>NZ_JARBFX010000010.1 GCF_028863665.1 Aquabacter sediminis
ATGGACGTGGCGCTGATCGTGCCGATCGCCATGGAAGAGAAGCTGCGCTTCGCGATCCGCGAAGGTGGCCGCACGGTGGGCGCCGGCGTCGTCGCCTCCATCATCGAGTGATTGAGATAACGAACGGGGGCGCGCGGGTCTCCCGCGTCGGGACTGGTCCCGCGCCCCTTTCTGTTGGAGCCATAGAGCCATGAACGGCCAGAACATTCGGATCCGCCTCAAGGCGTTCGATCATCGCATTCTCGATGCCTCGACGCGCGAGATCGTCGCCACGGCCAAGCGCACGGGCGCGCAGGTGCGCGGTCCGATCCCGCTGCCGACGCGGATCGAGAAGTTCACGGTCAATCGCTCTCCGCACATCGACAAGAAGTCGCGCGAGCAGTTTGAGATGCGTACTCACAAGCGGTTGCTTGATATCGTCGATCCGACGCCCCAGACGGTGGACGCGCTGATGAAGCTCGACCTCGCCGCCGGCGTCGACGTCGAAATCAAGCTCTGATGTGAGGCGAGGAGACACGACCATGCGGTCAGGCGTCATCGCCCAGAAGGTCGGCATGACTCGCATCTTCACGGATGCGGGTGAGCATGTTCCGGTCACGGTGCTTAAAGTTGAGAGCTGCCAGGTGGTTGCCCACCGCACGCTCGATCAGAACGGATATGTGGCGGTGCAGCTTGGTGCTGGCCGTCGCAAGCCGAAGAACGTCACGCGCGCCGAACGCGGCCACTTTGCGGTGGCCGAGGTCGAGCCCAAGCGGACCATGGCGGAATTCCGCGTGGACGAAGCTGGGCTGATCCCCGTCGGCGCCGAGATCACGGCTGACCACTTCGTCGTGGGCCAGTATGTGGACGTGACCGGCACCACCATCGGCAAGGGCTTTGCCGGCGGTATGAAGCGGCACAATTTCGGTGGTCTGCGCGCCTCTCACGGCGTGTCCATCTCCCACCGCTCCATCGGTTCGACCGGTGGCCGCCAGGACCCGGGCAAGACCTTCAAGAACAAGAAGATGCCTGGCCATATGGGTCACACCACGGTCACCACCCAGAACTTGAAGGTGGTGATGACGGACGTCGAGCGCGGTCTGATCGCGGTCGAGGGCGCCGTCCCCGGTCACGCCGGTGGCTGGATCATGGTGCGCGACGCGGTCAAGAAGCGCCTGCCGAGCGAGGCTCCTCAGCCCGGCGCCTTCAAGCTGCGCGGCGCTGAAGAAGCTGCGGCCCCGGCGGCCGAAGCGACCAATGAGGAGGGCGCGTGATGGAACTCGCCGTCAAGACGCTCGATGGAGCTGATGCGGGGTCTGTGACCGTTTCGGACGAGATCTTCGGTCTCGAGCCGCGCGCCGACATCCTGCACCGCTGCGTGACCTGGCAGCTGGCGCGTCGCCAGGCCGGAACGCACCGGACCAAGGGCCGTTCGGAGATCAACCGGACGTCCAAGAAGATGTACAAGCAGAAGGGCACGGGTAATGCCCGTCACGGTGCGGCGTCTGCGCCGCAGTTCCGTGGCGGCGGCCGCGCCTTCGGCCCGGTGGTGCGTTCGCACGCCATCGACCTGCCGAAGAAGGTGCGCGCCCTGGCCCTGAAGCATGCGCTCTCGTCCAAGGTGAAGGCCGAGCAGATTCTTGTCCTCGACAAGGTCTCCCTCGACGATCCCAAGACGAAGGCGCTGAAGGATCGGTTCGAGAAGCTGGGCATCGCCTCGGTTCTCGTGGTGGACGGCTCCGAGGTGGAGACGAACGTCGCTCTGGCGGCGCGCAACCTGCCTTACGTGGACGTGCTGCCGATCCAGGGCATCAACGTTTACGACATCCTGCGGCGCGACACCCTGGTCCTGACCAAGGCCGCCCTGGACGCTCTGGAGGCGCGCTTCAAATGAGCCCGCAGCGGAATATCGAGCCGCGTCATTACGACGTGATCCTCTCGCCCGTCATCACCGAAAAGGCGACGGCGCACAGCGAGTTCAACAAGGTCGTCTTCAACGTCGCCCGCACCGCCACCAAGCCCCAGATCAAGGAAGCGGTGGAGCGTTTGTTCGACGTCAAGGTCAAGAGCGTCAACACCCTCGTCCGCAAGGGCAAGGTGAAGATCTTCAAGGGCCGCAAGGGCGTGCAGTCGGATGTGAAGAAGGCGGTCGTGACCCTCGAAGAGGGCCAGACCATCGACGTCACCACCGGCCTGTGAGCTGAGGGAACGGGGATAAGACCATGGCGCTGAAGCATTTCAAGCCGGTCACGCCGAGCCTTCGCCAGCTCGTGATCGTCGACCGCTCCGGCCTCTACAAGGGCAAGCCGGTGAAGACCCTGACCGAGGGCAAGAGCTCCTCGGGCGGACGCAACAATACCGGTCGCGTGACCGTCCGCTTCCGTGGCGGCGGACACAAGCAGACCTACCGCATCGTCGACTTCAAGCGCTCCAAGCGCGGCGTGCCGGCGAGCGTGGAACGGATCGAGTATGATCCCAACCGCACGGCGTTCATCGCCCTCATCAAGTATGAGGACGGGGAGCTCGCCTATATCCTGGCGCCGCAGCGCCTGGCGGTGGGTGATTCCGTGATCGCCGGCGAGCAGGTGGACGTGAAGCCCGGCAATGCCGGCGCCCTGTCCAACCTGCCGGTCGGGACGATCGTGCACAATGTCGAGCTGAAGATCGGCAAGGGCGGTCAGATCGCCCGGTCCGCGGGCAGCTATGCCCAGATCGTCGGCCGCGACCAGGGTTATGTCATCCTGCGCCTGAATTCGGGCGAGCAGCGCCTGGTTCACGGCGCCTGCTATGCCACGGTCGGCGCGGTGTCCAATCCGGACCACATGAACATCTCGCTGGGCAAGGCGGGACGTTCGCGGTGGCTCGGCCAGCGCCCGCACAATCGTGGCGTGACCATGAACCCGGTCGATCACCCGCACGGCGGCGGCGAAGGCCGCACCTCGGGTGGCCGTCATCCGGTCACGCCCTGGGGTTTCCCCACCAAGGGCAAGAAGACCCGCTCGAACAAGGCGACCGACAAGTTCATTGTCACGAGCCGCCACAAGCGGAAGAAGTGAGGGCCTGGATATGTCGAGAGCAATTTGGAAGGGCCCGTTCGTCGACGGCTATCTGCTGAAGAAGGCAGAGACCGCGCGCGCTTCGGGTCGCAACGACACCATCAAGATCTGGAGCCGGCGCTCCACGATTCTCCCCCAGTTCGTCGGCCTTACTTTCGGCGTGTACAACGGCCAGAAGCACGTGCCGGTCTATGTGTCGGAAGACATGGTTGGCCAGAAGTTCGGTGAGTTCTCGCCGACCCGCACCTATTACGGGCACGCGGCCGACAAGAAGTCCAAGCGGCGGTGATGAGCCATGGGTAAGCAGGCAAGGGCGCGTGCGCTCGCTGACAACGAAGCCAAGGCTGTGGCGCGCAATCTGCGCGTCTCGCCTCAGAAGCTCAATCTGGTCGCGGGCCTGATCCGCGGCAAGAAGGTGGCGACGGCGCTCGCCGATCTCGAATTCTCTCGCAAGCGGATTGCCCGCGATGTGAAGAAGTGCCTCGAGAGCGCGATCGCCAACGCCGAGAACAACCACGAGCTCGACGTGGACGACCTGGTCGTCGCCGAGGCGCACGTGGGCAAGGGTCTGGTGATGAAGCGGTTCTCGCCCCGAGCGCGCGGTCGCGCCTCGCGCATCGAGAAGCCCTTCTCCCACATCACCATTGTGGTGCGGGAAGTGGAGGAGCGGGCCTGATGGGTCAAAAGGTCAATCCGGTCGGGCTGCGGCTCGGCATCAACCGCACCTGGGATAGCCGTTGGTTCGCCGGCAAGGGCGAGTATGGCCAGCTGCTGCACGAGGACATCAAGATCCGCAACATGCTGCTGAAGCAGCTGAAGCAGGCCGCGGTGTCCAAGGTGGTGATCGAGCGTCCGCACAAGAAGTGCCGGGTGACGATCCATTCCGCCCGTCCCGGCGTGGTGATCGGCAAGAAGGGCGCCGACATCGACAAGCTGCGCAAGAAGGTCGCCGACATGACCAAGTCGGAGGTCTTCATCAACATCGTCGAGATCCGCAAGCCGGAAATCGACGCGCGCCTGGTTGCCGAGTCCATCGCCCAGCAGCTGGAGCGCCGCGTGGCGTTCCGCCGCGCCATGAAGCGCGCCGTTCAGTCGGCCATGCGCCTCGGCGCGGAAGGCATCCGCATCAACTGCTCCGGCCGTCTCGGCGGGGCGGAGATCGCGCGCCTCGAGTGGTACCGTGAAGGCCGCGTTCCGCTGCACACGCTGCGCGCGGACGTGGATTACGGCACCGCCACCGCCTTCACGACCTACGGGACGTGCGGCGTGAAGGTGTGGATCTTCAAGGGTGAAATCCTCGAGCACGACCCCATGGCCCAGGACAAGCGCCTGGCCGAGGGTGACGGGCCGAGCGGCCGTCCGCCGCGCCGTGAGCGGGATCGCGACCATGGTCGCGACCGCGACCGTGACGCTGCGTGATTGGCTGCGCGAGAAAGAAGGCGTTTAAGCCATGCTGCAACCGAAGCGCACCAAGTTCCGTAAGCAGTTCAAGGGACGCATCTCCGGCGTCGCCAAGGGCGGTACGGAACTCAATTTCGGCGAGTTCGGCCTCAAGGCCCTCGAGCCGGAGCGCGTGACCGCGCGTCAGATCGAGGCCGCCCGCCGCGCTCTGACCCGTCACATGAAGCGCGCGGGCCGTGTTTGGATCCGCGTGTTCCCCGACGTGCCGGTGTCGGCCAAGCCGACCGAAGTGCGTATGGGTAAGGGCAAGGGCGCCCCTGAATATTGGGCGGCCAAGGTCAAGCCCGGCCGTATCATGTTCGAGATCGACGGCGTGAGCGTGGACATCGCCCGTGAGGCGCTGACCCTCGCTGCGGCCAAGCTGCCGATCAAGACGCGCTTCATCCAGCGCATCGCCGAGTGAGGAGAGGCTCATGAAAGCCGAGGACGTTCGGGCCCTCAGCCCCGATCAGCTCGCCGATGAGCTGCTGAAGCTGAAGAAGGAACAGTTCAACCTGCGCTTCCAGAAGGCGACGGGTCAGCTGGAGAATACGGCACGGAACCGCCAGATCCGCCGCGACATCGCGCGGATCCGGACCGTGCAGAATGCCAAGCGCGGCCTCGCCGCGGATACGAAGTGAGGGTGAGCGATGCCGAAGCGCGTGCTCCAAGGCGTCGTGGTGAGCGACAAGCAGGATAAGACCGTCGTGGTCCGGGTGGAGCGTCGCTTCACCCACCCCCTGCTGAAGAAGACCGTTCGTCGGTCCAAGAAGTATCATGCCCATGACGAGGCGAATGCCTGGAATGTGGGTGATACGGTGTGGATCGAGGAGCATCGGCCCCTGTCCAAGCTCAAGAACTGGATCGTGGTCCAGGGCGAGAAGCGGGCCGAGGTCTGACGAAAAGGCCCCGATGCAGGGTCCGTTCCATCCCCATCTCAAAACTGGGGATGGCAAGTGGAGACCGCATCGCGGCAAAGACCGTGTTCCGATGAGCGGGCACGGGTGGTGTGAACGGGCAATGCCGGCATGCCGGCGGCGCTGGATGACGAGAACAGGTGCGTCATGATCCAGATGCAGACCAATCTCGACGTGGCGGACAATTCCGGTGCGCGTCGCGTCATGTGCATCAAGGTGCTGGGCGGATCGAAGCGGAAATACGCTCACGTTGGCGACATCATCGTGGTGTCGGTCAAGGAAGCCATTCCGCGCGGTCGCGTGAAGAAGGGCGATGTGATGAAGGCGGTCGTGGTTCGCACGGCCAAGGACATCCGTCGGGTTGATGGTTCGGTGATCCGCTTCGACCGCAATGCGGCCGTGCTGATCAACAACCAGAAGGAGCCGGTGGGCACCCGCATCTTCGGGCCGGTTCCGCGCGAGCTCCGCGCGAAGAACCACATGAAGATCATCTCGCTGGCGCCGGAGGTGCTGTGATGGCCGCTAAAGTCAAGAAGGGCGACAAGGTCGTCGTCCTCTCCGGCCGCGACAAGGGTCGCACCGGCGAGGTCCTTCAGGTTCTGCCGAAGGAAGAGACCGCGCTGGTGCGCGGAGTGAACATCGTCAAGCGCCACCAGCGCCAGACCGCGAACCAGGAAGGTGGGATCATCTCCAAGGAGGCCCCCATCCACCTGTCGAACATCGCGGTGGCGGACCCCAAGGACGGCAAGCCGACCCGGGTGGGTTTCCAGGTGCTTGAGGACGGGACCAAGGTCCGTGTGGCCAAGCGTTCCGGGGAGAGGATCGATGGCTGAGGTCAATTACACGCCGCGCCTGCGCACCTATTATGACGAGGTGGTGCGGCCGAAGATGATCGAGCAGTTCGGCTACAAGAACCCCATGGAAGTGCCCACGATCGAGAAGATCGTGATCAACATGGGCGTGGGTGAAGCCACTGCCGACACCAAGAAGGTCACCACCGCCGCTGCCGATCTCGGCCGCATCGCCGGCCAGAAGCCGGTTGTGACGCGGGCCCGCAAGGCGGTGTCGAACTTCAAGCTGCGCGAGAACCAGCCGGTCGGCGCGAAGGTCACCCTTCGCAAGGCCCGCATGTTCGAGTTCCTCGACCGCCTGGTCACCATCGCGCTTCCCCGCGTGCGTGACTTCCGCGGCCTGAACCCGAAGAGCTTCGATGGCCGTGGCAACTATGCCATGGGCATCAAGGAGCACATCGTGTTCCCCGAGATCAACTATGACCAGGTCGAGCAGATCTGGGGCATGGATATCATCGTTTGCACCACCGCGAAGACGGATGACGAAGCCCGGGCGCTTTTGAAGGCGTTCAACTTCCCTTTCCGTCAGTGAGGGTGTAGAAGCAGCGCTTCGCTCGACAGGCGCTGCGTGTGAGCCGACATGGCCGGGGTCCGCTCCGGCCATTTCCGCACTTCGGCCAAGGCTTATGCCAGGCTGGCGGAAGGCCCGGACGTTGCGGGCCGAAAGGCTGCGCAGGTCAGGCGAGATTGAGTGCTTTCCGGCTGTGAGGGGTCAATCCCTCAGACGCGGAGAACTGGAGCAGGACATGGCGAAGAAAAGCGCGATCGAGACCAACGAGCGTCGCCGCAAGCTGTCGCAACAGCTGGCTGCGAAGCGCGATGGCCTCAAGGCGATCGTGAATGACAAGACGCTGCCGATCGAGGAGCGCTTTGCGGCGACCCTCAAGCTCGCGCAGATGCCGCGCAATTCGGCGAAGATTCGGGTGCGTAACCGTTGCGAAGTGACGGGCCGCCCGCGCGCCTTTTACCGCAAGCTCAAGATGAGCCGTATCGCGCTGCGCGAGCTCGGCTCCCAGGGACTTGTCCCCGGTCTTGTGAAGTCGAGCTGGTGAGGAGGGGCGAATGTCCATCAATGATCCCATCGGCGATCTGATCACGCGTATCCGCAACGCCCAGATGCGTCGCAAGGACAAGACCCAGAGCCCCGGCTCGCGCCTGCGCGCCAGCCTGCTCGATGTCCTGCGCGACGAAGGCTATATCCGTGGCTACACCACCACGGACCATGGCAATGGCCGGACCGAGTTCGAGATCGAGCTGAAGTATTTCGACGGCGCCCCGGTGATCCGCGAGATCGCCCGTGTGTCGAAGCCCGGCCGTCGCGTCTATGCGTCGGTCAAGAACCTACCCCGCGTCGCCAACGGTCTCGGCATCGCCGTCGTCTCCACGCCCCAGGGCGTGATGGCCGACCACGCTGCCCGCGACAAGAATGTTGGCGGCGAAGTGCTCTGCACCGTGTTCTGAGCCAGCGACGGAGGAAGACATGTCGAAGATCGGCAAGCATCCCGTCGCCGTTCCCGCTGGCGTGACCGCCAATGTGGAAGGCCAGACGGTGAAGGTGAAGGGCCCCAAGGGCGCCCTCGAAGTGACCCTCGTGGAAGAAGTGGGCGTCGAGCTCGCCAATTCCGAGCTGAAGGTGGCCATGCGTGGCGACTCGCAGCGGCACAAGTCCATGTGGGGCATGTCCCGCACCCTGGTGGCCAACCTGGTGGAAGGCGTGACCAAGGGCTTCGAGCGTAAGCTCGAAATCACCGGCGTCGGCTACAAGGCCGCCATCGCCGGCAAGAACCTGCAGCTGTCCCTCGGCTACAGCCACGACGTGATCTATGCGATCCCGGAAGGGATCCAGATCGTGACCCCCAAGCCCACGGAGATCGTGGTGACGGGCGTGGATAAGCAGAAGGTCGGCCAGGTCGCCGCCGAGATCCGCGAGTTCCGTGGCCCCGAGCCCTATAAGGGCAAGGGCGTCAAGTATGCTGGCGAATTCATCTTCCGCAAGGAAGGCAAGAAGAAGTGACGGAGGCTCACCATGGCTCGTGACATTGAGGCGCTTGTTCGCCGTAAAGCCAAGGTGCGCCGCGCTCTCCGCGCCGCTGCGAACGGGCGTCCCCGCCTGTCCGTGCACCGCACCTCGAAGCATATCTACGCGCAGGTCATTGACGATGCGAACGGCCTGACGGTTGCGTCGGCCTCCAGCCTCGAAAAGGACCTGCGGTCCTCGCTCAAGACCGGGGCCGACACCGATGCCGCCAAGGCCATCGGCAAGCTGGTCGCCGAGCGGGCCGCCGAAAAGGGCGTGACCGCGGTCGTCTTCGATCGTGGCGCTTACATCTATCATGGGCGCGTCAAGGCGCTCGCTGAGGGCGCCCGCGAAGGCGGCCTTCAGTTCTGACGCGAGGACGAGCGAAATGGCCCGTGAAAGGGAACACCGCGCTGAGCGCGAAGATCGCGACAACACGTTCGTGGACAAGCTTGTCCACATCAACCGTGTCGCGAAGGTGGTGAAGGGCGGCCGTCGCTTCGGCTTCGCTGCCCTGGTGGTGGTCGGTGACCAGAAGGGCCGCGTCGGCTTCGGCCATGGCAAGGCTCGCGAAGTGCCGGAAGCCATCCGCAAGGCAACCGAGAGCGCCAAGCGCGCCCTCATCCGCGTGCCGCTGCGCGAAGGCCGCACCCTGCACCACGACGTGCATGGTCACCATGGCGCCGGCAAGGTGGTGCTCCGCGCCGCCCCGGCCGGTACCGGCATCATCGCCGGCGGCCCGATGCGTGCCGTCTTCGAGACGCTGGGCATGCACGACGTGGTCGCCAAGTCGTTCGGGTCGTCCAACCCGTACAACATGGTGCGCGCCACGTTCGATGCTCTGAAGAACCAGGACAGCCCGCGCTCCGTGGCTTCGCGCCGCGGTCTCAAGGTGTCGCAGCTCCAGTCCCGCCGCCGCGTCGAAGACGCGGAAGCGACCGACTGAGCCGGGCTCGCAAGGATAGGAGCGCGCCATGGCGAACGCGACTGAAGGAAAAACCGTCACCGTCGAGCAGATCGGTTCGCCGATCCGCCGTCCGGCTGACCAGGAAGCAACCCTCGTGGGCCTCGGGCTGAACAAGCGTCATCGCCGTTCGACCCTTAAGGACACCCCGGCGGTGCGCGGGATGATCGCGAAGGTCGCTCATCTCGTCCGCGTCGTGGACTGAGGAGAGGCGAGATGAAGCTCGACGAGATCAGGGACAATCCCGGCGCGCGCAAGTCGCGCATCCGGGTCGGCCGCGGCATCGGCTCTGGCAAGGGCAAGACCGGCGGCCGTGGCGTGAAGGGTCAGAAGGCCCGCACCGGCGTTGCCATCAAGGGCTTCGAAGGTGGTCAGATGCCTCTGCATCGGCGCCTGCCGAAGCGTGGCTTCCACAACATCTTCCGCCTCGACTATTCCGAGGTGTCGCTGGGTCGCATCCAGTCCGCCATTGATGCGGGCAAGCTGGATGCCTCGGCGCCGGTCAACGGGGCGGCCCTGGTCGCGGCCGGCGTCCTGCGTCGCGCCAAGGACGGCGTCCGCCTCCTCGGCACTGGCGAACTGACCGCCAAGGTTACGGTCGAAGTGGCCTATGCCACCAAGTCTGCCGCGGAAGCGGTGGAGAAGGCGGGCGGCTCGGTGACCATTCTCGCTCCCAAGGCCGCTGCGGCCGAGTGAGCGGGCAGGGGAGGGGCTTCGGCCGATCCCCAGGATAAAGTCTTCGATGCCGCCGGCTGTGCCGGCGGCATTGTCGTGTTCGGCATCCCGTGCCGCGTGGGCCGCCTTAATGCTGGCGCCTTGGGTTCGGGGTGAGTATGACCTGACAGAAAGAGGCGGTGCGTGCCGGCTCGGGCCTAGAGCGCGATCCGCTCAGATTGATCAGATCTGGACGGCAATCGCCCTCTGTTTTGCCTGAAGAGACGGAGTGGCTGGGTATGAGGATCGCCACGCGATCCAAGATGCCCGGACTTGGCTCTATCGCCGCGCCCGCGCGCCCCCCATATCCAAGCCGCTCGTCTACGGGCGGCTCAAGTGGAGCAAGGCATGGTCTCGGCGGCGGAACAACTCGCGGCGAACCTGAACTTCGGCGCCCTCGGCAAGGCCGAGGAGCTCAAGAAGCGAATCTGGTTCACTCTCGGCGCCCTTCTCGTCTACCGGCTCGGGACCTATATCCCGCTCCCGGGGATCAATCCCGACGCGCTGCAGGATGTGTTCCGCAACGCCCAGCAGGGAATCATCGGTCTCTTCAACATGTTCTCGGGTGGTGCCGTGCAGCGCATGGCCATCTTCGCCCTGAACATCATGCCCTACATCTCCGCCTCCATCATCGTGCAGCTGCTGACCACCGTGTCACCCACGCTGGAAGCGCTGAAGAAGGAAGGCGAGGCGGGCCGCAAGCAGATCAACCAATACACCCGCTACCTGACCGTCATCCTGGCGCTGTTCCAGGCCTATGGCATTGCCGTAGGCCTCGAGAGCTCCGGCACGGTCGTGACCGATCCGGGCTGGTTCTTCCGCATCACCACGGTGATCACGCTCACGGGCGGCACCATGTTCCTGATGTGGCTGGGTGAGCAGATCACCTCGCGCGGCATCGGCAACGGCACCTCGCTCATCATTTTCGCCGGCATCGTGGCCGAGCTTCCGGGCGCCTTCATCCGCACCCTCGAACTGGGCCGCCAGGGCGCCATTTCCACCCCGCTCATCCTGGCGGTGCTGGTGATGGCGATCGCGATCATCGCCTTCATCGTGTTCATGGAGCGGGCGCAGCGCCGGCTGCTGATCCAGTATCCCAAGCGCCAGGTGGGCAACCGCGTCTATGAGGGCCAGTCCTCTCACCTGCCGCTGAAGCTGAACACGTCCGGCGTCATCCCGCCGATCTTCGCGTCCTCGCTGCTGCTCATCCCGGCGACCATTGGCAGCTTCACGCAGGGGGCGGGGCCGGAATGGTTCAACACGGTGACCCGGCTGCTTGGGCACGGCCAGCCGCTCTACATGGTGCTCTATGTGGCGCTGATCGTGTTCTTCTGCTTCTTCTACACCGCGATCGTGTTCAATCCGGTCGAGACGGCGGACAATCTTAAGAAGCACGGCGGCTTCATCCCGGGCATCCGGCCGGGCGAGCGCACGGCTGAATATATCGACTATGTGCTGACCCGAATCACGGTTGTCGGTGCGGCTTACATTGCGGCAGTATGTCTCTTCCCCGAACTGCTGATTTCGTACGCCGCCGTTCCGTTCTATTTCGGAGGAACGTCGTTGCTGATCGTGGTCAGCGTGACGATGGATACCGTGTCGCAAATTCAAGGACACCTGCTGGCGCACCAGTACGAAGGGCTGGTGAAGAAAGCCAAGCTGCGTGGGGGGAGACGGAAATGAGGCTGATTCTGCTGGGCCCGCCCGGGGCCGGCAAGGGAACCCAGGCCCAGCGGCTGGTGAGTCGTCACGGCATCGTGCAGCTGTCCACGGGTGACATGCTGCGCGCGGCGGTGGCAGCCGGCACGCCCATCGGGCTGAAGGCGAAGGCAGTGATGGAATCCGGCGGTCTCGTCTCCGACGACATCGTCATCGGCATCATCGCCGACCGTTTGGACGAAGCCGACGCCAAGAACGGCTTCATCCTCGACGGTTTCCCCCGCACGGTGGCCCAGGCAGAAGCGCTGGACACCATGCTGTCGCAGAAGGGCATGAAGCTCGACGCGGTGATCGAGCTGGTGGTGGATCAGGGCGCCCTGGTGAATCGCATTCTCAAGCGCGCGGAAGAGGCGCGGGCGCGCGGCGAAGCGGTGCGCAAGGACGATGATCCGGAGGTCTTCAAGACCCGCCTTGAGGCCTACAATCGGGACACGGCGATTGTCGCGCCCTATTACAAGGCGCGCGGCCAGCTTCAGCAGATCGATGGCATGCAGCCCATTGATGACGTGACAAAGGCCATTTCCCAGATCCTGGAAGTGGCCTGAGGGCTTTGCCCCTTGACGAGAGAGGGTTAACCGGTTAGTAGCCCTCCCTCGCTTCGATGTCCGTGCGACTTGCCCCTCTGAAGGGAGGAGCAAGGCGCGCGGTTTTGTTTATCCCGAAAGGGTCGTTCTCCCGCACGGGCCGGCCTCCACCGGACGCGGGGCATCATGCCGCCTGGCAGCAGGCGGTGCACATGGAGAGACACGTGGCTCGTATTGCTGGCGTTAACATTCCGACCAACAAGCGCGTGATCATCGCGCTTCAGTACATTCACGGCATCGGCGCCAAGAAGGCCGAAGAGATCGTCGAGAAGGTGGGCATCCCCGCCGAGCGTCGCGTGAACCAGCTGACCGACCAGGAAGTGCTGCAGATCCGCGAGACCATCGACCGCGACTACATCGTGGAAGGCGACCTGCGCCGCGAAGTGGCGATGAACATCAAGCGCCTGATGGACCTGGGCTGCTATCGCGGCCTGCGTCACCGTCGCGGCCTGCCGGTCCGTGGCCAGCGCACCCACACCAACGCCCGCACCCGCAAGGGTCCGGCGAAGCCGATCGCCGGCAAGAAGAAGTGATGACGGGCGGCCTCGCCGCCTGACCGAGGGCCGGCTTTGCCGGCCCTTTCCCATGACCCGCCCGATGACGGGCGGTTCGTCCCGAGCGCCTGGAGTTACGGGCGCGCCTGAAGGATTGAAGACAAGATGGCCAAGGAAGCTACCCGCGTTAAGCGTCGCGAGCGCAAGAACATCGCCTCCGGCGTGGCGCATGTGAACGCCTCGTTCAACAACACCATGATCACCATCACCGACGCCCAGGGCAACACCATCTCCTGGTCCTCCGCCGGTGCCATGGGCTTCAAGGGTTCGCGCAAGTCCACCCCGTACGCCGCCCAGATCGCGGCCGAGGATGCGGCCCGCAAGGCGGCCGAGCACGGCATGCGCACCCTCGAGGTGGAAGTGTCCGGTCCCGGTTCGGGACGTGAATCGGCGCTGCGCGCCCTTCAGGCGGCTGGCTTCCTCGTGACCTCCATCCGCGACGTCACCCCCATCCCGCACAATGGCTGCCGGCCGCGCAAGCGCCGGCGCGTCTGAGCGTACCGCTGGCCCGCCGGTTCTGCCGTGCGGGCCGCATGCCAGGTTCCTCCCCGTCTAGCGGGACGGGTCGGCGCCTCGATGGATAAAGTTTCGGTCGAGTGCCGCGGCCCGGCGAGAAGGCAAGGTGACGCAAGTGATTCAGAAGAACTGGCAAGAACTCATCAAGCCCGAGAAGCTGCAGGTGTCCGCCGGCAGCGATCCCAAGCGCCTCGCCACCGTGGTGGCCGAGCCGCTGGAGCGTGGCTTTGGCATGACGCTGGGCAATGCCCTGCGCCGTATCCTGCTGTCGTCCCTCCAGGGCGCGGCCGTGACCTCGGTGCACATCGACGGCGTGCTGCATGAGTTCTCTTCCATCCCCGGCGTCCGCGAGGACGTGACGGACCTCATCCTCAACATCAAGGAAGTCGCCATCCGCATGCAGGGTGACGGTCCCAAGCGCCTCGTGGCGAAGAAGACCGGGCCTGGCGTGCTGACGGCTGGCGACATCCAGACCGTTGGCGACATCCAGATCCTCAACCCCAACCTGCCCTTGTGCACGCTGGACGAGGGCGCGGAGCTGCGGATCGAGTTCACCGTCAATACCGGCAAGGGCTATGTGCCCGCCGACCGCAACCGGCCCGAGGACGCGCCGATCGGCCTGATCCCGATCGACAGCCTCTATTCCCCGGTGCGCAAGGTCTCCTACAAGGTCGAGAACACCCGCGAGGGCCAGATTCTCGACTATGACAAGCTGACCATGCAGATCGAGACCGACGGCTCGATCACGGCGGAAGATGCGCTCGCTTATGCGGCCCGCATCCTTCAGGACCAGCTCGAAATCTTCGTGAATTTCGAGGAGCCCAAGCGCGAGAGCGAGACCTCGGCCATCCAGGAGCTGCCCTTCAATCCGGCGCTTCTGAAGAAGGTGGACGAGCTGGAGCTGTCGGTGCGCTCGGCCAACTGCCTGAAGAACGACAACATCGTCTATATCGGCGACCTGATCCAGAAGAGCGAGACGGAGATGCTCCGCACGCCGAATTTTGGCCGGAAGTCGCTCAACGAGATCAAGGAAGTGCTGGCCTCCATGGGCCTGCATCTGGGCATGGAAGTGCCCGGCTGGCCGCCGGAGAATATCGAAGAGCTCGCGAAGCGCTTCGAGGACCATTACTGACCCATTCACCCCGCGGCTCGAGCCGCTCAACCCATCACGGCTCGAAACGCCGGAGGCATTTAGGAGTTCGCCGTCATGCGTCACGGCAAGGTTCATCGCAAGTTCAACCGCACCTGGGAACACCGCAAGGCGATGTTCTCCAATCTGGCCGGTGCGCTCATCACCCATGAGCAGATCGTCACCACTCTGCCCAAGGCGAAAGACCTTCGCCCGGTGGTGGAGAAGCTCGTCACCCTCGCCCGCCGTGGCGACCTGCATGCCCGCCGCCAGGCCATTGCCGAGCTGCGCGACATCGAGGTGGTGAAGAAGCTCTTCGACGTGCTGGCACCCCGCTACAAGGGCCGTCCCGGTGGCTATCTTCGCATCGTCAAGGCGGGCTTCCGCTATGGCGATTCTACCCCCGTGGCGGTGATCGAGTTCGTCGACCGCGACGTGGAGGCCAAGGGCGCCGCTGACCGCGCCCGCACGGCCGCCGAGGCCGAGGCTGCTGCTGCGGCGTGAGGCTTGGGTCCGATCACAGACCTTCGTGAAAAGGCGGCTTCGGCCGCCTTTTTCTTTTGGTGCGGGAACGAAGCGCGCGCCCTCGTTTTGGTCCATTCAGGGCTCATGTGGGGTTCTGGCGCAGTGCTGGACTTGGGCGTCCCGGCGAGCGCGCGGCGGATGCCGGCAGGGGATGAGTCCGCGCGTCGCGAATCTGCGCTATCAGTTGAAACCTGTTCCGATCGAGGTCCTCATGGGTGAGCGTTTCCTTCGTCCGGTGATCCTGGTGCTGGCGGCCATGCTTGCGTTGCCGGGATCGGCCGGCGCCCAGACTGCCGTCGCTCCCGCGCAGCGTCAGGTTCCCGCGTCCGAGGATGCCATCCGGCTGTCCTTCGCCCCTGTGGTCAAGCGCACCGCGCCGGCGGTTGTGAACGTCTATGCGCTCAAGAACGTCCAGCGCACCAACCCGTTCATGGACGACCCGTTCTTCCGTCGCTTCTTCGGCGGGGGCGGGCCTGGGGGCGGGCCGGGCTTTGGCGGGCCGGAGCGCATGCAGCGCTCGCTGGGGTCGGGCGTGATCGTCGATCCCTCCGGCATTGTGGTGACCAACCATCACGTGGTGCAGGGGGCAGACCAGATCCGCATCGCGCTCGCCGACAAGCGCGAGTTCGATGCCGACGTGGTGCTCAGCGACCAGCGCACCGACCTGGCCGTGCTACGCCTTAAGGCCGGCAAGGAGACCTTCCCGAGCATCGATCTCGGCAATTCCGATGACCTGGCCGTGGGCGATCTGGTGCTGGCCATCGGCGACCCCTTTGGCGTCGGCCAGACCGTGACACAGGGCATCGTCTCGGCGCTGGCGCGCACGCAGGTGGGTGTCTCTGACTATCAGTTCTTCATTCAGACCGACGCCGCCATCAATCCCGGCAATTCCGGCGGCGCCCTGGTGGACATGGCCGGGCGGCTGGTGGGCATCAACACGGCCATCTATTCGCGTTCCGGCGGCTCGCATGGAATCGGGTTTGCCATTCCGGCCAATATGGTGCGTGTGGTGGTGGACTCCGCCAAGGCGGGCGGCACGGCGGTGCGCCGCCCCTGGCTCGGCGCCCGGCTGCAGGCGGTGAGCCCAGAGATTGCCGAGAGCCTTGGCCTGCCCCGTCCCACCGGCGTCCTGGTGCAGACGGTCGCCCCGGACAGCCCCGCCACCAAGGCGGGCCTGAAGGTCGGGGACCTCATCCTGACCGTTGACGGGCAGGTGGTGGATGATCCCCAGAGCCTGAACTACCGGTTCGGCACCCGGCCCATGGGCGGCAAGTCCATGTTCCGCATCAACCGCCAGGGCAAGGAGAGCGAGATCGCTGTCGCCGTGGAGCCGGCGCCCGAAACGGTGGCGCGGGAGGAACTGGTGCTGCGAGGGCGCTCGCCTTTCGCTGGCGCCAAGGTGGTGAATGTCTCGCCGGCCGTGGCCGAGGAATTGCGCATTGCCGATGGCGAGGGTGTGGTGGTGGCGGAGGTCACGGAAAACTCGCCCGCCGATGCCGCCGGCTTCCGGCCGGGAGACGTGATCATCGAAGTCAACGGCACCCGCATCAACCGCACCAAGGATCTGGAGCAGGCCACCAAGACGCCCCAGCGCGGCTGGCGGGTGACGGTGAGCCGGGGCGGGCGCACCATCACCGCCATGCTTCCGGGCTGAGGCGGGGCAGGGCATGTCCAATCTGTTTGAGGCCGCAGGTCTGGAAGAGGGCGCGCCGCGCCCGCTCGCCGACCGGTTGCGACCGCAAAAATTGGACGAGGTGGTGGGCCAGGACCATCTACTGGGTCCAGACGGTGCCATTTCCCGCATGCTGGCGTCCGGTTCGCTTGGCTCCCTCATCCTGTGGGGGCCGCCGGGCACCGGCAAGACCACGGTGGCGCGGCTGGTGGCCGGGCAAAGTCGTCTGCATTTCGAGCAGATCTCGGCCATCTTTTCCGGCGTCGCGGACCTGAAAAAGCTGTTCGAGCAAGCCCGCCATCGCCATGCGCATGGGCAGGGCACCTTGCTGTTCGTGGACGAGATCCACCGCTTCAACCGCGCCCAGCAGGACGGCTTTCTGCCCGTCATGGAGGACGGCACGGTCGTCCTCGTGGGGGCGACCACCGAAAATCCGTCCTTCGAGCTGAATGCGGCGTTGCTCTCCCGCGCGCGGGTGCTGACGTTTCGCTCCCTGGACGAGGCCGCCGTGGGGCGGCTCCTCGCCCGCGCGGAAGAGGTGGAAGCCCGACCCTTGCCGCTGGATGAGGAGGCCCGCGGCGTGCTCATCCGCATGGCGGATGGCGACGGCCGCGCGAGCCTCACGTTGGCGGAGGAAGTGTGGCGCGCCGCACGGCCCGGTGAGATCTTCACCGCCGCCGAATTGCAGGACATCGTCCAGCGGCGCGCGCCCATCTACGACAAGAGCGAGGACGGGCACTACAATCTCATCTCCGCGCTTCATAAGTCCGTGCGGGGCTCGGACCCGGATGCGGCGCTCTATTATCTCGCCCGGATGATCGATGCCGGTGAGGATCCGCTCTTCCTTGCCCGCCGGCTGGTGCGGATGGCTGTGGAGGATATCGGCACGGCGGATCCGCAGGCCCTTCTCGTGGCCAATGCGGCCAAGGATGCCTACGATTTCCTCGGCTCGCCGGAGGGGGAATTGGCGCTGGCCCAGGCAGCCGTCTATCTGGCCACCGCGCCGAAATCCAATGCGGTCTACACAGCCTGGAAGCAGGCCTTGCGGGTGGCGAAGGAGGGAGGCTCGCTCGTGCCCCCCAAGCACATCCTGAACGCCCCGACCCGACTCATGAAGCAGGAGGGCTACGGCACCGGCTATCGCTACGACCATGACGAGCCGGACGCCTTTTCGGGCCAGGATTATTTCCCCGAAAAGCTGGGCCGGCAGAGCTTCTTCAAGCCGGTGGAGCGGGGCTTCGAGCGCGATCTGCGCAAGCGCCTGGATTATTGGGCGAAGCTGCGCGCGGAGCGTAATCCCCGCTGATGCGGGGTGCCCACGGGCGCGCTTGATTGTCTCATGTTGCAATGCAACAAAGAGGGGGCGATGGCACCCGGATGGCTTAGGCGGGACGGGTGCCGCGCTCAAATTCGGTCAGATCAGAAGCGGGGGCTTTGATGCAGGCGGCGGTGATCGTGTTTCTCGGGGCGGGCCTGGGTGGTGTGTTGCGGCACATGATGAACCTTCTGGGCCTCAGGCTGTTCGGCCTCGGCGGCTTTCCCTTCACCACCATGATCGTCAACGTCACCGGCTGCTTCATCATGGGTCTGGCGACCGGCTGGTTTGCCAGCCGCTATGGCGAGGGCTGGCCGCAAGGCGTGCGCCTGCTGCTCACCACGGGCATGCTGGGGGGCTACACCACCTTCTCCACCTTTTCGCTGGAGTTCGCGGTGCTGGTGGAACGGGGCGACCTCGGCCATGCGGTGCTTTATGCGGGCGGTTCGCTGGTGCTGACGCTCATCGCGGTCTTTGCCGGCCTGTTCGTGATGCGCGCCATTGCGTGACAGGAGGGCGCCGGGGCGCTAGATGTGCCCCATTGGCGACCGTTTGACGGGGTTTGTGACCGATGGCGGTCGAGATCAAGACAGTAACGGCGGACGAGGCGGACATGCGCCTCGACCGCTGGTTCAAGCAGCATTTTCCCGACCTTTCCTTCGGGCACCTGCAAAAGCTGGTGCGCACCGGCCAGGTGCGCGTGGATGGCGGGCGGGTGAAGACCTCCACACGCCTTGAGCCCGGCCAGGCCGTGCGCGTGCCGCCGCTCAATGCGGGCGCGGGCGATGAGGCAGAGACCGAGGGCGCGCCTGCTTTTGGCGGCATAGTCGGCCCTACGGTCGGGTCCAAGGCCGCGCCGAAGGCGAATTCTACTACCGCACCTAAGGCGCCCAGCGCCCGAAAGGAGGCGGACGACCAGGAATTCCTGCGCTCCATCACCTTGTTCGAGGACAAGGACGTGATGGTGCTGAACAAGCCCTTCGGGCTTGCGGTGCAGGGCGGCTCGGGCACTTACCGGCACATTGACGGCATGTTGGAGGTGCTGCGCGACAAGGATGGGCAGCGCCCGCGCCTCGTCCACCGCATCGACAAGGATACGTCCGGCTGTCTGCTGGTGGCGAAGTCCCGGCTGGCCGCCTCGGTGCTCGCCAAGAGCTTCCGCTCGCGCGAGGCTCGCAAGGTCTATTGGGCCGTGGTGCCCGGCGTGCCCAAGCCTCGCCAGGGTCGCATCTCCACCTATCTCGCCCGCGAGGAGAGCGAGGAGCGCATGCGCGTCGCCCGCCATGGCGAGGATGATGCCAGCCACGCCATCACTTATTATGCCGTGGTGGACCAGGCGGCGCAGAAGCTGTCCTGGGTGTCGCTGAAGCCGGTGACGGGGCGCACCCACCAGCTGCGCGCCCACATGGCTCATATCGGCCATCCCATCGTCGGCGATCCCAAATATTTCGACATCGAGAATTGGGAATTGCCGGGCGGCCTGCAGAACCGCCTGCATCTGCTGGCCCGGCGGCTGGTGATCCCGCATCCGCGTGGGACCGGCATGATTGATGTCTCCGCCCCGCTTCCGCCCCATATGGCGCAGACTTTCGCGGTGCTTGGCTTCGATGCGAGCCAGTACGATCCGATTCTCGAGGCGCCCGAAGCCTGAGCCGGTCGACATGCCGGAACAGACGACCGGTCTGTGTCGGCGCGGGGCCCGCGCGGGCTGTCCTCTTAAGGCATGGGCCGGGGGCACCCCCTTTTTGTTGCGCTTGGGCGGGAGGGCTCCCATCTGAGGGCCGGTTGAGTGTGCGTCGGACGCTCGGGGCGGGCGCCTGTGGTGCGGGTGTGAGATCGAGGAGTGAGTGAATGAGCCGTCAGCCCGAGCTGTGCCCCGGCTGTGGAGCGGAGGTCCATCCCAAGGCGACGGAATGCCCGGAATGCGGCACCCACATCCATCGACCCTCGCGGCTCCTGCCCATCCTGGTCGGGGTCGTCGGCGTCGTGGTGGCGATTGCCGCCGGCGCTGGCGTTTGGGTGCTCCTGGGGCCGTCTTCCGCGCCACGGCCGGTGGAGACCGCTGCCGCGCCGCCACCGCCGGCCCCTGCGCCCGCGCCCGTTGAAGCGCCGCCCGCTGCGCCTCCCGCCATGAGCGCGGAGCCCGCGCCCGCCCCGGCGCCCCCGCCGGTGCAGGCGGCGCCCATTCCCGCCGGCGACGAGGCCACGCGGCGCGCCTTCGCCAAGACCACGCAGGACAATTTCGTCCAGAACGGGCTGGATTTGGCGGTCAGTACCAGCGGGCCGGACCAGACCACCATTGGCATCAAGTTCAGCTTCCCAGCGAAGACGGCGGTGGAGCTGATTGTGGGCGGCCCGTTTCCGCGCCAGTGCCGGACGCGCGGCTTCACCACCATCGTGTTTACGGATACCACCGGCGCCAGTTGGTCCTACGACATCGAGACCGAGAAGCTGACCCAGAAATGACGGCCCCGTCCTCCCTTCCCACCCCCGATGAGACCTTGCGGCTGGTGCTGTTCGACTGCGACGGCACGCTGGTGGACAGCCAGCACATGATCGTCGCCGCCATGCGCGACGCCCACGCCGCCGAGGGGCTCCTCCCACCGCCGCGCGAGGACATCCTCTCCATTGTCGGCCTCTCCCTGCCGGAGGCCTTCACCGTGCTCTCGCGGGGGCGCGCGGATTATCCGGTGTCGGTGATGGTGGAAGCCTATCGCAACGCCTTCATGCGCCTGCGCGATGCCGAGCCGCCCGAGCCCATGTTTCCCCTCGCTCGCGACACGCTCGCCGCCCTGCGCGCAGAGCCGGACGTGCTCATGGGCATGGTCACGGGCAAGGCCCGGCGCGGCGTGGCGCGGGTGCTGGCGGCTCATTCCATGGAGGGTTGGTTCACCACCATCCAGACCGCCGACGACGCACCTTCCAAGCCCCATCCCGGCATGGTTCTCCAGGCCATGGCCGAGACCGGATTGCCGGCCCATCGCACCGTTGTGGTGGGCGACACCACCTATGACATGGAGATGGCCAAGGCCGCCGGCGCCTTCGCGCTGGCCGTGTCCTGGGGCTATCATCCGCAGGAAGACCTGTTGGCCGCCGGCGCCGATTTGCTCGTGCACGGTTTCGCTGAGGTTCCCGCGGCCATCGATCATCTGGTTCGCCCGGCCCTCAAGGCGGCGGGCTGAGGCCGGCCCTTTCACAGGAGAAGGCACGCCATGCGCGATCTCTTGAACGACCTGGAGAATGGGCCCGATCCCATGCGCGCCGCGCAGGAAGCCCAGCGCAAGCCGCTGCCCAAGCGCTTCTATAAGGACGTATCGGTGGGCGAGGAGCCGGAGGGCGACTTCACCATCCGCCTGGATGGCCGCCCCGTGCGCACCCCCGCCAAGGCGCTCCTGAAGGTTCCTTCCCGCGCGCTGGCCGAGGCCATGGCGGCGGAGTGGGAGGCGCAGGGCAATGACATCGATCCCTCCACCATGCCCGTCACCCGCCTCGTCAATGTGGGGCTGGACGGAGTGGCGGCCAATGCGGAAGCTACCGCAGCCGAGGTGGTCTCCTATGCCGGCACGGACCTCCTGTGCTACCGCGCCGAGGAGCCTGATCGCCTGGTGGAACGCCAGGGGCTGGCCTGGGACCCGGTGCTGGAACGCTTTCGCACCGAGGTGGGCGCACGCTTCTTCCTGTCCGCCGGCATCCGCCATGTGGCGCAGCCGGAAGAGGCCATTGCCCGAGTCGCGGCCCTGGTGCCACGCGATCCGCTTAAGCTGGCGGCCCTCGTCTCCATGACCGGCCTCACCGGCTCGGCCCTGTTGTCGCTGGCGGTGGCCCAAGGCTGGCTCGATGCGGAGACCGCCTGGACCGCGGCGCATGTGGACGAAGACTGGAACCGGGAACTCTGGGGCGAGGACGCGGAAGCCTCCGCCCGCCGCGCCGCCCGCAAGACCGAGATGGACGCCGCCGCGCTCGTGCTGCGGGCGTGAGGCTCAGGCGGGCGCCAAGGCGCGTGCCGCCCGAGCAAGATCTGCCCGAACGCTGGCGAGTGCGGCGGGATCGAGCGCACCCGTCCGACTTCCTGTGCACAGAGCGCCGCGAAAGCCCAGATAGTCCGGCCGCAGCGGCGCGAGGAGGGGAATGTCCGCCCGCCGCAGGGAGCCGGCAAGTCCGCTGAGCAGGCCGTGGCGCCGCGCCGCCTCAACGAAGGCGGCGAGTATGGGCACGTCCAGATGGTCGGTGAGGCGCCGCCCGTCCTTGCGGGCCGTGTCGAGCATCACCCCGTGGAAACCCGCGTCTGCCACGCACGGCACCAGATCGGCTGCCGGTCCCTCGTCCGCGAACAGCACCGCAATGAGACGGGCCTCCTGCGCCAGTGGGGCGAGGGCGTCAAGGCAAGTTGGGAGGGCGCCGGCCTCGCCTCCGGCACGCGAGAAGCCGATCTTCACCAGCGGCACCCCGGTTGCCGCCGTCCGCGCGGTGGCCGTACACAGAATGGCCGGGTCCAAGGGATGGTCCCCAATGGTGGCGCTGAGCAGCGGGCGCGGATGGGGCCACATGCGCCAACGCTGCACCGCTTCCGTCAGCGCCTCTGGTGCCCAGGCGCCCAGGGCACCGGCGGAAGGGTCCTTCAGGTCGAGAATATCCGCGCCGACCGCGTAAGCGCGGTTCAGCTCCGCAAGGCTCGCGACGCTGGCAAGCAGGCCCGGACGGCGGGCGGGATCATGGAGCGAGATCATGCGAGGCTGCGCTCCCGGAATTCGGCTACCGTTTCCATCAGCCAACCCCACGCTTCCCGCTCGGCGGGGCCGGCGGTCTTGTCCACCGCCACCGCCAGATGCGCCATTTCCGTCTCGATGCGGTTGAGGTCGATCAGGCCGAGGCGCGACACCAGCACCGCCCCTTCCACCACCGCCGCCACCGCCCGGTTGAGGCCGGGGAAGGGCGCATGGCTCGCGCGGTGGATGACGCGGCAGCGCAGGCGCGGGCGCACGGGATCGTCCTCCACCGCCACCACTTCGAACTCCTCATGGGCGAGGGTGGCGACGAGGCGCACACCGGCAACCGCATCCGCCACCACCACCGGCCAGTCGCGCTTGCGGCCGGTGATGCAACCGGCAAAGACGCGCGCATCGTCCGTCAGGTTGATGACGCCGCATCCGCGCGCCAGGAGATGGTCCAGGGTGCGGGAGGGGCGGAAGGGCTGGATGAGATAGCCGTCTTCCACCACGTGCGGACCCATGGGCGCGATGTGGGGCGCGCCCTCCGGTGACAGGGTGGTGACGATGGCCTCGCGGATCATGTGTCTTCCTCCCCCTCGCGCGCCACGCCCTTCTTGGCCAGCGTGGACCCGGCGGCTTTGAATGTGAGCCGGTGGGCTTCTTCCGCGCTCGCCGCCGTCTCCCCCGCCACGCCCCATTTCAAGGCCTCGTCCTGGGCATAGCGCTTGCCCAAGAGGAGCGCGATCTCCGCCCGCGCCGTCTCCACCCCCAGATAGAAAGCGTGGGCCGGATCGTCCGTCACATCCAGGTGCGGATAGAGGGCGAAGGGCTCCTGCCCCACATGGTGGCCGTCGCGGTTGAAGATGTGGATGCCCTGCTCGGAGACGGCGATGCGGTAGTTGCGGTCCTTCACCGCGCCGGCGAGCCGCTCCAGTTCCGCGCCGCTGGTGGCGATGGGCTTGCGGTCCCTGAGCGCCATCAGCCCGCCGCCGAAGCCCTGGGGCAGGGCGTTCGCCTCGCGTGCGGCGAAGAATTCCCGCCGCGCGCGGTCGAATTCCCGCACCGCCGTGCGGCAATGGGGGCTCACCTGCACCGCCAACACCGCCCCGATGCGCAATTCCGAAATGATCCCCATGAGGATTGCATTGATGCCGGTGGTGTCGGCATCGGTCAGTTCGGTGACGTTGCCGATGCCCATGAGGATGGGGCAATCCGGCTTCTGCCGCCGCAGGTCTGCATAGCGCACCAGCGAGGCCGTGAAGCCGAAATGGATGGGGTCGAGAATGGGATCGGCCAGATAGGCCTGGCCTTTCGCCTCGCAGGCATCGATGGCGCGGATGAGGGACGAAAGGTCTCCGGGCCGTGCCGGCACCAGCACCGGCACCGCCGGCCCCTCCTGCGCGATGGCGAGGGTGTCCTCGTTGAGGCTGAGCAGGAAGTCAGCGCCCGCGCGGGTGGCGCGGGCAAGCTCCGTGGGATCGAAGGAATCCACGCTCACCTTCAGCCCGGCCCCCTTCAAGGCCGCGACGGCCTCTTCCAAATGCGGGAAAGGTTCGTCGGGCAGCGCGCCGAGGTCGATCACATCCGCCCCATCAGCCGCGAGCGACCGCGCGCGGGCGAGGATGGCGTCCACGGAGAGGCGGGTGGCATCCACGATCTCGGCGAAGATGGTCACGTCATGCCGGGAGAGGTCGGTGGAGCGGCGGGCGCGGCCGAAATAGTCCGGCAAATCGGCGGCTTCGTCCGGGCCGCGCTCGAAGGGCAGGCCGAAGCGGGCGGCGAGGCGTTCCAGGTCGCCCCGGAAGCGGCCGGGCATGACCACGCGGGCGGCGCCCTCCGGCACGGTGAGGCGGCGCTCCACGATTTCTGCGGTCATGAGGGCCGCCACCTTCACGCCGATATTCACCACCACCGGCTCCACCCGCTCGTCCGCCAGCGCCTGCGCGATCTGGCGCACGCGCGGCTCGGCCAGCGATCCGGTGATGAGGACGACGCGCTCGGCCATGGACGCTTAGCGGGCGGGCACGGGAGCGGCGGCAAGCTCAGCGTGCCGCGCGGCGATGGCGGCCTTCAGGTCCGCCAGGCTCTCCGCCACGACGGTGGCCTCGAAATCCTTCAGCCGGGCGGTGTTCTCCAGGTCGATCCGGCGGGGATAGACCGGCACGGGACCGCTCGGCGCCATGGTGATGAGTTCCGGCGCGGTGTCGCAGGCGAACACGATGCATGGCACCCGGCATTTGCCGGCCTGGGCGAAGCAATTGGTCACCAGCGTGTCGGAAATGCCGTAGACGCATTTCGCCACCGTATTGGAGGAGGCCGGGGCCACAACCAGCGTGTGGTACTTGCCCTCATAGAACAGGCCCACCGGCGCGGAGCTGGCCGAAGTGTCGCGATAGACCTTGGTGGTTGGGGGCAGGGGCTTCTTGTCCTGCCGGTACATGCGCAGCACTTCCTCGGCGGCGGCGGAGACGAAGAGGTCGACATCGCCCAGTTCGTGAATCAGCTCCAGGCTCTCGGTGAAGAAATGCCCGGAGCCGGACAGGGCCCAAGCCCAGCGGGAAGAGATGCCGTCGCTCATGCTGCACTCATATCAGCGGTGGCCGGCAGGAGGCGCGCCAAGGTGGCTCCGTCATCCGCCGGCACGAGGGAAAGGGGGCCGGCATAGGCGGCGGCGAAGCGCGGGAAGGCGGCATCCACGAGGCCGGCCTCCGCCCAGGCGCCTGCATCCTCCGCCGCGCGGCGATGGGTGGCGGCGGGCAGGGCACCGGCGGCCTTGACCAGGACGAGCCGGGGGGCCTTCAGGGTCGTGGCGAGCCAGACCGCGATGCTGTCGGAGGTCACGTCCCAGGTCTCGGATATATCGGGATGGCCGATGAGCCCGTGCGCGGGAAACCAGACCGCGCTGCCCCGCTCCAGGCTGGACAAATTGTCCAAGGCGGTCACCGCGCCAAGCTCCGGCGAGAGGTCCCGCAGGGCATGGGCCGTCTGCTCCATGGCGAGCAGCGCCATGCGGTGGCAGGCGCGGTCGGAAAGGCCGAGGGGGGTCTGCGCGTCCCGCACCGCATCGGCAAAAGGGCCGCCGCCGGGCACGATCAGCCAGCCGGGACGGGTGGCCACCTTCCGGGCGAGAGAGGCCATGGCGCCCTGGCGCGCAAGGCTTCCCCCCAGCTTGATGATCCCCACCAGCATGAACGAATTATCCTCACAGGAAAAATTTTTGCGTCTTCATTCTAGGGCAGGGGAGGCGGGCCTCCAAGTCGCATCCGCGCCCGCTCGCCATTTCCCGCTTCGCTCATCCCCCACGGGCAGCCGGGTTTTGCCCTTCCCTTGCGGCGGGAGCGACGATCGTTCGCTGCGACCGAAAGCCCGAGCGCGGCCGTCTTGGAATTGCTCCAGGCGGGTTTATGTGGGGGCAGACATTGCGGAGGCTTCCATGCGTCGCTCCTTCCTGAGCATCTCCCTTCTTCTGGCCCTCGGCGCCACGGCGCAGGCCGATCCCGACCTCGCCAAGGGCGAGCAGGCGTTCAAGAAGTGCGCGCCGTGCCATATGGTTGGCCCCGATGCCAAGGTGAAGGTTGGTCCGCCCCTTAACGGCATCGTAGGGGCGAGTTGGGCCCATGACCCGGCCTTCACGTATTCCGAAGACCTGAAGGCCGGCGCCAAGGAGGGCAAGGTGTGGGATGAGGCGACTCTCGACGCCTATATCGCCAATCCCAAAGCGGTGGCGCCCCAGGGTCGCATGCCGTTCGCCGGCATCAAGCCGGCCGCCGAGCGCGAGAACCTGATCGCCTATCTCAGGCAGTTCGACGCCTCCGGCGCGAAGAAATAGGAGCCGGCGCACGGGCAGCCTCCCATCGGTGCGGGGGGCTTGCCACCGGTGCCCGTCCGTGGTGTCCCTTCGCGGACAATTGCGGCCGAGGGTGAAGATGGCGAAGTTCGATTCCCGGCTCCAGCGGCTGTTCGTCCCGGACGCCCTCTCCGAAGGTGCGGAGTTCGCCCTCGCCAGCGAGCAGGCGCACTATGTCTCCAACGTCATCCGCCTGGGGCTGGGTGAAAGCCTGCTGCTGTTCAATGGGCGGGACGGGGAATGGCTCGCCCATCGCAGCGAGGGACACAAGCGCGAGGTGCGGGTGACCTGCGAGAAGCAGGTGCGCCCGCAACCTCATGCCGGCGATCTTCAATATGCATTCGCGCCGCTCAAGCATGCCCGGCTGGACTATATGGTCCAGAAGGCGGTGGAGATGGGCGTGTCCCGCCTCACCCCGGTGGTGACCCGCTTCACCCAGGTCAGTCGCGTCAATGGCGAGCGCATGGCCGCCAATGGGGTGGAAGCGGCCGAGCAATGCGGCATCCTCTCCTTGCCCCATGTGGACGAGCCGATGCCGCTCGACCGTTTCATCGCGGGCCTTGGCGACAGGGTGTTGGTGTTCTGCGACGAGGATGCGCCGGTGGAAGATCCGGTGAGCGCGCTCAAGAACGGGCCGGAGGGGCCGCTCAGCGTCCTGGTTGGGCCGGAGGGCGGGTTCTCGCCGGAGGAGCGGGGGCTGCTGCGGGCGCGCCCGGCTTCCATCATCCTGTCGCTGGGGCCGCGCGTGCTGCGGGCCGATACGGCGGCGGTGGCCGCCCTCGCCTTGGTCCAGGCGTGCCGGGGCGATCTGCGTGGACGGCCCATGTAGGTTGCTTGGTGACAGGTGGGACGGAGCGGAAGGTTGGATCTGAGGGCCTTCGGCGCTTTGGTCAGCCGATGGAACAGCGCCCTCCGTCACTCCGTTTTACTGTCGCCGCTTACCACGTCTTGTTCTTTTTCATTGTCATAATTCCGGCGGATTGAAGCGCGTCGAAAATGCTTCGGCGGCTATTCTGCCGATTTTAAATATTCAAGATCTCTCTGCACTTTCTTTCAATTGCAGGGGGTCGCTGCGTTGCAGCGCGAATCACGGCTTCGCCCGCGCTGCAGTGCGTCCCAAATCTCGCCGAAATTTATCTCATCCTGCGCGAAACCCGGCGGCGCCTGGGGCGTTGATGCGTCGAATTAGGGTGCGGTCCGTAGGAGGCCCAATGACACAGGACTATCGCTTCGGCATCGAGGAGGAATTCTTCATCGTCGATGCGCAATCCAATGCCGTGCAGCGGCGGATGCCGGCGCGGTTCTTCGATCACCTGAAGGACACGATCGGCGAGGCTGTGACGGTGGAGCTGCTGCAGTCGCAGCTGGAGATCGCCTCCAGCCCGGCGGTGCGTCCCGGCAGCGCGCTGGACGAATTGCGCGGCCTTCGGGCCCGTGCCTCCGAAGTTGCCCGCGAGCACGGCGTCGCGCTGATGGCCTCCGGCACGCATCCCACCGCCACTTGGGACGGCATCCGCCACACCCAGGCCAATCGCTATGACGGGCTCATGCACGACCTGCAGATGCTTGGCGAGCGCAACATGGTGTGCGGCCTCCATGTCCATGTGGAAATGCCTGACCCGGACCAGAGGGTGAATGTGATGCGGCGCACGCTGCCCTACATCCCCCATTTCATCGCGCTGGCCACCTCCTCTCCGTTCTGGGCCTCCCGCCAGACGGGCCTCATGGGCTATCGCCTCGCCGCCTATGACGAGTTGCCGCGCACGGGCCTGCCGGAGCTGTTCGAGGACAACAAGGAATATGAGGCCTATGTGGAGGCCATGGTCTCCGCGCGAGCCATTTCCGATTCCAGCTATGTGTGGTGGGCCATTCGCCCCTCCTCCAAGCACCCCACTCTGGAACTGCGCGCCCCCGACAGTTGCACCCGCGTGGAAGACACGGTGGCCATCGCCGCCCTCTATCGAGCGCTGGTGCGCCATCTGGTGCGCAATCCCGACCACAACGCCCATATCGGCGCGGTGGAGCGGGCCATCGCCAACGAGAACAAGTGGCGCGCCCAGCGCTATGGCATTCACGGCTCGTTCGTGGATGTGGTCGAACGCCGAGCCGTGCCGGTCACCGATGCGGTCGAGCGTCTCATCGCGCTGGTGGCGGATGATGCGGATGCGTTGGGATGCCTGGACTCCCTGCTCCACCTGCGCACCATCGTCTCCGCCGGCACCAGCGCCGACATGCAGATCGCGGTGTTCCAGGAAGCCCAGCATCGCACCGGAAACCGGGGCGAGGCGCTGAGCGCGGTGAAGGGCTGGCTCGCCTCCACCACGCTGCAGTGAGCGGCCCCGCCGGCTGCGTCAGTCGTCGAAGCTGAGCTCGATGAAGGCGCGGTCGGCCCGCCGCCCATATTGGATCTTGTCGCACAGGCGGGTCAGGAGGAAGGCCGTGAACATGTTGGCCTCCTCCTCATCGCCCAGCAGGGCCTCCGGATTGGGCTGGCGGCTGGGTGCGGCGAGGGGGGCGCCGTCATAAATAAGGCTCAAGACGAGGCGCGCCTCGTCATAGCGGGCGGCAAGGATGATGGGGCCTGCCGGCTGCTGGTCCCGCGCGAACTCGGCCGCTTGCGCCACGGCCGGGATCGCCGCCTCCACCATGGCGGTCCGGGTGCCCCACGCATTGCCCTGCACTTCCAGGAAATGCCGCACCGCCTTGTAGATGTTCTCCTCCTCCCTCAGCTCCACCTTGGCGTCGCGGCCGATGCCGATGCGGAAGATCAGGTTGAGCACCAGTGCCACGCTGGTGCCGAGGGCGATGGGGGTCGCCAGAACCGGCGCGGCCCAAGGTGGCACCTGCTCGGCGAGCGGAAAGATGGCCGCGCCAATGCCTGCAACCACGGATAGGCCCACCATGAAGATACGCCGATCGTTGAGGCGGCGCGTGAGGATGAGGGCCATGCCATTCACGATCATGAAGCAGGCGGTGTAGAGCAGCAGGGCGCCGGTGACGGGGCCGGGAATGAGGGTCAGGAAGGCGACCGCCTTGGGGAAGAAGGCAGTGGAGAAGATGACCGCGCCGGCGGCGAAGCCGATGACACGGGCGGTGGCACCGGTGGAAGCCGCAAAGCCCACGGCGGTGCGGGAGACCCCGCAGGGCGTAGCCGCCACCAGGCTGGCCGCGATGTTGGCCAGACCGATGCCGGCCACGGCGCGCTCGGCGGCCAGCATGTCGGCCCGCCGCCAGTCCGCATCCTCTAACTTTTCAAGCGAGATGGTGGTGCTGAGGATATCCAGGAGCCCGGTAACTACCACCAGCATCAGTAGGGGAATGAGTGAGGGCTGGAGGGCGAAAGAGAGTTCCGGTGCGGAGGGTAGGCCGATCATGCTGACCGGGGCGATGAGGGCGCTGATATCGCGACTGTCCACCCCGATCCAACGCGCCAGCAGCCAGCCAACGGTTCCTCCAACCAGGATGGCATAGATCTTCACGTTGCGAGGCGCGAAGACGGTCATTGAGACGATCACCGAGAGGGTGATGAAGGTCACCACCAACGGCAGGGGATCGATGGTGAAGGCCGCATGATAGCCGCCGAAGGCACGCTGCAGGCCCGACCCCGCAAGTGATATGCCCAGCATGGCCATGGTGATGCCGCACACTTCGGTCGGCATCAGCACGCGCAGCGGGCGGATGATCCGCGCGATCACCACCTGCGAAACGCCCAGCAGCAAGGTGCAAAGGGCGAGGAGGCCGAGGCCACCCATGCTGAGCGCCTGCGAGACCAGAGGGATGGCATTGGGCGCGGGAACGCTCACCAGCAGATAGCCCGAGCCGAAGCGCGAGCGGGTGCACTGAAGCATGGTGGCGATGCCGATGGCGATCACGGCGGAGGACAGGAGCGGTTGGCGCGCCTCCAGGGGCAGGTTGGCCGCATCGGCCGCCAGCAGGGGGTAGATGATGAAGGTGAGTGCGAGCACCGCGTGCTGCAGCGAAAGCGGGATCCAGTCCCCAAGCGGCACCTTGTCATCGCGCCCGTACACCAGTTCCACGGGCCGGCGGCGAATGGCGGGAAAGCGAGGCGGGGCGGGGAGAAGCCCCAGCAGGCGCTGGGTGGCGGAGGGGTGTGGCTCGTCTTTGTTCATTCCGTCCAGCTCTGGAGCAGGTGTCGCTTCTTGAAAGAAGAGGGAACCTGCGCTGGCTCGTGCCCTTGATCAAGCCCCGCCCCCAAAGCCGACGCGCCAGGATGAGGCCCCGCGCCAGCCTTTCGCGGCGGCGCGGGGGAGGGGTCACAGCTTGAAGGGCACCACCTTCTGCTCCTGCACGCCGAGCCCCTCAATGCCCAGGCGCATGACGTCGCCGGCCTTCAGGAACCGCGGCGGCTTGAAGCCGAGGCCCACGCCGGGGGGCGTGCCGGTGGTGATGATGTCGCCGGGATCGAGCACCATGAACTGGCTGATATAGGACACCATGAACGGCACCGAGAAGATCATGGTCTTGGTGGAGCCGTTCTGCACCCTCTCGCCATTCACCTCCAGCCACATGGACAGGGCGGTGGTATCGGGCATCTCGTCGGCGGTGAGGAGGAAGGGACCCACGGGGCCGAAGGTCTCCGCGCTCTTGCCCTTGGTCCACTGGCCGCCGCGCTCGATCTGGAAGGCGCGCTCGGACACGTCGTTGCAGATGGAATAGCCGGCCACGTGCTTCAGCGCGTCGGCCTCGTCCACATAGCGGGCGCGGGCGCCGATGACGATCAGCAGTTCCACTTCCCAATCGAGCTTTGTGGAGCCCTTGGGGATCATCACGTCGTCATTGGGCCCGACCATGCAGTTGGGCGCCTTGTTGAAGAGCACCGGCTCGGCGGGAATGGGGTTGTTGGTCTCGGCCGCATGGTCGGCATAGTTGAGGCCCACGGCGACGAAATTGCCCGGCCGCGCGACGCAGGGGCCGAGGCGCACGCCCTCGGGCGCAAGCGGCAGGCTGGCGGGATCGACGGCCTGGATGCGGGCGAGGCCCGCGGGAGTGAGCACGTCGCCGGCAATGTCGGGCACCACGCCGGAGAGGTCCCGGATCTGGCCGGTTGAATCGATTAGACCAGGCTTTTCCTGGCCGGCGGCGCCGAAGCGAACGAGCTTCATGTGAAGGGGCTCCCTAGAAAGAACAGGAGGCGTCCCCTCCTCATCGAGGAGGTGGTGCGCCGGGCGGATGCCTCAATCCGAGACCCTGCGCGGCCGCGCATCCGGCCTGCTGTCCGCCCGGCGCGCAAGCTGGCGCGGGCGGGGCGTTTGGTCAATGGGCGGCGCATCGGAAAGGGGTGTTTTGGCGTGCCGCCGGGGAACCGACGTCCCGTCCCCCCTTGCGGTGGTCCCCCCGCCGCGTGATCCTGTCGGCGAAAGGACTGAGTCGCGGCTGGAATTTTCGTGGCGACAGTCCCTTGCATGGTGCAATGCGGAATCCCGGTGACTCCTTTCCGCACTTGCGTCATAAAAGGGATACACGACTCCGGCTAAGTCCGTCACAATGCTCTCAGGGAGCAATTTCCGCACGAGGCAAGATCGTGAGCGACAGCCCTGAAGCCCGCCATTACCGCGCGCTTTTCATTTCCGATGTCCACCTCGGGACCAAGGGATGCCAGGCGGAGCTTCTGCTCGACTTCCTCAAGTACCATGATGCGGACGTGCTCTACCTGGTTGGCGACATTGTCGACGGCTGGCGGCTGCGTCAGGCCTGGTACTGGCCCCAGAAGCACAATGACGTGGTGCAGAAGCTGCTGCGCAAGGGCCGCAAGGGCGCGCGCATCCTCTATCTGCCGGGCAATCACGACGAATTCCTGCGCGACTATTACGGCACCCATTTCGGCGGCATCGAGGTGGTGGAGCACACCATCCACGAGGCTGCCGACGGCAAGCGCTACCTCGTCATCCATGGCGACGTGTTCGACCTGGTGGTGCGCCATGCCAAGTGGCTCGCCTTCATGGGCGACTGGGCCTACACCTTCGCGCTCGGCATCAACACCTACGTCAATCTGGTGCGCCGCAAGCTGGGGCTGACCTACTGGTCCCTCAGCCAATGGGCGAAGCTGAAGGTGAAGAACGCAGTCAACTTCATCGGCAAGTTCGAGAAGGCGGTGGCCGACGAGGCCAAGCGTCACAAGGTGGATGGCGTCATCTGCGGCCACATCCACCATGCCGCCATCCATGACCGCTTCGGCGTGCGCTACGTGAATTGCGGCGATTGGGTGGAAAGCTGCACGGCGGTGGCCGAGCACGAGGACGGGCGGATGGAGATCATCCGCTGGACGAAGCCGTCCCTCGTCCCTGTGACCGAGCCTTCCGACACGGCCGCGGCACGCGCGGCGGCCTGATGCGCATCCTCGTCGCGACGGACGCCTGGCATCCCCAGATCAACGGGGTGGTGCGTTCGCTGGAGCACACCGCCAGCGAAGCGCTCCATCTTGGCGCCCGGATGGAATTCCTGACCCCGCAGGAATTCCGCACGGTGCCGCTGCCGACCTATGACGAGATTCGCCTCTCCCTGGCGACACCGCGCATGATCATGCGCCGCATCGAGGCCATGCAGCCGGATTTCGTCCATGTGGCGACCGAGGGTCCCATCGGCATTCTCGTGCGGCGGGCCTGCATTGCCACACGCCGCACCTTCACCACCTCCTACCATACCAAGTTCCCCGAATATCTCTCCGCTCGCGCCCCGGTGCCGGAGCGGCTCACCTATGCCTGGCTGCGCAGCTTCCACAATGCGGGCGGGGGGGTGATGGTGGCGACCGCCACTTTGGAGCGGGATCTGGAGGCGCGGGGCTTCAAGCGTCTGATGCGGTGGTCGCGCGGCGTCGATGCGGACCTTTTCCGCCCCCGCCCCGAAGTGGATCTGGGCCTGCCAAAGCCCGTCTTCCTGTTCGTCGGCCGGGTGTCGGTGGAAAAGAACATCGAAGCCTTCCTCAGCCTCGATCTGCCGGGATCCAAGGCGATCGTCGGCGGGGGACCGGCGTTGAATTCCCTCAAGGCGCGTTTTCCCGAGGCTCATTTCTTCGGCCCCAAGGAGGGGGAAGACCTGGCGCGGATCTATTCCGGCAGCGATGTATTCGTCTTCCCGAGCCGCACCGATACGTTTGGCATCGTACTCCTGGAGGCGCTGGCGAGCGGCCTGCCGGTGGCCGCTTATCCGGTGACCGGCCCCAAGGACGTGCTGGGCGAGGCGAGCGAGCCGGTGGGCGTGCTCGACGAGGATTTGCGAGCCGCTTGCCTCAAGGCGCTGGAGCTTTCCCCACGGGCGGCGCGGGACTATGCGCTGCGCTATTCCTGGCGCGAATGCGCCAAGCAGTTCATCGACAATGTGCTGATCGCCCATGATTTCGGGCCGGTGGCACGCAGGTTTCGCCTCCTGCGGCGAAACAGGCTAATTTCGGTGGCATGAACGCGATTCCTGCCCCTCCCGTTTTCGCCGATGTGGTCGCCGCCGCCGGACGCCTGAAGGGCGTTGCCGTGCGCACCCCCCTCGTGGCTTCCCCCGTCCTGTCGGAACTGGTGGGCGGCACGGTGTTCGTGAAGCCCGAGACGCTTCAGCGCACCGGTTCCTTCAAGTTCCGCGGTGCCTATAACCGCATGGTGCAGATCCCGCAGGAGCGCCGCGCGGCGGGGGTGGTGGCCTGCTCCTCGGGCAACCACGCGCAGGGCGTCGCGGCGGCCGCCAAGCTGCTGGGCATGCCGGCGGTGATCGTGATGCCCTCCGACGCCCCCGCCATGAAGCGCGAGCGCACCATCGCGCTTGGGGCAGAGGTGGTGGACTATAACCGTGAGACCGACGACCGCGACGCCATTGCCGGCGCCATCGCCGCCGAACGGAACGCCATCTTCGTGCCGCCCTATGACGATCCCAACATCATCGCCGGCCAGGGCACGGTGGGCCTTGAAATCGTTGAAGACTTGAAGGCGCTGGGCCTTGCGCCCGACATTGTCAGCGCCAATGCCTCGGGTGGTGGCCTTATCGCCGGCATCTCGCTGGCGGTGAAGGAGAGCTTCCCGAACGCCCGCGTGGTGGTGGCGGAGCCCGCCGGCTTCGACGACCACGCCCGCTCCTTCCGTTCCGGCCAGCGCGAGCGCAATCCCGCTCCCGGCGGCTCCTTCTGCGATGCCTTGCTGGCCCCGACCCCTGGCGCCATCACTTTCGAGGTGACACGCCGCCTGGTGGGCGAGGGCGTCAGCGCCACCGATGCGGAGGTCGCCCGCGCGGTGGCGTTCGCCTTCCGCGAGCTGAAGCTGGTGGTGGAGCCCGGCGGCGCGGTGGCGCTCACCGCCCTTCTCGAGGGCCGCCTGGATGCGGCCGGCAAGACGACCGTCATCGTCCTGTCCGGCGGCAATGTGGACGCGGCCACCTTCAACGCTTGCCTGTCCGCCTGAACAGGCGACCCTCGCCCGGCCGTCGCCCGCGCGGAAACGGCCCTTCCCGAACCCGAGACCGAACCCATGACCCTTGGCGCGGCCGGCCGCTTTCCCGTGCGCGCGGCCATGGGCCTCGCCTATGGGGCGCAATTCTTCGCGCTCGGCGTCTACCTGCCCTTCTTCCCCCTCTGGTTGTCGGCGCGCGGCTTGTCGGCTGAGGATATCGGCCTTGCGGTGGCGGTTCCGCTGGCCACGCGCCTCGTCTCGACCCCCTTGCTGGGCTTACTGTCCGACCGGCTGGGGCGGCCGAAGGCGCTTCTGGTGCTCCTGGCGAGCTTCACCGCGCTGACCATGTCGCTGCTGGCTTTGGCGCAGACGCTCCTGGCCATCCTGGTTGTGCTCGGGATCGCGGCGCTCGCCTGGAATCCCGGCTTCGCCTTGCTGGACGCCTATGCCACCCGGCAGGCTCGGGCGGGGCGGATCGATTATGGCCGCAGCCGCCTCTGGGGCTCGGTGGCGTTCGTCGCGGCCAATCTCGTGGGCGGGCTGGTGATCCAGCAGACCGGGCCCGGGGCGGTGGTGGCGCTGATGGTGACGGGCTACGTGTCCTATGTGGCGGCCACCCTTGCCCTGCCAGAACTGGCGCGGCCGGACGCCACGGCGGTGCCGGGGCTTGATTGGAAGCAGGCGCGTTCCATCCTGGTCGTTGGCGTGCTTGCGGCCGCTCTCATCCAGGCAAGCCACGCCACCCTCTATGCCTTCTCCTCGCTCCATTGGTCCCGCAGCGGCCTGTCGCTCACGGCGGTGGGCGTGTTGTGGTCCATTGGAGTGATTTCCGAGATCGTGGTGTTCCGCTTCGGCACGAGGCTCGTGCGACGCATCGGTCCGCTGGGGCTGCTCATGGCGGGCGCGGGCATTGGCGTCGTCCGGTTTGCGGGCTTGGCGTTGGATCCGTCGCTGCCGGTGCTGGTGGCGCTGCAAGTGCTCCATGGCGGAACGTTCGGCGCGACCTATCTGGGGCAGGTGCAGCTGATCGCGCGCTATGCGCCCGAGCACCGCGCGGGAAGCGCACAGTCGCTGGCCGCATGGGTGGTCAATCTCACCATGTCAGGCGCGAGCCTTGCCAGCGGCCCCCTATGGGCGATGCTCGGGCCGGGCGCCTTCGCGGTCTCCGCCGGGCTTGCAGGCCTCGGCGGCGTGCTCGCGTTTATCGGTGTGCGGCGCGCCCGCGCCTGAGGTCAGCCCCAGAGGCCCGCGTCCGGCGGGTGAACCCAGGAGCCGTCATAGCGAAGGCCCGGCGTGCGGTCGCGCGCGAGCAAAAGCGGGCCGTCCAGATCCACCACCTCGGCGCTCTGGGCCGCGAGAATCGCAGGCGCCATGGCGAGCGATGTGGCCAGCATGCAGCCCACCATCACCGAGAAGCCCTGTTCATGCGCCTGGCGAACCATGGCGAGCGCCTCGGTCAAGCCGCCGGCCTTGTCGAGCTTTACATTCACCGCGTCATACCGGTCCTTGAGCGCGGCAAGGCCGGCACAATCGTGGGCGCTTTCGTCCGCGCAGACCGGGACCGACCGATCGATGCGGGCGAGCAGGCCGTCGCGACCGGCGGGCAAGGGCTGCTCCACCAATTCGACGCCGAACGTTGCGCAGGCAGCGAGGTTGCGCTCCAGGTCTTCCTCGGCCCAGCCCTCATTGGCGTCGACGATGAGGCGGGCCTGCGGGGCGGCTGCGCGGATGGCGGCGAGGCGCGCCAGGTCGTCGGGGCCGCCCAGTTTGAGCTTGAGCAAGGGCCGCCCGGAACGCGCCGCGGCGGCGGCCATGACCTCCGGCGTATCGAGGCTCAACGTATAAGCGGTGACAAGCGGGCGGGGCGCGTCGAGGCCCGCGAGCCGCGCCGCAGGCAGGCCCGCGCGCTTGGCCTCCAGGTCCCAGAAGGCGCAGTCCAGGGCATTGCGGGCGGCCCCCGCCGGCAAGCGCTTTTGCAATGCAGCGCGATCAAGTCCCTGCGCAAGTTCCGCTGCGAGCGAGCCGACGAGGTCCGCGACCGCCTCCACCGTTTCCCCATAGCGGGCATAGGGCACGCATTCCCCACGGCCTTCGTGGACGCCGTCGGAGAGTTGCGCGACCACGACGACGGCCTCGCGCTTGGAGCCACGGGAGATGGTGAAGGTGCCCGCGATGGGGAACCGTTCGATGCTGACGGCGAGGCGTATCATTGGGTAAGCGTGTGAACCTGCTGGAGAAAGATGGCGCGTGGGAAATGATTCGGGAAAAAAGTTACCTCGACGCCCACCGTCCGGCCGAGTATGAGCATTAGGTGTATTCTTCTCAAGCACGCGACTCGACGCGGAGATCCCCTTTTGGCGAACGCCTCGCTCCTTGATGTCAGCCAGGATGGCGATCAGCTGCGCGCGGCGGGGCAGGGCACCTGGACCTCCGACACCGCTGGCGAGCTTGAGGCGGCGGTGAATGCCGCAACGCAGCGCTATCCAAAGCCCGAGCGTGTGACCATCGACCTGTCCGGTGTGGAGCGCCTGGACACGTTCGGTGCCCTGTTGCTTGAGCGGCTGCGCCGGGCGTGGTCGCGCGACGGTGTGGAGCCGGCCGTCACTGGACTCCAGCCGCGCTATGATGCGCTGATCCAGGAAATGAAGCGCACCGGGCGCGAGGCGCCGCCGCCCGCGCGCCGCATCCCCGGTGTCCTGGAACGCACGGGCATGACGGTGGTGGAGGTTCTCCAGGACGCTCTGGCGCTCCTGAACTTCATCGGCGCCACCATCGCCGCCTTCCTGCGCATGCTGGCGCGCCCGCGCAATTTCCGGTTCACGTCCATGGTGAACCAGATGGACCGCGCCGGCTTCCGCGCGGTGCCCATCATCATTCTCATCACCTTCCTCATCGGCGCGATCCTCGGGCAGCAAGGCATCTTCCATTTCCGCCAGTTCGGTGCCGAGATCTATGTCGTGGACATGGTGGGCGTGCTGGTGCTCCGCGAGCTGGGGGTGCTGATCGTCTCCATCATGATCGCCGGCCGCTCCGGCAGTGCGTTCACCGCCGAGCTCGGCTCCATGCGCATGCGGGAAGAAGTGGACGCCCTGCGCGTGATGGGTTTCGACCCGGTGGAGATCCTGGTGGTGCCGCGGGTGCTGGCGTTGATCCTTGCGCTGCCGCTCCTCACCTTCGTCGGCTCCATGGCGGCCCTTATCGGCGGTGGCCTGGTGTGCTGGACCTATGGCGGCATCACGCCCGACGTGTTCCTCGACCGGCTGAAGGATGCCATCTCCATCGACCATTTCCTGGTGGGCATCATCAAGGCGCCCTTCATGGCGGCGGTGATCGGGCTCGTCTCGTGCCTTGAGGGCCTACGGGTGGGTGGCAGCGCGGAATCGCTCGGCCAGCACACCACCGCCTCTGTGGTGAAGGCCATTTTCCTCGTCATCGTGATGGACGGGGTGTTCGCCATGTTCTTCGCGTCCATCAATATGTGAGGTGACATGGACGCGCCCGACACATCCCTTCCCCCCGACGGACCGCCCGTGATGACCGCTGCTCCCGGCGAGCCCATCATCAGCGTGCGCGACCTTGTGGTGGGGTTCGGCGACCGGATCATCCTCAATCATCTCAGCCTCGACATCATGCGGGGCGAGATCCTCGGCTTCGTCGGCACCTCCGGTGGCGGCAAGTCGGTGCTCACTCGCACCATTCTCGGCCTCGTGCCCAAGCGGTCGGGGACGGTGGAGGTGTTCGGGCAGAATGTGGATGACCTGGACGAGAAGAAGCGCTCGGCCATGGAGCGGCGCTGGGGCGTCCTGTTCCAGCAGGGGGCGCTGTTCTCCTCGCTCACGGTCAAGCAGAACATCCAGTTCCCGCTGCGCGAGAATCTCAAGCTGTCCCAGAAGCTCATGGACGAGATCGCCTACACCAAGATCGAGATGGTGGGGCTGAAGCCGGACGTGGGCGAGAAGCTGCCGTCGGAACTGTCCGGCGGCATGATCAAGCGCGCCGCCCTGGCGCGCGCGCTGGTGCTCGATCCCGACATCATGTTCCTCGACGAGCCCACGTCGGGCCTCGATCCCATCGGTGCCGGCGATTTCGACGAGCTGATCCGAACCCTGCAGCAGACTTTGGGGCTGACGGTTTTCATGGTAACGCACGATCTGGACAGCCTGCACACCGTCTGCGATCGCATCGCGGCCCTGTACGACGGTAAGGTGATCGCACAGGGGACCATCGAGACGATGATGGCATCGCAGCATCCCTGGCTTCAGTCCTATTTCCACGGGGTCCGCGCGCGGGCCGTTCGGTCGTCATGGTGAGGTGGAAATAGGCATGGAGACCAGGGCCAACTACACCATCATCGGCGCCTTCACGCTGCTCGTGATCGGGGCGGCGTTCGGCTTCGTCTATTGGTTCGCGCGTCCCCAGGTGAGCGACGAGCGGGCGCTGTACGAAATCGTCTATAACGGCTCGGTTGCCGGCCTGCGCCAGGGCAACAACGTGCTGTTCAATGGCATTCCCATCGGCCAGGTGACCATGCTGGGCCTCGTGCCCGGCAAGCCCAACGAGGTGCTGGTGCGGGTGGGCGTGCGGCCGGATGTGCCGATTCTCGCGGACGCCCGCGCCGGGCTGGAGACGCAGGGCCTGACCGGCATCGTTGCGGTGTCCATCCGCGGCGGCGCCGCCGACGCCAAGCCCCTGCCCATTGGCCCCAACGGCTATCCGCGCATTGATGCGGACGGTGGCGCCGGCATGGCCGGCCTCATCAACACCGTGCAGGACGTGGCGGGTCGCGCCAACAAGATCCTGGAGGCGGTGGACCCGGACAAGATCGCCGCCATCGTCGCCAATATCGAGACCTTCTCCAAGGCCCTGTCCGATCATTCGGAGGATGTGGGCTCGCTGATGCAGCGGTCCAACGAGATTGCCGGCCAGGTGCAGGAATTGGCGACGAAGGCCGACGCCGTGCTCGCGGACCTGAAGCGGGCGGCGGGCGATCCGGATGGCATGGTCAACCAGGTATCCGAGGCTGCCGCCTCCGTGCGCCGCCTCGCCAACAATCTGGACACCCGTACGGAAGAGATCGCCACCCAGGTGGAGAAGTTCACCGGCCCCGGCCTGCGGCAGTTCGAGGCTCTGGCGGTGGACGGCCGGCGGACCTTGTCCGACATCGAGCGTGTCTTCCGCAATTTCGAGCGCAATCCACGTCAGTTCATATTTGGCGGCAGCTCCGTACCCGAATATAGGCGGTGAGGAGCATGTTAAGAGAGTCGAGGGCTGAAACCGTGCCTCTATCCGCGAGCCTGTGGTCTGTCGTGCGCGCAGTGACGGTCGCTCTGGCGGTGACGGGCCTTGCCGCCTGTGCGTCAAACCCGATCCCCACCTTCGATCTCTCTGCGCCCACCCAGTTCACCGCCAAGGGCGGCGGAAGCGGGCAGCTGGTGGTGGTCATGCCCACGGCACTGGCGGCGCTCGACACCGAGAAGATCCTGGTGGAGCCGGCCCCTGGCCAGATCAGCTATCTCTCCGACGCCCAGTGGGCCGACCGCCTGCCGCCTCTGCTCCAGGCGCGGACCATCCAGGCGTTCGAGAATGGCAGCCGTCTCTCCCGCGTGGCGCGCCCCGGCGACGGCATTTCGGGCGACTACCAGCTCAACATGGACATCCGCACCTTCGGCGTGCGCATCGAGCCGTCGGGCGCCCAGGCGGTGGTGGAAATCTCCGCCAAGGTCATCGACAATCAGGCCGGACGCATCGTTGCCGCCCGAATCTTCAGCGCCCGGGTGCCGATTTCCTCCGTTACCGGTCCGGCGGTGGCACAGGCGCTGGACGAGGCATCCGACCAGGTGCTCATCGACATGGTCCGCTGGGCGGCGCCGCGCTTCTGACCGCCAGCTTGGACGACGGCTGGGCGAGGCTGCCGCCCGCCCTCCGGTTTCAGGCGCCGCCGCTCTCCGGGAGCCGCCCCGCGACCGACCTTCATCTCCACTGGACCGCCGGCGGGGGGAAACAGCCTCTTTGCCCGATCGTCCCGCGACGGCCCGGCCCCCAAGCCCTCATGGTGCGCGCACCCTGGAGATGGCCTGCATCTGCCATGGCCTCCTGAACGGGTCTGTCAGCGCTTGGAGGGCAAGCGGCGGCCCAAGGACGTTTTCCCGCCACCTGAAGGCTGCCCGGCATTCCTCGGCGGACGAGGCGTGCGCATGCCGCGAGACATCGTCTCTCGGCATGACGGAGTTTTTGTGAACCGGGGCAAGGCGGGGTGAAGCCCGGTCCCTTCTCCCTTTGATGAGACACAGTCCTACCTGCGACCCAGCTTTCACTTTACTGGGGAATGCGCCCGGCCGACCGCGGATGGGCAGTGGGCGACCTCAGATTCGGCACGCCGCGGCCGGCCGCCGCTCCTTGCCTGTCTCGACCTGCATGGCAGCCCGTGCGCAACGCCGGGGGAAGACCTCTGGCGTCGGGCTCCCGCCCCTACCGCGGTTGAAATCCCGCGCTTCCAAGACGGGTCCTTAAGCTGCTCCGGGCGGCCATCCTCGCACCGGGCTCTCCAAAAAAGAAGAAGGGCGAGGTCTCCCCCGCCCTTGCAAGTCTGTATCGCTCTTGGGTGTTATGGGTTCATTCGAACCGGCCTGCCGCGTGGGCGAGCATGGTATAGACCTTGCCCGTGTCGGAGGTCAGGTAGGTCTTGGTCAGGACGTTGGACTTGTCATCTTCGGAAACCTGGTCGAGCAGGCGGTCAAATTCGTCGAGATAGTGATCGACGGTGTCACGGAACTCTTCATCGGTGCGGTACTTGCGGCGCAGTTCCTCGAAAGTTGCCTGCCCCTGCATGGTGTAGAGCCGGCGGGTGAAGACGTTGCGCTCCCCGCGCTTGTAGCGCTCCCACAGGTCCACCGCGGCGTGGTGATCGATCATGCGCGCGATGTCCACCGAGAGGGAGTCCAGCGACTCGATGGTGTGCTGGGGCGGGCGGGCGCGCACGGGCTGGGGCGCCGGACGCTGCTGCTTCTCGCTTTCCGCCTCGGCGAGGTCGCCGGACGCGCGGGCAAGCAGTTCCGAGAGCCAGCCGTCCTTGCCGCCTTCGGCCTCACGGGCCGGGGGGGCGGTGCGGACGGGCTCGGGGGCACGCTCCGCCGCCGGGCGGGCAGGGGCGACCACCTTGCGGGCCTCCACCGGTGCCACCGGGGCCACGGGCTCCGGACGGCGCACGGGGGTGGGGGCGGGACGCTCCACCGTCCGGGCAGGTTCGCGGGAGATGACGCGGCCGGCGGGGGCCGAGACGTCCACCGACTGGCCGTTGCGGGCAACGATCTCGTTGAGTTCCGCCAGAGCCTTGATCTGCTCGGCCACGGCGCGGCGCATGGTGGCCGCGCTGGCCTCGGTCTCGGCGGGCAGTTCGAGAATGCCCTTCTTCATCTCCTCGCGGGCCAGCTCGATGGCCTGCTGCACGTCGGTGGCGGCGCCCTTCAGCTCGCGGGCGACGTCGGTGAAGCGGCGGCCGGTTTCCTCGAACAGCCGGTTCACGTCGCCCAGTGCCTCGTCATAGGTGGTCTTGAGCGCGGCGGTGAGGAGGGTGCGTTCCGTCTCCGAGGCGTTGCGCGCCACTTCCATCTGGGCCTCCATGGCCTTGACGGTGGAAGCGGCCGAGCCGTTCACGGTCTCCGCGATCTCGCCGGCCTGGCTGCGGGCCTGAGTGAGCGAGGTCTCAAGAGAAGCGTGGAGGGCGCGCAGGCGCTCGTCCATTTCGGCGATGCGGGTGGTCAGCGCGCCAGAGAGCTGCTCGATGGCTTCCTTGCGGCTGGAGAGGGTGGCATCCACATGGGCGTGGGTGTCCGCCAGGGCCTTGGAGGCGTCCAGCACCGCGCTGCTCTGCGCCTCGAAGCGCTGGGTGAGCGCCGCAATCTCGGTGAGCGTGCCGTCGGTGACGCCGCGCAGGGCCGAGACCTGATTGCCCAGTTCGCCCACGGCGCCGGTGGCGGCGCCGTCCAGGTTGGAGACGCTCTCCTGGATGGAGCGCACCTGCGTGGCATAGCGCTCCTCGAACTGGGAGAGCGAGCCGACCACGTGGGTGATCGTGTCCTGGAAGGTGGAGTTGGCGGCGTCGAGGCGAGTGACGATGGCCTCCACGTCGCCCTTGAGGGAGCTGGACGTGGCAGCCATGTCGGCGGCCGCCTTCTGGCTCGCCTGCTCGATGGCGGCGAGGAAGACGCCGTTCTTGCCTTCGATCAGGTCCGCAAACTCGGTCATGCGGGTGCCCAGCGTCTGCGACACGCCATCGACGCGGGTGGTGAGGGTGGTGCCCACCGTGTCGGCCATCTGGGTGAGGGTCGCCTCGGCCTGGGCCGCATCCCTCTTGATGCGGTTGGAAATGCCACCCAGCTTGGTGCCGAGGGTCTCGGCCAGGGCATTGCCGCGCACTTCAAGGGCGGTGGCAACACCGTCCAGTCGGCCGGTCACGATCTCCTCGATGCGGGCGACACGGCTGTCGAGCATGGAGGCGACCTCCTGGGCCCGGCTGCCGATGCCGCGTCCCACGAACTCGGCCCGCTCGGAGAGCACCTCGCCGATGGCGCGGGTGCGCACCGAGAAGAACTCGTCGAGGGTCGCGACCGAGCGCTCCAGGGCCTCGGTGGTGGACTGGGTGCCGGTGGAGAGCACCTCGCCGATTTCCGCCGAGCGCACGGCCAGGTTCTCGGTGAGGGACTGGGCGCGGCTGTCGATGGCCTGCTCCACCCGCGAGATCCGGTCTTCCAGCGTGGCGGCGATCAGCTCCGCCGTCAGGTTGAGGCCGTCGGTGAGGCCCTTGGTGCGCTGGTCGATGGTGGTCTCGAACCCGCCGATGCGCTCGTCCAGGGTGAGCGCGACGCTCTGGGTGGCGGCGGACAGGCCGTCGGACAAGGTCCGGGTCTTCTCATCGAGGGTCTGCTCGATGCGGCCGAGGCTGCCGTCCAAGGTGGCCGCGATGGCGTCTGCGGACGCGGCGAGGCCGTCGCCGAGGGTTGCGGTCTTGGTGTCGAGGGCTTCCGTCAGACGGCCGATGCTGCCGTCGAGTGTGGCCGCGATGGCATCGGCCGAGGCGGCGAGGCCGTCGCTGAGGGTTGCGGTCTTGGTGTCGAGGGCTTCCGTCAGGCGCCCGATGCTGCCGTCGAGCGTGGCCGCGATGGCATCAGCCGAGGCGGCGAGGCCGTCGCCGAGCGTCGCGGTCTTGCTGTCGAGCGTCTCCGCCAGGCGGTCGATGCTGGAATCCACCGCGGTGGCCAGGGTCTGCGCCGAAGTGGCGAGGCCGGTGTTGAGGCGACGGGTGCGCTGGTCGAGGCTATCCTCGATCTGCGCGATGCGGGTGTCGAGCACCGAGGCGATGGCCTCGCTGGAGCCCGCAAGGCCGTCCGCGAGCGCCTCGGCACGGCGGCCGAGGGTTTCCTCGAACTGGCCGAGGCTGCCTTCCACCGTCGCAGCGATGGCATCGGCGCTGGCCGCCAGGCCCTGGGTGAGGGAGGCGGTGCGCGCCCCAACCGTGCGCTCGAAGGTGCCGAGGCTCTCGTCGAGCGTGGTGGAAATGGTCTGCGTGGTCGCGGTGAGGCCCTCGGTGAGGCGGAGCGTCTTCTGCTCCAGCGTCTCCTCGAAGGTGCTGAGGCGCTCGTCGAGCGTGGTGGCCAGAGCCTCGGTGGTGGAGGCAAGGCTGGCGGTCAGGGCATGGGTGCGCCGGCCAATGGTCTGCTCGAACTGGCCGAGACGGGTATCCAGCGTGGTGGCCAGCGTTTGCGTGGCGCCGGCGAGGCCTTCCGTGAGCGCACGACCCCGGGTGCCGAGGGTGTCCTCCAGCTGGCCGAACTGGTCCTCCAGCGTCTGGCGGACGGCGCCGGTGGCGGTGGACAGGTTGTCGGTGAGGGACTGGGCGCGTTCCTCGAAGGTCTGCTCGAAGCGGTCGAGGCGGCCTTCCACCGTGGTGGAGACGGCGTGCGTCGCGGCGCCGAGGCGCTCGTCGAGGCCCGTGACGGTGGAGTTGAGGGTCTCGGTGAGCACGGTGACCTGCTCGGCGAGGCCATCCACCAGGGCCGGGGCATTGGTGCGCAGGGTGGTGTCGAAGGTCCGCACGCCCTCCTGCACGGCCTGCGCCATCAGCAGGGTGTCCTGGCCGATGCGATCGGCCAGCTCGCCGCCATGCACGGTGATGGTCTCTTCCAGAGCGCGCAGGCGGGCGGTGAGCATCTCCTTGATGGCGTCGCCCTTGGTGGTGACGGAAGACACCAGCGCGTCGGCGGTCTCCGCGAAGGCGTCGGTCACGCGGGCGCCGCGCTCGCCGATGGCATCGGTCACGTCCGCGCCGATGGCGCCGAGGCGCTCGGTCATGTCGTTGCCGGTGGCGGCGAGGGCCTCGGCGATCTCGTCGCCCTTCTGGACCAGGGAGGTGGCCACCTGGACGCCGGAGCGCTCCAGGGCTTCGGTGATGCGCTCGCCGGTCTCGGCCAGGCGCTCCTGGAGGGTGTCGCCATGGATGGCCACGGCGTCGTGGATGCGGTTGCCGGCGATCTCGATGCGATCGGCCAGGTCGCCGCCATGCAGCGTGATGGTCTCGGCGACGCGGGTGCCGGTCTCCTCGATCTTGCGCACGAGGTCGCCGCCGCGGCTGGAGAATTCCATCACCACATTCTCGCCGGTGGCGCGGAACACGCTGTTCACGTCTTCGGCGCGCAGCGCGAAGTCCTCGGTGATGCGGACGGCGTTGGTGTCCAGCGCCTCGGTGATGGTGGCGCGGGTGTCTTCGAGACCCGAGCGGACCTCCTCGCTCCAGCGCGAAACGAGGATGGAAACCTCGGTGCTGGACGAGAGCAGGCTGGCGCTGACCTCTTCGGAGCGGGACTTCAGCGTGTCCGCCAGCTTGTCCCCGGAGACGGCCATTTCCTCGCTCAGCGTGGCGGCGGTGGCCTGAAGGCGGTCGATCAGCTCGTTGCCCTTGGCATTGAAGCTGTCGATGACGCTCTCGCCGACACGGGCGAGGGCTTCGCTCATTTCCTGGCCCTTCTGGCCGAACACGTCGTTCACGCGCTCGACGGCGGCCACCACATTGCCCTGCACCCGGTCGGCGGCGTCGCGCACTTCGCTGGAGAGCAGCGTTTCCGCATCCATGATGCCTTCGCGCAGGCGCTCGGTGTGGATGAGGATGTTCTGGCGCTCGGCCTGCAACTCGCCGATCAGGTTGCGGATGCGGACCTCATTGTCCTCATAGGCGCGCTCAAGGATGGACACCTCGTTGCGCACCACAGTTTCCAGTTCGGCGGCGCGGGAGATGGCGCGGTCGAGGCCCTCGCCCATGGCCGCCACTTCCCGGCGCACGGCCTGGCCCACGGACACCACTGCGTCGGTGCCAAGGTTTTCAGGCTGGGCGAGGCGCAGCGCCACTTCCGTCATGGAGCGGGCGACCATTTGCAGGTCGCGCGAGCGGCGCACCATGGCGGCGAGGCCGAAGAAGGCGATGGGGGGAACGATGATGCCGGCGATGATGGTCAGGAGCGCGGGCGAGGCCATCAGCGCGTCGATGCCGCTCAGGCCGGCGAAGGCCGCCCGATGGGTGGCGACCGCATAGGAGACGCCGAAGGCCACCCAGAGTGCGGAAATGGCCAGGGCCCACCAATAGGGGGCCGGCGAGGAGCGCCGCTGAAGCTGCGCCAGCAATTGGCCAACCGTCTGGCGGTCGTCATTGGCGGCGCGGCGGTCCCCAACGTCCACGCGGGGGCGGCGCCCGGCCGGGCGGGCCTCGCGCTGGGCCGGTGCGGCCGGCGCACGCGCCTCCGCCGGCGGAGTTTCGGGCTGATCCACCTGAAGGGTCAGAGCCTCCTGGATCGCCGAGAGGGCGGCCTCCGTAGGATCCTGGATCTTCTTCGGGTTCTTCATGGTCGCCGTCGCCTTTATCGCCCACACCACGTGCAGTGGAGCTGGCCCGTCTTGGAATTGGTGTGTACCGAAGCCCGCACCGGCGGAGGACAACCGTCGGTTAAGGTGGCATTTACCTTACCGCATCTTAACTTTTTCCGGTTGCGGTTGGGAACTGCTGCCAGGAGGGCATGTGAAGTTATCGTTAACGCGGGCGTGGGCTGCCTCTGGCCTAGATGCCGCAATGCAGCTATAGCGGCCGGAAAGAGGGACGGAATCCAAGCCAGATGCCTCGCGTCACATTCATTGCCTTCGACGGCGGCTCGCGCACGGTGGAAGCGCCCGAAGGCGCCACTGCCATGGAAGCGGCCATCCGCAACCAGGTTCCCGGCATCGATGCGGAGTGCGGGGGAGCCTGTGCCTGCGCCACGTGCCACGTCTATGTGGACGAAGCATGGCAGGCGGCGGTAGGCGAGCCGGGCCCCATGGAGGAAGACATGCTGGACTTCGCGTCCGACGTGCGCCCTTCCTCGCGACTGTCGTGCCAGATCGTTCTCGCGTCGAAGCTCGACGGGCTGGTGCTGCATACGCCGGAGCGGCAGGGTTAGGCACGGTGGCCGGGCGCGGGTGGCGCGCGGCGTTTTTCCGGGGGGCTGGAGCGCGGGGCGCGTCCTTTCGCGAGGCCGATGCGGGTTGGAGGGGCGTTCGTGTCTGATCAGGTTGAGCTGACCATCCTCATGCCATGCCTCAACGAGGCGGAGACGCTGGCTGTCTGCGTGGAGAAGGCCCAGGCCTATCTCCGGCGCTCCGGCGTGGTGGGCGAGGTGCTCATTGCCGATAACGGCTCCACCGACGGCTCACAGGCCATCGCCACGGCGGGCGGCGCACGGGTGGTGCCGGTGCCTGAGCGCGGCTATGGCGCGGCGCTGAAGGGTGGCATCGCGGCGGCCCGTGGCCGCTACATCATCATGGGCGATGCCGACGATTCCTATGACTTCTCCAATCTCGATGCCTTCGTGACCCGCCTTCGGGCCGGGGCCGACATCGTCATGGGCAACCGTTTCCAGGGCGGCATTGAGCCTGGCGCCATGCCTTTCCTGCACAAGTACCTGGGCAATCCCGTCCTCTCTTTCCTGGGGCGGCTCTTTTTCCGCATCAAGGTCGGCGATTTCCATTGCGGCCTGCGCGGCTTCAACACCGAGGCGGTGCGCCGGCTGCGGCTGGAGACCTCGGGCATGGAGTTCGCCAGCGAGATGGTGGTGCGCGCCTCCCTCGCCGGCCTGACCATCGCGGAAGTGCCGACCACCTTGAAGAAGGACGGCCGCTCGCGTCCACCGCACCTGAAGACCTGGCGCGATGGCTGGCGGCACCTGCGCTTCCTGCTGGTCTATTCGCCGCGCTTCCTGTTCTTCTATCCCGGCCTTGCTCTGATCGCGCTCGGCCTCATCGGCATGGTGGCGCTGTTCCCCGGGCCGGTGCATCTGGGCTCCCATCTCAAGCTCGACATTCACACCTATCTGGTGGCGGCCATGACGCTGCTTGTGGGGGTGCAGGCGCTCTCCTTTTCCGTGGTGGCGCGACGGTATGGGGCACTGCTGGGCTTCCTGCCCGCCTCCGACAATCTGGAGCGGGTGCTGCACGCCTTCAGCCTGGAGCGGGTGCTGCGCGCGGCGCTGGTGTTGGCGCTGGTGGGGCTCGGCTTCACCATCTGGGCCTTTGCCAGCTGGGCCGGTACGGGCTTCGGCGACCTGCAATATGGCCGCGTGATGCGCGTGCTCATCCTGGGCCTGACGGGACTTGCTAGCGCGATCCAGCTCGCCTTCACGGCCTTCCTGGCCAGCGTGGTCGAGATGCCGCTGAAGCGCTGAGCCCGGCAATCACCAGCGCCGGGATGGCGAGCCACGCCACCCGGGCTTGATAGCGGTTCACCGGATTGGAGAGAATGCCGCACACGGCGGCATTTACCAGCAGAATGGCGAGCACGCTGAAGCACAGCAGCGCAGCCTGCCGACGGCCCTTGGCCCAGCTCCACGCCGCAGCGAGGACGAGCAGGCCAGTGGCGACCAAGGCAAGCGGCACCTGGACCTGATTCACGCGGGTGAAATCGAGGCCCGGCCATGCCTGCTGCCATGCCCTCGTCATGGCGGGGGCGGCCGAGGGCACGAGCGCAGTGATCGCGTCCGTGCTGTCGGTGAGGTAGTTGTAAAGGCTGTCGCCGGTTTCCAGCGTCACCAATTGCCGGGCGAAGGCCCTGGCGGCCAGGGCGAGATTGTCCATCGGGAAGGCGAGAAGGGCACCGACCACCGCGTCGCGCATGGCCGGGATGCCGCGTTCCATCCCGCCGAGCGCGACGAAGACGTCGTCATTGTCCCATAGGAAGTCATCGGCGGTGCTGGGTAGCTCCTCGCGGTAGTAGCAGAGGGGCTGCGTTGGATCGGGGCAGTGTTCCAGCAGGTAGCGGTCGATGATCCCGTCTTGCAGGAGGCGCCCGAACACGAAGGCCATGGCGCCGGGGGTGGGCACGAAGCGCCCCGCCAGCACCAGGTTCAGGCTCGGCGTTACCAGCAGCGCGGCCACCAGCGTGAGCGCAGGCAGACGCAGGCGCAGCATGGCGCGAAGGCGCGGCGAGGTGCGGGCGGCGAAGAAGGCCAGGCCAAACAGCACCAACAGCGTGGCCATCACCGAGCCGTGCGCGCCACCGGCAAAGACCAGGACGGCCACAAGCACCGCCATTTCCCAGGCCCTCAGGTCGCGTCGCCGGGCGAGCAGGAGGTATAGGCCGAGCGGCGCCAGCGCGGCGAAGATGTCGGGCATCAATTCACCGGCCACGAAGGGCAGGGCGGTGAAGGCCGCCAACGCGGCACAGGTGGCCAGATAGGCCATGCGCCGTTCGCCGAAACCCTGCACCCGGAAGAGAAGTGCGATCATCCACGCTGTCAAAAGGCATTGCAGGGCCACCACTGGCCAGAAATCGGGCCAGCGACCCACCGACAACAGCACGCCGTAGACAATGGACCTGCCCGGCACGATGGCATGGTGGATGCCCGCCTCCAGATAGCCGCCTGTGTCCCAGAAAAGAAAGGGAAAGCGGTTCCAGACCGCCGGAGCGGCAAAGAGGAGGGCCGCGACGCAGAGGACGGCTGCGCGCGCCAGACCGGCTATTGCGGGATGGGGCAGGGGCGCCGCGTGCCCCGTGAGGGCAGTTGCGCCCGGGCCGACCAAGGGATCGGCCGGGGGCGACGGCGCGAGCGGCGGCAGAACTGCGCTCCCGTCCGTTGCCAAGCTTGGCAGGACAGACATGTCCGGATCGGGCCCCGCCTCGCTGCTCATTCTTCCTTTACCCAACCCTCGACACAATATTGCCGGGCCTCGTGAGGATATACCATGGGCAATCTCATCGTTTCGGTTGGAAACCTGACGCCTGTGCCGACCACCGCCCTCGCTTCGCCCTCCATCCTCGTCTTCGATTCGGGCCTGGGTGGCCTGTCCGTGTTCCGCGAGGTGGCGCGGCTTCGGCCCGACGCGCGCTTCACCTATGCGGCGGATGATGCTGCCTTCCCCTATGGAAGCCTGGGCGAGGCCCCGCTGGTGGCGCGGGTGTGCGATGTCATGGATGCGCTCATCGCCGACGTTCGGCCGGACCTCGTAGTCATCGCCTGCGGCACGGCCTCGACCGCAGTGCTTCCCGCCCTCCGGGCGCGTCATGCCATCCCGTTCGTGGGCACCGTTCCGGCCATCAAGCCTGCATGCGCGCTCTCCCATACCAAGCAGATCAGCGTGCTGGCGACCCCGGGCACGGTGCGGCGCGACTATACGGCGGCGCTGATCCGGGAATTCGCATCGTCCTGCGCCGTGAGCCTCGTGCCGAGCGAGAACCTGGCGGGCCTGGTGGAATCCATCCTCCACGGCATCCCGGTGGACGACGAGGACCTGCGCGCCGAGATCGCTCCCTGCTTTGTCGAGGGCGAGAAAGGCCGCACCGATACGGTGGTGCTCGCCTGCACCCATTATCCCCTGGTCGCCGACCGCCTCGCGAAGGTCGCGCCTTGGCCTGTCACCTGGGTGGACCCGGCCCCCGCCATTGCCCGCCGCGTCATGTCGCTGGTGGGCGAAGCGCATCAGGCGGGCCCGGTCCATCCCGTGCGGCTCCTGTCCACCGGCGCCCCGCTCGATGCGGCGGCCATTCAGGCTCTCATCGGCCGGCCTGTCAGCCCGGCTGAAACGCTCCCCCAACCTCTTGCGGAGGCTTCTTGACTCATCGGCAGGCTTTCAATCGGCGAACGGTCCTGGCGGGCCTTGGCGGGCTCGCGCTTGGTGCTGCGGTGCCCACGGGAGTGTTCGCTCAGACTGCAGCGCAGCCATTCAAAGTGTGGGTCGAAAAGTTTCGCGCCCGTGCCCGCGCCCGCGGCATCAGCGACGAGGTCTATACGCGGGTCTTTGCGCAGGTGACGCCCGACACCAGCGTCTATGCCGCCGACAAGGCGCAGCCGGAGTTCCAGGAGGAGGTCTGGCAGTATCTCAACCGCCGCGTCTCCGACTGGCGCATCTCCACCGGCCAGCAGAAGGCCCGCGAATATGCGGCCCTGTTCGGACGCATTGAGGAGACCTTCGGCGTCGATCGGCGGATCATGCTCGGCTATTGGGGCATGGAATCGGCCTTCGGGCAGGTCGTCGAAAACCCCCGCCACATGAAGCCGGTGTTCAATTCCCTGTCTGCCCTCGCCTGGGGCGAGCCCCGGCGGCGGAAATACTGGGAGACCGAGCTTCTCAACGCCCTGGTCATCGTCCAGCGCGGCTGGGGCACGCCCCAGGAAATGGTGGGGTCATGGGCCGGTGCCATGGGCCACACGCAGTGGATGCCCGAGGTCTGGCTCAATATGGGCGTGGATTTCGATGGCAATGGGCGCATCTCGCCGTTCGGCAAGCCTGACGACGCCCTGGCCGGCACCGCCAACTATCTGGTGAAGCGCGGCAAGTACAGGGCCGGAGAGCCCTGGGGGTTCGAAGCGCGCGTGCCCGCCAGCTTCAATGCGGACCTTGCCGACAACAAGACCTGGCGCCCCCTGTCTGCCTGGGCGGAGCAGGGCGTGACCCTCGTGGATGGACGCTCCATCGCCACCTATGACGAGCGGGCGCGCATGTGGCTGCCCGGCGGCCCCGGCGGCCCGGCCTTGCTTCTGCTCCACAATTTCTATGCGGTGCGCTCCTATAATCCCTCGTCCAGCTATGCCCTTGCGGTGTGCCACTTGGGCGACCGGATCATGGGGGAGGGGCCTTTCGTCACGCCCTGGCCGGGCGGCGAGCGGACCATGACGCTCGTCGAATTGCAGGAGATCCAGACCCGCCTGACGGCCCGTGGTTTCCCCACGGGGGGAACCGATGGGCGCATCGGTCCCGAGACCATGCGCGCGGTTCGCGCCTTCCAGGAACAGGCGGGCATCACGCCGGCCGACGGCTATCCCGGCCTGAAGGTACTCACGGCCCTGCGCGGCGGGTAGAGCGCGATCCGATCAGATTGAATCAATCTGATCGGTGAATCGCCCTCTAACTTATTGATAGAGAATGCGTGATCCGATCAGCCTGCGGTGCAGGCTGATCGGCGCATGCTTTAGGAGCTGATGACCGGCCGCGCCCTCTGGCCCGGCCGGGTCCGCGCGGGCCGGCTCAAAACGTGCGGGGTCAAAACGTGCGGAGTTAAAACGCGTAGGTGAGGCCACCCCGCAGGACACTGAAGTTGAACTCGGCAGTGCCGGTCATCGTGAAGTCCGTGTCGACAAAGGGCTTCGAAGGCACCAACGGAAGCGCAAAATTGGCACCGTCGAACGACACGTAAAGATATTCCGCGCGCACCGACCAGTGTTGATCCAGGCGATATTCGGCGCCACCCCCGAGGGTCCAGCCCCATCTGACGCCGCTGTCCTTGCCCAGCCAATTGTAGCCATTGCCGCCCGCATAATAGCCGGCACCATTCTGGCCATAGGCAAGGCCGCCCGTGGCATAGATGAGGGCCTTGTCGAACGTCCATCCAAGACGGCCGCGCACGGTGCCGAACCACGTGCCGCCGGTACCGTAAACGCGCGTGAGGGTGACGGAGGGGTCGGCCAGCGAAGGTTGCACCGAGGTGCCCCTCACCTTGCGGTCCGCATAGTTCATGTCGGCTTCGATGCCGACCACCATGCTGTTGAACTGCCAGTTATAGCCGCCATAGACGCCGCCCGTGAAAACGGTGCCTGCGCCGCCCAACGGCACCTCATATTGCTGCTTTCGCTGTACCGGTTGGAAGACGAGGAAATCGCCGCCCAGGACCGGCTGGACGCTCGAACCGTCGAAGGCCGCACCCGCAGCGCCGCCCAGATAGAAGCCCTGCCAAGAGCCCGATGCCGCTGGCACTGCGGCCGGGGCGGGAGGAGGGGCCTTGGTGGCCAGGTCCGCGGCAAGAGAGGATGTCCCCGCCCCCATCAAGGCGAGTGCCACAACGCTCAAACGCTTCATCTTGCCCCCCGGCAGATCATCCAGACCCAGGCGGATCTTCACGCAGAGCGGTGGGCAAGCGTCAAGGGGAATTCAAATATCACTTGTTGACGGCGCCAATCGCTGCCAAAATGACGGTATTATAAAACCGTCAGACGACTCTTCGGATAGTCACTCTTTGGCCGCGTCCATAAGTTGCAGCAGGGCGAGCGGGTCGAAATCTTAGCCTTTATTAGAGGGTCGCCCGAAAATTTGCATAAAGACGCGCGGCGCTGGCCCGGAACTGCTCCATATTTTCGGCTGCTGCCGCCTCTAGGCGCGCCTGGCCACCAGGGCCGGTAATGGATTCGAGCGCGCACCGATATTCGGGGATCGCGCCCCAGTCCGACACTGTCGTGTCGATCAGCTCCACATGGTACTGAATGCCGAAGGCGCGGCGGCCGATCTGCATGGCCTGGATGGCGCAATGGAAATTATGGGCGAGGACGGTCGCCTCAGCCGGCGCCTTGAGCACCGCAGCCCCATGCCATTGAAGGGTCGGGAAAGCCTGCGGAAATCCGGCAAAAAGCGGCGAGGCTGCGCCCTCGGCGGTGAGCGCGACCTGGCAGACGCCCACTTCCGGCTCAGCCATCCTGCCGACCTCGCCCCCCATCGCCTCCGCCAGCAATTGGTGGCCGAGGCAGATGCCGAGGAAAGGCCGGCCCGCCGTGACCCAGTCCCGGATGACCCTCTTTTCCGTGGCGAGCCAAGGGTGGAGGTCTTCCTCCCACACATCCATAGGGCCGCCCAGCACCAGAAGGGCATCGTAGCCGGACACGTCGGGGATGGTCTCTCCTTCATCCAGCTCCACAGCGTCCCACGTAAAGCCGTCCGCGTGCATGAGGTCGCGCAGGCTGCCGGGATGTTCTGACGCGGCATGCTGGAGGACGAGAAACTTCATGGGTGGTCTCCGGTCTATGGCCTACAGTCTATCAGTGACCGCATTCGTGAGAAACAAATTTTACTATCATTCAATTTCGGCCGACGAAGCCGCGGCAGGACGGCCGCGCACATTGACAAGCCCGGCGCACGCGAATAGAAGCCGGCTCCTCGCTGGCCGATTTCTTCGACCGGCGGGGTAGACGTTTGGACTTTGCACCCGTGGACATCCTGGCAGCTCGCCGGGATGACCTGTCGGCGGCCGGATGGCCGCAGAGGAGGGGCGCGATCCAATCCTTAAGAACGCAAAAGGATCCGCGTTACATGAGCAAGCGCATTGCGGCGAAGCACAAGCTTGACCGCCGTATGGGTGAGAATATCTGGGGCCGCCCGAAGAGCCCCGTCAACCGCCGCGAGTACGGCCCCGGCCAGCACGGCCAGCGCCGCAAGGGCAAGCTGTCCGACTTCGGCGTTCAGCTGCGTGCCAAGCAGAAGCTGAAGGGCTATTACGGCTCCATCGGCGAGAAGCAGTTCCACGCCATCTACGTGGAAGCTGGCCGCATGAAGGGTGATACCGGCGCCAACCTGATCGGCCTGCTCGAGCGTCGCCTCGATGCGGTGGTCTATCGCGCCAAGTTCGTCCCCACCGTGTTTGCCGCCCGCCAGTTCGTGAGCCACGGCCACGTCAAGGTGAACGGCCGCCGCGTGAACATCCCCTCCTACCAGGTCAAGGTCGGGGACGTGATCGAGGTGAAGGACGCTTCCAAGCAGCTGGCCATCGTGCTCGAGGCCCAGCAGCTCGCCGAGCGTGACATTCCCGATTACCTGGAACTGGACGCCAACAAGCTGGCCGTGACCTTCGTGCGCGTGCCCGAGCTGAACGAGGTGCCCTATCCGGTCCAGATGGAACCGAACCTCGTGGTCGAGTTCTACTCCCGTTGATGTCTCCCGGCTTTGCCGGCTGACCGAAAAAGCCCGCCCTCCGGCGGGCTTTTTTGTGCCCGCGGGGGCAGCCGAATGCAAAGCGCGCGCGGATGCGTCCGGCTTCTAATGATTGCCGATTTCCCACTCGACCCGCTCGACGCCGTCCGTCTCAGCGAACAGACGAACGAAGTCAGGGGCGATCATTGGGGTCTGGGGTGGGCACCACAGCTCGAAGCGATATTCGCGCAGCCCGGTCGCAGGTTCGATGCTGGCGGAGATCCGCCGCACCTGGAGCCCCGCCTCCAGCAGCGCCCCCTTCAGCCAAGTTTCGCCCGGCGAGGATGGTGACAGGCGCAGAAGCAGCCGCCCTTCCTTCTGGTGCCGCATGCGCGCCTCGAAAAACTTCATGCCCCAAAGGGTGGCAAGCGCCAGCACTAGCGCTGCGCCCCCCAGCACGAACTGGCCTGCGCCGAAGCACAGCCCCATGACGGTGACGTACCAGAGCGTCGCCGCGGTGGTCACTCCGAGCACCAGGCCGTCGGCGCGCCGGATGATGGCCCCGGCGCCGATGAAGCCCATGCCGGTGAGGATGCCGAGCGGCAAGCGCATCACGTCCAGTTGGATGAAGGAGGTGGGCTGCTTTCCGCTCATTGGCACCAGCAGGGCCGCGCTCAGCATGGCAATGCAGGCCGCGAGGGAGACCAGGATATTGGTGCGAAGGCCGGCGGCCCGTTCCCGCGATTCCCGGTCCAGTCCCACCAAGGCGCCGGCCACGAAGGTGCAGCCCAGGCGAAGCGCTATGTCCGTCCAATCGGTCGCGAGGAGCATCGGCCACACCAAGTGAGATCGCCACTCGCATGATCATGACGTAGAATCATGAGCTTGCGAGGAAAATCTCACCTCTTTTGACAGCGCACCTCTGTGATCGTGCGCAGGGGGCTACCAGGACCAGACGCCGACGCCGAAATAGGGGCCGGGTGCGGGCGGTGGGCCATAGAAGCGCGGGGGCGGGGGATAGAATTGCACCGGCGGTGGCGGGGCATAGACCAGCGGCGCGACCGGCGGGGCGACGATGATGGGCGCGGCCACGGGTGGGGCGGGTACCGCCTGCACCACGACGGGCGGTCCCGCCGCGTAAGGCGGCGGCCCGTCAAAGCCCAGATAGGATGCCGATACAAAGGCGGGGCGCCCCCAGCCGATGGAGCACCAGGCGGGCGTGCAGCCCAGCACTTCCACGGTTACGCCGCGAGGCAAGGTGCCGATCACGCCGTAATTGGTGCCGGGGCCCGAGCGGACATTGACGCCGCTCAGCGCCACGGCAGAGGCGGCGAAAGCGCCGCCTGATGACAGAAGCAGCAGTGCACCTGCTGCAAGAATGCGGGAAGGATTCGCCATGGACCTCAGCTCCGGAACCGGGCCAGCAAGGCCCGATCAAGCCTGCCCGGGGCTTGCATGATGCGCCGGACCGGGCTGAGAAGGCGAATCGCCGCTCAGCCTTCCGCGCGGATCACCTGGATGGCTTGGGCCAGCAATTCGTCCATGTTGCGGCGGATCTGGTGGTCGGACACCTCGACGCCCTTGGCATCGAAGTCGCCCCGTAGCTTGCGGAACACATCCTCGTCGCCCTGCTCCGCCAAGTCGGCCACGACCACTTCCTTGGCATAGGCCTGCGCCTCATCCTCGGTCAGGCCGAGCTTCTCGGCGGCCCAGAGGCCCAGCATCTTGTTGCGGCGAGCGAGCGCCCGGAAGCGGATCGTCTCGTCGAGGGCGTAGGCCGCTTCAAACCCTTCTTCCCGCTTGTCGAACGTGGTCATGGCTGCCCTCACAGTGGCGTGTCGTTGGGGTGTCGGACCGCGTGGCGCGGCGGGCGCCTTGCGGGTCGTGCCCTTGAATATAGGTGCGCTTCCCCTAGATCAACGGAGGGAGCGCTGTCACATTCTGACGCCGCAGCCGGAAAAGTCTCCGCCTTCTGCCGCAGGCGGAGAGCAGCTGCGGGCGCCGAGGGAGCGCGACCTGCGTTGCAGGAGCATGGCGGCCCTGCTTCCGGTTCAAGAGAGTGCGCGTTGTAACCGGGGCGCCGATGGGCTAGTGTCCCACCGGGTGTTCCGTGCGCTGCAAAACAGGCACGACAACGCCCCGCCGAGGAGCGTCACCCGAACGGAGCCTTGGCAAACCCATGGATTTCCTCAATCGACGGTACACACCCATGAGCCGCCGCCGCCGAATCTACGAAGGCAAGGCGAAGGTCCTCTATGAAGGCCCCGAGCCGGGAACCCTCATCCAGCATTTCAAGGATGATGCGACCGCCTTCAACAACAAGAAGCACGATGTCATCGACGGCAAGGGCGTGCTCAACAACCGCATCTCGGAATATATCTTCTCGCGGCTGAACGACATTGGGGTGCCCACGCACTTCATCCGCCGCCTGAACATGCGGGAGCAGCTCATCCGAGAGGTGGAGATCATCCCCCTTGAGATCGTGGTGCGCAATGTGGCGGCAGGATCCCTGTCCACCCGCCTCGGAATCGAGGAGGGCACCGCGCTCCCCCGCTCCATCATCGAATTCTACTACAAGAACGACGCGCTCAACGACCCGCTGGTGTCGGAAGAGCACATCACCGCGTTCGGCTGGGCCAACACCCAGGAAATCGACGACATCATCGCTCTGGCGATCCGCGTCAACGATTTCCTGACCGGCCTGTTCCTGGGCGTGGGCATCCGTCTTGTGGACTTCAAGATGGAATGCGGCCGCCTGTGGGAAAACGACATGATGCGGATCGTCGTCGCCGACGAGATCAGCCCGGATTCCTGCCGCCTGTGGGACATCAAGTCCGCCGACAAGCTCGACAAGGACCGGTTCCGCCGGGACATGGGCGGGCTGGTGGAGGCCTATTCCGAAGTGGCGCGGCGTCTTGGCATCCTGTCCGAGAACGAGCCGAACCAGGGCAAGGGCCCCATCCTCGTCAAGTGAGGTCCGCGCCGCCGGATCTCCGGCGGCCGGAAAACGCGGAAGGTTTCGGATGGGTCCGGCATGTCCGGTCCCGTCCGATTTCGCTTCTGGCTTGCAACTTAAGACTTGCAAAGAGTGGTTCTTCATGAAGGCGCGCGTCATCGTCACGCTCAAGTCCGCGGTTCTCGATCCCCAGGGCAAGGCCATCGAGGGCGCGCTGCGCTCCCTGGGCGTCGCCGGGGTGCAGAGTGTCCGCCAGGGCAAGGTTTTCGACGTGGAGCTGGCTGGCAACAACAAGGCGGACGCCGAGGGCGTGCTCAAGGAAGCCTGCGACAAGCTCCTCGCCAACACGGTGATCGAGACCTACCGGGTCGAGTTCGCCGACTAAATCCGCGCTGGCGGGAATGCCTCCAGGCGCAAGCCGGGCGTGGCTCATTCTCCTTGTCGCGACAGGCTCTGACCCTTACGCATCGACACCCATGAGATCAGCCGTCATCCTCTTTCCCGGCACCAATCGTGAGCGCGACGTGGCGCGGGCCCTGAAGCTCGTGTCCGCCTCCCGCGTGGACGTGGTGTGGCACGCCGAGCATGAACTGCCCCCGGGCACCGATCTGGTGGTCCTGCCGGGCGGCTTCTCCTATGGCGACTATCTGCGCTGCGGGGCCATTGCCGCGCGCGCCAACATCATGAAAGCCGTCCGCGCTCATGCGGAGCGCGGCGGGCTGGTGCTTGGCATCTGCAACGGCTTCCAGATCCTGTGCGAGGCCGGCATCCTGCCGGGCGTCCTGGTGCGCAATGCCAAGCTGCGCTTCGTGTGCCGCGAGGTGCTGTTGCGCGTGGAGCGGGCCGACACGGCCTTCACCACCTCCTATCGCCGGGGCGAGCTCATCCGCGTGCCCGTGGCCCATGGCGAGGGCAACTACACTGCCGACGAGGACACCATCCGCGAGCTGGAGCACGAAGGCCGCGTGGCCTTCCGCTATGCCCGCCACGATGGCCGCATCGACGAGCAGGATGGCCCCAATGGCGCCATCAACGGCATTGCCGGCATCTATTCCGAGAAGCACAACGTGCTGGGCATGATGCCGCATCCGGAAAACTATATCGAGGAACAGATCGGCCCCACCGACGGCGCCGGCCTGTTCGAGAGCATCGCGGCCTCGCTCAAGGCCGCCTGAGGGGTGCGGCCGCCAGGGGCGGCCAGTCTCCTTGAGAAGGTTGCGACGGAGGGCGGGCATCATGCGCTGGACGGGCCTTGAGGCCCCGGCGCCGCTCCGCCCCCCAGGTGCAGGCGGGCGCGCGCCATCGGATTGGAACGGACCAAAGTGAACCTGATCCCGAACACACCGAAGATCACGCCGGAGCTGGTGGCCGAGCATGGCCTCAAACCGGACGAATATCAGCGCTTCGTGGAGCTGATCGGACGCGAGCCGAGCCTTACCGAGCTCGGCATCGTCTCGGCCATGTGGAATGAGCACTGCTCCTACAAGTCCTCGAAGGTCTGGCTGCGCACGCTGCCCACCAAGGGACCGCGCGTGATCCAGGGGCCGGGCGAGAATGCCGGCGTGGTGGATATTGGCGACGGGCAGGCGGTGGTCTTCAAGATGGAGAGCCACAACCACCCCTCCTTCATCGAGCCCTACCAGGGCGCGGCGACCGGGGTCGGTGGCATCCTGCGCGACGTCTTCACCATGGGGGCGCGGCCCATCGCGGCGCTCAATGCCCTGCGCTTCGGCGACTGCCACCACCCCCGCACCCGGCACCTGATCGCCGGCGTGGTGGCGGGCATTGGCGGCTACGGCAATTCCTTCGGCGTGCCCACCGTGGGCGGCGCGGTGGGCTTTTCCGATCGCTATAACGGCAACATCCTCGTCAATGCCATGGCGGTGGGCCTCGCCAAGACCGACGAGATTTTCTATGCGGCGGCGAGCGGTGTCGGCCGCGCCATCGTGTATCTGGGCTCCAAGACGGGCCGCGACGGCATCCATGGCGCCACCATGGCCTCCGCCGAATTCGGCGCCGATGCCGAGGAAAAGCGCCCGACCGTGCAGGTGGGTGATCCCTTCGCGGAAAAGCTGCTGCTGGAAGCCTGCCTGGAAATCATGAAGGCCGGCTGCGTGGTGGCGATCCAGGACATGGGCGCCGCGGGCCTCACCTGTTCCGCCGTGGAGATGGGCGCCAAGGGCGACCTCGGCGTGGAGCTGGACCTCGACGCGGTGCCGTGCCGCGAAACGGGCATGACTGCCTATGAGATGATGCTCTCCGAGAGCCAGGAGCGCATGCTCATGGTTCTGGCGCCCGGCCGCGAGGCTGAGGCCGAGGCCATCTTCCGCAAGTGGGGCCTGGACTTTGCCATCATCGGCCACACCACCGATACGCTGCGCTTCGTCGTGAAGCACAAGGGCATCGTGGAAGCGGACCTGCCCATCAAGGAGCTGGGCGACGAGGCGCCGGAATATTACCGGCCGCACGCCGAGCCCACCCCGCGCCCGGTCATCAAGCCGGACCAGGTGCCGGATACGGTGCCGCTGGCGGATGCCATCGAACAGCTCATCGGCTCGCCGGACCTGTGCTCCAAGCGCTGGATCTGGGAACAATATGACCACCTGATCCTCGGCAACACCGTGGAAAAGCCCGGCGGCGACGCGGCCGTGGTGCGGGTGGAGGACGGTCCCAAGGGCCTTGCGCTCACCACCGACGTGACACCCCGTTACTGCGAGGCCGATCCCTTCGAGGGCGGCAAGCAGGCGGTGGCGGAGGCGTGGCGCAACCTGACCGCCGTGGGCGCCGATCCTATCGCGGTGACCGACAATCTGAATTTCGGCAATCCCGAGAAGCCCGACATCATGGGCCAGTTCGTCGGTTGCGTGAAAGGCATCGGCGCGGCCTGCGAGGCGCTCGACTTCCCGGTCGTGTCCGGCAATGTCAGCCTTTATAACGAGACCAACGGCCGGGCCATTCTGCCTACCCCCACCATTGGCGGCGTGGGCCTCATTCCCGATCTCGCCAAGACCATGACGCTGGCCTTCAAGAATGCCGGCGAGGCGATCTATGTGGTCGGCAAGACCGAAGGCTGGCTTGGGGCTTCCGTCTTCCTGGACATCGTCCATGGCCGCGAAGAGGGCGCACCGCCTCCGGTGGATCTGGTGGCCGAGAAGCGCAATGGCGACTTCGTGCGCCAGGCCATCCGCGATGAAATGGTCACCGCGGTGCACGATGTGTCGGATGGCGGCCTCCTGGTGGCCATTGCCGAGATGGCCATGGCCGGCGAGATGGGCGCGTCACTGGACAAGCCCGGCAACATCCCTGCCCACGCCTTCTGGTTCGGCGAGGATCAGGCGCGCTACGTGATCGTGGCCGCGGCAGGAGAGGGCCCCGACTTGGTGCGTCGCGCCGAGGCCGCGGGCGTTCCGCTGCTGAAGATCGGCAAGACCGGCGGCGACCGCTTGATCCTGCCGGGCGAGCGCCAGATATTCGTGGAGACGCTGCGGGATCGTCACGAGACCTGGCTGCCCATCTATATGGGCGCCAGCGCCTGAGCGACCCCGCCCAACCGACAGGATCGCACCATGCCCATGGCTCCGGCCGACATCGAGCAGCTCATCAAGTCCGCCTTGCCGGATGCCCAGGTGACCATTGAGGACCTGGCGGGGGACGGCGACCATTATGCCGCGACCATTGTCTCGGAGGCCTTCCGCGGCAAGAGCCGGGTGCAGCAGCACCAGATGGTCTATGCCGCGCTCCAGGGCAATATGGGCGGGGTGCTCCACGCTCTGGCGCTGAAGACCTCTGCGCCGGCCTGATCGGGGCTCATCGGATTGAAAGGCGAAGGAGCGTTGCGTGAGCAGCGCTCCTTCTTTTTTGCCTGCCACCGTGCTACCGGCCAACCTAAACGGGGGCTTGGCCGTGGCAGAACTGGAAAAATCCACAGACCTGGTGTCGCGACCCGCCGTCTGGATTGGCGCGGGGCTGGTGTGCGCGGGGCTGGTCGTCTTCGGCGTGGCGTTCGTGGATCGTCCGCTCAGCCGCTTCGCCTATGATGTCGTCGGCCGGCACGAGCTGGTCCGTGCCTTCCAGACCTATCCCGAGCACCTGACGCAACTGGCTTCGGCAATGTTGGTGGTCCTCGGGCTCGCCCGTGTCTTCCGGGGAGAGCTCCCGCGCTTGCCGCTCACGGCCTTCACCGCAAGCCTGTCGATCGTGAGCGCTTCAGCCATCGCCAACCAGCTGAAGATCGTCTTCAGCCGCACCTGGCCTGAGACCTTCGTGAACAACAATCCGTCCTTCATCCAGGACGGCGTCTATGGCTTCTTCTGGTTCCATGGCGGCTGGGGCTGGGGCTCCTTCCCCTCGGGGCATACAGTTGCCGCCATGTCCTTTCTCGCCGTGCCGGCCATCGCCTATCCCAAATGGCGCCTTGCCTGCCTCATCCTGGTGCTGCTGGAAGCGCTCGCCTTGTGGGCGCAGGACTATCACTTCTTTTCCGACATCGTCGCCGGCGCCTTTCTGGGCGGAGCGGTTGCGTTGGTCGCTTCGCGGATTGCGGGACTGGATGGACGGAAGGCGGATTGATTTTGCTGGCGGGAGGGGGAGTAATAAATCGCTCCGCCCGTCTTGCGCATGGGGCGGCGGCGACCGATCTTTCACATTTGATGGCACTGCCACTCTGACATTTGGATTGAAGTCATGAGCATTCGCGAATTCATCGACCGTGAGGTCAAGGGCAACGACGTGGTGGTGTTCATGAAGGGCACGCCGCAATTCCCTATGTGCGGCTTTTCCGGCCAGGTGGTGCAGATCCTGAACCACATCGGCGTGCCGTTCAAAGGCTACAACGTCCTCGACTCGGACGAGCTGCGCCAGGGCATCAAGGACTATACGAACTGGCCGACCATCCCCCAGATCTTCGTGAAGGGCGAGTTCGTCGGCGGCTGCGACATCCTGCGCGAGATGTTCCAGAGCGGCGAGCTGATCCCCATGTTCGAGGAAAAGGGCGTCGCCTTGCAGGATCGCGCCATCGGCTGATCCGCGCCAGGCACGCTTGAAACGCGAACGGGGCGCCCGCTGGGGCGCCCCGTTTTGTTTTGACTACGCGTTGGGCGTCAGGCGTGGCCGAACACGCGCTTGAAGATCGTGTCGGCGTGCTTGAGGTGGTAGCCGAGGTCGAACTTCTCGTTGATGTCGTCTTCGCTCAGGAAGCGCCGCACCTCGGGATCGTTCAGCAAGAAGGTGCGGAAGTCGCCCTCGCCGCGCCACACACGCATGGCGTTGCGCTGGACCAAGCGATAGCTGTCCTCGCGGCTGGCCCCCTTCTGGGTCAGCGCCAGGAGCACGCGCTGGGAGTGGATGAGCCCGCCCAGCTTGTCCATGTTCTTCTGCATGTTGTCGGTGTGGACCACGAGCTTGTCCACCACGCCCGCCAGGCGGTTGAGGGCGAAGTCCAGTGTCACCGTGGAGTCCGGGCCGATCATGCGTTCCACGGAAGAGTGGGAGATGTCCCGCTCGTGCCAGAGCGCCACATTCTCCAGCGCCGGGGTCACATAGGCGCGCACCATGCGGGCGAGGCCCGTGAGATTCTCGGTCAGCACCGGATTGCGCTTGTGCGGCATGGCCGAGGAGCCCTTCTGGCCCTCGGAGAAATATTCCTCCGCTTCCAGCACCTCGGTGCGCTGGAGGTGGCGGATCTCGGTTGCCAGGCGCTCCACCGAGGAGGCCACAACACCAAGCACTGCGAAGAACATGGCATGCCGGTCGCGCGGGATAACCTGGGTGGAGACGGTCTCCACCGTCAGCCCCATCTTGGCAGCCACATGCTCCTCCACGCGGGGATCCACATGGGCGAAGGTACCGACCGCGCCGGAAATGGCGCAGGTGGCAACTTCCGCCTTGGCGGCCACCAAGCGTGCGCGGGCGCGCTGGAATTCCGCGTGGGCGATGGCCAGCTTGATGCCAAAAGTGGTGGGCTCGGCATGAATGCCGTGAGAGCGACCGACGGTTGGGGTCAGCTTATGCTCGAAGGCGCGGCGCTCCAGGGCGGCCAGCACCTTGTCCACGTCGGCGATCAGCAGGTCGGAGGCGCGCGCGAGCTGCACCGCAAGGCAGGTGTCCAGCACGTCGGATGAGGTCATGCCCTGGTGCACGAAGCGCGCCTCGGGGCCGACGATCTCGGACAGGTGGGTGAGGAAAGCGATGACGTCATGCTTCACCTCGCGCTCGATCTCGTCGATGCGCGCCACGTCGAACTGAGCGTCCTTGCCCATCTCCCAGACGCGGGCGGCGGCCTCCTTGGGAACGATGCCCAGTTCCGCCATGGCATCGGCCGCATGGGCCTCGATCTCGAACCAGATGCGGAAGCGGCTCTCGGGAGACCAGATGTCGGCCATTTCGGCGCGGCTGTAGCGGGGGATCATCGCTGCGTTCGTCCAGGTTTCGTGCGGTTTGCTGTTCTTTGGAGCGCTCTACCAGATGACGGGCGGCAAAGACAGGGCACGCGGGCATCGGTCCCCGGCGTGGAATGCATGCGCAGCGCTCAGCCGTGCGTTGCGGGGGCAGACAGGCGACGCGCCAGCGGCCGCAGAAGGAGGGGGAGGAGGTAGATCGGGAACTGGGCGACGGCGATGTAAAGCCAGGTGCTTTCGGGCAGCACCGCGCCCGTGGCGGCGATCATAAGCGACATGTTGCGATGGCCGGCGGCGAAGCCGAGCATCAGATTCTGTCCCCGCCCCGCCCAGCGAAACAGCACAAAGGTGCTCAGAATGGCTCCGGCGGAGACCAGGCAGGTCAGCCCCGCCATCCCAAGGACGAGCCAGGGATCGGCGAGGAAGCGGGTGGTGACGCCGTCCATCAGCCCCAAGGCGATGACCAGCAGGAGGAGCACGTTAACCCCGTCCAGTGGGTCCCGCATCCGGGCGATCCTGGGCGGACCAAGCCACCAGCGCAGGCCAAAGCCCACCAAGCCCGTTCCAGCCAGCACCAGGGCCAGCCGGATGGCCAGGGCCACGCTATCGATGGCCAGCGCGCCGTCGGTGAAGGCGCCCACCACCACAGGCGCTGTCAACGGCGTGACGATCATGCACAGGACCATCACCGCCAGGCTGATCGTGGCATCGATGCCAAGCAGCGCCGCGAAGGCCGGCGTCGACATGATCGGCGGCGCGGCCGCCTGCATCACCAGCGCCAGCATCAGGCCGTTGTCCTGCGGGGGGAAGATGTGGCTGACCAGATAGCCGAACGCCGCAGGCAGGATGCCCATGATCCAGATCAGCGCGGCAATGAGCAGGGATGTGCGCTGTGTGCCGCGCGCGCCTGCGGCATCCGTGCGCAGAAACGAAAGGGCGAGAAGGACGAAAATGCTCGCCAGCAAGAGGGGCTTCGCCAGTGCCGCCAATCCCGGCAACGCCAGACCCACGAACACGCTCCCCGCGACCGCGCGCGCGCCCAGCCGGCCGATGAAGGCCAGCGGATGCAGCAGGAGCGAAAGCGCGGGGGAGGGCATGACGGAAGGCCTTGGCAGCCGGCGGCGGAGACTGGGGCACTGCATGCGCCCCGCGCTACCGGTCCGGTGGAGGCGCTCGTCCCGCTTCTGGGCGCGCCTGTGGATGGTGGGACGGCCGGGGGCAGGCAAGGCGGGCCACCGGGCCGGAGGTGGGAGAATGAACCCAGTTTTGCCCGCGCGCCCGCCGTCATGCAACGCCTGCTCGCGCGTATCCCGCCCGCCAGCCATGCGCCTGTCGATATTCATGGGCCATGCGGCGGTGCGCCAAGCACAGGGCGCCACCAGGGTGGGAATGGGAGAACGTCTGGCGCCCGATGTTTCAGGCCTGGGGGCAGCGCTTGGCGATCTTCTTAAGGCGCTTGGCCGCCCGCTCCAGATCTTCCGGGGCATGGGTGATGGCCGCATGCATGACCGCCGCGGTGGCCCGCTCGATGCGGCTGGCGGACTTGACCCGGCCCGCTGCGGTACACAGGAAATGGACGGCGTCGTCCAGGGTCACCACAGCCTCTTCCCGACCCTGCAGGGGAATCGGGCGCGGAAGGGGAAGGTGCATTTGAAGAGCCATGGCATCGCCTCTCCGCCGGATGAAGGGCCTCCCATCACATCGCGTGGCGACCGTATCTGTTCCTTCCGGTGGGGCGCCTCTTCGACGATGGACGAGCCTGACTGCGTCTCGCGCAATCAGACGCGCATGATGCGACCGCTTCCTTTCCGAAAGCTTGCAACCTCGCGCAATCGGGCGAGGGGAGGTGGAGGGGGCCTGAAACGAAATATCCTCCAGGCGCGGGGCGCACTGGAGGATATTCGGGAGAGGCAGAAAGGCGTCGGTGGACGACCTTTCTCCTCGTGTTGGCTCCCCGGGCCGGATTCGAACCAGCGACCAACCGGTTAACAGCCGGTTGCTCTACCGCTGAGCTACCGGGGATCAGGCGCTCCGTCAGCGAGGCGCGCCATATAGCAACCGCCTGGGTCCTTGTGAAGTGTCTAAGCGGTCGAAAAAGGCGAAGCCTGTGGGTAACGCTGCGCCAAAAGGGTAAATTGTCTTTCAGTTACAGGGTATTAGGCGGAAAGAAGCGCCGGCTCTGCATTTTCAGCCTGTCCGGCGCCGTTCGCCTCGTGGGCGAACTGCATCTGGTAGAAGGTGTAGTAGCGGCCGCGACGGGCGATCAGCTCGTCGTGACGCCCGCTCTCCACCACACGACCACCTTCCACCACGCAGATCTTGTCGGCGCGTACCACGGTCTGAAGGCGGTGGGCGATAACAATGGTGGTGCGGGCGCTCTGGAGCGCCACCAGAGCCTTCTGAACCTCGTATTCCGACTCGCTGTCGAGCGCAGCGGTGGCCTCGTCCAGCAGCAGGATGGGCGCGTTCTTCAGGAATGCACGGCTGATGGCGATGCGCTGGCGCTGGCCGCCCGAGAGCTGGGCGCCATGCTCGCCCACTTGCGTGTCGTAGCCGCCTTCGAAGCTCATGATGAAGTCATGGGCGTTGGCGGCCTTGGCGGCGGCCACGATCTCTTCCTCGGTGGCGCCGGGACGCCCGAAGGCGATGTTCTCGCGGACGGTGCCGGAGAAGAGATAGACGTCCTGGCTCACCAGTGCCGAAGCCGCGCGCACGGAGGTGCGCGTGTAGTCGGTCACGTCATGGCCATCGATTCGCACCGCGCCGGAGGTCGGTGTGTAGAAGCGCTCGATCATCGAAATGATCGTGGACTTGCCGCCGCCCGAGGCTCCCACCAGCGCGGTGGTCTGGCCGGGCTCGGCGACGAGGTCCACGCCCCGCAACACCGGCTCGCCCTTTCGATACTCGAAATGCACATCCTCGAAGGTGATGCGGCCGGGGCCGGCGGGCAAAGCGGGCTTGTCGGCGGACTCATTCTCCGGCGAATCGCCATCGAGCAGCTCGAACAGCATGTTGGCGCCGACCATCATGCCGGCGAGATCAACATGGAAGCGCGACAGGCGCTTGGCGGGCTCATAGGCCAGCAGCAGCGCGGTCAGCACGGAGAAGAACTCGCCCGGCGTCTTGCCCAGCACCACCACGTTATAGCCGGCATAAAGAATGACGCCGGCAATGGCGAAGCCGCCGAGCGTCTCCATCAGCGGGCTCGACTTGGCCTGGGTCTTCGCCAGGTTGTTGGAGGCGCGCTCCACGTCGTCGATGAAGGTGTGCACGCGCTCACGCATGATCGGCTCAAGCGTGTAGGCCTTCACCGTCCGAACGCCCTGGATGAACTCGATATTGATGGAGTTGAGCTTCACGGCGCTGGTGAATTCGCGCTTGAAGATCTGCTTGGCCTTGCGAATGAGCTTTCGGGTTCCGAGCACGGCCGCCGGCATCACGATGAGGGCAATCAGCGCCAGGAACGGGTCCTGCACGATCGCCACGGTGGCCAGGGCAATAAGCGAGAGGAAGTCGCGGCCGATGGAGGTGATGACGAGGTTCAGCGCGTCACGGGCCGAGGCGGCACCCATGGTGAAGCGCATGGTGATATCGGCCGTGTGGTGCTGCGCGTAATAGCTGACCTCCTTGCCCAGGAGGCGATCGAAGATCCGCTTCTGGTTGTCAGCGACAATGCGGTTGCCCACCCGCGCCATGGCGACGTTCTGGGCATAGGCCGACACGCCCTTCGTCATGGACAGGAGCATCATGACGATGGCGACGAACCAGATGGCCTGTGTGGTCGGGTTGACGAAGATGGAGTCCACGGCCCCCTTCATGAGGTAGGCCATGCCACCCGTGGCGGCGGCCATCAGCCCCATGAAGCTGAAGGCGATCGCATAGCCCTTCCAGTGCTTCGTGCCGTCCGACAGGAACAGGCGATACACGACGCGCATGCTTTCGTCTTTGAGGACGCGCGCGCGCAGGCGATCCAGAAGGGAAGAGATCATCTGTTTCTCCGGGCACGCCCCTGGCGGTGCCTCACAATCATCCGCCGGTCCAGCGGTCCTTCGCAACACGCTTTGGTGCGGGCCAGGATCGTCGCTCGATGCGCGCAAAGGCGTCGAGAGATGCGTCGCGGCACTCAAATCACCAGATCGCATGTGGCCGCAGGATTTGGCGGCCGTATGGAGGCCACGCCCGGAATCGAACCGGGGTGCACGGATTTGCAGTCCGCTGCGTAACCACTCCGCCACGTGGCCCCAATAGCGGGCTGCTTAAAGCACTGGGCGTGCCGGGGCAAGGGGCCAGCTTCGCCGGCCACAAGATTGGTGCGCCAAGCGGGCGCCGCGGTTGAAACTTTTTGTCCCTAAAGCCCCAAGGCGCCGGGTTTTTGATCTGTCGCCTTGCGACCGTCACGAAGCTGGGGCTACGCAGGGGCACCGCCCGTGGGGCGGCAATCGAGGAGAGACAGCCCATGAAACTGCGAAACCTCTTCCTGGCCGGTGCTCTCATGCTTGCGCCGACCCTGGCTTATGCCGCTGATCCGATTCTGGCCGTGGGCTTCGTGGTCAAGAGCGTCATTGACGCCAAGGTCTCGGCCGTGGACGCCAAGTCCCGCACGATCACGCTGGTGGGGCCGAAGGGCAATTCGCTGGTGCTGAACCCGGGCCCCGAAATGCAGAATTTCGACCAGGTGAAGGTCGGCGACCCGGTCGCCGCTGCCGTCGAGGTGGCGACCGAGATCTCCGTCGTGCCGCCCACCAACGGCATTCCGGCCCCCAGCGAAGTTCGCACGCTCGACACCGCCCCCAAGGGCGCCAAGCCGGGCTTCATCGTCACCGACCGGCGTGAGTTCGCCGCCACCATCACCGCCATCGTGGCGGACACCCGCACGGTGACCCTCACCGGCCCGGCCGGCAATTCCATGGACGTGAAGGTCCCTGAGGATCAGGACGGCTTCAAGAAGCTGAGCGTGGGGGATCACGTGATCTTCCGCCAGTTGATGGTCGCCGGCGTGGGCGATCTCGGCAAGAAGTGAGTGCGTGCCGGCGCGGCTTGCCGAAAGGGCACGCGGCGCCGGCCCCTTCTCGCGCTTGCAAAAGCCGATGCGGTGTGGCTCATCAGGGCGATGCATGCCGTCAGGGTGACGGTCGGAGGGCTGAGATGATCGATTTTGCCGAACTGCGTCGGGGAATGGTCGACGGACAGGTCCGCACCAACGACGTGACGGACCTTCGGATCGTCGAGGCCATGATGAGCATTCCCCGGGAGCGATTCGTCCCGGCGGCCCTGAAGTCCCTCGCCTATATCGATGACGACCTGCAGCTGCGCAGCGGCAAGGACGGCACGCCCGCGCGGTATCTCATCGAGCCCATGGTGCTCGCCAAGCTGATCCAGCTTGCGGATGTGCAGCCCGATGAACTGGTGCTCGATGTGGGACCGGCCACCGGCTATTCCTCGGCGGTGCTCGCCAGCTTGAGCGGACAGGTGGTGGCGCTCGATGACGATGCTGACTTCGTCGTCGCCGCCAATGCGACCTTGACCGATCTTGGTCTCGCCAATGTGGCGGCTGTGCAGGGGCCCATGAATGCAGGGTGGGCTGCGGAAGCCCCCTATGACCTCATTTTCCTGAACGGCTCGATCGAGGTTGTTCCGCCCGCGCTGGTGGCTCAGCTCAAGGATGGCGCCCGGCTCGTGGGTGTTGTCGGACATGGCGGGGCAGGGCGGGCAGCCGTCTTCACCAAGGTGGGTGGTGCCCTGAGCGAGCGTGTTGTGTTCAACGCCGCGATCCCGCCGCTGCCTGGCTTTTCGGCTCCTCCGCGCTTCACCTTCTGAAGCGCGTCCGGCCCACCTGTGGCGCATCTGCCGCGCTTGGTGGAAAAGCGCACGCGGATCGAACCGATCGGTTTCCTCGGGTGAGGCACCTGTCTATGTTCTTCCGGTGCGCTTCCCTCGCGAGAGGGATGAAAAGTACGTCTGCGTCCCTCGGGGAGATTTATATGTCGCTTGCGGCACGAGTGAGCCGACGCATTTATCTGCTGGCCTCAGTCACCGCCGTGACGGTTGCTGCCTTCAGTTCCAATGTGTCTGCACAATCCTTGGATGCGGCGCTTGCAGCGGCATACATCAACAATCCCAGCTTGAATTCGCAGCGCGCGGGCACGCGCGCCGTGGACGAAAATGTGCCGCAGGCGCTGTCTGGCTATCGGCCGAACGTGTCCGGCAGCATCGGGGTCGGCACTCAGTATACGCGCAATAACACACAGGGCGCGGTCTATGACGGGACGCTTATCCCGCGCCAGTACAGCCTGACCGTCTCCCAGACCATCTTCAACGGCCTGCTGACCGCGAACACCACGCGCAAAGCCGAGTCGCAGGTGAAGGGTTCCCGGGAAACCCTGCGGAACACCGAGCAGACCGTGCTGTTGAACGCGGTCACCGCGTATATGAACGTGATCGCAGGAATTGCGCTGCTGGAGTTGCAGCAGCAGAACCTCGCCGCCTTGCAGCAGGAATTGCGGGCGACCCGCGACCGCTTCAATGTGGGCGAAGTGACCCGCACCGACGTGGCGCAGGCCGAGGCGCGTGTTGCTTCCGCGCAATATTCGGTGGCCCAGGCGGTCTCCAATCTCAGCACCTACAAGGCGCAGTATCGTCAGGTGATCGGCGTCGAGCCGGGCAAGCTGACCTCGCCCGGCCCCGCCATCGAGCGGAAGATCCCCCCGTCTGTCGACGGGGTGATTTCGGTGGCATTGAAGGATCACCCGGCGGTCCTGGCTTCGCAATACGGGGTGGATGCGGCGAACTTCCAGGTGAGGATGGCGGAGGCGGCCCTGTCGCCCTCGCTCAGTGTCCAGGGTTCGCTCAGCCAGGGCTACGACCAGAGCTCCACCGTGGATAGCGTGTCCAACGCCTCGGTCATGCTCAATCTGACTGTTCCGATCTATCAGGGTGGGTCGGAATATTCGGCGGTGCGTCAGGCGAAGGAAAACCTGACCCAGACGCGCATCGAGGTGGACGTGAACCGGGACGCCGTGCGTACCAATGCGGTGCAGTATTGGGGTGCCTTGGTGGCGGCCAAGGCGCAGATTGAATCCGCGCAGGCCCAGGTGGCGGCCAATACGCTCGCCCTCGAGGGTGTCCGCGAAGAATGGCGCGTCGGCCAGCGCACCACCACTGACGTTTTGAACGCGCAGACCGACCTGACCAACTCCAAGTCCGCACTCGTCCAGGCGCAGCGCGACCGGGTGGTGGCGGCCTACACGCTGATTTCGGTGATCGGCAAGCTGGATGCGGTGAACCTTGCGCTCAAGGTGCCGGTCTACGATCCCAAGGTTCATTACAATCAGGTCCGCGACAGCTGGTTCGGCTTGCGCACGCCCGACGGAAAGTGAACCACGCCTAAAGCGCCTGTGGACCCGGCGGCTGGACTTCGCCGGGTCGGCCTTCCTGTTCAGCATGTCTGTGAATGGCGGCGCGAGAGGGGTTTCCGCGCCCGACAGTCAATGTCATAGTTAAGGAAGGTTAAGTATTTGGCGTCCAACGGCCCACCCTCTCAAGGCGTGCCGACCGAGGGTGCCATGGGTCAGGGTTGGGACATGTCCGCAAGCGCGAAGCCTCAAGAGCCGTCCATGGACGAGATCCTGGCCTCTATCCGCCGGATCATTTCCGACGACCATTCCATAGCGCGCAAGGCCGCAGCGTCGGCGCCGCTGCGTCCTCGATCGGTGGTGGCGGACTCGGTGGCCGAGCCACCCGTCGTCCCTTCGGCGCTGCATGAGGCTGAGGACGCATATGCGGCGTCTGCCCCGTCCGAGCCGTTGGCGGACGCCGATGTGACAGCCCCTCCGGCGCAGAGCGAGGCACAAGATATGTCCGATTTCTCCTATTCTTCTTCCGCCCAGCCGCAGCCCGCGCCGCGCCGGCCTGAAGCTCGGGATGCGGCGACGACCCGTGCCGCCACCCCGCGCTCCAGCGAAGCCGACCCGGTTGCCTCGCGCCCGTTCGCGGACAGCGGCCGCCGCAAGGACCTGATCTCGCCCGCCGTCGACGCGGCCGTGACCGCCGCCTTCGAGTCGCTGGGCGACCTGGTCCTGCCCACCCACGAGCGGACGGTCGAGGATCTGGTAAAGGAGATCCTGCGCCCCATGCTCAAGTCCTGGCTGGACGAGAACCTGCCGCACCTGGTGGAGCGTCTGGTTCGCCAGGAGATCGAGCGGATTTCGCGCAACGCGCGCTGATCCCTCCAGTCTATTCCGAGCGCGTTTGACGGCGGCCCGTTGACGACGGAGCCGCCGTCCGGCTTTAACGCGCCCCTGACACAAAGCTGAAGGGCCGCCCGCAGCCCTCCGGGGAGCACACGCATGCTGGACAAGGTCTTCGATCCCGCCGCCGTCGAGGCGCGCATCTCCACGGCCTGGGAAGAGGCCGGGGCATTTCGCTGCTCCCGACCCGCGCGCAAGGATGCGCCGGGCTTCTCCATCGTCATCCCGCCGCCCAACGTCACCGGCTCGCTGCATATGGGCCACGCCTTGAACAACACGCTCCAGGACGTGCTGGCGCGGTTCGAGCGCATGCGGGGCAAGGATGTGCTCTGGCAGCCGGGCATGGACCATGCTGGCATTGCCACCCAGATGGTGGTGGAGCGCCAGCTCATGGAGCGCAAGGAGCCGGGCCGGCGCGAGATGGGCCGCGCCGCCTTCGTCGAGCGAGTCTGGGCCTGGAAGGAAGAATCGGGCGGCACCATCGTCAACCAGCTGAAGCGCCTCGGCGCCTCCTGCGACTGGTCGCGCGAGCGCTTCACCATGGACGAGGGGCTCTCCCGCGCCGTGCTGAAGGTGTTCGTGGAGCTGCACCGGGCCGGGCTCATCTACAAGGACAAGCGGCTGGTCAATTGGGACCCCAAGCTCCTCACCGCCATTTCCGACCTGGAAGTCCAGCCCACCGAGGTTAAGGGCCATCTCTGGCACCTGCGCTATCCGGTGGAAGGCGAGCCGGGCCGTTTCATCGTGGTCGCCACCACCCGCCCCGAGACCATGCTGGGCGACACGGCGGTGGCCGTTCACCCCGATGACGAGCGCTACAAGGACCTGGTGGGCAAGCATGTGGTGCTGCCGCTGGTGGGCCGGCGCATTCCCATCGTGGCGGACGAGTATTCGGACCCGGAGAAGGGCTCGGGCGCGGTGAAGATTACCCCCGCGCACGATTTCAACGACTTCGAGGTCGGGCGCCGGCATCGCCTGCCCATGATCAACGTGCTCGACGCGGAAGCCCGCATCGATGCCGCGGGGATTCGCGAGGACTATCTCGCCCGGCGCGAGGCCTATGTGGACGATCCCGACTTCGGCGGCGTCCTCGGCCTGCTGGCGGGGACGGATCGCTTCGCCGCCCGCAAGCAGATCATTGAGTTGCTGACGAATCTTGAGCTGCTTGAGACCATCGAGCCCCACACGCACATGGTGCCCCATGGTGACCGCTCGGGCGTGGTGATTGAGCCCTGGCTGACCGACCAGTGGTATGTGGACGCCAAGACCCTGGCCCAGCCGGCGCTCGCCGCCGTCCGGGAGGGGCGCACCAATTTCGTGCCCAAGAATTGGGAGAAGACCTATTTCGAGTGGCTGGAGAACATCCAGCCCTGGTGCGTGTCGCGGCAATTGTGGTGGGGCCACCAGATCCCGGCCTGGTATGATCCCTTCGGCAATGTCTTCGTGGAGCTGGACGAGGACCAGGCCTTCGAAGCGGCCATTGCCCACAATGTGGCGAAGGAAAACCTCACCCCCGAGGAAGCCCAGGCCCTCATCGACGACGCCGACAAGCGCGCCGAGTTCCTGACCCGCGACGAGGATGTTCTCGACACCTGGTTCTCGTCTGCCCTTTGGCCCTTCTCCACCATGGGCTGGCCGGATGAGACGCCTGAGCTGGCAAAGTTCTATCCCACGTCCGTGCTGGTGACGGGCTTCGACATCATCTTCTTCTGGGTCGCCCGGATGATGATGTTCAGCCTCCACTTCATGCCCGACGTGCCGTTCCACGACGTCTACATCCACGCCCTCGTCCGCGACGAGAAGGGCGCCAAGATGTCGAAGTCGAAGGGCAACGTCATCAACCCGCTGGACCTCATCGACCAGTATGGCGCTGACGCTTTGCGCTTCACCCTCGCCGCCATGGCGGCCCAGGGGCGCGACATCAAGCTCGCCACCTCGCGGGTGGAAGGCTACCGGAACTTCGCCACCAAGCTCTGGAACGCCGTGCGCTTTGCCCAGATGAACGGGTGCGAGCGCGTGGCGGGCTTCGATCCGGCCGCGGTGGACGGCACGCTCGCCCGCTGGATCATCGGCGAGGCGGCCCGCGCCACCAGCGAGGTCACCGCCGCCATCGAGGCCTATCGCTTCAATGATGCGGCGGGCGCGGTCTATCGCTTCCTGTGGAACGTGTTCTGCGACTGGCATCTGGAGCTGGCGAAGCCGGTTCTCTCCGGTCCCGACGGTGCCGCCAAGGACGAGGTGCGGGCCGCCACCGCCTTCGTGCTGGACGTGGCCCTGAAGCTGCTGCACCCCTTCATGCCCTTCCTGACCGAGGAGCTGTGGGCGCGCACGGGCGAGCATGGTCCGGCCCGCGAGGGGCTGCTCGCTCTCGCGTCCTGGCCCGATACCGACGGCCTTGAGGCGCCCGACGCGGAGGCAGAAGTGGGCTGGGTGGTGGATCTCGTCACCGAGATCCGCTCCGTTCGCGCCGAGATGAATGTTCCGGCCGGCGCGCAGATCCCCCTGGTGCTGGTGAATGCCTCGGACGAGACGAAGGCGCGTGCCAAGGGCTGGGAAGACGCGCTGCGGCGCCTTGCGCGCCTCTCCGAGGTGAACGTCTCCGACACCATGCCCTCAGAGGCAGTTCAGATGGTGGTGCGCGGAGAGGTGGCCGCCTTGCCGCTCGCGGGCATCGTCGACCTGTCCGCCGAGCTTGCGCGCCTGCGCAAGGAAGAAGGCAAGCTCGACCAGGAAGTGGCCCGCATCGACGGGAAGCTCTCCAACGCGTCTTTCGTGGCCCGCGCGCCCGAAGAGGTGGTGGAAGCCGAGCGGGAGAAGCGCGAGGAATATCTCGCCCGCAAGGCCAAGGTGCAGGCTGCGATCACGCAATTGTCCAACGGCTGACACCCCTCCGAAGCTGACCCCACACAATCAAGGCCGCGGAGCGATCCGCGGCCTTTTTTGCGCCGGTAGGTCTCAGGCGAGGAGCGTGCCGGCCCCGGCCAGCAGCACTACCACGGTCCAGGGCGGTGCACGCCAGAGGGACAGGGCCAGGAAGCCGGCGGCTGCCAGCAGGAAGTCGACCCCGTTGCCAATTGCCGAGGTCCAGACCGGATCGTAGAAGGCGGCGGCAAGCACGCCCACCACCGCCGCCCCCGCGCCTCGCATGGCGGCTTGCGCCCTCGGCCGCTTGCGCAGGGCGTCCCAGAAGGGCAAGGCGCCGTAGACCAGCAGGAGGCCCGGCAGGAAGATGGCGATCGTGGCGAGCAGCCCTCCCGCGACCCCGTTCGGGGCCATGTGCGCGACCGCTCCCAGATAGGCTGCGAAGGTGAACAGGGGGCCCGGGACGGCCTGAGCGAGGCCATAACCAGCGAGGAAATCGCTGGCGGTGACCCATCCGGGTCCGACCACCGCGGCCTGGAGCAGGGGCAGCACCACATGTCCGCCGCCGAAGACCAGGGCACCGGACCTGTAGAAGGCATCGAAGAAGGCCACGCCGTGGCTGCCGAGGGAGGCGAGCAGCGGGAGGGCCACTAGCAGCCCGACCGCGAGCACGAGCACGGCGGCGCCCACTTTTCGTGACACGGGAACATGAATGTGGCCGACCGGAGCGGGACCGTCCCCGCGGCATAGGAGGAGCCCCGCCGCTGCACCCATGGCGATGGACATGGTCTGGCCGAGAATGCCGGCGCCGAGCGTCGTCAAGGCAAGGCCGGCGAGGGCGATGCCCGCCCGCGGACGGTCCGGGGCCAGGCTGCGCGCCATTCCCCACAGGGCGTGGGCCACCACAGCGACCGCCACGAGCTTCAGCCCATGGATCATCCCAGACAGGCGATCGCCGCTGAGGGTCCCGATCCCCAGGCCGCACACCAGCAATGCGACGGCGGAGGGCAAGGTGAAGGCAATGAAGGCCGCCAACCCGCCCGCAAGCCCTCCCGCCCGCATCACGCCCAGCGCAAAGCCCACCTGGCTGGAGGCCGGGCCGGGCAGGAACTGGCAAAGCGCGACGAGGTCCGCAAAGTCCGCCTCCGACACCCAGCGGCGGCGGATGACGAAAGTTTCGCGGAAATATCCCAGATGGGCGACCGGGCCGCCGAAAGATGTGAGCCCAAGTGTCAGGAAGGCGCGAAACACCTCCGCCGAAGAACCTTTTGAAGACATGCAGGTGTCCTGATCGGAAGGCCGATGCCGGTTCAAGTCACGCAAGGGGCTGCTGCATTACTGGGCATTTACCATATTCAGAAGCGAGCCCCCAAGTAACATGGCCATTCCTCTAGCACATCATTGTGTCGGCGAAGACACACTGTTTCTCTTTCAGAAATGAAGGTGGCCCTCCCTCTAGGAAGCGCCACGATCCCGCCTCAAAACATAATGAAACCGATGGTCGAGCGCTGAGGCGGAGGCCCAATCGAGGGCCGCACGGGTGCGTAGAGGTATTGTTTGATGGGCTTGAGCGGGACCATGCCGAGAGAAGGGCGGGAAATCCGGGCGATGCGTCGCCGCGGAGATTCCACGGCTCGGCCTTGGCTCGGCCCTGTTCTCGCCCGGCGGGCGTGGGATCTTGCCATCATCATGAAAGCGAGCCGCCAGACGATCCTGCCTTTGTGCCAGCCAGCGCTTCGGTCGCTTGTCGACCGATTGCCCGGTGGGCATGTGGCTGCCCGGTTGGCAGTGCTGGCGCTTTTGGCTGGCGCCGGATTGACAGGTGGGGCCCATGCCTTCGATGGCAGCGCCCAGTCGACCGATGAAGTGGGGCGGTCCCTGACGCCCCCGGCGAATGTTCCGCTCGCGCCGCCCACGCGTCCGGTGGACGAGGCGTTCCGGACGGGCACCCAGGCGCTCCGTCTTGGGCAGACCGCCAAGGGCGTTGATGCCTTGCGCTATGCCGCCGACCAGGGGCATCCCGCCGCGCAGTGGAAGCTCGGCCGCATGTATGCGGACGGCGACGGTGTGAAGCGCGACGACCTCAAGGCTTTTGAATATTTCAGCCGCGTGGCCAATTCTCATGCGGAGGACTATCCCGGTACGCCGCAGGCCCGGTTTGTGGCCAGCGCGTTTGTCGCCCTGGGCAGCTATTATCTGGTGGGCATTCCCAATACCGGCGTTCGGAAGGACCCGAACCGGGCACGGGACATGTATGCCTATGCGGCCTCCTATTTCGGCGATCCCGTGGCGCAGTATCGGCTCGCCAAGCTCTATCTTGACGGCACCGGGGTTAATCGCGATCCGCGCCAGGCGGCGCGTTGGCTGATCTTGTCGGCGCAGAAGGGGCAGTACGAGGCGCAGGCCGTGCTCGGCCATATGCTTTTCCGAGGCGAAGACGGCATTCCCCGGCAGGGCGCGCGGGGCTTGATGTGGCTCACCTTGGCGCGCGATTCGGCCGCTGGGCCGGAAGACAAATGGGTGGTTGAGCTTTACGACGAAGCCTTTGCCGACGCGACGCCCGATGAGCGCGCCCAGGCCCTGCGCTATCTGGAGCAATGGCTGAAGACCGCCCAGCGCTGAACGTCTCCTCCGGCGTTGCCGCTCCTTTTTGCAGCGCGGCATTTCCTTTCTTGTGCGGGTGCGAAGGCAAAGCATAATGCCCCCAAGCAATGGCGCGATAACGCGCCGGAGGGGTTTTGATGATTTTGACCAATCGCCGCCATTTCCTGGCCGGTGGGAGCGCGTGCCTCGCCGCCAGCGTCCTCCCCTTGGCCTCCGCCTCCGCCGCTGCGCCTAAGGCTGGCCTTCTTCTGCCTGGCCGGCGCGATGATGGCGGCTTCATGCAGGCAGGCTATGCCGGCTTCGAGGCGGCCACCCGGGAGATGAAGGCGCAAACCATCATCATCGACGGCGTGCGGCCGCAAAAGGATGAACTCGTGGCGGCGTTGCGCCAGTTGGCGTCGCAGGGGCCTTCCGTCATTGCGGCCCATGGCGGCCAGTGCAACGAGGCGGCCAAGATCGTGGCGGCCGAGCAGCCGCAGATCCAGTTCCTGGTGATCCAGGGCGGCGTCGAGGGGCCAAACCTCACGAGCTACGAAGTGCTTCAGGAACAGTCCGCCTGGCTCGCCGGTGCGGCGGCGGCTTTGATGACGAAGACCGGGGTGGTCGGCCACATTTCCGGCATTCGGGTTCCGCCCGGCCTGAAGGGGCGTGCGGCCTATGCCGCGGGCGTTGCCTATGCGAAGCCCGGCGTGAAGCTGCTGACCACCTTCTGTGGCGAACAGGACGATGCGGCGCTGGCCGAGAAGGTGACGATCGCGCAGGCCGATGCGGGCGCCGACATCATCTTCACCATGCTCAATGCCGGCCGCACCGGCGCCATCGCGGGATGCCGCGAGAAGAAGATCAAGCAGATCGGCAACGTGCGCGACTGGGTGCCGGTGGCGCCGGATGTCTTCATCGCCAGCGCCATCGCGGACGTTTCGGTCGCCATGTCCGACGGCGTCATGGCCGCCCTGTCCGGCCGGCTGGTGCCGGGGCAGCATGTCCGGCTGGGGGTCGCGAACGGCAATGCTGTGCGGCTCGCCATGGCCACCGACATTCCCGAGAGCGTGCGCGCGGCCATCACCGCCTATACGGCTGAGATTGCCAGCGGCAAGATCGCGGTGCCCACCACTTATGAGGGCCCCGAATTCAGCCTGTGAGGGCCTGACGCCCATTCCTTGCGGCGCGACCGGTGCCGCACGGCGGCTCAGGCCGCGATCTTGAGGTCGATCCAGGCCGGTACGTGATCCGAGGGACGCTCCCAGGCGCGAACATGCTTGTCGATGCCTGCGGCGATCAGCCGGTCGGCAGCCTGCGGTGAGAGCAGCAGGTGGTCAATGCGAATGCCGAAATCACGTTGCCACGCGCCGGCCTGGTAGTCCCAGAAGGTGAACAGGCGCTCGGCATCCGTCGTGGCGCGCAGCGCATCCGTCATTCCAAGGGACATGAGGTCGCGGAATGCGGCGCGGGTGCGCGGAAGATAGAGAGCGTCTTCCAGCCAGGCGGAAGCGTCGGCGGCGTCCCGCGCCTCGGGAATCACGTTGAAGTCACCAGCAAGGATCAGCGGCTCCTCCAAAGCGAGCCGGCTGCGCGCAAAGGCCTTGAGGCGGGCCATGAAGGCAAGCTTGTAGTCGTATTTCTCGGTCTGCGGCGGATTGCCGTTGGGCAGGTAGATGCAGCACACGCGTACCACCCCCGCCTTCGTGGACACGACCGCCTCGATGAAGCGGGCCTGCACATCATCGTCGTCGCCGGGCAGCCCGCGCGTGACGTCTTCCAGCGGCAGCTTGGAGAGCAGGGCGACGCCATTGAAGGTCTTCTGCCCGTGCACGACCACATTGTAGCCGAGCGCCTCGAAGGGCTCGGCGGGGAAGGCCTCGGTCTGGCACTTGATCTCCTGGAGGCACACCACGTCGGGCTCGGCTTCCTTCAGCCAGGCGACCGCATGGTCGAGGCGCTGGCGGATGGAATTGACGTTCCAGGTGGCGATGCGCATGGGACCCTCTCAGACGGCGGCGAGCATATGATCAAAAGTGATAAAGGCAAACACGCGCCGCTCTTGCCGGGACGGCGAAACAGTGGCATTGCCGGGGTGTTTCTGTCTCCGAGGTCTCCGCAGCGGCATGACGTTCGCATCGATTCAGTTTCTATTCTACTTCCTGCCGCTCTTCTTGGTCTTGTACTATTCAGTCAAGTCGATGAAGTTACGAAACGCAATTTTCGTAACGTTCTCTCTTATTTTCTATTCTGTCGGCTATACGCCGCACCTAATTCTTCTTCTGATTTCCATATTTATCAATTATCGCTTGGCGTTGCTGATTGATGCCCGAGAGGGGGCGCAGCGGAAAAGAGTCCTTATTGGTGCGGTCAGTTTCAATGTGATCCTTCTCGGTGTTTTTAAATACACTGGCTTCTTCATTGAGAATATCGATGCGCTGATTTCACCCTTTGGCTGGCACATTCCCGTGCCGCAGATCGGGCTTCCTCTCGGTATCTCATTCTATTCATTCCACGCCATCTCCTACATTGCGGATATCTACAAAGGGCGTGTGCGGGCGAACCGGGATATTGCCCAGTTCACGCTCTACATGACCATGTTCCCGCAATTGGTGGCCGGCCCCATCGTTCGCTATTCCACCGTGGCGCGGCAGCTGAGCCAGCGACGCACCACCTGGGGGCGCTTTTCCGCCGGCGCGCGGATCTTTGCGCTCGGCCTTGCCTGGAAGGTCCTGATTGCGGACGAGGTGGCCCGCGTCGTCGACGTGGTATTCGACGGCAACACCGCGCCAGCCTTCACCGAGGCCTGGCTCGCCGTCTATTCCTACGCCATGCAGATCTATTTTGACTTTGGCGGCTATTCCGCCATGGCGGTGGGTCTCGGCGTCATGGTGGGCTTCACCCTGCCGCGCAACTTCCGCATTCCCTATGCGGCGCACTCCATCACGGATTTCTGGCGCCGCTGGCATATGAGCCTGTCATCCTGGCTGCGCGACTATGTCTACATCACCATGGGCGGCAACCGGCGTGGCCCGACGCGCACCTATCTGAACCTGTGGACCGTTTTTCTCCTGTGCGGCCTGTGGCATGGGGCGAGCTGGAACTTCATCATCTGGGGCGCCCATCACGGCACCTTTCTGGTGATCGAGCGCGCCGGCCTCAAGCGCTGGCTGGACGCGGCGCCGCGCGTCGTGGCCCACCTCTATACGCTGCTGGTGGTGTTCAGCGGATGGGTCTGGTTCCGCGCGGAGACATTCGAGGGCGCCATGCACATGTTCCGGGGCCTCCTCGGGCTCAATGGATTCGGCGGCGTGACGGTGTCCATGCACTTCGCAGTGCAGCCCATCACCATCGCGGCACTGGTGATCGGCGGCCTCATCGGCCTTTGGAAATGGCCGCGCCTGCGGCTCTCCAGCAGCCTGAAGCCCGTCGCGGCTGTCGCGGACTATGCGATGGTCTTCGCGGTGATGCTGCTGTCGGTTCTTTGGATCGGCGGCGGCCTGCCGGCTCCCTTCCTCTATTACCGGTTCTGACGCCATGACCCTCCTGGCTTCCCATCGCCGTTATATGGGCCTGCTGGTGGTCGGCGTCCTGGTTGCGCTGCTGCTCAGCAACCTCATTCCCGACCCGGCCGGCCGGGGCATCTGGCGGGGCGGCGTCAAGCCGCCCAATGCGCCGTGGTACCAGCAATGGCACGGCAAGCTTCAGCGCCTCGGCCTCTATTTCCAGGACAACTTCGGCTTCCGCGCCACCCTGCCCATGGCCCGGCGCGAATTGCGCGAGGCGCTCGGCTCCGAGGACATCCGCCCGATCTATTTCGGCCGGAACGGGCAGCTCTTCACCACCTTGCAGCAGAGCGCCGAGCAGTCGGCCGGCATTCTCATCCGCAAGGGCGCGGTGGAGCGCTTCACGGCGCTGATGGCGGTGATGCAGCGTCATCTGGAGCCGCTGGGTGCCAAGCTGGTGGTGGCCATTCCGCCCAATGCGCAATCGGTGGACCTGGAAGAGCTGCCCGAGTGGCAGGACAATTATCCGGTGCCCTACACCGAATATTCCATGATGCTCGACATCCTGAAGGCGGACGGCATCACGGCGGTGGATCTGCGCAAGGTGCTGCGCGAGACGCCGGCTCCACGCCGCTATCTCGCCAATGACACCCATTGGACCCATATGAGCTCAGTCCTGGCCTTCAACGCCACCATGCGCGCCGCGGGCCATCCGGACTGGCAGGTGAATGTGGCGGAGGTGGTTGGCCCCATGGTGCCCTATGGGCTGGGCGATCTCGGCCGCCTGCTGCGCCGTGCGCCGCCGCTGCCCGACGAGAACCAGCAGCTCAATCTCAAGCCCGAGCAGCCCCAGGTGCCGTTGCCGGGCGTAACCACCCACCACCAGCACCGCGCCTTCGACCCCTATGTGGTCAAGTATGCGGACAGCGGCCCGCGGGTGATGGTGCTGGGAGATTCTTTCACAGTGGGCGTCTGGACCCGGCTGTTTGCCTTCACGCCCGTCTCCGAGGCGGCGTGGATGCACTTCAGCAAGGGCACGTTCGGCTCGTGCGACTTCAACTTCAGGGACCTGATGCGCTTCCGGCCAGACCTGGTGATTGTCGCGCGCACGGAACGCCTCTTCCCATGCATGAAGGATGCATGGCCGACCGGCCTGCCCTTCCGCTTCTAAGACCGTGACGGCCCGGGCGCTTGGCGCCCGGGCACGGCATCACAACGAGAAGCTGGTGCCGCAGCCGCAAGAGGCGGTGGCGTGGGGATTGTCGATGCGGAAGGACGCGCCGATCAGGTCGTCCACGAAGTCGATGCGGGCCCCGGAGATGTAGTCCAGCGAGACGGGGTCGACCAGGATGGTGGCCCCATTCTTCTCGATCACAACGTCATCCGCTGCCCGTTCGGCGGTCACGTCGAACTTGTACTGGAAGCCCGAGCATCCCCCGCCTTCCACCGAGACGCGCAGGGCGGAGGAGGGGGCCTCGTCGGCGAGAATCTCGCTGATGCGACGGGCCGCGCTGTCGGTAACGATGACGGACGGAGTGGCGGTATCCACGGGGGCGATCCTTGCGCGAAAGGGATGACAGGACGGTTGATCCTGAACCTGCCAGATAGTTAAGTGCGCCCGCTGAAGAGTTAAAGAGGGACGCAGGCATGGCGGTTTCAGGCGGCAGGCCCAGGGTGGCCTGGGCGAGCCATGCGGGAACCAGCCGCGGGCGTCTTCAGACCGAGACCGACGATTCCCGCAGCCCCTTCCGCCGGGATTGCGACCGCATCATCCACTCCACCGCCTTTCGAAGGCTCAAGCACAAGACGCAGGTCTTCGTCTATCACGAGGGCGATCATTACCGCACGCGCCTCACCCACACCATCGAGGTGGCGCAGGTGGCCCGGTCCATTGCCCGGGCGCTGGGCCTTGATGAGGATCTGGCGGAGGCCCTGGCGCTCGCCCATGACCTCGGCCACCCGCCTTTTGCCCATGCCGGCGAACGGGCGCTGAATGCTTGCCTGGAGGCCCATGGCGGCTTTGACCACAACGCCCAGTCGCTGCGCGTGGTGACTCGCCTCGAACGGCGCTATGCCGCCTTTGATGGCCTGAATCTCACCTGGGAGAGCCTGGAGGGTATCGCCAAGCACAACGGCCCGCTGACAGACCGGCAGGGGCGGGGGATCGGGCGCTATGCGGCCGGTTTGCCCCATGCCATCGCCACCTATTCCGCCTTCCAGGACCTGGAATTGTGGAGCCATGCGGGGCCGGAGGCGCAGGTGGCCGCCATTTCCGACGACATCGCCTATGACGTGCACGACATCGATGACGGCTTGAGGGCCGGCCTCTTTGCCCTGGATGATCTCGCCGACCTGCCGGTGGTGGGGGAGGCGCTGCAGGAGGTGCGGACGCGCTGGGTGGGGCTCGACCGCAACCGAACAGCCCATGAGGTGATGCGGCGCGTCATCACCCGCTTCATCGAGGACGTGGTTCAGGAAAGCGAGGCGCGCGCCGAGACGGAGGATCTGAAAGACGTGGCCGCGGTGCGCCGCCTCGGGCGTCCGATCGTGGGCTTCAGCGCCCGCATGCGCCGGGACGAGACGGCGATCAAGGGGTTCCTGATGCCGCGCATGTATCGCCATCGCCGGGTGGAGGCGGTGATGCAGGATGCGCAAAGTGTCATCCGCGACCTGTTTGCCCATTTCGTGGCCCATCCGCAGGACATGCCCCAAGGCTGGGCGCAGGATCTTGAACCGTCCGACACGCCCCGGCTGACACGGCGCGTGGCCGATTACATCGCCGGCATGACGGACCGCTACGCGCTGGACCAGCATGCCCGCTTCTTTGACTTGACGCCGGATTTGCGTTAGGCGCCGCTGCCCTCATCGCGCTGGAAGCACTCATGAACGTTTATGCCATCTTCGCCGATCACGTGCGGGTCGTCCTCGCCGATCTGGCCCGGGAAGGCGTCGTGCCCGAGGGGCTCGACCTGACGCGTGTGGTGGTGGAGCCGCCGCGCGATGTTGCCAATGGCGACCTCGCCACCAATGCCGCCATGGTGCTGGCCAAGGACGCCCGCATGAAGCCGCGCGACCTCGCGGTGCTCATCGCCGGCCGGCTCGAGGCCGTCACGGGCGTGGCCAAGGTGGAGGTGGCCGGCCCCGGCTTCATCAACCTCACCCTCGTGCCCGGCTATTGGGCGGGGGTGCTGGGGGCGCTTCTGCGCGCGGATGGCGCATATGGCCGGTCCGAACTGGGCGCAGGCGAAGCCACCAACGTGGAATATGTCTCGGCCAATCCCACCGGCCCCATGCATGTGGGCCATTGCCGCGGCGCCGTATTCGGCGATGCGCTGGCCTCGCTGCTGGCCTATGCCGGGTTCAAGGTCACCCGGGAATATTACATCAACGATGCCGGCGCCCAGGTGGACGTCCTCGCCCGCTCGGCCTATCTGCGCTACCGCGAGGCGGTCACGGGGCAGGCGGCGGAGATCCCCGACGGGCTTTATCCCGGCGACTATCTGGTGCCCGTTGGCCAGGAGATGGCGCGCATTCACGGGCCGGAATATTTGGAATCGCCCGAGAGCGAGTGGCTGCCCATTTTTCGCAGCTTCGCCATCGGCGCCATGATGGTGATGATCCGCGACGACCTCGCCGCGCTGGGTATCTCCTTCGACGTCTTCTTTTCAGAACGCTCGCTCACCACCGGGACCGACCGGGTGGGCCTGACGATCGAGCAGCTGCGCCGCACCGGCGAGGTCTATGAGGGCCGCCTTGCCCCGCCCAAGGGCGCCCCGATCGAGGATTGGGAAGACCGCGAGCAGGTGCTGTTCCGCTCCACGGACTTCGGTGATGACGTAGACCGCCCGCTGGTGAAGTCCGACGGCAGCTACACCTACTTCGCCGGCGACATCGCCTACCACAAGGACAAGTTCGATCGCGGCTTCCGCCGGATGATCGACGTGTGGGGCGCCGACCATGGCGGCTATGTGAAGCGGATGCAGGCGGCGGTGAAGGCCGTCTCCGCCGGACAGGCGAGCCTCGACATCGAGCTGTGCCAGCTGGTGCGCCTCTATCGCAACGGCGAGCCGGTGCGCATGTCGAAGCGGGCGGGCTCCTTCGTCACACTGCGCGAAGTGGTGGACGAGGTGGGGCGCGACGCGGTGCGCTTCATGATGCTGTTCCGCAAGAATGATGCCCCGCTCGACTTTGACCTCGCCAAGGTGATTGAGCAGTCGCGCGAGAATCCGGTCTTCTACGTGCAATATGCCCATGCCAGGGCCCACTCGATCCTGCGCAATGCGCGCGAGACCTTCCCGGACCTGCCGGAGGGCCGGGCCGCCTATGCGCTGGGGGATCTGAAGGCGCTCGATGATTCGGGCGAGGTGGGGCTGCAGATGAAGCTCGCCTATTGGCCGCGCCTGATCGAGCAGGCGGCGGTGGCGCGCGAGCCCCATCGCGTGGCATTCTACCTGCACGAGTTGGCCAGCGAGTTCCATGCACAGTGGAACCGCGGCAAAGACTTGCCTCATTTACGCTTCATTATCGAGAATGATCGAGCATTGACCATCGCCAGGCTGGCATTGGTCCATGGCGTGGCTGCGGTCTTGGCTTCCGGTCTGACATTGCTCGGAGTCGAGGCGGTCGAAGAAATGAAGTGACGGCGCGGTTCAGGGGTGGTGTTATTGTGCTCCTGACGTTTGGCGCGCCGATCATGGGTTCAACGGACACCTTCGAGGCGATATGGGCGACGAAAGCAGCTTCCGCTCCCGGCGCGACGATCTGACCGGCCCCGGGCCTGGCGCCCGGGCGCCTGGAGGGAACGTGCGCGACGCCGAGGATGCTCTCGCCGAACTGGCCCGCATGATCGGTGACCAGGACCCGTTCGCTGACTTTGCCGACGTCCCGCGCGCGCCGCAGCCGCCGGAACAGCCGACCCGCCTGCGCACACCGCGCGCTGATGCCCCCACACGGGTTGCAGCCTCCGCCCCGGTGGAGCGCCGATTTGAGGACTGGCAGCCCGGCCGGCGCACGCCGGGCGGTCGCGAGGCGACACTTCCTCCCCAAGCCCCCGCCCCCTATGGAGCGGAGGGACTGACACAGCGCCCCCGCGCGCCCGAACCCACCGTGGCCCGGCAGGCCTACGACCCCAATGGCGCGGCCGAAGATGCGCGCACGGCGGTCCGCCAGGGCTATGGCTCGCTGGCCGCACGCCGCGCCGAAGCTCCCGCCGCCTATGCGCCTGAGCCCACGGTATCCCGGGGCGCACAGGGCGGTGAGGCCTATGGCCAGCCCAATTATGCCCAGCCCGCGCACGCACCGCAGGGGCGCGCCGCGCCCGCTCGCGAGGAGGATGCCGGCTACGCCTACGGCGCAAAGAGCGACGAGGCTTATGACGATTACGATGACGCTTACGACCCCACCTATGATGATGAAGGCTACATGCCGCCTCATGGGGAGGAAATCTATGAGGAAGAGCCGCGTCGGCGGCGGGGCCGCACCGCACTGATCACGGTTGCCTGCGTCATCGGCCTGGGTGTCGCGGCCACAGCCGGCATTTTTGCTTATCGCATGGGAGGCTCCGGCTCGAACACGGTGGCTGCCTCGGGCGGTGATGCCCCGGTCATCAAGGCCGATTCGACGCCGACCAAGGTTGCCGCCCCCTCGCCCGAGGGAGCCCCTGGTGGCGATGGCCAGAAGCTGATCTATGACCGCGTGGGGAGTGCGCAGCCCGGCAAGGAGAAGGTTGTTCCCCGCGAGGAGCAGCCTGTTGACGTGAACGCCGCCGCTGCCGCCGCCCCGGCGCAGGCTAGCCCGCCGTCTGCCGCGCCAGCCAATGCCACCGAACCCAAGAAGGTGCGCACCGTCGCCGTACGCGCTGACGGCACCGTCGTCGCTTCCGCCGCGCCCGTGGCTGTGCCGCCTGCCACTGGCGTGGCTCCCACCGCCTATGCGCCGACCCAGAACCCGGCGCCGGCCGGTCTTCCCACCCCGACACCCGTCGCCACCGTGCCGACCAATGGGACGGGCGTGCCCGTGGCGAGCGCCGCCCAGGCCACGGCGGCAGCGCCTCAGACGGCCGCCTCCGGTGGCTATGTGGTGCAGGTCTCGTCGCAGAAGTCGGAAGCCGAGGCGCTTGGCTCCTGGAAGGTCCTGCAGGGCCGCTATCCGCAGCTCCTGGGGAATTACAAGGCGACCGTGCGCAAGGCGGATCTTGGGGACAAGGGCATCTATTACCGCGCCCAGGTCGGTCCCTTCGCCAGCCGTGACGACGCCATTTCCCTCTGCAACAATCTGCGGGCCCAGGGTGGCGACTGCGTGGTCACCAAGAACTGACCTCCGAGAGACGGACCTCACGAGAGGGTGCGGCTTGTGCCGGTGCTCTCAAGACCGCAAAACGCCCGCGCCTATGACGCGGGCGTTTTTCTTTAAATCAATGACTTAGCGGGCGTTGCTCAGGCATCACCCGCCGAGGTCACTGGGCAGCCTTGAGGGATACAGCAAGGCGTCCGGCCAGGTCCTGCACGAACTGCCAGGCGGTGCGCCCCGAGCGGGAGCCGCGGGTTGTGGCCCATTCCAGCGCCTGCGGCCGCCAAGCGGCCTCGTCCACGTCCAGGCCGTGATGGGCGACATAGCCGGCCACCATGGCGAGGTACTCGTCCTGGCTGCATTTGTGGAAGCCGAGCCAGAGGCCGAAGCGGTCGGACAGGGAGACCTTTTCCTCCACCGCCTCGCCGGGATTGATGGCGGTAGACCGCTCATTTTCCATCATGTCGCGTGGCAGCAGATGGCGGCGATTGGAAGTCGCGTAGAAAATCACATTGTCCGGCCGCCCCTCGATGCCGCCCTCCAGCACTGCCTTGAGGGATTTGTAGGAGGTGTCGTCGGCATCGAACGACAGGTCGTCGCAGAACACGATGAACCGATGGGGCGAGGTCCGCACCAGTGACATGAGGGTCGGAAGGCTCTCGATGTCCTCGCGGTGGATTTCCACCAGCTTGAGACGCGAGGTGGTCCCTTCCGCTTCGCGCTTGATGTTGATGTGCGCATGCGAGGCCTTTACCAGGGAGCTCTTGCCCATTCCGCGCGCGCCCCAGAGGAGGGCGTTGTTGGCGGGGAGCCCGCGGGCGAAGCGCTCGGTGTTTTCCACCAACTGGTCACGCACCCGGTCAATGCCCTGCAGCAGCTCCATGTCCACGCGGTTCACGTGGGGCACAGGCTCGAAGCGCGGCGGCTCCGTCTGCCACACGAACGCGTCGGCCACCTCGAAGTCAGGGGTGGGGATGCGGGGCGGCGCCATGCGGTCCAACGCGTCGGCAATCCGCACCAGCAAAGCGTGGACGGGATCGGTGGTATTGGATGTGGTCGTCATCAGGCCTTCTCCCTTGAGCCCGACCCGATCGATCCAGGCGGACCGATCGTGAAATCAGCTTCTTGTCGCAATTAAAGGCGCTCCCGGCATAACGATGGCGAAGGCCTCGAACAAGCCGCCGCTGCGTTCGGCCCCTCGCAAAGGCATGCCAGCACGGCATATGCGTTCCACAGGGCGGACCGGCAAACGTGTTGCAATGCGGAAAGGGGACGTTAAGGTCTTCCAGGTTGATTTGACCGGGGGCTCCGGGGGGAGCGCAAGAGGCTGGTTCTTGGCGTGTCCGAGGCCGACACCTCGCGCTTGTACTGTCTTGACGGAGAGCCCATGCGATTGCGCGCCTGCACTCTTCAAACCCGTTTTATCGCTCTCAACGGCCTGATTGCGGGCCTTCTGGTCGGCCACGTCAACCTTGCGGGTGCGCAGGAGATCACGACCCAAGTGAGCCGCTCCGAGCGCTTCGATGGCAGCAGCGGTGTTGCTGTCACCGGAAATTTCGCCTCGGCGGACTGGACGCAGTTCGGCCTCGACATGTCGCTGGCGTCACAACGGACCGTGCTGCCCGCCGGGGCCGTTCTGCCCGGAAGTCTTGGCTCCTCCGATGCGGCGGCCTGGGCGCGCTTCAACTTGCCCACCGGGCCCTTGTTCTGGGATACCAGCAGTCTCACGGTGCGCATCGACCCGTTCCTGGACCAGCGCCGGGTGGAGAGCGCCTTCACGCGCGACATGGAGTTGGCGCCGCAGCTGAAGGTGGGCTTTTCCGATTCCTACAGCTTCGTGGTGGAAAGCGGCTCGCAGAGCTGGCACATGGGCAAGTCGCTCTACATGGATCTGGGCGCGACCGGCACTCGGCTTTCCATGTCGGCGGGGCTGAGCAGTTCGGATCGGGCCTGGCTTCCCTCGGTGAGCGCCCAGCAGCCCCTGATCGGCCCCGTGGTGCTGACCACCACCGTGGCGGACACCGGGAGCGAGATCAACAAGTCCATCACCGCCGGTTTCAGCCGCACCTGGTAGGCTCGCTCACAGGGAGGCGATGAGAAAGCGCCCCGCCATCAGCAGCAGGAAGATCCCGAATCCGATCTCCAGCCCACGCTGCGGCAAAGCGTGGGCGATCCGGGCGCCAAATGGCGCCACCAGTGAACTGATGGGCGCCATGAACAGGAAGCCGATGACCGAGATGTAGCCGATGGACAAAGGCGGCAGCTCGTCCATGTGCGGCCAGCCGGCAATGGCGAAGCCGATGATGCCGGGAATGGGGATGAGCATGCCGATGCCGGCCGATGTGGCCACCGCTGCGCGGATGGGCACGCCATAAAGCGTCAGCACCATTGTGGAGAGTCCGCCGCCGCTGATGCCAATCAGCGAGGAGGCCAGCCCGATGAAGAAGCCGTAGCCCCACATGACCGGCTTGCCGGGCAGATGATCCGCCAGCCGCCAGTCGGCCCGCCCCGAAAGGGCCTTGGTGGCCATCATCAGCGCGATGATGACGAAGGCCACCTGCAGCACCTTGCCATTGGCAAACCCCGCTATGGCGCTGCCGCCGATAATGCCGAGGATGGCCGGGATCCGCCACGTCTCGAGAACACCCGGCACGACCGAGCCCCGTGCCTTGTGGGCGGAATGGGAGCGCATGGAGGTGGGGACGATGATGGCCAGCGAGGTGCCGACGCACAATTGCATGCGCAGGGATTCGTCGACGCCCAGAAAGCCGAACACCTCATAGAGGACCGGGACGATCACCGCGCCACCGCCCACTCCAAGCAGGCCGGCCAGGAGGCCCGTAATGATGCCCCCCGCCGCCAGCGCCACGGCGAGAAAGCCCAGATCGTGCCAGGAGACCGCGGACAGCGAGGCGAACATGGCGGACCATCGAGCATTGCCCCCTCGCGCACCCCGACAAGGCCGAGGCCCGAGCGGCGCGAAGTGAGGCACAAGGAAGGGGAGGGCAGATCCGTACGTTCAGCGCCAGGATATGCCGAGGACGCGCGCACAATCAGGCGCATGGCCGGGCTTGTCTACCTTTGCCAGGGCCGGGCGGACGCAAAAGCCATGCGCCTGAGGAGGGGGTGCGCTCAGGCCGCCTGTTCTCGGCCCGACCGCCGCACCAAGGCGACGGCGGCGCGATAGACATCAAGGCCCGCGCCTGGCTGGATGGCCTGCGTCGCCAAATGGCGACGATAGGCGCGGGCGCCAGGGCGTCCGGAGAAAAGGCCCAGCATGTGGCGGGTAATGTCATGGAGCCGGCCGCCACGCGCCAGATGCTCAGCCACATAGGGCTCGAAGGCCTCCACCGCCGCGAACGCATCGGCATGGGGGGCGGGGGCACCGGCAAAGGCAGGGTCGACCTCCAGCAGGATGTCCGGGTTCTGGTAGGCCGCGCGCCCCAGCATGACCCCATCGAGCCCCGCGCCATGAGCAAGGGCGTCGGCGATGGTCAGCAGGCCGCCATTGAGATGAATCGGCACATGGGGCAGCCGCGCCTTCAGGCGATGCACACGCTGGTAGTCGAGCGGGGGGATTTCCCGATTGTCCTTGGGGGAGAGACCCTTGAGCCAGGCCTTGCGGGCATGGACCGTCAACGCATCCGTCCCCGCTGCCAGGACGGCATCGGCAAGAGCGTCCAAGGCCGTTTCCGGGTCCTGCTCGTCCACGCCGATCCGGCACTTGACGGTGACGGGGATGGACACCTTGGCCTTCATGGCCGCAATGCACTCGCCCACCAGAAACGGCTCGCGCATGAGGCAGGCGCCGAAATTGCCACCCTGCACCCGGTCCGAAGGGCAGCCCACATTCAGGTTGATCTCGTCATAGCCGTAGTCGGCGCAGATTACGGCCGCCTGCGCCAGCAGGGCAGGGTCGGACCCGCCCAGCTGGACCACCACGGGGTGCTCCGCCGGCGCAAAGCCCAGCAACCGCGCGCGGTCGCCATGAATGATGGCAGGTGCCGTGACCATCTCCGTGTACAGCCGGGCATGCCGCGACAAGGTGCGATGGAAGGCCCGGCAATGCCGGTCGGTCCAGTCCATCATGGGCGCCACGGCAAATCTAAATGATTGATTTTTCGACATTATTTTTGTAACTTCAAGAAGTTGGGCCGCGTCGTGTGCACTCGATTTTTCGCCACGATACGCCCCATTTTCCGGTTTTTCGACGCGTGAGTGCACACGGAGCGCACACGGATTGGCCACCTTCACTAAACTAAAATCCGGCTCCTGGAGAGCCCAGATCCGTCGGAAGGGGCAGTATGTCAGCGAGACGTTCCTGCGCCGCAAGGATGCCGAGGAATGGGCGCTCGACACGGAGCGCCGCATCGATCGCCAGGAACCCGCCGTCACGCGCAGGTCGCGCGACGCGAAACGCTTCCGCGATCTCGTCGCGCTCCACCGCCAGGACATGGCCGAGGTAGGGATCAGGATCGGCCGTTCCAAGGACTTCTGCCTGACCTCCCTCGACGAAGCGCTCGGCGCTTTGAAGATCGCCGAGCTCGACCGCGAGCGCCTCATCAAATACGGCAAGGATCGCGCGAAGGAAGGGGCGGGCCCGGTCACGGTCAGCATGGACTTTGGATATATCAAGACCGTGCTCTCCCACGCTGCGGCGGTCCACGGCGTGACCCTCTCGACCGAACCCGTCGATCTCGCGCGCATCGCCTTGAAGCGGCTCGGCCTGATCGGGAAAGGCAAGGAGCGGGATCGCCGGCCGACACAGGAGGAACTAGACCGCATCATCACGGCCCTGGACGAGAATCCTCGGCAGAGCATTCCCGTAGGAAGGATCGTGCGCTTTGCCGTGGCCACGGCTATGCGTCAGGAAGAAATCTGCCGCGTTGAATGGCGCGACTTCAACCCGAGAACGCGGATGCTGCTCATTCGGAACCGCAAGGACCCGCGCAGGAAGGACGGCAACGATCAGCGCATCCCGCTGCTGGACGTATCGGGCTACGACGCGTGCAAGATCATCGAAGAGCAAGCCAGCTCGACGAGCCGGCGAGAAGGTCGCATCTTCCCCTACAATGGCCGCTCGGTCGGCACCGCGTTTCGTCGACAATGCCAAGACCTCAAGATCGAGGATCTGCATTTCCACGATCTGCGCCACGAAGGCACCAGCCGGCTATTCGAGGCCGGCTTCACCATCGAACAGGTGGCGCTCGTAACCGGCCATAAGGACTGGAAGATGCTCCGGCGCTACACCCACCTCAAGCCGGAGGCGCTACACACAATTCGGGCAGCGAGAGCGGCTTAGCTCTGCCGATTTTTTCGACTTGGGGTGACTCGCGTCATGCTGTCGCGTAGGTCAGCGGCCAGCTCAGCTCGACCCATGCTCCTTCGATAGCCCCAACAACTCGTACGTGGATATAGAAGATGCTGAGACCCAGCGCATGCTGAATTGGGCGCATCAGCGCCTTGGCGAACTGGAGTGTGCGCTCGATCCCGCCTCGTTTGGCGATTGGCTGCGCGAGCGCACGCTGTTCCCGGCGATCGACCCCCTCGCCCCGCTGCCGGCCGATCCCGATCTGGAGACGCCGCCGCCTCAGCGCAGCGCGCCCTAAAGCCCCAGGCCCCGGTTGCGGCCGAGGCTCCACTCGACGCCGCCATCGCCGCGGGAGACACCGGAGATGTGCCGGCCGACCTGTTTCTCCAGCACAGGCTGCCAGGGCACGAGCTGGAAGCCGAGACCGTCGTCGATCATGGCGAAACGCCCGCTGACCAGATTGACCGAGCCGGCGAGCCGGCCGGACACATACTCACCGGGCTGGCTCGGCGTGTAGGCAAGACCACGCTCTGCCGCCATGGCACGGCCGACGCGGTCCACCTCGATGGCCTCAAGGCGGGCCAGGATGTCGCGCGGCGCACGGACGGTGCCGTTCTCCAGCCGCACGGCATGGCCTTGGTCGACGAGGCTCTGGCGGCGGCGCTCCATGGCGTCGTTCACCTCGCGGCCGAAGCCCGCGTCGGAAAGCTCGGTGCGCTGTCGCGAGGCCAGCTCCCGATCGAGCCAGGTGGCGCCATCGCTGGCGACCTGCTGGTCGAGTTCGACGGCGGAGAGCGTGCGCACCGCGAAGTCCTTCCGCGCGGTTCGTGCATCATGGGCGATTCCGCGCTCAGGCAGGTCCTCCGGGATCTTCCAATGGTCGGCGTCGATGCGCTCGACATGGCCGGCCCGGCGCAGCGCTTCCAGCCGCCGCACATGGGCGCGGATGAAGGCATCCGGATCGCCGCGCTGCTGCTCGATCGCCGGGAGGGCCAGCTCCAGATGCTCGCTGGGTCGGTAGATGCCACTGTTCGCCTCGGCCATGGTGGCGATGTTCAGGTCGGCCGGACGTGGATCGGACTTTGTCGGTAGCGGGTCTAGCGCGACGATGTGGCCGCGCTTGATATCCTCCAGCCGGGAGGCGTCGCTGGTCTCGACATGATGGGTGCGTCCGTCCACACCGTCGATGACCAGATAGAAGCGCTCGCCCATCTCATCACCGGCCAATCCTTTATCAAGCACGCGTCCTATAAGGGCATATGAGATGCGGTTGCCATGGGTGACGTATTGCTCGGCGCCGCGCTCTTCCGCGAGCCCGTGATCGGCCAGCGCGCGATGCATGGTGCGCAGGATGTCCTCGCGCTCGCCCATCGCCCGGAGCGTGCTCTCCGCTCGCTCGGCAAGTCTCCAACGTCCTGGCTCGATCTCCTCGGCGATGCCGAAGTTCTCCAGCCGTTTCACCCGGTCGATGAGAACATGCCGGTTGGTGCGCACGAGATAGCTCTCGCCAGCATCCGGTCGCAGATCAAGGATGCCGTGTTCGCGCTGCTCGGCGATCATCATCCGGTCCAGCCGCGTGAGGCGATCGGCGTCCACCTCGTGGCGCAGCTTGTTCTGCAGTTCGACCTCGGCCTGCGGGCCCAGCTCCAGCGTCATCAGCTCGCTCGCCCGATGGCGGATGCCATGGGCGATGTAGTCACCGGCGATGTTCAGGATGCGGCCATCGTTGAGCACGCCGCGGACGAGGATGTGGCTGTGCGGGTGACCGGTGTTGTGATGATCGACGGCGATCCAGTCGAGCTTGGTGCCGAGGTCATTCTCCATGTGCCGCATCAGGTCACGCGTGAAGCGCTTCAGGTCGCCGAGCTCGGCGGCATCCTCCGGCGCGACGATGAAGCGGAACTGATGGCGATCCTCGCCACTCCGCTCGACGAAGACCTTGGCATCGACTTCGTCCCCGAGGGCCGAGTAGGCACGACCCTTCTCGCCGTCGCGGGTCACGCCGTCTCGTTCGAGATAGCGCAGATGCGCCCCTACCGCGCCCACGGACACCGCGCCGCGCATCTTCGGGCTGCGTCCGCTCTTCCCCTTCCCGGCAAGCTTCACCACCCGCGCCTTGACCACGACGCGGCGGGAGCGGAACCGGCCTGAGGATCCCGACTGCCAGCCTCCGCTGTCGCGCGGCAGCGACGCCATCGTCTTCGCGCCACGACCTCGCGCATTGAACCGGCCGCTGCTGCCGCCCGCTCCAGCGAACCCGCCACCTATCCCGGCGCCGCCGCCGGCATTGCGAGCGGCGATCAGGGCCTGCTGGACGAAGGTCAACTCGTGGGTCTTCAGCCGCGTGCCCCGGCTTCGTGGGCGGCCCGGCTTGATGCGGAATTCATCGTCGTCGCGGCGTGTCATGACCGCAGGTTTGGCCGCCAAAGCGCACCCCGCAAGTCGAAAAGCAATAGATCAAAGTATAGCGTGGAAACGTCGGTTTTGGCGCAGGCGCGGCTGGGTGCACATTGCGCATGCATACGAAAACTAACAATATATCAATGTATTAAACGATCGACACGCAAATCCACACCTTCCGCGAGGCCGCTTAGAGCCGTTTTCCGGAACGGAAAACAACGTGCAGACAACATATTAAGAGCGAAGCTCGCGCGGATTGAAAATCCGCTTTATCTTGCCGTCCTAATCGGTTGTGCTTTGTCAGATCTGTTCGAAATCGTCGTCTCTCCTCCATTGCATTCAATAATACGCTAAACGACGCCACGCAGCACGACGGCTCCTGAGGCGAGAGTCCTGGTGTGCCGTGCAGTCCTCCGCGCTCGTCGACGGCCTGGTTCGGCTGCTCATCGGCAGCGCTCGATCCGTCGCGGCGCATCTTTCCATCGGAGCCACGGGGCTGCATCACAGGCATTCGAGCGCGGTCCGGCCGTCTTCCGATCGGCGCGGCCGCAGGCAAGATAGCGTGCTTCCCGTCGTCCTTGGTCTGCACCAGTTCTCATCCGCTTGCGCGGAGCTCCATCGTTGGTCGGGCGACGCCCAGCGCGTCAATCATCGATCCTTCAGCCGCCGGACACGTGGCACGGCGTGGGTGTTGGCACCGTCATGCATGCGCCCCCAACAGGCGGCGATCCTTCACCTCCGCGCGCGCCGCGACGTCCGCGGCGCTGGCGCCGGCGTGGCCGACATAGAACGTTCCGTCGCTCCACATGGCGTGCATGATCACCGCCAGCTTGCGCGCCACGGCTACCGTCGCCTTGCGGTGGCAGCTGCGTTTGGCGAGCTCGAGACCCCAGCTGCGCAGCTTGTCCTGGCCCTTGAAACGGGCCATCAGCGCCGAGCCCGCCTCGTACAGGGCGCGGCGCACATCGGGATCGCCCGCCTTGCTGATGCGGCCCTGGACGTCGATCGAGGAGCCGGACTGCCAGCGCCGCGAGGTCAGCCCGAAATAGGCGGCGACGTCTCGCGAGCGGCGGAAGCGCAAGGGATCATCGATCGCCGCCACAAAGCTCAGCGCCGTCACCGGACCGACGCCGGGAATGCCGAGGAAGCGCCGGCAGAGCTCGTCGCGCGCCACCATCTTCACCACCAGATCGTGCAGCCGGCAGTACTGCTTACACAGCGCGGCGCGCGCGATCAGCATCGCGTCCATCAGTTCGCTGGTCAGCGCATCGCCGGCGACCGCGTCGCGCACCGCCTGCTCGAAACCGCCGCGCCCGGTGCCCTTGATGCGGATGCCAAACGCCTTGAGCGAGTGCCGGATGGTGTTCTCAAGGTCCAGCACCTTGCGCTTGAGATTGCGCCGCTGTGTCAGCAACAGGCGGATCCGGTAACAGCGCTCCGACTTGATGTGGGCATGGCGAAACCAGCCGGTGCGCATCAGATGGGCGATGCCGAGCGCATCGGCGGCGTCGGTCTTGTTGCGCTGCGCCGACATCGCCGCGCGCACATGAACCGTCTCCAGACACACCGCCGGCAGGCCGAGCCGCATGAGCTCGGGATGCAGCCACGGCGACAGCGATCCCGCTTCGTGCCCGACCCGGCGCAAGCGCGGCAGAAACGGAACGACGGCGTCATGGATCGCCTGCGGATCCGTCTCTACCGTGCACCGAAGATGCACATCGCCGCGCTCGTCGACGACGCACAGCGCGGTCGCCTCAAGGCCCACATCCAGTCCGCAAAAGAATTCCATCAGCCGCTTCCTGCGTTGCGAAACACCAGGAGTTTGACGCGTTGGCGCCGGCGGCGGCAGCGAATTCGAGGACCCAGAGCCGTCCCGCCGATTACGGGCGGCACTCAATCCCCTCTTATTTACCACTAGTGAAAATAATCAAACAAGACATGCCAAATATACTCCGAGTCCGGAACCGAGCAACGTCAGCTGCTGCCGAAGTCAACCCATGACGCGTTATCACCGCCGAAGCCACTACAGCCGACCTAGGAGGTGCGATCGTTGATGCCGTTAGTTCGCAGTCGCAAGCCGCTCGCACCGCGGTCGCGCTGCAGTCGAACCTGGATTAAGGATGCGAACGAGTGTCCGGTCTCGTGCTGAAACATTGCAACGAAACTGCCGTGGAGCAGCGCGGAGTCCGCACTTTCTTCACGTGTTGGCGGCGGCCAAAGAGGCCTTATTCGGATGCTGATGGTTTGCGGAAGCGCACACCGGCCCCCCCGCCATTCTCCGGAATGAACTCGATTCCGGCAGCTTCGAACGCCGTTTGAAGACGCTCGACTGTGGTCGCCTTCAACGCCTCACCGCGTTCAAACCGAACCACAGTGTTGGACGAAACCTCGGCGGCACGAGCGAGGTCCAGAACGCTGAAATTCAACGCGGTGCGTGCCATTCGGCACTGAATCGGGCTCATTATAAAATCGCCATCTGATGGCGAATATCTTCCGTCATGGTCAATCTTCATGTAGGCTTCGCCGTGCAAGCAGCCGGACAAAGTGCGGGAACACGATGTCCGGCCTGACCACAACCCAAGCTGCTTGGAGCTCGGATCATGGCTGATTCTGAGATTAGCACGAGTCTGTCCCGGCCAACCCGGAGGGACGTTCTCTCCGCCGCCCTGCTGACGGTCGGCGGCACTTCCTTCAACAGTTCGGCTGCAGCCGAGCCGGAAGATCATGGCGCAACGGACGCAGCTGTCCTTGCATGGAAAGCGTGGCGCGCCGCGCATCGGCGGACGCTTGCCCTGTGCAGGAAGCAGCAGCGGCTGGAGTCCGAACTTGCGCGGACGATCGGCTTTCCGCAGGTCGTTCTCGATGCAGCCGAGTTGCTCTCGCCTGTACGGATTGGTTTGATGCGCCAGTTCGATGAACTTGTCGCAAAAGTGCCGTCGCTCCGCTCTCGCCGGGCTGAAGTTGCCGCAGCGCTGCGTTCGCATCAGCGACGTTGGGACGACGCGGATCACGCCGTCGGCTACTCCGTGACCCGGCAGGAGGAGGCTACGGCTTCCCACGATGAGGAGCGCCTGATCGGGGAGCTCTTTGCAGCGGACGCCACGTCTCTGCGTGGTCTATCCGCGAAACTCGACGTGTTGATTACCGTGGGGGCCGATGGCGCTGAGGGAAGACACTTCCCTTGGCCGGAGCTGCGGCGCATCCGCAGGGATGTTGCACGCTTGACGCAACTGCAGCAAAGGACGGCCACCTCCACTGCCTGAAGCAGTGCTCGCAATGCCAGCGCAGGAAGTGCGGGGGGGGAGGGACGCTCAAACGCGCGTTGCGGAGCGATGGCGCGCAGCTCCGGTTTTTCGGCGGCGCTCTACGAGCTGGCCCAGACCGGCCCCGCGCCGATCGCCAGTGAGGCCCTGCTGGGCATCGCCGTCCTCTATCGTGTCGAGGCTGATATCCGTGGCGGCACCCCGGACGAGCGCCGGGACGCACGGCAGCAAAGGAGCAAACCGACGTCGACGCCCTCGAGCCGTGGCTACGGCAAAAGCTCGCCTTGATTAGCCAGAGGACCAAGCTCGCCGAGGCGATCGGCTACGCGCTCTCGCGCTGGGCCGGGCTTGGCCTCTTCCTCGGTGACGGCGCATCGAGCTCGACAACAACATCGTCGAGCGATCCATCCGCCCCTGGCCCTGCCCCGGAAGAACGACCTGTTTCGCCTGCTCCGATGGCGGGGCCGAGCACTGAGCCGTCATCGCCTCGCTCGTCGAGACATGCAAGCTGAACGGCATCGATCCCCAGGCGGACCTCACGGACATCATCACCCGCATCGTCAGCGGCCACCCCAACAGCCGGATCGACATGCCATGGGCCTATCCCGCCAGGCCCGCCCTCAGTAACGTGGCCTGAGGACGACGCTTACACAGAAACGACCTCGATTGTTCGCAACTTGCGCCGAACAGGAGCAAGCACCCATGATTCCATGAAAGAAATTGGCTAGCCTCCGGAGCAGTGTCGAGCTTGTTGATTTATGTCTTCGCGAGAATAGTGATGTCAAAGACGAGACAGAATCATTACGTCCCGCAATGGTACCAAGAGGGGTTCTTTGAACCAGGTCGCTCGTCCCTCGCCTTTGTGGACATGACGCCGGAGCGCAAGATCCTCCCGGATGGGCGCGTGATCACTCAAAACGGAGCGTGGAACGATACGCCGACTTCGAAAGCGTTCGTTCAAAAGGATTTATACTCGACCTTCTTTGGAGCATCGGTCAACGACGAGATCGAGCGGCGCCTGTTCGGTGACATCGACGGCAGGGGCTCCCAGGCGGTGCGCGCGTTTTGTGGTACCGACGTGCGCGAGTGGCACAAGCACTTCCAGACGTTCTTTGAGTACCTCGATATCCAGAAAATCCGAACGCCGAAAGGGTTGGACTGGCTGAAGGCTCAGTATCCCAAGCTCTCGCAGAACGAGTTGATGTACGAGATGCAGGGCATCCGCATGATGCATTGCACGATCTGGGTCGGGGGCGTGCGCGAAATCGTCTCTGCTGAGAGCTCCGACGTGAAGTTCATCTTCAGCGACCACCCAGTGACGATCTACAACCATGCTGTTCCGCCTACGCACCCGATGGGCGCGTATCCGCTCGATCCCGACATTGCACTAAGGGCGTCTCAAACGATTTTCCCGCTGAACCGCGACTTCTGCCTGATCCTCTCGAACCTGGAATACGCAAAAGATCCGAGCACCAGCCCACTCCAAAAGAGGACCTTCGCGCGAAATTACCGGCAATCTATGACCCGAATCGACGCTTTCATCCGCTCCCGGAAGCTGACTGCGGACGAAGTTGTGCAGGTCAACTTCGTTCTAAAATCTCGCGCACGGCGCTACATCGGAGGCGGCCGAAAGGAGTGGCTGTATCCAGAGAAGGCGGTCTCGCAGCCGTGGGGCGACCTGAGGAAAACGTTCCTGCCGCCAGGAAACGGACTGTTCCACTTCGGCGGCGAGATGTTCGTTCAGTACGAGAGCGGGCATGTACACTATCAGGACGAATTTGGCAGGACCGAGAAGCCGCGTGACTTCCTGATTAAGGCAGCCCCGAAGAAGCAGCTGGGCCCACGAGAAGTCTGCGGGTGTGGATCGGGAAATTCTTTCAAGGCGTGTTGTCAGGCTAAGCCCGAAGTGCTGCGCCCCTCTTGGAGTGAGCTCAGCATCCGGGAGCGAAACATCATGCTGCAAAACGGGATCGTAAGGATCCTGGGGCTCGACGCGGAAAAGGACTGGACTCAGATCCGGCGCGAAATCACCGATGAGAAGATCAAGGAAATCTATTTCCTGTATGAGGCCCTTTGGCCACTAGAAACTGATTTGCTTGCGCTACTGCCGAAGCCGGACGGCGTCGCTCGCGCGGTCTACACTGGCTCTATCCACCCCTCATCGATCACCGACTTCGCGTTGGCAGCCTCGCTATATTTCGGCGAGTTGATCGTCGCGCACCCGTTCATCCATTCGGGAGTTATGGCAAAGGAATACCGGCCTACCGCAAATCCGAAGCGCTATAGGCAGGATGTTCTGAAAAGCATCATGTTCTTCATGACAGTCATGCCGCTTGTGCAACTGGGTCTGGTCAATCTCATACCCGATCCCTGCGACTTCGATTTTCACCTCCGCGAGCAGATGCTGGGCATGGCGCAAGCGCGAGCACCCATGATGCGGTTGGATCCCGATAAAGAGCCTCGCCTGAGAAAACACATGGAAGAGGACACTCGGCGCAGCTTGATGCTGATGCCCCCGGAGGCACTGCGCAGACAACTCCTTAAACTCAATCCACAAATGAGCGACGAAGAAATTGAGGCCACAATGCGCTTTGCCGAGCGCAAGCGAGAGCTCGATCCTCTGGCTGTGCTTCAGGACGGTTCACTGGAAGGCGAAGAGGGCGGGCAAATGAGCATGTTCAAACTCGCGCCAAATTTCGAGATGACCATGTACTTAGCCCAGGCAACAGGTGCCAGCATCGTCACGGACAGCCCTTACCGCTGGAGTGAAGTTAAGAGGGCTATCCGTCGCCAAGTGGCAGTCGCGACGCCGGGGCTCGCCATCTTTTCGGAAAAGATGAAGGCTGCAAAATTCGACTTTCCTCAGAACGCTTTGGATGTCGCTGACCACGCGTTGATGAAGTCCTGTGGGGGGTATCCGGATTTGTTCCGGAACCTGTTCAGGTATCTCTCACGCCTGGAAGAACGCGGAGCAAAACCAAACCGGGAAGCGCAGTTTGTTGGCAGGTTCATCAAGATCCATGCGGCAGCCCAATCCGTTATCAAAAAGTCAGGCGTAGCATCAAAGGAGGGCCGGATATCTTGCGTCTTGCCGCCCGAAGGCATCCAAGACAATACGATCAATCGCCTCCTTTTGATGTCGAGCTCGGAACGGCACCTTTCAAGCGTGCCGATAGCGTTCTTCATTGAGAATTTTGGGGCTGGCAAACCCTCAATACTCGCTCGGTGACGACCCTGAGGGGCGCCTATCGGTCCCACTCCGTTGACGCCGGCCCACCCAATCCTAGTACGATTCTGATGATCAAGCAGGCCTCAGGCATGCGACAACATCAGAGGGGGACCTCAATCCAACTGCGTTGCACATCTCCGAAGACCGATACTGGTTGAAAATGCGATGTCAGTGCGCCCATATTCGGGTGTTTACGACCAAGGATCGCCTTGGGAGAGAGGCGAACCATGGCCAAGCCCAGAATCTTCCTCAGTTCCACGTGCTTCGACCTCAGCGATGCTCGCGCCGAGCTCACCTCGTTCCTCAACGGGTGTGGATTCGAAGTGCTGAATTCACAGAGCGGCAAGTTCGGTGTGAAGCCCAAGGTACATTCGCACGACGCCTGCCTCGCGATGATGGAGCAGGCAGACTATGTCGTTCTGATCATCGGCGGTCGCCGCGGCGGCACCTATGTCGGCAGCGAAAAGTCGATCACAAATGAAGAGATTCGTGCAGCACAAAAACTGGACCGCCCGGTCTTTGCGTTTCTGGATAAGCGGGTCGATGCACTACGTGCGGCCTACCGCAAGAATCCTGGTGCAGATTTCACCCCGACCATAGATGACGTTCGCATCGTCGACTTCGTTGATACGATCGCCGCAGGGCACGAGGACAATTGGCTGCATCTCTTCGATAACGTGACCGACATAAAATCGGCCCTAACCGCTCAGTTCGCCTACATCCTGCTCCTTTATTCTCAGGGTTTGCGGAAGAAGGCGGCCAAGGCGCCCGCCGAAAGCCTTAAAGCAGTACCGTTTCCGTCTTCGCTCGATGGTGTTCCCGGAGCCGATGAAGCGGAGCGTACAATCGCACGTGCCGGCCTGCGCCATGTCTATGAATGCTTGAAGGCCGTGCTTGCCGCTGATGTGAAGGAGTCCATTAAGGCCGAGCAGATGAAGGCCATATGGGTCGTAGCTCGCCATGGCGAGGCTGACGATCGGCACCTTAAGGTGCGTGAAGAGCGGTTTAAAGCCTCCGCCTGGGGCAGGCATCGCGGCAAACGTGTGTTCGCGCAGATGACCAACTGCGGTATCAGCGGAGAGTATGATTTCGAAGAGGACAGCATGGGCAATCCTTATGGAACCGTGGAGTTGGTTTTTAAGCCCAAGAAGCAGGAGACGTATCCGGCCGAAGCACTCAAGGATTGGGTCTCTGCGCTCATCAAGCAGTATGGCGAAGACGATGCTCTCGATTTCTTCAAGCGGCTCGATATGCGTGTGTTCTCCGAGGGGCCTAACGCCAAAATGCCTCTTAAGCCGAAGCCGAACGCAGCGTAAGAGCCGGTCCTGATGCCCGGTAGTTGTCAGCATGCGTCATAGTGCTATAGCGAACGCATAGTTCTCTTCTTGGTCGCTCGCGGCCCGCCTATACGATTTTCGGCGTCACAGGACGGCTTTCAGATGGTTTGGGCGTATCCTTGGCATTGATGCCGGTCCATGAAAGATAGCGGTGAGCACGACGTTTTCGCTATAGCTCTCAAGCTGGGTGGCTCACGAATGGTGCTGACGCCATTGAGCTGCTAGGCGCTGAAAAGCCCTGAAACAAATATCGGCCTTCGAGCGGCAGGATGCTGGACCAGACACAATCAGCCTTTGTAGGTGCTCAGGAAGACAATATCCGCCTGCTTGCGCCCGCAGGGAGTGGAAAGACGCTTTCGCTGGCGGCATCACCGACCTGCGCCATGTGCGCTCCACCGAGGAAAAGCGCGCGGCCGAGGAGATCGCCAATCGCCAGAAGTGCGAGGACTTCGCGACGTTCAAGCCGCTGTTCGAGTAGGTGCAGCGCGATCTGAAGGACGGCGTCCGGAGCACCCGTCCCTTCGTGAAGGATTCCGGCTTTCTCAAAGCGGAAATCAAGGCGGGCCAGTTCTTCATCCTCGGCGGGCAGACGGCCTATGTGGCGGAGGTCGGCGAGCCGTTCAAAGCCCCGAACGGCGAGACGGACGCCCGGCTGAGGGTCATCTATTCCAACGGGACGGAGAGCGATCTCCTCCTGCGCTCCCTTCAGCGCGCGCTCTACAAGGACGAGGCCGGCCGGCGCATCAGTGACCCGGAGGCAGGCCCCCTCTTTGCCTCGGATAGCGAAGACGGCGATGCCGCCAGCGGAACCGTCTATGTGCTGCGGTCGAAGTCCGATCACCCGGTGGTGGCGGAGCATCGCGAGGTGCTGCACAAGATCGGCGTGACCGGTGGGGACGTCTCGCAACGGATCGCCAACGCCAGGCTTGATCCGACCTTCCTGATGGCGGATGTGGAGGTCGTCGCGACCTATGAGCTGTTCAACATCAACCGCTCGCGGCTTGAGAACGTGATCCACCGGGTGTTCGGATCGGCGCGCCTGGACGTGGAGATCAGGGACCGCTTCGGCACCCCGGTCACCCCCCGCGAGTGGTTCCTTGTGCCCCTGTTCGTCATTGACGAGGCCATCGGGAAGATCCGCGACGGCACGATCACACGCTACAGATACGACCCGCAGACGGCCTCCCTGACGCTTGGGTGACGGCGCCGGCAGTCATCCGTCAGGATGATAGGCATGCTTGGGAGAGGCTTTCACTGACCACAGGTGGCCGGGAACCCGGGCGGCTGGGAGCGGCGCGTTCCCTGACGCCCAGGACCAAGGGCACGGTTCTTCCGTCCCGATCCTCCGGATAGAAGATGCCGCAAAGGCTCCTATTGGCGTTCGATGTTTTTCTGCTCAACGACGCGCGTCCAACGCTGCACTTCCCCGGTAATCTGTATGGCCATTTGTTCCGGAGTGGACCATGTGGGCACGGCGCCAAGCTGTGCGAAGCGAGCCTTGATGTCTGGCGTGGCAAGGATCACCCGCAAGGCGCGATTGACGCGGTCAATGATGGGCTGAGGTGTCTTCGGCGCCATTGCCAATCCGAGCCAGGACATGGCCTCGACACCCGGCAGCGTTTCCTCGATCGTCGGGACATCGGGAAGCAGCGGGTAGCGTTCGGGCGACGAAACCGCGATGGCTCTCAACGCCCCCTGGTTGACCTGATCAAGAAGAGTGGTGGCGGTGCCGATCATGACATCGATCCGGCCACCCGTCAGATCGAGGATGGACTGCCCATCTCCCCGATAGGGCACCTGTGTCATCGAGACACCGGCTTCGATATTGATCAATTCACCCAGCAGATGATGCACGCTTCCCGGGGCGTTCGAGCCCACGCTGATCTTGTCCGGCTCTGCCTTCGCTTTCGCCAGAAGCTCACGGAAAGACTTGATGGGAGAATCCGGCCTTACGACCACCAGCAGCGGATAGGCGGCAACCAGCGAAATCATGCTGAAGCCCGTGACGGGATCGTATGGCAACGACTTGCGGGTCGCGGCTGTGCCCGAATGCGCACCCGTGAGCATCACCATGGTGTAGCCATCGGGCGTGGACTTTGAGACAGTGTCACTCGCTATAACGCCGCTGGCGCCAACCTTGGAGTCGACGTAAACGGTCTGGCCAAGCTGCTGTGCAAGCTTGTCTGCGACGAGACGTCCAACGATATCGGGGCTACCGCCCGCCGGAAATCCGACGATCATCTTGATCGGTCGAGAAGGCCACTCCTCCGCATGGGATACGGCAGGCGCGAGGCTGAGCCCCGCAAACGTCGCCAGGCTCAGACCCAATATCCGACCGATGAGCGAATTCGAACGTTTCACCTTCATCCTCCCGTTTTATTGTTGGCGTCTTTCGGCAGCGCGGGCTGGGGACAGTCCCCCCCTTTGATCAGGCAGCCCTGGCCAGTGTTTGAGGGCTGCCCGCCGGCTTTGGTAACGAGCGGTCGGCGGGCCCGAAGGCAACGTGGCTCCATACGCGCCGCGACGGCATCACCCCTGCCCGCGCAACGGCAGGAGGGTCGAGGCGGGCATCTGCAGATCCATCTCGCTGCTCACTGAGACCCCGCCTTAAATCGTCTGGCATCGCCCCGCAGGCTCGGTCCATCTCCACCCGGCCCCGTGAAAATAGAACGTATTCCATTTTTCTAATTCCGACAATCTTCCTTCGACTTTCTGGGGCCTTTGCAGCATCCGGCGGGGACGGTCGGAAAGACGGACTGACCCGCGCTCTCGTCGCAGAGCGCGTGAGCTTCTCCCATGAGGCCCCGCGCTATCTCCGTTCCGATAAACGTCGTACCTTGAGCGCTTCCAAGCCCTCCTGTGATTCTCAAATGGCCACACCATCCACGCGTCAAAGAGTCGGGTTTCAAACGGTGCGGAAGCTCGCCAAGGGGCGCGAGCCCGAGGAGCGCCAGCAGCAGGGCGTCGACAAGATCGAACTTGGTCTGGAGATCGCATTCATCTTGGCCCGGGGGCCTGAAGCGATGCATCTGGGGGAAATTGCCAAAGCTGCTGATCTCCCTCCAAGCAAGGTCCATCGGTTTCTGGTGAGCCTGTGCAGGTCTAATCTGGTCGAGCAGGACCCGATGGACGGGAAATACCATTTGGGCGGCGGCGCGATCGCTCTCGGGCTTGCGGCCCAGAACCGCCTGGACGCATTCAGGCTGGGAGACCAGGCGCTGCGTGCCCTGCATGACGCCACGGGGCAGAATTGTGCACTCGTTGTCTGGGGAGATCGCGGACCCACTGTGGTGCGCCGCATCGAGCCTTTCCAGCCGATCACCGTATCCTCTCGGATTGGCAGTTCGATCCCGGTGCTGAATTCGGCCTCCGGCCGTGTCTTTGCTGCCTTCCTGCCCTCCTCCGTGACGCGGCCCTTGATCGAGACTGAACTGGCCAGTGGGCTGAAGCCGACAATTGCGGGCCGGCAGGTGAGCCTGGCACGCTTTGAACGCATGCTGGGCGATGTGCGGGCCACCGGCCTCGCAGAAGCTCTTGGTGACCTGTTCCACGGCTTTGACTCCCTGAGCGCGCCCGTTTTCGACAGCGCGGGCGGTGTCCCGATGGCTCTGTCCTTGCTCGGCTCTGCCGGAGCGTTCTCAAGGGAACGCGGGGGTGAGGCGTACCGCGAAACTCTGGTGGAAAGCGCCAGGCAACTGAGCGCAAAGCTCGGCGGCACCTGGATGCGCTGAAGGCGCAACTGTTCTGTCTTCGAGCATCGTGCGTCCTGCGGCCTGACGTACAGGCCCTCTGTGCGTTGCGAAATCATGGGGCCGGGTGTTATTCTAGATTTTTGGATGATTTGGGTGTGGGGCGAGGATGCTTCGTCGACAGAAGTCAGGTCTTGGCGTTCAGGTCTATCAGCACGTCAAGCAGCTGCTTTTGGATGGTGCGCTTGAGCTCGGAACACTGATGCCCATCGATGCGATTGCCAGCGACCTGGGGGTGAGCCGGCAGCCCGTGATGGAGGCAGTCCGCAGGCTCGCGCTGGAAGGCTTCGTGACCATCGTCCCGCAGGTCGGGAGCTTTCCCCGTCGCTACGAACTCCAGGAGATGGTCGATTTCTACAAACTTTTCGCAGAAGCGGAGTGCGTCTGTGTCGATCTCGCCTGCAGGCGCGCCGCGCCAGCACACATCAAGCAGCTTAGATCGGTGTCCGCCGAGATTGGCCGCCTGATGAACGGTGATCTGGATGCCGTGGAGCTCTCTCGGGAGTATCGCAGGCTGAATCAGAAGTTCCATTTTGCGATCCATTCAACGATCCAATCGGCGGCCCTCACCGAGGTCACGGAGGTGATGAGCGATCTCGGTGATTTTCTCGTGGCGACCGCCGGTGCGCCGATTTTCATGGAGCGTCTCAAGGTGGCTCACGAGGAGCATGAGACGATCATTGCTGCCATCGAAGCACAGGACTCGGCCCGCGCGGTCGACACGATGAGGCGACATGTCCTGGCCGTCGCCAGGCGGATCGCCCAGATCGCGGAAGATCGAACCCGGACCTGAGCGAGAGCGCGCAAGCCCGTGTTCGTTTCTCAGGCCTCCCGCGCGAAATCGATGCCGGCTGCCCGGTAGTCGTCCCCTTCCAGAGGCCCCCAGAGATTGCGCAACCGCTTGACGGAGGCCAGGGGCCAGGTGCGCGGCTCATGCGAGGCGTCGCAGTCGATCCGCTCCATCTCGATGGAGGTCTCGACGACACAGCCGTTCGGATCGATGTAGTAGCTGAAGATGTTGTTGCCCGCGCCGTGGCGCCCGGGTCCCCACAGCATCGCACGCCCCTTCGATGCCAGCACGTCCGCGAGCCGCGCAATATTCTCGAAGCAACTGGTATCGAACCCGTAATGGTGAAGCTTTGCGGCTCCGGTGCCGATGGCGAGCGTATGGTGATAGCCATCAGCGGCACGAAACCATATGAGCCCATCATCGGCGGTGCGATCGGACAGCTTCATGCCGAAGACGTCGACGCAGAAGGCACCGAAGCCGCGTGTGTCCTCCACCCGCACATTCACATGCTCCAGGCGAACGGGGCTGGCAAGATGCACGCCCTGCGGTCCCGGCTGATCGCGGGGCACCGGCGTGTGCACCTCGAATATCAGGCCATGCGGCGTGCTGAAGCGCACGGCGCATTTCACGTTCGGGAAATAGGATATGTCTGCAAGGATCTCGCAGCCGTGGGCTTCCGCCCGGCGTCGCACCTCGGCCACCGCGTCCGCGTCCATGGCCTCAAGACCAACCGCAAGAACCGCCTTCTTCCGGCTCCTGAAATAGCCGACCTCGTGGCGCCGCGTGTTGCACGACAGGGTGACGAGGTTTTCGCTCCGGTCGACGATGCGCAGGCCGACGATATCTGAAAGATCCTGAGCCGAGCCCTCAGGATCAGGCGTGGCGAGTGCGATGTGGCCCATCTGGCGGATGAGATAACTCAAGATAGCCCCCGGTCTGAATAGCGGATGATGCGGTCAAATGACGAAGTCTTCGGCTTCTTTGGCGATGCTGTTGCGCAGCACGCCAATGCCGGAAATCTCCACCTCGACAGTGTCTCCAGCCTTCATCCAAAGCGGGGGCTTGTGGAACGCACCCACGCCGCCGGTGGTGCCCGTGATGATGACGTCACCCGGCTCAAGTGTGATGAATGACGAGCAATAGGACACCAGGGCCGCAACATCGAAGATGAGATCGTCCAGGGTCGCGCTCTGGACCACCTGCCCATTGAGGCGCGTAACCAGTGTCTGAGCCGAAATGTCGGGCAGCGCGTCCGCCGTCACCATCCAGGGGCCGAACGCACCGGTCTTCGGAAAGTTCTTGCCCGGTGCAAACTGCTGGGTATGGCGCTGCCAGTCCCGCAGGCTCCCGTCATTATAGCAGGAATAGCCGGCGACACGGCTCATCGCCTGCTCCGGCGTCACGTATCGGCTGCGGGTGCCGATAATGACGGCAAGCTCGCCCTCATAGTCGAACTGGTCCGAGACCTTCGGGCAAAGCATGTCCGCGTTCGCGCCCACCTGGGATTCGGCAAAACGCGTGAACATCATCGGCTTGGCGGGCATTTCCCTGCCGGTTTCCTTGACGTGGCTCGCATAGTTGACGCCTACGCACAGGATCTTGGAAGGGTTTGGTATGACCGGCGCCAGTTGCACATCCGACCATGCGACTGAAGGCGCGTTCCCCTCACGCGAGCGAGCAAAAGCGAGGCCGTTCTCATCGGCAAGCAGATCCCGCAGCGATGCGTAACGATCCCCCAGATCGACAATACCCTGCGGGCTGGCGTCGGGACCCGTGACGATGCCAAAGCTTTCACGGTCTTTATGATTATATGTAACCAGCTTCATCTTGTTTGTTTCCTGAATGCAGAAGGATCGGTTCTATTTTCCGCCGAGGATGGTGACGACGGTCGCAGCCTCCTCGCAGCCAAGGAAGCCACCGCCATTTTCCGCAATGGCCCAGCGTGCTCCGCAGACCTGCCGCGCGCCGGCCTCGTGGCGGAGTTGTGTGACGAGTTCGTGGATCTGCATGACGCCGGTCGCGCCGATGGGATGGCCCTTGGACAGGAGACCACCGGACGGATTCACGGGGATTCGGCCTCCCAGCCGGGTCGCGCCCGACTCGGTCAGGGCGCCGCCCTCGCCCCTCGCGCAGAAGCCCAGGTTCTCAATCTGGATGATTTCAGCGAAAGCGGTGGCGTCATGCACTTCGGCCAGAGACATGTCCTGCGGCCCCACGCCGGCCTGCTCATAAGCCCGCAGTGCGGCCCGCCGCCCCAGATGGCTGTCCAGATCATCCACACCACGGGTACTGGACGAGGTGAGGGCACAGGCCGCAAGCGGCACTGCCCTTTTGGCGTCAAAACGCCGGAGGCTGCTGCCCGTGCAGAGAATAAGCGCCGCCGCGCCGTCGCTGATGGGCGCGCACATGGCGCGCGTGAATGGCCATGAGACGGGCCTGTCGGCCAGCACCTCGTCGATGGTCATGTCAAAGCGATATTGCGCATCGGGATTGAGGGTGGAGTTGTGATGGTTTTTCGCCGCCACGGCTGCGATCTGGCGCTGCGTGGTCCCGAAGCGCGCCATGTGATAGCGCCCGAATGCCGCGTAGATGTCCATGAACACGCTGCGCTCGGCTGACGCCTCAATTCCCGGAGGGATGGGCATGGCTTGCGCCAGAGCCAGCAATTGTTCCAGCTGTTCATCAAAGCGCAGGACATCCGTGCTGCCCTTGAAAGCCGCAAACATGCCCTGGCGGTTTTCGGGGAAGAACATCTTCTCCGCGCCAACAACTGCGACGACCTCACCGAACCCGGCCTTCAGGTAAGCAACCGCATTCAGGAGGGCGGTGCTTCCGCTGGCGCACGCATTCTCGACATTCGTGACCGGGACGCCGGCAATCCCCGCGTCCCGCAGAGCCACTTCGCCGCGAATGCCATTCTGGCCCTCAAGCAGCGCCTGCCGCGTATTGGAAAACCATGCAGCTTCAATGGCGGACGCATCCGAAAGGCCGGCATCGGCAAGCGCCCTGGACAGGGCGATCTGCGACAGCTGGCGAACGGATCGGTCGGGTTGCTTGCCCAGCGCCGTCATGCCAGAGCCGACGATGTATACTCCAGTGCCAGACGCCATCAGACGCTCTCTCTTTCAAGGATTTCGATCGCGGACACGACATCCCGGCGCGTCACCTTGCCGACGGGATTGGTGGGCATCGCAGGAAGGAAATGGATCGCTTTCGGCGCACGCACCGGGCCGACTTCCGCCTTGGCAAAGGCGATGAGATCGGCCGCCGTGGTGGCGGCGCCACTGGCCTGCACCACCGCCGCCTCCACCCGCTCACCCCAGTATTCGTCGGGACGCCCGACCACGATCACCTGCAGCACCTCCGGATGCCGCGCCAGCGCCGCCTCCACGTCCGCGGGGTAAACATTGAAGCCGCCGGAGATGATGACCTCCCGCAGCCGTCCCCTGAGCGTCAGGTAGCCGCGATTATCAAAGCTGGCGAGGTCGCCGGTGTGCAGCCAGCCATCGACAATGGTCGCCGCGGTCTGGTCGGGGCTGTTGAGATAGCCGCGCATCACCAGATCGCCGCGGACCACCACCTCGCCGGTCTCGCCAGCAGGAAGGAACGCCCCGTCCGGTCCCATGATCTGCACTTCATTGAAGGGGCAGGGACGCCCCACGGTGGAGAGATCGCGCTCTCGGGCAAGCTCCCCGGCCGTGATGGCGGCGATCATGCTCGGGGATTCGGTTTGGCCGTAAATGGCGGCAAGACACGGCCCCAGAAGGTCCAGCGCCTGCTGGATCTTCGCTGCCGGCATGGGCGCCGCGCCATAAATCAGGCAGCGGAGTGCGGGGTAACGGATGCTGTTCGCCATCGCATGATCCATCAGCGTGTAGATCAGCGTGGGCGGCATGAAGCTTGTGGTGATCCGCTCGTGAAGCAGCACTTCGGAAAGTTTCGGTGCCTTGGCGCCATCCAGCAGAACAGTGCACCCGCCCACGGCGAAGATGGGAAGCAGAAAGGTCCCAGCCCCGTGGGTCAGCGGAGCCACAGCCAGCATCCGGTCGTCTTGGGAAAACCCGAAGACGGTCAGCATGCTGGCAATGCAGCTTTCGAAGGCGCGATAGGGCTGCATCACACCCTTGGGGCTTCCGGTGGTGCCGCCCGTGAACTTTATGGCCATTAGCCCATCGCGCAGGTGCGAGATATCGGCCGGGCGCTCGCCGGGATGCCGGGCACACATGCCGGCGACCGTCTCGTATCCCGCGACCTCTCCGGCACACACAAGGCAGTCCCGCTCCAAGGCCGCGAACAGAGGCAGGAAACCGGCATCAGCGATAATCAGGGAGAGGTCCGCAGCCACCGCGATGCCGGCAAGTTCCTCACGCGAATTGCGCGGGTTCAGCGGAACCCATGTGTGCCCGGACGCGAACACGCCCAACATGGCGACCACATGCTGCCAGTTGTTGTGCGCGCAGATGCCGATACGGGCCTGAGGCTCGCGCAGCTGGTGCTGCAGGTAAGCGGCGAACGCGTCAACCTGCGCCGCGAGCTGTGCATAGGTCAGGGTGCAACCGCCATCGACCACCGCGTCGCCCAGCGGATTCAACTTCAGGCCACGATACAGAAACTTGATCGGTGTCATGCCGCTCAACCGCCGCCGTTTCGACGGCCTCCCGATCCCCCGTTACCGAGCTGAGGCGTTTCCCGCCATTCGAGGGCTGGCTTCATATATTCTAGTATTTTTGATGAGTCAAACTGACTTTCCTGGGGTCGGTTTGGCGCGAGCCACACTGCGCATGCAGCACCAACGCGTGCGCATCCGGCGTGCTCCGCAGCACGCCGGGCATCACGACTGAATGGGCAAGAAAGGGGCGTGAAAGGCCGGTTGCGGCAGAAACGACAGCGGCAGCGACCGCCCTCCGTGGTCTCCAGCCTCGCGCCCAGGGGAAGCCAGGATCAGACGCTCCGGCCCGGCGGCGTGGCACGGTTCCACGCCTTCAGCGTCGCATCCCTCAATGCGCAGCGGCGCCGGAGAACCCGCCGCGTTGGAGAATCCCGCGACTGAGGAAGATGTCGGTCACCATCTGGGTGGCTTGGTCGAACACGGGATGCCGCCGCGCATCGAGCCCCCGGGGACGCGGAATATCGATCTCGATCACGCGCTCAACCTGCCCCGGACGCGGCGACATGACGACAACCCGATCGGACAGCAGGATCGCTTCATCAAGGCTGTGGGTGACGAAAACAACCGTCATGGGCTTGCTCAGCCAGAGATCTTCAAGATCAAGGCGCATTTGCTCGCGTGTGAGGGCATCGAGCGCACCGAAGGGCTCGTCCATGAGCAGCAGCGGCGGCTCGTGGATCAGGGCGCGAACGATGGAGGCCCGCTGACGCATGCCGCCCGAAAGCTCATCGGGATAGCGGTCCGCGAAGTCGCGAAGGCCGACGCTCTCGAGCAGGGCGAGGGCGCGGTCGCGATAAGCCTTCTTCGACAGTCCGCGCAGTTCGATCTGGACAAGCACATTGTCCAGGATGGTCCGCCAGTCCAGCAGCACCGGAGCCTGGAACACGATGCCGAGGTCCGTGACCGGCCCATCGACCGGGCGCCCGGCCACCGTGATCCGACCCGAACTCGGCGAATGGAGCCCTGCGATCATCTTCATCAACGTGCTCTTGCCGCACCCTGAGGGACCGACAATGGACACGAACTCGCCTTTGGCGATCCGCAGGGACGTATCATTGAGCGCGACGGTCTGCCGTGCGCCCTCGCCATACACTTTCGAGACCTTGTCGAGAACGATGTGGAAGTCGTCCCCATCCCGACTGGTGGCCTGAGTGCTCTTGAGCATTGTGGTATCCAGCCGGTCGTTCACTTGTTTACGAATTCCGCCCGGTAATAGGCATCTGCCGGAAGGTCGCCCGTCAGAACGCCGGCCTTCTTCATCGTGTCCACCGTCTCCTGCCAATCCTTGGGAACGAGAGGGCCGACGGGCTTGTTGCCGTAATACTCCTGGATGATCCTGGACTGCTCGGCGAGAACCTTCCTGTCAATGTCAGGGACGGCAGCGGCGGCAGCCGCGATGGCCGCCTGGGGATCTGCGTAAAAAGCCTTGTAGGACCGGATGGTCGCTTCCACGAAGCGCTTCACCAGGTCGGGATTGCTTTTGATGATCTGGTCATTGGCGACCACCGTGATGCCAATGGTCGAAACGCCGCTTTCTGCGAACGTAATGCAACGGGGATCGCCGCCGGCGTTTCGCACAAGCACCACATGGTCGATGCAGGATCCCAGGATGGCATCGGCGCGCTTGTTCATGAGCGTTGGCGTCTTGGACGGCCCGTCGATGAAGGCGAGCTTGACATCGTCCTGACCAAGGCCGTTCGCCTTCGCCACGACCGGCCATTGTTGCGTCTGCGCATCGCCGGCGGTGACGGCGAGCCGCTTGCCCTTGAGGTCCTGCACCGTCGAGATGCCGGAATCGGCCAGGGTGATGACACCGAGCGGCCCCTGATCCTGCACTGTCATGACAGCCTTGATCGGAACGCCTTTGGAAACGGCCTGGATGACGGCAACCGCGTCAGCCGTGCCGAACGGCTCGGACCCGGAACCGACCACCTGCGTGGTGACGACCGAGCCACGCCCCTCGTTGATCGTGAGATCAATTCCGGCCTGCTCGAAATAGCCGCGCTGCTTGCCCAGGTACCAGGCGAGGCCTGTGCCATTGACGAGCCAGTGCAGCCGCACGGAGACCTTGTCGGCCGCAGCCGCCGGGTTCGGGCAGGAAAGCAGGACAGACAGGACGATGGCCGCGAATGCGCCGCCGGGGCTCTTCTTGTTCGGCACGGGCACTCCCCTCCCTGGAGATGAAGATGATCAGACGGTCTCGCTGCGCGCGCTTGCGGCCGAGGGCCGGCGGCGCGTGAACAGTCTTTCAGCGAGTTCAACTGCAAAGAAGAGAGCGATGCCGATCATTCCCAGCGTCAGGATCGCGGCAAAGCTCATCGTGGTGTTCATGTCACCATTGTATCTCAGCAGGAGATAGCCGAGGCCTTGGTCGGAAGCGACGAACTCGGCCACGATCGCAGCAGTCGGCGCGACGGTCGCCGCGATCCGCAAGCCCACAAAGACGTGCGGCAGGGCCGCCGGGAGCCGCACCAGACGAAAGACGCGCCAGCCCGTTGCGCCGGTGGATCGGACGAAATCACCAATCTCGCTCGGCAAGGCGCGGAACCCCGCCGTGGCGCTCACCATGACGGGGAAGAAGGTGATGAGGAAAACGAGCAGCACCTTCGGTGCGAGGCCGAAGCCGAACCAGATCACGAACAAGGGCGCGATCGCGATCTTCGGCACGTTCTGCAGCATCACGATGCCGGGATAGACCGTGCTGCCCACCAGCGGAAAGAAGGCGATGGACAATGCGAGCGGGATGGCGACGAGGATGGCGCAGCCATAGCCAAGCAGGATGACGCTGGCGGTCGCCACGGCATGCGGCAGAAGAGCTGGCAGATTCACCCACCACTGCGTGATCACAGCCCGCGGGCTGGGCAGCAGATATGGCGGCACATCCAGAATCACGACGGCGAGCGCCCATAGGGCGAGAAGTGCGAAGGCGGTTGAAACCGGCCCTCCGGCAAGTCGCCCCATCTTGGCGAGGGATGGAAGACGGCGGTGGGGGGCGGGAGGCGCGGCGCTCCTGGTCAACGGTTCACCCCAGCGTAGCTTTTGAGATTATTTTTATCGGCGGACCAGATCGTCCCCCTAAGGCTATGCTTCTTATATTCTAGTCTTTTAGAATGTCAATGACGCCCCGGCCACGCAGCGTTCTGATCCGGCTGCCAGGCCCATGCCCCGGCGCCGCCCGGTTCGAGACGGCACCGGGGCCCTCTTTGTCAATGTCCCGCCCAGCGATGCAGCAAGTGCAACTGCGCATTGAGCGGCTGCCTCCATCCCCAGAGAGACCGCCTCGGGCTTCTTCAACAGGATCAAACAGTTGAGTGGTCGTCCACGCACTGCGTCCGGCGCCCGGGGACCGTTCTCGCGGCCCTCATCTGCCCGGCGCCCCTATGCCGGCGCACGCGAGCTAATCAAATGCCACGCCCGCTTCGCGACCTGCGTCTCGATGGCGTCGGGGTAGGGACGAGGTGCGTGAGCTGTTCGCAGCCGCAACCGCCTCAGACGCGCCTCGTATGGGCGCGAGGCACAAAATCCAGCATTTTCAGAATGTGGGGTAAAGTGTGGGGAAGCGGGATCGCTGTCTGATTTTGTCGATAAAAATCAGTGATTTGAGAAGATATCTGGCGGAGCTAGGCTCAGGACTCATTGATCAGAGCCAGAAGATGACGGTTGCTGCGATGCAGATGGCCGAGAAGAAGGTGTGTGCGCATCGGTCGTAGCGAGTGGCGATGCGCCTCCAGTCCTTGAGCTTGGCGAACAGGTTCTCGACCTTGTGGCGCTGGCGGTAGAGGTTCTTGTCGTAGGGATAAGGACGTTTTCGGCTCCGCGATGAGGGGATACAGGGCTGGATGCCCTTGTCGGCCAGCGCCGCCCGGAACCAGGCACTGTCGTAGCCCCGATCGGCGATCAGGGTTCGGGCCGGCGGCAAGGCATTGAGGACGAGGCGGGCCCCCTTGTGGTCGCTCATCTGACCCTCCGACAGTACCATGATGATCGGCCGGCCCTCGCCATCGCAGACGGTGTGGAGCTTGGAGTTCAGGCCGCCTTTGGTGCGCCCGATACGACGGGGAACAGCCCTTTTTTAAGCAGGCTCGCCGCCGTGCGGTGAGCTTTCAGGTGGGTGGCATCGATCATGATGCGCTCGGGTCTCGGCCCTTCGCCGGCCAGGTTGGCGAAGATGCGGTCGAACACCCCGAGCCGGCTCCAGCGGATGAAGCGGTTGTACAGTGTCTTGTGCGGGCCATAGTCCTTCGGCGCATCCTTCCACTGCAACCCATTGCGGATCACATAGACGATGCCGCTCACCACCCGGCGGTCATCGACCCGCGGCACGCCATGGGCCAAAGGAAAGAACGGCGAGATCCGAGCAATCTGCCGCTCGCTCAGCAGGAACAAATCACCCATGCCAGCCTCCTCAATGGAGACTGTGAATCACATCCGCAGCGCAATTAATAGGTCCTGAGCCTAGAGGGATTCGAACTACCCAAAGGCAAGGAACCGAAACAATAAAGGTGGCGACGGCACGCGCATTGACAGTATGATAGGGGCCACGGACGGCGAAGAGCACAAAAGAAAAGCGCAGAGAAGCGCGCCCCAAGTGCACAGAAATTGCACACGCCCACCGCTCAAATCTTTGAAAAATAAAGAAAATTTCCGCCATCCATCATAGGGGCGACAGAGAAGGTCATCGTTTGGTCTTTAGACATTACTTCCGTTGTTCATAAGGTGGCGCCGGGCCCTGTGCCCCCGTTCAATACGATAGGGTATGACCCGCTTTCCGATCTTTCGGCGCGTGCTTCCACGCAGGGCGCACGGGGATTGGCTGCCCTTACTAAACTAAAATCGGTCTCCTGGAGAGCCCCGATCGGCCGGAAGGGGCATGGGGCGGCGAGACGTTTGTGCGCCGCAACGATGCCGATGAATGGGGGGAGACATGGAGCGTCGCACGAAGTGCCGGCAGCCTGACGACACGCGCGGGGGGGGCGTGACGCGAAGTGCTTCGGTGATCTCGCCACGCTCCCCCGCCAGGACATGGCTGAGGTGTAATCGTTGGCGAAGCGGAAGCCACCAACCCCGCCCGCGAGAGAGAAATCGGCCAATTGATGGTGGACCGGGATTTTTGGGCGTCGGACGTCCGGGCGCTGAGCGTGGGACGAGACATGAGGTGTTCGTTCGCCTCGCCCCCCATCTGCCGATTACGCGCCAATGCGCACCGGGCGGCATCCGTCAGTCGACCTTTTATTGCGCCCCATGGGCCGAAAGTTCCAAGACCTTTGCCGTTGTGCGTGCCGTCAGCGACCTTTTCCCCGATACGCAGTGGCACGCCGTGCAGCGGATGGTCAGTCATTTGCGCCTGCACGAACATCCGGCCGGAGGCCGTTTGATCGGCCTCCGCACTTTACCGGACGGTGCGTTCAAGCAAGGGTTTCACTTCTTGTCCAAATTCTTCGAAAAATCGTTGCTATACACATATGTCACGGGGCCGTCCTGTTTTTAGCCCAGCGTTACGAGGATTTGGTTGCCTTCTGTGTTTGTTCCCAAGAGCGTATAGCAGACAGCTGATCCTTGGCCAGGATAATGGTAATCGCCGCCTCCGAAATAGTGTTCTTTATTAAGGTCGATGTGGAATAAATCGCTTCCCACATAAAATGAAATGATCAAATCATCGAAATCGCGCCAACTTTTCACATCGTAAACTCCAGAGCCCGTCGTCCCAGCCTGTATCGGTGTGCGATCAGGCAGAATGTGGACGCCATTGACGATGAAGTCTTTAATCCGCACATCGACGCCGAGGGAATTTGCGAGGCTCACGGTTCCCATTTGACCCCCCTTTAAAAGTGATTGTGCTTACGTATCCCTCCCTATGATTGAAATATGCCTACTATACAACCTATAGTCAATAGGGCCCGATGTTGCACCTTTCGGCCCAGGATTGGGGAGACGGTTGAAGTGAGGGGCCGCGTTAGGCTTGGCGCCTTCAGCTGGAAGAAGCGGTGGTTTAGAGTCAAGCATGGTCGCGGCGGCCGGGAAGAGCGAACAGGGTCTTCATCGAATAGGTTATCGTCGGGAGTTTCCGACACCATCTGAGGCCGAGGCGCTTAGCGTGGGATGTATGTGCCTTGCTCGTTCGCGCAACGCGTGCAGCTGTGACATGAGAATGTCATCTTCAGAAGATCCTCCACCATGTGCATTCAATAGCCGGAGGGAATAAAACATAACCTTCCCCAGCGGTGGGTTGATGATTGTGGCGCGCGCAGTGCTCTGTGAGACTGTCGGTGGGTTCAACCATTGCACGGGTCCATCATGGCGAGCGGGAAGACGACCACCATCACGTGGGCATGGGGTTCGAATGCGGTGATCAGTTTTGATCCCCGCGTGGATGTCCTGGATTTCGGCTGGTTTCAGTCGGGTCAGTTCACCATCAGCGAGGTCAATGGATCGGTCGTCATCTCCATCCCCTCCAATAACCAGACATATACGCTGAGCGGGGTGAGCCTCGACGAATTGTCGCTTTCGAACATTGTCGCCAAAGACAGTTCCGCAGTCTCGGCGTGGACAACGGCGCTCGCGGGCAGCGGAAGCTCTGGTGGCGACACCGGTGGCGACACCGGTGGTGATTCAGGAGGAGAGACGGGCGGATCGACGGGAGGATCCAGCGGCGGTTCCACCGGCGGTGGCAATTCCGGCCATGTGGGCGACGGTGTGGCCACTGTGACCACCATCACTTGGTCGTGGGGCACCACCACGCGCCTGAACTTCGACACGGCCCTCGACGTGCTCGATTTTGGCTGGTTCTCGGCCGACAATTTCGCCATCTCGGAAGTGGATGGATCGACGATCATCACCATCCCTTCGAACAACCAGTCCTACATCCTCACGGATGTTTCCTTGGCTGAGCTTTCGACGGCCAACATCCGGGCCAAGGATGCTTCCGCCCTTGCTGAGTGGCAGGCCGCCATCGCTGGCGCAAGCGGGGGCACCGGAGGCGGAGACACCGGCGGCGGCGATACGGGCGGCGGCGATACGGGAGGCGGCGATACGGGCGGTGGAGATACGGGCGGTGGTGATACCGGGGGCGGCGAAACCGGCGGTGGCACGGGTGGCGAAGCCGACTATGCCGATCCCTGGAGTGCTTCCGCCGTCTACCTGGCGGGCGCGGAGGCAAGTGTCGGCAACAAGGTTTATGTCGCCAATTGGTGGACGCAAGGGGATGACCCCACAACCAATAGCGGGGGCGCCGGCCTCGTCTGGACCTTTGTGGGCTATATGGACACCACGCCCGTGGTGCCCGACGCGCCGGACGATATCCGTGCCACCGGCGTGTCCGACGACACATTCACCCTGCGGTGGGATGCCGCCGAGGTGGACGGCGTGGGAACAGTCTCGTCCTACGAGATCTACCAGGATGGGACGCTCATCGGCACCACCAGCAGCACCTATTTCAAGGTGACGGGCCTCGACGCCGCGACCACCTATTCCTACACCGTGGTGGCCATCGATGAAGCGGGCGCGTCGGCGCCGTCTGATGTCATCTCCGTCACCACCGATGCCGAGGACACGTCGTCGAGCGGGGACAAGTCGTTCTCCCCCTATGTGGACATGTCCCTGACCACCAGCCAGGGTCTGGTGCAGATGGTCGAGGATGCCGGGCTGGAGGCCGTGACCTTGGCCTTCGTGCTGTCGTCGGGAACCGACACCATCGGCTGGGGTGGAATCGGCACCATCGCCAACGACACCTTGTCCAATGGCACGAGCATCTCTTCCATCGTGAACGAGCTTCAGGCCAATGGGGTGGACATCACCATCTCGTTTGGCGGCGCCAATGGTCAGGAGGCGGCGTCCACCTTCTCAAGCGTCTCTGCGCTCGTGGCGGCCTACCAGTCGGTGATTGACACCTATGGCGTCACCAAGCTCGATTTTGACATCGAGGGGGCAGCCATCGCCGACACCGAAGCCAATTCCATGCGGAACGAGGCGCTGGCCATCCTTCAGGATAACAATCCGGGGCTTGAAGTGTCCTACACCCTCCCGGTGCTGACCGATGGCCTTACGGCCGCGGGCCTTGCGCTGCTTCAGGACGCGGTGGCCCATGGCGTTGAGCTTTCCCACGTCAACATCATGGCCATGGATTATGGCGAATACTATGATACCGGAGACATGGGCGCCGACGCCATCTCTGCCTCCGAGGCGACGCTGGCCCAGTTGGACAGCATCGGGCTCGACACCAAGCTCGTCATCACGCCCATGATCGGCATCAACGATGTCACCAGCGAGGTCTTCACGCTCGAGGACGCCCAGCAGCTGGTCGATTATGTGGAATCGAACGACGACGTCGCCGGCATCTCCATGTGGTCGCTGAGCCGCGACAATGGCGATGTGGTCGGCTACGTCTCGCCGGTGGGCAGCGGCATCACCCAGACGGACTATGCCTTCAGCGAGATCTTCGGCTACGTCTGATCCCGCTGGGTGCAGTTTTGAGGGCCCCTCGTCCATCCGGCGAGGGACCTTTTTTGTCGGGCGGGGGCGCGTGGCACAGGTCCGTGGCGGTGATATTGTCGCCCAAGGGAGGACGCGCATGCTCAAGTCTGTCACGCTTCCGGGGGGAGAGCAGGTGCCCGCGCTGGGGCAGGGCACCTGGTACATGGGCGAAACGCCCGCCCGTCGCCGCGAGGAGATTGATGCGCTTCGCCTCGGCATCGACCTGGGCGCCACACTTGTCGACACTGCGGAAATGTACGGCGAAGGCCTCACCGAGGAGCTGGTGGGAGAGGCGCTGCAGGGCTATCGCGATCGCGCCTTCCTGGTCAGCAAGGTCTATCCCCACAATGCCAGCCGTTCCGGCGTCGTCGCCGCCTGCGAGCGCTCGCTGGCGCGCCTGAAGACCGACCGGCTGGACCTTTACCTTCTTCACTGGCGGGGCAGTCATCCTTTCGAGGAAACCATTGCGGGCTTTCAGGCCTTGCAGGCGGCCGGCAAGATTCGTCACTGGGGCGTGAGCAATCTCGACCCCGAGGACATGCAGGAATTGCTGGCGGCCGGTGGGGGCGCCTGCGCGGTCAATCAGATCCTCTACAATCCCAGCCGGAGGGGACCGGAGTTTGACCTCATGCCCTTGCTGGCGCGGCATGGCATTCCGGTCATGGCCTACAGTCCCATCGAACAGGGCCGCCTGTCCCGGTCCGGCGCGCTCGGCCGCGTGGCGAAGAAGCACGGCGTCGATGCCTTTCAGGTGGCGCTGGCTTGGGTGATGCGGCGTCCGGATGTCATCGCAATCCCGAAAGCCAGCCGTGCGGCTCACGTGCGGGCCAATGTGGCCGCCGCCGCTTTGGTTCTGGATGCCGAGGACCTGGCACAGATCGATGCCGACTTCCCCCCGCCCACCCGCCGGCGCGCCTTGGAGATGCTGTAGGAGGCGCTGGCGGGGGTCTCACCCGTGATAAAGGGTGTAAACCAGCGCCAGGAAGGCAGCGATCACCACCCAGAAGGCGATGGAGGTCAGCGTCTCGCGCGTGCGGCCCCGGGACATGCGCAACACGCCGGAGCCGATCACCAGGGCAAGCGCGCCGAGGGCAAGCAGGCTGGCGAAGGACCCAAGGCGCATCCCTGCGACGGTGCCTTCGTCATGCCGAAGGATGAGAGCGACGAGACCGACCGCAAGGCCGATCAAAACTGCTTGAAGAAGGCGCGACCTGTTCAAGTCGTTCTCCCTGAAAACCGCAGAGGCGAGGGGTGGGGCCGGGAAGGCGCTGGCATGCGTCCCACGGCGCGCGCCCTAACCTTCGAACGCGTCGGGGCGTTCCCGACGCAGCCAGGCCAGGCGGCCGGGAAGCGCCGTCATCACGTCCTTGCGTCTCTGGGCGGAAAGGCCGGCCCAGGCTCCGATTTCCTGCAAGGTGCGCCCGCAGCCGATGCAAAGCCCGCTCACCGGGTCCACCACGCAGACGCGGATGCAAGGCGTCTCAATGGCGCTGCCGGTGCCGGTCATGGGGACCTCAGCGGAAAGAGGCGAACATGATGAGGCCGAGCAGAATGGCGATTTCCGCCACCTGCTGGGTGGCGCCCGCCACATCCCCCGTCTGCCCGCCGATCTTGGCGTTGGAAAGGCGCGCCATCACGAACAAGGCGGCAACGGGGGCGAGCAGACCCACAAACGTGGCGCGGATGCCGAGGGTTGGCACCAGCAGAAGCGCCACCAGGATGGCGGCCGAGAGTGCGGCGGCGATCAGGCCCTCCGGTCCCGGCCGGCCGGCGGCAGTGGACGCCCCGTCGGCCCGTGCAGGCTCCAGAATTTCCAGCAGCGCGATTCCCGCCGCCCGCGAGGCGGCACCCGCGGCCGCCAGGATGGCGATGGTGCGCCAGGGCCCCGCCAGGACGACGAGCGCGTCGATGGCGCTCACCCGCAAGAGAAGAGACAGGACCAGGGCCGCGGCGCCGAAGGTCCCGATTCGGCTGTCGCGCATGATGTCCAAGCGATGGGCGCGGTCCCGTCCGCCCCCGAAGCCATCCGCAGTGTCGGCGAGGCCGTCCTCATGGAAGGCGCCTGTCATCAGCACCATGGCGGTGACCGCAAGCGCGGCGGCGGGCAGGGCCGGCAGCTTGAGCAGGAGGCCCAGCGCCAGCACGAGCCCCCCCAACCCGCCAATCACCGCCCCTGCCAGCGGCACTGCATAGGCGATGCGTTTCAGGACCGGCGCCGCATGGGGATCGCTTTCTCGTGCCAAAATCGGCACAGGAAGGCGCGTATAGAAGCGCAGGGCGACCAGAAGGTCCTGGAGGAGGGGAGTATTCGTCATGCGCCTCGTTTCCGCTGCGGTCGCTCGCATGCTGCCTTGGGACCTGTATTCGCGCCCAAGGTCAAGCGGGTGGGGAGAGGGCGCAGCCTTTGTTTGCATTCCCCGGCCGCGCCAGTATAGTCCGGCCGCCTCGGTGCCCCCGGCTGACCTGCGGGGAGGCGCCTTACTCCAAGACGAACGAGGATGCTCATGTTCATTACGCCCGCTTATGCCCAGGGCGCTGCGGCCGCCGGCGGCGGGACCGACATGCTCATTCAGCTCGCCCCCTTCCTGCTGATCTTCGTGGTCATGTACTTCCTGATTCTGCGCCCGCAGCAGAAGCGCGCCAAGGCGCACCAGGAAATGGTCAACTCGCTCCGCCGGGGCGACGTGGTCGTCACGGCTGGCGGTCTGGTCGGCAAGGTGGCCCGCGTCGTCGACGAGACTGAGGTGGAGCTGCAGATCGCTGAGAATGTGAAGGTCCGCCAGCTTCGCTCGCAGATTTCCGTCGTGCGCTCGAAGGCCGAACCCGCCAAGGAAGAGACGCCCGCCTGAGGCGTTGAGATCGCAAGACGATGCTGCACTTTTCCCGGCTCAAGACGGTTCTGATCCTTGCGATCACAGCCCTTGGCATCCTGTTCGCCCTGCCGAACGTCCTTCCCCCCTCCGTTCTGGCGGTGCTGCCCCATTGGCTGGCGTCGAGCCGAGTGACACTCGGCCTCGACCTCCAGGGTGGCTCGCACATTCTCCTGGAGGTGGACGCGGCGGCGCTCCGCAAGGAGCGGGCCGAGCAGGTCCGGGACGAAGTCCGCAAGGTCCTGCGTGAGCAGAAGATCGGCTATACCGGTCTCGTCATCCGCGACAACATCGTGCAGCTGCGGCTGCGCGATCCGGCGGATTCCGAGAAGGCGGTGACTGAGCTGCGCAAGCTTGCGGCCCCGGTCAGCAATGCGTTGATGGGCGGCGGAACCGGCGAGATGGACTTGACCGTCTCAAGCTCCGCCGACGCCATCATCGTCTCGCTGACGGAAGCCGGCATCAATGCCCGCATCCGCTCTGCCGTCGACCAATCCATCGAAATCATCCGCCGCCGTATCGACCAGCTCGGAACGGTGGAGCCGAACATCCAGCGCCAGGGCGCGGACCGCATCCTGGTGCAGGTGCCCGGCCTGCAGGATCCCCAGCGCCTCAAGGCGCTGCTCGGCCAGACGGCCAAGCTCTCCTTCCGCATGGTGGACCAGTCCATGCCGGCCCAGATGGCTCTGGAAGGCCGCCCCCCGCCGGATTCGGAAGTTCTGCGCGGGCCTGACGGAACGCCTTATCTGATCGAAAAGCAGGTGCGGGTCTCCGGTGAGGACCTGGTGGATGCCCAGCCCGGCTTCGACCAGAATTCCCACCAGCCCATCGTCACGTTCCGCTTCAATTCCAACGGTGCCCGGCGCTTTGCCGCCACCACTCAGGACGCGGTCGGCCGCCCCTTCGCCATCGTGCTCGACAACCAGGTGATTTCGGCGCCGGTTATCCGCGAGCCGATCCTCGGCGGTGCGGGCCAGATTTCCGGTAACTTCACCGTTCAGCAGGCCAACGACCTTGCCATCCTGCTGCGCGCCGGTGCCTTGCCTGCGCCTCTGAAAGTGATGGAAGAGCGCACCGTCGGCCCGAGCCTCGGCGCGGACTCCATCGAATCGGGCAAGGTGGCGGCTTTCGTGGCGGCCGGCCTCGTGGCCGTCTTCATGCTTGCCGTCTATGGCCTGTTCGGTCTGTTTGCCCTCGTGGCCCTGGCGGTGCACATCACACTGATGTTCGCCCTGCAATCCATCCTGGGCGCGACGCTCACCCTACCGGGCATCGCCGGCGTGGTGCTCACCATCGGCATGGCGGTGGACTCCAACGTCGTGATCTTCGAGCGCATCCGCGACGAAGCGCGGGAAGGCCGCTCGGCCATCGCCGCCATCGACAAGGGCTTTGTCCATGCCCTCGGCACCATCCTGGATGCCAACATCACGTCGCTCGCCACCGGCGCGATCCTGTTCCTTCTGGGCGGATCGGGTCCCGTTCGGGGCTTTGCCGTTACCTACATTCTCGGCCTCCTGACCACCGTGTTCACCGCCTATACCCTGACGCGCCTGATGATTGCGTGGTGGGTGAGGTGGCAGCGCCCGGCCAAGCTGCCCATCTGAGGCGCCGCCCATGCCCTTGATCGACTACATCCCGGCGCAGACCAACATCCACTTCATGCGCCTGCGGCACTGGACGTTCCCGTTCTCCGCGGGAATCATGGTGCTGGCTGTCGTGTGCTTCGCCGTCTTCGGCTTCAACCTTGGCATCGACTTCCGCGGCGGTACGCTGGTGGAAGCTCAGACAAGCCAGCAGGCAGCAGACCTTGGTGCCCTGCGTGAGCATCTGGGCGACCTCGACCTCGGCGACGTGCAGATCCAGGAATTCGGATCGCCCCGCGACGTGTTGATCCGCGTCGGCCAGACCGGCGCCGATGATGCCGCTCAGCAGGCTATCGTGGCCAAGATTTCCGGCGCGCTCGGCTCCGACTATACGGTGCGCCGCGTGGAGACGGTGGGCCCGAGCGTCTCGGGCGAGCTGGTTCGCCAGTCGGTCATTGCGCTGCTGCTCGGCGCCGTGGCGGTGCTGATCTATCTGTGGTTCCGCTTCGAATGGCAGTTCGCGGTGGGCGCCATCGCCACCACGGCGCACGACGTGTTCGTGACGCTCATGGTGTATTCCTTCCTCGGGATCGATTTCGACCTGACCTCCATCGCGGCCATTCTCACCATCATGGGCTATTCGCTCAACGATACGGTGGTGGTCTATGACCGCATTCGCGAGATGCTGCGCCGCTACAAGAAGATGGCTTTGCCGGAGATGCTCGACATCGCGGTGAACGCCACTTTCTCCCGCACCATCATCGTCTCGCTGACCACCTTCTTCGCTTGTCTCGCCCTGTACTTCTTTGGTGGCGAGGTGCTGCGCGGCTTCTCGCTGGCGATGACGGTGGGCGTGGTCATCGGCACCTATTCCACCATCTTCGTGGCCGCCCCCATGCTGATCCATCTGGGCCTGCGCTCCTCGACGGTGGTGCCGGACGCGGAGAAGGATGTCGCTCCGGCGCCTGTCGCGGCGCCCGCAGACGTGGTGGAAGAGGCCGAGATCGTTCCTCAGGCCCCTCCAACCAGCCCTGCTTCCGGGAACCCGGCGCCCGCGTCGCGGCGTTCCAGCAAGGGACGCCAGCGTCCGCGCCCCAAGGGCTGAGGAGAAGGTAATGGTCGAACGGCCGGAAACGCCATTCCTGCCCCGGCAGGTGACGATTGACGGCTATTCGAACCGTTTCTTTCACTTCGCCGGCATGTCGCATGCAGGGTCCATCACCGCCCTGCCGTCCGGCGTGCGGCCGTGGCGGCCCGAGCGCTTCGCGGATCTTGGCGTTGATGACCTTGCCGTGGTGGTCGCCGAGGGCGATGCGGTGGAGCTTCTGCTGATCGGCACCGGTCGCGACCCCGCCCATTTGAAGGAGCCGCTGAAGCAGGTGCTCCGTGACGCGGGCATCCGGTTCGAGCTCATGCCGACCCCTGCCGCCGCCTCCACTTATAACGTCCTGCTCGATGAAGGCCGGCGCGTGGGCGCCGCCTTGATCGCCGTGTGAGCGGCCGGCATGGCCGAGCCCGCCCCTCCTGCAACGGCCCCCAGCCTTGATGCGGCCTATGCCCATTGCGGCGAGATGTTGCGCGTCCAGGACCGGGATCGCTTCCTCGCCACTTTGTTCGCCGCAGAATCGGAACGCCGCCATCTGTGGGCGCTCTATGCCTTCAGCCTGGAGATTGCCCGCGTCCGTGAGGTGGTTCGCGAGGCCTTGCCGGGCGAGATGCGGCTGCAATGGTGGCGGGAGGTTATCGAGGGCTTGGGGCGGGGCGATGTGTCCGGCCATCCGGTGGCCCTCGCCATCTGTGATACCATTGATGCGAAGGCGCTGCCGCGTGGCCCGCTGCTGAACCTCATCGATGCGCGCACCTTTGACCTTTATGACGACCCCATGCCGACCCTCAACGATCTGGAGGGATATGCGGGGGAAACAGCATCGATCCTGATCCAGCTGGGGGCGCAGATCCTCACGGGCCGCGCGCAGCCGGCGGTTGCCGAGGCGGCCGGTCATGCGGGTGTCGCCATCGCGCTGACGGGCCTGATGCGGGCCTTTCCGTTCCATGCCGCCCGCGGCCAATGCTACCTGCCGCTCGACATGCTGCGCGCGGAAGGAATCGGCCGGGACGAGGCGGTGGGCGGTACGGGCTCGGCAGCCCTCGCCAAGGTCTTCGCGCAGCTGCGCAGCGTAGCGGCGGGGCATGTGCGCGCGGCGGTGCAGGGTCTCGCCGACGCGCCTCGGGACGCACTGCCGGTGTTTCTGCCTCTTGCTCTTGTGCCGGGTGACTTGAAGGCGCTGGCGCGGGTCTCCGACCCCTTCAAGACCGTGGCCGGCACATCGCCATTGGTGCGCCTGTGGACCATCTGGCGCGCCGCCCGTCGCGCGCGGGCAGGGCGCCCATTGGTCAGGCCGCCGGCCGCGTGATCCGGTCGGTCAGGTTGAGCCGGCCGCGGGCGATTTCGGCGACCGTTTCCTGAATCGCCGGGCTTCCCGAAAGGGCATCGAGCATTTCGATCTGGTTGCGCGCCACCAGCAGCAGAAGATCATCACGCACGGTGCCGTCCGCGGCACGGGGCAGGCGGCGGACGACCTGGAGATGGTCCAAGTGCGGCCGGTCGGGCAGGGCCTGCGCCAGGTGGCCGCGCAGCGCCTCGACGCTAAGCGGGCTGTCGGCCTCCACGAAGGCATACAGGCCGACCTTGCCGCCAAGGGTCTGGAAGTCGGACATGTGCACGTCGCGCACGCTGGGATAGGTCGCCAGCGCCGCCGCGATGCGGGGACCCACCTGAGTCACGCGCGGCCCGCGACCTTCCGTATCCGAATAGGACATGAGCCGGCGGGTGACGAAGCGGTAGACCTTCTTGCCGGTCGCCATCCAGATGCGGGCAAAAATGCTTTTTTGCGCCAGTACCTTGCGCTCCCGCGGTGTGAGCGCCTCGGGGCAATAGGTGCGCTTGTGCTTCAAGAGGTGGCGCACATCCTCATAGGCGAGCACACGACCGAGCCGCCAGCGCCGGCTGATGGGCAGAGCCAGCTGAAAGTCCATCAGCCAAGCCTCGCCATCCGCGCCCCGCAGCCAGTTCTGCTGCTTGGCCAGATCATTATGGGCAAAGCCTGCGGCATGGAGGGTGCGCAGCGCCGCCTTGGCGGAGCGGAAATAATGCAGGTCGCCGTGGGGGCGGGCGATTTGAAGCGGGACGCCCTCGATCCAGCCGCGCACCAGAAAACGGTCGCCGACGGCGAGGAGAGGCGTCGTGACACCCGTGCGGGTTACCCGTTCCAGCGCCTTCACCTCGCCCGCGGCCAAGCGTCGGGCGATGAGGATGAACCAGGGGGAGACGGTATCCCACCGCCGGCGCACCGCCTCGTGCGCGGTGCCGCTGGCGTCGACCCAGGTGCCCCGCTCCACGGTCGAGAAAACGTCGCGCTTCAACACCGTGTCGACGGTGAAGCGGGACGGGTCGGCATTGCGCTCGAGCGGCGGAACGGGACGGGACTGACGGGACATGACGGGCGTCTTAAGCTGCCGCCGCGTGCATGTCGAGCCATGCACTCCAATGGGCCAGCGCGCGGGCGGCGAGCGCCTTCTTCTTCGCCAGCGTTTTTTCCGATCCGCGCAGGCGCTTGCCGCCTTCTCCTTTGGGGGACTGCTCCAGGGGCGGGAAGAGGCCGAAATTGACGTTCATGGGCTGGAAGGAGCGCGGCCCCGCATCAATAGTCTCGATGTGCCCGCCGGTGATGTGAGCGAGGAGAGCGCCATGGGCCGTGGTGCTGGGCGGCAAGGTCGGCGCCTCGCCGAGGCGCTGCTGCGCCGCGAGGCGGCCCGCCAAGAGGCCCACGGCGGCGCTTTCCACATAACCCTCGCAGCCGGTGATCTGACCGGCAAAGCGCAGGCGCGGATCGGCTTTCAGGCGCAGCGTCTCGTCCAGCAGGCGAGGGGAGTTGAGGTAGGTGTTGCGGTGCAGCCCGCCCAGCCGGGCGAACTCGGCATTCTCAAGCCCGGGAATGGTCCGGAAAACGCGCACTTGCTCGCCATGGCGGAGCTTCGTTTGGAAGCCCACCATGTTGTAGAGCGTGCCCAGCTTATTGTCCTGGCGCAGCTGGATTACTGCATAGGGACGCACGTCCGGGGCGTGGGGGTTGGTGAGGCCCACTGGCTTCATGGGGCCAAAGCGCAGCGTCTCCCGTCCGCGCTCCGCCATCACCTCGATCGGCAGGCAGCCGTCGAAATAGGGCGTCTTGGCTTCGAAGTCCCGCAGCGGCGTCTTCTCTCCCGCCAGCAGGGCGTCGATGAAGGCCTCGTATTGGGCCTGGTCGAGCGGGCAATTGATGTAGTCGGCGCCAGTTCCGCCGGGGCCGGCCTTGTCATAACGGGACTGGAACCAGGCCCGGCTCATGTCGATGCTGTCGAAATGGATGATGGGCGCGATGGCGTCGAAGAACGCGAGGGATTGTTCGCCGGTGAGCCCCAGCACCGCCTCGGCCAGAGCGGCGGAAGTGAGGGGGCCGGTGGCAATGATGACATTGTCCCAGTCTTCCGGCGGCAGGCCCGCCACTTCTTCGCGTCGCACCTCCACCAGGGGATGGGCGGCGAGGGCCTCGGTTACCGCCTGGGAGAAGCCGTCGCGATCCACCGCAAGGGCGCCACCAGCGGGCACCTGGTTGGCATCGGCGCAGCGCAGAATCAGGGAGCCGGCCCGGCGCATCTCCGCATGGAGGACGCCGACCGCATTGCCTTCAGGATCGTCGGAGCGGAAGGAGTTGGAGCAGACCAGTTCGGCGAGGCCATCGGTGTGATGAGCGTCCGTCTTGCGCACCGGTCGCATTTCGTGCAGCACAACGGGAACGCCCCGGCTCGCGATCTGCCAGCATGCCTCGGAGCCGGCCAAACCGCCGCCGATGACGTGAACCGGCTTGGCATCGGCTTGCGTGGGCTGTGTCATTCCCGTCCTCACTTCCGAAACAGCAGGCCATAAGGGCCACAGGGAGCCCGATCAGCCAGGGGGAAGGGACCGGACAGCGCGCTTGCCAGCGGGGTGTGCCTTAAGCGCGCGGACAGTTCAAGAACCGTTGTTCTTGCAGTGCAAACGAAAATGGCCCCCGCAGGGGCCATGATCCGTCAAGCGCTACGATAGATGTCAGACGACATGCAGGGTGGCGCGCCGGGCAACCGCGCGGATTTCGCTCCGCATGACGTTGATATCGCCGAGTGTACGATCGTCGAGCTGGGAAAGTTCAGCCACAGTCCGATTGTAAGCGTGCCAGCGGCGAATCTGGCCAGCCAGAAAGCCCCAAAGCAACATGATCATTCTCCTTTCGAGGGCGCTCCTGAAGCGCCACGTTTCTTGAACATGGAGATAGGCCATCCGCACAACATGACAAATAGGTAAGCTTGCAGTGCAGCAATGCACGGCGCGCATGAAGACAGTCACCGTCATGACGTCAGAGCCAGCGCGGGTGAAACAACTTCAAGGGGTCGCTCGCAGTGCTGCTGAAGCTCGAGGCCTGCCCGGGAAAAGGGCGGCTCATTATATTGCCCTGCCTATGCGATAGGCTTTCTAAACAGTGAATCCGAGGTGGGTGCTGAAACCCTGGGCGGTTTCGCTCCGAACGTGGCATTAGCCCTTTCTGCCGTAGATCTCGCGCGTCAGCTGGAGCCACGCGCGGGCGGCATCGGAAAGGTAGGCGCCGCGGCGCCAGATCACGGCCATGCTCCAGTCCGTGCCCGGCTCGTCCAAGAGCACCCGCGCCACCGCCGCGTGGGCGCGCTGTTCTGCAATCATCCGCGGCAGGAAGCCGATCCCGAGGCCTGCTGCCACGAGGGCGACGATGAAGTCGATCTGCGCGCTGCGCGCGATGATGTCGGGCATCACGCCTTGGCGGTCGCACGCATCCAGGATGATGGCATTCAGCGCGAAGCCGCTCTCGAACAGGATGAAGGGGGAGGCAGCGAGGTCGTGAAGGCGCACGCTGCGGGCATGCTGCGCGGGATGGCCGGGCGGCAGCAGCGCCACCAGGGGCTCGCTGCGCACGGGCTCGGCCTCGAACACGTCGGAGACGGGGAGGAGGGATGCGGCAAAGTCCATCTCGCCGGCCAGCAGCAGCTCTTCCAGCCGCTTGGAGCCGTGCTCGGCGAGGCGGATCTCGATGCCCGGATAGCGGCTGCGATAGGTGGCGAAGAGGGGCGCGAACAAGGTGCTGGAGCCGAGCGGCGGCAAGCCGAGCCGCAGCACACCGCGCTTCAGGCCCCGCAACTCGTCGAGCTCCGCCACCAGGTCGTCCCGCTCCGCCAGCATAGACAGGGCCCGGCGATAGACGATCTCACCGGCCGCCGTGAGCGTGCTGCGATGGCCGACACGGTCCAGCAGCGTCACGCCCAATTCTTCCTCCAGATGCTTCACCGCCTTGGAGATGGTGGACTGGGTGGCGAACACGGCCTTCGCCGCCTGGGAGAATCCCCCCTGGCGGACCACCTCGACGAAGGCGCGCAATGTCCTAAGTTCCATTCTATTCCAATTGCGACTTAAATGAATTCTGTCAATTCATTTTACGCATATCGCAATGCAGCGTATCGTTCACGGCAACTCAGGAGCGGCGCGGTCCGCTCCCCGGATTTCAGCCATGATCCCCGTCGCATTGCATGCCCGGGCCGTGCTTCGCCGCACGCGCTCGTTCCAGATTGTCGTTCTCGCCGCCGTGTGGCTCTCCGCCGACACGCTCGTGCGCTTCACCGGCCTGCCGTTGCCAGGCGGCGTCGTGGGCATGGTGGCCCTGCTGGTTCTTCTCGCCACAGGTTGGGTCAAGCCGGCGTCGGTGCGCCTCGGTGCCTATTGGCTGCTGGCGGAGATGCTGCTCTTCTTCGTGCCGGCCGCGATTGCCGTCATCGACCATGGCGAGTTCATCAGTGCGCTCGGCTTGAAGATCGCCCTGGTGATCTTCGTGGGCACGCTGATGGTCATGGCGGGAACGGCGGCCACCGTCGAACTTCTCTATCGCTGGCGGGTGCGCCATGCGGTGGGATGATGCGACGCTCCAGCTGATCTTCTGGCCGCTCGCCACCATCGCGCTCTATCGCCTGGCGCGGGCCATCAACACAAGATGGCCCCGCTGGTGGACCGGACCGCTTTTGCTGACCCCGCTGATGGTCGCGGCCCTGACGCTCACGCTGAAGACGGATTATCGCGCCTATATGAGCGGCACCCACTGGCTGCTCCTCATGATGGGACCGGCCACTGTGGCTTTCGCTTTGCCCATCTATGAGCAGCGCGCAATCATCCGCCGGCACTGGCCGATCCTGATCGTGGGGGTGGTGGCGGGAAGCACCATTGCCATGGGATCGGCGTGGGCCTTGGCCCACCTGCTCGGTGTGCCGGACGAGCTCGGCCGCAGCCTGATGCCACGCTCCACCACCACGCCGTTTGCGATGGCGGTCTCGGGAGAGATCGGCGGGCTCCCCGACCTCACGGCCGTCTTCGTCATCCTCACCGGCGTGTGTGGCGCTGCCATGGGCGAAGTGATGCTGAAATGGCTTCCGCTGCGCTCCGCCCTCGCCAAGGGGGCCCTGTTCGGCATGGGGGCCCATGGCGCAGGTGTGGCCAAGGCCAATCAGATCGGTCGCGAGGAGGGGTCGATCGCGGGCCTCGTGATGGTCCTGGCGGGCCTCCTGAACCTGCTGGCCGCGCCTCTCGTCATGCTCGCGCTGAACTGAGGCGGGCCATTCCGGCCTGCGGGACCGCGGCGCGCGACAGGTCGCAGGCGTGAATGGTCGCCACGATCAGCACGACGGTGGCCCCGAACTGATGCGCCAGCGCCAGGTCCAGGGGCACGACCAAGAGCAGCGTGAGGATGCCAAGAAGCGCCTGCGCGCTCACGAGGCCGAACAGCCCCCAGGCCTGCAGCGCAGCCCAACCTCCTGTCCGTGCGGCATGGAACGCATGGAGGAGGGCGAACAGCCACAGCGCATAGGCAATCATCCGGTGCGTGAACTGGACGGTGAGCACATTCTCGAACAGGTTGCGCCAGCCGGGCGAAAGCAAGGCGAGCTTGTCGGCAGCGGGAATGAAGGCGCCATCCATGAGCGGCCAGGTGTTGAAGGTCATGCCCGCATCCAGCCCGGCCACGAGACCGCCGGCGAAAATCTGAAGCAGCACCAGGCCAACCAGAGCAAACGCGCCGGCGCGCAGTGTCGGTGGCATGGCCTGCGGCCTGGCGGAAACAAGGGTGCGGGCCACATAGACCACCGCAGCCAGGATGATGCAGGCCATGGTGAGGTGCACCGCCAGGCGGTACTGGCTGACAGAGGTGCGCTCGGTGAGGCCGGAGGCCACCATCCACCAGCCGATGGCGCCCTGCATGCCGCCGAGCACGAACAGCCCCAGACACTTGCCCAGCAGCGCGCCACGAATGACACCGCGCACGGCGAAATAGAGGAAGGGCAGCAGGAAGGCGAAACCGATTACCCGGCCCAGCAGGCGGTGCGCCCATTCCCACCAGAAAATGGTCTTGAAGCTCTCCAACCCCATGCCCTTGTTGAGGATCTCGTACTGGGGAATGGTCTTGTACTTGTCGAACTCAGCCTGCCATTGCGCCTCGTTCATGGGAGGCAAGATGCCGGTGACGGGCTTCCATTCGGTGATGGACAGGCCCGATTCGGTCAGCCGCGTCGCGCCCCCGACCACCACCATGGCGACGATCATGGCCGCCACCAGATAGAGCCAGAGACGCACGCCCTGCATGGATGTGTCTCTCGGTTCGACCGTGCTTGCAGCCATGGCTCTCATGTCCTTTCCCGCGCCGGGTGTGGCCCTCCCCCAAGATCCGTTATAGAGCGGACGAGGACGGTGCAACACCGGCCCTCGCCCGCTTGGGGATGCCCGGGCATCAGCTGATCGGCTACGGTGGCAGCTTGAGGCTGGTTCAGCGGTGGTCTGAGAAAGGTGGAGAATGCCTCAGCGTCTACGCAAGCTCATTGGAACGGTGCTGCTTCTGGCGCTGATGGTGATCTGGGCCCTGGTGGCCATGGCGCTGGCCCAGGGGCGGGTCACGGAGCTGCATTGGGCGCTCCAGACTGTCAGCTACATCATTCTCGGCGTCGCCTGGGTCATTCCCGCGGCATTCCTGATCCGCTGGATGGAACGCCCCAACCGCAAGACGTGAGAGAAGAACGGTCTGTAAGTGTCTGCGATTGTGTATGTTTCGCGTCAGGCAGCGCTTGCGGTGAGGCTCGGGACGGGAAGGCTGTCAGGCGCGGAGGGCATGTCGGACCGATCCGCGTCCTTGGCCGAAAGGCGCAGCATCACGACATTTCTGAAACCGCGTCCCGCCAGCGCCTCGAACGTGTCGATGCCGCCGCCGCGGGCGCTGTCTTCCTCGATGCAGACGATCAGAGGCTCCAGGGTGGACAATTGAACCGCCCCGCCCGCGCCCGCAAAGGCGGGGGCCGCCACCACGACGAAATCATAGGTCTGCGAGAGGGCATTGAGGATCAGGCTCAGGCGCTCTGCCTTGACGACGCCGGCGCCGCCGCGGGCATGCCGGCCCGGCGGGATCACGTGGGCGCGGGACTTGGTGTCGCGGTGGATCGTCTCGCCAAAGCCGGCCACGCCGAACAGCATTTCGCTCATGCCGGGCGCCCAGGGGTCGGAAACCAAAGCGGCAAGTTCGCCCGAATCCCCGTCCAGAGCCACCAGCGCGACGCGGCTTTCCCCCTCCGACAGGCGGCGGGCGAGGGCGACGGCAACCGGGGCGGAGCGGTCTTCCGGCTGCTCGGAGGTGACCACCACGAGGCGGCTCCCTCCGGCGGCGGGTTCCGTGCTTGCGGTCAAACGCCGCGCCAAAAGGTTGGCGGCTTCCAGCGTGCCGAGGCCGCCGGTCGAACCGGCTTCGATCCAGGACACGCGTGGCGGCGTGATGCTCTCACGTGGCAGCGCACGCGGCGGAACGGGGCCACGCGGAGCGGCCTTGCGACCGAAGGAAAATGTGACAAGGCCCATCATGGCGCACAGGATGACCAGAGCCGCAATCTGTGCGGGCGAGGGCGGGTCCGGCAAGTTGGCAGCCTGGGGCGGGGCTTCCAGGCGCAGGGCGGGTGCCGCCTCGACGGCCGCGGGATTTCCCGCACGATCGCGCACCGAGGCGTCCAGACTGGCATAGGCCGTCGCATAGGCGCGCGCGGCCCGCGCCGCGAGGGCGGGACGCTCTGCGCTGACGCGGAGTTCGATGACGCGGCCACCGTTGATGGGCGTGGCGCGCAAACGCGAGGCCAAGACGGCGGCAGCCCGGTCTTTTTCGCTCCAGTCCGCTCCGCCCCCCATCAGGCGGGACACCCATTTGGGCAGGCTGGCATGGGCGAAGGCCTCCACATCCTGTGGGGAAAGGTAGCCCAGCGCTTCGCCAGCCAGTTCACGCGATTGAAAGACTTGGACAACACCGCTCACGCTCGCGGCGGGCGGTTGGGCGGCCACATCGAAGCCGAATCGAGCGGTGGCGCTGAACCGGGGCGGCAGAAGCAAAGCGAGCACGAGAAGGCCGAAGACCAGCCAGGTCAGCGCAAGCGACACCCCCACGGCCCGGCCACGCCCGGTGGCGGAGCTTTCCTGGTTCGTCTCGACGGCAGCTTGCTGATCCATGGATCGGCGCCTCCACTGCCCGGCAACAGGTCCCGAGCAGACACCAGAAGGCGCCCATCATGGTTTATGTTCGGTAAACGCGGGCTGTTGGCGATCTCAGCGGTCCTCCCAGACTGGGTGCCGCTTGCCGATCACCGCACAGATACCCTCGTCCGCGTCGCGGGCGAGGAGGTTGGTGGTCATCACATCGGAGGCGAAGGCATAGGCATTGTCCAGGGTCATCTCCGCCTGGGCGTAGAAGGCCGCCTTCCCGAGCTTCACCGGCACCTTGGACTTGGATGCGATGCGCTGCGCCAGCGTGGTGGAGGCGGCGAGCGCCTCGCCTTCGGCCACGACCCGGTTCACAAGGCCCATGCGATAGGCATCGTCCGCTTCCACCCAGTCGCCGAGGATGAGCATCTCCATAGCGTGCTTGCGCGAAACAGCCCGGGAGAGGGCCACCATGGGCGTGTGGCAGAAGAGGCCGATATTCACGCCCGGCGTGCAGAAGCGCGCCGCCTGGCCCGCCACGGCCAGGTCGCAGCTCGCCACCAGCTGGCAGCCGGCAGCGGTGGCCATGCCTTCCACGGCTGCGATGACGGGCTGCGGCAGGCGGACGATGGCTGTCATCACGGCCGAGCAGCGCTTCAGGACCTGCTCATAATAGGCCCGGCCCTTGTCCGCATCGGTGCGGTGCGCCTGAATCTCCTTCAGATCGTGCCCGGCGGAGAAAACCGGGCCTTCGGCGGTCAACACCACCGCGCGGACGCTCTCATCGACCGCGATGTCGGTCAGTGTCTCGGCCAGAGCCGCCAGCATGGCCTCGGAAAGGCTGTTGCGGCTCGACGGACGGGCCAGGGTCAAGGTGGCGATGCCGCCGGAATCGGCGCGCAGCAGCGGGGATGCTTGCGTGGGAGCCGGGGAGGGGGCGGTGGTGGACGCGGAAGACATGGCGGCCTCGTCGTTCGACGCTTTGCGCAGGGGCGCGGCTATTTTATGCAAGGCTTCAACGAGAAGCGAGACAGGGTGAGACGCATGGGCAGGCACGGGCCGGAGACAGTCGTCACGATGGACGAGCTGTCGAGCTTCCTGGCGGTGGAGTTTCCGCAAGCATTCGGCGCGGGCCGCCCCTTCACCACGGTCGCCCTCGGGCGGCGGACGGCGACCGTGCGGCTCGATGCCGGGGAGGAGCATTTGCGGCCCGGCGGTACCATCTCCGGCCCAGCCATGATGGCGCTGGCGGACGTGGCGGTCTACGTCGCGCTGCTGGGCCAGATCGGGCTTGTTCCGCTGGCGGTCACCACCAACCTGTCCATCAATTTCCTGCGCAAGCCGTCACCCGGCGCCCTGTTTGCCGATGCCCGCCTCATCAAGCTCGGCAAGCGCCTGGCCGTCGGCGATGTGGGGCTTCGGGGCGAGGGGGGCGAGGATCTGGTGGCCCATTGCGTGGCCACCTATTCCATTCCCGACCGGTGAGTTCGCCGCGGTTCAAGACCTCTCCCAACGGAAGAGGCAGGTTCTGACCTCGATCAATGTCCCGCCCGGGAAGCTGGGGGAGGGTTCGAGGTGGAGGACCTCATGGGAAAATCCATTCTCATCATCCAGGGTCATCCTGACCCCAATGGCCGGCATCTGTGCCATGCCCTTGCTGACGCTTATGCGCAGGGGGCGGTGGAGGCCGGCCATCGCGTAACGCGGGTGGAGGTGGCAAGCCTGGATTTCCCGCTGATGCGCACGCAAGCCGATTTCGAGACGGGCGGCATGCCCCCCGCCCTCTTCCCGGCCCGCGACGCGCTGCTTGAGGCCAACCATGTGGTGCTGCTGTTTCCCTTGTGGCTCGGCACCATGCCGGCGCTGTTGAAGGCCTTCCTGGAACAGGTGATGCGGCCTGGATTTGCCTTCATCTATGCCGGCCCCGGCTTTCCCCAGACCCTGCTGCACGGGCGGACGGCCCGGGTAGTGGTGACCATGGGCATGCCGGCGACCATCTATCGATGGTATTATTTTGCGCACGGCGTTCTCGGCCTGGAGCGCAACATCCTCGGCTTTGTGGGCATGAGCCCCGTCCGCCACACGCTGTTCGGCCTTGTGGATGCTGCCCCGCCCGCCCGGCGACTGAAGTGGCTGGAGACGATGCGCAGCCTCGGCCAAAAGGGAAAGTGACGCGAAGGAGGGGCTTCCAGCCGTAAAAAGGGTGGCTTATTTGATGGTGTTATAACACCATTTTTATAAGTCATTGTTTTGATTGATAAAACAATGGTGACGTTTGGTTGACGGTGTGGCGGGCCTGGGTTAGAAGCCTCGCCCATTGCCGCAGTGGCCTGCTTGCGCGGACCCAGCGGCTTCCTCATTCGGAAACCGATCCATGAAGACGTATTCGGCCAAGCCCGCCGAAATCGAAAAGAAGTGGGTGGTGATCGATGCGACGGGGCTCGTCGTCGGACGCCTCGCCACCATCATCGCCATGCGCCTCAAGGGCAAGCACCTGCCCATCTACACCCCCCATGTGGACTGCGGCGACAATGTCGTCGTGGTGAATGCCGAGAAGGTGGTCTTCACCGGTCGCAAGCGCGACCAGAAGGTCTATCACCACCACACCGGCTTCCCGGGTGGCATCAAGGACCGCAGCGCCAAGTTCATCCTCGAGGGCCGCTTCCCGGAGCGGATCATCGAGAAGGCCGTGGAGCGCATGCTCGCCCGTGGTCCGCTGGGTCGCAAGATCATGGGCAACCTGCGTGTCTACAAGGGCGCGAGCCATCCCCACGAGGCTCAGCAGCCGGTGGCGCTCGATGTGGCGAGCCTCAACCGTAAGAATGTGAGGAACTGAACATGGCCGAGGTTCTTCAGTCCCTCGATTCCCTGAACGCCCGTCAGGTGGAAGCCCAGGACGCCCCCGTCCATGTGCAGAAGCTGGACAAGTTCGGCCGCGCCTATGCCACCGGCAAGCGCAAGGACGCTGTCGCCCGCGTGTGGGTGCGTCCCGGCACGGGCAAGATCACCGTCAATGACCGTGACGTGGAAGTCTACTTCGCCCGTCCGGTGCTGCGCCTGATGATCAACCAGCCGTTCCAGATCGCTGGCCGCGAAGGCCAGTATGATGTGGTGTGCACGGTGTCCGGCGGCGGTCTTTCCGGCCAGGCCGGCGCGCTGCGCCACGGCATCTCCCGCGCCCTGACCTTCTACGAGCCGGAGCTGCGCTCCCCGCTCAAGAAGGGCGGCTTCCTGACCCGCGACAGCCGCGTGGTCGAGCGCAAGAAGTACGGCCGCGCCAAGGCTCGCCGCAGCTTCCAGTTCTCGAAGCGCTGATTTATCCGGATCTTCCGGGTGTGGAAACGGCGGGGCCTCGGCTCCGCCGTTTTCGTTTGTGGCGGGCGGTTCAATCCGGCCGGCGGTTGCCGCCTAACAAAAAGCCCCGGCGCCTGGGGCGGCCGGGGCTTTTTGTTCAGAAGCTCGGCGTATCGCCGGGCAGGGGGCTCCACTGGCCGTCGGCCGTGGGGTCGCCGGGCGGCGACCCGCCCATGAAGCCGTCGAGATTGGGCGGGAAGACATAATCCTCGTTCCGCCCGTCGCCTTCGCTGACGTCGGGGCGGATCGGAGCGCCGGGGCCGGGATCGAGATAATTGCCCTGGGGAATCACAGGAAGCTGGATCACGTTGGGATTGTGCGGGTGGATATCCACCTTCGGCACGTTCGAACCGCCGGAGCTCTGGGCGAGGGCGGCTTCGGGGGCGGACGCGGCAAGGGCAAGGCCGAAGGCCCAAAAAGCCGTGCTTCCGAGAAAGAACTTCATCTTCACCATCCGATCCCCCGGAACGTCGCCGTCCATCGCATAGGCGAGGCCGCGAGGCTTGGCAAGCGAGCGAGGAAGTTGCCGTCCGCCATTCCAGGCCACCGGCAAGGGATCACCTTCACCTTGGCCCGAGGCACCCTTATCATAGCTGCCGGGGTGGAAGAGCAGTGTCTGAAAGGGCGCACCGTGTTTCGTTTCCTGCTCACGTGCCTTGCGTTTCTTGGTGCCGCCATGCCTCCCATCCTCGCGGAAGCTGCGCCCGCGCGGATCATTCTTTTGCGGCATGGTGAGAAGCGGGACGACTTCCGGCTCTGCGATATGGGCCTGCTGCGGGCGCGCGCCGTCGCGGACCAATATCTTGGCGCCAGCGCCCGGACGCCGCTGCTCGCGCCAGGGCAAAAGCCGGCTGCCATTTTTGCGGTGACGCTGCATGCGCTGGAAACGGCCGCCCCCACATCGGCTTCGTGGACGCAGCCCGTCGTCCTTTATGCTGTGCTGCCGGAGGAAATTCAGGGCTATAGCGACTGGCGCGCCGGCTTTCCTGCGGCCATTGCCGAGCGCAATCGATGGGTGACCCGACTGCTCATGGACGACCCTTATTGGGCGGGGCAGACCGTTTTCGTCTTCTGGGAGCATCACGCCATCGCAAACGAGGCGCTGGAGCAGGCCAATCCTGGCCAGCAGATGACCCTGCGCCAGACCCTGCGCCTCGATCAGCTGCCGGATGTGCCCCGCACATGGCCGGACAACACCTATGACTATTTCTGGATCATCGATTTTGCCCCGGACGGGACGCCGTTGAAATTCCAGATGAAAAAGCAGGAATTCACCGGGCCGTTCGGCAAGCTGCCCTCCAATGACTGGGGCATGCCCGACGGCCTCGATCCAATCACGACCGGATGCAAGAGGTGATCGGACACGCTTGAATATATGCACATCGCGCCAAAAACGGCCGCGGGGCGCCAAGTGCGTCCGCACCCTCGGGGTTGGTTCCCTGCGGATCGAATTGTTGGAGAAGTCCAACTTGCTCGAAGACTCTATCGGCGGCCGGTGATGGGGACGATGGGCCGCCTGCATGGCAGCAACCCGAATGATCCGTGAGCGGGATCAACTCCCCTCTTGTTGATTTCCCAACCTTAGGTCAATTCTAAAACATAGCCTCTGGCGATATGTTCGGCCTTGTCTGCGCGGTGGAGGTCAGGCTTCCCGCGCCACGCGGCTTCAAACTTGGCGGCCGACGGCGACAGGGCGCTTTTGGTCGATTTAAGATCGTGGAGCTGAGTCGCGCGACGTTGGGATCGTAAAAAACAAGAAGGAAGACACCGGTGATGGTCTTGGGAGGCTGCGGCACCGGACCCCTGAATGGCCGGCTGCCATGAAGCTCGATCTGTTCACGATCTACGTCTTTATTCTCTTCCTGGGCAGTACCTTTTCTATTGCCTGGTTCGTCGTCTGGCGATCCTATGCGACGGTGCGCGGCCCGGGATCGTGGCTGCTGTCGAGCCTTGCCGCAGTGGTCGGCGCGGCGGGAGTGGCCTATCATTTCGTGCACCCGAACGTGGTGCTCGCCACCGCAGCTCATGTGTTGTTGGCGCTTGCAGTCGCGCTGCTTTGGGTGGGCTTGCGGCAGTTTTATAATCTTCGGGTTCCCTGGGCGCTGCTCGCCCTGTGGCTCGCCGGCATCGCGCTTGCTCTGACCGCTTTTCGTGACGACCCGGTGGCGCTGCGCTTCTTTCACAGCCTGTCGGGAGCCTTGCCCTTCCTGTTCATGGCGCGCGATCTTATGCGCGACCCTGCTGCCACGCCGGCATCTCGACTCTGCGCCATTGCCATGGGTGTCGCGGCGTTCGGAGACATGATGACGTTCGTCTCCGTCCTTGCTTTCGCGGTCAAGATTATTCCGGCGACAATTTCAAATCCGGTAGCCATCGTCAGTATACTTCTCACCGTATTTGGATGCCTTTCCGCGTGTTTCGGCTTTCTTCTGGCCACCATGGAGAAAGTGCGCTCCGACCTTTCCGCTCTCGTGGTTGCCGATGATCTGACGGGAGTGGGAAGTCGACGTTACTTCCTGGAGCGCATCGAGGCGGAAGTGATGCATGCCCGACGGCTGGGCAGCGTGTTCTGCCTTCTCATGATCGATCTCGACCGGTTCAAGGAGATAAATGACGCATTCGGCCATGCGGCGGGCGATCAATGCCTGCGCCATTTCGCCCGCGTCGCCTCGGAGCGGATCCGGCGCACCGACCTTCTGGCGCGCACCGGGGGCGACGAATTCTGCATGATCCTCCCGGACACGACGCTGGGCGAGGGCATGCGGGTGGTGGACGACCTGCTTCGGGCCCTGCGGCAGGATGTGATGATCTGGGAAGGGGGTGCGCTGCCATTCACGGCCAGCATCGGCATCGTGCAATGGGATCCGGCCTATCCGCAGACCGTCGATCAGCTGCGCTCCGATGCCGACCAGGCGCTCTATCGGGCCAAGGAAGGCGGCCGGGACAGGAGCGCCCTGAAGAGCGCATCCTGACCCGGCCGCGGGCACTCACGCCGTGGCGCGGATGGCGTCGGAGAGGATCTGGGCGATCTGCCCGATCTGTTCCGCGCTGACGATCAGGGGCGGGGAGAGGGCGATGACGTCGCCGGTCACGCGGGCCATGAGGCCCTTGTTGAAGCACTCCACGAACACGTCATAGCCGCGGCTGCCCACTGCGCCGGGACGCGCCTCCAGCTCGACGCCGGCGACGAGGCCGATGGTGCGCACGTCGATCACCTTTCCGGTGTCGCGCAGGCCGTGAAGCGTGTCCTGCCAAAGGGTTGCCAGTTCCGAGGCGCGGGTGAGAAGACCCTCGCTCTCATAGATGTCGAGGGTGGCAAGGCCGGCGGCGCAGGCGGCGGGGTGGCCGGAATAGGTGTAGCCGTGGAACAGCTCGATGGCGTTCTCCGGACCCTGCATCAGCGCATCGTGGACCTTGCGGCTGGCGAACACGGCGCCCATGGGAATGGAGCCGTTGGTGATGCCCTTGGCGGTGGTCACGAGGTCCGGCACCACCCCGAAATAGTCGGTGGCGAAGGGCGCGCCGAGGCGGCCGAACCCGGTGATAACCTCATCGAAAATCAGCAGAATGCCGTGGCGGGTGCAAATTTCCCGCAGCTTCTCCAGATAGCCCTTCGGCGGCAGGAGGACGCCAGTGGAGCCGGCCATGGGCTCGACGATCACGGCGGCGATGGTCTCCGCGCCATGGAGGGCGACGAGGCGCTCCAGATCCTCGGCCAGCTCCGCGCCATGCGCGGGCAGGCCCTTGGAAAAGGCATTGCGGGCAAGGTCATGGGTGTGACGCAGATGGTCGACGCCCGGAAGCTGGGGAGCGAAGGCGCGGCGGTTGTTGACGATGCCGCCCACCGAGATGCCGCCGAAGCCCACCCCATGATAGCCGCGCTCGCGGCCGATGAGGCGCGTGCGGGTCGACTGGCCGATGGCGCGCTGGTAGGCGAGGGCGATTTTCAGTGCCGTATCAACGCTTTCCGAGCCGGAGCCGGTGAAGAAGACACGGTCGAGGCCGCCGGCTTCCCCGCCGGGTGCGATCGCGGCGAGGCGGTCGGCGAATTCAAAAGCCAGCGGATGGCCCATCTGGAAGGACGGGGCGTAGTCCATTTCCAGGAGCTGGGCCTGGACCGCGTCGGCGATGGTCTTGCGGCCGTGGCCGGCATTCACGCACCACAGGCCCGCGCAGCCGTCGAGGACCTGACGTCCGTCCACGGATGTGTAGTACATGCCCTGAGCGCCGCTGAGGAGGCGCGGAGCCGCCTTGAACTGGCGGTTCGCGGTGAACGGCATCCAATAGGCGTCGAGCGGGGCATTGTGGCCACGCAGGGAGGCGGGGGTGGCGATATTCATCGGTGGGGGCTCCTTGTCAGCCCAGGGAAGCCCTGTTCGCGAGGCGCAACAAGTCCTTTTCTGTCGGAATGCAACCCATTGAAATCTAGAGAACGAGGCGCATAGTGGTGCGGATCGGAAACACCTGGAACGGCCTCCTGCCATGAGCCTCGACATCGGCGCCCGCCTGCGCTTCGTGCGCATGAAGCATGGGCTCTCCCAAAGGGCCTTGGCCAAGCGGGCGGGGGTGACCAATTCGTCGGTGTCGCTGATCGAGTCCAATACGGTGAACCCGTCGGTGGGGGCCCTCAAACGCATCCTCGATGGCATACCCATTGGACTATCAGAGTTTTTCGCCCTGGAGCCGGATGCGCCGCGCAAGGTCTTCTTCGCCGCCGAGGAGCTGGTGGAGATCGGCAAGGGGCCCATTTCTTTCCGCCAGGTGGGCGAGAGCCTGTTCGGCAAGTCATTGCAAATCCTGAAAGAAAAGTACGAGCCGGGAGCCGATACCGGCCGCGTGCCCCTCGTCCATGAGGGCGAGGAGGGGGGGATCGTGCTGGCGGGCCGGCTGGAGGTGACCGTGGACGAGGAGCGCCGCATCTTGGGTCCGGGGGATGCGTATTATTTCGAGAGCCGTCGGCCCCACCGATTTCGGTGCGTGGGGCCGGTGGCCTGCGAGGTCATCAGCGCCTGCACGCCCCCCACATTTTGAGCGGGACACGCGCTTGGCGCGGGCGGAACAGGGCGGAGGAAGGCCGGTTCTCGGCTTCACTCCCGCTATCCTCCGACGCGTCGCGGGCGCCGCCCATGCACACAACGTAAGAAGGTATTTAATTACCTATTTCCCGCCGCTTACCACGGTACGTATGGCGAAGGAGGACTGGATGCGCGACACCCCCGGCAGGCGGGAGAGGACCTCCTTGTGGAGGCGCTCATAGTCGGCGGCATTCTTCACCTCGATCTTGAGCAGGTAGTCTGCCAAGCCCGTCATCAGGTAGCAGTCGGTGATTTCCGGGCAGCGGCGCACCGCCGCCTCGAAGCGGTTGAGATAGTCCTCGGTCTGCCGGTCGAGGGTGATCTGGGTCAACACCACCAAGCCCTCATCCAGCGCAGTGGACTGGATGAGCGCCGTATAGCCCCGGATGACGCCCCGCTTTTCTAGGAGCCGCAGCCGCCGCAGGCAGGCGGAGGGGGAGAGGCCGACGGCGGTGGCGAGATCCGCATTGGGGATGCGCCCGTCCACCCGCAACACCTGGATCATCTTCAGGTCGATGTCGTCCAGGACGGGACGCGGTGGATTCTGCGGAACCTCGAAAGTCTCATCCATTATCGGCAGCTCCACGCAATATTCTGCACCTGATTGGCGAGAAATTCGCACGATGTTGCGCCTATAGTAAAGCCATAACAAACCTTCCAGCTTCTGGCGGTTCCCATGGCTTTCATCGCAATGGATTCCCGCCCCTTCCCGCAGGCATTGGGCGCCGATATGGGCGCCGGACGGGCCGGGGCCATTCTCACCATTGATCTGGCTGCGCTCGCGGCCAATTACCGGCGCCTTGCCGCCACCGCCTCGGGCGCGCTCTGCGCCGGCGTGGTGAAGGCGGATGCCTATGGGCTCGGCGCGGCCGCCGTCGCCCCGGTTCTGGCGCAGGCCGGATGCCGCCACTTCTTCGTGGCCCATCTGGAAGAGGGCATGGACCTGCGCCGCCATGTGCCGGCCGAGGCCGCCATTGCGGTCCTGAATGGCAGCCCCGAAGGGGTGGAGGCCGATTTCCTGGCCCATGATTTGTTGCCGGTGCTCAACAGCCTGGAGCAGATCGAGGGCTGGCAGAAGGCGGCGCGCGCCGCCGGCCGTCGCCTGCCGGCGATCCTTCAGGTGGATACGGGCATGGCCCGCTTCGGCCTCGCCGCCGAGGAACTGGACGCCCTGCTAGCGGACCCCGATGGGTTGGCCGGCCTCGATCTGCGTCTCGTCATGAGCCATCTGGCCTGCGCCGATGATCCGGCCCATCCGGCCAATGCCGCCCAGCGGGCGGCGTTCGAGGCGGCGCGGGCGCGCTTTCCCGGCGTGCGGGCGAGCCTTGCGGCCTCTTCGGGCATCTTCCTCGGGGCCGACTATCATTTCGATCTCGTCCGCCCCGGCGCGGCGCTCTATGGCATCGCGCCCCAGGCGGGCGCGCCGAACCCCATGCGCCCCGTGGTGCGCCTCCAGGGCCGGGTTGTGCAGGTGCGCCATGTGCCCGCCGCGACCCCCGTGGGCTATGGCCACACCGCCCGCGTGTCCGGCCCCGCGCGCTTGGCCACCGTTGCGGTGGGCTATGCGGACGGCCTGTTGCGCAGCGCCTCCAACCAGGGCGCGGCCTGGCTCGGCGATGAGCGCCTGCCCTTGGTGGGCCGGGTCTCCATGGACAGCATCGTGCTGGATGCCAGCGCCCTGCCCGAGGGCGCCATCGCCGCCGGTACGCTGGTGGACCTCATCGGCCCCCACCAGGACGTGGACGCGGCGGCCGGCGCGGCCGGCACCATTGGCTATGAACTCTTGACCGGCCTCGGCTCCCGTTTCTGCCGTCGCTACCTGCCCGCCTGAAGGAGGCTCCCATGCGTGTCGTCGTTCTCGGCAGCGGGGTCGTCGGTGTGACCTCCGCTTTCTACCTGGCCAAGTCCGGCCATGAGGTGGTGGTTCTGGACCGGCAGGAGGGCGCGGGGCTTGAAACCTCGTTCGCCAATGCCGGCCAGGTCTCGCCCGGCTATTCCGCGCCCTGGGCCGGGCCGGGCATTCCGGTCAAGGCCATCAAGTGGCTGATGATGCAGCACTCCCCGCTGGTGGTGCGGCCGGGCCTCGATCCCAAGCTCTATGTGTGGCTGGCCAAGATGCTGGCCAATTGCACCCATGAGGCCTACCAGCGCAACAAGGCGCGCATGGTGCGCGTGGCCGAGTTCAGCCGCGATGCCCTCAAAGCCCTGCGGCAGGAAACCGGCATTCATTATGACGAGCGGGAGATGGGCACGCTGCAGCTCTTCCGCACCCAGAAGCAGCTCGACCATGTGGGCGAGGACACCTCGGTGCTGGACGCCTATGGCGTGCCCTATGAAGTGCTGGACGGCGCCGGCTGCATCGCGGCCGAGCCGGCGCTCGCCCGCGTCAGGGACAAATTCGTGGGCGGCCTGCGCCTGCCGGGCGATGAGACCGGCGATGCCTTCCTCTTCACCCAGCGCCTTGCCGCCATCTGCGCGGGGCGCGGCGTCACCTTCCGGCACGGTGTCACCGTTGCGGGGCTGGAGACGCAGGGCGGCCGCGTCAGCGGCGTGCGCCTCGCCAGCGGCGAGGTGGTCACCGGCGATGCCTATGTGGCGGCAATGGGCAGCTACACCCCGGCCTTGCTGGGCCCGCTGGGCATCGACCTGCCCATCTATCCGGTGAAGGGCTATTCCATCACCGTTCCGCTCACCAATGCGGAGGCCGCCCCCGTTTCCACCGTCATGGACGAGACCTATAAGGTGGCCATCACCCGCCTGGGCGATCGCATCCGGGTGGGTGGCACGGCGGAACTGGCGGGCTTCGACCTGAACCTGCGCGAGGCCCGGCGGCAGACGCTCGCCTATTCGGTGGGCGACCTCTTCCCCGAAGGCGGCGACATCTCCCGCGCCACCTTCTGGACCGGCCTGCGCCCCATGACGCCCGATGGCACGCCCATCATCGGCGCCACCCGCTATGCCAACCTGTTCACCAATACCGGCCACGGCACGCTGGGCTGGACCATGGCCTGCGGCTCCGGCCGCGTGCTGGCGGATCTGGTGAGTGGCCGGCAGGCGGAGATCGACACCACCGACCTCTCGGTGGACCGCTACGCGGCCGCCGCATGAGAGCGGCGCACCAAGAGGGCTCCGCGTGAACTCAGCGCGCGCCGTGTGCTCGCGCTTGCTGTGAAGATGCGGACGTAAGGCGTTGATGAGCGTTAACAAAGTGGAGCGGCTGGCGCAAGGTTCGCCGCCGCCTTGTCACTCGTCGAAGCGGCCCACATAAGGGGTGTGCGGTCGCTCCCATCGCGTCGCCGCCACGCAGCGGCGGCGGGAGCGGCGGCTGCGCTCCAGGAACAGGGCCTCGCGATCCATCATGAGCCGGGCCGGCGGCTCGGTGATGCCGCGCAACAGGCGCGCCGACAGGGCGGTGTCGATGAGCTGAAGGTCGGCGCTGCTGAATTCGGGATGAATGCTCATGTCCGCGCCCCCGTTTCGAGGGCGGGCGGCGGCGCGTGCCGGATGTCGAGGGCGAGGGGCGCCGGAGGGGAAGGAGGCACCCCTCTCCCGCTCTTCTTGACGGTCCCCCATGGGCGGACCGCAACGTGCGCGATCTGGTCCATCACGACAGGTCCCCTGACCTTGGCTGGTCGGACCTGTCCTGTCTAACCGGCGAAGCCTGCCCCAGGCTGTGGCGGTTCCCCCTCGCGCACCGGCCCGCGCGACCACCCCGCGGGCGGCGTCCGCTACACGGACAGGATGAACCAGGCCGCCACTGTGGTCAGCAGGAAGGCGAGCAGCGCCAGGGTGATATAGGCCAGCGGCGTCATTGCGTTCAGTCCCTAACGCAGGTCGAAACGACGACGGGCGGCTTTTAGATCAAGCGGGGCTGCAAAATCCTTCGCGCCGTGGCGCGCTGGGTCAGGCGCAACTCCGGGCGCGTGCAACTCCCGGCACCGTGTTGTTGGCGAGGTTCTGCCGCCAGGAAGAGGACGAGGTCAGGCCTCACCTGCGCATGCGGCTCTGCGCGTACCTTCCTTGCCAGTGCGGGTATCCCGGCGCTGCATAGGAAGCCGGCACTTGGTCTTAACGCCAGGTGCGAGACGGGATTGGCAGATGGCAGGGGATTTTGGTGAGCCCGTCGGGATTCGAACCCGAGACCCCATGATTAAAAGTCACGTGCTCTACCGGCTGAGCTACGGGCTCACTCAGGGCGCGTGGTACGTGGACGGGGGGCCAGGGTCAAGAGGGGGCGCGGGCAGAAGTGGGGGATGGGGCATTCCTGTGTGCGCTGCGGCGAGACCGTCTTCGGGGCATTGACCCGAAGGGGCGCGGGCGCGCACCATGGTGCCTTGGGACGCAGGTGGACGGGTCCTGCAACCGGGCCGGCCTCCGCGTCCTCTCTCTTTGCGTGAGAGGGGATCCGTTGCGAAGGGCGCGCGCCCGGCCGGGTCATCCCCTGGGGAGTTGTTGAATGCCCGTCCTCAATCGCCTCGCCGATACCGCGGAGGAATTGGCCACCTGGCGCCGGTACCTGCACGCCCATCCCGAGCTGCTCTACGACCTGCCGAAGACCACCGCCTTCGTCGCGCAGAAGCTCAGGGAGTTCGGATGCGACGAGGTGGTGGAGGGCATCGGCCGCTCAGGCATCGTGGCGGTCATTCGCGGGCGGGGCGAGGGGGAGCGCGTCATCGGCCTGCGCGCCGACATGGATGCGCTGCCCGTGACCGAGGTGACCGGCCTGCCTTATGCCTCGCTGACCCCCGGGCGCATGCATGCCTGCGGCCATGACGGCCACACCACCATGCTGCTCGGCGCGGCGCGGCATCTGTCCGAGACCCGCGCCTTTTCCGGCACCGCCGTGCTGGTGTTCCAGCCGGCGGAAGAAGGGGGCGGCGGCGGCAAGGCCATGATCGCGGACGGCCTCATGGATCGCTTCGGCATCCAGGAGGTCTATGGCATGCACAATCTGCCGGGCCTGCCGGTGGGCCGCTTCGCCATGCGCCCCGGCCCCATCATGGCCTCGGCGGATTATCTCTACATCACCGTGGACGGACGCGGCGCCCATGCGGCCAAGCCCAATGAGGGCGTGGACGTGGTGCTCACGGGATCGGCCATCGTGAGCGCGCTCCAGCAGGTGGTGGCGCGCAATCTGGACCCGCTCGCCTCGGGCGTCGTCTCCGTCACCAAGTTCCATGCGGGCGAAGCGGACAATGTGCTGCCGCCGACGGCGGAACTTGCCGGCACACTGCGCAGCCTCGGCACCGACACCCGCATGATGCTGCGCGCGCGCGTGACCGAAGTCGCCACCGCCGTCGGCACGGCCTATGGCGCCAAGGTGACGGTGCGGATCAAGGAGGGCTATCCCACCACCCTGAACCACCCCGCCCAGACGGTCTTCGCCCAGGAGGTCGCCACCGAGGTGGCCGGCGAGATGCACGTGGACCCGGCCGCGCCCCCGCTCATGGCGGCGGAGGACTTCGCTTACATGCTGGAAGAGCGCCCCGGCGCCTACATCTTCATCGGCAACGGGCCGAGCGCGGGCCTGCACCATCCCGGCTACAACTTCGCCGACGAGGCCCTGCCCCACGGCGCCTCCTATTGGGTGCGGCTGGTGGAGAAGGCCATGCCGCTCGCCTGAGAGCGGCTCAAAAAGGTCCCGCTCGCCTGAGAGCGGCTCACCAAGGTTCCGCTCGCCTGAGAGCCGAGCCTGCCTGTCCCGCCCTGCGGGCGGGGGCGTTTGCTCCGCATGCGGGGCATGGAACCTCGCGCCCGTCTGCATGGTCCAGACTGGCCAAGGGCCCGTACTTGCTCCTATAAGCGCCGCACCGGGCGGGCCAGGGGCTCGCCGGACCGGCTTTGCCGGGGCAACCCGCGCCAGCATGAGGCTTCACATGACGGGAACGGTGAAATCCAGCGCAGGGCTCGACGTGCGCCGCAGGCGCATCCTCTTCCGCGCCTGGCATCGCGGCACGCGGGAAATGGACCTTCTCATGGGCCGCTTCGCCGATGCTGAGATCGAGGGCCTGACCGAAGAGGAAGTGGAGGCGTTCGAGGAGCTGATCGAGGTGCAGGACCCCGACCTCTTCTCCTGGATCAGCGGCTCCAGCCCCACGCCGGCGGATTTCGACACGCCCATCTTCAACAAGCTCAAGGCCTTCCATCTGGCCAATGGCGGCGTCTTCGAGTGAGGCGCGGGCGCGCGGCTGCTGCGCGCCCCTTTCAGCCGGCCTGAAGGCCGGCCCGCCTGAGACCGAACAAAGATCGAACAGGACCCCTCCGTGAAGCGTCCCCGTCTCCTTGCCGCCGACATCGCCCAAGGCACCACCTTGACCCTTTCCCGCGTGCCCGATGGCATGGAAGGGCTGGTGGTGGCGGATCTCGCCCGGCAGATGGCGGCCCGCAAGGAGGCCCCCTGGCCGGCGCTCGCCGTGGTGTGCCGCGACGGGCAGCGCATGGCGGCGCTGGAGCGGGGCCTGGCCTTCTTCGCGCCGGAGCTGGAAATCCTCTCCTTCCCGTCCTGGGATTGCTTGCCCTATGACCGGGCCTCGCCCAATGGCGCCATCGTCGCCCGGCGCATAAGCACGCTCGCCCGCCTCGCGCGGGTGAAAGGCGGGCCGCCGGCGGTGCTGCTCACCACGGTGAATGCCACGGTGCAGCGCGTGCCCTCCCGCGATCTCGTCTCGCGCCAGTCGCTCTCCGCCGCGCCAGGCAATGCCATCGCGCTGGAGGGCGTGGTGGAATGGGCCGAGCGCAACGGCTATCTGCGCACGCCCACCGTGCGCGATACCGGCGAATATGCGGTGCGCGGCGGCCTCATCGACCTGTTCCCGCCCGGCGTGCCCCAGCCCATCCGCCTCGATTTCTTCGGCGACACGCTGGAAAGCATCCGCTCCTTCGACCCGGAAACCCAGCGCACCTCCGGCCAACTGCGGGCGCTGGACTTCGTGCCCATGGCCGAATTCCAGCTGACCACCGACACCATGCGACGCTTCCGCATGGCCTATCTGGCGGAATTCGGCGCCAACACCAAGGGCGACACCCTCTATGAGGCGGTGAGCGAGGGCCGGCGCCATGCGGGCATGGAGCATTGGCTACCGCTCTTCCATGAGGGCCTCGACACCCTCTTCGACTATCTCGACGACACGCCCTTGGTGGTGGACCCGCTGACTGAGGAAGCGGCCGGCGAGCGCATCGCCCAGATCACCGATTATTACGCCGCCCGCCGCGACCAGCTCGCCATGGGCGGCAACCAGCCGGGGTCGGGCGGGCTCTACAAGCCCCTGCCGCCGCAGCGTCTTTATCTCACCGGCTCGGAATGGACGGGCCGGCTGAAGGCCGCGCCGCTGGTGCGCGTCTCCCCCTTCGCGCTGCCCCCCGCCGGGCGCACCATCGATCTTGGCGGCGTGCAGGGGCGCTCCTTCGCCGCCGAGCGGGCCGATCCCGACGCCAATGTGTTCGACGCCGCCATCGCCTATGTGCGCGAATTGCAGAAGGCCAAGAAGGTGGTGCTGGCCGCCTGGTCGGAAGGCTCGCGGGACCGCCTCGCGACCGTGCTGGCCGACCACGGCCTGAAGGACACAACCCCCATTTCCCGCTTCGATCTTCTGGCGGCCCTGCCGAAGAACAAGGCGGCGCTGGCGGTCTATGGGCTGGAGACGGGCTTCGAGACCGACGACTTCGCCATTATCGGCGAGCAGGACATATTGGGCGATCGCCTGGTGCGCCCCAAGCGCAAGGCGCGCCGGCCGCAGGATGTGCTCTCGGAGTTGACCGCGCTCACCGCCGGCGACCTCGTGGTGCATGTGGATCACGGCATCGGCCGCTTCGTGGGGCTGAAAGCCATCGAGGCCATGGGCGCGCCCCATGACTGCCTGGAAATCCACTATTCGGGCGGCGACAAGCTGTTCCTGCCGGTGGAGAATCTCGAACTCCTGAGCCGCTACGGCTCGGAGGAGACCGAGGCGCAGCTGGACAAGCTGGGCGGCACCGGCTGGCAGACGCGCAAGGCGCGCATGAAGAAGCGCATCCGCGAAATGGCGGGTGAGCTGATCAAGATCGCCGCCGCCCGCCAGCTCTCCGAGGCGCCGCGCCTCGTGCCCACCACGGGCCTCTACGACGAATTCCGCGCCCGCTTCCCCTATGAGGAGACGGACGACCAGGAAGCCGCCATCGAATCGGTGCTCGACGACCTCGCCTCCGGCCGCCCCATGGACCGGCTGGTGTGCGGCGACGTGGGCTTCGGCAAGACGGAAGTGGCGCTGCGCGCCGCCTTCGCGGTGGCGCTCTCCGGCAAGCAGGTGGCGGTGGTGGTGCCCACCACCTTGCTGGCGCGACAGCATTTCCGCACCTTCTCGGAGCGCTTCAAGGGCCTGCCGGTGAATGTGGCCCAGGCCTCGCGCATGGTCACCACCAAGGAGATGTCGGCGGTGAAGGCCGGCCTTTCCGACGGCACCATCGACATCGTGGTGGGCACCCATGCGCTTCTCGGCAAGGGCATCCATTTCCGCGATCTCGGCCTCGTCATCGTGGACGAGGAGCAGCATTTCGGTGTCGCCCACAAGGAGCGCCTGAAGGCGCTGCGGGCGGAGGTCCATGTGCTGACCCTCACCGCCACCCCCATCCCGCGCACGCTGCAACTGGCCATGACCGGGGTGCGGGAACTCTCCATCATCGCCACCCCGCCGGTGGACCGCCTCGCCGTGCGCTCCTTCGTGACGCCGTTCGATCCTTTGATCGTGCGCGAGGCGCTGCTGCGCGAGCGCTATCGCGGCGGCCAGAGCTTCTATGTGGTGCCGCGCATCGAGGATCTCGCCGAGGTGCGCGAATTCCTGGAAAAGCAGGTGCCGGAGGTGAAGGTGGCGGTGGCCCATGGCCAATTGTCCGCCACCGCGCTCGAAGACATCATGTCGGCCTTCTATGACGGCCAGTATGACGTGCTGCTCTCCACCACCATCGTGGAGAGCGGGCTCGACGTGCCCAATGCCAATACGCTGATCGTGCACCGGGCCGACATGTTCGGCCTTGCCCAGATGTATCAGCTGCGGGGACGGGTGGGGCGCGCCAAGGCGCGGGCCTATGCCATCTTCACCATTCCAGCGTCCAAGCCCATCACCGCCCAGGCGGAGCGGCGCCTCAAGGTGCTGCAGTCGCTGGAGACGCTGGGCGCCGGCTTCCAACTCGCCAGCCACGACCTGGATATTCGCGGCGCAGGCAATCTCCTCGGCGACGAGCAGTCCGGCCATATCAAGGAAGTGGGTTACGAGCTCTACCAGGAGATGCTGGAGGAGGCGATCGCGCACCTGAAGGCCGGCATCACCGACATTGCCGACGACAAGTGGTCGCCCAACATCACCATCGGCACGCCCGTCCTCATCCCCGAGGATTATGTGGCGGACCTGCATGTGCGCCTTGCCCTCTATCGCCGCCTTGCCGACATCGACCAGGAGAGCGAGCTGGATGCGTTCGGGGCGGAATTGGTGGATCGCTTCGGGCCCGCGCCCGAAGAGGTGGGGCACCTTTTGCGTCTCGCCCAGATCAAGGCGTTCGCGCGGCGCGCCAATATCGAGAAGGTGGATGCCGGCCCCAAGGGCGTGGTGCTCACCTTCCGCGAGAACCAGTTCGCCGATCCGTCCGGCCTTGTCGCCATGATCCATGCGGAAGGTCCGCAGGCCAAGGTGCGGCCCGATTTCAAGGTGGTGTTCCTGCGGGAATGGCCGAGCGCGGAGGCCCGCCTCAAGGGCACGCTGGCCATTCTGCGCAAGCTGGCGGCCCTCGTGGACAAGAAGAAAGTGGCGTGAGCGGGACCGCCCGCGAGGGGGGTAACCTAGCGTCGTACCTGTGGTTAGGTGAAGCTCAGGCTTGCATTGGGGCTGGAAACGTTGTGACAGTTTGATTGCGCTCCCGCCGAAGCCGCCCTAAAGGTTGGTTCTGCCACCATGGTACGGTATGGCGCATTTTTGCACGCCGGAGTGTGGACTTAAGCGGGCGGGAACACCGGATGAGAGACCAGGCGAAGCGCTCCGACACGCGATTGGTGAAGGGCTATGTGGCCCTCATTGGCGTGTTCTATCTCGGCTTTGCCATCCTGCATTACATCGAGACCCGTGAGACCATTCTGGGGGAGGTCAGCCGCCAGGCGGAAGGGGTCGTGCGCTGGCTCGACCGCAACCTTGCCTTCTCCCGACAGGCGCTCCAGGTGGTGGCCGAACAGTCCGAGACCACCTGCGCGGGCGAGGAGGTGGGCCGCAAGCTCGACGCCATGCTGCGCTCGGTGGCGGTGGAGCAGGTGGAGATAGGGCGGGGCAGCCAGACCTTGTGTTCCTGGACCGCGCAGCCCGCACAGATCACACAGAGCCAAAGCGCCTGCCACGCGGAGGCGGGGCGGTCCGGCGTGGTGCAGATTTCCACCAAGGGGCCGGGCGACCTGTGGGCCAAGGCCACCCTCGACACGGCTTGCCTGGTCTCGCCCCTCATCGTGAGCCTGGAAGGCTCCGCCGGGAGCATTCGCGTGATTCATCGCGGCCTGACCGGCGCCGCCACGCCGGGGCAAGAGAAAGGGCAAGCGAGCGGGCAAGCGAGCGGGCAAGATCAAGGAGCGGGCGGGGGCCAGCAAGCGGAGAAGGCCCTTCTGCACGACACGGTTCTCGCCGTGCCGTCGGGGGAGGGGCCGCTGGCGCTGCAGGTGGCGGTGTCGGAATGGTCCATCGCTCGCAGCTGGGCGGGGCAGATCGTCGTGTTCGGCGCTCTCTTTGCCGCCTTTGGCGCCATGGGTTGGTATGGCCCGCTGGCGCATCTGCGCAACCGCCTTTCGGTGGAAGGGCAGGTTCAGTCGGCGCTGCGGCGGGGGGATTTCTCCCTGGTCTATCTGCCCACCGTGGACATCGCCACCGGTGAATGGATCGGCGTGGAGGCGCTCCTGCGCTGGAACCATCCGACGCACGGACAGCTTCAGCCGGCCTCCTTCATTCCCTGGATCGAGAAGAGTCCGCTCATCTACGAGACCACCCGCTGGGTCATGCGCCGCGCCGCCGCCGATCTCGGCCGGTTCCGGCATGTGAAGAACGGCCTGGATGTGTCCATCAACGTGCCGCCGAGCCAGCTGGGCGATCCGCGCATGGTCTCCATGGCCACCGAGGCCTTCGGCGATACGCCGCAGTCGCTGCGCTGCGTCATCATCGAGCTGACGGAGCGGGAGATCACCGACTATTCGTCCGACGTGGTGCAGGGCGTGGTCAGCGCCTTGCGGGAGCGCGGCGCCCAGTTCGCGCTTGATGATTTCGGCGTCGGCTTCTCCAACTTCGCCTGCCTGCACTACATCAAGGTGGACTATATCAAGGTAGACAAGTCCTTCCTCCAGGAGAGCGAGGGGCGCTCCTTCGAGGCGAGCGCCATGGGCTCCATCGTGCACCTGGCGCGCCAGTTTGGCGTTTCAGTGATCGCCGAAGGGGTGGAGACCGAGCGCCAGGTCCAGCGCCTCAAGCACTATGGCATCGACAAGGCCCAGGGCTTCCTGTTCTCGCGTCCGGTGGATGCGGACACGGTGCTGGACAAGCTGAACGACCGCAAGGCCCTGGAACCGGCCTGAGGCCCGTCAGGTCAGGGCTGCGCCCGCCACCAGGTTTCCGGCAAGGTGCCGTAGAGCGATGGGGTGGCCGGCCGCTGGATGGTGCGCCAGCGGGCGAGCCATTGGCCGGGCGCGTAAAAGAGCGGCACGTCATAGGTGCCGGAGATCAGCACCCGGTCGAGGGCGCGGGCGGCGGCCACCAGTTGAGACCGGTCGTCCGCCGCCACCAAGGCGGCCGTCAGCGCGTCGGCGGCAGGATTGCGCATGCCCATATAATTGCGGCTGCCGCGGCTGTCGGCGGCCGCGCTGCCGAAATAGAAGCCCTGCTCGCTGCCCGGCGAAAGGGACTGGCCCCAGCTGAAGGGCACCATGTCGAAATCGAAGGCATTGCGGCGGGCGTCGAACTGCACGGCATCCACGATGCGCACCCGCGCCGTGATGCCGGCGCGGGCCAGCTGGCTGGCAAAGGCGATGCAGAGGCGCTCCTGCTCGCGGGTGTTCACCATGATCTCGAACCCGAACGGCCGCCCCGCCTCGTCCACCAGCGCGCCATCCCGCAGCCGCCAGCCGGCTGCTTCCAACAGCCCGAGCGCCGCCTTCAGCCGCGCCCGGTCGCGGCCCGAGCCGTCGGAGGGGGGCGGGGCGTAGGTGCCTTCCAGTACGTCGGGACGCACCGCGTCGGGGAAGGGGGCGAGGAGCCGTCGTTCAGCGGCATTGGCGGGCACCCCGACGGCGGAGAGGTCCGAGCCGTCAAAATAGCCCACCGATCGCGTGTAGAGGCCGTGATAGAAGGTGCGGTCGATCCAGGGAAAATCAAACAGTTCCAGGATCGCCCGGCGCACCCGCACATCGGCAAAGAGGGGCCGGCGGGTGTTGAAGACCAGGGCGAAATGGGGCTTGGGCAGGCCGGTGGGGATGACCTCCCGGATTACCGCGCCGGAGCGCACCGCGGCAAAGTCGTATCCGGTTTCCCAGCGCGTGGGGTCGCTCTCGAAGCGGGCATCCACCAGATGGCGGCGGAAGGCCTCGAACTCGGTGTTGGCGTCGCGGAAATAATCCACGCGGATCCGGTCGAAATTGTAGAGCCCGGCATTGGCGGGCAGGTCCGCGCCCCAATAAGCGGGGTTGCGGGCGAGCGTGATGCTGGCCCCCGGCGAGATCGCCTCCACCACATAGGGGCCCGAGCCGATGGGGGGCGAAAGGCCGCCCTCGGCGAAGGCCTGCGGGTCCGTGGCGTGGCGGGAGAAGACCGGCATCAGGCCCATGATGAGGGGCAATTCCCGGTCGGGCGTCTCGAAGACGAAGCGGATGCGCGCCGCGTCCGGCCGCTCCACCCGCGACACCTTGCCGTAATAGAGCCGGTGGTTGGGGCGGCCCTTGGTCTTCAGCAGCTCGAACGAAAAGGCCACGTCTGCCGTGGTGACCGGCGTGCCATCGGAAAAGCGCGCCCGCGGATCCATGCGGAAGGTGACGAAGGAGCGCGCCTCGTCCGTTTCCACCCCGGCAGCCAGCAGGGGATAGAGGGTGAAGGGCTCGTCATAGCCCCGCGCCATCAGGCTCTCCACCACATAGGTGCGAATCACCGAGGTGGGGGAGCCGCGAACGACGAAGGGATTGAGGCTGTCGAAGGTGCCCGGCGCCGACAAGGTAAGCTGTCCCCCCTTGGGGGCAGCAGGATTTACATAAGAAAAATGCGAAAAGCCGGCGGGGTAGGCGGGCGCGCCGTGCATGGCGATGGCGTGCGCCTCGCCCGCGCCGGCGGGCGGTGTCCGGGATGCCGCGGCCGCCTGCTGCGCCAAGGCGGGACCCGCCAGGAGGCCCAGAAAGAGAATGCCGGCCAAGGCCGTGCGCTGAACCATGCCGCCCGTTTGTCCTCCCCTCGGCCCGTACGGGACCGGCGTGTGATTGCGGCCGCGCTGTCCTGCGATGGCCGCATTTTCGCGCAATGTAGCACGCGACGCGTCGGCAGCGGCGCACGAGGCGGGCCGGGCCACTGTCTTGCCTCATTTGACACTGAGACAGCCGGCGTTAAGAGGGGTGCAGCCACGCCGTTGCGCCTCGTATCTGCTCCGGCGAGATGCACCACGGGGAAGTTTCTGGAATGACAAAAGCCCTCACCTTGAGCCGCGCGGGCAGCATCGCTGCCGTGGTGCTCGCGCTCGGCGTCACGGGCGCCCATGCTCAGGCGCAGAACCAGTCCAAGCCGCCGGCCAAGCCCGCCGCTCCCGCCCAGGCCGCGCCCGCCGCGCCGGCGCAGCAGCAGGCCCAGCAGGGGTCGCCCGCCTCCGTGGTGGTGCCCGGCATCAATACGCCCTGGACCAAGGTCTGCGGCACCGAGCAGAGCGTGAACAAGCAGATCTGCATGACCTCGCAGGACTTCACCGCCGAGACCGGGCAGCCGCTCGCCTCCGCGGCCATCCGCGAGCTGCAGGACGACCCGAACAAGAAGTTCATCGTCTCGGTTCCGATCGGCATGCTCGTGCAGCCGGGCACCCGCGTGGTCATCGACCAGCAGCCCCCGATCGCGCTGAAGTATGAGATCTGCTTCCCGAACGGCTGCTTCGCCAGCATGGACGTGAACGCGGACTTCGTGACCAAGCTCAAGAAGGCGCAGATGATCACCATCCAGGCGCTGCAGATGGGCGGTCGTACGCTGAACTTCCAGATCCCCGCCAAGGACTTCGCCAAGGCCTATGACGGCCCGGCCTCGGACCCGCAGGTGGTGGCCGCCGAGCGCCAGAAGCTCGCCGACGAGCTTCAGAAGCTCGCCCAGAAGAAGATGGAAGAGCGCGCCGCCGCCCAGGGCGGCCAGCCGGGCGCTGCGCCCGCCGCTGCTCCCGCCGCGCCCGCCGGCAAGTGATGCAAGTCTGAGCCCGCTCTCTTAAAAGGAGGCGGGACCTCGAACGAAAGCCGGAGGCGGCCGTGCCCCTCCGGCTTTTTTGCGTCCCGGGGCCTCGTCTTGCCCTTGGGAAGACAGCGGACCGGGCGCGGTGCAGGCGCCCGCTTATTCGTGTGCAGGGGATCGCCCCGGGCCGGATCAAGACCGGCGCGGGCGGAATGCCGGCCCGACCGCGATGTCGGCGCCTCGACGCCGCCGCCCTGAGGGCCTATGTGAAGGGCCCGCGCATCAAGGTTGCCCATGCTCGTCGACAGTCATTGCCATCTCGACTTCCCCGATTTTGCTGCCGAGCGCGACGCCATCGTCGCCCGTGCCGCCGAGGCGGGGGTCTCCCATTTGCTCACCATTTCCACCCGCGTGCGGCGGTTCGACGAGATCCGCGCCATCGCCGAGCGCTATGACAACGTCTTCTGCTCCGTGGGCACCCATCCCCACCAGGCGGCCGAAGAGCCGGATGTCACCGCGCAGGACCTGATCGCCCTCTCGGCACATCCCAAGGTGGTGGCCATCGGCGAGGTCGGGCTCGACTATCACTACGACAACAGTCCCCGCGCCGCGCAGGCCCACGGCTTCCACACCCATATCGCCGCCTCCCGCGAGACCGGCCTGCCGCTCATCATCCATGCCCGCGAGGCGGATGACGACGTGGCTGACATTCTGGAGCGGGAGAGCGCCAAGGGCGCTTTTCCTTTCGTGCTCCATTGCTTCACGGCGGGGCCGGATCTGGCCCGGCGGGCATTGGCGCTTGGCGGCTACATTTCCTTTTCCGGCGTGTTGACGTTCAAGAACAGCACCGCCCTACGGGAGATCGCCGCCAGCGTGCCGGAAGATCGCATGCTGGTGGAGACCGACGCGCCGTTCCTGGCCCCCATTCCCCACCGGGGCAAGCGCAACGAGCCGGCTTTCGTGCGCGAGACCGCCAAGGTGCTGGCGGAGACGCGCGGCGTGAGCCTGGACGCGCTGGCGGCCCGCACCACGGACAATTTCTTCACTTTGTTCAGCAAGGCGCGCCGCGCCTGACAGGAGGAGGGCGTCATGAATCACGACCGCTATGACGACCGCTACATCCGGGACATCCTCTCGCAGGTGAAGACCGTGGCCGTGGTGGGCGCGAGCCCCAATCCCAGCCGGCCCTCCTTCTTCGTCACCAAATATCTGGCCGAGCGGGGGTTCGAGGTCTATCCGGTCAATCCCGGCCAGGCGGGCAAGGCCATTGCCGGGCGCACCGTCTATGCGACGCTCGCCGACGTGCCGGTGGCCATCGACATGGTGGACGTGTTCCGCGCGCCGGACCACGTGCCCGCCGTGCTGGACGAGGCCCTGGCCCTCTCCCCTTTGCCCAAGGTGTTCTGGATGCAGCAGGGCGTGCGGCATGACGAAGCGGCCGCCAAGGCCGAGGCCGCCGGGCTCCAGGTGGTGATGGATCGCTGCCCGAAGATCGAATATGGCCGCCTCTCCGGCGAGATCGGCTGGACCGGCGTCAACAGCCGCACCATCTCGTCCAAGCGCCCGCAGCGCCTGGGCGCAGGGGTGCAGCGCCTCTCTTTGAACCGCACGCCGGTGAAGCCGCAATAGGGGTGCGCGACGATTTTACGTGAAATCACGTAATACACATATTTTCTATGTGATGACTGGAAATAAACGCCGGCGCGATGCATGATGCCGGGGAACGAGGAGGAAGTGACATGACCGACCGCCATCCCGGCTTTGCCACGCTGGCCGTCCATGCCGGTGCGCAGCCCGACCCCACCACCGGCGCCCGCGCGACCCCCATCTACCAGACCACGTCCTTCGTCTTCGACGACGTGGACCATGCGGCGGCCCTGTTCGGCCTCCAGACCTTCGGCAACATCTATACCCGCCTCGGCAATCCCACGAACGCGGTGCTCGAAGAGCGCGTGGCGGCCCTGGAAGGCGGAACGGCCGCGCTGGCGGTGGCCTCGGGCCATGCGGCCCAGCACCTCGTGTTCCACACCCTGCTGACGCCCGGTGACGAGTTCGTCGCCTCCCGCAAGCTCTATGGCGGCTCCATCAACCAGTTCACCCATGCCTTCAAGAGCTTCGGCTGGAACGTGGTGTGGGCGGACCCCGATGACATCGGAAGCTTCGAGCGCGCCATCACGCCGAAGACCAAGGCCATCTTCGTGGAGAGCATCGCCAATCCCGGCGGCGTGGTCACCGACATCGCGGCCATCTCCAAGGTGGCGAAGGCGGCGGGCGTGCCGCTCATCGTCGACAACACGCTGGCCTCGCCCTATCTGTGGCGGCCCATCGAGCACGGCGCGGACATCGTCATCCACTCGGCCACCAAGTTCCTGGGCGGTCACGGCAATTCCATCGGCGGCGTGATCGTGGACGCGGGCACCTTCAACTGGTCCGCCACCGATCGCTATCCCTTCCTCTCGAAGCCCCGGCCCGAATATCAGGGCATCGTGCTGCACGAGACCTTCGGCAATTTCGCCTTCGCCATCGCCGCCCGGGTTCTCGGCCTGCGCGACCTCGGCCCGGCGCTCTCGCCCTTCAACGCCTTCATGATCCTGACCGGCATCGAGACTTTGGCCTTGCGCATGAAGCAGCACAGCGCCAATGCGCTGGCCGTGGCGCGCTATCTCTCCACCCATTCGGCGGTGGAGTGGGTGAGCTATCCTGGCCTGGAGGGTGACCGCTACCATGCGCTGGCGCAGAAATACCTGCCCAACGGCGCCGGCGCGGTCTTCACCTTCGGCCTGAAGGGCGGCTATGAGGCGGGCGTGAACCTGGTGTCGAAGGTGGAGCTGTTCTCCCATCTCGCCAATATCGGCGACACCCGCTCCCTCATCATTCACCCGGCTTCCACCACCCACCGCCAGCTCACCGACGAGGCCAAGATTGCCGCCGGCGCCGGGCCGCAGGTGGTGCGCATCTCGGTGGGCATCGAGGATGTGGCGGATATCATCGCGGACCTGGAGCAGGCCCTGGCCTGAGCAGGTCCGGGCGCCCGCTTTCGGGCGGGCGCTTTCCGGTGGTGTTCTGAAGGATTTCGAGGGCGCGGACAGCAACCCCGCCCTTCCCCCTCACGCCGCAGTGCCCGGGCTTGTCCCGGGCATTTTCATTGGGCGCGTGCCCATGTCGGGCCCTTCCCGGCCATGACACATGGGAGAGGGGACGTTTCTGTGCCGGGTCATGTCTGCAAGGCCGGTGAGGCTCTGCCTCTTTTCCAGCTCTGACTCTTTTCCGCCCTGAGACCTGCCGGATCGTCATGCCCGGGCTCGTCCCGGGCATCCACGCCTCGCCGCTGGCGCATTCCTGAGGCGCTTCCCGGCCATTCCCCGTGGATGGCCGGGACAAGCCCGGCCATGACAAGCGGAGAGGGGACGTTTCTGTGCCGGGTCATGTCTGCAAGGCCGGTGAGGCTCTGCCTCTTTTCCAGCTCTGACTCTTTTCCAGTCCTGAGATCGTGTCCCCGGTGGTGGTGTAGCTGACGGTGGCCATTGGCCGGTCTTCGGGTGAGGCTCGGGTTTGCGAGAACC
>NZ_JARBFX010000011.1 GCF_028863665.1 Aquabacter sediminis
CGGGCGCGGGCGCGGGCGTGGCGGGGGTGGGGGTGGGGGTGGGGGTGGGGGCCCCTTGAGGTCGGACAGCGACGCCGGGCGCCCGGCACGCGAGGCGAGGGAACAGGTCCATGGCCGCCGCCTCAGCCGAACTGGCCGTGCACATACCAGGCCGGCAGATGGGGGCCGGTGCCGTAGAGGCCGGCGCGGAACAGCCAGAAGCGGTGGCCCTCCACCGTCTCCACGCGGAAATAGTCGCGGGTGGGGGAGAGGCCATCCTCCCGCCACCAGGGGGCGGCGATGCGCTCGGGGCCTTCCGCCCGCAGCACCAGATGCGTCACCCGGCGCCAGCGGAAGCGCAAGGGCGGCCCATCCGGCACCTCCGCCACAGCTTCCGCCGGCTCGGGATAATCGAGCAGCCGCAAGGGACGGGCGGGGCCGGTAAGATCGGCGCGGGAGGCATCCGGCGGACCCTCCGCACGCGCCGCCGCCGCATGAGCCCCACCGCGAGGCGGGGCGCTGGATGCTCTGCCGTTGCTCGTGGGAGGCCGAGGGCCGGTGCTGGATGCAAGAGGAGAAGCCCTCTCCTCCCGCCCGGACGGCGGGGTCACCGCAGGAGCGGACGGGGAATTCTCCAGGCGCGGATGCACCGCCCCTTCGCCAGCGGCGGACGGGCCTCCCTTCAGGCTTTCCTGCTCCCGCCCGGCGCGCCCGGCCGCAAGAGGAGAGGGCACCTCACCCGACCCGGACAGTGGGGTGAAGGCGAGAGGAGAAGGCACCTCTCCCAGCCCGGAAGAAGGGTGAAGGAAAAAAGGAGATAGCGCCCCTGCCCGGCTGGGCGGAGAGGGGACGGCGAGAGCGGAAAGAGTCTTCTCCGAGCAAAGGGGCGGCGCCCCCTGTCCTTCCCCCTGCAGCGCGCCCTGCACCGCCCTTTCCCGAGCGGCGGACGGGGCGCCAGTTGCCTCCGCCCTCCCCTGCGCGCGCCCCTGCGCGCACGCCTGCGCCTGCCCGGCGAGCCCGGCCGCGAGAGGGGAGGGCGTCTCCTCCCGGTTGGACGGCGAGCAGAAGGCAAAAGGAGAGGCAGTCCCTTCCCGCCCGGAGGAAGGGGGGACAGCGGGAGCGGACGCCACCTCTTCCGGGCGCCCCGTCAGCCCGACCTGAAGGTCCGGGAAAGACGGGGCGATCACCCGTGTTCCCTCGCGGCGGCTGGCACCCGGCAAGCCGGCGGTGGCGGCAAGGGAAGAGGACCTTTCTCCAGGTCCGGGGGGCAGGCGGAGGGCGGGGGGAGAGGCCGCGCCGGCCTGTTCGGACGGTGAGGGGACGGCAGAAGCGGACGCCACCTCTTCCGGCCCCCCCGTCAGCCCGGCCTGAAAGCCCGGAAGAAGGGGGGCGATCACCGGCGCTCCCTCGTTGCCCACCTGGCCCGACAGGCTCGCGCGAGACGCGACAGAAGAGGCCGCCTCTTCCGGCTCGGACGGCGGGCGGAGGGAGAAAGGAGAGGCCGTCCCTGCCCGCCCGGACGGAGGGGGGACGGCGGGAGCAGGCGGGATATTCTCCGGGCGCGCGTGCTGCGCCCCTTGCTGCGCCCCTTGCTGCGCCCCTTGGAGCCTCCCTGCAGCTTGCAGCCTCCCTTGCCCTGCCCCTGCCCCTTGTTCTGCCCCTTGTTCTGCCCCTTCGCCAGCGGCGGAGGGGGCGGCCCTTCCCGCCGCCCTCCCCTGCGCCGGGGCGGCGCGTTCGGCCGCGTGCGCTGGCTCAGCCGGCACGGGCGGAGCGCGGAAGGCGCGGGCGGCGCCGGCCTGCCGGGCATAGTCCTGGGCGGGGACGAGGCGGCCGGCGGCCTCGGGCATGTGGGCGTCGGCGCAGGCGGGCACCAGCACCTGCCCCCGGCCGAAACGGGCGGCGAGGCGATCCAGCAGCCGGTCCACCGCCTCCTCCGCCTCCCGCTGCGCATCGAACCCGTCCTGCCGGGCGTCCATGGGCTCGGCCAGCGGCGCGGACAGGCGGATGAGGTCGAAGCCGAAGCCGGCATCCAGGCTGGAAAGCTGCGCCACCTTCTCGGCGAACAGGCGCTGGACGAGGGCGGGGTCGCGCAGCGGCCGGCCGGTGCCCACATGGAGGCGCGTCACCTTGCCGTCCACGCGGAACAAGGCAAGGTCCAGCCGCCGGGCGCCGAGGCCGTGGCGCTCCATGAGGCCGGCGAGCGAGCCGGCCAGATGCCGGGCAAGGCCCAGCACGTCCTCCACCCGCTCCACCGGCTCGGCCAGCGCCTTGTCCACGCTGAAGCGCGGCGGGGGAAAGCGATAGGTGAGCGCCGCCCGCCCGCTGACGAGCGCGCCATCCAGCCGGTCCATCATGTCGGCGCCGAAGCGGGCGGCAAGCGGAGCGCGGGGCTTGTCCAGGAGGTCGCCAATGCGGGCAAGGCCGAGGCGCGCCAGGCTTGCCAGCAAAGCCGGCGCCAGGCGCAAGGCGGCCAGCGGCAAGGGCGCGAGGAGGGGGCCCAGCTCCGTTCCCTCCGGCACGATGAGGCTGCGGCGGCCGCCGAACCGGGCGAGCGCGGCGGCGCCACCGGGCGTGGCGACGATGGCAGCGCGGGCGGAAAGGCCCACGCCCGCCACGCGGGCGAGCAGGTCCCGCGCCAGCCCCGCCTCGCCGCCAAACAGATGGGCGCAGCCGGAAATATCCAGGATCAGCCCGTCCGGCCCGTCCAGCGCCACCAAAGGCGTATAGCGGGCGCAGGCCTCGGCAAGGTCCTCCAGCAACCTCTGGTCGGCCTCCGGGTCGTGCGGTTCCACCACGAGGGCGGGATAGCGGGCGCGGGCATCGGCCAGGGAGAGGCCGGCGCCAAGGCCAAGCGCGGCGGCCGGCGCATTAAGGGCGGCCAGGCGCAGGGCGCTTTTTTCCACGCTCACGGTGACCCGTGGCAAGGCGCGCTGGTCAGGCGACAGAGGCCGTTCCAGTCGGTCCGTGGGCAGGCGCTCCAGCCAGAGCGCCAGATAGCGCCGGCCGGGGGAGGGGTTCGCGCTGGAGGTCATGCCGCACCTCCCCCTCCGGCCCGGCGAGGCGGAAGCCGGCGGCATTCAGTTCCAGCGTCCAGGCGCCGGGCGGGCCCAGGCGATTGCGCACCAAGGCGGCGGAAAGGCAGGGCGGCCCAAGCCCGCCATAGGCATCCGGCCGGCTGGGGGCGGGGGCGAGCGTCCAGCGGGTGCGGGCGGCGCAGGGCTCCGTGGTGCGCACGGGGCGCAGCAGCAGGCCGAGCGTGCCTCCCGCCTGCGCGGCGAGCGCCAGGCGCCGGGTGGCGGTGAGGGCCTCCGGCAGGGGGGAGGCCACCTCGCCCAGAATGGCTGACAATCCCGCGCATTTCAGAGCCTCCTCCATCACCAGCAAGGCATCCTGCGCCTTGCGCACGCGCACCAGGATGAGGCTGCCTTCCGGCAGCCCCCGTTCGGCAAGGCCGGGCCCGTAGAGGGTGCCGGCCTCGAGCATGGCAAGGTCCTGCTGGACCACCAGGACCGGCCGCCGCAGCTGCCGCCCGGCCCGGGCGGCCACCGCCAGGGCAAAAGCCATGAGCGCCCCCTCCCCGCGCGGCGCGCGGACGGAGGCCTCGTGCAGGGCGCCGAGCGTGAGCCCGCCGCCGAGGCACGCATCCACCTCCGGCACGCCCAGCGGCAGGCATGCCTCCCCGGCCGGGGCGCACAGCCCCTCCCGGGAGGGGGAGGGGCCGGACCCCGGGCGTGTCAGGGTGCCACCCCGCTCGAGCGCGGCAATGCGCTGCCGCAGGCCCGCAATCTCCATTGCGTCCGAAGGAGCCATCATCCGGCCAGTGCTGTTTGCGTGTTCTCTATTTGTTCTTATAGATTCCGAAAGCCGGCGCGGGAGTCAAGCCGCTCCCGCCGCCCCCGTCCCCTCCCGGTGGGCCACGTCCTCCATGCGATCCAGGCGCCGCAAGGGCGGGCACAGGAGAAAGCCGGCCGCCGTCACACCCAGGATAAAGAGCCCGCCCGCCGCCACCGCCGGCACCGCGCCCATCAGCCCACCCATGAGGCCGGCGCGGAAATCGCCCAACTCATTGGAGGCGCTGATGATCACCTGATTCACCGCATTCACGCGGCCCTGCATGGCGTTGGGGGTGGCCAATTGGACCACGGTGGTGCGCACCACCACGCTCACCATGTCGGTCGCCCCCGCCACCGCCAGAGCGAGGCAGGAGAGCGCCAGATTCGTCGACAGGCCGAAGGCCAGGATCGCCACGCCATGCAGCGCCACCGCCGCGAAGAAGATCGGCCCCGCATGGCGCGCCAGCGGCCGGCGGGCGAGCAGCAGCGCCACCAGAACCGCCCCCACGGCGGGCGCCGCCCGCAGCAGGCCGAGCCCCACCGGGCCGGCATGGAGGATGTCCTTGGCGAAGACCGGCAGCAGGGCAACCACCCCGCCCAGCAGCACCGCGAACAGATCCAGCAGGATGGCGCCGAGAATCAGCGGCTGGCTGCGCACGAAGGCGATGCCGGCGAGGACGCGGGAGGCCATGGTGACGCCATGGAGGCCGGTCTCGCTGGGAATAGCAGGGGGAATGTGCATGCGCGCCCACACCAGCGCCGAGCCAAGGCCGAGGAGCGCCACCGTGCCATAGGCCACGTCCCGGCCGGCCAGCAGCAGCAGCCCCGCCGCCGCCGGCCCGGCGATCACCGCGAACTGGCTGATGGTGGAGGCCCAGGCCACCCCGCCCGCCAATTGCTCGGGCGGCAGGATCTGCGGCAGCAAAGCCGGCAGCGCCACCCGGTTGAAGGCCACGCCCACGCCGAACAAAGCGGTGAGCCCGATATAGGGCGCCACCCGCTCCACCCCTTGAAGCCCCAGCAGCAGGAAGCCGAAGGAGGCGCCGCACATGATGATGGAGGAGACGGTGAGCAGGCGCGCGCGGCTCACCCGGTCCGCCCAATCGCCGATGACGAGGCCCAGCAGCACCATGGGCACGAACATGGCGAGGCCCACATAGCCGAGCGCCACCGGGTCGCCGGAAAACTCATAAATGTGCCAGCCCACCACCACCGCCTGCATGCGGGTGACCAGATTGCTGCCGAGCCGCCCCGCCAGATAGGCGCGAAACCGCGCATCACGCAGCGCATCGGGGCGGGCGGGGGCGGGATCGGCGCTCAAGGGGAAACCTGCGAGACGGTGGGCGGCACGGGGCCGTGCCCTCGCGTTTACGCCCTTCTGGGGCCGGGCACAATTTGGGGGAGGGGCGCGCGCCAAGCGCCTGTGATGGCGGGCGGCTCAGAAGCCGCTTTGCATCTTCTTGTGAAGGCGCGTCTTGGCCTCGCCCCCGCCTTCGGCCAGGAAACGGCGGGCGATGGCTTCTTCCTCTGGCGTGAGGGTGGGAGGAGAAGAAGGGGCGTGGCGGGGCGTGCCGGTGGCAAACACCTTGCGATAAAGCAAAACCAATTCCTGGTATGTGGCGGTTTCCATGCCCGCCACAGCATGGCCAGCCTTCACGCGGCCCTGAGAGGTGGCTTCCTCTCCCACGCCCCCTACCTTCCAGGTCTGCTGACGATGCGGCTCCATGCGCGCCTTCATAGCACTTCTCGCAAAAGTATCACATAGCCCTTCTCACCGACCCAGCCACCATCGCTGACGAAAGGTGTGCCCGGCAGAAAGAGGACTTTCTGCTCCAAGGGATCATCCGAGTACATCATGATCGGTCGACCTGTCAGGGACGACATCAGCATCAAAACGTTGCCAGCATAGGCCGCCTGGATATCCAAAGACGTGCTGGTGAACGATTCTAGTCTATGCACGGTTCCTTGTGCGAACCGCTCCGGCACTGGCCCCAAGCCTCCATCGTCCCGCACACCGCGATAGACGCGCTGTTGAATGGGAGGGATCTTCTCAAGAGCGTCCGTCAGGAGCCGGCAGAACCCGCGCTCCGCCTCCGTGATCGGCACTCCCTTGCGCAAGCGCGCATTCATTTCTCCGACAGGATAGGCGGACACGGACCAAACCCATACCGCGAGCCGCTCATAGGGCGTGAGACCATAAGGATCAGACGGGCGATCAAAGCCGCACCGCTGCTTCGCGGCGCTCAGGTCGTCCACCAGCCCGACGAACAGATGATCCACCGCCCAACCCAGGATTGCGCCAAGCCCAAGCTAAGCGCACCACGTCGCCTGCGGCAATCCCCTCACCGCTCCGTCAGCTTCAACTCAATGCGCCGGTTCCGCGAGAGCGCGTCGTCGGTGGTGCCGCTGTCGAGGGGCTGGTATTCGCCGAAGCCGGCGGCGATGAGGTGCTGGGGCTGCACGCCCTTGGCGATGAGATATTGCACCACCGCGATGGCGCGGGCGGCGGACAATTCCCAGTTGGAGGGGAATTGCGGGGTGGAGATGGGGCGGCTGTCGGTGTGGCCATCCACCCGCAGGGCCCAGTTGATGTCCGGCGGGATCTTCTTTTCCAGCTCCAGAATGGCCGAGGCCAATTGGTCGAGGGCGGCGAGCGCCTCGGGACGGGGGGTGGCCGAGCCGCGGTCGAAGAAGATTTCCGACTGGAACACGAAGCGGTCGCCGACGATGCGCACGTCCGGCCGGTTGCCCAATATCTCCCGCAGCCGGCCGAAGAATTCCGAGCGGAAGCGGCCGAGTTCCTGCACGCGCTGGGCCAGCGCCACGTTCAGGCGGCGGCCGAGATCGGCAATCTTGGTCTGGCTTTCCTGGTCGCGCTTCTCGGAGACGTTGAGCGCCTCCTCCAGCGCCGCCATCTGCCGGCGCAAGGCGGCGATCTGCTGGTTGAGAAGCTCCACCTGGGAGAGCGCGCGCGCCGCCGCGTCGCGCTGCATGTCCACCTCGCGGGAGAGCGCCTGCTCGCGGGAGGGGTCGGGCGCGCCGGGGGCGGTGGCGATCTGGCCGCGCAGCCGGTCGCGTTCCGCCTCGGTGGCGGCAAGGCTGGCGCGCAGCGTGCTCAATTCCCCTTCCGCGCCCTGGCTGGCGGCCCGCTCCAGGGACAAAAGCTCGGTCAATTGCCGGATCTGGGATTGCAGGCGCTGGAGCACCGTGTCCTTGCCCGACATTTCCTGCGTCAGGAAGAACTGGGTGATCATGAAGACGGAGAGCAGGAAGATGAAGACCAGCAGCAGGGTGGACAAGGCGTCCACGAAGCCGGGCCAATAATCGATGGTGCGGTCGCGGCCGCGCCGTCCGAGCGCCATGGCTCAGGCCCCCCTCTTGCCCTGCGTCTCGTTCTCGAACGCCTCCATGCTCTGGTCCAGCCGGTCCACCACCCGGCGCAATTCCTGCTGCTGGGCGCCTTGTACCTCGATCATCTGCTTGAGCAGCGCCTGTTCGGAGCGCATGTGGGTGACAAGGCCCTGGAGGCTCTCGGCCAGATGCGCCATGGCGGTGGTGACGCGCTGGGAGCCGGCTTCCGTCATGGTGCGCTCCAGCCGCTCGATGGCCACCACGAGCGGCTCCACATCAAGGGCGGGCGGCGGCGGCAAAGCAAGGGTGGGCAGTTCGGGATGGGCGAGCACCGCCTCGCGCACCATGGGCACGGGAACGGGCGGGCCGGCCGGGCCATCGCCAATGTCGCGCACGGTGGTGGAGAGCCAGTCTTCCAGGTCCGTATAGAAGCGGTTCTGCGCCTGGCCCGCCTGGAGGTCCAGGAAGCCCAGCACCAGCGAGCCGGCCAACCCGAAGAGGGAGGACGAGAAGGAGATGCCCATGCCGCCCAAGGGCGCGGCGAGGCCCCGCTTGATCTCCTCGAACACCGAGCCGCTGTCCGGCTGGATCTCCAGCGCGCCGATCACCCCGCCGATGGAGGAGACGGTCTCCAGCAAGCCCCAGAAGGTGCCGAGCAGGCCGAGAAAGACCAGGAGGCCAGTGAGATAGCGCGCCGTGTCCCGCGCCTCGTCGAGGCGGGTGCCGATGGAATCCAGGATGGAGCGCATGGTGGCCTGGGAAATGGCCATGCGGCCCATGCGGTCGCCGAGCAGCGCCGCCATGGGCGCGAGCAAGGTGGGCGCGCGGGAGACGGCAAGTCCGGGATCGGCGAGGCGGAAGGAATTGACCCATTCCACCTCGGGAAACAGCCGCGACACCTGCCGGATGGCCAGGATGATGCCGATGGCCAGCACGCCGAAAATGACGCCGTTGAGGCCCGGATTGTTCATGAAGGCGTCGAGGATCTGCCGGTAGAGCACCGCCGCCAAGGCCACGCAGAGCGCCAGGAAGACCAGCATGCGCACCAGGAAGATGCGCGGGGAGGAGACCTTGAGGAAAGGATCGACGTTGCGCGCCATGGATGCTCCCGCGTCCTTCCAGCCCTGAAATCCCGATCCGCGCGCCGCCGGCGCAAGGCGCGCGGCGGGGCCGGACCTCCCCCAGACCATAAGGCCGGAGGGCGGCCAAGGTTCCGCCCGCGACGGCAGAACCTGGACCCGGGACGATCATGTTCGGGGGGGACTATGGCACACGCGGTCCCAAAAGGAACCCGTGGCGGGCACACAGATGCGCGGTGCGCCGCCGCTTTGGAACGCCCTTAAAGAGGGGAAGCGCCGGGCGAAGGCGCCCGGCGGCACGTCTCAGGCGGCCTTGAGGAGCGCCAGCAGGTCGCGGTGGATCACCTCATTGCCGGCGATCACGCTGCCCTTTTCCAGCACCTTGTCGCCGCCGTCGAGGTCATAGACATAGCCGCCCGCCTCGCGCACCAGGATCATGCCGGCCGCCATGTCCCAAGGCGAGAGGTCGCGCTCCCAGAAGGCATCGAAGCGGCCGGAGGCCACCCAGGCGAGATCCAGCGCGGCGGCGCCGGTGCGGCGCAGGCCCGCCACCTGCGTCTGCACGGCGGCCAGTTCGCGGTTGAACTGGCGGTGATCGCCCCGGCCCAGATGCGGCAGGCCGCAGCAGATGACCGATTCCCGCAGCAGGCGCCGGCCCGCCACCCGCAGGCGGCGGTCGTTGAGATAGGCGCCCTGGCCCTTCTCGGCGATGTAGAGCTCGTCGGTGACGGGGTTGAAGATGACGCCCGCATAGGGAACGCCATTGCGCACCAGCGCCACGGAGATGGCGAAGAGCGGGATGCCGTGCAGGAAGTTGGTGGTGCCGTCGAGGGGGTCGATGACCCACTCATTCAGGGGGTCCGTGCCCTCCACCCGGCCGCGCTCCTCCATGAGGAAGCCATAGCCGGGGCGGGCGCGGGAGAGTTCCGCATAAAGCGTGTCCTCGGCCTTGCGGTCCGCGGCCGAGACGAAATTGGCGGGGCCCTTGGCGGAGACCTGGAGATTCTCCACCTCGCCGAAATCGCGGACGAGGGCGCGGCCGGCCTTGCGGACGGCCTGGACCATGACGGTGATGAGCGGAGTGCGGATCATGTGCTTTTCCTGCCGCGGACGCGGGCGAAGGCCGCATGCGGCAGCCGGGAACGTTTGGGTTGCGCTCCGTGTGCCCGTCCGCCGCCGCGCCGTCAAGGCGCCGCCGGCGGGGGGCAGCCCTGCTCCCGCCGCGAATCGGGGCGCGGGGCACTGCCAACGCTCCCGCCGCACCGGGCCACCGCCAGGCTATTTCTGCCGGCGCTTCATGGCCTCTGCCATCGCGGCCGCGAGCGCGCCGCCTGCCGGTTCCGCGCCCCGCCCCGGCGCACCCGCGGGCGGGCGGCCCTTGCCAGGCCCGCCGGAGGGACCGCCCGAACCACCCTTGGGTGGCATGGGCCGCTCGCCCCCGCGCGCGCCACCGGGGGCGGGACGGGTGCCGTCCTCCTTGCGCATGGACAAGGCGATGCGCTTCCTCTGCGCATCCACCTCCACCACCCGCACCTTCACCACGTCGCCGGCCTTGACCACCTCATGGGGGTCCTTCACGAAGCGGTCCGCCAGGGCGGAGATGTGCACCAGCCCGTCCTGGTGGACGCCGATATCCACGAAGGCGCCGAAGGCGGCGACGTTCGTCACCGTGCCTTCCAGCACCATGCCAGGGCGCAGATCGGAGATCTTCTCCACCCCCTCGGCGAAGGTGGCGGTCTTGAATTGCGGGCGCGGGTCGCGGCCGGGCTTTTCCAGTTCGCGCAGGATGTCCTTCACCGTGGGCAGGCCGAAGCGGTCATCCACGAAGACGGCAGGGTCCAGCGCCTGGAGGGTGGAGGCATCGCCCATGAGGGTGCGCAAGTCCCGCCCGCAGGCGGCGACGATCTTCTTGGCCAGCCCATAGGCCTCGGGATGGACCGAGGAGGCGTCCAGCGGCTCGGCGCCATCGGGAATGCGCAGGAAGCCGGCGGACAATTCGAACGTGCGGGCGCCCAAACGCGGCACGTCCATCAATTGCTTGCGGGTGCGGAAGGGGCCATTGGCGTTGCGATGGGCGACGATGGCCTCCGCCAGGGCCGTGCCGAGGCCGGAAATGCGCGCCAGCAGCGAGGCCGAAGCGGTGTTGAGGTCGACGCCCACCGCATTCACCGCATCCTCCACCACGGCGTCCAGCGCCTTGGCGAGGCGGGACTGGTCCACGTCGTGCTGGTATTGGCCGACCCCGATGGATTTCGGCTCGATCTTCACCAGTTCCGCCAGCGGGTCCTGGAGGCGGCGGGCGATGGAGACCGCGCCGCGCAGCGACACGTCGATATCCGGCATTTCCGCCGCCGCCACGGCGGAGGCGGAATAGACCGAGGCGCCGGCCTCGCTCACCACCACCTTCAAAGGCTTGGGTGGGGGCAGCAGGCCCAGGAGGTCGGCGGTGAGCTTCTCGGTCTCGCGGCTGGCCGTGCCGTTGCCGATGGCGATCAGCTCCACATTATGGGCACGGATGAGCCGCACCAGTTCCGCCTGCGCGCCCGCCACATCGTTGCGCGGCTGGAAGGGATAGATGGTGGAAGTGGCCACCAGCTTGCCGGTGCCGTCCACCACCGCCACCTTCACGCCGGTGCGGATGCCGGGGTCCAGGCCCATGGTGGCGCGCGAGCCGGCGGGGGCGGCCAGCAGCAGATCCTTGAGGTTGCGGGCGAAGACGCGGATGGCCTCCTCTTCCGCCCGCTCGGTCATCTCGCCCATGAGTTCGACCGACAGATGCAGGGAGAGCTTCACCCGCCAGGCCCAGCGGGCCACATCGCGCAGGAAGGCATCGCCCGGCCCGCCGGCGGGCGCGATGCCCACCACCTGGGCGATGATGCGCTCCACCGGCTTCACCGGCGAGGGATCGTCCGCATCCACCTCCAGATCGAGGGTGAGCATCTCCTCATTGCGCCCGCGCAGCATGGCGAGCGCCCGGTGGCTGGGGACGGCGGACCAGCGCTCGGAATGGTCGAAATAGTCGCGGAACTTGGCGCCCGCCTCTTCCTTGCCGGCGATCACCTTGGCGCGCAGCACGGCCTTGGCCTTCATATGGGCGCGCAGGCGGCCCACCAGATCGGCATTTTCCGAAAACCGCTCCACCAATATGTCGCGGGCGCCCTCCAGCGCCGCCTTGGCGTCCGCCACCTCTTCGCAGAGATAGGCGGCGGCGAGCTCCGCCGGCACCTTGGCGCGGTCGGCGAGGATGGCGTCGGCCAGCGGCTCAAGGCCGCGCTCGCGGGCGATCTGCGCCTTGGTGCGCCGCTTGGGCTTGAAGGGGAGGTAGAGGTCCTCCAGCTCCGCCTTGGTGGTGGCGCCGGCGATGCGGGCGGAAAGGTCGTCGGTGAGCTTGCCCTGGCTGTCGATGGAATTGCGCACGCTCGCCCGCCGCGCCTCCAGCTCGCGCAGATAGGACAGGCGCTCCTCCAGGGTGCGCAGCTGGGTGTCATCGAGGCCGCCGGTGACTTCCTTGCGATAGCGGGCGATGAAGGGCACGGTGGCGCCCTCGTCCAAGAGCCCCACCGCCGCATTCACCTGGGCCGGCGTGGCGCCGATCTCCTGAGCGATGGTGCGGGCGATCTGGACGGGTTCTGCGGCCATGGAAACCTCTCACAAAGGGGCATGTCTTATGCCCCAAAGGGGAGGTGCGGGCAAAATCGGGCCGATCCGGGGCGCGCGCCCTTCTCTTCCCCAGGCTCAGCGCACCATGAAGCCGATGGCGAGCGCGTTGGCGATGTCGATGAAGAAGGCCGACACCAAAGGCAGGATGATGAAGGCGGTGGGCGCCGGGCCGTGCACCTTGGTCACCGCCGTCATGTTGGCGATGGCGGTCGGGGTGGCGCCGAGGCTGATGCCGGTGAAGCCAGCCGAGATCACCGCCGCCTGGTAGTTCCGCCCCATGGCGGGGAACACCACGAGGAGGATGTAGACCACCGACACCAGCGTCTGCAGGCCCAGCACCAGCACCAAGGCGAGGCCCAGTCCGCTCAGGGTCCACAATTGCAGGCTCATGAGCGACATGGCCAGGAACACGTTCAGCGACAGGTCGGACACCAGCGCCAGCGCCGCCGTGCGCGTCGGCCAGGGCAGGCGCGGCAGGGCGCGGGGCACCAAATTGGTGAGCACGATGGCCACCAGCAGGCACACCACGAACATGGGCAGCTTCAGCCCCGTGGCCTCCACCGCCTCCTCCAGCGCGAAGGCGATGAGGATGGCGATGTTGAGCACCAGGAGGGTGCTCAGCACGTCCACATGGGTGATGGGCGGCTTGGGCGCGGCCTTTTCGGTCGACAGTCCCATCACTGGACCGCCATCGGCCTCGCCCTTCAGACGGAAGCGGTTGATGAGGAAGCCGGCAATGGGGCCGCCCACGAGGCTCGCCAGCACGAGGCCCAGCGTGGCGCTGGCAATGCCGAGCTCCAGCGCGTTGGTGAGACCGAAGCGCTCCGTGAGCAGCGGCGCCCAGGCGATGGTGGTGCCGTGGCCGCCAATGAGCGACACCGAGCCCAAGAGCGGCGCCACGCCCTCCGGCAGGCCGAGCACGGCGGAGGCACCGAGCGCGGTGGCGTTCTGGAGGCCGAGATAGACGAGGGTGAGCAGAAGCAGGATCACCAGCGGCCGCCCGCCGGCGATGAGGTCCGCAAAGCGCGCGTTGAGGCCGATGCCGGTGAAGAAATAAAGCAGCAGCATGTCGCGGGCCTGGAGATCGAAGGTCACCGCCACCCCCACCACCCGGTAGGCGAGAAGGGTCACCACCGCCACCAGGAGGCCGCCCGTGACCGCTTCCGGAATGTTCCAGCGCCGCAGCGGCGGGATCGCCCTGTTGAGCCCGGCGCCGAGAAAATAGACCACGATGGCCAGCGTGAAGGTGAGGAGGCCCGACACCTCTAGAATGACCGGCATGTCGCCCCTCTTTGTGCTGCCAACGCCTTTCCCTTAGCCGCAATCGGCGGCTGTGGCCAATCCGGCGGGGCGCAACGCTGCCATGAGGTGGGCCTTGATCTCCTGCCCCACCATCGACGCGTGGGTCTGCGCCAGGTCATGATCGCCGCCCGCCAGCACCCGCAGGCGCGCCTGCGGCAGCAGCGCCGCCAGCCGCGCGCCCACCGCAACCGGGCTGATGGGATCGGCATCGCCCCACAGGAGCAAGGCCGGCGCGGAGATGGCGGGGATCTGCGCCGAGAGATCCGGCACCGGATCGGCGATCCAGCGCGCGGCATTGGGAAAGGCGGCGAAATAGGCCGGCCGCCAGTCCGAGCCGCCGAGATCGGCCACCGGCACGCCGCCGGACGTCACCGCCAGCACCAGCCCCTTCACCAGATGGGGGAAGGCGAGCGCCAGCCTGATGGCCACCACCCCGCCCATGGACTGGGCGATCAGAACCACCGGCTCGGTGATTTCGCGCGCCGCGAGGGCCACGAGGTCGTCCAGCCCCCCTATCCCCGGCGCGGGCGGCTCGGCGCCCAGCCCCGGCCAGGAGAGGAACACGCCTTCCACGCCCGCCGCCTCGGCGGCCGCACGCCAGAAGGACGCGGCACCGGAGGCACCGGGCAGGAAAAGCGTCTTCATCCCTGCTCTCCCCCGCGGGTGAAGCGGTCGGTGAGCGCCAGCACCGCATAGCCGGCGATGAAGACCATGTTGGCCACCACCAGCCATTTGACCTGCGTTTCGCTGACCGAGGTCTCCAGCCGCATCATGGCTTTCAGCAAGGTGATGGAGGTGATGGCCATGAGGGAAGCAAACAGCTTCAGCTTGAGGCCGGAGAAGGTGATGCGGGTCATCCAGTCCGGCCAGCCGGTGGCGCCGTCCGGGCCTGTCTTTTCCACATCGATCTTCTCGACGAAATTCTCGTAGCCCGAGGAGATGACGATCACCAGCAGCCCGCCCACCAAGGCCAGATCGATGAGGGTGAGCAGGGCCATGATGACCTGCGTGTCCGTCAGGGACGGCAAGGCCCACGCAAACTGCCAGAGCTGGAGCGCGAAGGCGACCACCAGCAAGCCGAGCCCGGCGATGAGGCCCATGAAGAGGGGCACCATGGCCCAGCGGCTCAGCAGCACGAGGCGCACGATCAGCTTGCGCATGGCCCCCCTCCCCGCGGGTTCAGAAACTGCCGAACACGGTGCCGAGCCCGATCACCACCGCCAGCGCCAGCACCGCGCCCACGATGGCGGCCATGACGATGTCGAGGTAGCCCTCCTTGTGGGTCACCCCGCACACGGACAGCAGCGTCACCACGGCGCCATTGTGGGGCAGGCTGTCCAGCGTGCCCGAGCCGATCACCGCCACCCGGTGCAGCAAGGACGGGTCCATGCCGATGGCGGCGGCAAGCTTCATATAAGTGGGGCCGAGCGCATCGAGGGCGATGGTCAGGCCGCCCGAGGCGGAGCCGGTGAGCGCAGCCAGGATGTTTGTGGCCACCGCCAGCGACACCAGCGGCCCGCCGCCGATGGAGAGCACCCAGTCCCGCACGTCGGCGAAGGCCGGCAAGGCGGCGACGATGGCGCCGAAGCCGACGAGGCTCGCCACCGAGAAGATGGGCAGCACGGAGGCGTTGGAGCCCGCGCTCATGGTGGCCCGCAATTCCGGCACCGAGCGGAAGTTGAGCGCCACCACCACCACGATGGCGCACAGCAGCGCCACCATCACCGACCACACGCCCCCCACCGCCGAGAGCGAGGTGGCACCCCAGCGCTCCTGCACCAGGAAGTCCACATTCATCCGCGGCAGGATGACGAAGGACATGAGCAGGTTGACCACGATCACCACCACGATGGGCAAAGCCGCGAACAGGATGGGCGGCTCCTTCAAGGCGTGGTCGGAGGCGTGGATCTCGGAGGGATCGAACTCCCGCGCCGTGGTGGCGCGCTCGCGGATGATGGGGTCCTCCACCGCCCGTTCGGCGGAGGCGTCATCGGGCGCCAGGGTCGTGGGGCCGAAGCCCTCGCCCTTGGCCCGCGCGGCATTCTCCGCCCGCTTCAGCCACCACATGCCGAAGGCCAGCATCACAGCCGAGGCGATGATGCCGAGCCCCGGCGCCGCGAACGGCGTGGTGCCGAAGAAGGGCATGGGAATGGCATTCTGGATGGAGGGCGTGCCGGGCATGGCCGACATGGTGAAGGTGGAGGTGCCGAGCGCGATGGCCGCCGGCATCAGCCGGCGCGGCACGCCGGAGGCGCGGAACAAAGCGGTGGCCATGGGCGCCAGCACGAAGAAGGCGACGAACAGGCTGACGCCGCCATAGGTCACCACCGCCCCGGCCAGCACCACGGCCAAGATCGCCCGCTGCGGCCCAAGCTTGCCCGTCATATAGGTGGCGATGGAGGCGACCGAGCCGGAATCCTCCATCAGCTTGCCGAACAGGGCGCCCAGCAGGAACAGCGGCATGAACTGGGCCACGAAGCCCGCCGCCGTCAGCATGAAGGTCTGCGTCCAGGAGGCGAGCAGCGGCTCGCCGGAAAAGGCTGCCGCCACAAGCCCCGATATGGGCGCCAGGAGCAGGATGCTCCAGCCCCGGAAGGCGAGGAAGATGAGAAGGCCGAGGCCGGCCAGGATGCCGAGAAGTCCCACGCTCACACCCCTTCCAGCAGCTTGTCGATGTCCAGGGTGGAGCGCACGCCCACATCCATGCCGAAGGTGCGCAGGAAGGTGTCCGCCGCCCGCCGGCCTTCTTCCTTCAGCATGGCCAGGAAGGCCCATTCGGCGTTCAGCTTGGAGGAATAGCCGAGCGTGCCCATGATGTCGTTGCGCACCATGTGGATGCGCAGCGCCGCCCACCAGCGGCCCTCGTCGCTGCCGGGGTCCGCCGCCTTGCGCAGCAAGGCCGCCATGCGCAATTCCTTCAGCGCCACGGAATTGAACGACACCTCGTTGAGGCGGTTCAGGATGTCCCGCGCGGTCTGGGGCGTGCCGGGCCGTTCGATGGGATTGATGGGGATGATGAGCGTGTCCGGCGAATGGCACTCGCGCACCAGCGGCGTGAGCGTGGGATTTCCCGAATAGCCGCCATCCCAATAGCTCTCGCCGTCGATCTCCACCGCCTGGAACAAGGTGGGCAGGCAGGCGGAGGCGAGCAGCGCCTCGGGGGTGAGGTCCCCATTGCGGAACAGGCGCACCCGGCCGGTGCGCACATTGGTGGCGGTGATGAAGAGCTTCAAAGGCGCGGCCTTCACCCGCTCGAAGTCGATCATCTCCTCCAGGATGTCCCGCAGCGGATTGGTGCCGGCGGGGTTGAGATCATAGGGGGAGAACAGCCGGGACATCATGTCCATGGCGATGAAGAGGGGGGAATTGTCCAGCGTCCAGCGGCCCATGGCGATGTCGAGCGGGGTGCGCTGGAAGGGGCTGAAGCGCGCCGCCTCGGCCACCCGCCGCCAATAGCGCTCCAGCGCCGCCCGGGCGCCTTCCGCGCCGCCCGCGGCAAAGCCGTCGGCCATCACGGCCGCATTCATGGCCCCGGCGGAGGTGCCGGAAATGCCGTCGAAGCTGAGCCAGGGCTCCTCCAGCAGGCGGTCCAGCACGCCCCAGGTGAAGGCCCCGTGCGAGCCGCCGCCCTGGAGCGCCAGGGAGACCACGGCGGGCGGCCGGTCCAGCGGCGGGCTGAAGGTGTAAGCGTCTGGCATGTCGAACCCTTTCCCGGCGATGGCGCGACCCTTCCCGGCCCGGCCTTCCCCTGCCCTGCGCCCTCGGCTCTGGCCGTTTCCCCCCGGACGTTGCCGGTCTGATGGATTGGATCAGGCGCCGGCGGGCGCCTGACCGGATGCCTCACCCGGCGTCGTGTCCGGCCCCCGGTCGGGGCCGAACCAGAGCACATAGAAGGCCGGCAGGAAGATCAGGGTCAGCAGCGTGCCCACCAGCAGGCCGCCCATGATGGCGAACGCCATGGGCCCCCAGAAGACGGTGGGCGCGATGGGGATCATGCCCAGCACCGTGGACACGGCGGTGAGTAATATGGGCCGGAAGCGCGAGCAGCTGGCCGCCGTCACCGCCTCCCGCACGCTCTTGCCGGCGGCCCGCTCCGCCTCGATCTGGCCGATCAGGATCACCGCATTCTTGGTGATCATGCCCACCAGCGCCAGCACGCCCAGGATCGCGACGAAGCCCAGCGGCTTGCCGGAGGCCAGCAGCGCCGCCACCACGCCGATAAGGCCGAGCGGGGCCACCGAGAGCACCAGGATGAGGCGCTGGAAGCCCTGGAGCTGGAACATGAGCACGGTGAGCATGATGAAGATCATCAGCGGCACCACCGCCACCACGGAGGCCTGCGACTTGGCGCTCTCCTCCACCGTGCCGCCCACCACGATGTGGTAGCCGCGCGGCAGGCTCTTGGTGAGGGTGGAGACCTTGGCGCCGAGCGCCGCCACCACCTCGTCGGGCAGGGCGCCGGGCACCACGTCCGCCTGGACGGTGAGGGTGGGCACCCGGTCGCGCCGCCACACCACCGGATAGTCCTGCACATATTCGAAGCTGGCGAGCTGGCTCAGCGGCACGGTGCGCCCGCTGGGCAGCGGCACCTGGAGGGTGGAGAGGTTGGCGAGCGAGACACGCTGCTCGTCGGTGGCGCGCAGCACCACGTCCACCAGATAGATGTCGTCGCGCACCTGCGTCACCGGGCGGCCGGACATGACGGTGTTGAGCACCCCCGCCAGCGCCTGGGTGTTGAGGCCGAGAATGCGCGCCTGGTCCTGGTCCACCACGATGCGGACCTCGCGGGTGGGCTCGATCCAGTCGAAATTCACCCGCTCGGCGCGCGGTTCGGAGGCGATGACGCGGGCAAGCTCGAACGAGATGGCGCGCACCTTCTCGATGTCCGGTCCGCTCACCCGATACTGCACCGGCCAGCCCACGGGCGGCCCCAGCTCCAGCGGATAGACGCGGCCCACCACCTGCGGGAAGTCGGTGTCGAGCACCCGCTCGAGCTTCGCCCGCAGGCGCTCGCGCGATTCCACGTCCTTGGCCACGATCACCGCCTGGGCGAAGAAGTCGTTGGGCAATTGCACGTTGAGGGGCAGGTAGAAGCGGATGGCGCCGCGCCCCACATAGGTGCTCCAGCGCTCCACATCCGGATCGCCTTCCAGGATCTCGTCGAATTTCTCCGCCAGGGTCTGGCTGGCATAGATGGAGGCATTCTGCGGCAGGCGCAGGTCGACCAGCAGTTCCGGCCGGTCGGACGAGGGGAAGAACTGGCGCGGCACCAGCGGCAGGGCCAGCACGGAGAGGACGAACAGCGCCACCGTGCCGCCCACCGTCACCACGCGGAAGCGCAAGGCGAGGTCGAGGAGGCGCGCATAGACGCCCATCAGGCCACGCGGCGGCCCCTCCACGGGCTTGGCCGCCTTCGGCGCCTTCAGGATGGCGACCCCCAGGAGCGGCGCGAACAGGGTCGCCACGATCCAGGACACCAGGAGCGCGATGGTCACCACCGCGAACAGGGAGAAGGTGTATTCGCCCGCCGAGCTGGCGGCGAAACCGATGGGGACGAAGCCCGCCACCGTCACCAGCGTGCCCGCCAGCATGGCGATGGCATAGGTGCGGAAGGCAAAGGTGGCCGCCGCCTCCTTGCTGTCGCCGGCGGCGAGGCGGTTCAGCATGGCGTCGGTGGTCGTCATGGCATCGTCCACCATGAGCGCCAGGGCGATGATGAGGGCGCCCAGCGAGATGCGCTGCATGTCGATGTTCACGAGATCCATCACCGCGAACACCACCGCCAAGGTGAGCGGGATGGACAGCGCCACCACCAGCCCCGGACGCACGCCGAGACTGAGGAAGCTGATGACCAGGATGATGCCGATGGCCTGCCAGAGCGACGACATGAAGTCGTCGATGGACTCGTCCACCGTCACCGCCTGGTCGGCCACCAAGGTGGGCTCGATGCCGATGGGCAAATCCGCCGTGATGTCCGCCATGGCCTTCGTGATGTTGCGGCCAAGCGCCAGGATGTCGCCGCCATCGCGCATGGCGATGCCGAGGCCGATGGCGGGCACGCCATTCACCCGGAACAACGGCTGGGGCGGATCGGCAAAGCCGCGCCGGACGGTGGCGATGTCGCGCAGGCGCAGCAGGCGGCCATTGGCGACGAAGTTCACGTCCGCAATGTCCTGCTCGCTGGCAAAGCCGCCGGAGACGCGCAGCGAGATGATCTCGTCGCCGGTCTCCATGGTGCCTGCCGGCTGCACCACATTCTGCGCCTGGAGCGCGGCGATGACGGCGCTGCGGTCGATGCCGAGGCTTGCCAGTTCCTGGACGTTGAACTCGATGAAGATGCGCTCGTCCTGCGCGCCCATCACCTCGATCTTGGAGACGTCGGGCACGTTGAGGAGCTTGGAGCGGATGTCCTCCACATAGTCGCGCAATTCGCGCTGGGTGAAGCCGTCGGCGGTAAATCCATAGATGATGCCGAACGTGTCGCCGAACTCGTCATTGAAGCCGGGCCCGATGACGCCGGCCGGCAAGGTATGCCGGATGTCGCCGATGGACTTGCGCACCTGGTACCAGATGTCCGGCACCTCGGCGCCGGTGGCGGAGCCCTTCAGGTTGACGAAGATGGTGGTCATGCCGGCGCTGGTATAGGAGCGCAGGAAGTCGAGCTTCGGCACCTCCTGGAGCTTGCGCTCCAGGCGCTCGGTCACCTGCTTCAGCGTCTCTTCCACCGAGGCGCCGGGCCAGGCGGCCTGAACCACCATGGTCTTGATGATGAAGGTCGGGTCCTCGCCGCGCCCCAGGCGCTGGTAGGACAGGAGGCCGGCCACCACCGCCACCGCCATGAAATAGATCACGACGGACCGGTGCCGCAGGGCCCATTCGGAGAGGTTGAAGCCCTTCACAGGCCGGCTCCCAGCAGGCGGACCTTCTGGCCCGGATGCAGCGCCTGGACGCCCGCCGTCACCACGATCTCATTGTCCTTGAGGCCGCCCACCACGCTCACCTTGGCCGGCGAATAGCGCATCACCTCGATGGGCCGCAGCGCCACCGTGCGGGCGGAGGGGTCCACGATCCACACCGCCGGCTTGCCGTCGATGCGGGTCAGGGCGCTGGCCGGGATCTCGATCACCGGGCCGGTCTCCACCTGCACCGTGCCGATGACGGTGGCACCGAGGCGCATGGCGGGGGGCGGGTCGATGAGACCCACCCGCACCGCGAAGGTGCGCGTCACCGGGTCCGCCTGGGGCGCGATCTCGCGCACCCGGCCATGGGCCTTGATGGCGGTGTCGCTCGCCAGCGTCACGAGAACGTCGGGGTCGCCCGGCACGGCGGCGAGCAGATTGGCGGGCACGTCGAACACCGCGTCGCGGCCATCCTTGCGGGCGACGGTGACGATGGGCTGGCCCGCCTGCACCACCTCGCCGGGCTCGGCGCGGCGGGCGGTCACGACGCCTTCCGAATCCGCCTTCAGCTCGGTGAAGCCCAGCTGGTCCTGCGCGATCTGGAGGCGCGCCTGGGCGTCCTCAAGCTGGGAGCGGGCGGCAAGGAAAGCCTGCTCGGCCTGCTCATACTGGGCGCGGGGCGTGAAGCCGCGCGCGAGAAGCGAGCGCTGGCGCTCATAGGCGTTGCGCGCGACGGAGGCCTGACCATCGGCGGCGGCCACCGCCGCCTCGGCCGAGCGCACCGCATTGGCCTCGTTCTGGGAATCCAGCCGCGCCAGCACCTGGCCGGGCTTGACCGTGTCCCCCACATTGACCAGCCGCTCCACCATGCGCCCGCCGATGCGGAAGCCGTAGGCGGCCTCGTTCATGGCCTCCACATGGCCAGTCAGGGTGAGGGCATCCACGGCGCCGCGCGTGGTGGTGGTGATGGTGCGGACCGGGCGCGCGTCGGGCGCGCTCGCCTGTGGGCTCTCGCCGCAACCGGCCAGAACCAGGGGCGCGAGCGCCGCAGCCACAACCCAACGCATCCGCCCCATCATCGCCCACCCCTTCGCGGCCCGCCGGCCGCCTGTCCCGCGTGACGCATCGCACAATGCATCGGCGGCGTCACCTTGGCCTTGCGGCTAATATCACAGAACGCGCCACAGCGTTGCCATTGGATTCGCCAGACCTTCGCTGACGCGCCGGGCTTGATGCCGAGTGCATCGCACAATTCTTCATTCGCCAGTGCAGCGAAATTCAGTGTCACGAAAGGATTATGCATCCGTGCGAAGGGCCTTGACGCAGATCAACGGCCCGGCTTGGCTTTGGCGGCAGGTTTGCCGCTTCGGAAGCGGACGACAATACCTCAACCCGCTTGGAAGGACGCTGGAAGGACAGGCCCCACCGCAGACGGCGCTCCCCTTCCCTGATTCGCCGGGGCGGGCGCGGCGCTCCCACGTGACGCGTAATGTTTGACCGGAATGGCCCGCAGCCCCGTTGCGGGACCCGAGCGCTCCCCCCGCCCCGCGGGGGCATCAGGAGAGACCATATGGGACGCACCCTCTGGGCCGCCGCCCTTCTGCTGGCGTCGGCGACGCTGGCCACAGCCCAATCCAACCCGCCGGCCACGCCGGGCGCCAATGCCGCGACGTCGCCCGCCACCGCCCCGGCGCAGCCGCTGAAGATCACGGGCCAGTGCTCGCAGGCTCGCCTGTGCGACCTGAAGAAGTATTACGAGGTGCCAAATTTCCGCATCGGCGGCACCTATGACCTCGCCAATCCCACCAAGTGGGAAAATGGCGGGGAAGGCGGCACCACGCTGGAATCCCTGGGCGCCGGCCCGCTCAAGACCGCCTATATCGCGCTCGGCACCCCCCGCCGGAATGCCGCTGGCGAGATCACCAATGCGGTCATCGTCAACACCTTCTATTCGGGTGATTCCACCGACATGTACGCCCAGTGGGTGGAGGGCTCGGCCCTGTCGGGGGGATCGGTCATCGGCCCGAACCGCGCCATCGACACCAACCAATATTATGTGGTGCTGCTGGACGGCCTCGGCCTGTGGGGCGCCAGCAAGCCCTCGGACGGGCTGGGCCAGAAGTTTCCCCAATATGGCTACATGGACCTCGTCCAGTCCAATTACCGCATGCTGCGCGACCATCTGAAGATCGGCCGCGCCGCCTTGGTGACGGGCGTCTCCATGGGCGCCACCCAGACCTATGTCTGGGGCGTCATGCATCCCGATTTCATGAACGGCCTCATGCCCATCGGCGGCACCACCCAGTCCGACGGCGAGGACCCGGTGGGCAACTGGACCTTCCAGCTCATGTCGGCGGCCATCGAATCCGACCCGCAATGGCGCGCCACGGGCGGCAATTACTACAATCTGCCCAAGGACAAGCACCCCAACCAGGGCGTCGCCTTCGGCTGGTCCATCCTGCTGATGACCGGCTTTTCCTTCGACTTCCGCTCGCAGCAGCCCTGGGACAAGGTGCAGCCGGATGTCTTCTACTGGAACCCGCCCAACCCGAAGGCCGGCTCCTCCGTCAATGCCCGCGCGTTGCTGTTCGACGCGGTGGACCTGTTGTGGCGCAACCGGGCGGGCGAGACCTACAACATCAATGCCGATCTCGGGCGCATCAAGGCCCGCACCCTGGTCATGCATATCGACAACGACCAGTGGCTGACCTTCGACCGCGCCAAGCGCACGGTCGCCCGCGTGCCTGGCGCCGACTTCGTGCATGAGCCGAGCCCGGTGGCCCATTACGGCGTGTTCTCGATCCTCAAGAACAAGCAGTTCGACCCCACGGTGAACGGCTTCCTGGGCGATGTGGCGCGCCTCACCCGCAACCAGGCGCTCACCGCCACCACCTACACCACCCCCTCGGTGGCCAAGGACATCACGCCCGACAAGTCGTTCTGGAACACCTATGTGAAGTATCCCTTCCCGGTGAAGAAGACCAAGGTGAAGGACGGCCAGGGTGTCGAGTGGGACATCGGCTATATGGATGAATATGCCGGCACCTCGCCCAATCCCGACGTGCTGGTGATCGTCCACGGCAAGGGCGCGTTCGGTGGCCATTACGGCAACATCATGCGCATCGCGCTGGAGCGCGGGCTGCGGGTGATCGTGCCCGATCTGCCCCATTACGGCATGTCCGGCCCCGGCAATCTGGACAAGAGCCCCGCCCGCACCATGGAGGACATGCGCCAGGTGGTGCATGGCCTGGTGGTGGACCAGCTGGGCGTGAAGAAGGCCGCCTATCTCGGCCATTCCATGGGCGGGCAATTGGTGATGGGCTATGCCCTCTCCTATCCCGACGCGGTCACCAAGCTGATTCTGGAAGCCCCCGCCGGGCTTGAGGAATATCCCCGCGAGGTCACGGTGGGGCCAGGCAAGAAGCTGGACCTCTTCAACCCCGCTTATGCCCGTGACTTCAAGGCCTGGGCCGCCACCTGGGACCAGACGGGCCTGCGCGACCGGGAAAAGAACCTGACCGCCCAGCAGGTGGACGACTTCTTCCACTTCCGCACCCGCGACCCCGTCACGGGCGTCGTGACGCCCTCCAAGTCCGGCTATTTCCTTCGCGACAGCGAATATGCCCGGCTCCACACCGACCAGCGCATCGGCATGATCAAGGGCGATCCGCGCGAATTGCAGCAATGGGTGGATGTGTTCGTGTTCGACATCTACACCATGGCCTCGGAATCCTTGGAGAGCGACCCGAAAAGCCTCTACAAGCGCCTTACCGAGATCAAGGTGCCGATCTTCCTGGCCTTCGGCAACAAGGAGCCGTTCATCCCGAGCGCGCCCTTCAACGGCCGCACCGATCTCAGCCGCCAGGCCATCCTGCCCTTCATGACGCGCATGGAGGCGGCGGGCCGTGACGTGCAGGTGAAGATCTATCCGGACACCGCCCACTTCATCCACACGGATGACCCGGTAGAGTTCGCCGAGGACGTGGTGGACTTCGTGAAGTCCGGCCAGGTGGAAACCACCTCGCAGGTGATCGTGGACCGCCTCATCAACGGCGCGCCCGGCCAGGCGGCCGCAGCCCCCGCGGCCAGCCCCGCCACCGCCGCCACGCCCAAGGGGCTCAACAAGTAAGAGCCCTGAAACGGGCGCTCCCATAGGGGCGCCCGCCGGCGCCTCGTGGGTTGGCGCCTCTCCCTTCGCGCGTCATGGCCGGGCTCGTCCCGGCCATCCACGGAAAGGGGCACCGGTCCCGCCAGCGGATGGCCGTGGATGCCCGGGTCAAGCCCGGGCATGACGGTCTTGAGAGGTGTATAAATCAGAACCTTTGATCGGGCTTCGTCACGTCCGGCCGTCCCGCCAGCCGCCGCACCGCAACCAGGAGAAAGCCATGACGCATGTGGACATCGGGGGCCTCAAGCTGGGCCTGCGGACCTGGGGCGAAGGGGACGTGCCCGTGGTCTTCATCCATGGCAACCTCGCCAGCAAGGACTGGATCGAGCTGGCCGCCCCCCTCTTTCCCCCCGGCCTGAAGACCATCGGCATCGACTGGCGCGGCTGCGGCGACAGCGACCGGCCGGCGGCGGACGCGGACTTTGCCAATTATTCCATCGCCCAGCACGCGGCCGATATGATCGCGGCCCTTGATGCGCTGGGAATCTCCTTCTGCCACCTGGCCACCCATTCCACCGGCGGCATCATCGCGGCGCGCATGCTGCTGGCCCAGCCGGAGCGCTTCGGGCGGGTGCTGCATCTGGACCCGGTGGCGCCGCGCTCCATCGTGCTGCCGGAACAGGCCATCAAGGGCTTCGCCGCCATGAAGGCCCACAAGGCCGCCACCCGCGCCGGCATGGCCTGGGCGGCCTCTTCTTTGTTCGTGCCCGAGAGCCTCACCTCGCCGGAAGGCCCTCAATTGGTGGCCGATGCGGGGGCGCGGGGCGTGCTGTTCGAGAAGATCGTGGACCAGACCTTTTCGGTCTCCGACGGCATCTGGTCCGGCACGCCGGTGGGGCTGGAGCGGGAATTCAAGCTGGGCGAGCTGGCGGCGCGCATGGGCGAGATGCGTCAGCCGCAACTGATCCTATGGGGGGAGCAGGACGTCATCCTCACCCTCGCCGACGCGCAGGACATGTGCGCCGGCCTGCCCGAGTGCCGCCTGGAGCTCCTCCCAGGCATCGGCCATTCCGCCAATCTGGAAGCCCCGGAGCTTTACGCCAAGGCGTTCGGCGACTGGTTCCTCGCCGGGCGTTGACGGGAAGACGTTTCCTTTAGGAGAAATCGCCCAGCGTCTTGCCTCCCTCCAGCCTCTCGCCTCCCAACGCCGCGTCATGCGCGGGCTTGTCCCGCGCATCCGCGGCCAACCACCTGGAGGAACATCGGGGCGTTTCAGGCCGGGGCCCGTGGATGGCCGGGACGAGCCCGGCCATGACCAGATTGGAAATGTCGCCCCACGCCAAACGCACCGTCGTGCGCGGGCTTGTCCCGCGTATCCACGGCCAACCGCCGGGAGGAACATCGAGGCGTTCCGGGCCGGCGCCCGTGGATGGCCGGGACGAGCCCGGCCATGACCAGGGGAGTGGCGCGCGCCTTCGCGCTGACCTTTTACGACACGCCGCCATCCTGCCCCGCACCCCCTCCCCCGTCGCTGCCCCCGCCACCCCCGCGGGCACGCGTGCGGCGAAAATTCGGGCAGGCGCATCAATTTTCGCCACTGATGAAGAAATAAGTTTCCGATATTGAACTTACGAAACTTTCGGCTAGTCTGATCCCCAGAACCCGCTCCGCCGCCATTGACGAGAGCGGGACACCTTCCATCCCGAGGCCCAGCCGCGCGGGGCGCACCGCCCTTGCCGAACGACCGGCCTCGCCACTTGCTGAAGCCGTGCCCGCAGCGCCCCCGGCGCCGATGGCGCGCGCCTTCGAGGGGGACGGCCGTGTACGTTCTGGAAGCACGCGGGCTCAGTCGGGACTTCGGCGGCTTCAAAGCCGTGGCGAACGTGGATTTCGGCCTCGTGGAAGGCTCCATCCACGCCGTCATCGGCCCCAATGGCGCCGGCAAGACCACGCTGTTCAACCTGCTCACCAAATTCCTGCCCCCCACCGGCGGCACCATCCTGCACAAGGGCGAGGACGTCACCCGCCTCTCGCCGCCCGCCATGGCCCGGCGCGGGGTGGTGCGCTCGTTCCAGATCTCGGCGGTGTTTGCCGGCCTCACCGTGCGCGAGAATGTGGAACTGGCGCTTCTGAACGCCCATGGCCTCGCCTGGAGCCTCTTCGGCTCGCTTGCCCGCCGCCCGGCCCTCAAGCGCGCGGCGGAAGAGATGATCGAGCGCTTCGGCCTGTCCACCTATCTGGAAGCCCGCGCCGGCAACCTCCCCTATGGCCGCAAGCGCGCGCTCGAACTTGCCACCACGCTCGCCCTCGATCCTGCCGTGCTGCTGCTGGACGAGCCCATGGCGGGCCTTGGCCATGAGGACATCGACAAGGTCTCCAGCCTGGTGCGCGAGGCGGGGCGCGGGCGCACCATTCTGCTCGTGGAGCACAATATGCGCGTGGTCTCCGACCTCGCCGACACCATCACCGTCATGGTGCGCGGCGAGAAACTGGCAGAAGGCACCTATGACGAGGTCTCCGCCCGCCCCGACGTGATCGCCGCCTATACGGGAGGGGCTCATGTCTGAGGCCCTGCGCACCGCCGACCTGAAGGCCTGGTACGGCGAAAGCCAGGCGCTGCACGGCATGACGTTCTCCGTGCGCGAGGGCGAGGTGGTCACCCTCATCGGCCGCAACGGCGCCGGCAAGACCACCACGCTGCGCGCCCTCATGGGCCTGATTGCCACCCGCACCGGCTCCATCCGCCTCGGCGCCGACGAGATCGTCGCCGCCCGCCCGCACCAGATCGCCCGCAAGGGCATGGCGCTGTGCCCGGAGGAGCGCGGCATCTTCGCCAGCCTGAACGTGGAGGAAAATCTCCTCCTGCCGCCGCAAGTGCGGCCTGGCGGCATGAGCGTGCCAGACATATTGAAGCTGTTCCCGAACCTGAAGGAACGGCTGAAAAGCCAGGGCACCAAGCTCTCCGGCGGCGAGCAGCAGATGCTGGCGCTCGCCCGCATCCTGCGCACCGGCGCGCGCCTCCTGCTGCTGGACGAGCCCACCGAGGGCCTCGCACCGGTCATCATCGCGCAGATCGGCGACACCATCCGCACCTTGAAGGAGATGGGCTTCACCATCCTCCTGGTGGAGCAGAACGTCGCCTTCGCGGCGGGGCTGGCCGACCGGCATTATGTGGTGGAGCTGGGCCGCGTGGTGGACGAGATCCCCGCCGCCGCCTTCGCCGACCGCCTGCCCTCCCTGAAAACCTATCTCGGCGTGTGAGCGGGGATCCATGACCACACTCTTCGGCATCCCCACCGCGGTCCTGTTTGGCCAGCTTCTGCTCGGGCTCATCAACGGCGCCTTCTACGCCATGCTGAGCCTGGGCCTTGCCGTCATCTTCGGCATGATGAACATCGTCAACTTCGCCCATGGCGCCTTCTACATGCTGGGGGCGCTGGGGGCCTGGGTGCTGCTGACCTATTTCGGCCTGTCCTATTGGTGGGGGCTCCTCATCGCGCCCCTGGTGGTGGGCGCCCTCGGCATGGTGGTGGAGCGCACCCTTCTGCGCCCGCTCTACAAGCTCGACCATCTCTACGGCATGCTGCTCACCTTCGGCCTGGCGCTGGTGCTGCAAGGCGTGCTGCGGGATGTGTTCGGCTCCTCCGGCCAGCCTTATGCCATCCCCGCTTTGCTGAAGGGCGGCACCAATCTGGGCTTCATGTTCCTGCCCACCTACCGGGCCTGGGTCATCGTCGCCTCGCTGGTGGTGTGCCTGGCCACATGGTTCGTCATCGAGCACACCAAGCTCGGCTCCTACCTGCGGGCGGCCACCGAGAATCCCATGCTGGTGCAGGCGTTTGGCATCGACGTGCCGCGCATGGTCATGCTCACCTTCGGCGCGGGCGTGGGGCTGGCGGCGCTGGCCGGCGTGCTGGCGGCGCCCATCTATCAGGTGAGCCCGCTCATGGGGGCGGACATCATCATCGTGGTGTTCGCGGTGGTGGTGATCGGCGGCATGGGCTCCATCATGGGCTCCATCGTCACCGGCTTCCTGGTGGGGCTGGTGGAGGGCCTCACCCGCACCTTCTATCCGCAGGGTTCGAGCACGGTGGTGTTCGTGATGATGGCCATCATCCTGCTGGTGCGCCCGGCGGGCCTGTTCGGCTCCAAGCCGGAAGCGGCGGCCGGCGCCCATGAGGCGCTCGATGCCCCGGCCGCCTCGCCCCGCACCGACATGGCGGCCTTCCTCGCCATGGCCGGCATCCTGGCGGTGGCCCCGGCGCTCATCTATCCGGGCTTCCTCATGAAGGGGATGATGTTCGCCCTCTTCGCCTGCGCCTTCAACCTCATCGCCGGCTATGGCCGCCTCGTCTCCTTCGGCCATGCCATGTTCCTGGGCTCGGCGGGCTATGTGTGCGGCCATGCGGCCAAAAGCCTTGGCCTCACCCCCGAACTGTCGATCCTCGCCGGCACCGGCGCGGCGGCGCTGCTGGGCCTCGTCTCCGGCTGGCTCGCCATCCGCCGCACCGGCATCTATTTCGCCATGGTCACTTTGGCCTTTGCCCAGATGGTCTATTTCGTCGCCCTCCAGGCGCCCTTCACCGGCGGCGAGGACGGCTTGCAGAACGTGCCGCGCGGCAGGCTGTTCGGCCTCATCGACCTCAATGACCACACCAACCTCTATGCCTTCGTGCTGGTGGTGTTCCTGGCCGGCTTCTTCCTCATCATGCGGCTTGCCCGCTCGCCCTTCGGGCAGGTGCTGAAGGCCATTCGCGAGCACGAGCCCCGCGCCCAGTCGCTGGGCTTTGCCACCGACCGCTACAAGCTCCTTGCCTTCACCCTCTCGGCGGCGCTCTCGGGGCTGGCCGGCTCCACCAAGGCCATCGTGGTGCAACTGGCATCGCTCACGGACGTGCACTGGTCCATGTCGGGCGAGGTGCTGCTCATGACCTTCCTCGGCGGGGTGGGCACCCTGTTCGGGCCGGTGGTGGGCGCCTTCCTGGTGGTGGCCATGCAGAACTACCTGACCGAACTCGGCCAGTGGGTCACGGTGATCCACGGCCTCATCTTCATCCTGTGCGTGCTGGCCTTCCGGCGCGGCATCGTGGGCGAGTTCCTCGCCCGCCTGCCCCGCCGCGCCGCCCCTTCCGTCACGCCCAAGCCGGCGGCGGAGCACGCCTGATGTTTCGCAAAGGAAACAGGGGCACCGGGCATCGCCCGGCAAGCCCGATCCAGAACCAGCAGAAGGGAACCACCAATATGTCCGCCCGAACCTCGACCCTGAAGGGCGCGCTTTTCGCGCTCGGACTGTCCACCGCCCTCGCCGCCGCCACCGCGCCCGCCTCCGCCCAGGTGAGCGACGACGTGGTGAAGATCGGCGTCCTCACCGACCTGTCCGGCCAGTGGTCGGACATGAACGGCCCCGGCTCCGTCACCGCGGCGGAAATGGCCATCGCCGATTTCGGCGGCACCGTGCTCGGCAAGCCCATCAAGCTCATCAGCGCCGACCACCAGCACAAGACGGACGTGGGCGTCTCCATCGCCCGGCGCTGGATCGAGAACGAGCAGGTGGACGCCATCTCGGACGTGACCAATTCCGCCATCGCGCTGGCGGTCCAGCAGCTCACCCGCGACACCAACCGCGTGGCGCTGTTCTCCTCCCCCGGCACCACGGACCTCACCGGCAAGCAGTGCTCGCCCACCGGCTTCCAGTGGGTCTATGACAATTATTCCAACGCGGTCGCGCCCGTGAAGGGCCTCATCAAGCAGGGCAAGAAGAGCTGGTACTTCGTGACCGCCGACTTCGCCTTCGGCCATTCGCTGGAAAAGATCGGCATGGCCGAGGTGAAGGAGCTGGGCGGCACGGTGGTGGGGTCCATCCGCAATCCCTTCAATTCCGCCGACATGTCGCCCTATCTGCTGCCCGCCCAGGCCTCGGGCGCGCAGGTGATCTTCCTCGCCAATGCCGGCAAGGACCTGACCACCGCCATCAAGCAGGCCCATGAATTCGGCATCGTGCAGGGCGGCCAGACGCTGGCGGCGCCCATCATGTTCATCACGGACGTGCATTCGCTGGGGCTTGAGATTGCCCAGGGCACCTCGTTCGTGGAGGGCTATTACTGGAACTATAATGACGAGACCCGCGCCTTCGCCAAGCGCTTCTATGACAAGCGCGGCGCCATGCCCACCGCCCTCCAGGCCGGCGTCTATTCCTCCATCTCCCATTATCTGAAGGCGATCCAGGCCGCCGGCACGGACGAGGCCAAGGCGGTGGCCGCCAAGATGCGCGAACTGCCGGTGAACGACTTCTTCGCCAAGAACGGCGTGGTGCGGGCCGATGGCCGCATGGTCCACGACATGTATCTGGTGAAGGTCAAGAAGCCCTCCGAATCCAAGGCTCCCTGGGACTATTACGATGTCCTGGAGACCATTCCCGGCGACCAGGCCTTCCTGCCCCTCGCGCAGAGCGAGTGCCCGCTGGTAAAGAAGTGACCTGACGTTGCGGCGGGCGGGGCTTTCGCCCTCAGCTGGACCGTCGACCTTAGTTCGCTTGGCCCCTCTTCAACGAACCACCGTCATGGCCGGGCTTGTCCCGGCCATCCACGGGGCTCCGCAAGAACAGGCTCAGCGGACAGCCGTGGATGCCCGGGACAAGCCCGGGCATGACGGAGAAGAGGTAGCGCCTTGTTTCAGGATCGATCGGCTCCGCCCTTCTGCGGTCTTACGCAATGGCACCGGGCCGGTTTAATGGCAGGATAGGACCCGGCCCGGGAGACATCGGGTCGGCGCGCGGCGGGACCGTCCCGCGCCATCCCAGGGAGTGACGTGGTGAAGGACACGGTTTCCAATGCCAGACGCGCGGCGGCCGAGGCGGCGCCCGCCCGCACCCGGCGCAAGGCCGCGCCCACGAACGGGGTCGCGCCCGATGCGCCCGTCGCCCCTGGCGCGCCGCAAATCGTCTCGGACAGTGCCGAGGCGCGCCCCGTCATCCCCGCCCGCTTCGCCGCCGCCCCGCGCCCTGCGCGGGAGGACCGGGTGGATCTGGGCCTGAAGCTCAAGCGCATGCGCAATGAGCGCGGCTGGACCCTGGACGATGTGAGCCAGCGCACCGGGGTCGCCCGCTCCACGCTCTCAAAGATCGAGAACGGGCAGATGTCGCCCACCTATGACGTGCTCCAGAAGATCACGCACGGCATGGCCCTCGACATCGTGGAACTGTTCGACGTGCGCAGCCAGGCCGCCCCCTTCGGGCGCCGCTCGCTCACCCGCAAGAACGAGGGGAAGCACCACCCCACCAGCACCTATGTCTATGAGGTGCTGGCCACCGATCTCTCGCAGAAGCGCATCCTGCCCTTCAAGGCCAAGATCCGCGCCCGAAGCCTGGATGATTTCGACGGCTGGGTGCGGCACGAGGGGGAGGAGTTCCTCTGCGTGCTCTCCGGCCGCGTGCAGGTTTTCACCGAATTCTACGCCCCCGCCATTCTGGAGCCGGGGGACAGCACCTATTTCGACAGCAATATGGGCCATGCCCTGGTCTCGCTGTCGCAAGAGGACGCCGAAGTGCTCTGGATCTGCACCGGCGCCGTCAAGCTGGGGGCGGACTAGCCGCCCTTATTGGTCCGTGTTCTGGAGTTGTTATCCATGCCGCGCATGTTTGGCGCAGAAGAAGTCGAAGCCGCCCTCACCTATCCGCGCCTGGTGGAGGCGCTGCGCGCCGCCTTCCGGGAGGAGGGCGAGCCGATGCCCGTGCGCCAGTCCTATCCCGTGGGCACGGAGGCCGCCCCCGGCCATCTCCTGCTCATGCCCGCCTGGAAGCGCGGCAGCGCCATCGGCACCAAGCTCGTTACCGTCTTTCCCGGCAATGCGGCGCGCGGGCTCGGCTCGGTGGCCTCGCTCTATGTGCTGATGGACGGGGAGACCGGCCAGCCCCGAGCCATCATCGAGGGCGACGCGCTGACCAACCGCCGCACGGCGGCGGCCTCCGCGCTCGCCTCCTCCTATCTTTCGCGCCCCGACAGCCGGACACTCGCCATCATCGGCACCGGCCATGTGGCTGCCCATCTCATGGAAGCGCACTGCGCCATCCGGCCCATCGATCGCATCCTGGTGTTCGGCCGCAACCGCGAGCGCGCCGCCGCTCTGGTGGAGCGGGCGCGCACGCATCTGAAGGTTCAGGCGGAGGTGATGTCCGAACTCGACGCCATGGTCGGCATGGCGGATATCGTCGCCTGCGGCACCACCTCGGTGGAGCCCTTGGTGCGCGGCGCCCTGGTGCGCCCCGGCACCCATGTGGACCTGGTGGGCGCCTTCACCCCCAAGATGCGCGAGAGCGACGATGCCCTCATCGCCCACGCCGACATCTATGTGGACACCCGCGCCGGCGCCCTCGCCGAGGCGGGCGACCTGCTCCAGCCCATCGCCGCCGGCGCCTGGAGCGCGGATCGCCTGAAGGGCGACCTGCACGATTTGACCGCCGGCCGTGTGCCGGGACGCACCGATACCGCCGCCATCACCGTCTTCAAGTCGGTGGGCGCGGCGCTGGAGGATCTGGTGGCCGCCCAGCTGCTCGTGGACACGGGCACCCCGCCCTTGCGCGCCGCCTCGTGAGAGGCTGAGGGCGCGGGCGGAGGAAACAAGAAGAGGAGACCGGAATGCGGATCGAGGACAAGCCGGGCTTCTGCACGCTCTGCCGCTCGCGCTGCGGCACCACCGTCACGGTTGCCGGGGGGCGGCTCGTTTCCGTGCGGCCGAACCCGGCGCATCCCACCGGCAAGGCCATGTGCCCCAAGGGGCGCGCGGCCCCGGAAATCGCCCATTCCGCCCGCCGCCTCACCACCCCCTTGCGCCGCACCACGCCGCGCGGGGCGGCCCACCCCGCCTTCAAGCCCATTTCCTGGGATGAGGCGCTGGACGAGATCGCGGAAAAGCTCAACGCCATCCGCGCCGAGAGCGGGCCGGAGGCGGTGGCCTTCGCGGTGACTTCGGGCTCGTCCTCCTCCATGTCGGATGCCCTCGACTGGGTGCAGCGGCTCATCCGCAGCTTCGGCAGCCCCAACACCATCTTCGCCACCGAGGTGTGCAACTGGCACAAGGACCATGCCCACGCCTTCACCTTCGGCTGCGGCATTCCCACCGCCGACTATTTGAATTCAGACCTCATCCTCCTGTGGGGCCACAACCCCGCCAATGTCTGGCTGGCCCAGGCGGAAGCGGTGGGCACCGCGCGGGCGCGCGGCGCCAAGGTGGTGGTGATCGACCCCCGCCAGACGGGCATGGCCCGCGACGCGGACCTCTGGCTGCGGGTGCGGCCCGGCACCGACGCGGCCCTGGCGCTGGGCGTGGCGCGGGCGCTGATCGCGCGGGGCGGCTATGACCGGGACTTCGTGGAGGGCTGGACCAACGGCCCCCTCCTGGTGCGCACGGACACCGGCCGCTTCCTGCGCGGCGCCGAGGTGGGGCTTGAGGATGACGCGGCCTATGTGATGTGGGACGAGGCCGCCGGCCGGCCCGTCTCCAGCGAGGACCGCAGCGGACGGCCGCGCCTTTCCGGCGGCCTCACCCTCAACACCGCCTTCGGCCCCATCGCCTGCCGCACCGCCTTCGACTTCTATGAGGAGGCGCTCGCCCCCTATGATCCGGCCACCGTGGAAGCCATCACCGGCGTCCCGGCGGGGGATGTGGAGGCGTTCGCAGACCTGATCGCGGCGGCGGGTTCGGTCGCCTACCACGCCTGGACCGGCCTCGGCCAGCACACCAACGCCACCCAGACCGAGCGGGCGGTGGCGAGCCTCTATGCCCTCACCGGCTCCTTCGACATTCCCGGCGGCAATGTGCGCCGCGCCGCGCATCCGGTGCCCGCGCTCCATTCCATGGCCATGATCGAGCCTGCCACCCGTGCCAAGGCGCTGGGGCTCTCCGACCGCCCGCTCGGGCCCCCGGTGGATGGCTGGATCACGTCCACCGATTTTTACGACGCGGTGCTGGAGGGCAAGCCCTATCCCATCCGCGCCTTGATGACCTTCGGCTCCAACTTGCTGGTCTCCCATCCCGAGCCGGAGCGGGGCGCACGGGCCCTGGATGCGCTGGAGTTCCAGGTCCATTGCGACCTGTTCCTGAACCCGACGGCCGAACATGCGGACATCGTGCTGCCGGTGACCAGTTCCTACGAGCACGAGGCGCTGCGGGTGGGCTTCGAGATCACCCATGCGGCCCAGGAACTGGTGCAGTTGCGTCCGCAAATGATTCCCCGCCAGGGCGACACCCGCTCGGACCAGGAGATCGTCTTCGCCCTCGCCCCGCGTCTCGGGCTGGGGGAGGCGTTCTTTGGCGGCGATGTGGATGCCGGCTGGAACCACATGCTGGCCCCGCTGGGCCTTGATGTGGCGCAGTTGCGCCAGCATCCCGAAGGCATCAGCCTGCCCCTCAAGGAGACCTATCGCAAGTATCGCGACACCGGCTTTGCCACCCAGACCCGGCGGGTGGAGCTCTACAGCGAACTCTTCCTGCGCCATGGCTACGATCCTCTGCCGCGCTTCGTGCCGCCCGCGCGCACGCCGGATGGGGATTTCCCCCTCGTCCTGTTCTCCGCCAATAACGGCTATTTCTGCCACAGCCAGCAGCGCGGCATCACCGCGCTCCGCAAGAAGCGGGGCGAGCCACTGGCGGAGATCCATCCCGACACCGCCGCCGCCCGCGGCATCGCGGAGGGCGATGCCATGCGCGTGCGCACGCCGCGCGGCGCCATCTCGGTGAAAGCCAAGCTCAACGCGACGCTCGCCCCCGATACGGTGGCCTGCGACTATGGCTGGTGGCAAGGCGCGCCCGATCTCGGCCTGCCGGCCTTCGCCATCTCAGCCGGCGCGCCGGGGGCTGCGAGCTATAATGCGGTCATTCCCGAAGCCGACCGCGACCCGGTGAGCGGCTCGCTGCCCTTGCGCTCCTATGTGTGCGAGGTGGAGCTGGACGCCGCCGTCCTAGCCCGCCGCTGGCCGGGCTGGCGCACCTTCCGTGTGGCCGCGCGCCGGGACGAGCCGGGGGAGGTGGCCGCCCTCACCCTCGTGCCGGAAGACGGCGGGCTGCTCCCCCCCTTCCGGCCGGGCCAGTTCGTGACCGTGCGGGTGGATGGCCTCACCCGCTCCTATTCGCTCACCGGCCCCGTCGAGGCCGCGCCCACCGCCTATTCCATCGCCGTGCGGCGGTTGCCGGGCGGGGTGGTGTCGGAGGCGATTTTCGCGGGGTTGAAGGAGGGCGCGCGCCTCGACCTCCAGGCCCCGGCGGGCAACTTCGTCATGCCGCTGGAGAATGAATTCCCGGTGGTGCTGATCGCCGGCGGCATCGGCATCACGCCCTTCCTGTCCTATCTGGAGAGCCTGGAGGGCAAGCCAGGCGAGCCGCAGATTGATCTCCATTATGGCTGCCGCAGCGCCGCCGAGCAGCCGTTTGCCGCACGGCTTGCCGCGCTCGCCCAGCGCCTGCCCAACCTGAAGGTCACCACCTATCTCACCCGCCCCGAAGCGGGGGCGCGCTGCGACGTGGAAGGCCGCTTCTGCGCGGCGGACCTGCCGCAGGCGCTCATCGACGCCCGCGCCCGCTTCTATCTGTGCGGCTCGGACGCCATGATGGACGAAGCCGTGGCGCTGCTGAAGGGCCGGGGCGTGCCGGCCTTCGAGATCTTCCGCGAGCGGTTCCGTTCTCCCGTCGGGGTGCCGGAAGGCGACCTTTCCCCCCGCACCCTCACCTTCGCCCGCTCCGGTCGCACGCTCACCTGGACGCCGGAGGCCGGCGCTGTGCTGGCCTGCGCCGAAAAGGCAGGACTCACCTTGCCCAGCGGCTGCCGCACCGGCCAGTGCGAGAGCTGCAAGGTCCCCGTGGTGTCAGGGCAGGTGCTGCATCTGGTGCCGGTGGAGGACGAGGAAGAGGGCGCGTGCCTCGCCTGCCAGGCGGTGCCGCTCACCGATCTGGTGCTGGACGCCTGAGCTGGCGCCCACACGCGGCGCCAGGCAGCGGCCGCCGGGGATCACATCACCCCGGCGCGCAGCAGATCGTGGATGTGGACGATGCCCACCGGTCGGCCGGCCTCCACCACGAAGACCGAGGTGATGGACACGGAATTCAGGAGCGCCAGCACCTGCTGGGCCAGCATGTCCGGCCCCACGGTGCGCGGCGCGCGGGTCATCACCTCGTCCACCGGCCGGTCCACGAAGCCGCCCCGGAAGGCGCGGCGCAGGTCGCCGTCGGTGACGACGCCGGCGAGGCGCCCGTCCTTGTCCACCACGCCCGTCACGCCGAACCGCTTGGAGGTCATTTCCACGATGGCCTGAGAGAGCGGCAGGCCGAGCGGCACGAGGGGCACGTCCTCGCCCGCATGCATGAGGTCGGACGCCTTGCGCAGCCGCGCGCCCAGCTTGCCGCCGGGATGGAATTCCCGGAAATCCTGCGCCGTGAAGCCGCGCAGCGACAGGAGCGCCACCGCGATGGCATCGCCCATGGCCATCTGCATCACCGTGGAGGTGGTGGGGGCAAGGCCATTGGGGCAGGCCTCGGGCATGACGGGCAGCACAAGGGCAATGTCGGCCGCCGTGCCGAGCGCGCTTTCCGCCCGCGCCGTGATCGCCACCAGCGGCACCTGGAAGCGGCGGGTATAGACGATGATGTCCGCCAATTCCGGCGCTTCGCCCGACCAGGACAAAGCCAGCACCAGATCCTCGGTGCCGATCATGCCGAGATCGCCATGGCTCGCCTCGCCCGGATGGACGAAATAGGCCTGGGTGCCCGTGGAGGCCAAGGTGGCGGCGATCTTGCGCGCCACATGGCCGGACTTGCCCATGCCGGTGACGATCACCCGGCCATTCTTGGCCCGGGCGGCGCGGATGGCGGCGCAGGTCTCTTCCACCGCCGCGCCGAGCGGCCCGTCCATGGCGGCGCGCAGCGCGTTCAGGCCGTCGCTCTCCAGTTCGAGCGTGCGGCGGGCCTCGTCGCGGGCGGTGAGGGTGTGGGTCGCGTCGGTCATTCAGATCCCTCGGGCCGCCAGCATCTCGCGCGCCCGCTCCAGGTCCTCGGGCGTGTCGACGCCCAGCGGCACCTCGGCCACTTCCATGGCGTCGATGCGCATCCCCGCCTCCAGCGCCCGCAGCTGCTCCAGCTTCTCGCGCTGCTCCAGCACCGAGGGCGGCAAGGCCACGAAGCGCGCGAGCGCCGCGCGGCGCCAGGCATATAGGCCGATATGGTGATAGAGCGGCCCCTCGCCCCAGGGCGCGCGGGCGCGGGTGAAATAGAGCGCCCGGAAGCGACCGCCGCCCAGCGGCGATCCCACCATCTTCACCACGCTGGAGGCCTCTTTCTCCTCGGCGCGGGTGATGAGGGCCACCGCCGTGCCGATGGCCACCTCCGAATCCGCAAGCGGGAGCGCGGCGGCACGGAGCGTGTCGGGGGCAACGGTGGGCAGGTCGCCCTGCACATTGATCACGGCGTCATAGCGCCCGTCCGGATCGAGCCGGCCCAGCGCCTCGAAGATGCGGTCGGAGCCGGAGGCGTGGTCGGCGGCGGTCATCACCGCCTCGCCCCCCACGGCGCGGATGGCGTCGGCGATCTCCACCGTGTCGGTGGCGACGCAGACCGGGGCGACATCCGCCTCCAGCGCCCGGCGCCACACCGCCACGATCATGGGCTCGCCATTCAAGTCCGCCAAAGGCTTGCCCGGCAGGCGGGTGGAGGCCATGCGGGCGGGAATGAGGACGACGGGCCTCATGCGGCCCCCGAAAGCTGCGCCTTGCTCAGGGAATCCAGCGCCATCAACTGCCGCAGCAGCGGCTCGAATTCCTTCAGCGGCACCATATTGGGGCCATCGGAGGGGGCATGGTCGGGATCGGGATGGGTCTCGATGAAGAGGCCGGCGACCCCCACCGCCACCGCCGCGCGGGAGAGCACCGGCACGAATTCCCGCTGGCCGCCGGAACTGGTGCCCTGCCCGCCCGGCTGCTGCACGGAATGGGTGGCATCGAAGATCACCGGCGCGCCGGTGCGGGCCATGATGGGCAGGCCACGGAAATCGGACACCAGGGTGTTGTAGCCGAACGAGGTGCCGCGATCGGTGAGCAGCACATTGGGATTACCGCCGCCCACGATCTTGTCGAGCACATTGGCCATGTCCCAGGGGGCGAGGAACTGGCCCTTCTTCACATTCACCACCCGCCCGGTGGCGGCGGCGGCGAGCAAGAGGTCGGTCTGCCGGCACAGGAAGGCGGGGATCTGGAGCACGTCCACCGCCTGCGCCACGGCGGCGCACTGGGCGGCGTCATGCACGTCGGTGAGGACGGGCAGGCCCAGGCTCTCGCGGATCTCGGCGAAGATGGGCAGGGATTTTTCAAGGCCCAGCCCGCGCTGCGCGCCCGCGCTGGTGCGGTTGGCCTTGTCGAAGGAGGTTTTATAGACGAGCCCGATGCCGAGGCGGTCCGCGATCTCCTTCAGCGCGCCCGCCACTTCCAGGGCATGGGCGCGGCTTTCCAGCTGGCACGGGCCGGCGATCACCGCCAGCGGCAGGTGGTTGCCGAAGCGGACGGGTCCAACGGGCACGACGGAATGGGGGGACAGGGTCAAGGCTCGTTCTCGCTGAGGCGCAGCGTGCGCCGCGCGCATCCTTAACGCTCGCCGCGTGGCAAGGGCAAGGCGGGAGGCGATGGCGGGAGGGGATCACGCGCCCCATGGACAAGCCAGCCAATCCCTGGCGATGATCCGCCAAACGGCCGCGCCGGTACCGAGGGGAGGCACAGCGTGGATGCGGGGAAAATGCAGGGGAGCGAAGAAGGGGCAGGCTCAGGCTCGGGCTTGGGTTCGGGCTTGGGTTCGGGCGTCTCTTCCGGGACCACCCGCCGGAGCCTCCTCGTGGCGGGCGCAGCCGCGCTCCTTGCCGGCGCCGCCCCGCGCCCGGCCGGCGCGCAACACCCCGATGGCCTTCCCAAGGGGCACGATGCCTTTCCACGCGGGCGCATCCACGACCAGACGGCGATCCCGGTCCTCGGCTTCAAGGTCGCGCGGGTCTATCCCCACGATCCCACCGCCTATACGGAAGGGCTGGTGAAAGTGGGCGCCTCCATGTTCGAGGGGACGGGCCTTTATGGCCAGTCCCGCCTGATGGAATGGGATCTGGAGAGCGGACAGGTCCTCCGGCAGGTGGTCCTGGACGCGTCCGAATTCGGCGAGGGCGTCACGGTGATCGGCGACACGGTCTACCAGCTGACCTATCTCTCCAACACCGCCTTCACCTATGACCGTTCGACCCTCACGCGAACCGGCAGCTTCACCTTCGGCGCACAGGGCTGGGGCCTGACCCAGAACGGCACCCATCTCATCATGAGCGATGGCTCGTCCGCGCTCGCCTTTCGGGATCCCGTCACCTTCAAGGAGGTGCGCAAGATCTACGCGCACGACGCGGTCGGCGCGGTGGGCTTCCTCAACGAGCTGGAATATGTGGAGGGCGCGGTCTACGCCAATGTCTGGCAGACGCCCTATATCGCCGTGATCGACCCCGGCACCGGCGCGCTCACCGCCTGGATCGACCTCACCGGCCTCAATCCCGACCCGGCCCGCCTCACCTATCCGCTGGTATTGAACGGCATCGCCTGGAACGCGGAAACCCGCCACCTGCTGGTGACCGGCAAGTGCTGGCCGCAGGTCTGGGAGATTGACCTCATCCCGTTCGGCAAAAGCTGAGGCAGCCGCGGTCCCTCACGGCGTGCGGGCCACCACCCGCAGCAGGTCGGACTGGACTGTCTCGATGTGCGAGGCCAGGAGCGCGCACGCCCCCGCCACGTCCCGCGCCCGGCACAGGGCGATCAGCGCGGCATGCTCGCGGACCGCCACCTCCATGGCCTCCCGGCTGGACAATTGCACCCGCGTGTAGCGGTCCGAGGTCTGGAGCAGGGAGACGACGATGCCCTGGGTGCGGGGCAGCACCGCATGGGCATAGAGGGCGAGGTGGAATTCCGCGTTCAGCACGCCGAAACTGCTGACATCGCGGGCGGTGGTGGCCGCCACGAAGCGGGCCTGGATGTCGTCGAGCTTTGTGAAATCGGCGTCCGTGAAGGCGTCCGCCGAGCGGGCCAGCAGGCGCGGCTCCAGGATGGCGCGCAGCTCGAACACGTCGTTGATCTCGTCCAGCGACAATTCGGAGACGATGGCCCCCTTCTGGGGCACCATCCGCACCAGCCCTTCCGCCTCCAGCTGGAACAGCGCCTCGCGCACCGGAATGCGGCTGACCCCATAGGCCTCCGCCAGCGCATCCTGCCGCAGGGAGGTCCCCGCCGCATAGGCCCCGCCCAGGATGGCGCGACGCAGCTCATCCACGATGGCGGCCGACAGGGTGCGGTGTTTCAGGCGCGGATTCATTGCGGGATCCAGGGAATGAAAAAAGTGCGAAAAAGCCGTTGACGGCGAAAATGTATAAAATCTACATTGATGACGGAAGCCCTATTTTTGGGCCTGACCAGCGAGCGAGCAATGACAGCAGCAACCCAGCCACGGCAGGGGCCGGCGGAGGCATTCCGCTTTGTCACCTGCGCCTCCGAGGCCCTGCTGAAAGTGGAACGCAAGGCGGTGGCCGGGCTCATGATGCTGCTCACCGGTCTGATCATGCTGAACGTGGTGACCCGCTATTCCGGGTTGCCGCTTTATTGGGTGGACGAGGCCTCCATCTACACGGTGGTGTGGCTGACCTTCGTGGGCGCCTCCGCCATGAGCCGGCTTCGGCTCGATTTCTCGGTGACGCTGCTCACCGAGCGTCTTTCCCCGGCCCAGGCCAAGGTGGCGCGGGTCATCTCAACCGGCTTGCTCGTCTTCTTCGGCGGCGCGCTCGCCGCCATGTGCTGGGTGTGGATGGACCCCGTGGGCATCGCGGCGGCCGGCTTTGACGCCCGCGAGCACGCCGCCCAGACCTTCAACTTCCTCTACACCGAGCAGACCCAGACCCTGCGCTGGCCCACCTGGCTGGTGAGCCTGATCATGCCGATCTTCGCGCTCTCGCTGGTGGTGCACGGCCTCGCCAATCTTCTGGAGGACCTGGAATGGGTGACCCCGCCGGTGCGTGAAGCCAACCTCGGCTCGGCGGAAGGGGTGAGCTGACATGATCTCCACCGCCGCCTTCGTCGCGCTCATGCTGGTGGGGCTGCCCATCAGCCTGTGCCTGTGCCTGACCTGCATCGTGTTCATCCAGGCCACCGGCAACCCGCTGCTCTACCAGACCTTTCCGACCCAGTTGTTCGGTGGCGTCGACAGCTACGGCCTCATCGCCATCCCGCTTTTCATCCTCATCGGCGAGCTGATGAATGGCGGCGGCATCACCCGGCGCATCATCGATTTGTCCATGGCGTTCGTGGGCTCCATCAAGGGGGGCCTCGCTTATGTGAACATGGTCGCCAACATGCTGGTGTCCTCGATCCTGGGCTCGGCCACCGCGCAGGTGGCCATCATGTCCCAGATCCTGGTGCCGGAGATGGAGAAGAAGGGCTACGACAAGACCTTCGCCGCCGGATTGACCGCCTATGCGGGCATGCTGGGGCCCATCATCCCGCCCTCCATCATGTTCGTCATCTATTCGGTGATGGCGCAGGTGCCGGTGTCCGACATGCTGGTGGCGGGCATCATTCCCGGTGTGCTCTTGACCGGCCTGTTCTGCATCGTCATCGCGCTCATGGGGTTCGTCTATAATTATCCCCGCGGCGAGAAGATGTCGCTGCGCCAGCGCTTCGCCGTGGTGATCGAGACCGCGCCCACCCTGCTGATCCCGTTCGTCATTGTCGGCTCCATCCTCACCGGCCTTGCCAATGCCACGGAAGCCGCCGTCATCGGCGCGGTCGCCTCGGTTCTGGTGGGCCGCTACTGGATCAAGGAGCTGAAATTCTCGCAGCTGCCGGGCATGTTCCTGCGCGCCGGCATCTATTCGGCGGCGGTGCTGTTCCTGGTGGCGGCGGCGGCGGTGTTCACCTGGGTGCTCATCTACGCCAAGGTGCCGCAGGAAGTGGCCGGCTGGGTGCAGGGCGCGGCGCACGATCCCGTCACCTTCATGCTGCTGCTGAACGTGGTGCTGCTGATCATCGGCACGGTGATCGACGGCGCGCCCGGTCTCATCATGACCGTGCCGATCCTGCTGCCCATCGCCACCGAGGTCTACCACATCGACCCCATCCATTTCGGCGTGGTGGTGGTGATCAATCTGGTGCTGGGCTTCCTCTCGCCCCCGGTCGGCCTGTGCTTCTTCGTGGCCTCGGCGGTGACGGGGGCCAAGCCCGGTAAGATGTTCATCGTCACCTTGCCCTTCTTCTTCGCCGCCTGCGGCCTGCTGGTCCTGTTGTCCGTGTTCCCGGTCCTGTCGACCGCCTTGAGCAAATAACAAACCTGAAACCTTCCAGGAGCCTGTCATGACCCTCGACCGTCGACGCTTCATGCTTGCCGCAGCGGCAGGCGCCGCGCTTCCCCTCGCCGCGCCCGGCATTGCGCGGGCCCAGGCGAAGGATTTCCGCCTCGGCATCATCACGCCTCCGGGCCATCCCTGGAACGAGGCGGCCATCAAGGTGGGCGAGACGCTGAAGAAGGAGACCAATGGTCGCCTCTCCATCACCGTCTTCCCCTCCGGCCAGCTGGGCAATGAAGGCGCCATGCTGCAGCAGATGCAGACCGGCGCCCTCGACATGGGCTTCATCATGACCGCCGAGCTCGGCTCGCGCGTGCCCGCCATCGCCGCCATCAACGCGCCCTGGATCGTGGATTCCACCGCCAAGGTGGCCAAGCTCGTGAAGACGCCGGTGGCCATGAGCCTGTTCGACCTCCTGCCGCGCGAGACCGGCACGGTGGGACTGGCCTGGGGCATCACCACCATGCGCGTGGTGTTCACGGCCAAGCCCATCGAGGGCCTTTCCGACCTCAAGGGCATGAAGCTGCGCATCAATACGACGCCGGCCTACAAGGACTTCTACCAGCTGCTCGGCGCCGCCCCGACCCCCATCCCCACCCCGCAGGTGTTCGATGCCATGAGCAACGGGCAGGTGGACGGCCTGGAGGCGGACCTCGACTTCTCCTGGAACCAGCGCTTCGACAAGGTGTCGAAGACCATGCTGCGCATGAACGCCATCTTCATGCCCTGCGTCGCCCTGGTCTCGGGCCGCGTGTGGCAGGGCCTGTCGGCGGAAGACAAGGCGCTCATCACCAAGGCCACCAAGGCCGCCCTCGACGCCCAGGTGGAAGAGACGGTGGTGAACGAGCCGGTGCTGATCGAGAAGTTCAAGGGCACCGGCATCGCCATGCGCGAGGCCAAGGTGGGCGATGCCGAGACCAAGACCATCATCGCCGAGTACGACAAGATCTGGCTGCCCAAGGCCCCCATCCTCGCCGAGCTGCGCAAGGTCGGCGCGACCCTCTGATCCCCCAACGGGGCGGGCCGCGCCCGCCTCCCATTTCCCGAAGGACCCAACGAGCCATGACGCCCAAGATCACCTGGGAAGGCGTGTTTCCCGCCGTCACCACCCAGTTCCGCGAGGACCTCTCCGTCGACGTGGAAGCCACGGCCGGCGTCATGGACGCCCTCATCAAGGACGGCGTGTCCGGCCTCATCATCTGCGGCACGGTGGGCGAGAATTGCTCGCTGACTACGGCCGAGAAGGTCTCCCTCATGGAGGCCGCCAAGTCCACCGCCGCCGGCCGCGTGCCGGTGATTTGCGGCATCGCGGAATTCACCACCGCGTTTGCCGCCGACACCGCCAAGGAGGCCGCGCGCGTCGGCCTCGACGGCATCATGGTCATGCCGGCTCTGGTCTATTCCTCCAAGCCCCACGAGACCGCCGCCCATTTCCGGGGCGTGGCCAAGGCCACCGACTTGCCGGTCATGGTCTATAACAATCCGCCCATCTACAAGAACGACGTCACCCCCGACATCCTGGCCATGCTGGCAGATGTGGACACCATCGTCTGCTTCAAGGAAAGCTCCGGCGACACGCGCCGCTTCATCGACGTGCGCAACAAGGTGGGCGACCGCTTCGTGATGTTCGCCGGCCTCGACGACGTGGTGGTGGAGAGCATCGCCATGGGCGCGGTGGGCTGGGTGTCCGGCATGTCCAACGCCTTCCCGCGCGAGGGCGAGACGCTGTTCCGCCTGGCCAAGCAGGGCCGCTTCGCCGAGGCCATGTCGCTCTATGAGTGGTTCATGCCGCTCTTGCACCTGGATGCCCGCCCGGACCTCGTCCAGTGCATCAAGCTGTGCGAGCACATCATGGGCCGCGGCACCTGGCGCACCCGCCCGCCGCGCCTGGAGCTGCCCGAGAAGGAAAAGGCCGAGATCGAGGCCCTCATGGCCGCCGCCCTCGCCAAGCGCCCGGCGCTGCCCGAAGTGGGCCTGAAGGTCGCGGCCTGAACGAAAACGCCCGGTCCGCGCGGACCGGGCGTTGCCTTTTTCAGAGGACCGAAGACCCGCGCCTCACTGCACCGGCGTCGGAATGGCCGCCTTCCAGGTGGCCACTTCCGCCTCGAAGCGCTTGCGGTGGGCCTGCGTCGTGCGCTCGGCGGCGGGGAAGACGGAGGTGCCCACGTCCGCGAAGCGCGCCTGGATGGTGGCGTCGTCCAGCGCCTTGTTGAGCGCGCCGTTGAGCTTGGCCACCACGTCCGCCGGCGTGCCCTTGGGCACGTAGAGCGCGTGCCAGATGATGAAGTCGAAGCCCTTCAGCCCGGCCTCCTGGAGGGTGGGAAGGTCCTTCAGCACCGGCAGGCGCTTGTCGGAGGTAACGGCGAAGCCCTTCACGGACTTCGCCAGCACCTGCGGCACGGCGGTGGTGGACTGGTCGCACAATATGTCCACCTGCCCGCCCATGAGGTCGTTCATGGCCGGCCCGGTGCCGCGATAGCCCACTTCGGTGAACTGCACGCCCAGCGCCTTCTGGAGCAGCACGCCGCACAGATAGGCGTTGGACCCCACGCCCGCATGGGCGATGGTGGTCTTGCTGCCTTCCGCCTTCAGCCGCGCGAGCAACTCCACCGCAGTGTTGGCGGGATAGTCCTTCTTGGACAGCACCACCATGGGCCCGTAATTGACGAGGCCGACGGTCTCGAAGGCCCCCAGCGTGTCATAGGGCAGGCTGCGATAGAGCGCGGCCGAGGCGGCGAGCGCCACGTGGTGGATCAGCATGGTGTAGCCGTCCGGCGTCGACTTGGCGACGCGGCCGGCGGCGGTGGTGCCGCCCGCGCCGGCGATATTCTCCACGATCACCTGCTGACCGAGCGTGCCGGACATGGACTGGGCCAGAAGGCGGGCGATCGCATCGCTCGGACCGCCGGCGGCGAACGGCACCACCATGGTGATGGTGCGGCTCGGGAACGTGTCCGCGCTTGCCGCGCCACCGGCCATGGCCAGCCCCATGAGGCCGGCCGCAAGGGTCCTGAAAACTGACTTCATCGTCTTTTCTCCCTGAACGTCCATCCCTGCCGGCAGCCCGTCTGATGCGGGCCTGTCCGGTTTGCGTTCGGGTGCCGGGCATGGCGGCGGACGGCCGCCTTGGAGGAGCCAAGTCCTTCCATCACCGTCCTTTTCCAGCCCGTTCCCACCGCCCCGGAGGGGGCGGCCGGTGTCTTTGTGGCCCGACAATTTTGCGAGCCGCATTGACTCCTATGTCCTATATCTTATAGAAGACTTCACGGTTCGCAACTGGTTCGTCCATCCGGCGATCCGCGGGAACATGCGTCAGGGCGCGGCCTCAAAGACCGGTCCGGCCCTGGAGACTGAGGAGGCAAGCGTGAGTGCGCCGCAACTGTTGGTTCACGAAAAGAAGGACACCGTCGGCGTGGTGGTGGTGGAGGGCCTGAAGGCCGGCACCGACATGCTGTGCGTGGTCACCCACGACAATTCGGCGTTCCACCTGACCGCCAAGATGGATGTTCCCATCGGCCACAAGGTGGCGCTCACCGACATCAAGGCCGGCGACACCATCTGGAAGTACGGCCAGGACATCGGCATCGCCAAGGCGGACATCGCCACCGGCGAGCATGTCCACGTTCATAACGCCAAGACCAAGCGCTGGTGAGGCCGCCATGTCCGAAATGTTCCATGCCCAGACCGCGCCGAACCCCTTCAATGGCGGCGCCCCCGACCAGTTCGTGACCAAGGCCACGCCCACCACCCTCGCCTCCGCCGATTACAAGAATGCGACCTTCTCCGGCTGGCGCCGCGAGAATGGCCGTGTCGGCGTGCGCAACCATGTGGTGATCCTGCCCCTGGACGACCTGTCCAACGCCGCCTGCGAGGCGGTGGCCAACAATGTGAAGGGCACCATGGCCCTTCCCCACGCCTATGGCCGGCTCCAGTTCGGCGAAGACCTGGAAATCCACTTCCGCACCCTCATCGGCATCGGCTCCAACCCCAATGTGGCCGCCGTGGTGGTGATCGGCATCGAGGACCAGTGGACCAACCGCGTGGTGGAAGGCATCGCCAAGACCGGCAAGCCGGTGGTGGGCTTCGGCATCGAGCTGAACGGCGACATCGCCACCATCGCCAAGGCTTCCTACCAGGCCAAGAAGTTCGTGCAGTGGGCGACCGAACTGCCGCGCGAGACCTGCTCCATCTCCGAGCTGTGGGTCTCCACCAAGTGCGGCGAGAGCGACACCACCACGGGCCTCTCCTCCTGCCCCACCGTGGGCAACATGTATGACAAGCTGATCCCGCACGGCATCTATGGCGTGTTCGGCGAGACCTCCGAGATCACCGGTGCCGAGCACCTGTGCAAGGAGCGTGCGGCGACCCCGGAAATCGCCGAAAAGTGGTACAAGATGTGGAAGGCCTACCAGGAGGACGTGATCGAGGCCCACAAGACCGACGATCTGTCCGACAGCCAGCCCACCAAGGGCAACATTGCCGGCGGCCTCACCACCATTGAGGAAAAGGCCCTCGGCAATCTCGAGAAGATCGGCCGCGAGTGCAAATATATCGACGCGCTGGAGCCCGCCGAGGCCCCGGCGAAGGGTCCGGGCCTCTATTACATGGACACCTCCTCGGCCGCGGCTGAGTGCGTGACCTTGATGGCGGCGGCGGGCTATGTGGTTCACACCTTCCCCACCGGGCAGGGCAATGTGATCGGCAATCCCATCGTTCCGGTGATCAAGATCTCCGGCAACCCGCGCACCATCCGCACCATGGGCGAGCATATCGACGTGGACGTGTCCGGCGTGCTCCGCCGCGACATGACCATCCCGCAGGCGGGCGATGCGCTGATCGACATGATCATCCGCACCGCCAATGGCCGCCTTACGGCCGCCGAGAGCCTCGGCCACCGCGAGTTCGTGATGACCAAGCTCTATCGCAGCGCCTGATCCGCGACCGCGCCAGACAAGAGGGCGTCGGCCATCCCGGCCGGCGCCCTTTTTATTTGGTGCTTCAGCCGCCGAACAGCCGCCGGTCCCAATAGACCGGCTGGTGGAGGCTCGCGGTGATGAGATGAAACTCTGGATGGGCCGGATTGATGAGGATGTTGGCGTCGAGCCGCGCCACCATGGAAGGCACAAGCAGGATGGCGCTGCGCCGCTCCTGGCACCAGCGCTCGCCGAAGCGTTTCGCAACGCCCGACGGCAAGGCATCCCATCCGGGATGCACCGGTTCCGAAAACACCTCATAGCTCACGCCACGGGGCACGGTGATGGTGATGAAATGCTGGTTGCGCGGCAAGCGGCCGCTGCCATGGACCAGCTTTTCCAGGAGCGCGGTGGAATAATGCTCGGCCGCATAGATGAGCGGGCTGCCCGGCGTGTTCCAGCGGCCGGGAGCAAGCGTCGAGCCGGTGGCGTCGAAGATGGGAAAGGCGCCATCGGGATCGCCGATCCGGTAGCAGGTCAGTGTCCGATCCAGGATCTGCCCGCTCACGCGGCGGTGCCGTATTTCAGCCGGCCCAGCAGTTCCAGCACCAGCTCGGCGCCGATCTCGCTGCGGATGACGAGGTCGATGGGCCGCTCGTCCTCCAGCATGGCATGGGCGCGGAAGAGGAAGTCCCGCGCCTCCTTCTCGTCCCGCCACACATCCAGCGCCAGCCCCCACACCCGCGCGAGGCGCGCAAGCCGCGTCCCCTCCTCCGCATTGAGGCGGTGGGAGGCCTTGCGGCGCTCATAGGTGGCCTTGGGCACCAGGCGATACTTGAACTGCGCATCGCCCGGCGCCAGCAGAGCCGCCATGCGCTCCAGCGCCCGCAGGGGGAGGCCGACCTCGATCTTCGCCATCAGGTCAAAGGGCGAGGGCACCTGCGCTTCGCGCGCGGGGAGCCCCAGCACCTGCGTCACCGTCTGCGCCGCCGTCTGGGCGCCCTGCATATGGGCGGTCACAATCCACCTCCGGTTCATCCGAGACCAAAAATAGTCTCAGATGAGGCGAATCGCAAGGTGACGCGAAAATGGCGGACCGGCAGGGACACCGCCGACCCGCGATACATCAGGCGCTCGCGCGCGCCCGCAGATCGGCCGCCAGCGCATCCGGCACGGTGATGCCCGCCGCCTCCGCCTTCTTCCGCAGCCCCAGACGCCGGTCGCCCGGCAGGCGCGTGCCCTCCTGCGCCAGGATGGCGGAAAGCAGCACTTCCAGCCGCGCCAGGGCCTCGGGCCCGCCAAGGCGCGCCGGGTCCATCACCAGGAAGAGATGACCGATGGCGGGGGACGGCCCGTCGGCGGTGAAGAAGGAGGAGGCCTCGAAGCCGAACTGCCCGCCAGTCAGCGCCGCCGCCAGCACCTCCACCATCAGCACCAGGGCTGCGCCCTTGGCATCGCCCATGGGCACCATGGTGCCCGCCAATGCCGCCTTGGCGTCAGTGGTCGGCTTGCCGTTCACGTCCAGCGCCCAGTCGTCGGGAATGGGCTCACCCTTCTGGGCGGCCACCATGATCTTGCCGCGCGCCACCTTGCTGAGCGAGGCGTCGATGACCAGCGGCGCGGCGTCCAGGCGCGGCGCGGCGAAGGCCACCGGATTGGTGCCGAAAAGCCCCACCGACCCGCCCCAGGGCGCAATGGCCGATGGCGAATTGGTGAAGGCCAGACAGGCGAGGCCCCGCTGTGCCATGCGCTCCGCATGATGGCCGAGCACGCCCGCATGGTGGGAGCGGAACACGGAGACGGAGGCAAGCCCGGTCTCCGCCACCCGCTCGGCCGCCGCATCCAGCCCGGCGGCGATGGCGGGGAAGGCAAACCCCGTCCCCGCATCCACCCGCAACGCGGCGGAAGCGGTCCAGGTGAGGACGGGCACGGCGGCGCCATCCACTTTGCCGGAGGCCACTTGGTCCGCATAAGCGGGCAGGCGCGAAAGGCCGTGGCTGGCAATGCCGTCCGCCTCCGCCTCCACCAGGGCGTCCGCGACCGCGCGGGCATTGGCGGGGCTGGTGCCGGCCTTTTCCAGCACGGCGACGGCGAGGGCCCGGGCCTCGTCCAGGGTCAGGGAGACGCTCATGAGCGGGGCGCCTCCAGCGCGCGGGCCACATCGCGGGCGATCACGGCGCTGACGCGCACGTTGGATTCCTCGGTCACGCCGGCGATATGGGGCGTGAGGATGAGGTTCGGCACCCCCACCAGCGGGCCGCCGCCGGGCAAGGGCTCGCGGTCGAACACGTCCAGCATGGCGCCGCCCAGGCGCTTGGCCTTCAGCGCGTCGGCCAGCGCCGCCTCGTCCACCACGCCGCCGCGCGCGGCATTGATGAGCACCGCGTCGGCGCGCATGCGGGCGAGCGCGTCGGGGCCGATGAGGCCACGCGTGGCATCGGTCAGTGGCACATGCAGGCTCACGGCATCGCTTTCGGCAAGCAGCACGTCCAGGGAAACGGGGCGCGCCTGGTGCTCGCCGAAGGCGGGATGGTCGGCCTTCAGGAAGGGATCATAGGCCACCACCTGCATGCCCAGCGCCACGGCGCGGCGGGCCACCTCCCGGGCGATGGCGCCGAAGCCGACGAGGCCGAGCGTGCGCCCGCTCGCCTCGCGCCCCATGAGGCGGTTGCGCGGCCAGCCGCCATCGGCCACCTCGGCGGTTGCGAAATAGGCGCCGCGCAGCAGCATCAGCACGCCGCAGATCACATATTCGGCGACGCACAGATCGTTGGCGCCGGTGGCCGGGCATACCTTGATGGAGCGGGCGCGGCAGGCGTCCACGTCGATATTGTCGAGGCCGACCCCGAGCCGCCCCACCACTTCCAGCTTGCCCGCCGCCGCCAGCAGCGCGCCGCGCACCTGGGTCCGGTTGCGCACGATCAGCGCGCGCGCCTGCGGCACCAAGGCGGCGAGATCCGCCGGGCGATCCACGAGGGTGGGGTCATAGACGAGGTCATAGGCGGCGCGCAGCGGCGCGAGCGCGCTCTCATCCATGAATTCGGTGACGACGATATCGGGCATGGACGGTCCGTGCGGATGCAGAACGGGAGGGGGCCGGGGCGCTAATGAAATCGCTGGGAACGGCCGACGAATTTTGCTATCATATATAAGATATAAGATTGGGACAAGACGGGGTTGGACGCGCCGGGCCGGCCACCATCCGCCGGTGACATCTCCGGGCCTGCCAACGGCCTCGGGTGCGGCTCTAGCCTCCACCCAGGGGCGGCGGCTATACACAGTCTTGCAATGTGATTGGGCGGACGGGCGGCGTGGCGAAGACAACGACAAAGACATCGGCGGATGCGGCGCCCCCTGCCCCGGGCCTTGCCCTCAAGCCGCTTTACCGGCAGGTGCGTGACACCCTGATCCGCCGCATGGTGGACGGCATCTGGGCGCCCGGCGAGCCCTTGCCCAGCGAGATGCAGCTCGCCGCCGAGCTGGGGGTCAGCCAGGGCACGGTGCGCAAGGCGCTCGATGAGATGGCGGCTGAAAACCTGGTGGTGCGCCGACAGGGGCGCGGCACCTTCGTGGGCCGCCACGACGAGGACCGCATCCTGTTCCAGTTCTTCAAGCTGGTGGCCGATGACGGAGAGCGCCGCTTTCCAGAAAGCCGGCCGCTCTCGCTCACGCGCGGAAAGGCCAATGCGGCAGAGCGGGCGGCGCTGGAGCTGGGGCCGAACGCGCGGGTGGTGCGCATCCGCCGCCTGCGCGCCTTCGACGAGACCCCGCTCATCTGCGAGACCCTCACCTTGCCGGACGCGCTCTTTCCCGGCCTTGGCGAGGCGCCCATCCCCAACAATCTCTACGGCCTCTATGCCAGCCGCTATGGCGTGACCGTCGCCCGCGCCCGCGAGAAACTGAAGGCGGTGGCCGCCACCGGCGAGGATGCCGTCCATCTGGGCGTTCCTGAAGGCACGCCAGCCCTCCTCATCGACCGGCTCGCCTTGTCGCTGGAAGGCACGCCGGTGGAATGGCGGGTGAGCCTATGCCTCACCAATGGCTTCCACTACCTGGCTGACCTTACCTGATCACGGCACCGCCATAGTCAGGAGGCATCGACGCCCCGGTGCTCCGGTGCCATTGTGCGCCGGCACCCTGCGCGCCAACAGGCAAGGAAACGAACATGGCCGCCTATCGCGAGCTCGCCGCCCATCTCGGGCGGGCGTCCGCCCTCTCCAACGCCATCGGCATCCTCCAGTGGGATAACGACACCATGATGCCGAAGGGCGCGGTGGGCACCCGCTCGGAGAGCCTCGCCTTGCTGCGGGTGCTGCATCATGGGCTCGTCACCGATCCCAAGGTGGGCGACCTGCTCGCCGCCGCCGAGGACAGCGCCGATGCCGACGGCCTCGGCCCCTGGGAGCGCGCCAATCTGCGCGAGGTGCGGCGCATCCACACGGTGGAAACCGCGCTGCCCTCCGACCTGGTGGAAGCCTCCAGCAAGGCGGTCTCGGTCTGCGAGATGGCCTGGCGCACGGCGCGGGCGGAGTCGGACTTTGCCTCCCTCCTGCCCCACCTTGCGGAAGTGCTGCGCCTGCAGCGGGAGATCGGCCGCGCCAAGGGCGAGAAGCTCGGTCTTTCGCCCTATGACGCGCTCCTCAACGATTACGAGCCCGGCGGCCGCTCGGCTGACATCGATGCCCTGTTCGCCGATCTCGCCGCCTTCCTGCCCGGCTTCACCGAGGAGGTGCTGGCCGTGCAGGCCCGCCGGCCGGCCGACCCGATGGCGGAAGGGCCCTTTCCGGTGGAGGCCCAGCGGGCGCTCGGCGTGAAGATGATGGGCGTGCTCGGATATGATTTCGATCGCGGGCGGCTGGACGTCTCCACCCATCCCTTCTGCGGCGGCGCCGACAATGACGTGCGCATCACCACGCGCTACGACACGGCGGACTTCGCCCGCGCCCTCATGGGCGTGATGCACGAGACCGGCCATGCCCTCTACGAGCAGGGCCGTCCGCAGGCGGTTCTGAACCAGCCCGTGAGCGGCGCGCGCGGCATGAGCCTGCATGAGAGCCAGTCCTTGCTGATGGAGATGCAGGCCTGCCGCAGCAAGGAATTCCTGCGCTTTGCCGCCCCGCTCATGCGCGAGGCCTTCGGCGGGTCGGGGCCGGCCTTTGAGCCGGAGGCGCTGTGGCGGCGCTACACCAAGGTGGAGCGCGGCTTCATCCGGGTGGATGCGGACGAGGTCACCTATCCCGCTCATGTGATCCTGCGCTACCGGTTGGAAAAGGCGCTCATCGGCGACGAAATGCCCCTCTCCGAGCTGCCCGCCGCCTGGAACGCCCAGATGCGCGACCTTTTGGGCGTGGTGCCGCCCAATGACCGCCTGGGCTGCCTCCAGGACGTGCACTGGCCGAGCGGGGGCTGGGGCTATTTCCCCACCTATACGCTGGGCGCCATGACCGCCGCCCAGATCTTCGATGCCGCCAAGCGCGCCGAACCGGACGTGCTGCCGGGCATCGCGCGGGGCGATTTTGCGCCGCTGGTGGGCTGGCTGCGCGCCAACATCCATGGCCTCGGCTCGCTCTATGAGAAGGACGAGCTGCTCACCCGCGCCACCGGACGCCCGCTCGATGCAGCGGTGTTCAAGGCCCATCTGCGCCGGCGCTATGTGGACGAGGCCTGAGGCACGGGCCCGTCCTTTCAGGGGAGCGTGACGTGGCAACGTCGCGCTCCCGGAAAGGCCGGCCTTCTGCGTGCAGGCTGCGGCCCGCGCCGGGCCGATGGCCACCCTGTGGGCGGGCGTCTGCGTGATGGGATAGGATCGCGCTCCAATTGAAAGAATCGGACCGGAGACGCCGCCCATGACCGCCCCCTCGTCCTCTCCCCTTCCCGCCGGCATCCATGTGGTGACGGGCGGCGCCAGCGGCATCGGCGCGGCGTGCGCCCGGGCGCTGGCAGCGGCCGGAGCCCGCGTCGCGGTGGCGGACCGGGACCTGGAGCGGGCGCAAGCGGTCGCGCAGGAGATTGGCGGGCGCGCCTTCTCCCTCGACGTGGCGCACGAAGACGACGTGGAGCGCTGCGCCGCCGCCATCGAGGCGGAGTATGGCCCGGTGGACGTGCTGGTGAACAGCGCCGGCATCCTCCAGGTGCCGCTGCGGCCCCACGATCTGCCCATGGAGGCCTGGGACGCAGTCATCAATATCGACCAGCGCGGCACCTATCTGGGCTGCCGGGCCTTCGCCCGGAGCATGCTGAAGCGCCGCGCCGGCTCCATCATCAACATCGCCTCCATCACCGGCTCGCGCTCCGTGCCCATGCATGCCTATGCCCCCGCCAAGGCAGCGGTGATCGCCATCAGCCGGTGCCTGGCCGCCGAATGGGGGCCGGCGGGCGTGCGGGTGAACTCCATCTCGCCCGGCTATACGCTGACCCCCGCCCTCCAGGCGGCCATCGACAAGGGGGAGCGGGATGTCTCCAACCTCGCGGGCAATGCGGCGCTCAATCGTCTGGTGCTGCCGGAAGAGGTGGCGGACGCGGTGATCTTCCTGGCCGGACGCACCTCCAGCGCCATCACCGGCATCGACCTGCCGGTGGATTGCGGATGGCTGGTGGCCACCACCTGGCACACCTATGGCGGCACCCGCCTGCCCGCGTGAGGCCACTCCACGGGCGGATTGACGGGAGCGGCGGGGTCCGCTTTCTTTCCAAGTCTATTGCGGCCAAAGCCGACGGTTTCGTGCACTGTGTCCGTCGCACCCGCCCGGCGCCGCAGCCCATCCTTCCCCTGCCCGGAGCCCTTGATGAAGACCGCTCTGTTCCGGAGCCACGGCCCGCTTTTCCTCGCCGTCTTCCTGGACATCTTCTCCTTCGGCCTGATGTATCCCCTCATCGTGTCCCTGTTCGACGGGCCGGGCTTTGGCGGGCAGGTCACGCCGGAGAACCGCGACACGCTGATGGCGCTGGCCTTCTCGCTCTTCCCCATCGGCGCCTTCTTCGGCTGCTCGCTGCTGGGCGAACTCTCCGACGCCTTCGGCCGGCGGCGGACGCTGGTGGTGTGCATGGGAGGCCTGGCGCTGGCCTATGGGCTCATGTGGCTGGCGCTGGAGGTCAATTGGCTCTGGCTGTTCTTCCTCGGCCGGGTGGTGGCGGGCCTCATGTCCGGCACCGCACCCATCGCCCAGGCCAGCATGGTGGATGCGGTGGCGGAGGAGGAGCGTGGCGCGGCCATGGCGCAGGTCACCGCCGTCAACACGCTGGGCCTTCTGGCGGGGCCGGCCATTGGCGGCGGCCTCGGCCATTTCGACTTCCGGGCTCCGCTCGCTTTCGCGCTGGTCCTGTGCGCGCTCAACACCTGGCTGCTGGCGCGCGCCCGCTTCGGCGAGGAGGCGCCGCGCCGGGCGTTCCAGTTCAGCTGGAGCCAGCCCTTCCTGCTGTTCGCGCGGCTGAAGGACCGGCCTGCGGCGGTGCCGGCGCTCGCCTCCTTCTTCCTGTTCCAGCTGGGCTTCCTGATCTACTACACCTTCATCCTGGTGCTGATGCAGCGCGTCTACGGCTTCGGCACCGCCGGCATCGGCCTGTTCTCCGTGGTGATGGGCGTCGGCTTCATGGCCGGCTCTGCCTTCTTCTATGGCCGGGTGGCCCAATGGCTGAAGGAGGAGCGCAAGATCGCCATTCTCGGCCATGCCATTTGCGGCACGCTGCTCGTCGCTTCCGCCCTGCCGGTGCCAGCCCTCGGGCAGATGGGGCTCGCGGTCTTCATCTGCATCGCCAATGTGTTTGGCTATGTGTCGCTCTTGACCGCCGCCTCCAGCCGGGTGCCGGAGACGGAGCGCGGCTGGGTGCTCGGCCTCTCCGCTGCGGGGGTGGCGGTGTGCGTCTTCCTCTCGGGCTTCCTGACGCGGCTCCTGAGCACCTTGCCGGTGGAGAGCTTCCTGGTGCTGGGCGGGGTCCTGGTGCTCATCGCCATCCTGCCGGCGCTCGCCATCCGCCCGGTGGCGGACGCCCTGCCTTCCGGCGCGGAAAAGGGGTGAGCGGGGAGGCCCGCGCAAGCCTGCGGCGTCAGCTTCGCCCCACCGGGCCCGGCGATTGCCCCATGGTTACGGCGACATAAAGCATATTGTTAGGAAGTTTTTGGCAGCCTGACCTCATCGGCACGTCGCCTCCCCACCCGCTTCGCCGGGCGCGGGGCAAGCCGGAAGCGCCCGGTCGAGCTGCGAGGATCATGACCTATATTTCCTGGACCCATGATGAGGCCCCCGTCCGGGACCGGCGCCGCCGCTCCCGCCAGGGCGCGCCCATCAGCTTCATCGGAGCCCTGGTGATCGCCACCAGCGCCGTCGGTGTGGCCGCGACCATCGCCGTCAACGGGAATCCGTGGGCGGGGGGCGCGCCGGTCACCACCTCGCACCTGTCCCCGCTCTCGCCCATCTCGCGCTTCCTGCCGCCGCGCCCGCCGCGCACCGAGCCCTTCGTCCTCGCCGGCGACGGCCAGGCGATGGCGGAGCCCGCCGGCCTGCCCTCCGCCGGGACCGTGCCGGTGGAGCCGGGCTGGATGACCGCCGCCACTCCCTTCGACCTGCGCGCGGCAAGCCTGGAGCTCGCCCAGGCGGACGTTGAGGAAGCCGCCGCCGACCTGGTGGCCGACGTGGCCACCGCCGGCATCCCCCTGCCCACCCGCAACCCCCTGCTCGCCTTGCGCACGCCCACCGCCGAGGCGCTGGCGGACGCGGCGCAGAAGGACACCATCCGCCTCATCGCCCCGCCCCGGCCGGTGGTCGGCCCACAGCCCCGGCCGGAGCGGCAGCTGGCCTCCCTCGCCCCGGTGGCGCCCGAAGAGGAACGCCAGCCCCGCGTCATCGAACGCGCGCCGGAGCCGGACGAGCCGTCCACGGGCATCACCTTGCCCACCCCCGGCAGCCGCTTCGCGCTCTATGACATTGAGGGCGGCATGGTTTACCTGCCGAGCGGAGAGCGCCTGGAGGCCCATTCGGGCTATGGCGAGAATTTCGACAAGCCCACCAGCGTGCACCGGCGCATGGTCGGCCCGACGCCGCCCAACACCTACAAGCTGACCATGCGCGAGGCGCTGTTCCACGGTGTGGAGGCGATCCGCCTCACCCCCATCGGCGACGGCAAGATGTATGGCCGCGATGGCTTCCTGGTGCACACCTACATGCTGGGCGCGCGCGGGGATTCCAATGGCTGCGTCTCGGTGCGGGACTATCAGCGCTTCCTGTCCGCCTATAAGCGGGGCGACTTCAACCGCCTTGTGGTCGTGCCCCGCCTGCCCCCCTCCGCCGGACAGACGCCCTCGCTCCTGTCGTGGCTCATTCCCAAGGCCAATGCCGCCCCGGCCAAGGACCGCTGATCCCCTCGCGACGGGCGGCTCAGGCGCCGCCCGGCCGCCAGCTTGAAAGCTCCGCCGCCCGCGCGAGGCGCCGCTTGGCGGTAAGATAGCCGGGCACTTCCACAAGCGCCCCGTCCAGTTCCACCCGCGCTTCGCCCTTGTCCCGCGCCGCCTCGAAGGCGCGCACCAGCCGCTCGGCGGCTTCCACCTCCGCCTGCGCAGGCGTGAAGGCGGCGTTGATGACCGGCGCATGGGCCGGATCCACAGCGCTCTTGGCCCGGTAGCCCAGGCGCCGGGCCCAGCGGGCATCGCGGTCCGCGCCGTCACAGTCCGCCCAGGTATAGGGGCAATCCACCGCAACGATGCCGGCCGCCACGCATTCCACCAGGAAGCGCTGGCGCGCATAGGCCAGTTCCAGGCTGTCCGGCTCGCGTTCGGCGCCAAGGTCGGCGGCGAGGTCCTCCGCCGCCAGCAGGCAGGCGGTCACGCGCGGGCTTGCCGCCGCGATGGCGCCAAGCTGCACCAGGCCGCGGGCGAATTCGATATTGGGCAGCAGTGCGGTGCTGCCGGATGGATAGCCATAGGCCTGTTCGAGCCGGCTGACATGAGCATCAAGCTCCGCCACCTGCCGGGGCTCGGCCACCTTGGGCAAGGCCACGATGTCCGGCCGCCCGGCCATCACCGCTTCCAGATCCTCCAAGCCGCCCTCCGCCAGCGGATTGACCCGCACCGCCACGACCGCGCCCGCCGCGCGCCAGCGGGCATAGACCGCAGGGGCCATCTGCCGCGCCTTCGGCCGCAAGGCGGGCGGTGTGAAGTCCTCCAGTTCCTGGATCAACACGTCGGCACCGCAGGAGGGGGCGGCATCCAGCACCTCCCCGTTGGCGCCTTCCAGGAACATCCAGGTGCGGCACAGGCGCGCCGGGCGCACGGAGGGAGAGGGCGAGAAGGGGAGCATAGGGCGTTTCCTCGGGTGCTTCCGGCTCTCAACGCTTCGGCCGGAGTGGCGCTTCAACCGCCTTTGTGCGGCGGGGCCAGATCCGGGCGCAACCTCCTTTTACGTTGCACATCCACCGTTTAGCTCAAGGCCTACGTATATTTCCTGAAAGCGGAGTCAGCCCCGCGCAACCTTGGCGCCATAGTTTCCCACCTACCAAGCGGCCGCGCCATTCGCGCGGACTTCCATCACCTGCGGGAACGATCCCCCTCCGGAGGGGCGGGGCCCGTCCCCTTCGCACATGGTCAGGACCCATCGATGCCGGCCGTCGCTCTGAAGCGCTCTGACGCCTCCTCGCTTCGCATGCCCCTCCTCGAGACGCTGCCGGTGGCGGTGATGCTGGCGGACCCCCGCAGCTTCCGCATCACCTATGTGAACGCCAAGTCCAAGGCGCTGCTGCAATCCATCCAATCGGTGCTGCCGGTGCCGGCCGAGGCCGTGGTGGGCCAGTCCATGGACATTTTCCACACCGACGGGGCCCGCGTGCGCAAGCACCTGTCCGACCTGCGCAACCTGCCCCACACCGCGCGCATCCATGCCGGCAGCGAGATCCTGGACCTGCATGTGGACGCGGTGCGCGACGCCCGCGGCAATTGCGAGCATCTCCAGCTCACCTGGAACGTGATGACCGCCACGGTGAAGGCCGAGGCCCGCAATGCCCGCCTGCTCCAGATGCTGGAAGAATTGCCGGTCAACGTCATGACCTGCGACCGCGAGACCTTGCGGATCGACTATGCGAACAAGACCTCCATCGACACCTTGCGCCGCATCGAGGCCCATCTGCCCATCAAGGCGGACGCGCTGATCGGCACGTGCATTGATGTGTTCCACAAGAATCCTCATCACCAGCGCAAGATGCTGGCCGATGCCAGCTACCTCCCCCATGAGGCGCGCATCCGCGTCGGGCCGGAAACGCTGCATCTGCGCGTGACCGCCATCACGGGTCCGGACGGCTCCTATGATGGGCCCATGGTCACCTGGTCGCTGATCACGGATAGCATCACTTTGGCGGACCGCGTCACCGGGGTCGTCGCTGAGATGCGCCGCACCTCCGAGGCCGGCGAGGGCGCCAGCGCGCAGCTCCTGTCGCTCACCGAGCGCAGCGAGGAGATGGCGAACACCGTCTCCTCCTCGGCGACGGAGATGTCCGCCACCTTCGACGAGATCACCCATCAGATCCGCCGCGCCTCCAATATGTCGCGGGAGGTGACGGAACGAGCGACCGCCTCCAACGCGCTGGTGGGCGGGCTCACCACCAGCGTCGAGCGCATCTCCAATGTCACGGCGCTGATCGAGAAGATCGCCGCCCAGACCAACCTGCTCGCCCTCAACGCCACCATCGAGGCGGCGCGGGTCGGCGAGGCCGGCAAAGGCTTCGCGGTTGTGGCGCAGGAGGTCAAGGCCCTGGCGCTCCAGACCGCCAATGCCACCCAGGACATCCGCCACCAGGTGGAAGCCGTGCAGCAAAGCGCCGCCTCGGCGGCCGGTGCGGTGGGCGAGATCACGCACAGCGTCGGCGAACTGAGCAATGTGTTCACGGGCCTGTCGGCGGCGGTGGACGAGCAGGCGGCCATCAACCGCTCGGTCAGCGAGAGCATCCTCGGCGTCTCGACGGCGTCCTCGCAGATCCGCAATGCCGCCACCGGCGTGCGCACGGTCGCGGCCGAGGTGTCCGGCTTTGCCGAACGCCTCACCTCCGAGGTGGAAACGCTGCTGAAGCACTGACGCCCGGCGCGGGGCGCCCGGTCAGGCGCCCTGCAAGGTCTCCAGGAAGCGCACGGCCGCACCACCCGAAGGGCCGGTCAGTTCCCCTTCCCACATGACCTTGCGGCCGCGCACGAAGGTGCCCACGGGCCAACCCGTGACCTCGACGCCTTCATAGGGCGACCACTGGGACTTGGAGGCGATCCAGTCCCGCGTGATGGTGGCGCGGCGCTTCAGGTCCACCACCGTGAAGTCGGCGTCATAGCCTTCCACGATGCGGCCCTTGCAGGCGATGTTGAACAGGCGCGCCGGACCGGCGCTGGTCAAATCCACGAAGCGCTCCAGCGACAGGCGACCCGCCGCCACATGGTCGAGCATCATGGGCACCAGGGTCTGCACCCCGGTCATGCCCGAGGGCGTGTCGGGATAGGCCTTGGCCTTCTCCTCCAGGGTGTGGGGCGCGTGGTCGGAGCCGAGCACGTCCACCACGCCGGAGGCGATGCCCGCCCACAGGCCATCCTTGTGCCGCGCCTCGCGCACCGGCGGGTTCATCTGGGCGAGCGTGCCGAGCCGCTGGTAGCACTCCGGCGCCGTCATGGTCAGGTGATGGGGCGTCACCTCCACCGAGGCCACGTCCTTGTGGTCGGCGAGATAGGCCATTTCCTCGGCCGTGGTCACATGCAGCACATGCACCCGCGCGCCCACCTCCCGCGCCAGCGTCACCAGACGCCGCGTGGCGGTCAGCGCCGCCACCTCGTCGCGCCACACCGGATGGGAGGTCGGATCGCCCGGCACGCGCAGGCTCTTGCGCTCATTGAGGCGCGGCTCGTCCTCGCAATGGAAGGCGGCGCGGCGGCGGATCACCTTCAGGATCGCCTTCACGCCCGGATCGTCCGCCACCAGCAGCGAACCCGTGGACGAGCCGATGAAGACCTTCACGCCGGCCGCTCCCGGCAGGCGCTCCAGCTCGGGCAGGTCAGCCACATTCTCGTGGGTGCCGCCCACATAGAAGGCGAAGTCGCAATGCATGCGGCCATTGGCGCGCTTCAGCTTGTCCTCAAGCGCTGCGGCACTGGTGGTCTGGGGATTGGTGTTCGGCATCTCGAACACGGCGGTGACGCCGCCCATCACCGCCGCGCGCGAGCCGCTCTCCAAATCTTCCTTATGGTCGAGGCCGGGCTCGCGGAAATGCACCTGGGTGTCGATGACGCCCGGCAGGATGGTGAGCCCCGTGCAGTCCACCACCTCGCCCGCCGAAGCCCCGGACAGAGACCCAATGGCGCGGATGCGGCCGGCGGTGACGCCGATGTCGGCGGCACCGATGCCGGCGGGGGTGACGAGCGTGCCGCCCTTGAGGATGAGGTCGAAGCTATCAGCCATAGCGCGCTCGCTCTTGAGAGGGACCGGGCGGGGCTTTAAGTCTGAATTGAGCATCTGACAAGGACAGGGCCATGCCCAACGCCATTTCCCCGGCTTTCCCCTTCGCCCGCCTGGATGACCGCGCCTTGGTGCGCATCAGCGGACCCGAGGCGCGCCACTTTCTGCACAATGTGGTGACCTGCAACGTGGAGAGCCTGGAACCGGGCGGCGCCCGCTTCGGAGCGCTCCTCACGCCGCAGGGCAAGATCATCTCCGACTTCCTGATCTATGCCCCGAAGGATGCGCCCGACACCTTCCTCCTGGACGCGCCGAAGGCGCTGGTGGGCGACCTCGTCAAGCGCCTCGCCATGTATCGCCTGCGCGCCAAGGTGGAGATCACGCCGGACGAGGCCCATGCGGTCGCCGCCCGCTGGGGCGCCATCCAGTTGCCCGAGGGCGCGCAGGTCTTCCCCGATCCGCGCCTTCCCGCCTTGGGCGAACGGGTCGTGTTTCCCGCAGCTGACGCGCCGGCCGGCGATCCGGCCGGCTATGACGCCCACCGCATCGGCCTCGGCATTCCCAAGGGCGGTGCCGACTTCGCCTATGGAGATGCCTTCCCCCATGAGACCGACATGGATCAATTGGGCGGCGTCGACTTCAAGAAGGGCTGCTATGTGGGCCAGGAGGTGGTGAGCCGCATGCAGCATCGCGGCACCGCACGCACGCGGGCGGTCATCGCTGTGTTCGACGCCGCGCCCGAAGAGGGCTCGGAAATCCAGGCGGGCGAGAAGAGCGTGGGGCGCATCGGCTCGTCGGCGCGTGGCCAGGGCATTGCCTTGGTGCGGCTCGACCGGGCGGCGGATGCGCTGGCCGCCGGCTTGCCGCTGGTGTCGGCGGGGGTCGAAGTGAAGCTGAAGAAGCCCGCCTGGGCCGGCTTCCAGATGGTGGGGGCCGACGGCGAAGGCTGAGCCTTCGAGAGAGCCGCCGGGCGTCTTTCCCGGCGGCGACCGGTCTCATCCCCGCACAAAGAAGTGCTGCGGCACGCTTTCGCCCTTCAGAAGGGCAATCACATTGCCGCAGGTGATCAGGGACACCTCGCCCCGCGCCTCTTCCGTGACCCCGCCAATGTGCGGGGAGACCACCACATTTTCCAGCTGCCACAAGGGATTGTCGGCGGCCGGCGGTTCCGGCGCGAAGGTGTCGAGGCCGGCGCCGGCGATGCGACCCGCGCGCAGCGCCTCCACCAGCGCGCCCTCGTCCACCACCTCGCCGCGCGCGGTGTTGATGAGGAAAGCGGTGGGCTTCATTAAGCCGAGCGTGCGGGCATTGATGAGGTCGCGCGTCTCCGGGGTGAGCGGGCAATGCAGGCTCACCACGTCGGCGGCGGCCAGCATCGCGTCGAGGTCGGTGGCGCGGGTGGCGCCCTCCGCGAAGGCCGCATCGGGGGCGAACGGGTCATAGGCCTCAACGCGCATGCCGATGGCCCCGGCCATGCGGGCCAGATGCCGGGCGATCAGGCCGAAGCCCACGAGGCCCAGCGTGCGGCCGCGCAGTTCGTGGCCCTGATAGGCCTTGGCCGCCCAGCCGCCGCCGCGCACAAAGGCGTCCTGCCGGCGCATGTCCTTGATGAGGGCGAACATCATGGCCAGCGCATGCTCGGCCACCGAAGGAGCATTGGCACCCACCGCGGCCAGCACGGGAATGCCGAGCGCCGTGGCCGCCGCCACGTCGATGTCATTGGTGCCGGCGCCGTGCTTGTGCACCAGCTTGAGGCGGGGCGAGGCCTTCAGAATGTCCGCATCGATCCGCTCCACGAGGCGGACGATGATCGCATCCGCCTGCCGGCTGGCGAGGAGGTCGATCACCTCGCTCTTGGGGGGATAGGGGCCGGTGGATAGGGAAGTGATCCCCGCCGCGCGGAGCATCTCCTCCCCGGCGGCGGTCACGGGGCCGCCGAGGCTGACGACGGTGAAGCTCATGGCGCGCCCTCACGCCACGGCTTCGGCATAGCGCGCGGAGAGCGCCGCGATCTCAGCATCCGCCTCAGCGGAGATGAGCACCGGCGCGCGGCTGGCGCCCACCTCCGGGATGGCATGGCGCAAGGCGCGCTTGACCAAAGCGGGCGGGAAGCCGTGGGCGTAGAGCTCCTTGCGCAGCGTGCTGAAGCGGGTCTGCGCGGCTTCGGCGGCGGCCAGGTCGCCCTTGTCGAAGGCCGAGCTGATGGCGTTCAGCGTGACGGGGGCCACGTTGCCGAGCCCGGAAATGTTGCCGGCGGCGCCATTCTTCAGGCCGTGCAGGATCAGCGAATCCGGGCCCACCAGCACGTCGAAATCGTCCCGCTCACGGGCGATGGCCAGGAAGCCGTCCAGGCTCTCCTGCGAGCCGGCGCTGTCCTTGATGCCGATGATGTTGGGATGATCGGCCAGGACGCGCGCGGTCTCGGGGGCGATGGTGTTCCCGGTGCGGGCGGGGATGTTGTAGAGATAGACCGGCAAGGACAGGGCGTCCGCCACCTTGCGATAATGGTCCACCAGTTCGGCCTGCGAGCAGGCGATGAAGGACGGCGTGATGGCCGACACCGCCTTCACGCCCAGCTTCTGGACTTCTTTGCCCAGCGCGATGGTCTGGTGGGTGGAGATTTCCCCGATATGGGCGAGCACCGGCTGGCGCCCCGCCGCCGCATCCACGCAGATGCGGGCCACCTCGATCTTTTCCTCAAACGACAAGGCGTAGAATTCGCCATTGGTGCCGGCGCAGAAGATGCCGTTGCCGGCCCCGATCTGCCGGTCCACCTGCCGGCGCAGCGCCGCGCCATCGACCGTCTCCGTCGCGTCGAAGGGCGTGACGATGGCAACGAAGGTGCCCTTGATCTTGGTCATGTCCTCAGCCTTTCCAATCTTGCTGTCGGGCCCGCTCAGTAGGCGGCCTCGTAAAGGGCGAGAATTTCCTCGCGGCTGATGTCGCGCGGATTGTTGTCGAGCAGCCGCCGAATGGCATGGGCCTCTGTGGCCATCACGGGCAGGTCCTCCCGCGGCACGCCATAGGCGGACAGGCGCATCTGGCAGCCCAGCGCGGCGCACCAGCCATAAGTGGCCTCCAGCACCTCGGCCGGATCGGCGGAAGGCTTCAGGCCCAGCGCTTCAAGCACGAGGGCGGTCTTCTCCGGCACGGCGGGGGCGTTGAAGGCCAGCACATGGGGGAAGATGAGCGCATTGGCCGCGCCATGGGCGATGTGGTGGCGCGTGCCCAGCGGATAGGCCACCGCATGGCCCGCCGTGGTGTTCACCGGGCCGAGGCAGAAGCCGCCATAGAGCGAGGCGAGCGCCAGGCCCGCGCGGGCCTCGGTATTCGACCCATCGCGGATGGCGGCCGCCAGGTGCTTACCCACCAGCCGCGCGCCTTCCAGCGCATAAAGGTCGATGGTGGGATGGGCCTTGCGGCTGGTGAAGGCCTCGACGCAATGGGCCAAGGCATCGACGCCGGTGGCCGCCGTGACCGCCGGGGGCACGGATAAAGTAAGGTCGGGGTCCACAACCGCGAGGTCCGCCTGCATGTGCAGGCTTTGCACCGCGAGCTTGTTCTGGGTGATGGGGTCGGTGACGAGGGCGCGCGTGCCCGCCTCGCTGCCGGTGCCGGCGGTCGTGGGCACCTGGATGAGGGCGGCACCCTTGGCATTCACCTTTTCCGGTCCCACCACCTCGGCCAGCGACTGCCCGGAGCCGGGCAGCACGGCGGCGAGCTTGGCCAGATCCATGGCGCTGCCGCCGCCAAACCCGATCACCACCTCCGCCTGCGCCGCGCCGGCGCGGGCGAGGAGCGCCTCCAGGTTCGGCACGTCCGGCTCGGGCTTCACCTCGCCGAAGACGGTGACCTCGCCCTGAAGGCCGAGGAGATCGATGCGGGCGGCATTGAAGGCGTCGGCCACCACCAGGATGCGGGAAAAGCCCTTTTCCGCGATCCAGCGCGGCACGGACGCCACTGTCCCGGAGCCGAACAGGATGCGGGGCGGGCGCGCCAGTTCGATGGGCGCGGAGAGACCTGCGGTCATGATGTCGCCCTTCCTTCAGTGCGTTCCGGAAGCGGCGAGCTTCTCGGCATAATCGATGGCCTCGATGAGGCTCAGTTCGTTGGCGATGCCCTTGCCGGCAATGTCGAAGGCCGTGCCGTGATCCACCGAGGTGCGGATGATGGGCAGGCCCAGCGTGATGTTGACGCCGGACAGGGCGTCCCAGGTGCCGGTCTCGGGATTGACGTTGAAGCCCAGCAGCTTGACCGGGATGTGCCCCTGGTCGTGATACATGGCCACCACGGCATCGAACTGGCCGGCGCGCAGCTTCACGAACACGGTGTCGCCGGGCACGGGGCCGACCACGTCGAGCCCGTCGGCCACGCACTTGGCGATGGTGGGGGTGCTCACCTCCATGTCCTCGCGCCCGAACAGGCCGCCCTCGCCCGCATGGGGATTGAGCGCGGCCACCGCGATGCGGCGGCGGGAGAGGCCGAGGCCCTTCAGCGTCTGGTCGGTGAGGTCGATCACATAGCGCAGCCGCTCGGGCGTGAGCTTGGCGGGCACGTCCTTCAGGGCGATGTGTGTGGTCAGGTGGCTGACCCGCATATTGCCGTGGGCGAGCATCATCACCGAACCACGGGCGCCGGTGAGATCCGCCAACATGTCGGTATGGCCAGCATAATGATAGCCGGCCTTGTTCAGCGCCTCCTTGTTGAGAGGTGCCGTCACCAGCCCCTGCACGCGGCCGGCCTGGGCGAGGCGCACGGCGCGCTCGATGGCGAGGAAGGCAAAGCGGCCGCCATCAAGGCTCAGCACGCCCGGCCGGATGGGCTCTCCCTCCGGCCCCGCCTGGAGGCAGGCGAGCGCCGGCCATTCCGCGTCCGCCTCGCTCACCTCGGGGATGGGGAGCGTGGAGCCAAGCAGCGCCTGCGCCTCCTGCAGCGCTGGATTGGAGCCGATGATGAGGAGCCGCAAATCGCCGGCGGCGAGCCGGTCCTTCAGCCGCTCGCAGGCCTTGACGATGATCTCCGGTCCGACCCCGGCCGGGTCGCCCATGGTGACGGCCAAATGCGGCGTCATGCGCGCGCTCCTTGCATTGGAAAGATCAGCCGCCGCAGCAGCAGGGAATCACCGAAGGCACCGGACTTCGACACCACATGCACCCCGTCGAACCGCCCGCCCCGCAGGATGGACACGGGGATGCCGGTCTCGAAGGCGCCCAGAAGGTCGAGCCGCTCCGCGCCCAAGGAAAGACTGAGGGACCGCAGGGTCTCGCCCCCGGACACCACCAGAGTGCCCGGCGCCCGCAGCGTCTGCAGAAGGCGGGCGAATTCATCGGCAATGCGCCGCGCCGCTTCTGCACGGGGCGTACCCTCGGGCAGCGCCAGCGAGACAAGCGCAACGCCTTCGGCCTCAAGGCGCGCGGCGACGCGGGCCGCCTCGTCCCGCCCGCCGCCGGAGATCTGGAAGGCGGCCCCGCCACAGGCCTCCACCTGCGCCCGCGTCACCGGATGATCGGTGCCGAAGAGACCGAGCAGGGGGCGCGGCAGGGCGCGGGGATCGACCAGGACGGGCTCCGCCTCCCCCGCCAGTGCGAGAGCCAGCCCGCCACTGCCGCACCACAGGATGCGTCCGCCAGCAGAACGTCCATCGCGCGCGAGGGTGGCGAGGTCCGCCTGCGTCTCCACATCCCACAGACTGAGGCCGAGGGGTACCGGCTCGCCCGGGCGGCACAGATGGACGGAAAAGCCGAGGGCCCTGAGCCCGGCCGCGAGGTCTTCACCCACCGGCCGCACGCCATCGGCGCCCAGCAACATCTGGATGCCGCCCCGCGTGACCCGGCCGTGATGGGGAAAGGCGGGCGCGATGATGCAGCGTTGGAACGCCATGGCGTCCAGCCAGCCGGCGATCTCCGCCGCGCCCCGCCCCCGCAACAGGCTGTCGAGCTTGCAGAAGAAAAGCGGGACGCCCGGGCCCGCCCCGTCCGGCAGGCCGGCAGCGAGGGACGCAACCGTTCCTCGCGCGGTTGCCGGGTCGCTCTCGCGGGTATCGCTGTCGATGGCGAGTGCGCCCGTGCCCGGCGCCTGCGGCGCCGCGAGGTGAACCGGCAGCGCTTGGCCAGGTCGCACGAAGGCCATGGCGGAATCCAGCGCGCCGGTCAGGTCATCGGCAATGAGGCGCAGAGGCAGGGCGAGCGCGGCTGCGTCGGGCGCGACTGCGCCCGCAGCGGGACGATCCGCGGCCGGCGCGACGATGGGCGCCGTCATGGATGCCGCCACCATGCGCCCGACACGCGCGGGATGCGCTTGGTGCGGACGAGAATGGGGCTCACCGGTCTCTCCCTGGCATGGACGGCCTGGAGGGCGCGCCCGTGATGGGGTGATACGCCGGCCCCAGCGCGTGTGTCAACATGTTGTAATGTTGAAAATTCGCTCCAGACGCTGCCGAAGTCAGATCGCCCCTTGCCAACGACCGACGCGCGGGCAATGTGTTATAAGACGAGCCGGCGGAATTGCCCAGGTCGAGACCGTCACGGTCGCCGTCCGCCTGCTCCGTTCTGTTCTGGAAAGTTGTCATGGCCGATCGCGACACCCCGGAGGATGCTTCCGTGCCCGCCCCCGCTTTTGAGACGGGGCCCGAGGGTTTGGACGGCAGCACCGACCGCGCGCACCGCACGCCCCTGGTCCAGCGCGTCTACCAGTTGCTGCTCACCAAGATCAGCCGCGGCGACTTCCAGCCCGACGAGAAGCTGCCTGGCGAGCACGAGCTGGCCGGTCAGTTCCTGGTGTCCCGCCCCATCATCCGCGAAGCGTTGCGGCGCCTCAGGGACGAGGGCCTGATCTATTCCCGCCAGGGGGCGGGAAGCTTCGTGAAGGTGCGCGTCGAGGAGAGCCGCGCCATCGGCTACTCCCCCGTGGAGACCATCGCCGACATCCAGCGCTGCTACGAATTCCGCCTCACCATCGAGCCGGACCACGCTTATTACGCCGCTTTGCGCTGGAACGAGCCGGCGCTTGCCGCCATTGCCGCGGCGCTCGATCTGATGCGGGATGCCACCCAGGCGCACCGGCACAGGGAAGATGCGGACTATGCCTTCCACTGCGCCATCGCCCAGGCCTCGAACAACCATTATTACATCTCCTCCATGCAGGCCCTGAAGGACCACATCGCGGTGGGCATGAAGTTCCACGGCGTTTCGCTCATGGGTCCCCATTCCGGGCTGGCGGGCGTGTTCAAGGAGCACCAGGGCGTCTTCGATGCCATCCGCAGACGCGATGCGCAGACCGCCCGCACCCTTATGCGCCAGCATCTGGAGGGCTCCCGCGACCGCATTTTCGAGGGCCGGACACTCGACCTTTCGCTCTGACCTCCACGTTCCGCCGAAGCCGCCCCCGCGCCCAAGAGCGCCTGTCATCGACCGCCACTTGCCGCGTCGGCGGCGCATGCCGTGCGGCAACCCGGACCGCGCCGCGCGCCCTTGAACGCTGTGGCCACCCCACCCCATCCGTGACATCTTGACAAATAGTGGACAAGTCCGCAGGTTGCCTCCGGATGGTCGCCCAGCGCCGTCCCAGGCGGAGCCGCCCGGCTCCCGGCCACTGGCCGCATTGCCCCATGGCCGCACACAGAAAACTCGGAGGAAGCTGTGAAGCTCAGATCCCTCGCCGCTGCTTGCCTGTCGCTCGTCCTCGCCAGCCCGGTGATGGCACAGCCCGCCTATCCCTCCCGCCCGGTGACCATCGTGGTGCCCTTCTCCTCCGGCGGCACGGCGGACATCATCGCCCGCATGGTGGCGGAGAATCTCCAGAAGAAGCTGGGCCAGCCCTTCATCGTCGAGAATATCGGCGGCGGCGGCGGCGTGACCGGCGTGGACAAGGTGGTGCGCTCCGCGCCCGACGGCAACACGCTGGTGCTCGCCTCCACCTCGAACCTCGCCGTTCACCCGACCCTTTATGGCGAGAAGTTTCCCTATCGCACCCTGCGCGACCTCAAGCCCATCGCCCAGGTCTCGGTGGTGCCCAACGTGCTGGTGATCAACCCCGAGAAGATCCCGGCCCGCACCGTGCCCGACCTCATCGCCTATCTGAAGGCGAACCCGGACAAGGTGTCCTTCGGCTCCGCCGGCATCGGCACCACCCAGCACCTGGCTGGCGAGATGTTCATGCAGAAGACCGGCACCCAGATGGTGCACGTGCCCTATAAGGGCTCGTCCGCCATGCTGCCGGACCTGCTCTCCGGCAATGTGGAGCTGGCCTTCGACAATGTGCCGCTGCTGCTGCCTTATGTGAAGAATGGCAAGCTGGTGGCGCTCGCCGTGGCGACCCCCGAGCGCGAGGCCTTCGACAAGAATCTGCCCACCGTGGCCGAGTTCGTCCCCGGCTTCGAGGCCACCGCCTGGCATGGTTTCCTCGCCCCCGCCGGCACGCCCGACGAGATCACCAACAAGCTGGCGGCCGAGATCGACGCCTTCATGAAGCAGCCCGACACCATCGCCAAGATGGAGGCCATGGGCGTGACCCCGGTGTCCAATTCCTCCCCCGCCAAGTTCACCGATCTCATCAAGTCGCAGACGGCGCAGTGGAAGGAAGTCATCGAGAAGGGCAACATCAAGCCCCAGTGATAAGATTCGCACGCGGCGGGCCTCGGCCCGCCGCGGCATAAAGAACAGAACGGGAGAGACGCCATGCGGCCGAGCTATGTGAAGCTGGTCGAGAACACCCCGCTGCCCCGCATGGCCCTGGTCCGCCAGAATTTCTTCGCCGCCCCGGCGGTGGAGCCGGAAGCGGCGGTGCATGATGCCCTGGCCTCCGCCGGCTTCGTGCGGGAGGCCATCCGGCCGGGCATGTCGGTGGCCCTCACCGTGGGCAGCCGGGGCCTTGCCAGCCTGCCGGAGCTGGTGCGCGCCATCGTCAGCGAACTGAAGGCGCTGGGCGCCCATCCCTTCATCGTGCCCTCCATGGGCAGCCATGGCGGCGCCACCGCCGAGGGCCAGGCCAAGGTGCTGGCTCAGCTCGGCGTGACCGAGGACAGCGCCGGCTGCCCCATCCGCTCCTCCATGGAGACCGTGGAAGTGGGCGTGCTGGACAATGGCATGTCGGTGCGCATCGACCGCCTCGCCTTCGAGGCGGACGGCATCGTCCTCTTCAACCGCATCAAGCCGCACAGCGCCTTCCGGGCCCAGAATGAGAGCGGCCTCGTCAAGATGCTGGCCATCGGCCTCGGCAAGCAGTCCGGCGCCGACAATTGCCACGCCTGGGGCTTCAACCATGTGGGCCGCTTCATCATCGAGATGGCGCGGGTGAAGCTGGCCACCTGCAAGGTGCTGTTCGGCATCGGCACGGTGGAAAACGCCTATGACCGCCTGTGCAAGGTGGTGGTGCTGCCGCCCGAAGGGCTGATCGAGGCGGAGCGCGCTTTCCTCGCCGAGGCCATGCGCAACATGCCCCGCCTGCCGCTAGGCCCCCTCGACCAGCCCTTGGCGTCCGGCCCCTTGGACGTGCTGCTGGTGGATTATGTGGGCAAGGAATTTTCCGGCAGCGGCATGGACCCCAACATCACCGGCCGCCCCTCCACCACCGCCATCAAGGGCGGCCCGAGCGTCTCGCGCATCATCGTGCTGGATGTGACCGACAAGAGCCAGGGCAATGCCAATGGCGTCGCCCGCGCCGACGTCATCACCGACCGCCTGTTCAACCGCTTCGACCGGGAGGCGGTCTATACCAATTCGCTGACCTCCGGCGTCCTCATCGCCGCTTCGCTGCCCATGGCCATGCCGGATGACAAGACGGCCATCCAGGCAGCGGTGAAGACCTGCGAATCCCAGACGCCGGATGCCATCACCATGATCCGCATCCCCAACACGCTGCACCTGGAATATCTCTACGCCTCCGAGGCGCTGCTGCCGCAGATCGCCCACCGGCCGGGCATCGAGATCCTGACCGAGCCGCGCGCCATGGGCTTCGACGCGGACGGGCGCCTCTTGGACCCGTGGCCGGACCTGCCCCATTGAGCACCGGCCCGGGAGATCCGGCCGTGGCGCTTCACATCCATCTCGACCCCGTGGGCGGCATCGCCGGCGACATGTTCGTCGCCGCGCTGCTCGCCGCCCGTCCGGATTTGAAGCCGCGCGTGCTGGCCGACGTGGCCGCCGTCCTGCCGCCGGGGGTGGGGGAAGCGCGGATCGCCGAGGTGGTGAATGGCGGCATCGCAGCGCTGCATTTCTCCCTGGCGGGTCCTGGCGAGGACCCAGCCCACGGGATGCACCATGCCTCCCACAGCTCCCATTCCCATGCTCAGGCCTCGGCGGGCGGTGACGGCATGGGTGAGAGCCACTCTCGCTCTTTCTCTCATTGCCATTCTCACGCCCATTCCCATTCTCACGCCTATGCCCATGCCGAGGCTCACCAGCACGCGCACCCGCACGCGTCTCCCCGGCCTCACGCCCCCGCCCCGTCCGGCACCTTCGCGGACATGCGCGCCCGCATCCGCGATGCCCGGCTCAATCCCGGCACGGCAGACGCCGCCATCGCCATCCTGACCGTGCTGGCAGAGGCCGAGGCGCGCATGCATCGCATGCCTGTGGAGGCGGTGCATTTCCATGAGATCGGCGATTGGGATTCTCTCATGGACGTGGTGGCCGCCGGAAGCATTGCCGCAGCCCTCCCCGGCGCCACCTGGAGCCTTTCCCCCCTGCCCCTGGGCGGCGGGATGGTGAAGACCGCCCATGGCCTGCTCCCCGTGCCCGCGCCGGCCACGCTGGAGATCCTCACCGGCTTCCCCTGGCGGGATGACGGGGTCGAGGGCGAGCGGGTGACGCCCACCGGCGCGGCCATCCTGCGCCATCTCATGGGGGACGCACCGGCCGCGCGGCCGGCCCTCGCCAGCCTCAAGGCGGTCGGCTATGGCGCCGGCACGCGCAGCTTGCCGGGCCTGCCCAACGTGTTGCGGGCGAGCCTGTTCGAGACCTCCAGAGAGGCGGCGCGGCCTGACCTGCTGGTGGACATCGCCTTCGACATTGACGACATGACCGGCGAGGAAATGGCACACGCCGCCGACCTCTTGCGCGCCACGACCGGGGTGCGCGACCTGCGCCTCGTGCCGGGCCTCGGCAAGAAGGGCAGGCCGCTCACCACCTTCGCACTGCTGTGCGAGGAAGGCCGGGTCGATGCCATCAGCGAGGCCGTCTTCCTGCAAACCTCCACTCTCGGCCTGCGCTTCCATCGGGTGGAGCGGCGCGTGCTTGCCCGCACGCACGGCCACGCGGCGGATGGCCGCCCGGTAAAGCATGCCACCCGTCCCGACGGGCAGGTCACCGCCAAGGTGGAGGCCGATGCGCTCTCCGGCCTCAGCACCCTCGCCGCGCGGCGGGCGGCCGGACGGAGCGAGCCATGACCGCGCCCGACGATCTGCCCCGCCTGCTCGCCCTCCTCGATACCCTGCCACCTTTGGCGGTGGCGGTGAGCGGGGGCGTGGACAGCATGACCCTCGCCACGCTGGTCCACCGCCATGCGGCAACGCCGCCGCTGATGGTCCACGCCGTCTCGCCCGCCGTGCCTGGCGAGGCGCGGAGGCTGATCGAAGCCCATGCGGCGGCCGAGGGCTGGGACCTGCGCCTCCTCAATGCCGGGGAGCAGGACGATCCGCGCTATCGCGCCAATCCGTTCGACCGCTGCTATTTCTGCAAGGCCAACCTCTACGGCGCCATCGCCGCTGTCACAGACCGCACCATTGCCTCGGGCACCAATCTCGACGACCTCGGCGAGCACCGTCCGGGCCTCAACGCGGCGCGGGAGCGGGGCGTCGTCCATCCCTTCGTCACCGCCGGCATTGGCAAGGACGACATCCGCGCATTGGCGCGGCACTTGGGGCTGACCGCCTTTGCCGAGCTTCCCGCCCAGCCGTGCCTCGCCAGCCGGGTGGAGACGGGCATCGCCATCGACCCGCGCGACCTTGCCTTCATCGATCGCACGGAGGGAGCGGTGCGCGATCTCCTGGGACGGCACCGGACCGTGCGCGTGCGCCTGCGTCGCGACGGGGTGCATCTGGAATTGCGGCCGGCCCCTTCGCCGGATGAAATGACTGGCCTCCTCGCGCTCGTTAGGGCCGCTTGCCAGGAGGAGGGCCGCACGTTCGCTGGCATCGACGCCTATCGCGTCGGCAGCGCCTTCGTGCGGAGTGCGGCGGAATGAGCGACAGCCTGAGGCCCGACGCCCGCATGGATTGGGACCGTGACGCCCGGACCGGCTTGCCGGAAGCAGTCTATGCGAAGGGCAAGACCGACGCGCAGCTCGCGCAGATCCTCGAACAAGCCCGCACACTGGGGCGGCCGGTGCTCCTGACGCGGCTTGCGCCCGAGCAGGTGGAGCGCTTGCCGGACGGCCTGCGCGGTCTTCTCGACTTCGATCCGATCTCCCGCACCGGCCTGTTCGGCCCCATCCCCGTCTGCAGCGGGGAGCCGGACATTGCCGTCGTGGCCGCCGGGCTGGCCGACATGCCCGTGGTGGGGGAAGCGGTGAGGACCCTCGCTTTCTGTGGCGTCGGCGCGCAAGTGATCGCGGACGTGGGGGTGGCTGGCCTGTGGCGGCTCATGGAGCGACTGGAGGAGATCCGGCGCGCCCGCATCGTCATCGCGGTGGCGGGCATGGAAGGCGCGCTGTTTTCGGTGCTGGCAGGACTGATCCGAGCGCCAATCATCGCCGTACCCACCTCCGTGGGACAAGGTGTGTCGGAAGGAGGCACCGTCGCTTTGCATTCGGCCCTGGCGAGCTGCGCGCCGGGCCTTTTGGTGGTGAATATCGACAACGGCTTCGGGGCGGCCCAGGCGGCCCTGCGGATGCGGGCCCTGGGATCGGGGGTGGCGCAGGCCACCTGACGCGCCTTTGCGTTCACGGGTGCAAGCCTGAGGCAAGGCATGAAACACATGCTCCGCCCGTTATTCCCCGTGCCGTGAGGCGACCCGATGTTTGGAAAGAATTCTGAGGCCGCTCTCGCGCTCAAGGCGCTCGACCGCGCCATGGCGGTCATCGAGTTCACGCCTGCAGGCGAGATCCTGGCAGCCAACGAGAATTTCCTGAAAGTGGTGGGCTACACGCTTCCCGAGGTGAAGGGCCGCCACCACCGCATCTTCGTCACCCCGGCCTATGCCGAAAGCGCTGACTACCGCTCCTTCTGGACCAACCTCGCCCAGGGCCATTTCCATGCCGGCGAGTTCAAGCGCATCGCCAAGGGCGGCGCGGAGGTGTGGCTGGAGGCCAGCTACAATCCGGTCATCGACAATTCGGGCCGCGTCCTCAAGGTGGTGAAGTTCGCCGCCGACATCACCGCCCGCAAGCTGCGCAGCCTGGAGGACGAGTGCCAGCTCGCCGCCATCGGGCGCTCGCAGGCGGTCATCCATTTCCAGCTCGACGGCACGATCCTGACCGCCAACGAGAACTTCCTGAAGACGCTCGGCTATCGCCTGGACGAGATCAAGGGCCGCCACCATTCCATGTTCATGGCCAATGAGGAGCGCGGGACGCCGGCCTATGCGGAATTCTGGAAGGGGCTCCAGCGGGGCGAGTTCCAGCAGGGCGAGTTCCGCCGCCTCGGCAAGGGCGGACGGGACGTGTGGATCCAGGCCACCTATACGCCCATCGTCGACGAGACCGGCAAGCCCTTCAAGGTGGTCAAGTTCGCCACTGACATCACGGACGCCGTCCAGCGTCGCATGATGCGGGCCAAGGCGCAGTCGGAGATCGCCAGCGACCTCACCTTGATTTCCGAGGATGTCAGCCGCACCAACATGCAGGCCGCCTCCGCCTCCGCCGCTACGGAGCAGACCGCCAGCAACGTGCAATCGGTGGCCGCCGGGGCCGAGGAACTGGCCTCCTCCGTGGAGGAGATCCGCCGCCAGGTGCACCAGTCGAGCGAGCTGGCCAAGATCGCAGAGGTGGAAGGGTCTCGCACCAATTCCATCGTCCTGGGGCTCACCGGCGCGGCGCAGAAGATCGGCGACGTGGTGGCCCTCATCAATTCCATCGCCGACCAGACCAATCTGCTCGCCCTCAACGCCACCATCGAGGCTGCCCGCGCGGGAGACGCCGGCAAGGGCTTTTCGGTGGTCGCCTCCGAAGTGAAGACCCTGGCGGGCCAGACCTCCAAGGCCACCAGCGAGATCGCGGCCCAGATCGATGCCGTGCAGAAGGCCAGCGAGGACGCCGCCAAGGCCCTCTCCTCCATCACCCAGACCATCGCCGACCTGAATGCCGTGGGCGCGGTGATCGCGGCGGCGGTGGAAGAACAAACGGCCGTGACGCGCGAAGTCTCCAGCAACATGCATGTGGCTGCCCAGGGGGTTGAGACCGTGCGCCTCAACATGAAGGAAATCGCCGGCGCCACCGGCCGCGTCGAAGAGGCCACCCGCAAGGTGCGCACCGCATCGGCGGCCATCGCCTGACCATATTGGTCAGCATCGGGAGGCGAAGACGGGCGGGCTTAAGCCGGCGCGCCCTCACCTCTTCCCTCCCATCTCATTCCGGGCATCCCATCCCGCTTTCCCTGCCTACCGGAAGGGATGCAAGCCCAAGGCAAGGCCGGCGCGTCACGCTGGGCCGGTTTCACCCCTCCCGCGAGGCGCCACATGTTTGGAAAAAGTTCAGAGGCCGAATTGGCCCTCAAGGCCCTCAACCGGGCCATGGCCGTGATCGAGTTCACGGCCGAGGGTGATATTCTTTCGGCCAACGAGAACTTTCTGAAGACCATGGGCTACAGCCTCGGCGAGATCCGGGGCCGGCATCACCGCATCTTCGTGCCCGCAGGCTTTGCCGAAAGCCCCGCCTATCGGACCTTCTGGGCGACCCTCGCCAAGGGCCAGTTCCAGGCCGGCGAATTCAAGCGCCTCGCCAAGGATGGCTCGGCCGTCTGGCTCGAAGCCAATTACTACCCGGTGATCGACAGTTCCGGCCGCGTTCTCAAGGTGGTGAAGTTCGCCGCCGACATCACGGAACGCAAGCTGCGCAGCCTGGAGGACAGGTGCCAGGTGGAGGCCATCAGCCGCTCCCAGGCGGTGATCCATTTCGCGCTCGACGGCACCATCCTCGATGCGAACGATGCTTTCCTGAAGACGGTGGGATACGGCCTCGACGAGATCAAGGGCCGCCATCATTCCATGTTCGTCGCCCCGGACGAGCGCGGCACGCCGGCCTATGCGGACTTCTGGGCCTCCCTCCGGCGGGGCACCTTCCAGCAGGCCGAGTTTCGCCGGATTGGGAAGGGTGGGCGGGAAGTATGGATCCAGGCCACCTATACGCCCATCGTGGACGACACCGGCACCCCCTTCAAGGTGGTCAAGTTCGCCACCGACATCACCGAGGCCGTGCAGGGCCGCATGAGGCGCGCCAAGGCCCAGGCCGAGATCGCCAGCGACCTCACGCTCATTTCCAGCGACGTGGCCAAGACCAACATGCAGGCCACCTCAGCTTCCGCCGCCACGGAACAGGCCGCCAGCAATGTGCAGTCTGTCGCCGCCGGCGCCGAGGAACTGGCCTCGTCGGTGGAGGAAATCCGCCGGCAGGTGCATCAGTCCAGCGCGCTGGCCAAGCAGGCGGAAGCAGAGGGCACGCGCACCAACGCCATTGTGTCCGGCCTCACCGGCGCGGCGCAGAAGATCGGCGACGTGGTCGCCCTCATCAATTCCATCGCCGACCAGACCAATCTGCTCGCCCTCAACGCCACCATCGAGGCCGCGCGGGCGGGCGATGCCGGAAAGGGCTTTTCGGTTGTGGCCTCCGAGGTGAAGACGCTGGCCGGCCAGACCTCCAAGGCCACCAGTGAGATCGCGGCCCAGGTGGAAGCGGTCCAGCGGGCAAGCGAGGATGCCGCGCAGGCCCTGTCCTCCATCACCCAAACCATCGGCGACCTGAATGCGGTGAGCGCCCAGATCGCGGTGGCAGTGGAGGAACAGACGTCCGTCACCCGCGAGGTCTCCGGCAACATGCATGTGGCCGCCCAGGGGGTGGAGACAGTGCGCCTCAACATGCAGGAAATCGCCGGGGCCACGGGCCGCATGGAGGACGCCACCCGCAAGGTGCGCGCCGCGACCGCTGCCATCGCCTGAGCTATCGCGAGGCAAGACATCCCCGCCATCCCTTTGGAATGGCTCCATTCTTTGCGCCCAGCCTCGACTTGCCCGCCTCGGCTGCTACCTTGCCGGGGGATCAGGCGCCAAGGATTTCGGGGAGGGATGGGCGTGAAGTTGCCAACCATTGCCGCGCTGGGGCTCATCAGCATGTCGCTCGCGGCCTGCGTGACGGCGACCCAGGACAAGGAAAACATGCTGGCCGCCGCAGGCTTCCGCATGCGCCTTGCCGATACGCCTGAGAAGGTCGCCTCGCTGAAGCGCATGCCGCCGCACAAATTCGTGGTGCAGAACCAGAATGGCCAGCCGGTCTATCTGTACGCCGACCCCTCGGTGTGCGGGTGCCTCTATTATGGCAGCCAGGACAATTTCCAGGCCTACCAGCAGATGGTGTTCCAGCAGCGGCTGGCGAACCAGCAGGAAATGGCGGCCATGATGAACCAGCAGGCCGCCTTTGCCTTTGATTACGGCCCGTGGGGCCCGCCCTTCCTCTATTGAGGCTCGCCCTCAGAGCCCTGCCTTGGCCGCAGCGCGGCCGATGCGCAGGCCCGCCGCCTCGCGGTCGAAGGTGTCGGACGTGACGCCGGCGGCGCGCAGTTCGTGCTTCTGGATCTTGCCGCTGGAGGTCTTGGGCAGCGCCTCCAGCGTGCGCACATAGCGCGGCACCATATAGTGGGGCACGCTCTCCGCCAGGAAGCGGATGAGCCCCGCAGGATCAAGGGTTTCCCCCTCCACCGGCGTCACCACCACCAGCACCTCGTCCTCGGAAAACTCGCTCGGCACCGCCACCGCGGCGCATTCCTTCACCGCCGGATGGGTGCGCACCTCCGCCTCCAGGGCGAAAGAGGAGATGTTCTCGCCGCGCCGGCGGATGACATCCTTCAGGCGGTCCACGAAGAAATAGGTGCCGTCCGCCTCCCGCCGGAAGCCGTCGCCGGTGTGAAACCAGCCGTTGCGCATGGCCTCGGCGGTGGCAGCGGGATTGTTGTAATAGCCCTTCATCAGCGCCCAGGGGCGGCGGGAATGGATGACCAGTTCCCCCGTCTGCCCGTCCGGCACCTCCAGATCGTGGGCATCGACGATCTTCAGCTCAATCCAGGGGCGCGGCGTGCCGGCAATGCCCTTGGCGGTGATGCCCGGCCCGGCATGGAGCGGGCTCGAAATCTCCGTCATGTTGTAGATGGTCCAGGCCTCCACGCCGAAGCGCTCGGCAAAGGCCGGGCCGTCCTCGCCGAACGGGGTGATGAAGGCGCGGCGCAGCGGATGGTCGCGGTCTCCCGGCGCGGGCGGCGCCTTCAGGAGGAAGCTCGCCATCACCCCCAGCAGCAGCACATAAGTGGACCCCGTCTCCCGCACCGCAGGCCAGAAATCGGAGGTGCGGAATTCCCGCATCATGCCGATGGAGAGGCCGCGCGCGAGCTGGGCATAGACATAGAGCGTCGAGCCGCAATGGAAGATGGGGCCGCAGATCAGGCAGCGGTCATCGGGCGCGACCTCGAAGGCATCCGGCCCCATGGAATAAAGCTGGGTGTAGGAGGACATCACCCCCTTCGGATTCCCGGTGGTGCCCGAGGTGTACATGATGGCCTGCGTGTCCCACGGCTCCACAGGCGGTTCGGGGGCGGGCGGAAGGGGCGCGGCGGGGTCGTCCTCCAGGAGCTGGACGTCAAGGCCCGGCAAGGGGGCGGCGGTGCCGTCCACGGTGAGGACCGTCTTCAGCTTGCCAGGGGAGAGGCCCTCCAGGCGCTCCACCAGGGCGGCCTCGGCCACCATGAGCGGGGCGTCCGCATCGTTGAGGATGTGCTCCAGCGGCTTGCCCCGCGCCGCCGTATTGAGCGGCACATAGACCGCGCCGAGATAATTGATGGCGAACCAGGTGGCGAGCAGGTCCGGCCCGTTGCCCATGAAACACAGCACGTGCTGGCCGCGCACGACGCCGTGGCGGGCCAGCGTCGCAGCGCGCCGGCGCACCTGCCGGAGCGTGTCAGCGTAGCTCCAGGTGGAGGTGTCGGCCGGGCCAGGCCAGAACTGCACGAAAGGCGCATCCGGGCGCTCCGCCGCGTGCCGCTCCAGAAGGTCGCGCAGGACCGCATGCTCTCGTGACAAGGCCGCTTCCCGCTGGCTCATGGCGCTCCTCCGTCCTGATCCTGCCGGCGCTTCAGCGCCTTGTGCCGGCCGTTGCCAAGGCCGCTTCGCCATGCAACATACTCAGTAGTATGTAAAACACAACAGGTGCGGAGGACGGTCATGGCCATGGTGGAGATCGAACGCGAGGGCACCCTTGCCGTGGTGCGCTATGACCGGGGCGCCAAGGCCAATGCCCTCAATGCGGAGGCCATCGCCGAGCTCACGCGCGCGGCGCAGGCCCTGGAGGGCGAGCGGGACCTCTCCGCCATTCTGCTGACCGGCACACCCACCCGCTTCAGCGCCGGCGTGGACCTCGGCGATGCCAGCCTGTGGGCGGCGGATGCCTCGCTGCCCATGCGCCATCACATCCTGGGCGCCGGCGGGCGCATGGTGGAGGCATGGCGTCGCCTGCCGCAGATCGTCATCGCGGCGGTGGAAGGACCGGCCATTGGCGGCGGCGCCATCTTGGCGCTGGCGGCGGATTTCCGGGTGATGGCGGAGGGCGCCATGCTGCGTTTTCCCGAGGTGCGGCTCGGCATGACGCTGGGCTGGGGCGGCCTGTCGCTCCTGTGCGCGCTGGTGGGTCCGGCCCGCGCCAAGCGCATCCTGTTCCGCGACGAGACCATCGACCCTGCCGCCGCCCTGGCGATGGGCCTGGCCGATCAGGTCGCCCCGCGCGGGGAGGCCCTCGCCGCCGCCCGCGCCTTCGCCGCTGAAATGGCCGGCAGCGCGCCCCTGGCAGTCGCCATGACCAAGCGCGCCATCGATGCGGAGCTCAACGCCAACTGGGCCGCGCCTTATGAGGCCGACCAGTTCCTGCTCGCCCGCCTTGTGAACGAGACCGGACGCTGATCTCTTCGCTCCGCACGAACCGCAGGGAGCCGTCATGACGACGATCACCGAACCGCCGGGCCTGATCGGCCTTGCCATCCACGCGGTGCGGGTGCCCGTGGCCTGGGTGGATTATAACGGCCATATGGGCGACTACGCCTATGGCATCGTCTTCTCCGATGCGGTGACCGCCTATATGGACCGCATCGGCGTCGATGCCGCCTACCGGGGGGCGAGCGCGGCGACGATCTACACGCTGGAAAGCCGCATCGGCTATCTCAGGGAATGCCACGAGGGCGCGGCGCTCACCGTCGACCTGCTGGTGCTGGCCGCGGACCGCAAGCGCATCCACACCTTCATGCGCCTCCTGAATGCCGAGGGCGCGGAGCTGGCCCTGTGCGAGCAGGTGCTGATGCACGTGTCCCGCGCGTCTGGCACGCCACGCGCCGCGCTGTTCCCGCCGGAAATCCAGGCGCGCGTGGATGGGGACATGGCCGCCCATGCCGCCCTCCCCCGCCCCGCCTGGCTGTCGCGCCCCATGGGGCTCGCCAGGGGCGCGTAAGGCGGGGGTGAGAGGCGCGCCAGTTCAGAAGCGATAGGTGGCGCCGATCACCGGCCCCTGGAGTTCCACGTCATAGAGGAACTTGCCGGACGTGTAGTCCACCGACAGAAAGCGGTAGCCAGCGCGCAGCGCGAGCTGCTTGCTCCACTGGTAGTTCACCGTGCCGATGGCCTGGTAGGTCAGGTGCGAGCCCACATCGAAGCCGCCAATGTCGCCCACCACAGTCAAGCTCCAGGCCCCGCCCAGCGGGGCGGTGACGCGGCCGACGAGGAGCGGGTCCACCCAGCCCTCGGTCTCGCTATAGCTGAAGCCGGGCAAGGGCGAGGCATTGTCGAAGCTCAGGCGGTTGCCGAGCAGCCAGTAGCGCAGGCCCGCGCCCACGTCGACGCTGGCCCCTTCCGCCTCATAAAGCCGGTAGAGCACATTGCCCTGGAGCGTCAGGCTGCGGGAGCGGAGCTCCAAATTGCCGGCATAGGGGCCGGGCAAAGTGGCGGAGGGCGACACCTGGAGAAACATCACGTCCGCCAGGAAGCCCCAGCGCCCCACACGCATCTCGCCGGCGCCCATGATGCCGCCGTCGAACTGCTTGAGAATGTCCCCGAAGCTCATGTCCACATTCACCGGCGGCAAGGGCGGCAGCGTGCCGACCTGTCCGCTCATGGCGCTCGCCCACAGATAGCCGGTGAACAGGAAAGTCGGCGTGTCGGCCGTTGCCACCGGCATGGGGGGCGGGGCCACCACGGCCTTGGCGGCAAGGTCCGCCGCCGTCGCAGACGTGGCAGCGGCAGGCATTGCGGCGGCGAGCGCCAGGACGGCGGCGGAGAGCCGCGCCTTATGGGAGGGGGACGCGGGGCGCATCAATCGTCCTTCAGGCCGAGATCATAGAGCGCGTCCGTCGGGGTGGACGGCGCGTCGGAAAGGGTGGCGGAGAGGGCCGCCTGATAGAAGAGGGGCGGCGCCATGGTGCGCGCGAGGGCCACCACATGGTCCTGGAGAGCCGCCACCTTGTCGGGATGCTGGGCCGACAGGTCGGTCTTTTCGCCGGGGTCCTGGTCCAGGTTGAACAGCTCCACCTTGGGCGGCAGGACCGCGTGCCAATAGAGCTTCCAGGCGCCCTCGCGCACGGCGCCCTGGGTGGGCTCCACATTGTAGACGACGCCCGGGCGCGGCGAACCCTTGCCGCTGGCGAGCGAGGTCCACACATCCATGCCGTCCAGCGGCTTGGAACGGGCAAGATCGGCGCCGGCCAGCTTGGCGAGGGTGGGCAGCATGTCCACCACATGCATCACCCCGTCCAGGGTGCCGGGCGCGATACGGCCGGGCCAATTGGCCACCGCCGCCACCCGCGTGCCGCCCTCATAGAGCGAGCCCTTGCCATCCCGCAGGGGGGCATTGCTGGCGGGCAGTTCTCCGGCCACCGCCCCCTCGCCGACGAACATCTTGTTGCGCGTGCCGCCATTGTCGGAGTGGAATACGATGAGCGTGTTCTCGCGCATGCCGCGCTTCTCCAGCGCCTCCACCACCTTTCCGATCTGGTCGTCCATGGCGGTGATCATGGCCGCATAGACCCGCCGGGAGGGATCCTGGATGTGGGCGTAGCGGTCGATATAGGCCTGCGGCGCCTGGAAGGGCGTGTGGGGGGCGGTGAAGGCCAGATAGAGGAAGAGCGGTGTCTTGGGGTCCTGCGCTCCGATGAGGCGCACCGCATCGGCGCCGAACAGCTCGGTGTCGTAGCCCTCTTCATGGACAACGGTGTTGTCGCGATACCAGTCCTCCACCCCATGGGCGTCGTGCTTGAAGTGGTCGATCTCGCCCACCAGCGCACCGTAGAAATAATCGAAGCCCCGCTGGCGCGGCCAATACTCCCGCTTCCCGTGGCCCAGATGCCACTTGCCCACCAGGGCCGTGGAATAGCCGACGCTTTTGAGTGCCTGGGGCAGCAGGAACTCGTCGGTGGCCAAGCCGTAGGTAGCCCCGGAGGGGATGACGCCGGTCTGGAGCCCATAGCGCATGGGATAGCGCCCGGTGAGCAGCGCCGCGCGGGTGGGGGTGCACATGGGCTGGGTATAGAACTGGCCGAGCTTGGCGCCCGTGGCGGCCAGCTTGTCGATGTTGGGCGTCTTGATGTCCGAACCCTGGAAGCCCACGTCGGCAAAGCCGAGGTCGTCAGCCAGGATATAGACGATATGCGGGCGCGGGGCGCCCCCTGCTCCGGTCTGCGCGCGGGCCGGGGCGGAGAGGGCGGAGAGGCCCGCGACGGCCGCCATGAAGCCGGCCGAGCCGGCGAGCACGTCGCGGCGGGTGGGGCCGGAGGGGCGGGTATCTGTCGCGGGATGCGCGGTGTCGGTCATGGTCAGTCCTGGGTGGTGACGCGCCGGACGCAGCGAAAGCCGATATGTCCGGTCGCAGAATCAATGGTCTGGCCCTGCCGGGCGGCGGGGCGGTAGCGGGAGCAATAGTTCGGCGCGCACAGATGCGAGCCGCCCTTGATGACCTTTCGCGGCATGGGAAGGCCGGCATCGGCCGGGTCGCGGCTGCCCGCCTCGGTGCCGCCGCGCGGATTGCGGGGCAGGCAGCAGGAGGGCACATGGTGGTCCCGGTACCAGTCGCCGGTCCATTCCCACACATTGCCGATCATGTCGTGGAGGCCGAAGCCATTGGGCGGAAAGGCATCCACCGGCGCGGTGCCGGTGAAGCCGTCCAGAGCGAGATTCTCCACCGGAAACCGCCCCTGCCAGGTATTGGCGCGGTGGATGCCGCCCGGCGCCAGCGTCTCGCCCCAGGCATAAGAGGCGCCGTCGAGCCCGCCGCGGGCGGCATATTCCCATTCCGCTTCGGTCGGCAGGTCCTTGCCGGCCCAGCGGGCATAGGCCAAAGCATCGGCATGGGCCACATGGACCACAGGATGGTTCTCCAGCCCGTCCAGGTTGCTGCCGGGACCGGCGGGATGGCGCCAGTTCGCCCCTTCCACAAAACGCCACCACTGCGTCCAGTCGGAGAGCGTGTGGCAGGTCTCGGGCGGGGTGAAGACCAGCGAGCCCGGCACGAGAAGCGCCGGGTCCGCGTCGGGATAATGTCGCGCGTCGGGGATCTGCTCGGCCAGCGTGACGCGCCCGGTTGCAGCGACGAAGCGGGCGAAATCCGCATTGGTCACGGGAAAGCGGTCGATCCAGAAGCCGTCGACGGCGACCTCATGGACCGGCGCCTCCTCCGGATAATGGTCGTTCGATCCCATGCGGAACGTGCCGCCCGCCAGCCAAACCATGGCAGGTCCAGTGACCAGATGGTCTTGGGAGAAAGGCTCCTGGGAAAGACGATCCTTCTCGGGACGTTCTGTCTGCGCGTGCGTCTTGTGGTCGTGCATGCCTGTCTCGTGACGCACGCCAGCCAGCCTCCCCCGGGTGCGACAAAGCGTTCCTGTAGCCAAGGACAAAGGGGGTCACAATTGCCATTTGGCGCCACCGCCGCCGTGACGCAGCGGTCCGGCGGGTCAGGCAAAGGCGAGGATGGCGTTCCGCCGATAGGCAAGGGGCGTCGCGCGCTCCCAGCGCCGGAAGGCGCGGATGAAGTGGGCGGGGTGGGAATAGCCCAGCACATGGGCGATGCTGGCCACCGGCAGGCCGGTTTGCGCCAGATAGCGCCGCGCCTCCCTCCTGCGCCATTCATCCACCAGATGCTCGAAGGTCAGGCCGAGCGCACCGAGGCGCCGCTGGAGGCTGCGGGGTGAAAACCCCAGGGTCCGCGCCGCATCCGCCAGGGAGAGCGTGCCCGCCAGAGCCGCGCTCTCGAAGATAAGCGGCAGGCATTGAAGGAGGCGCTCATCCCCCAGCAGATCCTCCGGTGGCTCCAGCAGACGCCCAGGCGCCGGCGCCACATGCCTCAAGGGACCGGGAAGAGCGGACGGACGATCCAGCAGCGCGGCGTCGAAGGTGACGGAGAGCGTTCCGCCCGAGAAGGTCACCGGAGCCTGGAGCGCGTCCTCATAAAGGTGGGGCGCCACCTGAGGCCGGTGGGGCAGGCCAACTTCTAGCGCGGCGTCCGCGCCGAGCAGCGCGCGAAACACGCGCGTCATGAAACCGGCAACGCCGTCATTGAGCACCTGCGCGTGGCCCGGATCGGCGTCTTCCATCTGATGGCGCCAGATGGCCCGGTCGCCCACCCGCTCGACGCCCAGCTTCACCCCGCTTTGGATGGCGGGCATGGAGCGGGCATGGGCGGCAAGGCTCTCGCGCGGCGTGCGGCCCGAGAACAAGGCTTGACCCATCACGCCGAGGGCGTCGGGCCGCGCCGCACCGGCGAGCGCATAACCGATCAAGGGCGAGCCCGCTTGCCGAGCGGCGGCTTGCAACAGCGTGCACATCTGGGCCCGCGCCACCACGGTGCCCGAATGGATGTGCGACGCATCGGGGATGCCGGCACGGGAGAGAGCCGCCCCAAGGGCGAAGCCGTGCTGCGCGGCCAGATCCGGCAACATATGGACGATGGCCAGGCTGACCGGGTGCCGATCCCCCATCGCGGCGCTTCCTGTTCTCCCCCGCCTCCTTATGCCGCGTGCCGGTGGACCTGTCACGCTGCCGGGCGCCCCGCCTGGGGCGCCACACCTTGCGGGCACCAGCCGGGACGAAGGGTCATAACGGTATCAAAAAACCATTATTGATTACCTAAAGTTGATCCAATCCCGCTTTTCATGGAAATGAAACAGAAGAAACGTGAAAGAATAGGTAACTTTATCCATTTCTGTTTGTCATTGTAACACCAGGACTTGGTCTATATTCATTCAGCTTTGCGCTGGATGGTCATGGCGGCAGGCAGGGGCGAGCGCTCCGTCATGGTGGGCATCTGGGAGCGTCAAAGCGGGGATTGGCCATGATGGACGCAGTGACGAGCACGGTTCGACCCGGTGTCCTGATCGGGCACAAGGATGCTTCCCTCCTGCGGGACGAACTGCTGCCCGAAATCTTCGCCGATACGGTGGCGCGCCAGCCGGAACACACCGCCATCGTTTTCGGCGCCGAGCGCGTGACTTATGCGGAGCTGGATGCGCGGGCGAACCGGGTGGCCCATGCGCTGCGGGCGCGCGGCGCCGGACCGGGGCAGTTCGTGGGCATCTGGATGTCCCGCTCGCTGGACCTGCATGTGGCGCTCCTGGGCATCCTGAAAAGCGGCGCCGCCTATATCCCCTTCGACATGGACGCCCCGCCGGACCGCATCGGCGAGTGCCTGGAGGATTGTGCCGCCCGCATCGTCATCATCGACGCGGTGACCGCCGGCAAGCTCAACCGCGACCTGCCCGCCACCCCCGCACCGCTCCAGGACCTGCTGGCGGAGAGCACGGATGCAAGCCCCCTGGACCTGCGCGCCGATGGGGTGACGCGCAACGATCCGGCCTATGCCATCTACACCTCCGGCTCCACGGGCAAGCCCAAGGGCATCGTCATCGAGCACCGGAACATCTGCCATTATCTGCGCTCGGCGAACCTGGTCTATGGGATGACCGAGGCCGACGTATCCTTCCAGGGCGCCTCCATCGCCTTCGACCTGTCGCTGGAAGAGATCTTCATTCCCTATCTGGTGGGCGCAACGCTCTGGGTGGCCTCCTCCCGCGTGCTGGGCGAGGTGGAGAAGCTGCCCGCGCTCATGGCCGAGGCGAAGGTCTCCGTGCTGGACACGGTGCCCACCTTGCTCGCCATGATGCCCCAGGACGTGCCCTCGCTGCGCATCATCATCCTCGGCGGCGAGGCCTGCCCGCCCTCGGTGAAGCAGCGCTGGTGCAAGCCCGGCCGCAAGGTGTTCAATTCCTACGGCCCCACCGAGGCGACCGTGGTCGCCACCGTCGACGAGGTGACGGTGGACGGCCCGGTCACCATTGGCGGGCCCATCCCCAACTACACCTGCTATGTGGTCGACGAGCAGCTCCAACTGGTCGGGCCGGGCACCGAGGGCGAACTCCTCATCGGCGGTCCCGGCGTGGCGCGGGGCTATCTCAAGCGGCCGGAACTCTCCGCTGAGAAGTTCATCGCCAATCCCTTCGGCGGCGATGGCGCCGATCCCGTGCTTTACCGCTCGGGCGATGCGGTGAGCCTCACCGAAGATGGCCGCCTCCTGTTCCACGGTCGCATCGACGACCAGGTGAAGCTGCGCGGCTTCCGCCTGGAGCTGGGCGAGATCGAGGCCCGCATGTCCGGCTTGGCCGGCGTGGCGCAATCCACCGTCGTGCTGCGGCGGGATGATGGCATCGACCGGCTGGTGGCCTTCGTGGTGCCGCAGGCGGGCGTGCCGCTCGACCGGGCCGCGCTCCGCGCGGCGCTGAAGGAGACGCTGCCGCCTTACATGGTGCCGTCCCATTTCGAGGAAATGGCTGTCCTGCCGCGCTTGACCTCCGGCAAGGCGGACCGCAAGGCGTTGAAGGCCGCTCCCCTCTCCGCCCCGGCCGAGGCCGAGCAGCAGGAAGAGCCGGAGACCGAAACCGAGGCCGCCCTGCTCGCCGCAGCCAAGCCCCTGTTTCCGGGCCAAGCCATCGGCTTCGAGGCGGACTTCTTCGCCGATCTCGGCGGACACTCGCTGCTGGCGGCCACATTCCTCGCCGCCGTGCGCGACAATCCCGCCTTGCCCGCCATCACGCTGGAAGACCTCTACAGCCTGCGCACCTTGCGGGCGATCGCGGCGCGGCTCGACGAGCGGGCGCTGGCCAATCCCCGCCGCATCCTCGACCTCAGCTTCGAGCCGCCACCGCTGATGCGCCGCATCCTGTGCGGCATCGCCCAGGCCTGCTGCGTGCCGCTCCTCTTGTTCGCGCTCACCGGGCCGTGGCTCACCATCTTCGTGATGTATGCGCTCATCATGAGCGACGACGTCATCCACTGGTACGAAGTGCTGGAGCTGATGGGCGTCTACGCGCTGGTGACGCTGGGCATCTCGCTCGTGGGCGTGGTGGGCAAGCGCATCGTGCTGTGGCGGGCGACGCCCGGGCGCTATCCGCTCTGGGGCTTTTATTTCTTCCGCTGGTGGCTGTCCCGCCAATTGGTGGAATTCACCCATCTGGGGCTGATGCAGGGTTCCCCGCTCGCCGCCGCCACCATGCGCCTGCTGGGTGCCAAGGTAGGCAAGCGCGTCACCATTTCCGGCCTCCATGCGGGCGCCATCGACCTTCTGGAGATCGGCGATGACGTGACGTTGGGCGCCAAGATCTCCATCGGCAATGCGGAGGTGATCGGCAACGAGCTGGTGATCGGCAAGGTGGTGATCGGCAAGGATGCCTATATCGGCACCTCCTGCGCCCTGGCCCATGACACGGTGGTGGAGGAGGGGGCCGAGCTTGCCGACCTCACCGCCCTCCTGCCCGGCACCCATGTGGGCGCGTTCGAGCATTGGGACGGATCGCCCGGCCGCAAGATCGGCATGGTGGATCCTTCGACCTGGCCAGCGCCCGCCCCCGAGCCGACGCCGGGCATGCAGAAGGTCATGAACACCTATTACGGCCTGATGATCCTGTTCATGCCTGCCATCAGCCTCCTGCCCATCTTCCCGGCCTTCTATGTGTTCGAGCATTATGACGACCAGCTGAAAGCCATACTGGGCTTCGAATGGTACCTCCCGCTCATCACCTGGCCCACCGCCATGCTGCTGATGTTCGGCACCGTGGTTCTGGTGACGGCCATCCGCTGGATCGTCCTCCCCTCGGCGCCGGCGGGCACCTTCTCCATCCATTCGGGCTTCTATGTGCGCAAATGGACGGTGGCGCTGGCCGCCGAGGTGATGCTGGAAAGCCTCTCCTCCCTCTTCTCCACCATCTATATGCGCAGCTGGTACCGCCTGATGGGCGCCAAGATCGGCAAGGACACGGAGATCGCCACCAATTTCGCCGGCCGCTACGACACCATCGAGGTCGGCGAAAAGTGCTTCGTGGCTGACGAGGTGACGCTGGGCGACGAGGACGTGCGGCGCGGCTGGATGACGCTGAAAAACGTGCGCACCGGAGACCGGGTCTTCATCGGCAACGATTCCGTGCTGCCGCCGGGCGCCGACATTCCCGAGGGCGCGCTCATCGGCATCAAGTCCAAGCCCCCCACCGGCGAGCGGATGCTGCCGGGCGAGACGCGCTTCGGCAGCCCGCCCATCCGCCTGCCCGTGCGCCAGCGCTTCGACAATGCGGATGTCAGTCACACCTTCCGCCCGCCGCTCTGGCGGCGGGTGCTGCGGGCAGTGTTCGAGCTGTTCAGCGCCTCCATGCCCACCATGATGTTCATCACGCTGGGCACCCTGGCGGCGGACTATGTCCTGTTCCCGGTGCTGGAAGATGCGGAGGAATGGAGTGAGTTCCTGCCCACCTTCTTCGCCACCTGCATCGCCTGCTCCTTCATCCTGGCCGGCGTTGTGCTGGGCGTGAAATGGGCGGTCATGGGCACCTATCGGCCCGGCAATCACGGCCTGTGGTCCTGGTGGGCGCTGCGCACCGAGGCCATGACTACGCTCTACTGGGGTACAGCCGGCAAGATCCTGCTGGACGCCTTCCGCGGCACGCCCATGCTGCCCTGGGCGCTGCGCCTGTTCGGCGCGAAGATCGGCAAGGGGGTGTTCATGGACACCACCGACATCACCGAGTTCGACTGCGTCACCATCGGCGACTATGCCGCCATCAATGCCACCTCCAACATCCAGACCCATCTGTTCGAGGACCGGGTGATGAAGATCGGCAAGGTGGACATCGGCAAGGGTGCCTCCATCGGCGCCCTCACCACGGTGCTTTACGACACCCGCGTCGGCGACTATGCGGAACTGGGCGTGCTGACCATCGTCATGAAGGGCGAGGCCATCCCTGCCAATACCCGGTGGGCCGGCGCCCCGGCCCAGCCGTTGGCCTGACCGGCCAAGGCACCGTCCCACGCGCACGGGGAGCGCGGGGACGCCAACACACCTTGTGGCGCCCAGCGTGGGTGCCGCAGGATCGACGTGCCTGTCCCGGGCGGGCGCGGGTCTTCTCATCCTTCGCCTCTGCGTCCTCCCGCCCGCTCCTTTCTCCCCGCTCGGCCTCCCGCCTCGGAACCCCACGATGACGGTGCCCTCTTCCGCCCGCGATACCGCGACCGCCTCCAGCGCCGCCGATGCCGGCCGCGCACCGGCCGCAGGCCTGCGCCCGCCTGGCCTGTCGCTGGCGGCCCTGGCCTGCCTGGTGGTGGGCTCCATGGTGGGGGGCGGCATCTTCTCGCTGCCCGCCGCCTTTGGCTCGGCCACCGGAATTCTCGGCGCGCTGGTGGCCTGGTCCATCGCCGGCTTCGGCATGCTGATGCTGGCCTTCGTGTTCCAAAGCCTTGCGGATCGCCGCCCCGACATCGATGCCGGCATCTATGCCTATGCTTTGGAGGGCTTCGGCCCCTATGCGGGCTTCATCGCCGCTCTCTCCTATTGGGCGAGCGCCTTCCTGGGCAACGTGGCCTTTCTCGTATTGGTCATGTCCACGCTGGGGGCCTTCATCCCGATCTTCGGCGCAGGGGATACGCCGGCGGCGCTAGCGGGGGCCTCGGCGGTGCTGTGGGCCTTCCATCTCATGCTGCTGCGCGGGGTGAAGGAGGCCGCCTCCATCAACACCGTGGTGACGGTTGCCAAGCTCCTGCCGCTCGCCGCCTTCCTGGTGATCGTCGCCGCTTCCGTGCGGTGGGACATGTTCGAGGTCAACTTCATCGGCCTGAAGGACGTGACCCTGGACGGCGTGCTCGACCAGGTGCGCCAGACCATGCTCATCGTGGTGTTCGTGTTCCTGGGCATCGAGGGCGCCAGCGTCTATTCGCGCCTAGCCCGCAGGCGCGAGGATGTGGGCCGGGCCACGGTGATCGGCTTCCTGGGCGTGCTCGCCTTGTTCGTGCTCGTGACCATTCTGCCCTACGGCATCATGCCGAGGGCGCAGCTGGCGCAGCTTCACAATCCTTCGGTGGCCGGCGTGCTGGCGGACCTGATCGGTGACGCAGGGCTCGCGCTTGTGAGCCTCGGCGTCCTGGTCTCCGTGCTCGGGGCGTTCCTGGCCTGGTCTCTGCTGGCCGCCGAGGTGCTCTCGGCCGCTGCCAGGCGCGGGGTCATGCCGGCTTTCCTGGCTCGCGAGAATGCGCGCGGGGCGCCGGCGGCCGCCATCTGGCTCACCACGGGGGCGGCGCAGCTCTTCCTGTTCCTGACGCTGACGGCGGAATCGGCCTTCAACTTCTTCGTCGACCTAACCAGCGTCACGGCCCTCATTCCCTATGTCTTCGTGGGGGCCTTCGGCGTCCAATTGGCGCTTTCCCGGCGCTTCTATGGGGACGCGGACGCCGAGCGGAAGCGGGACCTGGTGCGTGGTGCCCTCGCCACCGTGTGCGCGCTCGGCATGCTGTGGGCGGGCGGCATGAAGATGCTGCTTCTGTCCTCCGTCATCTTCGCGCCGGGCACCTTGCTCTTCATGCAGGTGCGCAAGGAGCAGGGCGGGCGCATCTTCGGCGGTCCGGAACTGGTGGTCGCCATCCTCATCGTCCTTCTCGCGGTGGGGGTCGGGATCGGCCTGGGCGCCGGGTTTATCAGCCTGTGAGCGCGACGCTCACCCTCTATCTCGCCCCCACCGGCACGCTCGACGCCACCGAACTGGCCCCGCTCGCCGGGCTTCTGGATGCGGACGAGCAGGCCCGCGCTGATCGTCTGCCGGGAGGTCCGGCGCGGCGAGATTTCCTGGCCGCCCACGCATTGGTGCGCCTGGCCTTGTCCAACCACCGGCCCGGCACGAAGCCGTGCGCCTGGCGCTTCGTGACCGGCGCAGATGGCAAGCCCGAAGTCGCCGGAGGGGAAGCGCCCGCCTTCAATCTCAGCCATGCGGCGGGCTTGGTGGCGGTGGCGGTGGGCGAAGGCATGGCTGTGGGCGTCGATGTGGAGCCCCTGGCCGCGCAGGCGGATCTGGAGCGGGCCGCGCCGGTGTTCTGCTCCAAGGAGGAGCGAGTGGCCCTCGCTTTGATGGACGTGGCAGAACGGCGCGCCGCCCTGCTGGCGCTCTGGACGCTGAAGGAAAGCCTGCTGAAGGCCATGGGGCGCGGCTTCAGCCTCTCGCCCCAAGCCATTACGTGCGCGCTCGGCCCGCTGGAGTGGTCAGACGCCCCGGTGGAGCAGCCCCATGCCTGGATGGCGCGGCTGGACGCTGATGGTGCAGGCACCGTGCCGATGCGCGGTTTCCAGGTCGCGGCCTGTGCCCTCGGCCCGGAGCGCCCGGTGCTGAGGGTGCACGGCGTCCAGTGTTTGGCCGCGCCGCTCGTCGCTCCCCCCTGCCCGGCGCTTGACGCCGCCTTCGTGCCGGTCGGCCCGAGACAGGCGGGCGCCCGATAAGGCTCAGGGCCTGAAGCCGTCGCGGATCTGGCGCACCATGTCAGCCGCCAGCGCCCGCCGGTCGGCCTCTGTCTCGCCGGCGCGGGGGCGATACCAGATGGACATCCAGTTGATGGCGCCCAGCATGGCCTTCACCGCCACGGACGGCGTGCAGGGACGTGCACTGCCATCCGCGATGGCGGCTTCCAGCGTCTCCCGGAACAGGCCCTCGAACCGGCGGCGCATGTCCATGAGAGCATCGAGGGTGCGCCGCTGGCCTGGCGTCGTGGGCGCCATGCGATGCATATGCACCCCCTGCACCACCACCGCCATGAAGGCGTGGTTCTCCATCATGGCAACGGCATGAGCCTCCAGCATGGCGGCAAGCCGCGCGCCCGCCGGCCCCTCGGCAATGTCCGCCGCGTGGGCAACAGCCACGAACAGGCGCTCCATGCCTTCCCGGTGCACGTCGAAGAAGAGGTCGGTCTTGGAGGCATAATAGTGGTAGATGCGGCCCTTGGTGGCGTTGAGGCGGCGGGCCACGTCGTCGATCGAGGTCGCAGCAAAGCCCTGCTCCATGAAGCAGGCGGCGGCCGCGTCCAGCATGTCGAGCGGGCCGGCCCCCTCCCCTCGCACCTCACGCGCCTTGCCGTCCGCCATTTCCGCACCGCTCCTGCCGCCCGAAGCTAACCCGTTGCGGGGCTCTGGACAAAGGTTCCGCTCCTGCATACTACTGAGTATGTTGTCACCGCAAGCGGCCGGGCGCCCTGAGGGCGCGGGGGAGCGATGCGCCCTTCAAGAGCCTGCCGGAACGTCCCGAGACCCCCTCCATGCTTCCTCCCATTCCCGACGTCGGCGCCCCGCCTTTGGTCAGCCCCTGGATGGATGTCACCCAGCCGCTGGTGGACCTGTTCGCCGATACCATTTCCGACCACCAGTTCATCCATGTGGACCCGGAGCGCGCCGCCCGCGAAGGCCTGTTCGGCGGCACCATCGCCCATGGCTTCCTGGTGCTGTCGCTGCTCTCCAAGTTCGCGGCATCGGTCATGCAGCTGCCCGGCGAGGGAGAGGTCGGCATCAATTACGGCTTCGACAAAGTGCGTTTCCTTGCCCCCGTGCCCGTGGGCCGGCGCATTCGCGGCCGCTTCACGGTGGCCGAACGCACCCCCCGCAGTGGCGGCACCCTCGTGCGCTTCGACGCAGCGGTGGAGCTAGAGGGCATCGACCGCCCGGCGGTGTCGGCGGAATGGCTGGTCCTGATCTTCAAGGGAAAAACCCAATGAGCATGTCCTTCGACGGCCGCGTGGCCATTGTCACTGGCGCCGGCGGCGGGCTCGGCCGCGCCCATGCGCTGGAACTCGCCCGGCGCGGCGCCAAGGTGGTGGTGAACGACTTCGGCGGCGCCCGCGACGGCACGGGCGGCTCCAGCGCCGCCGCCAATGCGGTGGTGGAAGAAATCCGCGCGGCCGGCGGCACGGCGCTCGCCGATGGCGGCAACGTCACCGTTCTCGCGGACATGGAGGCCATGGCGGCCCGCGCCCTGGAGGCATTCGGGCGCATCGACATCCTCATCAACAATGCCGGAATCCTGCGCGACCGCACCTTCGCCAAGATGGACATGGCGGACTTCGCGGCGGTGATCGCAGTGCATCTGCAGGGCTCGGCCAACGCCACCAAGGCGGTGTGGGAGACCATGCGCCGGCAGGGCTATGGGCGCGTGCTGATGACCTCCTCGACCTCCGGCAGTTACGGCAATTTCGGCCAGGCCAATTATGCGGCCGCCAAGGCGGGCCTGTTGGGGCTCATGAACACGCTGCATTTCGAGGGCGAGAAATACGGCATCCACGTCAATGCCATCGTTCCCACCGCCGCCACCCGCATGACCGGCGACATGATGGACGCGGAGATGCTGGCGCTTCTGGCGCCGGAGCATGTCACCCCCGCCGCGCTCTATCTGGTGAGCGAGGCCGCCCCCAGCCGCACGGCCTTGCTGGCCGGTGCCGGCACGGTGGCGCGCATGGCCATTGTGGAGACCGAGGGCGTCTATCTCCCGGAGGGGGAGCGCACGCCCGAGGCGGTGGCCGCAGCCTTCGAGACCATCGCCCGGCTCGATGCGCCCATCGAGACCTCGGCGGGGCTTGCCCATGTGGATCGCATCATCGCCCGCGCCAAGGCCGCGAAGGCCTAACGGAAAAAGGCTCGCGGCGACAAGCCAGGCGCCGTTGCCATGACAATAGGAAAGGCCCGGAGGCATGCCCCCGGGCCTTTCATCGTTCGCGCCTCTGCCTGCGCCGGATCGCCCGACCGATGTGGCAGCCCGACTTCAGGCCTGCTTCAGCCCTATTTGGCCTTCGCCGCGTCGCGCTTGGCGATGACAGCGGGGCAGGCGCTCTGGGAGAGCGGGCGGAAAGCTTCATCGCCGGGCAGCGTCGCCACCAGGTCATAGAGGTCCCATTCGCCCTTGGAGGCGGCCGGCGACTTCACCTGGAACACGTAGAAATCGTGCACCATGCGGCCGTCCTCGCGCAGCTTGGCGTTGCGCACCACGTCGTCCTTGATGGGCAGTTCCTGCATCTTGGCCACCACCGTCTCGGCATCGTCGGTCTTGGCCGCCGCCACCGCCTTCAGATAGTGCAGGACGGAGGAATAGACGCCCGCATGGATGGCGGAGGGGATCTTGCCGTTCTGGGCCTTGAAGCGCTCGGAGAAGGCGCGGGTGCCGTCATCCAGGTCCCAATAGAAGCCTTCAGAGAGGAGCGTGCCCTGGGCGGTGGGCAGGCCGACGCTCTTCACGTCGAGGGCGGTGAGGAAGAAGGCCACCAGCTTCTGCTTGGAGCCCATGATGCCGAACTCGCGCGCGGTCTTAATGCCCGACACGGTGTCGTTGCCGGCATTGGCGAGCGCGATGATGTCGGCGCCCGAGCCCTGGGCGGTCAGCAGCGGCGAGGACAGGTCCACCGCCGGGAAGGGATGGCGCACGGAGCCGAGGAACTTGCCGCCCTTGGCGCTCACCACGGTCTTGGTGTCGGCCTCCAGCTGATGGCCGAGCGCATAGTCCGCCGTCACCAGATACCAGGAGGTGCCGGGCTGGGTGAGGCGGTTGGCGATGCCGGCCACCTGCACATAGGTGTCCCACATCCACTGCACCACATGGCCGGGCTGGCAGGCGTCACCCGTCAGGCGCGCCGTGCCGCCGGGAAACAGGGCGACCCGGTTTTTCTCCTTCACCAGCGGCGCGATGGCCAGCTGGATGGAGGCGTTGGACATGTCGGCGAGCACGTCGACATTTTCCTCGTCGATCCATTTGCGCGCCGTGGCGGAGGCGATGTCGGCCTTGTTCTGGTGGTCGGCCGAGATCATCTCGATCTTCATGCCCTTGCACTCGGCCTTCAGGCAGTCGTCGATGGCCATCTGGGCGGCGATCAGCGAGCCCTTGCCGGTGATGTCGGAATAGACACCCGACATGTCGGTCAGCACGCCGATCTTCACCGTGCCATTGGAATTTTCAGCCGCCGCCGGAGCCGCCGCCAGGGCGACCAGGGCCAGGGCGCAGCCGGACAGGGCCGCGGCGCGGAACGTCTTCAACATGGTCATCCTCCCAGAGGTCTCTTTGTCTTGAACATGCTCACCAGTGAGCCATGGGCAGGCCCGCCACCGGCGAACGAAATGCGGGAATGCGGGTGCCCCGGAGGCTGCCCACATAGACGGTGCGCAGGTCCGGCCCGCCGAAGGTGACGCTGGCGAACCAGGGGGCGATGGTGCCGCCGCAGGCCAGCATCAATTCGGGCGTCGCCTGGTCCGCCGCGAAGGCGTCCATGAGCGTGCGGCCGGCGGCGCTGTCCTGGTCGTCGTCCAGCAGGATGCGCAGGTCGCCCTCGGGGGTGAGCGCGAAGATGCGGTCCGTCATCACATGGGTGCCCCACAGATTGCCGTGGGCATCGAAGGCGATGCCGTCGATGAAGGCGCCATGATCGGAGGGGCCGAACACCTCGCGGTCGGTGAGACTCCCATCGGGCTGGACGCGCAGGCGCGTGATGTGGCGCCCGCAGGTCTCGGCCACATAGAGCCATTCCTCCCTGGTATCGAGGCGGATCTCGTTGGTGAAGCGAAACCCGTCGGCGACGATGCGCAGCCGGCCCTCATCGTAGAGGGCGATATAGCCGTCCGCCACATTGGGGCTCATGGCCCGCATCCAGTTCTTGATGCGGGTGGAAATGGTCAGCCAGATGCGGTCGCGGCTGTCGCGCAGCACGAAGTTCACCTTGCCGATGGGCGCGCCATCGATGCTGTCGGCCAGCACCCGGCTCGCCCCGTCCCGGGTCATGATTTCCAGCCGGTCGGTGCCGAAATTGGAAATCAGGATGTCGCCGGTGCGGGCAAATGCGAGGCCGTTGGGCAAGGTGCCGGAGACAAAGCGCGTCTCCTCGTCGGTGGCGGCGGAAAAATCCGTCGCCTCGGTCTGGGTGACCAGACGCTGGGTCCCGTCAGGGCGGATATGGACCACCCCGCCACGCGCATCCGCGCTCCAGAGCGAGCCGTCGCGCTCGGCCAGGATGCATTCCGGCCGCTGGAGGCCCTCCCCCACATAGGAGAGGCCCGCCGTATCAACCGTGAAGCCGTCAATGGGGTTGGGCGCGGCCACGGGTCAGAAGCTCACGCGGTCGGCGCCCTTGAGGCCGAGCGTGGCGCGGGCCTCGTCGGGGGTGGCGATCTCGTGGCCGAGTTCTTCGAGGATCCGGCGGATCTTGGCCACCTGCTCGGCATTGGAGGAGGCAAGCTTGCCGCGGCCGATGAACAGGCTGTCCTCCAGCCCCACACGCACGTTTCCGCCCATCATGGCGGCCTGGGTGGCGAACGGCATCTGGTGGCGGCCCGCCGCCAGCACGGACCATTGATAGTCCTTGCCGAACAGCTTGTCGGCGGTGCGCTTCATGAACATGAGGTTGTCCATGTCGGCGCCGATGCCGCCCAAGATGCCGAAGATGAGTTGCAGGAAGACCGGCGGGCGGAACCAGCCCTGGTCCAGGCAATGGGCGAGGTTATAGAGGTGGCCCACGTCGTAGCATTCATGCTCGAACTTGGTGCCGTGCTCCTCACCCAGCATCTTGTAGATCCGCTCGATGTCGCCGAACGTGTTGCGGAAGATGAAGTCCTTGGTGCCGAGGAGGTAGGGCTCCTCCCACTCATGCTTCCAGTTGGAATAGCGCTTGGCCAGCGGGTGCAGCGCGAAGTTCATGGAGCCCATGTTCAGCGAGCACATTTCCGGCGCCGCCTGGAGCGGGGCGGCGAGGCGCTGCTCCACGGTCATGTTGAGGCCGCCGCCGGTGGTAATGTTGATCACCGCGTCGGTGGCCTGCTTGATGCGCGGCAGGAATTCCATGAACACCGCCGGGTCGGGCGTCGGGCGGCCGTCCTTGGGGTCGCGGGCATGCAGATGGAGGATGGCCGCGCCGGCTTCCGCTGCTGCGATGGCCTGCTCGGCGATCTCGCCGGGCGTGATGGGCAATGCGTCGGACATGGTGGGCGTATGGATGCCGCCCGTCACCGCGCAGGTAATGATGACCTTGCTCAAGGTTGCGTCTCCCGAGGCGTGTTCGATGTCAGGGGGCCGCGCGGGGATCCCGCGCCGGCAATCAGTCGGGCAGGATGGCGACCGCCCGGGTCCAGCCGGCGGAGGCCGCGCGGATCTTCACCGGAAAACAGGAGACCGTGAAGCCGGTGGCGGGCAGCGCCTCCAGATTGTGCAGCTTCTCGATCTGGCAATAGCCCTTCTCGCGGCCGGCCTTGTGGCCTTCCCAGATGAGAGAGGCATCGCCCGTCTCGGCAAAGCGCCGGGCGGTGAATGAGAAGGGCGCATCCCAGCTCCATCCGTCCGTGCCCACCACGCGAATGCCCTGGTTCACCAGATGGAGGGTGGCGTCGCGGCCGAAGCCGCAGCCTTTGTCCACATAGTCCGCCTGGCCATAGCGGGCGCCAGCGGCGGTGTTGGCAATGACGATGTCGAAGGGCTGGAGACGGTGGCCGATGCGATCCAGCTCGGCGTCGATCTCGCCGGGGGTCACCACATGGCCGTCGGGCAGGTGGCGGAAGTCCAGCTTCACGCCGGGGCGGAAGCACCAGTCGAGGGGGATTTCGTCAATGGTGCTGGCCCGCGCGCCGCCATCCATGGTGGGGTGATAGTGCCAGGGGGCATCCACATGGGTGCCATTATGGGTGGAGATGTGGGCCGTCTCCACCGCCCAGCCCATCCCGTCCGGCAATTGCTCGGGCTTGAGGCCCGGAAAGGCCCCGGCCAGCACGCCCGCCGTCTCCGCATGGGCGGAATAGTCGATGCGCACCCGCTGGAAGGGCGGGTCGGCGGGGACGTCATTCTCCAGGGGGATGGAGATATCGATGAAACGTGGCAAGGGCGCTTCCGTCTTGTTTCGCGAGGCGCGCTTTCGGCGCCTTCTTTTATACATCCGTATATTTTTTTGTACGGGTGTTCAACATACAATCCAACCCGGCAGAATGGCTCCGGCCACGATGCAGTTTTGCACCCGGCGGCGTGGCCCGCCATAGTGCGAGCGTTGCGACAGGATCAGGCCAAAAAGATCAGTATGGACCCGAAAGAGACCATGGCCCCGCCGCCCGAGGACAACGCCTCTCCCGCCAAGACGGCACGCAAGCGGGCAGCCCCCCTCGCGCCCGTTCTCCCCAAGGGCACAACGAAACAGGCGCGCGCGCGTCCGCGCTCCGCCGTTCCGGCCGGCGAGGCGCAGCGGCCCGACCGGCGGGCGGACATTCTGGAGAGCGCGGAAATTCTGTTCGCGGAACGCGGCTATGCCGCGGTCTCGGTGCGCGACATCGCGGCGCGCGCGGGCGTGCCCTTGGCGCTGGTGGGCTATTATTTCGGCCGCAAGCCCGAACTGTTCGCCACCGTCTTCGAGCACCGCAAGATCAATCTGGACGAACGCATCGCGCGCATCCTGGAGGTGGGCGCCAAGGGGCCGGGGCCGGGCCGGGTGGAGGAGATCGTGCGCGCCTGGGCGGAACCGGTGGTGCGCCTGCACGGCACGGCGAGCGGGGATTCCTTCTCGCTCCTCGTCGCCCGCACCGCCTGGGATCCGGGCCCGGAGGCCACCGCCATCATCGAGCGCTTCTACGACCCCTTGGTGGAGGCATTCGTCACGGCGATGGGGGCGGCCCTGCCCGGCACGACGCGAGGTCTCCGGCTCTGGGCCTATGAATATGCGGTGGGCGCGCTGCTCATGTACGTGGCCGACAAGCGCATCGAGCGCCTGTCCGGCGGCACGGCGACCGCCGGCGACCCAGCCGTGTTCGAGCCCTTCGTGCGCTTCGTGAGCGCCGGCTTCCTCGCGGCCGTGGAGGCGGGTGAGCCGGATGGCGGCGCGCCCGCTTAAGTTCACGTCATCTCCCGGGCCTACTAATCCCTGTACCTGCTCCATCTCCATTTGGGTGAAGTCCACACGCCAGCTCTGCTGGCTGAGCCGTGAAGTTCATTTTCGGCCGAACACCTCGGCGCGATCCATATCGTGACAGGTCCTTCGGGCAGGGCGGCGATGCCAGCTGACATCGCCGGGGTGCGCCTGTTCCCGGGAGCGAGATGGGTCCAGGAGCACGTGGGGGCTGGGCGTCACAGCTGGCGCTGATGAAGAAGACAAAACAGACAAACATTTTTTGTCACTTTTTGTCTTGACCATTACCCACTCACGCCCCACACCTTTGGCAGGATCAACGTCCCCCGGGCTGACCGAAGGAGCGACAGCCATGATTCCCGCAGACCGGCACCTTCACATCGGCTCCATCCTGTTCGACGGGCTGGACCAGATCGACTTCACGGGGCCCTTCGAGGTGCTCTCCCGCATCCCCAATTCCACCTTGCACGTGGCCGGAAAGACCACGGCGCCGGTGAAGGACACACGCGGCCTCACCCTGGTGCCCGACAAGACCTTCGCCGAGGTGCCGAAGCTCGATGTGCTGCACGTGCCCGGCGGCCCGGGACAGGAAGCATTGATGGAGGACGAGGAGACGCTGGCCTTCATCCGCAAGCAGGCGGAAGGCGCGCTGTTCGTGCTGTCGGTTTGCACCGGGGCGCTGGTATGCGGGGCGGCCGGCCTGCTGAAGGGGCGGAGAGCCACCACCCACTGGGCGGCCATGGACGTGCTGCCCTTGCTCGGTGCCATCCCCGTGCATGATCGCGTGGTGATCGACGGCAACGCCGTCTTCGCCGGCGGCGTCACCTCGGGCATCGACGGCGCCCTGCAGCTCGCCGCCCTTCTGCGGGGCGAGGCAGCGGCCCAGCAAATCCAGCTCTATATGCAGTATCAGCCCGAACCGCCCTTCGATGCCGGCACGCCGGAGCGCGCGCCCGCTGAAGTGGTGGCCTCGGCACGGGAGATGTTCGCTCCCCTCACCGCGCGCCGGATGGAAACCGCGCGGCGGGTCGGCGGCCGGCTGGGCCTTTCCTGATCCTGAGGGCCCGTCCTTGTGCCCGCCGGAACGGAGCCTTCCGGCCCGCTCCGGCCCGTCTTCATGGACGGGAATGCGCGGCCTCGGCGATGCCGCCCCTCAAGGGGCGGCAGGGTGAGGTTCAGCGGCGGCCTGTGCGCGAGTCCTGCGGGCTGCAAGGCTGTCCGGCGTCAGTGCCCCTTGGTCAGGCGCGCCAGTTCGCGGTCTGCCAGATAGAGCGAGTTCGGCCCATCACCGATGAGCGCGATCTTGTCGAGGATCTGCCGGCACAGCTTCTCCTCCTCATGCTGCTCGCCAGCGAACCACTGCAGGAACTGATCGGTCTCGTAGCTGTGCTCGGCGCGAGCGATGTCGATCACCTCGAAGATGTTGCGGCTGACCTTACGCTCCTCTTCCTGAATGCGCTTGAACAGGCCGGTGATGTCGTTGGCGAGGATTTCCGGCTTCGGCAGCGCCTTCAGGGAAATGGGGGCGCCGAGATCATCGAGGAAGGCGAAGAACTTCAGCATGTGCGTCAGCTCTTCGGCCGCGTGCTTCAAGAGAAAGTCCTTGGTGCCTTCCAGATTATTGGCCGACGCCCAGGCTGCCGCCTGCAGATAGATGTGATGGGCCTCAAGCTCGCCGTTGAGCAGGTCGTTCAACTTGGCTTCGAGCTTCTCGCTAACCATTTTACGCTCCAGGTTGAAGCCCTCGCGCAATCTTGAGGGCGGGTAAAGGCAGGAAGACGAAGGGCCGCGTCAGCCGCCCGGGATCCAGCCGATGGTCTGGCCGAGCACGATGACGTTAAGGACCAGCAGGATGATTGTGGCTGGCCACATCACCAGGCGGATCCAGCCTCGGTTCACCATGGTCCCCATCAGGGTGCGATCGTCGGTGAGCATCACCAGGGGAAGCATGGCGAAGGGCAGCTGGATGGAGAGGATCACCTGGCTCCACATCAGGATATCCACGGGCTGGGCATGCATCAGGATGGCGATGAGCGCCGGGGCCATGGTCGCGAGGCGCGTGCCGACGCGGATCAGGAACGGGCTTACATGCTCCGTCTTCAGGAAGCCCTCGAACACCACCTGCCCCGCCAGCGTCGCCGACGTGGAGGACGCAACGCCCGACACCAGCAGGGCAACGGCGAAGATGAGGCCGGCGCCCTGGCTGAGGATGGGCACCAGGGTCTTATAGGCATCGCCGAACGACTGGATGACGGTTCCATCTTTCAGGAAGATGGGATGGAAGACGGCGGCGGCCACCACCAGGATCGCGGCATTGATGAACCAGGCCACGAACAGGGAGACATTGGTGTCCCACTGCGACCAGCCGTAGAGCACGCGCGGCGGGGCGAGATTCTCCTTCAGCCGCGAGATGGCCAGATGCGAGTGAAGGTAAAGATTGTGGGGCATGATGGTCGCCCCGATGATGCCCACCGCCACGAACAAGGCATCGGCGCTCAGGATGTCCGCCGAGGGGAGGATGCTGTCGATGGCCACCGCCTCGTAGTCCGGGTGGCTCATGAACATCTCGATCACGTACATGATCGAGACCGAGGACAGGAAGGCGAGGAAGACCATCTCCACCGCGCGAAATCCCCACCTGTTCAGGAGCAGGATGAGAAAGACGTCCACGATGGTGATGAGCGCGCCTTCCCACAGAGGGATCTTGAACAGGAGCTGCAGCGCCACGGCCACGCCGATAATTTCGGCCAGGTCGGTGGCCATCATGGACACCACCGCCGACACGAAGAACACCTTCGCCATCCAGGGCGGGTAGCGCTCGGCGCAATGCTGGGCGAGGTCCTTGCCGGTGGCGATACCCAGCTTGGCGCACAGATTCTGCACCAGCGCGCCAATCAGACAGCTTAAGGAGAGGACCCACAACAGCGTATAGCCGAACTGGCTTCCTGCTTGCAGGTCGGTCGCCCAATTGCCCGGATCGAAATAGCCGATCGAAATGATGAAAGCGGGGCCGAAGAATTTCCACCAGACCGGCCGCCGGATCGGCGCCGAGCCCGGAATCTGGTAGGCCTCTCCACGTGGCAACGGGATTTCCGGCTTCTGCAGCCGCGACTGTTCAGATTTCGCCATGCCCGCTCTCGTCCCATGCTGGAAACAGGGCGTGACGCGGCGGCGCCGGTCCGGTCACGGACGAGAACCTACAGCCTGGCAGATGCGGATCAATCGCCGGACGCCGGTACGTGACTACATATTCATTATTCTAATTCAATGACATGGGTGAAAATCCAGCAGCCGCGCACCGGCGCGCGACTTCCTGGAACGGTTCCGACCTTCCACAGCGTCAGGAAAGGGCCGAGGCCCACCTCAACTGACGCGGGTGAACCATTCGTCTTCTGTGATGACCTCAACCCCGAGGCTGCGTGCCTTCTCCAGCTTGGAACCTGCGCCGGGGCCGGCCACCACCAGGTCGGTCTTGGCCGACACCGAGCCCGCCACCTTGGCGCCGAGCCGCTCGGCCATGTCCTTGGCCTCGTCGCGGGTCATGCGCTCCAGCGAGCCGGTGAAGACCACCGTCTTGCCGGCGACGGGCGAGGAGGCCGGCGGCCGGGCCACCTCCGCATCGGCCACCTGCACCTCGGCAAGCAAGGCGGTGAGCAAAGTGCGGTTATGCGCCTCGGCAAAGAATTCACACAGGGAGGTCGCCGCCACCGTGCCCACGTCCGGCACTGACGCCAGATCCAGGAAGTCCGCCCCCGGCAGGGCCTGGCGCGCTTCAATGATGGCGGCGAGGAGCGCCGCGTCCTCGCCATAGGCGGTGCGCAGGGCGACCCGCTGGCGGGCATTGATGCCCGCGCGGCTGAACAGCTCGCGCACCATCGCTTCCGCGTCGGCGCCCACGCTGTCCATCCCCTCGCTCGCCAGCGCCAACGCTTCCGCCCGCTTGGCGCCCACGCTGGGCACGCCGAGGAGCCGCTGCCACGCCTCGCCCGGCCGGGCCGGCACGGCCTTTTCCAGCGCCGAAACGAAGGCGTCCATGGAGCGGAAGGCCTTGGCCAGCGCCTTGGCCGTCACCTCGCCCACATGGCGGATGCCCAGCCCGTAGAGGAAGCGGGCGAGCGGCACGGCGCGGCGATCCTCGATGGCGGCGAACAGCTTGTCGACGCCCAGGAACTGGCGGTCCTCCTCGCTCAGCACCTTCTTGCGGGTGCGACCCGTCTCCGCCTCGCGCTTCTGCGCGCGCTCCTCCCGGGCCTCCAGGAAGGCCCGACGCACGGCCTCGCCATGAGTGTGCAGGCGGAAGATGTCGGCGGGCGTGCGCAGGAGGCCGGCATCGTACAGAAGCTGCACGTTCTCGTCGCCCAGGCCTTCAATGTCCAAGGCGTTGCGGGACACGAAATGGCGGATGCGCTCCACGGCCTGGGCAGGGCAGATGAGGCCGCCGGTGCAGCGGCGCACCGAACCGTCCTCCTCGCGCACCGCATGGGAGCCGCAGGCCGGGCAGGTATGGGGGAAACTGTAGGGGCGGGCATCGGCAGGACGTTTGTCCAGCACCACATCCACCACCTGCGGGATCACGTCGCCGGCCCGCTGGATGATGACGAAATCGCCGACCCGGATGTCGCGCCCCTCGCGGATGGGCGCGCCATCATTGCCGATGCCGTGGATATAGTCCTCGTTGTGCAAGGTGGCATTGGCCACCACCACGCCGCCTACCGTGATGGGCTTCAGCCGCGCGACGGGGGTCAACGCGCCCGTGCGGCCCACCTGGATCTCGATGTCCAGAAGCTCGGTCACGGCCTGCTGGGCCGGGAACTTATGGGCCAGCGCCCAGCGGGGCGAGCGGGAGATGAAGCCGAGCCGTCGCTGGAGGTCCAGCCGGTTCACCTTGTAGACGACGCCGTCAATGTCATAGCCGAGCTCGGCGCGCTGCGCGCCGATGCTGCGATAATGATCCAGAAGGCCCTTGGTGTCGGTGGCGAGGATGGTCAGCGGATTGGTGGGCAGTCCCCAGCGGGCGAAGGCGTCCACCACGCCCATCTGGGTGTCCGCCGGCAGGCTGGAGGCCTCGCCCCAGGCATAGGCGAAGAAGCGCAGCGGCCGGCTGGCGGTCACCGCCGGGTCCAGCTGGCGCAGCGAGCCGGCGGCGGCGTTGCGGGGATTGGCGAAAACCGGCTTGCCTGCCTCTTCCTGGCGCGCGTTCAGCGCCTGGAAGTCGGCGGCATCCATATAGACCTCACCGCGAATGTCGATGATCTCAGGCACGTCGGCGGCATCGAGCCGGTGCGGGATCTCGCCGATGGTGCGCACATTGGCGGTCACGTCCTCGCCCACCGCGCCGTCGCCCCGCGTCGCCGCGCTCTTCAGCTCGCCCCGCTCATAGCGCAGGGAGCAGGACAAGCCGTCAATCTTCGGCTCGGCGGTGAAGGCCACTTCGTCGCCCTCGGCGAGGTCGAGGAAGCGACGCACGCGGGCGACAAACTCCTCCACCTCCTCGTCGGAAAAGGCGTTGGCCAGCGACAGCATGGGCACGGTGTGCGTGATCTTGGAGAACCGGCCGGAGGGCGCCGCGCCAACCCGCTCGGAGAGGCTCTCCTGCGTGCGCAGGTCGGGAAAACGGGCCTCGATGTCCTCGTAGCGGCGGCGCAGCGCGTCATAATCCGCATCGGACACCTGCGGCGCATCGTCCTGGTAGTAGCGCCGGTCGTGGCCCGCAATCTCGTCCGCCAGCGCGGCATGTTCATTGGCGGCGGCAACGCGGTCGAGCTGGTCGACCGGCATGTCGCGGAGGGGGGCGGCGGGGCGCGGAGCGTTTGTCATCGCGTGACTTTTTGACCGAATGCGCGCGACCCGGCAACAGGCCGCAGGCAAAGCGTGTGAACAGGGGATGCCAAGGCGTCGCCTTTTTGTAAGATGTCCAGACTAAGTCTTGAAGAAATGCCGAGGGGGTAGCTCATGGGCCTGCGCGAATTGATGATGGCGGCGGCTTCCGTTGCGACACTCGTTGCGGCAGGTCCGTCCCTTGCCCAGCAGGCGGCGACGCCCGCTGCGCCCACCGCATCCACCGCGTCCGCCCCTGCGGCGGCCGGCGATGATTCGGCCCTGGTGGAGCGGGGCGCCTACCTCGCCCGCGCCGCCGATTGCATGCCCTGCCACACGGGCGATCCCAAGACGCCTTACGCGGGCAACCTGCCGTTCAAGACGCCGTTCGGCACCATGTTTTCGGTCAACATCACGTCCGATCCCACCTATGGCATCGGCAAGTGGACGTTCGACCAGTTCAAGAACGCCCTCCATAACGGCATCCGCGCGGATGGTGCCTATCTCTACCCGGCCATGCCGTTCGATTCCTATACGGGCATCGGCGAGGACGACCTGAAGGCGCTGTGGGCCTTCGTGCGGCGCATTCCCGCTCAGCCGGTGGCGCGCAAGGACAACGAGCTCAACTTCCCCTTCAACATCCGCCTGGGCATGCTGGCCTGGCGCGAGCTGTTCTTCGAGCCGGCCTATTTCAAGCCCACCCCCGGAAAGAGCGACCAGTGGAATCGGGGCGCCTACCTCGCCGAAGTGCTTGGCCATTGCGCCGACTGCCACACGCCCCGCAACGTGATGGGCGCCGTGAAGGGCAAGGAGCAGTTCCTCGGCTCGGAGGTGGACGGCTTCTGGGCCCCGAGCATCGATGCGGCGCAGCTGAAGAAGGACGGCTGGACGAAGGACACGCTGACCAAGTTCTTCACCGACGGTTCGGCCCCCGGCAAGACCTCGGTGTTCGGGCCCATGGCCGAAGTGGTCCGCGAGAGCCTTGCCTATCTCACGCCCGCCGATCGCGAGGCCCTCGTCACCTATCTCCTGGACAGCCCGCCGCCCAAGGACCAGCCCGCCCCGCAGGCGGCTTCTCGCCTTTCGCCGGCGGAATTCCAGCGCGGCGCCAAGCTCTATGTGGACAATTGCGCGCCCTGCCACCAGTCGAAGGGGTCCGGCTCCACGGACATCATCCCGCCCTTGGCGGGCAATCCGGCGGTCAACGCGGCCGAGCCCTATAATGTCATCATGGCCATCCTGGGCGGCCTGCCGGCGGGCGGCACCTATGGCCCCATGCCGTCCTTCGCCGGCCGTCTGTCCGACCAGCAGGTGGCAAGCCTCGCCAATTATGTGCGCACCTCCTGGGGCAACACCGCCGATCCCAATGTGAGCGCCGGCATGGTGGCTGCCTGGCGCGCCACCGCCAACGTGCCCGACTACGGCACCCAGCAGGCCTCCGCTTTCGACTGCCCGAAGGTGGGCGGCGCGCCCGGCGCCAGCGGGCCGGATGTGCAGGCGGTGGCCGCGCTCACCAAGATGATGCAAGGCGGCGAGCGGGGCACCCAGATGCTGGCCGACGCCTACAAGGCGGCCGACAGCGATGCCTCCCCCGGCACCGTGGTGGACGCGCTGACCGCCGCCTATTGCCCGGTGGTGGCGGCCTCCAACCTCCCGGACTGGCAGAAGGCCCAGGAATTGCGCCGCTTCACCCTCCAGGTGGCGGCCACCGTCTCGCCGGGCGTGGCGGCCATTCCCATGCCGGCCGTGTCCACCATCTGGGCGACGCCCACCGGCACCTCTCTGGTGGCCCGCCAGCCCACCTCCATCGCCGCCAAGCTCACTTGCCCGGATGCCGACGGCAAGCTGGTGCCCAAGGCGCTGGTGGATGCGGCAACCGCAATCGTGGGCAAGGTCAACCCGCCGGTCACCGGAGACGCGGCCACCCAGTTCGCCAATACCCTGGCCCAGCAGAATCCCAAGGCCCGGAAGGCGGATGTGGCGAACGCCCTTATCACCGCCTATTGCCCGCAAGTGGTGGCGCAGCCGAACAATTCGGTGGCCAACCAATATGCCTTGCTGACCAGCTTCGGCCAGCAGGTCATCCAGACGCTCCAGCTCCAGGCGCCGCAATACAACGCGGGCAAGTGAGCAAAATCCAGGCTTTCGTCTCGATTTGGACCGCCCTCGCCGGGTAATGCCGGCAGGGGCGGCCCTTTGGGCCGTCCACCTTGGGGAGCGCCCAAAGCCTCCCGCGAACCCGTGCCGGCCATGGCTCGGGCGTCGGTATCGCATGCCGGCTTTTCAATCGCGTGCCGTTTGGTCATGCTCGGTCCCGGCCGCCCCATCCTGTCCCGGCGGCGAGGATGGTCTCCATGCGCCTGAAAGCCTTCGCCATCACCCTTCTGCCAGCGCTGGCGGCGGCGCCTGCCTTTTCCGCGGACCAGGGGCTTTTGCCGGCCGCGGCGACGCGCGCGGCCGAGGCTTCGGTCGCCAATGGCCAGCCGCCGAGATCGTCAACCGCGAAGACGCACCCCAAGGCCACGCCGAAGGGCGCGCTCAAGACGCAGGAAGCCGCGCCCTTCAACCCGCGTTGGGTGGCCCCCAAGGTTCAGATGAAGGGTCTGGTGGTGTGGGTCTTCACGCCCGGGCATTTCCAGCGGGATTGAAACCCTATCGTCCCGGCTCCCAGCCCGGCGGGGCAAGTTCAAACCCCTCAAATTGGAAGGCGGGCGCCACCGTGCAGCCCACCAGGGTCCAGGCGCCCAGGCTCTCGGCCGCCTGCCAGGCCAATGGCGGCACGACGCCTTGCGGCCGCTCGCCGGCGCGGAGATCGGACCCGAGAATGAGATGGCGGGCCACTTCGCCCGCCTCGGAAATGGAAAGCCTCAAGGGCGCGCCCGCATAAAAGTGCCAGGTCTCGCTGGCATCCACCCGGTGCCAATGGGAACGCTCACCCGCCGCCAGCAGGAAATAGATGGCGGTGGACGCGCCGCGCGTGCCGCCCTCCCCTTCCTCACGGAACGTCTCGCGAAAATGCCCGCCCTCTGGATGGGGCTGGAGATCGAGCAGGGCGATGATCTCGGTTGCGGTCATCTCATCCATGATCAGGCCTTGAACACGTTCTTGCGGGCCCGCAGCTCGGTGAAAACCGCCGCCGGATCGGATTCCCCCAGCCCCAGCCGCTCCGCCATGCCCGGGTCGTCCGCCCGCAGGAAGGGATTGGTGAGCCGCTCGTCTCCGAGCAAGGCTGGAATTGTGGGCTTGCCCTCCCGCCGTGCCCGCTCCACCTCGGCGAAGCGCCCGCGAAGGGCCCCGTTCTCCGGGTCCACCGAGAGGGCAAAGAGAGCGTTGGCCAACGTATATTCGTGGCCGCAATAGACCTGGAGATCGTCCGGCAGGGCGCGCAGACGCAGCAGCGAGCGCCACAGCACCGGAGCGTCGCACTCGATCGGCCGGCCGCACCCCATGACGAACAGGGTGTCGCCAGCGAACAGCAGATGCTCGCGCTCGAACAGATAGACCACATGGCCGGCCGTATGCCCGGGCGTCTCCATCACGCGGCCCACAAAGGCGCCCACGGCCACCGGGTCGCCGTCCACCACCTCCACGTCGATGCCGGGAATGCCGGCCGCCTCGGCCTTCGGCCCCACCACCGTGGCGCCGAACTGGGCCTTCAGCGTCTCCACCCCCGCCACATGGTCGGAATGATGGTGGGTCACCAGGATATGGGTGAGATCCCAGCCTTCCCGGCCAAGGGCGGCGAGCACGGGGGCGGTCTCCGGGACATCGATCACCGCCGTGGCCTCTGTCGTCGGGTCATGAAGCAACACGGCGTAATTGTCGTTGAGGCAGGGGACGATCCGGATCTCGGCAGACATGGTCGCATTTCCCATAGGTCGTCTTTCAGTGGGGACGCCGCCTGTGGCCCTCTCCCCGCGAAGACCGCCATAGCCATCTCCCGCGGCGGCGGTATGGCAAAGACCGGCCACTCCCCATGTTATAAGCAGTGCGCGGAGAGGAGAGAGCATGTTTCTCGACGTGGTGGATTTGCGCAGCTTCTATGCCCAGCCCCTGGGCACGGTGACGCGCCGCCTTCTGGGACGCGCCATCAGGGCCCGCTTTTCCGACGTGCATGGCCTTTCCGTGCTCGGGCTGGGCTATGCCACGCCTTATCTCGGCGCCTTCCGGGAGGAGGCGGAGCGGTGCATCGCGGTCATGCCTGCTGCCCAAGGCGTGGTGCGCTGGCCTTCCGCCGCGCCGACCCTGGCGGCGCTGGCAGACGAGACGGCCCTGCCGCTTCCCAACGCGTCCATCGACCGGGTGGTGGCCGTTCATCTGCTGGAGATGACGCCGGATGCGGCAGAGATGCTGCGGGAGGTCTGGCGCATCCTGACGCCGGGCGGACGCCTGCTGGCGGTGGTGCCGAACCGCCGCGGCGTGTGGGCGCGGCTGGACACGACCCCGTTCGGCAATGGCCGACCTTTCTCGCGCGGACAGGTGGTGCGGCTCTTGCGGGAGACGTTGTTCACGCCCGTGGGCTGGAGCGAGGCGCTTTATGTTCCTCCCGTCTCCAGCCGCTGGTTGCTGCGCACCGCCCATGCCTGGGAGCGGGTTGGCGGAGGGCTCTCGCTTCCCTTCTCCGGCGTGCTCCTTGTGGAGGCCACCAAGCAGCTCCACCGCCCGGCCCTGGTGCGCCGACCGGCCTTCTCCCAGGTGCTCGAGCCGGTGTTCGGCCAGGGCATTCCCGCAAGCTGAGGCGGCCAATCACAGTTTTTTCGCCGGCTATTCATATTGCGCCACTCTACGGCCGCGCCGGCGTGCGCACTCCAGAACAAAGCCGGACCTCGGATTTCAGAGCGATTCGAGCGCCTTTTGGTCCGCTTCCGTTCCCCCGGCACTCCGCAGGGCGTCCCGGGGCGGGACAGGCGGAACGAATCGCTGACGTGCCGCTGCAACCGATTCGCACCCGCTTCGTTCTCTTCTCGTTCTCCTCGGCGGGGTGGCATTCTGGCATTGCCGCCCCGATATGATACAGATCCACTCTTCTCGCAGCGGGCAGTTCTGGCGCTCATGGATGATGTCACGAAGCTCGCCGTTCTCCCCCGCTCCATCCGCGCGCGGGGCGTGACAGCGGTCTTGGGTCCCACCAATACCGGCAAGACGCATCTGGCCATCGAGCGCATGCTCGGACACGAAAGCGGGATGATCGGCCTGCCGCTGCGCCTGCTTGCCCGCGAGGTCTATCAGCGCATCGTCGAGCGGGTGGGCCCTGAGAAGGTGGCCCTCGTCACCGGCGAGGAAAAGATCAAGCCGCCGAACGCCCGCTATTGGGTGGCGACCGTGGAGGCCATGCCGCGCGACCTGGACGTGGCCTTCGTCGCCATCGACGAGATCCAGCTCGCCACCGATCTTGATCGCGGCCATGTCTTCACGAACCGCCTGCTCAACCGGCGGGGGCGCTTCGAAACGCTGATTCTCGGTGCCGCCACCATGCGCCCGCTCCTGGAGCGGCTGATGCCCGGCATCAACGTGCAGGTCCGGCCGCGCCTGTCCACCTTGTCCTTCATGGGCGAGCGCAAGATCACGCGCCTGCCACCCCGCTCGGCCATCGTCGCCTTCTCGGCGGAGGAGGTCTATGCCATCGCCGAATTGATCCGCCGCCAGAGGGGCGGGGCGGCGGTGGTGATGGGCGCGCTCTCGCCCCGCACCCGCAACGCCCAGGTGGAGCTCTACCAGTCCGGCGACGTGGACTATCTGGTGGCCACGGATGCCATCGGCATGGGCCTCAATCTGGACGTGGACCATGTGGCCTTCGCCTCGGACCGCAAGTTCGACGGCTGGCAGTTCCGCCGCCTCAACCCCTCCGAAATGGCCCAGATCGCCGGCCGCGCCGGCCGCGCGCAGCGCGACGGCACGTTCGGCACCACCGGCCGCTGCCCGCCGTTTGAGCCCGAATTGGTGGAGAGGCTGGAAGCCCATGTGTTCGACACGGCCAAGGTGTTGCAATGGCGCAACGCCGTGCCCGACTACTCCTCCCTGGCGGCGCTGAAGGACAGCCTCGGCCTTCCCCCACGGGAGGACGGACTGACCCGCGCGCCCACCGCCGACGACGTGCAAGTGCTCGAAATCATGAGCGCTGATGCGGATGTCGCGGCCATCGCCACCTCCCCCGCCGTCATCGAGCGGCTGTGGGAGACCTGCCAGGTGCCGGACTATCGCAAGATCTCCCCGGGCGCCCATGCGGACCTGGTGCGGGGGCTCTTTCACCATGTGGGAACGGGTGGATTTATCCCCGATACGTGGTTCGCACGTCAAATCGCCTTGACCGATCGCCCAGAAGGCGACATCGACACGCTGTCGAGACGGATTGCGCAGGTGAGGACCCTCACCTTCGTTGCCAACCGTCCCGATTGGTTGAAGGATCCGGGGCACTGGCAAGGCGTCACGAGAGGGGTCGAGGACAAGCTGTCCGACGCGCTGCACGAACGGCTGGCTCAGCGGTTCGTGGACCGCAGAACCAGCGTGCTCATGCGGCGCCTGCGAGAGAAAACGATGCTCGAAACTGAGATCAGCAAGACCGGCGATGTCACCGTGGAAGGCCATGTGATCGGCCATCTGCAGGGCTTCCAGTTCGCACCCGATCCGACGGCGGGTGGCGAGGAGGCAAAGGCCCTGCGCGCCGCCGCACAAAAGGCCCTCGCGGGCGAGATCGAGGCGCGCGCAACCCGGGTGGGCATGGCGGTGGACGAGGCGTTCGTCCTCACCGCCGACGGCACCATCCGCTGGACCGGCGAGCCGGTGGCCAAGCTCATTCCCGGCGACGAGGTCCTGAAGCCGCGCTTCAAGATCATCGCCGACGAGCACCTCACGGGCGCCTCCCGCGACCAGGTGGAGGCGCGCCTCACCCTGTGGCTGAAGGCCCATGTGGAAAAGCTGCTGGGCCCGCTCCAGAAGCTCGCCGAGGCCGAGGACATCACCGGCATCGGCCGGGGAATCGCCTTCCAGATCGTCGAGGCCCTCGGCGTGCTGGAGCGCGCCCGCGTCGCCGAGGAGATGAAGACGCTCGACCAGGCCGCGCGCGCCACGCTGCGCGGCTATGGCGTACGCTTCGGCGCCCATCACATCTATCTGCCCGGCCTGCTGAAGCCCGCGCCCCGTGCCCTCGCGGCCGAGCTCTACGCGCTCAAGCATGGCGGCCTGGCCCAGAAGGGGCTCGACGAACTGCCGCATCTGGCGGCGAGCGGGCGCACCTCCATTCCGGTGGACCCGGAGATCCACAAGGGCCTCTACCGGGCCGTGGGCTTCCGCGTGTGCGGCGAGCGGGCGGTGCGCGTGGACATTCTGGAGCGCCTCGCCGATCTCATCCGCCCGGCGCTCGCCTGGCGTCCCCAGTCGCCCGGGCCCAAGCCCGCCGGCGCCGTGGATGGCCGCGGCTTCACCGTCACGGTCGGCATGACCTCCCTCGCCGGCTGCTCCGGCGAGGATTTCGCCTCCATCCTGCGTTCGCTGGGCTACCGCATGGAACGCCGCGCGGCGCCTCCGCCGGAGGTCGCGCCTGCGGAAGCGGCGACCCCCGAGCTGGCGCCGGCGCCCGAAGGCGCCATTGAGGCGGACCTGCTGTTCGACCTTGCCGAGGCCCCATCCGCCCCCGCGGAGGCTGATGCCTCGCCGGTGGCGGATGCGCCTGAGGCCCATGACGCCGCCGAGCCGCCTGCGGATGGCTCCGAGGCCGAGACGCAAGACACCGGCGCGGAAGACGACACCACCGAGGTGGATGCCAGCCCCGAACAGACCGCCGAAGCTGTGCAAGACGGTGAGGCTGCCGAGGCCGAAGCGGAAGCCGACGTCTCTGCCGAGGCCGCCTCTGGCGAGACTGTGGCCGCCGAGGGCACCGAGGCGACCGGCGAGGCCGCTTCTCTTGAGCCCGCCTTGATCGAGGTGTGGCGTCCCGGCCGTCCGCCGGGCGCGCCGCGCCGCGAACGCTCCGGCCGCGAAGGCCAGCGCCACGGGCAGGGACAGGGGCACGGGCAGGGCGAAGGTGGCCGCGAGCGCGGTGGCGAGCGCAAGGGCGGTGAGCGCAAGGAGGGCGGCCGGTTCCAGAACCGCCGGTCCGATGGCCCGCAGGAGCGCGCCGCGACCTCCGGCTCGAGCCAAGCGCCTGCCGAACGCAATGACCGTCAGGGCCAGCGCCCGCCCCGACAGGATCGCCCGCCCTTCCGCGGCCCCCGCGAGAACGAAGGCCAGCGCGGCCCCCGTCCCGAGCGGGTGCAGGTCCACCAGGATCGGCGCCGCGACAAGCCCATGGACCCGGACAGCCCCTTCGCCGCCCTCGCCGCGCTCAAGGCGCGCCTGGAGGCGGAGAAGAAGGGGAGCTGAGTGTTCGTCGCCGAACGGGAGGATCGCCAGCGCCTCGATCTGTGGCTCTGGCATGCCCGCGTCGTGCGATCGCGCAGCGCCGCGACCGCCTTGGTGCGGTCCGGCCATGTGCGGGTGGACGGAGCCCGCATCGTGAGCGCCGGGCACGCGGTGCGCGTCGGCCAGGTGGTCACGGTGTCCTTGGATGCCGGCGTGCGCGTGCTGCGCATTCGCGACTTTTCGCCCCGCCGCGGAAATGCTACAGCAGCAGCCGAGATATTCGAAGATTTGACATCGGAACAGAGTGAAAAGTAGCGCCCCGCATGCCTCCCCCGCCCTCCGCGCCCTTGCGTGGAAAGGGGGCCTGCGCTAGTCCGGCGCGCGAAAGGGAACCGCCATGACCTACGTCGTCACCGAGAACTGCATCCGGTGCAAATATACGGACTGCGTTTCGGTCTGCCCGGTGGATTGTTTCTACGAGGGCGAAAACTTCCTCGTCATCCATCCCGACGAATGCATCGATTGCGGGGTGTGCGAGCCGGAATGCCCGGCCGAGGCCATCAAGCCGGACACCGAGCCGGGCCTCGAGAAGTGGCTGGCGCTCAACGCCCAATATGCGCAGGCCTGGCCGAACATCACGCTGAAGCGCGATCCCCTGCCCGATGCCAAGGAATGGGACGGCAAGCCCGGCAAGGAAGAGCTGCTCTCCCCCGAGCCCGGCCAGGGCGACTGACGTCCGGCACGCAGCTGGGCGACGGGAAAGGCCCGTCCGCCCTTAAGGCAAGGCGTCCAGCATCTCATATTGCGACAGGGCCAGGCCGCCCGCCGCGTCCAGATAGGCGCGCCCATAGGGCGCGGCCTTCAGACGCGCCGTCTCCTGGTAGATGGTGCCGCCCAAGGGTGGCCGCGCGTCCGGCGCCGCGCAGGGCACGGCGATCCGTGCCGCTTGCCCCACCGCGAACGCGCTGCCCCGCTCCACCCGCCGCACCGTGCCGGTCACTTGGCACAGACCGTAGGCCTCCTCCGGCAGTGTCACGGCGTTGACCTCCAATACGATCACGCTCGCCGCCTCGCGCCGCGCCTGCTCGTAATATTGGGGCGCCAGCAGCGCATGGGCGTCGGGCGCGAGGGCCGGCAGGGCGAAGCACAGGACGGCCGCCGCCAGCCTCGCGCGCATGCCCGCCGCTCGGACGGCTCCCACTGGCTTTTTCATCCGCCATTTTCCTTCTGCATTCGCGCCTGAGTTCGGCACGCTTCGCCGTTCCGTGCGGCGGCGTTTTTGACTATAAGGCGCCCATGCTCGAACAGACAGAAACCGGCGCGGCGCCGACCGCCGCCCTCCCCGACTATGCGCACCGGCGGACCTTCGCGATCATCTCGCACCCCGACGCGGGCAAGACCACGCTCACGGAGAAGCTGCTGCTGGCCTCCGGCGCCATCCGCATGGCCGGCCATGTGAAGGCGCGCGGCGAGCGCCGGCGCACCCGCTCGGACTGGATGGAGATCGAGCAGCAGCGCGGCATCTCGGTCACCTCCTCGGTGATGACGTTCGAGCGCGACGGTATCGTCTTCAACCTTTTGGACACGCCCGGCCACTCCGACTTCTCGGAAGACACCTACCGCACTCTCTCGGCGGTGGACGCCGCGGTGATGGTGATCGACGCCGCCAAGGGCATCGAGAGCCAGACCCGCAAGCTGTTCGAGGTCTGCCGCCTGCGGGACATTCCCTTCTTCACCTTCATCAACAAGGTGGACCGCGAGGGCATCGACCCCCTGGCCCTGATGGACGACATCTCGGCCACCCTCGCCCTCGATTTGACCCCCTTCACCTGGCCCATCGGCATGGGCACGGACTTCCGCGGCCTCATCGATGTGAAGGGCAAGCGCGCCCTGCTGGCGGAAGAGCGCGGCGGGCCGCTGACCCGCGTCGTGCCGTTCGACGAGGTCGAGGACCTCCTCGGCATGGACGGCCTTGATGAGTTTGACAGCCGAATCCTGGCCGATGCGGTTGAGGGCCTGACCCTCGCGCTCGGCGTTCTGCCGCCCTTCGAGGTGGACAGCTTCCGCGAAGGGCACCTCTCGCCCGTCTTCTTCGGCAGCGCCATCAAGGAAGCGGGGGTGGCAGAGCTGCTCACGGGCCTCGGCACCTTCGGCCCCTCGCCCCTGCCCCGCACCGCCACTGGCCGCGTGGTGGAGCCGCAGGAAGACCATGTCTCCGGCTTCGTCTTCAAGGTGCAGGCCAATATGGACCCGAACCACCGGGACCGGGTGGCCTTCGTGCGCCTGTGCTCGGGCACCTTCAAGCGCGGCATGAAGCTGTTCAACGCCCGCGAGAAGCGCAACATGGCCATCGCCAACCCCATCTTCTTCTTCGCCCAGGAACGCGAGACGGTGGACGAGGCGGTGGCCGGCGACATCATCGGCATTCCCAACCACGGCATGCTGCGGGTGGGCGATACGCTCTCCGAAGGGGAGACCATCCGCTTCGAGGGCATTCCTGACTTCGCCCCGGAAATCCTGCGCCGGGTGCTGCTTTCCGATCCCATGAAGGCCAAGCAGCTCTCGAAAGCCCTCCAGGACATGGCGGAAGAAGGCGTGGTGCAGGTGCTGCGCCCGGTCTCCGATCCCGCCCCCATCGTCGGCGTGGTGGGCACGCTCCAACTGGACGTGCTCTCCTCGCGCCTGGAAAAGGAATATGGCGTGCCGATCCGCTACGAGCCGGTCTCCTTCGTGACCGCCCGCTGGATCGTGGGCGAGCGGGCCGAGATCGACCGCTTCATCGAGACCTCCCGCTCCTCCATCGCCCGCGACCGCGACGAGGCCCCGGTCTATCTCGCCCGCAGCCAATGGGTGCTCGACCGCGCCATCGAGGAATGGCCCAAGCTGAAATTCGTGGCCGTGAAGGAACGCGGCTGAGCCCGTTACGGGACAGCCTCCGCGAGGCGCCGAACCACCCCTGAACCGACATCCGCGGGCCCTGCTGTTCCCAGGGCGCTGCGCAACAGTGAGGGCTCCCAATGTCCAAGATCACCCGCCATATCGGCGACACCGACATCCAGCAGATCATCGAAGAGGGCTTCGAGAACCGGGCCGAGGTGACCTCCTCCACCCGGGGCGCCCTGCGCGAGGCGGTGGAGCACGCGCTTGCCATGCTGGACGCGGGCGAGGCGCGGGTCGCCGAGCCTGTGGCGGACGGCACGCCCAATGGCGGCTGGCAGGTCAACCAGTGGCTCAAGAAGGCCGTGCTCCTCTCTTTCCGCCTGAACGACATGGACATCATCACCGGCGGCCCTGGCGGCGCGGCCTGGTGGGACAAGGTGCCCTCCAAGTTCGCGCGCTGGAATGGCGCCGATTTCAAGAAGGCCGGCTTCCGCGCCGTGCCCGGCGCCATCGTGCGCCATTCCGCCTTCATCGCCCCGAACGTGGTGCTGATGCCCTCCTTCGTGAATCTCGGCGCTCATGTGGGCGAGGGCACCATGGTGGACACCTGGGCGACCGTGGGCTCCTGCGCCCAGATCGGCAAGCATGTGCACCTGTCCGGCGGCGTGGGCATTGGCGGCGTGCTTGAGCCGCTCCAGGCCGGCCCCGTGGTGATCGAGGACAATTGCTTCATCGGCGCCCGCTCCGAGGTGGTGGAGGGCGTGGTGGTGCGCCGCGGCTCCGTGCTCTCCATGGGCGTCTTCATCTCCGCCTCCACCAAGATCGTCGACCGGGAGACCGGCGAAATCTTCATCGGCGAGGTGCCGCCTTATTCCGTGGTGGTGCCGGGCTCCTTGCCGGGCAAGCCCCTGCCCGATGGACGCCCCGGCCCCTCGCTCTATTGCGCCGTGATCGTAAAGCGCGTGGACGAGCAGACCCGCGCCAAGACCTCCATCAACGACCTCTTGCGAGACTGATCGCGGCGCCTGCCCAAGGCGGCCCGCTTGTGCGCGGGCCCGCGCTGCGGCAGACAGCGCGGCCGCCATGGGCATGGCTCGCCGGGGCACCGGGCCGCCGCCGGCGGCGGCCTAGGTGTCGAAGCTATGTTGTTCATCCGGGGCTTGGCTGAGAAGCTGGGGTTGCGAGCCAACCAGCCCTGAGCCGGAGCTTCCCGGATGGACATTCATAAGAATGTCCGGCTCACGCCTTGCTCGGCAATGGGATCAATCCCCCTCGCGACCTGCTTGCGCGCCTGAGCCGCGAACTGGTGCGCCGGGGCCAGAGATACGGACCCTAGCGGACCCAACCCTAACCCCCGCATTTTCCCACCACCGGGAGCGGAAGGGTCCGCTTTCCAGCGGAAAAAGAACGTCCACGACTTTGAGCCGGTGGGAGACACCACGAGGTAAAGGTTGCCCCCATCTGCGTGGCGGCCTGGCTTCGTGATCGTGGCGACCGTCCGGGCGTTGAGTCCGTTGAGTTTCATCTCAATGGCTAGAGGCGCATGGCTAGGGCGTGACTGCTCCTAGCCCGAACACCGAACCGGGATTGAGAGGAATTTCGCGGCGCTTTTCGAGACACTCTGCGAAACAGAATCCAGGAATTTCAACGCTTGTGAAAGGGTGGGGAAGCCTGGAAGAGGCAATTGGCGGAGAGAGAGTCTGCTAAGTGGATTTCCGTCGTCATGCGGCAGAGGTCATTAATGTCTTTTTCCACAAACACTTAGTAATCCCGTCACGTCCAAGGTTATCTCTTGAAATTCGCCCTCAGCTCGATCATGATGTGGGGACGAATGTGGGGTCTGAATTGGGCGGATGAAGGGAAAAGGACGGCACCCGGACAAGGCGCTAACGGCCGTGCAAGTGCGCCAGATCAAGTTGCCAGGCCGCTACGCCGACGGCAATGGACTTTATCTCGAAGTCACTGCGGCCGGCGCCAGGCACTGGCTCCTACGTCTTGTGGTTCAGGGGAGGCGTCGAGACATTGGCCTCGGCAGCACCACCCTCGTGCCGCTCCAAGAGGCAAGGGAAAAGGCCTTGGCCTTTCGCAAGATCGCACGGGAGGGCGGGGACCCTCTTGCGGAGCGTGACAAGCTCAAACCGTCTGTCCCGACGTTTCGGGAGGCAGCCGAGCGCGTGCACGCCGAGAACGCCCCCTCATGGAAGAATCCGAAACATGCAGCGCAATGGCTGACTACGCTCAAGACCTATGCCTTTCCCGAGCTGGGCGACCGCCCTGTCAACGAGATCGAGAGCCCTCATTTGTTGCGGGTGCTGTCTCCCATTTGGTTGGCCAAGCCGGAGACTGCCCGTCGACTGAAGCAGCGGCTGGGGACGGTGTTCGACTGGGCCAAGGCGGCTGGCTATCGGCAGGGCGACAATCCCATTGAAGGTGTTGAGCGCGGTCTTCCAAAACACACTGCCACAAAGGAGCATCACGCCGCTCTTCCTTACGCGAAAGTGCCAGACTTTGTTGCCAGGCTGAGGGGATGCGATGCTGCGATCACTGTTAAGCTGGCGTTCGAGCTTTTGATTCTTACTGCCGCAAGGACAGGGGAAGTGATCGGCGCCACCTGGGACGAGATCGACTTCGATGAGCAGACCTGGACGGTGCCGGCCGCGCGCATGAAGGCAAAAAAGGCGCATCGTGTGCCGCTTTGCCCTCGCGCAATCGAGCTTTTGAAACAGGCACGGGCCTTTGGCAACGAAGGCCCCATTTTCCCTGGTCGCTCTGCAGGCAAGCCCTTGTCCAACATGGCCTTCCTCATGGTGCTGCGCAGGCTCGAACTCGACGTCACAGCTCACGGCTTTCGCTCGGCTTTCCGCGACTGGGCAGCCGAAGAGACTAATTTCCCTCGAGAAGTGTGTGAAATGGCCTTGGCCCACACGGTCGAAAACCGGGTCGAGGCAGCATATCGGCGGGGTGATCTGTTTGAAAAGCGGCGTGATCTGATGTTCGCTTGGTCGGCCTTTATAGGGGGGTGAAATGAAAATTCAAACACTAGTTTCGTTCGCCGTGCGTAATTTTAAGCAACTCGCCCTGTCGAAACATAGAGATGAAGATAGCATTAGTATTGAAGAGTTATGTGTTGTATTAATGATGCAGAGTCTCTCAAGCGATGGTGAATTGTATGCTAAATCACTTGAATATTTAAGGAGTGATGATTATAAAAATTTTGACTTCATTTTCTGGGGTAACATTCCTTCTTGGAGTTCTGAGGAAGCGGCGTATTTGGCGCTAGGTTTGGATCCAAATGCATCTAAGTATCAAGATCTGGATATAGAAGATCGGTCAAATTTTGAAAGATATAAAAGGGCGGCAGAACGATTGTCTCAGCACGTAGAAGGATGTTCTGCTCCTGAAATGTACAGATATCTCCTGCGTTTTGGAGCTACTTTTGACCCGAGGATTGGTAAAATAGTACTAAAATGTGAAAAGCGTGAGGATATGTACGAGCGTAAGTACCGCAATGTTCGGAAGTCTCAGATTGTTAACGCCACTCATCGCGACACCCTGTATAAAATCATATATGCCTATTGTAATAGACCATTGATGTACGTTCTTGGTTCAAATAGTAAGGCGACTTCAAGTATAGTTAAAAAAATAGAAGACTGCGGCCTGTCGGTAACTAATAAAAACGTCAAATTAACATTGGAAAATGTGCAGGCCAGGATCGAATTTCTTCGTTCCGGAGAACCCTGAGAGTTTCGCTCGCGGTAGCGGTTTTTCCGACGGAATGACGGCGAAATCTCCGCGTTCGGCGGCCATAATGTTGGGGCTCCGCAAATGGAGCCCACTATGGACCACACCGTTTACCGCCTCCTTCGCCTCGAGGAAGTCCTTGCAATTCTGAGGGTTTCCCGAAGTGCATTCTATGCCGGCATGGCCGCGGGCATATATCCCCGGCCGGTCCGCATCGGTCCGCGAAGCGTGCGCTGGCGCTTCGAAGACGTGATGGCCCTCCGTGACCGGGGCATCGCATGATGGCATCGCGATCTCACTCCGCAACTGCTGGCCTCCGGGCCAGCAGCACCATCCGCCGCGAGATGAAACGCCGAGGCTTTGCCGAGTTCGAAGCCATCGACCGTGTGGCAAGGCAGCAGGCCTCGCAGATCAGAAGGAACGCGGACCAGGTCTCTGCCGTGTGGGAGGCAATGGCCCGCTGCCACGAGGGCGACCTTTGCCGATCACCTAAAAGGTGCCAGGCGGCATGCCTCTTCGGGCAGTGGCGATACAGAGCTGATCTCATCATCAAGGCGCACGATCGTCTGGTGCAGGCAGATGGCCAAGCCCTGCTCGTGACGGCTGTGCGCTGGAATTGGGGCTACCTTCCGGGCGATTTGAACAGCCTGAAGCCCCGAACGCTGCATCGATGGCTCCAGCGACGCCTTGCAGACCTCCCGGGCCTCCGGGGCATTGCCAGTGTCGACGTCAGCCTGAACATGCATGACGGCGAGATCTGGTGGCAGGGACATCTTCATGCGGTGATCTCAGGGGGTGATGCTGCTGAAATACGGGACGCCCTGGCGGTCCCCCCAACGGCAGCTGTTCCCAAGCCGATCATGGTCAAGCCCATAGGGGACGGCGACCTTGCGCGTACACTCGCCTATGTGACCAAGCCTCTGCCTGAAGGCCGGGTGGCCTACACTGCAGAAAATGGTCGGCAGCGGCAGCGCTACGTGAATGTGCCTCTGCGGCATCTACGCGAACATGATCACTGGCGAATGGGCATGCGCATGCCAGAACGCTTCATGATCCTTGGCACGCGTCTCGGCCGAATTGGCACGAGCGAGTGTCGCTGAAGGACGGACGAGCAATGCACCGAATGGGCACAAAAGTGCCCTCTTGGTCCGTTTAGCCCCCGTTTTCTTCGGTTTTCTCACTTTTCAGCACACAAACTGCACGCGCACGAATGGCTGCGCGCGCGGCATCAACTTCGTCAATCCGGTGAGCCGCAGACGGCTCACCTCCCAGGAGATTTTTACATGACGCGCGCTAAAAAGCCGAGCGTGAGAGCAACCAAAATTCACCAGCAGGTCGACACCGGTGAGTTCTTCGTCGAACTCGGGTTTCGCCGTATCAATGGCACCAAGGGTAGCCACTTGGCGCCCCGGTCGCAGATCAGCGACCCACGAGGTGTCCAGCGCGACTTGGCGAAATTGGGCGTCGAGCTGACGCCGACCTTGCTGGATGATATCAAGGCGGCCCTCTCTGACAGCACCGTCCCTATCGTGCAGTCCACGCGCACCTGCGGCTGGCACAAGGCGGCCTATGCGCGCCCGCACGCCATTTTCGGCAAGCGTGGCTCGTTGACTGCTCTTCGGCGTGACCTGCGGGACGAGTGCATGGCTGGGAAGGCGAATGGGTGGAGAGAGGGTCTCGCCCCCGTGTGCGCCGCATCCAGCTTCATCACGTTCGCGATTGCCGCCGCCCTTGCTGGTCCTCTGCTCCGGCGGCTGAGATATGATGAAGGCGTCATTTTCCACCTCTACGGGCAAACCACGACCGGCAAGAGCACGGCGCTGATGGCTGCACAGTCCGTGTATGAGGGTGCGGACCGCAACCGGCTTCGCACCTTTGACCTGACGCCCCGGGCTTTGGAGGAAGAAGCGGCCGCCTGCAATGACGGTCTCCTTGTCCTTGATGAAGCCGGCCGGATAAACGCGGAGGCATCGAAGGCCAAGTATTTCGGCGCCCTGGCTTTTCTGGGTGCTGGCGGACAGGGGCGTCAGCGGTCCAAGAAGGCGGTTGAGGACCCGAACCTCCAGAACGTCCGCTTCTTGCTGGTCGGGCTATCTAATGGCGAAGAACCCTTGGACGACCCACGCACGCCCCGACGAGGGGGAGAGCAGGTGCGCCTCATCAGCGTCCCGGTCCCCGCCCCGGAAAAGGGTGGAGTGTTCGACTTGGAGCCTGATGGCGAAAAGCGGCGTGGGCTCGCGGACGAGGCTGGGGCAGTTTGTGGCACACACCACGGCACGGCCATCAAGCGGTTCGTCTGGGGGTTCGTGCATGATCCCGAGTCGGCAGGACGTGGCATGGACTACGTGGACAAGTTTCTGCGCTGGGCTGTACCTCACCCTCATCCCTTCGCGGAGCGCTTTGCCCGCAAGTTCGCCGTCGTCTTCGCCGCCGCCATGCTTGCAGATGACTTTGGGATCGCGCCGTGGAGCAGGAAGGAGGGGACAAAGGCCATCCGCAAGGTCTTCCGTGTCGCCTGGGAGGAGGTGCGCCCTCCTGAGGTTGAGGCGGACGATCTGATCCAAAGGCTCGCCAAGGAGGCCGACAACGAGGACCGGTTCCCTGTCGTCGAAAGGGGCGAGGAGCTTCCGGCCGACACCGTGGGGACGGCCTGGGGCATCCGACGCACAGCCGGGGGGCAAATGGACCTGGCGCTATTCCGGGGCACGTTCAGCGACCTTGTCACAGGCGCAGAGGATAAGGTGCTGCACGCGCTGGAACGCAAGGGCGTGCTGCTTCCCGGCAAGGAGCCCCGCCTCTTCGTTCGGCAACTGCGCATTCTCGGGTTGAAGGCTGAGCGGACCCATGTCCTGCTGTTCGACGCGGCGAAACTGAAGGCCCTCGCCGCTCCTGGCCGTACTCATGCTGCGAAGAAGGTTGCCCCCAACCGGTGAGCGAGGCGCCTGGGACGGCGCGGCATCTCAGCCGCGCCGTCCTCCCCTTTGTCGAGAAGAGCGCGGCCCCCGAATGGTGCAAGGCGGCTGAGCAGCCAACGAACGTAGGAAAAAATTGCTATCTTTTTAATCGTACTGTATCTTGAGCGACATGAACTACGGCTATGCACGCGTATCGACTGATGGGCAGTCTCTAGAGAGCCAGATCGAACACCTACGCGCCGCCGGCTGCACGATCATCTTTTCTGAGACGGCCAGCGGGGCCAAGACGGAACGCCGCGAGCTGCGCAAATGCATCGGTAAGCTGAAGGCCGGCGACGTGCTGGTCGTGACGCGTCTTGACCGTCTTGCCCGCTCCACGCGCGATCTGCTCAACGTCCTTGCCGAAGTGGCCGAAAAGGGCGCGGCCTTCCGTTCCATCTCTGACGCATGGGCAGACACCACCACCCCTCACGGCCGCCTGATGCTGACCATTCTCGGCGGTCTTGCCGAATTCGAACGCGAACTGATCCGCACGCGCACAGGCGAAGGCCGCACAAGGGCCAAGGCACGCGGCATCAAGTTCGGCCGCAAGCCGAAGCTCTCTGCCGATCAGCAGGCCTATGTTGCAAAGCTCAAGGCAGATGGCGAAAGCGTCAGGCACATTGCCCGCATCATGGGAGTGAGCAAGGCAACCATCGGGCGGATCGCGGCGCCAGAAGCGGGCTTGGACAGATGAGTGTCTGAACGTCGGGTATGGGGCTGGCAGCGGACTGGCCGGTTGTGGCTGACGCCTTGCAGATAGCTGCCCTTCTGGACCCGATCCCGACGCTGTCATTTGATGCTTCGTTCGGTCACCCGAAAGCGGCCCTTTGGCGAGGCGCATTGCTAGGAACGCCCTTCAACTATAACAATTTCGATTGCCATCTGGGTCGGCTAAATTCACCGAAGATCGAATAGCTTGTGCTCGGCAGGCTTGATGCGATATTTCAGGTTGTAGAATCAAAAAATGACATGCGCCTGGGGGATGCGATGGCCACCAAATTGGCGACGGTTTTCTTCGCTTATCCCAGCCAACCTGTTGACTTGGCTGCTACCATTTCGGCAGCCGCTGCGAAGGCAAACGGCGATACCCCGGATCGGATAACCACTTGGCAGGAGATGAATCCCTTTGGGAGCTTCATCCCTGACAAGGTGCGAGAGACGATCCGTAACAAGCAGGTGTTCGTCTTTGATGTCACCAAGCCGAATAAGAATGTGTACTATGAGGCGGGCTTTGCGATTGGACTGGGAAAGCCCGTTGCGCCGGTTGTAAATGTATCTTTCGCCGGTGCCTCTACGGATCTCCAAAAAGACGGCCTATTCGACAATATCGGCTATCAAACATACGAGAATGCTGACCAGTTATTGTCAATACTTGAAAAGATACCAGAAAACATACTGGTTGAGCTTTACTCCAGACCGCTAGAGACTCAGCAGCCCCTTTTCGTGCTGGACACCCTGCGAAAGACCGACTTCAGAAACTACATCGTTTCGGCCGTTAAGCGCGCGAAGGTGTTTTATCGGAGCTTTGATCCGGTCGAAGTTCCCCGTTTCTCCGCCGTGCAGATGATAGCGGATATCACGGCCTCCTCAGGCATCGTTATCCCAATACTCAATGAGCACATCGAAGACGCCGAGCGGCATAATCTGAGGGCGGCCTTTTTGGCCGGTCTTTGCCATGGGTTAGACCGATATACGTTGCTAGTTCAGAATGTTACCACCCACGGGCAGAATCCGGCTGACTATCGGGAAATGATAACGCCGGTCTCAGACGAGCGTGTCGCCGCGGAAGTAGTCGTTCCTTTTGCGCAGAAGGCCTTGGAAGCCACACAATCCATAAAACCTTCGCTTGCACGAACGACCAGAACTGCTCTGCAGCGACTCTCCCTCGGTGCGTCCGCTGCTGAAAACGAGTTCCGCACTTTGGCCAACTATTTCGTCCAGACCTCAGAGTTTATTCGAACTCGGCGTGGCGAAGTGAATGTGGTTGCAGGCCGAAAGGGCGCTGGAAAAACAGCAATTTTCTTTCAGGTTCGAGATGAGTTCCGGCAAGATAAGAGCAATATAATTTGCGATCTCAAGCCCGAATCGCACCAGCTTCATCTATTTAGAGAAGAATTATCGACAATTGTTAACATTGGAGCTCTTGACCATACAATAGCGGCCTTTTGGTATTTTCTTTTTTTATCTGAGATAATACTCGCTATCCGCGATAAATACGAACGTAACGCCAGATTTGATGGAAACGCGCTTAAAATCGTTGGTGAAATTAATAAATGGCTTCGCACCTATCAGGTGACCGAAACGGGTGATTTCACCACTCGTATCAACAGACTCGTCAACTTCATCGTGCAGGAAATTGAGGCTGCCCACGCGAAAGGCAATCAAATAAGCCCGGACTCATTGACGGGCATCATATTCAGGGGCGGCGTCACTGAGCTAAAATCTATTATTCAGAGAAACACAGACCAGTTCGAGCAAATCGTAATACTTTTCGATAATATAGATAAAGGGTGGCCGACCAGTGGCGTCGAAGACCTTGATGTCAGGATGGTTCGGCTTTTGATAGAGTCACTGGACAAGTTGCGTCGAGATTTTAACGCAGCCCATCGAAACTGTATGACGGTCGTTTTTCTTCGCAATGATATATACGAGCTAATGGTCCAGCAGACGCCTGATAGAGGAAAGGCGGGTCAAGTTCGAATTGATTGGACGGATCGCGCGAAGCTCAAGCAGGTGATTTACAAGCGGATGCAGTCCTCACTAAGCGACAAAGTTCGGTCATTTGATGAGCTTTGGACCCGCTTTTTTCCTCGGCTCATTGGGACTCAGGATTCCTTCGAATTTTTTGTCGATCATTGCTTGATGCGCCCCCGATTTTTAATAAACATAATCGAGAATGCCATTTCTAATGCAATCAATCGTGGCCATGAAAGTGTGATTGCTGAGGACTGCATCGACGCCGTGAAACAACATTCCCTCTACCTCATTGATGATTTTGGGTATGAGATAAGAGATGTTTCGGGGCTAGCTTCTGACCTTCTATATTCACTCGTGGGAGCTGATCAGCATCTCTCCTACGGAGAATTCGTCGGGAAATTCATAGAGTTTGGTCTGCCTGAGGCCGATGCGGTGCGAGCCTTCGATCTCATGCTCTGGTATGGTGTCATAGGCATCCAAGCCAAGGATGGCGCTCAGCGTTTTATCTACGACTACGAGTACAACATGAAGCGTCTCCAAGCCGAAGCACGGGCTGTGGGAAATTCGGCGGTCTACGTTACGAATCCGGCAATCCATCTCGCCTTGAATTGAGTGCGGCGTAAGTGGCGCGAAACAGGGACGCCGTAGCGTCCTCTGGAGCCCTTGAGGCATCTTCCCTGCCCGAGGCAAAGTCTCACGGCCCTAGGCGCGCCTGAAGCCATTCCAACGTCAGCGAGATGCTGTGCCCATGGCTTGATGGGGGCCAGTTGGAAACTGGCAGCTTTTGGTCAGCGACAGCTGACCTTCGCGTGCTCACGTCGATATGGCTCGATTTGGCCCACCGCAGGCCTGCAACGGTATGTCTGCATCTGGTGCGGAACTCCCAGCTGAGCCAGGCGAGCACCCCATTGGCGTATAGTAGCTGCTCGCTCGATGATGCGCTGTCCCTCCACCACATCACAGGACGCGAAGATTAGGCTGGCACAGGCGATCGATCAGTTAGTAGTCTGGCCACTAATATTCGCACGGGCCGGAGAGAGGCATTTTGGCTGGCAACTCGGCATTTTTGAAAGCGGAACCGACTCTCGCGTGGCTCGGCCAGTTCGAGCCGGAGGACCAACCGGTCGCTGTCGCCTTGTTGCGGGCGATGACCTTGGTCTCGCGTGATGCGTTCGCAGAAGGATTACAGGCGCTACTGCTGGCCCGGTTGGCCAAGGGAAACGGGCCGATTGGAGTTTATGTCGAGCGTGAGGTCCGCCATCGGCATGGCGTGCCGTTTCGTCTCTTTAAGGAATCCAAGACGAAAGTACGTCGGGCGCACGGCGTTGGGCCACCTCCCGTCCAACCGACCCAGGCTTATGACGCCGATGTCGGCAGCGAAGGCTTGGTGGCGCAGATGGTGTCCGAGGTCTGCCGCGCCCATTCCCAGCAAGTCTTCAATCACCCCGGTCCCGACGCCATCCGCAAGCATCGCATCCGGCGCTTCGTTCTTGTCACGGACTTCATCGGGTCCGGCAAGCGCGCGCGCACCTACCTGCAGGCGGCTTGGCGGGTTCGGTCGGTCCGAAGTTGGTGGTCCGGACGCGCGACTAGAGGGCTTTCGTTCGAGGTGGTCGCCTATACCGCAACGCAGACTGGGCGCGCGGTCGTCGAACGCCACCCCTCGCGTCCCGAGGTTCACGTCGTCGTGGGCTGTCCGACCATCGACACCGAATTCTCGAACGGCGATGTGCGCAATCTCTGCGTAAAGTATTCGCCCGTTCCCCCCAGCGTGATGCCGCCGACTGGCTACGCCCACGGCGGCGCGCTGATCGCGTTCGCCCACGGCGTCCCGAACAACGCGCCTCTGATCTTGCACAAACACGGGCATGGCTGGGCCGCGCTGTTCCCCGTGCGGGTCACGTCGGCGACCCGGCAGCATTTTTCCACGGCGCAAGACGCAGAGGCGGTCCGGACGCACCTCGTCAAGATGCGCCAGGCCCGTCTCGCCGAAGCCGGTCAGGTCGCCAGCGCCAAACCCTACGCCCGGAACCTATTGATGGTTCTCGCGGCCTTGAGCCGCCCGCCGCGCGAGGCCGAAGCGATCTCGCGGAAAACCAGTCTGACAGTGATCGAGGTCGAGGCCGCTCTCAAGGCCGCATTGAAGAATAACTGGGTCGACGGCGGATATCACTTAACTGATCTAGGTCATGCGCAACTCCGGCAGGCGCGCAAGGCGCCTCATGACGAACCGCTTCCCACCGAAGCGCTGCCGTTCTACTATCCGTCCTCGTTGAGGGCGCCGCAGGGACTTTCTAGTTGATGCCGGTCGAGAGGCCGGCGCCGGGCCGAAAGCCTTCGGGCTTGACGTCCATGGGCCGCAGATTCTGCGCGTCTAAGGAAAAGCGGGCGCTTGAAGCTAAGGCAGATCGCGAAGTGCCGCCTGCGGCGGTTCGCGGCGATGTCTTGCTCCACTCCGCGATCTGTCTCACCCCTAGGGTGTCAAAGTAGATGGTCGGATGGCGCCCTCAACTCTACGAGCGAGAAGGTCGAGCGCTGAGCGTCGACGCCGCTGTCTTGGCAAATGCGTTGGCGACGGCGTCCCAGCTGAAGATCCCCTCGTTGCCGCCGGTGTTTACCTTGGCCCACCTAGCCCAACAGGCTCGGGTCGACTACGGCGTGTTGCGTCGGGTGGCCGAGCGATCACCGAACGAGGGGTATCGAGTTTTCCGTATTCGGAAACGCCCGGCTCACACAGGCGAACGGCGCTACCGCCAAATCGCGATTCCTTCGCCCCAGCTTATGAAGGTGCAGCGTTGGATCACGCAGGCGATTCTTAGCAAGGCAGCAGCTCATTCGGCGAGCGTGGCCTTTTCAAAGGGCGATAAGCTAGTCGACGCGGCCGCACCACACTGCGGATGCAAGTGGCTGATCAAGATGGATGTTCGGAACTTCTTTGAGTCCATCAACGAAATCGCCGCTTACCGAGTGTTTCTCTCTCTAGGCTATCAACCGTTGGTATCGCTGGAGATGGCACGGATAAGCACAAGGCTGGCTGGATGGAGCACGCGGCGTTCGACTGATCGCTGGAGAGTGCAGCAGCGCTGGTCTGAAATTGAGGCCTATCAAGTCTACCGGGACGATCCAGGGCCGCTCCTTGGTCATCTTCCCCAAGGTGCCCCCACGAGCCCGATGCTCGCCAATCTGGCCATGCGGAATTTTGACGCCAAGGCTGCCGAGATCGCCAACCAGAACGGCATGATCTACACGCGCTATGCCGACGACCTGACGTTCTCGACCGACCGGTTCATTACGAAGGCGGACTGCAGCAGGCTCATTGGGAAGATCTACAATCTGATGGGCACAATCGGCCTATCGCCAAACGTCACCAAGACTCGCGTCTCGCCACCGGGCGCGCGGAAAGTCGTCCTCGGCCTCCTTGTCGATGGCAAGAAGCCGAGGCTCAGCCGTGAATTTCGAGCGTTGATGCGGCAGCATCTGCACTACCTCATGAAGGAGGACGTCGGCCCGGTGCGCCACGCTAGGGTCAGGGGGTTTGTCTCCGTTGCGGGATTTCGGAACCACCTGCGCGGTCTTGCTACCTATGCACGGCAGATCGACGTCGCCTACGGCGATGGACTGCTGCGTGAGCTAGACAAGGTAGCTTGGCCGGTCTGATTCGAACCTCGACGACGCTTACGCTGTACCGTCATCGCCATCAGTTTGTGCGAAGCGCCGCCACCATGCTGCCGTCGCAGCGAGACCTGCCGCGCAATGACGGCCTCAATCTCCGCACGGGTGAATTTTGTTCGTCCGCAAGCATGAACTTGGTTTTCGACCCATGACAGTGTCGCACGCACGGGTCCGGTCCGCGGCATCGCCCGCAGCGCTGCGCAGGCCGCCGCCGGCGCATCGGCCGCAGGTTCGAGACCTGCGATGATGGCCTGCGCCTCGTCGCGGTCATTGCCTTCCCAATGGACCGTATAAGGCCCGTTGTTGTGTTTGCCACAGGGCCCCTGAGCGGGCCGGGCGATAATTGACGTGGCACACCCGCCTTGCAGCGTCGGTGTAATCACCGCGACATCGCCGCCTTGCCGCCAGGCGATGGCATTGGCGAGCAACGTCGTGGCGAGCGGCACGCTGGTTCCGGGCGGCAGCAGCTTGAATTCAGCGCCGTTGACCGGGGCGCGTTGCCCGCGCGAATCGCGGTCGCTGCCGCCATTAGACCCGGCGCATTTGTGCGTCTTAGCTGCACCAATGTCTCCGGCTCTGCGTCTTGTGGCCGCCCTGAGTCCAGTGGATTGGGGCGAAGCGCCGGGCGGAAGTCGCTGAAAGGGCAGTGAACGAACAGCAGAGAGTCAAAGGCGAAACCAGTGTCAGGCAGCAAGAATGCCGCCTCGTTTTGAGACTAAATTATGAGACACGTAACGGCTTGAAAAGTTTGAGGCGGCCATGCGTCTCATAACTTTTGAATTTTGAGACAAGTCATCCTTGATAATGGCGTCACGCTATCTGATTTGCGACAATCTGAAGCGCTGCATTGGACTGGGCCTGCAGTGGCCTATAGCTCCCCCGAAGACGCTTGATGCACCGTCGGCTTTGCGCGTCCATTGCGGCCGTTTCGGGATCGAATGGGCGGATCCCAAAAGCGGAGGAACATCATTTCGATAGCCTCGCGATCAAAAAATAGTTCGAATTCTTCCGGGCACGCCAAATTCACCCGATTGCCCTCCCTCGTGCGCTATAGCCGCCGAGTGTGCGCTTTTGCATCCGGAAGATGCAGTCCTTATGCTTTGCATCGCAGAAACGGCAGCATTCGGCGGCGAGAACGTTCCTGTCGCTTGTGTTCGATTTCTTGTACCCACGAAATTGGGTCAGCAGGCTCGAAGCAGCAGCTACCGCTCCTCGTAACAGAGGACGCTCCCGCTGACAGGTTGAGCAACGGCTTTGGGGTCGCCCATCGTCTGCTTGCGGGTTGCGACCTACTATCGCGCGTTCCAGTGCCGATTTGTTGCCGAAATCCTGCCGCGGAGCGCGGTGTCGAGCTGATACCGCCGATGTTGGGTTGAGCGCCTGCCTATCAGATGCAGGCTCGCTCGCGTACCCTACCGCTCTTAACCGCTTGAGATTTTTTGAAGCTAGCAGAGACTCGACAATAGTCCGACTCTCTGCAATCTTAAGTACTATGTCGGGGTGGGGGCAAGTCCGGCGGTGGATGCATTTCAGAAAATATTCATATTCTTCGCTGTTAGCTTTTCGATAGCCGCCCTGCCAGGTCAATCGTTTGCACAAGGAAAAAGTGTCGTTGGGACAATCGGCGGCAGTTTTGATGTGACTTTGTCAGGAAGCTCCACTTATAGTATTCCGATTAAAATTGCCCCAGGAAGCGCCGGAACCGAGCCGAAATTAGCGTTAGTTTACGATTCTCAGGCGCCGGGGGGCAGTGTCGGCGCGGGCTGGTCTATCGCTGGACTTTCCGCGATTACCCGCGGTCCCAAATCTCTCTACTTCGATGGTGAAGTCGATGGTGTCAGGCTGCAAGAGTCGGATGCTCTCTTCCTTGATGGCCAACGCCTTGTACCAATCAACATTAGTGGCACTGGAGTGGCGCGAAGGGTCGAATTTCGCAAAGAAATCGATGATCGCAGTCAGATAATGCAAGTTGGTTCTGACTTCTCAAATTCAATATTCCTAGTTCGAACGAAAGGCGGATTGACGATCGTCTTTAACGGAGCGGGAGGGAGCCGAATTCAGTTCTCTGGCGGGCCGACATTGCTTCACGCAGCCAGCTTTATATTTGATACGACCGGCAATTTTATCGAATTTAAGTATCAGAACGATGGCGATGGTGACTACGATATCGCCGAAATCAACTATACGGGTCGAGGAGCCGTCGATCCTGCGACGGGGCAAACTAAGATTGTTCATCCTGGATTTGCATCTGTCAAGTTTACGTATACGACGGCAACACGCGCTCTGGAGGCATTCGTAGCCGGCCATGCCATCAAGAAGAAACGACGCTTAGATTCAATTCAGTCTGTTGTTGCGAAGGAGCGCGGTAGCTTAAGTGCAGGAAAGGAAACTGTTTCGACGTACAAGCTCGGATACGAAGATCGCGACGCAACCGCAAACCGCTTCGTGCTGACGAGCGTCGCGCAGTTCGGCGAAGATGGAAATCAAGTTGCGCCGACCACATTCTCATACTCCAAGCCTACGTTCGGCTGGGAAGACAACAAGTATGGACTCCCCGTAGGCATTGCCTTTGCTCAGCGGCGACAGCTGGCGGGTGCGTACCGCTTCACGCGATTTGCGGAGCAACCCAGCGCCATTCCTGACCTCCTTGTTGCAGCGCAAGTTAACGACCAGTTGGAGGCATTTGCCTACCGCAATCTCGGCAATGGCAAGTGGGATCCCGTCGACGGGTTCAAGCCTCCCTTCGCGTTTACGAACAGTGATGGCGCGGACCTTGGGGCGCTTCTGATTGATGTGAATGGAGATGGCCGAACCGACCTCATCAAAAGTAGCAAGGCAAAGGATGGAACGGTACAGAGTGCGGCTTTCCTTGCAGACAAAGACAAATGGCTGCCTGCCGATACTTATCTCCTTCCTTTCAATATCAGCGTAGACGGCCAACGCGTTGCGACCATATTGACCGGCCGCCTCGGTGCGGCAAGGAAGCTGGATCTGATTTATGAAGCGGAAGGACAGTTGGGTTTTCTTGAGAACAACGGCGCAGGTTGGACCCCACGATCGGGCGCTTTTGTTCCTCCTGTTCCACTGAAGCATTTCGCAAAATTGATCGACGTCGATTGCGATGGAACGCCAGAACTCGTCGGCATTGAACCGGCAGCAGTTGGCGGGGCGAAGTGGCGCGTCTTTCGGTTCAGTGCCACCGGCTGGGTCGAGGAAACTCGCCCTCAATTCTCGCCGGAGCAACTCATTCCGGCCAGCATTAATCCTCGTGCACTCCTTGAGGCAACGCTCACTGGACAAACTTGCGCGAGCTTGGTTGCATCGACTGGCGAAGGAACTGGCTTTCGGGCGGCGATCACGGCTTCGCCCACCGGATGGAAGAAGGTCAGCGGGAAAGAGCCACCGTTTGACTTGGTTTCATCAGACGGAAAATCTGTGCCCGTGCGGGTCGTCCAGATAAATGGCCAAGATAGCATTATTGCAAACCACGCCATTGCCATCGGAACGGCAATCAAGTTCGCCTACACACAAACCTCAACCGGTTGGGCCAAGGACGCAAGGTTCGATCCTCCGGTACTGTCTACGGCGATCGCTGGAGAATTTGATCCAAATCCCTTTGTTGGCGATATCGATGGCGATCAGATTTCAGACATCGTTTTGCCCGCCGCTTCGGATGTTGGAACTGGACGTGTCTACAAAGGGTCGACGTCGGGGTTCGCAGAAGTTCCCGATTTCGTGCCAAGGGTCGCCTTTGCGCGCGCGGATCAGCAAGACCGAGGCATCCGGCTTCTTGACTTGAACGGTGATGGCCTTCCCGACATCGTCTATTTCCGGCAGGGACAGAGCGCGGATAAGGATGAGAAGGGCGCTTACATAAACACTGGCTCTGGTTGGCTGCCCGTCGCAGGTCTTGTTCCACCAAAGCCATTTGCAGCCAACCACATCACGGGAAACCCGGTCCAATTTGTGGACGTGGACGGTGATGGCTTCATCGACATTCTATACAGCTATGAGCGTGCGAAGGGGACGAAGGAGCGGGGTTACTATCGAAACCTACCTTGCGATCCCAATAATCCAGAGGACCAAAAAGTATGCGATCCGAGCAGGACCTGGGACCCTCGCATTGATCGAAAATGGGTGCTACAGGAAAAATCTCCCGGTGTGCCATCGGACTTGGCTCCTCCCGCAGACTTCCCTTTCTCAAAGGAAGGAGTCGGTGACCTTGGCGTGAGGATAGTTGATCTCAACGGTGACGGCCGTGCCGACATTCTTGTTGGATATCTGCCGAATAAGGGATCGACCGGGGAAAATGAGCCTGTGGAGACATGCAAGACAGAAAACGGCCAGCAAGTCTGTGAACTGAACAGGCAGCTTTTTCGGGTAGCCGCATTTTTGAACGATGGCAGTTCATGGGCTCGTTCGCCTGGCTATGATCCACCTATTCCATTTGTGTCGCAGGAAGCCAATGCTGGCGGACGAACGCGGGATCTCTTCGTTCAGATCACTGATGTCGATGGCGACAGGCTTCCAGATATCGTCGCGGCGTTCAAGCATCCCTATGATAATTCGACTGATGTCTTTGAGGTTTGGACCAACACAGGTAAGGCCTGGCGGCGCGATCACTACATCGGGTTTCCGACTTATGCCAACGGCACGCGGCTATATCTCGATGTGCCTCTTCGCGATAGGCGAGCGCTTGTTCAATGGGCCGACGTAAACGGAGACGGCCTTGCCGACATCATATTCACGAAACGGGTTGGCGGCACAAATGAGTCCGCAGCTTTCCTTTCGACTGGTCGTGGCTTCGTGGTGTCCCCAGCCTGGAAGCTTCCGACAGCCGCTATTGCAGATCGCGATGGCGACCCAAGCTTCCGGCTTCTGGATGTAAATGGCGATGGTCTGTTAGATGTTGTCTACGCAAGGAAAATAGCGGTTGGTCAAAAAGAGGCGGGAATCTTTGTCAACAACGGGACGACGTGGGTAGAGGCAGACAAGAGCCTTTCCGAAAGGATTCCAGCCTTTATTGATGAGAATGGCGTTGATCAGGGGGTTCGCCTTTTCGACGTGGATGGCAACGGCCTGCTCGACGTACTTCAGTCGTTTACAACGGGCGGCACCATTCCGGGAAGCGCACCTGTACTTCTTAACACCGGTCGCCGCTCGGATGTCCTGACGTCGATCGACAACGGCATGGGGCTAAGGACAACCGTCTGCTACCAGACACTTCTCGAGGTGCCGTTCGACCCGGACCCCCAAAGCCCTTGCGCTGGGAAAAGCGAGACTCGCCTTTGGGATTCCGTCTATTCACCTGGCGCCTTGGCGCAATACCCAATCATTTCGCCTGTGCCTGCAAGCTACGTCGTCCGCCGTGCTGTGGTCGATGAAGGCAATTCACGCAACATCGCCTTTACCTACCGATACGGCGAATTTCGCATGCATGGGCTTGCGATGAGGTCGCTAGGATTCCGTTGGCGAGAGAGTTTCAATGAAGCCCCCGAAAGCCGAATCCTGACCCGCACGGAATTAATACAGGACGTGAAGCTTCGCAACAGCCCCGTTAGCGAGGCCACCTGTTGGATATCCGATCAGATACAGCTTATCCGAGCCGCTGGGCGCAGTACTGCACGCGCTTTCGACGCGTCTCCGCCAAACTGGTGCCCATCAACGCTGACCGCAGAGCTCGCGGGGGTTTACAAGCTCAGCGAGACAGAAACGTCCTGGCAATTGGCGGAAAAAACGGTTGGTGGCCAAAACGGTCTGCCCCCGCGCCTCCTTCGGCAGATCAATATCGCTTCAACGTCCTCGAAAACATTTGAATTGGACGGAGGAATTGTCACTTCGCAGAAGGACAGCTTCGTTTACGACGCGCCCGCCGACCTCCTTGATCGGCGTCAGAATGTGATGGAGACCCTCAGCCTAAGGGGAGATGGCACCTCCATTCGAACTACAAACGAATATCGACAGGACGATGTAGCGAAATGGTTCTTCGGCCGTCTGACACTCTCGGTCGTGGTAAAGGTAGGCGACGAAATAAAGGCCGGAGAAACAGCGCGTTACACGGAAACAAGGATCGCCGAATTCGGCTACGATGCCTCGACGGGGTTGTTGGCTTTCGAGCGGGCGAACGTTCAATCTCCTGACCAAGCTGTCACAACGACTTACCGGCGCGATGAATTCGGTAACGTGGTATCGACCGAAGTGGTGGCTCCACGCCAGCTCGCGCGAACAACTCGGACCCAGTATGACGTTCTCGGTCGTTTTGCGATCGCCGAGACGAACGCGCTGGGACACACGGTGCGCAAGGAGCCCAAACTCACGACTGGCGCTCCGCTCTCCGTGACAGGGCCGAATGGGTTGACGACCAGCTATGAGTACGATGGCTTCGGACGTCTCTTGCGAGAGGTTTCGCCCACTGGTGTCTCTTCAACATCCGAACTGCTCTTGCCTGCGGAACTGAACGATGCGGATGCCGTACAAGGCTTGAATGTTGTCTATGTTGCACGCGCGCGGACGGACAACTTGCCACCGACCGTTCGGCTGATAGACGCCAAAGGACGGGTTCTGCGGACCATCGCAGAGGGCTTCACGGCTGATGCGGGTGCCAAGCGCCCGATCCAGCGAGACACGGAGTATGATCTACTCGGTCGCCCGACAAAGACCAGTTTGCCCTACGAGAGAGGCTCCGCGCGCTATTGGGCAGTCGTGGATCGCTACGACTCACTCGGGCGTGCGCTCAGGACCGTAGCCCCCAACGGCGCGGTCACAGAGACTGCATATGCATCGCGAGCAGGCGGCGGCTCAACGCTGATCATCACCGACCCACTTGGACGAAAAACGACCACCACCATCAACATGCGTCGACTGCCGCTGCAGGTCAAAGATGCGATGGGTGGCACCGTTACCTATGTCTACGACGCTGGGGACAGATTGCTGACAATGGTCGGCCCCACCGGCGCCACGACCCGCCACACCTACGATGGAGTTGGACAACGAATTGAGACTTCCGATCCTGACATGGGCCGCTGGCGGTATCAGTACGATCCCTTTGGCAGACTAGTTGAGCAGACCGACGCAAAGCAGCAAATCACAACGATAGAGTATGATCTGCTCGGCCGCCCTTTAAGGAAATCGCAGAACGACGCCACATCTTGGTGGGAATATGACACCGCAGCGAGAGGAATCGGAAAAGTCGCCTCGGTGAGAGGATCCGACGGGTATCGCGAGGACTTCTTCTATGATGAGTTCGGACGACAGAACCGCTGGGCTGTCGTCATCGGCAAGGAGACCTTTGCAACATCTACTCAGTATGACCGCCTTGGCCGTGTGGCTCGTCTGTATTACCCAAACGGGGTTTCTGTCGAAAACGTCTACGACAAGAAGGGGTACCTTCAGTCCGTCCGCAACGCCTATAGCGGCCTCGAGTACTGGACCGCTATCGACGTTGATCAGTTCGGTCGAAGCACGATTGACCTCCTTGGAAATGGGCTGAGCACAACGCGCACCTTTGACCCTCAAAGCGCACGCCCTCAGACAATCTATGTCGGCCAAGAGAAAGAAGGCACGGTCCTTGACCTGTCCCTGAAGTATGATCTCGTAGGCAACCTCACAAGCCGAACCGAGAAGACGGGAACGCGCCCTGGTCAGCCAATCAGCGAATCCTTCACATACGATGCTCTCGATCGGTTGACGGGTATGTCCAAGCCCAACGGCTCGGCTGAGCGTTACACGTTCGATGCAGCGGGTCGCATTACCTTCAAGTCCGGTGTCGGGGACTACTCCTACGCCCCCCCTGTCACGATCGCATTGGCGGGGGAGGATCCAAACGCCAAGCCGTTCCACGCCGTTCTCCAGACGAAGTCCGGCTCAACGCGGGACAGCTACGGCTATGACCTGAACGGGAACATGGTTCGCGGTCCGACGGGTACGTTTGAGTACACGTCCGACAACAAGATGAAACTGCTTTTCGCCGACCAGGCGAGGTGGGCGCGTTTCGATTATGCCCCAAGCGGCGCTCGTTATCGCCAGTTTGCGCGCACGGGAATCGAAGCGGTCGAGACCCTCTATATGGGCTCCTATGAGCGCGTGACGGAGTATGTTGGCCCTCTGACCGATGCGCGGCGCGGCAAGCTGACACGTCACCGCATTTATCTCTCGAATGGCGACGGCGTGTTCGCGACCATTGAGACCAACGGCGAGTATTCCGACATTCTGAGCCAGATGACTGGCAAAGGCGCCAATCAGTCCACTGCCGAGATCCAGCGTAGCCTGATCGAGACAGACAAGGTTTGGTATCTCCACAAGGACCAGCTCGGCTCCGTGATCAAGATCACGGACGAGACGGGGCGGGTGGCTGCCGCCTTCTGGTATGATCCCTGGGGCAAGCGGACCGCTTTCGTACGCGATCCCAAAGGTGCGCGCCCAGGGCAGCGCCTTGATGACAGCTGGGATCGCGGCTTCACCGGCCATGAGCACATGGATGAATTCTCTCTCATTCATATGAATGGGCGCGTCTATAATTCAAGCGTTGTTGCGTTCACATCAGTTGACCTAATCAATCAGTCGCTCGGCGATTCCCAAACCGGAAATGGATATCAATATGCTCGGCATAACCCACTTCGCTATATTGATCCTTCCGGCTATGGCTTTTTCGAAGACGTAGGCAATACAATCGGCGGAGCCATAGGCGCTGTTGGCGATGCCTTTTCGGCAGTGGGGCGCGGAATAGGCCATGCCTTTGAAGAAGCGGGGAAATGGATTTCAGAAAATTGGAGAACGGTCGTAATCGTTGCTGTTGCAGTTGCAGTGAGCACGGTTTCGTTCGGAACCTTGTCGCCACTCGCAGCCGCTATTGCGTCTGGGGCGCTGGTGGGAGCCGCTACTGGAGCAACAGCAGCAGTGCTTTACGGTGGTTCAATCGACGACGTCTTGATGGGGGCATTCCGGGGTGCGGCGATAGGAGCCGTTTCCGCAGGAGCCTTTTACGGGGTTGGATCAGCATTCAACGGTGCAGGAACGCTTGGGGATCCTGACTCAATTGGTGCGATTGCTGGACACGGCGTCGTTGGCGGCTCAATAGAAAGTGCCCAAGGTGGTAACTTCTGGAATGGGTTTGCATCCACTGCGATCACTAAGGCGAGCAGTGTTCGCGGCCCAGTGATTGAAGGGCGACTTGCGAATACAGTACGAGCAGCGGTTGTCGGTGGAGCCGTGGCTGCAGTTACAGGAGATAACTTCGGAAATGGTGCGATTACGGGAGCTTACTCGTATTTGTTCAATGATGCTGCTCATGAGTACCAGCAAAGCAGGATGGAAAAATTTATCGCTGACCTTCCCTCAATTCCAAGCGGATTTTCCAACGCGGTTCAAGGTTTTGGCTCAGGTCTAACCTTCGGTGCGACTGACGCGGTGAATGATTGGATGGGGAATGGTGCTTTTGTTGATCGGAACTCGGATTCCTTCAAATATGGACGCTTGTCGGGACGCGTTTGGCTCGCTGGTACAGCTGCTGCGGCAGGCTACGGGATGTATGCGGCAGGACGGGAGATCCCAATTGGACGTGATTTCCGAGTGGCACCAATGGGAAATCGTACAAACAATCCCTTGGGAGAGCTTCCTCACTATCATCGACGAGTTGTTGATCCAGAAAATGGCATCACGCGGCCTGGTCAAGGGATAGGTCGTCATCGCCCATGGGAGACCAAGTCAAATGACACCTCGTTCTGGGATCGGTTCTAACTAACGACATGATACAGATAATTATTGCTGATGGAAATGACGTCTCACTATTTACCTCCAAGGAGGAGGCGGAGTCCTATTGTGAAGCTATAGACGTTGAGCGAGGAGTTTACATCGGATATGACTATATTGGTCGAAGACTTATATTTTCAACGTTTGGACCTGCCGATAACGTTCACAAAAGGCGGGTAAAAATAACGATTGCTGAGCAGATCCCACATCACCAAGCAGAATTGAAATCTATGTTGATCAACTATATTTCATCCTTTGTAGGTTGCGCAGCAGACATGAATCTTCCAGCGCTACTTAAAGCATGCGAGAATATGAAGAAAAGTCGACCATAGTATTTCGAGAAGGCCGCTTGGCAATCTGGCAAACGTCAAATCAGTCTGCTTTCGTACGCAGTGACGTTGCCCCCGACTTCTATCCAGCTTTGAGTTCGTTCTGGCGGTTGGATTTGCCCTGTCGGGCGTGCTGGGCGGCGGGAGCAGACGCGGAGCCGTTCATGTTGCGG
>NZ_JARBFX010000012.1:0-72129 GCF_028863665.1 Aquabacter sediminis
ATGGACGTGGCGCTGATCGTGCCGATCGCCATGGAAGAGAAGCTGCGCTTCGCGATCCGCGAAGGTGGCCGCACGGTTGGAGCAGGGGTGGTCGCTTCGATCATCGAGTGATCGAAGCGGACCATTGGTCTGATTGAGATATGCAGGGGGCGGCATCGCAAGGTGCCGCCCCTTTGCTTTGAGGTCTGCCCTTGGCTCGTGCGTCCCTGATTCTCGCCCTCGCCTCCCTCCTGCTGGCTGTCGGCCTTGCGGGCGTCCCCAGCGCCTCCGGCGCGGCGCGGTGTCCGGAGCGGCCGGCTTGTTCGGGCTGCGGCTGCAAGGGCGGGCCGGGCTATCGGGGGCCAGACGGGCGGTGCGTCGGCTTCAAGGATCTCGCCAGCGTGTGCGGCACGCCGCCTGAAACCCGTTGCGTCTTCGAGAATGCGCCTGGAACCGGGGCCAACCGCGATTGCGCCCTCGGCGCCACGGACGGCCCGCGCCCACCGGCCGCGCCGCCATCCCCGACCCAAGGCGCGCCGGGCGGAAAGTAAGGGCGGGCGCCTGTCTTTGCCGGCTGGGGACAGCGTGGGCGGGCGGCATGCGCGCCCCTTTACAGACGCCGCGCATGCCACTACACACACGCGTCCGATGCGCTGGGTCGCTTTCCCGGCGCGGCGGACTTTACCCTCGAAGGGGGAAGCCCGCCTGGGCCGCCTTCGGGGCGCCGGCATTAGGAGTGTAGCTCAACTGGTTAGAGCACCGGTCTCCAAAACCGGGGGTTGGGGGTTCGAGTCCCTCCACTCCTGCCAGGCGCCTCCGAAAGCAGACAGGGGAGAAACGGCGACGGCGCCGTTGCGGCGGTCCCCTTCGAACCACACATAAGGCCCCGTTGCCGGGATGCGCGACGCGCGACGAGAGCGTCAGTTGCGATTCGGGCGGATGGGAGAGGGACCGGCGGATGCCGCCGGGTCCATCGCAATTGAGAGCCGCCCGGCGCGTCGCGCGGGGGGGATCGGTGAAGGCCCGCCATCGCGGACGCGCGGCGGAGGGTCGGGCAAGGAAGGGCGCCGGGGCGGCCAGAGGGCCGGCCGTAGCGCGGCGTCCGGACAAGTGCCGGAAGCCTTCCGGCACAAAGGTGTATGACATGGCCAAGAACAGTCCCACCGAGTTCTTCCAGCAGGTCCGCGCCGAGACGGCGAAGGTCACCTGGCCGTCCCGCCGTGAAACCCTCATCACCACCGCCATGGTGTTCGTGATGGTGCTGGTGGCCTCGATCTTCTTCCTCCTGGCGGATCAGGTGATGTCGTTCGGCGTCAGCCAGCTCCTGAAAATCGGTCGGTGGTGAGCGTCATGGCCAAGCGCTGGTATATCGTTCACGCTTATTCCAACTTCGAGAAGAAGGTGGCCGACGCCATCCGCGAGCAGGCGGAGCAGCGCGGCGTCGCCGATCTGTTCGAGCAGATCCTCGTCCCCACCGAGAAGGTGGTGGAGGTGCGGCGCGGCCGGAAGGTGGACACGGAGCGGAAGTTCTTCCCCGGCTATGTGCTGGTGAAGATGGACCTCACCGACGAGGCCTTCCACCTCATCAAGAACACCCCCAAGGTCACCGGCTTCCTGGGCGCCGACAACAAGCCCATGCCCATTTCCGAGAACGAGGCCATGCGCATCCTGCAGCAGGTGCAGGAAGGCATCGACCGGCCCAAGCCCTCCATCAGCTTCGAGGTGGGCGAGACGGTCAAGGTCTCCGACGGCCCCTTCGCGTCCTTTAACGGCATTGTCGAGGAAGTGGACGAGACCCGTTCCCGCCTCAAGGTCGCCGTCTCCATCTTCGGCCGCGCCACCCCGGTGGAGCTGGAATTCGGACAGGTGGAGAAGGTCTGACGACCTTTTCCGTTCACGACCAAGGCCGGGCCGCCGCGAGGCGCCCGGCCTTTTTCTTTGGCGGCGCGCGTGGCGCGCGGGCGCCGCGCCCTTAGCTCTCACGCCGCCCTGCGGGCGTCGCGCGTTCTCTACTTTTGACGCCGCCCTGCGGGCGTCGTCATGGCCACCACCCCCACCAGGATCAGCCCCAGCCCCACAAAGGCCGTGGCGGAGAGGCGTTCGCCCAAGGCGAGGACGCCGATCGCCACCCCGATGGGCACGCGCAGATAAGCCTGCGCCGTCGTGCCCACGGCGCCGAGCCGCTGTACCAGATGGAAGTAGAGTACGAAGGCCAGCGCCGTGGAGGCCACCGCCAGGGCCAGGAGCGCACCGAGCGAAGCCGGGGAAGGCGACAGCGTCCAGGGCCGGTCGAGGAAAAGGCTCAAAGGCACCAGCACCACCGCCCCACAGAGCAGCGAGCCCGCCGCCGGCAGAAGCGGGTCCACCCCCGCAAAGCGTCGCCCCCACACGGCCGCCCCGCCATAGCAGGCGCTGGCCGCCACCACGGCGAGCTGTGCCAAGACATCCCGCCCGAGGCCGGACAGGGCATCCACTCCCACGATCAGGAAGGTGCCCGCAAGGCCCGCCGCGACGCCCAGCAGCTTGCGGCCACCCACCGCCTCGTGCCGGGTGAGGCAGGCGGTGATGAGGAAAGCGAAGACCGGGGAGGTGGCATTGAGGATGGTGGCGAGCCCCGCCTCGATGGACTGCTCTGCCCAGGCGATGAGGGTGAAGGGGACCACGCTGTTGAGCAGCGCCTGCATGGCGCAATTCCGCCAGAAGCCCCGGTTGCGCGGCCAGGACAGGCCGCGGGCCACCACCACCACCACCAGCGCCAGCAGTCCGCACGCGATGAGAGTGCGGGCGGCGATCAAGGTCACCGGCGGGATGGTCTCCACGCCCACGCGGATGAAGCTGTAGGAGGCCCCCCACAAGGTGGAGAGCAGGAGGAGAAGGGCGGGATCGCGAAGGGGAGGGGAGCGCATAAACGTCCGCGAAGCTGCGACGGCGGTCCGCCGCCGAGGCGGGGCCGGGGTCGCGGGAGGAAATGGGGCCGCGGCAGTGGCGGCGATCGGCACCTTAGCGGCATCCTCGCTTGCACGTTTCGGCCGGCGCCGAAGCATGGCGGGCTGACCGGGACGGAGGTGGGGCGCTAGAATGCGGGACACGGCGCCATCCGGTGCAAGGGCGTGGCGGGCGCTCCCCGTCCGGCGCGTGGGGAAGCCTCTCGCGGCCATGGAGGGGCGTGTCGGGCGGCGCCGCGAGGGGGGGAGGAGGGGACCGGGATGAACGTCTCGCCGAAAGCCGTGCGACCTGCCGCCGCCCGGGGGACCCTCCGGAGCGCTGGGACCGGGCCGGCGCGCTGCCCGTCGCCCCCGGTGCCCGTCCCCGAGGCACCCAATTTCGCTTCCGGCAGCGCGGTGGCGGAAGTGGCCCACCTGATGGGCGATCCAGCCCGCGCCCACATGCTGTGCGCGCTCATGGGCGGCATGGCGCTCACCGCCGGCGAGCTGGCGTCCCAGGGCGGCATCACCGCCCAGACCGCCAGCGGGCATCTGGCGCAGATGGTGGCGGCGCGCCTGCTGGTGGTGGAGCGGCAGGGCCGCCACCGCTATTTCCGCCTTGCCGGCGCCGAGGTGGCGGATGCGGTGGCCGCGCTGATGGCGCTGGCGGCCACCGGCCCGCGACGGCATCGTCCGCCCGGTCCGCGCGATGCGGCCCTGCGCCGGGCCCGCACCTGCTACGACCACATGGCCGGTCGGCTGGCCGTGGCACTGGCCGCCGCCCTGGTGGAGCGCGGGCACGTGGAAATGGCGGATGGGGCCGGGTGGGTGACGCCCGCCGGGCGCGCTTTCCTGGCGGACCTGGGCGTGGACCCCGATCCGCCGGGCGGCGGTCGCCGACCCCTGTGCCGCACCTGCCTCGACTGGTCGGAACGCCGGCCGCACCTCGCCGGTCGGCTGGGTGCGGTGCTGCTGGAGCGCTTTGTGGCGCTGGGCTGGGTGACGCGGGTGCCGGGCAGCCGCGCGCTGGAGGTGACGCGGCGCGGCGAGGCCGGCTTTGCCGCGCGGTTCGGCATTAAGGCCGATCCCGGGGAGGAGGCCTGACCAATCTGGCGCGCGCCGGTGGGCAGGTCCGCCCGGTCGAAAAGCCGCGCCCCTCATGCGCACTGCGGTTTGGGCCTTGTGTCCTTCAATATTTCGATTAGTCTAGAAATATAGAAATGAACTGCGTAGGAAGCGGTGGTGTCCTCCGGGATCACCTCTGGTGAGCGGCCAGGCGCCACTGAGACCGGCATCTGAGCGTGACAGCGCAAGGCAGGCACATGATGGGCGAGGCGATGACGTCCGAATTTCCGATCACCTTCTATCACAACCCCGCCTGTGGCACGTCCCGCAACGCCCTCGCCATGGTGGAGGCGGCGGGCTACGAGCCCGAGGTGGTGCTCTATCTGAAGGCGGGTTGGACGGCGGAATTGCTGCGCGACCTGCTCGCCCGCATGGGCGTTGCCCCCCGGGACATCCTGCGGGAGAAGGGCACGCCGGCGGCGGAACTGGGGCTGCTGGAGCCGGGCGTCTCGGATGAGGCGATCCTCGCCGCCATGGTGGCCCATCCCATCCTGGTGAACCGGCCCATCGTGGTGACGCCCTTGGGCGTGAAGCTGTGCCGGCCCTCCGAGGTGGTGCTTACCCTGCTGGAGCGCCGGCCCGATCACTTCACCAAGGAGGATGGCGAGGTGGTCATCCCGAAGAGGTAGGGGCCAGGCGCGCCATTTCCGCGCTCTTGCCACCCCATCGGTGTCATGCGCGGGCTTGTCTCGCGCATCCACGCCCGTGCGAGGCCAAGACAGGCCTGTATGCCGACCCCTGAGGCAGGGTGCATCTGCTCACGAACGCGATGGGGCTCGCGCGCCACGGCCAAAACGCCAGTCGGGCACCCTGCTTCGAACGGTGATCGCGTCCATTTAAGAAAAATGTCCTAGACCATATTCCTAATTCCTTGCGCCTCTGCTATGGTGTCCTCACTTGGCACCAAGGAGGGGCGCGTCCGGAGCGGCCTGACGGGTGGTGTCGGGGGCGGGTGTCCGACGGGACGGGGAGTAACGCACCTCGCGCCCGTTAGCAGAGGAGGCTGAAGGCCCAGGCGCACCGATCCGGTTCTGGTTCGGCCGGTGCTGATGGGAGAACCTGTTGCCCACGCGGCGCAGGGCCGAGGCCATAAATCCCCGCGCGGGAGCGGACGGAGCGAGGCTCCACCTCATCCCACACTTTACGGCGCGCCGCCGCGCGCCGGCCGCTCCCGCATCCCTCCACCTCGCCTTTGGCGGGGATGTTGGTGCTGGGGCGTTGGCGTCCATGCTTCCCCCTCCCCAACCCTCCCCCGCTTCGCGGGAGAGGGGGCCGGTCGCGCCGGGGGAGAGGTCGGGGTGACAGCCGCCATGGCGGTCAAAGCTCTGCCCTGACCGGGCGCACCAAAGTCCCCTCTCCCGCGAAGCGGGGGAGGGCTAGGAAGGGGGCAAAGGGCCTGGGGTGGGGAGAAGTTGAGGAAAAGGCGGGGCGCGGGTTGGGGGAGGAGGACGCTTCATCCTTCCTTCCTTCCCCCTCCCCAACCCTCCCCCGCTTCGCGGGGAGAGGGGGCCGGTCGCGCCGCAGGAGAGGTCCGGGTGACGGCCGCCATGGCGGTCAAACCTCTGCCCTGACCGGGCGCACGAACGTTCCCTCTCCCGCAAGGCGGGGGAGGGATAGGGAGGGGGCAAAGGGCCAGGGAGGACGGGGCAGGAGGGAGGACGCCGAGGTGATCCGGCCGGACATCGGCCGGACGGCAGGGAACCGGGAGGACGGGGCGGGAGGGCCGAAGCCATGACACCACGGCCCCGGCGCCGGCCTTCAGTCCTTCGGTCGGCGGTCGATGATGCGCTTGGCCTTGCCGGCGGCAGTGCGCTCGATGCCGCCGGGCTCGTGCAGCTCGATGCGGGTGGTGATGCCCACCGTATCCTTGATGCGGGCGAGGATCTGGCCGGCGACCGCGTCCAGGTTGGCGCCCGCCCAGCGGTCCTCGCGGATTTCCGCATGCACGATCATCTCGTCCATGCGGCCCTCGCGGATGAGCTCCAGCTGGTAGTGGCCCGAGCAGGTCTCGGCCTTCAGCAGGATCTCCTCGATCTGGGTGGGGAAGACGTTGACGCCGCGCAGGATGATCATGTCGTCCGAGCGTCCGGTCACCTTCTCCATGCGCCGCATGCCCGGCCGCGCGGTGCCCGGCAGAAGGCGGGTGAGGTCCCGCGTGCGGTAGCGGATGATGGGAAAGGCTTCCTTGGTGAGCGAGGTGAAGACCAGCTCGCCCTTCTCGCCATCGGGGAGCACCTCGCCGGTGATGGGATCGATGACCTCCGGGTAGAAATGATCCTCCCAGATGTGCAGCCCGTCCTTGGTCTCCACGCATTCCTGGGCGACGCCGGGGCCGATGACTTCGGAGAGGCCATAAATGTCCGTGGCATCCAGCGCGAAGGCCTGCTCGATCTCCGTCCGCATGGCATTGGTCCAGGGCTCGGCGCCGAAGATGCCGTATTTGAGCGAGGTGGCGCGCGGGTCGATGCCGGCCTTCAGGAAGCCGTCCAGCAGCGCCAGCATGTAGCTGGGCGTGACCATGATGGCGTCCGGCTTGAAGTCGTGGATGAGCTGCACCTGGCGCTCGGTCATGCCGCCCGACATGGGCACCACCGTGCAGCCGAGCCGCTCGGCCCCGTAATGGGCGCCAAGGCCGCCGGTGAAGAGGCCATAGCCATAGGCCACATGCACCATCTGGCCCGGCCGCACGCCAGCGGCGCGGATGGAGCGGGCCATCACGTCCGCCCACATGTCGATATCGGCCTGGGTATAGCCGACCACGATGGGCTTGCCCGTGGTGCCCGACGACCCGTGGATGCGGGCGAGCTTCTCCCGCGGCACGGCGAACAGGCCGAAGGGATAATGGTCCCGCAGGTCGGTCTTCACCGTGAAGGGGAACTTAGCCAGGTCCGACAGGCTCTTGAGGTCGGACGGGTGGACGCCCGCCGCGTCGAACTGGGCCCGGTAGAAGGGCACATTCTCATAGGCATGGCGCAGCGACCAGGAGAGGCGCTCCAGCTGGAGCGCCTGGATCTCGTCGCGGGAGGCGCGCTCGGCGGCATCAAGGCCGCCCTTCACGTCGCGGTCGAAGGCATAGGCCGGGAGAGCCATGGGGTCCGTCTCCTCCACTCAAGGTCGCGTTTGCGAGGGGCGGTTCTCGTCCCCGGCCTCGGGCAGCATGCTGCCGCCGATGAGCCGGGAATGGCCGCGAAATTCAGCAATGGTCACGCCATCCTGCGTGACGGTCACGTCATAGATGCCGCTGCGCCCGGAGCGGGCCACCTCGCGCCCGGTGGCGATCAGGCGATGGCCCTTCAGGCCGGGCCGCAGATAGGTGATGGCGCACTGGGCCGCCACGACCCGCTCGCCATAGGAATTGCAGGCAAAGGCAAAGGCGCTGTCGGCGAGCGCGAAGATGAAGCCGCCATGAGCCATGCCGTGGCCGTTGGTCATGTGGTCGGCCAGGGTCATGGCGAGGGTCGAGGTGCCGGGGCCCACCTCCAGGATCTCGATGCCGAGGCCCTGGCTGGCATTGTCGGTGGCCCACATGGCGGCGGCGGAGAGGCGCGCCACCTCGGCCGGGTCGCGCGTCGGCGCGGCGGAGGCCGGGGCGCTCATGAGGAGCGGCCGGTAAAATGAGGCGCGCGCTTCTCCATGAAGGCTTTCACGCCTTCCGCATAATCCGGCGTCAGCCCCGCCTGGCGCTGAAGGTCGCGCTCCAGGTCCAGCTGGGCGTCAAGATCATTGCCGCCGGAAGCGTTGAAGGCCGCCTTGGTGAGGGCAAGGCCCTGGGTGGGCTGGGTGGCCAGGCGCGCGGTGAGGGCGCGGGCCTCGTCCTGGAGCGCGGCATCATCCACCGCCTTCCAGATCAGGCCCCAGCTCTCGGCGGTCTCGGCCGGCAGCGGCTCGGCGAGCAGGGCCAAAGCGCGGGCCCGGGCATCGCCGATGAGGCGCGGCAGGAAATAGGTGCCGCCCGAATCGGGCACCAAGCCGATCTTGGCGAAGGCCTGGATGAACTTGGCGGAGCGGGCCGCCAGCACAATGTCGCAGGCGAGCGCGATATTGGCTCCCGCGCCGGCCGCAACCCCATTGACCGCGCAGACCACCGGCTTGCGCAAAGCCCGGATGCGGCGCACCAGCGGATTATAGAAGGCCTCGATGGTGGCGCCGAGATCGCGCGGGGCATCGGAGGGAGACCGGTCGCTCAGATCCTGCCCGGCGCAGAACCCCCGCCCCGCGCCCGTGAGCAGGACCGCGCGCACGCCTTCGTCCTGCCCGGCCTCGTCGAGGGCGGAGGCCAGTGCCCGGTGCAGGTCCTCGTTGAAGGAATTGAGCCGGTCCGGCCGGTTCAGCGTCAGCGCGGTCCAGCCTTCGTGGCGGTCCACGAGAAGAATTGGCTCCACTCCATCCTCCCAGTCGGGCTCTGTATGAGCCTCTTGAATTAACCGATCGATCGGTTAATCTTTAGCGCAAGGGGCGAGCTTGTCAACAGACGGGCAGACGGCTCCACCATCAGGGAGGAGAGTATGGCTGATCTGTTCCAGGCGCACCGCGCGCTTCTGGAGGCTGCGGTCACGGCAACCCGCGAGCGGGGCTTCTGGAGCGCCTTCTCGGACGTGCCACGCACCTATGGCGAGGCCGCGCCGTCAGAAGGAAAGGCCGCCTTCGAGGCGCTGATCGGCCAGCCCTTCGACCTTGGCCAGGCAGGAGATCTTGCCTCCGTCGGCGGCGAGGTCTCGCCCTATGGCCTCAAGCTGGGAATCACCTATCCCGCCTTAAGCACCGAGGCGCTGGTGGCCGCCGCGCGCCGGGCCGCACCGGGCTGGGCCGAGGCCTCGGTCGAGGCACGGGTTGGGGTCGCGCTGGAAATCCTGGTGCGGCTCAACACAGCCAGCTTCCTGATGGCACACGCGGTGGAGCACACCACGGGCCAGGCCTTCGCCATGGCCTTCCAAGCCGGTGGCCCGCATGCCCAGGACCGGGGCCTGGAGGCGGTCGCCTATGCCTATAAAGACATGGCCGAGGTGCCCGGCGCGGTGCGTTGGGAAAAGCCGGCAGGGCGCACCACCATCCGCCTCGACAAGGACTTCCACATCGTCCCGCGCGGCCTCGGCCTCGTCATCGGCTGCGCCACCTTTCCGACCTGGAACAGCTATCCGGCCCTCTTCGCGGACCTTGTCACCGGCAATGCGGTGATCGTGAAGCCCCATCCGGCCGCCATCCTGCCGCTGGCCTTGACGGTGCAGATCGGCCGGCAGGTGCTGGCCGAGGCCGGCTTTGATCCCGATGTCCTGCAACTGGCGCCCGATACGGCCGAGGCGCCGCTCGCCAAGGACCTCGCGACGCACCCAGCTGTGGGCATCGTCGATTTCACCGGCTCGCCGGCCTTCGGCGGCTGGCTGCGCGACCATCTGCGCGGCAAGCTGCTGTTCACGGAGGAGGCGGGGGTCAACACCATCGTCATCGGCTCCACCGGCAGCTTCGCTGGCATGTGCCAGAACATCGCCTTCTCGCTCTCGCTCTATAGCGGGCAGATGTGCACGGCGCCCCAGACGCTCTTCATTCCACGCGGCGGCATCGCCACCGACGAGGGCCATAAGAGCTTCGAGGAGGTGGCGATGGGCATAGCAGGCGCCATCGACGCCCTGCTGTCCGATCCCGCACGCGCCGCCGCCGTCCTGGGCGCGATCCAGAACCCGGCCACCCTGGTGCGAATCGCCGCCGCCCGCCGCCTCGGCCGCATTGTGCGCGACAGTGCTCCGTTGGACGGCGCTGCCCGCACGGCGACGCCGCTCCTTCTCGCCGTGGAGGCCGCCGACGAGGCAGCCTATCTGGAGGAGCGCTTCGGCCCCATCGCCTTCCTGGTGGCCGTGGACGATACGGCTGACGGCATCGCTCGCGCCGCCCATGCGGCCCGGGAGAAGGGCGCCATCACCGCCGCCCTCTACAGCACCAATGAGGACGAGATCCGTGCCGCCGCAAAGGCCAGCGCGCAAGCGGGCGTCGCGCTCTCGGTGAACCTCACGGGGGGCATCTATGTGAACCAGAGCGCGGCCTTCTCGGACTATCACGTCACCGGCGCCAACCCCGCCGGCAATGCGTGCCTCACCGACGCCGCCTACATCGCCGGCCGCTTCCGCATCGTCTGCGTGCGCCGCCCGGCCGCTGCCGCCTGAGCCGGACAGATTGGAGACAGACATGGTCGACGCCTTTATCTGCGATTTCGCCCGCACGCCCATTGGCCGCTATGCCGGCGCCCTGAAGGACGTACGCGCCGACGATCTGGCCGCCCATCCCATCCGCGTCCTGAAGGAGCGCAACGGGGGCGTGGACTGGGAGGCCGTGGACGACGTGATCCTCGGCTGCGCCAACCAGGCGGGCGAGGACAATCGCGACGTGGCCCGCATGGCCGCCCTCCTGGCCGGCTTGCCCGTGAGCGCGCCAGGCACCACCATCAACCGCCTGTGCGGCTCGGGCCTTGATGCGGTCGGCATGGGCGCCCGCGCCATCATGACCGGCGACGCAGACCTCATCATCGCCGGCGGGGTGGAAAGCATGACCCGCGCGCCCTTCGTGCAGGGCAAGGCGACAGAGGCCTTCTCGCGGCAGGCGGAAATCTACGACACCACCATCGGCTGGCGCTTCATAAACCCGCTTATGAAGGCGCAGTACGGCGTCGATTCCATGCCCGAGACCGGCGAGAACGTGGCCGAGGACTTCGCCATCTCCCGCGCCGACCAGGACCTCTTCGCCTGGCGCTCCCAGCAGCGCACCAAGGCGGCGCAGGAGGCGGGCTTCTTCGCCCGCGAGATCGCGCCCATCTCGGTGAAAGGTAAGAAGGGCGCGGTCATGGTGGTGGAGGCCGACGAGCATCCGCGCGGCGACACCACCCTCGAACAGCTCGCTGCGCTGAAGACGCCGTTCCGAAAGGAAGGAGGCTCGGTCACCGCCGGCAATGCCTCGGGCGTCAATGACGGGGCGGGCGCACTGATCCTCGCCTCCGAGGCGGCGGCCCGCAAATACGGCCTGACGCCCCGCGCCCGCGTCGTCTCGGTGGTGCAGGCGGGTGTGCCGCCGCGCATCATGGGCATTGGCCCGGCGCCGGCGACGCAGAAGCTCATCGCCAAGAACGGCCTCTCCCTGGCCGACATCGATCTCATCGAACTTAATGAGGCGTTCGCTTCCCAGGCCTTGGCGGTGCTGCGCCAATTGGGCCTCCCGGACGATGCCGAGCACGTCAATCCGCACGGCGGCGCCATCGCGCTCGGCCATCCGCTGGGCATGTCCGGCGCGCGCCTCGCCATGACGGCGGTGAGCGCACTGGAGGTGCGCGGTGGCAAGCGGGCGGTGGCCACCATGTGCATCGGCGTCGGGCAGGGGATCGCCGCGCTCATTGAGCGGGTTTGAGCCGAGAGCATCACCGCGCGGCGCCGCGCATGAGACGCGGAGCCGCCGAAATCCAGACAGGGAAGCATCCGGTCTTCGGTCCGGCTGCCTCCTTCCAGGCAGAAAAAGGCACGCCATGACAAACGCCGCCGCTTCCCTTGACGTCTCTGCCGCCCCGCTGGCGCTTGAAAGCTATGCGTTGGGCCGCTTCGTGCCCACAGGGCCTGATGCTGTGGATGTTCCGAGCGCCATTGACGGGAGCATCGTGGCGCGGGCCTCCACCAAGGGGCTCGACTTCGGCGCCATGGTCAACCACGCCCGCGCCGTGGGCGGACCGGCGCTCAGGGCCATGACCTTTCACGAGCGGGCGGACCGTCTGAAGGCGCTGGCCGCCTATCTCTCCGAGCGCAAGGAGCCGCTCTATGCCCTGGCGCTGCTCACTGGCGCCACCAAGCGGGACAACCTGATCGACATCGATGGCGGCATCGGCACCCTCTATGCCTATGCCTCCCGCGGCCGGCGCGAATTGCCGAGCGAGCGCTTCGTCGTGGAAGGTGCGCCAGAGAGTCTCTCCAAGGGTGGCACCTTCCTCGGCACACACATCCTGACGCCGCTCCAGGGCGTGGCGGTGCACATCAATGCCTTCAACTTCCCCTGCTGGGGCCTCTTGGAAAAGCTCGCGCCCGCCATCCTGGCCGGCGTGCCCGTCATCACCAAGCCGGCCACCGCGACCGCCTATATGGCTGAGGCGCTGGCACGGCTGATCGTGGACTCGGGAGCCCTTCCCGAAGGTGCCTTTCAGTTCGTCTGCGGCTCCACGGGCGATCTCCTCGACCATCTCACCGGACAGGATGTGCTCTCATTCACCGGTTCGGCGGAGACCTCTGACGCGCTGCGCAATCATCCGGCGGTCTCGCGCAATGCGGTGCGCTTCATCGCCGAGCGGGATAGCCTCAATGCCGCCGTGCTGGGACCGGACGCGACGCCGGGTGCGCCGGAATTCGACCTCTTCGTGAAAGAGGTGGTGCGCGAGATGACGGTGAAGGCGGGTCAGAAATGCACCGCCATCCGCCGCATCCTGGTGCCCCGTCCCGTTGTCGACCAGGTGGCTCAGGCGCTGACGGCGCAACTGGCCGCCATCCGCATCGGCGATCCCCGCCTTGACGAGGTGCGCATGGGCGCGCTGGCCTCCCTTGCCCAGCGCGAGGCGGTGCGGGCGGCCATTGCGGAGATCGCAACCGAGGCGAAGATCATCGCCGGTGATCCGGCCAATGTCGATCCGGTGGGTGCCGATGCCGCCACCGGCGCCTTCCTGGCGCCCGTTCTGCTCCAGTGCGACCGCCCGCTGGACGCCCACACGCCGCACGCGGTGGAAGCCTTCGGGCCAGTGGCCACCCTCATGCCCTATGACAGCCTCGCCGACGCCGTGGCGATCGTGGCCAAGGGGGAGGGGAGCCTTGTTGCGTCCGTCTTCACCTATGATGCCGCCGTGGCGGAGGACCTGGTGTTCGGCATCGCGTGCCATCATGGCCGGGTGCTGGTGGTGGACCGGGATTGCGCCAAGGAATCCACCGGCCACGGCTCGCCTCTGCCCGGCCTCGTCCACGGCGGCCCGGGCCGCGCCGGCGGCGGCGAGGAGATGGGCGGCCTTCGGGGCATGTTCCATTACATGCAGCGCACCGCGCTCCAGGGTTCGCCGGCCCGCCTTTCGGGCCTCACGCGGTCCTGGATCAAGGGCGCGCCGGCGCCCGTCACCCCCGAGCATCCCTTCAAGCGGCCGTTCGACGCCCTCTCCATCGGCGAGAGCGTGGAGACGGCGAGCCGTGTCATCTCGCTTGAGGACATCGAGCATTTCGCCCATTTCACCGGCGACACCTTCTATGCCCACATGGACGAAGAGGCGGCCAAGGCCAATCCCTTCTTCCCGGGCCGGGTGGCGCATGGCTACCTCATCCTGTCCTTCGCCGCCGGCCTGTTCGTGGACCCGGCGCCCGGCCCGCTGCTGGCCAATTACGGCCTCGACAATCTGCGCTTCCTGAAGCCGGTGTCGCCCGGCGACGAGATCAAGGTACGGCTTACGGTCAAGCAGAAGCAGGCCGCGCGGCTGCCGGCCTATGGCGAGGTGCGGTGGGACGCGGAAGTGTTCAACCAGAATGGAGAGACGGTCGCCCGCTACGAGCTGCTCACCATGAGCGCCCGCACGCCTGCGGCATAAACCGCGCCGCCGCAAACGCGAGCGGCCCCGGTCGGTTTGACCGGGGCCGCATGTTTCTCAAGTGCCGCAGGCGAGGTCAGGCCGCCCGGCGCGGTCCCACCGAGTGGACCGGCGTGAAGCTGTCCGCGTGCGCCGCCGCCCATTCGGCGGCATAGGGCGTCGCCTCGGGGGTGTCGAGGAGGATGCCGGCGTCGAGGAAGGGATAGAGCTTGTCCAGGGGCTTGGCTTCCACCGGCGTGATCCGATGCCACACATGGTGCGGGGCCAGCTCACTGGGATGGGCAAGGCCCGCCGCCGCAACGAGATCCGCCAAAGCGGAGACCGTGTGGCGCTGGTAGCTCGCCACGCGCTCGGCCTTGTCGGACACCACGAGGCCCCGCTGGAGATGCGGGTCGTTGGTGGTGACGCCGGTCGGGCAATGGCCGGTATGGCAGCGCATGGACATGACGCAGCCCAGCGAGAACATGAAGGCGCGGGCCGCATTGCACCAGTCCGCGCCCACCGCCATGTTGGCCGCCATGGAGAAGCCGGACGTGACCTTGCCGCTGGCGGCCAGGCGCACCTTCGGCCGCAGCCCGGTGCCCACAAGGGCATTGCGCATGAGCACGAGGCCCTCGCGCAGCGGCATGCCCATATGGTCAGCCAGTTCCTGGGGCGCAGCGCCTGTGCCGCCCTCGGAGCCGTCAATGACCACGAAGTCGGGATGGATGCCGGTCTTCACCATGGCCTTGGCGATGGCGAAGACCTCGCTGGGATGGCCGACGCACATCTTGATGCCCACCGGCTTGCCGCCGGACAATTCGCGCAGCTGGGCGACGAATTCCATCATCTGGGCGGGGGTGGCGAAGGCGGGGTGCCGCGAGGGCGAGATGCAGTCCTCACCGAGCGGGATGCCGCGGATCTCGGCGATCTCCGGCGTCACCTTGGCGGCGGGCAAGACGCCGCCATGGCCGGGCTTGGCGCCCTGGGAGAGCTTGATCTCCACCATCTTGACCTGGGGGTCACAGGCCTTCTCGGCGAAGCGCTCGGGCGAGAAGGAGCCGTCCCGGTTGCGGCAGCCGAAATAGCCCGAACCCAGTTCCCACACGATGTCGCCGCCATGGATGCGGTGATAGGGGCTCAGGCCGCCTTCGCCGGTGTCGTGATAAAAGCCCCCCATCTTGGCGCCCAGATTGAGCGCCTCGATGGCATTGCGGCCCATGGAGCCGAAGCTCATGGCGGAAATGTTGAGGGTCGCCGTGGCATAAGGCTTGGCGCAGGTGCCCTCACCGACCATCACCCGGAACGGTTCTTCCGCCACCGGCATCGGCGAGATGGAATGGGTCATCCATTCATAATGGGAGGCATTGGTGTCCAGCTCGGTGCCGAAGGTCTGGCGATCCTCCTGGCTCTTGGCCCGGGCATAGATGAGCGAGCGCTGGTTCCGGTTGTAGGGATGCCCCTCCAGGTCGTCCTCGACGATATATTGGCGCAGATAGGGCCGCAGCGCCTCGAACACCCAGCGCATGGAGCCGATGACGGGATAGTTGCGCAGCAGGGAATGACTTTCCTGCGTCACGTCGAACACGCCGATCCAGGCCAGCGGGAAGAGGACGCAGAAGGCAAAGAGCCAAGCGGGGTTGCCGACGAAGGACGCGATGAGCGTGATCGCACACAGCGCAAGAATGATGGCGAAGGTGCTGTAGCGACCGAGCAGAAGGCGGGTGCTCTGGTTGAGGTGGAAGGGCATGCATCTCCCCACTTCGTATTTTTAACGTGTCTAGCCTGGACGGCACCGTAGAGCGTGCCCGCCCAAGGGAAAAGCCGCCTTGGAGGAGAAGCAACGGTATTTTAGGGCCGCCCGGCCCGGGATGTCGCGTTAGGCCGCGTCGGCCTGCGCGCCCCGGAAGCGCGCTTCCAGTGCGCGCATGGCCGCCACCTGAAGCGGCAGTTCGCTCCAATAGCGGCGGTGCAGTTCCAGATTGAGGATGGCTCCCGCATCCAGGCGGCAGGTCTGCGCGATGGTCTCCCAGGGGATCGAGCCCCAGCCGATGGGCAGATGCAGGTCACCTTCGCCGAGGGCAAGGCGCTCCGCATCGTCGATGGCCCAGGCGCGGGATGGCGTGCCGAAACTGTCATGCACGTGCACATGGCGGGCGAAGGGGGCAAGGGCGGCAATCTCGGGCAGGAAGTCGAGCCGGCCCTGCGTGCACCGGATGAAGGCGTGGCTCACATCCAGAGTTGCCCGAACGAACGGGTGGGCGATGGCGTCGATCTCCTCCGCGAGCCGAGACGGCGAGGCGGTCTCGCGCATGGTCTCGAACTCGAAGACGTTCTCGACGCAGACCGTGACGCCGTGCGGAGCCGCCAGGTCGCCGGCTTTCTGAAGGGCCTCGCGCTGGCGCACATAGGCCACGCGGACATAGTCGTCATGGTCGCGCACGCATCCGGTATGGATGACCAGATTGGCCGCGCGGACGGCGCCGGCCACCTCAATGGCTGCGGCCAGGAGCCGCTCATGGGCAGGCAATTGGGAGGGCACTTCCATCAGGTTGATGGCCAGATGCCCATGCACCGTATAGCCGAACGGGCGACCTTCCAGGCAGCGCTGCAACTTGTCCAGGCGCTCAGGGATGACACGTCCCCCGGCAATCATCGTCCAGGCGAAGAGGGGGAGCTCAACGAAATCCACCCCGAGCCGTTCGGCTTCATCGAGCTTGCCTGTCAGGTCATCAAAGTCCGGCGAAGTGGCGCGAATGGAATAGCCGATGCCCCTGATGCCGGCATTCTGCACGGTGGCGACCATGGTCGTATCCCCCCAATCCGTCAGGAGGGGGGACCATAGGCGTGAACGTGGCTGAAGGCACGTGAATTTTGCATTGCAGTCAAGGGTATGCTGCGCCGCCGCGTCATTCCCCGTGGGAACACAGCCGCCGCACTTGGCGGGCGAGAGTCATGGGGTCGAAGGGCTTTGCGATGACGCCCACGGCCCCCAGTTCCAGGAAATGTGTGACTTCATGCTGCTGGGTCCGCGCGGTCACGAAGGCGACCGGGATGTCCCGGGTTGTCTCTGTCTTCCGCAACTCGGCGAACACGGCAGGACCATCCATGGTGGGCATCATGACGTCGAGCAAGATCAGGTCCAGTCGCCCCTTTCCGGCCCGTTCGATGGCCGCCGCCCCGGATGAGGCGGTCTCGACTTCCATCTCTGGGTCGAGACTGAGCGAGAGCGCGACGATCTCGCGAATGTCGGCTTCGTCGTCGACGTAGAGAATGCGCAAGCTCATGAAGAGGGCCGCTCTTTGGGAGGAAGTGCTGGGGCCACGGGAAAGATCGGCGGTATGATATCGCGGGCGGCTGGAAAGAGGGCGCCACGGGATCGGGCCACGGTTTCAAAGGCAAGGCATACGGCTCGGTCGCGGGACTGGGGCGAGCATCCCGCCACCGGAACTCCGCGTCGGCTGAGTGCCGCCAGGGTGCCCACCATGGACTCCAGCATGGGACCCGCGGAAAGGTCGACCACCGCGAAACGACACGCGCCCATGGCCAGGGCCGCCTCGGCGTCGTCCGAAGAAGCGGCGGCGAAGACGGTGGCCGCCTCCCGCGCAGCCTCTGCAAAGCGCCGGCGCACGTCGCCGGCAGGGCAGACATGGAGCATGGGGGGCTTCGGAGCGCCCATGCCAAGGCGCAGGGCAAGTGCGGCAAGCCGCTGCGGGTCTGGCGGCATGTCGAACCAGTCGGCGATGGGAAGAACCCGCGTGCCGTCCGAGACGATGCTGTCCGCGTCTGGCGAGCCCAGCAGCAGGAGCGGCGTCAGACGGGTGCGCTCCGCCCGGCGCAAGGTTCGCACCAGGCCAATCCCGTCCCGGTCCCGCAAATTTGGCGCCAGCAGGATCACGCCATAGTTCCGCAACGCTGCCCGGCCTTCCGCTTCTGCGGCTGTGCCGGCCACATCGATGCCCAGTCCGAGGGCCTCAAGCTCCCTCGCCACCGCCTGCGCCCGGATGGCGTCGCTGTCCACCACCAGCAGCGCGGTTGCCGCTGAGGTGGCGTCGGATGTGCGAAGCGGCACGCGGGCCGGCAGGTCCACATGGAAAGTGGTGCCCACCCCCTCCTCGGTCTCGAAGGAGACCCGGCCATTGTGATGGTCCACGATCTCCTTGACGATGGCTAGCCCGAGGCCTGTTCCTCCGCGTTGCCGGGTGTCCGAATTGTCGGCCTGGGCGAAGCGGGTGAACATGCTGGAGCGGAAAGATGGGGGAATGCCCGTTCCGTGGTCCTGCACCGACGTGCGAACGGTGTCCTCCCCCCGGTCCACCTTCACGTCGACGACGCTCTCCGGCGCTGAGAACTTCACCGCGTTGGAGATGAGATTGGTCAGCACCTGGATCAGGCGATCGTGGTCCCCCACAAGCGAGGTGTCGAGGTCTGTGACCACCAGATTGAGGCGCACGTCGTGTTGGGCGGCAAAGCCGAGATTCTGTTCCACCGCCTCGCGCGCCACATCCGCCATCGAGACCGGCTCGCGGGCGAATGTGAGGGCGGAGGACTGCATCTTCTGAATGTCGAGAATGTCGTTGATCAGTCGCACCAACCGGCGGCTGTTCTGGTGGGCGATGGTCACGAGCCGCTTTGCGGTTTCCGGGAGCGGGCCCGCGGCGCCGCCGTCCAGCAGGCCGAGCGAGCCGGAGATGGAGGTGAGCGGCGTGCGCAGTTCGTGGCTGACCGTCGACACGAACTCGTTCTTGGCGATGTCTGCGCGCTTGCGCTCCGTGACGTCATGGAGAATGGCCACGAGGCGGTTCCCGTCGCTGGCGCGCATCTGGCCCACCGCCACATCGATGGGAAAGCTGGAGCCGTCCTTCCTGCGTCCGGTGAATTCGGCTGCATGGCCTCCGCCGGCGGCATTTGCCTCCAGCAGCCGCAAGGCATCGCCAGGCTCGGCCTCCGCCGCCAGGGCGAACAGATCCGAGACCGGGCGCTCGCTCAGTTCTTCCTCGGTCCAGCCGAACATCCGTGTGGTGGCGGGATTGCTGGTCTCGATGCGGCCGGAACTGCCGATGGTGACGATGGCGTCCATGGCACTTGCCAGGATGGCGCGGTGGCGGGCGAGGGTATCAGCGAGCGCAAGTTCCGCCCGACGGCGGCCCAACAGATGGGCGATGATGACGAGGGACGATCCGGCCACCACGGCAATGGCGGCCGCGAGCATCAGAAGGACCGTCTGGCGGGTGCGCTGGCTCGCCACCCGCACCTCATAGGTGCGCCGCTCAATGGCGGCGACCTCTTCCCGCGAGATGTCGGACACGGTGGAGCGGATTTCGTCCATCAGCGACTTGCCGCGCCGTGTCTCCATGACGCTGGCGGCCGAGATGCTGCCGGAGGCGTTCCGGCTGGCCACCATGTCACGCAGCAGCCGCATCTCCTCCTCGGCGAAGCGGGCGAGCTCCTTCAGCGCCACCGCATGTTGCGGACGCTCCACCGCCAGTCGGGCGAGGGAGGCGATCTCATCGGCGATGACGGAGCGTGTGCGCGCCAAAGGAGCGAGAAACTCCTCCCGTCCCGTGATCACATAGCCAAGCGTGCCGCTCTCAGCCTGCAGGAGGTCCTCATAGATGCTCTGGAGATTGTCGCGGATGGAAGAGGAGTAAAGCAGGTCTTCGCGCAGATGGTTGCCGGCGGCGAACTCCTTGAAGGTGGCAAAGCCCACCGCGAGGACGATGGTGACCGCCACGAAGGCGGCAAGGACCGTGACCACAGCAACGCGCCGGATGCCCCTTCGGTGCCTGCGCCGCTCAAAACGCGGCTGCGCCTTACCGGACATCCGAACGACCTTTCCAATCGCCTTCAGGGACCGCGTGCTTCCCGCCCTTGGCCCATGGGGCGCAGGCGTGCGCGGTGGAGGGAGAGCAGACGGCATCCTGCCATCTGCCCCTCTGCCAAGCCAACCAGCAAATGGTCAAGCCCCAGCTGAATGAAGAGCAGTGGGAGAGGTCTCGCTCTGGGGCGCCAGCCACATGTCGAGGAAACGGGTCAGCCAGCGGCAGATTGCGGGGTCATAGCGGGACCAGCCCTCCAAATGGGCCTCGCCAGGCTGAGCCCCGGGCAGGCCCAGCTTCTCCGCCCCGCGTGTTGTCCAGCGGCACATCATTTCGTGGGTGACTTCGGGGTGGAACTGGATGCCGTATGCGCAGCGACCATGGCGAAACGCTTGGTTCGGGAACACATCGCCGCAGGCGAGCAACTCCGCGCCGGACGGCAGGTCGAAGCCCTCGGAGTGCCAATGATAGACGTGGGTGGGCCAGGGCAGGACGCCTTCGGTAGCCTTGGTGGGACGCACCGGATAATAGCCGATCTCGCTCAGGCCCTCTCCGTGTCGTGCCACCCGTGCTCCCAGCTGCACCGCCATGAGCTGTGCTCCAAGGCACACGCCGAGCAGGGGCTTGTCCTCGCCCATGACCATGCCCACGAAGTCGATCTCACGCCGGATCCACGGATGCGCATCGTTCGCGCTCATGGGACCGCCGAACACGACGGCTCCCGAATGTCCGTCCATATTGGCAGGCAAATCATCGCCGAGGGCGGGGCGGCGCACGTCCAGCTCATAGCCCCTCTGTTCGAGCCGCAGCCCGATCCGTCCAGGGGTCGAATGCGCCTGGTGCAAGATGATCAGGATGCGTTCGCGGCGGGTGGCCGGAGCAGGATCGATCCCGCTGCTCCACCCCTCGTCACTGCTCCGTCTGTCCACCTTCCGTCTCCGCCTCCTCGCGGACCTCGCGCCGGATCTGGACGCGCTCCCTGGACCCCACATGCAAGAGTTCTGCCGCCCGCCAAACCAGGTTGTCCTCGAACTCGGTGAGACCCCCGTCGGCATAGGCGACTTCGAACATCATCTCCACCACGCGGCGACGGCCTTCGTCGTCAAGGGCGCGGTTCAGGATGCTCGTGAAGGCATAAAGATCGACGGCTTCCGCGTCCCGAGCGATGGCAAGCTCTACGAGCGCTTCCGTGTGCGCTTCGTCCAGGTCGAAACGGGACGAAAGGATGCGCTTGACGATCGCGCTCTCCGCGTCGGTCACAGCTCCATCAATGGACATCACATGGACCAGCAGAACCGCCGCGGCCAGCCGATAGTCGTTTTCCGCAAAGGCTGCAGCGTCCCGGTGGCCTCCGGTGATCTCTGAGATGAAGTCGGACAGAACGCGGAACATGGCTTCCCCTCGGGCCTCACACCCCTTGTGGTGCCTGAAGCCCACGTCGGGAACAAGGCGAAGCTGCAAGCACAGCTTCCGCGAGGTTAAATTCTGCGCGAGGTGTGGCGCTGGGGCTGCGATTTTCAATCATTGGTTCGGTTGCTTGGGAGCCGGCAGGCGCGAGCGGTAGTCGCCGTTGATGCGGGTGGTCGAATCCCCCTCGCCCGGGCGCGTGGGCGGCGGGGGCGGCGGCACGAGGTTCTGGCGCGGCGCTGGAGGAGTCACCACAGGCGGCTGCACGATGATCACCGGTGGTGGTGGTGTCGTCTTTGTCTGCCCCGAGGCGGGGCAAATGCCCAAAGTGACGGCAGCCAGCACAAGTGCGCCGGACGTCGCCATGCGCCACTTAGGTGAAGAAAGCCTCGCTGCGTCGAACCTCGCCATCATTCTGTCTCCTAGACGCGCGTGGGAACCGTGTGCTGTCCCGAACGCTTAATGGCTCGGAGGCGCGACTGCGCTCACTGCCATCGCTGTCATCGCCATCGATAACACCGCTTCAGGCTTATGTGGGACAGAGACTTCCGCATTCAAGGACACCGAAGCCCGATCGTTGATCGCGATACTACCGCAAAGGAAATCAGGAACAAAAACGGCGGCTTCGTGTTTAAGCCATGTAATCGATCGCAGCGCGCCGCTCGGACGCGACGCTGCTAACGAGGGAGTTACGCATGAAGAAAGAATTGTTGTCCGCTGCCGCCGTGGCCATGATGCTGACCGCTCCGGCTTTCGCTCAATCTTCTGCCCCCACCACCACCCCCTCCAGCCCTGCGCCGTCTGCCACTACGCCTGCGCCCACTTCGCCCTCCGGGACGACGGCTCCGACGACCAGTGGCTCTGCGGCGATGACCACGGGCGGGAACACGGCCTTCATTTCGGAGCAGATGCAGGAACAGTGGCTCGCATCCAACCTGATCGGCACCAAGGTGCGCGGCGCGGGTGACGAGTCCGTCGGCGAGATCAATGACGTCCTCCTCGACCGCAATGGCAACGTTATCGGCGCGGTGATCGGCGTGGGCGGCTTCCTGGGGATGGGTGAGAAGGACGTCGCCGTGCCCTTCAACCAGCTCCAGATGGTGCGCAATTCCGACGGTGATCGGGTCGTCCTGAACAAGTCCAAGGATGAGCTGAAGAACGCGCCCACCTTCAAGGAAATGACGCGTAGCGGTACGGGTACCGCCACGGGTACTACCGGTGCCACCGGCACCACCAGCCCGGCTGGCGCTCCGGCGACCACGCGGTAATCCTATCCTCAGCGCATAGAGGCTCAGCCCCCGTCGCACCAGCGGCGGGGGCTTTTGCGCGTGGGCATCATGCCGCTTCGCTATAACGCTGCCCCAATTTCACTTTAAGGATGAGGACGTCTCCGTGGGCCCTAGGCTGTAGCTGCTTCCGGGCTCGTGCGACGTGGTGTTCAGGAGAGGGTCCCTCTTGCGAGGCGACAAAGACCGAGCTGTCGCTGCACTCGCATCGGGCGGGAGCAGAGAGAAGGGGGCGTGCCATTGGAGACGTCCAGGAGGAAAGTTCTTCTGGTAGAGGATGAGCCCTTCGTTGCGCTCGTGGCTCAGCAAATACTGGAGGACGAGGGCTTTGACGTGCATGTGGCAGCCTCCGGCGCCGATGCGATGGCCATCGTAAAGGGACTGGGGTCGAGCATCCGTGCTGCCCTGGTGGATTTCGGCCTACCCGACATGCGAGGGGACGCCCTGGTGGAACAATTGCGGGCCATTTTGCCAAGCCTTAGCGTGGTCGTGGCGAGCGGCTACGGGACGGATGAGTTGAGAGCGTTGTTTCGCGACCAGCCGAACGTTGGCATCGTCTCCAAGCCCTATGATGGAGACACGTTGATCACGGCTCTACGCCGCGCCGATCCAAGTTTTTGATGGGTTTAGAGCCCCCGACAGGTCTCGCCTGGGCGCTTCGTCCAAGGCCACCTCACACGCCGAACACAAAAAAGGCGGCCCCGGGATCCCGGAGCCGCCCTTTCTTTTTGAATACAGGCAATCAACGGCGCAGGAGCAGTTGTCCCAAAACGAAACCGACACCTGCCGCGATAGCGATGGAGGTCACAGGCTGCGCCTGGATGGAGTGCCGAAGAGTCAGATATTGGTCTTCCGCCCAATCGGTCACTTCGCCCATCGCCACCTCGGCCTCCGATGTCGCGCCTCGCACCCCATCACGGGCGGTCTTTCCGAGGGTTTCAGTGAGTTGCGAGAGGTCCGCCTTCAGAGCGGCGAGATCGCTCCGCAGTTCGGCGAGGGCATCACTGGGCTTGCCGGCTTCATTGGGGTCGGCGGTAAAGCCGGACGGATTATCCACCATGTTGCATCTCTCCATTGCGCCCGCCAGGGCTGGCGGGCTGTTTGTGTGAGCGCCTCCGACTCAGGCGATGCGGCGGGCGGGTTCGGGATTGGAACGCGCGCCGTGAAAGAAGAGCGCCTGCGCAATGGTCGCCTTCACGGTCTCGCCGAGGAACGGCTTGGTGATGAGGTAGGTCGGCTCCGGACGCTCGCCCGTCAGGAGGCGGTCGGGGAAGGCAGTGATGAAAATGACCGGTACATCGAAGCTGCGCAGGATGTCCGTCACGGCATCAATGCCTGAAGACCCGTCGGCCAGCTGGATATCGGCCAATACCAGGCCGAAATTGCCCAGCTCGGCCAGTTCCAGCGCCTTGGTGTGGGTCGGGGCAACGCCCACCACCTCATGACCGATGTCGGTGACCAGCGTCTTCAGATCGAGAGCGATGACCCACTCATCCTCAATGATGAGTACGTTGGTCTTCAACTGGGCGTCGATCTCGGCCTGAGCGGCCACCACCTGAGTCTCCACCTGCTCGATGGTGCCGGACAGAATGGAGGCAGCTTCTGCAAAGGAAAAGCCTTCCATGGCGGTGAGGAGCAACGCGACGCGAGAACTCGCGTCCAATTTTTGAAGGCGCTCGTCGGCCTTATTGCCGGTGCTGCCATCCGCTGCCTGGTCGCGCGACCACACCTCGTGGCACGCCTTGTAGAGCGCGACGCGCGGCGACAGGGACGTGTCGAGGGTGATGCCGCCATCGATGGCGGACTGAAGGGTGCGCTGGACCAGGGCATCTCCCGCCTGCTGGCTTCCCAGCAGGGCGCGGGCGTATCGCCGCAAAAGAGGAAGCTGCTTAATGAGCTGCTGCTGAAACATGCTCTCTCGCCTCGAAGGAAGTCACTAGGAACGCGCGGAATGCCATATTGGTTCCGCTGGCATGGAACCCAAGGCAAGCGATTGGCATTATAGGCGCGATACAGTTTGGTTGAAGTCCTTGACGAGGTCCTTAGGGCGACGACGCTTGGTGTCGATCCTGATCCGGTGCTGCGGGGGCAGCCTTGGCGATGGGGCGGCTCCGTAGAGGGACGATTTTGCGGTGAGGATGCCAGGTCTGCGAATTCGGTGGGGGAATGTGGTGGTTCGGAGCCTGGAATGCGGTGGCTGAAAGGGGAGGCGGCGCGTGCGCGCAACAATGAACGCGCTGCGCTTTTCGCATCCGCGGTCGGCCAGCCCCGGCATCTCCTTGACAGTGTCCGACGCGGCCTGATCCTGGTCATCCTGGTGGCCATCATGCCCATCGCCACGGCGGCGATGCTGCAAGGTGTTCTGCAATTGCGCCGCTCGGGCGAAGAAGCCCAGCACAAGCTCCAGCAAGGAGCGATTGTCGCGGCCGCGGGTCAGGATAACATCTTCACGTCCGCGGAAAACGTGCTCCAGGCGCTCAAGAACGTGCCTCAGGTCACCTCGGGGGGCGCCGAGTGCCAGTCGCTTCTCTATGGCGCAACGCTCAGCCTTCCTTTCGCGTCCAATGTGGCGATGATCGGAAGGGACGGGATCGTGCGGTGCTCGGCGCTGCCCAGCCCCAATCCCAATGTGTCGCAGCGCCCGTGGTGGCGGGACGCCATTCGCGAGAAAGGCTTCAGCCTCTCTGCGCGCATAATCAGCCCGGTGACCCGCGGCGAGATCCTGCCCGCCACCTTGCCCTTGTTTGACGCGGGCAGCGAACTCACAGGGGCCCTCTCGGTCGCCATTGATGGCGTGTGGCTGGACAATCTCCTGAAGCGGGAGGCCCCTGTCTCATCTGGCGTCGTCGCGGTGATCAACCGCGCGGGACAGGAACTCGTCTCCAATGCCCCCGCTCTCAGCCGAGCCTTGTTCAAGGACCGGGACTTGCTGGCCCATCAGAACGAGTTGGGGGAAGCGTGGGACGAGAGCGGCCAGTCCTGGAGCTATGCCATTGCGCCGCTCGACCGCTATGGCCTGACCGTCGCCTTCGCGCAGCCGACCAGCCAGTTGTTCCAGTGGACGGCATTCCACGTGGCGGTGAGCTTCATCCTGCCGATCTGCATGGTGATCTTCACCATCGTGGCAATCTGGTTGGCCACCGATCGCATGGTGCTTCAGTGGCTCCTGTATTTGCGTCGCGTCACGGCAGTCTATGCCCAGGGCCATTACGGCTTCCGACCTTCCCGCATGGATCAGGCCCCAAGCGAGTTTCGGGTGCTGGGAAACGCCATTGAGGAAATGGCGCAAGCCATCCGGGAGCGGGACGGCCGGTTGCGGGAGGGACTTGCGGAAAAGACGGCACTGGTGCGGGAAATCCACCACCGCATCAAGAACAGCCTTCAGATCGTCGTTAGCCTCATGAGCCTCTATGGCTCTGGCCTTGCGAACGACAAGGATCGCCGACGCTTCGACCAGCTTCGCACGCGGGTGAACACGCTCGCTGTGGTGCATCGCGTGCTCTATGAGGCGAACGAGGGCTCCGAGGTGCGCTCGCGCGAATTGCTGCGAGAGCTGGGAAGTCTCCTCGAGGTGGCACTCGACCGCAATGTCCTGGTGCTGGTCGAGGCGGACGACGTCGCCTTGCCCACGGACTATGCCGTGCCGCTTGCCTTGCTCCTGACGGAGATCATGATGGTGGTGGCTGCGGGCGAGCACTCCGGACAGGGCAGGGTGGTGGTGACGTGCGCGCAGGAGGGCAACGATATCTGCCTGCGCCTGGACATTTCACGCGCCGTCGGAGATGCCCTGAACGAAACGCACGCTCCTCTCGCTCATGGATTTGCACGTCAACTGGGCGGTGCAATTTCCACCCGCGAAGAAGGCGGACACAGCTTGGCCGAGCTCCGCTTTAAGGTTCGCCCCAAGACCCCCTGAAAAATCCTGCTCCGTTTTTCCCGCCCTCTGAGGAACCTGAGGGCGGTTGAGGGCGTTTGCCGGGAGTAGTCCTGAAAAAGGACGTCAGACAATCCTACTTTTCAGAATTCCGCAGGGAGTGTTGAGATGGCTGAGACTCGAGGAAAGGGCGGCTCGAACCGCGGCTTTGCGGCGATGGACGCCGAAAAGCAGCGGGCCATCGCCCGGAAAGGTGGCGAAAGCGTTCCGGCGGAAAAACGAAGCTTCTCGCAGAACCGCGAACTGGCGTCTGCCGCCGGGCGCAAGGGTGGTCAAAGCGTCGCTGACGAACAGCGCAGTTTCTCGCGTGACCGCAACCTCGCGTCCCAGGCCGGGCAGAAAGGGGGGCAGGCCTCCCATTCCACCCGCTCGTCCTGATTTCCCTGCATGTGGAAGAAGGGGAGGCTCGCCTCCCCTTTTTTCTTGGCTGTTAGGCTGGTTTGTGGGGAACCACATCCCCATTGGCCGCGTTTAAGGTTTCAGGATAGGGCAGCGACCGGTGCACCTGTTGAAGGCTGGTGGCCGGGCTGTTCATCAAAGAGAGCGGATAAGACAAGCCCATGGATCTCCAGCCGTCTCGCGCCGACGCGGCCGCACCGGACCTGCGAACGCAAGTGCTGGAGCTCTTGCCGGCCTTGCGCGCGTTTGCCCGGTCGCTCACCCGCAATCGCACAGAAGCAGACGACCTGGTGCAGGAAACCTTCCTGAAGGCCCTTTCCAACATCGACAAGTTCGATCCAGGGACAAACTTGCGCGCGTGGCTCTTCACGATCTTGCGCAACACCTACTACACCGAGATCCGCAAGCGCCGCCGCGAGAGCGATGGCCTATCCTCCTTGGCCCAGCAGGACACAAACATGGGTCCTGGGCAGGAATGGTCGGTGACCTTGAGCAGCCTGAAGGAAGCGCTGGAGATGCTGCCTTCCGATCAGCGCGAAGCACTGGTCCTGGTGGGCGCGGCGGGGCTGTCTTACGAAGAGGCAGCCGAAGTCTGCAACTGCGCCCTTGGCACCATCAAGAGCCGCGTGAACCGGGCGCGAGCCAAGCTCCTGTCCCTGATGGGAGCCGAGGCGACCGCTGATGTGGTGGAAGCCGATCCCGTGGCCATGTCGGCCGTGCGGCTGCCGAGCAGCACCGGCTGAACCTGTGGCGGGCGCGCTTTTCTTCAGCGGGAGCAGCGTCGGGCTTATGGATTGATTTTAACTTGAAAGCCCGGCGCGTGCAGTGTCGGGCTTTTTTCGCGTGCCTGAGCGCCGTGACCTGGAAAACGCGCTCCCCAGTCTCTGGAGAATCCTGGATGACGGGGTTCGCTTTACGACCTCGCCATAAAAAAACGGCCCGCGAGGGGCCGCTCCTGGATTTGCGGTGTGTGAGAAGAGGCTTACTTCCCCTCGGTCTTGTCCGTGGAAGCATCCTCATGTGTCTCAACGGGTTCCGCATCCGCGGGACCTTTGCTCGCCATTGCCCCCTGCAGTTGCATGGCAAGGCGCATCAATTCGTCCGGTACATCCTCGCGCGTGTAGTCGTCGAAGAGCTGTCTGAGCTCCTTGCCGAGCAGATCCTGGCGCGCAGAGATGTCGCGGCGGTGAGTGGCACGCTTGGAGCCGCTCTCGCTGTGGTCGGGTGTGGTCATGGGCCGGTCGGACCGCATATTTCGCATCAAGGTTCTACGCCGAAAGACATCAGGCCAATTGGAAGTCCAATGGGCCCCATGCCGCAGGCGACGGACACAAAGACAGCAAGACTCTCGCCCCGCCATCCACGGTGATCGGGATGTTGGGTGAAGCTTGCCCCAGGCTTTGCCCGCTGCATGAACGCCATCCGCATCATCCCACTTTTTGCCTTCCCAGTAACCCCCCGAGAGGGCACGCGCTGTGCCGGACATTCGGAATCTTGCGGTGTCGGAGACGCCCGGTTCCACTCCAGTTGTGGCAACAGCTTCTTGTTCCTTCCAAACGCATGCCCGCAGGAATTGTTCCCGCGCGAGATGAAACAAATTGGCCTTTTCCGATTGCCACACCCGGCCTGAGCCGACGGGATGCTGCAGGTCTCATCACCCCTTACAGGCGCCCGCATTTCCGACATTTTTGGCCACGCTTGGGGAACTCTCTTTCGCCCCTTTCGTTGACGGAAAGGAAAACGATGCCCGCAAAGCCGAATGGGACGGTTGGCGCGGGGGAAAGGAATAATCATGATTAGTTGGGCCATCACGTTTCTTGTTGTTGCTCTGATCGCTGCGGTCCTGGGATTCGGGGCGCTGGCCGGAACAGCAATGGAAATCGCGAAAATCATCTTCGTGGTTGCGATTATTCTGTTTCTGATCTCCGCCGTCGCCGGAGTGGTTCGGCGTGGTCGTCCCTAACGGATGAGGCTGGCAGGTCGCTGCTGCTACGGCGACCCCAGTCGTGAAGGGAGATCAGAGCCGCCCGGTTCTCCATTTGCGGAGGCCGGGCGGCTTTCGTTTGGCGCCAGGGCTGGCGCTGGCCTATGATCCGGCAGCAGAGGGACACGGGGCAGATGAGGCGTCTGACGGTTGAACATCGCACGCACTATCACTATTCCGAGCCGGTGAATTTCGGGCAGCACCGCCTGATGCTCCGGCCCCGCGACAGCCACGGTTTGCGGCTCCATTCCGCCAAGCTCACCCTGTCGCCCACGGGCAACGTCCGCTACGTCTATGACATCTTTGGAAACTCCATTGCCCTTGTGGATTTTCACACGGACGGTACGGAGCTCCTGATTGAGAGCGTGCTGGAGTTGGACGTCTATTCAACGCCAGAGTTGGATGGGCTGATCGAACCCGCAGCCACTCACTATCCCTTCGTTTATTCCAGCGACGATAGGTTCGACGCGTCGCAAATGGTCACTCGGCACTATCCGGACGAGGGGGAGGTGAAGGCCTGGGTGGGCGAATTCGTCGTCCCCGGCCAGTCTGTGGACACGCTCGAGCTGCTCAACACGCTCAATGCCGCCATCCACGCGACCTTCACCTACAATGCTCGCTTCGAGGAAGGCACCCAGCCTCCCGCGAAGACGCTCGCGCTGCGCTCCGGCACATGCCGGGATTTCGCCCTGCTCTTTATTGAGGCGGTGCGCGAGTTGGGATTCGCGGCGCGGTTCGTGACCGGCTATCTCTACACGCCGCACCTGGATCTCAGCCTCGAGCAGGAGTTTCGTGGCGCCGGCGCCACCCATGCCTGGGCAGAGGTCTATCTGCCGGGAGCCGGATGGATCGCCTTCGATCCCACCAATGCGTTGGTGGGCACGGACCATCTGGTCCGAGTGGCGGTGGTGCGCGATCCGCGCCAGGCCTCACCGATCGCGGGGACCTTCTCCGGTTCGCCGAGTGCGTTTCTGTCCATGGATGTGGCTGTGTTTGTGTCGTCACGGCCCGCCCCACCTTGGCCGGAGCCGGAAATTTCCATCATGCCGCTGGAAACACGCAGTGAGACGGGGCAGGTGGAGATTGGGGAAGGGGGCGATCCCCCGCCTGAAGCCGATGAGGCGAGGACCGGCCTCCGCGACGGGGAAGCGTCGGAAGTTACGGGGGAGGCATTGGAGCAAGCTCCGGTCGGTGAGGCCCTTCTGCCAGGCGCAGTGGCGGCCCCGGCAGATCCCATCACGATCGCGCTGCCCCATGGCGAGGAGGAAGGGGAGGAGAGCGCCCTTGCTGGCGTCCGCGCCTCCCAGCCGTTGGACCTTGAGGCCACGACGCAGCCGAACCCGAGCGGCGACCCGCCGGCAACGCAGCCCGCAATCTAATCGGGCGAAAAAAAAAGGGTGGCCGTGGGGCCACCCTTTAGTCTGCCTGGAGGTGTCGATGAAAACCGACAGTGATGAAACTCTGCCACACTCCAGAGGTTCCGTCGATCAAGGGCCTGTGAATGAGGGCCTTTGCAACTCAGCCTTGAGGAAAACGCAGGGAAGCCTTCAGGTGCAGGTGCGCAAGGCGAAACAAAAAAGGGCGCCTTGCGGGCGCCCTTTTCTGAAGATCGCGGATAATGATCCGAGGGCGCCTCAGGGGCAAGCCACCCGGTAGTTATTGCCGTAGGCGTCGCGCGCCCAACACGCCTTCGGAGTCGTCGCCGCCCCGACCATGGCGCCAGTCGCACCGCCCAGCACGCCACCCACGAGCGCTCCGCCCGCGGTTCCGGTCGCGGCACCGCCGATGAGAGCGCCCGCGCCTGCGCCAAGGAGACCGCCGCCCACCGCGCGATCAGACTCCGAATACTGGCTGCATCCGCCCAGGGCCAGTGCTGCCGCAACAACGATGATAGCCGCCCTCATTTTATTCTCCATTCTCCTTGCGCCGGCTTGACGCCGTTCACCTCACCGATCCGCGCCGCTTCGATGCAGCGCAGCTTCGATACTGTTAAGCCTCGATTGAGGCGGATCGCCGGCCAACTTTGAGCGGGCCTGCGACAGGCGTGAAGTTAGTGCTCCCACCGCCTGGATTTCGCTGCCCGTCCTGCCCCTGCGGATTCGCGGGACGACATCCAGTTAAGCACACATAGGGCCGTCAAGCCTATCCCAACCACAGCCATGGCCGTGGTGGCAGGGTGGCGGGCAGCAGCGTAGCGCACGTGGCTGATGGCCTCGTCCGCATGCCGCATGGCCTCGCGCGACCCGGTGGCCGCCAGAGAAAGGGACGTATCGGTCAGCCGATGGACGCGCTCACTGGCATCTTCCATAGCATTGTGCGCCATTTGGCGCGCTCTGCGGCGGTGGTCCCGTGTGCCTTCGTCGGCAGCATCCGCGATGGCGGCGCCCAACAGCGTGAGGTCCTCCTTGAGGTCCTCCAGGCGCCGGGAGATTTCGTGCGACTTCGATCGCGACTTCCATGCGAACATCGGCAAGCCTCCTTTTCACACCCGAAACGCTGTGGGCTGACGAAGGTTCCAGCGACGGTTCAGTTTGCAGCCTTCCGGGGCTGCTGAAAAAAGAGGCGCGCGCATTCGCGGCGCATTCTGGGCAATTTTTTGTGGAACCGATGGCGGATGGCGGCCGTTAATAACGTGTGTCGGATCTGTATCAAAACGTGAAGGACGAGCGCCCGCCCATGAGCAATTCGCCTACGCTGCTCCGCAAAGACCTGTCCCGCAAGGGCGAGGGGAGGAGTGAGGAAGCGAGTGACCTTGGGCTCGATCCCCGCTCGGATGCTTTCTTTTTTGATGTGGATGGCACCCTCATCGACATTGCGGAACATCCGGAGGCCGTTGTGGTTCCTGCTGCCCTCACGGATGCTCTGGAGCGGCTTCTGGCTCGCAGCAGCGGTGCAGTCGCTCTGGTGTCGGGGCGCTCTGTCTCCCGGCTCGATGCCTTGTTCGCGCCGCTGCGCCTGGTGGCGGCCGGGGCACACGGCGCCGAGGTCCGTCGGCAGCCAGAGGGAAAGGTGGAGCAGATGAGCCCCTCGCTTCCCGCGCAAGCGCGGGCCGAGGCTCTTGCCCTGGCGGCCGCGTGCGGGGACTTGTTCGTGGAGGACAAGGGGCTGAGCATTGCGATCCATTATCGCTCGCGGCCTGAGGTGAAGGACGTTCTGGGTGAGCGCTTGAAGGCGCTGGCAGCCCGCGCCCCTGAGCCGCTGAGCGTTCTGCCCGGGCACTTCGTTTTCGAGCTGAAGCATGCCGGCCGAGACAAGGGGGTCGCCATCGACGGGCTGATGGAGGAGGCGCCCTTTGCCGGCCGTCGACCGGTCTTTTTCGGCGACGATGTGACCGACGCAGCCGGCTTCGATGCGGTCCTGCGCCGTGGCGGCCTGCCCGTCTCGGTGGGCCGTGCCTTTGAACATGTGAATGTGGTGCTGGCCCGGCCATCCGATGTCCGGGCGCTGGTGCACCGCTTGTCTATTACCTGAGTGGAGATCAGACCATGTCACGACTTATCGTCGTATCCAACCGGGTCGCGGTTCCTCAGGCGGGAGGCAAGGCTGCCGCCGGAGGCCTTGCGGTTGCGGTCAATGCAGCCCTGAATGAGCGGCCCGGCATCTGGTTCGGATGGAGCGGACGGATCGTGGACGAACCTTCGTCCCGTCCCAGCGTCACGACGCGGGGCAAGGTGAAATATGCGGTCATTGACCTGAAAGAAGATGATTTCCAGGAATATTATAACGGGTTTGCCAATCGCGTTCTGTGGCCGATTCTTCATTATCGCGTCGATCTTGCGGAATTTCAGCGCTCTGATTTGTCCGGTTACATCCGGGTCAATCGCATATTCGCTGACCATGTGTCCAAGATCATTGATGAAGATGACATCATTTGGATCCATGACTACCATATGATGCCCCTTGCGAAATATCTGCGGGAGAAGGGGCATAAGAATAAGATCGGGTTCTTCCTTCACATTCCCATGCCTCCGGCCGACCTGATCCAGGCCCTGCCGCGCCACGGAGAAATTATTGGTTCGCTGGCCCATTATGATCTGGTGGGCTTCCAGACGGAGGGCGACCGCGACAATTTCGGCCGCTACCTGGAATCCCGTGGTGGTCGCGCCATCCCCGAGGCGAGTGCCTATGAGGTCGCCGGTCGGCGGGTTCGGATTGGGGCCTTCCCTGTCGCGATCGAATCCCAGTCGTTCGCCCGTCGGGCGCGCCATGCCTCCCGCACCGGCTTCGTGCGCGCCTTCCGCGAGAGTCTGGCGGGGCGGAAGCTGATCCTGGGCGTTGATCGCCTTGATTACTCCAAGGGCATTCCCAATCGCCTGGAGGCGTACGAGAATCTGCTGCGCGCCGCGCCGGAATGGCATAACCGCATGACGTTCGTGCAAGTGACGCCCCGCAGCCGGACCGACGTGCCGGAATATGCCGAGATGGATCGCGCCCTGTCTTTCAAGGCCGGCCAGATCAATGGTCGCTTTGGCGACGTGGCCTGGACACCTCTGCGCTATGTGAACAAGACCTATTCCCGCTCCGCGCTGGCCGGCTTCTACCGCGCGGCAGATGTGGCAGTGGTGACGCCGCTGCGGGATGGCATGAACCTGGTGGCCAAGGAGTTCGTGGCGGCTCAAGATCCGGAAGATCCGGGCGTGCTGGTGCTGTCCCAGTTCGCAGGTGCAGCTTCCGAGCTGGGCGGCGGCGCGCTGCTGGTCAACCCTCACGACACCGATGGCGTCGCGGCTGCCTTGCGCCGGGCGCTGGAAATGCCGTTGGACGAGCGGCAGGAACGGTACGGGCGAATGATGGCCGTGCTGAAGCAGTATGACATCGCCCAGTGGGCGTCGTCCTTCCTCAATTCCTTGTCCTTTCCGCCCCAGGCCGTCCGGATGGGCGGCACGTCCCGGGTGAGCCCCGGCCGGCTGGGGCTGGGAGCGGCATGGAGCGGCGAGCATCGCGCCGAAGGGGTGTGAAAGGATGTGATTCGCCGCGGTCCCCGTCTGCATTGACGGGGACCGCGGCGCTCAGACATTGTGTGTTGGCCGGTCCCCACCAGGGGCCGGCCTTCTTTGTTCATTCAGGCCGCGACCGGCTCATCCCATTGGGGTGCGAAGGCGGGGTTCACATAGCGCCGGGCCTTCGGCAGCGCCGCGATTGCGGCATGGTCTTCGCCGTCCAACGTCACAGAGAGGGCGCCGAAATTCTCGGCCTGCCTGGCCCGTCCCGCAGCCTTCGGAATGACCGCCACCTCGCCCTGGTCCATCAACCAGCGCAAGGCCACCTGGGCGGGCGTGGCCCCATGGCGCGCGGCGATGGCTTTCAGGACGTCATCGTCGGCCACTTCGCCCTTGGCGATGGGACAATAGGCAGTCACCGCGACGCCATGGTCCGCTAGGTAGGTGCGGATGGGTGTCTGGTCGAGATAGACGTGATACTCGATCTGGTTGCAAGCAATCGGCGCGCCGATGTCCTCAACCACCTGCTTCAGCAGCGGGAGGGTGAAGTTGGCCACCCCAATGGCGCGCGTGAGCCCTTCTTCCTTCAGCGCCATAAGTGTCTCAAGAGCCTTCCCAAGGTCGATGCCCGGAGACGGCCAATGGATCAGGAACAGGTCCACCTGGTCGAGCTTGAGTTTGCGCAGGCTTTCGCCCATGGAGCGACGGATGGCGTCTGGCGCGAGCTGATCGTGCCACACCTTGGTGGTGACGTGGAGTTCGTTGCGGGGCAGGGCGCTTTCCGCCAGCGCGGCGCCCACGTCCGCTTCGTTCTCGTAGCGGGCGGCCGTGTCGATGTGCCGGTAGCCGACGGACAAGGCGCTCTCCACCGCAGAGCGGCAGGTGTCGCCCGTCATCATGAACGTGCCGAAGCCCATGCGCGGCAGGCGGATGCCGCGCGTCTCAATGTCACTCATTCCACGATCTCCGGAAGGGGCGGCGGCAGTCTATGCCTTCCCGCTGAGAAGGGCACGCTGGTCGATGCCGAAAATATCGGCAAGCCAGTCGATCATCAGTTCCTGCCCCAAGGTGGGGTTGTCGTGCTGGCAATGCTCGGCGCCGGTCATGTCCGCCTCCACCAGCATGAGCGTGACGTCAACCCCCGCCTCCTTGGCATAGGCATAGCCCTGCCGCGCGGCCTCGACGCCCAGAACGTCATGCCCGCCATGGAGGATGAGATAGGGGCACTTCATGTTCTCGAACACGCCGCGCATATCGAAGTTGCGGGTCTTCTCGGCGACCCCCTTCATGCTGTCGGCGCCAAACACCCATTTCATGTGGGAGGCGAGGCCATGGTCCTCACCACGGTCCTTGTATCGCTCATAGAGGCTAAGCACGCCGCCATGGGAGATGGCGGCCGCCAAGCGCGGCTCCATGGCGCCGGCGCGGGCGGCATAATAGCCGCCGAGCGATGAGCCGGAGACCGCGATCCGGCTCATGTCCACATCGTCGCGGGTTGCCAGCCAGTCGATGCAGCAGCCGACGGGAACCTCATAGTCGAAGCGGTTGGGCAGGCCGTGGCGCCGCAGCGTCGCGCCCTGGCCGGGGCCGTCCATGAGCAGCACGGAAATGCCCCGCTGGAGCGCGCCGCGCCCGGTCATGAACCACAACTCGTCCTTGTAGCTGTCCAGGCCGCCGAAGGAGATGAGCACCGGCTGCTTGCCCGTGTCGAAAGGCGCGCGGATGAAGTAGCCATACATGGGCTTGCCCGCTTCATAGGGCACTTCCACGAATTCCCCCTTCGGGACGGTGTGCTCCAGGAAGCGGCGGGTGGAGAGCTCCGCCTGCTCAAAGGTGGGCATGCGGCGGGGATCGGTGGGCTCCAGCCAGAATTCGGCTGATCGATACATGTCAGCGGCCCGGAGGTAGCAGTTCATGGCGGTCTGGATGTGGCCCTTGGCCTCGGCTGCCTCGCCTCGACGGAAATTGTTGTCTGCCACCACCATCCATTCCCTGTGCCAGCTGTCATAGTCGCCGGGGATCATGCGGCTGGCGGCCAGAAAGCTCTCGGAGACGCTGCCGCCCCCTTCCTGCGTTTCGCCCAAGGCGCGGCGGAACTGGTAGGACGGCCAGGGAAATTCCGGCCAGTGGTGCCAGCCATAAGGCTCGTAATGGGGCGCGGTGTCGGTGACGGCGGCGTCGATGAGCTTGGCTTCGGTATCGACCATGGGAAAGCCTCCGGAGAGATGCCGGTCGCAAGGGGGCAAGCCGGCGCCTTTGTGGCGCCGGCCGATGTCTTTTCGGGAAAGAGGGGCGCTCAGGCGGTCTTCATGCCCCAGCGCTCGATGGTCTTCTTTTCCACCCAGTCGAAGAACCAGTTCTCCGAGACCCACCCGATCATGGCGATGGTGATCATGCCGCAGATCATGATGTCGGGCCGGAGTTGCCAGCGGGCATCGTCGATGAGGAAGCCGAGGCCGGTGATGGAGGAGATCATCTCTGCACCCACGATCACGCGCCAGCCCACGCCATAGGTCAGGCGCATGCCGGTGATGATGTAGGGCAGGGAGCCAGGAATCAGGATCGCCCGCGTGTAGAGGCTGCGGGACGCGAGATAGACCCGGGCCACGTCCGTGTACTGGCCCGACAGGGTCTGCACGCCGGTCATGGTGTTGAACATGATCGACCAGATGCCCGAGAAGAAGATCACGAACACCGTGGAGGTGAAGCCGACCCCGAACCACAGGATGGCAAGCGGGATCCAGGCGATGCCGGGAATGGGATAGAGCAGCCGGCACAAAGGCAGAAAGGCGGCCCGGGCGGTGGGCGAGGCTCCGAGCGCAAGGCCCGCCGGGATGCCCACCACCGCCGCCAGCAGCACGCCCGTCACCTGCCGCCCGACGCTGGCCGCCGTGTTGGAGAGGAGTGCGCCGGACATTCCGAGGTCATAAAAGGCCCGCACCACCTGGATGGGAGAGGGGAAGGCCCATTTGGGCATCAGGCCGAGCATGTAGACGCCCTGCCAGATGACCAGGAAGGCAGCGATCGTAGAAAGGCCCAGCACCGTCTCTCGGCTGGGGCGCCGGAGGCGGGGCAGATAGGTGGAGCCGGAGCGCTTGGAAGTCACCGTCATGGTCATCTCAGGCTCCCAATCTCATGTCCGCCTGCTCCAGCTCGGCGGCGCGGTTGATTTCTTCGCCGAGCACCGCCCGCACTTCGCGCTGGAGGCGCCCCATGGCTTCGCCCGTCATGTCGCGGGGACGGGGCTCGTCGACGGCGATGATCTCCTTGATGCGGCCGGGGCGGGCGGTCATGACGACGATCTTGTCGGAAAGGTAGAGCGCCTCCTCGATGGAATGGGTCACGAAGATCACGGTCTTCTTGTATTCGCGCCAGATGCGCAGCAGTTCGTCCTGCAGGCTCTCACGGGTCTGGGCGTCCAAGGCGCCGAAGGGCTCATCCATGAGAAGGAGCGAGGGGTCCACCGCCAGCGCGCGGGCGATGGAAACACGCTGCTTCATGCCGCCGGATAGGTGATGGGGAAAGCGGGTGGCGAAGTCCGCGAGCCCCACCGTCTTGAGAAGGCGGTCGGCGATTTCCCGCCGCTCCTTGGGGGAGCGGCCGCGGGCACGCAGGCCGAACTCCACATTGTCGCGCACGGTCATCCAGGGGAACAGCGCATAGTCCTGGAACACCACGGCCCGCTCCGGCCCCGGTCCATTCACCGGCGCGCCCTCAATGGTCATGCGCCCGGACGTCGCCGGGATGAGCCCGGCGACGATCTTCAGCAGGGTGGACTTGCCACAGCCCGAGGGGCCGAGGAGGCATATGAAGTCGCCGTCCTCGATCTTCAGGTTGATGTCCACGAGGGCGGAGACCTCCGCACCTTCATTGCCATACTTTTTGTTGAGTCCCTCGATCATCAGCATCCGAGGGGCCTCACTTCTTCAGTTTTTCATAGCCCGGATATCCGGGATAACTCTCCGCCATGGACAGGTCGACGGCGTCCTCATAGGCCACCGGCTTCTGGAGGAGATTGTCCTCCTTCATCCACTTCAGAAGGGTCTCGATCCAGACCTTGGGCGGGGCGTTATAGGTCCAGCCGCAATTGTCATAGGACTGCTCAAGCAGCTTGGAGTCCATGTTGGGCACATAGTGCTTGAGGACCTCCATGCCGAGCTTCTTGTCCGTGCGCATGATCTGAACGGCATCGAGATGGGCCCAGACGATGCGCTTGGCGAGCTCGGGATGCTCCTTCACGAATTTCTTGTTCATGATCAGGCCGTTGCGGAGCATGTCGGACGCGATCTTGGACTTGTCCACCAGCTGGTCGGCGGGCAGCAGGAGCTTTGCCCCCTTGTCCACGGCGTTGGTGCCATAGGGCTCGAACGGGAAGGCGGCGGCGATGTCGCCGGTCACCAGCGCGGAGGCCACCTCCGGCACCGGCACCAGGGCCAGTTGCACGTCCTTTTCCGACAGGCCGAAGCGCGGCAGGATCTCGTGGATAAGGGTCAGATACTGCACGTCGAACTTGGTGACGATACCGATGCGCTTGCCCTTCAGGTCCGCCCAAGAATTGACCTTGGGCGATGCGACAATCATCGCGCAATTGGCGGAGGAGGCGGCAACGATGACGTTCTCGATGCCGGCGGAAAGATAGCGCAGGGCGCTCGCATATTGGTTGTAGCCCACGTCATAGTCGCCGATGGACATGAGCTGGTTGGAGCGCTGGTAGTTGCCGCCGATAAACTCGACATTGACGCCATATTTTTCCCAGAGCTTCAGGTATTCGGCCATGAAGGGCTGGATATGATCGTAGCCGGGCGTGCCAGCCACCACCTTTACCTTGTAGGTATCGACCGCCTGGGCGGCGGCGGAGCCGGCAGCGAGGGCCCCCATGAAGAGGCCCAGCAAAGCGCTTCTGATCGTCATTTTTGTCCCCTGGAAGGCTGAGCGAAGGTCTTTGCGAACGTCTTTTTGGGCCGCGCGGGGGTGCCGCGCGGCCGGGATGTCACTCGGCCGCGAGGGTCTGGGCCTTCGGGGCGACCTCATGGATGTGGCGCACTTGCTCCCAGGCGCGGGTCATGTGGTCGAGCGCCTTCAACTCGGTGTCGGCGATGCGCGAGAGGATCTCGCCGGCCGCCTTAAGGTCGGCCTCGTAGCGCAGCACGCGGAAGGCATCGGAAGAGGCCTGCATGGCTTCGGCGGCCGCCGCGGCGCGGGTGGTGTCGAGGCCACGAAGACCCAGTTCTCGTGTCACCCGGCGCAGATAGCCGGCGGCACCGGCACGGCCGAGCACGCCGTGATTGGGGATCTGGCCGCGCAGGAAGAGCGGACGGCGCTCGCCATTGGGGGCGAGCACATCCTCGATCTCGCCCGCGCGAATCTTGGCGGCGAAGACCGCCATGCCCGGCGCGCCGGTCTCGAAGCGGGGGATCTGCCACTGGTTGCCGAACAGGGCATAGGGCTTGGGATAATCGCCGCAGAGGATCTTAAGGTTGCGGCGGAAGGAATGGCGGATGGAGGTGGCGATGTCCCAGTCGGGATCGCGGCCGGGCTCCACCCAGACCATCAGATACGGGCCGTAGCCGTCATGCAGGCTCCATTCACCGCCGAAGGGGTGGTGGTGTTCCCAGGCCTCATAGCCATTGGGCCCGCGCTGCTTCGACTGCACCCAGGCTTCGCGGAACACCTCGATCGGCGCCTCGTAGCGGGAATGGGGCATTACGTCGTTGGGCTCGAAAATGGTGACGGTGCCCTTGTCGAGGTCATAGCCCGCCACCACCACATGGTGGCCGAAGCCGCTGCGCCCCATGGTCTCGTATTGGAACTTGAGGCGGGGCGAGGTCTTGGCGCCATAGGGCAGCATCAGCGAATAATGCAGGCCCACTTGCACCGGGATGCCCTGGTCCACCAGGGCGCGCAGCTTCCCGAAGGCTTCCTCGAAGCCGCCCTCGTGGTCCTCTTCCCAATGGGCCTTGAAGCCCAGCGACTTGGATGTGTACTCCCAGATTTCATGGAAGGGCCCGGCGCCGCCATTGAAGGCGGGGGCGCCCCAGACATGGGTCCAGCGGAAGGAGAAGCCGTCGCCAGAGGTGCCGTCGGCGAAGAGCACGTCCGGCTCGCCATGCAGGCGATACATGCCCAGCAGCCCGGTGAAGTAGCACCGGCCGGCATTCCCGCCCTCCGGATAGCCCTTCGCGCCGAACCAGGTCATGGAATGATAGGCGTCGTCGTAACCGGTCACGTAGGCCATGGGTCCACTCCGATGATGACGTCGATGAGTGAAGCGCGCCCGGCGCGAGACCGGGCGCGCGGGGGTCAGATCAGCGGGTTGGTCATCTTCTTGCGCAGTTCGCGCTGATCGATGCCGAACACGTCGGCCAGCCAGTCCGCCATCAGCTCCTGGCCGATGGTGGGATTGTCGTGCTGGCAATGGTCGGCGCCCGTCTCCTCCTCGGTGACGAAGCGCAAGGTCACGTCCACGCCCTTGGACTTGGCATAGTCGGCCACCTTCTGCGCGGCGGCGACGCCGAGCACGTCGTGCCCGCCATGGACGATGAGATAGGGGCACTTCATGTGGTCGAGGTGCCCTTCCAGCTTGAAGGGGGCGGCCTTTTCCATGGCCTCCTTCATGGTCGCGGCGCCGAATACGGTCTTGATGTGGTCGGCAAGGCCGTGATCCTCGCCGGCGCTTGCCCACAATTCCTGGATCGACCAGATGGCGCCGTGGGAGATGGCGGCGGCAAGGCGCGGTTCGTAGCAGCCGGCGCGGGCGGCGTAATAGCCGCCGAGCGAGGAGCCGCACACCGCGATCTTCTCGGGGTCGATGTCGTCGCGGGTGAGGAGGTAGTCGATGCACTTGCCCACCGGCACCTCATAATCGTGCCGGGTGGGGATCTTGTGCCGCCGAAGGGTGCCGCCCTGGCCGGGTCCGTCAATCATGAGGACCGAAATGCCGCGCTGGAGCGCGCCATGGGCCTGCATGAACCACATCTCGTCCTTGATGGAATCCAGCCCACCCATGCAGATGAGCACCGGCTGCTTGCCGGTATCGAACGGCGCGCGCACGAAATAGGCGTAAAGCGTCTTGCCGTCCTCATAGGGGATTTCCAGCACCTCGCCCGCCGGGTTGAGGTTCTCGATGAACTTGCGCGAGCAGTTCTCCATCTGTGTGAAGGTGGCGAGGCGTCGCGGGTCTGTATATTCAAGCCAGAATTCGGTGTGCCGGTAGTAGTTGGCCGCGCGCAACCAGCAATTCATGGCCGTGCGCACATGGCCCTTGGCGAATTCCTCATCACCCCGCTGCTGGTTGAAGTCGGCGATGATCTTCCATTCGCGGTGCCAGCTTTCCTGGTCGCCGGGGATCATGCGGCTGGCCGCCAGGAAGCATTCCGAAACCGCGCCGCCGCCTTCCTGCGTCTCGCCGAGGGCCCGGCGGAACTGGTAGCTCATCCAGGGAAATTGCGGCCAGTGGTGCCAGCCATAAGGCTGATACGTGCCGTGGGTCTCCTTCATCACCTGATCGATGAGCAGTTCTTCCGCCATCTTTGTCCTCCGTTGGGCCGCGACGGCGACCATGGAGGAAGTTAAGGCGATGCCGGCTCCAAATTCAAGTGACTTGAAAAATAAGAAAGGATAGGAAAGTCACGCTCCCGCTCCCTGGGTGGTGCGAGCAGGCAGGGGCGTTCCCGCCCGTGGGACGGGCGAGGGCAAAGTGTTCGCCGATGGTGGTGGAGGGTTGGACGCCGGGGACTCGTCTCGTCAGAAAGAAGGCGGCGTATTGATGAAGATGATGCGCGCCTCTTCATCCCCGATGTTCCGGTAGCCATGGGGGATTTCGGATCGGTAGGTGAAGCTGTCGCCGGTGCTGATCTTATAGCTGCGATCGCCCAGCAGCAGTTCCACTTGCCCGGCGAGCACGTAGCCGATCTCTTCGCCCTCGTGCGTGACCAGTCCGTCGCTGCCGCCGCCCGGCGCCACGATATGTACATTGCCCTGCAGCAGGTGGCCCTTCGCGTAAGGAATGAGCCGCTCCATCTGAATGCCGTCGCCCCGCCGCAGCGGGTCCAACTCCACCACCATGCGCTGGCCGGCGCGCAGCACCACGTCCTGCTCCGCATCGGGGGTGGCGAACAGTTCGCCAATGGTCAGGTTGAGCGCGTCGCACACCCGGGAGAGCATGTTCAGCGAGGGCTGGATCTTGTTGTTCTCAAGCTTGGACAGCAGGCTTTCCGAACAATTGGCCGCCTCGGCAATGTCCTTCAGACGGGCACCGGCCAGAAGTCGGGCGTGGCGCAGGCGCGTGCCCACCTGGAACTTTCCGGGATTGTCCTCGCCCTTCTCCGCGGCTGCCCGCGCAACGATTTCGGTAAGCTCAGTCATTCCTGCACATTCGATCGAGCCGTTGGATGGGTGGCTCAGGCCTCCCCTCCAACCTACAGATGGGCGATGGGGGAGCGCAACGGTATCTCCGGAACCTGGATTCGGGCGCTGCCGACGTCAAGGCGCGCCTTGCACGCGAGGCAGGGTGGTGCGTCGCTGGATCAGGTCATGTCCGGCGAACAGTTCCGCGACCCAGTCCACGAAGACACGCAGGCGTGCGGAGAGATGGCGGTTGGGCGGAAAGACGGAAAAGACCGGGAACGATTCTGTCGTCCATGCCGTCAGAACAGGCACCAGGGTTCCTGTCCCGATATGGGCCTGCGCCATGAAGGTGGGCAGTTGGATGATGCCGAGGCCGGCAAGGCCGGCCGCCAGATAGGCATTGCCGTCATTCACCGCAATCATGTAGCGGCCGTCCGGCTCCAGGGTCTCCCCGTCCCGCTCGAATTCCAGCTCCAGGAGGCGCCCGGTCCGGGCATTGAAATAGCGCACGGTGGGAAAGTTAGTCTCAAGTTCGCGGGGGTGCGTGGGGATGCCATAACGCTCCAGATAGGAGGGCGCGGCGCAGGTGATGCGATGGATCTCGCCGATGCGGCGGGCGATGAGGGACGGGTCGGTCAAATCACCGCCCCGGATCACGCAATCCACATTCTCGCCCACCAGGTCCACCGCCCTGTCTGTGACGCCAAGGTCCAGCTGGATGTCGGGATAGCGCGCGAAGAAATCCGGCAGGGCGGGCACAAGCACGAGCAGCGCGAGCGAGGCACTGATGTCCACCCTCAGCCGTCCACGCGGCGCCGCCTGGGACAGGGTCATGGAGCCGTCCAACTCGTCCAGGTCGTTCAGCAGTGCTAGCGCGCGCTCATAATAAGCGGCCCCATCCGGCGTCACTGTCACCCGGCGGGTGGTGCGGTTCAGCAGTTTGGTGCGCAGGTGGGCTTCCAACGCTTGCACCTGCTTGGTCAGGGTCGGCTTGGGAATGCTGAGCAGGTCCGCAGCGCGGGTGAAGGTGCCGGCCTCCACAACCCTCACGAAAGCGCGCATCGCCGCAAGTTGGTCCATGTTCGGCTACTTTCCAGCTTCAATCTCTGGCTTATTATTTCCATACAGAAACAATGAAGTCACGTTTGGCGTATTTTTTGGACGCCAGACGGAGAAGTAGGCTTTGTGCACTGCGAAGCGCCCGGGTGTCGGGCCGCGAATGGCAGGTGCACTCATGATCGCCCATTGGACCGAGGAGCAGGTGGAGACGACCGTGGCCGGCGCGATGCCGGTGCGGATCTATGGCGGCGACCGCGCCGTCCGCTCCGCGCCCCTGGTCCTCCAGCTCCATGGCGGGGCCTTCACCGGAGGTTCGCTGGAGAGCGGTGCGGATGTCGCCGGCATCCTGGTGGAAGCCGGCGCAGTGGTGATTTCGGTGGACTATCCCTGCGGCCCCGACCACCCCTTTCCCCAACCGCTCCAGGCTGCCTATGAGGCGCTCGCCTGGACGGAGAAGGCGAAGGCCCGTCTCGTCGGCAAGTCCGCGCGCCTTTATGTGGCGGGCGCCGAGGCCGGCGGCAACCTCGCCGCCGCCTTGGCCATGATGGCGCGGGACCAGCAGTTTCCCAATCTCGCGGGCCAGATCCTCATCTCGCCCATGCTGGATGCCAGTCTCGCCACCTGCTCGCTCCGCATGGCCGATGCCGGTCCCGTAGGCTGCAAATGGGCCGATGGCTGGCACACCTATCTGGGCTCCGCCGAGAAGGCCGGCCATCCCTATGCGGCTCCGCTGACGGCCACCCGCCTCGGCGGCCTTGCGCCGGCCCTCGTTATCACGGCCGAGGATGACCCGCTGCGCGACGAGGCGCTCGCCTATGCCAAGCGCCTCGGCGGGGCCGGTGTCGCGGTTGAAAAGTTCGTCGTTCCCGCACCAACCGGCTGGCCCTGCACGATTGATGGCGAGAGCGACGGCGAGTGTCCGTGTCTGCGCTTCCTCCCGCCTGTCCTGCGCACCTTTTTCGACACCACGCGAGCCGGGCCCGCCAAGCGCCTGGCCAAGCAAGCCACTCCCTGATCTTCCAAGGAAACTGCCATGTCCGGCATCGAAAATTCTTCGTCCGGCGCCCCGCTGAAGCGCCGCCGGCTTCTCGTTCCGGCCCTTGTCGCCCTCATCATCGGGGCGGGACTGGCCACACCCTACGTGCTGCCGCCTGGCGGAGCACGGGCCGCCGACCCCGTCGCCGCCTCTGCCCCCATGGCGGTGCCGGTGTCGGTGGCCATTGTTGAAGCCCGCGAGGCGCCGGTCTTTGACGAGTTCTCCGGCCGCCTGGAGGCGGTTGAGCGTGTGGAGGTGCGCTCGCGCGTCGCCGGTGCCATCCAGAAGGTGCATTTCCGCGAGGGCGACCTGGTGCAGGAGGGCGAACTCCTCATCACGGTGGACCCCGCGCCCTACCAGGCTGAAGTGGACCGTTTTCAGGCTCAGGTGAGCGCTGCCGAGGCGCGTCTTGCCCTTACCAAGGCAGACCTGGATCGCGGCCAGCGTCTGTTCGACAGCCGCACGGTGTCACAGCGTGACCTGGACGAGCGGGTGAATGCCTCCAAGGAGGCCATCGCCAATCTGAAGGCGGCCGAGGCCGCCCTCCATACGGCCGAGCTGAACCTCTCCTATACGGAGATCCGCGCCCCCGTGGCGGGGCGCGTGGGCAAGCTCGAAATCACGGTGGGCAACCTCATTTCGGCAGGCCCGTCTTCCGCGGCCTTGACCACTCTTGTCTCGGTGGATCCGGTCTATGCCGCCTTCTCGGTGAACGAGCAGGTTGTGACCCGCGCGCTCCGCTCGCTGGTGGCAAAGCCTGGCAAGACGTTGCCGGTGGAAACCATCCCCGTGCAGATGACCACCGCCATCGACGAGGACATGAGCGCGGGCAAGACCTATCTGGGTCACCTGCAGCTCATCGACAACCAGGTGGACCCGCGCACCGGCACGGTGCGTGTGCGCGCCGTGTTCGACAATACGGATGGCCGCCTCATTCCCGGACAGTTCGTGCGGCTGCGCATGGGCCGCCCCGACACCGGCAAGGCCCTGCTCATCACCGAGCGCGCCGTGGGCACCGACCAGGACAAGAAGTTCGTGCTGGTGGTGGGCGACGACAGCAAGGTGGCCTATCGCGAGGTGGCGCTGGGCGCGGAAGTCAACGGCCTTCGCATCGTCACCTCCGGTTTGAAGGCCGGGGAGACCATCGTGGTCAACGGTCTGCACCGCATCCGGCCCGGCGTCACGGTTGCCCCGCAGCAGGTGGCCATGGATGGCACCCGCACCGCCTCTGCTGCCACGAACGACGTGGCGCAGCGCTGACCTCAGGGGCAGGGCAACGGCGCTCTCGGCGCCCGACCTGACGCAGACTTATTCGACCTGAAGGGCAGGGGCTCGTGCCCCTGCCTGCCCGCTCTTTCCATGCTTTTCCCAGCCTCGCGCCCCCGGCGCCGGGGCCTCCGTGGCGCTTGCGTGCCGGCGGGCGGGGAAGGCTTTGCCGCGCCCCTATGGGGGAGGATGCCATGAACATCTCCAAGTTCTTCATCGACCGCCCCATCTTTGCGGGCGTCCTGTCCACCTTGATCTTCCTTGCCGGCCTCATCGCCATGCGGGTGATGCCCATTTCGGAATATCCCGAAGTGGTCCCGCCCCAGGTGGTGGTGCGCGCCCAATATCCCGGCGCCAATCCCAAGGTGATCGCCGAGACGGTCGCCACCCCCATCGAGGAACAGATCAACGGCGTGGAGGGCATGCTCTACATGTCCAGCCAGGCCACCACCGACGGCCTGATGACGCTCACCGTCACCTTCCGCCTCGGCACCGACCCGGACAAAGCCCAGCAATTGGTCCAGAACCGCGTCTCCCAGGCCGAGCCGCGCCTGCCCGAGGCGACGCGCCAACTGGGCATTACCACGGTCAAGTCCTCGCCGGACCTGACGCTGGTGGTCCATCTGCTGTCGCCCAATGGGCGCTATGACATGACCTATCTGCGCAACTACGCCGTCCTCAATGTGAAGGACAGGCTGGCGCGCATCGATGGCGTCGGGCAGGTGCAATTGTTCGGCTCGGGCGATTATTCCATGCGCGTCTGGCTCGACCCCCAGAAGGTGGCCGAGCATGGTCTGTCCGCCGCCGACGTGGTGAACGAGATCCGGGCGCAGAACGTCCAGGCCGCCGCCGGCGTGGTGGGCGCCTCGCCGGGCTTGCCGGGCGTGGACCTCCAGCTCTCCGTGAACGCCCAGGGCCGGCTCCAGAACGAAGAGGAGTTCGGCGACATCGTCGTGAAGACCGGCGCCAATGGTGAGGTGGTGCGCCTGCGGGACGTGGCGCGCATTGAGCTGGGCGCGGCCGACTATGCGCTGCGCTCGCTCCTCAACAATAAGTCGGCGGTGGCCGTGCCCCTGTTCCAGGCGCCGGGCTCCAATGCCATCCGCATTGCCGACGATGTTCGAAAGGTCATGGAGGAGATCAAGCAGAACATGCCCGAGGGCGTGGACTATGAGATCGTCTACGACACCACCCAGTTCGTGCGTGCCTCCATCGATGCGGTGGTCCATACGCTGCTGGAAGCCGTCGTCCTGGTGGTGCTGGTGGTGATCCTGTTCCTGCAGACTTGGCGGGCCTCCATTATCCCGCTGCTGGCGGTGCCGGTCTCCATCGTCGGCACGTTCGCGGTGATGTATGTGTTCGGCTTCTCCATCAATGCCTTGACCCTGTTCGGGCTGGTGTTGGCCATTGGCATTGTGGTGGATGACGCCATCGTGGTGGTTGAGAATGTGGAGCGCAACATTGAGGAGGGCCTGTCTGCCCGCGCTGCCACCTACAAGGCCATGCAGGAGGTGTCAGGGCCCATCGTCGCTATCGCCCTGGTGCTGGTGGCGGTGTTCGTGCCGCTGGCCTTCATCACCGGCCTGACGGGGCAATTCTACAAGCAGTTCGCCCTCACCATTGCCATCTCCACCGTCATCTCGGCCGTCAATTCGCTCACCCTTTCGCCCGCCCTCGCCGCCCTCCTGCTGAAGGGCCATGACGCGCCGAAGGACCGCCTCACCCGCATCATGGATGCAAGCCTCGGCTGGCTGTTTCGCGGCTTCAACGCCGCCTTCAGCCGCGGCTCCAACGCTTATGGGCGGAGCGTGAGGGGCGTGATCGGCCGCAAGGCGGTGATGATGGGCATCTATGTGCTGCTGCTGGGCGCCACCGCCTTCCTGTTCCGCACAGTGCCGCCCGGCTTCGTGCCGGCGCAGGACAAGCAATATCTGGTCGGCTTCGCCCAATTGCCCGATGGGGCCACCCTCGATCGCACCGAGGAGGTGATCCGCCGCATGAGCGAGATCACCCTCGCCCAGGAGGGGGTGGAAAGCGCCATCGCCTTCCCGGGCCTGTCCATCAACGGCTTCACCAATTCCTCCAATTCCGGCATCGTCTTCGTGGGCCTCAAGCCGTTCGAGGAACGCAAGCGGCCGGATCTTTCGGGCGGCGCCATCGCGCGGCAATTGAACGGCAAGTTCGCGGCCATCGAGGAGGCCATGGTGGCCATGTTCCCGCCGCCCCCCGTCCAGGGGCTGGGCACCATCGGCGGCTTCAAGTTGCAGATCGAGGATCGGGCGGGCTTTGGCTACCAGGCCCTCAATGAGGCGACGCAAGCCTTCCTGGCCAAGGCGCGGCAGGCGCCGGAACTGGCGGGGCTCTTTTCCTCCTACCAGATCAACGTGCCGCAACTTTACGCCGACATCGACCGCACCAAGGCGCGCCAGCTGGGCGTCGCGGTGACCGATGTTTTCGACACCATGCAGATCTATCTCGGCTCCATCTATGTGAACGACTTCAACAAGTTCGGCCGCACCTACACGGTGCGCGTCCAGGCCGATGCGCCCTATCGCGCCCGTGCCGAGGATGTGGGCCTATTGAAGGTGCGCGCGGCCACCGGCGAGATGGTGCCGCTCTCCGCGCTCCTGAAGGTCAAGTCGGTGGCCGGTCCCGAACGGGCCATGCGCTACAATGGCTTTCTCACCGCCGACATCAATGGCGGCGCGGCGCCCGGCTATTCCTCCGGCGAGGCCCAGAAGGCGGTGGAGCGTATCGCCGCCGAGACGCTGCCCAAGGGCATCGGCTTTGAATGGACCGAACTGACCTATCAGGACATCCTGGCCGGCAATTCGGCGGTGTGGGTATTCCCGCTGGCCATCTTCCTGGTCTTCCTGGTGCTCGCGGCTCAATATGAAAGCCTCGTCCTGCCCCTCTCCATCATCATGATCGTGCCCACGGGGCTGCTGGCTGCCATGACCGGCGTCTGGCTCTCGGGAGGCGACAACAATGTCTTCACCCAGATCGGCCTTGTGGTGCTGGTGGGGTTGTCGGCGAAGAACGCCATCCTGATCGTGGAATTCGCCCGCGAGCTGGAGTTTGCCGGCCGCTCACCGCGCGAAGCCGCCGTGGAGGCGAGCCGGCTGCGCCTGCGGCCGATCCTGATGACCTCGCTGGCCTTCATCATGGGCGTGGTGCCGCTGGTCACCTCCATCGGCGCCGGGGCGGAAATGCGCCATGCCATGGGCGTCGCGGTGTTCGCCGGCATGATCGGGGTGACGGTGTTCGGCATCTTCCTGACGCCCGTTTTCTATGTGCTGCTGCGTCAGCTCTCCGGGAACCGTCCGCTGGTGCAGCATGGCGCGGCCGTTTCCGCCCCGCACGGGAGCCCGACGGACCATGCTGCCCCCGCTGACGCCCATTGAGACGGGCAGGGGGGCACCGGCCCAAAAAAATGGCGCCCTCCGCTCCAATCCCGCCTCTCTCGCATCATCGGGGGAGGCGGCGCCTTCCCCGACCATGCGCCGCCGATGACCGGGACGTTCTTCTCGAAAGTCACGCGATGTAGGTCCGCAACGCCCTTATGGCTGGTCGGGCGACGTTTCCCGGGCTCAGCGACCCCCTCGCCCACGAGGTGCCAATCCCGCCCTGGACGCACCGGTTGAACCGCCTTCAGGGTCGCCCGCAAGGGGCCGCGCGCTTCCGGTCCTTGCCCGTTCGTGCGCCCGCCCCGAGGCGCGCGCGGAGAGTTTCCTGGACCGCGCCGCCGCCCGCGCCCCGCGTCATCCACAGGCCAGCGCCCGAAACACCGCTCATTTCCTCCTCCCTATGGACAGGAGCCGACGAACTGACTATACCCGCCACCGTTCCCGACGGCACCGCCGCCCGGACGCCCAGGTAGCTCAGTTGGTAGAGCATGCGACTGAAAATCGCAGTGTCGCTGGTTCGATTCCGGCCCTGGGCACCATCGCCCTTCTAAGGCTTTGATCTGCAAAAACTCTTTGTTTCTCAAAGTGTTGGAAACCGTCTGGTGGTACAGACAGGTGGTCCAATGGTCCTCGCCATGTCCCGTCCGACGAAGCACCCCAAGAGCGGCGTTTATCAGTTCCGCAGGGCCGTCCCTGATCGCCTGAGGACGATCATTGGCAAGACCGAGGTGAAGCGCTCGCTCGGCACCGAGCCTGGCGATGATGGCCGCGCGGATCGCGGGCAGGGTGGGCTGGGGCGGCGGACCCTGGTTTGTTTTTTCCCGATTCGCCTCCGTGAGGCGGCGGGAGTGTAAGTGCTAACAAGCCGGTCCTTATCCGCCCCTCAAGTCCCACAAGTCCCCCCATCTTGCGGTGCGCCCGGGAGGCCGAATCCCTTCTGCGCTTCCCGCCGTTGGGGCATGATCTTGGGCGCGCTCAGACACGGGCGTCCGACCTGGGATGGGCAGAGGGACGATGAAGGCTGGTGGCCGGTCATCTGCTTGTGTGAGCACCGGTTGCTAGTCTGCGGTTGTATGGCGCGTTTCACTTCGCTGGTTGCGCACAGTAAGGTGTCCCGAAGTGAACCTATGTGCGGAGCGAAACGATGGGCGCAAGGTGTCAGGTTTGTGAACATGGCACATTGCATGCCTTTAGGTCATGCTCTGGCATTCAGTATCTGCAATGCTCTGCCTGTCAGAGTATTTATGCAGATGAAGGATCTTTCAATAGCAATAATAAGGGTGGATCAAGGGAGTATAATGAAGAATATTGGTCGTTTGAAGTCAGTGCGGCCAGGGATAGGTCCTACGGATCGTCCGTATTGCGGGCTGCCGAAGTCTTTCGGATGGCAGAGATTCTGGGTATTTGGACCCCTTGGTGAGAGGCCACGTCGCGTCCTACTCGGTGCACGGGCTTCAGGTTTTGTTTCGCAGGTTTGGCTTCGCCGTTCACGAACTGCCCGGGAGGGATTGGGGTTTCCTTGCCGAGTTGACATCCAAGCCTCCAGAGACGCTAGACGGAATGTTCGCGCGCCTGTGGTCGCCGCAGGCCGAGAATGTGCACCGCATTGAAGCGTGCAAGTTCGGACCCATGTTCCTGGCGGCTGGATTGGAAAGCGCCCGCTGCTACCTTGAGGCTGCGAGTGCGGAGGAGCGGACCCGTTGGGCGCTGAGCCTGGAGCGGCGCCTCACCGCTGCCTCATAGATGGATCGAGCGCCCGCTGCGGTCACATGGAACGTTCTTGACTTTCCGCCGCGCCGCTGGCTTATCGGTGGCACGTGCGGTTCTTTTCGTGCGTCGTAAGCGTCCGACGTCAGGCAACGCATCCCCCGGTCCAGGCCGGCCGGATGCAGTGCGCACCGGACCTGCAGGACCATCCGTTCGAGGATGGCTCCCATGCCTTCAGTTTTCTCTTCCCGCAAGCTCCCCGCGCGCTCGGCGTCCGTCGTCATGCCGCTGGTGCTCTCCGTGCTGATGACCTTTGTGGTCTCAGCCATCTCCACCGCCCGCAGCCTTGGCTTCGGGTCGGATTTCCTGACCACCTGGCCGGCCGCCTGGGCCATTTCCTGGGTGGTGGCCTTTCCTACCCTGCTTCTTGTTCTGCCTGTCGTCCGGCGCATCGTTGCCCTTGTGGTGGAGACGCCGGGTCGCTGACGCAAAACGGGCGCCCCTTGGGGACGCCCGTTTCTAAGGAAATACCTTCGGTCAGGCGGCGCGACGCTGATGCCGGCCTTCCCGTACTTCCTCGACGATCTTTGCGCAGAAGGCTTCAAGGTCCCCGGGATTGCGGGAAGTTATGAGGCCATTGTCGGTGACCACCTGGGAATCTTCCCACTGGGCCCCAGCATTGACCACGTCTGTCCTGATCGATTTGTACGAGGTCATGCGCTTGCCCTTGGCGATGCCGGCTTCCACCAGAAGCCATGGCGCATGGCAGACGGCAGCCACCGTCTTGCCGGCATCATAAAAGGCCTTCACTAATTTCACGGCCTGCTCGTTGGCGCGCAGAACGTCGGGGTTCATCTGACCGCCCGGCAACACGAGGGCGTCATAGTCCCCCTCGCGTGCCTCGCTCAGGACCTTGTCCACCCTCACGGGGCGGCCCCAGTCCTTCTGGTCCCACCCTTTGATTTCGCCGCTCTCGGGCGAGGCAATGTGGACTTGCGCCCCTGCGTCCTTAAGGCGATCGCGTGGCACTTCCAACTCGGATTGCTCAAAGCCGTTGGTGGCGAGAATGAGAATGCGCTTGCCGTCCAAAGCACCCGGCATGTTGTCCTCCATTTTTGTGGGGGTCTGAAAGGACAATGACGGGGCGGGCGCATCGTTCCCCCGCATGCGCGGGGCACGGGGCAAAAAGAAACGGCGGGCTCTCGCCCGCCGCTGACTTTGCCTATGATTCCGTCGTCCGGGATCAGTTGTCCAGGAACGAACGCAGCTTGCGCGAGCGGCTGGGATGCTTGAGCTTGCGCAGCGCCTTGGCTTCGATCTGGCGGATACGCTCGCGCGTCACCGAGAATTGCTGTCCCACTTCCTCCAGCGTGTGATCGGTGTTCATGCCGATGCCGAAGCGCATCCGCAGCACGCGCTCCTCGCGCGGGGTGAGGGAGGCGAGCACGCGGGTCGTGGTCTCGCGCAGATTGGACTGGATCGCGGCGTCGATGGGGAGCACCGCATTCTTGTCCTCGATGAAGTCGCCGAGGTGCGAATCTTCCTCGTCGCCGATGGGCGTTTCGAGGGAGATGGGCTCCTTGGCGATCTTCAGGACCTTGCGGACCTTCTCCAGCGGCATGCCCAGCTTCTCGGCCAGCTCTTCCGGGGTCGGCTCGCGGCCGATCTCGTGGAGCATCTGGCGGGACGTGCGCACGATCTTGTTGATGGTCTCGATCATGTGCACGGGAATGCGGATGGTGCGCGCCTGGTCCGCAATAGACCGGGTGATCGCCTGCCGAATCCACCAGGTGGCATAGGTGGAGAACTTATAGCCGCGCCGATACTCGAACTTATCGACGGCCTTCATGAGGCCGATATTGCCCTCCTGGATCAGGTCCAGGAATTGCAGGCCGCGGTTCGTGTACTTCTTGGCGATGGAGATGACGAGGCGCAGGTTCGCCTCCACCATTTCCTTCTTCGCCTGGCGGGCTTCCTTCTCGCCCTTCTGCACCATCTGGACGATCTTGCGGAACTCGAGGATCTCCAGGCCGGTCTCGGTGGCGAGGTTATGGATGTCCCCGCGCAGGTCCTTGATCATGTCCTTCTCGGACGCGACAAAGCCCTTCCAGCCCTTCGAGCCGAGCTTGGAGACACGCAGCACCCACTTGGGGTCCAGCTCATAGCCCTGGTACTGGCGCAGGAAGTCGTCGCGGGTCACGCCATAGCTCTCGGCGAGGCGCAGCAGACGGCCTTCCAGGCCCACGAGACGCTTGTTGATCTCGTAGAGCTGCTCCACCAGGGCATCGATGCGCGCCTGGTTGAGGGACAGCGACTTCATGTCGAGGACCAGGTCCTCTTTCAGCTTCTTCGCCTTGCGCTCCTGGGCAGGGGAGAGCGTCTCGTTCTTGAGCTTGGACTCGACGTTCTGGTCCTGCAGGCGGCGCAGCTTCTTATAATTGTCGGCGATGCGCTCGAAGGTCTCGAGGACCTTGGGCTTGATCTCCGTCTCCATGGCGGCGAGCGACAGGGAGTTCTCCATGTCGTCCTCGTCTCCCTCGGGGGCGGCGCCATCGCCCAGGAGACCGTCCTCGCCCGCCTCGGGAGCAAGGGCGGCTTCGCCCTCCAGCGCCGGGGGAGGGTTCTTCCCCTCGGGGCCGGCATAGGTGGCTTCAAGGTCGATGATGTCGCGCAGGAGCACGCGGCCTTCGGCCAGCTCATCACGCCAGATGATGATGGCCTGGAAGGTGAGGGGGCTCTCGCAGAGGCCCGCAATCATGGCCTCGCGGCCAGCCTCGATGCGCTTTGCGATGGCGATTTCGCCCTCGCGGGAGAGCAGCTCCACCGAGCCCATCTCGCGCAGATACATGCGCACGGGATCATCCGTGCGCTCCGCCGGCTCGGACTTGGTCTCGGCGCGGGTGATCGCACGGGGCGCGGCCTCGGCGACTTCGCCGCCTTCGGCCTCTTCCGGCTCGTCGGCGGTCTCGCCTTCCTCGCCGTGCTCCTCGTCGGCGGCTTCTTCCGCCTCGATCACGTTGATGCCCATGTCGTTGAGCATGGCGAGGGTGTCCTCGATCTGCTCGGAGGTCACCTCCTCGGACGGCATCACTTCGTTGAGCTGCTCATAGGTGACGTAGCCGCGGCGCTTGGCATTCTTGATCATCTTCCGGACGGCCGCGTCCGAGAGGTCGAGCAACGGCCCGTCGGGGGCGTCGTTCTCCTTCTCCGGAGCTTCGGTCGTCTCGGTGGCCTGCTTCGCCATGGACATCTCCTGCCTGATCGCCGTCTGCCAACGGCGAAACGGCGGCGACCAAGGGGTCCACCGCCTCACTCACCCGCCTGGGGGCCTCCGTGATAGAAGCCCTCCGTTAAATCAGCCTGAACCGCCGCGCGCGACGCGGCCAGTTCGCCCGGTATCTTTGGGCCGGCCCCTCCGATCACGCCGCCGCGCCCTCAGCGCGCTGGCGTCCGACCCGAAGAGGCACCAAACCCTTCCACCAGGGCCTCGGTTCCATCCATGGCGGAAAGACGCTCGCGCACATCCCTCAGCCAGGCAAAATTCGCCTCGCTCGGGTCGTCACCCAAGTGGCGCTCAGCTTCTCTCAACTCCCTAGATAGCGCGTAAGCCTTACGATGCAAGGCCGTCCGCTGCTGCCACCAGAGCCTCACGTCCTCTTGTGCGGTATCAGGATATGCTGGCCAGTCCATTTTCGGATTGGCCAGTGCCCTGACGCGCCGGCAGACCGCTTCCAGGTCCGCCGCTCCCTCGGCCGGATGGACCGCCAGATGGGCGGCAAGGTCGAGGCCGTGCATATGCGCTTCCAGCATGCTCCGGCGCAACCGATCGGCCTCCGCATGGGCGAATGGCAGCTCTGCGATTTCCTCGCCCATCTCGTCCATTAGCCAGGGATGATTGAGCAAGCAAAACAGCAGCAGGGCCTCGTTGCGGGGCAGGCTGGCGCCCGGCCCGCGCACGACGGCGGAGCGGCTGAGTTCGCCGCCGCCGCGCGGGCTCATCATCTCGCCCGGGGAGGGCGAGCGCCCCTTCTGGCCGCCAGGTCCGGGTCGGCGGCTGGCAGACCATTGGGTGCGCACCGCGCCGGCCGGGGCCAGCAGGCGGCGCATGCGTTCGGTGAGGTCTGACTTGTAGTGGCGCCGCACGGTCTCGTCGGCTATGGCGTTCACCACCTCGCTGATCCGGGTTTCGAGGGCCGCGCGGCGCTCGGGCGTATCGAGGTTCACCGCCTCGGTCTCGCGCTGCCAGAGCATGGCAGCCAAGGGTTCGGTGCGGGCGAGGACGCCTTCCATGGCCTCCCGGCCGCCGCGCCGAACCAGATCGTCCGGGTCCTGGCCATCGGGCAGGGCCCCGAACGCCAGGCTCTTGCCGGGCTTGATGTGGGGCAAGGCAAGGTCGATGGCCCGATAGGCGGCGCGCCGGCCGGCCTTGTCGCCGTCAAACAACAAGGTAGGTTCGTCCGCCATGCGCCAGAGCAACTGCAATTGCTCGTCGGTGAGCGCGGTGCCGAGCGGCGCCACCGCCGCCTCGAAGCCCGCCTCCACCATGGCGATCACGTCCACATAGCCTTCCACCGCCACCACGCGGGCGCCCTTGTGCGCGGCGGCGCGGGCGGCAAATCCGTTATAGAGCAGCCCCCCCTTGTGGAAGAGCGGGGTCTCCGGCGAGTTGAGATACTTGGCGGACACGTCTTTTTCGAGCGCCCGGCCGCCGAAGCCCACCGTCCGGCCCTTCAGGTCGGTGATAGGGAAGATCACCCGGTCGCGAAAGCGGTCATAGGGCACGGGGATGTCGTCGCCCGCCACCAGGAGGCCGGCCTCCACCATGTCGGAGACCGAAACGCCCGCCTTGCCCAGCGCTTCCTTCAGTCCATAGCGCTCGCCGGGCGCATAGCCGAGGCCGAAGCGCTTCTGCGTGGCGGGGCCGAGAGAGCGGTCGGACAGATAACCCCGCGCCTTTGCGCCGGAACGGGCCTGCAACGATTCGCGGAAATAGGCTTCCGCGAGCGAGAGCACGTCATAGAGCGTGCGGCGGCGCTCTTCTTTGGCGGCGGCCTCAGGCGTGACTTGCGGCAGGGACAGGCCAGCCATGGAGGCGAGACGTTCCACTGCCTCGCCGAAGGGAACGCCTTCCGTCTCCATCAGGAAATCAAACACGTCGCCGTGCTTGCCCGAGGAGAAGCAGTGGTAGAAACCCTTCTGGTCGTTGACGAAGAAAGAGGGGGTCTTCTCGGCATTGAAGGGGGAGAGGCCGGCAAACTCGCGCCCCTGCTTCTTCAGCCTGACTTTGCGGCCCACCACTTCGGAGACCGGCAGGCGGGCACGGATCTCATCCAGGAAGGAGGGGGGGAATCGCATTCAGCCCAGTCTCATGCGGCAACGTCCCGCCGCTGACCCGATCATAGCAGTTCGGCCGGTCGCGGGCGACCGGCCGGGCAGGGGGCAGTGGGCCTCGGGAGAGGCGGGCGGCCGCGTTTGGGCCGTCTTGCCCACTGTCCCCGCAATTCACAGCCTCAGGAGGCGGTGAGAGCGTCCTTCACCCAGGGCGAGGCCTTGCCGAAGTCGATGGCGCCGGCATAGCGCTCCTTCAGGACGGCCATGGTGCGGCCCATGTCCTTGATGCCCTTGGCTTCGATCTCGGCCACCACGGCGGCGATCACGGCGCGGGTCTCGGCTTCGTCGAGCTGGCGGGGCAGGAAGTCCTGGATGACCGCGATCTCGGCGCGCTCCTGCTCGGCGAGCTCGGGGCGGGCGTTTTCTTCATAGATGCGCGCGCTTTCCTCCCGCTGCTTGGCCATCTTGGAGAGCAGCGAGCGGATCTCGTCATCGCCCAGCGGGTCCTTGCCCTGGCCGCGTGCTTCGATGTCCCGGTCCTTCAGCGCGGCATTGACGAGGCGCAAGGTGGACAGGCGCACCTTGTCGCCGGCCTTCATGCTCTCTTTCAAAGCGGTGTTGATGTCGTCGCGCAGCACGTTGTCCTCGTCTCGTCTAATCTTGTTGCCACCGTCCGCCCGCCGCCCCGCGCGGCCTCCGGATCCGGCCTCTGCCAGCGCCTGAACGCGCCAGCTTTCGCCCCAATGTCCACCTTGCGTCCCGCCCGTGGCTCCACTCGCCCCGCTCCAGGTCTCCTGGTCCGATATACTTATGGCAGGTCGAACCCCTCGGTGGCCCCAAAACGGGTTGGCGAAAACACGTTTGGCCGGCCTTATTGTCCCGAACCACCAAGCCCCAGCTTCTAAAAATCTCGGGCACCCGGCCGGCCCGGCCGCCCTGCGCGAATGGCAGCGTTGCAAAAACCGCGCAAAGGCCCTCGCCCCACTGGATCAGCGGCGCGTGAACCCTTATCTAGGCGATCCATGAGCCAGGAACAAGATCACGCCCATGCCCCCGTCGGCGGTGCCGACGGCTGGGTCGAACAGAAACCGACCGCGCTGCTGGTGCTCGCGGACGGGACCGTCCTTGAAGGCTACGGCCTCGGCGCCATCGGCGAAGGGGTGGGGGAGGTGTGCTTCAACACCGCCATCACCGGCTATGAGGAGATCCTGACGGACCCCTCCTATAGCGGCCAGATCATCACCTTCACCTTCCCCCATATCGGCAATGTGGGCACCAACGAGGAGGACATCGAGACGGTGTCCATGGCCTCGGCCTCCGGCGTGCGCGGCGTCGTGCTGCGCGCCCCCGTCACCGACCCATCCAACTTCCGCGCCACCCGCCACTTCGATCAGTGGCTGAAGGCGCGCGGGATCGCGGGCATTTCCGGTATCGACACCCGCGCCCTCACCGCCCTCATTCGTGAGAGCGGCATGCCCAATGCTGTCATCGCCCATGCCCCCGATGGCGTGTTCGATGTGGAGGCCCTGAAAGCCAAGGCCAAGGCCTGGCCGGGGCTGGAGGGCATGGACCTGGTACCCGGCGTCACCTCCGCCCAGCGCTTTGACTGGGACGAGACCCCATGGGTCTGGCCTGAGGGCTATGGCCACCAGGACGATGCCAAATATCACGTGGTCGCCATCGATTACGGCGTGAAGCGCAACATTCTGCGCCTGCTGGCGCGGGCCGGCTGCAAGGTCACCGTGCTCCCCGCCACGGCCACGGCGGACGAGGTGCTGGCGCTGAAGCCGGATGGCGTGTTCCTGTCCAACGGCCCCGGCGATCCGGCGGCGACCGGCGTCTATGCGGTGCCGGTGATTCGCGCGCTGATCGACGAGGCGATCCCCACCTTCGGGATCTGCCTGGGTCACCAGATGATTGGCCTTGCGGTGGGCGGTCGCACGTTGAAGATGCACCAGGGGCATCACGGCGCGAACCATCCCGTGAAGGACCTGACCACCGGCAAGGTGGAGATCACCTCCATGAACCATGGCTTCGCTGTGGACCGGGAAAGCCTGCCCGCCAATGCCGTGGAGACGCACGTCTCCCTGTTCGACGGCTCCAATGCGGGCTTGGCGCTTGCCGACAAGCCGGTCTTCTCGGTTCAGTACCACCCCGAGGCGAGCCCCGGGCCGCAGGATAGCCATTACCTGTTCGATCGGTTCGTCGACATGATCGCCCGCCACAAGGCGGCCTGATCATCGGCGTGGGCCAGGGCTTCGGCCCGGCCCGCCATTATCTGGTCGACCGGCCATAAAAAACCCCGCCGCGGCGGGGTTTTTCGTGTCTGGAGGGATCCCAGACTTCAGTCCAGGAACTCGCCATGCGCCTCAACGTGCTTGGCCAGCCCGAGAGTGTGTTCGCGCACCAGACGCTCGGCCAGATCCGCGTCACGCTTCTCGATGGCCTCCACGATGCGGGCATGGTCGATGACCGAACGCTGGGCGCGGTGGTCCTGCCCGATGGTGACCTTGCGGACGCCCCGCATGTGCGGGAACAGGCTCTCGGTGGTCTCGGCGATCAACTCGCAGCCGGACATGCGGATGATGGCTTTGTGGAAGGCCAGGTTGGCCTCGGAATATTCGGTGACGAACTCTTCCGGGTTGCGATTGGCAAAGGCGTCCACGTTGCGGCGCAGCTCGCGAATCTCGGCGTCCGAGGCATGCTTGCAGGCGAGGCGCGCGGCCATGCTTTCCAGCGCTGCCCAGACGGTGATCATTTCCAGGATCTCGCGCTTGGACTTGCGCACCACAAAGATGCCCCTGCGCGGCACCGAGCGCACGAAGCCTTCCTGCTCCAGCAGCGTCATGGCTTCGCGGATGGGGGTGCGGGACACGCCGAGCTTTTCGGAGAGCTGCCGTTCTTCAAGGCGGATCTCTTCCTTGTGGCTGTAGATGTCCATCTCCATGATGGCGGACTTGAGGGCCTTGTAGGCCTTCATCCGGAAGCTCGAGTCGGTCTCGATCGGCTTCACATTGATATCCTGGTAGGTCATCACCACCCTTGCCCGGCGACGCTGCGCGTCCCCTGATCACCTGCCTCCTTCGGAGGCAAAATACAAGATACCTAGATGGCATCGATCCCAGCGCGGGGCAAGTAAGGGCAGGCTTGGCAGCGGTGCCAATCTTGATGGAACTCTTGGATCAGGACAGTTCCAAACTCTATTGACAGTCCGTATTCTGAATACCAGCATATCTCCGCGGGCATGAAAGGCAGGAAAACCGCCGCGGCCCGCGTCGAGGAAACGCGCCAATGATTACTGTTGCGGACATTCTGCGCGAAAAGCGCGACACGCGCATCATCACCATGCGCATGCACGAGACCGTCGCCACGGCCGCCCTCATCATGCAGCGGGAGAACATCTCCTCCGTGGTGGTGCAGGACGTGGTGGAGACCGAGGGCGCCACCGTCATCGGCGTGTTCTCGGAACGGGACGTCGCTCGCGCCCTGGTGGAGCACGGGCCGGCGACGCCGGGCCTGGCGGTGGCCACTTTCATGAAGCGGGCCCTGGTTTCCTGCGCGCTGGGGGATTCGCTCCTCACGGTGCTGCGCCAGATGACTGCGCATCAGATCCGCCACCTGCCGGTGATGGAGGACCATGCCTTGGTGGGGGTTCTGAGCGCCACCGATCTCATGCGCCACTATCTCCACGAGGGCGAGACCCACGCTTATGCGGGCGTCCACGCGGGCGAGCTCGCCGCCGGCCTCACCGCCTTGCGGTGATCCCAAGCGACCGGCGCGGATCATCTGCACGCGCCGGTCGAAAGGCCATTGCCGGCCGGTTGAAGCGGTGATATGTCTCTGTATCTGGCATACCAAATCCAATAGACGAAATATCACCAAGGGCCATCAAGGCCCGACAGCCGACGCAGATCGGCAGGCATGCTGCAGGGCAGGTTCCAGGGGTAGAGGCATGGGCAAGGCACTCGAAGGTGTGCGCGTGCTCGACATGACGCACGTGCAGTCAGGTCCCTCGGCGACGCAATTGCTCGCCTGGATGGGCGCAGATGTGATCAAGGTCGAGATGCCGCGACGCGGGGACATCACCCGCACGCAGCTGCGCGACAAGTCCAATGTGGACTCGCTTTACTTCACGATGCTGAACGCCAACAAGCGCAGCATCACCCTCAACATCAAGTCGCAGCAGGGGCAGGATGCCCTCGCCCGGCTGGTGGTGGGCTGCGACGTGCTGGTGGAGAATTTCGGCCCCGGCGTGCTGGAGCGGCAGGGTTTCGGCTGGGATCGGATCCAGGGGCTTAATCCCCGGCTCATCTATGCCTCCATCAAGGGCTTCGCCGAAGACGGCGAAATTGATGCCAAGGCCTATGAGACCATCGCCCAGGCCATGGGCGGGGCCATGAGCACCACAGGCTGGCGCTCCGGCCCGCCCACCGCCTCCAGCGCCCAGATCGGGGATACCGGCACCGGCATCCATTGCGTCGCGGGCATCCTGGCAGCGCTCTACCAGCGCACGCTGACCGGCCGGGGACAGAAGGTGGAAGTGGCCATGCAGGACTGCGTGGTCAACATGCTCCGCGTGAAGCTGCGGGACCAGCAGCGCCTGTCGGCCGGCCCCCTTACCGAATATCCCGGCGTGCCCGGTGGGGACTGCGTGCCGCGAGCGGGCAATGCTTCCGGCGGTGGTCAGCCGGGCGCGGCCCTGCGCTGCGCGCCCGGCGGCGAGAACGACTATTGCTACGTCATCATCCAGCCGCAGGGCTGGGCGCCGCTCATGCGCCTCATCGGCCGGCGGGATCTCATTGAGGACCAGCGTTTCGCCACCCACGAGGCTCGCGCCCAGCGGCTTGATGCCTGCTTCGCGGTCATTGAGGGCTGGACCCGCCACCGCAGCAAATTCGACGTCATGAAGGCGCTCAAGGCCATCGACGTGCCCTGCGGCCCCATCCTGTCCACCAAGGACATCCTGGACGACCGCACCCTGTATGAGCGCGGCTTCCTGGTGGAGGTGCCCCACCCTGAGCGGGGCACCTATGTCACGGTGGCTTCCCCCATCCGCCTGTCGGACAGCGACGTTCCCGTGGAGCGCGCGCCCCTTCTTGGCGAGCATACCGACGAAGTGCTCGCGGCCATCGGCTATGGCCCGGATGATATTGCCAACATGCGCGCCAACGGCGCGGTGTAACGCCAAAACCGCCCTCCAGAGGGACGAGGGAGAGGGCGGATCAAATCTCAAAGATAAGAACAAGACTAATGAATATATGGGGAAGGAAGATATGGGTTCACATGGTCCTACGGGCACCGCAACCGTGACGGCGAACCGCTGGCTTCAGTTGATTGCCGGCGTCGTTTGCATGGTGGCCGCCGCAAACATCCAATATTCCTGGACGCTCTTCGTTCCGGAAATCCAGAACGCCCATGGCTGGAGCCGTGCCTCCATCCAGATCGCGTTCACCGTCTTCGTGGTGGTGCAGACCTGGCTCACCCCCATTGAGGGCTACTTCATCGACAAATACGGCCCCCGGGCCGTGGTGCTTGTGGGCGGCTTCTTCACCGGCCTGTCCTGGATCGTGAACTCCTACGCCACCTCGCTGACCGGCTTCTATGTGGGCGCGGCCATCGGCGGCATCGGCGTGGGTTGCGTCTACTCCACCTGCGTCAATAGCGCGTTGAAGTGGTTCCCGGACAAGCGTGGCCTCGCGGTCGGCCTCACTGCCGCCGGCTATGGCTCGGGCACGGTGCTGACCATCATGCCCATCGCCAACATGCTGAAGACGTCCGGGTACCAGGAGACGTTCTTCCTGTTCGGCCTGATCCAGGGCGCCATCATTCTGCTCGCCGCCGGCTTCCTGCGCGCGCCGCAGAAGGGTGAGGTCACCTTCTCCAGCACCGTGGCGCAAAGCCGCCGCGACTACACGCTGGGCGAGGCCCTGCGCACCCCGGTCTTCTACGTGATGCTGACCATGTTCATCCTGACCGTCACCGGCGGCCTGATGGCGGTGGCGCAGCTGGGCGTGATCGCCGAGGACCTGGGCGTGAAGAAGGTGGAAGTGAATCTCTACTTCTTCGCGATGGCCGCTCTGCCGTTCGCGCTGATGCTGGACCGCATCCTCAACGGCATCTCCCGCCCGCTGTTCGGCTGGATCTCCGACCATATCGGCCGCGAGAAGACCATGTTCTTTGCCTTCGCCATGGAAGGAATCGGCATCGTCGCGCTCGGGACCTTTGGTCACAATCCCTGGGCGTTCATCATCCTGTCCGGAATCGTCTTCCTGGCCTGGGGTGAAGTGTACTCGCTGTTCTCGGCCACCGCGGCCGATACCTTCGGCAGCGCTCATGTGGGTAAGATTTACGGCGTGCTTTACTGCGCCAAGGGTGTTGCCGCGCTGCTGGTTCCGGTCGCAAACCTTATCATGGAGGCGACCGGTTCCTGGGCCACCGTGCTCTATATCGTTGCGGCCATGGACCTGACTGCAGCTTTTTGTGCCCTTTTCGTTCTGCGCCCGCTTCTCGCCCGGCACCACCGGCTCAACGAGGAAGCGGCCGCCCGCGCAACGCGCCAGGCGCCGGTCGGCGCCTGACCAAAAAGCCCTCTGCCGCCTTCGGGTGGCCCCTCACGGCCCCGGCTCTGCCGGGGCCTTTTTTTTGGCCTAAGCGCCGGAAGGGGGCTGTTGTGTCTCGATAAGCCAAGGGGCATCACACCTCCTTCTGCTCGCTAGGTCAGTGCGATCTGCGTAGGTGTAGTTAAGTATTTTATTTGTAATGGGGACCCATAAACCCACATAAATATTCGGGTATTCATAAAATAACAGATGGATTTTGGGTTATTGTTTTGCGAAATCTGAAAAAAGCGCGGCGAGAGCTCTCTCTTTACAGCTCGTTTAGCTGTTACATAGCTGTAAGTCGCATACAGTATTTGGTATTTTGAATTCAATCTCAGGCTTCCACCCCCTCCGGAGCCGATTCCAGCCCCGCACGCCAAGGCCGGGCCGGCGCCCATCGGGGGGCAAAAGGAAGTGCCTGGTCCCCGCGCACGCGCGCGGACCGAACCGCCCGGCATGTGCCGGGCCCAACGCCAAACAGAATGGCGACCGTCACGGGCCGTTCATCGATGCCGAAGGCGCAGCGCGCCGGACGCCATGACCCCAGTTGACCATAAGGGAAGGGAAGGAAATGCCGGCAGTCGAAACCGCGCGCAGCGGCCCCGTTGGTGGGCGCTGGCTGCAGCTGCTCATCGGCGTCATCTGCATGTCGATGATCGCCAATCTCCAGTATGGCTGGACCCTGTTCGTCGAACCCATCAACGAGAAGCACCAGTGGGGCCGCGCCGCCATCCAGGTCGCTTTCACCATCTTCGTGGTTACCGAAACCTGGCTCGTTCCCATCGAGGGCTGGTTCGTCGACAAGTTCGGGCCCCGCATCGTCGTCTTCATCGGCGGCATCCTGTGCGCCGCCTCGTGGGCGCTCAATTCCATCGCCGACACCCTGACCCTGCTTTATGTGGCGGCCGCCATTGGCGGCGTGGGCGCGGGCGCGGTCTATGGCACCTGCGTGGGTGCCGCGCTCAAATGGTTCCCCGATCGCCGCGGCCTTGCCGCCGGCATCACCGCGGCCGGATTCGGCGCCGGGTCGGCCCTCACCATCGTCCCCATCGCGGCCATGATCGCCACGCGCGGCCACGAAGCCACGTTCCTGTTCTTCGGCCTGATCCAGGGCGGCGTTGTGCTGGTGCTCTCCTTCTTCCTCCAGGTGCCCAAGCCTGGCCAGCTGCCCAAGGCGCAGAGCGCCTCGGTGGTGCAGTCCCGCCGCAATTACGGCCCGGTGGAGATGCTCAAGTCCCCGGTCTTCTGGATCATGTACCTGATGTTCGTGCTGGTGGCGGCAGGCGGCCTGATGGCGACCGCGCAGCTCGGCTCCATCGCCAAGGACTTCAAGATCGCCAACGTGCCTGTGAGCCTGATCGGCATCACCATGCCGGCCCTGACCTTCGCTTTGTCCATCGACCGCGTGCTGAACGGCCTCACCCGTCCCTTCTTCGGCTGGGTGTCGGACAATATCGGCCGTGAGAACACCATGTTCATCGCATTCGCCCTGGAAGCGGTGGGCGTGCTGGCGCTCGGACACTTCGGCGCCAATCCGATGGCCTTCGTGATCCTGACCGGCCTCGTCTTCTTCGCCTGGGGCGAGATCTACTCGCTGTTCCCCGCAACCTGTGGCGACACGTTCGGCTCGAAGTTTGCCACCACCAATGCGGGCTTCCTCTATACCGCCAAGGGCACGGCGTCCCTGGTGGTGCCGTTCGCCAGCATCATGGTCGCCCAATACGGAAACTGGGATCTGGTGTTCTCCATCACGGCGGTCGTCAATGCGGTCGCCGCCCTCATGGCCATCTTCGTGCTGAAGCCCATGCGCGCCCGGTTCGTGGCCGAGGCCAGGCGGGATGCCATGGAAGGGGCCGAGGTGATGAAGGCTACCACCCACTGAGCGCGAGGGGGCGGCCCGTCAGCGCCGGCCCTTTCCGCCACTTCAATCCTCCCGCCGGCCACGACGCGTTTCCGGCCGGTTGACTGGGGCGGGGAGACCCGCCCCATTTTCCCGCAAGGGAGCCGCGCGCGGATCAGAAGGCGCGCGGGAAGGAGGCCCAGGCCGGATCCTCGTCCGACTTGCGGCGCTCGCCGCCGAACCCAACGGACGCCGTGCGGGTGGCCGGCGCCTCTTCGAGGGCCAGAGAAACCGGAACGCCGGGTTCACCGGCTGTCGCCATGACGGCGCGCGGCTCCGCAAAACCCGTCAGGGCGCCCGTAAGGGCCATGCCGAAGATGCCGAGGGCGGTCAGGTCAAGAGCAGTCATCTCATCCTCCGGAACCCGCTGCGCGGGTCGTCCATGACGGGGACCAAAGGGTCGTCCCCGGTACGGAAGACATACTGACCGAGTTTGATGGCTTCGTGGTATACAAAATACGCATGCTGCTTCTGCAATGCTGCATAGCAGCAATGTGTTCCGTCAGCCGAAGCTCCGCAGGTGCCCGATGATCCCCTCCGCAGAGCCGGTGGCGGAAACGGGCAGGGCGCCGCCGCGCACGGCACTGAGAAGGTCGGTGGCCATCTCCTTGCCCAGCTCCACGCCCCATTGGTCGAAGGCGTTGATTCCCCAAACGGCGGCCTCCACGAAGACCCGATGCTCGTAGAGTGCGATCAGGCGGCCGAGCGTGAAGGGATCGAGGGTCCGATAGGCCAGCGTCACGGAGGGACGGCTGCCGGGAAATACCCGATGGGGCGCCAGTTCGGCCGCGCGATCGGCGCTCATGCCCCGCTGCGCCAGCTGGGCCTGCGCCTCCGCCAGCGTGCGGCCGCGCAGCAGCGCCTCGGACTGGGCGAGACAATTGGCGATAAGCAGGTCCTGGTGTTCCTGCAGCTCTGGCTCATGGCCCTTGGCGGCGATGAGGAACTCCACCGGCACCACGTCTGTGCCCTGGTGGAGGAGTTGGAAGAAGGCATGCTGGGCATTGGTGCCCGGCTCGCCCCACACGATGGGGCCGGTGGGGCGGTCGGCGGGTGTGCCGTCCAGCGTCACGCTCTTGCCGTTGCTCTCCATGTCCAGCTGCTGGAGATAGGCGGGAAAGCGGGCGAGCCGCTGGTCATAGGGAATGATGGCGCGGCTGGGATAGAGACACACATTGCGGTGCCACAGCCCCACGGCCGCCAACAGCACCGGCAGGTTCGCCTCAAGAGGCGCCTCCTTGAAATGGGCGTCCATGGCCGCGCCGCCCGCCAGGAAGTCGGCAAACGCCTCGGGGCCGATGCCGATCATCAGCGGCAGGCCAATGGCGGACCACAGCGAATAGCGTCCGCCCACCCAGTCCCAGAAGCCGAAGGCGCGCTGCGGCGAGATGCCGAAGGCGGCCACCTTGTCCAGTGCCGTGGAGACGGCGGCAAAATGATCGCCGACCGCCCCTTCGCCCAGCGCTTCCACGATCCAGGCCCGTGCGGTGCGGGCATTGGTCATGGTCTCCACCGTGGTGAAGGTCTTGGAGGCGACGATGAAGAGCGTGGTGGCAGGATCGAGGCCGCGCAGCACGTCGGTCAGGTGCGCGCCATCCACGTTGGAGACGAAATGGCAGCGCGGCCCGTCATGGTAGGGGGCCAGCGCCAGCGTCGCCATGGCCGGGCCGAGGTCCGAGCCGCCGATCCCAATATTCACCACGTCGGTGAACGCGCGTCCGTCCTGGCCCGCTAGCACGCCCGCGCGCACGGCGGTCGCAAAGCCGCCCATGGCCCTGAGGGTCGCGCGCACGTCGCCCTTCACGTCCTCCCCTTCGAGGAGGAGCGGCGTGGAGGTTTCGCGCAGCGCCACGTGGAGCACCGCGCGATCCTCGGTGATGTTGATCCGCTCACCCGCAAACATGGCGTCCCGGCGCGCCTCGACGCCTGCGGCACGCATAAGGTCCAGGAGCAAGGCCAGGCTGTCGCCGGTGAGCGCGGTCTTCGAAAAGTCCAGCAGCAGGTCTTCGCTCGAGGCCGAAAAGGTGGGAAAGCGCGTCCCGTCCTTGAACAGGTCGACCAGCGGTATCCCGGCCCCCGCCACCCGCGCCTCGGCGAGGGCGGCCCACAAGGCGGGGAGGTCGTCACGGGAGAGAGCGGGAGACGTCATGGTCTTGTGATCCTCACGGACACCAGAAAACATCAAGCGGGCGCGCCGCGTGGCGCAGCACCGCGCGAATGGGAAGATCACCCTCGGGTCCTGGCGCGCGGGCTTTATCCAGCACTGCGCGCTTGCGGTCTCCCTCCACATGAAGGAACAGAGCGCGGGCCGCCAGCAGTGGGGGCAATGTGAAGGTGATGCGCGGCTCGCCTGCCGCCTGCGCATGGGCGACGCCAAGCCGGGCGGTCCCCCGCGGATCGATGAGCGCGGGCAAGGTTGGGGCACCGGGGAAGAAGGAGGCGGTATGCCCGTCATCTCCCATGCCCAGGACCACCGCGGCGAACGGCGCGGGCAGGACCGCTGCCTCGGCTTCCAGCGCCGCGAGGCCGGCCTCGGGGGAAGGGGCGCCATTGTAGAGCGACAGGAAGCGCGCCGCTGCCGCCGGGCCGTTCAGAAGGTGGCGGCGGACCAGAGCGGCATTGGATCGCTCGGATGTCTCCGGCACCCAGCGCTCGTCCACCAGGGTGACGACCACGTTCTGCCAGTCGATGGGCGCACCGGAGAGCGTCTGGAAGAAGCGAGTGGGTGTCCGTCCGCCGGACACTGCGAGGCTCGCCTGTCCGCTCCGCGTCAGTTCCGCCCGCAGGGCCTCGGCCACATGCGCGGCCAAGGCCCGCGCGAGTGCCTCGGGGTCAGCGTAAGCGTTAAGTGAGACAGGCGTGGTCGTCACGCGGCAGGGCCTTCTTCAGGGGCGGAGGTAGTATCACGCCTCATACATCGTCCGCCCACGTGCGGCCATCCCGCTCGATGAGGGCGACGGCGGCGGACGGCCCCCATGTGCCGGCCGTGTAGGGGCGCGGCAATTCTCGCGAGGCGCGCCAGGCATCGAGGATCGGATCTACCCAGCGCCAGGCGGCTTCCACCTCGTCGCGGCGCATGAACAGGGTCTGGTTGCCGCGCACCACGTCCATGATGAGCCGTTCATAGGCATCCGGGTTTCGCACCCCGAACGCTTCGGCAAAGCTCATGTCCAGCGGCACATGCTGGAGGCGCATGCCGCCGGGGCCAGGATCCTTGATCATGAGCCACAGCTTCACGCCCTCGTCCGGCTGAAGGCGGATAACGAGCCGGTTGGCCATGATGGGGCCGGCTTGGCCATCGAACACGGAATGGGGGATGGGCCGGAAGGCGACGACGATCTCCGACATCCGACTTGCCAGCCGCTTGCCGGTCCTCAGGTAGAAGGGCACGCCGGCCCAGCGCCAATTGCCGATCTCGGCCTTCAGCGCCACGAACGTCTCAGTGGCGCTCGGCTCGCTGCTGCCGAGCTCTTCCATGTATCCGGGCACCGCGCCGCCGGCGGAGGCGCCCGCGCGATACTGGCCGCGCACGGTGAGGGCGGCGGCGTTCTGCTCGTTGATGGGTTCGAGGGCTTTCAGAACCTTCAGCTTCTCGTCACGCACCGAATCGGCGTCCATGGAGACCGGCGGCTCCATGGCGACGAGGCACAGGAGCTGGAGCATGTGGTTCTGCACCATGTCCCGCAGCGCGCCCGCCGTGTCGTAATATCCGGCGCGGCCGGCGGTGCCGACGCTTTCGGCCACCGTGATCTGCACGTGGTCGATATGGGCGTGGTTCCAGATGGGCTCGAACAGGGCGTTGGCGAAGCGCAGCGCCATCAGGTTCTGCACCGTCTCCTTGCCGAGATAATGGTCGATACGGAACACTGCCTCTTCGGGGAAGACCCGGCCCACGGCCTCATTGACCGCGCGGGCGGAAGCGAGATTCTTGCCGACCGGCTTTTCCACCACCACCCGGGTCTTGGGCGTGACAAGGCCGTGGGCGCCGATGCGGGCGCAGATGTCGTCGAACAGGTCTGGCCCCACCGCGAGATAGAAGACGCGGATCTTATCGGGGGCCACGGAAAGACGGGCCTCCAACTCGTGCCAGCCGAGGTCGGACTTGGCGTCCACCTCCACATATTGCAGCCGCTCCAGGAAGCGGGAAATCGCCTCCGTGTCGGGCGCGTCGTGCTCGCCGCTCTCGATGGCGTCGCGCGCAAAGGCGCGGAACTCTGCATCTTCCATGGCGCGGCGGGAGACGCCGATGATACGGGCCTCGTCCGGCAACTGGCCCGCGAGATCCCGCTCGAACAATGCCGGGAGAAGCTTGCGCTTGGCGAGGTCGCCCGTGGCACCGAACACGACGATGTCGAAGGGATCCACCGTGATCACCCGCGCAGCCATTCCTGTCCTCCGGTTCGACGGCGGGGGCCGTCGCTCTTGGAGACGAACGCAGGTTCCGGCGAATGGGTTCGCGGTCCCTCGTCTCTTCCGCCGGGTGCCGGAGGCCAAATCGATTCGATCCAGCCCTCTTGGACCCTCGCCCCCTTCTAGCAAATCATTCGCGGCAGTGGTGCGACCGATGCGGGAAAAGGCTTAATGGCGAGCCTCCGACGGGCGGGGAGAGTTGGCAAAACGCAAAAACGGCCCGCGCGCCTGTGCGCACGAACCGTTTTCACTCAATCGGACGACGATGTTGAAGGCGCCCGAACCCGTCATAGCCGGCTTGACGCCGGAAACAGGTTCAGCCGCGCGACCGCTCAGCGGGCGCGGGGCTTGGAGGGCAGGAGGCCTTCGCGCTGGGCGCGCTTGCGGGCGAGCTTGCGGGCGCGACGGATGGCCTCGGCCTCCTCGCGGGCGCGCTTCTCGGACGGCTTCTCGTAGTGGCCACGCAGCTTCATCTCGCGGAAGATCCCCTCGCGCTGCATCTTCTTCTTGAGCGCCTTGAGGGCCTGATCAACATTGTTGTCGCGGACGAGAACTTGCACGTGATGCCCCTTCGAGCTGTTGCGCCGATCCGAATTCGAACCTGGAAAGAAACTGTGTCGAACGATGAAGGCGGCCAGCGGCCGACCGTCGAGTCGTCCAGAGGAGCGCTCACTTATCAGAACTCCAGCACCCTGTCCACAGCAGCATAACCTTTGCTGGCTCAAGGATGGCGGGATCTTGCGGCGTCCACCACGGCAAGGGCGGCTGCGAAAGCCTCCGCAATCCCCAGCGCGCTGGTATCCAGCAACGCCGCATCCTCTGCCATGGCCAGCGGAGCCGAGGCACGGCCGGAATCACGGGCGTCGCGAATGCGGATGTCAGCCAGCACATCCTCGAACCGGGCGGACTCGCCCCGGCCGACCAATTCCCGATAGCGGCGCTCCGCGCGCACCTCGGGGCTGGCGGTGACGAAGAGTTTGGCCGTGGCATGGGGGCAGATGACGGTGCCAATGTCGCGTCCATCCAGCACCGCGCCGCCGGGTTGCGCGGCAAAGCGGCGCTGGAGATCGAGCAGCGCTGCCCGCACGCCGGGCCGCGCCGCCACCACGGAGGCCGCTTCGCCAATGGCGGCGGTGCGCAGGGCGTCCGGATCGAGGGCGCTCACATCAAGCGCTTGGGCAACCGCCACGCTGGCCGCCTCGTCTGCGAGCCGCCTTTCTTGGAGGCATTGCGCCCCGACCGCCCGGTAAAGCAGGCCCGTATCCAGATGGGGCAGGTCGAAATGGGCGGCGAGCCGCCGGGCCAGCGTGCCCTTGCCGGAGGCGGCGGGGCCGTCAATGGCGATGATCATGTGCGCTCACCGGATCTCGGCGCCAAGGCCTGCCATCATGGGCATGAAGGTGGGGAAGGACGTGGCGATAAAGGTCACATCGTCCACGCTCACGCCCCTGTCGCTGGCCAGTCCCATCACCAGGAAGGACATGGCGATGCGGTGGTCCATGTGGGTCGCCACCGGCCCGCCGCCGGCCACGCGGCCGGTGCCGTGGACCGCGAGGTCGTCTCCGCGCACGTCATGGGCGACACGGCACGCGGCAAGGCCTTCGGCAACGGCGGCGAGGCGGTCGCTCTCTTTCACCCTCAGTTCGGACAGGCCGGCCATCAAGGTGGTGCCCTCGGCGAAGGCGGCGGCCACCGCAAGAACGGGATACTCATCGATCATGGAGGGCGCCCGCTCGGGGGGCACTTCGACGCCGCGCAGATGGGAATGGCGGACCCTGAGGTCGGCGACCGTCTCGCCCCCCTCTGTGCGCTCGGCCACCGTTTCGATGGACGCGCCCATCTCCTTGAGCGTGGTGATCAGGCCGATGCGCAGCGGGTTCATCATCACGTCGCGGATCAACACGTCAGAGCCCGGCACGATCACCGCGGCCACGATGGGGAAGGCGGCGGAGGAGGGGTCGGACGGCACCATCACCGGTGCCGCCTTAAGTTCGGGCCGTCCCTTCAGTGTGATGCGGCGGCCGTGCGCGCCTTCGGACACGACCTGCACATCGGCACCGAAATGGGTGAGCATGCGTTCCGTATGGTCGCGGGTGGCTTCTTTCTCGATCACCACCGTCTCGCCAGCGGCAGCAAGGCCGGCCAGGAGCACGGCGGACTTCACCTGCGCTGAGGGCACCGGGGTCTCATAGGTGAAGGCGGCGAGGTCGGACAGACCTTGGAGGCGCAGCGGCAGGCGCTCGCCCTCGGCGGAACTCACCACCTCGACGCCCATGGCGCGTAGCGGATCGAGCACCCGCTTCATGGGCCGCCGGCGCAGGCTCGCGTCACCATCGAACGTGGCGGCGATGGGATTGCCGGCCACCGCGCCCATCATGAGGCGGGCGCCTGTGCCGGAATTGCCGAAGTCGAGCGGCTCGGCCGGCGCCTTGAAGCCGCCGACGCCGAGGCCTTCCACCCGCCATTCGCCCTCGCCAAGGCGCTCCACTGTCGCGCCGAGCGCCGCGCACGCCTTGGCGGTATTCAGCACGTCCTCGCCTTCCAACAGGCCGGAAATGCGTGTCTCCCCCCGCGCCAGCGCGCCGAAGATGAGAGCGCGATGGGACACTGACTTGTCGCCGGGCACCCGCACGCTGCCCTTCAGCCCGGAGGAGGGCAGAGCAGTGGCAGGCCGGGGCGCGTCGCCATGGCCGTGGCCCGCCTGCGGGGCAGAGGACGAGTCCTGGAGAGGGGACGTGTGAGCAGACATGGCGGCTCCCGCATTTTTTGAGCCGGCGCGGCGTCGCGCGCGGCCGTTTCAGGTCGTTGGGGCGCCCTCTAGCATGCCGCCGCTGCCGCTGGCCATCGGGTGACCTGCGATTCCGCCTTGACATGGGCAGGCGCATTCGCCAATGGAGGCCCCTCGATTTTGGAGGCCAAGGATATCGCTGTGGCGAAGCCAGAACTCGGCACCAAGCGTGTCTGTCCGATTACAGGCCGCAAGTTTTACGACTTGAACAAGGACCCGGTGGTCTCTCCCTATACGGGCGAGTCCTATCCCCGGTCCTACTTCGAGCCTGTCGCCCGCGGGGCGGCCCGTGGGGAAGCCCGCGCGGCCGCCACGGAAGAGGATAGCGAGGACGTGGCGGACGTCGAGGTCATCAGCCTCGAGGAAGCCGACGCGGAATCCACCACCGCCAAGACGCCGGCTGCGGCCGACGACATTGATGTGGACGAGGACATCGTTGCCGATGGCGACGACGATACGTTCCTGGAAGAGGATGAGGACGATGGGGACGACGTCTCCGACCTCATCGGCGAGGGCCTCGAGGACGACGAAGAGGCTTGATAGGTTCGGCGGCCTGTGCTTTAAGGCCGCTCTCGCTCGGCGGGCATGAATCGCCGGGCACCCTGCCGCGGGTCTTCCCGACGCTTTTCCTCCGGTTTCGGAAGAAAGTGCGCAGCCCGCGGTCCGGTGGGGCCATAGCTCAGTTGGGAGAGCGCTTGAATGGCATTCAAGAGGTCGGCGGTTCGATTCCGCCTGGCTCCACCAAATTGAAAATCCCAATGCGCTGACCTGGCGCGGTGTCGATCGGCACGTTTTCCAGGTCTGCGTGACAGTACCAACGGGCCCGCAAGGGTCCGTGGCCCGGTGGGGTCATAGCTCAGTTGGGAGAGCGCTTGAATGGCATTCAAGAGGTCGGCGGTTCGATTCCGCCTGGCTCCACCACTT
>NZ_JARBFX010000012.1:72139-137075 GCF_028863665.1 Aquabacter sediminis
GGTCATAGCTCAGTTGGGAGAGCGCTTGAATGGCATTCAAGAGGTCGGCGGTTCGATTCCGCCTGGCTCCACCACTTTCCAGTCCCAACGCGCTGACGGGGCGCTGGTGCCGATAGGCACGCTTCCCGGCTGGCGCGACGTTTCCAACGGGTCCGCAAGGGCCCGTGGCCCGGTGGGGTCATAGCTCAGTTGGGAGAGCGCTTGAATGGCATTCAAGAGGTCGGCGGTTCGATTCCGCCTGGCTCCACCACTTCTCCCCACTCTCATGGAAGACAGGTCGCGCCGGCGCTGACGGGCATGAATGGGGGCGCCTGAGGGCTCTCTCATCCCTGAACGGCCGCGCTTGGGCGCGGCCGTCTTGCTTGTGGGGCAGCTTGGGATCCTGTGGTGCCGCGACTCAGCCGGGTGGCAGGGCCGGCATGAAATGGAGCTCGCTGCCTGCCACGAAATGCTCCGACACCTCGCCGGCAAACACCTCGCCTGCCGCAATGGAGAGCTTCATCACCGGCGCCCCCGGCTTCAGGTTCAGCTTGTCCAGGCGCACCCAGAAGGTGTTCGGGCGGGTGGCCGAGTCGAAGTAATAAACCTTCTCCTTGTGGTCGCAGATGGTGCGCCAGATGGTGGAGGAGATGTTGGGCTGGTCAGGCGTGGTGATGCCCAGCGGGACGCTGACCGCGCGCTGGAGGCTTAGCACCGAGGCGAGCGCCTGGTGCGCGAAGTTCTGGCCCGGCACGCCGGCCATGTATTGCGGCTCGGGCTTGCGCGGAATCGCCTCCAGATAGAAGGCGGCGCGGGCGAAGCGGTCGGCGGCACGGTTGGTGCCAGGCAGAAAGGCCAGGCCGCCGATGCTCTTCCAATATTCCACCAGGGCCAGCTGCTGGTCATAGGTGGGCGAATTGGTCATGACCGTGTAGGCGGGGCCATGGTGGATGACGAGCTTGCCACCCACATATTCCAGGATGGCCGAATCGCCCGTGGCATCTGAAAGGGCGAGGTGAAGGGTGGTCTGTACGCCGTTGGGCAAAGGCGGAGCGAGGAGGTTGAAGGTCTCCCGCTGAAACTCTTCCACTGCCTCCGCCACCGTGGCGAAGCTATCGAGGGCATATTGCGCCCACAGCGAGATGGACAGGAACGGTCGCCCGGCCACCGCCGCGGCATATTGGCTTTCCACCAGATAGAGGGCATTGGCCACCAGGCCCGCCTCGTTCATCCCGTCCGGCGTTCCGATGTCATAGCCGGCGGCGATGACGCTTCCATACTTCGACGTCCAGCGCAGGGAATCAGGGCCTGCCGCGCCGTCGCGGGAGATCCCGGCAGGAAATGCCCACAGATTTGTGCGCATGTCCTCCTTCCAGTCCATGTTCCGTCCGGTGATGACGATGCCTTCGTCAGAGACGAACAGGGTCCTGGTGCACATGGTGCGCTCTCCTTACGTAACCTGCCGCTTTTGGGGCGGACCAGGTGACGTTAGGGGGATTGGCGCGGCCTGTCAGCCCGGCGCGCGGCGCAGCGGTGCGGGGCGCCCGGTGATGGAGCGCACGAGGGAGGTCTTCACGCTCGCCACATGCTCGCGCATCAAAAGCTCGGCCCGGTGAGGCTCCGACATGATGATGGCGTCATAGATGCGGTGGTGGTCGTCATGGCGCCGCCGCACGTCCAGGAGCTCGAACGAGACCACGTTGCGGTGCGAGGATTGGGGCACCGACTGGCACAGCCGCACCATGTCGCCGAGCATACGGCAGCGGGCGGCCTGGTGGATGGTGTCGTGGAAGGCAAAGTTGATGGCGCCGTAGGAGATGCGGTCGTTCTCGTTCAGGTCGCCCTTGGCGAGCAGGGCGTCCCCATCCGCCAAGGAGCGCTCGATGGCGGCGCGCTCCTCTTCCTTCAGGCCCCGTTCGGCGGCAAAGCGCGCTGCCAGGGATTCCAGCATGGCCCGGATCTCGTAGGCGTCGACGATCTCCGATGTCAGATATTTGCGCACCGAATATCCGCGATTGGGCGCATATTCGAGCAGCCCCTCGGAGGCGAGGGTCTGGAGCGCCGAGCGCACGGGCGTGCGCGACACGCCGAGCCACTCGGAAAGGCGGACCTCATGCATGCGCACCCCGGCCTCGAACGTTCCCGACAGAATGGCGGCGCGGATGCTGTCGGTCACCGACAGGGATCGGGTCGGCGCGCGGTCCGGCTCGGAGGGATCGACGAGAATGTCTGACATGGCGTTCCGCATGGGTTCTCCACGACTTTGATACCAGCAGGAGCGATCTCTCCGCAAGGATACAATCGTCGTAGACACTTGCGTTGCACCCAAACCGAGCGCATCGCGTTTTTGCGCTGCGAAATAAGAAAAACTGCTCGATTGCGAGGCAATCGCTGCCTCAGAAATCATCACAAAATGTATACATAACTCGTTGACGAGTGCCAAATTGTATTCATACTTCGGTCATCCCACTCGGGCAGCCGGCGTTCGCTGGCTCCGGGCCGGAGCGGCCTTGGCATCGGCGGCTTTTCGTCGCCCCGGCAAGGCCGCGCGCACCACGCCACAGGGGGAGCGCCAACGTGTTGAAGTCCTTCGATTTCGGTCTGGACGAGGTCCGGCCCGCCGTGGTCGCCATCGATCTGCATCGCGGCCATCTGGATATGGACGTCGCCACCATGCCCACCTCGCCCGAGGTGGCCGAGCGCGTGATCGCGGCCAATGACGTGCTGTTCCGCTGGGCGCGGGGCGCGGGCGTGCCGGTCATCCACCTTGTCACATCCTATCGCGACGAGACGGAAATCCGCGCCAATCCCTTCTGGCGCACCCGTGCCGATGATCCCGCCGCGACCCGCAAGAATGTGCTGCGCCACAATCTGGAGGGTAGCCCCGGCTGCACCGTCATGCCGCAGTTGCAGGCGCCGGGAGACTTCGTCGTGCGCACCAAGAAGCGCTACGACTGCTTCATCGGAACCGACCTTGAATTCACGCTCCGCGCCCACGGCATCAACATGCTGTTGGTCACTGGCGTGAACACCAATTCCTGCGTCCTTGCCACCACCACCGCCGCCAATGTGCGGGACTTCGCTGTGATCGTGGTGGAGGATTGCGTGGACACCATGGACGGCGACGCCCTCCATGCCGCCGGCCTTGCCTGCATCCGCACCGCCTTCGGCTGGGTGATGCCGGCAATGGATGTCATTGCGATCCTCGGCGCGCCCGAAGGCGCCGACGCGCCATGAGCCGCCGCCTCAAGAGCATGGTGAGCGCAGGGCGCCCCGTGCTCGCGGTCAATCCTGGTGGCGTGGCACTGCCGGTGGTGGATGCGCTGGCGGATGCCGGCGTCGAGGCGCTGTTCATCGATTGCGAGCGGACGCCGGTCTCCATTGAGGGGGTCGTGATTCTCGCCCGAGCGGCGCAGGCGCGGGGCATGTCGGCCCTGGTGCGCTCGCCCACCCGCGATCCGGCCTTCCTGACCCGCTATCTGGACTGCCGCATCGACGGCCTCGTCCTGCCCCAGGTGGAGGATGCGGCAGCCTGCGCAGACTTCGTCGCCGTGGCGAAGGCCACCGGGCGTTGCGCCGATCTTTTTCTCGTCGCGCAGATCGAGACTGTGGCAGGCATTGTTGCGCTGGAGGAGATCGCCGCTGCCCCGGGCATCGACCTCATCCTCATCGGTCCCAACGACCTGTCCCATTCCATGGGCTTTGCCGGCGATGCCGGCCACCCGGAAGTGCAGCAGGCGGTTTCGGAGGTGGCCGAGAAACTCGCCGCCCTCGGTCGCCCGTTCGGCCTGCCGGTCAATGCTGCGACCGCCGGGACCTGGGTCGGCCGGGGCGCGCGCCTTCTTTATTCGGGGCTCGCCCCGCTGCTGTCCCCCTCGATCGCCGCGCTCCGGGAGGCCGCGTCGTAACTCCCCGAGGCCTTTTCCACGTCCCCGTTCCAGTGAGGTAAACATGCCCACTCTGCCCCGTGACCGTGCCCCCTATTCCGCCATTGTCGATCGCCCGCCGCTGAAGCTGCCGGGCAATGCCCGCGTGGTGCTGTGGACCATCGTCAATCTGGAGGTGTGGGACATCGGCCGCCCCATGGCGCGCCAGGCCCTTTCGCCGCCGCAGGGCGTGCCGCTCCTGCCCGACGTCCCCAATTGGAGCTGGCACGAATACGGCATGCGGGTGGGCGTGTGGCGCTTCTTCGACCTGTACAAGCGCCTGGGCATCCGCCCAACCCTCTCCATCAATGCCCGCGTCTGCGAGGATTATGAGCGGGTGGCGGCCGAGGCGCGCGATGCGGGCTGGGAATTCATGGGCCACATGTATGACCAGCAGCCCATCCACAAGGTGGAAGACCAGCGCGGCACCATCTTCAAGTCCATGGACGTGATCGAGAAGTTCACGGGCAAGCGGCCCATCGGCTGGCTTGGCCCGGGCCTGACCCAGACCTTCGAGACGCCCGAGAACCTGGTGGATGCCGGCGTCAAATATATCGGCGACTGGGTGTGGGACGACGAGCCCTGCGAGATCTCAACCGCCTCCGGCCCCCTGGTGACGCTGCCCTACACGGTGGAGCACAACGACATCCCCATGATGGCCATCGCCAATCATGAATCGCCTTATTGGCTTCAGCGCTTCAAGGATTCTCTCGACCGCCTGCACATGGAAGGCGGAGATCGCGCCAAGGTCCTGGCGGTGGCCATCCATCCCTACATTTCCGGCCAGCCCCACCGCATCAAGTATCTGGAGGCGGTCTATGAGTATGCCCGCAGCCGCGGCGACGTGCTGATGTGGAATGGCGAGGAAATCTACGACTGGTACCAGGGCGTGAGGGGCAAGTGAGCGGTTCCGTGAACGCGGTCGAGCCCGGCCAGTCTGCCTTCGTCGTCCCGGCCCCGGAGGTCGTCAGCCTCCCCGTGGCCGGGCGCGCCGAGCGCTTTCCCGTTCGGCGCATCTATTGCGTCGGGCGCAACTATCTCGCTCATATCCGCGAGATGAAGGAGGCTGAGGACGAGCGCGACCCGCCCTTCTTCTTCCAGAAGCCGCGCGATTCCATCGTGCCGGACGGAGCCACCGTGCCCTATCCGGCGGATACCACCGATTTCCAGTACGAGATCGAGCTGGTGGCGGCGATCGGGAAGGGCGGCGTGGACCTCTCGGTGGAGGCGGCCCGCGATCACATCTTCGGCTATGCGGTGGGCATCGACCTGACCCGCCGTGACCGCCAGCGGGACTGCCGCGACAAGCGCCTGCCCTGGGAGGCGGGGAAGGCCTTCGACCTCTCCGCGCCCTGCGGCGAGGTGCACCCGGCAAGCGTCATCGGCCATCCCGATCGGGGCGCTATCACGCTCGCCGTCAACGGTGCGCTGACCCAGAAGGGCGACCTTGGCGAAATGATCTGGAACGTGCCGGAAATCGTCGCCAACCTCTCGCGCTCCTATCGCCTGGAGCCGGGAGACCTCATCATGACCGGCACGCCCGCGGGCGTCGGGCCGGTTGAGCCGGGCGACGTGATCGTCGGGCAAGTCGAGGGCGTTGGTGCCCTCACTCTCACCATTGCCGAAGCCGGGGCCTGAACCATGCTTCCCACCGAGCGCATCGCCTATTCCGCCATCACCGAGCGCCCCCGCCTGACCTTGCCCGACGGCAAGCGCATGGCGGTGTGGATCATCGTCAATGTGGAGGAGTGGAACCCGAAGGAGACCATGCCGCGCACGGTGCTGACCCCGCCGGCGGGCGGTGCGCCCATGCCGGACATCCCCAACTGGGCCTGGCACGAATATGGCAACCGCGTCGGCTTCTGGCGCATGCTGGAGGTGTTCGACGAGTTCGAGGTGCCCGCAGCCCTCGCCATCAATGGCTCGGCCATCGCCGCCTATGAGCCCATTGCCCGCGCTGCCCGCGACCGCAAGTGGGAGTTCATCGGCCACGGCTTCAGCCAGAAGAACATGCAGAAGGTGGAGAACGAGCGCGAGGACATCGCCCGCACCACCAAGGTCATCACCGACTTCGTCGGCAAGCGCCCGCGCGGCTGGCTGGGGCCGGGCCTGACCGAGACCTGGGAGACACCCGACATCCTGGTGGAGGAGGGCTATTCCTATGTGTGCGACTGGGTGCTGGACGACGAGCCGGTGGTGCTGAAGACCCGCACCAAGCCGATCCTGAACGTGCCCTACACCCAGGAATGCAACGACGTGGCCATGATGCTGATCCAGCATCACAAGGCCTCGGAATATTTCGACCGGGCCTCCGACCAGTTCGACCAGATCCACCACGATGCCCGTCATTCGGCGCGCGTGATGGCCATCGTGGTGCACCCGTACATCATGGGCGCGCCGCACCGGCTGAAATATTTCCGCAAGATCGTTGAGAAGATCGCCTCCTACGAGGACGTGGCCTTCATGACGGGAGAGCAGATCGCCGACTGGTATCTGGCGCAGCGCCCGAACGCGCTCTCCGAGGCGGCCGAGTGATGGGTGGCTGGGCCTTCCATATCCTCAACGGGCTGACCTTCGCGGCGCTGCTTTTCATCGTCGCGTCGGGCTTCACGCTGATCTTCGGCCTGCTGCGCATCGTCAACCTGGCCCACGGCGCGCTCTATCTGGCGGGCGGCTATATCGGCTACACGGTGGCGGCGACGCTCGGGGCCGGCTTCGTCGTCGGCTGTATCGCCGCCATGGCCTGCGTGGCGCTGGCGGGCTTTGCCCTCGACCAGGGGCTGCTGCGCTTCGTGCGCGGCTTCGAGCTGCGGCAGGTGCTGCTGACGCTGGGTGTCGCCTTCATCATCAACGACATGCTGCTGGTGGTGTTTGGCGGCGACACCTTCACCATGCCGACGCCCGTGCTGCTGCGCGGGGCGGTGAACATAAACGGGCTGTTCTACCCGAAGTACCGGCTGTTCGTGCTGGGCCTTGGGGTGGTGATGTTCATTGCGCTGTGGCTCCTCCTCTACAAGACGCGCCTCGGCGCGCTGATCCGGGCGGGGGTGGATGACCGCGAGATGATCGAGGCCATGGGCATCAACATCCGCCGCATCTTCCTGCTCACCTTCATGCTGGGCTCTGCCTTCGCCGGCCTTGGCGGCGCGGTGGGCGGCGCCTTCCTGACCCTTTATCCGAGCGCGGACGCCGAAATCCTCGTGTTCTCGCTGGCCGTGGTCATCATCGGCGGCTGCGGCAGCCTGGTCGGCGCGGCGGTGGGGGCAGTGATGGTGGGGCTGCTCAATTCCATCGGCCAGGTCATGTTCCCGGAATTCGCCTATTTCGTCATCTTTGGTCCCATGGCCCTGATCCTGGCCTTCCGGCCGCTCGGCCTGTTCGGGAGGGCGGCATGACCAGCCTGATGGCTTCCTCCCGCGCCGCCCGGCTCGGCGGCCTCGCGGTTCTGCTGGGCGCGATCGCGTTCGCGCTCGTGCCGCTGGTGGCGCCCACCTACCAGGTGAGCATCTTCACCGAGATCCTCATCTTCGCCGTACTGGCCATGGCGGTGGATATTCTGGCCGGCTACACCGGCCGCACGCCCTTGTGCCACGGCGCCATTTTCGGTGTGGCCACCTATGTGACCGTCTATTGGCACACCAATGTGAGCGACCATCTCATCGTCGCCATGGCGGCGGGTGTGGTGGCGGCGACCCTGGTGGCGGCGGTGTTCGCGCTGCTCGCCATCCGCACCTCGGGCGTCTATTTCCTGCTGCTGACCCTGGCGCTCGGCATGATCGTGTGGGGCGTGTGCCTGCGTTGGACGGCGGTGACCGGCGGCGAGAACGGCCTGCGCGGGAGCCTGCGCCCCGGCCTGATCGCCGACCATGTCCATTTCTATTACCTGGTCTTCGTGGCGGTCGCCGTGGTGGCCTTCGCCATGTGGCGCTTCGTGCGCTCCTCCTTTGGCCTGACCCTGCGGGGCATTCGCGACAGCGAGAGCCGCATGCGGGCGCTCGGCTACAACGTCTCGCTCCACCTCTTCGTGGCCTTCACCGTGTCGGGCTTCTTCGCCGGCATTGCCGGTTCGCTCTATGCCCTCTTCAACGAGTTCGCCAGCCCCTCGACCGTCGCCCTCTCCCAGTCGGTGGAAGGGCTCCTGATGGCGGTGGCGGGCGGCATCGGCACGCTGTTCGGCGCCTTCATCGGAGCGGGCGTGGTGATCGGGCTGGAGAATTTCGCCAGCCTCTACACCGAGCGCTGGATGAGCGTGCTCGGCCTCATGTTCGTGCTCACCATGATCTTCGCGCCCGAGGGCATCCTCGGTCGCGTGCGGGACTTGCTATCGCGCGGCCGGCGCTGAACCGGCCCGCCAATCACAACACACCAGAAGGAGCGGGTTATGGATCGCAGGACGTTTCTGAAGACCTCCGTTGCCCTCGCCGCCACCGGCGTCGTGGCCAGTCCCTACGTGGCCCGGGCGCAGGGCGCGCCCATCAAGATCGGCCTCATGGCGCCCCTCACCGGCGTCGTCGCCTCCGGCGGGCGCGAGATGGTGGATGGCTTCAACATGTATTTCGAGAGCGTGGGCGGCGAGGTGGCCGGGCGCAAGGTGGAAGTGGTGGTGGAGGACGACGCCTCCAACCCTGACACCGCGCTCCAGAAGGCCCGGCGCCTCGTGGAGCAGGCCAAGGTCGACTTCCTGTTCGGCAACCTCTTGGCCAATACCGGCCTTGCGGTGGCCAATTATGTGAAGGGCAACGGCGTGCCCTATTTCATCCCGATCATCGCCGCCGACGATCTGACCCAGCGCGCCCGCATCAAGAATGTGATCCGGGTCGCCGGCTATACCGCCAGCCAGTTCCCCCGTCCGCTGGCCGACTGGGCGCTGAAGCAGGGCTATAAGAAGGTAGCCACCATCAGCCAGGACTACACCTTCGGGCATGAGCAGTGCGGTGGTTTCTGCCAGACCTTCACGGAAGGCGGAGGCCAGGTGCTCGGCCAGTTCTGGCACCCGCTCAACACCTCCGACTTCAGCCCCTATCTCGGCCAGATCGCCAATCTCGGCGTCGACTGCGTGTTCGCCATGGAGACGGGCGCCGACGCCACCCGCCTCATGCAGCAATACGCCAATTTCGGCCTGAAGGGGCAGATCCCCATGCTGGGGGCCATGAACCTCACCGACCAGTCGGTGATCCGCACCATGGGCGATGAAGTGGACGGCATCGTCTCCGCCGCCCATTTCGCTGAGGGCTCCGATGTGCCGGTGACCCAGGCCTTCGTGGCGGAGAATGTGAAGCGCTACGGCAAGCTGCCCTCGCTCTACGGCTTCTCAATGTATTCCGGCGCCATGTGGGTGTCCGAGGCGTTGAAGACCATCAACGGCAATGCGGGCGACAAGGATCTCCTGATCGATGCCGTGATGAAGACGACGCTGACCGGCTCGCCGCTCGGCAAGCCCGTGAAGCTGGACGCCTATGGCAACCCCATCTACGACGTCTATATCCGCAAGGTCACCAAGGCCAAGGACGGAAAGTACTGGAACGTTCCGGTGACCACCTACCCGAACGTGTCTCAGTTCTGGACCTACGACCCCGAGACCTATATGAAGCAGCCGCCTTACTCGCGGACCTTCCAGGGCATCAAGAAGTCCTGATCGCGCTTCCGCGGGCCGGCACGGCAACTGCCACCGCCGGCCCAGGAAGAGGCCCCCGCGCCCGAAAGCCCTGACACGGGCGCGGGGGCCTTCCTCCCCTCCGATGCCGTTTCGGAACTGAAAGGCAGTTCGGGCCGTGAGCCATCTTCTCGACCTCGATCACATCACCGTCCGGTTCGGCGGGCTCAAAGCGGTGGACGACGTGTCCATCCGCGTGAAGGCCGGCGAGCGGCGGGCCATCATCGGGCCCAACGGCGCCGGCAAGACCACCTTGTTCAATGTGATGACCGGGGTGGTGCGCGCCGCGTCCGGCACCATCTCCTTCGATGGCGCGGACGTGACTGGCGAGCCGGTGCACAAGCGCGCCGCGCGCGGCATGAGCCGCACCTTCCAGATCACCAACCTCTTCCCCCGCCTGACGGTGGAAGAGAACATGCGCCTCGCGTTGCGCGGCCTCTCGCCCCGCAAATTCTCCCTGTTCGATAGCGGCGCGCTGACCCCCGACGAGGAAGCCCGCGCCCATCGGGCCCTCTCCCTCTCCCGCCTCCAGGAACGGCGCGGCGCGCAGGTGCGGGAAATGTCCTATGGCGAGCAGCGCCAGCTGGAAATGGCCATGGCGCTCGCCGCCGAGCCCAAGCTCCTGCTGCTGGACGAGCCGGCGGCGGGCCTCTCGCCGGCCGAGCGCGTGATCGTCGCCGACGTGATCCGCTCACTGCCGCGCGAACTGACCCTCGTCCTCATCGAGCACGACATGGACCTCGTGCTGCAACTGGTGGACTACGTGACCGTGCTCAATAACGGCAAGCTGCTGGTGGAAGCCCCGCCCGGCGAGATCCGCGACAATCCGGACGTCCAGGACGTCTATCTCGGCAAGGCGCGCGCCCATGCTTGAGGTGCGCGACATCCACTCCTATTACGGCGACGCCCATGTGCTGCACGGGGCAAGCCTCAGCGTGGGCAAGAGCGAGGTTCTGGCCCTGCTCGGCCGCAACGGCATGGGCAAGACGACCCTCATCCGCTCCATCATGAACCTCTCCCCGCCCCGGGTGGGGGAGGGGGATGTGATCTGGAAGGGCCAGTCCATCAAGGGCGTTGCCCCCCACGAGATCGCCAAGCGCGGCATCGCCCTGGTGCCGCAGGGCCGGCGGCTCTTTCCCTCGCTCACCGTCACCGAGCACCTCACCGTGCTGAAGGCGGCGAATGTGCGCGAGGGCTGGACGGTGGCCAAGGCCTTCGAACTGTTTCCTCGGCTCGGCGAGCGGCGCAGCCATTACGGCAACCAGCTTTCCGGCGGCGAGCGGCAGATGCTGGCGGTGGCGCGGGCGCTGATGATCGATCCCGAGCTGATCCTCATGGACGAGCCCTCCGAGGGCCTGGCCCCGGTGATGGTGCAGCATTTGGAGGCCATCATCGCGGAGCTGAAGCAGGCTGGCCTCTCCATCCTGCTGGTGGAGCAGAATCTCTACAGCGCGCTGGCGGTGGCGGACCGGGTGTCCATCCTGGAGACGGGACGGATGGTCTATGAGGCGGACGCGGCCACCGTCGCGGCGGACCCGAAGGCGCTCACGCGCTTCCTCGGCGTGCATTGAGGGGCGGCCATGGCGACAGACGACATCCCCACCGACCATATGCGTGCCTTGATGGCGGAGTGGAACGGCGTGCATCTTGAGCCCGCTCTTCTGCCGCCTCTGCGAGCGGTGGCGGCCGCCATGAACGGCGTGGTGCGGGCGACGGCGGATGCCCATCTGCCCTTTGATTCCGCGCCTTGGAGTTTTGAGACCCTGAAGGCGCAGTTCCGTGCCGCCGAGCCCGCCGCCGAGGCGGGGGAGGAGCGGGCATGAGCGCGGTTCATGAACTGGGGGTGGTGGAGACAGCCGAGGCCGTGGCGAGCGGCGCGGTGAGTGCCGAGGCGGCGGCCAAGGCGGCTTATGACCGCCTCGCGACGCTGGGTCCGCGCTTCAATGCCGTGGTGCGGCTAGACCTGGAATTCGCGCTGGAAGCCGCCCGCGCGGTAGATGTGGCCCGCGCCCGCGGCGATGTCCTGGGTCCGCTCGCTGGCGTGCCCATGGCCCATAAGGACCTGTTTTACCGCGCCGGCCGCCCCTGCTCCGGCGGCTCCATCATCCGCAAGGATGTGGTGCCGGATGAGACCGCCGTGGCGCTGGAGCGCCTGGATGCGGCGGGGGCGGTGGATCTGGGCACCCTGCACCTCGCCGAATTTGCCCTCTCGCCCACCGGCTACAACATCCATTACGGCCATGGGCGCAACCCGTGGAGCCTCGACCATTGCTCGGGCGGCTCCTCCTCCGGGTCCGGGGCTGCGGTAGCGGCGCGGCTCGTGCCGGCCGCGCTCGGCTCCGATACGGGCGGTTCCATCCGCCACCCCTCCGCCATGTGCGGCCTGACCGGGGTGAAGCCCACCCACGGCCTGGTGCCGCTCGCCGGTGCCATGCCGCTTTCGCCCAGCCTCGACACGATCGGTCCGCTCGCCCGCAGCGCGCGGGATGCGGCGCGGCTCCTCTCCGTCATCGCTGGCCCGAGCCCCCGCGATGGCGCCAGCCTCTCCGCCCCCGTGCGGGACTATGAGGTGGGGCTCACCGGAAATCTGTCCGGCCTCACCATCGCCGTCCCCCAGGATTATTACCGTCCCGCCGCCACGCCGGAGGTCCTCGCCCTTCTGGACGAGGCCGTCGCCGCCTTGCGGGACCGGGGCGCGCGGATCATCGAGACGCGGATCGGCGAGGATATGGGCGGCATGGCCTATGTGAACGCCGCCATGCAGGTGCTCATGTCGGTGGAGGCGGCGACCCTTCATCGGGCCTATATCGAGGCGCGTCCGCAGGATTATGCCCCCCAGGTGCTCGCCCGCATCCTGCCGGGGCTCGCTTATCCCGCGCTGCGCTATGCCGAGGCGCTGATGATGCGGGCGCGCGCCTGTGCCGCCTGGATCGCCGGCGCCATGGGGGAAGCCGACATGGCCGTCCTGCCCACCTTGGCCGTGCCCGTGCCCACCATTGCCGAGACCACCGAAGGGGCGCCGGAAGCGGTGGCGGCGGCGCTCGGCCGCGTCACCCATTGCACGCGGGGCCTGAACTATCTCGGCCTGCCGGCGGTGGCGGTGCCCTGCGGCTTCACCGACGGCACCTTGCCGGCCTCGTTCCAATTGGTGGGCCGTCCCTTCTCGGAAGCGCTCCTGCTGCGGGCGGCGGATGCCTACCAGCGGGTGACCGACTTCCACACCCGCGTCCCGCCCGGCTGCGGGATCGCCTGAGCCGGTCGGCGAAGCGCCCGTCTGGGCCTTCGCCGCGACATCCCCACCCCCCTGTCCCGCGCGCCGAGCCTCGGCGCCGCGCAAGAAGAGGACGTCCCCATGCGCGTCGACCTGCACAGCCACGCCATCCCCCGCACCATCGTCGAGGCCATCGCCGCCGACGGAAAGGGGTTTGCCGCCCGCATCGAGGGCGCCGAGGGCAATCGCCGCATGGTGCACGACCAGGGCTATGTCTATCCGCTCTTCGACGAGTTCCTGGACCCCGCCGCCAAGCTCGCCGCCATGGACCGCAAGGGGCTGGACCTGTCGGTGGTCTCCACCGCCCCGCCCATGTTCTATTATTGGGCGCCCGCCGAGCTCGCCGCGAAGGCCGCGCGCCTCGTCAATGACGGCATCGCGGAGTTCGTCGCCGCCGCCCCCGACCGGCTGCGGGGCATGGCCTCCGTGCCCATGCAACATCCAGAATTGGCGGTGGCCGAGCTGGAGCGGGCGGTGAACGAGCTGGGCTTCAGCGCGGTGGAGATCGGCACCACCATCGAGGGGGTGCAACTGGCCGATCCCCGCTTCCGCCCCTTCCTGCGCCGGGCCCGGGAATTGGATGTGCTGGTCTTCATCCATCCCTATTATGTGGGCTCGAAGGCGGGGCTGGAGGATTATTACCTCACCAACCTCGCCGGCAATCCGTTCGACACCACGCTCGCCATCTCCCACCTCATCTTCTCCGGCGCGCTGGACGAGCTGGCGGGCCTGAAGATCCTCGCCGCCCATGGCGGAGGCTATGCGCCCTACCAGATCGGGCGCTTGGAGCATGGCCAGAAGGTGCGGGCCGAGCCGAAGGTGAAGACCACCACCTCGCCCAAGGCGCTCCTGAAGGCCCTTTACTTTGACACCGTGCTGTTCGACGCCCAGGCGCTGCGCCACCTCATCGACGTGGTGGGAGCCGATCATGTGTGCCTCGGCACCGACGCCCCCTTCGACATGGGCGACGAGACCCCGCTCGCCAGCCTCGACGCGGTGGAAGGCCTTTCCGAGGCGGAGCGGGACCGGATCGGGGCCGCCAATGCGCTCGCCTTGCTGGGCGAGGGCTGAGGGCGCCCGCGTCCGCTGGGGGGCACGGCCTGCGCCGCCTCTCGATGAGCCGCGCCGTACCACGGCGCGGGCGGAGCCATAACATTTTCGCCCATCGGCACAACCAACGCGGGAGAGGGGCATCTGCCGGGCCTGACGCATGAGCGGTGGCCTTGACCGTGGGCCTCGCCTATTCTGCGGCGGTCTCCGCGGGGTGAGACGGGTGATGAGCTCCGGATTGATGCAGAATGGCAGGCGCGGGGAGGCGCGCTCCGATCGCCGGCGATTGATCGCCCTGGGAGCGTGCGCCGCCGTGCCGGTGGTTCTGTTTGGCCTGACCGCCTGGTGGGACTATTCCCGCGAGATGCGCGCCGCCCGCGCCGAGGCCATGGCCGGCGCCTATGTGATGGCCGAGCAGGCGGATGCGGTCTTCTCCACCGTGCAAGTGGTCCTGGAGCAGGTCGACCAAGCCCTCGATGACCGTCCCGTGAGCGCCGTGCGGGCGGACAAGCACACCCACAAGCGGTTGGCCGAGTTGCAGCGCCGCTTCCCCTATATGGACTCCATCTTCCTGGTGGATGCGGATGGCTATGTGGCCGCCTCCAGCCGGTCCTTTCCCATTCCCCCCTATGATGTGCGGACGCGCGAATATTACACCGCCGGGAAGGCGGGGCATGAGGGCCTCCATTTCTCGCTACCCTATCGCGGGCCCTTTTCCCGCTCGGTTTCCTTCGCCGCGAGCCGGCCTCTCCAGCGCGAGGGGGCATTCGGTGGCGTCGTGTCGGTGACGATCTTCCCGGAATATTTCCACACGCTCTATCGCAACTCCGCCCGGACCGGCTCCAGCGTCACAGCCGCCTTGGTGCGGCCCGACGGCACCGTGATCTTCCGCTCGCCCGATGCCCGCACCGCGGGGGAGGTCACCCCGCCGCTGCCAGGACTGGAAGAGACGCTGAAGCATCAGGAATCCGGCATTCTCACGGACTTTGTCTTTCCCGATCGCTCGCGCGGCATCGCCGCCTTCCGCACCCTGCCCAATGCACGAATTGCGCTTCTCTACGCCTTGAACGAGGATGACATCCTCGATGAATGGTATCGCCGCACGACCGGCTACGGATTGGCGGCGCTGGCGAGCAGCCTTGCCTTCCTGATCGCCTTCAGCCTTGCCGGCCGGCGGCGGGATCTGGAGGACGAGTTCGCCTGGCAGGCCGCCGAGACGGGGCCGGCGGAAAGCCTGGTGGTGGCCGAGCGCCTGCCAAGCCTGGGCCTGCGCGGCCTGGACACCATACTGTCGCTGGTCCTGAACACGCTGGCGGTGAGCCGGCGCCATGCCAGCGAAGGACCGGGGCCCGACCTCGGGGATTCATTGGAGGGCGCGTCCCATGGCGTCGAGGTAGCGCAGCGTCTCGTTGCCACCTTGCGGAGCCGGGGCAACCAGGCCCGGATCGTGAACATGGCCCTGGCGCTGGAGGATCTGCGCAAGCTATTGCTTGGCGCCGTCTGGCCGCGCCTGTTCGTGCAGCTTCCGCCGAGCGAGCCGCTGCTGGATGTATTCGTCGATCCCGCACGGTTCGAAGTCGCCCTGGTGGACCTCGTGCTTGGCCTGCGGGAGATGGGGCCGTCCGGATCGCGTCTGGTTGCCATCCCGGACCGTCGCCAGGTGCGCACCGCGACCGCGGCGCCGGTCCCCGTAGGTGATTATGTCTGTGTGGAGTTTCGCCTCACAGGCGAGGAAGGGACTGTGCGGGATGCCAGCATGCGAAGCGAGACCCGCCTGCGCCTGGTGGAGAATTTCGCTGAGGCCAGCGACGGGGCTCTCCAGGTGCGCACGCCCGATCCGCAGACGGTGCTGGCCGTGCTCTGGCTCCCCGCCGCCTTGGTGCGACGCGACCCGAGCAAGACATGAGGCGCCCGTCGGCGCGCGGCAGGGGAGGATCCGACCATGAGGTTCGCAGGAGTAATGTTCGGGTTCGCCCTTGTGGCAGTGTTGCTCGCTTCCGGAGCGCTCACGACCGCCGACGCCGCCAACGGGCCGAAATGCCTGGAGAGCGCGGGCTTCAAGGTGGCCTATCGGGAGCGCACGCAATCGGTGGGCTCGGACATCGTGGTCCACGCCGCCGCGTCCGGCGCCTGCACGCTGAAGACCGAAGGCGGCTTCAAGATCGGCGGGGCTGATGATGCCTTCTACGTGAAGGGCCTCGCCGGCAGCATCCTGGTGCTGGACGCTGGCACCGGCCCCGACCGGCAGCTGCGCCTTTATGATCTGGCTGCGCGCCGAACGGTGCTGACCGCCGATTATGACGACGACCAGCCGCTGGACGTGAAGCCCGGTTCCGTCACCTTCTGGGAGGTGGGCGGCACCGCCGATGCCTCCAACTGCAAGGACTTCGCCAGCATCAAGGCCAATGGCCTTGAGCCCGCGCTGGCGCGCCAGGTGACCGTGCGCCTGCCCGGCCTCGAGCGGGGCGCGCCGGGGCCGGCACGCTGCATCGCCCGGCAGTGAGGGCAGGGGCCAAGGTCAGCGCTCGGTCAGGAAGGTCAGGAGCACCGTGTCGCCCTCGCCGGTGAGACACAAGAAGCGGTGCACCTTGTCGCTGCGGTCGCGCTGGATATAAGCCTCGCCCATCAGCACGTTGCGGATCTTGGTGTTGCCCACGGCAAGATCCGCCTCGGCGATGGTCAGGCCGTCCATGTCGATGAAGATGTCTTCGATGGAAGGCGAACGCTGCTTGAGGATGGTGAGCGCGCGCTCCTTGCAAGCGAGCGCCAGGTCGGTCTCCTTGGTGCCGGCTGCCGGACCTGCGGGCACGGCCGGCTCGGTCTTGACGGTGGGCGTGCTGGGTTTCGAGGCCGCGCCCGGCGCTGCCGGGGGCAAGGGGACGGGCCCCGTGGGCGCGGCATTCTGGGCGGTTTGAGGGCTCGGCGCCGCCCCGGCCGGCAGGGATGCCAACGGCGCGCCGAGAAGAAGGGCCAAGCCAAGGGCTCGGCGAAGGGAACGGCCAGTGGCGAAGGGGCGGGTCACTGCGCGAGGGGGCATGGCGGGAGCGGGCATGGCGGTCTCCGGTCGTTGGTCGCGAATGCAACGCCAGAGCCTGCTGTTTTGTGCCCGCTCTTCCCTTAAGCGGTGCGCTGGTGCACGTGGCCCCCGCACCGGGAGACACAGTCCTCAGTCCTCGTCGCGATCTTCGCCGTCGCCTTCCTCGGTCGCGTCGTCCTCGTCCGAGGGGGCGATCAGGCGGTCGAGGCAAGCCATCAGGTCGTCGCCGATGGCTTCCACATCCTCCGGGCTGAGATCGGGATCGCAGGGCAGCACGAAGCGTTGGTCGCCCTCGTCGGTGCTCACATCCAGGATAAGCGCGCTGGGCAGCCCTTCCGGATGAAGGAAATTGATCCTGAGGCCGGTGAGGATGGAGGCGATGATGTCGTCGGCCATGGCAGGCTCCGTTGGGTGGAGAAAAAAGGGATCAGCCGCGCAGCGCGGAAAGCAAGCGGTCACCGTAGAGGATGAGGAGCACGCCGCCCATCACCAACGCTGCGCCGAGGCTGCGGGCCGCGGTGACCTGACGCTCCATCAGGCCCAGCAATCCGAAATGGTCGACAGTGAGAGAACAGGCGATCTGGCCTGCGATCACCAGCGCCAGGAGCCCGGCAAGGCCGATGCGCGGTACCAGGAAGACCGATCCCAGAAGATAGGCCGCCCCCAGCAGCCCGCCGGAGAGTTTCCAGAGCGGCTGGCGCGGCAGCGCCGCCACCGCCGCCGGCAACCCGCCGCCGAACAGGGCGATGACGAGCAGGAAAACCGTGCCCACCACGAAGGAGACGAGTGCCGCCATCAGGGGCCCGCCGCCCAGCGACAAAGCGAGCTGGTTGTTGACGGGTGCCTGGACGGCGATGCAGGCGCCGATGGCAAAGGCCAGGGCCGGATAGAGAAAGGTCATGGCGCGTCTTGAGGCGGGCGGGAATGTGGTTCGCCCCTTCCTAGAGCATTTCCGGGCAAAGTGGGACCCGCTTTGCGTGTATGGAATGCGCCAAGACAAAGCCTTGGATCGCTTCAGCGTTTCCATGCCACTTTAAGGCGATCTGGCATCCCGCACCACGATCCGCGCCCCTGGCATCGCCGCTCGGCGCGGATGGATGCCGACCGGCGCGGGCGCCTCAGCGCGTCATCACTTCCACTTCCTGGTCCTTGCCGGCCTCCACCTTGAACTCGCGGCTGATGGTGCGTCCATCCTTGCGGGCGAAGGCCACATAATCGCCTTCCGTCAGCACGAAGACGGGGAAGGCGCCGATGGATTCCTTGATGGTGTCGCCGCCGGGCGTGGTCACCGTCCATTGGGTGTCTGGCAAGGCATTGCCGCCCTTCTGGGACACCAGCTTGAGGGTGACCTGTGCCGCGCGGTGGTGAACGGTGGCATCTGTCAGCTTGCCGGCCTGGACGGTCACGTCGGCGCGCACCACCGCATTGGCGTCCCCATAGGAGGAGACCACGTGATAGGTGCCCTCCGGCAGCAGCACCACCTCGCCGGCATTGGCGCCGCGATAATAAGGCTGGCTGGAGGCGCGCCCCTGGAGGAAGGAGCCCTCGAAAATGTCGAAGGTGACCTTCTGGCCGGGAATGGGCTTGTCGTCCACGTCCGCCTGAAGCCGCAGGCCGCCGGCAGGCAAGTTGAAAGCCTCGCGCCGGGACACCGACCCCACCTGGACGCGCTGGGCGGTGACTGCAAGCCCGTAGCTCACATGGAAGATGTAGCCGCCGGGGTCGAGGAAGAAGACTGGATAGGGGTCGGAGCTTTCCGCCACCAGCGGAAAGGCGCCGGAGGCTTCCGGTGTGTCCGCGAAGACACGCCACTGCACACCGCGCGGAATGGGCGGTCCTTCCGCGCCGAAGCGGGCGAAGGCGCCCAGCGCCACCTTTCCGGCGGGCGGCTGGGGCAAGGTGGCGTGGGGCTCGTTGCGCTGGCCCTGGGTGTTGCGGGCGGGTGGCGGGCTGAAACTGCCGCCGGGGGCGCCGGGCGGCGGGGGGGCCGGATTGAAGCGCTCGGCGGGCATGCCTGCGGGCGGACCGAGAAAGGGCATCACCTGGGCCGACGCTGCGCCCGGGAGCAGGGCGGTCACGAGGGCGATGCTGGCGGTCAGGCCTCTCATCGCGGCGCGGAAGGCATGGTCGAGACGAAGCATGACCGGTGACGTGCCCCGAAACCGTGACGGATTCAAGTCGAAGCCGCGCGCCCTGCCAACCTTGGGCGCGAGAGGTGTCTTTGGCCCGTTGGGCGGGCGTGATAGAGGAGGCCCCGATTGTTCGCTGAAGGTTGCCGCCATGACCGACACCATTGCCCTGCTGCTGACCCGCCGTTCCACCCGGATCCTGGATCTGGCGGAGCCGGGTCCTTCGGCGCAGGACCTGGAGACGATCCTGACCATCGGCGCCCGCGTGCCCGACCATGGCAAGCTTGCGCCCTGGCGCTTCATCGTCTTCGAAGGTGAGGGGCGCGCGCGGGCCGGCGCGGCGCTGGCGCAGGCCCTCGCCGAGACCGACCCCGAGGCTTCCGGACGCCGGCAGGAGGAAGAGCGCGGCCGCTTCCTGCGCGCGCCGCTGGTGATCGCTGTGGTGTCGCGGGCGACGACCCATGTGAAGATTCCCGAATGGGAGCAGGTGCTCTCCGCGGCCGCCTCGGCGCAGAACATGGTGATCGCCGCCACCGCGCTGGGCTATGGCGTCAACTGGGTCACGGAATGGCCGAGCTATGAGCCCAAGGCACGGGCCGCGCTGGGGCTGGAGCCATTCGAGCGCATCGCGGGCTTCCTTTATGTGGGCACCGCCACGCAGAAGCTGGAGGACCGCCCCCGGCCGCCCCTCTCGGAGGTCGTGACGCGCTTCTGACCGGCGGAGGACAGGGCCATGGGCGCAGCGGACCGGCCACGGGGCGAGATCGCCAAGCAATTGATGCTGGCCGCGCTCAGCGTGGCCCGGGGGGACAATCCCATCCGCCGCATCCGCAAGGCGCTGCGCCTGCTTTCGGTGGCGCCACCGGCGGCGGTGCGTGCCGACCGCGATCTGCTGGACGTTGGCTTCCGGGCCGTGCGCCTGCCCTCGCTGGCAGAGGCGCCAGGCCCCACCTGCCTGTTTGTCGCCTTCGCGCCCGACGGGCGGATCTGGGACCACACCCTGCGCTATTGCGCCGACCTGCGGCGGCTTGGCCTGAAGGTGGTGCTGATCGCGGTAACCGATCGGCCCGACCTGCAATGCCGCGATCCGGGGGCCGAGGTCGCGGACGCGCTGGTGGTGCGGGAAAACCATGGCTACGACTTCGCCGCCTGGGCGGCCACCTTGCGTTACATGCCGGAGCTCCTGGAAGCGCCGGACCTTTGGTTCGCCAATGACAGCGTCTACCATGCCTCCGACGCCCTTGAGGCGCTCGTCGCCCGCATCCGGGCCGGCACGGCGGATGCCTTCGCGCTGACCGAGAGCCTGGAAATCCAGCCGCATTTTCAAAGTTATTTTTTCGTGCTGCGCGCCCCCGCTTTGGCCGCGCCTGCGGTGCGGGCCTTCTGGGCCGCCATCGCCTCACGCGGCGACAAGAATGAGATCATCCGCGACTATGAGGTGGGCCAGCGCGCCATCCTCGAAGGCGCGGGACTGCGCGTGGACATCCTGTTCAAGGACAAGGGCGCGCATCGCAACCAACTCCAGCTCGGCTGGCGCGAACTCCTCGCGGAGGGGTTCCCCTTCGTGAAGGTGGAGCTGCTGCGCGACAATCCCTATGGCGCGGACCTTGCCGGCTGGCGCGAGGTGCTGGCCGGCGCCGGTTTCGACGTGCCGGAGATCGCCTTCCACCTGGGCGCACGGCCGGATGGGGCGGCGGGGCTGCTTGAGCTGCGATAGACGCCCAGCTCACATGCCGGAGGGCTGGCCCTTGCAGGGCAGGGACCGCTCGGTGGGCATGTAGACGACGATGTCCGGCTTGAAGCGGTCGATGGCATCGGCCTCGAACTTGCACGACGAGTGATGCATCCAGCCGAATCGGCTGGTGCGGGCCGCCAGCAGGCGTGGCCAGAAATTCTGGGTGAAGCTGTCGCCGATCACCAGGATGGACGGCCCGGAATGGCCGGTCGAAAAGGCATAGGGCTGGAAGGGGTCGCTGTCGGGCCGCTCCGGGACCAGACCCTTCAGGGGTATCAGGCCTGGCGGCGCCTTCAGGCGCTCCTCATAATCGCTGTCGCCCGTGGCCTTGGATTCGCCGAGGATCCGCGAGAGGTCGCCGGTGGCCGCCGGCACAAGGGGGCCGTTTGCCTCCTCAAGCGGGATGGCCAGCTCAGGCCGGCCGGCCGCCGACATCGCCGCATTGAAGGCGAGGACGGCGCCGAGCTGCGTCCAATGGGTGTCGGTGCGGCGATAAATCTGCCCGCCCGCAGTGCGCGCCGCCTCAAGGATGGGGCGCAGGTCCACAAAGGTGACGCCGTTCTGCGGCAGGCGCTCTGAGACGATGTCCAGCTCCGTGGGATGATGCATTTGCGCCCGCGCCCACCCCGGCAGGCGCCCGGGCAGCATGGTGGCCCCATTGGGCGGCACAGCCACCACCAGCGTGATGCCCTGCGCCTTCAATCGCGTCTCCAGGCGCGTGACCACATCGACGAAGTCGGCGATGGGCTTGGAGCGCACCAGGAGGCCCAGCGACTGCTCAAGCGTCTGGTCGCCGGTGAAATAGAGTTGGCCGCCATCTCCCACCACCACGGGCCGCGACCGCGTGGAATGGGTTGCGCGCGCATAGGAGGCATTGGCCGCCATCACCAAGCCCCGGAAGCCGAAATGGGCGTTGATGAAGGGGTCGAGCCCTTCCGTAGCGCGGATCCACCACTTCTCCTCCACCTTGGTCACCGGCCGCACGGGTCCCGGCAGGTCCGGCAGGAAAAGGCCGAGGGTCGGCAGGGCGAGGATTGCCGCGAACAGGACCAGCCACCAGCGTCGATAGGCGAGGAGGAGGGGCATGATCTAGAACCGGAAATACAGGAAGGGGCTGTAATTGGCCGCCCCCACGGTGATGAAGGACAAGGCGAACAGGGCGAAGATGACCAGCGTATCCACCAGCCCATAGATCGCGACCCGCGCGCGCGGCGAGAGCGGACCGCCCTTCATCAGCGGGAGGCCCCACATGGAGAGCGGCCAGGCCAGGATGAAGATGACGAGGGTCACCGGCTGCAGTGCGCCGCGCATGGACGCATCGAGCCCGCCCCAGCCATTCAGACCCGCAAGGCCAGCAAACATGTCGAGGGCATGGGGCAGGGACAGGGCGCGGAACCAGACCCAGCCGGTCAGCGCCACCAGCAGCACATAAGCATGGGCGAGGATGCGCGGTGCCCGCTTCAGCGCCCGTCCGAAAGGGGTGCGCTCCAGCACCAGGAAGGCGCCGTGATGGGCGCCCCAGATCACGAAGGTCCAGCTCGCCCCGTGCCACAGGCCGCACAAGAGAAACACGGTCCACAGATTGAGCGCCGTATGCAGGTGGCCGCGCCGGTTTCCGCCCAGCGGAATATAGACATAGTCCCGGAACCAGCTGGACAGGCTCATGTGCCACTTGCGCCAGAAGTCCGTGATGGACAGCGCCCCATAGGGCAGGTTGAAGTTGCGCGGGAAGCGCAGGCCCATGGCCAGCGCGAGGCCAATGGCCATGTTGGAATAGCCGCCGAAATCGAAATAGATCTGCAGCGCATAGGCAGCGACCCCGAGCCAGGCGGTGACGAAATTGGGGTTGGTGGTCTGGTCGAAGGCGATGGCGGCCAGCGGTGCCACCTCGTCAGCGATCAGCACCTTCCAGGATAGCCCGATAACGAAAATGCGCAGTCCCGCCGCCACCCGGCCTGGCGTGGTGCGCCGGTCGCCGATGAAATGGGCGATGGTCGAATAGCGCACGATGGGGCCGGCCACCAGTTGCGGGAACATGGTGATGTAGACCGCGATCTCCTCGAACCGATTGTTGGCCCAGGCTTTTCCGCGATAGATGTCGACCAGATAGGAAATGGCGTGGAAGGTGAAGAAGGAGATGCCGAGCGGCAGCTCCGTATGGATCACCGGCAGCGCGAGCCCTGTGGGCTCCAGCAGCACGTTGAGATTCTCCGCCAGGAAGCCGGCATATTTGAAGAAGACGAGGCCGGCGAGATTGAGCGCCACCGCCACCGCGAGGAGCGGCAGGCGCCGCAGCGGCGGGCGCGAGCCGATGAGGAGGGCGAACAGGTAGTTGCCCACCATGGAAACGGCCAGCACCAAGAGATTGGCGATCCCGCCCCAGGAATAGAAGACGAGCGAGAAGACCAGAAGGACGAAGTTGCGCGTCCTCAGGCCCGGCACTGCAAAATAGCAGACCAGGAAGGCGGGCAGGAAGTAATAGAGGAAGGTGACGGACGAGAAGACCATGGGACAGGGACCGGGCGCGGCGTCGTCTAAAAGACGAACTGCTCGCGCAGGATGCGCTCTTCCAGCCCGTGATCGGGATCGAATAGCATGTCGATGCGCGAGCGGGTGTCGAGCCGTGCGGTCACGGCCACCACGTTGCGCACCTCGAAATGATCCGCCACCGCGCTCACGGGGCGCTTGTCCGCCTCCAGCACCGCGATGTCGATGCGGGCCTTGTCGGGGATCAGGGCACCGCGCCACCGGCGGGGGCGGAAGGGGGAGATGGGGGTGAGAGCCAGGAGCGCCGTGCCCAGTGGCAGGATGGTGCCATGGGCGGAGAGATTATAGGCGGTGGAGCCGGCGGGCGTCGCGATGATCACGCCATCGCAGATCAGTTCCTCCAGCCGCACCCGCCCATCGATGGAGATGCGGAGCTTGGAGGCCTGGTAGGTCTGGCGGAACAGGGCGACCTCATTTATGGCGGGGGCCTTGTGGCGTACGCCCGCCATGTCAACCGCCTCCATGATGAGGGGATGAATGACCACGTGCTGGGCGGCCGCGAGGCGCTCCACCAGATTGTCTTCCGAATAGGTATTCAGCAGGAAGCCCACCGAGCCGCGATGCATGCCATAGATGGGCACGCCCCGGTCGCGGGCAGCGTGCAAGGTCTGGAGCATCAGGCCGTCGCCGCCGAGCGCCACGATCACATCCGCCTGGTCCGGCGGCACACTGCCATAGCGGGCGATCAGGCGCTCCCGCGCGCTCTCGGCTTCCGGGGTACGGGCGGCCACGAAGGCGATCTTGTTCAGAGTCGACAGGGGGGTGTTCATCAGGACGGTCGCGCCCGCAGGTCCTTTCGGTGCGCCCCGTGCAGACGCTCCGTCTTCGTAGCGGGCCGCGCGAGCCTTGTCGAGGCGCCCCGCCCGCGCCATCCTCGCCCCGCCGTCGGCGGGCCGGCGAGCCTAGGGGAGGGCGCATGCCGAACGACCTGAAGATCGTCTATTCCACCTTCCCTTCCGTCGCCACCGCGGAGGCGGCCGCCCGGCAATTGGTGGAGCGGCGCCTGGCCGCCTGCGGCAACATTCTGCCGGGTCTGATCTCCTTTTATGAGTGGGAGGGCGCCATGGAGCGGGCGGAGGAGGTGGTGCTCCTCCTGAAGACCCACACCGGCCAGGTGGCGCCACTGATGGACGCCTTGCGTGCGCTCCATCCCTACGAGGTGCCGGCTATCCTTTCGCTTGACGTGGAGGTGGCGGATGCGCCCTTCGCCGCTTGGGTGCGGGCGCAAACGGTAGATGCGGCAAAAGATTAGAGGTTGCCCCCGGATCTCTCCTGAGGTGTCCTAGCGGTAGGTCAAGCCAGAAAAGAGGTGGGGAAGGGATGACGCAGCGAGCCAAAGCGGGGCGGGCGCGCAAGCCGAGGCAGGCGGGCGCGGGGCGCCGGCGACTTTCGAAAGCCGCATTGGGCGCGTGTCTCATCCTTGGCGCGGGCGCATCCGCGGCACAGGCGCAGTCGCAGTGGGATTCGATCATTTCCAACAGTTACTGGTATGTGCCTGTCCCCAACATGCTGGCCTATGGCACGTCCGGCACCTCGTTCGCCAACCCGTTCGCGGTGGGGGACCAGACGCTTTGGGCGCTGGGCACCTCTACCAATGGCATTTTCACGGGCAGCAGCTCGGCCACGCTTGCCGTCGGGCCGTTCGTGACGCCGTCTTCCATGACCATCCAGGGAACAGTCACCGATTCCGGCCAGATCACCATGCTGTTTAACAACGGCGCGGGCCTCACCACGGTGGGCCTCGGGGTCATGCAGCAGGAAGGCGGCGTGACCACCATGGAAATGCAGATGATCACCGGGGACACCATGATGGTGACCCACTGGGCCTATATGACGCCCTATAATCCCGCCACCTTCACCCCGCCGACGGCGCAGGTGGTGCCGGCTGTTGCCTCGCCCCAGTGGGCGTGGACCCAGGGCACGCCTTGGCGCCTGGTGAGCCCGAGCCTGCTCGGGACCACGGCAGCGGCGAACATCGTCATCACCAATTATTCGGGCGGCTATTTCTGGGGGAAGGGCGTGACGCCGGGGGGCGACACCTTCACCTTCATCGGTTCAATGACCCCCCAGGGCAAGGTGCTGCTCTCCACCGTGCCCACCTCGAATCCGGTGATCACCAACCTGTATGGCGAGGTCGAAGGCGATCCGCTTTCCGCCCAGATGCAACTCGGCGTGTATGATTCCAGCGGCACCTATACGGGCCAGTCTGCCCTTGTCACGCTGGTGGAGCCCTATGTGATCACCGCAGCGGTGCTAAACCCGGCCGCAACGGGTGCGGCGGTGGCGCTCTATCGGGTGGCGGGCACGCCCGAGGGGCTTGTGGGCCCGCTCGCCCCCGCCATCTCCATCCTCAACGGCTTGGAAGGACCGGCGCTCGCCGCCGCGCTGGGCCAGACCTTGCCGGCGCTCGCCGGCAACGCCTCCCGCGCCACCTATGACACCCAGCGTCCCCTCCAGCAGATCGTTGCCAGCCGGATCGCCGCGCGGACCGACGATCCCGCCGGCAAGGCGGGATGGGCGCAGCCTTTCGGCGCGCTCGCCAGCCAGTCCACGCAGGCAGGTTATTCCGGCTACACCGCTTCGGGTGGTGGCTTTGCCGCTGGCGTTGACGGGGCGGTGACCGACCAGGTGACGCTGGGCGGCTGGTTCGCCTATTCCTATGCGGGCCTCACCGGCAACGCCGTGGGCGCGCCCAGCTCTCTCGACGTGTCCAGCTATGCGCTGGGTCTCTACGGCAGCACGCGCCTCGCGCCCGGCCTGTCGCTGGATCTCACCCTGGACGGCGCTTTCAATGACAGCACTGAAAGCCGGTATGTGGGCCTTTCGGCGGCGAACGCCAGCGCGGACTATACCGGCACCACTTTCCATGCGGGCGGCGCGCTGCGGCAGGACGTTCGGGTGTCGGAGGCGCTACGCCTGACGCCCACCGTGCGGCTCGACTATGCCACCGTGCATTCGCCGTCTTATGTGGAAAGCGGGGCGGGGGCGCTGAGCCTTTCGGTGGCGGGCCAGACCTACCAGGAAATGATGCTGACGGCGGGGCTGCGGGGCGAATATCGCCTGTCCGACCCGCTGCGCCTCACCTTCTATGGCGGGGCGGGCTACAACTTGCTCGACACGCAGACGCAGGTGAGCGCCTCCTTCCTGGGTGGCGGGCCGAGCTTCGTTACCTATGGGGCCGACCTCTCCCCTTGGCTGTTCTCCGGCGGGATCGGCCTTTTGGGCACACGCATCGGCGGCCTCGATTTCGGCGTGAACTATGACCTGCAGGCGAGCCCATCCGGTTTTGTGAACCAGACAGGCTCGCTCAGCCTCAAGATGAAGCTGTAGGGGAAGCCGGAGGCCGGCTCAGAGCACCGGGCTCCAGGCGGTCGGCACATAGTCGAAGCGGGCGCCGTCCTTCTCCACATAGAGGGCGGCGGGGAAGGGGAAGTGATAGCCCGCCACGAGCATCCGCTCGGCCGAGACCATGTCATAGACCTTGCGGCGGGTCTCCTGTGCCTTGGCGCCGTCCATGTCGAACATGACCTGCCAGGTGGGATTGCGCAGGAACAGCGCCGGAATGTTGGTTACGTCCGACTGCACGAACAGGCGCCCATTGCCGGAGGCAAGCTGGAACGAGGTATGCCCCGGCGTATGGCCGGGCGTGCCGACGCTGGTCAGGCCCGGCATGATCTCCTTGTCCCAGCCATACTTGTCGACCTTGCCGCCGAAGGGGGTGAAGACCCGGCGCACATTCTGGAACGCGCCTTTCAGGCCGTCCGGTGCGCGGCCCATCTGGCCGTCATCCATCCAGAAGGCCCATTCGGCTTCCGGCACCAGCACCTGGGCATTGGGATAGGTGGGGGTTCCCTGGGCGTTCAGGAGGCCATTGATGTGGTCGCCGTGGAAATGGGAAATCACCACCGCGTCGATGGACTTGGGATCAATGCCGAGCGCGGTAAGCGTGCCGCCCAGCAGGCCCACCGTGCCCTGGGCGGGGCCGTTGCCGCTGTCGATGAGATAGAGCTTGGAGCCCGTATTCACCAGCAGCACGGTGAAGGGGATGGTGACCTGGTTCTCCGGCAGATAGGCGGCGCGCAGCGCCTCGTTCACCTTGTCGCGCGGCTCGTTGCGCACGAACGTGTCCGACAGGGGCATGGTGCGGGCGCCGTCGCTGATGGCGGTCACCTCGATGTCGCCCACCTTGTAGCGATAGGCGGACGGCCACTGGCTGGTGGCCTGGGGGGCGGCGGCGAACGCCGAGAAGGCACCGGTGGTGAGGCCGGCGGCGCCGGCCGCGGCGGCGGCGAGGACGGAGCGGCGGGACAGGAGGGTCATGGTCGTCTCCCTGAAGCGCGATCCACGCAGCGGGATCGCGGGAGCGATCCAAGAGGCGCTGCTGGTCCGCGTCTGTTCCAAGACTGAGAAGGCGCGCCACCTTCATCCAGGGATGCGCGCCATCAGAGGCGAGGGAGACTAGAATGGGCGGTCGCGCTCGGTCGATACCGCTAGGGCATGTTGCCGCTCACGTTTGAGCGAGCGGCAATGCAGCTGGAAAAAGGGGCCGCTGCGCGGCCCCTCGCGATGTCCGGGATCAGCGGACCGGCGGGGCATACTGGATGCCGCCGGCGCTCCAGAGCTGGTTCAGGCCGCGCGGAATGCCGAGCTTGGAATCACCGCCCACATTGCGCTCGAACACCTGCCCGTAATTGCCCACCGCATTGACGATCCGCACCACGAAGTCCTTGGTGAGGCCGATCTGCTCTCCATAATTGCCGTCGGTGCCCACCAGGCGGCGCACGTCGGGCTTCTGCGACTTCAGCGCCTCGTCCACATTGCCGGAATTCACGCCCAGTTCCTCGGCGTTCAGCATGGCGAAGTGGGTCCACTTGACCACGTTGAACCACTGGTCGTCGCCCTGGCGCACCACCGGACCAAGCGGCTCCTTGGAGATGACGTCGGGCAGCACGATGTGGGCGGCCGGCTTCTTGGTCACGAGGCGCAGCGCGAACAATTGCGACACGTCGGTGGACAGCGTGTTGCAGCGGCCGTCCTCATAGGCCTTGGCCATCTCGTCCGAATTGGGGACGATGACCAGCTCCAGCTTCATGTTGTTGGTCTTGAAATAGTCTTCCGTATAGCCGGCGGCGGTGGTGCCGCTCTGCACGCAGACCTTGGAACCGTCCAGCTCCAGGGCCGAATTGATGTTGCGGGAGGCCGGCACCATGAAGCCCTGGCCGTCATAATAGGTGATGGCGCCGAACAGGAGGTTCAGCTTGCCTTCGCGCTCCAGCGTCCAGGTGGAATTGCGCGACAGCAGGTCCACCGCGCCGGACTGGAGGGCGGTGAAGCGCTCGTCGGCGCTCAGTGGCACATACTTGACCTTGTTGGGGTCGTTCAGCACCGCCGCCGCCACCGCGCGGCAGAAGTCCACGTCGAAGCCGGTCCACTTGCCGGAGGCATCCGGGCTGGAGAAGCCGGTCAGGCCGCGGCTCACGCCGCAGATCAGCTCGCCGCGATCCTTGACTGCCTTGAGGGTCTGCGCGTCAGCGGCCTGCGTGTCGGCCACCTGGGCGCCGAGCACCACGGCCGCTCCGGCCAGAAGGGTCAGGAGGGTCTTCATGAAAACCGCCTCTTGGAACGGGAGAAGGGGAGAGGGATACGCGAACGTGCGAAACGCGACGGCGATCAGGGCGGCGCGGATGCGGCGCGTGCGGTCCACCGCCCTGGGGTTAGACCACCGCGCCGGTCGGCCCGTCGCCCGGGCGGCAGGGCCGCTGCCGGGCCAGCGCCGCGCCCGCCGGAGCGGGAGGTCAAGTCAGGTCAGAGCGTGACGGCCTGGCGCACGATCACCTTCGTGCCCACGGGGACGCGGCTGTAAAGATCGATGATCTCGCTGTTCACCAACCGGAAGCAGCCCGACGACACCGCATAGCCGATGGTCTGGGGCTGGTTGGTGCCATGGATGCGGTAGACGGTGCCGCCCAGATAGAGCGCTCGAGCGCCCATGGGGTTGCCCGGGCCACCGGCCATGAAGCGCGGAAGGTAGGGCTGGCGCTGGATCATCTCGGCGGGCGGGGTCCAGTCCGGCCACTCGGCCTTGCGAACCACGGTCACGAGGCCCTGCCAGGTGAAGCCGTCGCGCCCGACGCCGATGCCATAGCGCAGCGCCCGGTTGTTGCCTTCCACCAGATAAAGGAAGCGGTCATTGGTGGAGATGATGATGGTGCCAGGCGCTTCCGTGGTGCGGAAATACACCGGCTGGCGGCGATAGATCGGGTCGATCTCCACCTCGTCGTCCGCCGGCGCCACGACGCCCGGCTGGTCGCCAATATCCATGGTCCGCCCCTGGATGGCTCCGGGTGGGACGGGCGTGGACTGGGCCATCGCCGCGGTTCCGAACGCGAGGGTTCCGAGTGCGACGGCGCCGACCTGAAGCAGAGCGGTCAGCGCCAGGGTCTTGAAGGTAACGGGCATCGTGCCGGCCTCTTTGCTTTGCGCCCCCAAAGTGGCGCCGGCTGCAGTCTGGCTCAAGACGGTTAACGAAGCACGGCGCTGTTGCAACACCATGGCACGCCACCGCCGGAAACACCAAGCCCGCCCGCGAGCGGCGCGCCCCGCGTTTCGCTTAGAGCGCGATCCGATCAGATTGAACCAATCTGATCGGTGAATCGCCCTCTCACTTATTGATAGAGAATGCGCGATCCGATCAGCGTGCGGCGCAGGCTGATCGGCCCATGCCCTAGCTGAACCGTGCCCCTTGGAAAAGGGTGAAAAAGTGACCCGCTGGCGTGCTCGGCACGGCATCGTTTGCTGCAAGGCTCAAGTCAGCTAACCATGACATGGACGAGATTTCATGTGAGTGGCCGAGTCGGTTGCGGTAACAATTTCCCGAATGGGGTGGGGGACGCCATGGCGGAGCATCGGACAACCGATCAAATCGCTCATAAGCCGCATGATACGCACCCGGCAGCGGCGGGTCCCGCCCCCGGCAGCGTCTATGGCGCCTCCACCGCGCGGCTTCGGCTTTCCACTGCGCTGTCCACGACCCTGTGCGGCATGGTGATGCTGGCGGGGGCAGGTGTCGTCGCCCCCGCCCTGGCCCAGACGCAGGTCAGCCTGCCCTACGCTTCAAGCGTGACGGGGAGCAATGGCTCCAACGGCGGCAGCGAGAATTATACTTTCGCCGACGCGAACGGCGGTGGTGGCACCAATGGCGGGGTCGGCTCCGGACTATCCGTCACGTCGAACGGCACCAACAACCTCAATTTGCCCTATGCCATCAACCTGATCAGCATTGGCGGCAATGGCGGCAACGGCGGCTATGGGAGCAGCGACTCCGGCAGCGCGGTGGGTGGTGCGGGGGGATATGGCGGTTCCGCCGGCGCCTTTGGCGCGACCATCCAGGACAGCGCCTTGCTCACGTCTGGTGGGTCCATTCTTATCCTCTCCATCGCGGGGACGGGCGGTGCCGGCGGTTATGGGTCCAGCGGCTCGTCCAATTCCTGGGGCGGCGCCGGTGGGAATGGTGGAAATGGCGGCACCGCCGCGCTGACCATCTCGTCGAGCCAGATCACCTCCAATGGCGCCTATGTGGCCCAGGTCGCGTCCTATGGCGGGGCTGGTGGCAGCTCGGGGACGGGCTGGTCCAAATTCTCGTCGTCGGCAACCGGCAATGGCGGGACTGGCGGCTATGGCGCCGACGTGTCCATTGTTGTCACCGGATCGACCCTGATTTCCTCCACGCCCAATCTCCCTCCCGCTTCCGCAAATGGCAGTACCGCCATCGTCATTCAGTCCGTGGGCGCTGCTGGCGGCACGGCTGGCGCTGTCTCTGTGGGTGACGCTCAGCTGGAATCCCACTCGGCCACGGCCGGAAATGGTGGCCAGGGCGGGATTGCCGGTAATGTTTACCTTCAGGTCACCAACTCTACCATCGCCGGCGGGAACGGTGCCGTCGCCCTGTCCTCAATCGCCGGCGCCGGCGGGTGGGGTGCCACGGCGAGCAATTTTATCGGTACAGGGTCCGGCGGCAGTGGCGCGCCGGGTGGAAATGCGGGCACCGTGACCCTCAAATCCAGCGCATCCAGTTTCTATGCCGGGATCCGCGGACCGGCCATCTCTGCCATTTCCACCGGCGGCGCCGGAGGCGGCGGAGCGTACGGGGTCAGCGTCTCGGACACGGCGTTCGGCGGTTCTGGAGGCATTGGCGGTAATGGCGGCGCGGTGGCCATCACGATGTCCGGTGGGCCGAACGGCAACAAGGTCTACGGCTACACCCATGCGGTCCTGGCGACCTCGACCGGCGGTGTGGGTGGCGGTGGATATCACGGTGAAGCCCTTACCGATACCGCGACGGGCGGGAGTGGCGCCCAGGGCGGCAATGGTGGATCGGTCTATGTCACCGCCACCGGCATGACCTTGAAGGGCGGCAGCGTTGTCGTCATGACCTCCATCGGCGGGGCGGGCGGCAGCGGCGGTTATGGGGCCGGAGGAACGGGCAAGAGCGTCGGCGGCCAGGGCGGCCAGGGCGGGTATGGCGGCAATGTGGGCCTGACGCTGAGCAATAGCTCGCTGGACGGTCTCTTCCAGGCGGGTGCAAATCCCGGCAACAGCATTGTCTCCAGCGTGGGTGGCGCAGGTGGCGCGGGCGCGCATGCCACCGGAACCGGCTACGCTTATGGCGGCAATGGCGGCTATGGCGGGAACGGCGGGACCGTATTCGTGCACGCCACCAACACAAGCTTCGCTCCCTATGGGCTGACGGTCACCTCGGTGGGCGGTGCCGGCGGCGCGGGTGGCGAGACCAATGCGGACAGCATTTTCTCTGTCGGCTCCACCGGCGGCTCCGGCGGCCAGGGCGGGAAGGTGACCGTCTCCATCACCGGCACGTCCTCCAATTATCTGGACTTCGCGTCCAATGTTCCCACGGCCATTCTCGCCGCCTCGACGGGTGGCGCGGGGGCTGCGGGGTCGTATGCCACCTCCAGCGGGCTCGCCACCATCGTCCAGGGCGGGCAGGGCGGTGTCGGTGGCGCGGCGAGTGATGCGACGATCACCATCCATGCCACCGTTCATGCCTATGCCGGGAGCGCCGGCGGCACCTATACGGCGATCCAGGCGGTGAGCCAGGGCGGGAGCGGCGGCAATGGCGGCAATGCCGGCACCGACTACAAGGCGAGCGGCGGCGTTGGCGGCAATGGCGGCAATGCTGGCACCGCCGGCATTGTGCTCAAGTCCGGTTCGAGCATCTATACGGTGCTCAACGGCGCGCCGGCCAGCACCACCATGTTCGGGCTGGTGGCGCAGAGCCTGGGCGGCGTCGGCGGCGTCGGCGGCAAGGCGGTGGCCATCGTGGATGCCCAGGCGGCGGCCGGTGGCTCGGGCGGCAATGCGGGCACCGCTTATGTAAAGAGCTATGGCACCATTTCCACCCAGGGCACGGGCTCCTCGGCCATCGTGGTGCAGTCCATTGCCGGCGGCGGTGGGGTGGGCGGCAGCTCCGCGGGCTTCCTGCAATCCAACAGCGGCAATGGCGGGCCGGCGGGCAATCCCGGCCTTGCCGAGGTGTTGCTCTCCGGCGGTTCCGTGACCACCACAGGCACCTATGCCTCGGCGGTGGTGGTGCAGTCCATCGGCGGCGGCGGTGTGCTGGCGGTGCTGGGCGCCCAGGCTCCGGTGGGCCTCAATGGCTTCAATGGCGGCGGGGCCGAGGCCTATGCCTCCATCAAGGATACGGTCATCACCACCTCGGGCACGGCGTCTGCGGGTGTGCTGGTGCAGGCGATCGGCGGCGGCGGCGGGTCGGCGGGCTCGGCCTATGGCGTCATCAGCAGCGTCGGCGGCGACGGGGCCTCTGGCGGCACGGGCGGCTATGCCCATGTGGTGAGCGACGGGACCATCAGCACCTCCGGCGAGGGGGCTTCCGCCCTTCACGTGCAGTCCATCGGCGGCGGCGGCGGCCAGGCGGGCGGCGCTCTCAACCTGTCGGTGGGCGCCTCGGCCGCCATTGGCGGCACGGGCGGCAGCGGTGGCGGGGGCGGCACGGTCAATGTGCGCAATTCCGGCGCGCTGACCACGACCGGAGATGGGGCCATGGGCATCCTCGCCCAGTCCATCGGCGGCGGCGGCGGCAGTGGCGGCAATGCCACCGGAACAGGTGCGGACCTGATCCAGCTCACCATTGGCGGCACTGGTGGCGCGGGCGGGGCGGGGGGCACGGCCGAGGTGACCAATAAGGGCAAGATCACCACCTCCGGTGACCATTCCCTGGGCGTGCTTGTGCAGTCCATCGGCGGCGGTGGCGGCGCGGGCGGGGCGGCCGTCTCGGAGAATGCCGGCGTGTTCGGTTCGGCGGCGGTGGCGCTCGGCGGCACCGGCAGCGCCGGCGGAGATGGCGCGAGCGCCAGCGCCACAAATTCCGGCACCATTTCCACCACCGGCCTCGATGCCATAGGTGTGGTTGTCCAATCTATCGGCGGTGGCGGCGGCAATGGCGGCTCCTCCGCCGCCAAGGCTGCCTCGCTCGGGGTGGATGCCTCGGTTACTGTCACGGCCGCGCTTGGCGGTTCGGGGGGCAATGGTGGCAAGGCCGGCAGCGCCAGCCTCTCCAACACCGGACGGGTGCTCACGTCCGGGGCGGGGGCGACCGGCATCCTCGTGCAGTCCATCGGCGGCGGCGGTGGCGCGGGGGGCGATGCCTCTGCGCTCAGCATCTCCGCGTCCAATGGCTTCTCCCTTTCGGTGAGTGCGGCGCTGGGCGGTTCGGGCGCTGGCGGCGGGGCGGGGGGATCGGCCTCCGTCCTCACCTATGGCCATGTGACCACCACAGGCAATTTCGCCGACGCGGTGCTCGTCCAGTCCATTGGCGGCGGTGGTGGCGCGGGCGGCGTGGGCGCCTCCTCGGCCGATGCGCTGACCTTGTCCAAGTCCGTCTCGGTGAGCCTGTCCCTGGGCGGCGCCGGGGGGCTCGCCAGCTCCGGCGGGGCCGTGGTAGCGGGCAATTACAGCGCCATCCGCACGGACGGGGCCAGCGCGCGCGGCATCCTCGCCCAATCTGTGGGCGGCGGCGGCGGTGCGGCGGGAGGCGGCACCTCCAATTCCTACAACGGCACCGTCAATGTGACCGTCGCGCTCGGCGGCACGGCCGGCGGGGGAGGCCATGGCGGCGTGGTGGTGGTGGGCAATTCCGGTTCCATCGTCACCACGGGCGGAGATGCGGACGGCATTCTCGCCCAGTCCATCGGTGGCGGCGGCGGCGCGGGCGGCTCGGCTTCCGGCAGTACGCAGAACAACAAGGACCTGCCCAATTCCGACGGCAGCTTCTCACTGACCGCTTCGCTCGGCGGCTCGGGCGGGTCTGGCGGATATGGCGGTACGGTGGCGGTGAACAACGTGGCCACCGGCACGGGGGCAGCGCCCTCCATCTCCACCACCGGGGACCATTCCTCCGCCATTGTGGCCCAGTCCATCGGCGGCGGCGGCGGCAAGGGCGGAGCGGCGGCGGGCTCGGCCTCCGGCGGAAAGGCGGCCCTGACCTTCACGTTGGGTGCCTCGGGTGGTGACGGCGGCTCTGGCGGCGCTGTCTTCGTGACGTCGGAAGGCACGCTCTCCACCAAGGGCAAGGACGCCCCGGCCATCATTGCGCAATCGGTGGGCGGGGGCGGCGGCATTGCCGGCAACAGCAATTCGGCCACCACCTCAAAGATCAGCCTGGGGGCTGCCATTTCGCTCTCCGCCGGCAATGGCGAGCAGGGCGGCAATGTCTATGTGACAACCTCCGGCACCATCCACACAGCCGGTGAACTGTCCGACGGCATTCTCGCCCAGTCCGTAGGTGGCGGTGGCGGCGTTGGCGGATCGGCGGGCGCGGACGGCCACACCAAGGGGCAGGAGTCCATCTCCGCCACGCTGGCGCTTGGCGGGGCGGGCGGCTCGGGCTCCTATGGCGGCTCAGTGGACGTGACCAATGCCGCCAGCATCGTCACGGAAGGCGCCAGCGCCAGCGGCATTCTCGCCCAGTCCATCGGCGGCGGCGGCGGCAAGGGCGGTTCGTCCACCAGCAAAGGCGACGGCGGGAGCTATGCCATCGGCGCCAGCCTGGGTGGGGATGGGGGCGCGGGCTCGCAGGGTGGTTCGGTGGTTGTCACCAATTCCGGCACCATCGTCGTGACCGGCGACCATGCCAATGCCGTCCTCGCCCAGTCGGTGGGCGGCGGCGGCGGCTCTGTGGGCGCTTCGGCTGCCACCGGCTCAGGCAAGTCGGCGGCCATCACCTTCACCTTGGCCGGCAGCGGCGGGACGGGCGGAAACGGCGGGGCGGTGGCGGTGACCTCCACCGGCAGCCTCCAGACCGCCGGCCAGAACGGCGTCGGCGTGCTCGCCCAGTCCATCGGCGGCGGCGGCGGCAATGCCGGCAGCGCCACCAACTCGTCTTCCTCCAAGATCGCGCTGGGCGGCGCGCTGGGCGGCACGGGCGGGGCGGGCGGGGACGGCGGCGCCGTCACCGTCGCCTTCTATAATGCAAGCTTCGGGTCCATCGTCACCACGGGCCAGGCGGCGGACGCGGTTCTCGCCCAGTCCATCGGCGGTGGCGGCGGCACGGGCGGCACAGGCACCGGAAAGGCGGACGGCGCCGGTGGCCAGGCGGTGAGTCTGGCCGTGGCAGTGGGCGGCGGCGGAGGCTCGGGCGGCTCGGGCAGTTCGGTCACCGTCACCAATGGCAGCACCACGACGCAGGGCGTGAACATTTCCACCTCCGGCACCGGCTCCAACGGCGTGGTGGCCCAATCCATCGGCGGTGGCGGCGGCAAGGGCGCGGCGGCTTCCTCGACGGCGGCTGACACGGGCGCTTCCAGCGTTGCGGAAATCTCGCTGGGCATTGGCGGGGCAGGCGGCAGCGGCGGCACGGGCGGGACGGCGACCGTGAACTGGACCGACGGCACCATCCTGACCAAGGGCGACCACGCTTCCGGCATCATCGCGCAGTCCATCGGCGGGGGCGGCGGCCTTGCGCTCTCCACCCATGCGGCGGCCACCGGCACCAAGGCGGATGCCTCTGTCATGGTGGGCATTGGCGGCACCGGCGGAGCGGGCAATACGGGTGGCGCGGCCACAGTCACCTCGGGCGCCACCATCCAGACGCTGGGCGTCTCCAGCTATGGCGTTCTCGTCCAGTCCATCGGCGGGGGCGGCGGCGCCTCCAGCGCGGTGGGCGGAGCGTCCAATGGCGGCACGGCGGGTGTCACCTTCACGCTCGCGGGCTCCGGCGGCAGTGGCAATCATGGCGGCGCTGCGAGCGCCAACCTGTCCGGCAGCGTCTTCACCCAGGGCCAGAACGCCACCGCCGTGCTGGTGCAGTCCATCGGCGGCGGCGGCGGCACGGCGGGCAGCGCCGATAACGCCGCCCTCGCCCAGTTCGCCATCGGCGGCGCCGTGGGCGGCTCCGGCGGCTCGGCCTCAAATGGCGGGGCGGCAACCGTCACCTTGGCCACCACCGGGATCGCGCGGATCAGCACCACCGGCTACGCCGCCGATGCGGTGCTGGTGCAGTCCATTGGCGGGGGCGGCGGCACGGCGGGTGCGGGCTCCGGCACGGCGGACGGTGCCGGTGGCAGCGGCGTTGCGGTGGCGGTCGGCATTGGCGGCTCCGGCGGCTATGGCGGCGCCGGCGGCAATGCCACCCTCACCAATGGCAGCGCCGCGGCGCCCGGTTCCAGCTTCTCCATCTATACCACGGGCGTTGGGGCCAACGGCCTGGTGGCGCAGTCCATCGGCGGCGGCGGCGGCAAGGGCGGCGCGAGTTCCTCCACCACGGGCGGCAGCGACAAGGCCAACATTTCCGCCGCCATCGGTGGCACGGGCGGCAGCGGCGGCAATGGCGGAACGGCCACCCTCAACAATTACGGCGTTGTGCAGACCAATGGCGACCATGCCAGCGCCATCGTGGTGCAATCCATTGGCGGCGGCGGCGGTAATGCGGTGGCCACCTCCTCCACCGCCACGGGCAAGACAGCCGCCCTTAATCTCGGGGCAAGCCTGGGCGGCTCGGGTGGCACCGCCGGCAATGGCGGTACCGTGAGCGTCACCAATGCCGGGGATCTGGCCACCAGCGGCAGTTTCGGCCACGGCATCCTCGCCCAGTCCATCGGCGGTGGCGGCGGCAGTGCGGCGGTGACCGGCGACAGCGGCACGGGAGGCACGGCGGCCATCGGCCTCTCGCTCACCGGCTCGGGCGCCGGCGGCGGCAATGGCGAAATGGTTACCGTCACCAACAGTGGCGACATCACCACCACGGGCCTCGGCGCCAGCGCCATCTTCGCCCAGTCCATCGGCGGCGGCGGCGGCTTCGCAGGCAGTGCGCAGAATGCTACGAGCGGCCAGGTGGCCGTCGGCGCCTCCATTGGCGGGGGTGGTGGCAGCGGCGGCAATGGCGGCAACGTCTATGTCTATGGTCGCTCAGCCGAGCAGATCATCACCACCGGTGCCATGGCCGATGCGGTGGTCGCCCAGTCCGTGGGCGGCGGCGGCGGCATGGGCGGTGCCGGAAAGGCCGAGGCGGACGGAAAGGGCGGCAACAGCTTCTCCCTCTCCGCCACCGTGGGCGGCGGCGGCGGAACAGGTGGCACCGGCGGCACTGTGACAGTGGATTTCGGCACCAGCCTGTCCAGCATCATCTCCACATCCGGCCATGATTCGGCGGGCCTGCTGGCACAGTCCATTGGCGGCGGCGGCGGCAAGGCGAGCCTTGCCTCCTCCGCGAGCGGGGATGCCGGCGGCACGGCGAGCCTGTCCGCCACGATCGGTGGCTCCGGCGGCTCGGGCGGCAATGGCGGCACGGTCACCGTCACCTTGAATGCCTTGGTTCAGACCACGGGCGCGGGTTCGGACGGCGTGCTCCTTCAGTCGGTGGGCGGCGGCGGTGGCGCAACGGCGGCATCCAACAGCCGCGCCTCCGGCGACAGCAACACCATCACAGTCGGCTTCACGCTGGGCGCGACTGGCGGTTCCGGCGGCGATGGCGAAGGGGTGACGCTCACCCAGTCCGGCCGCATCGTCACCACCGGCGATGCCGCCAACGGCATCGTTCTGCAATCCATCGGCGGTGGCGGCGGGCGCGCCTCCAGCGTGGGGGCGGACGCGGGCACGGGCGAGGTGTCGGCCACCTTGACCCTGGGCAGTTCCGGCGGCGCGGGCGGCACGGGTGGCGATGTCACTGGCACCGTAAAGGGGCTGGTGGCCACCAGCGGAGAGACCTCGGCCGGCGTGCTGGCGCAATCCATCGGCGGCGGTGGCGGCGTGGCGGCCACCAGCACCTCCCAGTCCTCGGGCAGCCATTCGGCATCGGTGACACTGGGCGGCTCGGGCGGCACCGGTGCCTTTGGCGGCACCGTGCAGGTGACGGTCGGCGAGAGCGGCACCGTTTCCACCCGCGGCACCAATTCGCACGGCCTTCTGCTGCAATCCATCGGCGGCGGCGGCGGCGTCGCGGGGGCGGCCGCCTCCGACGGCACTGGCGCGGTGGCCTTCGGCGGATCGGGGGGCACGGGCAATAATGGCGGCCTTGTCACCGCCATGGTGGCGGGCAATGTCGTCACCAGCGGCGCCGGCGCGGCCGCCATCTTCGCCCAGTCAGTGGGCGGCGGCGGCGGCATCGGGGGCAGCGCGGCGAGCGCGGTCTTTTCGCTCGACGACGGCATTTCCGGTTCCGGCGGCGGCGCGGGTAATGGTGGCACGGTGACTGTGAATGTCTCCGGCAAGGCGCAGACCACCGGCGCCAATGCGGCGGCCATCATCGCCCAGTCCATCGGCGGCGGCGGCGGGCTTGCGGCGACCTCCACGGGCATCGGCTTCGGCACCGCCGGCGGGTCGGGGACGGGCGGCCCGGTCAATGTGAATGTCTCCGGGCTCGTCAGCGCTTCCGGCGCGGGCTCGCCCGCCATTTTCGTCCAGAGCTATGGCCCCTCGGGCAATGGCGTCATCACCGTGACGGTGGAGAAGGGGGGCAGCGTGCAGGGCGGCACGGGCACGGGCACGGCCTCCATCGTGCTTTCGGGTGGCCTCGACAATGCCGTCACCATCGCCGCCGGCGGGCATGTGTCGAGCCTGTCGGGGCTGGCCATCCAGTCCGGCAGCGCGTCCGACGCCATCACGGTGGCCGGCGTGCTCTCCGGCAGCGTGGACCTGGGGGAGGGGGCAAACAGCTTCGTGGTCCAGAAGGGGGGCGTGTTCAATTCGGGCGAGTATGTGCGCATGGGGCCGGCCACGGTCGGTGCCACCTTGCTCGCAGCGACCCCCACGACGCTCGCCTTGCAGAACTCCGGCACGCTCAATCCCGGCGGTCTTGGCGTGCTGGCCAAGACAGGGCTTCTCGGCCAATTCCTCTCCGATGGCATCTATCAGGCTGACGTGGACGCCCGCACCCAAGGCCATGACCTTCTTGGCGTGTCCGACGTGGCGGTGCTGTCCGGCCTCATCGATCCGCGGCCGCGCACCATCGCGCCCAATACCAGCTACACCATCCTTGAGGCGGCCTCGGTGACCAACACCGCCGCCACCACCAATTCGGGCTTTGCCTATAGCTGGGACATGATGACAACGGCCACCTCTGTCACGGTGTCGCCGGTGGCCCACTTCGTGCCGTTTGGCCTGCCGCTGAGCGCCAACGAGGCGGCGGTTGGCGGGGCGTTGCAGCAGGCCTGGAATCTGGGCGGCTCGAGCGGGATGACCAATGTGTTCTCCTCGCTGATCGGCCTGTCAGACCTGCCGGCCTATCAATATGCCCTCGGCCAGCTCTCGCCCCAATTGCTCCAGACCGGGGCGGCGCTGCGCGTCACTGACAGCCGTGCCTTCCTGAACCGGACCTTGTCCTGCCCGGTCTTCATCGAGAGCAGCACCCAGCTGCACGAGGACCGCTGCGCCTGGACGCGCATCATCGCCGGGCGCACCAGCCAGGCCACGACCGACCAGATGACCGGCTACACCGCCGACAGCCTCATCTTCCAGGCGGGGGTGCAGAGCGAGATCGCGACCGACACCTTCATCGCCCTCTCGGCGGCCTACCAGCAGACCTGGCTCTCCAGCTCCAATTCAACGGTGTCGTCGGACGGCAGCGGGGTGGATGTGGGCCTTGCCCTGAAGCGGCAGGTGGGGCCATGGATGTTCGCGGCGGCGGTGGACCTGGGGTGGATGAGCTATGACAACACCCGCGTCATCTGGACCCTGGGCGGGGCGCCCACCAGCACCGCCAATGTGATGAACGCTACAGGCCGGCTGCGCGCCGCCTATGAGTTCGCGTTTGCCAACTGGTATGCCCGGCCGATGGTGGATCTGGACCTGATCCATGTGAATGCCCCCGGCTATAGCGAGCAGGGCTTCACCGGAGCGGAATTGCAGATGAACGGGGCGAGCCAGACCACATTCGTGGTGACGCCGGCAGTGGAGTTCGGCGGCCGCATCGACCTGTCCGACGGGACCGTGCTGCGGCCCTATATGACGCTGGGCGCGTCCTTCGCCTCCAACGATGGCTGGACGGGCACGTCGAGCTTCCTCTCGGCCCCTGCCGGCACGCTGCCCTTCACCACCACCACGCCCTTGCCCAGTGTGCTTGGCAATTTCGATATCGGCCTCCAGGCGCTGACCAAGCAGAATCTGGAGCTGAAGCTGGAATACAGCCTGAATGCCGGCAGCAACTACACCTCGCAGCTGGGCATGGCGCGGTTCGCCATCCACTTCTGAAAGGCGGGGCTGGCTTCCGGCGTCAGTCCTGCGGGAGGAGGAAAGCGTTGAGGCGGGCGACCGCCTCTTCCGAGAGCGGCGAGGAGCGGCGGGTGGCATTGTCCACCCGCACCATCACCGTGTCCGCATTGGCCACCCGCTTGCCGTTCTGGAACAGCACCTGGCGCATCTGCACCGAGCTGCGGCCGACGCTGAGCACGCCCGTGCCAATCCAGATCTCGCCGGGCCACAGCACTTCGGCGCGGTATTCCATCAGCAGGCGGGCCAGCACGAAGGAGCCGCCTTCACCCGCAATGGAGCCACCCTGTCCGTAGAAGAGTTCGGTGCGCCCGGTCTCCAGGAAGGTGGAGAAAACCGCGTTGTTCACGTGGCCCTGCCGATCGGTGTCGCGATAGCGCAGCTTGTCGAACGAGCGTACCGGAAAATCCTCGATCGTCAGGTCGCGCATGGTTCTCCCCGGTGCTGGCGCCTGCTTGGCGCTGCTTCAAGCTCTATCCGGCGCGTGGCGCACCTGCAAGTGCGTCAGGAGGGCTGCCCCTTCGCCCCGCTCCCCCCGACACTGCCGCGCCGTTTTCGATGTTCAGCGCTGCTGGGCCGAGTCTGGGGCCGTGTGGGGCAAGGTGATGAACCAGGGGACCGGCCAGATGGAGATCCGGTCAGCCGTCGGGTCTGCCCGCCAGGCCGCTACCGCGCCGCGCCACGATGGCCCGCGGAAAAAGGCTTCGTCGGTCCAGAACTGCGTCAGCCCTACGATCAGCGCCCACCCGGCAAGGGCACCGGCGAGCAGGCGGACGCGAGCGGGATTGGTCGACACCGCCGTCGCCACGAGGGCGAGCAGGAGCAGCACGTTCGGCGCATAGGCATAGCGCCCGGCGGCGGTGGGGATCAGCAGGATCCAGGGATCCTTGCCCAGGGCGCCGGCATAGGAGACGAGGGCGACCACCAGGGCAGCGCCTGCAAGCCAGCGGGACGGTGCGGATCGCAGCAGGAGCATTGCCAGAAGGGAGGCGAAGGCCACGAGCCCGCCGATGGTTAAGCCCTTCTCCAACCTCCTGCCGGTCAGCAGTTCAAAAGCCAACAGTCCCGCCGAATCTCCGAGCCAGGGGGCTGCCAAATTCTTGATTCCGAAAGCGCCCACAAGAGCGGCGATGGAAACGCTGCCGGCGCGTTCCCCTCCGGCAAGGCCTTTGGCCATGAACACGCCTTGGATCACAGCAAGCACGCACAGAAGGACGGCTTCCTGGCTGTCCGCCAGGGTCCGGCTGCGAGCGGCCTTCAGGACGAAGAGCGGCGCCAGCGTGACGGAAACAGGACCGGTCGCCCCCGCGAGCAGCAGAAAGCTCAGCCGGAACACGGGAGAAACGGCAGCGGGTCCCGTCGCCAGAAGCACGGCGGTGCCGATTGCGAGGTGGAACTGGCTGTTGATGGTGTTCAGCCACACCTCTGCGCTGGGCACCGCGAGCAGTGGCGCCAGGGCGGCAAGGACCCGGCCCCAAGGCGGCCCGAAGGCGTCGGAGCGGGCGATGATCCACACCACGACCAACTGAAGCGCCAGCGCACTTAACGTGGTGACGTGCGCCGCCGCCTCCAGCGGCACCGCACTCGCGGCAAGGGCGACCAGCTTGTTGAAGGCCGAAAAGTAGCCCAGCCGGGGCGCCAGCAGCGCATCGTACCAGGTGCCCACCTTTGCATCGCGGAAGTAGATGACCCCTTCCTCGGCGAACATCCGACCCTCAATCAGGATGTCGGGCGTGCGCGCGAAGATCAGAACCGTCGCCACCCCCACCATCGTCCATGCCAGCGCGCGATGGGTCTCGCAGGGGCGAGGACCAGCGGTGGGATGAAGGGAGGAGGGATCGCGCACCGGCTGCTCGCCCCAAAATGAATGGCCTTGACGGTGGTGGCGGTCAGTCGGCCGTTACGTCAATCCCCAAAAGGGCGGAAGAGACGTATGGCCCGGCGCCTCCAGCCGTCCCTGCGTACAGGCGAAGAGGCAGGGCATGACGCCGATGCTCCAGCCGCATGAGCCTGCGTGCCCGCGCGCGCCGTCTGCGCGGCTTACGGCAGGTCCGCGTCGCGCGTCACAGGGCCAGTGAAAACGTAGCCGATGCTTCGGGCGGAGGCGATGGGCAATGCCTCACCGGTTTCGGTCTGCACCTTTCGGCGCAGTCGGAAGACGATGAGGTCGAGCCCGCGCCCCAGCGTGTCCTCGGAGGGCCGCCGAACATCGGAGATTAGGGCCGTCCGAGCCACCGGCTCCCCCGCCCGCTCGGTCAGCTTGTTGAGCAAATGGTGCTCGGCGGCAGAGAGCGAAACCGAGGCGCCGCCCGGCGCGATCAGCGTCCAGCGCGCCGTCAGGAACACCCAGCGTCCCGGCCGCGCCCGCTCCGTCTGTGTCCCCTCCCGCGGGCCGGCAAGGCGCCGTGCCAGGTTGCGGATCAGCAGTTCCAGTTCCTGCGGGTCCACCGGCTTGGTTACATAGTGGTCCGCCCCGACGGACAGTCCCTGCAGGCGATCCTCCCGGCGGGTGCGGCCGGTGAGCATGATGATGCCGATGCCCGGCCGCTCCTTGAGATGGCCGGCGGCCTCAAAGCCGTCGAGGCCGGGCAGGTTCACGTCCAGCAGCACCACGTCGGCGGGGAAGGTGGCGAGCTCGCGTTCGATGTAGCGGGCATCGCGCAGGGCACGGACCGTGAAGCCCGACGTGGTCAGGAGGTTGTCCAGGCTGTCCCGGAGGTCGCTGTCATCCTCGACAATAAGCACATGAACCGACATGACCCCTCCCTCACCCCTTACGCGCCGTGGGCCGGTCAAGACCGGGATGGCGCGGCAGCCAGACTTTGAAGACGCTCCCGCCTTCGCTTCGGTCGCCCACCTTGATCCATCCGGCGTGCTGCTCGACGATCAGGCGAGCGAGATAGAGGCCGATTCCCGTTCCCGGTCGGGTGACCGTGCTGGGTGACCTGTAATATCGCTCGAAAATCTCTTCCCGTTCCGCCTCCGGCACCCCGCGCCCGCGGTCGGCCACCTCGATGAGGGCGCCCTCGTTGGACGGCACGATGCTGGCGGTGACCGGGCCGTCCGTGTGCTTGAGGGCATTGCCCACCAGATTGTCGAGCACGGTGCGCAGGAGTACCCCGTCGCCCTCGATCACCGTCTCCGTGCATTCGCCCAGGAACACCCGGCCGGGCGCCTGCGCGCCATGCTCGCGCACCACCTCGGCCACCAGCGCGGCCATCTCCACGGGACGGTGCTGAAGCATCATGGCGGAATGCTCCAGCCACTCGTCGGCGAGGAAGGTGTCGATGAGGTTCGACAGGCGGATGACCGAACGCCCCACCTTGTCCACCTCCCGCCGCAGCGCGCTCATGCCCGTCCCGAGGCCTCGCTCCAGCACCGCGACGGCCAGGCGCATGGTGGACAGGGGTGTGCGGAATTCGTGGCTGACCATGACCAGGAAGTTGCGCTGCTCCTTCAGCGCCCGCTGCAGGGCGTCCTCCGCCCGCCGGCGGCCTTCCACTTCCGCATTGAGGGCGGCGGTGCGCTGTGCGACGGCCTGCTCAAGCTGCCGCTCATTGCTGCGCGAGAGAGCCAGCAACTGGCTCTCCAGCCGGCGCCGCGCCCGCGACCCCGCCCGCATGGAGGAGGCAAGGCCGGCAAAGATGGCGGCCATGTGCAGCAAGCCGGCGGTCTGGTAGCCCCAATTGAGAAAGTCGTTGAGCGGCGCGACACCCAGCACCACCAGCGAAAACCAGATGGTCGCGGCGCAATAGCAGGTGAAGCCGACGAAGTACCAGATGCCGGCCGGTTCCCGGTGGCGCACCTGCTGCAGCGCGAGCCAGGGCGAGACCAAAGCCAGGCCCAAGATTCCCAGCATCAGATAGGGTGCGATGACCTTGTAGTAGCCAAGCGCCGAGACGCCGATGGCGAGTGCCGAGCCATAGCCGAGCATCACGATCAGCGCGTCGATGATCCGGGCGCGCTGGCGGGTGCGGAAGAGAGCGCGGACCATGAAGGCCCCCGCCATGGTGGCAAAGCACCCCACCATGTTCTGAAGCCGCACCACGTCCCCGGGGTCCAAGCTTTGCAGCAGCACCTGCCCGAAGCCGCCATTGCCGAGGAACACCAGCGCCACCGAACCCACATAGGCGCCATACCAGGCAAATTGCGCGGAGCGCAGCCACATGGCCATGATGAGCGTGCCGAAGGCGGTGATGATGGCCGCGCCCACACCGAGCGAGAAGACCAGCACCGACAGGGTCAAATGGCGCGTCAATTCCGGCAGTCGCCAGAGCGTGAGCTGGGCATTCAGCGCCCGATTGCCGGACAGGCGCAGATAGACCTCGGATGTCTCCCCTTGTGGCAGATGCAGCCGCAGCACATTGGTGAAAGTGAACAGGTCTCGTGCGCGGGCCGGGACGAGAGCGCCGGTCTCCTTGTGGCGGTCGCGCACCAGTGTGCCGTTGTCCGCCACGTCCGGCGCATAGGCCGCGATTCGGTCCGTATACGGGGCGGTGACGACAAGCCACCATTGCCCGCCGGCTCCCGGCTCTGGCGCGAGGCGCAGGCGCACCCACCAGGCGCCCTTGGGCACGTAACTGGCATTGAAATTACCGGACAAGGCGGTGAAGTGCTGCCCCTCCTTGCGGACCTGCTCGAAGCTCAAAGTGCCGGTCGGGTCATAGAGCGCTTCCAGGTGCCCCTTGGCTGGCACCTCCAGGGCCTCCGCAGCCAGCGGCAAGGCCGGCGCGTGCTGGGCAGCGACGGGGCCGGTGGCAAGGGTCAAAAGGGCTATGAGCGCGAGGAGGAGGCAGGCCAGGATCGGCAGCAGCATGCGCCCGGGGCCGCCCCGCAGGGCGACCCGCGAATGCCGCGGCGGACGGGGGCGTACCTCTCGTGTTCGGTCAACCCCGTCATGTGGCCACACAGCTTTGAACCTGTCGCACGATCAGACAATGACACCCGAGCGGCACGCGCCAGGGGCCACGGTGGAGGGTGACGAGCGGGCCGCAACAACCGTCGCCGACGACCGTGCAGAAGACGCCATGATCTACCGCTCGGCCAAAAATTAGATTTGACTTCAAGCGGATCAAATTGCCGCTCTTGGTTTCTCACATCGGGGGCGATGCGGCGTCAATGAAATAGTCCGTAAAAAATGGTCCCGTCCCGCATTCGGCTGATGCCGGTACATGCTACCCGCCGGGTCATTCCGGTCGCCCTGCGACGGGAGACGCATTCGGCACTGTCTTGGAGAAAAGTGGTGCCGGCTGAGGGGATCGAACCCCCGACCTTCGGTTTACAAAACCGCTGCACTACCGCTGTGCTAAGCCGGCCCAGATCCCTCGGGCGGTCTGCCTCCGGGTGCCCGCTCGAATCCCGCCGAACGTTCGGTTGGTTCGAGTGTGTCCGGGCATCTATCCCGCGACAGCGGCCCGTTCGTCAACCTCTTGCCTGCGCCTCGCAGCTCCTGGCCGGTGGGGCGGCTTCGTCCGCCTTGATTGGAGGAAAGGCGCAGCTTGGGCCAGGAGCTGCTTGCCGGCAGACAGCATCCTTGTGCTGGCCGCTGAGCTGATTTGGCATTCAATATGCAAGATGACATTCGTCACGCAATATGTCGCAAGAAGATATACATCAAATGCGAGCGTTACGGAAGGAGAAAGGTCGCTTTCTCATTCATGGCGTTCGTGTACGTCACAAGAAAACGAAACAAAATATTCGTGTCTATGCACTGCTCACCGGTCTGAAATACAGATAATGAGTGTCTCTGGTTATCGCGCAAAGGCGAATAATGCCGGGCACGCCTGGCCCACTCACCACGTGATTGTGGCGTGGGCATGAGAATTAGGCCGGTTCGGACCTGTCACGGGAGCATTCCATGAAACCCCAGCTTTTTCTCGGCCTCGGCCTCCTCTCCACCCTTTGGGCCGCCCCCGCGAGCGCCCATGTGTTCGCGCCCACCGTGACCAGCTGCATCCGCAACGAGGTGGCGACCGTTATTTCCAGCCCCAAGACCGATGATGCCGGAATGAAGTTCCAGGTCCGCCGGAGCACGCCGGATGTGAAGGCCGATTGCGCCCTCGAGGCGCGTGCCAGCGATGTGGTGCTCGGCACCGGCCAGATGGACGCTCTCTATTACATCACGCTGGCCAAGACCTTCCTGATCCTTGATGCGGGAACCGGGCCGGACCGGGGCCTCGTCATCTACCTGGTGCCGGAGGGCAAGGAGGTGTTTTCGGGCGGCTATTCGGTGCAGGGCCGGTGCGATCCCACGACAGGATGCGAATCGGATGAATTTTCCATCGACGAGACCGGCCTCACCTTCTGGCGCGAGATCCCGGAAAAGGCGAACGCGAAAAACTGTCCCAACTACGGCAAGTTCATGAAGGCGACGGGCTCGGCCGCCATCGAGGAGAAGTCGCTGTTCCGCTTCTCGACCCGCACGGTCGAACCGCTGAAAGGCCGGCGCTGCGTCCAGCAGCAATAAGCCGCGAACCTCGCAACAAAGAAGGCGCCCCGCCGGGGGCGGGACGCCTGTTTCGCGAAGTCGGGGCGCCAGGGTTTTCTGACCCGCGGCGCGGGAGACGGGCGGTGCCGAAGCCCCGCCCGAATGCTCTCAGTGCCAGTCGTCGAGATTGCGGTTCTTGGTCTCGGGCAGGAACAAGAGGCCGACGACGATGGTGATGCAGGCCACCACGATCGGGTACCAAAGGCCGGCGAAGATGTTGCCGGTGGCGGCCACGATGGCGAAGGCGGTGGGGGGCAGGAAGCCACCGAACCAGCCATTGCCGATGTGGTAGGGCAGCGACATGCCGGTGTAGCGGATGCGGGTGGGGAAGAGTTCCACCAGCAATGCGGCGATGGGGCCGTACACCATGGTCACATAGAGCACCAGGATGAACAGGAGGCCGATCACCTTCAGGGAGCGCCCGTCTGTCAGCACGCCACCAATGGTGGGCTGCTTCAGGATGGAGGCGTCACCCGCCTTCGGATAGCCGGCGGCCTGGGCAGCGGCGACGATGGAGGCACCGGTCTTGTCGGTGTCCGGGATCGTCACGGCGGTGCCGTTGACCGTGGCGCTGAGGGCGGAGCCGGCGGGGCCGGGCACCAGCTCATAATGCATGGAGTTGGTGGCGAGCGTCCGGCGGTAGACATCGCACGGCCGGGTGAAGACGCGCACGCCCACCGGGTCGAACAGGGTGCCGCAGGTGGCCGGATCCGCGCTGACCACGATCTTCACGTTCTCCGTCGCCGCGATGAGCTTGGGATTGGCCGTGGTGGCGATCATGGTGAAGAGCGGGAAGTAGGTGGCCGCCGCGATGAAGCAGCCGAGCAGCAGGATAGGCTTGCGGCCCACCTTGTCCGACAGCCAGCCGAAGAAGATGAAGAAGGGCGTGCCGATGAGCAGCGAGAAGGCGATGAGCAGGTTCGCCGTCGTGCCGTCCACCTTCAGGGTCTGGGTGAGGAAGAACAGGGCGTAGAATTGGCCCGTATACCACACCACGGCTTGGCCGGCGGTGCCGCCGAGCAGCGCGATGAGCGCGATCTTGGCGTTGGACCAGGTGCCGAAGGCCTCCTTGAGCGGCGCCTTGGAGCGGGTGCCCTCTTCCTTCATGCGCTGGAAGGCGGGCGATTCGCTCAGCTGCAGGCGGATCCAGATGGAGAAGCCCAAGAGGATGATGGAGAGCAGGAAGGGAATGCGCCAGCCATAGGCGGCGAAGGCTTCCGGCGTCATCGAGAGGCGCAGGGACAGGATGACCAGCAGCGAGAGGAACAGGCCCACCGTGGCGGTGGTCTGGATCCAGGAGGTGTAGAAGCCGCGCCGGCCGTGGGGGGAGTGCTCGGCCACATAGGTTGCCGCGCCGCCATACTCGCCGCCGAGTGCCAGGCCCTGGAGCAGGCGGCAGATGATGAAGGCGGTGGGGGCGAGATAGCCGATGGATTCATAGCTGGGCAGGATGCCGACCACGAAGGTGGCGATGCCCATGATCACCATGGTGACCAGGAAGGTGTATTTGCGGCCGATCAGGTCGCCGAGGCGGCCGAAGAACAGGGCGCCGAAGGGACGAACCGCGAAGCCGGCGGCAAAGCCGAACAGCACGAAGATGAACTTGGCGGTGTCATTGGTGCCAGGCACGAAGGTGGCGGCGATGTTAGCCGCCAGCGAACCGGCAAGGTAGAAATCGTACCACTCGAAGACGGTGCCGGCGGAGGAGGCGATAATAACCTTCCGCTCCTCCTTCGTCATTGGCCCGGCCGCCGCGGCCGGTGCGGTCGTTACTGACATGAGCTTTCCTCCCAGCATCAAACGAAACCCCGCCAGCGGGGGCGGGCGCGCGGCCTGCGGCCGGAACGGATGTGCGGGAGGGTGAACGCAAGGGTTCTGCGGCACGCGAAGGCGCGCCTCAGCTTTGGCATTTCCTCCTGCGCATCGTCTTCGCCCGCGTCATTTGGCGCGCGGGCATGTCCGGACGAGGTGGTGCGCAATGAGGAGAGCATGCCTGACCTTCGGCAGGCGCGCGATTGGTCAATGGTCTAAGTCAACGCACCGTATTCGCGCTGCCGAAAGCCTTCGCCGGCAAGGTGTGCGGTGCGGTAGGCGGCGCCTCAGCCGCGCTTCAGCTGCCGCCGCGCCATGCCCAGCGAGAGGGCCGCCGCATTGGACACGTTGAGCGACTTGATGACGCCCGGCAGGTCGATGCGGGCCAGCACGTCGCAGGTCTCGCGGGTGAGCTGGCGCAGGCCCTTGCCCTCGGCGCCCAGCACCAAGGCGAGCGGCGCGCGCAGGGGCGTGTCTTCCAGGTCTGCCGGGCCTTCGCTGTCCAGGCCCACCACCAGCATCCCGTTCTCCTTCAGCTCTGTGAGGGCGCGGGCGAGGTTGGTCACCAGGCAGAAGGGCACATGCTCCAGGCCGCCGGAGGCGCTTTTCGCCAGCACGCCGGTGGCCGGAGGACTATGACGGGCGGTGGTAACGATGGCCCCCACCGCGAAGGCGGCCGCCGAGCGCACGATGGCGCCCACATTGTGCGGGTCGGTGATCTGGTCAAGCACCAGCACGAGATCGGCCTTGGCCACGTCCCTCAGGCGCGGGGAGGGCAGGTGCTCTGCCTGCACGAGAAGGCCCTGGTGAACCGCGTCCGGCCCCAGCAGCTTGTCGATCTGCGAGGGGCGCACGATTTCCGGCGCGATCGGCAGCTTCAGGCCCTCTTCGGCGAGCCGGTTCACCGCATTCTCAGTGGCCATGATCTTGCGGAATCGCCGCTTGGGATTGGCAAGCGCTTCCGACACCGTGTGCCAGCCGTAGAGCAGAGCCACATCCTCGTCGCCTTCCCATGCGGGGGCGGGCCCGCCCTTGGGACGGCGCGGCGGGAAGGGGCGGTTGCCCCCCTGGCCGCCGAAGGGGCGGTGGGAGGGGCTGCGGTGCGGGGGGCGGCTGGGCCGATCGGACATGGCCATGGCTTTGTCAGAGCGCGCGCCGACGCGCAAGGGCAAAGGCGCGATGGCGAACGGGCAAGGGGAATGGCAAAGGGAATGGCAGGGGGATGGCAAGCGTGGTGGAGGATGGCCGGCCTGCGCCGCGCCGCCCCAGGTCGCGCCCATGCGAGGGCAGCGGCCATCCACAGGCGCAGAGAAAGCCCGCAGATTTTCGGTTGACTTGTGGGGGGAGCCCTCACATAAAACCGGGCCTCGGGAGCCGGTTGACGCCGCTTCCGAAACAGTCGGGCTGACCCTTTCGGGTCAGCACGGATGACGGGCCCAGATGTGGAGGGGTGCCCGAGTGGTTAAAGGGGACGGACTGTAAATCCGTTGGCTCTGCCTACGTTGGTTCAAATCCAACCCCCTCCACCACCCGTCGTCCAGTCGAACCGGCTGTGCTGACCGCCGGGGCCGGGTGAAAGCCCGCCCCGCGGCCTGCCGCCCGGAAAAAGGCCCGGTTGGTGCGCGGGTGTAGCTCAATGGTAGAGCAGCAGCCTTCCAAGCTGAATACGAGGGTTCGATTCCCTTCACCCGCTCCAATTTCCTGCCTCAGAGCGTGTCAGAGACTATCACTTCTAATCAATATAAACGGGTTGAGCGTCTCACGGCGTGTCATGCGCGCGCGTGGTGAAGGGTGGAAAGATGATGGATGTGCTCTCCGCCATCGATAAAATTTCGATCGAAAATCAAATTGCTTAAGCCGCTTTTTCCAGTGGCCGATGACATCTTCGGGGACCGGGAGAGAACTGGCCAGTCTGACGTTGTGGTCATCCCAGTAGCGCGCATGGCTGCTTGACGCTTAGGCATGCTGCCTGCCGATCGGTATTGACGGCTGCACGGCAGCTCAAGGGACGGTATCGCTGACCTGCGGCTGTTACGCGAAGCCGCGAAGCAGTGTCTTCGCCATCTCACGCGCCTGCGGGGCAAGCTGCTCATCCTGCAGCTCACCCGCGGTCCAGAACGAGAGAATGCCGCGAAAGGCGAAAGCGAGCTGCTGCGGCAGACAGCGCAGCGCACGCTCTTTATCCGCCTCGGCCAAGCCTTCACCGGCGCCCAGCGCCAGCGACCATAAGGCCGTGGAGTGCGACAGGACCTTTCCCGGGGATGGACCGGCCGTGCCGATCCAGCTCATCACGACGCGGTTGATCTCCGGCTCCTCCAGCATCACCTCCACCGCTGTGTCGATCGCCAGCAGCACCCTGCCGGCTGCATCGGCCGGCGGCGACATTTGGGCAAAGCGCGTGGCCATGGCATCGATCCGCCGGCCCGACAAAGCGTGCATGATCGCCGCCTTGCTTCCGAACTGATTGAACGGCGTCGCGAAACTCACCCCGGCTTCGCTGGCAAGGTCGCGCATCGAGAAATCGGCCTTGCCCCGGCGGAGCAGCCGCTCCGCCGCGTCCAACACGCGCTGGCGAACGGGCTCGCCGCGCGCGGCGGTCGGCGCTACCTGGGTCTTGCTTCCTGCCATGGCCTATCTATATCATGATATAAATTCGAGCGCATCCGGAGTTGTATCATGGCTTCCGCACCCAAGACATTTCTCATCACGGGCGTCAGTTCCGGGCTCGGACGCGCCTTTGCCCTCGGCGCGCTTGAGGCGGGCCACCATGTGATCGGCACCGTGCGTCGGCCCGCTGACGCCGATGCCTTCGCCGCCCTCGCGCCCGGTCGGGCTCACCCCGTGACGCTGGATGTGACCGATTTCGACGCGATCCCAGCGGCTGTCGCCGAAGCCGAGCGGCGGGCTGGTCCTATCGATGTGCTGGTGAACAATGCGGGCTATGGCCATGAGGGCGTGCTGGAGGAATCGTCCATGGACGATCTTCAGCGCCAGTTCGCCGCCAACGTCTTCGGGCCTGTGGCGATGATGAAGGCGGTGCTTCCGGGCATGCGCGCGCGGCGTCGCGGCCATATCATCAACGTCACGTCCATGGGCGGCTTCATCACCATGCCCGGGATCAGCTTCTATTGCGGCAGCAAATTCGCGCTCGAAGGCCTCTCCGAGGCGCTCGGCAAGGAAGTGGCGGGCTTCGGAATTCGGGTGACCGCGCTCGCGCCCGGCCAGTTCCGCACCGATTGGGCCGGCCGCTCCATGGATCGCACGCCCCGCAGTATTGCCGACTATGACGCGGTCATGGACCCGATCCGTGCCGCACGACAGGCCAAGAGCGGCAATCAGCCTGGCGATCCGGCAAAGGCTGCGCAGGCGGTGCTTGCTCTGGTCAAGGCCGAGAACCCGCCGGTGCGGCTGTTCCTTGGCGACGATGCTCTGGGGCTGGTCGAACAGAAGCTCGACCGCATGCGCGACGAAATCAGTGCATGGGAGGCGCTTTCGCGTTCAACCAGCTACCCATCGTGAGCCATGTGATTTGCTGCAGCTTATGAAGGCGATCTGTGCGTCTTCATAAGCTGCTATGGGCTGGCAGCGGACTTTCCCATATTGGGGATTTCGATCGAGAATCGGACACGTCACCGGTAAATATCCATGCGCCACTCCGCAGGTCACCACTTCACGCGGAAGCTGGCAGATGCACCAAGCGTGGAATAACTCTCGGACACCTGTGCGTCGAGGCTCGCCGACAATGCGGTGTTCGGGCCGGCGAGGAATTGCAGGCCGGCATGCAGGTCGAGGGCGTTGCTGATCGTCGGGATAGCGGTGCCAGAGAAGGTGAGGTTGGGCAATTCGGCGAACGAGCGCGGCACGTACCGGTCCGGGCTGAAATCATGCATCCAGGCCGCCCGCAGATAGGGCGCTACGCGCTGCCCGTTGCTGGCCGTCCAGACGCCGTCGATCTGCAGCCCGACATAGAGCGGCAGAGCGGTGACGGACGTCGCCTCATACTGGATTCCCGGTCCGAGCGTGAATTCCTCCGATCCCGAGCCCAGCCAGAGCTGGGTCGGCTGGAAGGCCACGAACGGGGTCAGGTTGGCGCCGCTCTTGCCCAGCGCGAAGCTGTAACCCGCCTCGATCCGTCCGCCCAGGATCCAGCCGTCCAGCCCGCTGTCGGTGGCAAGGTTGAGGCCGAGATTGTAGAGGTTGCGGCTGAAGTTCGCGCTGCCGTAGCCCGCCGTCGCGATGGCCGACACATAGGCCGGGCCGGCCTCGTAGAGGCCGTAGAGGCTGAGGCTGCCATAGCTGGTGGACACGTCCGCCCCATAGGCATTGGCGGCAAGGCCGGACGTTGAGAAGCTGAGCGCCGCGCCCGCCAGCAGAGGCAGGCCATCCACCACCCCGTCCAGCCCGGCCATGCCGCCGATGCTGGAGCCCGAAAGGCCCGCTCCCGTGGTCAGGCTTGCCATGGGCGCGCCCCAGAAGAAGCGTCCGCCGCCCACCGCGCTGTCGCTCGATTCCGAGCTTGCGCCGCTTGTGCCCGCGCTCGCCGGAACGGCGTTGCTGAGCGCCGTGGAAGCCGGGCGCAGACCGCTGCGCCACAAGTCCATCTGCGTGGTGATGCCCATGAGGGTCGCCGAGGCCGCATTGATCATGGTGGTGGGCACCATGGAGACGGCGCCGCCCCCCACCGTCTCATAGCTCTGGTCCAGCCCCGCCACCGTTGTCACCTGCAGCAAGGCCGGCACAATGGTCTCGAACAGGGCCGAGGAGCCGCGCGTCTGGATCTCCCCGACCAGGGTCCCAACCGCAAGGCCCCGGTTGGACAGGCCAAACGGGGTGAAGTCGATGGTGGTGCCAAGGCTGAGGCCCCCGGCGATATTGGCCAACGAGACATCCAGCATCGCCGTGTCGCCGAGCGCCACGAGATTGTCCGTGGTGAGCGTGCCCCCGACCGACAGGAAGGGGGTGTCGAAATGGCCCGGCATGGCGCGGCCGGGATTGTAGAGGATGCCCAGTACCCCGCCCGAGAGGCGCGCATCGCCCGCGACCCGGAACCGGTCGGACTGTCCCGAAAGCTGGTCCGCCCGGATTGCCAGGACGCCGCTCGACGTCTGCACCAGGGAGCCGTTCAGCGTGGTGGTGCCGATCGAGGAAAAGGCGCTGCGCAGCGTGCCCGCATTGGTCAGAACATTGCCCGCCCCGCCGAGATCGAGCGAGGATCCCGCCCAAAGGGTGCCGCTGGCAAGGTTCGACACGCTGTTGGCGGCGCCGGGCGTCAGCGCCAGATTGCCGGTGAGGCTGCCGCCATTGACGATCTGCGCGAAGCCGGTGCTGGTGCGGATGGCCTGACCGTTCGCTCCGTCCAGGGTGGAGATGGTGCCATAGGAGGTGATGTAGGTCTCGGTGCCGTCGCTGACGATGGCGGTGCCCGAGGGGCCGCCGGTGACGCGCGTTCCCGCAGCCAGCGTGATGATGGGGTCGCCATTGCCCTGGGCCGAGATGCCGGTGCCTCCCACGCCGCTGGCGGTGACCGAGCCGTCGCCCAGCAGATAGACCGCCGCCTTGCCGGAGATGAGGGCGCTGCCGTTCACAAGCACATTGGCGCCGTTCACCAGCTCCATGGTGGTGCCGTTCATCACAAGCCCGCCGCCCCCGCTCACCGACTGGGCGATGACGCCATAGGCGCCCGCCCCGCTGGTGCTGATCGGCGCGCTCACATTCACCGTCACAGACCCGCCCGTCCCAGACCCGGCGGTGGGCCCGCTCCAAGTGGTCGACTGTCCGTCCGAGACCGCCACACCACCGCCACCGCCGATCGACTGGGCGAGAACACCCACCGCATTCGTGCCCGACGTGGTCAGCGAAGCGTTCACGTTCACCGTAACGCTGCCGCCATCCCCAGACGTCCCCGCAAAGGACACGCTGCCGCCGCCATTCGCAACGCCACCGCCGCCGCCGATGCTTTGCGCGAGAATGCCGATCGCCGCATTGCCGGTGGTGGAGATGGCTCCGGTGGTGGTCAATTTGACCGTGCCGCCCGCGCCGCTGCTTGAGCCGCCCAGCGTCGTGGAGAGCCCGCCCGTCATGGCCGAGCTTGTGCCGACACTGGCGACACCGCCGCCGCCGCCGATCGACTGGGCGAGAAGGCCGAAGGCGGCGGTACCGGAGGTCGCGAGGCCGGCAGCCGTAACCGTGACCTTCCCGCCGTCATTGCCGCTACCACCAGTCCCCGCCAAAGTGAGCGTTCCGCTGACGCCGTCACTGCTGAAGGTGGACGAACTGGCAGCGCCGATGCCCCCGCCGCCACCGATGGACTGGGCGAGGAGCGCCACCGCTGCGGCGCCCGAGGTGGTGATCGTGTCTGCTGTTGTTACCTTCACGGTGCCGCCGGTCTGGCCGCTGCCGGCGCTGCCGCCGAGCGCCATGCTGAAGGATGCGTCCGATCCGCCCGAGGCGCCGCTGGTCGCGGCCCCCGCCGTTCCACCGCCGCCGCCCACGGACTGCGCCAGCAGGCCATAGGCCTGAATGCCGCCGGTGGTGATTGCCGCATTGGCGGTCACCTTGACCTCGCCGCCGGCGCCGCCTCCGCCGCCCGATCCGCCGAGACCGAAGGCGAGCGCATAGCTGCTGTTGCTGGCATTGACCGTGCTGGCGCCGCCCGCGCCGCCGCCGCCGCCGACGGACTGGGCAAAAATGCCCGCCGCATTGGCGCCTTGTGTGCTGATTTGCACGTTCGACGTGACCTGCACCTCGTCAGCGCTGCCCCCGGCGCTCCCCGATCCGCCCAGACCCAGAGCCAGAGCGACACCGTCCGTGCTGGAGGCGGAGGTCGAGGTGCTCGAAGCCGAGCTGCTGCTGCTGCCGGTCCCGCCAGTGCTGCTTGGCCCCGTCGCCGCGGAAACGAGAACGCCGCCGGAGCCGCCGCCGCCGCCCACGGACTGGGCGAAGATGCCATGGGAATTGAAGCCCTGCGTGCTGATGCCCGTTTCCGTCGGGAACGCGCCGGACGCATTCACTGTGACAGTCACCTCTCCGCCGTCCCCGCCGCCCGATGAACTGCCGCCGAGGCCGAGTGCCAGGGAAAGGGCACCGCCTGAGGACGAGGTCGTGGTGGAGGATCCGCCATTGCCGCCACCATTACCCACTGACTGGGCAAAAACACCGGCGGAGTTGGCACCCGTCGTCTGCAGGGTGCCGATGGTGTTGACCGTGACAGTGCCGCCCGTGCCACCGGCCATGCCATTGCCACCGAGCGACAGGGAGGCGCTGTATTCACCCGCCGAGCTGTTGGTGGTGGAGGCTCCGCCATTGCCGCCGCCGCCGCCCACCGATTGGGCGAAGATGGCCGGCGAGTTGTCGGCGGGAACGAGGCTGCTGGTCCCGCTCACCAGATTGATGCCCGTGAAAATCCCAAATTCGTTATTGATCCAAACGGTGTTTCCATTGCCGGCTTGCCCGCCGCTACCACCGAGGCTCATGGCCAGCGAATACCCGCCATTGGTCCCGGATTGCGCGCCGGGCTTGCCGCCGTTTTCTCCTGCCGCCGAAGCGGTGCTTGAGCCGGTTGCCGAACCGGACAGGCTACCTGTGGCGCTGGACGTGCTGCCGCCGGAACTGGATGAGCCCGGAGCGCTGGCGGCCGCGCTGCTGGATGCACCCGACCCGCCTCCTCCGCCGACCGACTGGGCAAAAATTCCCGCGGCGTTCGGACCAAGGGTGCTGATGGTGGAGGAAGCCATCGACGTGACGGTGACGGTGCCGCCGTCTCCGCCATTGCCGCCGCTGCCGCCGAGGCTCATGCTGAGCGCGGCCTGCCCGCCGCTGGAGGCGGTGCTGGAGGATGACCCGCCCAAGCCGCCGCCGCCGCCCACCGACTGGGCGAAGATGCCCGCAGCCTGGAGGCCGATGGTCTGGATGGAGCCTGTGGCTGACACCCAGACACTGCCGCCGCCGCCCCCCGGACCGCCGCCACCGCCGAGGGTGAAGGAGGCCGCATAGGAGCTGCCGCTGGAATTTGCGCTGGCCGATCCGCCACTGCCGCCGCCGCCGCCCACCGACTGGGCGAAGATGGCTGTGGACTGGTCTCCTCCCGTCGAAATGTTCGAGCTGCTCGTGACATTCACCGTGGAGCCGGCGCCGCCCTGTCCGGCAAAACCGCCAATGGTCAACGCCGCTGCGATTCCGTTCGCGGCATTGCTGCTGCCGTTTTGCGGGCTGGAGCCGTCGGCCCCGGACACGGCAGAGCTGATATTGCTCGCGGTCTGGCCCGCGCCAGCCCCCGCAACGGAGGTGACGCCGCCTTGCAGTTCCTGTCCCTGTCCAGCATCAGTGGTGCTGGACGCCGCCCCGCCATTGCCGCCGCCTCCGCCAATGGACTGGGCAAGGATGCCGTAAGACAGGTTGCCGTAGGTGATGATCCCTCCTCCGGAATTGACGGTCACGGTTCCATCGCTATCACCGCCCCCGCTGCCATATCCTCCGATGGAGACGCCTGCCGCATAATTGTTGCTCGACGCCGTGGACTGGGTCCAGCCGCCATTGCCGCCCCCGCCGCCGATGGACTGCGCGATCAATGCTGACGAATGCTGGCCATAGGTCGTGACCGCCCCCGTTGTCGCACCGTTGTTGACATTGAGCGTTACTGAACCGCCCGAGCCGCCATTCGCGCCGCCCCCGCCCAGCGCCACCGAGACGGCCGCGGTGGAGGAAATGGCATTGGCATCCGCCGAGCCGCCATTGCCGCCCGAGCCGCCGATGGATTGCGCGAGGATGCCGGGCGACTGATCGTTGCTGAGGGTGAATGGGTTGCCGGTGATCATCATGCCGGTCTGCGTCACCTGCACGAAGGTGGCATCCCCGCCAGAGGCGCCGCTACCGCCGATGGTGACGCTGGCTGCGGCGCTGTCCGTGCTGTCGCTTGTGCCGGAGACGCTGAAAGCCCGGCTCGAGCCGCCATTGCCACCCGCCCCGCCGATGGATTGCGCGAGGATACCGGCTGAGAGGTATCCATTTACGATTATGTCCGCCGCAAGCACGGTGACGCTGCCGGCCGCTTGGCCACTTCCGCCGCCGCCGCCGGTTGCACCGGCACCACCCACCGAAACCTTGGCATCGCCGCCGCCGGTCGCCCCGGACCCGGCAATGGCAAAGCCACCATTGCCGCCCGAGCCGCCAATGGACTGCGCCAGGATACCCGGTGACTGAGAGAATTGCGTGGTGATGGCCTCGGTGGCGGTCACGGTGACATCACCGGCGCCGACGTAGCTGCTGCTGCTGTTTGTGCTGCCGCCGCCACCGCCAAGCGTGACGTCGGAAGAAAACACGATGGAGCCCGCCGCGCCGGCGCTGAAGCCTCCATTGCCACCGGAACCGCCGATGGACTGCGCCAGAATGCCCGGCGAAATCAGGCCATTGGTGGCCAAGGCCCCATCCGCGGAGACGGTTACCAGACCGCTGACACCGCCACCGCCGCCGCTGCCGCCGAGGCCCACGCTCGCCGCTCCAACACTGGCCAGCGACCCGGCGATATCCCAGCCGCCGCTGCCACCCGCCCCGCCAATGGACTGGGCGATGATGGCGGGAGACTGATCGCCATCGGTGGTGATGGTACCGTTCCCATGGTTGATGGTCACCGCACCGCTCGTGCCGCCACTGCCTCCGCCGCCGCCAATGGTTGTCGTGGCACTGGCGCCTGACGACAGGCCGGCAGCCACAGCGAAGCCGCCCGTGCCGCCTGCGCCACCGAGGGACTGGGCAACAATGCCGGCCGACAGGGAGCCAATTAGCGTGATGCTGTTGTAGTTGGCGATGGTAACCGCGGCGCCCGTCCCGCCGGAGCCGCCGGAGCCGCCGACTTCCAGGCTGGCGGTACCCTGTCCCGAGACCGAGCCGGCCACAGCAAATCCGCCTGCGCCGCCGCCACCGCCGATGGACTGGCCAAGGATGCCGGGCGCATTGCCATAGATGGCAGCGCCACTCGCGGCTCCCGACACCGTGCCCGGTGACACGAGAGCCCCGTAATTGGTGATCGAGACCGTGTTCGCGGATGAACCGGCGCCGCCGCTGCCGCCCACGGCCAGGGTGGCCGCGCCCCCAAGGCTGGCATTGCCGCTTGCGGCAAAGCCGCCATTGCCGCCGCCGCCCCCGATGGACTGGCCGAGGATGATCGCCGCGCCACCGCCGGACGCGGTGAGCGTGCCGCCCGCGTTTTCGATGAAGACGGTGTTGGAATAGTTGCCGCTTCCGCCCAGCCCGCCGATGCTGGCGCCGAGGCCCGGCCCAAGCGAGAGGGTGAGCGATGTGGTGTAGCCGCCATTGCCGCCGCCGCCACCAATGGACTGGACGGCGATGGCGCTGGACTGGTAGCCGCTCGTGGTGATGTCGGTGGGGCCGGCGGGACCGGAATTCGTATCGTTATACGCATAGGCCCAGCCGCCGGAGCCGCCGTCGCCACCCGTACCACCGAGCGCGAGGTTCACTGCCGCCACCTGGCTGACGCCCGCCGAAATGGCCGCGCCGCCATTGCCGCCGCCGCCACCGATGGATTGAGCGAGTAGGCCTGGCGAGCGGTCCCCCGTCGTCGTGATGGTGCTGCCCTGGTTGACCGCGGCGGCGGTCGAGCCATACCCACCGGAGCCGCCGGTGGTCCCAAGCGCGAGGGCGACGGAGGCGCCCTCCGAAAGGCTGCCGGCGATGCTGGCCCCGGCATTTCCGCCGCCTCCGCCGATGGACTGCGCTACGACGCCGGGCGAATCCGAGCCGGACGTGACGATGCCGACCCCGCCTGTACCCGCAAAAACGTTGCCGCCATTGCCGCCGGTGCCGCCAGATCCCCCCACCGCGAGGGAGAAGGCCGCGGCTGCCGTGCCGGACAGCGAGACCGAATAGCCACCATGCCCGCCTCCGCCACCGATGGACTGGGCAACAATACCCGCTGAGCCGATACCGTTGGTGCTTATGGTGCCGGGGCTGAACCACTCCAGCATCAGGGCTCCGCTGTTGGTGCAGGCGGCGCCGTAGTTTGCGCCGGCATCCCCGCTCGTGCAGTTCACGGTCACCGCATTGGCGCCACCGCCCGAGCCGCCCGAGCCGCCGTGGGAGATCGAAGCGCCAGCCGTCAGGCTCAGCGATATCGCCACTGCACCCCCACCAGTTCCGCCGCCACCGCCGATGGATTGAGCCAGAATGGCTGCGGAGTTGACTTCCTGCGTGCTGATGCTGCCCGTATTCACGACGGACACGGTGGCACCGTTACCGCCCGAGCCGCCGGTGCCACCAACGGTGAAGGCGGTGCCCGCGACCAGAGAGGCGGATGTCGAAAGGCCGAACCCGCCCGCGCCGCCGCCGCCACCGATGGACTGGGCGAGAATGCCGAAGGCACCGCCGGCGCTGTCCGAAGGTGGACTGGCGCCGCTGCAGCTGCCGCCCGTGCATATGGTTCCGTAATTCGCGACCGTTACCCCGGACCCGTAGCCGCCCTCGCCGCCAGAACCGCCAATCGCCACGGGGGCGCCGCCGAACGCCATGCCGCCCGAGCCACCCGCGCCGCCGACCGATTGGGCGAAGATGCCTGGAGAGGAAGCGCCAGAGGTTGAGATTTGGGCATAACTGATCACGGACACCGTCCCGCCATAGCTGGCCGGACCGCCGGACCCGCCCAGCGCGGTAAGCCCGGCCGCGACGCCCGCATTTCCCCCGCCCCCGCCAACCGACTGGGCGTAGATGCCATAGGACCCGTTGCCGCCCGTGCTGACGGTGATGCTGTCCGCGAGATAAGGAGCGACGTTTGACGCGGCAGTGTTTGACCAGTCAGGGTTTGGCAGGCCATTGAGCGTGACCGCGACATTCCCGCTGTCGCCGCCATAGCCGCCGCCGCCGCTCACCCCACCGAACCATCCAGCGGTCGACCCCCCGCCACCGCCGTTGCCACCAATGCTCTGGGCAAAGATGGCGGTCGACTGTTGCGAGAACACATTCGCGGAACTGGTGATTGTTACAGTGCCGCCGGTTCCGCCGGCTCCCGCCGTTCCACCATTGCCGCTGCTGATGGAACTGTTCTCGTTGCCGCCATTGCCGCCTTGCCCGCCCACGCTCTGCGCCCAGATGCCGTAAGCATCGGGGAGCACCGTCGTCAAGGTGACGTTGTTGGTGATCGTGAGGGCAACCTCGCCGCCATTGCCACCACCGCCGCCGGCGCCGCCTTTAAAGCTCAACGACGAGGTGGAGCCGCCATCGCCGCCCTGGCCGCCCTGGGACACCAGGACGATGCCGGAATAATTGAAAGTGTAGCTGCCCGCGGGCGTATCGATCCCGAAGCTGACTCCGTCCCCAATCCCGCCGGGGCCGCCGGGGCTACCTCCATAGCAACTGCCGCCGCTTCCCCCTGCGCCGCCCTCTCCGCCGGTGACGACCGCGACGACCAGCGTCGCGTCGAAGGGGCCACCGGAGCTCAGGCCATACGGGAAGTACCCGCCGGCAGAGGCGGACGGACTGCCGGGGGTGCCTTCATAGGGCGGGTAGGCGCAACTCAACGGGGCGTTCTGGCCGCTGGAGCCATTGCTGGCGGGAGTTGAAGGTGAATAGTTGTACATGATCGGGCCGATCGACGGCGCGGTCGGCGCGGCGGTCTGGGCCGCCGCCGGGAGCGTCAAGGCACATAGCGCGACCGACGACATGAGGATCGGCAGCGACCTCGCAAGAGGGCCGGAGACCTTCAATGTCTTCCGCGAGAACAACGTCGGACGAACCATGCCTGTGCCTCGGTCGGAGCCAAGGAACGCTGGTTTTTCCTGCATTCCTCAACGGATGTAATGGAACATGTCTGGGTTAGGTCTGGGGCTCGGGCGTGGTATAGGCAATGCCACAGATTGGAATCGTCGGATTGCACATGCAGGAGGTGAGCTCGACCGACGGCGCGGCATTGGCGCTTGCCACGCCTTTCCCCGAGCCGATTGTCAGAGTCTTCGGCGCCAAGGCGATTGACGATCTCATGCGGGCGCCCGGATTTCCGGCGGCCATCCGCGCTGCCGCCGGTAACGCCGTGCGCCTTTACGACGGCAACTGGCTTCGCAACCGGCTGCTGAATGATCGCGGGCGGCTTCTGGCGGTGCTGCTCATTCTGGATCTGCATTTCACTGAGAGCGGCGGTACAGGCGTAACCGGAGCGCGGCTGCGCCGCGAAGTGGTGGACCTCGACGTGTGCAGTCCAGGGCGCGCCACGGCCTTCCTCGCCGCGCTGCGTTTCAAGCATCTGCTCATTGCCGCCCCTCACTCGCCCGCCAAGGAACGACGCCTGATGCCGAGCGCCACGCTGCTGCAGATGCATCGGGAGCGCTGGAACGGCATGTTTTCCGCCATCGCTCATGTGGATGCGGCGGCTGCCGCCGCGGCGCGCGCCATGCCGGACAAAGTGCTCTTCGGCCCGTGCACGCATGCGATGGCGGAATGCTTCAGGCAGGGCGTGCGTGTCTTTGAGGCGGCCCCGGAATTACGCGGCATTGCGGAACGGGATGTCGGCCTCGTGACGCTGGTATCTTTGGTCGCCGATGGCGGGGCAGCCTCCATCACCCAACTGGCGCGACAGTTCTCCGTGTCCCGCGCGCACATTGCCAAGGTTCTGCAACAGGCGGAGGCGGACGAACTCGTCTGCAGCGAGCCCGGCCGCGGCGGATATCGACCCGGGCCGGCTTTGCTGCCGGTTCTGATGCGCTTCTATGCTGTGGTTTTCCTGACCTTCCTTTCGGCCTTGCGAGAGGGGCAGAAGGAGACGCCGAGCTCAATCGGAACAGGCACACGGTCAGTGGCAGGCTAAGCAACCCTCACACTTTAGCGCTTCACGTTCAAACAGCGTGCCTCCATGGGCGTGTGCTGCATTTTTGGGGCACCGCGTGCCGGGCCTGAGTGTCACGGAGGTTTACGCCCACGCCGACCCGGCCTATATGGCTGCAAGCCGTGAGGCCTTGCAAAAATTGGTTCGCGCCATTCTCGCGCCAGTGAGAATAAGACGGGAACAGGAAAAGCAAGCTGCTTGAAGGCGTTGGGCGGTTAGCGCAGTTGGTGGAGCATCTCGTTTACACCGGAACGCGCCATTTACGGGACAGTGGGCGGAAACTCCTGAAACCTGCTCAGGTCGGCGTCGAATTCGGCGACGACATATGAGCTTAGGCAGCTCCGGGTATCTCGGAGCAGTCCCCAACTGATGGCTTCGCCCGATTCGATCATGGCGGAGACGGCCACCCTCAGTGTGCGCCAGTCCCCCCGACATTCCGTGAACCCTGCGCCCCCGGCGTGTTCAATCCAGCATTCATAGATCGCCATTGGCTAACCCTCCTGGTGGGCCGCTTAGTGTAGAATCTGGGCGGTGCAGGAAAAAGCGCGGTGTGACTGACAGGGCCACCCCGCGCCCCTCGGGCGGGATGGGTGGGATTGTTAGGGGCGAAGCCCGGCGCGGTAATAATTTAGGCTTCCGAAGGAAAGCGCAGTTGGGCATTTTCACGGCATAGCTTTATCTTAGCGTTGGCTGCCATTTTGAGGTGTGACCATGCTTGTGCCCCGCTTGGCCCCTTCCGGGATGTTCCTGGCCTGCGCTCTCTTGGCGATGGCGGCGCTCGGGCCGGATCTGGCTAAGGCGCAACAGTGGACATCCGCGCCCAGCGCGCCACCGGCGAGCGCCCAAGCTCCTCTCGGCCCCAACGACACCATTCAGAAGGCCGATACCCGGTACGGGCCGGTGTCGGTGACCACCAGATATGCCGACAACGGGGATATGTCCGTCACCATCGAATTTCGCTCGCAGAAAATCACCCTGAAAGATGTCTATGGGGGGAATATCGAAGGCCAGTATCAGTTGGGTGCAGAGGATGTGTTGATCGTCAGCAGCACGACCGGCGCAAGGGGCGTTCCGTCAAACTATGATCTCATAGCAATCGATGCCAATGGCATGCACCGCCGCGAAAACCCGAACTTCGGAACATCGGACTTCACGTTCAAAGTGCAGAAAAACTACGACAATCTGGCTTTCGATCTCGGTTACGAGGATGGGAAAGCGAAGTCGGCCACCTACTCCGATGGAGTTCTAAAGGTCTCGTTGACCGCCCCGGTGGGAAAGCCCCAGCTGGGTAAAAATGACTGTGCGACCGTCCTGGAATACGCGTCCGAGTGCAGGAGGAAGCAAAATTGCTCGCCATTGGCTACGATGGAGGGGTTCTCCATGAACGTGACGCGCAACCTTTACCTGATCGGAAACAATCCGGCATTCAGTGTGGATCGGTTCTCCAAGGTGTGCTCGGAAATTTGCCGGACGCGCACCTATTCCGCGCTGCCGGTGCGCAAGAAGCTCTGCGGGTACTGATTGTGGTTGGAGGTAAGCGCTGGCTGTGCTATATTAGTGGCTTCGTTACCCTAGGAGAAAGGAGTGGTGGCATGCTCCACTACATACAGCTCCTCGAAAACTCTCGCGGCGCGAGGGTCACAGCCCACGGGGAGCGAAAGCGGCTTTGACGTTGCCCCCAACTTCTATCCAGCGGTGGGTTCGTTCTGGCGGTTGGATTTGCCCTGTCGGGCGTGCTGGGCGGCGGGAGCA
>NZ_JARBFX010000013.1 GCF_028863665.1 Aquabacter sediminis
CGTGAGAAGCATCCAGAGACGACGAACCAGCCGCTGAACTCGCGGCCGCAGCCCGTCGTTGATGGGCGGTTTATAGGGGGAGACCCTTTGCCGTGTCAACACCCTTCCAAAACGGACCTATTCAGTCCGATCCGGGCTGTGGATGACGCGCTGCAACGCACACGCAAAACCGTTGCACTGCAACAGTTCGTGCGGGTGATTTTTTCCACAGGGGCGTGATTCCTTCAAGCCTTTAAGGCCTGTCTCAGTGGCTCGGCCTGCATTTTTTTTGCGGCCAGCGCTCAACTGGCCGGCTGGGCGCGCCACTCTGCCCATCGGCAGCGGCCTGGCTGGCGCGCCGTTACTGCCGTGCTGCCCGTAGCCTCCACGCAACGGCGTGCCGTGCGGGCTTCCCGCACACGTGGCTGTGCGCCCGCACACCCGCGCGCCTTTGGATTTCGTTTCCCCTTGTGCGAGAGCGGCTTGCTGAGCGGTGGACAGCGGGCCGAAACGGCCTTCACTTTCCCAACCGCCATCGTTTTGCCTTCTCTTGCCCTTCACATCCGCACGCCCGATGCTGGAGCGTCGCGGCAAAGGCGTGGCTTGTTCCGGCGCAGGGCCGGAATGTCGCGCGGGACCGGGGTGAGGGTGCGCCGCCTGCGCGGGGCGAGACATAAGGGTTGCGAGTTGCAGCAGAGACGTTCTGCCGGTTCCTGGCGTGACGCGACGAGCGCTGTCGGGCTCGGCGATGAGCCCCCGCTTGGGGTCGGCGGCGGCGAGCAGCAGATCGATCGGCGGCGGGTTTCCGTGCGCTGGCTGGCCGCGACCCTGCTCACGGGCCTGTGCGGTTCCTTTCTCATGGGCGGCGCGGTCTATGCCGCGCTCGACGGCGACCACCGCTTTGCCCTGATGCCCGAGACCGTGCGCAACGCGCTGCGGAGCACGCTTGCAGCCGGCGAGCGCAGTTCGAATGCTGCCCGCAAGGGCGATCGCATGTCGCTGCTTTCCGATGCCTCCAGCGCCCGCCAGACCTTCCGCCTCTCCACCACAACGAAGGTGGGCGACAAGGAGATCATCAAGGTTCGCCCCTTCACGCGCGTGAACGCGAACCTCGCCATGACTGTCACCAGCGTGTCGAGCAACATTCCACGCTTCAACCCGGCCCAGATTGTCGCCCAGTCCGTGGACAACGAGCAGGCCGCGCCCCAGGCGGAGCCCACGGGCGAAGTCACCGTGGTGACGCGGGATCTGTCCGCCTTGCCTGGCAGCACCCATTTCGGCTCCGGCGTCTCTATGGACCAGGTGGTGGTGAAGGTGCGCGAGGTTGCGGAACTCGCTCGCCTCCAGCCGCCGATCGGGCTGCCCGCCGCCATTACCGGCGGCCCCCAGAAGCCGCCTTTGCCCGGCGCGGTGCTGGCCTATGCGACGCCTGGCCCCTATCCCGCACATTCTCTGCCGCCGACGGCCGCCGCGGCCCCGCCGCCGGAGCTGCCGGACAATGTCAGCTTCCTCGGCAAGACCAGCCCTGAGACCACCGGCGGCAATGACTGGACCGACCAGACCTTCGTGGTGAAGAAGGGAGACACCATTGTCTCCATTCTCACCGACAACGGGGTGGGCAAGGAAGAAGCCCGCGCGGTGGCCGCCGCCTTCCAGCGCGGCCGCGATGGCACCGTCAAGGACGGGCTGCGCATCCGCCTTCTGCTTCAGTCCGAGGACAAGGCGATCCACCCGCTGCGGGTGTCGCTGTTCAGCGATGCCGGCCATGAAGGCACGGTGGCCATGTCGGATACGGGCCGCTTCGTCTCCGTGGCCGAGCCCACCGAGACCGATGTGGCGGGCGTTTCCGAAGAGGCCGAAGGGGATGATGATGGTCCCGGCATCCGGCTTTATGAAAGCCTCTACGAAACCGCCCTGCGCAACGAAGTGCCTCGCTCCGTGATTGCCGATCTGGTGCGGGTCTATTCCTTCGATGTGGATTTCCAGCGCCGCGTGCGGGCGGGAGATGCATTCGAGGTGCTCTACACCGAGGAGAATGGCGAGCCGGAAGTGCTCTATGCCACTCTCACCACCGCGGGAGAGACCAAGCGTTACTACCGCTTCCAGACCGCCGATGACGGCCTCGTGGACTATTATGACGAGGACGGAAAGAGCGCGAAGAAGTTCCTGGTGCGCAAGCCCATGGCGGGCGGCATCATGCGCTCGCCCTTCGGCTATCGCCGCCATCCCATCCTCGGCTATTCCAAGCTGCACACGGGCGTCGACTGGTCGGACGCGGTGGGCACGCCCATTTTCGCCGCTGGCAACGGCACCATCATCTATTCCGACTGGAAGTCGGGCTATGGCCGCCACACCGAGATCCAGCACGCCAACGGCTATGTGACCACCTATTCCCACCAATCCGGCTTCGCCCGAGGCATCAAGGTGGGCACGCAGGTGCGCCAGGGCCAGGTGATCGGCTATCTCGGCTCCTCCGGCCTCTCCACCGGTCCGCATCTGCATTACGAAGTGAAGATCAACGGCTCGTTCGTGGATCCCATGCGCATCAAGCTGCCGCGTGGGCGCGCGCTGGATGGGCGCTTCCTGGCGGAGTTCCGCAAGGAGAAGGACCGGATCGAGGCGCTCCTGAGCCATGCCCCGGTTGCGCCGAAGGTGGCATCCGCCACCAGCACCGCCCCGCGCCGCTGATCTCGATCCCGCGCCGCCTCGCGTGCTGCGGCGCGCGGAAGTTGATAACAAAAGGGCCTCTCCCTCACGACGGGAGAGGCCCTTTTCTCATTGCTGTGGCCGATCCCGTCGGCTCCCGCGTGTCCCAGCTTTGGTTAGCGAAGGCGGCTATCCGCCCTTCGCCCCTTCCCCTCACGAGCCGCGGGTGGTGCCGCGGCTGGCATAGCGCTCGGCCCAATGGGCGAGGCGCACGAAGGGCAAGCCCAGCAGCAGGTAGACGGCGGCCACCAGGATGCCAGTGCCGAAATAGTCGTAATAGGTGGTGGAGATCATCTCGTAGGTCTTGGTCAGTTCCACCAGCGAGATGACCGACACCAGCGAGGAATCCTTGATCAGCGAGATGAAGTCGTTGGTGGTGGGCGGCAGCACGATGCGGGCCGCCTGCGGGATCACAACATGGCGCAGAGACTGGCGCTCCGTCATGTTGAGGGCCACCGCCGCCTCCATCTGGGTGCGGGGAATGGCCAGGAGGCCGGCGCGATAGTTTTCCGCCTCATAGGCCGCATAGTTGAAGCCGAGCGCCAGCACACCGGCCACGAACGGCTCAAGCTGCAGGCCGATCTTGGGCAGGCCGTAATAGATGAACAGCACCTGGATCAGCAGGGGGGTGCCGCGCACCACCTCGATATAGATCTGGGCGAGCCGATCCAGCACCGTGCCGCCATAGACCCGGCACAGGGCCAGCGTCGCGCCGAAGCCGACCGCGATGATCATGGCCAGGATGGAGATTTCCATGGTCATGACCGCGGCGCGGCCGAGCTGGGGCAGGAAGCGCATATAGCGTTCGAGCTGGGCCATCCAACCCTTCGGCTGGGTTTCGTCCACATAGCGGTTATAGGCGACGGGCTGCGCCTGCATGGGCCGGTCGTCGCCAGTCAGCTGAGCCATCATGGGCGTCCAGATGGCCCAGCGATCCAGGATCTGGCGCATGGAGCCGTCTTTCTGCATTTCGGAGAGCGCCTGGTTGATCTCGCCCAGGAGCTTGGGATCGGAACCCTTCTTCACCGCGATGCCATACTCGATCCGGCCCACCGGGCCGCCGGTAAACTGCAATTCGCTGTCGGGCTGCGCGTAATAGACCGCGATGGGAAAATCCATCACGGTCGCGTCGATGCGCTTGAGCTTGAGATCGGAATAGGCGTCGATCTCTTCCTCGTAGCTGCGCACGTCGATGCCACCGAACTGGCGCAGCACCCGCTCCATCTGGCCCGCCTTGAGGGTCCCGACCTTCTTGCCCCGGAGCGCGGCGAGATCGGCCAGTTCCGGATCGCCCTTGCGGATCACGATCTGGCCGTAGGTGACGTAATAGGGCACGGAGAAATCGGCCGCCGCCTGATGCTCAGGCGTGATTTCGAGGCCGTTGATCACCGCCGCGTAGAGGCCCGCATCAAGGCCCGGAATGAGGTTCGACCAGTCGTTCTGCACGAATTGTGGCGTGCGGCCCATCTTCGGAGCGAGGACATTCATGATGTCCACCTCGAAGCCCTCGATGAGGTTGGGGTCCGCCGGATCCGTGAAGGTATAGGGCGCGCCGGACGTGGCATCGCCGCCATATTTCAGGAGCGGCTTGGCCGGCGCTTGGGCGGGCGCTTGGGCGAGGGCCGGTCCGGCGGCGGCCAGAAAGACGAGCAGGGCAAGAAGAAGGCGCATGGCGGTCCCCGGGGCGAAGCGGCGGGCGGAATGCTGAAGGCGGAGAGACGGCCCGGCGCGGGCCGGCCGGCGTCACGCGAAGCGGCGCAGGAACTGGCGCGTGCGCGGATCCTTAGGGTTTTCGAAGATTTCGTCTTCGTCGGAGATCTCCACGATCTCCCCCTTCTCCATGAAGATGATGTAGTCGGACGCATCGCGCGCGAAGCGCATTTCGTGGGTGACGACGATCTGCGTCATTCCCTCGGCGTCCAGCTCCTTCATCACGTCCAGCACCTCGTCCACGAGGCCGGGATCGAGCGCGGAGGTGGGCTCGTCATACAGCATGACCTTGGGCGCCATGGCGAGCGCGCGGGCGATGGCGCCGCGCTGCTGCTGGCCGCCGGACAGGTTGATGGGATAGCGGTCCATCTGCTCGAACAAGCCCACCTTCTTCAGGAGGCGTTCGGCATTGGCGGCCGCTTCGTCCCGCCCGATGCCCTTCACCACCATGGGGGCCAGCATCACGTTCTGGTGCAAGGTCTTGTGGGGGAAGAGATTGAAGCTCTGGAACACCATGCCCACATTCTTGCGCAGGCGGTGGGCCGCTTCGGCGAAGCTCTCGGGGGTGACGGAGGGCTTCTTCTCCATCCGCACGCCGCAGGCTTCCACGGCGCCGGAATCGATGGTTTCAAGGCCGTTCAGGCAGCGCAGGAGGGTTGACTTGCCGCATCCGGAGGGACCGATCATCGAGACGAGATCGCCCTCCTCAATGTTGAAGCTCACCCCCTTGAGGATCTGAACGGCCCCGAACGATTTGCGTACGTCCTCGACCTTGAGGATCGGCTGCATCGTGATGTCCCCCCCGCGGCACACCCTGCCGCCAGTCTCCAACGTGCCTAAAGGTCACGTATGACATTGAGGTGACAGGATTTTCCGGAGGCACTTCCGCTTGGTCAGACGGGACGGACCTCGAACACGCAATGGTCGTAACCTTCGGCGGCGCACTGCACCTCCTCGGCCACCAGGTTGCGGGGCGTACCGTCCTGCTCGCACACGAATTCCATGGCGCCCTTCAGCCAGGGGGCGAACATGTAGCACAGCCGCCGCCCGGCCTTTCGGGTCTCGTCCGTGACGAAGGAGGAATGGTCCAGCCGGATGGTGGCGGTGCCGGCGGCCGGATCGGCGGCGACGATGGTAAAGCGGCCCCACCCCCGCTGGGACAGACGCTTCATATAGTGGGCGAACACATCGAGCCCGGAGAGGCCATAGACCTCGCTCTGCTTCTTGCACCACACATAGGCGGAGGTGCGGCCTGCCGGCGCAAGGGCGGCGTCGAGGCCCTCGGCCCCCAGCGCGGCTTCCAGGGCAAAATGGTTGTTGTTGTAGAAGTGCTGCGGCACCAGGATCATGGGCATCTTGTCCACGAACCATTGCCCGGTTGCCGGATCCACGTCGATTTCGATTTCGGGCTTCGCCATTCTCACGTCTCGCTTCAGAACTGGAAAGGCGCCCCATGCCGTCCCGCAAACGGGGCCGGGCGGCACGGGGCGGACCCCCGGACGCGCCGAAGGCACGCCGGGCCGGTGGTCACATCACGCGCGCCAGACATCCTTCAGCAGCTGCAGCCAGTTGCCGCCCATCACCTTCTCGATGCGCGCCTCGCTCCAGCCGCGCTTTTCCATGGCGGCGGTGAGGTTGGGGAAGTCGGCGATCTCGCGGAAGCCTTCCGGGTTGATGACGGTCCCGAAATCGGTGAGCTTGCGGCCGAAGCCCTTATCGTGGGTCAGCCAGTCGAAGAAGGGCTTGCCATAGCCCTGGGTGAAGTCGGTGCCGACGCCAACCTTGTCCTCGCCCACCAGGTTCATGACATATTCCATGGCCGCCACATAATCGTCCACGGTGGAATTCGGCCCCTTCTCCAGGAAGGGCGGGAACATGGTGACGCCGACAAAGCCGTCCTTTTCCGCGATGAAGCGAAGCTGCTCGTCGGACTTGTTGCGCGGATGCGCCTTCAGACCCGCCGGCAGGCAGTGGGAATAGGCGACGCGCTGCTTGGAGGCGACGATGGTGTCGTGGGAGGTCTTCGGCCCCACATGGGAAAGATCGCAGAGGATGCCGAGCCGGTTCATCTCGGCCACCACGTCGTGGCCATAGTCGGAAAGCCCGCTGTCGGTGCTCTCATAGCAGCCGGAACCGACGAAGTTCTGCGTGTTGTAGGTCATCTGGATGATGCGCACGCCGAGCTCGTGGAACAGTTCGAGATAGCCGATCTGATCTTCGATGCCCGTGGTGTTCTGCCAGCCCAGGATGATGCCGGTCTTGTTCTCGGCCTTGGCCTTGAGGATGTCCTGAGTTGTGTAGACCTGGGAGATGAGGTCCGCATGTTCGCGGAACCAGGTCTTCCACTTGACCACGTTGCGCATGGTCTCGGTGAAGCCTTCCCACACGCAGCAGGTGCAATTGGCGGCGGTGATGCCGCCCTTGCGCATCTCCTTGAAGATGTCCGGACCGAAATCGGAAATGATGAGGCCGTCAATGACGACGAGCCGATCGTGCAGGCTGCTCACGTTCTACTTCCTTCTGCGCGGGCCGGTCTGAGGCGGCCCTTTCCTTGAGGTGGGCGCCAGCCATGGCCGGCCCCCGGTCATGTCAAACCGGAACCAGGACGCCGGCTTCCACCTGCCAGCGGGCCGTGACGCGCTGGCCCTTCTCCAGGGCCGGCGGACCGCCCACGGCGGGGGCGGGGCGGCGGGCGATGAGGGTGAGGCCAGTGGCGGTCTTCAGGCGATAATCGATCACAAGGCCCCGATAGGTCGCGGCCTCGATTTCCACGTCCAGCCGGTTGGCGGCGTCACCATCGCCCGCCTCGCCGACAAGGTCGATGCGCTCGGGACGCAAGGCGAAGGCCAGCGCTGCGCCCGGCGCAGGTGGTTGCGGCACCGCGATCACCTCTCCGCCGCCCAGCCGGAACCGGCCATCGGCCGTAGTTTCGCCCTTGAAGAGATTGGTCACGCCCATGAACTGCGCCACGAAATGGGAGCGGGGGGTCTCGAACACCGTGTCCGGCGTGCCATCCTGCTCGATGCGCCCTGCTTGCATCACAACCACACGGTCCGCAACCGAGAGGGCCTCGTCCTGGTCATGGGTCACGAAGATGGTGGTGATGCCCAGCGAGCGCTGGATCTCTCGGATCTCGTCCTTCATCTCCGCCCGCAGCTGGGCATCAAGATTGGACAAGGGCTCATCCAGCAGCAGTACGTCCGGCTCGATCACCAGCGCGCGGGCCAGCGCCACGCGCTGCTGCTGCCCGCCCGACAATTGCTTGGGCAGGCGGGCCGCGAGATGACCAAGGCGCACCCGGTCGAGCGCCGCCTTCACCCGCGCTTCGCGCTCGGCCTTGACGATCTTTCGCATCTCCAGGCCGAAGGCCACGTTCTCCGCCACGCTCATGTGCGGAAAGAGTGCGTAGTTCTGGAAGCCGAAGCCCATATTGCGCTTGAAGGGCGGCAGGGCGGTCACATCCCGCCCGGCCACCAGGATGCGCCCCTCGGTGACCGGGATGAAGCCGCCGATCATGCGCAGCGTTGTGGTCTTGCCGCAGCCGGACGGCCCCAGCAGCGCCACCAACTCCCCTTCCTTGATGGCGAGGGAGACATGGTCAACCGCGACCATGGCCTCATACCGCTTCACCACCGATTGCAGCACCACGTCCGACATGGCTCGCCTCCCTCAGAAGGCCCGGCTGAGCCGGGCATAGCGGTCGCTGATGATCAGGAGCGCGCCGATGATGAGGATCTGCACGCTCGCGACCGCCGCGACCGTGGAATCCAGGTTCCATTCCAGATAATTGACCAAGGCGATCTGGAGCGTGGTTCGCCCCGGCCCCACCAGGAAGATGGACTTCTCCAGATCGATGAAGGAAATCACAAAGGAAAACAGCGCCGCCGCCACCACAGCCGGCTTGATGACCGGCAAAGTCACCCGCCGGAACACCGTGAAGGGCGAGGCGCCAAGGCTTGCGGCCGCTTCCTCGATGGACGCGTTCGCCCCCACCAGGGCCGCGGTCACGAGCCGCACCGTCCAGGGCAAGGCAATGAGGGTGTGGGCGATGAGAAGGCCAGGCAAGGTGCCGGCGATCTGCACGTCCAGCAGCACTTCGGCTTCCAGGTAGAAGATGAACAGCGCCGCGCCGCCCACGATGCCCGGCACGATCATGGGCGCCAGCAGGAGGGTCTGGATCGCCTCGCGGCCCGGAAAGACATGGCGCACCAAGGCCAGGCTCGCAGGAACGCCCAGCAGCAGCGAGAAGAAAGCGGCGCATGCGGCCGTTTGCACAGAGGTGATGAAGCCGTCCCGGAACGCATCCATGGACCAGGCCCGCGCATACCATGAAAGCGTATAGCCCTCTGGCGGGAAGGCCAGGATGCGGTTGGAGAAGAAGCTCACCCACACGATGGCCACCAGCGGCAGCAGGATGAAGGCCATCACCAGAGTGGAGAGCACTCCGTAGAGGCGTGCGACCTGAGCGGGATTCACGGGTGCGCCCTCCTCACTCGGACCAGCGGCGATAATGCCGCTGCACCAGCACATTCGCGGTGGTGGTGAGCACCAGCGTCACCGCCATGAGCACGAAGGCCAGCGCGGCGCCGAAGGGCCAGTTCATGACCTTGGCCACCTGCTGGTAGACGGTGGGCGCCATCATGTGGAATTGCGGCCCGCCGATGAGCACGGGGGTCGCATAGGCATTCATGGAGAGGATGAAGCACATCATCGTCCCCGCCAGGATGCCCGGCAAAGCCAGCGGCAGCACCACGCGCCAGAGCGTGGTGCCATGGCTCGCGCCTAGGGAGGACGCCGCATCCTCCAGGTTTCGGTCGATGCCCTCCAGAACGCTCTGCAGCGTCACGATCATGAAGGGGAGCAGCACCGAGACGAGGCCGATCACCACGGCGGTGGGCGTGTACATGATCCGCGCCGGTGGGACGCCCACGAGCGCAGTCAAAGCGTTGAACAGGCCCTTGTCACCCAGCACCACCATCCAGGCGGCGGTCCGCACCGCATTGCCCATGAGCAGGGGCAGGATGATGAGAATGAGCAGCACGCCCTTCCAGCGCTGGGACGCCTGACGCACCAGCACATAGGCCACCGGGAAGCCGAGGAGGAGACACAGGAAAGTGGAGAGCGCCGACACCCAGACCGTGGTGAACAGCACTTCCTGGTAGAAGGCGTCGGCAAAGAATTTCTGGTAGTTGGCGAGCGTCAGCGCCTCCACCATCAGCTGGCCCGGCACGAAGCGGTTCAGCGAGTAGCGGAACATCAGCACCAGCGGCCCGAGCAGCGCCAGAGCCACGAACAGGCTGGCCGGTCCTGCCAGCCCGAAGACCGGCGAGACCCGCCACCTTTTCCCACCGCCCCCGGACGGGGGACCGGCCACAACCGCCATCTCGCTCATCCCATCTTCCCAGCCATGGCCGTCCGGTTCGCGGACCCCGGCGCAGGCCTCGTCAGACGGGCTTGCGCCGGCGAGGCGTCAGCGCGTGATGCTCTTGTTCCAGAATTCCAGCCACTCGGATGTGTTCTGGGCCACATGGGCATAGTCGGGGAATTTCAGCGCGGCGGCCTGCTCGGGCGTGAAGTCGATCTTGGCCTTGAGCTCGGGGGAAAGGTCCGCCTTGCCGTTGGCGGGGGCGTAGAAGCTGGTGGAGGCCAGCTGGGCCATGGCCTTGGGGTCGAGCATGGCGTTGAAATAGATGGTGGAGAGATCCGGGCTGGGCGCGCGCTTGGGCAAGGCGGCGCCGAACATGACCGCGATGGCGCCTTCGGCGGGATACTGGATGGCCAGCGGCGAGCCGTCATTGGCCCATTGCAGGCCGCGCGCCTTGTAGTTCACCGCAATGTCCACCTCGCCATTGGCAAGGCCGGCGGCAAGTTGCTGGTGGGCAGCATAGATGCGCGGCTGGGTGAGCTCTTTGAGCTCCACGAGACGCTTCTTGCCCTCTTCCGTGTTGGTGACGGAACCGCCCTTGATGAGGCCGGCCATCATCACATAGTTGAAATAGAGCTGGTTGGTGAGGCCGAGCTTCCCGGCCCACTTCTTGTCCCAAAGCTCCGCATAGGACTTCGGAGGATTAGGCACCTTGTCCTTGTTGTAGATGATGACCACACCGCTATAGAGCCAAGGCACGAAATAGGGCTTGGTCTTCAGCGAAGGGACCACATCCGCATAATTGGGCACCTTCGCAAAGTCGATGTCGGCCAGCACGTCCTGGCTGAACATCTCATAGGCATCGCCCTCGTTGAGGTGGATCACGTCCACCGTGCCCCGCCGCAGGCGCTTCTCGGCCAGCAGCTTGGCCTTGCGCTCGGGCTCCATGCCGAGGTCGTTGACCACCTTGATGCCCTGGCTCTCCACCAGGGGGATCTCCACGAACTTGCGGGTGCGCTCGTTCCAGTCGCCGCCCCAGTTGGAGACGACGAGGGTCTTGTCCTGCGCGAGCGCGCCGCGCGGACCGGCCATGGCAAGGCCGGCGGCCCCCAGGCCCACGAGCACGGAACGGCGCGAAGGCGCGCCGAGAAGGCTGTCGATGGTCTTGGTCATGATCGCCTCTGGAGGTGTGTTTTTGTTTGGAAGGTGCGGTCTTTTTGATTCAAAGGCCGGCGCGGGCGCCGACACCTCAAGGCGCCCGCGGGACAGTCCCGTGGACGCCTTGAAATCCGGTCATGCGGCGGCGCGGGTGCCCACCTCGTCCAGATACTGGATGCAGCGGGACAGGGGCTCCACGTCGGCGAACTTGGCGTCGATGTCGAACAGGTTCCACGCCACCGCGCCGGGCACGCGGTCGCCGATGCACTCCTTCACCGCGATGGTGCGGAAGCCCTCGGCGAGACCGTCGCACAAGGTGGTGCGGACGCAGGCCGATGCGGTCACGCCGGTGACCAGGATGGTGTCCACGCCGTTGGCCCGGAGGAAGCCGGACAGGTAGGTGCCGGCAAAGGCAGACGCCCGCTTCTTGATGAGCACCTGTTCGCCGGGGATGGGCTCGATGCGGCTGTCGATGGCCCACAGGTCCGGCTTGTCGGCCGCGACCACCTCGACGGGGATCTTGCAGTGCCAGAGGCCCATGTCGGTGGCGGCGACGGTGGGGTCGGTCACCTGGTAGCAAGTGGTCACATGAACCACCGGATGGCCGTTGCGGCGGCAGGCGGCCAGCAGGGCCTGGACGCCGGGAATGATCTGCTCGTCGATATTCTCGCAGGTGAAGGGGTTGCCCGGACGGGTCCAGGCATTGGCGAGATCCACATTCACCAGGGCGGGACGCCGGCCGAAGCCCACGCGGCGCTGAAAGCCACGGGTCTGGTAAAGGGCGGTCGCCTTCTCGAACGCCGCATTGAGTGCCGCGTCCAATTCCTTGTCGAACGACATGGGTCCAATCCTTCCTTGGGGGACGCTTCCCTCCGCGGCGGGGAGCATGAGAGGCAGGATGGAGCCGGCAATCGAGAACGGGAAATTCTAATTTGACCTTTTTTCATTCCTCATTTGTTATGAATGGACCATGCGCTATGACCTCCGCCACATTCGCAGCTTCCTCGTCCTGGCCGAAGAACTGCACTTCAGCCGGGCAGCAAACCGCCTCAACATGACCCAGCCGGGCATGAGCCGCCTCATCAGCGAGTTGGAGCGGGAAGTGGGCGTGCCGCTGCTCCGGCGCACCACGCGCTCGGTGGAGCTGACGGATGCCGGCCGGGCTTTCCAAATCCATTGTCGCTCCGGCCTCGACCACCTGGAGCGGGCCGTCACCATTGCCCGGCGCACCGCCACCGGCCTCACGGGCACCTTGCGCATCGGCTACATGGACTTCGCCATCAATGGCCGGCTGCCGGAACTGCTGCGCGCCTTCAGCCGCTACCGGCCGGAAATCCGGCTCGAACTGTCCTTCGTCCCCACGCTGAAACAGCAGGAGGCGCTGCTGGCGGACCGCATCGACGTGGGCTTCATGATCGGCGCGTTCGAGAGCGAGACCATGGTCTCCTATCCCTTCGACAGCGACCGGCACGTGGCCCTCCTGCCGGTGACGCATCCCCTTTCCAACGTGCGGGCCCTGCGCCTCGCCGACCTTGCAGGCGAACCCTTCGTGTTGGGCACGGGCGAGAACTGGGGCGCCTATCGCCGCGACCTGTTCAACCTGTGTCACCGCCATGGCTTCCATCCCAACATCGTGCAGGAGGCGTCCTCTTCGGAAGGCATTTTCGGGCTGGTGGCGGCGGGCGTGGGCGTGAGCATCTATGCGAGCTGCGTGCGCAATCTCCAGCGGCGCGGCATCGTCATCCGCCCCCTCGACGACGTGCCCGACCCGATCCCCACTTGCGCGGTCTGGTCGACCCCCGTGCAGTCGCCGAGCGTGAAGGTGTTCACCGAATTTCTGGAGCGGGTCTGGGGTGGCAGCGGCTGAGAGCGGGCCGCAGCGCAAGCTCGAGGAAAGCGACATGCCGCAAAGAGAGGGCCTGATGCCCCGAATGCGAGCCCGGCCATGCAGCTTTCCATCAAGACCACACTGGTTTCCCTGTTCTGCGTCTTGAGCGCCATCATGGCGGCGCTCTGTTCCGTAGCGCTGTATAATTCCTACGGCACCTATGTGGCCGCCGATCGGGTGGAGGAGGACGTACGCATTGACCGCGACCTGTTCCGCGCCGTGTCCGTCTTCCGCTTCGAACGCGGCGGCTCCACCACGGGCTTGCTGGCCGCCGGGGACATTGGGGCCATTCGCACGCGCCTGTTGAAAGACCGAGCGGTGGTGGAAAGCTCCATGGCCGCCGCCCTCGCCGCCCTGGACCGGCAGGCGGGCGCCCCCCGGCGGGACTTGGTGGACAAGTTGAAGGCCCGCTATGGGGCGGTGGTCGCGGTGCGCAAGTTGGTGGACGAAAATCTGGCGCGCCCGCTCGAGCAGCGGGATCCGGAGGTCTATCGGCGCATTTCTTCCGACGGCCAGGCGCTGATCGACGCCCTCGAGGCCACCTCCAGCAGCATGGAGGCGGACATCCGCGCCTTGGACCCCGCCATGTCGCAATTGCTGCTGGCCCGCTCCATGGGTTGGGCGGCGCGCACCTTTGCCGGCCTATCCTCCCTTGCCCTGAACACCGCCCTCGCGGAGCGCCGTCCCTTCACACCGCAAGAGATCCGAACCGTCACCATCAATGATGCCCAGGCCGATTTCGCCTGGAAGACCGTCCAGGAAATCGTGACGGCAGACAACACGCCGCTCACCCTCAAGGCCGCCGTGGCCAACGCGCAGGCCGAGTTCTTCTCCGGCGCCTTCGATGCCATGCGCGATGCGGAGATCAAGCGGCTGAGCGCGGGCGAGGCTCCCACCCTGACCATCGCCGCCTGGCGCGACATCAACACGCCTAAACTCACCACAATCGCCGACGTGGCCAGCGCTGCCCTCGACGCCTTGCTGTCGCAGGCCGAGACGGCACAGGCCAGCGCCAAGATGGCGTTCCTCACCTATGGCGCCGTGCTGGTCGTCAGCCTCGCCATCGCCCTGTTCGGCCTTGCGGTGGTGATCGGCCGCGTGGTGCGCCCCGTCTCGGCCCTCACCCGCACCATGACCGAACTGGCCGGCGGCGATTACACCGTCGCCGTGCCCGGCACCGGCCGGCGCGACGAGGTTGGCTCCATGGCCAACGCGTTGCTGGTGTTCAAGGACCAGCTGCTGCGCAATGCCGAGCTGGAGCGCGAGAACGAGCATGCCCGCCGTTCGGCGGAAGACGAGCGCCGCAGCAGCATGCTGGCGCTGGCCGACCGGTTCCAGGGCGAGGTGGGCGGCATCATCAGCAACGTCTCCACCGCCTCCAGTGAATTGCACAAGACGGCGGAGCGCATGACCACCGTCGCCCAGCTCACCTCCAGCCGGTCCACCTCCGTGGCCGCCGCCGCCACCCAGGCCTCCAGCAATGTGGTGGTGGTGGCGAGCGCCGCCGAAGAGATGGGCGCGTCCGTGGACGAGATCGCCCGCCAGGTGCGCAAGTCCACCGAACTGTCCGCCAGCGCCGTGGCCGAGGCTGCCAAGACCGGCGAAGTGATCCGCCATCTCTCAAGCGCCGCAGCCCGGATCGGCGACTTCATCGGCCTCATCTCCACCATCGCGTCCCAAACCAATCTGCTCGCACTGAACGCCACCATCGAGGCGGCGCGCGCAGGCGAGGCGGGCAAGGGTTTTGCGGTTGTGGCGGCAGAGGTGAAGGAACTGGCCTCCCAGACCGCCAAGGCGACGGAGGAGATCGAGACCCAGATCGGCGAGATCCAGGCCGCCACCCAGCAGGCGGTGAGCGTGATCGAGGGTGTCAGCACGCAGATCGGCATGATGCGCGACTTCGCACAGGAGATTTCCACCGCCGTGGAGCAGCAGGGCGTCGCCACCCGCGAAATCGTGCACAATGTGGATCAGGCTGCCACCGGCACCAACTCCGTGAGCGGCCTCATCACCGACGTGGCGAAGAATGCCGATGAGGCGGGCGCTGCCGCCGGCATGGTGCTGGGCGCGGCGGGGGCGCTTTCCGAACAGACCCGCCGCCTGGAGCAGCAGATGGCGGCCTTCCTCGCCACCGTCCGGGCCGCCTGACGGGCGGTTCCTTCGCGGACCGCGCGGCTCAGTCGAAGACGCGGCGGTCCGCATTCTCCCGCGCTGTGCCGCCGGTGGCGGCGCCGGCGGCCAGATGCCCTTTTCGAAAAGCGGCCGGCGTCTGGCCATGACTGGCCTTGAACGCCCGGCCGAAATGGGAGGCATCGGCAAAGCCCAGTTCCGCCGCCACCTGGGCGACGGACAGGCTGGTGTTCTGCAGCATCCAGCGCCCGTGGCGCAGACGCAGGGCCAAATAGGCCGCCTGGGGGCTCTCGCCCATGGCCTCTCCGAACAGGCGTTCCAGTTGTCGCGCGCCAAGTCCCAGGCGGCCGGCAATGTCCGCGATGGGCAGCGGCTCGGCCAGGTTCTGCTCCATCAGCAGCAAGGCGCGCGAGACCCGGCTGTCGTCGCTTGGCACGGTGCCGAGCGGCACGGGCTGGGCACTCTCTTCCGAGCGGGGGCGGTCGATGAGAAGGATGTTCAGCGCCTTCTGCGCCGCCGCCGCGCCCAGATGGTCCTGCACCAGCCGCGCGGCAAGATCGGCCACCCCGGTGCCGCCCGGACAGGTGATGCGGTCGCCATCCCGCACGAACAGACGGTCCGCCACCGGCACGAGGGCCGGGAACTCCTCCAGGAAGTCCCGGTAATGATACCAGCTGACGCAGCATTTGCGGCCCGCCATGAGGCCGAGGCGGCACAGCACGAAGCTGCCCGTGCACACCCCCACCAGCTTCACCCCCGCCTGTGCGGCGCGGGCGAGATAGGCGCCGATTTCCGGCGGCAAGGGCGGCATGCCATGGAGGAGACCGCCCACCACCACCACATAGTCGAACGCTGAGGGATCCGTGAGATCGGAGGTCGGCTGGATCTCGATGCCGCAGGACGAGCGGGCGGGCAGCCGGCGCGGGCTCATGACCTGCCAGGCGCATTCGATAGGGCGCGAGCGGTCGCCCTCGTCGGCGGCGAGGCGCAGCACGTCCACGAACGTGGAGAAGGCGGTGAGGGTGAAGTTGTGCATCAGCACGAAGCCCACCCTGAGCTTGGCGCGGGGGATGGCGCGGGAGATTGCCCCTCCCCTTGCCGGCTGAGAATGTCGCATTTGTTCCAAACCATAGTCGCGCCGATGCAAGATGGAAAGGCGCCTCAGGCCCATTGTGCGCTCACACTCGATCCGGCCGAGGTGGCTGATGCGTTCCTTTTCCCTGTTCTCGCTCCTGAAGGAGACGGCCAACGCCCATAAGGGCTGGACGCCCCAATGGCGCGATCCCGAGCCCAAGGCGCAGTATGACGCCATCATCGTGGGCGGCGGCGGCCATGGCCTCGGCGCGGCCTATTACCTGGCCAAGGAACACGGCCTGACCAATGTGGCGGTGCTGGAAAAGGGGTGGATCGGCGGCGGCAATTCGGGCCGCAACACCACCATCATCCGCTCCAACTATCTCTATGACGAAAGCGCCGCGCTCTACGAGCATGCCTTGAAGCTGTGGGAGGGCCTCTCCGAGGACCTCAACTACAACGTCATGTATTCCGCCCGCGGCGTGCTCATGCTGGCCCATACCCAGCACGACGTGCAGAGCTTCAAGCGGCACGTCTATTCCAACCGTCTCAACGGCATCGACAATGAGTGGCTCACCCGGGAGCAGGTGAAGGAATTCTGCCCGCCGCTCAACATCTCCCCCGACATCCGCTACCCCATCGTGGGCGGCGCGCTCCAGCGGCGGGGCGGCTCGGCGCGGCACGATGCGGTGGTGTGGGGCTATGCCCGCGGCGCCGATGCGCGCGGGGTGGACATCATCCAGAATTGCGAGGTCACCGGCATCCTGCGTGGCCCCGATGGCGCCGTGACCGGGGTGGAGACCACGCGCGGCACCATCCGCTCCAAGCGCGTGGGCGTCTCGGCGGCGGGCCATACCAGCGTCCTCATGGCCATGGCGGGCGTGCGCATGCCGCTGGAGAGCTTCCCGTTGCAGGCGCTGGTGTCCGAGCCGGTGAAGCCGTGCTTTCCCTGCGTCGTCATGTCGAACGCGGTGCACGCCTACATCTCCCAGTCCGACAAGGGCGAGCTGGTGATCGGCGCCGGCACGGACCAGTACACCTCCTATTCCCAGCAGGGCGGCCTGCACATCACCACCCACACGCTCGACGCCATCGTGGAACTGCTGCCGCAGTTCACGCGCATGAAAATGCTGCGCTCCTGGGGCGGCATCGTGGACGTGACGCCGGATCGCTCGCCCATCATCGGGCTGACCCCGGTGCCCGGTCTCTATGTGAATTGCGGCTGGGGCACGGGCGGGTTCAAGGCGACGCCGGGCTCGGCCCATGTGTTCGCCCACACCATCGCCACCGGCGCGCCCCACCCCATCAATGCCCCCTTCACCCTGGACCGGTTCCGCACCGGCCGCCTCATCGACGAGGCGGCGGCGGCGGCTGTGGCCCATTGAGGCTTTGCCATGCTGCTCGTGACCTGCCCTTATTGCGGCCCCCGCCCGGAAATCGAATTTCGCTGCGGCGGCGAGGCCCATATCGCCCGACCCGCCGACCCGTCCGCGCTCGATGACGCGGCCTGGGCGGAATATCTCTATGTGCGCAGCAATCCCAAGGGCCGCCATGCGGAGCGCTGGCTCCACATCCACGGCTGCGGGCGCTGGTTCAATGCGCTGCGCGACACCTATTCGGATGCCTTCATCGCCACCTATCCCATGGGCACGCCGCGCCCGGACCTGACCGAGGGGACGAAGTGATGGCCGAGACCAATCGCCTGCCCGCCGGCGGCCGCATCGACCGCACCCGCAGGATCCACCTCACCTTCAACGGCACCGCGCTGGACGCACGCCCCGGCGACACCGTGGCGTCCGCGCTGATCGCCAATGGCGTGAAGCTGGTGGGTCGCTCGTTCAAGTATCACCGCCCGCGCGGCATCCTCTCCCACGGCTCCGACGAGCCGAACGCGCTTTTGAACGTGAGCCGAGGGCCTGGCCGCGCCGATCCCAACAACCGCGCCACGGTGGTGGAAGCCACCGAAGGCCTTGCCCTCTCCACGCAGAACCACTGGCCGTCGCTGGAAACCGACATCGGCGCGGTGAACGATGTGTTGGCGCCCATCTTCGTGGCGGGATTCTACTACAAGACCTTCATGTGGCCGGCCAAGGCCTGGCACAAGCTCTATGAGCCCGTCATCCGCGCCGCCGCCGGCCTTGGCGTCGCACCCACCGAGCCGGATCCGGATCGCTATGTCCACCGCAACGCCCATTGCGACGTGCTGGTGGTCGGCGCCGGTCCCGCCGGCCTTGCCGCCGCTCTGGCCGCCTCAGAAGGCGGCAAGCGCGTCATCCTCGCCGACGAGCAGGCGGAGATGGGCGGCACGCTGTTGCACGATCTGACGTCCACCATAGATGGGGTGCCCGCCTCGGCTTTCGTCGCGCAGGCTCTTGCCGCCCTGGCGGCCCGCGAAAATGTGGTGCTCCTGCCGCGCACCACGGCATTCGGCTATTACAACCACAATCATGTGGTGCTGACCGAACGCGTCACAGATGCGCTCGCCAAGCCCGCCGCCAACCTGCCGCGCGAGCGGCTGTGGCAGGTGCGCGCCAAGGAGGTGGTGATCGCCACCGGCTCCCACGAGCGCCCGCTCGCCTTCGCCGACAATGACCGCCCCGGCATCATGCTGGCGGAAAGCATCCGGGTGTTCGTGAACCGCTATGCCGCCCTGCCCGGCCGGCGCCTCGTCATCGCCACCACGGGGGCGTCCGCCTATCAGGCCGCGCTGGATTGCAAGGCAGCCGGGCTCGACGTCACCGTGGTCGATCTGCGGGCTGAAGAGGCCTGCGGCCCCGAATTGTCGGCCGCCCGCGCTGCCGGTGTTGAGGTGCTGACCTCCCACACCGTGGTCGGCTCCACCGGCCGCAAGGCGGTTACGGGGCTGATCGTGGCGCCGGTCTCCAGCGGCACGGTGGGCGCGCGGCGCACGCTCGCCTGCGATGGCGTGGGCATGTCGGGCGGCTGGACGCCGGCCGTCCATCTGTTCTCCCAGTCACGCGGCAAGCTCGCCTTTGACCCGGCGCTTGACGCCTTTCTGCCCGGCACGCCGGTCCAGGCCAACCGTTCGGCCGGCGCCTGCCGGGGGCTCTATGACCTTTCCGCCTGCCTCGCCGATGGCTGGGCGGCAGGAGCACAATCCGCCGGCCATTCGGGAACCCGAGCGTTTTCCGCCCCCGCCTCCTTCACCGGCTTCCAGCCGGTGCGGGTGATGCCCACAGACGCCGAGCCCCGCAAGGTCCGCGCCTTCATCGACTTCCAGAACGACGTCACCGCCAAGGACGTGGAGCTCGCCGTGCAGGAGGGCTTCAAGAGCGTCGAGCATGTGAAGCGCTACACCACCACGGGCATGGCGACCGACCAAGGCAAGAGCTCGAACATGAATGCCCTGGGCATCATTTCGCAGACGCTCGGGAAAGACGTGCCGCAGGTGGGCACCACCACCTTCCGCCCGCCTTATACGCCGGTCACCTTCGGCGCCATCGTCGGCCAGTCGCGCGGCACCCTGTTCGATCCCATCCGCACCGCCCCGCTCCATGACTGGGCGGTGGAGCACGGGGCGCGGTTCGAGAACGTGGCCCTGTGGCGCCGCGCCTGGTACTTCGCCAAGCCCGGCGAGGACATGCATGCGGCCGTGCGGCGGGAATGCCGGGCGGTGCGCGAGGGAGTCGGCATCTTCGATGCGTCCACGCTGGGCAAGATCGAGGTGGTGGGGCCGGATGCGGCCGAGTTCATGAACCGCATCTATCCCAATGCCTGGCTGAAGCTGGAGCCGGGAAAGTGCCGCTATGGCCTGATGCTGAAGGAAGACGGCTTCGTCTTCGATGACGGCGTGGTCGCCCGCATGGCGCCCGACCGCTTCCATGTCACCACCACCACCGGCGGGGCGCCCCGCGTGCTCTCGCATATGGAGGATTATCTCCAGACCGAGTGGCCTGACCTGAAGGTGTATCTCACCTCCACCACCGAGCAGTGGGCGGTGATCGCCCTCCAGGGGCCCAAGGCCCGCGAGGTGCTGGCGCCGCTGGTCGATGATATCGACCTCTCGCCCGAAGCCTTCCCGCACATGAGTGTGCGCACCGGCCACATTCTGGGCGTCCCGACACGTCTCTTCCGCGTCTCCTTCACGGGCGAACTGGGCTTTGAGATCAATGTGCCCTCAGACCATGCCCGCGCGGTGTGGGAAGCCCTGTGGGAGAAGGGGCAGGCCTATGGCATTACCCCCTACGGCACCGAAACCATGCACGTGCTGCGCGCGGAACGCGGCTTCATCATTGTCGGTCAGGACACGGACGGCACGGTGACGCCGGACGATCTCGGCCTCGGCGGCATGGTGTCGAAGGTGAAGCCGGATTTCGTCGGCAAGCGCTCCTTGGTGCGCCCTGACATGCTCCGCGCCGACCGCAAGCAATTGGTGGGACTGCTCACCGATGATCCCAAGATCGTCTTGGACGAAGGCGCCCAGATCGTCGAGGACACCAACCAGCCTTTGCCCATGACCATGATCGGCCATGTCACCTCGTCCTATTGGAGCGATGCCTGCGGGCGATCCATCGCGCTGGCGCTCGTCTCCGGCGGGCGGGCGCGCATGGGCACGCGCCTCCATGTCACCACGCCAGAGGGCTTTGCCGCCGTGAAGGTGGTGGAGCCGGTCTTTTTCGATGCCAAGGGCACGCGCGTGAACGGCGCGCCGCAGCCCGCAGCCGCCGCGTGAGGAGCTGAAACAATGGCCTCCATCTCCTCCCCCGCCGCCCGTACGCCCGCCCTCGCGCCCGGACGGCTCGCCTTGCTCGCCGCGGCGAGCATCGCCCCCCTGCCCCCGGCGGCGCGTTACGTGCTGCGTCTCGATCCGACGCGGGCCGCATCCATCGGCAGCGCCGGCGGCTTCGACCTCTCCGGCCCGATCAATTCCTGCCGGTCCACCGATACGGGCCTTGCCGCCCGCCTTGGCCCCGACGAGTGGCTGCTCATCGCGCGCGACGCGGACGAGGCCGCCGGCCGCGCGGTCGCCGGCGCCTTGGCTGGTACCCACCATTCCCTGGTGGAGGCGGGCCATCGCAATGTGGGCATAGCGGTTGCGGGAGCGCAGGCAGCGACCGTCCTGAATGCCGGCTGCGCCCTCGATTTGTCGGACGCTGCCTTTCCGGCGGGATCGGCCACCCGCACCTTGCTGGGCAAGGCGGAAATCGTGCTGCTCCGTCCGGGCACCGAGCACATCTATCGCGTGGAGTGCTGGCGTTCCTTCGCGACCTATGTGCACGGTTTCCTCACTGAGGCCGCATTGGAATTCCAGGCGACCTGACCGCCTTCTTCTCTCCCCGCCCGGAAACGCCATGATCTCCGTGTTCGACCTGTTCAAGATCGGCATCGGCCCCTCCTCCTCCCATACGGTGGGGCCCATGGTGGCCGGGCGGCGCTTCCGCGAGGCGATGCCGGAGGGCACGGCGCGGGTAAAGGCGGAGCTGTTCGGCTCTCTGGCCTGGACCGGAAAGGGCCATGCCTCCGACCAGGCCATCTGCCTCGGCCTTCTGGGCTGCGCGCCGGCAACGCTTGATCCGGACGCGGTGCCGGCGCTGGTGGCGCGGCTCGATATCGAGAAGTCCTTCGCCCTGCCCGGCGGCCGGCGTATCGCGTTCAACCCAGAGAAGGATCTTGTCTTCGACTTCGAGACCCTGATGCCCTTCCACACCAATGCCATGCGCTTTCGCGCCCTCGACGAGGCCGGGGAGGTGCTGGAGGAGCACGTCTATTATTCCATCGGCGGCGGCTTTGTGGTGCGCGAAGGCGAGAGCGTGGAGGCAGAGGCGACGCCCGTCCCCTATCCCTTCGCCAATTCCCGCACGCTTCTCACCCGCTGCGCCCAGACCGACCTCACCCCGGCGGATCTGCAGATGGCCAATGAATGCGCCCTGCGCCCCCGCGCTGAGGTGGAAGAGCGTCTCGATGCCCTCGCCACCACCATGTTCGCCTGCATCGATCGCGGGCTTGCCCGCGACGGCGTGCTGCCCGGCCGGCTGAAGGTGCGCCGACGGGCCAAGTCCATCCGCGAACGGCTGGAGGCGGATGCGGGTGGCAATGCGCGGGCTCCGCACGAGGTGATGGACTGGGTCTCGGTCTTCGCCATCGCGGTGAACGAGGAAAATGCCTCCGGCGGGCGCGTGGTGACCGCCCCCACCAACGGGGCGGCCGGCATCGTGCCGGCGGTGCTGCGCTATGCACGAGATTTCTGCCCCGGCGTCGGCCCGGCACAAATCCGGGCCTTCCTTTTGACCGCCGCCGCCATCGGCGCGCTCATCAAGACCAATGCGTCCATTTCCGGTGCGGAGGTGGGTTGCCAGGGCGAGGTGGGGTCCGCCGCCTCCATGGCGGCGGCCGGCCTTGCAGCGGCGCTCGGCGCCAGCCCGGCCCAGATCGAGAATGCGGCCGAGATCGCCATGGAGCATCATCTGGGCATGACCTGCGATCCCATTGGCGGGCTGGTGCAGATCCCCTGCATCGAGCGCAATGCCTTCGGCGCCAACAAGGCCATCGCCGCCGCCTCTCTCGCCATGCGGGGCGACGGCACTCATTTCGTGTCGCTGGACCAGGTCATCGAGACCATGCGCCAGACCGGCCTCGACATGCAGTCCAAGTACAAGGAGACGTCCCAGGGCGGTCTCGCCGTGAACGTCCCCGAATGCTGACAGGAAGAGCCGGACCCGGCTCTCCTTAAGGGGGCAGCGGCACAGCCGCGCCCCGCTTTCCCGCTACACCCGATCCAACCGCCGGCCTTCCGGTGGAACGCCCCTGCTTATCCAGAAGAGAGGAACGTACCCATGACCGCCCTTGCTCCGTCCCTGTCTCCCGCGCCCACATTGGGCATGCCCGGCGCGGATGCGGCCGTGTTCGGCGCCATCGCCGCCGAGCTTCACCGCCAGCGCGACCAGATCGAACTCATCGCCTCCGAAAACATCGTCTCGGAAGCGGTGCTGGCGGCGCAGGGCTGCGTCTTCACCAACAAATACGCCGAAGGCTATCCGGGCCGGCGCTATTATGGCGGCTGCGAGCAAGCGGACGTGGTGGAGCAGATCGCCATTGATCGCGCCAAGGCCCTGTTCGGCTGCGCCTTCGCCAATGTGCAGCCCCATTCGGGGGCGCAGGCCAATGGCGCGGTGCTGATGGCCCTGCTCCAGCCGGGCGATTGCATCCTGGGCATGTCGCTGGCCGCCGGTGGCCACCTCACCCACGGTGCCCCGCCCACCCTCTCGGGCAAGTGGTTCAAGGCCGTGGGCTATGGCGTCAGCCGCGAGACCGCGCTCATCGACTATGACGAGGTTGAGCGTCTCGCCCTGGAGCATCAACCGAAGCTCATCATTGCGGGTGGATCGTCCTACCCGCGAATCATCGACTTTTCCCGTTTCCGCGCCATCGCCGATCAGGTGGGAGCAACCCTCATGGTGGATGCCGCTCATTATGCGGGGTTGATCGTGGCGGGCGCCTATCCCTCGCCCTTTCCCCACGCCCATATCGTCACGTCCACCACCCACAAGACCCTGCGCGGCCCGCGCGGCGGCCTCATCCTCACCAATGACGAGGCCCTGGCGAAGAAGATCAACTCCGCCGTTTTCCCAGGCCTCCAGGGCGGCCCGCTCATGCATGTGATCGCGGCGAAGGCGGTGGCGTTCGGCGAGGCGCTGGACGACAGCTTCCGCACCTATGCCCTTCAGGTGGTCTCCAATGCCCGCGCGCTCGCCGCCAGGCTGGTGGAGCGGGGCGCGGCCATCGTCTCCGGCGGCACGGATAGCCATATCGTGCTGGTGGATTTGCGGCCCTTCGGCGTGACCGGCAAGGCGGCGGAGGCCGCGCTGGAGCGGGCGGGGCTGACCTGCAACAAGAACGGCATTCCCTTCGATCCGGAAAAGCCTGCCGTCACCTCTGGCATTCGCTTGGGCACGCCCGCTGGCACGACGCGCGGGTTCGGCATCACCGAGTTCGAAACCGTGGGCGACCTCATCGCCGACGTGCTCCGTGGCCTCGCGGCCAACGGTGCGGAGAACAATGGCGGGGTGGAATGCGCGGTGCGCGGGAAAGTGGAGGCGCTGTGCCGCCGCTTTCCGCTCTATCAGGGCCTGTAACGAAAAAGGGGCGCGCAACGTCTGCGCTCCCCTTCCCTGATTCGGTGCGCACCACGCTCAGGCGATGCGCTTCAGCCCGTCGAGGCCTGCCACCAGTTCGGCGACAGAGGGCAGTTCCACCCGGGCGCCGGTGGGGCTGATGAGGCCACGGGCGCCGGACAAGGCACCTGCCTTCAGTTCCAGGCCAAGCAGCCGGTCGCGCTCATAGGCGCCGGGCATCCAGAGCTGCCCGGTCAGCGCGCTGGAAAAGCCGAAGCGCGCATAATAAGGCGCATCGCCCACCAGCAGGATGGCGCCGTGGCCGAGGCGGGTCGCCTCCGCAATGGCGACGCGCATCATCTCGGCGCCAAGTCCCACGGAACGGAACCAGGGATGCACCGCGAGCGGGCCAAGCAGGAGCGCCGGGCAGCCAGGGCCGGCCGTCACGTTCCACAGACGCACGGTGGCCGCCAGGCGACCATCGGGGCCATGGGCAACAAAGGACAGGCCTTCGGCCGGCAGCCGGCCCTCGCGGATGCGCTCGGACGACTTCTCGAACCGGGCCGGCATGATGAGGTCCAACAGGGCCTCGCGCGCGGCGACCTCTTCCAGTTTCTCAGCAACAATCTCAGTCATCGGCACCTCCTGTGCCACAACCGAAGGCCGAAAGACGCCGACCCGGCCGGGCGCATGCCCGGCTTGCATGGCGCCATCAAGGCGCCGGGATCGGTGCGGAAGGCGTGATCGTCAGATCACGTAGGACTTCAGCGGCGGGAAGCCGTTGAAGGCCACGGCCGAATAGGTCGTGGTGTAGGCGCCGCAAGCCTCGATGAGGATCTTGTCGCCGATGGCGAGCGACACCGGCAGGTGCACCGGGGTCTTCTCATACATCACGTCCGCCGAATCGCAGGTCGGGCCGGCGAGCACGCAGGGAGCGGTGTCGTCGCCGTCACGCGGGGTGCGCAGCGGGTAGCGGATGGCCTCGTCCATGGTCTCGGCGAGGCCGCCGAACTTGCCGATGTCCAGATAGACCCAGCGCAGGGCTTCGGCCTCGGACTTCTTGGAGATCAGGACCACCTCGGTCTCGATCAGGCCGGCATTGCCCACCATGCCGCGACCGGGCTCCATGATGGTCTCGGGGATGGAATTGCCGAAGTGACGTCGCAGCGAATCGAAGATCGCCTCGCCATAAGCGGCCGCCGCCGGCACGTCCTGCAGGTAGCGGGTGGGGAAGCCGCCGCCCAGGTTCACCATGGACAGGGTGATGCCGCGCAGGGCGCAGTCCTGGAAGATGCCGGCGGCAGAGGCCAGCGCCTGGTCCCAGGCATGCACATTCTTCTGCTGCGAGCCCACATGGAAGGACACGCCATAGGCCTGGAGACCCAGGCGGTGGGCATGCTCCAGCACGTCTGCGGCCATTTCGGGCTCGCAGCCGAACTTGCGGGACAGCGGCCATTCGGCACCGGCACCGTCGCAAAGGATGCGGCAGAACACCTTGGCGCCGGGGGCGACGCGGGCGATCTTCTCCACTTCCTCGTAGGAATCCACCGCGAACAGGCGCACGCCGATCTTGTAGGCGCGCTCGATGTCGCGCTCCTTCTTGATCGTGTTGCCGAAGGAGATGCGCTCGGGGCCGGCACCGGCGGCGAGCACCATCTCGATTTCGCCCACGGAGGCGGTGTCGAAGCACGAGCCGAGCTCAGCCAGCGCCTGCAGGATGGCGGCGTCGGGATTGGCCTTCACGGCATAAAAGACACGGGTGTCCGGCAGGGCGCGGGAGAAGGCGGCGTAATTCGCGCGCACCACGTCCAGATCCACCACCACGCAGGGACCGTCTTCGTGACGGGTCTTGAGAAATTCGCGGATGCGATTGGTCATGGAAACCTCCCCGTGACCTGAAGCCTCGTGAAGCGCGTTTGACCGCGCGACGACAGGACGGACAGGCACCTGCCTGTCCGGGGCACGCACCCGTGGGGGAAGCGCGGTGTGGACGCGCACTCCTCCCGACGGGCCATACCCGCTTCGCCGGTCGCAAACCGGCCGCATCATCGCGCCGAACGGCATCCCTTCGCTCGGCTCGTCGTTAGACGAACGCGAGGCGTTCAAGAGATGCGCGCGCTTGGAGTGGGGAAGTCCCGCTCCGCACGGCCGGCAAGATGTAGTGCCTCTTCAGTAACGCCGACCTTTGGAGGGCCGACTGAGACCAAAAAAGCCCGCTACGTCGTTGCTTCAAGTCACGTCCCCCGCGTGAGGAGCGGGGTGGGCCGGTTCCCTCCGGCTATCGGTCGTCCTGGTAGCTTTCCGGCCTCTTGTCCGGACTTCCACCGACCGACACGCGACCACAGGCACGTGCGAAATTGGGCAAGCGGGGATTTAGGAGAATTCGCCCGCCTTCGCAAGCGGCAATTTGATGAATTTTGATCCACATTGGTGCCACTTTTCCGGCACGCCCGGCAACGGCTGAGGCAGCCCAGACCAAGGGTCCCGGATGCTGCCGCCAGGCTTGCGTCGCCCGCGCCGGATCGCCGCGTCGCGGACATGTGCTCTTGATTGGTATCAATACAAGGAGCAAGGTGGCGGCCTAGAGTGAGAATGAAGAGGATCCCTCCGCGACCTCGTCCCCCGCAGGATTCGGAATGACCTACGACCACTTCTTCGCTGACGCCGTCGACGCCCTGCGCCGGGAGCGCCGCTACCGCACCTTCGCGGAAATTGAACGCGATGCGAGCCGCTTCCCCCGCGCGCTTTGGCACTCGGCCGGAGGCCCCCGCGAGATCGTGGTGTGGTGCTCGAACGACTATCTGGGCATGGGCCGGCATCCGTCGGTGATCGAGGCCATGCGCGAGGCTGCCTCGCTGCGCGGTGCCGGCGCGGGCGGAACCCGCAACATTTCCGGCAACAGCCACGAAATCGTGATGCTGGAGCGCGAGCTGGCGGATCTTCACGGCAAGGAGCAGGGGCTGGTCTTCACCTCCGGCTATGTCTCCAATGCCACGGGCATTTCCACCATCGTCAAGCTGATCCCCGACTGCGTGGTGATCTCCGACGAACTCAACCACAATTCCATGATCGAGGGCGTCCGCCAGGGCGGCCGGCAGAAGGCCATCTTCCGCCATAACGACCTCGCCCATCTGGAAGAGCTGCTCCAGGCCGCCGGCAACCGCCCCAAGGTGGTGGTGTTCGAGAGCGTCTATTCCATGGACGGCGACATCGCCCCCATCGCGGCCATCTGCGATCTGGCCGAGCGCTACGGCGCCATGACCTATCTCGACGAAGTGCACGCGGTGGGCATGTACGGCCCGCGCGGCGCTGGCGTCGCCGAGCGTGACGGCGTCATGCATCGCGTCGACGTGATCGAGGGTACGCTGGGCAAGGCCTTCGGCGTGGTGGGCGGCTATCTCACCGGCAAGCGCGTGGTGATGGATGCCGTGCGCTCCTATGCCCCCGGCTTCATCTTCACCACCGCCCTCCCCCCGGCGGTCGCCGCGGCCGCCACCGCCTCCATCCGCCACCTCAAGGTCTCCCAGGCCGAGCGGGACGGGCAGCGGGCGCAGGTCTCCAAGGTCAAGGCGGCGCTGGCCGCCGCCGGCTTGCCGCAGATGGACACGCCCACCCATATCGTTCCGGTGATGGTGGGCGATGCCAAGGCCTGCAAGGCGGCGAGCGACGTGCTGCTCGCCGAGCATGGCATCTATATCCAGCCCATCAACTACCCCACCGTGCCGCGCGGCACCGAGCGCCTGCGCATCACGCCCACCCCGTTCCACACCGACCGGATGATCAACCATCTGGCCGAATCGCTCTGCGATGTGTGGTCCCGCCTCGATTTGCCCCGCGTGGTGCGCACGCCCCAGCCGCTGCGCGCAGCGGTCGGAGCCTCCGCCCCCGCACCGATCCCGGTGCCCATGTCGGGTGGCTGAGCGCCCTTGTTCTTCACGCAAAAGGCCGGGATGCTCCTCGCATCCCGGCCTTTTTTGTTGGCAAGCTCTCGTCGCGCGCCCTGCACCCGAAGGTCCGGGCCGCCAGAGGCATCCTCCCGCGGACATCCCGGAACTGCCCCCGCGCCGAACACACGCTTGGTCTGAGTCGCCAGATGCAGGGTCGACGACGTGCCTGGTAGGGTGGCGCTTCAGGGGCGGGCGCCCCCTCCCTTACCCCTTCCGTGCGCATGGAGATGTCCGATGAGCCATGTTCTCTGGCAAAGCGCCGCCCACCCCGCTCCGATTGCCCTCTTCCGCGATGCCACCGAGATCCTGCTCAGCGTGGCCGAACAGCGCCACGCGGGCGATCCGTCGGCCCTTCAGGCACCGGTGCGCCGTTTCGTGAGGGACGCGGACGAAGCCCACGCCATCGCCTTCGACGGGCCAGAGCCCCTCGTGGCCATGAGCCTCGACGACGTGCTGGACTGTCATCGCGCGTCACATCCCGCGGCCTCGGACCTGGTGATCATCGCCGGCATTCACCGGGGTTTCCTGTCCCTGGCGGCCCGTCCCGGCCTTGCCGCGCTGGCGGACCTCAAGGGCAGGCGTGTGGCGGTGGACACGGACACCGGCTATGCGAGTGCCCTGTTCCATATCTTGCGCCGGGACGGCCTGGAGCGCGATCGGGACTATGAGGTGGTCTATGCCGGCGCCACCAATCTGCGCTTTGAAAAGCTGCTGGCCGGTGAGTTCGACGCCACGTTGCTGGGTGCTCCCTATACCGATCTTGTCCAGCAGGCGGGTTTCGGCCTGCTGGGCAAAGTCTCAGATGCGCTCGGAGGGTATCAGGCCATCGTCCTGGCCGCCCGGCGCCCCTGGCTCGCTCTGCCTGGCAACGAGGAGGCCGCAGGCAGGACGGTCGCGGCGATCACGCAAACTCTCGCCTTCGCCTGCGACCCCACGAACCGGGTGCGCGTCACCCGCATGGTCCAGTCGGCACTGCCGGCGCTCAATGCCCCGGCCGCCGCAGGGGTGGCCGAGGGATTGTTCGGCACACAAAGCGACTTCCTCCGGGACGGCCGGATGCGGGATGCCGACATCGAGGTGGTGCTCGACCTGTTCAACCGTTCCCGTGGGGCGCAGCTCATGCTTGCGGACGTGCGCCGGCTGGTGGACACGCGGCTCCTGCCACCGGCGGAAGCCGCGCGCCTGAAAGGCTAGGTCAGGCCTTGCCCGACCAGGGCTGGGACTGCCACAGGGCCCGGAACTTGGCGTCGGCGACCGCGAGGCGCTCGCGCCATTGGGGGCCGGGCAGGTAGTCTTCCTGCGTGTACTGGCTTTCGATCTTGGCGAGGAACTCCGGATTCTTCATGATCTTGGCCGTGGCCTCGGAGAGTTTCGCCATCACGTCGGCGGGCAGCCCCTTGGGGGCGACGATGCCGCGTTCGGAGCCCATCTCCACGTTCACGCCCTGCTCCTTGAAGGTGGGTACGTCCGGTGCGAAGCGGGAGCGGGTGGCCCCGCCCTGGGCGATCATGCGCAGCTGGGTCTGGAAGGGGGCGACCTCGCCCACGTTCAGCCCCGCCACCGTCACCTGCCCGCCCAGCACCGCCGTGCGCATGGGGCCGGCGCCCTGGAAGGGCACGTGGTTCAGCTTCACCCCCGTGGCCTGCTCGAACAGGACCAGGCACAGATGGTCGTCGGTCCCGATGCCGGTGGAGCCGAAGGTAACGCCGCCGGGATCCTTCTTGGCCGCTTCGACCAGGTCCTTCAGCGTCTTGATGGGGCTGTCCGGCTGCACCGAGAAAGCGGAAGGGTCGGAGACGAGGTTCGCCACATAGTCGAAGTCAGACAGCTGGAACTTGGTCTGCCGCTCGATGGGCAAGGTGACGAGGCCAGGCATATTGGTGACGCCCAGCGTGTAGCCGTCGGGCTTGGCGCGGGCGACACCAGCGAGCGCGATCTCGCCGGAAGCGCCGGGCTTGTTGAGCACGATCACCTGGCTGCCCAGCTCCGTGGAGAGATAGCCGGCGAAGGTGCGGGCGGTCACATCCGTGCCGCCGCCGGGCGCGAAGCCCACCACCAGTTCCACGGGTCGGCTGGGGAAGGTATCGGCCCGCAACACGGCGGGCGCCGCGACGAGCCCGGCGGCTAGGCCGACCGCGGTGCCCATGAAGCGCCGGCGGGTCAGGTTATGGTCCATGGTGTCCTCCAGATTATGGTTTTGCTGTCGAGGGGAGAGCGGCGCGCGGCCGTTCACTCTGCCGCCTGGGCGGTGATGCCGTCGCGCCAGGCGATGAGGCGGCGAATGCCCTCGCGCATGGTGACTTCCGGCTTCCAGCCGATGACGCGCTCGGCCTCCTCATGCGCGATGCGGAAGGCCCCTCCGGTGGTGAGGCGCACCTTGCCGGGCTCGGGCTCCACATGCTCGGGCGCGATGGGAATGCCGGCCACCTCGGCCACCAGGTTCACCAGTTCCAGGGTGGTCACCGGCGCGGGGCCGGAGAGATTCACGGCAACATCGGTGGCGGGGGAGGCAAGCGCGGCCGCATTGGCGCGGGCCACATCACCCACATAGACGAAGTGCTTGGTCTCCGAGCCATCGCCCAGGACGCGGGGGGCCAGGCCCTTCTTCAGCCGGTCATGGGTCTCGATGATGTAGAGCGCATTGGCGGCGCGGTAATGCTGGCGCTCCCCATAGACGGTGGAATAGCGCAGGATCACATAGTCAAGGCCATAGCGGCGGAAGGCATCGCGGCAGAGCTGCTCGCCGATGATCTTGGAGGCGCCATAGAGCACGGCGGCGGGCGGCGCGCCGGCGGAATGGAAGGGCGTCTTCTCCACCAGTTCGCCCGCGACCCCCGGGCCATAGCCATAGACCGCATTGGAAGAGGCGAAGACCAGCTTGCGCACGCCATTGGCGCAGCAGGCGGCGATGACGTTGCGCACGCCGTCGATGTTCACCTCCAGGCCCACCTCGGGATCGCGATCCATGGAGATGGTCATCATGGCGGCGAGGTGAATGACGCCGTCCACATTGCGGATGGCGCGCAGGAGTTGCGGCAGGCGGGTGATATCCGCCGTCTCGATGCGCACCCGGGGATTGCCCTCCAGATGCGCGATGGTCTCGCGGGCACCGAAGGAGAAATTGTCCAGGATCACCACTTCGGCGGCGCCCTGGGCGAGCAGCAGATCGGCGGTGGTGGAGCCCACCAGGCTGGCGCCGCCCACGATCAGGAAGCGGCCGCCGGCAATGGCGAGGGCGGGATTGCGTTCGGTCGAAGTCATGGCGGTTCCGTCAGCGTGCGATGGACAGGGGATTTTCGTGGAGGCCGAGGAAGATGCTCTTCACCTGGCCGTAGAGGCGCAGCCCTTCGATGCCCTTCTCGCGGCCGATGCCGCTGGCCTTGAAGCCGCCGAAGGGCGAGGAGATGTGGGACTGCTTGTAGGTGTTGATCCAGACCGAGCCGGCCTCCAGCGCCCGGCCCACCCGCCAGGCGCGCTTGAAGCTCTCGCTCCAGATGCCGCAGGCGAGGCCAAAAGCGGTGCCGTTGGCCTTCTCGATGAGGTCCGCCTCGTCCTTGAAGGGCAGCGCCACAAGGACCGGGCCAAAGATTTCCTCCTGGCACAACATGGCATCGGGGCCGAGGCCCTCGATGACGGTCGGCAAGTAATAGGCGCCGCCGTCATAGGCGGGCCCCTGCGGAATGCCGCCACCCGCCAGCACCGTCCCACCTTGGGCAAGGCCCCGGGCCACATGGGCCGCCACCTTGTCGCGATGATGGAAAGAGGCGAGCGGCCCCACCTCCACCTCCGGGTCATCGGGTGCGCGCACCCGCACGGCGCGGGCACGCGCCGCCACCCGGTCCACCACCTCGCGATAGACGCTCTCTTCCACGAACAGGCGGGAGCCGGCGACGCAGCTCTGGCCAGCCGAGCCGAAAATGCCGGCGGCCACCGCCGCCACCGCATGGTCGAGATCGGCGTCGGCGAACACCACATGGGGCGACTTGCCGCCCAGCTCCAGCGCCACCGGCGCGAGGCGCTCGCCCGCCACCTTGCCGATGGCGCGGCCCGTGACCGTGCCGCCGGTAAATGAGATCATCCGCACGCCGGGATGGGCGACGAGCGCCGCGCCCACCGTCTCGCCCCGCCCCTGCACCACCTGGAGCTGGCCCTCGGGCAGGCCGGCCTCCAGGCAGATGCGCACCAGTTCGGGCGCCAGCAAGGGCGTGTCCTCAGAGGGCTTCAGGATCACGGCATTGCCTGCCGCCAGAGCGGGGGCGACCTTGCCGGCCTCGTTCATGATGGGTGAGTTCCAGGGGGTGATGCAGAGCACCACGCCATAGGGCTCCACCACCGTCATGGCCACATACTCGCCGCGCGAGGGTTGGACCTGCGTCTCCATGGTCTCGACCACGCCCGCATAATAGCGGAAGGCACCAGCGGCCGACTCCACCATGCCCCGGCACTCGGCCAGCGGCTTGCCGCTGTCGCGCATCTGGAGCTGAGCCAGGCTCTCCTTCTCCGCCGCGATGCGGCGGGCGATCTCCTGCATCACCAGCGCCTTGCGCTGGGGCGCCATGGCCCGCCAGGGCGAAGTGCGATAGGCCTGCCAGGCCCGCTCCACGACCCCGTCAATGGCCTCGAGCGGCGTTGCAGCCACCGTCCCGACGATGCGGCCGTTGGCTGGATCGATGGAGACGATCTCCTCCCGTGGCGGCGTGATGGCCCGTGCGCTCACTGGCATCGGCGTGTCCTCCTGAATTGCGCCGGCACGCTAGACGCGCGCCGCCCATGGCTGCCAGGGGGTAGATGCCGATGATCCGCTCGATGATATTATTGATAAAAAGGGCGTGGAATCGTACGCCCAAGCCCGTCATTGCTGTCCCGCGCCCCTCCGGTGAAAGTGCCGCCGATGCCCCGCTCCCGCCCCGCTGTCGACGAGGATGCCGAAGAGGCCGCCGCGGCGGAGGCCCGCTTCACCTTGCCCGGAGACGAGCGCCCGCTCGCGGCGCCGGTGGCGGCGGTGATCGCGGCGCTGGAGGCGGACATCATTGCCGGCCGCATCCTGCCCCGGAACCGGCTGATCGAAGACCATCTGATGGAGGATTACGGCGCCAAGCGCCACGTGGTGCGCGCCGCGCTGGAAGAGCTGGAACGCCTCGGCGTGGTGGTGAAACCGCGCTATCGGGGCGCGGAACTGCGGCGCTTCGAGAAGGGCGAGATCGCGCGGCTCTATGACATGCGCGAGGTGCTCCACCGGGCGGCGGTGGCGCGCATCCGCCCGCCTTCGGAGGAGGCGCTCAAGCCGGTGCGGCACTGGCTGGAGGCCCATGCGGCGGCGGCGCGCGAGGGCGACCTCGTCGCCATCCACCGCACCAACATGATGTTCCACGATGCGGTCTTCGCTCTCTGCGACAACCCCTTCCTGGTGGCCACCATCCGCCAGCACGACTGGCTGAGCTTTCCCATCCGCGCTTATGGGGTGGCGGATGCCGCCGCCCTCGCCCAGGCCTGCGACGAGCATCGCCGACTGGTGGACCTGCTTGTGGCCGGCCAGATGGAGGACCTGGAGGCGCTCACAATCTCCCATATGAGCCGCGCCCGGCGGCTCTATGAAGAGAAGTTCCTGACCCGCGCCCGGACCCCGGCGGCCTGAGCGGAAGCTTGGCCAGACGGGCTTCACGAATGGAAGGCCATCGCCTTTTGTGTCGGCAAATCAGTGCGAAGCGGGTAAGAGGGATGACCTTCCTGCCCGGCCAGGGCCACACCTGCAAGAGCCTGACATGACTGTGACGGACACCCTCGACGCCTTCGTCCCCCACGGCCATTTCGACCGCGCGCCCACCGGCGAAGGCCCCCTGTCCGGCCGCATCTTCGCGGTGAAGGACTTCTTTGACGTGGCCGGCGTGCCCACCGCCGCCGGCAGTCCGGATTGGCTCGCCACACACGACATTCCCAGCCGCAGCGCCTCGGTGGTGGACAAGCTCTTGGCCGCCGGCGGCCATCTGGTGGGCAAGACCCACACCGACGAGTTGGCCTGGAGCCTGAACGGCGAGAACCATCATTACGGCACCCCCATCAATCCGGCCGCGCCCGGCCGCATTCCCGGCGGCTCGTCCTCCGGCTCGGCAGCGGCGGTGGCCGGCGGGCTGGTGGACTTCGCCGTCGGCTCCGATACCGGGGGCTCGGTGCGCCTGCCGGCGAGCTATTGCGGCATCATCGGGCTGCGCCCCACCCATGGCCGCATCGCCATCGACGGCGCCGTGCCGCTGGCCCCTTCCTATGACAGCGTCGGCTGGTTCGCGCGCGACCCGGTGCTCTTCGCGCAAGTGGGGGAAGTGCTGTTCGGTGGCCTTGCCGAGGTGGGCGCCCCCGGCCGCCTGCTGCTTGCGCGCGACCTGTTCGAGGCCGCCGGCCCTGACGTGACAGCCGCCCTTGCGCCCGCCCTCGCGCGGGTGACTGAACGGCTCGGCGCGGCGGAAGAGGTGGATGTGTCCAAGGGAGCCCTGCCCGCCTGGCGTAATGCCTTCCGCCTCATCCAGTCGGACGAGGCCTGGGCGGCCCATGGCGCCTGGGTCCAGAAGGTGAAGCCCAATTTCGGCCCCGGCGTGCGCGAGCGCTTCGCCGCCGCCTCGGCCCTCGATGCCGGCGAGGTTGCCGCCGCGCGGGTGGTGCGCGACGAGGTGCGGGCGCGCATGGATGCGCTGCTCGGCAGCGACACGCTCATCATCCTGCCCACCGCGCCGGGCATCGCGCCCTTGCGCAACACACCCGGCGATGCGCTGGAGACCTTCCGCGCGCGGGCGCTGGAATTGCTGTGCCCCGCCGGCCATGCGGGCGTTCCGCAGATCTCCCTGCCGCTCGGCACGCTGGAGGGCTGCCCTGTCGGCCTTTCGCTGATGGCCCCGCACGGCAAGGATGAATATCTCCTCGCAGCCGCGAAAACCCTGCTCGGCTGAGGAGCCTATTCGGCGGCCAGAAGGCCGCCGCTCTCGGTGACGCGGCGCAGATGATATGTCGTGTCGCCGAGCATCAGCTCGATCATGGCGAGGCGCCGGAAATGGTGGGCGCCAAGATATTCCATGGTCATGCCGATGCCACCATGGAGCTGCACCGCGCTCTGGCCCACGAAGCGGGCCGCACGGTTCACCTGCACCTTGGCGGCGGACAAGGCCAGGCGCCGCGCTTCGGCATCCTCCGCCTCCGCCATCATGGCCGCATAGAGGGTCATGGACCGCGCCTGTTCCAGCGCCACCAGCATGTCCGCCGCCTTATGCTGGAGCGCCTGGAAGGTGCCGATGGCCACGCCGAACTGCCGGCGGGTCTTCAGATAGTCCACCGTGAGGGCGGTGAGCGCCTCCATGAGGCCCACCGCCTCCGCGCAGAGCCCCGAGATGGCGCCATCCACCACCTTCTCCACCACGGCAAGGCCGCCATCCCGCGGTCCCAGAAGGGCGTCAGCGGGGACGAAGACATCCGTGAGGGTCAGGTCCGCCGCCCGCCCGCCATCCTGGGTCGGATAGGCCGAGAGGGTCAGCCCCGGCGCGTCCGCCGGCACCAGGAAGAGGGAGATGCCCTCCTGCGCCCGGCGCTCGCCTGAGGTGCGCGCGCTCACCACCAGCAGGCCGGCGGCATCGGCGTTGAGCACCACGCTCTTGCGTCCGTCGAGGCGGAAGCCGCCCTCCACCGAGCGCGCCGAGGTGGCCACGTCATTGAGGTCATAGCGCGCCTGCGCCTCCCCATGGGCGAAGGCAAGGCGGAGCGAGCCATCCATGACCTTGGGTAGGATGTCCGCCCGCTGCGCGGCGCTTCCGGCCCAGCGCACGGCGCCGCCCCCCAGCACGATGCTGGCGAGATAAGGCTCGGGCGCCATCACCCGCCCCAGCGCGGTCATGACGATCTGCACATCCACCGGCCCGCCACCAAAACCGCCATCGGTCTCCGGGAACGGCAAGGCGAGAAGGCCGAGCTCGGCCAGAGCCGCCCAGCCGGGCTCCGGAAAGCCCAGGGGCGCCGCGCGGGCGGCGGTGAGCTGCTCCAGCGTGCCGTAAGTGTCGCTCGCCCAGCGCTCCACGCTGTCTTTGAGGAGAAGCTGCTCGGAGGAAAGGTCAAAATCCACAGCGCATCCCCCTCACAGGCCCAAGATCGCCTTGGCGATCACATTGTGCTGGATCTCGTTGGACCCGCCATAGATGGAGACCTTGCGATGGTTGAGATAGACCGGCGCCGCCGTCTCCGCGAAGGCGAACAGGCCGTCCAGGTCGTCGCCAAGGCCACCCCGCGCCGCGATCCCCTGCGGGCCGGCCAGTTCCAGCAGCAATTCGGTGGTGGCCTGCTGGAGTTCCGATCCCTTGATCTTGAGGATGGAAGAGGCCGGGTCGGGCTTGGTGGGATCGCGGGTCGCCTGCGCCGCCACCACCCGCATCTGGGTGATCTCCAGCGCTTTCAGCTCAATCTCCACGGACGCGAGACGGCTGCGGAAATCCATGTCGTCCCACACGGTCCTCGCCCCGGCCGGCGTTGCCTGCGCCAGGCGCTTGACGCGGGCGAGGCGCTCCTTGGACATGCCGATGCGGGCGATGCCGGTGCGCTCGTTGGAGAGCAGGAACTTGGCATAGTCCCAGCCCTTGTTCTCCTCGCCCACCAATAGTTCCGCCGGCACCCGCACCTGGTCCAGGAAGATCTCGTTGACCTCGTGCCGGCCGTCGATGGTGATGATGGGCCGCACGGTGACGCCCGGGCTGTCCATGGGGATGAGTAGGAAGGAGATGCCCGCCTGCTTCTTGGCCAACGGATCGGTCCGGGCGAGGCAGAACATCCAGTCCGCATATTGGCCGAGCGTGGTCCAGGTCTTCTGGCCGTCGACGATGTAATGATCGCCCTCGCGCACGGCGCGCGTCTTCAGCGAGGCGAGGTCCGAGCCGGCGCCGGGCTCGGAAAAGCCCTGGCACCACCAGTCCTCCAGGCTCTTGATGCGCGGCAGGAAGCGGGCCTTCTGCTCCGCGCTGCCGAAGGTGGCGATCACCGGGCCCACCATGAAGCAGTTGAACTGCAAGGGCAGCGGCACCGCCGCCTGCATCAGCTCTTCCATGAAGATGTAGCGCTCAACCGCGCTCCAAGGCTGGCCGCCATGCTCCAGAGGCCAATGGGGCACCGCCCACCCCTTGTCGTTCAGGATGCGCTGGGAGGTGACGTAGTCCTCCCGTGCAAGGGGGCGCCCTTCCGAGACCTTGGCGCGGATGGCGGCGGGGATCTCGGTGCGGAAGAAGGCCCGCACTTCGTCGCGGAAGGCGGTCTCCTCGGGCGTGAAGCGCAGGTCCATGGCGGCTGCCCTCTGTCCTTACCTATGCCTTGTCGGCGAAGGAACCGCCCTGCTCCGCCAGCGTCCGCAACAAGGCTGCAGGGCGCAGGCTCTCGTCGCCGGTCTCCTCGGCGAAAGTGTTCAGCGCTTCCACGATCTTGGGAAGTCCGACGCTCTCCGCCCAGTGCATGGGACCGCCGGTAAAGGGGGGCCAGCCATAGCCGTTGATCCAGACAAGGTCGATGTCGCCGGCGCGCGCCGCGATGCCCTCCTCCAGGATGCGCGCGCCCTCATTCACCATGGGATAGAGCAGGCGCGCCATGATCTCGTCCGGCGTGAAAGCGCGGCGCGTGATGCCCCGGTCGGCGGACAGGGCGAGGATGAGCGCCTCGGTCTCCGGGTCTCGCTCGCCCTTACGGGCGCCGGCCGGATAAAGATAAACGCCGCGCCCGGTCTTCTGGCCGAAATGGCCCCGCTCGCAGAGCGCATCCACCACCGGGGCCTTCACGCCCGTGACCTTGCGCGCCCGCCAGCCGATGTCGAGGCCGGCCAAGTCCAGCACCGCGAAAGGCCCCATGCGGAAGCCGAAGGCGGTGAAGGCGTCGTCCACCTCGTGGGGCAGCGCGCCGGCCAGCAGCACGCGTTCGGCCGCCTGGCTGCGCTTGGCCATCATGCGGTTGCCCACGAAGCCGTAGCACACACCCACCACCACCGGCACCTTGCCCAGGCGACGGCCGAGATCGAGGCCGGTCATCAGCACGTCCGGCGCGGTGGCCTTGGCGCGGACCACTTCCAAGAGACGCATGACATTGGCCGGGCTGAAGAAATGAAGTCCCACCACATCCTGCGGCCGGCTGGTGGCGGCGGCGATGGCATCCACGTCCAGATAGGAGGTGTTGGTGGCGAGGATGGCACCGGGCTTGGCCACCCGGTCGAGGGTACCGAAGATCTCCTTCTTCACCGCCATGTCCTCGAAAGCGGCTTCCACCACCACGTCGGCTTCCGCCGCCGCCTCCAGGCCCACGCCGCCCGAGATCAAAGCCAGCTGCGCCGCCATGTCCTCCGGCGCGAGAGAGCCGCGCTTCACGGACGTCTGGTAATTGGCCTTGATGCGGGCGAGCCCCGCCTCCAGGGCCTCCGCCTTCACCTCGATGAGGGTGACGGGAATGCCCGCCTGGGCAAAGCACATGGCAATGCCCCCACCCATGGTGCCGGCCCCAATGACGGCGGCGCGTGCGATGGGACGCGGGCGCACCTCCTTGCCGATGCCGGGCACCCGCGCGGCAGCGCGCTCGGCGAAGAAGAGGTGTCGCAGGGCCTTGGAGCTTGGATCCTTCACCAGGTCCTGGAAGGCGGCGCGCTCAAGGGCGAGCCCCTCTTCGAACGGCAGGTCCAGCGCGCCGCGCACCGCCTTGGCGAGGGCGGATACGTTGGGCATGCGCGGGGCGCGCTTGATGGCCTCGGCGGCGGCCGCCTCGAACGCGGCGCGGTCGGCGTCGGAGAAGCGGTCGGCGCGGTCGCGCACGCGCGGCAATTGGGGCTGGTCGGAAAGCTCCAGCGCAAGGCGGCCCGCCTCGGCCAGGAGGTCGGCGTCGGCCATGCGGTCGGCAAGGCCCGTGGAGAGGGCCTCGGCTGCCTCCACCGGCTCGCCGCTGGCCATCAGATCGAAGGCGCGGGCGGCGCCGAGAATGCGGGGCAGGCGCTGCGTGCCGCCCGCGCCGGGGATGATGCCGAGCTTGATCTCGGGCAGTCCGAGGCGGGCCTTGGGGCTGACAACGCGGGCATGGCACGCCAGCGCCAGCTCCAGGCCGCCCCCCAAAGCGACGCCATTGATGGCCGCCACCACGGGCTTGGCGCTGGCCTCCACCGCCTGGAGCACGTCCGGCAAAGAGGGCGGCAGCGGGGGCTTGCCGAACTCGGAGATATCGGCGCCCGCCACGAACGCCTTGCCCGCGCCCGTGACCACCACCGCGCGCACCGCGGGGTCCGCATTGGCTTGCGCGATGCCGGCTGCGATGCCGGCGCGCACGGCGGCGGAGAGCGCATTGACCGGGGGATTGTCGATGGTGAGGCGCATCACGCCGTCCGCACCTGCTTCCGTCCGCACCGGTCCCATGGCATCCTCCCTCGCATTCTGCATTGCAGAATTGAAGTTCACAGTTAGGGTCGTGTTGGGCTATGGATGAGCCCATGTCAAGCCATGTCCGGCATTGGCTTGGTGCTTCCAGCAGCGTGCATTCTGCATTGCAGAATGGCCGCTGCCCTGTGTCCCACCGTGCCCCTTCTGAGGCTCACCCATGCCCCGCGTCCCCCCTTCTCAGAGCGAGGCCGAAGCCGGGCCGAAGGACGACCGCCATTTCGTGACCGCGCTGGCCCGGGGGCTGGAGGTGCTCTCGGCCTTCAAGCCGGGGGAAACGCTGCTGGCCAATCACGAGATCGCCGCCCGCTGCGGCCTGCCCCGCTCCACCGTCTCGCGGCTCACCTACACGCTGACCAAGCTCGGCTACCTGCATTTCGTCGAGGAGGCGGGGAAGTACCGCCAGGGCACGCAATTGATGGCGCTGGGGTCGGTGGCGCTGGGCGGCCTTTCGGTGCGCCAGATCGCCCGCGCCGGCATGCGCGAGCTGGCCACCTTCTCCGACGGCACGGTGGGCCTCGGGGTGCGGGACAGGCTGAGCATGCGCTATGTGGAATGCCTGCGCGGCGCGGCGGCCATCTCGCTCAACATCGACGTGGGCTCGCGCATGTCCATGGCGCGCAGTTCCATGGGCCGGGCCTATGTGGCGGCGCTGGCACCGGACGAGCGCGCGGCGCTTTATGAGGAGCTGAGCCGGCTCGATCCGCTGGCCTGGCCCAAGCTCCAAAAGGGCCTGGAACAGGCGCTGGAGGACCATCGCACGCTGGGCTGCTGCTGCTCTTTCGGGGAGTGGCAGGAGACGGTGAGCGCCATCGCCGTGGGCTTCCGCCCCGGCGGCGGGCTCGATCCCATGGTGGTCAATTGCGGCGCGCCCACCGTCATCACCTCGCCGGACTTCCTGCTGAAGGACGTGCGGCCAAGGCTCATTGCCCTGGCCCGGCGCCTGGAAGGCGTGATGGGCGCCTGACGGGCGCCCTCAATGGCCCCCGCCGCCCCCCTTGTTCACCGGCCGCCGCATGAGCGGGGCAAAGAAGAAGAGGGTCACGAACAGGCCGGTCAGCACCAGGAAGACGTCCGAAAAGGCCATCACCTCCGCCTGGATGCGAACCTGCCCCGCCAGCTTCTTCAGCGCCGCCAGCTCCGCATCGGAGCCGAGCGCGGAGAGCGCCGACGTCATGGTGTCCAACCGCTCCACGGCCGCCCCCCGCGCCCATTGCACATTCTCGTGCAGGCGGGCGAGGTGAAGGTCCCAGCGATTGTTCAGCACGGTGTTGATCAGCGCGAGCCCCACCGCCCCGCCGAGATTGCGGGTGAGATTGAACAGGCCCGAGGCATTCTTCAGCTGCGCCAGCGGCAAGGTGCCGAGCGAGACGTTGTTGATGGGGATCATGGCGATCATCAAGGACACGCCGCGCAGGATCTGGGGCACCAGCAATTCCCAGAAGTCCCAGTCCTTGGTGATCGAGGTCACCTGCCACGTGCCCAGCGCAAAACCGAGAAACCCGGCCGCCATCATGATGCGCGGATCCACCTTGGCCGAGAGGCGCCCGGCGATGGGTGCGGTCAGGAACATGGCAAGGCCCGAGACGAACATGGTCTCGCCGATCATGAGCGCCGAATAACCCCGCACCCGCCCCAGATAGAGCGGGTAGAGATAGGTCAGGCCATAAAGCCCGATGCCCATGACGAAGCTGAAGGCCGAGCCCACCGCGAAATTTCGGTTGGCGAAGGCCCGCAACTCCACCACCGGGTGGCGCGCCATCAGCGCACGGGCAAAGAAGGCGACCGAGGAGACCGCGCAGACCACCGCGAAAGCAAGGATGGTGTGGTCCTCGAACCAGTCATTGGTGGGCCCTTCCTCCAGCACATATTCCAGGCTGCCCAGGAAGCCGGCCATGAAGAGAAGGCCCCACCAGTCGAAGCGGTCGAGCAAGGACAGGTCCGGCTCGTCGAAATCCACCAGGATGGCGCAGGCGATGGCGACGAAGATGCCGGGCACCACGTTCACCAGGAACAGCCAGTGCCAGGAGAAGAGGTCGGTGAGATAGCCGCCGACCGTCGGCCCGATGGTGGGCGCCAGCGTCGCCACGAGGCCGATCATGGGCGAGACCACCGACTGCTTCTCGCGCGGGAAGACTGAATAGGCCGCCGCGAACACGGTCGGGATCATGCCGCCGCCCAGGAAGCCCTGGAGGGCGCGATAGACGATCATCTGGCTGATGGTGGTGGCGGTGGCGCACAAGAGGCTCATGGTGGTGAAGCCCACCGCCGAGGCCACGAACAACCAGCGCGTGGAGAAGGCGCGCGACAGGAAGCCCGACAGCGGGATCATCACCACTTCGGCGATGAGATAGGAGGTCTGGACCCAGGAAATCTCATCCGAGCTCGCCGCCAGCCCCGCCTGGATCTCCGACAGCGAGGCCGAGACGATCTGGATGTCCAGGATCGCCATGAACATGCCGAAGACCATGCACAGGAAGGCGAACATGCGCCGCCCCTCGGACGAGGGGCGGGCCGCCGCGGCGGGCAAGGCGAGTGAGCCGGACATGGCGGGCCTCAGCTGCGCGTGTCGACGATGGCGTTGACCGACATGCCCGGCCGCAGCACAGCCGCTTGCCGCGCCTCGTCGTCAAGCTCGATCCGCACCGGCACGCGCTGGACGATCTTGGTGAAGTTGCCGGTGGCGTTTTCCGGCGGCAGCAGGCTGAAGACCGAGCCCGAGGCCGGCGCGATGCTCAGCACGCGGCCATGGAAGGCGCGGCCGGGGAAGGCGTCCACCTCCACATCCACCGCCTGGCCGGGATGCAGGCGGCCGAGCTGGGTCTCCTTGAAATTGGCGTCCACATAGACCTTGGAGATGGGCACCAGGGCGATGAGGCGCGTGCCCGCCTGCACCAATTGCCCCACCTGCACCGCCCGGTTGCCGACGATGCCGTCGAAGGGCGCGCGCACGAAGGTGAAGTCGAGGTTGCGCTTGGCCTGGTCGCGGGAGACCGTCAGTTCCGCCAGCGTGCGGGAGGCCTCGGTCTGCTGGGCCTTGAGCACCGCCACATTGGCCTGAGCCGAGGCGACGGCCGCCTTCGCGGCGTCGACGGACGCTTGCGCCTTGTCGCGGGCCGCGACGGCATTCTCCAGCGTGGAGCGGCTGGCAAATTCCGACTTGGCGAGCTTGGACTGCCGCTCATAGTCGAGCTGGGTGCGGTTCAACTCCGCCTCGTCCGCCGCCAGTTCCGCGACCGCCTGATCCACGCTCGCCTGCCCGGCGATGATCTGCTGGCCATAGCGGGCAATGGTGGCCTGCTGGGTGGCGATCTTGTCCTCCGCCGCCTGCAGGGAGAGGGCATAGTCGCCATCATCGATATGGGCGATGACGTCGCCCGCATGGACGGGCTGGTTGGTGTCCACGTCGATGCTGACGATGTGCCCGCTCACCTTGGCCGCGAGCACGGCCGTGTCCGCCGCCACATATGCATCGTCGGTGGAGACCAGGAAGCGCCCCACCGTCCACCAGTGGAAGCCGAAATAGCCGCCCGCTGCCACGGCCACGGCGAGCACCGCGCCGAGGATCCTGCGCCTCCGGGACGGCTTGCGGGGGCGGCTCCCGTCCCTGGTCGGCGGCAAGGGCGCCGCAGTCTCCGGCTGCCGGGACGTGACGGAGGGAGCCTCGGCATGGGTTGGGGCGTGACCTTCGCGGTCCAACGGCTCGGGAGCGCGCGCGTCCTGCGCGGCATCCTCCCGCCTGGAACGGGGGGAGGCCGCCGCCGGGGAAGCCACTGGCGCGGAGACGGGAGAGGCCAAAGTCTGGGCCATTGAGGGCCTCGTTGTGCAGGATGGGATCAAACTGAAACGTTCAGTTCATATTTCTTTACATACCAAACCAAACGGTTTAGTCAATGCCCTGGACGAGCCGCGATGCGCCCGATTCAAACCTGGGGTGCGTCGGTTTTTTCCGGAAGCGTCTGGCGTGACGGTGTGGGACATGCCATGCAACCCGGTGATCCAGGGGCTTGCCGCGCACACCGTCTCGCTGCCGCGATGATGCGGGAGCGGGCTCTCGGGCCGAGGGAGAGATGAGCACCACAACCACAGACGCCCCCGCCCGCACGGGCAGCCGCCAGGAACCGGAATCCGCCAAGCGCCGGGAAATTCTCGACGGCGCCCGCCGGGTCTTCTTCGACAAGGGCTTCGACGGCGCCAGCATGGACGAAGTGGCCAAGACGGCCGGCGTGTCCAAGGCGACCATCTATGTCTATTTCAGCAGCAAGGAAGAGCTGTTCAAGGCCCTGGTCCTGAGCGAGCGGAGCAAGTCCGCCGAACGTCTGTTCGAGATGGACGCCTCGAGCGACGACATTGCCGGCATGCTGCGGTGCATCGGCATTTCCTTCATGACCATGATGGTGCAGCCCGACCATCTGCGCATGGTCCGCATGGTCATGGGGGTGGCTGAAAAGTTCCCCAGCGTTGGAGCGGCCTTCTTCGAGGCCGGCCCTTGCCAGGGCGGGCGTCGGCTGGCGGACCTGCTGCGTGAACAGGCAAATCTCGGCCGCCTCCAGATCAAGGACGAGGTGCAGGCTGCGCACATCTTCTTCAGCCTTTGCCATGACAAGAAGGTCAAGGGCCTGCTGTTCGGCTGCAGCGCCCCGCCCACGCCGGACGAGATCGCCGTTGCCGTAGACGAGGCGGTGCGCCTCTTCCTCGCCGGTTACGGGCCGAAGCAGCCCGGCTAGCCGGGCTTTGGCCCGGCGCCCACGGGACTACTGCGCCGCGGCGGTTACGGCCTCCTGGGAGGCCGCTTGCGCCTTCGGCACCCGGCCTTGTGCCAGATCGTGGATGAAGGCGAGCTTCTCCACCACGGCGGGCGGGATCACGAAGGGATAGAGATCCGGCTGGCCCATGGACCGGTTCAGGCAATTGACCGCATAGGTCAGCGGCAGCCAGGCATCCACGATCCGCCGCACATCCCGCACCCGGTGCGGGTCGAACGAGATGTCCGCCTGGAGCGCGGCATCATCCGTGATGTCCGGATCAATGCGGATTCCGAACGCGCCGGCCATTTCCAGTGTGTCGAGGATGTGGAGATAGTGGGCGAAAGTCTCGGCCCAGTCCTCCCAGGGATGCATGGTGGCATAGGAGCTCACGAAGCGATCCTGCCAGTCGGCCGGCGCGCCCTGCTCGTAATGGCGGTTCAGCGCCTCGCCATAATCTTCCCGCTCATCCCCGAACAGGGCGCGGAACGCCTCCAGGTGTCCGCCGTCGCGCACCAGCTTGTCCCAGTAGAAGTGGCCGACCTCGTGCCGGAAATGGCCGAGTAGCGTGCGGTAGAGTTCGCCCATGGAGGCGCGCACCTGCTCGCGCGCGGCATCGTCCGCCTCGCGCAGAGACAGGGTGATGACCCCATTGTCGTGGCCGGTGAGCACCTTCGGTCCCTGCGGCGGATCGGCGAGGAAGTCGAACACCAACGGCTCGGGATCGTCGCTTCCCGGCACGGGCAAGGGCAGCTTGAGGCGGATGAGGGAGTAGAACAGCCGTCTTTTGGCCTGCTCGATCTTCTGCCAGTCGCGGTGATTCTCGGGGCTGGAGAGATCCGGGATGGTGCGGTTGTGGCGGCAGGCCCGGCAGAAGCTTTCCCCCTCCCCCGCATCCACCATCCAGTTGCAGGCATAGCTCTCCCAATTGGCGCAGAAGCGATAGCGCGCCTTGGGGTTCGCCAGCGCCACCCAATTGGATCCGTCCGGCTTCACCGCGCTGAGCACGCTCCGGTCGGGCAGGTAGCCCAGGCGAAGCCCGCATTTCACGCAGGAGGTATTCTCGAAATAGAGGACCTGCTGACAATTCTGGCACTTGAAGAGCTGCATCGAATCTCTCCCCGCGACCCGGTCTCGGGTGCATCGACCGCGCACAACGCGCCCGACACGAGGCGGTTCCACGCAACCGACCATAAGCCTAACGCGGGAAAGGGCGAGCCCACTTCGCCCATTCAACCAGCTTGGCCGGAGGAACCTCCCTGCCCCGCGTCCGTTGGGAAGGCAGGCCGGCACGCCTCCCACCCTTCCCCGGGATGCCCGTGCCCACGGGCGCAATCGCTGCGCCCCGATACCGAAAGGGAGACTGAAATGGGTCTTTTCTCCAAGGACATCAAGACCATGGACGACCTGTTCGTCCACACGCTGCAGGACATCTATTATGCCGAGAAGCGCATCGTGAAGGCGCTTCCCAAGATGATCGACAAGGCAAGCGACCCCACCCTCAAGCAGGCATTCCAGATGCACCTCACTGAAACGCAGGGCCATGTGACCCGCGTGGAGGAGGTCTTCCGCATGCATGGGGTGGAAGCCAAGACCACCACCTGCCCCGCCATCGACGGCATTATCGACGAGGCCGAGGACATCGCCAGCGAGGTGGATGATCCGGAAGTGCTCGACGCCGCCCTCGCCGCGGCCGCGCAGGCGGTGGAGCATTACGAGATGACGCGCTACGGGACGCTGGTCGCCTGGGCCAAGCGCCTCGGCCGCGCCGACTGCGCGCGCGTCCTGGAACGCACCCTCGCCGAGGAAAAGGCGGCCGACCAGAAGCTCACCTCCATCGCCGAGGCGAAGCTCAACATCCGCGCGGCTGAGTGACCGCGTTACAATGATGGATGCGGGCCAAGCGGCCCGCATCTCCCTCAGGGCACCTCCGCGAACTCAGGGCACTTGCGCGAACCGCTCCGCATAAAATTGCGTCGCCTTGAGGCCGGATCCGGTCAGCACCACGACGGTCTCCTCGCCGTCCTCGATCACACCCGCCGCCACCAGTTGCTTCAGCCCGGCGAAGGCATGGGCGGAGGTGGGCTCCGTGTAGAAACCCTTCGAGGCCAGGAGCCGAGCCGCCCCGATGATCTCGTCCTCGGACACAGCCGCGCTCGAGCCGCCCGTGTCGCGGATCGCTGCCACCAGCTCCTGCAAGCGGATGGGGGCACGGATCGCAGTGCCTTCCGCCACGGTCGGATGGACCTCAAGCGGCGCGCCGCCGCGCCACGCGGGATGAAGCGCGGCGTGAATGGGGCAGCAGTTTTCCGGCTGGGTCACGAAAATCCGCGGCAGGCGGGAGATTTCCCCGGCCGCCAGCAATTCCCGGAAGGCCATGTGGCAGCCGAGCACATTGCTCCCGGCGCCGGTGGGAATGATCACATTGTCCGGGGCGCGGAAGCCAAGGTCCTCCCAGATTTCATAGCCCAGCGTCTTCGTGCCCTGCAGGAACATGGGATGCCAGTTGTGGCTGGCATAATACGTCGTCTCGGCCGCGCGCATAGCGGCTTCCTCCGTGTCGTGCCGGGTGCCGGGAACCAGGGTCACCTGCGCCCCATAGGCTCGCGCCTGGGCGATCTTCGCCGGCTGGGTGTAGGCGGGCGCGAAGATGCCCACGCGCATGCCAGCCGCCGCCCCATAGGCGGCGATGGCGGCACCACCATTTCCCGAACTGTCCTCCACCACCCCTTCGATTCCGAGCGCCCGCAGGTGAGAGATGAGCACCGACGCGCCGCGATCCTTGAACGAGCCGGTGGGAGAGAACCACTCCAGCTTGAGGCGACATGAGAGGCCGTCGATGGAGGCCGGAACGAGCGGAGTGAGCCCCTCCCCAAGCGACACCGCGCCCGCCGGATCCACCGGCAGGGCAGCGGCATAGCGCCAGATGGAGCGGTGATCCCTGCGGATCTGGCCGCGCGTGAGCCCGTCCATCGGGGTCACCATCAAGGGATGGCCCTCGGGCGAGCGCCAGGCGAGGGTCTGGAGCGGGAAGTATTGGCCGGTGCGGGGATCAAGAAAAGCGGGTGCTTCGGAGGTCATGAGGGCACGTCAGGCTCGCGACAGAACGGGGCCCCGGCACCTTAGGAGGGAGGATGCGCGGCCGCCCATTGAACATTTCGACAAAATGTCGAAAACTGAATTTATGTCAACAAAATTGTCGAAAACGGACAAAATGTCGAAGCGCTCCGAACATGAACTGATCCTGCGGGAAGCCGGAAAGATCGCGCAGGCGCTCGCGGAGACGTTCGCCCCCCTCTGCGAGGTGGTGCTGCACGACCTCACCAACCCGTCCCATGCCATCGTCAAGATCGAGAACAATATCTCCGGCCGCGCCGTTGGAGATCCGGCCACCGAGCTGGGGCTCGCACGCATCGGCGATCCGGGTTTTCCCGATAAGCTGGTCAATTACGCCAACACGCTCCGCGACGGCCGGCAGGTGAAGAGCACCTCCATTGGCCTCAGGGACAGCAGTGGCACCTACGTGGCCGCCCTCTGCCTCAATATGGACGTGTCGTACCTCAACGGCATGGCGGACTATATCCGGGCCTTCACCGCCATTCGCACCGGGGACGGCCTGAAGGAGAGAATCCAGGGGCCGCGGTCGGAGGACATTCTGAAGCGCATCCGCGACTTCTCCGCCGCCCGCAACAAGGAGCCGAAATCGCTCACCACCGCCGAAAAGCGCGATCTGATGGCCCTGCTGGAGGAGGAGGGGCTGATGTCGCTCAAGGGGTCCGTGGACCTGGTAGCAAAGGCGCTCGGCACTGCGCGCAGCAGCATCTATTACTATCTGAACAAATAGGCGGCCTGCCGCCCATGAGCGGAACGGAGCGAGGCCTGCAAGGCCCCGCCCCCGTCTTCAAGTGCCGGCGCCCGTGCGCACGATGGTGCCCACATGGTCGCCCCGGAGCGCAGCCGTGAGGCGGCCGGGAACGAGGCCGTTGACCACCTGCACATGGGTGAGATGACGGGCATTGGCCATCAGGTCCGGCAGCACCCGATCGAACGGCAGCGGCCCCTTGGCTTCGGCCAGCGCGGAGGCATGGACTTCCGGCAGGAAGCGGGCGCTTGCCCCGTCCGGCCCGTTGGGATCGGCCGAATAGACGCCGTCCACATCTTCCACCAGGGTCAGCCCCGCCGCCCCCAGCGCATCCGCCAGGAGAAAGGCGCCCGCATCGGCACGATGCGGCGGGATGCGGGAATTGGGGAATTCATGGTGGTGATAGGGCGGGAAGGCGCTGCCCACCACCGCGCGGGCGGCGGAGAGGTGAATGGCGAGCTGGCTGGCAATGGTGGGATGCTCCACATAGGAGACCCCTTCGCTGGCCAGCAGCGCGGCCAGGATGTGCCCGTTCTGCCCCGCCTCGCTGGCGGCGAGCGGGGCGAGCGAGCCCACCGGCAGACCGAGGTCGAGCCCCACGCTCATGACATGCCGCGCCCGCACGCCGGCTCCTGTCAGGATCAGCAACCGATGCTCGGGCAGGAGCGCGCGCAATTCGGCCACCAGGGGCAGGATGGCGGCGGCGCCGCGATCCATGATGGAGCGCCCGCCGATCTTCACCACCTGAAGCCAGGGCAGGAGGCGGATGGGCTTGCGGCCCGCAACCGGCGAGGTCAGGTCGCGGTCGAGCAGCGTCTGGCGCGCGAGCGCGGAGGCCAGATGCTTGATGCTGTTGGAGGTTTCAGCCATGGCGCGCCCTCAGTCGGCGGTGATGATGGTGCCCACATGCTCGCCCGCCAGCGCGCGGGTGAGATTGCCGGGCACGAGGCCGTTGACCACCTGCACCTGGCGCACATGGCGTGCGGATTTCAGGAGGTCCAGAACCGGGAATTCGAGAATGGAATCGTGCAGGCCACGGGCCTTCATCTCATCCACCGAGATCCTGGGAATGAAGGCGATGTCCTTGGACGTCTTGGGATTGGCGGTGAAGAGGCCATCCTCGTCCTTCACATAGATCATGGCCTTGCAGCCGAATTGTTCGGCCACCAGGAAGCAGCCGGCATCGGTGCGGTAGGGCGGAATGACGCCCTGGGCGGCGGGGCGCATCCACAGCGCGTAAGGCGGCATGCCACCGAACACCACCGCATTCACCTCCTCCAGATAGAGGGGAACGGCGGACAATCCCGCCGCCTCGACGGCGGGAATGCCGTGCCGCGCCAGCAATTGCCCGAGCATGGCGGCGTTCTGGCCCGCCACGGAGGCGCCGAGCTGGGACAGGAAGCCCGCCGGCAGGCTGAGATCGGCCGCGATGGAATAAAGATGGCGCGCCCGCGTGCCCGCGCCGGTGCCGATGAGAAGCGTGTGCACCTTGCGGGCGGCCACGATCTCGTCCACCAGCGGATAGACCGCCGCCCGCCCCCGGTCGATGACGCTCTGGCCGCCGATCTTGATCACGGTGGCGTCGGGCAGGATGCGGAAATCGCTCGCCGTCTCCGCGGCTTCAAGCAGCTGCGGATCGGTGAGGGATCGCTGCATCAGGAGCCTCTCAAGCTCCGCTGTGGGTTCGGCCATGCGCGCGCCTTTCGCTGGGCTGTCCTATATCTAGGTGAGAATAGCTCGATAACGGTTAGCACGCACCGCAACAATCTGGGAATGTACGTATGCGCCATGCGGCGGGCGCCGCCCACGGCGGGCCCCGCGGAGAGTCAGCCCCAGGCAACCGAGGCCCTTTAGCCCTGGACGTGGAAGAGGATCGGGCGCGTGGGCGCTTCGCATCTTCCATCCGGGGAGGACCGAGCATGGACAATGCGCATTCGCCCGAAGGCTTCGAGCCGCGCCTGCCGGATGCGGGGGCGCTTGGGCTGCCGGGCCCGATGGAGCCCGCGCGCGGCCGGCCGACCCGCTTGCGCACCCGCCGGCCCCTGCGCGCCCCTTCTGCGCCTGCCCCCGCTGCCGCAACGCCCCCCGCCTTGCCCGGCCTCACCTTCCTGCCGACCGCCGTGGACGGCGCCTATGAGATTACGCTGACGCCCTTCCAGGATGCCCGCGGCACGTTTGGCCGGGCCTTCTGCGCCGAGACCTTCCGGGCGCGTGGGCTCATGGACCGGTTCGTTCACGCCAATCTCTCCGGCAATCCGAGGAAGGGCACGCTGCGCGGCATGCACATCCAGGATGCGCCCCGCGCCGAGGCCAAGCTGGTGCGCGCCGTCCGGGGCCGGGTGCAGGACGTGGTCGTGGACCTGCGGCCGGCCTCGCCCACCTATCTGCGCTGGGCCAGCATCGAATTGAGCGCGCAGGCCCAGAATTCGGTCTATGTGCCAGAGGGCTGCGCCCACGGCTTTCTCACCCTGGAAGACCAGTGCGAGGTCTTCTACCTGGTGTCCGACGTCTATGCGCCGGACCTCGCCCGCACCTATCGCTGGGACGACCCCGCCTTCGCCATCCAATGGCAGATCGCCCCCACCCTCATTTCCGACCGCGACGCAGCGGCGCAGGATTATCGTCCATGACCTCACAGAAGGCCCCAATGGCGGGCGGCGTGACGCTGAGCATCTGCATCCCGACCTACAACCGGGCTCGGTTCCTGGAGCACCTGTTCCCCCAGATCAAGGCGTGGGGCGAGAGCTGGGACTTCAGCTACGAGGTGGTGGTCTCCGACAACCATTCCACCGACGACACGCCGGAGGTGGTGGAGCGCCACCGCGCAGATGGCCTGCCCATCCGCTATTTCCGGCAGGAGGAGAACAAGGTTCTCTTCAACCTCATCAGCGTGTTCCACCGGGCTGAGGGGCAGTACATGCTGTTCCTCGCCGACGATGACCTTCTGATCCCGGAAGCGGTGGCCGACAATATCCATTTCCTGATGGCCAACCCGGAGATCCGGGCCTGCTATACGCCGTGGGAGGTCTATGACGACCTCAACAAGACCACCACCTGCCTGTTCTACCACCAGCCGGACGAACTGAAGATCTTCGGGCCGGGCGAGGAGGCGGCGCTGCTGGGCTATGTGGTGGAGCACCACATCTTCCCGGAGATCGTCATCTACCGCGCCGATGCCGCCCGCCAGATCACGGCCGCGCCGCGCTTCTGCTACTGGGCCTTCAGCTACATTGCCGGTGTCATCGCCGAGGGGCCGGTGGCCTTCCGCCGGATGCCCTATTTCCGCTCGGTGACGCTGACCCCGGTCATGCCGGAGCGCAGCCAGGCGGGCGTGGATGACGCCATGACCATCTGGGACAATTATCGCGGCGGCATCGAATACATGATCTTCAGCCTGCTGCGCCGGCGCAACCTCGTGCTGAACGAAGAGATGCACCGCGCCTTCCGCGACATGGTGGACGTCTTCGTGGAGACCCGCATGCGGGTCGCCCTGCGCCTGTGGCTGCAGCGCAAGGACTTCATCCGCGCCTATGAGATCATCTGCCGGCTGACCTATCTGGACCCGCGCCGGGTCGCCGAGTTCGAGCATATGGACCAGTTGCCGGTTCTGGTCATGGCGCAGACGCTGGCCCGTTTCGCCAATGGCGTCGCCGGCATCGAGCGGCTCCTGGTGAGCGGCGTGGATGACGGGCAAGCCCTCGGCCAGCTGCTGCGGGACGTGGGCCTGGAGCGGCGCATTCTCGTGCTTCCCCCGCCTGCTGAGCCCAGCGCGAAAACCCTCGCCGGCAGCATCGTCTTCGTCTCCGACGAGAGCCAGCGGCAGGGATATATCGACCAGGGCTATGCGCCCGGCCTCGTGGTCAGCGAGCGGGATATCCGCCAGTCCGTCCTGCTCTGATCGGGCAGGTGTGCGCCCGCATGCCCTCGGCCGGACCGGCGGAGGGCATGCGGGTTTTCTTTTTCAAGGGGGTGCAAGGCGCGGCGAAGCGCTTTCGAGGTCCGGCCCGCGGCAACTTGGCGCGCTAGCGCGTGCGGCCGGCGGGCGGACTGTTCAGGGGCGCATGTCCATCCCGAGTGCCGTCAGGCTGGCATCCTCCGGGAAGCAGGCATGGAAATGGCCGAGGCTCCCCTTGGAGCAGGTCCGCCCCATCAGGCGCTCCGAGGCCCCTGCCCCATCGGGCCGCTCGCCCAGGGTGGAGAGGAACCAGCCGCGGGGGTCCACCCCGAGGGCGGTGGCAAAATCCCGGCGGCGGCGGGGCAGCCCCATCATTCCGGCATAGACCCGCCTGAGGGTGCGCAAGGTGGCCCGCGGCGTGCGGGTGCGCCTCATGTCTGCCGCTGCCTGCGCCGACAGCGGCGCGAGCCGGGACGGCGTGCGGTGAAGCGCATCAAGGAGCGCGACGCACTGATCGGCGTCCCGGACCACATGTCCATTGCGGCCGTCGCTCACGAGGCTCGTCTCGGCCGCATTGTCGAAGACAACGGGCACGACGCCCAGCGACATGGCTTCCACCAGCGCATTCTCGGCCGTGCCGTAGTGGCCCGGGGTCAGCAGATAAAGGAACAGGTCCAGTTCGCTCAGGATGGAGGCGGGGTCACAGGCATAGCCCATGAAGCGCACCCGCTCCGGATGCCGCATGCGCGCCGCCCGCACCGCCACGTCTCCCAGTGGATCGAGATGCCCGAAGAAGGACACCCGCAGATCCATCTCCACCGCATCAATGATGTCAAACACCTGCGGGTGGAGCTTGATGAAATCCACCGTGCCCAGATAACCGCAGCGCAAGGGCGCTTGGGGGAGCGCGCGGACCATGGGGGCGAAGCCGAAGCCAGAATTGGCCACCGAAAACCGCTCGCGTCCCGCCTTGATCACCGGCGCCAGATTGGGCGCGGCATAGGAGCAGGCGGAGGTGAAAAGGGTATGGTCCGCCAGAGCCGGAAGGCCAGCGGGGATCAAGGGCGCATTGAGACCGGAAATGTGGGTCCACAGCGCCAGGCGCATGGGCGGCAGGTCAGCGGTGGCGAGCAGGGCGTAAAGCCGGGGATGGTTCCACCACTCCACCTGCACGATGTCGCTCGCCTCCACCAGACGGACGATCTCCTCAACCGGCGGCGCCACCACGACGTGCCCCCCGGCGGCGGCAATGCGGGACACATAGTCAAGATCCTTGGGCGGCTCCAGCAGCACATAGGTGTGCCGGACCTCGCTCGCCTTGCCTCGGCCGGCGGCCGCGTCCGTCAGGGCCGCCTCCATCAAGGCGGCATGGGCCTTGCCCACGCCGCCGCCCAGATGGGCGCTGATGTGGAGGATCTTCATTCCGCTGCTGCGGGAAGCGCGACGGTGCCGCCGGGCGCGGGCACCGAGGGATCGAGCTGAACCGTCGCCTTGAAGCGCGCCAGCAGCTCGCCCCGATACGGGTCGATGTTGTCGGGGAGGCAATGGGAGAGCTGGCCGCAGCCCCCACACACCGCATTCTCCCGACGCCGTCCTTCCAGATGCTGGAGGCGCAGCGCGTTGAGCGCCGGCGCGTTCCAGATGTCCTTGAGCGAGGTGGTGCGCACGTCGCCCACCACCAGCTTGCGACCCCAGTCCAGGAAGCAGGAGCTCACCAGCCCGTCCGCATTCACCGAGATGCCGTAGAAGATGTAGGGGCACGTCTCGGTCTCGCCGACGGGCTGCTGGTAGATGCCCTGCGAGATGGTCACGCCCGTATGGGCCTCGATGTCGAATTGCGGCCAGCAGGGCGCGAAATTCTCGATGAAAATGCGGTCGCAATGATCGCCGAACGTATCGAAGAAGTCCTGGCGCTGCGCCTCGCTGATCAGCTCTCCGGGGATCTTCACCACCACTTCGCAGTCGCCCTTATTGTCATAGAGCCAGCGCACATTGCGCACGAAGCCGTCGAAATCGAAGTCGACGCCGGTGAAGCGGCGATATTGCTCGGGAGTCATGCCGTCGACGGAGATGTTGATCTTGTCGAGGCCAGCCTCCAGCACAGGGGCGAGGCGCTCAGGCGACAGAAAGGTGCCGTTGGTGGTGGTGTCCACATAGTCCACCTGCCCGCTCGCTTTGGCATAGGCGATCATGTCGGCGAGGCGGCGATTGAGGAAGGGCTCGCCATCCTTGTAGAGGCGCAGCACCTTGATGGGCCGGGAGAATGCCGACAGGTCGTCGATGATCTTGGTGAAGACCTCGAACTTCATGGCGCCCTGGTAGCGGCCTGTGTCGCGGATGAGGTCGCGGTGGCCAGTGGGGCAGAAGCTGCACTGGAAATTGCACGCGCTCGCCGGGTCCACAAAGACAATGTAAGGCGCCTCGAGAGGAATGACCGTCTCCAGCCGCGTGCGGCCCTCCAGGTTGATGCGCGGCTTGATCTCGGCCTTCATGATTGGGCTTCCCCTCCTCGTCAGCACAGCTCCGGCGTCAGGTTGCAGACACCGACGACGGCGGTCGGATCGCCGGGGCGGGGGGGCGCGCTGCCGAATTCCAGCAGGTCGCGGCGCCCCAGGGCGTCCGCCGTCCGCTCCGCCAGTTGCCGGACCGTGACGGGCACACCTGAGCAGACGTTGATTGCGCCAGGCTGTCGGCTTTCAACGATGCGGGCGACCATGGCGCCCGCCACTTCCACGTCCAGGAAGTCGCGCACCTGCGTTCCAGCCGACAGGCGCGCCACCTCGCCGGCGGCGAGCTTGGCCTTGATGTGGGCGACGAGGCGATCGGAATGCTCGCCCTCCCCATAGAGATAGAACAGCCGTGCCCAGGAAAAGGTGGTGCCGCTGCCGGCGAAGAAGGCCTCCAGCAGCTGGAATGTGGCAAGCTTTGCCGTGGCGTAGAGGGTGGCCGGCCCCACTGGGGCGTCCACCGTAAGATGCTCGCCCGGCAGCGCATATTCAAAGCAGGTGCCGATGCCGATCACATGCGGCACGCGCGCCGCCGCGCTGCCATGCGCGAGGGCCAGCGTGCCGCGCACGCATTCCAGGTTGTGCGGCGAGGTGAGATACTGGCCGGGGGTCGCCACCCAGGCCGCATGGATCACGGCGTCGACGCCCTGCGCCGCCTGTCCCCAGAATGCGGCATCCTTGGCGAACAGGTCAGGCGCCTCGATCACCTGCGCCTCATGGCCCAGCCGGCCTGCCGTGCCCGTCCGCACCACCGCCCGCACCCGGTGACCCTGCCGCACCAGCGCCTTGTGGATCTGCCGCCCGACGAAGCCGGTGGCGCCCGTCAAGAGGATGGTGCGGGGTGGCAGGCTGGGCACGATCGGCTCCTGGCTGGCAAAGGCGCCCTGTTCATAGAGGCCCCGCATGGCGCGAGGCTGTCTTTTCCTCGCCCGGGCCGGACACAAGGCTCACGACAGGCCCGCCGGTCACTGTGCCCCGCCCGGTTCGCACCGGATCTTGCCGCAGGGGTCGAGAGGGTGAAGGGATTGCCGATGCTGGACGAAAGACGCGCCCGTGCGCCTTGGCTGTCCGCGCTGGCGCCCGGCCCCGGCCTGCGGCCGGGATGCGCGCACCATCTCAGCCGCCATTTTGCTTCCTTGCCCGACCTTGCCGCCGCCCGCGCGCTGCTGCGCATGGCCAATGCCGGCGCGCCCGCCGGCACGCCAGCGCACCCCGCCGGCGACGACCTGTGGATCTATGGCGCCGGCGCACTGGGCAAGCTGGTCCGGGCCCATCTGGCGGCGGTCGGCCAGCCGGTTTCGGGCGTCATCGACCGCAATGCGCGCGAGTGCACCCGCGATCCTGCCTGGGCGGGGCTGCCCGTGCTCTCGCCCGATGCGGTTCCGGAGACCGTGAAGGCCAAAGCCCTGGTCGCGGTGGCGGTGGTCACCGCGCCCTATGTGCCCCTGGCCCGGGATCTGCGGCGCCAGGGCTTTGCCCGCTGCATCCCCGCCTATGACGTGACCGAGGCCTTCCGCGACCGTCATCCCCTGGGCAATGGCTGGTTCGCCCCACCTCTGCGCGGCCCCGGCCTCGAGGCAGCGGACGCCATGCTGGCGGGCCTCGCCGACGATGCCTCCCGCGCCCATTATCTGCGCTTTGCCGCCTGGCGGCTGGCGCGCGAGGAGTGGGACTTTGCCGGCGCGCCCGTCGAGACCGCCACGCGCTTCCTGCTGCCCGAGATCACGCCGCTGCTTTCACCCTCGGAACGGGTGCTGGATGGCGGCGCCCACCATGGCACGGTGCTCGCACAGATCATTGCCGGCACTGGCGGCCGCATCGGGGCGGCCTGGGCGGTGGAGCCGGACCCGGAGAGCCGCGCCGTGCTGGAAAAGACCATCGCCGCATGGCCCGGAAAGACGATGCGCCGCGTCCGTGTTCTCGATGCGGTGCTGGGCGATCGCGCCCGGCCCGCCTTGTTCCATGCGGGCCTCGGCTTCGCCTCGCAGGTCTCGGCCACAGGTACCCTGGGGGCGCGCCTTACCCCCATCGACGCCCTCAAGCTCAATCCCAGCTTCGTAAAGCTGCACCTGGAAGGGGCGGAGCTGGCGGCGCTGGACGGGGCGCGGAAAACCTTGCTGCGCCACCGCCCCATCGTCGCGGCCACCATTTACCACAATGCCGACGGCCTCGCGGCGACGCCGCTCTGGCTGATGGACACCTTGCCCGACTATCGCGTGCTCATCCGCACCCATGGCTGGTGCGGCACGGGCGCCGTGGTCTACGCCATTCCCAAGGAGCGCCTTCCCTCATGAGCCTCTCACCTGCCGGCCGCATGGTCATGGATCTCGGCATGAACAATGGCGACGACACCGCCTACTATCTGGCCAAGGGCTTCGACGTGGTGGCGCTGGAGGCCAACCCGGCCCTCGCGGCCGCCGCGCGTATCCGCTTTGCCCAGGAGATCGCGGCCGGACACGTCCATCTGGAGGAGGCCGCCATCTGGTCGAGCGCGGGCACCGTCACCTTCCATGTGAACGAGGCGAACGACCATTGGAGCAGCATCGAGCCGGTCTGGGCCGGGCGCGAGGACACGCCGACCCGCGCGGTGGAGATGCCCGCCGTCACGCTTGAGATGCTGTTCGCCCGCCACGGCGTGCCGCACTATCTGAAGATTGACGTGGAGGGCGTGGACTCCATCGTCCTCGAACAGGTGCGGGCGCAGGCGCGGAAGCCGGACTTCGTCAGCGTCGAAGATTGCCGCTTCGGCTTTCATTACATCGCCGCCCTGGCCGAGGCCGGCTATGGCGCCTTCACGCTGGTGGACCAGTCCCAAGTGCCCGCCATGCGGGATCCGGACCTGCCCTACGTCTTCCCGAAAGGGGCATCCGGGCCATGGGGCGAAGCCCTGCCCGGCCCCTGGCTCGACCGGCACGCCTTCGAAGATCTCTACGCCACGACTGTGCGGGACCGCGCGGGCACACGCATCGCGCCACGCACAAGCTGGTTCGACATCCACGCCCGCATGGCGTGACGTCAGCCCCAGGCAAGGCGAAGCGGAGAGGGTGCGCGAAAGCCAACGGGCGGCCGCGGGCCGTGCAAGCAGAAGGATGCGGCATGTCGAAGGCGCGTCGGAACGCCCTGCGGAACGTCTCCCCGCGCGTCATGGCTGGCGCGCCGCGTAGACCGCACGTCCTGCCCTTTCGCGCGACGTCCTCGCACGCGGGGCAGATTGACCTGCAACGGGGGCGGGACGTTTTCCCACGCGACCCGAACGAAGCGATCCGCATCTGGCGCGCGGCCGTCACGGCGGGCCAGTTGACCGCCGAGGATCTCGGACAAGCCGGCCTTGCCGCCTATGAAGCGGGGCGCGATGGAGAAGCCCTGGCCCTGTTCCAGGCCGCAGCGGCGGAAAAGCCGTCCGCGCCGGCCTTCCATGCCAATGCCGGGCTGATCCTCCTGTCCGATCCCCGGCGCCGGCAGGCGGCGGTGGAGAGCCTCAACCGGGCGCTGGCGCTGGAGCCCAACCATGTGGGTGCCCTCCTCAACCTGGCGGCCGTCTGCCTGGACGGAAAGCGCTTTCCCGAGGCGCTCAACCTCTTTCGCCGGGTGCTCCAAAAGGAGCCCGACAACGTCACCGCCCGCCTCGGCGCCGCCAATGCCAGCCGGCAGATCTGCCAGTGGGGCAGCGTGGAAGAGGACGAGGCGTCCCTCGCGCGCCTGCTGGAGCGCACCGGAACGCCGGTGAGCCCCTTCATCCTCCTGTCGTCCCATGTCACGCCCGCCGATCACCTGCGGGCCGCGCGGCTCTATGCGCGCTCTCTGCGCTTTTCGCCGGCCGACCGCCTGCCGCCCGCGCCCCAGGCGCCGGCCGGCCGGCCGATCCGCGTGGGATATCTGTCCAGCGACTTCTACCATCACGCCACGGCCTTCCTGGCTGTGGAGCTGTTCGAGCGGCACGACCGGTCCGCCTTCGAGCTTTACGCCTATTCGCACGGCCCGGACGATGGCTCGGCCATGCGGCGCCGCGTGATGGCGGGGTTCGATCATTTCGTGGAGGTGGGGCACCTCTCAGCCAGCGCGGCGGCCCAGCGCATCCGCGCCGACGGCATCGACATATTGGTGGACCTAAAGGGCTATACGCTCGGCTGCCGCACCGAGATCCTGGCCCTGCGGCCCGCGCCGGTGCAGGTGAGCTTCCTCGGCTATCCCGGCACCATGGGCGCCGATTTCATGGACTACATCATCGGCGATCGGGTGGTCACCCCCCTCGCCCACGCCGGCCATTATGACGAGAAGATCGTCCAGCTTCCCGGCGCCTACCAGCCCAATGACAGCCGCCGCGCCATCGCCGAGACGACGCCCAGCCGTGCCGCCTGCGGGCTGCCGGAGAAGGGCTTCGTCTTCTGCTGCTTCAACAACACCTACAAGATCACGCCGGCTCTGTTCCGGCTCTGGATGCGGCTGCTGGCGCAGGTGCCGGGATCGGTGCTCTGGCTGTTCGAGGCCAATGCCACCGCGCGAGACAATCTCTTTTATGAGGCCGCGAGCGCCGGCATCGACCCGGACCGGCTGATCTTCGCACCGCGCATGGACCTGGCTGATCATCTCGCCCGCCACGCGCATGCGGACCTCTTCCTCGACACCCTGCCCTACAACGCCCACACCACGGCCAGCGATGCCCTGTGGGCCGGTGTCCCGGTTCTCACCTGCAGGGGCGAGAGCTTCGCCGCGCGGGTGGCGGCAAGCCTCCTCACCGCAGTCGGCCTGCCCGCCCTCATCACCACGACACTTGCGGACTATGAGGCCCTCGCTCTGGCCCTGGCACGCGATCCGGTCCGGCTCGCGGCGATGAAGGCGCACCTCAAGGAAGAGCGCGCGCGCGCCCCCCTCTTCGATGCCAGCGCTTTCACCCGGGGCCTGGAGGCCGCCTTCCGCCGCATGCACGCCTTGCGGCAGGCGGGGAAGGCGCCCGAAGCCATTGTCGTCCCTGCGGCCGAGGCTCAGCCGATGTCGAAGGACACGCCCTGCGCCAGCGGCAAGGCGGTGGAATAGTTCACCGTATTGGTGGCCCGGCGCATATAGGCCTTCCAGGCGTCCGAGCCGGATTCGCGGCCGCCGCCCGTCTCCTTTTCGCCGCCGAATGCGCCACCAATCTCGGCGCCGGACGTGCCGATATTGACATTGGCGATGCCGCAATCGGAGCCATCCGCCGCCAGGAAGCGTTCCGCCTCGCGCACATTGAGCGTGAAGATGGAGGAGGACAGGCCCGCCGCCACCGCGTTGTGGGCCTCCAGCACCGCGTCAAAGTCGGTGTATTTCATCACGTAGAGGATGGGCGCGAAGGTCTCTTCCAGAACCGGCCCGCACTGGCGGGGCATTTCCACCAAGGCCGGGCGCACATAATAGGCGCCCTCCGGCCCCGCCTCCGTCACCCGCTCGCCGCCGAACACCGTGCCGCCTTCGGCCTTCGCGGCGATAAGCGCGCGCTCCATGCCCTCGAAGGCAGCGCGGTCCACCAGCGGTCCCACCAGGGCAGAGGTGGTGAGCGGATTGCCCAAGGACACGCTGCCATAGGCGGCCTTCAGGCGCGGAACGAGGGTGTCATAGACGCTCTCATGGACGAACAGGCGGCGCAGCGTGGTGCAGCGCTGGCCCGCCGTGCCCATGGCGCCGAAGGCGATGGCGCGCAGCGCCATGTCGAGATCCGCGGAGGGGCAGACAATCCCCGCATTGTTGCCGCCCAGTTCCAGGATGGACCGGGCAAAGCGCCGGGCGAGGCGCGGCCCCACCTCGCGGCCCATGCGGGTGGAGCCCGTGGCCGAGACCAGAGGCACGCGGGGATGGTCCACCAACACCTCGCCGATGGCCCGGTCGCCGATCAGGACCTGGCTGAGATGGGCCGGGGCATCGCCGAAGCGGGCGAGCGCGCGCTCGAACACCGCCTGGGAGGCGAGCGCCGTGAGCGGGGTCTTTTCCGAGGGCTTCCACACCACCGGATTGCCGCACACCAGCGCCAGCGCCGCGTTCCAGGACCAAACCGCGACGGGGAAATTGAAGGCCGAGATGATGCCGGTGACGCCGAGGGGATGCCATGTCTCCATCATGCGATGGCCCGCGCGCTCGGTGGCGATGGTGAGGCCATAAAGCTGGCGGGAAAGGCCGACGGCGAAGTCGCAGATGTCGATCATCTCCTGCACTTCGCCCAGGCCCTCGGAGGCGATCTTGCCGGCCTCGATGGAGACGAGGCGCCCCAGATCCGCCTTGGCAGCCCGCAATTCCTCGCCCAGCAGCCGTACCAGTTCGCCCCGCCGGGGCGCGGGCACAAGGCGCCACGCCTTGAACGCCGCGTGGGCGGCATCGATGGCGGCGGCAGCCTCGCTCGCCGAGACGGTGCGCAGATGGCCGATGGCCTCACCGGTCACGGGGCTGAAGGACACTATGTCGCCGCCCGTCCAGGCCGCACGAGCGACGCCGAGGCGATCGAGGAGCACGGCGGTTTCCTGCTTCAGGTCAAGCGTCTCGGGCATGGTCTTCTCCGCACGGGTTCACCCCGCCTTCGCACGGCCGCGCAGGACGCGGCGATGGGGCGGTTCATTCATTCGGTCAATGCATGATAATCAAGCGGCCAATGCCGCTACAGCGACGTTTTCGACTTTGTTGATGCGAGATGGGAATGAACCTCACGCGCAGCCTCATCCCGGACCTGGGGGTTTTCCAGGCCTTTGCCTGCGCCGCCCGCCACGGCAGCTTCACCCGCGCGGCGGAGGAATTGAACCTCACCCAGAGCGCGGTCAGCCGGCAGATCCGCACCCTGGAGACCCAGCTGGGCGTCGTGCTGTTCGAGCGCGTGCGCAAGCGCGTGGTGCTCTCGGAAGCGGGGCGGGCCTTGCTGCCGCAGGTGGCGCGGCTGCTGGACCAGAGCGAGGAGATCATGCGCCGGGCGCTGGCCGCCTCCGACGGCAAGGCGCTGCTCACCATCGCCACCTTGCCGAGCTTCGGCAGCCGCTGGCTCATGCGCCGCCTGCCGGGCTTCCTGAAGCTCCATCCCGGCATCAGCTTCAATATCGCCTGCCATCGCGGACCTTTCGATCTGTCGCGCGGGGATTTCGACGTGGCCATTCATTATGGCCAGCCCGTCTGGCCCCATGCCAGTTGCACCTATCTGTGCGACGAACTCATCGTGCCCGTGGCGAGCCCCGCCTTCGCCAGCCAGCCGTCCACGCCCGACGGCATCGCGCACGGCCCCCTCCTTCACCTGAGCACCCGCCCCAAGCTGTGGAGCCAATGGTTCGAGGCGCAGGGCCTGGCGGAAGTGAATGCATTCCAGGGCCACCATTTCGACCAGTTCAACATGGTCATCGAGGCGGCCCTCGCGGGTGCCGGCTTCGCCCTGCTGCCGCGCTATCTCATCGAGGAGGAACTGGCGGCCGGCCGGCTCCTGGAAGCCTGCCCGCGCCCCTTCTCCAGCGCGCAGAGCTATTACATCGTCCTGCCGGAGGGAAAGCAGGAGACGCCCGCCGTCCAGGCGTTCAGGTCCTGGCTTCTGACGCAGGTCTCCACCTATCGGGCCTGAGCCTTACGTCAGATCCATGCGGTAGCGCACGAAGTCGTCGGCCGGCAGGAAGCTGTCATAGAGCCGGCGGGCGGGATTGTCGGCGCGGGTGTGCCAGTAGAGCCGCGCCCAGCCCCGCGCGCGGCCGAGATCCACCAGGTCCTGGATCAAGGCCCGCCCGACGCCCTTGCCGCGCACCTGCGGATCGACGAACAGGTCCTCCAGGTAGCAGATGGGATCGCGCACCCAGGTGCCCTCATGCAGCACGCACAGGCTGAAGCCCACCGGGCGACCCTCGGCCAGGGCGAGGCGGCCGAAGAGAGGGGAGGCGGGATCCAGGATGCGGGACCAGGTGTGGGCCGTCGTCGCCTCCGGCACGCGCGCCGCGTAGAAGGCATTGTAGCCGGCCCACAGATCCCGCCATGCCGCGCCGTCCGCAGCTTCCATGTTCCGGATGATCATATCTGTTGCGCCCGCCATCTCGCCGTCCTGTGTCCCTCGTCGTTTCCCATGCCCGGAGATGGCCCCACGGCCCGGCTCTCAAGCACCAAAGAGGCGCACCTCACAACAGCGGGCCCAAGGGAAGGACACGCCCTGCGATTTGGCCCATGTCAATGCCACCCCTCCCGATCCGGTCAAATGATGCAGCGCACGCTCAGCTTGACCTGAAGCGGGCGATGCGGAAGAAGCGGGGCATGGGCGGGGGCCGATTGCACAGGGGTTCGCGACGGGCGGTCGCCGCGCTTTATGCGCTGGCGATGCTGCTGCTTGGCTTTGCCCACCAGCCGGTGGCGCAGGCCAATCCCCAAATCGACCTGTCCGCTTTCGCTTTGCCCGATGGCAGTTGGCCGGATTTGTGCCGCAGCCAGGAGGACACGCCCCACGACGACTCCGGCGGCGCGGCCCGAGGGCTGATGACCTGCGCGGCCTGCCTGCTGGTGCACGGCGGCGGTCTTCTGCCCAGCCCCATGGCCTTGCCCGCGCCCATCGGCTCCTGGCGCGCGGCGCCAGCGGTGCAAGTGGCGCGCGCGGTGCCGGGACGGGCCATGACGGCGCACCAGGCGCGAGCGCCACCGGGGATCGCACGGCCGACCTGAGCCGGCGCGGTGGATCGTCCCGCGCTGTCCCCTGGCAGGGCCGCTTTGGCCCGGAATACGAAATCTCATCATGTCGAACCTGGATTTCGACGCGCATGCGCGCGTCAGCGGGCGCGCGCGTCCCGCTTTGTCCGTGCGTCCCGTCTATGCCGATAACGGCTTCAACCCGCCCCGCCCTGTGGCGCTCGCCCTGCGACGCGGCTGGGCCGGTTGCTGCCCGGCCTGTGGCGGCGGGCCCGTGGTGACCGGCTTTGCCGAATTGGAAGAGGCTTGCCCGTGCTGCGGCGAGGCGTTGCATCATGGCCGCGTGGGCAATGCCATCGCGCTTTTGGTCGGCCCGGTGGCGCTCGCCCTCGCGCTTCTGGTGGCGGGGGTGCTGGAGGAAGTGGGCGGCGTTTCCCTTCTCCTGGAACTGGCCATCAGCGAGGCGGTGGCGCTCGCCACGGCATTGGCCCTGCTGCCGCGCGCCAAGGGGCTGCTGGTGGCCTATGCCTGGAGCCGGCATGTGGGCGGCTTCGACCCGCTCCTGGAGGGGGAGCCGGATTCGCAGCTTGCCTCCCGCCTCGCGCGGGCCGGCAAAGCCCACTGATCCCCCCGCCCTGCCGGGCGTTTCCGGGCCTGGCCCCGGTTCCGCCCGGCAGTCAGATGGGAACCCATAAGCCTTCCTGCTGTTGCCCTTCTTGGAACATCGAGGGAGGTGAGATGGAGCACGTCGAATACGTGGTCGAAACTCTGAACGGCTCTCTGGCCTGGGTTCCGAGCTGGGTCGTGAGCCTCATCGTCTTTCTCCTGGCCGTCCTGCTGGCGCGGTTCCTCCATGGGATCGCGTTTCGCATCCTCACCCGCGTCGTGGCGGGGATGGACCTGTTCTGGCGCTCCCTCGTGTCGCGCACGGAGGGGCCCACGCGGCTGGCGGCCATTACGGTGGCACTGGGGTTCGCGGCCAGCATCGCGCCCCTGACGGTGCGCGAGACCGCGCTCGTGCAGCAAGGCCTCGCCTTGTGCTTCATCGCCCTGGTGGCATGGCTGGCCAATACGGCGCTGCACATCTGGGTGACGGTTTACCTGCGGCGCTTCAAGCTCGATGCCGACGACAATCTCCTGGCCCGCAAGCACGTCACCCAGACACGCATCCTGCGCCGGGCGGCGGGCACCATCATCTTCACCCTCGCCTTGTCGGCCGCCCTCATGTCATTTGAGGAAGTCCGGCAATACGGCGTCAGCCTTCTGGCCTCGGCGGGCGTCGCCGGCATCGTGCTCGGCCTTGCGCTTCAGCCGGTGCTGAAGAACCTGTTCGCAGGCATCCAACTTGCGGTCACCCAGCCCATCCGCATCGACGACGCGCTGCTGGTGGAAGGGGAATGGGGCAAGGTGGAGGACATCACCTCCACCTATGTGGTGCTGAAGCTCTGGGACTGGCGCCGCCTGATCCTGCCGCTGAGCTATTTCATGGAAAAGCCGTTCCAGAACTGGACACGGGAAGGCTCGGCGCTCATCGGCTCGGTGATGATCTATCTCGATTACCGGGTACCGGTGGCGGCAGTGCGCAAGAAGGTGGAGGAGATCGCGTCCGCCTCCCTGCTGTGGGACCGGCAGGTGGTGAATGTGGCGGTGACGGACTTCCGCGAGACCGTGATGGAAGTGCGCATCCTGGTGAGCGCAGTCCATGCGGGCGCCGCCTTCGACCTCAGATGCGAGGTGCGCGAGAAGCTGATCGCCTTCTTGCAGGAGGCCCATCCCGAGGCCCTGCCCCGCCTGCGGGCGGAAGTGGTGAACGAGCGGCCCAATGCCCCGGCCGCGCTTTCCGAACGCTCAAGGGCACAGGCGCAAAAGGCCCTGGCCAACGCCTGAGTGGGATGCCCCGCCTCTGTTGGGAGGCGGGGCATGGTGCGTCAGCCGCGCGCGGCGACGATGATGATCTCAACCAGATATTTGGGCGCCGCGAGGCGGGATTCGCCGGTGGCGCGGGCAGGCGCGTTGTTGGGGTCGACCCAGCTGTCCCACACGGCGTTCATGGCGGCGAAGTCGTTCATGTCGGCAAGCCAGATGGTGGCCGACAGCAGCCGCGACTTATCCGTTCCGGCGCGGGCGAGCAGGCTGTCCACGGACTCCAGGATCGCCTTGGTCTGGCTGGCCACATCCGGCCCTTCGCCCACCTGGCCGGCCAGGTAGACCGTGTCGCCGTGGATCACGGCCTGGCTCATGCGGGGACCCTTGTCGAGCCGCTCGATGCTCATCGTCTCGTCCTTCCTTGATGACCGCTTCCGGCGGACGCCGGTGCGCTGACGTTCGGCGGCCCCTCCACGCCTCGGCACCGCCTGGACAGCGGGCGGACGGACTGCAGGTGTCGCCTCGGCCCGCCTCTAGCACCGCCCCCGCGCCTTCGCCAGCCCCGGCCGGACAGCCGCCAAAACGGCTCGAGAAATAAAAGGAAATGATACAAAGAACTCGGCACCGAAAGAATAAGTAATAAATCTCACATTACATGCTATGCGGATCATTTTTCATCACATCGATCTAAAAAACCACAATTGCGTCACGATCTCTCAGCAAAACGCACCCGTCCAGGCAACGCTTACGTGGCGAAAGCCGGAGCACACGAGATCCACTTCCGCCGCGGCCGCGGAGTCGAGGCGGGGTTGCGGATGCAACGACGCAACGAAACCAAGCGGTCTCAAGCAGGAAGCCAAGGCGTGTCCCCGATCCCACAGCGCGGATGCGGGAGCCAAGACGAGGGTCAAGATGATGAACGTGGCTTTAGATACCCCAGTGAATCCGCGGTTCCAGAAATTCCAGGACATTCTGGCGGAGACCTTGAAGGATCCGGCGCAGGCCGCCCGCTACAATGAGCAGGTCACCAATCCCGCCGCCCTGATGACCTTTTTCGCGGAACGCGGCCTGCCCCTTCGCCAGAGCGAGGCGGACGGCATTTTCGGTGTCGGCCAAGAGGCCGCCACGCGCCTCGAGGCCCTTCGGCAGTCGGGGGAACTGACTGACGCGGAACTGGAAGCGTTGTCCGGCGGCCTGTCCTGGCTGAAGATCGGCGCAGCAGCCGGCATCTTGGCAGGGATCGTGGTCGGCGGAGCCTGTGCGCCTGCAGTGGCGGGCGGGGCGATAGCCCTTCAAAGCTTGCAGTTTCTGGGCTTGGCCGCCGCGAGCACCGGTGCGGGAGCCACCGCGGGTGGTGCAGTCGGGGCCGTGGCCGGCTACGCGGCTGAGAAGATCTACGACCTGTTCAATTAACAGACTGCGCGGCTTCAACGCTGCAAGAGAACGACATATTCAGGAGACCAGAATGACGCAGACCAAGCCAGCGACCTTTGCCGAATTCCTGGTGGAATTGATGAAGGACGAAGCAGCCTTTCGCGCCTTCAGCGAAGGCACGAAAAGCCCGCAAGACCTGCAGGCGTTCGTGGAGGCGAACGGCTATACCATGAGCAAGGAGGAATCCGAGCGCGTGTTCGAATCGGCCCAGGCCCTTCTCAATGCCGCCCAGGGCCAGCAGATTCCGGAACAAGCCCTTGAAGGCGTGAATGGCGGCCTGCCCGCTTGGGCGATTGGTGCCATCAGCGGCGGTGCTCTGGGCGCCTTGGCCTTTGGCGGCGCATGTGCTCTGGCGATGGTGTCCGGCCCCCTGGCGCCCACCGTGATCGCTGCTTTGGCGGCCCTCAGCAGCGGAGGCGTCGGGGCCTTCGCAGGGGGAACCGCCGTCGCTGGCGCGGTTTCTGCCGTCGCTGGCGGCGTGGCCGGCCAACTGATCCACGAAGCCTGATCCCAAAGCTTGAGAGTGGCGGCCCCACAGGAGGCCGCCGCTTTCTTTTCCTCAGCCGGCCACCACGCGCTCCAGCGCCACGCCCCGGCAGTCCATCTCATAGTCGAGGCTGACCAGCGGCGGCCGGTTGAAATGCCAGGTGAGGCCATGGCGGGCCGCGCCGCGCGTGACGATCTCCTCCCCCAGAAAGGGGTGGATGTCGTAGACGGTGTAAAGCTGCACCGCCGTGGTGTCTGCCCAGGCAAAGCCCATGGCGCCCATGCGGCGCTCCATCTCGCCGAGCACCCAGCGCGCCTTCTGGCGCAGGCCTTCGGGCGAGCAATCGCCCGGCGCGATGGCGTGGCCACCATAGCTGTCGCGGCCCTCCGGCGCCTCGCCCGAGCCCGCCACCACGAAGGACGGCGCCGCCCCTTCCTCCACGCGCACATAGGAGAAAGCGTGGAAGCTCGGCTCGGCGGGCGGGTTGATCTCCGGGCACACATTGGAGCGTGCCACCGGATTGTCGCCCATCTCGAACAGGCCCCATTCCTTCAGGGTTCCCGCATAGATGGCGTTGAACGCCTTGAAGCCGTCCTCGGTAAAGGGCGCGGGCGAGCGCAGCTCGCAGGCGCAGAAGGAAGTGAGCGGACGCCCCGCCGCGCCGATGATGTGCGCGATGCGGGCAAAGCCTTCCTTCAGCGGCACCGGATTGGCAAAGCGCACGCGCTCGATCACATGGCCCGGCAGCGCCGCGACGCCGGCCGAATACTGGAACACGCCGGGCACATAGCGATAGCCGCCGGGGGCAAAGTCCTTGGTGCTCATGATGTCTCCTTGGGATGAGGCCGCTCAGGTGCCGATGGTGACGGGCAAGGCGAGGCGGCGCAGCGCTGCGATGAGGGAAAAGCCGGTAATGGCTGAAGACTTGGGGTTGTCAGGGTCGGGCCAGTTGCGCGCGACCAGGGTGAAGCTGCCCGCACGGCTCGTGACCGAAAGGTGATGCTCGTTCCGCTCCAGGGCGGGGTCGGACCACACCTCCACTTGGGTGAGGTCCGGTCCCAGGCCCGCCAAGGCGACGGTGGCCGCCACATTCACATTGACCGGGAAGCGGGCGATGGCCTCCCGTGCTGTTCCGGCAAACAGGCAGTGCGCCTCAAGGGACGCGTCCCCGCCCAGCGAGGTGGGAGGCTTTCGGGTCACAAGCGTCACGGCCTCCAGGCCCGCCTCCACCGCCGCATGAAGCCCGTCGAGGCCCGCGAGCGCGCCGGAGGGCAGCAGGATGCGCCCCTGCCCCGCTTTGGCGCGATCAAGGAGGTCCGAATGGGCGATGAGGGCGCCAGCGCTCGCCGCCACAAGGGTGCGGCGAGCGTCCAGCGTCGGCTCGGCCAGCGCGCGGAAGAGGCTGGGGGGCAGGCATTCGACGACAATGTCGGCCACCTCCGGCAACCGCTCCAGGGGCAGGACGTCAGGCACGCGGGCAAAGCCCGCCATTCGCGCCTGCGCGCGCACCGGATCGGCAGCGGACACCGCCACCAGGTCCAGGCCGTCCAGGCCGCGCGCCAGCGCTGCCGCCACTTTCAGGCCGACGGCGCCGAGCCCGGCCACCGCCACCTTGCGCACATCTGCCCCCATGGCGGGCCTCATCCGTAATTGACCACGAGGAACTTGATATCCGTCATGCTTTCCATGGCATAGCGGGTGCCCTCGCGGCCGAGGCCGCTTTCCTTCCAGCCGCCGAAGGGCATGGAATCGATGCGATAAATGGGCACGTCATTGATCATGAGTCCGCCCACGTCCCAGTCCTCCAGCGCCCGGAACGCGCGGGCGAGGTCGTTGGTGAAATAGCCGCCCTGAAGGCCGTATTTGGAATCGGCGGCGCGACGCACCGCCTCGTCCATGTCGCTCACATGGGAGAGGGTGACGACGGGGCCGAAAATCTCCTCGCACTCCACCTTCATGTCGGGGGTGGTGTCGGTGAGAACGGTCGGCTCGATGATGGCGCCGTGGCGCTTGCCGCCCACCAGCACCCGCGCGCCGGCGGCCACCGCCTCGTTGATCCAGCTTTCGATGCGCCGCGCCGAACCCTCATCGATCACCGGGCCCACATCGACGCCTTCCTGGAGCGGATCGCCCACCTTGCAGGCGGCGACGCGGCGCACCAGTTCGGCCTCGAACCGCTCATAGACCTGATCGTGCACCAGGATGCGCTGGACGCCGATGCAATATTGACCGCCAAACACCACCCCGCCGCGCACGCAGCGGGCGGCGGCGAAGGGAATGTCGGCATCGGGGGCCACCAGCACGGCGCCGTTGCCGCCCAGCTCCAGCGAGACCTTCTTCTTCCCCGCCTGCTCCTTGATGTGCCAGCCCACCTTGGCCGAGCCGGTGAAGGTGACCATGGCCACCCGGTCGTCGCGCACCATCCGCTCGGCGAGCGGCACGGAGCAATGGACCACGGTGAGCGCCCCGTCCGGCAACCCCGCCTCGGCGAAGACCTCCGCCAGGAGGGCCGAGGTGAGCGGGGTCTGGGGCGCCGGCTTCAGCACCACCGTATTGCCCACCGCGATGGCCGGGGCCACCTTGTGCAGCACCAGGTTGAGCGGGAAGTTGAAGGGCGTGATGGCGAGGATCGGCCCGATGGGATAGCGCCGGGCGAGGCCAACCCGGCGGCCCAGCTTCGACAAGGTTTCAAGGTCCGCATCGGAGAGGCTGAGCGCGGACCCGTCCGCCGAGGCGGTCTGATACTCGAACACGGCGCTGTCCACGTCGAGCGGCACTTCATGGCCGGCGAAGGCGCGCGCTTCGCGGGCCGCGTTGCGCAGGTTGAAGAGCGAGCGGGACACCTCGCCACGCGCATCATAAAGCGGCTTGCCCGCCTCACCGGCAATGAGGCGGACGATCTCCTCCCGGCGGCGGTCGATGATCTCCGCGGCACGGTCGAGAATGTCCGCCCGCACGAAGCGCGGCAGGCGCTTCATGAGCGGGAAGGCGGCGGTGGCGCGGGCGAGCGCGGCTTCCACCTCCGCCTCCCCCGCCACCGGCATGTGGCCCACCACATGGCCGTCATAGGGGCTGAGGATGGCCTCGGTGGTCGGGGCGGTGCGGCTCGGGAGAGGCGCTGTCATGGCTGAAGTCCTTCATGCGTGCGGGGTCGTTCGGCCGCGAGGGGCCGGTCGCAAAACGGAACAGGGAAAGGCCGGGCCTCACATGCCCATATAGGCCTCGCGGACCTCAGGCGCGGCGGCCAGGACGGCGGAGGTGCCGCTCATGGAGACGCGTCCGCGATCCATCACATAGCCCCGGTGGGAGAGCTCCAGCGCCGTCATCACATCCTGCTCCACCAGCAGGATGGAGATGCCGAAGCGGTTGATCTCCTTGAGGCTTTCGGAAAGCTGCTCGACTGCCTTTGGGGCAAGGCCGAGGGACAGCTCATCGATCATCAGGAGCTTGGGGCGCCCCATGATGCCACGGCCGATGGCGCACATCTGCTGCTCGCCGCCCGAAAGGGTGGCGGCATCCTGGTTCGCCCGCTCGGCGAGGCGCGGGAACATGCGCATGACCTTGTCCAGGTCCTCGGCGACGGCCCGGTCGGAGGGGGAACGCAGATAGGCCCCCATGAGCAGGTTGTCGCGCACCGACATGGTGCGAAACAGCCGCCGCCCTTCCGGCACATGGGCGATGCCCGCGCGCAGCACCGCCTCGGGCGTAGCGGCGGCCAGTTCCTGCTCCCCCATACGGATGGAGCCAGCCTTGGGCCGCAGCAGGCCGGAAATGGTCTTCAGAAGCGTCGTCTTGCCGACGCCATTGGAGCCCACGAGGCAGACGATCTCGCCGGCCTGAACCTCCAGGTCCACGCCCCAGAGCACCTGGATGTCGCCATAGCCGCTTTCGAGGCCGGTGATGGAGAGCAAGGTCTCGCTCATGCCGCGCCTCCCGCCTGCGCCTCGGCATAGCGGCTGCCGAGATAGGCCTCGATCACCCGCCGGTCGGTGCGCACCGCCTCGGGCGTGCCCTCGGCGATCTTGGCGCCGTGATGCAGGACCACGAGGCGCGTGCACAAGCTCATGACCACCTTCATCAGATGCTCGATGAGGATGATGGTGACACCCGCCGCAGTGATGCGCCGGATCAGGTCCAGCGCATTGTCGATCTCCGCCGGATTGAGGCCGGCATTGACCTCATCCAGCAACAGGACCTTGGGGTCCATGGCGAGGCTCTTGGCCAGCTCCAGGCGCTTGCGGCCGGCCAGCGTCAGCTCGGAGGCGAGCGCACCGCCCGCATCCGAGAGGTTGCAGAAGTCGAGCGCCTCCTCGGCCCGCTTGCGCGCCGCCGTCAGGTCTCGTCCGCCGGCAAAGGCGGCGGGGGCCATGACATTCTCCAGCACGGTCATTTCCGGGAAGGGCTGGACCACTTGGTAGGTGCGGGCAACGCCGAGCCGGCTGATCTGGTAGGGCTTCATCCCATCAATCCGCCGGCCATCGAAGGTGATGGTGCCGGATGTGGGGCGGAAGACGCCGGTCACCACATTCACCAACGTCGTCTTGCCGGCGCCATTGGGGCCGATGAGGCCCACGACCTCGCCGGGCTCCACCGCCAGGTCCACATCGGACAGGGCATTCAGGCCGCCGAAGCGGCGGGAGACGCCCTTCAATTCCAGAACCGGGCTCATGCGCTCCTCCCCGGGGCGAAGACGGGCACCTTGCGGGCGCGGCGGCGGCGGATGAGGCCGAGCACGCCGCGCGGCAGGAAGAAGATGAGGGCGACGATGATGACGCCCAGCACGAGCGCATGCACCGAAAGGAAGGAGCGCCACACCGCCTCCTCCAGCACCAAAAACAACACCGCGCCGATCCCCGGCCCCAGCACCGTGCCGGCGCCGCCCAGCATCACCATGACGATGGGCTTCACCGAGACCAGAACGCGGAACACGTCGCCCGGCTCGATATAGAAGACCCAGGAGGCATACATGGCCCCCGCCGCGCCCACGAACACCGAGGAGCACACGAAGGCGGCGACCTTGTAGAGGGTCGGGTTGATGCCAACCATGGCCGAGGCATCCTCGTTCTGGCGGATGCAGGTGAGCGCGAAGCCGAAGCGGGTGCGGGCGACCGCGAGATTCATCAGGAAGGCCAGGAACGCCAGCGCCAGCATGGACCAGAAGAAGAGCCGCGCCTGCGCATCCACCGGGATGCGCAGCACGGGCAGGTTCAGCCCCATGCCGCCGCCGGTGAAGCTCGACCAGGAGGTGGCGATCTCCATCAGCACCTGGGCGATGACGAGGCTGGCGATGGCGAAGTAGTGCCCCTTCAGGTGCAGGATGGCAAAGCCCAGCAGCAGCGCGAACACCGCCGCCACGATCCCCGCCGAGGCCCAGGCAAACGGCATGGGCACGCCCGCCCCCTGCAGAAGCGCGCCGGCATAGGCGCCGAGGCCGAAGAAGGCGGCGGTGGCAAACGAGGGATAGCCGGCAAAGCCGCCAATCACGTTCCAGGAATAGGCCAGCACCGCATACATGGCGAACATGGTGCCGAGCCGCAGGAGATAATTGTCGCCGAAGACGGGCAAGGCCGCGACAAGGGCGATGAAGACGAGGACGGGAAGGGTGCGGATCATTCGTAGCCCCGTTTTCCCATCAGGCCCGTGGGCTTGAAGATGAGCAGGAGGATCAGCAGCACGAAGGAGACGGTGAGCCCGTGCTGCGGGCCGATGAAGAGGGCGCCGAAGCTCTGGATGATGCCGAGCGCCAGGCCGCCCACCATGGCGCCGAGGATGGAGCCGAGGCCGCCGAGCACGCACACCACGAAGGCAAGGCTCAGATATTCGGTGGAGGCCAGGGGCGAGATGGGGAAGATGAGGGCGAGCAGGCTGCCCGCCGCCCCCGCCATCAGCGCGCCGATGCCGAAGGTGATGGCATAGACCCGCTTGACATTGACCCCCATGAGCGCCGCCGCCTCCGCATCCATGCGCACCGCCACGATGGCGCGGCCGATGCGGGAGCGGGCGAGGACGAAGTAGAGCATCACCGTCAGCGCCAGGGCGAGCAGCATGGCCACCACCCGGTCCAGCGGCAGCACGATGCCCCCGATGACCTTGCTGCCCAGGGGATGGGCGAGCTGGATGGTCTTGTAGTCGGCCGAGAAGGCGACCAGCGTCGCATTGTTGAGGATCAGGTCGAGGCCGAAGGTGAGCACCAGGGTGGTGAGCACGGGGGCGCCGATGACGCGGTTGATGAGGCCGGCCTGGAGGGCATAGCCGAGCGCGAACAGGACGGCGCCGGCGATCGCCACGGAAAAGTAGGGATGGATGCCGAGGCGCACGTAGCAGAAATAGGCCACATAGGACCCCAGCACCACGAAGGTGCCGTGCAGGATGTTGATGACGTTGAGCACGCCCCACACCAGGGAAAATCCGACCGCGATGCAGGCATAGAGCCCGCCCAGCACCAGGCCGTTTACGAGAATTTGCAGATAGATCATGGGCAAGGGTCCGCTGCCATCCCGCCGAGGCGGGGAAGTGCTTCAAAGCGTGCGGGCGGCGGAGCCTTCAGGCCCGGCCGCGGCGCGCCGCACCAGCGGCGCGCCGGCCATGACTATTTCGCGATGCCGAACTTCAGGTCGGTCTGCTTCACCGAGGCCGGGTAGAAGACCTTGGCCTTGCCGTCCTGGATCTGGAAGGCCGGCGGCTCCAGCGAGACGATCTGCCCGGTGGGGCCGAACTTCACCTGGCCGTAGAAGGTGGTGACGTCGAGGCTGGCCAGCGTATCGCGCACCTTCTCGGGATCGACGGACCCCGCCTTCTCGATGGCGATCTGGAGGATGGCGCCGGCGGCGCTGGCCGAAGCTTCCGCATAATCGGGGATCGCCTTGTACTCGGCCTGGAAGGCGGCCACATAGTCGGCCGTCTTGCCGAAAATGTCCTTGCCGTCATAGGCCACCGCCGGATGCCACCAGGCGGCGGAGGAGATGTTCTCGGCCAGCGGGCCGGTGGCATCGATGAATTCCTGATAGGCCGGGCCGGCGATCATGGTGAGCACCTTGGGCTTGAGGCCCAGGTCCGCCATCTGCCGGCGCATCAGGATGAGGTCGTTGATATAGCCGGTGCCGAACACCCAGTCGGGCTTGCGCTGGAGCATGAGGGTCAGCGCCGAGGCATGGTCCATGGTGCCGATGGCATATTCGTCGAACGAGATCACCTCGATGCCGCGCGCCTTGGCGGACTTTTCCATCTCCTTGGCAATGGCCCGGGGGAACAGGTCGTTGCGGGCATAGATGGCGATGGTCTTCACGTTCTGGCCGGACTTGGAAACAATGTCGGCCAGGGGATTGGTGAGGGTGTCGTTGGGCGTGAAGGTGCCGAAGAGATATTTGTAGCCCTGGTCATACACCTCCACCGAGGAGGCGGTGGCGGCGATGGTGGGGATGCGGTAGCGCTCGGACACCGAGGAGGCCGCCTTGGCGGCGCCGGAGCCGAAGGGCGAGAACAGGAAGTTCACCTTGTCGCCGGTGATCAGCCGCTCGGCGGACTGCACGGCGCGGGGCGTGTTGGACTCATAGTCCACATAGACGATCTCGACCTTGTAGGCCTTGTCGCCCACCTTGATGCCGCCCTTGGCATTGGCGGTCTTGGCCCACAAATTGTAGCCGCGCTGCTGCTTGAGGCCCTCCGGCGAGAGAGGGCCGGTGAGCGGCAGGGGCGCGCCCACCTTGATCACCTCCTGGGCGGCGGCAGCGGTGGACAAGGCGGCAGCCAGCACCAGGCCAAGCCCGAGGCGCAGGCCTCGAAGCCGCGGTGAACCCTTGGAAAATGCCATGGTTCCGAACCCCTCTGTTTTTGTGTGACGGGAATACTGACGCAGCGAATGCGTTCCGGGGAAGAAGAAAGTTCGCTGCGGGGCGTTGCATTTTGCGCAACACCGAGGTCAGGCGGTATCCCGCCCCTGCTCATTTGAGGGACATGGCGCGAATCCGGGCATCCATGGCGTCCAGGAAGCGCTGGGCCGCGAGCGTCGGCTCGATCTCCGCGTGCACGCATACATGGGCCCGGGCGCTGGCGAGGGCCTCGTTCTCCACCTCCACCCCCACCAAGGTTCCGGCCGCGATCTCCCGCTCGAAGGAAAAGGCCGGCAGGAAAGTCAGCCCCATGCCGTAGAGGGCGAACTGGCGGGTCATGTCGATGGAATTGGTTTCCAGCCGAACGGACAATTCCACCTGCTCGCCCTTCACCGCCTGGTCCACCAGGTGGCGGATGCCGAAGGACCGGTCGGGCAGGCCCACCGGAACGCCCGCAATGTCGGCCAGCGAGAGCTTCTCACGACCGGCAAGGGGATGGTGCGGGGCCATCACCGCCAGCAGCGGCTGGTGGATCTCCCGTACCGTGCGCACGCTGGGGCGGGGATAGGGGTGGAAGGAAATGCCGATGTCGCATTTGTCCTCGGCCACCGCGATCATCACGTCGTCGGTGCCGCGCACCACCACCTCATAGGTGATGCCGGGATGCCCCTCGGCGAACTCGGAAATGACGCGGGGCAGGAAGCCGCCCAGCATGCCCTCCACGGTGAAGACCGTCACATGCCCGCTCTCCAGCCGCTTGAGGGCATCGATGGCGGCCTTCAGGCGCTGCCATTCGCGGGAGCGCCCCCGGATGAACTGGCCCACAATCTCCCCCGCCGGCGCCAGCTTCACCCCTTGCGGATGGCGGGTCAGAAGCGGTGCGCCGAACTCATATTCCAGCCGCGCGATCTGCCGGCTGATGGAGGAAGCCGACACATGCAGTGCCTCCGCTGCCTGGCGGATGGAGCCCAGGCGGATGACTTCGGCGAAATAGACATAGGCGATTTCGTTCATGGGGACGCGAACCCGGGGCGCTGGGCAAAAAAGAGCGCAGACGTTGCCCCGGTAACGGCGGGATCACAACCCGTGTGCTTGCCCCCCGCGCTCCGTTGCTCCCTGCGCCAGGGGCGGTTTAACGTCGCCTGCCTTCCGGGGAGCGCCCATGACACGCCCGTTCGATGCCATCTTCGCCGATGCCGCTGCCCGCAAGGGCGGCCCCGCCGCGCTTGACGCCCTGCTGGCCGAGACGCCCTCCCGCCCGCCAAGCGAGATCGCCGCCACACCCGATGATCGCGTGCTTGCGGAGATGGCCCGCCGCATTTTCAATGCGGGCTTCTCCTCCAAGGTGATCGCCGCCAAGTGGCCGGCCTTCGAAAGCGCCTTCGAGGGCTTCGATCCCCATGCCTGCGCCTTCATGCCCGACGAGAAGCTGGAGGCCCTGCTCGCCGATCCCGGCATCGTGCGCAACGGCGCCAAGATCAAGGCGGTGCAGGCCAATGCGCGGATGGTGGTGGACCTTGCCGCCGAACAGGGTTCCGCCGCCGGCGTCATCGCCCGCTGGCCGGATGCTGACTATGTGGGCCTGCTGGAGCTCCTGAAGACGCGCGGCAGCCATCTGGGGGGCGATAGCGGCATGCGGGTGCTGCGGGCGCTGGGCAAGCCCGCTTTCATCACCACCAAGGACATGGTGGCGGCCCTCATCCGCGAGGGCGTGGTGGCCAAGGCCCCCTCCAGCAAGCGGGACTTTGCCGCCGTTCAGGACGCCTTCAACGGCTGGAGCGCACAAAGCGGGCGCGACTTCACCGCCATCAGCCGCACGCTCGCCCTCACCGTCGGGGCGTAGAGCGCTTCAGGATTTCACGGAAATGCCGCAGCGCTCTTTCTCGTTGTTTTGACGCATTTCCTTCACGCGAACCGGTTCCCCCTTCGCTCGGAAATGCTTCAGGCGCCGCGCCCCTTTGGAAAGGGGCGCGGCGCCTGGCATCGCTCAGAGCTTGTATTCGTAGAGCAGCCGGGCGCGTATGGTGCCGTCGAGGGCCCGGATGTCCTCCAGCACGCGCTGGCTGTCGGCCGCCGAGGCGTCCGCGTCCAGCACCACATAGCCCACGTCCGCGTGGGTCTCGTAATACTGGGCGGCAATGTTCACCGAATGGCGGGCCAGCACCTCGTTGAGGCGGCCCAGCATGCCCGGCACGTTCCGCTGCACCTGGATGAAGCGGGTGCCGAGGGGACGGGCGGGCAATTGCACCTGCGGGAAGTTCACCGCGCCCATGGTGGAACCGCTGTCGGAATAGTCGATCAGCTTGCGCGCCACCTCGGCGCCGATGCGCTCCTGGGCCTCTTCCGTCGAGCCGCCAATGTGCGGGGTGAGGATGACATTATCGAGGCCCTGGAGGGGGCTGGCAAAGCGCTCCGCATTGGAGCCGGGCTCCACCGGGAACACGTCCACCGCCGCGCCGCGCAACTTGCCGGCCTTGAGGGCATCGGCGAGGGCGTCGAGGTCCACCACCGTGCCGCGGCTGTTGTTGATGAGGTAGGCGCCCGGCTTCATGGCGGCGATCTCGTCGCGGCCGATCATGCCGTGGGTGGCGGGGGTCTCGGGCACATGCAGGCTCACCACGTCGGAGGCGGCGAGCAGCTCATGCAGGCTGGTGGTGGATTCGGTGTTGCCGTGGCGCAGCTTGTCGGTGTGATCATAGAAGATCACCTTCATGCCCATGGCTTCGGCCAGATTCGAGAGCTGCGAGCCGATATTGCCGTAGCCGACGATGCCCAGCGTCTTGCCGCGCACCTCGTGGCTGTTGGACGCCGACTTGTCCCAGCCGCCCTGGTGGGCGGCGTTGGAGCGGGGGATGATGCGGCGATAGAGCATCACGATCTCGCCGATCACCAGTTCCGCCACCGAGCGGGTGTTGGAGAAGGGGGCGTTGAAGACCGGCACGCCATAGGCGCGCACCGCGTCGATATCCACCTGGTTGGTGCCGACGCTGAAGCAGCCGATGGCAATCAGGCGATCCGCCGCTTCCATGATCTCGGCGGTGATGTGGGTGCGCGAGCGGATACCTAGGATGTGGACGCCCTTGATGGCCTCCTTCAGCGCCTCCCCGTCCAGCGCCTTGGTCAGGCGGGTCAGGTTGGAATAGCCGGCCGACGTCATCAGTTCGACGGCGCTGTCATTCACGCCCTCCAGCAGCAGAACCCGGATCTTGTCCTTGGCCAGCGAGAGTTGCGGCGAATGGGAATTGCTGTGGTGCACGATCTTCGGTCCTTCAGCGATGACGACCGAGATGCCGCTCCGGGCCCCGGTTCGGTATGACGCTGCGGCATCCCGCGAAGGGGGCCGCCGAGCGCGCGCGACCTTAGCGTTTTTGCCGGCGGCGTCCAGGGACGGGCTGCGGCCTCAGGTCAGACCACCTCTGCCATGCGCGCAGGACGCGACGCGCTCCAACCGGCCGAAAGCCTTACCAAACCTTAATCGTGACGCTCAAGCTTGCCGTGCTAGCGTCCCTTCATGGGCCGCCGCAATGGCGGGGCGCCTGCGGGATCCTTTGGGGGGTGCGACATGAAAAAGGCGGTGGCGGAGTTTATCGGAACCTTCACCCTGGTGCTTTTCGGGTGCGGCGCGGCGGTTGTCGGCGGGATGGGGTCCGGGGCGACCGCCATCGACGTGCTCGGCATTGCCTTCGCCTTCGGCCTCGCCATCGTGGCCATGGCCTACGGCATCGGCCCGGTCTCGGGATGCCATGTGAACCCGGCCGTGTCCTTCGGCGTGCTGATCGCGGGCCGCATGTCGAAGCGGGACTTCGTGACCTATGTGATCGCGCAGGTGCTGGGCGCCATTGCCGGCGCCCTCGTTCTTTATGTCATCCTGTCCGGAAAGGGCGCCGGTTGGACGCCCGGGGCGTTGGGGCAGAATGGCTGGGGGGCCGGCTATCTGGGCGGCTACAACCTGCTCTCCGCCGCCCTGTTCGAAATGGTGGCCACCTTCCTTTTCCTGGTGACCATCCTCGGGGTGACCCAGAACGGCAACCCCACCCATGTGCACGGCCTCGCCGGCCTCGCCATCGGGCTGACCCTGACCGCCATCCATATTGTCGGCATCAACATCACCGGCGTGTCCGTCAACCCTGCCCGCTCCCTGGGACCGGCCCTGGTGGGAGCTGGCGGCAATGGGCACGCGCTGGAACAGGTCTGGCTCTTCATCCTGGCGCCCCTGCTGGGCGCGGCCGCCGCAGGTCTGCTGTTCAAGAGCGGTCTGCTGGCGCGCGACGCGGACTGACGTGGCCCCTAACCGCCCGCCGCTTGGGTGCGGGAGGCGTCCTGCGCCTGCGCCTCCCGGGGCGGGGCGGCGGAACGGCGGAGCACCAGCTCGATCGGCAATTCGAGCCGCGCCGGCCGCGCCTCGCCCTTCAGCCGGGCGAGCAGATGCTCGGCCACCGCGCGCCCGAGCTCCGTGGTGGGCAGGTGCACCGTGGTCAAGGGCGGGGTCAGATGGGCAGCGATCTCCAGATTGTCGATGCCGACGATGGAGAGCGCCTCCGGTACCGCAAGGCCGCTCGCCTGCGCCTCCAGCAAGGCGCCGGCGGCCAGGAGGTCGTTGCCGCAGATGACGGCGGTGGGGGGCTGCGCGCGGCCCATGAGTTCCACGAGCCCTGCGCGTCCGCCCGCGAGCGTGAAGGAGGTCTCGATGATCTGGGACGGGGTGAGTTCGAGCCCCCGCTCCGCCAGGGCGGCCCGCACGCCCTCGACGCGCATGCGGGCGCGGTCATTGGCGCGCAGATGGCCGGAGATCATGCCGAACCGGCGATGCCCCAGCCCAAGCAGATGCTCGGCCAGCAGCCGGCCGGCGGCGCGGTTGTCGAAGCCGATGGAGGGCAGGCGCGCGTCGAAGGACCAACTCAGCACCACCGGCACGCTGGACGTGGTCAAGAGCGACCAGGTCTCGTCCAGATGGTCCGCGCCCACCACCATGAGCGCGTCCACGCCGCGCGCCAGCATGGCCCGCACCGCCGCCGCCTCAAGGGTCGGCACATAGTCACTGGCGGCAACCAGAAGCTGATAGCCCTTGGCCGCCAGTTCCGTCTGCATGGCTTGGATGGCGCGGGCGAAAATGGCGTGGTCGAGTGTGGGCACCACCGCGCCGATGGTCAGTGTCTTGCCCGAGGCGAGCGCACGGGCGGCGCCCCCTGGCACGTAATTCAGCTGCGCGATGGCCGCGCGCACCCTTTCCAGCGTTTCCGGCTGCAACAAATCGGGATGGGACAAGGCCCGCGACACGGTGGCGGTGGAGACAGCGGCGAGCCGCGCCACATCCTCCAGCGTTGCCTTCGTCCTCGGGGGCATGGGGCGGTCCCCTCCTGCTGCGGTGCATGGGCGCATGAAGGCGCTTTCATCCTTATCTGACCTGCTTCCCCACGGGCCGACAAGAAATTTCTTGCATGCCTCTGCTTGACAGTCCCGCTCGGGGTGATAGCGTCATGTAAGCGCTTTCATCGCGAGGCCGCAGAGCCTCGGTGCGCCAACGCTCCCGCAGATGGAGCGCCGACATGTGGGAGGAACGTCCATGCGGCTCGGACGACGGGCCGTGGTGGGAGTGGCGACGCTCGCTGCTCTTGCTGCGGCGTGGTTTGTGTTCACCAGCGTCACCGGCATGATCTCGCCGGGCCGCTTCCCGACGCCCGGCGACACCTTCATCGCCGCGCGCCAGGCGCTCACCCGCGGCTATGGGGATGCGACCCTCCTGGTGCATGTGGTTCATTCGCTCAAGCTGGTGACCCTCGGCTTCCTCTGCTCCATCGCGGTGGGCGTGCCGCTCGGGCTGCTGATGGGCTGGAGCGCAGTGGCAGAAGCCCTGCTGAACCCGGTCTTCATGCTGCTGCGCCCGATCCCACCGCTGGCCTGGATCCCGCTCGCCATCCTCTGGCTGGGGCTGGGCGATGCCGCCAAGATCATGGTGATCTTCTTCGCCGCCTTCGTGCCTTCGGTCATCAACACCCAGGCGGGCGTGAAATCCATTCCCCGGCCGCTGATCGAGGCCGCCCGCATGCTGGGCACGCCCCGCTGGCGCTTCGTGCGGGAAGTGCTGGTGCCCGGCGCCGCGCCCATGATCTTCACGGGCCTGCGCCTCTCCCTCCAGGCGAGCTGGACGACGCTGGTTGCCGCCGAACTGGTGGGCGCGCTCGCCGGCCTCGGCCACCTCCTGAACCTCGCCCAGCAGGACCTTTATCCGGGCATGATCCTGGTGGGCATGGCGAGCGTCGCCGTGTTCGGCGCGCTCACCACGGCGCTGCTGGCCACCGTTGAACGGCGGACGCTGACCTGGGTGCGCGTGCGGGGAGCCGCGGCATGAATGCGACCCTGGCTCCCTCCAGCCGCATGGCGCTCGGCGCCATCGGGCTTGTCGGCTTCTTTGCCTTCTGGGCCGCCCTTTCCGCGAGCGGCTTTGTCGCCCCAACCTTCCTACCGGGCCCGCTGGACGTGGCGCGGCGGCTCGCGGACCTCCTCACCGCCCAATTTGCCGGCGGCACCTTGCCGGCTCATCTCCTTTCCAGTCTCCAGCGCTTCGGCGCCGGCTACCTGCTGGCGGTGGCGGTGGGCGTGCCGCTGGGGCTGATGATGGGGCGCTTCCGCCTGCTGGACGACATCGTCTCGCCCATCTTCGACGCCCTGCGCTTCATCGCCCCCATCGCCTGGGTGCCGTTCGCGGCCCTCTGGTTCGGAACGGGCTTCGGCGGGCCGGTGCTGATCATCTTCTCCGGCGCCTTCCCGCCCTGCCTGCTGAACGCCTATCGCGGCGCCCGGCATGTGGACCCGCGCTATCTGGAAGCGGCGGAAATGCTGGGCACGCCCAGCCACCGCATCATCCTGGAAGTGCTGCTGCCGGCCTCGGTGCCCTCCATCATTGCCGGCTTGCGCATCGGCGCGGGGCTGGGCTGGCAGTCGCTGGTGGGCGCGGAGCTGATCGTCGCCTCCACCGGCGTGGGCTTCATGATGGTGCAGGCCCAGGGCGCGGTCTCCACCACCACGGTGATGGTGGGCATGGCCGCCATCGGCTTCATCGGCGTCCTCATCGACGTCGCCCTGCGCACGCTGGAAGCGCGCATTCATCGCCGTCTCGGCGGAGCTTGAGAGGAAGAGATGAGCAGCATCCGCTTCGATGCCGTGGGCAAGGATTTCGGCGGCCACGTCAAGGCGCTGGACGACATCAATCTCAGCGTGGCCGACAAGGAGTTCGTGGCCATTGTCGGCCCCTCCGGTTGCGGCAAGACCACGTGCCTGCGCCTCGCCGCCGGCTTCGAATTCCCCTCCTCCGGCCGTGTCCTGGTGGGCAACAGCGAAGTGACGGGGCCGGGGCCCGACCGCGCCGTGGTGTTCCAGCAGTTCGCGCTGTTTCCCTGGAAGACCGTCACCGACAATATCGAGCTCGGCCTGCGCAACAAGAATGTGCCTGCCGCCGAGCGGCGCCAGCGCGTGGCCGATGCCATCGCCATGATCGGGCTGAACGGCTACGAACAGGCCTATCCCCACCAATTGTCCGGCGGCATGCAGCAGCGCGTCGCCATCGCCCGCGCCTATGTGCTCGACCCGCAGGTGCTGCTCATGGACGAGCCCTTCGGCGCGCTGGACGCCCAGACCCGCGTGGTGATGCAGGAGGAACTGGTGCGCCTTGCCCGGCTCAATCCGCGCACCGTGCTCTTCATCACCCATGGCGTGGAGGAGGCGGTCTATCTCGCCGACCGCGTGGCCGTCATGACCCGCCGCCCGGGCCGCATCAAGGAGGTCATCGACGTGAAGTCGGTGCGCGAGGCTGAGCGCTGGGACAGCTACAGCCGCATCGAGGATGTGATGGACCTCGACTCCTTCGTCCATCTGCGCACCCACATCTGGAAGTCGCTTCGCGAGGAAAAGGCCGGCGCCGACCACTGAGCGCCGGATCACAAAGCCGGACAACCGGCGCCACAGGAGGAAACCCGCCATGACGATGACGACGACGAAGAGGACCCTTTTGGCCGCCGCGCTCGCCTGCGCCATCGGCCTCGGCGCCCCGGCCGTGGAGGCGCAGTCGCTGAAGAAGATCAACATCTCCTACCAGCCGTCCCTCTATTGGGCCCTGCCCTTCTATATCGCCACCGAGAAGGGATGGTGGAAGGAGGTGGGCCTGGAGCCGTCCTTCGTCACCTTCCCGGCGGGCGCGCCCCAGGTGGCGGCGGCGCAGGCGGGATCGTGGGACGTCGGCGGCACCGGCTCGGTGCCCGCGGTGCTCGGCGCCTCCCGCTTCGGCCTCGTCACCGCCGGCATCACCAACGACGAATCCAAGACCAACGCCATGATGACGCGCGCCGACAAGGTCGCCGCCATCACCAAGGACCCGTCCCAGCTGAAGGGACAGAAGCTGCTCCTGACCACCAATTCCACGGTGGACTATGCCGCCCGCGCCTGCCTTGCCAAATGGGGGCTGAAATCCTCCGACATGCAGTTCGTCAATCTCGGACAGGCGCAGATCATTTCGGCCGTGATGGCCAATAATGGGGAAGTGTCCGGGGTCTGGGCGCCCAACACCTACACGCTGGAGGAAAAGGCCGGCGCCAAGGTGCTGTGCTCGGGCGCCGATGCGGGCGCCATGGTGCCTGGCGCGCTGGTGGTGCGCCCCGCCTTTGCCAAGGACAATGCGGAGGACGTGGCCAAGGTGCTGGCGGTCTATGTGCGCGGCTGGGGCTGGGCCAAGGCGCACCCGAAGGAAGCCCGCGAGATGACCAAGCGCTTCTATGCCGCCGGCGGCGTGGAAGCCTCGGACGCCGCCATCGACCAGGAATTCGCCCTGCGGCCCACTTATTCCCTGGCCCAGCAGATCGCGCTCATGGACCGCGCCAAGGGCGCCTCGGAATTCGACGGCTGGCTGGCGCGCATCGGCGGCTTCATGGCCGAGGTGGGCACCCTGCCCTCCGCCCCTGATCCGAAGACCTATGTGGACAACAGCTTCATGAAGAAGGTGGCCGCCGATCCCAAGCTCAAGGCCTTCGCCACCGAATTCGACAAGACCAACTGAGGCCGCAAGCCCGGACGCGCGGCGCGCGCAATGGAGTATGTGAGATGGCTATCGCGTATCTGAAGCGGGCGAGCAAGACGCCGGAAACCGAGACCGGAACCGCGCAGGATGTGGTCACCGCCATGTTGGCGGAGATCGAGCGGCGCGGCGAAGCGGCGGTCAAGGACTATGCGCTGAAGCTCGACAAATGGGACGGTCCCATCCTCGTCACCGCCGAGGAGATGGACCGCCGCGCCGCCGAGGTGCCGGAAGCCATCCGCCGCGACATCACCTTCGCCGCGGGGCAGGTGCGCCGCTTCGCCGAGGCCCAGCGCGACAGCGTGCGGGACTTCTCGGTGGACCTGATGCCCGGCCTGACTGCCGGGCAGAAGCTGGTGCCCTGCAATGTGGCCGGCTGCTATGTGCCCACCGGCCGCTATGCCCATATCGCCTCCGCCTATATGTCCATCGCCACCGCCAAGGCAGCGGGCGTGAAGACGGTGGTGGCCTGCTCCACGCCCTATCGGGGCCAGGGCATCCACCCTTATGTGCTCTATGCCATGAAGGTGGCGGGCGCCGACATGGTGATGACGCTGGGCGGGGTCCAGGCCATCGCCGCCATGGCCTTCGGCCTCTTCACCGGCAAGCCGGCGGACATCATTGTCGGCCCCGGCAACAAGTTCGTGGCCGAGGCCAAGCGCATGCTGTTCGGCAAGGTGGGCATCGACGTGTTCGCCGGCCCCTCCGAGGTCGCGGTGATCGCGGATGAGACCGCCGACCCGCTGATGGTGGCGGTGGACCTGGTGGGGCAGGCCGAGCACGGCCATGAAAGCCCCGCCTGGCTCTTCACCTCCTCCCGCGCGGTGGCCGAGGCGGTGATGGCCCATGTGCCCGCCCTCATCAACGAGCTGCCGCCCGTGGCGCGCGACGCCGCCTCCGCCGCCTGGCGCGACTATGGCGAAGTGATCGTGTGCGACACCCGCGAGGAATTGGTTGAAGTCTCCGACCGCTATGCCAGCGAGCATCTGGAGATCCACGCCGCCGACCTCGATTGGTGGCTGGAGAACCTCACCAATTACGGATCGCTCTTCCTCGGCGAGGAGACCACTGTTGCCTTCGGCGACAAGACGTCCGGCCCCAACCACATCCTGCCCACCAAGTTCGCCGCCCGCTATTCGGCCGGCCTGTCGGTGCACAAGTTCCTCAAGCCCCTCACCTGGCAGCGCATGACCCGGGAGGGCTGCAAGACCATCGCCCAGGTCACCGCCCGCATCTCGCGCCTGGAAGGCATGGAGGCCCACGCCCGCACCGGCGACCAGCGCCTCGCCAAATACTTTCCGGGGCACAATTTCGATATGGGCGCGGCGGTGGACGCCTGAGGGGAAGCCATGTTCGCCTTGTCGTCCCTCTTCGACCTGACGGGCCGCACGGCCCTTGTGACCGGCGGCAGTTCCGGCATTGGCCTTGCCATCGGTGCCGCCCTCGGCAAGGCCGGCGCGCGGGTGCTGCTCACCGCCCGGCGCGCGGCGGAGTTGTCCGCCGCGGTGGAAGACCTCCAGCGCGACGGAATCACAGCCGCCGCCTTGGTGTCCGATCTCGCCGCATCGGGCGCCGCCGAGGCGCTGGCGCGCGAAGCCGGTGCGGTGGACATATTGGTGAATGCCGCCGGCATCAATCTGCGCCAGCCCTTCGGCGCGGTGAGCGCGGAGGCCTTCGACCTGCACATGGCGGTGCATGTGCGCGCGCCCTTCCTGCTGACGCGGGACCTGGCGCCGGGCATGGCCGAACGGGGCTGGGGGCGCATCATCAACATCGCCTCACTGCAATCCTTCCGCGCCTTCCCCAATTCCGCGCCCTATGGCGCAGCGAAGGGAGCAGTGGCGCAACTGACGCGGGCGACCGCCGAGGCCTGGTCGCGCCACGGCATCACCTGCAACGCCATCGCACCGGGCTTCTTCCCCACCGCCCTCACGAAGGCGGTGTTCGAGGACGAGGCGCGCGCCAGCGCCAATGCCGCCCAGACCGCCATCGGCCGCAACGGCCGGCTGGAGGACCTGGTGGGTCCCGCCGTCTTCCTCGCCTCCGACGCCTCGGCCTATGTCACCGGCCAGATCCTGGCGGTGGATGGCGGCTTCACCGCCAAATGAACCAGTCTTGAGCGGACATCCCCAATGAGAGCCCTGGTCTATACCGGCCCCCACCACCTTGAACTGCGCACCGAGCCCGAGCCCATCCCCGGCAATGACGAGGTGCTGGTGCGGGTGGAGGCGGTGGGCATTTGCGGGTCGGACATGCATGCCTATCACGGCCATGACACCCGCCGCCCCGCGCCTTTGGTGCTCGGCCACGAGGCGGCCGGGCGCATCGCCTCCGGGCCACGGGCGGGAGAGCGGGTGACCGTCAATCCGCTGGTGACCTGCGGCACCTGTTCCAGCTGCGAGGCCGGGCGCCCGCATCTGTGCGCGTCGCGCCAGATCCTCTCCATGCCGCCCCGTCCCGGCGCCTTCGCCGAACGGGTGCGGGTGCCCGAGCGAAACCTCGTGACGGTGCCCGAGCATCTGCCCATCGCCCATGCGGCGCTGGCGGAGCCTGTGGCGGTGTCCTATCACGCGGTCAATACGGGCGCGCGCCTGCTGGGCCAGCCCTTGCCCGCCGCCCGCTGCCTGGTGCTGGGGGGCGGCGCCATCGGCCTTGCCGCCGCTCTGGTGCTGCGCATGCAGGGCGCGGCGCGCATCTTCCTGGCCGAGCCCCATGCGGGCCGGCGCGAGACGGTGCGGCGCGCCGGCGACTTCCTCTGCTACGCGCCGGGCGATGGCACAGAGCCAGCCGATGGCAGCATCGACCTCGTCATCGATGCGGTGGGTGCGGAGGCCACGCGCGCCGCTGCGAGCCGACTGGTGCGGCCGGGCGGCGTGATCGTGCACGCGGGCCTTCTACCCGGCGAAGCGGGCTTCGACGTGCGGCGGATCACCTTGCAGGAGATCATCGTCACCGGCACCTATTGCTACACCCCGTCTGACTTCCGAGCGACGGTGGACGCGCTGGCCAATGGCCGGCTCGGGGCGTTGGACTGGATCGAGGAACGCCCCCTCGCGGAGGGCCCGCAGGCCTTCGCCGACATCGACGCCGGGCGCACGGCGGCGGCGAAGATCGTGCTGCGTCTTTAGGCTGTCGGTGGCGCGGGGCGATGGGGGCTGCCATGATCGGGCGGCCTCCTCCGTGTGAATCCGGCCATGTCCCGCTCCGAACGCCTGCTCCTGCTTCTCGATGTCCTGCGCCGCCACCGCCGCCCGGTGAGCGGAAAAGTGCTGGCGGACGAGACCGGCGTGAGCCTGCGCACCCTTTATCGCGACATTGCCAGCCTCCAGGCCCAGGGCGCCACCATCGAAGGCGAGGCGGGTGTGGGCTATGTGCTGAAACCCGGCTTCCTGCTGCCGCCGCTCATGTTCTCCGCAGAGGAGATGGAGGCGGTGATGCTGGGCATGAAATGGGTGGCGGACCGGGGAGACGGGGCGCTCAGCGCCGCCGCCCGTGCCGCGCTCGCTCGCATCCGCGCCGTCGTGCCGCTGGACATGGATCCCGATCCCCACGCTGCGGCGCTCCTGGTGGGACCGTCGGCGCCTCTCCCCGTCCAACAGGTGGACCTCGCCCTGCTGCGCACGGCGATCCGCCGGGAGCGCAAGCTTTCCATCGCCTATTGCGACGCGGCCCTGGTGCCCACGAACCGGGTAATCTGGCCCTTCGCGCTGGCCTATTTCGACCATGCCCGCGTGGTGCTGGGCTGGTGTGAAATGCGGGCGGATTTCCGCTCCTTCCGCACCGACCGGATCGTGGAGGCGCGGCTGGAAGAGGCGCGCTATCCCCGCCGCCGGCTCGTGCTCCTGCGGGAATGGCAGACTCGGGAGGGCATCACGCCCGCGACGGAAAAAGTTGCTGCTGCCAGAAACTGACAGCAGGCTCCCATAGGGTGCGCCCGTCTCAATGACGGGAACCCACCATGTTCGTGAACACCTCCATCCTCCTCCATGTGGCCGACGCACAGGCGAGCGGGGCCTTCTATGCCCGGCTCCTTGGCATCGCGCCGGTGGAGGAGAGCCCCACCTTCGTCTTCTTCCGCCTGCCCAGCGGCACCGGTCTCGGCCTGTGGCAGCGGGAGGGCGTGACGCCCGCTTCTTCATCAGCCGTGGGCGGTGGCGAGATCGGCCTCAGCCTTCCCGATGCGGCGGCCGTGGACGCCGTCCATGCGGATTGGGTCGCCAAGGGCGCCCATATCCTTCTGCCGCCGACGGACCTGGATTTCGGCCGCAGCTTCGTGGCCGCCGACCCCGACGGGCACTGGGTGCGCGTCTATGCGATGGCGCCCGATCCGGCCTGAACGGGTTCGCTCAGGCCTGGCCGAGATAGAGCTTGGCCGCCCGCTCGTCGGAGAGCAGGTCGGCGGCGGGGCCTTCAAGGGCCACCTTGCCGCCGTCCAGCACCGCGCCGCGATGGGAGATGGCCAGGGCCTGCCGGGCGCGCTGCTCGATGAGGAACACCGCCGTCCCCGTCTTGGCCAGGTCCGCGATGCGGGCGAAGCTCTCGTCGACCTTGGCGGGTGACAAGGCGGCGGTGGGCTCGTCGAGCACGATCACCACCGGGCGCGTCATCAGCGCCCGGGCAAAAGCGAGTTGCTGGCGTTCGCCGCCCGACAGGCTGCCCGCCCGCGCCCGCCGCCGCTCGGCAAGGGCCGGGAACAGGGCGAACATTTCCTCAATACGGACGGCCTTGTCGCGCACCCCTTCCACCACCGCGAGATTGTCGCGGATGGACAGAGAGGGGAACACGTTCGCCACCTGCGGCACATAGCCGATGCCCGCATGGGCCCGCGCCTCGGCGGGCAGATGGGTGATGTCCCGCCCCTCCAGCAGCACCCGGCCGGTGACGCGGGGCAGCAGCCCCACCACCGCCTTGGCGAGGGTGGACTTGCCGGCGCCATTGGTGCCGGCCACGGTGAGGATCTCGCCCGCCGAGAGCGTCAGGTCGATGCCGTTGAGAATGTTCACCTCGCCATAGCCGCCGGCGAGGGTTTCGATGGTCAGCATCACGCGGCCGCTCCCCCAAGATAGGCGTCCCGCACCTTGGGATCGGCCAGCACCTCACTTGGCGTGCCGGAGGCGATGAGGCGGCCGCGATCCATCACGTGCAGGGTCGAGACGAGGCGGTTCAGCGCCGGCAGGTCATGCTCGATGATGAGGAAGCCGATGCCCCGCTCATTCAGTTCGCGGATGCGCACGGACAATTCCTCGATCAGCACCGGATTCACGCCGGCGAAGGGCTCGTCCAGCAGGATCATGCGCGCGCCCGTCATCAAGGCGCGGCCCAGCTCCACCAGCTTCTTCTGGCCGCCGGAGAGGCGCCCGGCGGGCAGGTCCGCCACCTTCTGGAGGCGCAGGAAGGCGATGGTCTCCTCCGCCTTCTCCGCGATGTGCGCCTCCTGCGCCTTCACGAGGCCGGGCCGGAAGAAGGCGGAGAGGAGCCCCTCCCCCGCCTGCCCGGGGCTTGCGGCCATGAGGTTCTCGCGCACGGTGAGGTGGGAAAATTCCCGCGGCACCTGGAAGGTGCGCACCATGCCGGCGCGCGCCCGCTCCATGGGGCTCGCGCGTCCGAGCGAACGGCCCTCGAAGGCCACCTCGCCCGCATCCGCCGCCAGGAACCCGGTGACGAGGGAGAAGAGGGTGGACTTGCCGGCCCCGTTCGGCCCGATCACGCCCACCAGCGCCCCGGCGGGCACCTCGAAGCGGACATCGTCCACCACGCGCAGGCCACCATAGGCCTTGGTCAGTCCTTGGATGGAGAGCGTCATTTGCGGGTGAAATCCCCCATCAGGCCCTGCGGGCGGTACATGGTGAAGAGGACGAGGGCGAGGCCGACGACCCCGAGCCGCACGCTCGCCATGGCCACTTCCGAGATGAAGGGCATGAGATCGCGCAGGAAGCGGGAGCCTTCCAGGAACACCATCAGCAGGAGCGCGCCCACCAGTGCCCCGGATATGCGCCCCACGCCGCCCATGATGATGGCCATCCAGACCTGGAAGGTCATCAGCGGCACGAACTGGTCGGGGGAGATGTAACCGATATAATGGGCATAGACCGCCCCGGCGATGCCCGCGAGCCCGGCGCCCAAAACCAGAACCTGGATCTTGAAGCCCGCCGGGTCCTTGCCCAACGCCTTCACCGCCTCCTCATTGTCGCGGATGGCCTCGATCATGCGCCCGAAGGGCGAACGCACGATGCGCACCATGGCGGCCACCGCCAGCAGGTTCAGCAGCACCAGCAGGCCGAGCACCGCCAAGGCCTGGGTGGTGCCGGAGAACATGCCAAACATTTTCGGGATGCCGGGAATACCCTGCACGCCCTGGGTGAGCCAGCGCTCGGAGGTGACGACGAGGCGCACCACCTCCGAAAAGCCCAGCGACACGATAGCGAAATAGTCCTCCCGCAGGCGGATGCTGGCAAGGCCCAGCGGCCAGGCCGCCAGCATGGCGAAGAGCGCGGCGAGCGGGAAGGTGATCAGCATGGACAGGGAATGGGTGGACAGGATCGCAGTGGTGTAGGCGCCCACGCAGAAGAAGCCCACATGGCCGAAATTGACGATGCCCGTGAGGCCATATTGCAGGTTCAGCCCCAGCGCGAGCAGCACATAGATGGCGCCGATAATGGCGATGGCGATCAGATAGGCGTCCATCAGCGCACCCCCTCAACCCGGCCGAACAGGCCCTTGGGCCGCACCAGAAGCACGATGAGCAGAACCACAAAGGCGAGCGCCAGCTTGTAGGTGAACCCAACATAGGGCGTGGCGATCTCCTGCAGCACGCCCAGCAGCACGCCGGCCACCACCGCCCCCACCGGATGGCCGATGCCGCCCAGCACCGCCGCCGCGAAGACGGGGATCAGCATCTCCCATCCCATTTCCGGCGACACCACCGTCTTGATGCCCAGCAGCACGCCGGCCAGCGCCGCCACCGCGCCGCCCAGCGCCCAGAGCCCCAGCATCACCTTGCGCGGCGCGATGCCCGACACCCGCGCCAGCATGGGATCATCCGCCACCGCCCGCATGCGCCGGCCCATGGGGGTGGCGTGCAGGATGAGGAAGACCACCACCAGGGTGGCGAGGGCGGCAATGCCGATCTTCAGGTCGTTGGGCTGGATGCGCAGGTCATAGACCCGCCAGGGCCGCACCAGGGGCAACTGGAACACCTGCTGGCCATGGCCATAGATGAGGCCGAGCACCGCGCGGATGACGAAGCCGACACCGATGGAAGCCAGCAGCGCCGACACCGAAGGCCGCCCCTCCAGCACCCGGAACACCAGGAGATAGGAGAGCACCCCCACCAGCGCCCCGGCCGCGAGCCCCACCAGGCCACCCAGCACGATGGAGCCGGTGGCGGCGAAGCCCGCCAGCGCCGCATAGGCGCCGCAGGTCATGAAATCTCCCGTCGCCGCATTGGCGAAGCGGGCCACCCCGAACACCAGGGTCAGCGCCAGCGCCGCGAGCCCGATGACGAGCCCGGACATGAGGCCGGAAATGGCGAGTTCCAAAAAACCGCTCATGGCCGGCTCAGGATGGGGGCGCCGCAGCGGCGCGGGAAGGGGCACGGAATCACGGGCTCAGTCCTCGTCCCGCGCGAAGGCGGGCGACACAGGGGAAGGCGAAGAGGGAGGCCGGCCGACACATGCGGCCGGCCCCGTGTCAGGTCAGAGCTTCACCACATACTTGCGCTCGATCTTGCCCTTGGAGGCGAAGGAGACCGAGAAGTCGGGCGTCACGTCGCCATACTGGTCGAAGTCGAGGATGGACGAGGCGCCCTGATAGTCGATCTTGCCGTCCTTCAGCGCCGCCTTGCCTTCCGCGAAGGTGGAGACCGGCTTGCCGCCGGGACCCGCCACCTCGCGCAGCTTGGCGGCGATGGCGGCCACGTCCGCATTGGGGCCGGCGGCCTCCATGGCCAGCGCCAGCACCACCACCATGTCCCAGGTCATGGCTGCATAGACATTGGACAGGCCCGACTGGCCCATGGCCTTCTGGTAGGCGGCATCATAGGCCTTGAACGCCTCGGAGCCCTCGTTGGAGATGCTGTCGACGGCGATGATGCCTTCCGTAACCTCCGGCCCCAGCGCCTGGACCAATTGCGGGTTGGCCGCCCAGGCGGGGATGATGAACTTGGTGGTCTCGCCGGTCTGGAACCATTCGCGCAGGATGATGGTGGTGTCGGCGAGATAGGAGCCCATGACGATCACATCGGGCTTGGCGGCCAGCACCTTCTGCAGCTCGGCGCGGTAGCTGGGCTGGTTAGGCTCATAGACCACCTCGGCCACCACCTTGCCGCCCTGCGCTTCCCAGGCCTTCTTGAAGCCCTCGGTGTTGCCGATGCCGGAGGCATTGTTGAAGGCCATGGTGGCGGGGCGCTTGAAGCCTTCCTTCTTGGCCACTTCCGCGAAGGCGCGGCCGAAGCGGTCATTGGTGGCCTGGAAGCGATAGAGCAGGCCCTTGGCATTGGCGGGAGGCACCGACAAGGCCGGCGCGCCCGAGGTGTGCATCAGGAGGATGCCGGCATCGTTGGTGAGCGGGGCCACCGCCAGCGACACGCCCGAGGCCCAGGTGCCCAGGATCGCCTGCACCTTGTTGACCTCGATGAGCTTCTTGGCCGCCAGCACCGCCGCCTGCGGCTGGGTCTGGGTGTCCTCGGCCGAGATTTCGAGGGTGCGCCCGGCGGCGCCGCCCGCCGCGTTCACCATTTCGGCGGCGGCGAGGATCATCTTCTGCATGCCGGAGCCATAGGGGGCGCCGGCACCGGTGACGGGGTTCAGCGCCCCGATGCGGAACGCCGCCGTCTGGGCGAGCGCGCCGCGCGTGAGAGCGGGGAGGAGAAGCGTGCCCGCAAGGCCCGCGAGCGTCTGGCGACGGGAAAGAGTCACGGTCGTGTTCCCTTTGGTTTGCAGTTCTTGGGTCTGGAGGCTTGTTGGTTCAGGCGAGCGTGGACGACTTGACGAAGGCGCCGCCCTTCATGATGAGCGGCATGTGGCGGCCCTGGCCGGTGAGCAGCGAGAGATCCGCCAGCGGGTCGCCCTCCACCACGATGAGGTCGGCGAAGGCGTCGGCGGCGATGGTGCCGATCTGGCCCTCCATGCGCAGCAGCTTCGCCGCGATGGTGGTGGCGGAGGCGATCACCTCATGGGCCGGCAGCACGCGGCCACGGATGACGAACTCCTCGGACTGGTGGCGGTGCATCTCGCCCAGCAGATCGGAGCCATAGGCCATGGGCAGGCCGGCTTCGCGCATGATGGAAATGGATTCCATGCCGGCCAGGCGCACGCTGTCGATCTTGGCGATGGAGCCGGCCGGGAAGCCCATCGCGGCGCCTTCGGAGGCGAGCTTGTCATAGGTCACAAGCGTGGGCACCGCGATGGCGCCCTTCTGCGCGGCCAGCTTGGCGGTGTCGGCCTGGATGAGATTGCAGTGTTCCAGCGAATGGACGCCGCATTCCACCGCCCGGCGAATGCCCTCGTCCGTATAGAGATGGGCGGAGACATAGGTGCCGGCATTCTCCGCCTCCTCCACCACCGCCAGCAATTCCTCCCGGGCAAAGCCGAGGAAGTGGATGGGATCGGTGGGCGAGGCGACGCCGCCATTGGCCATGATCTTGATGAAGTCGGCCCCGCCCTTGATCTCCTCGCGGGCAGCGCGGCGCATCTCCGGCACGCCGTCCACCACGCGGCCGAGCGCGCCCAGGCGGAAGCCGGTGCGGGGCGTCTCGCGGTCGTCATAGGGGCCGCGGAAGTCGCAATGGCCGCCGGTCTGGCTCAGCGCCTTGCCGCAGATGACCATGCGGGGCGCGGGCAAAAAGCCTTCCGCCGCCGCCACCTTCAGCCCGCGATCGGCGCCGCCGAGGTCGCGCACGGTGGTGAAGCCGCGCATGAGCATCTCGCCCATGAGCTTCATGGCGCGCACGGCGACGAGGCTGTCCGGCAGCTTGGCGTTGGCGCCGAGGTCGGCGAGGCAGGCGATGGTATGCACATGGGCGTCGATGAGGCCGGGCATGAGGGTGCGGCCCTTCAGATCCACCACCTCGGCCCCCGCCGCGCTGATCTTCGGCGCCACCTCCTTGATGCGCTCGCCCTCGACGAGCACCTCCACCGGCGCGCCGCGCTCGGGTGCGGTCCCGTCGACGATACGGGCATTGGTGAAGAGAAAGGCCATGGGTCAGCTCCGGTTTGTCGATCTGGCCCGCGGGGCGCGGGCGGCGCCAGCCTTGGCGGGCCGGGCGGGGATGTCGGCGGGAGGGGCGGCGGGCGCGCGTTCCTCGGGAAACTGCGCCGCCACCTGGGTTTTCCAGAAGGCCAGCATCTCCCGGTAATAAGCGGGGTCCTCGCGCAGAACGGTCTGGGCGATCATGCCGCGCACCAGGCACATGGTGGCGTTCATCACGGTCCGGGTATGGGCAACATCCGCCCCACGCCGGTCGGCCAGCGCCATCCAGACGGCATCAAGGCCGGCATGGAACTTCTTCACCACCGGGATGAGGCGATCCTTGAATTCATCATTGTGCCGGGCCTCCGGCAAGTATTCCATGGTCACATAGAACAGACGATCCGACATCATCTGCCAGATATAGTCGACGATCTCATCACTCGACCCACCGCGCGCGGAGAAGTCCTCGGCGAAGCGGTGCAGGTCGACGGTGACACGCTCCAGCATGTCGTTGATGGCGTCCGTCACCAATTCCTCCTTGCTGGAGAAATGGTGCGTCAGCGCGCCCCGCGAGACGCCGGCCTGGGCAGCGATCTGGGGGGTGGAGAGGCGCGAGAAGCCCTGGTCGTGCAGCAGGTCGATGGTGGCATGGCGCAGGCGAGCGGAGGTCTCCGCCGTCCGCTCATGCTGGGATCGTCTGCGCTGCGCCACCCTCGCCCCCATCTGAATTGCGGGCACAGCAAGGCACTACACTTACAAACAGTCAAGTCTGTTTATATCTGCACGCGGAGGGGGCATTTGCCCAGGATTGCGGCAGCCGGTCAGTACGCCCGAAATCCAGGCTGCGGCATGGTGGACATTGCCGAGCGCCCCCGTCCTGCTATCCAGGAGAAGAAGGCGCAGGCATATGGCCGGACAAGACGCTGCGAGGCATGACCCATGAGCGTTCCGCCCCCATCCTCCGCAACCGCGCTCCCTCCGGTGCGCTGGTCCGAGCTGATGACGCCCGAGCGCTGGTTCGCCCTCGCCCGCATCGCCATCGCGGGCCTGGCCGCCCTGCTGTACTGGCGAGCCTTGATCCCCATCGAGGCGCTGTGGCTGGCGGTGGCGCTGGGGCTTTATCCGCTGGTGCGGATCGGGCTCCGCGACCTCATTCACGACCGCAAGATCGGCACCGAGATCTTCGTCACCATCGCCACGATCATCGCCCTCATCGGCGGCGAGACGGTGGCCGGCGCGATCTTGATGGTCATCATCCTGATCGCGGAATTCATCGCCGACCTGAACATGGACCGCGCGCGGGCCTCCATCCGCGACCTCGTCGGCTCGGTGCCGCAGACCGCCCTCGTCCGCGCGGCGGACGGCGAGCATGCCGTGCCCATCGAAACCCTGCGCCCCGGCGATGTGGTGCTGGTGCGGGCGGGCGAGAAGATCCCGGTGGATGGCACCGTGGTCGCGGGCATGGGCTCCGTGGACGAGGCGCCCATCACCGGCGAGAGCGTGCCCAAGGACAAGGCCGCCGAGGATGGCGTCTATGCCGGCACCATTCTTGTCGCAGGCGCGCTTGACGTGCGCACCGCCCAGGTGGGCACCGACACCACCTTCGCCCGCATCGTCGCCTTGGTGGAAAGCGCGGGCGAGGAGCAGGCGCCGGTTCAGAAGCTCACCGACAAGGTGGCGGCCTGGCTGATCCCGGTGGTGCTCCTCTTCCTGCTGGCTGTTTATGCCTATACCCGCGACGTGCGCACCATCGTCACCTTGCTGATCTTCACCTCACCCGCCGAGCTGGGGCTGGCCACCCCGCTCGTCATCATCGCCGCCATCGCGCGCGCGGCGCGCAGCGGCATCCTGGTGAAGGGCGGCATCTATCTGGAGAGCCTCGCCAAGGTCGACACCATGGTGTTCGACAAGACCGGCACGCTCACCGCCAACGCGCCCCGGGTGGTCGGCGTCGAGATCCGCGATCCCGCCTTCACCGAGGCAGAGATTATGGCCCTGGCGGCGGCCGCCGACCGGCGCTCGGCCCATCCGCTCGCCGAGGCGGTGGTGGCCCACGCGGAGGCCATGGGCCTCGCGGTGGCGGAACCGGACCAATACGAGCAGATCATCGCGCGCGGCGTGAAGGCGGTCATTGGCGGCCGGCAAGTGTTGGTGGGCAATCCGGCCTTGCTACGGGAGAATGGCGTCGCCCTCGACGCGCCTGTGGAACAGGGCGGCCGCACCCCACTGCATGTGGCCGTGGACGGGCGGTTCGTCGGCGCCATCCTCATCGCCGACACCATCCGGCCCAATGCGCGGGAAGCCCTCAGCCGGCTGCGGGCCACCGGCGTCCGCCGCCTCGTCATGCTCACCGGCGACAATGCGGCGACCGCGGCCGCCGTCGCGGCGGAGCTTGGCCTCGACGACGCACGCGCCAACCTGCGCCCGCAGGACAAGGTCAGCGCCATCGCCGAGTTGCAGAAGCAAGGCGCGCGCGTCGCCATGATCGGCGACGGCATCAACGATGCCCCGGCCCTGGCGCGGGCGGATGTGGGCATCGCCATGGGCAGCGGGGGCACGCAGGCCGCCTTGGAGGCGGCCGACATCGCCCTTATGACCGACGACCTGATGCGCATCGTCAGCGCCCGCGCCATCGCCCGGCGGGCCTATCGCACCATCCAGGAGAACCTCATCTTCGGCGTCGGCGTGGTGCACGTGGCAGGCATCACCGCCGCGCTTCTGGGCTGGATCGGCCCGGTGGAGGCGGCGCTCCTGCACCTGGGGCCGGACCTTCTGGTGTTCCTGAATTCGATCAAGCTGCTGCGAATTCCCATCCAGGATGTGTAGACCGGAAAGACCTTGCGGAGCCGGCTCGTTTGAAGATGGACCTTAGGCCTCAGCGCCGGCGGAACACCACGCAGGACACGACGGAGGGGTTGTTCTGCGCGTAGCACAGCTCAAAGCTGTTCGCGTCGAGGATCGTCCCCATTGAGGTGCCGTCATTATCGGTCGTGCGCAGCGTCTTGCGATCCTCTGCAACCACCATCAGCTTCGGCTCGGCGTGGCCGGCGGAGGTGATGGTGCCGATATAGCGGCCGCGATCCTGCTGCGTGAAGGTGACCACCAGTTCGGAGGAGACGAAGCGTGGCTGTTCGCCCTGGCCGCTGCCGGTATAATGCCCGCCATTGGCCATGACGATCGCGCGGCTGGTCCCCACCCATGTGCCGACGAGGTCCGGCCAGCTGTCCTGGGCCATGGCTGGACCGGCCAAGGCGCGGCTGGCCAACACGAGGCCGGTCAACACGAGGCCGGTCAAGAACGAGCCGGCGGAACGGAAAACGTGCATGGCGTTCCTCCTACGTTATGGGGCCGAGACCTTACCGCGCGCACCTGCCGCACGCGAGTACCGGAACGCGGGCCCGCGCCGGGGAGCCGGACGTGGGGCGCAGAAGACCCAGACGGCACTCCAGCACCTTGGCGTTCACAGTGCGGCGTTTCAGGACGGGGCCGGCTGCGGAGAATTGCCATTGAGGATCTCTAGGCCCACCAAGCCCTTGCACAGCAGCCTCACTCAAAATGGTATCAAATAACCTCAAAACAGCCAGATGTGCGCCGCCGCGCAGTTGAACCCCTGGCGCGAATCGATATGAGTCTCGCCCATGATCTGCCACCCCTCCCCCGCAGGACGCCCGGCCCGATGACGGCGCCCACAAAGGTGTCCATCGACCTCGGCACCCGCTCCGGCGGAGGCACGGCCGTGCTGGACCTGGAGGAATTGCTGGCGACCCGCTTGCTGGTGCAAGGCAATTCTGGCTCCGGCAAGTCGCACCTTCTGCGCCGCCTCTTGGAGCAGAGCGCGCCCTGGGTGCAGCAGGCGGTGATCGACCCCGAGGGCGATTTCGTCACGCTCGCCGACCGCTACGGCCATGTGGTGGTGGATGCCCAGAGGGGCGAGGCCGATCTCCAGCGCATCGCCGCGCGGGTGCGCCAGCACCGCGTCTCGGTGGTGCTGAACCTGGAGGGGCTCGACAGCGAGCAGCAGATGCGCGCCGCCGCCGCCTTCCTGGGCGGGCTGTTCGATGCCGACCGCGACGTCTGGTATCCCATGCTGGTGGTGGTGGACGAGGCGCAGCTCTTCGCCCCAGCCGCCGCCGGCGAGGTCTCGGACGAGGCGCGCAAGGTCTCGCTCGGCGCCATGACCAACCTCATGTGCCGCGGCCGCAAGCGAGGGCTGGCCGGCGTCATCGCCACCCAGCGCCTGGCCAAGCTCGCCAAGAACGTGGCGGCGGAAGCCTCCAACTTCCTCATGGGCCGCACCTTCCTCGACATCGACATGGCCCGCGCCGCCGACCTGCTGGGCATGGAGCGCCGGCAGGCGGAGATGTTCCGGGACCTGGAGAGCGGCAACTTCGTCGCCCTCGGCCCGGCCATGGCCCGCCGTCCCCTGCCGGTGCGCATCGGACCGGTGGAAACCTCCGCCCGGTCCACCAGCCCCAAGCTCCTGCCCTTGCCCGGGCCCGCCTCGGGCGAGGAGGCGCACGACCTCATCTTCACGCCCGGCGCCGACGAAAGCCGCCTCCTGGTGCCCCGCCGCCCGCCGCCGGTGGCGCCCACCGCCGACGTGCTCGCCCAGCTTGCTCGTACCACCCCGGCCGCCCCGCCGCCCGTGCCCGAGCCCCCCACCCCGGTGCCGACCCTTTCGCCGGAGCAGCGCCAGGCCGCCATCGATGCCGCCTTGCGGGAGATTTTGGCAGAGCCGGACGCGGGCTTTCGCACCATTGCCGTGCTCTACCAGGACTTCCTGGTGCGCTGCCGGATCCGCCGCGTGGGCGGCGAGGCGCTCTCTTTGTCCGCCTTCCGGCGTCGCCTCGCGGTCGCCCATGCGGGCATCGACATTGCCGAAGCGGAAGCGGAGGATTCCCCCTGGGCGGAGGTCATCACCATGGCCAGCGCCTTGCCGGAGGACATGCAGGGCGTGTTCCTCTCGCTCGCCCGCGCCGCCCATGACCGCCGCCCTTGCCCCTCCGACGCCGAGGTGGCTCATGCCTATGGCAGCCGCTCGCCGGGCCGTGCCCGCCGGCTTCTGGCCTATATGGAAGAGCGGCAGGTGATCGTGACCCGGCTCGACGGGAAGGGCCGCCGCATCGTCGCCATTCCAGGCCTTGCCTGGGAGACCGAACCGGGCGACCCCAACGCAGCCCCCGGCGCGCCAGAGCCACAGCCCTCCGCCGCCGAGTGAGGCGAAGGGCCCCCTTCGCCCTTCCCCCGGCGGCGCAAATGGCCTAATCGCGCTGCAGCATCCACACGGGATTTCGCGCGCGCATGATCCGTCTCGATTCCATCAGCAAGCAGAACGGCAAGCAGATCGTCTTCATCGAGGCGTCCGCGACGCTGCTCAAGGGCGAGAAGATCGGCCTCGTGGGTCCCAACGGCGCCGGCAAGACCACCCTTTTTCGCCTCATCACCGGCGAGGAGTTGCCCGACGAGGGGCAGGTGTCCGTCGATCGCGGCATCACCATCGGCTATTTCAGCCAGGATGTGGGCGAGATGTCCGGCAAGAGCGCGCTGGCGGAAGCCATGGACGGCGCCGGCCCGGTGAGCGAGGTGGCCGCCGAGCTGCGCGAGCTGGAGCACGCCTTCGCCGATCCCGCCCGCGCCGACGAGATGGACGCCCTGGTGGAGCGCTATGGCGAGGTGCAGGCCCGCTTCGAGCAGCTGGGCGGCTACGGCCTGGAGGGCAAGGCCAGCGAGGTGCTGGCGGGCCTCGGCTTCTCCCAGGAGATGATGGACGGGGACGTGAGCAAGCTCTCCGGCGGCTGGAAGATGCGCGTGGCGCTCGGCCGCATCCTGCTCATGCGCCCCGACGTGATGCTGCTGGACGAGCCCTCCAACCATCTGGACATCGAAAGCCTCATCTGGCTGGAGGACTTCCTGAATGGCTATGACGGCGCCCTCATGATGACCTCCCATGACCGGGCCTTCATGAACCGCATCGTCAACAAGGTGGTGGAGATCGACGCCGGCTCGCTCACCACCTATTCCGGCGACTATGAATTCTACGCCCAGCAGCGGGCCATGGCGGACAAGCAGCAGCAGGCCCAGTTCGAGCGCCAGCAGGCCATGCTCGCCAAGGAGATCGCCTTCATCGAGCGCTTCAAGGCCCGCGCCTCCCACGCGGCGCAGGTGCAGAGCCGGGTGAAGAAGCTGGAGAAGATCGACCGGGTGGAGCCGCCCCGCCGCCGCCAGAGCGTGGCTTTTGAGTTTCAACCCGCGCCCCGTTCCGGCGAGGACGTGGCGAGCCTGAAGAATGTCCACAAGGCCTATGGCAGCAAGGTCATCTATGAGGGCCTCGACTTCCATGTGCGCCGGCGTGAGCGCTGGTGCGTGATGGGCGTGAACGGTGCGGGCAAGTCCACCTTGCTGAAGCTCGTCACGGGCACCACGCCCCCCGACCAGGGCAGCGTCGCCGTGGGCGGCAGCGTGAAGCTCGGCTATTTCGCCCAGCATGCCATGGACGTGCTGGAGGGCGAGCGGACCGTGTTCGAGACCCTGGAGGACGCCTTTCCCCAGGCCGGCCAGGGCTCGCTGCGCACGCTCGCCGGCTGCTTCGGCTTTTCAGGCGACGACGTGGAGAAGCGCTGCCGGGTGCTCTCGGGCGGCGAGAAGGCGCGGCTCGTCATGGCGAAGATGCTCTACGATCCGCCGAACTTCCTGGTGCTGGACGAGCCCACCAACCATCTGGACATCGCCACCAAGGAAATGCTCATCGCGGCGCTCTCCGAATATGAGGGCACCATGCTGTTCGTCTCGCACGACCGGCACTTCCTGGCCGCCCTCTCCAACAGGGTGCTGGAGCTGACCCCGGAGGGCGTGCACCAATATGGCGGCGGCTACACCGAATATGTGGCCCGCACCGGCCAGGAGGCGCCGGGCCTGCGCCATTGAGGGCGCCTGCTGGTCCGATGACCGGGAACAGCACCGCGCGTCGGTGCCGCTCCCGTCATCCGCCCGCAGGCCGCGCGCCGGCTTGCCGGCCGCCTTCCTGGAAGCGCTCCGCCCCCGCCATCAGGACCAGGTGCTGAAGGCCACCGTGTCGGCGTTGGCGCCAAAGGCCCCCACCTCCACATCGCTGACCGTATAGACGGCGCCATCGGTGAAGGTGATGGTCGTGACCCCGTTGGCGAGGACGTGGGACTGCACGTCGGCGGCCGCATAAGCCTTGAACCACAGCCCGTCCTCGCCCGTGCCGCCATCCACGGAGCCGCTGCCGCCGCGGGCCAGGACGGTGAAGTCATCGCTCCCCGCCCCGCCAAACATGCTGGTGGCACCCGCGGCGGTGACGAACAGGTCGTCATTGCCCTCGCCGCCATAGAGCGTGTTGCCGCCCCCCGCCACCAACAGGGTGTCGTTGCCCTCATCCCCAGACATGAGGTGGTTTCCGGCCACCGAGGCCCAGGCGCTGTCGTCCCCTTCGCCGCCATAAAGGGTGGCATTTGTGGCGCCGCCCACGAGGCTATCCCCATCCGCTCCGCCATAGGCCAGCATGGAATTGGGGCTGAGGCTGCCGATCAGTTCGTCCTGTCCTGCACCGCCAAAGAGGGTGTCGATGCCGCCCGACGGCCCTGCGACGGAGGCGGTGATCGTGTCGTTGCCGTCTTCGCCATAGAGCAGGTTGAAGCCGCCATTCACCCACATCTCGTCCGCGCCGGCATCGCCGTGGAGCGTATCGGCTCCGCTGGCGCCCACCACGGCATCCGCGCCTTCGCCGCCATAGAGGACGCCATGGGAGCCGTCCTCCAATGTGACGAGGCTGTCGTCGCCGAGCCCGCCATAAAGGGTATCGGTGCTGGCAGGTGTCATTCCGCCCACGAGGCTGTCGGCGCCGGCATCGCCATAGAGCTGGTTGGAGCCGCCATTCACCCACATGAGGTCTGCATCCTCGCCGCCAAAGAGGGTGTCCTGGCCGCTGGCCCCCACCACGGTGTCGGCGCCCGCATCGCCATAGAGCAGAGCGTGCGTGCCATTCACATTGGAGGCGATATTGTCGCCATCGGCGCCGCCATAGACGGTGTCGACCGTGCCGGCCGGAGGCAGCGTCCCGGTGCGGATGAAGTCGACGCCCTCGTCGCCGTAAAGGACATTGCTGCCGCGGGTGACCCACACGTCGTCATCGCCGAGGCCGCCATAGAGGGTGTCGGCCCCGCTGTCTCCGCTCACCTGGTCGTTGCCGGCATCGCCATAAAGCAGGCCCGCCGCCGCGCGGGTGGCCAGAATGTCGTCGCCGAAGCCGCCAAAGAGCGTGTCGATGCCCCCCGCCTGCGCGCTGCCGGTGATCACGTCCACGCCGGCATCGCCATAGATGATGTTGCTGCCCAGGGTCACCCAGAGGAGGTCATTGCCGTCGCCGCCGAATATGGTGTCCGCGCCGCTCGCGCCAGCGATGGTGTCCGCCCCCGTGCCGCCATCCATGAAAGCGTGGGTGGTGCGGCTGCTCAGCTCGTCATTGCCGTCGCCGCCATAGAGGGTGTCCTTTGTGCCGGACGTCGTGTCCAGACCACCGAGCATATAATCGGCGCCAGCATCGCCGTAGAGCAGGTTGGAACCGAGGGCTACTGAGAGCTGGTCGGCGTCGCTTCCACCGTAAATGGTAGCCGCTCCGACCCCGCCAGCAATCGTATCGGCGCCGGCGTCTCCGTACAGAAGATTTCCCGAAATAAAAACGCTCCCTTGGGGCAAGGAGGACGTGATGGAATCTCCACCGTCGCCGCCATAGACCGTCGCCACACCTGTCGCACCCGCTCCGACATTGATCACGTCAGCATCGGCATCGCCGTAAAGGACGTCTCCGCCGGTAGAGGACATGGTGTCTGCGCCAAATCCACCGTACAGGGTGCTGTTTCCGATCCCCTCCAGACGGTCGAGGCCTACATCCCCATAATGGACAGAAGATCCACCATCGGTGAACAAATAGTCGTCCCCGTTTCCCCCGTAAGCCGTATCAAGACCACCTACCGACCCACCGATTGTGTCATTTCCGTCCTCTCCATACGAGGAACCGCTCCACATTGTGAAGATTTGAATAAAGTCATTTCCATCACCTCCATATATGAGGTGCGATCCATTATCCCCGTAAGTTTCTACTGTATCGTTTCCCTCCCCTCCATAGGCCGAAACCGCGCCCCCACTCAAAGAAATGTAATCGCTGCCCTCTCCGCCGTATATTGTTCCCCCCAGCATTGGGGCAACGAGACCGCCGCTCACACTCGCATAAATAGGGTCATAGGGACTGTAAATCCTATCGTTACCCGCATCCCCATAAAGCAACGAGATCCCAGACACGGCTGATAAGGTATCGTCCCCCAGACCACCATAAACGGTGTCGGACGCTCCTACATTAGGCCCGTACTCCAAAATAAAAAAATTCTGACCGAAATAAAAGTCATTCCCATCGTCTCCATAAATAATGGCCCCGCCCGAGACAGTAACCCCATTAATAACGTGCCATGTGGGGCTATTTGCGCCAAAAAGCCAATCGTCTCCATCGCCGCCATAAAGCGTGTCGCCGGCGAACTGACCTTGGTTCACCTCCGTGGCAGCATATAACGAATCATTATCGGCACCGCCGTAAAGGACACTGCCAGAGAAAAGAGTAGAAATGTTATCGCCGCCTTCGCCGCCATAAAGAACGTTGAATTCGCCGGGATTTGTATTCGGAATAAATGCAAGCGCGGCTGCGTTCGAATATAATCCATCCCATCCCTCCCCCCCAAATAGGGTGTCTCCCCGCGCTTGTTCCGAGACTCCCAAAAGGTCGTTTCCGGGGCCACCGATCAGGACATTGTGGGAGCCGGCGCTATCCAGAAAGTCGGCACCCCAACTGGCGGCGATAATACCTCCCCCTGGCCCTTCATTCTCAATACGGACAGAAACACCCGAAAAATTCGTATAAATAAGCGCATCTGAAGTGTTACCAATCGCTTCATCGCGCGTCACCTCCGCACTTACTCGAACTGAAGCCAGAGCATCTGGGTTTGCCGGACTATAAACACCAGCCGCAGTGAGGGCCGCGATAATCTCAGCCTGCTCTGACGCCGACATACCCAATGAATCGAGCCCAAGAAAATCTTGCGTCGGATCGCCCTGGATCAGTTCAGTCTGCGTCAAGTCGTACAGCATGGCTCACCCCACCCATGAAGAGCCCAGCGGCACCGCAGCAGCGGGCGGACTCCGGCTCGATCACCCGGGGGACAGGGTTGATTGCCCAAGCGGAATGCACATCACCCAAATGGGTGAATCGCGGGCATCAGAGCGCGTATAGGCGCCTGAGGGAGGCGCCTGGGCCACGATTTTCAAGCAAAATTGCAGGAAGAGCGGTATTTTTAGACCGCCAGCCTCCCTAACCGCCCTTATCCCCCTCCCCCGCCTTCTCGATCCGCCGCGCCTCGGCCCGCAGCAGGCGGGCGATCTGGTCGACGCGTTCGGGGGTGAGGCGGCTTTCGATGGCGGCGACGGAGAGGGAGCCGGCAAGGCCGCCATCGGGATTGAGGACGGCGACGCCCACCGCCACCACGCCCGGCGCGCGGCTGAGATTGGTGGCGTAGCCCCGCGCCCGCGCCTCGGCCACCAGGCGCGCCATGGCCTCCACGCCGAGATCGCCGAAGGCGGACAGGCGCGGCCCGTTGGAGGCCATGATGGCGTTCGCCTCTTCCTCCGGCAAGGCGGCGAGCATGGCAAGGCCGCCGCAGCCGATGCCGAGCGGAATGCGCGCGCCCACATCGATGGTGAAGGCCTTGATGGGAAAGCTGCCGGCCGCGCGCTTGATGCAGAGTGCATCGCCGCCCGCCCGCACGGCGGCAAAGACGGTGTCGCCCGTCTTCTCCGCCAGACGATCCACCGCCTCGCCCGCCATGTCACTGAGCGCGAGGCGCGGCTCGGCCAAAAGGCCTAATTCATAGATCCAGGCGCCCAGATGATAGCGGCGCGTCATCGGGTTCTGCCGCGCCAGCCCCTCGCCGATCAGCCCCTGCACGATGCGGTGGGCGGTGGCGTGGATGAGCCCCGTCTCCCGCGTGATGTCCACCATCCGCGCGCCGGACTGGCTGCGCTGGGCCAGCACCCGCAGCACGCTGGCCGCGCGCCGGATGCTCTGCGTGCCACCGGCTTCCCCCTCCCCACCCGCCATTTCCGCCCTCCCGTAATATCCATATATTGGACTATTTTTATGTCACTAAACCTGACCAAAACCTATGTGTTGACTTGTTTGTTCGGCCTACGTAGCTTCCATCACGATCAGACGGGAAATTATAGTCCAATATATGGACAAGTCAACTTCCTCCCCGTCGACGGAGGTACGCCATGGATCGCCGACATCTGCTGCTGTCCACCCTTGCGGGCGCCACGGCGCTTCTTGCCGCCCCGCTCATGGGCAGCCTGCCCGCGCAGGCGGAAGCCTTTCCCACCCGGCCGATCCATCTGGTGGTGGGCTATGCCGCCGGCGGGTCCACGGACCAGATCGCCCGCATCGTCGGCCAGAAGCTCTCCGAGGAGCTGGGCCAGCCGGTGGTGATCGACAACAAGCCCGGCGCGGGCGCCACCATCGCCTCCGATTTCGTCGCGAAGTCCGCGCCCGATGGCTACACGCTGTTCATGAGCACCATCGCCAACACCATCAACACCACGCTCTATCGCCGGCTGCCGTTCGACTTCGAGCGCGACTTCGCGCCGGTCTCGCTGGTGGCCACCGTGCCGAACGTCCTGGTGGTCAATCCCAGTGTTCCCGCCAATAGTGTGCAGGAATTCATCGCGCTGGCGAAGAAGAACCCCGAGAAGATTTATTTCGCCTCCTCCGGCAGCGGATCGTCCATCCACCTGTCGGGCGAGCTGTTCAACATGGTGGCGGGCGTCAAGCTCACCCACGTGCCCTACAAGGGCAGCGCGCCTGCGGTGGTGGACCTGATGAGCGGCCAGGTGCAGGCCATGTTCGACAACCTGTCCTCCTCCCTGCCCTACATCAAGGCCGGCAAGCTGCGCGCGCTGGCGGTGACCTCCGCCACCCGCTCCCCCGCCGCCCCCGACATCCCCACCATGGCGGAAGCCGGCCTGCCCGATTGCGAGGTGCTGTCCTGGTTCGCGCTGGTGGCCCCGGCCAAGACCCCGCAGCCCATCATCGACAAGCTGAACGCCGCGGTGGTGAAGCTGCTCGCCGATCCCAGCACCAAGCAGCAGTTCGACAATATCGGCGCCGATCCCGCCTCCAGCACTCCGGCCGCGCTGGCCAAGCTCATTTCCTCGGAAACCGCCAAGTGGGCGAAGGTGGTGAAGACCTCCGGCGCCGAAGTGAACTGACCTTTTCCGGTCTCAACCCGCCGGCGGCGCAGCGCGCCCCGGCCCCTGACTTCCCCTTCCTGCCGCTCGGACGCGGCGGGACGGGCCGTGCTTTGCCTCAAGGACCCTTCAGATGAACCAGCACGTCGACCTCAAGTCCGCTGCCGTCAACGGCGTCTATTCCATCACCGGCGGCGAGGCCGTCGCGCGCATGATCCTCGCTTATGGCGGCGGCGTGGTGTTCGGCATGGGCGGCTTCCAGCTCCTGCCCTTCTATGATGCCGCCCGGCGCCTCGGCCTCAAGCACATCCTCATCAATGACGAGCGCGCCGGCATCTTCGCGGCCGACGCCTATGCCAAGGTCTCCGGCCGTGTGGGCCTGTGCGACGCGACGCTGGGACCTGGCGCCACCAACCTCGTCACCGGCCTCATGGAAGCGCTGAATGCGGGCACGCCCCTGGTGGTGCTGGCCGGCGACACCCACCGCGCCCATTCCTGGAAGAACATGACGCAGGAATGCCGGCAGGTGGACCTGCTGCGCCCGGTCTCCAAGGAGGTCATCCGCGTGGAGATGGTCTCCCGCATTCCCGAACTGGTGCGCCGGGCCTATACGGTCGCCACTTCGGGCCGGCCCGGCCCCGTGGTGCTGGACATTCCCGAGGACATCTCGCACGCGGTCCACGACTTCCCCGTGAGCGCCTTCGAGGTGGACACCCGCTTCCAGAGCGTTCCGGCCCTGCGCACCCGCCCCGATGGGGAGAGCATCGCGGAAGCGGCGGCCCGGATCGCGGAGGCCAAGGCGCCGGTGATCCTGGCGGGCGGCGGCGTGCACATTTCCGGCGCCGCCCAGGCGCTCACCGCCTTTGCCGAAGCCTTCAACATTCCCGTCGCCCATACGCTCTCCGGAAAGGGCGCCATTCCCTGCGCCAGCGCGCTCAATGCGGGCCTGTTCGGCCGCTATGACCGCATCGCAAACCCGCTGATCGAGGAGGCCGACCTCCTCATCGTGGTGGGCTGCAAGCTGGGCGAGATCGCCACCAAGCGCTACACCATCCCCTCCCCGGGCAAGGCACTCATTCACCTGGATTGCGTGGCCGAGGAGTTCGACCGCACGGTGCCGTCCGCCGTGAAGCTGTGGGGCGATGCCCGCCTCGGCATCGAGGATCTCGCCACGGCGCTCGCCCCGTCCCGCGAGGCGCTCGCGGCCCGCTGGGCCGGCCGCCCCGCCGACATCGCCGCCCGCATGGCGGCCTGGCGCACCAAGGTGGGTGACCGGCTCAACTCCCAGGAGACGCCGGTGGACATCGCCCGCCTCCTCACCGAGATCAACGCCGCCATGCCGGAGGACGGCTATCTGGTGGCCGATGGCGGTTTCGCGGCCCATTGGGGTGGACTGTTGTTCGATTCCCCCCGCGCCGGCCGCTCTTTCGTGCCCGACCGCGGCTCGGCCTCCATCGGCTATGGCCTGCCCGGTGCCATCGGCGCGGCGCTCGCCGCCCGACCGGCCCCGGTCTTCGCGCTGACCGGCGATGGCGGCTTCAACATGATGCTCGGCGAGCTGGAGACCGCCCGCCGGCTGGAGCTGGACTTCGCCGTCATCGTCATCAACAACGCCGCCTCCGGCTATGTGAAAGCGCTCCAGCACCTCATGTATGGCCAGGGCGCCTACCAGTCCTCGGACCTGAGCGAGATCGACTATGCGGCGGTGGCCAATGCCATGGGCTGCCGCGGCATCCGCGTGGAGCGGCCGAAGGATGTGGCGGGTGCCTTGAAGGCGGCGCTGGTGCCCTGCGGCGTACCGACCGTCATCGACGTGGTGGTGACGCGCGACCCCTCCAAGATGCTGCCGGGCGTCGACAGCCGCACGGTGCAGATCAAGCCTGGCGACCGCATCGCCTGAGGGCAGGACAGCCAACAAAAACGGCCCGCGAGATGGTCTCGCGGGCCGTTCGTATTTGAGGCTCCGTCTCAGGCGGCAAGGAGGGCCAGCAGCTTCTCCCGCGCCTCGTCGGTGAAGGGCGCGGCCTTGCGGATGCGGCGGTCCACATTGACCGTGACGGCCTTCAGCGTCGCGGCCGCCCGCTCGCCGGCAAACAGCGCCTGCCCGAACACCACCGAGGAGCGGCGCACCTCCACCACCCGGCAGGCGGCCTCGACCGCGCCGGGATAGTGAAGCTCGCCCACAAAATCCACCTCCATATGGACCAGCATGTAGGTCTGCGCGTCGGTGAGCACCAAGGGCGTATGGCCGGCGATGAAGCGCTGGCGGGCGCTCTCCATCATGGCGAGGAAGGACAGGTTGTTGACGTGGCCGTTCAGGTCGAGGTCGGCGAACCGGATCTGCTCCGTGGTGAAGAAGCCGAACGCGGACCGCTGGCGCAGGTCGATGGCGGGAGGGGTGTCGCTGGTGCCAGACATAGGCGGCCTCAATAGGTGGTGGGCCAGGTGGCGAGCCGGCGCAGGCCGATGCCGCCGGTGGGGCGCCGGGCATGGAGCGCGCGCATGCGGATCAGCCAGTCGCGGGTCTCGGGCGGCGAAATCACCGACTGGGCCATGAAGGGCTCGGCCAGCGCATAGGCCGAGGTGTCGCGGGCCAGCTCCGCCTCCAGCTCCGCATAGCGCTCGGGTCCTTCGCCGGGTTTCAGGCGATGAAGCACGTTCATGGCCGGCTGGCGGCCCATGAGGCTGACCTCGGCGGTGAACCAGGCCGCCATCTCGTCCGCATATCCGGCACCCATATTGAGGTGCGCCTGGCCATAGGACTTGCGCAGGATGACCGAGAGCTTCGGCACGGTGGCCGCGCCCAGCGCCTGGAGATAGTTCATGATCTTGCCCGGCATCTTCTGCCGCTCGCCCGCCGCGCCCACCAGGAAGCCGGGCGTGTCGGCGAAGGTGATAAGCGGGATGTTGAAGCTGTCGCACAGGACGATGAAGCTCACCACCTTGTCGCAGGCATCCGCATCGAGCGCCCCACCCTTGTGCAGGGGATTGATGGCAATCACACCCACGGTCTCGCCCGCCAGACGCGCAAGGCCCGTATAGGCCACGGGCGCGAAGCGCTCCTTCAGCGGAAAGAGGGTGCCGGCATCGAAGATGATCTCCAGCATGCGACGCACGTCATAGGTGCGCTTGGGGCTCTCGGGCAGCAGGTCCAAAAGCTTGTCCTGGTCGCCGCCCGGCGCGCCGGGGGCGATGCGGGGCGGCAATTCCTGGCCGTGGGAGGGCAAGTAGGACAGGAAGCGCTTGATGAGGTCGAGGGCCTCCTCGTCGGTGTCCACCGCCCGGTCCACCACGCCGGTCACCTGGGTCTGCACCTCCCAGCCGCCGAACTCGCGCGGATCATTGGCCTCGGCCAGAGCCACGGAGGTGACATGCTCGCTGGAGACGGCCATCACCGCCCCCTTCCGCATCACCACGAAGTCGGACATGGAGGCGTAGAAGGAGCCGTCGCCATAGGTCAGGCCCAGAATGGCCGCCGCCCAGGGTGAGGAGCGGTCGCGCCAGAGTTCGGAGTGCTCGCCCGCCCGGTGCAGGCCCTGTGCCCCCATGATGTCGGGGATGCGCGAGCCCGCGCATTCGTTCAGCAGCACCAGCGGCACGCCATTCTTGGCCGCATTGGCCTTGGCGTGGTGGAACTTCTTGTCGCCAATGGCGGAGGTGGAGGCGCCGAGCGTGGAGAAGTCGGCCGCATGCACCACCACCGGCCGCCCCTCCACGAAGGCGGTGCCGCTCACATAGCCATCGGCCGGCGCGCGATGATGATCCTCCGCACGGGCGGACACGGCCAGCAGGCCCCATTCGGCGAAGCTGCCGGCATCGGTGAGATGCGCCACCCGCTCGCGGGCATTGAGGATGCCGGCCGCCTTGCGTTCGGCGAGGCGCTTCGGGGAGCCCATGGCGAGGGCGCGGGCGCGGCGGGCTTCCAGCTCCGCCCGTTCGGTCTCGAAAGCCATGTCAGTCGATCCAAGCCACGATCTGCTCGGCGGCGACCGCATCGCCCTCGCCCACCAGCAGCTCGGCCACGCGCCCGTCGCGCGGCGCCAGAACGGGAATTTCCATCTTCATGGATTCGATGAGCATCAGCTCCTGATACTCGGCGACGGTGTCGCCCACCGACACCAGGATCTTCCAGACAGCGCCGGAGACATCGGAGAGGACGGGGGATCTGCTCATCGGCATCGACCTTCTTGGGGAGGCTGTAACCCCGCCGGGCGCCCGGCGGGGACGGGGCAGGCTATTTGCCGAACACGAGGTTGGGCAGCCAGAGCGACAGGAACGGCACGTAGCTGACCACCATCAGCAGCACGAACAGCAGGCACTCCAGCGGGAACACGCCCTTGGTGACCACGCTGAGCGGCTGCTTGGCCACGTTGGAGAGCACGAACAGGTTCAGGCCCACGGGTGCGGTCAGCAAGGCCAGTTCCATGTTGATGGTGATGACCACCGCGAAATGCACGGGATCGATGCCCATGGGGCCCAGCAGCGGGACCAGGATGGGCAGCGTGATCAGCATGATGGAGATGGCTTCCAGGAACATGCCCATGATGATCAGCAGCACGTTGATGATCAGCATGAACTGCCAGGGCTGGAGGCCGATTTCGGTGATGTAGCGCACCACCGCGCCGGGCACGCCGGAGGCGGTCAGCCACTGGGCGAAGGCCAGGGCCGTGGCGATGATGATGGTGATCACCGCCGCCCCTTGCACGGAATCGCCGATCTCGGAGAGCGAGTCCTTCCAGGAAAAACCCTTGTAATAGAACAGGGCAATGAGCAGCGAGAGCGCCGCCGCCAGCACGGAAGCCTCGGTGACGGTGACATAGCCGCCATAGATGCCCACCGCCACCACCACGGGCAGGCTCAACGCGGGCAGCGCATGCAGCACCACCTGCGCGGCATCCTCGCGGCTGCGGCGGGGCTCGCGCGGGAGCTTGTGGCGATAGGCGTAATACATGGAATAGCCGACGAAGATCGCCGCCTGGATCAGCCCCGGCACCACCCCGGCCAGGAACAGGCGCGGCACGGATTCCTCGGCGATCAGCGCGAACAGGATCATGGCGAGGGAGGGCGGGATGAGGATGCCCAGGGTGCCCGAGGCCGCGAGCACGCCCAGCGTGAAGGGCATGGGATAGTCGCGCTGGCGCATGGCGGGCACGAGGATCCCGCCCATGGCGACGGCGGTGGCCACCGAGGAGCCGCAGATGGCGCCGAAGAGCGCACAGGCCACCACCGCCACGATGGCCAGGCCCCCGCGCACAGAGCCCACCAGCATGCTCACCATGTCGATGAGCGCCTTGGCGACGCCCCCCTTCTGCATGAAGGAGGCGGCCATGACGAAGAAGGGCACCGCCAGCAGCGTCTCGGAATTCAGCCCGTCCAGCATCTTCTGGAACACGCCGATGAGCGGGTCGCCGTTCAGCGCGTACATGAGCATCGCCACCGCGCCCAGGACCAGGAACAGCGGCATGCCAATGGCGAGCATGGCGAAGAAGACGATGCCGAAAAGCTGGATCGTCATGGCTCAGATCTCCGCCGCGCTGTGGAGCGCCATGGTCTTTTCATCGAACTTCGCGAGATAGGCCCAGAAGCGCTGCACGAAGCGCAGCAGCAGCAGCGCGCCGCCCACGGGGGCCGCCGCGTAATAGATCCACAAGGGAAAGGCGAGGCCGGTGGGGCTGCGTTCGTCCAGGTCCCAGGCGTCGAACGTCATCTGCCAGCCGTACCAGATGAGGCAGGCGGCAAAGACGATGCCCACCAGGCAGTTCACCACCTCCATCCAGCGCTGCGTGCGCACCGGCAGGTGGGAGATGAGGAAGTCCGCCCGCACATGGGAATCGATGCGCACCAGTTCGCTGATGCCCACGAACATGGCCCAGACCAGCATATAGACCGCCACCTCGCCGAACCAGGTGATGGCAAAGGGGCGGAACAGCCAGACCGAGACGATCTGGTAGGAATACATCAGCAAGGCAATGGCCCCGATGAGGCCGACGAAGACCCGCTGCACCGTCGCGATCATGACCGCTCGACCTTCGCGCAAGAATGAGGACGGCCCGCGGGACACCGGGCCGAAGGGCCCGGCTCCCGTCGGGTCGGCTGCCCGGGGATCAGGTGCTCTGCTTGAGCGCGGCGAGGGCCTGCTTCACCAGGTCGGGATCAATCTTGAGCTTGGGCACCAGTTCGTCCTGGGTGGACATGAGGCCCTTGCGGATGCCGTCCAGCACTCCCTGCTCCGGCCGCACCACGTTCACGCCGTTGGCCGCAAGCGTGTCGAAGGCGCGCTGCTGGGCGGCCGTGGTCATCGCGCGGAACTCGGTGATGTGCTCCTTCCAACTGCCAACAAGCAGGTCCTGGAGGGGCTTTGGCAGCTTGTCGTAGGCGGCCTGCGAGATCATGGGGATGTACTGGTGGAAGAACTGGCGCTCCACCACCGTGCACTTGATGCCGGAATCCCACAGCTTGGCGGAGGCGACGCTCGCCGAGTTGGAATACATGGCGACGAAATTGCCCTGGCTGAGGGCCATCGGCACCTCCGCCCACGGCACCAGGATGGGGTCGGCGCCGAAATAGCGAATGCGCGCCTCGGTGCCCGCGCCGCCGAAGGAGCGCACGCGCAGGCCCTTCAGGTCGAGGCTGGAGGAGATCTGCCGGGTGGAATGGGTGTCGCTATAGCCGTGATCGAGCCAGAAGCCGATCACCTTCACCTTCAGCTTCTCCTCGATCTGCTTGTTGATGGCCTGCCCGACCGCCCCGTCGCTGACCGGATGCATGGCCGCCTGCGGCACGCCGAAGAACATGGGCAGGAGGAAGATGTCGTTGTTGGGATCGATGCCGCCCAGCACCCAATTGCCCGGCATGGCCATGTCGATGGAGCCCTGGCGCAGGGCGCGGGGCACGTTCACGTCATTGAACAGCTGTGCCGAATGGAACAGCTCCACGTCGAGCTGGCCGTTGGATTCCTTGCGCAGGAGGTCCAGCCACTTGGTCACCACCGCGTGGCGGTGATGGCCGGGGGCATCGTCGGTGGACATCTTGAACTTGAAGACGGTCTGCGCCCGCGCCCCGATCGCCGGCATGGCGAGGCTGAGGCCGGCGGCGGCCGATGCGGCGAGAAAGCCGCGCTTGGTGAGCTTGATGGTGGTCATGTTCCCCTCTTTTTTATGTGCAGCCGCTCTGGTTCGGCCGGAGTGAAACCAACGCCCGTGAAACGTTCCTCTTACATGCCGATGAGATCGGCCTTGCGGAGCATGGCTCCGAACATGCGGATGGAGGCGACATCCACCATGGTGCCGTCCACCTGGATGGCGCCCAGCCCCTGCGCCTCGGCCTCCTTGTAGGCGGCGGCGAGCTTGCGGGCGCGGGCCACCTCGCCAGCGTCAGGCGTGAAGACGGAGAGCGCCCAATCGATCTGGGCGGGGTGGATGGCCCACTTGCCGACGCAGCCGAGCGTCAGGGAGCGCGACGCTTCCACCGTGTAGCCGTCGGGATCGCGGAAATCCGCATAGGGCCCGTCCACCGCATCGATGCCGGCGGCGCGGCAGGCCATCACCATGCGGAAGCGCGAATAGTGCCAGACATCGCCCGGATAGGGGCCGACCTTGCCGTCGGGCTTGATGAGCACGCCCATGGAGGCGGAAAAATCGCCCATGCCGAAGATGAGCGCTTCCAGGCGCGGCGAAGCCTTGGCGATGGCCTCCACATTCTGCAGGCCCTCCACTTCCTCGATCAGGGCTTCCAGGCCAATGGGCTTTTCCAGGCCGATATCCTGCTCCAGCTGGTTCAGCAGCGTGTCGGCAAAGAGAATGTCGGCGGGGGTCTTCACCTTGGTGAGCATCAGCGTGTCGAGGCTCTCGCGGGCCCCGCTCACCACCTCGATGATGTCGCGATAGGCGTAGCGGGTGGAGAAGTCGTTGATGCGCACGCAGCGCGTCTTGCGGCCCCACTCATAGGTGGTGAGCGCCTCGACGATCTTGGCCCGCGCCTCGGCCTTCTGGCTGGGGGCGACGGCGTCCTCAAGGTCGAGGAACACATGGTCGGCGAGCGAGGCGGCCGCCTTGCGCATCATCTTCTCGGATGAGCCGGGAACGGCGAGCTGGACACGGCGCAGGCGCTGGGGACGGGACGAGGGGCTCATGCTGCGGTCTCTGCGGAAAGGGGGCGCGGGCGGCCGAAGGCACCGGCGGCGCGCAGGGTGGAAATGGTGTCGGAAGAAAAGCCGGCCTCGGCCAGCACAGCGTCGGTGTGCTCGCCCAAGAGCGGCGCGCGGCGGCGGATGGCGCCGGGAGTGGCGGTCATCTTCACCGGCACGCCGGCCAGCGTCACGGGGACGTCCATGCCCGGCTGCTCCACAGGCACGATCATCTCGCGGGCGGCGAAATGGGGGTCGGCCATGATCTCGGCCACGTCATAGACTGGTCCGAACGGGATCTTGCCGCCCAGCAAGGCCAGAAGCTCCGCCTTGGTGTGGCGGCCGGTGAAGCCCGAGAGGATCTCGATCAGCGCCACCCGGTTGTCATAGCGCGCCTGCCAGGTGGAAAAGCGCGGGTCGGCGGGCAGGCTCGCGAGACCGCACAGGTCGCACAGCAGGGCGAACATGCGGTCGTCATAGGCGGTGATGGTGCACCAGCCGTCCGAGGTGGGGAAGGTGCCGAAGGGACATAGGAAGGGGTGCTGGTTGCCCTGCGGCACCGGCACCATGCCGGCATAGGCATATTGGTGCAGCACCCGCTCGCACAGGGCCAGCACGCTGTCCACCATGCTCACGTCCACGAACTGCCCCTCGCCCGTGCGCCGGGCATGATGGACCGCGCACACGATGCCGAAGGCCGCCAGCATGGCCGGCACGATGTCACCCACCCCCGGTCCGATCTTGGTGGGCGCGCCGTTCTCCTCGCCCGTAATGGCCATGATGCCGCCGAAGGCCTGGGCCACCACGTCATAGGCCGGCCAGTCGCCATAGGGGCTCGCCTTGGTGCGCGGATCGCCAAAACCCCGGATGGCGGCATAGACGAGGCGCGGATTGCGGGCCTTGAGGGTCTCGTAGGAAAAGCCCAGCCGCTCCATGACCCCGGCGCGATAATTCTCCACCACCACGTCGGCGCCATCGATGAGCGCGAGCAAGATCTCCCGCCCCTCGGCCGTCTTGAGGTCGAGGGTGATGGAGCGCTTGTTGCGGTTCACCGAGGCGAAATAGCCGGCGAAGGCCTTGAGCTGGTCGTGGGGATGGAACGGCCCGAAGGTGCGCGTCACGTCGCCGTCGGGGGGCTCCACCTTGATCACGTCGGCGCCCTGGTCCGCCAGCATGGCGGTGCAATAGGGGCCGGCGAGGAAGTGGGTCATGTCCACCACCTTCAGGTCCGCGAGGGCGCCGGACGGCGCGGGCGCGCTCATGCCGCCGCCCCATAGGCGCTGGCGCGCTTCACCAGCACCCGGCGCACGCATTCGCACACCACCACGTCGTCCTGGTTCACGCCCCAATGGCGGAAGGTGACGATGCCGGCATCGTCCCGGTCCGCGTCTTCCTTGGCCAGCACTTCGGAATAGGCATAGAGGGTGTCGCCGTGGAACACGGGGGACTTGAGGCGCAGGCCGGTCATGGAGAGCTCGGCCAGCGCATTTTCCGCCGTGTCCTGGCTGGCCATGCCGATGACAAGAGCGGTGGTGACGCCGCCAAAGACGACGCGCCGGCCGAACGGAGCGGTCTTCATCATGTGCTCGTCGAAATGGCCGGCGGCGGTGTTCATCACCAGATTGGTGAGCAGCACATTCTCCAGCGGCTCGACGGTCTTGCCCCGGGCGTGGCGCATCACCAGGCCCACCTTGAAGGCCTCGAAATAGCTGCCCGGCGCGGTGAGGGTGGCCAGTTCCATCACAGCCTCCCCAGGATGGAATCGGAGATGACGCGCAGCTGGATTTCCGAGGTGCCCTCGAACACCTTGGTCAGGCGCGCGTCGCGCCAGTGGCGCTCCACCGCGTGGTGGGTGGTGTAGCCGGCCCCGCCATGGATCTGGAGCGCATCGGAGGCGACCCGCTCGGCCATCTCGCTGGCCAGATACTTGGCCATGGAGGCCTCGCGGTCGCAGCGCTCGCCGGTGTCGATGCGGTCGCACACATAATGGACGAACTGCCGGGTGCTCTCCACCTCCGCCGCCATGCGGGCGATCTTGAAGCGCGTCTCCTGGAAGGCGGCGATGGGCTGGCCGAACTGCACGCGCTCCTTGGAATAGGCGATGGCATCCTCCAGGGCCCCGCGCGCCACCCCCACCGCCCGCGCGGCGGTCTGGGCACGGGCGCATTCCAGGCCCTGGGTGGCGTAATAGAAGCCCTTGCCTTCCTCGCCGATGAGGCTGTCCGCCGGGATGCGGAAATTGTCGAAGGCCAGTTCGTAGGTCTTCATGCCGAAATAGCCGATCTTGGGGATCGGCGACCCGGCCATGCCCTCCGGGAATTCGCCCCGCTTCTTCTCGAAGATGAACATGGACAGGCCATGATGGCGCTTGTCCGGCGGCGCCTTGGAGGTGCGCGCCACCAGGATGATGAAGTCCGCCTCCTTGGCGAAGGTGCACCAGTATTTGTTGCCGGTGATGAGATAGCTGTCGCCGTCCTTCACCGCCCGGGTGGCGACGGAGGCGACATCCGAGCCGGCCGAGGGCTCCGACATGGCGAAGGCGCCCACCATCTCGCCCACCGCCATCTTGGGCAGGAAGTAGCGGCGCTGCTCTTCGCTCATCATGTGGCTGCCGATGAGCAAATTGCCGCGCACGATGATGGAGCCCACGGACATCCAGCCGCGGGCCAGTTCTTCCGACACCAGACAATATTCGAAGCAGCCGAGGCCGAGGCCGCCATATTCCTCGGGAATCAGGATGCCGAAATAGCCAAGCTCCGCCAGCTTGTCGCGCAGCGCCATGGGAATGTCGGCACGCTCGGGATCGAGCTTGTTGGCGAGCGGGGTCACCTCGCGCCGGGTGAATTCGCGGGCATGCTCCTGGATGGCGCGCCGCTCTTCGGTCATGTAGCTCATGGGGCCGCCTCCGCCGGGGCCGCGCGCGGCACCATGTTGGTGCGCACGAAGGAAATCACGCGTTCGCCGCGCTGGTTGAAGCCCTCGGTGTGCCAGGTGGCGATGCCCATCATCGGGTTCTTTGCGGAGTCCCGAAGCCCCGTGACCGTGCTGCGGGCGGTGAGCGTGTCGTCGGGATAGACCGGCGGGCCGTATTCCAGGTCGTCGACGCCCAGGAAGGCGCCGCCCGCCTCGGACAGGTCCTCCACGGAGAGGCCGAGCACCAGAGTGAACACCATCAGCGGATTGACCGGCGTGTCGGGATGGCCGAGCGCCAGGGCATATTCCCGGTTGAAGTAAAGCGGGTTGAAATGCAGGGTCAGCGTCGAAAACAGCGCTGCCTCTGAATCGCGCAGGGTTCGCCCCCAATGATGCTCAAACCGGCGGCCCACCTCGAACGCCTCGAAGGTGTTCCCCTTCCGCATCAGCACCGCCGAGCTGCGGAAATCTGTCGTCATTTCAAAACGATGCCTCCGGGAAGGACGGCAGGGTCAGGGCACCGCGAACGGCAACCCTGCGCTGCTCAACTTTTGATCACGCTTAAATCGATGCACTCAGGTTTGATCTGATGAAAAGGAATGTCAACGCCGAAATTTTCATGACATCAAAACTTGACACGAAAATTTTGATCACACTATTTGTCGAGACAGGCGGAGAGAGGGGCTTTCCGCCAGCGGGAGCGGCACCGGGAGCGCATCCATGGCGGGACGCAGCAGCAAGGGCACGGCGCAGGGAAGCACCCCGCGGGACGAGACGGCGCACGGCCGCGCCGCACCCGCGCCGGAGGCGTCTCCCTCGGCCGAGGCCACCGCAAAGGCACCCCCCCGGCGGGGGCGCAGCGCGAAAGCGGGCGTCGCCCCTCCCGAGCCCCTGCCCGAAGCCGCACCCGACGCGCCGGAGATGCGCGTCGCCAAGGCGGCCCCGCGCGGCGGCGCCAAGCGCAAGGCGGAGGCGGAGCCCGCCCCCTCAGCGGCAGACCTGACCGCCGACGATGTGCATGCGGAGGCCGATGCCCGCGTCGGCGCCGTGGTGCGGGCCGAGCGGTTGCGCCGCGGCTGGTCGCTGGGCGCGCTGGCCGAGCAGGCCATGATCTCCATCGGCATGCTCAGCCAGATTGAGCGCGGGCTGGCCACGCCCTCGCTGCGCACCCTGCGGCTCTTGGCCGGCGCGCTGGACGTGCCCATCACCCAGTTCTTCGAGGGCGACAGCGTTCCGCCCTCGGCCAATCCCTTCATCGTGCGCGCCCATGAGCGCCACTGCCTGAACCTCACCAATACCGGCATCAACAAGATGTTCCTGATGCCGCCGGGCACCAGCCTGCTGGAGATGTGGGAGTTCCGCTTCGCACCGGGCGGCACCTCCGGCGGGGCGCTCTACAACCACAATGGCGAGAAGGCCGGCGTGGTCATCCAGGGCCGCATCAAGCTCTTGATCGGCGACGAGACCTACACGCTGGAAGCCGGCGACAGCTTCCGCTTCTCCAGCATGCTGCGCCACCGGGTGGACAACGATTCCGACGAGGAAGCCCGCGTCTTCTGGGTGGTCACCCCGCCCGCCTCCGGCGGCCGCGCCCCCTCCCGCCAATAGGCATTCCCCCACAACCAAGGCGATGGCGATGAAGAAGGTTCTGGTGGCCAATCGCGGCGAGATCGCCCGGCGGGTGTTCCGCTCCTGCCGGACCCGGGGGCTTGCCACCGTCGCGGTCTATTCGGAGGCGGACGCAAGCGCCGCCCATGTCAGCGAGGCGGACGAGGCCGTTCTCATCGGCCCCGCCCCGGCCCGCGACAGCTATCTGAAGGCGGAGGCGGTGATCGCCGCCGCCCACGCCATGGGGGCGGATGCGGTCCATCCCGGCTACGGCTTCCTCGCTGAAAACGCCGCCTTCGCACAGGCGGTGCAGGAGGCCGGCCTCACCTGGATCGGTCCTGCGCCGGACACGATCCGCGACATGGGCGACAAGGAGCGCGCGCGGGAGATCGCTCGCCGCGCGGGGGTGCCCGTCGTGCCCGGCAGCGCCCGCTTCCCGGTGGAAGCGCAGGGCTGGCAGGGGGCGGCCGACAAGGTGGGCTATCCGCTGCTGGTGAAGGCGGCGGCGGGCGGTGGCGGCATCGGCATGCGCCGCGTGGACGGGCCGGAGGGCCTCGCCCCGGTGGTGGCCGCCACCCGTTCCATGGCCGCCCGCGCCTTCGGCGACGGCACGGTCTATTTCGAGCGCTACGTGCCCCGCGCCCGCCATGTGGAGGTGCAGGTGTTCGGGTTTGGCGACGGACAGGCCGTGCACCTGTTCGAGCGCGACTGTTCCCTCCAGCGGCGCTTCCAGAAGGTGATCGAGGAAAGCCCCGCCCCCGGCCTGCCCGAGAGCGTGCGGGCCGGCATGGCGCAGGCGGCGGTGAAGCTGTGCGCGGCGACCCGATATGCGGGCGCGGGCACGGTGGAGTTCATCCTGGATGTGGCCACCGGCGATTTCTTCTTCCTGGAGATGAACACCCGCATCCAGGTGGAGCATCCGGTCACCGAAAGCGTCACCGGCCTCGACCTGGTGGGCCTGCAACTGGACTTTGCCGCCGGCACCCTTGCCCCGCTGGCGCAGGAGGACGTGGCCGCGCACGGCCACGCCATCGAATGCCGGCTCTATGCGGAGGACCCGGCGCGCAATTTCCTGCCCTCCCCGGGCCTCATCACCGCCTATGTCCCGCCGCCCGCCGCGCCCTGGCTGCGCATCGATGCGGCCTATGGCGCGGGCGACACCATCACGCCCTTCTACGATCCGCTCATCGCCAAGGTGATCGCCCATGGCGCGACGCGCGAGGAGGCGCGCGCCCGCGCCCGCGCGGCGCTGGAGGCCTTCACCCTGGAGGGGCCGGCCAACAACCGCGCCTTCCTGATCGCCTGCCTCGCCGACGCGGACTTCGCGGCGGGGGAGGTCGACACCGGCTTCATCGACCGCCGGCGCGCCCTGCTGGTGCCCGCGCGGACAGCGGCGGCCTGACACAGGCGGTCGCCGGCCCCGACGCCTCAATCCCGCACGTTCAGCCCCCGGACGCCTCTTCCGGGACTGCCTTGGCTCGTCCGCTCGCCGGACCCTTGTCCCACCCTCAGGAGATGGAAATCCTCATGACCACCCCCGCACCCATCGAGCGCTACGGCATCGGACCGCGCATGTCCCAGATCAGCATCCATGGCGGCGAGACCGTCTATCTGGCCGGCCAGGTGGCCAAGGCCAAGGCGGGAGCCTCCATCCGCGAGCAGACCGAGGAGATCCTCGCCAATATCGATGCGCACCTGGCCAGCGTCGGCAGCAGCAAGGAGCGCATGCTCCAGGCCACCATCCTGCTCGCGGACATGGCCAATTTCGACGAGATGAATGCCGTGTGGGACGCCTGGGTGCCGGAAGGCAACACGCCCGGCCGCGCCTGCTACGAAGCCAAGCTGAACCGCGCCGCCCTGGGCGTAGAGGTGATCGTCATCGCCGCCCGATAAACGCGGTCCGGCCGGTGAATCGCCCTCTAACGTCTTGGATGGAGACGGATTCACCACGCGTCCGCCGGACGCGCTGGCTCAGACCCGGGGCGCTGCCGCGGGGAGGCCCGCGGCGCCTAAAACGCGAACGGCCGGCACATGCCGGCCGTAGCAGTTTTCGTCAGGCCGAAGATCAGGCCTTGGGGCCCTTCTTGGCCGGCGCCTTCGCCGCAGCCGCCGGCTTCGTCACGGGCTTCGTAACGGGCTTGGCGGCGGTCTTGGTCACGGGCTTCGTAACCGGCTTGGCGGCTGCAGCTTTGGCGGGTGCCTTGGTCTTGGAAGCAGCAGACTTGGAAGCGGCAGACTTGGAAGCAACGGCCTTCGGGGCCTCCACGGGCGCAGTGTCCACCTTCGGGGCTTCCACCGGCGCGGCTTCCGTCACCGGGGCGGCCGGAGCGGCGGCCTTCGGAGCGGCGGACTTCTTGGTCACCGGCTTCTTCGCGGCAGGAGCTTTGGCAGCAGGAGTCTTGGCAGCAGGAGCGTCGGTGCCGTTCGCGGCCGCCTTTGCAGCAGGCTTGGTGGCCGGCTTGGCTGCGAGCTTGGCGACGGGCTTGGCGACGGGCTTGGCGGCCTCCGCCTTCACCTCAGCCTGCGGCTCCGTCGGCTTTGCGTCAGCAGCTGCCGCCGGGCCAGTCTTCGCAGTGCCCTTCTGAGTGCGCTGGGTGCTTTTAGAACGCTCCTGGGTTGGAGCGGCATCGACGGGCGAGGGGGTCGCGGCCGGTGCGTCCGCGGGGGCCTTCTTCGCCGCCGCCTTGCGGGGCGCCTTGGCCTTCACGGGGGCGGCCGGCGCCGGGGCTTCGGCGGCGGGCGCCTCGGGCGCGAGGGAGG
>NZ_JARBFX010000014.1 GCF_028863665.1 Aquabacter sediminis
CCGGCTCCGGCTGCTTCGGGCACCCGCGTGTTCGCCTCGCCGCTCGCCCGCCGCATCGCCAAGGACAAGGGCATCGACATCGCCGCCGTGGCGGGTTCCGGCCCCCATGGCCGCGTGATCGCCCGCGACCTGGACAATGTGCAGCCCGGCGCCAAGCCGGCGGCCGCGCCCACTGCTGCCGCCTCGGCTCCGGCCGCTGCGCCTGCCCCCGCCGCCCCGAAGGCGGCCGCCGCGCCCGTCACCGGCCCCACCGCCGATCAGGTCAAGGCTCTCTTCGAGGCCGGGACCTATGAGGAGATCATGGCCGATGGCATGCGCAAGACCATTGCGCGCCGCCTGGTGGAGAGCGAGCAGCTGACCCCGACCTTCTATCTGTCGGTGGATTGCGACCTCGACGAGCTGATGGCCCTGCGCGAGACGGTGAACGGCACCGCCCCCAAGGACAAGGACGGCAAGCCCGCCTTCCGCGTCTCGGTGAACGACTTCATCATCAAGGCCATGGCGCTGGCGCTCCAGAAGGTGCCCGCCGCCAATGCGGTGTGGGCCGAGGACCGCATCCTGCGCATGAAGCATTCCGACGTCGGCGTGGCGGTGGCCATCGATGGCGGGCTCTATGCGCCGGTCATCAAGAAGGCCGAGACCAAGACGCTCTCCGCCATCTCCAACGAGATGCGTGACCTTGCGCTGCGCGCCCGCAACAAGAAGCTGAAGCCGGAGGAATATTCCGGCGGAAGCACCTCCATCTCCAATCTCGGCATGATGGGCATCCGCGATTTCGTCGCGATCATCAACGCGCCCCAGTCCTCCATCCTGGCCATCGGCGCCAGCGAGCAGCGGGCGGTGGTGCGCGGCGGTCAGATCGTGGTCGCCACGCAGATGACCGCCACCATCACCTGCGACCATCGCGTGATGGACGGGGCGCTTGGCGCCGAGCTGCTGACCGCGTTCAAGCAGTTCGTGGAGAAGCCCTTCTCCATGCTGGTGTGAGAGTTGGGCGCGCGGGTCTTCCCGCGCGCCGCTTTATCGGGGGGCGAAAACGCTGCGGCAGATCAAACCTTTCGCCGCGTTGAGCGTGTAGCAGGGCGGGGATGCGGCGCTTCGGCGCCGTGATCGAGCAAGCAAGAGAGCGAGACAGCCCATGAGCCACACGCCCCACCAACTGGCGTCCGACTTTCCCGACTATGCGGGCAAGATCCACGAGCTGCGCCAGTCCGACGCCCATTTCGCCCATCTGGTGTCGCAATATGACGCCGTGAACGAGATCGTCCACAAGGCCGAGACCAATCTTGAGCCCATGGACGACCTGGACCTGGAAGAAAAGCGCAAGGAACGCGTCCGCCTGAAGGACGAGATCTACGTGCTCTTGTCCCGCTGATCGCCAGGCCCGGTGGCGCCCGAACGCCGCCGGGCCGGTTCATCCGCGAGGGCCGCCCGCATCTGCCGGGCCGGCCGCGTCGAGGGTGCAGGCGGGGCCTGATCGTTCCCACCACCCCCTCCCATCGGGACGGAGGGGAGGAGACACCCCATGGCTGATGCATATGATGTGATCGTGATTGGCGGCGGACCGGGCGGCTATGTGGCCGCCATTCGCGCCGCCCAGCTCGGCTTCAAGACCGCGGTGGTGGAGAAATCCCATCTCGGCGGCATCTGCCTGAACTGGGGCTGCATCCCCACCAAGGCCCTGCTGCGCTCGGCCGAAATCTATCACTACATGCAGCACGCCAAGGATTACGGCCTCTCGGCGGACAATGTGACGTTCGATCCGGCTGCGGTGGTGAAGCGCTCGCGCGGGGTGTCGTCCCAGCTCGCGACCGGCGTCGGCTTCCTGATGAAGAAGAACAAGATCGACGTCATCTGGGGCAAGGCCAAGCTGCTCGGCGGCGGAAAGATCGAAGTGCAGGCGGCGGAGAACCCCATCAAGGGCGCGCTCAGCGGCGGCACCTATGCGGGCAAGCACATCATCGTGGCCACCGGCGCCCGCCCGCGCGCGCTGCCCGGCCTTGAGCCCGACAAGAAGCTCATCTGGACCTATTTCGAGGCCATGGTGCCCGAGAAGATGCCCAAGTCCCTGCTGGTGATGGGTTCAGGCGCCATCGGCATCGAGTTCGCCTCCTTCTACCGCACCATGGGCGCCGAAGTGACCGTGGTGGAAGTGCTGCCCCAGATCCTCCCCGTGGAGGACGAGGAAATCGCGGCGGTCGCCCGCAAAAGGTTCGAGAAGCAGGGCATGAAGATCCTGTCGGGCGCCAAGGTGACCGGCGTCACCAAGCATGCCGACAGCCTCACCGCCCATGTGGAAGACGCCAAGGGCGCCAAGCTTGACATCACCGTGGACCGGATGATCTCGGCCGTGGGCGTGGTGGGCAATGTGGATGGCCTCGGCCTCGAGGCGCTGGGCGTGAAGATCGAGCGCGGCATCATCTCGACCGACGGCTATGGCCGCACCAACGTGCCCGGCCTCTATGCCATCGGCGACGTGGCGGGCGCGCCCATGCTGGCCCACAAGGCCGAGCATGAGGGCGTGATCTGCGTGGAGACCATCAAGGGCCTTCACACCCACCCCATGGACAAGAACAAGATCCCCGGCTGCACCTATTGCACGCCGCAGATCGCCTCCGTCGGCCTCACCGAGAAGAAGGCCAAGGAGCAGGGCCGCGAGATCCGCGTCGGCCGCTTCCCCTTCATCGGCAACGGCAAGGCCATCGCGCTCGGCGAGCCGGACGGCCTGGTGAAGACCATCTTCGACAAGAAGACCGGCGAATTGCTGGGTGCCCACATGGTGGGGGCTGAGGTCACCGAGCTGATCCAGGGCTTCGTGGTCGCCATGAACCTGGAGACCACCGAAGAAGAGCTGATGCACACGGTCTTCCCGCATCCCACCCTCTCGGAAATGATGCACGAGGCGGTGCTGGACGCCTATGGGAGGGTGATCCACACCTGAGGCGAAACACCCGACCCACGGCGGCGATCCGTGGGTCGTTCTTCATGGGGCGGATAAGCGTGCATCCGGCGCGGAGCTGGGCACCGGAAGCCGCCCTCGACGTTCGCGGCCGCGAACGCTACATCTAGGCACGATTGCACCTGCCGCCGTTGCGGCACGCGCGAAGGTCTTCTTGCTCATGGTCACGGTCGTCAACACCCTGAACAGGCCCCGCCACCCCGAAAAGGCCCACCGGCCCGAGACGGAGGTGCTGCGCAAGCCCGAATGGATCCGCGTCAAGGCGCCGGGGTCCGCCGGCTGGGGCAAGACCGCCGAGATCGTGCGCGCCAATGGCCTGCACACGGTGTGCGAGGAAGCCGGCTGCCCCAATATCGGTGAGTGCTGGGAGAAGAAGCACGCCACCTTCATGATCATGGGCGACACCTGCACCCGCGCCTGCGCCTTCTGCAATGTGCGCACGGGCCTGCCGGCGCCGCTCGACCTGGACGAGCCGCAGAAGGTGGCCGAGGCGGTGGCCAAGCTCGGGCTCTCCCATGTGGTCATCACCTCGGTGGACCGGGACGACCTGGCCGATGGCGGCGGCGCCCATTTCGCCCACACCATCCGCGCCATCCGCGCGGCGAGCCCCGGTACCACCATCGAGATCCTCACCCCCGACTTCCTGCGCAAGCCCGGCGCGCTGGAAGTGGTGGTGGAGGCTCGCCCGGACGTGTTCAACCACAATCTGGAGACGGTGCCGTCCAAGTATCTGACCGTGCGTCCCGGCGCGCGCTATTTCCATTCCCTCCGCCTGCTCCAGCAGGTGAAGGAGCTGGACCCGTCCATCTTCACCAAGTCCGGCATCATGGTGGGCCTCGGCGAAGAGCGGAACGAGGTGCTCCAGCTCATGGACGACCTGCGCTCGGCGGAGGTGGATTTCATCACCATCGGCCAGTATCTCCAGCCCACCCGCCGCCACCACAAGGTGGAGCGGTTCGTGACCCCCGACGAGTTCAAGGGCTATGAGACGGTGGCCTATGCCAAGGGCTTCCTGATGGTCTCGGCCAGCCCGCTCACCCGCTCGTCCCATCATGCGGGCGAGGATTTCGCCCGCCTGCGGACGGCGCGCGAGGCCAAGCTCGGGCGGGCCTGACACGTGCCGAGCTTTTCCAGCAGCCGGGTGGTGAACCACGGCGCCGCCGACATGTTCGCGCTGGTGGCGGACGTGGAGCGCTATCCCGAATTCGTGCCGCTCTGCCAGGCCCTGCGCGTGCGGCGGCGGGCGCAGAGCGGGGAGGGCGTGGAGATATTGGTGGCCGACATGACGGTCGCCTACAAGCTCATCCGCGAGACCTTCACCTCCCGCGTGACGCTGGACCGGCCGCGCCTGACCATCCATGTGGAATATCTGGACGGCCCCTTCAGTCGCCTGGACAATCGCTGGACCTTCAAGGACATGCCACCCGCGCGCAGCGAAGTGGGCTTCTACATCTCCTACGAGTTCCGCTCGCGCACCCTGGGCCTGCTCATGGGCGCCATGTTCGACGCCGCCTTCCGCCGCTTCGCCGATGCCTTCGAGAAGCGGGCGGACGAGGTTTACGGGCGCGTCTCCTGACCTGCGCCTTGGACGGCGGGGCGGACCCCGCCGCCGGATGGGACCTCAAGCGCTCCTCGCTTCCCCACTCTCCACATAGGCGCGGAAGCCGCCGAAGATGGTGATGTCCGTGCAGCCCTGCGTGCCGCTCGCTTCCGCCAGGAAGCCGGTCACGTGCCGCCCATCTTCCAGTTCAACCGATCCGAGGCCGAGCGGGGCGGGGATGCGGGCGAGCAGGCGGCCGATGCTCTCGACGGGAAGGGACCACACCTCGCCCTCCAGCGCCGCACCGCCCTGTGTCACCCGCAGCACGCCGGGGCGCGCCACCTCGCCCTTCAGGAGCCACATGCGATAGGCGGGCGCGGTGCGGGCCACCGCCACGAAGCGTCCGCCCAGTTCCAGGATTTCGCCGTTCAGCTTCATGCCGGACAGGTGCGCGCCGAAGACGCACACGTCCATCCGGCCTTCCTCTTTCGGGGCGGGGAGCGAGGCCATGGCAGGCGGTGGCGCGTCGCTCGATCCCAGCGGCAGCGGGGTGGCGGCGACGAAGGCGCGGGCGATGGCCGCCACCTGCCCGTCCCGTCCCGCCGGCGCCAGGAGCGTGATGCCATAGGGCACGCCATCGGCGGAAATGTGCGCGGGCACGGCGGTGCCGCACAGGTCCATGAGGTTGACGAAATTCGTGTAGGTGCCGTTGCGCGAATTCAGGCGGATATTGTCGGCCATCACCTCGTCCACGTTATAGGCCGTGGGCGCGGTGGGCAGGACGATGGCGTCGACGCTGGCAAGCACCGGCTTCACCTTGGCGGTGAGCTCCTTCAGCCGATAGAGCGCGCGGAAGGCATCCGCCGCGCTGGCGCGTCCGCCGGGCTCGGTGATGGCGCGGGTGACGGGGTGCACCTCGTCCGGCCGGGTGGTGAGGAGGGGTTCCGCCACGATCCAGCGCTCGGCCACCCACGGGCCTTCATAAAGCAGGCGGGCGGTCTCGGCGAAGGGACTAAAGTCAAACTCCACCAGGGTGGCGCCGATGCCCTTCAGGCGCTCCAGCGCCGCCTCATAGGCGGCGGCGGCTTCCGCATCGCCGAAGAATTCCCGCTGGGCGGCGGGCAGGATGCCGAGCCGCAAGGCGGGCGGGGCGGTGGTGAGGGGGGCCAGGGGCAGGGGCCGGGAATAGGCGTCCTCCGCATCAAAGCCCGCCATCACCTCCAGGGCGGCCATGGCGTCGTCCACGGTCAGCGCGAAGACGGAGATGCAATCCAATGTCCGGCACGCGGGCACAAGCCCGGTATTGGGCACGAGGCCGAGGGAGGGCTTCACGCCCACGATGTTCTGGAGCATGGCTGGCACCCGGCCGGAGCCGGCGGTGTCCGTGCCGAGCGCGATGGGCACGAGGCCGGCCGACACCGCGCTGGCCGAACCGGACGACGAGCCGCCGGGCACCAGCTTGGCATTGAAGGCGTTGCGGGGCACGCCATAGGGCGAGCGGGTGCCCACGAGGCCGGTGGCGAACTGGTCCAGATTGGTCTTGCCGATGATCAGCGCGCCGGCCGCCTTGAGCCGCGCGACCACCGTCGCGTCCTTGGCGGGATCGTAGGCGAAAGCGGGGCAGGCGGCCGTGGTAGGCAGGCCGGCCACGTCGATATTGTCCTTCACGGCCACCGGGATGCCATAGAGCGGAAGGTCGGTATGGCCCTTCGCCTCCAGCTCCGCCGCCTCCGTCAGCACGTCGGCCTCGGGCCGCAAGGTGATGAAGATGGCGGGGTCATCATGGGCGGCGATGCGCGCATAGGTCGCCCGGACGGTGTCGCGCGGCGTGGCAACGCCGCTGCGATGGGCGGAAAGGAGCGAGGCAAGCGTTTCCATGACAACTCCTGGCCGGACGACAGGAGGCACGCGCCGATGCCCGTCGTGAACAAGATGAGAGCGTGCGGCAGGCCGCAGCGGGTGGGGTCTCTCTAGCAGGAACCGCGCCAGGGATCGCGCACCCCTCCCGATCGCCCGAAAATGGCGTGGATACAGGGCTTTCGAGCGCGATACCGGAACGAATAGCCCGCATCGCGTTTCTCTTCCGGCGATCGAAGATGCCGATTAAATAAACAAAATGATCATACATTAATCAATATGTGCGCACTTGCATGCACCTGAGTGTATGACACATTCGCCGCTTTTGCGTGCTGCCCTGGTGACGGCGCGTGTCGGGAGGTGTCAGGTCAGCCCCGCCATTGGCGCCCCACCCGGATTGAGCGCCGAGGGCCCCGGGAGCGCGATCACCACGATCGCGCTCTAACGGATTGAACCTAGGCGGATTCACCGAGCGCGTCGGATCGCCATGCGACTCAATGCGCTCGGATCGCCCGTTCATCGAAATGCGTGCCGGCTCCTCGCGCATCATGCGGTTCCGGAGAAACGGAGCGCTTCCCGGCGCGCCGCCTTAGCGCTTCGCTTCAGCGCGCGGCCGGGGCCTGCGTCGTGGCCGGCGGCTCTGACGGCGGGCTGCGGCGCTCGGCGGTGTAATAGGAGGCGGCGAAGGCAGCCGAGAAGATGAGGGCGCCGATGAGAAGGCGGAGCTTGGGGTCCATGATCTTAACCTTGCGTCATCAGGCGAGGGTAATGAATCCGGCGCCCAAACGAAAGCGCCCGGATCTCTCCGGGCGCCAGCTTAGGGATCACGGGCAGTGCGACCTCAGTCGCGGAAGACCACCGTCTTGTGGCCATTGGGAATCACCCGGTCCTGCAGGTGCCAGGCCAGCGCCCGGGCGAGCACCCGGCGCTCGATGTCGCGACCCTTGCGGACCAGGTCATCGGGGCTGTCCTGGTGGCTGATGCGCTCCACGTCCTGCTCGATGATCGGCCCTTCATCCAGGTCCGAGGTCACATAGTGGGCGGTGGCGCCGATCAGCTTCACGCCGCGCATATGGGCCTGATGGTAGGGCTTGGCGCCCTTGAAGCCCGGCAGGAAGGAATGGTGGATGTTGATGCACTTGCCCGACAGCTTGGCGGAGAGCCCGTCGGAGAGCACCTGCATGTAGCGGGCCAACACCGCCACTTCGGAGCCGGTGGACTGGAACAGGTTCCACACCTCCGTCTCCTGCTCCAGCTTGGTCGCCTTGGTCACGGGCAGGTGATGAAAGGGGATGCCATCGAAGTCCAGGTGGGCATAGGTCTCGCGCGGATGGTTGGAGATGATGCCGGTGATCTCCATGGGAATCTCGCCGATGCGCCAGCGATAGAGCAGGTCCGCGAGGCAATGGTCGAACTTGGAGGCGAGCAGCAGCACGCGGCGCTTCTCGGCCTTGTCGCGCAGGCTCCAGGTGAGGCCGAAAGCGTCGGCCACGGCGGCGAAGCCGTCGCGGATCTCGGCGGCGCTGGCCTCGCCGATGGCCACGTTGAACACCACGCGCATGAAGAAGCGCTTGCTCTCCGTGTCGTCGAACTGCTGCGCCTCCAGGATGTTGCAGCCCTTCTCGAACAGGAAGGTGGAGACGCCCGCGACGATGCCGGGGCGGTTGGGGCAGGACAGAGTGAGGATGAACTGGTCGGACGGATTGGTCATGGCGGTTCGTGTCCTGAAGCTGGACGATCGCGAAAGGGGTGAGAGGTGCGATGGCGGCGCGCGACGCGCTGCCATCAACCTCGGCCGGTGCCGATCAACTCGAAGCCCAGCGGCGCCGCGGCCGCCGTCAGCGCGCGCACGATGGCCGGGGCGAAGGAACGGGCGATAACGAAGCGATAGCGCGGGCTGCCATCCACCTGCCAGAACAGGAGCGGGATCAGCGCCACCGCCGTCGCCGCGGCCTGTCCGGGACCGAAGACGGAGGGGTGCAGGTCAACAGCCACCAGCTTTTCCAGCGCCGCACCCACCTGCGGGCCGGTGAGGTCCAGCACAAGATTGGCATCCGATTGGTCGGTCAGCGAGGCAAGGCCGGCAAAGGCTTCGCCCAGCTTGCCCAGCAGGGCGTCCCCGCTCGCGCCGGGAAGGCCGATGAGCCAGCGGTCCGGCGCGGTGCCCACGGCGATCAGGCCGCCGGCTTCAACCACACGCGGGCCGTCGGGCAATTGCAGGCCAAAGGCGCTGTGGGCCGCCGCGCGCAGGTCGCCGCTCTTGCCCTTGCGCGCGGCGAGGGTGGCGAGCGCCAGGCCCTCGACCACGGTGGCGGTCACGCCGGGAAAGCCGGCGACCGAGCCATAGATGCCGGCGGGAACAAGCCGCGTCGGCGGAATGTGCGCCAAAAGGTCAGACACGGAGCCGCTCCCCTTCAGGATCCACGAAGCCCGGATGGCAGATTTCCACCTCGATGTCGCCGCCGCGCACCGGGTCATAGGCGCGCACGCGCTCGCCGATGCGCTCCGGGCCGCGCTTGATGAGGCCGAGGCCAATCCAGGTGTTCAGATGCGGGGAGAAGGTGACCGAGGTCATGTAGCCCTCATCATTCTCCACCTTGGCTTCGGCGCCGACCGCCAGGAAATGCGCGCCCGCGCGCAGCCGGGCGGTGGGGTCCACCGGCTTGAAGCCGATGAAGGTTGGCCGGTCGGGATCGAGGAAGGCGGGCCGCTGGGACAGGACGCGGCCGATATAGTCCTTCTTGGTGGACGCCATCTTGCCGAGCCCCAAATCGCGGGCGGAGGTCTGCCCGTTCAACTCGTTGCCGGAGACGTGGCCCTTTTCGATGCGCATCATGGCCAGCGCCTCGGTGCCATAGGGTGTGATACCGAAGGGCTCGCCCGCCGCCATCAGGGCGCGCGTGAGGGCCTCGCCCTGGCGGGCGGGCACCGCGATCTCAAACCCCAGCTCCCCGGAAAAAGAGAGGCGGAAGATGCGTGCCGTCACCCCGCCAAGCACGCTGCCCTGGAGCACGCCCATGAAGGGTAGGCCCGCATTGGAGACATCGTGGGGGGCATCCACCACCTTGGCCAGCACCTCACGGGCGCGCGGCCCGGCAATGGAAATCTGCGCCCATTGCTCGGACACGGAGGCGAGCTGCACATCCAGCTCCGGCCACAGCACCTGGAGGCAGAATTCCAGGTGCTGGAAGACCTTGGCTGCATTGGCCGTGGTCGTGGTCATCACATAGTGCTCGGGGCCGAGGCGGGCGGTGGTGCCGTCATCCATGACGATCCCGTCCTCGCGCAGCATGATGCCGTAGCGCGCCTTGCCCACCGCCAGGGTGGAGAAGGTGTTGATATAGACGCGGTCGAGGAACGCGCCCACATCCGGGCCCTGCAGGTCGATCTTGCCGAAGGTGGACACGTCGATGAGGCCAACCGAACTGCGGGTCGCCTTCACCTCGCGGGTGACGGTCTCCAGCCAGTCCTTCTCGCCGGGCTTCGGGAAATACTGCGCCCGCAGCCACAGGCCCGTTTCCACGAACACCGCGCCCTGCTCCTGCGCCCAGGCATGGGTGGGGGTAGGCCGCACGGCGCGGAAGTCCTTGCCGCGATGGTGGCCCGCCAGCGCGCCCAGCGCGACCGGCGAATAAGGCGGCCGGAACATGGTGGTCCCGGTCTCGGAAATGGGCTTGCCCGTCAACTCCGCCATGATGGCGAGGCCGGTGACGTTGGACGACTTGCCCTGATCTGTGGCCATGCCCAGCGTGGTGTAGCGCTTTAACAGCTCCACCGCCCGGAAGCCTTCCTTGTGGGCGATGGCCACGTCCTTGGCGCTGACGTCGTTCTGGAAGTCGACGAAGGCGAGGCCCTTGCTGTCCTTCACATGCCAGAAGGGCGAGAGCGTGATGGGCCTGTCCTCGGCCTGGGGCACAGGGGTGGCCTGGGCGCTAAACCCGAGGTCATCAACCGCTTCCGCCGCCCGCGCGGCACCACTCGCCAATGCCCGCGCCAGGGAGAAGTCCGCCGCAGCCGCGCCCGCGACCGTCATGCCGGGCGGATTCGTACCCGGCACGAACGCGGCGATGTCGGACCGATAGACCGGCTTGCCGCCGAAATGGCAGGTCAGGGCCACGTTGGGATTGGAGCCCCCCGACATGGCCAGCACGTCGCAGGCGATGGTTTCCGTGCCCTTGGGGCTGCGCACGCTGACGGAGGACAGCACCTTGCCGGAGGTGGCGATGATCTCGCCGCCGGTGATGACACGCACGCCGCGCTTCTTCGCCCGCTCCATCTGGACCGCCGGCGGCTCCGCCCGCACGTCCACGATGGCCGCGATCTTGAGGCCCGCCGCTGCCGCATCAAAGGCCGCCGACCAGGCATAGCCGTTATTGGCGAAGACCACGACGGAGGAACCGGGCGCCGCCGCATAGCGCACCGCATAGGTGCGAAGCGCCTGGGCGGACATGACGCCCGGCCGGTCATTGCCGCCGAACACGATGGGCCGGTCCAGCGCCCCGGCGCACAGCACCGCCCGCTTGGCCACGATCTTCCAATAGCGCTGGCGCGGCATGTGGGGCGCCGGCACGGCCAGATGGTCGCTCACCCGCTCAATCGCGCCATAGGTGCCGCCGTCATAGACGCCGAACACGGTGGTGCGGGGCAGGATGCGCACATTGGGAAGCGACGCCAGCTCCGCCTCCGCCGACGCCAGGAAGGCGCGGGCGGGGGCGTCGTCGATGCTGACCATCTCGGAGGTAAGGCGCCCGCCCAGGCGGAAGTCCTCGTCGGCGAGGATCACGCGGGCGCCGGAACGTCCTGCGGTCAGCGCCGCCATGAGGCCGGCGGCGCCGCCGCCGATCACCAGGAGATCGCAGAAGGCAAAGGCCTTCTCGTAGGAATCCGGGTCCGGCAGGCCGGAGGCCGAGCCAAGGCCCGCCGCGCGGCGGATCGCCGGCTCATACACCTTCTCCCAGAAGGAGGCCGGCCACATGAAGGTCTTGTAGTAGAAGCCCGCGCCCAGGAAGGGGGAGAGCCACTGGTTCACCGACAGCACGTCGAAGTCGAGCGAGGGCCAGCGGTTCTGGCTGGTGGCGTCGAGCCCGTCATAAAGCTCGGCCATAGTGGCGCGGGTGTTGGGCTCGCGCCGGTTGCCCGAGCGCAGTTCCACCAGCGCGTTCGGCTCTTCCGAGCCGGCGGTGAGGATGCCGCGCGGGCGGTGATACTTGAACGAGCGGCCGACCAGGCGCACGTCATTGGCCAGCAGGGCCGAGGCCAGGGTATCGCCGGCAAAGCCCTTGAGGCTGCGGCCGTCGAACGTGAAGGAGAGCGGGCGGGAGCGGTCAATCAGCCCCCCGGTGGCAAGGCGGCTCATGGGGTCACCTCCGCGCTCTCCGGCGTTGCGGGCCGCGCGAATTCGGTCGCGAATATCTCGTGGGTGCGGGTGTCGCGGGTCACCACCAGCCATCGGCGGCAACCGGCGCCGTGATACCAGAGCTCGCGGTGGGGACCGGCAGGATTGTCCCGCAGATAGACATAGTCATGGAAGGCGTCGGCGGCATCCGGCGCGTTCGGGTCGGGGCGAACCGGATTGGCGTCGCCCAGATAGGAGAATTCGTGGGCGTCGCGGACGCCGCAGAAGGGGCAGGGGATGCGCATGGTTCAGCGACCGTTCTTCAGTGCAGGTTCGGCTGCGCGCCGACCCCCTTTTCATCGATGATGTGGCCGGTTCGGAACCGGTCCAGCCGATAGGCGGCGTTGAAGGCGTGGGGGGCGTCTTTCGCGATGGTCCAGGCGAAGCACCAGCCCGAGGCGGGCGTCGCCTTGAACCCCCCGTAATTCCATCCGGTGTTGAGATAGAGGCCGGGCAGCGGCCCCACATCAATGATGGGCGAGCCATCCATGGACATGTCCATGACGCCGCCCCAGGTGCGCAGCACCCGCAGGCGCCCCACCAGCGGCATCAGCGCCATTCCGGCTTCCGCCACATCCTCCACCACGGGGAGGTTGCCGCGCTGGGCATAGGAATTGTAGCCGTCAATGTCGCCGCCGAAGACGAGGCCGCCTTTGTCCGACTGGCTGACATAGAAATGGCCGGCGCCAAAGGTGATGACGCCCGGCACCAGGGGCTTCAGGCCTTCGGAGACGAAGGCGGTGAGCACATGGCTCTCGATGGGCAGGCGCAAATCCAGATGGCGCGTGAGGCGCGAGGTGGAGCCGGCCACCGCCAGTGCCACTTTGCCGGCGCGGATGGGGCCGCGATTGGTCTCCACCCCCACCACCTTGCCGTTCTCCCGCAGGAAGCCCACCACTTCGCAATTCTGCACGATGTCGACGCCGAGCCGGTCGGCGCCGCGGGCATAGCCCCACACCACCGCGTCATGACGCGCCGTGCCGCCACGCCGCTGCAGGAGGCCGCCCTGGATGGGGAAGCGGGAATTCTCGAAATCCAGGAAGGGCGCCATGGCTCGCACCTGCTCGCGGTCCAGCAATTCGCTGTCTGCGCCATTGATGCGCATCGCGTTCGCGCGCCGGGCATAGGCGTCGCGCTGGGCGTCGGAATGGCACAGATTCAACACGCCGCGCTGGCTGACCATGGCGTTGTAGTTGAAGTCCTGCTCCAGGCCCTCCCACAGCTTCATCGACCATTCGTAGAAGGGCTCGTTGCCGGGCAGGAGATAATTGGAGCGGATGATGGTGGTGTTGCGCCCGGCATTGCCGGAGCCCACATGGCCCTTTTCCAGCACCGCCACATTGCGGATGCCGTGTTCCTTGGCGAGATAATAGGCGGTGGCAAGGCCATGGCCGCCGCCGCCCACGATCACCACGTCGTAAGCGGGCTTGGGCGCCGCATCGCGCCAAGCCGGCGTCCAGCCCTTCTGGCCGGAAAACGCGTTGGCGATGAGGCTGAAGACCGAATAACCCTTTGACATGCCCGTCGGCTCGCTCTCGGAAGGGGAGGAGTGACCCCTCGGATCAACGTAATATCTCACCCGCGTGACGGGGATGATATAAATGTTACTTATAGTGTGACGCGTCGCGTCGTTTCGGCGCCGCTGGAGCTTGCCATGGCCGTTCGGGGAGAGGCGCTGCCCTTCGATTTGCGCACCCTGGAGATCTTCCTCGCCGTGTGCGACGTGGGCGCCATGGCGGGGGCGGCGCGCCAGTTGGGGCTCACCCAGCCGGCCGTCTCCCAGGCGGTGGCGGACCTGGAGGCGAAGACCGGCGCGGTGCTGTTCGACCGCTCCGTGCGCCCCATCGGCCTCACCCCGGCCGGCGGCGTGCTGCGCCAGCGGGCGAGCGCGCTGCTCTCGGAAGCCCGGCAGATCGCGCCCATGCTGCGGGAGACGGAGAACAGCCGGTTTCCCCTGCTGCGGGCGGGGCTGGTGGATTCCCTCTCCCGCGTGCTCGCCGCGCCCTTGGGCGTGCGGCTCATGGGCCTGGCGGACGAGGTCTCGGTTCTGGCGGGGCTCACCTCCTCCCATGCCAGCGCATTGCTGACACGACAGCTGGACCTGCTGCTGGGCGTGGACGAACTGGAGGAGATTGCCGGCCTGGAGCGCTTTCCCATCATCTCTGAGCCCTACATCCTGCTTCTGCCCGCCGGCCGCCCCCGTCCCGCGCGGCTCGACGACATTGCCCGCCTGGCGCAGGACCTGCCCATGGTGCGCTTTTCGGCGCGCTCCAAGACCGGCATCGAGGTGGAGCGCCACTTCCGGCGGCTGAAGCTGGATCTGCCGCGCCGGCTGGAATTCGACACGCCGCAAGGGGTAACGGAAGTGGTGGCGCGGGGGGAGGGGTTCGCGGTGTCCACCCCGCTCTGCATTCTGGAGGCGGGCATCGACATGGTGCGCCTCGCTTGCTGGCCCATGCCGGGGCCGGCTTTCCTGCGCGGCCTCACCTTGGTGGCGCGCCGGCAGGAGTTGGGACGCGCGCCGCGCGAACTGGCAGCCTTCTGCCGCGCAGAACTGGCCCAGCGCGCCGTGCCGGAATTGCGCGCCTGGCTGCCCTGGCTGGGCGAGGCGCTCTCCATTCAATCGTGATGATGATGCCTTAGCATGGGGCAAGGATCTGCCATGAGGGGGACAAGATGAGGCTGGATCGCCGCCGGTTCGTTTCGTGTGTCGTGTGCACCGCCATGGGCTATGTGGCCACCGCAGGAGAGGCCGGGGCACAAGCGGCGCCCCCCGCGGGCAGCGGGATTTCGCGGGCGGTCCTCGACAAGACCCCATTTCCCGGCGACGCCTATATGACCCTCCTGGTGACAGCGGACCTGGAGCCCGGCGCGATCATTGCCCGGCACACACATCCGGGCGTGGAGAGCGTCTATCTGGTGTCCGGAGGCGGGGTGGTGCGGTTGGAAGGGCGCCCGGAGCGCGCCATGACGGCGGGGGAGGGGCTGATCATTCCCGCCGGCCTGCCGCATCTGTTTGAGAATGGCGCGGACAAGACGCGCATCGCCATCACTTATGTGGTGGAGAAGGACAAGCCGCTGGTGAGCCCGGCGCCGCTTTGAAGCGGCGACGACAAACGCGACCGGGGGCGGCATGGGTAATGCCGCCCCCGGAAGATCAATGTGCCGGTCGCCTCATTCCGCCGGAGCGGGGAGGGCCTCCGACGTGTGGTCGAGCATCTCTTCGTGCATCTCCTTCTCCATGGCGATCTGGCGGACGATGAAGACCACGAAGAAGGCACCCGCCAGGGCCGCGAACAGATATTCGAAGCCGTGGAAGGGGTAGATCTCCGCCATTTCGGAGACCTTGGCGAGGGACGTGACACCTGTATTCATGACACATGTCTCCTTAGATCGGGTGGCGTAAGGGTCAGAGCTTGGCTTCCTTGCGCTGGATTGCCTCGAAGGCGGCTTCCATGCCGGAGGCGGCGGGGTAGGTGACGGGAATGTGCTTGCCGTCGAGGCCGTGGATCTCCACGGCGGGCGCGACGCGCAGCAGGCCGGCCATCTTCAGGAGCTTGCCGATGATGAGGCCGGGGATGAGGCCGAAGCCCAGCGCAAACACCAGGGAGCCGATGATGTTGCCGATGGGCGTGACCACGGGCAGGCCCTCGGCATTGCGGCCGAACCAGCCGGCGCCTTCCGACAGGGCGATGAGCGTCCCGTCAGAGGGCATGATGGCCGGGTAGCCCCACAGGGCAAAGCCCGCCACGATGCCGCCGAACAGGCCGCAATAGCCGTGCACGGCCACCGCGCCCACCGCATCGTCGATCTTGTACTTCCGCTCCACCCAATAGTGCAGCTTGTAGGCCATGATGGTGCCGGCGATGGCGATGATCATGGCCACCACGGGATGGTAAAGATCGTTGCCGGACGAAGCGCTGATCAGCCCGGTGAGGCCGCCGGAATAGGTCCAGTAGGCGTTGCCGTTGCTGATCAGATAGGCGGTGACCATGCCGCCGAACAGGGCCATGAGGAAGTTCATGGTCACGCCGGACAGCGTTATCGGAACGCCATAGATGTTGGTGGCGGTCCAATAGGGCGCGGCGGCAGTGCCCACGTTCGCGATCGGGATGTGGCAGGCGGCATAGAAGCCCCAGAAGCCCACATAGATCATGAACAGGCCGATGGTGATGAGCCAGGGATTGTGCGCCGGAATCTCGCGCGGGGTGCCATCTGGGGCGAACTTGCCGATGCGCGGGCCCACATGGATGAGGATGCCGAGCGTCGCAAAGCCGGCCACCGAGTGCAGGATTGCCGAGCAATACTGGTCATGATAGCCCAGATACTGCGCCATCCAGCCATTGCCGGCCCAGGCCCAGGCGGCGGGGATGACCCATGCGATGGCGCCCACATAGACGGCGATGATGAAGAAGCCCGAGGTCTTGGTGCGCTCGATCAGGGCGCCGGAGACAATGGAGGCCGCCGTCATGCCGAACAGCGCGAAAGCCGCCCAGAACACGCCGGAGATGCGATCGCTGAGGTTGGGCGCGATCTTCGTGGACCAGGGCTCGAAGCCCGTCTCGAAGCTGAGCGCCGTGGACGACACCGGCCAGCCCTGGAAGGCGATGTAGATCCACATGCCGAACAGGAAGAAGGCAAGACCGACCAGCGGAATCGCCATCGTGTTCTTCAAAAGCGTGTGCTGGACATTCTTAACCCGCGCCGCGCCGACTTCGTACATGCAGAAGCCGACATGGATGAAGAACATGAGGACGACCGTCAGGAAGAAATAGAATTCCGTGAATATGGTCGTCAGGGCTGTCAATTGATCTGTCATGCTGATCCCCAAACCCGTTGCCCTCAGCCGCATGAACCGACGCCGGCAGATCCCGCTGGGGAACCACAGAGTACGGCCCATGAGCAGTTCACTGTGGAGCAACTTTTATGCCAGGGAGGTGAAGCGGGCGCGTCCGGCGCTGCGTCATGTCTCAACGGCATGACCAACGGGAATAAGCGCCTGCCTAAGTCATTCAGCCCGCGGTGGTTTCCAAGCGGGCCCGATCACCTTCGCATCCTTACGGAAAAGGCAAGAAAAAGGGCGAGCCGCCAGCCATTTCGCTGCGCGTCATATCATTTGCACAAAGAACAACCGTATCCGCTGCGAAGTGCCCGCCGAACAGGCGCCGGGCGTGGCTGCGCGCCCCTGCCGGCGGCCCCATGCGGCTAAAGGGGAAGGCGCTGCTTCAATCGTCGTCGAGGGAGAAGATGCGGGCGGGCGCCGCGCGCAGGAATCCCCGGAAGGCGTAAGGCGTGGTGGCGTCATAGGTGGGAAGCGGCATGTCCTGGGCGGTCAGCGTGAGCTGGTCCCCGAACACGCCGCGAATGTCCACATGACAGTGGCGGGCCAGAACCACTTCGCTTGGCCCGTCATCGGTCTCCAGGTCGAAAATATCCCGGTCCGGCACCGATGTGAGGGCCACGTCGACCGTCGCGCTGCGCGTGATGTGAAGCGAACTGCTGCTCAGATTGAGGCCGTCTTCCGCGGGCGAGACGACGCGCAGACGCTCCAGGCTCACCTGCGAATTGGTGAGGTCGAAGCCATCATCCCCCGAATGGTAGCTGCGCACTTCCCTGACCGTCCATTCCTGCGGGCCCACGCCCATGAGGGACACGCCATCCCGATCGTCCTGTCGCGGGTCGTCCTTGCCATTCTGCGGATCGCCGTGGCCCAGATAATAGCCGGCGATGAGATCCGCGCTGAACGCGGAAGGCTCGACGTGGGGCGCCGGCGCCACCACAAGTCCGTCCTTCGTGGCGGGATGATGGGTGCCGCAGAACCAGACCCCGCCATTGTCCGCCACACGCACCGCCCGAAAGCGGTCATCGCAGGCTTTCAGAAACAGGCGCCCCGCCTGGAGCCGCGCGCCGGGCTCGAAGATCAGCGCCGCCCGCCGAAGGGTGCCTGAGCGGCGGGTTCCATTCTGAATGAGGATGGTCGTCCCATCCTCGGCCGCCAGCATGGCCCCAGCCTTGACGCGCACTTCGCTGGCCACAGCATAGGGCCGCTCGGCCGTCAGCCGCCGGACACCCGTGATCGGTCCTTCCAGGAGCTCGAAGCGCTGCTCAGTCATGGCTGTTTTCCGGTGGGGTGCAGGATGGGATCCTGGCTGCGCAAGCTGTCATAAACGGCGGTGATGCTATCGTCGGAGATGCTGGTGTCGCCCAGATAGGGCAGATCGACGATGGCGATGGCGCCCAGCATGAGCGTCAGCATGATGAGCTGCACCGTCAGCGTGACCACGCGCATCAGGCTCGCCTCCATGAGGCGCAGCGCGCAGATGATGATGACGCCGGCAATGCTGATGACGCTCACCGTGTAGAACATGGTGGGCAAGGTGTTGGAGATGTTCATGAGCCGGTCGTTGCGCGCCTGTGCCACCTGGTCGGCAGCCACCAGGATGCGGCCGAAGACTGTGTTGGTCTTCGGCGATTGCGGATCGATCCGGTCGATCTCGCGGAACACATTGGTCAGTGCGGCGGAGGTGCGCTCGCTGCCATGGCCGAAGCGCAGGCCGGGCCACTCGTCGGTCAGGATCGACCCGGTATAGGCGATGAGCGCCTCCCGCGCTTTCAACGCCGGTGCTGTTTGATCGAGGATGAGAAGGCGGTTGAGGCTCTTGATGGCCTGGGCCTCCTGCGAAACCTTGTCGTCCATGCCGGAGGCCGTGGTCATGACCAAGGCGAGCACGAAGCCGAGGACCACGTAGCCCCCGGACATGGTGTTCTGCGTCGCGGTGTCGATGATGTCCGTGTCGTACTGAAGGCACTGGAACTTCCGGTTCACGGCCTGCAGCACCAGCGTCACCAGCCCCAGGATCAGGCAGGACACGATCGGAAACAGGACCAGAAGCTGCGTGTCCGTCAGTCGTTCGATGAGGAGGGCGTACATCCCGCTGCCGCTTTCTCTAGGATGTGGAGTCTAGGAGGGTTGCTCCAGCGTGGAGCGCTTCTTCCGGGCGTCCTGAAGCGTGCCGCTGATGGTGCGTCGCAGGTTGAAATAGTGGCGCAACTGGTCGTCGGCGACCCAGGTGGTGGCCACCGTGTGATCCAGTTGCTGGAGCCCGGCAATCACCACATCCACCTGACCAGCCGTGCCGGCGGCGCCCAGCTCGTCTTCCAGGTAGCGAAGCTCCCAGAAATGCAGCCAGAGCAGCCGCTGCGAGGCAAAGCTGCGATAACCGAACAGCTTCTTGAAAGCCGGCAGGGCGAGCAGGAACAGGGCCAGCAGCACCACCCAGACATTCTCCACCATGGCGGCCAGCCAGAACGGCAGGTAGCTGAAAAAGACGGGCACGCCGGTGGTGTAGAAGCGCAGGCCCACCGGGCTCAGGGGGAAGCCCTGATCCTTGTAGCGGGGGAGGGTGTCAGCGGCGGGGAAGAAGTTGTTGGTCTTCAGGTTGGTGTCCCGTGCCGCCATCAGGAAGGCCCATTGCACCGTGGGGTGCGTGTCCTTTTCCACCAGGAGGTTCACGCCCGAGGCCAGCAGCGCCACATCGGCCCGCGGACGGATCTCGGCAATGTCCAGCGCGCCGCGCGGCACGGTCACCTTCTGCAGGAAGGGCAGGCGGCGTGCATAGGCATCGGCGAGCGGGAAGTTCATCAGCTGGATCTGCGGCGCGTTCAGCAGTTTCTGAACCAGCGTGGAGCGGAAGCCGTCGACGATGAAGAGCGCGTCGATCTGGCCGGCAAGCAGGCGCTCTACCGCCTCCTCATGGGGGAGCTTCAGGAAATTGGGCCTGTCGCCCGTGCCGGGATTGTTCATCTCCATCAGCGTGGCGAAAAGCTTCTGGCTCACCGTGCCGGGCGCTCCCACGGCCACGACCTTGTCCTTGATCTCCTGGAACGGGTCGTCCGCGGCCACGGGGTCGCCCCGATAGAACAGCCACAGCGGCGCCAGCGCCACATTGCCCAGCGAGACGAGATCGGGATAGGCGGCAGGCGATCCCGCGCCCGAAATCACGAAGCTCGCATTGATGCGAGACTTGGGATCCCGCAACTCCTTCTCGATCTCGTTCAGCCCCATCCGGTTTTCGACCTGGAGGGAGAGGCCTTGGCGCTGGAAATAGGCCTGGAAGGCTTCGCCGAGCTTGTCCGTCAAGGTGTCGCGCTGGCCCGTCGCTAGGTAGGTGGCGCGCCCCGGCATCGGATTGATATAAAAGAGCACGGCGAGCGCAGCCAAGGCGAGCGCGGCTGCAACCGGCACGTAATAGATGCTGATCCGGCTCAGCGTCGAAATTTCGCGCGCCAGATCATGGCGCGCGTACATGCGGATATAGGCGAGAAGACTTTTGAACATCCTCGATCATATGAAAGAGGTTCATATACGGGTCAAGCGCCGAAAATAATTGCACGGGCAAACCAAGTATTGCTCGGGGCGGGTGGTTGTGCCTTTGCTTGGCCTGCTTCAGGTAGATTTAAAATATTGGTGTCTATTGGCCCGCTACCACCCGGCTGGCCGCAAGGAAATGGAATTTGGCGAGGAGGTATAATGAGCCCCTCGTTCCGCAATGGCCGGGTTCGCGGGGCGGCCGGTCTGGCAAATGGAAAGCGGAGAATTGTCTCTTGTCCAAGCGCGGGAAAAATGACGTGAGGCACGTCGCAGGCGGCGGTGGCTTTCACTCGCGCGCTGCAGTCTCAGGATTGGAAATATTCTAGGGAGGCTTTGGCGCCCGAAGCCTAAAGCGACTGGCCCCTGCGCGCCGCGGCAGGCGGGCGGCCTGCAGGAAGGCGATCTTGAGCGCGGCAGACAAGGCGCGATTTCAACGCCAGAGGGCGCGATCCGCTGAGATGGACGACATCCGAGCGGATCGCGCTCCCCGGAGCGCGCACCACATGGGGCATTGCCAGGCACTTGGCACTGCCTGTGCGCGCCGCAGTGCCCGAAGAGGGGCGAAGCGATTCTGCGCTTCAGATATCCAGCGTGTTGTCACGCTCCCACTGGGTCAGGTGGCGGGAATAGGCGTTCCATTCCTCGCCCTTGAGCTTGAGGTAGCCGGAAACGAAGCTCTCGCCGAGGCTGTCCTTCAGCACCTTGGAGCGATCCAGAGCGCGCATGGCATCCAGCATGTTAAGCGGCAGCTTCTTGGCGCCCTTCACCTTGTGGCCGTCCGTGTACATGTTGATGTCGAGGCGCTTGCCGGGATCGCGGCTATTGGTGATGCCGTCGAGGCCCGCCGCCAGGACGCCCGCCTGTAGCAGATAAGGGTTCGCCGCGCCATCGGCGAGGCGGAACTCGAAGCGCCCCGCATCGGGAATGCGGATCATGTGGGTGCGGTTATTGCCCGTATAGGTCACCGTATTGGGCGCCCATGTGGCGCCCGAAATGGTGCGGGGGGCGTTGATGCGCTTGTAGGAATTCACCGTGGGATTGGTGATGGCGCACAGCGCGTCCGCATTGTGGATGAGGCCGCCGATGAAATTGTAGCCGAGCGAAGAAACCCCCAGCTCGCCCTTGGGATCGGAGAAGGCGTTCTTGCCGTTGTTCCAGAGCGAGACATGCACGTGGCAGCCCGAGCCCGTCAGGTTGATGAAGGGCTTGGGCATGAAGGTGGCGCGCAGGCCATGCTTCTCGGCGATGGACTTGACCATGAACTTGAAGAAGACGTGCCGGTCGGCGGTCAGGAGGGCCGCGTCATAGTTCCAGTTCATCTCGAACTGGCCGTTGGCGTCCTCGTGGTCGTTCTGGTAGGCACCCCAGCCCAGGGTGAGCATGGCATCGCAGATTTCCTTGATGACCTCGTAGCGGCGCATCAAGGCGGACTGGTCGTAGCACGGCTTCTCGGCGCGGTCGGAGCCGTCCGAGATGGCGGTGCCGTCGGCGGAGATGAGGAAGTATTCGCACTCCACGCCGGTCTTCATCTCGTAGCCGAGGCTCGCGGCAGCGGCGAGCTGCTTCTTCAGCACCGTGCGCGGCGCCTGCGCCACCTCCGTGCCGTCCATGTAGAGATCGGAGGCGAGCCACCCGATTTCCGGCTTCCAGGGCAGCTGGATGAGGGAGGAGGCGTCCGGAACCGCGAACAGGTCGGGATCGGCCGGGCTCATGTCGAGCCAGGTGGCAAAGCCCGCAAAGCCCGCGCCGGCCTTCTGCATGTCGCCGATGGCTGATGCGGGGACGAGCTTGGCGCGCAGGCCGCCGAACAGGTCCACATAGGAAATGAGGAAATATTTGATGCCCTTCTCCTGCGCGACCTTCTCAAGGTCGGCGGAGGCGGCGATGGAGGCGCGGCCTTCGGCTTCGCGCGGCAGGTCGAACGAACGGGTCATGTGCTGTCCCCTGGAAGGTCTTCGTTTTCGTTAGGCGAGATCGCGCCGGTTGTGCCCGGCGCGATGAAAGCTGTGGTCAGAAGCCGGTGCGGCCCGGGATCCAGTTGGTGCCCGCCAGCGGCACCCCGGCCATGGCGGCGGCCTCGATGGTGAGGGACACCAGATCCTCCGGCTCCAGATTGTGCAGGTGGCTCTTGCCACAGGCGCGGGCGATGGTCTGGGCTTCCAGGGTCATCACGCCCAGATAATTGGCCAGACGCCGGCCGGCCTTGATGGGATCGAGGCGGGACCACAGCTCGGGATCCTGGGTGGTGATGCCCGCCGGGTCGCGGCCCTCGTGCCAGTCGTCATAGGCACCCGCCGTGGTGCCCAGAGCCTGGTACTCGTCCTCATATTGCGGATCATTGTCGCCCAGCGCCACCAGTGCCGCCGTGCCAATGGCCACCGCGTCGGCGCCGAGCGCCAGGGCTTTGGCCACGTCCGCGCCATTGCGGATGCCGCCGGAGACGATGAGCTGCACCTTACGATGCATTCCGAGATCCTGGAGCGCCTGCACCGCCGGGCGGATGGCGGAGAGGATCGGGATGCCCACATGCTCGATGAACACGTCCTGCGTCGCCGCCGTGCCGCCCTGCATGCCGTCCAGCACCACCACGTCGGCGCCCGACTTCACGGCGAGGGAGATGTCGTAATAGGGGCGGGAGGCGCCGACCTTCACATAGATGGGCTTTTCCCAGTCCGTGATCTCGCGCAGCTCCTCGATCTTGATTTCCAGGTCGTCCGGTCCGGTCCAGTCGGGATGGCGGCAGGCGGAGCGCTGGTCGATGCCCTTGGGCAAGGTGCGCATGGCGGCCACGCGGTCGGAGATCTTCTGGCCGAGCAGCATGCCGCCGCCGCCGGGCTTGGCGCCCTGGCCGATCACCACCTCAATGGCGTCCGCCTTGCGCAGGTCGTCCGGGTTCATGCCGTAGCGGGACGGGAGATACTGGTAGACGAGGGTGGAGGAATGGCCGCGCTCCTCAGGCGTCATGCCGCCATCGCCCGTGGTGGTGGAGGTCCCCATGGCCGAGGCGCCACGCCCCAGCGCTTCCTTGGCGGGAGCGGAGAGGGCGCCGAAGCTCATGCCGGCAATGGTCACAGGCGTCTTCAGGTGGATGGGCTTCTTGGCGAAGCGGGTGCCCAGCACCACGTCGGTGCCGCACTTCTCGCGATAGCCTTCCAGCGGATAGCGCGAGACCGAGGCGCCCAAGAACAAGAGGTCGTCGAAATGGGGCAGCTTGCGCTTGGTGCCGCCGCCGCGAATGTCATAGATGCCGGTGGCCGCGGCGCGACGGATTTCGGCCAGTGTGTGCGGATCGAAGGTGGACGAGAAGCGCGGCAGGGTGCGCGGGACATTGGTGTGGGAGGTCATCTGATCCTCACGCGAGAAAAGACGTTTGACGGGGCGCGGCGGGCGTCCTCTCCCGCAGTCGGGAGAGGGAAGAGCGCTCAGTAGGCGCCGGCATTGTCGATGTGGAAGTTGTAGAGCTGGCGGGCCGAGCCGTAGCGCTTGAACTCGGACACATCCACTGTGCCCGCGAGGCCCGCGGCGGTGAGCTTCTCGTGCAGATGCTGCTTGTGCTCGTCGCGCAGCTCCTTCTCGATGCAGTCGGCACCGAGGCTCTTCACCGAGCCGCGCACGAAGAGCTTGGCCTCATAGAGACTGTCGCCCAGCGCATCGCCCGCATCACCGAACACGATCAGCGAGCCGGCCTGGCCCATGAAGGCGCTCATATGGCCCACCGAGCCCTGGACGATGATGTCGATGCCCTTCATGGAGATGCCGCAGCGGGCCGAGGCATTGCCGTCGATGCGCAGCATGCCGCCATGGGCGGTGGCCCCCGCCGACTGACTGGCATCGCCGCGCACATGGACGAAGCCGCTCATCATGTTCTCGGCCACGCCCACCCCGGCATTGCCGTGGATGATGACGTTGGCCTGCTGGTTCATGCCGGCGCAGTAATAGCCCACATGGCCGTCCACCTCGATGGTGAGGGGCGCCTTGACGCCGGCGGCGAGGGCATGGCGGCCATTGGGATTCAGCACCCGCCAGTGCCGGGTATTGCTTTCGCCTGTGGCCTTGTGGAGCGCGGCGTTCAGTTCGCGCAGGGGGGTCTCTGCGAGGTCGAACGTGACGTCGGGATTGAAGGCGTTCATGCGGCGCGGTCCCAGAAATAGACGGTGGCGGGTTCGGGCTCGAAGACGCGGGCCTTGGAGATGCCCGGCAGATCCACGAGCGCGCGGTATTCGGAGCCGAAGGCGACATATTGGTCGGTCTCGGCCATCACGGCGGGCTTGCAGGCGATGGGGTCGCGCAGGACGCCGAAGCCGCTTTCCGTGCCCACCACGAAGGTGAAGAAGCCGTCGAGGTCGCCAAGGCCGGCTTCCAGCGCCTCGCCCAGGGACTTGCCCTGCTGCATGCGCCAGGTCAGGTAGCCGGCCGCCACTTCGCTGTCATTCTCGGTGGCGAACGAGATGCCCTCGCGGCGCAGGTTGCGGCGCAGGTCGTTGTGGTTGGACAGCGAGCCATTGTGCACCAGGCACTGGTCGGCGCCGGTGGAGAAGGGATGGGCGCCGGCGGTGGTCACCGCGCTCTCGGTGGCCATGCGGGTATGGCCGATGCCGTGGGTGCCGGCCATGCCCGGCAGGTCGAAGCGCTCGGCGACCGCACGGGGCAGGCCCACTTCCTTGAAGATTTCCATGCGCGAGCCGGTGCCCACGATAGCGACCTCGGGGTGGCGCTCGGCGAGCGCGGCACGCACCTGGCCCTCATGGGCCTTGGGCACCTCGATCACCGCATGGGTGGAGCGCACCACCAGCTTGGGCGCGCCGCTGGAGGTCAGCGAGATGGAATTGGCGAGCGCCTCGAAATCATAGCCTTCGACCGCGCGGAGGGAGAGCTTCACATGGTCCTTCTCGCCCGACCCGTAGATGGCGAAGCCGGCGCTGTCCGGCCCGCGATCCGTCATGACGCAGAGCATGGAAGAGAGCATGGCGCCGAGGTCCGGCTCCAGCTTGGGGTCCTTAAGGAAGATACCAACGATGCCACACATGGCGCACTCCGGGCCGGTCAGAAACCTTGACCAAAGTGGTACGCCGCCCAGCGCCTCCCGTCAACGATCTAGAATAAAATTTTCTTGGCAGGAAAAGATAGTGGCGAACGCTCTCAGCGGGTGTCGCGGGCGTAGACGATGACGGACAGGTAGGTCATGGGCCGGACGATGAGTTCCTCGGGGCCGTGGGCGGCGCCGGAATCGAACATCAGTGAGTCGCCGGGGCGCAGGTGATAGGTGCGGTCGGCGTGGCGATACATGACCTCGCCCGACAGCATGTAGAGGAACTCGACCCCCGCATGGCGGAAGCCCGTATAAGGCGTCGCCTCTTCCGACAGGGTGATGAGATAGGGCTCCACCACGATATCACCGCCCAGGCCGTGGCCGAGCAACTCGTACTGGTGGCCGACCTTGGTTCCCCGCCGCTCGATGATGACGCCCTGGTGCGCGCGCACGAAGGAGCAGTCGCGCCGCTCCTCGAAGGCGGAAAACAGCGTGGTGATGGGAACATTCAGCGCCTTGGCGATGGATTGCAGCGTCGCCAGGGAGGGGGAGATCTGACCGTTCTCGATCTTGGAGAGCATGCCCACCGAGATGCTGGCCGCGCCCGCAAGGTCGGAGACGGTGAGATCGAGCTGCCGGCGGATGGAGCGCACCTGCACGCCGAGGGCATGTTCCAGGGTGCTCGCGCTTGCGGCCGGTGCGTTCGATCCGGTCACATAATCGACCGCCTCGCTCTGGTCCGCGACCTTCGCCTTGCGCTCCGCCACCCCTGACCCTCCCCGGTGAAATCCCATGGGCCAGCTTGCCAGTTTCTGGAGAAGAAAAAAGCCCCTTTCGCGCCAGTCCATGCGACGAAAGGCGGATTTGGCGCGCTCAGGCGGTTTTCTCCTCTCCGGAGAGGTGGTCGAGGTGCATTCGGATGTGCGCGGCCTCGGCCGGGGTGCGCGCGAGGGCGATGGCACGCAAAAAAGCCTCCCGGGCTTCGGCCGTGCGTCCCAGCTGCTTCAGGAAGGCGCCCTTCACTCCGAAGAAATGGAAGTAGCCCGAGAGGGGGCTCGCCAGCGGCTCGATGAGGGCCAGGGCCGCTTCGGGACCCGACACCTTCGACACCGCCACGGCCCGGTTGAGGGTGATGACGGGCGAGGGTTGCATGCGTTCCAGCGCGCCATAGAGGAAGGCGATCTGGGGCCAGTCGGTCTCGGCCGGGGTGGTGGCGCGGGCATGCAGGGCGGCGATGGCCGCCTGCACCTGGTAGGCACCCGGCACCTTGTGGCGCATGGCCTTGTCCATGAGCGCCAGGCCCTCGGCGATCATGGGTTTGTTCCAAAGGGTTCGGTCCTGGTCCTCCAGCAGCACGGTGCTGCCATCGGCGGAAAAGCGGGCAGGGGCCCGGGCGTGCTGGAGCAGCATCAGGGCGGCGAGGCCCATGATTTCCGGCTCGGCGGGATAGAGGCGCAGCAGGAGACGGGCAAGGCGGATTGCCTCGTCGCACAGCGACCCGCGCCCTGCGCTTTCGGAAGGGCCGGCGGAATAGCCCTCATTGAACAAGAGATAGACCATGGCCGCCACCGCCCCGAGGCGTTCTGCCCGCTCCACGGGGCCGGGCGGCTCAAACGGGACGCCGGCCCCCGCCACCTTGCCCTTGGCGCGGGTGATGCGCTGCTCCATGGCGCTGTCCGAGACCAGGAAGGCGCGGGCGATTTGCGGCACGCTCATGCCGCACACCACCCGCAGCGCCAGCGCGATCTGCTGGGTGGCCGGAAGCTCGGGATGGCAGCAAATGAAGAGCAGCCGCAGGATGTCGTCGCGATAATCGGCCCCATCGAGCCGCTCTGCCATGCGCGCCTCGGCATCCTCGAGATCCGAGACCTCCTCCTCCGGCGGCAGCTCGGCCTGCCGGCTGCGGCGCCGCACATGGTCCAAGGCGGCATTGCGCCCCACCAGGATCAGCCAGGCGGCGGGATCACGCGGCGGGCCGTTCTTGGGCCAGTGGGAAAGCGCCCGGAGCGAGGCTTCCTGGAACGCCTCCTCGGCCAGATCCAGGTCGCGAAAATAGCGCAGGAGGGCCGCCACCGCCTGCGGCCGCGCTCCGGCGAGCGTGGAGGCGATGAAGTCCAGGTCGCTCACGCCGATGCGCCGCCAGGGTAGAAAAGCCCGATGGGCCGGATCTCATAGGAGCCGCCCGGATTGGCCTTTCCCAGCGCCCGGGCGATGTCGAGGGCTTCCTCCAGGTCCTTGCAATCGACCACATAGAAGCCGAGCAATTGCTCCTTGGTTTCTGCGAACGGTCCGTCAAGCACGAGGGGCGGGTCACGATCCTTGCGCAAGGTGGTGGCGGCGGTGGTTGGCAGGAGGCGGGCCACGGGCCCGAGCTTGCCGGCGCGGATCAATTCCTCCTGGACCACGGCGAGGCGCGCCATCACAGCGTCGTCCTCCTCCTTGGACCAGGCACAGACCACATCCTCCTGATGGTAGCAAAGGATGGCATATTGCATGGGCGTCCCTCTCCCGTGATCTGGCCGGTCACGCCGAAGGAACGCGCGGCGCGTAAGCTTGCCGACAGCCGGCCGTAATTTTTTCGGCGCCCGCCAGGACCACCCGGCTTCCGGTCACACCGGCAGGCGCAAGGTGGCGCGAAGGCCGCCCATGGGGCTGTCCGCCAGGATGATGTCGCCGCCGTGGGCGCGGGCGATGTCGCGGGCGATGGACAGGCCAAGCCCCGAGCCACCCGCATCCTGGTTGCGCGCATCGTCCAGGCGCAGGAACGGGCGGAACACCTCGTCCCGCTTCTCGGCGGGAATGCCGGGGCCGTCATCATCCACGTTGACGATCAGCCAGCGGGCATCCCGGGTGCCGGAAATCTCCAGGCTCTTGGCATAGCGCACCGCATTGCCCACCAGATTGCCGATGCAGCGGCGAAGCGAATCCGCTTTCACCTCCACCAGGGGCGGGCCCAGGAAGCTCGCCCGCGCCACCGCGCCCGAGCGCTCCGCATTGGCACGCAAATCCTCGATGAGCTGGGCCATGTCGGTGAGCGCCGACTGCTCGCCGGGATCACCGCGCGCGAAGGCGAGATAGGCTTCCAGCATGCCCTGCAACTCGTCGACGTCCTTGCGCAGCGCATCCACTTCCGGTCCCTCGGGCAGGAAGGCCAGTTCCAGGCGGAAGCGGGTGAGGATGGTGCGCATGTCGTGGGAGACGCCCGCCAGCATGGTGGTGCGCTGCTCGATCTGCCGTTCGATGCGCCGCTTCATCTCCAGGAAGGCCACCGCCGCCCGGCGCACCTCGCGCGCGCCGCGCGGGCGGAAATTCTCCACGTCGCGCCCTTTGCCGAAGGCTTCTGCCGCGTCCGCCAGCATCACGATGGGCCGGATCTGGTTGCGCAGGAACAGGATGGCAACCGCAAGCAGCACAAGCGAGGTGCCCACCATCCAGAGCAGGAAGATGTGGGAATTGGAGGCATAGGCGAGCCCGCGCGAGGCAAAGACCCGCAGCACCGCATTGGGCATCTTGATGCGCACTTCGAGCAGGTCGGAGCGGCCCACCGTGTCCATCCAGTACGGCTGCTTCAGCCGCCGGCTGAGCTCGCGCGAGAGCACGCCGTCCAGGATGGAGAAGAAGGGCCGGGCGCTGGGGGCGGGCAGGGGATCGGGCGGCAGCACGTCCACGGTGAGCTGTAGGTTCTGCCAGGCAATGCGACGCAGGACGGTGGCGTCCTTCTCCGTCGGAAAGGCTGAATAGAGCGCCACCACGGCGGCGATGTCCTGGCTGACGGCGGCGGACAGGCGGCGCGTGACCGAATTGTAGTGGCGCTCCATGAACACGAACGCCACGACCGACTGCAGCAGCACCATGGGCATGACGATGATGAGCAGCGAGCGCGGATAGAGCCCCTTGGGGGTGATGCTGTTGAACCAGGCCCCGAAGCGGCTGTTCACCGCTCCGAGCCGCGAGAGGAAACCCCGCATCCCGGAGCGGCCCGCCGCCATCATGGTCATGGCGTCACCACGAGCCGGTAACCCACCCCGCGCACCGTCTGCACATAGATGGGATTGGCGGGGTCGCGCTCCACTTTCCGGCGCAGGCGGTTCACCTGCACGTCCACCGCCCGCTCGCTCGCCGCCCCGTTGCCGGCGAGCGCGAGCCGCGGCACGGTCTCGCCCGGCTCCTCGGCCAGGATGCGCAGCATGTCGCGCTCACGCTCGGTGATGCGCACGATCTCCCCGCCCTTGGCCAGTTCTCCCCGGCCGAGATGGAAGACGAAATCGCCGAAGCGCACTTCCTCGATGGCCTTGGGCGGCGGCGGCGCGGCGCGCTTGAGAATGGAGCCCACCCGCAGCAGCAATTCGCGCGGCTCGAAGGGCTTGCCCAGATAGTCGTCCACACCGGCCTCCAGGCCGGCGATGCGGTCGGGCGTATCCGAACGGGCCGTGAGCATGAGGATGGGCACGGGATTGGTGCGGCGGATGTCGCGGGCCAGATCCAGGCCCGACTCGCCGGGCATCATCACGTCGAGGATGAGCAGGTCGAAGGTGAGCCCCTCCATGCGGCTGCGCGCATCCGCTGCCGAGGCGGCCATGGTGATGCGGTAGCCGTGCCCGGTGAGGAAGCGCGAGAGCAGCGTGCGGATGCGGCTGTCGTCGTCCACCACCAGGAGATGGGGGGCATCGTCCGGGACGGAGGCGGGGGGCAGGTCGGTGGCGGTCTCGGGGCTCATGGTGTGGCCGTCTGCGGTCGGAGAAGGGAAGGCAAGGGGTCAGGCGGAGCGACCGCGCTCGGCCCTATGGATCAGGTTTTCCACCTCGGCGCGATCTTCCGGGTCGATCATGGCGACAAGAAAGCGGCGCACCGTCTCGCGCGAGCCGGGCCCGCAAGCCTGCAATGCCTTGTGGATCCGGCGGCTTTGCACCGCCATGAAGGCCCGCGCCAAAGCCTCGCCCTTGGGGGTGGGATAGAGCAGGCGCTGGCGGCGGTCGGACGCGCCAGCCCGGCTGTCCACGAAGCCCTCGTCCACCAGTTCGCGCAGCACCCGGCCCAGCGATTGCTTGGTGATGCGCAGGATGTCGAGCAGGTCGGTGACGCGCATGCCGGGATGGCGGTTCACGAAATGGAGAACGCGATGGTGCGCGCGACCGAAGCCGAGGGGCGCCAGCGCCTCGTCGGGATCGGCGACGAAATCCCGATAAGCGAAGAAAAACAACTCGATGAGGTCCACCATGGGGGGACCTTCCGCCGGAGCGGCGGGGGAATGCGCATCTGCCAGAGGCGGCGCAATGAGAGGATTTATGTCAGCCATGTTGACTTTTTTCGATCCGATCATTACTCACACAGTCGCGGTGGCGAAAGGATCGGTCTCGAACCGAGGTTCTGGAGTTCGATCATTGCGCTCTTGCCGTCTGTGACCATATTTCAGACGGAAAGTAACCGTACCGGGCATGGCTGCAAAGTCGCGGCCGCCAGGGAGGCAAGGCCGTCTTAAAGGAACGGCCGCATAGGAGTGAAGACAATGAGTGGTGGAGAGCCTTTCGACAAACGTGACGGGTGGATCTGGTATGACGGGGCCATGGTGCCCTGGCAGGACGCCAAGGTGCACGTACTCTCCCACGGTCTTCATTATGCCAGCTGCGTGTTCGAAGGCGAGCGCGCTTATGGCGGTCGCATCTTCAAGAGCGCGGCCCATTCCGAGCGCCTGCGTCTCTCCGCCGAGATGCTGGACTTCACCCTTCCCTATTCCATTGAGGAAATCTGCGCGGCCAAGCAGCAGACCCTTGAGAAGAATGGTCTGGTGGACGCCTATGTGCGCCCCGTTGCCTGGCGCGGCAGCGAGATGATGGGCGTCTCCGCCCAGAACAACAAGATCCACCTCGCCATCGCGGTGTGGGAGTGGCCGAGCTATTTCGACCCCGAGCAGCGCCTGAAGGGCCTGCGCCTCGACCTTGCGGAGTTCCGTCGCCCCGACCCGGCGACCATCCCTTGCAAGGCGAAGGCGTCCGGCCTCTACATGATCTGCACCATCTCCAAGCACAAGGCGGAGCGCCGCGGCTACGCCGATGCGCTGATGCTGGACTATCGGGGCCTGGTGGCCGAGTGCACGGGTGCCAACATCTTCTTCGTGAAGGATGGCGTCATCCACACTCCGAAGCCCGACTGCTTCCTGGACGGCATCACCCGCCGCACCGTGATCGACCTCGCCCGCCGCCATGGCCTTGAGGTGGTCGAGCGGGCCATCAAGCCCGAGGAGCTGGCTGACTTCACCGAGTGCTTCATCACCGGCACCGCCGCCGAGGTGACGCCCGTTGGCCAGATCGCCGACTGGCACTTCGCCCCGTCGGGCATCACCCATCAGCTGATGGATGCCTACACCGCCGAGGTGCAGCCGAAGCAGGCCGCCGCCTGATCGCTGCCGCACAGGCTTTGAAATCGCGGGCGCCGGCCGGAAGGTCGGCGCCCGTTTTCTTTGGCGCGGGGGCCGGGAAAGCGGGGTTGGACCATCCCTTTCGAGGCCCGGGCGGCGGCGGCGCTGCCGCGCTTACGCAGAAAATCGCGTTGCACCGCCGAAGCCGTTGTTTTTCCGTGACGTGCGCCCTCTAATGTCCCCGGAGTGGCAATAACTTACCTTGCGTCATGGGGGCAGGATGCGTCGTCCGCTTTACAAGATCCTCTATGTGCAGGTCCTGGCGGCGGTCGCACTTGGAGTGGTGGTCGGCACCCTCTTCCCCCATCTGGGCGAGGCCATGAAGCCGCTGGGCGACGGCTTCATCAAGCTGATCAAGATGATCATCGCGCCAGTCGTGTTCTGCACCGTGGTGGTGGGCATCGCCAATATGGGCGACGTCAAGCGCGTGGGCCGGGTCGGCGGCAAGGCGCTCCTCTATTTCGAGGTGGTGTCCACCTTCGCTTTGGTGATCGGCCTCATGGTCGGCAAGGTTCTCCAGCCGGGCGCGGGCTTCAATGTGGATCCCGCCACGCTCAATGCGGCGTCGGTGACCCAGTTCGCCACTGCTGCCAAGCACACCTCCATGGTGGACTTTCTCCTCAACATCATTCCCGACACGCTGGTGGGGGCGCTGGCCAAGGGGGAGATCCTCCAGGTCCTGTTCGTCGCCATCATCACCGGCTTCGCGCTCTCCGCCCTCGGCCCGCGCGGCGAGCCCATCCTTGAAGCGATCCGCAAGGTGGAGGAACTGGTCTTTTCCATCGTGGCCATCGTCATGCGCGCGGCGCCGGTGGGCGCCTTTGGCGCCATGGCCTTCACCATCGGCGCCTATGGCCTCGCCGCCATCGGCAACCTGCTGGAATTGATTGCCACCTTCTATCTCACGGCGACTCTGTTCGTGCTGCTCGTGCTCGGCACCATCGCGCGCCTTGCCGGGTTCAGCATCTTGAAGCTCCTGCGATACATCCGCGAGGACCTCCTGATCGTGCTCGGCACCTCGTCATCGGAGAGCGCGCTGCCGAGCCTCATGCGCAAGCTGGAGGCGGCCGGCGCGTCTCGTGGGGTGGTCTCGCTGGTGGTGCCCACCGGCTATTCCTTCAATCTGGACGGCACCAACATCTACATGACCCTGGCGACGCTCTTCATCGCCCAGGCCACCAACACCCCTCTCACCTGGGGCCATGAGCTGACCATCCTGGCGGTGGCCATGCTCACCTCCAAGGGGGCAGGCGCTGTCACCGGGGGCGGTTTCATCACCCTGGCGGCGACGCTGGAAGTGGTGCCGGAAATCCCCATTGCCGGCATGGCGCTGCTGCTGGGCGTCGACCGCTTCATGTCTGAGTGCCGCTCGCTGACCAATTTCGTCGGCAATGCGGTGGCGACCTTGGTGATCGCCCGGTGGGAAGGCGAACTCGACCGGCCGCGACTGGCCCGGGTGCTGGATGGCGAGACCGACGCTCCCGCCACCGAGCCCGCCCGCGTCAACTGATCCATGGCCATGCTCCGCCACACGCTGGCGCACACCAGCGCCAGCCGGACGCCCCGCTGGCGCAGCCTGCCGGTTCTGGTGCTCATCGGTGCGGTGGCGGGTGCGCTCACGGGCGCACTGGTTCCCGGTTTCGGCGCCGCGCTCGGCCCCTTGGCCGAACTGTTCGTGCGCCTGCTGCACCTGGTGGTGGCGCCGGTGGTGTTCTGCACCTTGACGCTGGGCATTGCGGACCTGGGAGACGGACGCCGCGTAGGGCGGCTCGGCGGCGGAGCGCTGCTTTATTTCGAAGCCATGTCCACCCTGGCGCTGATTCTCGGCCTTGCGGCCGGCCTTCTGCTGCGGCCGGGGGAGGGGTTGCACATTCATGCCGCTTCCCTCGATCCGGCCTTGGTCCGTGACTTCGCCGCGCAAGCCAAGGCCACCGGGCCGGAAGCCTTCCTCCTGGGCATCATCCCCGACACGCTGGTGGGCGCGCTGACCCAGGGCAGCATGCTCCAGGTCCTGTTTGTCGCGCTGCTCAGCGGCTTCGCTTTGTCCCGCCTCGGCGAGGCGGGCGCTCCCATCTTGCGCGGGCTGCGCCATCTCCAGGACCTTGTCTTCCAGCTGGTGACCCTGGTGATGCGGGTGGCGCCGCTGGGAGCGTTCGGCGCCATGGCCCTCGTCGTGGGCAAATATGGCATCGGCGTCCTCGTGCCGTTCCTGTGGCTGGCCGCCGCCATGTATGGAACCCAGGCCCTGTTCGTTCTGGGGGTGTGTGGCGCCGTGGCCTGGGCGTCGGGCTTCAGCCTGCTGGCGCTGCTGCGGCTGCTGAAGGAGGAGCTGTTCGTGGTTCTCGGCACGGCGTGTTCGGAAAGCGCGCTGCCGGGCACCATGCGCCGGCTGGAGGAGGCGGGCCTCTCCAAGGGGGTGGTGAGCCTGGTGGTGCCGGCGGGCTATTCCTTCAACCTGGACGGCACGAACATCTATATGACGCTGGCCATCCTCTTCATCGCCCAGGCCACCGACACGGTGCTCACCACCGGCCAGATGGTCGCCCTGCTCGCCACCGCCATGCTCACCACGCGAGGCATGCCGGGCATTCCCGGCTCGGTCTTCATCGCCCTTGCCGCCACCTTCGCCATCGTGCCGGCGGTGCCGGCTGCCGGGATCGCTCTCCTGCTGGGCGTGGACCGGTTTCTGAACACCGGCCGCTCGCTGACCAATGTCATCGGCAACGCGGTGGGGGCTGTGGTGGTGGCGCGCTGGGATGGCGGCTACGAACCGGCCCGCTTCGCCGATACGCTCGGCCGCGGAAGCCGCCCATGACCGCGCCCGCAGCCGTTCCGCCCCGCAAGGGCTGGTACCGTTCGCTTTACATGCAGGTGCTCGTCGGCGCGCTGCTGGGCGCCGGCGTCGGGCTGGCGGCGCCCGCCTTTGGTGCCGCGCTGGAACCGCTGGGGCAGGCTTTCATCAAGCTGGTCCGGATGATCATCGACCCGCTGGTCTTCTGTACCTTGGTGGTGGGCATCGCCGGTAGCCGGAGCGAGGTCGCCATGGGCCGCATCGGCGGCAAGGCCCTGCTTTATTTCGAGGTCATGTCGACGCTGGCCCTGTTCATCGGGCTAGCCGTCGGCCTGCTGGTGCAGCCGGGGGCAGGATTCCAGGTGGATCCACGCACCATCGACATGGCGGAGGTGGCGCCCTACGTGGACAAAGGTGCCCAGCACACCGTGTCTGGCTTCCTCCTGGGCATCATCCCCGACACGCTGGTGGGCGCCTTCACCTCCGGCGACATGGTGCAGGTGCTGTTCGTTTCGCTGCTCACCGCCTTTGCCTTGCTGCGGCTGGGGCCGGCGGGCGAACCACTGCTGCGGGCCATGGAGAAGCTGGAGGGCTTTATCTTCGCTTTCGCGCGCCTCGTCATGCTGTCGGCCCCCCTGGGGGCGTTCGGGGCCATGGCTTTCGTGGTGGGCAAGTTCGGCTGGCACGCCATTGGCAGCCTGTTGCTGCTCATCGGCACGCTCTATCTGGCGGAGATCGCCTTCGTGGTGCTGGTGCTCGGCACCGTGGCGCGGCTGTGCGGTTTTTCCATCTTCAAGCTGCTGCGCTACATCAAGGACGAGATCCTGCTGGTGATCGGCACCTCCTGCGCCGAAAGCGCGCTGCCGGGGCTCATCCCCAAGCTGGAACAGGCGGGCGCGCGGCCGGCAGTGGTGCGCCTGGTGGTGCCCGGCGGCTATGCCTTCAATTCCGACGGCACCAACATCTATCTCACCCTCGCCATCCTCTTTATCGCGCAAGCGACGGGCACGCACCTTTCGTTCGGCCAGCTCGCCGGACTGCTTGCGGTGGCCATGCTCACCTCCAAGGGGGCGGGCGGGGTGAGCGGGTCGAGCTTCATCGCGCTCGCCGCCACCTTGAGCGTGGTGCCGGACCTGCCACTGGCGGGCATCGCCCTCATTCTCGGCATCGACCGCTTCTTGTCCGAGGCGCGCTCCACCACCAACATGATCGGCAATGCGGTGGCGACCCTGGTGGTCGCCAAGTGGGAAGGCGCCCTCGACATGGAGCGCCTCAGGGCGGCGCTGGACGGGGAGAGGCGCGCGCCCGGCCGATCGGCCGGGGTCACGCCGGCCTGACGGCCTATTTCCAGCGCGCAGCCGCCGTGTCGTCGCTGGCCTTGGCCGCCACCCAATCTCCGGCAACGCCCCGTTCTTCCTTCTTCCAGAAGGGGGCGTCGGTCTTCAGCCAGTCCATGAGGAAGGCGGCGGCGTTGAAGGCGGCCTCGCGATGGGCGGAGGCGGTCACCACGAGCACGATCTGCTCACCCGGCACGATGCGGCCAAAGCGGTGGATCACCCGCGCGCCCTGGAGCGGCCAGCGGGTTCGCGCTTCTTCCACATGACGGGCGATCTCATCTTCCGCCATGCCCGGATAGTGCTCCAGCACCAGGGCGGTCAGCGGCGCGCCGGCCGTGGCATCCGGCGGATCGGCGCGGCACAGGCCGGTGAAGGACACCACCGCACCCACCTCGCCCGTGCCGGAAAGCGCAGCGATCTCCGCCGCCACGTCGAACGGCTCGGCCTGGATGGCGACGGAAAAGGGCAGGGGCGAGGTCACGGGGTCAGCCTCCGGTCATGGGCGGGAAGAAGGCAATCTCCTGCGCCGTGCCGAGCAGCGTGTCCGGCTTCACATGCCGCCGGTCGATGGCCGCGCGGACCACGTCGGGCTTCTCGAAGGCATGGGCATGGGCTTCGTCGCGCCCCGCCAGCCAGCGGGCAAGATCCGCCACGGTGCGGACCTCCGGCGGAGGGGTGACCTCCTCCTGCGCCAGTCCCACCCGCTCGCGCAGCCAGGCAAAATAGAGGATCTTCACGCGTCATCCTCCACCAGGTGCCGGGCGCCGGCGCGGAAATAGTCATAGCCGGTATAAAGCGTCAGTACGGCCGAGACCCACAGCAGGCCCAAGCCCACATAGCTGACGCCAGGAAGAATCGCATCGCCCGCCGGCCCCGCCAGCAGGAAGCCGACCGCCACCAATTGCAGCGTCGTCTTCCACTTGGCGAGCCGCGACACGGGCACGGACACCCGCAGCTCCGCCAGGAATTCCCGCAGGCCCGAGACCAGGATCTCGCGGCACAAGATCACGACCGCCGCCCACAACGACCATCCCCTGATGGTGCCGTCGGAGGCGAGCATCAGGAGCGAGGTGGAGACCAGCAGCTTGTCGGCGATGGGGTCGAGCATGCGCCCGATGGCCGATTGCTGCGACCAGGCGCGGGCGAGATAGCCATCGAAGAAGTCGGTCACCGCCGCGGCGATGAACAGGCCCAGCGCCACCCAGCGCAGCCATTCCCCGCCATGAAAGATGTCCGACCAGAACAGGCAGGCCGCCACCATGGGCACGGCGGCGCAGCGGGCATAGGTGAGGATATTCGGCAGCGACAGGGCCAGCCGGCGCTCGTTGCGGGGCTTGGGGGTGCCAGAGGGGCGGGTTGCGGCTTCGGCCATGGCAATCAGTCTTCTGGCGGTCAAAGGGGCTGCGGCAGGATCGCGGCGGGCCGGACCATGCCGAAGAAAACGGGCGGGGTCGAGGCGTGCGTCACGGCTGCGGCTGCTCGTGGAAATAGCCGTAGATGGCCAGTGCCGTCGAGGCGTTGATTCCATCCACCTGCTCGAGATCGGCGAGCGAGGCCCGCTCGATGGCCTTCAAGGTCCCGAAATGGCGCAGCAAAGCGCGCTTCCGGGTGGGGCCGACGCCCGGTATGGCCTGGAGGCCCGCATCGGTGATGTCCTTCTTGCGCCGCGCCCGGTGCGAGCCGATGGCAAAGCGGTGGGCTTCGTCCCGCAGGCGCTGGATGAAATAGAGCACCGGGTCGCGGGGCTCCATGCGGAAGGGCGGCAGGCCCTCCACGAAGAACTGCTCGCGCCCCGCCTCCCGGTCGACGCCCTTGGCGATTCCCACCATGGGCACATCGGTGATGCCAAGTTCCGCCATCACGGCGCGGGCGGCGCTCATCTGGCCCTGCCCGCCATCGATAAGCACCAGATCGGGCCAGGGGGAGGTATCTTCCGCGGCCGAGGGCTCCGGGGCGACATCCATGCCGGTGGTCGTGTCGGGCACGGGCGCGGCGGACCGGGGCGCTTCCTTCAGCAGGCGGGAGAATCGCCGGGTCAGCACCTCCCGCATCATGCCGAAATCGTCGCCCGGGGTGATGTCTGCCGACTTGATGTTGAACTTGCGGTACTGGCTTTTCAGAAAGCCTTCCGGCCCCGCCACGATCATGCCGCCCACCGCATTGGTGCCCATGATGTGGGAATTGTCATAGACCTCGATGCGCCGGGGCGGGCCGGGCAGGCGGAAGGCGGCGGCGACGCCTTCCAGGAGGCGGGTCTGGGTGGCGGTCTCCGACAGCTTGCGGCCCAGCGCCTCGCGGGCATTCTGCAAGGCGTGGTCGATGAGGTCCTTCTTCTCGCCACGCCGGGGGCAGGCCACCTCCACCTTGAAGCCGGACTTTTCCGACAGGGCCTGGGCGATGAGCGCCTGCTCCTCCACCTCGTGGCTGATGAGCACGAGGCGGGGGCAGGGCTTGTCGTCATAGAATTGCGAGAGGAAGGCGCCGAGCACCTCGGCCTCCGTGAGCGAGCGGTCGGCGCGGGGATAATAGGCGCGATTGCCCCAGTTCTGCCCGGTGCGGAAGAAGAAGACCTCGATGCAGGTGGCGCCCCCCTCCTGATGGCAGGCGAAAACGTCCGCCTCTTCCACCGAGCGGGGATTGATTCCCTGGCTGCCCTGTACCGCCGACAGCGCGGCGAGGCGGTCGCGCAGCCGGGCGGCGCGCTCGAACTCCAGCGCCTCGGCGGCCGCCTCCATCTCGTGGGCGAGCTGCTCCTTCACAGCGCGGGAGCGGCCGGCGAGGAAGGCGCGAGCCTCGTCCACCAGCACCTTGTAGTCGGCCGGCGCGATCTCATCCGTGCAGGGGCCGGCGCATCTCTTGATCTGGAACAGCAGGCACGGGCGGGTGCGATTCTCATAATAGCTGTCGGAGCAGGAGCGCAGCAGGAAGGCGCGCTGGAGCGCATTGATGGTGCGGTCCACCGCCCAGACGCTGGCGAAGGGCCCGTAATAGGCGCCCGGCCGGTTGCGCGCGCCGCGATGCTTGAGGATCTGCGGCGCCTCGTGGTCGGCGCTGATGAAGATGTAGGGGAAGGACTTGTCGTCCCGCAGCAGCACGTTGAAGCGCGGCTTCAACTGCTTGATGAGGTTGGCCTCCAGCAGCAGCGCTTCCGGCTCGGTGCGGGTGGAGACGAACTCCATGGTCTCGGTCGCAGCGATCATGCGGGCGATGCGATTCGTATGACCCACCGGGCGCGTGTAGCTGAGCACGCGCTTCTTGATGCTCTTGGCCTTGCCCACATAGAGCACCGCGCCGTCCGAGCCGATCATGCGATAGACGCCCGGTCCCGTGGGTGCGTGGCGCACGGCTGCCAGGATCGCCGCCCGACCGGTGGCCAGCGGACCCTCGGCCACCTCCTCCTCGGGTTCGGAAGACAGGGCAAGCAGCGCCTCCTCTTCCATGTCCTCAGGCGTGACGAGGTCGGGGGGCGTGTCGGGCAGCTCTTTTGCGGGGCGCGGGCTCATGGCCGGGAAGTTAGGCATTCGGAAGCGCCGGGGCCAGGGGGCAAGCGCAGTGCGGTGCGGAAGGACGGGACCACGAGGACAGGAATCGCCATGTCCAAGCGCGCCCGCCTGTTTCACTGTTCATTGACCATCTTCAACAATTGCAAGGGGTCGCGCGGGAGCTGCCAGACTTCGTTTGTCATTTCCTCCTAGTGGAAGAGACAGCGCGCAGCCACGGCTGCGGCAGCGAGCGAGGAGTGTTGAGGATGAAGATCCAGGCCATTGCGGGTTCTGCCATTGCGGGTTCTGCCGTGGCAGGTCTCGCCATGCTGGGCGCCCTCGTGGTGCCTGCGGGCGCCGCAGACATGAATTCGGGCTACGGCTATGGCTATGCGGCAGCGCAGGCGCCCATGTCGTGGACCGGATTCTATATCGGCGCCAATGCGGGTTGGGGATGGGGAAGCTCCGGTTCCTATTCCCCGAGCGGTTTCGTGGGTGGCCTCCAGGCCGGCTACAACTGGCAGTTCGCCGGTTCGCCGTTCGTGGTGGGCATCGAGACCGATTTTGACTGGGCGGGGGTGAGTGCGGGTGCCTACAGCACCACGTATCTTGGCACCGTCCGGGCGCGTGCGGGCTTCGCCTTCGAACGTATACTGGCCTACGGAACCTTGGGTTTCGCCTACGGGCAAGGTCAATATGAAGTTTGGGGGCTGAGCAACAGCCAGACTCAGACGGGCTGGACAATTGGAGCAGGCGCGGAATATGCGCTTGATCGCAATTGGAGTGCCCGTGCCGAGTATCTTTATGTGGACATGGGTAGTTCTACTTACTCCTCCCTGCTTGGTCCCGCCACTCTTGGGTTTGACGGGAGCATCGTCAGGGCAGGAATGAACTATCGTTTCTGAAGTGTTAAGCTGCGTCGGGGCGGTAAAAGCCTTGTGATCTCGTCCGAGCCACGGAACTTGTCTCTAATTGTGTTCCGATGTAGGCTCAACGTCACAATCTCGCCGGGTTTTCTTTCGGCGGTGTTGCAGACGGGTTACAGACGGGCCCCCTGTCCCGATGTATGGTCCCGGTCATTGAGTTTTGTATCGCAACAAAGGGTGTAACCATGTTGAAGCGCGCTCTCGCCGGGGTCTCTGCCCTGGCTCTCCTCGGCGGCGCCGCCTCTGCGGCCGATCTCGCCACCAAGTACCCGGTCAAGGCCGTGGCTCCCGTCGTCCCGGTGTTCTCCTGGACCGGCTTCTACATCGGTGGCAACATCGGCTGGGGCTGGGCTGACAGCTCCCTGAACGTCTCCCCGATCTACGGCGCCACCCCGACCTCCATCGGCGTCGGCAGCGCGAACGGCTTCATCGGCGGTCTGCAGGCTGGCTACAACTACCAGTTCGCCAACAACGTCGTGCTCGGCCTCGAGGCTGACATCGACTGGACGAGCATGGGCTCCAACACCGTCGTGATCTCCAACACGGGCGGCGCTGGCGAGGCTTCGCTCGACTATGTCGGCACGATCCGCGCCCGCCTCGGCTACGCCTTCGACCGCGTGCTGCCCTACATCACCGGTGGTGCGGCTTACGCCAACACCAACTACGGCACGATCTACGGCGTCTCCACCTCCCAGACCAACTGGGGCTGGACCATCGGCGCTGGCGTCGAGTACGCCTTCACCCAGAACTGGACTGCCAAGATCGAGTACCTGTACGTCGATCTGCAGGGCAACTCCTACACCATCCCGGCCACCCTGGGTTCGGTCAACGCCGACACCAACCTGAACCTGCTCAAGCTGGGCGTGAACTACAAGTTCTGATCTTCCGATCAGGACGGTTCCTGGAAGGCCCCGGGCGCAAGCCCGGGGCTTTTCTGTTTTTGGGCGGGTCGCATTGGTTGGGCCAGTTGCTTGAGGCAATCCCGACATGTCCGTCCCTGTGCGGCGCCCTCGCTCCCCGCCGCCTTGGCCTGTCGCTCCGCCCCGCCGGGCGTCTGCCCCAGTCGCCGCTGGAATTGGCGGTGGGCCATGCCACAGCCAGTGAGGTACCCAAGCGTCCGATCTGATCCGGAGCGACTGTTTCATCCTCCCATGACACCCCCCAAATGGGCCGGGACTGAGGAGCGCCGGAGGAATTCCAATGGCGAGGGCGGAGCCGTGCCGCCAGGGTGGAAGCACCTCATCGGCCGACGGGCGTGTCGTTCCGTTAACGGCTTTCAACCCATTGAAAATCCATAATTTTCCTAGCGGAATGCCGGTGCGTGACGGGTGTCCGCCGTGCCATTGAGACACCCCAGGCATGCCATGGGATTGCCTTTTCTCGGTCACCGGCTGGCCTGTCTTCGGCGTCACATTCCGCTCGATCAGGAACGCATGCGGGGCTTCCGTCATTGGAACCGCAGGCAGCCTGTGTGGGTGTTCGTGGGTCCCTGGGCCCGGACGCCCGAGGCCGCGCCGGCCCAGGGTGAGGCAGTGCCTCCGCCTTGGTCGCCCGGCCCCGAGTTAAGTGAGGTGGACGAATATGAAGTCGGTTCTCATTTCCGGCGCCCTGCTGGGCGCGATGGTGGCAGCACCTGCCATGGCTGCGGACCTCTCAAGGCCGCAAACCTATCCGGTGAAGGCCCAGGTCGCCGCTCCGCCCCCCGTCTTCTCCTGGACTGGCTTCTATATCGGCGCCAATGCCGGCTATGCGTGGGGCTCCGGCAAGGGCGCCGCCGACTATTATGGCGTCTCGCCGGACGGTTGGTTCGGTGGTGGCCAGGTGGGCTACAACTACCAGTTCCAGAACAACATGCTGGTGGGTGTCGAGGCCGATCTCCAGGGCAGTGACATCTCCGGCAACGCCAATGGCGTGAACAGCAAGCTGGACTATTTTGGCACCGTACGTGCACGCGTCGGCTACGCCTATGACCGATTCCTGCCGTACGTCACCGGTGGTCTTGCCTATGGCAAGAACACCATCAACGATTTCGGCTACTCCGATTCCAACACCCATGTGGGTTGGACTGTGGGTGGTGGCCTGGAATACGCCATCACCAACAACTGGACCGCCCGCGCCGAATATCTCTACGTGGATCTCGGCAAGAAGACCTACGACAATATCGGCGATGCCGGCATCGCGGCCAGCACCGCCCGGGTCGGCGTGAACTACAAGTTCTGACGCAGACCGTCTTGGTCCCGTCCGTTACGGGATCACCAGACGTAAACGCGCGGGCGCCGTGAAGGGCCCGCGCGTTTTGTATGTGCACCTATAAAGGGTGCTTCGGCCAAGCCGTAATATGGCGACGCAATTGTTGAAGGCGGGGAGGTAGGCGGCTCTTCCCGCCGCCTCGCATCCGCCCCATCTCCCGTGATAGACGCGTCGTCGCACATCAGGAGTGAGGCTCAAATGGCGCACGATTCGGCTTCGCTGGATCGCCCCCCGGTGCGGATCGGGGTGACGGGCATCGGCATCATGGGATCCAACCACGCCCGCGTTCTCTCCCAGCTTGCTGGCGTGGAGCTTGTGGCGGTGGCTGATCCCGACCAGGCCCAGGCGGAGCGGGTGGCGGGGTTTCTCGGCTGCAAGGCGGTGGGCGACCATCGCGCGCTGCTGGACCTCGGTCTTGACGCCGTGATTGTGGCGGCGCCCACCCATCTGCACCACCCGGTGGCCCTCGACGTCATCAATGCCGGCGTGTCCGTGCTGGTGGAAAAGCCGGTGGCCTCCACCGTGGCGGAAGGGCGCGAAATCGTGTCGGCCGCCCGCGCCAAGGGTGTCACCCTCATGGTCGGCCATGTGGAACGTTTCAATCCGGCCGTGCAGACGGTCAAGAACGCCATCCGTGACGAGGAATTGCTCTCCATCGCCATTACGCGGGTGGGTCCTTTCCCGCCCCGCATGTCCAATGTGGGTGTGGTGATCGATCTCGCCGTGCATGACATCGATCTCATCCGCTGGTTCACGGGCTCCGACATTGTCGAAGTGCAGCCACAGACCTCCAGCGCCATGGCCGAGCGCGAGGACATCGCGCTCCTTCAGTTCCGCACCGCCTCCGGCGTGCTCGCCCACATCAACACCAACTGGCTGACGCCCTTCAAGGCGCGCACGGTGCATGTGGCCACCCGCAAGAAATATGTGATGGGCGACCTGCTCACCCGCCAGGTGACCGAGTGCTTCGACTATCGCCCCGACGGCTCCTATTCCATGCGCCACTTGCCGGTGGCCTATTCCGAGCCGCTGCGCTCGGAGCTGGAGAATTTCGTCGAGGCCGTGCGCACCAAGAAGCCGCCCATGGTGTCGGGCGACGAGGGCGTCGCCAGCCTGGAAATCGCCATTCAGTGCCTGGCCGAGCGCGCCGAGGCCACCTTGCGCGCCGACCGCCTGCGGGCGGCGAGCTGACAGCCATTTCAAGGGACATTTCATGACCACCCACGTGACCTCGCAGATGGCTCCCATTCCCTTCATCGACGTGGCCGCCCAGCGGGCCCGACTCGGTGCGCGCATTGACCGCGCGGTCTCCACCGTGCTGGAGAGCTGCCGTTTCATCAATGGGCCGGAAGTGGCGATGCTGGAGGAACAGCTCGCCGCCTTCGCCGGCGCCAAATATGCGGTCTCCTGCTCCAGCGGCACGGATGCGCTGGCCATGCTGCTGATGGCCTGGGGCGTGAAGGCGGGCGACGCGGTGTTCTGCCCGGCCTTCACCTTCTGCGCCACCGCCGAAGTGGTGCCGTGGGTGGGCGCCACCGCCGTGTTCGTGGACGTGCTGCCCGACACCTTCAACATGGACGCGGCTTCCCTGGAGCGCGCCATCGCGATCGCCAAGGCCAAGGGCCTGACCCCCAAGGTGGTCATTCCGGTGGACCTGTTCGGCCAGGCGGCGGACTATGACGCCATCCTGCCGGTGGCTGAGGCTCATGGCCTGAAGGTGCTGTGTGACACGGCCCAGGGCTTCGGCGCCACCTGGCGTGGCCAGCGCACGGGTAGCATCGGCCATGCCACCGCCACCTCCTTCTTCCCGGCCAAGCCGCTCGGCTGCTACGGCGACGGGGGCGCCATCTTCACTGATGACGCCGACCTCGTGGCTGTGCTCAAGAGCGTGCGCGAGCACGGGCAGGGGACGGACAAGTATGAGAATGTCCGCATCGGCATGACCGCCCGCCTCGACACCATCCAGGCGGCGGTTCTGATCGAGAAACTGGACATCTTCGAGGACGAGATCGCCGCCCGCGACCGCATCGCCGCTCGCTATAACGAGATGCTGGGCGATGTGGCGACCGTGCCCGTGGTGGACCCCCGTGCCACGTCCATCTGGGCGCAATACACCATCCGCCTGGCGCCCGGCCGGCGCGATGGCCTGGCCGATACGCTCAAGAAGGACGGCATCCCCACCGCCGTCTATTACCGCATCCCCATGCACCGCCAGCCGGCCTACAGCCACTTCCCGAGCGATGCCGCTCCCGTTGCGGAGGCGCTTTGTCCCGAAGTCATCAGCCTGCCCATGCATGCCTATCTGGACGAGGCGACGCAGGATCGCATCGTCACCGCGGTGCGTCGCGCGCTCGCGGCCTGAGCCGCTACGCCGGCCACATTCAAGGGTGAGGAAAAGGGCCGTCCCGAAACGGGCGGCCCTTTTTCATGGGGGCGGTCCCGCAGCGCGAGGCGCGGGGTGCGCAATGGGGCAGGGGAGGCTTCCAAACAGCCCTGCCTTCAGATTGCGATACAATCGCGCCTGAACGTGCCATAGCCTGCGGCCAGACGCGGCGATTCAGCGGACCCATGTTCAAGAGCATCCTTTCCGTCGGCGGGCTCACCTTGCTTTCGCGCCTCGCCGGCTTCGTGCGGGACGTGGTGATGGCGGCCGTGCTCGGCGCCGGGCCCGTGGCCGATGCCTTCCTGGTGGCGTTCCGCCTGCCCAATCATTTCCGCGCCATCTTCGCCGAGGGCGCGTTCAACGCCGCCTTCGTGCCCACCTATTCGCGGCTGCGGGAGCAGGGGGGCATCGCCACCGCGCGGGAATTTTCCAACGAGATCCTCACCGCCATGGCGCTGGTCCATGCGGTGCTGCTGGCGCTGGCGCTGGGCTTTACCGCCGATTTCGTCGGCCTGCTGGCGCCGGGCCTCAAGGAGGACCCCGAGCGGTTCCAGCTCGCGGTCTCGCTCACCCGCATCACCTTTCCCTATTTGGCGCTTATCTCCGTCGCCACCCTCATTTCCGGCGCGCTCAACGCGTCCAACCGCTTTGCCATGGCGGCGGCCTCGCCCATCCTGCTGAATGTGTGCATGGTTGGCACCCTGCTTTCGGCGGCGGCCTTCCCCACTGCCGGCCACGCCGCCGCGTGGGGCGTGCTGCTCTCGGGCATCGGGCAGGTGATCCTGGTGGGGTGGGATGCGGAGCGCAGTGGCATCGGCTTGCGATTCTCCCGGCCCCGCCTCAACCCCGGCACGCGGCAATTCCTGAAGGCGCTGGGGCCGGCCATCATCGGCTCGGCGGGCGTGCAGATCGCGCTTTTTGCGGACACCATCATCGCCACCTTCCTGCCGTCGGGCGCGCTGTCCGCGCTTTATTATGCTGATCGCATCAACCAGCTTCCCATCGGGGTCGTGGGCATTGCCATCGGCACGGTGCTGCTGCCGGAAATGTCGCGCCGCCTTGCGGCAGGCGATGATTCGGGCGCGGCGCATGCGCAGGCACGCTCCATCGAGTTCGCGGTCCTGCTCTCGCTGCCCTTCGTGGTGGCAGCCCTCCTCATTCCGGACCTGACCATGCGCGCGCTGTTTGCGCGCGGCGCCTTCACGCGCGGCGATGCGGCCGAAGCGGCGGCCACTCTCCAGGCCTATGGGGTGGGGCTCATCGCCTTCGTGGTGCTGCGCGCCTTCATCGCCCCGTTCCATGCGCGTGGCGACACGACGACGCCCATGATTGCGTCCCTGACCGCCGTCGCCATCAATGTGGCGCTCAAGTTCGCGCTCATGGGCGCTCTGGCCCAGGTGGGGCTGGCGCTCGCCACGGCGCTCGGCGGCTGGATCAATCTCGGCCTTCTCATTTTCTTCGCCCGCCGGCGCGGCCTGCCGCTGGGTGATGCACGCCTGCCCAACAATCTGTTGCGGCTGCTGGTCTGCGGCCTCGTGCTGGCGGGCGTTCTGGTGGGCGCCGATCCGCTCGCCCGCGCGCTGACGGCGCATCTCGCCGTGGCGCGGGAGGAACTTGTCTTCCTCCTGGTGGTGATGGCCGGCGGCCTGGCCTACCTGGCCATGGTGGTGACTTTCTTCGGGAAGCGCTTCCTGGCGCCGCTGCTGCGCCGCCGAGGCGGCCCGCCCGCTCCACCCCCGGCGACGTGAGGAGACCGAACGGACCGCCGGACAGCAGATGACAAAGGCGTGAGCATCGCTGAGACCGCCTCGCCGCTTCTCGCTTTCTCTGGCCCACGGCGCGGAGCGTGTGCCTGACAGATCGGGTCAGCAGCTTCGATCCCGACTTAAAGCTGCGATTCCTGCGCCCCCACGTGCCGTAAGGGATTTTGCATTGCACACGTCTGTGCTATGCGAGCGGCTGTGGCAAACGGCTCGTCGGTTGCGGGAAGCGCCGTTCTTCGCCCTGACAATGAAATGGCGCGCCTCAAGTCGCCCTGTCGGAGCACTCTATGTCCGTCCAGCCGCATCGCTTCGCGATCAGTGCCCTTGCCCTGTCTGCCGCTCTTGCCCTCGCCGCGTGCGGGCAGCCGCAGCAACAGCAGCAACAGGCCGCGCCCCCGCCGCCCACCGTCACGGTGGCCAAGCCCCAGACGCGCACCATCACCGACTATGACGAATATGTCGGCCGTTTCGCCGCCATCAACCGGGTGTCGGTGAATGCCCGCGTGAACGGCTATCTGGACAAGATCAGCTTCACCGACGGCCAGTTGGTCAAGGAGGGCGATCTGCTCTTCACCATCGACCCGCGGCCCTACAAGATCACGCTCCAGCAGGCGGAGGCGAACCTCGCCCAGGCGAAGGCCAATCTCGACTACGCCACCACGGACCTCGAGCGCGCCCGCACGCTGATCGAGGACAAGACGTCAAACGCCATTTCCAAGCAGACCTTCGACCAGCGCACCCAGACCCAGCGCACCGCGGCGGCCACCGTCCAGGCGCAGGAAGCAGCTGTGGCCCAGGCCAAGCTCGACCTGCAATTCACCGAATTGCGGGCGCCCATCTCCGGCCGTATCGGCGATCGCCAGGTGTCGGTGGGCAATTATGTGGTGGGCGGCTCGGGTGCCTCGCCGACCCTGCTCGCCATCATCGTCTCCACCGATCCCATCTATTTCGAGTTCACCTTCGACGAGGCCTCGTTCCTGCGCTACCAGCGCCTCTTGAACGGGGCGGACTCCAGCGGCTCCACCGTCGACCTCAAGCTGATCGACGACAAGGGCTGGCCTTATCACGGCAAGATGGACTTCCTGAACAACGTAGTGGACCGGGCCACCGGCACCATTCGCGGCCGCGCCGTGTTCGAGAATGCCAATGACCTGTTCCGCCCCGGCATGTTCGGCCGGGTGCGCGTGGCCTCGTCGGCGCCCTACCAGGCGCTGACCGTGCCCGACACCGCCATCGGCAGCGAGCAGACCCAGAAGTTCGTGTATGTGGTGGGCCCGGAGAATGTGGTGCAGGTGCGCCCGGTGGTGCTCGGCCCGCTGGAAGGCCCGCTGCGCGTCATCAAGTCCGGCCTGAAGCCCGACGACGTCGTGGTGGTCAACGGCCTGATGCGCGTGCGCCCGGGCGTGAAGGTCACCCCCCAGGAGGAAAAGCCAGCCGCGGCACCCTCGGCCCAGGCCAAGTGAGGGGGACCGCACCATGCGCTTGTCCCATTTCTTCATCGACCGCCCGATCTTTGCCTGGGTGGTCTCCATCGTCGTCGTGATCCTCGGCGCGGTCACCTATCTGCGCCTTCCGGTGGCGCAATATCCGGAAATCGCCCCTCCGGTCATCAACGTCACCGGCCAGTATCCCGGCGCCAGCGCCGAGACGGTGGCCGAGACCGTGGTGGCGCCCATCGAGCAGCAGATCAACGGTGTCGAGGGGATGATCTACATCTCCTCCAATTCCACCGCCGATGGCCGCTTCTCCATTTCGGTGACCTTCGATCTGGGCACCAACCTGGACATCGCCCAGGTGCAGGTTCAGAATCGCGTCGCCATCGCCACCCCGCGTTTGCCCTCCGAGGTGCAGCAGGTGGGCGTGGTCACGTCCAAGTCCTCGCCGGACCTGATGCTGGTCGTCAGCCTCTATTCCCCGGATGGCTCCCGCGACCCGCTGTTCCTGTCCCACGTGGCCAATGTCCAGATCAAGGACGTGCTGTCGCGCATCGATGGCGTCGGCTCCATCACGGTGTTCGGCAGCCGCGAATATGCCATGCAGGTCTGGCTCGACCCGACCCGGCTCCAGGAACTCAACCTGACGGCCGGCGATGTGGTCAGCGCCTTGCGGGCCCAGAACGTCCAGGTGGCCTCGGGCGTCCTGAACCAGCCGCCGGTCCCGGAGCAGCGCGCCTTCCAGGTGGCGGTGCGCACCTTGGGCCGATTGTCGGACCCGGAACAGTTCGGCAACGTGGTCATCAAGCAGAGCGAAACCGCCCTGGTGCGCCTGAAGGACGTGGCCCGGGTTGAAATTTCGGCGCAGGACTATTCGTCCACCTCTTACCTGGACAAGGACCTGTCCATCTCGCTTGGCGTGTTCCAGCGGCCGGGCTCCAACGCGCTGGCCACCGGCAACGCCATCGTCAAGGAGATGCAGCAGCTCGGCAAGCAACTGCCGAGCGGCGTGAAGTACGCCATCTATTACAACCCCACCGAATTCATCCAGCAGTCGGTGGAGGCGGTGATCCACACCATCCTTGAGGCCATCGTCCTCGTGGTGCTCGTGGTGATCCTGTTCCTGCAGACCTGGCGGGCGGCCATCATCCCCATCCTGGCCATTCCGATCTCGCTGGTGGGCACCTTCTTCTTCATGTCCCTGTTCGGCTTCTCGCTGAACAACCTGTCCTTGTTCGGACTGGTGCTCGCCATCGGCATCGTGGTCGACGACGCCATCGTGGTGGTGGAGAATGTGGAGCGCAACATCGCGGCCGGACTGTCGCCCCGCGACGCGGCCTACCGCACCATGGACGAAGTGGGCGGGGCGCTGATCGCCATCTCGCTGGTGCTGGCCTCGGTGTTCATTCCCACCGCCTTCATCACGGGCATCTCCGGCCAGTTCTACCGCCAGTTCGGCCTCACCATTGCGGGCTCCACCCTGATCTCGCTGCTGGTGTCGCTGACCCTGTCGCCGGCCATGTGCGCAGTGCTGCTCAAGCCCCATCGCGGGGACCACAAGGTGGCTTGGTATGCCCGGCCCCTGCATGGCTTCTTCCGCATCTTCAATCGCGGCTTCGAGGGGCTGGGCAATGGTTATGCCTGGCTGACCGCCCGCCTCGTGCGGTTCGTGGCGGTGGTGCTGGTGGTCTATGCGGGCATCCTGGCCTTTGGCGGCCACCTGTTCGTCTCCACGCCGCAGGGCTTCATCCCGCAGCAGGATCGCGGCTACCTCATCGTGGTCGCGCAATTGCCGCCGGGTGCCGCCATGCAGCGCACGGAAGAGGTGATGCAGCGGGCCGCCGATCTGGTGCTGGGCACGCCCGGCGTCGGCCATATCGTCAACATTGCCGGCTTCTCGGGCGCCACCTTCACCAACGCGCCGAATGCGGGCGCCATGTTCGTCATCCTGGAGCCGTTCAGCGCGCGCGAGAATGACCCGGGACGTTCGGCGGGGGCGGTGCAGCGGCAATTGTTCGGCAAGCTCGCCTCGATCCAGGAAGCCATGATGATCGTGGTGCAGCCGCCGCCCGTGCAGGGCATCGGCAATGCCGGCGGCTTCCGCATGATGGTGGAGGACCGCACGGGCGCTGGCTACAAGGCGCTCCAGAACGCCACCTATGCCATGATGGGTGCGGCGGCCCAGACGCCGGGGCTGATGCAGGTCTATTCGCTGTTCGAGACTTCCACCCCCCAGATGTATCTCGACATCGACCGGGCGAAGGCGCAGCTCCTGCAGGTGGACATCGCCAATGTGTTCGCCGCCCTCCAGACCTATATCGGCTCGAGCTATGTGAACGACTTCAACCTCTTCACCCGCACCTTCCGGGTGCAGGTGCAGGCGGATGCGGCGTTCCGCATGGACCCGAACGACATCCTGAAGATCCGGGTGCGCAATGCCACCGGCGAGACCGTGCCCCTCGGTTCGTTCACGACCATGCACGACCTCACCGGCCCCTATCGCGTGGCCCGCTACAATCTTTATCCGGCGGCGGAGCTCGATGGCTCGCCGGCGCCGGGCTATTCCCAGGGCCAGGCCATGCAGATCATGCAGGGTCTCGCCGCCCAGGTGCTGCCGCAGGGCTTCGCCTACGAATGGACGGCGCTCGCCTACCAGCAGCAGCGGGCCGGCAACACCGCCATCTTTGCCTTCGCGCTCGGCGTGGTGTTCGTCTTCCTGGTGCTGGCGGCCCAATATGAGAGCCTGACCTTGCCATTGGCGGTCATTCTCATCGTGCCCATGTGCCTGGTGGCCGCCTTGGGCGGGGTGATCCTGCGCGGCATGGACAACAACATCCTCACCCAGGTGGGCTTCGTGGTGCTCATCGGCCTGGCGGCCAAAAACGCGATCCTGATCGTGGAATTCGCCAAGCAGCTGGAGGACCAGGGGCAGGGGCGGCGGGAAGCGGCGGTGGAGGCGGCGCGTCTGCGCCTGCGTCCCATCGTCATGACCTCGCTGGCCTTCATCCTGGGCGTGGTGCCCCTCGTCTGGGCGGTGGGCGCGGGCGCAGAGCTGCGTCAGGCGCTGGGAACGGCGGTGTTCTCCGGCATGATCGGGGTGACCATCTTCGGCCTCATCTTCACGCCCGTCTTCTATGTGTTCGCCCGCTGGATCGCGTCCTTCGGCAAGCGCAAGGAGAAGCCGGAAGGCAAGCCCGACGATGACCACCGCCCGCAAGGCGACTATGTCGCCCCGGCGGAATAGCCGGGACGAACGATCCTGACGCTCACGTCCCGTCCCGGCCTCCGGGGCGGGACGTTTGCTTTCAAGGGCCCGACTTGACCCGCGCGGGGACGCGGTGCAGTTCTCCCGCCCAATCCTTGCGCGCGCCCCCGCGCGCCCCCACGACCCCGCTTGCGAGTCCTTCCATGTCCCTCCCGCCGAACGCGTCCGGTCTTCCCTTCGACGATATCCGCAACCTCGTCGCCACCATGCCGGGGCCGGACATCGGCGCCCGGGTGCTCGCGGAGGACCGCCAGTCGCAGCTTCTCAAGCCGCCGGGCGCACTGGGGCGGCTGGAGGAGATCGCCATTCACCTCGCCACCTGGCAGGGCAAGGGCATTCCCACCGCCGACCGCCCCATGGTGGCCGTGTTTGCCGGAACCCACGGGGTCACCGCCCACGGGGTCTCGCCCTATCCCTCCGCCGTGACGCGGCAGATGTTGGATGCCTTCACGGCCGGCAAGGCGGCGGTGAACCAGATCTGCGCCACCTTCGATGCGGGCCTGCGCGTGTTCGACTTGGCGCTTGACCTGCCCACAGGCGACATCACCCGCGAGGCGGCCCTCGACGAGCGGGCCTGCGCCGCCACCATGGCCTTCGGGATGCAGGCCATTGCCGGCGGGGCGGATGTGCTGATCCTCGGCGAGATGGGCATCGGCAACACCACGGTGGCCGCCGCCATCTGCCATGCGCTCTATGGCGGCACGGCGCAGGATTGGGTGGGCGCCGGCACCGGCGCCACCGGCGCGGTGCTGGAGCGCAAGATCGAGGCGGTGCGTACCGCTGTCGCTCTTCACGGCCCCGCCAGCGGCGGCGATCCGCTGGAGGTGCTGCGGCGCCTGGGCGGGCGCGAACTGGCCGCCATTGCCGGCGCCATCCTCGCGGCCCGCCATGAGCGGGTGCCGGTCATCCTGGACGGCTATGTGGTGACCGCCGCCGCCGCCATTCTCCAGGGTCTCGATCCCGGGGCCCTGGACCATTGCCTGGCCGGGCATGTATCCGACGAGAAGGCCCACCGGGCGCTGCTCGACCATCTGGGCCTGCGCCCGCTTTTGGATTTCGGCATGCGTCTGGGCGAAGGCTCGGGCGGCGCGCTGGCGGTGGGGCTCATCAAGGCGGCGGTGGCCTGCCACAAGGGCATGGGCACCTTCGCGGACGCCGGCGTCTCCGACAAGGACTGAGGCCTCACGCTCCCGCGCGCGGCGGAAGCCGGCGGGCGGCGGGAAAGGCGACCTCGGCCCGCGTGCCGCCCTCGGCGCGCCGGCTGAGCGCGAGCCGCGCCGCGTGGAGGTCCGACAAACCCCGCACGATGGCAAGCCCCAGCCCCGCGCCACGCCCGCTTACCGGATCGGTGGCGCTCTCGCGTGGGCGAGCGGCACCGGGCAAAGGGAGCTCGGCATCACCTATGCCCGGACCGGTATCGTCCACGCACACATAGGGCGCCCCGGATGGGGTGACACCAGCGGTAAGTCGCACCTGCCCGCCGGCGGGGGTGAACTTCACCGCATTGGCCAGCAGGTTCAGCGTGATCTGCCGCATGGCCCGCTCGTCGGCCCACAGACGGGGGGCATTCTCAAGATCGCCGACGGACAGCGAAACGCCGCGTTCCGCTGCCGAAAGGCGCATCATGTGGGCGCAATCCGCAAGCAGGGGGCCGAGGGCGACGGCGGTCTCCAGCAAGGTGCGGTGGCCGGTCTCGATGCGGGCAAGATCGAGAATGTCGTCGGCGAGCGCCAGGAGGTGGCGTCCCGACGTGTGAATGTCGCGGGCATATCCTTGGTAGGCCGGCACGGAATGGGCGCCGAGCACGGCCTCCGCCATCATTTCCGAAAAGCCGATCACGGAATTGAGCGGGGTGCGCAATTCGTGGCTCATCTCGGCCAGGAAACGCGACTTGGCGGCATTCTCGCCCTCCGCCTGCCGCAAGGCGGACAGCGCCGCTTCCGATTCCCGCCGTCGCACTTCCACCTCCGCTGCCAGGACGGCAACCCGGCGGCGCAGGCGATGCAGCGCGGTGGCGGCCACGCCCAAGGCGCCGGAGGCGCATCCGAGCAGCATCCGCGCACCCGATTCCGCCTCCACGCCAAGCGCGGTAACGGCACATGCCGCGGCGGCGGCCCACAAGGCGGGCAGCAGGAGGGGCGAGAGCAGGGCGGGCAGGGAGGTCACCGGCAGGTCGAATCCTGGATCCTGCGCCCGTGCCGCCGGTTCGGGGGGCAGGGCGTGCCGGTCGCCAGAGGGAAAGGGTCGGTCCATGGCCCTTGCAGTCCGCGCCCAAGCGGAAGGGTGAGTCCCTCCGCATGAGGATGGGATCGACTCCTGCGGCAAGAGGGTTAGCAGAAGGTTAACGGGCGGCGAAGCCAAGTGCCGCCAGCGTTTGCGTGCCCAGGAATCTCGGCCCTGGGTGGCTTGGGCGCCACGCTTGGTGCGTCGAAGATTGCATACATCCCGGAAGGATGGCACCTGATCGGGCATGTCCCTCCGTGACCTCCTTACCGCCATCCTCATTCTTGCGGCCCTGTCGGGGCTCGCGCGCTTCCTGACGCGCGGCGATGAGGCCATTGGTCCGGCGCGGGCGGTGGATGGCGACACGCTGGAGATTCTCGGCCAGCGGGTGCGCCTGTCCGGCGTCGACGCGCCGGAACTGGCCCAGACCTGTGGCACGGATATGGCCCTGTGGCCCTGCGGCGCCGAGGCCCGCACCAAACTCGCGAGCCTCGTTCGAATGCATATCGTCTCCTGCCGGGGGAACCGGCATGATGGCTATGGACGCCTGCTCGCGGTGTGCTCGGTGGGGCAGGGGGACACGGCGCGGGACCTTGCCGCCGAAATGGTGACCTCTGGCCTTGCCATCGCCGCCAGCGGGCGCGGCTACAAGACCTTGCAGTCGGAAGCCCAGGCACGGGGGCGGGGCATCTGGTCCGGCCCGTTCCAGCGGCCGGCGGACTGGCGCTCGGCCCACGCCACGGGCCCCTGACGCGTACTGTCGGCGCCTTGACGCGGCAGGCGGGCCATGGTCTGTCCACTGCAAAATGCGAGGAGACGCCGCACCATGAAGCTCTTTCTCTCCGCCCGCTCGCCCAATCCCCGCCGCGTGCAGTTCTTCCTCGCCGAAAAGGGCATCTCCGTGCCCGAGGTGATGGTGGACCTCGCAGGGAAGGAACACATGGGTGAGGCCTTCCTGCGCATCAATCCGCGCGCCAAGGTGCCGGTGCTGGAGCTGGACGACGGCACCCACATTTCCGAATCCATTGCCATCTGCCGCTATTTCGAGGCGATTCAGCCAGAGCCGAACCTGTTCGGCGCCACGCCGCGCGAGCAGGGCCTGGTGGAGATGTGGCAGCGGCAGGTGGAAATCGAGCTGATGCTGGCGGTGCAGTTCGCCTTCCGCCATCTCCATCCCGCCATGGCCGAGCGGGAGGTGCCGCAGGTCAAGGAATGGGGCGAGGCCAACAAGGCCAAGGTGATGAACTTCCTCGGCTATCTGGATCGCCACCTGGCCGACCAGGCCTATATCGCCCTTGACCGCTTCACGGTGGCCGACATCACCGCCGTCGTCGCCATCGACTTCATGCGCGCGGCCCGGATCACCGCGCCCGAGGAGATGGTCCATCTGGCGCGGTGGCGGGCGCAGGTGTCCGCCCGCCCTGCGGCAAAAGCGGGAGCCTGACGCATGCGCCTGACGGTGGTGGGATCGGGGGACGCCTTCTGCTCCGGTGGGCGGGGCACCACCTGTTTTCATGTGGAGGCCGACGGCTTCCGCATGGCCATCGACTATGGCGGCAGTGCGCAATTGGGCTGCAAGAGCCTCGGCTTGCCCGTGGAGGAGATCGACGCCGTCGTGCTCTCCCATCTCCATGGCGACCATTTCGGCGGGCTGCCCTTCCTCATCCTCGACGGCCAGTTGGGCACCCGCCGCGAGAAGCCGTTGCGCGTCTTCGGCCCTCCGGGCACGACGGCACGCCTCCATGTGCTGATGGAAGCCCTCTATCCCGGCATCAGCGGCAATCGCTGGCGATTCGACTGGTCGGTGGAGGAGGTGGCGCCCGGCACGCCGGGGCAGGTGGGGCCGTTCTCGCTTCTGACCACCGAGGTGCTGCATTCTTCCGGCGCCCCCTCCACGGCGGTGCGCTTCGAGGGCTTGGGCAAGACGCTCGCTTATTCCGGCGACACAGCCTGGACGCCCGCGCTGTTCGAGGTGGCGCGGGAGGCGGATCTGTTCATCTGCGAATGCTATCGCTTCGACGGCGCGCCCACCGGCCATATGGCCTATGAGACCCTCGCCGCCAATCGCGATGGCTTTTCGCCCCGCCGCATGCTGCTCACCCATATGAGCGACGACATGTGGTCCCATGTCGGCGATGTGGATGCCAGCCGGTTCCTGGTGGCGCGGGACGGCCTCGTCCTTGATGTCTGAGGACGCGAGGCGGCACGGGGACGCGCGGCTGGAGGAACTGGTCGCGGCGATCCGGGCCTGCCGCACCTGCGTCGAGGCGCCTCTGGGGGCGCCCATGCCCCACGCGCCGCGCCCCGTGCTGCGGGTGTCCGCAACCGCCCGCATCCTGGTGGCGAGCCAGGCGCCGGGCACCAAGGTTCATCTGTCGGGTCTGCCCTTCACCGATGCGTCGGGCGATCGCCTGCGGGCCTGGATGGGGGTCGACAAACCCGTCTTCTATGACGAAGCGCGCATCGCCATCGCCCCCATGGGCTTCTGCTTTCCCGGCCAGGACGCGGCGGGCGGCGACCTGCCGCCGCGCCGGGAATGCGCCCTTCTCTGGCACGACCGCTTGTTCACCGCTCTGCCGCCCTTCGACCTGGTGCTGGCCATCGGGCGGCCGGCGCAGGCCTATCATCTCAAGCGGTTGGGCCTTGGCCATCTCCTCGGCAAGGGGCTGACCGAGACGGTGGCCAACTGGCGAGCGGTGCGGGAGGCCGGCGGCACGCGGGTCTATGCCTTGCCCCATCCCTCCTGGCGCAACACCGGCTGGCTGAAGCGCCATCCCTGGTTCGACGCGGAACTGGTGCCGGAGCTTCAGGCCGATATGCGCAGATTTCTTCGCCCCCGCGGCGAAGAGCCGGCCTGAGGCCGATACATCCGCGCGGCGCGTTCTATAATGCGTGCGCACCGGAGCCTTGAGATGCACGCCACGTCCGCCTGCGTGTTCGACGCCTATGGCACCTTGTTCGATCTGCGCTCGGCGCTGAAGCATCATTTGACGGTGCTCGGCGCGCCTGCCGATCGCTTTCTGGAGGTGTGGCGCACCAAGCAACTGGAATATGCCTGGACCAGCAGCCTGATGGGGCTCGACAAAGACTTTCTCGCTGTGACGCGTCAGGCGCTCGACTATGCGCTGCGGGTGTGTGGCATCGCCGATGATTCCGGCGGGGCTCTGGTGGACGAAATCGCCGAGGCCTTCATGGTGCTCGATCCGTTTCCCGATGTGGCCCCCGCCTTGGCGCAACTGCGCGAGGCGGGGCGCCGCATCGTCATCCTGTCCAACGGCACGCTGGAGATGGTGACCACGGCGGTGGAGCGCGGCGGCCTCTCCGCGCTGGTGGACGACGTCCTCAGCTGCGAGGAGGTGCACACCTTCAAGCCCGATCCCAGAGGCTATGACCTGGCCTGCAACCGCCTTCAGCTGACGCCGGAAGACATCATGTTCGTCGCCTCCAACACCTGGGACGTGGCGGGGGCCACCGCCTTCGGCTTCCGAACCGTGTGGGTCAATCGCGGCGCCGAACCGGCGGAATATCCCGCGCTTTCCCCGCGGGCCACGGTGTCCAACCTCATCGACCTGCGCACCCTGCTGGAGCAGGTGGAGGCCAGATGAGGCCTTCCTCGCCGCCGCCGCCCGTGCGAAAGGAGACGCTCGGGCGAAGGCGCCTGTTCGGGGATGGAGTGGAGACGGCCGGATGAGCGATGTGACCGAAAGCGGCGTGCGCGAGGCCCTGGCGAAGGTGCGAACCCCTGATGGGGTGCCGCTGTCCGCATCCCCTGCCTTGTCCGGCATCGTGGTCACCAGCGGCAAGGTCTATCTCTCCATCAATGTCGATGCCGCCCAGGCGCGGGCCTGGGAGCCGGTGCGGGTCGCGGCCGAGGAGGTGGTGCGGGCGTTGCCGGGCGTTGCCTCCGCGCTGGTGGCGCTCACCGCCGAGCGCAAGATGGCTGGCCGGCCGGGTGGCGCGCCGCAAGGTGGGGCTCCGGCTCCAGGTGGGGCACCTCAAGGGGGCGGCAAGGCCATCGAGGTGCCCGGTGTCGGCGCCATCATTGCGGTGGCCTCGGGCAAGGGCGGCGTCGGCAAGTCGACCTTGTCCATCAATCTGGCGCTGGGCCTGCGCGACCTCGGCCTGAAGGTCGGCCTGCTCGACGCAGACATTTACGGACCCTCCGTTCCGCGCCTGTCCGGCGTGCACGGCAAGCCGGAGACCATTGACGGGCGCATGATGGTGCCGCTGGAGAATTTCGGCCTTCAGCTCATGTCCATCGGCTTCCTGGTGGACGAGGCGACCCCCATGATCTGGCGCGGGCCCATGGTCATGTCGGCGCTCACCCAGATGCTGCGCGAGGTGAAGTGGGGGCCGCTCGACGTGCTGGTGGTGGACATGCCCCCCGGCACGGGCGATGCGCAGCTCACCATGGCCCAGCAGGTCAACCTCGCCGGCGCCGTCATCGTCTCGACGCCCCAGGACCTGGCGCTGATCGATGCCCGGCGCGGCATCGCCATGTTCCAGCGGGTCAACGTGCCGATTCTCGGCGTGGTCGAAAACATGTCCTATTTCATGTGCCCCCATTGCGGGGAGCGCTCGGACATTTTCGGCCATGGCGGGGCGCGGCACGAGGCGGAGGAGATCGGCGTGCCTTTCCTCGGCGAAGTGCCGCTGCACATGCGCATCCGCGAGATGTCGGACGCCGGCTTGCCCATTCTGGTCTCCGATCCGCAAAGCCCGCAGGCGGAGGTCTATCGCAATATCGCCCGCGCGGTTCAGGCCTCCATGGGCCGGGCCGGGGCCTCGGCGCGCAAGGCGCCGCGCATCGTGATCGAATAGCGCGGCGTCTACGCCTTTAGTACCATAGGGGGGCGGTCGCCATTGCAACCGGCTTCCGGTACAAGAATGCGGGGCGTTCCGCCGGCCGGCCTGCCGCAGCGGGATGCCAGAAGAATTTCATAGGGAGTCTCATCCATGAAACGCCGTGAGTTCCTGACTGCCGCCGGCGCCGGTGTCGCCGCGTCCACCGCCGTCGCCATGCCGGCGATCGCGCAGTCCCAGCCCGAGATCAAGTGGCGCTGCACGTCGTCCTTCCCCAAGTCCCTCGACACCATCTATGGCGCCGCCGAGCTGATGGCCAAGAACGTGGCCGAGGCGACCGACGGCAAGTTCCAGATCCAGGTCTTCGCAGCGGGCGAAATCGTCCCCGGCCTCCAGGCGCTCGACGCGACGCAGAACAAGACCGTCGAGATGTGCCATACGGCTTCTTATTACTATGTGGGCAAGGATCCGAGCTTCGCGTTCGGCTCGGCGTTCCCGTTCGGCCTCAATGCCCGCCAGCTGAATTCCTGGTTCTACCATGGCGGCGGCCTCCAGGTGCTGGCTGAGTTCTACAAGAAGTACAACGTCGTAATGCTGCCGGGCGGCAATACGGGCTGCCAGATGGGCGGCTGGTTCCGCAAGGAGATCAAGTCGGTCCAGGACCTGCAGGGTCTGAAGTTCCGCATCGCCGGCATTGCCGGCCAGATCTTCTCCAAGCTCGGCGCGGTGCCGCAGCAGCTCGCCGGCGGCGACATCTATCCCGCGCTGGAAAAGGGCACCATCGACGGCGCCGAGTGGGTCGGCCCCTATGACGATGAGAAGCTCGGCCTCTACAAGGTGGCGCAGTACTACTACTATCCCGGTTGGTGGGAAGGCAGCGCCGGCCTGACCTTCTTCTACAATCAGGACAAGTGGAACGAGCTGCCCAAGGCCTATCAGGCGGTGCTGACTTCCGCCGCGGCCCAGGCCAATGGCGACATGCTGGCCAATTACGACGCCAAGAATCCGGGCGCCGTGCAGCGTCTCGTGAAGGCCGGCACCCAGCTGCGCCGCTACCCGAACGACGTCATGGACGCCTGCTTCAAGGTGGCGACCGAGATGTATGACGAGATCGGCTCCAAGAATCCGGACTTCAAGAAGATCTACGAATCGGCTCGTCCGTTCCGGAACGAGAGCTATCTGTGGTGGCAGATCGCCGAATACAATTACGACGACTACATGATCCGCGCCCGCAGCCGCGGCTGAGGATCGACGCAGACGCCGCGCCCCAAGGGTGTCGGCACAAGAAAGGCCCCGGAGCGATCCGGGGCCTTTTTTCATGGACCATCAGGAGTACCGCGCCGTGCGGGCCGCACATCCCTCCGGGAAAGAGGCGATCACGCCGCTCGCAAGCCGCGCCCGATCAGCGCGTGCCGCCGGGCGTTGCCTGGGTGCGGCCGCCTTCCTGCGCCGGGCCCTTATGGGTGTCCTGGCCGGGGGCCACGCCGCTGCGCGGGGTCGAGGGCACCGAGCCCGTGGTGTCCATCGAGCCGCCGCTGCCGCCGGGGGTCGCCTGGGTGCGGCCGCCCTGCTGGGCGGGTCCGGCCTGGGTGTTCTGGCCGGGCGCGACGCCGCTATTGGGGGTCGGCTTGGCGGCATTGTCATTGCGGTTCACGGTGCCCGAGCCGGAGGCGCCGGGTGTCATGTTCGTCCGGCCGCCTTCCTGGGCCGGGCCAGCCTGGGTGTTGGGGGCAGGGGCGATGCCGCTCTGGGCCGCAGCGCCGAAGGTGGACAGCGCCAGGGCGGCGGCGGTGAGAAGGGGAAGCGTCTTGTTCATTGATATCTCCTTTGTCGTCCCGCTCGCTCGTTGCAACGCCCTCACGGCGCCCCGGTTCAATCACGCCGGCGTGTTCAAGGCGATCATCGGGCGGCGCATGGGGAGGAGGCCCGCGGCGCAGAACGTATGGCGTTGCAATGTGATCGGCGCCTGCTCTAGTGTCCGCGCGCGTTTCGACCCCCTCTTCCAGCTGCCGGAAGGCTGCCCATGATCGACCCCTCGCTGCCCGCCCACATGCGCCCCGACCATTCCTTCCAGGGATTGCTGCTGACCCTTCAGCGCTTCTGGGCGGATCAGGGCTGCGTGGTCCTGCAGCCCTATGACATGGAAGTGGGCGCGGGCACCTTCCATCCGGCCACCACGCTCCGGGCGCTTGGTCCCCGCCATTGGCGCGCCGCCTATGTGCAGCCCTCGCGCCGGCCGAAGGACGGGCGCTATGGCGAGAACCCCAATCGGCTCCAGCACTATTATCAGTTCCAGGTGATCCTGAAGCCCTCGCCGGACAACCTGCAGGAGCTCTACCTCGCCTCCCTCGATGCCATTGGCATCGACACGCGCCTGCATGACGTGCGCTTCGTGGAGGACGACTGGGAGAGCCCGACGCTGGGCGCCTGGGGGCTGGGCTGGGAATGCTGGTGCGACGGCATGGAGGTCTCGCAATTCACCTACTTCCAGCAGGTGGCCGGTTTCGAGTGCTCGCCGGTCTCGGGCGAGCTGACCTATGGCCTGGAGCGCCTCGCCATGTATGTGCAGGGCGTGGAGAACGTCTACGACCTGAACTTCAACGGCCGTGAGGGCGCCGAGAAGGTCACCTATGGCGATGTCTTCCTGCAGGCCGAGCAGGAATATTCCCGGCACAATTTCGAATATGCCGACACCGACATGCTGCTGGAGCAGTTCCGCATGGCCGAGGCCGCCTGCACCAAATATCTGGCGGCGGGCGACCGGGGCGAGAGGCACCTGATGGCGCTGCCGGCCTATGACCAGTGCATCAAGGCCTCCCACGTCTTCAATCTGCTGGATGCCCGCGGCGTCATCTCGGTGACCGAGCGGCAGAGCTACATCCTGCGGGTGCGCGAGCTGGCCAAGGCCTGCGGCGCGGCCTTCCTGAAGACCGAAGCCGGCGGCGCCGGCTGACCGGGGAGGGGCGGGGGCCCATGGACGAGCACGCTGGGCGCGCCATGCGCCTGCCCTGGAAGACGGTGGCCGCTGGCGCCGCCGGCAATGTGCTCGAATGGTACGACTTCGCGGTCTACGGCTTCTTCGCCACGGTTTTCGCCAAGGTCTTCTTTCCCTTGAGCTCGCCTTTCGTGGGCTTGCTCTCGGCCTTCGCGGTGTTCGCAGCCTCCTTCCTCATGCGCCCCCTGGGTGCGGTGGTGTTCGGCACCCTGGGCGACCGGCTGGGGCGCTCTCGGGCCCTCGTCCTGTCCGCCGGTCTGATGACCGCCTCCACCGTCTCCATCGGCCTCCTGCCCAGCTTCGACATGGTGGGGATCGCCGCCCCGGTGCTGCTTTTGCTCATGCGCCTCGTCCAGGGGGGGTGCATCGGCGGCGAATACACCACCTCCGCCGTCTTCCTGGCCGAGCACGCGGCGCCGGGCCGGCGGGGCTTTGCCACTTCTTTTTCGGCCGCCGGGGTGAGTGGGGGCACGCTGATCGGCTCGGGGGTCGCCGCCATCGTGGCCGGGACGCTGAGTTCGGACCAGCTTCTCGCCTGGGGCTGGCGCGTGCCCTTCCTGCTTGGCGTGGTGCTGGGGCTGCTCTCGCTCTATCTGCGGCGCACGGCCCTTCAGGAGACGCCGCCGGTCTCCGACGGCAGGCTGCCCTTGCTCGACACCTTGCGTCACGATCTGCCAGACCTCGTGCGGGCGGTGATCCTCTCCTTCCAGGCGGGCGTCGCCTATTATCTTCTGTTCGTCTACCTTGCGACCTATCTCCAGCAGCAGGACGGGCTCTCCGTCAGCTTCACCTTGCGTCTGAACACCGTGTGCCTGGCCGTGACCATGGTGCTGGTGCCCATCTGCGCCATCATCAGCGACAAGGTGGGACGCCGGCTCGTGGTGCTGATCGGCATGGCCGGGCTCACGCTGCTGACCTGGCCGCTCTTCACTTTGTTCGGGCGTGACGACATCCGGCTGGTCATTTCCGGCCAGATCGCCCTCGCCATGCTGCTACCGCTGGCCAATGCGCCTCTCGCGGCTCTGCTGGTGGAAATGTTTCCGCGCCGACGCCGGTGCTCGGCCGTCGCCTTCGCCTGGAACCTGGGGGTCGGCATTGGCGGGGGAACCGCCCCCATGGTGGCCACCTATCTGGTGGGCGACCTCAGCAACAAGATGGCGCCGGCGCTCTATCTTGCCGTCGTCTCCGGCATCGCGGCGCTGGCCGTGATGACGGTGAAGGACCGCCACCTGGGTCCGCTCGATCCCGATCCCACCCAGCCGGCATCTCGACGCGCTGGCTGAAACAGAATAGACGCGGGGGCAGCCGGCCCGTCTGGTCCGCCCCCGTTTTCTCCTCCGCCAACCCGCCCGGCGCGTCTGCTCGGGCAGGAAGAGCCAGATCCGATGCCCGACCTGTTTCTTGAACTGTTCAGCGAAGAAATCCCCGCCCGCATGCAGGCCCAGGCCGCCGAGGCGCTGCGCAAGCTGGTGACGGACGCTTTGGTTGAGCGCGGCCTGCTCTATGAAGGCGCGAAGGCCTTCGTGACCCCGCGCCGCCTGGCGCTGGCGGTGCATGGCCTGCCCGGCCGGCAGGCGGACAGCAAGGAAGAGCGCAAGGGCCCGCGCGTGGGCGCGCCGGACGGCGCCATCCAGGGCTTCCTCAAGGCGGCGGGGCTCGCCTCCATCGACCAGGCCACCATTCAGAGCGATCCCAAGAAGGGCGACTTCTATGTGGCCGTGGTGGAGCGGCCGGGCCGCCCCACCGCCGAAGTGATTGCCGAGATCGTGCCGCAGATCATCCGAGCTTTTCCCTGGCCGAAATCCATGCGCTGGGGCACGGGCAGCATGCGCTGGGTGCGCCCGCTCCATTCCATCGTCTGCACCTTCGGCACCGACATCGAAGAGGTGGAGGTCATCCGCTTCGAGGTGGAGGGCATCACCTCGTCCAACGTCACCTATGGCCACCGCTTCCTGGCGCCCGGCGCCATCGAGGTGAAGCGCCTGGACGACTGGCTGACCAAGCTGGAGGTCGCCAAGGTGGTGGCCGACCGGGACCGTCGCAAGTCCATCATCCTCTCCGATGCCAAGGACCTCGCCCTCGTCCACGGGCTGGAGCTGGTGGAGGATGAAGGACTGCTGGAGGAGGTGGCCGGCCTCGTGGAATGGCCGGTGGTGCTCATCGGCTCCTTCGATGCCGCCTTCCTAGACATTCCCGACGAGGTGATCCGCGCCACCATCCGCGCCAACCAGAAGTGCTTCGTGCTGAAGGACCCCAAGACCGGGCGCCTCGCCAACCGCTTCATCCTGATCTCGAATCTGGCCGCCACCGACCAGGGCGCCGCGATCGTGGCCGGCAATGGCCGCGTCATCCGCGCCCGCCTGTCGGACGCCAAGTTCTTCTGGGACACCGACCGCCGCACGGCGCTGGAGGACCGGCTTCCCAAGTTCGACCAGATCACCTTCCATGAGAAGCTGGGCAGCCAGAGCGAGCGCATCGCCCGCATATCGCGCCTTGCCGCCGAGATTGCCCCGCAGGTGGGTGCCGATCCCGAGCTCGCCGCCCGCGCCGCCCGCATCGCCAAGGCTGACCTGCTCACCGAGGTGGTGGGCGAGTTCCCCGAACTGCAGGGCCTCATGGGCCGCTATTATGCCGAGCACGAGAAGTTGCCGGCGGAGATCGCGGCAGCCTGCGAGGATCATTACAAGCCCCAGGGTCCCTCCGATCGCGTGCCCACCGCGCCCGTCTCCGTCGCGGTGGCCCTGGCCGACAAGATCGACACCCTGGTGGGCTTCTGGGTCATCAACGAGAAGCCCACCGGCTCCAAGGACCCCTATGCCCTGCGCCGCGCCGCCTTGGGCGTGATCCGCATCGTGCTGGACAACCAGCTGACCTTGCCCCTTCGGCCGGTGATCGTGGCCTCCGCCCGCGCCATCCTGGGCGAGGCCCATTACGGCTCCAATCCGCTCGACGTGTTCCGCGTCGACAAGCTCGCCAACAAGCTGGTGGCCGATATTCTGCACGACCTCGCCCGCCGGCTTGCCAAGCTTGGGCCGGACTCGGTGCCGGATGAGGCGAAGCGCGTCGAGGGCCAGACGATGGCCGGGGATCTTGCTACCGATCTCCTCGCCTTCCTCGCCGAGCGCCTCAAGGTGCATATGCGCGAGCGCGGTGCCCGTCACGATCTCGTGGACGCCGTCTTTGCCCTCGAGGGGCAGGATGATCTCCTGCAGATCGTTCGCCGGGTGGAGGCGCTCCAGGCCTTTCTGGAGACCGACGACGGCAAGACCCTGCTCGCTGGCTATCGCCGCGCGGTGAACATCCTGCGCATCGAGGAGAAGAAGGACGGTGCCCGCTATGCCGGCCCCGCCGTTCCCGCTTTCTTCGTGGAGCCGCAGGAAATCGCGCTGGGCGCCGCCATCGAGGAGGTGAAGGCCAAGGTGCGCGATGCGGTCGCCGCAGAGGACTATGCCGGCGCCATGGCCGCCCTGGCGGGCCTGAGGGCGCCGGTGGATGCCTTCTTCGAGGACGTGACGGTGAATGCGGCCGACGGCCAATTGCGCATCAACCGCCTGAAGCTGCTGGACGAGATTCGCGCGGCCACCCGCGGCATCGCCGATTTCGACCGCATCGAGGGCTGATCGCCCTCTGGCTTCCCTTCAAGCGCGCTCCGTCCGGATGGATCAGTCCGGGCGGCAGACGGCTTTGGCGGCAGGCAGCCCATGAAAAAGAGCCGGGCGGCTCAAAAATTTCCGCCCGGACGGCCATGCCACCGCGACAATCCTTAAGACCCATCCGACCGCTTCGACGCGTGCCATGGGCTGGCCTGCGGCACCCGTCCGAGCGGCTGAGGCGTTGCCGTGGCGCACGGTCGCGCCCGCGCTTGGGGGTGACATGGACCATCTTCCCTTTATTTCCAAGGGTTGCGCACGTTTCGCGCGAGCCTGTTGGCCGTCACGAGCGGTCGAGCGACGGATGGTGAAAATCCCCGCCAGGACGCCTTTCAAAGGCGCGTGAGTGGCGATGGGATTCAGGTCCTGTTAATACAAGTAAATATCGGATTTTCTTGGGCTTTTAGGGAAATGTTCATTGCCCCGCTTCACTCTGCTCACGGGTTGGGTTGAGTAATGGGTGAGCGTAGCGATGACCGATGCCTATCGGCCGAGGGTGAAATACGTGATCGGCCCGGACGGAAGTCCGTTGACCGTAGCTGATCTTCCGCCACCGGACACCAGACGCTGGGTCATCCGGCGCAAAGCGGAAGTGGTTGCCGCCGTGCGCGGGGGCCTGATCAGTCTTGAGGAAGCCTGCAAGCGCTATACGCTGACGGTGGACGAATTCCTGTCCTGGCAGGCCTCCATCGACCGGCACGGCCTTCCCGGCCTGCGCACCACGCGCATCCAGCACTATCGCCAGTGAGGGCAGGGGCGGTGCGCCACAGGCCCGCCCCGGTCAGGCTCCCTCTCTTGGGCTCTTCCCCGGCTCCAGCGCCAGCGCGCGGCAAGACTTCAAAGCTGAATGAAGTAACGGCGCGGGAAGACCTCACGGATCCTTAGTGGTCGCTCTCTTTCACGAGATCTGCACGAGGACCCTGTTCCACAAGATCCGTCAGACGTCTGCGTCAGGCCCGCGCACCTGCATTCTGTGCGGGGATGTAAGTCTTGTCGTCTGTCACGCGGCGCACGAAGTCGGCGAGGCGAAGCCCGCCCTCCTGCGGCGTTCCCACATTGACGATCTCAAGCTCCGGCGCCACGTCCAGGGCTGGAGCGCGCGTCAGGCGCTCGGCGATGTCCTGCGCGCTCTCGCGGCCGCGGGCGGCGAGGCGCTGCGCGCGCACGTCCACCGGCGCCGTCACATGCACCACGCAGAGCCGTTCAAATCGCGCCCGCGCCACCGGCAAGGTTGCCCGCGAGCCATTGGCGATCACTGTGTGCCCGGCTGAAATCCAGTCCGCCACGTCCTCCCCCAGCGCGTAGCTGAGGCCATGGGCCTGCCAGCACAGGGCAAAGCGCGGCTGGAGGCGGGCGAAGTCCTCCAGCGTGAGGGTGCCGTGGGCTTCCCCGGCGCCCGCCGGGCGGGTGACCAGGCGGCGGGCCACATGCACGTCGGACCGCTCCGCCAGCGCCGCGCGGGCGATGTCGATGAGCGTGTCCTTGCCGGCGCCCGAGGGCCCCACCACCAGGATCAAGGCTCCCGGCCCCAGCCGCCTTTGCGCATCGCTCATGCCACCCGACGCCCTTCGCGCCACACCCCGCGCACCACCGGCATGTCGCCGACCAGCCCCACGCGGATGAGGTCCGCCCGCCGATCGGGCGCGATCTCTCCCCGGTCCAGGAGCCCCGCCGCCTCGGCGGGGGTGCGGGAGACCATGCGCACCGCCTGTGGCAGGCTGATGGCCTCTTCCCGGCGCGTCAGGTCGAAGGCGCTCCACAGGAGGGAGGAGGGCACATAGTCCGAGGACAGGATGTCGAGCAAGCCGTTGCGGGCCAGTTCCTGTGCCGAGACATTGCCGGTGTGCGAGCCGCCCCGCACCAGGTTCGGCGCCCCCATGAGCACGCGGATGCCGGCGGCGTGGGAGAGGCGCGCCGCTTCCAGCGTGGTGGGAAATTCGGCGATGGCCACCTTGTCGCCGATGGCCTCATCCACATGGTCCGGCGTCCCGTCGTCATGGCTCGCCAGCACGATGCCGCGCGCCTGCGCCAGTGCCACGAGGCCGGCCCTGTTCTCGCGGGCGAAGCGGGCATGGAAGTCGAGGCGGGTGGCGACGATGACGTCCATCTCGTCGTCGGTGATGCCGCTCTTCTTCTTGTAGTAGCTGCGGAACTGCTCGATGGTCGCGAACTGGCGCTGCCCCGGCGTGTGGTCCATGAGCGAGACGAGCCGCACCTCGAAGCGCTCCATCAGCGCCTTCGCATCCTCCACCACCGTGTCGGTGGGGATCTCGCAGCGCAGGTGGATCTGGTGGTCGGCCCGCAGGGCATCCGCCTTCCCCGCCGCCGCCAGCGCCTCCGCAAGGACGGGCGCATCGCCATCCATCCCGACCGCCTTCTTGTCCGGCCACACCCGCAGGGAATCGAACACGGTGGTGATGCCGGAAGCGGCGATCTGCGCATCATGGGCGAGCACCGCCGCCATGGGATTCCAGCGCACCTTGGGACGGGGCGAAAGGTGGCCTTCCACATGGTCCGTGTGCAGTTCGACAAGGCCCGGCAGCACATAGTCGCCGTCGCAGTCGATGGCGTCCCGGGGCACGGCGCCGGTGCCGATTTCCACGATCCGCCCGGCACGGACGCGCACATCGCCCTCGATCACCGCATCGGCGGTGACGATGCGGGCATTGGCGAGGATGAGGTCGGGCTCGGAAGACGCCTGCGGCATCGCAAATCCTCCTTGGAGGCGAGTTCGTTCGAGGGGCGCGAGGCACGCGTCGCCCTGGGAGAGCGGGACGCGTCATGGTGGCGCGTCCCGTGCGGGAAAGGTGCGGCGATCAGACCCGGAAGCGGGCCACGTCGATCACCCGGTCGGACACCGCCGCCTGGATGGCGGTGTCGTGGAAGATGCCGATGAGGGCCGTGCCGCGCGCCTTGGTCTCGCCGATGAGGTCCACCACCACCGCCTGGTTGGCGGCATCGAGCGACGCGGTGGGCTCGTCCAGGAGCAGAAGGTCGCGGGGCGAGATGAAGCCGCGGGCGATGTTCACCCGCTGCTGCTCGCCGCCGGAGAAAGTGGCGGGGGGCAGGTCCCACAGGCGCTGGGGCAGGTTGAGCCGGGCAAGCAGGTCGCGGGCGCGGGCCTCCGCCTTTTCAGGGGCGACCCCATCCTGGCGCAGCGGCTCGCTGACCACGTCCAGCGTCCGCACGCGGGGAATGACCCGCAGGAACTGGCTGACATAGCCGATGCGCTCGCGCCGCAGCTTCAGGATGCGGCGGGGATCGGCCTTCACCACATCAATCATCCCGTGCGGCCCGTCGGCCACTTCGATGGCCCCGGCATCCGCGCGATAATTGCCGAAGATCATCTTCAGGATGGAGCTCTTGCCGGCGCCGGAGGGCCCGCCCAGCGCCACGCACTCGCCCCCATGCACCTCGAAGGAGACATTGCGCACCACCGGCAGCCGCGCCCCATCGCGCAGATGCAAGGTGAAGGACTTCTCCAGCCCCTCCACCTTCAGGCGCGGCCGGGCCGCCTCCGAAGCGGGAATGGGCGGGGCGGAAGGGGCCTCGTCGGCCCCATAGGTGGCAGCGAGCGTAGCGGGCATCATGCGGCAAGCACCGAGGCGACGAGGAGCTGGGTGTAGGGTTCGTGCGGATCGTCGAGCACCTGGTCCGTCAGGCCCTCCTCGATCACCCGCCCGCGCCGCATCACCATGATGCGGTGGGACAGGAGGCGGGCGACGGCAAGGTCATGGGTGACGATGATCACGGCGACGCCGAGATCAGCCACCAGGGAGCGGATCAGGTCCAGGAGCCGCGCCTGGACGGACACGTCGAGGCCGCCCGTAGGCTCGTCCATGAAGACGAGGCGGGGCCGGGTGACGAGATTGCGGGCGATCTGCAGGCGCTGGCGCATGCCGCCGGAAAAGGCGCGGGGATCATCATCGATGCGGCTGGCATCGATTTCCACCCGGCCCAGCCAGTCGGTGGCCTCATTGCGGATCTGCCCATAATGGCGCCAGCCCACGGCCATCAGGCGCTCGCCCACATTGCCGCCGGCCGACACCGCCATGCGCAGGCCCTGTTCCGCATGCTGGCGCACGAAACCCCAGTCGGTGCGCAGTAGGAGGCGCCGCTCGGCCTCAGACAGGCTGGCGAGGTCCCGCAGCGCGCCATCGCGCATGCGGTAGCTCACGTCGCCCGATGTGGGGGCAAGCTCGGTGGAGAGGAGCGAGAGCAAGGTGGACTTGCCCGAGCCGGATTCGCCGACGATGGCCAGCACCTCGCCGGGATGGACGGTCAGGTCCACGTCCAGGCAGCCGGGACGGGCGCCGTAATATTTCGTCAGGCCCCGGGCGACGAGAAGGGGGTCATCCGCGCTCATGCCAAAGCCTCCGCGCATCCCGCCGCCTGGGGGCGGGACGGATCGAGATGGATCAAGATTGGCGACCGCCCGCCGGGCTTGCCCAAGTTGCAATTTGTAGCTACAAAAAACCTCTGCGCGGGGGCGCTTGATGGATGCGGGACTTCTATGAGTGGCATCCGGCCAAAGCTGACACCAACGTGGCCAAGCATGGCGTGCACTTTCGGGCCGCTCGGCGCTTCGAGTGGGAGACCGCGCTCGAGAAGATCGACATGCGCGGCGCCTATGGCGAGGTGCGGTGCACCGCCATCGGCTTTATCGGCGAGCGCCTGCACGTCATGGCCTATACGCGGCGTGGCGCCTTCGTGTGCCTCATCAGCCTGAGAAAGGCGAATGCCAGGGAGATCCGGCACTATGTCGAATTCTGACCGCACGTCGGCCCGTGCCCGTGCCCGCGCGGCGCTGGAGAAGATGACGCCGGAGGAAGACGCCGCGCTCACGGCGGCGGCGGAAGCCGACCCGGACAATCCGCCCCTGACGGAGGAGGATTTTGCGAAGATGCAGCCGGTGCGCCGGCGCGGGGCCGGCCGGGCGCCGCGTAAGCAATTGGTGTCGCTGCGCATCGATCCGGATGTGGTGGAGCATTTCCGCGCCACCGGGGAAGGCTGGCAGGCGCGCATCAATGCCGCCTTGCGCAAGGCGGCTGGGCTGTAGGCGCTCATGCCAAAGCCTCCGCTCGGCCTGCCGCCTCGTTGCGGGCCGGTTCGAGATCCACGTGCAGGCTGACGCCGTGGCGGCGGAAGCCGAGATTTTCGTAGAATTGGTGGGCCTTCACGCGCTTGGCGTTGGAGGACAGGACGAGTTTGTAGCAGCCTTTCTCCGCCGCCTTGGCCATGGCGAAGCGCATCATGGCGCCGCCCACCCCGCTTCCCTGGCGCTCGAGGGCCACCACCACGTCCTCGATCACGGCGGAGGGGGCGCCCATATGGCCGAGATTGTCCATCACCAACAGGGCGAAGGTGCCGACCACCGCGCCCGCATCCTCGGCCACATAGAGCACATAATCGGGATAGCGCGCGAAGCGGGCGAAGAGGGCGCGCGCGTCGGACAAGGAAAGGGTGCGACCATCATCCATGCCCGGCTGGGCATAGAGGGCGAGCACGCCCGCAAGGTCATCCTCGCGGGCGGGGCGAATGAGGAGGCCGCTCATTCCGCCGCCTCCTGCGCCGAGGCGCTCAGCTCGCCGCGATGGCCCTCGTCCTGGCGGGTGCTGCAATGGTCGGTGTCCGAGCACACGAACATGCGCCCGCCTTTGTCGTCGAGGATCACCTCGTCGAGATAGACCCCCGTGGCGCCGCACAGCGCGCAAGGCTTGGCGAAGTGCTGGACGCGGAAGGGATGGTCCTCGAAGTCCAGCGACACCACCTGCGTGTGCGGCGGGATGGCATAGATGCGCTGCTCGCGCCCGGCACCGAAGAGCTGCAGCGCCGGGCTGTCATTCATTTTGGGATTGTCGAACTTGGGGATGGGCGAGGGATCCATCACATAGCGCCCGGCCACCGCTACCGGATAGGCATAGGTGGTGGCGATATGGCCGTGGCGGGCGATGTCCTCGTAGAGCTTCACATGCATGAGGCCGTAATCGGCGAGGCCGTGCAGCTTGCGCGTCTCGGTCTCGCGCGGCTCCAGGAAGCGCAGCGGCTCGGGGATGGGCACCTGATAGACCAGCACCTGCCCGGCCTTGAGCTGCGCCTCGGGGATGCGGTGGCGGGTCTGGATGACGCTCGCCTCCTCCGTGCGGGTGGTGGTGGCCACCCCCGCCGTCTTCTTGAAGAAGCCCCGGATGGCCACCGCATTGGTGGTGTCGTCCGAGCCCTGGTCGATGACCTTCAGCACATCATCGGTGCCGAGGATGGAGGCCGTCACCTGCACGCCGCCGGTGCCCCAGCCATAGGGCATGGGCATTTCGCGGCTGGCGAAGGGCACCTGATAGCCGGGAATGGCGATCGCTTTCAGGATCGCGCGCCGGATCATGCGCTTGGTCTGCTCGTCCAGATAGGCGAAATTATAGGTGATGGCAGGCGCCGTGGGGGTGGGGGCAGCGTTGGTGGGGGCTGTGGTCATTGCGCCGCCTCCGGCAGTTGGAGGGCTTCGTCGGACGGGTCCTCGTCCTGCGGCAGGGCGCTGGCCCGCATGCGGCGCACCAGGTCCAGCTCGGCCTGGAAGTCCACATAATGGGGCAGCTTCAGGTGCTCCACGAAGCCGGTGGCCTGCACATTGTCGGAATGGGAGAGGACGAACTCGGTGTCCTGGGCGGGGGCGGTCTTTTCCTCCCCCAGCTCCTGCCAGCGCAAGGCCCGGTCCACCAGCGCCATGGACATGGCCTTGCGCTCGGACTGGCCGAAGACGAGCCCATAGCCGCGCGTGAACTGGGGCGGCACGCTGGCCGAGCCCTTGAATTGGTTCACCATCTGGCATTCGGTGACGGTCACACGGCCGAGCGGCACGGCAAAGCCCAGCTCCTCCACATGGAGCTCCACCTCCACCTCGCCCATGCGCACCTCGCCGACGAAGGGGTGGGTGCGGGCATAGCCGCGCTGGGTGGAATAGCCGAGCGCCAGCAGGAAACCCTCGTCGCCGCGCGCCAGATTCTGGAGCCGCAGCGGCCGCTCGGCGGGGAAGGAGAGGGGCGAGCGGGTGAGGTCCGGCGGCTCGCTGCCGTCGTCGCAGGGCGCGGGCTCGATCAGGCCCTCGTCGCCCAACAGGTCGGTGACGCGCGGCATGGCCTCCGGCGGTTGCGCGGTGGCGGCCGGCGCCGCGTCCGTGCGGGGCGCGGGAGGCATCGCATCGGCCGCATTCACCGCCAGCGCCGGGTCCAGGAGGCGGTGGGTATAATCGAAGGTAGGTCCCAGCACCTGCCCGCCGGGCAGGTCCTTGAAGGTGGCCGAGATGCGCCGACGCGCCCGCATGGCACCCGTATCCACCGGCTCCGTGGCGCCGAAGCGCGGCAACGTGGTGCGGAAGGCCCGCACCAGGAAGATGGCCTCGATCATGTCGCCCCGCGCCTGCTTCAGCGCCAGGGCGGCCAGGTCCCGGTCATAGAGCGAGCCTTCCGCCATGATGCGGTCCACCGCCAAGGCGAGCTGCTCGCGGATCTGGTCGATGCCCAGTTCCGGCACGGCCGGGTCGCCCCGCCGGGTGCGATCGAGCAGAGCGTGGGCATTGCCGATGGCGGTCTCTCCGCCCTTCACAGCCACATACATGGGCTTACTCCTCCGCGCCGGCGCGCACCGAGCGGGGAAGCCCCACCACGATGCCACGCGCGACCAGCAGCAGGTCGATGCCGAGCGGGAAGGCGGCGCGGTTTTCGCGCAGCCGGTCCGCCATGTCCTCGGGAAGCGGCGCGGCGCCAAGCCGTGCTGTCCCGTCAATACCAGGGCCTTCGAGCCGGAGGCGCACGCCGGCCCCGTCCGGGCCGGCATCCTCCACGCCGACGATGAGGGTCGCCGAACGGTCGGGATAGTCGGGCTCGCCCTGGGCGAAGCGTGAGAAGTCGGGCAGGTTGGCGCCCGAGGCGATGAGGGCGAAGCGGGCGGCGGCGGTGTCTGCCACCACCGGCGCACCCGTGTGAAAGCGCAGGAAGTCCGCCACACCCGGGGCGTCCCGCAAGGCGGGATCGAGCCAGACGGGCGTCTCATAGTCGAGGAGGGCGAGTGCGATGGCCGCAAGCTCCGGCGTCAGCGGGGCCGGCGGGGTGAGGTCGGTGGCCAGCTTCTGGGGCGTGCCGGGCTGGGCGAGCGCCCACATCACCGCCTTGAACGTGCGCTGGGCATCGCGGGACGGGTCGGAAAAGCCGGCGGCAAGAGCGGTGGCGGCCATCAATCCTCTCCCCGCACCATGGTGAAGAACTCCACCTTGGTGGCCTTGGTCCGTTCGGCCTCGGCGGCTTCGTCTGCGGCAATGCGTGCGCGGATGGGCTTCAAAGCGTCCTCAAGGGCCGGACGCAGGGCCGGGTCCTGCCAGAGCGCATCCAGAATGGCGGCGGAGCGGGCGCGCTTGGGATCGCGCCCCAGGAGATAGGCGACCCCGGTGGGACCATTGCCGATGCGCACCGCCGCGCGGGTGACGGTGGCCTCGCCCAGATTGAAGGGCGCGCCGTCGCCGCCGATGCGGCCGCGCACCATGGCGAGGCCCGATTCGGGGGTGCGCAGATCCTTGATGGGCGGCAAGGGCGCGAAGCGCTCCAGCGCCATGTCCAATTCCCTCTGGGTGGCGCTGGCGAGAATGGTCATCGCCGCCTGCCGTTGCGCGGTGAGGTCCTGGTCTGCCGTCATGGAGCCCTCAAGCCGTAATATCCGAGGCCGAATGCGGCGTCGGAGGTCTCTCGAACCGGATCTGGTTTTAGTTTGTATAATAGTCTATACAAACAAACAAGGCCGGAATGGCGATGGCAAACAGCGAATGGGGGGACCATGGAAGACTTCGATCACGGGACAATGACGGCGGTGGACGAAAGCGCGCTGGCGCGCGGCACCGGCGTTGCCCTCTGGAAGCAGATCGCCGAGCGCCTGGAGGCGGAGATCGCGGAGGGCACGTTCCCCGCTGGCGCCCGCCTGCCGGTGGAAGCCGACCTGGCGGTGCGCTTCGGTGTCAATCGGCACACGGTGCGCCGCGCCCTTTCGGTGCTCACCGAGCGTGGGCTGATCGAGGCGACGGCCGGGCGGGGCACCTTCGTGCGCGAGCCGCCGCTCGCCTATCCCATCGGGCCGCGCACCCGCTTTTCAGAGATCGTCTCGGCGGGTGGGCGCGAGCCGTTCGGGCGTTATCTGGGCTCGTCCGTGGAGCCGGCCTCCGCCGAGGTGGCGCGCGGGCTCGCCGTGGCGGAGGGGACGGACGTCCTGGCCATCGAGAGCATGCACGAGGCGGACGGGGTACCCATTTCCTTCGGCCGTGCCTTTTTCGTCCATGCCCGCTGCCGCGACCTGGACCTTGTCTATGCCGCGACGGGATCGCTCACGCGGGCTCTCGCCACCATCGGCATCCAGGACTATCGTCGGCGCGAAACCCGAATTTCGGCGCGCCCCGCCACCGAGCGGGAACAGGAGGTGCTGAGCCTTGCCGCCGGCCGCTCCGTCCTGGTGCTGGAGCGGGTCGACGTGGAGCCGAACGGCGTGCCCCTGCAATGGGGGCGCTCCAGCTTCGCGGCCGACCGGGTGCAATTGGTGGTCAAGCCTTGAGGTCTATCGTGCCTGTTGTCTCTTCCCTCGCCGAGCTCCGCAGCGTCTACAAGCCCGCCAATCCCCGCTCCGTGGCCAAGGCGATTCCCCAGCTCGATGGCCATTGCCGGCGCTTCATTGCGCTCAGCCCGTTCATGCTGCTCGCCACCGGCGGTCCCGACGGCACGTCCGACGTCTCCCCCCGTGGCGACGGCCCCGGTTTCGTGGCGGTTGAGGATGACCACACCCTCCTCCTGCCCGACCGCCCCGGCAACAACCGCCTCGACAGCCTGGAAAACATCATCGCCCGCCCGGGAGTGGGCCTCCTGTTCATGATCCCGGGTGTGGACGAAACGCTGCGGGTGAACGGCACGGCGCAGATCCACACGGACGAGGAGCTCAAGGCGCGCTTCGTGGTGCAGGGCAAGCTGCCGCTGTCCGTGATCCGCATCACCGTGCACGAGGCCTATCTGCATTGCGCGAAGGCGCTCATGCGCTCGGAATTGTGGAATGCCGACCGCCAGGTGGAACGCACCATCCTGCCCACCATGGGGCAGATGCTGGAGGACCACACGTCCGGCACCTTCAAGGCCGAGACCCAGGAAGAGATGCTGAAGCGCTACAAGGAAGTCATGTACTGAGGCGGTGGTTCAAGGGGCCGGCAGCACCCGCCGGCCCGCCCGCGCCGCCTCGTCATAGACCCGCGTGTCGCCGGGCTTTTCCGAATAGCAGGTGGACGCCACCACCGGCGTCCCGGCCTTCAGGAGGTCGGAGACGGTGACGAAGCGATAGCCCTTGGCCTTCAGCGCGGGAATGAGCATGCGCACCGCCTCGGCCGTGTGGCGACCCCGGCCATTGGCGTGCATCAGCACGATGGAGCCGGGCTTGATGGCCCGCAGCATGGCGTCCGCCATGAACTTGGCGCCCAGGAAAGCCGGGTCGCCGGAATCCACGTCCCACTGGATGGCGAGGTGCCCGGTCTCGTTCACATAGCCGAGCGATTCCGGGCTGCACGAGCCATAGGGAAAGCGGAACAAATCGGTGCGCGCGGGCACCTTGTCCAGCATGCAGCCGGCTGCCGCCGCATCCGCCCGCGCGCCCGCCACCGCCATGTCCGTGTCATCCACCTGACGGCGCATGTAATCGCCGCCGCGAACGGCGAGGTTGGCGTGGGACCAGGTGTGGTTGCCCACCTCGAACAGCGGGTCGGCGATCAATTGGGCGGCGCGCTCCTTGTGATCCACCGTCCATTTGCCGCCGGCGAAGAAGGTGGCCGGCACCTTTTCGGCCCGCAGCGTGTCCACGATCACCCCGTCATAGCCGGAGATTTCACCCGAGGCCTCGCACAGGTCGAAGGTAAGGGCCACCAGCTTCACGCCCGGCGGCAAGTCCACCCGGCGGATCGAGCCTGCCAGCGGGGGCGTCACGGGACGGGCCGGGGGCAGCAGGCGCTCCTGGAGGTGAGCCACCGTATGGGAAGGCTGCACCTTCTCCTCGCCCGGCCGCGCCGCGAGGGTGCCTGGGGCGAAGCAGGCGGGCTGGGCGGCCAGCGGGGAGGCGGGGAGAAGGGCGAGGACGCCAAGGAGGACGGCCCCGCAGGCGAGGCGGCGGATCGGGGGCTGGGGCATCGATGCGGGTCTGTGTGGGGCTTCTTCGTGGGCCGGCGACGGGGTGTGTTGACCGACGCCTCTGAAGCGTGCGGCAGAAGGTCTGGCGGCCAATCCTGGCCGGGGCGGTGGGCGGCGGCACTATGCACGGTCGCGCCCGGCGCGGAACCGCCCATTGCGGGGATCACCCATGCGCGATGCCCTCTTCCTCGCTGTTCACCGTTCCCGCCGGAGCCTTGCTTCGGCCTTGCATGGCCCCTGGCGCGTGTGGAGCGCAAGCTGTACCATTCTGAGGTGTCCCGATGATGACCGGGGGAGGGGTCCGTGGCGGTTGTGGTGCGCACCGCAGAACTGCGCCAGCGCCAGGAGAGGCCGTTCCGCGACGCGGTGGTGGCTGAGATGGCGGATGTACGTCCCGAGGGTTTCGATGCCTATCGCGACATCATTTCCAGCTTGCGGCGGGTGACCGCCTGATGCGCCCGCTGGCCTCTTTGCCGCCCGTGGTGGTGGCCCTCGATGTGGAGACCACCGGCGTCACCGGGGCGGACCGCATCGTCTCCATCGGCATGGTCCGTCTGGAGACGGCGGGCCTTGCCGAGGGAAATCTGGTGGTGGATGTCCAGCACGCCTTCTGCAATCCGGGCCGGCGCAGCCATTGGGCGGCATTGAGGGTGCATGGCATATCGGATGTCTTTCTGACGGCGCAGCCGCCCTTTGCCGACCTCGCCGACGACATTTGTGCGTTCCTTTCTCCCGCCAGCCTCCTTCTCGCCCACAATGCCCCCTTCGACCGGCGCTTCCTGACCCAGGAACTGGCCCTTTCCGGCCGTATGGGGCGTCTGCCGCCCTGGCTTTGCACCCTTCAGATGTCCGGCGTGAAGCTGGATATGGCCTGCGCCAATCTCGGCCTGACGCGCGCCGGCGCCCATCACGGAGCGCTCGAGGATGCCTGGCTGGCCCTCATGGTCTATCTCGCTTATTCCGGCGTTCCGCGCGACCTCCTGTGCAACTTGCCGGCAGACCTGACCGCCGCCACCGCCGCCCCATCTCCGGCCCTGGCCTGAGGGAAGGCGCGCCGCACACGGCAAGGGCCTTGCGGGAGCGGCGCGGCGGGCCGATGTTTCCGTCCATCCATGCGGCGGGGGCCGTAACGGGGACAAAAGAATGCCCGCCTGGCCGAACATGCAGACCCTTTCCGGTGCCGCGCCCGGCAGCCCGGGCAGCGAGCCACCGCTTGCCCTGGTGACGGGCGCCAGCAGCGGCATCGGGCTGGAATTTGCCCGCCTGCTCGCCCGCGACGGCTTCCGCCTGATCCTGCTGGCCCGCGACACGCGCCGGCTCGCCGCGGCGGCCCGGGCCATCGCGCCGGTGCCGGGGGGCATCGAATTGATGGCGGTGGACCTGTCCGACCGCGAGGCGGTGGAGGAGCTGTGCGGGCACCTGGCGGCCCTTGAGCTGGACGTGCTCGTGAACAATGCCGGCTTTGGCGCCTATGGCCCGTTCGATGAGATCGACGGCGCGCTGGAGGCGGACATGATCGCCGCCAATGTCACCGCGCTCACCCTCATCACCAAGGCGGTGCTGCCGGGCATGGTGGCGCGCGGGCAGGGGCGAATCGTCAATGTGGCTTCCACGGCCGCCTTCGCGCCGGGTCCCTTCGCCGCCGTCTATTCCGCCACCAAGGCCTATGTGCTCAGCCTGTCGGAGGCGCTGGCCGAGGAATTGCGTGACACCCGCATCCGCGTCACCGCGCTCTGCCCCGGCCCCACCGACACCGCCTTTGTGGAGCGCGCGGGCATGGGGCGCACGCGGGTGTTCAAGGGGCCGGTGGCCTCGGCCAAGACGGTGGCGGAAGCCGGCTATACGGCCATGCTCGCAGGGCGGCCGGTGGCGGTGGTGGGGCTGGCCAACCGGCTGATGACGTTTGCCGTGCGTTTCGCGCCCCGCGCCTTGGTGGCGCGCCTTGCCCGTCGCGCCTTTGCCGAGGACGAGATGGGCTGAGGCGATCCATCAGCTTTCTTCGCGGACGCCATCAGCAAAATCCATTTGTGCTCGCGGCGGGTGGGGAGTAGCTGCGGACCATCTCTCCGCCCGCTTCGCGGGTCTGTCCTGAAGACGCGCCATGAACCTCCTGTCCATCCAGTCCCATGTCGCCTATGGCCATGTGGGCAATGCCTCCGCCGTCTTTCCGCTGCAGCGCTTGGGCGTGGAGGTGTGGCCGATCCATACGGTGCAATTCTCCAACCATACCGGCTATGGCGCCTGGCGCGGCCAGGTGTTCGAGGCTGGCGTCATCGGCGAGCTGGTGACCGGCATCGCCGAGCGCGGGCGCCTGTCCGCCTGCGATGGGGTGCTCTCGGGCTATATGGGCTCGGCCGATATCGGCGCCGCCATCCTGGATGCGGTTGCGCAGGTGCGCGCGGCCAATCCAAAGGCCGATTATTGCTGCGATCCGGTGATCGGCGACGTGGGGCGCGGCATCTTCGTGCGGCCGGGCATCCCCGAATTCATGCGCCACCAGGCGGTGCCCGCCGCAGATGTCATCACCCCCAACCAGTTCGAGCTGGAACTGCTCTCCGGCCACAAGGTGGTGACCCTCGACGATGCGCGCGCCGCCTGCGACCTGCTGCATGCCTCAGGTCCAAAGGTCATCCTCGTGACCTCGCTCCATGTGGATGCGACGCCCTCCGATGCCATCGACCTGATGGCCAGCGGCCCGGACGGGCGCTTCCTGGTGCGCACGCCCAAGCTGGACGTGTCGCTGAATGGGGCAGGGGACGCCATCGCGGCCCTCTTCTTCTTCCACCTGAAGCGCACCGGCTCAACCGCCGCGGCGCTGGAGGCGGCGGGCTCCTCCATTTTCGGCCTGCTGAAGCGCACGGCGCAGGCCCAGTCCCGCGAATTGTTGCTGGTGGATGCCCAGGACGAGTTCGTTCGTCCAACTCATGTCTTCACGCCGACGCGCACTTAAGGCCAAACTGTGTCACGCCGCTCCGGCACGCCGGGGCGGGTGGGATACAGACCTTCCAGAACAAGGCCATAGCCGCCATGCCCCGCCGCTACGTGACGCTCGATGTCTTCACCTCGCGCCCTCTCGGCGGAAATCCGCTGGCGGTGGTGCTGGATGCGGCGGGGCTCGATGACGCGGCCATGCAGCACATCACCCGGGAGTTCAATCTCTCGGAGACGGTGTTCGTGTTCCCGCCGCGCGACCCGTCCCGGCAGGCCCGCATCCGCATCTTCACCACCGCCCATGAACTGCCCTTTGCCGGGCACCCCACGGTGGGATCGGCGGTGCTGCTGGCGCTGGAGAACAAGCTGGCCAAGGGGCAGTTCCAGATCGAGGAGCAGATCGGCCCGGTGCGCTGCGAGGTGACCACCGAAGGGCCGGGCTCGCGCCGTGGCGCGGCCACCTTCGTGGTGCCGCGCAAGGCGACGCTCGAAGAGGCGGACATCTCCCGCAAGGCTTGCGCGGACGCGCTGAACCTCGCCGTCTCCGACATCGGCTTCGATGCCCACCGCCCTTTGGTGGCCTCGGCGGGGGTGCCGTTCCTGTTCGTGCCGGTGCTGAACCTGACCGCGCTCGCCCGCGCCCGGCCGGACGAAGCCGCCTTCATCCGCTCGCTCGGCTCATATGGCGAGGCGCTCTATCTCTACACCCCAGATGAAGAGGGGGACGCCGACTTCCGCACCCGCATGTTCTCTCCAGGCCTCGGCATCGAGGAGGATCCGGCCACCGGCGCAGCCGTCGCCGCCTTTCCCGCCGTGCTCATGGACGCGGAAGCCCGGGTGGATGGCCATCACAAGGTGCGCATTGACCAGGGCTTCGAGATGGGGCGCCCCAGCCGCATCAATCTCGGCTTCACCGTGAAGGCCGGCGAAGTGACGGAAGCCACCATCGGCGGCAGCGCGGTGGTGATCGCCGAAGGGGTTCTGCATCTTTGACCCGTGGAATCCGTGGCAGGAAAGTCGCACGCGGAACCGTGATCCTGGCATTGGCCGTGGGGTCCCTTGGATAGGAAGGGAGCCTTCCTATCTGTTGTGCATCGCACCATCCACGCCCGCGCCATTCGTGCGCGCAGCACCGGAAAGGCTGAACCGATGAGCGCTTCCACGCCCTCTCTCTTCGACCCCTATCGCCTCGGCGACATCTCGCTGTCCAACCGCATCGTCATGGCCCCGCTCACCCGCAATCGCGCGGGCGCGGGCCTTGTCCCCACCGATTTGACCGCGCGTTATTATGCCCAGCGGGCCACCGCCGGCCTTCTCATCTCTGAAGGCTCGCAGGTCTCTCGCCAGGGCCAGGGCTATCAGGACACGCCCGGCATCTATTCGCCCGAGCAGGTCGCCGCCTGGCGGAAGGTGACGGACGCCGTCCATGCGGAAGGCGGGCGCATCTTCATCCAACTCTGGCATGTGGGCCGGGTCTCGCACGTGGACTTGCAGGAGGGCGGCGCCGCCCCGGTGGGCCCCTCCGACCTTATCGCCAACACCAAGACGTATGTGAATAACGGCTTTGCCGCCACCTCCGCGCCCCGCGCACTGGCGGTCTCCGAACTGCCCGGCATTGCGGATGACTTCCGCCGCGCCGCCGCCAATGCGGCGGCCGCCGGCTTTGACGGCGTGGAGATCCACGGCGCCAATGGCTATCTCATCGACCAGTTCCTGCGCGATGGCGCCAACAATCGCACCGACGCCTATGGCGGCTCCATCGAGAATCGCCTGCGCTTCCCGCTGGAGATCATCGACGCGGTGGCCGGCGAGATCGGCGCCAACCGCACCGGCATCCGCCTCTCCCCGGTAACGCCGGCCAATGACCTCACCGATTCCGATCCCCAGCCGCTCTTCAACCGGCTGCTGGAGGAGATCGAGGCGCGCAAGCTGGTCTATGTGCATGTGATCGAGGGCGCCACCGGCGGCCCGCGCGACGTGAACCCCAGCTTCTCGTTCGAGGAACTGCACGAGCGCTATTCCGGCACCTGGATGGTGAACAATGGCTACGACCTCGCCATGGCGCGGGACGTGGTCGCCTCCGGCAAGGCGGACCTGGTGGCCTTCGGCCGGCCCTTCATCTCCAATCCCGACCTGGTGGAGCGCCTGCGCCGGGACGCGCCGCTCAACGAGCTGAAGCGCGAGACGTTGTACGGGGGCGGCGCGGAAGGCTATGTGGACTATCCCACCCTCGACGCCGCCTGACGGAGACGCCTTTCCATGATCGTGCCGCCCGGCCGCGCTCCCGCCCGCATCGTCCAAGTGAACCGGCTCGACGTTCGCGTCGAGCCGGGCGCCGTCTGGCACGAGGCGGAGGCGCACCGGGCGGAGATCGATGCCAATTTCGCCGCCCGGGTGGCGGCCAATCCCTATCTGTGGAACGGCCGGGTCCTGGTGCTGCGGCGCTTTACCCTCGAAGACGGCGTGCTCACGGGCACCTGCATCGAGGTGGACTATGCCTCCTTCACCTGGTGGCGCGACCAGGATTGGCCGGACCTGGGCGCCTGGAACATCTTCGCCTTGCCGGCGCTGGAAGGCGCCGACGGTGTGTTCGTCATGGCCGAGATGGGCGCCCACACGGTGAATGCCGGCCGCGTCTTCTTTCCCGGCGGCACGCCGGACCTGTCCGACATCACGCCGGACGGCAGCGTCGACCTCTACGGCTCGGTGCTGCGGGAAATGGAGGAGGAGGCCGGGCTCTCCGAGGACGGCGTCCGGCAGTCCGGCACCTGGGACGTGGTGCTTGACGGCCCTTATATGTGCCTCATGCGGCGCATGGTCTTTCCGCAGACCGGCGCCGCCTTGGCGGAGCGCATTTCCGCCGTCACGGCCACTCAGAAAAAGCCGGAGCTGGCGCGCCTGTATCTGGCGGCGGGACCGGACGATCTCGGGCCGGAAGTCATGTCCTTTGCCGCTGACTATCTTGCCTGGCGATTTGCCGAGCGCGCCTGAGGCTTGCCGCCCGCGGGCAAGTTGCGCCCTTGTGCTTGTGCGGGATCGCCAATTCGGCTAATGAGCCAGCAAGAGCAGTTGAACCCAAGCGAGCCGCAGTCCCGTGTCGTCCATCTCGACGATCATTGCTGGTGACGCCTCCCGCACCCAGGTGGTGGCGGGCAACGCTCTTTCTTTGCGCGCGCTCCTTCTTCTCCTTAGCCGCCCCTGAGCGCCGGCCGGGCGAACACGCCTGGGCACTCAGGGGATCGAGAAGCCGACCAAAGCGCCATCGCCCGCTCTTCTGACATGCGGGCCAGAATTTCCCGGAAGGACGCCGCCATGACCACCGAACAGACCGCCGCTCGCGTATCCGAGCGCGACCGCGTCATCATTTTCGACACCACCCTGCGCGACGGCGAACAGTGCCCCGGCGCGTCCATGACCTTCGAGGAGAAGCTGCAGGTCGCGGAATTGCTGGACGACATGGGCGTCGACGTCATCGAAGCCGGCTTCCCCATCGCCTCCGTGGGCGATTTCGAATCGGTGGCCGAGATCGCCCGCCGCTCCAAGCGCGCGGTGATCGCCGGCCTGTCGCGCGCGGCGCTGAACGACATCGACCGCTGCGCCGAGGCGGTGAAACATGCCAAGCGCGGGCGCATCCATACCTTCCTGTCCACCTCTCCCGTGCACATGAAGTACAAGCTGCAGAAGCAGCCCCATGAAGTGCTGGAGATGATCGTCGCCTCGGTGACGCGCGCCCGCAACCATGTGGAGGATGTGGAATGGTCGTCCGAGGACGGCACGCGCACCGAGATCGACTTCCTGTGCCGCTGCGTGGAAGCCGCTATCAAGGCGGGCGCCACCACCATCAACATTCCCGACACGGTGGGCTACACCACGCCGGCCGAGTATGAGGCCCTGTTCCGCACCGTGCGCGAGCGGGTGCCCAATTCCGACAAGGCGGTCTTCTCGGTCCATTGCCACAATGACCTGGGCATGGCTGTGGCCAATTCGCTGGCTGGCGTTGCCGGCGGCGCCCGGCAGATCGAATGCACCATCAACGGCATTGGCGAGCGAGCGGGCAATGCGGCGCTCGAAGAGATCGTGATGGCCATCAATGTGCGCGCCGACGTGCTGCGCTACGCCACCGGCATCGACGCCACCATGCTGACCCGCGCCTCCAAGCTGGTGTCGGCCGTGACCTCCTTCCCGGTGCAGTACAACAAGGCCATCGTAGGCCGGAATGCCTTCGCCCATGAAAGCGGCATCCACCAGGACGGCATGCTGAAGCACACCCAGACCTATGAGATCATGACGCCGGAAAGCGTCGGCGTCTCCAAGACCTCGCTGGTCATGGGCAAGCATTCGGGCCGCGCCGCCTTCCGCGACAAGCTGAAGACCCTGGGCTACGACCTGGGCGAGAATGCCCTGAACGACGCCTTCACCCGCTTCAAGGACCTCGCCGACCGCAAGAAGGTCATCTATGACGAGGACATCGAGGCGCTGGTGGACCAGGGCATCGCCGCCGCCCATGACCGCATCAAGCTGATCTCGTTGTCCGTCATCGCCGGCACGCGCGGGCCGCAGCGGGCGACCATGAAGGTGGAAGTGGACGGGCGGGTCCAGACCGAGGAGGCCGAGGGCAACGGGCCGGTGGATGCCACCTTCAACTGCATCAAGGCCCTGTTCCCCCACACCGCCAAGCTGGAACTCTACCAGGTGCACGCCGTGACCGAGGGCACCGATGCCCAGGCCGAGGTGTCCGTGCGGCTGGAGGAGGAGGGCAAGGTGGTGACCGCCAAGGCGGCCGATCCCGACACCCTGGTGGCCTCCGCCCAGGCCTATATCACCGCGCTCAACAAGCTGATGGTGAAGCGGCACTCGGTGAACCCGCAAGCTGCGGCCGGCTGAGAGGCCAGCCCCCGCGGGCTGGAAAGGTCCCGTCGAAGGCGGCGCGCTCCGCATCCCAAGGGGCGCGTGGATAGGGTGAGGACGAATTGGAAAGGCCGGGCGCTTGCTCGGCCTTTTCTTTTGCCTGTCGCCTGATCTGGGAGGAGCGGCCAAGTTTACTGGCTGCAATGCCGGGCCGCCTGCATAGTCTGTGACGAAAGTATGGCTCCCTTGCTATCTCGGTCTATTGCCTAAGAATAAGGCGCTGACCTGTCGCAGACTGTTCGCAATAGCCATGTTGCATTGCAGCATAATGGACGCTTTCACCTCCGTAATGCCCTAGAGGCACGCATTTCACTTGACGAAAGGGAGCGGTACATTCTTCAAGGGAGCTGGAGCGGGCCGATAAAGCATAATGGCCGCGCAGAGGGTTCAAGGAGGTTCACGATGAAGCTGAAGCTCGCCGCATTGGCTCTGGCCACGGTGTTCGGCCTTTCGGTGGCCGGCGCCAAGGCCGACACCTATCCCAGCCGGGCCGTCACTGTCGTGGTCCCGTTCGCGGCCGGCGGCCCCACCGACACGGTGGCGCGCCTGGTGGCTGAATCCATGTCCAAGACGCTCGGCCAGCAGGTGATCGTGGAGAATGTGGGCGGCGCTGGCGGCACGCGCGGTGCCGGCCAGGTGGCCAAGGCCGCTCCCGATGGCTACACCCTGCTCATCCACCATATCGGCATGGCGACGGCCCCCAGCCTCTATCGCAAGCTGCCGTTCAATGTGATCACCGACTTCGAGGATGCCGGCCTCATCACCGCCGTGCCCATGACCGTGATCGGCAAGCCCACCCTTGAGCCCAAGAACGTGGTCGAGCTGATCGACTTCGTGCGCAAGAACAAGGAAAAGGTCACCTACGGCAATGCGGGCGTCGGCTCGGCCTCGCACCTGTGCGGCATGCTGTTCATGTCCAAGGTGGGCGCGCAGATGACCACCGTTCCCTATCAGGGCACGGGCCCGGCCATGAACGACCTGGTGGGCGGCCAGATCGACCTGATGTGCGACCAGACCACCAATACCACTGGCCAGATCAAGGGCGGCAAGGTGAAGGCCTATGCGGTCACCACCAAGGACCGCGTCAAGTCGCTGCCCGACCTGCCCACGCTCCAGGAGAGCGGCCTGAAGGACTTCGAGGTCGCCATCTGGCACGGCCTCTATGCGCCCAAGGGCACCCCCAAGGAGGTGGTCGACAAGCTGAATGCGGCGCTCAATGTGGCGCTGGACGATCCCAAGGTGATCGCCCGATTCGCTGACCTCGGCACCGAGCCGGAGCCCAAGGATCGCCGCAGCCCGGCCTTCCACAAGGAGTTCCTGGCCTCGGAAGTGGCCAAGTGGAAGCCTGTGATCGACGCCGCCGGCGTCTATGCCGACTGACGCTGAAAGGCTGGCGCATTCGTCATTCGGATGCGCCAGCTTGCCGGTCGACGTTATGTCTTGCGTGTAACAAGTTCAGGTTTCGCGCATACGTACTCATCGAGAGATCAGTCGTATTCCGCAACGGCATCCCTTTGGGTACGTCATTATCGGTTGTCTCTCCGTAAGTTTCATTCGACTTTCGGAGCATAGACACTATTTTCGTGCGCCAAGGCGCATCTGTCGCTGCGAATGCCGCAGCGTTTCGCGTCCATGGCCATGAAGAGCTATTTTTACGGCGGGAGGAGCGTTGATGAGTTTTATCCGCAGTCCTAAGGACGTGCTGGCAGGATTGCTATTCCTGGCCTTTGCCGGCCTCTTTGCGTGGCAGACCGGCGATCTGCCCATGGGAACGTCGGTCCGCATGGGGCCCGGCTACTTTCCCCTCGTCCTGTCCGGCCTGATGGGTCTGCTGGGCCTGATCGTGCTGATCAACGGCCTGCGCTTCCACGGCGAGGCGCCCAGCAACATCGCGTGGCGTGGCCTGATCATCCTCACCGTCGCCACTGTTTTCTTCGGCTTCGCGATGCGTCCCCTGGGCTTCCTGCCGACGCTCGCCATCACCGTCTTCCTGTGCGCCACGGCGAGCCGGAAGTTCCATGTCGTCACCGCCCTCATCATCACCGCGGTGATGACCGTGTTCTGCTGGGGCGTGTTCATTGTGGGCCTCGGCCTGCCGCTGCAATTGCTCGGGCCCTGGCTCGGCGGATACTGAGGGCGCGCCCGTGGAACTCTTTCAAAACCTAGAGCTCGGCTTCTCCGTCGCGCTGTCCTTCCAGAACCTGCTCTACTGCTTCGTCGGCGTGTTGCTGGGCACGCTGATCGGCGTGCTGCCGGGCCTCGGCCCGCTGGCGACCATCGCCATGTTGCTGCCCATCACGTTCGGCCTGCCGCCGGTCTCGGCCCTGATCATGCTCGCCGGCATCTATTACGGCGCGCAATATGGCGGATCGACGACCGCCATCCTCATCAATCTGCCCGGTGAATCCTCATCAGTGGTGACGGCGCTGGACGGCTATCAGATGGCCCGCCAGGGCCGTGCTGGCGCGGCGCTCGCCACGGCGGCGCTGGGCTCCTTCTTCGCGGGCTCGGTGGCCACCTTCCTCCTGGCCCTGTTCGCGCCCCCGCTGGCCGACCTCGCCTTGAAATTCGGCCCGCCCGAATACTTCTCGCTGATGGTGCTCGGCCTCGTCGCCTCGGTGACGCTGGCCTCCGGCTCCATCGTGAAGGCGCTGGCCATGATCGTGCTGGGCCTGTTGCTCGGCCTGTCCGGCCAGGACATCTATACCGGGACGCCCCGCTTCACCTTCGAGATTTCGGAACTGGCGGATGGGTTCGACTTCGTGGCTCTGGCCATGGGCATGTTCGGCATTGGTGAGATCATCCGGAACCTGGAGGACGAGCACCAGCGCAGCCTGGTGGCCGCCAAGGTGAAGGGCCTCATGCTCACCATGAAGGACTTCAAGAACATTATCGGTCCTGTCCTGCGCGGCACGGCGCTTGGCTCCATCCTCGGCATTCTGCCGGGCGGCGGCGCCATGCTGTCCTCCTTCGCGTCCTACTCGCTGGAAAAGAAGATCTCGAAGAACCCCCGCGAGTTCGGCAAGGGCGCCATCCAGGGCGTGGCGGGTCCCGAGTCGGCCAACAATGCCGGCGCTCAGACCTCCTTCATCCCCATGCTCACCCTGGGCATCCCCTCCAACCCGGTGATGGCGCTCATGATCGGCGCGCTCATCATCCAGGGCATCACGCCCGGTCCCAACGTGGTCACCGACAAGCCGGACCTCTTCTGGGGCGTCATCGCCTCCATGTGGATCGGCAACTTCATGCTGGTGCTGCTCAACCTGCCGCTGATCGGCATCTGGGTGCGCCTGCTGACGGTGCCGTACCACATCCTGTTCCCGGCGATCATGGCCTTCTGCTGCATTGGCGTGTACTCGGTGAACAATAACACGTTCGACGTGTACACCATGGCCATGTTCGGCGTGCTCGGCTACGTGCTGGTCAAGCTGGACTGCGAGCCGGCGCCCCTGCTGCTGGGCTTCGTCATCGGGCCGATGCTGGAGGAATATCTGCGGCGCGCCATGCTGATCTCCCGCGGCGACCCGATGGTGTTCCTCACCCGGCCCATCTCGGCGGCCCTGCTCATCGCTGCGGTTGCCGCCTTGGTGGTGGTGCTGCTGCCTTCGGTCAGCAAGTCCCGCGAGGAAGCCTTCAAGGAGTGAGTCTCCTTTTGGACCGCGCGCCTGTCCCGCACCTCCCGTGGGCGGGCAGGGGCCTCCAGGTTTTCCACAACGCAATGCGGCCCCCCACAAGGGGCCGCATTTTTTTATGGCGGAGCGCTGGACACCCAGGGGGGTGTTTGCTACACGACGGCTCCCGACGCGGTCACGGCCAGTCGGCGGGCGCATAGCTCAGTTGGTAGAGCAGCTGACTCTTAATCAGCGGGTCCTAGGTTCGAGCCCTAGTGCGCCCACCAAAAATCCCCAAAGATTTCGGTGGTTTAAGACGGTGAAGACGAGTGCCTCTGGGCACCCGCGGCCGTCTTTGGTCCTGGCCTCGAAAGACCGGACCTCGTCCCTCCCATCCGTCAGCCGGACCCATTGAGTCCAGGCACATGGCGCCGCGATTGCGCCACCGGGCCTCCGCGCTGCGTTTTGCCTCCCGCCGGGAGCATCTGCGCTGGCGGGAAAGTCTCGCCATCGGTGGCCTCGCACCGCCGCTCCCCGCCGATTCCCATAGAACTTTGGCGAAAGCCCATAGGCTGCAAGCCTGGAGGCCCTCCCGGTCGAGCGTTAGCTTGGGCATGAATTGGGGCGCCGGTTGAGCCGGCATGTCTGGACCTTCGTGCGTGCGGCCGCCCTGTGTGGGCGCGCGGCGCCTGCGGCCAAGCTTTGTGGTCCGCCTGAGCGCAGGTGCGCGTAAGGGGGGCGCCGAGCGGTCCGCGCGGAGGTGGGCCGGGCCGATGTGCGTCCGCCACGGACCATGAGGGGCAGCATGATGCGAAAGAGGACCTCTGTAACCTGCCTCGGCCTCGCCGCGGCCGTCGCGGCCATCCTGGCGGGAGGGCCCATAGCCTCAGCCTGCAGCCTCATCCTCTGGAACAGCAATGACAAGGCCGTGGTGGCCGGGCGCACCATGGACCTGTTCATAGATGACGAGCCGCGTCTGGTGTTCCTGCCGCGTGGCATTGCCCGTGCTGGCGTGCCGTCCGGCAAGGCCGTGCAATGGACCTCCAAATATGCGAGCGCGGTGATCACCGCCTTCGACCAAGGCACCAGCGACGGCTTGAACGAAGCCGGCCTTAGTGCCCACCTGCTCTATCTCCACGACAGCGAATACGAGCCGGAAGACGCCCGTCCCGGCCTGTTGAATCTGCTCTGGCCGCAATATGTGCTCGATAATTTCGCCACCGTGGCGGACGCTCTGGCGGCGCTGAAAGACGTGCGGATTGTTTCGGGCAAGGTCCTCGGGCAGGACTGGCCGCTGCACTTGGCCCTATCGGATGCGACGGGCGACAGCGCCGTTATCGAGTTCGTGGATGGCAAGGCGGTCGTGCACCATGGCAAGCACGTCACCGTCATGACCAACGAGCCGCCGCTGGATGAGCAATTGGCGAACCTGAAGCGCTACAAGCTGTTCGGGGGCGACCTGCCCATGCCCGGCGATATCGACCCCATGAGCCGCTTCGTGCGCGCCTCGTCCTATCTCAAGACGCTGCCGCCGCCCGACGACGAGGAGGAAGCCATCGGCCATCTGGCCGGGGTGGTGCGCAACGTGGCCGTGCCGTTCGGGGCGCAGGACACGTCCGGTGGCGATTCCACGGATGCCTGGCCCACCCGCTGGGCCTCCATCGCCGACCATACCAACAAGGTCTATTACGTCCTGCCCGTGAACAGCCCCAACGTGTTCTGGGTGGACTTCTCGCAATTGAAGCCGGACGGCACGGACATACTGGCCGTCACGCTCACGGAGGCGGGCCTGAGCGGGGATGTCTCGGCGAGGCTAAAACCGTTCGGCACCATCGCGACGGCCTTTCCGCCGACCCGCTGAGGTCGCGCGCACGCTCAAGAGAAGCCGGACATCCCGCCTCAGGTCGCCGCCTCAGGTGGCCGGCTCGGTCGTCTCCGGCGCGCCGGTGGGCGGGTGGCCGAAGCGGCGGGTGTAGGCGAGGGAGAAATTGCTGGCATGGGCATAGCCCAGCCGGTGGGCCACCTGCTTGACGCTGAGGTCGCCCGTGCTCAGCCACTGACGGGCGAGGTCGAGCCGCCAGCGCACCAGGCATTGCAGGGGGGAAGCGCCGAACACGTCGCGGAACACCTCGTTCAGCCGCCGCTGCGAAAGCCCCACCTGGGCGGCCACCTCCTCGATGCGGGGGGGATGGGCCGGGTCGGCCATCAGGATCTCCCGGGCCGCCAGCGCCAGGCGTCGCGCCCGCCCGCTTGGCGCGGGTGCCGCGTCCTCGCAGAAGGCGGACAGGTATTCCGCCAGCATCTCGAACGCCTTGCCCTCCAGGTAGAGGGTCTCCATGCCGCCCCGGTAGGGATTTCGGGCGATCTGCTCGGCAATGGTGCGCATGGCCGCGGTGGGCGCGGCGGAGGCGATGAAAGGGTCGAAAGTGCCATCGAGGAACGCCGCGATGGTGCGGCTCGGCCGCTGGCCCTGGAGCATCTCCTCCAGCCGTGCGGGTGTCACCGCCATGCCGGAGGTCACATGGTGGCCCGGCCCGTAGTGGAAGGTGCTCGACGGGTCGCGCAGCATGGCGAAATGGCTGCTGGCGGGCAAGATCGCCCCTTCCATGCCGCCATCATGGACATAGAGGTTGCGCCCACAAAAGTTCAGCGCCAGCCACAGATAAGGCTCGCCGGTGAGCACCTCATAGGTCAGGTTCACCGGCGCGCGGACGCGGGCCTCGAAGGTGTAGACCTCCAGTCCGGGCCGCAGGGAGAATTGCGGATAGCTCACCTGCACCACGCTGTCCGGCAGACCGGGCGCGTGGGAGGGCAGGTCCAGGCTGTCAAAGCCGTTGGGCAGCATCCAACGACTGTCGGAGGCGATGCCCATCATCGCCGCGCCAGGGACCTCGGATGTGTCCGCCACGGCCGCCCCCGCGTTCCAGATGAGCTTCACCTTAGCACAAGCCCCCGTTGGCTGCGTGCGCATTCGCTGTGCAGCAGAGACCGCCCGGACACGGTCCCGCTGCCATTGGGTCGCCATGCAACGCGGCCTATAGTCGTTCCAGACAAGCGCAGGCGGAGGCGATGATGGACGGCAGCAGCATCCAGGCCCGGGTGGGCGAAGTGACCGAGCGGATCGCGCGCCGGAGCGCCAGCGGGCGCGCGCGCTATCTCGACCGCATCGCAGCCGCCGCCCTCCAGGCCCCCGCGCGCCGACGCCTGGGCTGCGCCAACCAGGCCCACGGCTTTGCCGCCTGCGGCCCCCACGACAAGGCCGAACTGCGGGCGGGGGAGGGGCCGAACCTCGCCATCGTCACCGCCTATAACGACATGCTTTCCGCCCACGAGCCCTATGAGCGCTTCCCCACCCTCATCCGCAATGCCGCGCGGGAGGCCGGGGGCACCGCCCAGGTGGCGGGCGGCGTGCCGGCCATGTGCGACGGCATCACCCAGGGCGAGGCGGGGATGGAGCTCTCCCTCTTCTCCCGCGATGTGATCGCCCTTTCCACGGCGGTCGCGCTTTCGCACCAGACCTTCGATGCGGCGGTGTATCTCGGCATCTGCGACAAGATCGTGCCCGGCCTTGTCATCGGCGCGCTCTCCTTCGGCCATCTGCCGGCAGTCTTCCTGCCGAGCGGCCCCATGACGTCGGGCCTCCCGAATGACGAGAAGTCCAAGATCCGCCAGCTCTTCGCGGAAGGGCGCATCGGGCGGGACGAACTGCTGGAAGCCGAGGCGCGCTCCTATCACGGGCCGGGCACCTGCACTTTCTACGGCACCGCCAACACCAACCAGATGATGATGGAGATCATGGGCCTGCATCTGCCCGGCGCCTCCTTCGTCACCCCCAACACGCCGCTGCGCGACGCGCTGACCCGCGAGGGCGTGCACCGGGCGCTGGCCCATACGGCGCTCGGCAACCAGTACAAGCCCATCGGCCGCATGCTGAACGAGAAGGCGTTCGTGAATGCGGTGGTGGGCCTGCACGCCACGGGCGGCTCCACCAACCACACGCTCCATCTGGTCGCCATGGCGGCGGCGGCGGGGCTGACCCTGACCTGGGACGATTTCTCGGACCTCGCCGAAGTGGTGCCCCTGCTGACCCGCATCTATCCCAACGGCAAGGCGGACGTGAACCATTTCCACGCCGCCGGCGGCATGGGCTTCGTGATCCGCGAACTGCTCTCGCAGGGCCTGCTGCATGCGGACGTGGAGACCGTCTGGGGCACGGGCCTTGATGGCTATGCGGTGGAGCCCGGCCTTGATGCGGACGCCCAGCTCACCTGGCGCCCGGCGGCGGACGCCACCGGTGACGAGGCGGTGCTGCGGCCGGTGGCGAACCCCTTCCAGCCCACGGGCGGCCTGCGGGTGCTCACCGGCAATCTGGGGCGCGCGGTGGTGAAGACGTCTGCGGTCGCCCCCGAGCGCCATGTGATCGAGGCGCCCGCCCGCGTGTTCCATTCCCAGGAGGCGTTCCAGCAGGCCTTCAAGGCCGGCAGCCTGACGGGGGATTTCGTGGCGGTGATCCGCTTCCAGGGCCCGAGCGCCAATGGCATGCCGGAATTGCATAAGCTGATGCCACCTTTGGGCGTGCTCCAGGACCGGGGCCAGAAGGTGGCCCTCGTCACCGACGGGCGGCTGTCGGGCGCTTCCGGAAAGGTCCTCTCCGCCATTCATGTGACGCCCGAGGCTGTGCATGGTGGCGCCATCGCCAAGATCGAGGATGGCGATATGGTGCGGGTGGATGGGGTCGCCGGCACGCTCTGCGTGCTGGTGGACGAGGTGGAACTGGCCCGCCGCCTGCCGGCGCAGGCGGACCTGTCCGCCTCCCACGAGGGGGTCGGCCGCGACCTGTTCGGCGCCTTCCGGGGGGCGGTGGGCGCAGCGGATCACGGGGCGTCCATTTTCGGCGGCGCGAACGTCCAGGCGGCTTAAGGGGGCGAGGCGGCGCCGCCTTCAGGGGCCGCGCCGCCCGCCGCTCAATGCTTCCATAATCTCCGCCACTCCATGAAATTGTGGAGGTTATCCATCCCTCCGGCCACGCCTTCGAGCTTCGCATCGCCCAGCGGAGCCGAGGCCGGCGGCAGGTCCTCGGCGGTCAGGTCAAAGCCGGCGGCATGGGCGGCGGCCAGGAATTGCTCCGGCGTCGGCGCCGTGCTCTCCGGCAGTGCATCGCGAAAGCGTGTGGCGACGTCCGGGTCCGTGTCGATGGCGGCCAGCAAGGCCGTGAATTTCTCGCTCATATTCGCTCCTGTCCTAGACGGGGTCGGCCGCGACCTGTTCGGAGCCTTTCGGGGCGCGGTGGGCGCGGCGGATCATGGGGCTTCCAATTTTCGGGCGGCCTGAGGTGGGGGCTGACGCCGCAGATTTACGACCAGAGGCTGCGCCAGAAATCTGCGATAGGGTGGCTTGCGGGCGTGGGGTTGCTCCGGCGATCCGCCACGATGCGGCCGAGAGGAGTGACAACTATTATCTTCTCGCCGCCATCCAACTGCTTGAGGGTGTCGTCGTCCAGTCGGACGGCATCGAGCGCCGGCAGGAAGTCCTCTGCCACCATATGGATGCCGGCGGACTGTGCCGCCTGGGCGAGCCGCTCCGCGGCACCTTCCCGGCCGAGCTCCACCGCTTGGCGGACCTCGTCCCGAAGCGCCGGGTCGGCTTCCAAGGCCACGGTCAGGGCCTCCAGCTTCTCGCTCATGTTCCCCTCCTGTTGGCGTGCGGCTTCAGTCCTCCAGACGATGGGTGCCCTCAGTCCCATTTCCAACGCAGAGTCATGCGGTTCAAGATATAATAGGGGTTCGTGCCGCCGCCGCTCACCTCCTCCAGATCCGCCTCGTTCAGCGCTCCGGCCGGTGGCAGGTCCTCGGCGGTCAGGTCAAAGCCGGCGGCATGGGCGGCGGCCAGGAATTGCTCCGGCGTCAGCGCCGCGCTCTCTGGCAGCGCATCGCGAAAGCGTGTGGCGACGTCCGGGTCCGTGTCGATGGCGGCCAGCAAGGCCGTGAATTTCTCGCTCATCTTCGCTCATGTCCTATCAGTGGAGGCCGACAGCCCGGCGCGGTTTGTCAGTCGCACAGAAAATTCCAAGGCGGCGGCATCCGTCGCCCATTCAACGCGCCGTCCAGGCTGAAAGCCGTTGCGGGGCCACCTCCCACCACCTGTCCCAGAAGCGCGTCCGCCACCGGCTGTCCCTTATAGGTGTCCGGCAGGTCCTCGGGTTCGAACGCATGTCCGGCCTGGCGCACGGCCTGGGCGAACATTTCGCGGGTCAGCGGCTGGTTTTCAGGCAAGGCATCGCGTATCCGGGCGACCACGGCCGGATTGACTTCGATAGCATCCATGAGAGCGGCATATCTATCGATCATGAAGTAAAACTCCTGAGAGTGCGATCACATACAGCGGCCATCAAGTCGGTTCAATGAAAGGCTTCGTAATTATAGATGTGCTTGAAGTAAGAAGCGTGACCTGAGCTTTCAGGGTGGCGCAAGCGTCGCGTTCGCAGGGGGGGAGATACGGGACGCCTGCCAGGCCATGAGGGGCGGCCCGCCATGACGGACGTCACGCGGATCGCCCGTCTCCCCGATGGGGACCGTGCGACCGAAGCCCTCCTTGGGGGAGCCAGTCTCTGGCCGGGAGAAGGGGGCCTAAAGCGAGCGCCGGTTCGCCTCGCGCATGCGGATCACACAAGGAGAGCGAAACGCGCCCCGGATCGCCTCAGGATCTAGCCGAACAACCGTCGCACCAGCCAGCCGAGGTCCCCCGCCGCGAAGTGCCCACCCTCGCCTGCGCCATGGAAGCGATATTGCGCGCCTCCCGCCACCTCCTGGAGGGCGGCATCTTCGAGTGGAGCAGGGGGCAGGGCTGCGGGCAGGTCATCCACCGACAACTCCACACCTGCCCCGAGCGCCGCCTGAAGAAACGCGTCCAGGCTCCCATTCCCGTTCGCCAAAGCGGACTCCAGGCGCGCCTTCAGGGCCGGGTCGGCGGCCGCCGCGGCGCGCAGCATTTCGAACGCGTCGGACATGTGCGTTACCTCTGTCAGGGTCAGCCGAACAGCTTTTTCCAGATCTTGCTCCAGGCCTGCTTCTGCCATTCTATCGAAGGGATCTCACCGGGGCGCAGTCCGTGGATGGTCACGCCGCCCGAGACCTCCTCCAGCGCGTCCTCGTTCAGCGGTGCCGCGCCGATGGGCAAGTCCGCCTTTGATAAGGGGAAGCCAGCAGCCTGGGCGGCGGTCACGAACATGTCCGGCGTGAGCGGCGCATTCTCCGGCAGCGCGTCCCGCACCCGGGAGAGGACCTCCGGATCGGTCTCGATGGCGTCCAGAAAGGCCGAAAGCTTGTCGCTCATGCTGGGTCTCCACCCGTTTGCAGCGTCATAGCAAGGTCATACCCGCGAGTGCTGGTCTTCTTCAACGAAAGGCTTGGTAACATTGGCTCTTTTGCCCCTCGGGGTGATCTTGGCCGGGTGTCCTCACGGGAACGTGATTGCGTGGACCTGAGGCCATCCATGCCCTGCGGGAATGCGTCAACCCAGCGCCCTGCGCCCCCGCGCCATTGCATCGGGCCGCGATCGGTGGAAGCTGGACCGCGGATCAAGCCGCGGGCGTCCGGCCCTCGGGTGAGGGAGGATGCATGTCGGCACATCAGAGCACGCCCGCCACGGGGGGCGTCACGCAGATCGCGCCCGGCCTTCTGCGGGTCACCGTGCCGCTGCCGTTTCCCCCCAGCGAGGTGAATGCCTGGCTGCTCGCCGACGAAGGCGGCTGGACGCTGGTGGATTCCGGCGTCGACGACGCCGCCACCCGCGCCCTTTTCACCGCCGTGCTGGCCCATCCCCTGCTGGGTGGGCTGCCGGTGAAGCGGCTGCTGGTCACCCATTTCCATCCCGATCATCTGGGCCTGTGCGGCTGGCTCCATGCGCGCACCGGCGCCCCGGTCCATATGGCCCGCACCGAGTGGCTCCAGGCCCGCACGCTGCTCGCCGAGCCCGCCCAGGCGGTCATTCCCCATATCGTGGACCATGGCCGCTGGTGCGCGGCGCCGGACGCCTATCTGGACATGGTGGAGCGGCGGGGGCTCATCTTCAATCGCTGGGTCACCGCGCTCCCCCATTCCTATGTGCGGATCAAGGAAGGTGACGAGCTGGACCTTGCCGGCACGCGCTGGCGGGTGCTGATCGGCGAGGGGCATGCGCCGGAAATGGTATGCCTGTTCAGTGCCGAGCGGAACATCCTGATCGCCGCCGACCAGATCCTCGGCCGCATCACGCCGTTCATCGGGGTGTGGGCCGGCGAGCCCGAGGCTGATCCGCTCGGCCTGTTCCTGTCCTCGCTCACGCGCTTCGAGCCCTTGCCACGGGAGACCCTGGTCCTGCCCTCCCATGGCGAGCCCTTCTTCGGTCTGCACGCGCGGATCGGCGAACTGAAGGCGCACCACGAGGAGCGCCTCGCCAAGCTGCTGGACTTCTGCGCCACGCCGCGCACGGTGATGGAGGCGGCGAGCCTCCTGTTCCGCAAGCTGCCCACGGAGCAGGTCGGCTTCGGCATCGGAGAGGCGCTGGCCCATTTGCGCCATCTGGTGGTTCGGGGGCAGGTGAGCCTCGTCCAGGGCGCGCCGGTGGGCCTGTTCCAGCGGCTGTGAGCGGCCCTTAAGACAGGTCCTAGGCGACAGGCCCTTGGAAGCGCGCCCGCAAACGCGCCGGGCTTCCGCGTGTGTTCAGTATCCTTCTTGATAGAAATTGTTGACCAAGGATAAGCGGGATTGCCGCGGGTGAAAACGGCGCTTTGCCGATCGAATTACATATGTTTTCGTGGCAGGGAATTGCCTGCCAAGCTGTCAATTCTGCTTTGAAATCCAGGAGGGTGCCTCTATAGGACGGTCACGTCCTGCTGCCCCATCGGACATTCCCCGCGTGACCATCTATCTGCCGATCGCCGAGATGCCGGCGGCCATCTTCACCCTGTTCGCCATGGGATTGGCGGTAGGCTTCATCTCCGGAATGTTCGGCGTGGGCGGCGGCTTCCTCATGACGCCCCTGCTCATCTTCGCCGGCGTGCCGGCCGCCGTCTCGGTGGCGAGCGTGTCCGCCCACATGGCGGCCTCGTCCTTTTCCGGGGCGCTCTCCTATCTGCGCAAGGGCCTCATCGACCTGCCGCTGGCCGGGGTGCTGCTGGCGGGCGGCTTTGCCGGGACGGGGCTCGGGGTCGGCGCCTTCACGCTGCTGCGGGCCTACGGGCAGATCGATTTCGCCATCCGCGTGTCCTATGTGCTGCTGCTGTCGGGCATCGGCACCATGATGCTGGTGGAAAGCGTGCGCGCCATCGTGCGGTCCCGGGGCGGGCGGCCCGCCACCGTGCGGCGGCCGGGCACCCATGGCTGGTTCCTGCGGCTGCCCTGGAAGATGCGCTTCCGCCGCTCGCGCATCTATGTCTCCGTGCTGCCGGTGATCGCGCTGGGGCTGGGCATCGGCTTCCTCGGAGCGGTCCTGGGCGTGGGCGGCGGCTTCCTGCTGGTGCCGGGTCTCATCTATCTGCTGCGCGTGCCCACCCAGACCTCGGTGGGCACCTCGCTGGTGCTCACGCTGGCCACCATGACGGCCGCCACCATTCTCCAGGCCACCTTCAACGGCACGGTGGATGCCATCCTCGCCTTGATCCTGGTGATCGGCGGCACGGTGGGCGCCCAGTTCGGCGCCCGCGCCGGGCAGACCTTGAAGGCGGAACACCTGCGTCTTCTCCTGGCGCTCCTGGTGCTGGCGGTGGGCCTGCGGGTGGGGATGGACCTGGTGCGCCCGCCCGCCGATCCCTATGCGGTCACGATCCGGGAGGGGCGGCTGTGATCCGGCGCCTCCTCGCCTTCGTCCTCGGCCTGCTGGCGTGCGCCGGATCGGTTGGGACAGCCAGCGCCCAGCGGCTCATCCTGTCCGTGTCGCAGCCGGAGGTGCTCATCACCTCCAATTTCGCCGGGGCCGACCTCGTTCTGTTCGGCGTGGTGGAGGGCGCCGCGCAGGCCGGGCCGAGATATGATTTCGCCGTCACGGTGCGCGGCCCGCAGGAGGACTTCGTCACCTGGCGCAAGTCGCGCGTGGCGGGCATCTACATCAATACGGACAGCCGCACCTTCGTGGACGCCCCGGCCGTGCTGGCGGTGGCCACCAACCGGCCGGCGAGCGACATCGCCCCGCCCGAGGTGCTGCGGCGGGAACAGGTGGGCCTGTCCCGCAACATCTTCCTCCAGCGCGTCGGGCCCGACTTTGCCGACGTGGTGCCGGACGACCCGTTCCGCCTGGCCTTCCTGCGCATCAAGCAGGCGGACGGGCTCTATAGCGAGGAGCCCAACGGGGTGCTGCTCCTGTCGCCCCAGGTGTTCCGCACCAGCTTCCGCATCCCCGCTTCCGCCCCGGTGGGGGTGTACGACGTGACCGTGAAGCTGTTCGCCGAGGGCCAGATGCTGGCCAGCGCTTCGACCTCGGTGGTGGTGCGCAAGTCCGGCTTCGGCCAGCAGATCGCCGCCCTGGCCGAGCAGCACGGCTTCCTCTACGGGCTGTGCGTCGCCTGTGGGGCCCTTGCCATCGGGCTTGGCGCGAACTTCGTCTTCCGCAAGGACTGACCGCCTCCGCGCGTTCCCCCGGCACCTCGCCAGCTCCCGGAAGAGCCGAAAACCCCACGTCTGTCGAAGCACATAGAGGGCTCCGGGCAGGTGGATCGTGGCCTTGCATACCAGAGCGCGCGCCGCTTGCCGGCCTTGCGGCGGTCAACCTCCAGCGCCGTACTGTATTTTATATGCAACCAGCGGATGAACTTCTTCCGGAACGGCATGATGTTTTCGCCAGTGTTTCCGATATGGACGCATCTCTTCTGGAGACCTGAATTTGTCTCTTGCGATGAGATGCCTTTGGAGACAAAGAATGCAGCAGCGGAAAGGCCGCAGTTCCCCGTCGGCATGACGGTGGACGCGGCGCGAAATTCGACTTCCGGATGTCAAGCCCTGACCGGCATCCGGAGGGTCGGGGCGGTGTGTTGAACAGACATGCCGTCCCGTGCCGCCCGCTCTGCCTTCTCCGGCCTGTCTTCTTCGCGCTGTCTTCTTCGCCCATCCGGCCACATCCCCTCTTCAACCCGCCATGGTTCGCGGGTTAGATGCGCGGGAGCCGGGTCCGATGCGTTCGGGGACCCGTCTCTTTCAACCGGACAGAAGGCGATCCGCGCGGGGGTGCGGGGCGCCGATCGAGGGGAGGGCACATGGCCGCCGGAGACGTTTCCATCAGCGTGGAGGGGGGCATCGCCCGTCTGGTCCTCACCAATCCCGAGCGGCGCAATGCCATTTCCAGCGCCATGTGGCGCGCCCTCTCCGCCTTCGCGGCGGAGGCGGCGGGGCGTGCTGACATCCGCGTGGCGCTGCTGCGGGGGGAGGGCACGCTGGCCTTTTCCGGCGGCGCCGACATTTCCGACTTTTCCGCCGCCCGCTCCGATGCCTCGGGCGCGCAGAGCTATGACGAACTGGTGGAAAGCGCCTGCGCCGCCATCGAGGCCATTCCCTTTCCGGTCGTCTCCCTCATCCATGGCGCCTGCGTGGGGGCGGGGGCGGCGCTCGCGGCCAGCTGCGACCTGCGCATCGCCGCCGACAATGCCTTCTTCGCCATTCCCGCCGCCCGCCTCGGCCTTGGCTATGATCCGCGCGGCGTCGCCCGCCTGGTGCGCGCCTATGGCAGCCAGACCGTGCGCCAGCTTTTCTACGGCGCCGAGCGGCTCGATGCGGCCCGCGCTTTCGCCATGGGCGCGCTCGATCATCTGGCCGGGCCGGAGGAGGTGGACGCCCTCGCCGATCGTCTGGTCGGACGCATCGCCGAGAACGCGCCGCTCACCTTGCGCGCCGCCAAGCTCTCCATCCGCGCCGCCACGGGCGCGGGCGGGCAGGTGGCCGCCGAGGCGCGGCGCCTGACGACCCTCGCCAATGGCAGCGCCGACTATCGCGAGGGCCGCCTCGCCTTCGCCGAGAAACGCGCGCCCCGCTTCACCGGCGTCTGAGGTCCGGGCCGGGACTTGCCGGTGGATCATTGCCACCGGCGCCCGGATCCCCGTTGCGTTTTCATCGCGGGTGTGGATATGGTCCGCGCCCGCGCATTGGGGCGTAGCCAAGTGGTAAGGCAGGGGATTTTGATTCCCCCATTCCCAGGTTCGAATCCTGGCGCCCCAGCCACGCCCCTCCCTTCAAATCCCGGGCAAAGACCGATGCGCGAGGCCCTCGTCTTTCACAGCGAACTGGATGCCGCGGCTCCCTGGGTGGAGGCGCTTAACGCCGAGCTGCCCGACCTCGACGTGCGGGTCTCGCCAGATGGGGGCGACCCGGAGGCCGTGCGCTATGCGCTGGTGTGGAAGCCGCCGCACGGCTTCTTCGCGCCCTTCGTCAACCTCCGGCTGGTCATCAATCTGGGTGCCGGCGTCGATGCGCTGGTGGCGCGGGACGATTTGCCGCCCGTGCCCATCACGCGCATTTCCGATCCCGACATGTCGCGGATGATGGCCTCCTTCGTGCTGATGGCGGTGCTGCGCCATGCGCGCGACATTCCGCTGTTCGAGAAGGCACAGCGGGAGGGGCGGTGGCACTATGTGCAGCCCCGCCCGGCGGACGAGATTTCCGTGGGCGTGCTGGGCCTGGGCGAACTGGGCGGAACGGCGGCGGCCGAGATCGCGCGCCAGGGTTTTCGCGTCTCCGGCTGGTCGCGCACCCCCAAGGACATCCCCGGCGTCACCTGCGTGAACGGAATGGAGGCGCTGCCGGGCTTTCTCAGCGCGAACGAAATCCTGGTGGTGATGCTGCCGCTCACCCCGGCCACCCGCCACATCCTGAATGCCGAGACGCTGGCGCTGCTGCCGCAGGGCGCCAAGCTCATCAATGTGGCGCGGGGCGCCATCATCGACGAGCCGGCGCTCGTGGCGGCGCTGGCCTCCAGCGCGCTGGGCGGGGCGACGCTGGATGTGTTCGAGACCGAGCCTCTGCCGGCGCAAAGCCCGCTCTGGGGCATGGAGAATGTGCTGATCACGCCGCATCTGGCCTCCACCGCCATCCCGAAATCGGGGGCGGCGCAGATTGCGGACAACATTCGCCGCATCCGGGCAGGGCAGGGCGTTGCCAATTTGGTGGACCCCAAGCGGGGGTATTGAGGCCCGCTGAAATTGCGAGCCGGCGCCACAAGTCCGCCAAACCTTGCGTGCACCTTACGTAGGTGCATGCGAGAAAGAGACCGATGAACCGTTTCCTGAGCACCTTGCGCGCCGCCGGACTGATCGTGGCGGGTGGCGTCGTCGCGGCGATCCTCTTCGCCCTCCTCGGCTCCCTGCTGGTGGCCGCCGGCATCGTGCTGGCCGTGGCCGTGGTGGTGGGAGGTCTGCATTTCCTGTTCTTCGGGCGCGGCAAGGTCAACGTGAACGTCACGCGCTACCAGACCTCGCCCGACGGCTATGAGATGATCGACATCACCCCGCCCCGTGCCCCGCGCCGCCCGCGCAACGGCGAGAAGGCCTGAGGAAATCCTGGCCGAACGGGGTCAGCGCGGCGTCGCGAGGACCTTGAGGAGGCGCGCCAGTCCATGGGCGCGGCGAACCCGGTCGATGCGGGCCACCGGCCCGCGTCCCGGCAAATGGATGAACACAACCGGCGTTCCCGCATCCCGCAGGACGGAAAGCGCCGTGTAATAGGCTCCATTGCACAGATAGCGTCCCGCATCCCGCGAGACCGCGGCTTTCACACCCGCCGTCCGGAGCGCCTGGAGCAGGCGGGCAGGGGAAGCGGTCGTGGCGCACACATCCGGGCCTGCAGGCTGCAAGGCCCGCTGGGGCGCATGGCGCCGCGCGGCATCGGGAAAGGGGCTGGCGGCATTCACAGCCCGCACTTCCACATTCACCACCCGTCGACGGGCGGCGACGCCCAGCAGCAGCACCGCGTCCGGCTGAAGCCGCCGCACGGTCTGCGCCAGATGGGGCAACGCGTTCCACCGGGTCGGCAGGATCTCCAGGTGACGGTCGAGGCCATCGAGAAGAGGCCGTCGCAGCCGCGCCAGGTCGATCGCGGCGATCTGCGAGGGGTTGCGCGGTACGCCGGGAAAGGGGCCGAAGCCGCAGATGAGGACGGTGCGGGCCGGCGCGCCCATCCTACAAGCCTATGAGGGCGGCAATCTCGTTGGCCGCCAGGGTGGGCGCCAAGGTGCCCTCCGCCACTTCGCGCTCCAGCGTCGGCAGGCGGGCTTTGATGGCGGGATCGGAGGCGACGCGGGCGGCGAGGCGCTCCTGGAGCAGTGTCCACATCCAGCGCACCTGCTGCGCCCGGCGGGTGGCCGTGAAGGTGCCGACCGCCTCGCACTTGCTGCGATGGAGCAGCACCTGCTCCCACACCTGGGGAATGCCGTCGCCGGTCAGGCCGGAATAGGTGAGCACGGGGGGCGACCAATGGGCCTGGCGCGAGCCGAGCAGGTGCAAGGCGGCGCGATACTCGCCCGCCGCCGCGCGGGCGCGGTTCACATTGTCGCCGTCCGCCTTGTTGACGGCGACGATATCGGCAAGCTCCAGCACGCCCTTCTTGATGCCCTGCAATTCATCGCCCGCGCCGGGCAGCATAAGCACGAGGAAGGTGTCGGTGAGATCGGCCACCGCCGTCTCGGACTGGCCGACCCCCACCGTCTCCACCAGAACCACGTCGAAGCCGGCGGCCTCGCACAGGAGCATGGTCTCGCGCGTCTTGGCGGCGATGCCGCCCAGCGTGCCGCCGGAGGGGGAGGGGCGAACGAAGGCGGCAGGGTCCACGGACAGGCGCGACATGCGCGTCTTGTCGCCCAGGATCGAGCCGCCGGTGCGGGTGGAGGAGGGGTCCACCGCCAGCACCGCCACCTTGTGGCCCTGGCCGGTGAGATAGGTGCCGAGCGCGTCGATGGTGGTGGACTTGCCCACGCCGGGCACGCCGGTGATGCCCACACGATAGGCCTTGCCGGTGCGGGGCAGGAGGGACTGCAGAAGCGCCTGCGCGCGTGCGCGATGATCGGCCCGCCGGGATTCGATCAGCGTGATGGCCCGGGCCAGCGCGGCCCGCTCGCCCCGCGCCACGCGCTCGGCCAAGGCGGCATCGTCTTCGTGCGGACGCGTCATGTCATCCCCGTCGCCTTCCGCGCGCTGGCGCGGAATCGGTGCCGTGCAGCATGGCGCGTTCGGCGGGCGCGCTCAACGGGCCGTGATCGCGCAAAAAGGCGGGAACCCGAGCGCGGCCTGTGCGTTCAAGTAGCATAGTTTCTTTGCTCGAAGGGAGTAAAACACATGAATTGGGATCGCATCGAAGGAAACTGGAAGCAGTTCAGCGGCAGCGTCAAGACCCAGTGGGGCAAGCTCACTGACGACGACATGACCCAGATCAACGGCAATCGCGAGAAGCTCGAAGGAAAGCTTCAGGAGCGCTATGGCCTGGCCAAGGATCAGGTGAAGGAACAGGTGGACACCTGGTATCGCGGCGTTGATCGCATGTGAGCCGAACGCCGCCGGGAAGTGAGCCAATTGGCGCGCGCCTGGCGGGACTTGAGCTCGAGGGCCAGCGCCTATCAGGCGCGGCGCCCCGGCCATCAAGACTGAGCGGGGCCTGCGCCCTTTTCCCGCTCCGGGACAGGAGGAGGCGGCGCGCTGGCACAGCGTGCGCCTCCAGCCGCTCCAAAAGGCGCCCCGCCCCTTCGGCGGGGCGCCTTTTGTCATTCGTCAGCGTCGATCCGCACGATGCCGGCTTGGTCGAGCCGCGCGAGCGCGTCCGCGACCCGCACCCCTTCAATGACCAATCCCGGGGCGATCTCCGCCAGCGGCACGAGGGCGAAGGCCCGTTCCATGAGGCGAGGGTGGGGCAATTGCAAGTCGGGCGTAGCGTGCCGCTCGGTGCCGAAGGCCAGGATGTCGATATCGATGGGGCGGGGGCCGTAGCGCTCCTCCCGCGAACGATCGCGCCCCAGCATGCGCTCCACACGCAAGGCGAGATGCAGCAAGGAGAGGGCCCCAAGCGGACTGGAGACCTCGATCACCTGGTTGAGATAATCCCCCTGCGGCACAGGTCCCCAAGGGGGCGTGCGATAAAGTGCCGACGTGCGCACGAGGGTCAGCCCGGCACGCGCCAGCAGCGCGCGGGCGCGGGCGAGCGTTGCGCGCGGATCGCCCACATTGCCGCCGAGGCACAGATAGGCGGTGGTCATCGGGCAGCGCGGATGGCTTCGCTCACGCGGGCGGCCTGCACATGTTCAGCCACGTCATGCACGCGGATGATCTCCACCCCGGCCATGATGCCGATGACGTTGGAGGCGATGGTTCCGGGCACGCGCTCGGGCGGCGTGGTCTCGATCACCTTGCCGATGAGCGACTTGCGGGAGGTGCCGAGCAGCAGGGGCAGGCCCAGAACGCGCAGTTCCCCAAGACGGGCGATGGCGGCCAGATTCTGCTCGAAGGTCTTGCCGAAGCCGATGCCGGGATCGAGCACGATGCGATCGCGCGGCACGCCGGCCTTCTCCGCCCGCTCCAGCGCCCGCTCGAAGAAGGCGAGCATGTCGGCGATGACATCCACCGCCGGATCGACGCTGTCCCGATTGTGCATGACGATGGCCGCCGCGCCTGTCTCCGCCACCACATGGGCCATGTCCGGGTCGCGGGAAAAGCCCCATACGTCATTCACGATCACGGCGCCCGCGGCCACGGCCTTGCGGGCCACCTGCGCTTTCCAGGTGTCGATGGAGACCGGGAGGGCGCTTTCGTCCTTGAGGGCCGCCAGCACGGGGGCGACGCGCGCCCATTCCTCGTCCGCCGCCACCGGGGTATGGCCCGGCCGCGTGGATTCGCCGCCCACATCCAGGATGTCCGCGCCCTCCGCAGCGAGGCGGCGGGCATTGGCCAGCGCATCGTCGGGGGCGGCATTCTGGCCGCCGTCGGAGAAGGAATCGGGGGTGATGTTGAGGATGCCCATCACCAGCGTGCGCGGCCCGAGGGTGAGCGTGCGGCCGCAGGCGGGGAGGGTGCGGGTGTCCGGCATGACGAAGGCGGGAGAGGTCATGAGGCGTAAGCCTGTAGAGGGCGAGGATCGCCCCCTAGCATAAAGAGCCCCGCCGGGGCAGGCACGTCGGCAATTGGTGGCGCACGCAGGAGGCGTCCCGCCACATGGTCCTTGCCGGTCAGGCGACCAGGCGCAGTCCGGGAATGGCGGTGACGATCCGGTCCACGGCCGCGTCGCCGGCGCGCTCGCGGGCGAAAGCGACCACTTCATGGGTGGCCTGCTGCACCTGGCTCATGGTCATGCCGGCGGCCATCATGCGGTCCGCCACCTGCATCAGGCGGGCCATGCCGCCGAAATGGCGCGTGGAGAGCGGCACGCTTGCCTCTTTGGCGCAGCGGGACAGGACGTCCGACAGCCCGGGCACGGCACCCGCCAGATCTTCCATGGCGCCGGCCGGCGCCTCGTTGGACAGGAATTCGATGACCACGTCCACCGCCCGGCGTGCGGCGGGATCGGAGAGCCCCACCTTTTCCTTCAGCCGGGTGACCAACTCTTCCATCGCGCACCTCTCGCTGGTTCCCGCGCGGTCGATCTTGGCCGCGCCGCACTCTACACGCAAGACCATGACGGGCGAGCGTACGGCCCGGGCCTTGTGCGGGGCTGCGGGCCGAGGCCAAATGGATCACGGCAAAGCGGCAAGAGGGAGACGCGCTATGACCGCAAAGGTTCCGGCGGCGAAGGTGCCAGCAGGAGACGTCTTTCTGGGCCGCTGCATCGGCCCCCGCGGCGATGGCGCGGCCAGCCCGGATCTCTCCCTCGTGCTGCGCCTTGCCAACCGCCACGGCCTGGTGACCGGCGCCACCGGCACCGGAAAGACGGTGACGCTCCAGGTGCTGGCGGAAGGATTCTCGCGGGCCGGCGTGCCGGTCTTCGCCGCCGACATCAAGGGCGACCTCTCCGGCATCGCCGCCATGGGGGAGCCGCGCGATTTCCTCGTCAAGCGGGCGGAGGAGGTGGGCATCACCTATGTGCCCGAGCGCTTCCCCGTCGCCTTCTGGGACCTGTTCGGCGAGCAGGGGCATCCGGTGCGCACCACCATTTCCGAGATGGGGCCGCTCTTGCTGGCGCGGCTCATGGGGCTCAACGAGACCCAGGAAGGGGTGCTCAACATCGTCTTCCGGGTCGCCGACGAACAGGGCCTGCTGCTGCTCGACCTGAAGGACCTGCGGGCCATGCTGGCCCATGTGGCGGAGAACAGCGCCACCTTGCGCGCCCAGTACGGCAACGTCTCCTCCGCCACCGTGGGCGCGATCCAGCGGCAGGTCCTGGTTCTCGAGAATCAGGGAGCGGACAGCTTCTTTGGCGAGCCGGCGCTGCGCATCGAGGATCTCATGCATGTGGACGCCTCCGGCAAGGGGGTCATCTCCATCCTGGCGGCCGACCGCCTCATGGGCGCGCCGCGCCTTTATGCCTGTTTCCTGCTGTGGCTTTTGTCCGAGCTGTTCGAGCAGTTGCCGGAGGTGGGCGACCCGGAAAAGCCCCGCTTGGTCTTCTTCTTCGACGAGGCGCACCTGTTGTTCGACGAAGCGCCCAAGGTGCTGCTGGACAAGGTGGAGCAGGTGGTTCGCCTCATCCGCTCCAAGGGGGTGGGGGTCTATTTCGTCACCCAGAACCCGCTCGATGTGCCGGACAAGGTGCTCTCCCAGCTGGGCAACCGGGTGCAGCACGCGCTGCGCGCCTTTACCCCCCGCGACCAGAAGGCGGTGAAGACCGCCGCCGAAACCTTCCGACCCAATCCCCGGCTCGATACCGCGCGGGTTATCACCGAGCTGGGCAAGGGCGAGGCGCTGGTCTCGCTGCTGGAGGGCAATGGCACGCCGGCCATGGTGGAGCGCATGCTGGTGCGCCCGCCGGCCGCCCGCGTCGGTCCGCTGGCGCCGGACGAGCGCAAGGCGCTCATCGCGGCAAGCCCGTGGGGGCGGCTCTATGACACCCCGGTGGACCGGCATTCCGCGTTCGAGGTGCTGCAGGGACGCGCGGAGGAGAAGAGCGAGCCTGTCCCTTCCGCGCCCTCCGGGCCGTGGGGCCGGGCGCCCGAGCCGCCGCCGCGCCGGTCGCCCACCTCGGTCCCCTCCACAAGATCCGCCCCGCGCCTCCCGCCCGCCGAGCCTCCCAAAGCCCCCCGGGCACCGGCGCCGCGCCCCTCCACCCGCATGTCCACCACGGAGGTGGTGGTGCGGCAGGTGGCCCGTTCGGTGGCGTCCCAGGTGGGCACGCAACTGGGTCGGGCGATCCTGCGGGGCATCCTGGGAGGTATGCGAAAATAGAATAGCTGTTGGTGGGACCCGGGTAGCGGTTGTCTCGGTTGTAGGGGTTTGTTACCGTGCAGCGAGTCTAGCGCAATTGCGGGGTTGCGTTCGGACGGAGCTGCTCAACCCCGATCCAAGCGTCGCCGCACGGATCGCTCAAGCAGGAGCGCCCCATGAAGGTGTTGCCCACAGCCCGCATTCTGATCATCGATTCCGATCCTGACCGTCGCCAGACCACGCGCGCGGGCCTGAGCGCCCTGGGCGTGGGGGCTGTGACCGAGGTGTCCACCGTTGAAGAGGCGCTGGCCCTGCCGCGTGCCTTCGACGTGGCGGTGGTGCAGGTCAATACGGTGGACGACGTTCCCGACCACCCCTTCCGCGAGGGCGATGACGCCTTGCCCGCCGTGATGGTGGCGGATGGCTCGACCCTCCAGCTCACCCGCACCGCCGGCCGCTGCGGCTATGATGCGGCGGTGGGCATGCCGCTCCTGCCGCGCCTGCTCTATCGCCGCATCGGCTCCGTGCTGCAGCGCGCCCGCCGGGCCCAGCGCCCGCTGCCGAACGCGCGGGCATCCGAGGACAGCGACAAGGAGCATGCGGTCGGCTGACCGCGCGAGGGCCCAGGCCTCATCTTCTGTGCCACATGCGACGCGGCTCCGGGTCTTCCCGGGGCCGCGTTTCGTTTTCATGGGGGCGGGGCCATGCTACCCAGAGCGGGCAACCCCTCCGCGCCGGCCGGCGCGGCACGGGTGGGAAGGCAGGGAGAGGCGATCGTGTCGGAGCAAGTCCTGAAGCGGGTGGATGACGGCCTGGAGGCGAGCCTTGGCCGCCTGTTCGACTTCCTGCGCATTCCCTCCATCTCCACCGATCCCGCCCACAAGGCCGATTGCCGCAAGGCCGCCGATTTCGCCGCGACGACCTTGGCGGAGCTGGGCCTGTCCGCCGCCGTGCGCGAGACCAGCGGCCATCCGGTGGTGGTGGCCCGCACCGACACCGGCGCGCCGCGCCGGGTGCTGTTCTATGGCCATTACGACGTCCAGCCGGTGGACCCGCTGGAGCTGTGGGAGACCCCGCCCTTCGAGCCGCGCCTGGCATCGGATGAAGCGGGCCGCCAGCGGATCGTGGCGCGCGGGGCCTGTGACGACAAGGGCCAGGTCTTCACTTTCATCGAGGCGCTCCGGGCGCTCAAAGAGGTGGACGGTCGCCTGCCCGTGGACGTCACCGTTCTGCTGGAGGGCGAGGAGGAGTGCGGCTCGCCGAGCCTGCCGGCCTTCCTCGCGGCCCATGCGGGGGAGCTTGCCGCCGATGTGGCGCTGGTGTGCGACACCGGCATGTGGGACCGCGCCACGCCCGCCATCACCACGGGCCTGCGCGGCATCGTCCATACCGAGCTGACCATATTGGGACCGGACCGGGACCTGCATTCCGGCCTCTTCGGGGGCGCGGCGCGCAATCCCGTGCATGTGCTCGCCCGCATCATCGCCGACGTGCATGACGGGCAGGGGCGCATCACCATTCCCGGCTTCTACGATGCCGTGGTGGAACCGACGGCGGCGCAGAAGGCGCAATGGGCGGGGCTCGGCCTCACCGCGCAGTCCTTCCTCGGTCCGGTCGGGCTCTCCGTCGCGGCGGGCGAAGCCGACCGCATGGTGATCGAGCAGATCCAGTCGCGCCCCACCTTCGAGGTGAACGGCATCTATGGCGGCTATCTGGGGCAGGGCAGCAAGACCATCATCCCCGCCTCCGCCACCGCCAAGATTTCCTTCCGCCTGGTGGCGGACCAGGACCCGGTCGCCATCAAGGAGGCGTTCCGCGCCTTCGTCGAAGCGCGCCTGCCCGCGGACTGCCGGATGACCTTCTCGGCGGGGGAGGGCAGCCGCGCCTTCCTCGTGCCCGCCGACAGCGTCGACCTTCAGAAGGCCGCCGGCGCCCTGGAGCAGGAATGGGGCACGGCGCCGGTCACGGTGGGCTCGGGCGGCTCCATCCCCATTGTCGGCCAGTTCAAGGCGCTGCTGGGGCTGGACACGCTGCTCATCGGCTTCGGCCTGGATGACGACCGCATCCATTCCCCCAACGAGAAATATGACCTGACCTCGTTCCATAAGGGCATCCGCAGCTGGGCGCGCATCCTGCCCGCCCTCGCCTGAGGGCTGTCATCAGAAAGAAGGGGCGCGTGTCCATGGTGGACATGGAAGGCGCGCGCCCCTTTTTCCGGCTGGCCGGTTTCGGGCAGTCAGGCGCCGCTGTGTTCGGGGGATCCGCATGCACGTCCTAGGGGGCGAAGGTTTGCAGGCCGAGGGTTTGCTGGAGGCCTGGCTCTTTGATGGGAAGGGCGGCGGCACGCCCGTGACCAGCGGGGAGATGCTGAACGCGCCGCCCCCGCAGACCGGCTTCCTCTGGCTGCACTTTCGCGCGCTGCCCCGACGCCGGCAGGACTGGCTGCGGGAGCAGAGCCGCATCGATCCCCTCATCATCGATTCCATGCTGGATGACGAGAGCCGGCCCCACTGCGCCATGCATGCGGATGGCGCCTATCTGGTTCTGCGGGCGGTGAATTTGCACAGGAACGCCCTGCCGGAGGAACTCCAGGGCGTCCATTTCTGGGTGGAGGAGCGGCGCATCGTGACGCTCCAGCATGAGCCGGTCTCCGCCATTGCCGATTTCATCGACGCGCTGCGGCGGGGGCGGTGCCCGCGCACGCAAGGGGAGATGGTGGCGGATCTGGCCATGCGGCTGGTGGAGCGGCTGGATTCGGTGGTCGCCGCCCTCATGGACCAGGCGGACGAACTGGAGGACGAGGTGGCCGGCGGGCAGGCGTCGGACATCATGCCCCGCCAGGCCATCCTGCGCCGGGTCTCCATCAAGCTGCGCCGCCACATCGCCCCCCAGAGGGAGGCGCTGACCCATTTCTCGCTGGAGGACGACCCCTGGATCGGTCCCAAGGACCGCAACCGGCTGCGGGACGCGGCGGACCGGGTGACGCGCTTCACCGAAGAACTGGATTCCATCCGCGAGCGCGCCTCGCTCATTCGCGACCAGTTGGTGGACCGGCGCGCCGAGCAGATGAACCAGTCCATGCTGGTGCTGGCGGTGGTGACCGTGGTGTTCGCCCCGCTGACCTTCGTGTCCGGCCTGTTCGGCATGAATGTGGGCGGCATACCGGGGGAGGAGAATCCCGAATCCTTCTGGATCATCTCCTTCCTGCTGATCGCCTTCGCCCTTGGGCTGGCCTGGGTGTTCCGGCGGATGAAGCTGTTCTGAGACGGGGCGAGCGGAGCACTTCGTCTCTCGCTTTAGGTGTCGCGCTTAATTCCTTGGAATATAATAAAATTATGGTGCGGAAGTGTGCGCCACGTCGCCGCTGGAGCGCAGCCTCGCGGCGCGCTCTCCGTGCGCGGCCCAAAGTGTTGCCGGGCGGAAAATGAAAAAGCCGCCGGGGCTGCGCGCCGCCGGCGACTTCAGACATCGGCTCTTCTGACCCGGCTGGCCTTACTGCCCGGAGGCGAACACCGAAGGGAAGCTGCGGCCGCGCACGTCATAGACCCGCGCGAACACCACCCCGTCCCGCTCCACCTTCACGATCACCGGGGCCTGCACCTTGGCGCAGTAGAACTCGTCCAGCATCAGGGCGAAGTCGGCATTGTGGGTGTCGTAGGTGGTTTCGTAGCGCGGGCCAAGTTCCGCCGCCGCCGCCCGGTGGGGACCGCAGACCGCCACGCGGAACTTGCGGCCCTGCGGCAGCGTGCGGCGGTGCTCTTCCACATATTCGTCCAGCTCGGCGGTGGCCTGCTTGAAGGCGAGCCCCCAGTAGTCGAGCATGAACATGCTGTCCGCGCCGCGCACGCCGCCGACGAGGTGGTTGTAATAGGTGTATTGGAGCGGATGGAGCTGGGCGAACTCAGAGGCCGGCAGCACCAGCCCGAGGGCGAAGATGCCCGCAAAGGCCGCCCGTGCCGTCTCGCCATGCCGCATGGCCCAGGACCAGGCCCAGTGTCCGGCAAGCCCCCCCAGCACCGCCAGCGCCGGGGTGACGAAGACGAAGTGGCGGATGCCGTTATACATGACCGGCCGCGTCACCACGGTGAGCAGGATGGGGAACAGGGCGGCGGTGAGCACCAGCATCAGCTGGGCGCGGCGGTTGGCCTCGGCCTTGCCGAACAGGCTCGCCACCAGGGCGCCGCCCATGCCGGCCACCGACAGGGCCAGGAAGAATTCCGGCATCTGCACCGCGAACAGGGTCGGCACATAAGTGCGCGGCATGTCGGGCACGAGGACGGGACGGCCCTCATAGAGCTCGCGCCAGGGCACTTCCCAGAAGTGGGAATAATAGGTGAGCGCATGGAGCGGGTTCAGCGGCTCCACCACGGCCCAGGGCCAGGCCAAGCCCATGATGAGATAGGCCATGGGCAAGCCCAAGGCGAGCAGGCCGATGAAGGTGGCCATGCGCCCCGCCGCCGCCTTCAGGCCGAGCTTGCGCCATTCCACGAGCAGCAGCAGGGCCAGGGCGGCCGTGAGATAGACCACCGAGATGGCGCCGAGCACCCGGGTGCCGATGGTAAAGCCCAGCGCCACCGCGAAAATGCCGACCGTGCGCCAGGTGGGCTTGGGGAATTCCTCAAGGGCCCGCACCAGCGCATAGACGAGGCCCGCCACCGCCACCGCGAAGGGCGCGTCCTTCGCATTCATGAACATGTGCCCGTAATAGAGCGGGCAGATGGCGAGCAGGCACAGGGCCACGAGACCGCAGACCGGGCCGCCGAGCCGGCGTCCGGTGCGCCACACGATGACCATGCCGAGCACACCGACGATCCCGCCCAGCAGGCGGCGCAGGTCGAAGATGTCGATGGGCAGGTGCTTGCCAAGCCAGGCGGCGGCCAGATCGAAACTGCCGCCATAATAGTAAAGGTTCACGAACGAGAAGACCCGCTGGAAGGTCAGGCCCGACGCGTAATAGCGCAGCAGCAGGTCGCCATATTGCGAATGGGTGAAGTCGTCCCAGCCAAGGCCGTAATCGTGGTAGGTCCACAGGCCCAGGACACAAACGGCGACGATCAGGAGCAGCGCAAGACGGTCTGCAAAGGCACGCGGCAGACGGTCGGAAAGCAGGTTACGCATCGTTGTACGGCCCAACTCAAACGCGTTGCATCAGCCCCTGAAAAGTGACCAGCGCGGGGCGGACAGTGCGCTGGCCGAGCTCACATGATTGTGAGCGGCTCATCTTGCTTGGAAGACCGGTGGATGCAAGAAATTTATGCATTGCATTGCAACAGCCCCCGCGGGGTTGCGTGCAATACCTCCTGTGATTGCATTTTGCCGCCTAATCCTTGTGCGGAACTTGCGGCGCACGTCCGGCTTGCGGGGTGCGATGCCGTTATCACAAATAAAAAAGCCGAGAGCGCGGCGCGCTCCCGGCCTGATCTGGACCCTTTGAAGGCGTGACCCGGAAGGGTCCGGCCGCGGGGTCGTCTGATCCGGTCAGCTGATGGGATCAGCCAGCCTTGGAATACAGCTCGGCCACATAGTCCCAGTTGACCAGGTGGTCGACGAAGGCCTTCACATAGTCGGGGCGGCGGTTGCGGTAGTCGATATAGTAGGAGTGCTCCCACACATCGACGCCCAGCAGCGGCACGCCGCCATGCACCAGCGGGTTCTCGCCGTTCGGGGTCTTGGTCACGGACAGCTTGCCGTCCTTGAGGGTGAGCCAGGCCCAGCCGGAGCCGAACTGGCCGACGCCGGCCGCCACGAACTCCTCCTTGAACTTCTCGACCGAGCCGATGTCCTCGATGATCTTCTTCTCAAGCTCACCGGGGATGGCGCCGCCGCCGTTCGGCTTCATCCAGTTCCAGAAGTGGAGGTGGTTATAGTGCTGGCCGGCATTGTTGAAGAGGCCGGCATTCTTCCCGTAGGAGCCCTTGACGATCTCCTCGAGGGATTTTCCCTCAAATTCAGTTCCCTTTAGGAGGTTGTTACCGTTATTGACATACGCAAGATGATGCTTGTCGTGATGATATTCGAGCGTCTCGCGGGACATGTAGGGGGCGAGCGCGTCGTAGGAGTAGGGCAGTTCGGGAAGCGTGAAAGACATTGGGCGTCTCCGCAATCGATCCGGTAGGGTTCGGCGACGTCCCCCCGGTGACCGAGGATGGAGGGTCGCCCGAACTGCGATCTAGATAGGGCGGGCTGGGAGATCGGACAACAGCGGCGACGCCGATTTCTTGCCTGGACCGCAATTTGCTTTGGACGATCGTGCCGCGCGGTTCGTGCTTGGAGTGATCATATGTGGCGGTTAGTGGGTGCTATCGGTTTTCTCCTGGCGCTGGTTGGCCTCGTCGTCTCGGTGCTCGGGATGGCGATTTTCGTGTCCAATTTCGGCAATGCGCTGATCGCGGCGGGTGCCGCGGTGCTGTCGGGCGGCATCGTGCTGGTGGGCATTTCGGCGGTGCTGAAGGAACTGGCGGGTCTTGCCGCCCGTCTCGATCAGGTCTCGCTGTCGGGCGGCGCTTCCGCCGCCTCCGCGTCCGCGCCGGCCTTCGCGCCTGCGCAGTCCTTCCAGCCCGCGCTGGAGGATGAGGAGGAAGAGGAGGTGGAGACCTATGCGCCGCCTCCGCCGCCCCCGGCTCCGGCCCCCACGCGCCAGGCCCCCGCGCCGGAAAGCACCGGCCGCCCCACCTTGCCGCCCTTCGTGCGGCCGCGCCCGTCCGAGCCGCCGGCCGAGCCCGCGCCGGCCGCCGATGCCCGCCGCGGCCGCCTTCGTGG
>NZ_JARBFX010000015.1 GCF_028863665.1 Aquabacter sediminis
GTGATGATCTTGAACGCCGCCGTCACCTTCTCCTCGCTGGCGCCGCCGCCCACGTCCAGGAAGTTGGCCGGGCTCTCCCCATAGAGCTTGATGATGTCCAGCGTCGCCATGGCCAGGCCCGCACCGTTCACCATGCAGCCGATGGTGCCGTCGAGCGCGATATAGGCCAGGTCATACTTCGACGCCTCGATCTCCTTGGCGTCCTCTTCGGTCTCGTCGCGCAGCCGGGCGATTTCCGGATGGCGGAACAAGGCGTTGGGATCAAAGCCGATCTTGGCGTCGAGCACCTTCAGCTTGCCGCCCTTGGTCACCACCAGCGGGTTGATCTCCAACAGCGCCATGTCGGTTTCCACGAAGGCGGTGAAGAGGCTGCGCGCCAGTTCCCCGGCCTGCTTGGCCAGATCCCCCGTCAGGCCGAGAGCGCGTGCCACCTTGCGACCGTGCAAGGGCTGGATGCCACTCGCCGGGTCGACCGAGAAGGTGACGATCTTCTCAGGGGTGTTGTGGGCGACCTCCTCGATGTCCATGCCGCCCTCGGTGGACACCACGAAGGCCACTCGCGACGTTTCCCGATCGACCAACAAAGAGAGATAGAATTCCGAGGCGATGGGCGCCCCCTCCTCCACATAGAGGCGGTTCACCTGCTTGCCATAGGGGCCGGTCTGCTGGGTGATGAGGGTGTTGCCGAGCATCTCGGCGGCGGCCTTGCGCACCTCCTCGGGCGTCGTCACCACCCTCACGCCGCCCTTGGCGCCCACGGGCAGTTCCTTGAAGCGGCCCTTGCCGCGCCCGCCCGCATGGATCTGGGCCTTCACCACGGTCACCGGCGCATTGATGGAGCGGGCGGCGGCTTCCGCCTCCTCGGCGGTGAAGGCCGGCAGGCCGCGCGAGACCGGAACGCCATAGTCCCGCAGCAGGGCCTTGGCCTGATATTCGTGAATGTTCATGGGCGCTCTCCCGCATTTCGTTGGGGCGTTGGAGCGCGTGGCCTTTTCTGCTCATGCCGCGCGCTCGTGGGCCGGTGCCCGGACGCAAACGCGCGCCGGGCGATACCGCTTCCGGCGTGACGCGGGAGCCGACAATCCGATCCGGGAAAGAAAGGTCCCGGGGCCTCAGCGCCGCAGGGGCGGCGCGCCGTCAAGCCATGGGGGCTGATCAACCCGAGGGGGCTTTGCCTCTGCCTCGGTGAACGCGAACTCAGGTGCCGGAAAGGCGCACCCGCTCCTTGCTGGCGGAGCGGCCGAAAGCGGGCCGCTGGACCTCGTGCATGCACCCGTTATGCCGGTCGGGCCGGCGGAAGGGACCATGCGGAGCGCGAATGCGCTCCGCATGACGGGCCGGGAAAACCCGGCGGAAACCTTCAGACCGCGCGGATCAGACCACGCGCTCGGAGTGCATTTCCTTGATCTGGTCGGCGGAATAGCCGAGCTCGGAGAGCACTTCGTCGGTGTGCTCGCCCAGCAGCGGAGAGCCGGTGATCTCCACCGACATGTCCGAGAACTTGATCGGGCTGCCGACGGTCAGATACTTGCCGCGCTGCTTGTGATCCACTTCCACGATGGTGCCGGAGGCCCGCAGGGACGGATCCTCGGCGATCTCCTTCATGGTCAGCACCGGCGCGCAGGGGATGTCGAACTTGCGCAGGATGTCCACCGCCTCGAACTTGGTCTTGTCGGCGAGCCAGCCTTCGATGGTGGCGAAGATGTCGAAGATCTTGTCCTGGCGGGCGCGGGCGGTGGCGTAGGCCGGGTCATTGATCCATTCCGGCTTGCCGATGGCTTCCGCCACCTTGCCCCAGGCCTGCTCCTGCACGGTGAAGTAGATGTAGGCGTTGGGATCGGTCTCCCAGCCCTTGCACTTCAGCACCCAGCCGGGCTGGCCGCCGCCGCCGGCATTGCCGCCGCGCGGAACCACGTCCGAGAAGGAGCCGTGCGGGTACTGGGGATATTCCTCCAGGTAGCCCACGCGGTCGAGGCGCTGCTGGTCGCGCAGCTTGACGCGGCAGAGGTTGATGACCGCGTCCTGCATGGACACCGCCACCTTCTGGCCCTTGCCGGTCTTGTTGCGCGAATGCAGCGCGGTGAGGATGCCGATGGCCAGGTGCATGCCGGTGTTGCTGTCACCCAGCGCAGCCGCCGATACGGTGGGGGGGCCGTCCCAGAAGCCGGTGGTGGAGGCGGCGCCGCCCGCGCACTGGGCGACGTTCTCGTACACCTTCAGGTCTTCATAATGATGGCCGTCGGAGAAGCCCTTCACCGAGGCGACGATCATGCCGGGATTGAGCTCGTTGATGCGCTCCCAGGTGAAGCCCATGCGGTCGAGCGCGCCGGGGGCGAAGTTCTCGACGAGGACGTCGCTCTCCTTGATGAGCTTCTCCAGCACTTCCTTGCCGGCCTTGGTCTTGGTGTCCAGGGTCAGGGAGCGCTTGTTGGAGTTGAGCATGGTGAAATAGAGCGCGTCCGCATTGGAGATGTCGCGGAGCTGGTTGCGCGTCACGTCGCCCGAGCCGGGGCGCTCCACCTTGATCACATCCGCGCCGAACCAGGCGAGGAGCTGGGTGCAGGCGGGGCCGGCCTGCACGTGGGTGAAGTCGATAATCTTGATCCCTTCCAACGGCTTGGTCATGTTCCACTTCCCTTTTGAGCGTTAGACTTCCCCTGACGCCGGGCCTCTCGCCCAGCATCAGAATTCCCAAGGCCCGGCGGCACGGAACTGCCCGCCGCCGGTATCGCCAGTGCGCCTGGCTGTTCTTCTGCCGGCTCAGGTCACGGCCTGGGCCTCCAGTTCGGCCACCCGCTTGCGCAGGGCCTTCTCCTCCTTCCACCGGGCGGTCTCGTCGCGGATGACAGCCACGATGCCGGTGGGCGTCGCCCCGCCGGACGTGAGCAGGGCCACGGTGAAGGAAATGGACAAAGCGTGACCGTCCTTGTGGAGCGCCGGCACGCGCAGAAGCTCGGTGCCGTAGCGCGTCACACCCGTGCGCATGGTCACGTGGTAGCCGTCCCAGTGCCGCTGGCGCTGGCGCTCGGGAATGATGATGTCGAGGGACTGGCCCAGGGCCTCCGCGGCGGCAAAGCCGAACATGCGCTCGGCCGCCCCGTTCCAGAAGGTGATGGCGCCCGTTCCATCGGAGACGACAATGGCGTCTCCGGCGCGGGCCGCCAGTTCCTCGAAGTCGATCGCCGGGGAAGGCGACGCAGACATTTCATCAGACATGGGCTCGCTCTAGCTTAGCAAGGTTAGCCACGGTGACGCGAAGACTTCACGCCGATGTCCGGACGTACCCGCGAAGCGCGGCACGGCCGGTGATCTTTGGTCACCCCCGACAGATGATCCGCTGGGGGTGACGGAACCTCATTCGGCGGCGAGGGGCAGCGGGGCCCCCACCGCCCCGGCGCGCCGCACCTCCTCAATGCGGTTGGCGTCGAAGCCGAGGACGTCCGCGAGGATTTCCTCGGTGTGCTCGCCGAGCAGCGGCGAGCGCTCCACCGGTACGTCATTGTCGGAGAGCTTGATGGGATTGCCGACGGTCACATAGGTGCCGCGCTCGGGATGCTCCACCTCCACCAGCGTGCCGGTGGCATAGAGCGAGCGGTCCTCGGCGATTTCCTTCATGGACAGGATCGGGCCGCAGGGAATGTCGTAGCGGTTGAGGATCTCCATAGCCTCGAACTTGGTGTGGGCCATGGTCCACGCCTCGATGCGGGTGAAGATCTCGTTGAGGTGCGGCAGCCGGGCGGGTGCGGTCGCGTAATCGGGATCAGTCTTCCAGGTGGGCTCGCCGATCACGTCGCAGATCCTCCCCCAGACCGGAGCCTGGGTGATGAAATAGATGTAGGCGTTGGGATCGTTCTCCCAGCCCTTGCAGCGCAGGATGCGGCCCGGCTGACCGCCGCCGGAATCATTGCCGGCGCGGGGCACGGTGTCGCCGAAGGGCACGCCCTCGCCGAACTGGCTGTATTCGGAGAGCGGCCCGCGCGCGAGGCGCTGTTGGTCGCGCATCTTGACCCGGCACAGGTTCAGGACGCTGTCCTGCATGGCGGCCAGCACCTTCTGGCCACGACCCGTATGCTCGCGCTGGAACAGCGCAGTGACGATGCCGAGCGCCAAATGCAGGCCGGTGCCGCTGTCGCCGATCTGGGCGCCAGTGACGAGAGGCAGGCCATCGCGGAAGCCGGTGGTGGAGGCCGCGCCGCCCGCGCACTGGGCGACATTCTCATAGACCTTGCAATGCTCGAAGGGACCGGCGCCGAAGCCCTTCACCGAGGCGAGGATGAGGCGCGGATTGAGCTCCTGCAGGCGCTCCCAGGTAAAGCCCATGCGGTCGAGGGCGCCAGGGGCGAAATTCTCCACCAGCACGTCGCACACCTTCACCAGATCCTCCAGCACGGCCTTGCCGGCGGCGTTCTTGGTGTCGAGCGTGATGGAGCGCTTGTTGGAATTGAGCATGGTGAAGTACAGGCTGTCCGCATTGGGGACATCCCGAAGTTGGGTGCGCGTCACGTCGCCTTCGCCGGGACGCTCCACCTTGATGACATCCGCGCCGAACCAGGCCAGCAGCTGCGTGCAGGTGGGACCGGACTGGACGTGGGTGAAATCCAGGATGCGAACGCCGTCTAGAGCCTTGCCCATGAGAGCCTCGTTGTTCCTCTGGACGCGCGCTTGAAGCGACGCTTGTTCTTTTTGTCCGTTGCCCCCGCGGCTTGCGGCGGCGGGATGTCCCGCGCGCCGCGCCCGGCAACTGTCAGATGAGAGGCGGACGGGACAGCGCCCCGCCCGCAGGGCTTTGCGCTGTCACTTCTTTTTCTTCACCACGCTCTGCGGGTTCAGATTGCCGATGCGGCCGCTCTCGGTGCCGGCCTGCGGGTCGATGACCGCATTGATGAGGGTGGGCTTGCCACTGTCCATGGCGTCGTCCACGGCGCGCTTGAGCTCATCGGGGGTCGTCACGTTCACGCCGACGCCGCCGAAGGCTTCCATCATCTTGTCGTAGCGGCTGTCCTTCACGAACACCGTGGTGCCCGGGTCGCGGCCGGTGGGATCGGTGTCCGTGCCGCGATAGATGCCGTTATTGTTGAAGATGACGATGCACACCGGCAGGTTGTACCGGCAGATGGTCTCCACCTCCATGCCGGAGAAGCCGAAGGCGCTGTCGCCTTCCACCGCCAGCACCGGCTTGCCGGTTTCCACCGCCGCGGCGATGGCAAAGCCCATGCCGATGCCCATCACGCCCCAGGTGCCCACGTCCAGGCGCTTGCGCGGCTGGTACATGTCGATGATGCCACGGGCGAGGTCGAGGGTGTTGGCGCCCTCATTCACCAGGATGGCGTCGGGCCGCTCCTTGATGACGGTGCGCAGGGCGCCGAGCGCGCCATGGAAGTCCATGGGCGAAGAATTCTTCATCAGGCGCGGCGCCATCTTGGCGATGTTCTCGTCGCGCTTGGTGACGATGGTGTTCACCCAGTCGGCGGGGGGCGCCGGCCAGTTCTGGCCCATGCCGGCGAGAAGGGCAGACACCACCGAGCCGATGTCGCCCACCAGCGGGGCGGCGATCTCCACGTTGGAGTCCATTTCCTTGGGCTCGATGTCCACCTGGATGAACTTCTTGGGCGCATCGCCCCAGGTCTTGCCCTTGCCATGGGACAGCAGCCAGTTGAGGCGGGCGCCGATGAGCAGCACCACGTCGCTGTCCTTCAGCGCGGTGGAGCGGGCGGCGCCGGCGGACTGGGGATGGGTGTCCGGCAGCAGGCCCTTGGCCATGCTCATGGGCAGGAAGGGAATGCCGGAGGTCTCCACCAGCGCCTTGATCTCCTCGTCCGCCTGGGCATAGGCCGCGCCCTTGCCGAGGATGATGAGGGGCCGCTTGGCGCCCTTGAGAACCTCAAGCGCGCGGGCCACGGCGTCGGGGCCGGGGATCTGGGCCGGAGCCGGATCGATCACCTTCACCAGCGACTTGGCGCCGGCCTCGGCATCCATCACCTGGGAGAAGAGCTTGGCCGGCAGGTCCAGATAGACACCGCCGGGACGGCCCGAGCAGGCGGCGCGAATGGCGCGGGCGACGCCGATGCCGATATCGGCCGCATGCAGCACGCGGAAGGCGGCCTTGCAGAGCGGCTTGGCGATGGCGAGCTGGTCCATTTCCTCATAGTCGCCCTGCTGGAGGTCGACGATCTCACGCTCCGAGGAGCCGGAGATGAGGATCATGGGGAAGCAATTGGTGGTGGCGTTGGCGAGCGCGGTCAGCCCGTTGAGGAAGCCCGGCGCCGACACGGTCAGGCAGATGCCCGGCTTCTTTGTGAGGAAGCCGGCGATGGCGGCGGCATTGCCCGCATTCTGCTCGTGGCGGAAGGAGACCACGCGGATGCCCTCGGCCTGCGCCATGCGGCCGAGATCCGTGATCGGAATGCCCGGCACGTTATAGATGGTCTCGATGCCGTTGAGCTTCAGCGCATCGATGACGAGGTGGAACCCGTCGGTGAGCTCCTGCTCGGGAACGTTGGCTTCGATGATCTGTGCGACTGCGGACATCCCGCTTCCTCCCGGAAAACTTTTGACTTTAAGCCTTTGACTTGCTTCGCGCCCCGGCCCGGAGAGCCAGGACGTCGACCTTGTCGCCGGGCCCTTCCGGCCCGCCAGGGCGCGGACGAAAGGGCTCCCGCAATTCCGTTTCTGCGCCCGCTATTCGGGAAACACGCCGTGCCGGTCCACATGGTCGGCCAGGCCCAGCGTGTGTTCCCGCACCAGGCGTTCGGCCTGGTCGGGATCATGGGCCTCCAGCGCATCAATGATGGCCATGTGCTCGCGCATGGAGGTCTGCGACCGGTTCTCCTGCCGGATGGACACGGCGCGGATGGCGCGCATGTGCAGGAACAGGTTCTCGGTCATGTCAGCGATCAGGTTGCAGCCGCCCATGCGGATGATGGCCTGATGGAAATCGATATTGGCCTGCGAGTAATCGTGCATGTGGGCACTGAGTGGCTCGCGCTCGAACGCGTTGAACAGCTCCCGCAGGCCCTTCAGCTCGGCCGCGCTCGCGCGCTCGGCGGCGAGGCGCGCGGCCATGCCCTCGAGTGCCGCCCACACGGTGATCATCTCGATGATCTCCCGCTTGGTCTTGCGCACCACGAAGATGCCGCGACGGGGAACGGAGCGCACGAAGCCCTCCTGCTCCAGCACCGTCATGGCCTCGCGGATCGGCGTGCGGCTCACCCCCAGGTCCTCTGAGAGCTGACGCTCGTCGAGGCGGAATTCGGCGGTCGAGCCATAAATGTCCATCTCCGTGATGGCGCGCTTCAGGGCGTCATAAGCCAGCATGCGCAAGCTCGAACTGGCCCCGAGCGGTTCCACATTCAGCTTCGGTGTGTCGGCGACCTGATGCACGGCCGGTGTTCCCTTCCCTGTGGCGGACGCCTTCTTGTGGGCGAATGCCGTCGGTGAAATACTGTGTACGGTATTTTTTAGAGGGACACAATCCCCTCTCCAGGCGCAAGAATGTTGCGCTGCAGCGGATTTGCGGGACTTTCCAAATGCAGGGCGGGAGCGAGCCGAATCCCGGGATCAGCCGCGTCCGCCCCCCCGCCTCACAAAGTGCGCCCTCGACGCAGCGACGCCCGGGCTTTGCGGCACGGAGGTCGGTCCAAGGCGGAGGCGGAGGGCGCACCGCAGTGCGGCGCGCCCTCCGGACGTCATTCGGCGGCGGCGGGCTTGGGGCCGCTGCCGAGGCGCTCGCGCACCTTCGAGATGAGCGGCCAGAACAGCATCACCAGCGCCAGGGTGACGATGGAGCCCACCAGCGGGTTGGACCAGAAGATCCCCAGATTCCCCTGGGAGACCAGCATGGCCTGGCGGAAGGAGCTTTCCGCCATGTCGCCCAGCACCAGGGCCAGGACCAGCGGCGCCAGCGGGTAGTTCAGCTTCTTGAAGACATAGCCGATAACGCCGAAAACCAGCATGACCGCGATGTCCAGCCCCGCATTGTGGACCGTGTAGGCACCCACCGCGCAGATGACGAGGATGATGGGCGCGATCACCGAGAAGGGGATGCGCAGGATCGCGGCAAACAGCGGCACCGTGGTGAGCACCACAATGAGGCCGGCAATGTTGCCGAGATAGATGGAGGCGATGAGGCCCCACACGAAGTCCTTCTGCTCCACGAACAGGAGGGGACCCGGCTGGAGACCCCAGATCAGCAGGCCGCCCAGCAGCACCGCCGCGGTCGGCGAGCCGGGGATGCCGAGCGTGAGCATGGGCAACAGCGCCGAGGTGCCGGCCGCATGGGCCGCCACTTCCGGCATCACCACGCCCTCCAGCTCGCCCTTGCCGAAATTCTTGCCGTTCTTGGAGAATTTCTTGGCAAGGCCATAGCTCATGAAGGAGGCGGGGGTCGCGCCGCCGGGGGTGATGCCCATCCAGCAGCCGACGATGGCCGAGCGCAGCGCGCCCACCCACATGGCCGGCAGCTTGGCCCAGGTCTGGAACACCACCTTGGCGTTGATCTTGGCGCTCTTGCCCTTGAAGGCGAGGCCCTCTTCCATGGTCAGCAGGATTTCACCCACGCCGAACAGGCCGATGACCGCCACCAGGAAGTCAAACCCGCGCAGCAACTCCACGGAGCCAAAGGTCATGCGCAACTGGCCGGTCACGGTGTCGATGCCCACGGCGGCGAGCGCGAAGCCCAGCGTCATGGCCGCCAGCACCTTGAAGGGCGATTCGCGCCCCATGCCCACGAAGGAGCAGAAGGTCAGCAGGTAGACCGCGAAGAATTCCGCCGGCCCGAACTGCAGCGCGAACTTGGCGATGACCGGTGCCAGGAAGGTGATCAACAGCACGGCGAAGAAGGCGCCGATGAAGGAGCCGGTGAAGGCGCCGGTGAGCGCCTCGCCCGCCTTGCCTCTTTGCGCCATGGGGTGACCATCGAACGTTGTGGCCACCGACCACGGCTCACCTGGAATGTTGAACAGCACCGAGGTGATGGCGCCGCCGAACAGCGCTCCCCAATAGATGGAGGAGAGCATGATGATCGCCGACACCGGCGACATGGAGAAGGTGAGCGGCAGCAGGATGGCCACGCCATTGGCGCCACCAAGGCCCGGCAGCACGCCGATGAGCACGCCGAGCGCGATGCCCACGAACATGTAGACGATGTTCATGGGGTCGGCGAGAACGGAGAAACCTCCGATAAGAGATGAGAGCGCTTCCACGTATGTCCTCCCCAGCTCCCCGGCGCGTGCTGCGCGGGGTGAACGGGTGATGATGAGAGGGACCTCGCCTGCGGCGGTCCGCGGCTGAGCCAGCGGGGCGCGCCTGCGTCTTCCCGTGTTCGAACATTGAGCGGCCGTGGGGCGGCCATTTCGGGCCGGCGGGCTCGGAGCGCGGGGTCATGCCAGACCCGGGACGGCGAGCGCATCAGGGAAGGCCGGCGGCGCAAAACCGGCGGCCGATCCAGGGTCTTTTACGGGGCGTGGACCTGGTCAGAGGGGCAGGCCATGACCGGATCGAAGCCTCGGAGCCGCGCCCGCGGACACAGGCGGGCAGCGGCAGCGCTCAGTAGCCGAGCGCGGTTTCGATCGGTCCCTTGGGCAGCGGCACCAGGAACCAGATCTCAAACATGACGAACAACACGAGCGGAACGCCCACGGCGACGGGCAGGATCACCTGCCACTTGTACTTGCCGAGCCAGGCCATGAAGAAGGCGATGAAGATCATCGACGCCACATAGATGCCGATGAACTCGATCAGCACCACATAGACGACGGTCGGCACCAGGACCTTCAACACCGACCCCAGTTGCTCGCGGTCGACGAAGTTCGTCAGGTTCGGCGTCTTGGTGACGAGGTTCTGCACGAGCGTGCCAAGGCTCGCCACGAACATGATCAGGCCCACATAGAAGGGAAAGTAGCCCGCCTGCGGACCATCCGACGCCCAGCGCGCGCCCACGCGCCAGCTATCGGCCATCACCAAAGCCGCCACGCCCATGAACAGGACCGCCACCACCACATCCATGGTGCGCGTCGTGACGGTGTGCTCGCTTTTGTCAGTTTCGGAACTCATGCCTCAATCCTCCGAACGGGAGATCGACGCGGGGCGGAAGGGCGGAGGGCGCACGGCCCCCCGCGCGACCCGTCACTTCGCGACGAAGCCAGCCTTTTCCATGAGCGTCAGGTGGGTCTGGGCGGCCTTGCCGAGCCAGGCCTTGTATTCGTCACCCGTCAGCATGGTGGTGTTGAAGGCCCCCTTCTGCATGAAGTCCTTCCACTCGGGCGTCTCGCGCACCTTCTTGAACAGGTCCACATAATACTCGACCTGGTCCTTGGTGACGCGCGGAGGCATGAAGATGCCACGCAACATCAGGTATTCGATGTCGAGGCCGGCTTCCTTGCAGGTGGGGATGTCGCCCCATGACTTGCCGTCAGCGACAGGCTCCTTGTAGGCGAGGCGCTGATAATCGAACACGCAGAGCGGCTTGACCTCGCCCGCGCGCCATTGGGAAACGGCCTCGATGGGATTGTTGACCGAAGACGTGATGTGGCCGCCAACCAATTGCGCCGCCACGTCGCCACCGCCCTTATAGGGAACGTAAATGAACTTGGCGCCGGTCTTCTGCTCGATGGCGGCAGTGATGATCTGGTCTTCTTGCTTCGACCCGGTGCCGCCCATCTTGAACTCGGAGCCTGCAGAGGCAGCCTTCAGGGCGGACAAGTAACCGGCAACGTCATTATAAGGCGCCTTGGCATTCACCCACAGGATGAATTCGTCCAGCGCCAGCATGGAGACGGGGGTCAGATCATCCCACTTGAATGGGACGCCCGTGGCCAGCGGCGTTGTAAAGATGTTCGACAGTGAAATGATGATTTTATTGGCATTCCCCGCGGACCCCTTGACGTCAAGGAAGCCTTCCGCGCCAGCACCGCCAGATTTGTTGATGACCACCAGGGACTGCTTCATCAGATTGTTTTTCTGAATGATGCCCTGAATCATGCGCGCCATCTGGTCGGCGCCGCCGCCGGTGCCTGCGGGGACAATGAATTCCACCGTTTTGGTGGGTTCCCAGGCAAAGGCAGACAAAGGAGAAAGCGCGACCAAGGCCGTACAGGCCACAGCGAGACGCTTTACCGTTTTTGAAAGAGCCAAACGCATTCGTCTTTCCTCCCGGATCGTCCGCCATTTTTTAGCGCGGATCGCTATGACGTAACGTCTTGACGTAACTGCGATTTAGCCACCCTTTGGCTGAGGGCGACAGGGAAAGAGTATTCTGTATGTCAGCTCGCCGCAATCGAAATTGTCTATGCATAATTCGAAATTCCAAATACTCATATCTGTAATCTGAAATACATTATTTCAGAAAAGACATTTAGCACTTGCACACGCAGTATTCGCGGTCGCGAAATCAACCTTGCGGCACCTGGCTCCAGCATCCGGACCGGCACTTCTGCCGTCACCGTGCCCGGCGGCGGCGGCAATATCCTCGCAATTTCCGGCACATGCAGACGACCGCACGCACGTGTCGCTCGGCCACCCACTTGCGGGTGCCCGACGACGAAGAACAAGGCCCAGCCGACCCCGCGCCCCGGACCTTTGCGCTGCAACGAAAACGGATGCCGCTGTGCCCTTCAGTCGGCAAAGTCGGGAGAGGATTGCCGTGCCTCGCCGCCGCCAGAATAGAGGCGGGTCATTTCCTCGGCAGCGGCCACGACGCGGCGCCCCAGGCGCTGCACGCGGTCATCGCTCATGCGCACCGCCGGAGCCGAGAGGGAGACGGCGCCAATGGGCTCGCCCCATTCATTGAAGATCGCCGCCGCCACCGAGCGCATGCCCAGCGTATGCTCTTCGTCATCAAGGGCAAAGCCGCGCGCCACCACCTGCTCCACATCATCCATCAACTCCCGCTCGGAGCGGTGTGTGCGCACGGTGAAGGCTTCGTAGCGGATCTGTGCAAGGCACGCGCCCCGGAAGGCGGGGCTTGCCACGGCCAGGATGCACTTGCCCGCAGCCGAAGCATGGAGCGGCAGGCGGGCACCCAGGCGAAAAAAGGCGCGCACCGGCGCGTGGCCTTCCGCCTGCGCCACCACCACCAGCTCGCTGCCGTCGAACATGGAGAGGTTCACGGTCTCCTCGGTCTCATGTAGCAGGCGGCGTACCACTGGCCGGCCGATGTCAGGCAGCTTGCGGATGCGCAGATAGGCGGCGCCGATCCGGAACAGGCCGAGGCCCACGGTCCACAGGCCATTCTCCTGGTCGTGGCTGACCAACTGGCGCTTCTGAAGCGTGGCGAGCAGACGATGCACGGTGGAAGCCGGCAGGTCCGCACGCCGCGCGACGTCCGACAGGCTCATGCCGTCCGCCTCCGACAGGACCCGCAGCAATGCGATGGCCCGGTCCAGCGACTGCACTTCTCCGCCCTCGGCGGCGGGAGATGCGGGGCGGCCGCGGCGCCTGGGCAAGAGTACCTGGTCTTCCATGCTCGGCCGCCTCCCTGGCCCGCCCACTTCAAGTGCGACGCGCCCACTTAGCATAGGCGATCCGTAGGCAGCCGCCAGAGCGGGTCGGCGACGCTGCGTCAATTTTCCGTATTTTGGAAATTTTTCTCAAAATCCTAAATTCACTCTTGAGCAAGCAGCTTCGCTTCGCTAAAAATCTGGCATACAAAATACTCCATCATCGATACGGGGAGGGTGCGCCAAATGAAGGTTTGCATCTATGGGGCGGGCGCCATCGGTGGGTATATGGGCGTGCAGTTGGCTCTTGCAGGGGCCGAGGTCAGCCTCGTCGCCCGCGGGGCGCATCTGGAGGCCATGCGCAATGACGGCGTGAAGCTGCTGATCGGCGGCGAGGAGCGGGTGGCGCAGGTGAACGCAACCGACGATCCTGCGACGCTCGGGCCGCAGGATTATGTGATCATCGCCCTGAAGGCCCATTCCGTGCCGAGCGTGGTGGACCGCATGCGCCCCCTGCTGGGCAACGACACCTCCGTGGTCACGGCCGTGAACGGCGTTCCCTACTGGTATTTCTACAAGCATGGCGGCGCGCTCGAGGGCCGCACGCTGGAAAGCATCGATCCGGGCGGACGCCAGTGGGACGTGCTGAAGCCCGAGCGCGCCATCGGCTGCATCGTCTATCCCGCCACAGAGGTGGTGGCCCCCGGTGTCATTCAGCACGTCTATGGCGACAAATTCCCCCTGGGCGAGCCCTCGGGAGAGCGCTCCGAGCGGGTGGAACGCCTCGCCGCCATGATGAATAAGGCAGGCCTGCGCGCGCCGGTGATGGATAATATCCGCGACGAGCTGTGGCTGAAGCTGTGGGGCAATCTGTGCTTCAACCCCATCAGCGCCCTCACCCACGCCACCCTGGACGTCATCGCCGCCGATCCGGACACCCGCGCCGTCGCCCGCGCCATGATGTTGGAGGCGCAGGCCATTGCCAGCCGGCTGGGGGTCAATTTCCGCGTGGATGTGGAACGGCGCATCAACGGCGCGGGCGCGGTGGGCGCCCACAAGACCTCCATGCTTCAAGACCTGGAGCGCGGTCGGCCCATGGAGATCGACCCGCTGGTCACGGTGGTGCAGGAAATGGGACGGCTCCTCGACATGCCCACCCCAACCCTCGATGTGGTGCTCGCCCTGGTGCGCCAGCGGGCGGCCATGGCGGGCGTGGGCGACCACCTCTCTTGTCCGCCGCTGACCGCCGCGACCCTGTCGACGGCGGCCACCAAGCACTGAGCGACACCTCCTGGCGATCCAACAAAAAAGGACCCGTGCCGCCCGGCACGGGTCCTTTTTTTCATATCATCCCGATGGCCGCGCCCCCTGGCAACGGCCCCGGCCTCTCACTCCTCCGCAACCGCCACGCTGGGGCCGGCGGCAGTGGTGGAGCCGGTGCTGAGGGCAACGCCCGTAATGGCGTAGCCGAGAACCAGGACAGCGAAGACGGCAATGCGCTTCAACATGGAAAATCTCATGTCATCTGGACGAAGGACGGTCTCACACGGGGCTCGTGCGCACCGCCACGGTGTCGCCTAAAGGGTTCTCAAGAGGTTAAGATCGGACCGCACCGACCGGAGACCGGCACCGTCTTCTCCCGACACAGTTAATGCGCCGCGGCGCTTCCGGTTCCCCGTTCGCACCGCAGCAATTGCGGCGCATCGGATAGCGCAGCCATTTTGCTTCGTCGAGCCATACGTTGGATGGGCTGACCCCACTTTTTTGCATGATCTTACCTCCGAAAAGCCAATGAAGGCCGATGTGGCAAGGCCGGTTGCAAATATGTCTCGCCGACAGGAATAACAGGCCGCCGAAGCCGAGCTTCTCTCCCGCAGCTTTTCCCCAGGGACGCGAGACTCTAGAGGAAGGGCCGACACCGCATTCCACATGAGATCCCCGCATGCTGCGCAAGCTCTACGACTGGGTGATTGCCTATTCCTCTCGCCCGTCGGCCCCTTGGGCGCTCGGCATCGTGTCGTTCGCGGAGAGCTCGGTCTTCCCCATTCCCCCCGATGTGCTCCAGGTGCCCATGACCCTGGCGCGGCCGGAGAAGGCCTGGACCTATGCGCTCATCGCCACCTTGTCCTCGGTGGCTGGCGGCCTGGTGGGCTATGCCATCGGCGCGCTGCTCTATGACAGCGTCGGCCTCTTCCTGATCAATCTTTACGGCTATGGCAGCAAGGTGGAGACCTTCCGCCACGCTTACGCCCAATATGGCCACTGGGTGATCCTGCTGAAGGGCCTCACCCCCATCCCCTACAAGCTGGTGACGATCACCTCCGGCTTTGCCGATTACAGCCTGTTCTGGTTCGTGGTGCTCTCGCTCATCACCCGCGGCGCGCGCTTCTTCCTGCTGGCGGCGCTGCTGCGCTATTTCGGCCCGGCGGCGCGCAACTTCATCGAGAAGCGCCTGGGCCTCGTCACGCTCGGGCTGTTCGCCGTGGTGGTCATCGGCCTGGTGGCGGCGGTCTATCTGTTCTGACAGGCCCACGGCCTGAAACGAAGAACGCCCGGCCTGCGCGCGCAGGCCGGGCGTTCTTCGTTTCGCAGGTGAGATCCCGCCTCAGCGCGGGAGCGTGGTCGCGCCCATCAGGTCCTTGTCGATGGCATGCGCCGCCTGCCGCCCCTCGCGGATGGCCCAGACCACCAGCGATTGGCCGCGCCGCATATCGCCCGCCGCATAAAGCTTCGGGACGGAGGTGAGATAGGCGGTCTCGTCGGCCTTCAGGTTGCCGCGCTTGTCGAGGTCGGCGCCGGACTGCTCCAGCAGCCCCGCGCGCAGCGGGCCGGCAAAGCCGATGGCCAGGAAGACGAGATCCGCGCGCAGCACGAACTCGGTGCCGGCGATGGGCTGGCGCTTCTGGTCCACGCGGGCACACTTCACGCCGGTGACACGGCCATTGCGGCCCTCGATGCCGAGCGTGGCGCAGGCGAACTCGCGCTCGGCGCCCTCGGCCTGGGAGGAAGAGGTGCGGAACTTGGTGGGCCAGAAGGGCCAAACGGCCAGCTTGTCTTCCTTCACCGGCGGCACCGGGCGGATGTCCAGCTGGGTGACCGAGAGGGCGCCCTGACGGAAGGCGGTGCCCACGCAGTCGGAGGCGGTGTCGCCGCCACCCACCACAACCACATGCTTGCCGGCGGCCAGAAGCGGCAGCTCCCGGCTCACATCCTCGCCGCCGCCCCGGCGGTTCTGCTGCACCAGATAGGGCATGGCGAAATGCACGCCCTCGAACTCCTGGCCGGGCAGCACCGGATCGCGCGGGTTCTCGGCCCCGCCCGCCAGCAGAACGGCATCATAGGTGTCGAGCAGTTCCTGCAACGGCTTGGTCACGCCCACATTCACGCCATAGTGGAAGGTGACGCCCTCGCCTTCCATCTGCGCCACGCGGCGATCGATGTGCTTCTTTTCCATCTTGAAGTCCGGGATGCCATAGCGCAGCAGGCCGCCGGCCTTGGGCTCGCGCTCGAACACATGGACATCATGGCCCGCGCGGGCGAGCTGCTGGGCGGCGGCAAGGCCGGCCGGCCCGGAGCCCACCACGGCCACCGAGCGCCCGGTGCGGTGCGCCGCCGGCTCGGGCTTGATCCAGCCGGACTTCCACGCCTTGTCGGCGATGGCCTGTTCCACCGTCTTGATGGTGACGGGCATGTCCTCGAGATTCAGCGTGCATGCCTCCTCGCAGGGGGCGGGGCAGACGCGGCCGGTGAACTCAGGGAAATTGTTGGTGGAGTGCAGGTTGCGGGACGCCTCTTCCCAGTCCCCCTGATAGACGAGGTCGTTCCAGTCGGGGATCTGGTTATGGACCGGGCAGCCGGTGGGTCCATGACAGAAGGGGATGCCGCAATCCATGCAGCGGGCGGCCTGGTTGGCCACCTCGGAATCCGGCAGGGGCAAGGTGAATTCGCGGAAATGGCGGATGCGGTCGGAGGCGGGCTGGTACTTCTGCTCGCGCCGATCGATCTCAAGAAAACCCGTGACCTTACCCATGCCTACCCCTCCGGGAGCCGCGTCGCACGCTGGGCGCCGTCTGCTCCATTACAAGAATTGTTCCAGGTTGAGGACAAGAAATTGTGCCTTGCGGCAAGAGCGCGGCCCGCAACCGCCGCCGACCCTCCCGGCCGGTCTGGCACCGGACGGAAAGGCCGGCCCGCGGACCCGCCCCTCTCCGCACGCCGCGGCCGGAGAAGGCTCCGGGCCGCGACCGAAGGCACACAGGCGGCTTACTCGGCCGCCTGAAGGCCGCGCAGTTTCTCCATTTCGCGCAGGGCGCGGCGGTACTCCACCGGCATCACCTTCACGAACTTGCTCCGGTAGTCGGCCCAATGGTCCAGGATGGTCTGGGCCCGGGCCGAGCCGGTGTGGTGGAGATGTTTGACGATGAGCTGGTGAAGACGCTCCTCGTCGTGGCGGGACATGTCGCCCTGCACGTCGATGCGGCCCTTGAACTCAAGGTCGCCGCCATGGTGGTGCAGGCGTTCCAGGAGGTCTTCCTCCTCTTCCACCGGCTCGATGTCCACCATGGACAGGTTGCAGCGCTTGGCGAAGGTCTTGTCCTCGTCCAGCACATAGGCGACGCCGCCGGACATGCCGGCCGCGAAGTTACGTCCCGTCGGGCCGAGCACCGCCACGATGCCACCGGTCATGTATTCGCAACCATGGTCGCCAGTGCCTTCGACGACGGCGATTGCCCCCGAATTGCGCACCGCGAAGCGCTCGCCGGCCACGCCACGGAAGTAGCACTCGCCCGAGATGGCGCCATACATGACGGTGTTACCGACGATGATGGAGTTCTCGGGGACAATGGCGCTGTGGGCCGGGGGACGCACGATGATGCGGCCGCCGGACAGGCCCTTGCCCACATAGTCGTTGGCCTCGCCCACCAGGTTCAGCGTGACGCCCGCCGCCAGGAAGGCGCCGAAGGCCTGTCCCGCCGTGCCGGTGAGGTTCACGGTGATGGTGTCGTCGGGCAGGCCGGCGCCGCCATAGCGCTTAGCCACGGCGCCCGAGAGCATGGCGCCCGCGGAGCGGTCCACCGAGCGGATCGGGCTGTCGATGACCACAGCCTCGCCATGCTCCAGAGCGGGATTGGCCTTCTCGATGAGGGTGCGGTCGAGCACCTTCTCGATGGGGTGATGCTGGCGCTCGGTGTGGCGCACGCCCACATTGGCGGGCACGTCGGGCTTGGCGAACAGGCGCGAGAAGTCGAGCCCCTTGGCCTTCCAGTGGTCGATGGCCGCCTGCTGGTCGAGGATGTCGGAGCGGCCGACCATGTCCTCGAACTTGCGGAAGCCCAGCTGGGCCATCAGCTCGCGCACTTCCTCGGCGACGAAGAAGAAGTAGTTGATGACGTGCTCGGGCGTACCCTTGAAGCGCTTGCGTAGCACCGGGTCCTGCGTCGCGACCCCGACGGGGCAGGTGTTCAGGTGGCACTTGCGCATCATGATGCAGCCGGCCGCGATGAGCGGCGCGGTGGAGAAGCCGAACTCGTCGGCGCCGAGCATGGCGCCGATGATGACGTCGCGGCCGGTGCGCAGGCCGCCATCCACCTGGAGGGCGACGCGGGAGCGCAGGCGGTTGGCCACCAGGGTCTGCTGGGTCTCGGCCAGGCCCATCTCCCAGGGCGAGCCCGCATGCTTGATGGAGGTGAGCGGGGATGCGCCCGTGCCGCCCTCGAAGCCGGAGATGGTGATGTGGTCGGCGCGCGCCTTGGCCACGCCCGCCGCCACCGTGCCCACGCCCACCTCGGAGACGAGCTTCACCGAGACATCCGCCTCGGGATTCACGTTCTTGAGGTCGTAGATGAGCTGCGCCAGGTCCTCGATGGAATAGATGTCATGGTGCGGCGGCGGGGAGATGAGGCCGACGCCCGGGGTGGAGTGGCGCACCTTGGCGATGACCGCATCCACCTTGTGGCCGGGCAATTGGCCACCTTCGCCGGGCTTGGCGCCCTGCGCGACCTTGATCTGCATCACGTCGGAATTGACCAGATATTCCGCCGTCACGCCGAACCGGCCCGACGCCACCTGCTTGATGGCCGAGCGCATGCTGTCGCCGTTCGGCAGCGGCTTGAAGCGTTCGGGCTCCTCGCCGCCCTCGCCGGTGTTCGACTTGCCGCCGATCCGGTTCATGGCGATGGCCAGCGTGGTGTGCGCCTCGCGGGAAATGGAGCCGAACGACATGGCGCCGGTGGCGAAGCGCTTCACGATGTCCGCCGCGCTCTCCACCTCGTCCAGCGGGACGGGAGCATGGCCGAACTCGTGGGCATCGCGGATGCGGAACAAGGCGCGGACGGTCAGGAGCTTCTTGTCCTGGTCGTCCATCATGGCCGCGAATTCGCGATACCGGTCGCGGGCATTGCCGCGCACCGCATGCTGGAGCGTGGCGACGCTGTCGGGCGACCAGGCATGGTCCTCGCCGCGCATGCGGTAGGCATATTCGCCGCCCACATCCAGCGCCATGCGATAGACCGGCGCGTCGGAGAAGGCGAGGCGATGACGGCGCACCGTTTCCTCGGCGATCTCGGCGAGGCCGACGCCCTCAATGGTGGAGGCGGTGCCGAAGAAATACTTGGACACCAGCTCGGAGGACAGGCCCACCGCGTCGAAGATCTGTGCGCCGCAATAGGACTGGTAGGTGGAGATGCCCATCTTGGACATCACCTTCAGCAGCCCCTTGTCGATGGACTTGATGTAGCGCTTGACGATCTCGTAGTCGTCCACCTCCTCCGGGATCTCGTCGCGCATGGCGACCAGGGTCTCGAAGGCCAGGTAGGGGTTGATGGCCTCTGCGCCATAGCCGGCGAGGCAGGCGAAGTGATGGATCTCGCGGGCCTCGCCCGTCTCCACAACGAGGCCCACGGAGGTGCGCAGGCCCTTGCGGATCAGGTGATGGTGGACGGCCGCGGTCGCCAGCAGCGCCGGGATCGGGATCCGGTCCGGCCCGGTCATGCGGTCGGAGAGGATGATGATGTTATAGCCGCCATGGACGGCCGCCTCGGCACGCTCGCACAGGCGCTCGAGGGCGCCTTCAAGACCGGCCGCGCCCTTGTCGGAATCATAGGTGATGTCGAGCGTGCGGGTGTCGAACCGCTCTTCCATGAAGCCGATGGAGCGGATCTTCTCCAGGTCTTCATTGGTGAGGATGGGCTGACGCACCTCAAGCCGCTTGCGGCGGGCATTGCCCTCCAGGTCGAAAATGTTCGGCCGCGGCCCGATGAAGGACACCAGGCTCATGACCAGTTCCTCGCGGATCGGGTCGATGGGCGGATTCGTCACCTGGGCGAAGTTCTGCTTGAAATAGGTGTAGAGCAGCTTCGACTTGTCGGACAGCACCGACACGGGGGTGTCAGTGCCCATGGAGCCCACCGCCTCCTGGCCGGTGACGGCCATGGGGGGCAGGAGGAGTTTGAGGTCTTCCTGGGTATAGCCGAAGGCCTGCTGGCGATCGAGCAGCGACACGTCGGTGCGCACCTCGCGCGCCTCCACGGGACGCAGGTCCTCCAGCACCAGCTGGGTGTGCTTCAGCCAGTCCTTGTAGGGGTGCGCCTTGGCAAGCGAGGTCTTCACCTCCTCGTCGGGAACGAGGCGGCCTTCCTCCAGGTCCACCAGCAGCATCTTGCCGGGCTGGAGGCGCCACTTGGTGACGATCTTCTCCTCGGGCAAGGTCAGCACGCCCATTTCGGAGGCGAGCACGATGGTGTCGTCGCTCGTCACCATGTAGCGGGCGGGACGCAGGCCGTTGCGGTCGAGAGTGGCCACGATCTGCCGGCCGTCGGTGGCGACGATGGCCGCCGGGCCGTCCCACGGTTCCATGAGGGAGGCGTGGTATTCGTAGAAGGCGCGCCGCTCCTCATCCATGAGCGGGTTGCCCGCCCAGGCCTCGGGCACCAGCATCATGGCCGCGTGCGGCAGCGAGTAGCCGCCCTGGACCAGGAATTCCAGCGCGTTGTCGAAGCAGGCCGTGTCCGACTGGCCCTCATAGGAGATGGGCCAGAGCTTGGAGATATCAGCGCCGAAAAGGTCGCTATCCACCGAGGCCTGCCGGGCCGCCATCCAGTTCACGTTGCCGCGCAGCGTGTTGATCTCGCCGTTATGGGCCACCATGCGATAGGGGTGGGCCAACGGCCAGGCGGGGAAGGTGTTGGTGGAGAAGCGCTGGTGCACCAGGGCGAGCGCGCTCTCGAAGTCTGGGTCGTGCAGGTCGGGATAATAGGCGCCCAGCTGGTCGGCCAGGAACATGCCCTTATAGACCAGCGTCCGGCACGACAGCGACACGGGGTAGTAGCCGGCGGTGCGCGGGTCGTTGGCATTGTAGACGCAGTTGGAGATCACCTTGCGCAGCACGAACAGGCGGCGCTCGAAGGTGTCCTCGTCGACGATGCTCTCCGGCCGGCCGATGAAGATCTGGGCATGGTCGGGCTCGGTGGGCAGCACGCTCTCGCCCAGCGAGGAATTGTCGGTGGGCACGTCGCGCCAGCCGATAAGCGTGAGGCCCTCCTCCGCCACGACACGCTCATAGGCCGAGCGCACGATCTCTGCGCCCTCCTTGTCGCGGGGCAGGAAGATGTGGCCGACGGCATACTGGCCGGGCTCCGGCAAGGTGAAGCCGAGGCGCGCGGCCTCCTTGGCGAAGAAGCGGTGGGGGATCTGCACCAGCATGCCCGCCCCGTCGCCCGCGCGCGGGTCCGCGCCCACGGCCCCGCGATGCTCCAGGTTGAGCAGGATGGAGATGCCATCCTCGATGATCTTGTGGGACTTGCGGCCCTTGATGTCGGCGATGAAGCCGACGCCGCACGCGTCGCGCTCATGGGCCGGGTCGAACAGGCCGGATGCCGGGGGGCGCCCGACAATCGCATTGGTTTTGACGGCGGCGGCACCCATCGCCACGCTTCCGCTCAATCCCTTCTCGCGATCCGTCGACATCTCTCCGCCCTCTCCCTTTGCCCGGATGTAACTCCGGCACCATGCAACTCTCGCACCAGCGGTGGCGCACCGCGCAAAAAAGCGCACGTCCAAACGAGACGTACGCCATCTGTCAGTGCAAAGCGCGATTGATAGGGCAGCAGGACTGCCCTATCTCCCGGACCATGACAGAAAAGCGGCGACGCCACAAGGTCTGATATGGTTCCAAGGAGGCCCCGAGGCTGGGCTTATTGCGCACGAGGGGCGCTCCGCGCAAGAACGCTACGGCGCGCATGCGTTTCGCGCAACGGTGTTGCGACAAGAGGTCAGGACGCCCATCCCACGGACGCCTCCTCCCCGTCCCACGCCCGCCGCAAAGTCAGGGATTATTAACCCTCACGATTCCAGTACCCTCCCGTGCCAGGTGCTCCATGACGCTTCCCCTTCGCCGTCTTTCGCTTTCAAGCGCCCTGGCAGGCGTCGCCTTGTGCGGCCTGACGGCGACCGGCGCCGAGGCGCAATATTATTACCCCTACCCGCCACCCCCGCCGCCCGGCCCGGTCTATGTGCCGGCGCCGGCCTATGGGGCACCGGTCTATGGCATGCTGCCGCCTGGTGAAATTCGCGCCATCGTGCGCAACCTTGGCTATTGGCAGGTCAGCCGGCCGTCCCTCCAGGGACGCGCCTATGTGGTGAGCGCTATCGGAGACGGTGGCCCGGTCAGCCTGGCGGTGGACGCCTTCACCGGCCGCGTCACCCCGCTGACCACCATTTCCGGGCCGACCTATGGCCCGCCGCCGGCCACTTATGCGCCCATGCCGCCGCCTTCGGGAAACCTGTCCGCCCGCACGCCTCCCGCCGCGCAGCCCGCCCCACCCGCGCCCAAGCGGCGGCCGGCGGACGTGCAGACGGCCAAGCCCAGCACGACCACGCCCAGCACGGCCAATCCCGATGTGGGCGTGCCCATTCCGCTGGCACCGGGTGCCGCAGGGGCGTCTGCGCCGGCCGCCACCAACGGAACGCCCCCATCCAGCACGCCGCAGGCCGCAACCTCGCCTGCTCCTGCCGGTGCGGCGGTGCCGCCCACTCAGGCAAACCCCGCTCAAGCCAACCCGGTCCAGCCAGCTCCGGCGAGCCCGGCCAAGACGGGTGCGATCCCCGCTGCCGGACAACCCATTCCGGCCGCCGGGACGCCCGCCCCCAGCCAGCCAGCCGCCAACCAAGCCGCGCCGAGTCAGGCCGCACCGAGTCAGGCCGGTAGCCAGCCGCCGGCCGCACAAGCGCCCACGGCGCAGGCCGCCCCGGTCAAGCCGGCGTCTCCGGCGCCGCAGGCACCTGCCGCGCGCACTCCGGCGGCCGGCACCTCCACGCCGGGAGATGTTCCCGCCGGCAGCGCGTCGGTGCTCTCGCGCGGCACGAACTGACGCGGCATCACGCTCAGGCGAGCCCCGCCTCCGCGAGGGCGGTCCCCTGCCGCTGTGCAACGCCGGCTTCCGAGAAGCCGGTGATGGCCTCCTCGAATAGAGCGTGGAAGTTCAGCTCCGCCTTCAGATGCAGGAAGACGGCGCCGAGCCCGATGGCGGCGCGGTCCATGAAGACGAATTCGCGGGGCACGGTCACCGGCCCCAGTTCCTTCAGGGCGGTGTGCACCTGGAAGGCCTCGCGCCGTCCATATTGGCCCGGCGCGACGCCATCGGCGATGGTGCGCACCCGGTCGTCCATCAGCGGGCCATAGATGAAGCGCGCCCAGATGTTGAGCACGTCGATCAATTCCCGCTTCAGCCCCCGGAAGCCCCAGGTCTCATAGGCGTGGACCACCCGGGCCTCGTCTCCCTCCAGTAGGCCGCGATAGAGGTCCACCACGCCCGCCACGAAGGTGGGCGGGAAGATGCGGATGCAGCCATAGTCCAGCAGGTTGATGCCCGCCGGCCGCTCCGCCTCGTCCATGAAGACGGTGTAATTGCCCAGATGCGGGTCGCCATGGATGACGCCAAACCGGCTGAAGGGCAGCCACCAGGCGGTGAACATGGCGCGTGCGAGCCCGTTGCGTTCCTCCAGCGGGTGGTCGACGAAGGTGAGGATCTTGCGCCCTTCGAGCCATGAGAGCGTCAGCAGGCGCCCGGTGGAGAGGTCCTCCCGCACGCCCGGCACCCGCACCAGGTCGCTGTCCGCCAGCATGTGGCGATAGAGCGCCACATTCTTGGCCTCCCGCCGATAGTCCAGCTCTTCGCGCACCCGCTCCCCGATCTCCCGGGCGATCTCCCGTGTGTCGATGACCGAGGTCATGCGCCGGTGGAGCGCGAACAGCACGTCCAATTGGCTGAGGTCCGCTTCCACCGCCGCCTGCATGTCGGGATATTGGAGCTTGCAGGCCACCGCCTCGCCATCCAGCGTCACCGCCTTGTGCACCTGGCCAAGCGAGGCGGCGGCGGCGGGCTGGTGTTCGAAGCTGGCGAACCGCGTCTCCCAGTCGCGACCCAGTTCGGCCATCATGCGCCGGCGCACGAAGGCCCAGCCCATGGGCGGGGCGTCCGACTGGAGCTTCTGCAACTCGCTGGCATAATCGGGGGGCAGGAGGTCCGGCACGGTGGCCATCAATTGCGCCACCTTCATGAGCGGGCCCTTCAGCCCGCCAAGCGCGGAGGCCAAGGCCGCCGCATTGGCCTCGCCCGCCTTGTCGAGGCCGAGAAGGCGCGTGCCGGCGATGCGCGCGGCCACCCCGCCCACATTGGCCCCCACCCGAGCATAGCGCGCCGCCCGCGCGGAGAAGCGATTGCGTTCGGCATCATCGGCCATGGAGCACCTTTTGGGACATTTCGGGTCCGCACGCGCAGGTCAGGTACGAGCCCGGCGCCAGGAGAGCGCCAGCAGCACCAGGAGGGAGAGGGGCGTGAGGACATCGGTATAGAGAATGGGGCCGGCATTGCCGGCCGCAAGGTTCCCTGTCTCGGCAATCTGCACCAAGTGACCGGCCGCCGCACCGCCCAGGAAGCCGGCGGTCATGATCGCCACCGCCAGCCGGTAGTGCCAGCTGGAGAGGAAGGCTCCCACCACGCCGGCAAGGCCGATGCCCAGATTGGCCACGCCGACCTCGAACTGGAACGGGCTCGGCGCCCAACCGATGGAAGCCGCGGCCTGGCTGGCGAAGACAATATGCCCCAGCGCCGCCCACAGGCTTTCCAGCCCCACCGGGAAGAGCAGAATGGTGCGCAGCAGGCGGTCGATGACGAAGCCGGGCGGACGGGGCGCCGGCGCGCGGGCGATGGCGAGGCCTGCGCACGCCAGTGCCAAGACCCAAGTGAGGATCGGTACCCAGAAGACCATCTCGTACCTCCCACTATCAACGCACGACGGCTGTCATCAGCGCACACCTTAACGCATTGGCTGCGCTTCCGGTTCACCTCCTGCACCCGGTCTGCCGCACCGCCCCGCGCCTTGCGCCGAACGCCGTCCCGCCCTATTGGCAGGGGGAACCGGCGCGTGCCGGACCGAACGGTCGTTGGGAACGCCGCGCATGAAGGCAGCCGCGCAGGCAGGATGGATGAAGGCGACCGCCCGCTGGTTCGGCGCGGTGGCCCTCGCCTATCTGCTGGTGCTGCAGGGGGTCCTCGGGTTCGCCGCTGGCGCGCAGCATGGTCCGGGTTCCGCTTTGGCGGCTGACGGCCTCTGCCTCCCCAGCCAGATTCTCGCCGGCGATCCGGCCCCCGCGCCCGATGACACCGACCATCACGATGCCCTGTGCTGCCTCATGGGCTGCACCGCCGGCCATGTGCCGGTCGCGCTCGGGGCCGCGCCGGTGGCGCGCCTCGCCCCGCCGCTTCCCGTTCCGCTGCGGATGGCCCGGCCGCTCGCCGGTGCCACCTTCAAGCAGGCGACCCTCTCCCCCTTCGATGCCACAGGCCCTCCGGCGCGCGCCTGACGCCGTACCATCCTGTCCTGTCATCGGAGATGTTTCATGTCCCGCTTTCTTTCGCGCGGCTGGACCGCCGCTTTCCTCGCCGTCGCCGCCCTGCCAGCCGCTGCTGTCCCGGCTTTCGCCCATGTGACGTTGGAGCCGGCCGAAGCGCAGTCCGGCCGCTCCTTCAAGGGCACGCTGAAGGTGCCCCACGGCTGCGAGGGAGCAGCCACCACCGCCATCCAGGTCACGCTGCCCGACGGCGTGATTTCCGTGAAGCCCCAGCCCAAGGCCGGCTGGACGCTGGCCACGCAGATCGGCGATTACGGGCGCTCCTACGAAGTGATGCACGGCCCGCCCGTCTCGAAGGGCGTCAAGACCATCACCTGGTCGGGGGGCGAGCTGCCCGACGCCTATTATGACGAGTTCACCTTCGTCGCCTATCTGGCGCCGCAGGCGAACCCGGCCACGCTCTACTTCCCCGTGCTCCAGAGCTGCGGTACCGCCAGCACCAACTGGGCGGAAATCCCCGCCGCCAGCGGCCCCCGCCCGCCGCGCCCCGCGCCCGCGCTGAAGGTGGCCGCCGCTGTACAAGCCCCGTCCGCTGCGGTTTTCAAGGCCGGCGACCTCACCATCGAGGCGCCCTGGTCTCGCGCGACCCCTGGCGGCGCCAAGGTGGCTGGCGGCTTCCTGAAGATCACCAATGCGGGCACCACGCCGGACACGCTGGTCTCCGGCACCTTCGCCGCCTCCGGGCGGGTGGAGATCCACGAAATGGCGGTCAAGGACGGGGTGATGACCATGCGGCCGCTCAAGGACGGCCTGGTCATTCCTCCCGGCGGCAGCGTCACGCTGGCGCCCGGCGGCTACCACCTCATGTTCATGGACCTCGCCCAGCAGCTGAAGGACGGCGACACCGTCAAGGGGACGCTGGTGTTCGAGAAGGCGGGCAAGGTGGACGTGACCTTCCAGGTGCGCTCCATCGGCGCGGGCGCCGGCGGGCCTCCCGCATCCGGCGGCATGTCTGGCATGGACCACAAGCACTGATAGAAGGAGGCGCCCAGCCGGACTTGGGCGCCTCTCACGCCGCCGCGAAGAGGGGGCGTTCGCAGCGCACCTCTTCGCGGATAACGGTCTCCACCTGCTGCAAGGCGGGCTGGGCCGCCTCGCTGCGGCCATAGAGCACGAACTCCACCTCCGGCAGGGGCGCGCTGACAAGATCCGTCACCGCCACCAATTCCGCCCGCATGGCGCGGGGGGAGCGCACGGTGACGCCGAGCCCCGCCCCCACCGCCGCCATGAGGCCCGGCAGGCTCGGGCTGGTGAAAGCCACGCGGAAGGGTCGCCCGGCCGCCGTGAGCGCAGAGATCGCCGCTGCCCGAAAGACGCAAGGCTGCTCGAACAGGAGCAGCGGCATGGGGCTGCCCGCATCCAGCCGGAACTGCCGTGCGGCGTACCAATGCATGGGCTCGCGCGCCACCACGCGGGCCGGCAGGTCGGTGTCGCGCCGAAAGCCCACGGCGAGATCGAGATCCGCCACGTTCAGGCGATCCAGCAAGGTCTGCGTGGAGCAGACCCGCACGGTGATGGGCGCCTGGGGAAACTGGGCGGCCAGACGCGCCAGGATGCGCTGCATGGCCGTCTCACCCACATCCTGCACGAAGCCGAGCCGCAGCGGCTGCGCGAAGGCGCCGTGTACGTGCTGGGCGAGGATGCGGTCGTTGAGGTCCAGCAGATGGCGGGCATCGTCCAGGAAGGCGCCGCCCCGGGCGGTGAGCATGACGCCTCGCCCCTTCCGCTCGATCACCGCAAAGCCCACCTGCTCCGAAAGCCGATCCATCTGAAGGCTGACGGCAGACTGGGTGCGCCCCACCCGCTGCGCCGCCGCCGAGATGGAGCCCAGTTCCGCCACCGCCGCAAAGGAGCGCAGCAAGTCCAGGTCGAGATTGCGGATCATGGCGGGGTTTCCCTCGATCGCGCGGTGCCTCGCCCGGTGAACCGATAAGGGAACGCGACACCTTGATATGAGCATATCGAAATTGATGATTTTGATAATTCAATTTTTCTCATACATAATCTCGACCTATCCTCCCTCCATTCCCTCAACCGATGGAGGCCCCCATGCCCATCCTGCAAGTCACCCTCTCCAGCTCCCCCGACTCCTCCCAGGCCCGCGCCATTGCGGCGATGCTTTCGGGCCTCTCCGCCCGCATTCTGCGCAAGGATGAAAAGCTCACCTCGGTGGCGGTCACCTTCCTGTCGGCGGACCAGTGGTTCGTCGCCGGCGAGAGCCTGGCGGAGGCGGGGCTGGCGTCCTTCTGGCTGGACATCGCGGTGGTGGATGGCACCAACACCAAGGACGAGAAGGCCGCCTTCATCGCCGCCACCTTCGCGGCCATGGCGCAGGCGCTGGGGCCGCTGCATCCGGAGAGCTATGTCCTGGTGCGCGAGGTGAAGGCCGACGCCTATGGCTATGGCGGGCGCACCCAGGAAAGCCGCTATGTGGAGAAGACCCTCAAGGCCGCAGCCTGAGCGGGGCCGGATCGGGGGCGCGACGCCGCTTGCGCCTCCGGGGTGCGGCTGCCAGGGTGAGGCATGAGCGATCCCCTTCCCGAGACAGCCTCAAAGCCCGCAAGCACCGTCGCCGTGGGCGGTGGGGTGAGCGTCATCCTGCTGACGGGGATGGCCGCCATGGCCAAGCTCTACCAGGAGGGCAGCGGCGTCCTCGCGCTGGGTCTCGTCCTTGTGGCGACCATACTTGGCGCCTTCGCGCTGGCCCGCTTCATATCCCGCCATGGCCATGAGATCGGCGAAGCCCGGTTCGACACCACGCCGAAGGAGCCGCCGGGCGCCTGAGCGACGGCGGCGGCGCGCCCTCGGTGAGCCCTGGCCCCTCGGCCAAAGAAAAAGGCCGCCCGGCGTGCGCCCGGCGGCCCCTCTTTCTTGCGCTGTCCTGGAAGGATCAGAGGTTCTTGACCACTTCCTCGGTGACCTTCTTGGCGTCGCCGAACAGCATCATGGTGTTGTCGCGGAAGAACAGCTCGTTCTCCACGCCCGCATAGCCCGAGCCCATGCCGCGCTTGATGAAGAGCACGGTCTTGGCCTTCTCCACGTCCAGGATCGGCATGCCGAAGATGGGAGAGGCCGGGTCGGTCTTGGCCGCAGGGTTGGTCACGTCGTTGGCGCCGATGACGAAGGCCACGTCCGCCTGGGCGAACTCGGAGTTGATGTCCTCCAGCTCGAACACCTCGTCATAGGGCACCTGGGCTTCCGCCAGCAGCACGTTCATGTGCCCGGGCATGCGGCCCGCCACCGGATGGATGGCGTACTTCACCTCGACGCCCTCTTCCTTGAGGATGTCGGCCATCTCGCGCAGCGCGTGCTGGGCCTGGGCCACCGCCATGCCGTAGCCCGGCACGATGATGACCTTCTGGGCGTTCTTCATGATGTAGGCCGCATCGTCCGCCGAGCCCTGCTTGATCGGGCGGGCTTCCACCGCGCCGGCAGGTCCACCGGCGGTCTCGCCGCCGAAGCCGCCCAGGATGACGGAGATGAAGGAGCGATTCATGCCCTTGCACATGATGTAGGACAGGATCGCGCCCGAGGAGCCCACCAGAGCGCCGGTGATGATCAGCGCGGTGTTGCCCAGGGTGAAGCCGATGCCGGCCGCCGCCCAACCCGAATAGGAGTTGAGCATGGACACCACCACCGGCATGTCGGCGCCGCCGATCGGGATGATGAGCAGTCCGCCCAGCACCAGCGAGACGATGGTGATGATCCAGAACAGGGTGATGGAGCCGGTCATCACGAAGGCGACGATCAGCACCAGCAGCAGGATGGCGAGGCCCGCATTCACCAGGTGGCGGAACGGCAGCATGATGGGCTTGCCCGACATGTTTCCGTTCAGCTTGGCGAAGGCGATGATGGAGCCGGTGAAGGTGATGGCGCCGATGGCCACGCCCAGCGACATCTCCACAAGGCTCGCGCCATGGAGGTGGCCGGGGTCACCGATGCCGAAGGCGGCGGGCGCATAGAGCGCGGCGGCCGCGACCAGCACGGCGGCAAGGCCGACCAGCGAGTGGAAGGCCGCGACGAGCTGCGGCATGGCGGTCATGGCGATGCGGCGGGCGACCACCGCGCCGATGCCACCACCGATGCCGATGCCGGCGATCACCAGCACCCAGCCGATGGCGTCGGCGGGCGGGGAGAGGGCCAGCGTGGTCAGGACCGCAATGCCCATGCCGACCATGCCGAACAGGTTGCCCTGCCGGGAGGTGGTGGGATGCGACAGGCCGCGCAGCGCCAGGATGAACAGGATGCCCGAGACCAGGTAAAGGAGGGCGGCGATATTCGCGTTCATCGCTCAGATCCTCACTTCTTCTTCTGGTACATGGCGAGCATGCGGCTGGTCACCATGAACCCGCCGAAAATGTTCACCGAGGCAAAGATGAGCGCGATAAAGCCGAAGAGGCGCGCGCCCCAGGAATGGCCGGCATCACCGACCGTCGAGACACCCACCGCCAGGAGGGCGCCCACCACGATCACGGAGGAGATCGCGTTGGTGACGGACATCAGGGGCGTGTGGAGCGCCGGGGTCACTGACCACACCACGTAATAGCCCACGAACACCGCCAGCACGAAGATGGACAGGCGGAACACGAAGGGGTCGATGGCCCCGCCGGTGGCGGCATGGGCGGCGGCGCCCAGCGCGGTGGCCGCCTGGTCCGCATAGGCCTGGGCGACCTCGGCCGCCTGGCGTGCCACCTCGGCGGCGGCGCGCGCCTGGGAGGCGGCATCCACGGCCGTCTGCGATGCAACATTGCTCATTGGACGGCTCCCTCAACCTTGGGGGCGAAGCTGGGATGGACGACGGCGCCGTCGCGGGTGAGGAGCGTCGCCTTCACGAGCTCGTCGTCCCACTTCACCGCCAGGGCCTTGGAGCCCTTGTCGATCATGGTCTCAAGGAATGCGAAGAGGTTCTTCGCATAAAGCTGGGAGGCGGAAGCGGCCACCCGGCCTGGCACATTGAGATAGCCGACGATCTTAACGCCGTTCACATTGGTGATGTAGCCGGCCTGCGAGCCTTCCACATTGCCGCCGCGCTCAACTGCCAGATCGACGATCACAGAACCGGGCTTCATGGAGGACACCATGGCCGCCGTCACCAAGCGGGGCGCGGCCCGGCCGGGAATGAGGGCGGTGGTGATCACCAAATCCTGCTTCTTGATGTGCTCGGCCACGAGGGCCGCCTGCTTGGCCTGGTATTCCGCCGACATGGGCTTGGCATAGCCCGCGGCGGTCTCGGCCTGTTTGAACTCCTCGTCCTCCACCGCGATGAACTTGGCGCCGAGGGATTCGACCTGCTCCTTGGCGGCGGGGCGCACGTCGGTGGCGGTCACCACCGCTCCGAGGCGGCGGGCGGTGGCAATGGCCTGGAGACCGGCGACGCCCGCGCCCATGACGAAGCAGCGCGCGGCGGGAACAGTGCCCGCCGCGGTCATCATCATCGGCAGCGCGCGGCCGAATTGCTCGGCGGCGTCGATCACGGCGCGATAGCCGGCGAGGTTCGCCTGGGAGGACAGGACGTCCATCACCTGCGCACGGGTGATGCGGGGCATCAGCTCCATGGAGAAGGCGGAGATGCCGGCATCGGCCATGGCCTTCAGCGCGGCATCGTTGCTGTAGGGGTCCATGATGGCCAGAACCAGCGCGCCGCGCGGGTAGGTGGACAGCTCAGCCTCGGTGGGACGGCGCACCTTCAGCACCACATCGGCACCGGCCACAGCATCGGCACCGTTGGGAACAATGGTGGCGCCCATCGCCTCGTAATCGGCATCGACGATGCCGGAATTCAGGCCTGCCCCGCTCTGCACCGCGAAAGTGGCGCCGAGGGCGGACAGGCGCTTGACCGTATCCGGGGTCGCAGCGACCCGCGGCTCGCCGAGATCAACCTCGGCGGGGACAGCGATTTTCATCTGAAACGTCTCCGATGTCCGAGTTTTCAACTCAGAGCAGGAAAATCCACATGAGGACCATGAGCACGGCGACGCCTACGGTGCCCCATTTGGCGAGGCCCGTGAACAGAGCGTACGTCCGCTGGTGCTCGGCATAATCGTTGCCTGCCGCGGTGGCATATTCCACCGAGCCGTGATCGGCCATGTCACTCCCCCTAGCGCGCTTTTTTGGACTTTGCCCTTTAACCTGGAAAGGGCGTTTGTGGCAACTGCGCGTGATATACAGTATTCCATATATCAAGACGTGACCAGCCCTCCCACATAAGAATGTGATCGGATTTGTTCTTGTTATGTTCCTATCCTCGGGATAGCCTGAGGACATGGATTTACGCAACGACTCAACAGCTTCCGTCCCTAGCGGCAGCTTCGGCCGCCACGGCGGGGTCATGCGCTCCGCCGACGCTCCGGGCGGCGATTCCGCCGCCCGGCCACGAAAGAAAAAAACGCCGCACCCGGAACGGATTGTCGGGCGCCTCGTGCAGGACCGGCAGTCCGCCCAGCGGGACGCCCAGGACGCCGCCCGAGAGGCGGCCCAGGAGGCGTCCCAGGAGGCGGCCGGTCCCTTTGCCAGCGAGACGCTGCCCTGCACCATCGATGCGGACCGCCGCCGCGGCCGGGGCGCCGTCTCCAATGCCACCGGCCGGTTCGAGCCGGCGGCGCGCATCCCCTTCGACGATGGCTGGGACAGCCTGGAGGACCTGCCGCCCTTCCTTACGCAGGTGACCGAGGAGCGGGCGCGCACCGTCATCACCCGCAACCAGTCGCCGGACATCGCGTTCGACCGCTCCATCAACGCCTATCGGGGCTGTGAGCATGGCTGCATTTATTGCTTCGCCCGCCCCACCCACGCCTATCAGGGCCTCTCGGCGGGGATCGATTTCGAGACGCAGCTTTTCGTAAAGCCGGATGCGCCGGAATTGCTGGCGCGCGAGCTGGCGCACCCGTCCTATAAGCCGCGCACCATCGCCATGGGCACCAATACGGACCCCTACCAGCCCATCGAGCGGCGCTGGGAGATCACCCGCAAGCTCCTTGGCGTGCTGAATGATTTCGGCCATCCGGTGGGCATTGTCACCAAGTCCGGCCTGGTGGCGCGCGACATCGATATCCTGAAACCCATGGCCGAGCGGGGGCTGGTGAAGGTGGCCATCTCCATCACGACGCTGGACCACAAGCTCTCCCGCCTCATGGAGCCCCGCGCAGCCTCGCCCATGCGGCGGCTGGAGACCATCCGCCGCTTGACGGACGCCGGCATCCCGACAGCGGTGTTGACGGCTCCGCTCATCCCCGCGCTCAACGACATGGAGATCGAGCGGATCCTGGATTCCGCCAAGGCGGCGGGGGCCACCGAGGCCGGCTATGTGACCTTGCGGCTGCCGCTAGAGATCGCCGACCTGTTTCGGGAGTGGCTCGTCACCCATTTTCCCGACAAGGCCCGACATGTTCTCTCCCTGGTGCGGGAGATGCATGGCGGGCGGGATTATGATTCCACCTTCGGTACCCGCGGGCGAGGCACCGGCCCCTATGCCTGGACCATCGGCCGGCGCTTCGAGATCGCCGCCGGGCGGCTCGGGCTGGTGGGGCGGGGGCTGAAGCTTACCACCGAGCATTTCCGCAAGCCACCCAAGGCGGGCGAGCAATTGTCCCTCTTCTGATGCCGCCTACTTCCCAAGCAACCGTGGCGGGTCCAGCCCGGAGTTTCAATGTCAGCCGAGACGCCCTCCCCCCGCCCCGGTCTCCACCTCGTCACGTTGGGCGTCGCGGACCTCGCACGCGCCATCGCCTTCTACGAGGCCTTCGGCTTTGTGCGCCGAGGCAAGGCGCACGAGGACGTCGCCTTCTTTGAAGCCGGCAGCGTCATCCTCTCCCTCTATCCCGCCCACGCCCTGGCGCGCGACGCCGAGGTGAGCGACGTGGCGGGCCAAGACGCCTTCCGGTGCATCACGCTTGCCTGCAACACCACGACGCAAGACGAAGTGGAGACCCTGATGCAACGCGCGGCCGCCCTTGGCGCCCACGTGCTGCGGCCGGCGCAACCTGTCTTCTGGGGCGGCTATATGGGCTACTTCGCGGATCCCGACGGACATGTGTGGGAGATCGCCCACAATCCCTTCTTCCCTTTCGACGGCCAGGGCCGGCTGGTGGTGTCGGATTGAGCGCAGCATCCGGCAACTCTTCCTTGAGACATGCCAGGGCTTCATGAGGCTTCCGCCGGATGGCGGGAACGGATGCGCCCATGACCGAAAACGCCCCGCCCTCCTTTGCCATCACCGCCTACATGCCCGATATGCGCGATGCGCTCGCGGACCTTTGGGTGGCGAGCTGGGCGAAGACCATGCCGGACATCGATTTCGAGGCGCGCCGGCCCTGGTTCCTCGGCCATTTCGAGACCCTGCGCGAGACGGGGGCCGACATTCTCGTAGCTCGCGTTGCGGCAACCGAACAGCCCGCCGGCTTCGTGGCCATCGCGCCCGCCACCGGCTATCTGGACCAACTGGCGGTGGCGCCCCCCTTCTGGGGAAAGGGGGCCGCCGAGGCCCTCATGGCCGCGGCGCGGCAGGTGTCACCGACCGGCATCGCGCTCGACGTGAACCAGGACAATCCCCGCGCCGTCGCCTTCTACCGGCGGCTCGGCTTCATCATCGCCTCGGAAGGGCGCAACCCATTGTCCGGACGTGCCATCTGGCGGATGGAATGGAAGCCCTGATCAGGCCGCACCATTGAACTGCAAGGCCGCCAGTCGCGCATAGAGGCCACCCTTCGCCACCAGTTCCCCATGCGTCCCCTCGTCCACGATCCGCCCTCCTTCCATCACCAGGATCCGGTCGGCGGATAGAACGGTGGCAAGGCGATGGGCGATAACAAGCGTGGTGCGCCCCGCCATGGAACGCTCCAGCGCCGTCTGCACAAGTGTCTCGCTTTCCGCGTCGAGGGCCGAAGTCGCCTCGTCCAGGAGAAGGATGGGTGCCGCACGCAGCATGGCGCGGGCGATCACAATGCGCTGGCGCTGACCACCGGAAAGCATCACGCCCCGCTCGCCCACCTGCGTATCCCAGCCTTGAGGAAGGCGGACCACAAACTCATCCACCAGCGCCGCGCGGCCGGCGTCTTCCACCTCCGCATCGGTCGCCTCGGGCCGGGCGATGCGAATATTCTCGCGCACACTATCCGCGAAAATGGCGACGTCTTGCGGCACCAAAGCGAGCTGGCGACGCACCGCGACGGGATCGCAGGCGGCGATGTCGATGCCGTCGAGGCGGATCTGGCCCGCCTGAGGATCATAGAAGCGCTCCAGCAACTGGAACACGGTGCTCTTGCCGGCCCCTGACGGCCCGACCAGCGCCACCCGCTCGCCGGGCCGCACCGCGAAAGACACGGCATGCAGTGCCCGCCCGTCCGGACGGGTGGGATAGGCGAAGGAGACTTCGTCGAATTGGATCGCGCCCGACAGTCGGGCTGGAAGCGCATGGGGCCGGGCCGGGACCTTCACCTGTGGCGTCTCGCGCAGGAGTTCGCCGATGCGCTCAGCGGCACCGGTGGCCGAAGAGACTTCGCCCCAGGTCTGGGACAATTCGCCGAGCCCGCTCGCCGCCAGCACGGCGAAAAGCACGAACTGGCTGAGGTCGCCTGCCGTCATGGTGCCCGTCATCACCGACTGGGCCCCCGCCCACAGCACCCCGACGACACTGGCAAAGACCAGGAAGATGCCGATCCCAGTCAAAGCCGCGCGGGCCTTGGTGGCGTCCCGGGCTGCGATGAAGGCGCGCTCCACAGCCGCAGCGAACCGCGCGCGGGCCGCCCCCTCGGCGCTCGAAGCCTGGACGGCGCGCATGGCCGAAATAGCTTCCGCCGCATAGGCGGAGGCATCCGCCAGCGTGTCCTGCGCGAGGCGCGAGCGTTTGCGCACCCGCCGGCCGGAGGCCACAAGCGGCAGGACGATCAGCGGAATGGCCACCAGCACCAGCGCGGAAAGGCGCGGACTGGTGATCACCATCATCACCACCGAGCCCACGCACAACGCGAAGTTGCGCAAAGCGATGGATGCGGAGGTGGCGACCACCACCTTGATCTGCGTGGTGTCGGCGGTCAGCCGCGAGGTCAATTCGCCCGCCCGGGCGGTGTCGTAGAAGGCCCCGTCCAGCAAGGTGAGGCGGGCAAAGACCGCGTCGCGCAGGTCCGCCACCACGCGCTCTCCCAGTGAGGTCACAAGATAGTAGCGAACGGCGGAAGCGGCGGCCAGAACGCCCACCACAACCAGCAACATCATGAAGTAGCGGTCGATAAGGCCCGCCTCGGGTGCCGTGAAGCCGTGGTCGATCATGCGTCGCACGGCAATGGGCATGGCGAGCGTCGCCATGGCCGCCACCACAAGCGCCACGAGCGCAGCGGCCACGCGGGCCCGATAGCGCAACAGGTGCGGCAGGAGCCCGAGCAGCGGCCCGAGCGAGCGCCGCCGCCCGGATGCCGTTGCGGAAGTCGCCTCGGAAGCGGGTTTGGGCGGAAGTTGCGGGCGATCCGCTGAGGTGTCGGCTTGTGTCAACGCATGCTCTCGTTTATAGACCCGCCACTTCCGTCAGGAAACGAATTCATACCGTCGCCGTTCGGCTGGTCTCTGGCGCGGCGAGAAGGACGTGACCCATGAAGAGCGAGATTCACCCCGACTACCACTTCATCAAGGTGGTTATGACGGACGGCACCGAGTACACGACGCGGTCGACCTACGGCAAGGAGGGCGACACCCTTCAGCTCGACATCGACCCCCGCACCCACCCCGCGTGGACCGGCGGCACCCAGCAGCTGATGGATCGCGGCGGCCGCGTGTCCCGCTTCAAGAACAAGTTCGGCGGCCTGCTCAAGGGCTGATCGAGCGCGACCTTCCGGCCGCGCCCGGCCTTTTGCCTGCGCGCCAAGGTCGCACCCTCGTTCGTCTTCAGGACAGAACCCATGCCGGGGCTGGACGGGCCGGATCCGAGAAGGATCGGCCCCTTCCGGCCCTGGTGTTTTTGTGCGTGCCGGATTCCGGGGGCTGCGGGGGCACGGCGCCAAGCCGCGCGCCCTTGAAGCGCGCCGCGCGGCCCACCCGCACGGAGATGGGCCGCAACGCCGCATGGCTCGGCCCGATGAGGGCTCACTCGGGTGTCTGATGGACCAGCCGAAGATGCGGCCGGCCCGTGGGCGCGGGCCGCTCGCCATTGGCATTGGCCGCCGCAAGCAGGTACTCGGCCCGGGCGCAGACCGCATCCCGCAAAGCCTCAGCCTCCGCACGCAATGCCTTCAGTCCGTCCGGATGGTCGGCTGAGGGCACGGCCGCTGGTGCCTTGAGGTCGGTGCGGCTCGCCTGCAGGCGCACCACATCCATGGAAATCTCGCCTTCCGCCACCGCCCGCTCCATGAGCAGCCAGGCGGCGATCTGCAGCAGCAAGGTGGTGAGCGCGCGCGATTCTGCGTGATAGGCGGTGTTGGCGTCTTCGGAGAGCAGCGTGGCCTCCAGCCGCCCGGGGCCGCCGAGATAGGCACTCACACGCTCCAGGAGATCCATCCCATCCCGGTACATCTGGGAGAAGGGACCGTTGCCCGGCACGCCGAGGGTCGCAATGCTCCGGTCCATCTCCGCCTCCTGCGGCCCTAGGCGCGCGTTTTCGGCCGCGCGCCCGAGGCGGCGCGACCTTGCGCGGGGAGACCAGAGTGCACCCGTGTTGCGGCGGAATCCAGGCCGCCGGCTATACCGCATAGAGAATTGCGGGGATGACAGGCGCTCACAGAAGAGCCGCCTTGCGGCGGCTCAGGTCGACGGGAGGACGCCAGATATCCGAGAAGGCCACAAGCCTTCGATCAGGACATTCCTCTTTTACCACCCGGCGCTTAACAAAAGCTGAACGCTCAACGCTTGAAGAAGGCATCGGCCGCGGTGCGCGAGGCCTTCTTGGACGCCAGCGCGCCTTCCAGGCGGACGATCTCAGCCTTCAGAAGCGCGATGCGCTCCAGAAGTTCGTCCTCGGAGAGCCGCGACACGTCCGCTCCGGGCTGGATGGGCGAGGGCGGGGGCGGGGGGCGATCATCATCCATGGGTCAAGCTCCGATCCAGAACCGCCTGCGGCCCCGCCTTTTTCCCAGCGGGGCGACGCATGGGGCCGGACGCCATTTTCGCGCCGCGCCGCATGGGTTACTAGAGGGGCCGCCGATTGCGGCACATGCCGCCCACCCCGCACCGTCACGGACGGGGGATGTCCCTCCCCTCCACCGATCCAACGGGAACCGTGCCATGACCGATCTGCCCGCCTCCATGTCTGCCATCTGCATCTCCGCCCCGGGCGGCCCCGAGGTGCTCGTGCCGTGCGAGCGGCCCATGCCGGTGCCCGCCGCCAGCGAAGTGCTGATCAAGGTGGCAGCCGCTGGGGTCAATCGGCCAGACGTGGTGCAGCGGCGCGGCCTCTATCCCGCCCCTCCCGGCGCTTCCGACCTGCCGGGGCTTGAGATTTCCGGCACTGTGGTGGCGCTCGGGGCGGGCGTGACGCGGCACAAGCTGGGCGACGTGGTGTGCGCACTGGCGGCGGGAGGCGGATATGCCGCCTATTGCACGGCGCCCGAGGCCACCACCTTGCCGGTGCCCGAGGGCTTCACCCTGGTGGAAGCCGCCGCCCTGCCGGAAACCTTCTTCACCGTGTGGAGCAATGTCTTCGACCGCGCGCGCCTGGAAGCGGGGGAGACCCTGCTCGTCCATGGCGGCACCTCCGGCATCGGCACCACGGCCATCCAACTGGGCAAGGCGTTCGGCGCGCGCGTGATCGTCACGGCCGGATCGCCGGAAAAGTGCGAGGCCTGCCGGAGCCTCGGCGCGGACGTGGCCATCAACTATAAGAGCGAGGACTTCGTCGCGGTGGTGAAAAGCGCCACCGGCGGAAAGGGTGCCAACGTGATCCTGGACATGGTGGGCGGCGCCTACATCCAGCGCAATTACGAGGCCGCCGCCGTGGAAGGGCGCATCGTGCAGATCGCCTTCCAGGAGGGGTCCAAGGTGCAGATCGACTTCATGCGCCTGATGCTGAAGCGCCTCACCCACACCGGCTCGACGCTGCGCGCACGCCCGGTCTCCGACAAGGCAGCCATCGCCGATGCGCTCCTGGCCAAGGTCTGGCCGCTGCTGGCGCAGGGCGCCATTCGCCCGCTCATCGACCGCACGTTCCCCCTCGCGGAAGCCGCGGCCGCTCACGCCCGGATGGAATCGAGCGCCCATATGGGCAAGATCGTGCTCGAGGTGGCCTGATGCGCCCCTGCGGAAGCCGCCGCTGGACGGCTGTTTCCGCTCCCTCCTGCTGCGTCAGCCGGGCCTTCGCCTTGCTCCGGCCCCAGGTGGGCGCTAGTGATGGCCCCTTCCCCCGGTTCACCGGGTGCGGAGGCTTGCCGTTGCGTTCTGTCCTGGTTCTGTGTGTCCTTCTCCTCGCCGCCCTGCTTCCTATGCGCCCCGCTGGCGCTGTCGAGGCCGTTGCCGTTCGTCTTGACGCCAAGGTCACGGACCTGCTGCCCGCCGTCGAGCACTACAACACGGACACCGATCGGCTTCAGATTTCCACCGTTCCCGGCACGGATGGCATCGTCCGCCGCATCGAGGTGCGCGCCTCAGACGGCGAGACCAAGGCCCATTGGGTGGTCTTCGCCCTCTCCAATAACACCGACGAGCAGATGGACCGGCTGATCGTCGCGCCTTTCTACCGCATGGTGGGGTCGGGCCTGTTCTGGCCGGACCTGGGCAACCGGCGCATCCTGAACCTCACCCCCAGCCAGGGCTTCAAGCCGGAGCGGCAGAGCGCGCCAGACGCGGACGTCTTCCTGGTGACGCTCGACCCCGGAAGCACCGTCACCTTCGTCGCCGAGCTGACGGGCGAGAAGCTGCCCCAGCTTTATCTATGGGAGCCGGACGCCTTCAAGGACAAGGTGAACAGCTTCACCCTCTACCATGGCATCGTCATCGGCATTGCCGGGCTGCTCGCTTTGTTCCTGACCATCCTGTTCGTGGTGAAGGGCTCGGTGATGTTCCCCGCCGCCGCCGCGCTCGCCTGGGCGGTGCTGGGCTATATCGGGCTCGACTTCTCCTTCTGGTCGAAGGTGTTCGGCCTATCGCCCATCGCGGAGCAATTCTGGCGGGCCGCGGGCGAGGCGATCCTGACCGCTACCCTCCTTGTCTTTCTCTTCGCCTATCTCAACCTCAACCGATGGCATGTACGCTATGTGCACGTGGCCGCCGGCTGGCTGGTTTTCCTCGCCGCCCTCGTGGTGGTGGCCCTTCTGGACGCGCCCGTTGCGGCCGGTATCGCCCGCCTCTCGCTCTTCGCGGTGGCGGTGGCGGGGCTTGCCGTGGTGATCTGGCTATCCCAGCACGGCTATGACCGGGCGGTGCTGATCATTCCCACCTGGCTGCTGCTGCTGGCCTGGGTGGTGATGGCCGGCCTCACGGTGGAAGCGGTGGTCACCAACGACCTGGTGGCGCCGGCCCTCTCCGGCGGCCTGGTGCTCATCGTCATGCTGATCGGCTTCACGGTGATGCAGCACGCCTTTGCCGGCCTTGGCGCGGTGCAAGGCTCCACCTCGGACCTGGAGCGGCGCGCTTTGGCGCTGGCCGGCTCCGGGCATCTGGTGTGGGACTGGGACGTGGACAGCGACCGCATCTACACCTCACCCGAGGTGGAAGATGCCCTCGGCCTCAAGCGCCGGTCTCTGGAGACCGAGGCTGCCGGCTGGCTGGAAGTGCTGCACCCCGCGGACCGCGACCGCTTCCGCGCGACCCTCGACGGCATCATCGACCAGCGGCGCGGGCGCATCGACCAGGATTTCCGCCTGCGCGCCATTGACGGCCATTACCTGACCTACAATTTGCGGGCCCGCCCGGTGGTGGGCGCCGATGGAGAGGTGGTGCGCTGCATCGGCACACTTGTAGACGTGACCGGCGAGCGCATCGCCGCCGAGCGCCTGCTGCACGATGCCGTCCGCGACAATCTCACGGGCCTGCCCAATCGCGAGCTTTTCCTGGACCGCCTGGACCAGGCGCTCACCTTCACGCGCATCGACGACACGCTGAAGCCCACCGTCATGGTCATCGACTTGGATCGCTTCAAGCAGGTGAACGTCTCGGTGGGCATGGCCATGGCCGATTCCATCCTGCTCACCGTCGCACGTCGCATGATGCGGCTGCTGAAGCCGCAGGACACGCTGGCGCGCATCTCGGGCGACCAGTTCGGGCTCATCCTCATGTCCGAGCGCGACCCCGAGCGCATCACCACCTTCGCCGACACGCTGCGCCGCTCGCTCCGCGCGCCCATCACCTTCGCCGACCGTGAAGTCTTCATCACCGCCTCCATCGGCCTCGTTTTGTCCGGCAGCGACCAGGGCAAGCGGGCGGACGTGCTGAAGGATGCGGAACTGGCCATGTATTTCGCCAAGCGCATCGGCGGCGACCGCATTGAGGTGTTCCGTCCGGCCATGCGCCAGCAGAAGACCGATCGGGTGGCCCTGGAGGACGATCTGCGCCACGCCTTGGAGCGCGACGAAATCCTGGTGCGCTACCAACCCATCGTGCGCCTGGACGACCGGGCCATTGGCGGTTTCGAGGCCTTCCTGCGTTGGCGGCATCCGACCCTTGGCGAATTGCCCGCCGCCGAGTTCCTGCCGCTCGCGGAGGAAACCGGCCTCATCCTCGACCTCGGCCTCTTCGCCCTCGAGCGGGCGGCCCGCCAGCTTGGCCAGTGGCAGCGGCTGGTCCGGGTGGATCCGCCGCTCTTCATGCATGTGAACGTCTCGTCGCGCCAATTGCTGCGGCACGATTTGATCCAGGACCTGAAAGCGGTGCTCGCCCGCAACGTGGTGGCGGCCGGCTCCCTCAAGCTGGAAATCACCGAGGCTCTGGTGATGGAAAATCCCGAATATGCGGCCGTCATGCTGGCGCGCATGCGGGAACTGGGCGCGGGCCTGTGCCTCGATGATTTCGGCACCGGCCAGTCGGCGCTCGCCTATCTCCAGCGCTTCCCGTTCGACAGCATCAAGATCGACCAGCGCTTTGTGCGCGACAGCGCCAAGGGACCGGCCCGGGCGGCGCGGCCCATCATTGTCGGCTCCATCATCGATCTAGCCCATCACCTGGGCATGGACGTGGTTGCCGAGGGGCTGGAGCGCGAGGAAGAGGCGGGCGAAATGTCCCATTTCGGCGCCGAATATGCCCAGGGCATCCTGTTCGGAGAGCCGCTGACGGCGGAAGAGTGCCGCGCCTTGTTCGAGCCGGTTCGCAGCGAGCCTCGCCGCCGCCGCAGCGCCGGCTGAAGCCCGCAAGAGACGTCGCAGGCGCACCTTCAGGCGTGCCCGGCCTCCGAGGAGAGCATGGCCAGGTCGATGCCGAGCTTGCGCAGCGCCAGGTCATACTTGGCCTCGATGCTGGCGCCGAAGACCAGATCTGGGTCCGCCGGGCAGTGCAGCCAGCCATTGGCCTGGATTTCGTTTTCCAGCTGCCCGGGTGCCCATCCCGCATAGCCGAGTGCCAGCACGGCATTGGACGGCCCACGCCCGCCGGCAATGGCTTTCAGGATGTCCAGAGTCGCTGTCAGGCAGATGCCGCCATCGATGGGCAGCGTGGAATTCTCGATGAAGAAATCGGAGCTGTGGAGCACGAAGCCCCGCCCGGTCTCCACCGGCCCGCCACGCAGCACCCGCACATCTCCCACCGCCTTGGGCAGGAGAATGCGATCGGCCGCCGGCACCACGTCGAGCTGCACCAGAAGATCGCGGAAATCGATATTGGGGGCGGGCTGGTTCACAACGATCCCCATGGCCCCCTCTTCGGAATGGGCGCACAGATAGATCAGGGTACGGGAAAAGCGCTCATCCTCCATGGAGGGCATGGCGATCAGCATCTTCCCGTCGAGATAGTCCCGCGGGTGGTCGGGCGAGAGCATCTTCAAATCGTCCGTCATGGAGGAAAGCCTAGCGCGGAGGGGCTCGTTTGCAAACGCCGAACCGGCGGTCCGCGATCCCGCCATGCTGTTTCGCCGCACCCGTCACGGGAAAGTGCACGCCCGCCCTTTGCATGGGCGCCGCTGCCGCGTTAGGGGCTTGTGCATGACCCCCATCGCCTCCCTTGCCGCCCGTTTCGGGATCGGCGTCGCCACATCCCTGGTCCTGAACGTTCCGGCCGCCCAGGCCGTCGAAACTCCGTTCGCACGCACCCAGGGCGCAGAGGTGCGCCTCCTGGCGGGCACGGTGAAGGACGGAGCGCTGGAAGCCGGAATCGAGATCCGCCTTGCCCCCGGCTGGAAGACCTATTGGCGCTATCCCGGCGACAGCGGCATCCCCCCAAGGTTTGACTGGTCGAACTCCCGCAATGTGGCCGGCGCCACCGTCGCCTTCCCAGCCCCTCGGCGCTTCTCGGACGGCGGCGGCGGCTCCTCTATCGGCTATAAGGGTTCGGTGACCTTGCCCGTCCGGGTGATGCTGGCGGACCCCGCCAAGCCCACTCGCATCGATCTTTCGCTTGATTTCGCGGTCTGCGATGCCTTGTGCGTGCCAGCCCATGTGCAGGTGTCCCTGGACGTGCCGGCCGGCGGCGACGACGAACCGTCCCTGAAGGCCGCAACCGCGGCGCTCCCGGTGAAGACGCCGCTTGGCGCTCCGGGTCCATTCGGCATTGATGGGGTGTCGGTGGATACCAGCCAGACGCCGCCGGTGGTGGTGGTGAAGGCCCGCGGGGGTCCCAAGGCGGACCTGTTCGCGGAAGGCCCAAGCGAAGCCTGGGCCCTGCCCCTGCCGACCCGCGAGGAGACGGGCGACGGCGCCCTGACCTTCCGATTCGCGCTCGACGGCCTGCCCAAAGATGCGGCTTGGCCGAATGCGCTCCTGCGCCTGACCTTGTCCGAGCCGGGCAAGGCCATCGAGACCGAGGCCCCGCTCAAGACGCCGTGAGCGAAGGGGCCTCCCACGGCGGCGTTTGGAGCACTGTCGGGAACACGGAATGGCGCGCGGTCCAGGAGCTGGAGCGTGTCCGTGTGGCGATGAAGCGCAAGGCGGCGCATGGGCGCGATCTGCGCTTTCCTCCTCCGTAAATGTCCCTATCCTGCGCGCGGCTCGCGCGGCGGCTTTCGCCGCGCGGCACCCCATCCGGCGTGCACGGCCGGAGACCATCAGCGGAGCAAGACATGCCCATCCAAGTCGGCGACACCCTCCCGTCCGTGACCTTCCGCGTCGGCACCGAAGACGGGCCGGTGCCGAAGACCACCGAGGAAATCTTCAAGGGCAAGCGCGTGGTCCTGTTCGCGGTGCCCGGCGCCTTCACCCCCACCTGCCACAAGAACCATCTGCCGGGCTATGTGGCGCGCGCGGACGAGATCAAGGGCAAGGGCATTGACACCATCGCGGTGGTGGCCGTGAACGACCCCTTCGTCATGAGCGCCTGGGAAAAGGCTTCCGGCGCCGACGGCAAGGTGCTGTTCCTGTCCGACGGCAATGCGGACTTCGCCAAGGCCGTGGACCTGACCTTCGACGGCGGCATGGCCGGCCTCGGCATCCGCGCCAAGCGCTTCTCCATGCTGGTGGAAGACGGCGTGGTGAAGTCCCTCAACGTGGAGGACGTGCCCTCCAAGGCGGACGTGTCCAGCGCCCAGACCATGCTCGGCCAGATCTGAGTCCCACGCCCAGTCCGCCGGTCCGCCGGCGGACGCCCCCGTCAAGCGATGATGTCGGGGAACAACTGGTCCTCCAGGTGGCTGATCTTGTCCTTGAGCTGGAGCTTGCGCTTCTTCAGCCGCTGGATCTGGAGCACGTCCGAGCCCGACACGGCGGTGAGGGCGTCGATGGCCACGTCCAGATCGCGATGCTCCTGCCGCAGGCGTTCCAGCAGAAGCTTCAGATCCCGTTCCTCGTCACTGGTCATGCAAGAATCCGCCGCGCCCGGAAGAGGCTGTCCCTAAGCGAATATCGCACGGGGATACGCGCCCGCAAGTCACCCAAAGCCACTGCGCGGGGACACACGGCGCCGCATGGGAGACTGGGATGCGGCCGTTCGTTTGCTGCGGTGCCGCATAAGTGGCCCATCGACTCTTCGCCGCCTCCATGACAGACTGATGTCCGTTGCAGACAGGGAGAGGCGAAAGCATGTCCGTCCAGTCGCACATTGCAGAGCTTGAGCGTCGTCACGCAGCTCTCGACACGGAATTGTCCCGTGAACTCCAGCGCCCGGCCACCGACCCCACGCGGATTGCCGAACTGAAGCGCAAGAAGCTCGTCCTGAAGGACCAGATCACCCGCCTGAGAGGCAATAGCACCGTACATTGAGCGTCACTGTGCCGTCGTGCCGGCCAGCGCTTCATCGTGTGAGGGAGGGGCAATCGCCTCTCTAGGACGATGGGATGCAGGTTCGGATGTCCGGCACTTCACAAACGAGCACCGGTTGACGTTAGGGAAAGTTCTGCAACACCTTTCCCCCGTCCCTTGCCCGGCGCTTACGTGAAGTTTGCGCGTGAGTGTTCCATCTGCGCCCAAATGCCTTTAATCGGGCGCCATGGCTCCTCCGCTCATCCAGCTCCAGGACATCCACCTGCGCTTCGGCGCGACCCCCTTGCTCGACGGCGCAGACCTCGCGGTATCGCCCGATGACCGCCTGTGCCTCGTGGGGCGCAACGGCTCGGGAAAGTCCACCTTGCTGAAGGTGGCCGCCGGCCTCATCGAGCCGGATTCGGGCACGCGCTTCTTCCAGCCGGGCGCGACGGTCCGGTATCTGCCGCAAGAGCCGGACTTTTCCGGCGTTGCGTCCACGCTGGCCTATGTGGAGGCCGGCCTCGGGCCGGGCGACGATCCCTATCGCGCCCGGTACCTGCTTGAACAATTGGGTCTCACCGGCGAGGAGGAGCCCAACCGCCTGTCCGGCGGGGAGGCGCGCCGTGCCGCTTTGGCCCGTGTGCTGGCGCCCGAGCCCGACGTTCTGCTCCTCGACGAGCCCACCAATCATCTCGATCTGCCGGCCATCGAATGGCTGGAAAGCGAATTGAAGTCGCTGCGCTCGGCCCTCGTGGTCATCAGCCATGACCGCCGGTTCCTGGAGACCTTGTCGCGCGCCACCGTCTGGCTCGACCGCGGCACCACGCGGCGCCTCGACCAGGGTTTCGGCAAGTTCGAGGCTTGGCGCGACGATGTGCTGGAACAGGAAGAGACTGAGCGCCACAAGCTGGACCGCAAGATCGTCGCGGAGCTGGACTGGCTGCGCTATGGCGTCACAGCCCGCCGGAAGCGGAACGTGCGTCGCCTCGGCCAGCTTCACGCCATGCGCAAGGACCGGCGCGAGGAGCGCCGTTCGCAAGGCAATGTGAAGATCACGGTCAGCGAGGCGGACACTTCCGGCAAGCTGGTGATCGAGGCCAAGGGCATCTCCAAGACGTTCGCCGAAGTGCCGGTGGTGAAGGACTTCTCCACCCGCATCCTGCGCGGCGACCGGATCGGCATCGTCGGCCCCAACGGCGCCGGAAAGACCACGCTGCTGAAGATGCTGATCGGGGACCTTAAGCCAGACACCGGAACGGTGAAGATCGGCGCGAACCTGGAGATCGCCTCGCTCGACCAGCGCCGCACGGCCCTTGATCCGGACACCACCTTGCGCGACGCGCTGACCGGCGGCGGGTCCGACCAGGTGATGGTGGGCGGCGTGCCCAAGCACGTCATGGGCTATCTCAAGGACTTCCTGTTCACGCCGGAGCAGGCCAACTCGCCTTTGCGTGTGCTGTCGGGCGGCGAGCGCGCCCGCCTCATGCTCGCGCGTGCCCTGGCGCTGCCCTCCAACATGCTGGTGCTGGACGAGCCCACCAACGACCTCGACCTGGAAACCCTCGACCTGCTGCAGGAGATGGTGGCCGACTATCCCGGCACCGTGCTGCTGGTGAGCCACGACCGTGACTTCCTGGATCGAACCGTCTCCTCGGTCATCGTCGCCGAGGGCGAGGGCGTTTTCCGGGAATATGCCGGTGGCTATTCGGACATGGTGGCCCAGCGTGGCCGTGGCGTGGAGACCAAGGGCAAAGGCGAGGGCCGCGGCGCCGCCAAGGGAGAGTCCCGTGTCGACAAGGCACCGGCCAAGCCGGAGGCGGAGAAGAAGCGGCGCCTGAGCTTCCACGAACAGCACGCGCTGAAAACCTTGCCGCAGACCATGGAGAAGCTGCAGGCCGAGATCGCCCGCCTCGGGGCACTGCTCGCCGACCCGCAGCTCTATGCCAAGGATCCGGCCAAGTTCGAGCGCTCGTCGAACGCACTCGCCAAGGCGCAAGGCGAGTTGGAGGCGGCCGAGGAGGAATGGCTGCGTCTGGAAATCCTGCGCGAGGAAGCCGGAGGCTGACGCGCGCCGCCACGCCTCAGATGGCGGGGCCGGCTTCGAAATCGCGATGCTGCGCGGAGTAGTCCGCCAGCCAGCGGAGGAGATCCGGCATGGCCATGGCCCGGGCATAGAGATAGCCCTGCGCCACATCGCAGCCGATGGTGCGCAGGAGCGCTTCCTGCGCCTCTGTCTCCACCCCTTCGGCCGTGACCTCCAGGGACAGTTCCCGGCCGAGCCGGACGATGGCTTCCGCGATTCGCGCTTCGCTGGTGTTGGGCCGCAACCCCTCCAGGAAGGAGCGGTCGATCTTGACGCCGGTCACGGGCAGCCGGCGCAAATAGGCCAGACTCGAATGGCCCGTGCCGAAATCGTCCACCGAGACCGCGACCCCAAGGGCACGGATGCGCCGCAATGCATCGATGGCGCGGGACGTATCCGCCATGATGGTGGATTCCGTCAGTTCCACCTCCAGGTCGCCAGCGCCCGCACCGCTCGCCGCCAGGATGTCGCGGATGCGCTCCGGCAAAGCCCCGTCTGAGAATTGATGGGCCGAGACATTCACCGACAGCCGGCCGCTGATGAGCCCGCGTGCCCGCAGGTCCACGATATCGCGGCATACCCGCGTGAGGGCGAAATCCCCGAGCGCATGAATGAGATGAGAGGTCTCCGCCACCGGAATGAAGAAGTCCGGCATGGCCAGATGGCCGTCCGGCATGCGCCAGCGCATCAGCCCCTCGAACCCACGCACGCGGCGGGTTCTTAGATCGATCTTAGGCTGATAGTGGATTTCAAGCTCGTCCTGCGCCACCGCCCGGTGCAAGGCCGTCTCGATCTCCATGAGGTGGCCGGCGCGGCGCGACAGGGAAGGAATGAAGAAGCGGAAGGTGCCGCCCCCTGCCGACTTGGCGAGCGACAGCGCCAGGTCCGAGCGCAGCGAGATGGTGGCGGCATCGCCCCCGTCCGCGGGGAAGCAGGCGATACCCAGGCTCGCGCCGAGCCGCAGGTCCCGGCCCTCGATGGCAAAGGGCCGCGCCACTTCCAGGACGATGCGCGCGCCCAGCTTGGACAATTCGTCGTGGTCGGAAAGCCCCGGCACGATCATGGAAAACTCGTCGCCTCCAGTGCGTGCGAGTGTCCCGTTTCCCGCCGTAAGAGCGGACAGGCGGTAGCTCACTTCCTGCAGCACCAGGTCGCCCGCCTTGTGCCCGAAAGCGGCATTGATGGGGGCGAACCGGTCGAGGTCGACAGTGATGACGGACAGTGCCAGTCCGTCGCGCTTGGCATCCTCGATGGCCGCTTCCAGGCGCAGGCCGAAATGGCGCCGGCTCGGCAGGCCGGTGACGGGATCGAACGCCCCTTCGTCCCGCGTGCTGCGCTCCACCTGGCCGGAGAGATCCTCGATCATGGACCAGATGTAAGGCCGCCCCTGCTCGGGGGTCACAAGCACGCCATGCAGCCGCACGGGAATGCGCCGGCCGCTGGCATGGATGAACTCTTTCACATAGGGCCCGTAGCGCTGGTCCGTGTCGATGGATTCCAGCTGGTTGGCCTCGCTCGCCGCATAGGTGGTGGGGGTCAGGTCCCAGTAGCTGAGCTTAAGCAGGTCGTCTCGCGAATAGCCGGTCATGGCCTGGAAGGTGCGGTTCACATCCAGGAACGTACCATCGAGGGCGTTTCGCGCCATGCCGATGGGCGCATGGTCGAACAGGGACTGGAGCATGCCCTCGTTGCGCACCACGGACAGCTGGTGGATCGGCCAAGCCGAGATGTCTGTCCGCAAGCCCATGGCCCGGATCGGCCGCCCCTGTGCGCGCAGGGTCACGCGGCCGCGGGCCACCACCCAGGTCCAGCCGCCCCCGGGCAGGGCACGGCGGAACTCCACGCGGCAGCGCCCGTCGCGAACGAACTGCGCCATCATGTCGGGCATCACCCGGCCAGCATCATCGGGATGAATGAGGGCGCGCCAGGATTCGAGGGAATAGAGCGGGCAACTGGTGGTGCCGCCGGTCACCGGAGCGGCGCCGGTGAGATCCAGTTCCCAGGGATGGTCGCGCGTGGCGTCGAGCACCTTGCGCAAGCGTTCCGCCTGCGCGTGGCGGCGGCGCTGCCAGGCCGTGACGCAGGTGACATCCTCGGCGATCCCCCGCCAGAGCACCCCCCGCCCTTCCGCCCGCGCGGGCCGCGCTCGAATGAGCAGGCTGCGCGTCCCCCGTTCGGGATGGCGGATCACATAGACACCTTGCCATACGGACAGGCCGGCGGCATGGCGCCGCTCATCGGCGAGCATATCCTTGAGGCTTTGGCGCGAAAAACGGGAGAACAGTGCATCGGGGGCGCGATAAACCTCCTCCGGCCGGACGCCGAAAAGCTCCTCCACCGCCGCGCTCACGCGGGAAAATCGGACGCCTTCGTCGCTCACCGTGCATGCAAAGGGGACCACCCCAAGGCCGAGGTGCTCCGGACCGCCCAGATCCTCGTCCACCCCCGCGTTCGGACCGGCCCTGTCCTCGTCCATCCGTCCCCGGCCTTCCTGCAGACTGGCGATCGGACCTGGGGAGCCGCGCTCCAACCGACCCTTAACATCGCACCTTATTTTTACGATGGGCGGACGGGGCGCCGAGGTCAAGCGCCGAACGCATCGGGTTGTATCATTCTTCCATGCACGCCAGCAGCTTAGCTTACATTATCTTCCATTTTCACGGCTTTCCGAGACCCTGAAATCCACGGTTTGCGCGGCGGGCACAGGTTTTGCCGAAGGGCGCGGGAATGGCGAGCCGGCACGACATTCCGCATCGGCGTGACGCTTTCGGCTTGGTCGCCGTCCCATTCGGGTATAGTTGCTCCGGGCAAAGTCAGACGCAGGATGGCGAGATGTCAGTGGCGACGGCGGTTCCGCAGGAAACCCGCACCGAAATGACCAACCGCTGGAGCCGGGAAGAGGCACAACGTCTCTATGACCTGCCGCTCAACGACCTGCTGTTCGAAGCCCAGAGCGTGCATCGCCGGCATTTCGATCCCAACAAGGTGCAGATGAGCCGCCTGCTGTCCATCAAGACCGGCGGCTGCCCCGAGGATTGCGGCTATTGCAGCCAGTCCGCCCATGCACCCACGGGCCTCAAGGCCTCCAAGCTCATGGAAGTGGAGCGCGTCATCGCCGAGGCCCGCAAGGCCAAGGAAGGCGGCGCCACCCGCTATTGCATGGGCGCCGCCTGGCGCTCGCCCAAGGAGCGGGACATGGACATGGTGGTGGCCATGGTGGAGGGCGTCAAAGCCCTCGGCATGGAAACCTGCATGACGCTGGGCATGCTGACCCCCGACCAGGCGGGGCGCCTTTCCGTGGCTGGGCTTGATTACTACAACCACAACCTCGACACGTCCGAGCGCTATTACAGCGAGATCATTACCACCCGCACCTTCGCCGACCGCCTGGAGACCCTCTCCAATGTGCGTGACGCCGGCATCAAGGTGTGCGCGGGCGGAATCCTGGGCATGGGCGAGACCGCGGATGACCGGATCGACATGCTGCTGACGCTCGCCAACATGGACGTGCCGCCGGAGAGCGTGCCCATCAACATGCTCATTCCCATTCCCGGCTCGCGCCTCGCCAATGCCAAGCCGGTGGACCCTTTCGAGTTCGTGCGCACCATCGCGCTCGCCCGCATCCTCATGCCCACCTCCCATGTGCGCCTGTCCGCCGGCCGCACCGAGATGAGTGACGAATTGCAGGCCATGTGCTTCTTTGCCGGCGCCAATTCCATCTTCGTGGGCGACTGCCTGCTGACCGCCGACAATCCCGGCGAGGACCACGACACCGCTTTGTTCCGCCGCCTGGGAATCACCGGCGAGGACCTCCCGCAGCCGGAGGCGGAAACCCGCCAATGAGCGGTGCGCGGCTCGCGCGGTTCGAGACCACCCTGGCGGGCCTGAAGGGCCGCGCCCGGGCGCGGTCGCTCCAGGGGCGCGAGGGGCACGATTTTGCCTCCAACGACTATATCGGCCTTGCCAGCTCCCCCCGCCTCGCCGACGCCGTTCAGGCGGCACTCGCGCGCGGCGTGCCGGTGGGGGCGGCCGGCTCGCGGCTCCTGCGCGGCAATCATCCCGAGCACGAGGCGCTGGAGGCGGAAGCCGCCGCCTTTTTTGGCGCACCGGCCTGCCTGTTCTTCGGCAGCGGCTTCGACGCCAATCTCGCCCTCTTCTCCACCTTGCCCCGGCGCGAGGATTTGGTGGTCCATGACGCGCTGATCCATGCCAGCGTTCATTCCGGCATGGCGGCGGGCAAGGCCAAGGTGGTCTCCGCCGCACACAATGACGCGCAGGCCTTCGAGGATGCCATCCGCACCTGGCGCGCCGAGGGCGGACGCGGCACGCCCTGGCTCGCGGTGGAGAGCATCTATTCCATGGATGGCGATGCCGCGCCGCTCGGCGATCTCGTCGCCGTTGCGGAACGCCATGACGGCTTCCTGGTGGTGGACGAGGCCCACGCCACCGGCGTGTTCGGCGCACAGGGGCGCGGCCTTGGCGCGGCTTTCGAGGGGCGCGAGTGCCTCATCAGCCTGCACACCTGTGGCAAGGGGCTCGGCGTCTCCGGCGCGCTGGTGAGCGCGCACGCGAGCCTCATTTCCTTCCTCATCAACCGGGCCCGCCCCTTCATATACGCCACCGCACCCTCGCCGCTCATGGCCGCAACGGTGCGCGAGGCGCTGCGCGTGTGCGCCGACGAGCCCGAGCGGCGGGACCGCCTCTCCACCCTCGTGCGGCACGCCGAAGCCCGGCTTGCCTCCCGCCTCGGCGTGCCGGCCAGCGGCTCGCAGATCATCCCCGTGATGATCGGCTCCAACGCCCGGGCCATGGAGGTTGCGCGACGGGTGCAGGCGGCCGGGTTCGACTGCCGCGCCATCCGCCCGCCCACGGTGCCCGAGGGCACGGCGCGCCTGCGCATCTCGCTCACCTTGAATGTGGATGCCGCAACCGTGGACGGCCTGGTGGATGCCATCGCATTCGCGCTTCAAGACGTGGCCGCCTGAAGGCGCACGTCCGGGGACCCACCATGCCCGCCTTCATCGTCACCGGCACCGACACCGGCATCGGCAAGACCATCTTCAGCGCCGCCCTGACCGGGGCCTTGGGCGCGCGCTATTGGAAGCCCGTGCAATCGGGCCTCGAAGAGGAGACCGACAGCGCCACGGTCGCCCGTCTCGGCCGTGTGCCGCCGGAGCGCATCCTGCCCGAAGCCTATCGGCTCCAGCTCCCCGCCTCACCCCATCTCTCGGCGGAAGCGGAAGGCGTCGCCATCGATCCCGACGCCCTGGTGCCGCCGGAGGGAAATGGCCCGCTGATCATCGAGGGCGCCGGCGGCCTCCTGGTGCCGCTCACGCGATCCCTGTTGACCATCGACCTGTTCGCCCGCTGGGGCCTGCCGGTGATCCTGTGCGCACGCACCACGCTCGGCACCATCAACCACACCTTGCTGTCCGTCGAGGCGCTGCGTCGGCGGAACATGGCGATCCATGGCATCGCCTTCATAGGACCGGAGATGCCGGACAATGCCCGTGTCATCGCGGACTTTTCGGGCGTAAAGATCCTGGGCCGGCTGCCGGTGCTCGACCCGCTTGACCCTGAGCGGCTCGCCGGCGCCTTCGCTGACCATTTCGACCTGCGGGACTTTGCCTGATGCTGTCGTCCTCCCCCGTCTGGCACCCCTTCACCCAGCACGCCACGGAGCCGGCGCCGCCGCGCATCGTGCGGACGGAAGGCGCCTATCTGGAGAGCGAAGATGGCCGCCGCATCCTGGACTGCATCTCGTCCTGGTGGGTCATCACCCATGGCCACCGGCACCCCGCCATCATGGCCGCCATCCGGGAGGCGAGCGAAAGCCTCGACCAGATCATCTTCGCCGGCTTCACCCACGAACCCGCCGAGGCGCTGGCGCGCGAACTGGTGAAGCTTGCCCCGGCAGGCCTCGACCACGTCTTCTTTTCCGATTCGGGCTCCACCTGCGTGGAAGTGGCGCTGAAGATGGCGCTCGGCACCTTCCGCAATCGCGGCGAGCGGCGGTCGCGCATCGTGGTGATGGAGGACAGCTATCACGGCGACACGATCGGCACCATGAGCGTGGGCGCGCGGGGCGTCTTCAACGCCGCCTACGAGCCCATCCTGTTCGACGTGGACCGCATCCCCTTCCCCGTCGCCGGCCGGGAGCAGGTGACGCTGGATGCCTTCGAGGCCGTGGCGCGCTCGCGAGAGGCCGCCGCGCTCATCCTGGAGCCGCTGGTTCTGGGATCGGGCGGCATGCGCATGTATCCGCCCTGCGTATTGCGGGACCTCCACGCAATTGCTGAGGCCACCGGCACCCTCTTCGTCCTGGACGAGGTCATGACCGGCTGGGGCCGCACGGGCACCCTCTTCGCCTGCCAGCAGGCGGCCGTGCGGCCGGACATATTGTGCACCTCCAAGGGCCTGACCGGGGGCGCGATCCCCCTCGCCGCCACCCTCGCAACCCAAGAGATTTTCGACGCCCATTACTCCACGGACAGGCGCCATACCTTCTTCCATTCCTCCTCTTATACCGCCAATCCCATCGCCTGCGCCGCCGGGCTCGCCAATGTGCGCGTGTGGCAGGAAGAGCCTGTGGCGACGCGGATCGCCCATCTCGCGCGCATGCAGGCGGAGCGGCTGTTCCGGCTGGCGCAGAACCCGCATTTCTCTTCGCCCCGCCAGTGCGGCACCATCGCCGCCATTGACCTGAACGTACCGGATGGCGGGTATCTGGCCGATGCGGGGCCGCGTATGCGCGCCTTCTTCCTTGGGCGCGACCTCCTGGTCCGGCCGCTGGGCAACGTGCTTTATGTGATGCCGCCGTACTGCGTCACCGAGGCCGAACTCGACCGTGTCTATGACGCCATGGCCGAGGCCGGCCGGCAGTTCGGTGTGGCGGCGTGACAGCGGGAACCCACATTCTGGGCTTCGGCCATGCGGTGCCTGGCCGCCGGGTGCCGAATGGGGAAATCGAGGAGCGGCTTGGTCTCGGCCCGGGTTGGATCGAGCGGCGCACGGGCATTGTGGAGCGCCGCTGGGCCGCGCCGGAAGACACGCTGTCGGACCTCGCCGCAGCGGCGGGCCGGATGGCACTCGCCGAGGCTGTGACGCACGGCCTCGATCGAGGCGCCATCGGCCTGACCCTCCTCGCCACCTCGACGCCGGACCACCTCCTGCCGCCTTCCGCTCCCCTGGTGGCGCACAAATTGGGGCTGAGCGGATCGGGCGCTGCGGACCTTGCCGGCGCGTGCGGCGGCTTCCTCTATGCCCTGGTCCTGGCGGAGGGTTTTGTGCGGACATCGCGAACGCCGGCATTGGTGATCGCAGCCAATCTCCTGAGCCGCCGCATCAACCCTGACGAGCGGGGCAGCTGCGTCCTGTTCGCAGATGCCGCCGGGGCGGTGGTTCTGGCGCCCAGCCCGCGGCCGGAGGCGGGGATCCTTGCCGCGCACCTGACATCCGACGGGGCCGGCTATGGCCTGATCCAGGTGCCAGCCGGCGGCTCGAGCCACCCTTTTGCGCCCGACCTGCCGGTGGAGGACACCCGCATGACCATCACGGATGGACAGGCTGTGTTCGTCGAAGCGGTGCGGCTGATGACAGACAGCGCCCGGCGGGCGCTTGGCCGCGCAGGCCTTGCGGCGGACGCAGTGGATCATTTCGTCCCCCACCAGGCCAATGCGCGCCTGATGCATGCCGTGGCTCACAACCTTGTCATTCCGCAGGACAAGGTCCTCTCCTCGGTGGCGCTGTTCGGGAATTCGTCGGCCGCCACCATCCCGCTGACCCTTTCGCTCGCCCATGAAAAAAAGCCGTTCCGCCCCGGCGAAATGCTCCTCATGAGTGCGGCGGGCGCGGGATTGACGGGCGGGGCCTGCGTTCTGCGGCTGTAGGCACCCCGTCCACCGCGCTTTACAGGCCCTCCTCCGGGGTGCATTCCTCATCGAACCATAGGGAAGGAGCCGGCCAGCGAGGCAGGCAGCTTTCCGAGGAGGCCGGTGGTCGGCGAGGAAACACGTAATGGTCCGTTGGGCGTTGCGGGCGGTCTTGGCGCTGGGCGTCCTGGCCGGCCTTGTGGTTGGCACCTTCCTTCTGTTGGCGCGCCTGCCGTCCGCCGAACCCCTGCGCCGTACCCTCGTGGAACGGGGACTGACGCAGATCTGGGGCCAGCCGGTCGAAGTGAAGGGTGCGGTCTCCGTCACCTTCCGACCACGCCTTGCCGTCCATGCCCGGCAGGTGGTGTCGTCCACTGTCGGCGAAGAGGCGGAGATCGGCGAACTGGTCCTGGCGCTCGCGCCCTACGCGGATCTGCGGCCGGACAGCCCCTTCTTCGGCTTCGCGCTCTCCGATGCGCGGTTCAACATTCTCATTCACCAGCACCTCAACCCAGCCCCGGGCTCCATCCTCTCCTCGCCCGTCCAATTGCTGCGCCACCTCCCCCACCTGAAGCTCGACCGGGTCGCCGTCGACTTCAACGATCCCGAACTTGGTTGGCGCTTCCTCGTGGAGCTGGACCGGCTGAGGACCTCCCCGGAAGGCGGCCGCGAGAAGGGCGAGGCCAAGGGACGCCTGAATGGGCGGCCGCTCGACCTCAGTTTCATATTTGATCGTGAGACGGAGCGGCCGGAGTTCGAAGCCGACAGCGCAAGGCCCTATGGCGCGAAGATTTTATTCGGATCGCAGGGCCTCACCGGGAGCCTGATGGTGCGCGCCCCGAACCTGGAGTTCGAGGGCGACATGGTGGGCAGCCTGACTGCGCGCACAACGAGCCTTGACGACCTCCTGGCGCTCGCTCGCATCGCCCCGATCGGCGGAGGCTCCGGCCACATGAGCGCGGAACTGGGCATCGAGGCCCATGCGCTGTCCGTGCCGAAGCTGAACGTGGACTTCACCCTTCCGGACGGGGCCCGCGTGACCCTCCATGGCAAGGTCGACGACGCCCTCCACGGAAAGGGCATCTCCATCAATGCAGTGGCGGACATCGACCCCGATGCTCCCCCCGCCGTCTCCATCCGCGACATCACGGTGACCCGGCTGTCCGGCCATTTTCTCAACGCCCGTCGCGGCTTGATGCTTAACGACATCCATATCGGCACCAACGCGTTCGCCGAGAACCTGCGGGAGATCGGCCCCATCCAGGTGGCACGCGTCCAGCGCGGGCCGGACGGCGAGGTGGCGCTACGGGGCATTTCCGTGGTGGCCGGCCCGGAGGACAAGCCCATCTTCCGCCTGACCGGTTCCATTGGCGACGTGCTGGATTTCTCCCAGGTGGAACTGGCCGGCAGCATCGACATGGCGGTGTCCGACGTGCTCCTCCTTTCGGGCGGGAAACCTGAGGACCTCGGACGCCTCGTCGGCAATATCGCCATCTCCGACGCCGACGGAACCCTCGGCATCAACGCCTTCACGGCGGAACTTCAGGGTACAGATCTCGTCAGGGCGAAGCTGGCGCTCCGCCTCGACGACCTGCCCGGTGAGAAGGGACCCCAGCCGACCCAGTTCCATGCCGACATCCAGGTGCCCCGTCTGGGGCAACTCGCGCGCGCCCTCGGCTTTTCCAGCGACTTCGACGGACCCGCGAGCTTTCTCGGCGACCTTGCCGGCACCAGTGACAGCCTGAAGGCGGACGGGCAGGTGGAGCTCGGCCGCACCCGCATCGACGGCGCGCTCACCTCCGAAGCCCGCGGGGAGCGCAGCTTCATATCCGGACACATCCACTCCCCCACCCTCTATGTGAACGAATTGCGCGAGGTGTTCCGGCGCGATGACGACAGCCCCCCTGTGCCCCGCATTTCCATCGTCGGCGCCAGCGCGCCCGCTGGCGGCAGCCAACTGGACCTCATCGCCTCCACCGATGCCGATGTGCGGGTGAGCGCCGATCGGCTCGATGGATCCGTGGAGGGGGCGAGCGGGATCGAGGCGCGCGTCCGGCTTGAGAAGGGCGTCCTGCGGGGCGACCCGGTCCGGGTGCGCTATGGCGGCGGTGTGATCGAGGCGGTGGTCAGCAGTGAAGGCGAGCAGGTCCTGCGCGCCAAGGGCAATGGCCAGGGCTGGCCGCTGGCCTCACTGATGCGCGGCGGCAAGGGCGGCGTTTCCGCATCCGGTACCGTGCGTCTGGATTTCGACCTCACAGCCAAGCTGGGCGTCGACACCGACCCGCTCCGCACCCTGGACGGCACCGCCACAGCGCGGGTGCGCAATGGGCGGCTCGGCACCGGCATGCTGGACCTCGCCGGCCTCGGCGTGCTGGGGGGCCTGTTCAATCCCAACGTGATGAAGGGCGAGAGCCCGCTGCGCTGCGTGAAGGTGCCGCTGAGCTTCAGCAACGGGGTCGGGAAGACCGACCCGGTGATCGTAATCGAGACCGATGCGGTGCAGGCGCTCGGGCGCGGCACCATCAATCTGGTGCGCAACACGGTCGACCTCTACATGGTGCCCCGGCCCCTCAATGCCCTCGGCGGGGCGGCGGGCTACAGCTTTACGGTGAAGGGCAACCTGGACAGTCCGACCATCGGCATGGCGAGCGGCGGCGGCACGGGGCTGAAGGGCAATTACCGCTGCGAGTGAGCCGGCCGCCTCCATCGCCCCCATAGAACAATCCCCCCGCCCCCGAAGGCGCGGGGGGTGAGAGATCAGGCTGCGATGGCCAGCTCCTCGTCATCGTCGTCCTTGCCCACATCCACATTCTCGCCCTCCCACTTGGCGACCACGGTGGTGGCAAGGCCGTTGCCGATGACGTTGGTGGCGGACCGCCCCATGTCCAGGAACTGGTCGACGCCGAGAACCAGGAGCAGGCCGGCTGATGGCAGCTTGAACATCTCAAGCGTCGCCGCCACCACCACCAGGGAGCCGCGCGGCACCGCGCCCATGCCCTTGGACGTGACCATGAGGGCGAGCAGCATGACGATCTGCTGGCTCCAGCTCAGCTCGATGCCATAGGCCTGGGCGATGAAGAGCACCGCGAAGGTGCAATACATCATGGAGCCGTCCAGGTTGAACGAATAGCCGAGCGGCAGCACGAAGCTGACGATCTTCTCGCTCACCGGTACCCGCTCCAGCTGGCGCATCATGGAGGGATAGGCCGCCTCGCTGGAGGCGGTGGTGAAGGCGACGATGAAGGGCGCCCGCAGCAGCGACACCACACGGATCGCCGTCTTGCCGAGGAACAGGAAGCCGGCCCCGAACATCACGCACCACAGGATGGCCAGGCTCAGATAGAAGGAGGCCATGTACTTCCCATAGGTGAGAAGGATGCCCGGCCCGTGCTCCGTCACGATGGAGGCGATGGCCGCGAACACCGCGAGCGGCGCCAGGGACATCACATAGCCGGTGATCTTGAGGATGACGTGCGAGGCCTCCTCGATCAGCGCCACCAGCACGCGCGCCTTGTGCCCCACGGAAGCCGCCGCCACCCCGAAGAAGATCGAGAAGATGACGATCTGGAGCACTTCATTGTTGGCCAGCGCCCCCACCGCGCTGCTGGGCACAGCGTGCTTGATGAACTCGTCGAGCGAGAAGGAGCCCGCCTGGATGCCGGAGGAGGCGTCCAGCGGCGGCAGGGGCATATTGAGGTCCTTGCCCGGCGCCAGCAGGTTCACCATCACCATGCCGATGAAGAGCGAGACCAGAGAGGCCGTGATGAACCACAGCATGGCCTTTCCGCCCACCCGGCCGATGGTCTTCATGTCACCCATATGCGCCACGCCGGCCACCAGCGAGGTGAAGACCAGCGGGCCGATGATCATCTTCACCAGGCGCAGGAAGATCTCGGTAATCAACGAGATGTGGTTGGCGATGTTCTCGGCGACCTTGGGGTCCGGCCAGAGGACATGATTGGCATATCCGACAATGACGCCCAGGATGAGCGCGATAACGATATACAAAGTCAGCTTGTGCTTCACTCTGGTCCCCCGTCCGTTCTGCTTGCTTGAAAACTCACCCCAGCATGCGGGGTTTATCCCTGCGCGGTCGAAGCCATGGAATGCGTGTCGACGCATGCGCCATGGGGTCGGATTTACACGTGGATCGGGCCGGCCTCCGTGCGGGAGCCCGGCACCATCCAAGCTGCGGCGGAACAATGAGTTTTCAAACAGCCTCCCCGTTGCGGGCACCCTCGCATTTCGGCCGAAATGTGTCGAGCGTCTGTTCTAGGCATGGCAAATCCCGGCTGCAGAATTTGCAGGCAGCTGTCCCTCCAGGCCTGTCGCTGCGTCATCTGCCGGCTCGAATGCCTGCAGGTCCAGCCATTTCCCAAGCTTGGCTTCATGAAATCAGAGGCTTAGGCTCACACTCCCTTAACGACGCCACGCCGCGCGCATGGACGCGCGGGAGCCCGGCCGCTAAGATTGCTCTGACCCTGGATTTCCACCGAGGCGGAGCATCGTTGCGACCTACCCACCGGCGTCTGACGTCACGCAGCACTTCCGGCGAGGTCTTTGTCCGCCTCTCATGCGTCTCCCTCGCTCTCGCGGGAGCGGGCGCCCTGTTCTGCACGTCTCCCGCCCGGGCCGATGACCCCACTTTTTTTGACCAGGCGATGGCATGGTTCAATCCGGACGCCGCTCGGGACGAAGCGCCGGCACCCGATGCCGTGCCTTATGGAGTCACCTTCGACGTAATCGGGGATGGCGCAGCGCGCACAGCGGTGACCCAAGCGTCGAACCTGGAGACGCTGCGCCGCGCCCCTCCCTCCGGCGCGGCCGGCCTGGTCCGCCGGGCGCTGGCGGACAATGACCGGATCGTCGCCGCACTGTTCAGTCAGGGCTATTATGGCGGCAGCCTGAAAATCACCGTTGCCGGCCGCCCGCCGGATGCGCCGGACGTGTTCGCGGCCGTGGACGCGGCGCGCAAGGCCGGCCCTGTCCCGGTGGTGGTGCGCGTGGAAACCGGCCCGCGCTTCACCTTCGGCACCGTGCAGATCCTCGATGCCGCCACCCGCAAGCCCCTGCCCTCCATGCCGACCCTGCGCAGCCTGAACCTGGTGGCCGGCGAACCCGCACGGTCCACGGCGGTGATCGCAGCCGAGGGGCGGATCGTGGCGCGCCTACGGGACGAGGCCCATCCCTTCGCCAAGATCACGGCGAAGGACGTGGTGGCGGACCATGCCACCCGCATGCTCAACGTCACCTTCCTGGTGGCGCCAGGGCCAGTGGCCACCTTCGGCCCGTTCACGGTGAGCGGCGGGGAGAGCCTGCCGCCCAATTTCGTTTCAGAGCGGATCGACATCCGCCCCGGCGAGCCCTTCTCGCCGGATCGGCTGGAGCGGCTGCGCCGCCGCCTCCTCACCTATGAAATCATCGGTTCGGTGCGCTTCGTCGAGGCCGACCGGCTGAATGCGCGCGGCGAGCTGCCCATCGAGGTGCAGATCGGCGAGCGCAAGCCGCGCTATGTGGGCTTCTCGGCCAATTATTCGAGCACGGATGGCTCCTCAGCCAATGCCTTCTGGGGTCACCGCAACCTGTTCGGCGGCGGCGAGACCTTGCGGCTCGACGCGCAGGCTTCCTGGTTCGGCGAGAAGTCCGACGCGGTTCCCGATGCCGACCCGTTCGGCTACAAGGTTTCCGCCACCTTCATGAAGCCGGGCATCTTCACCCCCAATGACGACCTGGTCGCCCAGGCGGCGGTGCTGCGCGAAGTGACCAATGCCTATGTCCGCGAGGCCGTCACCTTCCTCGGCGGCGTGCGGCACAGGTTCGACGATTATATGAGCCTCCAGGTGGGGCTGGATCTGGAAGCCTCCAAGGTGGAGGACAGCACCGGCTGGCGCGACTATCCCATTGCCGGCGTTCCATTCGACTTCAACTTCGACAATACGGACAGCCTGCTGGATGCCTCGCGCGGCGTGCGCGCCAGCGCCACGGTGGAGCCCTTTGCCTATTTCGGCGGCGAAGGCGCAGGTCCCGTTCTCATGAAAGCCTCGATCTCCACCTATAAGGCGCTGGACGAGGACAACCGCATCATCCTGGCGGGCAAAGTGGCGGCGGGCTCCATTTTTGGCGTCCAGTACGAGAACGCCCCGCCCCAGCGGTTGTTCTATGTGGGCGGCGGAGGCACCTTGCGCGGTTACGAATATCAGGCGGCGAGCCCCCGCAATGCCCAGGGCATCATTGTCGGCGGCCTGAGTTTCTTCACCGCATCGGCGGAGGCGCGCATCCGCATCACCGATACCATCGGCATCGTGCCCTTCTTCGATCTGGGCGCGGCCTTCGCATCCGACGTGCCAGACTTCAACAATCTGCAATATTCCTACGGCATCGGTCTGCGCTACTACACCGCCATCGGGCCGATCCGGCTCGACCTCGCCTTCCCCGGCGACGCCCAGGTGGCCGGCACCAATTACGGGCTGTATGTCAGCCTGGGGCAGTCCTTCTGATGCGCGCGCTCCATCTCGCCTCGCGCTCCCTCCTCTATCTGGCGATCTTCCTGATCGGCTTCCTGCTGGCTGGCTTCGGCCTCATCCAGACGCCGCCGGGCCGCGCCATGATCGCCTCGCTCGCCAGCCGGATGGCCTCCGCAGACGGGCTGAAGGTGCAGATCGAGGGGTTGTCGGGATTCATCCCATCCAGCATGCGGGTGGCCAGCATCGACCTTTCCGACCCGGACGGTTCGTTCGCACGCATCGAAGGGTTGACTGTTCACTGGAGCCCGCTGGCGCTGCTGTCGGGCAGCGTGAATGTGGGGCTCGTCAGCGCAGATCGCGTCATCGTGCAACGCAAGCCCGATCTGCCGCCGGCACCGGCGAAGGCTTCCGAGGGCTCCAGCTTCGGGCGCAACCTGCGGGTGCTGGTGGACCGCATCGAGACACCGGCCGTGGACATTGAGGAGCCGGTGTTCGGCCAGAAGGCCCGCTTCGGCTTTGAGGGCGGGCTTCGCATCGACGGCCCCGGCCAGGGGCTCTCGCTGAATTTCAACCTCAACCGCAGGGATGCCGAGGGCTTCGCCGCCGGCACCGTGCGCTACGCGCCGGAAACGGCAGCCCTTGACGTGGACATCACCGCCCGGGAGCCGGAGGGCGGCATCTTCGCCCGCCTCGCCGGCCTTGAAGGCCTGCCCGCCTTCGATGCCCAGGTGAAGGGCGCGGGCACGCTGGACGCCTGGGCGGGGACGTTGGAAGCGAAGGCGGGCGATCTTGCCCGCCTCGAAGGGGCGGCGTCCGTGCGTGCCCAGGGCAATGCCCGCGTGGTCCAACTGACCGCCCGCGGCGATGTGGGACGGGCGCTTCCCCAGGCTTATTCCCGCCTCTTCGAAGGGGAAAGCGACCTCTCGAGCCGCATCGTCATGGCCGAGGATGGCGGCTTCCAGGTGGATGTGCTCGATCTGCGCTCCGCTGGCTTCAGCTTCTCGGCGCGGGGCGGCGTGCCCACCAACGGCCCGATCACCCTCACCTTCCAGGCCCGCACGGGCTCCGCCGAGCGCTATTCCGCCCTGCTGCCGGGCCTCGCCTGGGACGAAGCCCGGCTCGAGGGTGGCATTTCCGGCACCCTCCTTGCCCCGCAGATGCAGGTGCAGGTGAACGCCACCAAGGTGGCGGGCTTTGGCTATGGCATCGCCGTCCTTAAGGCCGAGGCGAGCGCCGTGCCGGATTCGGCGGGCACCTTCGCCCTGAAGGCGGACGCCACAGGGGAGGGACTTTCCGCCACCGATCCGAAGGTCGCCGCGGCCCTCGGCCCGCGCGGCACCCTCTCGGTGCGCGGCGTCCGGGCGCGGGGGGAGGATCCCCGGCTGACCGAAGCCACGGTCCGCCTCACCGGCGCCGACCTGCGCTTTGCCGGCAAGGCGGATCTTGAGACCATTGACGGCCGGCTGGACGTGGCGCGGCTTGATCTTGCCGCCCTCTCCCCCTTCGCGGGACGCCCCCTGGCCGGTCTTGTCGCCCTCACTGCCGATGTGAAGCGCGCCAGCGCCCAGGGCGCCCTGACCCTGTCGGTTGCTGGCACCGCCAAGGACGTGGCCACGGGCGAGCCGACCCTGGACGGTCTCGCGGGAGGCGCATCCAGCTTCAAGGGAGGCCTTTCCGTCGCCCCCGACGGATCTGTGGCGGTGGACAATTTCACCCTCGACGCCCCGGGCGCCGCGCTCGCGGTGAACGGGCGCATCGACACCCGCACGGCCGATCTCGCCGCCCAGCTCACCTTGCCGGACCTGAGGCGCCTGGACGGGCGGCTTGAGGGAGCGGCACGGGCAAAAGCCGCCTTTTCGGGGCGCCTCGCTGCCCTCGACATGACCGCGCAGGCCACCATCGCCAATGGCAAGGCCATGGGCCACGCCATTGAAGGCCTCACCATTGATGTCACCGCCAAGGACCTCACGGGCCGGATCTCGGGAACCGGCCAACTCGCCGGCCAAGTGGGCGGCAAGCCATCCCGCGGCAGTCTGGCCTTTGCGACGGGGGCGGATGGATCCCGTGCACTGACCGGGCTCGACCTTGCGGTCGGCAGTGTCGCGGCGCGGGGCGCGGTCACGCTGGCGCCTTCCGGCCTTGCCACCGGCGAACTTTCCCTGGCCGCCGGAAATCTCGCCGATATTTCAGCCCTGACCCTGACCGAACTGGGTGGCCGCGCTGACGGGACCGTCACCCTCGACACGCCCAACGGCGTCCAGCGGGTAACGGTGCGCGGCACATTTGCCAATTTTCTGGCCTCGGGGCAGCGCGTGGCCAATGCTCGGATTGATCTTTCGGTGACCGACCCGCGCGTCTCGGCCGCCATCCAGGGGGTGGTGGACGCCACCGGCATCGAGGCCGGCAGCCTCGTCATCTCCAGGGCGAGCCTGTCCGCGCAGCCGGAAGGCGCGGGGACGCGGCTTGTCCTCGACGCCGACGCCCAGGGTGCGAGCCTTGCCGCCCGCGCGCTCCTGGCCCGGCAAGGAGACGCCCAGACACTGCGCCTCGACACCCTGCGCCTGGCGCGCGACCGCACCACCGCCACCCTCAGCGCGCCCGCCACCCTCACCTATGCTGCCGGCAGCGCCAGCGTCGACCGCTTTGCCCTGGCGCTGTCCGGGGGCGGCACCGTGATGGCACAAGGACGTGCAGGCGACACGCTCGACCTGACGCTGGAAGCCCGCGCGGTGCCGCTGGCGCTCGCCGCCCTGGTGGATCCCAGCCTGTCGCCCAGCGGAACGCTCGCCGCCAACGCGCGCATCACCGGCACTCCCTCAGTCCCCACCGGCCGCTACGACCTGACGGTCACGCGCGCCACCATGCCCCAGATCACCGCCGCCGGAGCAGGGCCCTTCGACTTCCGGGCCAATGGCACGCTGGCGAACGGACGGGCGAGCATCGCCTCGACGCTTTCCGGTCCCTCCCTGTCGGGCATGACCATCAACGGTTCCATCCCCGTCTCCGACGGCGCGCTGGACCTGACCATTCGCGGGTCGGTCTCGCTGGCCATCGCCAATGCCGTGCTGGCCACCTCCGGCGCTCGGGCAGCGGGCACCGCGGCGTTGGATCTGACCCTGCGCGGCAGCTTCGAGGAGCCGCGCGCCGGTGGCACCATCCGCCTCACTGGCGGGCGCTATGAGGACGCCGTCACCGGCGTGACGCTGGAGCGCATCCAGGCGGTGATTACAGGGACGGACCGCAGCCTTACCGTCTCGTCCTTCCAGGCCTTCACCCCCAACGGGGGGAACATCCAGGGCCAGGGCACGATCGGCCTTGATCCGGCCGCCGGCTTCCCGGGCCGCATCGAACTGACGCTCAACAATGCGCAGCTCGCCAATAGCGAGCTGATCCGCCTGGTGGCCGGCGGGCGCATTTCGCTCTCTGGCGCCCTGATCCGCACGCCAGCGGTTTCAGGCACAATCGAGGTGCGAGAGCTGGACGTGAACATTCCCGACCGCCTGCCCGGTGGCGCGAAGGCGCTCAATGTGCGGCATGTGAACCTGCCCCCCGGCAGCCCCAAGCCTGCAAGCCTGCGCCAACCGCCGCAGCGGCCGGGTCGCGGGGCACCGAGCCCATTCGTCGCCACGCTGGACCTGACCATCAATGCGCCGAACCGGGTGTTTGTGCGCGGAATGGGGCTGGACGCGGAATTGGCCGGCACCTTCCAGGTGCGCGGCACCAGCGCCGCGCCGCAGACCGTGGGCGGCTTCGAATTGCTGCGCGGGCGTCTGGAAATCATCGGCCGCCGTCTGGACTTCACCCGGGGTCGCCTGACCTTCAATGGCGACACGGATCCCGACCTGGACTTCGTTGCCGAAAGCACGGCCTCCGACGTGACCGCGCGCATCATCATCGCGGGGCGCGCCTCGCAGCCGGAGATCACCTTCACGTCCACGCCGGAATTGCCTCAGGACGAAGTGGTGGCGCGGTTGCTGTTCGGGCGCTCGGCCGGCCAGCTCTCCGCCGGCCAGGCGCTCCAGGTGGCGCAGGCGGTGACGGCATTGTCCGGCCAGGGCAATGCATTGCTGGGCAATCTGCGCCGTTCGCTCGGCGTCGACAGCCTGAGCGTCGGCACCAACGCGGCCGGCACGGGCGGCGAGATCGGCATCGGCCGACGGATCAATGACCGGCTTTACCTGGGCGTTCGGCAAGGCACGACGCCCAACTCCTCGCAAGCCACCATCGACCTGGACCTCTCCCGCAACATCCGCCTGCAGGGCGCGACAGGTGCCGACGGCAACGCGTCAGTGGGCATTGGGGCCCAATGGGACTACTGACGGCGCCTTTCAACGGGTCCGGGGCGGCGCGATGCCCATGGCCTTCATGCGCGAGGCGAGTGTCGTCGGCTTAAGGCCCAGGCGCTCGGCCGCGCCTCCAGGTCCGGAAACCTTCCCCCCCGCTGCCTCCAACGCCTTCAGGATGCTGTCGCGCAGCCGAGCGCGCCGCTCCTCCTCCGTTTCCAGCGGACTGGCGGCCACAGGCGCTGAGGGCACGGCGACGCGACGCTCCGCCCCCGGCAGGTCGATGGCCAGCCGGCCATGCCTCGCCAGGATGATGCCGCGCTCGATCACGTTCTGAAGCTCACGGACATTGCCCGGCCAGTCATAGGCCGAGAGGCGCCGCATATCCCCCTCGCTCAATTGCAGCGAGCGATCCGCCGGCTTGCGGCTGGCGGACAGGAAATGGAGGGCGAGCAACGGGATGTCCTCCCGCCGTTCCCGCAGAGGCACGGATTCGATGGGCATGACGTTGAGCCGGTAGAAGAGATCCTCCCGGAAGCGGCCCGCCTTCACTTCGCCGCGCAGGTCGCGATTGGTGGCGGCGATGATGCGCACATCCACCTGCCGCGTGCGCTCCTCCCCCACCCGCTCGAACTGCCCCTCCTGCAGCACGCGCAAGAGCTTGCTCTGAAGTTCCAAGGGGATCTCCCCCACTTCGTCCAGGAAGAGCGTGCCCCGGTCCGCCAGCTCGAAGCGGCCGATTCGATCGCGCAGGGCGCCGGTGAAGGCACCCTTCACATGGCCGAAGAACTCGCTCTCGAACAGTTCGCGGGGAATGGCGGCGCAATTGACGCGGATGAGGGGGCGCTCATGGCGCTCGCTCGCCTCGTGGATGGCGCGGGCGATCAGCTCCTTGCCGGTGCCCGATTCCCCCGTCACCAGAACGGTGGCATCGGTGGGCGCAACCAGTTCCACCTGCCGCAACACCTTCTGGATGGCCTCCGAACGGCCGATGATGCCGCGATGGCTGCCCTCGGCCCGGATCTCCTCCTGCAGATAGGCATTCTCCAATTCCAGCCGCTCGCGCAGGCTGTCCACCTCGGCAAGCGCCGCCCGCAATTGCTCGTTGGCTTCGCGCTTCTGTGTCACGTCGCGAAACACCACCACCGCACCGATGAGCACGCCCCGGTCGCGCAGCGGTGTGGACGTATATTCAACCCAGACCGGCTTGCCCGAGCGATGCCAGAACACCTCGTTTTCCACCTGATGCACCGCCCCGTCCCGGAAGGCCGCATAGATGGGGCAATGCTCGTGGGGATAATGGGAGCCGTCGGGGTGGTGATGGTGCACCATCACATGCATGTCCTGGCCGATCATTTCCTCTGCGGTCCAGCCCAGGATCTGCTCGGCGGCGGGGTTGACGAACGTGGTCTTGCCCTCCGCATTCACCCCATAGATGCCCTCGCCCACCGCCCGCAGGATGAGGCGGTTCTCCCGCTCGATGTCGCGAAAGGCGCGGTCCACCCGCTGCCATTCGGCGACCCCCTCGCGCATGAAGGTATCCGCAGCGGCATCGATGTCCCGGCGCTGGCGGGCATCAAGATCGCACAGCGTCATCAGAAGGCGGCGACCACGAGGTGTGCGCACGAGCACGCCTCCGGTTTCCACCCGCACGCCCGTACCATCGGCTCGCCGGGGGGAGAGCGTGCGCGCCCAATAGGTGCCGCGTGCCTCCACCGCCTGGGTGAAGGCGATGAGTGCGGGCGCCTGGCCGGGATGGAGGTCGAAGATCTGCATGGCTTTCAGCCGGCCCCGCTCATAGCCGAGCAGGAGCGCGGCCGCGCCGTTGGCATCGAGGATGGCGCCGGTCTCCAGATCCACTGCCAATTGAGCTTCGATGGCGGTGTCGAAGGCAGGACCGAAGGGGCCGAAATGAGAGACCGGCTCGGGGAGACCCTGGCTCATGCCCACTCCGATAGGTGACGATTTTTCGTAACTGTAACACGAAAATTCGTAATTGACGAAAATTCGTACATGGCCGTTCCGAACTGGGACGTTGGGATCTCAGGAAAAACTCCGCTGCCACCGTGTGGCACAGCACTTGCGTTGGGGAAGCCATCTTCCCGCGGCCCTTTCGGCCCCATCACGCGAGGCGATCCATGGCGAGCTTCGATCCCTTCCGGCGCGGTTCCCGTTTCCTGTCCTCCGGCTGCTCCTGCGGGCAACATGCCTCCCAGGACGAGCATGACCTCTCCTGCGTCGCCACCGGCGGAGAGGACGAGCGCTATGCCAGCGCCGTCGAGGCGACCGTCATGCGGGCGCTCATTCCGGAGGCGCCCGCCCGCCGAGCCTTCCTGAAAGCGGTGGGCGCCTCCACGGCGCTGGCTGCCATCTCGCAATTCCTGCCGCTGGGCCAGATCACCGACGCCTTCGCCCAGACCGCAGGCACGCTGGAAAAGAAGGACCTGAAGATCGGCTTCATCCCGATCACCTGCGCCACCCCCATCATCATGGCGCACCCGCTGGGCTTCTATTCCCGCTACGGCCTGAACGTGGAGGTCATCAAGACCGCCGGCTGGGCGGTAATCCGCGACAAGACGCTAAACGGGGAATATGACGCCGCCCACATGCTGGCGCCCATGCCGCTCGCCATCTCCATGGGCATCGGCTCGCCTTCGACCCCCTACACCATCCCGGCCATCGAGAACATCAACGGCCAGGCCATCACCCTGGCCATGAAGCACAAGGACAAGCGGGACCCGAAGGACTGGAAGGGCTTCAAGTTCGCCGTTCCCTTCGACTATTCCATGCACAATTACCTGCTGCGTTATTATCTGGCCGAGGCCGGCCTCGACCCGGACAAGGACGTGCAGATCCGCTCCGTGCCGCCGCCCGAAATGGTGGCGAACCTGCGGGCGGACAATATTGACGGCTATCTCGGCCCTGACCCCTTCAACCAGCGCGCGGTCTATGACGGGGTGGGCTTCATCCACATCCTCTCCCTGAAGCTGTGGGATGGGCATCCCTGCTGCTCCTTCGCCGCCAGCGAGGAGCTGGCCACCAAGGCGCCCAACACCTTCCGCGCCCTCACCAAGGCCATCATCGATGCCACCGGCTACGCGCAGAAAAACGAGAACCGCAAGGAAATCGCCGAGGCCATCGCCCCGGCCAATTACCTCAACCAGCCGCCTATCGTGGTGGAGCAGGTGCTCACCGGCACCTTCGCCAATGGCTTGGGACAGGTGGAGAAGGTGCCGAACCGCATCGCCTTCGATCCCTTCCCCTACCAGGCATTCGCCGTGTGGATCCTGACCCAGATGAAGCGCTGGGGGCAGATCAAGGGCGACGTGGACTATGCCGGCATTGCCCGCAAGGTGTTCCTGGAAACGCAGACCGCCGGCCTGATGAAGGAGCTGGGCCAGACCCCGCCCACCTCATCCAAGACCATCGTGGTGATGGGCAAGCCCTTCGATCCGGCAAAGCCCGAAGACTATGTGGCGAGCTTCGCCATCCGCCGGAGCTGATCCATGTCGCTGAGCCTCCGGGCGCGCGCCCTGGTCGTCTCGGTTCTCCTGCTGGCCGCCTTCCTCCTCGCTTGGCAGCTCGCCGTGCGGGGAGGCCAGGAGGCGACCGGCATGGACCCCGAATATGCCAAGCTCATGGGCGCCGCCGCCACCAGCGGCAAGTCGGCTATGCCGGGACCGCTGGCGGTGGGCGAGACGCTGTGGAAGCATCTCGCCAACCCCTTCTATGACAACGGCCCCAACGACAAGGGCCTCGGCATCCAGCTCGCCTATTCGGTGGCGCGGGTGATGATGGGCTATTTCCTGGCGGCCCTGTTGGCGATCCCGCTCGGCTTTCTCATCGGCATGTCGCCGCTGATGAACCGGGCCCTCGATCCCTTCATCCAGGTGCTCAAGCCCATCTCGCCGTTGGCCTGGATGCCGCTCGCCCTCTACACCATAAAGGATTCCACGCTCTCCTCCATCTTCGTAATCTTCATCTGCTCCCTCTGGCCGATGCTGATCAACACCGCTTTCGGCGTCGCCAATGTGCGCAAGGAGTGGCTGAACGTCGCCCGCACGCTGGAGGTCGGCCCTTTGCGCCGCGCCTTCACCGTCATCCTGCCGGCCGCCGCACCCACAATCCTCACCGGCATGCGCATTTCCATCGGCATCGCCTGGCTCGTCATCGTGGCGGCGGAGATGCTGGTTGGCGGAACGGGCATTGGCTACTTCGTCTGGAACGAGTGGAACAACCTCTCCATCACCAATGTGATCGTCTCCATCCTGGTGATCGGCGTGGTCGGCATGGTTCTCGACCAGATCCTTGCCGGCATCGCCCGCCTCGTGACCTATCCGGAGTGAGGCGATGACCAGCCGCTATGTCTCCATCGAAGGCATCTCCCGCCGTTACAAGGCCGCCGGCGGGCGCACCACCACGGTGTTCGACGACCTGTGGTTCTCCATGAACAAGGGCGACTTTGCCTGCATCATCGGCCATTCCGGCTGCGGCAAGACCACCGTGCTCAACATCCTGGCCGGGCTCGATCTGCCCGATTCCGGCGCGGCGGTGGTGGATGGCCGGGCCATCGAAGGGCCCGCCCTCGACCGGGCGGTGATCTTCCAGAGCCACGCTTTGCTGCCCTGGCGGACCGTGCTGGGGAATGTCTCTTACGCCGTCTCCTCCCGCCATCCCGGCTGGAGCCGCGAGCAGGTGCGCGCCCATGCGCTGCGTTTCATCGAGGTCGTGGGTCTGAAGGGCTCTGAACTGAAGCGCCCGGCGGAGCTCTCGGGCGGCATGAAGCAGCGCGTGGGCATCGCAAGGGCGCTCTCCATCGAGCCCAAGATGCTGCTCATGGACGAGCCCTTCTCGGCCCTCGACGCCCTCACCCGCGGCACGCTCCAGGACGAGGTGCGCCGCATCTGCCTGGAGACCGGGCAGACCGTGTTCATGATCACCCACGACGTGGACGAGGCCATTTATCTCGCCGATCGCATCGTGCTGATGACCAACGGCCCGGAGGCAGTGGTGGCGGAGATCGTGGAGAACCCGCTGCCGCGCGACCGGCGGCGGCTCGACATCCACAAGCAGCCGGACTTCTACGCGGTCCGCAACCATCTCATCGACTTCCTGGTGGAGCGCTCCAAGACCTTCAAGTCGGCGCTGCCGCCCGGCTACGACCACCGCATCCCACCCGTGGTGCGCCCGGTGGCCGCTCCCCCTCCTCCTTCCGGCGGCGACATCGCCGCCGCTTGATCCGTCCAAGACCTGCAAGACCTCAAGGAGTGACCCATGAAGCGCGAACAGCTCACCGAGAAGATCCTCGACATCAAGCGCGAGAAGGGATGGACCTGGAAATACATCACCGATGAGATCGGCGGCATGTCCCCGGTCCTGGTGGTGGGCGCGCTGCTCGGCCAGATGAAGCTGGTCAAGCCGCTGGCCAAGGCCGCCGCCGAATTGTTCGGCCTCAGCGAGGTCGAGGAGCGCATGCTGAACGAGGTTCCCTACCGTGGCATGCCCATGCCCCCGACGGACCCGCTCATCTACCGCTTCTATGAAATGGTGATGGTGAACGGCCCGGCCTGGAAGGCGCTGATCGAAGAAGAGTTCGGCGACGGAATCATGTCCGCCATCGATTTCGACATCGACATTTCGCGCCAGGAAAACCCCAAGGGCGACCGGGTGAAGATGACCTTCACCGGTAAGTTCCTGCCCTACAAATATTATGGCGCCGAGCAGGGCACGCCGGAATACGGCTTCAAGGAAGCCTGATCCGTCCTGTCGCGCAAAATGGGATTGGCAAAAGATTTTCCTTAAGGGAATATCTAAGGAGATGAGGCGAGCGGATGACCGCTCGCCCCCTTCCAGCGGGTCGCGCACGCATCTCCGGAGGCTCCATGCGCTCGGTCACGCCCCTTGCAGCCATTCCCGTTCCCCATCCGGCGCCCGATACGCGGTACGAGATCACGCTTCTCGACCGCCCCTTCGCCTTTGTCGGCCTGAAGGCGCTGCTTGGGGCTGCGGACCATTCCAAGGCCGGCGACCGCAATGCCGGCCTGGCGGCAACCGACGAGGTAGCGCGCGAGGCGGCGCGCAGCCTTTTGTCCGGGCTCACCCTCCAACATCTCTATGACCGCCCCCTCGCCGATGCCTCCGGCCGCGTCGATGACGTGATGCGGGTCAACTACGACATCGACCTGGATGTCTTCGCTACGATCGCGCCACTCACACTTGGCGCCCTGAAGGACGTTTTGCTGCGCGCGACGCCTGCTGAGGTGCGCCGGCTCGGTCCGGCCCTCACCGGCGTCATGGCCGCCGCGCTGGCAAAGATCATGGACGTGCACGAGCTTGTGCTAGTGGCCAAGAAGGCCAAGCGGGCAGCGCGCGCCCGAACGCTCGTGGGCGCAGCTGGCACCTTGTCCTCGCGGCTCCAGCCCAACCACCCCACCGACGACCTGTCGGCCGTCTCGGCGCTCGTCTATACGGGGCTCTCCATGGGCACGGGCGATGCGCTGATCGGCATTAACCCTGCCGTGGACACGCTGGAGAACGTCTCCGCGCTCCTTGCCCATGCCGACATGCTCCGGCGCGAGACAGGCGTCCCCACCCAGATCTGCGTTCTCTCCCATATCAAGACGCAGATGGCGGCGCTGAAGCGCGGGGCGCCTGTGGAGATCATGTTCCAGAGCCTCGCCGGCACGGAGCGCACCTTGACGGAGGAGTTCGACGTCACCGTCGCCCTTCTTGACGAGGCCTATGACCTGATGGCGGCGCGCGGACCCTTGGGGCCGGATTGCCAGTTCATGTATTTCGAGACCGGGCAAGGCAGCGAACTGACCTATGGCAAGCATGACGGGCTGGACATGACCACTTGCGAGGCCTTGTGCTACGGCCTTGCTCGGCGCTACGACCCGTTCATGGTGAACAATGTCACCGGCTTCATCGGCCCGGAGACGCACCGCGACAATTTCGAGATGATCCTGTCCAATCTCCAGGATCACTTCATGGGCAAAATTCTCGGCCTGCCCATGGGCATGGCGCCCTGCTACACGCTGCATTCGCAGATCACCATGGAAGGCCAGCAGGTGGCGACGCAGCTGCTGGCCGCCGCAGGCGCCAATTTCTTCATGGATGTCTATCTGTCTACCGACCGGATGCTGGCCTATTTCGACACCTCCGGCCACGACGACCAGACCTTGCGCGAAGTCCACGACCTTGCCCCAGCGGCCGATTATCTGGCGTGGGGGATTGAGAAAGGCATCTTCGCGCGCTATGAGGACGGCAGCGTCCTGCGGGGGCCCCGGTGGGGCGACCCCTCGCTCTTCTGCCCGGAGCCGGAGATCCGCGCGGCGCTCCTGGCCGGGACACCCGCCATGCCCGGCTTCGAGAATGCCGGCCCGCGCCCGGCCGACCGCATCTCGCGGACCATCAAGGCCAATCTCGCCATCGCCCGCGAGGCCATCTATGCGGACCTGGACCCGGCCCGGCTGGAAGGCATCGCGTTTCGCCGCATTGCCTCCCGGGCCGACAGCCGGGACGCCCATCTCAGCCACCCGGACATCGGGGCGGACCTGGATGCGCAGGCCCTTGCCGCGCTCGCCGCGGAGTTCCGGGACGTGCAGGTCGTGGTCTCGGATGGCCTCAGCGCCGAGGCGGTCCATCACAACGTGCCCCGTCTCCTGCCGGAGCTTCAGCATCGACTGCAGGCCGCAGGCGCCAGCCTGGGCGATCCGCTGTTGCTGCCGTTCGGCAGGGTGAAGGTGTCCGAGCCGGTGGGCGATGCGCTGCAGGCGCGCCTTGTCGTCACGCTGATCGGTGAGCGGCCGGGCGGCGATGCGCAGGCCTCGCGCTCGCTCTCGGCATATCTTGCCTATCGCATTGCAGACGAAGACACGCGGGCACGTGCGGCCGCCTATAGCGGAAACCCGAACATCCGTTACGAATATACGGTGATTTCCAACATCCACGAGGGCGGCCTGCCCCCTGCCGAGGCGGGCCGGATCATCGCCGAGAAGGCTCTTCAGATCCTCTCCATGCAAGCAGCGGGCAACCGACTTGAAAGCGCCTTGCGGCAGGACGCCGCCTGACGCACGCAGCGCAAGCCGCCGTGCAGCCGTTGAACCTTTTCCCCGCACTGTTTAGAGCCATAGACGGGGAGCATCACCATGACCTTGCATGCGCTGAAGAGAGACTTGATCGAGCCCATCATTGGACCGGTGGACACTGCCGTCCTGATCGAAGGCACGCCTGAGACCCGCGTCTGGGTCACCTATGATGCGCCAGGCGAGCGCCTGTGTACGGGCGAGTGGGAGGCCACCGAGGGCACGTGGCGGGTAAATTACGAGGAATGGGAATATTGCCTCGTCGTTTCCGGCCGCTGTGTGGTGACCGGGGATGACGGAAAGGTGGTGAAGGCCGGTCCGGGGGATTCATTCGTGATCGAGCCAGGCTTCACCGGCACCTGGCAGGTGACAGAGCCCATGCGCAAGCATTGGGTCATCCGCACGCCCGCCTGATCAACCGACCTTCGCACGAGACGGGTCCACCCGCACGGATCCGCTCAGGTGCTCTGAAGGTGTGCTCCGGAAGAGGGAGATGTGGCGGGTAGGACCGATGCCGGGCCGAGTCCTTCCCGCATCAATTCGGTTTCCGCCTGAAGGTCCGCAAGGCCCTCCAGAAAGGGCACGGCAATGTCCAGCGGTTCTGCCTGATAGCCTGTGGCCACAATAAAGCTGTTGAACAGGCGCGAGAAGGCTTCTGTCCCCTCCGCCAAGCTCCGGGCAACCTCCTTGAGGCGCTGGCCCTCTAGCTCCGTTCGGGCACTGGGCGCCTCCTCGGCTTGCGGCCCGGCCCGGCGAAGGTGGAAGCCGTCGGGCGCGAGTAGGAGCGCATCCACCTCACGTTGGCGGCGCGCGAGCAGGTCAAGGGTCGGGCCGCTGACGCTGTCTCGCCCAAGCATGGCCTTGATGTGCATGCGCGCCTGCCTGCGGCGTGTCTCCGGCAGATCCAGGAGGCCGAGGGAATAGCCATACACCTCGATCTCCAGGACGCCGTCCATGGCCTGCTCGAAGGCTTCCTGAAGGCTTCCATCCCAGTCCGCAGCCACCAGCGCGACTCGGGCGCCGGGCTTTACGCCTTGCGCAAGCAGCGCCTGGAAGATTTCCCTGCGGCTTCGCCGGGCGGCGGCAAGAATGGGCCAGCGATAGGCCATCAGGAAACGTCGCAGGAGCGGGTGCTGCTCTACGCCGATGATCACGTCGTCGCCCAGGCCCAGGTCCGCCATGACCCGCTCGGAGGGAATGGGGACATCAAGCCGGCTCAGGAGGTCGCTCACCGGCTGGCCCTCCGCCTCCCGGAGGAGAAAACCGATCTTCTCGTCAAAGGTCCGGTCCGATATCCCCGCCAGGATCAGGGCCAACTCAGACGTCCTCAGCACCGCCCGCGGAGGCAAAGCGGATACGCCCAGGGTTGATGCAAGCTGCTCAAGGCTTTGCCCGAAGCCCGGCAGCAGCAGAATCGTGTCGATGGCGTTGATACGCGCATGCCATTCCATCCAGCGCAGGAAGGCGCAATAAAGCGGCCCCAGCATCTGGAAACCGAGAGACCGAATGGGGTCCTGCCGCCGATCAGGTCCCAGTCGCCGCAGGCCATAGCTCAGGACCGAAGCCCCCGTGCCGGCGGCGGGGGCATCGGCCAGGCGATCCACTGGGTGGGTGCGAAATCCCGCAGCGGCAGCTGGCTCCAGATCCTCCCGGGCCCGCCGCCCGACATGCAAAATGCGTTGAGGCGGCACTGCGAGCCTTTCCGCCGCCAGCGTGAACAGGCGCCCATCCGCTTTCGAAACACCCATTTCACTTGAGACAAAAAGCGGAGCCTCGGGCAATCCCACCCGGGCCAGCAACCTCGCGATGAAGGCGCTGCAATGCGCTGTCTCGGCGATGATCAACGCGCGGCCGGCTCCGACCCAGTTCTTATAGATTTCCCGCAACTGGGGATCGGGATGCCAGAGCGCCGTTTCATAAAGAAGTTCCGTGCGCTTGGCGAATTCACGCGGCGCCGCAGGAAGATCAAGGCAGTCGAATATCTCGTCATGGCTGACCGTTTGACGGCCGTGCGCCTGTGCGCGCCGCAGCGCTTTGGCTTCCGCCCCACCCCGCAGGAGAGCAAAGTCCGGCATGCCTACGGCGCTGCCGACCATCTCCCACATCTGGGCAGGTCCAGGCAGGGGAAACAGCAACAGCGTCTCGAACAAGTCGAACGAAACGAAGTCGACATCCTGCGATGCCTGACTGAATGGAACCACGAGATCCACGCCCCCCGACAAACCTTCACCCCTTCTCACACCACCGGCTGCCTGACCCTTCTTCCGAGACGCTTGCCTCCGCCCGTCCGGCCGCGCGGGCGATGGAGGTCGTTCTGCGATACCGCAAACACAAGGCGCTCGGATGACCCTTGCGGGTGATCTCATCGCCAGTTTTACGCACCGGTCTGCCGGCAAGGCAGGACGGTACCAGTCCAGAACAACCCTTGGTAACCCCCAAAAGGGGGATCACGTTGCAAAGGCCCTTTCATCCGGGAATGGAGAACATGACATCGTTGGGATGGAGATTGGGGCTGAAGAAGGGATCATTCATGAAGAAGCGTGGATGCCGCGCGTCCAGGCGCCGCTTGTCCGCCCGCAGGCGCGCCATTTTCTCACCGCTTTGGTGATCAAGGCCCCGCGACATGGATTCGTAATGCAGCAATTGGGCCGCCGGACAAACCACGTTGAAGTAGCCGGCCTCCACCAACCTGTAGCAAAGCTCCACATCATTATAGGCCACAGGGAAGGTCTCGTCGAAGCCACCCACGCGGTCGAACTTCAACCGTTCCACCAGAAGGCAGGCGCCGGTGACCGCAAGCCAATTGCTCTCGAGCACGTTGCGCGCCGCATAACAGGGATCGGTACCATTGGCGCCCAAAAAGGCATGGCTGGGGCCATCGGCGATGCAAATCACGCCGGCATGCTGCACCCGAAGATTCTGCGGGTAGAGCAGCTTTGCCCCCACCGCCCCCACGTGCCTCAGATGCGCATAGCCAAGCATCCGCTCCAGCCAGTCGGGCGTGATCACTTCCGTGTCGTCATTGAGAAACAGAAGGAAATCACCCGTCGCCGTCCGCGCACCCAGGTTGCAAAGCTCCGAGAAGTTGAACGGCGTGTCATGCCGCACCACTTTCGAGCCACCGGTGAGCGCCACCTCCTCCAGATAAGACAAGGTGTCGGGGACGGAGGAGCCATTGTCGACGACCACGATCTCCAAATGGCGGTAGGTGCTGCGCTCGTGAATGGAGGTAAGGCAGTTGCGCAACGTCTCGCCATTGTTCTTGGAGGGGATGATAATGGAAACCTTTGGCTTCCCCTCCACGTGGTAGCGCACCCGCTGATATGCGGGCAGACCATCCAGCGCTTCGCACTCCCCCTGAACGCCACGGCGCTTGAAGGCGTCCTGCCGTAAGCGCACCGCAGCGTCCAGGGCCTTCGGCTTGGCATCGAAGCTGGCCGCCGTCGATCCCGGGATCATCCGCCAGTGGTAGAGCACCTTCGCCACATGAGCGATGCGGTCTGTCCGCTCGGTCACGCGCAGGACAAAGTCCCAATCCTGGGAGCCGTCATATTCCGAGCGCAGCCCGCCCACCTCCAGCGCAAGCGTCCGCCGCACACAGGAGACGTGGCAGGTATACATGAGGCTCATCAGCATGTCCGGAGACCAGTCCGGCTTGAAGAACGGATCCACAAGCTGGCCGTCTCTGGAGATCTTATCCTCGTCCGAATAGATGAAGTCTGCCCCTTCGCGTTCGATGCACAGAGCCAATTCGTACAGGCAATCCTCGGTCAGCTCGTCATCATGATCAAGGAAGACCACATAGTCCCCCTTCGCCAAAGCAAGTGCTTGGTTTGTGGCACCGGAAATGCCCTGGTTCTCAGCAGAGAAATGGACCTTTACGCGCGGATCCTCCACCTGCTCCAGTGTGGCCCTCACTTGGGGATCGGGGCTCTTGTCATCGACCAGGACCAATTCCCAATGAGGATACCATTGGGTCTGGACCGAGCGGATCATCGCCTTCAGCAGCGCCGGCGGGGTGTTGTAGAGCGGAACCAGGATGGAAAAGACCGGCGCCGAGGCCATCCCGGCGATCTGTTCATCCAGGTCCCGGGGGCGACGAGGCGCAAGATAGGTGTAGCCTGGGCTTTGGGCCTCCCACTGGTAGGTGCCCGCCTCCACTGAGGTGAGTTGGTCTGCACCCGGCCGATTGGGGGAAGGACGGAAGGCGATGAAGCGGGCATCCCCTTTTGAGCTGCCGGCGATCTGGCTGACCGGAAGCCGACTCTTTCCGCCCTGGCGCAGGGGGCGCGCCAGCCAACGCATGGCGCGCCTCATCCGGGCGCCCAGGGTCTTCCGCGCGGTGATCCCGGCATCCGAGCGGAAGTGCACTGCCAGATAATCGGCAAGCGCGGATTGATCTGGAAGAAGGTCGGGATGCGTCGCGCGATATTCCACCGGGTCGAAGAGCCGGCTCGGCAACCGCCCCTCGGCCTCACCGTAGAGAACATAGTGCCAGAGGGGATTGATGCCGGCGCTGCGCACATCTGGATAGGTAGTCAGATAAAAGGCGCTGTCGAACACCGGGTTCGGCCGGCATCCCTCGAACCCCCCGCGGATGAGGAAATCGACCACCGGCTCCACCCGCCGACCGCCGGCCTCGGGATACTCCCGCACATAGAAGTCGCGGTCGAAAAGCCCCGAATCCGACAGGATCCGGCAGCGCCGCGCCAGTTCTCCCGGCCAGAACCGCCGCAGGAGTAAGCCAATTGCTCCCCGCAGGCCACGGCGCGCTGCAATATACCGCCCTGACGCCAGTGCCGCCAATGATCGGCGACGCGCCCGTTCCACCTCAACGTCCACAGCGGTCGCCTCTAGGCGAAGTGTCAAGTCCGCCATGTCCTCGCGCAGCCGGTTCAGCCGCCGCTCGGTTCCCGAGACTTGTTCGGTGAGACGCTGCGCCCGCAGCCTCTCGACGGAAAGGTCGGCCCGCGCAGACGCCGCATGATCCGACAGGGCGCCCGCATAGGCCGCATGCTGGCGCTCCAATTCCGCTATGGCCGCGGCATGCTCGCGCAGAAGCGTTGAAATGCGCAGGCGCTCGGCCGCCAACTCCTGCTCCAGTTCCGCGGCGCGCGCCGCCTGAGGTGCAACGGATCGCAACTCCGAAAGTGCACCACTCAAGTCCCGGTCGGTGGCGGTCAGCCGGTCGATAAGCTCCGATATCTGTTGGGCGTGACGCTCGGAGGCGGCGGCAGCGGTGTCGCGGAGCTTGCGCACCATGGCCGCTCCCGCTCGACGCTCGCGCTCCAGTTCGTCCGCCAGCGCATCAAGGCGCAGGGAAAGACCCTCGGCAGCATGCGCATTGGCCTCGAGCGGCGCCGGGGCGGCTTGCCGCGAAGCTTGGAACCACAACGCCCCCACGCGACCGCAGAAGTCGCGCACGTGCCGAATCGCCTCCTCCTTGGCGGGCGCGCCAGGCAGAGACAGGAGGCAGGCGAGTTCACGAGACGCGTCGGCACCCATAAGGATGAGACCCAGACCTTCTCCGTCAATGAGTTCGAATGCCGGCTGCGTGGCACTGAGGGTCAGGAACAGGCGGCCCACCTCGCTGTCCCCCGTCGAGGTCCGGGTTCCCAGGAGGATCACGGCAGCGCGCGGCGACAATTTCGGGCGCCAGGCTTGGAACACAGCGAACGCGGCAAGGCCCCACCGGCCATCCAGCAGCAGGAGATCCACGCTCCCGGGAGCCTGGTCTTCGACCGCCTCTTGAGGCGGCGCGGAGAAGATTTGGATGCGGTCGGCGATCGGAAGAGGAATGCGGTCCTGGCTAGGCGAGAAGGCCAGGAGCACATGCCCCGGCACATCCAAAGCCTTTAGCGTCTGCGCGACAGCCGTCCCCGCGCCCGTCTCCGACGTGGTTAAATCCACAGTGCGTTGCGGCAGCAACTGGCCTGTCAGCCAAAAAAGGAAAGGCTGATGGCCATTGGGTTCGCGCAACCCTCGCGGGAAGATGGGCTCGGCCAGCACATGGGCCGGCGTCAGACTGGCCAAGAGAGCCGCAAAGGACGAACCCGTCGTTTCGTCTTGCATTGCAGCAACCTCCAGCCTTCTCCTGCCCGCCTCGCGCCCCGGAGGGCCTCATCTCACGCGATATCGGGCACTGCGAAACCGATCATGTCTCTTCGCACGCGCGAAGAGACAGTTCAAGGTAAGACGCCGTAACTGTAGGTTGCCCAACGGAAGCAGGCAATCCGCTACCATACAAAAAAGCGGGCGCCCAGGGCGCCCGCTTGTGGAGGTCTCGCAAGAGAAAGATGTCAGGCCTGTGGCTGAGGCTCGATGCTGCCGGCCGGCCCACCCGGCCGGGGGCGGTTCTTGCCGGCGGTGGGAACGGCGGAGCCCCGCGGATTGGACGGCTCGATCACCGTATCTCGCACGGGAGGCTTGCCCCCGAGGAGATCGACGATCTCGTCGCCCGACAGGGTCTCGTATTCCAAAAGGCCCCGGGCGAGCGCCTCGAGATCCTCTCGCCGTTCCGTGAGGATGCGGGTGGCCTCCGCATAGCCCTCGTCCACGAGGCGGCGAACCTCCTTGTCGATCGTCTGTGCGGTCGCCTCGGAGATGTTCTGATGACGCTGCATGGACATGCCCAGGAAGACTTCATCCTGGTTCTCGCCATAGGCCACCTGGCCGAGCAGGTCAGAGAAGCCCCAGCGGGTGACCATCATCTTGGCGAGGCGGGTGGCCTGTTCGATGTCCGAGGCGGCGCCCGAGGTCACCTTGTCGTGACCGAACACCAACTCTTCCGCCACGCGTCCACCCATCATGATGGCAAGGCGCGAGGTCATCTGCTCGTAGGACATGCTGAGCTTGTCCCGCTCGGGCAGCTGCATGACCATGCCAAGCGCACGGCCGCGCGGAATGATGGTGGCCTTGTGCACCGGGTCGGTGGCCGGGACATTGAGGGCGACGATGGCATGCCCGCCTTCATGATAGGCGGTCAGCATCTTTTCTTCCTCGGTCATGACCAGCGAACGCCGCTCGGCGCCCATCATGACCTTGTCCTTGGCGTCCTCGAAGTCCTGCATGGTGACCATGCGCTTGTTGCGCCGGGCCGCCATGAGGGCCGCCTCGTTGCACAGGTTCGCAAGGTCGGCGCCGGAGAAGCCGGGGGTGCCGCGGGCGATCACCTTCAGATTCACATCCGGCGCCACCGGGATCTTGCGGGCATGCACCTTCAGGATCTGCTCGCGCCCCACCACGTCCGGATTGGGCACGATCACCTGGCGGTCGAAACGGCCGGGACGTAGCAAAGCGGGGTCGAGCACATCGGGACGGTTGGTGGCGGCAATAAGGATGATTCCCTCATTGGCCTCGAACCCGTCCATCTCCACCAGCAGCTGGTTGAGGGTCTGCTCGCGCTCGTCATTACCGCCGCCCAGGCCGGCGCCACGGTGGCGACCCACCGCGTCGATCTCGTCGATGAAGATGATGCAGGGCGCATTCTTCTTGGCCTGCTCGAACATGTCGCGCACGCGGCTCGCGCCGACGCCCACGAACATTTCCACGAAGTCCGAGCCGGAAATGGTGAAGAAGGGCACGTTGGCTTCACCCGCAATGGCGCGGGCCAGCAGCGTCTTGCCGGTGCCGGGCGGACCCACGAGCAGCACGCCGCGCGGGATGCGGCCACCCAGGCGCTGGAACTTCTGCGGGTCGCGCAGGAATTCCACGATCTCGGTGAGGTCGCTCTTGGCCTCGTCGATGCCGGCCACATCCTCGAAGGTGACGCGACCATGGGCCTCCGTCAGCAGCTTGGCGCGGCTTTTGCCAAAGCCCATGGCCTTGCCGCCGGCGCCCTGCATCTGGCGCGACAGGAAGATCCACACGCCGATCAGCGCGATGAAAGGCAGCCAGGAGACCAGGAGGCTCACGAACCACGGCACGTTGTCGGACGGGGGCCGCGCGGTGATCGACACGCCCTTTCCATACAGGCGCTGCACCAGCGAGGGGTCGTTGGGCGCATAGGTCTGGAAGTTGCGGCCGTCAGTGAAGGTGCCGGAGATATTCGGCCCCTCGATCACCACGTCACGCACCCGCCCCTGGTCCACGTCCGACAGCAGCTGGGAGAAGGAAATGTCGTTCGCACTGCTGCGTTGGCCGGGGCTCTGGAAGAGCGAGAACAGCGCAAGAAGCAGCAGGACGATGATCACCCAAAGGGCGAAATTTCTCAGATTGGCGTTCATTGATCCCTCACGGGGTCCACATCGGCTGCGCCTTCGACCGAGACGGGCCAATGGCCACCCGTCCGATGTCGCTCCCGTTGCGTCCGCCCCCTAATCTAGGAGCCGGGCCCTTCCTTGCCAAGGACGGTTCCTCAATCTCCGGGTGAATTTGCCGCGACCGACCTTGCGCGGCGCTGTCCGCCCTCCCCGCGAGGCGGTGCCGGGGTGATGGCGATGCGTCCCTTGCGCAAGGTGACGAGCGCTCCGGCCAGCGTCCGGCGCAGCGCCATGCCGCCCGTTCCGGCGGAGCGCAGCGCCTGGTGGAGGTCTTCGGCCTTGCCCAGTTCCGTGGGTCCTTCGGTGGCGCACTGGTCGATCGCCTGGATCAGCAGCCGAAGCGAGATCTCCTCGGGCAGTTCGAGGAATGGCGCCACCTTCAGGTTGACCTCGTCTTCCGTCCAAGGGCCCTCACTTACGCTGCGGCGCGCATCCTCGGCCACCGCATTGAGCGCGGCTTCGGCGCGCGAGAGGCGCTGGGCGAACAAAGCCAAGCGCGCAGCGTCCAGCCCCACCTGCGCAAGCCCGGGCGCAAGGTTGCGCAGGCGTGGGCGGGCAAAGCGCGGATCGGCATTGGAGGGATCGCGTACGTAGTCAATGCCGGCCCCCTCCACCACAGCGACGAGGCGTGACTTGGGCGTATCGAGAAACGGGCGCAACAGTGTAAGCTCGCCAGTCCGCGAGATCGGGCGCATGGCACACAAGCCGGTCAAGCCGGACCCCCGCGCCAGCCGCAGCAGCACCGTTTCCGCCTGGTCGTCCATGGTGTGGGCGAGGGCGATGGCGGTGGCGCCCCGCTCCCGAGCCAGTTGCGTCAGCAAGCGGTAGCGGGCGATGCGTGCGGCCTCCTGGATGCGGGAGCGTGGCTTTTCCCCATCCCAGGTCAGGATTTCATGGCGCAGCCCCAGATTGGCGCAGAGGGCCGCCACCTTCAGCGCCTCTGCCCGCGATTCCGGGCGCAATCCATGGTCGACCGTCGCGACCAGAAAGCTTGGCCCGTCGAGAAGACCATATCGCCAAGCGCGGGCCAGCAGCATCAGTGCCGTAGAATCGGGTCCCCCCGAGACGGCCAGGACGATGCCCGTGTGATCAAGAAATGCCGCAAAGAGCTGCCGCAACTCGGCGGCATCGAAGGGCAGGTTGCCGTCAGCAGCCGACACGCTTCTGCTCCCGCTCCACCGCCTGACGGAGCGTGGAAGCGGCGCGGGGATATTTGCGGTCCACCTCGCCCAGGGTGGCGCAAGCCGCCTCGCGCTCGTTCAGCGCGGCGAGGGACTGGCCCAGGCGCAGCAGGGCCTCAGGGGCGCGCGGCGCATTGGGATATTTGGTGGAAAGCTGCAGGAAATTCTCCGCGGCTTCCTTGTAGTCCTGCCGTTGGAACAGGCTCTCCCCAAGCAGATAGGTGGCCTCCGGCACCAGCCGGTCGGTGGGGTGCGCCTGGAGGAACTGGCGCAAGGCCGGGTCGGCGGCGGCGTAATCCTGGCGCTGCATATAGCCCGATGCGAGGTCGAACATGTCCCTGGCGCTGCCGGACGGCGGCAAAGCCGCCACCTGCGCGCCACCTGCCGGCGGGGGCGCAGCCCCCGGCGTAAGCTCGGTGGGGGAAACGGTCGGGCGGACCAACCCTGCGGAGCTGCTGGCAGGCGAGCCGAGCGGCTGCGGCGAACCCGGCGCGCCGGGCACCTCGCTGGGATCGAAGGCATCTGACCTGCGCCCAGACGGAACGCCCGCTCCTGCGGGCGCGATCCCGCGTGGCGGGGCGGTGACGGCGGAGCCGGCAGAAGGGGGAGCCCCTGCCGCGCCGGCGGGGCGCGGCCCACCCTCGGTGAGCGCCCGAACCTGCTGTTCCAATTGCTGGTTGCGAAACTGGAGCTGCTCGATCTGGCCGGTCATCTGGCGGAGCTGATTCTCCAGGCGGTCCACGCGCACCGTCAGTTCGGCCTGCGCCTCGGACAGGGTGTCAGACTGCTGAACGGTACCGGGCGGCTTGAAAAGATCGCCGAACAGGTTGCCGCCGGAGGACTGGGCCTTTGCAGGCGACACCGATACGGGAACAGCGACCGTTCCCAGGACGAGGGCCGCGCAGAGACCAAAAGCCAATCCGGAGGCGCAGCGCGCCCAGGCGGCCTCCCTCTTCGGTCTCCCCAACATGCCGCTTGCCACGGTTGCCACTCCCGCCTGGACAGAAGGCTTCAACAGGTCGAATTCCCGCGGCATCGCTGAATGCCCCTGCGGCCCGGCAAGGCCCCTTCTCCTGAAGAGCGGCCGAGGCTTGTCCATCTCCGACCTAACCCGGGATGGAAGGTCTAACATTCTGATTAAGAAAGGTAAACCGACCGAACCGCAAGCGGTCGGCCGGCTCGATTCTCTAGCTTTCGATCACGTCCAAAGTGTGACCCGGGAGCGGCGCGCCAAGCGACCGCTCCCGCAGCCTCAGGACGCTCCGCCGGTGTTGAGCACCGTGACGGCGCGGCGATTCTGCGACCAGCAGGAGATGTCATTGCACACCGCCACTGGCCGCTCCTTGCCGTAGGAGATGGTCCGCATGCGCGCGCCATCGATGCCCTTCGACACCAGATAGTCGCGCACGCTCTGGGCACGCTTGGCGCCGAGGGCGATGTTGTACTCGCGGGTGCCGCGCTCATCCGCATGGCCTTCGATGGTGAAGGTGTAGCGGTTGTACTGCTGCAGCCACTGGGCCTGGCGGTCCAAGGTCGACTGTGCCTGGGGCGACAGGTCGGTCTGGTCGGTATCGAAGAAGACACGGTCGCCGACGGCGACGACGAATTCCTGAGGCGAGCCGGGCGGGCCGGCAGCTCCCGCACCTGCACCGGCGGCGTTCGGATCCGGGGTATTGGCGCACGCGGCCAGCGCAAGCGCAAACCCGAACAGAGCGGCGAAACGGAAGCCGCGGGCGGAACCAAAACTGAGCATCCGGTGGACTCCCTTCTCAACTCAGACCGGAGCTTCCCTCTAGCAGCGTCAAGGTTAAGCGAAGGTTCCGCAGAGACCGTGATGCACCGGGGAAGCGATCTTGCGAGGGCTGCCGGAGAGACAACCGCACGCCATGGTTTGCAATGGGTTTACGCACGGCTCCGAAGAGGGAGACGGCGTTTTTCCCGCCCGGGCACGCGCCCGGCCGGAAGGAGATTATTGCGCCGCCCGACGCCCGCATGAGGGTCTGCGCCGCTGAAGGAAAGCCATCGGCCCTTCTTTCCAAACCCACGTGCGCAGCGCACATGGCGTCTTCATGGCAGAACCCCGCCGGCGGCCCGATGTTCTCTGCCGTTCGCACGTAGGCGGCCGACTGCTGCAAAAATGCAACACACCGCCCCGTCCTAGGAGCGCAGCGGCGACCAGGCGGGGTCTGATCCATAGCCGGGCGTGGGCACCTTCAACTCGTTATAGCCGGTCACGTCCACCGTGAAGAGATTGGGCCCGCCGCCGCCCACCGGGTCGCGGAAGAACATGATGACGCGGCCATTGGGGGCGAAGGTCGGCCCCTCATTGTGGTAGCCCTCGGTGAGCACGCGCTCGCCCGAGCCGTCCGGCTTCATGATGCCGATGGCAAACTTACCTTCCGCCTGGCGGGTGAAGGCGATGACATCCCCGCGCGGCGACCAGACCGGCGTATTGTAGCGGGCATTGCCAAAGGAGATCCGCCGGGCGCCCGAACCATCCGCATTCATAATGTAGATTTGCGAGGTCCCGCCACGGTCGCTCTCGAAGCAGATCTGGCGCCCGTCCGGCGAATAGCAGGGGGCGGTATCGATGGCATTGGTGTCGGTGAGGCGGGTGGTGGCCTTGGACCGCAGGTCCATCACGAAGATGTTCGCATTGCCGCCCTGCTGCAGGCTCATGATGACCTTCTGGCCATCGGGCGAGAAACGCGGGGCAAAGCTCATGCCGGGGAAATTGCCCACCACCTCGCGCTGGCCGGTCTCAATGTTGAGCAGAAGGACGCGCGGCTCGCTGCGCCCGTACGACATATAGGTGATTTCCTGGCTGGTCGGCGAGAAGCGCGGGGTCAGCACCAGCTCATCCCCGCGCGTGAGATAGCGCACGTCGGCGCCATCCTGGTCCATGATGGCGAGGCGCTTCACGCGGCGATCCTTCGCGCCGCTCTCGTCGACGAAGACGATGCGGGTGTCGAAATAGCCCTTCTCGCCGGTGAGCCGCTCGTAGATGGCATCGGCGATGATGTGGGCGACGCGACGCCAGTTGTCCGGCTGGGTGAAATATTGCTGGCCGAGCAATTGCTGGCCCGCGAACACGTCCCACAGGCGGAACTCCACCTTCAGGCGACCATCCCCCTGGCGGGTGACCCGGCCGGTCACCAGCGCCTGGGCATTGATGGAGCGCCAGTCGGGGAAGCGGGGGGCGAGGTCCGGATTCTGGATCACCTCAAGGAAAGTCTTGGGATCCAGCGGCGTGAACAGGCCCGAGCGCTTCAAGTCCGCGGATACCACGCCGGAAATGGCACGGCCCTGCTCCACCTCGCCGACGAAATCGGTGATGGCGATGGGGATGGGCTGCGGCGCGCCGGACTGGATGTCGATCCGGGGCGCGGCCAGCAGCGGGCGGGTGAGAAGGCCAAGCGATCCCGCGGCCACGGAACCGCCGAGCACCACTTGCCGGCGGCTGGGGCGGAAGAGATTGAAATCCTTTTCGTTCGGCACGTCGACCCTCGCCTTCTGTATCGGCCTCCCGAACCACCGGGGAACCCCGTCCCGCCGGCCTGGCCTTCTGTCTCACCTTGATACGGGACCCGGACGGGTCCGCCATCTCGTGGAAGCCCTGCGGCCTCCATAACCCAAGTCCTGGCGACTGCAGACGGTTCGCCGATCCGGCCCGCAAGCGGGCCGGCCGGGGCTAGCCACCGAACATGTTGGGGAAGAAGCGGGGTTCCAGCTCCTTCCAGGAATCGTACTTCTCGGCCTTGAACATCGTATAGGGCTGGCACTGGATCAGCGCCCGCTGGGCGCTCAGAGCGAAGGCATCGAACACCGCCTTCTGGTCCGGATTCATCTGCCCGTCGGTGATCACCGGCGGCTGCGCCAGGGTGCCATCGCGGTTGAGGCGCAGGAGGATGTACACATAGATCTTGTCATCCGAGATGTGCGGCATCTTCCAGCATTGCTTCACCTTCTCGCGGAAGGCATCGAGCTCGGTCAGGCTGAGCGCTGGCGCATCGCCCTTCGGCGCGCCCAGCGAGGAGATCTGGGAAGTCGTCGCGCCCGTGGCCGCCTGCCGCTGGGGCGTACGCTTGTCCAGCAGCGCGGCGATCTGGTCGGCGTCGAACTTCTGGTTGTTCTGCGTCTTGGCGTCGGCCTGCTGCTTGGGCGGCTCCTTGGGAGGTGCCGGCTTTTTCGGCGGCAGCGGGGTCGGCGGGGTCGGCTTGGCCTCCTCCGGCTTCTGCTGCGCTTTCAAGGCCTCATCCGCCTTCGGCGGCGGGGGCTCGGCCTTGGGCGGCTGCTGCGGCTCAGGCGGCTTGGGCGCGGGCTCAGGCGGGGGAGTCGGCGCGGGCGGCGGCGCACTCGCCTGGGTGGGCGCCACCTCTTCCTTCTCCGTCACCTTCAGGTTCGGATCCGGCGTGGGCTTTTCCACGTCCACCTTCTCGGCCATGACCTTGGGGGGCTCTTCCTTCTTGCCCTTCTCATTTCCCTTTGTGAGCTTGGAGACGTCGGATGCGCTCACCACTTCCACGGGGATGGCTTCCGGGGGCACGTCGAAGGGCCTCGGCGTCGCGAACGACACCAAGGCCAGGACGAGGATCGCCCCGTGAACAATGGTGGATGCCGTAAGTCCGACCCGCATCCCGACCCGCTCAGCCCCCCTGCTCGGCCTCGGTCACCAGGGCGACCTTCTTGAATCCTGCGCCCGACAGACGCCCCATGACGCGCATCACCGCGCCGTAATCCACTTTCTTGTCGCCGCGCACGAAAATGCGCTCGTCATAATTGCCCTTGGTCACGGCCTGGATCTTGGTGATGAGCTCCTCATACTTCACCTCGCTCTCGCCGATGAAGATCTGGCCCTTGTCGTTCAGGGACACCGTGATGGGGTCCTTGCTCTGGTCCATGGACTTGGCCGCCGTCTGCGGCAGGTCGATGGGTACGCCCACCGTCATCAGCGGCGCGGACACCATGAAGATGATGAGCAGCACCAGCATGACGTCCACCATGGGCGTCACGTTGATGTCGGCCATGACAGGCGCGCCGCCGCGACGGCGCCCGCGCCGTCCCTGCCGCCCCCCCGCGCCGCCTGCGGACATGCCCATCGTCAGCTCCGCTCGTCGATCTGCCGCGAGAGGATCGCCGAGAACTCGTCGGCAAACCCTTCCAGGCGCTGGGCCTGGCGGCCCGCCTGGGTGATGAACTTGTTGTAGAAGATGGTCGCGGGAATGGCCGCAATGAGGCCGATCGCGGTTGCAAACAGCGCCTCGGCAATGCCCGGCGCCACCACCGCAAGGCTGGTATTCTTGGATGCGGCGATGGACTGGAACGAGGTCATGATGCCCCAGACCGTGCCGAACAGGCCGATGAAGGGCCCGGCCGAACCGACCGTCGCCAGCACCAGGAGCCGGCTTTCCAGCCGCTCCACCTCGCGGGCGATGGTCACATCCATCACCTTTTCAATACGTTGGTTGAGGCCAGCGAAGGAGCGCGCCCCACTCTCATAGGTGCGCTTCCACTCTCGCATGGCAGCAACGAAGATGGCGGCCATGGCTTGGTTGGGCCGCCCCGCCAAGGACCGGTAGAGGTCCTCCAGGCTTTGGCCGGACCAGAAGACCTGTTCGAAGCGGTCCATCTCCTTGCGGTTGCGAGCGAACAGCAAGGTCTTGTCGACGATGATGGCCCACACCCACACGGAAGCCGCCAGCAGGCCCAGCATCACCAGCTTGACCACGAAGTGGGCCTGGAGGAAGAGGCCGATGAGGGAAATGTCCGCCGCCGGGGCGGCAAGCGCGCTCTGTGCCACGTCGGCAGGGTTCATCGAACGTCCTCGGATTCGAAAGGCCGCGCGCGCAACGCGGCGTTGGGTCGGACAGGCACAGGCCCGCCGGCCGTCGGCTCTTTCCAGGCTGACTCTGTCCAAACTTTGACGGTTCTTACGGCGAAGCAGCATGGCCGCCTCCCCGCAATTCACACCAACAAGGTTAAGGCACCGTTATCGCTGCAACGCAACAAGCTGGGCACAACCGCTTAAGCTGTTGGTGCCGGGGTGCCACCGGCTGCGAGAGAATCTTCCAACGTCGCCTTGCGCAGCGCATCGGGAATCCGCCGCGCGCGGCCTTGCGATACGAAGGCCACGCGCACATTGGCATTTACCAGCGCCTCGCCATTCCGCCGGACGCTTTGGGCCAGCATGATGGAGGCGCCGGCCACTTCCTTCGAGAGCGTCACAACCTCCAGCACGTCATCGATGCGGGCGGGTTTCAGGAAATCGATCTGCATGGAGCGCACGACGAAGTGAAAGCCGGGCGCCTCGCTGGCCGCCTCCGCGAACAGCTCGCCCTGCACCACGCCGAGGAGGCGCATATAATCGGAGCGGCCCCGCTCCATGAATTTCAGATAGTTGGCGTGGTAGACGATGCCCGAGAAGTCGGTGTCCTCATAATAGACCCGCAGCGTGAGGCTGTGCCCGCCGGGAATGAGGCGGCCGGCCAGATGGGGATGGGCCTCAAGCTCGCCCGGCGCGGTCGCCCGCTCCCCGCTGATGTCGTTCTTCATGCAAACTCTCTCGCGGCTTCGCGCGCCCTCAAGGGGGCGACGGTACGATCAAGGCAGCACCTACTCCCCCTCATCGAAGAGAGGCAAGCTCGATGGCGGCCGCACCGGCTCGGCAAGGCCCAGGTGCCGGAACGCCCCGGCGGTCAGCATGCGCCCGCGCGGGGTGCGCTGGATGAAGCCCTGCTGCACCAGGAAGGGCTCGACGATTTCCTCGATGGCATCGCGCGGCTCGGACAAGGCGGCCGCCAGCGTTTCCACCCCCACCGGCCCGCCGCCATAATGGCTGGCGATCACCGTGAGGTAGCGCCGGTCCATGGCATCGAGCCCGGCATCGTCCACTTCCAGCGCGGAAAGCGCCCGGTCGGCGATGGCGCGGTCAATGATTTCGGAGCCCGCCACCAGGGCGAAATCGCGCACCCGGCGCAACAGCCGCCCGGCAATGCGCGGCGTGCCGCGGGCGCGCTTGGCGATCTCGCGGGCCCCGTCCGGCGCGATCCCGATGCCGAAGACACGGGCGCCGCGGGTGACGATAAATTCAAGCTCGTCAATGGTATAGAAGCTCAGCCGCACCGGAATGCCAAACCGGTCACGCAGCGGCGTGGTCAGCAGGCCCGAACGCGTGGTCGCGCCCACCAAGGTGAACTTGGGCAGGGAAATCTTCACCGAGCGCGCCGCCGGGCCCTCGCCGATGACGAGATCCAGCTCATAATCCTCCATGGCCGGATAGAGGATTTCCTCCACCGCCGGGGAAAGGCGATGGATTTCATCGATGAAGAGCACGTCCCGCTCTTCCAGGTTCGTCAGGATGGCGGCGAGGTCGCCGGCCTTGGCGATGACCGGGCCGGACGTGGAGCGGAAGCCGACCCCCATTTCCCGGGACATGATCTGGGCAAGCGTCGTCTTGCCGAGGCCAGGCGGCCCCACGAACAGCACATGGTCCAGCGCCTCCTGGCGGGCGCGGGCGGCCTTGATGAAGATTTCCAGATTGGCGCGGGCTTGGGCCTGGCCGACGAAATCGGCGAGCCGCTGCGGACGCAACGTGGCGTCGGCTTCGTCTTCGGCACGCTTCTCGCCGGCAATGAGGCGGGTCATGGAGGTCCTTGGCTTGCGAGTCGTCGGAATCTAACGCCTTGGAGGCCTGACGCCAAAGGGCGGCCTACTTGGCCATTTCCTTGAGGCCGAGGCGGATCAGCGTCTCGGTGGACGCCCCCTCCCCTCCCGCGCGGACGGCGGCGGCGATGGCGGCGGAGGCCTGGGCGGGGGGATAGCCCAGATTGGTGAGCGCCGAAATGGCGTCGCTGACCGCGCTGGGCAGGCCGGCCGGGGCATCGGCAAGGCCCGCCCCGCCGGGCAGGATGGGCTCGAACCCGCCGAGGGCAGGCCCCTTGTCCTTCAATTCGGTAACGATGCGAGTCGCGACGCGGGGGCCGACGCCAGGAGCGCGGGCCAGCGCGGCCTTGTCGCCCCGGGCGATGGCTTCGGCCAGTTCCGAGGGGCGCAAGGTGGAGAGCACCGCCAGCGCCGTCTTCGAGCCGATGCCCTGAATGCCCTGGAGCAGGCGGAACCACTCCCTTTCCGCTTCGCTGGCAAAGCCATAGAGGCGGATCAGGTCTTCCCGGACCATCGTCTCGATGAACAGCACCGCGGCTTCGCCGATACGCGGCAGGCTTTGCAAGGTGCGGCTGGAGCAATGGACCTCATAGCCGACGCCATGCACATCGAGCAGCACGAGGTCGTCCGCGAGGCCGTCCACCACGCCCTTCAATTTCCCGATCATGCCCCCTCCCCGGAAACCAGGGCTCCGGAAAAGCCAATCATTTCAAGCAGGCCCAAAGAAGAACCCCGGTCGCCACCGCCCCGAGACCGGTGCGGACCATATGCAGTTGGCCCCAATTTTCGATGAGCCGCTGGCTGTGGGCACCGGCCTTTTCCTCGCCGAGCGCCAATAGCTGACGGTTGGTGGGCATGATGCCGATGAGGGTAAAGGGCCAATTGGCGATCAGAAGCACCGCTCCCGCTAGAAACGCCCAGTCGCGCGTGAGGGAAAAAGCGATGGCTGCCAGCAGACAGCCAAGTATCGCCAGGCTTGCCTGCATGGCAAAGCCGCGCTTGTAGGCAGGCTTCCATTGCCGCAACTGTCCTGCCGGCTCCAGCATCAGCCGGGCCGGCTGCTCGGCCACGTTGATGTAGAAGGCCGCGCCCGTAAAAACGGCCGACACCACCAAAGCCAGATGGCCCCACAGCATGAACGATCCCTCGTGCGCCACACCTGGCCATCATCCTACCTCGCCGCGCGCAGAAGCGCAGCCGCGCCGCGATGATGGGCATGGGTTACGGCGACCGCCAGCGCATCGGCGGCATCCTCGGTCTTGGGATCCGCCTTCGGCAGGAGGACGCCTATCATCATGCGAATCTGGGCTTTTTCGCCCCGCCCGGTGCCCACCACGGTCTTCTTGACCAGCAACGCGGCATATTCGGCGACCGAGACGCCGGCGAGCGCCGGGGCGAGGAGGACGACGCCGCGGGCCTGGCCGAGCTTCAGGGTGGAGGACGGGTTCATGTTCACGAACGTCTCCTCCACCGCCGCCTCATCCGGCTGGTAGCGGGCGAGCACTTCGGCCAAGCCTTTGTAAAGACAGGCGAGACGCTCCGCCATGGGGGCGTCTTCCGGGGGCAGGATGGTGCCGCAGGCCACGTAGGTGAGACGCGAGCCCTCCGCCTCCACCACCCCCCAGCCGGTGCGGCGAAGGCCGGGGTCGAGTCCGAGAATGCGAATCAGGCCAGCCATGGGCCCAAACTGCGCCGGACGCTTCGGCGGGCCAAGGGGAAAGCGGCGGGGGTGCGCCGGCACTCGCGGGCGAGAGAGGCCAGAGCCGGGCGAAAGATGACGGTTCAGTGACGTGACATGGCGCAAAGATCCTTGTGCCGCTTGGGTTTAAGGTGCCTTTCGACGCTCACGGAGCATGGTCCATGTCCCTTCACAGCCCCGCTTTTCCACCTCCCGGAATGGCCCCCGCAGGGGCCGCGGGAGGGGGGCCGGACGCCCCGCTGGCGCTGACCCCGCCACCATCCCTGGCGGTGAAGCTGGATGTGAGTCATCTCGATTTCTACTATGGCGCGAAGCTGGCCCTCAAGGACGTGACCCTGCCGGTCTATGATCGGCGGGTGACGGCCTTCATCGGCCCATCGGGGTGCGGGAAGTCCACTTTATTGCGTATTTTCAACAGGATGTATGACCTTTACCCAGACCAGCGGACCACCGGGCACGTGTTCATGGACGGGGTGGACATTCTGGGGGCGCAGACCGACCCGATCGCCTTGCGGGCGAAGATTGGCATGGTTTTTCAAAAGCCTACGCCCTTTCCCATGTCCATTTTCGACAACGTGGCCATGGGGATCCGGGTGGCCAATGACCTCTCCCGGAGCGAGTTGGACGGACGGGTGGAGGATGCGCTCCGGCGGGCGGCTCTTTGGGAAGAGGTGAAGGATTGCCTCAAGAAGAGCGGCACCAGCCTTTCTGGAGGTCAGCAACAGCGCCTGTGTATTGCCCGCACCATCGCGGTCAAGCCGGAGGTTATTCTCCTTGATGAGCCGTGCTCGGCGCTGGATCCCATCACCACAGCCAAGATCGAGGATCTGATTGACGCGCTGAAGGTGGATTATACGATCGCCATCGTCACCCACAACTTGCAGCAAGCGGCGCGGGTCTCTGACTATACAGGCTTCATGTATCTGGGGGAGATCATCGAGTTCGGCCCCACCATGGAGCTTTTCCGCACGCCGCGTGATCAGCGTACGCGGGATTATGTGGAAGGCCGCTTCGGCTAGGAAAGAATATAATTCCGAAACACCCATCCACACTATATTATTGACGATATATTAAATATAATACCACCTAATACAAAATAAAATTACCTACAAAAACACCTTGAAACAAAATTTCTATCGAAATCGACATTCGAAACCAGTCATGTCGCGCGCCATTTCAGTGCGATACGCTGCTCGACATCAGATTGACCACCAGAACACCAGCAATGATCAGGCCGAGGCCCACAATGGCCGGCATGTCCAGCTTCTGGCCGTAGAGAATGACGCCTGCGCCCGCCACCAATACGATGCCCACTCCCGACCAGATGGCATAGGCCACCCCCACCGACATGGTCCGCAACGTCAGAGAAAGGCAATAAAAAGCAATGACATAGCCGACCGCGACGATCACGCTCGGCCACAGCTTGGTGAAGCCCTCGGACGCCTTCAGGGCCGATGTGGCGATCACTTCCGCGCAGATTGCGATGAACAGGAGGAGGTAGGTCATGGCCAAGTTAAGGCGGACGAGCCAGGTCAAGTCAACGCTGTCGGGGGGCGCTGAACTGCGGTGAAGTGACCGCGGAGGACGCGGTGATCTCGGTCATAACACCGGCCTTAATGGAAGTTCCTCCCGCGCGGCATGGCCGCGCCCACGGAGGCCGGGTCCACCACCCTCGGAGGGCGGCGATCCGACGAAACCTGCCCCACCTCTCCGCCCTCCTCTTCCCCCCCTTGCCGCATCCCATCCATCCGCGCCCGGATCTCCGCCGCCCGCCCGCCGGGCGCGCGCCCACCCCGGGCCTTGCCCAGTTCGTCGGAGGGCATGAGGGGGGCGATGCGGGTGCTCTCGGCCCCCACCTGTTCCAGGAGCGGGCTCCAATCCTCCACCTTGTCAGCCACCAGGTGGATCACCCCCCCTTCGTTCTGGAGCCGGCCCTGCACCCCCACCAGGCGGGCGCCCATGACCTCAGGCCGGAAGGTCTCGAACACCCGCGGCCAGATGATGATGTTGGCCCAGCCGCCCTCGTCCTCGATGGTCATGAAGATGACGCCGCTGGCGGTGCCGGGCCGCTGGCGCACCAAAACCAGGCCGGACAAGGTGAGCCGGCGGCCCGAGCGCAGGGCCGGCAGGCGGTCGCAGGGGGTGACGCCCCGCTCCGTCAGACGCGGGCGCAGGAAGGAGACCGGGTGCGCCTTCAAGGAGAGCTTGAGATGGCGATAATCCGCCACCACCTGCCCGCCCGGCGGCAGGATGGGCAGGTCCACGTCCGGCTCGCGGGGGGTGGAGGCGGCGCGGAACAGGGGCAGATCGTCCTTGTCGCCGGACCGGCGCAGGCCCCGCACCGCCCAGAGCGCGGAGCGCCGGTCGAGCCCCAGCGAGCGGAAGGCATCCGCCTCCGCCAGCCGCTCCAGGCTTGAGGGGGGCAGGCCCGTGCGCAGCCACAGGTCGCGCACGCTGTCATAGCCCCGTCCGCGCCGCTCGGCCACGCGGCGCCCGTCCGCTTCCCGCAAGCCCTCCACCTGCCGCAGGCCGAGCCGCACCGCATGGGCGGCGTTGAGGTCCCCGATCATGTCCCCATGGCGGGGATGGAGCCGGGCGCGGGACGGCAGAGCGGTGGCCGGTTCATCCCCCGCCTCCCGCTCCAGGCCATGGTCCCAGGCGGAGGCGTTCACATCCACCGGGCGCACGGCGACGCCATGCTCCTGCCCATCGCGCACCAATTGGGCGGGGGCGTAGAAGCCGAGCGGCCACGCATTGAGCATGCCGGCCAGGAACACATCCGGGTAGTGGCATTTGATCCAGGCCGAGGCATAGACCAGCAGGGCGAAGCTCTCCGCATGGGAGCGCGGGAAGCCATAGGAGCCGAAGCCCTCGATCTGCTTCCACAAGCTCTCGGCGAAGTCGCGGGAATAGCCCTTTGCGGCCATGCCGGCGATGAGCTTGTCGTGGAAGGTGCCGATGGTGCCCACGCGCTTGAAGGTGGCCATGGCGCGGCGCAACTGGTCGGCCTCGCCGGGGGTGAAGCCGGCGGCGACGATGGCGATCTGCATGGCCTGTTCCTGGAACAAGGGCACGCCCAAAGTGGGCTCCAGCACCTCCCGCAATTCCTGCGACGGGTAGGAGACAGGATCGAGCCCCTGCCGGCGGCGCAGATAGGGATGCACCATGCCGCCCTGGATGGGGCCGGGCCGCACGATGGCCACCTCCACCACCAGATCCTCGAACCGCTCCGGCTTCAGGCGCGGCAGCATGGTCTGCTGGGCGCGGCTTTCCACCTGGAACACGCCCACCGAATCCGCCCGCTTCAGCATGGCATAGACCCGTTCGTCCGCCCACGGCACGTCGCTGATGCGCGCGAAATGCCGGCCATAGCGCTGGTCCAGCAAGGCAAAGCATTTGCGCAGGGCGGTGAGCATGCCAAGCGCCAATATGTCCACCTTCAGCAGGCCCACCTGCTCCAGATCGTCCTTGTTCCATTCGATGATGGGCCGCTCCTCCATGGCCGAGCGGGTGAGCGGCACGGTCTCGTCCAGCCGGTCATGGGTCACCACCATACCGCCCACATGCTGGGACAGGTGGCGGGGAAAACCGTTCAGTTCGCGCGAGAGGGCCAGCGCCTGGGCGAGGCGCGGATCGGTGGGGTCGAAGCCCAGCCGCCGCGTCTCCTCCGCGCTCACCCCGCCCGAGGACCAGCCCCAGACCGTGCCGGCCAGCGCGCCCACCGTGTCTTCCGACAGGCCGAACACCTTGCCCACCTCGCGCACCGCCGAGCGGGTGCGATAGGTGGTGGTGGTGGCGGCAAGGCCCGCATGGGCAGCGCCATAGCGCTCATAGATGAATTGGAGCACCTCGCCGCGCCGCTCATGCTCGAAATCCACGTCGATGTCGGGCGGCTCGTTGCGGTCGGCGGAAATGAAGCGCTCGAACAGGAGCGAACTCTTCATGGGGTCCACCTCGGTGAGGCCGAGGCAGAAGCACACCGCGGAATTGGCCGCCGATCCCCGTCCCTGGCACAGAATGTCCCGGCTGCGGGCAAAGGCGACGATCTCGTTCACGGTGAGGAAATAGGGCGCATAGCCCAATTGGCCGATAAGGCCGAGCTCGTGGGCGAGCAGCCGGCGCACCTTCTCCGGCACACCTTGCGGGTAGCGCTGCGCGGCACCCCGCCAGGCGAGCGCGGCGAGCGCCTCCTGGGGGCTGGCAAAGCCTTCCCGTGCCTCGCGCGGATAGGTGGGCTTCAGCTGGTCCAGCGAGAAGCCGAGGCGGGAGAAGAAGGAGAAGGTCTCGGCCACCGCCTCCGGCAGCGCGCGGAACAGGCGCGCCATCTCGCGCGGGGGCTTCAGGTGCCGTTCGCCATTGGGCTCCAGCAGCCGCCCCGCCCCTTCCAGGGTCACATGGGCGCGGATGCAGGCGAGCACGTCCTGCAAGGGCCGGCGCTCGCCCGCATGATAGAGCGCATCGCCCACCGCCAAAAGCGGCAGGCCGGCCCGGCGCCCGGTCTCCGCCAGGCGGGCGAGGCGCCGCCCGTCATCGCCGAGGCGGGGCATGGTGGCGGCGAGCCAGAGCCGGTCCGGCGCCGCCTCCTTCAGGCGGGCGAGGAAGCCGGCAAAGGCCTCCGGCAGCCGGCGGGGCGGCAGCACGGCCAGGCACAGGCCCTCCTGCCAGTCCAGGAGATCGGCCAGGGTCAGCAGGCAATCCCCCTTGTCCGCCCGCATGTTGCCGGTGGTGAGCAGGCGGCAGAGCCGGCCATAGGCGGCCCGGTCGGCGGGATAGGCGAGGATGTCCGGCGTGCCGTCCGCAAAGGCGAGGCGCGCGCCCACCGCCAGCGGCAGGCCCACCGCCTTCGCCTGGGCATAAGCGCGCACCACGCCGGCCAGCGTGTTGCGATCGGCAATGCCGAGGCCCGCATGCCCCAGCGCCTGCGCCGCCACCACATATTCCTCCGGATGCGACCCGCCCCGCAGGAAGGAAAAATTGGTGGTGACCGCCAGTTCCACATAAGGCGGGGGCGCGGGATGGGGGGTCATGGGGCGCCTCCGGCGGGAGGGCTCAATGGCGCACGCGGCGCTCTTCGGGGGCGCGGAGCCGCTCCCCCTCCGGTCCCTGGGAGAAAGGGAGCTATGGGCCTTTGGGCGCTCACGGCCGCGGCTCCCCGGCCGGCAGGGCCTTGGCCATGAGCGTAAGGCCAACAGACGTGACCACGGCGTCGCGAGCGCCGACCGTCTCCCGCGCGCGGGCGAAAGGGAGCGGCTGCGGCGCGAGCACCGGGCGTGGTGGCGGAGCCGACCGTCTCCCGCGCGCAGCCGAAAGGGAGCGCCGCCGCGCGCAGGGCACCAGACGGAACAGCGTGCCGAAGGCTGGGCGCGCAGGCGACCTTCGGCACGCGGTGTGCTTTCGGAACGGGGCAACGGGGCAACGGGGCAACGGGGGAGCGGAGCAGAGGCGGCCGGGGACCGCCGGAGCATGCGCCGGCCGAAGCGGAGTGGAGGAAAGGGGGGCAGCAGGGGGCAGCAGGGGACGAAAGGCGCGAGGGGAGGCGCGACGGCACCCCAACGGCCGGCGCCCCAGCCGGCCGCCACGCGGCGGCTGGGACCGGGGCGCCGGGAAGGGCACGCCCGTCGGCCCGTCGCCCT
>NZ_JARBFX010000016.1 GCF_028863665.1 Aquabacter sediminis
GTGATGATCTTGAACGCCGCCGTCACCTTCTCCTCGCTGGCGCCGCCGCCCACGTCCAGGAAGTTGGCCGGGCTCTCGCCATAGAGCTTGATGATGTCCAGCGTCGCCATGGCCAGGCCAGCACCGTTCACCATGCAGCCGATGGTGCCGTCGAGGGCGATATAGGCCAGGTCATACTTCGACGCCTCGATCTCCTTGGCGTCCTCTTCGGTCTCGTCGCGCAGCTCGACGAGATCGGGATGACGGAACAAGGAGTTGGAATCGAACGACACCTTGGCGTCGAGCACCTTCAGCTGATTGTCCTTGGTGACGATCAGCGGGTTGATCTCGAGCATGGCCATGTCGGTGCCGGTGAAGGCCGCATAGAGCACCTCGGTCAGCTTGCCGGCCTGCTTGGCGAGATCGCCGGTGAGGCCGAGGGCCTTGGCCACCTTGCGGCCGTGAAAGCCCTGCACGCCACTCGCCGGGTCCACGGAGAAGGTGACGATCTTCTCAGGGGTGTTGTGCGCCACCTCTTCGATGTCCATGCCACCTTCCGTGGAGACCACGAAGGCCACACGCGAGGTCTCGCGGTCCACCAGCAGGGAGAGGTAGAATTCCTTGGCGATGTCGGAGCCGTCCTCGATATAGAGGCGGTTCACCTGCTTGCCGGCGGGGCCCGTCTGGATGGTGACGAGGGTGTTGCCGAGCATCTGGCCGGCGAAGGCCTTGACCTCCTCGACCGACTTGGCGAGGCGCACGCCGCCCTTCTCGCCGGCTTCCGGCTCCTTGAACTTGCCCTTGCCGCGGCCGCCGGCATGGATCTGGGACTTGACCACCCAGAGCGGACCGCCGAGCTCGGCAGCCGCCTTTTCGGCCTCTTCCGGCGAGAAGACGGCGATGCCGCGGGAGACCGGCGCTCCGTATGTCTTCAAAAGAGCCTTGGCCTGATATTCATGAATGTTCATGGGGCTTCGTCCCTGAGGGTTGCGCAGTGCCCCCCTCCCGAAGCCGGGAGCGGAACAGGTCGCTGGTGTAATCCGGCGGGGATTTCCCCGCCGGGACTAAGGTGGCGCCCCCCAGGGCACCACCGTCGATCGCGATCACGCGGCGAGGTCAGGAGCAATGCTGACGCAGGCATCCACCAAACCTTTCACCGCCGCCACCGATTTCTCGAACTGGGCGCGTTCGGAGCGGTCGAGTTCCACCTCGACCACCCGCTCCACGCCCCGGGCGCCGATCACAACCGGCACGCCCACATAAAGGTCACGCAGTCCGTATTCTCCCGCCAGGCACGCGGCGGCAGGCAGGACGCGTTTCTTATCCCTGAGATAGCTCTCCGCCATGGCGATGGCCGAGGCGGCCGGCGCATAGAAGGCCGAGCCGGTCTTCAGGAGATTGACCACTTCCGCGCCGCCATCCCGCGTGCGCTGCACAATGGCATCGATGCGCTCCTGGGTGGTCCAGCCCATGCGGATGAGGTCCGGGACGGGGATGCCGGCCACGCTGGAATAGCGAATGAGCGGCACCATGCTGTCCCCGTGCCCGCCCATGACGAAGGCGGTCACATCCTCCACGGAGACGTTGAATTCGTCCGCAAGGAAATAGCGCAGCCGCGCGCTGTCCAGCACGCCGGCCATGCCCACCACCTTCTCGCGCGGCAGTCCGCTCGCGCGTTGAAGAGCCCAGACCATGGCGTCGAGCGGATTGGTGATGCAGATGACGAAGGCGTCCGGGGCATATTTTGCAAGGCCCGCGCCCACCTGCTCCATCACCTTCAGGTTCACGGAGAGAAGATCGTCCCGGCTCATCCCCGGCCGCCGGGGCACGCCGGCGGTGACGATCACCACGTCGGCGTCGGCGATGGCGGAATAGGAATTGGTGCCGGAGAGGCGAATATCGATCCCGGCCACCGGAGCAAGTTCAGCCAGATCCAGCGCCTTGCCCTGGGGAATGCCGTCCACCACGTCGAACAGGACGACATCGCCGAGTTCCTTCAGGCCGGCGAGCAACGCAAGCGTGCCGCCGATCTGACCGGCCCCGATCAATGCAATCTTGTTGCGCGCCATAGACGAGTGTCCCTGTCCCGGGGCATGGAGGTGCGGCCCTGTCCGAGCGGGGTCTGACTACTCCCATCCGGCAGGGCGTTCAAGACGTTCGCACTGCACAATCGCCTCCCAACGACCGCGCGGCGCCATCCTAAGCTGTGCCGCTGAGACTCCAAGTTGGCAATTGGACGGAGAACGCGGATGAAAATCAGGTTTCCACCAGGCCCGTCGTGTTTCCAGTGGCGCGCGAATCCGCGTGTCCATGGGGCCGCGACAGGTATTCGGCGGAGCGCATCTCGTGAAGACGTGACACCGTGCGAGCCCACTCGAACGCTTCCGCCCCCTCCGTCCCCAGATAAAGAGCCTCGGGTTCGGCGGCGGCGGAGGCGATCAGCTTCACGCCGCCATCATAGAGGGTGTCGATGAGCGAGATGAAGCGCTTGGCTTCGTTGCGGCGATCCCCATCGAGGATCGGAATGCCGTCCAGAAGCACCGTGTGATAGGTGCGGGCGATGCGCAGGTAGTCGGTGGCGCCGAGTGGCTGTTCGCACAGGCCCTGGAAGGTGAACCGCGCCGCGCCATTGGCGGCCGCGGGTACGGGAATGGAGCGCCCCTTCATAATGATCTGGCTGGGATGCCCGCCGGCCGGGCCTGCCAGTCGCGCAAAAGCCGTATCCAGCGCGGCGTGGGCGGCCTCATCCAGGGGCGTGTACCAGACCTGGAGACCTTCCAGCTTCAGCATCCGATAGTCGGTGTCGGCATCGAGCGCCAGGACCTCCATGCGCTCCTCGATCATGCCGATGAAGGGCAGGAAGAGGGCGCGGTTGAGGCCGCCGGCATAAAGGTCGTCCGGCTTCACATTGGAGGTGGCCACCACGACCACACCATCGGCGAACAGCTTTTCGAACAGCCGGCCGAGGATCATGGCATCGGCGATGTCGGTGACGTGGAATTCGTCAAAGCACAGCAGCTTGGCTTCGGCGGCCAGCGCATCGGCCACCGGCTGGAGCGGGTCGGTGGTCTTGCGCAGCCCCGCCTTCTGGGCTTCGCGCTCGGCGAAGATGCGCTCGTGCACATCCGCCATGAATTCATGGAAATGGGCGCGGCGCTTGGACTTGACCGGGACCGTGTCAAAGAAGAGGTCCATCAGCATGGTCTTGCCGCGCCCCACACGGCCGTAAATGTAAAGGCCCTGCGGGGGGCGCGGTGCGCGGCGCTGGAACAGCCAGCCGAGCGCTGAGGATTTTCGGGCCAGGCTGTAGTCGCGCAGTTCCCGTTCCAGCCGCGCGAAGGAATCGACCGCATTGGCCTGGGCGGGATCGGGTGTGATCAGCCCCTCGGAGACCATGGTGCCGTAACGTTCCAGCACGCGGGCCGACGTCTCCGAAACCATAAGCCCACTCCCCTTCGCCTGCGCCGCGGCCCCCTTTCGGCGCTGCCGGCGGTGTCGCCTCTGAAGCGAGGTGCCGTTTAGACGATGCACCGCAAAAGTCGACCCCCATTTCGCGGGGCACGGTGCGCGAAACAGAGGCGGTGAAACCAAACGGGCGCTTGCGCGTTACCTCACCAGACCCGCTGCGGTGCACATGAAGGCCCCCCGGCGGAGCGACCAGATCCAGCAGCGAACCGCAGTCGCAGGCTCGCCGCATGCGCGGCGCCATCGGTCGAACTGCGTTCGCAAGACAGGGAGAGTGAGCATGAACAAGACCATCGCCGGCGGCGCCGGCCTCATCAGCCTCGCCCTTGCCGCCGCGCTCGCCATTCCCGCGCCGGCTTCCGCCGATGAAAGCACCACGCGTGTGAATGACAGCATGATCCGCGTGCAGCAGATGGATTACCTGATGCGCCAGGGCGGCTACGTGATTTACCAGGACACCTATTCGGACGCCGTGGGCGGGCGGAACGCCACCATGGTGGTTCCCGCCAACCGTGGATATCAGCCCGGCTATTCCTATCGGCCGAGCACCGTCCATGTGGTCCCGGCACCGGGCTATGTGGCGCCCTACTGAATGACGTCAAACTGACTTGTGGATCCCGGCCGGAGCCATTCTCCGGCCGGGATCTGGACATTTTTCCCGTGCCATGTGCCCTGTGTAGCAAGGGCCGAAGCAGCGGGGGAATGGCGTGGACCTGGACTTGGCGGGACCGGAAGGAGACCGTTCCCTCGTCGGGCGTACGAAAGCTTGGCTTGCGAGCCACGATCCGGGCGCCGTGGACCAGACGCGAGCGCTTCACATTGGCATCGCCTTCGTCCTGGTTATCGCGGCAGGGGTCGCGACCTCGCGCGGCTTGAGGCTTGGCCTCGACATCATTTTTCCCATGGCCAGCGCCATCGCGGCCATGGTTCTCATCACCTTCACGCCTGCCGCCAGCCGCCGCATCGAGGCCGTCAGCTTCCTGAAGCTTTTCGCGATCACATGCGGCCTTCTGCTTGCGGTCATGGTGATCGGACCTGGCGATGGTGATGCCAACGCCCTCTTTCTCAAGCTCTCCGTGGTGCCGCTCACCGGCCTGTCGCTTTATATGCGCAAGAACGGCATGGAAGGCATGCGGCAGGGCAATGCGATCATTATCGTGGTCACTGTCGCCGCGATCCTGAGTCCCACCCATAGCGAGACGGCTTGGCTCCTTCTCGCCGCGTGCGAAGGTGGCATCATCGCGGCGGTGGTTCGGCTCGCCCTCCATCGCCCCAATGCCATGAAAGTCTATACGGACTGCGTAGAGTCCGCCGGACAGGCCATTGGACGCCACCTGCATGAGGTGGCGAGCGCGGTGCGCGAGGCGCGCCCCGTGCCGCTGGCGACCGACGCGCTGCTGGACCAGATCAGAGTCCGCGTGCGCTCGGCTCTGGTGAATGCCTCTTCCGAGGCCCCCGAGGCCCGCGCCTATCTGGAAGCCGTCCGATCCTTGGCCTACCGTCTGCGTGTCGCCACGCAATTGCTGAGCGCATGCATCCCGGCGCCCCATGCGGATGAAGCCCCGGGCGCCGGTCCCGCGTCCAGCGCCTGGCGCGCGCCTCTGGCCGCAGCAGCAGACCAATTGGCGCGCCACCTGGAGAACGGCCTCTCCCAGCCTTTCCCCGAGCATGCGCGCATGGGCGGCATCCTGGCGCGGCTCCGGCAGGCAGCCATGGCACCTAATCTGCGCCCCGCCGACCACCTGGCCCTGCTGCGCGCGGTGACGGCGTTTGAACGCCTCGCCCTTGTGGTGAGCGAACTCACGCGCCTGCTGGAGGAAGGTCCCAAGGGCTGGAGCGCCACCGTGCCCGCCGCGCCCCCTGCTCCGCCCGCGCCGGCCGTTCCCGGGCTTTCCCCCTTCGCGAAGGTGGCCATCCAGGGCATCGTCGCCACCGCCATCACCACGACGCTGGACCTCGTCCTGCACCTCGACCACGCCTACTGGGCGACGCTCACCGTCATCTTCGTGCTGGGCAACAGCGTGGGCGAAACCTATGTGCGCGTGCGCTATCGCACGGTCGGCACGGCCATCGGCGTGGCCTTTGGCCTCGGCGCGGTGGTGCTTTTCAGCGACAATGTCTGGATCCTGGCCGTCATGTGCCTGGTATGTCAGATGATCTCGCTGGTGACGGTGCGCGATCGCTATGACATCTCCTCGGCCATGATCGGCTTTTCAGTGGTGGTGGCGCTTCACATCGTCAGCGGACTGGACGCCCACGGCATGGTGGCGCGCATTTATGAGACGGTCATTGGCGCCGGCGTCGCCCTTCTGGTGTCCTGGGTCGTGCTGCCCGTCTATGTGGCCGACCAGATCCGGGACCAGGTGATTTCCATGATCAAGCGCTGCCGGGCGGCCTTTGCCGCCTCATGGCCGCGCCATTATGCCGAGGGGGAAAGCGCCACGCCTCGGGCGCGCACCGCCGCCATGTCCCTGGAGCTGCGCGTGCTGGCGGATCGCCTGCCCCATATCGGTGCCGAGACCAGCCTCGGCCATCGCTCGGCCGCCGACGTGATCACACTGGTGTCCACGCTGGAAATCCTGACCACCTACCAGGCGCTTCTGGAAGACGCCGCCGAACGGTTGTCCGGCCTTCCACTGCCCGATGCGCTGGTCACCGTGCTGGAGGCGGCCCGTGCGCGGACGCTGCGCGCGTTCGACGCGGCCTTGGGCGAGGCGCCGGCTGGCACCGACCCGCAGGCTGCCCCAGACCTTGATGTCGCCGTCAGCCTCGCCATGGACTATGCGGACGATTCCAAGATCCGCCGCATGCTCCCGCTGATGGCCGACTATCTCAGCTTTTCCGATGCGGTGCTACGGCCTCTGAAGGACCTGGGCGGACTGCTGGCCGCGAGCCGTCCCATCGAGCACCGCTCCGATCCGGCGGAGATCCATCCCCGCGACGCCGCCCCAGGCACACCCCGCCCGGCCTGATCTGTCTTGCTAGAGGGAGGTGAAGGGCAGGAAGTGCTTGGACAGCTTGAGGCCCTGCCCCTGGTAATTGGAGACGCCAGCCTCCCCATAGAGCTGTTCCGGCCGGTGGGACATGCGCTCATAGATGAGACGCCCGACGGTCTGGCCGTGCTCCAGGATGAACGGCACTTCGCGCGAGCGCACCTCAAGGACAGCGCGGGCCCCGCTGCCGCCGACCGCCGCATTGCCGAAGCCGGGATCGAAAAAGCCGGCATAATGCACCCGGAACTCGCCCACCAGCGGATCGAAGGGCACCATCTCGGCCGCATAATCGGGCGGCACATGCACCGCCTCGCGGGACGCGAGGATGTAGAAGGCATCGGGATCAAGCACGAGGCTCGCCGATCCGCGCGCGCGGATGGGCTCCCAGAAATCCTCCACCTCCAGCCCGTGGCGGCGATCCATGTCCACCACGCCCGTATGGCGCTTGGCGCGGAAGCCCAGCAGCCCGCCGAAGGTCTCGCCGGCAAGGTCCACGCCCACCGCGATGCCGCCGCTCGCCACGTCCGGCACTTCGGCATCCACCAGGCATTCAGCCTTCTGCAGATTCAAAAGCTCCAGGTCGGAGAGGCGCGACACGCCGCGCCGGAACCGCACCTGCGACAGACGCGATCCGGCCCGCACCAGAATGGGGAAGGTGCGCGGCGAGATTTCCAGATAGAGCGGGCCTTCATAGCCGGCCGGGATGGCATCGAAGGCGCGGGCGCCATCGGCGATGACCCGGACGAACACATCCAGGCGCCCGGTGGAGCTTTTCGGGTTGGCCGCCCCGGCCACATCCGCCGGCAGGTGGAGCTTCTCCGACAGTTCCACCAGATAGACGCAGCCGGTCTCCAGCACCGCGCCTTCGCGCAAGTCGAGCTTGTGCAGCCCGAGATCGGCGAGGCGCTGCTTCACGCTGATGCCATTGCCCGGCAGGAAGCTCGCCCGGATGCGCCAGGCGGTGCGTCCGAGGCGCAGATCGAGGCTCGCGGGTTGGATCTGATCGGCATCGAAGGCGCGGCGGGAGACGATGCAGCCGCTCTCATGAAGCGCCGCAATGGCCTGCGACGGCAGGATTCCCGGTTTCAACTGATCCACCACGCTCCAGCCTCCGCCGGCTCCGGTCCCACGGCCCCACCACCCGGACAATCCCCGCGCGCGCCGTTCGCGCATAAAGGCGGAGCCTCTCCCACAAGGCAAGGGCCTTATCTGTGCCGTCCTGGTTCGATCTCGTTCGGTTTACCGGACGAAATGGTTGACGATGTCGAACGTCTGCGCTTTAACAAACGGTACGTGGTGAATTTGAGCCGGCCGGCTTGCCGCCACGCTAAAACAACTCGCTAAAAGGCCGGGGACGGGTGGAGCGCTGGCGCTGCCGCCTTTCGTCCTCGGCGCCCGGAGGCTCGAAGACCTTGGCGCCCTTCATCCCCGCTGATCCCAAGACGCTGCATCCCGAGACCCTCCTGGTCCATGGCGGCACGACGCGATCGCCCTATGGCGAGACCTCCGAGGCGCTCTACCTCACCCAGGGCTTCGTCTATGACAGCGCCGAAGCCTGCGAGGCCCGTTTCAAGGGCGAGGATCCCGGCTTCGTCTATTCGCGCTATGGCAATCCCACCACCGCCATGTTCGAGACCCGCATGGCGCTCCTGGAAGGGGCAGAGGCCGCGCGGGCGACCGCATCCGGCATGGCGGCGGTGCACGCCGCGCTCCTGTGCCAGTTGCGTGCCGGCGACCATGTGCTGGCGGCCCGCGCCCTGTTCGGCTCCTGCCGGTGGATTCTGGAAGACTATCTCCCCCGCTTTGGCGTGGAGATCACCCTGGTTGATGGCACCGACCTTTCCGCCTGGAAGGCGGGCGTGAAGGCGAACACCAAGATCCTGTTCCTGGAAAGCCCCACAAATCCCACCCTTGAGATCATCGACATCGCGGCGGTGGCCGCGATCGCCAAGGCGGCGGGCGCCAGGCTGGTGGTGGACAATGTGTTCGCCACCCCCCTGCTGCAGAAGCCGTTCGCACTTGGCGCCGACGTGGTGGTCTATTCGGCCACCAAGCATATTGACGGCCAGGGACGGTGCCTGGGCGGCGTGGTGCTCGCTTCCGAACAATTCATCACCGATCACCTGCAGACCTATCTGCGCCAGACCGGCCCGTCCATATCGCCGTTCAATGCCTGGGTGCTGCTGAAAGGCCTGGAGACGCTGGGCCTGCGCGTGGAACGCCAGCAGGCGAGCGCGACCAAGGTGGCCGATGCAGTGGCCGCCTCGGCCAAGGTGTCCAAGGTGCTTTATCCCTTCCGCGACGATCACCCGCAGGCAGAACTGGCCCGGCGCCAGATGACGGGCGGCGGCACCCTCGTGACCTTCGTGGTGGAGGGCGGCAAGGAGGGGGCATTCCGCTTCGCCAATGCGCTGAAGGTGATTCGCATCTCCAACAATCTCGGAGATTCCAAGAGCCTGCTGACCCATCCGGCCACCACCACCCACCAGCGCTTTTCGCCCGAGGCGCGGGCGCAGATGGGCATTTCCGACGGACTGGTGCGGCTTTCCGTCGGGCTCGAGCACCCTGACGACCTCATCGCCGACATCGACCAGGCGCTCCGTTCCGTTTGACGGAAGGCGCGGCGCGCACAACATATTCGGGCCGGCGCCCGAGGGAGCGGCGCGGAACGTGTTGCGCGCCGCCCGCACTGCGGCTTCACTGCCGGTGGTCCCTCTTCGGGACAGGCAAGGACGGTGCGCGCGGGTGCGGACCGGTGAAGGGGCAGATCATGTACCGGGCGACCACGCGCCAGATCCAGGTCACGGCCACGCCGCGCTATGTGGCGGAGCGTTCCGATCCCGATCAGAGCCGCTATTTCTGGACCTACACCATTGAGGTCGCCAATCTGGGCGGGGAGACGGTCCAGCTCAAGGGGCGCCATTGGTACATCACCGACGCCTTCGGCCAGGTGGAAGAGGTGCATGGCGCGGGCGTGGTGGGCGAGCAACCGGTGCTGGAGCCCGGCGGCCGGTTCGAATATACGAGCGGCGTGCCGCTCTCGACGGCCATGGGCATCATGCGCGGCCATTACGACATGGCAAGCGAAAGCGGGGAGGAGTTCGCCGTGGAGATTCCGGCCTTTTCCCTGGACACGCCCGACATGCGGCGCATCCTGAACTAAGCGATGGTCACGCGCAGCGCCAAGGCGCCCCTTGTCGAGACCCAGGCCGCGCCCAGCCTCGACCTGCGGCCGATCGCTTCCATCCTTGGCGTGCTGCTGAGCGTCCTGGGCGTGGCCATGCTGGCCCCGGCCATCGCTGATCTGACGACGCAGAGCGGGGGCGAGGGCGCGTTCCTGGGCGCTTCGGCGGTCACCATCTTCGTCGGCGTGCTCCTGTGGATGTCGGGACGCCAGTCCGAGATCAAGCGGCTCGACCTGAGGCAGGCCTTCCTGCTCACGGCCAGCGTATGGTTCGTGCTGTCGGCGTTCGCCGCCTTGCCCTTTGTCTGGGGCCAACCGGCACTGAGCGTGACCGACGCCGTGTTCGAGAGCGTATCGGGCCTGACCACCACCGGCGCCAGCGTGATGTCGCAGCTCGACGACATGCCGGCGGGCATCCTGCTGTGGCGCGCCTTGCTGCACTGGTTCGGTGGCATCGGCATCGTGGTGATCGGCATCGCCATCCTGCCGCTGCTCAGCATTGGCGGCATGCAGCTCTTCCGCACCGAATCCTCGGACAAATCGGACAAGTTCCTGCCCCGCGCGGAAGCGGTGGCGAAGGGGCTGCTCCTGTCCTACCTCATCCTCACCTTCCTGTGCACGATGGCCTATGCCATTGCCGGCATGTCCCTTTTCGACTCGGTGACGCTGGCCATGTCCACCTTGTCCTCGGGTGGCTTTGCCAATTCGGACAGTTCCATGTCCGTGTTTGCCTCCCCCGCCGTGGACTATGTGGCCATCTTCTTCATGCTGCTGGCGGGGCTGCCCTTCACCCTATATGCGCGTGCCCTCGCGGGCGATTTCACCCGGCTGTTCTCCAATTCGGAAGTGCGCCTGTTCCTGTGCATCGTGGCCGCCTTCACGCTCGCTTCATTTGTGCAGCAAAGCATACAAGGCGTGGCGACCGGCGAGACAGCCTTTCGGGGGGCGCTGTTCACGGTGGCGTCCATCATCTCCACCACCGGCTTCATGAGCGTGGACTATACGAACTGGGGGCCGCTCTCCAACGCGCTCTTCTTCGTGCTGATGTTCCTGGGCGGCTGCACCGGATCCACCTCCGGCGGCCTCAAGGCGCTGCGGCTCGCCATCGCCGCCAAGGCGGCCCGCCAGCACTTCAAACGCATCACCTATCGCAACGGAACCTTCCCGATCCGCTATGGCGGCGCGCCGGTCTCGGACGACGTGGTTGCCTCGGTGCTGAGCTTCATCTTCCTGTATCTGGCGACGTTCCTGGTCATTGGCACCATCCTGAACCTGATGGGCCTGGACCTTCTGACCGCGTTCTCGGCAGCCATCGCCTGCCTGTCCAATGTGGGCCCTGGCCTCGGCCCCATCGTGGGACCAGCGGCCAATTACAGCGCCCTGCCGGACGCAGCCATCTGGCTGCTGTCCCTGGCCATGCTGCTGGGGCGGCTGGAGATCCTCACCTTGCTGGTGATCGCCCTGCCCCGCTTCTGGTTGCGGTGACGGGGAGGAGCAGTCCCCTCCCCCACCCGCAAGTCACGCGTCGGGACGCTCGTCCAGCACTTCCTGCGCCGAGAAGCTGTAGGTACGCCCACAGAATTCGCAGGTGACGCCGACCGTCCCGTCATCCTGGATCATCTCGCGCCGTTCGTCGCGGTCGAAGCTCGCCAGCACACCGGCCACGCGCTCGCGCGTGCAGGAGCAATGGGCTTGCACCGGCACCGCCTCGAAAACCCGCACGCCCCGTTCGTGAAACAGGCGGTAGAGCAGGCGCTCGCTGGACAGGTCGCGGTCGATCAGTTCCACATCCTCCAGCGTCGCGACGAGGGACTGGGCCTCCGCCCAGGCGTCGTCATCCGGCACCTCGTGCACCTCGACCCCTTCGGGCACATCACCGGGCGGGAAATCGGCCTGCCGGGCGCGGCCGGCCTCAGCCGGGAGGAACTGGGCCAGGAGGCCGCCCGCCCGCCAGGAGGACGGCTCGCCCCCCGGCCGCATCTCCTCTCCCACGGCCAGGCGGACGCGGGTGGGGATCTGCTCGGACTGCTGGAAGTACTGGTGCGCAGCCGCCTCCAGCCCTTCCCCCTCCAGGGCGACGACGCCCTGATAGCGGTTGGTGGACAGGCCCTGGTCGATGGTCATGGCCAGGTGCCCGCGCCCGAGAAGGGTCGCCGGGTCCGCGCCGTTGCCCCGCTCGGCCGCCGCCACGGCGTCCGCATCGAAGCGGGCATAGGCCCGCACCTTGTCGGGCGCGACGAAATCCACCACCACCATGTCCACCGGGCCGTCGGTCTTGGTCTGGAGGATGAAGCGGCCCTCGAACTTCAGCGAGGTTCCCAGAAGCACGGTGAGCGCCACCGCCTCGCCGATGAGCCGCTTGACGGCCGGCGGATACTGGTGATGTGCCAGCACGCCGTCCAGGACGGTGCCGAGGCGCACCGTGCGGCCGCGAATATCGAGCGCGTCCACCTGGAAGGGCAGGACGGCGTCGTCCTGGAGGGTGTGCATCTCGGTCTGTCTGTCGTCGGAAGCCATTGTGCCTCCCTTTGGGTCACGCGCGGGCAGAGCCGCGCTGAAGGTGATCGGGCGTCGTGCCGTCCTCTTGGACGATCTTGCAGGGTCGACGCAAGCGGCAGCGGCGCCGGGCGCGATCAGGAACGCGGCATCGCCCCTTGCCCGGACAGACCCGCCAGAAGACCGCCGAAAGGATCACGAAGAAGGCCAGCGCTGGTGTGAAGTCCGGCGCCCCGAAGGAGGCGCCGCAGCCGAGGCACCCTTCCCCGACTGAGCGCTCTCCCGGTCTCAAGCTGCGCCGGCTTCGCGTCGGCGCAGCGGAGGGGTGAAGGCGCGCTCAGACGCCCGCGGCGTGGAAGCACCAGGCCAGGATGCCCTTCTGCGCGTGCAGACGGTTCTCAGCCTCGTCAAACACCACCGACTGGGGACCGTCCATCACTTCGCTCGTCACCTCCTCCCCGCGATGGGCGGGCAGGCAGTGCATGAAGATGGCGTCCGAAGCGGCGCGCGACATCAGGCGGCGGTTCACCTGATAGGGCTTCAGCATGTTGTGGCGCTTCTCGCTTTCCTTGTCGCCCATGGACACCCAGGTGTCCGTGACGACGCAGTTGGCCCCCTCCACAGCCGCCTCGGCATCGTGGGTGAAGTGAACCTTCGCCTTGGTGCGCTTGACGAATTCCGTCAGCGCCTTCTGCGGCGAAAGCTCCTTCGGGGTGGCCACGTTCAGCGTGAAGTCGAAGCGCTGGGCGGCGTGGATCCAGGACGCCAGCACGTTGTTGGAGTCCCCCGTCCAGGCCACCTTGGCCCCGGCGATGGTGCCGCGATGCTCCTCGAAGGTCAGCACATCCGCCATCACCTGGCAGGGATGGGAAATGCGGGTGAGGCCGTTGATGACCGGCACCGTGGCATTCTCCGCCAGTTCCACCAGATCCTCATGGCTGAGAATGCGGATCATGATGGCATCGACGAAGCGCGACAGCACGCGGGCGGTGTCGGCGATGGTCTCGCCCCGCCCGAGCTGCATTTCCGTGCCGGTCAGCATGATGGTCTCTCCGCCGAGCTGGCGCATGGCCAGATCGAACGAGACCCGCGTGCGGGTGGAGGGCTTGTCGAACACCATGGCCAGCGCCTTGCCGGCCAGCGGCTTGTCCAGGTCGCCGGCCTTCTTGCGCGCCTTCAGGTCCTTCGACATCTCGATCACCCGCCGCAACTCCTCGGCGGGAATATCAGTCAGGTCGAGAAAGTGACGCACTCCGTTGCCGGTCATTCGGCCGCTCCCTTTACCGCGGCCATGTTGAGACCGTCCTCGATCCGCCGGCACGCCGCCTCGATCTTGTCGCAGGCAATGCCGACTTCTTCCTCGCTCACCACCAAAGGCGGCAGCAGGCGCACCACATTGTCGCCGGCACCGGGCGCCAGCAGGCCCTCCTCGCGGAGCGCCAGCACCAGGTCGGCGGCGGGGCCCTGGGCGCGCAGGCCCAGCAGAAGCCCCTCGCCCCGCACTTCGGCGATGACGCGCGGATGGCGGTCCATCACCTCGGCGAGGCGCTGCTTCAGGCGCCCGCCCACGGAGCGCACATGGTCGAGGAAGCCATCCGCCAGCACCATGTCGAGCACCGCATTGCCCACCGCCATGGCGAGCGGGTTGCCGCCATAGGTGGAGCCGTGGGTGCCGAGCGTCATGCCCTTGGCCGCCTCAGCGGTGGCAAGGCACGCGCCCATTGGGAAGCCGCCGCCAATGCCCTTGGCCACCGCCATGATGTCCGGCTTGATGCCGCTCGCCTCATGGGCGAAGAGCCGGCCGGTGCGGCCGACGCCGGACTGCACCTCGTCCAACACAAGGAGGAGACCGTGCGCGTCGCACAGCTCGCGCAGCTGGCGCAGGAAGGAAGCCGGCGGCACGCGCACGCCGCCCTCACCCTGGATCGGCTCCAGCAGGATGCCGGCTGTGTGCGGGCCGATGGCCGCCTTCACCGCCTCGATGTCGCCGAACGGCACCTGGTCAAAGCCGGGCATGTCCGGCGAAAAGCCTTCCAGATACTTGGCGTTTCCGCCGGCGGCGATGGTCGCCAGCGTGCGGCCGTGGAAGGCGCCCTCGAAGGTGATGAGGCGGTTGCGCTCCGGCGAACCGCTCACGAACTGGTAGCGGCGCGCCATCTTGATGGCGCACTCCAGCGCTTCCGCACCGGAATTGGTGAAGAACATGGTGTCGGCGAAGGTCGCCTGCGTCAGCCGGTTGGCGAGCGTCTCGCCGCCAGCAATGCGGAACAGGTTCGAGGTGTGCCAGAGCTTGCCGGCCTGCTCCCGCAGGGCTTCCACCAGATGGGGATGGGCATGCCCGAGCACATTGACAGCAATGCCCGCCGTGAAGTCGAGATAGCGTCGCCCGTCCGTCGTGACGAGCCAGCAGCCCTCTCCCCGCTCGAATTCGAGGTCGATACGCGCATAGGTCGGCAGAACGGGGGTAATCACGGACCCCTCCCAAGGGGTTGGCGGGCCACTCGATCGTAGCCACATAGGTGGTCAGAAACGCCAAAGGCCGCCCCGCTTGAGGACGGCCCGACGGCGGGGATTCTAATGATCGCGCGCGCGAGGTCAACCGTGCTGCGCCGTTAACGGGATCGTAAGGACTTGGGGAAAACAGGCCGGCGACTCAATCTCGCACTGTGCGAGAGTCGCCGCATATTGTAGCCTCTCATCCGTCGACTACGACATGTCGTGCGACACTTTCCAAGTGGCGTCGGGCAACTCGGGTCCCGCGTGCGCAAGCGCGTTTTCGGGAACGAGGGCGGAGTCGGCGAAATGCGGCGGGAACGGAGTCGGATTCGGCTGAGCCGGCCTGATCCGGGAACTCTGGGTCCATTTTAAAAGTGGGGGCGGGCGCACGCCAGCGGCGGCGCGCATGCCCCTTGGAGGAGAACGATGAGCTGGAACGACGAGCGCGTCGAACTCTTGAAAAAGCTCTGGAGCGAAGGCCTCTCCGCGAGCCAGATTGCAAGTGAATTGGGCGGGATCACCCGCAATGCGGTCATCGGCAAGGTGCACCGCCTCGGCCTGTCCGGCCGCACCAAGAGCGTCGCCGCACCTGCGCGGCCGCGCAAGGCCACCCGTCCGGAGGCCCCGACCCCGCAGCAGCGCCCGGCCGCTGCGCCGCAGCGCCCGGCCACCCATGGCAATACGGCCCTTGCGCAGATGCCCGAGGAAGACTTCGAACCCGCACCCGCGCCGGCCCCGGTGGTGGCGGACAATGTGGTGACCATGTCGCAGCGCTGCACCATCATGAACCTGACGGAAGCCACCTGCCGCTGGCCGATCGGCGAGCCGGGCACGGACGGCTTCTATTTCTGCGGCGGCCGCAGTGTCACCGGCCTGCCCTATTGCGCGACCCATGCGCGCCTGGCCTACCAGCCCGTGCAGGATCGCCGCCGGGACCGCCGCCTCGCTTATCTGTGAGCGCAACGCACGGGCCAGCCCGTGCGTCCTCGACTTGAAAATGGCCGGCCTCCTTTGGGAGAGCCGGCCATTTTCGTTTCCGGCCCGCCTCTTTCATGAGGATTTGAAGGCTCCGGCACCCGGTTTCACGTCCCGGGCCCACGGTGGACATCACGCCCCTTCTCTATGCCCCATCTCGTCGTGCCCAAACGAAAACGCCCGGCGCAAGCGCCGGGCGTCGTCTCAGAAACGGATCTCAGACATCATTCGTTGATGGACGCGCCGGATGCCTTCACCACCGGGGTCCACTTGGCCAGCTCCGCCTTCACATGGGCGTCAAGCTCCGCCGGGGTGGAGCCCACCGTCACGGCGCTGAGGTCGGCGAGCTTGGCCTTGACCGCCGGATCCGCGACCGCCTCCATGCAGGCCTTGGCCAGCTTGTCGATGATGGCGGTGGGGGTGCCAGCCGGCGCGAAGATGGCGTTCCAGGAATAGGTCTCGTAGCCGGGCAGGCCGGACTCGGACACGGTCGGCAGTTCGGGAGCGGCAGGCGAGCGATCCTTGGTGGTCACCGCGATGCCCACCACGTCACCCTTGCGGATGGCACCGATGGACGAGGGCAGGTTGTCGAACATGATCTTCACCTGGCCGGACAGCAGGTCCACCTTGGCCGGGCCGGCGCCCTTATAGGGCACATGGACCATCTTCACGCCTGCCATGCTCTCAAACAGGGCGCCTGACAGGTGAAGCGGGGTGCCGACGCCGGACGAGGCATATTCATACTTGTCCGGGTTGGCCTTCAGCAGCGCGATGAGCTCGGCCGTGGTCTTCACGTTCAGCGACGGGTGCACGATGACCACGTTCGGCACGTTCACCAGCAGCGAGACCGGCGCGAAGTCCTTCACCGGGTCATAGGGCATCTTGGTGTAGAGGGCGGGGTTGATGGCATGGGTGGCCACCGTGCCCATCAGAATGGTGTAGCCGTCGGGCGCAGCCTTGGCCACGGCGGCGGCGCCGGCATTGCCACCTGCGCCCGCGCGGTTCTCAACCACCACAGGCTGCTTCAGGATCTCGCCCATCTTGGCCGCCACGATGCGGGCGACGATGTCGGTGGAGCCGCCGGCAGCGAAGGGCACCACCATGCGGATCGGCCGGTTGGGGAAGTCTTCCTGCGCCATGGCGCCCCCGGTGAAGACAGCCGTGGCCAAAGCGAGGACTGCAAGCAGGCGTTTCATCAGGCGCTCTCCTTCTGTGCGTTTCCGGTGCAGCTGAGCCGCACGGTCTTTCCTCCCCCCGGGCCATGGGACGCAAGGGTGGCGGGGATATTGGACGAATTGGACACCCAGGCAAAGGGCGCACGCCCGCCGCACGGGGCATTCAGCGGCCAAGGCCACACGACTTTCGTCTAAGTACGAACCCCTGCGCCCTCATCTGCGCCAACGCCCAAAAGAAAAGCCCGGCCTGCGGAGAAGCTCCGCCGGCCGGGCCTGACATCATCTTGCCCCTCAGTGGGAGCGTGCAAACATCTCGTTGAAGGAATAGCCGGCGCCGCGCACCGTGCGGATGGGATCCATCTGCCGGCCGCGATTGATGGCTTTGCGCAGGCGGCCCACATGCACGTCCACGGTGCGCTCGTCGATATAGACGTCCTGGCCCCACACGCCGTCCAGCAATTGTTCCCGCGAGAACACCCGCCCAGGGCTCTGCATCAGGAATTCCAGCAGCCGGAACTCGGTGGGGCCGAGATGGATCTCGCGGCCCGCCCTGTGAACGCGGTGGGTCTCGCGGTCCAGCTCGATGTCCCCCGCCCGCAGAAGGGTCGCCACATGCTCGGGCTTGGCCCGGCGCAGCAAGGCCCGCACCCGGGCGAGAAGCTCTGGCACCGAGAAGGGCTTGACCACATAGTCGTCCGCCCCGGTGGCAAGGCCGCGCACCCGTTCCGTCTCCTCGCCGCGGGCGGTGAGCATGATGACGGGCAGGCGCTCGGTCTCGGCGCGGGTCCGCAGGCGGCGGCACAGCTCGATGCCCGAGAGGCCCGGCAACATCCAGTCGAGGATGACGAGGTCGGGAACAGCCTCCCGAAGACGGGTCTCCGCCTCGTCGCCGCGGCCCACATTGTCCACCGCATAGCCCTCCGACTCCAGATTGTACCGGAGCAGAAGGCTAAGTGGTTCTTCGTCCTCGATAATCAGAATACGCGCGGGCACGGATGATTATCCCTGAAGGCTGTGTCCCGGGAAGGTGACGGCGGTTTCGCTGGAGCGGTCCGCCTTGGGGCGCTCGTCCGAGAGCATCTGGCCGGTGACCATGTAATAGACGGTCTCGGCCACGTTGGTGGCGTGGTCGCCGATGCGCTCGATGTTCTTGGCGCAGAACAGAAGATGCGTGCACACCGAGATGTTGCGCGGATCTTCCATCATATAGGTGAGCAGCTCGCGGAACAGCGAGGTGTACATGGTGTCGACGACGCTGTCGCGCCCCCACACCTCGATGGCCTTGGCCTCGTCCTTGCCGGCATAGGCGTCGAGCACTTCCTTCAGCTGCTCGAGCACCAGGTCGGACATGTGCTCCACGCCCCGCACCAGCTTCTGGGGGTGGTACTCGCCCTCGATGGCCAGGACGCGCTTGCCCACATTCTTGGCGAGGTCGCCGATGCGCTCGAGGTCCGAGGCGATGCGGATCGCCGCCACCAGTTCACGCAGGTCGGTGGCCACAGGCTGGCGCTTGGCGATGACGAGGATGACCTTCTCCTCGATCTCGCGCTGCATGTGGTCGACGCTGGCGTCCTGCAGGATCACCTTCTGGCCGGAGGCGGTGTCGCGGCGGATGAGGGCGTTGACGGAATCGGCCACCAGGCGCTCGGCCTGGCCGCCCATCTCGACCACTTTGCGGCCGATTTCCTTCAACTCGGCGTCGAAGGCCGATACGATATGGTCGGGCATCGTTTTTACCCCTGCTGGGTCAGCCGAAGCGGCCGGTGATGTAGTCGCGCGTCTTGATCTGGCGCGGATTGGTGAAGATGACGTCGGACGGGCCGACCTCCACCAGCTCGCCCAGATAGAAGAAGGCGGTGATGTCGGCGCAGCGGGCCGCCTGCTGCATATTGTGCGTCACGATGACGATGGTGAAGTCCTGCTTCAGCTCGTCGATCAGATCCTCGATCTTCGAGGTGGAAATGGGGTCGAGCGCCGAGGTCGGCTCGTCCAGCAGGATTACCTCCGGCTGCACCGCGATGGTGCGGGCAATGCACAGGCGCTGCTGCTGGCCGCCGGACATGCCGAGCGCCGAGGTGTGCAGGCGGTCCTTGGTCTCGTCCCAGATGGCCGCCTTGCGCAGGCAGCTCTCGACGCGCTCGTCCATCTGCGACTTGTTGAGCCGCTCGTGGAGGCGCACGCCGAAGGCGATGTTGTCATAGATGGACATGGGGAAGGGCGTGGGCTTCTGGAACACCATGCCGATGCGCGTGCGCACGATGGTGGGGTCCAGCTCCTTGCCGACGATGTTGACGCCGTCGAACAGCACCTGCCCCTCGGCGCGCTGGCCGGGATAGAGGTCGTACATGCGGTTGAACACGCGCAGCAGCGTGGACTTGCCGCAGCCGGACGGGCCGATCATCGCGGTGACGCGCTTCTCGGGGATCTCGAAGTTGATGTTCTTCAGGGCATGGTTCTGCCCGTAATAGAAGTTCAGCTTGTCCACCTTGATCTTGGTGGGCGCCGCCATGGCGTCCGGCTTGGCGGAGACGGCGGAGGCGATGTTGAAATTGGGGTCCACGGCGGAAGTCATGTGGGGCCTCTTGGATCTCTGAATGCCGGCCGTCGGCCTGGCTATGGATCACTGAGCGCCGGGCCCCTCGGCCCGGCCGGTTGTCTTAAGGTCCGGGCGAGGAGCCCGACGGGATCGCCGTGGGCGATCCCGGGATGGGGTCACTTCGTGCGGGCCAGGAACAGCCGCGACGCTATGTTCAGCACAAGCACGCCCACCGTGATGAGCAGCGCACCGGCCCAGGCGAGCGCCACCCAGTCGTCAAACGGGCTGCCCGCGTACTGGTAGATGGCGATGGGCAGGCTGGCCATGGGCTTGGACATGTCCAGCGACCAGGAATTGTTGCCCAGCGAGGTGAAGAGCAGCGGCGCCGTCTCGCCCGCCGCGCGGGCGATGGCCAGCAGGATACCGGTGACGATGCCGGCTTTCGCAGCGCGCCAGGTCACCATCATCACCACCTTCCACTGGGGGGCGCCGAGGGCGAAGGCCGCCTCGCGCAGTCCCACCGGAACGAGGTTCAGCATGTCCTCGGTGGTGCGCACCACCACCGGAATCACCAGGATGGCGAGGGCGATGGAGCCGGCCCAGCCGGAGAAGCCGCCGAAGGGAACCACCAGCAGCTGGTAGATGAACAGGCCCACCAGGATGGAGGGTGCCGACAGAAGGATGTCGTTCACGAAACGGGTGGCCGAGGCGATCTTGGTGCCCTTGCCGTTCTCGGCCAGGAAGGTGCCGGCGAAGATGCCGATGGGGCCGCCGATGAGGAGGGCCACCGCCACCTGGATCAGCGATCCGACGATGGCGTTCAGCAGGCCGCCATTCTGGCCGGGCGGCATGGTGATGCGGGTGAAGACGTTGGTCCCGAGGGCGGGCAGGCCCTTGGACACGAGGGTCCACAGGATCCAGGCCAGCAGGAAGATGGCCAGGCCAGCAAAGGCCGTGGAAATGGCCTTGACCACGTTGTCCTTGGCGCGGCGGGCGGCGAGCGATGCCATGATGAAGTGCCTCCCGGGTCAGTCGAGGCGCGAGCGCACGAGGGCGCGCGACACGGCGAGAACAATGAAGGAGATCACGAACAGGATGAATCCCAGCTGAAGCAGCGAGGTCAGCTTCAGCGAGCCGATGGAGGCTTCGGGAAACTCGTTCGCGATGGTGGAGGCGATGGTGGCGCCGGGGGCGAAGAGCGATGCCGAGAGGCGGGTCGCGTTGCCGATGACGAAGGTCACGGCCATGGTCTCACCCAGCGCGCGGCCAAGGCCCAGCATGATGGCGCCCACCATGGCGGTGCGGCCATAGGGGACAGAGACGTTCTTATAGACCTCGAAGGTGGTGCAGCCGACGCCGTAGGCGGATTCCTTCAGCATGGGCGGCACAGATTCGAGGGTCTCCACGAACATGGCGGTGATGAAGGGGACGATCATGATCGCCAGGATCACGCCGGCGGTCAGCATGCCAGAGCCGAGCGGGGGACCCTGGAACAGGGCGCCGAGCACCGGGATCGGGCCGAGCCAATCGATGAGGGGAGGCTGCACATAGGCCGCAATGAGCGGCACGATGACGAAGAAGCCCCACATGCCATAGATGATGGAAGGCACGGCCGCGAGGAGCTGCACGGCGACGCCGATGGGGCGCTTCAAGCCCTGGGGCGCGATCTCGGTGAGGAAGAAGGCGATGCCGAACGACAAAGGCAGCGCCACCACGACCGCGATCACGGAGCTGAGCAGCGTCCCGTAGATCATGACCAGCGCGCCGAAATTCTCGGTCACCGGGTTCCAGTTGGAGCTCCAGATGAAGTCGAGCCCGAAATGCTGAAGGGCCGGCAAGCCGCCCTTGAACAGCTGGGCGATGATGAGCCCGAGCAGCAGCAGCACGAGCATGCCGCAGGCCCAGAGGGTGCCGACGAACACGGCATCCGCCAGCGCGCCCCTGGGCTTCGCCTTGTCGATGGGCGTCAGCGCCCCCGCCTTTACCTGTTCGATCGTTGCGTCCATTGCCCGCTCATCCCCAGTAGCGCCCGCCACGCGGTCGCGTGGCCCCGATTGGCTCCGCGCGAACGGTTCGCGCACGGCCGAACATTGCGTGTCTTCTGGCTCGAGGCGGCCGCCGCGGCTCATGCGGGAGGCTTCGTCCGCCTTGGGCCTCATCGCTCATCCGGTTCGGCCGCGCTCCACGTCAGGGGGCAGCCTGTTCCGAGGGACTGGCGATGGTGCTGACTGTCACAAACACCAGGAGCCTTCGCTCCATCCGTGCTTGGCCCGGACGCTTGCGCAGCCGGGCCAGGCCGAAAATCCCGCCGCGCGAACCGCGTGGCGGGATAGATCCCTCAGGATCAGAGGACGGGCTTGCCGTCCGCGGTCTTCACTTCCGCCTTCCAGGCGTCCTTGATCTTGGCGACCACGGACTCCGGCAGCGGGATGTAGTGGAGCTTCTCGGCGATCTCGCGACCTTCCTTGCCATAGGCCCACTCGAAGAACTTCATGGCTTCGCGGGAAGCGTCCACGTTGGTGGGGTTCTTCGGGAGAAGGATGTAGGTGGCGCTCACGATCGGCCAGGCGGTCTCGCCGGCGGTGTTGATCATGGAAGCGGCGAAGTCCTTCGCATTCGCCCAGTCGGCGGCAGCGGCGGCTTCCTCGAAGGCCTTCTCGGACGGCTTGACGAACTTGCCGGCCTTGTTCTGGAGCTGGGTGACGTTGAGCTTGTTGGAGGCAGCGTAGATGAACTCCACGTAGCCGATGCCGCCCTTCACGTTCTTCACGTTGCCGGTGACGCCCTCATTGCCCTTGGCGCCAGCGCCGGTCGGCCACTGCACAGAGGTGGCAGCACCCACCTTGGACTTCCACTCGGGGCTCACTTCCGAGAGGTAGGAGGTGAAGATGAAGGTCGTGCCCGAAGCATCAGACCGGTAGACCGGGACGATGGCGGTGGAGGGCAGCTTCAGGTCGGGATTGAGAGCGGCAATCGCCTTGTCGTCCCACTTGGTGATCTTGCCGAGATAGATGTCGGCGAGCAGCGGGCCGGTCAGCTTCAGGTTATCGGAGCCGACGCCGTCCAGGTTCACGGTGGCGACCACGGAGCCGATCACGGTGGGGAACTGGAGCAGGTTGGCAGCGGCCAGCTTGTCGCTCGCGACCGGCGCGTCGGAGGCGCCGAAGTCAACGGTGCGGTTCGTGATCTGGTTCACGCCGCCGCCAGAGCCGATGGACTGGTAGTTCAGGCCGTTGCCGGTCTTCTCTTTATACTTGGCTCCCCAAGACTGGTAGACAGGAGCCGGGAATGACGCGCCGGCGCCATTGATGTCGACGGCAAAAGCATTGCCAGCGAACAGGGATCCGGCGAGCGCAAGCGCCGCGCCAAAAGCGGTGACGTGTTTCACGGGGTATCTCCTTGCCATTCCCAAGTCGCCCAAGGCCAAAAGCCGCGAGTGACGCGGGGCTTCGACCTTCTAACGGCGTGGCGCCACCGTTCTATGACCGACCGGTGACACCTTAATGACGGCTCATGCCTTTGAAGACGAAGAGATTTTTTCCCGTTCCGCGATTCGCTCCATGCGGACTGCGAACGTGGCTCCCTCTCCGGGCCGGCTGTCGATGAGGAGACGGCCCCGGTGCCGGGCCACGATGTGCTTGACGATGGCAAGGCCGAGGCCCGTGCCGCCCTGCTCGCGGCTGGCCGCCACGTCGGCGCGATAAAAGCGCTCCGTCAGGCGCGGCAGGTCCTCCGCCGCGATGCCCGGCCCGAAGTCCCGCACGGCGATCACCACAGCCTCGCCTTTGCCCTCGCTCTCGGCAGCCAGGGTCACGTCCACCCGTTTGCCGGAGGCCCCGTATTTCAGGGCATTCTCCACCAGGTTCTCGAACAGGCGGATCAGCTCGTCCCGGTCGCCCAGCACCATGAAGGGGCCGCCCTCCCGGTGCACGGCCAGTTCCACGCCCCGTTCCCGCGCCAGGGGGCTGAGCGTCTCGCACACATGGCCCATCAGGCCGCCCACTTCCATGGGCGTCTCGGGGCGCACATGGGCGTTCAGCTCGATGCGGGAGAGGGAGAGCAGGTCGTCGATGAGGCGCGACATGCGCCGCGCCTGCGCCGCCATGATGCCGAGAAAGCGCTCGCGCGCCGCCGCATCGTTGCGGGCGGGGCCTTGCAGGGTCTCGATGAAGCCGGACAGGGAGGCGAGTGGGGTGCGAAGCTCGTGGCTGGCATTGGCCACGAAGTCGGCGCGCATCTGCTCCACCCGGCGCTGCTGGGTCAGGTCGCGGAAGGTCAGCAGCACGGCATCAGGGGCACGGATCTTGGCGCCCTTGGCCTCACCGCCCTCCGGATCGAGCCGCAGGGGGACGATGTGCGCCTCCAGCCACCGGTCCAGCGGAATGCGCTCGCCGAATTCCACCCGCCGGGGAATGCCATCCTGCGCGCATTCGCGCACCGCCTCCAGAACCTCGGGCACCCGCACCACGAAGGACAGCGGATCGCCCACGCGGGCCGGCCCGATAGCCAGGGCCACGCGCTCATTGGCGGTGAGGATGTCGCCTTCGGTGGTCAGGAGAAGCGCCGGCTCCGGCAGCGCCGCCACCAGCGCGCCCATCTGAGACGTGACGCGGCGCGCCGGGCGCGGGGGCTCGACGGCCTCGACCGTCTCGATCACAGCCGGCGGAGGGACCGGCTGGAGCGCCCATTGCCCGCCCGCCATGCCGAGCACCATCAGCGCGAACGCGCCCGCGCCCAGGAGCGGATCGGCCAGAAGGCCCACCGCGAGGGACACCAGGATCACGACGGTTGCGAAGACGATGCGCGGCGCCACCTGAACTCACTCCCCGCAGACAGCCGACCCGCGCCGGCAGTGTCACCCTTACCGGGTGCCAGAGGACGCCGGTCGCTGAATTTTGATATGGTGGGATGCTTTGACGAACACAATAAGACAGCCGTCGCCAAACCGCCGCAAGGGCATGCAATGACCATGTCCCAGGATTGGCACCGTTGCGGCCGCCCCACTGGGGTGTGGCCTATGGCGGCAACAACCCGTCCCTTTTCAGCGGGCCAGCGCCCGAACCAAGGATGGCATATGAAGGTTCATCGCTCGCTTCGATCCCTGATCGCCGGTTCGCTTTTGTCCACCTGCGCCCTCGGCGCGGCGCTGGCGGAGCCGGTCCCCCTCCCCTCCGTGGATTTCGCCCTCAAGGCCAAGGCCAAGGATGACGCAGTGGTCGAGCTCTGGCACGCCGGGGACAAGATGCGGGTTGTGGTCAACGGGCCGCGCCTGCCGGCCACGGTGGCCGGTATCGTCGACATGAAGCGGGCGACCATGGTCATGCTATTGCCGGACATGCCGAAGATGGCGGTGGAGGCGGAGGTGCCCGACGCTTATCGCACCGCCGTGGTGACGGGCGAGGGCACGAAGGTTGGCACCAGCCAGGTGATCGGCGAGGCCTGCGACCTGTGGAAGATCACCACTTCCAAGACCGTGAAGACCCCCGTGGTCTCCTGCATCACGGCGGATGGGATCGTGCTGAGCACCGATGTGGAGGTGAAGGGAAAACAGGAGCGCGCCTATGAGGTGACGAGCCTTACACGCGGGCCACAGGACCCTTCCTTGTTCCGCCTGCCGCCCGGCACCCAATTGGTGAAAGTGCCGCCGGGCGCGGCCAACATGCTTCCGGGCTTGATGCAGGGACTGGGCGGCCTCAAGCGCTAGCCCCCTCCCCTCGCCCTGAACCGCTGAGCGCGCGATCCGATCAGAGTGGCTCACGCTGGTCGGTGAAGCGCCTTCCAACTCATTGATAGAGCATGCGAAGGGTGGCGCCTGTCTCGTCGAGACATCGGAGGGCCATGCACCGACCAGCCCGGGCCGGCCGCGTCGTCGGCTCCGGGCTGTCTTTGGCACCCTCTGGATTGGCCTATTCGGCGGCGTCCTTGCGGGGGGCTTCGGCCAGGGCTCCCACCATCGGCGCCGACCGGCCGGCCCGCCGGCGCAGCGAGATCATCAGTTCGCGCGATCCCAGCAGCAGCAGGGAGAAGGCGAACGGCACGATGTAATAGAAGAGGCGGAACAGGAGCAGCGCGCCCACCATCTCTTCCTTGTCGAACTGCGGCAGGGCCACCAGCAGCGCCGCATCGAACACGCCGAGGCCGCCGGGGGCATGGCTGGCAAATCCCAGCAGCGTCGCCGTGACGAAGATCACCGCCAGGGAAATGGGATCGATATAGGGGCTCGCCGGCATCAGCATGTACATGGCGGCGGCGCACAGGCTGAGGTCCAGGATGCCGATGCCGATCTGCAGCAAGGTGGTGGGACCGGCGGGAAGGATCACGAACCAGTCGGACTTGCCGATCTTGCGCGGCGCCAGACTCACCCACACCACATAGGCCACCAGGCCGGCAAGTGCGCCAAGGCCGATGAGGCGGTTGATGAAGGGCGGCAGTTGGTCCACCGCCGTGGCGGCTTCCGGATGAAGCGTGATGCCGAGGCCGAGCACGGCGATATTGCCCAGCCAGAAGGTGAGCCCCGCGACGAAGCAGATCTTGGCCACATCGACGGCGGTCAGGCCCCAGGCGGAATAGATGCGATAGCGCACCGAGCCGCCGGTCAGAACCGTGAAGCCCACATTGTGCCCCACCGAATAGGAGCAGAAGCCCGCCAGCGCGGCGACGCGATAGGGCACATGTTTGCGCCCGATGGTTCGCAGGGCGAAGAAGTCATAGAAGGTCAAGGTCAGGTAGGCGAGCGCCACCAGCACGAAGGCCGCCACCACATGCACCGGATCCTTGTTGCGCAAGGCTTCCAGCACCTGGTCGAACTTCAGGTCGTGCAGCATGCGATAGAGCACGACGACCGCGAAGGCGATGATGGCGAGACTTAACACGAGGCCGAGGCCGTGCAGCCCAACCTTGTCGCGCAGGAATGGCCACACCTTGTTGCGTAACATCGTTCTCATTCCCCCTCGGCCCCGCCGCCGCCTGACGCAAACAAGCACGTTTGCCGCCGCTTTTGAATCTCTCTTGACGTTGGGGAGCCTCACTCTGCCAAAACGCTTGCGGCCGCACCGGTCAGCCCGCGGGAGCGGGCTCGCACAGGCATGCGGCCTGCACCTTTCATGAAGCTGACCGCCTGAGGCGGGGCCTGCATCGCGAGAGGTGCGCTTCTCCTAGACCCGCAACGCGGCCATCCCAAGGCAGGCCATGGGCTGCGTGTCCCGGGCCGCCCAAGCGCCAGCGGCAGCGCGGACAGCTCCGTTCCCGGCACTGCCACCCGCCCTTTCGCGGCGTCGCACCCCCGGCCTTTGGACCGCACCTGCGGGGGCGATCCGGTAACCGGGCCGCCCGCATGCGTCCTACATCTTAACGGGATAACCCAGTTCCATGGTGCGGTTGCGCGGCAGCCCGAAGCGATCCACCGACCGCTCCGCATTGCGCGCCAGGAAGGCGAAGATGTGGGCGATCACGTCCCGCGGCCGCAGCACCTCGTCGGGCGGGATGATGCGCTCGTGGCCGATCACATAGATGGATTCGTCTGGATCGATTCCGCGGGCACTCAAGGCCGGGCCGAGGACCGAGGGCACGTCGATCTGCTGCATATAGCCAAATCGCAGATCCACCCGCACGAAGCCGCCCTCCAGCAGCATCACCTTCACCCGGTCCTCCACCGACACGCGCGGACGCGAGGCGATCCAGACGGAGACGATGACGGCGCGCTCGAAGCGGATGTGCATCACATCCGCCATGCGCGAGAGGGCCACCGGCGTCATGGCCCCGGCGCGCGACAGGAAGATGGCGGTGCGCGGACTCACCCCGTCCTGGGCGCGCTCCTTGCGGGCGACGAAGCTGTCCAGCGGCTCGGTGAAGCGCACCTGCTGGGCGACCACCGCCTCAAGGCCGCGGCGCCAGGAGACCATCACCAGGATGACGATGCCCGCTATGGTCAGGGGCAGCCAGCCGCCATCGTGAATCTTGCTGAGATTGGCCACCGCGAAAGCCAGGTCGATGCTCAAGAGCCAGACGCCGAGCGCGATCACGGCGGGCTTGGGCCAGTTCCAGGCGCGGTTTACCTGGGCGATGAAGAGGATGGAGGTGGTCACCATGGCGAAGGCGACCGCGATGCCATAGGCGGAGGCGAGGCTGTCGGACGAGCCGAAGCCGAGCACAACTGCGATACAGGCGATCATCAACAGGAAGTTGAGCCGCCCCACATAAATATGCTGCTCGTTGTGTTCACTCGTGTAGCGCATGCGCATGGGCGGCAGATAGCCAAGCTCGATGGCCTGCTTGGCGAGCGAGAACACGCCGGTGATGATGGACTGGGACGCAATGACAGTGGCTGCGGTGGCCAGCAGCAGCAGGGGAATGACCAGGGGATCGGGGCACAGATTGTAGAAGGGATTGCTGACCGCGTTGGGATCGCTGAGCAGCAAGGCACCCTGGCCGAAATAATTGAGCAGCAGCGCGGGCATGGCGACCGCGAGCCAGGCGCGGGCGATCACTCTGCGGCCGAAATGGCCGAGGTCCGCATAAAGGGCCTCGCCGCCCGTAATGGCGAGGAAGCAAGCGCCGATGATGACGCCCGACAAGGCGCTGTGATCCTTGATGAGCTGGATGCCGTGTCGAGGATCGAGCCCCATCAGCACTTGAGGCGCCCGCAGGATCCCGTAGATGCCGAGCACGGCCAGCGAGCCGAACCACAACAGCATGATGGGCCCGTAGAAGGAGGCGATCCGCTCCGTTCCCGCCCGCTGCGAAATGAAGACGCCGGCAATCACCAGCACGGTCAGCGGCAGCACCCATTCATGCATGTGGGGCGAGATGACGCCCAAGCCCTCGATGGCCGAGAGCACGGACATGGCCGGGGTGAGCACGCCGTCGCCGATGAGCATGGACGCGCCCAGAAGACCCGCCGCCAGAAGATACCATCGCAGCCCGATGGCGCTGCGGTGCAGGTCCAGCAAGGTGACGAGGGCCAGGATGCCGCCTTCGCCGTCATTGTCGGCGCGCAGAACCAGCATCACATATTTGATCGTCACCGAGAGGATGATCGACCAGGTGATGAGGGACAAAAGGCCAAGCACGTCGCTGGCCAGGAAGTTCTCACCGCCCACCGCAAGCACGCCCTGCTTGAGCGCGTAGAGGGGGCTGGTGCCGATGTCGCCGAAGACGACGCCCAGCGCCCCGATCTCGGCGGCGAAAGGCAGGATGCGTTTGCGGTCTCGGAGGACGCTCGAGCGCATGTCACAAAGCCCAGAGGATCACCGGGGGACCGACCATTGGATGCACGGGCGCCCCGCAGGCGACCCGACTGCAGCCGAAGCACGGCCCGTCGCGCACCACACGCGGCGCACGGAAAGGCCCTGATGGCGGCGGGAGCACGAAGGCAAAGCATCGAACCCGTCGAAGAACACGTCCAAGACCGCCCCCCAGCCACGCCACGAACCAAGCGCCGCGCAAGTCTCACACCTAGCCCCGATTGCCTTGCGTGACAATGACAGATGCGGAGCGCACCGGCCCGACGGCCGGCGACAAAAAACCCCGGCGCGGAGGCCGCGCCGGGGGGATGTGCGGGAAACCAATCGCTGTGAGCCCGTCTGGGCTCAGTAGCGATAATGTTCGGGCTTGAACGGGCCGGTCTGCGCCACGCCGATATAGGCGGACTGCTCGTCGGAGAGGCGCGTCAGCTTGACGCCGATCTTCTCCAGGTGAAGCATCGCCACCTTCTCATCCAGGTGCTTGGGCAGGGTGTAGACCTTCTTGTCGTACTGCCCGGGCTTGGTCCACAGCTCGATCTGGGCCAGCGTCTGGTTGGTGAAGGACGCCGACATCACGAAGCTGGGATGGCCGGTGGCATTGCCCAGGTTCACCAGGCGGCCTTCCGAGAGCAGGATGATGCGCTTCTTGTCGGGGAACTCGACCTCGTCCACCTGCGGCTTCACATTGTGCCACTTGAAGTTCTTCAGAGCGGCGACCTGGATCTCGCTGTCGAAGTGGCCGATGTTGCAGACGATGGCGCGGTCCTTCATGGCCCGCATGTGGTCGACCGTAATGACGTCCAGGTTGCCGGTGGCAGTCACGAAGATGTCGGCGCGCGGCGCGGCATCTTCCATGGTGGTGACCTCATAGCCTTCCATCGCCGCCTGGAGCGCGCAGATGGGATCGACTTCGGACACCATCACGCGGCAGCCGGCATTGCGCAGCGAGGCGGCCGAGCCTTTGCCCACGTCGCCGAAGCCGGCGATCATGGCGACCTTGCCGGCCATCATCACGTCGGTGCCACGACGGATGCCGTCCACCAGGCTCTCGCGGCAGCCATAGAGGTTGTCGAACTTCGACTTGGTGACGCTGTCATTCACGTTGATGGCGGGCCACAGCAGCGTGCCCTTCTTCTGCATCTCGTAGAGACGATGCACGCCCGTGGTGGTCTCCTCGGTCACGCCACGGATGGACTTGGCCAGGGTGGTGTACCAGCCGGGCTTGTGCTTGAGGCGGCGCTTGATGGCGGCGAAGAGGACTTCCTCCTCCTCATTGGTGGCGCCATCGAGGAAGGCGGTGTCGCCCTGCTCGGCGCGCAGGCCGAGATGCACCAGGAGCGTGGCGTCGCCGCCGTCGTCCAGGATCATGTTCGGCGCACCGCCATCGGCCCACTCGAAGATGCGGTGGGTATATTCCCAGTACTCCTCCAGGGTCTCGCCCTTGATGGCGAAGACCGGGGTGCCGGCGGCCGCGATGGCGGCGGCGGCGTGATCCTGGGTCGAATAGATGTTGCACGAAGCCCAGCGCACATCGGCGCCGAGCGCCTTCAGGGTCTCGATCAGCACGCCGGTCTGGATGGTCATGTGCAGGGAGCCGGCGATGCGGGCGCCCTTCAGCGGCTGGGACGGGCCGTATTCCGCGCGGGTGGCCATCAGGCCGGGCATTTCGATCTCGGCGATGTCCAGTTCCTTGCGGCCCCAGTCGGCGAGACTGATGTCCTTGACCACGTAATCGGCACTCATGAGATTCACTCCGTCCGGGATTGCGGGCGCCCGGGATGCGCCTCCCCATCCTGGGAGCGATGTACCATGGCGCACCGGCCGCCGCAATCAAGATATAAACAAATGCTTATATCATTGAAAAGCCCTCCGGACTCCGCGACTTGCGTTCCCCGCATGCGAGCCCTGCGCTGCCTGCCGCAGCGTAAAAAGAGCAAGGCTTTGATTCTGGCCGTTTTTGTGCTATACAAACAGATACAGTCGATTGCTTCCTGAACCATCCGCATCGTGCCTGTACATCGGCGCATTCTCGGGAACATAGGGGCGAGAATTCGAGCATCCGGCCACAGCGGGACGGATGCGGCTGAACAGTAGTGGTCTTCGACTGATTATGAGCGGGTTGTCGGGCGTTCCGGCCGAGACCCAGTCGCCAGCGATAGGTGCAGCACCGCCTGGATAATACCGGACGCGGGCGGACGCGCGCCAACACGATCCGGCCCCCGGGCCGGATCAGGAGTGGTCAAGAGCATGTCGACAAAGAAGACTGCCCAGGTCCGCCTTGGTTTTAAGACGGGCGAGCATATCGTGTACCCCTCGCACGGCGTCGGTCGTATCATGGCCATCGAAGAACAGGAAGTGGCCGGCTTCAAGCTCGAACTGTTCGTCATCTCCTTCGAAAAGGACAAGATGACTCTCCGGGTTCCGGTACCCAAGATTGCCACCGTTGGCATGCGCAAGCTCTCCGAAGGTCCCGTCGTGGCCAAGGCGCTGGAGACCCTCAAGGGTCGCGCCCGCGTCAAGCGCACCATGTGGAGCCGCCGCGCCCAGGAATATGAAGCCAAGATCAATTCCGGCGACCTGATCGCCATTTCCGAAGTGGTGCGCGATCTCTACCGGTCCGACGCCCAGCCCGAGCAGTCCTATTCCGAGCGCCAGCTGTACGAAGCCGCGCTCGACCGGATGGCGCGCGAGCTGTCGGCCGTGCAGAACCTCACCGAGACCGAGTCCATCAAGCTGATCGAGCAGCACCTCCAGAAGGGTCCGCGCCGCGGCGCCGCCAAGGCGGAAGATGCGGAAGCCGATCTCGACGCCGATCTGGAAGCCGACGAGGCGGCCTGACCGCCACTTTCGGACGGCGCCGGATCACCTCGCCCCTCTCGACCCAAGGAAAAGGCCCGGGCGTCACCGCCCGGGCCTTTTTCACATCCAGACCTCTCCACATCAAGATCGCTCCCCCGTGACGCGCCCCGCAGGGGGCGCACCATCAGGCGTCACGCGAACAGGCTGTCGATGTCGTCTTGGGAGACCACGTTCTCGTCATCGGCCAGAGCCGGGCCGTTGAGCAGGGCCTCATCGCCTTCGCGGGGAATGATGCCGGCATCCTGGGCCACAGCGTCCGCGCCGCCCCAGATGTCGGTCATGCGCTGCACGCGCTGCTCGATGAACACCAGCAGCTTGACAACCTTGCGGATGCGCTGGCCGGTAATGTCCTGGAAGTTGCAGGCCTCGAATGTCTTGATGACATTGGCCTGGATTTCCTCGGCAATGCTGAGGTCATCTCCCGAAAGGCGGCCGAGCAGCGCGTTCACAGAGGTGTCGATGGCCTCGGCGCAGGACAGGATCGCCTCCGTGGCTTCCTCGGTGTCATAGACCACCGCATCCAGCTCGTCGGTGGCGCGGAAAAGTTTCTCGCCGCGCGTGCCTTCCGAATGGAGACTGGCAATCTCCGTCTTGGTGTTGCGGATGGCATCCTGGATGGTCTCGATGCCCGCCCAGAGGACGTTGCGGTCACGCTCGCGGTCTGCTTCCGGATCCCGCTGGTTGAACTTGGCGATCTCCGAGCGGATCTCCACCAATTCCTGCAGGACGCGGTTGAAATGGGCGTCCTCTGCCGCCGCCGGCTGGATGCCCGGCGGGACATCATTGACTGCGGGGGCAGCGGACCGGCCCGCCGTGGTTACCTCAATCCTGAAAGGTCGCCGGCTGGCCATCATGGACTCCTCCTGCCTGCTGCTTCGCCGTCGCTATTCTATAAATCGAAGCGGATTTCGCCGAAAGACCTCCCCCAACTGCCCCGCAAGCTCCGCGCAAGCTAAAATAGACTACAAAGCCAGCGTCATACCGGCGAGCTATCTGCCGGAATTACTTATCCCTGTGCCCCGCTGACGGAGTGAGCCATGGCGGTTGATTTGTCGATGCCGGTCCTTGTGGTGGACGATTACAAAACCATGGTCCGCATCATCCGGAACCTCTTGAAGCAGATCGGCTTCGATGATGTTGACGAGGCCTCGGACGGAACCGAAGCCCTGGCGAAGCTCAAAGAGCGTCGCTATGGACTTGTGATTTCCGACTGGAACATGGAGCCCATGACCGGCTACGAGCTCTTGAAGCGCGTGCGGGACGATGCGGATCTCGGCGAGATCCCCTTCATCATGGTCACCGCGGAAGCCAAATCCGAGAACGTGATCGCCGCCAAGAAGGCCGGCGTGAGCAACTACATCGTGAAGCCTTTCAATGCCCAGACCCTGAAGGGCAAGATCGACACGGTGTTCGAGGCCTGAGCTCCAAAGGCCGTGCCGCGCAGACGTGCGGCGCTGCCGGGTCCCTCAGGACCCGGCCTCCCCCTCTTCATCCCATCGACCGCTGCCGCTTCACCCGCCTGGCTCACCCGCCCGGCGGGTTGCGACGTTTGGGCCGCTGGGACCTGCCACATGGGGTACTTTCCGCACCCGCTTGCTCTCAGAGGCGTGTTGTTGTGCGCCGCGGAATGCCTGTTCATGGCCGAGCTTGCGCGGGGGCAGTCGAAGCTGAGTGGGATCGTTCCCAAATGATCCAGATCCGCGGTGAAGTCCGGTCCGATCCGAGCCCCGCCCAAGGCATGGATGGTATGGGGAAACCGGACCTACGTAGTTCGTCGTAGTTGAATCCTTCCAGTCTCCCTTTTCTTCGCCGGTTACCGGTCAAAACGGAGGGATTCTTCGATCCAAACGCGAATGACTTCAACTTGAGGCCGGCGGCGTCCAAACCTAATTGTTTACCCATCGGTTGAGCGCCAGACCAAAGACCCAAGCTCGACACCCAACCGGAAGATCTACTGTAGCAAAAGGGGGGACCCCACCATGTACGTTGTCGTCGATCACCGGGCCAGTGTCGCGGAAAGCTATGTCTCCAGCTTCGCCCGTGAAGGTTTTTCATCTCAGAGCTTCAGCAATGAAGAGTTCCGGGAGTGGATCAACACCGCTTCCGAAGCCGACATCGGCGCGGTCGAGAGCTTTCTCCTCGGTGACTTCGACGCCCGCCCAGCCTATGCGGAGATCATCCGCACCCACAGCCCGGCGCCCATCATCGCGCTCGCCGACATCAAGTGCCTGTCCCAGACGCTCGAACTCTTCACTGCCGGCATCGACGACGTGGTGCGCAAGCCGGTTCATGTGCGGGAAATCGTGGCGCGGGCCGACGCGGTGTGGAGGCGCCTGAACTCCGCCACCGGGCCCGCGCTCAGCGGTCGCCTTCAGGTCTATTTCGACGGCCGTGACCCCACCGTGGACGGCACCCCCCTGCCGCTGCCCCGGCGCGAGCGTCACATCCTCGAATACCTGGTCAAGAATTCCAAGCGCCGGGTCACCAAGACCCAGATCTTCAACACCATCTACGGCATCTTCAATGACGACGTGGATGAGAGCGTGGTCGAGGGCCACATGAGCAAGCTGCGCAAGAAGCTGCGCCTGCAGCTCGGCCACGAGGTTATCGATGCCAAGCGCTATCTTGGCTACCAGTTCATCGGGTGAGGCTCCTCCCACCCCGCCTCGCCCCGCGCCGGCCGCCCCGCCGCCGCGGGGCTTTTGTTTTCAAGGCCCTGCGAAGGCTCGGGAAACGCGAAGCCGGCAAGCCTGACGCCAGCTTGGGCGCCTAATCATGCCATGCGGCCGCACCCTCGCCGCTCGACCAAGATTTGAGCGGCCGCGCCGCCGCCCCCGCCTGGAGATGACAATGCGTCTGACCTTGAAAACGTCCTTGATCGCGACCGTCGCGCTGCTGGTGGCCATGCTTGCCTCGCTGAGCGCCATCTCGATCTACCAGCTGAACGGTGCGTCCAAGCACATCAACGAAATCACCACCAATTGGCTGCCCAGCGTCCGCGCCGTCGGCGAAATCCGCTACCTGATCACCCGCATACGAGCCGTGGCCGTGCGCGCCGTTCTCGTGCAGGACGCGAAGCTGCACCAGCAGGCGGTGGATCGCACCAAGGACCTGGACATCCGCTTCAAGGATGCGTCAAAGGCCTATGAAGCGATCATCACCTTTGATAGCGAACGGGAAAATTGGCGCACCTTCCAGGCGGAATGGGCGACCTACATGAAGATGCAGTCGGACATGTTCGGCGCCTATGGGCGCAAGGACGCCGAAGCCCTTCAGAAGCTGGCGACGGATTCCGCCGTCCAGTTCGACGATGCCATGAAGTATCTGGCGAAGCTCGTCGAAATCAATGACGATGCCGCAAAGGCCGAGAGCGACGCAAGCACGTCCGAAATCGCCACCGCCTTCTGGATCATCGGGGCCTTCAGCCTTCTGGCGCTTGCCATTGGCCTTGCCGCCATCGTGTTCGTGCTCGTCGGCGTGGTGCGCCCGATCAATCGCATCACCTCCTCCATGCAGGCCATTTCCGGCGGGAACCTCAACGCCGAGATCCCGAGCCTCACCGCCAAGAACGAGGTCGGCGAGATGGCCCGCACCCTGGAAGTCTTCCGCGACGGCCTCGCCGAGACGGAGCGCCTGCGCCTCGCCCAGGTGGAGAAGGAAGCCGAGATGGCCCGCAAGCTCGTTGCCGAGCGCAACGCCATCGCCGATGCCTTCCAGGCCAAGATGGGCGCCATCGCCGACCAGTTCGCCGGTTCCTCCACGGAAATGTCGGACGCCGCCCGCAACCTGTCCGCCACGGCCGAGGAAACCTCGCGCCAGGCCCATGCGGTCACCAATGCGGCCGAAGGCGCCTCCAGCAACGTGCAGACGGTCGCCGCCTCGGCCGAGGAATTGTCCGCCTCCATCCGCGAAATGAGCGACCAGGTGTCCTCGTCCGCCGAGATCGCCCGCTCCGCCGCCCACGAGGCTGAGAAGACCTCGGACAATATCCAGCAGCTCTCGGCCGCGGCCCAGAGCATCGGGCAGGTGCTCTCCCTCATCAAGGACATCGCCGAGCAGACCAACCTGCTGGCCCTCAACGCCACCATCGAGGCAGCGCGGGCCGGCGATGCGGGCCGGGGCTTCGCCGTGGTCGCCGCCGAGGTGAAGGAACTGGCCGCCCAGACCGCCAAGGCGACGGATGAGATCTCGTCCAAGATCAACGAGATCCAGAACGCCACCAATTCCACGGTGACCTCGATCTCCTCCATCGTGTCCACCATCAACAATGTGCGCGACCTGACCGCCATCATCGCCGGCGCGGTGGAAGAGCAGCGGGCCGCCACCAGCGAGATCGCGGCCAACACCCACCGGGCCGCGATGGGCGCCACCCAGGTGACCAACAACATCTCCGGCGTCGGCCAGGCGGCGGGCATGACCGGCTCGGCCGCCACCCAGCTGATGAGCCTGTCCTCTTCCCTGTCCGCCCAGTCCCAGGACCTGCAGCGGGAGGTTTCCACCTTCGTGCAGTCGCTGCGGGCGGCCTGAGCCCCCGATCGCCCGCCCCGCGTGCCGGGGCGGGCTCATCCGGCCAGCCACAAAAAAGGGCGCTCCCGGCGGGGCGCCCTTTTTTTGACGTGCGAACAGAGATCGCGTGGGGCGCCTGTGCGGCGCCCCTTGCGCTAGTCCAGCTTGATGCCGAACCGAGCGGCCTGGCGCTGGACGAAGGCTTCCATGCGGTCCCGCCCCGGCTGTGTCAGTTGCACCAGGATGCGCCGCTTGTCGCGGGGATCGGGCACCCGGTCGATCAGCCCGGCATCTTTCAGGTCATCGATGCGGCGCAAGGCGGTGGTGGTGGGCGCGCCGGAGGCAATGCACAGGCTCGTGACCGAGATGGGTCGCCCGCTCGCCTCGGCCACCGCCAGGTCGAGCATCATCTCCCAGGCGGGATCGGAGAACAGGCCGGCCTGGAAGATTGCATCGCGATCGGCACGGGCCGCGACCAGCGCCTTGAGATAATTGGGCCGCGCATGCGCGACGGGCGCGAGCGCCTCCTCCTCGTCGCCTGCAGCGGCCTGGTCTTCCACCAGCGAGATGGCCCGCTCGATGGAATGGGCCACTTCCTCGGCCGACAGGGGCTTCTGAAGGAAGTCCACCGCATGCAGGCGCAAGGCCCCTACCGCCCGGTCCAGCGAGGCATGGCCGGTGATGACGATGGCCGCCATGGGCCGGTTGTGACGGCGCACCGCCAGCTTCTGCAGCAATTCGATGCCGTCGATGCGGGGCATCTGCAGGTCGGTCACAATGATCTGGAGCGCTTCGTGCCGCTGCACCAGGTCGAGGGCCTCCACCGCCGTCTCGGCCGTGCGGGTGGGAATGCCCAAGACGGTCAGGCCCTCGCTCAGTTCGGCGAGGATGTCCGGATCATCGTCGACCAGCAGAACCCGTGGTTCGCTCATTTCACTGACACCCATGAGCTTTCAACCTTCAACCTACAGCCATGCTATTGCTTGCCCACCAAGGCGACCAGCGAAGATTGGTGGTCCCCGCACTGGCCAAGCAAGGCGAGGAGATCGTCCGCCTTCATCTTGCGCGCCACGATGAAGCCCTGCACCAGATCCACCGCCGAGCTTCGCACCAAGGCGAGGTCGGCGGGGGTCTCCACCCCTTCGGCCACCACATAGAGCTGAAGCCCGTGACCGAGGTCCGCGATGGACTGGAACACGCTGCGCGCCTTGCCCCAGTCGCGCGCGTCGCGCAGCAATTCCATGTCGATCTTGATCTCGGTCACCGGCAGATTGGCGATCTGCAGGAGACCACTCTGGCGCTGGCCCACATCATCGAGGGCAAGGCCGAAGCCGGCGATGCGCAGCCGCGCCAGCGCCGAGAGCGCCTCGCTGGAGGCGATATAGAGCGCGTCCTCGGTCAGCTCGAACACAACGCTGGAAGTGGGAAGGCCCGCCGCCTGGACGATGCCGGTCAGCGCTCCCGCCACGCCCGCCGTCAGCAAGGCATCGATGGGCAGGTTGACGCTCACCTTGCCGTCCCAGCCCAACGCCCTCCAGCGGACGCACACCGCCACGGCCTCGGTGAGGACATGCTGGGTGATGGCGAGGGAGAGCGCGCTGTCGCTGGCGGCAGCCGCCAGAATCTGGGCGGGCCCGACAAAGCCGATGCCGGGGACAGTGCCGTCCAGCAGCGCCTCGGCGCCGGCAAAGGCGAGTGTCTCCGCCTGGACCAAAGGCTGGAACTGGACCGGAAGGCTGGAGTTGGCGAGCGCGGCGCGTAACGCCGCCAGCACGGCCTTGGGCTCGCGCACCGGCACAGCCTTGTCGCGCGTGGGCAGGCTGGCGTCTGCCTCCAGCAGGTGCAGCAGGTCCTGCGGATCGAACGGCTTGTGCAGCAGGCCGAGCACGGCCAGGCCATCCCGCCGCGCCGCATCCGCCACGGTGCGGATCACATCCTCGCCGGAGCCGCTCAGGAGAATGACCGCCGGCGCCTTGGGATGACGGGACAGATATTTCAGCACTTCCATGCCGTCGATGGAGGGCATGGCCAGGTCGAGCAGCAGCACGTCATGGTCGGCCATGTCCGCATCGGTAAAGAAGCGGGCATCGCCGGCGGTGGCGACCCGATAGCCCTGGCCTTCCAGGAATTCCCCGAGGTCCTCGCGGAATTCCTGTTCGTCATCGAGAATGAAGACGGAGCGTTCGGGTGCCGGATTCACGGGCGCCTCCCCTGGAACGCGCGGGCCGGCCACGGCGCGGAGCAGGCCGGCGAACGGCCATTCCCGGTACGCGACTGCCTGGCCCTCTCCCGTTCGGACTTGCCACCCGGTCCCATGAAACGCCCCACTGATCCGGCAGAGCCTATGCGAGTTTTGCGACAAAGCCAGCCCGACCGCAACCGCAGGCGCGCATTTAGCTTTTTTGCCTTCACCCTACGGTCATAGACCGATGCCGGATCGCGAACCATTCGGACAAGCCCTGAGAAAAAAACGGGACAAGCCCCATCTGCCACGCAGCGGCGCGGCCGGGGCCGGTGCGGGGATGGGGAAGGAGGCCTATGCAGCGGGCGCCATGCCTTCAACCGCTACGGGAAGCGAGATGTCGAAGCGGGCCCCGCCCTCGGCATTGGTGGCATTGATCTGCCCGTCCATGTCCCGCAGCACGTTGCGGGACACCGCAAGGCCGAGCCCGGTTCCCTTGTCCGCCGGCTTGGTGGTCATGAAGGGCTCGAAGATGTGCTCCAGGATGTGGGGCGCGATGCCCCCCGCATTGTCGCAGACGCTGACATGGACTTGGCCATCGCGGGCGCGCGCCTGGACGCGCACGGCTGCGCCCGGCGGCACCTCGCCCGCACCCGTGAAGGCATCGCGGGCATTGACGAGCAGATTGACGATAACCTGCTCGAACATGGTCTGGTCGCCGCGCACCGAGAGATCGGGGGGCAGGTCGAGTTCCAGCACGAGGCGTATGTTGGCGGCGCGGTATTGCTCGGCCACGAAGCTCGCCGCCAGTTCGATGGCGAGCCGTGCGGCGAAGGGCTCCTTCTGGTCGCTGGGCATGCGGCCATAACGACGCACCTGGTCGGTAATGCGCTTGGCCCGGTCCACCTGGGCGCTGATGCGATCGAGCTTGCCCATCACCGCATCGGGCTCGCCGCCCATCTTCACGATGCGCATGGCATTGGCCACCGCCATCTTGATGACCGCGAGCGGCTGGTTCAGCTCGTGGGCGATGGCGGTCGCCATTTCGCCCAGACTCGCGAGCTTGGCGGTCTGCATGATCTGAAGCTGTGAACTGCGGATGCGCGTCGTGTCCGCCAGCACCAGCAGCAATTGGCGCCGCCCCTCCCACAAGACGGGGCTCAAGGCGCCGCGCAGGGAAATCACGTCGCCGCGGGCACGCTGGAAGGTGAGGTTGAGAAGGCCCCACTGGGGCTGTCCGGGGCTTTCGGCGGCATCGAAGGCGAGCTGCACGAAGCGCGCCCATTCGTCATCCTGCGGGGTCGCAGCCACCAATTGCGCCGCATGGGGATTGATGAACAGCACCTTGCTGGTCTGGGAATCGATGATGATGGTCGCCGCCGGCATGGCCTCGATGATGGCGCGCAGATTGTCCTGCATGGCGCGGGCCGAACGCTCAAGCGTCGCCAGTTCCGTCACCCGGCGGGTGTCGCGCACGGACTGCACCACCAGGATCACCACCAGCGAGATGCTGGCCATGATCAGCAGGGCGAACGGGATGCGCGCCGGATTCTGCGCCAGCTCCTTCTCCCGCTGGAACACCTTGTCGTTGAAGGCCACGGATTCCTGCAGCACCCGCTGGAGCCCCACCTCCAACGGCTGCAGGTCCTTCTCCAGACCGCGAAGGAGGCCATCTATGGGCACGTCGGGATCGGGATGGGCGAGGCGGTCGCTCCACAGTGCCAGGCGGTGCTCGACGGCCATGAGCGTGGCCTGGCGGGTCGCGATGCTGTCCAGCTCCAGCATTTCCGAGGAGGAATGCAGGATGTTGATGCGCGAGATCAGCAGTTCGAGGCGCAAGGTCAGGTCCTGCAGATTGGCAGGAGACGGCCGGTCGGTGGCATCGTGAAGCGCCGCCTTGGTCTTCAGGAATTCAAGCTGGGCCTGATAGGTCGCCCACCCCGTGCTGCGGATGGAGGAATTGAGCAGGGTCCGCTGCGCAGTCTGCGCATCGAACAGCATGATGGTGGCGGCAAACAGCACCACGATCGCTCCCATCAGCGCCGCGGGAACGATGAAGGCGCGAAGCGAGCGGCGCTTATGGGACGACAAAGTCAATAGCCTTCACCTGCCAGACCATCCGGGTGCGGTACATCTGGCTTTGGAGCTTGGGATTGCGGTCCATGGGATACATGACCCAGAAGGGACCCTTCTCCCGCACCTTCATGGTCGCGCCATTGACGCGGATGGCGAGAATGGCCCCGTTCTGCTCCCAGTCCTCCGCCGGCACGGTGGCCATGTAATCGTTGAGCGCCACCACGATGGCCCGCTCCACCGGCAGCGCGCGCTGCCCGGCGAGCATGGCCAGGCTCGGTCCCTCGAACGTGTTGACCCCCTGGGTCCAGGGCGTCTTGGTCGCGAAGGTCTCCGCAGGCAGCTTGGCCAGCTGCTCCAGGCTGACGGTCTGTTCGGACAGGATGGCGCCATTGTCCCGGATCCAGCGCAGTTGCAGCGTCTGCGCGTCGGCCTGTCCAGCCGCCGCGACCAGCACGAAGAGCGCCACGAGCCCCAGAAGGGTTCGCACATTCACCACCATGAGCCCCACCCCGACCTCGATCGGACCATGCCCCCCACAGGCGTCGATCGCAGCGCAGATGCTGACATAAACCGCACCAGGTTGGGCGTGGAATTGGCTCCGAAATGGAAGCAAATGGGGGCAATCGCCACCGCAACGGTGGCAAAGTGCGCGCGAGGGAGAAGCCCGCTGCGGCGCCGACCGGGCTTGCCCTTCGCCTTCGCCCCTGCGAGAACGCACCCATTATGATCGTGCTCGACGATATTTCCCTGCGCATTGCGGGCCGCCTCCTGTTGGACCATGCCTCCGTGGCCTTGCCCGAGACTGCCCGCGTGGGCGTCGTCGGCCGCAACGGCACCGGCAAGACCACCCTCTTCAAGGCGCTGATGGGCGAGCTGGAGCTGGAAAGTGGCACCGTGCGCCTGCCGAGCCGGGCGCGCATTGGACGGGTGGCGCAGGAGGCGCCGAGCGGTCCCGACAGCCTGCTGGAGCGGGTGCTCGCCGCCGACACCGAGCGCGCCGCGCTGCTCCAGGATCGCGAGACCACCACCGATCCCATGCGCATGGGCGAGATCGAGGCGCGTCTCATCGACATCAACGCCCATTCCGCGCCTGCCCGCGCCGCTCGCATCCTGGCGGGGCTCGGCTTCGACGAGGCGGCGCAGGCGCGGCCTTGCTCGGAATTTTCCGGCGGCTGGCGCATGCGCGTGGCCCTCGCCGCCCTGCTCTTCACCGAGCCGGACCTGCTGCTGCTGGACGAGCCCACCAACTATCTCGACCTGGAAGGCACGCTGTGGCTCCAGGACTATCTGGCGAGCTATCCCCGCACGGTCATCCTCATCAGCCATGACCGCGACCTGCTCGACACCTCCGTCGACCACATCCTGCATTTCTCAGGCGGCAAGCTGAACCTTTATCGGGGCAACTTCACCCAGTTCGACCGACAGCGCCGCGAGCGCGCGCTGCTGGACCAGAAGGCCCGCAAGAAGCAGGAGGCGCACCGCGCCCATATGGAGGCGTTCATCGCCCGCTTCCGGGCCAAGGCCACCAAGGCGCGCCAGGCCCAGTCCCGCATCAAGGCGCTCGCCCGCATGGAGCCTTTGGCGGCGGAGGTGAACGAGCAGGAAGCGGCCATCTCCATCCGCCATCCCGAGCGTCTGCTCTCTCCGCCCATCTTGGTGCTGGAGAAGGTGGCGGTGGGCTATGAGCCGGGCAAGCCGATCCTGCGCAATCTCAACCTGCGCATCGATGAGGACGACCGCATCGCCTTGCTCGGGCCCAACGGCAACGGCAAGTCCACCTTCGCCAAGCTCATCGCCGACCGCCTGAAGGCGCAGAGCGGCAATGTGGTGCGCGCCGACAAGCTGGAAGTGGCCTATCTCGCCCAGCACCAATTGGACGAACTGGTGCCCGGCGACAGTCCGGTGCAGCATGTGCGCCGCCTCATGCCCGACGCGCCCGAGGCGCGGGTTCGGGCGCGGGCCGCCGAGATGGGCTTTTCAGGCGGGGCCGGCGACACCAAGGTCTCCGCCCTCTCCGGCGGCGAGAAGGCGCGCCTCCTGCTCGGCCTTGCGGCCTTCAACGGGCCGCACCTGCTCATCCTCGACGAGCCCACCAACCATCTGGACATCGAGGCCCGCGCCGCCCTCATCAATGCCATCAATGACTTCCCCGGCGCCGTCATCCTGGTCTCCCACGACCGGCACCTGCTGGAAGCCTGCGTCGACCGGCTGTGGATGGTGGGCGGCGGCACGGTGAAGCCCTATGACGGCGACCTCGACCAATATCGGCGCGAGCTTCTGAGCACCGCCGGTTCGGGCAAGATGTCCGGCGACGCCCGCAAGGGCGAGGAGGCGCCCGACACCTCCGCCTCGGAGGACGCCGCCGCCCCCTTGCGCAAGAAGGTGCGGGATGCGGAGGCCCTGATGGCGAAGCTTGAGAAGGACATCGCCGCCATCGACAAGCGCCTCGCCGACCCCAAGATCGAGAAATTCCCCAACGACGCCGCCCGCCTGAACAAGCAGCGGGAGGAGGCTGTGGACGCCCTCGCCCAGGCGGAGGAAGCCTGGCTGGAGGCGAGCGCGGAGCTGGAAGCGGCCACTGCCTGAACAGGGCGCCCCGGCTTCGATCGTTCCAGCTGGGGATTTTCGGCCGCCGCCAGGATCAGGTCCCGCCAGCATTTTCAGCGCCTGCCTGGAACCACAGGCGGGGGCCGATCGATATGTACGGGAACCATGTCGTCACCTGCCGCGTTCAAGCTGGCGGGGGGCTAAAGGATCGGCGCCACGGTCCCCCGTTCGCGTCCGTCCGCCGCCCAGATGAGCAATGCCCGCCATTCGCGCCTGGAATTTTTGTTCGCCCCGCTCCCCCCTCCGTCCCGGCAGGGGAGGCTGACATGGCCGACCCCATCGCCCCCGGCGACGCCCCGCTCTGGTACAAGGACGCGGTCATCTACCAGCTCCATGTGAAGTCGTTCTTCGATTCCAACAATGACGGGATCGGCGACTTTCCGGGCCTCCTCGCCAAGCTGGACTACATCGCGGAACTCGGCGTCAACGCCATCTGGCTGCTGCCTTTCTATCCCTCGCCGCGCCGGGACGATGGCTATGACATCGCGCTCTATGAGGGCGTGTCGCCGGACTACGGCACCATGGAGGATGCCCGCCGCTTCATCGAGGCGGCCCATGCCCGCGGCATCCGCGTCATCACCGAGCTGGTGGTGAACCACACGTCCGACCAGCATCCCTGGTTCCAGGCCGCCCGCCGCGCGCCCAAGGGGTCGCCGGAGCGCAATTTCTATGTCTGGGCCGATGACGACCAGGGCTATCAGGGCACGCGGATCATCTTCCTGGACACCGAGAAGTCCAACTGGACCTTCGATCCGGTGGCCGGACAGTATTTCTGGCACCGCTTCTATTCCCACCAGCCGGACCTGAACTTCGACAATCCCGAAGTGCTGGAGCGCATCCTTTCGGTCATGCGCTTCTGGCTGGATCTGGGCGTCGATGGCCTGCGGCTTGATGCCGTGCCCTATCTCATCGAGCGCGAGGGCACGTCCAACGAGAACCTCGCCGAGACCCACGACATCCTGCGCAAGATCCGCGCGCATCTCGATGCCAATTATAAAGGTCGCATGCTGCTGGCCGAAGCCAATATGTGGCCGGAGGACACGCAGCAATATTTCGGCGAGAATGCCGATGAATGCCACATGGCGTTCCACTTCCCGCTGATGCCGCGCATGTACATGGCCATCGCCAAGGAAGACCGCTTCCCCATCACCGACATCCTCCGGCAGACGCCCTCCATCCCCGAAACGTGCCAATGGGCCATCTTCCTGCGCAACCATGACGAGCTGACGCTGGAAATGGTCACGGATGCGGAGCGGGACTATCTGTGGTCCGTCTATGCCGCCGACCGGCGGGCGCGGCTGAACCTCGGAATCCGCCGCCGCCTCGCGCCCCTTCTGGAGCGCGACCGGCGGCGCATCGAGCTGATGAATGCCCTTCTCTTCACCATGCCCGGCACCCCCGTCATCTATTATGGCGACGAGATCGGCATGGGCGACAACATCCATCTGGGCGACCGCGATGGCGTGCGCACGCCCATGCAATGGTCGCCGGATCGCAATGGCGGCTTCTCCAAGGCGGACCCGGAGCAACTGGTCCTGCCGCCCATCCAGGACCCGCTGTCGGGCTATTTCGCGCTGAATGTGGAAGCGCAGATGCGCGACCCCCATTCGCTGCTGAACTGGACGCGCCGCATGCTGGCGGTGCGCAAGGCCCATCCCTGCTTCGGGCGGGGCGGCTTCCGGCCGCTCTATCCCGGCAATCGCAAGATCCTCGCTTATCTGCGCACCTATGCGGACGAGACCATCCTGTGCATCGCCAACCTGTCGCAGACGCTGCAGGCGGTGGAGCTGGACCTCACCGAATTCGACGGCCGCGTGCCGGTGGAAATGATGGGCGGCACGCCGTTCCCGCCCGTGGGGCGCCTGCCCTATCTCCTCACCGTGCCACCTTATGGCTTCTTCGCCTTCAACCTCGCCGCCAACGTGGCCGAGCCCTCCTGGCACACCAGCCCGCCCGAGCAATTGCCGGAATTCGAGACCCTGGTCCTGCGCGCGGGCCTCGCCGACGTACTCTCCTCACGCAACAAGGCGATCATCGAGCAGGAGGCGCTGCCCGCTTATGTGCGCCGCCGCCGCTGGTTCACCGCGCCGGGTGACGAGACCGCTTTGCGCAAGGCCGATCGTGCGCCCATCGACCGGGCGTTCATCGAATGGGCCATGCCGCTGCCCAAGGCGGGCGACCATGTGATGGTGGTGCAGATCGTCGTGGAAGCAGGCGGGGAAAGCGCGCGCTACATGATGCCGCTGGCCATCGCCTGGGAGGACGAGCAGCCGAGCCCGCTTTCCGTCCAGCTTGCCTTGACGCGGGTGCGGCAGGGCCGGCGCGTGGGCTATCTGACCGATGGGCTCACCCTCGACCAATTGCCTCGCGCCGTTGTGCGGGCGCTGCGCTCCGGCACGGTGCTCGAATTGCCCGACGGGGGCGAACTGCGCTTCGTGGCCGATGCGGACCTCGCCAGTCTGGAAATCCCGGAAGACGCCCCGGTCCAGCGCATCGGCACCGAACAGCCCACAGCCACCATCGTCATCGAGGAAGGTGCGGCCTTCAAGGTCATCCGCCGCCCGCATCTCGGCGCGCAGCCGCAATCGGAGATGATCCGGCGCCTCACCTCGCTTGGCTTCGAGGGCACGCCGCCTTTGCTGGGAGAAGTGGTGCGCACCACCTCTGATGGGCGCTCGGCCGTGCTGGCGCTGATGCTGGGCTATGTGCGCAACCAGGGCAACGCCCGCAACTGGGTGCTGGACCAGGTGAGCCGCGCGCTCACCTCCTCCGCCCAGTCGGGCCGCGAGATCGAGCCGGCCTTCGAGGAGCAGATGTCGGGCATCATGCCCTTCCTGCGCCAGACGGGGCGGCGGCTTGCGGAATTCCATGCATTGATGCGGACGCAGACCGACGACCCCGCCTTCGCGCCCGAGGCCTTCACCCGCGCCGAGGCGGAAGCGTTGGGTGAGGCGGTGGCCGCCCTTCTCGACAGCGCCTTCCATGCGCTGAAGGACCCGGCGGGCCTGTCCGCGGCCGATGCCGCGCGCGCGGAGGCCATCTTGCAGGTGGGAACGGACCTGCGGGCGGTGGCCAGCACGCTTGCCGGCAGCCTGTCCGGCACCCCCAAGACGCGCATTCACGGCAATCTGAATCTCGGCCAGGTGCTGGTGCGCGGCAACGATGCCTGCCTCGTCAATTTCGGCGACGAAGCCGGCAAGGCCAGCCCGTGGTTCGACCTTGCCAGCCTCATGCGCGCCCTGTCTTCCGCCTCGGCCGCACTGGTCAACGCGCCCCACGAGACCGTGGGGCTGATGACCGAAGCCGCGCGCACCGAGCTTCTCGATCGCTTCGCCAGCCGGGCCGAACGCGCGCTGCTGGGTGGCTATGCGGACGGGGCCGGGGGCCTGGAGCGGGCGCTTATCGACCTGTTCCTTCTCGAACTGGTGGCCCAGGAGATCTGCGGCTCCGGCCTCACGCCCGCACCCGCGGTGCGTGCGCTCCACGGCTTTGCCGTGCGCTATGCGGGCGCCGTCGATCCCGAGTTGGAGGACACCCCGACACCGCTGGAGGAGGCCACCTCATGAGCACTCCCACTGCCCATCCCGCGCCCCAAGCGACAGCCGCGGGGCTGGCCGAGGCCGAGGCGCACGCCTTGCTGGATGCCCGCCATGGCGACCCCTTCCGCGTGCTGGGGCCGCATCTGGTACCCGATGGGGTGGTGGTGCGGGCGATCCGTCCCGGTGCGCGGCGGGTGGAGGTGGTGGAGCGCAAGACAGGCGCGGCCTTTCCCCTCGCCGCGCAGCCGGACGGCGTCCTGTTCGCGGGGCCGGCGGGTGCCTTCGCACAGCAGGGGCCGTCGGCCTATGTGCTGCGCACCACCTGGCCTGACGGGGTGGTGGAGGAGAGCGAGGACCCCTATGCCTTCCCCCTCCTCCTGACCGACGACGACCTCTATTTCATCGGCGAGGGCACGCACCTCAATCTCGCCGATGCGCTCGGCGCCCGCGCCACGGCGGTGGACGGCATTGCGGGCGTGCGCTTCGCGCTCTGGGCGCCCCATGCGGCCGCGGCCAGCGTGATCGGCGATTTCAACATGTGGGACCCCCGCCGCCATCCCATGCGCCGCCGCAATGGGGGCGTGTGGGAGCTGTTCGTCCCGCGCCTGTCCCCCGGCGCGGCCTATATGTTCGAGCTGATCGGCCCCGATGGCGCCCGCCTGCCGCGCAAGGCCGATCCGGTGGCGCGGGCCACCCAATGCCCGCCGGCCACCGCCTCCATCGTCGCCGATCCCGCGCCCTTCCATTGGCAGGATGGCGCCTGGATGGAGAGCCGCGCCAGCCGCCACACGGCGCAGGCCCCCCTCTCCTTCTATGAGGTGCACGCCTACTCCTGGATCCACCCGGACGGCCGCCTGCCGGACTGGGACGCCCTGGGGGACCGCCTCATTCCCTATGCCACCGACCTCGGCTTCACCCATCTGGAGCTGATGCCGGTGATGGAGCATCCCTTCGGCGGCTCCTGGGGCTATCAGCCGCTCGGCCTGTTCGCGCCCACGGCGCGGCTCGGGCCGCCGGACGCCTTCGCCCGCTTCGTGGACCGCTGCCACCAGGCGGGCCTGGGCGTGATCCTGGACTGGGTGCCGGCCCATTTTCCTTCCGACGCCCACGGTCTCGCGCATTTCGATGGCACCGCGCTCTACGAATATGCCGACCCGCGCGAGGGCTTCCATCCCGACTGGAACTCGCTGATCTACGATCTGAGCAAGCCGCAGGTGGCGGGTTTTCTCATCGCCAGCGCGCTGGAATGGCTACGGCACTTCCATGTGGACGGGCTGCGCGTGGATGCGGTCGCCTCCATGCTCTATCGCGACTATTCCCGCAAACCCGGCGAGTGGATCCCCAACATCCATGGCGGCAAGGAGAACCTGGAGGCCATCGCCTTCCTGCGCCGCCTCAACGAGACGGTGGCGCGGGACGTCCCCGGCGCGCTGGTGATCGCCGAGGAATCCACCGCCTGGCCGGGTGTGACCGCGCCAGTCAGCGAAGGCGGGCTCGGCTTTTCCTTCAAGTGGAACATGGGCTGGATGCATGACAGCCTGCGCTATATGGGACGCGATCCCATCCATCGTCGCTTCCACGGCTCCGACCTGACCTTCGGCCTCGTCTATGCCTTCTCGGAGCGCTATGTCCTGCCCATCTCCCATGACGAGGTGGTGCACGGAAAGGGTTCGCTGCTCGCCCGCATGCCCGGCGACGACTGGCAGCGCATGGCGAACCTGCGGGCCTATCTCGGCTTCATGTGGGGCCATCCCGGCAAGAAGCTGCTGTTCCAGGGGTGCGAGATCGCCCAGCCCACCGAATGGAACCATGACAGCGCCCTGCCCTGGCCCCTTCTCGCGGAAGGCGCCCATCGCGGCGTCCAGTCCCTGGTGCGCGACCTGAACCGGCTTTACCGCGCCCACCCCGCCCTTCATGCGGGGGATGCGGACCCGGGCGGCTTCCGCTGGATTGTGGAGGAAGACGCGGAAAACTCCGTCTTCGCCTTCCTCCGGGAGGCGCCCGGCGCTGCCCCGGTGCTGGTCATCTGCAACATGACCCCCACCCCGCGCCAGGGCTACCGGATCGGCGTGCCCACCGGCGGGCGCTGGCGTGAACTGCTGAACACCGACGCGCCCCTCTATGGCGGCACAGGGGTCGGCAACCTTGGCGGCGCTACGGCGTTAAGCACCGCGAGCCACGGCTTTGCCCACGCGCTCGACCTGACCTTGCCGCCCCTTGCCGCCTTGTTCCTGACCCCGCAGGAGACGTGATGCCCGCCCTTTTTCCCGACCGCCTGGAGCCCGGAAAACCCTATCCCCTCGGCGCCCATGCGGACGGGCTGGGTGTGAATTTCGCGGTCTTTTCCGCCCATGCGGAAAAGATCGAACTGTGCATCTTCGACGAGCGGGGCCGGCGGGAAGTGGCCCGCCTGGCGCTACCCGAATGCACCGACGAGGTCTGGCACGGCTACCTGCCCGGCGCCTCCGAGGGTCTGGTCTACGGCTATCGCGCCCATGGCCCCTATGATCCCGGGCGCGGCCATCGCTTCAATCCGGCCAAGCTCCTCATCGACCCCTATGCCCGCCAGCTCACCGGCGCGCCGCGCTGGTCGGATAGCCTGTTCTCCTACCGCCTCCAGAGCGGCCGGGCGGACCTGGCCATGGACCGCCACGACAGCGCCCCCGCCATGCCCAAATGCGTGGTGATGGACACCCCCACCGACTGGGCGGACCGCCGCCCCGACGTGCCATGGCCGGACACGGTGGTCTATGAGGCCCATCTGCGCGGGCTTTCGATGATGCGAGACGACATGGAGCCACGGGTGCGCGGCACGTTCGCGGCGCTGGGCGATCCGCGTCTCATCGATCATCTCCACCGGCTTGGCGTCACCAGCGTGGAATTGCTGCCCGTGCACGCCTTCCTTCAGGATCGTTTCCTGGTGGAACGGGGGCTGCGCAATTATTGGGGCTATTCCACCCTGTCCTATTTCGCGCCCGAGCCGGCCTTTCTGGGCCCCGCCGGTCTCCGGGAGATCCGGGGCGCGGTGCGCCGGCTCCATGCGGCGGGCATCGAGGTGATCCTCGATGTGGTCTATAACCACACATGCGAAGGCAACGAGCTTGGCCCCACCTTCTCCTTCAAGGGCCTCGACAATGCCAGCTATTACCGGCTGATGCCGGACAATCCCCGCTACTACATCAACGACACCGGCTGCGGGAACACGGTCAACCTCTCCCATCCGCGCGTGCTGCAGATGGTGATGGATTCCCTGCGCTACTGGGTGGAAGCCTTCCATGTGGACGGCTTCCGCTTCGATCTCGGCGTGACGCTGGCCCGCGAGCCCAACGGCTTCGACCCCGGCTGCGGCTTCCTGGACGCCATCCGGCAAGACCCGGTTCTCTCACGGGTGAAGCTCATCGCCGAGCCCTGGGACATTGGCCCCGATGGCTACCAGCTCGGCAATTTCCCGCCCGGCTTTGCCGAATGGAACGACCGCTTCCGCGACGGCGTGCGCCGCTTCTGGCGGGCCGAACCCGGCCAGCGGGGGGAACTGGCGGCACGCCTGACCGGCACCAGCGAAGCCTTCGACATGCGCTCGCGCAAGCCATGGGCCTCGGTGAATTTCCTTGCCGCCCATGACGGCTTCACGCTGGCCGACCTCACCGCCTATGACGAGAAGCACAACGAGGCCAATGGCGAGGACAATCGCGATGGCCACGGCGCCAACTTCTCGGCCAATTGGGGAGCGGAGGGGCCGACCGACGATCCCGCCATCCTCAAGACCCGCCACCAGGTGCGCAAGGCGCTGCTCGCGACGCTGATGCTCTCGCAGGGCACACCCATGCTGCTGGCGGGCGACGAGTTCGGCCGCACCCAGAACGGCAACAACAACGCCTATTGCCAGGACAATGAAATCTCCTGGATCGACTGGTCGCTGGCCGGCACGGACGACGGGGCGGACCTGATCGATACATTCGCCCAGCTGTCCGCCCTGCGGCGGCGCTTCCAATTGCTGCGCGCCCCCCGCTTCCTGCACGGCCACCATGAGCCCATACCCGGCATGGCGGACATTTCCTGGTTTGACGAGCATGGCACGCAGTTGGAAGGCGATGGCTGGCATGCGGATGGCGGCCACACCCTCAATCTCCGGCGCGCCGGACCCTCAACGGACGGCGGCATCGACGTGCTGCTTCTGCTGATCAACGGCAAGGGCGAGGAGACCCATTTCCGTCTTCCGGAGCCGCCCCAGGACTGGCGGCTGGTGTTTGACAGCGCCAGTCGTCCGCAGGGCGAACCGACCGTGGAGGGCGAGACGCGCCTCGCGCCCCGCAGCGTGCGCCTGCTCGCCGCGCATCTCGACGCCGCCTGACCGATCTTCGCAAGGACTTCGCGCATGACCGACGCGCTCACCCGCCTGGCGGCCCTCGCCGGCCTGTCTCCCCAATGGACGGACGCGTTCGGCCGCCCCCAGACCGTTTCGCCCGACGTGCTGCGCGCCTTGCTCGCGACCCTTGGCCTGCCCGCCTCCACCGATGCGGAAGTGACTGATGGCCTCCACGCACTGGAACGCGAGCAGGCCGCCAACACCCCACCGCTCGTGACCGCCGATGCGGGCGCGCCCATCAGCCTGCCCTTCGCACACCGCGGGGCGCGCGTGCGCTATCGCATCCGCCTGGAGGGCGGCGGGATGGTGGAGGGGGAGGCCGAGGTCGCGCAGGGACGGCTGCACCTGCCGGCGCTTGGGGATGCGGGCTATCACCGCCTGGAGGCGGGAGGGCTTGAGACCGTTCTGGCCGTGGCGCCCGCGCGCTGCTTCAGCGTCGGCGATGCGGTCCGCCGGGAGGATCCGCGCCTGTGGGCGCTGGCGGTGCAGGTCTATGGGCTGCGGCGGGCGGGCGATGGCGGCATCGGCGACTTCACCGGCCTTGGCGCCTTCGCCATGGATGCGGCGCGTTCGGGCGCCGCAGGGCTGGTCATGAGCCCGGTCCACGCCGCCTTTTCCGCCGATGCCCACCATTTCAGCCCCTATTCGCCCTCCAGCCGTCTGTTCGTGAATGCCCTTCATGCGGACCCGGCGGTGGTATTCGGCGCCGAAACGGTGGCCCAGGCTGTGGCGGCCCTGGGCCTTGGAGCTGAAATGACTGCGCTGGAGGCAGCCGCGCAGGTGGAGTGGCCGAAAGCTGGCCCCTCCAAGCTCTCCGTCATGCGGCACTTGTGCGCCAACGTCCTGCCCAGGCGACCCGACCTCGTGGCGGATCTGGCCGCCTTCCGCCGCGATGGCGGACAGATGCTGGAGGACCATGCCCGCTTCGAGGCCCTCCACGCCGCGCAATTCGGCGCCGACCCGTTCAAGTGGCACTGGCGCTCGTGGCCGGAGGGGCTGCGCCACCCCCGTTCGCCGGAGGTGGAGCGCTTCGCGCAGGACCATGCGGAGGCGGTGACCTTCCACGCCGCCCTGCAATGGATGGCGGCCCGCTCTCTCCAGGCGGCCCAGGACACGGCGCGGTCGGCAGGCATGCCCATCGGCCTCATCGCCGACCTGGCCGTGGGTGCCGACGGCGGTGGCAGTCAGGCATGGGGGCACCAGGAGGAGATGCTCATCGGCGCCTCCGTCGGAGCGCCTCCCGATTTGCTGAATTCCATCGGCCAGGGCTGGGGCCTTGCGGCCTTCTCGCCGCGCGGCCTCGTCAATGGCGGCTTCGGCATGTTCCGCAACATGCTCGCGGCGGTGATGGCCCATGCCGGCGGGGTACGCATCGACCATGTGATGGGGCTGTCCCGCCTCTGGCTCATCCCGGACGGGGCGCCGCCCGCCGCCGGCGCCTATCTGGCCTATCCGTTCGACGACATGATCCGGCTGGTGGCCCTGGAATCCCAGCGCCGTCAGGCCATCGTGATCGGCGAGGATCTGGGCACCGTGCCCTTCGGCTTCCGCGAGAAGCTGGCGGAGCGGGGCATATTGGGCCTCCAGGTGCTGTGGTTCGAGCGGGACGGAGCGGGCTTCAAGCGCGCGGCGGACTATTCCACCCTGGCCAGTGCCGTCACCGGCACCCATGACCTGCCCACGGTCCATGGCTGGTGGCGCGGCGGCGACATCACCTGGCGGGCGCCCCTCGGCCTTCTGGGCGAGGGCCGCACGGAGGCGGACGAGCGCGCCGAGCGCGAGGCGGACCGCGCCGCGCTCTGGCAGGCCCTTGGTGCTGAAGGCGCGGCGCCGGCGCCGGAGACTCCGGACGGCGTCCTGAACGCGGCGCTGGATTTTGTCGGCCGCACCCCGTCCCCCCTGGTGGTGGTGCCGCTGGAAGACGCGCTCGGGCGCACCGAGCAGCCCAACCTGCCGGGCACGGTGGACGAGCACCCCAACTGGCGCCGCCGCTATGACGGCGCGGCCGATACGCTGCTGGACGGACCAGACGTTCAGACCCACCTCGCCACCCTCGCGCGGGCCCGCGCGACCTCCTGAACGGGCGCCCGCTCAAGCCCCGCATCCTCCTCAAGCGCCGCCCTTGCACGCGCGCCCCCCGCGCCCCATATCGGGAAGCGTCGGGGTGCCGCTTAGGGCCCCGGCGGGAAGATGGCCGGATAGGACATCTTCCGTACCGCAAAGTCGCTTGACGAGGACTTTGGACATGTCGCGTATTTCCTCGCTGTCGAACCCGTTTCTGCTTGGCTTCGACGAGGTCGAGCGGGCGCTCGACCGGGTCACCAAGGGGTCGGAGGGGTATCCCCCCTACAATGTGGAACGGATCGACGCCGACGGTGGGCCGCTGAAGCTTCGCATCACCCTGGCAGTGGCCGGCTTCACGTCCGATCAACTGGAAATCACGCTCGAAGAGAAGGAACTCACCATTCGCGGTCGCCAGACCGAGGAGGTGGACGGCCGCGTCTTCCTGCACCGGGGGATCGCCGCGCGTCAGTTCCAGCGCACCTTTGTTCTGGCGGAGGGCATGAATGTCCTCGGCGCGGAACTGCGCAACGGTCTTCTGTCCATCGATCTCGTCCGGCCCGAGCCGACCCGGCTCGCAAAACGCATCGACATCGTCTCCCGCTCCTGAAGGGGAACGGTGGCCCGGTGTGACGCGTTGCGGAAAGAGAGGATGAGACAATGATCGAGAAGAGCACCCCCGAGAACATCACCATCACCCCCGAGGCGCTCGCTGGCCTCGGCGGCGGCGAGATCGCCTATGTGCGGACCATCCGGTCCGAGGATGTGCAGCAGCTGTTTCCCCAGGCGCCGGAGATCGCGCCGGGCATGACGCTGTTCACGCTTCACGCTGCGGATGGCACCCCCATCATGCTCACCGACAGCCGGGAGGCCGCGCTGGCCAATGCCAGCCAGCATGCCCTGGTGACGCTCTCGGTGCACTGAGGACGGGGGGGTGGAGGCGGATCTTCTCCGCCTTCCCGCCTGCCTTCAGACCGGACCGTTCCGGGTCACGCCGCGTCGGATGCCGGAGTGGTGGTGAGGAGCGTGTAGATGGCGGAGGCATCGCGCGTCGCGCGCAGCTTTTCTGCGGTGTCCGGATCGCGCAGCATGCGGGCCACCCGCGCGAGCGCCTTCAGATGGTCCGCGCCCGCCGCCTCCGGCGCCAGCAGCAGGAAGATGAGGTCCACCGGCTCGCCGTCCAGCGCCTCGAAATCGATGGGCTTGTCCAGGCGCGCGAAGGCGCCGAACAGCTTGGGCAGGCCCGGAAGCTTTCCATGCGGAATGGCGATGCCGCTCCCGACGCCGGTCGAGCCGAGCCGCTCCCTCTGGAGGAGAGTCTCGAACACCTCGCGCTGGTCGCGGTCCACAAGCGCGGCCGCCTGATGGGCAAGCTCCTGGAGAGCTTGCTTCTTGCTGCTCGCCCGCAATGACGGGAACACCGCTTCGGGAGCGAGGAGATCAGCGAGAGGCATGAATGCTTATCCCTGGCAACATCGGGCTGGGGCAGGCTGCCGGCCGAGGCTCCTGCCTGCCCTCAAGCCCGACGGCCATCAATGTTTTTCTTCGGATGAGAAGGCGGCCGGATCCACCCAGCCCACATGCCCGTCCGGGCGGCGATAGACCACGTTCACGCGGCCATGGCCAGCGTGGCGGAAGATGACGACGGGTGCGCCGGTGATATCCAGTTCCACCACCGCGTCACGCACCGAGAGGCTCCGCAGCTTGGTGGCCTGCTCGGCCACCACGGTGGGGTTCCACCCCTCCAGCTCCTCTTCCTCGGCATCCACGTCGGGCATGTCGAGGACGTAGCTCTGCGCGGCGAAGACGCCATTGGCGCCAGCCGCATTGCCGTGGCCGTGGCGATCCTTGACGCGCTGGCGGTAGCGCCGCAGCCGCTTCTCGATCTTCTCGATGGCGGCATCGGCGCAGGAATTGGCGTCCTGGGCCGCGCCATGGGCCTGGAGGTTCACTCCGGAATCCAGGTGCAGCATGCACTCGGACTTGTAGCCGGATCCCTCGCGAGCCACGGTGACATGACCGGACCATCCGCCGTCGAAATATTTGGAGAGCACCTCGGTGATGCGATCCGACAGGCGGTGACGGAGAGCTTCTCCCACGTCGATGTTCTTACCCGAGACGCGTAGAGCCATGCGATTTGATCCCCTTTGGGTTACGGATGCGGTTCCCCACCCGAAGACCCTGTTCTTGCAAACCGGCCGGCCTATCAGTGGTAGGAGCGAGCGGGCGACCTGTCAACGAAATGCCGCACGTCAGCCTGCAGACCGCATGGTTGCTGGCCTGAACACAACCTTCCCCAAGGTAATTCAAGGACCTCCCGCCGGCAAATCAGCCCGTTCGCGCCGACTCACGGCATTCCCTGGCGGCATGCACCGCCATGGGCACGGCGCCGGAAGCCGGACGCCCACCTGAGCGGCCGCCTGGAGGGCAAAAAAAGACACCCCCGGCCCTTTCGGACCGGGGGTGTCGCATGCCGCGCCCGCAGGCGAGGGATCAGACCAGATCCGAGGTGCCCTTGCGTTCGTTGCGCTTGCGCTCATTGGGATCCAGATAGCGCTTGCGCAGGCGGATGGACTTGGGCGTCACCTCCACCAGCTCGTCGTCCTGGATCCAGGCCAGCGAGCGCTCCAGCGTCATGCGGATGGGCGGGGTCAGGCGCACCGCCTCGTCCTTGGACGTGGTGCGGATGTTGGTGAGCTTCTTGCCCTTGAGGACGTTCACTTCCAGGTCGTTGTCCCGGTTGTGGATGCCCACGATCATGCCCTGATAGACCTTCCAGCCGGGCTCGATCACCATCGGGCCGCGGTCTTCCAGGTTCCACAGCGCATAGGCCACCGCCTCGCCGGCCTCATTGGAAATGAGCACGCCGTTCACACGCTGCGGGATCTCGCCCTTATAGGGCTCATAGGCCTTGAACAGGCGGTTCATGATGGCCGTGCCGCGGGTGTCGGTGAGCAGTTCCGACTGGTAGCCGATGAGGCCGCGGGTGGGGGCATGGAAGACGAGACGCTGGCGGTTGCCGCCGGAGGGGCGCATCTCGATCATGTCGGCGCGGCGCTCGGACATCTTCTGCACCACGGTGCCGGAATATTCCTCGTCCACGTCGATGACCACTTCCTCGATGGGCTCGAGGGTCTCGCCATTCTCGCCCTGGGAGTAGACGACGCGCGGCCGCGACACGGCAAGCTCGAAGCCCTCGCGGCGCATGGTCTCGATGAGGATGGCCAGCTGGAGTTCGCCACGGCCGGACACGAAGAACGAATCCTTGTCGGCGGATTCCTCGATCTTCAGCGTCACATTGCCCTCGGCCTCCTTGAACAGGCGGTCGCGGATCATGCGGCTCGTGACCTTGTCACCCTCGGTGCCGGCGAGCGGCGAATCGTTCACCAGGAACGACATGGTGACGGTCGGCGGGTCGATGGGCTGGGCCTGGATGGGGGTGTCCACCGACAGGTCGCAGAAGGTGTCGGCCACCGAGCCCTTCACCAGGCCCGCGATGGAGACGATGTCACCGGCCTCGCCCACCTCGATGGGCTGGCGCTCGATGCCACGGAAGGCCAGGATCTTGGAGACGCGGCCGTTTTCCACCAGGTTGCCGTTGCGGTCGAGCACCTTGATGGACTGGTTCGGCTTCACCGTGCCCGAGGCGATGCGCCCGGTGATGATGCGGCCGAGGAAGGGATTGGCTTCCAGCAGCGTGCCCAGCATGCGGAAGGGCGCCTCGTCCACATGGGCCGGCGGCACATGCTTGACCACCAGGTCGAACAGCGGGGCAAGGCCCTGGTCCTTGGGGCCTTCGGGCGCATCGGCCATCCAGCCATCGCGGCCGGAGCCGTAGAGGATGGGGAAGTCGAGCTGCTCGTCGGTGGCATCCAGCGCCGCGAACAGGTCGAACACCTCGTTGATGACTTCCTGCGGGCGCCCATCCGGACGGTCCACCTTGTTGATGGCCACGATGGGCTTCAGGCCGATTTTCAGCGCCTTGCCGACCACGAACTTGGTCTGCGGCATGGGGCCTTCGGCCGCGTCCACCAGCACGATGGCGCCGTCCACCATGGACAGGATGCGCTCCACCTCGCCGCCGAAGTCGGCGTGGCCGGGGGTGTCCACGATGTTGATGCGGATGTCCTTCCACACCACCGACGTGGCCTTGGCCAGGATGGTGATGCCGCGTTCCTTTTCCAGGTCGTTGGAATCCATGACGCGCTCGGCCACCCGCTGGTTCTCGCGGAACGAGCCGGACTGCTGGAGCAGCTTGTCCACGAGCGTGGTCTTGCCGTGGTCGACGTGGGCGATGATGGCGATGTTGCGCAGCTGCATGGGGGTCCAAACACCAAAACGCGGGCCCGAAGGGCTCGGACCCGCTTGCCTGAAATTTTGCGCCGCAAAATACACATTACCCGCCGCAAAGCAATGTGGAGTGGCGCCGGATGCGGCAGGGCGCCCTGGAGGAGCCGCCCTGCATAGGTCTTACGGCCCCCTCCCAGGCGCTGCGCGCGACGCTCCCGTTCCCGGAAAGCGGTGCCAGAAGGGCTATATGCGCCGCATGGCCCAAAGGCGCCGGATCTGGTCCGGACGCAGCGTGCGGCCATCGGGGGTGCGCAGCCAGGCGACCTCATGGTCGGACGGCGACTGCGTCATGGCGAAAGTGACGGCGTCGTCGACGGTCGGGAATTCATAAGGCTCGGGCCAGGTGTCCGGAGCGTTCACCGAATGGGACGAGGACCAATATTGCAGCAGGGCCTTCCCTCCCGCCGCCCCGGCCTCCTCCGGATGAGTGTGGGGCTTATCCATTCGCGTGCCCTCCTTATGCGCGTCTCCCCCAAGCGCCAGGGTAACGCGCGAGCCGGTCTTTTGTTCCGGTGCGCTCGGCGCCGGGCGGTTGCGAAACCAGCGTGAACTGAGCAGAAGGGGGCAGCGGGGAGACACCATGATCACGCTGGAACTTTGGTATGGGCTGGTCTTCAGCCTCATCAACATTGCCCTCCAGGCGATGGCGACCGTCATCACCATCCGCTTGCTGCGCATCGCCTCGACGCGGCTCACCGCCCGGCGCAAGGTCGCGACGCTCATGGTGGTGATGATGATGACGGCGGCGGTCCTCACCCTCGCCCACATCATCCAGGTGCGGATCTGGGCGCTGTCCTATGTGCTGGTGGGCGCTGTGGATCCGCCTCACAACGCCTTTTACCTCGCCTTCGTGAACTTCACGACGCTTGGCTATGGCGATGTCCTGCCCTCCAAGGAGTGGCGCATTCTGGGCCCGCTGACAGCAGCCAACGGCATGCTGCTGTTCGGCTGGTCCACCGCCTTGATGTTCGCCGTGCTCTCGCGGGTGCTGCGGCTGTTGCGGATCAATTGAAGATGCGCAAATATTTGCCGCAACTTATTTAGGTTCTGCAGCTTGCCATCCTTCAGAAAATATTCGGATTACAATGAAACCCGCTTATGAAATCCCGTCCGAAATTACGCCATTATCTTCCAAATCAACATCCACCGCCTCCTCAACGACAGTAAGTTTATTCTGCCACTCATGATAAGTGAGATTTGTATTTTCCTCTACCCATTCAGTACGTCCATTTGAGTTTCGATCCAGGACGACTGAAGATGCAGCTGACGGACTCCTAAACTGGAAGTCACGAGAAAATATAAGACCAGTATCACTGGCCACGAGAACATTTTCATCTATCAGAAATTTCTTCAGCCTAGCATATCCAATCTTCATCAAAGCCGGGTTTTGACTATTTATAGCCTCTGTATACGCTCCATTTACAAGAGATTTACTTCCTTTTATAATCGTAAATTCTTCATCAACAACAAACGCTGTCGCATATACCTTGTCTCCCGATATTTTAAACTTTGGAGTCCCGCCATCCTTTACCCGACCGTCCATTCGAACAAGGTCAAAAGTCCTAGAAATTCCACCCTGAGTAACGACTTGGCGGGGCCGAGGCTTGAATAAATCCAATCCCACTACTGGCAGGATCGCCAGCAAATTGGAGAGGAAGGCTTCCATGTCGGCTTTGTCGGCTTCGGGGAGGCGGCGACGCTCGGAATCTGGTGCTTGACCATTGTCGAGACTGACTCGACCGGCATCTCTTGCCATCTGAATCATTCGGGCCTCTAGATACCGCACATGCCCCTTCGTCAACGAATCATCGCTACTAGTTATAACTACTGCTGTTTCCCAGAAATCATGACTTGCTGCACTATTGTTAATACGATCTCGGACAGAATCCGCCTCTCCTATATAAGCTCTCATAGAAAATACATCACTCTGATCTGGACCAAACAGTATGTAAACACCTGTACGATCCGCCTCCGGCCGTGCCCGAAGGCGATCAAATGTCGTCTGAGACCCCACCATGACTGACCCCGTCCAACCACGGATCGAGGCAATAGCGAGGCCATTTGGAATACCGTCGACAAGAAATAGCTGGATCGTTCGCCCGAAAGTGCTGCCAACATTTAGCATAACAGAATGACTCACCTATTTTGTCGAGCATTGGGTTTAGATTACAATTTTTGCTTTTAGTCGCGCAACACAGATGTGCAGCAAAACACAATTTAAAGGTATTATTATACATACAACCGAATTCCGCTGACATTAGAAGCGCGAAACACGGGGTTCTGCGTTTAGGCCAGGCAAATTTCATCGGTTTAACCGCCGCAGCAGGGCCTGCGCGGCTGCCGGCGCCCGCTCCTTGGCGCCGTTGATGAAATAGAGGAAGCAGTCGCGCGGGGTCTTTGCGCTTTTGGCGGTCTTCGCCTTGCTTTTCGGGTGGGGGGCCAGCGTTCTCAGCCCCTCCGGCGCGCCGCCCTTCTCCCAAAGCCGCGCCCGCTCCGCCCAGTCATCGAGCGCCGCCGCCGCATAGCCGGTCTCGATCTCCGCCTTGGCATCCTGGAGGCGGGCATAGACGAAATCGGCGGTCACATCGGCGATCTGCGGATAGTCCGGGCTATCCGCCACCACCACCGCCACGTTGCGGGCGCGCACCAGATCGAGGAAAGCCGGGCAGAAGAAGCTTGCATGGCGCACCTCCACCGCGTGGCGCAGGGCGAGCCCGCCGGCCGTTTCCGGCAAAAGGTCCAGGAAGGCGGAAAAATCGTCGGGATCGAACGCCTTGGTGGGGGCGAACTGCCAGTTGATGGGGCCGAGCTTGTCGCCCAGTTCCGCAAGGCCGCTCGCCACGAACTTGCCGATGCTCTCCCCCGCCTCCGCCAGCACCCGGCGGTTGGTGGCATAGCGCGGCGCCTTCAAGGCGAAGACGAAATCCTCCGGCACCGCTTCCGCCCAGGCGCGGAAGGTCTTGGGCGTCTGGGTGCGATAGAAGGTGCCGTTCACCTCAATGGAGGTGACGGCGCGCGCGGCATGCTCCAGTTCGCGCGCATGGGGCAGGCCCTTGGGGTAAAAAGTGTCCCGCCAGGGCTCGTACGTCCAGCCGCCAATGCCGACCCGGATGCTCATGACGTCTCCTATCACTTTGAACAGAGACGGATTCACCGATCCCACTGGGTCGCATGACGATCCAGTGTGATCGGATCCGGCTCTAGGCCAGCGGCAGAACGTTGGAATATTTCACCTGTTCCAGGGCGAAGGAGCTTTCGATGGAGGCGATGCCGTCGAGGCGGGTGAGCTTGGTCTTCAGGAAGCGCTCATAGCTGTCCAGATCCGCCACCACCACGCGCAAGAGATAATCCCGCTGCCCGGTCATGAGGTAGCATTCCAGCACTTCCGGCCAGCGGCGGATGGCGGCGGAAAAGGCGTCCAGCGCATCTTCCCGCTGGCGCTCCAACTTGATGGAGACGAACACGCTCACCGGCAAGCCGGCGGCGCGCTGGTTCAGCACCGCCACATAGCGGTCGATCAACCCTGCCGCCTCCAGGGCCCGCACGCGCCGCAGGCACGGCGAAGGCGACAGCCCCACCCGGCCCGCGAGGTCCGCCACCGACATGCGCCCGTCCTCCTGGAGAAGCGCCAGGATCTTTCGGTCTATGGCGTCGATCTGCATGTTCCTGCCAAGTTCAGCCCCGTTCGTGGCAATATGAACCAGGAATGCGCCAGCGACAGCCCGATTTCGACATAAACGAGCGACCGACCCGCCTTATAGTGCGCGCACCGACCGGATCATCACTTCCAAGGAGCCGCAAATGGCCGCCCGCCCCCACCAGGCCGCCCGCCCCACTGAGATCGAGATCCTCGCCGAGCTGGAGCGCAAGGTGCTGTGGCTGGCGAGCTGGACCATTCACAATGCCAACCATCTGCGTCCCAGCACTGACGGGCTGAAGGTGGGTGGCCACCAGGCCTCCTCGGCCTCCCTCGCCACCATCATGACGGCGCTCTACTTCCACACCCTGCGGCCGCAGGACCGGGTGGCGGTGAAGCCCCATGCCAGCCCCATCTTCCACGCCATCCAGTATCTGCTCGGCAACCAGACCCGGGAGAAGCTGGAGACCTTCCGCGGCTTCAAGGGCGCCCAGTCCTATCCCTCCCGCACCAAGGACACGGACGACGTGGACTTCTCCACCGGCTCGGTGGGCCTCGGCGTGGCACAGACTTTGTTTGCCAGCCTCGCCCAGGACTATGTCCATGCCCACGGTTTGGCCGGCGGGCGGCCGGAAGGGCGCATGGTGGCGCTGGTGGGCGATGCGGAGCTGGACGAGGGCAATGTCTTCGAGGCGCTGCTGGAGGGCTGGAAGCACGACGTCCGCAACACCTGGTGGATCGTCGACTATAACCGCCAGAGCCTGGATGCCGTGGTGCGCGAGGGGCTCTATGAGCGCTTCGTCGGCATTTTCGAGGCTATGGGCTGGCAGGTGGTGATCCTGAAATACGGCTCGCTCCAGGAGGCTGCCTTTCGCGAGCCCGGCGGGGCGGCGCTGAAGCACTGGATCGACACCTGCCCCAACACGGAATATTCCGCCCTCACCTTCCAGGGCGGCGCCGCCTGGCGAAAGCGCCTCCTGGACGATCTGGGCGACCAGGGCGATGTCACCGCCTTGATCGAAAAGCGCACGGACGCGGAACTCTCCGCCCTCATGACCAATCTGGGCGGGCATGACCTGCCCACCATCATGGAGGCCTTCGATTCCATCGACCATGACCGGCCGGTCTGCTTCCTCTGCTACACGGTGAAGGGGTTCGGCCTGCCGCTCGCGGGCCACAAGGACAACCATGCCGGCCTCATGACGCCCACGCAGATGGAGAGCCTGCGGGCCGCCATGAACATCCGGCCGGGCCAGGAATGGGAGCCCTTCGAGGGCACCCGCCTGCCCGCCCCGGTACTGGACGCCTTCCTGAAGCAGGTGCCGTTCCGCCGCGAGGGCACCCGTCGCTTCACGGCGCCGGCGCTTGCCGTGCCGGACCTGCCCACCCCGCCCAATGCGACGCTCTCCACCCAAGCCGGCTTCGGCCTGATCCTCCAGGACCTCGCCAAGGGGGACAGCGGGCTGGCCAATCGCATCGTCACCACTTCGCCGGACGTGACGGTGTCCACCAATCTGGGCCCCTGGGTGAACCGGCGCGGCCTGTTCGCCGAGCGCGCCTTGCCGGACGTGTTCAAGCGCGAGCGCATTCCCTCCACCTTCAACTGGGACTTCTCGCCCAAGGGCCAGCACATGGAGCTGGGCATTGCCGAGATGAACCTGTTCCTGATGCTCTCGGCGCTCGGCCTGTCCCATTCCCTGTTCGGGGCGCGGCTGATCCCGGTGGGCACGCTCTATGATCCCTTCATCTGCCGCGGCCTCGATGCCCTGAACTATGCCTGCTACCAGGATGCCCGCTTCATCCTGGTGGCCACCCCCTCCGGCATCACGCTGGCCCCCGAGGGCGGCGCGCACCAGTCCATTTCCACGCCGCTCATCGGCATGGCGCAGGACGGGCTCGCCTCCTTCGAACCGGCCTTCGTGGACGAGCTGGCGGTGCTCATGCACTTCGCCTTCGATTATGTGCAGCGGGACGGCGCCGGTGAGCCGGACGAGCGCAACTGGCTGCGGGACGAGACCGGCGGCTCGGTCTATTTCCGCCTGTCCACCCGCAGCCTCGAACAGCCCCGCCGCACGCTTTCCGAGACGCAGAAGCGCCATATGGTGGATGGCGCCTATTGGCTGCGCGAGCCCGGTCCCAATTGCGAGGTGGTGGTGGCCGTTCAGGGCGCCCTCACCCCCGAGGCCATCGCGGCTTTGGGCATGATGGCGGAGGACCGGCGCGATGTGGGCCTCCTCGCCGTCACCTCCGCCGACCGCCTGAATGCCGGCTGGACCGCCGCCTCCCGTGCCCGCGAGCGCGGCCAGATGCAGGCGGAAAGCCATGTGGAGCGCCTGCTCGCCCCCCTGCCCCGCCATTGCGGCCTCGTCACCGTCATCGATGGACACCCGGCGACCCTCGGTTGGCTCGGCTCCGTGCATGGCCACCGGGTGCGGGCTTTGGGCGTGGAGCATTTCGGCCAGACCGGCACGCTGGATGACCTCTACCGCCACCACGGCCTCGACGCCGCCGCCATCGTCGCAGCCGCCCAGGCCATCGCGCCGGGCCGCCCCATGCGGCATTTGCGGGCACTGTGAGGGCGGGCCGGAGGACAGGGGTGGGCAAGTCGGCCCACCCTCTCCATCCCGGTGAGATGGCATTTCTACTGCAACGCGAAATGGTGCACCAAATAATGGTGCACCAATAAAAGGGGTGAAATCGACAATCCCCCTGCGTATGGTCCGATCCAACAAGATTTGGATTGGAGGAAACACAATGGATCGTCGCCATTTCCTTAAAGGAATCGCGGCTCTTCCTGCCCTGGCTGGCACTGCCGGCCTCAGCGCCACTCCTGCTTTCGCACAGGCCCCGTGGCCCAGCCGCGCCATTACGATGATCGTGCCCTTCCCTCCGGGTGGGCAGGCGGACCTTGCGGCGCGCCCCGTGGCGAATGCCCTCAACACCATCCTCGGCCAGCCGGTGGTGGTGGAGAACAAGGGCGGCGCAGGCGGCGCCATCGGCAACGGGCAGGCGGCCAAGGCTGCGCCCGACGGCTATACGATGCTGATGACCTTGTCCTCGGTTGCGGTGCTGCCGGAGGCGGCGCGCATTTCCGGCCGCACGTCCAGCTATGAGATGAACCAGTTGCAGCCGCTGGCCCGCGTGCTGGCGGACCCCACCGTCCTGGTGGTCCCGGCCTCTGCCCCCTGGAAGTCGGTGGCGGAGCTGGTGGCCGACGCCAAGGCGAACCCCGGCAAGATCACCTATGGCTCGTCGGGCCTCTACGGCACGCTCCATGTGTCCATGGCCATGTTCACCACCGCGGCCGGCATCGACATGCTCCATGTGCCCTATCAGGGCGGTGGACCGGCTTTGACGGCCCTGGTGGGCGGCCAGGTGCAGGCCCTCGCCTCGGCGCCCGGCCCGCTGAAGCCCTTCCAGGACAAGCTGCGCGTGCTTGCCTGCTTCGGCGCCAAGCGGGCCGAGGCCTATCCCGACGTGCCCACCTTCCAGGAACTGGGCTACAAGGATGTGGAATTCTACATCTGGGCCGGCCTGTTCCTGCCGGTGGGCGTGCCCAAGCCCGTGCAGGAGAAGCTGGGCGCGGCGGTGAAGACGGCCGTGCAGTCGCCCGACGTGGTGCGCATCCTGGAAAATGCCGGCAGCCCGCCCGCTTATTTGGACGAGGCTCAGTTCACCGCCTTCGTGGCTGCCGACAGTGCCCGCCTCGTCAAGGCGGTGCAGGCCATCGGCAAGGTGGAATGAGACCCAAGGCGGTCTGGCATGCGGCCCGCGCCTGGCGCGGGCCGGCCTATTCGTAGGCCAGCGCCGCCACTGGATCGAGCCTTGAGGCCTTGCGCGCTGGCAGATAGCCGAACACGACGCCGGTCAGGAAGGCGCAGCCGAAGGCCAGCAGCGGGGGCCCCGCGCTCAGGATGACCAGCGCGCCGAGGCTCTTGAGCAGCAGCGCCGCGCCCAGCCCCAGCGCCACCCCCACCAGCCCGCCGAAGCCGCAGATCACCAGGGCTTCCGTGTTGAACTGGAGCATGATGTTGGAGCGCCGCGCGCCCGTGGCCATGCGGATGCCGATCTCCCGCGTGCGCTCGGTGACGCTCACCAGCATGATGTTCATCACGCCGATGCCGCCCACCAGAAGCGAGATGGCCGCCACCGAGGCGAGCAGGCGCGTCAGCGTGTCGGCGGTGGCGGTGGCGGTTTCCAGGATGGAGGCGGTGTTGCGGATCTGGAAGTCATCCGCCTTGTGCCGCTGGCGCAGCAGCACGGTGATCGCCTCCTGCGTCTCGTCGATGCGGTCCACATCCTCCACCGCCACGGTGGCGGCGTTCAGATAGCGCCGGCCGAACACGCGCATGAAGCCGGTGGAGAGCGGCATCAGCACCAGGTCGTCCTGGTCCATGCCGAAGGCGTTGGCGCCGCGCGGGGCGAGCACGCCGATGACCTCATAGGGCACGTTCTTGATGAGGATGTAGCGGCCGAGCGGGCTCCTCCCGTCCGGGAACATGACCCGCGCCACCGTCTGGCCCAGCACCACAACGGGGGCGTAGCTGTCCATGTCCGCCTGGGTGAACATGCTGCCCTGTGCAAGTGCCCATTCCCGTGCCACCACATAGCCAGGACCAGTGCCCTGGATTTGGGTGGCATAGTCGATATTGCCCACCCGCACGGTGGCCGTCATGGACCGCTCCGGCGACACCGCCAGGATGTTGGGCACATCGGCGGCGATGGCCTCCGCGTCCTCCACGGTCAGGGAAGCGTTGGCCCCCGTGCTTCTTATGCCGGGGGCGCCGGGCCGCACCACCAGGAGATTGGTGCCCATGGAGGCGATGCGGTCCAGGACCGATTGCTTGCTGCCCTGGCCGATGGCCAGCATGGCGATGACCGCCGCAACCCCGATAATGACGCCCAGCAAGGTCAGAATGGTGCGGAACAGGTTCGCCCGCATGGAGCGGAACGCCATCTTCACCGCATCGGCGATGTCGGGAAGAAGATTGTTGCGCATCTTCAGCCGCTTGGCGGCCTCCGCCGCCTCCGGGCGCACTGGCGTTGGGACCTTCGTCTCGTCCGAGAGGATGCGCCCGTCCTGCAGGCGCACCACGCGGTTGGCGTGCTCGGCCACCTGCGGATCGTGGGTGATCAGAAGAATGGTCCGGCCTTCCCGGTTCAGCTCCGCCAGCAAGGCCAGAACCTCGGCGCCCGATCGACTGTCGAGCGCACCGGTCGGCTCGTCGGCAAGCACCACCGGCGCCTCGTTCATGAGCGCGCGGGCGATGGAGACGCGCTGCTGCTGGCCGCCGGACAATTGCGAGGGGCGATGGTCCCCCCGCTCCGCAAGGCCAAGGCGCGCGAGCAGGCCCTGCGCCCGCTCAAGCCGTTCCTGCTTGGGCCTGCCGGCATAGATGGCGGGGATCTCCACATTCTCCTCCGCCGAGATGGAGGGCAGGAGATTGTAGCGCTGGAAGACGAAGCCGAAGGTGCGGCAGCGCAGTGCCGCCAGTTCATCGGGGCCGAACTCCGAAACGTCGCGCCCCATCACCCAGTATTCGCCCAGGGTGGGGCGGTCGAGGCAGCCCATGATGTGCATGAGCGTCGACTTGCCGGACCCCGACTGGCCCATGATGGCCACATACTCGCCGGGCATGATTGTGAGCGAGACATCATCCAGCGCTCGCACCACAGTCTCGCCACTGGGATAGACCTTGCTCACATGATGGAGCCGCAGCAAGGGCTCGGGCGCCTGATCGGGCGCCGGCGTCTCCACGAGGGGAAAGGCGGTCTCGCTCAAAACAGCCTCGGCGGCATGGGGCCGGAGGGGCGCTGCGGCGTGGTATCGGGCGTCGTCACCACCCGGTCGCCCTCATTGAGGCCCTCCAGGATCTGCACCTGCCCCCGGTTGGACAGGCCCGTCTTCACCGTGCGCGGCTCCACCTTGCCGTCCACCAGCACGCGCACCACCGCCTCGTTGCGGGCCTCCCGCCGGGCGCCACGCGCCGCCGGCCGTACCGCGGCGGCCGGAACCAGAAGCGCGTTGCGGGCGGCATCCAGCATGAAGAAGACCTGGGCGCTCATGGAGGTCATGAGCACCCGGTCGGGGTTGGGCACGTCGATGAGGACGTTGTAAAGCACCACGTCATTGACCGTGTCCGGGGTGGGCAGGATCTGCACCACCTTGGCGGAAAAGCGCCGGTCGGGCATGCCGAGCGTAGTGAAATAGACCGGCATGCCCACCTTGATCTTCGGGATGTCGGCTTCGGTCACCTGTGCCCACACTTGCATGGTGTCGAGGTCGGCGACGCGCAGGATGATGGGGGCCGTCTGGTTGGCGTTCAGCGTCTGCCCCTCAGTGGCGCTGGTGGAAACCACCGTGCCCGACATGGGGGCATAGATCTTGGTGTAGCCGAGATTGGCCAGGTCCCCGTCAAGGGTCGCCTGGGTCTGCTTGATCTGGGCTTCCAGCGCCGCGATCTTGGCTTCGCCGATCCGCACCGTGGCGGCGGCCGCGTCCGCCGTGTCCTGGCTGCCGGCCTGGGTGGCGAGGAGCCGGGAGGCGCGGCTGTCGCGCAGCCGGTCCAGCTCCAGCTGCGCCTTCTGCTGGGCGAGCTGGGCCTTCAGATTGTCAAGCTGCGCCTGGTCGCCGAGAACACGGGTCTGATAGACGGTCGGGTCGATCTGGGCCATGAGTTGGCCTTGCTGGACGGTGTCGCCGATCTCCACCATCACCTTGCGCAACTGGCCGGACACCTGGGTGCCCACATCCACATAGGTCTTGGGCTTGATGGTGGCGAGGGCGGTGACGGTCTGCTCGATGTCGCCGCGCACCACCGGCGTGGTGGCCACGTCCTGGGCCTGGGTGCCGGTGCCCCGCCCAAAGACATAATAGCCGCCTCCAGCCGCCCCGAGCACCAGCAGCAGGCCAAGACCCCACACCCAGCGCGACGCCCTCCGGCGCTTGACGGGAGGCTTCACATATCCGCCCGTCTCGGTCTTCTGCAGCATCTGGCGTTCCGTGACCCGGCTCATGGTTTCGAATGGTCCCAGAATAACCCACCGCGCCCAGCGGGCTTAGTGAAATTGCGGTAATATGAGCCGTTCAGAACCGTTCCAAATCAAGGCCCCGCCCAGGCTTGACCCCGCGCGGTTCACCTTGCGTCACCCGCGTGGGCGCGGGCGGTATTCGCCGGTCGCGGGATCCCGCTCAAGACGCTCGGCCGGCACTTCGTCCGGGGGCGCGCGGCGGGTGTCCAGGATGTCGTTGACGCGCCGCGCCTCGCGGGTGATCACCCGGGCGAGGGCGATGGCGCCGATCACCCCGGCGGCAGCGATGAGAAAGGGCGGCATGGCAGGTGCTCCGACGCAGATTGAGACATCAATGCACTGGCGGGAAAATCAGTTTCCCACGAGAGGACGCCGCCACCAGGGCCTACAGCCCGTAGCGCGACCACAAGACCCGCTCCTCCAGCCGCGCCAGGGCGGCATCCGCCACCCCGGCCCCGAAAGCCGGGGCGAGGGCCTCCAGCCGGCCGGAGCCGACCCCCACCCGGCGGGGCCACCAGCCCCCTTGCGCCACGAGGGGGGTGCGCACCTTGTCGCCGTAGCGGGCCCGCAGGACCGTGCGGAGGTCGCCGAGATCATCGATGAGGCCGAGGTCCTCTGCCTGTGTTCCGACCCAGAACTCACCGGAGAAAAGCGTCTCTTCCGGCCCATTGAGGATCGTCCCCCGCCGCTCGCGCACCAGGTCGATGAACATGCGATGCACGTCGGCCTGGAGGGCGAGGAGCCGCTCCACGTCCTCCGGCCGCTCCGGCCGGAACGGATCCAGCATCACCTTGCGCGTGCCGGCGGTGTGGACCCGGCGGTCAATGCCGATGCGGTCGATGAGGCGGTTGAAGCCGAAGCCGGCGGAAACCACGCCAATGGAGCCGACAACAGAAGAGGGGTCCGCGAAGATCTCGTCCGCCGCGCAGGCGATCATGTACCCGCCAGAGGCCGCCACGTCTTCCACGAAGGCGAAGACGTGCTTGTCCTTTTCCTTCGCCAGCGAGCGGATGCGCTTGAAGATCAGGTGAGACTGCACCGGCGAGCCGCCCGGCGAATTGATGATCAGCGCCACGGCCGGCGCCTTCTTGACGGCAAACGCCCGCTCCAGATTGCGCGAGACGGTGGCAAGACTCAGCCCGGGATTGAAGGGGGTGGCCATGCCAATGGCACCGGACAGGCGCACCACCGGCACCACCGGGACGTCGCGCCGCCAGGAAGCGGGCATGAGGGAGCCGGCGGCGCGGGCGAAGCGGGACAGGAGACTGTCGGAGGTCGGATCGGTCATGATCCTTATCTAGAAAGGCCCCGTGGCTTCAACAAGGCGGCGCCCGCGCCTGTGTCAGGGAAAAGGCAATGGCTGGAGATCGCGCAGCACGGCCCGGGCGCGTTCGCTCTCCCCGTCCGCGCCGCCGAGCACCACCGGCGGCAGGAGAACGGGTGGGGTGCGCCGGCCCTTGCGGGCGCGCACGAGCAGCCGCACGGCCGGTGTTCCGGGGGCGGCATGGACGCCCATGAGCTCAACCGCCCCGAATCGGCCGGATAGGGCAGCCAGCAGTGCCTGCAGGTCCTCCGGCCGCAAGATCATCACCAGCATGCCCCCCGGCTCCAGGCAGCGGGCGGCGGCGCGGATCCAGCGGTCCAGGAGCCCCTCCCCCGCCATATGGGCCAGCGCCCGGCCAGGGCGGGGCGAGGGTTGATGGGCGGCGGCGGCGTTGAAGGGGGGATTGGCCAGCACCAGGTCGAATGCCTCGGCAAACCCCTCGGGTCCTGCCGGACGGCCCAGCAGGTCCACGTCGGCCACCGTCACCGCGCAGCGGTCGGAAAGCCCATTTTCCTGCGCATTGGACCGGGCGAGCGCGGCCAGTTCCGGATCGATTTCCACCAGATGGCAGGTCGCCTCCGGCACCCGCGCCAAGGCGGCAAGGCCGGCGCTGCCGATGCCGGCCCCGAAATCGGCGAGGCGGCGCGCACCGGCGGGGGCGGCGGCGGCCAGGAGAATCGCATCGTGCCCCACGCGATGGCCCCGCGCCGGCTGGAGCAGGGCGAGACGCCCCCCAAGCACGTGATCGCGGGTGAGGCCGTCAGGGACCGTCATAGAGCACATGGCCGAGATCGGCGTCCGTCAGCAGGCGCCGGGCCGGGGCATAATCCTCGTCCACCACCAGGATGCGGCGGGGCAGAATGCCGATGGAGCCTTCCAGCACGCTCACATGGGTGTCAGCGACCAGGGGCTCGATGTCGGCAGCGCGCAGCAGCGATTCCACCGCCGAAATCAGCACAACATCGTTGGTTCGCACCAGTTCGCGCATCTCTCCGCCCTGCTTGCCGGCCGGCACCGGCGGCCAATCCGGCCTCGCCTTGCGGGACGCGCTTGCCGGAAAAGCCGTCTGCCGGCTTGCACGAGAGCCCCCCTCATCCCTATGGTGCGGCCCGCTGAAAGACAAGCGGGGAGCCCCTCTTGGCCGTCGTCCTTCCGTTCGAACCCAACGAGCCGTCCATCGAAGCCCTGGTCCAGCTGGTCAAGGCGGACATGGAGCGGGTGAACGCGACCATCCTGGCCCGCACGGGATCGGACGTGGCCATGATCCCCGAGGTGGCGAACCACCTCATCTCCAGCGGCGGAAAGCGGCTTCGGCCGATGCTCACGCTCGCCTGCGCGCATTTGAGCGGCTATCGCGGCGAAGGTCATGTGAAGCTCGCCGCCTCGGTGGAGTTCATGCACACCGCCACCCTCCTCCATGACGACGTGGTGGACGAGAGCGACATGCGGCGCGGAAAGCTGGCCGCGCGCAAGCTGTGGGGCAACGAGGCCTCGGTGCTGGTGGGCGACTTCCTGCTGGGCCAGGCGTTCAAGATGATGGTGGAGGTGGGCTCCCTCACCTGCCTGGACATTCTGTCCACCGCCGCCAGCGTCATTGCCGAGGGCGAGGTGATGCAGCTCGCCGCCGCCAAGAATACCGAGACCTCCGAGGACGACTATCTGGCCGTCATCCGCGGCAAGACGGCGGAACTCTTCGCCGCCGCCTGCGAGGTGGGCGCGGTGCTGGGCCAGCGCCCCAAAGGCGAGCAGGCGGCCTGTCGCTCCTATGGCATGAATCTCGGCATCGCCTTCCAGCTCGTGGACGACGCCCTCGACTATGGCGGCAGCCAGGCCAAGCTCGGCAAGAATGTGGGCGACGATTTCCGCGAGGGGAAGATCACCTTGCCGGTGGTACTGGCCTTCCGCCGTGGCGATGCGGAGGAGCGCGCCTTCTGGAAGCGCGCCCTGGAAAGCGGGGAGGCCTCGGACGCAGAGCTTGCCACCGCCATCGGCCTGCTCACCAAGCACAGGGCGCTGGCCGACACCATCGAGCGCGCCCGCCATTACGGCGCCATGGCCAAGGATGCCCTGGCCCTGTTCCCCAACGGCCCGGCCAAGGATGCCCTGAGCGAGGCCGTGGACTTCTGCATCTCCCGCGCGCACTGAGGGCGGGCGGCACCGGTCTTCAGCGCAGCACCGTCGCCTTCACCCACCAGGCCGGATAACGGGCCGACACCCGCCGCGCGAGACGGGCGGCGGCACGGCAATCCGGCGTCAGCGCGAAAACCGTTGCCCCGGAGCCGGACATGCGCACAAGCCGCGCCTCCGGCCCTTCGGCGAGGGCCGCCTTGGCGCGGCGAATGTCCGGGGCGATGGCTTCCGCCGCCTCTTCCATATCGTTGCCGATGCCGGCGAGGCAGGCCATCAGGTTGTCCGTGGTGGCCGGCAGGACGGCGGGATGGAGCGGGCCGGCCCGTTCCTCGCCGGGTTCAAGGCCAAGGCCCCGGAACACCGCCGGGGTGGGCACGGCGGCACGACAATTCACCAGCACTGCGAACAAGGGCGGCAAGGTAAGGGGAGCGGACAGACAATCGCCCACCCCCTCCATCAGCCGGGCGCGAGGATTGAGGCAGACGGGCACATCCGACCCCACAGCCCGCGCCGCTGCCATGAGGTCCGGATCGTCGGGCGCCAGGTGGTTGGCCTGCGCCAGCAGGCGCAAGGCCGCAGCGGCGTCGGACGATCCCCCACCCAGGCCCGCCGCCACGGGCAATCGCTTCGCAAGTGCAAAATGGCCAAGCTTCAGCCCGGAGCGGCGGTCCGCAAGCGCCCGGGCGGCCTTGATGACGAGATTGTCATCCAAGGGTCCGGCCGCCTGTGCCCCCGGTCCCTCCACCGCGAGGGAGAGAGTTTCACCCGGCTCCAGGGTCAGCCGATCTCCCACGCCGGCGAAGGCGACAAGGCTTGAAAGATCATGAAAACCATCAGCCCGGCGCCGCAGCACCCGCAGCGTCAGATTGACCTTTGCCGGCGCACGCGCCACAAGCTTGCTCATGGCAGCGGCTTATGGCGCGGCGCGCCGGACGCGGCAAGCGCTCGGTGGCGGCGCGGGACCAAGAAACTTGCGGGGCGGTGCGAAAGCGGCCATCCTCCCGCCACGGGGTGTGCATTTGCTAAGGCCAGCGTCGCCTTCCAGGATTCTCGCACGGTGAAGATTCAAATCTCTCGTTCGCCCAAGGCCATTGCGGCTGCCTTCTGCGCGGCGCTTTCGCTGGCTGCCCCCTCCATCGCGCGGGCGGACTATCCTCCGCCCACCGACCCGACCGTGGCGGGTGCCTACTTGGCCGCGCGCCTCGCCAGCACCGAGCGCGATTCGGAAGCCGCCGTTGCCTATCTGCGCGCGCTCCTGAAAATGGACCCGCGCAATGAAGAGGTGATGGAGCGCGCCTTCTTCGCCATGCTGGTGGACGGCGACGTGGACGACGCCGTGCCGCTTGCGGAAAAGATGGTCAAGATCGACCGGACCCACCGCATCGCGCGCTTGGTCCTGGCCATCCGCTCCATCAAGAAGAGCAATTACCAGTCCGCCCGCACCAATCTCTCGCTCTCGGTGCGCGGCCCCATCGGCGATCTCACCGCCACGCTACTGGCCGCCTGGACCATGATGGGCTCCGGCAACGCCAAGGCCGGCGTGGACATGATCGACCGCCTGCAGGGCCCGGAATGGTACATCGCCTTCAAGGACCTGAATGCCGGCCTCATCCTGGATGCCGCCGGGCAGAAGAAGGAAGCGGGCAAGCGCCTCGATGCGGCCATGAAGGTGGACCCCACCTCGCTGCGCGCCGTGGATGCCTATGCCCGCTGGGCCTCGCGCAACAACGACATTCCCGGCGCCATCGCCGCCTATGAGGCCTTCGACAAGGTGCTGCCGCGCCATCCCCTGGTGCAGGCGGCGCTGGCCGACCTCAAGGCCGGCAAGCAGCTGCCCGCCCTGGTGCGCAACGCCCAGGAAGGTGCCTCCGAGGTACTCTATGGCCTCGGCGCCGCGCTGGCCCGCCAAGGCGGCGAGGACCTGGCACTGGTCTATCTCCAGCTCTCGCTCTGGCTCTATCCCGAGCACTCCCTGGCGGGCCTGACGCTGGCCGATCTCTACGAGCAGCTCAAGCAGCCGGAAAAGGCCATCTCGGTCTATGAGAAGATCCCGGCCTCCTCGCCATTGAAGCGCAATGCCGAAGTTCAGCTCGCCGTCAATCTCGACGCCACCGACAAGTATGACGAGGCGCGCAAGCATCTCCAGGCTCTGGTCGCCGCCGATCCGCGCGACCTCGACGCCTTTATCGCGCTGGGGGGCATCGAGCGCGGGCGCAAGATGTTCTCCGAATGCGCCGCCACCTATGGCAAGGCGCTCGCTCTCCTGCCCAACCCCACCCGCAGCAACTGGTCGCTCTATTATTTCCGCGGCATCTGCGAGGAGCGGTCGAAGGACTGGCCTGCCGCCGAGGCGGACCTGAAGAAGGCGCTGGAGCTCTATCCCGACCAGCCCCATGTGCTGAATTATCTCGGATATTCGTGGGTGGACCAGGGCATCAACCTGGACCAGGGCCTCGACATGATCCGCAAGGCCGTGTCGCTGCGTCCCGACGACGGCTATATCGTGGACAGCCTCGGCTGGGCCTATTACCGCCTCGGCCGCTATGACGACGCCGTCACCGAGCTGGAGCGGGCTGTGGAGTTGAAGCCGCAGGACCCGGTCATCAACGACCATCTGGGCGACGCCTACTGGAAGGTCGGCCGGCAGCTGGAAGCCACGTTCCAGTGGAACCATGCGCGCGACCTGAAGCCCGAGCCGGAGGACCTGGACAAGATCCTCAAGAAGATCAAGGGTGGCCTCGACGCGGTGGAGAACCAGACGCAAGATCAGGCGCAGCAGCAGAAGGGCGGCTGAGCGGCGACCGGGGGCGGACGCGGCTTTTGGTTGCACTGCACACAGGCTTCGTGTGAAACAAGGTGTCACAGATGCGGACCCACGCCGGGCGGGAGGCGGCGGCGGGTGAAGAGGAGCGGAACGAATGACGCTGCAACGGCGCGTCCTGAACATTGGTTGCGGCCCGAAGTCCAAGTCCCGCCTGCACCGCGCTTTCCATGGTCCTGAATGGGACGAGGTGCGCCTCGACATCGACAAGAATGTGAAACCCGACATCGTCGGCTCCATCGTCGACATGTGGGAAGTGCCGACCGCCAGCTTCGATGCGGTGTGGTCCTCCCACAATGTGGAGCACCTGCACGCCCACGAGGTGCAGCCGGCCCTGCGGGAAATCCGCCGCGTTCTGAAACCCGATGGGTTCGTCCTCATCACCTGCCCTGACATCGAAGTGGTGGCGCGGCTGATCGCCGAGGGCAAGCTGGACGAGCCGGCCTATGTGTCGAGCGCCGGGCCCATCACGCCCATCGACATGATGTTCGGGCACGGCGGTTCGATCGCCGCCGGCCAGCGCTACATGGCCCACAACACCGCCTTCTCCCTGAAGCGCCTGGGCGACCAGCTGGTGGAAGCCGGCTTTGCCGAGGCGCGCGGGCTGACAAACATTTTCGACCTATGGGTGGTGGGCGCGGCCGGCAGCATGGCCCTTGCCCGCCGGACGCTCGACGGGATTCCCTCGCTCAGCCCCATGTTCGAGGACGAGCCGCAGGCGATCCCTGCCTACGCCCGATGATGCCGGCGCACGCGCCCCTCGCCTCCCGCGCGGAGCCGTGCGCCATCTCCGATCGGGACCTTCCCGCCCTGGTCCTCCGAGGCCTGGCGGAAGGACGGCTCGAAGAGGCCCTGGCCTTTGCCGAGCGGGCCTGCCGGATCGCAGCCGTGCCCGATCCTGACGCCCTGGTCATGCGGGCGCGCGTCTTCGCGGCCCTGGGCCAGGTGGAGACCGCCTTGTCGGACGCCGCCCATGCCCTCGGCATCGATCCCAACCATCCCGACGCCGCCGCCCTCATCCTCGCACATGCCCCCGACGAGGCGAGCCGGCGGGCCGCGGCAGAGATCGTGCTCGGCTCCAGTCCCCGCGCCTCCGACCTGAAGGCGGCCTTGGCGGTGCTGAAGGCGCAGGGTGCGCCGGGCCATGCCAGCCTGCGCTTCACCGCCGCCGGGCTCGAGGGACGGGCGATGTGGGGCGCTGGCACCGACGCCAGCCTTGTCATCGAGACGGACGGGCAGGAGGCACGCATGTCCATCGCCCCTGTTGCGGGCCATCCGCTCCAGGGGCCGTTTGACGAAGTGGCGGATCTCTTTCTGTCCCTGCCGCCAGACACGATTGTGGCGCGGATTGAGCTGGACGGCGCTCTTCTGGCACAGGTGCGCCGGGCCGCACCCCGCCGCCCGTCCACGCCCGCAGCCGCGGCGGACACCGTCGCCACAACGGTTCTCATTCCAGTCTATGATGATTTCGAGGCCACCGTCCGCTGTATCGAGAGCGTGCTGACGCATCGCCCCGACGGGACACGCCTCGTACTGGTGGACGACGCCACCCCCGACCCTGCCATCGCCGCCTTTCTCGACAGCCTGGACGCTCCCGATACCCTTCTGCTGCGCAACACCGCCAATCTCGGCTTCGTCGGCGCGGTCAATCTGGGGTTGGAAGCCATTGGCGGCGGCGATGTGATCCTGCTGAACGCGGACACCGTGGTGCCCGCCGGCTTCGTGGAACGCCTGGCGGCGGCGGCCTACAGCGCGCCCGATATTGGCACCGTGGTCCCGCTCTCCAACAATGGGGAATTCGTGAGCCTGCCGCGCCCCTTCGTGGCCAATCCCCTGCCCGATCCCGAGCGGTTCGCCGCCATCGACGCCGTGGCCGCGCGGGTGAATGCGGGGGTGGTGCGCGATTTGCCGAGCGGCATCGGCTTTTGTCTCTACATCGCCCGGCGCTGCCTCTCCGACGTGCCGCGCCTGTCCGAAGGATGGGGCCGGGGCTATCTGGAGGATGCCGACTTCTGCCTGCGCGCCCGCGCCCGTGGCTGGCGCAACGTGTGCGCCGGCGACATTTTCGTGGGCCATGAGGGCACGCGCTCCTTCAAAGGCGACAAGCGTTCTCTCGTCATGCGCAACCTGCCGCGCCTCGCCGAGCGCTTTCCCACCTATCGGCCCGCATGCGCTGCCTTCGTCCATGCGGATCCGCTGTCGGATCTGCGGGCCGCCATCGCGCGAAATCTGCCCGCCGACGGCATTGCCCGGCGGCTGGTGGTGGCCGGCCCCCGGCTGTCCGCTTTGATGGGCCATCTTCCCGCGCCCGCCCTGCCGGTGCTGCACCTGGAGCTGGATGGCCCTGGCGACACGGCCACGGCGCGGCTGACTGCCCCGCAGGGCGAGGGCCCCTGGCGGCTCCCGTTCAGGCTTGGCACCGACGATGGCGCGCTGCTTGAACACCTGCGGACATGCGGCATCGCCGAAGTGGAGGTGCTCGCTCACGAGCCTCTCCCGCGCCGCCTTTGGACGGTGCTCTGTGCCCTGGAACGGCCCATCGATGTGCGGATCGTCGACGTGCGCACGCTCAGCAGCGCCACCGACGGGGGCGGGGGCGGACACGGCCTGTGGCCGGTCGGCTGCGAACCCCATCTGGGCGTGGTTCAGGCGGCCAATGACGCGGTGGACACCCTGCTGCGGGCGCTGCCCTCCGCACCCCGCGACTATCTCAGCCCCCCCATCCGCCCCCTGCGCGCGCCGGGAGAGGTGGCCGACACGCCTCCTGGACCGGCCTTGGGCATTCTCAGCCCCGTTGCGAGCGCCGCGGGCCTTGCCCTGACCGAGGCGCTCGCCGCGCAGCGGTTAGCGTCCAACGGGGATGATGCCCTCTTCATTCTCGGGAAAAGCCTTTCGGAAGAGCGTCTGCTGAGTCGTCCCTTCGTTTTCCCACTGGGCCCCGTCTCGCCCGGCGACCTGACGGGGATTGTGGCGCGGCACGCAATTGGCGCGCTCGTGGTGCCGGATGCGCATGCGATGGGTCATCCCGTGACAGAGGCAGCGGCGGATCTTGGCCTGCCCATGGCTTGGGTTGGAGTGGAAACACTTTACCCCGGTAGCGATTTGACGCTTGCAATGGGCACTGACGCATCGGAATCTGCCCGCTTGATTGACGTCTGGATCAAGAGCAAACGGATCTGATGAGCTACGCCCCCCAGATTGCGGTGGATGCCGCCCCCCATCTGGACCCGTCGCCCGACCTGCCGTGGGCCGACTTCCACCCGACCGACACCGGTTCGTTCGCCGGCTATGCCTTCGAGCCGTCGGAACCTGGGCGCAGGCTGGTGGTGGAAGTCCTCGTGGATGGCGTTCCGGCGGCGGTAGGCTTGGCGGATCTCTATCATCCCCTCCTCGCGGAAGCGGGAATCGGTGACGGGTGCCATGGCTTCCGATTCACCCTAGGCGCGGATGTGCTCGCGGGTGCGGCCCGCATCAGTGCCCGACTGGCCAATACGGACATTGCGTTGCCCACCCGCGATCCCATGCCGGACGCCGGGGCGGTGGCGCCGGGCGAGACCAGCGCGGTGGAGTGGCTGGGCGGCTTGCGCTTCCGGGGATGGCTCAAAGCCACCAGCGATACACCGTTCATCCTCGTCACCGTGGACGGCGAGGACGTGTGCGAGATCGCTGCTGACCTGTGGACCGTCGCGCAGGCGGACGGCTCGCTTCTGCCCGCCCGTGGCTTCGACTTCACCTTGCCCGACAGCTTCGCCGACGGCGTCGCGCATGTGGCCCGATTTTCCATCCGAAACCAGGCGCTCGGCCAGGGCGCGGTGGCCTTCCTGGCCTTCCCGGACAGCCTGAGGGCCGCTCTCGACCGCCTGGCGGTGCCGGCCAGCGAGAGCCTTCGCGCTGAGCTGTTCGACCGCATGCTGCCGCGCTCCCTCCCGTTCGAACGCTATGACGACTGGCGCGAGGCGCTTTCCTGCGAGGTGCCGCCCTTCCCGGCGGAGAGCGCCCCGATCGGCATCGTCCTCCTGGGGGAACCCAATCTGGAAGACAGCCTCAATGCGTTGTCGCGGGAGCCCGAAGGCTGGATCGTCGGCGTCGTGCCCAGCGACCTTGCCCAGGTGGAGTTCGACCCCGCCAACGTGGCGGAGTTCGCCCGCTCGGAAGCGCAGGAGTGCCAGGCCTTCCTCTTCCTGCCCTCCGGAAGCCACATCCATGCGGGGGCGCTGGCGCGCATCGCCCGCGCCTTGGCGGCGCATCCCGATGCAAGTCTGGTCCATCTGGACATGGATGTGGAAGGCGCCGACAGACGGCGCTGGCCCCTGGCATTGCCGGCCGGGGATTATGAGCGGCTGCTGGAGCAAGGCTATTCGGCGCGCGCCTTCGCCATGCGCCGGACAGCCCTGGAGACCAGCCTGCGGCGCGGCGCGCGGAACGTCTTCCGGCTCGCCAATTCGATCTATGATTCCCACCCCCACGCGGCCACGCCGCCGCTGCATCTCAGCGGAGCCTGCGTCACACTTCCGGGCGCGCTGCTTCAGGAAGGCGAGATGAGCCTGCGGGCGGCCACGCAGGATCACCTGCGCTCCCTGCGGGTGGAAGCCAGCTGCCTGCCCGCATCCGGTGCAGCCTTGCCTGCGGTGCGCGTCTCCCGCGCGCCCGATCCTGGCCGTGTCTCCGTGGTGGTCAATGCCATGGCCGCGCCAGACCAAGTTGCGCGCAGCCTCGCCTCGCTGGTGCCTGCCATCCGGCGCCTGTCGGGGGAGCTGATCCTGATGGTGGATCCTGCGCGGCCTGTGCCGGTGCTGCCCATGCCCTTCCGTCAGGTTCCGTGCGTCCATCTCAGCCGCGCCGCCGCCATCAATGCGGGCCTGCGCGCTGCCCAGGGCGAGATCCTGGTGCATGTGGAGGCTGGCGTGGTGTCCCAGGACGGCGCATGGCTCGACGAATTGCTGGGCCGCCTTGCCGGGCCTGGCGTCGGTGCCGCGGCCGGCCTCCTGCGCGATCCCGATGGCGGCGTGGTGGATGCGGGCTATGTGCTCGGGCCGAAGTTCGACGCCTTGCCCGCCTTCCAGGATCGGGTGGGCCGGGACCCGGGCTATGGTGACCTGCTCCAGGTGGCCCACGAGGTGGGAGCGCTCTCCTGGCGCTTCATCGCCATGCGCGCCCATGCCTTCTCCTCCCTGGAGGGCCTGGACGAGCAGCATTTCCCCTCCTTCCTGTTCGACGTGGACTTCAGCCTGCGCCTGCGGGCGCTCGGCCGGCGGCTCATTCTCACGCCTCACGCCCGCACCAGCATCGAGGCCGCCACCGGCGCCGTTCGCGGCAGCCTACAGCGGGACCGGCGCGACCGGGAATTGCGCACCCTGCGCGCCCGGTGGGGCCTGGAGCTTTCGGCCGATCCCTATTACAGCCCCATCCTCACCCAGGATGGCGTGCCCTATTCCGCGCTTTGCTGGCCACCTGCCGCCTTCGCCTTGCGCCAGACAATCCCGCCCGATGGCGGGGCCCTTCCGGGAAGCCTGTGAAAGAACCTGGCGCACCATGTGCTGGTGGCGGTGCAGCCAGGACCATCCGCCGGGACCATTGACAAGGCCACGAAGCGATGGTTCGTGACCCACGCCTGTTGAGAAGGATCATGCCATGCGTCAGTGTTCACGCGCCTTCCTCGCCGCCGCGCTTCTGATGACGTCTTTCTCGAGCCTCGCCGTGGCCCAAGTACCCGGCACGATCTTTACCGCCAATCCGGCAGCCTTGAGTTCGTGCGAGGCGCCGCGCGAAGTCAGCTTGAGCTGGGATGCCCGCGCCTCAAAGGCCGCAGACGTGGAAGTGCTGGCGGCGCCGAGCGCCACCGGCGAGTCCCAGCTGTTTGCTGCGGTATCTGGCGCCGTCGGCACGGCCAAGACCGGCCCATGGACCCGCGCGGGCTCTCTGTTCACCCTGCGCGATCAGAAGACCAAGGCCGTTCTCGCCACGCTCACCATCGGTAGCTTGCCCTGCACCCGATAGCCGTTAGGCGAGGTTTCGTTGGTTCGGGAGACGTTTGAAGGTCGACGGAGCATGCGAACGAACGTTCGCTCTTGACGGCGCAGGTGCCGAGCGCCTACGAGAGCGAATATTCGTTCGCATCCCGTGAGGCCCCGTGCACGACATCGCCGCGCCCCGCTCCGATCATCGTACCGACCAGCAAAGGCGCATCCTCGCCGCGGCGGTCACCTGCTTTGCCCGGGCCGGCTTCCATGGCACGTCCATGCAGCAGATCTGCGCCGAGGCCGGCATGAGCCCCGGTGCGCTCTACCGCTATTTTCCCTCCAAGGAATCCCTGATCGGCGCCATCGTCGAAGGCGAGCGTGCAGAGCGGGCGCGGGTATTCGAGCAGTTGTCCGCGGCGCCGAGCTTCCTGGAAGGCCTGGCCGCCGGCATGGTCACCGTCCTCACGGAGGACACCATGGTGTGCTCCCGCCTCGGGCCGGAGATCATGGCGGAAGCCATTCGCAATGCGCGCCTGCGCGAGGCTGTGGAGCCAGTGGAAGCGGAAAGCCGCGACATGCTCCGCGAGGCCCTCGCCGCCGCCGTCGCGGCGGGCGACGTGGATGTTGGCGATGATCTTGAGAACGTATTGATCCTGCTCCAGGCCATTGGCGACGGGCTGGTGCTCCACAGCCAGCTTCATCCCGAATGGAAAGTCGCCGATCGCGTCCCCGCCTTGGCTGCGATGGTCGGCCGCATGCTCAAGCCCACGCCCTCCTCCGGGGAGGACGCGCCATGAGCCGCCCGCGCCACGAGGATGACGTGATCCTCTCCCATGGTCATGAACACGTTTGCGCGGTGCCTGCTGCCCGTCCGCTCCCGCCTCCCTCTTGGAATCCCGTTCCCATGCGCCGCCTTGTTTCCTGCCTCGGCCTCGCCCTCACCTTCGCCCTCGCCCCTGCGGCCGCGGTGCGCGCGGAGGCGCCGCCGGCAAAGAGCGGCAAGGGGCTGACGGTGACCGTCGTCCGGCCGCAACCCCGGCTGATGACGGAATCGCTGCTGGCCACCGGCTCGCTAAAGGCACGGGAGGAGATCCAGATCGGGCCCGAGGTGGAAGGCTACCGGCTGGTGGAAATCCTGGTGGACGTGGGCGACAAGGTGGAGCGCGGCCAGGTTCTGGCCCGCCTCGCCCGCGACATGCTCCAGGTCCAGATCGCACAGAACAATGCCAGCGGCGCCCGTGCGGAAGCTGCCATCGCCCAGCAGAATGCCACCCTCGACCAGATGCTCGCCCAGGAGACGGAAGCCTCCGCTGCCGTGGACCGCGCGCGCCAGCTGCGCAAGACGGGGGTGATTTCCCAGGAGGCCCTGGATGAGCGGGAGCGGGGGGTGAAAGTGGCATCGGCCCAGGTTGCCGCCGCCCGCCAGGCGCTGGTGGCCGCGCGCGCGGAAGCCAAGCTGGTGCAGGCCCAGCGGGAGGAGATCGAACTGCGGCTGCGGCGGACGGAAGTGCGCTCGCCCGACAATGGTGTAATCCTCACCCGCGACGCCCGTCTGGGCTCCATCGTGCTGTCCAATCGCGCCGATCCGCTGTTCCGGATCGCCAAGGATGGCGCCATTGATTTGGAGGCGGAGGTGCCGGAGGCGGCCATGCCGCGCATCGCCGTCGGCCAGCCCGTGGATGTGACCCCCGCCGGCTTCACCAAGCCCGTGCAAGGCAAGGTGCGTCTGATTTCCGCGCAGGTGGACAAGTCCACCCGGCTTGGCCTCGTGGAAATTGCCCTGCCCGAGGATACCCGCCTGCGGCCGGGCACCTATGCGCGGGGACTGATCGAGATCGGCCGCCGCGAGGGCCTGGTTGTGCCCCAGTCGGCGGTGCAGTTCGATGCCAAGGGCGCCTATGTGCTGGTGGTCACCGATGGGATCGTCAATGAACGGCGGGTGGAAACCGGCCTGAAGAGCGACGGACGGGTGGAACTTGTGCAGGGCGTCAGCGCCAATGACCAGGTGGTGGTGCGGGCCGGCGGCTTCCTGCGGGAGGGCGATCATGTGACCCCGGTCGAGGCCATCCAGACCGCGAAGGATGCCGGCTGATGGCTCTTAACGTCTCGGCCTGGGCGATCCGAAAGCCCATCCCTGCGCTCGTCCTGTTCGTGGTGCTCACCGCACTCGGCATCGTGCATTTCCGGTCCCTGCCGGTGACGCAGATGCCCAATATCGACGTCCCCATCGTCATGATCACCGTCAGCCAGCCCGGCTCGGCGCCGAGTGAACTGGAGACGCAGGTTACCAAGAAGGTGGAGAATGCGGTCGCCGGCGTGGCGGGTGTGAAGCACATCACCTCGTCCATCTCCGAAGGCACCTCCATCACAACCATCGAGTTCCACCTGGAAACGGCCGTGGACCGGGCGGTGAATGACACGCGCGATGCGGTGACGAAGATCCGCACCGAGCTGCCCCAATCCATCGATGAACCCATCATCCAACGCGTCGACATTGAAGGGCTCCCAATCATCACCTTCGCGGTGTCCTCCGCCACGCTGAGCGCGGAGGAATTGTCGTGGTTCGTGGACGACACCGTCGCTCGTGCCATCCAGGGCATTCGCGGCGTGGCGCAGGTCAAGCGCCAGGGCGGCGCCGACCGCGAGATCCGCGTCGCGCTCGACCCGGACCGGCTGATGTCCCTTGGCATTACCGCGGCCGAGGTGAGCCGCCAGCTCAGGTCCACCAATCTGGATGTCTCCGGCGGACGGGGCGAAGTGGGCACGCAGGAACAGTCCATCCGCACCCTGGCGGGTGCCGAGACCGTGGACGCGCTCGCCGACATGCGCATCGTGCTCTCCAACGGCCGCTATGTGCGCCTCAAGGATCTGGGCCGCGTCTATGACGGCTCCGCCGAGCCCCGCGTCTTTGCGCGCCTGGATGGCCGGCCGGTGGTGGCCTTCGGGGTCTACCGCGCCAAGGGCTTTTCAGACGTTGTGGTGGAGGAGCGCGTCCAGAACGAGATCAAGAAGCTCGGTGCTGCGCATCCCGAAGTGACCTTCTCCATGATCGACACCACGGTGCGCTACACCAAGGCGGACTATGAATCCGCCATGCACACCCTCATCGAAGGCGCCATCCTGGCCGTGGTGGTGGTGTTTCTGTTCCTGCGGGACTGGCGGGCCACCATCATCACCACGCTGGCGATCCCGCTCTCCATCCTGCCCACCTTCTGGATCATGGACCTGCTGGGCTTCTCGCTGAATGCGGTGAGCCTTTTGGCCATCACGCTGGTGACCGGCATCCTGGTGGACGACGCCATCGTGGAGATCGAGAACATCGTCCGGCATATGAGGGAGGGAAAGTCGCCCTACCGCGCCTCCATCGAGGCGGCGGACGAGATTGGGCTTGCGGTGGTGGCGACCACTCTGACCATCGCCGCCGTCTTTGTGCCGGTCTCCTTCATGGGGGGCATTGCCGGGCAGTATTTCAAGCAGTTCGGAATCACGGTGGCCATCGCCGTGCTGTTCTCGTTGGCGGTGGCGCGGCTCATCACGCCTTTGCTGGCGGCCTATTTCCTGCGCGATACGGGCCATCACCAGGTGAAGGAAGGCCTGGTGATGCGCAATTACATGCGCGTCCTGGGCTGGTCGGTGCGGCATCGCTTCGTGACCATCCTGATGGGGTTCGGCGTGTTCGCCGGCACCATCTACCTGTCGACGCTGCTGCCCTCCGGCTTCCTGCCCGCCAACGACATTTCCCGCTCCATGCTGTCCATCGAGATGCCACCGGGCACCACTTTGGCCGAGACGCAGGACGTGGCCGACCGCATCACCGACCTGCTGCTGGAGCAGCCGGAGGTGGCAAGCGTCTATGCCACCGCCGGCACCGGGGGCGACGGGCTGTCGGCCGGCGAGGTGCGCGAGGCGCAGATTGTCGCCAACCTCAAGCCGCGCAAGGAGCGCGCGGTCGACCAGAAGACGTTTGAGGGCCGCCTGCACGACCAGCTGACCGCCATTCCCGATATGCGCTTCACCTGGAGCCCCAACGGCCAAGCAGCGCAGCGCGGCTTCACGGTCATCCTTTCCGGCAATGACGGGGATGCGGTGGAGGCGGCAGCGCTCAAGCTGGAAAAGGAGATCCGCGACGAGGTGCCGGTCTTGTCCAACGTGGTCTCCAGCGCCTCCCTCGACAGGCCCGAAATCCGCATCATCCCCAAGCTCGACCAGGCGGCCCAGCTGGGCGTGTCGGTGGACACCATCGCGGAGACGGTGCGCATCGCCACCATCGGCGACATCAACGCCAACCTGGCCAAGTTCTCGGCCAAGGACCGGCAGATCGACATCCGCGTCCAAATGGACGAGCGCGCGCGCGCCCATCTCTCCACCTTCGATGCCATTCGCGTGCCCACCAAGACGGGGGTCTCCGTGCCCCTGTCCGCCGTGGCCACCATCGAGTTCGGCAAGGGTCCGACCGCACTGGAACGTTATGACCGGGCCCGGCGCATCGCCGTGGAGGCGGACCTCGTGGGCGACACGCCGCTCGGCACGGCGCTTGAGCAGGTCAAGGCCCTCCCCGCTGCTCGCGATCTTCCGCCGGGGGTGACCCTCAAGGAATCAGGCGATGCGGAGATTATGGAAGAGGTGTTCACGGGCTTCGCACTCGCCATCGCGGCGGGCGTGATGCTGGTGCTGGCGGTGCTGGTGCTGCTGTTCCAGGACGTGCTGCAGCCCATCACCATCCTCATCTCTCTGCCGCTGTCGGTGGGCGGTGCCTTCATCGCGCTTCTTTTGACCGGCAACTCGGTCTCGCTGCCGGTGGTGATCGGCTTCCTGATGCTGATGGGCATCGTCACCAAGAACGCCATCCTCCTCGTGGACTTCGCGGTGGAGGCCATGGCTCTCGGCCATTCCCGCTTCGAGGCGCTCATGGAAGCGGGCCGCAAGCGCGCCCAGCCCATTGTCATGACCACCATCGCCATGGCGGCAGGCATGGTGCCCTCGGCCCTGGCACTGGGCGAAGGCGGTGCTTTCCGGGCTCCCATGGCCATCGCGGTCATCGGTGGGCTCATCGCCTCCACCGTTCTGTCGCTGGTGTTCGTGCCGGCCGTCTTCACGGTGATGGATGACTTGCGTCGGATCCTTGGTCGGATCTTCGGCCGTTTCATCGGCGCCCGCGATGAGCCGGACGGGGCCCATGCTGGCGAACATCGCGCCCAGCAGCACGTTCCCGGCTACCCCAAGGCGGCGGAGTGATCCGCCCCGGCGGATTGCGGGGTTCTAAAAGCCGAACGTGGGGATGAGATGAGGAGGACGATTTTACACGCCGTCCTTATTTCACACCCCATTTTTGGCATGGCAGATCCCCGCTTGACTTGTTCGTCAAATCGAACAATGTTGCACCGCAGGATCTTCAAGGAACGGGTGCGGCCATGACGCGCTGCCGGTGTATGCGAATGTGAAACCCAACGGCCCCGCACGCCCTGGCGCGCGGTCCGTTGGTTTCGTTCGGCATGCGCACCCGGCTCGAGGCCCGAGACGCCCGCGCATCCTTCCGCCCGCTTCCTCTTCTCCCCGCCGCTCCTGACGCCCCGGCTCTATGCCGGCCGCTGGCGTGCGCGGCATTGCCATGGTGACATGCGCATGAACGCCCTCTCCCCCTTCTCCCCCGCCGTCCCCGTCGTGGCGGACCCAACAGGAAGACCGCAAGCCGTGACGCCCTCCGTCGTCCAGTTCGAGCATGTGGGCAAGACCTATGGCGCCCGCCGCGGCACGCCCGAGGTGGCGGCGCTCTCGGATGTGAACCTGTCCGTGCCGGAAGGCACCATCGTGGGTGTCATCGGCCGCTCCGGCGCCGGCAAGTCCACCCTCATCCGCCTGGTGAATGGGCTGGAGCGCCCCACGTCCGGCCGGGTGGTGGTGGACGGCACGGACATCACCGCCTTGTCGGAGCCTGGCCTGCGCGAAGCGCGCCGGTCCATTGGCATGATTTTCCAGCATTTCAACCTGCTGGCACGGCGCACTGCTTTCGAAAATGTGGCCCTGCCTCTGGAAATTGCCGGCGTCCCCGCCCGGGAGATCAAGGCCCGGGTCGAGCCCCTCCTGGACCTCGTCGGCCTCGCCGACAAGCGCGACCGCTATCCCGCGGAACTCTCCGGCGGCCAGAAGCAGCGGGTGGGCATCGCCCGCGCACTGGCCATGCGCCCCCGCGTCCTCCTGTCTGACGAGGCCACCTCGGCGCTGGACCCGGAAACCACGAACCAGATCCTCGCCCTGCTGCGCAAGGTGAATGCGGAGCTGAACCTGACCGTCCTCCTCATCACCCATGAGATGGGGGTCATCAAGGCGGTCGCGGACCGGGTGGCCGTCCTCGACGGCGGGCAGATCGTGGAGGACGGGCCCACCTACGAGATCTTCGCCCGGCCCCAGCACGCCACCACGCGCTCCTTCATTTCGGCCCTGACCGGCGCCTCCCTGCCGCCCTACATCGCCGACCGCCTCCACGCAGATCCCATTCCTGGCGGCCAGGCCCTGGTGCGGGTGGTCTTCACCGGCAACCACGCCACCGACCCTGTGCTCTCTCGGGTTTCGCGGGTGCTGGGCATCGACCTCAACATCATTCAGGCCCAGGTGGACGACATTGCCGGCGTGCCGTTCGGCGTCATCGTAGTGGGCGTCCCCAGTACGCCCGGCACGGTGGAAGCCATGCGCGCCGCTGTGGAAAGGCTTGATCTCAGCACGGAGGTGCTCGGCTATGTCGCTTGATTTCCTCACCCCCGCCATGGTCGACCTGCTGATCGAGGCCACCAAGGCGACCCTCTATATGGTAGCGGTGGCCGGCCTCATCGGCACCGCCATCGGGCTGCCTTTGGGCGTGTTCCTCGCCACCAGCCGTTCGGGCGAGCTGTTCGCGGCCCCTCTCGTCAACCACGCACTCGGCCTGGTGGTGAATGCGGCGCGCTCCACGCCGTTCATCATCCTGGTGGTGGCCATCATCCCCTTCACCCGGCTGATTGCCGGCACATCCATCGGCACCAATGCCGCCATCGTGCCGCTGACAGTGGCCGCCGCGCCCTTCATCGCCCGCCTCATCGAAGCCGCAATCCGCGAGGTGGACCAAGGCCTGGTGGAGGCCGCACGCGCCATGGGGGCAAGCCCAGTGCAGATCGTGCTCAAGGTGCTGCTGCCGGAAGCCTTGCCCGCCATCACGCTCGCCCTGACCCTCGCCGCCGTCAGCCTGCTCGGCTACTCGGCCATGGTCGGCGCGGTGGGCGGCGGCGGCCTCGGCGACCTCGGCATCCGCTTCGGCTACCAGCGCTTCATGCCCGAGGTGATGGCCACCGTGGTGGTGATCCTCATCCTGCTGGTCCAGATCGTCCAGAGCGCCGGCGACCTGCTTGCCCGCCGGCTCGACAAGCGCAATCGCCGGGACTGACCCGGCGGCCCCTTCCAAAATCCAGTCTCTTCAGAAACACCCAGGAGAAATCCCATGACCCTCCGCAGCCTTCTGGCCGGCGTGGCCCTGGCGCTCGTCGCCACCGCAGCCGGTGCCGAAACCATCAAGGTCGGCGTTACCCCCGGCCCCCACGCCCAGATCCTGGAAGCGGTGAAGCCCATCGCCGCCAAGCAGGGCCTCGACATCCAGATCGTCGAATTCTCCGACTATGTGGTGCCCAACGAGGCGCTGAATTCCGGCGAGCTGCAGGCCAATTCCTTCCAGCACCAGCCCTATCTCGACAACCAGGTGGCCGATCGCGGCTATAAGCTCGTCTCCGTCGGCCAGACGGTGAACTTCCCCATCGGCATCTATTCCACCAAATATAAGAGCGTCGATGACCTGCCGGCGGGCGCGAGCGTTGGCATTCCCAACGATCCCACCAATGGCGGGCGCGTGCTGCTGCTGCTGCGCGACAAGGGCTATATCAAGCTGCGCGACGGCGTCGGCTTCAAGCCGTCGGTGGCGGATATCACCGAGAACCCGAAGAAGCTGAAGATCGTCGAGATCGACGCCGCCCAGCTGCCCCGCTCGCTGCCCGACCTCGCGGCCGCCGGCATCAACACCAATTATGCCAAGGAAGCCGGCCTCGACCCGGTGAAGGACCCGATCCTGCGCGAGGATCCCAAGGGCCCCTATGTGAATGTCATCGCCGTGCGCGTGGCCGACAAGGACAAGCCCTATGTGAAGATCCTGGTGGACAGCTATCGCTCGCCGGAGGTGAAGGACTTCATCCTGACCACCTTCAAGGGCTCGGTGCTGCCGAGCTGGTGAGCCTCCGGGACCCTTGTTCGTTCCACTGAAACGAGAAAAGCGCCGCCCCTTCCGGAGCGGCGCTTTTTCTTTGGGCTTCGCGGCCGCCGAAGACGTCTCAGTCCGCAGCTTCGAGCCGCGAAACCACCAGCGTGCGCGCCGCATCCACCAGCGCATCATAATCCTGCGCCATGGGTACGCCGACGGCGCTTTCCAGGGCGGTCTTCAGGGTCCAGATGGCGCTCATATCGGCGGGATGCTCCAGCACATCGCGCAATTGCTCGGCGCCGCCCTCGTCCATGATACGGGCCAGGAGGTCCAGCAGCACCACGGCCACCGGCTTGTCCAGCCCCAACGCCACCTCCCCTGCAAGGGCCGCGGCGGTGTCGATCTCGGTCTCCTCGAACGGGCTCTCGGTCATGGCGCGGGTCCTTCCTGTTTGATCCGCCTGCAGCAACACCCGGCGGTGGGATTCGTTCGACTATGGATCAGATCGCCGCCCAATCCGAAACAGCCTTTCCATGGACCGCCTTTGTGGCCGGTTCGCGCCGATGCCTTCACAAGGGCTTGCGCGCCACCAGGAAAAGGCGGGGAAACGCGAGCAGCACCTTGCCGTCCGGATGCACCGGATAATGCGGTGCGATGAGGTCGATGTACCGTTCCACATAGGCTGACCGCTCCTCGATCGTCAGCGGATCGAGATAAGGGCGCAGGCCCGTGCTCTTCACCCATTCGGCAATGGCCCCGTGACCATCCAGCGGGTGATGATAGGTCGTGCGCCAGATGTCCAAAGCCCCGCAACTTGGGCGCAGAATGTCGTAATAGGCGTCGATGCCGGGAAGCGGCGTGCGGGCATCGGCGGCGGAGGCCAGCTTTTGCGCCCAGGGGCCATGGGCGGCCGCGGTGCGCATGGCCACGTGCGAGGGCTCGTCGAGATTGTCCGGCATTTGCACCGCCAGGACGCCGCCGGGCGCCAGCTGTGCCATCAGCCGCGGAAGAAGCCCCTCATGGTCGGGAACCCATTGCAGGACAGCATTGGCAAAGAGAATGTCCGCTGGCGTTTCCAGCGAAAGCGCCGAGACGTCGCCGAGGAGAAAGGTGGCGCCGGGCAGGCGCTTGCGCGCGGCTGCGATCATGTCGGGCGAGGTGTCGATGCCAAGGATGCGGGCGTGTGGAAAGCGCTGCGCCAGCAGTTCCGTGGAATTGCCCGGGCCGCAGCCCAGATCGACCACGTGGCGCGCCTCAATGGGAGGAATGCGCGCCAGGAGATCCGAGGAGGGACGGGTGCGCTCATCCTCGAACTTCAGATAGAGCGCGGCATTCCAGTCCCCCGGCTGGGCCGGTGCGGTCGTGGTCATGGTCCCCTCCCCTCCCGTGCGGGGATGCATACGCCGATGGGAGTTTGGCGCAAGAGGGGGCGGGGGCTCGTCCTTGCGTCTGGCTTTTGCCGCCCGCTGCGCGTGGCATGTGATGAACAGCAAAAACCCCCGTTTGTCTTTCGACGCCCGGGGGTTTTTGTTTTGTTTATCGTGTTTAGAGCTTTGATGTCCTTTGCAGGCCTGGCAGCGACCTACTCTCCCGCGTCTTGAGACGAAGTACCATTGGCGCT
>NZ_JARBFX010000017.1 GCF_028863665.1 Aquabacter sediminis
GCAAAGGACATCAAAGCTCTAAACACGATAAACAAAACAAAAACCCCCGGGCGTCGAAAGACAAACGGGGGTTTTTGTTTGGACACAACCCCCCAAATCCCCGCCCATGACGACTACCGTGAGCCGGTTGCCCGCTGCGCGCGCGGGCTTCGGCCGTGGGGCCTGGGGCCTCATGACGCCTCCAGAAGGAGGTGCGGGGGCGGTCGCAACCCCACCAGAGCCGTCCCTCCCGTCCAGGAGCGCACGATGCCTGGCACTCGTCCTGCTGACCGTGAGACACTGCCACGGCAAGACCCCAGGCCTCCAGGCACCCTGAAGATGACCGCTTCGACCATCACCTTGCGCCTGATCATCCAGGACCCTGTTCCCGGCGTGACCTACAGCCTTCAGGACCCGAAGAACACGCCGGTCGATCCCGTCGTCGCTTCGGAGGCGCCGTTGGCCTTCGACCTAGCGGTTCAGGTGGCGGAGGGGCCGCGCTTTCGCGGGCCGTTCGTGCGCCGAGAGGGGAAGGAACGGCAGTTCGTCTATATCGCGATCGGGACCCAGGCCGGAGACCCCGGTTCGCCCTGGAGCCGTCGCGGCAAGGTGGACATTCACGACCTGTCGCCGGCGCTTCTGGAGGTGGCGCTGCGGGGCACCGTGCTGGAGGCACGTCTCCCCGGACGGGATGGAAAGGGAGGCCCAGCCTGCGCCACCTTGCGGCCGCTGGGCGGCTGGCAGGCAGCTGGAGAAGCCGCATCCCACCAGCCCCGCACCTAGAGCGCGATCCCATCAGATTGAACCAATCTGATCGGCGCATGCTCTAGGTCCGAGGCCACATCTTGCCCGAACGCGCTCCGGGACGAGGGCGCTTGCTCGTCATGCCGGTGTCGTCGGGGACCTCCCGCGCAAGGGGGTTCGACCAAGCGCGGGGCGTTCGGCGGACGCGAGACCCGGCCCGCCAACCCTCCTCAGCGCCGCAAGCGATCCAGCACGGCCACGGAGGGGTAGCCGTCCGGCAGCATGCCGGCGCGGACCTGGAAGTCCTGCACCGCCACGCGTGTCTTCTGGCCGAGAATGCCGTCCACGGTGCCGATGTCATAGCCGCGCTGGATCAGCAGGTTCTGCAATTCCACGCGCTCGCTGCGGCTGAGCGCGCGCTCGTCGGGCCAGTTCTGGGCGAAGGCGCCGCCGCCGCGCAGGCGGTCGGACAGGTGGCCGATGGCGAGGGCATAGGCATCGGCGGGATTGTATTTCAGGATGGCCGAGAAGTTCGGCAGCATCAGGAAGGCCGGACCCTTGGCGCCCGCAGGCAGCAGCAGGAAGGCCGTGTCGTTGCCGCGCGGAAAGTCGCGCCCGCCCGGCCGCTTGATGCCCAGCGCGGCCCATTGGCCGAGCGTCATCTTGCGGGAGCGGTCCACATAGCGGTAGTCGAAATTGGCCGGCAGGACCACCTCATAGCCCCAGGTGCGGCCGAACTCCCAGCCGTCCAGCTTCAGGTTGTTCGCCGTTGAGCCGATCACGTCGGGGATGGAATCCACCACGTTGCGCTTGCCGTCGCCGTCGAAATCCACGGCGAAGCGCTGGAACGAGGTGGGCATGAACTGGGTGGGGCCGAAGGCGCCGGCCCAGGAGCCCTTCAGATGGTCCGCCGGAACGTCGCCCTTCTCCAGGATCTGGAGAGTGGCCAGGAATTCGTCGCGGAAGAATTCCTGCCGCCGGCCGATGCAAGCCAGCGTCGCGGTGGAGCGCAGCACCGAGCGATTGCCCATGCCCGAGGGGCTGCCATAGTCGGATTCGATGCCCCAGATGGCGGCCACCGCATAGCGATCCACGCCGAAAGCCTTCTCCGCATGGTCGAAGATGGGCTTGTACTTGGCCAGGATCTCCTTGCCGCGCGTGATGCGCCGCTCGGTGACCAGCATGTTCACATAATCGCCGATGGGCTTGGAGAATTCCGGCTGCTGGTCCAGGAAATCCATGATCTTCATGTCGGGGGTGAGGTCCGACGTGTAGCGCTCGAAGGTGCGGCGCGAGACGCCCTTGCCCTGGGCTTGCGGCCACATGCCGGCGATGCAGCTGTTGAAATTGGCTTCCGCAGCGGCGATCGCCTGCGGCGCCATCAGGGGATGACTGGAGCGGGCGGGCGCGGGAGCGGGCGTTGCAGGCGCATCGACGACGGAGCCGGTCACCTGCGCGGTCACCTGCCCGCAAGCGCCAGCCACGAAGCTGCCGGCGAGCGCGAGGCCGCAGGCGGCGACGCGAAGGGGGCGGGGGAGTGTGTGTGCCATGTGCGCCTCATCCTGGCGGACAAAGCCGCCACATCTTCGGGCCCCGCCAGCCTCCGCGCGAACCTGGGGCGGTTCGCCGTGCGGGAAGCCGGGGCGGCGGCCATGCCCCAATCTGCGTCCGCGCCCCGGCGGGTGCGGGCGGCTCGGTCCCTACCTTTTCGCGTAGAGACGGATAAGCCCCTCCCCTTGAATCGCGATGCGGTTCAAGGGAAGCGGATCCGGCTCTAATGGGCCGCGAATATGGTTGCGCCGGGGTTAACGCAGGGCAAGTTTGTGCGGGATGGGCGTGCCTTTTGGCGCGCGGCAAGGACCCGTCAGTTGCGCTCGTCGGGAAGGACGGGCAGCGCATAGACCTCCACCTCGTCCTCCTTCAGCGTGCGCACCTCCTCGGGTGTCGCCTCGCCATAGATGGAGCGGTGCTCCACCTCGCCCTGGTGCATCTTGCGGGCGAGGTCGGCGAACTGGTCGCCCACATAGTCCGCCGTGCTGGTCACATGGTCGCGCACGGCGCGCAGCAGGCGGCGCAGCTCGCGCTCCGGCTCGGACATGAGGGCCATCTGCTCGGCGGCCGGAGGGGCGTTCGGAGCGGGCTCCGTGGCCTCGGCCGGGCGCGGCTCGGGCGCGCGGGCGCGATCGGTGCGCGCAACGGAGGGCGCCATTACCGCCTTCTCCACGGCCACGCTGCCGCAGGTGGGACAGGCGACGAAGCCGTGCGCCTTCTGCTTCTCATAGCTGTCGGACGAGGGAAACCAGCTCTCGAACGTGTGGTCCTGGTCGCACCGGAGCGTGTAGCGGATCACGTGGGGGCTCCCACCAGGTGCAGGTGGCCCGCCGGCCGGCCCTCCGCCATCTCGAAGCGGCGGCCGTGGCGCAGGGAGGGGATGCGCTGGCGCACGGCGTCCACCTCGGCCATGTCCAGCTCGGCGAGGATGACGCCCGGATCGCTCCCGCCTTCCGCCAGAACGCGGCCCCACGGGTCGATCACCAGGGAATGGCCATAGGTCTCGCGGCCATTCTCATGCCGACCGCCCTGGGCCGCGGCGAGCACATAGGCGCCGTTCTCGATGGCGCGGGAGCGCAGCAGCACATGCCAATGGGCCTCGCCCGTGGGACGCGTGAAGGCGGCCGGGACGGTGAGCACCTGCGCCCCGGCTTCCGCCAGCGCCCGGTACAAGGCAGGGAAGCGCAGGTCGTAGCAGATGGTCATGCCAAGCCCGATGCCCTCCACATGGCCGAGCACGGCCCGCTCGCCGGGCTTGTAGGCGGTGGATTCGCGGTAGCTCTCGCCGTTTGGGAGGTCCACGTCGAACATGTGGATCTTGTCGTAGCGGGCGGCGATCTCGCCGTCGGGCGCGATCAGGAAGCCGCGATTGACAGCCCGCTGCTCGGAGACCTTCAGCGCCAGCGAGCCCACATGCAGGTGGATGGAGAGGCTGCGCGCGAGGTCGCGGAAGGCGGCGAGGGCGGGATCGCTCTCTTCCTCCTTCAGCTGTTCGAACAGGATGGACCGGTCCAGCTCCATGAGATTGGTGGTCTCGGGCGTCTGCACATAGCGCGCGCCCGCCTCCGCGGCCTGCCGGATGAGGGCGCTGGCAATGTCGATATTGGCGCCGACATCGCGGCCGGAGCGCAGCTGGACGAGGCCGACGCGCAGGGTCTGGGAGGAGGCTGAGGAGCTCATGGGGTCTCGCAGGCTTTCCGGTTCTCGCATCAGTCTAGAGCAGGCGCCGGTCCGATGGCACCGCAATCGAGACGGGTCACGCTTTCTCTACCGTGGGAGGTCTGCGCGCCAGGCGCGGGCGCGCGTGAGGTCATGCCGCCAGCGCGTCCAGCTTGCCCTCGCGCTCGAGGGCATAAAGGTCATCGCAGCCGCCCACATGGGTGTCGCCGATGAAGATCTGCGGCACGGAGGTCCGCCCGCCGGCCTTCTGGGACATGTCCGCCTGGCCGGCGGGGTCGGTGGTCACGTCGATCTCGGTGAAGGTCCAGCCCTTGCGGCGCAGCAACTCCTTGGCCGCGTGGCAGTAGGAGCACCAGCTCTTGGTGTAGATGACGATGGATTTCATGAAAGCCCCTAGAGCACGTCCGGCTCGGACTGCGGCGCAATCCAAGCCAAGCGTGATCCGACAATAAGTTAGAGACGGGGAACGCCGTCACGGAAGTGTTGCATAATATGGGTTTTCAGCCGGCTTCCACAACCCGGGCGAAGGTGAGGGCATCCACATGCGCCGCGCCCGCGCGCCGCAGGGTCCGGGCACAGGCGTCCAGGGTGGCGCCGGTGGTCAGCACATCGTCGACTAACAGGATGCGGCGCCCGTAAACATGCGCCTCGGCGGCCGCGCGAACGGCGAACGCGCCCGACACATTGCGGTGCCGTTCAAGCCGGCTCAGGGATATCTGGGAGGGGGTCGCGCGCACCCGTACGAGGGTGTCTGTCCTCCATTTTTTTTCCGCCCCGCTGGCGAGGTGCCGGGCCAGAAGCGCGGCCTGGTTGAAGCGCCGCCGCCACAGCCGGAAGGCGTGCAGCGGCACGGGCAGGAGGAGGTCGGCATCCGCCAGCACGTCCCGCCCGGCCTGGGCCATGAGGCGGGCCATGGGCCGGGCAAGGTCCAGCCGGTCGCCATATTTCAGGCCATGCACCAGGTCGCGGGAAATGTCGCCGAACACCACAGCCGCCCGCGCCCGCGCGAAGGCGGGGGGATCAGCCAGGGCCTCGGCGCTCAGATAGGGGCCGGCATCGCCCAGCGGGGTGAAGGGCAGGGGCGTGCCGAGCCGCTCGCAGAACGGCCGGGCGATGAAGGTCAGGCGCGGCCAGCAGGTGCCGCACAGGCCCCCCTTTCCGGCCATCACCCCGTGGCAGGAGATGCAGGTGGGCGGAAGGACGAGATCCGCCATCATTCCTGCAGCGCCGACCGCAAGGCGGCCGAAAGGGGCAAGGCGTGTGCGCCATCTGGTGTCGGAGGGGCGTGGGGCCTCGTCCATGGCATCCCCGCTGGCCGGCCCAAGCCGGATCAGGTCCAGGATGCGCGCGCCCCTTTGGCGCTGCAAGGGCAGGCAGCGGCGCAAACGGCAAAGGATGCGCCGTGCCGATCAGGGCCGCCAGCGCTGCAAGGTGAGCGCATTGGCGATGACGCTGACCGAGGAGAGCGACATGGCCGCCGCCGCCACCATGGGCGAAAGCAGGAGGCCGAAGGCGGGATAGAGCACCCCCGCCGCCAGCGGCACGCCGGCCGCGTTGTAGGCGAAAGCGAAGAACAGGTTGCGCCGGATGTTCGCCATGGTCGCGCGCGAGAGCGAGCGGGCATGGGCGATGCCGGCCAGATCACCGTTCAGAAGCGTGATGCCGGCGCTTTCCATGGCCACGTCCGTGCCGGAGCCCATGGCGATGCCGACATCGGCGGCAGCCAGTGCGGGGGCGTCGTTCACCCCATCCCCCGCCATGGCCACCACATGGCCGGCGGCGCGCAGGGCCTTCACCTTCTCCACCTTGTCCTCGGGGCGCACCTGCGCATGCACTTCGGCAATGCCGAGGCGCCGCGCCACCGCTTCGGCGGTGGTGCGGTTGTCGCCGGTGAGCATGACAACGCGCACCTTGTCGGCTTTGAGCGCCTTCAGGGCCTCGGCGGTGCTGGCCTTGATGGGGTCGGCGATGGCAACGAGGCCTGCGAGCTTGCCTTCCCGCGCGATGAAGACCACGGTGGACCCGGACTGGCGCAGGGCGTCCGCCTCGGCCAGCAGGGGCCGGCATTCCGGGCCGCCTTCGGCGATGAAGCCGGCATGGCCCACCGCCACCGCGACGCCGTCCACCCGGCCGCGCACGCCGCCGCCGGTGATGGCCTCGAAATCCTGCACGTCGGACAGATCCAGGTCGCGGGCCTTGGCCTCCCGGAGGAAGGCGGCGGCAAGGGGATGCTCGCTGCCCCGCTCCAGGCTCGCGGCGAGGCGCAACAGGGTGGTCTCGTCGCCATCAATGGCCCGCATCTCGACGATGCGCGGACGGCCTTCCGTGAGGGTGCCGGTCTTGTCCACCAGGACCGTGGCGACCTTCTCCAGACGCTCCAGCGCCTCGGCATTCTTCACCAGGACGCCGGCCTGGGCCCCGCGCCCGACGCCCACCATCACCGACATGGGCGTGGCAAGGCCCAGTGCGCAGGGGCAGGCGATGATAAGGACGGAGACGGCGGCGGTGAGCGCATAGGCGAGGCGCGGCTCCGGCCCCACCAGCATCCAGGCGGCAAAGGCGATGAGCGCCGCCGCGACCACGGCAGGCACGAACCAGCCCGAGACCGTGTCGGCGAGCCGCTGGATGGGCGCGCGCGACCTTTGGGCGGTGGCGACCATCTGCACGATCTGGGCGAGCATGGTTTCCCGGCCCACCTTTTCCGCCCGCATGACGAAGCCGCCGGTGGCAGCCAGCGTGCCGCCGATGACGGCATCGCCCGCACGCTTAGCCACGGGGACGGATTCGCCGGTGACGAGTGATTCATCCAGCGCCCCGCGCCCCTCGGTGATGAGCCCGTCCACGGGCACCTTCTCGCCGGGTCGCACGCGCAGGAGGTCGCCCTTGGCGATGAGGTCGAGGGCCACGTCCTCGTCCGTGCCGTCGGGACGCACCCGGCGGGCGGTCTTGGGGGCAAGGCCCAGCAACGCCTTGATGGCGCCGGACGTGCGCTCGCGCGCCTTCAGCTCCATCACCTGGCCCAGCAGGACCAGCACGGTGATCACCGCCGCCGCCTCGAAATAGACCGCCACCGCGCCGTCATGGCGCGTCAGGCCGTGGGGGAAGAGGCCGGGCAGGAAGGTGCCCACCAGCGAATAGGCATAGGCGACGCCCGTGCCGATGGCGATGAGCGTGAACATGTTCAGATGCCCGGTGCGCACCGAGGCGATGCCGCGGGCGAAGAAGGGCTGGCCTGCCCACAGCACCACGGGGGTGGCGAGGGCGAATTGCACATAATTGGACACCTGCTGCGGCAGCACATGCAGGCCGAACAGGTGCTGGCCCATTTCCAGCACGAAGACCGGCAGGGCCAAGGCAAGGCCGATCCAGAACCGGCGGGTCATGTCCGCCAGTTCTTCGTTGGGGCCGTCGTCGAGGCTGACCAGTTCCGGCTCCAGCGCCATGCCGCAAATGGGGCAGGTGCCCGGCCCCACCTGGCGGATCTCCGGATCCATGGGGCAGGTATAGATGGTGCCCTCCGGCACGGGCTCGGCGGGGACGGGCTGGCCGGAGAGATAGCGGGCCGGATCGGCGTCGAACTTGGTCTTGCAGCTGGGATTGCAGAAATAATAGGGCCGCCCCTCATGGGTGGAGCGGTGCTTGGCCGTGTGCGGGTCCACATCCATGCCGCACACCGGGTCCTTCACCAGCTGGCTGGCGGCCGGGGAGGGCGCGTGACCCGCATGCATATGGCCCGCGTGGTCGTGCCCATGCGGGTGGCCGTGGTCCCCATGCCCGCCGCAGCAGGAGGCGGCCGGCGGCGTCAGGTCCAAAGGCGCGGGGGCGGAGCAGCAGGCATGGCCGGACGGCTCCGGCGTGGTCTCCGGCTCGTGCGCCGATCTGGGCGCCGCCGCGCGGGGGGCGGCGGACAGGTCGAGCGGCGCCGGCGGCGCGCAGCAATCGGCGTGCTGCGGCGGAGCCGAAGCCGGCCCGGTTCCGCCGCAGCATCCGCCGTCTTCCTTATGGACGTGCGCCTTTGGGGCGGCAGGCCCCGCCTGGGGCGCGCCGCCGCAGCACTCCGCGCCCGAGGCCGGCTTGGACAGGTCCAGCGGCGCGGGGCTCGAACAGCAGCTGCCATGCCCCTCCGCCGGCTGGCCTTTGGCCGGATGGGGCGCGGAAGCGGGCGTGCGGGCGGGGTCGGTCTTGTCTGCCATCATGGCCTCACCACAGGGCAAGGGGAGGGGAGCGTCTTTGCGCTGGCTCAGATTCCGCGAAAGAAACCCCACGGGGGTATCTGCTGACTTGTTTGATATACCCATAGGGGGTATATGGCAAGCATGGGACCCACAGCCAAGACATCCGTTCTCAAGCGCCTCAATCGCATCGAAGGGCAGGTGCGCGGCATCGCCAAGATGGTGGAGGAGGACCGCTACTGCATCGACGTGGTGACGCAGATCGCCGCTGTCCGCGCCGCGCTGCGCAAGGCGGAGGAAGAAGTGTTGCGGGACCACGTGGCCCATTGCGTGGAGCACGCCATCCGCTCGGGCAATGCGGAAGAGCAGCGCAAGAAGGTGGCCGAGCTCATGGACGTGCTCGCCCGCACCGAGCGATAAGCCGGCTTAGCAGTGTTCCCCGGATGCACGGCCGCGCGCCGGTACGCGTCCCATCCCGATCCGTCAGTCCACGTCCACCCGCCCCCGCCGCAGGCTCTTCACGCTGCCGCGCCGCTCCTTGGCGGCGAGCCGGCGCTCCTTGGAGGCCAAAGTCGGCCGCGTCTTGCGGCGGATGGGGGCCACATAGGCCGCCTCGCGCAGCATCTCGACCAGCCGGCCGATGGCATCCTCGCGATTGCGTTCCTGGGTGCGGTGGCGCTGGGCGTGGATGATGACGACGCCGTCTTGCGTCATCCGGCTGCCGGCGATGGCGGGCAGGCGGGACTTCAACCCCTCGGGCAGGCTGGGGGAGGCCAGTGCGTCGAACCGCAATTGAACCGCGGTGGACACCTTGTTCACATTCTGTCCGCCGGGGCCGGAGGCGCGCACATAGGCGAAGTCCAGCTCGTCCTCCTGGAGGGCGATGCGGTGGGTGATCGCGATCATGAGCGCGGCTCGCGGCGGGTCATGCCGTCCACATGCGGCAGCTTGCGCCGCCGCGCAAGGGTGCAGTCGCTCTCGCGTCCGCCCTCAGATGGCGTGGCGGTTCGCGCTCGGGCCGAAATGCTCCACATAGCGCGGGCTGATGACGGCGCGGGGCAGGATGACCAGCACGTCGGTGGTGCCGAATTGGTGGTCCACGACGGCGCCGTCGCCCACATAGCCGCCGAGGCGCAGATAGCCCTTCACCAGGGGCGGCAGGGACTGCATGGCCGCCTTCAGGTTGATGTCCTGCGGCGCCATGCGGTTCATGGACACGTAGCGCTGGGGGATGGCTGCGGCGCGCCATTCTTCCGGGGCCAGCGCATTGTGGTGCAGGAAGGAGAGCGGCAGGGCGAGGGCGGACGGGTCCGTGCCCTCCAGGCTGGCGCAGCCGAACATGACGTCGATGTCGTTGCGCAGGATATAGGTCCAGATGCCGTGCCAGAGCAGCTCCACCGTGCGCTTGTTGCGGTAGGGCTTGAGCACGCAGGAGCGGCCCAGCTCCAGGAATTTCAGGTCCGGATGGGCATCCACGATCCGGTTCACGTCGAATTCGGCCTGGGTATAGAAGCCGCCATGGCGACGGGCGACATCCTGGCGCAGCAGGCGATAGGTGCCCACCACCTTGGGCTTCACCCGCCCGAGCACCATCTTGGCCTCGTCATAATCGAGCACCAGCATGTGGTCGCAGATGGCGTCGAAGGCGTCCATGTCGCGCCGGGCGAGGCGGGCGGGCCCGTCCGGCAGGGCCGACATTTCCTCGTAGAAGACCTTGTAGCGCAGCTTCTGCGCCTTGCGCACGTCGCGCGCGGTGCGGGCGAGGCGCACCTCCAGCGAGCCGAGCCGGCCGAGCACGACGGGTTCGCCCAGCGGGCGCACTTCGCGGTGGCGGATGCCGGAATAGGCGCGCAGGTCGCTGACGAATTTCTGCGAGCCGGGAATGCCGGGCACGCCGCGCTCCGCCCAGGCGAGCGGATCGGCGAAGTTCACGCGCGCCACATCGATGCCCTTGCCCAGCAAGGCGGGCAGGTTGAAGGCGGGCTGAACCTGGGTTTCCGGCACCTGGCGCTTCATAGGCCGACCCCTCCCTGGGCCGTCGCGATCCACGGGTTCAGGCGCTTGCCACCGCAGACCGAGCCCGGCGGCGTCACCTTTTCCGCATGACCGTGGACACCACCATAAGATTCATACGCGCATGTGACAATGCGACAGTCACACTTCGTCACCTTAGGTAAGGTGCTGTGCCCGGCCAGGCTTTTGGCGCCACGCGCCAAGGTGGCGGGCACGTGCGGCCGCGTTCACGCTTTTGGAGGAAAAGCCGTGCCATGAGAGGCCAAGGCCCGCCGCAGGTGGCGGGCGGCATGGCCGCGCCGGGGGCGCGGGACACTCATAGGGGGTCACATATGCTTGGCATTTCTCGCGGCACCGGCGCCCGGATGCGCGCAACCGCTCTCACCGCCGCGCTTCTGGGGGCCGGCGCCCTGTTCGGCGCCGAGGAGGCCGCCGCCCAGCCGCGCCCGGTGCCCTCCGCCGTCACCACCATCGACGTCCCCGGCGTCGGCCCCATGACCGTCCTGACCTATCAGGCGCGCTTCGTCTCCGCCGATCCGGCTGACCGCCGGGTGGTGCTGGAAGGCGCCAATGGCAAGCGCTGGTCGGTCCTGGTGCCTCCGCTGTTCGGCGACGTGATGGCCATGGCCAACAGCCGCTCCGTCACCGTGCGCGTGCTGCCCGGCACCGTCACCTATCTCGGCAAGGCCCACCAGGGCACGCCCGGCCGCGTTTCGGCCGAAGTGGTGCTGAAGGACGGCCTGCCCGGCTGGCCGCAGGATTTCGGCTTCCGGGAAGTTACCGTCACCAACATCCTCGTCAATATCGACAAGGCCAACGGCACCATCTCGTTCGAGGGGCCGGAAGGCTTGGTGCGCACGGTGAAGGCGGCGAACGCCCAGGTGCTGGCGGACCTCCAGCAGGTGCAGCTCGGCGACCTCTGCGAGATCCGCTACTACGAAGGCCTCACCGTCACCGCCAATTACTGAAGCCAACCCGAACCGGGCGGCCGCCGGTTTCAGGCGGCGGCCCGGGGACGGTCAGCCATGGCCCGATAGGCGAGTGCTTCGGCCAGATGCTGGCGGCCGAGCGTCTCGGCCCCGGCGAGGTCCGCCAGCGTCCGCGCCACCTTCAGCACCCGGTGATAGCCGCGCGCGGACAGGTTCATGGCCTGCGAGGCATCGCGCAGCAAGGCCAGCGCCGCCCCGTCGGGGACCGCCACCTGCTCCAGCAGGGGGCCGGAGGCGTGGGCATTCATGGTCACATCCGGGCGGCCCAGCGCCGCATAGCGCTCCCGCTGCACGGCGCGGGCATTGGTGACGCGCGCCGCCACGTCCCGCGAGCTTTCGGAAGGTGCCGGCGAGACGAGGTCGCTTGCCCGCACCGCCGGCACTTCCAGATGGATGTCGATGCGGTCCATGAACGGGCCGGAGAGGCGCGCCTGGTATTCGTCCGCGCAGCGCGGGCCGCGCTTGCAGGTAAATCCCGGCTCCCCCGCGCGCCCGCAGCGGCACGGATTCATGGCCGCCACCAATTGGAACCGCGCGGGATAGCTTACCCGATGGTTCGCCCGCGCGATGAGCACCTCGCCGCTTTCCAGCGGCTGGCGGAGCGAATCCAGCACCTGGGGCGAGAATTCCGGCAATTCGTCCAGGAACAGCACGCCATGATGGGCGAGCGACACCTCCCCCGGCCGCGCCTTCATGCCGCCGCCCACCATGGCCGCCATGCTGGCGGAATGGTGGGGCGCGCGGAACGGCCGACGGTCCATCAGCGCGCCATCCTCGATGGCGCCGGCCACCGAGGCGATCATGGACACGTCCAGCATTTCGGCGGGCGAGAGCGGCGGCAGGATGGAGGGCAGGCGCTGGGCCAGCATGGACTTGCCGGCGCCGGGCGGGCCCACATAGATCAGGTTGTGCCCGCCGGCGGCGGCCACCTCCAGCGCCCGGCGAGCGGTCTCTTGGCCCTTCACGTCCTTCAGGTCCGGCAGGCCCTGCGCGCCCGCGCGGATGCGCGGATCGGGCCGGCCGAGGATCTGCCGGCCGGTGACGTGATTGGCGAACTGGATCAGGCTGTCGGGAGCGAGGATCGCCATGTCCGGGCTCGCCCAGGCCGCTTCCGCCCCGCAGGCGGCGGGGCAGACCAGGCCATGGCCGCGCGCATTGGCGCCGATGGCCGCCGGCAGCACGCCCGCCACCGCGGCGATGGTGCCGTCGAGGCCCAGTTCGCCCACCACCGTGAAGCCGGAAAGGCAATCGGAGGGGATCGCGCCAATGGCCGCCATGAGGCCGAGCGCGATGGGCAGGTCGTAGTGCGAGCCTTCCTTGGGCAAATCGGCGGGGGCAAGGTTCACGGTGATGCGCCGCGCCGGCAAGGCGAGGCCGGAGGCGATAAGGGCGGCGCGCACGCGCTCCTTGGCTTCCGTTACCGCCTTGTCCGGCAGGCCGACAATGGTGAAGGCGGGCAGTCCCGCCGCCACATGCACCTGCACGTCCACCGGGCGCGCATCCACACCCGCGAAGGCCACCGTCGCCACACGCTGGATCACGTCCCCCTCCCGGACCGTCCGCACATCCCAAGGTTGCCAGCGTAACCCGGCACCTTTCCGCGCACAAGAACGAAATGGGAACGTGCGGCCGTGGCAGAGGGCGCAGGTGCGCGCGGCGGGTGCCCCTGCGCATGGCGGGCGCGGGAGGCGTGCGGCGCCGGTGCTTGCTCCGGTCCCGGAACGGGGGCATGAGGGACATCGCCTTCATCACGCAATGAAAACGGCGTCCGGGAGATCACCATGAGCACGAACAGCGCCGATGTCCGCGGCATCCAGGCCCTGGTGGAAAGCCAGTTCGGTCCCCAGGCGGCCGCCTATGTGGCCAGCGCGGTCCATGCCTCCGGCGAGGATCTGGCGGCGCTGGCGGCTGCGGTGGAGGGCAAGGGCTTGGGCACGGCGCTGGATCTGGGCTGCGGCGGCGGCCATGTGAGCTTCACGCTGGCCCCCCATGTGGGCCAGGTGACGGCCTATGATTTGTCCGCCGACATGCTGGGCGCGGTAGCGGCGGAGGCGGGCCGGCGGGGGCTTGCCAACATCACCACGCAGGTGGGCTTTGCCGAGGCGCTGCCTTTCTCGGACGGCGCCTTTGATCTCGTCGCCTCGCGCTACAGCGCCCATCACTGGTCGGACGTGCCGGCGGGCCTCGCCGAGGCGCACCGCGTGCTGAAGCCCGGCGGCACGGCCATCTTCATGGATGCGGTGGCGCCCGCCCATCCGCTGCTGGACACCTTCCTCCAGACGGTGGAATTGCTGCGCGACCCCTCCCATGTGCGCGACTACTCGGTGGCCCAGTGGAAGGCCATGGCCGAGCAGGCGGGCTTCAAGGTGGAGCGGGTGGAAGCCCGGCGCATCCGCCTGGAATTCCAGCCCTGGGTCACGCGCATCCGCACCGATGCGCTCCATGTGGACGCCATCCGCTCACTCCAGGCCCTGGCGGCGGACCTGGTGCGCGATCACTTCGCCATCGAGGAGGACGGCTCCTTCATGCTGGACAATGCCAGCCTGACGCTCTCGCGCGCCTGACGGAGCCTAGCTCTTCTTCTCCAGGAGCAGGTGGCCCTGCTTCTGGATCATGTCCTTGGCCTTCTGCGCCATCATCTGCAGGAACCAGGGCAGTTCCACGCTCAGATGCACGGCATCCTCTGCCACATTCATCTCGCCCTGCGCCTTCTGGCCGAGCACGGCGATGCGGAAGGCCAGGTGGCTGTCGGTCCAGGTCTCTTCCTCCACCACCAGCTTGTCGGCGAAGCGCCCGCGCGCGGCGGTGAGGCCCTTCTGCAGGCGGCGGGTGGCTTCCTCCTTGCCGAGGCGGTGGGGGATGGAGACGGTGAGCGGTTGGGCCATGCTTCAGCTTTCCATGCGGGCGCCTTGCTGCGCGCTTGGATAACGCGCGGGCGCCGGTCCGGTTCAGGGGGAGCGAGGCGGCTCAGGCCGCCCGGCGCTTGTCCTCGATCTTGTCCCAGATCTGCGCGGCGATATCGGGGCCGTCCAGGCGCTTGATGGCGCGCAGGCCGGTGGGCGAGGTGACGTTGATCTCGGTGAGGTTGCCGGCGATCACGTCGATGCCCACGAACAAAAGCCCCCGCTCGCGCAGGGCCGGGCCGATGCGGGCGCAGATTTCCAGCTCGCGGTCGGTCAGGTCGGTGGGCCGGGCGGCGCCGCCGCGCACCATGTTGGAGCGCAGGTCGCCCTCGGAGGGCACCCGGTTCACCGCACCCGCCGCCTCGCCATCCACCAGGATGATGCGCTTGTCGCCATGCTTCACCTCGGGCAGGAAGCGCTGGATCACCCAGGGCTCGCGGAAGGTGGCGGCGAAGAAGTCATAGAGCGAGCCGAAATTCAGGTCGTCCGCCGTCAGGCGGAAGACGGCGGCGCCGCCATTGCCGTAAAGCGGCTTCATCACCACGTCACCAAACTCGGCCCGGAACGCCTTGATCTCGGCAAGGTCGCGCGTGATCAGCGTCGGCGGCATCAAATCCGGGAAGTGGGTGACGAAGATCTTCTCGGGCGCATTGCGCACATGGGCGGGGTCGTTCACCACCAGGGTCTTGGGGTGGATGCGCTCCAGCAAGTGCGTGGTGGTCACATAGGCCATGTCGAAGGGCGGGTCCTGGCGCAGCAGCACCACGTCATAGTCGGAGAGCGCCACCCGGCGCTTTTCGCCCAGTTGAAAATGAGCGCCGGCCTCGTCCGCCACGGTCAGCGGCTCGACGGTGGCGAACACCGTGCCGTCGCGCATGGCCAATTGGTCGGGCGTGTAGTGGACGAGGCTGTGGCCGCGCTTCTGGGCTTCCAGCAGCAAGGCGAAGGTGGAATCGCCGGCAATGTTGATGCGGGCGATATGGTCCATCTGGACCGCGACCTGAAGGGTCATAAGGGGTCTCCGGCGAACGCCAGGGAGGAGGGTTCCCCCTATCTATAACCGCGAACCGCCCGCCGCCAGAGCGGGGGCGTTTGCGTTCGTCAGAACGTCGCGTCGAACGCGCCGGGCAGGTGCTCCATCTCGCCGGCAGTGGTCATCAGCACGGCGTCGAAGCGCATGTTGAGGGCGGCAAGCTCGGGATGATCCGCGAGATAGGCCTCGGCGGCGGCGGCGATGCGGCGGCGCTGGCGGGGCAGGAGGGATTCCCCGGCGGTGGCGAGATCCGCGCGCACCTTCACCTCGCAGAACACCAGGAGGTCGCCCAGCCGGGCGATGAGGTCCACCTCGCCCGCCTTGGTGCGCACCCGCCGGCCGAGGATTTCGAAGCCCAGAGCGATCAGCAGCCCCGCCGCCTTGTCCTCCGCCTGGAGCCCACGCGCATAGGTGCGGGCGGCGTGAGCCGTGGAGCGGGCCGGCGAGTGGGGCGGCTTGGGCGCGCCCGGGCGGCGCTCAGCCATCGCTGTCCTCGGGCCCGCGCGTCAAGGCGAGGGCGCGGGCATAGACGTCGCGCTTGGGGCGGCCGGTGAGGGCGGTCACGGCGGCCACCGCATCCTTCAAGGAATGGTCGGCGAGCGCAGTGCGCAGGGCGCTGTCCACGTCGGTATCGCCGGCGGCTTCCTCAAGGGGCGGTCCGATGACGAGCACGATCTCGCCCTTGGGCGGGCCGGCCTCGGCATAATGGGCGGCAAGCGCGGGGAGCGTGCCCCGTCGCACTTCCTCGAAGGCCTTGGTCAGTTCCCGGCACACTGCCGCCGGCCGGTCGCCGAGGCCCTCGGCGAGGTCAGAAAGGCTTTCGGGCAAACGGGGGCCGGTCTCATAGAGGACAAGGGTCGCCGGGAAAGCCTTCAGCTCGGCGATGCGTCCGGCCCGCTGGCCCGCCTTGGGCGGCAGGAAGCCGTCGAACAGGAACCGGTCCGTGGGCAGGCCCGCCGCCACCAGCGCCGCCAGCAAGGCGGAGGCGCCGGGCAGGGGATGAATGCGGTGGCCGGCTTGCGCCACCTCCACCACCAGCTTGAAGCCGGGGTCTGACACGAGGGGCGTGCCCGCGTCCGAAATGAGCGCCACCGCCTCCCCGGCCGCAAGGCGGGCGAGCAGGCGCGGGCGCATGCTGGCGCCGTTATGGTCGTGATAGGGCACGAGCGGCGCCTCGATGCCGTAGCGGTCCAGGAGCCGGCGGGACATGCGCGTGTCCTCGCAGGCGATCACGTCCGCCCCGGCCAGCGTCTCCAGGGCGCGCAGCGTGATGTCCCCGAGATTGCCGATGGGGGTCGCCACCACATGCAGGCCCGGCGCGAGGCGGGCGGCGGGCAGGCGGGTTCCGGCGATGACATAGGCGCGCGGGCGGTCGGGCGCGGGAGGCGAGGCGTTCATGCCCGCCTTATAGCAGATCCCCGCGCCGGCCCGCCCGCTCAATCCACGCACCCCCTGCGCCCGTCCGCGCGTCTCAAAATCCGCGCGGGCGGCGGCGGAGGGTCAGGAGGCGATCTTCTCCACCGGCACGCCGCTCTTGGTCTTCACCGGGATGGTGAGGTAGTGCACCCCGTTGGCCGAGGCCGGCGGGAACTTGCCGGCGCGGATGTTCACCTGGATGGACGGCAGGAGCAGAACGGGGGCGGCCAGCTTGGCATCGCGGGTGGTGCGCATGGCCACGAATGCGTCCTCGCTCACCCCCTCATGCACATGCACATTGGCGGCGCGCTGCTCGGCCACCGTTGTTTCCCAGGCATAGGTGTCGCGGCCGGGCGCCTTGTAGTCGTGGCACATGAAGAGGCGGGTTTCCGGCGGCAAGGCCAGAAGCTTGCGGATGGAGCCATAGAGCTGATGGGCGTCTCCGCCGGGGAAGTCGGCGCGGGCGGTGCCATAATCGGGCATGAAGAGGGTGTCGCCCACGAACACCGCATCGGTGATCTTGTAGGACACGTCGGCGGGCGTATGGCCGGGCGTATAGAGCACCTCGGCGGTGAGCGATCCGATTGTGAAGTGCTCGCCATCCTTGAACAGATGGTCGAAATCGCTGCCGTCGGTCTTCAGGTCGGTGGCGTTGAAGACCGGGCGAAAGATGCGCTGCACGTCGACGATATGGTCGCCGATGCCGATGCGCGCGCCGGTCTTGCCCTTGATGTAAGGCGAGCCGGACAGGTGGTCCGCATGGGCGTGGGTCTCCAGCGTCCAGACGATGCGATAGCCCGCCTCCTGGGCGGCGGCGAGGATGGCGTCCACCGAGCGCGTGTCCACCGTTCCGGCCTTGTGGTCATAGTCCAGCACCGGGTCGATCACCGCCGCATCCTTGGTCGCGGGGTCCGCCACCAGATAGCTGATGGTGTTGGTGGGCTCGTCGAAGAAGGCCCGGATCACCGGCTTTGTCTCAGCGGGCGTGGCGTTCGCGGACATGGCGTTCATCTCCTGCTTGCGTGTTGGGACGGGGCGGGTGGGCCTGGGTTTTCCCCGGTCCCGCACCCCGAATGCATTTGACAAAGCTAACGTGTTTTTTTAATTTAGCAATATATGAAATACTAAAATAAAGATCCCGATGTCCCTCTCTCGGCTTCCGCGGTGCGCTGTCGCCCGTGTGCGCTTTGCCCGTCGCGCCAGCGCGAAAACAGAAGGCCTGCGGCCATGATTTCCCTGATGCAGCTCCTCCTCGGCCTCCTGGCCGGAACGCTGGTGGGCTTCTCTCTCGGCCTTGTGGGCGGAGGCGGCTCGGTGCTGGCGGTGCCGCTCCTCGTCTATTTTGTCGGCCTCCATGACCCGCATCTCGCCATCGGCACGAGCGCCGTGGCGGTGACGGTGAATGCCGCCCTGAGCCTTGCCGCCTATGCCCGCGCGGGACAGGTGAAGTGGCCGTGCTCGCTGACCTTCGCCACCGCCGGCATTCTCGGGGCCTTCGCCGGGTCCACCCTGGGCAAGGCGACCAATGGCCAGCACCTCCTCGCCCTGTTCGCGGGGGTGATGATGGTCATCGCGCTCGTCATGCTGAAACGCCGGGGTGCGGCGGGGGATCCCGGCGTACGGCTGTCGCGGGAATCCTTCCCGCGCGTGGTTGGCGTTGGCATGGGGAGCGGAGCGCTCTCCGGCTTCTTCGGCATTGGCGGCGGCTTTCTCATCGTGCCGGGCCTTGTGATCTCCACCGGCATGCCCATGCTGAATGCGGTGGGCTCCTCTTTGGTGGCGGTCACCGCCTTCGGGCTGACCACCTCGGTCAATTATGCCGTCTCGGGCCTCGTCTCCTGGCCTCTGGCGGCCATGGTGGTGGGCGGCGGCACGGCGGGCAGCCTGGTGGGCATGCGCCTGTCCAAGCGGCTGGCGGGGCAGAAGGGGCGGCTGAACGTGGCCTTCGCCGTCATCGTCTTCTCGGTGGGCCTTTATGTGCTGGCGCGCAGCCTGATCGGCTGAAGTTGATCGCGGTGCGGCCTCCTTCTCTCGCCAAAAGGACGCAGGGACGGTATGCGTGGACCCCACGCACAGCGCCCCAGCCAGAGGGAGAAGAACGGGTGGACGATCTCGCGCAAGGTTCGGTTCGCGTCACGCGCGAGGAGCTGGACACCGAAGGCCATTCTTCTTCCCGCCGCGCCTTCCTCATCCGAACGGCGCAACTGGGCGGCTCAGTGGCGAGCGCCGCGCTGCTGGCGGCCTGCGCCGGCGACATGGGCTCGCCCGTTCCCCCGCCCAGCGCTGCCGAATTGGCGGCTCCCGTCGCCGCCCAGCCCATTTCCTCCGGTCCGCCCGTCGCCCTCATCCTGCCCTTGGGCGCGCAAGGCAATGCGGCGGCGGTGGGCCAATCCATGCGCAATGCGGCGGAACTCGCCTTGGCGGAAACCGGCCAGCCGCCCATCACGTTGCTGGTGAAGGATGACGGCGGCACCGCCCAGGGCGCCCGCGCCGCCGCCGAGGCGGCGGTGAATGAGGGCGCCCGCATCATTCTCGGCCCGCTCTTCGCCCATTCGGTGGGCGCGGCGGGGCAGGTGGCGCGGGCGCGGGGCATTCCCGTCATCGCCTTTTCCACCGACACCAACGTGGCCACCGCCGGCGTCTATCTCTTGAGCTTCCTGCCGCAGAGCGACGTGGACCGCATCATCCGCTATTCCGCCTCCCAGGGCCGGCGCTCCTTCATCGGCCTCATTCCCGACAATGCCTATGGCTCGGTGGCGGAAGGCGCGCTGCAGCAGGCGGCCTCGGCCGCCGGTGGGCGGGTGGTGGCGCTGGAGCGCTATTCCATGGACGCAACGCGCCTCGGCAATGCCGTGCGCAAGGTGGCCGCCGCCGCCGGGCAGGCGGATGCGGTCTTCATTCCCGACACCGCCGACAATGTGCCCCAGGTGGTGCAGCAACTGGCCGCCGCCGGGGTCGACCTGAAGAAGGTGCGCCCGCTGGGCACGGGCCTCTGGGACGATCCGCGCCTGTTCTCCAACCCGCAGATGGACGGCGCCCAATATGCCGGCGCCGATGCCAATGGCTGGCGCTCCTTCTCCCAGCGCTACCGCACCCGCTACGGCACCGATCCCGTGCGCACGGCGACGCTGTCCTATGACGCGGTGTCGCTGGTTTCCGCCATCGTCCGCTCCCAGGGCGCGGAGGGCCTCACGGACGTGACGCTCACCAATCCCTCCGGCTTCAATGGCGTCGACGGCATCTTCCGCTTCCGCCCCGACGGCACCAATGAGCGGGGTCTGGCGGTGATGGAGATCAAGGCGGGCAGCGTCCAGGTGGTGAGCCCGGCGCCGCGCAGCTTCTGAGGGGCGACAGCATGTCCGAGCGACGTGGGAACCGGTTCGCGTGAAGGAAATGCTTTAAAACAAGGAGATAGAGCGTTTCAGCGGTTCGATGAAACGCTGAAGCGCTCTACCCCGCCAGCGCCGCGATCACCGCATTGAGCACCGGGAAGCCAGCTGGGGTCACCGCCAGCCGGTCGCCGTTCCGGCGCACCAGCCCTTCGGACGCCAGGAGCGCGATCTGCCTCTCGTCCAGCGGCCGGCCGGAGAGGCGCGCGTGGCGCTTGAGGTCGATGCCCTCTGACAGGCGCAGGCCCATCAGCAGCATTTCGTCCGCCTGCTCGGCCTGGTCCAAGGTCTCCTGCGAGACCAGGCCATGGCCGTCCCGCTCCACCGCCTCCAGCCACCGCTCGGGCAGGCGCTCGGTGAAGGTGGCCAAGCGGGCGCCCTCGACGGACAGCCGGCCATGGGCGCCAGGGCCGATGCCGGCATAGGTGCCATAGCGCCAATAGACCAGATTGTGCCGCGCTTGCGCGCCCGGCCGGGCGTGGTTGGAAATCTCATAGGCGGGAAGACCCGCCTGCGCCGTGATCTCCTGCGTCACGTCCCACAAAGCGCGGGCATGGTCGTCGTCGGGGATGAGAAGCTTTCCGGCGGAATAGAGCTTCTCATACATGGTGCCCGGCTCGATGGTGAGCTGGTAGAGCGAGAGATGCTCGCAGCCCTCGGCGATGGCGCGTCTGAGCTCTTGCGCCCAGTCCTCCGGTGTCTGGTCCGGGCGGGCATAGATGAGGTCGAACGACACGCGCGGAAAGGCGGCACGGGCGATGGCGACGGCTTTGAGCGCCTCCTCCACCGAATGCATGCGGCCGAGCTTCTTAAGATCCTCCGCCACCAAGGACTGCACGCCCAGCGAGACGCGGTTCACCCCGGCCGCTCGATAGCCGGCAAAGCGTTCCGCCTCCACGCTGGTGGGATTGGCCTCCAGCGTGATTTCTACGTCATCGGTGAGCGGCCAGGCGGCGTTCACCGCCTCCAGGATCGCCACCACCGTTGCCGGCGCCATGAGGGAGGGTGTGCCGCCGCCGAAGAACACGCTCTGCGCCGCCCGCGGGCCGGACAGCGCCCGCATGTGCGCGATCTCCCGCCGGAAGGCGGCGACGAAGCGCGCCTGGTCGGGCGGGGCGTGGCGGACATGGCTGTTGAAGTCGCAATAGGGGCATTTGGCCAGGCAGAAGGGCCAGTGCACATAGACCCCGAAGCCGCCGGCCGTATCCTGCGCGGGGTGAAGGGAGAGCGCGCTCACCCTTCCAGGCACGCCTGCGCCAGCTTGCGGAAGGCCCGCGCGCGATGGGAGAGGCCGAAGCCCAAGGGTGGCATGGAATGCTTCTCCTCGGCCGTCATCTCCGCGAAGGTGCGGTCATGGCCCTCCGGCACGAACATGGGATCGTAGCCGAACCCCTTGGCGCCGCGCACCGGCCAGACCAGCGTGCCCGACACCACGCCCTCGAACTCCTCCAGATGCCCGTCCGGCCACGCGATGCACAGGGCCGAGACGAAGCTGGCCGTGCGCTGCTCGGGCGTGACGGCGCCGCGGGTGATGAGGAGCGCCTGCACATTCTGCATGGCCAGCTCGAAGTCCTTGTCGGGACCGGCCCAGCGGGCGGTGTAGATGCCGGGCTGGCCGCCCAGCACATCCACGCACAGCCCGCTGTCATCGGCGAAGGCGGGCAGGTTTGCCGCATTCGCCGCCGCCACCGCCTTCAGCCGCGCATTCTCGGCGAAGGTCAGGCCGGTCTCCTCCGGCTCGGGCAGGCCGAGCTCGCCGGCCGACACCGCCTCCACGCCGTATGGCTCCAGCAGCATGCGCATTTCGATGAGCTTGCCGGGATTGTGGGTGGCGACCACGAGGCGACCGGTGAGACGGCGGTGGGACATCAGGCGATGGCTTCCTTCTGGAGCGCGACCAGGCGGTCGATGCCGGTGCGGGCGAGACCCAGGAGCGACAGGAGTTCGTCCTGGCTGAAGGGGGTCTTCTCGGCCGTGCCCTGGATCTCCACGATGCCGCCGGTTCCTGTCATGACGAAATTGGCGTCGGTCTCCGCCTTGCTGTCCTCGGCATAGTCGAGGTCAAGCACGGGCGTCCCGTTATAAATGCCGCAGGACACCGCCGCCACATGCTGGCGCAGCGGGATCTCCTTGACCATGGAGCGGGCATGCATCCAGGCAAGGCAGTCATAAAGGGCGATCCAGGCGCCGGTGATGGCGGCGGTGCGCGTGCCGCCATCGGCCTGGAGCACGTCGCAGTCCAGCGTGATCTGGCGCTCGCCGAGGCCGACGAGGTCGGTGACCGTGCGCAGCGAGCGGCCGATCAGGCGCTGGATTTCCTGGGTGCGGCCGGAGGGCTTGCCCTGCGTGACCTCGCGGCGGGTGCGCTCCAGGGTGGCGCGGGGCAGCATGGAATATTCCGCCGTCACCCAGCCCCGGCCCTGGCCCTTCAGCCACGGCGGCAGGCGCTCTTCCAGGGTCGCGGCCACCAGCACATGGGTGTCGCCGAACTTGACGAGGCAGGACCCTTCCGCATGGCGCATCACGCCCCGCTCGAAGGAAACGGGACGCATCTCGTCGGCGGCGCGTCGGCTGGGGCGCATTCGTCTGTCCAATCCGTGGTGAAACCGGGCGCCGGTTGTAGGGGCGGGGAGGCGCGGGAGCAAGGGGGCGGCAAGGGGGAGCCGCGTTTCAGGCATTGAGCACAGCGCAGGGCAGCCATTAGGATGGCGTTCGCACCCTGCGGGAATGGGAGCCGATGTTCGAGCGCAAATGGGTCCGGCGTGTGGTCTTGGTCTATGCATCGGCCGTGCTGCTGGTCGCCATTCTCGCCGTCGGTCGCCAATTGTGGCCGGCGCTGCTTCACGGCGCCATCCTTGGCGGCCCGCGCGGGCACAGGACCTGGATCACCCTTGACGACGATCCCGTCCAGTTCGCCGCAGCGGTCTGCGATGCCATCTTTGTGCTCGGTTTGATCCTTGGCGGCGCGCTGCTCGCTGCCTATCTCCACAAGATCAGTGAAAAGACCTGGAAGGACTGGATCGCCTGGATGGTGCGGCGCCAGCGCCCGCCTCTGGTGGACGACGCCCGCATCCAGCAGGCTCCGCCGGAATTGAATAGCGGGCGGCCCGTCCTCACCCGCCAGCCGCTGGCACCACCGTCCGCACCATCTCCCTGTTCTTGAACCCGGAATGACCGCCGTGCCCCTGAACCCGTTCATTCCCCCAAATTCCGCCGCCCTCGCCCAGCTGGACGAGCGCTCGCGGGAAATCTTCCGCCAGATCGTGGAGAGCTATCTCGCCACCGGCGAACCGGTGGGCTCGCGCAATCTCTCGCGCATCATCCCCATGACGCTCTCCCCCGCCTCCGTGCGCAATGTGATGGCGGACCTGGAGGCGGCCGGGCTCATCTATGCGCCCCACACCAGCGCCGGGCGCCTGCCCACTGACCAGGGCCTGCGCTTCTTCGTGGATGCGCTGCTGGAGATCGGCGACGTCAACGAGCGCGACCGCAAGAGCATCGAGACCCAGGTGGCCGCCGCCGCCAAGGGCTATTCGGTGGAGGGCATCCTCAGCGAGGCGTCCGCACTCCTGTCCGGCCTTTCGCGCGGGGCGGGCGTGGTGACCGCCACCAAGAGCGACCCGCGCCTCAAGCATGTGGAATTCGTGGCCCTCGACCCGCGCCGGGCACTGGTGATCCTGGTGTCCGAGGACGGACAGGTAGAAAACCGCGTCCTGCCCTTGCCGGCGGGCCTGCCCGTCTCTGCGCTGGTGGAGGCGACCAATTTCCTCAATGCCCGGGTGCGCGGCCGCACGCTGGGCGAGGCGCGCACCGAGATGGAGGCGCAGACCGCGCAATTGCGCCGGGAGCTGGACGAGCTCACCGCCCGGGTCGTGGAGGAGGGCTTTGCCTCCTGGTCCGGCGGGGATGCGTCCGAACGCCGCCTCATCGTGCGCGGGCAGGCCAAGCTCCTGGAGGATTTGCGGGCGCTGGAGGACCTGGAGCGCATCCGCCTGCTGTTCGACGATCTGGAGGCGAAAAGCGAGGTGGTGGACCTGCTGGGCCGGGCGGAAGAGGCGCAATCCATGCGCATTTTCATCGGTTCGGAGAACAAATTGTTCTCGCTGTCGGGCTCCTCCACCATCGTCGCGCCCTATCGCGACGGGCAGGGCCGGGTGGTGGGCGTGCTGGGCGTCATTGGCCCGACGCGGCTCAATTATGGCCGCATCGTCCCCATGGTGGACTTCACCGCGCGGGTGGTCAGCCGCATTCTGGGGGCGCCCGGGTCCGACTCCGCTTGATTTTTGCCACCGCGATGCCGATATGCGGTTGAAATGGAGGCCGGCCCCGGCGGGCTGGCATGTGACGTGACGAGGACAGCGTGATGAGCGAGCAGGGTGGCGCGAGCGACAACAATCGCACCAATCCGGCTGCGGACCCGGAAATTGCCGACATGCAGGAACTGGCATCCGCGGCCGCCGACGGTTTCCATGCCGAGCGCGAGCGTCTGGCGGCCGAGGTCGCGGCTTTCAAGGACAAGTATCTGCGCGCCTTCGCCGAGGCGGAAAATATCCGCCGCCGCGCCGAGCGCGAGATTGCCGACGCCAAGACCTATGGCGTGACCTCCTTCGCCCGCGACGTGCTGAACGTGGCTGACGATCTCGCCCGGGCGCTCGGCGCGGTGGAGGCGGACGTAAAGGAGAAGGCCGAGGGCGGCGTGAAGTCGCTCTTGGACGGCCTCGAACTCACCGAGCGCAGCCTCCTGAAAGCGCTGGAAAAGTATGGCGTGCGCCGGATCGAGCCCAAGGGGCAGCGGTTCGACCCCCATCTCCACCAGGCCATGTTCGAGATCCCCGACGAGACCGTCCCCTCCGGCACGGTGCTCCAGGTGGTGCAGGCCGGCTATGTCATCGGCGACCGCGTCCTGCGCCCCGCCATGGTGGGCGTCTCCCGCGGCGGCCCCAAGCCGCCCCGCGAGGAGAAGGCCGACGCCAAGGGTGATGCGGGCGAGGCCGGCGAGGCCTGAGCCTTCCTGGATTCTGGATGGTGTGCGACGGCCGGGCTTCGCCCGGCCGTTTGCGTTCGGGGGAGCGTTCTGGCCATTTCCCCCGCCCGGCCCCCTTCCCCCCATTTCCCCCTCCCCAGCCCTCCCCCGCTCCGCGGGAGAGGGGGCTTGTGGCGCCGGGGGAAGGTCGGGCTGACGGACGCCGAGGCTGAGCAGAGCCACCGCTCCGACCGGGCGCACGAAAGTCCCCTCTCCCGCGAAGCGGGGGAGGGTTAGGGAGGGGGCAAGGTCGGCCCCAACATCCGTTTATAAGAAATATATCCTAGATCATATTCCTATTCTCGCGAGGGTCTGCTATGGTGGTCTCACCTGGCACCAAGGAGGGGCGCGTCCGGAGCGGCCTGACGGGTGGTGTCGGGGGCGGGTGTCCGACGGGACGGGGAGTAACGCACCTCGCGCCCGTTAGCAGAGGAGGCTGAAGGCCCAGGCGCACCGATCCGGTTCTGGTTCGGCCGGTGCTGATGGGAGAACCTGTTGCCCACGCGGCGCAGGGCCGAGGCCATAAATCCCCGCGCGGGAGCGGACGGAGCCCGGCTCCGACGTCTAACCCAATTTACCCCTGGCGCGCCGCCGCGCGCCGGCCGCTCCCGCATCCCTCCACCTCGCCTCTGGCGGGGATGTTGGTGCTGGGGGCGTCAGAGGGGCGCGCAGGCTGTTGGCGTTGGGTCTTTGCCCCCTCCCCAACCCTCCCCCGCTTTGCGGGAGAGGGGGGCCTGTGGCGCTGGGGGAGAGGTCCGGATAACTGCCGCCATGACGGGCAAACCCCCGCCCTGACCGGGCGCACCAAAGTCCCCTCTCCCGCAAAGCGGGGGAGGGTTAGGGAGGGGGGCCTGTCGCGCCGGGGAGAGGCCCAGTTTAGGGAGGCCGGCGCAGACCAGAACCACCACCCCGCCCAGGCGCACGAAAATCCCCTCTCCCGCAAGGCGGGGGAGGGTTAGGGAGGGGGAAAGGGCGGGGGAGGGTTAGGGAGGGGGACAGGCGGGTGACGTTGAGAACAAAAGTCAGGCGCGCTCGGTCAAAGGTCGCCGGCTGGTGAGCCCCCGGCACGAAGACCATTAAAGCTGTTTGAAATGTAGCATTCAGCGCAGACCGGCCAAGGAAATGCCCGGCCGGACGATCAGGCGGGCGCGCCCTATTCGGCCGTCATGCCCGGGCCAATCCCGGGCGTGACGTCTCACGGGACGGAAAGGGTCTGCGCATCCTGACTGTGGACGGGCTCTGAGAGTCCGATCCTTCGGATCGCGCGGAGGGGAGCGCAATACCACTCTCTATCTCTTTGAAAAGGCGCGGATTCGATAGGCTCGGAGCCGCCTCTAGCCCTGCGCCCCCAACAGCCGCTGCGCCGCGGCGCGGGCTTCGTCGGTGATGTCGGCACCCGCCAGCATGCGGGCGATCTCCTCCCGCCGGCTCGGGCTGTCGAGGCGGGTGACGCGGGTGGCCACCGGCGCATCGCGGCTGGCCTTGGCGCCCTTGGCCTGGTCGTGCCCCTTGGTGATAAGCAGATGATGGCCGGCGCGGGCCGCCACCTGCGGCGCATGGGTCACCGCCAGCACCTGGACGCGGCCGGCCAGGCGCGCGAGGCGCTGGCCTATGGCATCGGCAACCGCGCCGCCGACACCGGTGTCGATCTCGTCGAAAATGAGGGTGGGGGCTGATCCGCGATCGGCCAGCACTACCTTGAGGGCCAGGAGAAAGCGCGCCAGTTCGCCGCCGGAGGCCACCTTCATCATGGGGCCGGGACGGGTGCCGGGATTGGTGCGCACCCAGAATTCCACCCGGTCATAGCCATCGGGACCGGGCGTCTGCGTCTCCGCCTGCACCTCCACGGAGAAGGTGGCCCGCTCCAGCTTCAGCGGCGGCAATTCGGCATTTACCGCCTCGCCCAATTGCTTCGCTGTGGCCTGGCGGGCCTTGGAGAGCCGGGCGGCGGCGGTGCGGAAGGCGGCTTCCGTCTCAGCCACCGCCTTCTCCAACTGCCCGAGCCGGGCCGCGCCCCGGTCGAGGGCCGCGAGTTGGGCGGAAAAGCGCTCGGCAACACCCGGCAGGTCCTCGATGGTGCTGCCATATTTGCGGGCGGCGGCGCGCAGCGCGAACAGCCGCTCCTCGATGCGTTCCAGTTCGCGCGGATCGAAATCCGCGTCGGCGAGGGCGGCTTCCAGATGGGCCCGGGCGGTCTCCAGCTGGTCCAGCGCCTGGTCGATGGCCTCCACCGCCGGGCGCACCAGCTCCTGCGCCTCGCCCGCCCGCCGCTCCAGCCGCCGCACGGCGGCCGCGAGGCCCGAAATGGGCGAGCCGGGGCCGCCCACCGCCTCCAGCGCATCGGACAGGTCCGCCGCCATCTTTTCCGAGCGCATCATATGGGTGCGCCGCGCGGAGAGGGCTGCCTCCTCGCCCGCCTCGGGGCCGAGCGTGGTCAATTCCTCCACCGCATGGCGGATATAGTCGGCATCGCGGGCCGCCGCCTCCAGCCGTGCCCGCTCGGCCTCCGCCTCCTCGCTGGTCTCCCGCCAGGCGCGCCAGAGCCGGCCCACCTCGGCCGCGGCGGGCGCCAGTCCGCCAAAGGCATCCAGCAGCGCGCGGTGGCTCGCGGGCTCCACCAAAGCGCGGTCCGCATGCTGGCCATGCAGTTCCACCAGCAGGGTGCCGAGCACCCGCAAGGTCTGCACGCTCACCGGCTGCTCGTTGATGCTGGCGCGGGTGCGCCCGTCGGCCATCTGCACCCGGCGGATGACAATCTCGCCCTCGTCGGCCGGAATCTCCGCCTCCGCCAGCAAGGCGCGGGCGGGATGGTCGAGCGGCAGGTCGAAGACGGCGGTGACCTGTCCCTTGCTCTCGCCATGGCGCACGAGGCCGCCATCGCCCCGGCCTCCGAGGGCCAAGGAGAGCGAATCCAGCAGGATGGATTTGCCGGCGCCGGTCTCGCCGGTCAGGACGGTGAGGCCGTCCGACAGGACAAGATCAAGCTTCTCGATCAGAACGATGTCCCGGATCGAGAGAGAGGAAAGCATGGCAGGTCAGCCGAGGCCCATCTTCTTGAATGCCTGGCTGATCCAGGAACCCTTGTTCTCCTGCGGCTGCACGCCGCCGGCCTGGACCAGCTTGTAGGCGTCCTTGTACCACGGACTGTCCGGGAAATTGTAGCCCAGAACCGCAGCTGCCGTCTGGGCCTCGTTGACGATGCCCATGGCCATGTAGGCCTCGGTGAGGCGGAACAGCGCCTCTTCCACCTGGCGGGTGGTCTGGTATTGAGTCACCACCACCTTGAAGCGGTTGATGGCGCCCACATAGTTGCGCTGCTCGAGGTAATAGCGCCCGACCACCATCTCCTTGCCGGCCAGCTGGTCGCGCGCCACCTCCACCTTCTTGCGGGCGGCGGCAGCATATTCGGTGTTGGGATACTTGCGAATCACGTCCTCCAGCGCGTCCAGCGCCTGCCGTGTGGCGCGCTGGTCGCGGGTGACGTCGGGGATGTTGTCGAAATAGGCCGAGGCCACCAGGTAAGAGGCATAGGCCGCGTCTGCCGAGCCGGGATGGAGCGTCAGGTAGCGCTTCCCGGCCGAGATCGCCTCATCGTACTTGCCCGCCTCGTAATAGACATAGGTGTCCATCAGGAGCGCCTTGCGGGCCCATTCGGAATAGGGATGGGTCTTGTCCAGGTCCTCGAAGCGCTTGGCCGCACCCGCGAGGTCGCCCTTATTCATGAGGGTCAGGCCCTCATTGTAGATCTTCTCCGCCGGCTCATCGGGGGGAATGATCTCGTCCTTGTTGCTGGCGCAGGCCGAAAGGCTGGCCGCCACCAGGAGGGCGCCCATTAGGCCGAAGGCGCGCTGGCTAACGTTACGAAGGTGCAGGGTGCGCAGGGAGGCGGCGTCGAAGAACAGGCGCATCACGTGAAGATCCAATCCCAATCGCTGGCTGCCGTCCGGCGCGCGAACCCTGCTTGGGGCCGCCGGGTGGTCCGCCTCAAAATCGAGCCGGCCCAGACCCCGCCAGGCTGGCGGCCGAGCCGTCTCTCACCCCATCCAGAACCCGCAACCCGGGCGCACCCGCCAGGGGTCCGACCAGCCCGCAGTCCAGATGCGCGCGGCGACACAGCTCAGCTGTCCCACACGCCTCGCACATCTAGCCCGCTAACGGGGCTTTCGGACGGCATTGTGGCGCCCATCCATGAAGAGAAGGCAAATACGCGGGAATCCGCCGCCGCGAAAGTCCACTGTGGGTGCCGAAACGCAAAACCGGCCGGAACCTGGAGAGGTCCGGCCGGTCGATGCAAATCGTGCCCCTTGGGAAAACGCGATCGGCGATCAAAGCTCGGGGGCGAAAGCCAGGACCGGGCTGCCAATGGCCAGCTCCGCGCCCTCGCGGCGGCTGCGGGCGGGGGCCTCGACGATGGCAAAGGCGGAGCGGTCAGCCAGCAGGGCGTCCACCACCTGGAAGTTCAGCTTGTGACCGCCGCGGAAGGAGCGGTAGCGCGCCAGCAGGGGCAGGCCGGCCAGGGTGAGGTCGCCCACTGCGTCCATGGCCTTGTGACGCACGAACTCGTCGGAGAAGCGCAGGCCGTCCTCGTTCAGGATGCCGTCGTCGCCGACGCAGACGGTGTTGTCCAGCGAGGCGCCGCGGGCATAGCCGGCGGCACGCAGGCGCTCCACATCCTTCAGAAAGCCGAAGGTGCGGGCGGCGGCCAAATCCTTGCGGAACACGGCAGGGGTGAGATTGGCGGCGAAACGCTGGCGGCCGATGAGCGCGTTGGCGAACTCGATCTCCACTTCGAGGCGGAAGCCCGCATCATAGGGGAGCAGCTCGCCGAACGAGGCGCCAGCCTCGACCCGGATGGGCTTCAGCACCTTGAGATATTTGCGGCGGGCGGGAAGCTCCACCATTCCGGCCCGCTCGATGGCATCCACGAAGCGGGCGGCGCTGCCGTCCAGGATCGGGACTTCGGGCCCGTCGATCTCAATCACGGCATTGTCGACGCCGAGGCCTGTAAGGGCGGCAAGGGCGTGCTCGACGGTGGAGACGAGGATGCCGGTCTTGTCGCCCAGCACGGTGGCCAATTCGGTGGCCTGCACGGACTGGCGGGAGACGGCGACCTTGCGGGGAGCCTGATCGGCGAAGGTGCGGACGAAGACGAGACCGGTGTCACTGGGGGCGGGCTTGAGGGTCAAGGTGGCCTCGATGCCGCCGTGCACGCCCACGCCCTTGAGCATGGCCTCTCCGGCCAGGGTCGTCTGCATCTCGCGAGCCATTCCGCCTCGGAAGCCGCCGCGGCCTTCGCCGTCGCACTTCCGCCCCTAAAGTTTCACCGCACCATCCCAAATCCGCCGTGCTTGATGGGTGTCATCCCACCGGATGTGATCCCTGCCGGCGAACTGATCGGTTCGAGGGTGAACCTAGTCGCCTTGTTGCGTCGCGCCAAATCACGCTTGCTTACCGGCTGTTACCGACGCAGAAACTTCGTTTATTTTTAGTTATCAAACACTTGCGCCCGGATGTTCGTCCGGGCGCAAGGGCCTTGTTACAGGCCGCGTGAGCGAATCGCTGCAGTGCGGTCAGTTGGCCTGGCGACGCAGGAAGGCCGGGATCTCCAGCTGGTCGTCGTCATGGCCGGCCTGGGGCGCGTGGCGTGTGGGTACCTCCGCCGCCGGGCGGGTCGGGGGGCGCTTGGCGAACTCGGAGACCGGGTCGCCGGGACGGCCGGCCGGACGCTGGGCGGTGCGGGGATCCGGGCCGCGCATGCTGGGCTGGTCACGACGGGGCGCCTGCTGCGGGGCCGGCGCCGGCTCCTCCTCACGGCGGCCAATGCCCACATGAGCGAGGCGCTGCAGCAGCGTCATGCGCTTCTGCTCCACCGGCGGCTCGCCGCGCTGGGCGCGGATCTGGTTCTGGGCGGGCATGGGCAACTCGTCCACGCGGGGCATGCGGGGCGCGCGCGGCCGCTGGGCCTGCGGGGGGATGTAAGGCGCAAACTCGTCTTCCACCGGGGCCGGTGGAGGCGGAGCCTGCGGCTCAGGTTCGGCGAAAAAAGAGGGCTTCGGCGCCGCCGCGCGGATGGTCACGTCGTCAATGGCGACGGCCTGCTGGGGCGCGGGCTCGGGAGCCATCGGCCGCTGGGTGGTGGGGGCGGGCGCGGAGGCGGCGAGGCTGTCGAGGGCCATCAGGTCCTCGGCCGAGATCGACGCCACTGCGTTGCGGATCTGGGTTTCGCGGGCGGCTTCCACCGCGGCGCGACCGGCATTGGACATCTTCCGGCCCTGCAGGTCAGGGCTGCTCTCGCCGCGATACTGGATCTGCTCGGGGATGACAGCCGGGTCGATGCCGGTGGCCACCACGGACACGCGGATGATGCCGTCCAGCGACTGGTCAAAGGTGGCGCCCAGGATGATGTTGGCGTCGGGGTCCACTTCCTCGCGGATGCGGGTCGCCGCCTCGTCCACCTCGAACAGCGTCATGTCGTTGCCGCCGGTGATGGAGATGAGCAGCCCGCCGGCGCCGCGCATGGAGGTCTCGTCCAGGAGCGGATTGGCGATGGCCGCCTCGGCCGCCTGGATGGCGCGCTTGTCGCCGGAGGCTTCGCCCGTGCCCATCATCGCCTTGCCCATGTCGCGCATCACGGCGCGCACGTCGGCGAAGTCGAGGTTGATGAGGCCTTCCTTCACCATCAGGTCCGTGATGCAGGCCACGCCCGAATAGAGCACCTGGTCCGCCATGGCGAAGGCGTCGGCGAAGGTGGTCTTCTCGTTGGCGACGCGGAACAGGTTCTGATTCGGGATGACGATCAGCGTGTCGACGGTCTTCTGAAGCTCGTTGATGCCGTGCTCGGCGACGCGCATGCGGCGCTGGCCCTCGAAGTGGAAGGGCTTGGTCACCACACCCACCGTCAGGATGCCGAGCTCGCGGGCGGCCCGGGCGACGACGGGGGCGGCGCCGGTGCCGGTGCCACCGCCCATGCCGGCGGTGATGAAGACCATGTGGGAGCCGGACAGGTGGTCGCGGATCTCGTCGATCACCTCTTCAGCCGCCGCGCGGCCGACTTCCGGCTGCGAACCCGCGCCCAGACCTTCGGTCACGGCGACGCCCATCTGCACCAGGCGCTCGGCCTTGGAGAGGGACAGGGCCTGCGCATCGGTGTTGGCCACCACGAACTCGACGCCGGTAAGACCGGCGGTGATCATGTTGTTCACCGCGTTGCCGCCGGCGCCACCGCAGCCGAACACGGTGATCCTGGGCCGCAACTCCCGAATGTCGGGCATCTGAAGGTTGATCGACATTTTCTCACTCCGTCGCGCCCGAAGCGCCGTGCCGCCGTCCGAATCCGAGGCTCGCCGAACAGTTAAGGCGAATCTCGTTAACCATCTCTAAAAGCTGTCCCTCAGCCAGCGTCCAACGCGGCCGAAATAGGTGCCCCCGTCCGCGCCCACCGCCTGCCGGCGCCGCGGCTCGAAATGCTCGAGCCCCGCCACCTGGGGATAGACCATCAGGCCCGCCGCCACCGCGAAGGCGGCGCCACGCGCCGCTTCCGGCAGCCGGGAGACGCCGAGGGGACGTCCGATTCTGACCTGAGGACCGATGATTCGTCCCATCAGATCTGCAAGTCCCTGCAATTGTGCGGCTCCGCCCGTGAGAACAAGCCGCCGTCCCGCGTCGCCTGCATGCCCAGAGGCCTTCAGGCGATCGCGAATCAGTTCCACGATCTCTTCCGCCCGTGGCTTCACGATGGTCACGAGCCGTGCCTTGGGCACCATGTTGGGCTGGTCGCGCTCATCGCCCGAAAGCGGGGGAATGGTCAGCATGTCGTGGTCGTCGGAGGACACCGCGACGACGGCGCCGTGCAGGCATTTCAGACGCTCGGCATCGGCGAGGCGGGCGGGCAGGCCGCGCGCCACGTCGTTCGTGATGTGCTGGCCGCCCACTGCGATCCCGTCCACATAGATGCAGTGGCCGCCGGACACGATGGAGAAAGTGGTGGTGCCGGCGCCCATGTCGACGAGCGTGACGCCCAGCTCCATCTCATCGTCGGTGAGCGAGGAGAGGGCTGCGGCATAAGGCGCGGCCACCATGGCCTCGATGCCCAGATGGCAGCGCTCCACGCAGAGCACGAGATTCTTCAAGGAGGTCAGGTCGCCCGTGACCACGTGCATGTCGACGCCGAGCTCACGGCCCAGCATGCCGCACGGCTCGCCGATGCCGGCGCGCCCGTCCAGCGAATAGCCCACGGGCAGCGCGTGCATCACCGCCCGGCCGTCGCCCACCGCATAGGTGGACGCGGCTTCCAGAACGCGGCGGATGTCAAACTCCTCCACCGCTGGCGAGGTCAGGCGCACCGCCGCCTCGTAATGCTGGGAGGCGAGGCGGGCTCCGGAGACACCGAGAATCACCGAGGCGATCTGCACGCCCGACGCGCGCTCCGCCATGTCCACGGCTTGGCGGATGGCCATTTCGGCGCGCGCCATGTCGACGATGGCGCCGCCCTTCACGCCATGGGCGCGGGTGTGGCCGATGCCGAGCACGTCGATGGAATGGGTGCGCCGGCGCAGCACGTCGGAGGCGCCGCGGGGCTTCAGCCGCGCGATGGCGCAGACGATCTTGCTGGTACCGATGTCGAGGACCGCGATGATGCCGCTCTTCTTGGGGGCGATCGGGCGCATTTTCGGCGCGAAACCCTGAGCCAGACGATGTCTCACGCCGGTCCTCCCTTCTTCGCCTTGGCCTTGGCTTTCAGCATCTGATTGCGGGCTTCCGCCGCCGCGTCAGACAGGCGCACCACCACCCGGTCGGGCAGGCGCAAGTCGACGATGGTGATGTCGCGGGTCAAAAGCCGCTTGTCCCGGTCGAGGTCGGCAAGCTGGAGAAGGGCCTTGTCCAGGCCCTCCTCAGGCAGGCGCACGTCGATGCCGTTGCGCAGTTTCAGTGTCCAGCGCCGGTCCGCCACCAGGATGGCGGCGCGCACCTGGTCGCGCAGCGCCGGCACCCGGGCGAGGGATTCGACAATCTCCACCACGCGCTTTTCGGCTCCTTCGCCCACCACGATGGGCAGGTTCACGTAGCGCGGATCATCCGAATAGGGCGCGATGGGCATGCCGTCGCGGGCGATCACCTTGATCTGTCCATTGATCTGCCAGAGCGCATAGGCCTCGCGTTCCACGATCGCGATGTCGATACGGTCGGGATAGATCTTGCGCACCGAGGCGCTGGCGATCCAGGGCAGGGATTCCAGTTCGGCGCGGGTGGCGTCCGCGTCGACGAACAGGATGGATGTGGTGGGCTTGATGCCGGCGGTGGCCAGGATCTCCTGGGGGGTCACGTGATTCTGGCCGGACAGATTGACCTGCTTGACCTTGAAGCCGGCCACGTTCGCCGCCGCGTCGCCGATATCCACCACGAATTCTCGGGCTTCCTCCACATGGCCGCCCAGCACCACGCCATAGGCGGTGAAGCCGCCGATGACGAGGGTCGCGAGCAGGCTCGCGCCGCGCCGGCCGAGCCGGGAGGAGGAGAGGCGCACCGTCATGCGCCGCAGGAAGAGAGCCGTGCGGCTGGCAGGTGCCGGTTCGCGGACTGGGGCCGGACGTGCCGGCCGGCGGGTCGGTGCGTCGGCGCGGGGGCCGCTCACCGGTCCAGGGACGCGTCCTCGACCATCCATGTCACAAGCTCGCTGAACGTATGGCCCGCATGGACCGCCAAATCGGGCACAAGGGAGGTTTCCGTCATGCCGGGCTGGGTGTTCACCTCCAGGCAGACCAGCCCGCTCGCATCGCCGGTGCGATCATCGAAGCGGAAGTCCGCGCGGGAGACGCCCCGGCATCCCAGCGCCTTGTGCGCCTTCAATGTAAGTATCCGCACTTGTTGGTAAATTTCAGGTAAAATCCGAGCCGGAAGAATGTGCTGCGAGCCGCCGGGCGCATATTTGGATTCATAATCGTAGAAGGCCTGGGTGGATTCGATCTCGATCACCCCCAGCGCCTCGTCGCCCATCACCGCGCAGGTCAGCTCCATGCCGGGGATGAAGCGTTCCGCCAGCAGCATTTCGCCGTGCTTCCAGTCGGGCCGGAACAGCTCCTGGGGCGGGTGCTCCTGGCCCTCGCGCACGATGAAGACGCCGACGCTGGAACCTTCCGCCACGGGTTTCAGCACATAAGGCGGCTCCATCACATGGGCCTTGGCGGCCTCGGCGCGGGAGACCACGCGGCCGGCGGCGACAGGTACGCCGGCCGCCGCCATCACGATCTTGGCCTGGGCCTTGTCCATGGCGAGGGCGGAGGCGAGCACGCCGGAATGGGAATAGGGAATGCGCAGGATTTCCAGGATGCCTTGGATGGTGCCGTCCTCGCCCGGGCGGCCGTGCAGCACGTTGAGGGCGACATCGGGCTTCAGGCGGGCCAGTTCCTCGGCGACATCGCGCTTCACGTCCACGCGGGTGACCTTGTAGCCGGCGCCTTCCAGCGCCTTGGCGCAGGCTTCGCCGGAGCGCAGGGAGACCTCACGCTCGGCGGACCATCCGCCCATCAGAACCGCCACATGCTTCGCCATGATCGCCCTTCGAATCACCCCCGCGCCGCGTCTCTGGTGCGGAACGGAGTCCACGAGTCGCGGCAGGTCGGGCGCCATTAGAGCGGAGCGCTTGCTTCCAATTCCCTAAGAGGAGAGCGGGATCGGGGAGATTTGCAGGTATCTTTCGGCGGAGCGCGTCAGGTAAGGCCGATGCGCTTGATTTCCCATTCGAGGCGAATGCCCGAGGTGTCGAGGACACGTCGGCGCACCTCCTCGCCCAGGCCCTCGATCTCGGCCGCGGTGGCGCCGCCCAGATTGATGAGGAAATTGGTGTGCAGCTCCGACACCTGTGCCCGGCCCAGCGTCAGCCCCCGGCAGCCGGCCGCATCCACCAATTGCCAGGCCTTCTGGCCGGGCGGGTTCTTGAAGGTGGAACCGCCGGTGCGGCTCTTGATGGGCTGGGTGGCTTCGCGGGCGGAGGTGATGCGCTCCATCTCCGCCGCGATCTCCGCCGGATCGCCGGGCTCGCACCGGAACAGGGCCTCGGTGAAGATGAAGTCGTCGGGCACGTCGCAATGGCGATAGGTGAAGCCCATCTCGGCATTGGTGAGGGTGCGGACGCGACCATCGCGGGAGACGGCGCGACAGGAGACGAGGGCGTCCCTGGTCTCCCCGCCATAGGCGCCACCATTCATGCGCAGCACCCCGCCAATGGCGCCGGGAATGCCGCGCAGGAAGGCGAGGCCCTTTAGCCCCGCATCCGCCGCCGCCCGCGCCACCTTCACGTCGGGCACGCCGGCTCCGGCGCGGACCCGCGTGCCTTCGACGGCGATGTCGGAAAAGCCGCGCCCGAGCCGGATGACGATGCCCGGCACCCCGCCATCGCGCACGATGAGGTTGGATCCAAGGCCGATCACGGTCACCGGAAGGTCGGCGGGAAAGCCGGCCAGCGCATAGGCAAGGTCCGCCTCATCCGCCGGGGCGAACAGCACCTGCGCCGGCCCGCCGACACGAAACCAGGTGAGGTTCGCCAAAGGCTCGTTGGCGGTCAGCTTGCCCCGGAGCGAGGGCAAGGCGGCGGCAAGGGCCGGGACGAGATCGGGAAAGGCAGGAGCAGGGGCGGGAGCGGACATGACTCAAGCCTTAGGGCAGCGCGAGGCCGGTGGAAAGCACTGCCGCGCATTGGCCGTCACAGCACCACCACGCCCTTGTGCTTGGCCTCGCCTTCCGGCTCCACATGGATGGTGATGACCATGTCCTCCATGTCCGCCTCGAAGGCGCTTTCGATGCGGTCGCAGATCTCGTGGGCGGCGGCCACCGTCATTTCGCCGGGCACCACCAGGTGGAATTCCACGAAGGTCATCCGTCCCGCATGGCGGGTGCGCAGATCATGGGCCTCCAGCGCGCCGTCCGCATGGAGCGAGACCAGTTCGCGGATGCGCGCCACCACGTCCGCCGGCGGAGCGGCATCCATGAGGCCGCCGACCGAATCGCGCATGAGCGCCCAGCCGGTCCACAGGATGTTGAGGGCGACGATGCCCGCCAGCAGCGGGTCGAGGATGGGCCAGCCGGTGATGGGCACCAGCACGAAGCCCGCCAGCACGCCCCCGGAGGTGACCACGTCGGTCATCAGATGCTTGCCGTCCGCCACCAGGGCCGGCGAGCGCCATTTGCGCCCCGACCGCAGCAGCACCACGCACCAGATGGCATTGATGACGGTGGCGATGCCGTTCAGCAGCATGCCCTGATAGGGCTGCTCTGGAAGACGGGGGTCCAGCAGGCCGTAATAGGATTCCCGCAGGATCGACCCTGCGGCCACCACGATGAGCACACCTTCCAGCACGGCGGAGATGTATTCCGCCTTGTGGTGGCCATACTGGTGGTTGTCGTCGGCTGGGCGCTGGCTGATGTTCAGCGCCACCAGGGCGGCGAGCGAGGCCGCCACATTGATGATGCTCTCCAGCGCGTCGGACAGAAGGGCCACGGAGCCGGTGACCCACCAGGCCGCACCCTTCAGCGCGAGCACGAGGATCCCGATGACGACGCTCGCCGCCGCCACCACAAGGGTACGGTTCATGGTGGTCGCGCCCAGGTCGTTGAAACGGCCTTTGACCTATCCCCTCGCGCCCCCCAGTGCAACTGTTGCAAGGGCGAAGCTCCCGCATGCGGTGGACAGCGGGGAGGAGGGAGGCGGAAAACTGAGCATCCACGCCGCCTCTGAGGGCTGCGTGTGCGTGACCGGTTGACGGGTTGTGCGCCTCGTCGTCTCTCTGGCCGGGTCCGAGCCTGATGTCCGCGAGCCGCTCATGCCGATGCCCTTGGAGTACCAGCACACCACGGAGGATTTCGAGCGCTTTCTCGCCGATGCGCGCGAGACCTCCGGCCTCACCACCCGCAACCAAGTCTACACCCTGGTGCAGGCGGTGCTGCTCACCTTCCGGCGGAGGCTGTCGCTGACGGATGCCATTCGCTTTGCCGGGGTGCTGCCGCCGGTACTGCGCGCCATCTTTGTCGTGGACTGGGACCCGGATGCTCCTATCGCGCCGTTCGGCGATCGCGCGGCTTGGACGCGAGAGGCGCAGAGCTTGCGGCGGCACCACAATTTCGCGCCGCAGACCTGCATCTCCGACATGGCGCGCGCGCTGCGGCTTCACGTGGATGAAGCCGCCTTCGATGCGGTGCTGGACTGCCTGCCGGCGGGGGCGCGGGATTTCTGGTCGGTGGATCAGGCCGGCGGGAGCTTGGCCAGCTCCTCGGGCAGCGCATAGGCCCATTGCGTGATGGTGCCGGCGCCGAGGCAAATCACATAGTCGCCCGGCCGCGCCAGCTTGCCCACCATGGCGGCCAGCGCCTCCGGGCCCTCCAGCGGCATCACCGAACGATGGCCGCGCGCCCGCAGGCCCTGCACCAGATGGTCCCGATCCGCCCCCTCGATGGGTGCCTCGCCGGCCGCATAGACGGGTGCGACGATCACGTGGTCGGCGTCATTGAAGCAGGTGGAGAAGTCGTCGAACAAAGAGGCGAGGCGGGAATAGCGGTGGGGCTGCACCACGGCGATCACCTGCCCGTCGGTGGCCGCACGGGCGGCGCGCAGCACGGCGGCGATCTCCACGGGATGGTGGCCGTAATCGTCGAAGATGGTGACGCCGTTCCACTCGCCCGTGCGGGTGAAACGCCGCTTGACGCCGCCAAACTGGGACAGCGCCTCTACGATGCGCGCGTCCGACACGCCCAACTCATGGGCGACCGCGATGGCGGCGGTGGCGTTGAGCGCATTGTGCCGGCCCGGCATGGGCAGGCGCAGGCCCTCGATGCGGTGAACGACGCTTCCCGCCCGGTCGCGGAACACCACGCCGAACTTGGTGATGCCGCCCTTCAGGTCCACGTCCACGAGGCGCACGTCCGCCTGCGGGTTCTCGCCATAGGTGATGATGCGGCGGTCCTCGATGCGCCCCACCATGGCCTGGACCACCGGATGGTCGATGCACATGACGGCGAACCCATAGAAGGGCACGTTCTCCACGAAGGCCTTGAAGGCGTCCTGCACCTTGTCGAAGGTCTTGAAGTGGTCGAGATGCTCGGGGTCGATATTGGTAACGATGGCGACCTCGGCGGGCAGCTTCAGGAAGGTGCCGTCGCTCTCGTCCGCCTCCACCACCATCCATTCGCCATCGCCGAGGCGCGCATTGGTGCCGTAGGCATTGATGATGCCGCCATTGATGACAGTGGGGTCCATGGCGCCGGCGTCCAGCAGGGTGGCCACCAGGGATGTGGTGGTGGTCTTCCCGTGGGTGCCGGCGATGGCGACGCAGCTTTTCAGCCGCATCAGCTCGGCCAGCATCTCGGCGCGGCGCACCACCGGCAGGCGGCGGGCGCGGGCGGCCATGAGCTCGGGATTGTCGCGCTTGATCGCGGAGGACACCACCACCACGCCGGCATCGGCCACGTTTTCAGCCGCATGGCCGATCTGGACCGTGATGCCCTTCTCGCGCAGACGCTTCACATTGGCGCTCTCGGACACGTCCGAGCCCTGCACTTGATAGCCCAGATTGTGCAGCACCTCGGCAATGCCGCTCATGCCGATGCCGCCGATGCCGACGAAGTGGATCGAGCCGAGGGCCTGGGGGAGCTTCATCCTGCGTGTCCTTGGTGCCGGCGCCGGCGGCGCGGGCCGCTTTCGCCTGAAATCCGGTGCCGGGGGCGGGTGCCCCGGCTTAAAGAGAGGCGGGGGCCAGCTGGCCCTCCGCCAGGCGCGCCACGAGGTCGGCGAGCCGTTCGGCGGCATCGAGCGCGCCGGCGCTTCTGGCCGCCCCGGCCATGGCTGTCAATGCGGCGGGGTTGCCTGCCAGCTCCGCAAGGGCCTGCGCCAGCGTGTCCGGGGTGAAATTAGCCTGCGGCATCACGCGGGCGCCGCCGATGCGCTCCAGGGAGCGGGCATTGGCCGCCTGGTCCTGGTCGAGGGCATTGGGCAGGGGCACCAGAAGGGCGGGCCGGCCCAGCGCCGCCAGTTCCGCCACCGTCGAGGCGCCCGAGCGCGAGATGACCAATTGCGCCGCCGCCATGCGGGCCGGCAAATCCTGGAAGAAGGGCGCCACCTCGGCGGCAACGCCGATGCGGGCATAGGTGTCCCGCACGCGGGGGAGGTCTTCCTCGCGGGCCTGCTGCACCACATGGAGGCGCGCCCGCAGGGCCGGGTCGAGCATTTCCAGCGCCGGCGGCACCACGTCGGACATGACGCGGGCACCCTGGCTACCGCCGAACACCAGGAGATGGATGGGGCCGCCCGCTTCCGGCGCCACATAGGGGATGGACGCGGCGGCGATGGCGGCTGGGCGCAGCGGATTGCCGGTGCGCACGGTCTTCGCGGCGAGCGTTGGATCGGCGTCCGTCACCCCGTCGAAGCCGGTGGCGATGGCGGTCACCCGGCCGGCCAGCAGCCGGTTGGCCCGGCCCATCACCCCGTTCGCCTCATGAATGAGGGTGGGAATGCGCAGGACGGTGGCGGCCAGCACGGGGGGCAGGGTCGGATAGCCGCCGAAGCCCACCACCACTGCGGGGCGCACCTTCCGCAGCAAGGCAAGGCCCGCCAGGAAGCCGGACGCCAGGGTGAAGGCGGTGCGGGCGAGCGCGATGGGCGAGCGCCCGCGCACCGTATCGGCGGGCAGCACATGGAGCGCGCGGGCGGGGAAATGCCCGGCATATTTGGCCGCGCGGGTATCGGTGACGAGATCCACGGCCAAGCCGCGCGCGGCGAGCGCGGCGGCCAGCGCCTCGGCGGGGAAGAGATGGCCGCCGGTGCCCCCGGCGGCCAGCAGAACGGGACCTGCGCTCATGCCGCGCCCGCCGGGCTGGCGCCACGGGGCTGGGCTGTCTCATGGGAGCCTTCGCTGAGCGCCGCCAGCGCGGCGGCGCCGGGACGGCGGCGGGACAGGGCCAGCAGCATGCCCATGCCGAAGGCGATGGAGATGAGTGAGGAGCCGCCATAGGAGATGAAGGGCAGCGTCATGCCCTTGGCGGGCATGAGGTGCACGTTCACCGCCATATTGATGCAGGCCTGCAGGCCGAACAGCAGCGCAAGGCCGGTAGCGGCGAAGCGGGCGAAGGGGTCCTGCTCGTCCAGCGCGCGGGTGAGGCTGCGCAGGATGATGAAGGCGAACAGCGACAGGAGGATGAGGCACAAGATGATGCCGAACTCCTCCGCAGCCACGGCGAAGACGAAGTCGGTGTGGCCGTCGGGGAGGATGCGCTTCACCGTGCCCTCGCCCGGCCCCTGGCCGAACCAGCCGCCATGGCGGAAGCTCTCCAGCGCCGTGTCGATCTGGTAAGTGTCGCCGGAGGCCGGGTCCAGGAAGCGGTCGATGCGCTTCCTCACATGCGGCACCACCTGGTAGGCCACCAGGAGGCCACTGACGCCGAGGCCCACCAAGCCCACCATCCAGATCCAGCGCAGGCCCGCCAGGAAGAAGAGAGCACCCCAGACGAGGCAGACGAGCATGGTCTGTCCGAAGTCGGGCTGGAGCACCAGCGGCAGCAGCACAATGCCCAGCAGCCCGATGGCCAGCGTCTGCGCCGGCATTTCCGGCCGCTTGCCGCTCTCGGAGAACAGCCAGGCCGCCAGCACCACGAAGGCCGGCTTGATGAATTCGGAGGGCTGGACCGTCACGCCCGCCAGCACCAGCCAGCGCCGGGCACCCTTCACCTCCGGCCCGAGCACCAGGGTGGCGAACAGCAGCGCCAGAAAGACCGCGAAGATGACCACGCACACCCGCCGGATGGTGCGCGGCGTCAGGAATGACGTCACCACCATGACGATGGCGGCCGGGATGAGGAAGAAGACCTGCCGGTTCACGAAGTGGAAGGGGTCGTTGATCCCGAGGCGTGCGGCGACCGGCGGGCTGGCGGCAAGGCAGAGCACCACCCCGATCACCATGAGGGTGAAAAGGGCACCCAGCAGCAGGCGGTCAACCGTCCACCACCACTCGCTGAGCACGGTGCGATCGGCGCGCGACATCATCGGGGCAAACTCCGGCCAGGGGCGGCATCCAGTCAGGCGTGCAGCTTCGCCCAGCTTGGTTGACGGGCCATTAAGGCGAAATATTCAACCAGATGGTTGACTGTCATTCGTGTTCGAGTAATTTAACCGAATGGTTGAATATCAAGCCCTCGATCGCGTCTTCCACGCCCTCGCCGATCCCACCCGCCGGGACATGGTCCACCGCCTCGCGGCGGGCGAGCACAGTGTCGGCGCCCTGGCCGCGCCCTTGCGCATGTCGCTGGCGGCGGCCTCCAAGCATGTGAAGGTGCTGGAGGGGGCCGGCCTCGTGCGGCGGCGCATTTCCGGCCGCACCCATCTGTGCCGGCTAGACCCGGCGCCGCTGGCGGAGATCGGCACGTGGCTGCGCTTCTACGAGCGCTTCTGGGACCACAGCCTCGATGCCCTGGACGCCGCGCTGCGCGCCGAAGCGGAAGGGGAGGGCGCAGAGCCTGACCCGTCCGACACCCACCAAAAGGGAGAAACGCCATGAGCCTTGCCACCCCGATCGACGCCGACGATGTCTGCGCGCGCGTGGATCGCCTGATCCTCGCCCCGCCGGAGCGCGTGTTCGATGCCTTCCTCGATCCCGCTCTCATTCCCCTGTGGTTCGCCCCCGGCCTCGGGCCTATGACGCGGGTCGAAGTGGATGCCCGGCCAGGTGGTCGGTTCCATCTCGACCAGCGCCGTGAGAGTGGCGTGGCCGCTCATTTTGGCACCTACGAGGTCATCGACCGGCCGCGCGAACTGGTCTTCACCTGGCAGGTGGAGGGCGCCGGCGGGACCAGCCAGGTGAGCCTCGACTTCGCGCCCCATAAGGGCGGCACGCTGGTGTGCGTGACCCACGCCCTTGGTGCCGGCTTCGAGGCCTATGTGGAGCGCACCGAAGGCGGCTGGACGCGCATGCTGGAGGGCCTCGGCCAGGGTCTGGATAACGAACCTGGACGTTTTGCCGGTCCCCGCGCCGTGCGGTTCGACCGTTTCCTGCCAGCTCCGCCCGAGCGCGTCTGGGCTTTTCTGACGCAGTCCGACAAGCGCGCTTTGTGGCTCGCCGCCGGGGACATGCCCACGGAACCGGGGGCCGCCTTCGAATTGCGCTTCGCCAACGGCACGCTGACGCAAGGCACGCCGCCCCGCCAGGGCCGCCTCAAGGCCTTCGATGGCCCGATCTCCTCTTCCCACGTTCTTCTCGAGATCGACCCGCCCCGGCGACTCGCTTTCTCCTGGGGCGGGCGGCGGGAGCCCCGGTCCCGCGTGACCTTCGAGCTTGAAGCCGCAGGGGCGGGCACGAGGCTCACAGTCACCCATGAGCGGCTGCCCGATGCGCGCGAGACCGTCATGGTGTCGTCTGGCTGGCACACTCATCTGGCGGTGCTCGCCGATGTGTTGGCGGAACGGCGGACGGTGGATTTCTGGCCGTTTTTCGAGGAGCTGGAGGCCCTTTATGTCGCGCGTGTTGCGCCGGATGCGGCCGATTGAGGCCGTGGCCCGCCCGCTCAAATCCCGCAGGGCCATGCTATAAAGGGCGGTGTCCGATCGCACCGCCCTCATCGCCGAGGCACTCCCGGAGGCCTTTCACCATTGGTTCGCCGCGCGCGGCTGGCAGGCGCGCGCCCACCAATTGGCGCTCCTGGAGCGCGCCCGGCTCGGCCGCTCCACCTTGCTCATCGCTCCCACCGGCGCCGGAAAGACGCTGGCGGGCTTCCTGCCGAGCCTTGTGGAACTGAGCGCCGGCCGGAAACACAAGCGAAAGAGCGAGGCGGCGGACCGCGCGCCCCCCGACAAGCTCTCACCCCTCCACACGCTCTATATCTCGCCGCTCAAGGCGCTGGCGGTGGACATCGCACGGAACCTCGAAACCCCCATTGGCGAGATGGGCCTGCCCATCCGGGTGGAGACCCGCACCGGCGACACGCCGTCCTCCCGCCGCCAGCGCCAGCGGCGCGATCCGCCGGACATTCTCCTCACCACGCCCGAGCAGCTCTCGCTGCTGCTCGCCTCCAAGGACGGCGCGCACCTGTTCTCGGGGCTCAAGCGGGTGGTGCTCGACGAATTGCACGCCCTCGTCACCTCCAAGCGCGGCGACCTGCTGGCGTTGGCCTTGGCTCGGCTGCGCACCCTGGCGCCGGGCCTGCAATGCGTCGGCCTCTCCGCCACCGTGGCCGAGCCGGATGATTTGCGCCGCTATCTGGTGGCGCAGGACGGCACCGGCCCGCTGGCGGACCTGGTGGTCGCCGAAGGGGGCGCGGCGCCCGATTTGTCCATGCTGGAGACCCAGGTCGCCATGCCCTGGGCCACCCATACGGCGCTCCATGCGCTGCCGGAGGTCTATGCCCTCATCAAGGCGCGGCGCATGAGCCTCGTCTTCGTCAATACGCGCTGGCAGGCGGAATTCCTGTTCCAGGAGCTCTGGCGCATCAACGACGACAATCTCCCCATCGCTCTCCATCATGGTTCGCTCGACGTGGAGCAGCGCCGCAAGGTGGAAGCGGCCATGGCGGCGGGACGGCTGAAGGCGGTGGTGTGCACGTCCTCGCTCGATCTCGGCATCGACTGGGGTGATGTGGACCAGGTCATCAATGTGGGCGCGCCCAAGGGCTCCTCCCGCCTCATGCAGCGCATCGGCCGCGCCAATCATCGCCTGGACGAAAGCTCCCATGCGGTCCTCGTGCCCGCCAACCGGTTCGAGGTGCTGGAATGCCGCGCGGCGCTGGAGGCGGTGCGGGCGGGGGCGCAGGACACCCCGCCCGAGCGCACCGGCGCCCTCGATGTGCTCGCCCAGCATGTGTTGGGCATGGCCTGCGCCGATCCATTCTGCGCGGACGCCCTCCATGCGGAAGTGCGCTCGGCCGCGCCCTATCGTGACCTCAGCCGCGAGGATTTCGACGCGGTGGTGGACTTCGTCGCCACCGGCGGCTACGCGCTGCGCGCCTATGAGCGCTACGCCAAGATCCGCCGCACCAAGGACGGGCTGTGGCGGGTGGCCAATCCCGCCATCGCCCAGGCCTACCGGCTGAATGTGGGCACCATCGTGGAAGCCACCATGATCAAGGTGCGCCTCGTCACCTCCCGCGGCGGGGCCAAGTCCGGCCCGGCGGGGCGGGTGCGCTTCGGCGGGCGGGTGCTTGGCGAGGTGGAGGAATATTTCGTCGAGACCATGGTGCCCGGCGACACCTTTGTCTTCGCGGGAGAAATCCTGCGCTACGAGGCCATGGTGGAGGACGAGATTTATGTCTCCCGCTCCACCGCCACCGAGCCCAAGGTGCCCTCCTATGAGGGCGGCAAGTTTCCCCTCTCCACCTTCCTGGCGGCGGGCGTGCGGGCGCTCTTGGCCGAGCCCGCGCGCTGGGCGCATCTGCCGGGGCAGGTGCGGCACTGGCTGGAATTGCAGCAGGCCCGCTCCCGCCTGCCGGGGCGGTCCGACCTCCTGGTGGAGACCTTCGCCCGCGCCGGACGTCATTATCTGGTGGCCTATCCCTTTGAGGGGCGCCTCGCCCACCAGACATTGGGCATGCTGCTCACCCGTCGGCTGGAGCGGGCGCGGCTGAAGCCGCTGGGCTTCGTCGCCAATGATTATGCCATCGCCGTCTTCGCCGCCGGCGACATGGGCGCGGCGGTCTCGGGCGGGCGCCTTTCGCTCGAAGCGCTGTTCGATGCGGACATGCTGGGCGACGATCTGGAGGCGTGGCTCGCAGAAAGCGCGCTGATGAAGCGCACGTTCCGCTATTGCGCGGTGGTGGCTGGGCTGATCGAGCGACGCTTTCCAGGCAAGGAGAAAACCTCGCGGCAGGTCACTGTCTCCACCGACCTCATCTATGACGTGCTGCGCCGGCATCAGCCGGACCATCTGCTGCTGCGCGCCGCCCGGGCCGATGCCGCCACCGGCCTCTTGGACGTTCGCCGCCTTTCAGACCTGCTGACCCGCATCCGGGGCCATATCGTCCATCAGCCTCTGGAGCGCGTGTCGCCCCTCTCCGTTCCGGTGCTGCTGGAGATCGGGCGGGAGACCGTCGGGGGCGTCGAGACCAATGAAGCGCTGCTCGCCGAGGCGGAGGAGGAATTGGTGCGCGAGGCGATGGAATAGGCATGCGCCCCCCTTTCAAATTCTTGCCCTTCCTGCTTCCGCGCGATCGGGCGATGTCATAATTTGAATGCGTCCGGTGGCGCTCGCGGGGGCAATGCCGGGCTCGATACATCTCGGACCGCCTGGAGGGCAGCCCGAATGAAACAAGTCGCGCAGCGGCTTGCCGGACTTTGTCAGCAAACCCCCGTCCTTATGGCTGCTTATGATGGCCATGACCGGCTGCGCTATGCCAACGGCGCGTTCCGCTCGGCCTTCTTTTTATCCCAGACCGAGAACCCCACATGGGCGGACATCATGCGCCGCAACCATGAACTGAAGCGGGGCACGGTGATTCGCGCGCCGGACCTGGAAGCCTGGCTCGTCTCCACCCAGGCCAGGCGCGGCAAGACACCCTTCCGGGCATTTGAAACCGATCTCCATGATGGCCGGTGGCTCTGGATGACCGAGACCGTGGAGGCGGACGGATGGATGCTGTGCGTGGCCAGCGACATCACCGCCATGCGGGCGGACGAGCGCTCCATCCGGCAGGATCGCGACTTCGCCATCCGCGCGGCTCAGACGGATACGCTGACGGGCATCGCGAACCGGCGGTTCGTGACCGAGCGCATGGAGGACCTGGTGCTCGCCTCGGCTGCCGCTGGCCGGTCCGGAGGCTGCATCTGCGTGATGGACCTCGACCATTTCAAGGTGGTGAATGACCGCTTCGGCCACATGGCGGGCGATGCGGTGCTCAGGGACTTCGCCGTGCGGGTGCTGCCCCTCCTGCGGCGAGGCGACAGCTTCGGCCGGGTGGGTGGAGAGGAATTCCTGCTCGTGTTGCCCCGTACCGGGCCGCAGGAAGCCGCATTGGTGGCGGAACGCATTCTCGCCGTCATCCGCCATTCCCGCCCGCTGCCGGAGCGGCCGGATTTTACCTATGCCTTTTCCGCCGGCGTCACCGCGGCGCTGCCCGACGACACGGTGATCTCGCTCTATGCGCGGGCGGACCGGGCGCTCTATGCGGCCAAGCTGCTCGGGCGGGGCCGGATCTTCCGGGATGACGACCCCGTTCTCCTCCCCCAGGTGGGGTAGGGCTATTTCGTGCCGAGGATCTCAACGGTGGCGGTCCGTCCCGCAATCAGCTGCGTCCGGTCGACGGGGGGATCCAGCGTGATGCGCACCGGAATGCGTCGGGCGAGGCGGACCCAGTTGAAGACGGGGTTAACGTTCTGAAGCAGCCGCGCATCCTGCGGGATATTGCCGGAGATGGCGGCGGAAATCCCCTGGACGGTGCCGCCATAGGTGCCGCCGCCCATGAGCGTCACGCGGGCCGTATCCCCGACCTTGATGCGGGCGAGCTTGGTCTCCTCAAAAAACCCGTCCACGGCGAGACTGTCGGTGTCCACCAGCGGGAACACCCCCTTGCCTGCGGCCACATAATCCCCTGGCTTCAGGTCGAAATTGGTGACGACGCCATTCACCGATGCGCGCACCTGGGTGCGGTCGAGATTGAGCTTGGCGAGGTCGCGATCCGCCACGGCCTCGTCATAGGCCGCTTTCGCGATGGCGGTGGCGTAGCGCTGGTTGGCCACCGCCTCCTCGGTCACCGCAAGGTCGCCCGCTCCCACGAAGCGGGCGAGGATGGAGGCAGCCTCTTCGCTCGCGGCCTGGCGGCTCTGCACCTGAGCTTCCGCGAGGCGCAGCGCGATTTCGAAGCGCGAGGGGTCGATGTGGAACAGCACGTCGCCCTTCTTCACCGCCTGATTTTCGCGCACCAGGACCTGCGTCACCAGCCCGGACACATCCGGTGCGAGCGTCACGACGTCCGCATGGACAAGGCCATCGCGGGTCCAGGGCGCGTCCATGTAATAGCGCCACAGGGCGAGGCCTGCGCCGCCGGCTGCAGCCACGATGACCAGCGTCAGCAGGACGCGACCCATATTTGCGAACACGGACGTCATGGCCACCACCCCCTGAAGCCGCCGGAAAGGGAGATCGCCGCCAGCAGGAGCACGAACAGCGAAATGTTCACAAGCGCAGGGTGCCAGGCGAGGCGGTAGAAGCCGATGCGCTGAAGCAGCCGCGTCAGAAGGAGGGTCGCCAGCAGGGCGGCGAGCGCCTCGACAAGCAAAGTGGGGACATAGATCCCGAGAATGTCGATGGTGCCCATTACGCGCTCTCCCGCGCTGCCCGCAGGGTCTGTGCCCCCAGAGACACCCCCCGGCGCAAAGTGACGAGCGCCACCAAGGTCTCCCGCTCCGCGCTGCCCGGCGAAGGCGGGGAGGATGCCCGCAAGCCGTCCAGGCGCGAGAGGAGCGGCGCCTCGTCCGCAAGCGCTCGGGTTGCGAGCTGGCGGTAATATGTCCTCACGTCGCCCAGCACGGCCTCGATCCGCGCCCGGTCTGCCTCCCCAAGGCGCGGCGCCAGGCGTGAGAGGTCCAGCACGGCGCGGGCGGCGAAGGCAGCGGCGAAGGCCGCTTCCGCCTCGTCTGCGTGGCTGGGATCCTTCACCGGCGCCATCAAGCCGAGCCGGTCCACCATCCGCCGCATCAGGCCGTCGCGCGCCGTCCCCTCGCTCGCAGTGGCCATGGCGGAGACATCCGACCATCCGGCGCGCAGCAGCCGCGCTGCGGCATCCCTGGGTGAGCGGGGTCGCAGCAGGCTTGACATGGCGGCCACCACGCCCATGCCGATCAGGACGGCGAGGTTGTTGTTGAGAAAGGCCGAAAGGTCTGTGGAGAAGATGTTCTCCAGCCCCAGCAAGGCCGTGAAGGTAATGGCGACGCGCACGCCCTGGGCGTTCCAGGCGGGGGTGCCCACCATCAGCCCGATGGTCAGCAAGGCCGGCAGCACCAGGAGCGCGCCCTGGAGGAAGTCGGTGGCCAGCGGCAGCAGTGCGAACTGGTAGATGAAGACGCCCACCATGGCGATGAGCGTGTCGCGCACGAAGCCCAGCGTGGCCTGCACTTGATCCTGCTGGGCGGCGGTGACGCAGGTGATAATCGACACCATGGTCATGGCCTGCGCGCCCGCGGGCCAGGCGGAGAAGATCCAGAACGCGCCGATGAGCCATAGCCCCAAAACCAGCGCGGCGGCGGTTCGCAAGGCATAGGAGAAGTCGATGGCGGGCAGCGCCCGGTTGCTACGGGGGGCGGCCACCAGCAGGTCCCCCTCGGCCACAGGCACGTCCTCTGCGAGCGCCTGCCAAAGGGTTGCGAAATCGGTTCTCAGGTCGACGATTTCACGCAGCCGCACAGCCAGGTTCAGCGAGGTGGCGCCGACGGGGTCGCTGGCGCTGGGCGTATAGGCGTCCAGCGCCAGCGCCAGCGACCGCCCGTCGGCCGAGTCCCGCCCCGGCATCGTCTGGAGCCATCGGGCCATCTGGGAACTGAGCGCCGCAAGGGCGGGGTCGAGCCCGCCGTCCGCTCGCAGGACGACCAGCCGATCGCGCACCTCCGCCATGGCCTCCAGCAGGATCAGCATGCGGTCGAAGACCTGCCGCAGGGTCTCGCGCATGGCCTTGGAGGCCGCGGGTTCGTAGGACACGAAGATCATCAGGCCATGGAGCGCGGCGATCTCGGCGGCGAGCTTGCGCTCGTCGCGAGCGATGGATTTTCGGTCGAAGCCATTGCGGTCGTTATCCTGCGCCAGCAGCCGCGCCAGATGGGCGTCAGCGGTGCCCAGCCAGGTGTCCAGCCGGGCCAGGGCGGCGGCCTGGGCGGTCTGGGGCAGGAGAAGCGCCGACGCCAGTGTGGCGCAGGTGAGGCCCACGCCGATTTCCTCGATGCGCGAGAGCGCGGTGTCGAAGACGTGGTAGGGCGTGTCCAGGTCGCCGAAGCCGATGATGGCCGAGGTATAGCCCGCCAGCGTGAAGGCATAGGCGCGTGGCGAGCGGTCGCGCACCGCCAGATAAAGGCACAGGCCCATCCAGAGCGAAAAGGCCAGGATGAGCAGGCCGGGCATGGAGACCAGTGCCGGCACCATCAGCACGGTGAAGAGCGCGCCCACCAGAGTGCCGCAGGCGCGATAAAGGCTCTTTGCGATCACCCCGCCGGAAATGGGCTGCGACAGGATGAAGACCGTCACCATGGCCCAGGCGGGACGCTCCAGCCCGGCGGCGAAGGCGATATGCAAGGCGAGGAGCGCGGTGAGCGAGGTGCGCACCGCAAACAGGATGGAGGCGGGAAGGGGCGCGAGGCGACTGAAGCTGAAGCCGGTCGGGGGCAGGCGCAGGGTCGGGCTGCTCGTCGGCACGTAGGCTTCCGCGGGCTGAGGGCGAACGAGACCGCAATCTGTGCGAACTTGGCGCAGCGCGCCACGCCAAAAGCGGGTCAGGCAGAAAATTACTCACGGCTTCAGGTGGTTGTGGCGGTATCCTTGTCGGAAACGTGACCTCGCCTTCACCTGGGGCGGCTCGCCGGGAGGAAAACCCTGGGATATGAAGGGAGCCATATTATCCCTTCACCGGATCATCTCATGTCCGCTCTCTTCACGCCGCTTGCGCTGCGCTCTCTCACCCTCGACAACCGCATCATCATTGCGCCCATGTGCCAGTATTCGGCCAAGGATGGCCGGGCCAGCGACTGGCATCTCATTCATCTGGGCAACCTGGCCTTGTCCGGCGCCGGCCTCCTGATTCTGGAAGCCACCGCCGTGGAGCCGGCGGGCCGCATCTCGCCCGGCGACCTCGGCATCTGGGACGAGGAGACCGAAGGCGTGCTGGCCGACGTGGTCTCCCGCGTGCGGGCCTGGTCGCCCATGCCCCTCGGCGTGCAACTGGCCCATGCCGGCCGCAAGGCGTCCTCGGCGGTGCCGTGGAAGGGCGGGGCGCAGCTTTCCGTTGAGGATGGCGGCTGGACCACCGTCTCGGCCTCGGACGTGCCCTTCAATCCGAAGGACCGCGCGCCTCTGGCGCTGGATGCCTCCGGCCTCGACCGGGTGCGTGCCGCCTTCGGCGCGGCTGCGGCGCGGGCCGCGCGGGCGGGCTTCGACATGGTGGAGGTGCACGCCGCCCACGGCTATCTGCTCCACCAGTTTCTCTCCCCGCTCTCCAACCAGCGCACCGATGATTATGGCGGCAGCCTGGAAAACCGCATGCGCTTCCCGCTGGAAGTGTTCGACGTGGTGCGCGCGGCCTTCCCGGATGACAAGCCGGTCGTGGTGCGCATCTCCGCCTCCGACTGGGTCGAGGGCGGCTGGGACGTGGAGCAGTCGGTGGCCTTCGTGAACGCGCTGAAGGCGCGCGGCCTCGACGCCATCCATGTGTCGAGCGGCGGCCTGTCCATGGAGCAGAAAATCCCGCTCTCGGCGGGCTACCAGGTGCCGTTCGCCGAGCGCATCAAGGCGGAGACCGGCGTGCCCACGATCGCGGTCGGCCTCATCACCGAGCCGGCCTTTGCAGAGGAATTGCTGGTGGCCGGCAAGGCGGATGCCATCGGCATCGCCCGCGGCGCGCTCTATGATCCCCGCTGGCCCTGGCATGCGGCGGCGGCGCTCGGCGCGTCCGTGCAGGCGGCGCCCCAGTATCTGCGCTGCCAGCCCTCGGGCCTGCGCCAGCTCTTCAAGTGAGGACGAGCCCGGCCGGAGTCCGTCTCCGGCCGGGTGCTTGTGGGAAAATGCGGGATGGGCCATATGGGCTCATGCTCGCGCGTTCTGATTCTGTTCCGCTCTCAGCCGTGGACCTGAACGGAGCCGAGGTCGTGCTCGACCCGGCGGGTGCCCTCTATTGGCCGCAGGAGCGCCTGCTGGCCGTGGCGGACCTGCACTTGGAAAAGGGCTCCGCCTTCGCCCGGCGCGGCCAGATGCTGCCTCCCTACGACACAGCGGAAACCCTGACCCACCTGGAACGCGTGGTGGAACGCTGGCGCCCCCGCATCCTGGTCTCCCTCGGCGATAGCCTCCATGATCGCTGGGCGAGCGAGCGTCTCGATGCCCATGCCCGCGCGCGCCTGCGCGCCCTCCAGGCGGGCCGCACCTTCATCTGGATCGCCGGCAACCATGATCCCGAGCCGGCGCACACTCTTGCCGGGGAATGGGCGCGCGAATGGCGCACGGGCCCCCTCCTGTTCCGGCATGAGCCTGCGCGGGCAGGCCATGAAGGGGAAGTGGCCGGCCATCTCCACCCCGTCGCGCGCTTGGTGGTGCGCGGCCGGTCTCTCCGTCGCCGCTGCTTCGCGGGCGACGGCACGCGCATGATCCTGCCGGCGCTCGGCGCCTATACGGGCGGGCTCAATGTGCGGGATCGTGCATTCCAGGGTCTGTTCGGCGCCAGGTTCGAGGCGCACCTTCTGGGGGCAGAGCGCACCTACCGCATTGCCGGGCACGCCTGCCTGGGCGATTGAAGCGCCTCTCGGCAGCAAAAAAAAGGGCGCGAGCCAAAGGCTGCGCCCACCAGGGGTTCCGGGGAGGAATAAAGGTCAACCGAAGCGCGGGTGCGCTCCGGCCGACAAATCAGGTCCAGTCGCCGCCGCCATCGTCGCCGCCGCCCGGATCCCAGCCGGCATCGCCGTCCCAGCCATTGCCGCCGGGATCGAAGCTGGCATCCTGGGGTTCGGGCGCCCAGGGATCGGCTGCCGGGGCCCCGCCCAGCGCGTCCTGCGCCTGGTTGCCCAGATCCTCAACGGCCGCTGCCGGAGTGGCAGGATCAAGCAAGGCCGCTTGCTCTGCCAGCGGGCCGGTGCCGCTCGACATCAGGTTGCGAATTCCGTCCGCCAGCAGCATGCCGCCCGCAACACCCGCCGCGGTAGCCATGGCGCCCTGCAGGAAGCCGCCGCCGCCGAAGCCGCCGCCAAAGCGTGAGGGCTGCGCGGGCTGGCCGCCCCACGGGCCGCTGGCGGGCGGGGTCATGTTGGCGGGCTGCCCATAAGGCTGGCCATAAGGCTGCCCCTGGGACGGGAGGGGCATGGCGCCGCCCGCGGTGCCCCCCATTCCGCCGCTCATGGAGGAAACGCGGCCTCCAGCGGACGGCACAGACGTGCCGCGTCCACCCAGAAGGCCGCCGAGGAAGCCGCCGGAACTCTGGGCCGGCTGAGACTGGCGCACCTGCGCCTCCAATTCCTCGATCCGTGCGCTGGCCTGCTGCAACGCATGCTCCTGCACGAGCACGGTCTGCGCCAAGGCATAAGGCGCGTAGGGCATTTGGGACACATTGCGCGCGATCAGGGCCTCGGCCTCCGCGTCGCGCGGCTGGTTGGACACCTCGCGCATGCGGTTGAACAGGCCGTCGATGAGGGCGCGTTCTTCGGGGGTCATCCTTGCCTCCGGTTGGTCACCACTCCGGCTCGCCATGGGGCCGACGGGTCATCCGCCGGCTGACGTTCCGTGGCCGCAGGCTCCCGCGATGGCGGTCAGCGTCTTGCGATCCGGTCTGCATATGAGAACGCCCGTGAGGCAGCGGAAGGGCGCCCCACATGAAATTTTCTTAACGTTACGTCAGGCTCGGCGAGCCGTCAGCGGCGCGCGCCGTCCACCTCTGCCCTGAGACGGCGCGCGGCAGCGTTTATGTCCGATGCGGCGCAGAGCGCCGAGACCACCGCAATCCCTTCCGCGCCCGCCCGGATCACGTCCGCTGCGAGGCTGGTGTCAAGGCCTCCAATGCCCACCAAAGGCAGCGAGATGCGCCCGCGCATGTCGGCGAGGCCTTCAATGCCTATGGCGCTGCCCGCATCCGCCTTGGTGCCGGTGGCGCGCACAGGGCCCACGCCCACATAGTCCACGCTGGTGAGGTCGGACACCGCAAGCTCCTGCGGCGTGCCCACGGACAGGCCGAGAATGCGGTCCGGCCCCAATTGGGCGCGGGCGGGGGCGGGCTCCATGTCGTCCTGGCCCAGATGCACGCCGTCCGCATCCGCCGCCAGGGCCACGTCCACCCGGTCATTCACGATGAGGGGGATGCCCAGCGGCCGCAGCAGCGCAATCAGCGCCCGCGCCGCCTCCACCAGCGCGCGCCCCTTGGCTTCGGGATCGCGCAACTGAACGATGGTCACTCCGCCCGCCACCGCTTGGGACACCGTCTCTACCAGCCCGCGCCGGGCGGTGAGCTTGGGATCGGTGACGAGATAGAGCGAGAGATCAAAGGGGCGGGCCATGGGTCAGATCCGGGTCGGTCGATGGGGACGGCGCATCAGGCCGCCGCCTTCACATGGGCGAGGGCGGCAGGTCGGGGACCACCATGGGCCCAGTCCAGCAGCTCCACTGTATGGACCACGGGCACCTGCGTGCCCGATCCGATCTGCGTCATGCAGCCGATATTACCGGCCGCGATGAGGTCGGGTGAGAGGCTTTCCAGATGCCCCACCTTGCGGTCCCGCAGCCGGACGGCGAGATCCGATTGCAGCATGTTGTAGGTGCCCGCCGAGCCGCAGCACAAATGGCTCTCGAACGGCTCCACCACGGTAAATCCTGCTGCCTTCAGCAGCGCCACCGGCGGCCCCTTGATCTTCTGGCCGTGCTGGAGCGAACAAGCGGCATGATAGGCCACCTTCAGCCCCATAGGCGCGGGCGCGGCGGGCAGGCCGAGGCCCGCCACATATTCGGTGATGTCCATGGCAATGGCGGAGACCCGCGCCGCCTTCTCCGCATAAGCGGGGTCGAGGCGGAAGACGTGGCCGTAATCCTTGATGGAGGTGCCGCAGCCCGACACGGTCACCACGATGGCGTCGAGGCCGGGGCCGTCCATCTCCGCGATCCAGGCGTCGATATTGGCCTTGGCGAGGGCGTTGGCCTGTTCCTCGCGGCCCAGATGGTGCACCAGTGAGCCGCAGCAGCCCTCGCCCTTCACGCGCACCACCTCTACGCCGTGGCGGGTCAGCAGGCGGATGGCCGCCTCGTCGATCTCCGGGCGCAGGGCGGGCTGGGCGCATCCAGCCAGCAGCGCCACGCGCCCCGTCCGCTCGCCCTGCGGGGGATGGCTCCCAGGCTCCTCGGAGGCACCGCGGCCATGGGGCGGCTGGGCAAGTCGCAGCATGGCGGCGACGGGCTTCAGAGGCGGGATGACCGCAAAAAGGGGCGCAAGGGGCTTGGCCACCACGCCCGCCAGCAGCGCCAGGCGGAAGCGCTGGCGATAGGGCAGGATGGCCGCCAGCATGGCGCGGTTCAGACGGTCGAAGAAGGGCCGGCGATAGGTTTGCTCGATGTGTTCCCGCGCATGGTCGACCAGGTGCATGTAGTGCACGCCCGAGGGGCAGGTGGTCATGCAGGACAGGCACGAGAGGCAGCGGTCCACATGCTTGACCACTTCCTGCGTCGCCGGCCGCTCATTCTCCAGCATGTCCTTGATGAGATAGATGCGCCCGCGCGGCGAATCCAACTCGTCCCCCAGGAGGGCGAAGGTGGGGCAAGTGGCGGTGCAGAAGCCGCAATGGACGCAGGTTCGCAGGATCTTGTCCGCTTCCGCGATGCGGGGATCGGCCAGCTGGGCCAGGGAGAATTCGGTCTTCATGCGCGGATCGCTCCTGCGGCGAAGGGGCGGGGGAGGGAGGAGGCCATGGCGCGCTCACATCCCCGCATACATGCGGCCGGGATTGAGGATGCCGGCTGGATCGAAGCTCTCCTTCACCCGGCGACTCAGGGCCGCATGGGCGCCTTCCAGCGGCTGGAAGACGGCTCCCGCCCGCTCGGCAGCACTGGCGCGGACCAGGGTGGCATGCCCGCCATGGGGGGCGAGCGCCGCGCGCACCGCCTCCGCCTGCGCCGCCTCACGGGGCATGAGCACCCAGACGAGGCCGCCGCCCCAGTCGCAGAAGGCTTCGGCGCCCAGCGTCCGGGTGAGTTCTTCGGCCAGCAGCGGGCCGGCGGTCGGGGCGGTGGAGAGGCGCCATACCGCACGGTCCCCGGTGCCCACGAAGGGGGTCACGTCCCGCACCCCTGCCCAGAAAAGCTCGGACTCGTTGCCCTCCAGAACTTCCACCCCGCCGAACGGGGCCAGAACGGAGATCAGCATGCCGCGCCGCGCCCGCACCGAGGGGGGAAACCCCTCCAGCCGAAAGGCCGCGACCGGCTGGTGGAAGCCGTTGAGGGCGAGGCGTTTCATGACGGGTCCTGCGAGCGCCGCGGCGCCGGAGACCTCGCAGGAGGAGCCCATGGCGGCGCTGAGCGCCTGGCTCATCAGGCGCGCCGTCGTTCCGTCTTCCGGCAGGAACAGGAGCAGGGTCTCCTGCGTGGAAGGCTGGGGGAGAACCTTCAACGTCACTTCGGTGAGGACAGCGAGGGTGCCGAAGGAACCGCAGAGGAAGCGCGGAAGATCATAGCCGGTGACATTCTTCACCACCCGTCCGCCGCTCTTGAACACTTCGCCCCGCCCGGACACCGCCCGGGCACCCAGCGCATGGTCGCGCACCGCGCCATGGCTCAGGCGGCGGGGGCCGGCGAGGTTGCAGGCGAACACGCCGCCAATGCTGCCCCGCTCGGGTGCTTCGCCGAGCAGAGGGCCGAGGTCCGGGGGCTCGAAGGCGAGCATCTGGTTGTTCTGCGCCAGCAGGGCCTTGATCTCCGCGAGCGGGGTGCCGGAGGCGGCGGACAAGACCAATTCCTCAGGCTCATAGAGGGTCACGCCCGCGAGGGCGGAGACATCGAGCCGCCGCGCGGCGCTGCCGGTGCGCCCGAGGCCTCGCTTGGAGCCGTGGCCCACCACATCGAGCGCGGTCTTCTGGGCGGCCGCTTCGGCCACTGCCGCCGCCAGCGCGGATTCTTCCGCAATCCTCACCACTTCGGTCATGAAGACACCTGGAAAGTCCGAGAGCGCCGGTCAGAAGCGCGGAATGTCCGGGAACGGCACCTGGCCCCGGCTCACATGCATGCGGCCGAGTTCGGCGCAGCGGTGGAGCGTGGGGAAGACCTTGCCGGGATTGAGTAAATTCTGGTCGTCGAAGGCGCATTTGAGGCGCAGCTGCTGCGCCAGATCCACCTCGTCGAACATGGTGGGCATCAGGTCGCGCTTCTCGACGCCAACCCCGTGCTCGCCGGTCAGGACGCCGCCGACTTCCACGCACAGGCGCAGGATGTCGGAGCCGAAGGCTTCGGCCTTGTCCATTTCGCCGGGTGTATTGGCGTCATATAAGATGAGAGGGTGGAGATTGCCGTCGCCCGCATGAAAGACATTGGCGACGCGCAGGCCATAACTTGCCGACATCTCGCGCATGCGGGTGAGGACCAGTGGCAATTGCTTGCGCGGGATGGTGCCGTCCATGCAGAGATAATCGGGCGAGAGCCGTCCCACCGCCGGGAAGGCGGCCTTGCGCCCCGCCCAGAAGCCGAGGCGCTCCTCCTCGGTCTTGGAGACGCGCAAGGTGGAGGCCTGGCAGGCGGAAGCGATGGCGGTCACCTCCCCCAGAAGGTGCGCGCACTCGGCCTCCGGCCCGTCCAACTCGATGATGAGAAGGGCTTCCACATCAAGGGGATAGCCAACCTTTACAAAGGCCTCGGCGGCGGCGATGGCGTCCCTGTCCATCATCTCGATGCCGGCGGGGATGATGCCGGCGGCGATGATGCGGGCGACGCAATCCCCCGCATCTTCGGACGTGGGGAAGCCCACCAGCACGGCACGGGCCACGTCCGGCTTTTTCAGAAGCCGTACAGTGACTTCGGTCACCACGCCCAGCAGCCCCTCGGAGCCGATGACGAGGCTGAGCAGGTCGAGACCGCCGGCATCCAGGTGCTTGCCGCCCAGGCGCACCACTTCGCCGGTCATGAGAACCATTTGAACGCCAAGGACATTATTGGTGGTCAGGCCGTATTTCAGGCAGTGCACCCCACCCGAATTCTCGCCCACATTGCCGCCGATGGTGCAGGCGATCTGGGAGGACGGGTCGGGGGCATAATAGAATCCCTCATGCTCCACCGCCTTGGTAATTCCAAGGTTCGTGACCCCCGGCTGGACCACCGCGCAGCGGTTGGGCAAGTCGATCTCAAGTATTTTGTTGAACTTGCCCATGGCGAGGAGAACCGCATCGCCGAGCGGCAGGGCGCCGCCCGAAAGCGAGGTGCCACCGCCGCGCGGAACCACACGTATCCCATTGTCATGGCAGTATTTTAAGACCTGGCAGACCTGCTCGACGGTCTCCGGCAGCACCACCACCAGGGGCAGTTGCTTGTAGGCGGTGACGCCGTCGGACTCGTACGGGCGCATCTCCCGCTCGTGCGAGATCACCCCTTCGCCGGGGACGAGGACGCGCAAATCAGCGATGATCTGGGCTCTGTTGGCGAGTGTTTTTCCGTCCGCTTCCGGAAGCCTGAGGCTCATGGGGCGTCCTTGACCGTTTCCTCTTCGGCGCCGACTATAATCGTTCCAGGGCGGAAAAATCCCGTTGATTATTTCCGTTTCTGACAAAATCCTGCGGGCCATGGAAAGAATGCGCGCCGACCCTCCCCGCACCCCGGCCCGCCGCTCGGTCGCCGAGGGGCGCCCGCTCCTGGGCAATCTCGGGGACCTGGAAATCTTCGCCCGAATCGTCACCGCCGGCAGCCTGTCGGCGGCGGGGCGGGAATTGGGCCTCTCCCCGCCGGTGGTGTCGAAGCGCATCCAGCGGCTGGAGGAGCGGCTTGGCACCCGCCTGTTCCAGCGCACCACACGCAAGGTCACGCTCACCGAGGCGGGGCAGGGCTTCTATGACAAGGTGGTGGCGATCCTGGCCTCCATCGAGGAGGCGGAAGGCCAGTTGTCGCGCCGGCTCACCGAGGCGCGCGGCCTGCTGCGGGTGTCCGCCCCCACTTCGTTCGGGCGACTTCACATCGCGCCTCATATCGGCCCGCTGCTCACCGCCAATCCCGAACTGTCGGTCGACCTCGAGCTCTCCGATGCCTTCGTGGACATCGTGGGCGATGGCTTCGACCTCGCCATCCGCATCGCCGACCTCAATGATTCCAGCCTCGTGGCCCGCCGCCTCGCCCCGGTGCACCGGGTGCTGTGCGCCGCGCCTTCCTATCTGGCGCAGGCGGGGGAGCCGGCGCGCTTCGCCGATCTCGCCGGCCATGTGCTGCTGGCCACCCACAGCCAGGATCCCTGGCGCCTGGAGGGGCCGGAGGGGCCGGTGACGCAGCGGGTCGCCAGCGCGCTGCGCACCAATTCCAACGAGGTGGTGCGCGAGGCGGTGCTCGCCGGGGTGGGCATCGCGCTGCGCTCCACCTGGGATGTGGGGCCGGAATTGCGCAGCGGGGCACTGAAGGTGGTGCTGCCGGATTTCCATGCCTCGAGCCGGGTGGGGGTGTTCGCCGTCTATCCCAGCCGCCGCTTCCTGCCGGCCAAGGTGCGGGTGTTCATCGATCACCTCGCCGCGCTTTATGGCTCCGTCCCGCCTTGGGATGCGGGCCTCCAGGACATGCTGCGCCCCTTGCGCGCGCCGGTGCCCTGATGCGAGTGGCCTGATCGCGCGCCGGCCCGCGCCCGATCTTGCCGGCCAAGCTCCAGCCGCCAATGAGCCGCCCGATCAGCCCCCTGTGGGACGGCCGGCAACGCGGCGCATACCTGCACGCAACGTCATGCGCAAATCGGGTTGGTGGCCCCTGTCGCCTGTTGCATAAGCGGCGGACCCCTTCCTTGCCGGGCTCCCGTCCCCCATGCCCAAAAGCCGAAACGTCTCGATCACCCGTGCCGGCTTCCTTCATGGGATGCGGGACATGGTTCCGCTGATGCCGGGCCTCAGCGTGTTCGGCATGGCCTTCGGCGCCGCCGCCGCGCAGAAGGGCTTCACCCTGTTCGAGGCCTCGCTCTCCTCGGCCCTGGTCTTTGCCGGCCTGGCCCAGATGGTGGCGCTGGAGGGCTGGACGCGGACCTGGACGCCGGCGGGCCTCCTCGCGCTTGGGCTCCTGACCTTCACCGTGAACATGCGCCATCTCCTGATGGCGGCGTCCATGCGGCCCTGGCTCGGGGCGCTGCCGCCCTGGCAGTCCTATCCTTCGCTCCTGCTGCTGGCGGACAACAATTGGGCCGCCGCCATGCGCTATCACGCGCAGGGCGGCAACGACGCGGGCTATTTTATCGGCTCCGGTGTCATCACCTGGATCCTGTGGCTCGTGTCCACCGCCGCCGGGCAGATCATCGGCGGCGGACTCCCCGATCCGAAGGCGGTGGCCCTCGATTTGGTGGTGCCGGCCTTCTTCGTCGCCATGCTGGTGCCCAACTGGCGGGGCCGGCGGGAACTGGTGGGCTGGGGCGTGGCGGCGGCCGTGTCGGTCGGCGTGTCCTACGTGCTTCCGGGCTGGTGGTTCATCGTCATCGGGGCGGTTTCCGGCGCCATTGCGGGAGGCTTTGCCGATGACTAGCGGCTTCGAGGCCGGTCCCATCACCGCCATCGTCGTGATGGCCCTCGCCACCGTCTTCAACCGCACCATGGGATTCCTGGTGATGCGGCTGGTGCCGCTCACCCCGCGCGTGCGCAAGATCCTGGACTGCCTGCCGGGCGCGGTGCTGGTGGCCATCGTCGCGCCCACCGCCGTGCATGGAGATCTCGCCATGGCGGCGGGCCTGGTCGCGGCCCTGGTCGCCACCAAGATCACCAAGAACGATTTCATCGCGGTGTTGGCCGCGGTGGCGCTGGCGGCGGGGCTGCGCTGGCTGGGCTACTGAGGCGGAAGCCGAGGGGGTCAGCGCCGGTGGAGGGGGGGGCGCACCGGGGCTTCCAGGCGCGCACGGCGCAGGGCGTCGAGGTCCGCGATGGTGGCTTCCAGCCGGCTGGCGATGCGGTCCCGCAACTGGGCGGCGGCCTCGGGAAACCCTTCCAGCATGCGCAGGAATGTGCCGCGTGGAATGCGCATGAGCACGCTCGGCTCCAGGGCGCGGGCATTCACCGGCCGGGGCACTTCGATGAGGAGGGCGGTCTCTCCCACCAGCGCGCCGGGCAGCACCTCCGAAAGCCGCCGGCGCCGGCCGGGGCCATCCGTGCTCAGCTCCAGCCGGCCGGACAGGAGCACATAGCCGCAATCGGCGGGATCGCCGGCCTGGAACAGCGTGTCGCCCCGCGCCAGCTTCTGCTGGTCGGCGCTGATGGCAAGGATGCGCACCGCCTCGGGTGTGAGCACCTCAAAGGCCGGGACGCCCTGGAGCAGTGCGACGTCCGTTTCGAGGGTCAAGGCGGCGGGCTCCCTGTGTTTTTGTGTTACGGGACCAGCTTGTATCCGCCGGCCTGGGTGGCAAGGAGAGTCGGAGAGGACGGGTCGGGCTCGATCTTCTGGCGCAGGCGGTAGATGTGGGTTTCCAGCGTGTGGGTGGTCACGCCCGAATTGTAGCCCCAGACTTCCTGCAAAAGGGTTTCCCGCGGCACCGGCGTCTTGCCCGCCCGGTAGAGGTAACGCAGGATGGCGGTCTCTTTTTCCGTCAGCCGGATCTTGGAGCCGCGGTCGGTCACCAGCAGCTTGGCGCCGGGGCGGAAGCTGTAGGGGCCGATGGCGAACACGGCATCCTCGCTCGCCTCGTGGCTGCGCATCTGCGCCTTCAGGCGCGCCAGCAGCACGGCGAAGCGGAAGGGCTTGGCCACATAGTCGTTGGCCCCCGCCTCCAGGCCGAGGATGGTGTCGCTGTCGGTGTCATGCCCGGTGAGCATCAGAATGGGCGCCTTGAAGCCGTTGGCGCGGATCTGGCGCACGGCGTCGCGGCCATCGATGTCGGGCAGGCCCACATCCATGATGACGAGGTCCACCGCGCCGTTGCGCGCGCTTTCCACGGCCTCGGCGCCGGTGCCCACAGGCATGGGCTCGAACTCATCCTGGAGGGCGAGCTGCTCCACCAGAGCCTCGCGCAGCTCCGGGTCGTCCTCGACCACGAGGATTTTCCACGCATTGCCCATCGAATCCTCCGTTACCCTTGCGGGAACGCGAATCGCCCACCTACAGCAACTGGCGGCAATTGTGCAATTTTCCTCAAGACTTTTCACACCGTTCCGGTATTTGGGTATTGTCTGATGTCACAATCTCCTGTGGGGATCTCCCGAATCGATGTCCGGCGGCTTCCCGGCGCTCCCCATCGGGGGCTTTTGCGCGTCGCCGGGCGGGCGTTTCCGGTGGCGCTGGGGCGCGGCGGCATCTTCCCGGACAAGCGCGAGGGCGACGGGCGCACCCCCGCCGGCACCTGGCGGGTGGACCGCCTGCTCTATCGCCCCGACCGGGGCCCGCGTCCCGTTACGGCCTTGCCCGCGCAGCCCATCCAGGCGGGGGATGGCTGGTGTGACGATCCGGCCGACCGGCGCTATAATCGCCCGGTGCATCTGCCCATCGCCGCGTCCCACGAGGTGATGCGGCGCGACGACGCGCTTTATGACCTCGTCCTGGTGCTCGATCACAACCAGCGCCCGCGCGTGAAGGGGCGGGGCTCCGCCGTCTTCATCCACGCCGCCCGCCCCGGTCTCACCCCCACCGAAGGCTGCGTCGCGCTCCCCCGCGCGGAACTGCGCCGCCTCGCCGCCCGCCTGAAGAGGGGGGCGCGGCTGGTGGTGCGGTGAGGGGCTTCGCGTTTCCCTGGAACTGATCCAATGTTATAGAGGGCGCCCATGGCTGGCCGGGGCCGCCGGACGTGATCCGGGCTCGGCCGGTGCCGGTCCATCGGGGACGGGATCGAGCTTTTGAAAGCGCGCCTCATGCCTTTGTCCACCGCCACGCCCGACGCCGCCCCGCCCGCCAGCGGGCGTCCTGCCCGGGTCGGCCTGTTCGTCACCTGCCTCGTCGATACGCTGCGCCCCTCGGTGGGCTTTGCCGCCGCCCATCTGGTGGAGCGCGCGGGCTGCGAGGTGGATGTGCCCGCCCAGACCTGCTGCGGCCAGCCGGCCTTCAATTCCGGCGACCGGGTGACCGCCCGGGCGCTGGCCGAGGCGCTCATCCGCGCCTTCGAGACCTTCGATTATGTGGTGGTGCCCTCCGGCTCCTGCGCCGGCATGATCCGCACCCATTATCCCGAGCTGTTCGCCGGCGAGCCGGACTGGATGCCCCGCGTGGAGCGCTTTTGCGCCCGCGTCTATGAATTGACCTCCTTCCTGGTGGATGTGTGCGGCGTCACCGGGGTGGAGGCCGCCTATGCGGGGACGGCCACCTATCACGACAGCTGCTCGGGCCTGCGGGAATTGGGTGTCCACGACCAGCCGCGCCAGTTGCTGGGCACGGTGGCGGGCCTGGAATTGAAGGAAATGGCCGATGCCGACACCTGCTGCGGCTTCGGCGGCACCTTCTGCGTGAAATATCCCGACGTCTCCAATGCCATCGTCGAGAAGAAGGTGGCGAACATCGTGGCCAGCGGGGCTGACACGCTGCTGGCCGGGGATCTGGGCTGCCTCATGAACATGGCGGGCAAGCTCCAGCGGCTCGGCTATGAGGTAAAGGTGCGCCACGTGGCCGAGGTGCTGGCGGGCCAGGGCGGCGATGCCGCCATCGGCGCGCCGGCGCGGCAAGGTTGAGGGGGCGGGCATGAGCGTTCACATCACCACTCCCGCCTTCAAGGGCAATGTGCGCGAGGCGCTGGACGACGCGCCCCTGCAGAAGGCACTGGCCAAGGTCGGCCCCGGCTTCATCGGCCGCCGCGCCGTGGCGGCCGCCGCCTTGCCGGAATTCGAGGCCCTGCGGGACAGCGCGCGGGACATCAAGAACCACACGCTGGCCCATCTCGACCTCTATCTGGAGCGCTTCGAGGAGAAGGTGCGCGCGGCCGGCGGCCATGTGCATTATGCGGTGGATGCGGCGCAGGCGCGCGACATCGTCACCGCCATCTGCAAGAGGCTGGACGCCAAGACGGTCACCAAGGGCAAGTCCATGATCTCGGAAGAGATCGCCCTCAACGACCATCTGGCCGCCAACGGCATCGAGCCGGTGGAGACGGATCTTGGCGAATATCTCATCCAGATCCGTGGCGAGGCGCCCTCCCACATCATCGCCCCCGCCATCCACCTCAACAAGGAGCAGGTGGAGGAGGATTTCCGGCGCGTCCACTCCCACCTGCCGCCCGAGCGCGACCTGTCCGAGCCCACCACCTTGCTCGCCGAGGCGCGGGGCGAACTGCGCCAGCGCTTCCTGATGGCGGATGTGGGCATCACCGGCGCCAATTTCCTGGTGGCCGAGACCGGCACCTCCATCATCGTCACCAATGAGGGCAATGGCGACCTCACCCAGACCTTGCCCAAGGCCCATATCGTGCTGGCCTCGCTGGAAAAGCTGGTGCCGACGCTGGAGGATGTGAGCCAGATCCTGCGCGTGCTGGCCCGTTCCGCGACGGGGCAGGACATGTCGGTCTACACCACCTTCTCCACCGGCCCCCGCCGGCCGGAAGACCCGGACGGGCCGGGCGAATATCACGTGGTCATTCTCGACAATGGCCGCTCCGGCATGCTGGCCGGGCAACTGAAGGAGATGCTGCGCTGCATCCGCTGCGGCGCCTGCATGAACCATTGCCCGGTCTATCATGCCATTGGCGGGCATGCGTATGGCTGGGTCTATCCCGGCCCCATGGGGGCGGTGCTGACCCCTTCGCTGATCGGCATTGAGAAGGGCGCCAACCTGCCCAATGCCTCCACCTTCTGCGGCCGGTGCGAGGAGGTGTGCCCGGTGCGCATTCCCTTGCCCAAGCTCATGCGCCATTGGCGCGAGAAGGAGTTCGAGCGGCACCTCACCCCCGCGCCCCAGCGCACGGGCCTGGCGGTATGGTCCTTCTTTGCCCGGCGCGGCTGGCTCTACCGGCCGGCGACGCGCCTCGCCATGGGGCTGCTGGCGCGCCTCGGCCGCGACAAGGGGCGCTTTGCCAGCCTGCCGCTGGCGGGCGGGTGGACCAAGGTGCGCGACTTTCCCGCCCCGCAGGGCGGCACCTTCCAGGCCCAATGGGCCGCCCGCCGCAAGGGATCGGCCCGATGAGCTCCCGCGACACCGTGCTCGCCTCCATCCGCCGCTCGCTGGGCGTCTCCGGCACCGAGGCCCCCCGCCGGCAGGCGGTGGACGACCGCATTGCCGGCCATCCGGCGGGGGTCATCCCCGCCCGTGGCCAGCTTCCCCCGGCGGAGCGGCTCGCTCTGTTCAAGTCCATGGTGCTGGCCGCCGCCGCCACGCTGGACCATCTTCCGTCGACAGAGGCCGTGCCCGGCGCCATCGCCGACTATCTGCGCGCCCGCAACCTGCCGCCCACCATTTTGCGCGGCGCCGATGCGCGCCTCGCCGCCTTGCCGTGGGAGAATGCGCCGGCGCTCGACGTGTGGATCGGCCCCTCCGACGGCCGGCAATTGGCGGGCCTCTCCCATGCCTTTGCGGGCGTCGCGGAATCCGGCACGGTGGTGATGCTGTCCGGCCCCGACAATCCCAGCACCGTCAACCTGCTGCCGGACCACCACCTGGTGGTGGTGCAAGCGGAGGATGTGGCGGGGGATTATGAGGCGGTCTGGTCGCGCCTGCGGGCCAAGTTCGGCGCCGGCATCATGCCCCGCACAGTGAACTGGATCACTGGCCCCTCCCGCTCCGCCGACATCGAGCAGACCCTTCTGCTGGGGGCCCATGGCCCCCGTTCCCTGCACATCCTGCTGGTGGGCGAGGGCTGACGCGGGACGCAAGGGGGGACCTTGCGGCAGTGCGGCACCACGGTCACGCTCCAGGCAAAAACGTTGCCGGGTACCAAATTCGGGGGGAGTTGCCGCGCGGACGTGGTTGCCGCGCCGCACACCGTGGTGCAGTAACGAGATCCTGCCAGCGGGGATCCCATGACGTTCGCAGTTCGCGTGCTTTTCGCCGTTCTGGCGAGCCTGGTTGTGATGATCGTTGGGGCAACAGAGCCGGCCCGTGCGCAAGCGCGCACCATGGGGCAGGTTTATCTGATGCGCGGCATCGCCAACATGTTCTCCTATGGCCTGGATGACCTTGCCACCAAGCTGCGCGCGCAGGGCATTGACGCCAATGTCTACCAGTTCGACGAATGGCAGGATCTGGCGCAGAAGGCGGTGAGCTGGTCGCTCTCCCATAATCGCGAGCCCATCGTCATCATCGGCCATTCGCTGGGCGCAGACGCGGCGGTGCACATGGCCCAGCGCATGACCAGCCTCGGCCTTTCCCCCACCATGGTCATCACCTTCGATCCGGTGGGCCTGAACATGGTTCAGGAGACGGGTGGTCGCTTCATCAACTACTACCAGTCCAACAACGGCTTCGGGCAGGAACTGGTGGACGGGCCGGGCTTTACCGGCTCCATCGACAACCGGGACATGAAGAACATGCCCGGAATCAATCACTTCAACCTGGAAAAGTCGCCGGTGCTGCACGACCAGGTGGTCCAGCTTCTGAAGGCGGTGATGACGCGCAAGGTCAAGGCGCCGGCCCCGGGGCCCACGCCGGAGGCGGCGCGACCTTCCTCCGCGCCCCGGCCGCCCGCCTCTCCGGCCACCGCGCCCCAGGCCAGCACGCGCGCCGGCTGACTTTTGCACCGGGCAAAGCCTTTTGCCGGCTGGCTTGCCGCCCGCCGGACTGGCGTTTTTTGCGCCCCTACCCGAATAAGGCTGACGCGGACCCGAATTCGGCTAGACTCGCCTATGGGTTAACCATGCGGCGCGGGGGGCGATCGCTGGCGATGACGGGATGAAACCTGTTGCGCTCACGGTCGTTGTCACGGGTGAACCACAGCCCAGCCTGACCCGCGCGGTGCCCGCATGTTTCCTCGCCCACCCCTCTCCCGTTCCCGCCTGTTCGCGATCTTCTCCACCATGGTCCTGCTTGTGTGCGCCACGGCCGCGCCGGCGCGTGCGGACTATGTGGGCCGGGTCTATCTGATGCGCGGGCTCGCCAATGTGTTCTCCTACGGCATGGACGACCTAGCGAAGAAGCTGAACGAGAAGGGCATCGAGGCGGAGGTCTACGAGCATGGGGCCTGGCAGCGCCTTGCCGATGACGCAGTGGCCTGGTCCAAGGCCAATCGCCGGGCGCCGGTCATCATTGCCGGCCATTCCCTTGGCGCCGACGCGGCCATCAACATGGCCGAGCGCATGACCGCGGAGGGTGTGCCGCCGCGCCTTGTCTTCACGTTCGATCCCGTGGGCGTCACGACCATCGGTGCGGCGCGCGGGCGTTTCATCAATTTCTACCAGGACAATAACGGCTTCGGGAAAGCGCTCACCCCCACGGCCGGCTTCAAGGGCAAGCTGGACAATCGGAACCTGGCGGGCGTGCCGGGGCTCGACCACTTCAACATCGACAAGTCCGCCGCGCTCCATGCGGAAGTGGTGAAGACCGTCGCAACCCTGACCTATGTGGCGCCCCGTCCCCGCGCGCCCGCGCCCAGGGAGGTGCCGGAAGAGGCGCCCATGGTGCGCGCGCCGGGTGGGCCGCAACCCACCGCCGCCCCGGCCGCCGCTCCGGCCAGCCAGCCCGGCCGCAAGGACACGGTCTCGGCACCCGAGCCCCTGCCGGCTCCCGTGGTGGCCGAGGAGGCGCCGCCCGCACGCGCCGCAGACGCGGACGGTCCAACGCTTGAAATGGCAGCCCTCCCGCCGCCGGCCGCGGCGCTGGCGCCCGATCTCGTCCCCAACCTCGTGGCCGCGCCGCCTTCGGCGGCCTTGCCGGTCGAGCCGTCCCCCCTGGCCACCGAAGCCCGTCCCACACAGGTGCTCATTCCCAGCCATGCGCGGGTGGATGCCCCCGCCCCCCTTGCCCCCGCCATTTCCGCCCCCATCGAGATCCAGCCGCTGCGCACGGAAGGCGCGGTCACCGCGGCCGCCTTGCCGGACCTGCCTGCGCCGGCCGCCGAGCCCTCCTTCGACGAGTTGGCGCTGGGTGTGTTGATGCGGGAGGTCTCTCAGTCGGACGACATCACGGCCACCATCGTGGTGCCCGGCCCCGGTGGAGCGGTGGTGATGCACCAGGAGCAGGTGGTCACGGCCCCGGGCGCGGGCACCGGCACGGAAACCAGCGAACCGCTGTCCGCCTCCGCCCTGCCGGCGCGCTGACGGTTTTGCGCTCGCCTGCGCGGGCGGGCCGGGGATTTACCGCCGCGCGCCCTGCGTGCGCACGCCCGGGGCGGGCCGTTCCACCAGCACTTCCCGCCGGAAGCGGACGAGGCGCGCGGGGCGCCCGCCGGTGGCAGAGACAGTTTCCCCGGTTTCTTCAACCAGGCCCTGCGTCTCCACTAGGCGGCGGAAATTCTGCTTGTGCAGCAGCATGCCGGAGAGGGCTTCCACCGCCCGCTGCAATTGCAGCAGGGTGAAAGCCGGCGGCATCAGTTCGAACACCACGGGCCGGTACTTGATCTTGCCCCTGAGCCGGCCGATGGCGGTGGCCAGGATGCGGCGATGGTCGAAGGCCATGGGGCGGCCAAGCGGCAAGGGGAGGGGCGGCAAGGGAAGCGGGCGATCCGGGCCGTCGAGGCGCGATTCCGCCACCAGTCCGGCTTCATAGAGAAGCTCGTAGCGTTCCAGCACCCGTTCGTCATTCCAGGTGCCGCCGGCATCGGGAAAGGCCAGGCGGCGGCGCAATCGCCGCACATCGGCCGTGCGAGGTGTGGGCGCGGCCTCCGCCCAGGCTTCGAGGGCCTGCTCGATGGCATCGAGCAGGGGCGGGCGCCCGCCGCGCCAATCTTCCCAGGGGAAGAAGCCGTACCAGTCGAGCCAGGCGGCCTCCGCCTCGCCGGCCGTTCGGGCCTCGCGCACCAGGGCGAGATAGGCCACCGACAAGGCGCGGGCGCCGGCATCGTGCCGGTCCAGGTCGCCGAAGGTATAGAGCTGCTCCACATAATTGAGCCGCTGATCCGTCTGCCGCTCCACCCAGGAGCGCAGCCCCGCCTCCAGGGTGCGATGAGCCGTCTCCAAGGGGCCGGACGGCAAGGCCGGCCGCTCGCCCGATTGCAGGGCCAGGACGCGCGGCTCGTCCGCCGTCACCGCCAGCACCACCGCCGACAGGTCGATGCTGACGCCAGGCGGCGCCGTCGATGCTGGGGTCTGCGCGGAGAGAGAGGAGGGTTCGCCCATGGCATCCGGGTGGGAAAGACTTTAGCGGCAAGCTATGGCCCGAAGCGAACCGGGCGGCAATGGGGCGATGGTTGGACAGGCCGTAGAAGGGCGGGGCCAAACTCCGCCAGTTGGCTTCCCGGTGCCGGCTCGGTATGGAGTGATGAACATGTGGGGGAAAATCATGCTCGATACCCTGACCGCTTCTGCCCCGGTCGCTTCGCTGCGCACGCGCGTCATGCCTTGCCTCGTCGGAGCCGGCCTCCTGGTGGCGGGACTGGCCCTGGCCTCCGGCCCGGTGCTGGCCCAGGCCCAGGCCCAGGCCCAGGCCCAGGCTCAGGCTCAGGCTCAGGCGCCCGCTCCTGCGCAGTCGGCTGCGCCTAAAAAGCCCGATGCCAAGCCTGCGCCCGCCCAGCCGGCCGCGCCCAAGCCGGCCCTTGGCGCCCAGGATGACGGCCCCTCGCGCACCACCGCCACCTATGACGACTGGGTGGTGCGGTGCGAGCGCACGGAACTGGCCGGCGGCAGCAAGGTGTGCGAGGCGGCGCAGACGCTTCAGATCGGCACCCAGCAGCAGGGCCTCGTCGCCCAGGTGGTGTTCGGCAAGATCAAGTCCGACGCGCCGCTGCGCCTGGTGCTGCAGCTCCCCGTCGGCGTGTGGCTGCCCGCCGGCGCCCAGCTGACCGTGGGCGACAATGCCAAGCCCATTTCCGCCGGCTTCAAGTTCTGCATCCGCGCCTGCATCGCCGACGTGGACCTCACCGCGCCGGAGGCCGCGAGCCTCTCCGCCGCCACCGGCAGCGCGGCCATCACCTTCCAGGACCGCAACCAGCAGCAGGTGACCATCCCGGTCTCGCTGAAGGGCCTGTCCGCCGCGCTCGCCGCGCGCGACAAGATGTGAGCGTGATCCCTCCATGAAAAAGGCCCCGTCCACCGGCCGGTGAACGGGGCCTTTTTTGTGCCAAGAGAGGGCGTCAGACGCCTTCCATCTCCTCAAGCTCGGTGATCATGCGGTCGATGAGGCCAAGGCCGGTCTGCCAGAAGGCGGGGTCTCGGGCATCAAGGCCGAAGGGCGCGAGCAGCTCCGCATGGTGCTTGGTGCCACCGGCGGACAGCATGTCCAGATAGCGCTCGGCAAAGCCGTCGGCGGCCTTCTCATAGACCGCATAGAGCGAGTTCACGAGGCAGTCGCCGAAGGCATAGGCGTACACATAGAAGGGCGAATGGATGAAGTGGGGGATATAGGTCCAGTAGGTCTCGTATCCCGGCCCGAGATGAATGGCCGGGCCGAGGCTCTCGGTCTGCACCTGCATCCACAATTCGCCCACCTTGTCGGAGGTCAATTCGCCATTGCGCCGCTCGGTGTGGACGAGCCGCTCGAAATTGTAGAAGGCGGTCTGGCGGACCACCGTGTTGATCATGTCCTCCACCTTCTGGGCGAGCATGATCTTGCGGGCGCGGGGCGTCTCGGCCTGCGCCAGCAGCCGGCGGAAGGTGAGCATCTCGCCGAACACCGAGGCGGTTTCCGCGAGCGTCAGCGGGGTCGGCGCCATCAGCGCGCCCTGCCGGCCCGCCAGCACCTGATGGACGCCATGGCCCAGCTCATGGGCCAGCGTCATCACGTCCCGCGGCTTGCCCTGGTAGTTCAGGAGCACATAGGGGTGCGCGGACGGCACCGTCGGGTGCGCGAAGGCGCCGGGCGACTTGCCGGGGCGCACGGGCGCGTCGATCCAGTTCTTGTCGAAGAAGGTGCGGGCGATGTCCGCCATGCGCGGCGAGAAAGTGCCGTAGGCGCCGAGCACGGTGTCACGGGCCTCCGCCCAGCCGATCTCGCGGCTCTCCACCTTGGGGAGGGGGGCGTTGCGGTCCCAGAATTCCAGCTTCTCCTTGCCGAACCACTTGGCCTTCAAGGCATAATAGCGGTGGGAGAGACGCGGATAGGAGCCGCGGATGGCCTCCACCATGGCGTCCACCACCTCCTTTTCCACCCGGTTGGCCAGGTGCCGGGAGGAGGCGACATCGGTGAAGCCGCGCCAGCGGTCGGAGATTTCCTTGTCCTTGGCCAGCGTGTTGGTGATGAGCGTGAACAGCCGGATGTTCTTGCCGAACACCTCCGCCAGCGCCAGCGCCGCCGCCTTGCGCACCTCCTCCTTGGGGTCCTGAAGGAGGTTGAGCGTCGGCTCGATGGCCAGTTCCTTGCCGTTCACCGTGAAGCGCAGGCTGGACATGGTCTCGTCGAACAGCCGGCTCCAGGCCCCGCGCGAGGGGTTGGACTTCTCGTGGAAGAGCTGCTCGATCTTGTCGTCCAGCTGGAACGGCTTGTCCGCGCGCAGATCCTCCACCCAGGGCCGGTAGTGGCCCAGCGCCGGATCGGCCATGGCGGCCTCCAGGGCCGCGTCGTCCAGCCGGTTCAGCTCCAGCGTGAAGAACAGGAGATGCGTGGAGGCGTCGGTCAGGCGCTCCTGGATGTCGCCATAGAATTTGGTGCGCACGGGGTCGGACGTATCCCCCGCATAGATCAGGCTGCCATAGGAGGCGATGCGGCCGAGCAGGTCGTCGATGGCCTCATAGCGCTTCACCGCCGCGCCAAGGACCGCGCCCGCATCGGGCCCGGCCAGGAGGTCGGCGAGCTTGCCCTTATAGGCTTCCTCGAACGCCTTGCACTCCACGTCGGCCTTTTCGAGGTCCGCGGCGAGCGCCGGGGACTCCATGGCCGGGTAGAGATCGGCGAGGTTCCATTCCGGCAGGGCCTCGGCCGTGCGGGCGGCGGCGGCCAGCTCATGGGCGAACAGCTCATGGGCGAAGAGGGCGGAACCGAACATGAGACCTCCGGAATCTGGGGCGAACTTTCCCCCCGCCGGTTCTAGCGCGCCGGACGGGGCCGCTTCAACGGCGCCGGGCCGCGTGCTGCATCCGCAATGGACGCATCCCCGCCGGCCGGTCGTCTCTCCTTAGATAGGTCTTAACCATCCCACGCCAAGCTCTGTGGAGAATCACCTTCCGGGCCCTTGCGCCCTCTCCCGCCGAGCGTCCCGTCGCATGATGACCTGCCGCACGTCCGCCGTCCGCCTCCTCCTCGTGGAAGACGAATCCCTCGAACGGCGCCGCCTGGAAGGCGTGCTTGCCGGCCTCGGCTATGAGGTGGAGAGCGTCGGGGACGGCGATGCCGCCCTGGCGCGCCTTTTGGGCGAGCGGTTCGACGCGGTGCTTCTGGACCTTGTCATTCCCGGCCTTGACGGCATGGGCCTCATCGGTGCGCTCCGGCGGCGGGGCGACGACACGCCCGTGGTGGCGGCGGTGACCGCCGCCGGGCTGGAGGGCGCGGCTTCCGCGATGAAGGCGGGGGCGAACGATTTCGTGGTGAAGCCGGCCGGGGCGCTGCGCCTGAAGGTGGCGCTCGACAATGCCATGGCGCTTGTGGCCGCCCGCCGCGCCGCCGCCTCCAACGTGGTCGCGCTCCCCGTGGCCCGCCCGGCCGTGGAGGAAGAGCCGGCGGAGGCCCTCAGCCTCACCGACCGGCAAGGCCATGTGCGGGCATTGGTGCAGATCGAGGCGGAGGCCATCCGGGCGGCGGTGTCGCTTTATGGCGGGCGCATGAGCGAGGTGGCGCGCCGGCTCGGCATCGGCCGCTCCACCCTCTACCGCCGCATGGCGGCGCTGGGGCTCGCGGCCGAGGAACCTTTGGCTGCGCTGGCGGTTGCGGCTGAGTGACAGGGTCATGAAATGTGAACGGGCGCCGTGCCTTGTGACTTGAACGGAACGGCGCCGCCCGCATGGTAGAGCGTCGGTCATGGGCGGGGCCGACCCGTTGGAATGGAGCGGCCGATGGCCGGGAGTGAGATGAAAGCCGGACCCCTTCTGTCTGTGCTCGCCGCCGCCCTGATGGCGAGTGTCGCGCCCGTTCTCGCGCAAGTCGCGCCGCCCACCGGCAATGCCGGCATGGGCACGGCGGTGGATGCCGCCCCGCCTGCGGGCGATGGCGCGCCCCACCATCTTCTGGGCGAGGCCCCGGCCCCCGGCCAGGCGAGCGCGCACGGCGGCCCCGCGTCGGCCACGCCGTCTTCTCCCGTCATGCCGGCAAGCCGGCCGCGCCCCGTGACGGCCGCGCCGGCCCCTGCGGTCCCGTTGGTGCCGCATGCCCATGTGGAGGGGACGCCGCCCCGCCCGGCCACTGCCTCGCCCACCCGTGCACAGGCCGACTTCCCCGCCGCGCCGCCGCCGGCGGCGGCCCCGAGCGGCCTTGCGGCCACCCCGGCCGCGTCCCCCGTCGCGCCTGCGGCCAATGCAGCCGCCGCTTCCCCCAACACGCCACCCTCTGCTTCTGTGGCGGCCGATCCGCTGGCGCCCGTGGCCACGGAGCTGGCGGCGCTGCTTGCCCAGCCGGCCACCGGCTCGGTCAGCGCCCAGCGCGAGCGGGAGGCCATGGCCGCCTTCTATGCGGCGCGGGGCTATGCACCGGTCTTCATCGGCGAACGCGGTCTCTCGCCGCGTGGCCAGGCGGTGGCCCGGCGCCTCGCCCGCGCGGACGAGGACGGCCTTGATCCCAAGGATTATGCGCTGGCCAAGCTCTCCGCCCCGGCGGATGCGGCAGGCCTTGCCCGCGACGAACTGAAATTCGCCTCCACCGCCTTGCTCTATGCCCGTCACGCCCAGGCCGGGCGGTTCGATCCCGAACGCATTTCGGGCCTGGTCACGCCGGTGCGGCAGATCCCCGATCCGCTCGCCATCCTCTCGACGCTGGCCGCCGCCCCCGATGCAGGCGCGGCGCTCGCCGCCTTCAACCCGCCCCATCCGGGCTATGCGGCGCTGAAAGCCAAGCTGGCGGATGCCCGGGCCCGGCCCAAGCCTCCATCGGTCCATGTGCCGCCCGGCCCCACGCTGAGGCCGGGGGATGCGGATGCCCGCGTCTCCGCCCTGCGCGCGCGGCTGAACGTGGCATCCGCGCCATCCGGTGCGCAGACCTATGATTCCGGCCTGGCCGAGGCGGTCCGCCGCTTCCAGGCGGACAACGGCCTGGATGCGGACGGGGTGGTGGGAGCCGCCACGCTGGAGGTGCTGAACCGCTTCGACGGCTCGCGCAGCCGCACCGACGACATCATCGTCAACATGGAGCGCTGGCGCTGGCTCCCGCGGGACCTGGGCGCTGCCTATGTGATGGTGAACATTCCCGAATATATGGTCCGCATCGTGGATAACGGGAAGGTCATCCACCAGACCCGCGTGATCGTGGGCAAGCCGGATACGCCGACCCCGTTGCTCACCCGCGACATGACCTATGCGGTGGTCAATCCCTATTGGAACATCCCGCCCAACATCGCCCGCAAGGAGATGGTGCCGAACCTCCAGCGCGATCCCTATTACCTGGCGCGCCAGGGCATTGAGATCACCCGCAATGGCAAGGTGGTGGACCCCACCACCGTGAACTGGGCCAATGGCGCCTCCGGCTATTCCTTCCGCCAGCCGCCGGGTGAACGCAATGCGCTGGGGCGCATCAAGTTCATGTTCCCCAACGACCACTCGGTCTATCTGCACGACACCTCCTCGCCGCGCCTGTTCGCCAACGAGAAGCGGGCCTATTCCCATGGCTGCATGCGGGTGCAGGACCCGCTGAGCTTCGGCGAGGTGATCTTCGGGCTCGGCATGCGGGACGACAGCTGGAGCCAGGAGCGCATCGGCAAGATGTTCGGTGGCGCCGAGCGCTACTTGACCTTCAAGCAGAAGATCCCCGTCCATGTGGTGTATTTCACCGTCTGGGTGGACGAGACCGGCGTCCTGCGCGGGCGGGATGACATTTACGGCATCGACGCGAAGATGCGCGAGCTGCTGCATCTCGACACACCCCAGCACATGGCCGCCGGCAAGCCCACCGCCGCCACACGCTGATCCCGCCCGGTTTCGCCCCCTCTCATCGCCCCGTCCGGCCACCGCTGGGCGGGGCTTTTTCGTGCGCGCGCCGGGGCTCGGGGCGCATGCTGCAGGTGCGAAGCGGAGCCTTTTCGGCGACGCCTGTCCGGCCCCGCCGGGGCGTGAACGTCCCGTTAACGACGCTTGCGTGGGGCTGTGTCCTCACGTTTCCGCTGCACGATTTCGCCACACTGTGTCATTAATCACACTCGCGTGACCAAGGCGAGCGGGCGGGACCCTGCGAGCCGAGGTCTGGGAGGTCGGGGCGTACACACGCCCTTAACCGAACCCGTCAAGACTCTTCTGAGCTTCGCGTCGCGCGCTCACCGGTGCGCGGCACAGTCCGATCTGAGCCTCGGGTTCGAGCCATTGCCCCTTCACCGTCTTTACGCCCGCTTTGCGCCATCCAAACGCCTCGTGCCAGGCGCGCGGACGCGGGCCGTCTTCGCCGCCGTGACCCTCTTCCTGTGCGGCTCTACCGCACTGCAAAATGCGGTCGCCAATGGCGATACGCGCACCCTCTATCTGCTCAATATGAATACGGGCGAGGGCGGCACCTTCACCTTCAAGAGGGAAGGGCGCTATGACGACGCGGTGCTCAAGAAGCTGAACTGGTTCCTGCGCGACTGGCGCCGCGACGAGCCCACGAACATGGACCCCCAATTGTTCGACCTCGTGTGGGAGGTCTATCGCGACGTGGGGGCGTCCGAGAGCATCCATGTGGTGAGCGGCTATCGCTCTCCGGCGACCAATTCCATGTTGCGCACGCGCTCCAAGCTGGTGGCCGAGCAAAGCCAGCACATGCGCGGCAAGGCCATGGACTTCTACATTCCCGGCGTCAGCCCCAGCGATCTGCGGGTGCTGGGCCTGCGCATGCAGCGCGGCGGCGTGGGCTTCTATCCTACCGCCAACACCCCCTTCGTGCACATGGATACGGGCGGCGTGCGCCACTGGCCGCGCATGACCCACGACCAGCTGGTGCGCGTGTTCCCCGACGAGAAGACCGTCCACATTCCCTCCGACGGCAAGCCGCTGGCCAATTACAAGCTGGCGCTGGCCGAGCTGGAGGCGCGCGGCGGCACCGCCGGCGGCCCGGACGAGGAAGATTTCGGCGCGGGCCTCAAGAATTTCTTCGCCACCCTGTTCGGTGGCGGCCGCAAGGCGGCCGAGCCCTCGGGCGCAGAGGACATGAGCCCGGCCGAGGTGAAGCTCGCGGCGCGCAACGCCGCCAAGGGCGGGTCCACGCAGGTGGCCTCCGTCGGCCCTGCCACGGGCGGCGCATATGTGGCCAGCGCGGACGACGACGACACCCCGGCCGCCCCCGCCGCCGCCCCGGCGCGGACGGATGCGGGTCGCTCCGGCACCCGCACGGCCGCGGCCCC
>NZ_JARBFX010000018.1 GCF_028863665.1 Aquabacter sediminis
GGCGGCCTGCTGGGCCTGCGCGGCGGTTGGCTGCGTGCCGGCGGGCTGGATGTTCATGGGCCCCACCCGCGTGGGCGGGGCGGCTCCCTGGGCCAGGGCGTCGGTCGCCAAGAAAGTGCCCGCAAGCGCTCCTGCCACCGCGCAGGCGAGCGCGAGGCGGCTGGCGGCGCGCCCTGCGGGCGCAGGTGGGCGCGGGCGCGGGGGGCGCAATGTGAGCAAGGCGAGAGACCCGAAGGCTGCGGCGGAATAGACCGGGGCGTCTTGCATCAGAGCGCCCGGGAAGGACGAGAGCATGTCCGGCAGGGACGAGGGCATGGGCCGACTTCCTATCGAAGGCGCGCAGGCGCCCTCATGGCGCCCCGCGTCGCCTGCCGTTCTAGGAGGGGGACCTTGCGTGACGCTGTCCGTCCGCTCGCGCCTCCCCGGCCCGCCCAAGCACGAAAGGGCGCGTCCCGAAGAACGCGCCCCGTCGAGGTCCTGAAAGGCCGCCACGCAGCGATGGGCGGCTATTGGAACACCAGCTCCGCCTGAAGCGCGCCGGACGTCTTCACCGCCTGGAGAATGGAGATGATATCGGAGGGCTTCAGGCCAAATCGGTTGAGCCCGTTCACCAGCGTCTGGAGATTGGTGCCGCGCACGATACCGATGGGGCCGCCGGTCTCCTGGGCGTCGATCTCGGTGCGAGGCACCACCACCGTCTCGCCATTGGAGAAGGGCGCCGGCTGCGAGACCACCGGCATTTCGGTGACCTGCACCGTGAGATTGCCCTGGGTGACCGCGAAGGTGGAGATCTGCACGTTGCGGCCGATGACCACCGTGCCCGTGCGCTGGTCCACCACCACCTTGGCCGGGGTGTCGGGATCGACCCTCAAGTCGCCGATCTCGGCGATGAAGCGGGCGAGGTTGGCATTGGGCGGGCGCTGCACCACCACCGTGGACAAATCCCGCTCGCGGGCGAATTCCCGGCCGTAGCGCGCCTTGGTGTAGGCGTTCACCACGTCGGCGATCATGGCGGCGGTCTTGAAGTCGGGATTGGTCAGTTCGACGGTCAGCTCGGCCAGATCCCGCAGCTGGCCGGGGATCTGGCGCTCCACCAGCGCGCCGTTGGCGATGCGCCCGGCGGTGGGCACGCCCTGGGAGAGGGTCTCGGCCTGACCGGTAATGGCAATGCCGGAGACGAGCTGGCCCTGCGCCACCGCATAGACCTGTCCGTCGGCGGCGGAAAGCGGGGTGATGAGCAGCGTGCCGCCGCGCAGCGAGGTGGCGTCCCCCAGAGAGGCGATGGTCACGTCGATGCGCGTGCCGACGGTGGCGAAGGGCGGCAGGTTGGCGGTCACCGCCACTGCCGCCACGTTGCGGGCGCGCAGCGCGATGCCCTTCACATTGATGCCCATGCGATCGAGCATGGCTTGCAGGGCCTGCTCGGTGAAGGGCGAGTTGCGCAGCGTGTCGCCGGTGCCCTGCAGGCCGATGACGAGCCCGTAGCCGATCAACTGGTTGTCGCGCACGCCCTGGATGCCGGAAATGTCCTTGATGCGGGTCAGCGCCGCCGCCGGGTGCGCGATTGCGATCACGGCCAGCGCCGAAAGGGCGAGGGCCGCGAGGCGCGCCATGACGTGGCGCAGAACGAGGGGCCGCGCGCTCATTGGATGTTCACGCGAACAGAGCCGTCCGTCTGGACGGTGCCCAGGATGGTCTGGCCGCTCTCCATGTTCTTGAGGCGCACGGTGGCGCCCACCGCCCCCGATTCCAGCGGCATGGCATAGCCGGAGATGATGAGACCGCCTTCCTGCAGCTTGACCCGCGTGGCGACGCCCTTGGTGACCACCTGAACATCGGCCACCGCATTGAGCGGCACCGGCACGCCGGCGAGCACGGTGCGGCGTACCGCCTTGCCGATCAGCGCCCCGCGCCCGCCCACGATGCCGCCGCGCTCCAACGTGGAGATAGGGACGGGGCGGTCGGTGAGCACCGCGTCGGAGATCACGTCGCCCGCATAGAGCGTGACGGCGGGCACTGGCACCAGGATGGTGTTGGGCGCCGCCGGAGCGGGCACTGCCGCCTGGGGCGGCAGCGGCGCCGCAGGGGCGGGCGCCGTCGGCCCGTTGGCATCGGCATTGCGCGCCGTCAGGCTGGAAATGGACTGCGCGCCCGCCGGGGCGGCCAGCCCCGCGAGGCCCAGGAGGAGCGCGGCGGCCAGGCCGCGCAGCGGAGCGGCGCGCGCGGCGCGGCCCATCACCGGATTCCCCCTCATCACCGGATTCCCTTGGAAACGGTGCTGGCCATTTCGTCGGCGGCGGTGATGACCTTGGAATTCATCTCATAGGCGCGCTGGGCGGAGATCAGCTCGGTGATTTCCTTCACCGGGTCCACGTTCGAGCCTTCCAGATAGCCCTGCACGACCGCGCCGAAGCCGATGTCGCCGGCCACCCCGACCACCGGCTGGCCGGAGGCCTCGGTCTCGCGATAGAGGTTGTTGCCCAGCGGCTGGAGGCCGGAATCGTTGGCGAAATTGGTGAGGGTGAGCTGGCCCACCAGCTGCGGCGCCTGCTGGCCGGCGATCTGGGCATAGATCTGCCCGGCCTCGTTGATGACGATGGAGGTGGCATTGGCCGGCAAGGTCATGGCCGGGTCCACCGCATAGCCGTCGACGGTCACGAGCTGGCCGTTGGGGCCCTTGTTGAAGGTGCCGGAGCGCGTATAGAGCGTCTCGCCCGAGGGGCTGGTGATCTGGAACCAGCCGCGCCCATTGATGGCGAGATCGAGCGGGTTGCCGGTCTGCGAGAGCGGCCCCTGGAGGTGCAGGTTGCGGATGCCCACCGTGCGCACGCCGAGGCCCACCAGCGCGCCTTCCGGCACCGGGCCGGCGCCGTCCTGGTTCGGCACGCCCTGGGCGCGCTCGGCCTGGTAGAGCAAATCGGTGAACTCGGCGCGGGCGCGCTTGAAGCCGGTGGTGTTGATGTTGGCGATGTTGTTGGCGATCACCTCAACATTGGTCTGCTGGGCGGCCATGCCGGTGGCGGCGATTGCTAGGGCGCGCATAATCTATCCTCAGATCGCCATCCGGCTGATTTCCTGGTAGGCGGCGACCACCTTGTCGCGCACCGCGATCGCGGTCTGCAGCGTCTGCTCCGCGTTCATGATGGCTTCCACCACCTGTTGGACGGAGGCCTTGCCGCCGATGCCGGAAATGGCCGTCGCCTCGCCGGCGCGGACCGAATCCACCGCATCCGACGACATGCGCGCCAGCACGGTGGAAAAATCCGCGGCCGAGGCCGCCGCTGCCGCGTCGACGGCGACAGCCTGGGTTTCGGTGCGCACCTGGGTGACATTGCCGGCGCGCGAGAGTGCGGAGTTGAAGGAGATGCCGTCAATCATCACGGGTTCCTCAGGAGATCGATGGTAGCCATCACCATCGAGCGGGTTTGCTTGATCATCTGGAGGTTGGCCTCGTAGGAGCGGCCCGCCTCCCGCATGTCGGCCATTTCCACCATGGCGTTGACGTTGGAAATCTTGACCCGGCCCTGGGCATCCGCCGCCGGATTGCCCGGATCAAGCTCGGTGGAGAAGGGCGTGCGGTCCACCCCAATGGACTTGACCTTCACCGAGGAGGCGCCCGAGGCGCGGTCCAGCTCGGTGGCGAACTGCACCGTCTTGCGGGCATAAGGATCTGCGCCGGGGGTCGAGCCCGTGGAATGCACGTTGGCCAGGTTCTCGGCTGTGATGCGCAGCCGGGTGGACTGGGCCTGGAGCCCCGAGGAGGCGACGCCGATGGCGGTCTTCAGCGGATCGATCATGACTTGACACTCGCCAGCACCATCCGGTGGAAGCTTCGGACGATGCTGTTGTTGAGGGTGAAGGTGCGGTTGACCTCGGCGGCCTTGAGCATCTCCTGCTCCAGGCTCACGGAATTCCCGCTATGGGTTACGTCCCAGGCCTCGTCCTTGCCGACCTTGGTCACCGGGTCCCGGCCGCCCGACGGCTCGATGTGCCCGGCGCGGGTGCGCGTCATGGACAGGTGGGTCTTTTCCAGGACCGCATTGAAGGGCACCACGTCCACGGCCTTGTAGCCGGGGGTGTCGGCATTGGCGATGTTGCCGGTGATGGCCGCCTGCCGCACCGAGGCCCAACGGGCCTGCTGCGATGCCAGCTTGAACAGATAGAGCGGTTCCACGGTCGCCTCCGGATCGGCGGGGCGGAAATGTCTCCGCCAGCCTCGGTTTGGCGAGCCTCCCCCACCAACCTTGCACGAGGCTTGAGCGGGTGGCGGCTCAAGGCAGTGGCCGCGCCGTGCGGTCGACCCCCCCGAGGGCTCAGGGGTGGCGGGCGGCGGCCAGGGCGTCGGCGAAGCGGGCGAGGTTGGTGGGGGCGTCCTTCAGCCCGTCGCGATAGATGATGCTGTCGATCTGCACGCCCACCGTCTTGGCGTCGAACACGATCTTGAAGAAGGAGCAGAGCGCCTCCTGGTGGAATTCCATGTCGATGGTCACCACTGGCGCGGTGCCCCAGTCCGTGTGGGTGGTGGCATTGCGCGCATAGCGCAGCGCCCCCGGCTTCAGCGAGAGTTCCGCCGAGGATTCCATGATGTCGTCGATGATGCTGGTCTTGCCGGCATGAATATAGGCCATCAGCACGCCGGCATTGGTATAGACGAGCTCGGACAGAAGCGGCCGCAGGGCGGTCGCCAGCAAGCGCTCGTAGGTCATGGCCTCCACCGGAGCCAGGGCGCGGACGTTCAGAATGTTATGGGCGCGACTTTGGTCCATTGGAGCCCTTCGAATAGATGAAGTATAGAATCTTGGCGACGGGCCGATAGAATTCGGCCGGGATCCATTGGTCCACTTTCACGGCATCGTACATGGCGCGCGCCAGTGCACGGTCCTCCACCACCGGCACGCCATTGGCCTCGGCGATCTCGCGGATCTTCAGGGCGACCAGGTCCAGCCCCTTGGCCACCACGAGCGGCGCGCCCCCCTTCAGGCGGTCATATTGAAGCGCGATCGCATAGTGGGTCGGGTTGGCAATCACCACGGATGCGCTGGGCACATTGGTGAGCATGCGCTGGCGCGCCCGCTGCTGGGCCAGCGAGCGCATGCGCGCCTTCACCATGGGATCGCCCTCGGCCTGCTTGAACTCGTCCTTCAGTTCCTGGTGCGACATGCGCAGGTCCGTGCGCCACTTGATGCGCGACCAGACCAGGTCCGCCCCCACCAGCGCGATGGTGCCGATGCACACCGCCGACACCAGCTTGGTGGACAGGGCCAGCACCACTGTGGGCACCAGCAGCGGGTCGGCGAACATGGCGTTCACCACCTGGTATTCCTGCGAATAGAGCAGGATGAGGCTGACCACCGAGATCACCAGCAGCTTGAACAGCTGCTTGCCGAACTCGATATGCCCCTGCGGCCCGAAGATGCGGGTGAAGCCCGCCACCGGGGACACGCGGTTCCATTGCGGCTTGATCCGGCTGAGAACCATGGAGGGCACGTTCTGGAACGCGGTGGCCGCGATCCCCGCCACCGCCAGCAGCACGACGATGGGCAGGAGGAAGCGCCCGGCGGCGCCCAGCGCGATCCACAGCACCTCAATGGCGTCTGCGCCGGTCTCCAGGCGGAAGCCGGCGGGATTGTCGATGAGGTGGGCCAATTGCTCGGTCAGCCGCGCGGTGGGGCCGGCGGTGAAGAAGACCAGGCTCATCAGGATGGCGATGAGCGAGGCAAAAAGGCTCGCCTCGCGGGAGAAGGGGACATTGCCCTTCTCGACCGCGTCAGCGATTTTCTTCTCGCTTGCCTCTTCTGTTTTGCTTTCCTTGTCTTCGTCCGACATGGTCTCGTTCTGTGCGGTTCAGAAAAGGCGCCGGCCCGGGAGGGCCGTTTCGATGGTCTGGTGTCACTGGGGCCTTAAGGCCGCGCGGGGCGCGGCCTATCGCACATAGGCATCGTCCTCCGAACCCGAGTTCAGCTCGATCTCGCCACGGCCGGCCATGTCCAGGGCGAGGTCGGTGACTGTGCGCCGCGCCTCGGCCACGTCGCGGGCCGCGGCCGGTTCGCCGCCGCCCAGCTCCTGCTCCACCATGCGTCGCACGCGGGCGCCCAGCGATTGCAGGATGATCTCGCGGAAGCCGCTCTCGGTGCCCTTGAGGGCGAGCACCAGCTTGTCGGTGGGCACCTGGTCGAACAGCGAGGTGCGGGCACGCGGGGTGAGCTTGATGATGTCCTCGAAGGTGAAGAGCAGGCCCTTCAGGATTTCGGCGGATTTCGGCCGCGTGGCGGCAAGCGAGTTCAGCACCGTCTCCATGTCGTCGCGCTCCATCTTGTTGATGATGTCGGCCATGCGAGCATGGGGATCGGCGCCGGCATTGCGCGAGAAGTTCATCATGAAGTCCTCGTGCACGGTCTTCTCGATGACCTGCATGGTGGAATCCACGATGGGCTTGAAGGTGAGCATGCGGCGCATGATGCCGTTGCGCCGGGCCTCGGGGATGTAGCTCAGCACCTTGGCGGCGCAGGCCGGCTTCACGCGCGAGAGCATGAGCGCGGCGATCTGCGGGTGCTCCTTCATGATGTAGGTGGCCAGCGTATTCTCGGCCACGGTGGAGATGCGGTCCCAGATGGAATGGTTGGCCGAGCCCAGGAGCTCGTTCATGATCTCCTGGATCTGCTCGGGCGGCAGCACGCCGGTGAGCAGGCGCTCCACGTCCGCCGCCGTGCCGACAAGGTTGGCGCCGGTGGCGAAATTGTTCGCGAAGTCCTCGATCAGGTCGTCGATCTGGGTCGTCGAGATGGGCTTCAGCTCGGCGATGGACCGCGTGACGCGGCGGATCTCGTCCTGGTCGAAATGCTTCATGACCCGGCCCGCCGCGGGCGAGCCCATGGTCATGAGCAAGGCGGCCACCTTGTCGGTGCCGCTCAACGGACGGCTCTTGGTGGGGACCTGGGTCATGGCGAGGCCTGTCACGTGGTCTCAGGGCCGCCGGGGCCGACAATCTCGGTCAGCGAGACGCCGAAGCGGGAATTGTCGTCTTCCACCACCATCACTTCGCCACGGGCGATCACGCGGCCATTGACCACGATGTCCACCGGCTCGCCGACCCGATGGTCGAGGGGCACGATGGCGCCACGGCCGAGCTTGAGCAGGCTGGACACCGGCATGGAGGCCGAGCCCAGCACCACCTGCATGAGGACGGGAATGCGCATCACGCTGTCGAGGCCGCGCGGGCTCGACAGGGTCTCGGTCTCCGCCACGGCGGTCCGCTGCGGCTCGGCGGCGGGGGCGCTGGTGTCGATTTCGTCAATGGGCATGCTGGCCATGGAAAACCCCTGCGTTTGAAAGGCCGAAGGCGGATCAGGACGGGCGGCGCTCGGCGCGGTCGACGTGCGCGACACGCTCGTCGATCTCGCCGATGAGGGCGTGGGCGTCGTCGATGCGGCCGGCAAGCAGGACGAGCACTTCGCGCCCGTCCATGTTGAGCGTGGTCAGCGCGTCGCGGGCGGCGGAGAGGGCCTGCGCGGTGTCGTTCAGCGCGCTCTCATATTCGCGGTTCAGCTCGTCCAGCCGGGCAAGGCGGCGATAGACCAGGACAATGAGGCCGGTGGTGGCGACAAGCACCGCCATCAGCAAGAGGTCAGCGGGGGAGAATGTCATTGATGAACTCCTGAGCGGGATCGATTTGTTCGTCGATGCGCAGCACGTAGGACCCGTCCGACTGGCCGAGATTGCACCAGAAGAGGGCCTGCTCGGCGCTCTCCAGCTTCACGCGGCTGCGCGGCGTGGCCTGGAGCTTGAGCACCTGTCCAACCTTGAAATTGGCCACCTCGCCGAGCGAAAGCGGGCGCTCCTCGAGAATGGCGCGCACCTTCACCGAGGTGCGGTTCACCTCGCCCCGGATCTGCTGCGCCCATTTGGGATCGCGGCCGGAGGATTCGGCCGGCGTCGTGCGCGAGAGCACCTGGCGCAGCGGGGTGAGGGCCGATTGCGGGATGATGACGAACATCTCCCCGCCGCGATTGAGCGCCTGGAGCAGGAATTTGGCGGTGATCGCCATGTTGTTGCTGCGGCCGATGACCGCGAAGTCCATGCGCGTTTCCTGGCGCTCGAACTGGAAGGTCGTGTCGCTGACGAGGCCGAAGGAGGCCCGCAGCGCCTTGGACATCTGCTCAAACAAGAGCTGCGCGACGCGAATCTCGATGTTCGAGAAATTGCGCTCGTCCTCCACCGGCGGCTCGGAGCCGTCGGAGCCGAACAGCACCTCCATCATGGTGAAGACGAAGTCGCGGTCGAAGCCGACGATGAGCTGGCTATCCCAGGAGGGGGCATGGAAAATGCCTGCCACCGCCGTGCCTTCGTACATTTCCAGCACGTCGCCGATGCGCCCGTTCTCGACGCTGGAGAGCGAATAATAGGCCTGGGAGGACGCGAAGTGCCGCAGCCCGTCCGCGCAGGCGGTGGCGAGCCGGTCGAACACCACGTGCAGCATGGGCAGCCGGTCCAGCGAAAGGCCGGCCGCATCCAGCAGCATGTCCCGGATGTCGGCGTGTTTCTGAGCAGCGTTCATGGTCAGGCCGCCTGCTGTGCGGGTGCGCCATTGGCGGAGGGCGCGGCGGAGATCGCCTCGCTTTCCACCTCGTCGATGGTGGGACGCTGGCTGGCGTCGATGGTCTTGCGGCCATGCTCCAGCGCGATCGGGGGCAGGGCGCCATTCATGAAGGCGATCAGCGTCTGCTTGACGATGATGAAGGGCTGGACCTGCTTCTCACGCACGATCTTCACCTTGTGCGCGATGGGCCCGAGAATGGCGTAGGAGGCGTAGATGCCGAAGAAGGTGCCGATGAGCGCCGAGCCGATATAGTGGCCGAGGATTTCCGGCGACTGGTCGATGGCGCCCATGGCTTTCACGATGCCAAGCACCGCCGCGCAGATGCCGAGCGCGGGCAGGCCCTCGGCCACCGTGCTGAGCGCGCCCGCGGGCTTGGTCTTATGCTTCTTGATGGTCGAGATCTCCTGCTCCATGAGCGATTCGATCTCGTGGGACTTGGCATTGCCGATGAGGATCAGGCGGGCATAGTCGCAGATATACTGCGTGAGTTCCTTGTCCTTCAGAATGGACGGGAAGTGCCCGAACAGGGGCGAGTTGGCGGGGTCGTCGATATGGCCTTCCACCTCGTTGCGCGGCTTTTGGCGCATGTCACGCATGAGCGCGTAGAGCAGCGAGAGCAGCGCCAGGAAATCCTTGCGCTTGGGCGCGGTTTCCTTGAACGCGTGCAGCAGCGCCGAGCCGGTGTCCTTCACTGTCGACATGGGATTGGCGATGATGAAGGTGCCGGCCGCGATGCCGCCGATGATGGCGAATTCGAACGGCTCCCAGACCACCGCCGGGTTGCCGCCCATCAGCGTGAAGCTGCCGAACGTGGCCACCAGCCCGAGCACGATGCCGATGAGAATGAACAAAGCCTGATCCCCCGATTCAACTGAAAACCGGTCTAGGGGGCGTGGATTGCGCGAGGCTGGTCCCGCCGGCCGGGAGGGCGCGCCGGCGCGCAAGGTCAGGTTCGGACAAGCCACAAGCGCCAGGAAGAGAACGCGCGCATCCGCCCCGGCCGGCGGGCTCTCGCGCGCTCAACAGAGGGAGCACGGCATGCCGACGGGCCTTTACGTGGCGCTCTCCGCGCAGATGGCCATGGAGCGCCGCCTGGCGACGGTGGCCAACAACGTGGCCAACATGAACACGGCGGGCTATCGGGCGGAGCGCATCCGCTTCGAAACCGTGATGGACAATGCGGGCGGGCGCGATGTCGCCTTCGCCTCGGTGGGCGAGACCTATACGGACCTGACCGCCGGCCAGTCCAAATTCACCGGCAACCCGCTCGACGTGGCGGTGCAGGGGGATGCCTGGTTCTCGGTGAAGACCCCCGCCGGCATTGCCTATACCCGCGACGGGCGTATGCATATGAGCGCCGAGGGGCAGCTCCTGTCGGTGAACAACCATCCGGTGCTGGATGCCGGCGGCACGCCGCTGGCCATCGACCCGGCGGGCGGCGAGGTGCGGATCGGCTCTGACGGCTCCATCTCCCAGGGCACGGTCGCGGTGGGCAAGGTGGGCCTCTTCACCATTCCCGCCGGTGCCGCGCTGACCCGCGCCGACAATTCCTCCGTCATTCCCGACCAGGCGGCGGAGGTGGTGCAGGACTTCACCAACGTGGCCATCCACCAGGGCTATTCGGAGAGCTCCAACGTCGACCCCATCCGCGAGATGACCCGGCTGATCATGATCCAGCGGGCCTTCGAGCAGGCCATGGCGGCGGTCAGCCAGGTGGAATCCTCAACCGACAACGCCATCCGCACGCTGGGCCCCGGCTCCTGACGGGCGCGGATGAAGGATCGCACCATGAAGGCATTGGCGGCGCTGCGCGCCTCGGTGGAAGCTGGCCTCGAGGAGGTTCCCCCCGTGCGCGTGGGCGGCACCGTGCGCGAGGTGGCGCCCACCCATTTCCGGGTGAGCGGGCTGTCGGGCTTCGTCAAGCTCGGCGAGCGCGTGCGCTTCGAGGCGGACGGGCGGGCGCGCATCGGCGAGGTGATCCGGCTCGATCATGCGGGCGTGGTGGTCAAGCCGTTCGACGAGCGGGCCAATGTGGGCGTGGGGGCGGTGGCCTATCGCATCGGCGCGCTCACCCTCTCGCCTGAGCGCGGCTGGAAGGGGCGCGTGGTCAATGCGCTCGGCCAGCCGCTGGATGGGGCCGGGCCTCTGCTGCGCGGAGACCGGCGCATGCCGCTCGACGCCGAGCCGCCCCCCGCCATGACGCGCGCGCGCATCCACAAGCCGCTGCGCACCGGCGTCAAGGTCATCGACATTTTCACGCCCATCTGCGAGGGCCAGCGCATCGGCATTTTCGCCGGCTCGGGCGTGGGCAAGTCCACGCTTCTGTCCATGCTGGCGGGCTGCCAGGGCTTCGACACGGTGGTGGTGGCGCTCGTTGGCGAGCGCGGGCGCGAGGTGCGTGAATTCCTGGAGGGACCGCTCGCCCCCAACCGCCACCGCGCGGTGGTGGTGGTTTCCACCTCCGACGAGAGCCCCATGATGCGGCGCCTCGCCCCGCAGGCGGCGCTCTCCATTGCCGAATACTTCCGCGATCTGGGCGAATCCGTGCTGCTGATCGTTGATTCGGTCACCCGCTACGCCCATGCCGCCCGAGACGTGGCGCTGGCCGCCGGTGAGCCGGCGGTGGCGCGCGGCTATGCGCCGTCCGTCTTCTCCACCTTGCCGCGCCTCCTGGAGCGGGCGGGACCGGGTGCGGAAGGGGCGGGCAACATCTCCGCCGTCTTCTCCGTGCTGGTGGATGGCGACGACCACAACGACCCGGTGGCGGATGCCATTCGCGGCACGCTGGACGGCCATATCGTCCTCGACCGCGCCATCGCCGACCAGGGCCGCTTTCCGGCGGTGAATGTGCTCGGCTCCATCTCGCGCTTGGCGGGCGAGGTGTGGAGCGAGCCGGAGCGCGAGCTGGTGCGCAGCCTGAAGGGCCTCATCGCCCGCTTCGAGGACACGCGCGACCTGCGCCTGATGGGCGGCTACCAGGCCGGCAGCGATGCCGAGCTCGACCAGGCGGTGGCGGTGGTGCCCCGCATCTATGAGGCGCTGCGCCAGCAGGCGGGCTCGCCCGCCTCCCTCGATCCTTTCGCGGACCTTGCCGCCGCGCTCCGCGCCTGACCCGTGCCGCCCAGACCCGCCGTACTGCCCAGGCCCGCCGTGTTGCCCAGGCCCGCCGGTCCGCGTGAGGCCGCTTCGCCACGCCTGCTGGTCAAGTCTGGTGGTCAAGTCTGGCGGTCAAGTTCGGCACCCAGGTAGGGCAAGATTTTATATCGTATTGGATTCCAAGTGCAAAACATAAATCGATGAACTCATCGATCGCATCAGCCCCACGCAAGCATTGAAAAGTAACGTGATCTCATGGGCTCCAAGAAATGTCTGCGAGCCTGAAGGAATTTTGGGGTTACATGATGTCCAATCCAATCAGTCTCGATACGTCAGGTATTCTGAGTGCATTGCTGGCGATCCGCAGCCAGATGACGGGTCCTTCGATCCAGGCCGAGGTCCTCGACCAGACCATCTACAACATCATCAACGGTGTTCCCGCGGCCGATGGCCCGAGCCGCCCGCTGGTGAGCAAGGTGTATGTGGATGCGGACGGCGTCTACCACACCGGCGATACGGTCACGGTGTCGGTGAACTTCGATTCCACCATGTTCGTGAACACCGCCAACGGCACCCCGCGCCTCCTGCTGGAGACCGGCGCCACCGACCGCTACGCCACCTATGTGTCCGGCTCCGGCACCGACACGCTGCACTTCACCTATACGGTGCAGGCCGGCGACGAGGCGGCGCGCCTGAACTATGCCAGCTCGACCGCGCTCGAGTTCAACGGCGCGGCGATCACCAATTCCATCGGCACCGCGGCCAACCTCACGCTCCCGGCCTTCGGCTCGGCGGGCACCCTGGCCTTCCAGTCGGCCGTGGCCGTGGGTGATGGCATGACCGCCCCGGAGACCCGGGCCGAAGCCCTGTTCCACACGCTGCCCGGCGCGGACCTCGTCACCAAGGTCCTGGCCGACGCGGCGGCGAGCGCCCCCCAGGCGGCCGGCTCCCTGTTCCTGGCCCAGGCCGACCTGCAGACCTTCGGCTCGGCTGCGAACGACGTGGTGTTCGGGACCGGCGAGAAGGTCCAGGCCTTCGGCGGCGCGGGCAGTGACCTGCTGGCCGGTGGCATCGGCCAGACCCTGCTCCATGGCGGCGTCGGCGAGGATACCGCCTATTTCAGCGGCAACCAGGCTGACTACACGATCTCGCAGGATCGCGGCCTGACCCTCGTCACCTCCAAGGCCGACCCTTCCCAGGTCACCGAGCTGGTGAACGTGGAGCACATGGCCTTCGCGGACGCCACCGTCGACGTGTCCACTCCCGACAGCGTGGCCTGGATCTCCGCCCTCTACACCCAGGTTCTGGGCCGCCAGGCGGATCTGGCCGGCATCCAGTTCTATGTGGGCCAGGTGGAGCGCGGCGCGTCTGCCGGCGACATCGCCATCGGCTTCCTCACCTCTCCGGAAGCGGTGGCCAACGGCACCGGCGTCGCCTCGGCCGCCGATGTGAGCGTCGAGATGCTCTATCGCGTGCTGCTCGGCCGTGACGCCGACGCGGCGGGCCTTGCCCATCACCAGCAGGCGCTGGCGAACGGCGTCAGCATCGGCCAGGTGGCGAACCACTTCCTCGCCTCTCCGGAGCTGATGGGCGTCCACGCGGCCCAGGACCTGGACTTCTACATGAACGGCTCCACCGCCGGCGTGCTCAGCGGCACCGGCGGGGCCGACAATCTGGTGGGCGGCGTCCTCAACGACACCATCACCGGCAATGGCGGCGCCGACCATGTGGACGGCCGCACCGGCACCGACACGGCGGTCTTCTCCGGCGCCAGCACCGACTACCAGGTGACCACCGACGGCGTGCACTTCTTCGTCCGCGCCGCCGCCAACCCGGCCGAGGTGACCACGCTCATCAATGTGGAGCATGTGCAGTTCTCCGACACCGGCGTTGACCTGGTGCCGAACAGCAACGTGGCTTGGCTCGGTTCGCTCTACCAGCAGGTGCTCGGCCGCCAGGCTGACGCCGCCGGTCTCCTCACCCAGATCGAGGCGGTTGAGAACGGGGCCTCCCTGGGCCAGGTGGCGCTGAGCTTCCTGACCTCGGCCGAGGCGGTGGACAACGGCACCGGCGTGGATGCGGGAAGCCTGTCCGTCAACGCGGTGTTCGAGGGCCTGTTGGGCCGCGCGGCCACCTCTGGCGAGGCCGCGCAGTTTGCCTCTGCCGACTTTGCTTCGGTGGCCGACGCCATCATGCACTCGGATGAGATGCAGCTGCACTTCATGACCCCGGCCCAGTACGACTTCGTGGGCTGACGCCTTGGGGCCGGCGGGCATTCCCCGCCGGCCTCATTTTGTTCAACGGCCGCTCCGCCGCCTCGCGCCGGCCGGGCGGCGGTCTTGTGGAGCGGGTCGCCACCTTTCGTGACGCTCCAGCCCCACGCAAGCCAAGCGCCCTCAAATGCGCACAGGGCCAAAGGGCCCGGCGGATGCCCCGCTCACCATCGGAGTTGGTTTCATGAGTCTCTATGGGATGCTGCGGACCAGCGTGTCCGGCATGACGGCGCAGTCCAACATGCTCAGCAACGTGTCCGAGAACATCGCCAATACCGGCACCACCGGCTACAAGAGCGTGTCCTCGGAATTCTCCTCGCTGCTCCTGAATTCGAGCTCAACGCAGTATGAGTCGGGCGCCGTGACCACAGAAACGCGCCAGTCCATCTCCAAGCAAGGTGGCCTCGCCTACACCACCTCCTCCACGGACCTTGCCATCCAGGGCAATGGCTTCTTCCTGGTGCAGGACCCCTCCGGCCAGAGCCTTCTGACCCGCGCCGGCGCCTTCCAGGTGGATGCCTCCACCGGAAACCTGGTGAACAGCGCCGGCTTGACCCTCATGGGCTACGACATTGCCGACGGCACGCCCGACGTGGTGCTGAATGGCTTTGGCGGGCTCCAGCCCATCAATTTCCAGAACACCAAGCTGGAGGCCAACGCCTCCACCAGCGGTGCCTTCGCCGCAAACCTGCCGGCCAATACGGCGGTGGTGACGGGCGATACACCCTCGGACAACCTGGCGACCTCGGCTTATACCGAGAAGTCCTCGCTGGTGGCCTTCGATAACCTTGGCAACAAGGTCACCCTGGATCTCTACATGACCAAGACGGCGACGTCGCCGGGCGTGTGGGAAATGGCCGTGTTCGATCGCGCCGACGCCTCCGCCACCGGCGGCTTTCCCTATGGGTCCGGGCCGCTGGCGACCCAGACCATGAATTTCGACGGCCTGGGAAATCTGACCTCCGGTGATTCCATCACCTTCACCGTTCCCAACGGCCAGGCCTTGACCATGGACCTTTCGGGCATGACCCAGCTTGGCGCGGGCTATACGCCCCTGACTGCCACCGTGGACGGCAATGCCCCGGCGGCCGTGCAGGGCGTGGTGATCAAGTCCGACGGCACGGTCTATGCGACCGACGCCAACGGCCGGCAGTCTGCCATCTTCAAGGTGCCGCTCGCCTTCGTGGAAAGCCCGGACCGGCTTGCCCCGGCAGCCGGAAACGCCTTCACCGCCACGGTGGAATCCGGTCTTGTCCAGGTGGGCTTTCCCGAGCAGGTGGGCCTCGGCTCCCTGGTCTCCGGCGCCACCGAGCAGTCCAACGTGGACATGGCATCCGAGCTGACCAAGATGATCGTCGCCCAGCGCGATTACACCGCCAATTCCAAGGTGTTCCAGACCGGCACGGAGCTGCTGGACGTGCTCATGAACCTGAAGCGGTGAGTGTGCCGTCTGTTTTCCGGCCTGAGAGGGTGCCATGAGCCTGTCGCTCGCGTTCAACACCGCACGCTCGTCGCTGCACACCACCGCCACCCAATTGTCGGTGTCGAGCCGCAATGTGGCGGGCGGCAACGATCCCAACGCCTCGCGCAAGATCGCCGTGACGGTGACGTCTGGCGACGGTTCGAGCCGGGTGGTGACCATTTCGCGCGCGACCGGCGGCCCCCTCTTCGACCGGATGTTGGGCGCCACTTCCACCACCGCCAACCAGAAGGCGGTTCTCGACGGCCTGGACACGCTACGCCAGACCATCGGCGACACCACCTCCGGCATCTCGCCGGCGGCCAAGCTGGGCGTGCTCCAGAGCGCGCTCCAGAGCGCGGCCAATGCCCCGGACAATGCGGTGTTCGCCCAGTCGGTGGCCACCGCTGCGGCCGATCTTGCCCGCGCTCTCAACAGCTCCACCGAGACGGTTCAGCAGGCCCGCACCGATGCGGACGCCGCCATCGGCACTTCGGTCACCAAGGTCAACGATCTGCTGGCGCAGTTCCAGGTGGAGAATGCCACCGTGGTGTCCGGCACCGCCCGTGGCCTTGATGTGACCGACGCCATGGACCGTCGGGATGCCATCCTTTCCAACCTGTCGCAGGAAATGGGCATCTCCACCATCTCCCGCGCCAATAACGACATGGTTCTCTACACCGACGGGGGCGTGACCCTGTTCGATTCCGTGCCGCGCGCGGTCACCTTCCGGCCAGCCACCGTGCTCGCCGCAGGGACTGCGGGGAATGCGGTGTTCGTGGACGGGGTGGCCGTCACGGGCGCCGACGCCGCCATGCCGCTTCAGGCGGGCCGCATCGCCGGCCTCGCCACTTTGCGGGACACCATCGCCCCCACCTACCAGAACCAGCTGGACGAGCTCGCCCGGGGATTGGTAACCGCGTTCTCCGAGCAGGATCAGACCGGCGGCGGCGCTCCCGCGGCCGCCGGTCTTTTCATCCCGGCGAGCGGGTCGTCCGCCGTGCCGGGTGCCCTGACGCCGGGCCTTGCGGCCACACTTGCGGTCCATCCGGACGCCGACGCCGTGCAGGGGGGCGATCCCTTCCGCGTGCGCGACGGCGGCCTCAACGGGGCTGCCTATGGCTACAATGCCAGCGCCGCAGCCAGCTTCCAGGATCGCCTCGCAAGCCTCGGCACGGAGCTGTCCGCCCAGCGCAGCTTCGACGGCGCCGCCGGGCTCGGCACCGCGCAAAAGCCCCTGGCGGGCTTCGCCACCGCCTCCGTGAGCTGGCTGGAAGGCATGCGCCAGATCACCTCTACCCGCGCCGACAGCGAACAGGCGGTTCTGGCCCAGGCCTCCGGCGCCTTGTCCAACGCCACCGGCATCAATCTCGACCAGGAATATGCCAACCAGCTGGAGCTGGAACGCTCCTACCAGGCCTCCTCCAAGCTGATTGGCGCCGTCAACCAACTCTTCGATGCCCTCTTCGGCATGATCCGGTGATCGCCATGATGAGCACCTACATCTCGACCCTCGCCTGGACCAGCGCCGCCCGCAATGTTCTGCCGCGGCTGCAAACCGAGATCACCAAAGCTCAGGTGGAAATTTCGTCCGGCCGAAGCGCAGATCTGGGGCTTTCTCTGGGCGTCGGAGTGGGCCAGAGCGTCGACCTCCACACCACCGAAGACCGCCTGAACGCGCTCACCCGGGACCACGCGCTGGCCAAGAGCCAGCTTGATCTGACACAAACGACGCTCGGTCAAATCTCAACCGACACGAATAATTTTCTGAAAAACTTGATCGCAGCCAAGTCCACTACGGTGGGGTCAGGCGTCATCACAGATCAGGCGAAGGCGGGACTGTCCGCATTTACTTCGATGATGAATACTGGAGATGGCCAGAGATATATTTTCGGCGGCATCAATAATGGCGTGCCGCCACTGGCCGATTACGACAGCGGCCCCAAGGCGGCTGTGAATGCGGCGTTCGCGCTGCGGTTCGGCCTCGATCCGGTCGATCCGCAGAGTGACCCGAAAGTGGCGGATATCACCACCTCCGACATGGAAGACTTCCTGAACAACGAGTTCGCCGCCTTGTTCGCCGATCCAGCCTGGGGGCAGATCTGGTCGAGTGCGTCGGACCAGAATCTCACCAGCCGCATCTCGTCGTCGGAGACGGTGACCGTTTCCACAAACGCCAACATAACAGCCATGCGCAACCTTGCCATGGCATACACGATGGCATCGCAACTGGGCCTGTCCAATCTGCCGGAGGGCGCCAGGAATGCAGTCGTGACGAAGGCGGTGAATGTAACGGGAAGCGCCGTGACTGGCCTTAACCAGGCGGCGACCGTGCTTGGCATCTCGCAGATCCGTGTCGCAGCGGCAGAGAGCGCCACACAACTCTCGCTCAACACTGTGTCTCTTCACATTTCCGCGGTGGAGGGGGTGGATCCTGCAGAAGCCAAGACGAGACTGGATAGCCTGACCACACAGCTTCAGATGTCCTACTCGACGACAGCCAAGATCATGCAGCTGAGCATCCTGAATTATGTTTGAAGGCAGTAACGAGGGCGTCATGTATAAGTTCTCCTATGCCGAGATTCTCGAGGAATCTGGTGCCATCAAGCGCGAGCGGGAGCGTCTCGCCCTCGACCACGCCATCGGCCTGCTCGACACCGCAGCCTTGTCTGACAAGGGAGCGTCAGCCCTGGAGGCGATCCAATATACCCAGAAGCTCTGGGGTTTCCTCATCTCCGACCTTTCCAATCCCCACAATGAGCTGCCCGACGACCTGAAGGCGAGCCTCATCTCCATTGGCCTTTGGGTCATGAAGGAAGGGGACGACATCCTCAACGAGCGTTCTTCGAATTTCGCCGGGCTGATCGAAGTCAATCGTGCCATTCGGGATGGACTGTCATGAAAAAATCCATGCAGCTTAATCTGAGGGCGGGAGAAAAACTCTACATCAACGGTGCGGTCGTGCGCTTCGATCGCAAGGTGTGCGTCGAGCTCATGAACGACGTGACGTTCCTCATGGAAAATCACGTCATGCAGCTGGAGGAGACTACCACTCCTCTGCGCCAACTCTATTTCGTCGCCCAGGCCATCCTGATGGACCCGGCCAATGCAGGTGCCGCCCGCACCCTGTTTTTCCAGCAGCTGGCGGCACTCTTCACCTCGTTTCGCAACGTCGATGTCCTGCAGGGCCTCGACGAGGTGGGGCAACTCGTTGAATCCGAACGCGTTTATGATGCTTTGCGCGCTTTGCGGGGGCTGTTTTCCATAGAGGAGACCATCCTCGCGGACCCTCATTGTCGGCCCCCACGGGCCGCCTGAGCCAGGAAGGCGGCTTCGCGCAACCTTCAGGGGGCAAGACGGAGCAGGAGGAGATCTCATGACGACGATCAACAATGTGACCGGCTCTGCCGCCCCGCCCGCTGCCACCGTGTCAGCGGCGGCCAAGTCCGCCTCGACCATCGACTACACGGCCTTCCTGCGTCTCCTGGTGGCGCAATTGCAGAACCAGGATCCCACACAGCCCATGGACTCGACCGCCTATATGTCTCAGCTTGCCTCCTTTTCGCAGGTGGAGCAGTCGGTTGCGTCCAACGCCAAGCTGGATTCCCTGCTGGCGGCCACCTCGCTCCAGACCGCCGAACGCGCTGTGGGGCGCACCGTCACCAGCGCCGATGGCACGGTGAGCGGCGAGGTCTCGTCCGTGCGCGTGACCAGTGGCGATCCCGTGGCCACGCTTACCGATGGACGGACCGTCACGCTCACGTCCGGCATCGAGCTGCGCTGATGAACGAGGCGGATGCGCTCGACCTGGTCCACTCGGCCATCTGGACGATCCTCATCGCAGCCGGACCTGCGGTCGCGGCGGCCATGCTCGTCGGTCTTCTTGTGGCCTTCTTCCAGGCGCTCACGCAGGTGCAAGAGGTTACGCTCACCTTCATCCCGAAGATCGTAGCTGTCCTTGCCGCCGCGGCAGTGACCGGCTCTTTCATGGGTGCGCAGATCATGGCGTTTACTCAGGAAATCTACGGTCACATCGCCACAGGCTATTGAGGCGCAGATCTGGCGGAATGACTTGCGCCGGATCCGGTAATGCGTATCTGGCCGGCGAAAACCTTCGCCGGACCTGTCAGCAACAGTGCCATGGCCCGGGCGGGCCGGCGCCATATGACGTGGCGCGGGGGTGAAAGATGAGTGACATCGCAGCCGACGGTATCGCCGTTGGAAAATCGCGCCGCGACATCGGTTTTGCCATCGGCGTGGTGGCAATCCTGGCCGTTTTGTTTCTGCCGATCCCCACTTTTCTTATCGATATTGGCCTGGCGCTATCCATTGCCTTGTCGGTGCTGATCCTGATGGTGGCGCTCTGGATCCACAAACCGCTTGAATTCTCGTCGTTTCCAACGATCCTCCTGATCGCCACCCTGCTGCGCTTGGCGCTGGGCGTGGCCACCACCCGCCTCATCCTCGCCCATGGCGGCGATGGCGTCCATGCCGCGGGACACATCATCCAGGGCTTCTCGCAACTGGTCATGGGCGGCGATTTTGTTATCGGCATCGTGGTCTTTGTAATCCTTGTGACCGTGAACTTCCTGGTCATCACCAAGGGCGCGACCCGTATCGCGGAAGTGGGCGCGCGGTTCACGCTGGATGCCATTCCAGGCAAGCAGATGGCGATCGATGCGGACCTGAATGCCGGTCTCATCGATGACAAGGAAGCGCAGCGGCGACGCAGCGAGCTGGAGGAGGAGAGCGCCTTCTTCGGCTCCATGGACGGCGCCTCGAAGTTCGTGCGCGGCGAGGCCATCGCGAGCTTGATTACCATTGCCGTCAACATTTTCGGCGGCATTATCATCGGTGTGACCCGCCATGGCCTGCCTCTGGGCGAGGCGGCTGACATCTTTGCCCGCCTCTCGGTGGGCGACGGCCTCGTCTCGCAGATTCCGGCCCTCATCGTCTCCTTGTCCGCCGGCCTCCTGGTGTCGAAGGGCGGCACGCGCGGGCGGGCCGAAAAGGCGGTGCTGGGCCAGCTTGGCGCCTATCCGCGCGCGCTGTTCGTGGCCGCCGGCCTGCTGTTTGCTCTGGCTTTGGTGCCTGGCCTTCCCTTTCTGCCCTTCGCCGTGCTGGCGGGCGTGATGGGCTATGTGGGCTATGTCATCCCCAAGCAGATCGCGCGCCAGAAGGCCGCGGCCGACGCGAAGGCCGCGGAAGAGGCCGCTACGGCGCAAAAGGAGGTGCGGGAAAGCGTCAAGGAATCCCTGCGCACGCCCGAGATCGAAGTGTGCGTCGGCAAGCAGCTGGCGGGCATTGCTCTGCGCTCTCCGACCGAGATGGCCAATCGCATCTCAAAGATGCGCCGCAAGTTTGCCATGCGTTATGGTTTCGTGGTGCCGGACATCCGCTTGTCCGAAAGCCTGTCGGTGCCGGCAAAGACCTATCAGATCAAGATCCATGGGACGGTCGTGGCTGCCCATGACATGCGGCTCGGCGAGCTTCTCGTGGTCACCGGAGAAGGGCGGCCGCCGGACGTGCCCGGCGAGGACGTGCGTGAGCCGGCATTTGGCATGAAGGCCATGTGGGTTGCCGAAGCCTATGCAGCCGAAGTCCGGCGCGAGGGCTTCACACCCGTGGACAATACAACGGTGATGCTCACCCATGTGAGCGAAGTGATTTCGAACAATTTGCCGCAGCTCCTGTCTTACAAGGACATGCGGGCCCTCCTGGATCGCCTCGACCCCGAATACAAGCGTCTGATCGAGGACATCTGCCCCTCGCAGATTTCGTTCTCCGGACTCCAGGCGGTCTTGAAGCTGCTGCTGTCCGAGCGCGTCTCCGTGCGCAACCTGCATCTGATCCTGGAGGCGGTCGCCGAGATCGTGCCTCATGCGCGGCGCTCCGAACAGGTGGCCGAGCATGTGCGCATGCGCATGGCGCAGCAGATTTGCGGCGACCTGGCCGAAGGCGGCGTGCTGCGGGTGCTGCGGCTCGGCAGCCGCTGGGACCTGACCTTCCATCAGAGCCTGAAGCGCGATGCGAAGGGCGATGTCATCGAGTTCGACATCGATCCGCGCCTGGTGGAGCAGTTCGGCACCGAGGCCTCTGCAGCGGTGCGCGATCGCATGAAGCAGGGGGCTCCGTTCGTCCTCGTCACTGCGCCCGATGCCAGGCCCTATGTGCGGATGATCATCGAGCGCATGTTCCCCTCCCTTCCTGTGCTCTCCCATGTGGAGATAGCGCGCGGCGTGGAAATCCAATCGCTCGGCGTCATCGCATGACAGCCGAGGCGAGCCATGCTGTGTTCACGGCCTTCCTTGTCTTCTGTCGCGTCGGGGCCTGCCTGATGTTGTTGCCCGGTATTGGCGGGCGACATCTTCCGGTCCAGGTGCGCCTGTTCCTGGCGGTGGCCATCTCCCTGGCTTTCACGCCTCTGCTACGCGGCGAGATGTCCGGCGTCGCGGCGCCAACGAACGCCGTGGGTTTTGTTCTGTCGGTGACGTCTGAAGTCGCTGTCGGAGCTGGTATCGGCCTTCTCGCCCGGGTGTTCTTCTTGGCCTTGCAGACCATGGCCAATGCCATGGCACAGGCCATCGGCCTTGCGTCCATGCCCGGCCTTCCCCTCGAAGACGACGAGCCGCTTCCCGCCATCGCCACCCTGATTGCCTTCAGCGCCACCACCTTGCTGTTCGCGACCGATCTGCACCTGGAACTGATCAAGGGCCTGTTTGAGAGCTATCGGCGCATCCCGCCATCGGCCACCTTCACCTTGCGATTCGCTCTGCCAGACCTGGTCGATCAGATCACGGCCGCCTATCTGCTGGCGCTGCGCCTTGCCAGTCCTTTCATCATCTATTCCATCATCGCGAATCTGGCCGTAGGCATCGCCAACAAATTCACGCCGCAGATCCCTGTGTATTTCGTGGCAACGCCCTTCGTTCTCGCGGGGGGAATGCTTCTGTTCTACATGCTCGCCGATGGTCTGCTGGCAAATTTCATCCAGGTGGTCGGAACCTGGCTGAAGGGAGGGTAGAAGCCATGTCAGACCGCCTTGCGAAGGCGCGCCGCATCGTGGCCGTGCGCGAACAGATGCACAAGATGGCCGAATGGGAACAGGCGCGACTCGCCCGCGAGCATGCGGACCTTGAGCGCACACGCGGCGAGCTCCTGTCCTCCTACGATCACGATGCCTTCGGGCGCCTCTTTGCCGAGAGCGTCGCCCGCCGCCTCGCTCAGGTCAGCCGCGCCGCGCAGGTGGTGGTGGAGGCGAAGTCGCGCCAGGAGGAGAAGGTCCGCGAAGAGGCGCTCGCGCTGAAGCGCGCAGAAAAGCAGGAAAGCCGTGCGCAGGATGCCGCGCGTTCCGAGGCCGACAAGAAGGCATTTCAGACGCTCGTGGAGGCGAGCGCAGCGGCGTCCTCCCGCGACAGCGACAATGCAAGCCTCGCATAAGCCAAAGACGTCAAGGTTCCCCGGTCGAAACTCCCTGTTGCGAATGGGACCATGGGAATCCAGCCTCCTTCAGACATCGTCATGGGCGTCATGCAGGCCGCAGATCCGGCTCGCCAGCAGGCGGTGATCAGCAAGCTGCGGGCCCTGGCGCTTGGCGGACCGGCGGAAAGCCTCGCCTTCGATCAGGTCATGCAGGCGAAGGCAACGCCCGACGGGCCAGGCGCCCCGGTGGCGCCGCTGACCCCGGGCCTTGCTCCTTTCGCTGTGTCCTCAACCGTTTCCTTGCGCAATGCCACGGCCCTGTCGCGTCCGCAAAGCGGAGCGGGAGCGGATGCGACGCCAGCCGCCGCTTCCTTTCGCCGGTTTGAGGCCATGGTGCTCTCGCAGTTCGTGCAATCCATGATGCCGGAGAAGGCCGAAGCGATGTTCGGCAGCGGCAATGCCGGCCAGATCTGGAAGTCCATGCTGTCCGAGAAGATGGCGGACCAGGCCGCCCGCGCCGGTGGCATCGGTATCGCCCAGCGCCTCGCCACCGCCTTCGCGGCGCGCGGTCAAGATGGGGCGCAGGGCTCAGGCTCCGCTGCGGTTGCCATGTCCGGTGGCCCTGACTCCTCCACCGCGGCCGCACTGGCCGCCGCCACTGGCCTGCGGGCGAAGGGGTAGAGCCTATCATGGAACAGCATGAGCTCCTGCCTCCGGCCTCGACGGGCGACCATTCCATTCTTGCCACCCTCGTGAGCGCGCTCGACCGCCTGGAGGAATTGGTGGAGCATGAGACCGAAGCCCTGCGGTGCCGGGCGGCTTTCGATCTTGCCGACATCAATCGCCGCAAGAGCCGAAGCCTGCTTGAAATCAGCCGCGCCGCGCGCGGCCTGGATGTTCGGCAAGGGGATGTCCTGAAGGAGCGCCTCAACCGCCTGCGCGCAAAGCTGGCGGACAATCAGGAGGTTCTGTCTCAGCATCTATCTGCGGCGCAGGAGGTGGGCGCGATCCTCGACCAGGCGCTGCGCGATGCGGAATCCGACGGCACCTATTCCACTTATGCCGGCACGGAGGGGAGGGGCGTATGGTGAAGCTGCTCCTCATCGGCCTCTGGGTCTGCGCGGTGGCCCTCGGCGCAAGCTATGGCGCGGCCTATTGGGCCGCCGGCGCAGCGCATGCCAAGGCCCAGGATCCCTATCCGCCGGGGCTCGACTATCGCCGCCTGCCGCCGGTGACCATCCCCATGATCATTGATGGCCAGGTCAAGGGCTATGTCCTCGCAAAGATGGTCTTCACGGCTGACTCGGCCACATTGCGCAAGCTGCCGGTCGATCCCTCGATCTTCGTCACGCATTCGGTCTTCAACGAGATCTACGTGAACGGCCGGATCGAGTCCGGGAAGATCGCAAAGTATGACCTTGCCGCGATGATGACGCGCATCAAGTCGGCCGCGAACACTTACATCGGCGGTGATGTTATTCAGGAAGTCCTGGTCGATTCCATCAATTACATCGACAAAACCGACATGAGGTCTGGGGCGGGTAACAACGCGCCTCTGAAGAACGAAACCAAACCTGCGCCAAAGGCGAAGGCCGCGCACTGAGATCGGAGAGCAACATGAAGATCATTGGAAAGATCTACAGCATCGTGGGCGTGCTCGGACTCACAACCGTGGCGGTGTGCGGAGTCGCGCTCTATGGCATGCATACGCAGGGACAGAGCCAGGCGGTGCTCGACAATACTGCGCAGCGTGCCTTCCTGCTGGAGCGGATCAACGGCAACATCACCGCCGTGGTGATGGAATCGCGCGGCATCTACATGGCGCCGTCCGTTGATGCTGCAAAACCCTTTGCCGCAGGTCTGGTCCGGGCGCTGGACACCATCGACAAGACAGTCGGAGAGCTGAAGGCGATCACCCCTCCTTCGGAAATGGCCGACCTGACACAGGTCCTGTCCGACCTGAAGGACTTCCGCACGTTCCGCATGGAGACGGTGCGCTTGGGAACCGAGCAGGATCCCAAGCTTGCCAACGTCCAGGGCAACAACGAAGCGAACCGCAACAATCGCAAGGCGTTGCAAGCGTCCTTGTCGAAGGTGACGGCCGGCGTGATGGATGACCTTGAACCCCTGCGTCTTTCGCAGGAGGCGCTTCAGCGGAGCGTGTGGACCATTCTGGTCGTCGCCACCGTGGGCGGGCTTGCCATTGGCGTTGCCATCGCCCTGTTCATCGGCAGCCGCCTGTTGAGCCGTCCGCTGGTGCGGGTCTCGCAGACGCTGCAGAAGCTCGCCGACGGCGATCTTGATGTTCAGCTCGAGGTCCGGCGCACAGCCGACGAGGTGGGCGATCTTTGGAACAGCACCGAGCAATTGCTGGGCGAACTGCAAAGCGCCGAGCGCATGCGCGCTGAACAGGCACAGACCACGCAGCGGCTCGAAGAGGAAAAGCGCGGCGCCATGCGCTCCCTGGCCGAGCAGTTCGATCGCGACGTGTCCGGTGTGGTGCGTACGGTCGCGGAAGCGGTGACGCTGCTGGAGCGCAATGCCGCCTCCATGAGCGCGTCCGCCGACGAGACCAGCCGCCAGTCCACCATCGTGGCCGCGGCCGCGGAGCAGGCAACGTCCAACGTGCAGACGGCCGCGTCTGCCGCCGAAGAGATGGCCGCCTCGGTGCGTGAGATCGGATCGCAGGTTGCCACCGCCGCCCGAATCGCCGGCGAGGCCACTACCCAGGCGACCGGCACTGCGGAAGTGGTCCGTGGCCTTGCCGCCTCGGCCGCGCGGATCGGGCAGGTGGTCAATCTGATCACCGACATCGCATCCCAGACCAACCTTCTCGCCCTCAACGCCACCATCGAGGCGGCGCGGGCGGGCGATGCGGGGCGCGGCTTCGCGGTGGTCGCCCAGGAGGTCAAGACGCTCGCAGAGCAGACCTCCAAGGCCACCGACGAGATCTCCTCTCAGATCGCGGCGGTGCAAGGGGCAACGAACGAAGTGGTGCGGGCGATCGAAGGCATCTCTGGGACGATCCGCCGGATCGATGAGATCTCTACCGCCATCTCCACATCCATCGACGAGCAGGGTGCCGCCACTGGCGAGATTGCCCAGAACGTCGCCCAGGCGGCCCAGGGCACACAGGAGGTCTCCTCCTCCATCAGCAATGTCAGCGCTGCCGCAGCCAATACGGGACGGGTGTCCTCCGACATCGTCCATGCCGCGAGCGACCTGTCCAACCAGGCCCAGCGTCTGCGCAGCCAGGTGGACATCTTCGTGGACCGCGTCCGGGCCGCCTGAACCCGTCTTCCCCATCGGCTCGGACGCCCGCCCGGCGCCCGCGCCCGCTTCCCGGTCCTTCCGGGTCGCACCCAAATCCCTTTAGCCCCCGCCTGTACCTCGGAGTTGAGGCCATGGATGATCTGTTGCGCGAGTTCCTGACGGAGACCAATGAGAGCCTTGACGTGGCGGACGTGGAGCTCGTCAAGTTTGAGCAGGACCCCAATAATGCTCAAATCCTGAACAATATTTTCCGCCTGGTTCACACCATCAAGGGAACCTGCGGTTTCATCGGCCTCTCCCGCCTTGCTGCGCTCGCGCACGCGGCAGAGACCTTGATGGACAAGTTCCGCGAGGGTCGGCCGGTCACCAGCGAGGCGGTGGGGCTGGTGCTCAGCACCATCGACCGCATCAAGGGCCTGATGGCTGAGCTTGAGGCGGCCGAAGGGCGCGAGCCGGAAGGCTCCGACGAGGATCTGATCCATCAGCTCGAAGCGATGGCCGAAATGGCAGCGGTTGCTGTCGCTCCGCCTCCGCCCCCGCCTCGCCCTGCTCCTGTCGCCGCGCCGGTATCCGCCGCCGGGGCTCTGGAGCGCGAGCTTCTGCCCGGAGAAATCCCCCTCGACGAGCTGGATCGCATCTTCCGTGAAACGGCGGTGGAGCGACCCGCGAAAGCTGCCGCGACCCCGAAAGCTCCAGCCGTCCCGGTCGCCCAGCCGGCCGCCGCGAAGGCTGCACCGGCCGCGCCCGCGGCCGCTCGGCCATTGCCCAAGCCCGCCAACGATACAGCGCCCCCCGCCCGTGAGGAGGCCGCGCCCGCCGCTGCCCGTGGCGAGGATGCCGCCCATTCGAGCGTTTCGGCGCAGTCCATCCGCGTCAGCGTCGGCGTGCTCGAGCATCTGATGACCATGGTCTCGGAGCTGGTTCTCACCCGCAACCAGCTGATGGAGATTGCGCGCCGGCACGAGGATTCCGAATACAAGGTCTCGCTGCAGCGCCTGTCCAACGTCACGGCCGAGCTGCAGGACGGCGTCATGCGCACCCGCATGCAGCCCATTGGCAATGCCTGGCAGAAGCTGCCGCGTATCGTGCGCGACCTGGCGCAGGAACTGGGCAAGCAGATCGAACTCGACCAGATCGGCGCCGAGACCGAGCTTGACCGTCAGGTTCTCGACCAGATCAAGGATCCGCTCACCCATATGGTGCGCAATTCTGCCGATCATGGCCTGGAAGGACCCGAAGAGCGTCGCGCCGCCGGCAAGCCGGAGAAGGGCACGATCCGCCTGTCCGCCTATCATGAGGGCGGGCACGTCATCGTTGAGATTGCCGATGACGGGCGTGGCCTCAACGTGGCGCGCATCAAGCAGAAGGCCCTGGAGAATGGGCTGGCCACGGAGGCCGAGCTGGCCAAGATGCCGGACGGACAGGTGTTCCGCTACATCTTCCATGCCGGCTTCTCCACCGCGGAGAAGGTCACCAACGTCTCCGGACGTGGGGTGGGCATGGATGTGGTGCGCTCCAACCTGGAGCTGATCGGCGGCACCGTGGAGGTGCGGTCCAAGGCGGGGCAGGGCTCCACCTTCATCATCAAGATCCCGCTGACGCTCGCCATCGTGCCGGCCCTGATCGTGCGCGCCGGCGAGGAACGCTTTGCCCTGCCGCAGAGCGCGGTCGTTGAGCTGGTGCGGGTGCAGCCCAATTCCGAGCATGCCGTGAAGCGGCTGAAGGAAGCCCCAGTGCTGTGCCTGCGCGACAAGCTTCTGCCCATCGTCCAGCTTGGCACCCTGCTGGGCATGGAGCGCGACCTCGCCAAGGAAGAAGCGCTGCTCGACGATGCCCTCATCGTGGTGATGCAGGTCGGCCACCAGACGTTCGGCGTGGTGGTGGACGCGGTTTCCCACACCGAGGAGATCGTGGTGAAGCCCATGTCCTCCCTGCTGCGCCAGCTGACTTTGGTGTCCGGCAGCACGATCCTCGGCGATGGCCGCGTGATCATGATCGTCGACCCGAGCGGCCTGTCGCAGGCGGCCTCGGCGCCAGTGGAAGGAGCGGGCGAAGCGCTGGGGGCTCACGCCGCCAATCGTGCGGCGGACCGTGGCGCGACCACCTCGCTGCTGCTGTTCCGCGCCGGTGGCGGAGACATCAAGGCGGTTCCGCTCTCGCTTGTGACCCGCCTGGAAGAGCTGGACGTGACCAAGGTGGAGCGCGTCAACGGGCATCCGGTGATCCAGTATCGCGGCGCCCTGATCCCGCTCATCTACGTGAACGACAAAGTTCGGCGCGCCGAGACCGGCACCCAGCCGATGCTCGTCTTCTCCGACGAGGGCCGAGTCATGGGCCTGGTGGTGGACGAGATCGTCGATATCGTGGAGGCGCACCTCGACATGCAGCTCTCCGCCGACACGCCGGAGGTTCTCGGCGCCGCGGTCATCGAGGGCCAGGCCACCGAGATCCTCGATGTCGGCCACTACATCAACCTGGCCTTCGGCGAGCGCTTCGAGCAGATGTCGCGCGGACCGAAGGGGGCGGTGCCCAAGCTCCTGCTGGTCGATGACAGCCCCTTCTACCGGAACCTGCTGGAGCCGGTGCTCAAGGGCAATGGCTATGAGGTCACCGCCTGCGGCTCGGCTCGCGAGGCGCTGGAGCGGTTGTGCAATGGCACGCGCTTCGATGCCATCGTCTCGGACGTGGAGATGCCCGGCATGGACGGCTACGCCCTTGCCGAGGCGGTGCGCCGCGATCCGCAGATCCAGGGCCTGCCGATTATCGCGCTGGCCGGCCAAAACGACCCGGACGCGGTCGAGCGGGGCCGCGCCGCCGGCTTCACCGACTACATCGCAAAATTCGACCGGCCCGGCCTGATCGCGGCCCTGAAAGAATTCGCCAACACCAATAAGGGAGTGGCCGCATGACCACCGCGATTGCCAAATCGGATGCGCCCCAGCGCTCGGAGATTCAGTTCGTCACGGTGCGGATTGGGCCGCAGCTCTTCGGCCTGCCCATCAACATGGTGCACGAGGTCTTCGTGCCCGACGCGATCACTCGCGTGCCCCTGGCCTGGCGGGAAATCGAAGGCGTGCTGAACCTGCGCGGCCGCATCGTCACCATGGTGAACATGCGCCGCCTGCTCTCCCTGCCGCCGGCCGAAAAGGCCGGCATGGCGGTGGGCATCGAGCACAATGGCGAAGCCTTTGGCCTCATCATCGATGAGGTGGGCGATGTCCTCATGCTCGACACCTCACGCAGGGAATCCAACCCCGCCAATCTCGATCCCCACTGGGCGGGAATCGTGGCGGGGGTGCACCGGCTGTCCGGCGAACTGCTCCTGATCCTCGACGTCGACCTGGCTCTGCGCCGTGCGGGCATGACCCGCATGGCCGCCTGATCCGTCTTTCCGTTCATAGGAAGCGACACATGAAAACCTGTCTTGTGGTCGACGATTCCGGAGTGGCCCGGAAGGTGGCCCGCCGCATTCTCGAGGACTTCAATTTCAGCGTCTCCGAGGCGGTGGATGGACAGAAGGCCCTGGAGGCATGCCTGCGGTCCATGCCAGACGCCATCGTGCTCGACTGGGCGATGCCCATCACCGACGGCCTGGAGTTCCTGGCAAAACTTCGGGCCACCCCCGGCGGCGAGGTGCCGAAGGTCATCTTCTGCACGGCCAAGAACGACCTGGATCACATCGCCAAGGCGCTGTCGCTCGGCGCTGATGAATACATCATGAAGCCGTTCGATTCCGAGATCCTGCGGGAGAAGCTGGTCGAGGTGGGCCTGCTGGAAGAGAGCGTGCCGTGATGCCAGCCACGTCAAGCCCAGCACCGTCCCCTCCGGGGGACCTCATCCGCGTGATGATCGTGGACGATTCCGTCTTCGTCCGCGGCATCCTGAAAACCTGGCTGTCCGAGGATCCCGAGTTCGCCGTCGTCGCTACCCACGCCAATGGCCGCCTGGCGGTCAATGACGTGGTGGCCGCGCAGCCGGACGTGGTCATCCTTGACCTTGAAATGCCCGACATGGACGGGCTCCAGGCCCTGCCGATCATTCTCGAGCGCAAGCCGAACACAATGGTGGTGGTGGCCTCGACACTGACCCGTCGCGGCGCGGAGGTGAGCCTTCGGGCTCTCACGCTCGGGGCGGCTGATTATTTGCCCAAGCCCGATGCCGGGCGCGGCATTGCCGCGGCCGATGATTTCAAGCGGGAGCTTTTGGCGAAGGTGAGAAGCCTCGGCCAGCGGGCGCGTCGGCGCCCGGGCGCGGGACGAGTCACGGCGCCTGCTCCCGTCGCAGCGGCCCCATCCGCGCCCGCTGCCAGCGAGGGAGGGCGTGCGGTCCCGGTGCGTCCGGCCGCCTCCGCGCCTCCTCCCCCGCCTCCTGTCGCGGCGCCCCTGAAACGGGGGGAGACGAGGATGCGCTCCTATTCCATGTCGCCGGTGGGTATTCTCACCATCGGCAGTTCGACAGGTGGGCCGCAGGCGCTCACCCGTCTGTTCGGCCAGATCGGACAGGCGGTGGGCGGCGTGCCGGTCGTTATCGCCCAGCATATGCCGGCGACCTTCACCTCCATTCTCGCCGAGCACGTGAGCCGGGCTGCCGGCCGCCCCGCCGCCGAGGGCGTGGACGGGGAGGAACTCGTCCCCGGCCGCATCTACATTGCCCCAGGTGGTCGCCACATGGTGGTGGAGCGGGCGAAGGGCAAACCCGGCATCATCCGGCTGAATGACGATCCTCCCGTCAATTTCTGCCGTCCGGCTGTGGACCCGCTGTTCAACGCGGTGGCCCAGGGCTTCGGATCCCACGTCCTGGCATTGGTCCTGACCGGCATGGGAAGCGACGGCGCGCGGGGCGCGGGTGTGATCGCGGATGCCGGTGGCAGCGTGATCGTCCAAGACGAGGAAACAAGCGTCGTATGGGGCATGCCGGGCGCTACGGCTTCCGCAGGCAATGCCTGCGAAATCCTGCCGCTCGACGGCATCGCCCGCAAGGTCAACCGCATGCTGACGGGAGCCAGGTCATGATCACGCCAAACGACTACGACTTCTTTCGTCGCTTCCTGAAGCAGCGGTCGGGCCTCGTCCTTTCCGACGACAAGCACTATTTGCTTGAGAGCAGGCTCGCGCCGCTCCTGCGCAGGTTCGACCTGCTGGACTTCGCGCACCTGGCGACCGTCCTGCGAGACGGTACCTCGCTGGTGATCTCCGAGGCGGTGGTGGAGGCCATGACCACCAACGAATCCCTGTTTTTTCGGGATCGCACCCCGTTCGAGAATTTCACCAAGCTGATGTTGCCGAAGATCCACCAGCGGCGTCCCTTCGGCGCGCCGATCCGGATCTGGTGCGCGGCTGCCTCCACCGGGCAGGAACCGTACTCGCTGGCCATGACCTTGCTGGAGCATCCCGGCATCGTCGGTAACCGGCGGGTGGAGATCATCGGCACGGACCTGTCCACCGAGGTCCTCGACCGGGCGCGGGCCGGGCGCTACAATCAATTCGAGGTCCAGCGCGGCCTTTCCGCCCCCATGCTGTTGAAGTATTTCGTGAAAGCGGGCGACATGTGGGAGGTTTCCCCGCAGGTTAAGGCGATGGTGGAATATCGCCGCCTGAACCTGCTGGACCCCTTCATCGGCCTCGGCATCTTCGACATTGTCTTCTGCCGCAATGTGCTGATCTATTTCGACGCGCCCACCAAGACCGACATCTTGAACCGCGTCGCCCGGGTTCTCACCTCGGACGGGTTCCTGGTGCTGGGCGGTGCCGAGACCGTCATGGGGCTGGGCGACGCGTTCCGGGCCATGCCGGACTGCCGTGGGTTCTACATTCCCAATCAACCGGCGGCCGCAGCAATCGGCGCTTGAGCTCTCCTTCGCTCAGGCGCTGTAGATCCAGTCATAGCGGTCGATCAGGTGGCTGCCTGTGAGGCGCAGGACCGCGTCTCGTGCAAAGGCAGCTGGCCCGGCCAAATGATAGACCATGCCGTTGGCCCTCGCCTCCCGCTGAATGCGGGCAGTGCGGGGGCGACGGGCGGTTTCATAGGCGCGCAAGGCCTGTTCGGCCTCGGAATGCTCTTGCAGGGCAAGGCTGAGTGCCCAGGCATCCTCGATCGCTTGCGCGGCGCCTTGGGCGAGGAATGGCAGCATGCCGTGCGCGGCGTCGCCCAGCAGCGTGCTGCGTCCGCTCCCCCAGCGGGGCAGGGGATCGATGTCGTAGAGGCCCCAGCAGCGATAGTCCGGTGCCCGGGCGAGGAGCGCACGCACCTCGTCCGCCCAGCCGGCGAAGGCGGCGTGGACTGTGGAGGTGTCCCCCGGCTCGCTCCAGCGCGCCACCGGACGATCCTCCTTCACCACGGCCACCACGTTGGTGGCATTCCCTCCGCGCACCGGATAGGTCACGAGGTGCGCGTCCGGAGCCAGATAGAGCCTCACAACCGGCTCACCCTCATGGGGCAAGGGAATGGTCGCCCGATAGGCGAGGCGCGCGGCAAAGACCGGCGTGGCGGAATGGCCGAGCTGGGCGCGAACCGTTGAGCGGATGCCGTCGGCGCCGACGAGAATATCCGCCTCCAGCGGCAGCGGTTCTCCGCTCCGGCTGGCAATGGCAGCCACCTTGCCGTTGTCTGCCTCCACGCCCTCCAGCCGGGCGCCCAGGATGACCTGGCTTCCGGCCTCCTGTGCGGCCTGGGCGAGGGCAGCATGCAGGTCGGCCCGATGGATGACGAGAAATGGCGCGCCATAGCGCGCCGTCGCGGGTCCATAGTCGCAGCGGGCGATCGGACGGCCCGTGCGCCCCTCCAGCACCTCAAGCGCGACGGGGAGAACGCCCGCGTCGACTATGGGGTCGAGAACGCCCAGGTCCCGCAGCACACGGGTGGCGTTGGGCGTCAATTGCAAGCCGGCCCCGACCTCTTCAAGCGCGGGGGCTTGTTCGAGAATTGAGACATCAAGGCCAGCCCGCCGCAACGCGAGGCCACAGGTCAGCCCGCCGATGCCCGCGCCGACGACCAATGCGTCGCGCGCCGCGGCCTGCGCGCTCATCGGCGCCACGGCGTTACGCCGCCTCGGGCTGGCCCTGCCAGACGCATCCCTCGGGCTTCGCCTCATTGGCCTTCAGCGTGGGATTGTAGCGGTAAAGCGTCGAGCAATAGGAGCAGATGATCTCGTTGTCGCCGCCCATGTCGAGGAAGATGTGCGGGTGATCGAAGGGCGGACGGGCGCCGATGCACATGAATTCCCGCGCGCCCACTTCGATGACCGTGACACCGAGGTCGTTGCAGAAGTGGGGGATGCCGATGGCTGCCATGATCCGTTCCGTCTCTTGCGCCGCCTGTTGCAGCGCGAGACGACTTTAGCGCTTCCAATCTGCCGGTCCAAGAGGGGAGGAGCGCCAGCGGCTGGCCTGGGGATGGGAGTGTCTCTGGGCGCCCTTGGCGGAGAAGGGCGGGGGCGGCGGCACTGACGCTCGCGCTTGGCCTGCCGCCCTCGCAAAAAAGTGCGAGCCCGCACCCTGGCGCTCTCACCCATTCACCCCATATGTCTATGCATGACCTAAGGGAAGGAAAACGCAGCTGGCCTTCCTGCGCGCGTCGAAAAAGCGCGGCGGACGGTTTACGAGGTTCGTGAGGGTTTGAGGGAAAAATGAAAATTTTCAAGCGTTTGGCAATGTTCGCGGGAATTATCGCCTTGGGGTCGGCGATGAGCCTTGCCACGATCGATACTGCTGACGCCCGGAAGGGTGGTGGATTCGGCAGCCGGGGCACACGCACCTATCAGGCTCCGCCCAGCACTCAGACGGCCCCGACCACGGCGCAGCCCATCCAGCGCTCCGCCACGCAGCCCTCTGCGGCTACGCAGGGCACGGCTGCGGCGGCGTCGCGCGGTGGCCTGTTCGGTGGCGGCATGGCCGGATCGCTGCTGCGGGGCCTTGCCATCGGCGGGCTCGTAGGGCTCTTGCTGGGCCATGGGCTCGGCGGCATGGCGGGCTTCCTCGGCCTCCTGCTCCAGGCGGCGCTCATTGGCATTGTGGTGATGGTGGTCTTCCGGCTCCTGGCCGCGCGCCGTCAGCCGGCGCCGGCTGGCGCGCCCGCTTCCATGGCACGGGAAGGGCTCGATTCGCCGCGCTCGGCGCTTGGTGGCCTTGGCAATCTGGGTGGAATGGGTCGCATGGGCGGTGGGCAAGCGCGGCCCCAGCAGGCTCCCGCTCAGAAGGGCGTGAAGGACGCGATCGGCCTGACCGGTGCCGACTTCGACACCTTCGAGCGCATCCTCGGCGACGTGCAGGGCGCCTTTTCCCGCGAGGATCTGGGGTCCTTGCGCACCCTGACGACGCCGGAGGTGTACGGCTATCTGACCGAGGAATTGCGCGATAACGAGGCCCGTGGCGTGCGCAACCAGGTCAGCGAGGTCAAGCTGCTCCAGGGCGACCTTGCGGAAGCCTGGCGGGAGGGCCAGACGGATTATGCCACCGTCGCCATGCGCTATTCCATGCGCGACAGGATGCTGGACCGTACCACCGGTCAGCCCGCACCGGGAAGTTCCGAGACGCCCACGGAGACCACCGAGGTTTGGACCTTCACCCGAAGCCGCGGCGGCGCCTGGACCCTTTCGGCGATCCAGGACACCTGATCGCGACTAGACCCCCCGAGCGGAAACGGCGCTGCCCCCAGGCGGCGCCGTTTCTGTTTCAATGACCTTTCTGTTCATTGACCCGGGCGCGTCGTCAGCGCCAGCAGGCCCGCCCCCACCAGCAGCGATCCGCCGGTGCGGTTCACAACCTTCATCACGGCGGGATTCGCCACATGGCGCCGTGCCCGCGAGGCCGCGAGCGCATAGCCGAAGGCATTGGTAAAGGCGAGCGCCAGGAAGGTGGCACAGAAAATGGCCATCTGGGGCAGAAGCGGCGCCGAATGGTCCAGGAACTGCGGCAGGAAGGCGATGAAGAAGGTCAGGCCCTTTGGATTGAGGGCGGTCACCAGGAAGGCATGGCCCATCATGCGCGCGGCCGAGGTGGGGGAGGTCCGGGGCTGGGCATCAAGCTGCCCGCCGGCGCGGAACAGTTTTACTCCCAGGTAGATGAGATAAGCCGCGCCGATCCACTTCAGCGCTGTGAACAGCTCCGCCGAGGCCAGCAGGAGCGCCCCCACCCCCGCCAGGGATGCCGCCATGGCCGCGAAATCTCCCAGTGCCACCCCAATCGCCATGGGCATGGCCGAACGCCAGCCCTGGCCGAGCGCATAGGACACCACCAGCAGGACGGTTGGGCCGGGGATGACCAGCAGAATGGCGGATGCCGCGGCGAAGGCGGCCCAGGTCTCAAATTCCATGCCCGAAGGCTCCTGTTGATGGCGGAACGATCAAGCCATCATGCAGCATGTCCGTCCAGATGCGCCTCCAGGGTTCGATGGCGCGTTCGGGCTCTCTCCCCGCCCGCGACATTGCGCCACAGGTGCGAAGTCTGGCGCCAGCCGTTGGAGCGCTTAGCTAGGGAGTTGCGATCCGGGCCCCTCTGACGCGAGCATGTTGCGCGCGTGATGTCGGATCAGCTCCGACACTTCTGCCGGTGAGTGGCCCCTTGGATCTGAAACGCACGACTTTGTTGCATCGCCCGCGCCGTGCGCTCTTCGTGGTGAACCCGAAGGCGCGCCAAGGGGGCGTCGCGCTGCCCGAAGTGCGCGAGGTGCTGGCGGAAGGCGGGATCAGCCTCGTGGAGGCGTCGCTGGAAAAAGGCCAGGGCCTTTCCGACCTGATCCGCCAACGGGCTTCCGAAGTGGACCTCGCCATTATCGGTGGCGGCGACGGCACACTGAATGGCGCAGCCTCCGGCCTCTATGACACGGCCTTGCCCCTTGGCGTGTTGCCACTCGGAACAGCCAATGACTTCGCCCGCACCCTCAGCATTCCCGCAGATCCCGTGGAGGCGGCGCGCCTGATCGCCTTTGGCGAGCCGCGTCTCGTGGATCTCGGCGAGGTGAACGGACATCCGTTCCTGAACGTGGCGAGCATCGGCTTTTCTGCTGAACTAGCGCGCGAACTCACGGCTGACGCCAAGAAGACCTGGGGCGTGCTCGGCTACGCGGTCACCGCCGCCCGCCTCGTGGCCCAGTCTCGCCTGTTCACCGCCTACATCGAGCATGACGGCACCATCGAGACGGTGCGGACATTGCAGGTCTCGGTGGGCAATGGCCGCTATTACGGGGGCGGCATGGCGGTGGCTGAAAGCGCCACCGCCGACGACGGAACCCTGGATTTCTATTCGCTGGAAGTGGACCATTGGTGGCGCCTCCTGCGGCTGCTGCCCAGCCTGCGGCGGGGCACGCAGGGGCGATGGGACGATGTGCGCGCCTTCCGCACCACCGAGGTCATCATCCGCACCCGCAAGCCGCGCGCGGTGAATACGGATGGCGAGCTCACCACCTGGACGCCCGCTCATTTCAAGATCCGCCCGGCAGTGCTGCGGGTCTATGCTCCGCCAAGCCGCCCCGCTGCCTTCCAGAGTTCCCGCCGCATCCTCGCCCCTTCATCCTCAAAAGAGTGAGACATGGATTATCTGCTTCAATTGGCTGCCGATCCGGCGGCGTGGGTCGCCTTGGTGACGCTGGTCGCCATGGAAATCGTGCTCGGCATCGACAACCTGATCTTCATCTCCATTCTCACCAATAAGCTGCCGGCCGAGCATCGCACCAAGGCGCGGCGCATCGGAATCGGGCTGGCGCTTATCATGCGCCTGGGCCTTTTGGGCACCATCGCCATCATCGTGCAGCTCACCCAGCCGATCTTCTCGGTGTTCGGCCATCCCTTCTCGTGGCGGGACCTCATCCTGATCTCGGGTGGCCTCTTCCTGGTTTGGAAGGCCACAAAGGAGATCCACCACAACGTGGACCCCGATCCCGGCTCGGACATGTTCGAGACCAGCAAGGCAACGCTGGGCTTCGGCGCGGCCATCGTGCAGATCCTGATGTTGGACCTGGTCTTCTCCATCGACAGCATCATCACCGCCGTGGGCATGACGGAGCATATCCCGATCATGATCATTGCTGTCATTGCAGCTGTGACGGTGATGCTGCTGGCCGCCGACCCTCTGGCGAAGTTCATCGAAGCCAATCCCACCGTGGTGATGCTGGCGTTGGGCTTCCTCATCATGATCGGCATGACGCTGATCGCGGAAGGCTTCGGTGCGCACGTGCCCAAGGGCTATGTCTACGCCGCCATGGCCTTCTCTTCCGGCATCGAGGTGCTGAACATGCTGGTGCGCCGCGCCAGCCGGAAGAAGGGCGCCCACTAAAAAAGAGCGACCGCCTGCACCGGCAGGCGGTCGCTGTCTTGTCCATTCTGGCGAGTTGCCCACCCGGCGGATGGCCGGGTGGCGCGGGTTTGATCAGGGACGCCGGCTCCAGATCTCCGTCTCGATCTCGTTTGCCAATTCCGGCATGTCTTCGGCCAGGAACACCGGCACCTTGCCGGCCTTGCGCTGTTCCAGATAGGAGCGCGTCAGGCGCGCCACGAGCCCGGACAGGAGCACGATCGCCACGAGGTTGATGGTGGCCATCAGCCCCATGGAGGCGTCAGCGGCGTTGAACACCGTGGCCACGCTCTCATAGGCGCCCCAGACCACCATCGCCAGCACACCGATGCGCAGCGCCGCCTTCGAACCCTTGTGATCAAGCCCGAGGAAGGTCAGCGCGTTCTCCGCATAGGCATAGTTTCCGATGATGGAGGTGAAAGCGAAGAAGAAGATGGCCACCGCAATGAAATACGTGCCTGAGGCGCCGATATGCGCGGTCATTGCTGCCTGGGTTAACTGGGTTCCTGTGATGCCGTTGCCTTGCTGGAACACGCCCGAAAGCAGGATCAGGCAGGCGGTGGCCGTGCAGATCACGATGGTGTCGATGAAGACACCGAGCGCCTGAACGAAACCCTGGCTGGACGGGTGATGCGGCTCGGGCGTTGCCACCGCCGCAATGTTCGGCGCGCTTCCCATGCCGGCCTCGTTGGAGAACAGGCCGCGCTTGACGCCGTTCATCATGGCGGCCGCCACGGCCCCGGTCACGCCACCCACGGCCGGCTCCAGCCCGAAAGCGCTGCGCACAATCAGCGCGAGCACCGACGGGACCTCCCCGATATGGGCGATGAGAGCATAGAGCGCCACGGCCACATAGCCTGCGGCCATGAACGGCACCACGATCTCGGCCACCCGGGCGATGGTTTTGATGCCGCCGAAGATGATGACGCCGGTGAGGGCTGCCAGCGCGATGCCGGTCGCGATCTTCGGAAAGCCGAAGGCGCCTTCCACTGCATCCGCGATGGAATTGGCCTGCACCGCATTGAAGATCAATCCAAATGACAGGATAAGGCACACGGAAAACAGAGCCCCCGCCCACGGCGCCTTCAGGCCGCGCGAAATATAGAAGGCTGGTCCGCCGCGATACTGCCCCTCTTCGTTCCGCACCTTGTAGAGCTGGGCCAGGGTGCTTTCCGAATAGGCGGTGGCCATGCCCACCAGAGCCACCATCCACATCCAGAAGATGGATCCCGGCCCGCCCAGGTAGAGCGCCACCGCCACGCCGGCAATGTTGCCGGTGCCGACGCGCGAGGCGAGCGACGTGCAGAGCGCCTGGAAAGGTGAAATGCCTGCCTTGTCAGTGGCCGAGGAGCCGGTGACGCAGCGGATCATCTCCGGAAAATGGATGATCTGAATGAAGCGCAGGCGCAGCGTGAAATAAATGCCCACGGCCAGCAGGCCGTAAATGAGCACATAGCCCCAAAAGATCGTGTTGAGGAAATCGATGATTGCGTCCATCCGCCCCTCCACCCTTGTGCCGCCGGTCGGGGCGGCCTGTTCCCCAAGAAAAGCCTAAGCGGCGGCCGGCATTGTGGAAAGCGCGAAGTCTTACAGTCGGGTGACGTTTCCGCGACAAGGGCGGATGCGCGTGAACGGCGTGGCGTGCATGGCATTTCGTCGGCCCCGATTGGCCGGAGCAGGCCCATCGGCGCTCCTCCCCGCGCGGCAGTGGCGGCGTGTCCGCCGGCTCACGGGCGGTCCAGAATCATGGGCGCCCGCTTCCCCTGAGCTGCGGCGCGCACTAGGTTCCGCCCCCTGCGTCCTGGCGGCACACGAGGATTTCCATGCCCACCTTTTCATCCGACGGCGTCGAACTGGCCTATCTGGACGACGGCGCGGGCGATGCTGTCCTGCTCATTCACGGGTTCGGATCCACCAAGGAGATCAACTGGGTCAATACCGGTTGGGTCAAGCTTCTCCTGGGGGCCGGGCGGCGGGTGATTGCGTTCGACCATCGCGGCCATGGCGCATCGGAAAAGCTTTATGATCCAGCGCTTTACCACACTGAACTGATGGCGGACGACGCGGCGCGGCTATTGGCGCACCTTGGTGTGCCGCAGGCCGACATCATCGGCTATTCCATGGGCGCCCGGGTCGGGGCTCACCTGGCCTTGCTGCATCCCGAGCAGGTGCGTTCGCTAGTGATGGGCGGGCTCGGCATCCATCTGGTGGAGGGCGCGGGGCTGCCCCAGTCCATCGCCGACGCGCTGGAAGCCCCCAGCCTTGACGATGTCACCGACCCCATGGGCCGCATGTTCCGCGCCTTTGGCGACGCCAACAAGGCGGACCTGAAGGCGCTTGCCGCCTGCATCCGCGGCTCGCGCCAGGTGCTCAGCGAGGCCGAGGTGCGCCGCATCTTCCAGCCCGTCCTGGTGGCGGTGGGCACGCGGGACGCGGTCGCGGGAGATGCCCACAGGCTGGCCGCCCTCCTGCCGGACGGGGAGGCGCTGGACATTCCCGGCCGGGATCACAATCCGGCGGTGGGGGACAAGGTGTTCAAGCAGGGGGTGCTGGACTTCTTTGCCCGGCGCCCGTGAATGCGGGCGGCGTCCACAGGTGCGCGGAACGCTCTTCCTCGGCCGCAGCTTGTGCTAGAACTGGCGCGAATGGACCCATCCAGGAGGCAGAAATGCCCCAGACCCTGTTTCAGACCCGCCCCGCGTCCGGCACGCGGGGAGCGATCGTGGAGCGTTGGCAGGACACGGTCGACCCCGTCTGGGCGCGGCTGCGGAACGAGGCGGATGCGGCGATGGAGGCGGAGCCTGTGCTCGCCAGCTTCTTCGTCAGCGCGGTGCTCGGCCATGTCAGCCTTGAGGCGGTGATTGCCGAGCGTATCGCGGCACGGCTCGACCATGCGGAATTGCCATCGGCGGTCATCCGGGCGGCTTTTCATGAGGCGTGCGCGGCGGATAGCGCGATCCCGCAGGCGGTGCGGGCGGACATCATGGCGGTGGTGGACCGTGATCCGGCGGCCACGCGAACGCTGGAACCCGTCTTGTATTTCAAGGGCTTCCACGCCATCCAGACGCATCGCCTCTCGCACTGGCTGTGGAGCCAGGGGCGGCGGGACTTCGCACTCTATCTGCAGAGCCGCGCCTCCTCCGTCTTCGCGGTGGACATTCATCCGGCCGTGCCAATGGGACGCGGCATTTTCCTGGACCATGCCACCGGCCTGGTGGTGGGCGCCACCGCTGTGATCGAGGATGATGTTTCGATCCTTCAAGGGGTTACGCTCGGCGGTACCGGCAAGGAGCGTGGCGATCGTCACCCCAAGATCCGTCGCGGCGTGCTGATCGGCGCGGGCGCCAAGGTCCTGGGCAATATCGAGGTGGGCCATTGCGCCCGCATTGCTGCGGGATCGGTGGTGTTGAAGCCAGTGCCGCCGGCGACAACGGTGGCGGGCATTCCTGCCAAGGTGGTCGGGGAAGCCGGCTGTGCCGAGCCGGCCCGGGCCATGGACCAAATGTTCGACGACAACATCTTTGCTGGCGCCGATATCTGATGACCGGGTGGCCTCGGCCGCCCGTCGACCCCCGGCCGCAGTCGAGGCGGCCGTGACACTCCTGGAGGATGAAAGTTTGGATAAGACCGAGCTCGAGCGGGTACAGAGATACCTCAGAACACTGTTCGGCAACCCGCAGATCAAGGTTACCGCGCGTCCGAAGAAGAAGGATTCCGCCGAGGTCTATCTGGGCGATGAATTCATCGGCGTCCTGTTCAAGGACGAAGAGGATGGCGACCTGTCCTACAACTTCCAGATGGCCATTCTCGACACCGACCTGGATTGAGACCCCGGCGGCGGCGCGGGTGCGCCGCCGCCTTCTGCCCCCCTGCCTGCTTTTCAGGTGGACGAATACGGGATACAGAATCGTGGCATACAAGATGCCGTTCTGGGGGCGCCCGTGCCTTTTCTTCACATTGCCGGCGAGCGGTTCCGCTATGAGACCGGCGGGCTCCGCAAGGGGCCGGCCTTGGTGCTCGCCCATTCGCTTGGCACCCGGCTGGAGATGTGGGATGCCCTCGTGCCCCATCTCGCCCATCGTTTCCATGTGATCCGCTACGATGCCCGCGGCCACGGCCAGAGCGTGGCGCCGGATGCCGTCTATTCCATGGGGGATCTGGGCCGCGACCTCATCAACATCCTCGATGCCCTCGATTTGCCGCAGGTGCATCTGTGCGGGCTGTCGCTGGGCGGAATGGTGGGCCAGTGGATGGCGGTGAACGCGCCGCAGCGGCTCAATCGCCTCGTGCTGGCCAACACCACCGCCCATGCGGGGCCGCATCGTATGTGGGAAGGGCGCATCAAGGCGGTGCGCAAGGCCGGCACGGCGCCCATTGCCGAGGCGGTGGTGGAGAGCTGGTTTACCCCCGCCTTCCGGCAGGCGGCCCCCGCCGAGGTGGCGCGGGTGCGCAGCATGGTGGTGGAGACCCCGGCGGTGGGCTATGCCGCGACCAGCTGCGCCATGCGCGACATGGATTTCCGCCATGACCTTGCCCAGGTCCACACGCCCACTTTAGTGGTGATCGGCGCGCAGGATCGTTCGACGCCGCCCGAATGGGGTGAGCTGATCGCGTCCCATATCCCCGGCGCGCAGAAGGCGGTGCTGGACACCGGGCACATGTCCGCCATCGAGGCGCCGGGGGACTTTGCCGCGTCCCTCATCCGCTTCCTGGCCTGATGCTGGGCCGATCTGCGGCGGTACGAATTGTCATTGAGCCTCGATAAGCTTCAGATGGCATCAGCCGGTTTGGGGGCCGGCTGTGGGACCGGGATGGGGCAGGGGTGACACATGGCGCAGATGTCCAACGAGCCGGCGCACGGCGCAGGCGACGGCGCGGCTGCGGGGCGGGCGCCCCACAGGCAGGGGGGGATTGGCCAGGGCGCGAGCGAGCTCGATTCCGCTGCGACGGGTCACCACCACCCAGATCACGGCCAAGACCCGCATGGCCAAAAAGATCATGGCCACGACGGCCATGATCACGACGGGCATGATCACGACGGGCATGATCACGACGGGCATGATCACGACGGGCATGATCACGATGGGCATGATCACGATGGGCATGACCACGAGGGCCACGGGCACAAACGGCAAGGTCATTCCACCCATTCCCATTCCAGCCATTCCCACGGCCACGCTCATTCCGGCCATTCCCATGCGGTGCCGTCTTCGCTGCGGGCCTTCGCCATCGGCGCGTCGGTCAATTTCGGCTTCGTGGTGGTGGAGGCGGTGTTCGGGGTGCTTTCCGGCTCCCTCAGTCTGCTGGCGGATGCGGGCCATAACCTTTCGGACGTGCTGGGCCTGCTGCTGGCCTGGGCGGCAGCCTGGCTGTCGCGGCGGCCGCCCAGCGAGCGGCGCACGTTTGGCTACGGTCGCACCTCAATCCTGGCGGCGCTGGCCAATGCGCTGATCCTCATTGCCGGCACCGGCGGCATCATCTGGGAGGCGGTGACGCGCTTCGGCGATCCCGAACCCATCCAGACGGGAATCGTCATGCTGGTGGCCCTGATCGGCATCGGGGTGAATTTCGGCACTGCCTTGCTGTTCATGGCGGACCGCAAGAGCGACCTGAACGTGCGCGGCGCCTTTGTCCACCTGGTGGCGGATGCGGCCATTTCGCTGGGCGTGGTGGTGGCGGCGGGGGTGATCGGGCTTACCGGCTGGCTGTGGCTGGACCCGGTGGTCTCCATCGCCATCTCGGTGGCGATCATCGCCGGCACCTGGGGGCTGTTCCGCGACAGCTTTGACCTGGCCATCGACACCGTGCCGGCGGGCATCGACCGGGCGGCAGTCGCGGCCTATCTGGCGGCACGGCCGGGGGTGCGCGAGGTCCATGACCTGCACATCTGGGCGCTCTCGACGACGGATGTGGCGATGACCGCCCATCTGGTGCGCCCCGGCGCCGCCCTCGACGACGCCTTTTTGATGGAAACCTGCGCCGAGCTGAAGGCCAAGTTCGGCATCGGCCATGCGGCCTTGCAGGTGGAGGCGGGCGACATGCCTTGCCCGCTCGCCTCGCCGCAGGTGGTGTGAGGCGGCGGGCTATGCCGCCGCGTCGCGATAATCAGGCGCTGACGATCTCCACCGGGCCATGGTCGTCGCAATGGTCGCCATGGGGATGGTGCAGGCGGCCATCCACCAGATAGTCCACATGGTCGCCATGGGGCACCGCCTCATGGCCGCAGCCGGGGCCGTGCACATGGCCGGGCTCGTGTCCCGTGCAGGGCTGGCCGGCGGTGCAGGCGTCGGGATTGGTAGCGCTCACCTCGATCACATGCTCGTCCACATGGTCCCCGTGGGGATGATGCAGGTGGCCGTCATGCAGATAGTCCACATGGTCGCCATGCTTGATGGCGGTGTGGCCGCAGGCGGGGCCGTGGGCATGGTCGTGATTGGGGTGGATCTTGCAGGTCTCGCTCATGGCAGTGTCCTCCTCGTCAGTGATGCTCGCAGGCGTGGTCGACGGCGCTCGTCACCAGAGCGAGCACATGCTCGTCGGCCAATTGGTAGATGATGGACTTGCCGCGCCGCTGGCGTCGCACCAGCCGCGCCGCGTGAAGCACCTTGAGCCGCGCGGACAAGGTGGTGAGCTTTTCTCCCATGGCCTCGGCAAGGTCCGATACCGAGGCCTCGCCACCGGAAAGAAGGATCAGCAGCCTCAACCGCGCCGGCTCCGCCAGCGCGGCGAACATGCCGGCGGCGTCCTCGATCTGCGCGTCGGTCAGCGCTGCATGGGGCGTTTCATTCATGCATCATTCTATTGATCGTTAGAGTGTTGGAGTCAAGTGGTCGGAGGCGCAGTTTTTCGCGCGGTGGCAGGCAATGCGCGTCCTGGAGATCGCCCGCCTGTTCCTTGTCGAATGGAAGGTTTCAGCCGAACCAGAAGCGCCGGGTGCCGGCGGCCAGCAGCAGCGCCCCGCCCACCGCCAGCCAGATGGCGTTGAGGCCCATGTGAGGATAGAGCATGGCGCCGGCGAAGGCGCCGCCCACAAGGCCGGACCACAGGCTGAAATAGGACAGCCATGCCGTGCGGCTGCCGCCCATGAGGGCGGCGGCAATGTGCTGGCCGAGCTTCACCAGCGTGCCGGTCATGTAGGTCAGCCCGATGCTCACCTCGCCATTGCGCTCGAACACGGTGTTCTCCACCCCCATGGCGAAGGCCATGGCCGCCACCGTGGCAAAGCCGAAGTCGAGGGCGTGGAGCGTACCCGCCAGGGCCAGCATGGTGGCCACCAGAAGCAGCAGCACCGTGTGCCGGCGCCGGTGCAGCAGACGCCCGGCAACGGTGCCGGTGACGACGCCGCAGACGAAGCTGGAAATGAGCCCGGCGGCGACGGCCCAGTGCAGGGACTCGGCCGCGTTTTCCAGCCCGACCCCCACGCGCGTGGAATTGCCGCTCATGAACGAGACGAAGAAGCCGCCCAGTTCGATGAAGCCAAGGGCGTCCACGAAGCCGGCCAGGGCCGACAGGCAGACGGCGATGAATCGCAGGTGAAGGTCGTAGCGGAGCACAGGGGGCGGGTATCACGCCGGGCGGGTGCAATGGAAGCGTCGCCATGAGATGGCGGCAATGCGGAAAAGAGGAGAGGAGGGAATTGCGGTTGAGGATGTCAGGCTCCGCAACCGGATCCTGGCGCAATGGCGGGCCGGCGGCGGTGTCGAGGAGGCCTGCCAACTGAGCCTGCCAATTGGGCCTGCCAAGGTGATCTGCCAAGGGCATCTCGCCCGAGAGAGGCCGAAGGGGGTCTTACTCGGCGCCCGCCTCGGCCCGGTCGAGAATGACTTTCAGAAGGATGCGGGTCCGCGTCTGATCGCGCACATCAAGGTTCGTCACGCGGCGCAATGCGTCCGTGCCTTCTTCCAGCCGGTCGAGGCGCAAAAGCACATAGCCATAGGCCTGGAGCACGAACAGGAAGAAGCGCACCTGCGGCGCGTCGGAGGAAAAGTCGGCGTCCCCCGCGCGCACCTCTCGCCAGTCGGCGGGGATGTTGAGCCGGCGGGCAGCGGCGGCCAGGACGCGCTCGGCCTGCACGAGGGCGGTGGCGAAATCGTGCGTGTAGAGGGCGTAGCGATAGCGGGCGATCATCACCGCCAGATGGTCGCCGGCGAGGCGCTCGGCCTCGGCCAGATGGCGCTCCGCCTCCTGCGGCCGCGCCCAGGCGAGCCCCGCCGCGCGGATGGCCCGTTCCGCTTCCGGCGCCAGGTCCTCGTGATAGCGGCCCTCCAGCCAGGCTTCCGCATTGGGCCGGCTGTCGGCGAACGCCGCGGGCGCGCTCACGCCACGCCCTCCGCCAGCGCAGCCACCACGCGGGCGCCCACCTGGTCGTGGGGATCGAGGCGGGCGAGGGTGTCGAGGGCCGCGCGTGCGGCCTCCGGCTCGCCCCGCTTCAGGCGGATGAAGGCGAGGGCTTTCAGGGAATAGAGGGCGAAACGCTCCGGGCCCTCCTGGCCCGGAAAGGGCGGCCACTTCAGCCAGTCCGGCGGCAGGTTCGCCTGGCGGGCGGCTTCGGCGATGGCGGCTTGCACGGCCTCCAGCGCCGCATCCCCGTCCCCGGCATAAGCGTGGATCTTGTAGAGGCACAGATGCACGGGCAAAGCGTCGGGGGCCTCGGCGAGCGCGGCGCGGAACAGGGCCTCGGCCGCCGCCTTGTTGGTACGATGGGCGCGCACGCCGGCCTGAAGCAGGGCGTCCACCGCTTCCGGCAGCGGGCCGAAATCGATGAGGCGCTCCCCGTTCACGGGCGCTCTCAGGACGCGGACGCGCCGGAGCACGCGCTGCCGGCCGGATGGACGCACGCCTCCGTCACCGGCTGGGCGCGGGGGGCAAGGCCGATGAGGGCGTCCAGCATTTCCCCATCCCAGCCCGCGAGCCTCAGGCCGGAAATGTCCAGGAGCGGGCGGCGGATGAGGGGCGGGTCCGCCAGAAGCGCGGCCAGCGCGCCGGCTTCGTCATAGGCCTCCGGCACCACGTCTCCGCTTTTCACCTTCACCGCCGAGCGGTTGAACCACTCCGCCGGTGGCAGGTCGCCGAAGAAAGGGCGGAGCGTCTGCGCGCTCCAGGGATGGGTGAAGAGGTCGCGCACCTCCAGTTCGTGGCCGGAGGCCATGAGCAGTGCCCGCTGGCGGGCATTCCCACCGCAAGTGGGCTTGCCATAGAAGACGATGTGCGCCACCTCGGTCCTCCTATGCGTCCATCAGGATGTCCAGCGCCGCGCCGAGCGGCAGGTCGAGCACCGCGATCCCCTGCTCGGAGAAGAAGCGGGCCTCGTTGCGGGTGAGCGTGGCCGCATCCACCACCGCGAAATGGGGGCCGCGTGAGCGCTTCATGATCTGCCGGGCATAGGTGCGCAGCATCTGGTCGTGGAAGCGGCAGCCCAGGAACAGGAAGCCCCGGAAGGACCGGCGGTCGCGCACCACGGGCGGGATGGGCGACTGGATGTCGATCTCGGTCATCACCTCCACATAGTCGCTGTCCGCCACCAGGAAGTTCTGGGCTGGCGTCACGGCGCCATGGGGCTTGTAGAGGATGGTGGTCCAGCTCTCCGCCGTGGCATCGGGCACCAGGGTGCCGGCCGCGTCATAGGCCCGCGTCCAGATGTCCTCGGTGATGCCCGCCCGCGTGATGCCCTGGATCTCGCCGACATCGGCCCGGCCCGTGCCCGCGAAGGCGGCGCGCATGGCGCCGTCATACCAGGTGTCCACAATGAGCGAGATGGGCAGCCCCGCCAGGTAGGACTGGAACGGGGAGGGGGAGAGCTTCGGGGCGAAGATCTCGCCCATCCAGGCGGTCAGGGTCTTGCGGTGGCGGCGCTGGTCGATGAACTGGGCCACCGCCCACATATTGGTGCGCATGCGCCCGGGCGCGGGATGGCGCTTGGAGAGCTCAGCGGCCAGCGCCTCGGGGGCCAGCGGCACGGTGCCGCCCGCTCCGCTTGCCGCCACCACGCCGGGGCCGAGATAGGGCACGAGGCGGTCCGCTTTCAGCCAGGCGGCCACGTCTTTCAGATGCGCCTCGGCCTCTGCGCCGGAGAGCACCGGGGCGGCGGCGGGGCGGATGGCGTCGGGGGCCGGAATGGGGGATGCGGTGATTTGGGATGCCGACATGGTCAGTCCTCCTCGCCGCCGATCTTGCGGGCGTTCACGGTGATGGGCAGGCGGGTGTCGGCGGGCATGTCGGGGAGCGTGAAGGTCCAGCCATTCTTCAGCTTCACCCAGCCGCCCCACAGCGCCGCATGCTCCTGGTCCACGATGGGCTCCTCCAGGTCCTTCTTCGGCGCATAGGCGGAGAGCGCCCCGGCGGGGGTCTTGCGGATCATGAGCTTCACGGGAGGGCCTCCTCGGCCTTGGGGGCGGTGGCGTCGACGGCGGGGGGCGGGTTGTCGAGGCTGACAAGTTCCTTGCCGCGCATGCCCACGATGGTGCCGCGCTCCACCCACTCCACCGCATAGATGTAGAATTGCTGGAGGAAGATGCCGATGTCGCGGACATAGCCGACATCGCCCTTGCGGACGAGATTCTCGCCGATCTCCTTCAAGGGATAGGTGCCGTCATTCTTCACATGCTTGGTGGAGCGCACCTTCTCGCCGGGGCGGAAGCGCGGTTCCCTGAAGATCTCCACGTCCTGCTCACGTCCGAGGCCCATGGCGTCCTCCCTCGTTTGCGAGGCGGCGCTGCGCCAGCTCGCGAATGGCTTCCACCTCGTCCTGCGCAAAGCCGTGCAGGTGCGGGGGATCGATGCGCTCGGCCACCGCGAAGCGCACCCGCATGTCGGTGTCGCGCGCCAGCACGGTGAGGCGGGCGGGCGGCAGACGCTCGGCCACGGCGAGGCGCACCAGCGGGTCGGGATCACCCGCCATGGTGGGCAGGTGCGCCGGGCCGATGCGGCGCGCCACCTCGCGGCGCACTTCGGCTTCCGGGTCGTGCAGCGCCATCACCAGGGCCGCCGGCGGGGCGCGGCGGGCGGCGGTGAGGCGCACATAATAGTCTTCGTCCGCCAGCATGGAGACGAGGTCGCCCCCTTCCAGGCGGTGGGTGATGGCGATGCGCACCCGGCGATCCGGGTCCTTGCGCATCTCCCGCGCCCGCGACAAAGGCAGGCGATAGGCCACCATGGTGCGCACTTCCGGCTCCGGGTCGTCCTTCAAAGAGCCGATGAGGAAGACGCTGGCATGCTTGGCGGCGAGCGTGCGCACCTCGAAATAGGGATGGGCCAGATAGCGGGCGGCAAGATCGGGATTGCGGGCGAAGAAGCGGTCGATGCGCTTGCCCCGCCGGTCGGCGACGCAGATCTTGCCCAGGTCGCAGCGCCCTTCCGCGTGGATGTCCTCGTGGGGACAATCCTGGCAGCGCAAGGGACGGCCTTGCCAGTCGAGCGCCTCCGGCCCGCTTTCCAGATCTTCCGCCGCGTCTCCGGCCATGCTCCGCCTTCCCCCTTGGCTGATGGTCACCGTCCGCGCCACGCGCCGGGTCAAGGCCGGCCATGGCACGGGCGCCGGTGCTCCGGCCGCCTGTGGTTCAGTTGGCCGGGACGCAGGTGTTGGGCACCGGGCAGACGGCGGCGCACTGGGGCTCGTCGAACTGGCCTTCGCACTCGGTGCACTTCTTGGGATCGATGATGTAGGTGTCGCCCTTCATGCGGATGGCCGCGTTGGGGCATTCGAACTCGCAGGCGCCGCAGACGGTGCACTGGGACACGATGATCTTGAGAGACATGGTCTTTTCCCTTCGCTGGTCATGAGGCCGCGCGCGCGGCCGGCAATGGGCGCTCTCCTCAGGCGGAGAGCGCGAGCTTCTGGTCGGTGACGGTGCGGCCGAATTCGCGGGCATAGAGGGCGCCGATGGCCGCCTCGATATATTCGAGCGCATACTCATCGGTGGCGCGGATGCCGGCGGCGGTGAGCGCGTCCTTGGGGCAGTCGCCGATCTTGGCGCACAGCACCACTTCCACCCCTTCCAGCGCCGCGATCACGCCGTCCAGCGTTGCATCCTCGCCGAAGCCGCCCATGCAGTAATTGTCCACCTTGCGGTGGCCGACGAACTGGATGCCCTTGGGGGTGGCCTCATAGACCTGGAATTCCTTGGCGTGGCCGAAATGCTCGTTCACGCGCCCGCCGCCCTTGGTGGCCACCGCCACCAGCAGCGTGCCGTTGGTTTCCATGGCCTGGATCTCGGAATTGATCTCCTGCTTCTTGGCCACGTGATCGCCGCGCTCGCTCGCCACCACCTCGCGATAGGCGGCGCGCTTGGCCGGGTCGTAGGTGACGAATTCGGGGATCTGGTCGAGGGTGAATTCCTGGCCCCGGTCCTCGCCGAGCAGGCCCACCGCATCGGCGCGGCACTGGCGGCAATGGCGCATGAGCTTGGCGCCGCCTTCCAATTTGTCCTGGAGCGCCTTCAATTCCATGGCGCTGGGGCCGCGCTGGCCGGTGAGGCCGTAATGGGTGCCGTGCTCGGCGGCCGAGATCAGGGGCATGACGTTGTGGAGGAAGGCGCCGCGCTCCTTCACCCACTTGTTCACCTCCAGGAGGTGCTCGTCATTGATGCCGGGGATCATGACCGAGTTCACCTTCACCAGAATGCCGCGGTCGCGCAGCATTTCCAGGCTCAGCATCTGCCGCTCGTGCAGGATCTTGGAGGCCTCATAGCCGGTGTAGCGTTTGTGATTGTGGAAGATCCACGGATAGATCTTCGTGCCCACTTCCGGGTCCACCATGTTGATGGTGACCGTGACGTGGTCGATATTCATCTCCGCGATCTCGTCCACATGGTCGGGCAAGGCAAGACCATTGGTGGAGAGGCAGAGCTTGACGTCGGGAATTTCCTTATAGACCGCCTCGAAGGTGGCCTTGGTCTTCTTCCAGTCGTAGCAGCTGTCGCCGGGGCCGGCGATGCCGAGGACGGAGAACTGCGGCACCTCGTTCGCCACCGCCACCACCTTGCGCATGGCCTGGTCGGGGGTCAGCTTTTCCGAGACCACGCCGGGGCGGCTCTCATTGGCGCAATCATATTTGCGATTGCAGTAATTGCACTGGATGTTGCAGGCCGGCGCCACCGCCACATGCATGCGGGCGAAGTAATGGTGGGCCTCTTCCGAGTAACAGGGATGGTCTTTGATCTTGTCCCAGACATCCTGGGGCAGATCGTCGGGCTTGGCCGAGGACCCGCAGGAGGAGGACGAGCAACCGCCCCCTTCCAGCTTGGCGCGCATCTCCTCAACGGAGACCGGGGAGGCGATCAAATTGTCCAGGGAAAACATGGGTGCGGACATGAGAAGCACTCCAGAATGAAATCTGGAATAGCTCTCGCAAGCGCCATGCCATGGAATAAGTCATTGAAAATAAACGGTGTGTTTCAGGCGTGTCGAACCTGTGTCGCGCCTTTGTCCGGCTTTGTCCGTCGCCCCCTGTCGCATGTGCGACAGGCCCGTCGCGTGGCTGTCGGAGTGTGCGGCGGGCGCTGCGGGCGCCCTGAAACGCCACCGCCCCCGCGCCGGGGCGGGGCGCGGGGGCGGTTGTCCAATTGCAGGATGACAGCGCTGGGGAGGACAGCGCGCGGGGCATAAAACCCCTCTCCGGCCTCGTTCCGGTCCTCCACTGGCGTCGGCCGGACGCAGGCTTAAACAGCTCCATCCAGCATTTGGCCGTGGATGCGCGGGACACGCCCGCGCATGACGGGTGCACCGGGGACGGGCGGCACGCCCCAACCCCCAACCTCGACCGTCAGAACTTCTTGATGTCGATGTCGTGCTTGCGCAGGGCGTAGCCCACCTGGCGGGGGGTGAGGTTGAGGATGCGGGCGGCCTTTGCCTGCACCCAGCCGGCCCGCTCCATGGCCTGGAGCAATTGCTCGCGCTCGGAGAGGCGGGGCGGCACCACCGGGCAGGCCTCGGCGCCGGGACAGGCGGCGGGCGGGGCGGTGTGAACGGGCGCCTCGGCGGAGAGCGGCACCACCGGGGAGGCCGGCGCGGACGGGTTCTGGGACAAAGGCGGGGGCTGCAGGGACTGCGGCACGCCCACATTCTGCGTCGCCTTGGGGGCGCTGCCCTTCCACAGGATGGCGGACAAACACTGGCCGCTGTCGCAGGCGAAGTCGTGGGGCACGATCACATCGTCCTCCGCCAGGGTGGCGGTGCGGCGGACGCAGTTTTCCAGCTCGCGCACATTGCCCGGGAAATAGCATTTCTTCAGCACTTCCAGCGACTGCGCCGAAAGCTGCATGTGGCGCTGGTTTTCGCGGTTGAAGCGCTCCAGGAAGGCGCGGGCGAGCTTCGGGATGTCGCCGGTGCGCTCGCGCAAGGGGGGCAGGATGAGCGGCACCACATTGATGCGGTAATAGAGGTCGGCGCGGAATTCGCCTTTGGCCACCGCATCTTCCAGATTCTTGTTAGTGGCGCACACCAGCCGCACATCCACTTTCAGCGTGCGGTTTCCGCCCACCCGCTCGAACTCCCCTTCCTGCAAAACGCGCAGCAGCTTGGCCTGGAAGGCGGCGGAGATTTCGCCGATCTCGTCCAGGAACAGCGTGCCGCCATGAGCCAGCTCGAACCGGCCCTGGCGGGCATTCAGCGCGCCGGTGAAGGCGCCCTTCTCATGGCCGAAAAGCTCGGATTCCAGCACCGTCTCGGGGAGCGCGGCGCAATTGACCTTGATGAAGGGCTTGTCCTTGCGGGGCGACAATTCGTGGATGGCGCGGGCGAACAATTCCTTTCCGGTGCCGCTTTCCCCGCGCAGCAGCACGGTGGAATTGGAGCGGGCCACGATCTTGGCGGTGGCGATCAGGCGCTTCACCGACATGCTGTCGCCGAGGATGCCGGTGGCCGGCAGATCGGGGAAATGGTCTTCCTTCTCCCCGCCCAGCGCCTTTTCCAGGCGGTGGGTCTGCGCGATCAGGCGGTCGCGGTCGCCCGCCACCATTTCGTGCAGGCGCACGGTCTGCCCCACAAGGTTCGCCACCATGGTCAGGAAGCGCACGTCTTCGTCGAAGCGGAAGCGGGCGGTGCCGTCCCATACCCGGTCGATGGAGAGCGTGCCGATGACCCGCGTGTCCGCCTTGATGGGCACGCCGATGAAGGAGACGGTGGTCTCCTCGGCGGGGGCGAAGAGGTCCTCGTGGCCCTCGAACAAGGCATGGGCGCTCACGTCCTGCACCACCAAGGGGGTGGCGGTGGCGACGATCTGGTCGATGGCCTTCTGCGGCACGCGCGAGCGGATGTGCTGGGCGATCTGGGGCGTCCAGCCGGTGGTGGCCACCATGTCCGGCTCGCCCTGCCGGTCCAGGATGACGATCATCCCGTGCCGCATCTGGAGCATGGAGGACAGGACGTTCACCACATTGGCGAGCGTCAGCTCCAGCCGCCGGGCGGCGGTCAGGATCTTGGAAATCTCATAGATGCCGATCAGCGCCACCTCGGGCGAGGTGCCCCTGGATGCGGCGGACGGGCGCGGCGCGGCCACAGGGGCCGGCTGCGGCGCTGCGGCCTTCCCTTCGCCGGCCCGGATCGGCATCGGCGGGACAAGCGGACTGGTCATGACTGTCCTGGCACTGCCGGAATTGGCGTTGGTCGGCCCGTTGGCCGAACCCCGAGGGACGCGTACCTGGTAGAAGTCCGTCATGGCGTGCTCCTCACCGCGCACGGGTGTCGGAAACCGCCCTCCAATATTTGAGCTTCCTCACGCTCTGTCTCGCTTGGGAGACATCTTGTCCGATGAGTTCGGAGGATTTCTAAGGAGAAGCTCAGAGGGGCCTTCGGTCTTTGATCTAGATCAAGTCAGGCAGTCGTGCCTGATTTTTCCGCACCTGTCTGGCGGGAGAGGACCCGGGCGCGAATGCGCACGGGCCCTCGGTTTCCGGCCTATTCCGCCGCGACGGGCAGGCCCGCCGCTTCCAGTGCCACCGCCGCCGAGGCGATGATGGCGCCGAAGCGCACCGCCGCCTGGATCTGCGTCTCGCCGACGCCAGCTTCGCGCAGCACCTTCTCGTGGGAATCGATGCAGCGGCCGCAGCCATTCATGGCGGAGACCGCCAGCGACCACAGCTCGAAGTCCGCCTTGTCGACCCCGGGATTGCCGATCACGCTCATGCGCAGCTTGGCCGGCAGGGTCTCATAGGCCTTGTTCGAGGCAAGGTGGGTGAAGCGGTAATAGACGTTGTTCATGGCCATGATGGCCGCCGCCGCCTTGGCCGCGTCGAGCGCGGCCGGCGTCAGATGCGGGGCGGCCTCGGCCTCCAGCGCCTGGGCCACCACCGGATTGCGGGTGGTGTAGCCGCAGGCCACCAGCAGCCCATAGAGCTGCTGGGGGGTGAGGCTGTCCTCGCGGGGGAGGGCGGAGAGGTTCAGCTTCACGTCCTTGGCGAAGGACGGGATCTGCTCCTTGAGGGCGTCGATGGACATGCCTCAGGCCACCTTCAGCACGTCGCCGCCGACTTCGCGGTTGCAGGGGCACAATTCGTCGGTCTGCAGCGCGTCGAGCACCCGCAGCGTGTCCTTCGGGTTGCGGCCCACATTCAGGTTGGTGGCGTAGACGTGCTGGATCACATTGTCCGGGTCGACGATGAAGGTGTAGCGATAGGCCACCCCGTCGGGCGAGCGCACGCCCAGGCCATCCACCAGCGAGCCGTTGGTGTCGGCGAACGACCAGATGGGCAGGCGGTTCAGGTCCTTGTGGTCGCGCCGCCAGGCGAGCTTGACGAACTCATTGTCGGTCGAGCCGCCAAGCACCACCGCGTCCCGGTCCTCGAAGTCGCCGGCCAGGCGCGCGAACTCGGCGATCTCGGTGGGGCACACGAAGGTGAAGTCCTTCGGATAGAAGAAAATGATCTTCCACTTGCCGGGAAAGCTCTGCTCCGTGAGGGTCTCGAAGGCCGACTGGCCGTTCTCCTCATGAAGGTTGAAGCGGGGCTTCACGCCGGTGATGGAGAAGGAAGGAAGGACGCTGCCGATGCCGAGCATGACTGTCTCCGGATAGGGGAACCGGGGCGTGACGCCCCGCGTGTCGAGGCAGCACAGCAAGCGGTGTGCCATCTTGTGCGCTGCGGAATGTCTCATAATTCCAATGGGCGAAAATGCGAGCCCAAAATGCTGCGGGGCAGCATTGTCGGGTTTCCGACACCGCTGGCCGGGCGAGGGGCGTCGGTCGTGTCGCGAAGCCGCCGACAGGCGCCCGGCGGCGAGACGGCAAGCGACGGCCTGCGGGCCGGCCCCGCCCAATTCCGGCCTTTTCGCGCTGCGGCAGCTGGTGCCTCGCCCGTCGGTGCCCCTTGGCACGAATGTCGCTTGAGCGGGGGCACGCCTTTCCGGACGTCCGGGAAGCCACAATTCCTCGCGGCCGGGAGGCAGCACCATGCGCAGCGAATCAGGCTTCGTCCCCTCGGGACGCGTGCCCCTGGCCGTGGTGCTCGGCACCAATGATGTGGCCTCCGCCGTGGCCCATGCCCTGTTCCAGGCGGGATATGGGGTCGTCATGTCCCGCGATCCCGGACAGCCGGTCCTGCGGCGCAACATGGCCTTCGACGATGCTTTGATCGGTGGGCCGCTGGAGATCGAGGGCGTGCTGGCGCGCCCCGCTTATGGCCTCGTGGACCTGTTGCATGCCTGCATGGAGCGCTCGGCCATCTCGGTGACGGTGATGGAGCTGGGCGAGCTTTTGTGCCTCGGCCTCATCGACGTGCTGGTGGATGCCCGCATGCGCATGCGGGCGCTGAAGGTGGACGTGCGGCCCTTCGCCCGGGCCACCATCGGCCTTGGCCCCGGCTTCATTCCCGGACGCCATGTGGACGTGGCGGTGGAGACGGCGCCGGACCTGATCGGCGTAGTGACCGACGGCGCGACGCTCGCCGCCCATGGCCGCTCCGCGCCGCTGGCGGGCGCCGGCCGCGAGAGTGACCGAGA
>NZ_JARBFX010000019.1 GCF_028863665.1 Aquabacter sediminis
ACATGCTCTCACAGCGCCGCATGCAGCATCTGTCGCGGATTCTGGGGGAGATGGGCAATGTGCAGGAGAGGCGCATGCTTACACGCAGTACCATCGCCGCCCAAGAGCGGGTGAGCGCGGTCGTGGGCGCCGCCTTGCGGGCCGGCTTGGCGGCAGCGGCGGGCGCCTCAACGGGGGCCGGAGCCTCCACTGGCGCGGGCGCAGCGGCCTTCACCTCGGGCGCGGGAGCAGCGGCCTTGGCCTTGCCCGCGCGGCCCTTGGGAGCAGCGGCGGCGGGGGCCGGCGCAGCCTCGGCGGAAACCGGCTCGACGGGCGCCGAGGCTGCGGTCTTGGCAGCTGTCTTGGCGGGAGTCTTTTCGGGAGTCTTGGCGGGAGTTTTGGACGCAGCCTTTCCAGCGGCCTTGGGAGCGGCTTTGGCAGGTGTCTTCTCGGAGGCCTTGACCGATGCCTTGGCAGGCGCAGCCTCAGCGGCCGGCGCTTCAGCCGGTGCCGGTGCCGCAGCCGCCTTGGCCGCCTTGCCGGATGCGGGCTTGGTTGCGGCGGGTTTGGGTTCGGCGGGCTTGGCGGCGGCTTTGGCGGGAGCCTTCTCAGCCGGCTTGGCGGCGGCGGCGATCTTGGCGGCCTTGGCGGGGGCAGCGGCCTTCGGCGCGGCAGAGGCGCTGGCGCTCGCCTTCGGGGCAGCGGCCGGCTTTTCGGCAGCCTTTGCAGTGTCCTTTGCAGTGTCCTTGGCAGAAGCCTTCGTCGCGCTCTTGGCGGCGGGCGCGGCCTTCTCAGCCTTGGGCGCGGCCTTCGCCTTCGCGGGGGCCTGGGTGAGGGCCGAGGCAGCCAGGGCCTTGATCTCCTCGGGGGTCAAGCTCGCGGGATCTTTCAGGGCCTTCGCCGCGATCTTGCTCACCGAGGGACCCGTGACTTCGCTCTTTGCCATCAACGCCTCCAATTCCTTGAGCCGGCGCAGACGCATGGGCCGAATCGGCTTGACCGCCAGCATTCGGATGGATGCCCCGGAGATGTGTGGAATTGGTTAATGAAATCAGCAAGAGCAAGGCAAAAGTGCTGATGGACGGTTATTTTTCTTAAGCAATACGAAACATAACAAGAACATCAACGTCATCGACCTGTCGAGACCCTCCGCTAGGGTGCTCTCGCGAATCACCCCCGCGGCGGAGCGGCGGGCGCATGGCCGGTGCGCGGGGGCGCCCGAGCCGGCCCAAAATGTGACAAAAGTCCTTCAGACGGAGGCCGAAATGACCTTGCACGGACCCGAGCGCGCGCCTCTCAATGGCCGCCTGTCCATCGTCTTCACCTGCCGTGACAATGGCGGCCTCAGCCTGCTGGCCGAAGCCCTCGCCAATCACGGTCAGCCGCATCTGCGCGCCTTTTCCGCCAGCGCCGAGCGCGCCGGCCCCGTGGACCTGGCGGCGGTTGAATGCCTGCACGGCGCCCGCGTGCCGGCGGATGGCCTGTCCGCCAAGCCGCTCGAACTGTTCGCGCTCGCCGGCGCACCGCGCGTTCATGCGGTGGTGGCCATGGTGGAGGCCGTCCATGGCGAGGCGAGCCGCTTTGCAGCGCGGTGCGGGGCGCGCCTTCACCTGTGGCGGTTCGAGGAAGTGGCGGATCTCGCCGACACCCATACCCGCCGCCTCGCCTATCGCCGCCTTCTGCCGGCGCTGCGCTCGGCCATCGGCGCGCTGCCCGCCACGCTGCCCGCAGCGGCCTGATCTGAAAAGAAAAACGGCCGGAGGCGGAGGCCCCCGGCCGTTCTGTCGCGATGAAAGAGGGCTGCTCAGTCCGCGATGCGGCCGCCCAGTTCATCCGCGATATGGATGCGGATGATCTCATCGAAACTGGTCTCGGCGACGAAGCCGAGTTCGGTTGCCCGCCGTGCATCGAACTTGCGCGGCCAGCCGGCGACAATGCCCTCGATCACCGGATCGGGCGCGCGGCGGATGCGGGCCACCGCCTTGTCCCCGGCAACCCGCCGCAGCGCTTCGATCTGCTCGCCCACGGTCACCGCCAGTCCCGGCATGGTGAAGTTGCGCCGGGCGCCCAGCGGCGCCGTGTCCAGAAGCGCCGCATGTATGAGGAAGCCCGCGGCCGAGCGCGGCGAGGCGTGCCAGTGCATCACCTCGTCGGACACCGGCAGCACCGCTTCCTGGCCGGCCAGCGGCTCGCGGATGATGGAGGAGAAGAAGCCCGAGGCCGCCTTGTTGGGCTTGCCTGGCCGCACGCAGATGGTGGGCAGGCGGATGCCCACGCCATCGAAGAAGCCGCGCCGCGAATAGTCCGCCAGCAGCAATTCGCAGATGGCCTTCTGGGTCCCGTAGGAGGTGAGCGGCGTGTGGAAGAATTCGTCGCCAATGGCCTCCGGGAAGGGCGCGCCGAACACCGCGATGGACGAGGTGAAGACGAGGCGCGGGCAATAGCCGTCGATGGCCCGCACCGCATCGAACAAAAAGCGCGTGCCGTCCAGGTTGATGCGGTAGCCCTTCTCGAAATCCATCTCCGCCTCGCCCGAGACGATGGCGGCCAGGTGGAAGATCACGTCCGGCCGATCAGCCAGAAGCGCCGCCGCCTCGCCGGGCACGGAGAGATCGGAGACCCGGGTCTCGATGGGGAACGGCGCCTCGGTGCGGGCCGGGGCGACCACGTCGTGCGCGGTCAGCGCGGTGATGGGAGACGTGCCGAGGCGGCCCTCGCGGGCGAGGCGCTCGATGAGCTTGCGGCCGACCATTCCGGCGCCGCCAATGACGAGAATGCGCATGGGTTCAATCCTGCCAAGCAGCCGCCCTCAGAGCGACCAGCCGCCGTCGATGATGTGAATCTGGCCGGTGGTGAAGGCGCTTTCCTCGCTGGCGAGATAGAGCGCGAGATTGGCGATTTCCTCCGGCGTGCCGAGCCGGCCCATGGGCTGGCGACCGACGAAATCGGCCTGCACGGCGGCGATGGAGCGCCCGGTCTGCGCCGCCACCGCGGCAATGCGCTCGTCCAGCGAGGGCGACTGCACCGTTCCCGGGCAGATGGCGTTCACCCGGATGCCCTTGGCCACATAATCGGCGGCCACCGCCTTGGTCAGGCCGATGATGGCGGCCTTGGTGGCGCCATAGGCATAGCGGTTCGGCACGCCCTTCACCGAGGAGGCGGCGGAGGCGATGTTGACGATGGAGCCGCGGCCCTTCTCCAGCATGCCCGGCACAAAGGCGGTGAGCGTGCGGTGGATGGACTTCACGTTAAGGTCGAAGGAGAAATCCCAATCCTTCTCGCTGCACTCCAGAAGCGAGCCCTGGTGCACATAGCCGGCGCAATTGGCGAGCACGTCCACCGGCCCGATCTCCTGGGCGAGGGCGTTGACCGCCTGCGTGGACAGCACGTCCAGCACCCGCGCCTCGCCGCCGAAGCCCTTCAGCTTGGCAAGGTCCAGATCGGTCGCCACCACCGTGGCGCCCTCGCGCACATAGATGTCGGCGATGGCCCGGCCGATCCCCTGCCCCGCCGCCGTGACGAGGCAGGTCTTTCCCTTCAAGCGTCCACCCATGGTTTCCATCCCTTCGTGTGGTCTTTTGACAGGCCGGCTTTGCGCCGCCCCTATTGGTGTGCGGGCCTCAGGCCCGGTCGCGCAGATCCTCCAGGCGCGCCTTCTGGCGGCCGTCGGCGTCGAAATTGTCCGGGGAGAGCCAGGCCTCGAAGGCCGCCTTGGCGCGCGGCCATTCGGTGTCGAGCAGGGAGAACCAGGCGGTGTCCCGGTTGCGGCCCTTGACGATCATGTGCTGGCGGAACAGCCCCTCATAGGTGAAGCCCAGGCGCTTGGCCGCCGCGCGGGAAGGCGCGTTGAGGGCGTTGCACTTCCATTCATAGCGCCGATAGCCGAGATCCTCGAAGGCGTGGCGCGCCATGAGATACATGGCCTCGGTGGCCGACGGCGTGCGCTGGAGCGCGCGGGTATAGAGGATGTTGCCCACCTCGATCACCCGTTGGGCGGGCTCGATGCGCATATAGGTGGCGTGCCCCACTGCCTTGCCGCACGCAGGGTCCACCAGCGCGAACAGAAGCGGGTCGGCCTTGGTGGCGGCTTCCGCATAATAGCGGCGGAAGGTGGTCTCGTCCGGGAAGGGGGCGGGGGAGAGATAGGTCCACAGCGCCTCGTCGCCCGGCCCGTGGGAGGCGGCATAGAGGTCGGCGGCGTGGAGGTCGCAGTCGAAGGGCACCACTTGGATGTGGTGCCCTTCGTGACGCACCCGCTCGGGCCGGCGCGCGGCAGGCCCCTCCACGATGTCGCCGAGGGGCTGTCCGGACGCCGGTGCGTCGGCGGATGACTGAGACATAGCAAGACCTGCAGGCTAAGCCTAGAGCCGACGAAACAGCCGGCTCGCGAGGCGGGAAGGACACGTTCGGCCCGGGAAAGCACCGGGCCGGACGGCACCTTAGTGGTTGTCGCGCGGCACGCCCATGGTCTGGGCGACGCGCTGGTACTTCACCGCCGGCTTCAGCACCATGCCTTCGTCGAACTGCTCCACCATGCTGCGCTGGATTTCCTGCCAGGGGGTCTGGCTCTTGGGGATGGGGAAGCCGCCCTTGGCTTCCAGCTCCGCGCGCCGCTCGGTGAGTTCCGCGTCCGAGATGAGGATGTCCGCCGACCCGGTGTTGAGGTCGATGCGCACCCGGTCGCCGGTGCGCAGCAGCGAAAGGCCCCCGCCCGCCGCCGCCTCCGGCGAGGCATTGAGGATGGAGGGCGAGCCCGAGGTGCCGGACTGGCGGCCATCGCCGATGCAGGGCAGCGCCTTCACGCCCGCCTTCAGGAGGGCGGCGGGGGGCTGCATGTTCACCACCTCGGCGCCGCCGGGATAGCCGATGGGGCCGGTGCCGCGGATGAACAGCAAGGTGTGCTCGTCGATGCCGAGGCTGGGATCGTCGATGCGGTGGTGATAGTCCTCCGGCCCCTCGAACACCACGGCGGGCCCCTCGAAGGCATTGAGGTCGTCGGGATTGGACAGGAAGCGGGCGCGGAATTCCTCGGAGATGACCGAGGTCTTCATCACCGCATTGTCGAACAAATTGCCGCGCAGCACGATGAAGCCGGCATCGGTCTTGAGCGGATCGTCATAGGAACGGATCACGTTGCGATCCCACGAGAACTGCCCCTTGCAATTCTCGCCCATGGTGCGCCCGTTCACCGTGAGCGCGCTTTCATGGATCTTGCCGGCGCCGATCAGCTCGGCCACCACGGCCGGAATGCCGCCCGCGCGGTGGAATTCCTCGCCCAGGAACTCGCCCGCCGGCTGCATGTTCACCAGCAGCGGGATCTTGTGGCCCACCGCCTGCCAGTCATCCACGCTCAGCGGCACGCCCACATGGCGGGCAATGGCGTTGAGATGGATGGGGGCATTGGTGGAGCCGCCAATGGCGGAATTGACGCGAATGGCGTTCTCGAACGCCTCGCGGGTGAGGATGTCGGAGGGCTTCAAATCCTCCCACACCATGTCCACGATGCGCTTGCCGGTCTCATAGGCGATCTGGCCGCGCTCCCGATAGGGCGCGGGAATGGCGGCGCAGCCGGGCAGCGACATGCCCAGCGCCTCGGCCAGGCCATTCATGGTGGAAGCGGTGCCCATGGTGTTGCAATGGCCCACCGACGGGGCGGAAGACGCCACCACGTCCATGAAGGTGTCGTAGTCCAGCTTGCCCTCGGCATGCTCCGCGCGCGCCTTCCACACTACCGTGCCGGACCCGGTGCGCTCGCCCTTCCACCAGCCGTTCAGCATGGGGCCGCCGGAGAGCACGATGGCCGGGATGTTCACGGTCGCCGCCGCCATGATGCAGGCGGGCGTGGTCTTGTCGCAGCCGGTGGTCAGCACCACGCCGTCGAGCGGATAGCCATAGAGGATTTCCACGAGGCCGAGATAGGCCAGATTGCGGTCAAGGGCGGCCGTGGGTCGCTTGCCGGTCTCCTGGATGGGATGGACCGGAAATTCGAAGGGAATGCCGCCCATGGCGGCAATGCCCTCGCGCACCCGCTTGGCCAGCTCGATATGGTGGCGGTTGCAGGGGGAGAGGTCCGAGCCGGTCTGGGCGATGCCGATGATGGGCTTGCCGGACTGGAGTTCGGCGCGGGTGAGGCCGAAATTCAGGTAGCGCTCCAGATAGAGCGCGGTCATGCCGGGATTGTCGGGATTGTCGAACCACAATTGCGAGCGCAGGCGCCGTTCCGTCGCAGCCCCGTTCTGGTTCTTCTTGTCGTGCGGTCCGGCCATGGATGTCTCCCTTCGACCCGCCTGGGGGCGGAAATTTCAATCGATTTGATTTGGCGAATTTATGCGCCGCCGCCGCCGGGAAATCAATTGCGTTTGGAGCGGTTCGCAACAGCCGTGCAGCTTGTGCATGGCAGCACGGGCGCGCGGGCCGCTGCCGCGCCGAGGCCGTACAAGGCCCCGGCGGGCAGTGCGAGGCGCGTCAGGTCCGGTCGTCGCGGGGGCATTCCACGTCGAGGCTCACCGTGCCCTCGCCCATGGCGGAGATGCCCATGAGGATGGCGCGGTTGCGCTGGTGCTCGGTGAGCGGGGTGCCGAGCGGCACGGCGCCGCATTCCACCACCAGCTCGTTTACCAGGCGCACCAATGTGGCGGTGGCGGGCTCTGCGGGGGAATGGCGGATGATCTCGCCCTTGGCCACGTCGATCTGGTCGCCGGGGCGGGCGAAGGAGAGCTTCACGCCGCGGGCGACGAAGCTGTCGCTCTGGAGCACCAGCGCATTCTGGTCCACATCCGCCAGCACCACGCCATAGCGGCCGAACACGTCGATGAGGCCGCCCTCGCCCCGCGCGCACATCATGCTTTCCTCGCAGATGCCGAAGCCGAAGCGGGCACCCTCCTCCGCGCAGGCCACCACCAGGCGGCCAAGGCGGCGCGAGGAAAACAGGTTCTGGTCCACGATGCCGCCGCCGAAGAAGCCGACGCCCTCCTGGATGACGAGGCCATAATGGCTGGTGTCGGAGGACACGCCGAAGCGGAACGCCTCCTGCGAGGAGCCGCCCGCAATCATGAAGCGCGACAGCGCCGAAGCCGAGCCCGAGGCGCCGATCAAGGTCGCCCCCGCCGCCCGTGCCTTGGCGATGGCCAGCACCAGCGGGGTCTCCTCGCCCCGGTAAAGCAGGCTCTCCACCAGGCGGATCTGGTTGCCGCCCGGGAAGAAGATGGTCTTCAGCCCGCCAATGCGGGCCATCAGTTCGGCATCGTGGAAGCAGCTCTCCACATTGTCGATGGTGATGCCCAGATCAATGCCCGTGCGCCCGTGCTCCTGGAGCGCCTTGATATGGGTTTGGGCGGTGTCCCGCGGATCGGAGGAGGCGGCGGCGATGATGCCGATGTCGCCCTCGCAATGGCGCAGCATCTCCACCAGCATTTCGGGGCCGCGCTGGAGCGGGGAGGAGCCGAGCAGCAGCAGCCGCGCCTTGGGCGAGGGTTTCACCCCGTAATCGCGCTGGAGCTTGGTGGCACGGTTGGCGAGGCGCGCGGCGCTTAATTTCTCGCTCATGACCGTCGCCTTCAGATTGAGGGCGGTCATGCGGAAGCCGTTCTCGGTCTGGGCCACCAGCATGCGGGACTGGCCGCGCACGCGCTCCAGCTCCACGGTCACGGCCATGGAGGTCTTCAGGTCCACGGCGCTCGCCCGGTCGGTGGCATAGACGACGGGATCGCCCAGCACGAGGCGGCCGAGCAGGTCGTAGAGCGTATAGGCACCGAACACGTTGCGCTGGGAGCGGGCCGGCGCCCGATAGGCGATCTCGGCCGTGCGCACCCGCCTCTTGGTGGGGCCGGCGGTCGGCTTCATGCGCTCCAGGTCGATCTCGTCGCCATCGTCCAGATAGTGGAAGCGCATGTCCTCGAAGGTGCGGAAGCGCTCGTCGAAATTGGCCGCCGACAGGTCGATGACGAAGGCGCCATATTCGCCCACGATCCGCCCGCGCCGTCCCTCCACGATCAGGGCGGTGTTCTCGTCGATGCCGAAGCCGCGCTGAACCCCGCCCTTGGCCATGGCGATGATGAGGCGCCCGAGGCGCCCGCGCTTGATGAAATGCTGGTCCACCACGCCATAGGGAAAGAAGCCGAGACCCTCCCCCACCAGCATGCCGGGCTTTTCGGGGTCGGCGGTCACCCCGTGTACCATGGCGTCCAGCGAGGTGCCGCCGACGATCATCACCTGCGACATGATGGCGGCGCCGGCGCTGGAGCCCGCGATCAGACCGCCGTCCAGGTTGGCGTCGCGGATGGCGGCGAGCACCGGGGTCTCCACGCCCCCCGGCGCCAGGGCGGCGATGATGAGGGCCTGGTTGCCGCCGGTGAAATAGACGCTGCCGAACGCGCGCACCATCGCCGCCACCGCCGGGTCGTTGGCGGCGACGGTCGCGTTCGGCCCGAAGACGGGGGCGACCTCCGCCTCGAAGCCGTAGGAGCGGAACACTTGCGCGGTCTCGAGCCCCACCTCCTCCGGCTCGCCGGAGGCGGTGGGAAACACGAGGATGCGCCCGCCCGACAGGCGGTGCATCTCCCCGAAGATGGCGGAATTGCCATCCTCGAGCCGACCGCCGATCACGGCGAGCCGCCGGGTCGGTTCGTCGCTCAGCCGCAGCGAGAACCAGTCATAGAAGGACATATCCCGCTCGTTACTCGATCGGTGCCAGGATCACGCCGCGCTCATCCGTGACGATCTTGAAGCCTTCGGGCACATCGAAGGCGATGCGCACCGGCGGAGGAGACACCTTCTCCTCCGCGGCCATTTCCTCAGGCTTGAAATAGATGATCTTCTTCCAGCAGGCGGTGATGCCATCGCAGAAGACGAGCACCAGATCGTCGCGCCGGGCCATGTTCAAAGCGATGTCGACCGCGGTCAGTTCCTCCGGCGCGATCATAATCTGCTCATCCTTGACCCCGAACGACATGAGCGCGGCGCGCATGAGGTCCGGGATTTCGGTGGGTCCGCGGCCGCGCAGGTTGTCGTCGCGATGGCAGATATAGGTGTCGAACTTGCCGGCCACCTTCTCCGCGATGTCGCGCACGTCCTCGTCGCGCCGGTCGCCCGGGCAGGTGACGCACACGATGCGCTTGCCGCGCGGCTTCAGGCGTTCCACCAGGTCCACCATGGCGCCGACGGCGGCTTCGTTGTGGCCATAGTCCAGGATCACCCGGAAGCCGTGCTCGTCGAACACATTCATGCGGCCGGGGGACTGGAAGAAGGTGTTGTCGAAGGTGCGCAGGCCGGTGCGGATCTGGTCGAGGCTCTTGCCCAGCGCATAGGCCATGGCCGCCGCGAACATGGCATTCTCCACATTGTGGAGCGCCTTGCCCTCGATGGTGGCGGGGATCAGATGGGTCCAGATGAGGGGGATCTGGGTGCCGTTGTCATAGATGACGATCTGGTCGCCGTTCAGGCCCTCTTCCAGCACGATGGCCCGCTTGCCGAGCCGGATATGCTCGCGCACCAGCTCATGGTGGGGATTGCGGGTCACGTAAAACAGGTTCTTGGCGCTGGTATAGGACGCCATCTTCAGCGTGTATTCGTTGTCGGCGTTCAGCACCGCGGTGTCCCGCGCCACTTCCACCACCACGCGCTTCACGCGGGCCAGCTCGTCCACCGTGTCGACGCCGCCAAGGCCCAGATGGTCTGACGTGACGTTCAGCACCGCGCCCACGTCGCAATACATGTAGCCGAGGCCCGAGCGCACGATGCCGCCGCGTGCCGTCTCCAGCACCGCAATGTCCACGGTCGGGTCGCGCAGCACCATCTTGGCGGAGACCGGGCCGGTCATGTCGCCCTTCACCGTCACGTTGCCGTCGATATAGACCGCGTCGGTGGAGGTCTGGCCCACCACATGGCCCGCCATCTTCAGGATGTGGGCGAGCATGCGCGAGCAGGTGGTCTTGCCGTTGGTGCCCGTGAGCGCTGCCACCGGAATGCGGCTCTGCGTGCCCGGCGGGAACAGCATGTCCATGATCGCCCCGCCCACGTCGCGCGGCTTGCCCTCGGAGGGCGAGATGTGCATGCGCAGGCCCGGCCCCGCATTGATCTCGCAGATGGCCCCGCCCGTGTCGCGATAGGATTGGGTGATGTCGGAGGTCAGGAAGTCCACCGCGCCGAGATCGAGGCCCACCGCCAGGATGGCGCGCTCGGCCATGGACTTGTTGTCGGGATGGATGACGTCCGTCACATCCACGGCGGTGCCGCCGGTGGAGATGTTGGCGGTCTTGCGCAGATAGACCACCTCGCCCTCGGGCGGCACGCTCTCGGCGGTGTAGCCCTTCTCGCCCAGGAGGCGGAAGGCCTGGTCGTCCAGCTCCAGCTTGGTGAGCACATTGTCGTGGCCGACGCCGCGGCGCGGGTCGAGGTTCACGATATCAACCAGCTCGGCCACCGTGTGGCTGCCATCGCCCACCACATGGCCGGGCACGCGCTTGGCGGCGGCCACCAGCTTGCCATTGACCACCAGGAGGCGATGGTCGTCGCCGACGATCATGCTCTCCACCACCACGGCGGAGCCTTCTTCGTCGGCCACCGCGAAGGCTTTCTCCACCTCCTCGTCGGTGGTGATGTTGACGGTGACGCCGCGGCCGTGATTGCCGTCCAGCGGCTTGACCACCACCGGATAGCCGATGCGGCGGGCGGCTGAGACGGCCTCGTCGGCGTCATAGACCAGCTTCTGCTGCGGCACCGGCAGGCCGAGATCGCCGAGGATGGTGTTGCACACGCCCTTGTCGGAGGCGATCTCCACGGCGATGTGCGAGGTCATGGAGGTGAGCGCGGCCTCGATGCGCTTCTGGAACTTGCCCTGGCCCACCTGGATCAGGCTCTGGTCGTTGAGGCGCACCCAGGGAATGTCGCGGGCTTCCGCCGCCTTCACCAAGGCGAGGGCGGACGGGCCGAGCGAGCGCTTCTGGGCGAAGCGCAGGAAGCGGTCCAGCTCGTCCTCGAAATCATAGGGCTCGTCATCGGACGCGCGGGGGGCGATCAGCTCGATGATGAGGTCGCAGGCCAGGTCGCCCGCCTCCAGGCCGATCTCGTCGGATTCATAGCCATAGAGCACTTCCACGTCGTCGGTGCCGGGCACCGGGACGGCGGTCGCGAGATCGGTCGGCGCGCCGGCCAGGCGCTGCAGGTTCAGCGCCACATGGGCGATCAGCTCGCCGAGGCCGCAATCGGGCGAGGTGCGGGCGCGGTCCACCCACAGGCTTCCGTCGGGCAGGCGATCGGACGCCATGGTCGGAACGTATTTCAGCAGCGTGTCGAGAACGCCCGCGCCATAGCTCGCCACCGAGGCGGTGGAGCGGGACCGCAGATCCACCGTCAGCCGGATCAGCGGCACCTTGGCATAGCTGTTCGGACCGACATAGGCGGCTGTCGAGATGATATCCATGATGGTAGTTCCCCAGCGAGCCGACGACGTCGGCGCTGCCCCGTTCTGGAAGTGACCCTGTTCTCATCCTTGTGCCGGAGCCTTCGCGGGCGGTGAACCCCGCCGGCGCCTTGCGCGGCACGCGTCCGCAAAAATGCGGATGCTGCATTGCAATACGCACGACTGCTCTGCCACCGCGCGCAGATGGGGTTCGGACCCTCGTCCGCACCTTGCCCGCGCCCGGCCGGCCGCCGGTTCACGCACCCGAAAAATCTCCAGGTCGCAGAGAGCCTAGACCCAATCGAGAGCGCCAAGCAATATGGCGTCGTCCACAGGCGGCGCGCCCGGCGCAAGCCGTTCTCGAACCGACTATTTTCGTTGCAATGCACAACAGGGGCGAACGCGATTATGGCGCAAATTGAGGCAAGTCCCGGATCAGCCGCCCCATCCGGCCCGCTCCCCTCCCCCCTGCCCGCCCCCCTGCCCGCCCCGGTCTCCCGCACCGTTCTTCCCCTCGCCGGGACAGGGCCTGACGGAGGGCCCGCCGCCCTGACTGTGCTGCGTTTTGGAACGCCCGGCGCACGGCCCAAGGCCTATCTCCAGGCCGGCCTGCACGCGGATGAGTTTCCCGGCATGCTGGCGCTGCGCCACCTTGCCGCACGGCTGGAGGAACGGGCGGCGCGCGGCGAGATTGCGGGCGAGATCGTCCTGGTGCCGCAGGCCAATCCGCTGGGGCTGGCCCAGCACCGCTTCGGCCTGCTCCAGGGGCGATTCCACGAGGCCAGCGGCGCCAATTTCAACCGCGACTATCCCGACCTGGCCGCCGCCATCGGCGACAGAATCGGCCCTCGCCTGGGTCCCGATCCGGCCGCCAATATCGCCACCATCCGGGCCGCCATGGGCGATGCGCTCGCCGACATGACCGGCGAGGGCGAGATGGAGCGCCTGCGCCTCACGCTCATGGGCCTTGCCTATGATGCGGACATGGTGCTCGACCTGCACGCCGACAACGAGGCGCTGCTGCATCTCTATATCGGCACCCCGCTCTGGCCCGATGCCCAGGACCTCGCCGCCGAGATCGACGCCCGCGCCGTGCTGCTGGCGGAAGTCTCCGGCGGCCATCCGTTCGACGAGGCGTGCGGCGGCCCCTGGTGGGCGCTGGCGCGGCGGTTTCCCGAGCATCCCATTCCGCCCGCTTGCCTGTCCGCCACGCTGGAACTGCGCTGCAACGACACCGTGGACGAGGCGCTCGCCGCCCGCGACGCGGCCGCGCTGGAACGCTTTCTTCGCCGGCGCGGCGTCATTGCCGGCGGCCTCGACGAGGCCCTGCCCCGCCTGCTGTGCGAGGCGACGCCGCTGGAGGCCATGCAACAGCTGCGCTCCCCCTCCTACGGTCTCATCGCCTATGTCCGGCGCCTGGGCGACACCGTCGCCGCGGGCGAGGAAGTGGCGCGGATCATCGATCCGGTGGGGGAGAGCGTGCCCGTCCTGGCCACCACGGACGGACTTCTCTTTGCGCGCCACAATCAGACCTATGCCTGGCCCGGCAAGGTGATCGGCAAGATCGCCGGCGCCCATGCCTTGCCCGAGCGCACCGGCAAGCTGCTGACGGATTAACGCTTCCTGGCGCTTGCGGCCTGGAATCCGGCAAAAAAGTGCGGGCAGTGTGAAAATTTTGTGGCACGCTGATTGCTGGGTGACACGACACAGCCCCGCAAAGGGGCGCCCGCCCCGTGAAGGACGGCGGGAGCAGAATCGAAAGACGGGGTCTTCCATGAGTGGGTCGGGGAATTGGAGCAGTGAGTTGCTGCGGTGCAAGCCAGTCACCGCGCTGGTGGACGAGCATGGGGGCGGCGGCAAAGGCCATCTGGAACGCAGCATTGGCCTGTTCCAGCTCACCATGCTGGGGGTGGGCGCCACCATCGGCACCGGTATCTTCGTGGCGCTGACCGCCGCCGTGCCGGAAGCGGGCCCGGCCGTGGTGGTCTCCTTCATCATTGCCGGCATCACGGCGGCCCTGACCGCCCTGTGCTATGCGGAGATTGCCTCCACCATCCCGGTTTCCGGCTCGGCCTATTCCTATGCCTATGCCACGCTGGGCGAATTCGTCGCCTATGTGGTGGGCGCCTGCCTGCTGCTTGAATATGCGGTTTCCGCCTCCGCCATCGCGGTGGGCTGGGGGCAATATCTGAACGAGGTGTTCCTGGACGTGTTCGGCTGGCAGATGCCGGACGCCATCAGCCAGCCTCCCGGGGCGGGCGGCTATTTCAACCTGCCGGCCATCGTGCTGGTGGCCATGTGCGCCTCGCTGCTCATGAAGGGCGCGCGGGAATCCACCACCATCAACGCCATCCTGGTGGTGCTGAAGCTGGGCGTGCTGGCCATGTTCATCATCATCGCCTTCTCCGCCTTCAATTCGGAGAACCTCACCCCCTTCACCCCGAAGGGCTGGCTGGGGGTGGGCGCCGCGGCGGGCACCATCTTCTTCTCCTATATCGGCATCGATGCCGTCTCCACCGCTGGCGAGGAGGTCAAGAACCCCCGCCGCAACATGCCGCTCGGCATCATCATGTCGCTGTTCCTGGTGACGGTGGTCTACGTGCTGGTGGCGCTGGCGGGCGTCGGCGCGCAGAAATGGACGGAGTTCCAGGGCCAGGATGCGGGGCTCGCCGTGATCCTGCGCAACATTACGGGCGCCACCTGGCCGTCCTTCGTGCTGTCGCTGGGGGCCATCATCTCCATCTTCTCCATCACGCTGGTGGTGATGTACGGGCAGACGCGCATCCTCTTCGCCATGAGCCGCGATGGGCTCTTGCCCAAGATGTTCCAGAAGGTGGACCCCAAGACCATGACGCCGGTGACGAACACCTATATCGTCGCCGTCTTCATCGCCTTCCTGGCCGCCCTCATCCCGCTGGACGTGCTGGCCAACCTCACCTCCATGGGCACGCTGATCGCCTTCTCGGTGGTCTCCATGGGCGTCATCATCCTGCGCCGCACCCGGCCGGACCTGCCGCGCGGCTATTCGGTGCCGCTGTTCCCCTTCGTGCCCATCGCCAGCGTGCTGTTCTGCGTCTACCTCATCACCCAGCTGCCGTGGGACACCTACGCCATGTTCGTGGTGTGGATCGCCATCGCGCTGGTTGTCTATTTCAAATATTCGCGCAAGAACTCCCTGCTCAACCAGGATGGGGGCGCGCGATGAGCTATGTGGTCGGTTACTCGCCCGACCGGGGCGGCGCCGACGCGCTGGCGGTGGGGCGCATGCTGGCCATGGCCGGCGACGTGCCCCTGACGGTCTGCGTGGTGACGCCGGAAACCTGGGGCTATCCCTCGCCCGCGGCGGTGGATGCCGAGTACAAGGTGTTCCTGGCCAAATATGCCGAGAAGGCCCTCGCCAAGGCGGCGGCCTATCTGGGGGGCAAGGTGAAGGCCGATTTCGTGGCCACCTCCGCCCCCTCGGCCGCCAAGGGCATCACCCGCATCGCCAATGAGAGCGATGCCGAGATCACCATTCTCGGCTCGGCGCGGGACGGCAAGAAGATGCGCTGCGTGTTCGGCTCCACCGCCTCGGCGGTGCTGGCGGGCACCAAATTCCCCACCATGCTCGCCCCCTTCGGCTATGCGGCCTCCGCGCCCGACAAGCTGGAGCGGGTGACCTGCGCCTATTCCGACGACCATGAGGGCCGCTCCACCCTGGAAGTGGCCGTCTCGCTGGCCCGCCGCCACGGCGTGCCGCTGCGCCTCGTCACCTTCGTGGTGCGCGACAAGCAGATGTATCCCTCCGACGTGGGCCTCCACGCCGAGGACATGGTGGCCAATGCCTGGAAGCAGCAGGCCGCCGCCGCCCAGGCCCAGGCGATGGACCAACTTCCCGACGACATCACGGCCACCGCCACCATCGGCGACGGCCGCGACTGGAAGCACGCCATCGCCAATGTGGGCTGGCTGAAGGGCGACATCCTGGTGGCCGGCGCCCATCACGAACAGGGCGTGTGGGCCTTCCTCTTCGGCACCGCCTTCACGCGCCTGCTGCGCTATGCCAGCGTGCCGGTCTTGGCGGTGGATTAAGGGAGAGGTGGGGAAACGGACGCGCGCGCTCTCGGGAGGGAGGGCGCGCGGGGGTGCGAAGGTCACTCCCGTGAAGCCCTAAGGACTGGTTGCAAGCTCGCCAAGCCTCGCCAATTGAGATATATTCAGCCGCATAAAATCCCACCGAGGCCGCGAACTGGGTGGCACACTGTCTATTCTGTCCTGGAGTTCATCCTTATTCGCCACGCCGATCATCGGGGCGACTTTCATGAAGTACGACTTTGACTTCGATCTTGCGAATATCTCAATTGGGTTGGGGTTACGGCCAATAAACTTGAGAGTATGGGGTTCCCAGCCAAGTCCATAACCTTCACCCAACGCCCGCAAATAGAGGACGAAATCAGCGGCCATAAGATTGCGAAACTCTACACCCAGCGCTTGACATCGCTCTTTCAACAATTCGGCCCGGGTAGAGGAGTGACGTAAGCGAGCATCTCTGTTGGCGAGCGACGGCATGTAATCCCCAAACACCGTAAACGGCCGCATGGGGTTAGATTTGTCATCGGAAGTAAAATATTCTGTAGATAACAGGTAATTTACAAAATCAAATCTTTCATACTTTAGTAAAATCGCAATCAAATACAAAAATAATTCATGTATTATGAATCGAAAATTATCAAACCAAATTTCGTTCCATTGATAAACACCGTCCGGAACCCGCATAAACGGCTCCATTTTTTCAAAAAATCTATGGATAACTCTGGCACAATCAATGCTTGGAACATAAATCGCAATTGATAGAAATACCTCAATCATTTCATTACGATAAGCTTTGAAATCAGATATATTTTTGAGCAACGCCTCTTCCCATTCCTCCGAAGTGACGTGATCATTTTCCATTCTAAATTTTTCTAATTCACTCAAAAATACGTTTAAGTAATCCTGAAGCGGACCTTCAAAATTTTCGCGCTTTGTTCGCAATACTTCTTGCGCACGACGGAAAGCTAATAAGGTGGCAGCTTTCACGGATGACGACCCGACATCAAGAAAAGTCGGCCTTTTCCCTAATGGCGGCATGACATACGCTGGTTCATCCCACGCCCAACGTACGATCCCTTCAAATTCCTCGACATACTTAGCATCATCACTTAGATCAAAAAAGATGCGGCCTTTATAAAAAACAGGAACACAGGGCTCACCATCTTTATATTTTTCACGCACTGCGGCAACAAACTTCTCCTGCTCCCGCCTTGCATACAATTGAGGCGTTATAATTTGCGCCTCTGTCCCTGCACCACCAGTCCTAGCGTTTGATTTTTCGACATATCTTGCGTCACACACAAGAAGAACTTTATTGACAGACGCATCCGTCACCATCTGTTCCATAAAAGCGTTTGCGTCGTGCCCATGTTTGAGATGCCATTTGTCTATAATGACGAAAATGCCATTTTCGACGAGCTCTTCAGCTAAAGAGAGGACCCATTTTTCATGGCTCGGACTGGTCCAACTATACGAAATAAATAGTTTCGGACTTTCGGACATTTCCTTGCCATACCCTGCTCGTTAGCATTTTACATTTTGCGCCTTTGACGTGTAACCGGATCTGCGACTTGTCCGATTTTTAGATAACGTATGCAGCGCACTACTTTTTTAGCATATCCCTCCAGAGCACACCGCGTCAAAGATCTGAAAAGACGTTGCACTTAACATTCTGCTCATCCCCCCTCACTGCTGCGCCGCCAAGAACCCCCTGAACCGCACCAGCGAATAGGAGAAGAACACCAGCCCCACCGCCGCCGTCGCCAGGAAGCGTGGCCAGACCACGTCGAAGCCGGCGCCGCGATAGAGGATGGCTTGGGCGAAGGCGACGAATTGGGTGGAGGGGGAAACCTGCATGATATATTGCAGCGCCACCGGCATGCTTTCCAGGGGCGTGAAGCCGCCGGACAGCATGTTCATGGGCAGCACGATGAGCATGAACATGAGGCCCAGCTGCGGCATGGAGCGCACCACAGTGCCCAAAAAGATGCCCAGTGAGGCGGTGAAGAAGAGATAGAGCGCCACCCCGGCCATGAAGAGCGGCACCGAGCCGGCAATGGTCATGCCCAATATGCCGCGCAGCACCACCAGCACCGAGAGCCCGGTCAGCACCAAAATCACCGCGCCATTGGCGAGGATCTTGGCCAGCATCACCTCCACCGGCCGCACCGGCAGCACGAGAAGATGCTCCAGCGTGCCATGCTCGCGCTCGCGCACCAAGGCCGCGCCCGCCAGCAGCACCGAGAGCATGGTGATGTTGGTGATGAGCCCCATGGTGCCGGTGAACCAGGAGCTTTCCAGCGCCTGGTTGAAGGCCGCGCGCACCTCCAGCGTCGGATTATAGGACACCGGCTTGTCCGAGCGGGTGGCGAAGCGCAGCACTTCCTGCTGGAAGATGTTGGCGATGTCGGTGGCGCCGAGCCCGGCCTGCATGAGGGCGGTGGCGTCGATGAGAAGCTGAACGTCGGGCGAGCGGCCGGCCAGCACGTCCTGTTCGAAGCGGGGCGGGAAATCCAGGGCGAAGACATAGCGCGCCTGGTTCATGGCCCGGTCCAGATCCCCCGGCGCCACCGCCACCGGCGTCTGGAAGCGCGGCGGCAGCAGCGCATCGGTGATGGCGTGGGAGAGCTGGGAGCGATCCTCGTCCACCACCGCCACGGTGGCGCGGTGGAGATCATGCTTCATGCCATTGGCCTGGATCAGGATGGCGGCCGAAAAGGCATAGAAGACCAGCACCATGAGCACGGTGTCGCGGCGCAGGCTCTCGAATTCCTTCATGAGCAGCGGCGGCAGATTGGACATGAGGCGCGGGCGCTTCGGGGTTAGGGCTGGGGTGGACATCACACCTCCTGCTTCTTCAGGAGAAGGAGCGCCGCGGCGAGCAGAACCGGCCAGAAGGCCAGGCTCGCCAGGATGAAGGGCATCAAATCCAGGAGCGACAGCCCCTTGGTGAAGGCCCCCACGCTGGCGCGCATGAAATAGGTGGTGGGAAAGAAGGTGCCGATCACCCGCGCCACCCCATCCAAGGTGGGCACCGGCTGGAGCAGGCCGGAAAACTGGCTGGCGGGCACCATGGTCAGGATGGAGGTGGCGAACAGCGCCGCCACCTGCGTCTTGGTGAAGATGGAGATGAAAAGCCCGAAGGCGGTGGTGGCCAGCACATAGGCGATGGCCCCAAGCGACAGCCCCAGGAAGCTGCCCTTCAGCGGCACGCCGAAAATGGTCAGGGCCATCACCACCATGACGAGGAAGTTCAAGGCCGCCAGCGCCGCATAGGGCAATTGCTTGCCCAGCAGGAATTCCACCTTGGTGACCGGCGTCACATAGAGATTGGTGATGGAGCCCATCTCCTTCTCGGTGACGACGCCCAGCGCGGTCAACACCGCCGGGATGAAGATGAGCATGAGCGCGATGGTGGCCGGCACCATGGCATCCAGGCTTCGGAACGCCTGGTTGTAGCGATAGCGCATGACGAGGTTTGCGGGGCTTTCGATGGCGCTCCCCGCCAGCTGCGCCGCATCCTGGATGAAGCGCAGATGCACGCTCTCCACATAGCCCACAATGGTCTCGGCCCGGAACGGCATGGCCCCGTCCACGGTGATGAAGACCTCCGTGTCCTTGCCGCCCCGCAGATTGGCGCCAAATTGCGGGGGGATCTCGATGGCGAAGGAGATGTCATTGGCGCGCAGCCGCTCCTCCAGCTGCGCCGGCCCGGCGAGCGGCGCTTCCAGGATGAAATAGGGCGAATGGGCATATTCATCCACATAGGCCCGGCTTTCCGGCGTCTGGTCGCGGTCGAGCACGGCAAAGCGCAGATGGTCCACGTCCAGCGTGATGCCGAAGCCGAAGATCAGCATGAGCAGCGCCGTGCCGAGCAGCGCGAAGGTGAGGCGCACCGGGTCGCGGCGCATCTCGATGGCCTCGCGCCAGGCATAGGCGCCCATGCGGCGCACCGAGAAGGCGGCGGGCTTGCGCACCCCGCCCGCCACCGCCTTGGGCATGGCGACGGGCGCATCCTTGCGCCCGCCCATTTCCATATAGGCGATGAAGGCCTCCTCCAGCGTGGAAACCCCTTGCGCCGCCTTCAGCTCGCCCGGCGTGCCGGTGGCGATCACCCGGCCCGCATGCATGAAGGAGATGCGGTCGCAGCGCTCCGCCTCGGTCATGAAATGGGTGGAGACGAAGATGGTCACGCCCTGGTCGCGGGAGAGCCGCTCCAGCCGGTCCCAGAACTGGTCGCGCGCCACCGGATCGACGCCCGACGTGGGCTCGTCGAGGATGAGAAGCTCCGGCTCGTGCAGGATGGCCACCGCCAATTGCAGGCGCTGGCGCACGCCCAGCGGCAGGCTGTCGGAGAGCGCCTCCAGATGGGGGCCGAGGTCGAAATCGGCGACGAGATCGGCGATGCGGGCTTTCGCGGCCTCCCCGGACAAGGCGAAGAGGCGGGCGTGCAGGTCGAGATTCTGCTGCACGGTGAGTTCGCCATAGAGCGAGAAGGACTGGGACATGTAGCCCACCCGCCGGCGCGTCTCCATGTCATCGGCCGCCACCGCCTTGCCGAACAAAAGCGCCTCGCCGGAGCTCGCTGGCAGCAGGCCGGTGAGCATCTTCATGGTGGTGCTCTTGCCGCAGCCATTGGAGCCGAGAAAGCCGAAGATCTCGCCCTTGCGGATGGTGAAGTTGACGTCATTGACGGCGATGAAGTCGCCGAAGCGCCTTGTCAGCCCCTTGGCCTCGATGGCGACGGGTGCGTCGGCGGGAATGGCGGCGCGGTCATGGTCCTGCCCCACCCCGTCCGGCCGCTCGGGCAGGAGGGCGATGAAGGCGCGTTCCAGATTGGGCTGCTTGGTGCGGGCCAGGAGGTCGGCGGGCGAGCCATCGGCCAGGATCGCCCCGTCATTCATCAGGACCACCCGGTCAAAGCGGGCGGCCTCGTCCATGTCGGAGGTGGCGACGATGACGCACAATTGCGGCCGCTCGGCCTTGATGGCGTCCACCAATTCCCAGAATTGCCGGCGCGAGAGCGGGTCGATGCCGGTGGTGGGCTCGTCGAGGATCAGGAGGTCCGGGTCATGCACCAGCGCGCAGCACAGACCGAGCTTCTGCTTCATGCCGCCGGAGAGCTTGCGCATCAGCCGGTCCTCGAAGGGCGCCAAGCCGGTGCCAGCCAAAAGCGGAGCGAGGCGCGCGCGGGCCTCGTTGGGGCTGGCGCCGAACAGGCGGGCGAAGAAGGTGATGTTCTCGCCCACCGTGAGGTTGGGATAGAGGTTCCGCCCCAGCCCCTGGGGCATATAGGCAATGCGCGGCTGCACGCCTTCCCGGTCGCGGCGCACCGACATGTCGACGCCGAGCGCGCGCACGACGCCGCCCTGCACCGCCTTGGAGCCGGCAAGCAGGGCCAGCAGCGTGGACTTGCCCACCCCGTCCGGCCCCACCAGCGCCAGCGAGGCGCCGGCATCAAGGTCGAGGTCGATGCCCTTCAGGGCCTCATAGGCCCCATAGAGGTGCCGCACCCCGCGAAAGGAGAGCCCCGTGCCGGGCGCGGTTTCGGCGGGGGCGCAAGCCGGATCGGCCATGATCGCCCCGCTACTTCGCCACGGCCTCGGTCAGGCGTGATTGCAGCCAGGCGGGCCAGGGCGCGGCCGGGTCGATGCGCACATAGGCCATGCCGGTCACGCCGGTCTTCACCATGTCGATATGGTCGGAGACGAGCTGCGAGGGAATGCGGATCTTGACCCGGAACACCATGCGCTCCCGCTCGGTCTGCGTCTCCACCTGCTTGGGCGTGAACTGGGCGCGGGCGGAAACGAAGGAGATGCGGCCGGGAATGGCGGTGTCGGGGAGCGGCTCCAGCAGCATGCGCGCCTCGGCGCCCAGCGCCAGCTTGCCGGCGAGCCCGGCGGGCAGGAAGACGGTCATGTAGACGTCGGAGAGGTCCAGCATGGTCAGCGCCTTGCCGCCCGCCGCCAGCACCTCGCCCGGCTCGGCGAGGCGATAGAGGATGCGCCCCGCCTTGGGCGCCTTCAGCGTGCCGTCGGCCACCTGCCGGGCAAGGCGGTCCGCCTCCGCCTGGGCGGCGCGCACGGCCGCCTCGTTGGCGGCCAGGCTGCTCTGGGCGGCGGACAGGGCTGCCTGGGCGGTGAAGCGGGCGGTGCGCTGCTGGTCCACGGTTTGCGCGGTGGCAAAGCCGCGCGAGAGCAAGGTCTCGGAGCGCTGCAATTCCTTCACGGCGAGGTCGAGTTCGCTGGAGCGCTGCTCGGCCACGTGGGAGGCCTGCTCCAGCGCCTTTTCCGCCTGCTGGGCCTGGGCCTCAGCGGTGCGGAGCGCGGCGGCGGTCTCTTCCACATCCATCTGCGCGACCACCTGGCCGGCCTGGACGAAATCGCCCTCCTCCACCATCACCTGGGCGACGCGGCCGGCATATTTGGTGGCGATGTCGATCTCGGTGGCCTCGATACGGCCATTGGCGGCAACAAAGCCGGCGGGCAATTGCTGGCGGGTCTTCAGGTAGTAATAGGCGCCCCCGCCGGCGGCGAGGGCGATGAGGACGAGCGCGACGACGATCTTGCGGAGCATCAGGGGGTCCAATCCGGCCGGCCGGGCCACGCCCGCCGCTTCGGCCGCATCTCGGCCGGTTCGGAGGACGGGGTCCGAATGTCATGTCTTCGCCCCCGGGGACCGCAACCTTCCACCCGGGCCACCCCCTGCGTGAAGCCGGGGGCGGAAGCGGGCTCACCCTATGCTGCACCGCAGCGCGCTTCGTTGACGCAGGTCAACACGTCCCGGTCAACCCCAACGCTTTCCTCACGCCAGAACCAGCGCCGGCCCCGCCGGCTTTTCTCCCCGCCACTCCAGCGTCGCATGGGGCGAGCGGGTGCGCAACGTGCCGGCCTCGTGCTTGCCCACCGCCTCCCAGAACATGAGCGCCAGCGCGGCGATGGTGATGGCGAGCGTCGCATAGCGGATCCAGCGGGGCGCCGCGCCGCCCGTATGCACCGTGCCATCCTCCACGTCGCGCTTGTGATTGAGGGCAAGGGCATAGAAGACGATGGTGGAGATGACGAAGATGAGCGACCAGCGGGTCTGGTTGCCGTCCGATCCCACCATCGCCCACAGCGAATAGACCGCCGCCACCAAGGCGATCATGGTGTAGATCGTATAGTCCTTGGGTGGCATGTTCTTGTAGCCGATCACCTTCAACGCGATGGCCGAATAGATGTAGGGCAGAAGCGTCATGATCACCGCGATGGAGGCGATCTTGCCGAATTGCTCGCTGGCGGTGGGGGACATGGTCGCCACGATCTGCACGCTCATGATGATGGCGACCACGGCGAGGCCCGCCGAGGGCACGCCCTTGGAATTGACCTTGGCGAACAGGTTCGGGAACAGCCCGTCATCGGCCGCCGCCTTGGCGGTCTGGCCCACCAGCAATGTCCAGCCGGCGAGCGAGCCCAGGCAGCCGATGGCGGCGCAAGCCGCGACGATATTGGCCGCCGTGTCGCCCAAGGCGAGGCGCGCCGCATCGGCGAAGGGGGCGGAGGAGGCCACCAATTCCTTGTTGGGGATCATGCCCATGATCACCGAGGAGGAAAGCACGTAGCAGACCGCCGCGATGATGACGCCGAACACGGTGGCGATGGGCACGTTGCGCTTCGGATTCTCCACCACCCCGGCCGAGACCGAGGCCGTCTCCACGCCGATGAAGGCCCAGAGCGTGAAGTTCAAGGTGGCGCCGATGGCCGAGAAGGTGCCTTGGCCCGACACGTTCCAGCCGTCCGCATAGGTTTTTCCGGAGAACCAGAACCAGCCGAGAATGGCCATGCCCACGATGGGCACCAATGCGAACGACGTGGTGAAGGATTGCAGCCGCCCCACCACGTTGGGGCCGAGAATGTTGGCATAGGTGAAGAACCAGACCAAAGCGATCTGGGCGAGCGCGGAGATCAGCGGGTCCTTCAGGCCGGGGAAGAAGTTGGAGAGATAGCCGAGCCCCGCCACCGCCAGCCCCACATTACCAACCACATTGGCGAGCCAGTAGATGAGGTTGGTCTGGTAACCCATATAGTCGCCGAACGACTTGCGGGCATAGGCATAGGGTCCGCCCGCCGCCGGATCGATGGAGGCGAGCTTGGCGAACACCAGCGCCAGGGACACGGCCCCCACGATGGTGATGAGCCAGCCGAAAATGGCGATGCCGCCGGTGGCGGCAAGGTTTGCCGGCAGCATGAAGACCCCGGAGCCCATCATGTTGCCCGCCACCATCAAGGTGGCCGCCACCAGACCGATCTTCTTGCCGCCGCTGGATGCGCCATTGGCCGAAGCCGCCGGCGCCGCTGTGCTCGCCTCGCTCATGCCCGCCTCCCCTTTCCCGTGGCCTCAGGCCGTGATGCACAGGATGCGATAGGTGCCGTCTTCCACCTCGACGCCGTGGGTGTCGTGGCCAAATCCCGGGAAGCGGCGATCGAAGGCTTCCAGCGCCTTGAGATAAGCGAGCGCCTTGGCGCCCGCCTTCTCGCCCGGCATCAAAAGCGGAATGCCCGGCGGATAGGGCACCACGCCGGTGGCGACCGTGCGGCCCGCCATCTCGTCGAGGGTGAGGGCCTCCACCTTGCCCTTCACCAGCTTCTCGTAGGCCTCCACGGGGGAGAGATCCGGCTCCGGCAGTTCGGAGAAACCGTCCGCCATGGTGGCGGTGGTCTTCAGCTCCTTCATGGCGGCGAACATCTCGTCCGCCAGGTCCTTCAGCCCCAGGGCGCCGTAGCGGCCGGGAGCCAGGGCCACGAGGTCGGGCAGGATGTGCTCAAGCGGGGCATTGGCGTCATAGTCGCGCTTGAAGTCCGCCAGCTCGCTCACCAGCGTGCCCCACTTGCCCTTGGTGACGCCGATGGAGAACAGGAACAGGATGGTGAAGTCCGTGGTCTTCTCCACCACGATGCCCTGCCGGTCCAGATAGAGCGTGACGATGGCGGCGGGGATGCCCGTCTCGGCCAGGACGCCCGACGGCGACATGCCGGGGGTGAGCACCGACACCTTGATGGGGTCGAGCATGCACCAGTCATCCTCCAGCCCCTCGAAGCCATGCCAGGCGGCGCCCGGCGCCAGCACCCAGCAGGCGGGATCGGTGGCAAGCTGTGTCTCATCCGCCAGATGGAAGGCCACCTTGCGGCCGCTCCGGTCGGTGACGAAGTCCGGCTGCCAGGTGGTGAAGAACCAGGTGCCCCGCTCGCCATATTCGCCATGGAGCCGCGCCATGATCTGGCGGAAGGCCACCGCCTCGCGGATGGATTCGGTGGTCAGCGCCTTGCCGGAGGCGCCGTCCATCATGGCCGCGCTCACGTCGTTGGAGGCGATGATGGCGTAATTGGGCGAGGTGGAGGCGTGCATCATGAACGCCTCGTTGAAGCGTCCATGGGGAATGGGCCGGCGCCCGTCGCGCACATGGATGTAGGAGGCCTGGGAGAGCGCCGCCAAGAGCTTGTGGGTGGACTGGGTGGCGAACACCGTGGGCCGCGACGGGTCATAGGCCTTCGCATCGCCGAACATGGCGAAGCGGTCCCTGTAGAGTGGATTGAAGCGGGCGTAGCCGTACCACGCCTCGTCGAAATGCAGGCGATCCAGGCTCTGGCCCAGCAGCGCCTCCACCTTGGCCACGTTGTAGCAGAGGCCGTCATAGGTGGAGTTGGTGATGATGGCGTGCTGGGGCGTCGGGTCCACCCCCTCCCCCACCAGCGTGTTGCCGGCGATGGAAGCCTTGATGGCCTCCGGCGTCAGCCGCGAGGGCGGGATGGGGCCGATGATGCCGAGGCCATTGCGGGACGGCATCATGTAGGTGGGGATGGCGCCGGACAGCGTCATGGCGTGCTCGGCGGACTTGTGGCAGTTGCGGTCGCACAGGCAGACATCGTTCCGCGTCACCGAGGCCATGAGGATGACCCGGTTGGAGGTGGACGAGCCGTTGGTCACATAATAGGTGCGATGGGCGCCGAAGACCCTCGCCGCATATTTCTCGCCCTGGCCGATGGGGCCGGAATGGTCCAGCAGCGAGCCCAGTTCCCCCACCGAGATGGACAGGTCCGCCCGCAGGAGGTTCTCGCCGAAGAACTCGAAATAGGCCCGCCCCGCCGGATGCTTCAGGAAGGCGGTGCCGCCGGTGTGGCCCGGCGTGTGCCAGGAATATTCGTGCACCTGGGAGAAGCGGGCGAGGGCGCCGAACATGGGCGGCAGCACCTGGCTGCGATAACGCTCCGTCGCCGCCACCACGCGGCCGGCGATGAAGCGGGGCGTGTCCTCCATCAGCCAGACGAAATCATCCACCTCGCCCATGGCGTCGAGGGGAATGGTGGAGGCGAGCGAGCGGTCGGCACACAGGAAGATGGGCACTGCCGAATTGCGGGCGCGGATGGCAGTGATGGTGGCAAGGGCCGCCTTGTGGTCGGCGTCGCCCTCCATGTCCCAGTCCAGCAGCACCGCCTGGATGGCGGCATCGGCGGCGAACAGGGCGCCGGCATCCTCGCAGGAGGTGGCGGTCACCACGTCCACGTCCTGCTCGATCAGCTCGTCGGCGAGGGCGCGGGCGGCCCGGCCCGGCGGCGTTTGAGAATTGATGTGGGAGTGCGCGAGCAAAGCCCGCATCCCGAGGCCTTCTTCCCGAGAACGTGCCATTCCAGGTCTCCTGCCCTGACGTCGGACCTTTGGCAGGAGCTTACCACGGAGAAGGCGATTTCAGTCTTTGACTTCGCTCACATTTTAAGCACGGACAAACCACTATTTTGAACACTACCCCAAAACCGCTCGGCACATAGATTCATTGCGATGCAAAACTGGTCACGCCTTGTTCTGCATGTGCATGGCGAGCGCCTCCACGCGGGGCATGACCACGTCCCGAAGGCCGGGATCTTCCACCGTCTCGTCGAAGGCGCGGCGGAAGCAGATGAGCCAGCCATCGCGTTCCAGGGGCCCGATGGGCGCGCGGAAATGGCGTTGGCGCATCATGGGCGCGCCGTGGCGCTCCACGAACAGAGGCGGCCCGCCGAACCAGTAGGACAAATACTCGAACAGCTTCTGCTCGCTGCCGGCGAGGCTCTCGGGATGGATGGCCCGGCATTCGGCGGCCTCGGGCAAGGTGTCCATCAATTCATAGAAGCGCCCGGTGAGCCGGCGGATGCCCGCCTCTCCGCCCATGCGGTCATAGACCGAGCGCTCGGGCGCCTGCTGATCCTGTTGCGCCATGCCGCCCATGATCCTCGTCCTCGAAGCGCGCCACCATAGCGAGGCGGACGGCGCGCGCCACTCAGGGCTCCCCCGGATACCCCGCCTGCCGGCGCGCCTGCTCCAGGTCGGCGGGCGTATTCACATTGAAGAAGATATTGGCTTCCGCCGCATAGGGCTCCACCTCGGCGGGGGGCAGGATGCGGGCATCGAGCGCGGCGATGACCTTTTCCAGCTTCAATTCGCCGCGCAGCAGGAAGGGGTGCAACACCGGCGCGATGCGGCGGGCATAGATGGCGTGCAGCGGCTGGAGCCCATAGGCATCGCGCGGCACGGCGGCGTCATGGCCGTCGAGGGCATAGCTCAGGTGCCGGATGAGCGGGGCGGAGAGGAACGGCATGTCGCAGGCACAGACGAAGACATGTTCCGTGGGCGCCTTCAGCAGGGCCGTATAGATCCCGCCAAGCGCCGCGTGATGGGGCATCACGTCCCCATGCACCTCCAGGCCCCGCTCCGCATAGGGGGCGGGATCATTGGCGATGACCATCACATGCGCGCAGGTCTCGGCGAGACGGGCGAGGATGTGGTCGATCACCGGCACGCCGCCCACCGTCACCAGCGCCTTGTTGATGCGCCCCATGCGCCGGGCCTCGCCGCCGGCCAGAACCACGCCGGTGAGTCCCTCAATGACCTTGATCGACATGACCAGCCCTTTGCTTGCGGACCTTGTTGTCCCCCATCCCAGCCACAGGAAGCGGGCGGCATCACGGCACCCTCAGGTGCCTCTTGGCTTCGCCCGCGTGGTGGGCGGGGCCTGGGAGGGGTCTTCCGGCCAGGGGTGCTTGGGATAGCGCCCGCGCATGTCCGCCCGCACGTCCCGCCAGGAGCCCCGCCAGAATTGCGGCAGGTCCTTGGTCATCTGGATGGGCCGATGGGCGGGGGACAGCAAGGCGAGGGTGAGCGGCACCCGCCCACCGGCAATGGCGGGATGCACCTTCAGCCCGAACATCTCCTGCACCCGCACCGACACGGCCGGGCCGCCTTCCGCCCCATAATCAATGGGCAGGCGCGATCCGGTGGGCGCCTCGAAATGGGTGGGGGCCTCCGCCTCCAGGCGACGGGTGAGCTCATAGGGCAGAAGGGCGTGCAGGGCGTTGGAGAGGTCGCCGGCCGTGATGTCGGCGAGCGCCGTGCGCCCCTCCAGATAAGGCGCGAGCCAATCCTGCGGCGCCTGCGCCAAGGCGGCGTCAGAGAGGTCCGGCCAGGGCTCGCCCTCGGCCGCGCGCAGGAACATCACTCGGTCGCGCCATTGGGAGAGCGCCGCGCTCCAGGGCAGGCGGACAAGGCCCAGCCCCACCACGCCCCGCGCCAGCGCCGCCGCCGTCTCCGGCCCCTGCGGCACCGGGCGGGGCCGGTCCGCCAGCACCAGGGCCCGCAGGCGCCGCGTCTCGCGGGCGCGCACGGCCGCGGCTTCCGCATCGAAGGCCACTTCCACGCCACTGGTGATGTCGGCGGCGAACAGGCGTTCCAACTCCTCCGCCTCCAGGGCGGCGGCGAGCGTGATGCGGGCGGCCTCGGCGCGACCGGAGACTTCCGCCACGGCCAGGACAGGCGCGCGGGCGAGCGCGGCGGAGGGTTCCATCACCCCGCCCCTGCCATTGGCCAGGAGAAAGCGCGTGCCATCCCCCCGAGCCTTGGCCACACGGTCCGGGAAGGCCAGCGCCAGGAGGCCGGCAGGCGAAGCGCCTTGCGCGAGGGAAACTTGCGCCAGGGAAAGACGCCCCTCCCCTGCCCCCCGTTCGGCACTCTCAGCCCAGCGATCGGCAAGCCGGCGGGCATCGTCCGCCCGGCGGGAGCGCTCGCGGCGGAAACCGTCGAGGCGGTGGAGAAGATCGACGCCATCCCCGCCCAGTCCCCGCTCCACCAGCACGGCGGCGATCTCCGCCGCCTCCTGCGCCAGGCCCGCATCGGCGCCGGCAATGACCATGTGCGAGAGGCGCGGCGGCAAGGGCAGGCGCGCCATGCGCCGGCCGAGCGGCGTCACCGCGCCTTCCGCATCGAGCGCGCCGAGCAGCACCAGCAGCGCCTTGGCCTCGGCCAAGGCCGGAACGGGCGGCGGATCGAGAAAGGCGAGGCTGCGCGCATCGCGCACGCCCCAGGCGGCCAGGTCCAGCACCAGGCCGGTCAAGTCGGCGGCGAGAATCTCGGGCGTGGCGAAGGGCTGGAGGCTCGCCATCTCCCCCTCGCTCCACAGGCGATAGCACACGCCGGGCTCGGTGCGTCCGGCGCGGCCCCGCCTCTGGTCGGCGGCGGCGCGGGAGACGCGCACGGTCTCAAGGCGGGTCAGGCCCACATCGGGCTCGAAGCGGGGCACGCGGGCAAGGCCCCCGTCCACCACCACCCGCACGCCCTCGATGGTCAGGCTGGTCTCGGCGATGGAAGTGGCGAGCACAACCTTGCGCGTGCCGGGCGGGGCGGGCAGCACGGCCCGGTCCTGCTCGGCGGCATCCAGCGCGCCATAAAGGGGCACGATGGCCACGTCTTTGTCCCGCACGCGCTCGCGCAGAAGGCTCTCCGTGCGACGGATCTCCCCGGCGCCGGGCAGGAAGGCCAGGATGGAGCCGCGCTCGGCGTTGAGCGCCCGCACCACCGCATCCGCCACCTGCCGGTCGATGGGCGCACGCGGATCGCGGCCGAGATAGAAGGTCTCCACCGGAAAGGCGCGCCCCTCGCTCTCGATCACCGGCGCCGGGCCGCCCTCCCCGCCCAGCAAGGCGGCGACGCGGGCCCCATCGAGGGTTGCGGACATGGCGAGCAGGCGAAGGTCTTCCCGCAGCCCGCCTTGGGCATCGAGCGCCAAAGCAAGGCCCAGGTCAGCGTCCAGGGAGCGCTCGTGATATTCGTCGAACAGCACGGCGGCGATGCCGGAGAGTTCGGGATCGTCCAGGATCATGCGGGTGAAGACACCCTCCGTCACCACCTCGATGCGGGTGCGCCGGGAGACCTCCGCCTTCAGCCGCACCCGATAGCCGACCCGTTCCCCCACCTTCTCGCCCAGCGTCTGCGCCATGCGGGTTGCGGCGGCGCGCGCGGCGAGACGGCGGGGCTCCAGAACCAGGATCTTGCGGCCGGCGACCCAGGGTTCGTCCATGAGGGCGAGCGGCACCCGCGTTGTCTTGCCGGCGCCGGGCGGCGCCACCAGGACGGCATTCGGGCCCCGTGCCAGCGTCTCGCGCAGCGGATCCAGGACGTCATCGATGGGCAGGCGGGTGTCGAACATGGGGCCAGAATGATGGGGCGGCGGGGCGCGTCCTGTAGCATGGCGGCGGGCACGGCCGAAACGGGGGCCGAACGCCGGGTGCGGGGCGACAAATGCCCTCGCCTCGCTTATCTAGGGGGCGAACGATCCGCCGGCGCGCCCGCTGCGTCGCGGATCGCACGGGCTTCTCCTTCAAGCCTTCGGAGGGCGGATCGTCCCCGATGGCGCAGACATTCCGGCTGGCGCATGTCCACTGTTCCCTCTTCGCTCACCGACAAGGTCCGCACCTTCACCCTCGACAGCGGCATCGTCCATTCCGGCTTTCTGGGCGGGACCTGCGTGCTGGTGGAGGATGCGGGCGCCGCGACCCTGGTGGGCGCCTCCCCCCTCAAGGTCGCGCTCCATGACGGTGTGCCGCTGGACGTGGCCGGCAATGGACGGCGGCTTGTCAGCGGCGGCGATGACGGCAAGGTGGTGGAACTGGCCGCCGACGGCACGGTGAAAATCCTCGCAGAGCACAAGGCCCGCTGGGTGGACCATGTGGCCCTGGGGCCGGACGGCATCACCGCCTATTCGGTGGGCAAGACCGCCCACATGATCTCCCCCAAGGGCGAGCCGCGCCAATTGGAGGTCGCCTCCACCGTGGGCGGTCTCGCCTTCGCCCATAAGGGCATCCGCCTCGCGGTCGCCCATTATGGCGGCGTGACCTTGTGGTTCCCCAATGCGCCGGGCTCCAAGCCGGAGACGCTGGGCTGGAAGGGCTCGCACCTGGGGGTGGTGTTCAGCCCCGACAACCGCTTCGTCATCACCACCATGCAGGAAGCCGCGCTCCATGGCTGGCGGGTGGTGGATGGCGGGCATATGCGCATGACCGGCTATCCCAGCCGCGTGAAGTCGTTCGAATTCACCGCCGACGGCAAGTGGCTGGCCTCCTCCGGCTCGACGGAAGTCATCCTGTGGCCGTTCCAGTCCAAGGAAGGCCCCATGGGCAAGCAGCCCTCCATGCTGGCCCCCTCCACCACCGGCAAGGTGACGCAGGTGTCCTGCCATCCCAAGGACCCGGTGCTGGCGGCCGGCTTCGAGGACGGAATGGTGCTGATGGTGCGCATCTCCGATGGCGCCGAGATTCTCCTGCGCAAGCCCGACGCCACCCCGGTCACCGCCATCGGCTGGCGGGCGGATGGCGGGGCGGTGGCGTTCGGCACGGCCTCGGGCAGCGCGGGCCTGCTGGAATTCTGAAGGCTGGGGTGCGGACCGGACGGCCCGGAGCGCACCCGCACATTTTTGCTGCAGTGCGGGACACGCCAAGCGATGACGTCTCGGGGCTGTCACGCAGGACAGCTATGGGCTAACCTGATGCTTATCTCGCGCCTGCGAGATGACGTTGCGGACGGTTCGCCCGGCCGCTCCCGTTCCGGTCGGATGGAGTTCGGAGTTCCCCATGAAGATCGAAGACGTTCGCCGCACAGCCTATTCCATGCCGCTGACGAACCCTGCGTTCCCGAAGGGACCCTATCGGTTCTTCGACCGGGAATTCATGATCATCACCTACCGCACCGACATCGAGGCGCTGCGCAAGGTGGTGCCCGAGCCGCTGGAAGTGTTCGAGCCGCTGGTGAAGTACGAATTCATCCGCATGCCCGACTCCACCGGCTTCGGCGACTATACCGAGACCGGACAGGTCATCCCCGTGAAGTTCAACGGCGTGGAGGGCGGCTATGTCCACTCCATGTACCTGGACGACGAGGCGCCCATCGCCGGCGGCCGCGAGCTGTGGGGCTTCCCCAAGAAATATGCCCATCCCAAGATGGAAGTGGAAAAGGACGTGCTCTCCGGCCGCCTCCACTATGGCAAGACGCTCTGCGCCGAGGCCACCATGGGCTACAAGCACGTGGCGGCCGACAAGGACGTGGTCATGAAGGCGCTCAAGGCGCCCAACTACATGATCAAGATCATCCCCCATGTGGACGCCACCCCCCGCATCTGCGAGCTGGTGCGCTACTACCTGGAAGACATCGACCTGAAGGAATGCTGGGTCGGCCCGGCCGCCCTCGGCCTTTATCCCCACGCCATCTGCGACGTGGCCCGCCTGCCGGTGCTGGAGATCGTCTCCGCCTTGCATCTGCGCGCGGACCTGACCCTGGGCATGGGCGAGGTGATCTACGACTACATGGCCGAGCCCAAGTGACGGCCAGTCTGACGGCCCGGCCGGGCTGAGCGCCAATGGCGGGGCGCCCGGCGCCCCGCGGTGCCCGGCCACCCCTCCGGCGATTGCGCTCCATGGGCGCGCACGCCATCCTCACATGAAGATCGCGCATTCCCCCGCAGGCGCGTACCGCCGCCCGGTGGAGGTCAGGACACGAGGGACAGATGAGCACGCGTCTGGATCACAATCCGCAGGAAATCGCCTCTCTCGTTCACGAATATGACCGGGTCGCCCTGGTGTTCCAGGGGGGCGGCGCGCTCGGCGCCTATCAGGCGGGCGTCTATGAGGCGCTCTCGGCCACCGGCGCGGAGCCCAACTGGATTTCGGGCGTCTCCATCGGCGCCATCAATTCGGCCATCATCGCCGGCAACACGCCGGAAAACCGGGTGCCGCGCCTGCGCGAATTCTGGGAGACGGTGTCGGGGCGCAAATTCTTCCCCTTCACGCCGGAAGGCGACATCTTCCGCGCCATGCGCAACCAGATGAGCGCGCTGGCCACCATCAATCTCGGCCAGCCCGGCTTCTTCCGCCCCCGCTGGCCCAATCCCTGGCTGCTGCCCACGGGCGCGGAGGGGGCCACAAGCTTCTACGACACCACGCCCCTGCGCGAGACCCTGCTGCGCCTGGTGGATTTCGACCTGATCAATAACGGCCAGAAGCGCTTTTCCGTTGGCGCAGCCAATGTGCGAACCGGAAACTTCATCTATTTCGACAACACCACCCATCGCATCGGGCCGGAGCATGTGATGGCCTCCGGAGCCCTGCCGCCCGCCTTCCCGGCCATTCGCATCGATGGCGAATATTACTGGGACGGCGGCGTGGTTTCCAACACGCCCCTGCAATGGCTCTTGGACCAACCCGAGCATCCGGCCTCCCTGGTGTTCCAGGTGGACCTGTTCAGCGCCCGGGGCGAGATGCCCCGTGACATGCTCGACGTGATCGAGCGCCAGAAGGACATCGTCTATTCCAGCCGCACGCGCTACACCACGGACCTGTTCCGCCGGGTGCAGGAGATGCGCACCAAGCATGCGGAGACCGTGCTGCGCATTCCCGAGCAGCTGCGCACCGACGAGGACCGCGCCGTGCTGGAGGATTATGCCAATTCCGGCCCGGTCAACATCTGCCACCTGATCTATCAGGAAAAGACCTACGAGCGGGATTTCAAGGACTACGAATTCTCCGGCACCTCCATGCGCGATCACTGGCAGGCCGGCGTCGAGGACACCCTGCGCACCTTGCGCCACCGCGAATGGCTGCGCCGTCCGCCGAAGGAAGCCTCGGTGGTGGTGCACGACGTGCACCGCATCGACGACTGAGGTCGCCTCCCCCAAACGAAAAGGGCCCGCCGGCATCGTCCGGCGGGCCCTTTTTCGTGGGGTGAACCTCAGATCAGGATCGCGCGGGCGAGCATGTGCAGGCCGAGCAGCGCCAGCCCGGCGAAGAAGCAGCGCCGGAAGCCGGTGGGGGAAACCTTCAGGCGCAGGCGGCGGCCGATCTCCATGCCCGCCACCGCCGGCACCAGGGCCGCCAGCGAGGCCAACATCATGGTGGGATCGGAAAAGGGCGCCCCTTGCCCCATCAGCGCAAAGCCCAGCGCGAAGGTGGAGACGGCAAAGCCCAGCCCCAGCGCCTGCACCAATTCCTCCTTGGGCATGTCCAGGGACTGAAGGTAGGGCGCCATGGGCATCACCGTGACACCCGTGGTACCGGTGAGCAGCCCCGAGGCGAAGCCCGCCACCGGGGAAAGCCAGCGCTCCAGCGCGGGCGGGGTCTTCAGGTGAAGATTGAGGAGGCCCATCACGCCATAGACGGTCAAGGTCAGGCCCAATATGCCCGGCGCCAGGTGGGATTCCAGCCCTCCCAACACCAGCCCGCCCAGGAACGTGCCGATGACAACAGTGACGATCATCGCCCAGAAGCGCCGCAGGGTGTGGCCAAGGCGCGGGCCGGTGGCGAGCTGCACCACATTGGAAATGGCCGCCGGCACCACGATCAGGGCCGCGGCCTGGGCCGGCGGCATGACGAGGCACAAGAGCCCCACCCCAACGGTGGGCATGCCCATGGCGATGAGGCCCTTCACCAGCCCCGCGAAGACGAGCACGGCGACGATGAAGGCCAGAGTGGTCTCGGTTACGGGCAGAGGAAAGGAAAAGGACATGGGGGCACGGACGGAAGAAGGAGCCCAAAGGGCGGTCCATCTGCTCTAAGGCCAGGACGGCCTTGCAACAATGCGGAAGATACGGCCTTATCCTTCGGCTTATCCATAGGATGAGCGGAGCCGCCCCACATGCGCTTCGACCCCGCAGACCTGCGCCTGTTCCTCTCGGTGGTGGAGACCGGCTCCATCACCGCCGGCTCCCAGCGCGCCCATCTGGCGCTTGCCTCCGCCTCCGCCCGCATCAAGGGCATGGAAGAGGCCATCGGCACCGCCCTCCTCACCCGCTCCCGCGCCGGCGCAGCACCCACGCCGGCGGGCGAAGCGCTCGCCCATCATGCCCGCCTGATCCTCGACCAGACCGAGCGCATGCGCGGCGAACTGGCCCGCTACGGGCGCGGGCTGAAGGGCCATGTGCGGCTGTGGTGCAATACGGCGGCGCTGGGCGGGCGCCTGCATGGCGACCTCGCGGCCTTCCTCACCGCCCATCCGGATGTGGATCTCGACCTGTCCGAGCAGCCGAGCCGCCAGATCACGCTCGCTTTGGCGCAGGGCCTTATCCATCTGGGCATCGGCTCGGATGCGGTGGACACGCGGGGGCTGGAATTGTCGCCTTATGGGGAGGACCGCCTGGTGGCGGTGCTGCCGCCGGGCCACGCCTTGGCGGAGCGCCCAGCGGTGCGGTTCGCCGAGCTTCTGGCCGAGCCCTTCGTGGGCCTGCCGCCGGGCAATGCCATGCAGGAACTGGTGGGAAGGCAGGCCCTGCGCACGGGGGCCGCGCCCAAATACCGGGTGCGGGTGAACAGCTTCGAGCCGGTGGCCGAGATGGTGGCGGCCGGGGTCGGGGTGGCGGTGCTGCCGGAGGCGGCGGCCCTGCGCCTTGCCGCCGAGGGAACCCTCGCCGTGCGCCCGCTGGACGAGCCCTGGACGCGGCGGCGCCTCGTCCTCTGCGTGCGCAGCCGCGCCGCCTTGCCCGCCTTCGCCCGGGAATTGCTGGACCACCTGGAGGCGCGGGGGACAGGACCGGAGGATCCAAACGCCCCCTGATCGCCCGAGGGCCATCAGAACGCCAGGGTCAGGACGTCAGGCTCAGGACGCCCTCAGAATTCCACGTCCAGCTCTTCCAGCTCCTCGGGCTCGGCCTTGGCGCCCTCGATCCATTCCAGCATCAGGGGATGGGACATGATGCGGTCGCGATAGGCCGCGCAGGCGGCATCGAGGGGCACGTCATAGGTGGTGAAGCGCGAGCAGACCGGCGCGAACATGGCGTCCGCCAGGGTCGGGCGCCCGCCCATGAGGAACGGCCCGCCATGGGCGGCGAAGCAGCCGCGCCAGATGGCCACGATCCGCTCGATGTCCGCCCGCGCGCCGGCCCACACCTTGAAGCCGGGATACCGGCCCTTGATGTTCATGGGCAGGGCGGAGCGCATATTGGCAAAGCCCGAATGCATCTCGCCGGAAATGGACAGGCAGTGGGCGCGGGCCGCCCGGTCGTCCGGCAGGAGGCCGGCCTGGGGGAACACTTCGTTCAGATAGGAGGCGATGGCCAGCGTGTCCCACACCGTCACGCCCTCATGCACCAGGCGGGGCACCAGGAAGGACGGGGAGAGCAGCAGAAGCTCGGCCTTGGCGGAGGGATCGTCCACCGGCACGCGCTCCTCCTCGAAGGTCAGGCCGGCCATTTTGCACAGCAGCCAACCCCGAAGCGACCACGAGGAATAATTCTTGCTGGAAATGGTCAGCGTGCTCATGCCGGGCCCCGATTTTCGCCGCGAGGATCAATCTTAGCGGTTGCATGTTGCATTGCACCACCCCCCGCTTCAATATCTAGTTTAGAGGGCTTTACAGGTATATCCGAACCGCGTCAGGGGGAAGGCGAAATTATGACAATCTCCCAAAGACTTAGATCCTGCCGGGCAAAACCCCGCCGCGGCGCCTCCTAACGCGGCCGGCGAGACGTTTCATCGCAAGGGAAGAAAAATCGCGGCCACGGGCGCAGTCCGGACGGCCGACAAGGCGCAGGATCCCATGATGTACCTAGCCTACCAGACCCAGGCCGACTTGATGGAGCCCATCCGCTTCGGCGCCAAAATGGCGCGGCGGATGCTCGACAGCCCCTTCATGGGCCTGCTCGGCGGCAATAGCGGCATCCGCCATCTCTCGGCCGCCTATGAGATGGTGGAGCGCGCCGCCCTCTCCCACGCCCGCCTGCCCTTCCACATCGACAGCACCACGGTGGGCAACCGCGAGGTGGAGGTGGTGGAGGAGAATGTCTTCCGCATGCCCTTCGGCACGCTCCTGCACTTCAAGAAGGACGTGGACGTGCCCCAGCCCCGTGTGCTGGTGGTGGCCCCGCTCTCGGGCCATTTCGCCACCCTCCTGGTGGGCACGGTGCGCACCCTCCTGCCCGACCACGACGTCTACATCACCGACTGGCACAATGCCCGCGACGTGAGCCTGGACGAAGGCCCCTTCGCCTTCGACGACTATGTGGAACACGTCATCAAGTTCCTGGAATTCATGGGTCCCGGCTCCCACCTGCTGGCGGTGTGCCAGCCCTGCGTCCAGGCGCTGGTGGCCGCCGCCGTCATGGCGCAGGAGGACAATCCCGCCCAGCCGCGCAGCATGACGCTGATGGCCGGCCCGATCGATTGTCGCATCAACCCCACCAAGGTGAACGAGCTGGCCACCTCGAAACCCATCTCCTGGTTCGAGCGCAACCTCATCGCCACCGTGCCGCCGGGCTTTGCCGGCAGCGGGCGCAAGGTCTATCCCGGCTTCGTGCAGCTTTCCGCCTTCGTCTCCATGAATCTCGGACGCCACATGAAGGCGCATTTCGAGCTTTATGAGAATCTCGCCGCCGGGGAGCTTGAGAAAGCCGAGACCACCAAGGTCTTCTATGACGAATATTTCGCCGTCCTGGACCTCGCCGCCGAATTCTACCTGGAAACCGTGCAATATGTGTTCCAGGAATACCGGCTACCCAAGGGCGAGCTGACCTATCGCGGCAACCCCATCGACTTCAAGGCGATCCGGCGCACGGCGCTGCTCACCGTGGAGGGCGAACGGGACGACATCTGCTCCATCGGCCAGACCGTGGCGGCGCAGGACATCTGCTCCAGCCTGCGCCCCCATCGCAAGCGCCACCACATGCAGGCGGGCGTGGGCCATTACGGCGTCTTCAGCGGCCGCAAATGGGCGGGGCAGGTCTATCCCCTGGTGCGCAACCACATCCTCGCCAGTGATTGATTTCCCGCCCGGGACCTATCCCGGGCGGTGGCTGTCCGCGGTCAGCGCAGGGGCGGTGGCCCGGCGAGCGGTCCGCGCGAGAAGTCCTCGTGGACCTGGTAATATTTCACCGGGTCGATGCGCGAGACGCCCTCCTCATAGGGCTCGTCATTGGCAATGACGCCGCACACCACCAGCGACACCACCAAGGTGGCGCCCAGCGTCATGACAATGAGCAGCCGCAGCGTCCCCGAATGCACCACCGCCACGGCCAAAATGAGCAGCAGGCCGAGGCTCAACGTCAGGTAGAGCTTGGTATAGCTCACATGATGGATGGCGATGTCGATGCGCTGGGTGCGGCTCGTAAAGGCCTGGCGCACCAATTCGTCGATCTCCAGCGGCGCAAGGCCCACGCCGTCCGTCACCTTGTATTGCCCCACCTGGGCGATGATGCCGTAGAGCAGTTCGCGGGCCTTCACGCTGGTTTCGTTATAGGGGTCGGTCATCTTTTCAAGGATCGGCCATTCCTGCTCGAGGACCAGGCGCCCGTAATCCCGGATATTCTGTCTTATATTGTCGCCAATGGGTGTACCAAGGCCGTCGGCATGCACCCAGATCTCTGAAAGGGCCCGCGCCTCCTCATTGACCGCCCGCAGGGCGGCGGATTCGTTGTCCCACACGTCCGCGCCCAGAAAGGCCGCCGTGAGGCCGAAAATGGCGCCCAGCGGACTGAAGACCGAAGCCGATACGCCGGCAAAGGCATTCGGCGACCGCCTGCGCACCCCATAGACGCAATAGACGACACTGGCCGCATAGCTCAGCATGAAGATCGTAAGGACAAGCACCTCCTGATCGGAGGGAAGTGAATCCACCCACTGCAACACATTCATGACAAAAGCGCTCCGCCCGCACTGCAGCAATTGTCCGGCGGGTCAGTGAACCTCATGTGTCAGGAGGACTTACCCTTCAGGCTGTGGCGTGGCTTTTCGATCTTCTTTCGCTTTGAGGCACACTAGGTGTTGACGGCGCGGTCCCGCCTCAGCATGGTGCCGGCGGCCACGTTGGTGTTGGCCTTTGGAGGAGTATCGAAAATTATGAGCGATTGGCCGGTTCACGCGACCATCGACGGCCCCATCGTTATGATCGGCTTCGGCTCGATCGGGCGCGGAACCTTGCCGCTGATCGAGCGGCACTTCGACTTCGACCGGTCCCGCTTCGTGGTGATCGACCCGGTGGACGACGACCGCAAGCTGCTGGACGCGCGCGGCATTCGCTACATCAAGGCGGAAGTGACCGCCGAAAACTATCGCGACCTCCTCACCCCCCTTCTGACGGCGGGCGGCGGGCGCGGCTTCTGCGTCAATCTCTCGGTGGACGTGTCCTCCGTGGCGATGATGGAGCTGTGCCGCGAGCTCGGCTGCCTCTATGTGGACACCGTCATCGAGCCCTGGAAGGGCTTCTATTTCGACGAGACCCTCGGCCCGGCCGCGCGCACCAATTATGCGCTGCGCGAGGGCCTGCTGGATGCCCGCCGCCGTTCGCCCGGCGGCCCGACCGCCGTGTCCACCTGCGGCGCCAATCCGGGCATGGTGTCCTGGTTCGTCAAGCAGGCCCTGCTCAACATCGCCAAGGATACCGGTCTCGACCGGCCCGAGCCCAAGACCCGCGAGGAATGGGCCCTGTTCGCCCAGGCGCTGGGCGTCAAGGGCATCCACATCGCCGAGCGTGACACCCAGCGCGCCCGCGATCCCAAGCCGCGCGACGTGTTCGTGAACACCTGGTCGGTGGAAGGCTTCGTCTCCGAGGGCCTGCAGCCGGCGGAACTGGGCTGGGGCACGCACGAGAAGGAATTGCCGCCGGAAGGCCGCACCCATGAAGAAGGCTGCGGCGCGGCCATCTATCTGATGCGTCCCGGCGCCGACACCCGCGTGCGCTCCTGGACCCCGACGCCCGGCCCGCAATATGCCTTCCTCGTCACCCACAACGAGGCCATCTCCATCGCCGACTATCTGACGGTGCGCGAGAACGGCAAGGCGGTCTACCGGCCCACCTGCCACTATGCCTACCACCCGTCCAACGACGCCGTGCTCTCGCTGCACGAAATGTTCGGCTCGGGCGGGCGCATGCAGAGCGACTGGAAGATCCTGGACGAGCACGAGATCGTCGATGGCTGCGACGAGCTGGGCGTGCTGATCTATGGCCACGCCAAGAATGCCTATTGGTTCGGCTCCCAGCTCTCCATCGAGGAAGCCCGCCAGCTCGCCCCCTACCAGAACGCCACCGGCCTGCAGGTGACCTCCGCCGTGCTGGCCGGCATGGTGTGGGCGCTGGAGAATCCGGACGCCGGCATCGTGGAAGCGGACGAGATGGACTTCCGCCGCTGCCTGGAAATCCAGATGCCGTATCTCGGCCCGGTGATCGGCACCTATACGGACTGGACGCCCCTGACCGAGCGGGTGAAGCTCTTCCCCGAGGATCTCGACCTGGACGATCCCTGGCAGTTCAAGAACATCCTGGTGCGCTGAACCGCGCCTGCAAGACCCGTGCGGCCCTTTCAGGCCGCACCTTCAGCGCCCGCCTCCCCGGCGGGCGCTTTTGTTTTGGGCAAGACAGGGGGCCGGCGGCGGTCCCCTTCCCCACAGTGTCAGGATCGGGTGCCGGGCACCGGCCCCCTCCCCTCACAAAATGGTGCCGTGGAGGAACAGCCAGGCCACCGAGAAATAGATGACGATGCCGGTCACATCCACCAGGGTCGCCACGAACGGGGCCGAGGCGGTGGCGGGGTCGAAGCCCAGGCGCTTCAGCGCAAAGGGCAGCATGGAGCCCGACAGCGAGCCGAAGGTGACGATGCCGATGAGCGCGACGCCGATGGTGACCGACAGCAGCACCCAGTGCTCGCCATAGTCGAAGATGCCGGCTTCCTGCCAGATGGCGATGCGGGCGATGCCGATGACGCCGAGGATGGAGCCCAGCACCACGCCCGTGGGCAGTTCGCGGAACGCCACCCGCCACCAGTCGCGCAGGCGCAATTGCTGGAGCGCCAAGGCGCGGATGATGAGCGAGGTGGCCTGCGACCCCGAATTGCCGCCCGAGCTCATGACGAGCGGAATGAACAGCGCCAGCACGATGGCCTTCTCCAACTCGTCGGAGAAGACCTGCATGGCCGAGGTGGTGAGCATTTCGGAGAGGAACAGCACGCACAGCCAGCCGGCGCGCTTCTGGATCATCTCCTTGAAGCTGATCTGGAGGTAGGGCTCGTGGATATGCTCCATGCCGCCCATGCGCTGCACGTCCTCGGTCTGCACGTCGATCATGGCGTCGATCATGTCGTCGAAGGTGCAGATGCCGATGATGTGGCCGGTGGTGTCCACCACCGGGACGGCCAGAAGGTCGTATTTGGCGATCAGGCGCGCCACGTCCGCGCGATCCGCCAGCGCATTGGCGGTGATGGGCGCATAGGCCGGCGCCACCGACAGGAGGGGCGCGGCGGGATCGGCGGTGATGAGCGCCCGCAGCTTCACCACATTGACCAGCTTCTTCGTCGCTGGGTCCAGCAGATAGATGGCGTAGATGGTCTCGCGGGAGGATTCCACCTCGCGCAGATGGGTCAGCGTCTGCTGCACCGTCCAGTCGCTGGGCACGCTGACGAACTCGGTCGTCATGATGGAGCCGGCGGAATTGTGCGGGTAGGTGAGCAGCCGGTCGATGCCGGCGCGGGTCTCGGGGGAGAGGCGGTCCTTCAATTCGGAGCGCTTGGGCTCGGCAATCCAGCGCAGCAGGTCGGCCACCCGATCGGAGGACATGTGCTCCATGAGGTGGGCGGCCTTGTCGCCGGGCAGTTCCTCCATCACCTCGCAGGCCCAGGCGAAATCGGGCTGGTCCATCAGTTCCACCGCCCAGGCCTCGGGCAGCGTGCCCATGAACTGCACCGCCTCTTCCAGCGACTTGCGGTTCAAAAGCTCCACCACATCGGCCACATGGTGCGCGGCCAGCGCACTCGGCGCGGCCGAGATCGCCGCCGTATCGATCGGATCCTGCTTCATCCCTGATCCCCAGTCCGGCCCGCACGCGCAGGCCCCCATAAAGCCCTTAGCCGGAATGGGAGAAAGCCGTGTGACGCTCGGGCGCCAGGTCAGCCTTCGGACGGATAGAGGGGGGCCAGCCGCGCGCCGCGCGGGGCGCGGGGGTGAGGGCGATCCTGCCCGCCGCCTTGCCGCGCACGGCGACGCTGGTGGGGCTGATGGCTCTGTTCATTGGCGGCAATGTGCTGTGCGCCCTGGCGCCGAGCTATGGCCTGC
>NZ_JARBFX010000001.1 GCF_028863665.1 Aquabacter sediminis
GGCATGACGACTGCCCGGCCTTCTCCGTCGGCTGGTCCGTGGCGATCCGAAGCTACACCACACCCAGGGACATCACCCAGTCCTGACCTCGGCCGCTTCGTCATGCCCAGGCTTGTCCCAGGCATCCACGCCTCGCCGCTGGCGCATTCTTGAGGCGCTTCCCGGCCATTCCCCGTGGATGGCCGGGACAAGCCCGGCCATGACACAGGGGAGAGGGGACGTTTCTGTGCCGGGTCATGTCCGCAAGGCCGGTGAGGCTCTTCCTCTTTTCAACCTTTGACTCTTTTCCGCCCTGAGACCTGCCGGATCGTCATGCCCGGGCTGGTCCCGGGCATCCACGCCCCGCCGCTGGCGCATTCCTGAGGCGCTTCCCGGCCATTCCCCGTGGATGGCCGGGACGAGCCCGGCCATCCACGGGGGAGGGCCCTCTCGGAGACGAACGGCAGAGCCCGTTATTCCGCCGCCGTGCGGCGGGTGCGGCGGGTGGCGCCCCGCGCGGGGGGGGCTTCGGTGGCCTCGTCGTCTTCCGCCGCGGGTGGGGCGGATTTAACCATCGGCTTTGCGGTGGATTTGGCCGTCGATTTGGCCGTGGGTTGGCCCCCAGCCGCCTTCCGCCGTCCACCCGGAGGGGCGGGGGCCGCCTCGTCCGCATCCGATGGCACCGCCGGCTTGTGCGGGCGGCGGGCCAGCACCTCGGCCAGGAAGCGGCCGGTGTGGGAGCGGGGGTTGGCGGCGATCTCTTCCGGCGTGCCGCAGGCGACGATCTCGCCGCCGCCATCGCCACCCTCGGGACCCAGATCCACCACCCAGTCGGCGGTCTTGATGACATCGAGATTGTGCTCGATGACCGCGATGGTGTTTCCCTGCTCCACCAATTCGTGCAGCACTTCCAGGAGCTTGGACACGTCGTGGAAGTGCAGGCCCGTGGTCGGCTCGTCCAGGATATAGAGGGTGCGGCCGGTGGCGCGCTTGGAGAGTTCCTTGGCGAGCTTCACCCGCTGCGCCTCGCCGCCGGACAGGGTGGTGGCCTGCTGGCCCACCTTGATATAGCCGAGCCCCACCCGCGCCAGCGTCTCCAGCTTCTCCCGCACGGACGGCACCGCCTTGAAGAAGGCGGCGCCTTCGTCCACCGTCATGTCCAGCACGTCGGCGATGGACTTGTCCTTGAAGGTGACTTCCAGCGTCTCGCGATTGTAGCGCTTGCCCTTGCAGACATCGCAGGTGACGTACACATCCGGCAGGAAGTGCATCTCGATCTTGATGACGCCGTCGCCCTGGCAGGCCTCGCACCGCCCGCCCTTCACGTTGAAGGAGAAGCGCCCGGCCCCATAGCCGCGCGCCTTGGCCTCGGGGAGACCCGCGAACCATTCGCGGATCGGGGTGAAGGCCCCCGTATAGGTGGCCGGGTTGGAGCGCGGCGTGCGGCCGATGGGGGACTGGTCGATGTCGATCACCTTGTCCAGGTGCTCGAGCCCCTCCAGTCGGTCGAAGGGGGCGGGGGCCTCGGAGGCATTGTTCAGCCGCCGCGCCACCGCCTTGTAGAGCGTGTCAATCAGCAGCGTGGACTTGCCGCCGCCCGACACGCCGGTGACGCAGGTGAACAGGCCGAGCGGCACCTCGGCGGTGACGTTCTTCAGATTGTTGCCGCGCGCGCCGACCAGCTTCAGCTGGCGCTTGGGGTTCGGCTTGCGCCGGGCCGGCACACCCACGGCGAGGGCGCCGGTGAGATACTTGCCCGTCAGCGAGGCCGGGTCCGCCATGATCTCGGCGGGTGTGCCCTTGGACACGATCCGCCCGCCATGGATGCCGGCGCCGGGGCCCACATCCACCACATAGTCGGCGGCGAGGATGGCATCCTCGTCATGCTCCACCACAATGACGGTATTGCCGAGATCCCTCAGGCGCTTCAGCGTTTCAAGCAGGCGCACATTGTCCCGCTGGTGCAGGCCGATGGAGGGCTCGTCCAGCACATAGAGAACGCCCGACAGGCCCGAGCCAATCTGCGAGGCAAGGCGAATGCGCTGGCTCTCGCCGCCGGACAAGGTGCCGGACGAACGGGCGAGGGTGAGATATTCCAGCCCCACATCCATGAGGAAGCGCAGGCGCTCGCGGATCTCCTTGAGGATGCGGACCGCGATCTCGTTCTGCTTGGCATTGAGCGCGGCGGGCAGGGCTTCGAACCAGTCGTGCGCCGCCTTGACCGAGAGCACGCCCACCTCGCCGATATGCCGGTGGCCCACCTTCACGGCCAGCGCTTCGGGCTTGAGGCGATAGCCCGTGCACACGGCGCAAGGGACGGTGGAGAAATATTTGGAGATTTCCTCCCGCGCCCAGTCGCTGTCGGTCTCCTTCCAGCGCCGGTCCAGGTTGCGCACGATGCCCTCGAAGGTCTTCGAAGTCTCATAGGCGCGCAGGCCGTCATCATAGCGGAAGGTGATGAGCTCTTCGCCTGAGCCATAGAGGATGACGTCCCTGGCCTTTTCCGGCAGTTCGGCGAAGGGCGTGGTGAGCTTGAAGCCGTAATGCTTGGCCAGCGCGTCCAGGGTCTGGCCGTAATAAGGCGAGGTGCTCTTGGCCCAGGGGGCGATGGCGCCCTGCTTCAGGGAGCGGGCCTTGTCTGGGACCACGAGATCGGGATCGATGGTCTGCTCGACGCCGAGGCCGTCGCAGGCTGGGCAGGCGCCGAAGGGATTGTTGAAGGAGAAGAGCCGCGGCTCGATCTCGGGAATGGTGAAGCCGGAGACCGGGCAGGCGAACTTTTCCGAGAACAGGATGCGCCGGGGCGCCCCGTCCGCGTCCTTCTCATCGGCAAATTCCAGCACGGCGATGCCGTCGGCGAGGCCCAAGGCGGTCTCGAAGCTGTCGGCGAGGCGGGTGGCGATGTCCGGGCGCACCACCACGCGGTCCACCACCACGTCGATGTCGTGCTTGAACTTCTTGTCGAGGGCGGGGGCCTCGGCGATCTCGTGGAAGGTGCCGTCGATCTTGACCCGCTGGAAGCCCTTCTTGAGGAACTCCGCCAGCTCCTTGCGATACTCGCCCTTTCGCCCGCGCACCACGGGCGCGAGCAGATAGAGCCGCGTGCCCTCGGGCAAAGCGAGGGTGCGGTCCACCATCTGCGAGACGGTCTGGCTCTCGATGGGCAGGCCCGTGGCGGGGGAATAGGGAATGCCCGTGCGCGCCCAGAGGAGGCGCATATAGTCATAGATTTCGGTGACCGTGCCCACCGTGGAGCGCGGGTTCTTGGAGGTGGTCTTCTGCTCGATGGAGATGGCGGGGGAGAGGCCGTCAATCTGGTCCACGTCCGGCTTCTGCATCATCTCCAGGAACTGGCGCGCATAGGCCGAGAGGCTCTCCACATAGCGCCTTTGGCCTTCCGCATAGATGGTGTCGAAGGCAAGCGACGACTTGCCCGAACCGGACAGGCCGGTGAACACGACGAGGCTGTCGCGCGGCACGTCCAGGTCCACGTTTTTCAGATTGTGCTCCCGCGCCCCGCGCACGGACAGCATCCGCGCATCGCGGCGCTCGCGCGAAGCGGGCAGGGAGGACGGGGAGGCGGAAGCACGATCGGTCATGGATGGGGGCTCGGACTTGTGGCGCAGGCCGGGCGCCAGACCGGAGGGAGACAAGGCAGGCCGAAGATCGCGCTCCGCCCCACTACGCCCTCCGGCCCGGTGGGGATCACCGAGGTGAGGGACAGGAGGAGAACGGGAAAGCGCGGCGACATGGCTCGCACGTCCTATCTAAGAGCAGGCGGTTCAGGAACAAGGGTGCGGTGCAAAAGGAAGCCTCTTCCATGGCCGCCCGCCTGTCAAAGGCGGCGGATGTCGCCCGCCTGTCGGCACGCGCCGCATATGCGGTTGAAGAAGCCGTTCCGGCGCGACTCTCCCCTTGCCACTCAAATCGGCGACCTATAGAACATATCAAGAACGCAGAGGGAAGGGGCCGAGGGCCTTTTTGGTGGACAAAGGCTTTGCGCGCCTTCCCCGGCGGGTTTTGCGCTGTAGGGTGCATGCGCGTCCGCGAGGGCGGGCCTTGCGCCCGGCGCTCAAGCGGATGCAATCGGGAACGGACGGCGGAGGAAGAAGATGGCCGGCAGCGTCAACAAGGTGATCCTGGTCGGCAATCTGGGCCGCGACCCGGAGGTGCGCTCCTTCCAGAATGGCGGGCGGGTGTGCAATCTGCGCATCGCCACCTCCGAAACCTGGCGCGACAAGGCGTCGGGCGAGCGGCGCGAGCGCACCGAATGGCACACGGTCGCCATCTTCAACGAGAATCTCGTGGGAGTGGCCGAGCGGTTCCTGAAGAAGGGCTCCAAGGTCTATATCGAAGGCCAGCTGGAGACCCGCAAGGCCACCGACAACCAGGGCCAGGAGCGCTATTTCACCGAGGTGGTGCTGCGTCCCTATCGCGGCGAACTGACCCTTCTGGACGGCCGCAGCGGCGGCGGATCCGAGGGCGGTGATGATTATGGCGGCGGCTCCGACTTCGGCTCCTCCGGCCCCATGGGCGGCGGGGGCGGCGGCTTTGGTGGCGGCGGCGGCAGCTTCGGCGGCGGCGGCGGTGGGGGCTTCGGTGGCGGCGGCGGTGGACGTCGTGGCGGCGGCTCCTCTGGCGGCTCCTCCGGTGGTGGCGGCGGTGGCTTTGGCGGCGGCGGGGGTGGCGGCCGGCCTTCCGACGACATGGACGACGAAATCCCGTTCTGACAACGCGGCACGCACAAGAGTGCGCGGGGAGGGGCAATGACGCTGGAACCGCTCCTGTCCACCTCCCCCGCCATTCAGGTGCATGCCTTCGCCGCGCTGGCGGCGTTGGGGCTCGGCGCGGTGCAGCTGAGCCGGCCCAAGGGCGATCCGCGCCACCGGCTCATGGGCTGGGCGTGGGTGGTGCTCATGGCGGTGGTGGCCGGCTCCTCGCTGCTGATCCATGAAGTGCGGGTCTGGGGCTCCTGGAGCCCCATTCATCTGCTTTCGGTCTGGGTGCTGATCGTCCTGCCTTTTGCGGTGTTCGCGGCGCGGCGGCACCAGGTGAGCCGGCACGGGCGCACCATGCGCCATCTCTTCCTGTTCGCACTGGTGGTGGCGGGGCTGTTCACGCTCTGGCCAGGGCGCATCATGCATGCGGTGGTCTTCGGCAGCTGAGGCTGCACGGCACCGGTTGAGCCGGGCGGAACGACCTGTGCCCCCGGCGGCCGCCCCCGAATTGGGGCGGTGCGAGACCAGGCGGCCCACCTGAAGCAGCCAACCTCAATCGACCAAGATCAAGCGGACAATCCCAATCGGTCGCGATCAAGGGGGCGAGACCAGGTCGCGCGGCTCAAATCGTCCAGACCAGAAGGCCGCCGCGTGGCCTGACTGTTGCGCCTCGGCTTACGCCCCCGTGGTGTCCCTGCAATCCCGCCCGAAAGGGGCGCGCGGCCTTTGCGCGCCCAAGGCCTCAGGGGCGCCATGTCTGGCCGGCAGGGCCCGTCATGGGGTCAAGGCGCGCCTTTGCCGCTGGCGGCGGCGCCCGCGCATTCCATCGCCATGGCCATCCCCATCCTGTCCTTTCGGGGCTGAGGCACAGGCCGGCGCCGCGCCCGCCATGGCGCCATCGCAGGGCCAGTCCTGACGCGCTGCCGTCCGTCCATTGCCCCTTGCGATGCGCCGGTTTTTCCGGCCGGACGGGTGCATTGCCGCAATGTCGCCCGAAAGGCCCGGGCGCCTGTGGCTAATATATTGAATTATCAGCATAAAATAACCGTTCAAGGCGCCGGTTTCGCTGGAGTTTCACGGCTGAATCAGGTAAAAGCTGCAACAGCTGTGCATCATGTGAGATTTGTCTCTTGGCTGAAAACGAGACTCCGAAGCAGGGCGGTGATCTGCCCTCGGACATCCGGCCCGTATCCATTACCGAAGAACTGTCGCGCTCTTATCTCGACTACGCGATGAGCGTGATCGTCGCGCGCGCTCTTCCAGACGTGCGGGACGGACTGAAGCCGGTGCATCGCCGCATCCTGTTCTCCATGCATGAGAACGGGTACGAGTGGAACAAGTCCTACCGCAAGTCGGCCCGCGTGGTCGGCGACGTCATCGGTAAATACCATCCGCACGGCGACCAGTCGGTCTATGAGGCCCTGGTGCGCATGGCGCAGCCCTTCTCCATGCGGGTGCCGCTGGTGGATGGCCAAGGCAATTTCGGCTCCGTGGACGGCGATCCTCCGGCGGCCATGCGCTACACCGAGGTGCGCCTGGAAAAGGTCACCCAGTCGCTGCTGGACGACCTGGACAAGGAAACCGTCGACTATCAGGACAATTATGACGGCAGCGAGCATGAGCCCGTCGTCCTCCCCGCCAAGTTCCCGAACCTGCTGGTGAATGGCGCCGGCGGCATCGCGGTGGGCATGGCCACCAACATCCCGCCGCACAATCTGGGCGAAGTGATCGACGGGGCGGTGGCGCTGATCGACGATCCCACCCTGCTCCCGGAAGCGCTCATCGAGCACATTCCCGGCCCCGATTTCCCCACCGGCGGCCTCATCCTCGGCCGCGCCGGCATCCGCCAGGCCTATCTGACCGGGCGCGGCTCCATGGTGGTGCGGGCCAAGGTGACGATCGAGACGATCCGCAAGGAGCGCGAGGCGATCATCATCACCGAGATCCCCTACCAGGTGAACAAGGCCTCGATGATCGAGAAGATCGCCGAGCTGGTGCGCGACAAGCGCCTGGAGGGCATTTCCGAGATCCGCGACGAATCCGACCGCGAAGGCATGCGGGTGGTAATCGAGGTCAAGCGCGACGCCCAGGCGGACGTGGTGCTGAACAACCTCTACCGCATGACGCCCCTGCAGTCGTCCTTCGGCGCCAATATGGTGGCCCTGTCCGGCGGCAAGCCGGCGGTGATGACCATCCATGACATGCTCACCGCCTTCATCGCCTTCCGGGAAGAGGTGGTGAGCCGGCGAACCAAGTTCCTGCTGCGCAAGGCGCGCGACCGTGCCCATGTGCTGGTGGGCCTCGCCATCGCCGTGGCGAACATTGATGAAATCATTCGTCTTATCCGCACCGCGCCCGACCCGGCAGCGGCGCGTGAAGCCCTGATGTCGCGTGATTGGCCGGCTAAGGATGTCGAATCGCTGATCGCCCTCATCGCCGATCCCCGCCATGTGGTCTCGGCGGACGGCACCTATCGCCTCTCCAACGAGCAGGCCCGCGCGATTCTGGACCTGCGCCTCCAGCGGCTCACCGCCCTCGGGCGCGACGAGATTGCGGACGAATTGGACAAGCTGGCGGTGGAGATCGCCAATTACCTGGAAATCCTGGCGAGCCGCGCCCGCATCCAGGCCATCGTCCGGGAGGAGCTGCTGGCCATCAAAGCCGAGTTCGGCACCCCCCGCCGCACCGAGCTGGTGGAAGGCTATGGCGACCTCGACGACGAGGACCTGATCCAGCGCGAGGAGATGGTGGTCACCGTCTCCCATGCCGGCTACGTGAAGCGCGTGCCGCTCTCCACCTATCGGGCGCAGCGCCGGGGCGGCAAGGGTCGCTCGGCCATGCAGACCCGCGAGGAGGATTTCGTCACCCGCCTCTTCGTGGCCTCCACCCATGCGCCGGTGCTGTTCTTCTCGTCCAAGGGGCAGGTCTACAAGCTCAAGGTCTATCGTCTGCCCGCCGCCGCGCCCCAGGCGCGCGGCAAGGCGCTCATCAATATCCTGCCGCTGGACCCGGACGAGCGCATCACCTCCATCGTTCCCCTGCCGGAGGATGCGGAGGAGCATGCCCGCTGGCAGATCCTGTTCGCCACCACGGGCGGCACGGTGCGGCGGAACGAACTGGCCGATTTCAGCCAGGTGAACCGCAATGGCAAGATCGCCATGAAGCTGGAGGAGGGCGAGTCCATCGCCTCGGTCCAGCTGTGCACCGAGAATGACGACGTGCTCCTGACCACGGCGGAAGGCGCCTGCATCCGCTTCCCGGTTACCGATGTGCGCGTCTTCAAGGGGCGCGATTCCGTGGGCGTGCGCGGCATCCGGCTGGAGAAGGACGACACGGTCATCTCCATGGCCGTGATCGGCCATTCCGATGCCAGCGCGGAAGAGCGCTCCTCTTATCTCAAGGCCGCCAATGCGGTGCGCCGGGGTGGCGAGGACGTCGCCGTCGAGACGGATGGCGAGGAGGTGGCAGCCGATGCCGCTCTCTCCACCGAGCGTTATGCGGAAATGAGCGCCCGTGAGCAGTTCATCCTGACCCTGTCGGAGAACGGCTACGGCAAGCGCACCTCGTCCTACGAGTATCGCGTCACCGGCCGGGGCGGTAAGGGCATCGTCGCCATGGCGGTGAACGAGCGCAATGGCCGGCTGGTGGCCTCCTTCCCGGTGGAGGATACCGACCAGATCATGCTGGTGACCAATGGCGGCCAGCTCATCCGCTGCCCGGTGGATGGCATCCGCGTGGTGGGCCGCGCCAGCCAGGGCGTCATCGTCTTCAACACCGCATCGGGTGAGCGGGTGGTCTCCGTCGAGCATATCAGCGAGGACGGCGCCGCCGAGGAGGGCGAACTGGGCGGCGAGGCCGGCGAAGCCGGAGGCGAGCCGGAAGCATGATCTCCGCCGAGAGCCTCGCGATCTTCGTGCTGGCCTGTCTGGCGCTGGGCGCGACGCCGGGGCCCAATGTGGCCCTCATCGTCGGCACCAGCCTCAAGCACGGCCGGCGCGCGGGGCTTCTCACCGCCACCGGGGTGAATGTGGGTCTGGTGCTTCAGCTGGCCTTCGTGGCGGCGGGGCTCGCCTGGGTTGTGGAGGTCTTCTCCCGTCATTTCGACCTGGTGCGCTATGCGGGCGCCGCCTATCTCATCTGGCTTGCCATCGCCCAATGGCGGGCGGCGGGGCAGGAGCGGGCGGAAGCTCCGCCCACCGGCCGTGCCGCCTTCTCGCGCGGGCTGGCTGTGGCCTTCGCCAATCCCAAGACGCTGCTCTTCCATGCAGCCTTCCTGCCGCAATTCGTCGCCGACCCCACCGATCCCGTGCCGCAGATCGCGCTGCTGGCCGCCATTTTCGCGGTAATCGCCCTGGTGGGCGACATGCTGTGGGCGGTCATCGCCGATCGCGCCCGCACCGCGCTCACGGGCCGGTTCACGGCGATGGCGGACCGGGTGTCGGCCGTGATCCTGGCGGGGGGCGCCGCGCTGCTGCTGGCGGCAGGTCGCCGCTGAAGTCCTCTCTGTGCGGCCGGGCGGTCAGGTCCCGGCCGGGCGGGGCGCCGAACAGGCGGGCATAGTCGCGGGTGAAGTGGGACACGCTCTCATAGCCCACGTCGAACGCGGCCTCGGCAATGGCGAGCCCCTCCCCATGCAGCCGCCGCCGCGCCTCCACCAGGCGCAGCCGCTTCTGGAACTGGAGCGGCGAGAGCGAGGTCACCGCCTTGAAGTGGGCGTGGAAAGACGACACGCTCATGCCCGCTACCTCGGCCAGTTCGTCCACCGGCAGGGGCCGGGCATAGTCCGCGCGCAGCACGGCCACCGCACGGGAAATGCGCGCCGCATGGCTGTCCGGCAGGCTCAATTGGCTGAGCATGGCGCCATGGGGGCCGCGCAGCAGCCAGTAATGGAGTTCGCGCAGGATGGAGGGGCGCAGCACCGCAAGGGCATCGGGCGTCTCGATCAGCCGCACCAGCCGGGCGACGCAGTCCTGCACGGCGGCCTGCGTCTGCGCCACCGCCACGCGCACGGTCTTCTGCGCCTCCGGCACCGCCGCCATCTCGCCCATCAGGTCCTTGAGCAGGGCGAGGTCGATGCCGAGGGCCACGGCCAGATAGGGCTCGGTCGGGCTCGCCTGCCGCACCCGGCCGGAGACGGCAAGGTCCGTGCCCACGATCAGCGTCTCCCCCGCCTTGAAGGACCAGGTGTCCATGCCCGAGGTCACATCCTTCGCCCCTTGGAGAACCAGGCAAAGCAGCGGGCGATAGAGCGCATGCACGTAAGGCGTGGGGGAGCGGGCGCAGGCAAAGCCGATGCCCTCCACATCCGCCAGATGCAGGCCCTCGGGCGCCGGCAGTCCGGCGGTATAGCGGGTTGCGGCGGTGCGCAGATCTTCACTCATGGCGGCAGTCTCCCCCGGCGGACCGATGGCACGGCCGGGCAGGGAAAGCATAGCCCATCGCATGCCGGAGGGAAGCGGGTTTGGAGAAATGGGCAAGACTTCGCCAGCATCCGGCAAGAGGCGCAGGGGGGGCGGGCGTTACAGTGGTCTCATCGCTGAAGGAGACCTTCCCATGACGAACTCAACGCGCTCTTCCGCCCCCATCGCCCTCGTCACCGGCGGCAGCCGGGGCCTTGGCCGCAACACCGTGCTCGCCCTGGCGGCGCGGGGTGTGGACGTGATCTTCACCTATCATTCCCGCGCCGAAGAGGCCGAGGCGGTGCGTGCCGAGATCGCCGCCCTCGGCCGCGTTGGCCATGCCCTCCAGCTGGATGTGGGCCGGGCCGCCACCTTCCCCGCCTTCGCCGAGGCCGTGCGCGGCGCGCTGGCCGGGACGTTCGGCGCGGAACGGTTCGATTACCTGGTGAACAATGCCGGCATCGGCATCTACGCCCCCTTCATGGAGACGACGGAAGCCATGTTCGACCAATTGGTCGACATCCACCTGAAGGGCACCTTCTTCCTCACCCAGGCGCTGGTGCCGCTGATGGCCGATGGCGGGTCCATCATCAATCTGTCCAGCGGCCTTGCCCGCTTCTCCATGCCGGGCTTTGCCGCCTATGCGGCCATGAAGGGAGGCATCGAGGTGCTCACCCGCTACATGGCCAAGGAGCTGGGCGCGCGCCATATCCGCGTCAACACCGTGGCGCCCGGCGCCATCGAGACCGATTTCGGCGGCGGCATGGTGCGCGACAATGCGGCCGTGAACCAGGTCATCGCCGGCGAGACGGCGCTTGGCCGGGTGGGGGTGGCCGATGACATCGGGCCGATGATCGCGACCCTGCTGGGCGAGGCGAATCGCTGGGTGAACGGCCAGCGCATCGAGGTGTCCGGCGGCATCCATCTGTGAACTTGCCGATCCTGTGACCGGAAGGGGCGGTGCCGCGCGGCACCGCCCCATTGCGCGTGGGCGCGGGGCGCGATAACGCTTTCGCCCCATGACAGACGCCAACACCGCGCCCCACGCCCCCCGCATCGCCATCTATGCGGGCTCGTTCGATCCGCCCACCAACGGGCACCTGGACGTGGTGCGCTCGGCGTGCCGCCTGGCGGACAAGCTGGTGCTGGCGGTCGGCATCCATCCCGGCAAGACTCCCGTCTTCTCGCCCGCAGAGCGGCTCGACATGCTCCGAGAAGTCTGCGGCCCCGTCGCCGCCGAGGAAGGGGCGAGCCTTGAGGTGGTCACCTTCGACAAGCTGGTGGTCACCACCGCGCTGGAGGTGGGCGCCACCCTCCTCATCCGCGGGCTGCGCGACGGCACCGACCTGGATTACGAGATGCAGATGGCCGGCATGAACGGCACGCTCTCGCCCACCATCCAGACGGTTTTCCTGCCTGCTTCCCCCCGCGTGCGCCCCATCACCGCCACCTTGGTCCGGCAGATCGCTTCCATGGGCGGTGACGTGTCCGCCTTCGTTCCCGAGGCCGTGCTTGCGCGGCTGAAGGTGAAATTCTCCCGCGCCTGAGGCGTGGGGGACGCCATCCGAGGAGACTTCTCCATGACCGCTTCCACCGGTGCCCGCCTCGCGCGCCGCTCCGTTCTCGGCCTCGCGCTCGCGGCTGCCGTCGCAGGTCCGGCCCTTGCCCAGTCGAAGCCCAAGCTCGACCCGGAGAACACGCTCTACCTGGACACGCCCTATGGCCGGGTGGTCATCGCGCTGCGCCCGGACATCGCGCCCAAGCATGCCGAGCGCCTGAAGCTGCTGGCGCGCGAGGGCTATTACAACAACGTGCCGTTCCACCGCGTCATTGACGGCTTCATGGCCCAGACGGGCGATGGCCAGTATGGCAACGGGACGGGCGGCTCCAAATATCCGAACCTGCCGGCGGAATTCTCCAACGTGCCGTTCAAGCGCGGCACGGTTGGCATGGCCCGTTCCTCCTCGCCGGACAGCGCCAATTCCCAGTTCTTCATCTGCTTCGACGCCGCTCCCTTCCTCGATGGCAAATATACGGTCGTGGGCGAGGTGGTCTCGGGCATGGAGTTCGTCGACAAGATCAAGAAGGGGTCGCAGGCCAATAATGGCACCGTCGCCACCCCCGACCGGATCGTGAAGATGCAGGTGGCGGCGGACGCCAAGTAAGCGTCCCGCCTCGCCTCTCACCACCCTTTCGAGCCGCACAAGGAGACATCCATGGCCGAAGACGTGATCATCCTGGAAACCACCAAGGGCGACGTGACCATCGGACTGCGCCCCGACCTCGCCCCGGGCCACGTGGCCCGCATCAAGGAGCTGGTCTCCGAGGGCTTCTATAATGGCGTGCCGTTCCACCGCGTCATTGACGGCTTCATGGCCCAGACCGGCGATCCCACCGGCACCGGCATGGGCGGCTCGGGCAAGAAGCTCAAGGCCGAGTTCAACCGCCAGCCCCACACGCGCGGCACGGTGTCCATGGCCCGCGCGGCCAACCCGGATTCCGGCGACAGCCAGTTCTTCATCTGCTTCGGCGATGCCCGCTTCCTGGACGGCCAGTATACCGTGTGGGGCGAAGTCATCTCCGGCATGGAGAATGTGGACCAGATCAAGCGCGGCGAGCCGGTGAAGGATCCCGACAAGATCGTCACCGCGCGCCTGGCGCCCAAGCCTGAGTGAGCGTTTTGCCTGAGTGAGCGTTTTGCCCCGCTGAGCCCTCCGGCTCATCGGCATCCAGGTTGAATGAGCGATGGCCGGGCTCCTGCCCGGCCATTTGCGTTTGAAGGGCTCAGCCCTCGTCCGGGACGGCGAAGACCGAGCCCTCGAACCGCCGCCTTTCGCGGCGGAACAGGTCCGCCAGGAATTGCGTGACCAGCTCCACCGCCGGCTCCTCCTCCGGCCGGCGCAGAAGCCACAGCTCGCGCGAGGGCGGGGGCGCCTTGAGGTCCACGGGAATGAGGCCCGGCTCCCCGGTGCCGATGAAATGGGGCAGCAGGGCGATGCCGCAGCCTGAGCAGGCGGCGAGCGCCTGGGCGGCCTGGCTGTTGGAGCGGAACACCGCCCGCGCGCCGGGAAAGCGCCGGGCCAGCCACAGCGCCTCGGGCAGATGGGCGCCACCGTCGTCGAATGTGATGAAGCAGGGCGCTTCCCCCGACGCGAGCCGTTCCAGCCAGGAAGCCGTCGCATAGAATCCGAAGGACAGGCCGGTGAGCCGCCGGGCCAGCAAGTCGCCATCCTGCGGGCGGGCGAGGCGCAGGGCAATGTCGGCTTCCCGTCGGGCGAGGCTGATGGCGCGCCGGTCGGCAATGAGATCAAGGTCGAGGCCGGGATGGGCGGCGAGGAGGCCGGTCAGGCGTTCCAGCAGGAAGCCTTCCGCGAGGCTCGGGGTCGCCGTCACCCGCACCCGGCCGAGCCGGCCGCCATCGGGGGCAGGGGCGTTCGCCCCGATGCCGGAGGCGGCCCGTTCCATGGCGGCGGCGGCCGCCAGCGTATTGCGGCCGGCGGCGGTGAGGGCATAGCCCTCGGGCATGCGCTCGAACAGCGGTGCTTCGATCTGCGCCTCCAGCGCCGCGATGCGGCGGGCCACGGTGGCATGGTTCACGCCGAGGCTGCGGGCGGCGGCGGAAAGCGAGCCGTGGCGGGAGAGCGCCATGAAGTAGCGCAGGTCGTCCCAGTCCAGGCTTGTGCGATTTCGATCAGTCATTGTGAGAACTTGGCGAATTCCCGCTCAGGCCGCCAGGGCCTATCCCGCTTCTCAGATCCACGCGGGAGGCCTTCATGGCAGATGACATCACCTTCACCCTCATTGGCGGTCCCACGGTCCTGGTGGAACTGGCGGGCCTGCGTTTCCTCACCGACCCCACCTTCGACGCGCCGCAGGCCTATGCGGGCGCCGTCACCCTTGAAAAGCGGACCAGCCCGGCACTTTCGGCCGATGCGCTCGGGGTGGTCGATGCGGTGCTGCTGAGCCACGACCAGCACAAGGACAACCTGGACCTGTCCGGCCGCGCCCTGCTCGACCGCGTGCCGCTGACCCTCACCACGCAGGTGGCGGAAGGCCGGCTGGGGTTACCCGCAGGCCGTGCCATCGGACTTGCCCCCTGGCAAAGCCATCAGGTGCCCTCCTCCGGGGGACGGCCTGTGATCGTCACCGCCACGCCGGCGCGCCACGGCCCCGTGGGCATCGAGCCCTTGGCCGGCGACGTGGTGGGCTTTGCCCTTGGCCGGGAGCGGGAAGGCGATGCGGTTTATGTGAGCGGTGATACGGTCTGGTACGAAGGCGTCGCCGAAGTAGCCCGGCGTTTCGATCCCAAGGTGGTGGTGCTGTTCACCGGCTCGGCCAAGACGCGCGGCTCATTCCACCTGACCATGGACACGAACGATGCCATCGAGGCGGCCCATGCCTTTCCCCGCGCGCGCATCATCGCCGTGCACAATGAAGGCTGGGCGCATTTCACCGAGACCGAGGACGATCTGGCCCGGGCCTTCACGGCGCTGGGCCTCGGCGACCGGCTGGAGCGCCTGGCGCCCGGCGTGCCGCTCACGCTGTCACTGGCCTGAGGTCAGCGAGATCCGGGGAAGGCGCGCGAAGGCGCGCCGTCAGCGGCACAGCGGATCGTCGGCCTTCAGTGGCGTGATCTGCCAGAAGCTCTCGCGGCGCGGCTTCATGAGCGGCGACCACCATTTGGCCCACACATCGATGGCGGTGCCTTCCATGCGAGGCGGGGCGAGGGCACCCGACCCGTTCACCACGCCGGTCACCTGGCCGCAGCCGGTGGCCGCGCGGGGCGGGGGGCGATAGCCGGGCTCGTTGACGATCACCACGCGGGCCTCCGGCACGGCGGCCCGCAATCGCCCCGCGGAAAGGCGGTCGGCGGCCACCAAAGTGGGCCGATCTCCCAACTGGGCGAGCACCACGGGGCGAATCTTCCCCAGGGGCTCAGCCGCCACGCAGCGCCCGCACAGGCGCGGGTCCGGCCAGAGTGTGACCGCCGCGCGCGCGCCCATGACGCCGATGGCCACCAGGAACAGGATGGTCAGGTAGATCTTCACACGGTCCTGCCATCCCCCCAGCCGCTCGGCTTCGGCGAAGACGTAGACGGTGGAGAACAGGAAGAAGACGTGGAAGTAGCGGTCGCGGATGCTCACCGAACCGGCGGCCATCACCGCGATGGCCGTGCCAATGGTGCCGATGAGGAACATGGAGCGCAGCACATGCCGCAGCGCCCGCTGCTCGGGGGTCGGAATGCGCGCGCCTTCCCCCCGGTTGAAAGGGAGGAAGACGAGGCACGCCACCGCCAGGAAGGGCAGGAGATAGCCGATCCAGGCGCCAGCGAAGGTGTCCATCACCTTGACCCAGTCGGGCTTGGCATTGGCGGCCACCACGTCGGCGGTCGCCGCCACAACGTCCTGCTTGAGGACGATGAGGAAGCCCGCATAGACGGCGAGCGGCACCGCCGCGACCAGCAGGGACAAGAGCATGCGCCAGTCGAGGATCACCCGGCGATAGCTCTGCTCCAGCAGGCAGGAGATGACCAGCGCGGCGAAGAAGGCGAAATAGCCGAACTTGCCGAGAATGCCGACCGCGATCCAGACGCCCAGGGCCGCATAGAGGCTGGTGCGCTTTTCCTGCGCCAGCGCCGCCACCGTGAGCATGGTGCCGGCTATGGCCAGGATCATGATGTTGGAATGGGTCAGGATGCGGTGGCTGTGATAGCCCACCACCCACAGCAGCGAGAGCGAATAGACCGCCAGCGCCTGCAGGCGCGGATCAAAGATGGCCCGCCGCGCCACCCGGTAGACCAGGAGCGCGGTCCCCACCAGCAGCGCGTAGCGCAGGATGGCGAAGGACAGCAGGCCCGGCCCCGTCACCCGCTGGATGGCATAGAGCAGCCAGTCGAACACCGGGGGATTGCGCGGCACATAGGAAAATTCGAGCGACTGGACGAGATAGCTCTCGACCGCGTCATCCACATTGATCGCGGTCTCCATGAAGACGGCGATGGCCGCATGGGCAAGGCCCCACAGCACCAGCACCAGCGCCACGCCCCAGGGCTCCGCCCACCAGGGCGCCGGAGGGGGGACTTCCCGATGGGCATAGCCGCCGGGGGGAAGTTGGAAGCGGAGCGAACCCGTCTCCGCCGATGCGCTCGGTGGCACAGGGCACTCCGCAGGCTGTCGACACCAGCCAGCTATAAACGCGCAGGTGGCAGCAGGCCATGCCTCGTGCTCCCGCCGCGTGCATTCGGGCGGGGAGCGTAACATCGTTGCTACAGTGCGTATTCCCCGAGGCGCGATGCTACAGCGTGGGCAGGACCACGAACCGCCCCGCCCCGCCGCCGGCCGCCAGCGCGGCCTCGGACGCCTCGTGCACCAGCAGGTCGTCCACACGGGCGCCCGGCGGGCCGGAGCGGCAGGCATCTGCCATGGCCGTCACCGCCGCCTCCGGCCCGGCGAGCACCGCCTCCACCGCGCCGCTGGCGCGGTTGCGCACCCAGCCGGACAAGCCCCGCTCCTGCGCCTCCCGGGCGCACCAGGCCCGATAGCCCACCCCCTGGACGCGTCCCCGGATGGTCAGGTGGAGATAGCGCATGGCCTGCCTATTTCGTGCAGGGCGCAGCCGCGGGAAGCGCCTCGAAGGAGGACATCACGCCGCGCAGGACGAAGTCGCCATAGTCGATGGACACCCGCCCGATCACCCCATTGTCGTAGAGGGTGATCGTCATGGTGTATTCGGGTGTCGAATCGGCGCTGTCCTCGTCGAAATAGGAGATGGTGACGGGGTAATAGGTCACGCCCGCGAGGGCCGCATCCGCCGCCTGGGGCAGGCCCTTGGCGTCCTTGGCCGGCCGGCCGATGACCGCAAGGGTGGAGAAGACCCGCTGGCCGTCCTCCGACCCGTCAAACACGCGCGCCTCATAGAGGGACTCGCCCGCCTGCGCGGCGGCGATCACCTTTTCCACATGCTCGGTGGGCATGAGGATGTCGCCCTTCAGCTCCACCGTCTCGGCCTTGGGCTTGGTCAACTGGACGGTGGCGCCGGTGGCGGTGCGGTTGACGATGCCGTCCACGTCCGACTTCACCTCGTTGCCGACCCGGTTGACGGTCTTGAAGCGATAGGCCTCGCCCTTGCCGTCCTCCCAGGTGGTGGAGGCCATGTCGGAGCGCACCGCAGCCCCTTCGCCCGGCTCCAGGACGTTGGATTGGCGCATATTGACGCTGTAGCCCTCGCAGGCATTGCCCTTGATCTCATAGTCGAGCCGGCCGTTGGCGCTCTCCAATTGCTGGGAGGAGCGGGAGGCATCGAGGGAGAGGGCGTATCCCACCCGATGGGGCAGCAGGGAACCGGCCTGTGCCGCCGTGGCGCAGACAAGCGCGATCACCGCCGCCGTGCAGGCGCCGGCTGGGGTCAAGCGGGCGAAAAGCGTCATGCCGACCGTCCTTCTGCGGGGCGCGGCGCGCGCGAAGGTGCGCCGTCCAGCCCCAATCTTGCCGCTTGCGCGGCATACCCACGGGCGTCCTCCGACGGTTCCCACCGGAGGGCACCTGGCGATGTGACGTGGCCGCTTGCGCGGCCTCCGCCCTTCGGCCAAGAGAGGGCGGCAATTTGAGGGCGTATCCTACGCCCAGGTGTGGCTGGAGGCGAGAATGTCGCAAACCATTGAGCAGAAGCTGGCTGAACTCGGGATCACCCTTCCCACCCCGGTGGCTCCGCTGGCCAATTACGTCCCGGTCGTGCGCACCGGCAACCTGCTCATGGTGTCGGGCCAGCTTTCCATCGATTCCGCCGGCAAGCTGATGACCGGCAAGCTCGGTGGCGGCGTGGAGATCGAGACCGGCCGCGCGGCCGCGCGCCTGTGCGGCATCAACATCCTCGCCCAGGTGAAGGCCGCCATCGGCGACCTCGACAAGGTGGTGCGGGTGGTGAAGCTGGTGGGCTTCGTGAATTCCGTCCCCGATTTTGCCGACCAGCCCAAGGTCATGAACGGCTGCTCCGACCTGTTCGTGGAAGTGCTCGGTGACAAGGGCCGCCATGCCCGCTCGGCGGTGGGCATCGCCGCGCTGCCGTTCGATGCGGCGGTCGAGGTGGAAGCCATCATCGAAGTGGCCTGACCCCAGCCGAAGGCGTCCCCATGGTCGACCTGAGCTTTCTGACCCGCCGCCCGGTGGCCCATCGCGGGCTGCATGACCGTTCGGCGGGTCTTATCGAGAACACGGCCTCGGCCATCGAGGCCGCCATCGATGCCGATTACGCGGTGGAGGTGGATGTCCAGCTCAGCCGCGATTCGGAGGCCATGGTCTTCCATGACGCCACCCTCGACCGGCTGACCGTTGCGGATGGGGCGCTGGCCAATTTCAACAGCAATGCCCTGCGCCGCATTCCGCTCAAGGACACCTCCGACCGGATGATGTCCTTGCCGGAGCTGCTCGGCCGGGTGAACGGGCGCACGCCCGTGCTGATCGAGGTCAAGAGCGACTTTTCCGGCGATCTGCGCCTGGCCCGGCGGGCGGCGCGGCTGGCCTCCACCTATCGGGGCGCCTGTGCGCTCATGTCGTTCGACCCGAAGGTGGTGGCGGCGCTGGCGGAATTCGCCCCGGGCGTGCCGCGCGGCATCGTCGCCCAGCGCGCGCCGCTGACCGGGGAGGGCGCGGCCTCCTCATTGAAGGAGCGCCTCGCGCACGCGAACCTGCTTCACTGGCGCGCCTCGCGCTTCCAGTTCGTGGCCTATCGGGTTGGCGACCTGCCGTCTTTGCCGGCGCGCGTGGCGCGGGCGTTTTCCGTGCCGGTGCTGGCCTGGACGGTGCGCACTGAGGCCGAGCGCAAGGTGGCCGCCAGGCATGCGGACCAGATGATCTTCGAGGGCTTTAGGCCCTGAACGGGAGCGGGCTGGACTGGGACCGGCCCGATCCCCGATGGTAGAACAGTCCCGGATGTCGGACCACCGCCCGGGCGCCCCGTGCGGCTCCCTACGATGCGAGACCACCATGCGCCGCGCCGTCCTGTCCTCCTGTCTTGCTGTCGGCCTGCTCGCCCTCTCCGGCGGCGCCCGCGCCAACGACACCACCGCGGCGCTCGAGGCTGGCGGCCTCATCTTCGTGCGGAACGAGAATGTGGAGATGCGCTCGGAGGATTTGTTCATCTCCGAGAAGGAGGTGCGCGTCTCCTATCTGTTCCATTCCACCGCCGAGAAGGACACGACCGTGCTCGTGGCCTTCCCCATGCCGGACATCATTCTGGTGGAGCAGGATGTGGCGATGCCCAATCCTGCTTCTCCCAATTTTCTCGACTTTGTCACCAAGGTGGACGGCAAGCCGGTTGAGACCAAGGTGGAACAGAGGGTCATATCGTTTGGCCTCGACCAGACGAAAGTTCTCACCGACTTGAATGTGCCGCTCAATCCGCGTCAGCGCGAGACCTTCGCGGTGCTCGATGCCCTGCCGACCGACAAGCAGCAGACCTTGCTGGAGCGCGGCCTGGTGCGGGTGGAGGAATATGACGCGGGCAAGGGCATGGAACGCCACCTCACCCCGCTCTGGACGCTGCGCACCACCTTTTATTGGATGCAGACCTTCCCGGCAAAGAAGGACCTGAAGGTGGAGCACCGCTACACGCCGAGCGTGGGCATGGCGGTGGGCACCATTCTGGGCTCAGAGATGAAGGGAGAGCCGGGTTTCGTAAACCTCATCAAGGCCCAGCGGGACAAGTATTGCGTCGAGCCGGCGCTGATGGCGAGCCTTCAGAAGGCAACGCGCGAAGCGCAGAAGCAGGACCGGCTGGCTTATTCGGAAGCCTTCATCGGCTATGTTCTGAAGACCGGCGGCAACTGGCAGGGCCCCATCACCGACTTCACGCTCACCATCGACAAGGGCGCGCCTGAAAACATCCTCAGCTTCTGCGGCACGGGGGTCAAGAAGATCGGCCCGACCACGTTCCAGGTGAAGGCCAAGGATTTCTGGCCGGAGAACGATCTGGAGATCCTGATCCTGAAGCCCTATCCGAAGAAGTGAGCGGGCGACCCGTTCCCCATCGCTGCACCGCACGCATATGATGGGGCACCATGTCCGAGACCCGCTTGCGCATTCTCTCCTCGCTCTCCGAGATCACGCCCGAAGCCTGGGACGCCTGCGCAGCCGGCGGCGCGGCGCGCCCTGAGCCTTTCGTGTCCCATGCCTTCCTTCAGGCCCTGGAGGAATCGGGCAGCGCCGCCCCCCGCACCGGCTGGGCGCCCCAGCATCTGGTGCTGGACGGCGCCGAAGGGGTGCGGGCGGTGGCGCCGGCCTATCTGAAGTCCCATTCGCGCGGCGAATATGTCTTCGACCAGGGCTGGGCGGAAGCCTATGAGCAGGCCGGCGGGCGCTATTATCCCAAGCTCCAGGTCGCCGTTCCCTTCACGCCCGTTACCGGCCGGCGCCTGCTGGTGCGCGCCACTGCGGACGAAGCGGAGGCGGGCACCTTGCTCGCCGCCGGCCTTGTGGAACTCACCCGCCAGCACCGCGCCTCCTCCGCCCATGTGACCTTCGCCACCAAGGGGGAGTGGGAGCATCTGGCGCGCCTTGGCTTCCTCCAGCGCATGGACCAGCAATTCCACTGGACCAACAAGGATTACGGCTCGTACGAGGATTTCCTGGGCGAGCTGGCGTCCCGCAAGCGCAAGGCGCTGCGGCGGGAGCGGCGAGAGGCGCTCGCCTCCGGCATCACCATCGAATGGCTGACGGGGACAGCCATCACGGAAGCCGCCTGGGATGCCTTCTTCGCCTTCTACATGGACACCGGCGCGCGCAAATGGGGCCGGCCCTATCTGAACCGGCCGTTCTTTTCGCTGCTGGGGGAGCGCATGGCCGACCAGGTGCTGCTGGTGATGGCAAAGCGCGAGGGGCGTTACATTGCCGGCGCGCTCAACCTCATCGGCGCCAGCACCCTTTATGGGCGCTATTGGGGCGCGGTGGAGGACCATCCCTTCCTCCATTTCGAGGTCTGCTACCACCAGGCCGTCGACTATGCCATCGCCCACCGCCTTGCCGTGGTGGAAGCGGGCGCGCAGGGCGAGCACAAGCTGGCGCGCGGCTATCTGCCGACCCCCACCTATTCGGCCCATTACATCGCCGATCCCGCCTTGCGGCGGGGCGTGGCGCAGTATCTGGAGCGCGAACGGGCCTATGTGGAGGAGGCGGGGGCGGATCTGGCCGAACTCGGACCCTTCCGGCGCGGGGAGCTCCAGGAGGGCGACTGAGGTCCAGGCCAGCGGAAGCGTTGCCGGGAGGCGACACTGCGCCGGACACGAAAATCATATTCCTCTCGCGGGGTCTCGCGGATTGCGGCCGGCCGCAAGGGCTGGCTATAAGTCCGTCGAGGCGAGGGAAGGCAATGACATATTGTTGCGGGGTTCTGGTTCGGGAAGGCCTGGTCATGGTGGCGGACACGCGCACCAATGCGGGCCTCGACAACATCTCCACCTTCCGCAAGCTCCACGTCTTCGAGGAGCCGGGCCATTATGTGATGGCGCTGGCTTCCGCCGGGAACCTGTCCGTCTCCCAGTCGGTGGTGAGTCTGCTCCATGAAGGGGTGGAGGACCACGAGGCCGGCGAGCGGCAGATGCTGCGCGACTCGCGCACCATGTTCCAGGCCGCCCAATTGGTGGGCCGGGCCATCCGCCAGGTGCATTCGCTGGACGGCGGGGCGCTCGAACAGAGCAATGTGAGCTTCGATGTGTCCTTCCTGCTGGGCGGACAGATCGCCGGCGGTCCGCTGCGGCTGTTCATGGTCTACTCGGCGGGCAATTTCATTGAGTGCACCACCGACACGCCTTTCCTACAGATCGGCGAGCATAAATACGGCAAGCCGGTGCTCGACCGCGCCGTGACCTATGACATGGACATTGCCGACGCGCTGAAATCCAGCCTCATCTCCATGGACTCAACCATGCGCTCGAATCTCGGCGTGGGCCTGCCCATCGACGTGCTGGTTCTGTGCCCCGACGCCCTGGAAGCCGAGCTGCGCTACCGCATCGAGCCGGGCGAGCCCTATTTCCACGATCTGCGCGAGCGCTGGTCGGCGGCCCTGCGGGCGGCCCATTCCTCCATCCCCCGCCCGCCTTATCTGAAGACCCGCCGCACGGCGGTGCCTGACCAGGGCTGAGCGGCTCTGTCTTCACGCATGTGGCGGCGGCTTTCGGGCCGCCGTTTTCGTTTGTGGTGCCCCCAAATGAAAAGGGCGCCGCTCGCGCGACGCCCTTTCCGAATTCAGACCCTGGAATGACCCAGCCGGCTCTGCCGGCTGGGCACTCAAAGCCTCGGTCGGCTTGGATTTCCTCAGAAATCCATGCCGCCACCCAGCCGGAGCTGCCGGCTGGGCACTCAAAGCCTCGGTCGGCTTGGATTTCCTCAGAAATCCATGCCGCCACCCAGCCGGCGCTGCCGGCTGGGCACTCAAAGCCTCGGTCGGCTTGGATTTCCTCAGAAATCCATGCCGCCCATGCCGCCGCCGGGCATGGCGGGGGCCGCCGCGCCGCCCTTCTTGGGCAGGTCGGCGACGAGGGCTTCGGTGGTCACGATCAGGGCCGCGATGGAGGCCGCATCCTGGAGCGCGGTGCGCACGACCTTGGTGGGGTCGATGATGCCGGCCTTCACCATGTCCACATACGTGCCGGACTGGGCATCATAGCCGAAGGCATAGTCGGCATTCTCGAGGATCTTGCCGACCACCACCGAGCCGTCATCGCCGGCATTGCTGGCGATCTGGCGGGCGGGGGACTGGATGGCGCGGCGAACGATCTCGATGCCGGTCTTCTGGTCCGAGTTGGTGCCGGTGAGGCCTTCCAGCGCCTTGATGGAGCGCAGCAGGGCCACGCCGCCGCCGGGCAGCACGCCTTCTTCCACCGCAGCGCGGGTGGCATGCAGGGCGTCGTCCACGCGGTCCTTCTTCTCCTTGACCTCGACCTCGGTCGCGCCGCCGACGCGGATCACCGCGACGCCGCCAGCGAGCTTGGCGAGACGCTCCTGGAGCTTCTCACGGTCGTAGTCGGAGGTGGTCTCTTCGATCTGGGCCTTGATCTGGGCGACGCGGGCCTCGATGTCGGACTTCTCGCCGGCACCGTCGACGATCGTGGTGTTCTCCTTCTCGATCACGACCTTGCGGGCGCGGCCGAGCATGGTGAGGTTCACGTTCTCGAGCTTGATGCCGAGGTCCTCGGAGATGGCCTGGCCGCCGGTCAGGATCGCGATGTCCTGCAGCATGGCCTTGCGGCGGTCGCCGAAGCCGGGAGCCTTCACGGCCGCGACCTTCAGGCCGCCGCGCAGCTTGTTGACCACGAGGGTGGCCAGAGCCTCGCCTTCCACGTCCTCGGCGATGATGACCAGCGCCTTGCCGGACTGCACCACGGCCTCGAGAACGGGCAGCAGCTCCTGGAGGGCGCCGAGCTTCTTCTCGTGGATGAGGATGTAGGGGTCCTCGAACTCAACGCGCATCTTCTCGGCGTTGGTCACGAAGTAGGGGGAGAGGTAGCCGCGGTCGAACTGCATGCCCTCGACGACGTCGAGCTCGGTGACGGCGGTCTTGGCTTCCTCGACGGTGATGACACCCTCGTTGCCGACCTTCTGCATGGCCTCTGCGAGGAACTTGCCCACCTCGGAATCGCCGTTGGCGGAGATGGTGCCGACCTGGGCGATCTCCTCGTTGGAGGTCACCTTCTTGGACTTGGCGGCCAGGTCCTTGACGATGGCCTCAACCGCGAGGTCGATGCCGCGCTTCAGGTCCATCGGGTTCATGCCGGCGGCAACCGCCTTGGCGCCTTCCTTGACGATCGCCTGGGCGAGCACGGTGGCGGTGGTGGTGCCGTCGCCGGCCAGGTCATTGGTCTTGGAAGCGACTTCGCGGACCAGCTGGGCGCCGAGATTCTCGAACTTGTCCTCGAGCTCGATCTCCTTGGCGACCGATACGCCGTCCTTGGTGATGCGCGGGGCGCCGAACGACTTCTCGATCACCACGTTGCGGCCCTTGGGACCGAGCGTGACCTTCACCGCATTGGCGAGGATGTCGACGCCGCGCAGCAGCTTCTCACGGGCATCGCCGGAAAATTTCACGTCCTTGGCAGCCATGTGCCTGCTCCTTCAGCTTGGGACGATGGAAAGGGTGAAAAAGCGGCTCACGCCGCCTTCTTGGCGGAAGCGGAGGCCTCGACGACGCCGAGGATGTCGCTTTCCTTCATGATGAGCAGGTCCTGGCCGTCGATCTTGACCTCGGTGCCGGACCACTTGCCGAACAGGACGCGGTCGCCAGCCTTCACGTCGAGCGCGACCAGCTCGCCCTTCTCGTTGCGCACGCCCGGACCCACGGCCACCACCTCGCCCTCCTGGGGCTTTTCCTTGGCGGTGTCGGGGATGATGATGCCGCCGGCAGTCTTCTGCTCAGCTTCGATGCGCTTCACGACCACGCGGTCGTGCAGAGGACGGAAACCCATCGGGGAACCTCCAATTGGCTTTGACTTCATTCCGGCCACGCCGAGGTTCGGTCGCAGCCTGGGCGCCATCTAAGGAGGGTGGGAGGCGGGTGCAAGAGGGGCACCGACATTTTTTGGCACTCATGGGGTCAGAGTGCTAGCGGCGCTGTTCCCCCGTTTCCGGACTGCCCGCGGGCAGCGGATCGGACCTTGGGGCGAACATTGTCAGCAGTCTCCTATAACCGCTGCTAACGCCTTGTTTTTGCACGCTTAAACCATTTTTTGGTCTGGCTCGCGCAAGATTGTCAGCCGACAATGGATCCGTTCCCACCGCGTCGGATTGAAAAGCCGGTGGGGCCAGTGGCGTGCATGGAGGTGTCGAACATGGCTTGCGGCGACTTCGTGAAGCAGATTTCCGGCTATGGCCTGGTGACGGCCGAGATCCTCTACCACCTGCCGGATCATCCCGCGTTTCTTCAGTCCTATATCTGGCAGGATTACGACCTCTCACCGAAATTCCCGGAGCTCAACAAGTTCCTGGCCTTCTGGCGCCGCGAGCTGGAGGGCCCGCTGCATTCGGTGAAGGTGGCCCATTGCGAGCTCATCAAGCCGGCGGAGCTGCGGGCGGTGGGTGGGCTTTACCTCCTCAATTGACCATCTTTCATGACGTTAGGTCAGGGTGTGTGGGGATCTTTCGCCCCCCGCCCTGACACCGCCGCTTTCTCGGTGCTATGAGTGTGCCTCCATCTCATCGAGGCACCTGTGGATCACCGTACGCCGCGGACTTCTGAACTGCTCGCCGCCGTCCTGGCCTCCCAGGAGGGGGAGAAGGTGGCGATTGGCGACCTGGTGAATGCACTGCGCAACAGGGCCTTCGGCATCATCTTCCTGCTGTTCGGCATCCCCAACTGCATCCCCATGCCGCCCGGCATTCCCGTCATCTGTGGCATCGTTCTGGGGCTGATCGGCCTGCAGATGGCCATGGGCCGCCAGGAATTGTGGCTGCCCGAGCGCATCTCACGGCAGACCTTCTCGCGCTCCATGCTGGAGGCCATCGTCACCCGCTCGCGGCCCTACATCATGTGGTTCGAGCGCTGGTCGCGGCCGCGCATGGAGACCTTCGCCGGCCCGCTGGCCCGGCGCCTCGTGGGCGCCACGGTGGTGCTGCTGGGCTTCATTCTTCTCCTGCCCATCCCCTTCCTCGGCAATCTGCCGCCCGGATTTGCGGTCTGCGTCTTCGGCCTTGGCCTTGTGGAGCGGGATGGCGGCGTGATTCTCGCCGGCTTCTTTGCCACGGTGCTGGGCCTCTTGATCACCGCCGCCATGAGCTGGGCGATCTGGCAGGGCGCCGTCGCCATTTTCTGAGGCGTCCGGCCGGTCTTCCCGTTTTGCGCTAGAGTGCGTCCTGACCTTGGCGATGGCCGGGCAGGGGGCGAAACATGTGCGTTCATTGCGCGAGTGGAATGTCGCGGCGCGGCCTGGTGTTCGGGGCGGCGGCCCTGGCCGGTGCCTGCCTGGTGCGCCCGGTCCTGGCGGCGGATGACCTGCCGCCCGGCCAGAAGGCTCCCAACGCCATTCCCGGCTACGAGGCTCTGGACCGCCTGATGGCCGGCAATGCCCGCTATGTGGCTGACACCACGGAGCACCGGGACTTCTCCGCCCGGCGGCAGATGCTGGCGAAGGGGCAGTATCCCATCGCCGCCGTGCTGGGCTGTTCGGATTCCCGTGTCTCTCCCGAACTTTGCTTCGACCAGGAGCCCGGCGAGCTGTTCGTGGTGCGCCTCGCCGGCAATGTGGTGGATGGCGATGGCCTGGCCAGCCTCGAATATGCCGTGGCCTATCTGGGCGTGCCCTTGGTCCTGGTGCTCGGCCATACCGGTTGCGGGGCGGTTGCTGCGGCGGTGAAGTCGGCCACGCAGCAGGCGCAGTTTCCCGGCCATTTGCCGGGCCTTATCCAGAACATCCTTCCCGCCGTGGCGCAGGCCAGGGACCAGGGGCCGGACTTGCTGGAGGCCGCGATCGTCGCCAATGCCCGCCTCTCGGCGAAGGAGGTGGCCGGCAAGAGTGCCCTCATCGGGGGCGCCATCGCGTCGGGCAAGGTGAAGCTTGCCACCGGCATCTATGAGCTGGGCACCGGCAAGGTCACGCTGGTCTGATCCCGTTCCGGGCGGATCGCCATCCTGTCGGGCTTCACCTCGCCGCCGGGAGGCTCTAGGAAGGCGCTCCGTTGCGCCGGTCGTTTGCCGCGCGTCCTGGATGAAAGCCTGATGCGCGTCGACGCCTTCGATTTCGAACTGCCTCCCGAACTTATCGCCCTGCGCCCCGCCACGCCGCGCGAGAGCGCACGTCTTCTGGTGGTGCGCCCCGGCGCGGAGACCGAGCTGACCGACGCGCGCATTTCCGATCTTCCCTCGCTGCTGCGTCCGGGCGACGCGGTGGTGGTGAACGACACCAAGGTCATCCCCGCCCGCCTCGACGGCACCCGCACGCGCGCGGGCGGCTCCACCGTGCACATCGAGGCGACCCTGGTGAAGCGCCTCGACGAGGCCCGCTGGGCGGCCTTCGCGCGGCCCGCCAAGCGCCTCGTGGCAGGCGATCGCATCGTCTTCACCCATCCCGACACGGCGCGGGAGCTGGTTGCCGCGGTGACCGGGCGCGGCGCGGAAGGGGAGGTGCTGCTGGCCTTCGACGTGGCGGGCGCGGACCTCGACGCAGCCCTCCAGGAGGTCGGGCACATGCCCTTGCCGCCCTACATTGCCGCCAAGCGGCCGGAGGATGCGCGTGACCGCACCGACTACCAGCCGGTCTTCGCCCGCAACGAGGGCTCGGTGGCGGCGCCCACCGCCAGCCTCCATTTCACCCCGGCGCTGATGGACCAGATCCGCGCGGCGGGGGCCCAATTTCACCATGTGACGCTCCATGTGGGCCCCGGCACATTCCTGCCGGTGAAGGCAGAGGACACGTCCGGCCACCATATGCATTCGGAATGGGGCGAGGTGAGCGCTGAGGTCGCCGAGACGCTGAACCGGGTGCGCGCGTCGGGTGGGCGCATCCTGGCGGTGGGGTCAACGGCGACCCGGCTTCTGGAAAGCGCGGCGGCGCCGGACGGTACGTTTCACGCCTATCGGGGCGAGACCGACATCTTCATTACCCCCGGCTATGCCTTCCGCGCCGTGGACATGATGATGACGAATTTCCACCTGCCGCGCTCCACCCTGGTGATGCTGGTGGCGGCCTTCGTGGGCCATGAGACGCAAAAGCGTGCCTATGCCCATGCCATCGAAACCGGCTATCGCTTCTATTCCTATGGCGATGCCAGCCTGCTCTTTCCTGATCGCGCGCCGGCGCGCTGAGTGCCTATGACCGAGACCGCAAAGACCGAAGGCCGCTTCGCCTTCACCCTGAACGCAACCGATGGCACGGCGCGCACCGGCGCCATCTCCACCCCCAGAGGCGAGATCGCGACCCCGGCCTTCATGCCGGTGGGGACGGTGGCGACCGTCAAGGGCCTCTATCCCGAGCAGGTGCGGGCGACCGGGGCCGACATCCTCTTGGGCAACACCTACCACCTGATGCTGCGCCCCGGCGCCGAGCGGGTGGCGGAACTGGGCGGGCTGCATCGCTTCATGCGCTGGGAGCGCCCGATCCTCACCGATTCCGGCGGCTTCCAGGTCATGTCCCTGTCCGCCTTGCGCAAATTGGACGAGACCGGCGTCACGTTCCGTTCCCATGTGGATGGCGCGGTCCACCAGCTCACGCCGGAGCGGGCGGTGGAGATCCAGGGGCTTTTGGGGGCCGACATCCAGATGCAGCTGGATGAATGCGTGCGCCTGCCCTGCACGGACGAGGAAGCCGCCCGCGCCATGCGCCTGTCCCTGCGCTGGGCCGAACGCAGCAAGCGCGCCTTCGAGAGCCAGCCCAAGGGGCGGGCGCTGTTCGGCATCGTCCAGGGCGGGGCGGTGAAGGCGCTGCGGGTGGAATCGGCGCAGGCGCTGGCCGGCATGGACTTCCCCGGCTATTCCATCGGCGGCCTTGCCGTGGGCGAGCCGCAGGACATCATGCTGGACATGATCGAGACGGTGGAGCCCCATCTGCCCACCCACAAGCCCCGTTATCTCATGGGGGTCGGCACGCCCGACGACCTGCTGGAGGCCGTGGCGCGGGGCATCGACATGTTCGACTGCGTCATGCCCACACGGTCCGGCCGCCATGCTCTGGCCTTCACCCGCTTCGGCCGCATCAATCTGAAGAATGCCCGCCACGCCTCAGATCCGCGCCCGCTGGACGAGGAAAGCGATTGCCCGGCACTGCGCGACTATTCGCGTGCCTATCTCCATCACCTCGTGCGATGCGGGGAGATGCTGGGCGGCATGCTGCTTTCCTGGGCCAATCTCCATTATTATCAGGACCTCATGCGCGGCGCCCGGCAGGCCATCGCGGAAGGGCGGTATGGGGACTACAAGGCGCAGGTGAAGGCGGGCTGGGTCGCTGGCGATATTCCACCCCGCGGATAAAAATTTTCTCTTTACGAAAATCACCTTCGCCGCAAGAATGCGCTCCCATCAGGCCAGGGGCGCGGCGGCGGGGCTTGCCAGGGCAAGCGCCGCAGGCGAGAAGTCCGGCCACACGCACATATTGGCATCAAACTCGCGGGGACAGTCGTGATCGAGACCCAGCCCATCGATGGCAAGGCATTCGCGGCCGGCCTGCGCGGCCGCATCGCGGTGGAAGTGGAAGGTCTCGTCGCCCGCACGGGCCAGAAGCCCGGCCTTGCCGTCGTGCTTGTGGGCGAGGACCCCGCCAGCCAGGTCTATGTGCGCAACAAGGCGGCGCAGACGGTGGAAGCGGGCATGACGTCCTTCGAGCACCGCCTGCCGGTCGACACCGCCGAGGCGGACCTGCTGGCTCTGGTGGCGCGACTGAATGCTGATCCGGAAGTCAACGGCATCCTGGTGCAGCTTCCGCTGCCGGGTCATATCGACACCAACAAGGTGCTTGCCGCCATCGATCCGGCCAAGGATGTGGACGGCTTCCATGTGGTCAATGCCGGGCGCTTGGCGGTGGGCCTTGATGCCCTGGTGCCCTGCACGCCACTCGGCTGCGTGATGCTGCTGAAGCATCATTTGGGCAATCTCGCCGGCCTGAAGGCGGTCGTGGTGGGCCGCTCCAACATCGTCGGCAAGCCCGCCGCCCAGCTTCTGCTGCGGGAGGATTGCACCGTCACCATCGCCCATTCCCGCACCCGCGATTTGCCGGGTGAGTGCCGCACCGCCGACATCCTGGTGGCGGCCGTGGGCCGGCCGGAAATGGTGCGCGGCGATTGGATAAAGCCCGGCGCGACCGTCATCGACGTGGGCATCAACCGCGTGCCCAAGGGCGACGGCAAGACCCGCCTCGTGGGGGATGTTGCCTACGAGGAAGCGCAGGGCGTTGCCGGCCTCATCACGCCCGTGCCCGGCGGCGTCGGCCCCATGACCATCGCCTGCCTGTTGCAGAACACGCTGACCGCCTTCAAGCGGCAGAAGGGCCTGTAAGGCCTGAGACTTTTCGCACGCCCTCGGGCGTGTTAGCTCTTGTTGAAACAACAGACGCATGGCCCGGCGGCCTTGAGGGCGCCGGAGCACTGCAACGACAAGCGGACAACCGCCGCGGCGTCTTGATCGGACTTCCACAATCGGAGGCACGTCGCATGGCCGTGGACCGCAAAGCCACATTTTCGTCGGACGAGATCGCAGCGCACCTGTCCGCGCACCTGCCCCATTGGCGCTATGAGGACGGCTGGATCCGCCGCACCTATCGCACCAACAGCTGGAAGGGCACGCTGATGGTCATCAATGCGGTGGGCCATCTGGCCGAGGCCGCCTGGCACCATCCCGACCTCACCGCCTCCTATGCCTGGGTGGAGGTGCGTCTCATGTCCCACGACGCCAAGGGCATCACCGCCCGCGACTTCGCGCTCGCCGCCAAGATCGAGGAGGTCGTGCAATGGCAGCCGGGCCTGGAAGCGGGTGGCCCGCTGGAAGGCACGCCGCAGAATGATTTGCGTTTTTCCTATGTGAAATATGACTGAGGCGGGCAAGGCCATGTCGGCGCAGGTTCCGCGCATCGTCAGCGATCTCGCCTGCGGCTTTTGCGGGCTCGGCTGCGATGATCTGGAAGTAGCGGTGACGGGGCGGGAGGTTCGCCCCCGCCGCGCCTGCCCTGAGGCGGCGCGGCTTCTGCGGCGGGGCCCCGGCCAGCCCGGCGGCCCACGCGTCGGCGGGCGGGAGGTTTCGCTGGCCGAAGCCGCGTCTGCCGCCGCCGCCCATCTGAAATCCAGCCGTGCCGCCGCCTTTTCCGGGCTTGGCGCGGATGTGGCGGGGCTGCGGGGGCTGGCCGATCTCGCCGTGGCCTTCGGCGCCAGCCTCGACCATTCCGGCGCGGAGGGGCTGTTTCGCAATCTCGACACCCTCCAGCGGGTGGGGTGGGTGGCCTGCACCCTGGCGGAACTGCGCAATCGCTGCGACGTGCTGGTGGTTGTGGGCGCTGATCCCACGGGCGTCTTCTCCCGCTTCTTTGAGCGGGCTGTTCCCGCCCCGCGAACCGACGGCGCCGGCCCGCTCTTCCTGCCGCAGGGGCGCACCATCGTGTTTCTCGGCCACGGGCCGGAGGCGGCGACCCGCAATCTCCTGGCGGGCCAGGACGTGCGCGAGGTGCCCGTGCCGGACGGCCTCCTGGCCGAGGCGCTGGCGGCGCTCGGCGCCTTCGTGGCCGGCCGTTCGCTGGCGGATCTCGGCGGCGCCTTCGCCGGCGCGCTGGGGGAGGCGCTCCTGGAGGTGTCCGGCCTTCTGAAAGCCGCCCGCTATGGCGTCCTCACCTGGAATGCGGCCACCCTCCAGTCTGGCGAGGCCGGGCTGGTGGTAAGCCGGGCGGCGGACATCGTCGCCACCCTCAACGCCACCACCCGCGCCGCCGTCTTCCCGCTGGGCGGGCGCGACAATTGCCTGGGTGCGCACCAGGTGATGCTGTGGCGCTTTGGATATCCGCTGCGCACCTTGGTGGGCGGCGGCGAGGCGCGCCATGCGCCCGGCCTCTACGCGACCGCCGCTGCGCTTGATGATGCGGACCTTCTCTTGCACACCAGCGCCTTCCGCCCCGATCCCCCACCGGCCTTCGACCGGGGGCCGGTGATTGCGCTGGCGCATCCCGAGACCGAGTTTGCCCGCGAGCCGGAGGTCTTCATCCCCGTGGGCACGCCGGGCGTCGACCATGGCGGCCAGGTGTTCCGCATGGACGGCGTCGTCTGCCTGCCGCTGGAAGGTGTCCGCGAGGCGGGCCTTGCCTCGGTCGCGCAGGCGGCTGCGGCCATTCTCCAGGCGGGGAGGGCGGCATGAGGGTGCGTGTCTCCGGCGGGCGCCTGTTCGATCCCGCGAGCGGGGTAGTGGATGTGGTGCGCGACGTGGTGATCGAGGATGGCCGCGTGGTGGCCGATGATCCCACCTTGCCGTCCCATCAGGTCCATGATGCGCGTGGCTGCGTGGTCATGGCGGGGGGCATCGACCTGCACAGCCACATTGCCGGCGGCAAGGTCAATCTCGCCCGCCTGCTCATGACCAATGACCGGGCGGCCTATCCCGAGCCCTTCGGCGATTTCTGCGGCTGCGGCGGCGGGCAGGCTGCTCCCACCACCCATCTCACCGGCTGCCGCTATTCGCAGATGGGCTATACCGCCGTGTTCGAGCCGGCGGTGGTGGGCGCCAATGCCCGTCATGCCCATCTGGAAATGGCGGATATTCCCAATATCGACACCGGCGGTTTCCTGGTGCTCGGCAATGACGACGCCTTGCTTCGTCTCATCGCGCAGGGCGAAGGGCAGGGGGCGGTGAACGATTATGTGGCCTGGATGCTGCGGGCCACCCAGTGCTGCGCCATCAAGATCGTCAATCCCGGCGGCATCTCGGCCTTCAAATTCAATGGCCGGTCGCTCGACCTGGACGAGCAGGGGCCGTTTTATGGCCTCACCCCCCGGCGCATCCTCACCACCCTCCAGCGGGCGGTGACGGAACTGGGCGTGCCCCATCCTATCCATCTCCACGGCTGCAATCTGGGCGTGCCCGGCAATATCTCCACCACGCTCGCCACCATCGGCGCCACCGATGGCTTCCCGCTGCACCTCACCCATGTGCAGTTCCATTCCTACGGCACGGCGGGGGACCGCAAATTCTCGTCCGGCGCGGCGGAGCTGGCGGCAGCGGTGAATGCCAATCCCCACATCTCCGTCGATGTCGGGCAGGTGATGTTCGGCCAGACGGTGACGGCCTCCGCCGATCTGATGGCGCAATATCGCAACCACGGCATCGCCGATCCGAAGAAGTGGATCGGCATGGACATCGAATGCGACGCCGCCTGCGGCGTGGTGCCTTTCGCCTATCGGGACAAATCATTCGTCAATGCCCTGCAATGGGCCATCGGGCTGGAACTGTTCCTGCTCATCGAGGACCCCTGGCGGGTCTTCCTGACCACCGACCATCCCAATGGCGGGCCATTCACCTCCTATCCCCATCTCATCCGGCTTTTGATGGACCGGGACTTCCGCAACGCCCAGCTCGCCCGCCTGCACAAGGCGGCGCGCGCCCATACGAACCTGGAAAGCCTCACGCGCGAATACACGCTGGAGGAGATCGCCATCGTCACCCGCGCCGCGCCCGCGCGCACGCTGGGCCTGAAGGATCGCGGCCACCTGGCGCCGGGCGCGGTGGGCGACGTGGTCCTCTATGAGGATGGCGCCGATCGCGAGGCCATGTTCGCTGCGCCCCGCCTGGTGCTCAAGGACGGTCGGGAGATCGTGCGCAAGGGCGAGGTGGTGGCGCTGGTGGAGGGGCGCACCTTCGCGGTGAAGCCCGATTACGATCCCCTCATGGACAAGCGCATGGAGCGTTGGTTCGACGAGGCCATCGGGCTGAAGGCCAAGCATTTCCGCATCGCCGACGGGGAGATCCGGGACGGGCAGGGGCCGACCTGCGTGGAGTGCGCGCCATGAGCAATGGCGGCTCGGTGTTCCGCAACGGCGTTGAAATCCGCGACGGCTTCGCCGAAGCCTTCCCCATGGCCGGCACACGGCTCGTCATCACCGCCGATACGGCCCGCTGGGCGCGCATCGCGGCGCAGACCCTCACCGGCTTTGCCACCTCCGTCATCGGCTGCGGCTGCGAGGCGGGGATCGAGGCGGAGATCCCACCCCACGAGACGCCGGACGGGCGGCCGGGCGTCTCCGTGCTCCTCTTCGCCATGTCGCTGAAGGATCTGAAAAAGATCGTGCCCAGCCGGGTCGGCCAATGCGTGCTCACCTGCCCCACCACCGCCTGCTATGCGGGCCTTGCCGGCGGCGCGTCCGTGCCGGTCGGGCGGGCGCTGCGCTATTTCGGCGACGGGCATCAGGTGTCCAAGCGGCTCGGCGATGAACGCATCTGGCGCATTCCGGTGATGGAAGGCGAGTTCGTCTGCGACGATATCACCGGCTCGGTGACGGACGGAGTGGGGGGCGGCAATTTCCTCATCCTCGCCCGCTCTCGCGCGGCGGCGCTCCATGCGGCCGAGTATGCGGTGGAGGCCATGGGGCAGGTGCGGGGTGCCATCCTGCCGTTCCCGGGCGGCGTTGTCCGCTCGGGCTCGAAGGTCGGGTCCAAATATCCCGGCCTCATCGCCTCCACCAACGGCGCCTATTGCCCCACCTTGCGGGCCCAGGTGCCTTCGGCGCTGTCGCCGGATGTGGGCAGCGTGCTGGAGATCGTGATTGACGGTCTGAGCGCGGCCGAGGTGGCCGCCAGCATGAAAGCGGGCATTGAGGCGGTCTGCGCGCTCGGCGAGGAGGCCGGCATCCTCGCCATCGATGCGGGCAATTATGGCGGCAATCTCGGGCCGTTCCACTTCCACCTGCGGGAGCTTCTGGCATGAGCGGCGCCGGCTTTCGCTTCGCCTTGAAGGCGGCCCCGCCGGCGCGGGTGGACATGACCGGCCTCACGCCCGATCGCCTCGCTGGCTTCGATGCGGGGGCGGTGGCGCGGCTCACCGTCTTCGTGGGCGCCGCGGCGGTGGCGCTCGGGGATGTCTTCGCCATTTCCGGCGGCCCCGGTGAACGCTTGACCCTTGAGGGGCATCCTCGCCTCGACAATGTGGGGGCAGGAATGGCGGCCGGGCATCTGCTGGTGGAAGGCCCGGTTGGCGCGCTGGCGGGCGCCGGCATGAGCGCGGGACACTTGTCCATTCGCGGAGACGCGGGCGACGATCTCGGCGCGGGGCTCGCCGGCGGCTGCATCGATCTTGCCGGGGATGCCGGCGCACGCCTTGCCGGCGCCTTGCCCGGCGAGCGGCGGGGCATGAGTGGCGGAACGGTGCGGGTGACGGGACAGGTGGGCCCTCAGGCCTGCGAACGCATGCGGGGCGGACTGGTACTCATTGCCGGGTCGGCCGGTGCGGGCGCCGCCCAGCGCATGATCGCCGGCACGCTGGCGGTGAAGGGCGAGCTCGGCCCGGACGCGGGCATCGGCATGAAGCGGGGAACCCTCCTGCTGGACAAGGCCCCGGAGCTTCTTTCCGCCGGTTTCGGCGATGCGGGGGAGCACGATCTCGTTTTCCTGGCGCTCCTCGCCCGTCGCAGGCCGGAGGTTGCGACCCTTTTCGGCGGCCCCCTCAGCAGCCGCGCCCGGCGCCTCGTGGGGGATCGGCTGGTGGGCGGACAAGGGGAGATGCTGGTTCTTCTGTGAGTGCGGCGCTGGCGCGCCACATGAGAAGAGCGGGGCAAGCCATTGTTTTCGTGTATGCAAAGGCGCTTGTGCAAAGGTCGAGCGTGGTGGGCGGGTTCCCGGCCGTCACCCGCTGATCGCGTTGGCGTCCGGGACAGTGGGCGCCTTGCTGCGATGTTTCGACGACCGTGTCCTGCGCTGCGCCCGCCGCTCAGCCGCGTCAGTGTTTCGTGCAAACGCCGCACAGCGCCCTTCCTTTGTCCAAAGGCAGTATGCCGGTTCGACCGCCTCGCAGATCGACCACAGCTGGCGCCACAGACCTCTTGAATCAAAAAGGCCGGGGCATTGGCCCGGCCTTTCCAAAACGCGCCGTGTGAGTCTCTGTCCGCCTCAGCTCGCCTTCACCCGCACCGGGCGCAGGAGGAAGGCGGGGAGGTGGGACATGTCAGCGGGCTCGCTGTCCTGCCGGTTTTCGCGGCGGGGGCGCTTGTTGCCTTCGGAGCGGTCGCGGGTCTCATTGCGATCGCGCACCTCGGCCCGGTCCCGGGGCTCGGAACGCTCGCGGGCCTCGGTGCGTTCACGCGGCTCGGTGCGGGGGCGGGAGGCTTCCCGCTCGTCCGCATCGCGGGCCGGACGTTCGCGGGTCCGCTCGCGGGCAGGTGCGGGCGAGGCCGCGACTTCCGCTTCCTCGCGGCGGGGCGGACGGGCCTCGTCCCGGGGCTTGTCGCGGCTGCTGCGCTTGGTGCGCTCGCTCCGTTCTCCCCGTTCCCCGTCCTTGCGACGGTCCTTGTCCCGGCCGCGCTTGTCGCCGCGACGCTCGCGGGGCGGCGCCTCGCCGAGGGGCTCGCCCTGCCAGGGGATGGGATTGCCGATCAGCTTCTCGATGGCCGCCAAAGACTTGGCGTCGTCGTGCGTGACGATGGCAATGGTGGTGCCGGTGCGGCCGGCGCGGCCGGTGCGGCCGATGCGGTGCACATAGTCTTCCGAATGGTGGGGCACGTCATAATTGAAGACGTGGCTCACCGCCGGAATGTCGAGGCCGCGGGCGGCGACGTCGGAAGCCACCAGAAGCGTCGCCTCGCCGCTGCGGAACTGATCGAGAGCCTGGGTGCGGGCATGCTGGTCCATGTCGCCATGGAGGCAGACCACGTTGAAGCCGTGCTTCTGGAGCGAGCGGTGCACCACCGCCACGTCGCGCTTGCGATTGCAGAAGACGATGCCGTTCTGCAGCCCCTCCGCATTGCGGATGAGCTCGCGCAGCGTCTCGCGCTTCTCGTAATCCTCGCTGCCCGAGGCCACCAGGAGCTGGGTCACCGTGGTGGCGGTGGAGGCGGGCTTGGACACCTCCACCCGCACCGGGTTGGACAGGAATTGCGACACCAGGCGCTGGATTTCCGGCGGCATGGTGGCGGAGAAGAACAGCGTCTGCCGGGTGAAGGGCACCAGCTTACAGATGCGCTCGATGTCCGGGATGAAGCCCATGTCCAGCATGCGGTCGGCTTCGTCGATCACCAGGATCTCGATGCCGGAGAGCAGCAGGCGCCCCCGCTCCACATGGTCCAGCAGGCGGCCGGGGGTGGCGATGAGCACGTCCACGCCCCGCAGCAGCTTGCTGTCCTGGTCACCGAACGAGACGCCGCCGATCAGCAGGGCCACGTTGAGCTTGTGGTTGGAACCGTAGCGGACGAAATTCTCCTCCACCTGCGCCGCGAGTTCGCGCGTCGGTTCGAGGATGAGGGTGCGCGGCATGCGGGCACGCGCACGTCCCTGCTCCAGCAGGGTGAGCATGGGCAGCGTGAAGGCGGCGGTCTTGCCGGTGCCGGTCTGCGCAAGGCCCAGGACGTCGCGGCGCGCGAGCACATGGGGGATCGCCTGCGCCTGGATGGGCGTCGGTTGCGTGTAGCCGGTTTCCTTTACGGCCGCGAGGACCTTTTCGCTCAGGCCGAGTTCGGTAAATGACATTGCATCTTTATGATGCGGCGGCACGCCGGTAATCGCGCGTCCCGTGCCGTACGGGCTGGGCGAGGGGTCGTCGTTCGGCGCGCTTGGACTCGAAAAAGCTCGGACGACAGCTTGCAAAGTATGAATTTTGTGCGCTGTGTCAATGATTACCGCGCGCCGAGCCATGCGGTGGGCGCTGGCGCCGCCTCCCGGCCATGTGTCGAGCTGCCTTGACCCCTGGCGGCGGGCGTTGGAAACGGGAGCTCCTTCCCGCGCGATCCCCCGGCGCATCCCCATGCCTTTCCTGCTGATTCTCGGCCTTGCGGGCTTTTCCAGCGCGGTCTCCATGCGCGCCATGGATCCCATGCTGACGCTGGTGGCGGCTGATCTGCAGGTGAGCCTCCAGCGCGCTGCCCTCCTCGCCACGGCCTTCACCTTGCCTTATGCGGCGACGCAACTGGTGTTCGGTCCGGCAGGGGACGCCTTCGGGCGGGTGCGCCTCATCCGCATCACGCTGGCCATGCTCACGCTGTCGCTGATGCTATGCGCGCTGGCGCCGTCCCATGAGGTGCTCCTGGTGGCCCGCATCGTGGCCGGAGGCTGGGCCGGTGGCGTGATCCCGGTGGCGCTCGCCACGGTGGGCGATCGGGTGAGCTATGCGGAACGGCCCATCGCACTGGGGCGCCTCCTGTCCGCCATCGTGCTGGGACAGCTGGCCGGCGCCGTGGTCTCAGGGATGATCGCCAGCGCCTTCGGCTGGCGCGCCGTGTTCTGGAGCTGCGCCACGGTCACCGGCACGGCGGCGCTGGGCGCAACGCTGTTCCTCAACGAGGCGAAGGCGCGGGAGACGCTCTCATTCGGCCGGGCCCTGAAGGGCTATCTGGTGGTGTTCTCCAATCCGCTGTCCATCCGCCTCTTTGCCGTGGCGGCCATCGAGGGCGGGCTGATCTTCGGCTGCTTTCCCTTTGTCGCCACCCATCTCGACAGCCATAACATCGGCCATGCGGTGGAGGCGGGCTTCGCCATCGGCGCCTTCGGGCTGGGCGGCGTGCTGTACACGCTGGTGGTGCGGGTGCTGGTGAACCGGCTGGGCCTGTCCGGCATGGCGGGGACGGGCGCTGTGGTGGCGGGGCTGTGCCTCATGGGCGTGGTTCTGGTGCCCAACCTGCCGCTGGTGATCGCGGTCTTCCTGCTGCTGGGCTTCGGCTTCTACATGCTGCACAACACCATCCAGATCATGGCGACCGAGCTGGTGCCCACGGCGCGCGGGGCGGGCGTTGCGCTTTATGCCACCTGCTTTTTCGCCGGCCAGGCCACGGGCGCCTTCATCGCCGCTCAGGTGATCGGCTTTCTGGGGTCCGTGGGGTTGTTCCTGGGGGCGGGCGTCGGCCTGATCCTGCTGGCCTGGCCCGCCTCCCGCCTGCCGCTGCGGGTGCGCACGACGCCTTGAGGGCGTGCGTCCGCCCGGTCAGATGTCCAGAATCTCTTCGCCGGCGAAGGCGGCATGCTCGGAGATGAAGGCGAACCGCGCCTCCGGCTTGTTGCCCATCAGGCGCTCCACCAGGTCGGCGGTGGCGGCGGCGGCGGCTTCCTCGATATTCACCTGGAGCAGCGTGCGGGTGCGCGGGTCCATGGTGGTCTCCTTCAACTGCGCCGGCATCATCTCGCCGAGGCCTTTGAAGCGGCCGATCTCCACCTTGCCGCGGCTGGAGAATTCCTTCTTGAGCAACTGATCCTTGTGCGCGTCGTCACGTGCATAGAGCGTCTTGGCGCCCTGCGTGATGCGGTAGAGCGGCGGCACCGCCAGGAAGAGATGGCCCTGCTCGATGAGCTTGGGGATCTGGCGGAAGAAGAAGGTCACCAGGAGCGACGCGATGTGGGCGCCGTCCACGTCCGCGTCGGTCATGATGATGACCTTCTCGTAGCGCAGGTCCGCCTCGCGATAATGGGAGAGCGTGGCGCAGCCGAGCGCCTGGAGCAGGTCCGCCAATTGCTGGTTCTGGGCGAGCTTGTCGCGCCCGGCGCTTGCCACGTTCAGGATCTTGCCGCGCAAGGGCAACACCGCCTGGGTGCGGCGGTCGCGGGCCTGCTTGGCGGAACCGCCGGCCGAGTCACCCTCCACAATGAAGAGCTCGGAGCCGGCCGCCTCGGTGTTGGAGCAATCCGCCAGCTTGCCCGGCAGGCGCAGCTTGCGCACGGCGGTCTTGCGGGAGATTTCCTTTTCCTGCTTGCGCCGCAGCCGCTCCTCGGCACGATCGATCACATGGTCGAGGAGGCGGGTGGCCTGGACCGGATTGGCGGCGAGCCAATGATCGAAGGGGTCGCGGATCGCCTGCTCGACGATGCGTGCGGCCTCCGCCGTGGCGAGGCGGTCCTTGGTCTGGCCCTGGAATTCCGGCTCGCGGACGAAGACCGACAGCATGGCGGCGCAGCCGGTGGTGACGTCGTCGCCGATCAGGATGGCGGCGCGCTTGCCCTGGCCGGTGCGCTCGGCATGGTCCTTCAGGCCCTTCAGCAGCACCAGCTTGAGGCCATTCTCGTGGGTGCCGCCATCCGGGGTGGGAATGGTGTTGCAGTAGGAGGAGATGCCGCCGTCGGCATCGGCCACCCACGCCACCGCCCATTCCACCGCCCCATGGCCGCCGGTCTTCTGGGTGCGGCCGGAGAAGATGTCCGAATGGACCAGCGTCTGGCCTTCAAGGTCCGCCGCCAGATAGTCCCGAAGGCCGCCCGGGAAGCGGAAGCTGGTCTTTTCCGGCACGCCGGTCACGCCCACCAGGAGCGCGGCATCGCAGGACCAGCGGATTTCCACGCCGCCGAAGAGATAGGCCTTGGAGCGGGCCATGCGGAACACGCGGGCCGGCTCGAAGGTGGCGCCGGCGCCGAAAATCTCCGGGTCCGGATGGAATTTCACCCGTGTGCCGCGCCGGTTGGGCGCGCGGCCCACTTCCTTCAGCGGGCCTTGCGGCAGGCCGCGCGAAAAGGTCTGGCGATAGAGCACCTGGTTGCGCGCCACCTCCACTTCCAGGAGGTCGGAGAGGGCGTTCACCACGGAGACGCCCACGCCGTGGAGGCCACCGGAGGTCTCATAGACCTTGCTGTCGAATTTTCCGCCCGCATGGAGCGTGGTCATGATGACTTCGACGGTGGACTTCTTAGGGAACTTGGGATGCGGCTCCACGGGAATGCCGCGGCCATTGTCGGAGACCGTCAGCGTGCCGTCGGCGGAAAGCTGCACCTCGATGAAGGTGGCATGGCCGGCGACCGCTTCGTCCATGCAATTGTCGATGACCTCGGCGAAGAGGTGGTGCAGCGCCTTGGCATCGGTGCCGCCGATATACATGCCGGGCCGGCGCCGGACCGGCTCCAGGCCTTCCAGCACCTCGATATGGGCGGCGGTGTAATCGCTCGCCATGGCCAGGACCACGGTGGTCTTGGCGCGGCCGGAAGCGGGCGCCTTGGCGGCGCCGGCGGGACGGGAGGCGAAGAGATCGTCGCTATCGGACATGGCACTCTTTAGGTCAGGCGAATCGCCGCGTCCATCATGAACGAGACGCGGGCAAGGGGGAACAGACCGGAAACGGACCAGCTGTCGTCTCCTGTCTTTCGCCCGTAACGGCTTCGGTGTACAGACCTTCCCCGCATTGCTGCCGACGCGCCTCACGCGCCGCGCCGATCAGGGATGCGGTGCCGGGAAGGGAAGCCCTTCCCGCAGCACACCTTTTCTCGACGGGAGAAGATCATGTCGGACGCTGGCAAGGCAAGGATCGCAGTACTGGGCGCCTCGGGCTATACGGGCTCCGAGCTGGTCCGACTGCTGCTGCGCCATCCCCGCGTCGAGATCGTCGCCTTGACGGCGGATCGGAAGGCAGGGCAGTCCATGGCCGATGTCTTCCCGCAATTTGCGCCCTTCGCCTTGCCCAAGCTCATCACCATCGACGAGGTGGATTTCACCGCCGTCGACCTCGTCTTCTGCGCGCTGCCGCATGCGACCACGCAGGAAGTCATCAAGAAGGTGTTCGACAAGGCCCCGGCCGTGAAGGTGGTGGACCTGTCCGCCGATTTCCGGCTCCAGGACCCCGGCATGTACGAGAAGTGGTATGGCCACCCCCATTCCGCCCTCGATCTCCAGAAGGAGGCGGTGTTCGGCCTCGTTGAGATCTATCGCGACGAGATCCGCAAGGCGCGGCTGGTGGCCAATCCCGGTTGCCACACCACCACGGCCATCCTGCCGGCGGTGCCTCTGCTGGAGGCCTCCGCCATCGATCCCGACACCATCGTGATCGACAGCAAGACCGGCATGTCCGGCGCCGGCCGCGCGGCCAAGGAGAACATGCTGTTCTCGGAGGTCTCGGAAGGCATCCATGCCTATTCGGTGGGTGCGCACCGGCACATGGGCGAACTGGACCAGGAATATTCCAAGGCCGCCGGCCGGTCCGTGGCGCCCATGTTCGTACCGCATCTGGTGCCCATGAACCGGGGCATCTATGCCACGCTCTATGTGCGCACCACCGGCGCCAAGCCCGCCGACCTGCACGCTTTGCTGGCCGACTATTACAAGGGCGAGCCCTTCGTGCACGTCCTGCCGTTTGGCCAGGTTCCGCAGTCGCGCCATGTGCGCGGGTCCAACATGGCCTTTATCGGCGTGGTGGCGGATCGCGCCAATGGCCGGGCCGTGGTGCTCTCCACCACCGACAATCTGGTGAAGGGCGCCTCCGGCCAGGCGGTGCAGAATATGAACCTGGTGCTGGGCTATCCCGAGACGCTGGGCCTGGAACAGATCGCCCTGATGCCATGAGCGGGCGGGGCGGGTCGCTTGGCTCGCCCCCGTCCGGTCATTTCGCCACGAAGGGGCAGCCGCCGGCATCGAGCGGGCGGATCACATCATCCGCCTTCAGGCGGGTGCTGATCTTGTAGAAATCCCAGGGGCCCTTGGACTGGGCCGGGCTCTTCACTTCGGCCAGGAACAGGTCGTTCATGAGCCGCCCGTCCGCCCGCACCCGCGCACCCTCCGCGAAGAAGTCGTCCACCGGCTGGGCCCGGATCTTCTCCGCCACGGCCTTGCCTTCGTCGGTGCCTGCCGCCGCCACCGCCTTCAGATAGGCCAGCGTCGCCGAATACATGCCGGCCTGGACCTGGGACGGCATGCGCCCGCCGCTGCGTTCGCCAAACCGCTTGGCAAAGGCGCGGGTGGCGTCGGTGCGGTCCCAATAGAAGGTGGTAACGAACTTCAGGCCCTGCGCGGCCTCCAGGCCCAGGGCCTGGATGGTCTGCAGGTAGATCACCGTGCCCACCAATGATTGCCCGCTTTTGTCGAGCCCGAACTCCCGCGCCTGCTTGATGGCGTTGGCGGTGTCGTCGCCGGTATTGAGCAAGGCGATGTTGCGCGCGCCGGAGGCCTGGGCCTGGAGCAGATAGGACGAGAAGTCGGGGGCGCCGACCGGATGCTTCACCGCGCCAAGGATGCGCCCGCCACTGGCCTGGATGACCGGCCCCAGCTGCGCCTCCATGGCCTTGGCGAAGGCCGTGTCGGAGGCGATGAAGAACCAGCTTCCCGTCGGTCCCCCCGACAGGGCAAGGCCCATGCCGCGGGCGAAGGAATAGGTGTCGTAGACCCACAGGAAGCCGGTGGGCGAGCAGTCCGCCCCATAGAGGCGGTCGGTGCCCCCGCCCACATGCAGGATCACCTTGCCCCGCTCCCGGCCCAGCCCCTGCACGGCAAGCGCGATGGTGGAGGAGGTCAGGTCGGTGATGACGTCGACGCCCTTGGCGTCGAACCATTCCCGCGCCGTGGTCACGGCAATGTCGGGCGAATTGCGGTGGTCGGCGACCACCACCTCGATGGGGACACCGTTGACGGTGCCGCCGAAATCCTCCACCGCCATGCGCGCGGCGATCACCGAGCCGGGCCCTGAATAGCCCGACAGGGGGCCGGACTGGTCGTTCAGGACGCCGATGCGGACCACATTGTCCGACATCTGCGCCCCGGCGGACGTGAGTGTCAGGCCGGCCAGCGCGCCGGCCGCAACGATGCCTTTCAGCGCGGCGGCCAGGCCGCGCCTCCACGTGACGTTCATATTGTCCTCCCGGTGGGGTTTTTTGGTTCTTGGCGTCGAAAGAGGGGAGAGGGGCGCGCTCAGGCCACGAACAGATCCTTGGTGAGCGCCTCGCCGGGCACCACCGCATAGGGGCTGAAGTCCCTCACCCCCTCGTCCGCAAGCGCGTCTTCATCGAGGAAAAAGCGGCCCGTCGCGATGCGAGCGTCGCGGGTCAGGATGGCATGGGCGGCGTCCGCCATGATGTCCGGCGTCCGGCACCCGCCGCCGGAGACGCCGATCATCTTCGTGGCGGCGGTGTCGATCATGGTGGCGGGCCACAAGGCGTTGACCGCAATGCCCGCCGCCCGGAACTCTTCCGCCATGCCCAGCACGCACATGCTCATGCCATACTTGGACATGGTGTAGGCGCAATGGTCCGCGAACCAGGCCGGGATAAGGTTGAGCGGCGGGGAGAGCACCAGGACGTGGGGGTTGCGCGCCCGGCTGAGATAGGGGTGGCAGGCCTGCGTGGTGGCGAAGGTGCCGCGCACATTGACCTGATGCATCAGGTCGAAGCGCTTCATGGGCGTATCAGGGGTGCGGGCCAGATAGAGGGCGCTGGCATTGTTGACGAGAATGTCGATGCTGCCGAAATGATCCGCGGTCCGCTTCACGGCGCTGGCGATCTCCTCCTCGTTGCGCACATCCATCTCCAACGGCAAGGCCCGGCCGCCGGCCGCTTCGATCTCCTCGGCCACCGTGAAAATCGTGCCGGGAAGGGTGGGGTGGGGATCGGCGGTCTTGGAGGCGATGGCCACGTTGGCGCCGTCGCGGGCGGCCCGCAGGGCGATGGCCCGGCCGATGCCGCGGCTTCCGCCAGTGATGAACAGGGTTTGTCCCTTGAGCGATCTCGTCACTGAACCGTTTCCTTTTCCCTTAGCACTTGCTCGCGCAGCGCAAATTTCTGGATCTTTCCCGATGCGGTCTGGGGAAAGGCCGTCACCACCCGCCAGATGCGGGGCACCTTGAAAGGCGCGAGATGCGCGCGGCAGAAGGTGGCCAGTTCGTCCGTGCCGACCGGCACCCCCGCGCGAGGCTGGATGAAGGCGGCCACCTGCTCGCCCCACTCGGCGTCCGGCACCCCCACCACGCTCACATTGGCGATGCCGGGATGGGTGAAGAGCACATCCTCGATCTCGCGGGGATAGATGTTCTCGCCGCCGCGAATGATCATGTCCTTCAGCCGCCCCTGGATGCGGCAGTAGCCTTGCGCATCGAGGCTGCCGAGATCGCCCGTATGCAGCCAGCCTTCGGCATCCAGCGCATGAGCGGTGGCGCCGGGATTGTCGAAATAGCCGGCCATCACCCCGCAGCCCCGGGCACAGATCTCGCCCACCACGCCGAGCGGCACGGTCTCACCGGAGAGGGGATCGATCACTTTCAGCTCGGTCTGGGGGAGGGGGCGACCGACGGTTTCGATCCAGTCGGGATTGGGGTCGTCCGGCACGGTGTGGGTGATGTAGGGCGAGGCCTCGGTCTGGCCGAAGCCGATGGTGACCTTGAGGCCCACCTCCTCCGCCGCCCGGCGCGCCAGTTCCGGCGGCACGGGTGCCCCGCCCAGCGCGGAGAGACGCCAGGAGGTCAGGTCGCGGGTGCGGGCGTCGGGATGGTCCAGCAGGCGGATGAGCATGGTGGGCACGGACAGCATCACCGTGCCCCGCTCCGCCTCGAAAAGGGCCAGCAGGAGGGCGGGGTCGAAGGCGGGCGGCAGGACGTGAACCCCACCGGTCTGGAGCGCGCCAAGGGTCACGAGCCCGCACCCGGCGGTGTGGAACATGGGCATGGGATTGACCCATACGTCCTCCGGTCCGGCCCCGATGGCGCGCGCGAACAGGCGGCCATTATTGGCAAGCCCCCGGTGGGTGAGGCAGGCCCCCTTTGGAAAGCCCGTGGTGCCTGACGTGTACTGGATCTGCGCGATATCAAGGGGCGCCACATCCGGCAGGACCGTGTCTCGCACGCCCGAGGCGAGGAAGGCGGACCAGCCGTCGAGGGCGATCACCTCCCGCAGATGGGGCAGGCCCGAGCGCGCCTCCGCCACCACGGCCAGGAGATCGCGGCCCCGATATTCGGGCTGGACCACCACGCCGCTGGCGCGGGACTGGCCGAGCACATAGGCCACTTCCTGGGCCAGGAAGGCGGGATTGACGGTCACAAGGGTCAAGCCGGCGAGCGCTGCGCCCATTTCCAGCAGGACCCATTCGGGGCTGTTTGCGGCAAAGACCGCCACATGCTCGCCCGGCTGAAAGCGCCCCAGGAGCGCACGCGCCACCTGTTCGGCATCGGCCAGAAGCTGGCTGTAGGTCCAGCGGCGGCGAGGTCCCTCCACGCCTTCCACCAAGGCGGTGCGATTGCCGTGGCGGGCGGCCGCCGCACGCAGCGCATCGCCGATGCTGCGCTCCAGCACCGGGACGCTGCAATCTGCCGGCCGGTAGGACAGCGCCGTTTCGGGCGTGCGATTTCCGCCGCTCATGTCATACCCTCCCCATCGCCATCCTCTCTGGATGGTCTCGTTTCTATAGTCCAAAGCGTATGGTATGAATCGGACTATGTCAAAGCATGCTTCCCCCGGTGATGCCGCCGCCATCCGCCTGAGCCCGGTCTCCTATCTGGTGATGGGCCTGATCGGACTGCGTGGCCCCTCCACCCCCTATGAGCTGAAGCGGGCGGCCGGCCGGTCTGTGAACTATTTCTGGCCCTTCCCCCATTCCCAGCTCTATGGCGAGCCGGAGCGCCTCGCCGCATTCGGCCTGCTGGCGCAGGAGCAGGAGGAGGGGGGGCGGCATCGCAAGATGTATTCCCTCACCGAGGCCGGCCGGAAGGCGCTGGATGACTGGTTCCTGTCGCCTCCCGGTGAAGTCTTCGAAATGCGGGACATGGCCGTCCTGCAACTCTTCTTCTCCGAGTTCATGAGCCGCGAGCAGTTGGTGGCGCTCGCCGCCGACCAGATGCGCCTGTATCGCGAGCGGCTGGCCGTGCTGGAAGCGATCGCGGCCCAGAATGTGGAGCGCCAGGGCACCCGCCGCATGGCCCCCCTGGACCTGGGCCTGCGCATGGCGCGGACCTGCCTGGAGTTTTGGAGCGACATGGCGGCCCATCCTCCCGAAGCCTGACCAGGCGGATGACGGAAACGTCACTTCCATTCCACGCATAATGGGTCCGTATGGGCTTCCTTTGCGTCTCAAATGGAACGGGTCTCGTGGAACGTCTGGAATGCGACCGCATGTTCGTGGCGGTGCTCGACGCTGGCAGCTTTGCCGGTGGCGCGCGCCGGCTTGGCACCAGCAGCGGACAAGCCTCGAAGCTGGTGTCAAAGCTCGAGACCGATCTTAATGTCCAGCTCATCAAGCGCACCACCCGCGCCTTGTCGCCCACCGAGGTGGGTCAAGCCTATTACGAGCGCATCAAGGCCCTGCTGGAGGAGTTCGACGCGCTCGATGCCTCGGTGCGGCAGGCGTCGGGCACGCCCTCGGGCCGGCTGCGCATCACCGCGCCCATGTCGTTCGGCACCATCCAGCTTGCCCCCGTGCTGCTGGATTTCGCACAGGCCTTTCCCGCCATCCAGCTGGACGTGTCCTTCTCCGACCGGGTGGTGAACCTGGTGGACGAGGGGTTCGACGCCGCCATCCGCATCGGATCGCCCGGCGACAGCAGCCTCATCGCGCGCAAGCTGTGCGAGGCCCGCGTGGTGCTGGTGGCCGCGCCCGCTTATCTCGCCGCCCACGGCACGCCGGAGGAGCCCCAGCAGCTTCTGGGGCACGAATGCCTCATCGACACCAATTTCGCAGATCCGATGACCTGGGTTTTCAAGGGCGCGGATGGCGCGAGCGTGCCGGTGCCTGTGTCCGGGCGGTTGCGCTTTTCCAATGGCGAGGCGTGCCTTGCCGCGGCGGAGGCGGGGTTCGGCATCGCCAATATGCCGAGTTTCATTGCCGGCCGGAGTCTCAAGGCGGGACGGGTCGTACGGCTGCTGGCGCCGTTCGAACGCGACCCGCACGGGCTCTACGCGCTCTATCCGCCCGGCCGGCATCTGGCCCTCAAAGTGAGGGTGCTGGTGGATTTCCTCGCCAATTGCTTCCGCGGCAAGCCCGCCTGGGATCAGGGCTGGTGAGGGTCCGCGCCGGCACTAGGCCGGCGAACGGTTGGCGGGCAAGGAAGAAGCGCGCTGAGGTCTGGAGATTGCAACCGGACCATTCTTTCCAGATTGGAAGGAAACCCTGCGGGCCCGCCCGGATAATCATCGGATCGGGTTGGGGGCATCTTCCCGCCATCCTTCCTTTCCCCAGGACCTACCGATGACCGATACCCGCACCGCCCCCTATGCCGCCTTGCTGCTGCGCCTTGTGCTTGGCGTGCTGTTCCTGGCCCATGCCGGGCTTAAGATCTTCGTCTTCACCCCTGCCGGCACCGCCGGCTTCTTCGGCTCGCTCGGCCTTCCCGGATGGCTGGCCTATGTGACCATCGTGTGGGAAGTGGTGGGTGGCGTGGCGTTGATCCTCGGCCTCTGGCCGCGCTTGGTGGCGATCGCGGTGATCCCGATCCTCCTCGGCGCGCTCTTCACCGTGCACATCCATGCCGGTTTCTTCTTCAACAACCCCAAGGGCGGCTGGGAATTCCTCGCCTTGTGGATCGCCGGCCTCCTCGCATTGGCATTGCTTGGCGACGGCGCCTTCGCCCTGAAGCCCACCCCGCTCGGCGCCCGTTCGCGCTGATCCCCACGCCCCTCGTCGTCCGGCCGAACGTGCTAGGTTCGCGCCGGACGGCCGGGAACGGCCGGGGCCCAGGTCCGCATCGGATCGGCGCCGGTCCGGAGGACATGACCATGACCACTTCCCTTCCGATTGCTCCCGGCGCAATACCTGCGCTTTCTATGGGCCGCGTCGTCCTCACCGTGAACGATCTCGACCTGGTCGCGCGCTTCTACCGGAATGTGCTGGGCTTCGAGGCGCTGCGGTCCGATGGGACGGTGGCGGAGTTGGGCGCAGGAGGGGATGTGCTCCTGGAACTGCGGCAGGACCGCGCCGCCCGCCGCGCCACGCCCCGCGAGGCCGGTCTCTTCCACACCGCCTTTCTTCTGCCCGAGCGGGCCGATCTTGCGCGCTGGGTGAAGCATGCGGCCGCCGCCCGCGCGCCGGTGGTGGGGGCCTCCGACCATCTGGTGAGCGAGGCCATCTATCTGTCCGACCCTGAAGGCAACGGCGTCGAGATCTATGCGGATCGCCCGCCGCAAGCCTGGACATGGGACGCGGGGACCGTGCACATGGCCACAGAGCCGCTCGATGTGGACGATCTCGTTCAGGCCGCGGGTTCTTCGTCCTGGCGCGGAGCCCCGGAGGGCACCAGGGTCGGCCATGTGCATCTGAAAGTGGGCGCCTTGCCACCGGCCGAGGACTTCTATGCCGGCCTTCTCGGCTTCGGCATCACCAGCCGCTATCCCGGCGGAACCTTCTATGCCCTGGACCATTATCACCACCACCTGGCCACCAATGTGTGGAACAGCCGGGGCGCTGGCGTTCGGGCCTTTCCTTCGACTGGGCTTGCCGCCTTCGAGATCGCTCTGGATGCCGATCGCCTCGCCGCCATTGCCGCGCGGGCGGGCCAGGAGGCCGCGGACACGCTCGAACTCACGGACCCGTGGGGCACGGCAGTGCGGATCGTGACCGCTGGTGCGGCGCGCACCTGATGCGGTCAGGGCGGACCAGACGAACGGTGAAATGTTCTCCAACGCGCCGGGCGGCGCATGAAGGGATGATGCGATCATGCTGGTGGACGGCAAGTGGACCAAGGACTGGCAGCCCGTCCAGGGCACGGATTCCAAGGGTGGCTTTGTCCGCCAGGATTCAGGCTTCCGGAACTTTGTCACGCCCGACGGCGCTCCGGGGCCGACGGGGGAGGGCGGCTTTCCGGCCCAGGCGGGGCGCTACCATCTCTATGTGGGCTATATCTGCCCCTGGGCCTCGCGCACCCTCATGGCGCGCAAGCTGAAGGGGCTGGAGGATGCCATCTCGGTCAGCGTCGTGGAGCCGGCCCTCACCGACCAGGGCTGGCGCTTCGGCGACTATCCCGGCGCCGACAGGGACACGTTGAACGGCGCCACTTACATGCACGAGCTCTATAGCCGGGCGGACCCTCACTATACCGGACGCGCCACCATTCCCGTCCTTTGGGACAAGGAGCGCGGCACCATCGTGAACAATGAATCCGCCGACATCATCCGCATGTTCAATAGCGGCTTCGGCGCGTTGGCATCGTCCGGAATTGATCTCTACCCGGAAAATCTGAGGGGCGGCATCGATGCCCTGAATGCCGACATCTATCCCACCCTCAATAACGGGGTATACCGCGCCGGCTTCGCCACCACCCAGGAGGCCTATGAAGAGGCGTTCTGGGACGTGTTCGGCATGCTCGACCACCTGGAGCCGCGTTTGGCCGAGGGCGGGCCTTTCCTGTTCGGGGAGCAGATCACGGAAGCCGACATCCGCCTGTTCGTGACGCTGGTGCGGTTCGATGCGGCCTATTACGGCCTCTTCAAGTGCAACCTGCGCCGCCTCGCCGACTATCCCGCCTTGTCGGCCTATCTGCTGCGCGTGCTGGCGGTGCCCGGCGTGCGGGAGACCGTGAATATCGATCACATCAAGCGGGGCTATTATTCCATCAAGGCGCTCAATCCCTCGGGTGTGGTCCCGGTGGGACCCGACCTGCCGGGGATCGAGAGCGTGGGCTAAGAGGCCTGTTCAGAAAAGAACGCCCGGGCTTCTGGCCCGGGCGTTTTTGCGTGGGGGTCCTGCCGTCTATTCGCCGGCCGCGAGGCGCAACTGCTTGTTGAACCGCAGCGCCAGGAGTGTGCACACCGCGCCGGAGAGCAGATACACGCCGGCGGCCATGATGCCGAAGTTCGACGAGAGCAGCAGCGCCGCCAGCGGGGCGAAGCCCGCGCCAAACAGCCAGGCGAGGTCGTTGGTGATGGCCGAGGCGGTGTAGCGGTAGGTGCGCGTGAAGTTGGATGCCACCACACCCGAGGACTGGCCGAACGAGATGCCCAGCAGCACGAAGCCGGTGACCATGAACAGCGCCTCGCCGGCAAAGCCCGCGTCCAGAAGGTGCGGAGCAAAGCCGCTGAAGACCGCAATGGCGATGGCCGAGCCGCCCAGCAAGGTCCGTCGACCCACTTGGTCGGCGATTCGGCCCGATGCGATCACCGCCAAAAGGCCGAAGCCGGCGGCCACGCATTCGATCAGCAGGAAGCGGGTGGGGCGCTCGTCGGCGAACAGGTAGACCCAGGACAGTGGGAACACCGTCACCATGTGGAACAGCGCAAAGGTGGCGAGCGGCGCGAAGGCACCGACCGCGATCTTGCGGCCTTCCGAGGCAAGGGTGGCGCCCACCGGCGCGGCGCTGAGATCGCCGCGGGCGAACAGTTCCTGATATTCGGGCGTCACCACCATGCGCAGGCGGGCGAACAGGGCCACCACATTGATGGCGAAGGCGACGAAGAAGGGGAAGCGCCAGCCCCAGCTGTAGAAATCATCCGCCTGAAGCGTGCCGGAGAAATAGGCGAACAGGCCCGCGGCCACGATCAGGCCGATGGGTGCGCCAAGCTGGGGCAACATGGCGTACCAGCCCTTTCGGCCCTCGGGCGCGTTCACCGCGAGCAGGGAGGCGAGGCCATCCCAGGCGCCACCCCATGCAAGACCTTGGCCGATGCGGAACATGGCCAGCAGCCACACCGCCAGCGGGCCAACCTGTTCCCGGCTCGGGAGGAAGGCGATGGCGACCGTGGAGACGCCCAGCAAGAAGAGCGCGGATGTCAGCTTCGCCCCGCGACCGTATTTGCGGTCGACCGCCATGAAAATGGCGGTGCCGAACGGCCGGGCGATGAAGGCGAGGGCGAAGAGGGCGAAGGAGTAGAGCGTTCCCGTCAGCGGATCCACGTTCGAGAAGACGAGGTGGGGGAACACAATGACAGAGGCGATGCCGAACACGAAGAAGTCGAAGAACTCCGACGTGCGGCCAATAACGACGCCGATGGCAATCTCGCCCGGATCGACGCGGCCGTGATGGCTGGTTTGAGCGGGAAATCCTTCCCGTCCGAGGGTGCCTGCGGAGTGAACCATTTTTTCCGCCTCGCTGACTTGAGCCTATGGGCAACAGTCTAGATCAGAGTCGGTTCCATAGTCCCGCTCAATTTTGATCTAGATCATGGCCGTAAAGAAGGGCCTCTACGGCAAGGCGTTGGAAACGATTTTTCATCTTGATCAATACTGCAGCGCACCATTATCGGAACATTTTACCGTCAAACTTTCGCCCGCTCCCTTAACGGGATTGGACAAATTGTCCAATGTCCCAATTGCTGCGCTGCATCTAGCGATGCCCCCCAAACGGCAACGTTCCTGCCTGATGGTCCGAAGACAGGTGAAATGGTGAGACGCTTCCGATTTATCGCCCTGCTCCCGCTCGTTGCTCTCCTGTGCGGGTGCAACTTTGTCGTGCTCTCGCCGTCCGGCGACATCGCCATGCAGCAGCGCGACCTGATCATCGTGTCCACGGTGCTGATGCTCATCATCATCATCCCGGTCATGGTGCTCACCGTGCTGTTCGCCTGGCGCTATCGCCAGCAGAACACCGAGGCCACCTATGACCCGGACTGGCACCACTCCACCAAGCTCGAGCTGATCATCTGGGGCGCCCCGCTCCTGATCATCATCTGCCTGGGCTCGCTGACCTGGGTGGCCACCCACCTGCTCGATCCCTACCGTCCGCTGGCGCGCATCGCGCCGGACCAGCCCATCCCTGCCGGCACCAAGCCGCTGGAAGTCCAGGTGGTCGCGCTCGATTGGAAGTGGCTGTTCATTTATCCCGAGCAGGGCGTGGCTTCGATCAACGAGCTGGCGGCTCCGGTGGACCGGCCCATCACCTTCCGCATCAGCGCCTCCTCGGTGATGAACTCCTTCTACATCCCCGCCTTGGCCGGCCAGATCTACGCCATGCCGGCCATGGAATCGAAGCTGCACGCGGTCATCAACCAAGCCGGCACCTATCGCGGCTTCTCGGCCAATTATTCCGGCGCCGGCTTCTCCGGCATGCACTTCGCCTTCAAGGGCCTCTCCCACGCCGATTTCGACAAGTGGGTGGCCGATGTGAAGGCGGGCGGCGGCGACCTGACCCGCGAGAGCTACCTGGCGATCGAGCGGCCGAGCGAGAATGTCCCCGTCCAGCACTTCGCCAAGGTGGACCCCGAGCTCTTCAACGCCATCGTCAATCTGTGCGTCGAACAGGGCAAGATGTGCATGGCCGACATGATGGCCATCGACGCCAAGGGCGGCCTCGGCATGGCCGGCATCAACAATGTGATGCCGGTGACCTACGACAAGTATGCCCGCCGCGGCACCGTTCTCGGCGGCGAGAAGAACAGCTTCGTGGTGGGCATCTGCGCCCCCGAGGACCTGACCGGCCCTGCCGCCACCGTCTCCACCGCCGCCGGCCTTGCCGCCGGTGCCAAGCGGGGCTTCACGCCCTTCAACGCCTCATCGGATGAGATCCTTCCGATGCTGCGCAAGCCGTCCAACTCCTGAGACTGCGCCTCCATGTCTGTTTCCCACATCGAAACGAGCCCGATCTTCGGGCGGCTCACGCTGGAGAGCCTGCCGTTCCACGAGCCGATCCTGGTCGCCACCTTCGCCGTGGTGGCGCTGGGTGGCATCGGTGTCGTCGGCGCCCTCACCTATTTCCGCCTCTGGGGCTACCTGTGGCGGGAATGGTTCACCAGTGTCGATCACAAGAAGATCGGCATCATGTACATCGTGCTCGGCATCATCATGCTGCTGCGCGGCTTTGCCGACGCCATCATGATGCGCCTCCAGCAGGCGCTGGCCTTCGGCGGGTCCGAGGGCTACCTGCCGGCACACCATTATGACCAGGTCTTCACCGCCCACGGCGTGATCATGATCTTCTTCGTCGCCATGCCTCTGGTGACGGGCTTCATGAACTATGTGGTGCCGCTGCAGATCGGCGCCCGCGACGTGTCCTTCCCGTTCCTGAACAATTTCAGCTTCTGGATGACGGCGGGCGGCGCGGTCCTGGTGATGATGTCGCTGTTCATCGGCGAGTTCGCCAAGACGGGCTGGCTGGCCTATCCGCCGCTGTCGGGCATCGCCTACAGTCCGGATGTGGGCGTCGACTATTACATATGGGCGCTGCAGGTGGCGGGCGTGGGAACGACCCTATCCGGCATCAACCTCATATGTACGATCATCAAGATGCGTGCCCCCGGCATGACCCTGATGAAGATGCCGGTCTTCACCTGGACCTCGCTGTGCACCAACGTGCTCATCGTGGCGACCTTCCCGGTGCTCACCGCGGTGCTGGTGCTCCTGTCCCTCGACCGCTATCTCGGCATGAACTTCTTCACGAATGACTTCGGCGGCAGCCCGATGTTGTACGTGAACCTGATCTGGATCTGGGGCCACCCGGAGGTCTACATTCTGATCCTGCCGGCCTTCGGCATCTTCTCGGAAGTCACCTCAACCTTCTGCGGCAAGCGCCTGTTCGGCTATACGTCGATGGTCTACGCCACGGTGGTCATCACCATCCTGTCCTACCTGGTGTGGCTGCACCACTTCTTCACCATGGGCTCCGGCGCCAGCGTGAATTCCTTCTTCGGAATCACGACGATGATCATCTCCATCCCCACGGGTGCGAAGATGTTCAACTGGCTGTTCACCATGTATCGCGGGCGCATCCGGTTCGAGGTGCCCATGATGTACACGGTGGCCTTCATGCTCACCTTCGTCATCGGCGGCATGACGGGCGTGCTGCTGGCGGTGCCTCCGGCCGACTTCGTGCTGCACAACTCGCTGTTCCTGATCGCCCACTTCCACAACGTGATCATCGGCGGCGTGGTGTTCGGCATGTTCGCCGGCATCTACTTCTGGTTCCCCAAGGCCTTCGGGTTCCGCCTCGACCCCTTCTGGGGCAAGGCGTCCTTCTGGCTGTGGGTGGTCGGCTTCTACGCCGCGTTCATGCCGCTCTATGTGCTGGGCCTGATGGGCGTGACGCGCCGCCTGCGGGTGTTCGACGACCCCTCGCTGCACATCTGGTTCATCATCGCGGCCTTTGGTGCGTTCCTGATCGCGCTCGGCATCCTGTGCTTCCTGATCCAGATCGGCGTCTCGATCCTGAAGCGCGACCAGCTGCGCGATGTCACGGGCGATCCGTGGGACGGCCGCACCCTGGAATGGGCGACCTCCTCGCCTCCGCCCGCCTACAACTTCGCGTTCACCCCGGTCATCCATGACAGCGATGCCTGGTGGGACATGAAGAAGCGCGGCTACAAGCGGCCGCTGGAAGGCTTCAAGCCCATCCACATGCCGTCCAACACGCCCGCCGGCATCCTGCTCGCCGGCTGCAGCGTGGCCCTCGGCTTCGGCCTGATCTGGTACATCTGGTGGCTGGCCGCCCTGAGCTTCATCGCTCTCCTGGCCATCGCCATCGGCCATACCTTCAACTACCACCGTGATTTCTACATCCCCGCGGATGAGGTGGTGCGGACCGAAGAGCAGCGGACGCGCGACCTTGCCGGGCAGGTGACCCCATGAGCCAGACCTCGACCGCGACCACGGCCGAAGCCCCGGTCTTCTACGAAGTCGACGAGCACGCCCATCCCGAAGGCCACAGCACCGCGCTGGGCTTCTGGATCTATCTGATGAGCGACTGCCTCATCTTCGCGATGCTCTTCGCCACCTATGCGGTGCTCGGCGGCAATTATGCCGCCGGGCCGTCCCCGAAGGACCTGTTCGATCTCAAGCTGGTGGCGCTGAACACCACCATGCTGCTCCTGTCCTCCATCACCTACGGCTTCGCCATGCTCGCCATGGCCAAGGACAAGGTGAAGGAGGTGCAGGTGTGGCTGGCGATCACGGGCCTGTTCGGCCTCGCCTTCCTCGGCATCGAGCTCTACGAGTTCCACCACATGATCCATGAAGGTGCCACGCCCCAGCGCAGCGCCTTCCTGTCCGCCTTTTTCACCCTGGTGGGCACCCACGGCCTTCACGTCACCTTCGGCATCATCTGGCTGGTGACGATGATGGTGCAGGTCTCCAAGAAGGGTCTGATCGCGGCCAACAAGCGGCGCCTCAACTGCCTGAGCATGTTCTGGCACTTTCTGGACGTGATCTGGATCGGCGTCTTCACCTTTGTCTATCTCATGGGGGTGCTGAGATGAGCACCGACACGCACGCCAACACCGCCGCGCACGCCGAGGGCCACGGCCACGGTCATGATGCCCACGGTCATGACGAACACGCTCATGGCTCGTTCGGCAGCTACATGGCCGGCTTTGTCCTGTCGGTCATCCTCACCGCCATTCCCTTCTGGCTGGTGATGGGCGAGGTCCTGTCGGACAAGACGCTGACCGCCATCGTCATCATGGGCTTCGCCGTGGTGCAGATCGTGGTGCATATGGTGTTCTTCCTCCATATGACCCCGAAGGCGGAGGGCGGCTGGTCCTTCACGGCCCTCATCTTCACCGTGATCGTGGTGGTGATCGCCCTCAGCGGCTCGCTGTGGGTCATGTACCACCTCAACACGAACATGATGCCGACACACGAGATGAGCCAGCCGCGTTGAGCGGGGCATCTCCCACCGGACCGGGGGCGGGCGAAACGTCCCCCGGTCCCTCTCCGTCTCCCCGTCGCCGGCCGGTGGCGTTCTGCCTCTTCCTCTTGGTGGCGGCCGCGCTCTTCAGCGGCCTCGGCTTCTGGCAGGTGGAGCGGCGGGCCTGGAAGCACGATTTGATCGCGCGGGTGGATGCCCGGATCCATGCGCCGGCTGTTCCGGCACCCGGTCCGCAGGCCTGGCCGCAGGTCTCGCCCGACACATCCGAATATCTGCGCGTGACCGCACGCGGGCGTTTTGTGCCCGCCAAGGCCGCCCTGGTGCAGGCGGTGACGACGCTCGGCCCGGGCTTCTGGTTCATGGTGCCGCTTGAGACCGACCAGGGCTTCACCATTCTCGTCAATCGCGGCTATGTGCCCGGTGACTGGAAGGATCCGGCGGCCCGCACCGATCCCGCGCCGCCCGGCGAGGTCACCGTCAGCGGCCTTCTGCGTCTCACCGAGCCCGGCGGCGGCTTCCTGCGCGCCAATGATCCGGCCGGCGACCGCTGGTTCTCCCGCGACGTGGCCGCCATCGCCGCCGCGCGCGGCCTTGGCCCGGTCGCGCCTTATTTCATTGATTCGGACGCCGCGGGACCGGCGGGGCGCTTCCCGGCCGGCGGGCTGACGGTGGTGTCCTTCCCCGACAATCACCTCGTCTATGCCCTCACCTGGTTCGCGATGGCGCTGCTGTCGGCCGGCGCCGCCATCGCCTTGTGGCGGCGGCGGATCTGAGCCCGCCTCCCGGCATCTGTGCACCATCCCAAGGGCGCGCATCCGGTCTATAAGGGCTGAGGCTTCCTCGCCCGTCCTTCACCCCGAGCCCGCGTGTCCGCCTGATGCCCCTTTCCAATCCCGACATGGAGGGCAAGAAGAACCTGCTGTTGGTGATCCAGCTGCGCTGGATCGCGGCGGCCGGGCAGGTGGTGACCATCCTGGTGGCGGAGCTCTGGTATCGCATTCATTTGCCGCTGCTGGAAATGGCCTCCGTGCTGGGCTTTCTTGCGGCCCTCAACCTGGTGAGCGTGTGGCGGCACCAGCGTCAGGGTGTAGTGACCAACATGGAGCTCCTGGTCGAGCTGCTCCTGGATGTGACCGCCCTGACCATCCAGCTTTATCTGAGCGGCGGCATCACCAACCCCTTCATCTCGCTTTTCCTGCTCCAGGTGGGGCTGGGCGCCGTTCTTCTGGAGGCGTGGTCCGCCTGGATCCTCGCCACGGCGGCGGCGGGCTGCTTCGTGTGGCTGACCCGGGCCTACATGCCCCTGGTGCTGCCGCTCGGGCTCGATGAGAGCCTGGCCGAACTCCAGGTGCAGGGCATGTTCGTGTGCTTCGTGCTCACGGCGGCCCTGCTGGTCCTGTTCCTCAACCAGATCAGCCGGAACCTGCGGGACCGCGACGCGCATCTGGCTGACCTGCGCCAGCGCTCGGCCGAGGAGGACCACATCGTGCGCCTGGGCCTCCTGGCGTCGGGCGCAGCGCACGAATTGGGGACGCCGCTGTCCACCATCTCCGTCATCCTGAATGACTGGCGACGCATGCCGGTCATCAAGGCAGACCCTGACCTTGCCGAGGAGATCGCCGAGATGCAGAGCCAGATCGGTCGCTGCAAGGCCATCGTCTCCGGCATCCTGCTCTCATCGGGCGAGGCGCGCGGCGAGGGGACGCAGCGCACCACCGCGCCTGGATTCATCAACGAGGTGGTTGCCGAATGGCGGGACAGCCGCTCGCCCTCGGTCTTGGAGTTCCGCAATCTGGTGCGCAGTGCGGATCCCATCATCTCGGACACCGCCTTGAAGCAAGTCATCTTCAACGTGTTCGACAACGCCCTGGAGGCCTCCCCCGACTGGGTCAGCGTGACGGCCGAGGAAGCGGGGGGCGATCTTGTGATGACCGTGCGCGATGCCGGGCCGGGATTTCCGCCGGACATGCTGGATGAGATCGGCAAGCCCTATCGCTCCACCAAGAACCGGACCGGCGGCGGCCTCGGGCTGTTCCTGGTGATGAATGTGATCCGCAAGCTCGGAGGGCGCGTTACCGTACGGAACGAGTTGAACGGCGCATGCGTCACGCTTGCCTTCCCATTGTCCGCCTTGTCGCCGGGAGGCGCCCATGGACACTAATGGCCTGCTCCTGATCGTCGAGGACGACGAGACACTCGCCAAGGCGCTGCGTCGCTCCTTCGAGCGGCGAGACTATGATGTGCGCGTGTGCGCCACCATTGAGGGCGTGCGCGAGCTGATCGAGGACGCCAGCCCTGACTTTGCCGTGGTGGACCTGAAGCTGGCCAATGGCTCCGGCCTGGAATGCGTCAAGCTGCTGCACGGGCGCAACGAGGACTGCCGGATCGTGGTCCTCACCGGCTTTGCCAGCATCGCCACGGCGGTGGAGGCGATCAAGCTCGGTGCCTGTCACTACCTCGCCAAGCCCGCCAATACGGACGATATCGAGGCCGCCTTCGGGCGCGCGGAGGGAGACGAGACCATCGCGGTCACCGCCCGTCCCACGTCGCTGAAGAATCTGGAATGGGAGCGCATCCACCAGACCCTGGCGGAGACGGACTTCAACATTTCCGAGACCGCCCGGCGCCTCGGCATGCACCGGCGGACCCTCGCCCGGAAGCTGGAAAAGAAGCGCGTGCCATGAGGAGGCCGGCCGGGTCGCCCCCGGCCGGCTGAGGCGGACGGTCAGAAGGAGACCGTCACGCGGGTGTTGATGGACCGGCCGGGGCCCGCCACCGGATAACCCCAGGCGGGTGACGTGCCCATCATGGATGAGACCTGGTAGTTGACGAGGTTGGCTCCTCCGAGCGGCAGGTCATATTCGGTGTCGAGGATGTTATCGATGCCGAACGCGATGTTGACCTGGTTCCATTGGTAGCTGGTGCGGAAATTAAGCAGCGCATAGGCGGAGGTTTCCACCTCGTTGCGCACCTCGTTCACCAGCGTCTTCGCGCCTACCAATTGCACCTCGAAGCTGGAACTCCAGTTGCCGAGCGTGTGGTCCAGCGCCAGCGTCGCGTTGACGGGCATCATGTGATAGAGGTTGATGCCATCGGTGCGCTGGCCGCGCACGAAGTTCAGCGCGCCCCGGAAGGTGCCCTGGCCATAGGTGCGGTCGTCCCACAGTGCCAGCTTGCCATCGATGTTCACGCCATAGAGCCAGGCGTCGAAATTGGCGAACTGCAGGAACACGAAGGTGTTCTGCGCGGTGAGATTGTTCGGCAGGCTGGAGAGGCAGCCGGGCAGGGCGCAACGTTGGACGTCGATATAGTCCTGCACATAGCTGTAATAGGGCGAGACGCGCAGCTGCCAGACCTTGTTGGCCGGGTCGTGCCAGTCGGCGGTGAAGCTCACTGTGTGCGCCTTCTCGGGCACCAGGTCGATATTGCCCACATAGCCGTTGCCGTCGCCGAACCAGCCGATCATGTCCATGGCCATGGCATTGGTGGACCAGGCATAGCGCTCATAGAGGTTGGGCGAGCGCGTCTTGCGGGCAAGGCCGAACTCATAGAGCGAGAAGGCATTGGCCTCGTAGCGGACGATGGCGGAACCGTCGATGTTGAAGTCGGTGCGCTGGTGGCTGAGGGCGTTGAAGGCGGCGGCGTTGGCGCCGTACATCATTTCATTATAGCCCTGGACGTCGCCCGTATTCATCCAGACGATGTCGTTGCGCAGGCCGATGATGGTGGACCACTGGGCATTCACCTGCCGCTGCCACTCGGCATAATAGCCGAACCGCAGGCGCTGGCCGTTATTGATGTTGATGAAGGTGTTGGGTCCCATCATCATCGAGCCGTCGACGGGCGGCCACCAGTCGTCGAGATTGTTGTAGAAGAGGTCGTTGCCGACCCGCACCACGTCGATGGCGCTGGCGGCGATGGTGCCCTTCACCGTGTAGCCCATGTCGGTGCTGCGGGTATCCATGGGCATGTCGCCGGTCTTGTCCGGCTGGATGAAGCCCATGGTGTGGCGGACATTGTTGGCGAAGGCGGTCGCCTCCAGCTTGCCCCAGTCGAAATATCCCTCATAGGCCCCGTTCACGAACACCGACTTGTTGTCGACCATGTCCATGTATTGGTTCACATAGCCCTGATAGGGGATGAACTGCCCTCCCACCTGGACCGTCAGGAGGCCGTCATTCGCCAGCTTCTTGGAAATGCTGAGCGCGTGGTTCTGCGTCTCATACATGGTGGACTTGATGACGGTGCCGTTGCCGGACGTGTAGTCGCTGGCCCGCACCCAGCCGCCCGTATAGGTGACGCTGGTGTCCTCGTTTGAGGCGGTGGCGTTCACGTCGACGCCGTAGCCATTGCCGTTGCCCCGATAGAAGCCGGAGACGCTGCCGGTCACCTTCACCGCCTGTCCCGGCGTGAAGGCGGGAGGGGCCAGGGACACATCCACCCGCGCTCCCGTATAGTCGCCGCCGGCGCTGACCGGCGCGGTGGCGGTATACACTTTCACCTTCGAGATCTGGGCCGGGTTCACATAGGACAAAGGCGGATTCATCTCGTTCGGGCAGGCCGGCGAGAAGATCATGGAGTTGATGGCGACCTGGACGCGGTCCGCGCCCATGCCGTTCACCATGGGCAAGCTCGAAACGCCGCCAGCGCCCCAGGCGGCGCCGCCGGGAAGCCTGGAGACGAGCGAGCCGGAATCGCTGGTGAAGAGGGTCGCCCGCGCGGCCTCGTCAGCGGAGAGGGTCGACGTGTCGATAGGGGTGAAGGGGGCGAGCCCCGCGCCCCGTCCCCCGCTGCCACCGATGCTGGTGGTGGTCACCATGATGGTTGGAAGCTCCGGTTGCGGCGCGCTCATGCCGGCCGTTTGCGCGTGGGCGGGGCTGGAAGCGATCTGGAGCAGGAGGAGCACGGCCAGCGGCGCCATGGGAGCCGCCACAGCAAGGGGTGCGGGAGAGGCGAGGGCGGTGCTTCGGTGCAAGGCGCCGCGCAGGGGGGAGAGGCAGAAGTCTGTCATGTCGAACCGCAAGGTTGGGGCGCGGCATCGGCTGGTCGCGGGTGCTTACCCGTCGGGACCTGCGCGCCGGCGCAAGGAGGGAAGGGGAGGGTGCATCGGGACAGCCGTGGCCGGGCAGCCGCCGGCGCGAAGCGCAAGGCGTTGGCTGGACGGGAAGAGGGCGTGTTCCTGCGCGTCCGCTGGTTTCAGGTGACCCGAACGGGGGGATCGCGCGGGCGAAAGCCGGGGCGATCCGCCGGGATGTGAACCGGTTGCGCGTGGCCCGGCTGGAATCGCAGGGGGGTCGCGAGCCGCTCGATGTGCAAGTTCGGAGCGGGCGGCGGAAGGACCACCGCGTCCACCCGCGAGAGGCACAGCGGGCAGTGGAGGACGGCGGCTTGCGGGCCGTGCGGCACCCCATCGGAGGCCCCTTCGGCCCCCTCCTGGAGGTCACCGGCGCCGACGGTTGAAAGGCAAAGGCTCCCGGCATCGAACGCATTGGCGGCCTGCGCGGCCATGAGGCCGCTCGCCAGGACCACCTGAAACACCAGCGCATAGGCCAGGAGGAGGGGCAGAAGGGCGAACGTGGCGCGCGCGAGGCTGGACGCGCGAACGCCCGCCTTCGTCTTCGCCCGTGCCCGACCGCCCTGCATTTGTTTCCCCCTGCCCCGTTCCGCCCATCCCATGCCCATGGCGTGCAGGCTTCCGCGAAGGATCACATGCGGCAAGGGGACTGAGGGCGCGATCGCTCTCGAACTATGGCAGAATATTGCCTGAATGGCAGCTGCATTTCCACAATTTACGAAAGTAATGCTTAGATAATGAGTTGAAACTAAACGCGTTCGGGCACGCGTTTTCGTTCCCTGAGGCGGATCGCGTCAAGGTGAAAAACCGTAATGAGGAAACTTATTTTGTCAGAATGAGCGTATTTTTTCTTGTGAGTGTCAGTGTGTAGACTTGATCTCCATGGGCGATGCGAATCCGGCGGTCGCCCTGGAACAGGTCCCCGCTCTCGATGCATCCGCTCACCACCGGCACGGCCCGGACAGGCTTCGGCTGGGGCGGAGCAGGGGCCAGGCGAACGATGCGCATGCGTCCTCTCCCTCGCATTGGACTCATGACCGGCCAAGGCCGGAGCGAAGGGACACGGCCACGCCGTGTCCCGAGGGGCGCCTTGTCAGGCGCGGATCATGACCGGCAGCACGAAGCGCGCGAGCACCGCCATCTGACCAAAAATCCAGGCCAAGGCTGCCACGTCGCGCAGATCCAGGCCGTCCCCGCGGATATCGATGAGGGTCATTGCCCCCGTCAGACCCAGGCCCTGTACGCCGGCGGCAAAGAGAAATCCGGCTGCGGCGCCCGAGACGAAGGTCACCGCGAGGTCCGCGAGGGCGGAACGGGCTTCGGCCCTCATGACGGACCCGCCGATTTTGCCAGCAGCTCGCGCAGCTTGCGGTCGCGGGTGGCTTCATCATCCTTGTAGGCGATGAAGCCCTCATAGCCGCCCTTGGCGTCCATCAGATAGATGAGCGCCGTATGGTCCATGGTGTAGTCGCCGTCTGAAGTCGGCACTTTCCGCCAATAGACCCGATAGGCCTTGGCCGCCGCCTCCATCTCCTTCTGGCTGCCTGACAGCCCGATGATGCGCGGATCGAAGGACTGGAGATATCGGGCGAGAATCTCGGGCGTGTCCCGCTCGGGATCCACGGTGACAAACAGGACCTTCAGCTTGTCCGCCTCCGGTCCGAGCCGCTTCAGCGATTCGGACATTTCCCACAGGCTGGTCGGGCAGATTTCCGGGCAGTGGGTGAAGCCGAAGAAGATGGCAAAGGGCGCGCCCTTCAGGTCCTGGTCGGACAACGTGCCGCCTTTTGAGGAGGCCAGCTTGAAGGGGCCGCCAATGGCGGCCGGAGCGGCGGCGGAGGCCGAGCCGGACGGAGCGAGTCGGCTGCCACCGCCCGTGAACGGTGTCACCGCCAAGCCCGCGCCCAGCAGAAGCAGGGCCCCGGCCGTCGCGGCCAGGGCGAGCGTTGGAATCTTGAACCTGGCCATGGGGCTACTTGCCCGTAGCGGGCATGCTGCCGTGATCATGCCCGCTGGTCTGCGCCGCCAGGGCCTCCACCACATATTGCACCTGCACGGTGCCGGCCTTCTCGAAGGTCAGCGTCCCGTTCACCTTGGTGCCTTGCTTGAGCGGCTGGCTGAGGCCGATGAACATCACATGATAGGAGCCCGGCTTCAGCGCCATGGTGCCGGAGGCGGGAATCTCCACGCCGCCGGTGACGGGGCGCATGATCATGACGCCGTCCTTCATCGCCATTTCGTGGATCTCCACCTTCTGCACCCCGTCAAGGGTGCCGGCGATGAGATGGTCGGCGGTGGTTCCGGAATTCTTCAGCGTCATGTAGCCGGCGGCCACATTGGCGCCGTCTGGGGTGGCGCGGGTCCAGGGATGGTCGATCTCGATGGGCCCGACCTTGAATTCGTGCGCCAGCAGGGCCTGCGCCGAGAAGGTCAAAAGGAAGGCGGCAAAGGCGAGCGCAGCGACCACCTCCTCAACATAGAGGCGCTGCAAAAGGCGCGCGAGCGGGGCAGGCAGGCGAGACAGGGGCGCGGCGCGGCGCGCGCGAGCGGCAAAGCTCATGGGAATGCTCCTTGGCCACCGGGCAAGGCCGCGGCGGCACATCCGTCAGAAAGAGGGCGACAGCGAAAAGGCGGTCAGACCTGTGACGGAGGAGCGCGTGCCTGGGCGGCCGAGGAGCCAAGGCCCGCTCCCACCCGATGCGACTGGCCCTGTTGCGTGGCCATGTCAAAGGCGCGCGCCGGAAGCGGAGCGGAAAAGGCCGGAGGCGGTGCCACCGTGGGGCCGAACATGGGGCAACCGAGAATGCAGCAGTCGGCGGAGGGGCTCCCCCCCGGCGAAAGCGGCCCCTCGGAATCGGCGCCCGCCGCGGACTGGCAGAGGATGCCGGCCGATTCGAGCGTAAGGGCAGGTGTCGCCAACCCGACCATGAGCATCTGCAGGACAAGCAGATAGGCCGCCGCAAGGGCGGTCCATGCTCTCCAGGCAGGATGCGTGGTTCTCAAGGCCGGTCTTCCCGCGCACCATGCGCGGGGCGAGTATGACACCGAAAGGCGGGGGGCCGTAAAGGGTGCATCCGATGCGGCACGGTGCCTCGCGCCCCATGCAGGGACAAAGCGTCCACCGCCGCTGTCGCGAAAGTTTTGCACAGGGTCGGAAACGTCTGCGAGAGGGCCTGCTTGACTTGGACCCGAGGCGGCCTTATCGAAGCGCCACACCGACGCGGCGCCGCAAACGCACCGTCGCTTCGGGGGTGTAGCTCAGTTGGTTAGAGCGCCGGCCTGTCACGCCGGAGGTCGCGGGTTCGAGCCCCGTCACTCCCGCCATTCATTCCGAAAATCAAGACTGGAACGGATCGCTTCGCATGCGCGTCGGCGCAGAAGCGCACACCTTGGTCAAATGGTCCGCCAGCCTGTCATTGCTGCTGGACGGGCCAGCCGATAGGTTCGCGGCCGAGCCTTCTTTGCCGAGCTTTTGATTGCGAATGAACAAGAGTGCCGTGCCGTCGCACGCCGAACTTTGCCTGACCCTCCAGCACCTTGCCGCCGCCAGCGCCGACGACATCGTGAAACGATTCTATGCCGGGTTCCTGGATGATCCGCAGGCCCAGGCTTTTCTGAGCTCGGACATGGTGGAAGCGCGCCTCAAGCACTCCCTCCATCACTGGATCGTCTCCCTGTTCGCAGACGCGCAGATGGACGAGGCGGCGCAGCGCCAGATCGGCGAAGTTCATGCACGCATCAAGATCCCGCCCTCGCTGGTGGTGAAGGGTGCGGGCCTCATCAAGACCGAATTGCTGGCGCGGCTGGAAGGGTTGCCCATGGCGCTCCCGCATCTGGTGGCGCTCATCCGCGCCATGAATGCGCGCGTGGACGCCGCCGTTGCGGTCATGACCGATGCCTACATGGCCCGCTCGGTGCAACGCGCGCAAATGGACGAGGCCTATCGGCTGTTCGAGCTGGGCCAGGACATCACGCTTGAGCACGAGCGCCAGCGTGCCGAATTGATGGAGTGGAGCCAGGGGCTTCTGTTCGCGCTTCTCGATCCTGGCACGGGTGGATCGTTGCGCCGCATCTCCTCCGCGCCGTTCGGGCTTTGGGTCGTCCATCGCGCCGGCCTGCTTTTCGACGGGCGCAAGGGCCTCGACGATCTGGTGGCGGGCTTGCGGAAAATCGACCTTCAGATGCTCCCGCGCATCGAGGCGGCCAAGGCGTCGGGCAGCGCCGATCTCCAGCCCTTGGTGACGCAGCTCCAGCGCGTTGTGGAGGAACTGAAATTCCTGCTCGGCGAAATGTTCCAGTCCATCGCCGCCGTGGAATCGGGACGTGATCCGCTCACCCGTGCGCTCAACCGCCGCTTCATGGCGACGATTCTCGGGCGCGAAATCTCCATCGCGGCGAAGTCGGGTCGTCCCTTTTCCGTGCTGATGCTGGACGTGGACAACTTCAAGGCCATCAATGACCGGTATGGCCACGGCGTCGGCGACGTGGTGCTGCGCCATGTGGCCGAGCATGTGCTCTATTGCGTGCGGGCCAGCGACTTCGTGTTTCGCTATGGCGGCGAGGAATTCCTGATCGCGCTTGTCGAGACAGGGGGTGATGAAGCCATCATCGCGGCCGAGCGCATGCGCGCCACGCTGGAGGCCGCGCCGCTGCGCCTGCCGGACCAGAGCGAGACGCGGGTGACGGTTTCCATCGGCATCGCGGTCTATGGCGGGCACCCGGACTATGCAGTGCTCGTGGATCGCGCAGACCGCGCGCTCTATGCGGCCAAGGCGGCGGGGCGGAACAGGTCCGTCCTCGCCGAGTAATGTCTGGGTCCGTGGGGCCTGTGCACCCGGCGGCTCTCAGCGCTTGTCGTGCGAGTGGATCTCCAGCGCCTCCAGGAAGCGCGAGACCATGTTGTAGGCGCCGATGGTGGCGGTCAGCTCCACCATCTCTCGGTCGTTGAAATGGGCGCGCACGGCGGCGAACACGTCCTGCGGCACCTGGATCTGCCGGGTCATGGCATCCACATAGCCGAGCACCGCCCGCTCCTTGGCCGAGAACAGGGCGCTTTCCTTCCACTGGGCGAGGGCGTCGAGCTGTGCCTGGGGCACGCCTTCCTTCAGCGCGATCGGCACGTGCTGGTCGGCTTCATAGGGGGCGTTGTTGAGGCCGGCGATGCGGATGATGATCATCTCCCGCAGCCCACCGGGCAGCACGCCCTTCTGACGGATGGCGGTGAGGAGATTCAGCCAGCCCTCGGCCACCGGGCCGCTATGGATGAGCATCTGGTAGAGGTGAAGCAGGTTGCCGCGTTCGGCGACGATGCGATCCACCAGGGGCTTGACCTCGGGGGCTTCCGGATCGCCATAGGGAATGCGGGCCATGGGAGCGTTTCCTTGATTGGGCCACCGGGGCGCGAGAGGCGGCCGGCGGCGCGGTGCCCCTCGTTTTCGGGGGCGGCAGGGGCGGGGAGGACAATGGGCCTCCCGCCTCACCGGCTGGGAGGGATCATCCCTTCCGCGTCTCTAAAGGGGACCGCGCGGGAAGAAAAGGTCGCCGCCTCACACGCCCAGCAAGTTGCGCCGCACCGTGAGGAGATGCGCCGCGATGGCCGCCTCCGCCGCCGCCACGTCCCGAGCGCGGAGGGCGGCCACCATGACGCCATGCTCCACGGAATAGAGGGCGCGCCGCTCAGCCGTGATGGTGCGGCGCTTCAGGTCGCCCCACTCGGTCCGGTCGCGGGCGCCGGTGATGGCGCCATAGATGTCGATGATGAGCGGGTTGCGCGTCGCCTGGGCAATGGCTTCGTGGAGGGCCGCGTCCCAATGCTCGAAGGCTTCGAAATCCTCCGCCATGTCCGTGGCGCGGTTGCACTGGTCGATGCGCTCCAGGTCCGCGCTCGTGGCATTGGTGACCACCAAGGCGGCAAGGCGCGGCTCCACCACGAGGCGGGCGGCCATGATGTCGGCGGGGCTGGCATCCCGGCCCATCTGGGGCAGGGCGGGAGCAGGGGCCGCCTTTGGCGCCTCCGCCACATAGGTGCCGCTGCCCACGATCCGAACCACCTGGCCCCGCGCTTCCAGCACGGAAAGGCCGTCACGCACCGCGCTGCGCGGCACGCCCAGTTTCTCGGACAAAGCGCGCTCCGTCGGCAGCTTGGCGCCCGGACTGAAGTCGCCGCCCTTGATCGCGGCAGCCAGGAAGTCATGCACCCGCGCCGATTGCTTGGTGGCGGCTGGCGCGCTCATCCGGGAATGGTCAACCAATCTCTCACCCATCGCGGCAATGGTTCATCTATTTTTGCGCTGTACAACAGGCATCGGCTTCATATAGTCAACCAATCCATCAATGTCCACAAATTGGTTGACCAAAGAAGCCCGATCATGAAATTGGCCACTTTTGAATTCGAGGGACGCACCCAGGTGGGCGTCGTGGATGCGCAGGCCGGCACCGTCCGTCCGGTGAAGGCGGGCGGCATGCTCGAACTGATCGCCGGCTGGCAGGCCCACCAGGACGCGCTCGCCGCCGCCGGCGAACCCATCGCCCTCTCGCAGGTCCACCTGCTCGCCCCCATCCCGCGCCCGAGCCGCAACATCATCTGCGTCGGCAAGAACTACCGCGAGCATGCCAAGGAATTCGCCCAGTCCGGTTTCGAGGCCGGTGCGGTGGCGGGTGCCGAGATCGATGCCTATCCGGCCGTCTTCAGCAAGCCGCCGGCCACCGTGGTGGGGCCTGGCGCGACAGTTGAGACCCATCCCGGCGTCACCGACGCCATCGACTATGAGGTCGAGCTGGCGCTCATCATCGGCAAGGGCGGGCGCAACATCGCCAAGGCGGACGCCTTCGACCACATCTTCGGCTACACCATTGTGAACGATGTGACCGCCCGGGATCGCCAGAAGAATCACAAGCAGTGGTATCTGGGCAAGGCGCTCGACACTTTCTGCCCCATGGGTCCCTGGATCACCACCGCGGACGAGGTGGACGCCACCAACCTTCAGGTCCAGTCCTGGGTGAATGGCGAACTGCGCCAGGATGCCAACACGTCCGACCTCATCTTCGACATTCCGACCCTCATCGCGTTCATCTCCGGCGGCTCCACGCTTGAGCCCGGCGACATCATTGCCACCGGCACGCCCCAGGGCGTCGGCATCGGCTTCAAGCCGCCGAAATTCCTGAAGTCTGGGGATGTGGTGCGCCTCGCCATCACCGGCCTCGGCAGCCTGGAGAACCCGTTCCACTGATCCTTTAGGCGCGGCGGCCGTGTCGCCGCGCCTGGCATCGCCCTGTGCATCAAAAAACAAGCGGCCCGAAGCGGCCATGATCCCTTAGGGAGGTCCCCATGTTGAAACGCCTCGCCCACGGCATTGCCATCCTGTCCGCGCTTGCCATCGCCACGCCCGCGCTGGCGCAGAATGCGGCGCAGTCCTATCCCTCCCGCGCGGTGAAGATCATCGTGCCCTTCGGCCCCGGCGGCCCGGCCGACCTTTATGCCCGCCTCGTGGGCCAGCGCCTCCAGGAGGTGTTCAACCAGCCGTTCGTGGTCGAAAACCGTCCCGGTGCCGGCTCGGTGATCGGCACCGTTGAAGCCGCCAAGGCCCCGGCGGACGGCTACACGCTGCTGATGATGTCGAACACCCAGACCGCCAACGAATCCCTGCTGCGCAAGAAGCCCTACGAGCTGATGCGCGATTTCGTGGGCGTGTCGCCGGTCAATTATTCCGACCTGGTGATCGTGGTGAACCCGCAGGTTGAGGCGCGCACGCTCAAGGAGTTCATCGCCTACGCCAAGGCCAATCCCGGCAAGATCAACTATGCCTCGTCGGGCCAGGGCACGCCCTACCATATGGCCACCGAGCTGTTCCGCGCCATGAGCGGCACGGACATGATCCACATCGCCCACAAGAGCAGCGGCGATGCCCGCAACAATGTGGTGGGCGGCCATGTGCAGATGATGATGGATGCGGTCACCACCATGGCGCCCATGGTGCAGGCGGGGAAGGTGATTGCCCTGGCCACCACCGGCCCCACCCGCTCCACCGTGCTGCCCAATGTGCCCACCGCCGAGGAAGCCGGCCTGCCCGGCTACCAGGCCTCCATCTGGCTCGGCTTCATGGCGCCCGCCGGCACGCCGCGCGAGATCGTCGACAAGCTGAATGCCGAGATCGTGAAATATCTCAGCAATCCCGACCTCAAGATCGACTGGGGCAAGACCGGCGCCGTGCCCATGATCATGACGCCCACCCAGTTCGACGATTATCTGAAGGCCGACATCGCCAAGTGGCGGGGCGTGGTCGAGAAGTTCAACATCACGGCCGACTGACCCCGATGGCCTGTCACGTCCTGCATGTGAATGGCGCGGACCGGCCCGTGGAGGCCGATCCGCAGTCCACCTTGCTCAGCGTCCTGCGTGGAGCGCTGGGATTGTCCGGCCCGCGCTTCGGCTGTGGCGAGGGGGAATGCGGCGCCTGCCGGGTGCTGGTGGACGGCGCCTGCATCACCGCCTGCGAGACCCCGCTCTGGGCGGTGGAAGGCAAGGAGGTCACCACCCTGGAAGGACTGGGGGACGAAACTCGCCCCCATCCGCTCCAGGCGGCCTTCCTGTCCGAACAGGCCATGCAATGCGGCTATTGCGTCTCGGGCATCATCATGTCGGCTGCGGCGCTGTTGTCTTCCAATCCCGATCCCACGGAGGACGAGGTGCGCCATGCCCTCGCCCGCAACCTGTGCCGGTGCGGCGCCCATAATCGGATGGTGCGGGCCATCCTGAAGGCGGCCGGGGAGATGCGGCCATGACCGGCCCGGCGCTTCCCGGAAGCCTGCGCACCAATCCCACGCTCGGCCGCTGGCTGCGCCTGACGCCCGATGGCCAGGTGCATGTCAGCCCCGGCAAGGTGGAGATCGGGCAGGGCATTCTCACCGCGCTTGCCACCATCGCCGCCGATGCGCTGGAGGTGGACCGTGCCCGCATCCGCATGGTGCCGCCGAGCACCGCCCACAGCCCCGACGAAGGGGTAACCTCCGGCAGCCTTTCGGTGCAGGACAGTGGCCGCGCTTTGCGCCATGTGGGGCGCGAGGTGCGCCAGATGCTGGTGGAGATGGCGGCCGTCCGCATGGGCGTTCGCCCAGAGGCGTGCCGGGTGGAGGATGGCATCGTCCGGGGACCGGGCAATGCCCATGTGAGCTACTTCGATCTCGCCGCCGATCTCTTCCTCGATCGGCCCGCAGCCCCCGAGAGTGCCAGCCCACTGCCGGTGCAGGCATACGAAGCCGGCGACCTGCCCCGGCTCGACACTCCAGACAAGGTCTTCGGCCGCGCCCGCTTCATCCACGATTTGCGTCTGCCCGGCATGCGCCACGGCCGCGTGGTGCGCCCGCTGCGCTCCGGCGCCCGGCTGGTGGACGTGCCCGACATCGACGATCTTTCGTCGGACGTTCAGATCGTGCGCGACGGGAATTTTCTGGGCGTCGTGGGCGGCACCGAGCAGAACCTTGACCGCGCCGCGGCGCGGCTGAAGGCGCGGGCGGTCTGGGAGGGCGGCATCGATCTTCCCGACGAGGCCGACCTGGCGGGCTGGCTCCGCTCTGCCCCCTGCGAGACCATGCTGGTGGATCGCCGGGAGGGCCCGGCCGATCGGACGGTGACGCGGACGCTGACGCGTCGCTTTTCCCGCCCCTTCATCGCCCACGCTGCCATCGCGCCCTGCTGCGCGCTGTCGCGATGGGACGGGGACCGGCTGGAGGTGTGGAGCCACAGCCAGGGCATCTTCATGCTCCGCGCCGACCTCGCGCGCACGTTTTCGCTGTCACCCGATCATGTGGTGGTCAACCACGTGGAGGGCGCCGGCTGCTATGGCCATAACGGCGCCGATGACGTGGCGCTCGATGCGGCGCTTCTCGCGCGCGCCTGCCCCGGTGAGCCGGTGCGGGTGCAGTGGACCCGGGAGGACGAGCTTGCCAACGCGCCCTTCGGCGCCGCCATGGCGGTGGAGATCGGCGTCGACCTCGATGGCGACGGCGAAGTCGTATCGTGGCGCCACGATGTGTGGAGCAATGGCCACAGCCTGCGGCCGGGCCGGGCGGCGACGCCCACCCTGTTGGCGGCAAGCGAGATCGCGGCGGGCTTTCCCCGGCCGGTCTCCATCAACATGCCGCTGGCCACCGGCGGAGGCTCCGACCGCAATGCGGTGCCGCTCTATGATTTCCCGGATTGGCGCATCACCAATCATCGGCTCCTGACCATGCCGGTGCGCACCTCGGCGCTGCGGGCGCTGGGGGCGTTCGCAAATGTCTTTGCCATCGAGCAGGTGATGGATGAACTGGCCCGCGAGCGCGGCGAGGACCCGTTGGCCTTTCGCCTGCGTCACCTGAAGGATCCGCGCGCCCTTGCCGTTCTTGAAGCGGTGGCGCGACGTTCGGGCTGGCCCTCGGGCCAGGGGGCGGGGGATGGGACGGGGCGTGGCATCGCCTATGCCCGCTACAAGAATACGGGCGCCTATTGCGCCGCGGTGGCGGACGTTCTGTGCGAGGAGGAGGTGCGCGTGAGGCGCCTCACCATCGCGGTGGACGTGGGCGAAGTCATCAGCCGGGACGGCGTCGCCAACCAGATCGAGGGCGGCGCGGTCCAGGCCACGAGCTGGGCCTTGAAGGAGGCGGTGCGGTTCGACCGGGAGGCGATCACCTCCCGCGCCTGGGCCACCTATCCGATCTTGACCTTCGCCGAAGTGCCGGCCGTGGACGTGGAGATCTGCACCCATCCGGGGGCTCCGCCTCTGGGGGCGGGCGAGGCTTCACAGGGGCCGACAGCGGCCGCCATCGCCAATGCGGTGTTCGATGCCATCGGCGTGCGGGTGCGGCACATGCCCATCACGCGCGATGCCATCCTTTCAGCCATGGAGTGATCCCGTGACGAGTTTGCGCGTACTGAGCGGCGGCGCCGCCCATGGGCTGGTGCGGAGCCTTGCCCCGGCCTTCAAGGAAAAGACCGGTCTCTCCGTGGATGGGGAGTTCGGCGCGGTCGGGGGCATGGCCACCCGCTTCCGCGAGGGCGATCCGGCGGATTTCCTGATCCTCACCCGCGCGCTCATCGAGGCGCTCGCCGCCGAGGGGCGCCTTGTGCCTGGCAGCATCACCGATGTGGGGCGCGTCGCCACCTGCGTGGCGGTGCCCGCCGGCCAGGCCCATCCCGATGTCCACACGCCCGAGGCCTTGAAGGCGGCCTGGCAGCGGGCGGAGAGCCTCTTTGTGCCGGACATGACAAAGTCCACCGCTGGCCAGCATGTGGCCAAGGTGCTGTCCATGCTCGGTCTTGCGGAGGAGATGGCGCCCCGCATTCGCGAGTTTCCGAACGGCGCCACCGCCATGGCCGCCCTTGCGGCGTCTGGCGCGCAAGGTGCCTTCGGCTGCACGCAGGCCACCGAAATCCTCGCCACCGACGGTCTCGACGTCATCGGCGAACTGCCCGGGCCGCTGGCGCTGACCTCCATGTATACGGCGGCGGTTGCGCTCTCCAGCCCACGCGCCGCTGAGGCCGCCCAGTTCATCGCCGCTCTTTCCAGCGCCTCCAACCGGGAAGACCTGGGCTTTTCGGTGTGAGCGGCCGGGCCGGTGCGTGCGGGGCGCACCGGCCCGTTTTCGCGATCAGGCCGGCCCGACGGGGCCGAGGGGTGCGTCGATGAGGCTGTGGGTGCGCTCGCGGCGCTCCACCATCCGGAAATAAAGCAGCTTCACCCCGTCCATGATGAGCGTCCAGGCGAGGCAATAGACCCAGACGACCCCGATCAGCAGCCAGGGCAGCGCCGGCATGAAGAGGCCATAGGCGCACATGAGGATGGCGAAGACCTGCGTGCCGAAGATGGCCGCCAGCACCGGCCAGCTTGGATAAGGCGGCCTGAACAGCGTGCCCTGCACCCGCGACACGAAGAACAAGAGGTGCCCGCCGGCGGCCAGCTGCAGGAACAGCATGGTCTGCACATGGGGCAGATCCATGGGCAGGATGGCGGTGAGCTCGGGACTACGCATCCAGAACATGCCGAGCATGACAATGCCGAAGCTCTGCACCAGCGCCATCAGGCCCATGATGGAGGAGAAGGAAATGATCCGGTGCATGTTCCACCGCACCGGCCGGTCCTGAACCTTCACATTGTCATAGGCGATGGTCATGATCGGGATGTCGTCAAGCAAGGCCTGGAACACGATCATGATCGCGGTGAGCGGCATGAAGTCGTAGACGAGATAGACCAGCACCACCACCAGCATGATGTTGATGGTCATGGCGATGCGGTAATAGATGTAGCTCGTGATGCGCTCGAAGATCGCGCGCGCTTCCATGATGGCATGGATGATGGTGGACAGGCCCGGCGCGGTGAGGATGAGGGCCGCCGCCCCCCGAGCTGCGTCCGTCGCCCCGCTCACCGCCACGCCGCAATCGGCCTGCTTGAGGGCAGGGGCATCGTTCACGCCGTCGCCGGTCATGGCCACGATATGGCCGCGCTCCTGCAGGGCCTTCACGATGGCAAACTTGTGCTCGGGGAAGACGCGCCCGAAGCCATCCGCCACTTCCACTGCGCGGGCGGTGTCGATGGCGATGCGCTCGGGGCTCTCGTCCTTGCCGAACACGTCGCTGGCCACCAGGAGCCGGTCGCCGAGCCCCAATTGGCGGGAAATCTCGCCGCCAATGGCCACGTCGTCGCCGGTGACCATCTTCACCGTCACGCCCAGTTCCTTCGCCCGCGCGATGGTGGCGGCGGCGTCGGGCCGGGGCGGGTCCAGCATGGGCAGGAGGCCGAGCAGGGTCCAGTTCGTGCCATCGGTGGAACGGGCAACGCCGAGGGCGCGGGTGCCGGAGCGGGCCAGGGTCTCCACCGTGCCGAAATAGGCGCGCGCCGCGTCGCCTTCTGTGAGGCCGCACAGGCTGGCGATGGCCTGCGGGGCGCCCTTGGCCACATGGATCACCTGTCCGTCCGGCCCCCGGTGGCTGGCCGTGGTCTTCTTGTTGACGGGATCGAAGGGGGTGAAATCCACGGGCACATAGGTGGCGAGCACAGAGGCATTCGCCGCCGCGAGCACGGCCTTGTCGATGGCGTCGTCGCTTTGGCGCTGGGAGGCGAGGGCGGCGGCCAGCACGAGATCGTCCGCCTTGGCATCGCCGAACGGAATGGCCGGCTGGAGCGTCAATTGGTTCAGCGTCAGGGTGCCCGTTTTGTCCGAACACAGGATGTCCACGCCCGCCAGTTCCTCGATGGCGGACAGGCGCGAGACGATGGCCTTCTGCTTCGACAAGGCGAGCGCGCCCAGCGCCATGGTCACCGACATGACGGCCGGCGTCGCCACCGGCACCGAGGCCACCAGCAGCACCAGCACCAGCTGTACGATGGAGCCCGCATGGCTCCATTCCCAGTGCCCATCTGCACCGATGTCCCGCCAGACCTGCGCGAACACCAGCACCAGGGCCAGGGCAGCCGACAGGATGATGAGGAAGTCCCCCATCTGGATGACCGCCTTCTCCGCATGGGATTTCGCCCCCGCGCTCGCCACGAGGCGGGCGGTGCGACCGAAGAAGGTGGCGTTGCCGGTGGCGGTGACCAGCCCGGTCATGGTCCCCTGGCGCACGATGGAGCCGGAATAGGCGCTATCGCCCACCGCCTTTGAGACGGGCAGGGATTCCCCCGTCAGCGCCGCCTGGTCGACGGAGAGATACTTCCCTTCCACCAGCAGGAGGTCCGCCGGCAGCGTCTCCCCACCGGCCACGCTCACCACGTCACCGGGGACAAGCTCCGCCGTGTCGATGGTGACCCACGCCCCGTCGCGCAGCGCCCGCGCCTTCAAAGCGAGGCTTTGCTTGAGCGCGGCGAGCGCGCTTGCCGCCTTGCTGTCCTGCCAGAAGCCGACGACCGCATTGTAGAGCAGGAGCCCCATCACCACGGCAAAGTCCGGCCAGTCGAAGCGGATGAGCGAGAGCAGGGCGGCGGCCTCGATCATCCAGGGGATCGGCCCCCAGAAATAGCCGACCAGCTTCTCCCACTTGCCCTCTTCCTTCGCCTCGATGGCGTTGGGGCCGTATTTTTCCTGCCGGGCTTTCACCTCCGCGCCGGGCAAGCCCCTGGGGGTGCTGTCCAGCTCCTTGAATTTGGCCGCGATGGCAGGCGCGTCGAGGCGGGTGATGCCCGCAGTGCTTCCCGCTGGCGCGGATGCTGCCGGCTTTGAGTCGGGGGGGGCCTCCCTTGGCGCCTGAACGCCCGGCGCCGCCAATGTCTGTGACATGTCCGCCTCTCATTTCCGCTGCCGCAAAGCCACGCTTGCGCATGCTCCCTGAAGCGGTGCGGCCGTGAATTGACCTTGCTCAAGCGCCTGTCCCGGACGCGACATTCCGGCGGGACCCACCGCGCCCAGACGGGTCGGGCGGAATGGTCCCGCCCTTGGGCCGGGATCCACGTTCCGGGCTATTCCGCCGCGCTGGTCAGCGCCGGCAGGCCAGAAGCTGCGTCCGGTCCTGCGTCCAGGGGCGCCGGGACGGCGAGAAGTGCCGCCAAGCTCTCGATGCGCTGGCGCGCGGCGACAGGAAGGGGACCCGAAGCCCGCGCGATGTCGCGCGTCGTCTCCAGCAGCAGGCTTCGCTCTGCGGGGGCAGGCACCAGGCCGGCAATCGCCTCAATGGCGGCCTCGCGCTCGAGAAGCATGATGTAGAACTGCTCCCGCACCAGGTGCTTGAAGGCGGCGATGGGCATCTGCATCAGATGCTCGCGCACCTCGTTCAGCGCCTGGGCACTGCGCTCGTCCAGCACGCGCTCGGCCGAGCCCACGAAGAGGACCGCGCGCAGCAGCGCCTCGTTGAATCCGCCGCTCGTGACGCGTGCGCGGAAGGCCGCCATCTTGTGCTCCCGGAATGCCCGCTTTTCGGGCGAGACGGGCGGCAGATCTCGGAGCTTCTCCTCGGCCGTCATGCCAAGCGCCGCCTGGAGCAGAGGAGAGCCGTAAAGCGCGAAGAAGCTCGCCTCCACCCAACGGTCCCGCAGGTCGCGCCACGTATCGAGCGCGCGGGTGATCTGGTCGGACGCCTGCGTTTGCGCCACCAGGAAGGGATTGTCGGCCTCCACGGGCCGCCGGTCCGCCTTCACGGCCTCCGCGGCGGGGGCGAGGCCCTTCATGAAGGGGTTGCTGTCGGCGAACAGCCTGTAACTCAGCCGCAAGGGGTTGGCCTTGAACAGGAGATCCGCCATCTGCGGTGTGGCGAGTGCCCGCACCACCGGTTGGAGGAACGTGCGGTAGAGTGCGAGATTGATCTGCGACACCCGGCGCACCGCCTCGAACGCGCGATCATCCTCCACGCTGTTGCGGCCATAGGCGCGAATGTCGTCCAGGGAGCGCAGTTCGAAGCGGCTGTGCCAGGCATGGCCGCCCGCCGCCACCTCCTCGGCGCTGGCTGGCGAGATGACCAACTCGTAAAGGCCCGGTGGCAGGCAATCCACCAGATCCATCAGGCGCACCATTTCCTCGTCTTCCTTCGCGCCCACCTTGGCGGAGACGAAGATGGCGAGGTGGCCCACTTTCTGGTTCATGCAATAGACGATGGTGCGCCCCTCGGCGCGGATGTCGTCCACATCCTTGTAGAGATCCAGGATCCAGCCCAGCGTCTGAGGCGGAGGGCTGATATTGTCGCCGAGCGAGGTGAAGACGATCACCGGCGAAGAGATGTTGCGCAGGTCGAAAGCCGATCCATCGCTGGCGCGGATGGCGTTGCGGGTGAGCTTGTCGCCGATGAACATCTCGTCCACCAGGAACTGGATCTCATCGCCATTCAGCGTGATGAAATCGCCCCACCATTTCTCGAACGAGAGATAACGCGGCCCCTCCGTGTCGATCGCCGCATAGACCTCATATTGCTTGCCCCACAGCCAGTTGGCCGGGTTGAGGCTGTCGAAATTGAGGATCAGCCAAGTGCCGTCGAACTTGCCCTTGCCCAGGTCGCTCACCAGCGCGGTCAGCCAGCTGCCGCCCAGGAGCCCGCCGGAATAGCGCATGGGATTCTTGCCATGCTCGCCCTGCCAGTAGGACATGGGCGAGCCGGCCACCATGCAGGGGCCGAACAGGTCCGGCCGCAACATGGCGACCATCAAGGTCTGGTAGCCGGCCTGGCAATTGCCGATGGCGAAGGGCGGGGGCGCATCGGGATGGAGGAGCGCCACCTGCTCGAAAAAGGCCACCTGCCCTTCCACCACATCGAGAAAGGTCTGGCTGGGCTCGGGATCGGCGGAAAAGGCGATGAAATAGACCGGGTGCCCATTCGCGAGTGCCTCACCGATCTCGCTCTCGGTCTTGAAGCCGCCGATGCCGGGTCCTTGCCCGGCGCGGGGGTCCACCACCACGACGGGGCGCTTGGTGGGGTCCACCTCCACCCCCGGCGGGGGAATGATGCGCGTGAGGGAATAATTGATGGGCCGCGGCAAGGCACGCCCGCTGGCGATCACCTCATGATCGAAGCTGAGCACCGTGGCGGTGGGCCGGGACGTGATCTCCTCCTGCTGGTTGCCGCGCTGGCGCAGAAGGTCCGCAAAGAGAATGGAGCGCTGCCAGCCATCCTGGACATAAGCCCCGAATGGGTTGCCCGCCAAATGCGGCAGGGCGCCGGCATGGGAAAAGGCGAGCGGCGCGCCACTTGCCGGCTTCGCCCAGGCATCGACGAACGCTTTGAAGGGGGGCAGGGCCTTCGCGGTGGGGAACCAGGCCGCCGGATCGAAGGGAGAAGGGAGGCCTGAGGGTGGGATCTGCGCGCCCATGGATCGCTCCTGCTGTCCGCCCGCGCCTGAGGCGGGGACGGGCGAGACCGCGATTCACCTGCCGTGTCACGGACCCCGCCGACCAACTGGCGCGTCGCCAAGCAGTTGGTCTTTGATAGGCGTGGTCAGCGGACGCGTCGTGTGTCGCCTCTCGATTGCACGGGCGAACGGTAGGAGGGCTTGAACTTTGCAGCAATTCCGCAGAACTACGGCATGCGACTGCTGCTGCGCTGCATTTCAAACGATTACAAAGGAAGCCGCGAAGGGCGGGCGGTCGTTATTGGGCCGTGACCAGACGGAACCATTGCTTTGCTTTCACAAACAAAATCCACCTTGGGCGCCTGGGGGGGCGTTGTTGCGCCGCACCGGAAGGGGACGGAAGGGAGGGGCGCCGGGAGATGGGCCGGGAGCCCGTCAAGCAGCGGACGCTGGCGCGCGCGGCACAGGCGCGGGGCGTGAATGCCCCGCGGTATTAATTTGGACGGTCAGCGCGAGGGCGGATCGACCTTCACACCGTTCGGTCCCACCTCGATCTGAAGCGAGCGCTCGTCCTTCTCGTGCTCCTGATAGGTCTGGTAGGCGAAATAGCCTCCGGCCACCACCAGGACAGCGATGATGGCGTAAAGACCGGTGCGGCTCATAGCGAAGTCTCCGTTTGTTTCGCTTGAGAAACGCACAGCCAAGCATCCGGTTCCGGAGAAAATGGCCAAGCTGAAAATCACATGTGGACAGGCATCGGCGGCCAAAGCACGGAGCGATCCACTTGCGCGAGGGTCGTGCGGCCGGTGAGGGCCATGGCCACTTCAAGCTCAGCCCGCAGCAGATGCAGGACATGGGCAACACCGGGCGCGCCCGCAGCCGCCAGCCCATGCAGGCACGGTCGGCCGACGAGCACCGCCCGCGCGCCGAGTGCCAGGGCCTTCACGACGTCCGTGCCGCGCCGGATCCCGCCATCCATCAAGACGGGCACGGCCCCGGCCACCGCCTCCGCCACGTGCGGGAGAGCGTCGATCGCGGCGGGGACGGTGTCGAGGACCCGGCCGCCATGGTTGGAGACGATGAGACCATCCATCCCCATCGCCACCGCGCGGCGGGCGTCGTCGGGATGGATAATGCCCTTCAGCAGGATCGGCAGACGGCACGCCTCCCGCAGCCAGCCCAGGTCACTCCAGCCGGGCACGGCATCCAGCCCGCCATTGAAGACGGGTACCTCGCCCATGGCGGCGGGAGAGGGCGTGGGCAGAGGAGGCAGCCCCTTCAGGTGCATCGCTTCCACGTCCGGCGGCAGGCGGAAGCCGCCCCTCTCCTCGCGGTTACGCAGGCTCACCGGCGCATCCACGGTCACCACCAAGGCGCGGCAGCCGGCCGCCTCGGCCCGCTGCACCAGATGTTGGGTCACACCCCGGTCTGGATGCATGTAGAGCTGGAACCAGAGTGGTGCGGTGGCCAAGGCAGCGATGTCCTCCACCGCCACGCTCGCCTGGGTGCTGACGACCATGACGGCGCCCATCACTCCCGCGCCTTGGGCGGTCGCCCGCTCGCCTTCTGGATGGACCAGGCGGTGATAGGCGGTGGGTGCCACGAGAATGGGATGGGGCAAGTCCAGCCCGAGCAGTTCCAGGCGCGTGTTCGCCCCTCTGAGGTCGGGCAGCACCCGGGGCGCGAGGCGGATGCGATCGAAAGCGGCGCGGTTCTCCCGCAACGTGATTTCATCGGCCGCGCCGCCCTCCAGATAGGCCTGCACGGCCCCGTCCAGGCGCGCCAGCGCGAGGCGTTCATAATCGGCGAGGCAGACCGGGATGAAGGGCGCCGCGGCCATGGCTAGGGGCGGACGGCTCGCGTCCCGTTATGGGACAGGAGGTCGCTCGGGGCGAACATGTGGCGGACAAACGCGGAGCGAATCGCGGGCGCGCGCATGTTCATGCTTCAGCCTGGCGTGCGGCCTGCTGGGCGAGAAAATCCAGCGCGCCCTGCAGGATGAAGAGAGCCGCGTGCTGGTCGATGACCGCCGCCCGCTTGGCCCGGCTGACATCCGCCTGGATCAGCGCCCGCTCCACTGCGGCGGTGGACAGGCGCTCGTCCCACAGGGCGATGGGGCAGGCGGTGAGGCGGGCAAAATTGCGGGCAAAGGCACGGCTCGCCTGGGCGCGGGGGCCTTCCGTACCGTCCATGTTGAGGGGAAGGCCGAGGACGAAAGCCACCACCTTGCGGTCATGCGCCAGGTGCAGCAGGCGCTGAGCATCGGCGGTGAATTTTGTGCGCTTCACCGTCTCCACCACGGTCGCCAGCCGACGGTCCGGATCGCAGGCGGCAACGCCGATGGTCTTGGTGCCAAGATCGAGGCCGATCAAGCTGCCGCGCGGCGCAAGCAACGGCGCCAGATCCGCCAGGGGGACGACGGGGGCGGGCTGCGTGGAGGGCGTCGGAACAATCTGATCGGACATGGCCTTGGCTACCATGGATGGGGTGGGCTCGCCACCGGCGCGAGATGCGTTGCGCCGCAGCCGGCCTTTCGGCATGCTCCGCCCGCCGTTCACCACCGAAAGAGGCACCTCATGAAAATTACCTGGTTCGGCCACGCCGCGTTCCGCCTGGATTTCGCGGAGAAGGTGGTGCTCTTCGATCCCTTCTTCACCGGCAATCCGGCCTTTGTGAGCGACAAGGCCAAGGCAGCCGAGGGCGTGACGCACATCCTCCTAACTCACGGTCATGGCGACCATATCGGAGACACGGTTTCCATCGTGAAGGCCGCCGAGGCGGCAGGCCGGACGGTCAAGGTGGTGGCCAATCCCGAAGTGTGCGCCTATCTGGGCGGGGAGGGCCTCAGCGCCTTCGAGATGATGAACACCGGCGGCACCGTGGAGATGGGCGGCTTCAGCGCCACCTTCGTGCGGGCGGACCATTCCTCGGGCGGCGGCGGCGCCAACCCGACCTATCTCGGCAATCCCAACGGCATCATCGTGAAGGCGCCGGGCGAACCGACGGTCTGGCATCTGGGAGATACCGACCTGTTCTCCGACATGGCCCTCATCAGCGAGATCCATGCGCCCGACGTGGCCTTCGTGCCCATCGGCGACCGCTTCACCATGGGACCCGCCACGGCGGCCTTGGCGGTGAAGCGGTTCATCACGGCCAAGACCGTGGTGCCCTGCCACTACGCCACGTTCGGCCTGCTGATCCAGGATCCGGCGCCGTTCGTGGACGCGTTGAAGGACGGCCCGGCCAAGGTGGTCATCCCGCCCAAGGGCGAGGCCTTTACCGCTTGAGCCGGCGCGCCGGCTGCCGGTCGTCAGATGACGGCCTGCCGCAGCCGGTCGGCCATGGTTGCGGAAAGCAGGGGGCGGTCCTCGATGGAGACAATGGAGCGGATGCCGAGGCTGGACGTCAAAAACGCCTCCTCGGCCCGCTCCAGGTCCGCGAGGGTGAGACTGTGCTCGCGCCCGCCCGCCGCCAGCACCTCCCGACGCAGGATGCCGGGAAGCGCGCCTTCGGTCAGGGGGGGCGTCACCAGGTGGCCGTCCAGGATCACGAACAGGTTCGCATAGGTGCCCTCCGCAACCCGGCCCTGCGTGTTCAGAAGCAACGCATCGTCATAGCCGCGCGCCGCCGCCTCCTGCCGCGCGATGATGTTGTCCAGATAGTTCAGGGATTTGATACGCACCAGCGGGGAGAATTCGTTGCGGCGCGTGCGCTGTGAGAGGCACAGACGCGCTGGCGGCATCGGCGCCGGCAAGGGCGCCGCGGCGATCACGAGCGTAGGACGGGCATCCGCCGGGGGCAGGATGCCGCGAGGACCCACGCCCCGGCTCAGCGTCAGCCGCACCACCGCATCCAGCAATCGGTTTGCACCGAGCACCGCAGCAATGGCGGCGCCCAGATCGAGGTGCGGCACCGGCAGGGCGAGCACCTGCGCTCCCTCTCGCAGCCGTGCAAAATGGCGGTCCTGGCGCAGCACGCGGCCGCCGACAGCCTTCATGGTCTCGAACAGGCCGTCGCCGAGGGTGAAGCCGCGATCCTGCGGGGAAATGGCGGCGGCATCAGCCTCCACCAACCCATCGTTCAGCCAGATCAACATGGTCGTCTCCTCAGGGGCGCGGACCCGCCACGGCGCGCAGGAGCGGAGCGATCTTCACCATGCTCTCCTCATACTCGGCGGCCGGATCGGAATCGGCGACGATGCCTCCGCCCGCCTGCGCCATGACCGTGTCGCCGACCCGTACCAAGGTGCGGATGACGATGGAGGAATCCATGGCTCCGTCAAAGCCGATCCAGGCGATGGCCCCGCAATAGACGCCGCGCGGGGCGGGCTCCAGTTCGTGGATGATCTCCATGGCCCGGATCTTGGGCGCGCCCGTGATGGACCCGCCGGGAAACGTGGCCCGCAGCAGGTCCACGGGGCCCAGCCCCTCGCGCAACCGCGCGCGGACCACCGAAACAAGGTGATGGACGGAGGCGAAGGTCTCCAGTCCGTTCAGGACTGGAACGGTCACGCTGCCCAGTTCCGCCACGCGGCCGAGATCGTTGCGCATGAGGTCGACGATCATCAGATTCTCGGCGCGGTCCTTGGCACTTTGCGAAAGGTCCGCCGCGAACGCCGCATCCTGCCATGGATCGGGATGGCGGGGGCGCGTGCCCTTGATGGGGCGCGTCTCCACCCAGCGATCGGCGTCAAGGCTGAGGAAGCGCTCCGGAGAGGCGCTCGCCACCGCCATGGCACGACCGCAGGTGAGGAGGGCGGCGAAGGGGGCAGGGGAAAGCGCGCGCAGCCGCGCATAAAGCCCGCGATCATTCAGGCCCACCGGCATGGGCGCGGTGAAGCGCTGGGTGATGTTGGCCTGGAAAACGTCGCCGGCGCAGATATAGGCGATGGTCCGGGCGATACGCTCTTCCACCTCGGCCCGGCCGAGATCCGGGTGCCAGGCGCTTTGTGGCCCCCAGTCGGGCGCGGCCGGGGTCTCGCTGGCACCAGAGAGGCGGTGGAGGAAGCCGTGGGCGCGCATTGCCGCGCGGCGGGCACGGGCGATCGGGTCTGTCTCCGGCGCGCCGCTTGAGATCACATAGGCCGCTTCCTCCTGGTGATCGAAGGCGATGACGGTGTCATAGAGCCCCATGACCATTTCCGGCTGGCCGGGACCCACCATGTGGGGGGGCGGCAGCCGCTCCAGGTGCCGGCCCAACTCATAGCCGAGAAAGCCAACGGCGCCGGTCCGGAACGGAACGGGGCAGGGACCATCGGGGGGCGGCACGGCGGCAAGCTCGCGCTCGAGCACCGAAAACGGATCGCCGGGCACCACCTCCCCGTCCACCATCACGCCACGGCCGGTGGCAACGATCAGGCGGTAGGGCTCCGCTGCGATATAGGAATAGCGCCCACGCGGACCGTCTGGGGCGCAGCTTTGCAGCAGGGCCGCGACGGGCTCATCCGCAAATGCCGCGAAGGCTGCGGCGGGATCGGTATAGGCGATGGGAACGACGCGCACGTGTCAAAACTTTTTCCCGGGAAGCACACTTGGTTCTAAAATGGCGACGCTTCCGGGGGAAGGGCTTTCCGTCGCGCGAACGCCTGCGGCCCGGGCCTGCGATGCCGGCATGAACCGGGCTAAAGCCCTGCGCCCATGGGAGGTTCAGCGTCGCCACCGCCAGTGCTAGCTTGCGCCCCCAAGCCCCTGTTCGAGACCTCAACCGTGACCATTGCACAGCCGCCGCTGTCCGGCGACCCGGCCGGAACCTTGACGCCGGCTCCGCGCGGCACCCTGGGATGGTTCGCCCAAGGCGCACGCTGCGCGATTTCCGTGCCCGGCCTCGTGCTTTTCGCGGGATATGTGGGCTATGGCGGCCTGCTGCAGGGCGTCGGCTATCCCTTCTTCGCGGGCGTGCTGTCCACCTTCTTCATCTGGGCGCTGCCGGGTCAGGTCATCATGATCGGCGGGCTGGTCACCGGCACCGCCCTGCCGGCGGTCGCGCTCGCGGTCGCCCTCTCCTCCATCCGCCTTCTGCCCATGGTGGTCTCCATCGCGCCCTTGATGCGCGGGCCACGCCGGAGCCTGTGGAAGGACCTGCTGTGTGCCCATTTCGTCGCCATGACCCTGTGGGTGGAAGGCCAGAGACTGCTGCCGCATGTGCCCTTGCATGGCCGCACCCCATTCGTGCTCGGCTTTGGCATGCTGCTGCTGGCCTTCAGCATGTCCGGCACCGCCACCGGCTTTCTGCTGGCCGGTGAACTTCCCCCCTCCATGGGGGCAGCCCTGCTGTTCATGACCCCCTTATCCTTCACCTTGCTGCTGATTCGGGGCGCGCGGGACGCCACCGACTGGCTGGCCCTGGCCTTCGGCACCATCATGGCCCCCTTCGTGGTGGGCATGAGCGGGGGGGCGGATCTCATGATCACCGGCTTTGGCGGTGGCACCGCGGCCTATCTGGTGGGGCGGTGGTGGAGGAGCCGTCGGTGACCTATCCCTTCAGCGGCGAATGGACGGCGATCTTCGTGATGCTCCTGGTCGGGTTCCTGCCCACCGAAATCTGGCGGTCCCTGGCGGTTATCGCAGGCCGGCGGGTGCAGGAGGGGAGCGAGATCTTCATCTGGGTGAAGGCCGTCGCGACGGCCCTGCTGGCTGCGGTCATCGCGCGGCTCATCCTGATGCCCACCGGCGCGCTTGCGGACATTCCCCTTGCCTTGCGCCTCGGCTGCGTGCTCGCCGGGATCGCGTCCTTCCTCGCTTTTCGCCGCTCCATTCTGGCGGGGGTTGTGGCGGGAGAGCTGGTTCTCATCGGCGGGGCGATCTGGCTGACCCACTGAGCCCAGCCGGGCCTTCGTCGCGCATGCTCTCAGCGGGTCCCTCCTGAAGCGACCCCGCCCCCAATCGGACATCACCCGACGGTTTCACCCCCTGTGCGGCATGCCCCGTGCTGTCGATCTTTCACGCCCGCACACCAAGGATCAGTCCGCACGCCCCTGCTGCGCACACCGACGGACCTTAGGTCAAGTGTATGTAGATCTCATCTTCCGTCTTGACATCGGTTGCCAATAAAAATCATGTAATCGCGAAGTAAGGGCAATCGCAAAATAACCTTGCGTCATTTTGTTATTCAACTCGGGCGATCAAAGTCGCGAACTGTATCCTCACGTCGCGTTATTCCGCAGCGGAATATACATGAGTGCGGGGAATGTTTCGAAGATGAATTCTGTTCGTCCGTCCTCATATCCAAGAAAAACAAAAATTCGATGTATCGGGAAGGAAACGCAATCGATGTCGACACCACTCATCGGCCCCAATGACGGGAAAGGGCCGGCAGGCGCCAATAAGTCCGATCCCCGGACGGATGCCATCATCCGCCATTTCCTCACATGGCGGGATCTCTATGGCGGGGTGCTGCTGCTCTTGTTGGGTCTTGGCGCGGTGGCAGAGGGTTTGTCCCATCCGGTGGGCAATCTCTTCCGCATGGGCACGGGCTATTTCCCCATCATCCTGGGCGTCACGCTGAGCGGAATTGGCGCGGCCATCGCCATCGGGACTCTGCTGAAGGGCGGCGGGTCCACCGAGTTGGAGCCGGGGGAGCACTTCCACCTGCCGGACGTGCGCGGCTTCGTGGCCATTGTCGGCGGCATCCTCGCCTTTATCGGCCTGGCTGAACATGTGGGATTTGCACCGGCCACCTTCGCGCTGGTGTTCATCTCCGCCATGGGCGACCGCACCATGAGTGTGAAGGCGGCGCTTGTCCTGGCGTCCATCATGACGGGAGTGCTGATCGGGCTGTTCTGGTACGCCCTTCAGATCCCCCTCAAGCTGTGGTGAGGGCGGATCATGATCACGGCTTTGACTGATCTCTATCACGGCTTCGGCGTCGCGCTTCAGCCTGAAAACCTGCTCTGGTGCTTTGTCGGCGTGCTGTTCGGCAACATCGTGGGCGTGCTGCCGGGCATGGGCGTCATGGCCGCCATCTCGGTGCTGTTGCCGCTGACCTTCGCCATGAAGCCGGTGGCCGCCATCCTGATGCTGGCGGGCATCTACTACGGCGCCCAATATGGTGGGGCCATCTGTTCCATCCTCCTGAACCTGCCGTGCCATCCCCCGCACGCGGTGACATGCCTGGACGGCTATCCGCTCACCAAGCAGGGGCGGGGCGGCGTGGCGCTCGGCGTGACCATGATTTCCTCGTTCGTGGGGGCCTCCTTCGGCATCATCGAGATGATCTTCTTCGCGCCCGTGCTGGTGGGGGTCGCCCTTCAGTTCGGGCCGGCGGACATCTGCTCCCTGATGCTGCTCGGCCTGCTGGCGGGCGCGACCTTGGCCAAGAGCTCGCCGCTGAAAGGCGTCGCCATGACCGTCCTGGGCCTGCTCATGGGCATCGCCGGCACGGACGTGAACACTGGCGAGCCGCGCTTCACCTTCGGCATTACGGAGATGATGGACGGCATCGAGATCGTGGCATTGGCGCTGGGCATTTTCGGCGTCGCGGAGTTCCTGAAAAGCGTCAACCGGGTGGCCAAGGTGTCCACCAAGGACAGCAAGATCAGCCTCGCTGACATGCGCCCCACCAAGGAGGACATGAAGCTGGCCTTCCCGGCCATGATTCGCGGCACGCTCATCGGCGCGCTGTGCTCGCTCATTCCCGGCACCGGGCCCACCATCGCCTCCTTCGTCTCCTACTCGACGGAGAAGAAGATCTCGAAGACCCCGCACCGCTTCGGCCACGGGGCCATTGAGGGCGTCGCATGCCCTGAGGCGTCCACCCATTCCTCGGTTCAGGGCGACTTCATCCCCACCATGAGCCTGGGCATTCCAGGCGATGCGGTGATGGCGCTGATTCTGGGCGCCCTGATCATCCAGGGCATCACGCCGGGGCCGCAGCTCATCTCGGACCATCCGGACATCTTCTGGGGCCTGGTCGCGAGCTTCTGGATCGGCAACATCCTGCTGGTCATCCTGAACGTGCCCATGATCGGCGTCTGGGTGAAGCTGCTGTCGATCCCGTACAAATATCTCTATCCCAGCGCGCTCTTCTTCATCTGCATCGGCGTCTACAGCGCCCAGAATGACCTGTTCGCTGTGGTGGAGACATTGGTCATCGGGCTTGGTGGCTATGTGCTGCTCCAGCTCGGCTTCCACCCGGCGCCCATCATGCTGGGCTTCGTCCTGGGGCCGCGCTTCGAGGAGACGTTCCGGCGGGCGCTGCTGATCTCGCGGGGGGACCTGATGACCTTCGTGGAACGGCCCATCAGCGCCGCCTTCCTGCTGCTGGCGGTGATCCTCATTGCGGCGCAGGTTTATGTCCGCCTCCGCAAGACGGAGCGACCGCTGCTCACCTCGCCGCAACCGCGCCCCTATGGCGAGATGCTGGAATAGCGCAAGGCCCGCGCCCGCAGGCCACATGGCCCCGCTCTGGAGACGGAGCGGGGCCGTTCTGTTTCGGCCTTCGAGATGAGCGCGCTCCAAACAAAAGGGGCGCCCCGAAGGACGCCCCGATGCCGGATGATCGTGTCCCTGGGGACGATCAGACCGAGTAGTACATCTCGAACTCGACCGGGTGGGGCGTCATCTCGAAACGCATCACTTCGGTCATCTTGAGGTCGATATAGGCGCTGATGAAGTCCTCGGTGAACACGCCGCCCTTGGTCAGGTAGGCATTGTCCTCCTCGAGGGCCTTCAGGGCCTCGCGCAGCGAGCCGCAGACGGTGGGGATCTGCTTCAGCTCGGCGGGGGGCAGGTCGTACAGGTCCTTGTCCATGGCCGCGCCGGGATCGATGCGGTTGAGGATGCCGTCCATGCCGGCCATGAACAGGGCCGCGAAGGCCAGATAGGGGTTCGCGCCCGGATCGGGGAAGCGGACCTCGACGCGCTTGGCCTTCGGGTTGTTGGTGTAGGGGATGCGGCAGGAGGCCGAACGGTTGCGCGCCGAATAGGCGAGCAGCACGGGCGCCTCATAGCCGGGCACCAGCCGCTTGTAGGAATTGGTCAGCGGGTTGGTGAAGGCGTTCAGCGACTTGGCATGCTTGATGATGCCGCCGATGTACCACAGGCATTCCTGGGAAAGGTCGGCATACTTGTCGCCGGCGAACAGGGGCTTGCCGTCCTTCCAGATGGACTGGTGGACGTGCATGCCGGACCCGTTGTCGCCATAGACCGGCTTCGGCATGAAGGTCGCGGTCTTGCCGTAGATGTTGGCCACCTGGTGGATGCAGTACTTGTAGATCTGCAGGTGGTCGGCCATGGTCACGAGCGGGCCGAACTTCAGGCCAAGCTCATGCTGGGCGGACGCCACTTCATGATGGTGCTTTTCCACCTTGGCGCCCATCTTGGCCATGGCGCCGAGCATCTCGGAGCGCATGTCCTGCGCGCTGTCGATGGGGGGCACGGGGAAGTAGCCGCCCTTGGTCCGCACCCGGTGGCCGAGATTGCCGCCTTCATAGTCGGTGTCGGAATTGGTGGGCAGTTCGACCGAGTCGAGCTTGAAGCCGGTGTTGTAGGGATCGGCCTTGAAGCGGACGTCGTCGAAGATGAAGAACTCGGCCTCGGGGCCGAAATAGACGGTGTCGCCGATGCCGGTGGACTTGGCATAGGCCTCGGCCTTGCGGGCGATCGAACGGGGATCGCGGGCATAGGGCTCGCCGGTGGTGGGCTCCAGGATGTCGCAGACGATGGACATCGTGGTTTCGGAGAAGAAGGGGTCGATGCAGGCGGTGCCGAGATCGGGCATCAGCTGCATGTCGGATTCGTTGATGGCCTTCCAGCCGGCGATGGACGAGCCGTCGAAGGCTGTGCCCTCGGCGAAGAACTCCTCGTCGATCATGGAGATGTCAAAGGTGACATGCTGCCACTTGCCGCGGGGATCGGTGAAGCGCAGGTCGACGTAGCGCACGTCGTTGGCCTTGATGGACTCAAGGACATCCTTGGCGGTGGTCATTTGGATCTGAGCCTTTCCTACAGATACATCTTATTGCTTGCAGAACCTCAGATGGCGTCGAGGCCCGACTCTCCGGTTCTGATCCGGATCGCCTCCTCGATGCTGGAGACGAAGATCTTGCCGTCGCCAATGCGCCCGGTCTGGGCGGCGCGGCGGATCGCGTCCACGGCCTTTTCTACCATATCGTCGGGCAAAACGACCTCGATCTTCACCTTAGGCAGGAAATCCACCACATACTCGGCGCCGCGATACAGCTCCGTGTGGCCCTTCTGCCGACCGAATCCCTTTGCCTCGGTGACAGTGATGCCTTGCAGGCCAACGTCCTGCAGGGCCTCCTTCACCTCGTCCAGCTTGAAGGGCTTGATGATGGCCTCGATCTTCTTCATGCGCTCCGTCTCCCCGTGGCCCGGCCCCACCGCCGGCCGGCCGCGCCGCCATCCGGTTAAGCAGGATGCGTGCCATGGGCGTCAATACAGGATGAGGAACGGCGTCCGGGACCAACTGTGCTCGGTTATACGCCAAATGTTTATTGTTTGGGCGAACTTTTCGACGCGGACCGAGCGTCCTTGTGCGCGATTTAGGCACATGTGGGGGTGAGGGAATGATCGAGCTTCTGGACCCCGCGCAGATGGGGCGGGCGGATGCCCTGGCCATAGCAGGGGGAACGCCCGGCACGGTGCTCATGGAGCGGGCGGGGCGGGCCGTCGCCGACGTGGTGGCGCGCCGGCCCTTGTCCAGCCGCGTGCTCATCCTGTGCGGACCCGGAAACAACGGTGGCGATGGCTTCGTGGCGGCCCGTGTGCTGGTCCAGCGCGGCTTTCGGGTGCGGGTGGCGCTCCTGGGGGACCGCGAGGCCCTCAGGGGCGATGCCGCTTGGGCGGCGGACGGCTGGGCCGGGCCGATTGAGGCTGCGGAGGCCGTGGATCCCGCCGACTGCGACATCCTGGTGGATGCCCTGTTCGGCGCCGGGCTCGCCCGTGACCTTGACGGCGCGGCCCGGGAGATCGTCGAGCGCATGGCGGCGAGCGGACGTCCGATCATCGCGGTGGATCTGCCCTCCGGGCTTGATGGTGCCACCGGACAGGTGCGGGGTGCCGCCGCAAAGGCCGTCGAAACGGTCACCTTCTTCCGGCGCAAGCCCGGGCACCTCCTTATGCCCAGCCGCCTCCTGTGCGGGCCGGTTCGGGTGGCGGACATCGGCATTCCCGAAGCCGTGCTTGCCAAGATCGCGCCTGACACCTTCGCCAACGCGCCGGCCACATGGCAAAGCGCGTTCCCCGTGCCGAGGGTGGAAGGCCACAAATATGGCCGGGGCCATGGAATTGTCGTCAGCGGCGGCGCCTGGACCGCCGGCGCGGCGCGCCTGTCGGCGCGGGGGGCGTTGCGCGCAGGTGCTGGCCTCGTGACCGTCGCCTGCCCGCGCGAGGCGCGGGACATGCATGCAGTCTCATACGCCGCCTTGATGGCGCGGCCGGCGGATTCGGCGACTGAGCTCGCCCAGCTGCTGGGCGATTCGCGCTTCAACGCAGTCCTGCTGGGCCCCGGCCTCGGCGTCGGCGAGGAGACGCGCGAGAAGCTCTGCGTTGCCGCTGCTCCGCACCGTGCCCTGGTGGTGGATGCCGATGCCATCACCAGCTTCGCAGGTGATGCGGGGGCGCTGGCAGGAGTGCTCGCGGGCGCGCGCGAGGCGGTACTCACCCCCCATGACGGCGAATTCGCCCGTCTCTTCTCAGGGGATGAGGACGTGATGGCGGAGGGTGCGTCGAAACTGGCGCGAGCCCGAACGGCCGCCCGGCGCCTTGGTGCCGTTCTGGTCTTGAAAGGTCCCGACACTGTGGTGGCTGCCCCCGACGGGCGCGCCACCATTGCCGAGAATGCACCGCCCTACCTTGCCACGGCGGGGGCGGGGGACGTTCTGGCGGGTTTCATCTGCGGGCTGCTGGCGCAGGGCATGCCCGCCTTCGAGGCGGCGAGCGCCGCCGTCTGGCTGCACGGGGAAGCGGCGCGAGAGGCGGGGCCGGGACTCATTGCGGACGATCTGCCGGAGTCCCTGCGCCCCGTCTATGCCCGCCTCTTCGCCGATCTGGCGTCGCCTTCTGTGCGATAGAAGCGGCGATTGACGCCGTCGCCTTGGGTCTGGCTCGCGCCTCAGGGGTGGTGCACCCAAAAATTAAGGGGCAAGAAGGCTTTGGCGCGCGCTTTTCACCTGCCGGCTCAAGGCGCGCGCCGCAGTCTAACCTGCGGTCACTTCACCTCATAATAGCGAGCTGCCACGAGGGCGCCGTCCCCGGCGCGCTGGGCAAGGATGGGCCACTTACCCGGCAGGCTCGCCACCAAGGCAGCGCGAACCGTGGCCTTGGGCGGGACTGCGATGGCATCGTGCCACCAGGGTTTCCAGCCGTCATCCACGCCATCAAGAAGGCGGGCGGGCATGCCGAAGAGCTGCACCGCCACCGGCACGTCGTGCGGATTTTCCAGCGCCACCACCACCGTTCCGTCCTTAGCCACGGTGCCGAGGCTGGTGAGGGCAGACAGGTTGGGGGTTCCGCCCAGGCTCATCTGGTAGCGCGCGGCATTGTCCAAGGGAATGTTGGCGGGCAGGCCGTTGGAGGGCAGGGCGGCGGGCGCAGGCGCTGTGGTCTGCGGGCCGGTCGCGGTGCCGGGACCGACGGGGACCAGGATGGCGAGCTGCACCGGCAGCTGGCTGGTCTCCACCTCCAGGACCACAGGGTTCGCGGTGCCCAGATCCACGGTGATGTCGAGCCGTCCGCCCGGCGTGATCTGGGCGCGCCCGTCCTTCATGACGAACGGCTCCGTGGGCTGACCGTCCACCGCCAGCACGTAGCAGGGCGATGCGGCAACCACATGGGTCCGCAGGAAGTGGGGCGAGGCATTCAACAGACGAACGCGCACGCGCCCCCCCGCGGGCGCCTCGATTGTGGGCGACACCGCGCCATTCACCGTCAGCAGCGGCACCTTCATGGTGGGGTCGGGGGAGAAAGATTGGATCACCAGCGCCTGATCGGCGGCAAAGGGGGACGGGTCCGTCTCCTCCACGATGAGCGCGCCCACCAGGCCCCGCGTCATCTGCTCGGGCGCGAAGGCACGATAGAGAAAGGAGCCGGCATCAGGTGGGGCGAAGGAGATTTCGCGGCTGCCCGTCGGATTGAGCGCCTCGCCGGTCAGTCCTTCGATGCCCGCCGCCGCAGCGGTTGCCCGCACGCCGGGAAACACCACGGACAGTGGGGCCTTCAGGGCATTGTCCACAACCGCGGAGAGGGGCGCGCCCCGCTTCACCCGAAGCACCGGGCCGGGAAGGAGGTTCTGGAACAGCTCAAGCGGCTTCGATCCCCCGAGCTCGATCCGCTCCACGCTGGCCGCGCGCAGGCGGACGGGGCCGCCCGCAGGCTGCGCGAGGGCGAAGCGCGGCAGGGCTCCGCTCACCGCAAACGCGGCAGCGCCGGCGAGAACCGATCGGCGAGAAGGACCATGATACCGCAACATGAACAAACCCCCGGGGATGCGATGCCCACCGGCCGGACCATCTCTTTTCGCCGCCCAAAGGGCAAGATGCATTCGCCGCGCCTCGACGTGCGGGCGGCGTGCGCGGCAGCAAAAGGGGGATGGGGCCGGGGATGGGTGCTTTTTCTTGCTGCACGCCGATTTCCCCATGATATAAGCGCCCGCTCGGTCGGTGCGCGATTCAAGGGATCACGCACCCGCTGAGCCGTGCCGGAAGCGTGGACCCGAGCGACAGCAGGCGTTCCCGCGACATGCGCCGGGGGATTCCCCGGCGGTTTCGCAGGGTCGGTTTCGTGGAGGCCGCGGGCGTGGCGGAACTGGTAGACGCGCGGGATTTAGGTTCCCGTGACGAAAGTCGTGGGGGTTCGAAACCCTCCGCCCGCACCATGCCGTCGCAGCGGAACGATGCCCCTTCCGGTGGAAGCGACCCTTTTACGAAAAGAGCCGCCCCGAGGCGGACAGTGAACGAAGGCAAGACGATGCAGGTGACCGAAACCCAGGCCGACGGCCTCAAGCGCGCGTTCCGCGTGGTCCTCCCCGCCGCGGATCTGGACGCGAAGGCCAGCACCCGGCTTTCCGAGCTCAAGGACCGCGTGCGCATCAACGGATTCCGCCCCGGCAAGGTGCCGGTCGCGCATCTCAAGAAGGTGTACGGCAAGTCCGTGATGGCCGAGGTGATCGAGGCCGCGGTGACCGAGGCCAACGGCAAGATCGTCGAGGAGCGCGGCTTCCGCCTGGCGCTGCAGCCGCGCGTCGAGCTGCCGAGCGACGAGGCCGAGGTGAAGAGCGTCATCGAGGGCGGGCAGGACCTGTCCTACACGGTGGAGCTGGAAATCCTGCCGCAGATCGAGCTCGGCAATTTCAAGGACATCTCCATCGAGAAGCCGGTGGTCGCGGTCTCGGACGCCGAAGTCGAGGAGACCATCAACCGTCTCGCCGACGCCAACCGCCCCTATGAGGCCAAGGACGGCGCCGCCGCCTCCGGCGACCGCGTGACCGTGGATTTCGTGGGCTCCATCGACGGCGTGCCGTTCGAGGGTGGCGCTGGCCAGGACATCCAGGTGGTGCTCGGCTCCAAGAGCTTCATCCCCGGCTTCGAGGAGCAGATCGAGGGCATCGCCGCCGGCGAGACCCGCACGATCTCCGTGACCTTCCCCGAGGCCTATGCGGCCCGCGAACTGGCCGGCAAGGCCGCCTCGTTTGAGGTCACCGCCAAGGCCGTGGAAGCCCCCGGCGCCCTGACCATCGACGATGAATTCGCCAAGTCGCTGGGCCTTGAGGGTCTCGACGCCCTGAAGACTCAGGTGCGCGAGCGCATCGCCCGCGAGCATGCCGGCGTCGCCCGCCAGAAGGTGAAGCGGGCGCTGCTGGACGCCCTCGACGGCCTTCACAAGTTCGACGTGCCCCCGACCCTGGTCTCGCAGGAGTTCGACGGCGTGTGGGCCCAGGTCCAGCAGGACCTCACCGCCCAGGGCCGCTCCTTCGCCGACGAAGGCACGACCGAGGACGAGGCCAAGGCCGACTACCAGCGCATCGCCGAGCGGCGCGTGCGTCTCGGCCTGGTGCTTGCGGAAATCGGCGAGCGTAACAATATTCAGGTCAGCGACGACGAGGTGACGCGCGCGGTGGTGGAGCGTGCGCGCCAGTTCCCCGGTCAGGAGCAGCAGGTGTGGGACTATTATCGCCGCAATCCGCAGGCGATGGCGTCCGTACGTGCGCCCCTGTTCGAGGAAAAAGTTGTCGACTTCCTCCTGGAGCTCGCAAACGTGACCGAAAAGGAAGTCACGCGCGAGGAGCTCTACAAGGAGGATGAGGAAAAGGCGGCCTGATCGGGGCGCTGTTTCTCCACTGCGACGATAGCGCGCGGCCGGCCCCTTTCGGGCGGCCGCGCCCGAGGATCCCAGATGCGCGACCCCATCGATACTTACATGAATTACCTCGTTCCCATGGTGGTCGAGCAGACCAACCGTGGCGAGCGGGCCTATGACATTTATTCGCGCCTCCTGAAGGAGCGCATCATCTTCCTCACGGGTCCCGTGGAAGACGGGATGTCGACCCTGGCGGTGGCCCAGCTGCTGTTCCTGGAAGCCGAGAATCCCAAGAAGGAAATCTCGATGTACATCAACTCCCCCGGGGGTGTGGTGACGTCGGGTCTCGCCATCTACGACACGATGCAGTTCATCCGGCCGCCCGTCTCGACGCTGTGCATTGGCCAGGCCGCCTCAATGGGCTCCCTGCTCCTCACGGCGGGTGAGAAGGGCATGCGCTTTGCCCTCCCGAACGCCCGAATCATGGTCCACCAGCCGTCCGGCGGCTTCCAGGGCCAGGTGACGGACATCATGCTCCACGCCCAGGAAATCCTCAGTCTGAAGAAGCGGCTGAATGAAATCTACGTGAAGCACACGGGGCGCAGCTTCGAGGAAATCGAGAACGCCCTCGAGCGCGACAACTTCATGACCGCCGGCGCGGCCAAGGATTTCGGCCTGATCGATGCGGTGATCGAACAGCGCCCGGCGGACGAGCCGGCCAAGGCCTGACAAACGGCGCGCAGCCTCGTTTGCGCGCCCCTGGGGCGCGCGGCGTTGCTCCTTTTTTCCGGCGGGCCCGCGGACCTCCCGGTCCCGGCCCGCCGGCGCATTTTCGGGTATGGGCGATTTCCGGCACTTGCGTGCAGTGCAAGATCGCGCTTGCATGCGGTGGTGAGCCGGCTCCCGCCCGCCCGTCTCATGGCCTCCGCCCGGGATCATTCCAGGTCTCCCGCCGGACAACATGCGATAGGCGGGGCTTGACCTGCAGTCTTGCACTGCCGGGCGAGGGGAACGGAACACCGTCGGCGCTTCGTGCGTCGGTGTCGGTGCAACCCTCGAGCATGCCGGTTTAGGCATAATCTGTGCATATGCCTTGAACGTATTGCTCGAGGATGGTTGGCTGAGGTCCGGCCCGGCGGCTGGACCCGGGAGCAGAGGCGGCACCCCCGTTTCGGCTCCTGAAATCGGTCCCTGATCCGGGCACGTCGGGTGCACGGAAAGGGGGCCAGACGGAGATGAAGATGAGCAAGACCGGCGGCAGCGACAGCAAGAACACGCTCTACTGCTCGTTCTGCGGCAAAAGCCAGCACGAGGTCCGCAAGCTCATCGCAGGGCCTACGGTCTTCATTTGCGACGAGTGTGTCGAACTGTGCATGGACATCATTCGCGAGGAATCGAAGTCCTCGCTGGTGAAGTCGCGGGATGGAATCCCCACCCCCAAGGAGATCCGCAAGGTTCTCGATGACTATGTCATCGGCCAGGACCATGCGAAGAAGGTCCTCTCGGTGGCGGTGCACAACCACTACAAGCGCCTCAACCACGCCACCAAGCACGGCGACGTTGAACTGGCCAAGTCCAACATCATGCTCATCGGCCCCACGGGGTCGGGCAAGACGTTGCTGGCCCAGACGCTCGCCCGCATCCTGGACGTGCCCTTCACCATGGCTGACGCCACCACGCTCACGGAAGCGGGCTATGTGGGCGAGGACGTGGAGAACATCATTCTCAAGCTGCTTCAGGCGGCCGACTACAATGTGGAGCGGGCGCAGCGCGGCATCGTCTATATCGACGAGATCGACAAGATCAGTCGCAAGTCCGACAATCCGTCCATCACCCGCGACGTGTCGGGCGAGGGCGTGCAGCAGGCGCTGCTGAAGATCATGGAAGGCACGGTCGCCTCCGTGCCGCCTCAGGGCGGCCGCAAGCATCCTCAGCAGGAATTCCTGCAGGTGGACACCACCAACATCCTGTTCATCTGCGGCGGTGCCTTCGCAGGGCTGGACAAGATCATTTCGGGCCGCTCCAAGGGCGGCACCTCCATCGGCTTCGGCGCCAAGGTTGCCCCTGTGGAGGAGCGTCGTCCCGGCGAGCTGTTCCGCGAGGTCGAGCCCGAGGACCTGCTGAAGTACGGCCTTATCCCCGAATTCATCGGCCGCCTGCCCGTGCTGGCGACGCTGGGGGACCTGGACGAGGCCGCGCTCAAGCAGATCCTGGCCGAGCCCAAGAACGCGCTGGTGAAACAGTATCAGCGCCTGTTCGAGATGGAGAACGTGGACCTGACCATCCACGAGGAGGCGCTGGGCGCCATCGCCCGTCGTGCCATCGAGCGCAAGACCGGCGCCCGTGGCCTGCGCTCCATCATGGAAGGCATCCTGCTGGACACCATGTTCGATCTTCCGGGTCTGGAAGGCGTCGAAGAGGTGGTCATCAGCAAGGAGGTGGTCGAGCAGAATGCCCGGCCGCTCTACATCTACGCCGACCGTGTCGGCGATGCCGGCGCCAGTGCGTGAGGCACCGCACTCCGGTTTGATCCCCCGCGCCGCGCGCGCGGGGGCAAGGATTGAATTTGCCTGTGCCTCGCGAGCGGCGGTCGTCCGGCAATCCATTCGGGCCGTGTCGCGCCCCATCTTGAAACTCCGGGCGCCGCTCTCCATTTCAGTTGGGAAAAATCCGGTCCCCGGGCTCGGTTATCGTGCCTCTCGCGGCCTCCTTGCCGCTCCTGCATTGAAATCCCGCTCCCGTCCCGGCTGCGCTGCGCAGGCGGATATGCGTCCGCATGCGTTGGCGCCACAAGAAAGGATTGGGTCATGACGAGCCAGAAGCCGCGCCCCCCGCTTGTTCCCGGCGTCAGCCAGACGTATCCGGTGCTGCCGCTCCGGGACATCGTGGTGTTCCCGCACATGATTGTGCCGCTGTTCGTGGGTCGCGAGAAGTCCATCCGCGCCCTCGAGGAGGTGATGCGCGGCGATACCTACATCCTGCTGGCCACGCAGGAAAACGCCTCGGACGACGATCCGGCGGCGGATGCCATCTACAAGGTCGGCACCCTTGCCACCGTCCTGCAGCTGCTGAAGCTGCCGGACGGGACGGTGAAGGTGCTGGTGGAGGGCGTCACCCGTGCGCAGGTGAAGCGCTATACCGACCGCGCCGACCTCTATGAGGCGGAAGCCGTCGCCATTGCCGACGAGGACGGCGATCGCGTCGAGGCGGAGGCGCTTGCCCGCTCGGTCATCAACGAGTTCGAAAACTATGTGAAGCTCAACAAGAAGGTCTCGCCCGAGGTGGTGGGCGTCGTCGGGCAGATCGAGGATCACTCGAAGCTCGCCGACACCATCGCCTCGCACCTGGCGGTCAAGATCCCCGAGAAGCAGGGGGTGCTTGAAACCTTGAAGGTCGCCGAGCGGCTGGAAAAGGTGCTGGGCCTCATGGAGAGCGAAATCTCCGTGCTCCAGGTCGAGAAGCGCATCCGCACGCGGGTGAAGCGCCAGATGGAGAAGACCCAGCGCGAGTACTATCTCAACGAGCAGATGAAGGCGATCCAGAAGGAACTCGGCGACGAAGAGGGCCGGGACGACCTTCAGGAGCTGGAAGACCGCATCAAGCGCACCAAGCTGACCAAGGAAGCGCGCGAGAAGGCCACACACGAGCTCAAGAAGCTGCGCCAGATGTCGCCCATGTCGGCGGAAGCCACCGTGGTGCGCAATTATCTGGACTGGCTCCTGTCCATCCCGTGGGGCGTGAAGAGCCGCGTGAAGAAGGACCTGGGCTTTGCCCAGTCCATCCTCGACAGCGACCATTACGGCCTCGACAAGGTCAAGGAGCGCATCGTCGAGTATCTGGCCGTGCAGAGCCGCGCCAACAAGCTCACCGGGCCGATCCTTTGCCTCGTTGGGCCTCCCGGCGTCGGCAAGACCTCGCTCGGCAAGTCCATCGCCAAGGCGACGGGCCGTGAGTTCGTGCGCGTGGCACTTGGCGGCGTGCGCGACGAGGCTGAGATCCGTGGCCACCGGCGGACCTATATCGGCTCCATGCCGGGCAAGGTCATCCAGTCCATGCGCAAGGCCAAGAAGTCGAACCCGCTCTTCCTTTTGGACGAGATCGACAAGATGGGGGCCGATTTCCGCGGCGACCCGTCGGCGGCCCTGCTTGAGGTGCTGGACCCCGAGCAGAACGGGACGTTCGCCGATCATTACCTGGAGGTCGACTATGACCTGTCCAACGTGATGTTCGTCACCACGGCCAACACGCTCAACATCCCCCCGGCGCTCCTCGACCGCATGGAAGTCATCCGCATTGCCGGATACACCGAGGACGAGAAGCTGGAGATCGCTCGCAAGCACCTCATCCCCAATGCGGTGCAGAAGCACGGCCTCAAGGGTAAGGAATGGGCGATCGACGATGCAGCCCTCCTGACCGTCATCCGGCGCTATACCCGGGAAGCGGGCGTCCGAAACCTGGAGCGCGAGATCTCCAACCTCGTCCGCAAGGCGGTGAAGGAACTCGTCATCTCCAAGAAGAAGTCGGTGAAGGTGACCGAGAAGAATCTCGAGACCTTCCTCGGTGCCCCGCGCTTCCGCTATGGCGAGATCGATGCGGAAGACCAGGTCGGCGTCGTCACAGGACTGGCCTGGACGGAAGTGGGCGGCGAGTTGCTGACCATCGAAGGCGTCATGATGCCCGGCAAGGGCAAGATGACCGTCACGGGCAACCTGCGTGACGTGATGAAGGAGAGCATCTCGGCCGCCGCGTCCTATGTGCGCTCGCGCGCCGTGGACTTCGGCATCGAGCCGCCGCTGTTCGAGAAGCGGGACATCCATGTCCACGTCCCTGAGGGCGCGACCCCCAAGGACGGCCCCTCGGCCGGCACGGCCATGGCCACTACCATCGTCTCGGTGCTGACCGGCATTCCGGTGCGCCGCGACGTGGCGATGACCGGCGAGATCACGCTGCGCGGTCGGGTCCTGCCCATTGGCGGCCTCAAGGAAAAGCTCCTTGCCGCCCTGCGGGGCGGCATCAAGAAGGTGCTGATCCCGGAGGAGAATGCCAAGGACCTGGCGGACATTCCCTCCAACGTGAAGAACGCGCTGGAGATCGTGCCCGTGTCTCGGATGGACGAGGTGCTCGCCCACGCTCTCGTGCGCGCGCCTGTGCCGATTGAGTGGACCGAGCGTCCCGTCGAGGCGGTGATGCCCGAGGAAGAGGGAACGGGCGTCGTCGCCCACTGAAGAAACCCCGTCCGGATCCAGCATCCGGGCGGGTTTTCCCCTGTTCGAGATGAAATGTCCGGTGCATCCCGGATCCCGCGGAAAACTGGGCTTAAAATCTAAAAAATATCATTTTATCAATAGGTTGGGTGTTTGGGCGGGCGGTTCGCGAATGCGGGTCGTCCGTTTTTTTTTCGCCTTGCGGCATCAGAAATCGTGCATTGATGCGGGTTTGACGCGGATGGCGCTTGCAAAAGCCGCATTTTCCGTAAATTTTCCGCCCCATCGTCGTTGGTGCCAGCGCCGGACGATTCTAAGACCAACATGGAAGGAACGGTCACATGACCACCAAGAACGAACTGATCGCCGCGGTGGCCGACGAGGCCAAGCTGACGAAGGCGGCTGCGGCGGCCGCGGTGGACGCGACGTTCGACATCATCACCAAGGCCCTGCAGAAGGGTGAGGAAGTCAAGCTGATCGGCTTCGGCAGCTTTTCCGTGGTGACCCGCGCTGCGCGCGAAGGCCGTAACCCGCGCACCGGCAAGCCTGTGAAGATCGACGCTTCGAAGGCTCCGAAGTTCACCCCCGGCAAGGGCCTCAAGGAAGCCGTCAACGGCTGATCCCCATTTCCCGGTTGGGCGCCGCCGGCCAGTGCCGGCGCAGCGCCCCCGGGACCGGGTCTCCGGGGAGGAGATCTTGAGGGGTCCGGCCGGGGCGACAAGGTCCCCGGCGATGGGCCACATGGCCCCGAAGAGCAAGACGCCCGCCCAAGCGGCCTCTCTGTTCAAGCAGTGAACCTGCCGCGCGAACTCCCACCATGTCCCGTACCGCCGTTCGGCGAAGTGGCTCAGCGCGCTTTAAAAGCCGTGTGCCATCCATGGTGCCCGCCTGCGCGAGGAAATAGGGTGCAGTAACCCAAGGCCGCGCAGGGTGCGGCCAGCCCCCAGAGGGGCTCCCTGAGGGCATGTCCTGTCTCATACCGCCATCGGCCATCCTGGACGCCACGGGGCGTCAAAGAGGGCGCGAGCCGATGCCTCGAAGGGGGGGCCGCCCGGCGCACCTGGCACCTGCGACCCCACCGCCCGGTGTCAGACGATGCCGGTAAGCAGATAGACAGCGATCACGAAGAACACGGCCGCGGTCTTCACCAGCGTAATGGCGAAAATATCGCCATAGGACTGGCGATGGGTGAGGCCGCATACCGCCAGCAGCGTGATCACCGCGCCATTATGGGGCAGGGTGTCCATGCCGCCCGAGGCCATGGCGGCCACGCGGTGCATCACCTCCAGCGGAATCCCGGCGGCGTGGGCGGAGGCGATGAACTGGTCGGACATGGCTGCGAGCGCGATGGACAGGCCGCCTGAGGCCGAGCCAGTGATGCCCGCCAGCGTGGTGATGGAGATCGCCTCGTTCACCAGCGGGTTTGGAATCGCCATGAGGGCTGCCTTGATGGCGAGGAACCCGGGCAATGCCGCAATGACGGCGCCGAAGCCATATTCCGAGGCGGTGTTCAGGCCTGCAAGCAGCGCGCCGCTGACCGCGGACTTGGAGCCCTCGGCGAAACTTGCAGCCACCTGACGTAACGAGAACAGGAAAACGGTGAGGATGCCCAGCAGCAGGGCGCCCGCAACAGCCCAGATGGCGGTGACCGAGGAGGTCGCCATGCTCACTGGCGTGCCGCCCTGCGTCAGGGTGGCGGCGGCGGTGGGACCGTAGAAATCGGGGATGACCCGGCCGAGGATCAGGTTGCCGACGCCCACCACGATGAGCGGCAGGATGGCGATCAGCGGATGCACGGTGCTGCCCGAATCCACCGCCGCCGGCTCATTGGTGTGGCCGGTGCCATAGGTCTCGCCAGCGCGGGCGGCCTGCCGCCGCCGGAATTCCAGGTAGCCGATGCCCACCACGAGGATGAAGGCCGTGCCGATCAAGCCCAGCAAGGGTGCGGCATAGGCGGTGGTCTTGAAGAAGGTGGTCGGGATGATGTTCTGGATCTGCGGCGTGCCCGGCAGCGTGTCCATGGTGAAGGAGAAGGCCCCGAGGGCGATGGCGGCCGGAAGCAGGCGCTTGGGGATGCCCACCTGGCGGAACAGTTCCGCGCCGAACGGGTAGACGGCGAACACCACCACGAACAGAGAGACACCGCCATAGGTGAGCACGGCGCCCACCAGAACGATGGCGAGGATCGCCTGGCTCGGCCCCAGGATTCGGATCAGGGCCGACACGATGGAGCGGGAAAAGCCCGAAAGCTCGATCACCTTCCCGAACACCGCCCCGAGCAGGAAGAGGGGGAAGTAGAGCTTCACGAAGCCCACCATCTTGTCCATGAACAGGCCCGAATAGATGACGGGCACCGCAGCCGGATCGGTGAGAAGCACGGCGCCAAGCGCCGCCACCGGCGCGAACAGGATGACGCTGAAGCCGCGGTAGGCGACGAACATCAGGAAGGCGAGCGCCCCCACACAAATGAGTAGGTTCATGGGAATTCCGTGCCTGGGATGACCGACGCGGGCCCCCTCCCGCGTCGCGAAAAGAATCTTCGCGCATGCAACATAGGCGCGCACGCGTGACAACGAAATGCCGTCACCAAGGTGCCGCAAGGTCAATCGTGGTGCGCCAATGGCTTGGGGGAGAGCCAGCCGTTGGAACGATATGACGGAGAGATGACTGATCCTCCGCAAACCGATCACCGTCTGCCCGTGCTTACATCCCCGCCGTTGCGCTGCACCTGCGAGGGGCTTCTCATGAAATCCGAAATCGTCGCTCATCTCGGGCAGACCGGCGTGCTTCTTCCAGCCCTCATTGGAGAGGGCTTGCGCGCCAATGACCGGGTGAAAGTACGGCTCGGCGTGCTCCAGGCGGCTGTGCGCCACGCCCATGATCCGCTGAACGCGCCCTTCGACCTGCGCGAGGAATGCAAAGCCGCTGGCGTCGATCCCATGGCCCTGGAGGACCTGGTCCGCCAAGCCACCGCAGGGGGCGGGGAAGACGAGGCGCGCCGCGAGATCGCAGCGCCGGGCCTTGCGGCATTGGGACGTGCCATCTGGGACGATCTGGAAGACATGGTGAAGGCGGCTGAAGCGGGGGAGGACCCCGCCGGGCCCGCTGCCCGCGCCCGCCTCGCGGCCATCCAGGCCGACAGCGCCCTTGGGCGCAGCGATGCCCTGCATGAAAGCGAGATCCGCCGCCACACCGGCATCGGGGATCCGGACGCGCCAAGCCTCCACCAGATGGTCATGGACCTGCACAAGGCGCTCAATCGGCTCTCCGCCACCCATGCGGAGGAACAGATTGCCGGCGCCCATGCCTTCGGACTCCTGCCGCAAGACCGCCCGTCGGTGGAAGCCTTCATGCGGGGTCTGAATGCCACGGCGGGGCTGAAGTTCGACCATCCCGGCCTGTCCACCACCGCCGCCCGCACGCCGGCGGGGCTCACCATCCAGAACGACATCGGCGAGACCGACGCTCATGTGGTGGTGATCGGCGTCACCGACGCGGCCGTGACCGTCACCTATACGGACGTGCACCGGGCGCGGGCCCGCTTCTTCACCGGGCTGTTCCGGGACCTGCCGGTGCGCTGGAGCGGGCTCGACCAGCACACCGCAAAAGGACTGGCGGAGGATGCCGCCTTCTATCTGGTCACCGGCCGCTGCGACGGCGACCTTGCGAGCCGGTTGGCGGTGCTGGAGGCCCTGGGCCGGAACCTCGTCTTCCTTATCGACTGGAACAAGGCGCGCAAGGTGCTGCGCAACTGGGTCTCGAAGGCGGACGCGGTGACGCTCCTGGACTTCGCTGCGCGCAACAGCATCGGGCAGCGCGCGTTTCTGGAACTGGGCGGGGCGGATCTGGTGGCCGCTGCCGTCCAGCATGCGGCCGGCGGGCGGATCGGCTTTGGCGAACGCCTTGATACGGCACTCGGCCGCGAAGGGGCGTGCGACTTCCTGCGGGCGGTCCTGCGCATCTCCACCGAGGCGTTACAGGAGGGCCAGTCCCTGCGCCTCGCCCGCGATCGCATCGAGGCGGAGCTGATGCGTCACCTCCAGCGGGTAGACCATGACCTTCTCGCTGTTGTCGTGCGCCAAGCCGGCCTCGCGCGCGAGGTCGCGGCCAGCGTGGCGGGCGCCCTTGAACAAGAAAAACCCGGGGAGGCGGATCGCCTCGCGGCCCAGGCCCGCCGCATCGAACAGAAGGCGGACCGGATCGCGGTGGCCGCCCGCGAGCGGGGTGCCCGGGTCGGGACAGACATGCGTCTTGTCGCCCTGGTCAACCAGATGGAAGAGGCCATCGACGAATTGGAGCAGGCCGCCTTCGTCGCTTCCCTGGCGCCGACGCCCGTGCCGCCGGATTTGACAGAACCGCTGGGGCGGCTGTGCCGTGCTGCCGTGGAAGGCGCGGAAGCTGCGGCCAGCGGTGCGGTCGCGGCCATCGAGGCGCCGGCCGGCCACAAGCTGGATTTCGAGGACGCCCTGCGCGCCTGTGGCCGTCTTTCCGAAATCGAGCACGCCGCGGATGAAGCCGAGCGGGCGGTGACCGCCGCCGTCCTCGCCGGGCCGGTGGACCTGAGAGCGGGCATAGCGGCGCTGGAATTTGCCCGCGCCCTGGAACGGGCCACCGATCGTCTCGCCGGCTTCGGCCATCTCCTGCGCGGGCATGTGCTCGCCGATCTGTCCACCTGAGAGGAGGCGGCCCATGCGCCCCGTCACCATCGGCTCCGGCAGCACCTTGACCCCTCCCGTCGAAGAGATCGGCGCCAAGGCGGCAAATCTTGCCCGCATGGCAGCCCTCGGCCTGCCAGTCCCTCCTGCTTTCGTCCTGCCCATCTCGCTGTGTGGTGCGATCACACGTGGCGAGCCGGGCGCGGAGCGCGAGGTCGCCAAGGCCTTGGAGGAAGGCATTGCCTTCCTGGAGCAGGCAACAGGCCGCGTTTTCGGGGATTCCCGTCGGCCGCTTCTGGTCTCCGTCCGCTCGGGCGCAGCGCGCTCCATGCCCGGCATGCTGGAGACGGTGCTGGACGTGGGGTGCACGCCAGCGGCCGTTCGGGGTCTCGTGCGCCTCAGCGGCAATCCGCGTTTTGCTTGGGATTGCCGCCGCCGCTTCCTGGAGAGCTTCGGCTCCGTTGTGCTGGGCATCGACCCCGCCGCCTTTGCCGAACCCGCTGCGGCCCTCGCGCGCTCAGAAGGGGTGAGGGATGCCACGGCCCTTGATGGCGAAGCGCTGGAGCGGCTGTGTGCGCTTCTCCAGCAGGTCATCGACGAGGGGGAGGACGTGATCCCGGATGCGCCGCGCGCGCAATTGGAAGCGGCGGCGGCCGCCGTCTACCGCTCGTGGGACAGTCCGCGCGCGCGCACCTACCGCAAGCTTGAAAAGCTGGAGCACCTGGCCGGCACCGCCGTGACGGTGCAGGCCATGGTGTTCGGCAATCGCAGCCTCACGTCCGGATCGGGCGTCGCCTTCTCGCGCGATCCCTCCACCGGCGCCAACCGGCCGGTCATCGACGTGCTGTTCGAGGCGCAGGGCGAGGATGTGGTCTCCGGCGTGCGCAACCCGGAAGGCGAGGCTGCGCTCGACCGGCGGGTGCCGCATGCGGCGGACGGCTTGCGCGCGATCCTGAGACAATTGGAGCAGGGATTTGCCGACGTGCAGGATGTGGAGTTCACCATCGAGGATGGGCGCCTCTTCATCCTTCAAACACGGTCCGCCAAGCGCACGCCCCAAGCGGCCCTGCGGATTGCCATCGATCTGGTGCGGGAGGGATTGATCAGGCCCTCCGAAGGGCTGAGTCGGCTGGAGGGCATCGACCTGGAGCGCCTCAGCCGCCGGACGCTGGCAGATGCAGGGCCCGTGGTGGGCAGCGGGACGCCCGCGTCCGCAGGCGTGGCCGTGGGGCGCGTGGCCTTCGATACCGAGGCTGCCCGCCGCCTCGCCGCGACCGGCGCGTCCGTCATTCTTATTCGGCCGGACACCAATACGGCGGATGTGGAAGGCTTCGCGCTGGCGGCCGGCATCGTCACCGCTGCAGGAGGTCGAACCGCCCATGCGGCGCTGGTGGCCCGCCAGATGGGCAAGCCCTGCCTTGTGGGATGCACGACGCTTACCGTCGATCCCGCCGCGCGACGGGCGCGTCTGGGCGAGACGGAATTGGCGGAAGGCGATCTCCTCGCGCTGGATGGGGCTACAGGCACGCTGCACCTGGGGTCCGCCCGCGTGGTCGAGGAGCGTTTCGAGGCTGAGCGGGCGGAGGTGGAGACCTGGCGCGTGCCCGCCTGAGGCGCCACCGGAGCAGGATCCGAGCCCATCCAATCCAATGGGGATCGAAAGCGCTCGCTGAATCCTGTTCAGTTCAATGGGTGAGAGAGCGACTCAGCGACCGGATGGCACCGTCTTGCGGGTGCCATCTGGTCGGAGCGCGCTCCAAGCCGGCAAGCGACCTTCCCCTGCGGCTCTTGCCAGGCTGGCTGCAGGGGGCCATTGGAAGGCCGCACGCCAAGTGCGTGCCTGTGTCGCTATGCCACGAGATGAATGATCGGATGTGCCGCCTGCGATTTCCGACCCGTCGTCTGGCCTTGGGAGCCATCCTGCTGGCCGGGCTGGCCCTGCTTCCCGCGGGCGTCGCCGCCTTCGCCGCCAGTTCCGACAAGACCATGCTCCTGCTGGAGCCTACGGAGCGCATGGAGCAGCGTTGCAATGCCCGCGCCATGGGCGAGGTGAGCCGGCAGCACCCGGGCATGCACCCCGATGAACTGGTGGCCTATGCCTTCTCCGACACGCGCATCCGGGACGACCAGGTGACGGCTCCGGGCGCAGCGGTGCGCAGTGGAGGGCACTGGTATCACCTGTCCTATCGCTGCGTGACCAAGGACGAGGGTCTCGGCATCGAGACCCTCACCTATGTGCTTGGCAACCAGATCCCCCGGGATGACTGGGACGCTCACGGCCTGGTGCCGTGACCTCAGACGTCAGGATCGCGCCCGAACATAGGAGCCGGGCGCGTCCTCGATGGGATTGAAGGCGTCGCCGCCCACCGGGCGGGCGGGCACTTCTTCGGGATGGAGGGTGGTGAGCCATTCCGCCCAGTCCGGCCACCAGGACCCGGCATGCTCCTGCGTGTGCTGGAGCCAGTCGGCATATTCACCGCTCACCGGCCCTCCGGTCCAATATTGGTACTTCTTCTTGGCCGGCGGATTGACCACCCCGGCGATGTGACCGGAGCCCGCGAGCACGTAGCGCACGGGCCCGCCCAGCAGGCCCATGCCGATATAGGCGGACATGGCCGGGGCGATGTGGTCTTCCTTGGTGGCGAGGCAATAGACGGGGATGTTCACCTTCCCCATGTCGATGCGCACGCCGGCCAACTCCGCCTTGCCCTTGGCGATGTTGTTCTCCAGGTAGCAGTTGCGCAGGTAATAGGAGTGGTTGGCCGCCGGCATGCGGGTGGAATCCGCATTCCAATAGAGCAGGTCGAAGGGGAAGGGCGCCTTGCCCTTCATGTAATTGTTGACCACGTAGGGCCAGATCAGGTCGTTCGAGCGCAGCATGTTGAAGGCGCTCGCCATCTTGGATCCCTCCAGATAGCCCAGTTCCTTCATCCGGCGCTCCAGTGCGGCGAGCTGCTCCTCGTCCACGAACACCTTCAGGTCGCCCGCATGGGTGAAGTCAATCTGGGTGGTCAGGAAGGTGCTGCTGGCCACACGGGTGTCGCCGGTCGCCGCCATGTAGGCGAGGGTGACGGCGAGCAAGGTGCCGCCGACACAATAGCCGATGGTGTGCGCCTGCGGCTCCCCGGTCACCCGCTGCACCGCGTCGAGGGCGGCGAAGATGCCGTCGCGCATGTAGTCGTCGAACCCCTTGGCCGCCAGGCGCGCATCGGGATTGACCCAGGAGATCACGAAGACGGTGAAGCCCTGGTCTACCATCCATTTGATGTAGGATTTCTCGGGCGTCAGATCGAGGATGTAGAACTTGTTGATCCAGGGCGGCACCACCAGGATCGGCATCTTCTTCACGCTGGGTGTGGAGGGCTCATACTGGATGAGCTGCATCAGGTCAGTCTGGTAGATAACCTTGCCGGGCGTGAGGGCCAGATTGCGGCCCACCTCGAAGGCGGACATGTCGGTCTGGCGGATGCGCAGGTCGCCCTTGCCCTCGATCAGGTCCTCGGTGAGGTGCTTCATGCCCCGCACCAGGTTTTCGCCGGACGAGTTGAATGTCTCCCGGAGCAATTCCGGGTTGGTCATGATGAAGTTGGACGGCGAGATGGCGTTGGAGATCTGCCGGACCAGGAACTCGGCCTTGTGTTTCAAATGCGGATCGAGGCTCTCGGCCTCGGTCACCATGGATTCGGCCCAAGTGCTGGTGACCAGATAGGTCTGCTTGAGAGCATCGAAGAAGGGATTAGCTTGCCATTCGGGATCGCGGAAGCGCGCATCGCGCGGATCGGGCGCGACAACCGGATCGGCCGGTTCGCCGGACATTCTCTTGAGCGCCGCGGTCCACACCGCAAGATAGCCGGACATCAGCCGGCTCTGTGCCTCCACGGTGCGCTTGGGGTCCGCCATCCAATATTCGGCGACGTTGCCGATGGTCTTCACCGCATCGGCCACTTCGTCCGCCAGTTCGTCCTTCTTGCCGTCCTCGCGAGGGCGGATATAGGCGGCGAGCGCCTTGCCGCCCTCTTCCACCAGCCGGGCGAGATTATTGGCGAAGGCGTCCATGTCCAGCTTGGGCTGGACCTGGGCTTGCGTGACGTCCCTCTGTTCCGACATTTGGCGTTCCCTGACCGCGCTGCCTTGCCCCGCAGGATAGGCTCCCGCAACGACAGGCACGCAACCCCTGTTTCACAATTTTAGCTTCAGGCATACTAACGGGGCATTGCGCGGTGGGCGAGGGGCGCGACCTGCGGCGGAAGGAACGGTTCACATCAACAGGATTGTCATGAGCCAACAGCACGCTTTCCGACCTCGCCGGGCTTCATCCCTTCGGCGCGCGCTTGCTGTCGCCCTCACGCTCGGCATTGCCGGCGCGCTCGCGGGCTGTGCGGGGGATGGCGGCCCGTTCGCCTGGTTCGGCAAGGATCCCGACGTCCCCAAGCCCGCCCCGAATGCGGTGTTTCCCGGATTCGCCGACAAGCCCGTGCAACGCCCGCCCGTCCTGGATGCCGGCGGGCAGGCGGCCAAGGAGACGGAGCTGGAATCGCTGGCCCAGCAGACCCGTCAGCGCGGCGAAGAAGCCGCAAAGGACGACACACAGCAGTAACATTATCCCGCTTGACGGAACGTATTCCCTGGAGAGATGAAGGGAATGCGAAGCGGGAACCGGGGTCATGTCATTCGTCGCCACGGCGGGAATTGCCAAGTGCAGTCGCAGCGGACCCATTCTGGTGGCCGGCTATGGCGGCATCGGGGATCATGTGCGCTGCTTCGCGCTGGTGCGCCATGTGGCAGCGGCGCATCCGGGGGTTCCCATCGACTTCCTGTGCCGTAGCCCCACGGACCGGGTCGTCCGGTTCGTGCCGGAACTGCGCAAGGCCTTTGTGGACGACACCCCTCATGGCCGTTTTGGCCTGAAGGAAAAGCTGCGCCTCGCCAGCCAGCTCAGGGGTGAGGGCTATAGCCGCGTCTATGTGGTCAGCCGCACGGTCAAGGCGGCGATCGTACCGTTTTTGGCCGGCATTCCTGAGCGGGTCGGCTGGTTTGGGGAGGGCAGGGCACTCCTCATCAACCGCATCTGTACAGGTGAGCGCAGCTATCCCGGCGAAACCGAGAAGATCTGCGGCCTTGCCGGTCGTGGCAGCGAACGCTGCCTTCCCCCGCGCCTAATTGTGCAGGACCATGAGCTGGCGGCCTGGCAGGTGCGCGAGCTGGGCGGGCCTCCCGTCCGGCCTGTGCTCGCCATCGCTCCGGGGGCCTACAATCCCCATCGCCTCTGGCCCGTAGGTCATTTTGCGGATCTCGCCAAGCGGTTCAAAGCCCGCGGGTGGGACGTCTGGGTGCTGGGCGGACCGCAGGAGCGTGTCGCGGCGATGGAGATTGCAGCCCAAGTCTCTGTGCGCGATTTCACCGGCACGCCGCTGGAGGATGCGGTGATGCAGATCCGCTCTGCGTCCCGATTCCTGGGTAATGATTCCGGCATGCTGCACCTCGCCGGTGCCATTGGGACGCCCAGCGTCGGACTCTTCGGTCCGACCACTGCCGAGGTTTCCGGCCCGCGCAACCCGAACGTTTATGCGCTGCGCCCACCTGTGGGATTCGTCACCGTCGATCAGATCGCGGTTGACCGGGTGGAAGAGACCCTCGCAGACCATATCTCGCAACCGCAGCATTCAATCGGTGCTTTTTCATTCAGCGAACAGTGATAGAAAGCTCGTTCGCCGCGCCCATGGAGCTTTGCGCGGCATTTGGAGCTTGAGTGAGATGACCGATTTTCACCGTATTCGCCGGCTGCCGCCCTATGTGTTCGAGCAGGTGAACCGCGTGAAGGCCGCCGCCCGAAACAACGGCGTCGACATCATCGATCTCGGCATGGGCAATCCCGACCTCGAAGCGCCTGCCCATGTGCTCGAAAAGCTGAAGGAAACCATCGGCAAGCCGCGCACCGACCGCTATTCCGCCTCCAAGGGCATTCCCGGCCTGCGCCGCGCGCAGGCGGCCTATTACGAGCGGCGGTTTGGCGTGAAGGTCAATCCCGACACGCAGGTGGTGGCGACTTTGGGCTCGAAGGAAGGCTTCGCCAATATGGCGCAGGCCATCACCGCCCCGGGCGACGTGATCCTGACACCCAATCCCTCCTATCCGATCCACGCCTTCGGCTTCCTCATGGCGGGTGGCGTGATCCGCTCCGTGCCGGTTGAGCCCGGGCCGGGCTTCTTCCATGCCATGGAGCGGGCGGTCCAGCATTCCATCCCGAAGCCCATCGCGGTGGTGCTGTGCTATCCGTCCAACCCCACCGCCACGGTGGCGAGCCTGGATTTCTATAAGGACGTGGTGGCGTTCGCGAAGAAGAACGACCTCATCATCCTGTCGGACCTTGCCTACGCGGAACTTTATTTCGACGGCAATCCGCCGCCGTCCGTGCTGCAGGTGCCCGGTGCCGTGGACGTGACGGTGGAGTTCACCTCCATGTCCAAGACCTATTCCATGGCCGGCTGGCGCATGGGCTTTGCGGTGGGCAATGAGCGTCTCATCGCCGCCCTCTCGCGGGTGAAGTCCTACCTCGATTACGGCGCCTACACCCCGATCCAGGTGGCGGCGACCGCGGCTCTGAACGGTCCGCAGGACTATATCGGCGAGATGCGCGAGACCTATAAGCGCCGCCGCGATGCCATGGTGGACAGCTTCGGCCGCGCCGGATGGACCATTCCGGTCCCCTCCGCCTCCATGTTTGCCTGGGCGCCGATCCCCGAACCCTTCCGGGCCATGGGAAGCGTCGAATTCTCCAAGCTTCTCATCGAGAAGGCGGAGGTGGCGGTGGCCCCCGGCGTCGGCTTTGGCGAGCATGGCGACGATTATGTGCGCATCGCGGTGGTGGAGAACGAGCAGCGCATCCGGCAGGCCGCGCGCAACATTCGCCGCTTCTTCGACACCGCCGGCACCACCCTCCACAATGTGGTGCCGCTGACCGCCGCGCGCTGACACTGGCCGCGCCCCCTTCCAGGCTGGCGCAAGCCCGGGCGGCCATAGCCGTCGCCTGAAACTGAGCGGAAGCGATGAGCCGGCCGGGTCCGCAGCGATCCGGCCGAGATCTGCTTCCAAGATCTGCGACACAGGGACATTCGGTTCGATCCATGAGCCAGTTGAGAGTGGGGCTTGCGGGCCTCGGCACCGTCGGGGCGGCGGTGATCCGCATGCTCGAAGCCCGCAAGGCCGATCTTGCCGCCCGCACGGGTCGCGAGATCAAGGTGGTCGCCGTGAGCGCCCGCAGCCGCGGCAAGGATCGTGGGCTGGACCTTTCGGGCGTGCGTTGGCTCGACGATCCGGTGGCGCTGGCGCGCGATCCGGACATTGACGTGTTCGTCGAACTGATGGGCGGGGATGGCGATCCGGCCAAGGCGGCGGTCTCTGCTGCGTTGGAGGCCGGCAAGCCGGTGGTGACCGCAAACAAGGCGCTGCTCGCCAAATGCGGCCTCGACCTTGCCCGCACATCGGAAGCCGCCGGCGGGGGACTGCATTTCGAGGCAGCGGTGGCCGGCGGCATTCCCATCGTGAAGACGCTGCGCGAGGCGTTGGCAGGGAACCGCATCGCCCGCGTGTCCGGCATTCTCAACGGCACTTGCAACTACATCCTGACCCGCATGGCGGACGAGAAGCTCTCCTTCGAGACCTGCCTCGCGGAGGCCCAGCGGCTGGGCTATGCGGAGGCCGACCCGACATTCGACATTGACGGGCACGACACCGCCCACAAGCTGTCCATCCTCACGTCTCTCGCCTTCGGCACGCAGGTGGATGCGGACGCCATCTATCTGGAGGGCATCCGCTCCCTGACGCTGGCCGACCTCGAAGCCGCGGACGACCTTGGCTACAAGGTCAAGCTGCTGGGGGTTGCGGTGCGCACCGACCAGGGCATCGAGCAGCGGGTTCATCCCACCATGGTGCCCAAGCACTGGCCCATCGCCCAGGTGTCGGGCGTCACCAATGCGGTCGCGGTGGACGGCGATGCGGTCGCCCTCACCCTGGTCGGCCCCGGAGCGGGAGGCGCGGCCACCGCGTCCGCCGTGGTGGGCGACCTCGCCGACGTTGCGCAGGGCAAGGGAAGCTTTGCCTTCGGCCTGCCCGCCTCCCACCTGGTGCGCGCCGAACGCGCGCCCATGCAGCACCATGAGGGTGGCTACTATATCCGCCTGGCGGCCGTGAACCGTCCCGGCACCGCCGCGACCATCGCTCGGCGCATGGCGGACGAAGGCATTTCCCTTGAGTCCATCGTGCAGCGCCGTCCCAGTTCAAGCAGTGCGAATGATCCCGCAACGGTGATCCTGATTACCTACGCCACGACCGAGGAGGCCGTGCGTCGCGCGGTCGCCTCCATCGACGCGGATGGTGTCCTGGCCTCCCGGCCTCAGGTGATCCGCATCGAGAAGGATTGAGGCATGTCCCACAGCCGCGTTCCCCAGGTGCTCGACCGTCGCCTCGCTTTGGAGCTTGCGCGGGTCACTGAACGCGCGGCGGTGGTCGCAGCCCGGTTTCGAGGGCGTGGGGACGAACAGGCCGCCGACGAGGCTGCGCTCCAGGCAGCGCACGGCGTGCTCGCGGGCATGGCCATCCGCGGCCGGGTTGTGATCGGCGAAGGCTTGGAGGGCGAGGTGCCCCATCTCTTCCTCGGCGAAGAGGTGGGGGCGGGCGGCGATGCCGTGGATCTCGCCGTGGATCCGCTGGAAGGCGCAACCTTGTGCGCCAAGGACATGGCCGGCTCCATTTCGGTGGTGGTCCTGGCCGCGCCCGGCTCGCTGCTCAATGCGCCCCCCGTCTATATGGAGAAAGTGGCCATCGGACCCGGCTATCCCGATGGCATCGTCTCGCTGGCTGCCACGCCGGAGGAGAACATCGCCGCTCTGGCGAAGGCCCGGGGCGTTCCCACTTCCCAGATCACCGCCCTGGTTCTGGATCGCCCCCGGCACGCCCGGCTGATTGAGACGGTGCGCTCGACCGGCGCGGCCGTTAAGCTCATCACCGATGGCGACGTGGCGGGCGTCATCCACACCACCAATCCCACGGAAAGCGGCGTCGACATCTATCTCGGCATCGGTGGCGCCGCGGAAGGTGTTCTGGCGGCGGCTGCTCTACGCTGCATCGGCGGCCAGATGGAAGGCCGGCTGGTCCTGGACAGCGAGAAAAAGCGCGAGCAGGCGAAGGCCTTGGGCATTCGTGACTTCGGACGGGTCTATAAGCTCGACGACATGGTGCGCGGCGATTGCCTTGTGGCGGTCACGGGAGTCACGGACGGGCCTCTTCTTCAGGGCGTGCGGTTCTCCGGTGATGTCATCGGCACGGACACCTTGCTGATGCGGGCGGCGACCGGAACCGTGCGCCGCATCGCCACGGACCATCGCGACCTGCGCAAATTCCACCTCTCCGAGGACGTGCTTCCGTAAAGGGCCTCGACTTGTGCGTGCTGGCTCGGCTGGGGGACGGCCGATCTCGGCCTATTCCCGTGCAGGGACACGCGAAGCATGATCCCTGCAGAGAGTTTCGCGGCGCCGGGCAGCCGCAGGATTTCACTGTCATCGCGACCGACTCGCTCTCGCACAGAGCGGAAGCGCGACCGGCCGGCTTGAAGGAGCGGCGACGACCGGCACCTCTGGATCATTCGATCAGGATGTTGGACGACCGTTCGCCGGCAAATGGATGATGAGTATGTTTTGATCATTTTTAACGAAAAATTAACTATTTAACGGGTCGCGAGGCGGCTAAGTAGTTGTGGTCTTAGTCGGCGCGCTGGATTGCACGCGTGCCCCGCCCACAAGCCATGCATACCTCGTCATGGACGGCCGTGGCGTCCTCTGGCTTCATGCGCGCGTGAACATGCAGCTGACGAATCGCCCGTTTCTCAACGTGTCGGCCTCTGTCACCGGGCGCACTTGGCGCGACCGGCTGGATGTGCGCGCCTCGCAGACGGCTCTTGCCATCGCCCAGCGTCATCGGGTGCCCGATCTGCTGGCCCGTGTTCTCGCAGGCCGGGGCGTGGAGATCGACGATGTCCCCGGGCACCTCGATCCCACGATTCGCGCCTTGCTGCCCGATCCCAGCACGCTCACTGACATGGACGCCGCCGTCGAGCGTCTGGCAGAGGCGGTGTGCACGCAAGAGAGTGTCGCGGTCTTCGGCGATTATGACGTGGACGGGGCCACCGCCACCGCCTTGCTGGTGAGCACGCTGCGGGCGGGTGGGCTGGATCCCCATTTTCACATTCCCGACCGGATCTTCGAGGGCTATGGCCCCAATGTGGGCGCCATCGAGCAATTGGCCGCGCGCGGCGTTACGCTTCTGGTGACGGTGGATTGCGGCACCACCTCCACCGAGCCGCTCGCAGCCGCCCAGCGGCTTGGCCTTGATGTGGTGGTGCTCGACCACCATCAGGCCGGCGAGCGCCTGCCCACGGCCACCGCCATTGTTAATCCCAACCGGGAAGACGACCTCTCGGGCCTTGGCCATTTGTGCGCGGCGGGTGTTGTTTTCCTGACCTGCGTCGGCCTTGTGCGCCGGCTGCGGGAGGAAGGCCACTGGACCACTGCCCGCCCCGCGCCGGACCTGCTCTCGAACCTCGATCTGGTGGCGCTGGGTACGGTCGCGGATGTGGTTCCCCTGACCGGCCTCAACCGCGCCTTCGTGACCAAGGGCCTCATTGCGCTGCGCCGCCGGGAACGGCCCGGGCTGACCGCCCTCATGGATGCCTCGCGTCTCGATGGCCCGCCGCGTCCCTGGCACCTGGGTTTTCTGCTCGGGCCTCGCATCAATGCGGGCGGGCGCATTGGAGACGCGACCTTGGGTACGCGCCTTTTGCTGACGCAGGATGGCATGGAGGCGCGCGCGATCGCGGCCGAGCTGGACCGGCTGAATACCGAGCGCCAGGAGGTGGAGCGCGCCATCCTGGCCGCGGCCGAGGCCGAGGCCTTCGCCGCCCACGGCCTGGATGATGCCGGCGCGGCCGTGGTTGTGAGCGGCGATGGCTGGCACCCGGGCGTGGTGGGTCTTGTCGCTTCGCGCCTCAAGGAGAGGTTCAACAAGCCGGCCTTCGCCATTGCGTTTAATGGGGAAACTGGAACAGGGTCTGCCCGCTCCATTCCCGGGGTCGACCTCGGCAAAGCGGTTCGCTCAGCGGTCGAGGCAGGGCTTCTGGTGAAGGGTGGCGGGCATGCCATGGCGGCCGGCCTGACGGTTGAGCGGCACCGGCTGGGAGACCTGAGGCTTTTCATCGAGCAGGCGCTGGCCGCCTCCGTGCTGAAGGCGCGGGGGCAGGATGCCCTCTCCATTGATGGCGCCCTGACCGCCTCGGGGGCGACGCCGAACCTTGTGGACATGATCTCCCGCGCCGGTCCTTTCGGCGCCGGCTGTTCGGAGCCGGTCTTTGCCTTCCCGAACCACAAGGTCACCTATGCGGAAGCATTTGGGGCCGGCCACGTGCGCGCCCGCCTCACGGCCGCCGATGGCACCAGCGTGAAGGCGGTCGCCTTCCGCGTTGCCGAAGAGCCCATCGGCCGGGCGCTTCTGGGTGGGCGCGGACGCATCCTCCATGTGGCGGGAACGCTGGATGTGGAGCACTGGCAAGGCGAGGCCCGCGTGAGCGTACGCGTGCGGGACGTGGCGGAACCCGCCTGAACCCCTGAAACTCGGTGAATCGGCCTCTTTTCAATAAGTTAGAGGGTGATTCGCCGATCCGGAGGAACTGACTTGCAGTTCCGGAGGGTCGGATCGCGCTCTAAAGCATTTCCGAGAAAGTGGGCACCGGTCCGCGTGAAGGAAGTGCGTGAAACCAAGGAGATAGAGCCCTTCAGGGGTGCCATGAATAGCTGAAACGTTAGCCGTCCCGCTGTCGCTTGCCGCGCTTGCCTGTGCCGAGAAGAATGCCGCGCTCGACGGCGGCATCCCCGAATTTGGCCTTCAGCTTGTCCATGGCCGCCTCCGCCGCCTTGATGCGGGGCGTTCGGGTGTCGATGAGGTCCACCGGGTCAGCCTCATCCGCCGGGCCAAGGTCGGAAAGGCCAACGCCAACCAGGCGATAGCGCGTGCCGTCCACTTCCTTCACCAGCAGGTCATGCGCCGCCTCATAGAGGCGGGCGGCCAGGATGGTTGGGCTCTCCAGCATGCGCGAGCGGGTACGCAGGCGGAAATCGGCTGTCTTCAACTTCACTGTCACGGACCGCCCCGCCATGTCCTTGCGCTTCAGGCGGCCGCACACTTCCTCGCACAGGGCATAGAGGGTCTGCTCCAGCGGGCGCAATTCGGCGATATCGGTGTCGAAAGTGGTCTCGGCGGAAACGCTCTTGGCCTCGCGGGAAGGCTCCACCGTGCGCCCATCAAGCCCCTGCGCCAGCCGCCACAGGCGCAAGCCCTCTGCCCCATAGAGCCGGCCGAGCTTTGACGCGTCCGCCCGCTGGATGTCGCCGATGCGCGAAAAGCCATCCTTCGCGAGCCGCGCGCCAAACGCCGGGCCGACACCCCAGATGAAAGTCACCGGACGTCCGGCAAGAAAGTCTGCCGCCTCCTCCAGCCCCAGAACCGAGAAGCCGCGTGGCTTGTCGAGGTCGGAGGCGGTCTTGGCCAGGAACTTGTTGGCGGCAAGGCCCACCGACACGGTAATCCCGATCTCCCGCTCCACCTGCCCGGCAAAGCGCGCCAGCGTGCGCGCTGGGGAGAGTCCGTGCAGCTTCTCGGTGCCGGAGAGATCGAGAAAGGCCTCGTCGATGGAGAGTGGCTCCACCAGCGGTGTCAGGTCCTGCATCATCGCGCGCACCTGTCGGCCCACGGCGGCGTATTTGCGCATGTCCGGCTTCACGATCACCGCCTGCGGGCAGAGCGCCTTGGCCTTGAACATGGGCATGGCGGAGCGCACGCCATGGATGCGGGCGATGTAGCAGGCGGTGGACACCACGCCACGTACGCCCCCGCCGATGATGACGGGCACATCCCGCAGGGCAGGGTTGTCCCGCTTCTCAATGGCCGCATAGAAGGCGTCGCAATCCACATGGGCGATGGAGAGGGTGTGGATCTTGGGATGCCGCACCAGCCTCGGACTGCCGCAGACCCGGCAGCGCGGCCCATCCCCCGCCTCCGCCAGGCAGTCGCGGCAGAAGCCGGGGGCAGGGCGGGTCCCCTCGCTCATCCCCGGCGGACCGGGGAATCGGGGTCGAAAGGCGGGTCGAGCACCGCATGGGCGCGAATCACATCCTCCGGCCGAAAGCCCGCGTCGGCGCAGAAGGCCAGCAGCATGGGCTCGTCGGACAGGATGAAGCCCAGCACGCCGGCCCCGAATTCCGGCTGGGACGCCGCCGCGCGCAAGTCCGCCGGCCCCATGCCGGTGGCGGCCAGGAAGCCGCCGATGCGCTCCACATCCTTGGCCAGGAAGGACAAAGCGGTCACGGCAAGCTCCTGCGCGGCGGCGCGGACCTCCTTGGGCGAGCGCGAATTGAAACCGGGGCGATCCTTGATAGGCATTTGCGCTTCCGCAACGATTGGTCTCTAGCTATGCCCATGATGGACGATCCGCGCGCCCCTGCGAAGCGGATCGGCAGGTGGCGGGGACCAGCGGGCATGCCGAAGACCGTGATGATCGTGGAAGACAACGAGCTCAACATGAAGCTCTTCCACGATTTGCTGGAAGCGCACGGCTATCGCACGGTGCAGACCCGCAATGGCATCGAGGCCATGGGCCTCGCCCGCCAGCACATGCCCGACCTCATCCTCATGGACATCCAGTTGCCCGAGGTGTCCGGCCTTGAAGTGACAAAGTGGTTGAAGGCTGATCCGGAACTGAAGTCGATTCCCGTCGTGGCGGTGACCGCCTTCGCCATGAAGGGCGACGAGGAGCGCATCCGCTCGGGCGGCTGCGAGGCCTATCTCTCCAAGCCCATTTCGGTGGCTAAGTTCCTGGAGACGGTCAAACAGTATTCAGGCGGCTAAGACACAGACGATTCTCTCGCGTTGATTTCCTATGGCTTTCCGCTACCTTTTAAGGTGAAGGCACTGCCTCTCGGGCAACCGCCACCGGCGATGTCCGATGCCATAGCCCTGCGGGGTGCTCAGGTCCGCCGCATCTCCTGGGTCCGTGGGGTTCGGCCGGCGTGCGGGCGACATCGGGTGGCCTCCCCGACCGCTCGCCGCCGGCCACCTTCATACAGGGGCCACCTCTTTCAGGCGCCAATCCTGCCGCCGATGCTGTACCGCGATCGGCCACGCTTGACGGGCCGGCCGCCCCCGGATACGCCCGATCCATGACGTCAAAAGCCTTCATCGTCGGCCTTTCGGGGCCGGTCCTGACCGTGTCCGAGAGGTCCTTCCTGGCGGCGCATTCGCCGTGGGGCCTGATCCTCTTTGCGCGCAATGTGGAGACGCCGGATCAGGTGCGCCGACTGGTGGAGGAGGCCCGTGCCGCCATTGGCTGGCGCGTGCCCGTCCTCATCGACCAGGAGGGTGGGCGCGTCCAGCGCCTGAGGCCGCCACATTGGCCGGAATACCCCGCGGGCGAGGTCTTCGGCGCCCTCTATCGCAAGGATGCGGCCGCCGGCCTTGAGGCGGTGCGCCTGAACTCACGCCTCATCGCGGCCGATCTCCATGCCCTTGGCATCGATGTGGACTGCCTGCCAGTTGCGGACCTGCGCCTGCCCGAGGGTCACGGCATCATCGGCAACCGGGCCTATGGGGAGGAGCCGGTCTCGGTGGCCGCGCTCGCCCGCGCCGCCGCCGAGGGGCTGCTTGAGGGCGGCGTGCTGCCCGTGGTGAAGCACATACCCGGTCATGGGCGCGCCCCGGTGGACAGCCATGAGCGCCTGCCGGTGGTGCATGCGTCCCGCGCCGAGCTGGAACGCAGCGACTTTGCCGCCTTCCAGCCGCTGGCCGACCTGCCGCTCGGCATGACCGCGCATGTGGTCTATGCGGACCTGGATGCGGAGCGTCCCGCCACCACCTCGCCGGTGGTGATGGAAGAGGTCGTGCGTCGCTTCATCGGCTTTTCCGGCCTCGTCATGAGCGACGATCTTTCCATGGGCGCGCTCTCGGGAACTGTCGCGACACGGGGCGAGGCCGCCCTCGCCGCCGGTTGCGACATGCTGCTCCACTGCAATGGCCGCCTGGACGAAATGGAGCCCATCGCTGCCGTCACACCGGCGCTCTCGGGCCTCGCGCTGGAACGGGCGGAGCGGGCGCTCAAGGCGCGCATTACCCCCGCGCCCTTCGATGCCGAGGCTGCCCGCGCCGAGCGCGACCGGCTCCTGCGCCTGACCGATTGAGGCCATGACCAGCGCGCCCGTCTCCCCCGATTTTGCCGAGGACGTGCTGCCCTCGGAGGCGGCGGACGGGGCCTTCGTCGTGGACATTGACGGGTTCGAGGGACCGCTCGACCTGCTGCTCGCCTTGGCGCGCACGCAGAAGGTGGACCTGACCCGCCTGTCTATCCTGGCACTGGCCAACCAGTATCTCGCCTTCATCGAGGCGGCGCGGAAGGTGCGCCTGGAACTGGCCGCCGACTATCTGGTGATGGCAGCCTGGCTTGCCTACCTGAAATCGCGCCTCCTCCTGCCGCCCCCGCCGCGCGAGGACGGGCCGAGCGCGGAGGAACTGGCTGATGCCTTCGCCCGCCGCCTGCGGCATCTGGAGCGCATAAGGCAGGCGGCCGAGAAGCTGATGGCGCGCAAGCGTCTCGGCATCGACGTCTTTCCCCGCGCCCAGGTTGAGGCGCCGGAGGTGGAGGGCAAGGTCACCTATACGGCGACGCTCTATGACCTCCTTTCTGCCTATGCCGCGCAGCGGCAGAAGTCGGCGCTGTCCTACGTGACGCTCAAGACACGGGCCGTCTGGTCGCTCGCCGATGCGCGCGCGCGGCTGGAGCGGCTGGTGGGCCTGACGGGGGACTGGATCCGGCTCGACCAGTTCCTGATCGAATATCTCACCGAGCCCGACCAGCGGGCCACCGCCATCGCCTCCAGCTTCACCGCCAGCCTGGAACTGGTGAAGGAAGGCCTCCTGGACATCCGCCAGGACGCCCATTTCGCCCCGCTCTGGCTGCGGCCGCGAGCGGACGACAAAGGCGGGGAGGGGGTGTCGTGAGCCGCGCCCCCAGCCGGTCGGCGCCGCGCATTGACCTTTTCGATGAACGTCCCCTGGACGCGCGGGAAGAGGCGCTGGCGCGGGACGTGCGCGTGATCGAGGCCTTGCTCTTCACCGCCACCGCCCCTGTAACGGCCCGCGAGATGGCGCCCCATCTGACGCGCGAGGCGGACATCGGCGCCCTTATGGATCTGCTGACCGCCGACTATGCCCGGCGGGGCGTCAACATCGTCAAGGTGGCCGGCGGCTGGATGCTGCGCACCGCGCCGGACCTCGCCCATCTGCGCGCCGGCGCCGGCCCCGAACCGCGCAAGCTGTCGCGCGCCGCCACCGAGGTCTTGGCCATCATCGCCTACCACCAGCCGGTGACGCGGGCCGAGATCGAGGAGATCCGTGGCGTCACCACCTCCAAGGGGACGTTGGATGTCCTCCTGGAAAGCGGCTGGATCCGCCTGAGGGGACGACGCAAGGCGCCTGGGCGTCCCGTGACCTATGGCACCACGTCCGCCTTCCTCATCCATTTCGGTCTGGATGCGGTGCAGGATTTGCCCGGCCTGGACGAGCTGAAGGGAGCCGGGCTCCTGGACGGCCGCATTCCGCCCGGCTTTGCCATTCCTCTCCCCAGCGACGATGACGCCTTGCGCGACGACGAGGAGCCGCTGGAGGAGACCCCGCTGGACTTCACGCTGACCTCCGGCCAGAAGGACGAGGATTGAGGCGCCTTTCCTGTGGGAGGGCGCGCCGGATTTGCGGCGGCACGCGCTATATAGGGTCGCATGATGTCCCCGTCTTCCGCCGAGTCGTTTTCCCCTTCCACGCCCGACCCGTCGCGCGAGCCCAGGAACATCCTGCGCCACGTCTTCGGCTACGAGGCGTTCCGGGGGCGGCAGGCGGAGATTGTCGACCATGTGGTGAGCGGCGGCGACGCCCTTGTCCTCATGCCCACGGGCGGTGGCAAGTCGCTGTGCTACCAGGTGCCGGCTCTCGCGCGAGCGGGCACGGGCATCGTCATCTCCCCGCTCATCGCCCTGATGCACGACCAGGTGCAGGCGCTGCGCCAATTGGGCGTAAAGGCGGCCATGCTCAATTCCTCCCTTTCCCCGGCCGAGGCCCGGCAGGTGGAGCGGGACCTGGCCATGGGCGAGCTGGACCTCCTTTATGTGGCGCCCGAGCGATTGCTGACCGATGGATTCCTGACTCTGCTGCAGGGCGCGCGCATCGCCCTCTTCGCCATCGACGAAGCGCACTGCGTGTCCCAATGGGGGCACGACTTCCGCCCCGAATATCGCCAGCTGACCATCCTGCATGAGCGCTTCCCCTCGGTGCCGCGCATCGCGCTCACCGCCACCGCGGACGGCCCGACCCGGCGGGAGATCGTGGAGCGGCTGGGGCTGGAGGACGGGGAGGTGTTCCTCTCCTCCTTCGACCGGCCCAATATCCGCTATCGCATCCAGCCCAAGAACAATCCCAAGGCCCAGCTCCGGGCGCTGCTCGACGCCCATGAGGGCGAGGCGGGCATCGTCTATTGCATGAGCCGGGCGAAGGTGGAGGCCACGGCCGAGGCGCTGGCCGACGAGGGGCGGGTGGCGCTGCCCTATCATGCGGGCCTCGATCCCCAGGTGCGCGCCCGCAACCAGGACCGCTTCCTGAAGGAGGAGGGGGTGGTGATGGTGGCCACCATCGCCTTCGGGATGGGCATCGACAAGCCGGACGTGCGCTTCGTCGTCCACCTCGACCTGCCCAAGAGCATCGAGGCCTATTACCAGGAGACCGGCCGCGCCGGCCGCGATGGTCTGCCCTCCGAGGCGCTGTTGCTCTATGGCATGGAGGACGTGGCCAAGCTCATCCAGTTCGTGGATGCCTCCGACGCCTCCGAGGCCAGGAAGCGCGTGGAGCGGCAGAAGCTCGATGCGCTGCTGGGCCTGTGCGAGACGGCCAGTTGTCGCCGCCAGGTGCTGCTGGCCTATTTCGAGGAGGAACTGCACGAGCCCTGCGGCAATTGCGACACGTGCCTCGAGCCCGTGCGCACCTATGACGGCACCGAGGCGGTGCAGAAGCTGCTCTCCTGCATCTATCGCACCAAGGAGATGTTCGGGGCGGGCCACGTGATCGACGTGCTCACTGGCACCGCCACCGACAAGGTGCACAAGTTCGGCCATGAGAATTTGAGCACCTTCGGCATCGGCAAGGAGGTGAGCCGCGACGAGTGGCGGGCCATACTGCGGCAGGTGGTGGCGCTGGGGCTCGTGGCGGTGGATGTGGAAGGCCATGGGGGCTTGTCCCTTACCGCCGCCTGCCGGCCGGTGCTGCGCGGCGAGCGGCGCATTGAGCTGAAGGTGGAAAAGCGCACCCGCCCGGCCCGCACCCAAGGCGGCGCCCGCGTGCCGCGCGCCGGCCCCACCGATCCGCGCGACGAGGCGCTCTACCAGAAGCTGAAAGCGCTGCGGCTGGAATTGGCGCGGGCGCAGGGCGTGCCGCCTTATGTGATTTTCCACGACACCACGCTCTTGGACATCGCCCATGCCCGGCCGCGCTCCCTGGCGGCCTTCGGCGACATTTCGGGCGTCGGCGAGGCCAAGCTCGAGCGTTATGGCGCCCAGTTCCTGGCCGTCGTGCGGGAGGCGGGCGAGGGGCGCTGACGGGGGAAGGGCGGTGAGCGCCATTGCCTCCCCAATTCCCCCCTTGCTATAGGCCACGACGAGGATTTTTCCGGAGGCCCGCCCCGTGCGGGCCATCCACGGGTCAGCAGAGGGCCACGCCGCCGATGCATCAGGGTCGGGGCGGCCCAGGGAGCAAGACATGTCCGTCGATCAGGCGACCGTACGGAGGGTGGCGCATCTGGCGCGCATCGCCGTGCGCGAAGAGGAACTTTCCGCGCTCCAGGGCGAGCTGAACGCCATCCTCCAGTTCGTGGAGCAGCTCTCCGCCCTCGACGTGTCGGGCGTCGAGCCCATGACCGGCGTGGTGCCGCAGAACCTGCCCATGCGCGAGGACGTGGTCTCGGACGGCCATTATCCCGAAAAGATCCTCGCCAATGCCCCCGAGGCCGAGGGCGGCTTTTTCACGGTTCCGAAGGTGGTGGAATGACCGCGCTCAACCAGCTCACCTTGACCCAGGCCCGAGAGGGCCTCGCCCAGGGCGAATTCACCGCGGTCGAACTGACCGAGTCGTACATCTCGGCCATGGAGCAGGGGCGCGATCTCAACGCCTATGTGCTGGAGACCGCCGACAAGGCGCGCGACATGGCCAAGGCCAGCGACGAACGGATCGCGTCCGGCGATGCCGGCCCGCTGGAGGGCTTGCCCCTTGGCGTCAAGGACATGTTCTGCACCGAGGGGGTGGAGACCACCGCCTGCTCGAACATCCTGAAGGGCTTCGTGCCCCAGTATGAGTCCACCGTCACGAGCCAGCTCTGGAAGGCCGGCGCGGTGATGCTGGGCAAGCTCAACAATGACGAGTTCGCCATGGGCTCGTCCAACGAGACCTCGGCCTTCGGCCCCACCGTGTCGCCCTGGCGGCGGGACGGGTCCAGCGCGCCGCTGGTGCCCGGCGGCTCGTCGGGCGGTTCGGCGGCGGCGGTGGCCGGCTTCCTGTGCGCCGGTGCCACCGGCACCGATACGGGCGGCTCCATCCGCCAGCCGGCGGCCTTCACCGGTACTGTGGGCATCAAGCCCACTTATGGGCGCTGCTCGCGCTGGGGCATTGTCGCCTATGCTTCCTCTCTCGACCAGGCTGGCCCCTTCGCCCGCACGGTGAACGATGCCGCCATCCTCCTGAAGTCCATGGCCGGTTATGATCCCAAGGATTCCACCTCGGTGAATCTGCGGGTGCCGGACTATGAGGATGCGGTCGGCCAGTCCGTGCGCGGCAAGCGCATCGGCATTCCCCGCGAGTATCGCGTGGATGGCATGTCGCAGGAGATCGTCGAGCTCTGGGACCAGGGCACGGCCATGCTGCGGGACGCCGGCGCCGAGATCGTCGACATCTCCCTGCCGCACACCAAATATGCGTTGCCGGCCTATTACATCGTGGCGCTGGCGGAGGCCTCCTCCAACCTCGCCCGCTATGACGGCGTGCGCTATGGCCTGCGCGAACCCGGCCGCGACGTGGTGGAGATGTACGAGCGCACCCGTGCCGCCGGCTTCGGCGCCGAGGTGCGCCGGCGCATCATGATTGGCACCTATGTGCTCTCCGCCGGCTATTACGACGCCTATTATGTGAAGGCGCAGAAGGTTCGCACCCTCATCAAGCGCGACTTCGACGACGTGTTCGCCCAGGGCGTGGACGCCGTCCTCACCCCCGCCACGCCCTCGCCCGCCTTCGGCATCGCCGAAAAGGTCAGCGCCGATCCGGTGGAGATGTATCTCAACGACGTCTTCACCGTGACGGTGAATCTGGCCGGCCTGCCGGGCCTGTCCCTGCCGGCGGGCTTCTCCGCAGACGGCCTGCCGCTGGGCCTCCAGCTCATCGGCCGTCCGTTCGAGGAGGAGACGCTGTTCTCGCTCGGCCAGGTGATCGAGGAATCCGCCGGCCGCTTCCCGGTGGAAGACCTCTGGTGGGTGGATTGAGCCCCGTCCCGGAAGGCCTTCGTGCCGCCCGCGTGGAGATCGACGCCATCGACGATGCGATGGTCGATCTCCTGGTGCGGCGGCTGAAGGTGGTGGAGAAGGTGGTGGCCATCAAGGCGGAGGCGGGAATCCCCGCCTTGCTGCCGGATCGCGTGGAAGAGGTGGTGGAGCGGGTCTGCACCCGCGCGCGCGCATTGGGCCTGCCGGAGGACCTGCCGGAGACCCTGTGGCGGGAAATCATCGCCTGGACCATCCGCTACGAAAATGCCCATCTCCCCGAGACGGGAGCTTCCGGCGCCTCCACCTGAGGCGCCGTTTTTTTATCCGGGCATGCGCTTCATGAAAGAGCGCTTGAGCTTGCGCAGGCGCGCGGCGAGCGCCTCGCGGAAGGGCGCGTTGCGCTTTTCAAGCGTTCGCCGTGCCACTTCCAGCTCACGCGCGCCGGCCCGCCCGGTCTCCACCAGCGTATCCAGCGCCGACATGATGCGGCGATAGGGAAAAGCCTGCGCCAGATGCGGATAGCGCAGGGCGCCGCGCCGATCGGTGAAGGGCTGGCGCCGCAACGGACCGACCGATTCGGGGATATAGGCGGCCAGCAGCGCCGCCGGATCGCTCACCGCCAGGGCCGGCTCGGCCGCCAGGAGGCGAGCGCCATCCATGTGGCGGATCGCGGTGGTTGCTTGATAGTCCGGCCGCGCGCGCCAGCGCACATATGAGGCGAGGCACTTGGCCACCAATTGGTCGGTGGAGCGCACCGGAAAATGGGCGAGGTCCGCATTCGGCAAAAGCACCGGCGCCACGTCCTTGTGCCAGTGGCTCACCCCGTGATTGCCGTCCGAGATCAACGTTTCGGGATGGGCGGCGAGGGACCGGGGCACCACCACCTTGTTCACCTGCCGGGGAATGTCGAGCACATAGGTCAACCGCGCCAGCGGGTCGGTCTCGGTGAGATCGTCCTGCGGCTGCGGGATATAGTGCGTCATGGAAAAGGCGCCCACCGCCCCGGCCGGCAAGCTTGCCAACTCCGCCTCAAGGGCCGCGCGGTCGGGCAAGGCGATGAACTCGTCCGCATCCAGCGGCAGGATGAAGTCGAACGCCTCGTCCGCCATGGCGCGGTGCATAAGGGCGGTGGTGCGCACGCCTTGGTGATAGGCGCCATGCACGCCGTCGGAGACCACCACCAGCGGAACGCCCTCCGCCGCAAGGAGACGCAGGATGTCCGGCGTCGCATCCGTGCTGCCGTCATCCACCACATAGAGGCGGTCCACGAAATGCAGGTTGTGGCGGACGAAGCGCTCGATAATGTCCGCTTCGTCCCGCGCCAGGGTCACTGTGGCAAGCCGCATATGCCGTTCCGTCTCTCACCGCCTCCGGCCGGCCGAAAGCGTCGCAGCCTATAGCACAGGTGGGCGAGGCGGTTGCCAGAGAGCCAAGCCTTCGAGTAGGGACAGAGTTTGATAAACGCGGCCCCGCCGCGCGCCAGTTGCAGGGACAGACATGACCGCTCATACGCGACCCGCCGACGCCAAGAAGCTCATCCGTGGAGCCACCGGCGATTGGGAGGTGGTGATCGGCATGGAGGTGCACGCCCAGGTCTCCTCCAACGCGAAGCTGTTTTCCGGCGCCTCCACCGCCTTTGGCGGCCCGCCCAACGACCATGTCTCGCTGGTGGATGCGGCCATGCCGGGCATGCTGCCGGTCATCAACGGGGAATGCGTTGCCCAGGCGGTGCGCACGGGCCTTGGGCTGAAGGCGCAGATCAATCTGCGCTCGGTGTTCGACCGGAAGAACTATTTCTACCCGGACCTGCCCCAGGGCTACCAGATCAGCCAGTATAAGAGCCCCATCGTGGGCGAGGGCGAGGTGATCGTCGACCTCGCCGACGGCGAGAGCATCGTCGTCGGCATCGAGCGCCTGCACCTAGAGCAGGATGCGGGCAAGTCCATCCATGACCTCTCCCCCTCCCTGAGCTTCGTGGACCTGAACCGCTCCGGCGTGGCGCTCATGGAGATCGTTTCCCGCCCCGATCTGCGCTCGGCGGACGAGGCCCGCGCCTATGTGACCAAGCTGCGCTCCATCCTGCGCTATCTCGGCACCTGCGACGGCGACATGGAGAAGGGCAATTTGCGCGCCGACGTGAACGTCTCCGTGCGCCGCCCCGGCGAGCCCTTCGGCACACGCTGCGAGATCAAGAACGTTAATTCCATCCGCTTCATCGGCCAGGCGGTGGAGACCGAGGCGCGGCGCCAGATTGAGATCATCGAGGATGGCGGCGTGATCGAGCAGGAAACGCGCCTGTTCGACCCCGTGCGGGGCGAGACGCGCTCCATGCGCTCGAAGGAAGAAGCGCACGATTACCGTTACTTCCCCGATCCGGACCTGTTGCCCCTGGTGCTGGAGCCGGGCTTTGTCACCGAGCTTGAGGCTGACCTGCCGGAATTGCCCGACGCCAAGAAGGCCCGCTTCATCGCCGATTACGGCCTCACCCCCTATGACGCCTCGATCCTCGTGGCCGAGAAGGAGACCGCCGATTATTTCGAAGCGGCGGTGCAGGCGGGCGGCGTCGCCCGCAATGCCAAGCTGGTGGCCAACTGGGTCATGGGCGACGTGGCCGCCGCGGCCAATGCGGCGGGCCTGTCCATCGCCCGTGGTGTCGTCTCCGCCGAGCAGGTGGCCGGCATCGTGGACCTGATTTCGGACGGCACCATTTCCGGTAAGATCGCCAAGGACGTGCTGGTCATCATCCTGGAGGAGAAGTCCACCGCCCATCCGCGCGAGCTGGTGGAGGCGCGGGGCCTGAAGCAGGTGACCGACCTTTCCGCCATCGAGAAGGTTGTGGACGAGATCATCGCCGGCAATCCCGACAAGGTGGCGCAGGTCCAGGCCAAGCCCACCATGCTGGGCTGGTTCGTCGGACAGGTGATGAAGGCCTCGGGCGGCAAGGCCAATCCGCAGGCGGTCAATGATCTCTTGAAGAGCAAGCTGGGTATCTGATCCGGCCAGTCCGGTCGGCTTTGGCCACGGGGCGGCAGGTGCCGCCGGGAGGGGTTCATGGGGGCGTTCCATATCCTGGGCGGTGTCGTTGCCGCAGTCTGCCTCGTCGCGCCCGCGCAGGCCGCTGACGTGCCGAACCTGGTGGGCCGCTGGACGGCTCTGGAGACCTCCGGCTCGTCGGTTGTGGTCACGCCCATGGACCAGATGAGCAAGCCGGCGGACCCCTCCGTCCTGGCCAGCCGCCCCAGCGGCGAATCCTGGGATGTCCGCATCGATGCACAAGACGGGCGCGCTTTGGCCGGTGCGCTGATCTCCAAGGGCGGCAAGGAGCAGACATTGCTCGGCACGCTGCGCCTCGACGGCAAGCGCCTCGTGATCGCCACAGACTTCAGCGCCGGATCCGGCGAGTTGGAGGGCGACACCATGGAATTGTGCTGGGTCGACCTGATCCCCAATTACATCGCCACGTCCTGCACGGTGTACAAGCGGGCGAAGGCCGGCGCGCAATAGGGCGGCGACCACCTCCGGGTCGCCCCTTGCGCGCGCTGGAGCGGTCCCTCGTCAACAGGTCCGCGCAGGCGCCATGGTCATTTCGGCAGCCTGTGCGCCCACGCGACGGTTCAGGCCGCCACGGGGGCCGTGAGCGTCTCCGCCCGCACGGTGGGTCCGAAAATCTCTTCGAACGCGACTTTCAGAACCGCGTCCACTTCCGCCATTCCCACCAGGTGGCCCAGTGCGACGAGGCTCGTCACCCCGTGCTCGCGCACCCCGCAGGGGACGATGCCGGAGAAATGGTCGAGGTCAGGGTCCACGTTCAGCGATATGCCGTGGAAGGTCACCCATTGGCGCACGCGGATGCCGATGGCGGCGATCTTGTCCTCGCCCCCGGCACGGGGCACCCAGACGCCCACACGGTCCTCCCGGCGCTCGCCCGTGACGTTGAAGGCGGAAAGCGTGCCGATGAGCCAGTCCTCCAGACCCGCCACATAGCGGCGCAGGTCCGGCACGCGCCGCTTCAGGTCCACCATCACATAGGCCACGCGCTGGCCGGGGCCGTGATAGGTGAACTGCCCGCCGCGCCCGGTCTCGAAGACAGGGAATCGCGCGTCCAGGAGATCCTCGCGCCGCGCGCTGGTGCCGGCGGTGTAGAGCGGGGGATGCTCCACCAGCCACACCGCCTCCGCGGCCCGGCCGGCGGCAATGTCCGCCACACGCGCCTCCATGAGTCGCACGGCCTCGGGGTAGGGGACGAGGGAATCGGCCACGATCCATTCAACAGGCGGAGCGCCGGATTCCCGCGGCATCAGGCGGGCGTCGAGGGAAGAACGGCTGGAAACGGGTGCGATCATTTGGCTGCCAAGGTTTTGACGGGGCGGCACGCCGCACTCGTCCACAGGCTTCATATAGATGTTGCGATCGTCGCTGTTGAGGCCTTGTAGCGCCGGAGTCGATCTGTTAGACGATGGCCCCCGGCGGACGGGACCTGAACAGGAAACACCGCCGAGCCTGATCTGAATGCGGTCGTGGCGGAATTGGTAGACGCGCTAGCTTGAGGTGCTAGTGGGGAGACCCGTGGAGGTTCGAGTCCTCTCGTCCGCACCAGATTGGCTGGGTTTTCCCGCCCGGTGCAGGGAAACGAAAAAGGCGGCCGCGAGGCCGCCTTTTTCGTTTCTGTGCCTGAAGGAAGCGGCCGACGCGCCGTGGGTGCGCCGGGCTTGCCTCATTCCTGCGGCGTGCCACTCCCGGTGGCATGGGCCTGGCCGTCCGGCTTCGGCGTCATGTCCGGCAGCAAGCGCGGCCACAGTTGGTTGAAGAAGGTCTCCACCGGATTCTTCGGGGCCGGCTCCGCCTCCGCCACAGGAGCTGACGCGGGCTGGGGCAGGGGCGCGGGAACGGGGCGCGGCGCGGCTGCCGGCTTGGCGGGCGTCACGGCCACGGCCGTGGTGGTCGCGGGAGCACCGGCGGGGAGCGCCGCGGGCTGCACGCTGAGGGTGGCAGGAGCGGCCGGCTTGCCGGGGGCGAGGGCCACCGGCGCGGTGGTCGCCGGCTCCACATGCACCACCTTGAAGCCCCGCGCCTTCAGCTCCTTCAGGAAGGTGGGCAGCATCACGGCCGTGGAGGGCTGGATGTCGTGCAGCAGAAGGATGCCCGAGCCGCGTGCCTCCAGGCGGTCGAGCGCGCGCTTCATCACTTCGTCCGGCTTCAGGTGCATCCAGTCGTCGGCGACGAGATCGACGCTGAAGACCGAGATGCCGTTCTGCTGGAGATAGTTCTCATAGAACTTGGTGCGCCCGAGCCCCGGGAAGCGGAAGAAGGGGCCGGAATGGGCGCCAATGGGCGCAAGGCCTGCATCGGTTGAGGCAAAGCCCTGGCGGATCTCCTGGAGGCCTGCCTCCTGGGTGAGCTTGGGAAAGATGAGCGGGTGCGTCTGGCTGTGGGTGCCAATGGAATGGCCGTCCTGAACCACGCGCTGAAGCACAGCGGGATGGGCGCGCGCCATCGTTCCGACGATGAAGAAGGTGGCCTTCACGCACTCCGCCTTCAGCGTGTCCAGGACTCGCGTGGTGTAGGGCGGCAGGGGGCCGTCGTCGAAGGTGAGAATCACCTCGCCCTTCTGGAGCGGGATGGTCTGCTTGTATTGCAGGGTGCCGAGGAGCGGCATGGCCTTGGGATCGACGGTGACCGCCCGCGACGTGCCGAGCGCATCCGGATTGGGGCAGCTTTCCGCAGCGAGCGCCCCGCCGGCCATCACCGCCATCGCTCCGGCCAGAAGAAGGGAACGCATGCCCGTCACTCCAGTTCGCCCCTTAGGGCCCGTCCAGGGGGCCCAGAGCCGCAGGCTCCGGTAGCGGCTCAACAAGAGAAGCTCTTAGTGACCGGCGGATGTCTGACCGACTGGAACCACATGAACAATGTGATAACCAAGCTTTCGTAAAGCCTGCAAGAACGACGGAATCATGGCTGCGGTATAGGTCTTGGTGTCGTGGAAGAGCACGATACCCCCCTTCGAGGCCTCGAGCCGTTTGAGCACCAGGTCCAGTTCCTGCTCGGGCGTCATGACGTTCCAGTCACTGGCCCAAAGGTCCGCCCCGAACACGGCGATGCCCCGTTTTTCCAGATAGGCGAGCAATTGGGGGGTCGAGGCAAAGCCCGGAAAGCGGAAGAAGGGCACGCGCGGGGTTCCGCTCGAGGTGCCGTAAGCGGCCTTCTCGTCCGCCGCGATGCCCTTTTCGATCTCCCCCACCGCCGCTTCATAGGGAATGTGCGCGAGGGTCGCGGCCGGATGGGTCATGGTGTGGTGGGCGAGGGTATGGCCCTCGGCGACGATCCGCCGCGTCAAGGCTGGCCGGGCCTGGGCATTCTGGCCGATGACGAAGAAGGTGGCGCGCACGCACTCCGCCTTCAAGGCGTCCAGCACGGTGGCCGTGGTGCCAGGCCAGGGGCCGTCATCGAAAGTGAGCACCACCTCCTTGGGCGCAAGGGGCAGGGTTTGCGGGAAGGATTTGGTGCCCACCCGCACGCCTGCCGGCACTTCAAGCACGCGGGCGGTGCCGAGAGCGTCCGGCCCGCAATCCGCGGCGGCTGCGGGATATGTAAGTGTCAGCAGGCACAAGCCGACGAGGCCTGGAAAAAGGCAGCGGGCCAGGGCGAACAGCGGACGAGAGCGCTTCTTGTGCATGGCCCTTCTTAATGCGCGGCGACAGCCCCGAAAAGCTGCGCAGCACCGGGCCTTGCTGCATCGCACACTTTTTCCCGGGCGCGGGCCGGAACCTTGGGCGAGGCCGGGCCGTTGCACAGGGAGAAGCAAGCCTGTCGTGCAAAGATCAGGACCGGGTGGAATGCCGCCGGTTGGCGCTTCCCTATGGCAGCTTGCCGCACTAGTAAGACGAGCAGTTGCGAAGCGTTCTGAGTTCCAGCGCGGAAAGGGGAGGGGATGCGCGAGCACGATCCCGCCATCGACGACAAGGTCGCCCCCGCTGTCCGCGATGAGGAGGGGGCTCTCCTTCCTGAATTCACCTCAAAAGTGTCCGCCGCCATCGCGGAGATGGACCGGGGCACGCTCAAGCAAGATCTGGCCGGCCTGCATGAGGCCGATCTCGGCGACCTCATCGAGGCGCTCGATCCAGAGCAGCGCCCGCAGCTCATCGAACTGCTGGGGCGGGATTTCGACTTCACCGCCCTGACTGAACTCGACGAGACCATGCGTGTCCAGATCCTCCAGGCGCTCAAGCCCTGGACGGTGGCCGAGGGTATCCGTGACCTGGATTCGGACGACGCGGTCTACATCCTCGAGGATCTCGAGGAAGACGAAAAAGCCGACATCCTGAAATACATTCCCGCCCCTGAGCGGGTCGCGCTGCAGCGCTCTCTGGACTATCCGGAGGAGAGCGCCGGCCGGCGCATGCAGACCGAGTTCATCGCCGTGCCGCCCTTCTGGACGGTCGGCCGCACCATCGACTATCTGCGCGACACGACGGACTTGCCGGAGACGTTCTACGAGGTGTTCGTGGTGGATCCCGGCTACCGCCTCATCGGGGCGGTGGCGCTGGACCGTCTGTTGCGCACCCGCCGCCCGACCTTGCTCACGGCGGTCAAGAACGAGCAGCGTCATGTGGTGAAGGCGAGCGACGACCAGGAAGACGTCGCCCGCATGTTCGAGCACTACAATCTGGTTTCGGCCCCCGTGGTCGATGATGCGGGTCGCCTCGTGGGGGTCATGACCATCGACGACGTGGTGGACGTGATCCAGGAGGAGGCCGACGAGGACCTGCGCGCCATGGCCGGCGTCGGCAGCGACGAGGAGCTGTCCGACACGGTTCCCTACACCGCCCGCAGCCGCCTTCCCTGGCTGGTGATCAACCTTGGCACCGCTTTCCTCTCCGCCTTCATCATCGGCCTGTTCTCGGCCACCATTGAGCAGATGGTGGCGCTGGCCATCCTCATGCCCATCGTGGCCTCCATGGGCGGCAACGCCGCGAACCAGACCATGACTGTGGCTGTGCGCGCCCTCGCGACCAAGGACCTGGGAAGCCATAATGCCCGGCGCGTGGTGACCCGCGAGGTCTTGGTGGGCCTCCTCAACGGGGCGATCCTGGCGGTGGCCCTCGGCATGATTGCCGCAGCCTGGTTCGGAAACATCCAGCTCGGGGGGGTAATTGCCGCCGCGCTGGTGGTGAACATGCTGGCGGCCGGGCTGTTCGGCATTCTGGTTCCGCTGACAATCCAACGCTTGAAACTGGATCCGGCGGTTGCATCGGGCGTGTTCGTCACAACCGTAACGGACAGCGTTGGTTTCTTTACCTTTCTCGGATTTGCTTCGCTCTGGTTTGCAAAAGGTTAATATTCACGCCGAGGCGCAAGTTGCCCTTGCGCATTCGACGTCGCTCCTCCAAATACGGCCTCGCTGCCAGAAAAGAAATTCAGGCACAAACGTGCAGCGGCGCTACGGAGGCTGAAATTCCCAGGCGTTCGGGCGCCGTAGCCCACACCTTTACTTTCGCCACCGCGGCAGCGGTGTCGGTCATTCTCGTCTGCCTGCTGGCCCTGGTGGTGCTGGTCATGGTCGATCGGGACCGGCGCGCTCTGCGTGCCGAGCAAAGAGAAGTGCGTGCCGCGCTCCACCACCATGCGGAGGTGATGAACCGCACCCTTGCGCTGTTGGCCGAGGAAGCAGGACCCATTGCTGTCTCCCGCAGGGACGCCGCTTACCAGATCCACGACCGCCTGGCGGCCCCCCTGTTTCAGCGTTACTCCTATGAGCGCACCTACCTCGTGGATGGCAGCGGCACCGTGCTTTATGCCACCTCCGACGGGGACCCGGTGTCCGATCCGGCAAGCTTCGAGGCCCTGCGGAACACGTTCCGCCGCCTGACGTCCGAGCCAACCACACTTGCCGAAGGCGGCAGGGAAGGGATCCTGGTGGACGGTAACACGGTGGGCCTTGCCACGGTTCGCCGCATGTCATCGGCGGGAGAGACGGGGCCGCATACCCTATACCTGATCGCCGTGGACTTGCTGGACCGGGACCTCCTTGGCCAGATCGAAAGCCGCGTCGGGGTCCAGGACCTGCGCCTCACCGCCGAGCCCGCGGCGCAGGCGAGCGAGAATGGCATCGCATTGGCCTCGGTGAACGACACCGGCATGATCAAACTGCTGCTGGCGTGGCGGTCGGAGCGGTCCGACTGGATGTCGCTGGAGCGCGTGACGCCCATGGTGGCGCTGCTGTCCTCGCTGCTGCTGGCAATCTGCGTCACCCTGCTGGTCCGTGCCCGACGCTATAGCCGGGCGCTTGCCTCCAGCGAAGCCCGCGCCCGCGCGCTCGCCTCGCGGGACTACCTGACCGGCCTTCACAATCGGGGCCATTTCATCGGCGAACTGACGCGTCAGGTGGACGGACTGAAGGAGGGGGAGAGCCTCGCCCTTCTCTTCATCGACCTCGACGGCTTCAAGGACATCAACGACACACTGGGCCACTCTGTCGGCGATGACCTTCTGCGGCATGTGGCCGAGAACATTCGCGACTGCCTCGGGTCCGACGGCCTGACGGCGCGGTTCGGCGGCGACGAGTTCGTGGTGTACCTGACGCCAGACGGCATCCAGAAAGCCTTCGACTTGGCCCCCCGCCTCCTGGAGGCGGTGCAGGTCCCCTTTGACGCCGAAGGCCACGGGCTGAGCGTCGGCGCCTCCATCGGCATGGCGTTCGCGCCCGAGCATGCCACCGAGGCGCGCGAGTTGATGCGACTTGCCGACATTGCCCTCTACCGGGCCAAGGAGGAGGGACGGGGGATCTTCCGGGTCTTCGAGAAGCAGTTGGAAGTGGAGGTCCGCAACCGCCGCTCTGTCGAGCAGGAGCTGGAAAACGCCATCGCCCGTGGTCAATTGCTGCTGATGTTCCAGCCCATCATAGAGGTCGAGGGCGAACGGATCGTGGGGTTTGAGGCGCTGGTTCGATGGCAGCACCCGGTACGGGGCCTGCTGCTGCCGGAGGCCTTCGTGCCCGTGGCCGAGCGCACGCGGCTCATGCCCAGTCTTGATCGCTGGGTCCTGCGGGAGGCGTGCCGGCTGGGGCGCGACCTGCCAGGCGTGTCCATCGCGGTCAACATGTCCGCGGTGAGCCTGCGCCAGATCGATCTGGCCGACCGGATCCTGGAGATTCTCCAGGAGGAAGCCTTCGATCCGACGCGGCTGGAAATCGAAATCACGGAGAGCGCCCTGTTCCAGACCACGGGTCATACGGGCCCCGCGCTCCTCCGCCTCCGGGAGGCGGGGGTGCGGATTGCGCTCGATGACTTTGGCACGGGGCACGCCTCCCTCATCCATGTGCGTCACGTGCCGGTCACCAAGATCAAGATCGACAGGTCGTTCATTTCCAACCTGGGGGTGGACCGGGACGCGGCCTCCATCGTGGAATATGTGGTGCGCCTTGGCCGTGCGCTGGGGATCGTGCTCACTGCCGAAGGTGTGGAGACGCGGGAGCAATTGCGGTTCCTGCGTGCCTTCGGGGCCCAGCAGGCGCAGGGCTATCTGTTCGCTCCGCCCTTGGCCATCGGGGTTGCCCGCGCCATGCTGGCGGCGCAGGATATCCAGCCGCCGCAGGCCGGCGCCCAACGTCGCCTCGTCGATCCGCCGTCCGGAACCGATGCCGTTTCCTGAACGCCGCAAACCTGACCACCTGCATATTCAGGTTGAATAAACGGCCATTCGTTTTATTTTTGTCGCGCCCCGGGCAGTGGAACCCGCCGCAGGCGTCGCCGCGCAAAATGGTCGAGGGGCTGGAGGAGATCGCTCATGTTGTCCAACTCCCATCGTGGCTTCGACTTCGACCTCGGCGAGACCGCCGACATGCTGCGCGACACGGTGCGCGCCTTCGCCGATGACAAGATCGCCCCGCGCGCCGACGAGATCGACAAGACCAACCAGTTCCCCCGGGACCTGTGGCCGCAGCTCGGCGATCTCGGACTGCTGGGGATTACGGTCGAGGAGGAATATGGCGGATCGGGGCTCGGCTATCTCGAGCACGTCATCGCCATGGAGGAAATCAGCCGCGCCTCCGCCTCGGTGGGCCTGTCCTATGGCGCCCATTCCAACCTGTGCGTGAACCAGATCCGGCGCAACGGGTCCGCCGATCAGAAGGCCCGCTATCTCCCCAAGCTCATTTCCGGCGAGCATGTGGGCGCGCTCGCCATGTCGGAGCCGGGCGCCGGCTCAGACGTGGTGTCCATGCGCACCCGCGCCGAAAAGAAGGGCGACCGGTACATTCTCAACGGCTCCAAGATGTGGATCACCAATGGTCCCATCGCCGAGACCCTGGTTGTCTATGCCAAGACCGATCCCAATGCCGGCCCGCGCGGCATGACGGCCTTCCTGATCGAGAAGGGCTTCAAGGGCTTCTCCACGGCGCAGAAGCTGGACAAGCTGGGCATGCGCGGCTCCGATACGGGCGAGCTGGTGTTCGAGGATTGCGAGGTGCCGGAGGAGAACGTGCTCGGCGAGGTGGGCCGTGGGGTCAACGTCCTCATGTCCGGTCTCGACTATGAGCGCGCCGTCCTCGCCGCCGGCCCGGTGGGCATCATGCAGGCCTGCATGGATGTGGTGCTCCCCTATGTCCATGAGCGCAAGCAGTTCGGCCAGCCCATCGGCACCTTCCAGCTGATGCAGGGCAAGATCGCCGACATGTATGTGACCATGAATGCGGTGCGCGCCTATGTCTATGCGGTGGCCCGCGCCTGCGACCGTGGCGCCACCACCCGGGAGGACGCGGCCGGCGCCATCCTCTTTGCCGCCGAAAAGGCCACCTGGATGGCGCTGGAGGCGATCCAGACCTTGGGGGGCAACGGCTATATCAACGACTATCCCACCGGCCGCCTGCTGCGCGACGCCAAGCTCTACGAGATCGGCGCGGGCACCAGCGAGATTCGCCGCATGCTGATCGGACGCGAACTGTTCGACAAGACCGCGTGACCTTTTTACCTCCAGGCCGCGACAAGGCCAGAAAATATCCTGTCGCGGCCACACTATCTGAGGTGATGGAAGGCTGAGGTTGCTGTCCGCCCCTTTCCCTCCCTGTCCCGAATGTCTAAGCCGGGGCGCGGGGTAGGGAGAGGCACGTGGACGATTTCTTCACGTTATCGAAAATCCTTTGGACCCTCGCGGTCCCCTCGAACCTTTTACTCCTGCTCTCCGCCATCGGCTTCGTCATGCTGCTGGTGGGGGTGTGGCGGCCGGCCATCCTGGCCTTGGCGCTCGGGATTGGAGGGCAGGTGGTGGCGGGCTTCTCGCCGCTCGCCAACTACCTCGTCTCTCCGCTCGAGGAGCGATTCCCGCCTTTCGTGCCCGACGGGAAGCCCGTGGATGGCATCATCCTGCTGGGCGGGTCGGAGGTGCCGGACATCGCGCTTACGCGCAATGTGCCGGCGGTGAACGATGCGGGCGAACGGGTAATCGTCTTCAGCGCCTTGTCGCGGGTTTACCCGGAGGCGCAGCTGGTTTTTTCCGGCGGCTCCGGCGAGCTGGGGGAGAGCGCGCCCATGGAGGCGCGGGCCATCCGCGCGGCGCTGAAGGACGTGGGCGTGGATCCCGATCGGGTGCTCTATGAGGGACGCTCCCGGAACACGGCGGAAAATGCGAGCTTCGTGCGCGCCATGATCGAGCCGAAGCCCGGCGCGCGATGGCTCCTCGTCACCTCGGCCTTCCACATGCCCCGGGCGGTCGGCGCCTTTCGCGCCGTCGGCTTCCCCGTGATTGCCAGCCCGGTCGACTATCGCACCATTGGCCCGGATGGCCTTGGCACGCCGTTTCTGCGGGCCGCCCAAGGATTGGACCTGACTGATCTGGCGACCAAGGAATGGGTGGGCCTGGCGGCCTACTATCTGACAGGTCGTACGACGGCACTTTTCCCCGCGCCGTGATGGCGATGCAGCCTCAGTCGTTGCGGGGCAGCCCCAGTCGATAGACGCCCCGGAACTCTTCCGGATCCACCGGCTTGCCTTTTCGGAAGATCATGAGGCGGCCTTCGCGGGCAAGGGCCACCGCGACCCGGCGCACGAGGGGCAAGGCCCGCTGCCACTGGTCCGGCGGCAAAAGGGCTTGCGCCACCTGCGTGGGGGAGATGGTGCCGGTCTCTCCGCTTTCGGCGGCGAGAGCCAGGAGGGTGCGGCTCACCTCATCCTCGGCGGGAAGGGGCGCGCGGCTGGTGTCTGCGTCAGGCATGCTCATGCGCTCCGTCTGGCATCACAGGCGGCTGCGCGCAAGGCTCGAGCCCTCATTGCCGGCCTGTGGCCCGGTCCCGGTCGCGACCGCATGGAAGAAACGCCGCAGGGCGAGTCGCTCCATACGGGCGGGGCTTGCATGAGGCTGTGCATTGCACAACGATCGCCATTGCAGTTTGATGAACAATTCATTAATTAACGCGTTTGCGCAGTGCATCATGCACGTGGCGCTGCGGCGGCCGCGTCAGCGCCACGTAATCAGACCAACACGTCCAACCAAGACACCCAAGGGTATCCTTGTCATCATGACAACCTCGACCGATCGCTCCTGCTGGTGCTTTGCACGTCGGATGATCGCCGTTTTCCTCGTCGCCATCTGCCTCGTCTATCTTTTTGGCGGTTTTGAGCCGACCCTCGTCGCAGGCCGGTGAGGCCTGCGCGGTTTTCCCTTTCCTGATGCCTCCCTCGATGGTGGGGAGCCGTCGCTTCGCCTGTGGGCGGCGCGCGGTTCGTATGAGCTTGGCCGGCGCCCTGCTGTAAGGTGGGACGCGCCGGGCGGTTCGCGACGGATCGCAGGGAGGGGCACATGACACTCACTTTGATCATCGGCAGCAAGAATTATTCCTCCTGGTCCATGCGGCCCTGGCTGGCCATGAAGGCTGCCGACCTGGATTTCGAGGAGCAGTTGCTGCTTCTCGACAGCGATCAGTTTCGCCAGACCGTGCCAGGGCTCGGCGCCGCCGGGCGGGTGCCGGTCCTCGTAGATGGCGAAGACAAGATCTGGGAATCGCTGGCCATTATCGAGCATGTGGCCGAGCGTTATCCTGATCGCCCCTTCTGGCCCACGGATCGGTCCGCCCGCGCCATGGCTCGGTCAATCGCCGCCGAGATGCATGCCGGCTTCGCGCATCTGCGCCGTCACCTTCCCATGAATCTGTGGCGCCCGCCGGAGCCGCGGGCATTGAACGAGGGCGTCGAGGCTGATCTTGCCCGCGTCACAGAAATCTGGACCACGGCGCGGACGCGGTTCGGCAAGGACGGGCCGTTCCTGTTCGGCCGCTTCAGCGCCGCGGATGCCATGTTCGCCCCGCTCGCCACGCGCCTGCGCACCTATGACGTGCCCATGGCGCCGGAGGTGGCGGACTATGTGGCCGCCATCCATGACTATCCCCACTTCATCGCCTGGCGGGATGCCGCGCTCACGGAGACCTGGTCGGTTCCGGCGGACGAGGTGGACTGGCCCCTGGTCAAGCGCTTTCCGGCGCCGCAACAGGCCCCAAAGGCATGAGCGCACCGCTCCATCTCATCAAATTGTGCGTGGGCGCGGAGTCGGTCGAGGACCTCACCGACTGGATCGCCGAGCGCCTCGCCGAGAAGGAAGCGCGCGGCGAGCCGGTGGAGCAGTATCACACCACGCGCATGGTGCCGTCCCGCCCCGACGAGCTCAAGGCGGGCGGATCGCTCTATTGGGTCATCAAGGGCGAGGTCTTGTGCCGTCAGGCGCTTTTGGACATCCGCCCGTTCGTGGACGGGGAAGGTATCCGCCGCTGCCGGCTGGTGCTGGATCCGCAGGTGGTGCGCGTGGTGCCGCGGCCCTCGCGCCCGTTCCAGGGCTGGCGCTACCTGAAGGCAGCCGATGCGCCGGCCGATCTCGATGCGGCCCGCAGCGCCCCCGATTTGCCAGAGGCGCTGCAGAAGGAATTGCGGTCCCTCGGCCTGTTGTGAGCGCAGAGACCGGGCGCGCGATCAGGCGCTCTTTTCGATCGGCTTGCCGCTGGAGGCCCATTCGGTCCAGGAGCCGTCATAGAGCGCCTGCGGGCGCTTGCCGACGCTCTCCAGCGCGATCCACAGGATCGCCGCCGACACGCCCGAGCCGCACGAGGTGATGACGGGACGGGAGAGGTCGACCCCCGCCGCCTCCAATTCCTTGCGCACCACATCCGGCGGCACCAGCTTGCCATCCTGCACCAGGTTCGAGGAGGGCAGGTTCAAGCTCCCGGGGATGTGGCCCGAGGACAGGTTCGGCCGGGGCTCCGGCGCCTCGCCGGTGAAACGGGCGGCGGCGCGGGCGTCCAGGATTTGGGTCGGGGTGCCGATGGCCTTCTCGATATGGGCGATGTCAGCCACCACCGAGCGGTCGAGCCGGGAGGTGAAGACCGCCGGCTTGCGGGTTGCGGCGCCCTGATCCAGCGGGCGGTCCTCGGCCATCCATTTGGTGAGGCCGCCTTCCAGGATCTTCACATCCTGCGCGCCGAAGGCCCGGAAGGTCCACCACACGCGCGGCGCCGAGAACAGGCCGACCGTGTCATAGACGACGATCCGCACGCCATCGCCGATGCCGAGCGCGCCGACAGCGGTCGCGAAGTCGCGCGGCTCGGGCAGCATGTGGGGCAGATCGGTGCTGTGGTCGGAGATGCCATCCAGGTCGAAGAAGACGGCGCCGGGAATGTGACGCTCCAGGAACTCGGCCTTGCCGTCGCGCTGCGCATTGGGCAGGTACCAGGACGCATCCACGATCACGAGATCGGGGGCGTTCAGATTGTCCGCGAGCCATTCGGTGGTGACGAAGATCGACATGGTGGGCCTTCTCAATCGGGCGTTTGGACGCGTCCTTCAGACGAGGACGTTGGGAACCTCGGCCTTGCGCTCCAGCCAGCCGGGAACCGGCAAGGATTTGGACCGCAGGAAGTCCGGGTTGAACAGCTTGGACTGATAGCGCGTGCCGTAGTCACAGAGAATGGTGACGATGGTATGCCCCGGCCCCAGTTCCCGCGCGAGGCGGATGGCTCCGGCCACGTTGATGCCCGACGAACCGCCCAGGCACAGGCCCTCGTGCTCCAGAAGGTCGAAGACGATCGGCACCGCCTCCTCGTCGGGGATCTGATAGGCGAAGTCCAGGGGTGCGCCTTCCAGATTGGCGGTGATGCGGCCCTGGCCGATGCCTTCCGTGATGGAGGAGCCTTCGGACTTCAACTGACCTGTCGTGTAGTAGGAATAAAGCGCCGCACCCATGGGGTCGGCGAGGGCGATCTTGACATTGGGGTTGCGCGCCTTGAGGGCCATGCCGATGCCGGCGAAGGTCCCGCCCGTGCCGACCGCGCAGACGAAGCCGTCCACCTTGCCGTCGGTCTGGTCCCAGATTTCCGGACCGGTCGTGTCGATATGGGCCTGCCGGTTGGCCACATTGTCGAACTGGTTGGCCCAGACGGCGCCGTGCGGCTCGGTCTTGGCGAGCGCTTCGGCGAGGCGGCCGGAGACCTTCACGTAATTGTTCGGATTGGAATAGGGAACGGCCGGCACCTCCACCAGAGTGGCGCCGGCGAGCCTCAGCATGTCCTTCTTTTCCTGGGACTGAGTCTCGGGAATGACGATGACGGTCTTGAACCCGAAGGGTGCCGCCACCAGCGCAAGGCCAATGCCTGTGTTGCCTGCCGTGCCTTCAACGATCACGCCGCCGGGCTCCAGCGTGCCCTTGTCGATGGCGTCGCGGATGATGCCCAGCGCCGCGCGATCCTTCACCGATTGTCCGGGATTGAGGAATTCAGCCTTGCCCAGGATCTCGCAGCCGGTCTCCTCGGAGGCCCGCTTGAGGCGGATCAGGGGGGTGTTGCCGATGGAGTCCACCAGCCCGTTGCGAATGTTCATGGCACCAACCTCTCGCACGCCGGACGTCATCGCCAGTGCCGCGCCGCCCTGCCGGCCAGGGGAGGGCATCTGCCGTCCTTGCTCATTACCCCCATGGTGCGCGTGAAGAAAGGCGAAATCCAACAGAAACGACGGGCGCATTGTCGCTAAGACCGAAGGTTTTCTGTGATTTATCCCGCTGCCCGCTTGATCTTCTCGAAGGCGGCCAAAGCCCGGTCGCGGGCGGCGGCATGGTCCACCATCGGGCGGGGATAGGTGACACCGAGCTTCACGCCGGCCCGCTCCAACGTCGCGCGATCCCCCGTCCAAGGCTTGTGGATGAGCGCCGACGGCATGCGCGCCAATTCCGGGACATAGGTGCGCACATAGGTGCCATTGGGGTCGAACTTCTCGCCCTGAAGTACCGGATTGAACACCCGGAAATAGGGTGCGGCATCGACCCCTGATCCCGCCACCCATTGCCAGCTGGCCGGGTTGTTGGCGGGGCAGGCATCCACCAGCGTGTCCCAGAACCACGCTTCACCGTGTCGCCAGTCGATCAGCAGGTGCTTCGACAAGAAGGAAGCCACCACCATGCGCACCCGGTTGTGCATCCATCCGGTCTGCCAGAGCTGGCGCATGCCGGCATCGACAATGGGATAGCCGGTCAACCCCTTCTGCCAAGCGGAAAGCTCGGAGGGGGCGTGGCGCCAGGGGAAATCGTCGAAGGCAGCCTGGAGATTGCGCCCGGCCATGTCCGGCTCGGCGGCGAGCAGGTGATGGGCAAATTCCCGCCAGTATAGTTCCGATTCGAACTTGTCCGCGTCCCGTGCGGACACCGCCCCCGCTTCCTCCGCGTGGCGCGCCACCGCGCGCACTTGTCGAGGTGAGATTTCCCCGAAGCGCAGAGCGGGAGAGAGGCGTGACACATGCTCGGCTGAAGGCACGTCGCGGCCTTCTGCATAGCCCTTAAGCCCCTCAGAGACGAAGGAATCCAGACGCGCCTGCGCCGCCGCCTCCCCGCAGGTCCAGGTGGCGCGCAGTCCGGCGGCCCAGTCGGGCGATGTGGGCTCCAGGCCCCAGGTGTCGAGGGAATCGCCCTTGATCTCGCCGGACCATCCGGTGAGGGGCTCGGGAACGGGCAGGGGCGCCCGCAGCCGCCGCTCCTTCAAGGCGGCCCGCTGAAAGGAAGAGAAGGTGCGCGGCAAGGTCCCGGCCTGGGTGGACACCGTCCCCGGCGGATGCAGCAAGTGCCCGTTGAAGACCTTCACCTCGGCCTCAAGGGAGCGAACCGCCTCGGCAACTTGGGTGTCGATGGCGTGCTCGGCCGCGCCGGGACGGGCATCGAAGGTCAGCGCCTCGGCTTTCAGCTCCGCCATCACCGCCGGCACCACTTCGCCCGCCCGCCCTCGGCGCAGCACCAGGGGAACCCCGCGGGCGGAAAGGTCCGCCGCCAGCGCCCGCAGCGATTGGGCGAGCCACCAGCGGGCGGCACCGCCCAGCGGTCGAAGGCCGGCGCTCTCCTCATCCAGCACGAACAGGCCGACCACCGGGCGTCCCGCGCGGGCGGCCTCGGTCAAGGCGGGATTGTCGGAGAGGCGGAGATCCGTTCGGAACCAATGCAAAGCGGGAGACGGCATGACACCTCGCGAACCGGGACCGACCTGCGCGCGGCCGCGGTAGGCGATTAACGCATATGCAAGGCGGGCGGATCAGTGCTGCGCCATTGGGCTCGTGCCGGGCTTTAATCCGGCTATGATCCAGGTGTCAGCCAAAACTTCCCGAGGACCGCTTTGCCCGACATCGGAACCGTCGTCCAGGACATCGCCGCCCGCATGTCGCTCCGCAAGGAGCGCGGCAAGGTGGCGAGCTATATCCCCGAGCTGGCCAAGGTCTCACCCGACCAGTTCGGCATCGCGGTGGTGACGGCGGAAGGCGAGATGCATGTGGGCGGGGATGCCGACACCCATTTCTCCATTCAGTCCATCTCCAAGGTCTTCACCCTGACGCTGGCCCTCGGCAAGGTGGGCGACGCTCTGTGGAACAAGGTGGGGCGGGAGCCGTCGGGCCACCCGTTCAACTCCATCGTCCAGCTGGAATATGAGAAGGGCAAGCCCCGCAATCCCTTCATCAATGCCGGCGCCATCGCGGTCACCGACGTGCTGCTGGCCGGCCACCAGCCGCGCGAGGTGCTGGGCGAGATCCTGCGCTTCATCCGCTTCGTGTCCGAGGACGACAGCATCGCCATGGACCAGCACGTGGCGCGCTCGGAAAAGCAGACCGGCTTTCTCAACACCGCGCTCGCCAATTACATGCGGGCCTTCGGGGTGTTGGAAAACCCGGTGGACCATGCGCTGGGCGTTTATTTCCACCATTGCTCCATCGCCATGTCCTGCCGCCAGATGGCGATGGCCGGGCGCTACCTTGCCTTTTCCGGCCGCCTGCCGGGCTCGGGCATCCGTGTCATTTCCGCCGAGCGGGCGCGTCGCATCAATGCGCTGATGCTCACCTGCGGCCATTATGACGGCTCCGGCGACTTCGCCTTCCGCGTCGGCCTTCCCGGCAAGAGCGGGGTGGGCGGCGGCATTCTCCTGGTGGCGCCCAACAAGGCATCCATCTGCGTCTGGTCGCCGGGCCTCGACCCGCAGGGCAATTCGGTGCTGGGCACCCAGGCACTGGAAGAATTGGCCAAGGCCATGCGCTGGTCCGTGTTCGGCGAGTAAGCCGCCGCTTTCCCCAACGCCCCAACTTGTCTAGTTTGCCGCAGGTTCGCGTCGCGCCTTCGCGCGTTGGTCTTCGTGCATTGTTCGGAGTTCGAGGTCTTGCTTTACGTCTCCACCCGCGGCGAGGCGCCGCCTTTGTCATTCGCCGATGCCCTGCTTGCCGGGCTTGCGCGCGATGGTGGACTTTATGTGCCGCAGGACTGGCCGACGCTGAAAGCGGACGAGATCGCCGCCCTTGCGGGCAAGCCCTATGCGGACGTGGCGCGCCGCATCATCACGCCTTTCGTGGACGGGGCCATTCCCTCGGCCGCGCTCGACGTGATGATCACGGATGCCTACCGCACCTTCCGCCACACCGCCACGACGCCTCTGGTCCAGATCGCGCCCAACCGCTTCATCCTGGAGCTGTTCCACGGCCCGACCTTGGCGTTCAAGGATGTCGCCATGCAATTGCTGGCGCGCATGATGGACCATGTGCTCGCCCAACGGGGCGGACGGGCCACCATTGTAGGCGCCACCTCGGGCGACACCGGCAGCGCCGCCATCGAAGCGTTCCGGCATTCGGACGCGGTGGACGTCTTCATCCTCTATCCGCACAAGCGGGTGTCCGAGGTGCAGCGGCGCCAGATGACCACGGTGGGCGGGGCCAATGTGCATGCCATCGCGGTGGAAGGCACGTTCGACGATTGCCAGGCCCATGTGAAGGCCATGTTCAACCATCACGCCTTCCGCGACCGGATGGCGCTGGCGGGGGTCAATTCCATCAACTGGGCCCGCATCGTCGCCCAGGTGGTCTATTACTTCTACGCCGCCTCGGCATTGGGCGCGCCCCACCGCGAGGTCTCCTTCGTGGTGCCCACCGGCAATTTCGGCGACATCCTCGCCGGCTGGGTGGCCAAGCGCATGGGCCTGCCGGTGCGCGACCTGACCATCGCCACCAATGTGAACGACATCCTCGCCCGCACGCTGGAAAGCGGGCGCTATGAGGTGAAGGGGGTGCAGCCCTCCTCCTCCCCGTCCATGGACATCCAGGTCTCGTCCAATTTCGAGCGTCTGATCTTCGAGGCGGTGGATCGGGACGCGGCCAGCGTGCGCACCCTGATGGCCCAGCTCAGCCAGTCCGGCAGCTTCACCCTGCCGCGCCCGGCGCTGGAAGCCATTGCCGGCGACTTCTCCGCCGAGCGCGCCGACGAGCCAGAGACGGCAGCCACCATCCGCAAGGTCTATCAGGACACCGGCTACGTTCTCGATCCGCACACGGCGGTCGCCATGGCGGTGGCGAGCAAGGTGGAGCATGCCGCCCGCGTACCGCAGGTGGTGCTCTCCACCGCCCATCCGGCCAAGTTCCCCGATGCGGTGGAAGCCGCCACCGGGAAGCGCCCGCCTTTGCCGCCCCATATGGCGGACCTGATGACGCGCAAGGAGCGCACCTCCGTGCTGCCCAACGACATCGGCGCCATCGAAGCCTTCATCACCAGCCATGCCCGCATCTCGGCGGGGGCGCACGCATGAGCGTGAAGCGCACCACGCTGGAGAACGGCATCACGGTCATTTCCGACGCCATGCCCCATCTGGGCACGGCTTCGCTCGGCATCTGGGTGGGCGCGGGCGCGCGCGACGAGGAGGAGGGCGAGCACGGCATCTCCCACCTTCTGGAACATATGGCCTTCAAGGGCACGCGCCGACGCTCCGCCCGTCGGATCGCGGAGGAGATCGAGCAGGTGGGCGGCGACATCAATGCCGCCACCTCGGTGGAGCAGACCTCCTACAATGTGCGGGTGCTGGGCGAGGATGTGGGGCTCGGCCTCGACATTCTCTCGGACATCCTCACCGAGCCGGCCTTCGCCCCCGACGAGCTGGCGCGGGAGAAGAATGTCATCGTCCAGGAGATCGGCGCCGTCCAGGACACGCCCGATGACCTCGTGTTCGACCTGTTCCAGGAGACGGCCTTTCCCGGACAGGCGGTCGGCCGCTCCATCCTGGGCACCCCGGAGACGGTGCGCGCGTTCGATCCGCAGGCGCTCGGCGCCTATCTGGCGCGCACCTATCGCGGGCCCCGCATGGTCGTCTCCGCCGCCGGCGCGGTGGACCATGACCATCTGGTGGAAGAGGCGGCGCATCGCCTGAAGTCCGTTGCGCCCGTCCAGAAGCCGGTCACGCCCGTCGCCCGTTATGGCGGCGGCACCTTGCTCACCCCGCGCGACCTGGAACAGGTGCACGTGGTGCTGGGCCTGGAAGGGCGCACCTACAAGGATCCCGGCTATCACGCGTTGCAGGTGCTCACCAATGTGCTGGGCGGCGGAATGTCCTCGCGCCTCTTCCAGGAGGTCCGCGAGGAGCGGGGCCTGTGCTATTCCATCTATGCCTTCCACTGGTCCTATGCGGACACCGGCCTGTTCGGCGTCTATGCCGGCACCGACGTGGGGGATGTGGGCGAGCTGACCAGCGTGGTGATCGACCAGATCATCGCCGCCGGCAACACCGTCATCGAGACGGAGGTGGCGCGCGCCAAGGCACAGATGAAGGTGGGGCTCCTGGCCGCCCTGGAAAGCTCCGGTGCGCGGGCCGAGCAACTGGCCCGGCAGATCCTCGGCTTCGACCGGGTGATCCCGTTGGAGGAGATCGTGGCGAAGGTGGAGGCGGTCACGGTGGAGGGCGTGCGCCAGGCGGCGCGCGACCTCGTCGCTGGCGGACACCCCACCCTCGCGGCGATTGGTCCGGGCGCGGGGCTTGAACCTGCCGCCCGGGTGGTGGAACGTCTGGGCGCATAGCCGGCACTGGAATGCTCGGGCCGGTCGTCTTTTTGGCGTAAGGTGCTGTTGCTGCTGGCGCTCGCGAGAGTGCGCGCAGCTCCGGCATTGTTCAAAGTCGCTGGCACGAGCCCCGTCCATGTGGTTCCTGAGGACCGTCTTCGGCAATGAAGTGCTTCCCGTGATCCCGGGGCGCGGCGTCTATCTGCGGGTGCCGCAGATGCAGGACTACCCCGCCTGGCGCGACCTAAGGGAAGAGAGCCGCGCGTTCCTCACGCCGTGGGAGCCCCTCTGGCCGGCGGATGACCTCACCCGCACCGCCTTTCGCCACCGCCTGCGCCGCTATGCGCGGGACATGATGTCCGACGAGGCCTACCCGCTTTTCATCTTCCATGAGCGCGACCACGTCCTCTTGGGTGGCCTGACCCTGTCCAACGTCCGCCGGGGCGTGTGCCAGGCGGCGAGCCTCGGCTATTGGATGGGCGCGCCCTATGCGGGCAAGGGCTATATGCGGGCGGCGGTGAGCGCGGTCCTTCCTGTGGCCTATGAAGCGCTCCGCCTGCGCCGGATCGAGGCCGCGTGCATGACCAACAATATGGCGTCCATCCATCTGCTCGAACGGCTGGGCTTCATCCGCGAGGGCTATGCCCGCCAATATCTGTGCATCAACGGCAATTGGGAGGATCATTTCCTCTTCGCCCGCCTGGCCAGCGATCCCCCGGCGGAGCTGGCGGCGTCCTTGAACGGGCGCACGCGGCAATCCCAGCCGGCACAGTGAGTCCTGACCTTATGGCGGAGGATGAGCGGCAGGATTCGCTCAGAACCTCAAGAGCTCCAATCAAGCCTTTGGATTCGCACGCGTTTTAAGTCTCATCGTCACCACTTCACTGGGGCGAGGGCGCCTTTGTCGTGGCGTCAGTTCCCTGCCTTTGCCGGCACGGGGGGCAAGGCGGAGGGCTTGGCCAATTGCTCGATCACCGAGCGCACCGCCGCCTCCCCATTGGTCCGGTTGCGCACGGCCTCGAGCAAGGGTTGGGCGGCCCCGGAGCGACGGATCAGCATCTGGGGATCCAGCACCACGAAGGCACCGCTCCAGGGACCCTGCACCATGAAGGGCAGGTCGAAGTCGGGCTTGGGGCGCTCCGCCCCCGTGGCGGGCGCTGGCGAGAGCAGGATGGCTTCGCCCTTCAGGTCGATCTCCCGCCGGGCCACCGACACATTGCCGGCGAGACTCAGGCTGACCTGCTTTCCGCGGATGGATGCCTCTTCGATGGTGGCTGTCCCGCCGTCGAGACGGATCTTCGCGGCCAAGGTGTCATAGGCGGTCTTTCCGCCGCGCAGATCGCCGCCGCCGGACAGGGGGCGCCGCTCGATCCGATTCAGCACCTGCGCGACGTCGATGCCCAGCACCGCGCCATTGGCACCGGTCAGTTCGATATGGCCATTCAGGGACTGGGCGATGTCGAGAATGCTTACCCCCGATCCTTCCAGCTGCACTTCCAGGTCGCCGGTACCGTCCAGACGGCGGACACCCATAATGTCATCCAGGGCAGGCAGCAGAGCCACCTTGTTGCCTTCCGCCTCGGCCCGCACCAGGGCGCCGCCATTGGCGTTCGGCCCGACTGAGAGCGAGGCGCGGATGTCCCCACCCCAGGCCTGTGCCGTGCCAACAGCAACCGTCAGCCGGCCGGAGCGGATCATGGCGCTCGTGGCGACTCGTTCGAACGTGCTCGCATCAGCCGTCACCGAAGCGGCCGAGAACCGCAGGTCGAGATCGAGCCGATTGAGGGTCCTCAGGTCGAGCGGCGTACGGTCCCACACATTGGTGGCGCTGTCGGCGAGGATCATGCGCCCATAAGGCGTGACATCGAGGCGGTCGGTGGCGAACGTACCCTGGATTGTGGGATGCCCGGCTTCCAGCTTGGCGCTCAAGGCGCCCTCGGTCTGGTTGCCGTCCAGCTTCAGAGTGACGGCGGTAAAGGCGGCCGAATCCTCAGTGGCTTGAACCTTGCCGGAAAAAGCGAAGTGCTTCAGCCCGCCGGCGGTGGGCGGCTCGACGCCGATCCAGGTGAGCAGCCCCCGCAGCGATGGGGTCTCGCCGGAGACATCGCCCGTCGCGCCCGGCTTGCGCCCGCCGGAGGCCGTGCCACGAAAGCGCGCCCAGGAGCCGCCGGTGGCCAGTTCGACGCGGGTGTCCGCAGCCTTGCCGGTCAGAAAATCCAGGACATTGGCGATGGAAATGCGGGCCTCGCATTCCACATCCCGCCAGATGAAGGCAGCCGAAAGGGAAGCGCCCGCGCCGCCCGCGGTGCGCACCAGGCGCGCATCGATGCCGTTGATGATTTCCCGCGTCAGCCCGTCGCGCGAGCGCAGGACAACGGTGCCCTTCGTCAGCCTCAGTTCCGGCGCGTCCTTGGCCACCACCAGCGCAGCCACGGCCACGGGCGGCGCGGAAGCGGTGGAGGTTACGACGAGGGTTGGTCGTTCCAGCGCGACGTCGGCCACCTCGATGCGACCCACCAGAAGCGGCATCAGCTTGAGATTGGCGACGGCGCCCTCGGCATCCAGCGTCCCGCCGCCGGGCAAGGGAAACACCACCCGGGTGAGATGCACCTGGGGGAGAGGGAAGAGCTTGAACTCGGCCTCGCCATCGAGGGCCGCCATCTGCCCCGTCGCCTGCATGATGGCGTCGGTCGAGAGACGGCGCAGGTCGCTCTTGGACACCAGCATCGGCACGAAGGCCATGGCTGCAAGGAGCGCGAGCGCGAGGCCACCGATCACCGCAGCCGAAATGGCCAGGGCGCGGCGAGCCGTGTCTTGGAATGTCACCACCAGATCTTCCGGTCTTCGGTCAGACAGGACCGCGCTCAGCCAACGACTCGCCCCCGTTTGCCTGAGTGGTTTCCCGTGTTGCAAAGACTTTCCAGGCGGTCTGTGTCGGTTTCAAGGCTGGACGGGCTTTGCAGGCGATCGGGCTAGTTGCTGGCAGAGCCCTGTTGCAGGGAGGCATCACTTGGCTGGGGGCGGCGGGAGAGGCGCGCGAGGAGGAGAACCGGGCCGAGGCCCACTAGGATGATGGCGAGGGCAGCCAGTGCGCCGTCCTCATAGGTGCCGCGGGCCGCCTCTCCATAAATATGCGTGGCGAGCGTCTCGACCCCGAGGGGACGCAGCAACAAGGTGGCGGGCAATTCCTTCATGCCGTCCACGAAAACGATCAAAGCGGCCGTTGCCGCCGCCGGGCGCAGGAGAGGCAGGTGAATGCGGTTGATCACCCGGGCGCGGGTGGAGCCCAGGCTGCGCGCCGCCATGTCCAGGTGCAGGGACATTTTGGCGTAGCCCGCCTCCAGGCCGCCAATGGGAATGGACAGGAAGCGGACGGCATATGCGATCACCAGCGCCGCCCCTGAGCCGGACAGGAGAAGGCCCGTGCCGGTGCCTGTCATCTCCACCATGAAGCCGTTGATCAGATTGTCGAAACCGGCCATGGGCGTCAGCAGCCCGATGGCCAGCACCGTTCCCGGGATCGCATAGCCGGTGGAGGCAAGCCGCGCCAGCGCGGGTACGAGGGGCCCGCGGGACAGGCGCAGGGCCACCGCGACCACCGCTCCCAGCGCCAGGGCCAGCAGCGTGCCCCCGCCCGCCAGCACCGCGCTGTTGCGCGCTTCTGCCCACAGCGAGGCGGGGATGCCATTGATGCCCAGGCGGGTTCCTGCGGCATGGGCGAGATGAAGCACCGGGACGATGAAGCCCAGCGTCAGCGGCAGGAGGCAGGCAGCGATCGCGCCTGCCGCCTGGACACCCGTCAGGCGCAAGGCGGGCCGGCTCCGGCCAGATCCGGCGCCCACATAGCGGGCCCCCTTTCGCGCCACCCGCTCCGCGGCGATGAGCCCGAGGACCACCACCAGCATCACGAGGGCGATCTGGGCCGCGCCCGGCAGGTTCGAGCGGTTCACCCAGGTGGCGTAGATGGACACGGTCAAGGTCCGCATGCCGAGGAACTCGGATGCACCGATGTCGCCGAGAACTTCCAGGAGGGCGAGCGTGACTCCGGCCACGATGGCCGGGCGCGCCAGGGGCAGGGCGATGCGCATGGCGGTCCGCCACGGTCCGGCCCCCAGCGTGCGGGCCACTTCCAGCACCGCCGCCGACTGCATCATGAAGCTCGCCCGGGCGGACAGGTAGACATAAGGATAGAGCACGCACGACAGCACGAAGATGCACCCGCCCGCCGAGCGCAGATCCGGCAGGCGCAGGCCCCGCGGGCTTGAAATGCCCAGCAGCCATCGAATGGCGCTCTGGACGGGCCCGAGCGGGTGCAGAATGTCGAGATAGGAATAAGCGACGATGTAGCCGGGAACGGCCAGCGGGAGCAGCAAGGCCCAATCGAGGGTCCGCCGACCGGGAAAATCGCAGGTGGAGACGAGCCAGGCGCACGGCACCGCGACGAGGACGGTGAGCACCCCCACACCCAGGAGCAAGGTGCCGGTCTGGACCATTGCCTCCGGCAGCACATGGGCGATCAGGTGCGGCCACAAATCGCCGGAGCCCTGAGCCGCGATGGCGATCAGGGCTCCAACCGGAAGGCACACGACAGCCGCCACCAGCCCCGCCGCCAGGACCAACCCGTTGAGCCGGGTGGGGCGAGAATGGGCCGAGCGGGCCCGACCGGGAGCGGCTGTCACTGTCACGCGGGAGGCGTCGTTCAGCTGTCGAAGCCGACCTTGTCGATGAGTTCGCTCGCCTTCTTGCGTGCCTTGGCAATGTCGACGATGGAGATGGGATCCACCTTCAGCGGGCCAAGCTCGGCAATCAGCGGGTCAACCGCAGCGCTGGGAAGCACCGGATACTCGAAATTCTGCTTGGCATAGAGCGCCTGCATCTGCGGCGACACGGCAAATTCGAGCAGCTTGATGGCGTTGGCCTTATTGGGAGCATTCTTGGCCACGGCGGCGCCCGACACGTTCACATGGGTTCCGCCGCCCTCGAAGGTCGGCATCACCACGGTGATGGCCTCGCCCCACTTCTTCTGCTCCGGGTTGCCCTGGCGCATCAGGGCCACATAATAGGAATTGCCGATCGCCAGGTCGCAGATCCCGCCGAGAATGTCTCGCGCGCCTTCGCGATCGCCACCGGTGGCCTTGCGGGCGAGGTTGGATTTCAGACCGCGCAGCCAGGCTTCGGTCTTTGCCTCGCCGTGATGGACGAGATAGGCGGCCGTGAGCGCCACATTGTAGGGATGCTGGCCCGACCGAATGCAGATCTTGCCCTTCCACTTGGGATCGGCGAGGTCCTCGTAGTGGAAGTCGGCCAGCATGGGGCCGTCCTTGGTCTCGTAGACCAGCCGGGCGCGCATGGAGAGGGCATACCAATTGCCCTGCGGGTCCCGAAGGTTGGCGGGAACGGCGGCGGTGAGCACGGAGCTCGTCACCGGCTGGGTGACGCCAGCCTCCACCACGTCGAGAAGGTTGCCCGCGTCCACGGTCATAAGCACGTCGGCGGGGGACGCGGCGCCCTCAGCCTTGACGCGCTCGGCCAGGCCGTCCTTCACGAACACGCTGTTGACCTTGATGCCGGTTTCCTTGGTGAACGCCTCGAACAGCGGCGCTGCCAAGCCCGGCTCGCGGGTGGTGTAGACATTCACCACCTCTTCCGCAAAGGAAGGCGCCGAAACGAAGCAGAGAGAGACGCCAGCGGCAAGAACAGAGCGCAGCAGGAGCGGCTTCAGCATGAGGTCCTCCGTCGCCCGCAGATTTTTTGTGTTGCGGGACTGTAACCAGGAAGACCGGCTAACGCGTGGCCACGCTTTGCGTCAATGAAAATACAAGTGTGGCCAATAGGTTAGATTTTCTCTAAAAAGCGAGGCTTCGCGTCCTTGAGAAGGCTCTGGCGCAGGCCAAAGGTGACCTCGCGGAGTCAACACGCTGCCGGATAAAGAAAAAGGCCCGTGCATCACTGCCCGGGCCTCTCTGTCACCTGAGCCTTTTCAGGCAGAGGATCAATCCTCTTCAAGCTCGCCAATGTGGTGCTGGGCGTAGAGCTGCACGCCGAGCTTGGCCACGAGGTCGAGCTGGGTCTCGAGGAAGTCGATGTGACCTTCCTCGTCCGTCATCAGTTCCTCGAACAGGTCACGGCTCGGGAAGTCCTTGACCGTCTGGCAGTAGGCGGCGGCCTCCTGGTAGAGGGCGCGGGCGCCTTCTTCGGCGGCAAGATCGGCTTCCAGGATTTCCTTGATATCCTGGCCAATCCGCAGCGGGTCCAGAACCTGCATGTTCGGGAAGCCGTCGAGGAACAGGATGCGGTCAACGAACTTGTCCGCGTGCACCATCTCCTCGATGGACTCGGCGCGCCACTTCTTGGCCAGCGCCTTGTAGCCCCAATTGTCGAGCATGCGGTAGTGCAACCAATACTGGTTGATCGCGGTCAGTTCTGAACGCAGGCCCCGATTGAGGTATTCGATGACCTTCGCATCACCCTTCATGATCGCCGACTCCTTTTGCGGGCCCGAAAGGCCCCCGGCTTGTCTGGAAACAGAGTTAGAGGAATTCTAATCTAAGCGCAAGATGTCACCCGCTGTGCGCGAGACGGCGCACCTCACTCGGCCGCGAGCATGCGGGTGGAGAGATTGGCGGCGGGGCATTCCACCGGGCAAGCGGCGCATGACCCCTGAACCTGATCGAGAATGGCGCGGATGGTCCGGGCGCAGCGTCCGCACTGGGGCGCGCAGCCGAGACACCGATACACCTCACCGGGCGAGCGCACCCCCTCCGTGGACGCGACCGCATCGCGCACCTGATGATCGGAGAATACGTTGCACGAACAGACGATCATCGCTTTCCGGGCTCGCCGATGTTTAGATACATTCTAAACACTCTCTTTGACGCTCATTTACGCAGAACTGGCCGCGCATCGTCAATGGTACGCCGTGCCACATGGGCATCAAACGACGCATTTTCGAGCCTGGAAACGCTACATTCTAATAATTCTACTCTGGAGCCCTCGTAGGAATACGTAGAATTTCGGAGGGGGTGAGCAGGTGCAGCGCGTCGGGGAAGGCAGGCGAGCGTCCTCGCCCCGCGCGGCCGGGCAACAGATCCAGAATATCGCGGGAAGGCGACTCAGGCGGGAAAGGAAACGTCCACCAGCACGCCCCCGCCGGTGCCCCGCTGCAGGGACATGGTGCCGCCTTCCGCCCGCACGAGGGCCGACAGGCGGGCGAACCGGAATGGCAGGCCTGCGGCGCTGAAGCGGTCGCTCACGGGGGCGCTGGCGAGGGCATTTAGGGCCTGGGCAATTTCAGGTTCGGAGAGGGCATCTCCGGCATCGCGAACCCGCAGCAGCACCGCCGGTCCGTCCTGACGGATCGAGACCATCACCTGGCCACCCACCGGGGTGGCGCGGATCGCCTCTTCGAGGAGGAGGCGCACGACATATTCCAGCGCTGCCTTGCGGGTGGCGCAGGCGAGGGTCGGCGGCACGTCGCGGCGAACCAGGACGCGGCGGCGCTTGATGATGTCGCCCAGATGGGCCAGGGCTGCGTCGAGCACCTGCGGAAGATCCACCCGCTCCGGCTCGCCGAGAGGCGAAGCGGGGAAGAGATGTTCCACATCCTCCAGAACGGCCAGGAGATGCTGCCCGGCCAATTGCGCAGCTTCCGCGTGCTTGGCATAGCGTGCATTGCCGACCGGGCCGAAGGTGGACGAGCGAACCGCATCCACGAAGCCGAGTATGGACGTCAAGGGCGTGCGAATGGCGTGCGACATGCGGCGCGCCAGCGCGTCCACGGCCGCGCGCCCGGCCGGTGCATCCAGCGCATCGGCGCGGCCGCCACCCGCCACTGGGCCGGGGAGGGAGGAGGAGGCGCTTTCGGTTGCCGGCCGCAGGACGAGGCAATAACGCTGCGCCTCGCTGGCGACCCGCGCCAGCGTCGCCGCCATCTGCACGTCGCCCCCCTTGCGCGAGCGCACGGTCAACACAGCGCTGCAGGGAAGGGGGGGCTCCTGCAGGGCCGCCTCATCCAGCAATTGCACGGCCCGGCTCTGACTGTGCGTTGCAAACAGCGCGGTAAAGGGTTCGCCGCGCAGGTCTTCCCGGGGAAATCCGGCGTACCGGCCCACGGTTTCGTTGGCCTCGGCGATGGCGCCCGCCCGGTCCAAGAGAACGACGCCCACAGGAATGAGATCCAGGGTCTGCTGGAGGGCATTCGTCGCGGCGACCTCGTTCCCGGGAGGCGCATCGTCGAGCCGGCGCACCACATGGACAAGCGCCGGCCGCCCCGCCCAAGTGGCGGATACGACCCGAACCTCCACCGGCAATTCCGCGCCCTCATTGGTCCTCAGGCACAGCGGCTTGACCGCATCCGGGCGCGACAGGCGCGGAGGCAGTCCGCCGGCGGCCTCGAAATCGTCCATACTCGCATCGCCGCACCAGGACAGCAGCGTCCGGTTCACGCGCACCAGCTCACCCTGCTGATGCACGACCACGCCGAGCGGCAGGCGGTCGAGGACCCCTTCCTCGCCATCGGTGGAACTGCCCTGACCAATGGGTGGGGCTTCGTTCACATCCGGGAGCGGCGGTGCGTCCCCGGTTTTTTGCCAGGAATCGATGGCGTCATGGAGGGTCCGCGCGATCTCGTGAAAGGCGGTGCGCTCGCGGGGTGTGAGGCTTCCTCCACGCAGCGGAACGACATTGGGCGCATGGAGGACATCCGGCGGGGAAAAAGGCGTGGCGGCTTCCGGTTCTGCCGCCCCACCCTCCGGCACTGCCGGCGGCAGGCTTGGCTCGCCTGGTGCACCTTGGACGGCGGGCGTGCCCCAGAACTGTCCGAAGCCGCGTGTGCCCGTTTGCAGGCGCGACGCAGAAAAGAGGGCCACGCCGCCGAGCCTTAAGCGCCCCGCATGGCCTTCCAAGGCAATGTCGGAAAAGGTGGTCTGGGACGAGAGGGCCGTTTCCAGCGTGTCGCCACCGGAAAAACCGAGGTCGGTCAGCAGCGGAACGAATGGCTGCCCTGTCCAGTCGCCCAAGGGAAGCGCAGCGCGAAAGCTCTCGGAGAGCCGGGTCAGGCGGCCCGCGGCATCCACCTCCCAGGTGAAGCGCACGGCGCGCGGCTCACCGCCCCCCGTGCGGCGCGGCTCCGACGAAGCCACCGCAGTGCCCTGCGCGGAAGTGCTGAGGCTCCGAGGGTCTGCAAACATCACAAACTGGCCGGTGGGGGTGAGAATCGAGCGGCAGGAGAATAGCTGCGGCTCGGGCGACAGGGGGAGAGAAATTCGCTCCTGAGAAGCCGCCTCATGATCGCGTGCGGCGATACGGCGCGCCAGCTCGGCGGCGGCGTTGGGCAAAGGCTGGTGGGGGGCGAGGCCGAGCGGCGAGCAAGCTTGGGTCGCCGCCACCAGTTCGCCCTGCGGCAGGGCAACGACGAAAGACGGCAAATCCTCCCGGTGCAGGGGCGCGAACACCGGATCGTTCAGCGGTAGCGTACGGATGGTAGGTTCGCTCATCGCTCCGTCTATTGCACGTTCCGTGCCCCTCAAGCCATTTCCTCATAATCGGTGGGCGTTTTTGTGCGTCCCAGCCTAAGGTTGTGGCAGGCAATTCTTAATATCGCGGCAATTGCCGCTGGTGTTGCAATCTTTCTCATTGCGACGGCCCCATGTGGCATGACTAAAATCAGGACGGAGCGGCTGTTCCCCGCTGACCGCCCCATGCCCGAGGAGTGACGACGATGACTGCGAAATTCGGTCCCGACCTCGAATTGCCGCCCGAGTTGCGGGCCCTTGCCGAAAAGAATGTGGCCCAGGCCCGCCAGGCCTTCGACACGCTGTTCGACACCGCGCGCACGGCGGTGGGAGAATCGGAGGGCCGCCTGGAGGAAGTGCGCACCGGCGTGAAGGAACTGCGCCAGAAGACACTGGGCCTTGTAGAAGCCAACGTCGCCGCCTCCTTCGATTTCCTGGGCAAGCTGGTCCAGGCCAAGAGCCCCCAGGAGGTCTTCACCCTCCAGGCGGAGTTCCTGAAGAAGCAGGTGGAAGCGGTGGCGACCCAGGCCGCTTCGCTCAGCAATGATGCCCGCTCGCTGGGCGAATCCACCGCCCGCACCCTTGATGAGCATGCCCGCGCCCTGGCCGAGCGGGTCCAGGCCCTCGGAACCGCCGCCGCGCAGCAGGCCAAGACCGCCGCGGAAGAGTTCCAGGCAACGGCCTTCAAGACCGCCAAGGAAGCGGCGGAAAAGGCCACCAAGGCGCCGTCGGGGTCCGATCAGACCTACTGAGACCCTGAGCCGGCATTCCTTCTCCCGCAGGTGCGATAAAATCGATTGTGCGGCGCAAAAATCATTTTGTGCCGCACACTTGGTGCGATATGATCCGATAGAGGTTGACGATCGGGTCCCGTCCATCCTGGATTTCACATTTCAGGCGTGGGTTTGGGCATGCGGATCGCAGTCAGGGGTTTGTTACCGCACCGAGGAAGCCATGAACGAATTCACCAAAGCGTTCCAGGACCAGATGGCCGCTGCCAGCGGCGCCTTCGGCAAGTTCGAGGTTCCCGCGCCGTTCCGTGATTTCGCGGAGAAGAGCGTGGTCGCGGCGCGCGGCAATTACGAGAAGTTCAAGTCCGCTGCCGAGCAGACCACCGAGGCCTTCGAGGGCACCTATTCCACCGCCACCAAGGGCGTTGCGGAATACAATGTGAAGTCGCTCGAGATCCTGCGCACGAATGTGAATTCCGCGTTCGATTTCTTCGCGTCCGTGCTGGGCGCCAAGTCCACCGCCGAGGCGGTCGAGCTGTCCACCACGCACCTGCGCCAGCAGTATGAGAGCCTCCAGGCCCAGGCCAAGGAACTCTCCGCCCTGGCCCAGAAGATCGCGACGGAAAGCTCCGAGCCGATCAAGTCCACAGTTGAGAAGACCTTCAACAAGGCGGCCTGACGCCTTCGCTTCTCGGCGCTTTCAAGGGAAGGGCATCGGCGCAGGCCGGTGCCCTTCTTTTTTGCTCGGCACATCGGCGCAGCCGCTTCCCATCTCTCGCGCCTCTGTCATACACCCCGCGCGTCGCCCGCCCCCTGCGCATGGCTTGTACCTCGCTTGGTTCGAGCGCCTTGACGCGGGCGCGTCCCCTTGCCAAGAGGGCGAGGAAGGGGCCCGCAGGGTGCCGCGGTGCACCGTGGCGATGCCCGGAAGGTCGGGTCGAGATTCCATGCGTGCATTCGGTTCCGTATCGCCCATCCTGCTTGTCGGCCCGTCCTGGGTCGGCGACATGGTGATGGCTGCGAGCCTGATCGAGAGCCTCAGGGTCCGGGATCCCGGCCGCCCGGTGGATGTGATCGCCCCGCCCGCCGCCCTTCCCATCGCGCGCCTCATCCGGGGCGTCCGCCGCACCATTCCTCTGGGCCTTGGCCATGGGGAACTGGGTCTGATGGCCCGCTGGCGGGCCGGCAGGGCCTTGCGGGGAGAAGGCTATGGCACGGCCATCATCCTGCCGAGGGCGTTCAAGGCCGCCATCGTGCCGTTCGCCGCCCGCATTCCGGAGCGCATCGGCTATGCCGCCGAGGGCCGCAGCCTGCTGCTGACGGAGGCGCGGGACGACAGCGCCCGCAAGACCGCGCGCACCATTGACCGGTTCGTGGCTCTCGGTGCCCCCCGCGGGGACCAGATGACCGCGCCGCGTCCCCGCCTCGTTCTGCCCGATGGTGCGCGGGAGGCGGCGGAAGGCCGGTTTCCCTTGGCCGGGGAGGGGCCTGTGATGGCCCTGTGTCCTGGCGCGGAATATGGGCCGGCCAAGCGGTGGCCGGCGGAAAAGTTTGGTCGGCTGGCGGCCACGGCGGTCGCCGCCGGCTATCGGGTGCGCCTCTTCGGCGGCCCGAAGGATGCGCCCATCGCGGAAGAGATCGCCCGCGTCGCTGGCGTACCCGTGGACAATCTTGCCGGTCGCACCAGCCTCATCGAGGCGGCGGCGCTGCTGGCGGCCTCCGACGTGGTGGTGTCCAACGATTCCGGCCTCATGCATGTGGCCGGCGCGCTCGATCGTCCTCTGGTGGTGCTCTACGGCTCCAGCTCCGAGAAGATGACGCCGCCCACCGCTCCGAAGGCCCTGGTCGTCTCCCACGATCTGCCCTGCCGGCCCTGCTTCAAGCGGGAATGCCCGCTGGGCACGCTCGCCTGCTTCGAGGCCATCACCCCGGCCGAGGTGATGGCCGCCGCCGTTCGCGTGCGGGCGTGAGGCCATGAAGATCCTGGTGGTGAAGCTGTCCTCGCTCGGGGATGTGGTGCACACCTTCCCGGCGCTCACCGATGCATGCCGCCGCATTCCCGGTCTCGTCGCGGACTGGGCGGTCGAGGAAGCGTTCGTGCCCCTCGTGAAGCTGCACCCGGCGGTGCGGCGGGCCATTCCGGTGCCGCTGCGCCGCCTGCGCAAGGCGCCGTTCGCCGCCTGGCGCAACGGCGACTGGTCCCGCCTCGGCGACGCCCTGTCGGCGGAGCCCTATGACGCGGTGATTGACGCCCAGGGGCTGGTCAAGAGCGCCCTGGTCGCCCGCCGGGCGCGCGGAACACGCTCCGGCTTCGACCGGTCCAGCGCGCGGGAGGGCCTGGCCAGCCTCTTCTATGACCGCACCTTCTCCATTCCCGAAGTGGAGCATATGGCGCTGCGGATCCGCCGCCTGTTTGCCGGCGCGCTCTCCTATGATCTGAATGGCCTGCCCATCGATGCCGGGCTTTCGGTTGCGCCGGCGCCGGGCGTGCGTCCCTATCTGATGCTGCTGCATGGCACCACCTGGCCCACCAAGACCTGGACCGTCGCCCATTGGCGCGCGCTGGCCACGCTTGCGGACAAGGCCGGCTTCGATTGCCGCCTGTTCGCGCAAGGCGAGGTGGAGAGCCGGCGCGCTGCCGCCATCGCGGAGGGCCTGCCGGGAATCGAGATCGTGCCGCCGGGTCCGCTGGACCAGCTTGTTCCCGTCCTGGCCGGTGCGGCGGGCGTGGTGAGCGTGGATTCAGGCCTCGGCCACATGGCGGCCGCCCTCGGCCTGCCGACGGTGGGCCTCTATGGCCCCACCGACACGCGCCTCACTGGCCTCTACGGCCCCAAAGTGCTGGAATTGCGCTCCTTCCGGCCCTGCGCGCCCTGCGAGAAGGCACGCTGCCGCATCGCGCCGGAAACGGTGGAAGGCCCGCCATGCCTTGCCGACCACAAGGCGCAGGATGCATGGCGCGCGCTCAATGTGCTCCGCCTCGGGCACGCCGAGGGACGGTAACCTCCGCCAGTCCCGCTCTGGACAAGCCCCGTCGTCGCGTGGCACAGGGACCGCCTTGTTTTCCGGGAGCCGTCTTATGTCCCGTCCGCTCGTCCGCGACACCGTCCTCGTCACCGGCGGGGCGGGGTTCATCGGCGCCAACATCGCCCGCGCCTTTGCGTCCGAAGGGGCGCGCGTGGTGGTGGCGGACTGGCTGGAGGACGGCCCGAAATGGCGCAACATCTCCGACATCCTGCTGGATGACGTGATCCGTCCCGAAGCGACGCTGGACTTCCTGGAGCGCGAGGCGGGCCGAGTGGCGCTGGTGGTCCATATGGGCGCCATCTCCGCCACCACCGAGCGGGACGGGGACCGCATCGTCGCCCGCAACATCCGACCGACGCTGGATCTGTGGGCGTTGTGCGCGCGCAAGGGCCTGCGCTTCATCTATGCCTCCTCCGCCGCCACCTATGGCGACGGCGCCGGCGGATTCACGGACGACCAGAGCCCCGCCGCGCTCGCCGCTCAGGTCCCGCTCAATGCCTATGGCTGGAGCAAGCTGATGGCCGACCGCCGTTTCGTGGCGGACGTGGAGGCCGGGCGCCCGACGCCGCCCCAGTGGGCGGGCCTGCGCTTCTTCAATGTCTATGGTCCGCGCGAGGACCATAAGGCCGACATGCGCTCGGTCATCAACAAGATCTACCCCACCGCCCGGGATGGCGGCGCGGTGACGCTCTTCAAGTCCCATGTGCCCCAATATGAGGATGGCGGCCAGCTGCGCGACTTCGTCTATGTCGGCGATTGCGTGGACGTGGTGCGCTGGCTGTTCGAGACGCCCTCTGTCTCTGGCATCTTCAATGTGGGCACGGGCGCCGCCCGCAGCTTCGCCGACCTTGCGCGGGCGGTCTTTTCCGCGGTGGGGCAGCCGGCCCGCATCGATTATGTGGACATGCCGGAGAGCATCCGCAACGCCTATCAGTATTTCACGCAGGCGGACATGACCAAGCTCAGGGCCGCCGGCTACGATCGGCCCTTCACGGCGCTGGAGGAGGGGGTCCGGCGCTACGTCACCGAATATCTGCGCGGCCGCAACGCCTGACGGCGCGACCATCTAAAGGCTCGCTCATGCTGACGCAAAACCCGCCGGGACCCGTCGCCATCATCGGCGATGTCATGGTGGACCATTACATTTCCGGCTCGGTTTCCCGCGTTTCGCCGGAGGCGCCGGTGCCGGTGCTGGTGCATGGCGTCGAGCGCATCGTGCCCGGCGGTGCCGCCAACGTGGCGGCGAATGCGGCGGCCCTCGGCGCTCCCGTATATCTGGTGGGACTCGTGGGCGATGACAGCCGGGCAGGGGACCTGCGCACCGCCCTCGCCCGCCATCCCGCCATTGATCTGTCCGGCCTTGTCGCCGATCCGAACCGGCCGACCATCACCAAGACGCGCGTGATGAGCGGACGCCAGCAGATCGTACGCATCGATGCCGAGGACACCCGCGCGCCCGACGCGGCCGTGATCGCCGCGCTGATCGCAGCCGCGGAGGCTGCCATCGCCCGTGCGGCGGTGGTGATCCTCTCCGACTATGCCAAAGGCGTGCTGGGCGATGCGGTCATCGCGGCGGCCATGGCGGCGGCGCAGGCGCGCGGAATACCGGTCATCGTCGATCCCAAGCGCCGCACTTTCGAGGCCTATCGCGGTGCCCAACTCGTCACGCCCAACCGGCGAGAGCTGGCCGAGGCCACCGGGCTCGCCGACGACACGGATGCCCAGGCGGCCGAGGCGGCGGCAGCGGCGGCGGCGCAATTCGGCGGCGACGTGCTGGTGACCCGTGCGGAAAAAGGCATGACCCTGTGGCGCCGCTCCGGCAGCGTGCTCCACATTCCCGCCCAGGCCCGGGAGGTGTTCGACGTCTCCGGTGCCGGCGACACGGTGCTGGCGGCGCTCGGCATGTCGCTCGCCTGCGGCCAGCCGCTGGAAGTGGCGGTGCGTATCGCCAATGCGGCCGCCGCCCTGGCGGTGGCCAAGCTCGGCACCGCCGTGGTCACGCGCGCGGAATTGGCGCAAGTGCTCGAACAGTCCCTCGAGACGACGGTGCCCCCCGGCGCCTGCGTCACCCGGGGCGAAGCGCAGGAGATCGTCGCGCGCTGGAAGGCCAGCGGCGCGCGGGTGGTCTTTACCAATGGCTGCTTCGACCTGATCCATCCCGGCCATGTGGCCATGCTGGAGGCCGCCGCGCGCGAAGGCGACCGCCTGGTGGTGGGTCTGAACTCCGACGCCTCGGTCCAGCGCCTGAAGGGCCCCACCCGTCCGGTCCAGGACGAGGCGGCGCGGGCGCGGGTCATGGGCGCCATGCGGTGCGTTGACCTGGTGGTCGTGTTCGACGAGGACACGCCGCTGGAGACCATCGTGGCCCTGATGCCGGATGTGCTGGTGAAGGGCGCCGACTATCGCCCGGAGGACGTGGTGGGCGCCAAGGAGGTGACGGCCGCCGGGGGACGCCTGGTGCTCGCCGACCTGGTGGCGGGGCGTTCCACCTCCGCGCTTGTGGCCAAGGCGCGCAGCTAATCTAGAGCCGCTAACAGGGCAGGTGAGGAGCGGCGTCCGACGTCTCGCCTGCTTCCCGCAAGGCACTGAAATCACGCGAATGTCCTGCGGGCGCGGGATGTCGCGTACGACTCAAGTGAAGCATCAGGTGGGGCATGGCATGATCGCAGGCGAAAATCCCCATCTCATCTTCGTGCTGGGCGGCGCGCGGTCCGGCAAGAGCGGATACGCCCTGAGGCTGGTGGAGCAGCTGCCCGGCCCCTATGCCTTCCTCGCCACCGCCGAAGCCTATGATGCGGAGATGGCGGATCGCATCGCCCGCCACCGCGCCGAGCGCGGGCCGCAGTGGATCACCCACGACGCGCCGCTGGATCTGGCCGGGGTCCTGCGAGCCCTGCCGCAGGATCGGCCAGCCCTGATAGATTGCCTGACTTTGTGGCTTTCCAATCACTTGCTGGCCGATGCTGACCTGGAAGATCAGGCGGAGTGCCTTTCGGAGGCCCTTGCACAGCGCACCGCTCCCACCGTGGTGGTGTCCAACGAGGTGGGGCTCGGCATCGTCCCCGACAATGCGCTGGCCCGCCGGTTCCGGGATGCGGCCGGGCGCTTGAACCAGCAGGTGGCGCGGCAGGCGAGGGCGGTCGTTTTCATGGTGGCGGGCCTGCCTCTATTCCCGAAGGGATGCCCCGACTGGACTTGACTACCGCCGCCTTAAGGCGCCTGGAAGAGCTGGAGCGTGACGCGGATGCAGCATGACGACCAGGCATGGATGAGCCGGCGCAGGATCTGAGGCCTGCGGCCATTGTAATCTTCGGCCAGAATTTTTCATCTTGCAGCGCATCAAGTCGCGGGTGCGCAGCGCTCAAAGCGCGTATAAAGAAACGACGCACCTTCCAGCGATCAAGGATGATGGGTCTACCATGCGCGTTGCGATGATTGGGACAGGGTATGTGGGGCTGGTTTCCGGCGCGTGCTTTGCCGATTTCGGCCATCACGTTACCTGCATCGACAAGGACGCTCGCAAGATCGCCATGCTCGAAGAGGGCAAGATCCCGATTTTCGAGCCGGGCCTGGACGAGCTTGTGCACCGCAACGTGGCGGCCGGCCGCCTGAAGTTCGCCATCGACCTGACCGAGGCGGTCCGCTCCGCCGACGCCGTCTTTATCGCAGTCGGCACGCCGTCCCGCCGTGGCGACGGCCATGCGGACCTGTCCTATGTCTATGCCGCCGCCCGCGAGATCGCGAGCGTTGCCGAGGGCTATACGGTGGTGGTCACCAAGTCGACCGTGCCGGTGGGCACCGGCGACGAGGTGGAGCGCATCATCCGCGAGACCCGTCCCGAGGCGGACATTTCGGTGGTCTCCAACCCCGAATTCCTGCGCGAAGGCGCCGCCATCGAAGACTTCAAGCGTCCCGACCGCGTGGTGGTGGGAACCGAGGAGCCGCGTGCGAAGGAGGTCATGAGCGGCCTCTATCGTCCGCTGTCGCTCAACAACCTGCCGATCCTCTTCACCAGCCGCCGCACGTCCGAGCTGATCAAATATGCCGGTAACGCCTTCCTGGCGATGAAGATCACCTTCATCAACGAAATGGCGGACCTGTGCGAGCAGGTCGGCGCGAACGTGCAGGAAGTGGCGCGGGGCATCGGCCTCGACAACCGGATCGGTTCCAAGTTCCTGCATGCCGGCCCGGGCTATGGCGGGTCCTGCTTCCCGAAGGACACGCTGGCGCTCACCCGCACCGCCCAGCAGGCTGGAACCCCGCTGCGCATCATCGAAACGGTGGTGACCGTCAACGAAGTGCGCAAGATGGCCATGAGCCGCAAGGTGGTCAACGCGCTCGGCGGCGACGTGCGCGGCAAGACCGCGGCCATATTGGGCCTCACCTTCAAGCCCAACACCGACGATATGCGCGACAGCCCGGCCATCTCCATCATCAACGCGCTGATGGATCGCGGCATGAAGGTACGCGCCTACGATCCGGAAGGCATGGACGAGGCCCGCAAGGTTCTGCCCGTGGGCGTGGAATACGGGGCAGGGCCCTATGAGATTGCCGAGGGCGCCGACTGCCTGGTGATCGTGACCGAATGGGACGCCTTCCGCGCCCTGGATCTCGACCGCCTGAAGGAGATCCTGAATCACCCGATCATCATCGACCTGCGGAACATCTACCGCCCGGACGAGATGGAAAAGGCCGGCTTCATCTATGAGAGCGTGGGCCGGCCCCAGGGCGAAAAAACCTCTGCCGCGACCCTGACCGCCGCCGAGTGATTGGAGGGCCGGTCGGGCCTGTGAAGATGGATTGAGGCCTCCGCCTGCGGGCGGAGGCCTTTTTTTGCGCCTCACGCGCAAACGCACTGGCGACACCGTGTGTAGGCACGGCGAAGGGGCCGAAAACCGCAAAAAATGGTCTTCCTGGCGGTGGTCCATTCCAACGCCGCCCGCAATGTTGTCCATGCAGCGGCGGGTTGACCTCTTAAGGTCTGGTCATGCACGGGGCGGCCATGGCCATCTCTACCGCTTCGCCGTGTGGCGCGAACCCGGCTGGCCAGGGCAGGGCACCTCGACTGGATGCAAGGGTTCAAACAGGAGGCGTCGGGCCATGGGGTCTAGGTCGAATTCGCAGAAGAGATATTATGGAACATTCTTCCTTACCCGGATCGTCCATGTCGGCTCTGCGTTGGAGGGACGGAAGCCGGCGGAGGTGCTGCGCACGCCGAACTCCCTTCGCAACCGGTTTCCCGGTCGCTGAGGCGCCTCCGACGAAGACCGGGATCTGTCTCTAAGCGAGACGAAGACAGCGCCGGCGGGTTGCCGGGAGAGCGTGGCGCTGGCCAGCGGCCAGTGGCCCAGGGAGCGAGCGGCAGCGGCGCTCTCGTATGCCGGGCTGTGACCGTCCTGCACTCTGACGCCGCCGGGCCGAGCGCCAACAATGCTGGCGCGTTGCTCCGGGAAAAGACGGTGGATCGGCGGAGGTGGCCGCTCTCACCCCGCTGGGGTGGAGAAGGACATCATGTCGTAGGCGGGTTCGACATTCTCAGGCACCACGCTGGCGACGGCCGCATAGTCCAGGTCCGTGTGCAGGTTGGTCAGGATGGCGCGTCGGGGCTTCATCAACGCCACATGATCCAGCGCCTCGCCCAGGGTGAAATGGCTGGGGTGGGGATGCTCGCGCAGCGCATCGATGATCCACACATCGAGCCCCGCCAGATGCTTCAGGCTGTTCTCGGGAAAGGCGTTCACGTCGCTGGAATAGGCCACGTCGGCAAAGCGGAAGCCGAAGGAATCGATCTCGCCATGGCGCTGGCGGAACGGAAGGGCAATGATCGGCCCGCCTGCCCCATCCACCTGGATCGGCCTGCCCTCATGGAAGCGATGTTCGGTGAGAATGGGCGGATAGACGCCGCCGGGAGGGGTTTGGAAGCAATAGCCGAAGCGCTGATGCAGCGCCTTGGAGGTCTCCTCATCCAGGAACACGTCCAGGCGCTTCCGGTGCATGATGGCCAGGGGCCTCAGGTCGTCAATGCCATGGGTGTGGTCCGCATGCTCGTGGGTGATGAGCACGCCATCCAGCTGGGTCACGCCCGCATCCAGCAATTGTTCCCGCAGGTCCGGAGAGGTGTCGACGAGGACCGTCGTGACGCCATCTGGACCCCGGCGCCGCACCAGCAGGGAGCAGCGACGACGGCGGTTTCGTGGGTTGGTGGGGTCGCACGCGCCCCATCCCTGCCCCACCCGAGGCACGCCGCCAGAGGAACCGCATCCGAGAATCGTGAAGTCCAGCGTCATGCCTGTGCTCGATCCCCCGAGGGCGCCAACCACCCCTCCCACGTCGACGTGGCCCGGACAGCTTTCGCCCGTGGGCGAACGCGCCGTGGTGCCGCAAAGCCGCCTGCGCAAAGCCAGCTGCACCACGCCCGCCAGTTCGCGCGGTGTCACTCTAGAGCAGGCAGCGATCGACCCGCAATGCGGCGCGGCCCGCCCTCCCCTGCCCGCACGGCATCCAAGACCGCCGTAGCCTTCCCGAGCCCTGCGCCATCCGACGCCAGGCCTCAAAAACACGAAAAGCGCCATGTGGCGCTCTCGTGCTTCGATTTTTCAAGGATTTGAGTGGTCGGAGCGAGAGGATTTGAACCTCCGACCCCTAGTCCCCCAGACTAGTGCGCTAACCGGGCTGCGCTACGCTCCGACGTGGAGGCGGGTATTAGACCATGATCGGGAGGACGACAAGCCCTCTGACGCACATCTGCGTCCTAGCCTGTGCACAACCGGGGGGCGGATGGGGGTGCGCGTGCCTTTCGCCGTTTGACCTTGCTGCGCCGCATGCAATGGTCGCACCCATCCTAGGACGAGCCGAGCGTGGCCATGCCCTTTCCTGTCACCCTCCTCGATCTGGCCGGCTGCATCGCGCTGCTCCTGTGGGGCACGCACATGGTGCAGAGCGGCGTGATGCGTGCCTTCGGGCCCCGTCTGCGCACGGTGCTCGCGGGCGCGCTGAAGACGCGCTTCCATGCCTTCTTCGCGGGCCTGGGGGTGACGGCCATCCTGCAGAGCAGCACCGCCACCGGCCTTATGGTGGCGGGATTCGCCGCCACGGGCGTGGTGGACCTGGTGCCGGCGCTGGCGGTGATGCTGGGGGCGAATGTGGGCACCACGCTGGTGGTGCAGGTGCTCTCCTTCGACGTGGCTGCGGTCGCGCCGGCGCTCATCCTGGTGGGCGTGGTGCTCTATCGCCGCGCGGCCTCCGGCATGCCGCGCGACCTGGGCAAGGTGCTGGTGGGCCTCGGCCTGATGCTCATGTCCCTGCACCGCCTCATCGAGCTGATCACGCCCTATGAGGATGCGCCCAACCTGCGTCTGCTCATGGGCGCCATTTCCACCGCGCCCTTCGTCGCCATGCTGGCGGCAGCGCTCCTGACCTGGGTGGCCCATTCCTCGGTCGCCATCGTGCTGCTGGCCATGTCGCTGGCGAGCAAGGGCGTGGTGCCGCCGGAAGCGGCCTTTGCCATGGTTCTGGGTGCCAATCTCGGCAGCGCGCTCAATCCGGTCCTGGAGGCCTCCAGCGGCCTCGATCCCTCGTCCCGCCGCATGCCCGTCGGCAATCTGATCAATCGCCTGGTGGGCGTGGTGGTGGTGCTCGCCTTGCTCGATCCCATTTCGCAGGTGTTCGTCACCTACCAGGCGGACATTGCGCGCGGCGTCGCCGACTTCCACACCCTGTTCAACCTGGTGCTGGCAGTCGCCTTCCTGCCGTTCCTGAAGCCGTTCTCACAGATGCTCAAGCACCTGTTCCCCAACAAGGCCGCCGAGGCGGATCCCGCCCAGCCGCTTTACCTCAACCCGGCCGCCATCGAGACGCCGGTGGTGGCGCTCGGCAATGCGGCGCGCGAAAGCCTCCGCCTCGCCGACACCCTGGAGACCATGATCCAGTGCACGCGCCTCGCCATCGAGAAGGACACGGGCAACCGCCTGGATGAGGCGCGTCGGCTGGACGATGTGCTGGATAGCCTCACCGGATCGATCCGCACCTATCTTCTGTCCCTCGATCCGGAGACGTTGAGCGACAGCGACCAGCGCCGGGTGGAAGAAATCCTGGCTTTCGTCACCAATATGGAACAGGCCGGAGACGTGATCGACACCAGCCTGCTGACCCTCGCCTATAAACGCCTGAAGCGCGGCATCCCCTTTTCCGCCGAGGCCAGGGGGGATCTGGGACAGGTGTTTGACCGGTTAACGGCCAACCTGCGCACCGCGGCTGCTCTTTTCGTGACGGATGATCCCCGTGCGGCGCGATTGTTGGCGGCGGAAAAGACCATCTTCCGCGACCTGGAAAGCAAGGCCAATCAAGAGCATCTGGCCCGCCTTCGCGCCGGGGGGACGGCGGCTGCGGAAGCCATGGCGATGCAACTGGACGTGGTGCGCGACCTCAAGCGGATCAACGCGCATCTGGTCACGGGCACTGCTTATCCGGTTCTTGAGCGCGGTGGAGAGTTGTTGACTACGCGTGTACAGGGCGTCGAGTAATAAGTAGTATCGAAGAATAGATCAGATCCCTCAAATGTAATCGGATGAGCCGTTAACTTATTGTGTGATATTCAGGCAACAGACCTTCCGTAAGGCCAGAAGAATGGTGCCAATCCGGCGCAAAGGCTCCGCCTGCCATTATTCTGCTTCACCCGCGTGACAATGCTGCCGCATTGCACGGTCATTCGACGATCTCCCACAACAACATGGAGGTCGAGGGTATGGAGTTACGGAAGGGGTTTTTGCTCGGATTTTTCGCGATCGCCGCGAGCACCGCCGCCCACCCAGCCAAGGCCGATTCCGAACAGACCGGAATCGCTTCATATTACTGGCAAGGGCGTGGCACGGCCAGCGGTGAGCGCTTCAATCCGGGTGCCCTGACTGCGGCCCACCGTTCCCTGCCATTCAACACAAAGGTCAAAGTTACCAATCTGAGAAACGGGAAGACGGTCATCGTTCGCATCAATGACCGGGGTCCCTTTGTCCGTGGGCGCATCATCGACGTGTCGCGCGCCGCGGCCAGCCAACTGGGCTTCACCGGCCACGGCCTGACCAAGGTCAAGGTCGCAGTGGTGCGGGAGGAAGCCCCGACCTTCAACCTCTTCGGCGCGACTGCGTCCGCCCAGAAGGGAGAGAAGGGACAGCGGACCGCTTCTGCGGACCCTTCTTCCGATTGATCTCTCGATCCTCCAGCGCCGGATGCTCCGGATGTGCCGTGCGGGACCTGACCGGTCTGGCCTTCCCCCTCCGTCCCTGACCTCGACCACCCGCTGACCGCCGACCGCGGCTCAGCTGCACCTTTCAGAGGGCGACCGGAACGCCGTTTCGGTCGCCCCTCTTTTATGCCCTCAAGACCTGCGCCCGGCAGACGGGTCGAGCACTTGGTCGAGAAGGCGACGGCATTCGCCCAGTTCGTGCAGCGCGCTCTGGAGGCGGCTCACGTCTTCCCGCGACAGCACGGGCACCGCACCGGGCGCCGCCAGGCGTGGGTCGGATCGCAAGTGCGGCGGCAGATACTGCTCGGGCGGCCCGCGGCGCGCATCTGAACGCGGCACATGTGTGCCATCGGGCGCATAGGCCTCGCGCGGCTCGAAATCGCCTTCGCCGTCCTCGTAAATTTCTTCCGGCGGTGCGTGCAGCGGCCCGCGATGGGGCCGGCCGCTTTCCGCGCCTGTCCAGGGATCGGCGGCGGAGCCGGCCCAGGGGTCGGCGGCCCGGGGCGCGCTCGCCGGCGGAGGCGCTGGAAGCGGATGGGGCGTGAACACCGGCTCTTCCCGCTCCTTCATGCGACGAATGCGAGCGTCCAGAGGCTCGGAAATCTGCTGGGCTGGCGGCTCAAGAGGCTCATCGTCAAAGAACGGGAGCAGGGGATCTTCCAGTTCCGGCACCGGAGGCGGCTCGGGCGTCCGGGCGGCGGGGCCCCGGCTCGGGCGGCGAGGCGGAATGGGCGCCGCTGCCGCCGGCCGCACAGGGGCGACCGAGGGGGCTGGCGGCAGCGGCGTGAAGTCCGGCGCGTCATACCCATAGCCGTCATCGACGTCGGGTTGCGCGTCATGGCCGTAGGCAGCACCCTCACCCGGATCGGAAAACCGGAACTGCTCCGGCGGCTCAGCCTCGAAGCGCGGCTCCACACGAGGTTCCATCCGTGGCGGAGCGGCATGGCCGTGGGCGGAGCTTTGGACGTGGCCCGCATGCGGCGGGGTGTAGTCCAACGGGCCGCTGCCGCGCCCGGCGCCGGGCGCCGGTTCGTCATAGCGGTCGTGCGCCCGATAATAGGTGTCCTCCGCGTCCTCATCTTCGAAAGCCGGGGGCGCGGCAGAACGCGGGGCCGGACGCTCGTCGGCATGACGACGTGGCGCCTCCAACCCGGGCTCCACCCGAGGCGCCGTGCGGAACCCCTCCTCCATGAACGGAAGGGGCGGCTCCTCCAGGGGGTCGTAATCGGGCTGCGGTTGCGGCGCCTTGCGGCCGGGGATCAGGCCGAGCAGGCCGCCCACCATGCCGCCACGGGGCTTGCGCGGTATGCTGTCTTCCGGTTCCGAAGATTGAATGGGCGCACCGTCGGCCTCGACCCCGATCCCCTGGACATGGCGAATGCCCTGATCCTTCAGGATCTTCTGCACACCCTTGATGGTGTAGCCTTCGCCATAGAGCAGGTGCTGGATGCCGCGCAGCAGGACGATGTCGTCCGGGCGATAGAAGCGCCGCCCGCCGGCGCGCTTCACAGGGCGGATCTGGCTGAACTTGGTTTCCCAGAAGCGCAACACATGCTGGGGAAGGCCGAGCTCATCCGCCACTTCGCTGATGGTGCGGAAGGCGTCCGGAGATTTGTCGGCTGTCCTTGCGTCCGGCACGTCCCGCCCGATCCCGATCAGTCGCTGTCTTGCTCGTCCGATGTGCGCCCGTTGATGCGATTCTTCAAGATGCTGGACGGCTTGAAGACCATCACGCGGCGCGGTTCGATGGGGACTTCCTCGCCGGTCTTGGGATTGCGGCCGATCCGCTGCCCCTTGGAGCGGACGACGAACGAGCCGAACGAGGACAGCTTCACTGTTTCGCCCCGGGCGAGACAGTCGGCAATTTCCTTCAGGACGGACTCGACGAGGGCCGCAGACTCGGTTCGGGAAAGCCCAACCTGCTGGTACACGGCCTCGCAAAGATCAGCACGCGTGACGGTCCGACCAGCCATGTGTCTCCCCGGCCCCAAGAGAGTTATGATGGAACGACCCTATCGACTTTCTGCAAGCGCGGTCAACGGGCTTAATGGCGCATTTACCACGCCTTTTCACCAGCGTACCAGGGCCGACCCCCAGGTGAAGCCCCCGCCCATCGCCTCCAGGAGGACGAGATCGCCCTTCTTGATGCGCCCATCCTTGCAGGCGGTGTCCAAGGCCAGCGGAATGGAAGCGGCAGAGGTATTACCATGCCGGTCGACGGTGGTCACCACCTTTTCCGGGGCAATGCCGAGTTTCTGGGCGCTGGCATCGATGATGCGGCGATTGGCCTGATGAGGCACGAACCAGTCGATGCTCTCAGCGCTCTCGCCGGTGGCTGAGAAGGCATCAACGATCACGTCTGTGATCATGCCCACCGCGTGCTTGAAGACCTCCCGGCCTTCCATGCGCAGGTGGCCGACCGTGCCGGTGGTGGAGGGGCCGCCATCCACATAGAGCTTGGACCGGTGACGCCCGTCGCAGCGCAGGTGGGAGGTCAGGATCCCCCTGCCCTCGCTCTTGTCGGCCTCCACCGCCTCCAGCACCACGGCGCCAGCACCGTCGCCGAACAGCACGCAGGTGCCCCGGTCTTCCCAGTCCAGGATGCGGGAGAAGGTCTCGGCGCCAATCACCAGGGCCCGCTTGAACGCGCCGGTGCGCAGATGGGCGTCGGCGGTGGCGAGCGCGAACACGAAGCCCGAGCACACCGCCTGCAGGTCGAAGGCCGCGCCGTTGAGGATGCCCAGCTGCGCCTGAACGGTGGCTGCGGTGGCGGGGAAGGTCTGGTCCGGCGTCGAGGTGGCAAGAATGACCAGGTCGATGTCCGCCGCGGTCACGCCGGCATCGGCCATGGCCCGCTCGGCCGCATGGCGGGCGAGGTCCGACGTGTATTCGCCTTCCGCTGCCACATAACGCTGGTGGATGCCGGTGCGCTGGACGATCCACTCGTCGGACGTGTCCACCCGCTGCGCCAGATCCGCATTGGTCAGGACCGTCTGCGGCAAGTAGGAACCGACGCCCTGCACCCGGGAAATCTTCAAGCTCACGATTGTTCTTCCGTTTCGGCCGCCGGAACAGGCACCGCGCCCGAGAGGGGGAGGCGGCGGCTGAGGAGGCTCGTTTCGATACGGGTCAGCAATTGGTGCCGGATCATGTCGTAGCCGACATCCACCGCGGCAGCGAAGCCTTCCGCGTCGGTGCCGCCATGACTCTTGATAACGACCCCGTTCAAGCCCAGGAACACGCCGCCGTTGGAGCGGCGCGGGTCCATCTTTTCGCGCAGGGCCTGGAAGGCGTCGCGCGCCAGCAGATAGCCGATGCGCGCCCGCCAGGTGCGACTCATGGCGGAGCGCAGATAGGTGGCCAATTGCTTGGCGGTGCCCTCGGCGGTCTTCAGCGCGATATTGCCGGAAAAGCCCTCGGTCACCACCACGTCCACCGTGCCGGCGCCGATGTCATTGCCTTCGACGAAGCCGTGATAGGCCATGTCCGGCTGTGTATCCTCCTTGAGGATGCGGCCGGCTTCCTTGACCTCCTCCACGCCCTTGATCTCTTCCACGCCCACATTGAGCAGGCCCACGGTGGGGCAGGCGATGTTGAGCACGGTGCGCGCCATGGCCGAGCCCATGATGGCCATTTCCACCAGGCTCTGGGCGGTGGCGCCGATGGAGGCGCCCATGTCGAGCACGATGCTCTCGCCCTTCAGCGTCGGCCAGATGGCGGCGATGGCAGGCCGGCCGATGCCGGGCATGGTGCGCAAATTGACCTTGGCCATGGCCATGAGCGCGCCGGTATTGCCCGCCGACACGGCGGCATCCGCATCGCCCGTCTTCACCGCGTCGATGGCACGCCACATGGACGAGCGGTAGCGCCCTGCCCTAAGTGCTTGGCTGGGCTTGTCGTCCATGCCCACGACCACTTCGGTGTGGACCACCTGTGCCGCCGCCGCGAGCGCCGGATAGCGCGCGAGCACGGCCTTCACCCGCGCCTCGTTCCCGAACAGGATGAGGCGCATGTCCGGGTGCCGGCTCTGGGCGATGGCGACGCCGGGAATCACGACCTCGGGGCCGTGATCGCCGCCCATGGCGTCGATGGCTATGCGAACCGGGGCAGTCATGTCGTCGAGGGTTCCAGTCGATCCTGCGCGGCGCGGGCATGCCGCATGGCGGGCGGACAATAACGTGTCAAATTTCGGCCGCAACTGCTCCCGCGGGGTGCTCTGTAAAGAGCGGTGCGGAGGCTCACGATTTGCCCTTCAGCTGCGCCAGGGCGGCGAAGGGCGAATCGTCCGCCGGGCCTTCCTGATGTGGTTCGAACACTTCGCCGGGGCGACGCGGATAGGGGTCGAGCCCAAGTGCGAGGAACTCGGTGGCGAGCGCGCCGAGGTCCACCGCGCCGTCCACGAGGGCATCGGGTGGATCGCGCAGCGCTTCGCCTTCGGCATCCTCTTCCTGCGCCGCCTCAAGGGCCGCGACCTCCTCCGGCGGGGCGAACTCCACCTCGAACGTCTCGTCCACCTGGTCGTCGAAGTCCTCCAGCGAGACCACGGACGTCACCCGAACGGTCGCCTTCAGGCGGCCGGTCACCACGGCGCCGTCACGGCGCGGCACGAGGGTCGCCTCCAGCTGAAGGTCGCTCACCTCTCGCACGCCCACATGGCGCGCGAGCGCGGTGCGCTCGTCCGCACTGGCGGTCAGGCGCACGGTGGTGCCGGAGGGGGACAGCTCCGCAATGCGGACTTTGTGGGTGAAGGGAAGGTCAGACATGGTCCTCGGCCTTATCCGGGGAGAATGGCGGGAACGCGGCCTCGCCACTGGAAAATCGGGCGATGGGCTGGGTGGCCAGCAGATCGCGTGCCGCCTGCACATAGGCTGCGAGCGCGCCAGCCTTGGGGCTTGTGGCCTCGGTCTCCAGGACATTGCGGGCCACGGCCTCGCGCACGGCCTCCGCCCCGCTGGCGAGCGCCGCGTCATAGGCTGCGGTGCGGCCATAGAAGGCCTGGCCGATCTTTTTCATGCGCTTGGGAACGGACAGGTCGCCGATTCCCATTTCCCGCAACGTGCGGTCCATGTCGTCCAGGAAGGCATCGAATACCTTCTGGGACAGATCCTGGCCGGTCTCCCCCTCCCCTTTGAGGCGGTGGCAGACCAGGAAGGTGTGCAGCAGCAGAAGCTCAAACCGTCCTTCCACCGTATCGGGAACGCCGAACTCCATATAGAAGGCAGGCTGCCGCGCCTGTGCCACGATCGCGCCATACAGCCGCTCGATGGTGTCAGGGGTCTTGTTTCGGCGAAACAGCTTGAGCATTACGTCCTGCGGGGTGTGCGCGCGGGGCGAGGCGGACGATAATACGCCTGCTTGAGCCCGTTTCGGGCGTAGCGCGCCCGCTTGCGTGTGGCAAGGGCGCGAATGGCGGCGGGTGGGGGCAACCCGGCGGCACATGACAAATCGGCGACGGCCCGGCAGGGGCACCGCCGGATGGGAATCAACGGAGCGCGGAGGGGCGCGGCCAAGGCCGACCATCCGCCTCGAATGAGGGACTTGGCGTGGCGTCAATGCAGTTGAAGACCAGTGCACCCGACACTTCGTCCTCCCGCAGGCGTGGCCTTCTGCGCACGGGCGCCCTGTTCGGTGCCGCCGCGGCCACCACGCTGCTGACCGCCTGCAGTGGCGCGCCAGGGCTCACCACGGGGTCCGGCACCACCCTGTCCGGCGTGGTGCGCACCTATCAGCGGGGCTACGTGCTCAGCGAAGGCGCGCTGGAGCAGGTGCCCATCGGCTCAAGCCAGGAACAGGTGCTCCTGGTGCTGGGGACGCCCTCCACCGTCTCCGTGTTGAACGGCGACGTCTTCTTCTACATCTCCCAGGTGCAGCAGAAGGTGGCGTTCCTGAAGCCCGAGATCATCGAGCAGAAGGTGCTGGCGGTCTATTTCGACAAGAATCGCCGGGTCACCCGCATCGCCAATTACGGCCTCCAGGATGGCAAGGTGTTCGACTTCGTCAGCCAGACGACGCCCACATCGGGCGCCGAGCTGTCGATTCTGAAGCAACTGCTCCAGGCGACCAATTTCAGCCCCATGGCCACCCAGTAATGCGAATGCGGCGGCCGGGTTGCCCGGCCGCCGCATTGCGACGATGTCACGCAAAACCTGAAGCGTCAGGCGTAAGCCCTTGCGATGGCAAGAAAGTCGATCGCCTTGAGGCTGGCGCCGCCCACCAGGGCGCCGTCCACGTCGGCGGCGTTGAGCAAGGTGGCGGCATTGTCGGGCTTTACAGAGCCGCCATAGAGGATGCGCACCTTGCCCGCCTCGCCCCCCAGGGCCTCGGCCAGCACCTTGCGAATTTCCCCGTGCATCTCCTCCACGTCACCGACGGTGGGGACAAGGCCCGTGCCGATGGCCCAGACCGGCTCATAGGCGATAACAAGGTTGCCTGCATTGGCGCCGGCCGGAACGGAGCCGCGCACCTGCCCGGCCACCACCGCCAAGGCGGAACCGGCTTCGCGCTCCTGACGGGTTTCCCCCACGCACACGATGGCGGTCAGCCCCGCCCGCCAGGCCGCCTCGGCCTTGGCGTGGACCGCCGCGTCGCTCTCCCCATGGTCGGTGCGGCGCTCGCTGTGACCGACAATGACATAGCCCGCCCCGGCATCCTTCAGCATCTCGGCCGAGATATCTCCCGTATGGGCGCCGGTGGCCTTGGCATGGCAATCCTGGCCGCCAATGGCGATGCCCGAGCCGGCGGTCTGGGCCGACAGAAGCGCAACCAGTGTCGCGGGCGGGCAGATGAGCAGGTCGGCCTTAGCTTTCAGGGTGGCATCATAGCCGTCCGCCATGGCAAGCAATTCGGCGCCTGAATGCTTGAGGCCGTTCATCTTCCAGTTTCCGGCAACGAGCGGGCGGCGGGCGGCGGACATCGGCATCTCCGGTTTTGTATCGTGCTTCCGTGCGGTTAGCAGAGGTCGGAAGGCACTGCAAACACGCCGTTCTGCGCCGTTGCGGGGACGAAGCCCCCTCCCTATGATGCGCGCCTTCTGCGCCGGCCTCCGGTCGCCTATCTCAAGTCAGTCGGGACGATGGTACTTCAGACACTCCGCAAAGGCGCCTCGGGCTTCATCGCCAAGGTGTTTCTCGCCATTCTCACCCTCAGCTTCGTGCTTTGGGGCGTCGCCGACGTGTTTCGCACCTATGGAGCCAATGCGGTGGCCAAGGTGGGCGACACCGAGATTTCCACGGATGCCTTCCGGCAACAATATCTGAACCAGCTGCAGCGCATCAGCCGCCAGGCCGGCCGCCCCATCACCCCCGAGCAGGCGCGCGCTTTCGGGCTCGACCGGCAGATCCTCGACCAGATGATCGCGGAGACCGCTCTCGACGATCAGGCCAAGCGCCTCGGCCTTGCCCTTTCCGATGACGAGATCGCCCGCGAGATCCGCGACAATCCGGCCTTCCGTCCCCAGGGCGCCACGGCCTTTGACCCCGCTTATTTCGGCCAGCTCCTGCGTGCCAACGGCCTCACCGAGGAGCGCTTCATCGGCCTGGAGCGCCAGCGCAAGCTGCGCGAGCAGCTGGTGGAATCGTTCGGCGGCAACATCGCCGCCCCGCTCGTGCTGCGGGATCTGATCCATCGCTACGAGACCCAGCAGCGCGACGTGTCCTACGTGGCTGTCGGCCCCGGCGCCGCGGGCCCCCTGCCCGAGCCCTCGGAAGAGCAACTCAAGGCTTTCTACGACGCCCACAAGATCACCTTCCGGGCGCCGGAATACCGCACCGTCGCCTATCTCGCCCTCACGCCCGCGACGCTCGCGCCCTGGATCCAGGTTTCGGATGCGGACGTGAAGGCGGCCTATGACGCCAATCCCGGCCGATTCGGCACGCCTGAGAAGCGCACCCTCCAGCAGATCGTCTTCCCCTCCGCCCAGGATGCGCAGACGGCCGCCGAGAAGGTGAAGGCGGGAGCGACCTTCCAGGAGATCGCCGAGGGCCGCAAGCTCAGCGACCAGGACATCAGCCTCGGCACTGTTGCCAAGGCGGATCTGATCGACCCCAAGGTGGCGGAGGCCGCCTTCGCCCTTCCCGAAGGTGGCACCAGCGCCCCCGTGGAAGGCGCGTTCGGCAGCGCTCTCGTGCATGTGGTGAAGGTGGTGCCGAGTGCCCAGCAGCCGCTGGAACAGGTTGCCCCGCAGCTGCACCAGGAGATCGCCCTGGACCGTGCCCGCAAGGAGCTTCTCGACAAGCATGACGCCATCGAGGACGAGCGGGCCTCCGGTTCGACCCTTGCGGAAGTCGCCCAGAAGGTCGGCCTGCCGCTCGAGACCGTCGAGGGTGTGGACCGCTCCGGCCGCGACCCGTCGGGCGCCGAAGTCACCGGCATTCCCTCCCGCGCCGATGTGGTATCCGGCGCCTTCTCGGCCCAGCCGGGCGTCGAGACCGACCCCGTGCAGCTGCCGCAGAATGGCGGCTATGTCTGGTATGAGGTGAAGGAGATCACCCCGGCCCGCGAGCGCCCGTTCGACGAGGTGAAGGATCTGGTGAAGGCCCGCTGGACCGAGGACGAGACCGTCAAGGCGGTCAATGCCAAGGCTGACGCCCTGCTCGCCGAGGTGAAGGGCGGCAAGTCGCTGGCCGACGTGGCGGCTGCCGCCGGGCTTGAGGTCAAGACCCAGGCCGGCCTCCAGCGCGGCCGCACCACCGGCGACTTCCCCGCGGCCGCTGTCCAGGCCATGTTCGATGCCAAGCTGAACGTGGCCGGCGTCACCTCGGGCGCCGTCCCGGCGGAGCGCATCCTGTTCCAGGTGACGAACGAGACCGTGCCGGCCGACACTGCGCTCGATGCCCGCCTGGAGGCCCAGCTGGGCCAGCAACTGGAAGGCGACGTGCTGAACCAGTACGTGGCGCAGCTGCGCAAGGAGGTGGGAGTCTCCATCAACGAGCGGTCCTTCCTGCTCGCCGTCGGCGGCAGCGGAAACTGAGCCCCGTCATGAACGCACCCACCGATTTCGAGGCCTTTTCCCGGCGCTATGCCCGGGGGGAGGCGCAGGTCGTCTCCACCACCTTGGTGGCGGACCTGGAGACGCCCGTCTCGGCCTTCCTGAAGATCGCCGGCGACCTGCCCAACGCCTTCCTCCTGGAATCGGTGGAGGGCGGGGAGACGCGCGGGCGCTATTCCATGATCGGCTATGCACCCGACGTCATCTGGCGGGCCAATGGCGACAAGGCGGAGATCAACCGCGCCGCCCTGAAGGACGCCGACGCGTTCGAGCCCTGCGCGGAGCCCCCGCTCAAGGCGCTGCGCGCGCTGCTCGCCGAATCCGCCATCGCCCTGCCCGAAGGCGCTCCGCCCATGGCCGCCGGCGTGTTCGGCTATCTGGGCTATGACATGGTGCGCCAGATGGAGCGGCTTGGCCCGGCCAAGCCCGATCCCATCGGCGTGCCCGAGGCGCTCCTCATCCGCCCCACCTTGATGGTGGTGTTCGATGCGGTGAAGGACGAGCTGACCGCGGTGACCCCCGTGCGCCCGGTGGACGGCATTTCCGCCAAGGCCGCGTTCGAGGCGGCGCTGGAGCGGCTCGACCAGGTGGTGGCCGCCCTGGAGCGCTCCATCTCCCATCCCGCGCCCGAACCCTTCCACGGCCATGTGGACCAGGTCTCCAACACCTCGGAGGCTGAGTTCTGCGCGATGGTCGATAAGGCGAAGGAATTCATCCGCGCCGGCGACATCTTCCAGGTGGTGCTCTCCCAGCGCTTCGAGAGCCCCTTCACCTTGCCCCCCTTCGCCCTCTATCGGGCGCTGCGGCGGGTCAATCCGGCGCCCTTCCTGGTCTATCTGAACTTCGCCGGCTTCTCGGTGGTGTGCTCCAGCCCGGAAATCCTGGTGCGGCTGCGCGGCGGCAAGGTCACCATCCGCCCCATCGCCGGCACCCGCAAGCGCGGCGCCACCCATGGCGAGGACGAGGCCCTGGCCACCGAGCTTCTGGCCGATCCCAAGGAGCGGGCCGAGCACCTCATGCTCTTGGATCTCGGCCGCAACGATGTGGGCCGGGTCTCCAAGATCGGCACGGTTGAAGTCACCGACAGCTTCTTCATCGAGCGCTACAGCCAGGTGATGCACATCGTCTCCAACGTGGAAGGCATGGTGGATCCCAAGTTCGATGCCCTCGACGCGCTGGCGGCGGGCTTTCCCGCCGGCACAGTCTCCGGGGCGCCCAAGGTGCGGGCCATGGAGATCATCGACGCGCTGGAGAAGGACAAGCGCGGCATCTATGCCGGCGCCATCGGCTATTTCGGCGCCAATGGCGAGATGGACACCTGCATCGTGCTGCGCACCGCCATCGTGAAGGACGGGCGCATGTATGTGCAGGCGGGCGCCGGCCTCGTCTATGATTCCGTGCCGCAGAGCGAGCACCAGGAATGCGTGAACAAGGCCAAGGCCCTGTTCCGGGCAGGCGAGGAGGCGGTGCGCTTCGCGGCGCGTGCGGGGCGCGGGCAATGAGCGGCCGGCGGCTCTTCCTGAAGGAACGATGGCGCGGCGCTTGACCCTGCCGCAACCCCACGCATTAACTCGGGGCCGGCTCGCTGCCATCAGGAGCGCGAGCGCGCCTGCCCGGATCCGCCGGGCCTGGAGTTCCGATGACCGCCGTTACGCTGATCGATAATTACGACAGCTTCACCTACAATCTCTGGCACTATCTGGGAGAGCTGGGGGCCACCGTCACCGTCCATCGCAATGATGCGAAGGACGTGGAGGCGGTGCTGGCCGAGAAGCCGGACGCCATCGTCATCTCCCCCGGCCCGTGCACGCCGAGCGAGGCGGGCATCTGCCTCGACCTCATCGCGCGGGCGGCGGGCGAGGTGCCGCTCTTCGGTGTCTGCCTCGGCCACCAGGCCATCGGGCAGGTGTTCGGCGGCGACGTGATCCGCGCGCCCCTCCCCATGCACGGCAAGATGTCGCAGATCCATCATGAGGGCCGCTCGGTGTTCCGCGGCCTCAACCGGGCCTTCCAGGCCACGCGTTACCACTCCCTGATCGTCGATCGCGGCACCTTGCCTGATGCCCTGGAAGTCACCGCCCATACGGAAGACGGCCTCATCATGGGCCTCGCCCATCGCACCCATCCGGTGCATGGGGTGCAGTTCCATCCCGAGAGCATCGCCTCGGAGAATGGCCACGCGCTGATCCGCAACTTCCTGGAGATCGCCACCGCATTCAATGCGGGCAAGAGGCAGGGGAGCTGACGCCATGGAATTGTTCCGTCCCCTCCTGGCGAAGGTCGCCAGCGGCGCCGCGCTCACGCGCGAGGAATCGGCCTATGTGTTCGACAAGATGATGTCGGGAGAGGCGACGCCCTCCCAGATGGGCGCCCTGCTCATGGGCCTGCGCGTGCGCGGCGAGACGGTGGAGGAGATTGCCGGCGCCGTCTCCGTCATGCGCGAGAAGATGCTGCCCGTCACCGCGCCTGCCGGGGCGGTGGACGTGGTGGGCACCGGGGGCGATGCCTCTGGCTCCTACAACATCTCCACCTGCGCCTCCTTCATCGTGGCCGGCGCCGGCGTGCCGGTGGCCAAGCATGGCAACCGGGCGCTCTCCTCCAAGTCGGGCGCCGCCGACGTGCTGATGGCGCTCGGCATCAAGATCGACCTGCCGCCCGCCGGCATTTCCCGCTGCATCGCCGAAACGGGCATCGGCTTCATGTTCGCGCCGAGCCACCATCCGGCCATGAAGCATGTGGGCCCCACCCGTGTGGAGATGGGCACGCGCACCATCTTCAACCTGCTCGGCCCGCTCTCCAATCCGGCGGGCGTGAAGCGCCAGATGGTGGGCGTGTTCGCCAAGTCCTGGATTGCGCCACTGGCGGAAGTGCTCCGGACACTGGAGTCCGAGCGCGCCTTCGTGGTGCACGGCTCCGACGGGCTGGACGAGATCACCATTTGCGGCCCCACCGACATTGCCGAGCTGGCCGAAGGGCGCATCCGCACCTTCGAAATCTGGCCGGAGCAGTTTGGCCTGGAACGGGCCGACCCCGAGGCGGTGAAGGGGGGCGATGCCGCCCATAATGCGCAGGCGCTGCGCGCGGTTCTCGAGGGCGCCCGCAATGCCTATCGCGACGTGTCCGTCCTCAACGCCGCCGCCGCGCTCCATGTGGCCGGACGGGCGGCGAACCTCGAAGAGGGCGTCGCCCTCGCCCAGCAGAGCCTCGACAGCGGCGCCGCCAAGGCGCGGCTCGAAGCGCTGATCGAGACATCCAACAAGGCGGCGGCATGACCAAGCCCAACATCCTGTGCAAGATCGAGACCTATAAGCTCGAGGAAATCGCCGCCGCCAAGGCTGCACGGCCGCTGGCTGTGGTGGAGGAGGCTGCGAAGGCCGCGCCGGCGGTGCGCCCCTTCGGTGGCGCGCTGCGCTCCGCCATCGAAGCCGGTCGCACGGCGCTGATTGCCGAGATCAAGAAGGCGAGCCCCTCCAAGGGGCTCATCCGACCGGATTTCGACCCGCCTTCGCTCGCCGCCGCCTATGAGGCTGGCGGGGCGTCCTGCCTCTCCGTGCTCACCGACACGCCCTCCTTCCAGGGCGCGCCGGAATTCCTGGTGGCTGCCCGCGCCGCCTGCGCGCTGCCGGTGCTGCGCAAGGACTTCATGCACGACACCTACCAGGTGGCGGAGGCCCGCTCCTGGGGGGCGGACTGCATCCTCATCATCATGGCCTCGGTGGACGACGCCCTCGCCGCCGACCTCTATGCCGCCGCCCTGCATTACGGCATGGACGCCATCATCGAGGTTCATGACGACGACGAGCTGGACCGCGCCTTGGCCCTGGGTGCGCCGCTGGTGGGCATCAACAATCGCGACCTGCGCAGCTTTGATGTGTCGCTGACCACCTCCCAGCGCCTCGCGCCGCGGGTGCCGGCGGATCGCATCTGCATCGGCGAGAGTGGGATCTTCACGCCGGACGACATCGCCCTGCTGCGCGAAGTGGGCATCCGCAGCATCCTTGTGGGCGAGAGCCTGATGCGGCAGGACGATGTCGCTTCGGCCACGCGGGCGCTCCTTGCGGACTAGGCTTGCCGTATAGGTCAACCTGACCCATCATGCCTCCAGCTCCGCACGACAAGAGGCGGAGCATGGAGGAATGCCCATGGTTCGTCGGTCTCTTGGCGCGCTTGCGCTGTCTTTCGCCTTGTCGCCCTTGTCCGCCTTCGGTGCCCTTGCCGCCGACGTGACGGGCACGTGGCTCACCCCCAGCCGCAACGGCGTAGTGGAAATCTACAAATGCGGCGCCTCCGTCTGCGGGCGCCTGGTTTCGTCCGATGGGCTGAAAGCCGATCCGGCGCTGAAGGATGTGAACAACGCCGACCCCGCCCAGCGCGGCCGCGCGCTGAAGGGCCTGGTCATCCTCCAGGGCTTCAAGGGATCGGGCGGCAGCTGGAGCGACGGCACCATCTATAATGCCGAAGATGGCAAGACCTATTCCGCTTCCCTCACCTTGGATGGCGACGACACGCTGAAGGTGAAGGGCTGCGTGTTCGTGCCCCTCTGCAAGACCCAGAGCTGGTCCCGCACGCGGTGATCGCTGCAAGGCAGGGCCGACGGGAGCCGCGCGCGACGGGTGACGCTTGCCGCTCGCTCTGCAATAGTCGCCGCCGACGCGCGGGGGATTCTCCCGCGCACGGAACGGCACCACCGGGGCAGCACGCCTGCCGCCGCGGAATGAGGAGAGGCGATGATGCGCGCGCGGCTTCTGGCTCTGGCACTCCTGACCAGCCTGGCCGGCCCGGCCTTTGCGGCCGACGTGACCGGCACCTGGCAGACCCCCACCGATGAGGGCGTGGTGGAGATCACCGCCTGCGGCGCGTCGGTGTGCGGGCGGCTCATCTCGTCGTCGGACATCAAGGCCAATCCCAACCTGACCGATTCCAAGAATGCGGATGCCGCCCAGCGCAGCCGCCCCCTGAAGGGGCTCCTGATGCTCCAGGGCTTCAGCGGCAAGGGCGGATCCTGGACCGGCGGCAAGATCTACAATCCCGATGACGGCAAGACCTATTCCTCCACGCTCGAGCTGAAGGGCGACAACACGCTTCAGGTGAAGGGCTGCGTCATGGTCTTCTGCGAGACCCAGACCTGGACCCGCCTGAAATAGGACGCCCCCCATGTCCGGCCTGACCCATCTGGATTCCTCCGGCGCCGCGCGCATGGTCGATGTCTCCGACAAGGCGGCAACCGCGCGCGAAGCTGTCGCCGTGGGCGAGGTGGCCATGGCAGAGGAGACGCTGGCCCTCATCCGCTCCGGCAATGCCAAGAAGGGCGATGTGCTGGGCATTGCGCGCATCGCCGGCATCATGGCCGCCAAGCGGACGCACGAGCTGATCCCCCTCTGCCACCCCCTGATGCTCGCCAAGGTGGAGCTGGAGGTGGAGCCGGACGACACCCTGCCCGGCCTGCGGGTGACCGCGCGGGTGAAGACCACCGGCCAGACGGGCGTGGAGATGGAGGCGCTCACCGCCGTCTCTGTCGCGTGCCTGACCATCTATGACATGGCAAAGGCCGCCGACCGGGGCATGCGCATCGGCGGCATCCGCCTGATGGAGAAGGCCGGAGGCCGTTCCGGCCACTGGCGGGCCGAGCCCTGAGCGGCTGCGCGAGGATTTTCCCATGGCTCTGATGCCGGTCGACGCCGCCCTCTCCCTCGTTCTGTCCGACCTCGTCCCCTTGGCCGTCGAGACCGTGGCGGTGGGCGAGGCGATGGGGCGCGTGCTGGCCGAGGATCTGGTGGCCCGCCGCAGTCAGCCGGCCGCCGACATGTCGGCCATGGACGGCTATGCGGTGCGCGCCGCCGATATCGCCACCCTTCCCGCCCGCCTTCCCCTCAGGGGCGAATCGGCCGCCGGCCGGCCGCTGGGTGCGCCGCTGGCGCCAGGCACCGCCGCGCGCATCTTCACCGGCGCCTTGGTGCCGGACGGGGCGGACACGGTGGTGATCCAGGAAAACACGCGCCGCGACGGTGACGTCGTGGTGGTGGAGGTGGAGACTGCGCCCGGCCGCAACATCCGCCGCAGGGGTTTCGATTTCGCCGAAGGCGCGGTGATTCTGAAAGCCGGCCAGCGGCTGAGCGCCCGCGACGTGATGCTCGCCGCCGCCGGCAACCATGCGACGCTCTCCGTCCGCTCCCGGCCCCGGGTGGCCATCCTCCAGACCGGCGACGAGCTGGTGCGGCCTGGGGAGGCATCGGGGGCCTCTGACGTGGTCATGTCCAACGTCTTCGGCCTCGCCGCCCTCGCCCGAGCCGCCGGCGCTGAGGTCAGCGACCTCGGCAAGGTGGAGGACACCCTGGAGGGCACGCGCGCCGCCATCGCCCGCGCCCGCGCGGAGGGCTTCGATGTGCTGGTCACCTCCGGCGGGGCATCGGTGGGCGAGCACGATTTGATGGCCCCTGCCCTGCGCGCGGAGGGAATCGCGCTGAGCGTGCACAAGATCGCGCTGCGCCCGGGAAAGCCGCTCATGTATGGGCGGGGGGACGCCATGCGGGTGCTTGGCCTGCCGGGCAATCCGGTCTCCTCCTATGTCTGCGCTTTGCTGTTCCTGACGCCCCTCCTGAAAGCGCTCCAGGCCATGAGCGACCTGGAGACCCCGCGCCGGCCCGCGCGCCTCGCCGCGCCGGTGAAGGCCAATGACGTGCGCCTCGACTTCATGCGCTGCACCAGCCGCAAGGGCTCGGACGGGGTGCCGGAAGTGACGCCCTTCCCCCTCCAGGACAGCGGCAATATCTCCGCTTTGGCCACGGCGGACTGCCTGCTGGTGCGTCCCGCCTTCGCCCCGGAAGGGGCGGTGGGAGACCTCTGCGAGATCATTCCGCTCGCCGATTAAAGCGCAGGAGCGGCGCAATTCGCGCGCCCCATCGAGCCATTTACCGCATGTTCACTCTTGTGGAACACAAAAGGAACATGTAGACAATTGTTCTCGATTTGTTTCGCTTTCCTTCGCGTTTCGAGAGAAATTCGGGCAGGGGAAACGGGTCGGCGCCGGGCCATGGACCGGGATCGCCGCGGCGCTGCCGGGCGCTTCCCGATGCCGAGGACTGGGTCCGCGCGGGGGTGGCGCCTGTTGTCCGATGGCCGTGGGCCACGGCCGGCGGGGCGCTGGAAATGGGTGGACTTGCCTGTCCGGCGACACGCAACGGATGGGTCGGGGCTGCTGGCTGGGACGGGATCTGCGATGCTGACACGCAAGCAATATGACCTGCTGCGCTTCATTCACGAGCGTCTGAAGGAGACGGGCGTACCCCCCTCCTTCGACGAGATGAAGGAGGCCCTGGACCTGCGGTCGAAATCCGGCATCCATCGCCTGATCACCGCGCTGGAGGAGCGCGGCTTCATCCGCCGCCTTCCCAATCGGGCGCGGGCGCTGGAAGTGGTGCGCCTGCCCGACAGCGTCGCGCCTGGACTTGGCACCAGTCGCGCCAAGGGGTTTTCCCCGTCCGTCATCGAGGGCAGCCTCGGCCGGGTCCGTCCGCCGGTGGATGACGAGGAGGAGGTGGCAACCACCGTGGCCGTGCCCGTCATGGGCCGTATCGCGGCCGGCACGCCCATCTCCGCCATCCAGAGCCGCAGCCATACCCTCAACCTGCCCCCCGACATGCTGGGCGTGGGCGAGCATTTCGCCCTCGAAGTGCGCGGCGACAGCATGATCGAGGCCGGCATCCTCGACGGCGACACCGTGTTGATCCGCAAGTGCGAGACGGCCGATACGGGCGACATCGTCGTGGCCCTGGTGGATGACGAGGAAGCCACCTTGAAGCGCCTGCGCAAGAAGGGGGCCTCCATTGCTCTGGAGGCCGCCAACCCGTCCTATGAGACCCGAATCTTCGGGCCGGACCGGGTGCGGATCCAAGGGCGCCTGGTGGGCCTGATGCGCCGCTATTGAGGCGTGCGGAAGTCTACAACCGGAGGGCGCACCTCTGCTTTTGACCCGCTGTCCGGGCGGCTGCCTTAGGGGGCGCATGGCTCTTTTTGACCGAGATCATTGGCACGCCGGTTTTCACTCTTGAGTGACTTGAAACTGGCGAGCCAAACTAGACAGTAACCCCTCAGAAACGCTGTGTGGGGGGCGGGCGTGGTCAATACTGTCTATGCGACCAAGAATGGGGACATCGTTCAAGGGGATCCCGGCCCGAATATCCTCTACGGCACCGATCAGACGCAGACTGCCAATTATTCCAACCTGACCATCAATGGGGCAGGCGCCGAAGACACCATATATGGCGCCAGCATGACCGCCTCCAGCGCCTATGGGAATGCGGGGGACGATGTCCTCTACGCCGGCACGTCCACCAACTCATCTTACTATGGCGGCATCGGCAACGACAGCTTCAACGGCGACTCGTCGGTCGGCAACACCTTCTACGGTGACGCCGGCGCCGACACCTTCAATGGCGGGAACGCAGTGAATGCGACCGTCTATGGGGGCGCCGGAGCCAATGTCTATTATGGCGACAATGCCTCCGGCACCCTCACTTATTATGGCGGCAATGACGGCAATACGGTTCAGGCGGGTGCCTTGGCGGAGGGCTCCACCCTCAACGCCTCTGGCGGCACCGGCACTGACACCTTCTATGGCAACACCGCCCAGGGCGAGGTGACATTTTCCGGCGGAGACGGCAACGATGTCTATTATTCAGGCTCCGCTGCCGATGTCACCATCACCGACAGCTCCGGAACCGACAGCCTCTATATTGACGGCACCCAGAACCTCTACACCACCTCAACTGTTGACGACACGCTCACCATTGCCAGCACGGCTCTCGACCAGACGCTGGTGACGCAAGGTGTCGAGGATTTCTATTTCAGCGACGGCAATGGGGGCTGGCTGCACTACACCTATGAGGAACTCTCGACGCACACCTTCTACGCGTCGGAGGACGGCGAGACGATCAACGGGACCATTGCGGCCGAGACCCTCTACGGCACCAATGAGGACGGGACCGCGCAGTATTCGAACCTGACCATCAATGCAGCCGGCGGTGACGACACCCTCTATGGCAGCAACATGGTCGCCTCCAGCGCCTATGGCAATGCGGGGAATGACAGCCTTTATGCCGGGACCTCCGTCGATTCCAACTATTATGGCGGCACCGGAAACGACACCTTCCACGGCGACAGTGCGCAGAACGCGACCTTTTATGGCGACGGGGTTCTGGACACCTTCCATGCGGACTCGTCGACGGACTCCGCCTTCTATGGCGGGGCGGGCATCAGCGTCTTCTATGGCGAGAACGCCACGGGCGCCGTCGAGTTCTATGGTGGGGATGCCGGCAACACCGTCTATGCCGGCACGCTCGCGAGCGGCAGCCTGAGCGCCTCTGGCGGCGCCGGCACTGACACCTTCTATGGCGACACCGCCGAGGGCGAGGTGACATTTTCCGGCGGGGACGGCAACGATGTCTATTATGCAGGCTCCGCTGCCGATGTGACCATCACCGACAGCGCCGGCACCGACAGCCTCTATATTGACGGCACCCAGAACCTCTACACCACCTCAACTGTTGGCGACACGCTCACCATTTCCAGCACGGCTCTCGACCAGACGCTGGTGACGCAAGGTGTCGAGGACTTCTATTTCAGCGACGGAAATGGGGGCTGGCTCCACTACACCTATGATGAACTCTCGACGCACACCTTCTACGCGTCGGAAGACGGCGAGACGATCAACGGGACCATTGCAGCCGAGACGTTCTATGGTACCAACGAGGACGGAACCGCACAGTATTCGAACCTGACCATCAACGCAGCCGGCGGAAATGATATCATTTACGGCAGCAACATGGTCGCATCCAGCGCCTATGGCAATGCCGGGGATGATGTTCTTTATGCGGGTACGTCCGATCACTCCCAATATTATGGTGGATCGAACAACGATGAGTTCTACGCGGGATCGTCCACCTACGGAAGTTTTTACGGCGATGGGGTTATTGACACGTTCAATGCCGAGAATTCGCACAACGGGCACTTCTATGGCGGAGCAGGCTTAAGCTACTTCTATGGCGGGAACGCCAAGGGCTCTGTTGAATTCTACGGTGGCGATGGCGGCAATCGAGTCTATGCCGATCAGATGGCCAGCGGCACAACCCTGAATGCTTATGGCGGCGCGAGCGCAGATCAATTCCATGGCAACGTCTCGCACGGCTTTCTCAATTTCTATGGAGGCGCCGGAAACGACATATATAGCGTGGAAAGCGCCACCAATGTCACCGTTTCCGACAGCAGCGGTATCGATTCAATCTATCTGAAATACGATATAAGCGCGTACACAATCGTCCTCGACCCGACTAACAACAATGCAATATCACTCAATACGGCGGGTGACACGGTGGTCGTCTACGCCCAGGGTGTCGAAGATTTTTACTTCCGCATGGGAACGACGGACATCTCCCATTATACTTATAAAGAGCTGCTGACCCACGAATTCTACGCATCTAAAAACGATCAGACCATCGAGGGCACGCCCGAATCGGACTTGATCTACGGCACCAATGCGGACTTTACCGGTGAATATACCGGCCTGACCCTTTACGGGGTAGGCGACAATGACAGCATTTATGGCGGCCTGATGGGCAATTCCGCCGCCTATGGCGGGGCTGGCAATGACTATCTGGACGGCTCGTCCTCCTACAGCTCCGTCTTCTATGGCGACGAAGGGGATGATCGGATCGAGGGCGGGGGCGCCGACAATACGTTCTATGGCGGCAACGGCATCGACGAGATTTTCGGCGGCACCTCGGAAGATGGCACCTTCTATGGCGACGGCGGCACCAACACCTTCGATGCCGGAAACGCCGTAGGTGTTGTCACTTATTATGCCGGCGACGTGGGCGACATCATCAATGCCAACCAGATCGGCGCAAACACCACGCTGAACGCCTATGGCGGCAGCGCCTCCGACCTGTTCAATGCCCAGGGCGCAGCCGGCAGTGTCAATTTCTTTGGTGGGGAAGGCTCGGACGTCTATCACGCCGACACGGCCGCCGATGTCACCATCACCGACAGCGGGGGCACAGACAGCCTCTATCTCGACTACAGCTACAGCCGCTACGACTTCACGTTCGACAACGAAATCCAAGCCGTCAACATGGACGATACTGGCAGCAACCAGAACGTCTATGCCCAGGGCGTCGAGGACTTCTACTTCAGCAACGGCGACGGCACCTACACGCACTACACCTATGATGAGCTGGCCTGCTTCCTCCAGGGCACGCTGATCCGCACGCCGGACGGCGAGGTGCCGGTGGAGACCCTGAAGGCCGGTGATCTCGTGCTGACCACCACTGGCGAGGCCCGCCCCGTGCTGTGGCTCGGGCGGCGGGCGGTTGAGACCCGCTTCGCCCATCCCCTCACCGCCTTGCCCATCCATATCCGGCCGGATGCTTTGGGCCGTGGCCTGCCGACGCGCGACCTGCTCGTCTCGCCCGACCACGCCTTCTTCATCGGCGGGATGCTCATCCAGGCGGGGGCGTTGGTGAATGGGGTGACCATCACCCGGCATCGGGATCTGCCGGAGACCTTCACCTACTATCATGTGGAGCTTCAGGACCACGACCTGATCTATGCGGAGGGCCTGCCCGCCGAAACCTTCATCGACAATGTGGAACGCGAGACCTTCGACAATGCAGCCGACTTTCCCGGCCGCGCGCGCCCCGCAGTGGAGTTGGACCTGCCGCGCGTGAAATCCCGCCGCCAAATGCCCAAGGTGCTGGCGCGGGCGCTCGCCGAGCGAACCGCGCGGATGGGGGCCGGGACCGCCCAGGCGGCCTGAGGCGCGTCGGCTGGCGCCAGTGAATGGCGAGGGTCTGGTCGGCCTTCTCCGTGGCACAGGTGGAGACGGCCTGTCAGCGGTCGCCGGCCAGCGCATCCTCCCGCGCCCCCGCCATGGCGTCCCCGACGGGCTCGTCCGCGCGCTCCACGGCGGGGGGAAGACGGGGCATCCAGGGGCGGTCCGTGTGTGACGGCCGGCTCGGCACCGACAGCCATGCGCCGTCGGGAGCGCGGCGAAGGCCGAGGGTGCCGCTCGCTTCCAGTTCGGCCGGGGTGAACACGCGCGCCGCACAGGCACCAGGGGGGCGGTGCGGGCTCACCACCATCTGCGCCGTGCGGCAGGCGACGGGAAGGCCGTCGGCACGGCGCACCAGAGCAAGCGTGCCCCCGCCCGGTAAGGGGGCGGTGCAGAGGCTGCGCGTGCAGCGAAAGGCGGCGGCAAGGCTCCGGTCGGTCGCCTTGCGCAAATCGCCGTCCCGCGCCAGCCATTGTTCGGCCAGGAAGCGGTTGCTGCCCGCGCCGGCGATGGAAAACGCTCCGTCCGGCCCGCGCACCGCTACGGTGCGCGCGTCGGGGGCCACCAGCACGTCGAAGCGCGGCGCGGGACCGGCGAGAAGCACCGCGCCCAACGCCGGCAGCAGGGCAAACATCGTCAGAGTGCCGCGCAAAAGGCACGCGCTGGCCAGTGCGAGGGCTGCGAGGCCCGCCGACCCCGCGCCGATCACCTGCGTGCGCACGTCCGCGCCCGGCAGCGCGGCCACCCGGTCAGAGACCGCAAGCATGATGTCGATCCCCGCGCCCATGATCGGCCAGGCGAGGCTGTCCCAGCCAAAGGGCAGGAGCAGCACGCCCAGCAGCCCGAACGGCATTACGAGGGCCGAGACGGCCGGCATGGCCAAGAGGTTGGCAAGGAGGCCATAGGGGGCAAGGCGCTGAAAATGCATGGCGCCGAACGGGGCCGTGGCGAGCCCCGCCACCAGCGAGGTGAAGGCCAGCGCGCCGAAGAAGGCGAGCACCTTCAGCAGCAGGCGCGCGGCAGGATGTTCGGCCGGGGCGCGGGCAAAAAGCGGGCGCGCCCGCTCATAGGCGGCCACCAGGGCCAGGGTGGCCGCGAACGACATCTGGGTGCCCGGATCGAGCACGGAGACTGGGGAGAGCGCCAGCACGAGGACGCCCGCCACCGCCACGGTGCGCAGGTTCAGCGCCGCCCGTCCGATCACGATCCCCAGCAGCACCACCGCCGCCATGATGAAGGAGCGCTGCGCCGGCTCGTCATTGCCCGAGAGGGCGAGATAGCCGGCGCTGCCCAGAAGCGCGACGCCCGCCGCCATGGACTTCACCGGAAACGCCAGCGCGAGCGGCGGGAACAAGGCCAGCCCCCCGCGCACCAGGGCGAACAGGGTGCCGGCCACCATGGCCATGTGCAGGCCGGAGATGGACAGCACATGGGTGAGCCCCGACTGGCGCATGCTGTCCTCCACCTGCGGCGCGATGGAGGCGCGCTCGCCGGTGACGAGCGCCACCGCAATATCCGCCGACGGGCCGGACAACACCGCCCGGATGCGCGCGGCGAGCGCCTCCCGCACGCCCGCGATCATCGCCGCCGCCTTCACCGAAACGGGCGGAGGCGTGTCGAGGCGGGCGGGTCGGGGGCGCCCGAGGCCGAACCCCACGGCACCGATGCCCTCGAACCAGGGCTTGCGGCCGAAATCATGGGCGCCCGGCATGGCCGGCCCCAAGGGCGGCAGCAGGCGGGCCAATTGGGTCACGGGGCTGCCCTCCGGCGGGGCGGAGCCCCGTGGCAGGGACAGGCGCACCCGCTGCGGCACGACCGGCAGGTCGCGCCCCTGCGCCCCGGTCACATAGAGCACCACCCGGTCAGCGGTGGCGCGCCGTTCGCGCGCTTCCACATAGCCGGACAGGCGCACCGGCCCGTCCGGCGGCAGGATGACCGGATGGGCGATGCGCGCGGTCTGGGCGGTGGCGATGAAAAACCCGCAGGAGAAGGCCGCCGCGACGCAGAGGACCGCGAAGGAAACGGCATGGGCGCGGGCGAGTGCCGCAAGGCCGAGCACCACCGACAGAGCGGTGGCAGAAGCCCAGAGCGCGGGTTCCCGGTCGGCACCGAAATAGGCGAGGATGCCGCATACATAGGCGACCGGCAGCCACAGCACCAGCCGGCCCGATCCCGCCTCGGCCCAGAGGTCCGCCAGAAGGCGCGCCCGCAGGCGTTCCAGGAGGCCTGCGCCGGGCAAAACGAGGCCAGGCAGCGGCGCAAGCGGACCCACGGCGGCGCGGGCGCGCGACAGCGCCCGCCCCCTCCGGTCACCGGCCCTGCCCGGCTCCCTTCGCTCGTCCGCCCCCCGATCCATGCGGCGCGTTCCTTCGGGTGTGCGCCTATGCTACATGGGCGCCCATCCTGCGCCAGCCGTCCGTTTCGGGCGGTCGCGGCGCGCCCTGGAACTCTCCTCCGGCCGAGCCTGATGTCCGACATCGTCACCCGTTTTGCTCCCTCCCCCACCGGCTTCCTGCACATTGGCGGCGCCCGCACGGCTCTGTTCAACTGGCTCTATGCCAAGGCCAAGGGCGGCCGGATGCTGCTGCGCATCGAGGATACGGACCGCCAGCGCTCCACCACGGAAGCCATCGATGCCATCATCGACGGCCTGCGCTGGATGGGCATCGATTGGGATGGCGACGTCATCTACCAGTTCGCCCGGGCAGAGCGGCACCAGGCGGCGGTGGCTGAGATGCTGGCGCGCGGCAATGCCTATCCCTGCTTCGCGACGCCTGAAGAGCTGGACGAGATGCGCGAGACCGCCCGCAAGGAAGGCCGTCCGCCGCGCTATGACGGCCGCTGGCGCGATCGTGATCCCTCCGAATTCCCCACCGACCGCAAACCCGTCATCCGCCTGAAGGCCCCGCGCGAGGGCGAGACGGTGATCGAGGACATGGTGCAGGGCACCGTCACCTTCCCCAACAAGGACCTGGACGACCTGGTCCTGCTGCGCTCCGATGGCACCCCCACTTACATGCTGGCGGTGGTGGTTGATGACCATGACATGGGCGTCACCCACATCATCCGGGGCGACGACCACCTCACCAATGCGGCCCGCCAGACCCAGATCTACCGGGCGCTCGGCTGGGATGTGCCGGCCATGGCGCACATTCCCCTGATCCACGGGCCGGATGGCGCCAAGCTCTCCAAGCGCCATGGCGCGCTGGGGGTCGATGCCTATCGCGACATGGGCTATCTGCCGGCGGCGCTGCGCAACTATCTGGTGCGGCTCGGCTGGAGCCATGGCGACCAGGAGGTCTTCTCCACCGCCGAGATGGTGGAGCATTTCGACCTGGACAAGGTGGGCCGCTCGGCCGCCCGGTTCGACTTTGCCAAGCTCGAAAACCTCAATGGCCAGTATATGCGCGCCACCCCGGACGCGGAATTGCTGGAGGCGGTGGAGGCCCTGCTGCCCCATCTGCCGGACGCGGCCGTGCGCCTGGCCCGAATGACACCGGAGCGCCGGGCGCAGCTGCTGGCGGCCATGCCGGGCCTGAAGGAGCGTGCCAAGACCTTGGTGGAGCTGCTGGACAGCGCGGAATTCCTGTTTGCCGAGCGTCCCTTGCCCATCGAGGAGAAAGCGGCTGCCCTCCTCACCGATGAGGCGCGGGGCCACCTGGCCAAGCTGCTCCCCGCGCTGGAAGCGGCGGAATGGACCGCCGCCGCGACCGAAGGCGTGGTGCGCGCCTATGCCCAGGAGGCCGGCGTGAAGCTCGGTGCCGTGGCCCAGCCGCTGCGCGCGGCCCTTACGGGGCGGACCACCTCGCCGCCCATTTTCGACGTGCTCACCGTGCTCGGCCGCGCGGAGAGCCTCGCGCGGCTGAAGGACCAGGCGGCGTGAGCGAACCGGGGGCGGCGGATCCGGGCACGGCGGCCGGCCCGTCCCCGGTGCTCGACTTGAGGGGGCTGAAATGCCCCCTGCCCGTCTTGCGCACCCGCAAGGCCTTCGCCAGCCTTCCAGCGGGGGCCGCCCTGACCGTGCTCTGCACCGACCCCATGTCCGCCATCGACATCCCCCATCTCATGCATGAGACCGGCAATGCGGTGGAGGGGCGCGAGGTGGCGGACGGGGTGCTCACCTTCCGCCTCCGAAAGGCAGGCGGGAGCTGAAGGAGCGTTCATTTGGGAACCCATGCCATGGCCCTGCGGCAGCGCACGCCCGCCTCCATCGCCAAGGATCTCGCCTTTGAGGCGGTGCGCCTGTCCTATGGTGCGAAGGAAGCCGTGCGCGGGGTGAGCCTGCATCTGCAGCCGGGCGAGGTCATGTGCCTGCTCGGCCAGTCGGGCTGCGGCAAGACCTCGCTGTTGCGCCTCGCCGCCGGGATCGAGCGGCCGGAATCGGGCGTGGTGCGGATCGACGGGCAGGAAATGGCCGGCCCCTCCGTGTTTGTGCCGCCCGAGCAGCGGGGCGTCGGGCTGGTCTTCCAGGACTATGCCCTCTTCCCCCATTTGACCAATCTCCAGAATGTGATGTTCGGCCTTGCCCGACTCGGCCGTTCCGAGGCGGAGAGCGAGGCGCGCCGGGCGCTGGAGCGGGTGGGCCTGTCCGATGCGGCGGGGGCCTATCCCCATGAATTGTCCGGCGGCCAGCAGCAGCGCATCGCACTGGCCCGGGCGCTCGCCCCGCGCCCGGGCATCCTGTTGCTGGACGAGCCGTTTTCCGGCCTCGATCGGCGCCTGCGCGACCAGGTGCGGGCCGACACGCTGGGCGTGCTGCGGGATGCCCGCGCCACCTGCATGATCGTCACCCACGACCCGGAGGAAGCCATGCGCCTCGCTGACCGGATCGCCTTGGTGCGGGATGGGGAACTGGTGCAGGTGGACCGGCCCGAGGCCCTTTATCGCGATCCGGCGGACTTGGGCGTCGCTCGTTTCTTCTGCGAACTCAATGAGGTGCCAGGAGTGGTGCGGGGCGGTCGGGTGGAAAGCCTGCTCGGCGCCTTCGCGGCGCCGGGGCTGCCGGATGGCCCGGCCGTGGTGGCGGTTCGCCCGCAGGGCCTTGCGCTGCGGCCTGCCGGCGAGGGCGCCACGGGCCGCGTGCGCGACCGCCGCTTCCTGGGAGAGCTTGAGCTCGTGGAGGTATCTCTTGCCGATCACGAGCGCCCGCTGGTGATCCGCCTGCGCCATGCGGGTGACGCAAGGCCAGGCCAGGATGTGGGCATCGGCGTTGATCCGGGGGAAGTCCTTGTTTTCGCCTCTTCCGGGTCCTAGTGTCGCCGTTCGAAACGGGAGGGACGGCGCCGCCGCCTCCAATCATAAGAGTTCTCACGGAGGGTGAGTGATGGGTTCGATGAGCATCTGGCACTGGATCGTGGTGCTGGTCGTGGTGCTCCTGCTGTTCGGGCGCGGCAAGATTTCCGACCTGATGGGCGACGTGGCCAAGGGCATCAAGTCGTTCAAGAAGGGCATGGCCGAGGACGACTCCACGCCGCCCAGCCAGACCCCGACCGCTCCTGAAGCGCCGCGGAACATCCCGCACCAGACCACCCCCGCGCCCGAGGCCGAGAAGAAGCCGGTCTGATCGCGGTTTCGTCACCAAGGCAGGGAGGGCGGCCTAAAGCCGCCGGCGGGTAGCCTCCTATGTTCGACATCGGCTGGTCTGAGCTGATGCTGATCGGCGTCGTTGCGCTGATTGTCATCGGCCCCAAGGAGCTGCCCTCCGTGCTGCGCACGGTGGGGCGGACGGTTACAAAGGTCCGCCGCATGGCGGGCGAGTTCCAGGGCCAGTTCCAGGATGCCCTTAGGGAAGCGGAGCTGTCCGAAGTCCGCAAGGAAATCGGCGACATCGCGGACGGTGCGCGCAAGACCTTCCCCGGCACCGAGGTGTTCGACCCTCTGCGCTCCATACGCGAGGAGATCCGCTCGACCGTGACCGGCATTGCCGCGCCTGCCGCAGCGGCGACCGCCGCCGTTTCCACGGCGGATGCGGCGCCCACCGTGCCGGTCACGTCCGAGCCGGCGGCCCCGGTGGCGCCCGACCCGCTTCAGGCGGTGCGCGACGAGATCCGCGCCGCGGTGGAAAAGGGCGTCAATCCCCCGGGCACCCTCTCCGCCCCGGTTTCCGAGCCGCTCATTGCCCAGCCGCTCATTCCACTTCCCGAGCCGCCCCTCGACCCGGTGTTCAATTTCCCCGAAGCGGCGCCCCTCGAGGCCCCGCGCTCCGTCGCGGCCCTGCCCGATGCGCCGGCGGAGAGCGCTCCTGCTGCGCCCGCCTCTCCCACCCCGTCCGAGGCGGCCGAAGCGCCCGAGGCGGCTGATCCTCAGACTCAAAGGCCCGGACATTCCGCATGAGCGAGGAGGATGAAATCGACGCCTCGAAGGCGCCGCTGATCGAGCATTTGGTCGAACTGCGTTCGCGACTCATCAAGTCGGTGGTCGCGTTTCTTTTGGCCTTCTTCATCTGCTTCATGTTCGCCAAGCAGATCTACAACATCCTGCTGTGGCCCTATGAGTTCGCCTCCGGCTTCGCCCCGGGCGTGAAGCTCATCTACACCGCGCCCCAGGAATTTCTGTTCACCCAGATCAAGCTGGGCATGTTCGGCGCCGCCTTCATCTCCTTCCCGGTGGTGGCGACGCAGGTCTACATGTTCATGGCGCCGGGCCTCTACAAGCATGAGAAGGCGGCGTTCCGGCCCTATCTGGTGGCCACGCCGGTCTGCTTCCTGCTGGGTGGACTGTTCGTCTATTTCGTCGCCATGCCGCTCGCCATGACCTACTTCCTGTCCATGCAGCAGGCGGGGGGCGACGGGCATGCGGAAATCTCGCTGCTGCCGAAGGTGAGCGAATATCTCTCGCTCATCACCACGCTGATCCTCGCTTTCGGCGTGTGCTTCCAGTTGCCGGTGATCCTCACGCTTCTGGCGCGCATCGGCATTCTCACGTCCGACCAGCTCAAGAAGGCGCGGCGTTATGCCATTGTCGGCGTGTTCATCCTCGCCGCCGTGCTAACCCCGCCGGACGTGGTTTCGCAGCTCGCCCTTGCGATCCCGACGCTGCTTCTCTACGAGGTCTCCGTCTATCTGGTGCGCATGGTCGAGAAGCGCCGGGCGGCGGAAGAGGCGGCACGCGAGGCCTCCTCGGCCAGCTGACGGCACTGGGCCTTCGCCCTTTCGTCCTCGGGCGACGGCCCCTCCCCGGCCGCGCGGCGTTGCGCGCGGCCTTGCCAGTTGAGGGCCGGCGCCCGGCTTTCGGTCCCGGAGTTCGGTCCCATGCATGACATCAAGTGGATTCGCGAGGCGCCCGAGGGCCTGGTTGAGGCGCTGGTGCGCCGGCAGGTGCCGCAGGCGGATGCGGTGGCCCTGCGCGACCGTCTCATCGGCCTCGACGAGGACCGCCGCGCCCGCCTGACCACGCTGGAGGGCCTGCTCGCCCGCCGCAACGCCGCCTCCAAGGAGATCGGCGCCGCCAAGGCCGCCAAGGACGAGGCCAAGGCCGCCGCCCTCATGGCCGAGGTGGCCAGGATCAAGGAAGACGTGCCGGCGCTGGAGGCCGAGGTGAAGGCCATCGAGGCGAGCCTCACCGCCGAGCTTGCCGCCATCCCTAATGTGCCGCTCGACAGCGTGCCCGAGGGCAAGGACGAGCACGACAATGTGGAATTGCGCGTGGTGGGCGAAAAGCGCACCTATGCCTTCACGCCCAAGCAGCATTTCGAGGTGGGCGAAGGCCTCGGGCTGATGGATTTCGAGACCGCCTCCAAGCTCTCCGGGGCGCGGTTCGTGGTCAATAAGGGGTCGCTGGCGCGCCTGGAGCGGGCGCTCGGCCAGTTCTTCCTGGACGTGCACACCGGCGAGCATGGCTACACCGAGGTCAACCCGCCGCTGCTGGTGCGCGACGAGGTGATGTTCGGCACGGCGCAGTTGCCCAAGTTCGCCGACGATCAGTTCCTGGCGGGTCGCCTGCTGTCCGACGAAGCGCGCCATGGCATCTACAAGCAGATCGTCCTTGAGGATGCGGACCTCGTGGCCGCCGGCGGGCCGTCCCGTTATCTGGTGGCGCGCGATGGCCTCTATGGCCTCAACGAGGCGGGCCTGAAGCGCTTCGAGGAATTGTCCAACGGCGCTTCCTCACTCTGGCTCATCCCCACCGCCGAAGTGCCGCTGACCAATCTGGTGCGCGAGGCCATCCTCTCCGAGGACGAGCTGCCCCTGCGCCTGACCGCCTGCACCCCCTGCTTCCGGGCGGAAGCGGGCGCGGCAGGGCGCGATACGCGCGGCATGATCCGCCAGCACCAGTTCACCAAGGTGGAGCTGGTCTCCATCACCACGCCGGAAAAGTCGCAGGAGGAGCATGAGCGCATGCTGGCCTGCGCCGAGGCGGTGCTGAAGAAGCTGGACCTGCATTATCGCGTGGTGACGCTGTGCACCGGCGATATGGGCTTTGCCTCGCAGAAGACCTACGACATCGAGGTCTGGCTGCCCGGCCAGAACGCCTTCCGGGAGATCTCCTCCTGTTCGGTGTGCGGCGATTTCCAGGCCCGGCGCATGAATGCCCGCTTCCGGGCCAAGGACGGCAAGGCCCCGCGCTTCGTCCACACGCTGAACGGCTCGGGCGTGGCGGTGGGCCGCGCGCTGGTGGCGGTGCTGGAAACCTACCAGCAGGAGGACGGCTCGGTGGCCGTTCCCGACGCGCTGCTGCCCTATATGGGCGGCGTGACCAAGCTGGAAAAGGTGAAGTAAGGCGCCTTTCCCGAAGGCGTCGCAGACAAGGAAGAGGCCATGCGGATCCTGGTGACCAATGACGACGGCATCCATGCGCCGGGGCTCGACGCCTGCGCCCGCATCGCCGCCGCCTTGTCCGACGACGTATGGGTGGTGGCGCCCGAATTCGACCAGTCGGGCGTCGCCCATTCCCTCTCCTTGAGCGATCCCCTGCGCCTGCGCCAGGTGGAGGAGCGGCGCTTCGCCGTGAAGGGCACGCCCACCGACTGCGTCATCATGGCCGTGCGGCACCTGCTCGCCGACCAGCCGCCGGACCTGGTGCTTTCGGGCGTCAACCGGGGCCAGAACATCGCCGAGGATGTGAGCTATTCCGGCACGGTGGCGGGCGCCATCGAGGGCACGATCCTCGGCATTCCCTCCATCGCTTTGTCCCAGGCCTTCGGCCTGAAGACGCGGGAAAATCCCAGCTACGGCACCGCCGAGGCCCATGCCCCCAAGGTCATCCGCACCTTGCTGAACGAGGGTATCCCGGCCGGCATCGTGATGAACGTGAACTTCCCCGACCGCCCCGTGGACGAGGTGACCGGCATTGCCGTCACCGCCCAGGGCAAGCGCGACCAGAAGCTCATGCGCATCGACGAGCGGCGCGACGGGCGGGGCAATCCCTATTTCTGGATCGCCTTCGAGCGGCGGGTGTTCGACACCGTGCCCGGGTCGGACCTGCGGGCGCTGGATGAGGGGCGCATCTCCGTCACCCCGCTGCGCATCGACCAGACGGACGAGCCCTTCATGACCCGCCTCGCGCGCGTGTTCGAGGAGAGTTGAGGCCCGGCCTTACTTCACCCCCTCGGCCGCGGGCGTGCGCAGGATGCGGGCGGCATAGTCCTCGCTATAGAGCCGGTGCGGAAAGGCGGTGGCGGCGGGCTGCGTGCGCGCCAACATGTCGTCGATCCGGCCCGCCTCGGGCGCTGCGATCCAGGGCCGGCGGGCGGTGGTGCGGTCGTTCAGCCAGAAGCGGCCCCAATCGAAGGTGGTGGCCACCAGTTCGCGGGCAAACTCCGCGCCATATTCCAGCGTGCCTTCCAGAACCAGGTCCACATAGGACTGGACGAGGGGATGGTTGGCGTCGGGAAAAAGCGGCGGCGCACTGGCGGCGGTGATGGATTTGGGCACATAGGCCCAGATGACGCCGTCCGGCGGCAGGCCCTGCCAGGAGACGCCCTCGATCACGGAGCGCGGCACCACCACCCGGTCATAGCCGCTTTCGCGCCGGTCGAAGCGCGGCAGGCTCTCCCCATCCACCGGGAAGACCACGCCATTGATGCTGCTCGGCGCCTCGCCGGGCGTGGCGGGCCGCAGGCCGAGCGCCGTGAAGCCGGAGGAGGAGCGCGCCACCCAGGAGCGCACATAGCCGAAATCGGGCGAGACCCGCGCCGACACCGCATCGATGCGCCCCCGCCCCGTGGCCTCTCGGGAGGGGGTGTTGATGAGCGAGCCATAGCCGAAGATGAATTCCTTCGGCCCATCGGAGGGTCGCCGACCCCAGAAATTCTCCGCCCGCGCCGGCGTCAGTCCGGTCAAGGCCAGGCCCGCGGCAGCGCCGAGCACGGTGCGGCGTGTGAGATGTGTCATGCTCTCTCTCCCTGCGGTGCGCACCGCTTCGCCGTCGCGGCCCTGCCCCTCAATGCCCCGCAAGCGGCACATCCGGCAAGCTCTGGCGCACCCCGCCGTTTCTCCTGCCGCGCGGCCTGCGACATCTCGCCCGACCGGCTAGGGCGGATGCGGGAATGCTGCACTGCAACTCGCCCCTTGCCGGAAGCCGGTGCCTGTCCCATTCTGGCCTCAGTTCAGGGGGGATCCCAATGAAATTGCCGCGTAACTTCTTCAAGCCGCTCGCCATCGGGGCGCCCGCGCCCTATCGCGAGCTTCCGGTGCGGCTGGAGCGCATGATTCATTTCGTGCCCCCGCACCTGGAGAAGCTGCGCGCCAAGGTGCCGGACCTCGCCAAGCAAGTGGACGTGGTGCTCGGCAATCTGGAAGACGCTATCCCGATCGATGCCAAGGGCGCCGCCCGCGCCGGCTTCATCGAAATGGCAAAGAGCACGGATTTCGGCTCAACCGGCCTTTGGACCCGCATCAACGCTCTGAACAGCCCCTGGGCGCTGGACGACGTGATCGAGATCGTGGGCGCCATCGGTGCCAAGCTCGACGTCATCATGCTGCCCAAGGTGGATGGCCCCTGGGACATCGCCTATCTCGACCAGCTTCTGGCGCAGCTGGAGGCCCGGCATTCCGTTGGCAAGCCCATCCTCATCCACGCCATCCTGGAGACCGCCGAGGGCGTGAAGAATGTGGAGGAGATCGCCGCCGCCTCCCCCCGCATGCACGGCATGAGCCTTGGTCCTGCCGACCTTGCCGCCTCCCGCGCCATGAAGACCACGCGCGTGGGCGGTGGCCATCCCGACTACATGGTCCTGGCCGATCCCGATGGGGACAAGCCCCGCACAGGCTTCCAGCAGGATCTTTGGCACTATACGGTCGGCAAGATGGTGGACGCCTGCGCCGCCAACGGCATCAAGCCCTTCTATGGGCCGTTCGGCGACTTCTCCGATTCCGCCGCCTGCGAGAGCCAGTTCCGCAACGCCTTCCTTCAGGGCTGCGTGGGAGCCTGGTCTCTGCATCCGAGCCAGATCGAGATCGCCAAGCGCGTCTTCAGCCCCGATCCGGCGGAAGTGGCCTTCGCGCTCAAGATCCTGGAGGCCATGCCGGACGGCACGGGCGCGGTGATGATCGACGGCAAGATGCAGGACGATGCCACCTGGAAGCAGGCGAAAGTGATCGTCGACCTCGCGCGGATCGTAGCTGCCAAGGACGCCGAGCTCGCGAAGGTGTACGGTTTATGAATGGCGGGACGTGAGTCCCGCCCAAGGTCAAGGAGGTGAGACATGCCGCAGGACGATAAGGCCCGGAGCACCGGCCGCGCTGCTGTGCGCATAAGCAACGCCTCGTGGACGGGCGAGCCCGCCTATGCGGCGGCCCATCCGGATGAACGGGATCGGGAAATGCGCCAGGCAAAGTTCAGGATCGGCGAGGTGGTGCGCCACAAGCACTTCCCCTTCCGCGGGGTCGTGTTCGACGTGGACCCGGTCTTCGACAATACCGAGGAATGGTACCAGGCCATTCCCGAGGAGATCCGGCCGCACAAGGACCAGCCTTTCTACCACCTGCTGGCCGAGAATGCGGACAGCGAGTATGTGGCCTATGTCTCCGAGCAGAATCTGGAGCGCGACACCTCCGACGAGCCGGTGCGGCACCCCCGCGTGGCCGAGGCGCTCAGCGAGGATGGCGAAGGCGGCTGGCGCATGCGGCGGGACCTGTTGAACTGACGGCAACCCGCATCATCGATTTTGAAAAAGGCGCCCCAGCGGGCGCCTTTTTCAGTCCGGCCCCCTGCCCGCTCCTGGACGGACGCTGCTTGTGCAGTGAATTAAGATGCCCCGTTAATGTGTTGATGGCGTACGGCATTTTGAGGCGGAACGGCGCCCCCTATACTTCCCGCGCGTTCCGGCCCAGTCTCACCTCATCTTCACCTTGGCCACGCGCCGCTGCCCTCCATGCATGATCGCGCCCTGAAATATCTCCTCGCGGTGGTGCGCACCGGCTCCGTGCGCGCGGCGGCGGAGGTGCTGAATGTGGCCGCGTCGGCGGTGAGCCGGCAGATCATCGACCTGGAAATCGAGGTGGGCCAGCCACTGCTGGAGCGCCTGCCGCGCGGCGTGGTGCCCACGGAAGCCGGGCGCATCATGGCCGAGCACGCGCAGCGGGAGGCGGACGAGCGTGCCTTGCTCGAAGACCGGTTGCGACGCCTCAAGGGGGTGGAGCAGGGCACCGTGCGCCTGTGCTGCGGCGGCGGCTTCCTGGTGGATTTCATGGAGCAGGGCCTCGCCCGTTTCGCGCAGACCTATGGTGGCGTGAGCTTCAAGGTTTCGCTCAGCACCACGGACGGCATTCTCGCCGCCATCGCCCAAGGGGATGCGGATATCGGCATGGCCTATAATCCGCCGGGCCATCCCGATGTCCGCAGCGTGGTCACCGCCCGCCAGCCCCTCCTGGCGGTGGTGCCGCCGGATCATCCCCTCAAAGGCAGCGCCGGGCCTGTGCCGCTCGGCACCTTCGCGGCGGAGCCGGCCGCCCTCTTCCCGCCGGACCACGGCATACGCCAGATGCTCGGCCGCGTGGAGGCGGACAACGGGTTCCGGCTCATCAGCCGGCTGGAGACCACCTCGTTCGAACTGCACCGGCGGTTCATCGCGGGCGGACTGGGCGTGGGCTTCCTGCCGCGCTTCGTGGTGGAGGAGGACGTGAAGGCCGGTGCCATGCGGCTCGTCACCTTGCGCGATCCGCTGCTGGCCGAGGCGCGCACCCATCTCCTTCTGCGCGCCGGCCGCCGCCTGCCGGAAGCCGCCCGGCGCCTCGTCAACCATTTGGCGGAACACATGATTGCGTTCCAGGGTCTCACCTGACTCCCGAATTGTTGCCAAAATCCGCACAGGGAGTGCGAAAAGTCATTCTTGTTGCAACGCTTGTTTCCTGGGATCCGTCGAGAAGGGCAAACGACGGATCTTCTTAATGCGCATGGAACAGATCGGGGTCATCGGCCTCGGCAATATGGGCCTCGGCATGGCCGCCACCCTTGCGGCCAAGGGCTTCACGGTCACCGGCTTCGACATCAGCGAGACCCGCCGCGCGCCGGCCGAGGCGGCCGGCATCTCCTTCACCACGACCCTTGCCGACATCCTCTCCTCCGCAGACGCCATCGTCTGCTCGCTGCCGCTGGCCCGCGATGTGGAGCAGGTGCTCACCAGCGATGGCGACCTTCTGGAGCGCCGCGACCGCAAGGTGGTGGTCATCGATACCTCCACTTCCGATCCCGCCACCACCCGCCGTCTTGCCGCCCGCCTCGCCGCCGCCGGCCATGCGCTCCTTGACGCGCCCGTCAGTGGCGGCCCCTCCGGCGCCGCCCAAGGCACCCTCACCATGATGGTTGGCGGCGCGGCCGAGGATTTCGCGCTCGCCGAGCCGGTGCTCTCGGCGCTTTCAGCCAAGGCCATCCATGTGGGGCCCTCGGGCGCGGGCAACGTGGCCAAGCTTGTCAACAACATGCTGGTGGCGGCCCATCTGGTGGCCATGGGCGAGGCCATGCGGCTGTCCGAGGCTGCCGGCCTCTCCGCCCAGGAAGCCATTTCGGTGGTGAACACGGCGAGCGGCCGCAGCGCGGTCAGCGAGGTCATGTTCCCCCGCTGGGTGCTGCCCAACACGTTCGACAGCGGCTTTTCCGCCGGCCTCATGCGCAAGGACGTGCGCCTCGCCCTTGAGCTGGCTGCCGAGACCGGCGTGAGCCTGCCTTTGTGCGCTCATGCCGGGGAGATCTGGGGCGCCACCCGTACCTCCATTCCCGACACGGCCGACTTCACCCGCATGGCCGATTATCGCGCCAAGGATGCCGCCTGATGCTTGAGGTTCATCACTCCGAAGGGGCGCGCCGCGCCCTGGCCATCCTCGCCGGGTTCCTGCCCGAGGGCCGCATCGGCTCCGTGGTGGCGGGCGAGGTGCTCGCGGGCACCGGCGCCACGCTGGACCTGACCAACCCGGCCGATGGCCGCGTCTTCGCAAGCTTCGCCGATGCTGGCGCCCCGGTGGTCGACGCCGCCATGGACGCCGCCCGCAAGGGCCAGGCCGCTTGGTGGGGCATGACCGCCGCCGCCCGCGGCCGGGCCATGTGGGAGATTGCCCGGCTCGTGCGCCAGAATGCCGAGGCGCTGGCCGAGCTTGAGACGCTCTCCGCCGGCAAGCCCATCCGCGACACCCGCGGCGAGGTGGCCAAGGTGGCGGAGATGTTCGAATATTATGCCGGCTGGTGCGACAAGCTCCACGGCGAGGTCATCCCCGTCCCCACCTCGCACCTGAATTACACCCGCGCCGAACCCTTCGGCACGGTGGTGCAGATCACCCCCTGGAACGCCCCCATCTTCACCGCCGGCTGGCAGATCGCGCCCGCCATCTGCGCCGGCAATGCGGTGGTGCTGAAGCCCTCCGAGCTGACCCCCCTCACCTCTCTGGCGCTGGGCATGCTCTGCGCCCGCGCCGAGGGTGTGCCGGCGGGCCTCGTCAACGTGCTGGCCGGCGCCGGCCCCACCACGGGCGCCGCTACCGTCGCCCATCCCGAGACCCGCCTCGTGGTGTTCGTCGGCTCGGCCGAGGCGGGGGCGCAGATCGCCGCTGCCGCTGCGCGGGCCATCGTGCCCTCGGTGCTGGAGCTGGGCGGCAAGTCGGCCAATATCGTGTTTGCCGATGCCGACCTCTCCCGCGCCATCCTCGGCGCCCAGGCCGCCATTTTCGGCGGGGCGGGCCAGAGCTGCGTCGCCGGCTCGCGCCTCCTGGTGCACGCCTCCATCCATGGCGAGTTCGTGGGGCGGCTCGCAGCAGCTGCGAAGCGCATCCCCACCGGCCTTCCGACCGATCCGGCCACCCAGATCGGCCCCATCAACAACCGCCGCCAGCTCGACAAGATCTCAGGCATGGTGGACGCGGCGGTGGCGGCCGGCGGGCATCTGGCGGCGGGCGGGGCCTGCCCGGATGAGTTGAAGGCGACCGGCGGCTTCTTCTTCGCCCCGACCATTGTCGACGGCGTCACCCCGGACGCGGCCATCGCCCGCGAGGAGGTGTTCGGCCCGGTGCTCACCGTGCTGCCCTTCGCGGACGAGGCGGAGGCCATCGCGCTCGCCAATTCAACGCCCTACGGCCTTGCCGGCGCGGTGTGGACGCAGGATGTGGGCCGCGCCCACCGCGTGGCGGCGCAGGTGCGCGCCGGCACCTTCTGGGTCAATGGCTACAAGACCATCAATGTCGCCTCCCCCTTCGGCGGCTTCGGCCGCTCGGGGTTCGGCCGCTCGTCGGGCCGCGAGGCGCTCATGGCCTACACCCAGACCAAGAGCGTGTGGGTGGAGACCGCCGAAAAGCCGGGCGTCGCCTTCGGATACGTGGGCTGACGCCGTCCAACAAAAGCCCCGGGACCCACCGGGGCTTCACCTTCCAGCATGGACACTCGATCTTCAGGGGAGCAGCATCATGAGCGGAGCATCGGTTGAGGCACAAAACGTCTCGCCACCAGGACTGGCACTGGATGACATGGAGGCGCCTTCGGGCCTGAGCGGGCGGGTGCGCCTGTTCCTGTTCGCCCTGGCGGCGGTGCTGATCGCCGAGGGCATTGGCAATGTCACCATCCCGCTCGGCTCCAGCAAGATCGTGCTGCTGCCGCTGCTCTGGGCGCTGCTTGCAGGTGCCACGATCGGCCTCGCGGCGCCCCGCCTGCCCGGCGCGCTGAAGGTGTCGCTGGCGGAGCAGCGCCTGGCTTCCGCCTTCCTCCAGCCGGCCCTCCTCATCTTCATCGCCAAGCTGGGCCTACTGGTGGGCGGGTCCATCCCCAAGATCCTGTCCGCCGGCTGGTCGCTGGTGTTCCAGGAATTCGGCCACTTCTTCGGCACCATGGTGTTCGGCCTGCCGGTGGCCCTCCTTCTGGGCATCAAGCGGGAGGCCATCGGCGCCACCTTCTCGGTGGGGCGCGAGCCGAGCCTGGCCATCATCGGCGAGCGCTTTGGCATGGACAGCCCGGAAGGGCGCGGGGTGCTGGCGGAATACATCACCGGCACCGTGTTCGGCGCGGTCTTCATCGCCATCCTGGCGAGCCTGGTGGCGAGCCTGAACATCTTCAATCCGCTGGCGCTCGCCATGGGCGCGGGGGTGGGCTCGGGCAGCATGATGGCCGCGGCGGCGGGCGCCATCGCCGCCCAGCAGACGCCGGAAATGGCCAAGGACGTCGCCACCTTCGCGGCGGCCAGCAACCTCATCACCACCACCATCGGCACCTATTTCACCCTGTTCCTGTCGCTGCCTTTCACCATCTGGGCCTATGGCAAGCTGGAGCCGATCCTCGGGCGCGGCCGCAGCATCGCGCCGGCGCAGGCCAAGGTCGAAGCGCCCACCGAGGCGCCCCATAGCGAGGTGCGCCTCGGCCTTCTGGCCATCCTGGCAGGCTGGGTGCTGATCGGCGCCTATGGCCTCATCGGCAACTGGATCACCTACAAGACGCCCGTGGACGGTCAGGTGATCGCCGGCATGGCCATCATTCTCGGCGCGGTGCTGGCGGGGTGGGGGCTTTATCTGGCGACCGCCCGCAAGCTGCCGGCGGTGGTGTGGGTGTCGATGATCGGCATGGCGCTGACCTATCCGGCCAATCCGTTCGCGGCCGACATTGCGGCGCTCACCGGCAAGATCAACTTCCTGGCGCTGGCCACACCCATTCTCGCCTTCGCGGGCCTCTCCATCGCCAAGGACGTGCCGCTGTTCCGGCGCCTGGGCTGGCGGATCGTGGTGGTCTCGCTGATGGCCAATGCGGGCACCTTCCTCGGCGCCGCCCTCATCGCCCAGTTCTTCATGCACCCGCCGATCTGAACCCATCGGCCCGCCCAACGGAAAAGGCCCGCCGCGCGCGGGCCTTTTTGCGTTTGGCTTTACTCCGTCTCGTCTTGGGCCCGCAGCAGGCGCTGGGCGATGGCGGAGGCGCTCATCACATGCTGGAGGGCGGCGGCATTGGCGCCCTCCCCGTCCCCGGCCTTGATGGCCTCCACGATGCGCTGCATCTGGATCGGCCCGTCCGTATCGCGTCCGTCCGTCTTGATGGTCATGGACCGCAGATGGTTGATGCGCACGGTCAGCGAGGAGACGATGCCCCAGGCGATTTCCTTTTCCGCGTGGTGGAAGAGGGTGCGGTAGAACTCCGTGGTGGCCGCGAGCACGCCGGGCATGTCGCGCCCGGCATAGCCGGCCTGGATGCCGGCAAGGCAGGTTTCCAGCGCCGCGATCATCGCCGGATTGCGCCGCTCGGCGCAGGCGCGGGCGGCGATGCCCTCCAGCACGCCCCTTATCTCATAGATCTGCAGGGCGTCCGCCGCCGTGGTGCGCGCCACGATGGGCCCGCGCGCCTGGAGCGTGGCCACCAGCCCCTCGGTCTCCAGATGGCGCAGCACCTCGCGCACGATGGTGCGGCTGACCCCCAATTGCTCGCACAGGTCCCGCTCCACAAGCCGCTCGCCGGGCTTGAAGCGCTGGGCGTAGATGGCCTCGCGCATCTTATCCAGCGTCAGCTCCCGAAGGGTCTTGGCCGGGCGGTCCACCCGCAGGGGTTCGAGCGCAGCGTTCATGGGTTCAAGATCCTGTTTCCCGACACCTGCCGCACGCGGGCGGATTCTTCAATCCGTGCGGCCCGCGCGGGATCGCACGTGAAGAAAATCACCCGGCGCGCAATTGGGCCGTTGTCGCTCCAATTTTGGCATGCCATATTACGGCACGCCATAAATATTCCAGCGGGCGACACAATGACCTTCCTCTTTTCCGCACGATCCGCCTCTCCCGTGCTGACGCGCGCGGCTTTGAAACTGTCTGGTTTTGTCGCCGGCCTGGTGCTGCTCGGCGCGGGGGCACAGGCGCAGGACTGCAAGCCGAAGATCGCCGACGCACTCCTGGTGAAGCCCGGCTTCTTCGTCATGGCCACCAGCCCCACCTTGCCGCCCATGGCCTATGCGGACCAGAAGGGCGTTCTGAAGGGCCTGCGCATCGACCTTGGCTATGAGATCGCCAAGCGGCTGTGCCTGAAGCCGGAATTTATCAGCACCGAATATGCCGCCATGATTCCCGGCCTCCAGGGCAAGCGGTGGGACATGATCGATGCGGGTCTGTTCGTGACACCCGAGCGGCTGAAGATGCTCTATATGATCCCGTATGAGAATCTGGCCATCTCCATCTCCACGGCGGTGAAGAACGGCGCGCCCATCACCAAGGTGGACGATCTGGCCGGCAAGACCATCAGCACCGACATTGGCGGTTATGCCGAGCGCAAGATGCGCGACCTGAACAAGGACTTCCAGGCTCGCGGCCTGAAGCCCATGACCATCAACCTGTTCGACAATTACGCCACCGTCTACCAGGCGCTGCGCGCGGGGCAGGTGGATGCGGCCGTTTCCATCGACCCCGTGGCCAAGCAGTATCAGGACCGGGGTGAGTTTACCCATGCGCTCAGCGGCATGTATGCCACCCCCGGCTCGCTGGCCTTCGGCGACAAGGCGGTGGCCGAGGCGGTGGCGGGCGTGATGCAGGAGATGGAGACCGACGGCTATCTGCCGAAGCTCCTCGCCGAATATGGCGTCGGCCGCGCCGAGGGCGGCGTGAAGGTGCTCGGCCCCAATTGAGGGGCGGGCTGACTTCCCTGACCGGCCATCCGGCCTGAACCGGCGGAGCGCCCCGCTCCGCCTTCCCCCATCCGCACGGCGCCGGGACACCCGGACGCCGCCGGGCTCCTGCTGCTTGCGAGGCTTCCGTGAAGGGTTGGCACTGGGACGGCTTCTTTGAATATCTCACCAATGGCTACCTCATCGAGGGCGCCTTCGTGACGCTGGGGCTGACCGTCTTCTCGATCCTGTTCGGCCTGATGCTGGGCTTCGTCATCGCCGTCATGCGCATGTCGAAGTACAAGATCCTGTCTGGACCTGCCTATTTCTACACCTGGATCATGCGGGGCACCCCGCTCTTGGTTCAGCTCATCATCATCTATACGGGCCTGCCGCAGATCGGCATCAAGTTCTCGGTCATCGAGTCGACACTCATCGGCCTGACCCTGAACGAGGCGGCCTATCTCTCCGAGATCGTGCGCGCCGGCATCGCCGCCGTGCCGCGGGGCCAGGTGAATGCGGCGCGGGCCATCGGCATGACGCCGTTCCAGGTGATGCGCTACGTGGTGGCCCCGCAGGCTTTCCGCATCATCATTCCCCCGCTGGGCAATTCGGTGAACGGGGTGCTCAAGACCACCTCCATCGCCTCCATCATCTCCATGGAGGAATTGCTCCGCCGCACCCAGGTGCTGATCCAGGAACGCTTCCTGGTGCTGGAGCTCTTCGTCGTGGCGGCCATCTACTATCTCATCATGACCACCGCCTGGGAGTTCGTGCAGCGCTGGATCGAACGCCGGTTCGGCCGCGCCTTCGATCCGCAGGCGGGCCAAGCGGGACCGGCAGAGCCGGCAGCGCTCGCGGAGCAGCGGTGAGATCATGAGCAAGGCGATTGGCGAGGCATCCCCCATGCTCGAGATCAAGGGCATCAATAAATGGTACGGCACCTTCCAGGTGCTCAAGAACTGCTCACTCTCGGTGGCGCGCGGCGAGGTGGTGGTGGTGTGCGGGCCGTCCGGCTCCGGCAAGTCCACCCTCATCAAGTGCGTGAATGCGCTGGAGGGCGTGGATGGCGGCGAAATCCGCCTGGAAGGCAAGCTGGTCACCGACGGCAAGGCCAACCTGCCCAAGCTGCGCTCGCGCGTGGGCATGGTGTTCCAGCATTTCGAGCTGTTCCCCCACATGAACGTGCTCGACAATCTCTGCATCGGCCAGGAAAAGGTCCTCAAGCGCGACCGGGCCGAGGCCGAGCGCAAGGCCAAGGCCCTGCTGGAACGCGTGGGCATGGCGAGCCATGCGGGCAAGTATCCGCTCCAGCTTTCCGGCGGCCAGCAGCAGCGCATCGCCATCGCCCGCGCCTTGGCCATGGACCCCATCGCCATGCTGTTCGACGAGCCCACCTCCGCCCTCGACCCGGAAATGATCACCGAGGTGCTGGATGTGATGGTCGCGCTCGCCCAGGAGGGCATGACCATGATGGTGGTGACCCACGAAATGGGCTTCGCCCGCAAGGTCGCCGACCGGGTGGTGTTCATGGACCGGGGCGAGATCGTCGAGGACACGGCCAAGGAGCGCTTCTTCGCCGATCCCGCGAGCGACCGGGCCAAACTCTTCCTCTCCAAGATCCTGTCTCACTGACAGACCCGCATCCGGCGCCACGCCGAGTGCGACGCCCCGCGGGCCGCATCAGCTCCCGCACTTTGGCATGCCATAATATCGTTACGGAAAGCGTCCCATGCTCAAGCTTCGCAAGGTGGTCAATTACGACGAGAAGGTCCTCATTGAGGGGGGCAAGGAAGCCCCTCGGCCGCTGCATCTGTTCGGCGCGGCGGCGGTGCTGACCAATCCCTGGGCCGGTCGCGGCTTCGTGGAGGATCTCCAGCCGGAAATCATGGCCATCGCCCCTGTGCTGGGTGCCCTGCTGACCGAGGAAATCCTGCGCCGCGCCGGCTCCGGTGAGGTGGTGGAAGGCTATGGCAAGGCGGCTTTGTGCGGCACCGCCGGCGAGGTGGAGCATGCCTCCGCCCTCATCCACACCCTGCATTTCGGCAACCATTATCGCCGCGCCGTGGGCGCCAAGACGTACCTCGCCTTCACCAATGTGCGCGGCGGGCCGGACACGCCCATCATGATCCCGCTCATGGACAAGCATGACGAGGGCCGGCGCTCCCATTACCTCACGGTCCACTTCTCCATTCCCGATGCCCCCGCCCCCGACGAACTGGTGGTGGCGCTGGGCGCCTCCATTGGCGGGCGGCCCCATCACCGCATCGGCGACCGCTACAAAGACCTCGAAAGCCTGAAGGACCTCCATGGCTGAGCGACCTTCCCTCGCCCAAGGCGCGGCCCGGGTGCATCTGCGCGGCGGCGGCGTGTCCGGGGACATCACCTATCTGCGCCAGGGCGCGGGCCCGGTGGTGGTGCTCATTCACGGGGTGGGCATGAATGCCGCCATCTGGCAGCCTCAGATGGCGGCGCTTGCCGCCGCACATGACGTCATCGCCCTCGACATGCCCGGCCATGGCGGCTCCCTCCTGCCGCCCGATCCGCCGACCCTGGACGATTATGCCGATGCGGTGATCGGGCTGCTCGATGCGCTGGGCATTCCGGCAGCGGCGCTGGTGGGTCATTCCATGGGGGCGCTGGTGGCCACCCACACGGCCCTGCGCAACCCCGAGCGGGTGAGCCGGCTCATCGCCATGAACGCCGTCTTCCGCCGCTCGCCCGAGCTGAAGCAAGCCGTGCAGGCCCGCGCCGTGGAGCTGGAGGAAAAGGGCTTTTCCGCCTCCATCGCCCCGACCCTCGCCCGCTGGTTCGGCGATCCCGTGCCGGCGAACCTGGAACTGGCCGCCGCGCTTTCCAGCGCCGCCCTGCGCACGGTGAATGTGGAAGGCTATCGCCGCACCTATTGGCTGTTCGCCACCTCCGACGAGGCGCTGGCCCCGGCTTTGCCGGGGCTGAAGGTGCCGGCGCTGTTCATCACCGGCGAGTTCGATGCCAATTCCTCGCCCGCCATGTCCCGCGAGATGGCCCGGATCGCCCCGTGCGCCCGCGCCGAGATCGTGCCCGGCGTGCGGCACATGATGGCGCTCACCCATCCCGACGAGATCAATAGCCGGCTCATCGCCTTCCTTGACGAGACGCCCGCCGACGCTTCCCGCCCTCTGCCCGCCGAGGTCGGCCCATGACCGAGATCACGACCTTCGCCCACTATATTGACGGTGCCTTCGAGACCCCGGCCCAGACCTTCGACAGCATCGACCCCTCCCGCGAGGAAGTCTGGGCCCGCATGCCCCGCGCCGGCGCCGAGGATGTGGACCGGGCGGTCCGCGCCGCCCACCGCGCCATGCGGGAAGGTCCCTGGGCGCGGATGACCGCCACCGAGCGCGGCCGGCTGCTCTATCGCCTGGGCGACCTGGTCACAGCCCACGCCGCCGAACTGGCCGAGCTGGAAACCCGCGACACCGGCAAGATCATCCGCGAGACCCGCGCCCAGATCGGCTATGTGGGCTCCTATTACCGCTATTTCGGCGGCCTTGCCGACAAGCATCACGGCATGGTCTTGCCCATCGACAAGGCGGACATGGACGTAACCCTGCGGCCCGAACCCATCGGAGTCGTCGCCGCCATCGTGCCCTGGAACTCCCAGCTCTTCCTGTCCGCCGTGAAGCTCGGTCCGGCGCTGGCCGCCGGCTGTGCGGTGGTGCTCAAGGCCTCCGAGGACGGCCCTGCCCCCCTCTTGGGCTTCGCCCGCCTCGTCGAGGAGGCGGGCTTCCCGCCGGGTGTGGTGAACATCCTGACCGGCTTCGGAGCCGACTGCGGGGCAGCGCTGACCACCCACCCCCTGGTCGCCCGGATCGCGTTTACGGGTGGTCCGGAGACCGCCCGGCAGATCGTGAGGAACAGCGCGGAAAATCTGGCCTATACAAGCCTAGAATTGGGTGGAAAGTCGCCTGTTCTGGTCTTCTCCGACGCCCATTTCGAGAGCGCGGCGAACGCCGTGGTGGCCGGCATCTTCGCCGCCTCCGGCCAGAGCTGCACAGCCGGCTCCCGCCTCCTGGTGGAGCGCAAGATCGCCGAGCCCTTCCTTAAGCTCCTGGCTGACAAGGCGAAAGCCATCCGCATTGGCGACCCGCAGGACGCCGCCACCGAGATGGGCCCGCTCGCCACCGCCCGGCAGGTCACCCATCTGGAATCAACCATCGCCGCCAGCCTTTCGGCGGGGGCGGAACTCATAACCGGAGGAGGCAAAGCAGAGGGATTCTCGCGCGGATTCTATGTTGCTCCGACCATCCTCCGGTCTGAAGACACGCAGATCCCCTGTTTCCGCTCCGAATTCTTCGGCCCGGTCCTGAGCGCCACCACCTTCGACACCGAGGAGGAGGCCCTGGCCAAGGCCAACGATACTCCCTTTGGTCTCGCAAGCGGCGTCTTCACCACGAACCTGGCCCGCGCCCATCGGCTAAGTGCTTCCATTCGCGCGGGAATTGTCTGGGTGAACACCTATCGCGCGGTCTCCCCCATGGCGCCCTTCGGCGGCTATGGCCTGTCCGGATTGGGCCGGGAGGCGGGGGCGGATTCCATCCGCGACTACACCCGCACCAAGACGGTCTGGATCAACACCTCCGACGCCCCCATTCCCGATCCCTTCGTGATGCGCTGAGCGCCGGGAGCCGAACCATGATCAACCGCATCCTCACCCCCCGCGAACTCTTGATCGGGGGCGGAAGCCTGAAATTCCTGCCGGAACTTCTCGCCCGCCTCGGCGTGCGCAAGCCGCTCCTGGTGATCGATCCCACCATCCTGCGCCTCGGCCTCGCGGATGCCGCCATCGCGGCCCTGGAGGCAGCGGGGACGGCGCCGGTGGTGTTCTCGCAGGTGGTGGAGGACCCCACCGACACCAGCGTGCTCGATGCGGTCAAGCTCTTGAAATCTAACGGGTGTGACGGCGTGATCGGCTTCGGCGGCGGCAGCGCCATCGACACCGCCAAGGGGGCTGCCATCGTTGCCAGCACCGGCGAGGAGATCCGCGGCCTGAAGGTTCCCCGCATCGTCGACCTTGCCACCCTGCCCCTGGTGGCCATCCCCACCACGGCTGGGACGGGCAGCGAGGTGACCCGCGCCTGTGTCATCACCGACACCGAGCGCCACGAGAAGATGTTGATTCTAGGCACTTCTGCCCTGCCGGCTGCTGCCATTGTCGACTATGAGCTGACCCTCACCTGCCCCTTCCGGGTCACCGTGGACACCGGCCTGGACGCCCTCACCCACGCCCTGGAAGCCCTCATCAACCGCAACCGCAATCCCCATGCGGATGCCCTCGCCCTTTCGGCGCTGAAGCTGATCGGCGCGAACCTGGAGATCGCAGCCACTACGCCTGGTGACAGAAAAGCCCGTGAAGCCATGATGTTAGGCGCGACCCATGCGGGCCTTGCGGTGTCCAACACGTCCACCGCCCTCATCCATGGCCTCAGCCGGCCCATCGGCGCCTTCTTCCATGTACCCCATGGCCTGTCCAACGCCATGCTGCTGCCCCTGGTGACGGACTTCTCCCTCTCCGCCGCCCCCGACGCCTATGCGTCCGCGGCCCGCGCTTTGGGCTGGGCCCCGGACGGCATGGAAGATGGGGAAGCGTGCCAGCGTCTCGTGGAAGGCTTCCGGGGGCTCAATAATCGCTTGAAGGTCCCCACGCCAAAGGCTTATGGCATCGACGAAATCCGGTATCGGGAGCTGATCCCGGAAATGGCCCGCCAGGCGCTTGCCTCTGGAACCCCAGGCAACAATCCAAGGGTCCCCACCCTGGAAGAGACCCTCTCGCTCTACGAGGCGGCTTGGGACTGAGGCCGCACTCAGAACCCGTTGCAGAGGAGGCGGTCCGGGCTTCGCCTGCCATGTGGGAAGAGGGCATCGCCCCTTGGGCAGAAGCGACACCCTCTAGCCGTGCGACCACTCTGGATAGCCTGCGCCATTGCCATGTGGGGCTGCCCCCACATGGCAGCGCTGATCACCGATTGGCCTTGAGGCCCGCCGCTTCCAAGGCCAGATATTGCTGCGTCACAGCCGGCAGGTGCTGCTCCAGCCACGCCGCCATCTCCACCTCCTCGTCGAGAGACTTCTGGAGCAATGGGATAGCGGCGGAGAAGCCGCCTGTCTCGGCCATGGTGATGAGAGAGCGGTAGGACGCAATCTCGTAATTCTCGAATGCAAAGTCGGCGAAGCTGTTCTTGAGGACTTCGTCGTCCGCCATGCTGTGGCCCATGGCCGCCATGTTGCCCATGAAGGAGGCCGCTGTGTCCTTGAAGGAGGACTCACTCTCCCCCAGTCCCGCCAAAATGTCTTCAAGGCGCCTCGCCTGAGCTTCCGTCTCGGAGACATGCGTGCGAAGCCGCGCTGCAAGATCGGGATAGCTTTCCAGCCGGTCCAGCTGCCGATTCATGATCGACAGGGCCTCGTTTTCCAACGCGTGCGCGTTGCGCAGGCCGACGGTGAAGATGTCGCGAAGGGTCTCGTCTGCCAAGGGTCGCTCCTGTGGTGTGAACGTTGTTCTGTGAACGGGAACGGCGGCCAAACCGCCATTTCCTCCTACCCTCAACGTTCACGCGGCCCTTTGGTTCGTTTTCGCTACGGAAAGCGGCGACAACATCAGCTTCGCCGCGCCATTCATCGCGTATAAGGAGTCAGTTTATTGCATGGCCAACGACTTCATAAAGCGTATTCTTGACCTTTAAGAGGACAGTGCAGTCCGCGTTATGGACGGTGCGACAAGAACGACGCCCTTGCGGCCGGGCCTGCCCGGCGGCGCACCATCGTCCCTTCCGGACTGCCGGGATACCTACTCCACCGGTTCCAGGCGCGTGCGGGCGATGACCGGAATCTGTGGTGTCTCGTCCACATGCAGGCTGAACAGGTCGGGCCGGGCGTAGTGACCGACCGGATCGAAATCGAGCTTGGCGCCCAGCAGATGGTCGAGGTCGATCTCGGCGGTGAGGATACCTTCCTCGTCGACCAGGGGGCCCGCGAGAATCTCGCCCAAGGGTCCGACGATGACCGAGCGCCCGTGCATCATCCATTCGTCCGGTGCAGCCTCGATGCGGCTGGCATAGTCGTCCGGGAAGTCGGACCGCCGCATCACCTGACAGGCGCCGATAACAAAGCACCGCCCCTCCATGGCCACATGGCGCATGGTGGAAATCCAGCTCTCGCGGTCATCTGCCGTGGGCGCGGCCCAGATCTGGACTCCCTTGGCATAATAGGCCGCACGCATCAGGGGCATGTAGTGCTCCCAGCAGATGGCGCCGCCCATGCGGCCATAGGGGGTGTCCACGACGGTGAGGGTCGAGCCGTCGCCGAAGCCCCAAACCAGGCGTTCTGAGCCCGTGGGCATCACCTTGCGGTGCTTGCCCATCAGGCCCTGCGGTCCGAGATAAAGTGCCGTGCAATACAGCGTGCCGCCGTCCCGCTCCATCACCCCAACCACCGCATGGATGTCGTGCGCCGCGCAGGCCGCCACCAACTGTTCCACCTCCGGGCCGGGCACGGCAATGGCGCCGCGCACATAGCGGGCAAAGTCCGCCCGCCCCTCCCCCGTGCGGCGCCCGATGCTGCAGCCGAAGTCGAGGCCCTTGGGATAGCCGCCAATAAAGGCCTCCGGGAACACGGCGATCTTGGCGCCGGTGGCCGCGGCCTCGGCGATCAGCGCCACCGTGCGGGCGGTGGCGGCCGGGCCGTCAAAGGGAATGGTTGCGGCCTGGACCGCGGCGACCTTGACCTTGGACATGGACTTCATCCCTTGTGTTGTGCCTGGCTTTCGCCGCCCGGAAGGGGCCAGAGCGGGCGCGGCAGGTCGAACAGATCCCGCGTGCGGGCATAGGTGGACGGGCCGTGCATGCGGCCCACCAGATCGAGAGCGTCGGCATCCACGCGGGGACGCTCGGGATCGCCGGTGAGGACGGAATGGGCATAGTGGGCATGGAGCACCTCGCCCACCGCCAGCCATTGCCCTGGGCCCGTCTCCAGCAGGTGCAGCAGCCGGCATTCCAGGGCAACAGGCGAGGCGGCAATGCGCGGGGGGCGGATGGCAAGGCTCGGCATCGTGGCAAGGCCGGCGAGGACCGTCTCGTCCACCTCCGGAGGGGCTTCCACACAGGTGGCATTCATGGCCTCCACCAGGGCGAAAGGCACGAGGTTGATGACGAATTCCCCGGTCGCGGAAATGTTGGCCGCCGTATCCTTGGGCTGCCCCGGACGGGCCAGGATGCCCAGCGCCACCACCGGCCGGTCGGCGCCGAACAGGTTGAAGAAGGAATAGGGCGCGGCATTCACCACGCCATCCGCGTTGCACGTGACCACCCAGGCCACTGGGCGGGGCATGATGGTGGAGGCCAGCAGCCGATAGCGCGCCTCCGGCGGCAGGATGGAAAAATCAAAATGGCGCGTGGCGCTCTGCGGGTCGGGGCTGGGGCTGGGCCGCTCCAGACGTGCCACGTCCGCCTGTGCCGGAATGCTGGTCATGATGGTCCTGCTGCGCGACGCCGGTGGGCGGTGCGGCTAGGGGCGGCGCGCCGGAACGCGCCGCCGGTCGGGGGAGGACGGCGCGCCGGTCAGGCGCGCAGGATCTTCACGCTCTTCACGTCGAAGTTCAGCGCCGCCGCTTCCTTGTCCGCAGCAGCGGCGATGGCGGTATTGATGAATTTCGGCACGTCCGGCAGGCGCGGCAGGAGCTTGGCGTCCACGCCCCACTTGGCCAGCGCCTCCATTTGCGCGATCTGCTCGGGCGAGAGGGTGGCGCGGATGTCTGCGAAGGACTTGGCGCTCCAGGCCGGATCGTAGCTGGACGCCTTCTGCAGCACGGGCTCGGGGATGTTCTTGGCGGGCTCCAGGGTGCGGAACCAGCCATTCACCAGGTCATTGTTCTGGGCGGCGAAGAACAGCGCCTCGGAATTGGCGATGAGCAGGCGCTTCAGAACGTCCGGCTTCTGCTGAAGGAACCGGTTGTTGGCGGCAAGCACGATGACCGGGGATACGTTCTGCGAGATGACCTGCGCGGCGCCCGTGCTCTCGAAATAGCTGACGAACGGGTCATAGGAGAAGAAGGCATCGATGCGCTGTGCGCCCACCGCATCGGCCAGTTCCGCTGGCCCCACATTGACGAAGGTCACGTCCTTGCCCGGCGTGAGGCCAGCCTTGAGAACCGCATCCTGCGCATTCTGGAAGGCGGTGATGCCGAAGGTGCCGTAGACCTGCTTGCCCTTCAGGTCCGCCAGGCTGGTGATGCCGGACTTCTTGGTGGCCAGCACCGCCGAGCGGAACCGGGCCTGGGAGGCGACTGTGGTCACCGGCGCGCCGATGGCCATGGTGGTCACGGCAGCAAAGTCCGAGAGCGTGCCCACGTCGCCCGCACCCGAGACCAGGGCCTCGGTGATGGCCGGCGAGGCGGCAAGCTGAATCATCTCCATCTTGAGGCCGTTGCGGGCCGGGATGTCCGTGCGCATCAGGACATGGGCGATCTGGGCCGACACGGTGGTCGTGTTGAACCAGCACATGCGGACCACGTCGCCCTCCTGGGCGCGCAGAACCGACGGCATCGCCAGTGGGAGGGAGGCGGCAAGGCCAGCGGCGAGCTGGCCGAAGCGGCGGCGCGAAATTCCTGAGGTCACGGTCTATTCCCCTTTCTGCCATTCCGGCTTGAGCGTCTCCCACAGGTCGTTGACCGTGGAGACGAACCATGGGTCGGAGCGCATCTCGGCCGTCCGCGGCCTCGGGAGCGGCACCAGCACCTCGTCGCGCACCCGGCCCGGGCGCGGGCTCATGACCACCACGCGGTCGGCCAGGAAGACCGCCTCGTCGATGCCGTGGGTCACGAAAATCACCGTCTTGCCAGCCTCGGATGAGATGCGGGCGATCTCTTCCTGCAACAGCACGCGGGTCTGGGCATCGAGCGCGCCGAACGGCTCGTCCATGAGCAGGATGTCCGGATCGGGCGCGAGCGCCCGGGCGATGGCGGCGCGCTGCTTCATGCCGCCGGACATCTGGTGGGGATATTTGTCCTCGAAGCCGTTCAGCCGCACCATTGCAATCAGGGCCCGGGCGATCTCGGCCCGCTCAGCCTTGGGCATGCCCTTGGCTTTCAGGCCGAATTCCACGTTCTGCTGCACCGTCATCCAGCCAAAGAGCGCATAATCCTGGAACACCACCGTGCGCGAGGGGCCAGGGCGGGTGATGGGCCGGCCATCCTGGAGCAACTGTCCGCTGCTGGCGGACTGGAAACCGGCGATGATGCCAAGCAGGGTGGACTTGCCGCAGCCGGAGGGACCGAGCAGCGAGATGAATTCACCGCGCCGGATTCGCAGGTTCACGCCATCGAGCGCGATCACGGCATGGTCGGAGGCGGTGCCGCCATAGACCTTGCCCACATTGCGGATGTCGATCTGGATGTCGGCGGGCGAGGCCTCGGGCGCGAGGGAGGAGAAATCGGCAGGAAGGCGAGCGAGGGCGACCATGGCGTTCTCCTCAATTGCGCTCGGAGGGAGCCCAGGCATTCACACGCCGCTCAATCCGTTCGAGAATGACGGACATGGCGAAGCCCACCAGGCCGATCGTGACCATGCCGGCGACCACATTGTTGATCTGGAACAGCATGCGGGATTGCTGGATCAGGTAGCCAAGGCCGGTCTGGGCGGCGATCAGCTCCGCCGTCACCACGCACATCCAGCCGACGCCGAGCGCGATGCGAAGGCCTGGGAGGATGATGGGCAGCGAGGCGGGGATCAGCACGTCCCAGAACAATTGCCAGGGCTTGGCGCCGAGACAGAGCGCGGCATTCATCTGGTTGCGGTCGAGCCCGCGCACCGCCGTGTAGGTGGCGACGAAGGCCGGGAAGACGGCGCCCAGGAACACGAGGAAGTAGGACGCCGCATCCCCCAGGCCGAACCACAGGATGGTAATGGGGATCCAGGCCAGTGGCGGAATGGGTCGGAGTGCCTCGACGACCGGGCGCACGAAGTCCGAAACCGGCCGCCACCAGCCGCAGATGAGGCCGAGCGCCAGCCCGACGATGCAGGCCAGAAAGAAGCCCACCGCCACGCGCTGGAGGCTGGCCGCCAGATGCACCCAGAGGGAGCCGTCCACCGCCATTTCCCACAGGGCCTGTGCGACGGCCACCGGAGAGGGGAGAAGGAAGCCGTCCACCAGCCCGAGCCCGCACACCGCCTGCCAGAAGCCGAAGAAGGCGGCAAGGCCCAGCCCCGCGCGGACCGACCGGTTGGCAAAGAGGCGAGAGACAGGCGGGAAGCGTCTCGCCGGCCTGCTCGCGGCAGGCTGGGCGGCCAGCGCGCCCGCATTGGCCTCTGCTTCCATCGGCAACCTCCTTTGCGTGATGGTCCGGCGCACCTCAGCGACCGGGTGACCCAGACGCTATTATTGTCGGCATTTTCCGTCAATTCGATTCCCGCCCGAGAATGGGCGTTGATCGCGCATTTAGAGGCGCTTTTTCGCGCAAATGCCCAAATTCACGCTCAGAATTTGGGCGTCGCATCATTTTTATATCGGATAAAACCGACGATAGACGGCGGGGGGAAGATCGGACATTCTCCCCGCATTGGGGGATGTGGCGTGACGACCGACATTGAAGAAAAGCTGGCCCGGATCGGCATCACCGGGACGCTCTACAAGCTTTATCTGACGGCGGTGAGCCTCGGTGGCGCCTCGGTCACGGAGGTCGCCGTCAAGGCGGGCCTTGCCCGCACCACCGCTCACGACGCCCTGGCCAAGCTGGAGTCCGAAGGGCTCATCCGCTTCGTGGACCACGGCAAACGGCGCTTCGTGGTGGCGCAAGATCCCGGCGTGCTGCTGGAGCGCATTGAGGCGCGGCGGCAGATGCTTGAGGACGTGATGCCGGTCCTGCGCTCCATGTATCACCATGAGAGCGGCAAGCCGAACGTGCGCTTTCATCCCGGACCCGACGGCATCCGCACAACGCTATGGGATACGCTGAACAGCGGCGACAAGGTCTTGCGCGCCACCTTGTCCATGAAGGAACTCATGGCCGAGCCGGGGCTGGAGGAGATGGAGCGCTACCTCAACGAGCGCGCGCGCCGGGGCATCTGGCTGCACGTCATCCGCTCGGCGGAGAGGGATATCGTCCCAATTTGGCCGTCCAGCAGCGAGCAGTGCCGGGAACTGCGCTATGCCCCGCCCGAGCACACGCTCGCCATGACCTGCTTCATCTATGGGCACAAGGTGGCGCTGATCTCGTCGGCGCGGGAAAGCTACGGCATGATCATCGACAGCGCCGAGTTCGCCGCCTTCCAGGCTTCCATGTTCGACGCCATGTGGAGCCTCAGCACGCCCTCCCCCGCGGTTCCATGAGACCGGCTCGCCCCCCCCTCGCCCCGTCTTGTCAGGCACGCGCGAAGGGTGTCGCCTCGTCCTCCAGCTTCGCTGAAATCCGGGCGGCCGTGTCCTTCATGGCAGCGGCATAGATAGCTGTGCGCTCGGGCTCGCGCGCCACGTCATCGGTCACCACCAGGCTGATGCTCGCGACCACTTGTCCGCCCCGCAGGATAGGCGCCGCAATGCCGGCGCGACCGGTGCCGATTTCGGAGAGCGTCATGGCATAGCCGTTCTTCTTCACCGGCCGGAGCTGGTCCTTGAAGGCGGCCCAGGACTCGCAGCCCGCCTCGCGCAAATCCTGCTCGTGGCGCAGATAGAGATTGCGCAACACGCGGTCCGGCAGGAAGGCCAGGATGACCTTGGCTGGCGCGCCGCGAAACAGCGACATGGCCGCCCCCCGCTCGTAGCTGGCGCGCGGATGGGGGCTTGCGCCCTCCACCATGTGAACGCTCATCACGCAGTCGCGAAACCGTCGGCACAGGATGACACTGGCGCTCTGGCTGGTCTCCTCGAGAACCTGCTCCATGAAGGGCGAGGCCACGCCCACCAGGGGGTCGGTCTGGCGGATGATCCGGTCGAAGCGGATGAAGGCGGGCCCCAGCACGTAGCCCGCGCCGGCCACGGGATCGAGCATGCCGGCCTGTGTCAGCTCGCGCACGTTGCGATAGGCGGTGCGCACGGACAGGCCGAGCGTGCGGGCGATTTCCTCCACCGTCCACACCGGACCACCCGTGTCGAAGAGTTGAAGAATGGAAAGAAGATGACTTTGACCGCTCATGACCCCCGCCGCCCGCCGCCAGCCGCGGCGGAACATCTCAAAAGGATACTTTATATCATTTCATGAAACTTAGAGTCGCCACCCTTAGGCCGCGCCTGCTCACCAGATAACGCATCTTAGCAAAAAATTGAAATTGCCAAATATTGGCAAAATGTACTTGCAAGCCCCCCGCCTTTTGCCCACACTCCCTCCCATGCCGCCCGCAAGAGGCAGCAATCCAGATGGGACCAGCGGCCTGGCCGCGCAGACGGTGGAACCGACATGAAGAACTGGCTTTTCGGGGCGGCCCGCTGCGCCGTCGTGGCGTCCATTGCATTCGGTGCCGTGACCCTGGCGTCCCCTGCGGCCAAGGCCCAGCAACTGACCGAAGTGCGGGTCGCCATGCTGGCGCCAAGCTCCCTGCTGTGGCTTCACGCCATCGCCAAGGACCAGGGCTTCTATGCCGAGCGCGGCATTGCGGTGAAGGAACTGACCGCCGCCGGCAGCCCGGCTCTGCTTCAGGCCGTGTCCTCCGGCAGCGTCGAGGCGGGCATCTCTGTGGCGGACCTCGCCATGCGCGCCATAGACAAGGATGCCCCGGTCATCATTTCCGGCGCAGTCCTCGGCAAGTCCATCCTGCGACTCGTGGGCGGCAAGGGCGTGACGAAGGTGTCGGAAATGGCCGGCAAGCCGGTCACCGCTGGCGGCGTCGAGGGCGGCACAGCCAATCTCATGCGCTTCCTGCTGCAACGGAACGGCGTGGATCCGCGCGGCGTGCAGATGGTCGCCATGGCCAATTCCAAGGATCGCGTGGTCGCCCTGCAAAACGGGCAAGTGTCCGGCTCTCTGCTGATCGCCCCCTTCGACACCATCGCCCAGCGCGACGGCATGAAGGTACTGGACGATTACACCGAAGACTATCTCCAGACCCCGCTCATCCTGAACAAGGACTGGGCGAAGAAGGATCCGAAGTCCGCTATCGCTCTCACGCAGGCGACGCGCAAGGCGGCGGCCTTCATCAACGATCCGGCCAACAAGCAGAAGGCCATCGACATCCTGGCCGCCTACACCAAGGTGGATCGGGACATCTGCGCGGACTCCTACGCCTTCATCGTGGAGCAGCAGAAGGCCATTCCGGCGGACCTCGGGGTCAGCGCGGCCAGCCTCCAGAATCTCATCACCATCGACCGCGCCGTAGGGGCCAATCCCGCCTCAGAGAAGCCGTTCGAGTTGTCCCGATATTTCGATCCCAGCTTCCTGGCTGCGAAGTAGTTGAGAGGGGGCAGAGCCCCCCGCGCATTGTCCATACCTGTCCAGCCTGTGACGAAGCCCTGACCGTCGCCGGCCGGATCTGAGCGCCGCCGCAATGGCACGCCTGCGCGTCCTGCGCGGCGGCGCTCATCCCTCCCCGATCTTCCGCGCGCCGGCCCCGTGTGCCGGAACGACGGTGCTTGGCCCGAAGCTGATCCGGCCTCCGCTCCCGAGGACCTCCATGACCGCCACCCCCCGAATTCCCACGAGCCTGCTCACCGGCTTCCTCGGCAGCGGTAAGACCACGCTGCTCAATGCCTGGCTCATGAGCCCGGCGCTCGCCGATGCGGCTGTGATCGTGAACGAGTTCGGCGAGGTGGGCATCGACCACGCGCTGATCGCCTCCTCCAGCGACAACACCATCGAGCTGTCCACCGGCTGCCTGTGCTGCACCGTGCGCGGAGATCTGGTGGATACGCTGCGAGAACTCAACGAGCGCCGCGAGCGAGGCGAAGTGCGCGCCTTCAACCGCGTCTTCATCGAGACCACAGGCCTTGCCGATCCCGTCCCCGTCATCCAGGCGCTGATGACCTTTCCCGTCGCCGGCAAGTTCGCCCTGGACCGTGTGATCACGGCGGTCGACGGCGTGCAGGGCATGGCGACCCTCGACAATCATCCCGAGGCGGTGAAGCAGGCGGCGGTGGCGGACCACCTGATCCTCACCAAGTCGGACATCGCCCCGCCCTCCCCCGATTTGCTGACGCGCCTGCGCGCCCTCAATCGCGGCGCGCGGGTGTCCATCGCCTCTCCCGCCAGTCCGCCGCCCGCCGACAGCGTCGCGGGAACCGCGCTCTATGACCCCGCCGCCAAGAGCGCCGATGTCACCGCATGGCTCAACGCGCAGGCCTATGCGGATGCGCACGCCAGCCATGGGCACCATCACCATGGCCACCAGCATGATGTGAACCGCCACGATTCCCGCATCGGCTCCTTCTGCCTCTCCTTCGAGGAGCCGCTGGCCTGGGAGCATGTGGCCCATTGGCTGGACGCTCTGGTGATCGCCCATGGCAATGACCTGCTGCGCGTGAAAGGCATCATCGACGTGGAAGGCCGCGAGCGGCCCATTGTCGTGCAGGCGGTGCAGCACCTGTTCCACCCCCCGTTCGAACTGAAGGCTTGGCCGGACGGCCCGCGCCGCTCGCAGATCGTGTTCATCACCCGCGATCTCGGGCGCGACTATGTGGCCGAGGTGCTCGCCACCATCCGCTCCCGCCCGGTCGGGTCCCCGCCGGTGCCCTCGTCCGGCGCCGCCCCGACGGCGGCCGCCCACCACGCCTGACGTTCAACCTTATCTCATCCGCAAGCCGGGCGTCGACCCGGCGCGCCGACCCTGGAAGGACCCCATGGACTGCCTGATCCGCAATGGCCTTGTCATCACTCCCAACGGACGCTTCGAGGGCTCCGTGGGCATCAAGGACGGCTTGATCGCGGGGCTCTATGAGCCCGGTACGGAACCCGCCGCCGAGACCGAGATCGATGCCAAGGGCCTCGCCGTCCTGCCGGGCGTCATCGACATGCATTCCCATCATCGGGAAGGCTCGGAGCCGGGCTTTGAATACAAGGACACCATCTACACCTCCACCCGCCAGTGCGCGGCCGGCGGCGTCACCACTTCGGTGGCCATGCCCAACGTGACCCCGCCGCCGAACACGCTCGATCTGCTGAAGAAGCAGTTCGCCATCTATGAGCGGGATGCGGTCGTGGACTGGAACTTCAATCCGGCCCCCACCATCCTGGAAGAAGTGCCGGCCATGGCGCAGGAAGGCATCGCGGCCTTCAAGTTCTTCATGGTGGTGGATACCGGGCGCTCCTATCCGCACATGCCGGGCATCGGCGTGCATGACCACGGCAAGATCCTGGAGATCATGCAGGCCTGCGCCAAGGTCAATGTGCCGCTCATGGTTCATCCGCACGACCAGGCGCTGATGGATGTAATCGAGCAGGAATATTGGGCGCGCGGCGAACGCGACGCCCTGGCCTACGCCAAGGCCTATGCCGCCCATGATGGCGTGATCTGGGAAACCGCCATCGCCACCCTCTTGCGTCTCCAGAAGGCCGCCGGCTGCCACCTGCACATCCTGCACACCCAGACCGCCGGCTCCGTGGACCTCATCCGCAAGGCCAAGGCGGCGGGGCAGAAGGTGACCTGCGAACTCAATCCCTGGGCGCTGTTCCTGGGCTGTGACTGGTCGTCCATCCAGCGGCTCGGCTCCTATGCCCTGTCCTATTGGGTGCCGGAAAAGAACGTGCCCGGCCTGTGGGAAGGCGTGCGCGACGGCACCATCGACATCATCGCCACCGACCACGCGCCACATCTGAAGGAAGAGAAGGAAATCGGCTGGGTGGACGGCTGGAAAGCCCATACCGGCACCCCCTCCACCCAATTCTATCTCTCCATGTTCCTGACCGCCGCGCGCGAGGGCAAGCTTTCGCTGGAGCGCGTGGTGGAAGCCTGCTCGACGGCGCCGGCGCGGCTGTTCGGCCTGGAAAAGAAGGGCGCCATCGTGCCCGGCAACCATGCCGACCTGGTTTTGGTGGATCTTGACCAGGAATATGAAGTCCGCGACGAGGACGTGCTCTCGCTGACCGGTTGGAGCCCCTATGCCGGCCGCAAATTTACCGGAAAGCCGGTCCGCACGCTGGTGCGCGGCCGCACCGTCTATGTGGACGGGCAGGTGGTGGGCGAGAAGGGCTACGGCAAGCAGGCCATCGCCAAGCAGCCGCCCCGCGCGAAGGCCTGATCATGGCCCACTCTTCCAGTGTCCACCGCCTGCGCATTCCGCCGGTGGACACCGCCCCCACCATCGCGCAGGCGCTCGGCGCCTTCGCGGCCGGGCTTGCCTTCGCCGACGTGCCAGAGGCGGCCCGGCAGAATGCGCGCCGGGCGATCCTGGACGTTGTGGGCGTGGCCTTTGCCGGCGCGGACGCGCCTCTCGCCCGAACCGTGCGCACGCAGGCATTGGAGAGCTGGCGGGACGGCGCCTGCAGCCTGTTCGGCGCCCCCGCGCGCCTCGTGCCTGCAGGTGCGGCCCATGCCAACGCGGTGGCCGCCCATGTGCTGGACTTCGACGCCAACTTCAACACCGGCATGGTGTTCGCCCCCGCCGTCCTGTTTCCGGCCCTCCTGGCCGCCGGGGAAGCGCGGGGGGCGAGCGGACAGACTGTCCTGACCGCTTTCGCGGCGGGCACGGAAGTGGCCTGCGTGCTCGCTTCCGCCTTGTCGCCTGAGCCCTATCGGAAGGACCGTGACAGCCTGTTCTATCGCGGCTGGTTCAACACCGCCGTGCTCGGCCCCATCGCCGCCGCAGCAGCGGTGTCGCGCCTGCTCGGCCTGGATGCCGAGGCGACCACCCGCGCCATCGCCATCGCCGCCGTGCAGGCCGGGGGCCTGCGCATCGGGGTCGGGTCGGACATGAAGCCTCTCCTCGCCGCGCGCGCCAGCGAGACGGGCCTGCGGGCTGCCTTCCTGGCCGAGGCGGGGGTGCAGGCGCCCGAGAATGCCATTGAAGGCCACCGGGGCCTCATCGCCACGATCAATGGCGGCGGCTGGACGCCCAGTGCCTTCGCACGCCTCGGAGCTTTCGCCGACCCCGGCACCTCGTTCAAGCTCTATCCCGCCTGCTCCTCCGTGCAGGCGGCGGCCGAGGCGTTGGAAGCCCTTGTGGCGCACGAGGGCCTTGCCTGGGACGACATCGCCCGCGTGCGCTGCGAGGTCACCTCGCATATCGCCGCGAACCTGGCCTTTCCCCGGCCGCGGAGCGTCACGCAGGCGCAATTCTCGATGCCCTTCGCGCTCGCCTGCCTGCTGGTGCACGGCCGCTTCGCGGCGGACATGCTGACCGATGCGCGCCTTGCCGAGCCTGAACTCTCCGCGGCCATGGATCGCGTGGACATGGTCCCCGCCGACCTCTTCGCCGATGAGGCCGACGCGCGCGCCTATCCCGAGGCGACCCGCGTGGTGGTGACGCTGAGGGATGGGCGCAGCTTCACCCGCCAGCAGGACGCCTCCACCGGCAAGCCGGCCAATCCCGCCTCCTACGCCTTGCTGGACGCCAAATTCCTGCGCAACACTTCACCCACCCTCGGCACCGAGGGCGCGCAGCGCTTGCGGGATGTTCTGCGCGCTATCGACGCGTGGGACGACGTGCGAACCCTGCTCGCACGGGGGGCGCGGCCATGAAGGTCGCCATCCTCGGCTCCGGCGCCATCGGCCTTGCCAGTGCCGCCTTGCTTTCGGCCAACGGGCATTCCCCTTGCCTCTGGTCGCCGTCCGGCGCCGGTACGGCTTCTCTCGGGCCGGTCGCGACGGTGACCTCGACCGGCGCCCATGCGGGCACGTTCGAGGTGACCACTGCGCGGCGCATCGAAGAAGCGCTCGAGGGGGCCGAGGCCGTGCTGGTCGCCGTGGATGCCGGCGGCCATGGGGCGGTGATGGAGGCGGCCGCCCCAGTCCTTCAGTCCCACCAAGTGGTGATTGTCGGCGCCGCCCATGCCATGAGCGCGGTCCACCTGTCCGAGCTCCTTGCGGCACGGGGCGTAAGCCTGCCCATCGTGTCCTGGAACACAACCGCCGCCACCGCTCACAAGACCGGTCTGGCGGCCGTGGACATCCGCACGGTGCGCCCCCGCATCGAGGCATCGGTGATGCCGGCCGCGCTTGCGGCGCGTGGGCTTGCCCTCTGCCGGGCGCTGCTGCCGGCCCATTTCGAGGCGCGTGCGGACGCGTTGGCCATTGCGCTGTTGTCGAACTCCAATCCGGTGTTCCATGTGCCGGTGTGCCTGTTCAACATCACCCGCATCGCCCTGGCCGAGACCTGGGCTCCCTATGCGCAGACCACCGCGGAAGTGGGCGCGATGATGGAGGCGCTCGACGCCGAGCGTCTGGCCACAGCAGCCGCCTATGGCCATTCCATCCACAGCGTGAACGCCCATTTCCATCGCTCCTTCCGCATCCCGGAAGGTCCCATGAGCCAGATGTGCGGAGCGCTGGCGGCGGCGGGGCGCGGGCCGAAGGGGCCGACGCGGCTCGACCACCGCTATTTCACGCAGGACATTCCCTACGGCCTCTCCTTCACCGAGACGCTCGCCCGGCAAGCCGGCCTTGCCACGCCTGTCCACCGGGCGATGATCGACCTTGCTGATGTCGCGCTCCGGCGCGACCACCGGGCGGACAATGTTCTCACCGTGCGGATGGGCCTTCATGCGCTCGACCCCGCACAGATCCTCATCCTCGCCCGCGACGGCCATTTCGGTCCGCAGGATGCGGCAGATCCCAAGACCACGAGGACGGCATGACACCGCGGCAACGCATCCTGGCCTATCTGGAAAGCAACACCCGCAGCGCGTCACTGGTGCGCGTTTCGGTCTCCGTCCTGTTCGTGCTGCTGGTCTGGCAGGTTCTGACCACCACTATCGTCACCAACCGCCTCCTCCTTGTGCCCCCGGCGGAGGTGTTCGCGGCCCTGCTGGTACAGGTGCGCACCGGTGCCGTGTGGACAAATGGGTGGGCCACATGCCTGGCCGTCGGCACCTCCTTCCCCATCGCCGTGCTGATCGGGGTCGCAGGTGGCCTTGCCCTGTCCTCCAGCCGTCTTCTGTCGCTCATGACGGGGCCGATGCTGACCGCGCTCTATTCGGTGCCGATCGTGGCCCTGGCGCCGCTTTTCGTGGCGTGGCTCGGCCTTGGCTTTGCCTCCAAGTTCGTGCTGGTGGTGCTGATCGCGGTGTTCCCGGTGCTTGTGACCACCGAGGTGGGCCTTCGCTCCACCGACAAGAACCTGGTGGACGCCGCCCGCTCCTTCGATGCCAGCCCATGGCAGATCTTCACAACCGTGACCTTCCCCTTCGCCCTGCCCTTCATCGTCAGCGGCATCCGCGTGGCATGGGCCCGCGCCTTGGTGGGCATCGTGGTGGCGGAATTCTTCGGCTCGTTCGCGGGCTTCGGCTACGCGATCCTCGCCGCAGGCCAGACATTCGATACGGCGACCCTGCTCGCCTATGTGATGCTGCTCGGCATCATGGGGCTGATTGGCAGCCTGTTCTTCGAGGCGGTGGAGCGCCGCCTTGCCCCCTGGCGTCAGGAGTGAGGACCGCGCCATGCCCCCACTCAACGCCACTCTCCAGGGAGCCAGCGCCATGGCACAGGATGTCAGCCTTTCCATCGAGGGCATCAACAAGACCTTCCATCGGTCCGGCAAGCCGAGCGTGGAAGCACTGCGCGGCATCGACCTTCAGGTGAAGGAGGGGGAGTTCGTCTCCATCGTAGGCGCCAGCGGCAGCGGCAAGTCCACCTTGCTGCGCATCATCGACGGACTGATGCCGGCCAGTTCCGGCACGGTTAAGGTGGAGGGCACGGCGGTGACACGGCCGGGCCGCGACCGCGCCATGGTGTTCCAGCAGGATTCGCTCCTGCCTTGGAAGACCGTCATCGATAACGTGGCCTACGGCCTTTCCATTGCCGGCATGAAGCGGCGGGAGCGGGAGGAGATCGCCCAGCGCTTCATCGACCTTGCCGGGCTGAAGGGGTTCGAACACCATTTTCCCCACCAGCTCTCCGGCGGCATGCGCCAACGGGTGAATGTGGCCCGGGCCTTGGCGGTCAGCCCCAAGCTTCTGCTTCTGGACGAGCCCTTCGCGGCACTGGATGCGCAGACACGCGAAGTCATGCAGTCCGAACTCCTGAAGATCTGGAGCGCGCAGAAAAAGACGGTGGTGCTCATCACCCACCAGATCGACGAGGCCGTGTTCCTGTCCGACCGGGTGATCGTGTTCAGCGCTCGCCCGGGTCAGATCCGCGCGCAGATCCCCATCGACCTGCCCCGCCCCCGCGACCTGGAGGTGAAGCGCTCTCTGGCCTTCGTCAATCTGGTGGACGAGATCTGGCGGCTGATCGAGCACGAGGTGCGGCTGGGCATGACCCTTGCGGAGAGCTGACGCGCCGCCGGCCGCCGGTCAATGGGGGTCAGTGATGGCGGGCCCCGGTTCATTGTTGCCTCCACTGTGTCGGCGCGCGAAATCGACGAACGCCTTGAACGCGGCCGTCGGATTGCGCCGGCTCGGATAGTAGAGGCACAAGGGCGCCAGAGTGGGCGTCCAATCTTCGAGCACGGGCACAAGGCGGCCGGCCGCGATGTCGTCTCGCACGTCAGATTCCATCGCGAGGGTCAGGCCGAAAGAGGCCAGGGCCGCGGTGCGTGCGAGGCTCGCTTCGTCGAGGGTGATGGCGCCTTCAACCTCCATCTGGACCGACTGGCCATCCTTCTCGAACGGCCACCGGTAGATCGCGCCATCGGGAAGCCGGACACGCAGACACGCGTGCCCGGCGAGATCCTGGGGGATTACGGGCGTGCCGCGCGCTTTCAGATAGCCCGGCGAGGCCACCACGACATTTCGCCGAGCCACCCCGAGGGGGAGCGCGATCATGTCCACTGGAACAAGGTCACAGCGTCGAACGCCGAGGTCGAAGCCGCCCGCGACGATGTCCACAAGCCTGCCTTCCGTGACGATGTCGATGCGAACCTCAGGGTACCTTCGGAGGAATGGGAGAACGAGCCAGGGAAAAATCTCCCGGGCAGCCGTGGGAAAAGCGTTGATGCGCAGTGTTCCCGAAGGTGTGGCCTGTTGGGAGCGCGCATCCTCCATCGCCTCGTGAATGTCCCGCACCGCGGGGGCGACTTTCGCAATGAACCTCTGGCCTGCCTCGGTCAATGAGACGCTTCGTGTGGTCCGGTTGAAAAGCCGTACACCGAGGGCGCGCTCCAGCTTTCCAACCGCATTGCTGAGGGCCGTCGTTGAAATCCCGAGCTCAACCGCTGCCGAGCGGAACTTGCCCCGGCGGGCGACCATGAGAACGGCATCCAACTCCGTTAGGCCATTCTGCACCATTGTCCCCATTTTCGTGATGAATCATCCCGAATTGTCCTGATTAACGTGCCGGTCGTCCAGACCTAACTTGCCTGGCAAGCGCACTTGCAGCCGCCACGGCTGCCATCGCAGCAAGCAGGACGAGAACAATGCCGCTCGAGCTTCCAACCCCTATCGCCGCATATGTGGCTGCGAACATGCGCCTGGACCTTCAGGGCATGCTCTCAACCTTCGCAGCCCATGCTGTCCTGCGTGACAACGACGCCGTCATTCGGGGACACGCGGAGCTCAGGCACTTCTTCGACGAAGCCGTCATCGCGGCGAGGGCGATCTTCACGCCGGACACCGTGTGGCATGAGGGGGGCCAGGTGGTCATCGAGGGCCTCGCCCATGGGGACTTCAAGGGCAGTCCGATCCGCTTCACCTACCGCTTCACGCTCGAAAATGAAGCCATTACGGCCCTGGAGATCACGGCATGACCATCAAGACCGATCCGACCGAGTTCGCGGGAAAGCGCGTGCTCATCAGCGGCGGCACCAAGGGTCTCGGCCGCGCGACTGTCGACCGCTTCCTGGCCGGCGGGGCGCGTGTGATCACATCGGCCCGCGGAATGCTGGAGCCCATCGATGGCGTCACCTTCATCCAGGCGGACCTGACGACGGCCGAAGGCGGGGAAGCCCTGTCCAAGGCGGCGTTTGAGCACCTGGGCGGCGTCGACATTCTGGCCCATGTGCTCGGCGGCTCGTCCACGCCCGGCGGTGGCTTCGCCGCCCTGACCGATGATCACTGGCTGTCCGAACTGAACCTGAACCTGCTGGCGACGGTGCGTCTCGATCGCCTCCTCATTCCGCAAATGATCGAGCGAGGCGCCGGGGCGGTGGTGCACGTCACCTCCATCCAGTCGGTCCTGCCCCTGCCCGAGGCGACCACAGCCTACGCCGCTGCCAAGGCTGCGCTGCGGACCTACAGCAAGTCCATCTCCAAGGAACTGGGGACCAAAGGCGTGCGCGTCAATGTGGTGTCCCCCGGCTGGATCATGACCGAGGGGACCGATGTCTTTCTCCAGCGCATCCAAGCCGCCCGCGGTGGCACCATCGAGGATGCGCGCCAACTCGTGCTGGCCGGCCTTGGCGGCATTTCCATAGGTCGCGGCGCTGAACCCCACGAGGTTGCCGACCTCATCGCCTATCTGGCCTCCGATCGCGCCGCCTCGATCCATGGCGCCGAGTTTGTGATCGATGGCGGCACGGTCCCAACCGTCTGACGGCGGCGCGGGGGGCCACGGTTGGCCGAGGGGCCAGACGTGGACAGGACCGTGCCTATCGCCCGATGCTCTCGTTGGCGACGTTTCACCCACGATCGACCATCCGCTCCTCATGCGATTCAGGCGGTACCGCTGATGCCCTCGACGGCCCGCAGGCGGGTGATGGCAAAATCCGTGAAGGCTCGGATCACCGGCCGCATATAGCGGACCGATGGATAGGCCATGAACGCTTCAGTTGACCGGATGCTGTAGTCGGGCAGCACCCGGACCAGACGTCCCGCTGCGAGAGCATCGGCCACAAGAGGATATTGGACCGGCCCGACGCCGCGTCCCTCACACAAGGAGGCGACCAGGACCTGCGCATTGTTCGTCCGCAGGATCGGGCTCACGGTCACGCTGAGTTCGCCGTCCGCGTGCTGGAGGCTGAGACTATTTGAAGGCGCGGGAATGGCGCTCGCGATGACCACATTCACCTCGGCGAGCCGTCGGGGATCGTCCAGTCCTCCGATCTTGTCCAAATAGGAGGGAGCAGCCACGAGAAAGCGTCGAATGAAGCCAATCCGACGCACGATGATATTCCGCGCCTCAGGCCGCCCATAGCGCGCGGCCAGATCGAAGTCCTCATGCACCAGGTCGATCACCCGATCCTCCAGCACGAGTTCCATGCTGACCCCGGGATGGCTGGCCTGAAAGTCGTTCACGATGGGGTGGATGTGCTTTGAACCGATGCAACTTGGAACATGCAGGCGAACGCGCCCCTCAATGGTTCCGGCCTCCCGGCGCGAATCCTCCAGTGCGGCATCGATCGCGCCGAGTGCAGGCTGTGCGACCTCATAGAGCCTCTGGCCCTGCGGCGTGGTCCGAACGAGCCGAGCCGAGCGTTCCAGCAGCCGCTGGCCCATATGCGCTTCCAGATTGCGCAAATGCTTGCTGACGGCGGGCTGGGACACTGCGAGATCGCGCGCCGCGGCGGTCATGGACCCGCGTTCCACTGTGCGGACAAAGGCCCGAAGAGCCAGCGTGAGGTCCATCTATTCCACTCGGTTATGCCTGATATCACCTCATAGCCAATAGACGAGGCGAATGCGAGGCGCTTGTTTCCGCGGGTCCAATCCCGAACAGGTTCGCTTCCATGCCTCTGACCCGTCGCGCCGTTCTCATCGCAGCTCCGGCCCTCCTGTCCGGCTGCGTCACCCGGCCAGCGGTCGAGGAGACCATGCCCTCTCCCATGGTCGATGCCACGCACAGGGCTATGTATGCGGCTCTCGAGGGCGAGCCATTTCCCGTTCCGGCCGTCGACCTGACCGAGCTGGACCCGCGCTTCCTGCGGCAGATCGTGGTGTATCCAACTGAACACCTGCCCGGAACGGTCGTTGTCGATCCAGTGCAACGCTATGCATATCTTGTTGGCGAGAACGGGCGCGCCCTGCGCTACGGCGTTGGAGTCGGCAAGCAAGAAGCCTTCAATTTCCGGGGCGCGGCGCTGGTGGGGCGCAAGGCGCAGTGGCCGCGCTGGACACCCACGGCGAACATGATCAACCGCGAGCCGGACCGCTACGGGCGCTTCGCCGGGGGCCTTCCGGGCGGACCAGAGAACCCATTGGGCCCGCGAGCGCTCTATCTGTATCGGGACGGGGCCGACACGCTCTACCGGCTGCATGGAACCATAGAGCCCTGGACGATTGGCACCATGGTCTCCTCCGGCTGCGTCAGGCTGATCAACCAGGATATCGTTGACCTCTATCGCCGCGTCCCGATGGGCTCCAGGGTCGTGGTGCTCCCGGCATGAGCTGGCCGCTCAGCCGGGTTGGGGACAAAACTGTGTCTGTGTCGCCGATCTCCTTGGCCTGCTGTTCATCCACCGACCTTGAGAGCATGTGCCAGGTATCCGCGCCAATGCCCAACCTTCAGCCGCGCCGCGTCCGCCGCCAGGCAGCTGGCGTCACGCCGGCAAACCGGCGGAACACGCGGGTGAAATGGGCTTGGTCGGCAAAGCCGGCCGCAACCGCAATCTCCGGCAAGGTAAGGTCGGTATCCGCCATCATGGCCTCCACCCGCCGCATCCGCGCCCGCATGTGCCATTGATAGGGCGGCACCCCCGTCGCCGCCTTGAAGGCATGGCTGAAATAGGACTGGGACAGATCGGTCAAGGCCGCCAATTCCTGGAGCCTTATGTTGCGCAGGCAGTTTTCCTCGATATAGCCGGTGACCCGCCGGACCTGCCGGGCCGAGAGGGCCGAGCGGCGCACCGGCTCCTCAGTGCGGGCAAGCTTCATCAGGTCGATGAACAGCGCCAGCACCAGCCCGTCGCCATAAAGGTCATGATGAGCCTCAGGCGCGAGGCATTCCTCGGCGATGAGGCGCGCGATCGCATAAAGCCGCTCATCCATGAAGGCGAGCCGTGGGGTCGCCAGACGCTCGGCATCGAGCCGTGTGCCAAGGCGCTCGGAGAGTGTGTCGACATCGAAGTGCAGGTCCAGATGGCGCAGCTTTCCATCGGCCTCGATCCGCGACCAGAGCGGCATCTCCGCCGGCACATAGCTCATATGGAGCGGCGTCCGCGCGCCCTCCACGGCGCCCGACCGCGTCGAGAGCTGGACACCGGCATGTCCCTGCCCGCCCTCCAGCACGACAAACAGGCGGGCATCCTGCGAAACGTAATAGCCACCTCCGCCCCGTGCGCAGTCCACATGCCAGACATCCGCCACCACACCGTTCCACTGGCGCCAGCGCAGGTCATCCAGCACGCGGATGCCTTCGGTCGCCGATACCATGCGGGGGTGGAAGGTCATGGGCTGCGCAGTCTCTCCTTGCCCCTGAGCCGAAAGTGGCAAGCAGCAAGTTTTGAATCATTTTGAAGTGTAGCGAGAATGCGGATTCGCCGATGCACTTCTGCTATGCCGGGCATTATCGCGACAAAATTCGTCAAAGTGCAACAGGAAGGGACAATCCGAGCGTAGAGCGCGTTGCTAAGAGACGCATAAGCGTGAGTTTCCAAACGGAACACTCAGTTTTGAATTGTTCTTAACTGGCATATTCGGCATCGGGGTTCAGGAATGACTGGAATATCTGGCATGCGACTTCACACTTTGCTATTGGGCGGTGTGGCGGCTGGAACGGTCCTCTCCACAGCAGGCGCCCATGCCCAGCAGGCGAACGCAATCAATCTCGAGCAGATCAACGTGGAAACCGCCGCCGAGTCGCCCACCGGTCCCGTGGAGGGCTATGTGGCGCGCCAGACGCTGACCGGCACCAAGACCGACACGCCTATCATTGAGGTGCCGCAATCCATTTCCGTGGTGACGCGCGACCAGATGGATGCCCGCGCGGTGCAAAATGTGGGACAGGCGCTGGAATATACCCCCGGCGTGCTCGGCCAGCCTTTTGGCGTCGATCCGCGCTTCGACTCGCCGATCATCCGCGGCTTCTCGGCCGCCAACAGCCAGTATCTCAACGGCCTGAAGCTCACCCGCGACCAGGGCTCGGTTTCCATCGAACAATATGGCCTGGAGCGCATCGATGTGCTGCGCGGGCCGGCCTCGGTGCTCTACGGACAGGGCAATCCGGGCGGCCTCATCGACATGATCAGCAAGCGGCCAACCTTCACCACGTTCGGCGAAGTCCAGGGCGAGATCGGCACCTTCGAGCGCTATAGCGGCGCCTTTGATTTGGGTGGCATGTGGGGCCAGGATTTCGCCTACCGCTTCACCGGCCTCGCGCGCCAGTCGGGCACGCAGACCGATTATGTGGACGACAACCGCCTGTTCTTCGCGCCGGCCATCACCTGGAAGCCCACCGACGACACTTCCTTCACGGTGCTCGCCAATGTCCAGTACGACCAGTCGGGAACGCCTGTCGGCCTGCCTGTGCAGTACACCGTCACGCCGATCAAGAACCTGCTGTCGACCAGCCTGTTTCTGGGCGATCCCTCCTATGACAGCTCGAACCGGACCATGGCCAGCATCGGCTACGAGTTCCAGCACAAGCTCAACAGCAACTGGCAGGTGCGCCAGAACGCCCGGTACCTCTGGCTCAATTGGGATTACAACAGCCTCTATTATAGCGGCCTTGATACCTCCAATCCGGCTGTCGCCCAGCGCGGCTCCTCGCTCAACGAGGAGAACCAGAACACCATCACCATCGACACCCAGGTCCAGGGCCATTTCCAGACCGGCCCGCTCGGCCACAAGGTTCTGTTCGGCCTCGATTACCGGCGCTATCACGAGAACGACTTCACCGAGTTCGGCCTCGCGCCCTCCATCAACCTGCTCTATCCCGTCTACAACCAATATGTCTCGGCCACGCCTTGGTACCTGTCCCAGGTCAATGGCACCGTCAGCCAGACCGGGCTCTATGCGCAGGACCAGGTCAGCCTCGGCAATTGGCGCCTGACCGCCGGAATTCGGCACGATTGGGCGACCACCGTCTCCACGACCACCACCAATTACGGCTTCACCGATCAGGACCAGGACGATTCCGCCACCACCGGGCGCATCGGCCTGACCTATCTGTTCGACAATGGCATCGCGCCTTATGTCAGCTACTCGACCTCGTTCGAGCCGGTCATCGGCAACATGCCGGCCAACCTTGGCGGCGGTGCGTTCCAGCCTTCCACCGGCGAGCAGGTTGAACTTGGCGTGAAGTACCAGCCCTTGGGTTGGAACGGCTTCATCACGGCCGCCATCTACGATCTCAAGCAGAAGAACGTGCTGTCGTCCGAACTGATCGACGGCGTCAGCTACGAGACGCAGCTGGGCGAAGTGGAGGTCAAAGGCCTTGAACTCTCCGCCACCGCCACGCTGGCTGAAGGCCTCAACCTGATCGCAAGCTATACGTACATGAATGCCGAGATCACTCAGGGCGAATATGCCGGGAACCGGCCCGCCAATGTGCCGGAGAACATGGCTAACCTCTGGCTGGACTACACGTTCAGGACCGGCGCTTGGACCGGCTTCGGCTTTGGCGGCGGCGTGCGTTATGTGGGCTCGCGCTTCGCACTGGACGACAATTCCATCGCGCTGGACGCCAACACCTTGTTCGATGCCGCGATCCACTACCAAAAGGGGCCGTTCAAGGCCCAGATCAACATCAACAACATCGCCAACGAGACCTATGTGGCGAGCTGCGGGTTCTTCGGCTGCTATTATGGCGACGGCCGGACCGTGGTGGCGCAGATCACCTACAAATGGTAGCCGCACCACCCCATAGCCCCCTCTGGGAGGCCGCCGGACTCGCCTTCCGGGCCGGCGGACGGGACATTCTCCACCCGCTGGACCTCAGCCTGGCGGCGGGGCAAGTGCATGGGCTGCTCGGCCCCAACGGCTCGGGTAAGAGCACGCTGATGAAACTGCTGGCCCGCCAGCAGGTGGCCAGCGCAGGCGAGGTGCGCTTCGAGGGGCGCCCGCTGTCCGCCTGGAGCGGGCGGGCTTTTGCCCGCAAGGTGGCCTACATGCCGCAATTCACTCCGGCGGCGGAAGGCATGTCCGTGCGTGAGCTGGTCGCGCTCGGCCGCTATCCCTGGCACGGCGCGCTGGGCCGGTTCGGGGCCGGAGATGCTGCGGCGGTGGAGGCGGCGCTGCGGCGCACCGATCTTCTCCCTTTCTCGGATCGCCTGGTGGACAGCCTCTCCGGCGGGGAGCGGCAGCGGGCGTGGCTCGCCCTCATGCTGGCGCAGGGCACGCGCTGCCTGCTGCTGGACGAGCCGACCTCCGCGCTCGACATCGCCCACCAGATCGAGGTGCTCGCCATCGTCCGCGATCTCGCGCGGTCGGGGACCGACATGTCGGTTGTGGTGGTCCTGCACGATATCAACCTTGCGGTGCGGACCTGCGACACGCTGGTGGCCTTGAAGGGCGGACGGCTGATCGCCAAGGGCTCCCCCCGGGACATCATGGAGCCCGAGACGCTGCGGGACATTTATGGCCTGCCGATTGGCGTCATGCCCCATCCCGTCACCGGCGAACCGCTGGGATACGTGCTGTGAGCGCACTGACCCGCCGCGCGCTGCTCGCTGGCGTCCTTGCGGCGGCGGCCCGGCCTGCCCGCGCCGCCGCGCCGCGCTTCGCCGCCCTCGACTGGGCGCTGCTGGAGACCCTCCTGGCCATGGGCATCGTTCCGGTGGCGGCGGCGGAACTGGTCCTGTTCCGCGCCGTGGCCGTGGAGCCACCGGTGCCGGACGTCGTGCGGGACATCGGTCTGCGGGGGCTGCCGAGCTTCGAGGCGCTGCGGCTCGCCGATCCCGATCTCATCTTCAGCTCCGCCTTCTATGCCCTGTCGGAGCCGCAGCTGCGCCTGATCGCGCCGGTGGAGACCATCACCATCTATGAGCGCGGCGGCGCGCCGCTGGCACGGGCGCGGCAGGCGGCGCTCCGCCTCGCCGAGGCGTGCGGACGGCCCGCGGCGGGGTCCGGCCTTGTGGCCCGCACGGAAGAGGGTCTGGACGCCTGCCGGCGCGCGGTGGCGCCCCATGCGGGGCGCCCCCTGCTCGTCATCAACCTGGGCGATGCCCGCCATTTCCGCGTCTTCGGCCGCGACAGCATCTTCGGCGAGGTGCTGCACCGCCTCGGCCTTGCCAATGCCTGGACGGGCAACACGTCCTACTCGGCCTCCGCGCCGGTGGGACTGGAGGCGCTGGTGGCCTATCCGGAAGCGGGTTTGGTCGTCCTCCCCCCGGTCCCGCCCGACGCGCGGCGCGTGCTGCCCCAAAGCGCGCTCTGGCGGGCTTTGCCGAGCGTCCGGGACCGGCAGGTGCGGGTGTTGGCGCCGGTCAATCCGTTTGGCGGCCTGCCAACAGCGGATCGCTTCGCCCGCCTGCTGGCGGCCAACCTTGCCGCGCCAGAGGGAGCGGGCCTTGGTTGACATGAGCCTTCCGGTCGCGCGCTCGCCGCGCCATGGTGCGCCCGTCTGGGCGGGCCTGTGCGCTCTGGCGCTGGGTCTCTTCCTCACCACCCTCTTTCACCGTCCCGACTTGCCGGGGGACGCCGAAACGGCGCGCCGTCTCGCGGATGTTCTGCTCTGGCACAGCCTGCTTCCCCGTGCCGCGACCGCGCTGCTGGCGGGTGCGGCGCTGGGCCTGTCGGGCGCGCTGCTCCAGCGGGTGCTCCGCAACCCCATCGCCGACCCCTCCACCCTCGGCATCGCTTCCGGTGCCCAGCTTGCCCTCACCTTGTCCCTCGGCTTCGCGCCCGGCCTGCTGGGTTGGTCGCGGGAAGGCGTCGCCTTTGCCGGTGGGATGGTCGCCGTCTCGCTGGTGCTCGCCATGAGCCTGATGCGGCGGCTCGATCCCGTCACCGTGGTCATTTCCGGCATGACGGTTTCGCTGATGGCGGCGGCCGCCGCCTCGGCCATCGTCCTGGCACGCGGCGAATATGTCCTTTCGGTCTTCATCTGGGGCGCGGGGTCGCTGCATCAGCAAAACTGGTCAGGCGCCATCTCCATCGGCACCAGCCTCCTGGCGGGGTGCGCCCTGGCCGCCCTATTGGCGCGGCCGCTCGCCGTGCTCAGCCTCGACGATGCGGGGGCGCGCAGCCTTGGCGTCGCGCTGCTCGCCGTGCGGGTTTCGGTGATCGCGGTCGCCGTGTGGCTTGCTGGAATCGTGATCTCCCAGGTGGGGATCATCGGCTTCGTGGGCCTCGCCGCCCCCGCCTTCGCGCGGATCTCGGGCGCGCGCACGCCGGCTCAGATGCTGCTACGCGCGCCGTCGATCGGGGCCCTGCTACTCTCCATCGCGGATGGGCTGGTGCAGGTACTGGGCGGCGCGTCGGGCGACGCCATCCCCACTGGCGCGGCGGTGGGGCTCATCGGTGGTCCAGTCCTGCTCTGGCTGCTGCCGCGCGTGACGGCCACCACGCCGCCCGCCCCGACATATGGCACGGGTCAGCGCCGCCTCGCCCGTCCCGGCCCCGCTTTGCTCCTCCTCGTTGCGGGCACAGCGGGGCTCGGGGGTCTATCCCTCGCTTTCGGCAGCGACGGGCACGGCTGGTTTCTCGCCACCGGCGCCCTGTTCGGTGACCTGTTCCCCTTCCGTGCGCCGCGCATCGTCGCCGCCACAATGGCGGGCGGTCTGCTGGGCGCCGCCGGCGCGCTCCTTCAGCGTCTGACCGGCAATCCCCTGGCCGGCCCGGAAGTGCTGGGCGTGAGCGCGGGCGGTGGCGCGGGCATGGCGCTCGCGCTGCTGCTTCTGGATGCCCCCGGCATCGGCCTGCTCATGGCGGCGAACGCGGCGGGAGCGCTTGCGGCACTCCTGTTCATCCTCGCCCTCGCGGCCTGGACCGGATTTGGACCGGAGCGGATGCTGCTCGCCGGGGTGGCGCTCGGCTGCATGTGCCTTGCCTTCCTTTCGGCCGTGTTCGCCAGCGGCGGCTGGAGCACATTCGTGCTCCTCGCCTGGCTTGCCGGCAGCACGGACCGGGTGGGCATGACCGAGGCGATCATCCTGACGCTCGGTGGCATGGCGCTGCTGGCGCCGCTGCCGCTGCTGGCCCGGTGGCTGGACATCCTGCCGCTGGGCGGACCGACCAGCCGCGCCTTGGGCGTGCCGCTCACCGCGAGCCGGCTCGTGCTGTCGCTGCTCGCGGCGTTGATGACCGCGCTTGCCAGCTTCTTCGTCGGCCCGCTCAGCCTTGCGGGCCTGCTGGCGCCGCATCTGGCGCGGCTTCTGGGTTTCGTGCGGCCGCTCCCGTTTCTGGGGGCCTCGGTGCTGCTCGGCGCGATCCTGCTCATCCTCGCCGACTGGCTGGGGCGCAACGTCGCCTTTCCCTACCAGATCCCGGTGGGCTTTTTTGCCGCCCTGATCGGCGGGCCGTATCTCATCTTCCTTCTCCAGCGCGGAGGCACACGCCATGGGTAAGTCCCTGATGGCCAGCGCGCAGGTGCCCCTGCCCGATCCGCTCGCCACCATCCGCGCCCTCCAGTTCCATTTTGCGGCCCACGCGACCGTGCGAACCATGGGTGAAGGGGCGGTGGTGGAGGCGCCCCAGTTCGGCCGACTCACGCTGCGCGCGCAGGGCTCGAATTTCGTCGCGGAGTGCGAGAGCCCGGACGCCGCCGCGCTCGCCTTTCTCAAGATGGTGACGGCAGAGGGCTTCGTCCGAACCGCTCCGCGCGGCTGTGCCACCCTGGCGTGGAGCGGCGACGGCGCCGATGGGAGGTTGCCCTTCTTCCGAGCCATGGAGGTTGTGGCGAGCCATTCCGTGACGCCGCGCATGCGTCGCGTGATCCTGCGGGGCGATGCGGCGCACTTCTCAGGGCCGGGCCTGCATGTGCGCGTCCTGATCCCGCCGCGCGGGCGCATTCCGGTCTGGCCGCACGCAGGGGCGGACGGTCGCATGGTCTTTCCGGAGGGCGCGGACGCGTTGGTGCCGCGCGTGTATACGGTGCGGGCTGTGGACGCGGCGGCGGGTACCATCGCCATCGACGCCGTGCTCCACGAGGGCGACTGCCCCGGCGCCACCTGGGCACGGGAGGCGGCACCGGGCGATGCGGTTGGCCTGCTCGGCCCCGGTGGCGCCCGGCCCGAACCGGGGGCCTGGAACCTGTTCGCCGGCGATGAGACCGCCTTGCCGGCCATCTCCCGCTTGCTGGAAACCCTGCCGGCGCAGAGCGTGGCGGTGGTGCGCCTTGAGGTTACGGACGCAAGCGAGCAGCAGCCGCTCGCCACGCCTGCCCGGCTCGACCTGCGCTATCTCACCCGTGACGGCCGCCCGGCGGGGCACGCGGGCCTGCTGCCGGTGGCCGTTCGTGGCCTTGCCTTTCCGGCGGACCTGACCACCGCCCGCGCCTTTGTCGGCTGCGAGCAGGCCGAGGCCCGGGAGATCCGCCGCTTCCTCACCAAGGAGGCCGGCTTCGACAAGGCGCACCGCATGGTCGCCGCCTATTGGCGCCTCGGCCATGTGGGCGTGGACATCGGGGACTGAGACAGCGTAGCAACAGACATGACCATCCTGAAGCAGTTCGCCGCCTATTACGCGCCGTACCGGGGCCTGTTCCTGCTGGATTTTTCCTGCGCCATCCTCTCAGGCCTGCTCGAGCTGGGCTTTCCCATGGCAGTCGCGCTCTTCGTCGACCACCTTCTGCCCGCGCAGGACTGGGGGCTTATCGTTGCCGCCGCCATCGGCCTGCTCGCCATCTACCTGCTCAATACCGGGTTGATGGCCATCGTTACCTATTGGGGGCACATGCTCGGCATCAACATCGAGACCGAGATGCGCCGGCGCGCCTTCGACCATGTGCAGAAGCTGTCCTTCTCGTTCTTTGACAACCACAAGACCGGTCACCTGGTCGCCAAACTGACGAAAAATCTCGAAGAGGTGGGCGAGGTCGCCCATCACGGGCCGGAGGATGTGTTCCTGGCGGTGATGACCTTCATCGGCGCCTTCGCTTTGATGCTGACGGTCAATGTGCACCTGGCTCTGGTCACCGGCGCCATCGTGCCAATCGTGGCGTGGGCCACCACCCATTATGGGCGGGAGATGACGGACAATTTCCGCACCCTGTTCGGCCGGGTCGGCGCCTTCAATGCGCGGATCGAGGAGAATGTGGGCGGCATCCGCGTGGTGCAGGCTTTCGCCAACGAGGACCATGAGCGCCAGTTGTTCGCCGCCGATAACGGCCTCTACCGCACCACCAAGCTCGCCGCCTACAAGCTCATGGCCGGCAATCTGGCGCTGAGCTATCTGGGCATGCGCCTCACCCAGGTGGTCGTGATGCTGGCGGGCACCTGGTTCGTTATCCGGGGTGATCTCAGCAATGGCGGCTTTGTCAGCTTCCTGCTGCTGGTGGGCGTATTCTTCCGCCCCCTGGAGAAGATCGCCGCCGTGGTGGAGATCTACCCCAAGGGCATAGCGGGCTTTCGCTCCTATCTGGATTTCCTCGCCACCCGCCCTGACGTGGCGGACCGGCCCGGCGCGCGCCCGCTGGGTCCGGTGCGGGGCGAAATCCGCTACGAGGATGTGAGCTTCGGCTACACGCCCGGAAAGAGCGTCCTGAACCATCTCAGCGTCCACATCCAAGCGGGAGAGACGGTTGCTTTCGTCGGCCCCTCGGGCGCGGGCAAGACCACGCTCTGCTCGCTGCTGCCGCGCTTTTACGAGCCCACCTCCGGGCGCATCACAATCGATGGCGCCGACGTGCGCGACGTGACCCTCGCCTCGCTCCGCCGCAGCATCGGCATCGTGCAGCAGGATGTGTTCCTGTTCGCCGGCACCATTCGCGAGAACATCGCCTACGGCCGGCTCGACGCCGACGAGGCGGACATTCGCGAGGCCGCCCGCAAGGCGCGGCTGGACGAGATGATCGCAAGCCTCCCCGCCGGGCTCGACACAATCATCGGCGAGCGGGGTGTGAAGCTGTCCGGCGGCCAGAAGCAGCGCCTCGCCATTGCCCGCATGTTCCTGAAGGATCCCCCCATCCTGATCCTCGACGAGGCCACCTCCGCTCTCGACAGCGAGACGGAGTTCGAGATCCAGAAGGCGCTGGCCGCGCTCTCCGAAGGGCGTACCACGCTGGTGATCGCCCACCGCCTCTCCACGGTGCGCAATGCCGACCGCATCATCGTCGTGACGCGAGAGGGCGTCGCCGAACAGGGCGCCCACCGCGAGTTGATAGCGGCGGGCGGCCTCTATTCCCGGCTTGTGCAGACGCAGTTCGCGGTCTGAACGCGGCCAGCAGGCACGAGCGAGCAGTCCGAGCGGATCCACGCGCAAGCGCCCAGCCATGGGTGGGGCAACGCCGAGTGGGTCGACAAGGCGCTGAACGTATCGCGGGCCTCTCCTGCGTGCCGCACGCGGACATGCAGGAGGACCACAGGCAGTGCAATGCTACGCCGCCTCTTCCCGCGCCTCCAGCCAGAGAGCGCGGTCCATTCCCCCTGGCACGAGGACCGGCGGTGCTTTGATCCTACCCAGACGGTTCGATGGGACGGCGCACCTCAGCTGACCGGATGCGCCGCCCTGGCCGGCGTTCAGGCGGCGGGGCGCGGCCCGATTGTCTCGCCGTGTGTCACGCGCTCGGGTGCGCCATGGACCATGGTGTAGGCATAATCGATGCCCATGCCATAGGCGCCGGAATGCTCCTTGGCGATGGCGACGACGGCGTCATAGGTGTCCTTCCGGGCCCAGTCGCGCTGCCATTCAAGCAGCACCTGCTGCCAGGTCACGGGCACGCAGCCCGCCTGCACCATCCGGTCCATCGCATATTTATGCGCATCCACAGAGGTGCCGCCGGAAGCGTCGGCGACCATGTAGATCTCATAGCCGCCTTCCAGCATCGCGCAGAGCGCGAAGGTGGTGTTGCAGACCTCCGTCCAGAGGCCGGCGACCACCACCTTCTTCCGACCATTGGCGGCGAGGGCGTCCCGCACGTTCTGGTCGTCCCAGGAGTTCATCGAGGTACGCTCGAGGATCTTGTTCTCCGGGAAGACGGCCAGGAGTTCGGGATAGGTGTGACCGGAAAAGCCCTTGGTTTCGACCGTCGTGATCGTGGTCGGGATGTTGAACACCTTCGCCGCCTTGGCGAGGCCGACCACGTTGTTCTTCAGCACCTGGCGATCGATCGACTGAACGCCGAAGGCCATTTGCGGCTGCTGGTCGATGAAGATGATCTGGCTGTTCTGGGGGGTCAGGACTTCAAGATGGGACATGCTGCTTTCCTCTTGGGTTTTAATGTGATCGCCGCCCGGCCTTTGGCGGTGGCGCCACCTGAGTCATGGGTGGCGCAGGCCCCGGCGGGTGAGATGCCGGTGGGTGAGATGCCCGGTCGGGCGAGAGCCCGCGCGGCAGACCTCGTGTCCGCCGATGCTCGGGACGGATTGCGGCGTCGGTGGGCGCAGCGCCTTGAGCCGATCGAACGGTCCTCTCACGGCACAGCCTCCTCTTCCCCGGCCCCCGCCGGCTTCGGTGGCTCGACATGAAGGAAATGACGCACCACCGGGCCTTCCGCGCCGATGTGAAAGCGCCGCACGCTGTCCTGAAGATCGGCATCGGCCTTGGAGACGCGGCGGTGCTGGCGCATATGCTCGGCCCAGGAGGACACCAGGAACCACTCGACCAATTTATCGGGGTCGGCGGCATCTTCGGTAACGCCCCAGGCATAAGCGCCGTCGCGCCGTCGCTCGGTCGAGAGCGCATGGATCGCCCGCAGGAATGCCCCGCGATCGGGCTGCGGCACGCGATACTCGATCAGGATCAGCACGGGGCCGCGGTCGTGCTCGATCTCGCTCGCCGTCAGGGGCTCGGGCCAATGGTTGGACGGTGCGAGGTCGGCCTCGCCCGCCGGCAGCTTGACGCGATGCATGACAAAGCCGGCAAGGAGCAAGGCGCCGGCGCTGATCAGCAGCGTGCCCCGCAGCCCCGCGGCCTCTGCGATGGCGCCCCAGCCGAGGCTGCCCGCCGTCATCGCGCCGTTGAAGACGGTGAGATAGACCGCCAAGGCCCGTCCGCGCACCCAATTGGGAAGAATGGCCTGGGCGACGCCATTGAGCGTGGTCAAGGCGACGATCCAGGCCGCGCCGAGGAACAGCAGGAAGAGGACCGCGACGGTTTGTGGCGGCGCCAAGGTCAAGGCCGCCATCACGGCCGCGGTCACCACCGCCGAGAGCAGCAGCAGCCCATCGGCATCAAGCCGGGCACGCAGTCGGGGCAGCAGCACCGCCCCGCCGATGGCGCCGGCGCCCACCGCGCCGAGGAGGATACCGTAGAAGCCCGCGCCGCCGCCCAAAAGGTTGCGCGCCACCAGCGGCAGCAGTGCCCAGACGGCGCTGGCACAGGCGAAGAAGATGGCAGCGCGCAACAGCACCACGTGCAACTCGCGGCTCGCCCGCGCATAGCGCAGTCCCGCGCGGAAGGCCCCGGCAAAGCGCTCGCTCAAGGCATCGTCCGCGCCCGCGGCGCGGCGCCACCAGAGCAGCGCCCCGATCACGACCACATAGCTCAGAACGTCGGCGCCGTAAGTGAGCCCGGCGCCCAAGCCGGCCAGGATGAGGCCACCCAGGGCCGGTCCAATGGCGCGCGCGATGTTGATGCCGAGCGAGTTGAGCGCGACCGCGTTCTTCAGGTCGGGCTTCTCGACCAGTTCAGGCACGATCGCCTGCCAGGTGGGTCCCATCAGGGCCCCGCCGATCCCCCCGAGAAAGGTCAACGCCACGAGCGCGCTCACGTTGAGCATCCCGGAAAGCGAAAGCGCCATCAAGCCGAGGCTGACGCAGCCGAGCAGGAGCTGGATCGCGATGAGGAACCGGCGCCGGTCGAGGATGTCGGCGAGCACGCCGGCGGGGATCGCCAGCAGGAAGACCGGCAGCGTCGCCGCCGCCTGCACCAGCGCCACGGCCGCCGGTGCCCCTGACAGGTCCGTCACCAGCCAGGCGCTGGCCACATCGCGCATGAAGGAGCCGATATTGCCGATGATGGTCGCCGCCCAGAGGACGGCGAAAACCTTCTGCCGGAGCGGGGCGAACCCCGATGCCGGAGCCGGCGGGATGCTGGTGCTCATCGCGAGGCCCTTTCCCTGCGGGCGCGATCATCCAGCGCCACGAGCAGGAAGCCGCCCGTCAGCCCGAGATGCTCGAAGAAGGCGTTGGCCGCCATGGTCCGGCCCTGTCCCGCCGGCATTTCCCAGAAGCGCAATGCGACGAAGGTCGCGGCGAGCGTGAAGGCCGCAAGCGCCAGCGCGGCGAGGCCCCGCCAGCGGCCGATCAGGATCAGCGCGCACATGGCAAGTTCGAAGACGATGACGCCGATGGCGAAAAGCGGCGCCGGCCTCAGGCCGAAATGCTCCATCTCGGCAAGGGCGCCGGGAAAATCGAGGAGCTTTGTGATCGGCCCCTGAATGTAGGCCGCGCAGAGCAGCAGCACCGCGCACCAGCGCAGCATGCCGATGCGCGAGACGGCATGAGCGGTCCCCGACATCTCAGACCGCCCAGCAGGCGCAGCCCAGCGCACCCCAGAAGCTCTTCAGATCCGAGATCGGCAGCTTGCGTGACCAGGCGCCGGCATGATCGTGACCATGGACATTGCAGGCGCTGGCGCACCCACATTGGGCCATCGCCATGCGGCGCAGGGAGTTCTTGCCGGCCCCGTCCGGCTCGCCCCAGGCGGCATAGCCCTTGAAGGTGCGGACCGGCGACCAGTCCGGCATGGCCGGCGGGGGGGCGCTCTCGTCAAGGCCGGCGAAGCCACCGGCGCCATAGACGATTTTCCCGCCCACGATCGTCATCTCTGCGGTGATGTGCGAGATCTCGTCCTCGGCGCAGGCGAAGAAGTCGCGGTCGGGCACGATCAGATCGGCGAGCTGGCCGGCGACGATGCGGCCCTTCTTGCCCTCCTCGTTGGAGAACCAGGTGACGTTCTCGGTCCACATCCTGAGCGCCGTCTCACGGTCGAGGCAGTTGCGCTGCGGCGTGATCCGCAGCCCTCCGACGGTCCGGCCCGTGATCAGCCAGGCGAGCGAGACCCAGGGATTGTAGGAGGCGACGCGTGTCGCATCCGTACCGGCCGAGGTCTTGATGCCCTTTTCGAGCATCCGCGCCACCGGCGGCGTCGCCTCGGCTGCACCAAGGCCGTAGCGTTCGACGAAGTACTCGCCTTGATAGGCCATGCGGTGCTGGACGGCGACGCCGCCGCCGAGGGCCGCGATGCGGTCGATGGACCGTTCCGAAATCGTCTCGGCATGGTCGAAGAACCAGTTCAGCCCCTTGAGCGGGATGTCCTGGTCGACCTTTTCGAACACGTCGAGCGCCCGCGAGATCGTCTCGTCATAGGTCGCGTGCAGGCGCCAGGGCCAGCGGTTCTCGGCCAGGATGCGCACGACGCCTTCCAGGTCGCCTTCCATCTCGGGGGGCATGTCGGGGCGCGGCTCGCGGAAATCCTCGAAATCGGCCGCCGAGAACACCAGCATCTCGCCGGCCCCGTTGTGGCGGAAGTAGTCGTCGCCCTGCTTGTACTTCGAGGTCTTCGTCCAGTTGAGGAAGTCGTCCTTCTCCTGCTTCGGTTTCTGCGTGAACAGGTTGTAGGCGAGGCGGATGGTCAGCAGATTTTCGTCGGCGAGCTTTTGGATGACGGCATAATCATCAGGATAGTTCTGGAAGCCGCCGCCGGCATCGATTGCACCGGTTACGCCGAGTCGATTGAGCTCGCGCATGAAATGCCGGGTCGAATTCAACTGGTAGTCGAAGGGCAGCTTCGGCCCCTTGGCCAAAGTGGCGTAGAGGATGCCAGCGTTCGGCCGCGCCAGCAGGAGGCCGGTCGGATTGCCATTGGCGTCGCGGGTGATCTCGCCGCCGGGCGGGTTTGGCGTATCCTTCGTATAGCCCACCGCCCGCAAGGCGGCACCGTTCAGGAGCGCCCGGTCGTAGAGATGCAGGATGAAGACCGGCGTGTCGGGCGCGACCGCGTTCAGCTCCTCGATCGTCGGCAGCCGCTTCTCGGCGAATTGGTGCTCCGTGAAGCCGCCGACGACGCGCACCCATTGCGGCGGCGGCGTCACCGCGACCTGGCGCTTCAGCATCGACATGGCGTCGGCGAGGGAGCGTACCCCGTCCCAACGCAGCTCCATGTTGAAGTTCAGACCGCCGCGAATGATGTGCAGATGGTTGTCGATGAGCCCGGGCAGCACGCGCTTGCCCTTCAGGTCGACGATTTTCGTGTCGGGGCCGGCATGTGCCATCACCTCGGCTTCGCGGCCGACGGCGAGAAAGCGCCCCGCGCGGATCGCAACAGCGCTGGCCGTGGGATTGGTGCGGTCGAGCGTGGTGATCAGCCCGCTGTGAAGGATCAGGTCGGCGGACATCGCGTTTCCTCCGGATGCCGAGAATTGGTTTGGTGACAAGGTCGGGGGTGGAAGCCGGGCGCGGCGAGCCCGCCCGGCCCGCTGCGTCGGGCCGGTATCAGCCTTTGTCGCCCTCGTCCGTGGCGGACCCCTGGTGCGTCCCGGCCGGAAGATGCCCGAAGACATGGGGCTTCACCTGGCGCTGCCAGGACTGCGAGGCCGGGGCCTTGGCCCATAGGCCCTTCACCAGCGGCGGCAATTGCTCGCCGACGAGAATGCCGAACAGTCCCACCAGAGCGATCACCGGCGGGGCCGGCGACCGGACATTGATGAGGCTATAGATCACGCCGACCAGCAGGCCGGCGCCGAGCGACATCAGGTAGATCTTCATGATACCACCGGATTGAGGGCCGAATTTGCACCGCCGGCGATGCTTGCGACCGCGTCCTTGATCACACCGGCCACGGCATCCGGCTGGGAAAGCAGAGCCATGTGGCTGGCAGAGAGCTCCGTCGTGCGGGCCGACATCCGCGCCGCCAAGGCGCGCTGGAGCGCTACATCGACCGCGCGATCATCGCGAGAAACCACATACCAGTTCGGACGGCTTTTCCATGCCGCGCTGGTGATCTTGTCGCCGAAGGTGGTCGCGCCCAAAGGCGGCGCTATTGCCGCCAGAACCCGTGCCTCATCGGCCGGCAGGTCCTGCGCCACGTTTTCGATCCAGCTTTCGACGCTCATGCGCAGGCGGCCCGTGCCATCGTCCGAGATGCCCGACAGCCCCGGAGGCGCCGGATATGCACCGACCTGATCCCCGGTCGACTGGCCGACATCGGGAGCGAAAGCTGCCACATAGACGAGGGCTGCAACTTTCGGGTCGTTTCCCGCCTCGGTGATGACCGTACCGCCCCAGCTATGGCCGACGAGAACCACCGGGCCGGCAACTCCGGCAAGCGTGGCGCGCGTGGCAGCGACATCGTCGGCAAGCGAACTGGTCGGATTCTGCACGGCGACGACGTCGATCCCATCCGCGATGAGACGCGCGATGACGCTCCGCCAGCTCGAGCCATCGGCCCACGCTCCATGGACGAACACGACGGTGACGGGGTGCGTGGATTGGGTCGTCATGGCCAAAGCCCCTCTTCCAACGATTCCGAGAGGAAGGCCGGTCCCGGATGAAGCGGGGCCGGCCCCTGCGTTTCGTTCAGCCCTGGATGAAGGCGAGAAGATCGGCGTTCAGGACGTCGGCATTCACGGTCAGCATGCCGTGGCTGAAGCCGGGATAGGTCTTGAGCGTGCCGTTGCGCAGCAGCTTGACCGAGGCGCGTGCCGACGCATCGATCGGCACGATCTGGTCATCCTCGCCGTGGAGCACGAGGGTGGGAACGCCGATGGACTTCAGGTCTTCCGTCTGGTCCGTCTCGGAGAAGGCCTTGATGCCCTCGTAATGGGCGACGGCGCTGCCCATCATGCCCTGCCGCCACCAGTTCTGCACGACGCCCGGAAAGGTCTTGGCGCCCTCGCGATTGAAGCCGTAGAAGGGCCCGGCCGGCACGTCGAGAAAGAACTGCGCGCGGTTGTCCGCCGTGGCCTTGCGGAAGCTGTCGAACACCTCCAGCGGCAAGCCGCCCGGATTGGCTTCGGTCTTCAGCATCAGGGGCGGCACGGCGCTGACGAGCACGGCCTTGGCGACCCGGCCGGCAGGCTCGCCATGCTTGGCCACATAGCGGGCGACCTCGCCGCCTCCGGTCGAATGGCCGATATGGACTGCATTGCGCAGGTCGAGCGCCTCGACCACGGCGAAGGCGTCGGCCGCGTAATGATCCATGTCGTGGCCCTGCCAGACATGGGCGGAGCGGCCATGGCCCCGGCGGTCATGCGCGACAACGCGATAGCCCTTGCCGAGGAAAAACAAGATCTGCGCGTCCCAGTCATCGGAGGACAATGGCCATCCGTGATGAAACATGATGGGCTGCGCGTCCTTCGCGCCGAAATCCTTGTAGAAAATCTCGACGCCGTCCACAGTCTTGACGAATGGCATGATGAGCCCTTCCATTCTGAAGCTTTTGGGATGCGAATTGAGTCGCCGGGAGGGATATCCGGGCGCTAGAATGGCTATTGACAGCACGCAAGCATGCTGAAACTCCGGCTATCGAAGTTCCTATTAGCTTCCAGAGCCCGTATGTGCTTGAAACAACGTGTCTCAGACATCTTAGCGAGCCCGCCATGCAGAAGCCATTAGTTACCTCGCAGATACCGGGCCCGGACGAGGGCGAGACCGAGGCTGTGCACCCCGGTGGCCCGGCCGCCTGCGCCGCTGACGGGTTCCTGAAATTTTTCGCGCAGGAATGGACGAGCCATATCGTCCTCGCGCTCGCGCGGCATGGCGCGTTGCGCTTTGGCGCCCTGCGCCGGCATCTGCCACCAGGTCTTTCGGCCCGGGTTCTGTCGGCGCGGCTTAAGGCGTTGGAAGCCGGAGGCTATGTGGAGCGCCGCGACCTCAGCGGGCGCGTGCTGCATGTGGAATACTCCCTGACGGCCTCGGGTCTGGCGGTCGACGCCGCTCTCACCAGAAGCGAGAGCCTGATGTCGGCCGGCCGCCCCCCAATTGGCCAAAAGGAGAAGTCCGGGTCTTGAACGATCGTCCCGGCCTTTTGCCTTATCGTACAGCCCCAGTTTGCCCCGGCCTCAGGCCCCGCGACGCCAGGCGCCGGGCGAAATCCCCGTCCGGGCAGAAAAAGCCCGGCTGAAATGGCTTTGATCGGCGAAGCCGCATCGCGCCCCGATTTCAGCCAGGGGCAGGTCGCTGCCTTCCAGGAGCTTCTTGGCGGTCTCGACGCGCAGCGAAGTCAGCCACTGCATGGGGGTGGTTCCGGTCGTCGCGCGGAAGCCGCGCATGAAGGCACTCCGGGACATGCCGCATGCCGCCGCGACGTCACCGACCAGGATATCCCCGTCGAGATGGCTGGCGAGCAGCTCCTTGGCGCGCGCCTCCTGCCTGTGTGACAGAAGCGGCTTATGGCGTGGCGGTGGAACGGTGCCGAAGCGGCCGACCAGATGGGCCTGCATGGCGAGCACCATCTGGTCCACGAACAGGGTCGAGACGAGGCTGGCCTCCGACAGGCTCGGCAGGAGCGCCGCCGCCAGATGGGGCAGCACCGGATCGGTCTCCGCCTGCAGGCGCGGCAGGGCAGAAAGCGTTCGCGCCTCCGGCCACTCGTCCACGGGATTGTCGTAGGGAATTTCGACGAGCAGAAAGTCGAAGGCTGTCTGCAGGTCCGCTTTGTAGGGCTCGCTGAAGTGGCGCAGATAGATCTGGCCCGGTTGGAAGGTGAAGAGTTTCTCGCGGCCATCCACAATGATCGCGCGCCGGTGATGCCCAGACAGGGAAACACCGATCAACGCCCCTTGCGCGCTCTCGGCCGTGGCGACCCGGCCAAGTGGCTGCTGGCACGTCTTGCGCATCACCACCGCTTGGCCGGCCTGAAGCCGTTCGTTGCGGGCAAGAACGGTCATGTCGCAGCCGAGGCTGTCGAGCGAGGCTTGGTGGCGCGGCACATCGCTTTGGGCGGACATGAACCTGATTTGCGCCGCAGCCCGGTCTGCTTGTCAATTGAATTTCACGGCACCGGCGTGAACAGCATCAGGTCCGCTGAAAGCGTCCACCGGACCATTTGCGCGAAAAAGCAGAACCGGTGTGCCGGTCAACAGCGACATGAAGCGCGTAAAAAGCAGCCGCCCTGGGATCAGACCATTCTCGATCCGTCGATAGGCTCACTGCCCGCCGCAAGCTCAGCTTCCCCGATATGTTGTGTAGGATCCCGGGGAGAGAAGCAGGGGCACGTGGAAGTGCTCCTCCGGGTTCCAGACGGTGAAGGCCACCTGCACCTTGCCCAGATAGCTTCGGGCCGGCGTGGAATAGCCGTGGCGGGCGAAGTAGGTGGACGTGTCGTAGCGCCATTCATAGGTGCCGGCGGCGAGGTGGCCGCCTTCCAGCAGGGTCCCGTCGCAAGCGCCGTTATCGTTGGTGACGAAGGACAGGATGCGAGTCATGTCCCCGTTGTTTTCCCTCCGCCACAGCTCCACGCCGAGGCCCCCCGCGGGGGCGGCCCGCACCGTGTCGAGCACGTGAGTCGACACGCCGCCGGTCGGTGCCGCCTGCACGCGGTCCAGCAGGCGCATCCAGGAAATGGCTGCCACCTCCGCCAGCGCCTCCGCGCGCTCCGCATCCGGGCTCGCGGCGAGGCGTCGTTCGAAGGTGGCAAACAATGTCGCCAGAGAGGCCTTTCGCACAGCCAGGATAAAGGGAAAGCCGAACCGCGCCTCATAGGCGCCGTTCAGCTTGTCGAGCTGCGCACTCAAGGCGTCGTCGAGGCCGTGAAGGCCGATGGCCGTCTGCTCGGCTGTAGATTCCGCCGTCGTGCCGCGCCGCAGGGTCTCGGCGGAAAGACGCGGGTGTCCGCTCAGGAAGCGGGCCAGACGGTCTGCCGACAGGGCGGCGATCTCCCCCATCATCACCTTGTGCAGCGCCGTGAGACTGGCAAAGGGCCGGTTTACCGCAGCCGCCGCGGCCACCCACGGCGCGTTCTCGAACACCGGGCCGAGGCATGCGCAGAACTCCCCCGCCGGCATGGCGTTCAGGGCGTCAAGGCTGATGAGGTCGCTCGGCACAGTCCTCTCCCGGATCATTTCATGAAGCGTGAAAAGCCGGCGAGCCGCTCCATCGCCACCATCAGCAGAACGGTCGCGATGATGATGACCCCGCAGGCGGACGCGGCGCGGCTGTCCAACTGGTTCTGGATGATGTCCCACAGATAGATGGGCAGGACCTGGGTGCGCGCATCCTGGAGGAAGAGCGAGACCGGCACATTGTCGAAGGACGCCATGAAGGCGATGAAGGCCCCGGAGGCCACCCCCCGGCTGATGAGGGGAAGTGTCACCGTGCGGAAGGTGTGAAGCCCGGACGCCCCGAGGCTGCGGGAGGCATCGATCAGCGCCGGGTCCAGTTGCATCAGGCTCGCCAGCGTGGTGCGCAGCACAAACGGCACGCACACGATGATGTGGCCGATGGCGAGCGTCAGGATGGAAGGCCGCATGCCCAGCATGGAAAACAGCATCAGGGCGGCAAATCCGAAGGCGAGCGCCGGCAGGATGAGCGGAGACATGAACACGGTCTCCAGCACCCGCGCCATGGCCCCGGTGCTGCGGACGATGGCCAAGGCCGCCGCCACCCCGAGAACGACGCAGACCGTCACGCTGATGGCCGCCACTTTCAGGCTGACCCACAGCGCCGCCTGCAACTCGTTGGCGGCCAGCAGGGCCACGTACCAGCGGAACGAATAGCTGGTGGGAGGAAAATGCAGCGCCTCCTCGCCCGTGAAGGACAGGATGAGGATAACCAGCGTCGGTCCCGCCAGAACGATGACGCAGATGAGGGCGATCAGACCGAACAGGGCGTTGAAGGAGAGGGTTTGCCAGTCGCGCACCATGATCGCCTCCTAGCCGTAGAGCCGGGCCGCACGGCTGCGCGAGAGCGCGACCAGCATGGCAACGATGAGAAGGACGGACGCCATGAAGATCACCGAGACGGCCGCGGCGAAGGGCCAGTTCTGCAGGTCCATGGCCTGCTGGAAGATCAACATGGGCATGTAGAGGAGCCGCGAGCCGCCAATGAGCGACTGGGTCACGAAGGCGGTGACGCAGGCCGTATAGGTCAGGATGGTGCCGGCGATGATCCCCGGCAAGGACAGGGGCAAGGTGACTTTGAAGAAAGTCCGCCAGGCGCCGGCTCCAAGCGCCTGCGAGGCGCTTTCAAGATTTGGGTCCATGCGCTGAAGCGTGGTGATGAGCGGGAGCACCATCAGCGGCATCTGCACCTGCGCCAGCACGATGACCACACCGGTCTCGCTGAACAGGAGGCGCAGCGGTTGGGCGGAAAGCCCGAGCGCCAGGATCGCCTCGTTGACGATGCCATGGCGCCCCAGGATCACGATCCAGGCAAAGGTGCGAACCACCACGCTGGTGACGATGGGCAGCACGATCAGGAAGATGAGCGCCGCCTGCCACCGGGCCGGCACCCGCGTGCATAGCCAGGCCAGCGGATAGCCGAAGACGAGGCAGAGCCCCGTCGCCTTCACGCCCACCAGAAGCGTGTCGCGCAGCACGGCAAGGTTCAGGCTGTCGCCCAGGAAGGCGGAATACTGCCCGATGCCCAGCGCACCGGTCATCTGCCGGTCCGCCTGGAAGCTGATGGAAACCAAGAGGCCGAGGGGGGCGATGAAGAACAGTGCGAACATGGCCGCCAGCGGCACCGCGAGCGCCCAGTCTCTGGAAGGGGAGAACGCGGTGCCGGACACGGTCAGACCCTGATGTCGCGGTTGAACTGCTGGGTCCACGCCGCGCGGTTCTGGTTCACCACTTTCCAGTCGAAGAACACCATCTTGTCGAGGTCCGCCGGGCTCTTCGCGATCTTCTCGGCCACCAGCCCTCCATAGGGCACCTTGCTGCTGGTGGGGATGACATTCCACGGAGACTTCTGCATCTCACTTTGCACTTCGGGCGAGATCTGGCTGTCCACATAGGCATAAGCGAGGTCCGGCTTCAGGGCTCCGGCGACCACGTGCATGGTGGTCTTCCAGGCTGGGGTGCCGGTATTGACGCGGACGAATTCGATCGGCACGCCTTTGGCTTTGAGTTCCTCGGCGAAGTTGAAGTTCTGCACGCCGATGTCGATCTCACCCTGCTGAAACAGTGCGCCATGGGCGCCGAAATTTGCGGAGACGGCGGCAAGGTTGGGCAGCAGCGTCTTCAGCTTCTTGAAACCCGGCTCCATGTTCGCCTCGGTGCCGCCGGCAAGGCGGTTGATGTCGAGCAGGAAGGCAAGGCCCAGGGTGGAGGCGAGCGAGGTGATACCGACGCGCCCCTTGAACTCCGGCTTCCACAGGTCGTCCCAGGAGGTGGGCGGCGTCTTCACCGTCTTGGGATTATAGGCGATGCCGATGGCCTGCATGGTGATGGCCGGGCCGTAGGCGCCCTGGAACTGCGGGTTCAGGGCGGCGAAGTTGGGCGACTTTGCCGGGTCGTACTTGGCGATCAGACCGGCATCGATCGCCTCCAGCGCCGGCCCCTCATCCAGCATCGCCACGTCGAAGGGGGGCTGGTTCCCCTTGGCTGCGGTGAGCTTGGCGATCTGCTCGGTGGCCAGCATGGGGGACTGCACCACGCTGGCGCCGGTGCGCTTGGTGAAATAAGGCGCGAGAATCTGCTTCTGCACATTGGCCCAGGTGCCGCCGAAGGTGGCTGCCACCAGTTCGTCTGCGGCAAAGGCGCCGCGCGGCAGCATGGCGAGCCCGGCTGCGGCGGAAGCGGAGGCGAGGAAGCCCCGGCGGGACATCTCGAAGGTCATGGTCAGTTCCCCTTTTTCTGGGTGTCGGCTGGAAGATCCGCAAACAGGCCGCTGATGCGGTTGGGCTTGAGATGGAGGAACACGGCGCCCGTGAGCGGACCCTCGTCGTCCCGCTCCTGAACCACCTTCACGGCGGTCCCATCCGCAAGTACCGCCTCGTAGATCAAGGAGGGCCCGATGGGCATGACGGCCGTGACGCGCGCGGCGAGCGCGCCATTCCCGCCTTGAGCACTCACGCGCAGCCCTTCCGGACGCAGCGCCACCAGGACGCGGGAGCCGACGGCAAGCTGCGTCGGACGGCCGGTTTCGATGAGGCTTCCCTCCGCCAGCCGCACCGCCGCGCCGTTGGGGCCGAGGGCAGCGATCTCCCCGGGAATGAGGTTGGCGGTGCCGACGAAGGTGTTGACGAACAGTGAGGCCGGGCGGTCATAGATATCGGAAGGGCTGGCGAACTGCTCCAGATTGCCGCGCGAGAGAACGGCGATCCGGTCGGACATGCCAAGCGCCTCCTCCTGGTCGTGGGTCACCATCACAGTGGTGATGCCGGACTGGCGCTGCAGGCGCTTGATCTCGATCTGCATGTCGAGGCGCAGATTCTTGTCGAGGGCGCTGAACGGTTCGTCCAGCAGGAGGATCTTGGGGCGGATGGCGAGGCAGCGGGCCAGCGCCACGCGCTGCTGCTGGCCGCCCGACAATTCACGGGGGAGCCGATCCCGGAAGGCGGCCATCTGAACCACGTCGAGCATCTCGGCAACGACGGCAGCCACTTCCGCCTTTGGCCATCCCGCCGCCACTGGGCCATAGGCGATGTTCTGCGCCACGCTCATGTGCGGGAAGAGCGCGTAGTTCTGGAAGACGATGCCGATGCGCCGTTGGTTGGTGGGCAGGTTTGAGATGGACACGCCATCCACCAGCACATCCCCGGCGGTCTGCCGAAGGAAGCCGGCGATGATCTTCAGCAGCGTGGTCTTGCCGCAACCGGAGGGGCCGAGCAGCGACACCAACTCGCCGGGTCGGATATCCAGATCGATGGCATTGGCCGCCACCACGGCGCCGAAGGCATGGGAAATGCCGCGAAGGGTCAAGGCATGCCCGGCGGATTGGCTCATAGTCCCGGCCTCGTGAGCGCCTGATTGAGGATCAGCCTCTGGATCAGTGATGGCGCGTATCCATTTCGCGCATCCGGAGTGTTATCCCCCGAGGCATTGCCGTCCATCGCAGATTTGATACTTTTCCATACGCAAAATGCGCATGGAGACGACAGTGCCGGCCTCCCTCGTTCCCGCCGCCCTGCGCTATGCCGAGCAGGTCGCCCGCTCCGGCTCCATCCAGCGCGCCGCGAAGGACCTGAACGTCGCCGCCTCTGCCATCAACCGGCAGGTGCTCCAGCTGGAGGAAACGCTGGGCGTTCCGCTGTTCGAGCGCGTGTCCAAGGGTATGCGCCTCACGCCGGCGGGGGATGCGATCGTGACCTTGGCGCGCCGGTGGATGGCCGATGAGCGCCGCGCCGCCGCCGAACTGCGCCAGCTCCAGGGCATCAATCAGGGCCATGTGCGGGTGGTGGCCATGGACAGCCACGTGAACGGCATCCTGCCTGCCCTGATCGCGCATCTGGACGTCCGCCATCCCCGCATTTCGCTCGACGTGGAAGTGGCCAGCACCGATGCCGCCGTGGCGGCCCTCACGGCGGGCGAAGCGGACATCGCCGCCGTCTTCAACCTGTCGCCGCGGCGCGACATTCACGTCATGTGGTCGGCCGAGCTGCCCTTCGGTTGCGTGATCGCGCCCGATCATCCCCTGGCGCGCCGACCGTCCCTCAGCCTCCAGGAGGTGGTGGCACACCCAATCGTGCTCCAGAGCCGCGCGCTGATGATCCGGCGCTATCTGGAGGCGCGCCACGGCTGGCTGTTCACGCAGGACCGAAAGACCGTGGAGACCAATTCGCTCCAGCTCGTGAAGATCCTGGCCCGCGAGAAGGGCTATGTGGCCTTCACCTCGGAATTGGACGCCGCCCCGGAGTTGATTGAAGGAACGCTGGTCTTCCGCCCCGTACGCGACAAGGGCGCGGAGCCCCAGATGGTGAGCATTGCCATGGACGGCCGCAAGCCCCTGACGCGAGTGGGGCGCATCGTGGCAGAGGCGCTGGAGACGCTGATCACCGGCGTGATCGCGGACGTGCGCTGCGCCGCCGCCGCATCAGCAAGCCTTGCGAACGAAAGACTGGTCAGGCCATCCGGCCCTTCCTCCCCCTGATCCATCGATCGCTGCACCGGCTCGCGTTCTTTGCGAGAGGCTGGCGCCGAAATCAGGTCGGCGGCCAGACGTCTCGCCGCAGCCTGGCTTTTCCGCCTGTGACCAGCATGGTTTGTTGTCGCCGCCATAGTGCATGCGTCCACCGTGATGATCGCGTATGCGGTCAACCTTCGCTGCAACCTTCCACGCTAGGCGGAACCTGTCACTGGCCCGCCACGCAAAAGTCGCTCAGCCGAACTCACCGCTCGATCGAAGCTTAGGCAACGTCAGGCGCCATTGCCCCAGCCGCAGCCTTAACGCTGACACCGAACCGGGATTGAAAGGATTTTCGCTGCGCTTTTGGAGACGCTCTGCGAAACAAAATCCAGGAATTTCAACACTTTTGGCAGGGTATGGAAAAGCCTGCAACAGGCAAATGGCGGGCCGCGTCCGATAGTGATGATCACTACGTTTTCGCTATAGCACTATGAAATCGCTCGCCGCCCCATGTTGCGCGCGAGATCGAACGAATTGCGCAGCGTGTGGCTTTGATTGTATGGGGACCACCTCAAGTCGGACGACGCGAAATTCAACATGACTTTCGTATTTTCGATATGGCATTTCGCGTTCGCGGTTGCTGGCGTGCGAGGGTACGTGCTTTCCCATGCAGCCATGACTTTTCAAACCGCGACGCAATGCATGTTCGGACGCAGCGCGGCTTCGGCGATCGCGGCCGCGTCAGCGGCATCATTCTTCTGCCGCTTCACAAAGGGCTTCACGTAGATCGGCGGAACCAGCCGCACGTGGCGTCCAAGGCCTTGAGCGACGCGGCCCCAATAATGGCTCGTTGCGCAGGCCTCCATCGCCACGATGCAAGGCGGCTGCGCGCTCAACAGTTGGATCAGCTTCGCGCGGGACACCGTCCGGTTGAACAGAACCGCCCCGCCCCGATCCGTGCCGCAGACCTGGAAACTCCGCTTGGCCAGGTCGATCGCAAGGACATGAACATCTGGCATGTGCCCCTCCCTTGAAAGCGCCACCACGGCGCTGCCCGGACACAATACGAGCCCGCAGGAGGGGGCATCCACCCCATCAGTTCACGCCCTCCAGGCTCGGAACATCCCCTGTAACCTTACGTAAAAAAGGTGAGCCAGGACACCCACTTACCCATACATGTTATCGGCAGTGATGAGGACGGCATCCGATGCAGGATGCCGTCCTCTTTGTCTGGGGGATGGCTCAGAAATTGACCCGCAGATTGCCCTTGAGCGTGTTGCTCTGCGCATCGGAGCCGAGCACGCCGTCATAGGCGAAGCCGGCGCTGACCGCGTCGTTGAAGGCATAGCTGAGGCCCACATTGAGCGCCAGCGCATCGCGGGCGATGGGCGTGCCGGAGACCAGGAACGGGGTGGAGCCGTTCAGCCACATCACCGACGTCGTGTCCACGTCGCCGAAGGCATGCTGCCAGCCCAGCTTGAGGCTGGGGGTGAAGAGGCCGTTGCCCACCACCATGTCGGTGCTTAGCCGCGCGCCCAGGGTGGTAAGCGTGGTGCTCATGGACTGCGCCGAGCCTGAGAGTGCGGCGGCGCCGCCGGTTTCGGAGAAGGCGTCGAAGTTCTGGTTCACATAGGCCACCGCCGCGAACGGCGACACCTGAGCCGGTCCGAAAGCGAACGGACGCGAGACTTCGCCGAACACCTGGGCGGTGTTGCCGTTGTAGCTGCTACCCAGGCCGTTGGAGAAGGTGCCGAAGGCGACGTTGCGAGACGCCATAGAGCGCCAGGTCGGTGTGGCTGTTGTCGGCCTTGGAGTTGAGGCTGTCCACATGGCCATCGGACTGGCCGAAGCCGGCGGCGATGCCGAGGCGGGTGGTGTCGAACACCTTGACGTCGGCACCGGCGATGAAGCCGCTCTGGGTCCAGCCCAGGGAGGCGAGGCCGTCGCCGGAGGCATTGCCCCAGCCGCCGTAGCCGGTGGCCCACACGGCGACGTTCAGGCTCGACGAGAGCTTGGCGGTGGCCTTGTCGGGCTTGGGCCCGGTGGCGTCGTCCAGGCGCTCGTTGATGGCGGCGCGCACCTGGCGGGCGTCATCGAAGGTCTGGGCGGCGGTGGAGGCATAGACCTCGCCGGTCATCTGGCTGAGGGCGGCGGCCAATGCCGTCGGGGCCAGGCTGTAGAGGCTGTTGAACAGCCCGGCATTGGCTCCGGTCAGAGCAATGCCGGCCACCGGGCGAATGCTGTCCACCGCGCTGCCGAGCGCGCTGGCATTGGCGGTGGTGGCCAGGCCGTTGGCCGCCAGGTTGCCGTACCACAGCGGGGTGACCACCAGCGCCAGGCTGGTGGGGCCGTAGAGGGCATCGAAGCGGGTGGAGGCGGGCAGGCCGCTCGCCGGCTGGGCCAGGCCGGCGAAGGAGCCGGAGAGGCCGGCGCTGCTCTGGATCACCGTGAAGCTGGTGCCCAGCGGCGGGGTGTAGCTGTTGGTTGCGCTGCCGGTGATGCCGCGCAGGGTGGGCGCCAGGGTTCCGGCCACGGTGACTGTGCCGTTGGTGCCGGTGGTGACGAGGCGGGAATAATTGCCCGCGCCGGTTCCGGTGCCGGTGCCGTCGATGTCGGTCTGGAAGGTGGAGGTGCTGGCGAGCGTCACCGGCCCGTTGACGGTGAGGGTGCCGGGCGAGTTGCCCGGCGCCAGCCGCCCGGCCACCACCAGCGGGCCGGAGAGGGTGCCGGAGCCGCGCAGGGTGCCCGAGGTGCCGATGGCCAGCGTCGAGGAGAAGGCGCCGTTCACCGACAGCAGGCCGCCGGTGACGGTGGTGAGGCCGGTATAGGAGTTGTTGCCGGTGAGGGTGAGGGTGCCGGCACCGGCCTTGGTGAGGCTGGTGCGGCTGGCGCCATCGACGATCTGTCCGGCATAGCTGGCGGAGCTGCCGTCTGTGCCTACCGTGAGCTGGCCATTGCCAATAACGGCGGTGGCTGTGGTGCCGGTGAGCGATCCGACCGTCAGGGCGGTGCCGCCGAGATCGATGGCGCCGTTATTGCTTAGGCGGGTGATGCCTGTGGTGCTGCCGGTGAGGGCGACGGCTGCGCCGGAGGCATTGCTCACCGTTCCGGCGAGCACGCCGGCGGCCTGGACAAAGCCGGTATTGCTGAGCCCGCCGGCAATGGTGCCGGTGGTGATCAGGGTGCCGGCATTGGTGACGCCGCCGGCCAGGGTTCCTGCGTTGGTGAGGGTGGTTCCTGCCAAGGTGACGACCGGGGCGATGAGGCTCGCGGTTTCGGTAAGCTGGAGGCCGCCGCCGGCGAGGGTCGCCTGGCCGGTGAAGCTGTGGGTGGCGGTGAAAACCAGGGTTCCTGCCCCGAGCTTGGCGAGGCCGCCGGTGCCGGAAAGGGACTGGTTCAGGGTGAAGGTATTGTCCAGGCTGGCAATATCGAAGCCGCCGCCGCCGTTGCCCCAGGTGATGGCCCGGCCGGTGGTGGTGAAGCTGGTGCCGGTGACCTGGAGGATGCCGCCGTCAAAGGTAAGGCCCCCCGCCGCCGCGCCGAGGTTGGCGTCACGGGCCACCGACAGAATACCCCCAGCGAATGTGGTGCCGCCGGAATAGCTATTGGTTCCGGTGAGCGTGAGAATGCCGTCTCCGGCCTTAATCAGGCTGCCGCGGGTAGGGACATCGGCGAAAGCCGCGACGCGCGTGGTCTCCACCTGAATCTCGGTCTGCCACTCGGGGGTGAGTGTCGGATCATGGGCGGCCTTGCGGGCTGCCCATGCGGCCGCCGCTGCGTCATTCTCCTGCTTGCGCTGGATGAGGGCGTCCTCGGAGATGTTGTTGGACCAGGTATCGCGGGTGCCGGCCGGGAGGTTCGCGGCGACTGAGCCAAGAAATTGCCCTGGGCCATTCATGGCCTTATTGAGATCGATCACGCCCCAACCCCAGACGGCGTTGGGAGCATTGGGATTGGCATCCGCCACGCCGGCGACCACGTTGCGGTGATAGGCCGTGGTGAGCAGGACATCGCGGGCCTGCTGGTTGGTCATATAGGGAAATCGCTCCATGATCAGGGCCAGCGCGCCAGTGGCATGGGGCGCGGCCATGGAGGTGCCGTTCACTGTTGTGTAGCCGGTCTGCTTGTTTGGATTGATAGCCCATTCACCGAGATTCCATCGAGCGCCTGGCGCATAGGTAGGAACCGTACTGTTGATAGCGCTGCCTGGTGCGACAACGTACCAATATTTGGCGACGCCGGCTCGATTTGAATAGCTCGCGAGGACAAGATCTCCGGGATTTAGGCCGCCATTGCCCCCCTTAGCAGCTGCGCCTACGGCAAGCCAATTGCTCTCAAGATCCGGTCTGAAATAAGGTAGCGAAGATCTAACGTTTGGGTTGCTGTATCCGGTGTTTCCCGCCGCAAATACCTGAATAATATTGTATTGTTTTGTGGTCTCGGAAAGCGCGTCGACGTAGCTGAGCTTGCCAGAAAATTTAGAATAAGCTGTGCGTAAGCCTTGGATGGTGTTGTAATTGTCTCCAGTAGGCGGGCTGCCCCAAGAGGAATTAATCACACGTGCGCCGGCCGCCGCTAGGCTACCATAAGCGTTTTTGAAGTAGGCATAATCAACGTTCGTTCCGTATCGTGCCGAGTCGTTCGTTTGTGTGTTGGTGACGTAGACATTGGCATTGAACGCCACGCCTTGCATGCCGACGCCGTCTCGGGAGGCCCCGATCGTCCCTGTGACGTGTGTCCCGTGTGGATCGTTGTAGATGGGGCTGTACGTTCCCGGAGCGGTATAAGAATCACCCGCCTTGAAGAAGCTTGGTTGTGGCGACTGATTCTGCGGCTTTCCGGACCCGTCCATAAAATAGAAGCCGTCCGATCCGAAGGTCCCGGTGATGGTGAGCGGCTTGACGCGGCCATCGGCGAATTCCGGGTGGGCACTATAGACACCTGAATCAACAACACCCACCGTCACACCCAGGCCGGTGTAGCCCGCCGCATAGGCGTTGGCGGCGTGCATGGCTTCCAAGCCCCAATCGGCCTTGTATTCCGGCGTGCGCCAACTCGCGGGATCGGCGGTGGACAGACTCTGCGCCAAGGCGTTATGCGACACCGACGCGCCGAGCGCGGCCAGCCCTAGGGTCCAGACTCATAACCAGTAGCTGACGGTTGCCGCGATGCTGACTGCTGCAAGGAAGTTGATGGCGAGGCGGTCATATCGTGTGGCGATGCGCCGGAAGTCTTTCAGGCGGCAGAACATGCGCTCGATGGCGTTTCGGTCGCGGTAGAGCACGGGAGAGAAGCAGTTCTTCCAGAGCCTGTTGGAGCGGGGCGGAATGTTCGGCATGGCGCCCATGCCCTCGACCTGTCGGCGGATCGCATCGCTATCGTAGCCCTTGTCACCATGGAGGATGCGGGCACTGGACATCTGGCGCAGCAGAACCGCTCCAGCGGTGCAATCTGCGACCTGTCCGCCGGTCAGCAGGAATGCGACCGGTCGGCAGTGGCGGTCTGTCAGCGCATGGATTTTGGTCGTGCGCCCGCCCCGCGAGCGGCCGATCGCCTGACTGCTCTCCCCCCTTTTCCACCAGAAGCGGAGCGATGAGCTTTGACCGCAGAACTGTCGATCAGCACCTGGGCGGGAGGACCTCCTGCGCTGGCGAGAGCATGGAAGAGGTCTGTCCAGATCCCCTTGGCAGCCCATCGGACAAAGCGGTTGTAGAGCGTCTTGCGCGGCCCATATTCGGGCGGCGCGTCGATCCATCGGCCGCCCGATTTCAGGACATGCACGATGCCGCTGATCACCCGCCGGTCATCGACACGCGGCTTGCCGCGCGTGTCCCTGGGCAGATACGGCTCAAGCCGCGCAAACTGCGCATCCGTGAGCCAGAAACGGTCTCCGCTCATCATCAGATCCTCCACGGACTGATGAATCACAACATGCTGCGAAGGCCAATTATTTTATGGGTCCGAGCCCTAGGCCGGTGTGCCGCAGCAGCGAGGCGATAGATGTCCGCCGGCCCCTGCGATCCGTTGGGATTGATCGAACAAGCCTTTTCACGCGCATTCCACTCACCGCTTGATAGGAAACAGGATCGGCCATCCGTGACGGAGTGGACCGAATGCTCGAAATTCAGGTCAGCTTGCCGGTCACCCGCGACTTGGGCGTGGGAGGGTCTATGATGGCAGAAAGGGGACGCGACGATTGCCTTCGGCGCCAGACATGGCACATCAGTCGCGCAGGAATCTTGATGCGCACACGTGCAGCCAATCGCTCTCTTGGGTGCTTTTTTGTTGAGCTATCGCTCAGTTTGAGTGCTGGTGCCAGGGATGTGAAAGCCCTGGTCGGCGGCTGCCGGTAACATGGCATCGCCTGTCGCTCGCCGCTGGTGGAGAGCGAGCGCAGCCCAGCATGTCAGGCATTGTATCTCTATCCCTTTGTCACTCATTGGCTCGGAGAGCCATCGAGCATGGCGGCAATGGAAAAATTCGTCACCTAATTAGTCTAGGTTACGGTTCATAAAATCTGCTTGTCCAGAAAATTTAAGCAACTTTCAGAAACTATCTCTGGATATATTGGGTTGCGGTCGGATCGATATTATAATCAATTGGTGTAAGGCCTCGACACCTCACGCTAGGCCGTGTGGACGGATTGCGGTGGGTTTAGGCAGAGGGGATTCCCTTCTGCCCCTTTCGGTGATTCATAGCGGGTCGGCTTTTGGCGAGATCGACCATGCTGACGCGGATGACGGACGAGGATTGGGCGCTGGCGCTGGAGGTGTTCCGCGCCTGCCGTTCACGGCGCGGCGACAAGGGTCGCGACGATCGCAAGTTCCTCGAAGCCATGCACTATTTCACTGTGCACAACATCACCTGGCGGGCACTGCCTGCCGAGTTCGGCGCGTGGAATAGCGTCTGGAAACGGTTCTGGCGGCTACGTCAGGCCGGCGTGTTCGAGCTTTACTTCGAAACCCTGGCCTCGCTGAGCCGCACGGCCCATCTGGTCCAGATGTTCGATTCCACCGTGGTGCGCGCCCACGTCTCCGCCGCCGGAGCAAAAGGGGGCAGGACGGCCAAGCCCTCGGCCGTTCGCGCGGCGGCTTCTCCACCAAGATCCACCTCAAGAGCGACTTCGACGGCCTGCCGATCGCCTTCCACCTGACCGGCGGGGAAGCCGGCGACAGTCCGCTCTTCAAGCTGCTGCTGGATCTGGGTCCCGATGTCACGCCGCGCGCGGCGCTCGCCGACAAGGGCTATGACGCCAAGGCCAACCGGGCCATCGCCCGGGCGCGCGGCATCGCGTCCGCCATCCCTTTCAAATCCAACGCGAAGGAGCGCCCAGCCTTCTTCCCGAAGGCGCTTTACAGGGGGCGCGCCCGCATCGAGCAGTGCTTCGGAAAGCTCAAGCGCTTCAAGCGCGTCGCCCTGCGCTGCGAGAAGACCGAATGCGGCTTCGCCGCCATCGTCGCTCTCGCCTTCAGCTTCATCCTCATCCTCATCCTCATCCTCATCCTCATCCTCATCCTCATCAAAATCCGTCCACACAACCTAATATGGCGCAGTGGCACTCCACAAACCGATTACACATGAATTGCGCAAGATGGTCAATTAATTTCCAATTCGGTGCCAATTATAAACGATAAGATATAGTATTATTATATGAAGATCTGGCCATTAATATGGCAGCGATCGGCAGTGTGTCGTGGAACTTATAGTCTATCGTGGTCAGGTATATGTTTTTTTCTCCACCGCCGCCGCGCAGAACTTGAAGTCCGGCACGCGGGTGGTGGGATCCAGTCGGTTCACCGTCAGTTCGTTCGCAGCCGCCTCGAAGAAGGACATGGCCATCCACACGACGCCCGGCCGCACCGCCCGATCGGGCATAGCGGCGAGATGCACCATCCCGCGGCGCGTGCGTACCTCCACTTCCCCTCCGACGGTCACGCCCAGCCGGGCGAGGTCGTCAGGATGCATGTGGGCCTGCGGCTCCGGGCTCAGGGCCTCCAGCACCGGCGAGCGGCGGGTCATGGTGCCCGTGTGCCAGTGTTCGCGCAGGCGGCCGGTCATCAGGATGAAGGGATAGTCGGCGTCCGTCATCTCGTCCGCACCACTCGCGTCGAGAGGCACGATGGCGGCCTTGGCCCCGCGGGGAAAATCATCGCCGAACAGGCTCTCGCCGGCGCCGGCTGGGCGCAAGGGGTAGCGCGCATGGTCGTCTTGGACCATCATCCGCCAGCTGAAGCCGGCAAGGGTGGGCAGTTCCTGCGCCATGTCCTCGAACAGGCTCTCCACAGTCAGATTTGCCCACGATAGGCCGAGGCGCGCGCCGATGTCGCGAATGATGCGCCAGTCCGGTCGCGCGCCGCCGGGCAGGGGCAGCGCCGGTGCGATGCGTTGCACCAGTCGGTCGGTATTGGTCACGGTACCCGCCCGCTCCGCCAGCGCCGCTGCGGGCAGGATCACATCGGCGAAGGCCGCGGTCTCGGTGGGGAAGATATCCTGCACCACCAGATGCTCCAGGCAGGCCAGCCCGGCGCGGGTGACGGCGAGGTCCGGGTTGGCCATGGCCGGGTTGCCACCCACCACATAGAGCCCGCGCACCGCCCCTCGACGGGCCGCATCGAACATTTCCACCACCGTGTGACCTGCCTGCGCAAGCGGCCGGTAGCCGGGGAGATAGTTGGGCAACAGGCCGGCGTCGCAGGAGCCCTGCACGTTGTTCTGCCCGCGCAGGGGATGGAGGCCCGCGCCGGGACGACCCACCTGCCCGCACACGAGAGCGAGGGCGATGACGGCCCGGATGTTGTCCGCGCCGAAGGCGTGCTGCGAGGCACCCATGCCCCAGAAGGTCATGGCCGCGCGCGTCCCGGCGAACAGGCGGGCGGCGGCCACGATGTCCTGCGCCGGAACGCCCGTGAGGCCGGCCGCCATCTCCGGCGTGAAAGGTGCGACCCGCGCGCGCAGCGCCTCGAAGCCCTCCAGCCGCCCAGAGACGAAATCCCGGTCGTGGAGCCCCTCCTCAATCACCACGCGCGTCATGGCGGAGAGCAGGGCCACATCCGTCCCCGGGGCCGTCCTGAGGTGATGGGTGGCGAACCGCGACAGGGCCTGAATGCCGGGATCCACCAGGATGAGCTTCGTCCCACGCCGAAAGGCATTCTTCATGAAGGAGGCGGCCACCGGATGGTTGCTGTCCGGGTTGCTGCCCACCATCAGCACCACCTCGGCGCAGGCGATCTCCTCGATGGGGGCGGTCACGGCGGCGAAGCCGGTGGCCTCCGCCAGCGGCGGCACCGAGGCGCACAAGCGTGTGCAGTGGTCAACATGGGGGGTGCCCAAGCCCATGCGTGCGAGTTTCTGCAGGAGATAGGCATCTTCGTTCGAACCCTTTGCCGACCCTAGCACCGCCAGAGATCCGGGGCCGTGCGCCGCGCGCAACCGGGCGAAGCCACGAGCGGCGGTGTCCAGCGCCTCGTCCCAGTCAACGGGACGGAACAGGTCCAGCACCGCGGCGCCGCGCAGGGCGAGGGCCGGATCCTTGGGCGCATCCGCCCGGCGCACCAGGGGCACGGTGAGGCGATCCGGATGCCTCAGGTAGGAAAAGCCGAAGCGGCCCTTGACACACAACCGACCGCGGTTCGCCGGGCCGTCGGCACCTTCCGCCCACGCCACCTCGTCGTCGACCATATGCAGGGTGACCCGGCAGCCGACGCTGCAGAAGGGGCAGACCGTTTCGCCCTTGGCCGTCACCGCGGTCCGTCCACCGGCCCGCTCCAGCGCCTTGGGCGCCAGCGCGCCGGTGGGGCAGAGCTGGGCGCATTCCCCGCAGGAGGCGCAGTTGCTCTCCCCCATGGCCATCCCGGCATCGAATGTCACGTGGATGCCGTCGCCTCGCCCGGCGAGGGCGATGACCCCATTCACCTGCACGTCACGGCATCCCGCCCGGCACTTGCCGCAGCGGATGCACGCCTCCGGGTCGAGGACAATGGCGGGGTGGCTGGCATCCGCGGGACGGCCTGCCGCCCGGTGGCCGAAGCGATCGGGATCGGCTCCGGTGCGCGCGACGAGATCGAGGAACGGCGTGTCGGGGTGGCGCGCCTTCGCCGCGGCGCTCATCTCGGAGGCGAGCAGGCTGACCGCGAGCCGCCGCACCCGCGCGGCGCGCGGCGTGTCGGTGCGCACGGCGAGTCCGGTCCGGACCCTGTGGCGGCAGGCAGGAACCAACTCGGCTTCGCCCTCCACCTCCACCAGGCAGGTGCGACAGCTGCCCATGGGCGCGAAGCCATCGCGCGTAGAAGCGCACAGGTGAGGTAGGTCGAGTCCGGCGGCGGTGGCCGCCTGCAGCAGGCTCTGCCCGTCCTGCGCGGCAACGGGCTGGCCGTCGATGGTGAAGTTGATGAGGCTCATGCGCTAACACCGCGGCCGGGGATGGACAGCCGCCCGAGGAAGCGGCCCGCATTGCGCCCGAGCGCGCACAGGGAGGCTTCGCCCATGACCGCTGCGAGGTCTTCGAGAAGATGCTGATCCAGCGGGCCCGGCGCAGCCAGGGCGCGCGAGGCGTGCGCGGTGCCGATGCGGCAGGGCCCACACTGGCCACAGCTCTCCCGTGCCAGATAGGCCGCCATGCGGGCGGCAATGGCGCGCGGCTCGTCTGTCGCGCCGAACACGATCGCCCCGCCCGTGCCGAGGCGCAGCCCTTCGTCCAGCAGATCGGCAAGCGGCCTGTAGCAGTCTGCGGCGCTCACCAGCGCCCCCGCCGATCCGCCGATCACCATGCCGCCGAGGGCATGGCCGTCCTGCATTCCACCGGCGATCTCCACCAGGTCGGCGAGGCGCAACAGACCGCGCATCGGCTTCGGCCCCGGTGCGCACACCCGGCCCGAGACGCTGAACAGCCGAACCTCGGGATCCAGGAGGGCCGAGGCAGGCGAGCCCAGCGTGCCGCCCCACGCTGCAGTGACGCGATAGAAGGTCTCCACGTTGTGCAGCAAGGTGGGCCGGCCGAGATAGCCGCAGGCGGTGGGAAAGGGCGGGCGCTCGACAGGGCGGGCCGGGCGTCCCTCGAGGCTCGCGATGAGCGCCGTTTCCTCGCCGCAGATGAAAGCACCACCGCTGCGCCGCAGCTCCAGGGCGAGGCCCTCCGCGAGGCCGGCCCCCGCCACCTCCATCAGCGCTTGACGCAGGATGGCGTGGATGGGGACGTAGTCGTCGCGCACGTAGAGGAACACCTGGTCCGCGCCTATCACCCGCGCGGCCACCAGGGCCGCCTCGATCACGCCGTGCGGGTCGTTCTCCAGGATGAAGCGGTCCTTGAAGATGGCAAGCTCGCCCTCGTCGCCGTTCACGATGACCACCGGCGTGCCGCCGGCAGCGATCACCTGCCGCCACTTCTCCGCCACCGGGAAGCCGACGCCCGCCCGCCCCACCGCCTGGTGCACCGACAGCCGCTCCAACATCTGCGCCGCCGCGCCGGGATCGGCCATGATGCGGCCGAGCTGCCCGTAGCCCCCTGCCGCCCGGTAGGCCGCGAAGGAGCGCGGAACGGGTTCGGGGCGGGGCCCGTCACAACGGTTGCGGCACACTCCGGCGCCGAGCGCGCCGTGCAGCAGGCCGCACACCAGATCGCCGCAGCCGTCGGCGGCATAGGGCGTGGTGGCGGCGTAGTTCACCGCCGGAAATGCGGTGGCCACCTCGTATGCCTCGGAGGGGAACAGGCGCAGGCGCTCGGCCAGCGCCAGAAGCCCGGCCTGAGAGATGCCGATCCCGCCCTTGGCGTCGCGGACCTCCAGCAGGATTTCCAGAAGCCGGCCGCGATCATCGCCGCGGGCAAGCACGGTGGCGATCGCGGCCCATTCTGCGGTGTCAGCGGGCGTCGCGGTCTCAGGAACGGGCGGCACGATACAGGTCCTCCCGCAGGCCGGGGGTGAAGGCGGCCGCCGGGCCGTCGAAGAACAGGCGCCCCTGGCGCAGGGCGATGATGCGGTCGGCGTAGCGCACGGCGAGATCCACCTGATGCAGGCTGCACAACACCGAGAAGCCGCGCTCCCGCGCCGCCCGCTGCAGGATCTGCAGCACGTTCTCGGAGGATTCCGGATCGAGGCTGGATATGGGCTCGTCGGCGAGGATCAGTTCCGCCTGCTGGGCGAAGGCGCGGGCGATGGCGACCCGCTGCTGCTGCCCGCCGGAAAGACGCTCCGCGCGCTGATAGGCTTGGTCCATGAGGCCCACGCTGTCGAGGCAGGCGAGCGCCAATTGCCGGTCCCGCGCGCGGAAGCGGCGCAGCAGCACCCGCCACAGGGGCGTCGTCGCGAGCCGGGCCGCCAGCACGTTGTCGATGGCGCTGAAGCGCTTTACCAGATTGAACTGCTGAAACACGAACCCCACCTCCCGGCGCAGCGCCTCAAGGGCAGCGGGCTTCAGGGCAGTCACCTCGGTGCCGCGGATGGTGACGCTTCCGGCATCCGGCTCCACCAGGCGGGTCAGGCAGCGGAACAGGGTGGACTTGCCGCACCCGGAGGGGCCGAGCAGCACCACGAACTGGCCGGCAGGCACGGTGCAGGAGACGCGATCCAGCACCACGCGACCGTCGAACGCCTTGCTCAGGTCGCGCACGACGATTGCGGCACCCTCCTCCTCGCCCAGGGAACGGTCGTGCGGCAGATGCGCAGGGGCGATGCTCTTCATCGGTCAACTCCCATGGGCCGCTCAGGCGCGGCTTTCGCCTTCGAAAAGGCGCGTCGGCGTGCCGGCGCGGGTGGCGGCGGTCTCGGGGCTCAGCACGAGACGGCGCAAGTGGGCGCTCAGGGTGTCGATGGCGATCACCATGGCGAGGATGACGCCCAGCACGGTGGCCAACTTAGGAAAGTCGAGCAGGTCGATGGAGTCCTTCAGCGTCTGGCCGATGCCGCCGGCACCGACGATGCCCAGCACCGTGGAGGCGCGCACGTTGAACTCCCAGATGTAGAGGGTGACGGCGACGATGTTCGGCCACACGTCCGGCAGGAGGGCGTAGCGGAACGCGCGCACCGGGCCGGCACCGGTGAGCTCCAACGCCTCCACCGGGCCGCGATCGGCCGGCTCGATCACCTCAGTGAGCAGCTTGCCGAGGGCGCCCACCATGTTGAACATGACGGCCAGCACGCCAGTGAAAGGGCCGAACCCCACCGCCGCCACGAAGATGAGGGCGAATACCAGGATCTCGGTGCCGCGCAGCACCCCGAACACCGCCCGCACCAAACGATAGACCAGAAGATTCGGCGTGGTGTTGCGCGCGGCAAGCGGCACCAGTGGGATGCACACGAGAAGGGCGCCGATGGTGCCCACCGTGGCCATGGCGAGGGTCTGGAATGCGTCGCGCAGCACCCGGTCGATATCCCGTACGTCCGGCGGAAACATCTGCTGGAACCAGGAGGCGATCTTCGGCAGCCCGTCCACGAGCTTCGCCAGGTCCACCTTCGCCGCCGCGAAGCACATCCCGAGGAACAGGGTCACGGCGAGGAAGACGAGCCCCCGCCGCAGATTGTGCCACGTTAGTAGCGACCGGGCCGGCTCGACGTAGCGTGTCTCCTCGAAGCTTGCGATGGTCATGGACGGTCTCCCCTGGCTCGGCGCGCTATGAAACGGACGCCCGGCTTCATGCCGGGCGCGACGTGGCCGGTGCCCGAAGGCACCGGCCCGCGCGGATCAGGACTTCAGCTTGCCGGTGACGCGGCCGGCTTCCTCTATGATGCCGTAATCGGCATGGGTGGCTGGCACGAAGCCGTTGTAGCCGCTGCCCATGAGCGCCTGCGCCTTGTCCTCCGGGAGGGAGACGAGAATGTCGCGGATCTTCGTCTTCAACGCCGGGTCGAAGCCCTTGGGCACACAGATTGCGTCATTGGGCAGTTCCTGGGAGGTCCAGTAGACGACCACCTTGGCCGGATCCATCTCGCCGGCCTCGATCATGCCGTTGCGGCCGCGGTCCATGTCGGAACCGAGGTCGATGAGGCCCTGCTGGATCATGGACACGTTGTTGCCGAAGGTGGCCCCCTCGCGCAGTTGGAAGAAGTCGCGCGGATCGATGCCGCTCTTCACCAGGAAGGCGTAGGGGATGAGCCAGCCGGAGGTGTTGCCCTGGTCGCTTAGGGACAGCTTCATGCCCCTGGCATCCTTTGGAAACTCCTTGATGGGGAGATCCGGCCGCCCCTCGATGATGGCGTGGTAGAACGGCTTGCCGCGATACTTGGCGGTGGCGATCACCTCGGTGCCGGCGTGCTGGTTGGCCAGCACGTAGCCCCACGGGCCGAGCCAGCCCACATCCACGTGGCCGTTGCTCATGGCCACCGAGATGGCAGCCCAGCTCTCCGGGCTGACCAACTCGTAGGTGGCGCCGAGTTCGCCCGCCAGATAGCGGAACACCGGTTCAAATTCCTTGATGGTGATGGCGGGAGTTGGCCGCAGGGGGGCGATGGCGAAGCGCAGGTGGAGCTTGCCGTCGCGCATCTGCTGGCCGTGCGCGGCACCGGAAACGAGGGGAAGCGAGAGCGCGGAGGCGGCAAGCGCCCCGAAGCGACGACGCGTGATCATGTCGACCTCATGGGTTTATGGCGTGCGCGCCGAGACGGCCCGCCGGCGGGGCTGCCGCACGATGCAACTCCGTGGGCGCCTTCTTGGCGGCAGATAGATTACATATCTCAATGAAAAATAGACAACAATTGCATTTCATTTTGATGACGCTGGCGGCGAAGAGGGCGCGCGGATGCGATTTTATCCATATGTTTCCGACACAATATGAATGAGCTCACCAACGTGCGGGAAATGCCAATTAAATATGAAGTTGCAACATACATTCGTTTAATGCATACATTCCGGTGCAAGGGATGGAGCGGCTGTGGCCGCACAAGGGCGGGGGCATGCGCATGCTGAATCTGTCTCAGGTTCAGACCTTTCTGGCGGTCATCGATGAGGGCGGCATCCAGTCGGCAGCGGAGCGCCTTGCCTGCTCGCAGCCGGCCGTCTCGCAGCAGTTGCGCAAGCTCGAGGAGTTCGTCGGCGTGCCCCTCGTGGTGCGCAACCGCAGCCGCGCGGTCCCCACCCGTGACGGCGAGTTGTTCCTGCCGAAGGCCCGCTCCCTCATAGCCAGCGCCGACCGTGCCCGCGCCGTCGTCTCCGATCGCCGCCTGGTGGTGCATGCCAGCGGCAACGTAGGAGTCTATCTTGCGCCGCGCCTCATCGCCGTGTTCGAGCGCGACCTGGATCGGCCCGGCACGGTGGACCTCGTCATCACCACCAACCGCCATGCGGTGGACGCCCTCATCGCCGGCGAGGCGGACATCGCTCTCACCGAATGGAGCGAGGACCACCCGGCCGTGGAATGGCAGGGCTGGCGCCGAGAGAAGTTGGTGGTGATTGCCGGCCCCGACCATCCGCTCGCGAAGGAGCGCTGCATTCCGCGCCAGGCACTGCTCGACCATCCCATCATCGGCGGCGAGCCCGGCACCGGCACCGGCCGGGCGCTCGCCGGCATGTTCGGGCCCGATGCTGGGCGCCTGCGCGTGGCACGCCAACTCGGCAGCACCGCCGCCGTGAAGGAGGCGGTCAAGACCGGGCTCGGCCTTTCCGTGGTGTTCGCCTATTCCGTGGCCGAGGAGGTGAAGGCCGGCACGCTCACCATGCTGGAACTGGAGGAGGCCGACATCTTCAAGACCTTGTTCATCGGCCTCGGCCGCGAAAGCCCGCAATCCTCCATGGCCCGGCGCTTCGCCACCTTCTGCCTCGCCTCCGCTTGATCCCACTCCTGCCGCAAGAGACATCCATGGCTCGCAAGACCCTCGTCACCAACTGGGTCCACCCCGAGGTGCTAGATCTGCTTTCCACCCGCGGTGCGGTAGAGGCCAACACCACCCGCGAGCCGTGGCCGCGCGCGGAACTCCTGCGCCGCGCGCGCGACGCCGACGCCATCCTGGCCTTCATGACGGACCACGTGGATGGCGCCTTCCTCGAAGCCTGCCCGGATCTGAAGGTCGTCGCCTGCGCCCTGAAGGGAGCAGACAATTTCGACATGGAGGCGTGCCGGGCGCGCGGCGTCGACGTGACCATCGTGCCCGACCTGCTCACCGCGCCCACCGCAGAACTCGCCGTCGGCCTCATGATCGCCCTCGGCCGCAATCTGCTCGCCGGCGACCGGCTGATCCGCCAGCACCCGTTCGCCGGCTGGCGGCCGGTACTCTACGGCATGGGGCTCGATGGGGCGGAGGTGGGCATCGTGGGCATGGGTGCCGTGGGCCAGGCCATCGCCCACCGCGTGCGGCCATTCCGCTGCCGCATCTCCTATTGCGACGCGCACCCGCTTTCTCCCGCCGCGGAGGATGCGCAGGGGCTCCTGCGGCGCGATCTGGCAGAGTTGCTGGCACGCAGTGACTATCTGGTGTTGGCGCTGCCATTGAACGCGGAGTCGCGCCACCTGATCGATGCGGCGGCGATCGCGGCCATGAAGCCGGGCGCGCTCCTCATCAACCCCGCCCGCGGATCGCTGGTGGACGAGGCGGCGGTCGCCAACGCCCTAGAGGCGAACCATCTCGGCGGGTATGCGGCCGACGTGTTCGAGACGGAGGACTGGGCCCGGCCTGATCGGCCCGCCGGCGTCGAGCCGCGACTGCTCTCTCATGCCCGCACGGTTCTGACCCCCCACATTGGCTCGGCGGTCGACAGCGTGCGGCGGGACATCGCCCTCGCCGCCGCTCGCAACATCCTGCGCCATCTGGACGGATTGCAGCGGGAGCCACCTTCGCACGATCGCTCTGCCGCCTGACACGGCCCGTCGGTGGCCATCAAGCAATACCAGCGCGACAGCAGCCTTCAAAGCATCATCATGACCAATGCGGAAATTGCGATCGCATCTTCAATCACCTCTTCAGCCGGGCCTTGCGCGAGGTGCGCGAAACCTCGAGCCCGTGATGTGCGTCGCCGTTGCGCGGCGTTGCCGCGCGATGACGGGTGGCGCTGCGATATGTGATGTCTCCGCGCCGCCCGCCATCGGTCATACCCTGCCATGCCGATCCTGCGCGGTGATGGGATTCATGCCGTAGCTTCATGCTCGAACGCCTGCTTTCCCTTGTCGGCCCAGAGCGCCAACGCCTTGTCGCGTTCATCGCTTTGGAGCTTGTCGGCCGCCCAGAGCAGGGCGCCGTAGATGATGGCGCGATCATCGCAGGTCAGGTCCACGATCCCGGCTTTGACGACGAGACCGCCGAGTTCGATCAGATGCCGCGTGCGTTGGCGGCGTTCGACCTGCCAGGTTCGCATATCATGCCGCGCTCGTGCTGCCTGATGCCGGTTGCGCACCGTCCGGTTGCGGTTGAGCGCCGCCCGCGTCGCGGTCAGATGCCGATGCAGATCGCCGCGCCCGGCTTTGAAAGAACGCGGCCCCGCGCTTGGCCCACGCCTCCCTCTTTCCGGCGTCCTTGGTTTCGGCCAGCACGATCAGCGCGCCCGCCAGTTCGTCGACGGTGAGCGCGTCGGCTCCGGTCAAGATCACCAGTTCGCCGAGTTGCTGCACCTTGCGCGTTTTAAGTTCCCGCGCCTTGTCCTCCAGCGCCTTCAGTTCAGCGCCATAGTCCCGTGGTTTCCGCATCGTCGTCTCCATAAGCAATGGATGGAGCGATGATAGTTTCGTGTCGGCCGGAATGCTGTAAGGTTGCCGGGACGGCCTGGAACGGCGCGGACCGTCCCGAGAAATTCATTTCGAGGGCGCGCTTATACGTCGTTCCGACGTGCGCTTGGGAGCAGTATCTGGTCGGTCGCCATGGCGATCTACCATTTCTCCGTTCAGGTCATCGGACGCGCGGCGGGCCGCAGCGTGGTGGCTGCCGCCGCCTACCGCTCGGCCTCGCGGTTGCGCGACGACCGGCTGGGCCGCGATCAGGACTTTTCCGCCAAGCGCGGCGTCGTCCATTCCGAGGTCATGCTGCCGGAGAACGCACCGGAGGAATGGAACGACCGCGAAAAGCTTTGGAACGATGTCGAGGCGTTCGAGAAAAGGAAGGACGCCCAGCTTTGCCGCGAGGTGGAGTTCGCCCTTCCGCGTGAGATGACGGAGCGCCAAGGCGTCGAACTGGCCCGCGATTTTGCCCAAGCCGAATTTGTCGATCAGGGCATGATCGCCGATGTGAACGTGCATTGGGATATCGGCGAAGACGGAATGCCGAAACCCCATGCCCATGTCATGCTGACCATGCGCAGCGTGGACGACAACGGGTTCGGCCAGAAGGTGCGGGAGTGGAACCGCACCGAGCTGGTCGAACGTTGGCGCGAACGCTGGGCCGATCACGTCAACGAGCGTCTTGCCGAACTCGACATCGACGCGCGGATCGACCACCGCAGCCTTGAGGCGCAGGGCATCGGTCTTGAGCCGCAGACCAAGATCGGCGCACCGGCGCAGCGCATCGAGGCTACCGGGATCGAGGCCGACCGCGCCGAGGATCACCGGCGCATCGCCCGCGAGAACGGCGCGCGCATCATCCAGAACCCGAACATCGCCCTGGACGCGATCACCCAGCAGCAATCGACCTTTACACGGCGCGACATGGCGATGTTCGCGCACCGGCACAGCGATGGCATCGACCAGTTCAACGAGGTCATGGGCGCGATGCGCGGCGCGCCCGATCTTGTCGAACTCGGCAAGGACGATGTTGGGCAGGACCGCTTCACCAGCCGCGGCATGATCGAGGCCGAACAGCGCCTGCATCGCGCCACCGCGATGATGGCCGAGCGCGAACGCCATGAGGTGAATGACAGGGGCCGAGAAGCCGCGTTGGCGCGCGCGGCGGATCGCGGGCTGACCCTTTCCGGCGAGCAGACCGAGGCGCTGGCGCATGTCACGGACGGGCGCGACCTTGGGATTGTCGTCGGCTATGCCGGGACGGGGAAGAGCGCGATGCTGGGTGTGGCGCGCGAAGCCTGGGAAGCGGCGGGCTATGAGGTTCGCGGCGCGGCGCTCTCCGGCATCGCCGCCGAGAGTCTGGAAGGCGGATCGGGCATCGCCTCGCGCACCATCGCCAGCCTGGAGCATCGCTGGTCGCAGGGCCGCGACATGCTCACCAGCCGCGACGTGCTTGTCATCGACGAGGCCGGGATGGTCGGCACGCGGCAGTTGGAGCGCGTGCTGTCCCATGCCGCCGAGGCCGGCGCGAAGGTGGTGCTGGTCGGCGATCCGGAACAGCTTCAATCCATCGAGGCGGGCGCGGCGTTCCGCTCGATCCACGAACGCCACGGCGGCGCGGAGATCAGCGAGGTTCGCCGCCAGCATGAGGACTGGCAGCGTGAGGCGACCCGCGACCTCGCCAGCGGCCGGACGGGCGAAGCCCTGAACGCCTACCGCGCCCGCGACATGGTGCATGAGGCTGGAACGCGGGAAGAAGCGCGGCGTGACCTGATCGACCGCTGGGACCGTGACCGGCAGGCCAGCCCAGACGCAACCCGTATCATCCTCACCCACACCAATGCTGACGTGCGGGAATTGAACGAGGCGGCCCGCGAACGGGTGCGCGATGCAGGCGAGCTTGGCGCGGATGTGCATATCGCCGCCGAACGCGGCGTGCGGAATTTCGCCACCGGCGACCGCATTATGTTCCTGCAAAACGAGCGCAGCCTTGGCGTGAAGAACGGCACGCTCGGCACCATTGAGCAGGTCAGCGGGCAGAGCATGACCGTCCGCGCCGACGATGGGCGCAATGTCACGTTCGACCTGAAGGGCTACAACAAGATCGACCACGGCTATGCCGCCACGATCCACAAGGCGCAGGGCATGACCGTGGACCGCGCCCATGTGCTGGCGACGCCCGGCATGGACCGCCATGGCAGCTATGTCGCCCTGTCAAGACACCGCGACGGCATGGACCTGCATTACGGCCACGACGACTTCGCCAGCCGGGACCGGCTTATCAACACCCTGTCGCGCGACCGCGCCAAGGACATGGCAGCGGATTACCAGCGGATCGACCCGGCCCAGGATTACGCCGAGCGGCGCGGCATCACCTTCCGCGAGCACGTCGAGCGTGTTGTGGAGATCGCCCGCCGAGTTCCCGAGAAGGTGCGCGGCATCTTCGACGACTTGCGCCTGCCCGCCGCAGACGGACAGGGGCCGGAAAGGAAGGTGGAGGAAGACCCGGAGGCGGCGTTACGCCGGGCGCGTGGGCGGGCGCTCGTCCGTCATGCCCGCGCCGTCGATGCGATCTTCGCGGCGCAGGATCAGGGCGGCGAGGCCAGACCTGATCAGGTCAGGGAATTGCAGGAGGCGCGCCAGCGGTTCGAGGAGGTGCGCCCCCACGGCTCGCATGACGCCGAAGCGGCCTACAAGAAAAACCCGCAGCTTGCGGCGGAGGCGGCGTCAGGTGACGCCCGGCGCGCGATCCACGCCCTGCAACTGGAAACCGAGTTGCGCACCGATCCCGGCCTGCGAGCCGACCGTTTCGTGGAGCGCTGGCAGAAACTCCACCGGGCCAGCGACCAACGCTATGCGGCGGGCGACTATGCAGGTCACAGGGCGGCGCGGGCGGCGATGGGGAACATGGCGCAGAGCCTCGAACGCGACCCGCAGATGGAATCCCTGCTCGCCAACCGCAAACGCGAACTCGGCATCTCATTCGATTCGGGAATGGGCGTCGCCCGTGACCTCACCCTCACGTTCGGGCTTGGCCGGGGCCGGGGTCTCGGGCTGTAAACCGTCCTATTTACCGCCCCCTCTGCGCCACGGCCCTACGACGGCTAAATCCCTATTGCACAACAATAAACCCTTGCCTTTGCCTCTCCTGGCAGTCCCACGAAAAGCCAGCAGGAGGCAGCCCAGCCATGCGCCAGCCAGATCGTATCATCCGCATGAACACCGTCCGCGACCGCACCGGCCTGTCCCGGTCCACCATCTACCGCAAGATCGCCGAGGGTACGTTCCCGCCCCAGATCAAGATCAGCATCAACGGCGCGGGCTGGCGGGAATCCGACATCGACCGTTGGGTCGCCAACCCCGTGGCGTGGCGGCCCGGAAGCGGGCGCGGCCGCGATGGCGTCTGATCGCGGAGCGCGCTCCCGCGCCCGGCGCGTCAGGCCGCCCACAGCGTCGGAGCAGCTTGAGGCGCTGCTGGGATACCATGTTCCCATGGGCCGACCGCCCAAACACGACCTGTCCATCTGGACCGTCACCGACGATTGGCCGCGCCCCGTTCCGGTCACAGAGGCTGAGATCGAGGTGTTCGAGCAATGGTTCGGCGACCTGTTCGATGAACTATTCTGTTCCGGCGGCTGATGCTTCAGGCGTCGAAATCGACGTTGAAATCTGCCCTCCGACAGACTACTTGTAGTCACAAGTGTCTACATATGTGAGGGCGCAACATGCTGACCATCAACCTCAGAGACGCCAAGGCTGGATTTTCGAGCCTGGTCGATGAAGCCGTCAAAGGAGAAATCGTGACCATCACCCGTCATGGCAAACCCGTTGCGGCCCTGGTCTCGGTTGAGGCGGCGGAGATCGCGCGCAAAGCGCTCGAACGTAAACGGGCGGGCCTTGTCAGTTATCTCAGGACGTTCCCAGGCGGAGAGTTCCCGCGCAACCGCAAACCATCGCGGGATGTCGAGCTTTGAGCGGCTTCCTTCTCGACACCAACGTCGTCTCCATGCTCGCGCCGTCGAAGGCGGAAGCATCCACTGACTTCCTCACCTGGCTGGACCGTATGGACGCCGATGGTCGGCTATTTCTGTCGGTCGTTTCTATCCACGAGATCGAGAAGGGAATCGCGCTCCTCGACCACAAGGGGGCGACGACGAAAGCCGCGAGCCTGCAAGCATGGCTCAGTGGTCTCGTCTCCACATACGATGACAAGATCATTGGCTTCGACGCGCAGGCCGCCGCAATCGGCGGGCGGCTGGAGGCGAAGGCGCTTGCGGCCGGTCACGACCCCGGAATGGCCGATGCCGTGATTGCCGGTATCGCCGCAGCGCATGAACTCGTCATCGTCACCCGAAACACGAAGCATTTCCTTCCGTTCGGCGTCGCCGTGTTGTCGCCTGACGAGGCGGCTGCACAAGGAGGCCCGGCATGACCGCTTCCACAATCCCTCTGCGTGCCGCCCTTTATCTTCGGGTTTCGACGGCGCGGCAGGCCGAGCATGACGTTTCCATCCCCGACCAGAAGCGGCAGGGCGAAGCCTACTGCGCCTCACGCGGCTATCAGCTTGTCGAAACCTATGTGGAGCCAGGCGCATCCGCCACCAACGACCGCCGCCCCGAGTTCCAGCGCATGATCGAGGCGGGGACCAGCAAGCCCGCGCCATTCGATGTCGTCGTAGTCCATTCGTTCAGCCGCTTCTTCCGCGATCACTTCGAACTGGAGTTCTATGTCCGCAAGCTGGCGAAGAACGGCGTCAAGCTGGTTTCGATCACTCAGGAAATGGGGGACGACCCCATGCACGTCATGATGCGCCAGATCATGGCTTTGTTCGATGAATACCAGTCGAAGGAAAACGCCAAGCACGTCATGCGCGCCTTAAAGGAGAACGCCCGGCAAGGCTTCTGGAACGGCGCGCTCCCACCTATCGGCTACCGGGTTGTCGCCGCCGAGCAGCGCGGGGCCAAGGTCAAGAAGAAGCTCGAAATCGATCCGCTGCACGCCGACACGGTACGGCTGATCTATCGGCTTGCGCTGGAAGGTGACGGCACCACCGGCCAGATGGGCGTCAAGAACATCGTCTCCTATCTCAACAGCCGCCGCATCTTCACCCGCGACGGCGGGCGCTGGGGCATCGGTCAGGTTCACCGCATCCTGACCCGTCGCACCTATATGGGCGAGCATGAGTTCAACAAGCGCAGCAAGACCAAGGAACTGAAACCCGTCAGCGAGATCGTCACGGTTCCGGTGCCGCCGATCATCGACCGCGAGACGTTCGACACCGTGCAGGCGCTCTTGAAGGCCCGCAACCCCAAGCTCATCCCTTCCGCCGTTATCAGCGGCCCGACCATGCTCACCGGCCTGATCCACTGCGCCAAGTGCGGCGGCGCCATGACCATCCGCACCGGCAAGGGCGGGCGTTATCGTTACTATGCCTGCTCCATGAAGGCGCGGCAGGGACCGACCGCCTGCGAGGGCATGGCTGTGCCGATGGACAAGCTGGACAATCTTGTCGCCGATCACCTTGAAAGCCAGCTTCTCCAGCCCGAGCGGTTGGAAGCCATCCTCGCCAGTGTTCTCGACCGCAGGCAGGAGCAATCCCAGCGCCGCCGCGAGCACATCGCCGAACTGAACAAGCGTGCTACCGAATCGGAACTGCGCCTGAAACGCCTCTACGATGCCATTGAGGCGGGCGTGGCCGACATCGACGATCCGGCGCTCAAGGACCGCATCGACGGCCTCAAGGCCATCCGCGATCAGGCCAAGGCCGACGCCGAGCGCGCCCAGGCCATGCTCGACAGCTCCGGCTCCAAGGCCGTCACCCCGCAAATGGTCCGCACCTTCGCCAAGACAGCCCGCCAGCGCATCCGCCTCGAAGGCGGCGGCTACCGCCGCGACCACCTGCGCGCGCTAGCCCAGCGTGTCGAGGTCGCGGACGGCGAGGTTCGGATCATGGGATCGAAGACCCAGCTGCTTCAGGCGCTGGTGTCGGGCGGCGGCGTAAGCGCAGTGCCCACTCAGGGACTGAAGTGGCGGAGACGGAGGGATTCGAACCCTCGAGACCCTTTTGGGGTCTGCTCATTTAGCAAACGAGTGCCTTCAGCCTCTCGGCCACGTCTCCTTAGCGCCTCCTATGCCGAAGGCGGGCGCGGTTGGCAAGAAGGGGGGCGCGCATTCCCCCGGAAATCAGGTGCCGGCGTAGGATTTTTCCTCCACGATGGCCGAGCCGACCAGCAGGTTGATCTCCTTTTTGAGCGCGGCGCGCCGGTCATTGGTCTGGTAGACCGCCCGGGCAAGGGCGACGAAGCGAGCATCGAAGCGCTGTTCGACTTCCAGCAGACGAAGCTCGTCCTCCACCTCCCAGAGGGTCTCGTTCACGGTGCGCAGGTCCGCGGTGAGAACATCCAGGCCTTCGAGGCGGTGGCGGGTCCGCAAAGCGTCGAGCTCGGCAAGTTCGCGGCGGACATTGGCAAGCTTGGTCGGATCGGAAATTCTCCCCGCCTTGATCTCCAGGATGGTGATCTTGTCGATCAGCTCCCCTGCCGAAATGGGAGCAAGGATTTCCAGCGCCTCCGGCGCCGAGCCAGACCCGCTCATTCCATGCCTCCCTTGCTGGCGGCGTCCCGCGCATTGCGTCGCTCCCGCACCTTCTCGGCGATGCGGGCGAACACGCCATCCCAGTCGCCCGGGCTGGCCTGGCGGACCAGTTCGAGCGAGGGATAAAAAACGCTCCGCTCCCCTGCCCTCCCCCAGCGCCAGTCGGGCACGGCGCGCAGGGCGACCAGGCCGGGAACCGCCAGGGCACCGCACAGATGGGCCATGGACGTGTCCGTGGTCACCACCAGATCGAGATTTTGAAGCAGTGCGGCGGTGTCGAGGAAGGCTCCGTCAGTGTCGAAATCCTCGTCCAGCTTCAGCACTTTGCCCCGGAAGTCCACCTGGTCGAGTTGCTCGGATCCTGGACCGCGCTGGATCGCCACCAGCCGCACGCCCTCGATCTCGGCCAGGGGGGCGAACTTCGCCAGGGGCGCGGAACGGCCGATGTCCAGCACCCGGCGGGTCGAACCCTGCCAGGTGATGCCCACGATGAAATCGCCCTCTTCGCGCACATGCTGCCACTGGCCGGTGCGCTCGGCTTCCGCCTTCAGGTAGGGGGTGGCGGGCCAGGTGGCGGGGTCGCGGGCGAGCAGGCGCGGCAGGCTGCCGAGGGGCACCCAGCGCAGGCCCGGTGCGCCCTGGTCGAGGTCATCAAGCTCCGCGCTCACTTCGATGCGGGGGTCGAGGGTGCGAAACAGCGGGACCAGCGGTGCGCGGGTGAGGAAGCGCACGGGAATGCCGCGATCCGCCAGCAGGGAAACGAGGCGGGCGAACTGGATGGCATCGCCATAGCCCTGCTCCACCAGCACCACGAGGCGCTCAGGCGTTTCCTTGCCATCCCAGCGGGTGAAGGGCAGTGGGGCGTAGGTGGGTGGCAGGATTGCGCCACGCGCCTCATAGCCGATCCAGCCCTTCTCCCACCGGCCACGGGCGAGGTCGTCCTGCCCCAGTTGCAGGCGCACATCAGGCTCCTCCGGCGCGAGGCGGGCGGCCTTGTCCAGCGCGCCGCGGGCGTCCTCGGCGCGGTTGACGTCCTGGAGGATGATGGCCCGCGCCACCAGCGCGCGGGCATGGCGCGGCTCGAGCGCCAGCAGGGCATCGATGTCGGCGAGCGCCGCAACCGGCTCATCCAGGGCCCGTAGCACCTCCGCGCGCTCATAGAGGGCGCCCACATGGCGCGGCGCCATCTTCAGCGCGGCATCCGCATGCACCTTGGCCTCTTCGAAGACTTCCCGATAGCGCAACACCTGAACCAGCGGCACGCGCAGGTCGGGCCGGTCGGGGGATGCCGCGACGGCCTGCTCGTGTGCGGCGCGGGCGCCCTCCACGTCTCCGCCCGCCAGCCGCGCCTGGCCGAGCAGGGACCAGGCGTCCGGATCCTTCGGGGCGATGTCGATGGCCTTCTGGACCGCGGCGATGGCGTCGGCTACCGCCGCATCGCCGCCCTCCAGCAGCAGGGCGGCCTTGTTCACATGATGCATGGCGGCCCAAGGCTGGAGGCCGATGAGCCGGTCAAGGTCCGCCAGCGCCTCGTCGCGCCGCTTCAGGCGGGCGAGCGCAACGGCGCGGTTGACCAGCGCCTCCACCCCAAGAGGATCGATCTCAAGGGCCTTGTCATAACGGGCCACCGCCTCCTTGAAGCGGCCGGAGGCGGCCAGTGCATTGCCTGCCTGGAACTGCGCCTCGCCGAGGCGCGGGGCGATGCGGATGGCGCGCTCGAAGGCCGAGATGGCCTTCTCCGCCTGACCCGCTGTCATGAGGCCCACGCCCAGCAGCAGGTGGGCGTGGGGGTCGTTCGGCGTCAAGGTGCTGACGGTCCGCGCGCTCTGCACCGCCTCCTTGGCCCGCCCGCTCTGCAGAAGCGCCATGGCCAGCATGCGGTGAGGATCGGGCCAGGACGGCTGGAGGCGTGCCGCCTGCCGGAAACCCTCGATGGCTGCGTCCACTTGCCCGGAACGGTGAAGGGCGGCCGCCTGGGCCAGGACGAGACGCGGATCGGGCTGCATCGGGACACAAATCTCCGGAAAAATCGTAATCCGCCGCGGCGCCCTGCTTTGAGGGAGGCCGCAGCGGTCATGTCAGGGACGGCCCAAGGGCCGCCGCTGTTGAGGGCGGCCGGCTGCTCAGGGGCGCGCGCGCTGCCCGAACAGGACGCGCTGGGCGTCCTTGTCCTTGGCGAGGTCCACCTTCTGGCGCTCCTCGGCATTCACCGCGAGGCCCCGCTGTACGGCCGGGCGCGCCAGCATGGTCTCAAGCCAGCGCTTGAGGTGAGGGAAGTCCTCGATTTTCTGGCCCTGCCGCTCCCACAGCTTCGCCCAGCCCACACAGGCAATGTCTGCGACGGAATAGGCGCCGGCCAGGAACTCCCGGTCAGCGAGGCGCGTGTTCATCACGCCATAGAGCCGGTGCACCTCGTTGGTGTAGCGCTCGATGGCATAGGGAATCTTTTCAGGCGCGTAGATGCGGAAATGATGGGCCTGGCCGGCCATGGGGCCGAGGCCGCCCATCTGCCAGAACAGCCACTGGTCCACCTCCACGCGACCCCGCTCGTCCTTGGGATAGAGCAGGCCGGTCTTGCGGCCGAGATACTGGAGGATCGCCCCCGATTCGAACACCGAGATGGGAGCGCCATCCGGACCCTGCGGGTCGACGATGGCGGGCATCTTGTTGTTGGGGGAAATGGCCAGGAAGTCCGGCTTGAACTGGTCGCCCTTGCCGATATTGATGAGCTTCACCTCATAGGGAAGCTCGCACTCCTCGAGCATGATGGAAATCTTCCATCCGTTCGGGGTCGGCCAGTAATAAAGCTCGATCGGCTGCTGGGCGGCAGACATGCGTATGCTCCTCTTCCAACGGCGCGAAGCCGACGAAGGCGGATAGACCTAGCCGCACCGCCGCTGAACGGCAAGGTGGCAGCATTAGGGCCGCACGAACATCGCCGCGCCCGCTCACATTCAGGCACAACCCTTCCGGGTGGCGCGGGGATCCCTGAGACCGGATCGAGGCACCGTCCGTGCATCGCGGGGCGTCTCATGGCAAGCTACCCGTGCCAGGACTTGGAGATGACATGGCGCGCGTTACGACCGGCCTGTTCACCATCGGCTACGAGCAGACCACTCCCACAGCCTTCACCGATGCCCTCGTCCGGGCCGGCGTTGACCTGGTGGTGGATGTGCGGGCGGTTGCGGCCTCGCGCAGGCCCGGTTTCTCCAAGACGGCCCTTGCCTCCGGCATCGCGACGCACGGCATTGCCTATGTCCACCTGCGCACCCTGGGCACACCGAAGGAGGGACGGCTGGCGGCGCGGTCCGGGGATCACGACGCCCTGATGCGAATCTATGATGCCCATCTGGAGACCCCCGCCGCAAAGGTCGCGCTGGAGGAACTGGCCGACCTTGCGAAAGGCCGGCAGCTCTGTCTCTTGTGCTACGAACGGCATGTGGCGGGATGCCATCGGCTCAGGCTCGCCCAGTGGCTGTGCGAACGGCTCGATGTCCCGGTGGACCATCTGGTGGCCGACCCGTTCTGAGGGGATCTCCTCGGGTCTTGCTCAGGCCTCCCTGAAGCGTGGGTCCGACGCCTGCCGGACCTCAGCCAACGCTTCCGGCGTGTCCACGTCAAGAAAGGCTCCGGGACCTTCAGCTTCCACCTCGCACACGGCCTCCCCATGGGCCGCAATGAGGTGCCGCGCGCCCACGTCCCCCTCAAGGGCGCACAGGTCCGGGAAGAACCGGCGGGACCATAAGACCGGATTGCCCCGGGCGCCATTCCGCACAGGGACGACAATGAGCCGGCCACGCTCGGGCCCAAAGGCCGCAATCTCGGCGTCGATCAGGTCCGCCGAAACCAGCGGCATGTCTCCCAGCAGCAGGATGGCCCCACCGGCATCGCGGGGCACGGCGGCTATGCCGGTGCGCACTGAACCCGCCATGCCGTCCTGGTACCGCTCGTTGTGCATGAACATCACGGGCAACCCCGCCAGGGCCGCCTCGATCCGCGCGCGGTCATGCCCGGTGACCACCACCACCGGTCGGGCGGCCGAGGCCAAGGCCGCTTCCGCCACCCGCCGCACCACGGGACGGCCGCCCACCTCCGCCAGTAGCTTGTTCTGATCTGCCATGCGCGTGCCGCGCCCGGCGGCCAGGATGACGGCGGCGATGGCGGCGGGCGACTCGGCCGGAGGCTCGTCGCGCGGCTGCGGACGGGTGGGGATTTCGCCGAGCAGGCCGCCGACGCCCAGCCGGGCAATGTCCGCCCCGGTCACGGGAATGTCCGCGAGGACGCGCGCCAGGACCCAGTCGAAGCCGTTCTCCTTGGGGCTGCGCGCGCAACCCGGCGCGCCCAGCACCGGGATGTCGGCAAGCCAACCCAGCATGAGCAGGTTCCCCGGATCCACCGGCATGCCAAGGCGCTCCACGCGCCCTCCGGCTTGCTCGAGCGCCACGGGAATCACGTCCCGGCGGTCGGCAATGGCGGAGGCGCCGAAGACGAGGATGCAATCCGCGCCGCAGGCACTCGCCTCCGCGAGGGCAGCAGACAGCGCGGCCGGATCATGGGGCACCCGCAGGTCGCAGACGAGGCGCGCCTCCAGGCGTGCGAGCCGCTCGGCCGTGACGCGCCGGGTCTTGTCCAGCACCTTGGGCGCGAGCCCCGGCAGCAAGGTGGAGACGAGCGCCACCCGCTGGCGTCGGAAGGGAGCCACGTCCAGAAGGCCCTGGCCCTGGCTGAGCGCCTCAGCGACCACGTCCTCCTGGACCGCGAAGGGAATGATCTTCACCGTCGCCACCATGTCCCCGGCAGCCACTGGGCTGAAGGCGGGCAAGGTGGCGAGCGTAATGCTCTCGTGCACCAGGTTGAAGGCATCCACGGCCGGGGGCGCGAGGCGCAAGAGCCCGGCATGCAGCGCGTGCAGGTTGGCCCGTCCGGTAAAGGCGTCGGCCGCACGCGTCCCAGGGCCAGCGAGCGCCGCAGCGAGGCGTGCGGCGGCCAGATCTTCCGGCAAATCGCCTGGCTCCATCTCAGCCGCGATCACCGTCTCCACCCCATCGGAGTGCAGCGCGGCGATATGCGCCTCGTCGAACCGCGTGCCCTTGCGGATCACCCGTCCCCCGACCTGCACCGAATGGCCGGCGAGGCGGCCAAGCGCCTCGGCGACCGGCACGGGTCCGAATTTCACGCTGCCGCTCCCGCGCCGCTCGCCGGCTCCTTGCGCAGGGCTGCGATGACCTGGGCGAGAATGGCCACCGCGATTTCGGCGGGGCTCACTGCGCCGATATCAAGGCCGATGGGCGCCTGGATGCGTCCCGTCTCCTCCGGCGCCAGGCCGCGCGCGGTGAGCCGCTCCAGGCGCTTGGCGTGGGTGCGGCGCGAACCGAGCGCCCCCACATAAAAGCACCCCGCCTTCAGCCCAGCTTCCAGGGCCGGCTCGTCGATCTTGGGATCATGGGTGAGCGCCACAAGGGCCGTGAAGGGGTCGAGGGCCAATTCGTCCATCACCTCTTCCGGCCAACGGGCCAGCAGCCGCACATCGGGAAACCGCTCCGGCGTGGCAAAGGCGGTGCGCGGGTCCACGATGGTGAGGTCGAAATCGGTGAGCTTCGCCATGGGCGCGAGCGCCTGCGAGATGTGCACGGCCCCGATCACCACCATGCGCGGGGGGGGCACCTGGACGGTGAGGAAGGACCGGTCTTCCCCCTCCCCCGCCAAGGTGCTCTTGCCGCTGCGAAACGCCGCCTTCAGGGCTGGTGCCAGAGGATCGCCGGCTGCCTCGGCCGGGCGGACGATGCGCTGCGCGCCGCCCGTCAGTTCCGTGACGAGAATGGCGGGGCGCCGGGCGGCGCGCTCGGCATGGAGGATTTCAAGCAGATCGAGGCGCATGGATTCAAACCGGGAAGGAAAGACAGCGACGGGGGCGATCGAAACCGCACCCGGCGCGGCGCGAAGGGAGGGGGCGCTCAAGAAACCGGCTTCAGTCGACCCGTTCCACGTAGACGCGGATGGCGCCGCCACAGGATAGGCCGACCCGCCATGCGGTCTCGTCGGCAACCCCGAATTCCAGGATGCGCGGCGTGCCGGTCTCGATGACCTCCGCTGCTTCGCTGACCACCGCGCCCTCCACGCAACCGCCGGACACCGAGCCGAGGAAGTTGCCCTCCCCGTCTATGGCCAGATGGCTTCCCACCGGCCGGGGTGCCGATCCCCAGGTCTCCAGGACGGTCGCGAGCGCCACCCCCCGGCCCTCCTTGCGCCATTGAAGCGCGGCCCCAAGAACGTCCTCATCCCGTGCGAGCATGGCCAGTGCCTCCCTTGCAGGGCGTATGGCTTCGTCATTCCCTTCCATATATAGGAGGCCTCCGCTTCCCCTGCGAGCCCGAAGCGCACCCATCACCCGTACCGGACCCTTGATGACCACATTGCGCACCGCGGACGATCTGATCGCCGCCGGCCTCGCCCCCGAGACAAACCGCGCCGACCTCGCTCGCGTCGCCGCCCGTTATGCGGTCGCGGTCACACCGACCCTCACCCGGCTGATGGACGGCACCGATAGCGCGCAGGCCATCGCGCGGCAGTTCCTTCCCGAGGTCGCCGAGCTTAACATCCTTCCGCAGGAGCTTGCCGATCCCATTGGCGATGAGGCCTTCTCGCCGGTGAAGGGCATCGTCCACCGCTATCCCGACAGGGTGCTGCTCAAAGCGGTGGGCGTGTGCGCCGTCTATTGCCGCTTCTGCTTCCGCCGGGAAATGGTCGGACCTGGCGCGGAGACCACCTTGAGCGATCGCGAGATCGAGGCGGCGCTCGCCTATGTGGCTGGCCATCCCGAGATCTGGGAAGTGATCCTCACCGGGGGCGATCCCTTCATGCTCTCCCCGCGCCGCATGCAGCATCTGGCGCGGCGGCTGGGGGAGATGGGCCATGTGCAGGTGATGCGCCTGCATACCCGCATTCCCATCGCCGCCCCAGAGCGGGTGAGCGCGGACGTGGTCGCCGCCTTGCGGGCCGAGGGGGTGACGCCCTATGTAGCGGTTCATGTGAACCATGCGCGCGAACTCACGCCGGAAGCGCGGGCGGCTTTGTCACGGCTGGTGGATGCGGGCATCCCTGTCCTCTCACAGACCGTGCTGCTTCGCGGCGTCAATGACAGCGCCGCCACCCTGGCGGATCTGTTCCGCGCCCTGGTGGCGAACCGGGTGAAGCCCTATTACCTGCATCATCCCGATCTTGCCCCCGGCACCTCTCACTTCCGCCTTTCGGTCGCGGAGGGCCAGGCGCTTGTGGCGCAATTGCGGGGGCACATCTCCGGCCTTTGCCTGCCCACTTACGTGCTCGATATTCCCGGCGGCCACGGCAAGGCGCCGCTGGAATCCGCCGTTGAGGTAAGCCCCGACGGTGCGCTCAGCGTCCGCGACCGGGACGGGCGGCGACATCCCTATCCAGACGCGGAGTGAGGGGCGCGGAGAGCGCGTCCACCAAGGCGTCCAGGCTGTCAAGATTGTGCACGGAGCGGAACTCGTCCACATGGGGCAGCAGGGCGCGCACGCCCTTGGCCTTGGGCTCGAAGCCGGCATAGCGCAGCAGCGGATTGAGCCAGATCAGCCGGCGGCACGAGCGGTGCAGCCGGGCGATTTCCTCTTCCAGTTCCGGCCCCACATCCCGCTCCAGACCGTCCGTGACCAGCAGCACCACCGGGCTCTGGGCCATCACCCGGCGTGACCAATCCTTGTTGAAGGCGCGCAGCGAGGCGGCGATGCGGGTGCCGCCGGACCAGTCCTGCGCCGCCGCCGCCACCTGCGCCAAGGCTTCGTCCGGATCCTTGTGGCGCAAGGCCCGGGTGACATTGGTCAGGCGGGTCCCGAACAGGAAACTGTGCACCCTCTTGCGCTCGGCGGTGAGCGCGTGGAGGAAATGCAGCACCGGCCGGGAATAGTCGGCCATGGAGCCGGATATATCCAGCAACGCCACCAGTGGCGGCGGCCGCCGGCGCGGCGCCCGGTGGCGCAGCGGCAGGAAGAGGCCCCCGGTGGCGAGCCCTGCCCTCAATGCGGCGCGCAGATCCGGCCGTCGCCCGCGCGGATCGGGCGCGAACCGCCGGGTGGGAACCAGGTCGTCGGGCATGCGCATCTGCGCGATCCGCGCCCGAGCGTCGCGCGCCTCGTCAGCGCTCATCTGGGCGAAATCCTTGCCCCGCAGGACGTCCTCGGCGGAGGCCGTGAGCCGGGCATCCCATTCCATTTCCGGAGGCTCAGGAGCCGCGCGCCGCGTGGGGGCGGGCGCGAACGCCTCCTCCACCCGGCGCAGCAGGCCCTTTTCCTTCGGTCTGGCACCGATCGCCTCTGGAGAGAGCAGCGCGATCAGCTTTTCCATGCGGTCGCGCCGGCGCCAGAACAGGCCAAAGGCCTGGTGGAACACCTCATGATGCTCCCGGCGCGTCACGAACACCGCATGCAGGGTCCAATAGACGTCCTCGCGGCTGCCCACCCCGGCGACCGAAAGGGCCTCGGCTGCATCAAGAATGCGTCCCGGCCCCACGGGAAGCCCCGCCGCACGCAAGGCGCGGCCGAAATGCATTACGTTCTCCGCCAGCTTTCCGCCCGTCACGGCCGGCTAGTCCGCGGCAAGGGCGTGGCGGGTCTCCTCCAGCAGGCGCTGGATGCGCGGCGCATCTGTCCGCGCCAGGTCGTCCTGATATTTCAGCAGAACCCCGAGCGTGTCCTTCACCGTCGCGGGATCAAGGGCCACCGCGTCCAGTTCCACGAGGGCCGAGGCCCAGTCGAGGGTTTCCGCAACGCCCGGCACCTTGAACAGGTCCTCCTTGCGGATGGCCTGCACGAAGGCCACCACCTGGCGGGAGAGCTGCTCCGGCACATTCGGAAGGCGTGCCCGCAGGATGGCCAGTTCCCGCTCCGCGTCCGGATAATCCACCCAGTGGAACAGGCAACGCCGCTTCAGGGCGTCATGGATTTCCCGGGTGCGGTTGGAGGTGAGCACCACGATGGGCGGGTGGGGCGCCTTGATGGTGCCAAGCTCGGGAATGGTCACCTGGAAGTCCGACAGCAATTCCAGCAGGAAGGCCTCGAAGGCTTCGTCCGTGCGGTCCAGTTCATCCACCAGGAGAACCGGCGGACCGGCCGGGTCGGGATTGAGCGCGTCGAGCAGCGGGCGGCGCAACAGGAAGCGCTCCGAGAAGATGTCGGAGGAAATGGTCGCCTTGTCCGCATCCCCGGCCGCCTCGGCCAGCCGGATGGCGATCATCTGGGCGGGGTAGTTCCATTCATAGGCGGCAGCCGCGAGATCGAGTCCCTCGTAGCATTGCAAGCGAATGAGGCGTCGGCCCAGCGCACGCGCGAGCGTGCGGGCGACCTCGGTCTTCCCGACTCCGGCCTCGCCCTCCAAAAGCAAAGGCCGTCCCATGCGCAGCGCCAGATGCACCACGGTGGCAAGCGACCTGTCCGGCACATAGCCCGCGCCGCGCAGCAGGCGTGCCGTCTCGTCGATGGAGCCCAGGCGTGCAAGCTGATCCATCATCCGACCTCCGGCGCCCCGACGCGCGCCCCGGGCGAAAAAACAAAGCGCAGGAAGAAGATAATGGCCACCCCACGCGCCCGCAATCCGCCTTGCGCGCGCGCAACCTGGGCGTGGCTGTAATGGGCGAGAACGGTGGGATGATTGGCCGGGGATGAAGGGAAAAAGGCAGAGGGTGCATCGATCACTTTAGTGAAACGCTGTACCGATCACGCCAAAGAGATCGATCACAGCTGCTTCATCTCCTCATTGCAGCCAATTTTCGTCTCTTTAAACCATGCCACGGCTACGCTAAGGGCGAGCCGAACGCTTCAAGACCGCTTGACCCAGCGAGAATAAAAAATGGCCTTTTCGGATTCCACTTACACGACACTTCGCGGCACGGCCTATGACGATCTGATCGAAGGCACACAGCTCGCCGAGCGGCTACTGGGACACCGTGGCAACGACACGCTGATCGGCGCCGGTGGCGGCGACATCCTGAATGGCGGCAAGGGCAATGACGTGATGATGGGAGGCGCAGGCGCCGACCTTTATCGCGTGAATGCCGATGGCGATCTCGTTGACGAGGAATCCGGCCAGGCGAGCGATGACGGCTCCATCGACAGCGTGGTGGCCAAGGTGGATTTCACCCTCCCCGCCTTCGTGGAAAACCTGCGCCTGGCTGGCAGCGCGATCATCGGCACCGGCAACGAACTGGACAATCTTCTGATCGGCAATGCCGCCGCCAACATGCTGTATGGCGGGGCCGGCAATGACGAGATATTCGGCCGCGCTGGCGACGATACGCTCTATGGCGGCGACGGCAACGACCATCTGGTGGGCGGCCAGGGCGCCGACATCCTGTTTGGCGGCGCCGGAGACGACATCCTGTCCGGCGGAGCGGGCAGCGACGTGTTGTATGGCGGAGACGGCCATGATGTGCTCGGCGGCGGGGCTGGGGCGGACGATCTGTTCGGCGGCGCCGGGAACGACACCTTGCTGGGCGGTGCGGGATCCGACTTCCTGGATGGCGGCCTCGGCGCCGATGTGATGCAGGGCGGCATCGGGGCCGACATCTACCTGGTGGATAATCTGGGCGACGTGGTCGACGAGCAGGGGCGCGACTGCGCCGTCGACACGGTCCTCTCCTCCGTGTCCTTCACCCTGGGGGACCGCGTGGAAAACCTGACCCTGCTGGGCATCGATGTCATTTCCGGCACCGGCAATGACCTCGCCAACATCATCACCGGCAACAGCGCCGATAATCCGCTGTATGGCGGAGCCGGTCGGGATATCCTCTTCGGCGGCGCAGGACGGGACTATCTGGATGGCGGTGCCGGCTCCGACCACATGTATGGCGGCGCGGGCTCCGACTATTATGTGGTGGATTCGCTCGGCGACGTGGCGGTCGAGGACGGCGGCACCGATGATGGCGCCTGGGACGTGGTCTATGCCGGGGTATCGTTCACCCTGGGCGACCATATCGAGGTGCTCCAGCTTCAGGGCAGCCAGGCGCTCTCCGGAACCGGCAATGATGGCGCCAACTACATCTACGGCAATGACGCCGCCAATGTACTGGCCGGCCTCGGCGGCAATGACTATCTGGATGGCGGCCTCGGCGCGGATGACATGCGCGGAGGTGCCGGCTCCGACTATTACAAGGTCGACAACATCCTCGACATCGTGAACGAGGTGTTCGGCCAGACCATTGATGACGGCTCCCTTGATACGGTCGAAAGCTCGGTCTCCTTCACGCTCAGCCAGAATGTCGAGAACCTCAACCTGACCGGCACCGCCGACCTGTCCGGCACCGGAAACGAGATCGGCAACCTGCTGGTGGGCAATGAGGGCGCCAATGTGCTTTCGGGCCTGGGCGGCAACGACTATCTCGCCGGCCGTGGCGGCAATGACGTGCTGGATGGCGCCGCCGGAACCGACACGCTGGAAGGCAACCAGGGCGCCGACACCTTTGTGTTCGGCCTCGGCTACAGCTTTGACCAGATTGCCGATTTCGAGAAGGGCTCGGACACCATTCTGTTCAAGGCCGACCTTCAGGTGGCGAGCACCGAGGAACTCATGGCCCATGCCCAGCAATGGGGGAATGACGTGGCCTTCGTCTTCGGAAATGACGATGCCCTCCTGGTGCGCAACATGACGGTGGCGCAGTTCGACAGCGGCGATTTCCTCTTCGTCTGAAGTGGCCGGCCGCCGAGGGCGGGCGAGCAAGCCCGTTCAAGGCGCAGCCCTCAAGGTGGGCGGCTTCGGCTCCCGACACCACATCCAATCTCAACCGGCCGCCCTCCCAGGCGGCCGGTCTCGTTTCAGCGTTTGGGGCCGCCGCTGGTCCGGCGTCCGGGAAGACGCGTGATAAGGTTCAACAAATAGGCCAGCATCGCATGTTCTGGCACCACAAGGGCCAGCAGCGCCGAGAGGGCCGCAGAGGCGATGAAGACCGGCAGGTGCGTGCCTGCCGCCCGACGCAGTGAGGCCGGCTCGTTGGGCGGAATATCCTTGAAGCGCAGGGCAATGGCGAACACGCTCAAGGCGATCATGTTGCCCGCATAGAAGAAGATGGCGGGCGCCAGCGATCCGTACTTTCCCACAAGGCTTGAAGAAAACGGCACCAGGGTCACAAAGAACAAATAGACCAGTTGCAACTGCACCTGCGTGGACGTTGCCGTCTCAGCGTTCGTGCGCGCTTCCGCGATGCCGCGCCAGTGCGCGCCCAGGACGAAGAAGCTGATCACATAGGTCAAGGTCTGCGGCCATAAGCTCACCAGATGGGCTGTGAGATCCGCTGGGGTGGTGAGCGGCAGGTCGGGCGGCAGGCGAATGTCCAGCACCAGCACCGTCATGGCGAAGGCAAAGATGCCGTCGGTGAGACTGTCGAGGCGGGGCCTGGAAAATCGGTTCATCTGCAAGCGGGCCCAATGCGAAACTGAAAGTCCACAGCCTGCCCGGCACCGCTTTCGGCGGCAAGGCCAAGGCCGCCGCGGGCGATGTCATGAAAAAGCCAGCCGGATCGTCACGATCCGGCTGGCTGTCACAGATCCGCTTCGGCTGCTTCAGCCGCCGATGGCTTCCACCGCGCGCTTGGCCATGACCTTCGCGAGGTGGGCGCGATAGTCCGCGCTGCCGTGCAGGTCCGCCATCACGTCGGACGGGTCAAGCGACAGGGCGTCGAGCGCATCGGGCGTGAAGGAGACCGCAAGCGCCGCCTCCGCCTCGCTCCAGCGGAAGACACCGCCCTGCCCCACGCCCGTGATCGCCACCCGCACCCCGCCGGCGGTCTCAGCCACGAAGGCGCCCGCCATGGCATAGCGGGAGGCCGGGTTGCGGAACTTGCGATAGGCGGCCCGGACAGGCTTGGGGAAGGAGATGGCGAGAATGACCTCGTCCTCGGCCAGGGCGGTCTCGAAAAGGCCGGTGAAGAAGTCGTCGGCCGCGATCTCCCGCGCCGAGGTGATGATGGTAGCGCCCAAGGCCAGGCACGCGGCGGGATAGTCGGCGGTGGGGTCGTTATTGGCCACCGACCCGCCCATGGTGCCGCGATTGCGCACGGCGGGATCGCCGATCAGCCCGGCGAGGTCCGCGAGCGCCGGGATCACGGACCGGACAACATCCGAGCCCGCGACCTTGGCATGGCGGGCCATGGCGCCGATCTTCACGCCGTCGCCGGTCGCCTCGATGGCATCGAGCCCCGGAACGGCGGACAGGTCCACCAGCGTGCCGGGCTGCGCCAGACGCTGCTTGAGCGTGGGCAGCAGCGTCTGCCCACCCGCCAGGAGCTTGGGCTCCGACACCTCGCGCAGCAAGGCGACGGCGGCATCCACGGCGGCCGGGCGCTCATAATCGAAGGCATACATGCTCGCGTCTCCTTCACTCGGCCGCGCGGCGCGTCACGGCGCCCTGCGCGATGGCCCAGACCTTGGCCGGCGTCGCCGGCATGTGGATGTCCTGCGTCCCCAACGCATCGGTGAGCGCGTTGATGACGGCCGGCGGAGCGGCAATGGCCCCCGCCTCTCCGCAGCCCTTGATGCCGAGCGGATTTGAGGGGCAGCGGGTCTCCGTCAGGCCGACCGTGAAGGACGGCAGGTCGCCGGCGCGGGGCATGGTGTAGTCCATGTAGGAGCCGGTCACGAGCTGGCCGTCCTCATCATAGCGCACGCCTTCATGCAGCGCCTGGCCCACGCCCTGGGCGATGCCGCCATGGACCTGCCCCTCCACGATCATGGGATTGATGACCACACCGAAATCGTCCACCGCCACCCAGTTCACGATCTGCGTGACGCCCGTCTCCGGGTCCACCTCCAGTTCGCAGATGTGGCAGCCGGCGGGGAAGGTGAAGTTGGTGGGGTCGTAGAAGGCCCCTTCCTTCAGCCCCGGCTCAATCTCGGAGGTGGGGAATTTGTGCGCCACATAGGCATTGAGCGCCACTTCGGCGAACGCAAGCCCCCGGTCCGTTCCGGCCACCGTGAAGCGGCCATCCTTGAACTCGATGTCGCCTTCGCTCGCCTCAAGGATATGGGCGGCGATCTTCTTGGCCTTGGTCTCCACCTTGTCCAGCGCCTTGGAGATGGCGGACATGCCCACCGCACCCGAGCGCGAGCCATAGGTGCCCATGCCGAACTGCACCTTGTCGGTGTCGCCGTGGATGACGCTCACCTGGTCGATGGGAATGCCAAGGCGGGAGGACACAAGCTGCGCGAAGGTGGTCTCATGACCCTGGCCGTGGCTGTGGGAGCCGGTGAGGACCTCCACATTGCCGGTGGGATTCACACGCACCTCTGCGCTCTCCCACAGGCCGACGCCGGCGCCGAGCGAGCCCACCGCCGCAGACGGCGCGATGCCGCAGGCCTCGATGTAGTTGGACAGGCCGATGCCCCGCAGCTTGCCGCGGCGCGCCGCCTCGGCCTTGCGCGCCGGAAAGCCGGCATAGTCGATGAGCGACAGGGCCTTATCCATGGACGCGGCATAGTCACCGGCGTCGTAGCACATGATGACCGGCGTCTGGTGCGGGAAGCTGGTGATGAAGTTGCGCCGGCGCATCTCGGCCGGGTCGATGCCCATCTCCCGCGCCGCCTTGTCGATGATGCGCTCCACCAGGAAGGTGGCCTCCGGCCGCCCGGCGCCGCGATAGGCATCCACCGGGGCGGTGTTGGTGTAGCGCGCATCCACCTCGCAATAGATGGCGGGGATGTCGTACTGGCCCGATAGCAGGGTGGCGTAGAGATAGGTGGGAATGCAGGACGCGAAGGTGGAGAGATAAGCGCCCATATTGGCGATGGTCTTCACCCGGAAGCCCAGGATCTTGCCATTGGCATCCAGCGCCAGCTCGCCATGGGTGATGTGGTCGCGTCCATGGGCGTCGGAGAGGAACGCCTCCGAGCGGTCCGAAGTCCATTTCACCGGCCGGCCCAGGCGCTTGGAGGCCCAGGCGCAGGCTGTCTCCTCGGCATAAATGAAGATCTTGGAGCCAAAGCCGCCGCCCACGTCGGGGGCGATCACGCGCAGCTTGTTCTCGGGCGCGAGCCCCACGAAGGCCGACAGGACGAGGCGTGCCACGTGGGGGTTCTGGCTGGTGGTCCAGAGGGTGAAGGCATCGTCACCGGAATCATATTCGCCGATGGCGGCGCGCGGCTCCATGGGATTGGGCGCGAGGCGGTTGTTGACGATGTCGATGGCGGTGACCCGCGCCGCGCGGGCAAAGGCCGCCTCGGTCGCAGCCTTGTCGCCCAGCTCCCACTCATAGACGGTGTTGCGGGGCGCCACCTCGTGCACCTGCGCGACGCCTTCATCGGCGGCGGTGGCCAGATCCACCACCGCGGGCAGGATCTCGTAATCCACCTCGATGGCGGCGGCGGCGTCCTTGGCCTGGTTCAGCGTGTCCGCCACCACCATGGCCACGTGGTCGCCCACATAGCGCACCTTGTCGAGCGCCAGTGCCGGATGGGGGCCCATGCGCATGGGCGAGCCATCCTTGGAATGGATCATCCAGCCGCAGATGAGCGAACCGATCTTGTCCTCGGCAATGTCCGCGCCGGTGAGGATCCCGACGACACCGGGCATGGCTGCTGCCGCGCTGGTGTCGATGGAGCGGATATTGGCGTGGGCATAAGGCGAGCGCAGGAAATAGGCGTGCGCCTGCCCGGGGCGGGACAGGTCGTCGGTATAGCGGCCCTTGCCGGTGATGAAGCGCTGGTCTTCCTTGCGCCGCACGGGGGCGCCGATGGGTGTGACGGAGCTGGCGTTCACGGGGTGTCCTCCCTCAAGGACGAATGCGTTCGTTCACTGCGTTCATTGGACAGATGCGCGGACGGCTCTGCGGCCGCTCATTCCGCAGCGACGGACAGCGGTCCCCCGCCCATGGCGCGGGCGCCGGCTTCGATCGCCTTGACGATGTTGTGATATCCCGTGCAGCGGCAGAGGTTTCCGTCGAGGTTTTCGCGAATGGTGGCCTCGTCCACCGCCGTCCCATGGCGCGCCACGATGTCGAGGGCGGTCATGATCATGCCCGGCGTGCAGAAACCGCACTGAAGGCCGTGATGCTCGCGAAACGCCGCCTGCATGGGGTGAAGCTCCACCCCGTTGGCAACGCCTTCGATGGTGGTGACGACGGCGCCGTCGGCCTGGACCGCCAGCATCGTGCAGGATTTCACGGAAGCGCCGTCCACATGCACCACGCAGGCGCCGCACTGGCTGGTGTCGCAGCCCACATGGGTGCCGGTGAGCAGCAGTTTTTCCCGCAGGAACTGGACGAGCAGAGTGCGCGGCTCGACCTCAGCGGTCACCGCGCGCCCGTTCACGGTCAACGAAATCTTCGTCATGCACGACCTCCCCATCGGGCTGCTCGCCCCGGTCCGGCCGGAACCGATCGGACGAGGCGCGCCGTCCAGTTTCGAATTTTATGGGTTCCAGTGTGGGACGCGACGCTCCCTCCGGTCAAGCCGGACGAATGCCAGGCCCGTGCCGTGCGCGAATGGCGGACCGCTTCAGCGGCCCACCACCTCAACCTTTTCGGCGCTCGGGGCCCGCACCGGACGAGCCACGGCCTCCTTGGACCGCGGGGGCGCCTTGGCCGGGCTTTCCAGGCTCGGCGCGATGTCCTCGGGCCGGCGGGCATAGGCGGCGGCCAGGAAGCTGACAATGACCAGCTGGAAGAAGTGGAACATCATGGTGGGCGCAATGAGCACGCCCAGAGCCCCGCTCGACCCAAAGATGACACCCGCCATGGGAAGACCCGTGGCGAGCGACTTCTTGGAGGCGCAGAACAAGGTGGCGATCCGGTCGGACGTGGAAAAGCCCAGCAGCCGGCACACCAGCCCGACAATGCCATACACCACGAAGAAGAGTGCAATCACCGCAGCCGCCATGCCGACGAGCACAAGCGGGCTCTGCTTGTCCCAGACGCCGGCGGCGACGGAATCGCAAAAGGAGTTGTAGACGATCATCAGGATGACCGCCCGGTCGGCCACCTTGATCACCGCCTTGTGGCGCGTGACGAAGGCGCGCAGCAACGGGCGCAACAGCTGGCCGACGCCCAGCGGCAGCAACACCATGATGACCAGCTTGAGAATGACCTTTTCCAGCGGCAGCCCGCCGCCATTGGCGTGCAGGTACCAGGCCAGGAGCAGCGGCGTCACGAAGACGCCGATGAGGCTGGATATGGAGGCGTTGAAGATCGCCACCGGCACATTGCCGCGCGCCAGGGAAGTCATGGCCACCGAGGACGAGACGGTGGAGGGAAGCGCCGCAAGGAAGAACAAGCCCAACAGGACCTCGGCGGGGAAGATGCGCGCCAGAAGCGGCTGGGCCAGCACAATCACGGCGGGAAACAGGACGAAGGTGGAAAGCTGCACAACCAGGTGCACGCGCCACTTGCCCGCGCTCTTCCACAGGTGCTCGGGCGCCAAGGTGAGCCCGTACAGGAAGAAGATGACGCCGATGCCATAGGTGGCGACGGTGTCCGCGTGCAGGATGCCACCGGTCTGTCCCGGAGCGGGCCATGCCAGAGCAAGGGCCACCGTCGCCGCAAGCGCCGGCAGGAATGGATCAATCTTCAATCGTAGCGACATGACGGGCAAGAAGTCCTGAGGACGAAATGCTCCGCGGCCGTCTCCTCCCCCGGCCCTAAGAAAGGCCGGGTCACCCCAAATGCTTGTTTTTGTCCGGCGTCCGCCGCCTGAGGCGCCGGCACCGCTCTGGTATACCCGTATACAGGTATACCAGATTTATCTCAACGCACCTGAAGTGGTGCCCTTTCCCGCCGCGCACGAGGACGTGAGAAGGACGACCGTCCACACCCCCCTTTGGACCATTTGTGTCAAAACGCGGGCCGCGCTATGACTCAAAGGGTACGCTCGCCCGTTCATGAGGCACGATCAAAGATTAGGCGTACACACAGAGAGGGGCAGTTGTCGGATGGATGTCTTCCTCCAGCAGCTCATTAATGGGCTGACTCTCGGATCGATCTACGGATTGATCGCCATCGGCTACACGATGGTGTTCGGGATCATCGGCATGGTGAACTTCGCCCATGGCGACGTGTTCATGGTGTCAATCTTCATCGCCTTGATCTTTTTCCTGCTGCTGACGACGGTGCTCGGAATCACCTCGCTCTTCGTGGCACTGGCGATCGTTCTCATTCTGGGAATGGCCTTCACCGGGCTCGTCAGCTGGACCATTGAACGCGTGGCCTACCGGCCCTTGCGCGGCTCCTTCCGCCTCGCCCCGATGATCTCCGCCATCGGCATGTCCATCCTCCTGTCCAACTTCGTGCAGGTGGCGCAGGGCCCGCGCAACAAGGCCATCCCGCCCATGCTGCCGGATGTGATCGTGATCTACGACACCGGCTCCTACCAGGTGACGCTGGCCTACAAGCAGATCCTCATCATGGTGGTGACGGCGGTGCTGCTCGCGGCCTTCTGGTGGCTGGTCCAGAAGACACCGCTCGGGCGCGCGCAGCGGGCCTGCGAGCAGGACCGCAAGATGGCGGCACTGCTCGGCGTGGACGTGGACCGCACCATTTCCCTGACCTTCGTCATCGGCGCGGCACTCGCCGCCGTCGCCGGCGTGCTCTACCTCATGTATTACGGCGTGGTGAACTTCGCCGACGGCTTTGTGCCGGGCGTGAAGGCCTTCACCGCCGCCGTTCTGGGCGGCATCGGCTCGCTGCCCGGCGCGGTGCTGGGCGGCTTGCTCATCGGCCTCATCGAGACCTTCTGGTCGGCCTATTTCAGCATTGAATACAAGGACGTGGCGGCCTTCTCCATCCTCGCCATCACGCTCATCTTCATGCCCCAGGGCCTGCTCGGCCGGCCCGAAGTGGAGAAGGTGTGATGGCCCTCGCCACCCCGGCGAAGACCCCGCCTTCCGCCTTCGCGGCGGCCCTGAAGGACGCCCTCATCAGCGGGGCCATCACGGCCCTGCTCTTCCTTCCCCTCGTGGGAATGCGCGCCACGGAGACCTCCGCGGGCCCCCTGATCCTCACCTACCGGTTCGGCCTGGTGGCCATCTTCGCCGGGGCGGTGGCGGTCCTGCGCTTCATCCTGCTGCTGACCCTGTGGCGCCCGGGACGGGTAAAGCGCAGCGGCGGAAATCCCGCCCTCGCTGCGGCGGGGGAGCGCCTGGGCGGCGTGGTCAAGCCGGCCTTCTTCGCGCTCCTGGTGCTTTATCCGGTGCTGGCCGTCCTCGGCTCCGGAGGCCTGGGCCCCAGCCGCTACTGGATCGACCTCGGCATCTACATCCTGACCTATGTGATGCTGGGCTGGGGGCTGAACATCGTGGTGGGCCTGGCCGGCCTGCTCGACCTTGGCTATGTGGCCTTCTATGCGGTGGGCGCCTATACCTTCGCGCTTCTCTCCACCAGCATCCCGGTGAACGAATTCCTGGCCGGCGCACTCGGCGCCGATTTCTGGAAGGCCTGGAGCTTCTGGGTCTGCCTGCCCATTTCCGGCCTGCTGGCGGGCCTGTGGGGCGTGATTCTGGGCTTCCCGGTTTTGCGCCTGCGGGGCGATTACCTCGCCATCGTGACGCTGGCCTTCGGCGAGATCATCCGCCTGGTGCTCATCAACTGGGTGGACCTGACCAATGGCGGGGCGGGCATCTCTTCCATTCCGCCCATCACCTTCTTCGGCATTCCCTTCTCCTCGGGCGAAGGGGGATTTGCCGAGCGGCTCGGGATCGCGTTCGATCCCATGCACCGCAACATCTTCCTCTATTTCGTCATCCTGGTCCTTGCCGCCCTCACCGCCATCGCCACCGTGCGCCTGCGCCGCATGCCGGTGGGCCGCGCCTGGGAGGCCTTGCGCGAAGACGAGATCGCCTGCCGGTCGCTGGGTATCAACACCACGCTCACCAAGCTCACCGCCTTCGCGACGGGAGCGATGTTCGGCGGGTTTGCGGGCGCCTTCTTTGCGGTGCGCATCCGCTTCGTATCGCCGGAATCCTTCACCTTCATGGAATCGGCCGTGATCCTGGCCATCGTCGTGCTTGGCGGCATGGGCTCGCAGATGGGGGTCGCGGTTTCCGCCATCCTGCTCATTGGCGGCATGGAAATGCTGCGCAACCTGACCTTCCTGAAAGACCCCTGGCTGTTCGGGCCGGACTTCGACCCCACCCTCTATCGCATGCTCATCTTCGGCTTCGCCATGGTTGCGGTCATGGTGTGGCGGCCGCGCGGGCTGGTCTCCAGCCGCATGGCCACCATCTTCCTGAAGGAGCGCAAGAAGGTGTCGGGCGACCTGGTGAAGGAGGGCCACGGATGAGACCCTGGGAACAGGACCCCATCCTCACGGTGGACCACCTGTCCATGCGCTTCGGAGGACTGGTGGCGGTGGGAGACGTCTCCTTCCACGCCGGCCGGGGGCAGGTGACCGCTGTGATAGGCCCCAATGGCGCGGGCAAGACCACGGTCTTCAACTGCATCACCGGCTTCTACAAGCCGTCCGTCGGCCGCCTGGCCTTGGCCCATGGGGGCGCGCCCAGCCCACAGGAGCTGGCGGAGCTGACCCGCAACGGCCTCGCCCACGCCCGCACGCGAGCCGGTGACCTCTATCTCCTGGAGCGCCTGCCCGACCACAAGGTGGCCTCCGCCGCAAAGGTGGCGCGCACCTTCCAAAACATCCGCCTCTTCTCGGGCATGACCGTGCTGGAGAACCTGCTGGTGGCCCAGCATATGAGCCTGACCCAGAGCGGCCTGATGAACCCGGCCGCCCTCCTCAACCTGCCCTCCTGGCGGCGGCAGGAGAAGGCGGCGGTGGCACGGGCGGTGGAATGGCTGGAGCGCATCCAGCTCACCCACCGCGCCGACGATCCGGCGGGCGACCTTCCCTATGGCGACCAACGCCGGCTGGAGATTGCCCGCGCCATGTGCTCGGAACCCGTGCTGCTGTGCCTGGACGAGCCGGCCGCCGGCCTCAACCCGCGCGAATCTTTGGCGCTGAACACCCTCCTCCTGTCGCTGCGGAACGAGCACAAGACGTCCGTGCTCCTCATCGAGCATGACATGAGCGTGGTCATGGAGATTTCGGACCACGTGATCGTGCTGGAATATGGCCGCAAGATCGCCGACGGGACGCCGGAAGAGGTGCGCTCCGATCCCAAGGTCATCGCCGCCTATCTGGGCGTGGACGAGGACGCGGTCGAGAGCGTCGAGGCGGAGGTGGGCGCATGAGCGAGCCGCTGCTCTCCGTCCGCGACGTGCGCACCCATTACGGCAAGATCATCGCCCTCAAGGGCGTGGACCTGGATGTCCATGAAGGCGAGATCGTTACCATTATCGGCGCCAACGGAGCCGGCAAGTCCACCTTGATGATGACGGTCTGCGGCGCTCCACGCGCCAGCACGGGGCAGATCCGGTTTGCGGGGGAGGACATCACCCAGCTGCCCACCCACGAAATCTCCCGCCGGCGCATCGCCCAGTCGCCGGAGGGGCGACGCATCTTCCCGCGCATGACGGTCTATGAGAACCTTCAGATGGGCGCCGCCATCGACGGCTACGCCCATTTCGAGGCGGACCTGGAACGCATGTTCGAGATGTTCCCCCGCCTGAAAGAACGGCTGCACCAGCGGGGCGGGACGCTTTCGGGCGGCGAACAGCAGATGCTGGCCATCGCCCGCGCGCTCATGAGCCGCCCCCGGCTGCTTCTCCTGGACGAGCCGTCCTTGGGCCTCGCGCCCCTCGTGGTGCGCCAGATCTTCGACGTGATCCGCGACCTGAACGAGACCGAGGGGCTCACTGTCTTCCTCGTGGAGCAGAACGCCTATCATGCGCTGAAGCTCGCCCATCGCGGCTATGTGCTGGTGAACGGCGCCATCACGCTGTCGGGAACGGGCCGCGAGCTGCTGGAGAGCCCGGAAGTGCGTGCCGCCTATCTGGAAGGGGGAGCCTGAGCCATGGCGTCCGCGCCCATCGCCCATCCCGGCCGGTTCGCCGCGCCCATGGTGATCCTGCCCCTCTTGGGCATCGCGCTCGTGCTGGCCCTCTTCATCGTGCGGCCCGGCCTGGTGGTGGAGGTCTCCCTCGGCGACTTCATGCTGGTGACGCTGTTTCTCGGCGGCGGTGCAGCCTGGCTCACTGGCCGCGCGGTGGCCAAGGGCTGGAGCCCGTTCTGGCAGGTGCCGGTCTATTGCCTGCTGCTGACCGGCGCCGTCCGCTTCTGCCATTTCGCCCTGTTCCACGGCACGCTGGCCTTCAACACCCATGCTGCGGTGGAGTTCGTGCTCCTGGTCTCCATTGCCGCGCTCGGCTTTCGGTCGGTGCGGCGGCGCCAGATGGTCGAGCGCTATGAGTGGCTCTATGAGCCGGCCGGGGTTTTGGCCTGGCGCACCCGCGCAGATGGCGGGGACGGCGCCGCGTGATGCCGCGCCATCGACAGCGGAACGGAAACTGGCACAATGCGGTCCAGCGCGCCGTGCCGCTGCGATGGGCACAAGCGCCTCAGGCTCTTCCGACGTGACCAACCCGACGGGCCGTCATCAGGCTGGACCCGTCATTCAGAGGAGAACCGGATGAAGAAGCTTCTACTGGCCGGGCTCGCGCTCGGCGCAGGCCTCGCCTTGAGCCCCGCCTTCGCCCAGGCACCCGTGAAGCTGGGCGTTGGCGGACCCATGACCGGCTCGAACGCCGCCTTCGGCGCCCAGCTGAAGACCGGTGTCGAGCAGGCGGTGGCCGACATCAATGCCGCCGGCGGCATCAACGGCCAGAAGATCGAGCTTTATGTGGGCGACGACGCCTCCAAGCCCGAGCAGGGCAAGTCGGCGGCCAACAAGTTCATCTCTGATGGCGTGAAATACGTCATCGGCCACTTCAATTCCGGCGTCTCGATCCCGACCTCGACGGACTATGAAGAGGCCGGCGTGCTGCAGATCAGCCCCGCCTCCACCAACCCGCAATTCACCGAACGCAAGATGTGGAACACGTTCCGCACCTGCGGCCGCGATGACCAGCAGGGTGCGGTGGCCGGCGACTACATCGTCCAGAACTTCAAGGGCAAGAAGATCGCCATCGTCCACGACAAGACCCCCTACGGGAAGGGCCTGGCGGACGAGACCCAGAAGGCGATGAACAAGGGCGGCGTGAAGGAAGTCATCTACGAGGGCATCAATCCCGGCGAGAAGGACTATTCTGCCCTCGTGTCCAAGCTGAAGGCGGCCGGCGTCGACCTCGTCTATTATGGCGGCTTGCATCCGGAAGCCGGCCTCTTGGTGCGCCAGATGCGTGACCAGGGCCTCAACACCGTCCTGTTCTCCGGCGACGGCATCACCGACAAGGAGTTCTGGACCATTGCCGGCCCCGGCGCCGCCGGGACGCTGATGACCTTCGGCCCCGATCCGCGCAAGAACCCGGCCGCCAAGGAAGTGGTGGAGAAGTTCAAGGCCAAGGGCGTCGATCCGGAAGGCTACGTGCTCTATTCCTACGCTGCCGCCCAGATCATCAAGCAGGCCGCCGAGGCCGTGAAGTCCAACGACCCCAAGAAGATCGCGGACTACATGCATTCCGGCGCCACTTTCCAGACGGTGCTTGGCCCGCTCTCCTTCGACAAGAAGGGCGACATCACCAAGAAGGACTATGTGGTCTATGTCTGGAAGGATGGCGGCTACAGCGAAATGTGAGCCGGTCCCGGTCCACGCATCCAGGGGGCTCGCGCGCTGGCGCGGGCCCCTTTTTCTTTTGCCTCTCCACCCGCCGATGCACGGTCAGATTGCTTCAATCCAGCGCCGTCCGGTTCTAAAACCGAGGCCAAGCCGGGTTGCCAGGGGGGTCGGGATGCGCCGCCCCGAGACTGACCCGGCGCAGGAGGCACCATGCTGAAAATCTGGGGACGCGCCAATTCCACCAATGTGAAGAAGGCTGTCTGGTGCGCCGGGGAGCTGGACCTGCCGTTCGAGCGGATCGAGGCGGGCGGCGCCTTCGGGGTGGTCAATGATGCCCCCTACCGGGCCATGAACCCCAACGGCCTCGTTCCCTGCCTCGAGGATGATGGCTTCATCCTCTGGGAATCCAACGCCATCGTGCGCTATCTCAGCGCCAAGTACGGCGTCGGCACCCTCTGGCACGAGGATCCGGCCGTGCGCGCCGTGGGCGACAAGTGGATGGACTGGGCCACCTCCGCCATCGCCACGCCGTTCCGGGATCTGTTCTGGAACAAGGTCCGGCTCGCCCCCGACCAGAGGGACGTGGCCGCCATGGAGAAGGGCCTGGAGACCTGCACCGCCCTGTTCAAGCGGGTGGATGCGGAACTTTCGCGCATGCCCTATCTGTCCGGCGAAACATTCGCCATGGGTGACATCCCGCTCGGCTGCTTTGCCTATGCCTGGTTCGAGATGGACATTGCACGGCCGGACCTGCCCCATCTGCGCGCCTGGTATGACCGCATCCGCGTGCGCCCTGCCTTCATCGCCGGGGTGGCAATCCCCCTCACCTGAGGGGCGAAGCGTCAGCCGATGCTGGAGAGGCCGGGAAAAGTCTCGAGCAGCCAATAGCTGGCGGTCGCCACCCAGCCTGACATGAAGGCAATGCCGGTGATGACCAGGAAGGCCCCCATCACCTTCTCCATCACCGGCAGCATGCGGCGCATGTGAATGAGCCCCTTGAGAAAGGGGCGTACCGCCACCGCGGCAAGCAGGAAGGGCACGCCGAGGCCGGCGGAATAGACGCCCAACAGCAGCGCGCCCTTGGAAACCGTCGCCTCCGAGCCCGCCACCGCCAGGATGGCGCCGAGCACGGGGCCGAGGCACGGCGTCCAGCCGAATGCGAAGGCAAGCCCCATGACAAAGGCGCCCCAGAGACCGGTGGGCGGTGCCACGGCGGGGCGGGCGGTGCGCGACAGGAGGTGAATCCGGAACACCCCCAGAAAATTCAGGCCCATGATGATGATGGCGATACCCGCCACCATGCCCAGCACATCCATGTGCGCCCGCAACACGTCGCCAATCGCCGATGCCCCGGCGCCCAATGCCACGAAGACCAGGCTGAAGCCGGCGACGAACAGCAGCGACCCGAGAAACGTGCGGCGCGCCACCGTGTCCAGCCGGCCGGAACTGGTGAGATTGTCCAGGGTGGTGCCCGCCAGGAAGCACAGATAGGGCGGAACCAGCGGCAGGACGCACGGCGAAAGGAAGCTGGCGAGCCCGGCAAAGAAGGCGGCGGGAAGCGTGACGTCGGCCATGGGTACCCGGTGGCGGCTGGGACGGGGGCCATCCTCGCACCGCGAGAACACCCTCCACACGAGAACACATGCCGGCTCCGCCGCCGAGGAGCAGACGTCGCTTCATGGCGCCTGGGAACGGTCACGGCAAGAGCACAGCCGTCCCCCTCCCTGCGATGTGAAGGCGCCCGGCCCGCACAGGCCGATTGAAATTGCCTGCCCGGATCGTGCACAGAGGCACAGCGTCGCATCGGGCGCAGGAAAGAAGGCGGGATGCTCAACCTCATCACCGACGTCCGGGGCCTGAAGGTCGGCCATGCGCAGGACCTTGCCCTCGGCTCCGGCACCACCGTCGTGCTGTGCGAGACGCCAGCCGTTGCGGCGGTGGATGTGCGCGGCGGGAGCCCCGGCACCCGGGAGACCGACCTCCTCGCCCCAGCCGCCGTGGTGGAGACCGTGGACGCGCTTGTCCTGTCTGGTGGCTCGGCCTTCGGGCTGGATGCGGCAAGCGGCGTGATGGCGGCCCTGGCGTGCCAGGGCCGCGGCTTTGCTGTCGGGCCGGCGCGGGTGCCCATCGTACCCTCCGCCATCCTGTTCGACCTGCTGAATGGCGGCGAAAAGGCCTGGGGAGAGACGCCGCCTTATCGGTCGCTCGGCATCGCGGCGCTCAACACCGCCACCGACGGCGCATTTCCCCTGGGCTCGGTGGGCGCCGGAACGGGCGCCCAGACCGCAACCGTGAAGGGCGGGCTGGGGTCCGCATCCGCCCGTGCGCCCACGGGGCATGTGGTCGGCGCGCTGGTCGCGGTGAATGCGTTCGGCAATCCCCTGGTGGGCGAGGGCCCCTGGCTGCGCGCCGCGCCCTATGAGCGGGATGGGGAGTTCGGCGGCCGGGGCCTGCCGGCCGTGTGGCCGGACGAGAGCCTGCCCCGCCTCAAGGGCCTTGGTGCCCGCGCCAACACCACCATCGCCATCATCGCCAGCGATGCGGCTCTGACCGTCGCCCAAGCCCGGCGCCTCGCCGTGATGGCGCAGGATGGATTTGCGCTTGGGCTTCATCCCGCCCATGCCCCACAGGATGGGGACTGTGTTTTCGCCCTCGCCACCGGGCGGAACCCCGCGCCCGTGACACTGGCCGATGAAACCCTCATCGGCGCCACCGCCGCCCATGTGATGGCACGCGCCATCGGGCGGGCCATCTTCGAGGCCACCGCCTTGCCCGTTCCCGGGGCACAGAAGGCGTGGCGCGACCTGTTTGCCTGAAGGATCACACATGGCCTCTTTCCCCCGCCTCTTTCGGCCCCGCAAGCGCCGCCCGGACGAGCCGGCCCTCACCGGTCTCCTGGCCATTCTCTTCTGGTGCGCATGCGGCATCACGGCGGTGCCGCTGGCCGGCATTTTCAGCCTCATCGCGGCCATCGGCCCCGTGGGCGCCTTCTCGGCCGTGGTGGACAGCCTGTCCGGCCCCTCCATGGCCTCCCAGATCCTGCGCCTCGGTCTCATCCCGCAACTGGCGCTGTTCCTCTGGTCCCTGAGCTTCGTCATCCTGACGGTTCAGCGCTCGGTTCATGCGCTCACCGTTTCGCCCTGGCTGCTGGCCACGTGGGCCGTCGTGACGGCGCTGTGCCAGTTCGGCATCCGCAACGCCATGGCGGTGGATGGGCTCACCGTGGGCGACCTCGCCGCGCTGCTGCCGGGCATCCTGGTGCAGACGGCGGGGGCTGCGGCCTTCTGGGGGTATCTGCGCGAGGGCGAGCGGCCCCGGCGCTATTTCTCGCGTGGCGCGGCTGTGCCGGTTCCCACCCCTAGGGCTTGAAGCGGCTCAGCGCGTAGGGCGCGGGATCGGTGAAGGGGGGCGCGCCGGTCATCATCTGGGCCAGGAGCTTGCCCGTGGTGGGGCCAAGCGTGAAGCCCCAATGGCTGTGGCCGAAATTCACCCAGACACCCGGCTGGCCGGGCATCTCGCCCAGCACGGGCTTCGAATCGGGGAAGGCCGGGCGGCGCCCCAGCCAGGGCTGCGTCTCCCGCACATCGCCCAATGGAAGCAGGCGCCGCGCCAGGGGCGCCACCAGCTTGGCCTGCCGGGTATCCGGCGGGTCATCCCGCAGCGCAAACTCGATCCCCGTGGTGGCTCGGATGCCATAGCGTGTGGATTGCAGGCAGAAGCCACCGGCCCGGTCCACGATGGCGCGGGACAAGGTCACCCCCGGCTCCGGCGCCAGATGGATGTGATAGCCTCGCTTCACAGCGAACGGCAGCTTCAGGCCCATGGGCCCCAGCAGATCCAGGCTCCATGGCCCAAGGCAAGCCACAACACGGTCGGCGTCCACCGGCCCCTCAGCCGTTTCCACCCGCCACCGGCCGGAGCTGCGCCGCAGGCTGCGGGCATCCCCGTTGAGCACGAGGCCGCCCCGCTGCTCAAAGAGGCGGGCATAGGCCTTCACGAGGCCGCCGGGATCATCGCAATTGTCGCAGTCCGGCCAGAAGGACCCGCGCACGAAATCCGGCTTCAGATGCGGCTCGAGAGCCCGCACGCCCGCCGTATCCAGTTCCTCGCAGGCGACCCCGACGCTGCGCGCCAGCTCCCGCTCCGGCTGTGCGGAAAGGAAATCCGCCTCGCTGTGATAGATCTTCACCCAGCCGGTCGGCCGCAGCAGGTGCCGGGCGCCGGCGGCTTTGGCCAGCACGGAATGATCGGCGCGCGCCGCCGCCATCAGGGGACGCAGGTCCCTTGCGCTCTGGGCCAGCCCTGCCGTGCCAGAGGCGATGAAATAGGCGTAGATCCAGGGCAGAAGGCCCGGCAGGGCCCCCAGGCGATAATTGCTTTGCGGCGCCAGCTTCAGGGCATGGCGCACCAGCACCTTGAGGTCGCGCGGGAACGAGACGGGAAAGAGCGCGCTGCCCTCGATGACGCCCGCATTGCCGAATGACGTTTCCTCGCCCGGCGCCCGGCGATCCACCAGCGCGACGGACAGGCCCGCCGCCTGAAGGTGCAGGGCGCTGCCAACCCCCACCATGCCCGCCCCGAGAACAACGCAGTCCACCCGTGCCATTCACCGATCCCCGCCTTGGCTCCGGACCGATCTTAGCCGCGCCATGAGAGGAGGAGAACCGGCGGTCCCCAGCGCTTTTCGCACGGCCGCTGACACCACCTCGCGCCGCGCCGCATGGCAGCACACCGCAGGGGGCGGGGAGGTCAAGGCGGGAGGTCATGCCGGGCGGCGGCGCAGCCAGGTGATCAGGAAGGCCACATAGACGCCCAGCAAGGTGGCCGCCAGTCCGAACCAGGTGAGGGCGTATTCCAGGTGCCGGTTGGGAAACTCCACCCGGGTCTGGCCGCCCAACGGCAGCCCGCCAGGATTGGGAGACGCGTCGGCATCGATCACGAAGGGCGCGGCATCCGTCAGCCCCCGCGCCGCCGCGATCTCGGCCGGAACGCGCCGGAACCAGGCATTTCGCGCCGGCTGGTTGTCTGGCACAAACCAGCTGGGATCTTCCGCAAATCGCAGCAGGCCGCGCACGGTCACGGGGCCCGTCACCTGCCCGGCCGCGCGGGTGGCCGCGTCCTTGTTGTCCTGGGGCACGAAGCCGCGATTGACGAGGATGGCGGAGCCGTCCGGCTGCATCAGGGGCGTAATCACCCAGAAGCCGGGCCCCCGCAGCGGCCCCTTGGCGTCGGACAGGACCGTGTACAGCAGCGTTTCCCGGGAATGATCGAACACGCCCGACGCCTGAACCGGGCGATACTCGTCCACCGCCGGGCTAAGATCCTCCCAGCTTCCCTTCTGGAGCGTCTCCGGCGGCAGCGCCGTGCGCGCCCGCACAGTCTCCACCAGCTCTTCCTTCCAGGCGAGCCGGTTCAATTGCCACAGCCCCAGCCCCACCAACAGCGCAAGGGCCAAGGCAGACAGGACGCTCGCAACCAGCAGGGAGGTCCGGCTCATTCTTCGGACGTATCCCGCAGTCGGCCCTCGGCCGCCTTGTTGCGATACTGGAAGGCCACCAGGATGCCCTTGAACGGGCGCAGCAGGCCGAGCGTTACCAGCAATATGGCGGGGATCCAGAGCACGGCATGCAGCCAGAGGGGCGGTTCAAAGGCGGCCTCCACCCAGAAGGCAAGGGCGACCACGATGAAGCCGCCAATCAGGATGACGAACACCGCAGGCCCGTCGCCCGCATCGATGAAGGCATAGTCGAGCCCGCAGGCTTCGCAGCGCGGCGCCACGTCCAGGAAGCCGCGGAACAGCTTGCCCCGCCCGCAGCGGGGGCACTTGCAGGCCAGGCCCGCAGCCACCGGCGATACGGGCGCGTAATAATTACCGGTGGACATGACCCCTCCCCGCTCGATGCCCGATGGCGACCTGCCGGCTGGCGCAGTCTCCAAAAACAGAACCGCCGGCCGTCTCATGCGAGGGGCCGGCGGCCGAAGGTGACGGCATAAGAGGCCGCGCACGGCCCCGCCTCGCCGGAAGCCTCAGTGGCCCCCGCCGGATCCTGCACCCCAAACATAGATGAAGGTGAACAGGAACAGCCAGACCACGTCGACGAAGTGCCAATACCAGGCCGCTGCCTCGAAGCCGAAGTGCTTCTTGGGGGTGAAGTCACCGTTCATGGCGCGCAGCAGGCAGACCAGCAGGAACAAGGTGCCCACGATCACATGGAAACCGTGGAAGCCGGTGGCCATGAAGAAGGTGGCGCCATAGATGTTGCCGGCGAAGTCGAAATGGGCGTGCAGATACTCGAACGCCTGGCAGGTGGAGAAGAGCACCCCGAGCACAACGGTGCAGACCAAGCCCCACTTCAGGCCCTGCCGATCGTCTTCCAGCAGCGCATGGTGTGCCCAGGTGACGGTCGTGCCGGACGTCAGCAGGATGAGGGTGTTCAGGAGCGGCAGGTGCCAGGGATCGAGCGACTCGATGCCCTTGGGCGGCCATTCCCCACCGGTGAACTCGAAGCGGGAATAGTTGATGGCCTCGCCGGCAAACAGGGAGGCGTCGAAGAAGGCCCAGAACCAGGCGACGAAGAACATCACCTCGGAGGCGATGAACAGGATCATGCCATAGCGGAAGGCGATCTCCACCACCGGCGTGTGGAAGCCCTGATGGCCCTCCCGCACCATGTCCCGCCACCAGCCGAACATGGTGTAGAGGACGCCCAGGAAGCCGATGCCCATGGGAATGGCGGTGCCGCCATGCATCCACAGGACGGCGCCAGCCGTCATGATGAAGGCCGAGATGGACCCGATGATGGGCCACGGGCTGGGCTCCACCATATGGTAGTCATGTTGCTTAACGTGTCCCTCGGCCATGTCGCCCGGCCTCCCTTTCCGTCATCCCGTCCTGAATTGGCATCAGCCAGACCTGTGAGGGCCTTTACGCCCGATCTCACGCTTGGCCGCGCCTCTTAACTTTTCGCGCCTCCCGCGCCCCCGGAAAAGGGACGCGGGGGCCGCGTTCACATCGCCTTGCCGGCCTCGCCCGCCGCGCCGGCCGAATTGCGCGCCACCGGCTGGGTGGGCGCCTTGGCCGGGAAGAAGGTGTAGGACAACGTGATGGTCTTCACGTTCTTCAGGTCCTCGTCCTGCTCGATGGCGGGGTCGATGAAGAACACCACCGGCATGTCCACCTTCTCCTTGCCCTCCAGCCCCTGCTCGTTGAAGCAGAAGCACTGCATCTTCACGAAGTAGAAGCCAGCTTGGGCAGGCGTGACATTATAGGTGGCATTGCCATAGGTGGCCGCGCCCGCCTGATTGCGCGCCATGTAGTAGACCATCTTGGTCTCGCCGACCTTGACCTCCACGTCACGCTGTTCCGGCTTGAACTCCCAGGGCAGCCCCGGCGCCACATTGGCGTCGAAGCGGACCTTCATGGTGCGATCGAGAACGGTCTCGGGGGCTGCCGTTCCCACCCGCGTCGCGCCGCCGAAGCCGGTGAGCGAGCAGAACATGGCATAGAGGGGGACGGCTGCGTAGGCGGCGGCTGTCATGGTGGCGACGAAGGCGACGCAGGCGGCGACGACGAGCCCGTTGCGCGGCTTGCGCCGTTCCCCGTTCCCCTCCCCGCGCTTTCCATCGTGGCCGTCCATGACCTGCCCTCTTTCCTGCTTTCCCTCGCCCTATAGGGGGCGGTTCAACACATTGGGCCCGAGCTTCACGATGGTGACCACATAGAAAAGCACCACCAGGAAGCCGAGCACGGAAGCGATCGCGATATTGCGCGCCCGCCGCCGCTTGGCCTGTTCATCCGTCAGCACCACGCCATCTTCGCGCGGCGGCTCCTTCTTCTTTTTTGCCACGCCTCAGATCCTCGCCACGAGCGCTTCCACCAGCAGGGTGGCAAACAGCAGGAAGAGATAGAGGATGGAAAAACCAAAAAGCCGCTTGGCCGCCTTCACCGCCTCCGCCCCTTCGCGACGGCGATAAACGTCAAAGGCCAGCCAGACCATTCCGGCGCCAGTCACAGCCGCCACCACGCCATAGGCAAGGCCCGCATAGCCGAGCACGACAGGGGAAATGGCCAGCGGCACGAGGAAGAGCGTGTAGAGCAGGATCTGACGGCGCGTCTCGTCCGGCCCTGCGGTGACCGGCAGCATGGGAACGCCGGCCCGCGCATAGTCATCCGCCCGATAGAGCGCGAGGGCCCAGAAATGCGGGGGCGTCCAGAAGAAGATGATGGCGACCAGCAGCAGGCTTTCCAGGCTCACCGAACCGGAGGCGGCGGCCCAGGCCACCATGGGCGGGAAGGCGCCGGCTGCGCCGCCGATGACGATGTTCTGCGGCGTCGAGCGCTTCAGCCACATGGTGTAGATGACCACGTAGAAGAAGATGGTGAAGGCGAGCAGCGCGCCCGCCAGCGCGTTCACCAACAGGCCGAGCACGCCGACCGAGAAGGCCGAAAGCGTGAGGCCGAAGGCCAGCGCCTCCTGCGGTGTCACCTTGCCCGCCGGGATCGGCCGCTTGCGGGTGCGCGACATGACGGCGTCAATGTCCGCGTCCCACCACATGTTCAGGGCACCGGCGGCACCGGCGCCGACCGCGATGCACAGGATGGCCGTGAAGGCGATCACCGGATGCACATGGTCCGGCGCGCGGACGAGACCGACCAGGGCCGTGAACACCACGAGCGACATCACCCGCGGCTTCAGAAGCGCCACATAGTCTCCGGGCGAAGCCAGACCGCCCATCGTGTCGGGGGCAATGGCCGCGCCTTTCGACTGGTCGATGCTGGCACTCACGTCACTCATTCAGATCACTCCGCCCCCACCGGGCACCCCGTTTGGCCGGTGCGCTCCCGCACCGCACCCATCCTACACCATCCGAGGCGGACAGGGACCGCCTCGCCCCTTGGACCTGCCGAAACCTGGCCGGCAGGCCCCGGGGTGCCACCGGGCAGCCGGAACGACCGGCCGCCCGACGGCGATTGTCACTTGATGCGAGGCAGGACCTCGAAGGCGTGGAAGGGCGGCGGAGAGGACAGGGTCCATTCCAGCGTGGTCGCGCCCGCACCCCACGGATTGGGACCGGCCAACTCCTTCCGGCGGAAGGCAACGAAGATGCCGGTAAGGAAGATCAGGACCGCGAAGCCGGAAATGTAGGAGCCGATGGACGAGATGTAGTTCCAGTGCGCGAACGCATCGGGATAGTCCACATAGCGGCGCGGCATGCCGGCAAGGCCCAGGAAGTGCTGCGGGAAGAAGATCATGTTCACGCCCACGAACGTGACCCAGAAGTGCAGCTTGCCCCAGAATTCCGGGATCATGTAGCCGCTCATTTTCGGGAACCAGTAGTACCAGCCCGCGAAGATGGCGAACACGGCGCCCAGCGACAGCACATAGTGGAAGTGGGCGACCACGTAATAGGTGTCGTGCAGCGAGCGGTCGATGCCCGCATTGGAGAGCACCACGCCGGTCACGCCGCCCACGGTGAACAGGAAGATGAAGCCGATGGCCCACAGCATGGGCGTGCGGAACTGCACCGAGCCACCCCACATGGTGGCGATCCAGGAGAAGATCTTCACACCCGTGGGCACCGCGATGATCATGGTGGCAGCCACGAAGTAGGACTGCGTCGCCGCGGACAGGCCCACCGTATACATGTGGTGCGCCCACACCACGAAGCCCACCACGCCGATGGCGACCATGGCATAGGCCATGCCCAGATAGCCGAACACGGGCTTGCGGGAGAAGGTGGAGACGATGTGGGAGACGATGCCGAAGCCGGGCAGGATCAGGATGTAGACTTCCGGATGCCCGAAGAACCAGAACAGGTGCTGGAACAGGATCGGGTCACCGCCGCCCGCCGGATCAAAGAAGGTGGTGCCGAAATTGCGGTCCGTCAGCAGCATGGTGATGGCGCCGGCCAGCACGGGAAGCGACAGGAGCAGCAGGAAGGCAGTGATCAGCTGCGACCAGGCGAACAGCGGCATCTTGTGCAGCGTCATGCCCGGGGCACGCATGTTGAAGATGGTGGTGATGAGATTGATCGCACCCAGGATCGAGGAGGCACCCGACACGTGCAGCGCGAAGATCAGCAGGTCCATGGCGGGCCCGGGATGGCCAAGCTTGGACGAGAGCGGGGGATAAATCGTCCAGCCGCCGCCGAAGCCGTTGGAGCCGGCGGCCCCTTCCACGAACAGCGAGATGATGGCCAGCGCGAAAGCCGGCGGCATCAGCCAGAAGGCGATGTTGTTGATGCGCGGGAAGGCGGTGTCCGGGGCGCCGATCATCAGCGGCACGAAATAGTTGCCGTAGCCGCCGATCAGCGCGGGCATCACCATGAAGAAGATCATGATGAGGCCGTGGCCCGTGGTGAAGACGTTGAAGGTCTGAGGATTCTTGAAATATTGCAGGCCCGGTTCCATCAGCTCCATGCGGATGCCGATGGACAGGGCGCCACCCACGATCCCCGCCACCAGGGCGAAGATCAGGTACATGATGCCGATGTCCTTGTTGTTGGTGGAGAACACCCACCGCTTCCACCCCGTGGGGGTGTGATGGTCGTCGGCGTGATCGGCGTGAGCCGCATACCCGTGGCTGGCCATGGCACAGTCCTCAGTCTTCGACGTTTCCGTCTTGTCTCAATCGAGTTTCATTGCGGGCGTCTTGCGTCCGCGTACACGGTCCCGGCACAGCGCCGGCTGGCAAGCCTCAGCGCGCGGCGTCCGCAAGTTGGAAGCGCACGCTCTCGGCGGCAGTGCGCACCGGCGCGGGGGCCTGGGCGTACTTCTGCTTGGCCTGCTCCAGCCACGTATTGAAGTCCGCCTCGCTGACCACGCGCACGGCGATGGGCATGAAGGCATGATCGCGACCGCACAATTCGGAGCACTGGCCGTAATAGATGCCTTCCTTGGTGGCCTTGAACCACGACTCGTTCAGGCGGCCCGGCAGGGCGTCGATCTTCACGCCGAAGGAAGGCACGGCGAAGGAATGGATCACATCGCCGGCCGTGACCTGGATGCGCACATTCTTGTTCACCGGGACCACGACCTCGTTGTCCACCGCCAGAAGGCGCGGCTGGCCGGGCTTCAGATCCTTCTCCGCGACCATCAGCGAGTCGAAGCTGAAGCCGCCATTGTCCGGATACTCGTAGGACCAGTACCACTGGTGCCCCGTCACCTTCACGGTGAGGTCCGGCTGGGGAATGTTCAGCTCCAGGTGCAGGAGGCGGAAAGACGGGATGGCGATCGCCACCAGGATCATCACCGGCACCACTGTCCACGCCACCTCGATCATGGTGTTGTGGGAGGTCTTGGACGGCACCGGATTGGCGCGCTCGTTGAAGCGCACCATCACGATGGCCAGGAGCACCATCACGAACAGCACGATGGCGGTGATGATGATCAGGATGAAGGTGTTGAACGAGTGGATGCTCTCCATGACCGGCGTCGCCGCGCCCTGGAGGTTGATCTGCCAATCCGACGGCTGGCCCATGCCGGCCCATGCAGCCGCACCCGACAGACTCACGCCAGCCGAGGTGGCCAGGGCGAGAAGGGCAGAGCGAACGGACTGTCTCATGGCGATGGTGTCTCCCTGAACAGCAAACCCTTGCTGTTCCTTACGTTGTGGCAACTCTCGACCAAAGACGAATGCGGCGGATTGGCCTCGGCGCCCTATCTTTGATTTACATCAAACACAATTCGGGGGTCCCGGCAATTGAGACACGGGCGCGCACGATGCGACAGAAAGTCGGTACCCATGGGCCTTGCGCCGACACCGGCGGCGTGTTCGCCCGCTGCCTCGCGATGCCCGCGCACCGGGGTCTTGGCAGCCGTCCGGCAGCCCATCACCGCTCCGTGTCTGTGCGAATCGGGGCCGAATGCGCATTTCGCATCAAAACATGCCGCCGCATTCTTGACACGGACGGTCAGCCTTTTAAGCGAAACCCTGCGGGGACCGACGAAAGTCGCGTCCTCGCCGACATGCGGCCATGCCGCCAGGATTTGGAGCCGGGAGCCAATGGGGTTCATGTTGTCGCGGGGCGATGCCCGCAAGTCGCCGGGCGCTTGCGCCCGCAGCATCGCCCGGCAGTGTGCGCCGCAGTCGCACGGGATGGGGCATCCGGCACGGGCGCTCTTCCTCGGCGTGATGGCTGCGCTGCTTTTCTTGGTCGGAGCTCCTGAGGCGCGCGCCCAGGGCACCGTGAAACAGGTGTTCAACGACTGGCAGATTCGCTGCGATACCCCTCCCGGTGCCCAGGGCGAGCAATGCGTCCTGCTCCAGAGCGTGCAGGCCGAGGACCGGCCCAATGTGGGCCTGACTGTCATCGTTCTGAAAACGGCCGACCAGAAAAGCCGCCTCCTGCGCGTGCTGGCTCCCCTCGGTGTTCTCATTCCTTCCGGCCTCGGCCTCAAGATCGACGACCAGGATGTGGGTCGGGCGGGCTTCGTGCGCTGCCTGCCCAATGGCTGCGTGGCCGAGGTGGTCATGGATGATGCGCTGGTCAACCGGCTGCGCAACGGCAAGCAGGCCACCTTCATCATCTTCCAGACGCCGGAAGAAGGGATCGGCATCCCGCTCAGCCTCAATGGATTCGGTCCCGGTTTCGACGCCCTGAAATAAGGTGACGCAGCGTTCGCTGCGTTGCACAATTTTTCCTGCCGCGGGGCTAGGTTTGGCCATTCTTGGCCGGCACAAAGCGGGCTTGGGCGTTGCTGGAGGCAGGCGGGATGCACGGAACCGATCACACACTGTTCCTGAGTGCCCTCGCCTTCCTTGCCGCGGCCGTCATTTCCGTGCCCGTGGCCAAGCGGATCGGCCTGTCCCCCGTTGTGGGCTATCTCGCTGCGGGAATCGCCATCGGGCCGGCCGGATTCAACGTGGCCGATCCCGGCACCGTCATCACGGTGGCGGAACTGGGCGTGGTGCTGCTGCTCTTCCTGATCGGCATGGAGCTTCAGCCCTCGCGCTTGCTCTCCATGGGCCGCTACATTTTCGGCCTTGGCACGGCGCAGCTTTTGGTGACGGGTGTGGTGATCGCGCTGGTGGCGTGGTCACGGGGCTTCACCATCGCCGGCGCGGTGATTTCCGGCATGGCGCTCGCCATGTCCGCCACCTCCATCGCGCTGCAATTGCTCACCGAGCGCGGCGACCTGCAGAGCGGCTACGGACAGCGCGCTTTTTCCATCCTGCTGTTCCAGGACATCGCCATCGTTCCCTTGCTGGCGCTGGTGCCCCTGCTCGCTCCGGGCAAGGAGGAACTGGCCGCCGATCCCATCGGCACCCTCCTCCAGGCGGGCGCGGCCGTGTCGGCGGTGGTGGTAATCGTGGTGGCCGGACGCTACCTGCTGAACCCGCTGTTCCGCGTGCTGGCCCGGTCCGGCGCACGGGAAGCCATGACTGCCGCTGCCTTGCTGGTGGTGCTGGGTGCCGCCGGCCTGATGGCGGCGGTTGGCCTGTCCATGGCGCTCGGCGCCTTCCTCGCCGGCCTGCTGCTTTCGGAAAGCACCTTCCGGCACGAGCTGGAGGCCAATATCGAGGCCTTCCGCGGCCTGCTGCTCTCCATGTTCTTCATGGGCGTGGGCATGACGCTGGACCTGCATTTGGTGCTCGCTCACCTGGGCGCCATCCTGGGCGCCGCGGTCCTGATCACCGCCATCAAATTCATGGTGGTGTTCCTGCTCTATCGCGGCGACCACAACACAAAGACGGAAGCCCTCAAGGCCGGCGCGGTGCTGATGCCGGCGGGCGAGTTCGCCTTTGTGCTGTTTCCGCTGGCCCTGGCCAACGGCATCCTTCACCAGGAGCAGGCGGAGTTCCTGACCGCCATCGCTGCCGTGACCATGATGATCGGGCCGCTGGTCTTCACGGCCATCAACCGGCTCGTCCCCCGCTTTCGCCGGGAGACGCCCGAGCGGGAGGCGGATGACTTTTCCGAGGCGAACGGGCGGGTTTTGGTCATCGGCTTCGGGCGATTCGGTCAGATCGTGGCGCAGTGCCTGCTGGCCGAAGGGGTGCAGGTGACCATCATCGACAATGATGTTGAGATGATTCAAAGCGCCGGCCGCTTCGGGGTGCACATCTATTACGGCGACGGCACGCGGCTTGAGGTGCTGCGGGCCGCGGGGGCCGAGAATGTGGAGGTGATCTGCGTCTGCGTGGATGACCGCGAATCGGCGGACCGCATCGTCGACATCGCCCAGGGCTCCTTTCCCAATGCCAGTCTCCATGTGCGCGCCTTCGACCGGGTGCATTCCATGGATCTCCTGCGCAAAGGCGTCCGCTACGAGATGCGCGAGACACTGGAATCGGCTTTCGCCTTCGGCGGTCGCACCCTCGAAGCGCTGGGCTTCGACAAGGATGCGGTGGGCGAACTGGTGGCCGATGTGCGCGCCCGCGATCGCCTGCGGCTGGAACGCCAGGTGGAGGAAGGGCTCTTCAGCGGGGGCGACATGGTGCCCGCCCGCAAGGTGGAGCCCGAGCCCCTCACCGCCCCGGAAACCCCCGCCCGTCCCCTCAATCCCGAGGCCCAGGACGTGTTGGCCCACGAGACCGAATTCTCCGGCTGAGACGGGATCGCGGCGCCCCGCCGATTCGTCGCAGCAATGCTCTGGCGTTGCGGGCCTGGTTGCGACCATACCTCTCTTCGCCGCAGGGCATGTTGCGATCGCACAGTGATTTCCCCGGCCCCATGACGTAAACTTCGTCATCGGGAGGGCAAAATGGATCAGTTCGTACAATTGTTGCGGGCCGCGCAGGGTGGTCAGGGGCTCGACAACATCGCGCAGTTCTACGGCCTCTCGGTGCAGCAGGCCCAGAAGGCGGCGGAAGCGGTGATGCCGGCCTTCGCGCTGGGCATTCAGCGCGCCATGCAGTCGCCAGAGGGCATGGCCCAGCTGATGGCGCTCATGATGCGCGGCCCCTACAGCTCCCTTTACGATCGTCCACCGTCCGGTCCCGCGCCCCTCAATCAGGCCGGAAACCCGGCGCTGGATGCCCTGTTCGGATCGCCAGACGTCAGCAAGGCGGTGGCGGACCATGCGGCCGCCTCCACCGGGCTCGGCGTTGCCGTTCTGAAGCAGCTCATGCCGGCCTTCGCCTCGCTGGTGATGGGGGCGCTGACAAAATCACTGGCAGCGTCCGGCGTGCTGAACCAGATGCTCGCGGCCATGCTGGCGCGGGCCAACGGCCAGCCCGTTCCCACCGGCAATCCGTGGGTGGACACGCTCGCCCTGACCATGTCCTCGGCCGGTGGCATGAATCGCGTGGCAACGGGCAATCCCTGGATCGACGCTTTCGCGCAGATGATGGTGCAGTCCCCTTGGGGCGGCAGTTCGCTGAGCACCGCGCAGAACCCCTGGCAGGACATGATTTCGGCAACGCTGTCGCTGATGGGCAGCACCATGCCCATGGCGCCGCAGCCTGTGGCGCCGCCCCCTCCTCCTCCCCCCCCGCCGCCGCCGGCGCCGCTGGGACAGTGGCCGTTCCAGGATTATTTCGCCCAGCTCTTCACCCAGGGCTTCCCGCCCCAGGGCATGATGACGCCGCCCGGCTACGATCCCAAGAGCCTGAGCCAGTTCGCGGCCTTCTTCCCGTTCCAGGACTTCTGGGGCCAGATGCTGGATCGGTCGACCGGCCATGGCGGCACGCCGCCCAAGTCCAAGGGCTGAACACCCCCCTGAAACGAAAGAACCCGCGCCGGCTGCGGTCGGCGCGGGTCAAGTGGGCGGTCGCCGAGGGGCAGGACCGCCGATGGCGTCAGACTTCGTCGCGGACGCGGCCCCGCAGGCGGTTGGCGGCCCGGCGTTCCACCGCGCGGCTCACCAGCACATGGCTTGGGTCGCTCCAGATGGGTTCGCTGGCGGCATCGCAAAGATCCGCGCGCGTCAGGCCCACATCACGCAGAAGATAATCATCGAATTGGAGCATCTGCGACACCACGCGGCGATGCTCGATGGCGCGAGCGAGTTTATTGAGCGTGGAGATCCCCTGCATGATGAGTCCAGCCACAGCCGCACCCACGGGCGCGACGATCAGCTTGCGTGTTTCACCATAGACACTCATTTCGATCTCCATCGAACAACGTACGAGTGCTTACCGCTTTGCCTCCTGCCTGCGGAACAAGCCACCCGATTTCGCTCCGTCATCCGTGCTGACCTATGTGCTCCGGCGGATTGAATCACGCTAGCGAATGTTTTTCATCTCACTTATCATTCTCCGTGATGTTTCCCCGGAGGGGTCCCATGAGCGCTGTGTTTGACGCGGATCAACTGCGCACCTTTGTCGCCATCGCCGAGACCGGCAGCTTCACACGGGCCGCGGATGTGGTGCACAAGACACAGTCCGCGGTCTCGATGCAGATGAAGCGCCTGGAAGAGCGGGTTGGTCGACCCGTTTTCGTCCGCGATGGCCGCTCCTCGCGCCTGACGGAAGATGGCGAGCGGCTGCTCGGCTATGCGCGGCGCATCGTGAAGCTCAACCTCGAGGCGGCGGCGAGCTTTGCGGATGCCGCACTCACGGGGCGGGTCTGCCTCGGCGTGCCCGATGACTATGCGGACCGCTATCTACCGGAAATCATGGCGCGCTTTTCCGCCACGCATCCCTCGGTGGAGTTCACTGTCATCTGCGAGCCCACATCCGAATTGGTGGAACGGGTCCGGGCGGGCAGCATCGATCTGGCCATCATCACCTATACAGAAGACACGGCGCGCAATGCCCAACTGATCCGCCGGGAGCGCCTGCTCTGGGTCAGTTCGGCCCGCCATGCGGTGCATCTGGAAACCCCGGTGCCGCTGGGCCTCGGCCGGCCCACCTGCCAGTGGCGCCATGTGGCGCTGTCGCGGCTCGCCGGCGCCGGGCGTGCACACCGGGTGCTCTATACCAGCCCCAATTGCGGCGCCGTCTCCGCTGCCGTGCTGGCGGGCCTGGCGGTCTCGGTCTTCCCCGAATCGGCCCTTCGGCCGGGCATGCGCGTGCTTGGCGCGGGGGATGGCTACCCGCCTTTGCCCCCGTGCGACATCGCTCTTCTGCGCAATCGCCATGAGCCTTCGCCGCTGGCGGATGCCCTGGCGCAGCACATCATCCAGGGTCTCGACAACCTCACCGAGGCCGACGCGGCGGAGTGAAGCCGGAGCGCGGCGCCCGCAGCACCACCACGTTTCCGAGCAGCACCAGCGCCACGCCGAAGGCCGCGAACAGCGTCCAGTGGTAGCCCTCGAAGACCGTCGACAAGGCCAACGCGATGATGGGGAACATCACCGTGCCGTAACCGGCGCGGCTCGGCCCGATGCGCCGGATCAATGTCATGTAGACGCCAAAGCCCAGGAGCGTCGGCACCACGATCAGATAAGCGAGCGAGCCCAGATAGCGTGCGCTCCATTCGAGCTTGAAGTCGGCGCCCGTCAGGAGCGCCAGGGCGGCACAGAAGACCACGCCATAAAGCATGCCGAAGGCGTTCACCGAGCCTTGGGGCAGGCCGCGCCGGCCCAAAGCCGCAATGACGAAGCTGCCGAAGGAAAAGGACAGCGTCCCCACCAGGGCCAGGCCCAGCGCCAGCGGAAGATGGGGGGAGACTTCCTTCTCAAGCACGGACGGGCCGAACACGAGCCCCACGCCGAGCACGCCCAGCACCGCCCCGAACAGAATGCGCCGGTTGGGGGCGATACCCGTCATCACGCCGCCAATGAGCGGGATGAAGACGGCCGCCAGCGAGAACAACACCGACAGCAGCCCCGAGGGCAGATAGAGGCCGGCATAGTAGAAGCTGACGAAGTTGACACAGAACAGCGTCAGGCCCAGCGCCGCGAAGAGGAGGTGGTCCTTCAGCGGGAAGGACATCCGCCCGCCCCGCGCCGCCACCCAGGCGAACATGAGGAGGCCCGCCACCAGGAACCGCCAAACGCCTGACACTTCGGGCGCGACCACGCCCAATTGCAGGCGGAGCGGCAGCCAGCCGGTCCCGAAGATGAGGACGGTCGCCAGATAGAGGCCGACATCCAGGGGACCCAGCCCGGAGGACGGGCCGGTTGAGGGGGCGGTCATGGGCGTTTCCCGTTGCCCGTCTCTTTGAGCAATAGGCGGCCGGCCCGTCACCCATCCCCGACGCATGCCAACCATGCACCTCGCGCATGGTCAGGCGGGATGGGGGTGGGTCAGTAGGCCAGTTCGGTGAAGATCGGCTCCACCGTCTCGCCCCATGCGCCGAAATACTGGGACAGCAGGTCTTCCGCCGGCGTGCGGCCGTTGCGCAGCACTTCGTCGACCGGGGCGAGGAAGCGGGTTTCGTCGCGGCCCTGGCTGTCGAGAAGGCGGCGGCGGGTCAGACCGTCGCGGGCAAGGGCCACCACCTCGACGGCCACGTCCCGCACGGGACGGCCCCCGATCTGCGCCTTCAGGCCCAGCTTTGGCACGTCGTCGCGCAGCGCCTGGCGTTCTTCGGCCGTCCAGTCCTTCACCAGTTCGAGCGCGGCATCGAGGCTGGTGGCGTCGTAGAGCAGGCCCGTCCAGAGGGCCGGCAGCGCGCACAGGGTGCACCAGGGGCCGGCATCGGCTCCACGCATCTCCAGGAAGCGCTTGAGGCGCACTTCCGGGAAGATGGTGGAGAGGTGGTTGATCCAGTCCGAGAGCGTGGCGGTCTCGCCGGGAAGCAGAGGATGGCGCCCCGCCAGCAGGTCGCGGAAGGAGGACCCGGCCACGTCAATGTAGCGGTCTCCGCGCTTGACGAAATACATGGGCACGTCGAGCGCATAGTCCACATAGCGCTCGAAGCCCATGCCGTCCTCGAACGCAAAAGGCAGCATGCCCGAGCGGTCGGCATCCGTGTCGCGCCAGATTTCCGAGCGGAAGGACAGGAAGCCGTTGGGCTTGCCCTCGGTGAAGGGCGAATTCGCGAACAAAGCGGTGGCGATGGGCTGCAGCGCCAGGCTCGCGCGCAGCTTGCGCACCATGTCCTGCTCGCTGGAGAAATCCAGGTTCACCTGCACCGTGCAGGTGCGGAACATCATGTCCAGGCCCAGATTGCCCACCTTGGGCATGTAGGCCGCCATGATCTTGTAGCGCCCCTTGGGCATGATCGGCGTCTCGGAGCGACTCCATTTGGGGCTCATGCCGATGCCGAGAAAGCCGAGGCCAAGGGGATCGGCGACCGTGCGCAGATGCGTCAGGTGCGTGTTGATCTCGGCGCAGGTCTCATGAATCGTCGCCAGCGGCGCGCCGGACAGCTCGAACTGGCCACCCGGCTCCAGCGAAATGGCGCCGCCGCCCACCGGATCGGCCAGGCCGATAATGTGCGGGCCGTCCATGATCGGCTCCCAGCCCGTGGCCGCCTGCATGCCTTCCAGCACGGCGCGGATCCCCTTTGTCCCCTCATAGGGCACGGGCTCGTGGCGACCGACGGTGAAGGGAATCTTCTCGTGCTCGGTCCCGATCCGGAATTGCGCCTCGGGCTTGTTGCCTTGCGCCAGCCAGGCGACGAGTTCGTCGCGGGATTCGATCGGCGTGGCGTCCAGCGTATCGCGGGCCATGAAACTGCATCCCCTGAAGGCGGTCGCGGGCGCCTTCAGGCCCGGCGATCGCACCAAATCCAAAGCAGCCGTGAGCACCGCGTCCCGAACCGCGCCCTGCCCCCGTCTGCCCCGCCCCCGCTCCAGATCCCGCTCCCGGCCCTGTCTTCAGGTGCCGGCGGACCCGCCGGAATCGGGCCCTCGGGATCGCTGTGATCCGAAGGCCGCACCCCTTGCGGGCGCGCGAACATACACGGCCCGATCCGCGCCGCAAACTCCACCGGCAGGGCGGATCGGCAGGGCCGATCGCCGCGCCGGATTCAACGGGCGGCGGGTGTGGGATCGCGCACAAGAGCGAAGATCAGAACCGTCAGTGGCGTCGCCAGCACCACGCCCATCATGCCGAACAAGGTCGCGAACGCGACCACCGCGAACAGGGCCACGGCAGCGGGCAAAGCCACGATCTGCTGCTGCAGAAGGGGAGTGAGCACATTGCCTTCCATTTGCTGAACCACCACCACCAGCAGCAATGTCCACATGGTCGTCTCGAACCCCACCGTCGCGGCGAGCAGGAGGGCCGGAATGGCCGAGGCAACGGGCCCGACCATGGGTACGAATTCCGCCAACCCGGCAAACAGGCCCAAAGCGAAGGCGGAGGGAACGCCGATAATCCAGAGGCCGATGCCCGTGGCCAGGCCGACCACCACCATGGCGAGAAGCTGGGCCTTCAGGAACAGGCGAAGAGCCGCGCCGGCCGCCTCGAAGCGGGCACGGGCGGCGTCCTGATTCTCTTCCGGGAAGAGCGCCACCAGACCGTTCAGATAAAGGTGCGGCTGGATCGCCATGTAGAGACCGCCGGCCACAACGAGGAAAATGCCCACCAGGAGGTTGGCGACGTTCGAGGTCAGGCCCCGCACCGCCGTCAACAGCGCTTCGCCGGTCGGCACGTTGTTCTTCGCCTGCTCCATGACCGATTTCTCGATCTGCTGAAGCTCAAAGCGATCCCGCAGGGAGGTCCACGCGTCGGGCAGCCGCTCCACCAGCTCGGTGATCTGCGCCTGGATCAAGGACCCGAACAGGTAGAAGACAAGCCCGAAGCTCACGGCAACAGTAATGGCGGTGACGATCAGGGCCACATGGGGCGGCATCCGGGTGACATGGGCCACCGGCTGGGCCAATGCGTGCAGGGTGATGGCCACCAGGATGGCGAAAAAGATCAAAAGCAGCAGATCGATGAGCTGCCAGGAAATCCAGAATCCACCGACCACCAGGCACGCCACGGCCACGTTGCGCGCCATGCGCCGGTCCGAACCCCTCATCCACGCCTCCCCCGCCCTCGCCCCGACGTGCCATCGCACTCCGTGGGTTGCGACCCCATTGCTGCACCGCCGGACCAACGCCGGCAAGGCAACAACGTGGAAAGGCACAAACTGATCCACGCCTTCGCGGCGAAGCCCGCCAAGGAGAGGCGGTCGGGCTGGAAGATCAGGCGGGACGAGACTTTTTGCGCTCTTCGTCCACCAGTTCCTTCTTGGAGAGCTTGCCGACGAGGGTCTTGGGAAGCTGCTCGCGGATTTCCACCGCCTTGGGCATCTCGATTTTGGAAACCTGCTTGGTCAGAAAGGCGAGAAGCTCCTCGGGCGTTGCAGTCTCGCCCTCCCGCAGGGTCACGAACCCCTTTGGCGCCTGCCCCCGATATGTGTCGTCCACGCCGATGACCACAGCCTCGGCGACAGCAGGATGGAGGTAAAGGGCTTCCTCGATCATGCGCGGATAGACATTGTAGCCGCCGCACAGGATCACATCCTTGATGCGATCCACCAGGTAGAGGTAGCCGTCCTCGTCCACATAGCCCACGTCGCCCGTGCGGAAGGCGCCATCCACAAAGGCATCGCGCGTGTCCTGCGGGCGACGCCAATAGCCCTGCATCACTTGTGGCCCGCGGGCGCAGACCTCTCCGCGCGCCCCGGTGCCGAGCACGCGATGGGGATCAGCCAGATCGCGGATCTCGATGACCGTCTCCGGCACGGGCGTTCCCACCGAGCCGTCCTTGATGACGCCGAGCGGCGGATTGGCGGTCAGCACTGGCGCGGTTTCGCTAAGGCCGTAGCCCTCCACCAGCTTGCAGCCGGACAATTCCTCAAAACGCTGGCGCACCTCGCCGGGCAGCGGCGCGCCGCCGGAAATGCACAGCTTCAGGGAGGACAGCCCGGCGGGATCGAGCCCGGGCGCATTGTTGATGGCCGTGTAGATGGTGGGCACGCCGGGGAAGATGGTCGCCTTCTCCTTGGCGATGGTGGCGAGCAGATCCTGCAGCTGGAATCGCGGCACGAGGATGATCTCGCAGCCGAGCGCCACCGGAATGTTCATGACATTGGTCATGGCGAAGACGTGAAAGAGCGGCAGAACGCCCAGCACGCGCTCTTCCGATGCCCGCAGGCATCCCACATGGGAAATCACCTGGTGGGCATTGGCGGTGAGGTTGGCATGGGTGAGCATGGCCCCCTTCGGCACGCCCGTGGTGCCGCCGGTATATTGCAGCACGGCCACGTCGGTCTTGGCATCGATGAAGACGGGAGTTGGCTTGCCCACGCCGCGCATCAGCGTGTCCATGCGCATGTGCAGCCCGTCGCCCTCGGAAAAGACCGCCTGGTCCTTCCGCTTGAAGAGCTGGAACATCCAGCCCTTCAGGGCCGGCAGGACGCCGCGCATGGGGCAGACAATGATGGTGCGCAGCCCGGATTCCGCCGCCACGGCGGCCACCCGGCTGTGAATCACCTTCAGGTCGGGCACCACCATGATGGTGGTTCCGGAATCGGCAATCTGGTGTTTCAGCTCGCGCTCCACATAAAGCGGGCTGAAATTCACCACCGTGGCGCCGGTCTTCAGGATCGCGAAATAGAAGACGACCGAATAGGGCATGTTCGGCAGGCACAGGCCGACCTTCGACCCCTTGCCGACGCCCAGCTGCTGGAGCCCGGCGGCGGCGCGGTCCACCAGGTCCCCAAGCTCGGCATAGGTCCAGCGCCGGCCCATGAAATTGAGCGCGGGGCGCGGTCCGTGCTCGGCCACGGCGGCGGTCAGCAGATCGGGCACCGGGCCCGCATGAATGCCATTGTCATCGAGCCGCTTCAGCATCGATGCCCTCCCCTGGATCTGGAGGGGTGCGTCGCAGGACCCGCCGCCCCGCGCGCCCGTCCCCTCGTTCTCATGCCGGTGCTCTTGCGGCACGTTCGGCAGTTTTGACGTGGATTGCGCCGAACTGAAGGTGGCGGGGTGAGGCCGCCACCTCAAATCGCGCTGGCCGATGCCTCACTTGGTGATGAGGGCGGCCGTATTGGTGGGGGCGTCGAACTTGTAGCGGATGCCGAGGGACACGATGTCCACATAGGCGCTGTTGACCTCGGCGACGAGCGTGCCGCGGGTGAGGTTGGCCGGATCGTTCGGGCCCAGCGCGATGGTGCCGTTCTGCCCGAAGATGTGGGTATAGGCGAAGTCGATGCTCAGCTGGGGCGTCCAGGCATAGGTGAAGCCGGCGGAGAGCCACAGACGGTTGCTGTCGGGCAGGCGGGGGGTGCGATACTCATCGGTGACCGGCGAGATCTCATAGGCGAGGCCGGCGCGCAGGGCGAGCTTAGGATCCCACTGATACTCGACGCCGCCGGAGAAGAACCAGCCGTCCTGCCAGTGCAGCGACAGCACGGACGGCGCGCCCGCGTTCGACACGATGACCAGTTCCTGCATGGTGGACCAGTTGGTCCATTCCACGGTGCCCATCACCGTCCAGCGCGGATCGAGCTTGGAGCGGAACGAGGCGGTCACCTGATCGGGCAGCGTCATGCCAGCGCTGGCATTGAGCACGCCAAGCGCCGTTCCCACGGGCGTGTAGATGGTGGTCAGGCCCTCCAGATTCTGGCTGAGCTGGGAGCGGTAGCCGACGCCGAGCGTGGTTCCCGGCGCCAGCGTGAACAGGGCGCCCAGGGTGAAACCGTAGGCGATGGAGCTGCCGTCCACCTGGGTGTAGCCGGTGGCGAAGGTCGGCGCGCCGGTGATGTACTGGGCCTGGCCCAGCCGGGCGTCCATGTAATTGGCCTGGAGACCGCCGCCGATGGTCATCCAGTCCGTGACGCGATAGGCCACCTGGGCGCCCATGTTGAAGTCGGCGATGCGATTGTAGCAGCCATAATAGCGGCCCGACCAATTGCACGGCGCATCGGTGATGAGGCCGTAGGGCGAGGTGAGCGACAGGCCAATGGCCCAGCGATCCCAGGCATAGGTGGCATAGCCGGTGGGCAGCACGCCGTTATCGACGATGTCACCGACACCGACGCCGCCAAGGTTGGACCCGAGCGCGCTGCGGGCGCTGGTCACGTCGATGGAGGCATGGGGGGCAATGTAGGTGACGTTGCCTTCCAACTGGAGGCCCGGCACGAAGCTGATGGCGGCCGGGTTCCAATACATGGAGGCAAGGCCCGCCCCGCCGGCCGCATTGCCGGCGAACGACGTGCCCTGGTAGTAGGCGCTCTGCTCACGCAGGCCAAACCCGCCCGCCTGAGCGGCCGTCGCCGCGCCCAGCAGGACAACCGGCACCAACAGAGCCGGGGAAGTGCGAGACAGGCCGCTGGCGATGGACATGGTGCCCCCTTCAATTTGAGCGTTTCCTAGCATCCGACTTTTTGTGCGATGCACTTATTCGTGCGTCAGATGCCCTATACGTCACCCAGGATGAACAAGGCGCCCGCGTCGTCAACCAGGCAAATGAAGCGTCGGCGGAAAATGCGGTTGGGAAACGCGCAATGTGGCATTTCAGTCACAACCGCGGCATCAAGAAGGCGGATTCTTGGCAGCTCTCATCCCGGTCCGCATCAAGTGGGCCATGCCATAAGGTCAATAAAACTGTCCATTTTCCAGAAGTTCGCGCTTCGGATTCGCCAGCGACGAGTTGTGCGATGCGGTGCATGCAGCCTGCCCTCCGCCACACCTTCGGCACCGCAGCAACGATTGCCCGACAAGAGCCGCCTCCGACCTCTTGCAGGGCAGGTCAAAGCATGTATCGTAAGCGCCGTAAGTTGACGTATAGGTGAGGTCGCGACTGTGGATTCCCATCGCAACACCCAGGGCGGTCTGACCGACACGTTCTTCACCGTGACCGAACTTGCGCGCGATCTCGCCATCACGCCGCGCACCATTCGCTTCTACGAGGACAAGGGGCTCATCACGCCCCGTCGGGCCGGCAATATCCGCGTCTACACCAAGCGCGACCGAGCGCGCATGGTGCTGATCCTGCGCGGCAAGCGCCTCGGCTTCAGCCTGCGCGAGATCAAGGAATATCTCGACCTCTACGATATCGACCCCTCCCAGACGGAGCAGATCCGCCTGCTCCTGAAGAAGGTGCGCACGCGCCTGGAGATGCTCGAGGACCAGCGCCTCGCGCTCGAGGAGAGCATCCTCGAACTGAAGGACATCGAGGACCAGACCCTGGCTGCCCTGGCGCAGCAGGTGGCCGCCGCCAAGGCCGCCGGCTGATCAGGTCCCGATCGGCGATCCGCCGCCGGACAAGCCGGCGGCCGGCAAAGAACAACGATAGTGTTTCTGGCAGGAGAGCCCATGCAGAACGTGGTCATCGCGGGCTATGCCCGCTCGCCCTTTACCCCCGCCAAGAAGGGCGATCTCGCCCGGGTGCGGCCCGATGATCTGGCCGCCCAGGTCATCCGCGAGCTGATCGTCCGCACCAAGGTCAATCCCGAGGACATCGAGGACCTGATCCTCGGCTGCGCCTTCCCCGAGGCCGAGCAGGGCCTCAATGTGGCGCGCCTCATCGGCATGATCGCGGACCTGCCCCAGTCGGTGGCGGGCGTCACCGTCAACCGCTTCTGTGGCTCCTCCATGCAGGCGGTGCACATGGCTGCCGGGCAGATCCAGCTGGGTGCGGGCGAGGTCTTCATCTGCGCCGGCGTCGAGAGCATGAGCCGCGTGCCCATGACCGGCTTCAACCCCATGCTGAACCCGGCTTTGCACGCCAAGAACCATGCCGCCTATATGGGCATGGGTGACACCGCCGAGAATGTCGCCCGCAAATGGCAGATCACCCGCGCCGACCAGGACGCCTTTGCCGTGGAAAGCCAGCGCAAGGCGGCTGCCGCCCAGGCAGATGGGCGGCTCGCGGCTGAGATCGTGGCCATCCGCAACAACGGGTCGGTGATCGAGAAGGATGGCTGCATCCGCGCCGAGACCAGCACCGAGGATCTGGCCGGCCTCAAGCCCTCCTTCGACCAGAACGGCACCGTCACCGCGGGCACCTCTTCCCCGCTCACCGATGGCGCCGCCGCCGTGCTGGTCTGCACGGAAGCCTATGCCGAGCGCAACGGCCTGACCCCGCTGGCCCGCATCAAGGGTGTGGCGGTGGCCGGCTGCGCCCCGGAAATCATGGGCATCGGCCCCGTGGAAGCCACGCGAAAGGCGCTCAAGCGCTCCAACATCGAGATCGGTGACGTGGACGTGGTGGAGCTGAACGAGGCCTTTGCCTCGCAGGCGCTGGCCTGCGCCCGGGAGCTGGGCATCAAGGGCGAGACCATGAACAAGGATGGCGGCGCCATCGCACTCGGCCATCCGCTGGGCGCCACCGGCGCACGCATCGTCGGCAAGGCGGCAGCCCTCCTCCAGCGCGATGGCGGGCGCTATGCCCTGGCCACCCAGTGCATCGGCGGCGGGCAGGGCATCGCCACCGTCCTCGAGCGGATCTGAGGGAGGCGCACGCCATGAGCGACACGCCCCGAGAGATCAAGAAAGTCGCCGTCATCGGCGCCGGCGTCATGGGCGCCGGCATCGCCGCCCATGTGGCCAATGCCGGGATCGAGGTTCTCCTCCTCGATATCGTCCCGGAGGGCGCCACCAACCGCAACGCCATCGCGGAAAAGGCGGTTGAGCGTCTCCTGAAGGCCGATCCCGCCGCCTTCATGGCCAAGCGCAATGCGCGCCTGGTGAAGGCCGGCAATATCGAGGACAACCTGTCCGACCTCGCCTCGTGCGACTGGATCGTGGAAGCCGTCATCGAGCGCCTGGACATCAAGCAGGCGCTCTATGGCAAGATCGATGCGGTGCGCACGCCCGGCACGGCGGTGTCCTCCAACACCTCCACCATTCCGCTTGCCGACCTGACGAGCGGCCTGCCCGAGGGCTTCCGGCGGGACTTCCTCATCACCCACTTCTTCAACCCGCCCCGCTACATGCGCCTGCTGGAAATCGTTGCCGGTCCCGACACGGACCGGGAGACGGTATCCCGGGTGAAAGCGTTCGCCGACGTGAAGCTCGGCAAGACGGTGGTGGACTGCAAGGACACGCCCGGCTTCATCGCCAATCGCCTGGGCACCTATTGGCTCCAGGCAGCGGTCATCGGCGCGCTGGACCTGGGCCTTCGCGTGGAGGAAGCCGACGCCGTCATGGGCCGCCCCTTCGGCATCCCCAAGACCGGCATTTTCGGCCTCCTGGACCTCGTTGGCCTCGACCTCATGCCCCATGTGCAGGGCAGCCTGGAGCGGGCGTTGCCCAAGTCCGACCCCTTCCACGCCTTGCTGCGCGACGTGCCGCTGCTGCGGGACATGATCTCCAACGGCTATACCGGTCGGAAGGGCAAGGGCGGCTTCTACCGCCTCAATCGCGAGGGCGGCGGTAAGGTGAAGGAGGCCATTGACCTCTCCACCGGCGCGTATCGCCGGGAGGAAAAGGCCCAGCTTTCCGAGCTTGAGGAGCTTTCCAAGGACCTGCCCGCGCTGCTCGCCAGCGATGGTCCCGCCGGCCGCTATGCCTGGGCCGTCATGGGCCGGACACTTGCCTATGCCGCCCGCCTTGTGCCGGAGGCGGCCGACACGGTGGTGGCCATCGATGAGGCCATGCGCCTTGGCTACAATTGGAAGTTCGGCCCCTTCGAGCTGATCGACAAGATCGGCTCCGAGGCCCTCGCCGCCCGCCTGGAGGCGGAGGGCGCCGAGGTTCCCGCCTTGCTTGCCGCCGCCCGCGGGAAGTCGTTCTACCGCGTGGCGGAGGGGGGCCAGCAGTATCTCGGCACAGATGGCGCCTATCACGACGTGACACGGCCGGCAGGCGTGCTGCTGCTGGCCGATATCAAGCTGCGCAGCCAGCCCATCCAGAAGAACGGCTCCGCCGCCCTCTGGGACATTGGCGACGGCGTGGTGTGCCTGGAATTCACCAGCAAGGGCAATTCCCTGGACGAGGGCATCATCACGCTGCTGGCCCGCGCCATTCCGTTGGTGAAGTCCAAGTACAAGGCCCTGGTCATCTATAACGAGGGCACCAACTTCTCGGTGGGTGCCAATCTGGGCCTTGCCTTGTTCGCCTGCAACATCGCCGCCTTCGGCGAGGTGGAGAAGCTGGTGGCCACCGGCCAGCAGACGTACCAGCAGCTCAAATACGCCCCCTTCCCCGTTGTGTCGGCGCCCGCCGGCATGGCGCTGGGTGGGGGCTGCGAGATCCTGCTGCATTCGGATGCCGTGCAGGCCCATGCGGAAAGCTATATCGGCCTGGTGGAATGCGGCGTCGGCCTGCTTCCCGGCTGGGGCGGCTGCAAGGAGATGTTGACGCGCTGGCAGAATGCCAAGGGCGTTCCGCACGGGCCCATGCCGGCCACCGCCAAGGTGTTCGAGATGGTCTCCACCGCCACCGTGTCCAAGTCGGCGGCGGAAGCGAAGGAATATCTGTTCCTGCGCGAGAGCGACGGCATCACCATGAACCGCGACCGCCTGCTGGCGGACGCCAAGGCCAAGGCGCTGGCGCTGGCGGAAAACTATGTGCCGCCAAAGCCCGTGGACCTCACCTTGCCCGGCCCCTCCGGCAAGACGGCGCTCGTCATGGCGGCGGAAGGCTTCCACAAGCGGGGCATCGCCACCAAGCATGATCTGGTGGTGGCGGACGCGCTCGCGGAGGTGCTCTCCGGCGGCAAGGCTGACCATATCGAGCCGGTGAAGGAAGCGGACGTGCTGGAGCTGGAACGCGCCGGCTTCATGCGCCTCATCCGCACCAACGGAACGCTCGCCCGCATCGAGCACACGCTCGAGACGGGCCGTCCCCTGCGCAATTGATGCTACTCCCCGCCGCCCGGCGGCGGGGAGATGCCCCAGGCAGAACAATTTCGGGAAGACGCCCATGCAGACCTATCAGCCGCCGCTCCGCGACATGCGTTTCGTGCTGCACGAGCTTCATGGCAGCGAAGCGCTCAAGGACATGAAGGGCCTCGAAGAGGTCACGCCCGACCTGATCGACGCCGTCCTCGACGAGGCCTCCAAGCTCGTCACCGAGGTGCTCGCCCCCCTCAATGTGGTCGCCGACCAGAAGGGCTGCACCTATGAGAATGGCGTGGTGCGCACGCCGCCCGGCTTCAAGGAGGCCTACCAGACCTATCGCGAAGGCGGCTGGAACGGCATTGCCTGCGACCCCGAATGGGGCGGCCAGGGCTTGCCCGCCAGCGTGACCAAGCTGGTGGAGGAGATGATGTGCTCCGCCAACATCGCGTTCGGCCTTTATCCCGGCCTCACCCACGGCGCCTATGTGGCGCTCTCCCATCATGCCTCGCAGGAGCTGAAAGAACGCTTCCTGCCAAAGATGGTGGAAGGCGTGTGGTCCGGCACCATGTGCCTCACCGAGCCCCATTGCGGCACCGATCTCGGCCTTCTGCGCACCAAGGCGGAGCCGCTGGGCGACGGGTCCTATGCCATCACCGGCTCGAAGATCTTCATCTCGGCCGGCGAACACGACATGACCGAGAACATCGTTCACCTGGTGCTGGCGCGCCTGCCGGACGCGCCCAAGGGCATCAAGGGCATCAGCCTCTTCCTGGTGCCCAAGTTCCTGCCCACCGAAGACGGGCGGCCGGGTATGCGCAATGGCGTCACCTGCACCGGCATCGAGCACAAGATGGGCATCCATGGCTCGGCCACCTGCCAGATGTCGTTCGACGAGGCCAAGGGCTGGCTGGTGGGCGAACCCCATAAGGGGATGCGCGCCATGTTCTCCATGATGAATTCCGAGCGCCTCTCGGTGGGCGCGCAGGGCCTGGGCGTGGGCGAGGCGGCCTATCAGGGCGCCGTCTCCTACGCCAAGGAGCGCCTCCAGGGCCGGGCGCTGACCGGCGCCAAGTATCCGGACAAGCCGGCCGACCCCATCATCGTGCACCCCGACGTGCGGCGCACGCTGATGACCATGCGGGCCTATAATGAGGGCTGCCGGGCCCTTTCCGGCTGGGTGGCGCGCAATCTCGACCTGATGGAGCGGGCCCAGGACCCGGAAGAGCGCCAGCGGGCGGAGGACTTCACCGCCCTCATGACGCCCATCGTGAAGGCCTTGTTCACCGATCTCGGCTTCGAGAATGCCTCGCTGGGCGTCCAGGTCTATGGTGGGCACGGCTATATCCGCGACCATGGCATGGAGCAGTATCTGCGCGATGCCCGCATCGCCATGATCTATGAGGGCACCAACGGTGTGCAGGCCCTCGATCTGGTGGGCCGCAAGCTCGGCGCCCATACGGGCCGTTATCTGCGCGCTTTCTTCCATCCCGTGCTCAGCTATATCGAGAGCAAGGTCGACGACGACAATCTGGGTCCGCTTGTCGGCCCCTTGAGCAAGGCGTTCGGCGCGCTCCAGCTCGCCACCGCCCACATCGCCCAGAAGGGCCTGAAGGACCCGGACGAGGCGGGCGCCGCCGCCACGGAATATCTGCGCCTCTTCGGTCTGGTGGCGCTCGGCTACATGTGGGTGCGCATGGCAGAGGTGGCCTATGCCAAGAAGGACGAGCCCGATGCCGATCGGGCCTTCTATGAAGGCAAGATCATCACCGCGCGCTTCTTCATCGACCGCCTGTTGCCCCAGGTGGCCGGCCTGTGGGGCTCCATCAAGACCGGCAAGGCGTCCATGATGGACATGCCCGCCGACCTGTTCTGACGCAAATCGCGTCTTTGCTTTACACCTCGCGTTCCGCCCACCCGGCGGAACGCTTTTTCATGGAAGGCCCTGCCCATGCCCGACGCCGCAACCCTCATGGAGAAGCTCGGCGAGCATTCCGCCACCCTCTCCACCCTCGGCTACAAGGTCCGCTTCGACCTCACCGACATCTCCTCCTCCATCCTGCTCGACGCCACCGGTGGCGGTGCGGAACTGTCCGAGGCGCAGGGCGAGGCGGATGCGGTGCTCAAGCTCACCAGCGACACGCTGGACAAGCTCATCACCGGCCGCATGGGTCCGATGTTGGCCTTCACCACGGGCCGCCTGAAGCTGGAGGGCTCGCAGGGGGTGGCGCTGAAGCTTGCCGGGCTGCTCGACGAGATGAACTGACCCCACGGGGGCGCCGCGCGGCTGCGGCGCCCCGCTTCTCAGTCACCATTTGACCGCATGAAACAATTCGATCCATTTTGAACTATTGAGCCGCCCTCCCAGGTTTTGACGAGCCTCGAATATTTCCAACCTTTGCCTTCGCAGGCGCCGACAACATGGCGACCCCCGCTTTCTCCCTACCTGTCCTAAATGTAATGAGATTTGCACCGCGATTGACACCGTCCGGCACTGGAAATCGGCCTGGACGGTGATAAGGTGCCCGCGCGGTGACGGACAAAAGTCCTGCGTTGGAGAGATCGATGAAGTCGTTGATTTACGGAGCGCTTTTCGCGATGATCGGCGCGGTCGGCGTCGCGCAAGCCCAGACCAGCAAGCCCGCGAATGTCATCGACATGCCGCCGGCCAACTGGCTTTTCGTTCAGGTGGCCGACCAAGTCACCATTGACGAGAAGACCATCACCCTCAAGGGCGTCGCCCCCCAGACGCTCATGTTCACGGATCGTCCCGAGCGGATGACGGGCGATGCCCCGACCCCCGCCTTCGTGAAGTTCTGGAATTCCAGCAAGTCTGACTTCCAGAAGGACCCGCCGAACGCCACCCTGGCGGTGACCGTGGACGGCAAGGCCTCGACCACCGTCGTGGAGCTGACCGACCCGCAGCTCAATGGCGATACGCTGGTCTATACCTACCGCGTGCTTGGCGGCGATCCGCTGCCCAAGACCGGCACCAATGCCAACCTGTTCATCGACTGGTGGTACGGCCCCGGCTGGGGTCCCGGTTGGGGTGGCGGCTATTGCTGGCGTGGCCCGTATGGCGGCCTGCACTGCCGTCCGGCCTGGTGATCCAGTTCACCTGAAGGCTGATCCGGCCTGATATGAAGAACCCCGCCCGGCATGGCCGCGGCGGGGTTTTTCGTTGGTGCGGGTGGGCGACCGGGGCGCCTGCCCCAGCCGCACCTTCCAGGCCTCAGACCACTTCCGGGCCCCAGCCCACTTCCAAGCTTCAGACCACTTCCAGGCCCACATCCACATTGCCGCGGGTGGCGTTGGAATAGGGGCACACCTGGTGGGCCTTCTCCACCAGACGCTCGGCCTCGGCCTTGTCGAGGCCCGGCAGGGAGATCTTGAGCGACGCGGTGATGCCGAAGCCACCCTCCGAGCGCGGGCCGATGCCGACGGTGGCGGTCACCGTGGCGTCGGGCGAGACGCGCACCTTTTCCTGGGAGGCGACGAACTTCAGCGCGCCGAGGAAGCAGGCGGAATAGCCGGCCGCAAACAGCTGTTCGGGATTGTTGCCCTCACCACCGGCGCCGCCGAGCTCCTTCGGGGTCGCCAGCTTCACATCCAGCGTGCCGTCAGCGGTGGTGGAGCGGCCGTCGCGACCGCCGGTGGCCGTGGCCTGGGTGGTGTATTTCACATCGACCGACATGGACTGTCTCCTTCGTTCGGCCTCGGCGTGAGGCCCGCTTCCGTGATGGGAGTTATATACGTCGCGATTTAATCGCGCACAATATAATTCCCACTTCCTCGCGATTTCGTGAACGCGTGGACAGTCCAGCCGGTTCCCCCTCCCCGCTCAATCGACCGTGGGACGGGGCTCCAGGGGCAATGTGACATGCTGGGAGAGGCCGCCCTTCGCCCGGTTCGCCAAGCGCAGCGTGCCGCCATGCCGGGTGATGATCTCATGGGCGATGGCCAGGCCAAGCCCGGCGCCGGGAATCGCGGCCTGGCGGGCGGGATCGATGCGGAAGAACGGCTCGAAGGCTCGGTCGATGAGGGCCTCGGGAATGCCCGGGCCTTCATCCTGGATCAGGAGATGCGCCCGTTCCCCGTCGCTCCAGATCTTCACCCGCGCGCCCTTTCCGTGGGTGGCGGCGTTCACCACCAGATTGCGCACCGCGCGCTTCAGGGAGAGCGGGCGTGCGGCCACGGTGACCGGCTCGCCATCCTCCAGATGCGCCACAAGTCCGCTCTGGGTCGCCTCCCGGCAGATGGCGCCCACCAGGTCGTCAAGCCCCACCAGTTCCAGGTCGGAGGTGGAAACCTCCTCGCGCACCAGCCGGATGGCGCTGTCGGCGATCCGGTCCAATTCCTCCAGGTCCGCGAACCACTTTTCCCGCTCGTCGTCATCGGAGAGAAACTCGGCCCTCAGCCTCAGGCGCGTGAGCGGCGTGCGCAGGTCATGGGCCGCGGCCGCCACAATGCGCATGCGGCTTTCCATGGCGCCCTTCAGCCGATCGCCCAGGGCATTGATGGTGCGCACGGCCGCCCGTACCTCTGCAGAGCCGGTCTCCTTGAGCACCGGCAATTCGCCATTGGGCCCGATCTCGTCCACCGTCTTCTGGAGCAGCACAAGCGGGCGCAGCAGACGGTTCACCACAACGAGAATCACGGCGGTGAAGCCGATGCCCGTGAGCATCAGCCAAGCCACCAGACGCAGCGGAAAGGACGGAGGTGGCTGCATCATGCCCACATCCGTAGGCACGTTCAACCAGCGGCCATCCGCCATTCGGATTGCAACCACTTCCCGGGGCCAGTGGCCCTCCCCCTCCCGTGGGGGCGGTGGCGGCCCCTCAGTCTCGGACCGCCCACGGAATGGCTCGCCCATGCGAACCACCTGGACCTCCATGGGACGCCCAACGGCCGCGAAGGCGCTGGCCACCTCGGCGGTGCGCCGGGCATCCACGACGCCCTTGAGGGGTGCATCCGTCACCAGGGAGGCCCGGGCCTGCTCGGCCGCGCTGCCGCCTTCCACAAGGGCCGCGATCAAGGCGGCCTGCGTCACGACGGATGGCAGGTCGGGACGCGGCGGAGGCGCCCCTCGGTCCAGGACGAAGAAGGTGATCGCCCCCGACAGCACCATGACCACAAGCAGCACAGCCACCACGAGGGCGGCGACCTTTGTGCGCAGCGAGGTCAAGCGTCGCACTCGACCGTTTCAACCCGCGCCGCGAATTGATAGCCGCCATTGCGTTGCGTCTTGAGCAGATTGAAGGCGCCCTGGTCGCCCAGCTTGCGCCGCAGGCGGCTCACCAGAACGTCGATGGACCGGTCGAACGGCCCCGCCTCGCGGCCTTGGGTGATGTCGAGGAGCTGCTCGCGCGAGAGGACCCGGCCGGGCCGCTCCAAAAATGCCACGAGGAGATCGAACTCGGCGGCGGTGAGCACAACGTCCTGCCCGTCTGCGTCCAGCACCCGGCGGCTGCTGGGCTCCGCCATGAAGCCGGAGAAGCGATATTGGCGGTTGGTGGCCACATGCTCGTCATGGTCGGAGAAGCGCCGCATCACCGCCCGGATCCGCGCCACCAGTTCGCGCGGATTGAACGGCTTGCCGAGATAATCGTCGGCGCCCACTTCCAGCCCGATGATGCGGTCCACCTCCTCCTTCAAGGCTGTGAGGAGGATGATCGGCACCCGCGAGCGCCCACGCAGGGAGCGGCACAGATCAAGGCCCGAGGCGTCGGGGAGCATCAGGTCCAGCACCACCAGGTCGATGCGGTTGGTGGTGAGGGCCTCTTCCATTTCGCGCCCGCTCGCGGCGGTGGACACGCGAAACCCCTGGCCTGACAGATAGCGGCCCAGCAGCTTGCGAATTTCATGGTCGTCATCGACCACCAGTACGTGCGTTGATGCGTCCACTGCGTGTCTGGTCCCGGTTTGTTGCTGGATGTGCTTCTAACCGAGCTTGACCATGGACGGGGCGTCCGGATTGCAAGCCCGTGTTTCCACGCGCGCCCTGGCAACATTCGGACACCATTCTCCACCCGGACGATACGTCCTGGCAACGCCCGGACGAAGGGCGGCAAAGGGAAGCGCCTAGATTGAGGTCATCGCAAAGGTCACGGGTCACACAGTCATGAACAGGCAATTCCGGCCCCCCCATCGCACCGCGATGGGCATCGCCGTCGCCCTCGCAGGGGTCGCGGTGGCGGGGTGGGCCATCGCCGACACGGCCGGGATGACGCATCCCCAGCGCCCCGACCGGTTCGCCAGCCTGGTTCTGGCCGCCGGGCCAGGCCCGGCCGAGGGTCTGCCTCCATCGCCGCCCGGCCCGCGCCGGGCACCCGATGCAGCCGCAGGCCCAGGCGGCCCCCTCGGCGTCGCTGCATCACGCCCGATGCCGCCGTCCCCGCCGCCATTGCCACCTCCCGCGCGGCTGGCGGAGATGCTCTCAGCCGCCGAGACCTTCATCGGCATTCGCACCGAACAGCTCGACGCGTGGCGTGACTTCACCGACGCGTCCCTGTCCCTCCTTCCCGAGCCCCCCGCGGCCCGGCCAGAACCGGGCACGGCGGACCCGTTCGCCCGTTCGAGCGAATTGGCAAACCGGATGGTGGCACAGGGCAAGAAGGCGGAACGGCTTCTTGCCGCCGTGCAGCAGCTCAAGGCAAAGCTGTCGCCAGACCAGCTTCAACGGGTGGCAAAGCTTGAGGCGATGCTGCCGCCCCCGCCCGCGCCCCCTTTCCCTCCTGGCCCGAAGCAAGACGCCGCGCCACCGTCGCGTGCCCCCAACGCACCGGGCTTGCCAAACTGATGTGAGACGGGAGGGCACGCCCCCACACCTGTGCCCTCCCCCAGCGGGCGTGCTTCGGCACGCCCGCTGCCCCAGATGAGGCGTTCGGATCTGCCCGATAAGGCGACGGACGCCCACGCAAAGGAAGGATGCGCCCCCACACCTGCATCCTTCCCCAGGGCGGGCGTGGCTTCAGCTGCGCCCGCCTTTTCCATTTGAAGAAGAGGCGGGTCTCGCCGTCAGATGTGGCTGTAGTTCAGGCGCGCGAGTGCGACCGGCGCCCCATCGGCGTCCAGAATGGCGAAACCGGGGGTCTCGAAGGTCTCGCCGACCACCCGCGCAGCGATGCCGGCCGCCCCCAGGTCCGCGACGAAGTCCTCTGCCGCATCGAAGGGGACGCAGGCCGCGATCTCATAATCATCGCCCCCCGCCAGGATCGTTTCCAAGAGGGCCGGCTCCGCCGCAAGCGCCGTTCGCGCCGCGTCGGAGAGCGGAACGTCCTGGACCCGCAGGAGGCCGCCGCAGCCGGAAACGCGCAGCATCTTCGCAAGGTCGCCGGCCAGACCATCGGAAATGTCCATGGCCGCGCTAGCCCGGCTCCGCAGAACGCCAGCGGCTGCGAGGCGCGGCTGGGGATGGAGATAGCGGTCTAGCAGGAAGCTGCGCTGCACGGGCGACAAGGCGGAAAAGCCCGGTCGCTCCGGCGTCAGGCGCAAGGCCAGTCCGAGGGCCGAATCGCCTATGGTACCGGTGACGAGGAGCGCCTCGTTGGGCCGCGCACCCGTACGCGGGACGAAGCGCCCGGTGGGAACGGCGCCGATTGCGGTCAAGGACAGCGTGACGGGGCCGGGGGTGCGCACCGTGTCCCCCCCCAGAAGCGGGCAGCCATAAAGGTCGCAATCCTCACCCAAGGCCAGGGCGAAGGCCTCCAGCCAGTCCGACGTCGTCTCACGGGAGACCACGAGCGCAATGAGGGCGCCGATGGGCCGCGCGCCCTTGGCGGCAAGATCCGACACATTCACCCGCAACAGCTTGCGGGCGATGGAAGCGGGGGGATCATCGGCAAAGAAATGCACGCCGGCCACCAGCGCGTCCTTGGTCAGGACCAGTTCGCTGTCCGGCGGCGGACGCAGCAGGGCGGCATCATCCAGCAGCCCGCGCGCGGCAGGGTGGCGCGCGATCGGCCGGAAGAGGCGCGCGATAAAGGCGTCCTCTCCCGAGCCTTCGCTCATGTCAGGCGGCTCCCGGCCGGGCGAACTCGGCGGCGCGCAGCTCCCGCGCCAGCGTGTCGAGCACGGCATTGACCATGCCGGTCTCGTCCCGCTCCAGGAAGGCGCCGGCCACATTCACATATTCGGCCACCACCACGCGGGCCGGAATGTCCGGCCGGCCAATGAGCTCATAGGCCCCGGCCCGGAGCGTCGCGCGCAGCACCGTCTCCACCCGGCGCAGCGGCCAGCCCGCGGCAAGCGCCTGGTCGATCATGGGATCGATGCGCAGCTGCTCGCGCAGCACCCCCTGCACCACGTCACGGAAAAGGTTGGTGTCGGCGTCGGGATATTCCACGCCTTCCACCTCGCGGCCGAGCCAAAAGCTCTGGAACTGCGCCAGGATGTCCTGAACCGGGGTCCCGGCCACGTCCATCTGGTAGAGCGCCTGCACGGCCCCAAGGCGCGCCGCGCTCTTCTTCAGCGGTTTGCCATTGCCTTCGCTCATGCCGACACCTGCCGCTTCAGGCGGATGAGCGACACCGCCGCCTCCGCCGCGCCGCCGCCCTTGTTGCCCTCGGTCACCCGCGCCCGCTCCCACGCCTGCGCCTCGGTCTCAACGGTGAGGATGCCGTTGCCGGTGGGCAGGCCGTGGGCCAGCGCCAGATCCATCAGGGCACGGGAGGATTCCCCCGCCACGATCTCGAAATGATAGGTCTCGCCACGGATGACGCAACCGAGTGCCACCAGACCCTCATAGGGGTCGCCCTGGAGCTCGGCGCCCTCCATGGCGATCTCAGCGGCGATGGGAATTTCCAGCGCGCCCGGCACCGTCACCACATCCACCCGCGCGCCGGCCGCCTCCAGCGCGCCCTTGGCGCCGCTGAGCAGTTCGTCCGCCAGTTCCTCGTAGAAGCGGCCTTCCACGATCAGAACCCGGGCGCCGGTGACCGGCTCGTTCGTCTCGCTCGCGCCCGCGCTGCGCGTGCCTGCCATGATGTCTCTCCTCGATCCGCGCTGACGGGTACTAGCCTCTGGGGAACTCCGCAAGCCGCGCCGCATAGCGCGCCATGAGATCCACTTCCAGATTCACCAGATCGCCGGCCTTCGCCGCCCCCCAGCTGGTCACCGCCAGCGTATGGGGGATCAGCAGGCAGGTGAAGCGGTTGCCCTCCACCGTGTTGACCGTTAGCGACGTTCCATCCAGGCACACCGAGCCCTTGGCGGCGATGAAACGCGCCAGCGCGTCCGGCGCCTCGAAGGTGAAGCGACTGGTCTCCGCGAAGTCCTCCCGCGTCACCAGCGGGATCGCCGCATCCACATGGCCGGTGACAAGGTGGCCGCCGAGCTCCGCCCCCATGGCCAGCGCCCGCTCCAGATTGACCCGCTGCCCAACCTGCCAGTTGGCCACCGTCGTAATGGCCAGGGTCTCGGGAGCCGCATCGAAGGTGAAGAGGGAACCGAGCGGCCCCCCGGGGGCGGCCGAGGTCACGGTCAGACAGACGCCCGAGCAGCAGATGGAGGCGCCGATCTCTACGCCTTCCGCAGGGTAGTGGGAGGCGAGGGTGAGGGTGCGCACCTCATTATGGGCGCGCACCTCCGTCACGAGGCCAAGGTCGGAAACAATGCCGGTGAACATGGCGCACTTCCGCTCTGAGAAGGAGAAATTCGCCGGTCTTTTCGACCATTTCACCCCGTCTGTCGATGCGCCTCAGCGCGCATCTGCCGTGCGCGGAACTCAGCGCCGCATCAGGCGGACCATGCGGTCCCGGCCGAACTGCGCGTCTTCCACCCGCACGAAGCCGACCGGTTCCAGCAACCGGCCGAGCGGCTGGCCCGGCAGGGCGTCGAGCGCAAAATCCCCAAGCGAGACAGGAGATTGGAAGACGGTAATTTCGTCTACCAAACCGGCCTCCAGCAAACCCGACGCCAGATGCGGGCCGCCTTCCACCATCGCTCGGGTCACGCCGAGAAGACCGAGCAGGTGCAGGACGGCGGAAAGGTCCAGCCGCCCGCGCGCGCCACGCGGCACGCGATAGACCTCAACCCCTTGGTCCACAAGTTCTTTTTCATTCTGCGCCGAGGCATCCTCCGCACAGATCACCCACAGGGGCACCTGCTCGGCGGTCGCTACAAGGCGTGACGACAAGGGCAGGCGCAGCTCGCCATCCAGCACCACCCGGACCGGCGAACGCCCCTCCTGCCCCGGCAGGCGGCAGGTCAAAAGAGGGTCATCGGCCAGCGCCGTGCCGATGCCCACAAGGATCACATCGGTGCGCGCCCGCAGGCCGTGGACCTTCTCCCCCGCCTCGGGACCGGTGATCGCAACCGGTGCCGGGCCGGGCAGTCCAACCTTTCCATCGGCCGAAATCGCCATCTTTAGAAGGACATGCGGCCGGCCGCGGGTGACGCGGCTGATGTGTCCAGCATGGTCGAGAAAGGCCTGTTCGGCGCCAACGCCCACCGTCACCCAGATGCCCGCCGCCCGCAGGCGAGCGACGCCGCGCCCCTTCACGCGGCGGTCGGGATCCTCGATGGCGGTGACCACCCGGCGGATACCGGCGGCGACCACGGCGTCGGCGCAGGGCGGGGTGCGGCCATAATGGGAGCAGGGCTCGAGGGTGACATAGAGCGTTGCGCCGCGCGCGGCCTCTCCAGCCTGGGCCAAGGCGAGGGGCTCGGCGTGTGGCCGGCCGGCCGGAGCGGTTCCTGCTTCACCAATGATTTCAGGGCCTTGAGACGTGTGGCGGACGACCACAGCCCCCACCGAAGGGTTCGGCCAGGTGCACCCGAGCCCCGCCTGCCCCACCGCCAGGGCGCGCGCCATCAGGCGCTCATCAACCTCCGGAGTGGTGACGGGGTAGGGCTCCACGGCTTTGGGCCCCACGTCCGTCACTCTCCGCTCCGGGGCGGCTCGCCCTGGTGGCCGAGTTCGCCAAGCAGGCTCTCGAAGTCCTTGGCTTCCCTGAAGTTTCTGTAGACCGACGCGAACCGCACATAGGCCACGTCGTCGATTTGCTTGAGCCCTTCCATGACCATCTCGCCGATGGTCTCGGAGGTGATCTCGGTTTCGCCGAGGCTTTCCAGCTGGCGAACAAGGCCGGACAACATGCGTTCTACGCGTTCTGTTTCCACCGGCCGCTTGCGCAGGGCGATCTCCACGGACCGGGCCAGTTTGTCGCGGTCAAACGGCACCCGCCGACCAGAGCGCTTCACCACCATCAGCTCTCGCAACTGCACCCGCTCGAAGGTGGTGAACCGCCCGCCGCAATCGGGACAGACCCGACGGCGGCGGATGGCGGTATTGTCCTCGGTGGGACGGCTGTCCTTCACCTGGGTGTCCAGGCTGCCGCAATAGGGACACCGCATGGTACCTCTCCCGCTCCGGTGTCCCGACCGCGCTCAGTAGATGGGGAAGCGGTCGAGCAGGGCGCCGACCTTCTCGCGCACGGCGGCTTCCACCAGGCTGTCCTCGTCCACACCCTTTTGGGACAAGACTTCCAGCACCTCGGCGATCATATCGCCCACCTGCTGGAACTCCTTCACGCCGAAGCCGCGCGTGGTGCAGGCCGGGGTGCCCAGGCGCACGCCGGAGGTCACGAAGGGCTTCTCAGGATCGAACGGAATGCCGTTCTTGTTGGTGGTGATGTGGGCGCGGCCGAGCGCGATCTCCGAAACCTTGCCGGTGAGGCGCTTGGGACGCAGGTCCACCAGCATCACATGAGTGTCGGTGCCGCCGGAGACGATGGCAAAGCCATGGCCCCGCAGGGTTTCCGCAAGCGCCTTCGCGTTTTCCACGACGTTCTTCGCGTAAAGCTTGAACTCGGGACGCAGCGCCTCGCCGAACGCCACCGCCTTGCCGGCGATGACATGCATCAGCGGACCGCCCTGGATGCCGGGGAAGATGGCCGAGTTGAACTTCTTGGCCAGGTCCTCGTCATTGGTCAGGATCATGCCGCCGCGCGGGCCGCGCAGGGTCTTGTGGGTGGTGGTCGTCACCACATGGGCATGGGGGAACGGGCTGGGGTGCGCGCCGCCCGCCACCAGGCCGGCGAAATGCGCCATGTCCACCATGAGCTTGGCGCCCACGCTGTCGGCGATCTCGCGCATCTTGGCGAAATCGATGACACGCGGGTAGGCCGAGCCGCCGGCGACGATCAGCTTCGGCTTGTGCTGGTCGGCGAGGCGCGCCACCTCTTCATAGTCGATGCGGTGGTCATCGGGGCGCACGCCATAGGGCACCACGTTGAACCAGCGGCCGGACATGTTCACGGGCGAGCCGTGGGTCAGATGACCGCCAGCGGCCAGGTTCAGGCCGAGATACGTGTCGCCCGGCTGAAGCAGCGCGAAGAAAACGCCCTGGTTGGCCTGGCTGCCGGAATTGGGCTGCACGTTGGCAAAGCTGCAATTGAACAGCTTCTTGGCCCGCTCGATGGCGAGATTTTCCGCCACATCAACGAACTGACAGCCGCCATAATAGCGCTTGCCCGGATAACCCTCGGCATACTTGTTGGTGAGCACCGAGCCCTGGGCCTCGAGCACTGCGCGCGACACGATGTTCTCGGACGCGATCAGTTCGATCTCATTGCGCTGGCGACCCAGTTCCGCCGTGATGGCAGCGGCGATATCAGGGTCCGTCTCCGCCAGGCCGGCAGAGAAGAAGCGGTTGTTTTCCTCCGTGACAGAGGAATGGGTCGCGTCGAGCGAGGCCATTGGCGGTCTCCGAGGTTCCGGCGCGGTGCTTGACCGATGACCGCGATTTCCGGGCAGGCGGCTCGCTTATCACAGGGCGGTCGCCAAGTCCAAAGCTGCGCTACACCCAGCGACATGCCCAAAGGCTTGCGGCTGTGTCCGAAAGGCGCGGCGACGGCCGCGCCATTTCATCGCTGGTCGAAATTCACCGGCACGGTGAAGGTGATGGTGCCCCCCGGCACTTCCGGCGGCGGAGCCGGCAGGGGCGAGGCGCGGCGGATCATGTCGAGCACCTCTCCGTCCAGCGTGGCCGAGCCCGTGGAGGACAGAAGCGAGGCGCCCAATACCTTGCCGGCGCGATCGATGGAGAAGCGCAGCCGCGCCACGCCCTCCTCCCGCCGGGCCCGCGCTTCGCTGGGATAGCGTTTGTGGCGGTTGATATGAGCCATGACCGAGCTGCGCCAATTGGCGGGCGCAACCGAATTGCTGGCCGATGCACCGCTGGTGGGCGCCGCCATGGCATTGGCCTGGGCGGCATCCGAGCGCGGCGCGGCGCTGGTGGCCGGCGCCGGGGGCTTGCGGCTCACCTTGGGCTTGGGCTTCGGCTTGTCGACGGGCTTGGGGGGCGGGGGTGTCTCCTCCAGCTTCTTTTCCGGCTGGGGCGGCGGCAGGAGCGCCTCGGCGAGGGCGGCCGGGGGCGGAGGCGGCAGCAATTCCTCGAGCGGCTCCACCAGCTCCGGCTGGGGCGGGGGCTGCTCGGGCTCCTCCTCCGTCTCGGGCGCGTCTTTCACCGGGTCGGGCGCCTGGGTCATTTGCGGACCCGGCGCCACGTCCTCCACCTCGGAGGGGGGCGCGACTGGCAGGGGAGCCAATTCGATCATCAAGGCGGCGGCTGGCGGGTCCGACGCCACCGGCGCGGGCCAATGGATGGCCATGTAGACGCCGCCCACATGGGCCGCCAGGATCACCGCTCCCGCCAGCAGCCAGCGGCTGGCCGCCCGCCCCCCGCCCGATCCGCCGTCATACCAGTGGATGGCGCTCACTGAGGCGCTCCTGCCGCAGGCGAAGCGGCCGGCGCCGCACCCGGCACCCCTTCAAGGCCCACCAATGCGATCTTCAGATAGCCCGCATTTCGCAGGAGATTCATCACCTCCATCACGTCGCCATAAGGCACTGCCTTGTCGGCGCGGACGAATACGCGCTGCTGGCGATCGCCACTGGTGGCGGCATCGAGCACGCGGCCCAGGCCGTCCCGCGGCACCGTGTCATTGCCGAGCGACAGTCCGAGATCCGACTGCACGGTGAGGAAAAGCGGCTTGTCCGGGCGCGGCTGGGGCTGGGCGGTGGAGGCCGGAAGGTCCACCGGCACGTCCACGGTGGAGAGCGGGGCCGCCACCATGAAAATGATGAGCAGGACCAGCATCACGTCGATGAACGGCGTGACGTTGATCTCGTGATTCTCCGGAAGCTCTTCGCCGCCGAGATCGAGCTTGGCCGCCATGTAACCCGGCCCCCTTTACTCGGCCGCAGCCCGGAGGTGCGATATGGGCCGTCCTTGCGCCCGGTCGAGATCGCGTGACAGGTGCCGCATGACTTCCGCGGAGGTGTCGGAGAGCTCAGCCTTGTAGCCGGCGATGGCACGGGCGAAGATGTTGTAGATCACCACTGCGGGAATGGCGGCCACGAGACCGATTGCAGTGGCCAGCAGCGCCTCGGCAATGCCCGGCGCCACCACGGCGAGGTTGGTAGTCTGCGCCTTCGAGATCCCGATAAAGCTGTTCATGATGCCCCACACCGTCCCGAACAGGCCGATGAAGGGGGCGGTCGCGCCGATGGTCGCGAGGATGCCGGTGCCGGTCATCATGCGCCGGGCGGCAGCGGCCTCGATGCGGTTGAGCGAAATGGCCACGCGCTCCTTCACGCCGTCGGCGGGCAAGGCGCGGGAGGCGTCCAATTCGGCGGCCGCGGAACGGACCAGGGCGGCAGCGGGATCGGTGCGGCTGGCAGGCAGCGCGCGCAGAACGCCGTCAAGTGTGGTCGCCCCACGCAATCCCTTCAGAATGCCCCGCACCTTGGCCTTGCCGACAGCCAGCTCGATGGACTTGACCAGCCACACGGTCCAGGTGGCGACGGAGGCGAGCGCGAGGCCCACCATCACGATCTGCACAACCAGCGCGGCTGCCATGAACATGCCCCAGGGCGACAGGTCGTGGGGCAGGATGGCGGGCGGATGGTCTGGCGCGGCCGCCATGGACATGCCGACCGAGGGCGCCGTGGAGGGGGCGCCAGGGACCGGGGAAACAGCCGAAGGCGCGGCCTGAGCATTGGGCACAGAGGGCGCCGGATGTGCCGCATGGGCATCCGGGGTGGCACTGGGCGCCCCTTGGGGCTGCGCCGTAGGCGCGGGAACAGCTGGCGTTGGCGCGGGCTTCGACAGGGCGGCCGGTGACGGCGGGGCAGGCGAAGTTGAAGGCGCAGCCTGGAGCAGTGCGGACGGCGTCTGCGTCACGGCCGCAGGTGCAGTCTGCGCCCAGGCACTGCCCGCGCCCACAAGCCCAAGGGCTGCCATCACGGCGAAAAGCGGGAGCCATCGGGGACATACCGAGGGCATGCCCGAGTTATCGCGTGTCGTCATCGCGTCACCGGCGTCAGGAAATGGCTGATTTGGCTGGCGATCCCGCGAAGGGACGAAGCTGGCTGAGGAGACTTATACCCCCACTTCCCCCGGCACGTTAAGTTTTTTTGCGTCGCACCCGTGTGGAGGCTGGGTCACAGCCTCTGCATATCTGCCGCCATCCCCTTCCTCTGACGGTCCGTCATGCTAAATTGCGGCGCACCGTGGCCAATCCGCGCGTTTCCCGGGACTGGTGAGGCGCGGGAGCAAGGCGCAGGTGCACGCGGCTTTTTTCAAGAATATCACACGCTCAATGCGTGGATCGCTACGGGGCAAGCCCGGGCCGGGCGGACCAAGGGGTGGGGCGCAGACATGCGCGGTGGGGGCAAGAGCGCTGGGAGCAAGGGCGCGCGGACCTTGGCGCGGCGGGTGAGCCGCGGCGCAGGCCGCGTGCGCATGCCGCTCGCCTGGAGCCTCGCCTATATCCTCCTCGCCCAGCTCATCCTCAGCGGCTTTTCCGCCGGCGCCGCCATGGCGGCCCTATCGCACGACCGGGCGCCTGCCTTCTGCTCCGGAGGGACCGATGCAGCCCCGCCGCAGGACCAAGCGCCCCATCGGGCGCCGCATTGTCTTCTCTGTCCGCAAGCGGGACTGACGCCGCTTCTTCCCGTTGCGCCCGCCCTGCCCGCTCCCCAGGCGGCGTTTGGGCTGGCGGCGGATGCCATCTCGCAGCCGGCGGAGCCGCGTTTCTGGGCGATCCACGAGGGCGCGCGCACCCGCGCGCCGCCCCTGGGGGGAAAGGGTTCGGCCTGAAGCCGCATCGTTTCACCGTGCTGCCGCGTGCCCGGTAGGGGTCTTGCCACCCAGACCGCGCCTGCGCGCACGCTCTCCCCTCGCCGCCGCCCCGCTTGGCCGATGCCGCGGGCGCCAGGACTTCCCATGCCCCCTCGCCATCCCTCTGCTGGAACCGGAGCGCTGCCGCGCGCCCTTCTGGCGGCCCCGCTTGCCGCCCTCCCCTTTTCGTTTCTGCCCAATGCCGCCTCGGGCCAGGAGGCCAGCTACGAGTTGCCAGTCATCTCCATCAATGCCGGCCAGGACGGCAGCCTCACCGTCCAGTCGTATCGCCAGGCCCAGCAGACCATCGACCTGACGCCGGGCGGCGTGGAAGTGGTGCCGGACACCCAGTGGCGCGACACCCCGGCCACCACCATCAAGGACATGCTGGACTATGTGCCCGGCGTCTTTGCCCAGCCCAAATGGGGCGAGGACACGCGCCTGTCGATTCGCGGCTCTGGCATCTCTCGTAACTCCCATCTGCGCGGCATCCAGCTCTACCAGAACGGCATTCCGCTCAGCAGCGTGGATGGCGGCGGCGATTTCCAGGAGATCGACCCCACCGCCTTCCAGTATGTGGAGGTGTTCAAGGGCGCCAATGGCTACCAGTACGGCGCCAATGCTCTGGGCGGCGCCATCAATTTCGTCTCTCCCACGGGCCGCAGCGCGCCGGGCATGGAGGTGCGCGTCGATGGCGGCGCCTTCGGCTTCGGGCGGGTGCAATCCAATGTGGGCGGGGTGAATGGCGCCTTCGATGGCTTCATCACCGCCTCTTACCTGACCCAGGACGGCTTCCGGCAGCATTCCTCGGGCGAATCGGTGCGCGGCAGTGCCAATTTCGGCTGGCAGCCCTCCGCCACGTTCGAGACGCGCTTCTACCTGAACGCCACCGACGTCCAGCAGGACATTCCGGGCGCGGTTTCGAAGACGGTGGCCCTCAACTCGCCCCAGACCGCCAACCCCACCAATGTGGCGCTGGACTATGAGCGCAACATCCAGGCCTTCCGCGCCGCCAACAAGACCACATTCATCCTGTCCGACACCACCAAGCTGGATGCCGGGCTCTATTACAACAACCGCTCCCTCGTTCATCCCATCTTCCAGGTTCTGGACTATGGCTATGAGGAAGTGGGCGCCTTCGCCCGCATGGTGGACGAGCGCACCATAGGCGGTTTCAACAACCGCCTGGTCATGGGCGTCAACTTCGGCACCGGGAACGTGGATGCCCAGCGCTACACCAATGTGAGCGGCAATTCGGGCAGGCTGGTCTATCTGACCACCGACGAAGCCACCACCACCACCCTCTATGCCGAGGACAATTTCTACCTGACCAAGGATTTCGCGCTGGTGGGCGCGTTCCAGTATCTCAATTCCAGCCTCAACCGGGTCGCCTATCTCGGCACGGTCTCCGGCGGCAATGACTACCAGCTGTTCCTGCCCAAGGGCGGGTTCATCTGGGAGCTCCAGGCGAATGCGCAGCTCTACGGCAACGTCTCGCGCTCCGGCGAGGTGCCGACCTTCTCGGAACTGACCAATTTCGCCGTGGGGGACATCGCCAACCTGGAAGCCCAGACCGCGACCACCGTGGAAATCGGCTCGCGCGGCCAGACCCCCACCTTCAACTGGGACGTCTCGCTCTATCGCTCCTGGGTGCAGAACGAGTTGCAGTGTCAGGACACCGGCATTCTGCTTGGCCTCACCTGCACGGTGGTGAACCTGTCCAACACCATCCACCAGGGTATGGAAGTGGGCGCCAACTGGCAGGTGGCGCAAGGCCTGTGGGCCAAGGGCCCCTTGTCCGACAGCCTGTGGCTGAATCTCGCCTACACCTATTCAGACTTCTTCTTCGACAATGACCCGGTGTGGGGCAACAACCAGCTCCCCGGCATTCCGCGCCACTACATCCGTGCGGAACTGCTCTACAAGCATCCGAGCGGTTTCTATGCGGGACCGAACGTGGAATGGGTGCCCACCGCCTATTTCGTGGATGACGCCAACACGCTGAACACCTCGCCCTATGCCCTGCTGAACTTCCGCATGGGCTACGATCCCGGGTCGCGCTTCTCGGTCTATATGGACGCGCGGAACCTCCTGAACGTGAACTATATCGCCAGCGTCAACGTGACGGCGCGCGCCAGCCAGAACCAGGCCTTGTTCGAGCCGGGCAATGGGCGGGCCATCTATGTGGGCGGGCGGATGACCTTCTGATCCCCTGAACGCAACAAGGCCGGGCGCGAGCCCGGCCTTGCCAAACAGATGAAGCCAGGCGCAATCGCCTCAGGCCTCCGGCTCCACATAGCGCGGGAACACGCCGACCGGCGCCGGCAGCGTGATGGAGGGCGGCAGGCGGCCAGTGGCACCAAGGCGGGCGAAGATGCGCTCGTCCTCGGGCAGGGCCAAGAGATCGAGGAGGCGCGCCGCGCTCGCCGGCACGACCGGCTGGGCGAGGATGCCGATCTGGCGGATCACTTCCGCCGTCACCCAAAGCACGGTGGCAAAGCGCGCCGGATCCGTCTTGCGCAGCGCCCAGGGCGCCTGCGCGGCGAAATAGCGGTTGGCGTCCGCCACCACGGCCCACACGGTGGACAGATACTGGTGGATGGCCTGGCTCTCCATGGCCTCGCGCGCCTTGGCCAGCATGCCGTCGGCGGCGGCGAGGATGGCCTCGTCCTCCGGCGAGATCGGCCCGGGCTCGGGCACGATGCCGTCGAGATTCTTGGCGACCATGGACAAGGAGCGCTGGGCAAGGTTGCCCAGATCATTGGCCAGGTCCGCATTCATGCGGGCGACGATGGCTTCGTGGCTATAGGAGCCGTCCTGGCCGAACGAGACCTCGCGCAGGAAGAAATAGCGCACGGGGTCGACGCCATAGGCGGCCACGAGGTCGAAGGGATCGACCACATTGCCCACCGACTTGGACATCTTCTCCCCGCGATTGAACAGGAAGCCGTGGCCGAACACCCGCTTGGGCGCGGCAAGGCCGGCGGACCACAGGAAGGCAGGCCAATAGACCGCGTGGAAGCGGGTGATGTCCTTGCCGATCACATGCAGGTCGGCCGGCCAATAGGTGCGGAACAACTCGCCCTGCGTGTCGGGATAGCCGAGCGCCGTGATGTAGTTGGTGAGCGCATCCACCCACACATACATGATGTGCTTGGGATCACCCGGCACCGGAATGCCCCAGTCGAAGGTGGTGCGGGAGATGGACAGATCCTGCAGCCCGCCAGCCACGAAGCTCACCACCTCGTTGCGCCGCGCCTCCGGGGCGATGAAGTCGGGATTGGCGGCGTAATGGTCCAGCAGGCGCTGCTGGTAGGCGGAGAGGCGGAAGAAATAGCTCTCCTCCTCCACCCATTCCACCGGCGTGCCCTGGGGGCCGAGACGCACGCCTTGGTCGTTGAGGGTGGTTTCGTCCTCGGCGTAATAGGCCTCGTCGCGTACCGAATACCAGCCGGCATAGGTGGACTTGTAGATGTCCCCATTGGCCTGCATCCGCTCCCAGATGGCCTGTGCGGAGCGGTGATGGCGGGCTTCGGTGGTGCGGATGAAGTCGTCATTGGAGAGGCCGAACGCCTCCACCATGGCCTGGAAGCGCGGAACGTTGCGGTCCAGCAGCTCCTGCGTGGTCAGCCCCGCCTTCTGGGCGGTCTGAAGCATCTTGATGCCGTGCTCGTCCGTGCCGGTCAGGAAGCGCACGTCATAGCCGTCCAGTCGCTTGAAGCGCGCGATGCAATCGGTGGCGATCGCCTCATAGGCATGGCCCATATGGGGCACGCCATTGGGATAGGCGATGGCGGTGGTGATGTAGAATGGCGTCTTGGACGACATGGCAGACCAATCGAAGGCCTCGCCGCCTGCGGCCCCAAGACGTTTCGCCATCGGCCCGGAGCCCGGCGCACCGATGGGTCGTCGCGCCGGATGCGGGGCCGGCCGGTCGCGTGGACCCCGCCCCTCCGCCGCTAGCGGGCCGCCTCAGCGAGGGCGGTGAAAATGCGGAACACGAGCGCCTTGCGGTCGAGATTGAACGTATCGGCCTCGGCTCCCGCGCGTCGCACCTTCTCCCACACCTCGGACAGCCGGACAAGGCGCCCACGCTCATGCGCGCCAGACAGGGTTTGCGCGGCGATCCAATCCGTCACCGCCTCAATGAAGAGATCGAGCCCGCCCGCGCGGTCTCCCTGGAGCCGCGCGCCAAGCCCGTGCAGGTCCTCCGGGCGCACCTGGGGCAACTGGTCCAGCAGGCGTTGCGTCGCCACGCGCACCTCCAGCCCCTCCCCGCGCGCCAGAACCAGGGCGCGGCGCACGCTGCCGCCGGCGGCCGCAGCGGCGGCGGGCAGTGCCGCCTCGTCCAGCTCGGCGTCCTGCTTGAGGTCATCAAGGGCGGCGAGAACGTCGGGCTCATGCAGGTCCCGCAGGCGCAACAGGCGCGTGCGGGAGCGGATGGTGGGCAGCACCCGGCCCGGCGCGTGGCACACCAGGAGGAAGAGCGCACGCGGCGGGGGCTCTTCCAGCGTCTTCAGCAGCGCATTGGCGCCAAAGGCATTCAGTTCATCCACCGCATCCACGATGCAAACACGCCAACCGCCAGAGGCCGCTGTCGACCCGAAGAAGGGGCGAACCTTGCGCACCATTTCCGCCGGGATGACGGTGGGGATCTTGTCTTCCCCACTTTCTGCCGCACGCCGCAGCACCAGCAGGTCAGGATGGGACATGGCCGCCACCTGACGGAACACCGGGTCTCGCTGCGAGACGAAGAAATCGTGCTGGTCCCGCCCCGCCTGTCCACCGGCCAGCACGAAGCGGGCGATCCGGTAGGCGAGCGTCGCCTTGCCGATGCCTTCCGGCCCGCCAATGAGGAGCGCATGGGGCATGCGCCCGGCGCGCCAATCCGCCATGAGGTCGGCCTCATGGGCGGCATGGCCGAACAGGTGCTCGCGGGTGCGCGGATGAGGTGCGCCGGCCAGCACATCGCCTTCGCTCATGCGTTCTCCTGCGCCGGAAGGGCAAGGCCAAGGCGCGCTTTCAGGGCGGCGCGGATGTCCTGCCACACGGTGTCGGCGGGTTGGGTTGCATCCACCACCACATAGCGGCCGGCATCGCTGCGGGCGAGATCAAGAAAGGCCGCACGGACGGCCGCATGGAAAGCGAGGCCCTCCTTTTCGAACCGGTCGGCCGCCGCCCCCTTGCCGCGCGCCGCCGCCCGTTCAAGACCGATCTCCGGCGGCACATCGAGGATGAAAGTGAGGTCCGGGGTCAGGCCGGGCGCGGCCACATGCTCCAGCGCGATGAGAAAGCGGGTGTCCACCTTGCCCACCGCCCCCTGATAGACGCGGGTGGAATCGGTGAAGCGATCGCACACCACCCACTTGCCGGCATCAAGCGCCGGCCGGATGGTATGGTCGACGTGATCGACTCTAGCCGCCGCGAACAGCACCGCCTCCGCGTCCGGCCCGTAGGGCTCGGCGGCCCCGGACAGCAGCACCTCACGGAGCCGCTCCGCACCGGGCGAGCCACCCGGCTCACGGGTTGTCACCACGTCGTGGCCGCACCCGCGCAAGGCATCGGCCAGCCGACGCAACTGGGTGGACTTGCCGCCGCCCTCCCCGCCCTCCAGGGTGAGGAAACGGCCCCTGTGCAGCGTCATTTCTTGAACTTGGCCAGCAACTGGCTGGTCAGATCGCGGGCCGTGTCGCCAACAGTGACCGTCGCGCCATCCAAAGCGCGCTGCCACAGCGTGCCAACGGCGACCTCCTCGGTGGTGACGAGGGGCACTTCCAGCACCTTCAACTGCCCGCGCAGGATTTCCAGCTTCGCCACCTCGGTGCCCTTGGCGATGGGGGCGCGAAGCGGAGAATTGTATGTGACGCGTGAGACGATCTTGTCGGGCGTGTTGCGCGGCAGGAGCAGCATCACCGGATCGCGCGGCGCAATCGCCACCGAGCCGGCATCGCCGCCAAAGACATTCGCGCGGCCAAGCTCGGCACCGGCAGCGAACAACTGGCGATATTCGAAGGAGTGGAAACCCCATTCCAGCAGGCGCTTGGCCTCCTCAAGCCGCTCCTTCTCGGTCTTGGCACCCATCACCGCCACGATCAGGCGGCGGTTCGATTGCTGGGCGGACCCGACGATGTGATAGCCGGCATCCCGCAGCCACGCCGCCTGGAGGCCATCGGCGCCCACGCCCGCATTGAGCAGGGGATTGCGGTTGCGCTGCTTGATCTTGCTCCACTCGATGTCCGGCACAGAGAACAGCGGATAGAATTTGGGGAAGGTGCGGATCACATAGCGGGCCAGCTGCGCCATATCCTTGGCGGTGGACACCTGATCGGGATCGGCGAAGCCTTGCGCGTTGAGGAAGGACGAATTGGTCAGCCCGATGGCTGCGCCCAGCTCGTTCATCTTCATGGCGAACGCCGTCTCGGTGCCGGAGACGCCTTCGGCCAGCGCGATGGCCGCGTCATTGCCGGACACGGTGAGAGCGCCGATCAGCAGGTCTTCCACCCGCACCGGCTTGTTCACTTCGGCAAACATGGCCGCGCCACCGGACGGCCCACCGCCCCGCCGCCAGGCATTCACCGAAACCATGAACGGCGTGTCCGGCGTGATCCTGCCCGCCTGCAATTCGTTGAAGACCACGGCGGCCGTCATGATCTTGACCAGGCTGCCGGGCGCCATGCGCCGGTCGGCGTCCTTCTCGAACAGGATGGCACCGGTGGAGAAGTCCACCAGGATGGCGGAGGGCGCCGGGGTCTGGAACGTGCCCTGGGCGCCGGCCGGAGCGGCCATCGCCAGGAGTGCGAACGCCGCCACAAAGAACAGGCCCGCGCCGGCGAGCCGGGCGCGGGCCTTCTTGAAGAGGCTGCTATGGGTCGGATCAGCGTCCAGATGCATAGGTTGGAACACCCGCATAACCAAGGCCCGAAACAGGCTGCGCCCCCACGGCCCAGCCAGAGGCCACCACCGTGCTACCCGGCTGCGCGGCCGGGCGCACGGCCTGGAACGCCGTCTGCGTGCCCTGGCGCGGCGCTGGCGCGGGCTCGGCTGCGGCCTGCTGGGTCGGAGCCGTCTCGATATTGGCGGCCTGGCGCACCGGCGCGGCGGACGAAGACACCGGCTCGGTCTCCTGGTGGCCGAGGTCATAGGGCCGCTGCAGCGGGAACGGGATTTCCCCGTCGTCAGACTTGGGCGGCATCACGCGCGCCAGGGATGGCACGAAGGGCGTCGCAGACGCCACCATGATGGCGGAATTGGAAGGCACCTGCGCCGGGCCGTCATCGCGCAGGGTCGCGGCGAGCTTGCGGTCGTCCGAGCCATCAAGCGGAGCGCGTCCCACATATTCAACCCGCACCTTGGCGATGCCGTTGCTCTTGAAGCCGAGCAGATCCGCCGTGGCGTGGGAGACGTCGATGATGCGGTTGGAGTGATAGGGCCCGCGGTCGTTCACCCGCACGATGATCGAGCGGTTGTTGCGCACATTGGTAACGCGCACATAAGACGGCATGGGCAAGGTGGGATGGGCGGCGGAAATGGACGCGCGGTCGAATACTTCGCCATTGGCGGTCAGGCGACCGTGGAAATCGTCGCCGTACCAGGAGGCGACACCCTCGCCCACATAATTGGGATCTTCCTTGGGGACATAAGTCTTGCCGGCGATCTTGTAGGGCTTGCCCACACGATAGGCGCCACCGCCCTTGGGGACCGCCTCGCCATCCGCCACCACACGCGGGCTGGCGGAGACGCCGTAGCGCGGATCGATCGTGCTGCCGAGCTTGTTTGAGCCGCTGCAGCCGGCAAGCGCCAGGCAAAGAAGGGCGATACCGACGGAACCGCCGCCGAGGCGGGATTGGGGTCCGATCTGATGCTCGCGCGTCATGTCCGTCCTGTCCAGTTTTGTCACCCATGCCGCTGGCACTGGCGACTCAAGGACCGTTGCCAATATGGCACGGCGCCGTCCGAATGAACACAAGAGTGACATGGAACGGGGCAAAAATGCGGCAAGCCTGTGGCCATGGTTAACAGGCTGTAATGAATCGTGTGGTGGCGCGGGTTTGCCGCAGGCGGCCCAAGACCCTCTCCCCCAACGGAAATCCGGTGATGCGGACCTCCCGGCCCTCCGGAGCGCGCCCGCGGTGCTCCCGCTCAGGGACGCCACGCTTCTGCCAATACCGCCCGGACCACCTCGTGGGAAGAGGTGGCCCGGATCAGTCTTAACACTTTCTTTCCAGCCGATGTGCCGCCGTCACAGGTAGCCGATGGACAGCCACGGAACGGCGGCGATGACCAGCAGCCCCACGAAAAGGGCCAGCAGATAGGGCCAGATGGCGCCGATGGCCTCGTCCGGGGAGACATTGCCGATCTTGCAGGCCAGGTAGAAGCCGATGCCAATGGGCGGCGTCATGAGGCCGATATTCATCGCCGTGACGATGACCATGGAATAGTGCACATCATTGATGCCGAGCTTGCGCGCAATGGGATACATGAGCGGCGCCATGAGCACGATGGCCGGCAAGCCCTCCAGCACGCAGCCCAGAACCAGGAACAGCACCACCGAGAAGGCCAGGAAGGTGATCCAGCCACCCGGCAGGGAAGCCATGAAGGTGGCCAGCTCCTGCGCGATGCCCGCTTGGGTAATGGCCCAGGCCATGGACACGGCGGTGCCGAGGATCATCAGGATGGCACCGGTCAACGCGGCGGTCTCCACCAGCATGCCGTAGAAGGTGCGCAGCGAAATGCCGCCATAGAGCACCACGCCCACGAACAGGGCATAGACCACCGCGATGGTCGACACCTCTGTCGCCGTGGCCACCCCGCCCGACACCGCGCTGCGGATGAGGAAAGGCAGGACCAGGGCCGGAGCGGCAACCAAGGCCGTGCGCAGCACCAGTTTGCCGGGCGCCCGCTTCACCCCGTGCATGTCCTCGTTGCGCGCCTTGATGCGCGCAAGCGCGGCCAGCACCGCCAGCAGCACCATGGCCACCACGAAGCCGGAGGTGAAGAGCGCGGCGATGGACACGCCCGCCACCGAGCCAAGGACGATCAGCACGATGGACGGCGGCACCGTGTCCGCCATGGCAGCCCCTGTCGCCAAAAGGGCGATCATCTCCCGCGGGCTGTGCCCGCGCCGCTTCATTTCCGGGAACAGGGCTGGGGCGACGGTGGCCATGTCCGACACCTTCGAGCCGGAAATGCCGGAGACGACGAACAGCGAGCCGAGCAGCACGTAGGACATGCCCGCCCGCACATGGCCCAGCATGGAGGCGAGGAAGTCCACGATGGCCTTGCCCATGCCGGTGGCGTCGAGCACGCAGCCGAGCAACACGAACACCGGCACCGACAGCAGGATGAGCCCGGACATGCCCTCGTCCATGCGGCCGATCATCACGAAAATGGGCACACGGGTGGCAAAGGCCAGATAGCTCAGCGTGCCGACGCCAAAGCAGAAGGCGATGGGCACGCCCGCCGCGAGAGCCCCCGCCACGAACACCACGAGGAACAGGACGATGGTGATGTTGCCAGCGCGGATCAGGCTGGGCGCGGAAAACCACAGCACCACGAACAGGCCGGCAATGATGGCGAGCGAGGCGGCGATGTCCGTCACATGCGCCCGCCGCACCGCGCGGGCCACCGCAATGGCCGCCATGATGCAGATGCCCACCGGCAGGGCGGAGACGCGGAAGCTGTTGGGAATATTGAGGGCGGGCGAGGTCACGTACCATTCCTCGACCATGTAGTCGTAGGCGGGATAGACCAGCGCCAGCAGGAAGGCCGCCACCACCAGCAGTGCGAACGTGTCCACGAAGCGCTGCCATCGCTCGGGCAAGGCGTGCAGGAACAGGGTGAGGCGCAGATGCTCGTTGCGGTCGAGCGCGATGACGGAGCCGAGCATCGCCAGCCACAGGAAGGAGATGGATGCCGCCTCGTCGATCCACACCACCGGCAGCGAGAACAGATAGCGCGACAGAGCCCCCACCAGCAGCAGGCTGACCACCGTTACCAGCAGGGCCGCGGCGATCCACTCCACCGGCTTGAGAAAGGGTGACCCCCTGCGCGGCTCATCGGTCTCTGCGAGCACGGGCAGGGAGGTATCTTCGAATCCGGATGCCATGGCGGTCTGCCCGTCCTTGCGGAATGCCCTTTGGTCAATTGATCGGCGCGCGGATGCCGGGGGACTTCTCCCCCGGCCGATTGAGGGGCGCGCGCCCGCGCCCCCCGCCGCGTCAGAGCTTGCCGGCGTACTTTTCGAGGATGGCCCAGGCCTCGTCGCCATACTTGCCCTTCCACTCGGCATAGAAGCCGGCGGAGCGGAGCTTGTCGCGGAAGCTGTCGACCTTGGGCTCGTTGAAAGTGAGGCCCTTGTCGGTGAGTTCCTTGCGCAGGTTGGCATTGAGCTGGGCCACGTCGCCCCGCTCCTTGACGCCCGCCTCGTTGATGTTCTTGGCCACAATGGTGCGCAGGTCCGCCGGCAGGGCCTCCCAGGCGCGACGGTTGGCCAGGAACCAGAAGCCGTCCCACATATGGTTGGTCAGCGAGCAGTATTTCTGCACTTCGTAAAGCTTGGCGGTGGCGATGATGGCGAGCGGGTTTTCCTGCGCGTCCACCACCTTGGTCTGCAACGCCGTATAGACCTCGGCGAAGTTGATGGAGGCGGGCGAGGACTCGAACGCCTTGAACATGGAGGTCCAGAGCGGCGAGACCGGCACGCGGATCTTCAGGCCCTTGAGGTCCTCGGCCGTGACGATGGGCTTGGTGGAGGTGGTGATCTGGCGGAAGCCGTTGTCCCAGATCTTGTCCATGGCCACGATGCCGGCCTTGGCGATCTGCCCGCGCACATAGGTGCCGAGGTCACCGTCCATGGCCTTCCACACGGTGTCGTAGTCCGGGAAGGCGAAGCCGATGCCGCTCACCGAGGCGTTGGGCACCAGGGTGGAGAGGATCAGGGGCGAGAGGGTGAAGAACTCCACGCCGCCGGAGCGCAGCTGGCTGAGCATGTCGGTGTCGCCGCCGAGCTGGCTGGACGGGAAGATCTTGATCTCCACGCGGCCATTGGTCTGCTGCTTGATGGCCTCGGCCATCTCGTTTGCCCGCACGTTCATGGGGTGGGTGACGGGCAGGTTGTTGGCGTACTTGTAGGAAAATTCAGCGCTCTGGGCGCGGGCGACGAACGGCGCGCACACGCCCCCGACCAGCGCACCCGCGGCACCCGCCTTCAACAACGCGCGACGGCTCAACGACATGTCATGCTCCTCCAGTCTCAGGGTCCAGGACGGACCGGCGTTCCCATATTTTCAGGTCCATCATATGGACCCCTTATTCGTGGCACTCATGCTGGCCCACTTGCCGGGTGATGGCAAGGGGACTATGTTCGTTGCAATTACTGGCTCTCCTGGCCGGACACAACAATAAATCAGGTCCACATGTTGGATCGTGGGAGAAAAGAGTGACCCGCACGGGTGACGATCCGTCCATCGGCGGCACACAAAGCATCGAGCGCGCCATCGCGCTCCTGCTCATGGTCGGCCGCGCGGGCACGGCAGGCGCGCGCCTGTCCGATCTGGTGCTTCAATCCGGCCTCCCCAAGCCGACGGCGCGGCGTGTTCTCTTGGCCCTCGTTCGTTCAGGCCTTCTGGACCAGGACGAGGTATCGCGCCGATATCATATCGGCCCGGAGGCCTTTATCCTAGGCACTCTTGCCTCGGTTCGGTTCGGCATTCATGCCTTATCCCTCGACGGGCTCGCGCGCCTTGCCCAGGAAACCGGCGACACGGTCTTCCTCTCTGTTCCCCGCGACACCTTTGCGGTGTGCCTCCACCGCGAGGAAGGGCCGTTCCCCTTGCGGACCCATGTTCTTCAGGCCGGCGACCGGCATCCCCTCGGCGTCGGAGCGGGAAGCCTCGCGCTTCTCGCCGCTCTCCCGGATGAAGAGGTGCAGCGCATCATCGCCGCCAATGGCGAGGTGCTGGTCCACAATTATTCGGCCTATTCGCCCGAGCGCCTGAGCCAACTGGTCGCCGACACACGCGCCCGCGGCTACGCCTTCAATCCCGGCCTCGTCATGGCCGGCTCCTGGGGCATTGGCGTGGCCGTCATGGGTCCCGATGGCCGGCCGGCCGGAGCACTCTCCATCGCCGCGGTGGAGAGCCGCCTGCCCGAGAGCCGCCATCCCGAGCTCATTCCCCTGTTGAAACGCGAATCGGCCTTGCTGACCCAATCCCTGGCCCATCCGACGGCAGCGCCCCAGGGCACTGCGTCCCGCACATCCCCCCTCCCCCGCGCCGGGCGCTCCGCGCCCCGCCCCCTTCAGAAGGTGAGACCATGACGCGCGCAGCAATCGTGGGCTATGCCCATTCCCCTTTCGGAAAGCTTGAGGATGCCGACACCGAGGCGCTGATGGCGCGCGTGTCCATGGCCGCGCTGGAGCATGCCGGCGTCGAGCCGCAGGATGTAGACGGCATTTATGTGGGCGTCTTCAATGGCGGCTTCCAGAAGCAGGACTTCCAGGGCGCCCTGGTGGCCCTCGCCGACGAGCGTCTCGCCCACACGCCCGCGACTCGGCTGGAAAATGCCTGCGCCACCGGCTCCGCCGCCATCTTCTCGGCCCTGGATTTCGTCGAATCCGGCCGTGGCCGCATCGCGCTGGTGGTGGGCGCCGAGAAGATGACCGCCAAGCCCAATGCGGAGGTCGGCGACATCCTGCTCAACGCCTCCTATCGCAAGGAAGAGGCGGACATCGAAGGTGGCTTTGCCGGCGTGTTCGGCCGCATCGCCCAGACCTATTTCCAGCGCTACGGGGACCGCTCCGAGGAGCTGGCGCAGATCGCCGCCAAGAACCACCGCAACGGCGTCTCCAACCCCTTCGCGCAGATCCGCAAAGACCTCGGCTTCGACTTCTGCAACACGGTTTCGGACAAGAACCCGCTGGTGGCCGGCCCGCTGCGCCGCACCGACTGCTCGCTGGTGTCCGACGGTGCCGCCGCATTGGTGATCGCTGATGCGGAGACCGCCGCCGACATGAAGCGCGCCATCGGCTTCCGTGCCCGCGCCCATCGCAACGACATCCTCCCCCTCTCCCGCCGCGATCCCATCGCATTTGCCGGTGCGCGCCAGGCCTGGGCTCAGGCGCTGGAGCAATCCGGCCTTGGCCTCGACGACCTCTCGCTGGTGGAGACCCACGACTGCTTCACCATCGCCGAGATGCTGGAATACGAGGCCATGGGCCTCGCCAAGCCCGGCGAGGGCTACAAGGTGGTGCGCGAGGGCATCACCCAGAAGGACGGCCGCCTGCCGGTCAATGTCTCGGGCGGCCTGAAGGCCAAGGGCCATCCCATCGGCGCCACGGGCGTCTCCATGCATGTGCTCAGCGCCATGCAGCTCATGGGTGAGGCGGGTGACATGCAGGTGAAGGATGCCGCCATCGCCGGCGTCTTCAACATGGGCGGGGCGGCGGTCGCCAATTACGTCTCCATCCTGGAGCGCCAGAAGTGAGCGGCGCGTCTGCTCCCAAGGGCGGTCTTGTGCCCTGCTCCAAGCGGGTCATGAACCTTGCCCATGTCCTGCGCCAGGCGGCCCGCCGCTTCCCGCAGGAGATCGGCTTCGTCCACGGTTCATCCGAGACCACCTGGGCGCAAATGGACGCCCGGGTGGACGCCATGGCCGCAGCGCTTGTGAAGCGCGGCATCGGCAAGGGCGATCGCATCCTGGTGCAGTCCAAGAACTGCCTGGAGATGTTTGAATCCATGTTCGCCGCGTTCCGGATCGGCGCGGTGTGGGTGCCCACCAATTTCCGCCAGACCCCGGACGAGGTGGCCTATCTGGCGCAGGCGTCCGGCGCCATCGCCATGATCTGCCATGGCGATTTTCCCGAGCATGTGAAGGTTGCCCGCGCCCAGTCGCCCGCCATCGGCTTTGTCATCGGCATCGGCTCAACCGATTTCGGCGACGAGTACAATGCCCTCGTCGCCGCCCATATGGGCGAGAAGGTGCCGGTGGCGGATGTGGAGCATGACGATCCCTGCTGGTTCTTCTTCACGTCGGGCACCACCGGGCGGCCGAAGGCGGCGGTGCTGACCCATGGCCAGATGGGCTTCGTCATCACAAACCATCTGTGCGACCTGATGCCCGGCACCACCCATGAGGATGCCTCCCTTGTGGTGGCCCCCCTCTCCCACGGCGCGGGCGTGCACCAGCTCTGCCAGGTGGCACGGGCGGTCAAGACCATCCTCCTGCCCTCGGAGAAGTTCGACGTGGCGGAAGCCTGGCGGCTTGTGGAGCACTGGCGGGTGACGAACCTCTTCACCGTGCCCACCATCACCAAACTGCTGGCCGAGCATCCCTCCGTGGACAGCTACGACCATTCCTCGCTGCGCTATGTCATCTATGCCGGCGCGCCCATGTATCGCGAGGATCAGAAGCGCGCCCTGGCCAAGCTCGGCAAGGTGCTGGTGCAGTATTTCGGCCTGGGCGAGGTCACCGGCAACATCACGGTCCTGCCCCCTGCTTTGCACGAGCCGGATGATGGACCCCATGTGAAGGTCGGCACCTGCGGCTTCGAACGCACCGGCATGATGGTCCAGATCCAGGACGAGGCCGGACGCGAGGTCGCCCCCTTCGAGACCGGCGAGATCTGCGCGGCGGGCGTCGCGGTGTTTGCGGGCTATTACAACAACCCGGACGCCAATGCGAAGGCCTTCCGCAATGGCTGGTTCCGCACCGGCGACCTCGGGCATATGGACGAACAGGGTTTCGTCTACATCACCGGTCGCGCCTCCGACATGTACATATCCGGCGGCTCCAACGTCTATCCGCGCGAGGTGGAGGAGAAGGCGCTTCAGCATCCAGACCTCGTCGAGGTGGCCATTCTCGGCGTGCCCGACCCCATGTGGGGCGAAGTGGGAGTCGCGGTGTGCGTCGCCCGGCCGGGGACGCAGCTGAGCGAGGCGGACGTCATCGCGTTCTTGGATGGGAAGGTCTCCCGCTACAAGCTGCCGAAGCGCGTGTTCTTCTGGGAGGCGCTGCCCAAATCCGCCTACGGCAAGATCACCAAGAAGATGGTGCGCGAGGAGCTGGAAGCGCGCGGTGCGCTTCCCCTCGAAAAGGCAAGCGAGCCGGCCGCCTGAGCGGCCGCCTTTCGTCCTCAATGAAGGGAGAAGCGCGTGTCCAAGCCTGGCAGCGTGATCGTCACGGGCGGTGCCTCTGGAATCGGGTTTGCGGTGGTCGAGGATCTCCTGAAGGAGGGCTGGCGCGTGGTGGCAGCGGACCTGGCCCCCGGCGCCATTGCGCGCGCCCGCGAAGCGTTCGCGGACTATGGTGACCAGGTGCGCTGCATGGAGGTGGACATCTCCGAGGAGACCGCCGTCGCCGATCTGGTCGCCACCACCGATGAGGCGTGCGGTCCGCTCTGGGGCGTGGTGAATTGCGCCGGCATCGCCAGGGACGTGCCCGCGCTCGAAACCTCGGCGGAGATGTTTCGCAAGATCCTGGACGTGAACCTGGTCGGCACCTTCCTGATGGCGCGCGAGGCGGCCAAGATCATGAAGGGGCATGGCGGCGGCTCCATCGTCAACATCGCCTCGGTGTCCGGCATGCGCGGCAATATGGGGCGCGCCGCCTATGGCTCGTCCAAGGGCGGAGTGCTGACGCTGACCAAGATCCTGGCGGTGGAATTCGCCACCTATGGCATCCGCGTCAACGGCGTCGCCCCCGGCCCCATTGAGACGCCCTTGGTGAAGGAATTGCACACCATGGAAGCCCGCGAGGCCTGGATCCGCACCGTGCCGCTGCGCCGCTACGCCCAGCCCCGCGAAGTATGCGGCGCCATCTCCTTTCTGTTGGACGAGACCAAGTCGTCCTTCGTCACCGGAGAGACCATTTGCGTGGATGGCGGCTTCACCTCGGGGGGCCTTCTCGGCAACGGGTGAAGCTGGGGACGGCGAGTCACGGCGCCAGCCCCCCTTCAATTGCGCCGCGCGCACCTCTAAGGTGCCCGCGGTGCCGGCGGTCGGGCTCGGTGATGGCGCAGAACGCACATATGGACGCAGCCCTGACTGCCTTCCTCGCCGGTCGGCTCACCTTCGATCAGCTGGCACGGGAACTGGCCGGCGGCTGCCATGCGCCCGAGGATGTCGATCACCTCGCCCAGCGTCTCCAGCGCTACACGGACGATCGCTATCTTCCCTTTGAAATGGCAGAGACCCTCTTGCGCGAGGTGGGGCGGCTGGTGGCCGAGGGGGCCGGCAGCGCGGACCCGGACGGCAAGGTGCGCAAAAGCGCCGACCAGACGGTGGACACAGCCATCATCTCGGCCCTGGTCGACCGGTTCAAGCCGCTGCGCTCGGGACGGCGGGCGGCGTCCACCGCCAAGCCGGACGAGTTGGACGCCAGTCTGTCCACCTTCCGCAGCCTGCGCTTCCGAAAGGATGCCAAGGCCGCCGCGGCCGGCCAGCGGCGCAGCATCGCCCTGCCCCAGGGTCCCTCGCCGGAGGCCCTCGTCGGCCTGATGCTGCGGGATCGATTCGTACTCGACAAGGAACTGGGACGCGGCGGCATGGGTGTGGTCTTCCGCGCCGTCGACCGGCGGCGACTGGAGGCGGGCGCGCCGGACCCATACGTCGCCATCAAACTGCTCAACGAGGAATTCTCTTCCCATCCCGATGCCCTGCGCACCATGGAAGCGGAGGCGCGGCGCACCCAGCAACTCACCCATCCCACCATCCTTCACGTGCACGATTTCGACCGGGACGGCCGACACGCCTTCATCGTCATGGAGCTTCTGGACGGTGCCGCCCTCGACGCGGTGATCTATGAGAGGCCCCATTTTCCCGGCAGCGGGCTTGCCCGAGACGCCATCCTCCAGATGAGTGCGGGCGTCGCCTTTGCTCATAGCCGCGGGGTCATCCATGCGGACCTGAAGCTCGCAAACCTCTTCCTGTGCAAGGACGGGCGGCTGAAGATCCTGGACTTCGGCATTTCCTCCACCGCCCAGGCGCTCGACTTCGATGCCGCCGCTCTCGGCGCCCTGACGCCCGCTTATGCGAGCCCCGAGCGGTTGCGCAACGATCCGCTGACCCCATCGGACGATGTCTATGCCCTTGGCTGCATCATCCACCTGCTGCTGACCGGCCAACATCCCTTCGACCGCAAGTCCGGCCAGGAGGCACAAGACGAAGGACTGGTGCCGCCGCCCTTGCCCATGCTTGTGCGGCGGGAGGAACGGGCGGTGCAGCGCGCCCTGCGCTTCCACGGCCCCGAGCGGCAGGCCAATGCGGGCGTGTTCCTTGCGGAATATACCGGCGAAGCCTGACCTATCCGCGCGCCGGGGAGATCCGCGCGGCGCCCTCCGACTTGTCGGCAGACTTGCCCCCCGCCTTTTCGGCAAGCTTGCCGCCCGCCTTGTTCGGTTTCGGCGGCGCAATCCAGTGCCGCGCCTGAGCGGCTGCGGCGACTACAAGGCCGGTGCCCGTCACCCACCAAGCGGGCGAAAGGCCGCCGGCGGGATCCAGATTGGCAGCCGCCACCAGCCAGGGATTGATGCCGGTGGCCAGGCCATACCAAGCCACCTCCACCAACGCCGTGAAGCCCCCCGCCGCGAGCGACAGCAGCGCGAAGCCCAGCGGCCCCAGCACCCGCAAGCGCCAGAAGGCCAGCCGATAGCCAAGCAGCAGGGCCAGAAGGCCCGTCATCATCACCGGCTCGGTGACATCCAGCCGTGATTGGATGAAGAAGTGAGCCATGGCCACGATGGCGATGGGATAGACCGTAGCATGCAGTGCGTTCCAGCGCTTGCCACCCATGGCGCGGATGGCGGCGTTGAAGGAGGTGGCGCCCAGCACCATCAGCATCAGGAGAGCCAGGGCGCCGATGGTGAGATAGAAGCGAAGCACGATCTCGCTTGCCACGCGACCCAGGTCCCATCCCTGGTCGGCGGCGTAGAGGACGAGATGCAGGCAGGCATAGCCGAGCGCCGCGAGCCCGATGGTCCGCCGCGCCAGCACAAGCTTTGGCCAGTGAAACAGGCGTCGCACCGGCGTGACGGCGAGGCTCAGGAGCAGGAAACGGATCGCCCACAGGCCGGTGAAGTGGATCGCTTCGGAGACCGGCCGGGCGCCGAAATCCCAAACCGCCACACGCCAGCCGAGCCAGGCGAGGGGCAGGAACACCCCGAGGAAGGAGGCGGTCTTCTCGAAGCTGAGGCGCCCGTTGCGCTCATGGAACAGGGCCGGAGGCAGCAAGGTCATTCAGGTCCATCCGCGGTGGAATATGCCCACCATACGGTGTGCGCAGCGCCGGAATTACGCTCACGCCGCGCACGATGGCGTGAACCGGTCAGACTGCCACGGGCGCCTTGATGGCGGGATAGGGATCGTAATTCTCGAAGCGGATGTCCTCGTAGCGGAAGGCGAAGAGATCGGTCACATCCCCGTTCAGCACCAGTGTGGGCAGGGGACGGGGGGTGCGGGTGAGCTGAAGCTCGGCCTGTTCCACATGGTTCAGATAGAGGTGCGCGTCACCGAGCGTGTGGATGAAGTCGCCCGGCTCCAGACCCGTCACCTGCGCGACCATGTGGGTGAGCAGCGCGTAGGACGCGATGTTGAAGGGAACCCCCAGGAACACGTCGGCGGAGCGCTGGTAGAGCTGGCAGGAGAGCCGCCCCTCGGCCACGTAGAACTGGAACAGGCAATGGCACGGCGGCAAGGCCATGCGGGGCACGTCCGAGGGATTCCAGGCCGTCACGATGAGCCGGCGCGAATCGGGGTTCCGACGGATGTCGCTCACCAATTGGGCGATCTGGTCGATCACACCGCCCTCCGGCGTCGGCCAGGACCGCCACTGATGGCCATAGACAGGCCCCAGTTCGCCGCGCTCGTCGGCCCACTCATCCCAGATGGTGACGCCATTCTCCCGCAGGTAGCGCACATTGGTGTCGCCGGCGAGAAACCACAGCAATTCGTGGACGATGGACTTCAGGTGCAACCGCTTGGTGGTGACCAGAGGGAACCCCTCCGAAAGGTCGAAGCGCATCTGATAGCCAAACAGGGAGCGCGTGCCGGTGCCGGTGCGGTCGCCCTTCACCACGCCTTCATTGAGGAGGCGCTGCAGGAGGTCGAGATAGGTGCGCATGGGCGAGGTCCGGCTTCGGGCGATCAGTCGAGGCGGCACCAAAGCATTCCGGGCGCGCCACGTCGAGTGCCGCCCAGCGCGGAGCCGCCCTCCCCCGTCGGCCCCGGCCGCACCGGGAGAAGGGAGCATCCCGCCAATCTGTCGCGCTTCTGAATTGATGCCGACACGTTCACCACCCAGAATGGCCCATCCTCTCGCGCAGAATCGGCGCTGCGCCCAGCCACCGGAAACCTGATGCCGGGTCTTGCCCACCTTACTGTCTCCTCCTCCAGTTGCCGGGGCGCCGCGCGCACCCGCAACCAGGATGCGTTTCTCGCCGTGCCGCAGGCCGGCGTATTCGCGGTCGCGGACGGCATCGGGGGCCTGCCCAACGGCGATTGGGCCAGTCGCTCCATCGTTCAGGCCCTTGAGGACGAAGCCAGCTCCAGCGGCCTTGCCTTCGACCAGCAGGTGCGTCAGGCGGAAGAGGCGGTGCTGCGCACCAATCGCAGCCTCTATGAGACCGGCTGCCGGGGGGCGCCGCCCTTCACCATGGGGTCCACGATCGCCTTGGCCCTGGTGGGCCACGACCGCGCCACCTGCCTCTGGGCCGGCGATTCGCGAATCTATCTGCACCATGACGGGGCGCTCTACCTCCTGACCACGGACCATGTGGAGAAGATCCCGTTCGGCTCTGCCGGCATCAGCCGGACCGTGCTGACACGGGCGGTCGGCTCGGCGCCCCGGCTGAAGCTCGACCGCGTGACCGTGCCGTTCGCGGCGGGCGATACGCTGCTCCTGTGCTCGGATGGCGTCTTCAACGTGCTTTCGGCGAGCCTGATGCGCGACCTGATTGCCAGCCGTGGCGACGATCTGGCGGATCGGATCGTCAGCGAGGCGCTCGACGCTGGCACGCAGGACGATGCCACGGCCGTCACCGTCTCTGCGCCGGGAGGCACCGCATGACGCGCGACGCCCCCTCGCCGGACGGGCCAACCCGTCGCTCCCGGAAGGGCGATCCGCTCCAGCGCCTCGAGCAGGTGTGTCGGGAGATTGCCCATGGCAATTACAATCACACCGAGGACCTGTTTGCCCTCACCACCGCCGAGGACGCCTCCCCCGTGATCCAACAGCTGGCAGAAGCCTTCGGCTTCATGCTGGTGCAGGTGGAGGCGCGCGAGATGCGCCTGTCCGGGCTGATCGAGGATCTTCGCGCCCTCCAGCGGGAGCTGGAGGCCGCCAACAGCCGCCTCACCCAGGAGAACGCGCAACTCTCCGCCCATGTGCAGAAGCTGCGCATCGACATAGATCGCAAGCAGTTCCGCAAGGAAGTTGGTGAAATCGCCGATACCGACTATTTCCGGGACTTGCAGAGCCGCGCCCGCCTGATGCGGGCCCGCCACAAGGGCGAACCGGACGCCGACACATGACCCGCATCATCTCCACGCACTCCTATCGCGGCGGCACCGGCAAGTCGAACATCACCGCCAACCTTGCCGCGCTGCTCGCGCAGAACGGGCACCGGGTGGGAATCATCGACACCGACATCCACTCCCCCGGCATCCACGTGCTGTTCGGCATCGAGCCGCGCATGGTCACCACCACCCTCAACGACTTCCTGTGGGGACGGTGCGCCGTGGAGGAGGCAACCCTGGACGTGACAGCCCAGGCCATGCCCAAGGGCGCCGCGCCCGCCGGCCAGGTCTTCCTGGTGCCCAGTTCCATGCGGACGGGAGAGATCGCCCGCATCCTGAAGGAAGGCTATCCGGTCGACCTTCTCAATGAGGGCATACAGGGGCTCTGCGAGCGCCTGGAACTGGATTTCCTCCTCATCGACACCCATCCGGGCGTCAATGAGGAGACGTTGCTCTCCATCGCCATTTCCGACTGCCTGCTGCTGGTGCTGCGGCCGGACCACCAGGACTATCAGGGCACGGCCGTGACGCTGGAACTGGCGCGTCGGCTGGAGGTGCCGCAATTGCTGCTGGTTGTGAACAAGGTCCTCTCGGGTGCGGATTTCGGCGGCCTGGCGGACCAGATCACCAATGCCTTCCGCACCCCCGTTGCGACGGTTCTCCCGTTGACGGAGGACCTTGTTCGGCTGGGCAGTGCCGGCGTTCTCGCAGCCTTGGAGCCGCAGGCGCCTTACGTGGAGGGGCTGCGTCACATCCTGCCTTACATCGAGGCCGACAATGACCGCGACCTCGCCCCCACCGGGCGCTGAAGGTGGCAAGCGGTTGGGGGAAGGCAAGGCGGGAAACACGGCGATAGAACCGATACGGGTAAGGGGACCCGTATTGCTCCAAAGCTAGATCGGCAGCGCGAACGGCTTGGGACCCACCTTGACCACTTGGACCACCACCTGAAGGTCGACCACATTGACCTGCAGGTCGTTCACGACGCCCGGCTGCAAGGGAGCGATCGCCCGCCATTGCGCCTGATCCACCGAGCGGAAGGCGGCCATGATCCCGACAAAGACCGCTTCCGTAGGGAGGCTATCCACATACACCTCCGTTCCACCGGGCGGGATGACGAACTCCTTGCGGCTGACGAGGCTCTGGCCGAGTGCCTGTGGCTCCGCATTGAACAGGGTCAGGAAGTCGGTCTGCTGGAACTCCATGTCGGACCGCAGCGCGTAAAGGCGCACGAGGATGGGGAGCGGCTGCCCGGCAGGTCCCCGGTTGGCATCGCCGTCCACAAGGATGCGCATGCCAAGCGTGGTCTGCCGGGGTGCCGGCGCCGCCCCGCACCCTGCGAGCAGCGAGGCCGTCCCAAGCACAAGAACCCGTCGGGACAGCAGTGAAGCGACACCGGGAGGAGCCGCGTGCCGGCGGCACTCTACCATTGCAGACTTGACCTCACGAATTGCACCATGCGCCGGGAGAGGGTCCTGCGCACATCGCAAAGGGCTTACTGGCGCTTAAACCACGCCATCTGTGACAGCGGCGCGACACGGTCGCGCGGAACGCGCGGAAACCCCTTGTGCCTCAAGGTTTTCCTGCCCTCTCAACGACCGACACATTGCTCTTGCTGAAGCGCTTTAAGGTCCCCCGCGGGAGGCGTCCACTCACCTCCCGTGGCCAATGGGTGCCAGCGTTATTCGGGGGCAAAGCATGGCGTCTGTCGATCTCAAGTCCCTGATGGCGCGGCTTGATCCCTTGGCGCGCACGGCGCTTGAGGCGGCGGCTGGCCTTGCCCTCGTGCGCACCCATTACAATGTGGAATTGGAACACTGGCTGCTGAAGCTTGTGGAGGAAGAGCGCTGCGACGTGGCCCTCATCCTGTCGCGCTCGGGTGTGGAGATGGGTCGTCTTTCCGCCGACCTGTCCCGCGCGCTCGACCGACTGCGGGCGGGGAACGGACGCCCCCCCGGCCTGTCGCCCGACGTGGTGGACCTGGTGAAACAGGCTTGGTTTCTCGCCTCCATCGATGCCGGCCTGGTCCAAATCCGCACCGGACATCTCCTCCAGGCGCTCCTTGGAGACGAGCGCCTGGCGCTGCGCGTGGCGGAAATGGCCCCGGCTCTTCGGTCGCTGCCCCCCGAAGTCCTCAAGCGCGACTTCTCCGCGCTGACCGCCGAATCGCGCGAGACAGCCCTCACTTCCCTCTCGGCCCCATCAGGCGAAGCGATGGCCGGACCAGCCGGCACGGACGGCGATCCGCTGGCGCGCTTCACGGTCGACCTGACGGCACAGGCCCGGGACGGGCGAATCGACACCATTCTCGGCCGCGACGGTGAAATCCGGCAGATCGTCGACATCCTGATCCGGCGCCGGCAGAACAATCCCATCCTCACGGGCGACGCCGGCGTGGGCAAGACGGCGGTGGTGGAGGGCTTCGCGCTGCGCATCGCCTCCGGCGACGTGCCTCCCCCCCTGCGCGACGTGACGCTCCGCTCCCTCGACCTCGGCCTGCTCCAGGCAGGCGCGGGCGTGAAGGGCGAGTTCGAGGCCCGCCTGCGCTCGGTCATCGACGCGGTGAAGGCGAGCCCCAATCCTGTGATCCTGTTCATCGACGAGGCGCACACCCTCATCGGCGCCGGCGGAGCAGCGGGTCAGGGGGATGCGGCCAACCTGCTGAAGCCGGCGCTGGCGCGCGGCGAGTTGCGCACCATCGCCGCCACCACCTGGGCCGAGTACAAGAAATATTTCGAGAAAGATGCCGCCCTGGTGCGGCGGTTCCAGGTGGTGAAGGTCGACGAGCCGAGCGAGCCGGTTGCCGCCGCCATGCTGAGGGGCCTCGTGCCGACGCTCGAGCGCTACCACAAGGTGCGGATCCTCGACGAGGCGGTGACCGAGGCCGTGCGCCTCTCCGCCCGCTACATCCCCGCCCGCCAGCTGCCGGACAAGGGGGTCTCCCTGCTGGACACGGCCTGCGCCCGCGTGGCGGTGAGCCAGACCACCATTCCCGCCGCGATCGAGGACCGCGCGCGGCGACTGGATCTCATCGCCGATGAACTCACTCTTCTGGCCCGTGAGGCCGCAACGGGCCACAATCACGCCGCCCGCCAGGGCGCGCTTGGCGACGAAGCGGCGGTTCTGCTGGCCGAGCGCGACGCCCTCACCACCCGGTGGGAGGAGGAGCGCGCGCTGGTCGAGCAATTGTCGGGCCTGCGCAAGGAAATCGAGGCCGCGACGTCCGAAGCGCCCGCCCCCGAGGAGCTCGCGGAAGAGTTTGCCGCCACCAGCGCCGCGCTCGTCGCCCTCCAGGGAGAAGCCCCGCTGGTGCATCCCCTCGTGGACGGACAGGCCATTGCCGAAGTGGTGCAGAACTGGACCGGCGTCCCCGCCGGCCGGATGCGGTCCGACGAGATCCATACGGTCCTCGCCCTCCAGGAGCGCATGGAGGAGCGGATTGTCGGCCAGTCCCACGCCATTGCAGCAGTGGCACAGGCCATCCGCACCTCAAGGGCAGGCCTGACCGATCCGCGCAAACCCCTGGGGGTCTTCCTCATGGTGGGGCCCTCCGGCGTCGGCAAGACCGAAACGGCACTGACACTGGCGGAACTGCTCTATGGCGGGTCGCAGAATCTGACCACCATCAACATGTCCGAATTCAAGGAGGAGCATAAGGTCAGCCTCCTCATGGGCAGCCCGCCTGGCTATGTGGGCTATGGGGAAGGCGGCATCCTCACCGAGGCCGTGCGCCGACGGCCCTATTCGGTGATCCTGCTGGATGAGATGGAAAAGGCCCATCCCGGCGTGCAGGACGTGTTCTTCCAGGTGTTCGACAAGGGCCACATGAAGGACGGCGAAGGCCGCGATGTGGACTTCAAGAACACGATCATCCTGATGACCTCCAATGCCGCGTCGGACCTGATCACCCGGCTATGCGCTGATCCCTTTACGATTCCCGAGCCCCAGGTGCTCGCGGAAGCGCTGCGGCCGGAACTGAGCAAGCATTACAAGGCCGCATTCCTGGGGCGCGTGACGCTGGTGCCCTATTTGCCGCTGAGCGAGGGGGTGATCCGAAGGATTGTGGAGTTGCAGCTCGGCCGCATTGCCCGTCGTGTGAAAGATGCCTACGGCGCGCGCTTTACCTTTGCGCCCGAACTGGTCGAGGCCATCGCCCAACGCTGCACCGAGAGCGCCTCGGGCGCTCGCAACATTGAGAACATCCTTTCCCGCACCCTGCTGCCGGAACTCTCGGCCGGCGTGCTGGAGCGCCTTGCCCGGGGCGAAGGCATTGGCTCCGTTCACGTGGGGCTCGGCGCGGGCGGCTTTACCTACGAGATCGGATGAGGCGCACATGCCCCCTGCTGCCCGGCTCGGCGACAAGGTCCTCCAGAGCGCGCCCCACTGCCATGCGCCCATCCATCCGCCCGCGCCGGTGCCAACCCCGGTGCCCCATCCCGGCATGCCTCTCGCCATCATGAAAGGCTGCCCTACCGTTCTCATCGGAAAGATGCCGGCGGCCCGCATGACCGACACCACCTTGCCTTGCATGCTTGCCGGCTGTGTGCCCGCCGGCCCCGGCATGATCATGAAAGGGTCGGCAACGGTGCTCATCGGAAAGCTGCCGGCAGCACGGGTCGGGGATTCCTCCCTGCATGCCAGTTGTGTTGCTCCCATCCCCAGCCCCAACGGGACCATCCTGCCGCCGGGATGCCCGACCGTGATGATCGGGGGCTGACCGGTGCGGCTTTCCCATTTCGAGGGTCTCAAGCCCATCTGCCCGGCTTGCCGTCAGTCCGGCCGATCAAGGCGCCTTGTGCTGGCCGACGGCGCCATGGTCGCGGATGAAGACGTGAGGGCCGGCGTGCTGGTCTGCCCGGACGCCGCGTGCGGGGCGCGTTATCCCATTGTCGAGGGTGCGCCGATTCTGGTGGCCGATCTTTCCGGATGGCTCTCTGCCAACCTGCACCTGCTGCTGCAAAATGAATTGGACCATGCCGGAGCCGCCGACGTGATCGCGCGCGCCGTCGGCCCGGACTCCGCCTTTGGCGTCGTGCGTCAGCAGGCGTCGAGTTACGGCTACGACCATTATGGCGACCTCGAGCCCCGTCTTTCAGCACCGCAGGCGCAGGCGGGAGGCGTGCGCAGCCTCCTCGCCCAGCTGCTGAAAGACAAGTTGGACATCGCGGGCCCCGCGCTCGACCTCGGCTGCGCGGCCGGTCGAACGGCCTTTGACCTGGCGGATCGCACCAAGGACCTGGTGCTGGGCATCGACCTCAACTGGCCGCTGTTGCGGATTGGGCGCGGTGTTATCGACCACGGCATCGCGCGCTTCCCGTTGCGCCGCATTGGCCTTAGGTACGAGTCCTGCGCGTTCCCGGCCCCCCTCGATCCGAAGGGGCTGGTCGATTTCTGGGTCGCCGATGCATTGAACCTCCCGTTTGCGGACGCCACGTTCGGCCTCGTGGCGGCTCTCAACGTGCTGGATTGCGTCTCCTCGCCCCGCCACGCGCTCCACGAGGCTGAGCGCCTCCTCCTCCCAACCGGCGCCCTTGTTCTCGCGACACCGTTCGACTGGGCAGCCCATGCCACGCCCCAGGCCGAGTGGCACGAAGAGGCCAGTCTCCTCGCCCTGCTCGCGGAGGCCTTTGCGCCCAACGCCTGCCCCTTGCGGCCGGCGTCCTCCCCCATCGACCTCACCTGGAACGTGCGCCTGCATGACCGGGCGCGGATGGATTATCGCTGCCAAGGGATGGTGTGCACGAAAGTGATTTCGAACCCCGCGTAATTCCAGTGTCATGGAATACCGATACCACTCTAAGCGTATTCAATCCGCCCTACCTCGCGAAGAGAATGTCCTGCGTAATTGAAGTATATACAGTGCGTTTTCCATTATTTAACCCGCGCAGTTAATGGCCATTGAAACATAAAATACGCCAGCAGGACCAATACAATTCACGACAAGGGCACCGGCGATGGCCACCGTCAAATCCTATGAACTCGCCGCCTACATGACGATGGTCCACAAGACCATCGCCAAGAAGGCGCAGCAGCTTCATGGGGCCGCCCTCGCCACCCGGCCTGCCGCACAGCTCATTTCCGGTTACAGCCCCATGCGGGGCAAGGTGGATCAGCCCGAGGTGGTCGCTTTCGCTGTGCTCCTCGCCGAACTTTACTCGAAAAAAGAAAAAGGGATTGGACTGAACGAGGCGGAGGCTCTGATCTACGGCCCGCCCGGCAACACACTCGTGGACGCCATCGACAATGTTCGCGAAGCGCTGCAGTCGCGTGTTGTCTATGACACGTCCCTCAAGGCGACCCTCGACTATCTGGAAAATGTCACCGCCGCCAAGGCGGCAGCCGATGCCCTGACCAGGCGCATGAAAGGGGAGCTGAAGAGGCCCAATCCCTGGGCCGTCACGCTCCTGGATGTGCTGTTTGCGGCCAGCCTCCAGGCGGTGCCTTTCGTCGGCCCCATCCTTTCGGCCGCCGTCAAGGACGGGATCGTGTCCGCCGCCGTCAACGCACTCGGCGGGGGCGATCAGGCCGACGCTCGGCAGGCAGCCCAGGCCGATCAGGACATTGGCACCCAAATCGCTGGAAATGTGGTCGGCGATGTTGCCGACCATGTCGGCGCGCGTGTGAGTGCGTCAGCAGATCATGAAGACGCTGATGATGACATCCGCCTGAAATGGTTCGCCACCGGCCTGAACGCGACCTTCATCTATACGCTGATCCAACAAAGCCGCGAGCGATCCGAAAAGAAGAGCCTCCGCGTGATCTCGGATGATGTCGAGTTCATGCGTGAATTTGCCGGGCGCGATACGAACCGCTGGCTTGGCATGTCCCAGAACCCGCAGACAGCCAACGAGTTGGTGGCACGCTTCAGCAATCGGGGGGCCTCCAACGGGGCGGTCCAGCAAGCCGCGAGCCGTGTGGGCACCGAGTTCAAGAGGACCCTCCGGCAGGATGGCGCTACGCTCGAGGCCTATTCGAACTCGATCGCGAGCAAACTCAGTGAATTTCGCAACCTGGTCGACGCGTTCCTGTGCATGAGCGTGTCGCTGGCCCTGGTCGACAGCATCGATAAATTCAAAATTCAGGCGGCAAATCGCGATATCAGCCCGAAAAAATTCGGCCTTCTTCAGAAGTCAAACCAGATCTCTGCGACCGATGAAAACATAAGCGCACTTCTTATTATATCTTACTATTTCATCTCAGAGATAAAGAACAGCAGCCGTCTTGAAAGACTTCGACACACCCAGGGAGGAGAGCCGTTCGCCAAAGCGGTTCACGCCCAGAGGGTTGCCGTCGAGGAGCGAAAGCAAGTCCTCCAGAAGACCGAGAGCCTAGCCAACGCTGCCCGGGATATCGATCAAAGGATCCAGCAGCAACAGGCCGTGGTGCGGGATGCCGCGGAAAAGCTGAAGGGGCTCGGCAGGTTCGATGCCCTGAGGGTCATGCCTGCCATCAAGGCGCAACAGGACAAGCTGGCTGCGCTCCATATGGACAAGGCCGCCGCGGACAAGGCTGCGACGGACCTGCGCACATTGGCTGAAAACCGGCTCAAGACCTTTCAAGTGCTCAACAGCGCGAACCCGGACGCGCCCGCCAACAAGTTCAAGATGCAGGGACTTGGCTCTGACACAGAGTTCTCCTGGCGGCCGAGCACCCTTCAGGCCAGGAATTATGTCGAGCAGCTCAAGCGCGCCACCATGCAGGACATCGGCGCCATCTTTCCCAATCCCAGTTCTCGCGGGTTCGAGGAAGCCATAAAGGCAGTGCTGGCCAGTTCTGTCATCGTCTCCAATGTTCATGCTCAAAGTGCACGCGGCGAAACCATTTCGATCAATAACGGGGCCGTCGCCGCGCTTGGAGAGCCGGGCCTTGATTTCGTTCATTTCTACACGAAGTTCCTGGGTGTTGCGACGAGCAACGACAAGCGCAGGGCGATTGGCCAGTGGAGTGATGGTGCGGTGACGCACCGCTTGCGCTGGCCGAAGGAGTCCACGCTCTCCGCAAAGGCGAGCATCGCCGAGACCGCCACCATGTACAGCTTCGCCGCAACGGTGGTCGCTTACGTGGATCTTGCGGAAGTGGCCATGGGTGTCACGACCTGGTCGACCTACCGGCAGTTCCTGAACTCCGTCATCCGAGAGATCAACGACAAGGCCATTGACCTCAAGAACCAGGACAAGAGCGCCTATGACCGCGCGCGGGCACGCGCGGAAGAGGCTCACAAACAAAACAAAGCTGCAGTGCAGGCAACCCTGGCGCAGGCGGCGGCCGCACAGACAAAAACACAAAATACAAATACCGAAAAGAAAAACGTGTCCACAATATATCAAGATCAACTGATCCGCAATCGCAAGATTTGATTTCTCCAAATCATAATTTCACCAACCTCGAAACAGGCAGCGTCTTGATCGGCAAGGCACTGACCTAAAGTGGAGTACAGTCCATGGCTATCTACCTGAACTATGACGGCATCCAGGGCGAGGCGACCCATCAGGATCACCAGAAGTGGATCGATGTGCTGTCCCTCTCTTGGGGCGTCGGCCGCGCCATTGCCACCCCTTCGGGCTCCACCAACAACCGCGAGGCGTCCGAGCCGTCGGTGAGCGAGGTGTCCATCGTCAAGATGTTCGACGCCTCCTCGCCCAAGCTCTTCACGGAAGCCTGCACGGGTAATGCCGGCAAGGTGGTGAAGATCGATCTCGTCTCCACCGGCAGCCCGGGCGTGACCTATGTGACCTACACGCTCACCAATGCCCTGATCTCCTCCTACTCGGTCTCCACCTCCGGCGACCGCCCGACGGAGTCCGTCTCCATCTCCTTCACCAAGCTCGAGTTCAAGTTCACGCCCTATGGCGACGACAACAAGGCCGGCACCCCGGTGACCGTCTCCTACGATCTGGCGACCACCAAGTCGGCCTGATCCGAAGCGGGATCGCGACGTTCCAGGACGTTGCCCTGCCCCTGCGTGCCATTTGGCACCCGGGGGTGGGGCGAACGGCGTTAAGTGGCCTCCAGGTTTTGCAGGACCTGAAAGCGGCGCCTCAGAACCGGGTCCTGATTCACTGCATCGTTTGCACCATTGGTCGAAGGTTCGCCGCCGCCATGAGTTCTCAAGCCGCGCCTGTCCAGGCTGGACGCCTCATCACTCTGACGACCCCGCTTGGCGGCGATACGCTGCTGGCGACCGCCGTGGAGGGCCGGGAGGCGGTGTCTGAGCTGTTCCGATTCAGGCTGGAAATGGTGTCTGCCAATCCCGGGCTCACCGCAAGCCAGCTTCTCGGCAAGCCCCTCACGGTGACCTTGAACCTCCCGAAGGCCGCGCCCCGTCCCATCAACGGCATCGTGACCGCCTTCAGCGCGGGCGCGCGGACGGTGGACGGCCTGCGCCGCTACGAGGTGATCCTCTCGCCCAAGCTTTGGCTTTTGACGCGAACGGTGGATTGCCGCGTCTTCCAGCACCAGAGTGTGGTGCAGATCGTCCAAACCCTTCTCTCGGAAGGCGGCATCTCCGACTACCAGACCAAGGGCCTGACCGGCAGCCATCCGGCACGCGACTATTGCGTCCAATATCGCGAAAGCGATTTCGACTTTCTGTCCCGCATCTGCGCGGAAGAAGGCATTTACTTTTATTTCCAGCATTCCGCCAGCAAGCACACCTTGATCCTGTCCGACAGCGTGTCGGGCTATGGCGACGTGCTGGCCACCCCTGTTCAGCACGCCCCACCCGAAAGCGGGCTCACGCTGGCGATGCAGGCATTCCAGGTGCGCGCCTCCTTCCGTTCCGGCAAGGCCACGCTGCGCGACTATAATTTCGAGCAGCCGACGGGCGATCTCACCGCCTCCACCAGCACCATGCTCGACAACGCCGCCTTTAAGAGCTGGGAAGTGTTCGACTATCCCGGCGGCTACGACCAAAAGGGCGACGGCACCGCTCTCTCGCGCACCCGGATGGAGGCCATCGAGGCCGGCTACAGCGAAGCGGAGGGGCAGTCGACCCTTCCCCAGTTCGCCGCCGGCATCCGCTTCACCCTGTCCGATCACGAGGTGGCGGCGGAGGAGAACAAGACCTATGTGCTGGGCGCCGTCGACCACCGCGCCGAAGATCGCAGCCATCTGGGAAACCAGGAGCAAGAGCCCTCCTACTCCAACAGGTTTGTCGCAATCCCCTCCACTGTGCCCTTGCGACCGCCGACGCTGCCGCCGCGCCCCCTCATCCCGGGGCCGCAGACGGCGCTGGTGGTGGGCCCCTCCGGGGAGGAGATTTATTGCGACAAATATGGCCGTGTGCGCGTCCAGTTCTTTTGGGACCGGCTGGGCAAAAAGGACGACCAGAGCTCATGCTGGGTTCGCGTGGCGCAGACGCTGTCCGGCGCGGGGTTCGGAACCCATTTCACCCCTCGGGTGGGGATGGAGGTGGTGGTGGTCTTTCTTGAAGGCGACCCCGATCAGCCCCTGATCGTCGGCTGCGTGCCCAATGGTCAGAACCTGCCCCCCTACACCTTGCCCGACAACAAGACGCAAAGCGGCATCAAGACGCGATCCTCGAGCCAGGGGAGCGCCTCGACCTTCAATGAGCTGCGCTTCGAGGACAAGAAGGGTGCCGAGCTGGTCTATATGCATGCCCAGAAGGACTTCACCCGCGAGGTGGAGAATGACGACACCCTCACCGTCCAGCACGACCAGACGCTGACCATCAAGAACAACCGCACCGAGACCATCCAAGAAGGCAATGAGAGCGTCACGGTAGGCAAGGGCCACCGCACCGTTGCCATCTCCGAAGGCAATGAAAGCCTGACGGTGGCCAAGGGCAACCGGGCGGTGACGGTCTCGCAGGGCGATGACACCCTCACCGTCTCCAACGGAAATTGCACCACCACGGTCAGCAGCGGCAATCATTCCGTGTCTCTGGGGTCCGGGAATGCCACCACCACCTGCGATGGCGGCTCCATCACGCTCAAGGCGGCACAATCCATCACCCTGAAGGTGGGCGCAAACGCGCTCACCATCAGCCAGAGCGGCATGACGCTGAAGGCAACCCAGATCACCATCACGGCGGATGCCAAGCTCCAGCTCGGCGCGCCCATGGTGAAGGTGAATGGCGATGGCACGGTCCAGGTCCAGGGCGGCCTGGTCACCCTGAATTAGGAACGGCCCCTGAACATGGTGCATCTGGCCCGCTCCCTCCCCAAGATCCGCTTCGCCACGGCCGAGCAGTTGGCTGCCGTGCTGCCACCGGATGAGGACACACGCCCCTTTTTCACGCCTCGCCGCTCCGCGCCGGAGGTGCTCGCGGCATTGCTGGAGGCCGGCGAGCATGTCGCGGCCATCCGCTATCTGGCGGTCGCCCTGCCCCGGCGGGAGGCGGTCTGGTGGGCGTGCGCCGTGGCGCGCCGCTTTCCGGCACCCGTGGCTCGTCCGGAGGAGCAAGCCTGCTGGGCAGCGGCGGAAGCCTGGGTCTACACACCCGGGGATGCCCAGCGTCGGGCCGCTTACGCACCGGCGCAGGCGCTCGATTTTTCCACCGCCGGCGCCTACGCGGCGCTTGGCGTCTATTGGTCTGGGGGAAGCCTCGCGCCGCCGGAAACCGTCCTCGTCATTCCGCCCGGCGATGCACTCACCGGCAGCGCCGTGGGAGCGTCCGTCCTTCTCAGCTGCATACCCGGACCGCCGCGAGAGATTGCAGCCCGGCAGGAGATCGCTCTGGCCATGGGCTTCGACATCGCCGATGGCGGCAGCGGACTGGACGCGCAGGAGCCCGGCGCATGAAGTCCGTGCTCACCCTGACGGTTCGGGGGCTCAGTGACCTTCCGCCAGAGGATCGCACGCGCAGCCTCGAAGCCGGCCGCCTGCGCATTGGGCGCGACGGCGACAATGATTGGGTGATCGAGGACCCCGAGCGCCTCGTCTCCCGCCATCACTGCACCATCATGGCCTCTGGTGGGCTGTTCACGGTCATCGACACATCCGTGAACGGGCTTGTCATCAATGATGCGGAGCGCCCATTGGGGCGCGGAAACTCAGCCTTGCTGAGCGATGGCGATATTCTCCACCTCGCTGGCATCGAGGTTGCCGTCGCCTTGGCCGAGGAGGCAGCAACGGACCAGGATCCGTTGCGCGCCGTTCTGCCGCCCCGCAAAGGCTTTCCCGGAGATGCAGCCATAGCGCCGCCCCCCCCGGCGCCAGCCCCGGCGCCCGCATCCATCTTCCCGGTGGCGCGGCCCTTCCCGCACGCGACCGGCTCAGCCGAGGCGCCCCCTTGGCTTCGACCGTCGACACCTGCCGGACCCGTCCTTCCCGGTGTGGGCAAGGGCGCACCCCCGCTGACCGCTCCGGTGACGCCGGACGACCATTTGCCCGCCGAGCGCCAGGCCTTCGTGCCCGGCAGACTTGCCCCGCAGCTCATTCCCGACGACTGGGACGCCGACCCAAAGCCGGCAGAACCTGTTCGGAAGGCCGCGCCGGAGGCATCCCGTCCCGCTTTGGCCCTCCTCCTGATCGAAGCGCTCGCCCGCATCGCTGCCGCATCGGAGGAGGCCGAGGCGACGCTGCTGGAAGGACCGCCAGACGAGGTCCTCGCACGCCTGGAAGGGGGCGATCCGGCCTGGACGGGGTTGGCCCTGGCAAGTCTTTCCGCTGCGATCGCCACGCGCCTGGCGGGAGGAGCCTGTCCAGCCCTGCCGCAGGACATGCACCGCCGATCAAACATTGACCCGACGGCCGAGGGAGACGGGGCACCATGAGCAACCACAACAAGGTGGTCTGGTCCGAGGGGATGTTCCTGAAGGCACAGCATTTCCAGCAGCAGGACCGGTTCGTGGAACGCCTCGTCCGCCAGCGCGCGGATGCGCTGGTGCCTTTCGGCTGGGGCTTTCGTACCCTGACGCTCAACCGCGACCTGCTGGGCCTCGGCAAGCTCGCGCTCGACCGGTGTGACGGCGTCTTCGAGGATGGAACACCGTTCTGCGTGCCGGAAGACGACCTCCATCCCGCGCCGCTCGTTCCGCCGGTCGCACTGACCAACAGCATCGTCTATCTGTGCGTACCCCTGGTTCTGCGGGGCGCGCCTGAAGTGGATATGGGCCTTCAGATCCAGTCCACCGCACGATTTCGCGCAGAGGACCAGGAGGTGATGGACGCCATCGGGGGATCGCAGGCGGTGGCGCAGGTGCGCACCGCCCGCCTGCGGCTCAGCCTCATGCTGGAGCATGAGGACCGCGCCGGCTTCCAATGCCTCGGCATCGCCCGCATCGCCGAGGTGACGGCAGACCAGCGCATCATCCTCGATCCCGACTACATTCCCCCTTGCCTCAATGCCTCCGTCTCCCCGGTGCTCTCGGGCGCGCTGTCGGAGGTGACGGCCATGCTGCACCACCGCGGCCAAGCGCTCGCGCCGCGCGTGACGGGGTCCAGCAGCCACGGCGTGGCAGAAATCGCCGACTTCCTGATGCTTCAGATGATCAACCGGGTTGAACCGTTGCTGATTCATCTGGCCAGCCTGAAGAGCGTGCATCCCGAACGCCTATTCAGCACCTTCCTTCAGATCGCCGGCGAATTGTCCACCTTCACCGTGCCCCATAAGCGGCCGCGGGACTATCCCGCCTACCGCCACGACGCGTTGGAGATCCCGTTCAACTCGGTGCTGTCGGACCTGCGCCGCTCGCTGAGCACCGTCCTGGAACAGAACGCCGTCCAAATCGTGCTGGAGGACAGGCGCTATGGCATCCGGGTGGGCACCATTGCGGATCGCAGCCTGGTGGCCAGCGCGGCGTTTGTTCTGGTGGTGAAGGCGAGCCTCCCGGGCGAGACCATCCGCCGCTCGCTGCCCGCCTTGGTGAAGATTGGCCCGGTCGAACAAATCCGGGAACTGGTGAATGTCCAGTTGCCCGGCATCCGTGTGACGCCTCTCGCGGTCGCCCCGCGCCAGATTCCCTATCACGCCGGGGCCGTTTATTTCGAACTGGAAGCGGATAGTCCTCTATGGCGGCAAATGGCGACCACCGGAGGAATTGCCGTGCATCTGGCAGGGGATTTCCCTGATGCCCTGATGGAATTGTGGGCCATCCGCCGGTGAGCCTGCCGGCTAAGGATGCCGGGATTTGCGATGATTTTCGTGGACGCGCACGCGGCGTCATGCGGATGCAACAGGTCCGGGCCACATCTTCGTCATTTGCGAGGGTGGAACAGGCATGAGCACGGGCGTACCGGCCCAGGAGGGTGAGGAAACCACCATCTTCTCGCCCGCAGCCGCGGCGCGCCGGGGGCTAAATCGCGACGCAGCGGCCGCGCCCCAGGCCGTTCCCCTCCCCCGCCCAGCGGGCGACCTTGGCGCCGGTGCGCCCTCTGCGCCGAGCGCGTTCCGTCAGTCGCCTCCCTCTTTCGTGGCGCCTCCCGTCTTGCGCCGAACCCGCGCGGCACCAAAGGCCAGTGCCCTCTCCCTTGGCCGCGATCGCCGACCCCAGGCGGTACAGGCGGCGGCAGACATTTATCGGGACAATCCGGGGCTCGCCCTCGCGGTGCCCATCTTCGAGATGTTGGTCCATCTCCAGGGCGAGCAGTTCGTGGACGTGCGTGCGGTCCATGCGCAGATGCTGGAGGAACTGCACGTCTTCGAGACCCGTGCGGCGGCCGAGGGCCTGTCGCACCAGCATATTCAATTGATCCTTTATGCCCTCGCCGCCACCGCCGACGACACCATCCTCCAGACACCCTGGGCCAAGGATAGCGACTGGACGTCGAAGACCCTCATCTCAGCCTATTTCCAGGAAACCTGGGGCGGGGAACGTTTCTTCACCTTGCTCCAGCAGATGATGACGGCGCCGCTCACCGCCGTGCGGGAAATCGAGTTCTATTTCTTTTGCATCGAATTCGGATTTGAAGGGAAGTATCGGCTCGCCTCCAACGGTCCCGGCGAACTGTCGCGCATTCAGGACGACCTGTTTCAGTTCCTGCGTTCCGTGCGGGGCACCATCAAGCCCGATTTGTCGCCCGCCTGGCACGGCCTGGGGCTGGACCGCAGCAAGCCGCGCGACATGATGATGCATTGGCTCGGGGCGCTCGGGCTCGTCTGTGCGTTGCTGATCCTCTTCCTCGTATTGGCGATTACACTGCGGCGGGAGGCGGGTCTCGTGGCCCGCCAGGTGGACGGCCTTCTCGTCGACCCACCGCCCGTGCTGCGGCCCGCCACCCCGCGACACCCGGATGCAGCACCGAGCCCGGCAGTCCCCCCACCGGCCGCCAGTCCCGCGCCCTCCACGCCACCCGCCGCGCCCCCGCCTCCGGCGCCACCTCCGATCCCAACCCTCACGCCGTTCCAGATCATCTCCAAAGCACTGGCGGAGGATGTGAAGGCCGGCCTGCTGACCGTCAGCGAGCGCGAAGGCAAGGTGGTCATTCGAACGCAGGGCGAAGTGTTTGCCTCCGCCAGCACCACGCTGCGATCGCCATTCCCGGATGTGCTTCGGCACGTCGCTGACGCCATCGCACCGCTTGCTGCATCGGTGGAGGTGCTGGGCTTCTCGGACAATGTGCCCATTCGCTCCACCACCTATCCCAACAATCTCGCGCTTTCGGCCGCGCGGGCGGAGCGCGTGGCAGACGTGCTCAAGCCGGACATGGCCGACCACCCTGTGCCCATCACGGCAACCGGCCGAGGCTCGGCCGACCCCATCGCTTCAAATGACACCCCGGAGGGCCGCCAGAGCAACCGGCGGGTCGAGATCCTCGTGACCCCGCGCTAGGCGGCGAAGGAAGATGATGCCCGCTCGTACCTCCTGGACCTTCTGGCGCTGGCTGGTGCTGCTTGCTGCCACCCTGATCGTTGGCCTGCTGGTTTGGTTTGTGGCGCCTCACGTCTCCGTGGCCGGGCACAGCCTGCTGCCCGATCTGCCGTCCCGCATCCTGGCGGTGATCCTGGTTGTGCTTCTGGGCGCCATGATTGCCCTGTTCTGGATTATGGCGAGGCCCGCCGAACGGGCCTCCCGTCGCGAAGGAGCGCCCCATGACAGACTGGGCGAAGCGCGCACGCGCCAGAGGCAGGAGCTGGACCGCGGCTTCCGGCTGGCGCTCGGTGTGCTCAGGCGCATCCGCAAGCCCCATTTTCTCAGCAGTACGTACCGATATGAACTGCCCTGGTATGCGGTCATAGGGCCAGAGGGCGCCGGCAAGACCAGCCTGGTTCATGCCTCTGGCCTGCGTTTTCCATTGAACGAGCGACGCAGCGGCCGCATCAGTGCGGGACCCCTGAGCTTTTCCTTCACCGACCATGCCGTCTTGGTGGAGGCCAGATGCCCTTCTCCCCTCGACCAGGAAGCGGGCGTCCTCGCCACATTCGGCAGCCTTCTGCGCCGCTACCGCGGCCGCCAGCCGCTCAACGGCGTGCTTTTGGTGCTGAACTTGACAGAGGTGCTCGCGGCATCGGACGTGACGCGCTTCTCCTTTCATGCCGACCTGCGAGAGCATTTGGAGCGCCTGCAACGGGAGATTCGTCGCCGGGTTCCGGTCTATGTGATCTTCAGCCACACCGACCAGGTGCCGGGGTTCGAGACCTTCGCGGCCAACCTCTCCGCCACCGATCGGCGTGCGGTCTTCGGCCTCACCCTGCCCCTTTACGACGAGCGGGGGATGACCCCGAAGGGCAAGCCCCTGGCAGCAACGGTTGCGGCGGAGTTCGATCACTTCCTGCAATGGCAGCGGCCGCGGACACTCACCCAGCTGAACGCCGCCTTCGAGGTGCAGGAGCGCCTCGACTGCTTCCTCTTCGTGCCGCAGCTGGCTACGCTGAAGCCGGTGCTCTCCGAACTGGTGGAAGACGTTTTCCGTCCCACCGATTTCGAGCGACCGCTGCTGTTGCGCGGTCTCTATTTCACCGCAGCTCCCGATCCAGGGTCCGATCCCAATGTGGCCCACCCGGCGAGGGATGGGGAAGGCGCGCCCGGCGAGCGCAGGAGCGAGGGCTACTTCATCCGCGACCTCCTGGAGCGGGTGGTTTTCGCAGAGGCCGGCCTGGCCGAGCGTGATCCGACCTCGCGCCGCCGGGACTCTGCGCTGCGCCTGGGCCTCTTCGCCGCCGGCATCGCCGCAGCAGCCGCGCTGACCTTGTGGTGGTCCGTCAGCTTCGTTGCCAACCGTTACCTGGTGGAGGACCTCGCCCAGGGGACCGCCAAGGCCCAGACGGCCATTTCGGAACTGGGCCTGGCGGTGAAGGAGATTCCTGCCGACCAGGTGGACCTTTCCGCCATCGTCCCCACCCTCACCGCGCTCGAGAACCTGCCCACCGGGTGGGGCTATCGCGATGCAGCCACGCCGCTTCGCATGAATGGAGGCCTATCCCAAGCGGGCTTCCTCTCCACCTATACGATCCAGGAGTACAAGGACGGTCTCCTCACTCTCCTGCTGCCTCGCCTGGAGACGGTGGTCCAGAGATCTGTCACCGACACGCTCGGCAATCCGCAGGATCTCTACGGCGCGCTCATGGTCTATCTGATGCTGGGCGGCGCCGGCCCCATGAACACGGATGCGATTGTGGACTGGGTGCGGCGCTACCTCATCTCGGCCTATCCCGGCCCGGCCCAGGCTCCGCTGCGCGTCTCACTCCTGGATCATGTGCGCAACCTGTTGACCATTGGCTTTCCGCCGCTGGAACTGAACCAGACCCTCGTCTCGCAGGCACGCACCGTGCTGAGTGCCTATCCGGCCGCCGAGCGCGGCATGACGGAACTCCTCAAGCTGCCGGAAATCAATTCCCTCATCCCCTGGCGCCTCACGGACGTGGCCGGACCGTTGACGCCCTATGCGTTGGCCCGGCGATCCGGCAAGCCGCTCTCGGCACCCATCGCCGGCATGTACACGGCTGACCAGTTCTTCACCGTTGTTCTGCCCGCCATCGACCGCATCGCCCAGCGCCTCGCAGCCGAGGACTGGGTGCGGTTCCCAGCCACGCCGGACATGCCGCTGGCGCATCGTGCCGCCCAGCTGAAGCGCGACATCCGTGGCCTCTATGTGAGCGACTATATTGCCGAATGGCAGAATCTTCTCAGCGACGTGGCGCTGTTGCCGTTTGACAGCCTCCAGGCGGAAGTGAGCATACTCCAAGCCCTGATCGGGCCGCCTTCGCCCCTCGACAGCTATCTGAAATCGGTGGCGCAGCAGACCACGCTGGCGCCGCCGCCACCGCCCGATCCCGCCAAGACCGCCGCCGAAACTTTCCGCACCCTGATCCCGGGCGGTGATACACCAACTCCCAGCACGCCCGGCGCCGGGCTGGCACAAGCCGTGACCGACCATTTCTCCGGGCTGCATCGCTTCGTGACGGGACAGCCGAGCCCCCTGGAAGAGGTGCTCAAGACGATCGGCCAGTTGCGCATGATCATCGGTCCAGCTGCAAGCCTGGGCTCGGGCAACCCGGCGCAGCTGACCGAGCTCACCTCCGGCCCGGCCTTTGCGCAAATCCTCAATCAGTTGAAGCTGTCCACGGTCACCGCGCCGCCTGGCCTCGCAGATTCGATCCTCGGCCTGGTGCGACAGACGTCCTCCATCACCAATGCAGGGGTCCGCGCGGACCTGGACGCCACCTGGAAGACGCAGATCCTGCCCTTCTGCCAACAGGCGATCAGTGGCCGCTACCCGTTTGCCGTATCCTCCACCGATACGACCTTGGCGGATTTCACCCGCATGTTCGGCCCGGACGGCCTGCTGGACCGCTTCTTCGAGCGCCAGCTGAAGCCCTTCGTTGACACCACCGTTTCCCCCTGGAAAATGCTGGCCAATGCGGGCGCGGCGCCCGACATCACGTCGCAGGGCCTTGCCCTGTTCGAGCAGGCGGACCGCATCCGGTCCATGTTCTTCCCCCAGGGCGCCACAGCACCCCAGCTCAACTTCGAACTCACCCCCACCGACCTCGACGCTGGCGCCATGCGGGTGCGCCTTGAGGTTGATGGGCAGGCCCTCCTCTACCAATATGGGCCGCCGCAGGCTGTCTCGTTCAAATGGCCCGGGATCACCTCCGGTGTGCGGGTGGAGTTCGGGGCTTCGACACCCGGGCAGCCGTCTTCGCTCTCCGTGCCCGGTCCGTGGGCGCTGTTCCGCTTTCTGGGAGGACGACCGCTGACGCGGCTAGGGCCCAGCCGCTTCGCCTTTACCGTGTCGCTTGGGCCCCGCAATGCCAGCTTCACCCTGGATGCGGCGAGCGTCAGCAACCCCTTCCGCCAGAACCCCCTGACCGGCTTCCGGTGCCTGTCTTCCCTTGTCTCGGGCTGAGGGGAGGATCGCAGGCGGATCGGAGCCCGATCGTGTCATTAATCTGATGTATAAACCTTCTATCACTTAGTGTGCGAGCTGCCTTTTTGCATGCGTGGAGCATGGAACGCTTCAGTCATCCCCTATTCTAAAGCTTTCACGCAAAAGGCCATGACGGATACATTTACGTTCGATCCCCAGTTACTTATCGCGCCTCTTGGCGATGAGGATCCCATCGGCACGGATCCGAGAGCGGACATTTCTCCGTCTTCCCGCTTCCTGGCCCTGAAGGATGCACGAGCGGCCGCCCGCCGGAAGGAACGCGCCAAGGACATAGACGCTGATGCCCCATCCGCCACTGAGGAATGGGAAGATGTGGCGCGCCTGGGCTACGAGATCCTCTCCGAACAGGCAAAGGATCTTGAAGTCTGCGCCTGGCTGATCGAGGCCCTTCTGCGGCTGGACGGTTTCACCGGATTGCGGACCGGGATCGAGGTGGCGCGAGGCTTGGTCGAGGCCTATTGGGACGGTGTCTTTCCCTTGCCGGACGAGGACGGCCACGAGCCGCGCATTGCTCCGTTCATCGCGCTCAACGGGGCGAGCTCGGACGGCACCCTGGTTCAGCCGCTGCGGAAGGTTCCCCTGACCCCGGGCGAGGAGGGTGTGCCGCTGTGGCAATATGAGCAGGCGCTCGAAGTCAGCCGGATCACGGATGCTGCCAAGCGCGAGGCCCGCATCTCAGCCGGCGCGCTCGCCCTCGACGCCTTCCATATGGCGGTTCAAGGCGCGCCCGCGTCCTTCTTTGCGGGGCTGGTCGCGCAGATCGATGCAGCCCTTCGGAGTTTGAACGCCCTCTCCGACGCCTTCGTGGCGCGCGTAGGGGCGGACGCACCTCCCGCCGGCGCCATTCGGGCGCTTCTGGAGGCCAACCGCGAAGCCGTACAGACGTTTGCCGCCGACAAACTCGCGCAGGCCACCGCCAGCCACGCCCTTGATACGCTCGACCCCACCGGGATGGACGAGCCGGAGGAAGAAGCCTCCGCTGCGTCGGCAGGCGATGGCAGTGCGTCCGCGCGGCGGCCGGCGACCCGCGACCAGGCGCTCAACCAGATCCTGGAGATCGCCCGCTTCTTCCGGGTGAGCGAGCCCCATTCGCCGGTGTCCTACGTGCTGGAGGAAACGGTGCGGCGGGCACGCATGTCCATGACCGAGCTCCTCGACGAGCTGATCGTGGACCAGGACGCACGCCGCTACTTCTACCTCGCCTCCGGTATCCGCCCGCCCGCGACTGACGACTAGCGCCGCGACCCAGCCTTTTGCTTCCATTCCAAGGGGGACATGCCCGCGATGCCCAGTATCCATGACAAGCTGAACCGGGTGCGCAAGCCCCGCGTCCACATCACCTATGATGTGGAAACCGAAGGCGCGATGGTGCAGAAGGAACTGCCCTTCGTGGTCGGCGTGCTCGGCGACTTCTCCGGCGACCCCAGCGAGCCCCTCAAGCCGCTGACCGAGCGCAAGTTCATCCAGATCGATCGGGACAATTTCGATCAGGTCCTGGCGCGCATGACGCCTGGGCTCAAGATCAAGGTGGATAACACCCTGGCGGATGATGGCAGCCAGCTGTCCGTGGAACTGGCCTTCAGGTCCATGGATGATTTCGAGCCTGCGGCCGTCGTGGAACGGGTGGAACCGTTGCGAAAGCTGATGGAAGTGCGCAGCCAGCTGCGCGACTTGCTGTCCAAGGCTGACCGTTCGGAAAACCTGGAAACCCTGCTCGAGCAGATCCTGTCCGACGACGCGCGGCTTAAGGCCCTCGGCGAGGAACTGGGCGTGTCCGAAGAAAAGACGGAGGGCTGATCCATGAGCGCCGCTGAAGCACAGGCCCAGTCTGCCGAAACGGTCGAGACCAAGGAGCTTTCCTTTCTCGATCAGGCCATCGCCGCCACCAAGCAGACCGATCCGGACCGGACCGCGGAGTTGCTGCGCACCCTGACTCAGGAAGCGCTCGCCGGGACGCTGACCTATTCCAAGAACCTGGCCCAGACTATCAATGCCGCCATCACGGCCATCGACGGAAAGCTCTCGGCCCAGCTCAACGCCATCATGCATCATGCGGACTTCCAGAAGCTGGAAGGCACCTGGCGGGGGCTGAACCATCTGGTGATGAACTCGGAGACAGGCTCCAGCCTTAAGATCCGGGTGCTCAACTGCACCAAAAAGGAGCTCTACAAGAGCCTGACTAAGGCTTCCGAGTTCGACCAGAGCGTGATCTTCAAGAAGATTTACGAGACGGAGTTCGGCAGCCCCGGCGGCGAACCCTATGGCGCGCTGATCGGCGACTACGAGTTCAGCAACCACCCCGAGGACGTGGAACTGCTGAGCCAGGTCTCTCAGGTGGCGGCAGCAGCGTTCGCCCCCTTCATCTCGGCGGCGAGCCCGAAGCTGTTTGGCTTTGACGAATATACTGAACTGTCCAAGCCGCGGGACCTGGAAAAGATCTTTGACAGCGTCGAATATGCCAAGTGGCGGTCCTTCCGAGAGAGCGAGGATTCCCGCTTCGTCACCCTCACCTTGCCCCGCACCCTTGCCCGCTTGCCCTATGGCAGCCAGACCAAGCCGGTCGAGGCATTCGACTATGAGGAAAGCCCCATCCAGGGCGGCGTCGCGCGCGGCATGGCGCATGACGAATATTGCTGGATGAATTCGGCTTACGTGCTGGGCGCGCGCCTGACCGACGCCTTCGCCCAGCATGGCTGGTGCACGGCTATTCGCGGCGCCGAGGGCGGCGGCAAGGTGGAAAACCTGCCGAGCCATGTGTTCGTCTCCGATGATGGCGACACCGATCAGCAGTGCCCCACCGAGATTGGCATCACCGACCGGCGCGAGGCGGAGCTCTCAAAGCTCGGCTTCCTTCCTCTGTGCCACTACAAGGGCACGGACTATGCGGTCTTCTTCGGCGCCCAGACCACCCAGAAACCCAAGAAGTATGACCGTCCGGAAGCCACGGCCAATGCGGCCATTTCCGCACGCCTGCCTTACATCATGGCCACGTCCCGCTTCGCCCACTACCTGAAGATCATGGGCCGCGACAAGGTCGGCTCCTTCATGGAAGCCAGCGACTGCGAGGCTTGGCTCAACCGCTGGATCATCAACTATGTCAACGGCAACCCCGATGCCGGGCAGGAGATGAAGGCGAAGTATCCGCTCGCCGAGGCCAAGGTGGAAGTGCGCGAGATCCCCGGCAAGCCCGGTGCCTACAATGCGGTGGCGTGGCTGCGCCCGTGGCTGCAGATGGAGGAGCTCACCACCTCCCTGCGCATGGTCGCCCGCATTCCTGCAACGGCCTGAGGCGAGAGCAAGGCGCCCCCGTGCCTTCGACACAGCACGAAGCCGAGCAAGGCCCGTCCCCCTGGGTCGGGCCTTCTCCCGCGCCGGAGGCCGAAAGGCCGGCCCCGGCGGAGCCTGGTGCTCCAGCCGGACGGGAGGGGTTGCGCCGGCACGCGGTGGATATGGCCCTCGCCCGTCAGGCGGATGAGCGGCTGGAGGCCTTTCTGATCGCCACCGATCCGGCCGAGGCGCTCGCCGACTGGTTCGGTTCGGATCTGGCGGTGATCGGCGACGGCCGGACCTTGCAAGCCGCCATTGAACGGGACATCGCCTTCCTCGACGCCCTTCTGACGCAACAGCTGAACCAGGTGCTTCATCATCGCCGGTTCCTCAAGCTGGAAGCCTCCTGGCGCGGGCTGCGCTATCTCGTGACGTCCGCTTCTGGGGCGGAAAACGTCCTGGTTCGCGTGCTCAATGCCACCTGGCGGGAACTTGCCAACGACTTCGACCGAGCTGGCGACTTCGACCAGAGCGCCCTCTTTTCCAAGGTCTACAGCGAAGAGTTCGGCATGCCGGGCGGTAAGCCCTACGGCGTGCTCCTGTGCGACTACACGATCCAGCATCGCCCCTCCGCAGAGCACCCGGTGGATGACGTCTCGGCGGTGTCGAGCCTTGCCGCTGTCGCGGCGGCAGCCTTCGCGCCCGCCATCCTGAACGCCTCGCCACGCCTGCTGGGCCTTGATGACTTCCGCGACCTCGATCACGTCCAGAGTCTGGCGGGCCTCTTTCGGCCCCTGGAATATGCCCGCTTCAGCCGGCTGAGAGATGCCGAGGATTCCCGCTTCATCGGTCTCGTGCTGCCTCGCATCCTTCTGCGGTCCCCGCGCATCCGCGATGGAGCGCCGGGCCTAGCCTTTCGGTATCGGGAGGATGCGCAGGGTCTGTCCACCCATCACCTGTGCTGGGGCGGCGCGGTGTTCGCCTTTGGCGAAATTCTTGTGCGCAATTTCCATCTGCACGGCTGGTTCGCCGATATGTGCGGCACCCGCCGCGATGAAGTCGACCACGGCGTGGTGACCGGACTGAGCGCGCCCTCGGCAGAGACCGATGCGCCGGGCGTTGTGCCCCGCTTTGCCAGCGAACTGGCCATCCCCGCCCATCTGGAACAGGACCTCTGGCAGTCGGGCCTGATGACGCTCAATGTATGCAAGGATACGCCGCGCCTGGCCTTTCATTCCTCGGTTTCGATCCAGAAGGTGAGTGCTGCTGATGCAACACCTGCGGGGGTGAATGCGCGCCTTTCGGCCATGCTGCGCTATATTCTCTGCGTGTCGCGTTTCGCGCACTACGTGAAGGTGAAAATCCGCGATCGCATCGGCAGCTATGTGACTGCTGATGCGTGCGAGCGCGACCTGCAAGCCTGGCTGCACAGCTATTGCCTCGGCAATGATGACGCCTCTCCGGAGATGAAGGCGCGCTATCCCTTGCGCGAGGCGCGTGTGTCGGTGCGGGCCGCGCCGGGGCGCGCCAGCGCGCTGAACTGCGTCCTGCACCTGCGTCCCCATTTCCAGCTCGACCATGTGTTCACCACCTTCAAGCTCGTGACGGAGCTGGCGCTCGCGCCTGCCCGCGCGGCGCCCTGACCCGGAAGGCCCGCCATGTCTCAGTCCGCCGTCGAACTGTTCAGCGAAGGCCGCCTCGCCGATGCCATTGCGGCCATGGGGGCCGAGGTGCGTGCGCATCCCACCGACATTGAGCGGCGCAGCCTGCTGGCGGAGTTGCTGTGCGTGGCCGGCGATCTCGCCCGCGCCGATGCCCAGCTCACCGCCATGGCGGAGCAGGACCCGGCCGCGGCGGTGCGGATCGCCACCTTGCGGCAGTTTATGCGGGCGGACATGGCACGTGCGCAGGTCTGGAGCGACGGTCGCGCGCCCGATTTGCTCGATGCGCCGCCCCCCCATCTGGCTCTGCGCCTTGAGGCCCTCATGCACCTGCGCGCTGGGCGCATGAGCGAGGCCGTCCAGGCGCTCGCCGCGGCCGAGGAAGCCCGCCCAGCCTTGGCCGGTCATCATGATGGCGTGTCTTTCGACGATTTTCGCGACCTCGACGACCTCAGCGCTGGCGTGCTCGAGGTCCTGTCCTCCACCGGCAAGTATTTCTGGGTGCCCCTGGAGCGCGTGGAACATGTCGCCTTCCATGCCCCCTCCCGCATCATCGACGGCGCCTGGCGGGCGGCTGAAATCTCTGTGCGCGGCGGACCGGAGGGGGAAGTCATCATTCCCGCAATCTACCCCTTTGCCCCGACGCGCGAGCGCGAGGTGGCGGCGCTGGGGCGGGAGACCGAATGGCACGAAATCGGCCCTGACTGTATGCGCGGCGAGGGATTGCGCTGCTTCCTCGCGGGCGAGGAGAGTCTCACCATCCTTGAGCTCGGCCGGCTGGAGTTCGACCCCGCATGAGCCTCGTGGGCCCCGACCTTCTGGATCGACTGGCCGGAAGCGAGGGCAGCGTCACCGCGCGTGTGCGCGCGGGTCTGAAGCGCGACCTGGAAGACCTGTTCAACACCAACCGCCGTGTGCTGGGCTGGCCGGCTGGCCTTGGCGAATTGGACGGCTCTCTGCTTGATTACGGCATTACGGACCTTGCCACCGCCAATCTCTCCACCCCCGAGAGGCGGGCGGCCGTGGTGGAGGAACTGGGTCACCTGATCCGCGCGCAAGAACCGCGCCTGCGGAACATGCGCATCTTCGCCCTTGAAAACGCCGATCCCGGGGACCGCACCTTGCGCATCCGCATCGAAGGCCATGTGCAGATCGACGCTGAATTTGTGCCCGTGGAGTTCAACACCCTCATCGACACCATCGGCAACACCATATTGATGACGAGCCCCGCGCCGTGACCGACGCGCTCCTGCCCTACTACAATGACGAATTGGACTATCTGCGCCACATGGCGGGCGAGTTCGCTGCGCGGCATCCCAAGACCGCAAGCCATCTGCGCCTGTCTGCCGACGCTATTGACGACCCCCATGTGGCACGCCTGATGGAAGGCGTCGCTTTCCTGAACGCCCGAGTGGCACGCAAGCTCGACGACGACTTCCCGGAACTCGTCAACACGCTTTTGGACGTCCTCTATCCCTATTACCTTGCCCCCATTCCCTCCATGGGGACGGTGCAATTCCAACCCAAGGCGGAAGTCACCGTTCCCCAGCACGTGGGGGTGGGAACGGAACTGGACGCAGAGCCGGTGAAGGGCGATACCTGCCGGTTCCGCACCTGCTATCCGGTGACCGTGTGGCCCGTGGCCCTGGTGGAGGCGAGCCTGCGCGGCCGGCCGCTGGTGGGACCGGTCAATCCCCACGCCCATGGCGCAGCGGCAACCCTCCATCTGAAGCTGCGGTGCACGGCGCCGGACATGACGTTCGGCGCGCTCCAGCCGGACCATCTGCGCTTCTTCCTGCGCGGCCAGCCCTCCCTGACCTATGGCCTCCAGGAACTGATCCTCAACCACACCGTGTCCGTGGCGTTGGCCGAAGGGCCCTCGGATGCCGATCCGGTTTTCCTGCCCCCGTCTGCGGTTCGGCCCGTGGGGTTCGATGCGCAGGAGGGGCTTCTTCCCCATTCCGATCAGGCCCAGCCCGCCTATCGCTTATTGACTGAATACTTCGCCTTTCCGGAGAAGTACCTCTATTTCGACGTGGATCTGGACGCCAAGGTCCTTCGCAGCGCAGGTCGCGAGCTGAGCATTTACCTTTATCTCGACAAGAGTGCGCAAGCGCTGGAGCGCACTGTATCGCAGGACGCATTCGCGCTCGGCTGCACCCCCATTATCAACCTGTTCCGCCAGCGCGCCGAGCCCATCCTGATTACCAACACCCGCTTCGAGCATCGTGTCATTCCCGACGCGCGCCGGCAGGATGCCCTTGAGGTGCATTCCATCCTGTCAGTCTCGGTTTCCGATGCCACCGGCACGCTGAGGGACATCCTGCCCTTCTACGCCCAGAACCACGGTGCCGAGCGAAGCGGACCAGCGCGATGGGCCGCCGCCAGGCGCGGTGCCCCAGGGCGCGAGGTGGGGACTGAAATGGTCCTTTCCTTTAGCCACCTGGATCCCGATTTCAGTGCCGACGATCTGGTGGCGAGCGTCGACACCTTATGCCTGAATGGCAATTTGCCGGCAAAGCTCCCTTATGGCGGAGGCCACCCTATCTTGACGCCGGTGGACGGTGCGGGGGCCATTGGCGATGTGGTGTGCGTCTCTCCCCTCACCCATGCCCTACGCCTTCCCGAGGACGATCGCCGCCATTGGCGGCTCATGTCGCATCTCATTCTCAACCATCTTTCGCTGGTGGGTCCGGGCGGCCTGGACGCCTTGCAGGAGATCCTGCGGCTCTACGATTTCCGCAATTCGCCGGAGACCCATCGGCTGATCCAGGGGATAACCGCCCTCTCGGCACGGCCGGGCGTTGCCCGCGCCCCCCGTCGCACCGGCGACGCCCCCTGGGCGGAGGCCGTGTGCCGTGGGATTGACCTGACGGTGGAGTTGGACCCCCTCCATTTCAGCGCCAGCGGGCTCTACCTCTTCGCCATGGTCCTGGACCGCTTCTTCGCCCTTCATGCCAGCATCAATTCCTTCACCCGCCTCACCGCGACCGTGAAAGGCCAGACAGGACCGCTGAAGACATGGCCCGCACGCGCCGGCGACCGCACCGTCCTGTGATCGAGACGCTCCTGACCGACCCCGGCCGCTTTGACTTGGTCCAAGCGGTGCGGGTGATCGAGGCGGAGGCCGGAACGCAACCCACTGGCCCCGCCGGCGATCCCATCCGCTTCACCGGAGAAGTCTCTCTGCATTATCCGGAGGCGGCGATTTCCGACGCGCGGCGAATGGAGAATGGCCAGGTGCGGCTGACCGTGGCGCTGATGGGGCTCACGGGACCGCAGGGCGTCCTGCCCTTCAGCTACACCACCCATGCCATCCAGTCCCGTCACCGCAATGACGAGGCCCTCACCGATTTCCTGGACATCTTCCAGCACCGCGCCGTCCGCCTGTTCTGCGCCGCTGCCAGCAAATACCGCATCGCCTTGGCGCAGGGTCCGGGCGACGGCCACGACGATACCTTCACCACCGTCCTTGAAAGTCTCGCCGGCCTGGGTTTTTCAGCGATGCACGGTCGGATGGCGGTGGACCACGGTTCCCTGCTTGGCAATGCTGGCCTGCTGAGCGCGCAGGTGCGGCCCATGGCCGGCCTGCAATCCCTCCTGAGCCGTGCGCTGGGGGAGCCGGTCACCATCCTTCCCTTCGTCGGCACCTGGCTTGCATTGCCACCCGATGAGCGCACACGGCTCGGCGGCGCTCTCAACCCAGAGGGGCAACATGCCCGTCTCGGTGGTGGCGCCATGCTGGGAGACCGAGCCTTCGTGGCCCAGCACCATTTTCGCATCGAGATCGGCCCTGTGGATCGGAACCGCCTTGAGGCCCTGTTGCCGGGGACGCAGGGCGCGTCGCGGGTGCGCGATCTGGTGGAGCTGTATTGCGGCCTGGAATTCTCCTTCGACCTCAATGTGAAGGTCGCCGCGCCCGAAGTGCCCGCGGCCCGCCTCTCGACCGGCCCCGACGACCCAGGCGCCGCCCGCCTCGGTCAGACGGCATGGCTCCTCGACGGCCCGAGCCCCATTCCCCGCCACGATGCCGTGTTCCGTCCGAACACTCTCGGCTGACCCTTCATTGATTTAGAGGTCCCCATAATGAGCAACTGGTCGTCCGGCTATGTGAGCGACGTTGAATACCTGCCCGGCCTCTATGTGGAACAGGCGCCGGGCCATGTGATTTTGACGTGCCTTCTCAATGGCATCGCGCCGCCCCGCCTCGGGCCGGATTTCACCTATTGCGAGCTGGGGTGCGGACAGGGGACTACCGCGCTTGTCATCGCCGCCGCCAACCCCACCATCCAGGTGGTGGCGACCGACTTCAACCCTGCCCATATCGCCCGCGCCCGCGAGGCGGCGGCGAGCGCGGGCATCCAGAACATCACCTTCCTGGAGCTGAGTTTCGCCGACATGGCGAATGGCCAGGGCCTCCCGGACTTCGACATGGTGACGCTGCATGGCGTCTGGTCCTGGATCGGCGCGGCGGATCGCGCCCACATCACCGCCTTCCTGGCACGTTGCCTGAAGCCGGGTGGCGCGGTGTCGCTCTCCTATAACGCCATGCCGGGCTGGACCGCTCTGCTGCCGATGCAACGCCTCCTGGCAAGCCAGGCGGCTCTCCTGCACGGGCGGTCCGACGATCGGGTCCTGCACGCGCTGGACTTTGCCCGCCGGCTCCAGGACGCCGGCTCCGGCGTCGTGGGCGGACCGGCCCTGCTGGACCAGATCCGCACCGGTAGCGGCAAGGTGGCGGCCGCGGATCGGGCGGTCTATCTCGCCCATGAATATCTCAATGCCAATTGGCAGCCCCAATACCACATGGATACGGCGGCCCTCCTATCGGAGGCCAAGCTTGCCTTCGTCGGCTCGGCGGCTCTGGTTGAGAATTTCCCCGACCTGAACCTTAAGCCAGAGCAGCGGACGCTGCTGGACGAGGTGCCACCCGGTCCCTACCGGGAAACGCTGAAAGACTACATGGTTAACCGCCCGTTCCGGCGCGACGTGTTCGTACGCGGGGCGCGGCGGTTGTCGGACCGTGAGCGCGACGCGCAACTGGGCGCGTTCGGCCTTGTCCTCACCACCGTGCGGCGTGCCTGCCGCCTGACCTTGGATGTGCCGGTGGGCACCGCCCAACTGCCGGCCCGCCACTATGAGCCGATCCTCGATGCTCTCGCCACGCGCCCCCACGGCTTGGCTGAGCTTGGTGCGCTGCCGGCTCTGAAGGACGATCCGGCAGCTCCTTCCCTGGTGGAGATGGCCGGCATCCTTGTCGGCTCGGGCCAGGCCCTGCCAGTGCCCAACGGCCTGTCGTCGGCCTCAAGCGAACCCGCGCGCCGGCTCAATCGCTCGGCCGCCCGCGCCGTCGCAGAACAGCGCGCAGCGGTGGCGGAGATGGCCTCTCCGCTCACAGGTTCAGGCACCACGCTCACCACGGTGGAAGCGCTTGTCTTCGACGCCCTGGCGAATGGCGCGCCGCGCGAGGAGGCCGCCCTCCTCGCCCATATCGCCCCGGCCCTCCTTGCGTCCAACACGCCCCTCATGCGGGACGGCAAGGTGATCGCCGCGCCGGAAGAGCGTCTCGACGTGGTGCGGGATGCGGTGGGCTGGAGCCTCGAACACCGCGTGCATCTGTGGGAGGCGATGGGCCTCCTGTAAGCCTTGCACCAGCGTCATTGTTGCAGCGCAAGATTGACAGAAAATTCCTTCATGGCCCATGCTGGCATTATTCCAAGGGGAGCCCTGCGAGGGGGCTGAGAGATCGCCTTCCGGTTTGGTCGTCATGACCACCGGCGCCGCGATGACCCTTCGAACCTGATCCGGGTCATGCCGGCGAAGGGATCGGAACCAGCCCAGGCCAGTGCTCCCGGTGGGAGTCGTTCGGGGTAAACCGCCTCCTGAAGCTCATCCCGGATCTCATTGACAGCGCGAGCTGAAGGAGATCCGCATGCTTGACGAAGCCTCGACCTCGTCCCTGAAGGTCACGACCGGGCCCCTGCCCCATTCGCGCAAGGTCCACATCGCCTCTGCCCGCCCCGACGTGCAGGTGGCGATGCGGGAGATCACCCTTTCCGATCCCACCGAGCGCCCGTTGCGGGTCTATGACACGTCCGGCCCCTATACCGACCCCACCGCCCTTATCGACCTCACCAAGGGGCTGCCGGAACTGCGCCGCGCCTGGATTCGTGAGCGGGGCGACGTGGAAGAGGTGGAAGGCCGCGCCCGCAAGCCCGAGGATGACGGCCTGAAGCCCGGCCAGGTCAGCCACCTGCCCGCCTTCGACCGCGCCGACCGCAAGCCGCTGCGCGCCAAGCCCGGCAAGCGCCCGACCCAGATGGCCTATGCCCGCGCCGGCATCATCACGCCCGAAATGGAATATGTGGCTGCGCGCGAGAATCTCGCCCGCGCCAATGGCGGGGCCCATCCTCACCATCAGGCCATGAGCCTCGGCGCCGCCATTCCCACCGACATCACCGCTGAGTTCGTGCGCCAGGAAGTGGCGCGCGGACGGGCCATCATCCCGGCCAACATCAACCATCCCGAAATCGAGCCGATGGCCATCGGCCGGAACTTCCTGGTGAAGATCAACGCCAATATCGGCAACTCCGCGGTGACCTCCGGCGTCGCCGAGGAAGTGGACAAGCTGGTGTGGGCGATCCGCTGGGGCGGCGACACGGTCATGGACCTGTCCACCGGCAAGAACATCCACACCATCCGCGAATGGATCGTCCGCAACTCGCCGGTTCCGATCGGCACCGTGCCGATCTACCAGGCGCTCGAAAAGGTCGGCGGCGTCGCCGAGGACCTGACCTGGGACATCTTCCGGGACACGGTGATCGAGCAGGCCGAGCAGGGCGTGGACTATATGACGGTCCATGCCGGCGTCCGGCTGCCCTATATCCCGCTCACCGCCAACCGGGTGACCGGCATCGTCTCGCGCGGCGGGTCCATCATGGCCAAGTGGTGCCTCGCCCACCACAAGGAGAGCTTCCTCTACGAGCATTTCGAGGAGCTGTGCGAGATCCTGTCCTGGTATGACGTGTCCTTCTCGCTGGGCGATGGCCTGCGGCCCGGCTCCATCGCGGACGCCAACGACGCCGCCCAGTTCGCCGAGCTGGAGACGCTGGGCGAGCTGACCGAGATCGCCTGGAAGTACGATTGTCAGGTGATGATCGAAGGTCCCGGCCATGTGCCGCTCCACCTCATCCGCGAGAATGTGGAGAAGCAGCTCAAGGTCTGCCACGAGGCGCCGTTCTATACGCTTGGCCCGCTGGTGACGGACATTTCCCCCGGCTACGACCACATCTCCTCGGCCATTGGCGCGGCCATGATCGGCTGGTTCGGCACGGCCATGCTCTGCTACGTGACCCCGAAGGAGCACCTGGGCCTGCCCAACCGGGATGACGTGAAAGCCGGCGTCATCTCCTACAAGATCGCCGCTCACGCGGCGGACCTCGCCAAGGGCCACCCGGCTGCCCGCATCCGCGATGATGCGCTCTCCCGCGCCCGCTTCACCTTCCGCTGGCGGGACCAGTTCGCCCTCTCCCTCGATCCGGAGACGGCGGAATCCTTCCACGACGAGACCTTGCCGGCCGAAGGCGCCAAGGTGGCGCATTTCTGCTCCATGTGCGGGCCGAAATTCTGCTCCATGAAGATTTCCCAGGAGCTGAAGATCGAGGCCGGCGATATTGCCCGCGCCGAGGCCGACAATCAGGCGGCCGCCGGCATGGCGGAGATGTCCAAGAAGTTCCGCGACGGCGGCAGCGAGATCTATCGCCCCGCTCCCGACGTGGCGCCCCCGCCCTCTGCTTGAAACAGGCCGGGCTCATTCCGGTGGGGATGAGCCCCCAAATGAGCAAAGCCCGCGCCGGTCTGACCTGCGCGGGCTTTTTCTTGGGCTGGCTTGGGGCTGGCTTGGGTTCAGCTCAGGCGCCGGCGGCAGCGCGGCGCTTGCGCATCAGTTCCGCCAACGCATCGTCATGGTCGGACGGGAGCGCCACATTGACGGTCACGAGCAAATCGCCATGGCCACCGGCCGCCTTGGGCAGCCCCTTGCCGCGCAAGCGGAAAGTGCGGCCGCCAGACGTCCAGGCCGGAATGTTCAAATCCACCGCGCCGGACAGGGTCGGCACCCGCACCTTGGCACCGAGCACCGCATCCTCCAGCGGGACCGGCGCCTCGTAGCGGATGTCCTCGCCCTCGCGCTTATAGGTGGCGTGGGGCGCATAGGAGATGGTCACATAGGCATCGCCCGGCGCGCCGCCCATGGGGCTCGGCTCGCCCTGACCTTTCATCCGCATGCGGTGGCCTTCCAGCGTGCCGGCGGCGATCTTCACCTCCACCTGCTTCCCGTTGGGCAGCACCACGCGCTTGGTGGCGCCGTGCACCGCCTCCTCGTAGGTGACCGAAAGCGTCAGCTCGGTGTCTGCGCCCGCCTGGGGGGTGAAACCACCGCCAGCCGACCGGCGCTGCCGGCCGAAGCCGCCGAAGATATCGCCCAGATCCTCAAAGGCAGCGCCCGCGCCACGCGGACGGCCCTGTCGGCGGACGCCTTCCGGACCAAAGGAAAAGCTCTCGAAAATGGTGTCGCCGTCGAAACCGGAAAAGCCGCCGGGTCCCCGCCCGCCGCCGCCGAAGCCGGCGAAGTCGTGCATCTTGGGCTTGCCCTCGGCATCGATCTCGCCGCGGTCATACTGGCCGCGCTTGTCCTTGTCGGACAAGATCTCATAGGCGGAGTTCAACTCCGCGAACTTGTCCTGCGCCTTCGGATCGTCCTTGTTGGCGTCAGGATGCAGCTTCTTCGCCAGACGCCGATAGGCGCGCTTGATCTCGGCTTCGTCGGCGCCCTTGGCAACGCCGAGGATGTCGTATGGATCGCGCATGAATTCTCACCTCTGGGTCCCCGCTCGCGGGGGACCGCACCCGTCATTTGGGGGTGATGTTGCCCGATTGCAACGCCCCTGCTCAAGCGCGTCCGAGAACCCTGACCTGCGACAGACTGGTCTCGCCCTTGCCGTCCTTGCACGCCTCGCCCTGGATCCAATGTTCGCCCGTGGTGTCGACGAGGCCGATGCGGAAGTCGCGGCAGCCATTGTCCTTCACGGCCCCGAGCGGGGTCGCGGTTCCGCGCGCACCCGTCGCCGGGTTGTCCCACGGCATGCTTGCGCCGGCCTCGCGCACCTGGAGCGCCTGCGCGAGCGCCATCTTGGCATGGGACCAGTCGCTGGCGCCAATCCCCTGGGGCACGGGCCCCTCAGGCACAGGAGCCGAAACCGTCTGTGGCTTGAGCGAGCCCGTCACCACAGGGTCCGCATCCAGCATGGACAGAGTGCCGCACCCGCTGATGCCCGCCACCGCCAGCAGGCCCACTGCGCCCTTCAGGCACGAGCGCGCCGCTGGGCGCAAGCGCCCAATACCCTTATATAGGCCCGATCTCGCACGGCCGTACGCCGCACAGACTTGATGACGCGACACGGGAAGGGCCCCCAGACATGACCGACGCCACCAAAGAAGCCCCAAATCCCTTAACGTCCGGTGATTTCACCCTTGCCGACGAACCATTTCGTCTTTTTTCTGAATGGCTTTCGGATGCACAGCGCTCGGAGCCCAACGATCCAAACGCCATGACCTTGGCGACCGTGGACGAGACCGGCCTTCCCGACGCCCGCATGGTGCTGCTGAAGGGCCTCGACGAACGGGGATTCGTCTTCTTCACCAACACCGAGAGCGCCAAGGGCCGGGAACTGGCGGGCAACCCTAAGGCGGCCTTGGTGTTCCATTGGAAGTCGCTGCGCCGCCAGGTGCGGGTGCGTGGGCCGGTGGAACAGGTCACCGAGCAGGAGGCGGACGACTATTTCGCCACCCGCCCTCGCCTCTCCCAGATCGGCGCCTGGGCAAGCCGGCAGTCACGCCCCCTGGAGGGTCGATTCGCGCTGGAAGCGGCGGTTGCCACCACGACGGCCAGATATGCCATCGGCACCGTGCCCCGCCCGCCCCATTGGACCGGGTTTCGGATCGTGCCCGTGGCGGTGGAATTCTGGCACGATCGCCCGTTCCGTCTGCACGACCGCGTGGTCTTCCGGCGGACCTCGGCGGACACCCCCTGGGAACGTACGCGCCTCTTCCCCTGATTCCGGCGCCAGCGCTCTTTTCTCATTCACAGGATGCACCCGACCATGCCCCCCGCCTCCAACCAGCCTCCGCGCATCATGCTGTTGACCGGCGCCTCCCGGGGGATCGGGCATGCGACGGTGAAGCGGTTCTCCAGCGCGGGATGGCGGGTCATCACCTGCTCGCGCCATCCCTTTCCCGAGCAATGCCCCTGGGCCGCAGGGCCGGAGGACCATATCCAGGTGGACCTGTCGAACGCCGACAACACCCTGGAGGCGGTCGCAGAAATCAAGAGCCGGCTGCCGGACGGGGAACTTCATGCCCTGGTCAACAATGCCGGCATCTCGCCCAAAGGGGCCGATGGGGCACGGCTGGGCACGCTGGAGACGGAATGGGCAACCTGGACCCAGGTGTTCCAGGTGAATTTCTTCGCGCCCATCCTCCTCGCCCGGGGATTGAAGGATGAGTTGTGCAAGGCCAAAGGGTCGATCGTGAATGTCACGTCGATCGCCGGGTCCCGGGTGCACCCCTTTGCCGGGGCCGCCTATGGGACGTCGAAGGCGGCTTTGGCCGGGCTCACGCGGGAAATGGCGCGAGACTTCGGCCCCATCGGCGTCCGCGTGAATGCCATCGCCCCGGGCGAGATCGACACCGCCATCCTGTCCCCCGGCACGGAAAAGATCGTGGCCGAGATTCCCATGCGTCGTCTCGGAACGCCCGACGAGGTGGCGAAGATCATCTATGTGCTGTGCACGGAGACCTCCTCCTACCTCAATGGGGCGGAGATCCACATCGATGGCGGGCAGGCGGTCTGAACGGCTAAAGCCAGCCGCGCCACTTGAAGAAGAGGTAGGGCGTGATCGCGGATACGGCCATGGCCGTCAGCGCCAGGGGATATCCGATGGCGGCGTGAAGCTCCGGCATGTGCTGGAAATTCATGCCGTAAATGGAAGCGATCAGGGTCGGCGGCATAAGGACCACCGAGAGCACGGCAAAAATCTTGATGATGTTGTTCTGCTCGAGGCTGACCATGCCGATGGTCCCATCCAGCAGGAATTGCAGCTTGTTCGCCAGGAAACTGGCATAGTCGGCCAGCCCGCCCACATCGCGATGCATGGACTTCAGGGCCGAGCGCTGCTCCTTGGGGATGGGCGGCACCTCCTCAAGCTCAGCCCCGAGGAAGGCCAGCATGCGGGTGAGAGACGACAGGCTCTCCCGCGCATAGGAGGTCAGGCCTTCCTTGCGACCCACCTGGGTGAGGATGTCGCGATACTGCCGATTGTCCTTCGGCCCCTCCGCTCGCTCGAAGACGCGCTTCGACAGAAGCTCGATTTCGGCCGCGCAATGCTCCAGCACGTCTGCTGTGCGATCGATGATTGTGTCGAGCAATTCGAAAAGCAGGACCTCGCCGGTGACACGAACGGGGCACGCCTTCTGCATGCGCTGCACCAGCACCGCGAAGGGCCGCGGCTCCGCGTAGCGGACGGTGACCAGTGTGCCATTGACCAGAATGAATGTGACCGGCGTGACCGATGGCGCATCGGTCATCGCCCCGGACAGGACGGACAACGTCATGTAGCGCGCCCCGCCCTGCACATAGAGCCGGCTCGACGGCTCGATTTCCTGCATTTCCTCGCGCGTCGGGATCTCCACCCCGACGGCGGCCTCAACCCGGTCATCCTCGTCATCCACCGGCGACACGAGGTCAAGCCAGACGGCATCCGAGGGGGCCGCATCCTGCGGACCCACGACCTGGGACTTTAGAACCCCATCCTGGGCGATATAGGCAACGAGCATCTACCGAATTCCACTCCGGTTCCGGCGCGCACGCGGCTATCGCTGGGAGGTTCGGGCATCGCCCCTGGCATCGATGCGCCAGGGCGTGCGATCAGCCCGCGAAATAATCGAGGTCGCGAAGGGTTACGACCTTGTTCTGCTTGGCGGCGGCAGCAGCCTTGGTGTCGCCGGCATAACGGGCGGCGGCAGCCACGGCGGTGATGCCGATATCGCGCCACTGGCTGACCTGGGCGGCGTGACGCTCCTGGTGGGACTCGGGTCGGGCCTGCTGCTGCTGGCTCGGTTGAGACTGGTCCATCTTACCTTTCTCCGTAATGGGCGCACTGCCTAAGTCAGATGCGCCTTGCTGTGAAGACCCCTCACAGATGGTGAGCAACTGCGTCGAAACTGTGCAAACGCAGGGGCGTCACCAAGGTCTTACTGCGTGAGCATCGCCCAAAGCTTGCAATGCCGTCTTAACGGAATGCGAAGGGGAAACCGTGAGACATTTTTGCCACGCTCTTACCGCACTGCATCGTGGCGCGTTTGCGGCCTCTTCAAGGCTGCGACGCATTCCGGTAATCCATTCGCCACGAGTTGATTCCGTTCACCATAATTCACGAGGCGGTCATGACGATGCGGACGGTCCCGGCTGTTCTGCTCGCGGTTTTGTTGGCAGGCTGTGTCACGGAGACCCCATCTCCGGCCCCTGAAGCCGCGCTAAAGCCTCGGGACAAGCAGCTTCTCGCCAATGCGCCATACGCCCGGGTGAAGCCCGAAGGCCAGTATGCGCGCCATATCGTCGAGTATAAGGGCTCCGAGAAGCCGGGAACGGTCATTGTCGATACCGACAAGAAGTTCCTGTACCTCGTGCAGGCCGATGGTACCGCCATTCGCTACGGCGTGACGGTGGGCGAGGAAGGCCTCGCCTTCCACGGCACTGCCAAGGTGGGCCGCAAGGCGGAATGGCCGAGCTGGACTCCCACCCCGGAGATCCACCAGCGCATCTCCGGTCTGCCGTCCTATGTGGGGCCTGGTCCGCACAACCCAATGGGCGCGCGGGCGCTGTACCTCTACCAGGGGTCGAAAGATACGCTGTTCCGCATCCACGGCACGAACCAACCCGAATATCTGGGCCAGGCCATCTCCTCCGGCTGCATCCGCATGCTGAACGAGGACGTGATCGATCTTTACAACCGCGTGCCCAACGGCGCGACGGTGGTTGTTCTCTGAGGGTTCACCCTTCAGGGGCTGGGGAAGTGGCCGATGCTCCTTGCGGGCATCGGCCACTTTGTTTTTGCGCGTGCCGCTGAGCGTCGAGATGGCGTGAGTGCCCGGGTCGACGCCTGGGTGCGATCCGCCGTCCGCTTTTTAAATCAAAGTCTTCCAAGAAATTTCTGATGCGCCGCGAGAGGTCGCCCGACGTCCGCGCTCGGCGCATGCCGTCGACCAGGTGCGGCCATACGGGGGAATCACCCCCCTTGGCACCTTACGGGGGGGATCACCCCCCCTTGGGACGGCTGGTCCGGTCCCCGGGAACCTGCGGGCGCGGGGTCGGGAAGGGGATAGGCGAGGCATCCGCAAGACGGCGGCTGGCCGCTTCAGTCTGCCCGCTCGCCTCTTCATCGCCCCCAGGGGTGGCACGGGCCACGGCGGGATCTGCGGGAGGGGTCGGCCCCTTGATGGTCCAACGGCACAATCGGATGTCGAGCCGACGCTGTGCGATGTCCACGTGGATGTGATCCTCGTGGTAGCCATCGGACCCCGGCCCGAGCACGGTGGTGAAATGCTCGCAGGCCGAGGCTTTCATCGCCGTCTGGAGGGAGAGCGGAAGCCCGTTCTTCTTCACCTCCAGCACGCGCTGGTCGGAAAGAACGAACCCGCCCACATCGATGGCATTGCCGCGGCCGTGCTCACTCATCTGGGCGCCGCGGATACGGTTGCGCGACCGGCAGTCATAGGAGGCGGCGACCTTTATAGTCTCAAGCCGTGCGCCCAGGGTCTCGATAGCCGGTCCAATGTCTTGCCGCATCCAGTTCGTGACCGCCACCGCCGTGTCGCAGGCGAGAACGGCGGCCGGCTGGAGGGTCGCCAGATTGCCGTCCTGGAGGCGGATGGCGGAAACCTTCACCGCCACCGGCAAGCCGCAGGCGCCGGGCGATTCGATGGCCGCGACGCGCACGGCGAGCATGGCCTGCTGCGCCACCAGACTGGCACAGGGACCGGGGAGATCCTCGCCCGCCACGGCCTCCACCGGCGCTGTCCGCTGCGGCCGGCCCACCTGGCTGCCGCTTGGGGGGGGCGGTGGCACCAACAGAGGGGCAACCTGCGGCTCCGTGCTTGTGGACGCCTGGGCGGCGGGAGCATCGCCTGCCGGTGCGTCTTCCTCGGCCTCGTCCAATTCGAGCGGCCGGGGCTCAGGGAGCGGCACATAGGCCACGCGCTTGCCGCCAATGGTGAGCGGCTGGGATGCACGGGCCGAGGCCGCGGGCGCGTCCGCAGCCTTGGGCTCCGGCTCCTGCGCCACGGTGGGGGCCGGAGGTGGCGGCGGGGGGCTCTGGAAAAGCTGGAAGAAATTGGGGGCAGGCGGGGCCGGAGCGGCTTCTGCCTGCGTCTCCACCTCCGTTTCCTCGCCCAATTCAGCCTCGATGTCCGGCCGCGGCACGGGCAAGGGTACGGCCAAGGCGGGCGCCAAAGGGAACAGCAGGAAAGCCAGGGTCAGGGCCGTAGACGCCCCCCCGCCGTTCCGAATGGGGAATGGGAGCAAAGCGGGCGTCCACCGTCGCAGCGGCGGATGGGGAGCGGTGGAGCGCAGTCTCATTCCTGCAATGATAGTTAAAAAAGCCTGAAAAATGAATTCCCCCCGTCGGATGGCAGCGCGCCGTTGTCCCGGCGCCCGGATCATGGTTCTTGAATGGGTGAGAGCGGGGCGCCAAATCTCGGCGCCGGAGCGGGATGAGAGATGCACGGCCTGAAAGCGCTCCTTTTGGACAAGGACGGCACGTTGGTGCATTTCGATCGCACCTGGGGGCCATCGGCAGGCCATGTGATGCAGGTGCTGGCCAATGGCGATGCCGCCGCCCTCGCCCGCCTGGAAGCCGTGAGCCACTATCTGCCGGACGAGGAACGGTTCCTGCCCTCCTCCCCCCTGGTGTCCGGATCATCGGCACATTACGGCCCCTTGTGGGCCGAAGCGCTCGGGGAGCCGGCAAGCCAGAGCCTGTTTGACCGGATCGACCATCTCTTTCGCGAGGCTGGACTGCGCCACCTCACGCCCATCGGCAATCCCGCCTCCGTGCTCGGCGCGCTCCACGCTGCAGGGCTGCGCCTCGCCATCGTCACCAATGATGCGGAAGCCAATGCCCGCACCCAGGCGGATGCCCTTGGTGTTTTGCCCTTTCTGGACTGCGTGCACGGTTATGATTCCGGCTTTGGGTCGAAGCCTGACCCAGGCATGGTGACTGCGGCCGCCCAATTCTTCGGCCTTCACCCTGGGGAGGTGGCGGTTGTCGGCGATAGCGCCCATGATCTGTCTGCCGCGCGGGGCGCGGGAGCGCGATTCATCCTGGTGCGCTCCGGCCCCGCGCCGGTGGAGGATCTCATGCCGCAGTCCGACATGGTGGTCGATTCCATCGACGACCTGCCCTCCACGCTCGTGAACTCTTAAGGTGCGCCGCGTGCTGAAGCGCAGTCTCTATGTGGAAGAACGCCAATCGGGCCTCGCCGCCTGGAGCCTGCGGCTTGCCGTCTTCGCCATCCCCGTCATCGCCCTCGCCGCCGGCCTCTACCGGGCGGGCATCCTGACCTTCGAGCCGGCGCTTGCGGCGCTCGGCACCGGGCTGGTCCTTGCCCTGTGCGGAGGGCTTCTGGGCCTTATCGCCTTCATCTCCATCTGGGAAAGCGGCTGGAAAGGCATGGGCCGGGCGATCGGCGCCATGGCCATTGCCCTCATCCTGCTGGCGGGACCGGCTGCGGTACTGGCGCGCGGCGTAATGCTGCCACCGCTCACCGACATCACCACCGATCCGGCAGATCCCCCCCGCTTCCGGGCCATGGGCTTTGCCCGCCCGCGCGAGGCCAATCCCGTGGATTATGCCGGCGCAGCCGCTGCTGCCTTGCAGCGCGCCTCCTATCCCAGCATCAAGCCCATCGACTTGGATGCGACCCCCGAAGAAGCCTTCAACACCGTTCTCGCCCTGGTGCAGAAGCGCCACTGGCGCATCGTGGACCTCGTGCCCCCGCGCGGCGGCGTGCGTGATGGCCAGATCGAGGCCATTGCGGTCAATCCCGTCATGGGGTTTCGCACCGACGTGGTGATCCGCGTGCGCCCGACCGCCAAGGGCGCCCGGGTGGATGTGCGGTCCGCCTCGCGCTATGGAATCCATGACCTTGGGGAAAATGCTTGGCGCGTCACCAGCCTCATGACGGACCTCAGCGCCGAGCGCCGCAAGAAGCGTTGACGCCGCGTGACCCAACGAGGGCTTGGTCCGCTTGACGGCTCCGGCGCCCGCGGGCACATGACAACCTGCGTGACGCGGGGGCTTCACGCGAGATGTCGCGTGTCGCCACACCGCACGCGTCCGGCGCGGACAAGGTCCCCCGCATGAACAGCGCGCTGTTTCTTCTCGTCATCAACATGGCCATCGGCCTTTGCTTTGCCGCCGGTTTCCTTGCATTGGGCTATCGGGCCTCGACCCGGCTGGGACAATGGTGCGCCGCGGGCTTCCTCGCCGCCACCGCGACCGCTGCGACCGAAGCCTTGAGCTTCACCCTTCCTGCGCCCCGCCTCGTCTCCGCCCTGTCGTTCGGCTTCCTCATGCTGGCGGCGGTGCTGATCGTTGCGGGTGTGCGCACCTGCTATCGCTCGAATGCCTCGAACCGGGGTCTGTTTGTCTTCGGCATCATCCTGGTCGTGATCAATCCCCTGGTGATCTACGACCTGCCGCGCGGCACCTGGCAGCATGCCCTCGCCTACCAACTGCCGTTCGCGACGGTCTTCGCATGGGGCAGTGTCAGCGTGCTGGCCCGGGGGCGCCGGGGCGTCGACGTCGCCGTGGGAATTGTGCTGCTGGCGGTGGCGGTCCACTTCCTGGCCAAGGGAGTGTTGGGTCCCATGGTGGGCGGCAAGCAGGCGCCCGGTGTTCAGGATTATGTGTTCAGCCTCTATGCCTATTATTCCCAGACGCTTGGCAGCGTGCTCTCCCTGGCAATGGGGATGAGCCTGATGGCGCTGCTCACCGTGGAGGTCATGACCGAGCATGCGCGGCGCCTTCAGAAGGACGCCTTGTCTGGACTACGCAACCGCAGCGCCTTCTTCGCTGACGCCGCTGAGGCGCTGGCGCGCCTGCCCTTCGGGCAAACCGCAGCGATCATCATCTGTGATCTCGACCACTTCAAATCCATCAATGATCGCTTCGGCCACGCGGCAGGGGATGAGGTGATCACGGGTTTTGGCCGTCTCCTGAGCGCCATGGCCGCGCGCGACGGCATTGCCGGCCGCATTGGTGGAGAAGAATTCTGCCTCTTCCTGCCAGGCGCAGGCGTGGAGGACAGCAAGGCCGTGGTGGAACGCCTGCGCAGCGGGCTTGCGACCGCCCGGTTTGACCTCTTGCCCGAGGGCAGCAGCGTGACGGCGAGCTTCGGCATTGCCTTCAGCCAAGCTTCGGAATCCTGCGCCGATGCCGTCCGCCGCGCAGATCTGGCGCTTTATCGCGCCAAGGCCGAGGGCCGAAACGGCTATAGCATTGCGCCGTCCACGCCCAGATCACCCCCTTGAGAGGCAAAGGGGCAACAGCTGGCCGGCAACCGCAGGAACGGTGAAAATCGTCATTGCTGCGGCAGGTTGGCTCTTATTTGATGCGGCTATGACATCGGACCCTCACCAAAGCCCGGATGCCGCGCACCCGGCTCTCGCCGTCCTTGACCGGCCGCAGGACGGAGCGGCAGGACAAGGCGATGGCACTGCCCCGCCCCTGCGCCGGCAGGTCCTGCTGTGGGGATGGCGGGCGCTTGGGGCGGCGCTGGCCGTGGGGGCCATGGAACTGGCCGCGGACCTTGGCGAGACTCCCATCTCGCTGATCCCCTTTGCCACCTCCATCGCGGTGGTGATGGGCATGCCCGATGCCGACCCCGCCCAGCCACGGGCACTGATCGGCGGCCACGTCATTTCGAGCCTCATCGGTCTGGCGGTGCTCTGGCTGGCGGGGCCTTCCTATCCCGCGGCGGCAGCCGCCGTGGGCATCGCCTTCTTCGCCATGCAGGCCACCCGCACCCTCCACCCGCCAGCCGGAATTGATCCGATCATCATCGTGCTGGAGCAGTTGTCGCCCACCTTCCTGCTGGTGCCGGTGGCAACGGGCTGCGCGCTGCTGGTGGCCTATACCTATGTGTGGCACACCCTTGCGGGCGGGCCGGCTTGGCCGCGCCGCTGGCTTTAAGGCTGCTCAGGAGCGGTGCTGGGTCTCGTCCCAGCCACCGATCTGATCCTCCGCCAAGGGCGGGGGTGGCGTCTTGCCGGCGAGCCGCAGTGTGCGATTGAGGAGCAATTCGTAGATCGGTTCCCCGCCCAACGCATCGGCCACCATGTTGGCGAAGACGCAGGTGAGAATGACCGGAACGAGCAAGGTGTAGGCGCCGGTCAGTTCGGCCACCAGCACCATTCCCACCAGCGGCGCCCGCACGGCGGACGAGAACAGCCCACCCATGGCCGCGACGCCGAGGGCGGCGAGCGCACCGGGCGGCAGGCCGATGACGAAGTCCAGGGCCGTCCCGAAAAGAACGCCGATAGACGTGGCGAGGGCCAGGATCGGCGCGAAGATCCCGCCCGGAACCCCTGTGGAATAGCTGGCCATGGTCATGACGAAGCGGATCACCACGATGCTGGCCAGGACGAGCAATGGCAGGCGCTCCTGCGCCAACGCGACAGCCAATTGTTCGCCGCCGAGGGTGGCCTCTGGCCGCACGATCAGCAGGATACCAATGACCGCCCCGACCACGGCAGGTACAAGGTAGAATGACCATTTCAGCCCAACCGCGCGGGCGGCGTCGAGCGACCACAGAACCGACTTGTTGAACACCACGCCCACGGCGCCGAGAATGGCACCCAGCACGACAAAGGCCGGCAGCATGGCGAGCGGCATGTCGGGCACGTCGATTCGCATGTCCGGTCCGACGCCGGCGATGCTCTCCGTGACAATGGCGCTTGTCACCGAGGCAAGGATCACCGCCGTATAGGTGCGCAAACCATAGGGAAATTGCCGGCGCGTTTCCTCGATGACGAACAGGATGGCCGCCAGCGGTGCATTGAAGGCGGCGGCAAGTCCCGCCGCGCCGCCGGCAGCGAGCAGCCCGCGCATGTCCCGGGTGGACAGGCCGAACCGGTCGGCGCAGGCCTGGGCCACGGAGGCCCCCATATGGATGGTCGGCCCTTCCCGGCCGACCACCAGCCCGGACCCCAGCGCCAGCACGCCGCCGACGAACTTCACCGGCAGGATGCGCCACCAGCGCACCTCGCGCAGGCCCTCCATGGCGCCTTCGATCTCCTGGACGCCGGAGCCGGCCGCCTCCGGGCAATAGGTGCGCACCAGCCACACCGAGGCCAGCACCATCACTGCGGCGATGAGCGCCATTCCGGGCAGAAGGAGCGGACCGGCCAGTGTGTCGTGCACGAGAGCCGGCCAATGGGCGGCGCCTTCCGTTGAAATGTGGAAGACGGTGCCGATGGCGCCCACCACGGAGCCCACCAGGATGGCGATTGCGAAATAGGCGAAGTCGTGAAGGCGGCCAGTCGTATCCGTCTTGCTGTCCTGCACGAAGCCAGCCTCCCCCTCGCCGCCCAGATGCAGCCCGTCCCCTCAACGAGATAACGGAGGCCGCTTGTCCACCGCAAGGTCAATCGGCACCCAGTAGCGCCGATTGACCGAACACGCCGCTCAGGCTTCCGCTGCAAGCACGGGCGCGCCGGCCTCCACCAGCCGGCGTGGCGCCCCCTCCCCCTGCAGAATCAGGATCCGGTCATGCAGTCCCTTCAGGGTTGCGCGATGGCCGATGGACAGAAGCGTCGTTCCCGCCATGCGATGGCGCAGCAGGTGGTAGACGGCCGCCTCGGACGGCTCGTCCAGCGCAGCGGTGGCTTCGTCCAGCAGCAGGATGGCGGGCTTGGCCAGAAGCGCACGTGCGAGCGAGAGACGCTGCTGCTCGCCAAGGGACAGGACATGAGGCCAGAGGCCGGATTCGTCCAGTCGCCCGCAGAGGCCCGGCAGGCCTACCGCCTCAAGGACCGCGCACATTTCCTCGCGCGTGTGGAGCTGCGGATCCTGCGGATAGGCCAAGGCCGCATCGAGCCGCCCGACCGGCACATAGGGCTTCTGGGGCAGAATCATCAGGCGGCCCGGCGCCTCGATGCCAAGGCGGCCCGATCCGAAGGGCCAGATGCCGGCCATGGCGCGGAAGAGGGTGGTCTTGCCCGACCCCGACGGCCCCATGACCAGCACATGCTCGCCCCGCGCGATGGAAACCCCCTCAACCTTGATGATGGGGGCGTCCGTGGGGAGGCGAATGTCCATTTCCTCCATGGCCACCGCTTGCGGCACGTCCGAGGCGGGAACAGGGGTCCGCACGAAGGCAGGGGTGTGCGCCTGCGCCTTCGCCGCCACCATGGAGGCCTCGAAGCCGGTGAGCCGGTTCACCACCGCCGCCCACTCCGCAAGGGTCGAATAGGAGGTGATGAAGAAGGAGAAGGAGCCCTGCACGGAGGAAAAGGCACTGGCCGTCTGCATCAGCGGCCCGAGCAGGATGGCGCCGGAGAAGTAAGCGGGCGAGACCACCACGAAGGGGAAGATGGTGGAGATCTGGTTGTAGCCGGCGGTGAACCAGGTCAGGCGCTTCTGCGCCCGCATGAGGTCGAAGAAATTGCCCCAGATCCGCTCGAACCGGCCGGACAGGTGGCGCTCCTCCGCCTGCTCTCCCTTGAGGAGTGCGATCTGCTCGCTGTTCTCGCGCACCCGCACCAGATCCACGCGGAAATCCGCCTCATAGCGCTGCTGATTGTAGTTGAGCCGCACCAGGGGCCGGCCGATCAAATGGGCGAGCCAGGTGCCCACCGCCGCATAGATGAGCGCGGCCCAGAACAGATAGCCCGGCACCACCATTTCCGTGCCGAAAAGCTGGAGGTCATACGAGCCCGATAGGCCCCACAGGATGACGCTGAAGGAGATGAGCGAGACCACCGTGCCCAGGAGCCCGATGCCAACCCCGATGGTCTGGGACACGAACAGGTTCACGTCCTGCGCGATGCGCTGATCGGGATTATCGGCGGGATCGCCGGAGAGGCGCAGGCGATAATGGGTGTCGTCGGTGAGCCAGTGCCCCATATAGCGTGTAGTCAGCCAGCGCCGCCAGCGTATCTCAAGCCACTGCTTCAAGTAGATCTGATAAACCGCGACAGCGATGGCGCAGACAGCGATGGCACAGAAGATCAGAAGCTGGTGTTTGAACTCGGGGTAATTCTTTTCCTGGATGGCATTATAGAAGGCGGAATTCCACTCATTGAGCAGAACGGTCGCATAGACCCACGCCAGCTCAAGCGCGATCACCGCGCCGAGCAGACCAAGCGCGATCCAGCGCTCCTCGCTCTTGAAGTAGGGAATCGCAAGCCGGCGGATGTCGCCGAGGAGAGTGAAGAAGGCTTTCATGCGGGCAAGGTTCCGATTCAGGCCCGCACCTTACTCCACTTTCATCTGGCAGAAGGATGACCGGCACATTACCGGTTCTTCATTCCCGCATCCGTGATCGGAGAGCGGCGCCGGCCTGCCGCTCCGTCATGGAGACTTCCAGCCGGCGCCCTGTGGTCAGATGTGCGCTATCAGATTTCCTTGGCCATCTCACGCAGCCGGAACTTCTGGATCTTGCCGGTGGAGGTCTTGGGGATCTCCTCGAACACCAGATGACGCGGGCATTTGTAATGGGCAAGGTGCATGCGGCAGTGGGCGAGCAGCTCCTCCACCGTGGCGGTGGCGCCTTCGCGCAGTTCCACGAAGGCCACCGGCGTCTCGCCCCACTTGTCGTCGGGACGAGCCACCACAGCGGCGGCGGCCACCGCCGGATGCTTGTAGAGCGCATCCTCCACCTCGATGGAGGAGATGTTCTCGCCACCGGAAATGATGATGTCCTTGGAGCGGTCCTTCAACTGGACATAGCCGTCGGGATGCTTGACGCCGAGGTCGCCGGAGTGGAACCAGCCGCCCTCAAAAGCCTTCTGCGTAGCGGACGGATTCTTCAGATAACCCTTCATCACCACGTTGCCGCGGAACATGACTTCTCCAAGGGTGGTGCCATCCGCCGGCACAGGCACCATGGTCTCCGGATCCATCACGTCGAGGGCCTCGAGCGCCGAATACCGCACGCCCTGGCGGGCCTTCTTCACGGCGCGCTCGTCGGCCGGCAGGCTGTCCCATTCGTCGTGCCAGTCATTGACCACGGCGGGGCCATAGACCTCGGTCAGGCCATAGACATGGGTGACGTTGAAGCCGGCGTCCTGCATCGCAGCCAGCACCGCTTCCGGCGGCGGGGCGGCGGCGGTGATGAAGTCCACAACGTGCGGCAGTGGCCGCTTGTCGGCGGCGGGCGCATTCAGCAGCGTCGACATGACGATGGGCGCGCCGCACATATGGGTGACGCCATAATCGGCCAGCGCGTCAAAGATGGGCTTGGCCCGCACCTGGCGCAGGCACACATGGGTTCCGGCCACGACGGAGACGGACCATGGGAAGCACCAGCCGTTGCAGTGGAACATGGGCAGCGTCCACAGATAGACCGGATGCTTGCCCATGGTGCAGGTCACCACATTGCCCACCGCCAGCAGATGCGCGCCGCGATGATGGTAGACGACGCCCTTGGGATCTCCGGTGGTCCCCGACGTATAGTTGAGGGCAATGGCGTTCCATTCGTCGGACGGCATGGCCCAGGCATAGTCGGGGTCGCCTGCGGCGATGAAGTCCTCATATTCCAGTTCGCCGATGCGATCCCCGGCGCCGGTGAATTCGGGATCGTCATAATCGATCACCAGCGGCTTGACCTTGGCGATGGCCAGCGCCGCCTTGATAACGGGGGAGAATTCCCGATCGGTGATGAGCACCTTCGCCTCACCATGGTCGAGGGTGAAGGCCAGGATCGCGGCATCAAGGCGGGTGTTGAGGGAATTGAGCACCGCCCCGCACATGGGCACGCCATAATGGGCTTCCAGCATGGCCGGCACGTTGGGCAGCATGACGGCCACGGTGTCGCCGACACCCACGCCGCGCTGCTCCAGCGCCGAAGCGAGCCGGCGGGCGCGGGCGTAGAAATCCTTGTAGGTGCGGCGCAAGGAGCCATGGATGATGGCGGTACGATCCGGAAACACCCGAGCCGCGCGCTCCAGGAAGCCGAGCGGGGTCAGCGGCTGATGGTTTGCGGGGTTGCGGTCGAGGTCCTTGTCATAGATGCCCGGCATTGGTTTCCCCCTCGACATGTCCGTTTATGATGTCAGCCGCAAGCGCGGCAGGCGCTGAACCTAGCTGAGCGCTTCGCATGGGCGCAATCGCCGGACCGGTCGACGAAGGTCTTACGCATATGAGCGGACTTGTGCGCGCGTAACTTCCGCGCATCATCCGCCACAATCACAAGACGCGCGAGGGGAGGTCGCCATGGTCGAGCCCACATCCAGCCGGTATTCCGAGGTCTATGGGCGGTGGAAAGCTGATCCGCAGGCCTTCTGGGCGGAGGCGGCGACCAACATTGACTGGATCGCCCAGCCGCGCGCCATCTTCGATCCCGATCTCGGTGTCTATGGCCGCTGGTTCGTCGGCGGCATTTGCAACACCTGCTACAATGCCGTGGACCGGCACGTGACGGCCGGCCGCGGCGATCAGGTGGCGCTGATCCACGACAGCCCGGTCACCGGCAGCAAATCTAGCCTCACCTATTCTGAACTGCTTGCCGAGGTGCGCACGCTTGGCGCCATCCTGCGGGACATGGGCGTGGAAAAGGGCGACCGCGTCGTCATCTACATGCCCATGGTTCTGGAAGCCGTCATCGGCATGCTCGCCTGCGCCCGTATCGGCGCGGTGCATTCCGTGGTGTTCGGCGGGTTCGCCGCGAAGGAATTGGCGGCTCGCATCGATGATGCCGCGCCCAAGGTCATCCTCGCCGCCTCCTGCGGCATCGAGCCCAACCGCGTTGTCCCCTACAAGCCGCTCCTCGACGCCGCCATCCAGATGGCGGAGGCCAAGCCTACTGGCTGCCTGATTTTGCAGCGACCTCAATTGCATGGCGAGATGGTGGAAGGCCGGGACTTCGACTGGGCCGAGCGCCGCGCCGCGGCCGCCGCAGAAGGGCGGGGCGTCGACTGCGCGCCCATGGGCGCCACCGACCCGCTCTATGTGCTCTACACCTCCGGCACCACGGGCAAGCCCAAGGGCGTGGTGCGCGATACCGGCGGCCACATGGTGGCGCTGCGCTGGACCATGGAGAACCTCTACGGCCTGAAGACCGGCGACGTGTTCTGGACGGCCTCCGACGTGGGATGGGTGGTGGGCCACTCCTACATCGTCTACGGCCCGCTTCTGATGGGCTGCACCTCCATCGTCTATGAGGGCAAGCCGGTGGGCACGCCCGATCCCGGCGCCTTCTGGCGGATGATCGCGGAATACAAGGTGGCCGCCCTTTTCACGGCGCCCACCGCGCTGCGCGCCATCAAGAAGGAAGACCCTGAGGGCACTTATCTGAAGGGCCACGACCTGTCGTCCCTGCGGACGCTGTTCCTGGCCGGCGAGCGGGCGGACCCCGATACGGTCAAGTGGGCAGAGACCACCCTGAACGTGCCAGTGGTCGACCACTGGTGGCAGACGGAAACGGGTTGGGCCATCGCCGGCAACCCTGTCGGCCTCGGACTCCTGCCCGTAAAGCTAGGCTCGCCCACCGTGCCCATGCCTGGCTACGACCTCCAGATCGTGGACGAGGCCGCCAAGCCCTTGCCGGCGGGGACCATGGGCTCCATCGTTATCAAGCTGCCCTTGCCCCCCGGCTGCCTGCCGACGCTCTGGCAGCAGGACGAGCGCTTCGTCGAGAGCTACCTCGCGGAGTTCCCCGGCTACTACAAGACCTCGGACGCGGGCTTCGTGGACGCGGACGGCTATGTCTTCGTCATGGGCCGCACGGACGACATCATCAATGTGGCCGGTCACCGCCTATCCACTGGGGGCATGGAAGAGGTGCTGGCTTCCCATCCGGACGTGGCTGAATGCGCCGTGATCGGCGTCAAGGATAGCCTGAAGGGCGAGGTGCCGTGCGGCTTCGTGGTGCTCAAGGCCGGCGAGCGGCGGGCGCCGGAAGTGATCGAGAAAGAACTGGTGGAGTTGGTGCGCGAGCGCATCGGGCCGGTCGCCGCCTTCAAGCTGGCCTTGACCGTGCCGCGCCTGCCCAAGACGCGCTCAGGCAAGATCCTGCGCGGGACCATGAAGAAGATCGCAGACGCCGATCCCTGGACCGCTCCCGCCACCATCGATGACCCCGGCGCCCTGGAAGACATCACGGTGATCCTGAAGCGGCGCGGCTTCGGCGCCTGATTCCCAAGGCGAAAAGAGGGGAGCGAAGGCGGCCCATTGGCCCTCCGCTCCCCTTTTCATGCGGCGCCCATATGGGCGCGTCGCGGACCGAAAGGTCAGCGGCCGCCGCTGTCCGTGGAAGGATCCCAGCAAGTATAGCCGATGGGACACTGCTGAACGTCCTTGGTCTGAACCCAGGCCGGCTTCGTCACCATGGCCTCGGGGCAGAAGGCCAAGTCTTTGACATAGCGGTTGAACACGTTGGGCCCGGTGGCTAGCACCGCAGCATTGTCACGGTTGATGATCGCCTGCGCCTCGGTGCAGGTCATATCCAGCGTCTGCGGCATGCCTTGCGCCAAAGCTGCGCCGGCCAGGGCCACGGGGCTGATCGCCAGACCGATCGCGGCGAGCGTACGTACGAGAAACATGGGTGGCTCCTCCAGGGCGGGCGGCCTGTCCTCCAAGCATTGGGAGCGGGCGCCACGCTTTTTGTCTTTTACCCCAAGGTCACGCCGTCGGCATTGACCTTGCGGGGGGATCGCGCACCAATCCCGCAAAGGTGATATGGCGCTTCCCGTCCTCGGCGGGGTGGCACTGCCTTGCTATAAGGGACGAGAGGCAGTGAGGCCGTGGGCGGCAGCGGCCCCGGCGGGCAGGGCATGGACGAAATGAGCGACGACATCCCCTTCAACCGCACCTTCGACACCCAGCCCGGCCAGGTGGAGGAGGTGGCGCCCCATGTGCGGCGGGTGCTCGCGCCCAATCCCTCGCCCTTCACCTTCACAGGGACCTGCACCTACATTGTCGGGCGGGGCAAGGTGGCGATCATTGATCCCGGCCCGGACAATCCGGCTCATATCGCGGCGGTCCTGGATGCGGTGCGGGGAGAGAGCGTGACCCATGTGGTGGTGACCCACACCCACCGCGACCATTCCCCCGCCGCCCCAGCCATTGTCGCAGCCACGGGGGCCAAGACCGTCGGCGAAGGACCGCACCGGCCGTCCCGGCCGCTTTTCATCGGCGAGGCCAATCCCATGGACGCCAGCGCCGACACCGACTTTCGCCCCGATATCGTGCTGGGCGACGGGGATGTCTTGCAAGGCGCCGGCTGGTCGCTGGAGGCGGTGACGACGCCGGGCCATGCCGCCAATCATCTGGCCTTCGCCTTCAAGGAGGCGGACCTGCTCTTTTCCGGCGACCATGTGATGGGCTGGGCGACCTCCATCGTGGCGCCGCCGGATGGCGCGATGGGCGATTATATCCAGTCTCTGGAGAAGCTTACCGCCCGTTCTGAGACCGTTTTCCTGCCCGGGCACGGGCCCGTGATTCGCGGCGCCGACGGCTTCGTGAAGGACTATCTCGCCCACCGGCATGCGCGGGAAGCGGCGATCATGCGGGGGCTGGAGCGGTCAAGCACCATCCCTGACCTGGTGCGGGGCATCTATATCGGGCTCGATCCCCGCCTGTTCGGGGCGGCCTCTCTGACCGTGCTGGCCCATCTGGAGCACTTGGTGGGCCAGGGCCTGGTGCGCACCGAGGGGCAGCCGGCCATGGACGGCGCTTTCCGCATTGCCTAGCGAAGCGAAATAGCCTTGGATTCCAGGAGTTTGCCGAACTCTTTCCCGGCGAGAACCTGGAATTCCGCTTCCCGCTGGGCGGTCACCGGGTCTCGCGCGGCGAGCACGGCATCCACATGGCCGGGATGGACCATGACGGCCCCGCCGTCCGGCAGATGGGTGAGCGCGCGGGCGAGCACCGCCTGGAAGGCATTGGCATTGTTGAAGGAATAGGCACCGGCAAAGCCGGCATTCGCCTTGAGCCCCGCAGCCGCCGCATCCCGCCGCAGGCCGGCCGAGAAGGCGCCGATCAGCTTTCCTTTCAGGTCCAGGCCTTCTCCCACGCCGCCCGAAGGCGAGCTGTCGCGCACCCAGGCGGCAGGGGCGTGGCGACGGGTGGCGGCAAGCACAATCGGACGGATGCCGGGCAGCACATGGGCGTGCTGATGGCCGTCGACATGGCTTGGAGGACGCCCGAACAAGGCGGAGAAAGCGCGGAACTGGGCTTCGATCTCATCTTCTACCGCGGCCAGATCAAGGCGGCGGAGATAGGCCTGCACAATCAGATCCCGGAGCCCCGGCAGCGGCCCCTCCCCCGTCGGCGCGGCGATGAGGGGGGCAAAGCCGCCGGTGAGGGTCAGGTGCAGGCCGATGCCGAGACCGGTTGCCTCCCCCACCTGGAGCAGCGCCTCCGCCTCTCTCTCCAAATCGGGGAAGAGGGTCATGACCGATGTGGCATTGAGCCGCCCCGCCAGGGCCAGCTCGCGGATGGCGCGGCTGACGCCGGGGGCGAGGCCGTAATCGTCGGCGCAGATGACGATGCGGCGCGCCATGGTGTCAGGAGGCCGCCTTGGGCCGCTCGGCAAAGGTGGGCGGCTCCAGGGCCGCGCCATGGACAGCGCCATGCCCGCCATCATGGCCGCCCTCCCCCGCCTCCCGATGGCGCAAGGCATGGTCGGCGACGAAGTAGACCGGGCGCGCTTTGATCTCGGAGAGGATGCGGGCGATGTACTCGCCCATCACACCGACAACCAGAAGCTGCATTCCGCCGATGACCATGATGCCCACCACCAGGGAGGGATAGCCCGGCAGCGGGATGCCCCAGATCAGGCGCTCCACCACGATCCAGATGCCATAGAGGAAGGCCGCGCCCGCCAGCAGCGCGCCGGAGATGCCGGCGATGCGCAGCGGCGCGGGGGAGAAGGAGGTCAGCCCCTCCATGGAGAGGCTCAGCAGGCGGAAGAAGGACCAGCTGGAACTGCCATGGGTGCGGGCCTCCGGCCGGTAGGGCACCGCCACCTGGCGAAAGCCGATCCAGCTGGACAGGCCCTTGAAGAAGCGGTTGCGCTCGGGCATGCGCCGCAAGGCGGCGGTGGCGCGCGGCGAGAGCAGGCGGAAGTCGGCGCCATCCTCGGGGATGCGCGTGGGGGCGCCGTAATTCAGCAGGCGATAGAACATGCGCACGAACAGGCGGCGCGACAGGGCTTCGTCGGAGCGGTCAGCCTTCACCGCATAGGGCACGTCATAGCCCTGGTCCTTCCAGAGCGCGACGAAGGTCTCGATCATTTCCGGCGGATGCTGGCCGTCGCCGTCCATGAACATGAGGGCGTCGCCCCGGGCATGGTCGAGGCCCGCCAGCAGCGCGGCTTCCTTGCCGAAATTGCGGGAGAGGGCGACCACCTGCACGTCCACGCCCAAGGGAGGCAAGGCGGCGGCGACGGCGGCGCTGTTGTCACGGCTGCCATCGTCCACATACACGATCTCGATCCGCATCCCACGGGCGGCGGCCACTGCGCGGGCGCAGCCGCACAGGCGCTCATGAAACGAGGGCAAACCGCTTGCCTCGTTGTAGACCGGTACGACGATGCTCAAATCCGGCGTCATAGGAGGGGCACCTGTTGCGCTCCTTGGGCGCTCCGACCACCCTTTAGCGGGGTTCGGCGCGCCGGGCGAGATGGTCAAAATTTTTTTCATATTCTGCGGAACCTGAGTTTCGGCTCGGCGTTTCATCTACGGACCGGTCAGTACCCCCGCCTGACCGAGCCGTTTCGGACGCGGTCGCCTTCCCCCAGGCGGCCGCGTTTCCGTTTGTGCGGTGTGCATAAGTTGCTCTCCGTCAAAGTGCTTTTTCGCGAACGCATTAGGGTATTGTGGTGTCGCCGTTGCGGCTGAAGAGAGACACCTCAAAATGATCCGGGACATCCTCGTCAACTTGACCCAGGGCGCCGACACCGATCCGGCCGCCAGCTTCGCGGTGAGCCTTGCCAAGGCGCACGGGGCACACCTGACGGGCCTTGCCGTCACCTATGAGATTGACGTTCCCCCCTTCTATATGGGCGCCGTGCCCACGGACTTCATCGATGCCCAGATGAAGGAGAACGCAGAAGCCGCCGCCAAGGCGGCAGAGGCGTTCCGCGCCGCCACAGCTGGCGAGGGCGTGAGCTGTGAGATCCGTACGCTGAGCGCCTCGCTGGGCTTGGCGGCCAATTCCTTCGCCGAAATGTCGCGCCTGTTCGACCTCACCGTCGTCGCCCAGCCCGATCCCGATCGGCCGGGGCCGGAAGAGGTGATTGCCGAGACGGTGCTGCTCGATTCGGGTCGCGCCGTTCTCCTCGTGCCCTATGTGCAGACCGCGCCCTACTCCGCCGGCCGCGCCGTGGTGGCCTGGGACGGTAGCCGCGCCGCTGCCCGCGCCCTCAACGAGGCGCTTCCGCTGCTGCACCAGGCGAAGCAAGTGGAGATCTTCTCGGTCTACCGCGCCAGCGCGCAGGCGGAAGACAAGGGTGCGGATGTCGCCCGTCATCTCACCCGCCACGGCATCAATGCGCAGGTCCGCTGTCTGCCGCTGGGCTCAGGCGTGGGCGTCGCTGAGGCCATTCTCAATGAAGTCGCGGACCAGGGCGCCGATCTCGTGGTGATGGGCGGCTATGGCCACTCGCCGCTGCGCGAATTGGTGCTGGGCGGTGTGACCCGCGAGATCCTTGCCACCATGACCGTTCCGGTCCTGATGGCGCATTGAGCACCGCGCCATTTTGAAAACGAGGCCGGCGGGGCTCCCCGCCGGCCTTTTTTTTCGTGGTGGCTCAGGGCGCCACGCTTCCCGCCCCCGCATCCAGAACCTGGGGCTGGGCCTCGTCTTTCCACTGGGCCGCATCCGGCGGCAGAAGGAGGGAGAGCGCGCCGGGCGCCACCTCATAGCGCAGGGGCAAGGTTTCTCGGGTGATTTCGCCATCGGTGGCCACCCAGGCGCGGCGGCGGCGCAGGCCGTGAATGGTCACCGCCTTGGCCTGGAAGGAGTGGATGCCCGGATTGTCGCGCCAGGCCTCCACCAGCAGGTCGGCACCGGCCTTGATGCGGGCCAGCGCGCCGCGATCCTCGGCCACATGGATTTCCAGCACGCCCGCATCCAGGCGCGAGCGGTGCCAGCCGGACATGTCGAACACATTGTTTGTGACCAGCGCCGCATAAGCGTCGATGGGGGCGCGCTGTCCCTCGATCTCCAGTTCCAGCGAGAGGCGGCCCGAGCGCACCACCGCCCGGCCCAGTGCCATGAACCAGCCCAGCACGCGCCCCCGGCTGGTGCGCATCTGCTCGCGCGCCATGGCCATCTGGGTGAAGAAGCCAAGGCCCGAAACCCCATGGAAGGCCCGGCCATTCAAGGTGGCCAGGTCAATCCGCTTCGCCTTGGCCGCGCGCAGCGCCTCAAGGGCCGCGGCCAGGTCGCGGGGAAGGCCGATGTCGTAGGCCAGCAGGTTCATGGTTCCCAGCGGCAACACGCCCAGCGTCACATCCGAGCCGCACAGGACCGAGGCGGCAAAACTCACCGTGCCATCGCCCGCCCCCACCACCAGCGTGTCATAGCCTGAACGGCGCACGTCCCGGATAGTGGCGACCATTTCAGCCCCCTCTAGAACGCGCACATCGACGTCCTGGCCCGGCAAAGTCAGGGCCTCGTCCACCTGGGCGCGGACCTTTTCCGCACCCACGTCCCGCACGGTCCCCGCCTGCGCGTTCAGCACCACTAGGGTCCGCCCCATTCCTCATCTCCTCGTCGCCCCTCGGGGCGTGTTCGACCAGAACCCGCATGGGCGGCCGCCGCGATCAAGCTTCAACCGCATCAGGCGGTTCCATGCCACCCGCGAATGGCAGGAGCACGCACGCCCTTGGAGCTTAGCCCTGCTTCGAAAATCCACCATGGGCCGGACGGGGCGCGGGAGCCACGCAAACAGTCGAAAAGGTGAATGGCCGGCTAACACCCGGCGCCGGTGCGCGCCGGTGCCCACGTCCGACCTGTGGCAATGGCGCACCCGTCCCTTCCCGATCGCGTCCGTGGAGGCTAGGCTCGCGCTATCGTTTCGCCGGGGGGAGAAAAGCCATGTCCATGTCCCACAAGGTCGGTCCGCCTTCCATTCTGCGCCTGCGGGCGGGCTTTTTGCTGCTCGCCACGGTCTCCCTTTTTTCCATCTCGGCCGGCCGCTTCGCCGCCGTAACCTTCGGGCTCGGCTGGGTGTGGGGCCTCGTGCTGGTGCTGGCGGTGCTGGTGCTGCTCGCCTTTGCCATCTGGCGGCTCACCCGCAAGGTCTATCTCATCATCGCCGCCGCCGTGACGGCGCTCACCACTTATTTCGCCTATGACTTCCTGCAAGGCGCGCTGGGGCTTTCCTCGACCACCGCGCTGGTCCTCTCGCTCGTGCCCCTGGTGGTGGTCGGCGCAGCCTTCTGGGATTTCCTGCGCCTGAAGGAAGAGATCCGGCGCTGGCTCAACAGCCGCTGAAGGCTCCGGGCGCGCCGTCGTTATGGGTCTGGAACCCGGAGGCCCCATAGGCGGTTCCAGTTGCGATCCGTCCCTGCCTGGGATCTGCCGCAACGAGGCCATGCGCCGCGTCCGGCGGCGCCCCGGCGGCGTCCGGCGGATGAGCCCGGAGAGCGCCCATGCTGAAATACGCCGTCATTTTCCTGATCATCTCGGTCATTGCCGGCGCACTCGGCTTCATGAACATCTCCGCCTTGGCGCGGCGCATCTCCCTGATCCTGTTCGGGCTTTTCCTCGGCCTCGCCCTGCTCGTCCTGATGTTCTTCCTGCTTCTCGACAAGGTCACCGACCAGCAGGCCCTCCTGATCTTCCTGCCGCACGTCGTGTGAGGACTCCACGGCCAGCCTGCTCCTTACGCTGCGGCGGTTCGTGACCGGATGCCGCAACGCAGCGGCCCGGTGGATAATCAGTTGAGCGGCGCCCGTCCTCGCAATAGCCTGACCGTGGCGAAGCCGGTTAACGGCTATCGTGGACCTTCTAGAGGAGCCTCACATGCGTCGCCTCGCCCTCCTGGCCGCGCTCGGCACGATCGCCTTCGGCGCCGTGCCCGCGCTTGCCCAGCAAAAGGTGGTGAACGTCTATAACTGGTCCGACTATATCGACGAGTCGGTGATCGAGGAGTTCACCAAGGAAACCGGGATCAAGGTTCGCTACGACGTTTTCGACAGCAACGAGGTGCTGGAGACCAAGCTGCTCGCCGGCAAGACCGGCTATGACGTGGTGGTCCCCACCGGCTCGTTCCTGCAGCGCCAGATCAAGGCGGGCGTGTTCCAGAAGCTGGACAAGTCCAAGCTCCCGAACCTGCAATATGCGTGGCCGGAAATCACCAAGCGCCTGGCCGTCTACGATCCCGGCAACGAATATGCCGTGAACTATATGTGGGGCACCACGGGCATCGGCTATAATGTCGACGCGGTGAAGGCGCGCCTCGGCGACCTTCCCATGAACACCTGGGACATCGTCTTCAAGCCGGAGAACCTCTCCAAGCTGAAGGATTGCGGCGTCTATATGCTGGATGGCCCGGAGGAGGTGATCCCCTCTGCGCTGCGCTATCTCGGGCTCAACCCCGATTCCAAGGATCCCGCGGACATCGCCAAGGCCGGCGAGCTGCTCATGAAGATCCGGCCGTTCATCCGCAAGTTCGATTCCTCGGGCTATATCAACGCGCTGGCGCGCGGCGACATCTGTCTGGCGGTGGGCTGGTCGGGCGACGTGTTCCAGGCCAAGACCCGCGCCGAGGAAGCCGCCAAGAAGACCAAGAAGAAGCCGGTCAACATCGCCTACGCCATCCCGAAGGAAGGCGCGCTGATGTGGTTCGACAACTTCGCCATCCCCAAGGATGCGAAGAATGTGGACGAGGCCCTGGCCTTCATCAACTACATGAACAAGCCGGAAGTGGCGGCCAAGAACTCCAACTATATCTCTTATGCGAACGGCAATCTGGCCTCGCAGAAGTTCATCGACAAGGACATCCTGGACAACCCGTCCATCTATCCCAATGCGGAGACGATGGGCCTCCTGTTCACGGTGACCACCTATCCCCAGGACGTGCAGCGCGTGGTCACCAAGACCTGGACCTCGTTCAAGCGCGGCAAGTGATGTGAGGCAAGCCGGCGCCGGGCATCCGGCGCCGGACCAGAAAAAGGGCCCCGCCGGCGTTCCGCGCGGGGCCTTTTCTATTTTCAGGACACGAAGATCCCGCCGGTCGATCCGTTCAAGCCCGCCGCACCTTGAACGGCGCCATGCCGGCGCGGGCCAGTTCGTCGGCCCGCTCATTCAGCTCGTTGCCCGCATGGCCCTTCACCCAGTGCCAGGCCACCTCATGGCGAGCGATGGCGGCGTCGAGCCGCTCCCACAGGTCCTGGTTTTTCACCGGCTTCTTGTCCGCCGTGCGCCAGCCATTGCGCTTCCAGCCGAACATCCACTTGGTGACGCCGTTGCGCAGGTACTCGCTGTCGGTGTGGAGGTCCACCGCGCACGGCTTCTTCAGCGCCTCCAGCGCGCTGATGGCGGCGAGCAGCTCCATGCGGTTGTTGGTGGTGAGCCCCTCCCCGCCGGACAATTCCTTTTCATGGGCGCCCGCCCGCAGGATGGCACCCCAGCCGCCCGGCCCCGGATTGCCCGAGCAGGCGCCATCGGTCCAGATTTCCACGCGCGCGCTCATGCGCCGAGCCCATAGTCGCGGGCACTGTCGATGGTGCGGTGGAAGCGCAGCTTGCGCAGATATTCCTTGGGATCCTTCGGCCGCACGAGCGCACCGGGGGGCACGTTCAGCCAGTCCACCAGCCGGGTGAGCAGGAAGCGCAGCGCCGACCCGCGGGCAAGGCGCGGCAGGGCTTCCCCTTCCTCCAGGCTCAGCGGGCGGATCTTTTCATAGCCCTGCAGCAGCGCCCGGCCCTTGGTGGCATTGTAGGACCCATCCTCCTCGAAGCACCAGGCATTCAGGCAGATGGCCACGTCATAGGCCAGGAGGTCGGTGCAGGCGAAGTAGAAGTCGATGATGCCGGAGAGGCTGTCCTCGAGGAAGAAGGCATTGTCCGGGAACAGGTCCGCATGGATGACGCCGGAGGGCAGGTCGCACGGCCATTGCACCTCCAGGTCCGCAAGCTCCGCCGCGATGGTCTCGTCGAGCCCGGGCGCCACCGTGTCGGCGCGTCCGTCAGCGGCCACGTAAAGCGGCCGCCAGCCGGGCACGGACAGGGCATTCACCCGCCGCATGGGAAAATCCGCGCCTGCCAGGTGCAGCCGCGCCAGCCCCTCGCCCAGTTGCGCGCAATGCACCACGGCCGGCCGGCGCACGGAGACGCCGGGCAGGAAGGTGACGATGGCGGCGGGCCGCCCCGCCAGTTCGCCCAGCATCGCCCCATCCCGCGCCGCCACCGGTTGCGGGCAGGACAGGCCGTGCGCGGCCAGATGCTGCATGAGACCTAAGAAGAAGGGCAGGTCCTCAGGCGCCACACGCTTTTCATAGAGCGTGAGGATGAAGGTGCCGGAAGAGGTCTGGATCAGGAAGTTGGAATTCTCCACCCCCTCGGCGATGCCGTGAAAGGACACGAGTGTCCCGATGTCATAGCGCGCCAGAAACTGCTCCAGATGGGGAGCGGACACATCGGTATAGACGGCCACCTTTTACTCCGCGGCGTCGGGACGAAGGGCCCGGGGCAAGGGGAAGAACACATCCTCCTCGGCCGCGGTCACGGTTTCCACCTCCAGCGCGTAACGCGCGGCGAAGGCGTCGAGGATCTCCTCCACCAGCACTTCCGGCGCCGAGGCGCCGGCGGTGACGCCCAGCGAGGTGATGCGGTCGAACAGCGACCAGTCGATGTCGCCGGCCCGCTGCACCAGGACTGCCACGGGGCATCCGGCCCGCTCCGCCGCCTCGCGCAGGCGCTGGGAATTGGAGGAATTGGGCGCGCCCACCACCACCATGGCATCGACCCGCGGCGCCACCTTCTTCACCGCTTCCTGGCGGTTGGTGGTGGCATAGCAGATGTCTTCCTTGTGGGGCGCCGCCATGGCGGGGAAGCGCTCCCGCAGGATGGCAACGATTTCCGCCGTGTCGTCCAGCGAGAGGGTGGTCTGCGTCACATAGGCCAGGTTCGCCGGGTCCTTCGGCGTCACCCGCCGGGCGTCCTCGGCGGTCTCGATGAGCGTAACGGCGCCCTCGGGCAGCTGGCCCATGGTGCCGATCACCTCGGGATGGCGGGCATGACCGATGAGCAGGATGTCCCGGCCCTTGCGATGGTGCACCTGGGCTTCCCGGTGCACCTTGGTCACCAGCGGGCAGGTGGCGTCGATGGCGAACATGTTGCGCGCTGCCGCATCCTCCGGCACCGATCGGGGCACGCCATGGGCGGAGAAGATGACGGGCGCATCGCCGGCCGGCACCTCGTCCAGCTCTTCCACGAACACCGCACCCTTGCGCTTCAGGCTCTCCACCACATAGCGGTTATGGACGATCTCATGGCGCACATAGACGGGCGGCCCATAAAGGGTGAGCGCCTGTTCCACCGCATCGATGGCGCGCACCACGCCCGCGCAGAATCCGCGCGGGGCGCACAAGAGCACGCGCAAGGGGGGCAGGCCGCCCGCGGGGGCGCCGCCGGGGGGCATGGACGAAAGATCGGAGCCGCTCATGGGCCCATGAATGGGCGCGGCCGGCAAGGGGTGTCAAGAGCCGCCATGGCTTCTCCCGTCCTCCGCCGCGCCTGGCTTGCGCGCGCAAACGCCAATGCCCATTTGCATAAAGGTCCGGTCCCAAGTATGGTTCAAGCATCCCGGACATTTTGAGATCCGCGGTTCGCCCCCACGGCGGGAGCGAGCGCAAGACCCTTATGTCCGCCGCCCAGAACAAGAGAACGCCGAGAGGCTCCCCATGTCGAACACCCCTTTGATGCCGAAGGCGACCGCCGTGTGGCTGGTCGAGAACACCGCGCTCACGTTCGAGCAGATCGGTGACTTCTGCAAACTGCACCCGCTCGAGGTGAAGGGCATCGCCGACGGGGAAGTGGCGCAGGGAATCAAGGGGCTCGACCCCATCTCCACCGGCCAGCTCTCCCGCGATGAGATTTCGCTGGCCGAGAAGGACCAGAACCGCCGCCTGCGGCTGCTGGAATCCAAGGTCCGCCTGCCGGAGAAGAAGACCCGCAAGGGCCCGCGCTATACCCCGGTCTCCCGCCGCCATGACCGGCCGAACGCGATCCTGTGGCTCACCCGCAACCATCCCGAGCTGAAGGACGCGCAGATCATCCGCCTGGTGGGCACCACCAAGTCGACGATCCAGTCCATCCGCGAGCGCACCCACTGGAACTCGGCGCAGCTGGCCCCCATGGACCCGGTGACGCTGGGCCTGTGCAGCCAGATCGACCTGGACATGGAAGTGCAGCGCTCCGCCAAGGACCGCCCCGCCAACATGGCCCACGAGGACAAGGGCGAGACCCTGCTGCCGGCGGATGTCACCACCCGCTATGACGAGCCCGCGCCCAGCCGCAAGGAAAACCTCGACCTCGAGACCGTCTTCGCCAAGCTCGGCGGCTCCAAGAAGGGCGAAGACGAAGGGTGAAGATGAAGGGCGAGGCGTGAGGGTCACCTCCCCCGGCCTTTTTCGTCGTTAAGGTGCAACGCCCCGCCCCCCGGCGGGGCGTTTTGCATTTCAGCGGCCTCAAACGAAAGAAGCCGGACCTTTCGGCCCGGCTTCCTCCCACGTCCGAAAAACCAAACGCTCAGGCGAGCGCCTTGAGCGCGGCCTTGCCGGCATATTTCGCCTGGCTGCCCAGTTCCTGCTCGATGCGCAGGAGCTGGTTGTACTTGGCGGTGCGGTCCGAGCGCGCCAGCGAGCCGGTCTTGATCTGCCCGCAATTGGTGGCCACCGCCAGATCCGCGATGGTGGAATCCTCGGTCTCGCCCGAACGATGGGACATGACGGCGCGATAGCCGGCCTTGTGTGCCATCTCGACCGCTTCCAGCGTCTCGGTGAGCGAGCCGATCTGGTTCACCTTCACCAGGATGGCGTTGCCGGTGGCCTCCTTGATGCCGCGCGACAGGCGCTCCACATTGGTCACGAACAGGTCGTCGCCCACCAGCTGGCACTTGGAGCCGATGGTGTCCGTGAGCAGCTTCCAGCCTGCCCAGTCGTCCTCGGCCATGCCGTCCTCGATGGTGACGATGGGATAGGCGCCGACCAGCTCCGCCAGGTACTTCACCTGGGCCTCGATGTCGCGCACCTTGCCCTCGCCCTCATAGTGATAGGCGCCGTTCTTGAAGAACTCGGTGGAGGCGCAGTCGAGGCCGATGAAGACGTCGGCGCCGGGCTTGAAGCCCGCCTTCTCGACGGCCTTCATGACGAAGTCGAGCGCAGCCTCGGCCGAGGCCAGATTGGGAGCAAAACCGCCCTCGTCGCCCACATTGGTGTTGTGGCCGGCGTCCTTGAGGCCCTTCTTCAGGGTGTGGAAGATCTCCGCGCCCCAGCGCAGGCCTTCCGCGAACGAGTCCGCGCCGGCGGGCAGGATCATGAATTCCTGGAAGTCGATGGGGTTGTCCGCATGGGCGCCGCCATTGATGATGTTCATCATGGGCACCGGCAGCACGCGGGCATTGGCGCCGCCCACATAGCGGTAGAGCGGCAGGGCGCTCGCCTGGGCCGCGGCCTTGGCCACCGCCAGCGACACGCCGAGAATGGCGTTGGCGCCGAGGCGGGCCTTGTTGGGCGTGCCGTCCAGGTCGATGAGGATGCTGTCGACCTTCACCTGATCCTCGGCATCGAGGCCGCCGATGGCGTCGAAGATCTCGCCATTGACCGCCTCGACCGCCTTCTGGACGCCCTTGCCCAGATAGCGGCCCTTGTCGCCGTCGCGCAGCTCCACCGCCTCATGGGCGCCCGTGGAGGCGCCGGAGGGAACGGCGGCGCGGCCGAGGGAGCCGTCTTCCAGCACCACGTCCACCTCGACGGTGGGGTTGCCACGGCTGTCGAGGATCTCTCGGCCGATAATGTCGACGATGGCGGTCATGGAACGAACCTTCCCTTCACGAGCGAGAATTTCTGCGGGGGCATGCACGCGCCCCCGTCTTCGGCGCCGCTTCTAGCGCGTGCGGCGCGGAATGCGAAGAGGGCGCGGCAGCGGCACGGTGCCATTTGGGCTATGGTCCGCGCCGAACCGCCCGCAATGCCGGGCCAGACCCTGAAGGACGCCTCATGACGCAAGACGAGCTGCAGCTCGGCCGGCAGACCGCCCTGCCCGATAATCCAGACACCGCCACCCTCGACCGCGTGCCCAATCCGCATGTGGACACCGATTATGTGGCCCGCTTCACCTGCCCGGAATTCACCTCGCTGTGCCCCGTCACCGGCCAGCCGGACTTCGCGCACCTGGTCATCGACTACGTGCCGGACCTTTATCTGGTGGAATCCAAGTCGCTGAAGCTCTACCTCGCCGCCTTCCGCAACCACGGCGCCTTCCATGAGGACTGCACGGTGGCCATCGGCAAGCGCCTGGTGCAGCTTTTGCAGCCCCGCTATCTGCGTATCGCCGGCTATTGGTATCCGCGGGGGGGCATCCCCATCGACGTTTTCTGGCAGACTGGCACACTGCCGGCCGGCGCGTGGCTGCCGGACACCGGCGTCGCCCCCTATCGCGGGCGGGGCTGAGGCAGGCGAGCCACCAAAAGGCCCACAAGCAGAGGCTCCAACAGGGAGAGGCAGATGGCCAGGCTGATCGTCACCAACGGGGATTCCGCCGCCGCCAACATTCGCAGTGGCGGCGTCTCCGGCCGGGTGCTGGAATGGCGCGACGTGCTCCATGACGGCCCGGTGCCGGGACTGGAAAGCCTCGAACTGGTGTCGGACGTGCGGGCGGATTATCTCGCCGCTGTCTTCGGCCTCGACTTTGCCGATGTGCGCGGCGACTTCGCCGCGCGCGACGGGCTCATCACCGCCCACATCGCCTATAGCGATGTGGAATTGTGGTTCGAGCACGACCTGTTCGACCAGCTTCAGCTGGTGCAGCTGCTCGCCTTCTTCGCCCGCGAGCCCGAGCGGGTGGGCCTCAAGCTGATGCAGGCGGACACGTATCTGGGCGCCCTTTCGCACGAGGCGGCCGCCGCCCTTGCCCCAGGCGCTGTCCCCGTCACCACGGTGCAACTGGAGGCCGGACGCGCCACCTGGGCGGTGGTGACGGCGGACACGCCGGAGGGCATCGCGGCTCTCGCGGAGGCGCCGGTTCCGGACCTGCCCTTCCTCGCCCCTTCGCTGCGGCGCTGGCTGGAGGAACTGCCCGCCCCGGCCTCCGGGCTCTCGCTGACACAGGAGCGGGCACTTCAGGCCCTTGCCGAGGGGCCGATGATCGTCGGCCGCCTGTTCGGCGCGGTGACCGAGCAGGACGAGGCCAAGTTTCTGGGCGACATGAGCTTCTTCCTGCGCCTCGACGAGATGGCCTTCGGCCCGGAGCCGCTCCTCACCGGCCTGCCCTGCCCGGTCCATGAGGTGCCGCGCTTCTCTCCCGCCGTCGCCGGAGAGGTGCCCACCGCCGAGGAGCTCTCCTACCGCTCCTATGCGGCGAGCACGGTGACCCTTACCCCGGCCGGCCGTGCGGCATTGGCTGGCACGCTGGACCATGCCACCGCCAACGCCATCGATCGCTGGCAAGGCGGCACGCACCTCAAGGCGGGCAACATCTGGCGGTTCGATCGGCGAGAGGGCCGTCTGGTGGCGCCGGCCTGAGGGCTAGAGGCTGAGGAAGTCCGTGTCGAGGACGATCCCATTGGCAATGGAGGGCGCCACGAGATCCACATTCTCCGGGCTCTCCGAGAAGGCCGCGAGGATCTGCGCGCGGGCGCCGGGGTCCCGGTTGAGCCAGTCCTGGTAAAAGGACAGGCCCGAGGCATCCGCCGCCCGCCCCAGCACGTTGTGATAGAGCGCGTTGATGAACACGCCATCGGACGTGTTGGCGCCGTAGAGCTGCTGGAACTCGGGCGCGTTGATGAAGAAGCTCGCCATCTCCACAAGCGAGAAGCCGTGCTCCTCGTAATTGTTGAGATTGAAGGTCAAGCCTTGCACGTCCGGCTTGCGACCGAATGCGGCCTGATAGAGGCGATAAAGCTCTCCCGGCGCGCCGTCCACATCCAGGGCGAGCGTCAGATCCGAGAATTCGATCCGCTCGACGGTGCGCAGGTCATAGATGCCCTGGGGAGTGACGAGGCTCGTCTGCCCCTCCTCGCCAGAGCCCACCTGAACCGAATACGAACCATAGCTCGTCACGGCGGTATCGACGCCCGCCCCTCCGCTCACGGCGATACGCTCGATCGGAACGCTGTAGCCGAGCGCGGGGGTCATCCACCCCGTGAAGTCCGGGAGATCGATGCGCCGATCATCGCGGTCGGCCTCCAGCGCAATGGCACCGCCAATGGCAAGGGCAACCCGGTCAATGTTCTCCGGGCTCTGGGAGAATGCGGTGAGAACCTCGGCCCGCTGATCCGGGCTTCGCGCCAGCCAGTCGGTGTAGTAGGCCCGGCCTCCCGCGTCCGGGTCACGGCCCAGGACATTCTTGTAAAGCGCGGCCACGAATGTGTCGTCACTGGCTCCCGAACCATACAGCTGGGCAAATTCCGGGGCATTCACGAAGAAATTGGCCATGTCCCGGAGGGAAAACGTCCCGCTCTCATAAGTCTCGAGATTTGAGGACAGTCCGGCAATGTCTGGCTGGCGCCCGAAGGCTGCCTGGTAGAGTCGATACAGCTCTCCCGGCTTTCCATCGATATCGCGCGCGAGGGTGATATCCGCGAACGCCAGACGTTCGACGTCCTTCAGCAACACGAAACGCGATCCGAAACTGACCTGGGTTACGTTTCCATCCCAGATGATCTGGGCCGCGTCGCGCACCATGCCGAAGGACACAGTGTCCGTCCCGGCGCCGCCATAGATCCAGTCACCCTCGAAACGGGCACCGATCTCGATCCGGTCATTTCCGCCATTTGCCATGACCACATCCTGCCCACGGCCAGGCAAAATATGGTCATCCCGTGATGACCCGAACAGCGTATCCTTCTTGCCGCTACCGGATATCACCTTGTCCTTGAAGACGACCGCCTCAAACGAGTTGACCTCCCTGGTACCGAAGCCGAAATTTGACAGCGAATCCACGATCGATTCAGACGCAAACCCGAACTTATCGCTCAAAAAATCCGATGCATCTTTCTTGAATGAGTAAATATTTCCATTTGCTGTATCTTCGTAATCTCTAAATCCAATATCATTTTTACCGGAAACATAATCCATACCCTGCTCTGCAAGGTCCATCATATTCCCGATGAAATTGCCCAGTATCTTACGGACACTGAGAGCCTCGACAACGGCATTCCCAATATCCCCCAACCCACGGACCCTGTCTTTTATTTCGTCTTCTATAGCGTCCTTCACGCCCTCGTACGCTGTCGCGCCGATCTGGTCGAACAACTCCTCGCGTGAGAGCCCATGGCTCCCCAAGGCGGTGTTGGCGAGGTCTGTGGCTTCCGAAATCCAGCTGCCGTCGGGAAGAATGTCGTAAAGTGGCGAAACCACCTCTCCGATCTTCCTAAGGCTGGTTTCGGCCTCGAACTGCAGCGCAGGGTCGAGGTTGAAATTGAAGTTGGGAAGCTCGAACTGGGCCGGCAAGGGCTCCGGCTGAGCCGTCCCCGTGTCCATTTGGATGGCATCGTAGATGGAAACGTTCGGGCCGTACGTATTCAGCAGGTGGCGAAAATAGGACTGGGCCGCAATGACTTCAGAGAAATCGCCACTCAAGATCGTTTCAGCCGCAGCGAGAAGTTCATTCGTTCGATATTCTGGTGGAACGGACTGAACGAGTTGGTCATACGTGATTGACGACAAATCGATGGACGAAAAGTCGAAAGACACAACTGCGGACAACGTGCCGAGCAATGTGGTCCGGGGGTCCCCGGACACCAGTGAACTATCGATCACATCCCAGCCATAGGTCGGCTGGTTTCCGTTGTCGATCCCACTTGATCCCGACGTCATCCCCGCCCCCGGCACGGTTCTCAACGAAGGATTGTACCTTACGCAAGGCTGAGCGCATCCTCCAATTGGGAGGGATGAGCAGCCGCGCGCCCATGAAGGATTTGCGCCCAATCGGCTTATGTCTTGGTCCCACAGAGGCAGGATGCCGGTGCCTCTGCATGGATTTTCTCGCGTGGCTTGTCTTGGGCGGCCTTTCCACGCCACGCCCCATGGGCTTTGCCAAAATGAGGGATGCGATCTGAGTTCGCCATCGCACCTCCCAAGAATCGCCTTGGCAGGGGTTGAACCTTAAGCTCTCCCGTACGTTGTTTCGCCGCATGCGTGCGGACGGGCGATCAAGAGGAAGACAGGCATGAAATGGGAGGATTTCCGCTCCAGCGGCAATGTGGAGGACCGGCGCGGCTTCTCCATGCCCGGCGGGCGGGGTGGTGGCATTGGGATTGGGACGCTGATCGTGGTCGGCCTCGTGGGCTGGGCGCTGGGCATTAATCCGCTGGTGCTGCTCTCCGGCCTCGATGCCATCCAAGGCGGCGGGAGCGGCTATTCCCAGCAGAGCGCCCCCACCCAGCAGGGCACGCGCGGCGCGCCCTCCGACGAGCTCGGCCGCTTCGCCTCCAAGGTGCTGGCGCAGACCGAGGACGTATGGACCGAGATCTTCCGCCAGCAAGGCAAGACCTATAAGGACCCCACCCTGGTCCTGTTCTCCGACGCCACCCATTCGGCCTGCGGCGGCGCCTCCACCGCCATGGGGCCCTTCTATTGCCCCAACGACCAGAAGATCTATCTGGACCAGACCTTCTTCCAGGAGATGAAGACCCGCTTCCGCGCGCCGGGAGACTTCGCCGCCGCCTATGTGATCGCGCACGAGGTGGGCCATCATGTGCAGAACCTCATCGGCATTTTGCCGAAGGTTCAGGAGGCCCGGCGCAACGCGCGCACGGAGCGGGAATCCAACGCCTTGTCCGTGCGCACGGAATTGATGGCCGATTGTCTCGCCGGCGTGTGGGCGCATCATGCGGATGCCCGCTTCCAGGTGCTGGAGCCCGGCGACGTGCAGCAGGCGCTCAACGCCGCAACTGCCATCGGCGACGACACGCTGCAGAAGCGCGCCCAGGGCAGGGTGGTGCCGGACAGCTTCACCCACGGCTCCTCCCAGCAGCGGGTGACGTGGTTCTCGCGCGGGCTTAAGACGGGCTCCATGCAGCAGTGCAACACCTTGCAGGGACCCATCTGATGGCCGGCCTCGACACCACCCGCCCCTTCGTCCCCGTCCGTATCGCGGTGCTAACTGTCTCAGATACCCGCGAACTGGCAGATGACCGCTCCGGCACCGTGCTGGCCGAGCGGATCGCAGCCGCCGGCCATCTGCTCGCGGGCCGGGCCATCGTGAAGGACGACGTGGACGAGATCCGCGCGGCGGTGGGCGCCTGGATCGCCGATCCCGCCGTGGATGTGGTCATCACCACCGGCGGCACGGGCTTTACCGGCCGCGACGTGACGCCGGAGGCCCTGGAGCCCCTGTTCGAGAAGCGGATGGAGGGCTTCTCCACCGTCTTCCACATGATCTCGTTTGCCAAGATCGGCACCTCGACCTTGCAGAGCCGGGCCACCGCCGGGGTGGCCAATGCCACCTACATCTTCTGCCTGCCGGGCTCCCCGGGCGCCTGCAAGGATGGCTGGGACGAGATCCTGGTCCACCAACTGGACGTGCGGCACCGGCCCTGCAATTTCATCGAGATCCTGCCCCGCCTCGACGAGCACCTGAAGCGCGCCAAGGCCAAGGGAGCCACCGTCTGAGGCTCATTCGACGGGCGGTGGCGCCGGCTTCGGCGCGCGCCGCCGGGGCGCGCGGGGCGCGGGACGGGCAGGCGCCACCGACACCGGCCGGTCCGGCATGGCGAAATACATGAGGGCGAGCGGCACGAGCCCGTTCAACGCCTGCGTCACCGACAGCACTTCCGGGCCGATATAGCCGCGCAGGAACAGCATGAGCGAGCCGAGCAGCACGCCATGCACCGCAAGGCCGCCGGCCACCAGCAGCAAGAGTGCCTTGAGCCCCGCGCCATAGCGCTTGACCGCCACGAACAGCACCCACAGACATAAGGGCGCAAACAGGCTGGTGGCGGTGAGAAGGCCGGGATTGTAGCGGGAATTCATCACGGCCGGCCCCGCATGGGCGAAGATGTTGACCAGCGGCACCGCGAAGAAGCTGAGGCCCAGCAGCGGCCGGCGCGGCGCCAGCAAGGCCGCCAGAATGCCCGCGAGCCACACCCCGCCCACATTCACCGAGGTGATGAAGGACAAGGGCACCGGGCAGGCAATGGGATCGCGATAGCTCAATTCCGCACACAGCGCGCCCCGGAAGGCATAGGGACGGCCGAGCATGTCCACCCCGTGCTCCTCGAACTGGTGGATCAGGTAGACGGCAATGCCCAGCCAGGTGAGCCAGCCCATGTCCAGCCAGCGCCGCTGGGTGCGATCCGCCGCCAGGCCGTCGCCCGCCGCGAGCAGGATGAGAAGGATGCCGGCGGCGCCGAGGCCGATCCAAGGCCAGATGGTTGCGAACAGGGGCATGGGCGCGCAGCTTAAGGAGGGGAGGGTTTCGCAATGGTTCAGATGCGAATCCCAGCCCGCAAAAGATAGCACGGCCATCAACGGCCGGCTCCGGGAGGACGCCATGGCAGGATCGGTTTCTCAGGCCACTGAGGCGCGCGCGGAATGGGCGGAGCCCGCCGGCGAAACGGTGCTGAACCAGCCCCCGCCCTTTGCCGACTTCAACCTCGCGGCCCTCGACGCGCCCCTGCGCGAACAGGCCGCCGGCGGAGAGCCAGCCCCTGCCTTGCTGCGGTTCGGGTCCACCTGGGGCGGGGCGGACCGTTTGGCGCTCGGGCGCCTCGCCAATGAAAACCCGCCGCGCCTGCGCACCCACGACCCCCAGGGCCGCCGGCTGGATTTGGTGGAATTTCATCCCTCCTATCATGCTCTTATGGCGGAAAGCTCGGTCGGCGGATTAAGCGCGTCCACCTGGCAAGGCGGCAGCCATCTGGCCCGCGCCGCCCGGCTCTACATCGTCTCCGGCGTGGAGGCCGGCCATGTGTGCCCGCTCACCATGACCCATGCCGCCCCGGCCGCGCTCGCTGCCGCGCCGGCCCTTTTGGCCGAATGGCTGCCGCGCGTTCGCGCCGGCCATTATGACGGACGCTTCCTGCCCTTCTGGGAGAAGAGCGGCGTCACGCTGGGCATGGGCATGACGGAGAAGCAGGGGGGCACCGATGTACGCGCCAATCTCTCCAGCGCCCGGCCGGTGGGCGGCGGGGAATATGAGGTGGCGGGCCACAAATGGTTCTTCTCCGCGCCCATGAGCGATGCCTTCCTGGTGCTGGCGCAGGCGCCTGGCGGGCTCTCCTGCTTCCTCATGCCGCGCTTTCGGCCGGACGGCAGCCTCAACGGCCTGCATTTCCAGCGATTGAAAGACAAACTGGGCAACCGGTCCAATGCCTCGGCCGAGGTGGAGTTTGACCGCGCCTTCGCCTGGGGCGTCGGCGAAGAGGGCCGGGGCGTCGCCACCATCCTCAACATGGTTCAGATGACCCGGCTCGATTGCGCCGCCTCATCCGCCGGCCTCATGCGCATGGCGCTCGCCCAGGCGCTGCACCATGCCCGCCACCGCACCGTCTTCGGCAAGACGCTCATCTCCCAGCCGGCCATGACCGCGCTTCTGGCGGACATGGCGCTGGAGGTGGAAGGCGCCGTCGCGCTGGTGATGCGCCTTGCCCGTGCCTTCGATGGTGCGGCGATGAACCCGCAGGAGGCCGCCCGCGCCCGCCTGCTCACCCCCGCGGTGAAGTTTTTGGTCTGCAAGCTGGCGCCCGGCTTCATCTACGAGGCCATGGAGGCGTTGGGCGGCAATGGCTATGTGGAAGAGAGCCCCCTGCCCCGGCTCTATCGGGAGGCGCCGGTGAATTCCATCTGGGAAGGCTCGGGCAATGTGGTCGCTCTCGACCTGCTGCGCGCGGCAAGCCGGGAGCCGGAGGCGGCGCGGGCGCTGCTTGACGCCCTCGTCAAGGAGGCCGGTGGGCTTGCGGGCGCCCATGAGACCGCCCTGTCCCTCGCGGCACGCCTGGCCGCGCCGGATCGGGAAAGGCAGGCGCGCAGCCTGGCCGAGGGCCTTGCCACCCTCGCGGCGGCCGCCGCGCTCGCGGAGCGGGCCCCTGCCCCCATCGCCGAGGCCTATGCAGCCAGCCGCCTTCGAACGGGACGGGGGATGCTTGGGACGGCGGACCTCGGCGATACCGCCGACCTGCTTCTGGCTCGGGCTTTCGCCGCCTGATCGCGTCATCCGGGGTGGATGCAACCCGCCATCCGTGGCACAGACACCGCCGAGCCGGCGCGCGTCCGCCGGCATGTCCGTCTGCGCGTTCAAAGGCCCGGTTCCATGAGCAGCTATTGGAGTTCCATCGTTCACGGCCTGACCCCCTATGTCCCCGGCGAGCAGCCGAAGATGGAGGGGATCATCAAGCTGAACACGAACGAGAATCCCTATCCGCCCTCGCCCCGCGTGGCGCAGGCGGTGGCTGGCGAGGTGGACACGCTGCGCCTCTATCCCGACCCCACAGGCCTGAAGTTGCGCACCGCGCTCGCTGCCCGCTATGGGGTGACGGCGGACCAGGTGTTCGTGGGCAATGGCTCGGACGAGGTGCTCGCCCACGCCTTCCAGGCGCTCCTGAAGCATGAGGCGCCGCTGCTGTTCCCGGACATCACCTATTCCTTCTATCCGGTCTATTGCGGGCTTTACGGAATCGCTTTCGAGGCCATCCCGCTGGACGACCACCTGCGGGTGAACATCGCCGACTATGACCGCCCCTGCGGCGCCATCATCCTGCCCAACCCCAACGCCCCAACAGGCATCGCCCTGCCACGGGCTGAGATCGAGGCGCTGGTGAAGGCGCATCCGGATGCGGTGGTGGTGATCGACGAGGCCTATGTGGATTTCGGGGCTGAGAGCGCCGTGCCGCTGGTGGCTGACTATCCCAACCTGCTGGTGGTGCACACCTTCTCGAAGTCGCGCTCGCTCGCCGGCCTGCGGGTGGGATTCGCCATCGGCCAGCGCCCCCTCATCGAGGCGCTGGAACGGGTGAAGGACAGCTTCAACTCCTATCCGCTGGACCGCCTGGCCCTCGCCGGCGCCACGGCGGCGGTGGAGGACGAGACTTGGTTCCAGGACACCTGCGGGCGCATCGTGTCGAGCCGAACGCAGCTGGCCACCGATCTTTCCAGCCTCGGATTCGAGGTGCTGCCCTCCTCCGCCAACTTCCTGTTCGCGCGCCATCCCGCCCATGAGGGGGCACGGCTGGCGCAGGCGCTGCGCGAGCGGGCCATCGTGGTGCGGCATTTCTCCAAGCCCCGCATCTCCGATTTCCTGCGCATCACCGTGGGCACGGACGAAGAGTGCGCGCGCCTTGTGGCGGCGCTAAAGGAGATCCTCGCCGCCTGAGGCCCCTGCGCACCGGATAGCGGCAGGGCTCGCCATTGAAACCTCCCGCCACGTTCGCTATAGGGGCGCTCGACTTATTCGCAGGGCCGGTCGGCCGACCCTCGGCCATGCCCGCATTTGTGCTCCCGCGAGCTGGATGGGGACGGGCCAGCAAGCCGGACATTGAAAGAGGCGCATCCATGTCTTCGACGTTCGATACCGTCGCCAACATCATCGCCGAGACGTGCGACATCCAGCGTGACACCATCACGCCGGAAAGCCACGCCATCGACGATCTCGGCATCGATAGCCTCGACTTCCTCGACATCGCCTTCGCCATCGACAAGGCTTTCGGCATCAAGCTGCCGCTGGAGCAGTGGACGCAGGAAGTGAACGACGGCAAGGCCACCACCGAGCAGTATTTCGTGCTCAAGAACCTCTGCGCGCGCATCGACGAGCTGGTCGCTGCGAAGTCGGCCTGAGGTCGGACGGAGCTGATGCGTCCTGAAGTCTTCAAGATGGTGGACCGGATCGTGAGCATCGATCCGGGCCTCAAGACCATCCACTGCCAGGGCCTGGTGCCCGAGGAAAGCTCGATCTTCGAGGGCCATTTCCCCGGCTATCCCATCATGCCCGGCGTGCTGCTCATCGAGGCCATGGCCCAGACCACGGGCTGGCTGGTGCTGGCGCGCAACCGATTCGACAAAATGCCGTTCCTGGCCACCGTCAAGGAAGCCAAGCTGCGCACCTTCGTCGTGCCGGGGCAGAATCTGGACCTGCACTCCGAAATTCTGCACGAAGGCTCCGGCTTCGTGGTGGCGAAGACCCATGCCACCTTCGAAGGCAAGCCCATCTGCAATGCCGAGCTGACCTTCCGCGTGCTCTCCTGGCCCGAGGGCCGCATGAAGAGCACCGTGCTGCGGGTGGCCGAGCATGTCCATTTCCCGGTGACGGAATATGTCGATGACTGAGCGCGGCGCCGGCAAGCGCGAGGTCTGGATCACCGGGATCGGGCTCGTCTCCTCGCTGGGAGAGGGGCTCGATGCCCATTGGGACGCCCTGAATGCGGGCACCGCGCCCATCACCGATGCGGAGCGATTCGCGCCCTATGTGGTGCACCCGCTGGTGAAGCTCAATTATGACAGCCAGATCCCCAAGAAGGGCGATCAGCGTCAGATGGAGCCCTGGCAGCGCATCGGCACCTATGCGGCGGGCCTCGCCCTCGACAGCGCCGGCATCGCCAAGAATGCCGACATTCTCGGCCGCACCGACATGATCGTGGGCGCCGGCGGCGGCGAGCGCGACCATGCGGTGGACGCGGCCATCCTGAACGACCTCGTGGGCGCCAATGAGCCCGGCCGGCTGCTGAACGAGCGCCTGCTGGCGGACCTGCGGCCGACGCTCTCGCTGGCCCAGCTCTCCAATCTGCTCGCCGGCAATATTTCCATCGTGCACGGCGTCACCGGTTCCTCCCGCACCTTCATGGGCGAGGAAAGCGCCGGCGTGGACGCGACCCGCGTCGCCCATGCCCGCATCGCCGCCGGCCAGAGCGAGATCGCCCTCGTGGGCGGCGCCTATAATGCCGAGCGCGAGGACATGCTGCTTCTCTACGCGCTGAACGATTTCTGCATGACCGGCAGCTTCCGCCCGGTTTTCTCGCAGGGTGACGCCCCCGGCATTCCCTCCGGCTCCATGGGCGCCTTCCTGGTGCTGGAATCGCCCGAGCATGCCACCGCACGTGGCGCCAAGCCCATCGCCAAGCTGACCGGCGTCTGGTCCGAGCGGGCCCGGCGCAATGACGAGGGCGACCTCGCCGCCGTCATTTCCGGGCTCGTGGCCAAGGCGGGTTCAGACAAGTCCACCCTGGTGCTGTCCGGTGCCACCGGCGCGCGCGGCGCAACCGAGGCTGAGCGCGGCGCGCTGACCTCGGCTGGCCTGCCGGTGCGGGCGCTGGCCAATCGCATCGGCCACGGCTTCGAGGCCCAGTTCCCCGCCGCGCTCGCTGTGGCCGCGCTCACCGTCTCGCGCGGGACCCTCTTCCCCGTCGTTGCGGGAGACGAGGTGGAATCGGGCGAAGGCTCGGTGGACCGCGTCCTGGTGACCGCAGTAGGCCACTGGCGCGGCGAAGGCGCCGCCTTGGTCGAGAAGGTGGCCTGAGGGCCGCCTCCCCTCGCCGACCGGCCGCGTCATGCGCGCCATGCACGGGCGGCAGCCAGGGTCGATGGGATGACGCAGGCGCCGCCGGGTGCCATAAGACGGCAAATGGTGCGCCGGGCGGGGCGCCGTATAGATTCCAGGAGGCGCCCATGGCGCAGGCGTACACGGACAAGTTCGGCCGGCCCGTCGTGGTTGTCACCGGCATTGGCATCGTCACCTCCCTGGGGCAGGGCAAGGAAGACAATTGGCGCCGCCTCACTGCCGGTGAATCGGGCATCCACCGCATCACCCGCTTTCCCGTCGAGGGCATGCGCACCACCATTGCCGGCACCGTGGACTTCCTGTTCGACGGCCGCGTCCCCGCGCCCGATCTGTCGCAGAAGCTCGCGACGCTCGCCGCCGAGGAAGCCGTCGCCCAGTCCGGCATCGGCGGCAAGGGCCGCTTTCCCGGCCCGCTGTTCGCCGCCGTGCCGCCGGTGGAACTGGAATGGCCGGAAAAGCGCCAGCTTGCCGACGTGGTGGACCATAAGCCGCTCGTCTATCATGACCTGCTGACCGCCGCCTCCACCGGCAAGTTCCGCCCCTGGCACGAGCGCTTCCTGTTCGGCTCGGTGGCGGACCGCCTCGCCGACCATTTCGGCACGCAGGGCCAGCCCATTTCGCTCTCCACCGCCTGCGCTTCCGGCGCCACCGCCATCCAGCTGGGCGTGGAAGCCATCCGGCGCGGGGAATGCGACGTGGCGCTTTCGCTGGGCACCGACGGCTCGGTGCATCCCGAAGCGCTCATCCGCTTCTCTCTGCTTTCGGCGCTGACCACCGCCAATGACAAGCCGGAAGAGGCCGCCCGCCCCTTCGCCAAGAATCGCGACGGCTTCGTCATGGCCGAAGGCGCGGCCGCCCTGGTGCTTGAGAGCCTGGAGCATGCGGTGGCGCGCGGCGCGACCATTCTGGGCGTGGTGGAAGGGTGCGGCGAGATGGCCGACAATTTCCATCGCACCCGCTCCAGCCCCGACGGCAAGCCCATCGTGGGCTGCATCAAGAAGGGCCTGGAGGATGCCGGCGTGACGCCGGCAGAGGTGGACTATATCAACGCCCACGGCACCTCGACGCCCGAGAATGACCGCATGGAATATGTGGGCATGAAGGCGGTGTTCGGCGACGAACTCCTCGCCGGCATCCCCATCTCGTCCAACAAGTCCATGATCGGCCACACGCTCACCGCAGCGGGGGCCATCGAGGCGGCGGTGTCGCTCTTGACCATCGCCAATGGCCGTATTCCGCCCACCATCAACTATCACCTGCCCGACCCGGCCATTCCGCTGGACGTGGTGCCGAACGTTGCGCGGGACGCCGAGGTCAAGCGCGTCATCTCCAATTCGTTCGGCTTCGGCGGGCAGAATGTGAGCCTCGTGCTGGCGGGGGAGCCGGCGTGATGACTTCGTCGCTGGCGGCCCGGGCATGAGCCTCGCTCACAAACGCATTCTTGTGACCGGCGGGGGCCGGGGCCTCGGGGCGGCGATCGTGCGCCACCTCAGCGCGGCCGGCTATGCGGTAACCTTCACCTATCGCAGCGCGGTCGCCGAGGCCGAGACGCTCATGGAAGAGATCCGCGGCGCGACGCCAGACGCGCGCCTGATCGCCCGGCCGGTGGATTTGGCCGACCGTGCGGCGGTCGAAGCCCTCGCGCAGGAGCTGGAGGCGGACCCGGAGGCCTATTACGGCTTCTGCCACAATGCAGGGGCCTCCTATGACACGCTGGCCGCCATGATCGACCAGGACAAGGCCGAGGCGGTCATGCAGGTGAATCACTTCACCTTCGTGCGCCTCGCCCGCGCTTTGGTGCGTCCGATGACGCGCGCCCGGGAGGGGCGGATGGTGGCCATCGGCTCGGTGGCCGCGCTCCAGGCCAACCAGGGCAACGCGGCCTATGCCGCCTCCAAGGCGGCGCTGCTCGCCCATGCGCGCGGCCTCGCGGTGGAGACCGCCCGGCGCGGCGTGACCGTGAACTACGTGGCCCCTGGCTTCATCGACACGGGCATGCTGGCCAAGTTCGCGGATTATCGCGACCGCATGGCCGCCCAGATCCCCGCCGGCCGCTTTGCCAACCCCGACGACGTGGCACAGGTGGTGGCCTTTCTCTTCTCACCCGGGGCAGGCTATATCACCGGCGCCGTGATCCCGGTGGACGGGGGCCTCTCGGCCCAGCTCGCCGCCCATCGCTGACCTTCAGGAAGACCATGCGCGCCCTCCAGCTCGTTTCCGACCGCAATCTCCAGATCGTCGACCTGCCCGAGCCCCCGCCCCCTGGTGCGGGAGAGGTGCAGATCGCCGTTACGGCCGTCGCCCTCAACCACATCGATGTGTGGGGCTGGCGTGGCATGGCCTTCGCCAAGCGCAAGATGCCGCTGGTGGTGGGCGCCGAGGCCGCCGGCGAGATCATCGCCGTGGGCGCGGACGTGCGCGGCCTCAAGGTGGGCCAGACGGTGGCCATGTATGGCGCCATGACCTGCGGCCACTGCAAGCAGTGCATCAATGGCCGCGACAATCTGTGCGAGAATGTGGGGGGCGTGCTCGGCTTCCACATTGATGGCTTCGCCTGCGAACGCATCAACATGCCCGAGCGGCTGGTGATCCCGGCCCCCGAAGGCGTGACCGGGGAAGAGGCCGCCTGCGCCGGCATCACCTTCTCCACCGTCGAGCACATGCTGTTCGACAATGCCAAGCTGGAACAGGGCGAGACGGTGCTTATCCATGCCGGCGGCTCCGGCATCGGCAGCGCGGCCATTCGCCTCGCCAAGGACGTGGGCGCCAACGTCATCACCACCGTGGGCGATGACGAGAAGGCCATGAAGGCCGAACTGCTGGGCGCCGACCATGTGATCAATTACCGCGAGGAGCGGTTCGAGCACATGGTGCGCAAGATCACCAAGAAGGTAGGCGTGGACGTGGTGTTCGAGCATGTGGGCGTCGACACCTGGAACGGCTCACTGCTCTCCATGAAGCCCGGCGGGCGCCTGGTGACCTGCGGCTCCACCTCGGGCGTCTCGGTGCAGATGAACCTGATGCAGCTGTTCCAGCGCCAGTACAAGATTTTCGGCTCCTTCGGCGCCACCATCCGCAACGTGGCCAATGGCCTGGAAAAGATGGGCCGGGGCGTGAAGCCGGTCATCGACACCGTGGTGCCGCTGGAATCCTTCAACGAGGGCCTGGAGCGGCTGGAGAGCCGCCGGGTGTTCGGCAAGATCCTCGTGCGCTTCTGAGCGCGGGAGGCCGGGCAGTGACATCCCTGAAGGCCATTGCCGTGCGCGCGGCGCGGCGCACCCGCTCCGCGCTCGCCCCCCTGTGGGAAAGCGCCGTGGTGGGCCTGCTCCAGGGGTTGGTCTGGTGGTCGCGCCTGTTCCCGGTCTCCTGGTCGCGGTCCATCATCCGCAGCTTCGCTTGGCTGCTCGGCCCCTTTTTTGTGGTCTCCCGCACGGCGCGACGCAACCTGCGCCTCGCCTTTCCCGAGAAGTCCTCCTGGCAGATCTGGTGGATGGTGGCCGGGGTCTGGGACAATCTGGGCTGCATGGCGGCGGAGTTCGCCCATCTCGACCGCATCTGGGACTATGACCCCGACCATCCCGGCAACGGCACCATCGAGATCGTCGGCGCCGACATCATGGCGCGCCTGCGCGACGATGGCCGTCCCGGTCTCTTTTTCACCGCCCATACCGGCAATTGGGAGCTGAACGCCATCACCGGCGCCAAGCTCGGCGTGCCCGGCGGCGTGCTCTACCGGGCGCCCAACATCAAAAAGGCCGCCGACCTCATCACCGAAATGCGCGCCCAGACCATGCCGGGCCTCGTCAAGGCCAGCCGCAATGCCGGCCGGCAGATGGCCCGCATGCTGGAGGACGGCGAGCATATCGGCATGCTGGTGGACCAGTATTGGGGCCAGGGCGTGGTGGTGGACTTCTTCGGCCGCCCCGCCCACACCAACCCGACACTCGCCCGTCTCGCCCGCCAGTTCGATTGCCCGGTGCACGGCATGCGCGTCATCCGCCTGCCCCATGGCCGATTCCGCATCGAGATCACCGAGGAAATCGCCCTACCCCGCGACGCCGAGGGCCGCATCGACGTGGAAGGCGCCATGCAGGCGGTCTCCAACGTAATCGAGGGCTGGGTGCGCGAATATCCCACCCAATGGCTGTGGCTGCACCGCCGGTGGCGGTGAGGCGTCGGACGCGCCCGGACTATCATTCCCGCGCTCTTCTCGGATTGAAACGACTTTCATTCAAATTCAAAGTCAATTCGGTTTGAATTCCTGTTTTTCTCTGCCACTCCCTCTCATAATGGATCAAAAATTACAGTAACCGGTCACCACTATTTCTTTGCATCGGGTATATTTCCTTCACAGATATGCCCGAAGGTTTTCCCATGCGCGTTATGTTGGTGGAACCCAGTAAAGTCAGCCTGAAGCTCATGGGCCGGATGATCGAAGACATGGGGCACACCGTGTGCCCATTCTTTGATGGCCAGGACGCCTTGCACCATCTGCACGAGGACACCACCCTTGATGTGGTGATGACCAGCTTCGAGGTGCCGAGCGTGTCCGGCATTCAATTGTGCTGGGAGGCCCGGGTCATCGCCAACAAGGGCCGGCCCATCTATGTCATCGCCATGTCCTCCAGCAATGACACGACGCATCTGGTGGAAGCCCTGGACAGCGGGGCGGACGACTTCATCCGCAAGCCCCCGGACAAGATCGAGCTGGAAGCCCGCCTGCGCGGGGCGGAGCGGATGAACCAGGCGCGCCGTGAACTGGTGCGCTGGGCCACCCATGACGCGCTCACCTCTCTGCTGAACCGCCGCGCCTATTTCAATCTCGCCGAGGAAATGATCCTGGGCGGCGGCGATCTCTCCTTGCTGCTTTTCGACATCGACCACTTCAAGAGCGTCAACGAAACCTACGGCCACGCCAGCGGCGACCTCGTCCTGGTGGCCGTCTCTCGGGTGCTGTGGGCCCATGCCGGCCGCGCCGCCCGTGTGGGCGTGAAGGAATTCGCGATCCTTCTACCAGGCACGACGGAAACCATTGCCAGCGACATTGCCGAGGCGCTGCGCTGTGAGATCGCGGGCATGGCCGTGTTCCTGCCGTCGGGAGAAAGGCCCTCCGTCACCATCTCCATCGGCGTCGCCGAGCACTTGCCCAGCGAAGACGTGGACGATTGGATGAAGCGCGCGGACGACGCCCTCAACACCGCCAAGGACCAGGGCCACAACCGCGTGGTGCTCGCATCGCAGCTGGAGGCTTGAGCGCGGGCGGCCGGGAAGCGACCTTCACCGGCTCGAGGTGCCACCGGCTCCAAGGGAGGTCAGGGCGGACTGCGCCCGGCTCACGGACGCGTCGAGGAACTGGAACAACAGATCGGTGCTGAAGCCCACGAGGAATGCCAGGCCGAAGTGGGTGAAAGGAACGAGGATCTTTGCGCTGTCATTCTGGCTGGTCGAGTCGAGCAACCAGACGACGATGACGCCGCCAAATCCGCCCATGATCACCCGCATGATTGTTGTGATGCCGCGCGGATTTGGATTGGCGGGATCCAGAAAGCGGCGCAGATGGAAAATCAACGACCCCAAAATTCCATACATGGCAGGCAGCAACCAAGCGCCGAGCAAGACGATACTTGCCTGAAGGCGGAAAATCTCGTTAAACATATTTGATGGGCCGCGCGGATCGAGATTTATGCCGAGTATCGCCATCAAGTCAGAAACTTCAGTGAGTTCGCGACTTAGGACGCAATGAGGCCTTGATGAACCACTCGCATTTGTCAGTCCAGGCGAAGCAGCGCTCACCTGCCCTTCTCGCGATCCTGTCTCTGGTGGACAGATTTGGCCCATAACATTTAAATCTATAGGCGTATTTTTACCCCTCTCCCCGCGGAGGTACGCATCAAGATCGGCGTTTCCGCCTCCATAGTCCTTTTTTACTTTTTCAAGAACCTCGGTGTATGGCCCTGAATAACCTGAATCCGCATTTCCACTTAAGGTTGACGACATTTGCGGCGCAAAGAAATATATTGGATTAGACAGCTCCTTCTTCAAATAATTCCACGTCGATGAAAAAGATAATTGCTTTTTATTTATTTGATAAAGTTCGATTAACTGCTTTAGAAATACATCCTTCGTAATCCCGTCCGCACTGGATGAAGAAGCACCCAACGGCTTGTTATTTACTTTGAGAATTGCGTTGAGATTGAAAGCGATTTCCTGAGCACGGGCGCCATGCAGCTCCTGGGCGAGCGAAAGCTGGAAACCATTCCGCTCGTAAAGCATGGTGCACCAGGATGTGACAAACAACATTAATATGCAAGAAATGACAAAAATTACGGTTGATACTATACCTTGTGATTTACTGAAGGGCTTCCATCCAGATTTTAGATGGTAAAGTGTTATCGGGAAGATCCGGATAACAGCACTGTTGAGCTCGTTCTGGAGGGTGATGATCGAAGATGGCGCAGCCTCACCAGCGGCTTGCTCAGAGCGGATCGTCTGAATAGCGTTCAGAAGGGGCAGCGGGTCCGGAATCCGTCCCAGCCTAACCCCCGCATTGGCCACAAGCTCGGCGTCCTCAACGAGCTCGGCCAGATCTTCCACCTTCATGGCCCACCCCTCCCTCGTTCCGCATCAGCCCCGAATGCCCGGTGCCCATCCCTGAGGGGTCGGACATCCGCAGGTCGACCCGGGCGGTCCCGGCGGCTGGGCCCAGCACCAGAAATACTGGGTGAAGCAGATGGTCCCCGGCGTATGGGGGGGCACCTGCGCCCAAGCGGGCGGGATCGAGGAGAACCCGAGGCCCAGTCCGAGAACCAGGACGATCCTGCGCCTTGCACGCCCCATCTGCCCCCCTCCCCGCATTGGCTGGCGCCCCACCTCGCCATAGCGCCGCCTCACAAAGACTATCATGAGGTTGCATGTTTGCAATTAACTCCTCTTTTGGTTGTACCTCCTTCATAGCTTTCGGTTGTGATGCCGGGGCAGCGGCGCCGGTCAAAGACCGCTTCGGCGGTCAAATCGCGCCCTGCGCCGCGCTCTCCCGTGGCGATGAGAATCCAGGTACGGTGGTGCCGCGCCACTGACGCTCGTCTGGCATCTTGGGCCTGAAGCGAGGAGAAGCGGCCGCTTGTGCGAAGACGCCGCTTTCGAGGGGAGCATGACTGTGCAGCGCGCTGGACTGCGACAAAGGCCCCGTCTCCGGGACGCTCTAAGGCACCTGCCGATGCGCACCCTGGCAAGTGTGCTTCTCCTCGTCATGGCGACCCCGGTCCTGGCGCAACAGAGCCGCACGCAGGAGACGGGCGAGCGTTCGCAGGCAATTTTGTGTCCGGCCAACCCCGCAGGCCAGCCAGGCGCCGAACATTGGGCCTCCCCTGCCCAGGCCAATGCCCACGACAAGGCGCCCGAGCCCTGCCGTTCCTGCGACGACCCGCGCAACGCGAGCGCGGACACGTGCAAGGTCCGTCGTTTCATCACCTCCCCTGCCTGCGCGGGCGGCCGCTGCGCTGATGGCCAGGGCGCCTTCATGGCCAATCGGCGGCCAGAGGGAGGCTTTGTGCTCCAGTACGATACCCGCTTCCAGAGCCCCGACACGTATCCCAGTGCGAGGGGGGAGAATTGCCGGTTCATTCTCTGGGCCCTGGCTCCCGTGATTGGGATCGAGGACACCACTGGCCTTTCGGTGCGCAATTACTGGTCAGACGCCTATTTCGCCTCCCAGTCCCTTGTGACGCCGGCCTTTGGACGGGACGGGCTGGCATTCCTTGCCCAGTCCGCGCGGAACCGCAGCCAGCATCAGCTGCATATTCATATCGGCACCCTGACGCCGCCTTATCGGGCCGCGCTCGCGCGGCTGGACCGGGGAGCGGGTGACGTCGTCGCGCAGTTTCATGTCAATGGCTATGACGCCCGCGCCCGCATATTCCCGGTTGCGTCCGGGAGCGATCCCTTCGCCGGCCGGGACGTTGGCGCCATCGCCCGAGCCATGCTGCCGCAGGGGGCTGCAGATCTCACCACCCATGGCGTGCTCGCGGCCCTAGTGGACGATGGAAACATGCTGGTCATCCTCGTGGCGCCTCAGCTCGACCGGGTCGAACTGAACTACAAGGCGCCTCATGCCTGCCGGTTGCGCTGAAGCTGGCACCGAGGTCCTCGAGCAGACGGCTCAAAAGGAAGTTGCCCCGCGGGCCTTGCCGCACTTGCTCCTCCCGTCCCTTTCCGATAAAGCCGCGCTTTCCGTTTTTCAGGGATGGAAGCGATGAGTTCGCGGCCCGTGGCCGTCATCATGGGCAGCCAGTCCGATTGGGACACCATGCGCCATGCGGTCGAGACGCTGGAGGCACTGGGCATCGGCTGCGATCCGCGCATCGTCTCGGCCCACCGCACGCCTGATCGCATGGTCGCCTTCGCCAAGTCCGCCCGCGCGGAAGGCTTCAAGGTGATCATCGCCGGGGCCGGTGGCGCGGCGCACCTGCCGGGCATGGTTGCGGCGATGACCACCCTCCCGGTGTTCGGCGTGCCGGTGGAATCGCGCACCATGTCGGGCCTCGACAGCCTCTATTCCATCGTCCAGATGCCGGCGGGCATTCCGGTGGGCACGCTTGCCATCGGCAAGGCCGGCGCCACCAATGCGGCCCTGCTGGCCGCCTCCGTCCTTGCCTTGTCTGATCCCGAGCTCGCCACCCGCCTTGAGGCTTGGCGCGCCGCACGCACCGAGGCCGTGGCCGAACGGCCGGTTTGATCTTCATGCTGAAACCCGGTTCCACCATCGGCATTCTCGGCGGCGGCCAGCTCGGGCGCATGATCGCCCTGAAAGCTGCCCAGCTTGGCCTGCGCACGCAGATCCTGTGTCCCGACCCGGACAGCCCCGCCTTCCGCGTGGCGGACGGCCATATCTGCGCGGATTATGAGGACGAGGCGGCACTGGCCGAACTCGCGACCCGTTGCGACGTGGTGACCTACGAGTTCGAGAATGTGCCCCTTGAAACCGCCGAGTTCCTGGCGGCGCGGGTGCCGCTGCGCCCCGGGGCGCGGGCGCTCGCGGTGACGCAGGACCGACTGGCGGAAAAGAGCTTCGTGCGCGACCTCGGCATCGAGACCGCGCCCTTCGCCCCCGTCGAGAACCTTGCGGACCTGCAAGCGGCGGTCGCCGCCATCGGCCTGCCTGCGGTGCTGAAAACCCGCCGCTTCGGCTATGACGGCAAGGGCCAGGTCACCATCCGCCCCGGCGACGACCTAGCGGCCGCCTGGACCGCCATCGGCGCCCAGAGCGCCATCCTGGAAGGCTTCATCGCCTTTTCCCGCGAGGTGTCGGTCATCGGCGCCCGCTGCTCGGATGATGCGTTCGCCGCCTTCGACGTGACGGAGAACGAGCACCGCAACCACATTCTGCACCGGTCCACCGTGCCGGCGCGGATCGGCGCCGAGGCGGCCAAGCAGGCGCGCGGCATTGCCTGCCGCATTTCCAGCGCCCTGGACTATGTGGGGGTGTTTGCGGTGGAGCTGTTCGTGTCCGGCGAAGGCCCCAGCGAGCGGGTGATCGTCAATGAGATCGCGCCGCGCGTGCACAATTCCGGCCACTGGACCATGGACGGTGCCGTCACCTGCCAGTTCGAGCAGCATGTGCGCGCCATTGCCGGCTGGCCCCTGGGCGACCCCGCCCGCCTCGGCCATGCGGAGATGATCAACCTTATCGGCGATGATGTGGATGCCTGGTCGCACATTCTGGCCGAGCCGGGCGCGCACCTGCACCTCTACGGCAAGGACGAGGCGCGGCCAGGCCGAAAGATGGGACACGTCAACCGCCTGCGCCTGGACGGTCCGGTCGAGGGTGGCTGCTGAGCCGCCGCAGTAGGGCCCCGCTATCAAAATACCGTCGATTGGCACGCCGGGCCGACCGGATGGACCGTGCGGGTGCGCCCGCGCGATCGCCCCTTGCCGCGGCGGGCTTCCATAGTACCATGGCAGCGAGATGAGGACGGGGACAACAGATCCGCGACTCAAATCGATTTAACCGGCACGCCAAACCTCAAAGCCGGGCCATTGGTGGAGGAAACAGATGTCCGTTCTTCGTTGCGGGCTCACGGCCGCGCTTGCCCTCGGGTCCGCCCTCATGCTTGCCGGGCCGGCCAGCGCCCAGACCAAGCTGAAATGGGCCCATGTCTATGAGACCTCGGAGCCCTTCCACACCACCTCTGTCTGGGCGGCGGAGGAGATCAACAAGCGCACCAACGGGCGCTATGTGATTGAGGTCTATCCGGCCTCCCAGCTCGGCAAGGAAAGCGACATCAACCAGGGCCTGACGCTGGGCACCGTGGACATGATCATTTCCGGCTCGTCCTTCGCCGGAAAGGCCTATCCGCCCATCGGCGTGACCTATTATCCCTACACCTTCCGCGACGCGGATCACCTCATCGCCTATTCCAAGAGCGACGTCTTCAAGGAACTCGCCAAGGGCTATGAGGACAAGACCGGCAACCACATTGTGGCGGTCACCTATTATGGCGTCCGGCAGGCCACCTCCAACAAGCCGTTCAAGACCTGCGCCGAGATGAAGGGCCTGAAGATCCGCGTGCCGGACGCCCCCGCCTACCTCGCCATGCCCAAGGCGTGCGGCGCCAACATCGCGCCGATCGCCTTCGCCGAGGTCTATCTCGCCCTCCAGAACGGCACCGTGGATGCGCAGGAAAACCCGCTGACCACCATCGAGGCGAAGAAATTCTACGAGGTGCAGAAGAGCATCATCCTCACCGGGCACATCGTGGACCACCTCAACACCATCGTCTCCAAGGGGCTGTGGGCGAAGCTGAGCCCTGAGGACCAGAAGATCTTTACCGAGGTGACACAAGAGGCCGCCGCGAAGGCCTCCAAGCAGGTGCAGGCCCGCGAGAAGGAACTGCTTGAGGTGTTCAAGCAGAAGGGCCTGACCATCGTCGAGGTGGATACGAACGACTTCCGCGACCAGGTGATGAAAACCATCACCTTCGAGAGCTTCGGCTATCGCAAGGCCGACTGGGACCGCATCCAGGCCATCAAGTCCGGCTCGTGAGCACCCTGCCGGGCGCCAACCGCGCCCGGCCCGCCTCTCCCTCGCATGATCGCCGCTCCGGCGGGCCTGTGCCGCCTGCCGGATGCCCTCCCTTTTGCGTCGCCCGGAATCGCCATGGCAGAACAGGCTTTCACCCGCGAGGTCCACACGCAGGTCACCGGCGAAGAGCTGGCCCACACCTTCGAGGAAACCGCGCCCGTCGACCTCTCCCCCTACGCACCGGAGGACTGGATCACCCTGATTGTCTTCTGGGGCATGGCGGGCCTGGTCTTCACGCAGTTCTTCACGCGCTATGTGCTGAATGACAGCTTCGCCTGGACCGAGGAATTGGCCACCTATTGCCTGGTGGCCGTGGTGTTCCTGGGGGCGGCCATGTGCGTGCGGCTCTCGCGGCACATCCAGGTGGACCTGCTCTACCGCTTCCTGCCCGCGCCAGTGGGGCGGGCGATGGCCATTGCGGTGGACCTCTTTCGCACCGGTTTCTTCGCTTATGCCTGCTGGCTGATGGTGCGCTACATCGATCTTGTGGGCGACGAGCCCATGGTGATGGTGAACGCGCCGAAGAGCGTCGTCTATTACGCGGTGCTGGCGGGCTTCGCCCTGATGCTGGTGCGCTCGGTGCAGGTGATGGTCGCCAATGTCCGGCGTGGCTATTCCATCCTGGAGCGCCCCGAGGCCTTCGACGGAACGGAGGCCTGACATGTGGATCCTGATCGGTGCCTTTCTCGGCCTCATGATCTGCGGCGTGCCGGTGGCCCTTGCCATGGCCGGCTCGTCTTTGCTCTACATCCTCGTTTCCGGCACCGTTCCGGACGTGGTGATCGCCCAGCGCATGATTGCGGGGGTGGAAAGCTTTCCCCTCCTCGCCGTGCCCTTCTTCATCCTGGCCGGCAACCTCATGAACATCGCCGGGGTGACCGGGCGGATCTACAGCTTCGCGGTGGCCCTGGTGGGCTGGATGCGGGGCGGCCTGGGCCAGGTGAACATCATCGGCTCGGTGGTGTTTTCCGGCATGTCGGGCACCGCCATCGCGGATGCCGCCGGCCTCGGCACCATCGAGATCAAGGCCATGAAGGACCATGGCTATTCCACGGAGTTCGCAGTCGGCGTGACGGCTGCCTCGGCGACGCTCGGCCCGATCATCCCGCCCTCCCTGCCGTTCGTGATCTACGGCATGATGGCCAATGTCTCCATCGGTGCGCTGTTCCTGGGCGGCATCCTGCCGGGCCTGTTCATGACGGTGCTGATGATGGTGACGGTGGCCTATTTCGCCCACCGCAACGGCTGGGGAAGCGACGCCAAATTCTCCCTGCGGCGCCTTGCCAGCGCGGGCCTCGAAGTGGTGGTGGTCGCCTGCTTTCCGCTTGGCGTCTACATCCTCATGGCGTTGGGGCTGACCACCAATCAGGCGGTCCTCATCGCGCTCGCCATTCTGCTGGCCGCCGACTGGTATTTCGACTTTTCCGCCGTGATGGCCCTCATGGCGCCAGTCATTCTCATCGGCGGTATGACGCTCGGCTGGTTCACGCCCACGGAGGCTGCCGTGGCGGCGGTGATCTGGTCCCTGTTCCTGGGCCTGGTGCGCTATCGCACCATGACCTTCAAGACGCTGGCCAAGGCCACCTTTGACACCATCGAAACCACGGCCTCCGTGCTGTTCATTGTCACCGCCGCCTCGATCTTCGCCTGGCTGCTCACCGCGAGCCAGGCCGCGCAGACCCTGTCGGACGCCATATTGGGCTTCACCCAGAACAAATGGGTGTTCCTGCTGCTGGCGAACCTCCTGATCCTGTTCGTGGGCTGCTTCATCGACACCATCGCGGCCATCACCATCCTGGTGCCGATCCTCTTGCCCATCGTCCTGAAGCTCGGCATCGACCCCGTCCATTTCGGACTGGTGATGACGCTGAACCTGATGATCGGCCTGCTGCATCCCCCGCTGGGCATGGTGCTGTTCGTGCTGGCGCGGGTGGCCAAGCTTTCGGTGGAGCGTACGACGGTCGCGATCCTGCCTTGGCTGGTGCCGCTTCTGATCGCGCTCATCGCCATCACCTACATCCCCGACCTGACGCTCTGGCTGCCGCGCACCATGGGGCTCGGCAAATAGGCCCAGGGCGGCGCCCCCGCCTTCGCGCGGGGGCGCGAAGCCCTTGGCGGGGCTCATTGCGTAACAGCGTTAACGATGTCTTGCGATGGGCAAGGCCGACCGGCTGCCCTCGCCCCTCCCCTTTGCTAGGATGAGGACACCTGGCATGGGACGCTCGCCAGGCGTGTCGAGGCGTCGATGTTCTTCCTGTTGCGCATGGCCTTCTGGCTGGCCCTCATTCTTCTGATCCTGCCCATCGGCACGTCCAGCGACGGCGGGCGGCAGATCGGGGCATGGCAGGCGCTCAGTGCCGCCCAGTCGGTGCTGGCGGATGCGCGCGGCTTCTGCCAGCGCCAGCCGGATGCGTGTGAGGTGGGCGGCGAAATGGTCTCCCACATCCTCGACAAGGCGCAGATGAGCGCCAAGTGGCTCTATGAGAATTTCGGCTCCCATACGGGCACCGAGGCGCCCCGTGCGCCCGACGCGGCCCATGGGGGCAATACGCTGACCCCGCAGGATCTGCTGCCGAACTGGGGCGGCGAGCCCGCCCCCGCCGGGGCGGCGCCCCAGGCGCCCAGCTTCAGCGTCCCCTTGCCCCAGCGCCGGCCGGCCTGAGCGCTTTCCCTTCGCACGCCCGGCTTCTATATGCTGGAAGCGGCCCGCATGGTGCGGCGCCGCAGGACCGTCCGCCGCGTGCGGGCGCGGCAGGGACAGGCGACATGGACGCGGAAGACCTCGTTGCGGACTTCGAGGTGCTGGACACCTGGGAAGACCGCTATCGCTATGTGATCGAGCTCGGCCGCAATCTTCCTCCCTTTCCGGAAGCTGAACGCACCGAAGCCAACAAGGTGCAGGGTTGCGCCAGCCAGGTCTGGCTGGTGAGCCACACGGAGGCGGGACCGAACGGCCCGATCCTGCGCTTCGAGGGCGATTCCGACGCCCATATCGTGCGCGGCCTGGTGGCGGTGCTGCTGACCCTTCTGTCCGGGCGCTCGGCGCAGGACATCCTCGACACCGATCCGCTGGCCGTGTTCCGCCGCATCGGCCTGGAGGGCCATCTCACGCCGCAGCGCTCCAACGGCTTGCGCTCCATGGTGGAACGCATCCGCCAGCACGCCCGAAGCGCCGTCGCGGCCTGAGCGGCGGCGGCAGCTTTCCAGGCAATGCGCGCTATAATACCTCCCGTTGCATAATCTTACACAGGCGATGGCGGCACTGGCTTACGACCGCCTTGAACGGGCCGCACAGCCGTGCTTGGGAAGCATCGGGGGCAAGACCCGTTCGCCGGTGGTTCAGTGACTGCCGGTGGAGGACCATAGAATAAGCGACCCGGCGCTCGGCCCGGCCAATTCTCTCACCCGCCGGCCGGAGCGGGCAGAGGGGATAGCCGGAGAACAGCCACCCGCAGCCATGCGGGACATGCGGCGCGCGCCGGGCGCCCTGAGGAGTGAATGATGGTGCGCGTTCTGGTGACCGGCACGGCGGGGTTCATTGGCTGTGCCGTTGCGCAGCGCCTGTTGCGGGACGGCGCCACGGTGCTGGGCATCGATTGCCTCACACCCTATTATGATCTCGGCCTCAAGGAGGAGCGGGTCAAGCTCCTGCGCGGCTCGCCCGCCTTCGCGGAGCGGCGTATCGACCTTGCGGACGGTCCGGCCACGCTCGCGGCGGTGCGGGACTTCCTGCCGGACGTGGTGGTTCACCTCGCGGCCCAGGCCGGCATCCGCTATTCGCTGGACGATCCCAGGAGCTACACCCACTCCAACGTGGAAGGCACGCTGTCGGTGCTGGAAGCGTGCCGGGCGGTGCCCGTGAAGCACCTCATCTATGCCTCCTCCTCGTCGGTCTATGGCGCCAATACACGCGTGCCGTTCCGCGAGACCGACCGCGTGGATGCGCCCGTCTCGCTTTATGCCGCCACCAAGCGCGCCAATGAGCTGATGGTCCAGACCTACAGCCACCTCTTCCGCATCCCCGCCTCGGGGCTGCGCTTCTTTACCGTCTATGGCCCGCTGGGGCGGCCGGACATGGCCTATTTCAAGTTCACCAAGGCCATTTTCGAGGGCGAGGAGATCGACGTCTACAATCACGGCCGGATGAAGCGTGACTTCACCTATATCGACGAGGTGGTGGAAGCCATCGAGCGGTTGATGCTGCTGCCGCCGGTGGATCGTCTCGCCGAGGGCGACATCGAGCCGGGCCGCATCCTGCCGGACGTGCCGCACCGCCTGTTCAATGTGGGCAACCATACCCCCATCCCGCTCGAGCGCTTCATCGACGTGCTCGAGGAGATTATCGGCCGCAAGGCGCGCCGTCGGCTCCTGCCCATGCAGCCGGGGGACGTGGTGAGCACCTTTGCCGATGTCAGCGCCCTCCAGCAGGCGGTGGGTTTCTCGCCCTCCACCCCCATCGAGGTGGGGCTGACCGAATTCGTGGACTGGTACCGCGCCTTCTACAACGTGTCCTGATCTCTCACGGCGCCGACAGCGCCAGAAGATCCACCGCCTCTAACATCTCCCTTTCGTCCAGGCCGGCAAAGCCCAGGCGAAAGGCTTGGGGTGCGTTCGCCGCGTCCAGGCAGAAGGCCCGCGCCGGCGTGACACTAAGTCCACGCTCGCCCGCAGCCGCGCTCCAGCGTCCCGCATCGTTCCCCTCCGTCAACCGCGCCCAGAGCGCCAGCCCGCCCTCCGGCGGCGCAAAGGCCAGGCGATCCCCCAACCTGTTCGCCAGCAGGTCGCACAGGACGTTGCGGCGCGCCTCATAGATGCGGCGGCTCTTGCGCAGATGGCGCCAGAGGTCCCCGTCCCGCATGAGGGCGGCGACGGCCAGTTCCAACGGCACGTCACCCTGCCGCTCGATGGCACCGCGCAGGTCCGCCATGCGGTCCAGCACATCGGCGGGGGCGGCCGCGTATCCAAGGCGAAGGCCCGGCGCCAGCAGCTTGGAGAGCGAGCCCACATAGACCAGTTGCACCTCCCCGCCCGCCCGCGCGGCCAGCGGCAAGACGGGGCGACCGTCGAAGCGATAGTCGTGGTCGTAGTCATCCTCGATGAGGGCAAGGCCGGTGCGACGCGCCAGGTCCAGCAGCGCCACCCGGCGGGCCGCCCCAAGCGTCACCGTGGTCGGATAGTGGTGATGGGGCGTGACATGGAGCGCGCGGAGCGCAGGCTCGGCCTCCAACGCCCGCTCCAGCGCGGGGATGGACAGCCCGCCCCCATCCACCGGCACCCCCACCACCCGCAGCCCCGCCGCCCGGAAGGCGTCCGCAGCAAGGGGATAGCCCGGTTCCTCCACCGCAATGGCCTCGCCCGGCGCGGCGAGGGCACGGGCGGCGAGGAAAAGCGCCATCTGGCTGCCGCGGGTCACCAGCACGTCCTGCGCGCCGATGGGCAGTCCACGATGGGCCGCCAGATGCTGGGCCAGTTGCTCCCGCAGCGCCTCGGCCCCGCGCGGATCGCCATAAGAGCCGGCGGCGCGCAGGTCCGGTCCGCGCAGCACCCTGCGCAGAGCGCGCGCGATCTCCGCCACCGGGAGCAGGCGCACGTCGGGCGCGCCGTCCGAAAAGGACAGGCGGGGCTTGCCCGCTGTCGCCGTTCCCGAAGAGACACGATTGGCGGGGCGCGGTGCGGCCGGGGTGGCGTGACCCGGCAGGTCACGGGCCACGTAGGTCCCGCTGGAGGCGCGCGCCTCCAGCCAGCCCTGGAGCACAGCCTCCTGGTAGGCGGCATCCACCGTGTTGCGGTTGAGTCCCAGACTCCGCGCCAGGGCGCGTGTGCCCGGCAGACGCTGCCCCGGCCGCAGGCGGCCGGCAGTGATGGCGGCGATCAACGCCTCGCTCAATTGAAGAAAGACCGGTCGGGCGCCCGCTGGCTCCAGGGTGAAGACGATCTCGTCCATCAACCGGCCTACCTCATTTCTAGAAACTGGCTCTTTTTGCCCATCCGGCTGGCTCCTATCAAGCGGCCCGCAGCCATAGGAGGAAGGACCATGCTGAAGACCGCCGTCGCGCTCCGGCACGTCCAGTTCGAGGATCTCGGCACCTTCGCGCCCGTGCTGGAGGCCGCAGGCTATCGGATCCACTATTATGACGTGGGCCTCGATCCCCTCTGGACCCTCGATCCGGTGCGGACCGATCTCATCATCGCGCTTGGCGGGCCCATCGGCGTCTACGAGACCAAGGCCTATCCGGTCCTCCTCGACGAACTGGACCTGCTGCGCACGCGCCTTGCCGCCGGCCGTCCCACTTTGGGCCTGTGCCTGGGCGCCCAGCTGATGGCAGCGGCGCTTGGTGCGAAGGTCGGCGCCACGGGAGCGAAGGAGATTGGATTTTCCCCCCTCGCGCTGACGCGGGAGGGCGAGGCAAGCCCCCTGCGTCCTCTGCGCGGCGTGCCTGTGCTGCACTGGCACGGCGACATGTTCGACCTGCCGCCGGGCGCCCGGCACCTGGCCGCAACGCCGCTCTGCCGCAACCAGGCTTTTGACGTGGGGGCAAACATTCTGGGGCTGCAATTCCACCCAGAGGCCGACCTTGCCACCGGTTTCGAGCGCTGGCTCATCGGCCATGCGGTGGAACTTGCGGGCGCCGGCATCGACCCCGGAACGCTGCGCCACGCGGCCGCCCGCAACAGCGAGGGTCTTCGCGCAGCTGGCTCGGCCATGCTGCGCGACTGGCTGGCGGGCCTTGAGCCATGACGGTGGCTTTGGAGGCCCTCCTTGTCGGGCAGGTCGCGCCCTTCGGCCGGCGTGGTGACCCGAGCGGCATCGCCAAGCGGCCGGTGGCCGAACCTGTCCACCTGACGCGCCTCGGCTTTACCGGCGACGGCCAAGGCGACGTGCGCCATCATGGCGGGCGGGACAAGGCCGTGCATCATTATGCCATCGAGCATTACGCGTCATGGCGGGCGGAGATCGGCCACCGCGAGGTGCTGGATGGCGCGGGGGCCTTCGGGGAGAATCTCTCCACGCGCGGGGTCACGGAAGCGGACGTCTGCCTGGGCGACGTGTTCGCCCTGGGCGGGGCCGTGCTGGAAGTCAGCCAGGGCCGCCAGCCCTGCTGGAAACTCAACCACCGCTTCGGCCAACGGGACATGGCGGTGCGTGTACAGCGCAGCGGGCGGACGGGCTGGTATTACCGCGTGCGGCAGGAGGGACAGGTGGCGCCGGGCGATGCACTCGTGCTGCTGGATCGCCCCTTGCCGCACTGGCCGCTGACCCGGCTCTGGCGCCTGCTTTACGTGGATATGGGCAACCGGGAGGGACTGAGCGAAATGTCTGGCCTCGCTGCGCTCCCGGAGAGCTGGCGCACCCTCGCCCGGCGCCGGCTGGAGAGCGGCCAGGTGGAAGATTGGCGCCGCCGGCTGGAAGGGCCCGATGCGGCGCAGGAAGGATAAGGGCCGGACTTTGTATGCAATGACATACACAAATTCCTGCCCTCTTCCGCTCCGGCTGTTATAAGGGGCCGAGCCCGCGCCGCGGCTCCCTGGACGGATGGAGACATGGCCGGAACGCCCCTTTGCGATGACGATGCCGCGCCGGACAGGACCCCAGCGGCCGAGGCCCAGCCCTTTGCCCATCTCTCCCGAGGCGAGGCGGCATATCGGGCGATACTCGACCAGATCCGCGAGGGCGTGCTGAAGGCGGGGGACCGGTTGCGCGAGCAGGATGTGGCCGCGCGCTTCGGCATGAGCCGCACCCCGGTGCGCGAGGCGCTCGGACGGCTCCTGGAGAAGCGGCTCCTGGAATCGTCCGGCGGGCGCGGTCTCACGGTGCGGGCGCTGTCCCCCTCCGAGGTCATCGAGCTTTATTCCATGCGCGAAATCCTGGAAGGCGCCGCTGCGCGCCTCGCCGCGCAGCACGCCTCGCCCCCGGAGCTCGCGGCGCTGGCCGACCTTGAGGCCGCATTTGGCCGGGAGGGGGCCGATTATGCCGAGCTGGCGCGCCTCAATCGCGATTTCCACACGGCCATCCACCGCGCCGCCCGCAACGCCTATCTGGACGAAGCCACGCGGGTGCTCGACGACAATATCGCCCTGTTGGGCATCAGCACCTTCTCCGCGTCCGGCCGGCCGGAAGCCGCCCGCGCCGAGCATAGGGCCATCCTGGAGGCCATTACCGCGCGCGATGCGGATGGCGCCGAGCAGGCCGCTCGCGCCCATATGCGGGCGGCCTTGCGCACCCGCCTGTCGCTGGTCCCCTCCCATCGCCCCTGAGCCGAGAGGGGAACCCTTGGGCGCCTGCCGGGTTCGCGTCACGCACGCATAGGAAACCGGCCATGGCACCGCGCACCTTCTGGAAGGGCTATCTGAAGCTCTCGCTCGTCACCTGCCCGGTGGCCATGACCCCGGCCACCACAGAGAGCGCCAAGGTGCGCTTCCACACCTTGAACCGGGCCACCGGCAACCGGGTGGTGAGCGAATATGTCGATGCCGTCTCGGGCAAGGCGGTGGAGGATGACGACCTCGCCCGTGGCTATCCCACCGGCGAGGCCAGCCATGTGATCGTCGAGGACGAGGAACTGGAGGCGGTCGCGCTGGAGAACCGGCGGACCCTCGACATCGAAATGTTCGTGCCGGCCGACAGCATCGGCTGGATCTTCCTCGACCGGCCCCATTTCCTGACCCCCGACGACAAGGTGGGCGAGGAAGCCTATTGCGTCATTCGCGATGCCATGGCCGCGACCGGCCAGGTGGGCATCTCCCGCCTCATCCTCCAGGGTCGGGAGCATGCGGTGATGCTCGCCCCTCGCGACGGCGGGATCGTGGTGTGGACCTTGCGCTATGGCGACGAGGTGCGCGATCCGCAGAAGGTGTTCGAGGCAATCGGCAAGTCAGCCCCCGACGCCAAGGCCATGAAGCTGATGACGGCGCTGATCGACGAGCGCAGCCGGGACTGGAACCCGGACTTCGTCTCCGATCCCGTGCAGGCCAAGCTCCTGGACATCATCGCCGGCAAGAAGACGAAAAAGCCCCGCAAATCCTCCAAGGCCGCTCCCGCGCCGAAGGAGACCGGCGGCGACAATGTCGTCGACATCATGGAGGCCCTGCGCCGCAGCATCGCCGGCGACGCATCGGCAAAGCGCAAAAGGTGAGGGCCTCTATTTGCGCGACTTCACCTTGGGCAAAGGTTCCGCAGCGGCCCGGAAACCGTCCCATGGCCGCCGGGAGAGGGCGTTGAGGCGGCCAGGCGTGTTGAGAATGGTGAAAGCCGCCGGGCCAATGGCCGGCGACAACTCCTCCCACGCCAAGGGCATGGAGACGGCGGCCCCCACCCGCGCGCGGGTGGAGTAGGCCGCCACCGCCGTGGCGCCGCGCTGATTGCGCAGATAATCCACCAGGATCCGCCCCACGCGCTTCGACTTGGTGATGGTGGCCGTGTAGAGGTCCGGGCTGTCGGCGGCCATGGACTGGGCGATGGCTTTGGTGAAAGCCTTGGCCTCGGCCCAGCTGGCGCGGGGCTTCAATGGCGTCACCACATGCAGGCCCTTGCCGCCGGAGGTCTTCACGAAGGCCGCCAGCCCCACCGCCTTCATTCGCGCCTTGATCTCCTCGGCGGCGGCGATCACGCGGGTCCAGGGCACGTCATCACCGGGGTCGAGGTCCATCACCAGCGTGTCAGGGCGCTCCCAGTCCTCGATGGTGGAGCCCCAGGGGTGGATCTCCAGCACCGCCGCCTGGACGAGCCCGATCAGCCCATCGAGATCGGCGATCGCGATGAGCGGTTCGCCGGATTTGTCCTTGGGGTCGGAGACCTGGACGATGCGCGGATTGAGACCCTTCCAGGCATGCTTCTGGAAAAAGCGCGGGCCGTGGATGCCATCCGGGCAGCGCACGAGGGCCAGCGGGCGGCCGATGAGAAAAGGCGCGATGGCGGGCCAGACCTCACCGTAATAGTCGGCGAGGCCTTCCTTGGTGATCCCCTCCTCCGGCCAATAGATGCGGTCGGGATGGGTGAGCTTCACGGTGCGCCGTGGCACGGTGTCTTCCTTCGCCTTGGACTTCCCAGTGGCGCGTCCCGCCGGCCGCTCCGCCAAAACGTCGCCGGCCGCCTTGTCTTCCCGCAGCCCTCTGAACGAGGCGTGGCGCAGATGGCCGTCACCGGTCCAGGCCCGGAACTCCACCTCGGCCACCAGTTCGGGACGCACGAAAGTCACCCCCCGTCGCGCCTCCGCGGACAAGGGCGCGGCAAAGGGAGAGCGCTCCACCTTAAGGGCGGCAAAGCGCGTGTGAAGATCGCGCGCCACCGCAGCGCTGAAGCCGGTGCCCACGCGCCCCACATAACGCAGCTTGCCATCCTCGTTCACTCCCAAGGCGAGGGAGCCGATGAGATCCGCGCCGGTGGTGGAGGGCACGAAGCCGCCGATGACGAATTCCTGCCGCGCGGTGCATTTGGACTTCACCCAGGCCCGCCCCCGGCCTGAGCGATAGGGCGCGTCCCGCTCCTTGGAGACGACCCCTTCCAGGCCCAGCCGGCACGCATGGCGCAGCACGGTGGCGCCGCTCTCGTCGAAATGGCTCGAGAAGCGCAGCGGGCCGGTCTGACCTTCAAGCAAGGCGGCAAGGCGCGCCTTGCGTTCGATGAGGGGCAAGGGGCGCAGATCCTCGCCGTCGAGATGCAGCAGGTCGAACGCATAGAAGACGAAACGGTCGCTTCGGCCCTCGGAGAGATCTGCCTGCAAGGCTGAAAAATCGGACGCGCCTGCCCCATTCTCGACGATGACTTCGCCATCCATGAGCAAATTCTTCAAAGGGAGGGCGGCGAGGCCCTTCGGGATCGCCGTGCCGAAGCGCGCGGTCCAGTCCAGGGCGCTTCGGGTCAGCAGCCTGACGGCACCATCCTCGATCCGGGCAAGAAGTCTATAGCCGTCGAACTTAACCTCATGCAGCCACCCCTCTCCCGTGGGCGCTTTATCCACGAGACGAGCGAGCATGGGCTCGACGAAATCCGGCGGAGGCTTTGGCTGGGAGGGATTTTTCGCCCGAGCCTTGGCTCTCGTCACCGACTGACGACGAGATGCGTCAGGCGATTCGCCATCATTAGCCGGCTTCGTGATAGGTCCCGTTTTCGAAGACCAGCCGGGGGGCTCCCCCTCCACCTCGGCGATGACACGCCCCGTCTTCACCGATTGCGGTGCCTCCTCCAGGATGTCGCCGGCCCCTTCGGGGCGGGCGGCGTCGTCCTCGCTCTTGATCAGCAGCCAATTGTCGCGCGTCTCGCGCGGCTTGCGGTGCATACGCACCAGATGCCACCGGCCACCGAGCTTTTCCCCGTGCAATTGGAAATCCAGTTGGCCCGCTTTCAGCCCCTCATGGGGATCGCCAATGGGCTCCCAGGTCCCCTGATCCCAGAGCAACACCGTGCCCCCGCCATACTCGCCCTTCGGAATGGTGCCCTCGAAATCGCCATAGGCGAGCGGGTGGTCCTCCACCTCCACCGCCAGGCGCTTCTCCCCCGCCACCAGGCTCGGGCCGCGCGTGACGGCCCAGCTCTTGAGCACACCGTCCAGTTCCAGGCGCAGGTCATAATGCAAGCGCCGGGCGGCGTGCTTCTGGATCAGATAATGGGCCCCCTTCTGCGCGCCTTTTCGTCCTTTCGGCTCGGGCGTGACCTTGAAATTGCGCTTCTTGCGGTAGGTGGCGAGCGACATGGGAGGCCCTTCGGCAAGCTAGCTCGCCTTTCGGCGCGCAGGAGCGGACTCTGGGGAGGCCTTCTTGGTGGAAACCTTCTTAGGGGAAGCCTTCTTGGCAGAGGGCGTCTTGGAGGACGCGCTCTTGGGATCGGCGTTGCCGGGCCCCGTCTTCCTGCGCGCTGGCTTGTCTGTCCCCTGTCCGGCCAGCCGCGCGCTGTCGCGGAGCGCAGACATGAGGTCCACCACCTTCGCGCTCTTCGGCGCGGCGCGCGGCTTGATGGCCTTGCCGGAAAGCTTGGCCTTCACCAGTTCGGCCAAGGCGGCTTCGTGGGCGTTCTCATAAGCGGCGGGATCGAACCGCCCCGCCTTGGTGCGGATAATGTGCTCTGCCAGTTCGAGCATCTCGCCCCCGATCCGCTTGCGCGGCACGTCGGCAAAGGCCTCGGATGCGGACTTCACCTCGTAGTCGAAGTTCAGGGTGGTGGCGACGAAGCCCGGTCCGTTCGGGCGCAAGAGAAGGGTGCGCACCCGCCGGAACAGGACCGCTCGGGTCAGCGCCGCCACCTTGGCCTTGCGCATGCCCTCCCGCAGGAGCACGAAGACCTCCTCGCCGCTCGGATCGGCGGGTGCGAGGAAATAGGGCTGGTCGAAATAGACCGTGTCCACCTCAGCGCAGGGAATGAAGGCCTCGAGCGCCAAGCGCTTGTCGCTTTCGGGCACCGCCTGCGCCACTTCCTCGGGCTCCAGAACCACATAGGAGCCGGCGGACTTCTCATATCCCTTCACCTGCCCATCCCGTTCCACCTCCTCCCCCGTGTCAATGTCCACGAAATGGCGCTGCACGCGGTGGCCGGTCCTGCGATTGACGGTGTGGAAAGAAATGCGCTGCGAGGTGGCGGTCGCCGAATAAAGGCCCACCGGGCACGTCAGCGCCCCAAGATCCAGAACACCCTTCCACAGCGCGCGCGGCATGGCCTCATCTCCTGAGCGCAGAAATGCCGGAGCGGCGGCGCGCGTTCCCCTCACCCGCCAGCCTTTATTCGCGGCCAAGGTGAAACGGGGCGCTTGCGGGCGCGTTGGAAGGTCGGGGCTGACCAATGACAAGAAGAGGAAAGCCGCATGACCATGAACAAGGACCAGCGCGACCAGCTCCAGCAGGGCATGCAGCGCCACGAGGATCTCCCGCGCGAACCCATGTCCACCGAGCGGCAGGTGTCCACCGAGCGGCCGGACCCCACCCGTGCTCCCGCTGCCCCCCAGCAAGGCCAGGGCACGCCACACCGGGGGCCGGCGGGCCAGCAGCAGGGCGGCCAGCCCTCCAGGTCCCAGCCCGGCCAGCAGGGCCAGAGCGGGGGCGGCGGCGGCCAACAGGGCGGAACGAGCGCCCCGCAGGAGCCGGGGGTGAAGGATGACATTCGCACCGACCTGAGCCGCGACAACCCTTACAAAAGCTGAGGCGCGCCTGATCCCATAAGCGTCGACCCCTCAAGACCCTAAGGTGCGCCCCCCGCGGAGGGGGTCTGCATGAAATCCGAGGCGCCCCTGGAACTTCATGGGCGCCTCGGCGTTACGACCTCAACAGCGCGCCTCTGGGCACGACGCGCGCGCTTGTCCTGGACACATCAAAAAACAAGAAAGGAGACTGCCCATGCAAACGGTCAGCTCTGCACCCATGACGCTCCTGGTGGATGGATCCCGCGTGGTGTTCCGCTCCCTCGACGATGCTGTCGGGTTCATGAAGGGGCACCCGTCCTACGAGCATGCCGAAATGCTCATGGACCAGATGGAAGCCGCATCGCACCCCGAACTGGAACGCCGCGCCTGGATGGCCTTCGCCACTTTTACCGAGGCCATGGGCATTTCCTCCGGCGCGCCCGCGCGCCTGTCCTGATCCTTTTGCCCATCCTCTTGCCCATCCTCTTGCCGTGCGAGGCATGCCGTTTGCGCATGACCTCGCGCGATGGACGTGCACCCGCGTAAGAGCCCCTTTCGGGGCTCTTCGTCCATAAGGGGGCATGCCGCCCCGCAGACTTTCCCTCCCCGGACTCGCCTTTCTGCTCACCACTGCCACCGGCTGGGGCGTAGCCTGGGTGGTGTTCAAGATCATCCTTGCGGAATGGCCGCCCCTGTTTGCTCGTGGGGTGGCCGGTGTCACGGCGGCCGGCCTGCTGGCGATGTTCGCCTTGGCCATGGGGCAATCGCTCTCCGTTCCAAAGGGCGTGCGTCTGCGGCTCGCCGCCGCGGCCTTCGTGAACGTCTTCGTCTGGATGGGCTTTGCCTCGCTTTCGCTGCAGTGGCTGACCGTGACGGAGGCCACGCTCATCACTTTCACCATGCCGCTTTGGGCCTCCCTGATCGCCTGGCCGGTCTTGGGCGAACGTCCGAGCTGGATGAGCTCCGCAGCGCTGGTGATCGGCTTTTCGGGCATTGTCCTCCTGGTGGCGGGACCTGGCGTGAGCCATCACGGAGCTCAGGTGCCGGCCATGCTCCTTCCGCTCACCGCCGCCATTCTCTTCGCGCTCGGCAGCGTGATGGCGCGCACGCCCCTCCCCTTGCCTCCCATCGCCTCCGTCGCTTGGCAGACCGGACTTGGGTGCCTGCCCATGGTGCTGCTGGCGCTGGTGTTCGAGCGACCACAGATCGGACCACTCAGCCTTAGCGGCTTCTGGGCGATGGCCTATATGACGCTGATCCCCATGGCCGTGTGCTACCTGTCCTGGTTCGCGGCGCTCCGCCGCCTGCCCGCCTCCACCGCCGCGCTTGGCATGCTCCTGGTCCCCATCGTGGGAACAGCGGGTGCCGCCCTGGTTCTGGGCGAGCCGCTCGGACCGCGCCAGATCCTCGCCTTTGCCCTGGTGATCTCAGGGGTCGCGCTCGGCCTGCGCGCCCGCGCATGAGCGGCGGCAAAAGCGCGGCTGGAGGACGCGGATGTCATCCTTTATGTCTATGCTCACGCCAAAATTTCTGACGCAAGAAGGGACAGCCCATGAAGACCCGCGCCGCCGTCGCCTGGGAAGCCAAGAAGCCGCTCACCATCGAAACCATTGAGATTGGCGGCCCCAAGGCCGGAGAGGTGCTGGTGGAGATCATGGCGACGGGCGTGTGCCACACGGACGCCTACACGCTCGACGGCCTCGATTCGGAGGGCAAGTTCCCCGCCATTCTCGGCCATGAAGGCGCCGGCATCGTGCGCGAGGTGGGCACGGGCGTGACCTCGCTGAAGGTGGGCGACCATGTCATTCCGCTCTACACGCCCGAATGCCGCCAGTGCAAAACCTGCCTGTCGCAGCGCTCGAACCTGTGCACCTCCATCCGTGCCACCCAGGGCCAGGGCCTGATGCCCGACCGGACGTCGCGCTTCTCCTGCGATGGCGGGGAGATCTTCCACTATATGGGCTGCTCGACCTTCTCGAACTTCACCGTGCTGCCCGAGATCGCGCTGGCCAAGGTCCGCGAGGACGCCCCGTTCGACAAGATCTGCTACATTGGCTGCGGCGTGACCACCGGCATCGGCGCGGTCGTCTACACTGCCAAGGTGTGGCCGGGGGCAAACGTGGCCGTCTTCGGCCTCGGGGGCATTGGCCTCAACGTGATCCAGGGCGCCCGCATGGTGGGCGCGGACAAGATCATTGGCATCGACATCAATCCCGCCAAGGTAGAGATGGCGCGGAAGTTCGGCATGACGGATTTCATCAATCCGATGGAGGTGGGCGCCGACAAGGTGGTCTCCGCCATCCAGGACCTGACGGACGGCGGCGCGGACTTCACCTTCGACTGCACGGGCAATGTCACCGTCATGCGCCAGGCGCTGGAAGCCTGCCATCGCGGCTGGGGCACCTCCATCGTCATCGGCGTGGCGCCGGCAGGGGCGGAAATCTCCACCCGGCCGTTCCAGCTTGTCACGGGGCGCAACTGGCGCGGTTCCGCCTTCGGCGGCGCGCGCGGGCGCACGGACGTGCCGAAGATCGTCGACTGGTACATGGAGGGGAAGATCAACATCGATGATCTCATCACCCACACCATGCCGCTGGACGAGATCAACACCGCCTTCGACCTGATGCACGAGGGCAAGTCCATCCGCTCCGTCGTGATCTATTGAGGCGGGTGATGGAGACCGTTTCCACCGCCAAGTCCCATGGCGGGGTGCAGGGCGTCTATCGCCATGCCTCCGCCGCCACGGGCACGCCCATGACCTTTGCCGTCTTCGTCCCGCCCCAGGCGGCGGCGGGGCCGGTGCCGGTTCTGTGGTATCTGTCCGGCCTCACATGCACCCATGCCAATGTCATGGAGAAGGGGGAATACCGGGCGGCGGCCGCGGCCCTCGGCCTCATGGTGGTGTGTCCCGACACGTCGCCGCGTGGCCCCGGCGTGCCGGACGAGCCGGACAACTGGCAATTCGGCTCAGGCGCCGGCTTCTATGTGGACGCGACACAGGCGCCCTATGCCGCCAATTACCGCATGGCCTCCTACGTCCTCGACGAGCTCCCCCGCCTGGTGGCGGAGGCGTTTCCCGCGGACATGCAGCGGCAGGGTATCTTCGGCCATTCCATGGGCGGGCATGGCGCGCTCACGGCGGCGCTGAAGCATCCCGGGCGCTTCCGCTCCTGCTCGGCCTTCGCGCCCATCGTTGAGCCCTCCACGGCCGATTGGTCCCGGCCGGCGCTGGAGAAATATCTCGGCGCCGATCCGGCCGCATGGCGGGCCTATGACGCCGTCGCGCTAATCGAGGATGGTCACCGCGTGCCCGAACTGCTGGTGGACCAGGGCACGGCGGACCCGTTCCTGGAGACGGGGCTGCGGCCCCAGCTGCTGGCAGCCGCCTGCAAGAAGGCGGGCATCCCACTCACCCTGAACCTGCGGGAGGGGTACGACCACTCTTATTTCTTCATCTCCACCTTCATGGCGGACCATCTGGCCTGGCATGCGGAGCGGCTGAAAGCCTGAGGGTCTCGACCTCTTGATTACCTAGGACAAACGCCCTAGAAGTTTTTTAGGGCGTTTGTCCTAGGCCTGTCCTGCCCTTCGGAAGGCCGAGGCCCCGGAGGTTCCCATGGGCGCGAGCCACACCCGCCAGCAGATTGTCGCGGCCGCCGACCGGCTCTTTTATGAGCGCGGCTTTGAAGCCACCTCGTTCGCCGACATCGCCCAGGCGGTGGGCCTCTCGCGCGGCAATTTCTACTATCATTTCAAGACCAAGGACGAGATCCTCGCGGCAGTCATCGCGTTCCGCCTCGATGCGACGCGCGCCATGCTGGAGGCCTGGGAGGCGGCGGCACCCCTCCCTCTGGAGCGCATCCGCAGCTTCGTCCACATCCTCATCATGAACCGCGCGAAGATCATGGCGCATGGTTGCCCGGTGGGCACGCTCTGCAATGAGCTCTCCAAGCTCGACCATGCGGCCAGGGGCGATGCCGCCGCCATTTTCGGTCTCTTCCGGACCTGGCTCGCGCGGCAGTTCGCGGCTCTCGGCCGGACTGAGGACGCGGACGCCCTCGCTCTCCATGTGCTGATGCGCAGCCAGGGCGTGGCGACGCTGGTCACCGCCTTCCGGGATGAAGCGTTCCTGGACCGGGAGGTGGCGGAGATGGACTCCTGGCTCGCGACGCTTCCTCCCCCCGCCTCTCCCCTTACCGCCTGAAGGAGCCTGTCATGTTCGTCATCACCTTGCGCTTTGCCGACAAGAGCCGCGCCCCCGCTTTCATGGAGGGCCACAATGCCTGGCTCCGGCAGGGGTTCGAGGACGGCATTTTCCTCGCCGCCGGCAGCCTCCAGCCCACGGGCGGCGGCGCCATCCTGGCCCACCGGGCGGACCGGCCGGCCATCGAGGCGCGGGTTCAGGAGGACCCGTTCGTGCGGGAGGGCGTCGTCAGCGCGGACATTCTGGAATTCACCCCAGGCCGCACCGACGCCCGGCTCGACTTCCTGAGAGCCTAGACCTCACGCTCCCCCGTCGACCTGCGCCAGGAGCCATGCCTCCAGGCGATCCAGGTATCGCGGATTGCGCGGCCGGGACCGGCGGAGGAAGTGGTTGCCCTCCTCCAGTTCCACCACATCCCCCAGCAGCACCAATCGGCCGGAGGCCAGGTGCGCATCCAGGAAGCGCCTGTCGGTCAGCACAACTCCGGCCCCCGCCAGCGCCGCCTCCAGCGCTTGGGCGCGGTTTTCCACCACCATCCCGCCCTCGCGCAGTGTTCCCGCGGCCCCAGTGGCGGCCCACCATCGCGACCAGTCGCGGAACCGGACCCTTGCGCGGATGACCGGCCATGTGTGCGGCACACCCCCGGCGCAGGCGGGCGCGGCGGCCGGCACCAGCGTCTCGCGGAACAGGAGGCGCGACGGGAGCCCTGGCCACGGGCCGATCCCGTGGCGAATGGCGCAGTCCACATCCTCCTCCTCGAAATCCACCACCCGCTGGGTGCTGAGGATGGCCAACTCGATGTCCGGATGGGCGCGCTGGAAATCCGGCAGGCGCGGCAGCAGCCAGTTGGCGGCGAATGTGTTCACCGTCGATAGCCGCACCTGTCGCAAGCGCCTCTGCAGCGGCGCCACCGCCGCCTCGATCTTCTCCAGCGCATCCCCCATGGCCGCCAGCAGGGCGATGCCCTCGTCCGTGAGCGCGCACAGGCGACCCTCGGGCGCCACAAGGCATGCGCCCAGTTCCCGTTCCAGGTCGGCGATGCGGTGGGCCAGCGCCGATCGCGAGATGCCCAGTGCGGCCGCGGCCTCCGCCTGCCGGCCGTGTCGGGCCAAGGCAGACAAGGCGGACAGGCCGCGAAGAGAGGGAAGGTTCGACGCCATGGCTCAGGACCTGCACAGGGGCACGTGAGGCCAGCGCCCGCATCGGTGAGAAGTTCTCACCATTATTAGGCCATGAATGGGTTAGCCTCCAGGCTCTTCACGACGGAGCGCCTTCCATGACAAGCCCCGCGCGCACGCCCCTTGATGCCTTCCACGTGCCGCCCCGCAGCCGACCCTCGAACTACCCGCCCGTTTTCGCCGCACGCATGGCGGGCCGGCAGAAGCGCGCCCTGGGCGATGCCTTTGGCCTGTCCCGTTTCGGGGTCAACCTCACCATCCTCGCACCCGGCGGCCAATCCGCGCTGCTGCACCGGCACACAAGGCAAGAGGAGTTCGTCTTCATCCTCAAGGGACATCCCACCCTGCGCACCGACGCGGGCGAGCATGACTTGCGGCCCGGCATGTGCGTGGGATTTCCCGCCAACGGCCTCGCCCATCATCTGGTCAACCGAACGGAGGAGGACGTGCACTATCTGGAGGTGGGCGACCGGGACCCGCAGGATGCCGCCTCCTATCCGGAAGACGACCTCCAGGCCACGTACGCCCCTGAGGGCTGGACCTTCACCCATAAGGACGGCACGCCATGGTGAGCGGCCCCCTTTCCCGGCCCCTCTCCCGCGCGGAGATGATCCAGCATGCCCAGGATTGGATCGCTGCGTGGAACCGCCGCGACGTGGCGGCTGTTGCCAGCGCCTTCGCGCCCGACGCCCGCTTTCGCAGCCCGTTGGCACGGCAGGTGACCGGCCGGGCCGAACTTCACGGGCGCGAGGCCATTGCCCGCTACTGGACGGATGCCCTCGCTCGCATCGGCCATCTCAGCTTCCGCCTTCAGGATGTGGTCTGCGACGAGCCCGGACAGACCATGGTGGTTGTCTATGAGGCCACCCTCGATGGCCCGCCGCGCCGCGCCTGTGAGATCTTCCGGTTCGAGAACGGCCTGAAGCGCGAGGCCGAGGCACTGTATGGCGATGCCCCGCCCCACCCCGTTCCCGCATGAGACATCCGGTGCCGCCGAACCGGCACCGGTCGCCCCCCTCAGGCGACGGGCAGCCCGTTCCCAACCGACCAGTTCTCCTTCGGTTCATCGTGCACCACGATGAACACATCCTCCGGCCGCAGGCCCGGCTTCTCGCTCAGCACCTCCACGATGCGCCGGAACAGCGCCGCCTTCTGCGCCGCCGTGCGCGTGTTGAAGACGGTGATGTCGATATAGAGCACATCCTCGCTGCGCAGCACGCCATAGGCCGGACCGGTGCGGAAATTGGCGGCGGGATGCTCGGACAAGGTCATGAAGTGATCGCCTTCGGGCACGTCAAGTGCGTCGCGCAGGGCCACATAGAGCCCGTCCAGGATGGCCTGGCGATAGGCGGTGGGCTTTCCGGCCCGCATGGACACGTGGATGAGCGGCATGTGCTGTCCTTTCCGGTTGGAGGACAGGACCATAGGCGCGACGCGAACATTCGAATATGCTATCATTGCTGATATCAAAGATAGCATTTTGAAATGGATGAACCTCTTCCCCTCGACGCGGTACGCGCCTTCGTCGCCATCGCCGATTTGAGCTCCTTCACGCGCGCAGCCGAGGCATTGGGCACAACGCAGGCCGCCGTCAGCCTCAAGCTGAAGCGCCTGGAAGACCGGTTGGGCTGCCGGCTGGTGGAGCGCACGCCCCGCCACGTCCAGCTCTCTGCGCGCGGCGATGCCTTCCTCGATCACGCCCGCGCGCTGCTCGAGGCCCATGACCGTGCACTCGCCGCCTGGAGCACGCAGCGGCAGCGCCTTGCCATTGGCATCAGCGACCATGTGGCCGGGCCTGAACTGCCAGGCCTGATCGCGCGCATGAACGCGCAAGACCCTCAGTTGGTGATGGAAATCCGCATCGGCTCATCCGCCGACCTGCTGCGCAGCTTCGACCGGCGGGAGCTCGACACCGTGCTCGTGCGGTTCGAAGCCGGACGCGACGATGGCACACGGATCGCCGAGGAAAGGTTCGGCTGGTTCGCGGCGCCCCATTGGCAGCACCGCGCCGGCGCGCCCTTGCCGCTCGCCACCATGGCCGAGCCGTGCGGCGTGCGGGCGCTGGCGGGCCGGCTGCTGGACGAGGCGGGCCTCGCCTGGTGCGAGGTGTTCGTGGGCGGCGGGGTCTCCACCGTGGCGGCGGCGGTCATGGCGGGGCTGGGCATCGCCGCACTTTCCCCGCGCATGCTGCCACTGGGCGCCCTGGAGGTGGGGCGCCGACTTGGCCTTCCCGACCTGCCCCGCCTGCCCGTGATGCTTCATAGCCGCGTCGCCGATCCCCGCCCCCGCGCGGCGCTCGATGCCCTGGCGGCAGCGTTCCGCGCGTCGGTGCGGAGTTAGGGCCCTCAGCCCGGCAGCACCACCACCTTGGCGCCGTCCGGTACGCGGCCATAAAGATCGATGATGTCCTGGTTCATCAGGCGGATGCAGCCGGAGGACACGGCTTCGCCGATGGACCAGGGCTCGTTGGTGCCGTGGATGCGATAAAGCGTGTCCTGGCCGTTCTTGAACAGATAGAGGGCGCGGGCGCCCAGCGGGTTCTGCGGCCCACCCGGCATGCCATTCTTCCAGGGGCCGTTGCGCTCCGGCTCGCGGGCGATCATGGCGTCGGTGGGCCGCCAGCTGGGCCAGGTGCGCTTGTAGCCCACATTGGCTGTGCCGGAGAATTCCAACCCCTCTTTCCCCACGCCTACCCCGTAGCGCAGCGCCATCCCGTTTTCCTGCACCAGATAGAGGAAGCGGTTGGCGGGATCGACCACCAGGGTGCCCGTGCCGTAGGACGTGGGATTGGGCACCAATTGCCGAATGTAGCGCGGTTTCAGCTCCATGGGATCGACGCCGGGAATGTCGAAGCCGCCATCCACCCGCCCTCCATAGCGCGCGGCATCGGCGGGCGAAACCAGCGGCTGCGGCGCCGGTGCGGGGGGCGGCGAGCGGTCGGTCACACAGGCTGCAAGCACCAGGGGCGAGGCAAGGACGCACAGCAGCGTGCGGCGCGAAAACTGGCGCTGATCATCGGAGGGGGCAGTCATGCAGGAGGCGACCTCGCATCGCACCGGCCCGCAGGGCGGGCTCCGGGGTGGCATTCAGACGGAAAGGGGTGGCTGGCGCCGGACCCGCGTGGGGCGCGGATGCCAGCGGAAAGGGGCAAGAGGGGGGCGGACGTAGCGTCCGGGCCGCATAGGTGGTGTGTTCGACGTCATGACGCACTGCATCCACGGGCGACCTTAAGCCAGCCTTAAGCTGGGACCGGCAGGTGTTCACAGGTAGGAGAGAGGCATGCGCATCCTCGTGGTGGAGGACGATCCGGTCCTGATGAATGGGTTGAAGGTGGGCCTGTCCCTGTCGGGCGCGACCGTCGACGGCGTGACCAGCTGTGCGGACGCTGAAGCCGCCCTGGACGCTGGCGGTTTCGATGCGGTGGTGCTCGACGCCATGCTGCCGGACGGCTCGGGCTTCGACGTGCTGGCGCGCCTGCGCGCTAGCCATGACACCACCCCCGTTCTCATGCTGACCGCTCTCGACGAGACGCCCGACCGCGTGCGCGGGCTCGATGCGGGCGCGGATGATTATCTGGGTAAGCCGTTCGACCTGGATGAACTGGCCGCCCGCCTGCGCGCCATTTCGCGGCGTGGGCACGGCCGGGCGGCACCGGTGCTGCGGGCGGGGGGCCTCCTGCTTGATCCCGCCACCCTCACGGCCACGCTGGAGGGGGTGCCCGTCTCCCTGTCGCGGCGCGAATTCGCTGTCCTCTCCGCGCTCATGGAGCGCCCCGGCATCATCCGTTCGAAGGCCGAGATCGAGGAGCGGCTTTATGGCTGGCAGGAAGAGGTGGAGAGCAATGCCGTGGAGGTGCACATCCACAATCTGCGCGCCAAGATCGGCCGCGAGGCCATCGAGACGGTGCGCGGCCTCGGCTATCGCATGAGGGCCGGCGCGTGACCTCCCTGCGCCGCCGCCTCTTCCTGGTCCTGTTCGCGGCCACCGGCCTGATCTGGCTCTGCGCGGTCACCTGGATCTCCATATCCAGCCGGGCCGAGCTGGAGCATGTGCTGGACGCCCGCCTGCAAGAGGCGGCCCGCATGGTCCATTCTCTGGTGGCGGCCGGCGGTCTTGCCGCCGCGCAGCAAGGCACGTTCGAACCCGAGATCCACGAGCGCCAGCTCTCCTGCCAGATCTGGTCCCTGGACGGGCGGCTCCTCGCCCGGTCCGCTGGCGCCCCCGAGGAAGCCCTGTCGGCGCCCGTCCAGGGCTTCTCCTCGCGCGTTGTGAACGGCGAGGAATGGCGCGTCTTCACCATCACCGATGCGCAAAAGGGCGTGCGCGTGATGGTGGGCGATCGGGTGGGCCTGCGCGACCGGCTGGTCCGCGACCTCATCGCCGGCCTTCTGGCGCCAGCGGTGCTCATCGCGCCACTCCTGGCGCTGCTGATCTGGGCGAGCCTCACCCGCGGCCTTTCCCCGCTCTCGCGGCTCGCAGGTGAAATCGCGGCGCGCGATGGCGAAGACATGCGGCCCGTGGCCGTGGACCATGCCCCCTCGGAGGTGCGCCCGCTGCTTGAAGCCCTCAACAGCCTGTTCGCCAAGGTGGAGGCAGCGCGCCAGCATGAGCGCGACCTCACCGCCTTCGCCGCCCACGAATTGCGCACGCCCCTCGCGGGCCTGAAAACGCAGGCTCAGATCGCGCTTGCGGCCCCCGATGCGGCCATTCGCGACGATGCGCTACGCCAGATCCTCGTGTCGGTGGAGCGCTCCGCCCGCCTGGTGCGGCAGCTTCTCGCGCTGGCGCGCCTGGAGGCGATGCCGGCCCACAAGCCACCGGACGACACGGTCGCCGTGGCGCAGGCGCTGCGGGAGATCGTCCATCACGCCCCGGCACCCGCCGGCGTTCGCGTGGAGATCGACCCCGCCATGGATGATCTGGCGCGCCGGGTGGACCGGGAGGCGCTTCACCTGGTGCTGCGGAATTTGCACGAGAATGCGCTTCAGCACGTGTCGGACCACGGCACCATCTGCTGGAAACGCGTGCCCCACGGCCTGTGCGTGGAGGATGACGGGCCTGGCATTCCCCCGGACGAGCTGCCCCGCGTCACCGAACGCTTCTTCCGGGGGCGCAACAAGACGCTCTCCGGCAGCGGATTGGGGCTGACCATCGCCACCCTCGCGGCTGCCCGCATGGGCGCGCGGCTCGACCTTGCCAACCGGACGGGTCAAAGCGGGCTTCAGGTGCGCCTTGTGTGGCCGGACGCGTTGCCCAACTGAGCGCCCTCGGCACGGCAGGACCTGACCTCGCCAATGATCCGGGTATAAAGTGCCCTCCATCAGGGGAGTTGCTCATGCGTGCCGTGTTTGTCGATGCCAACCCGACCCTCGCAGCGGTGATGGAGCGCCTTCACCGCCCCGGCGATCCGGCCATGAGTGTGCACCGCAATCCGAACGTCACGCCCGCCGAACTTCCCGCCGTCCTGGATGGTGCCGAGATCGCCGTGATCGACCACACGGCCCTCCCCACCGACATCGCCCGCCAGTGCCCGGGACTCAAGCATGTGGTGTTCCTCGGCACCGGAGCGCGCAGCTATATGAGCCCGGAGGAACTGGCCGGGCTCGGCATCACCGTCCACACCATCAAAGGCTATGGCGACACGGCGGTGGCCGAGTGCGCCTTCGCCCTCATGTGGGCGGCGGCCAAGGGCTTCGCCTCTATGGATCGCGGCGTGCGCGCGGGCCGCTGGTTGCGCACCGATGGCGCCCAGCTCACCGGCAAGACCCTGGGACTGGTGGGCTTCGGCGGCATTGCGGCCGAGCTCGCCCGCCTCGCCTCGGGCGCGGGGATGCGCGTCATCGCATGGAACCGCTCGCCCAAGGCGTTTCCCGGCGTCACCTTTCTCCCCTTGGAGGACGTGCTTGCACACAGCCACGCGCTCTCGCTGCATCTCCTGCTGACCGACGAGACGCGCGGCTTCCTCTCCGCCGAACGCATTGCCCTGCTGCGCCCCGGCGTCCTGCTGGTGAACACGGCCCGCGGCGCCCTGATCGACGAACCCGCCTTGATCGCGGCGCTGGAGAGCGGCCATGTGGCCCATGCAGGCCTCGACGTCTTCACCACCGAGCCGCTGCCGGCGGACCACCCCTTCACGCGGCTGGAGAATGTCACCCTCTCCGCCCATTCCGCCTTCCGCACGCCCGAGGCCAGCGACAATTTGATCGAAGCCGCCCTCGCCCATTGTCGGCGCATCCGGGATGAAGGACGCCAGGACTGAGGTCTGCGAAACGTGTTGGGGATGAAGTGGCGACCCCGGCTGGGCTCGAACCAGCGACCTAGTGCTTAGAAGGCACTTGCTCTATCCAGCTGAGCTACGGGGCCATGGGAAGGCTTCTAGCGCCAGATGCGGCAGGATTGAAGCACCTGGCGGGGAATCAATCGCCCCGCCGTGAATAGGGCGGGGCCTTGGCGACTGCAACAGGAAGGCCAAGTCCAGAGAAACCTGGAAAGCCAAGTCTTCGCCTAATTCTTGGCCTAAATCTTGGCCGTCTGGCCACGCGCTTTCGCCGCAGCAACGAAAAAGGGCCGAAGACAGTGCTCCGGCCCTTTCCACTTTCGGCGCCGTCGGAGCGCCTCAGTGGGTCCACTGGCCGACGCGGCGGAAGGCGAAATTGTCGGAATAGGCCATGCGCTTGCGAGCCGGGTCGTGGGGCTCGAACACCTGGTACGGAATGCCCTCGCGCTCCGCGTAGGCGACCGCCTCTTCCTTCGTCTCGAAGCTGAGGCGGATCTGGCTGTGCATGTCGGTGGAGCTGGTATAGCCCATGAGCGGGTCGATGGAGCGCGGACGCTCCGGCTCATATTCCAGAACCCAATGCTTCGTCGTCGCAACCCCGGACTGCATCGCATTGCGCGCCGGCTTGAAGATGCGTGCCACCATTGCTTCGCCGTCCCCGATCCTGGCACGGCCCCGCCCTTCGGCGCGGCCGATCATACCGCTTTGAGTCATTCTATATTCAGGCGCCGTCCACCGCGCAACGCGCAAGGCACTCCCGCTTGATGGGGAGCGCCATGCCCGGTGCAGGACCACCTCTTGTCAATCGTCCCGATAGACGCGCTCGCGCCGCTCGTGCCGCTCCTGCGCCTCCACCGACAGCGTGGCGATGGGGCGGGCCTCAAGGCGCTTGAGGGAGATCGGCTCCCCCGTATCCTCGCAATAGCCGTAGCTGCCGTCCTCAATGCGCTGCAGGGCGGCATCGATCTTGGCGATCAGCTTGCGCTGCCGGTCCCGGGCGCGGAGCTCGATGGAGCGGTCCGTCTCGGAAGAGGCACGATCGGCCAGATCGGGATGGTTCTGATTCTCATCCTGAAGGTGCTGCAGCGTCTCACGCGCCTCGCGGAGGATGTCGTCCTTCCAGTTCAACAGCTTCTTGCGGAAATACTCCCGCTGCCTGTCGTTCATGAAGGGCTCGTCCTCGCGGGGGCGATAGTCCTCGTCGACTTGAACCGACATCAGCACTGTCCTCGATACACCGTTGCTGACCCCCGGCGGGTTGCCGCGCTTATATCCACCACCTCGCCGTGGGACAACACCCATGTGCAGGGCAGTACGCACGGAACCGCAACCCCTGAGGGCCGAACGGGCCAGCGGGCGGCCGGCACCGACCGAAAAGCGGTATTCAGGAAGGGTGCGGACGGGTTCGCCGGTGTCTGATGCCGGAAATGACGCTGGACGCGCGATGTGTGGCCGCAGGCGTTCCGCGGCGGATCACGCCTGCGGCATCACCACCAAGGCATCACCACCAAGGCGACATCACCACCAGGACTTGCCCATGTTGAACGTGTAGGCCACCGACAAGCCCACCGAGAACTGGTTGGCGTCCTCAACCAGCGGCGAATCCGCCGCGCTGCCGACGATGCGCCCATACGTGCCCCAGACACCGGCCAGGAAACCGTTGCCGAAATTGCGTTCCAGCTGGGCCGTGACACCCCAGCCATTGATGCCCGAGCCGGCATTGTAGACGGGCAGCGGGTTGCCGAGGAAATTGGCGCTGAGCGCCTGGAACGGCGTGACGCCGAAATAGGCTTCGTTGAAGGCCGACGACGCAAAGCTGAGGCGGGGGCCTATGGCAAACCGCCACTGGTCCATGGGAACGATGAGGTCGGCGGCGGCATTCCCGATCCACCCTTCATAGCCCCCAAAGCCGTAGCGCAGCTCGCCGCGCAGGCGCAGCCAACTGACAGGGAACCATTCGGTAAAGCCGCCGATTTCAAGCGAGGGATCCACATTGCCAAGACCGGTCAGGCGGTCATTGGCATCCTCATCCCGGCCCCAATCGATGCGCCCCACCGCGCCGACCCGGAACGTGCCGGTGTCGAACAGCGCCAGGGACGGGTTGTCATCCACCGAGCGAAACACGTTAAGACCGCTGGCCTTCGCCACCCGGAACACGAGGCCCGGGCGGACCGTGTAGTCGTCGCTGCCGGGATATTCGGGAACAATGCGGCCGGACACGCCAATCGTCAGGTACCAGTCTTCCTGCGTGGCAGGCGCGGGCATGGGCGGGGGAACAGCTGCCGTTCCCGATTGGGCAAGCGCAGGCGCCGCAAGGCTCGCCACCGCAGCAGCGCAGATGCCAAGGCCGAGGGCTGTGCGGCGTAGGCTGGCGATCGTGAGCATGATAGGGGGCACCCGAACTGACCGAACATTACGCTAGGTTAGCCCCTCACCCCTCAGGATTGGTGGCAGAAATGTCACGATTTGCAAACACTTGGAACGCTAACCGGAGGATCGCGCGCGCCGCCCCTCCGCCAGGTCGTTCTCCCGCGCCGTCCGCCGTTCGGCCGCATCGGAAAAGCGTCCCATCCAATAGGCGACGGGACGCGTCAGCGTGGGCAGGACGTGCCTTGAACGCTCGGCCGCAAAGGGGCGGAAGACCTGGAGGGCGTCGTCCCGATCCAGAATGGCCGCCGTCAGGAGATCTGCGGCCAGTGCCGCATTCACGACCGGCTGGCGCCCAAGCGCCACCGCGTACCACACCCCCGCCCTCGGCGAGCCGATGAGCGGCATGCCGTGGCGCGCCACCCCATGGCTCACCGCCCGGGCCTCGCCGGTGACCGCGTGACGCAAGGCCGGGAAGACGCGTCGGCCGTGGCGCCGCAGGATCACCGACGCCGCGCCCGGCCCACCGGCGCGAAACGCGGTCGGCGCACGCAGATGGAGCTTTCCTCCCTGCCAGGAAAAAGCGAGGCCAAGGGCGCCCCCTTCGTGGATCGCCTCGTCGGCGCCGCCTCGGCCCTGTCGCGGCGCAAAGGTGCCTTCCACGAAATTGGCGCGAGCAAGCGCGCGGCGCAGCCAGGGCGCCGGCGCGGCGAGGCCCTTTTCGCCACAGAAGGCCACATGATCGGCCCGAACCCGCACGGTCGGGCAGGTCAGATATTTGCGCACCCCGTTCACATCGGCGCCCAGGAGCGGCGTGCGGGAGACGATCCGGGCGCCTGCGGCGCTGGCAGCCCCGGCAAGCCGGCGGGGCAGATCACTGAGGGCATAGGTCGAGGCCTGCGGGTCATGCAGCGCGCCGATGAAGGCATCGGTGCCGAGCAGAGCGGCCACGTGCGTGGCCCCCAGCTCCGCCATGCTGTCGAGCCCCAGCGTGTCGCGGGCCGCGGCCTCGTCGATGAGATCCAGCCGGCCGCGCGGGCCCGGCACATGGATGAACCCTTCGGCTTCCGGCTCAAACCCCAGCACGCCCAGGAGGCGAACGGCGCGCGCGTAAGCGGTGTCGGAGAGATGCTGCAGGCGGCGGGCCGTATCGCGATCCACGGTGGCGCAAAGCGCGGTGGCGGTCAGCCCCAAGCCGGAACGCAGCGTCTCCCGCCGCAGGCCAAGATCCGTCGTCGCCGGCTCGCCGGGATCCAGCAGCACCACGTCGCGGCCCCGCAAGGCGAGGCCCAGCGCCAGCCACAATCCCGCCAGCGACGCGCCGACGACACAAACCTCGCAATCGATCTCTGCCCGATCCAGCACGCCGGACCGCACCCTACCGTCCGCGGCAGGCGCGGCACGGCGGCCCGCCCGCTCGTCCACGAACGTCATGACCGCTCCCAGCCCCTGATGGCACCCCAGATGCCGCCGCGAAAGGATCCATCGGCCCAATGGGCACCCGATGGTCTCCCGCACCATGATCGTGACGCAATTTACCGTTGCTGTCGCCTGCCAAGGAGAGCAGGCACCCGAGTGCGCCTCTTTCCCCCGTTTCCGCTCCGGGCGACGATTCGTCCTGCTGTCGGAAACGGGCTCTAGAATGACGTTTCCCTGCCCTCTGTCCCGGAAAGCCCCATGCGCCGCCTGATCCTGCTTCGCCACGCCAAGTCCGACTGGCCGGATGGCACTCCGGACCATGAGCGTCCGCTGGCCGAGCGGGGGCGGGAGGCAGCGCCCGTCATCGGCGCCTATATGGCGCGAGAGGGTCTGGTGCCGGACCGGGTGCTTGTCTCCAGCGCCCGCCGCACCCAGGAGACGTGGGCCCTGGTGGCGCCGCAGTTGCGCAGCAGCCCGGAGGTGGAGCGCGAGCCCCGCATCTACGAGGCGAGCGTTTCGACCCTCTTCGCGGTGGTGCAAGGACAGCAGGTGGCGTGCCACACCCTCCTGATGGTAGGGCACAATCCAGGCTTCGAGGATCTCGCCGCGCGCCTGACGGACAGCGGCTCCGTGGAGGCCCGCCTCGCCATGTCCGCCAAATTTCCCACCGGCGCGCTGGCGGTGATCGATTTGCCCGTGGATCGCTGGGAGGATGTCACCCCCAAGTCCGGGCGGCTCGATCGCTTCATCACCCCCCGCGCCCTGAAGACGGACGGCTGACCCCTTGGCTCCCCCCCTGCCTTTCCTGGAAGAGGCCCGCATCGGCCTGCGCTCCCTAGCCGACCGGGTCGAGGACCTCGCCCGCCCCACCTTGCGTCTCGGCGTCACTGGCCTTGCCCGCTCCGGAAAGACCATTTTCACCACCGCCCTCATCCAGGCCCTGGTTCAAGGCGGCCGCCTGCCGGTGTTCGAGGCCATGGCGTCCGGCCGCATCGCCTCTGCGCGCCTGGAGCCCCAGCCGGACGATGCGGTGCCGCGCTTTCCCTTTGAGGACCATATGGGGCGGCTTGCGGCGCGCGACTGGCCATCGTCCACCACCCGCATCAGCGAATCGCGCCTGTCCATTCGGTATGCGCCCAAGAGGGGGGGCCTGCGCACCCTCACGCTGGACCTGGTCGACTATCCCGGCGAATGGCTGCTCGACCTGCCCTTGCTGGACAAGAGCTTCGGCGATTTCTGCCGCGAGAGCCTGGCCCTCGCCCGCGCCCCGGCCCGCCAGGCCCTGGCGCAGGAGATGCTGGCAGGGCTCGCCGCCACCAACCCCTATCTGCCGGCAGACGAAGCCAAGGCGCGGGAGTTGGCCTCCCGCTTCACGACCTATCTCTCCGCCTGTCGCAGCGAGCGGGTCGCCATGAGCCTTCTGCCGCCGGGCCGCTTCCTGATGCCGGGCGACCTGGAAGGCTCCCCCGCCTTGACCTTCGCGCCCCTCGACATCCCAGCCGGTGCCAGCCTGCCCTCCGGCTCGCTCGCCGCCATGATGGCCCGGCGCTATGAAGCCTATAAGAGCGCGGTGGTGCGCCCCTTCTTCCGCGACCACTTCGCCCGGCTCGACGCCCAGATCGTGCTGGTGGACCTGCTGGCGGCGCTGAATGCCGGCCCCGCCGCCTTGGCGGACCTGGAACGCGCGCTCGATTCCATCCTCGCGGCCTTCCGGGTGGGGCGCAACAGCCTGGTGTCGGCCCTGTTCCGCCCCCGCATCGACAAGGTGCTGTTCGCCGCCACCAAGGCGGATCATCTCCACCACACCAGCCATGACCGGCTTGAAGCCATTTTGCGGCGGCTGGTGGAGCGCGCCGGGGAGCGGGCGAAGGAGAGCGGCGCCACCCTCGACGTGGTGGCGCTCGCCGCCATCCGCGCCACGCGGGAGGCGCAGGTGTCGCGGGGCGGGCGGCAGATCCCCGCCATCATCGGCACGCCCGAGGCCGGGCAATCGGCCGGCGGGCAGGTGTTCGACGGCACCGAGGATGTGGCGCTCTTTCCCGGCGAACTGCCGGAGGCGCCGGACGCACTCTTTTCCGGCCGCGACGATGCATTTCGCGGGCTTTCCAGTGGCGATCACGGGGATGCGGACTTCCGCTTCCTGAAGTTCCGTCCGCCGCCCGGCCTTGGGATGGCCACGCCCGTTCCCCATATCCGGTTGGATCGGGCGCTTCAGTTCCTGGTGGGCGACCGGCTGGCGTGAGAACGCGCCGATACAGAGGTGGTGATGGCGGTAGCTGACGAAGACGGGCGGGCAAGGGCAGGATTGCGGCCGCAGGTTTTTCGCCTGGACGAGGCGGGCATTACCCTCGCCCCCGAGCCGGAGGTGCCTGAGGCGGCGCTTGTGCCGGTGCCGCCGCCCCGCACGAGGGGCATCAGCCTCGGCGGCCTGTTCTGGACCGCGCTGGGCGGCCTGGTCAGCCTGGGCGCCGGATTGGCGGTCACGCGGCTGGTGGAGGACCTGTTCTCCCATTCGGAGTGGCTCGGCTATACGGGCCTTGGCTTTGCCGCGCTGCTCGCCTTTGCGTTGATCGCCATCATCGTCCGCGAAGGCGCGGCGCTGATGCGCCTCTCCAGCCTTGACCGGCTGCGTGAGGCTGCCGTCAACGCCATCGCCGCCGATGACCGCAAGCAGGCGGAAGCCCTCACGCGCGATCTGCTCGCCTTGTCCGCCGACATGCCGGCACTGGCCCGTTCGCGGGCTGAACTCTCGTCCCATCTCGGCGCCATCATTGATGGCGCCGACCTTGTGCGCCTCACCGAGCGCAGTCTCATGGCGCCCCTGGACAGCCAGGCAAAGCAGATGGTGTCGGACGCGGCCAAGCGCGTGTCCGTGGTCACCGCCGTCTCGCCCCGCGCGGCGGTAGACCTGCTGTTCGTGCTCTATACGGCCCTCGGCCTCGTGCGGCGCCTGTCCCAGCTATATGGCGGGCGGCCGGGGACGCTCGGCATGCTGCGCCTCATCCGCCACGTGGTGAGCCATCTGGCGGTCACTGGAGGCATGGCGGCCGGCGACAGCCTGGTGCAGCAGGTTGTGGGCCATGGATTGGCCGCGCGCCTCTCCGCGCGGTTGGGCGAGGGCGTGGTGAATGGTCTTTTGACCGCCCGCCTCGGTCTTGCGGCCATTGCGGTCACGCGCCCCCTGCCCTTCGCCGCCCTGCCCGCCCCGCGCCTCGCGGATGTGGCGGCGGGCCTCCTGCGCAAGGCCGAGGAGGAGCAGGCTCAGGCGGGCAGCAAGCGGCTCGGCAAGGCAGAAGGCGCATAACGCACCGGCTGGTTCCGCCACAGCATCTCCGCCACCGGCCAGCCCAGCAGCAGGGACAGGATCACCACCACAGCCGCCACGGCCCATTGGCTCGCCAGGGCGACGGTGGCCAGCACGGCCAGAAGGCCCGCCATGGTGAAGGTGGTCAGACCCGCCATGAGCCACCAGCGCCACGGCGGCAGGCCGCCGAGGAACGTGATGCCGGCCGCATGGGGTTCCAGGCCCGCATGTACCGCCCGGATGAAAGGCAGAAATTGCGCCCGATGATCCTGCACCTGTGTCACCGAGGTGCGGCTGAGGGAACCGATGCGCAAGGTCTCCCCGGACCGGGCCGTGAGACGCATCTCATACATGGGGGACGCCAACTGGCCAGGACTGTAGACGAGGCGCACCTTGGTCACGTCGGCAAGGGCCAGCCTGCCCGAGCGCGCGCCCACATCCCATTCCAGCACGCCGTCCCGCAGCCGGAAGCGGGAACCCGGCCCGATCATCCTGCTGCGATAGGCATAGGTCAGCGCGCCCGCATCGTCCTCTTCGACCTTGCTCATCCGATGCGCCGGCTCCCTTCGCCACAGGCTCCTCCCTTAAGGGAGAGGCGCGCCGCTGACAAATCGCGGGCCACCTCAAGCGGAGGCGTGGGCACAAACATCCGGCTTCACGTCGACAAGAGGCGTCCCGTCGAGGCAGTCGAGGCCGCGCACCAGCAGATGCGTTCCCTCTACCCCGACCAGCTGCACCACGGACGAGGCGATGGGGTTCGGCCGTACCGGCGAGCGTAGCGAAAACGTGCCGGCCAGCTTGCCGCTATGGCCGGGACTCTGGAGCACCAGGTCGCGGCGGGCCTCGTGCATCCAATAGAGCACCTGGAGGCGCGGCTTGTCGGCGACGCCCTCCAGCGCCTCACCCCAGCGCGGATCGATCTCCAGACGGCAGACGGGGCCGGCGAGCGGATCGCCCCGGCGGGGACATTCCGAGCGGCGCGTCCAGGGCGTGCGGATGCGGCCGATGAAATAGAGGCCGGCATCGAAGGCCCGCGGCAGTTCCACCTTCACCTCGCCGGCGCGCATGCCCTCTTCCAGAATGTCCGTTTCCATCGCCGCGCCACTCATGCCTTGTCCTCCGTGCCGGGGGCATCATAAACCACAGCGCACGCCTGCCGAGGCCCCTCGCCGCGGCAAAACACCGGAGCTTGCCATGCAGCCGTCCCGCGACATCAGCCGTCTCATCGAGATCATGGCGCGGCTGCGCACGCCCGGCACGGGCTGCCCCTGGGACCTGGAGCAGGACTTCTCCACCATCGCCCCCTACACAATCGAGGAGGCCTATGAGGTGGCCGACGCCATCGCGCGCGGCGACAAGGCGGACCTCGCGGACGAACTGGGCGACCTGCTGCTTCAGGTGGTCTTCCATGCCCGGCTCGGCCAGGAGGAAGGCAGCTTCGAGTTCGGCGATGTGGTGGAGGCGATCACCACCAAGCTCATCCGCCGCCATCCCCATGTGTTCGGCGAGGCCCGTGACCTGCCGCCGGACGTGGTCAAGGCCATGTGGGGGCAGATCAAGGCGCAGGAGAAGGCCGAGAAGGCGCAGCGTCGCATCGCCGCCGGACTGCCCGCCGAGCCCCCCGCCCGCATCCTGGATGGCATCCCGGTGGGCATGACAGCCCTCACCCGCGCGCTGAAGCTGCAGGAGAAGGCGGGCAAGGTGGGCTTCGACTGGAACGATGTCCGCCAGGTGCTGGCCAAGATCCGAGAGGAGACCGAAGAGGTGGAGGAAGCGCTCGACGCCGAGGACCACCAGGGTCTTCAAGGAGAAGTGGGGGACCTGCTCTTCGCCGTGGTGAACCTTGCCCGCCACGCCGGGGTGGATCCCGAGGCCGCCTTGCGGGCCACCAATGAGAAGTTCACCCGCCGCTTCGGCCATGTGGAGGACAACCTCGCCGCGAAGGGGCGCCGCCCCGACGAGGCGAGCCTCGATGAGATGGAGGCCCTTTGGGTGGAGGCGAAGGGCCTGGAGCGGCCCTGAACGCTCCCGGCAAAAAGTGCAGGCCGCATGTCGGCGCAATGGCGTCTGCCGCGTTCTTGGGGCATGGCCGCTAAAGGCCCACCCCAAGAGGAGACGAGACGATGCGCGTGATGGTGATCGTGAAGGCGACGGGGGACAGCGAAGCCGGCCGCCTGCCCGCGCCCGAACTGCTTGAAGCCATGATGGCCTTCAACGAGGAACTCGTGAAGGCCGGCTTGATGCTGGCGGGCGAGGGCCTCAAGCCCTCCTCCGCCGGCAAGCGCGTCGCCTTCGACGGGGCGAGCCGCACGGTCCTGGATGGCCCCTTCGCCGAGACCAAGGAACTGATCGCCGGCTACTGGCTCTGGCAGGTGAAGGACATGGAGGAGGCCGTCGCCTGGGTGAAGCGCTGCCCCAACCCCATGCCGGGACCCAGCGAGATCGAGATTCGCCCGCTCTACGAGATGGACGACTTCGCCGAAGTGGCCACCCCCGAGGTGGCGGCAAGCGAAGCGCGTTTGCGGGAAAAGCTGGGCGGCGCCTGAACGCTTTTGGCGGCCGGTCGGCGGGGACCTGCCCCGCCCTCAGGCCTCATGCACCCGGTCTGGGCCAAAGCGGCGCGTGACCAGAGGCGCGCGTTCCGGCAGGATGCGCAGCGCCACCCGCATGACGCCATCTGCGTCGGTGTGACGTTCCAGCACCTCGCCATGGCGATAAAGCCAGCCAAGGCCCTCGCCATCCTCCGGCGCCAGCGTCACGTCCAAGGTGACACGGCCAGCGGTGATATGGCCCTCCACCAGGTCCAGAAGCGGACCGGTCCCCTCGCCGGTGAGGGCGGAGACCAGGACCGGCTGGTGGCCCTCCTCGGCGCGGACAGCGACATTGAAGATGCGCTCGCGCTCCTCGTCCGGCAAAGCGTCGATCTTGTTCCAGACCTCGATCACCCGTCCGCCGCTCTCCGCATCGATGCCGAGATCGGCGAGCACATCCTTCACATCCTCCGCCTGGGCGTCGGTGTCGGGATGGGAGATGTCGCGCACATGCAGCACCACGTCGGCCTCGATCACCTCTTCCAGCGTGGCGCGGAAGGCGGCAACGAGCTGGGTGGGCAGCTCCGAGATGAAGCCCACGGTGTCGGACAGAATGATGCGCGTGCCGTGCGGCAGGTCCACGGCGCGCAAGGTGGGGTCGAGGGTGGCAAAGAGCAGGTCCTGCGCCATCACCTCCGCCTTGGTGAGGCGGTTGAAGAGCGTGGACTTTCCGGCGTTCGTGTAGCCCACCAGAGCCACCACCGGATAAGGCACGCGCTTGCGGCTGGTGCGATGCAAGGCGCGGGTGCGCTTGACCTGCTCCAGGTCCTTCTCGATGCGGATGATGCGCTCGCCGATCTGGCGGCGGTCGGCCTCGATCTGCGTCTCGCCCGGTCCACCCAGGAAGCCGAAGCCGCCGCGCTGGCGTTCCAGATGGGTCCAGGAGCGCACGAGGCGTGAGCGCTGGTAATTCAGGTGCGCCAGTTCCACCTGGAGCGCGCCCTCCTTGGTCCGCGCCCGGCGGCCGAAGATTTCCAGAATCAGCGCCGTGCGATCCACAACCTTGGTGGACCAGGCCTTTTCCAGATTGCGCTGCTGCACCGGAGACAAGGCCGCATCGAAGAAGACGAGGCCGATGTCCTCGGCCGCGACGATGCCGGCGATCTCTTCCACCTTTCCAGAGCCCAGATAGGTGGCGGGCTTCACCTCGGCCAGCGGCACGAGTCCCCGGTAGACCACCTCAAGCTCGATGGCGAGGGCGAGGCCCACGGCCTCTTCGAGACGCGCTTCCGGAGTGCGCCGCTCGGCCAGGCCGCGCGGCGCTCGCTTGCTGAAATAGGGCGTTACGACGGCGCACCGGGTAGGCGGGGCCTGTCGATCGACACCTTTTCCGCCGACGCCCGGAGCGCCTTTAGCGGTTCCAAATTCCAATGCGTGTTACGCCTTCTCCGTGTCGTCCGTCGGGTCGAACAACTGAACCGGGTGTCCGGGCATGATGGTGGAGATGGCGTGCTTGTAAACAAGCTGCGAGTGGCCATCGCGCCGCAGCAACACGCAGAAATTGTCGAACCAGGTCACGACACCCTGAAGCTTGACGCCATTCACCAGGAAGATGGTGAGGGGTGTCTTGTTCTTGCGGACGTGGTTGAGAAACGTGTCCTGAAGATTTTGTGTGCGTTCCGCCGCCATTTTCGTGTCCGTTTCTTCGGCGTTGCCCCACCCTGCCCGAGGCCGGGAGCCGGCTTCGAAGCGAGCGGGAATTGATAAGCTAAAATGGCACAGGGAAAATTGCACGCAACAGTATTTTGCTTCGCAGCATGCCCATGATGCAGCGCATCAGGCGGAAGTCTCTGCAAAACGGTAGAATTCCTCCCGCAACCGCCGCGCCACGGGACCCGGCTTGCCATCCCCCACCAAGGCACCATCCAGCTTCACGACCGGCACGACGATATTGGAGGCCGAGGTGAAGAAGGCTTCCCGTGCTGCACGCGCCTCCTCAAGCGTGAAGGCCCGCTCGTCCAGCTTGAGCCCGGCCGCGGCCAGAATGTCCAGGATCACCGCGCGGGTGATCCCGCGCAGAATGCCGTGCTCCGCCGGCCGGGTGACCACCGTGCCATCGGCTGTGACGATCCAGGCATTGGTGGAGGAGCCTTCGGTCACATGGCCCGTGGCATCCACAAACCAAGCCTCTTTCGCGCCCGCTTCCTTGGCGGCCTGCTTGGCGAGTACGTTCGGCAAGAGGCCCACCGTCTTGATGTCCACCCGCTCCCAGCGATTGTCAGGCACGGTGATGACGCTCACCCCGGACTCTGCCGCCTTGTCGCGCTTAGCCGGGTCCGCGGAGCGTGACGTCACCACCAGCGAAGCCGGGATGGGCGTGTCGGGAAAGCCGTGGTCGCGGCGCGCGATACCGCGCGTGACCTGGAGATAGACAATGCCATCGCGAACGCGATTGCGCCGCACCGTCTCGCGCAACACCACCGACAGGGCGGCGCGCGTCATGGGAGGCGTGATGCGCAATTCGGAGAGCGAGCGATCCAGCCGGTCGAGGTGGCGGCGCTCGTCGATCAACCGACCGGCGCGGACCTCGCAGACCTCATAGACGCCGTCCGCGAACTGAAAGCCGCGATCCTCCACATGAATGGTGGCGTCGCGATGGGGCACATACTGGCCGTTTACATAGGCAATGCGGGACATGGGGTGGGGACTCACTTGCGCCAGACGGCGAGATGAAGCAGCACGAAAAGACCGACGGTTTCGAGACGCCCGGCCACCATGGCGAAGGCCGCCGCCAGCATGGACCAGGCCGGCAAGGCGGCAATGGGCGGCCAGCCCGCGCCGGAGGCATCATAGAGGGGGCCGGTATTGGTGAGCGCCGCCACCGCGCCCGTCAATGCGGCTTCGAACGAAGGCATGGACGTGCTCATGAGGATGAGCACGCCCGCGAGCGCGCAGACCACTGCCAGAAGCGTCACCCAGATGCCCCGCATGGCCGATCCGACGCCGCCCTCCCCCGTGCGCACCGGCTGCACCAGGTTGGGCGACAAAAGCCGCAGGAGATCGCCTTGCGCGCGCAGCACGAGGGCGCGGATCCGGAAAATCTTGAGGCCCGCCGCCACGGACAACGCCCCGCCCCCGACCAGGGCCAGGATGAGCTGAAGCGAACGGGGAATCTCTTCATAGGTATCCGGCTCGGGCGGGATGCCGCTTGTGGAGATCAGGGAGGCCGCTGCGAAGAGACCGGAATTGATCGCCTCGCCGGCGGGGATAATGGACGGCAGGCGGTAGATGATCACGGCGAGAAGCGTGCCGGCCACCGCCCAGTAGCCCAGCAGCAGCAGGCTCTCGGACTGTTCGGGCGCCGCATGGATGCGCCGGCCGACCAGCGCCTTGTGCCAGCGCACCGAAGTGGCCGCCCACAGAAGGAAAGGCATCAGCACCCAGCGGGTGCCCGCTCCGCCCCGGATCGCCTCGACAGCCTCGGGCGGCAGGTGCGCGCCGGCCGAGGTGACCGCGCTGGCGAGGCAGAAGGCCACGTAGGGGCCGTGGCCGCTCAGCAACATGGCCAGGAAGGCGATGCCGGTGGCGCCGGCATAAAGGGGAGTGACCTCCTTCAGCGCCGCCAACGTCTCCACCGCCTGAACCGCATCGAGCGCATGGGCAGCCCGGTTGGGCAGGCCTCCGATGGAGGCGGGCGCGAGCACCGCGATGGCGCACACAATGGTCAGCAGGCCGCCACACCATTGCAAGAGCGCGAACCAGGCGAACAGGCTGCGCGGCCCCCGCTCCACCATGCTGAAGCCCGTCGTGGTGAAAGCGGAAAGCGCCTCGAACCAAGCCTGACCCAAAGGCAGGTCGGCGGCATAGGCGATGACGGGCGACGCCACCAGCGGGATCAGAACCCACAGGCTGGCGAGCGCCACGAAAACCTGGAAGCGCCGCAGCCGTCCGCCAAGGCCGGCGCTGGCAAAGCGCATGGCGCCCGCCAGGAAGATGCAGCCGAGCGCGGTGGCGAGGAAAGCGGGCGCCAGCCCTTCGCCCCAACGTGCCGAGACCAAAGCGGGCAAGAGGCTCGCGAGGCCGGTCCATGCCAGCGCCACGGCGAGGAGGCGGACAATGGAGGCCATGGGGGATCGCGCTCAGAAGAATTCGAGGCTGACGCGGAACAATTGCTCCACGCGCTTGATCTGGTTGGACAGGGCAAACAGGATCACCCGGTCTTGCGCCCGCACCACCAGGTCGCCAGTGGGCAGGATCACCTCGCCGTTGCGCACGATGGCCCCGACCCGCAGGCCTTCCAGCAGATCCAGGTCGCGCAGCGGCTTGCCGACCAGCGGCGAGGTCTCCAGCGCCTCCGCCTCGATCACCTCGCCCGCGCCTTCCAGAAGCGAGTGAACGCCGCGAATGCGCCCGCGCCGCACATGCTGCAGCACCTTGGAGACGGTGATCTGCCGCGGATTGACGTGGGCGTCGATGCCCAGGCCCCGGGCGAAGGCGGCATAGCCCTGCTCGTTCACCAGCGAGAGGATGCGCCGGGCGCCCAATTGCTTAGCCAGCAGGCAGGACAGGATGTTGATGCGGTCGTCATTGGTCAGCGAGATCATGGTGTCGGCGTCGGGCACGCCAGCCTCGTCCAGGATCTCGCGGGCGAGCGCGTCGCCGTTCAGCACCACGGCCCGGTGCAGCACCTCGGCGATGGCTTGGGCGCGCTCGCGGGAACTTTCGATGAGCTTGACCTTGGCGGCGCTGTTCCGGCGCTCCAGCTCCTGGGCCACGTAGAGGCCGATATTGCCACCGCCGGCGATGACGATGCGCTGGCCGGGGATCTCGTCATGGCCGAAAATGGAAAGCGTACGCTTCACCTGTCCCGCCGCCGCAACGAAATAGGCGACATCCCCCGCCTGGATCGAATCCGTGCTCTTGAGCACCACCGGTTTTCCAGCCCGCTGCACGGCCACGATGGTCGCCCGCAAGTCGGGAAAAAGCTGGGTCAGCTCGCGTAGCGGGGTGTCGAGGATGGGGCAGTCCTCGGCGCAATAGACACCCGCCACCACCACCGCGCCATCGGCGAAGTTCACCGTATCGATCGCGCCGGGCAGGGAGAGCCGCCGCAGCACCATCTCGCCCACTTCCACCTCGGGGGAGATGATGACGTCGATGGGCAGGTGGTCGCGGGAAAAGAGGTCCCGCCATTCGGGCTGGAGATAGGTCTGGGCGCGGACGCGGGCGACTTTCGTCGGCACGTTGAACAAGGCGTGCGCAACCTGGCAGGCCACCATGTTCACTTCGTCATGGAGCGTGACGGCGATGATCATGTCCGCCTGCTCCGCCCCCGCCTTGGCGAGGACATCGGGATGGGAGCCGTGGCCCACCACCCCGCGCACGTCCAGCTGCTCGGTGGCCAGCTGGATGCGACGCGGGCTCGCATCGATGATCGACACGTCGTTCTGCTCGCCTGCGAGGCGCTCGGCAATGCCGAACCCGACCTGCCCCGCTCCGCAGATGACGACCTTCATGAACGATTCCCCCAAGCCTCGAGCGAGATTAGCCGTTCGCCGCCGCCGCGCCTACAGGCCGTTCGGTCACGCCTGTATCCGCCTCGGGCGCACAAAGCGACCTCATCCCACCCCCAGCGCCTTCAGCTTGCGATGCAGGGCCGAGCGCTCCATGCCCACGAATTCGGCGGTGCGCGAGATGTTGCCGCCGAAGCGATTGATCTGCGCGGAAAGATATTCGCGCTCGAACACCTCCCGCGCTTCGCGAAGCGGCAGGCCCATCAGATGCTCGCCGCCGTTTCCATTGGGCAAGGTGGGCACGAGCGCGCCCACGTCGGGCGGCAGCATGGAGGCCGTGACGATGGCCTCCGGATCCCCGCCGGCCAGGATCAGCACCCGTTCCACATTGTTGCGCAACTGGCGCACATTGCCCGGCCAGTCGTGGGACTGGAGCACGGCCATTGCGTCCTCCGCGATGCGCCTGCGGGCAAGCCCCGTGGTCTGGGAAATGAGTTCGATGAAGAAATCGACGAGGTCGGGAATGTCCTCGCGGCGCTCCGCCAAGGGCGGAACGCGGATCGGCACCACCGAGAGGCGGTGATAAAGGTCCTCCCGGAACCGCCCGGCGGCGATTTCCTCCTCCAGGTTGCGCCCGGTCGAGGAGATGATGCGCACGTCCACATTCACCTTGGCGGTGCCGCCGATGCGGGTGAAGGTCTGTTCCACCAGAACGCGCAGCACCCGGTTCTGGGTCTCGCGCGGCATGTCGGCCACCTCGTCCAGGAAGAGGGTGCCGCCATGGGCCTCCTCCAGCGCGCCGCGCCGCGCCTCCCTGCCCTCGCCCGCCTCCACGCCGAACAACTCGAACTCCAGCCGCTCCGGAGTGATGGCGGCGGCATTGATGACCACGAACGGCCCCCGCGCGCGCGCCGAGGCCGCGTGGATGAGGCGCGCGGTCAGCTCCTTGCCTGAGCCGGAGGGACCGACGATGAGGATACGCGAATTGGTGGGCCCCACCCGGTCCACGGTCGCGCGCAATTGCTGAATGGAGCTGGAGCGCCCGACCATGGTGTGGGGCTGGGTCAGCTGTTTCAGTTCCTTCACCTCGCGGCGCAGGCGCAAGGTTTCGAGCGCCCGCTCGGTCACCACCACCAGGCGATCCGCATTGAAGGGCTTCTCGATGAAGTCGTAGGCGCCACGCTTGATGGCAGCCACGGCCGTCTCGATGTTGCCGTGGCCGGAGATCATCACCACCGGCACATCTGGATGATCGGCCTTGATGGTGTCCAGCAGTTCCAGCCCGTCCATCCGGCTGCCCTGAAGCCAGATGTCGAGGAAGATCAGGTTCGGGCGGCGGCTGGCGATGGCGGCGAGCGCGCTGTCCGCATCGCGGGCGGTCCGCGCCGTATAGCCCTCGTCCTCCAGGATGCCGGCCACGAGGCCGCAAATGTCGGCTTCGTCGTCGACGATGAGAATGTCGTGTGCCATGGGTCAGGCTCCCTTGGAGGGTGAGGAGGCGGCGCCGGAGGCGGTCGCGTCGCTCGGGCCGGCGTGCGTGGGAGCGGCCGGGGCGGGAGAGGAAACAGGGTCTGTGGTGTCGGCGGCAGCGGCCGTCGCCGGCTTGGTCGTCGCTTCCGCCAAGTGAGCCGTCTCGGCGGAGGCCGTCTCTGGAGCGGGTGCGGTTTTGGCAGCGGGCTTGGCCGTCGCCCTGGCGACAGGCTTGACCGCCTCGACGGGAATGCCGTCCGCCCGAAGCCGCAGGCGGATCCAGGCGCCCCGGCCCTCAGGCGCATCGTTCAGTTCGATGCCGCCGCCATGCTCCTCCATGATCTTGCCGACGATGGCGAGGCCAAGGCCCGTGCCTTTCTCGCGGGTGGTCACGTAGGGCTCCAGCAAGCGGTTGCGGCTCTCCTGGGGAAGGCCGGTCCCGTTGTCGATGACATCCACGATCAGGTCTTCTCCTGCGCGCACGGCGCTGACGCGCACCCGGCCCTTGCCGCGCTGGTCGGCTGGCACGGCCTCGATGGCCTCGGCGGCATTCTTGATGATGTTGGTAAGGGCCTGGGAAATGAGGCGCCGGTCGAAGCGGGCAGGAAGCTCCGGCGGCACCTCAGCCTCGAAGCTGACGTCCGGATGGCCCACGCGCATGAGGAAAATGGTCTGGCGAATGGTCTCGGCCAGGTCCTGGCTGTCCACCACGGGCTTGGGCATGCGGGCGAAGGAGGAGAACTCGTCCACCATGCGCCCGATGTCGCCCACCTGCCGGATGATGGTGTCCGTGCATTGGTCGAACACGTCCCGATCCTGGGTGATGTGCTTTCCGTACTTGCGCTTGAGGCGCTCGGCGGAGAGTTGGATGGGCGTGAGCGGGTTCTTGATCTCGTGGGCAATGCGGCGGGCCACGTCCGCCCAGGCAGAGGTGCGCTGCGCGGCGATGAGGGCCGTGATGTCATCGAGCGTCACCACCCAGCCATGGCTCCCCTCGCCCGATTGTTCGGTGGTGAGGCGGACGGTGAAGACGCGCTCACGGCCTTCGCGATTGACGGTGATGGTGCCCTGGACGGTGCGCTGGCGCTCGTCGGCCTTGGCCTCGGCAATCAGACCCTCGGCCTCCGGCACCACCTCCACCAGAAGCTGGCCAAGCACATCGGCCTCCTTGACGCCCAGGAGGCGCTCGGCGGGGCGATTAAGAATGGTGACCTTCAGCTCTGGATCGATGCCGATGACGCCCGCTCCCACGCCGGAAAGGACGGCCTCGGTGAAGCGGCGTCGGCTGTCCATCTGGTCGTTGGCGCGCAGCAAGGCATCGCGCTGCTGGCGCAACTCGGAGGTCATCTTGTTGAACGTTTCACCCAGCGCGGCCAGGTCGCCCTCCGCGCGATAGATGGGCACCTGCACATCCAGGTTGCCGGCCGCCACATGATCGGCCGCCGACATCAGCCGGCGGATGGGCGCCACCAGCCACTTCGAGAAGTTCAATCCCAGCCATACAGCGGAGAGCAGCACGATCAAGGTGATGACCGTGTACATGAGGGCGAAGGCCACCTGCACGCCGAAGCGGCGCTCTTCCAGGCTCTCATAGTCGGCCAGCGTGTCGCGCGTCGCCTTCAGGTAGCCGATCACCCTCGGATCGATGGGTCGGGCCACGTAGAGATAAAGGTCGTCATAGTCGCGCAGCTTCACCACAGCGCCCACATAGTCGGCGTCGGACGGCAGGTAGATGACCGGCTGCTCCACCGTCGCCTCGCCGATGGCGATGTTGCTGGGCACCAGGAATTCGCGTCCCGCATTGATCTGGGCGCGCTCGATGACCTTCAGGTCCTTGTCGATGATGACGGAGCCCGGCAGGTTCCGCAGCGCCGCCTGGGCGGTAAGGATCTGGCGGAAGCGCTCGCGGTCGGTGTCGAACAGGGGCTTGAGACGGGTGAGGTCGTTGCCCATGGCCAGAACGTCGCCGCGGATATTGAGCGCATGCTCACGCACATAGGTCTGCGCCACCTGGACGGCGCTCGCCACGATTTCCCGCGTGCGCACCGAGAACCAGCGGTCGAGCCCCCGGTCGAGGGTCAGGCTCGCCACCACCGCAACGAGGATGGCCGGCACCACTGCCACGATGGCGAAGAGGCTGACAATGCGCACATGGAGACGGGCGGCGGCCCGGCCCCTCCGGCGGGCGCGCATGATGCGCCACACTTCGCGCCCCACCATCACGGACAGCACGGCCACCGCCAGAGCGTTGCCCGCCAGCAGGCCGATGACCACCTCGTGGGTGGGCACAACCGGCGTCAGGCCCATCAGGATGAGGAATGTGGCAAGGGCGGAGATAAGCGCCAGCAGCACCATGAGCGGCGCGAAATAGCCGAACCCCATGCCCGAATTGACGCCAAAGGGGCTGCCTTCGGTGCGGTCCTGAGAGGTCAGGCTCATGTCTTCCTTCACCGCTGTCGCGCCGCGAGTCGCCGCGCCACTGATGCAGTGGAACGACACTGGTGCAAAAATGTGACAGCGATCGAGCCGGCAAGACCTATTTTGAAAACCGGCGAAAAAGTGCCAGGCCTGTGGATGACTTGGCCGTGGGCGCGCGCGACGCGAGGCCCAAGGTGCGGGGCGCGCGGGCGGGCCTCATGCTCAGGACGCCACGGGCACGCTCGCGCCCGTGGCTGAATGGCCGAAGGGAAGATGCGCTGGGCGCGCGTATCAACGGGACGTCCGGATCACCTGAATATCCAGGTCCCGGATTTTCTTGCGCAGCGTGTTGCGGTTGAGGCCCAACAGCTCCGCCGCCTTGATCTGGTTGCCCCGGGTGGCCGCCAGCGCCGCCGACAGGAGTGGATATTCCACGTCCCGCAGGATGCGGTGATAGAGGCCGGGCGGGGGCAGATCCTCCCCGAAGCCGCCGAAATAGGTGTTGAGGTGGCGCTCGACGGAGGCGCCCAGCGTGGCGTCGACCGGACCTTCCTCGGACAGGGCGCTGGGTTGGGGCTCGGAGAGTTCCGCCTCGATGATGGAGGTGGTGATGATCTCCTGCGGATAGAGCGCGGCGAGGCGCCGCACCAGGTTTTCCAGTTCGCGCACATTGCCCGGCCAGCGATAGCGCTTCAGGCGGTCGAGGGCCGCCACATCGATCTGCTTGGCCGGCAGGCCTTCCCGCTCGGCCTGGAGGAAGAAGTGGCGCACCAGGTCCGGCACGTCCTCGGAGCGCTCGCGCAGCGGCGGCAGGCGCAGAGGCACAACGTTGAGGCGGAAGAACAGGTCCTCGCGGAACAGGCCCTGCTGGATGAGGGTCCGCAAATCCTTGTTGGTGGCAGCGATGATCCGCACATCCGTCTTGATGGGCGTACGGCCGCCCACGGTCGTGTATTCGCCCTGCTGGAGAACGCGCAGGAGGCGGGTCTGCGCCTCCATGGGCATGTCGCCAATCTCGTCCAGGAACAGCGTGCCGCCTTCGGCCTGCTCGAAGCGGCCGGGATTGCGGGTGGTGGCCCCGGTGAACGAGCCCTTCTCGTGGCCGAACAGTTCGCTCTCGATCAGGTCGCGCGGGATGGCGGCCATGTTGATGGCGACAAAGGGTCCGGAACGCCGCTTGCCGTAATCGTGCAGCGCGCGCGCCACCAGCTCCTTGCCGGTGCCGCTTTCGCCCGCGATCATCACCGTGAGGTCGGTCTGCATGAGGCGGGCGAGCAGGCGATAGATTTCCTGCATGGCGGGCGAACGGCCCACCAGCGGGATATTCTCGTTCTCCTCCAGGCCATGCGCCCGGTGGTCCGCCTTCTTGGGCTCCGCCAAAGCGCGGCCGACGATGGAGATCAGCTCCTTCAGGTCGAAGGGCTTGGGCAGATATTCGTACGCGCCGCGCTCGGAGGCCCGGATGGCGGTCATGAACGTGTTCTGCGCGCTCATGACGATGACCGGCAGGTCCGGCCGTGCCTTCTTAATGCGCGGCAGCAGGTCGAAGGCATTCTCGTCCGGCATCACCACGTCGGTGATGACGAGATCGCCATCACCCTGGCTGACCCAGCGCCACAATGTGGCGGCGTTGCCGCAGCTGCGCACCTCGTAGCCGGCGCGCGATAGCGCTTGGTTGAGCACCGTGCGGATCGCGGCGTCGTCGTCGGCGACCAGGATGCTTCCGGTGGGCATGGATACCTCAGTTCTGGTCAGAGGCGGCGCTCTTGCCGCGATACATGGGCAGGAGCACGCGGAAGGTGGTGCGGCGGGGCTGGCTGTCACATTCGACGATACCGCCATGGTCGCCGATGATCTTCGCCACCAATGCAAGGCCGAGGCCACTGCCGGTGGGCTTGGTGGTCACGAACGGGTCGAACAGATGGGGCAGCAGGTCGTCCGGCACGCCCTTGCCATTGTCCCGGACGCAGAATTCCAGCGGCAGGCTGACCCGCGAGGAGGCGCCGGGAACAGTGAGCCGCACGCCGGGGCGGAAAGCGGTGGTCAGCTGGATTTCGCCGTCCGTGTCCGGCTCGATGGCCTCGGCGGCATTCTTCACCAGGTTCAGGAACACCTGGATCAGTTGGTCGCGATTGGCCAGCACCGGCGGCAAGGAGGGGTCGTATTCCTCGACGAAGCGGATGTGGCGGGCAAAGCCGGACGAGGCCAGCGTGCGCACATGCTCCAGCACCGCATGGATGTTGACCGGTTCCCGCTCAATGGGTCGCTCGTCGGAGAAGACCTCCATGCGGTCCACCAGCTTCACGATGCGATCCGCCTCGTCGCAGATGAGGCGGGTGAGCGCCCGGTCCTCGTCGCCCGCCGACTGTTCCAGAAGCTGAGCCGCGCCGCGAATGCCGGAAAGCGGGTTCTTGATCTCGTGCGCCAGCATGGAAGCGAGCGCGCTCACCGAGCGGGCGGCGCCGCGATGGGTGAGCTGGCGGTCCATCTTGTCGGCGATGGTGCGCTCCTGAAGCATCACCACCACATGGCCGGGTCGCTCGGCGACCGGAGCCACATGAATGTCCACCACCCGCTCGGTGCCATTGCGCGGCGTGCCCAGGTCCACGCGATATTCGTTCACCGGGGCGCCGCGTGCCCGCACCTGATCTATCAGCCCCAGAAGGGGCGTGCCAAAGGGCAGGAACTCGGCGAAGGCCCGCCGGCGCAGCACCGGAAGGCTGACCTCGAAAAAGGCTTCGGCCGCCACATTGGCATCCACGATCTGCCCGGTCTCGGAGAGCGTGACCACCGGATGGGGCACCGAATCCAGGATGGCGCGGGTAAATCCCGCATCGGGCTCGGGGCGGCGCTTCATCTCGGCTTTCATGCGGCAGCCCTCCAGCTGAGATCGTCATAGGCATCCACGATGCCAGCCTTGACCATGTTCGGATCCTCCATGGTCAGAAGGCGGGCACGCCACGCCTTCACCCATTCCGCCGGACGGCAAGCACTGTGCGCACCGGCCTCAAGCGCCCAACCCACATGTTTGCGTGCCTGCCGCACGCCGAGCGCGGTGCCATAGAGGGACAGCCAACCGTCGAACAGCTCCAGCAGGACGTCCCGCTGCTCAGCCAGGGGCGGCTCGGCGGGCTCCACGCCGGTGGCGAGGAAGGATGCCACCCGGCCCGGAAACCAGGGCCGTCCCTGTGCGCCGCGCCCGATCATCACTCCATCCGCGCCGGAGGCGTCGAGCATGGCGGTGGCGTGGGCGCAGCAGGTCAGGTCGCCATTGGCAATCACGGGAATGGCCACCGCATCCTTCACCGCCCGGATCGCGGCCCAATCGGCCGCTCCCGTATAGAATTGGCAGCGGGTGCGGCCATGAATGGTGACGAGGCTGATCCCGATCTCCTGTGCGAGGCGCGCCAGACGCGGTGCGACAGTTTCGCTGCCGTCCCATCCAAGCCGAGTCTTCAGCGTGACCGGCACCCCGACCGCCGACCGCACGGCTTCAAGGATCGCCACCGCCAGCGGCACGTCCCGCAGCAGGGCCGACCCCGCCGCGCCCGTGGTCACGCGCTTGGCGGGGCAACCCATATTGATGTCGATGATGTCGGCGCCCTGTCCGGCCGCGAATCGCGCCGCCTCGGCCATCCAGCGGGGATCATTTCCGGCGAGTTGAACCGCATGGAGCGCGTCGCCTGAGCGGGCGGTCTTCAGGTTCATCTCCGCATGGCCGTCGAGCAAGGCTTCGCTTGCCACCATCTCGGACACGACGAGGCCCGCCCCATAGCGCAGGGCCATCTCGCGCACGGGGGCGTCGGTGATGCCGGCCATAGGGGCGAGCAGGACCGGGTTCGGCAGCGCATGCGGGCCGATTCGCACGGGAGAAGAAGAAAGACGCGCTTTTGCTTGCACAGAAATTAGGCCACCTAACGAGTGCCTACATTCTAGACATTCATTCTGCCCATGCAAGGGCATGCTGAACGAATGGGCGAATGGGAGTTCCGGCGGGGCGCATTCGACGGCTGGAAGCCTCCGTCTTTCCCCTTGCGCGGAGCGTGTGGCGGCTGTTCAAGGGGCGGACTTTTGTGCCGGGAATGGACCATCGGTTATGCAATGTGCCGTCATCATCGTGGCCGCCGGACGCGGCTCCCGGATGGGCGGGGACGTGCCGAAGCAATACCGCACGCTGAACGGCGAGAGCGTCATGCGCCGCGTGCTGCGGCTTTTTTGCGACCATTCGGCCATTGCCAAGGTCCAGGTGGTGATTCACCCGGACGATGCAGCCCTCTTCGCCGAAGCCGGCGACGGCCTGCCCAAGCTGCTTCCACCCGTGCCCGGCGGCGCCCAGCGGCAGGATTCGGTGCGGGCAGGCCTTCAGGCGCTGGCGCTCCATGCCCCGGACGTGGTGCTCGTCCACGATGCCGCTCGCCCCTTTACGTCGACTGCCCTCATCCATCGGGCGGTGGAGGCCGGCGCGCGCTTCGGCGCTGCCGTCCCCGGCGTTCCCGTGACCGACACCATCAAGATCGTCGACGACAAGAACCAGGTTACAGCCACGCCGCCCCGCGGACACCTGCGCGCCGTCCAGACCCCCCAGGCCTTCCAGTATGGAGCCCTGCGCGCCGCACATCTGCGGGCCGAGGCCGAAAAGGTCGGCGGCCTGACCGACGATGCGGCGGTCATGGAATGGGCGGGTCACGCCGTAACCGTCTTTGAAGGGGAGACCAGCAACGTGAAGCTCACCCATCCCGAGGATCTCGCCCGCACGGGCGGTTCGCGTGCCCTCACCGATGTGCGCACCGGCACCGGCTTCGACGTCCACGCTTTCGGCCCCGGCGACCATGTGATGCTGGGCGGCATTGCCCTGCCCTTCGACAAGGGCCTGGACGGGCATTCAGACGCAGACGTCGGGCTCCACGCCCTGACCGATGCGATCCTGGGCGCCTTGTGCGATGGCGATATCGGCGCCCATTTCCCACCCTCCGACCCTCAATGGAAGGGCGCCACCTCCGATCGCTTCCTCGCCTTCGCGGCTGAGAAGGTAAGGGCGCGGGGCGGGCGCATCGCCCATCTCGACCTCACCCTGATCTGCGAGGCACCCAAGATCGGCCCGCACCGCGAACCCATGCGGGCGCGGATCGCGCAGATTGCCGGGGTGCGCGTGGAGCGGGTGAGCGTGAAGGCCACCACCACGGAGAAACTTGGCTTCGCCGGCCGCCGGGAAGGCATCGCCGCCATGGCCGCCGCCACCATCCGCCTGCCGGAGGACGAGGCATGATCGACGCCGACATCTATGCCGCTGCCGAGCGGGTTCTGAGCGCCTGTCGCGCCGGCGGCCTCACCCTCGCCACCGCCGAATCCTGCACGGGCGGGCTCGTGGCCGGCGCCCTCACTGCCGTGCCGGGCTCGTCCGACGTGGTGGATCGGGGGTTCGTGACCTATTCCAACGCCGCCAAGATGCAGATGATCGACGTGCCCGAGGCGACGCTGGCCGCTCATGGTGCGGTGAGCGAGGAGACCGCTCGCGCCATGGCGGAAGGTGCCCTCGCTGCCGCCGGCGTCGGCGTCAGCGTCGCCATTACGGGCGTCGCGGGGCCGGGTGGAGGATCGGCGGAGAAGCCGGTGGGCCTCGTCCATTTCGCCAGCGCCCGCAAAGGCGGCGTCACGCGCCACCGGGAGATGCGCTTCGGCCCGCTCAGCCGCGACGAGATTCGCCGGCGTTCGGTGCTGGTTGCCCTCGAGATGCTGGCGGAGGCCGCGGCCTGACGGCTCAAACGCTCTCGGCGTAGCGCTCGTAGGCCACTTCGACTGTGAGGATGTGGGCGCGCATGGCGGTGGCGGCCTCGACCTTGTCACCGCGCAGGATGGCGGTGACCACCTTGTCATGCTCCGCATAGGACAAAGCGAGGCGGCCGAGATTGCGAAACTGCGCTCGGCGGAAGGGCTGGAGGCGGGCGCGGGTGGCCAGCGTCAACTCGCAAAGATAGTCGTTATGGGCACCACTATATAAAAACGTGTGGAAGCGGTCGTTCAGGAAGGTGTAGTGGGTCTCGTCGCCGCGCCGGGTGAGATCGGCCAGATCCGCATGGATCGCCTGGAGTTGCCCGCGCTCGGAGGGGGTCATGTGAACGGCGCACAGGCCCGCGCACAGGGCCTCCAGTTCCGCCATCACCTCGAACATGCCGCGCAGCCGGTCGAGGGTGGGCTTGGCCACCAAGGCGCTGCGATGGGGCCGTGTTTCCACCAGGCCGGATGCCGCAAGATCGCGGATCACCTCACGCACCGGCGTGCGCGAGACGCCATAGCGCTTGGCGATGTCCATCTCTTCCAGCGGGGTGCCCGGCGCGATGCGACCGCGCACGATGTCGTCGGCAATCTGGAGCCGCAATTCCTCCGTGCGGGTCACCGCGCGGACCGCAGCGCGGCGGCGACGGGTGCGGGACGGCCGCTCAGCAGCAACAGGGGATGGGGCGAGGACGGTCATGATACGCCAAACGTAATGGGATTCTTCGAGGAGGCGAAGCGCGGGCCATAACGGAGCCGCGCGTCGCAGCACATTCAGATGGGGTCGGGAATGACGCTCACATGGGCCGCCACGACCCGCCAGCCCTCGGGAAAGCGCACCCAGGTCTGCTGCTGGCGACCAATCTTGCCGGGCGCACTCTCGCGCACGAAAAGCGTGGAGGCCACGGCCATGTCATGGCCATAAGCGGTGATGACGGTGCGCTGGCGCTCACGCATGAGCCCCACCGGCGAGCGGGCGCGGCGGAAGGCGCGGATTTCGTCCATGCCGTAGAGGTTCTCTCCCCCGCCATAGCGGATGGTGGCGGAGTGGTCGTGGAAGAGCGCCTCCAGCGTCTCCACGTCATTGGTCACAAGGGCTTGTTCGTATCGCTCGAAGGCGGCCGTGACCTCGGCCACCACGTCGGGAAGGTTGATTTCCACGCTTGTCCTCACAGCTTGGCCACCGGAGCCCGGCAGACACCCGCCTGCCAGAGCGCCTCGGCAACACGCAACACGACATCCTCGCGCCAGGGCGCGCCGATCACCTGCACCCCGAGCGGCAGCCCCTCGTCCAGCCACACCGGCACCGCCGCCACCGGCAGGCCGATGAAGGAGATGGGCTGGGTGAAAATCCCGAGATTGGGACGCACCAGCATGGTCTCGCCATCCAGAACGAACATCCTCTGCCCGAGTTCCGGCGCCCGGCACGGCGTCGAGGGGGCAAGGATCACATCCACCTCCTCGAACAGCTTGAGCACCTGCGCCCGATAGACCCGCCGGAACTTCTGGGCCGCCGTCGTCCAGGCAGCGGGAATGGCAAGGCCCGCAATCAGCCGGTCGCGCACGGCGGGGTCATAGTCGCCCGCGCGCGCGTGAAGACGGCCGGCATGAAGGGCGGCGCCGTCCGCCGCTGTGATCACATAGGCGGCAGCCCGGGCGCGCGCCGCCTCGGCGATCTCCACGGTGCGGGTGGCACCAAGAACGGCCGCCACCGCATCCACGGCGGCAAAGGCTTCCGGCATCCCCTTGGCGCGAAAATAGCCACCGGCCACCGCCACCTTGAGCCCGCCCAGGCCCTCCGAAAGACGCGTGGCGGTGGGCTCGAAGGGCCGGGGCGTGAGGCACGGATCGGCCGGGTCCTCCCCCTGCATGGCATCATAGGCCAGCGCCAGGTCCTGCGGGCAGCGGGCGAAGGGGCCGAGATGATCGAAAGCCGAGACGAAGGGAAAGGTGCGGGCGCGGGAGAGGCGGCCATAGGTGGGCTTCAGCCCGAAGATGCCGCACAGGGCCGAGGGCACCCGGATGGAGCCGTTGGTGTCGGACCCAAGTGCCAGCGGCACTTCGCCCGCCGCCACGGCCGCCCCCGAACCGCCGGAGGAGCCGCCGGACATATGGCCCAGCGAATGCGGATTGCGAGACGGGCCGTCATGGGCATTTTCACCCGTAAAATCATAGGCATATTCGCCCATATTCAAGCCACCAACGAGGATGGCGTCCGCCGCCTCGAGACGCTCCACCAAGGTGGAATCCTGGGTGGCCGGAGCGTGGGTACGGTTGATGAGCGACCCGGCGCGGGTGGGCAGGCCGGCAATGTCGAACAGGTTCTTCACCGCAAAGGGCACGCCCGCGAGGCGCCCCAGTTCGCGACCGGCGGCGCGGGCGGCATCCACAGCATCCGCCTTGGCGCGGGCGCGCTCCATGGTGACGTCGGTGAAGGCATTCACCTGCGGCTCCAGCGCGGCGATGCGCTGGAGGCTCGCCTCCAGCACCGCGCGGGCGCTGACCTGGCCGGATTTCACTGCGGCCGCGATCTCATGGGCGGGCGCGGTGGCGAAGGCGGACGCATCCGTCTGGGGCGGCGCGGGTGCGGCCGCATCGAAAGGCTCAAGCATCAGGGCGCTCCGCTCTCAGGACCGATAAACCGGCGCGGGATCGCACTCATCGCCCACGTCATAGGCCATGACGAAGGCGGCGGCGTCCGCAATGTTGCGCAGATAGGCCATGGCTTCCCGGTGCCATTCCGGCTCCACGGAAAGGGCGAAGACCCCGATGGCGCCATCCAGGAGGCGCTCCAGATCGCGCTCCTCGACGACGCTCTCCTTGGTGGCTGGCACGGGCGTGAGGGGATCGGACATCCGCGTCTCCTTGGGACGGGCGGGAAGGGAAGGCAGGCAAGACGAGGCCCCGGCGTCACACCGGGGGATGGGGAATGGCGGCGATCAGTTCACGGGTATAGGCGTCCTTGGGCGCCTCCAGCACCTGGTCGGAGGTGCCCTCCTCCACCACCCGGCCCTGGCGCATCACGATCACCCGGTCGCAGAGCAGCTTCACCACATGCAGGTCGTGGGACACGAACAGATAGCTCATGCCCAGGGTCTGCTTGAGCTCTTCCAGCAGGTTGAGCACCACCGCCTGCACGGACACGTCAAGCGCGGCCGTGGGCTCGTCGAGGATCACGAGATCGGGCTTCAGGGCAATGGCGCGGGCGATGCCCACGCGCGCCTTCTGGCCGCCGGAAAGCTGGTGGGGAAAGCGGTCCAAGAGGTCGCCCGGCAGGCCGGCCATGGCGGCCAGTTCCTCCACCTTGGCCCGCAACGCCGCCCCGCCGGACATGCCGCCCATGCGCAGCAGGGGATCGGCAATGGCGCGTGCGGCCGTATAGCGGGGATTGAGGCTTTCAGTCGGGTCCTGGAACACCATCTGGATGCGGCGACGCATGGGATGATGGGCAAATTCCCGGGCGGGTATGGCGCCGATATCCTCGCCATCGAAGGTGATGCGCCCGGCGGTGGGGTCGATGAGGCGCATGACGATGGTGGAGGTGGTGGACTTGCCGCAGCCGCTCTCGCCGACGAGGCCGACGCTCTCCCCCTTCTTGACCTCGAAGGAGATGCCATCCACCGCCTTGAAGATCATTTCCTCGCGCGGCGGCTTCTGGCCGATGAGGCCCTTGAGGAAGGCCACCGGTGCACCCTGGCGGGGATATTCCTTGACGAGGCTTTCCACCTTGAGAAGTGGCGGCCCGCTGGCGGCAACGGTGGCGGCGGTGGGCGCTGGAGCAGCACCCGCCTCCCCTTCCGGCAACAGGTCCTTCAGCGTGATGCCCGGCCGCGGCGTCGCCCGCATCAGCTTGCGCGTATAGGGATGCTGAGGATTGCGGAAGATGCGCTCGGCGGGCGCCGTCTCCACCACCTCGCCCTTTTCCATCACCATCACGGTGTCGCAATAGGTGGCGGCCAGGCCGAGGTCATGGGTGATGAGAATCGTGGACATGCCCCGCGCGCGGGTCAGTTCCGTCACCAGGTCCATCACCGCCTTCTGGGTGGTCACGTCGAGGCCGGTGGTGGGCTCGTCGGCGATCATGAGCTGCGGCCGGCAGGCGAGCGCGAGTGCGATGACGATGCGCTGGCACATCCCTCCCGAAAGCTCGAACGGATAGGCGTGGTAGCGCTCCTCCGGCCGGGCGATCCGCACCTGCTTGAGGATGTCGATGACCTTCTCCTCCACGTTGGAGGGCTGCGCCTGGAGATGGTGCAGCAGCACGTCGCCGATCTGGTGCCCCACCTTGCGGATGGGGTTGAGCGCGGCGCGCGGGTTCTGGAAGATCATGGACATTTCGCGCCCGCGCAGGTCGCGCATCTGGCGCTCGGGGGCGTCCGCAATGTCGATGCCCGAGAAGGTGATGGAGCCCTGCGCGATGCGCCCGGCCCGGTCGAGGATGCGCATGACCGTATAGGAGGTGACGGACTTGCCCGAGCCGCTCTCCCCAACGATGCCCAGGGTCTCGCCCTTGGCCACCGTGAGGTTCACGTGCTTGACCGCCTTTACGATGCCCTTGCGGGTGGCAAACTCCACCGTCAGGTCGCGGACTTCCAGCAGCGGGCCCTTGGGGGTCTCTCCGGCAAGCGCCGCGGTGGCAGGATCGATGACGCCATGCATGGTCGCCTCCCTCAGGTGCGGCGCTGGGGATCGACGATGTCGCGCAGACCATCGCCCAGCAGGTTGAAGCAGAAAACGGCGAACATCAGCGCTAGGCCCGGAAACAGGGCGATCCACCATTCGCCGGAAATGATGTAGGTGGCGCCCTCCGCCACCATGATGCCCCACTCCGCCGTGGGTGGGCGCACACCCAAGCCGATGAAGGACAGGCCGGCGGCATTGAGGATGGCGTAGCCCATGGTCAGTGACATCTGCACCATCATGATGGGCATGATGTTGGGCAGGATCTGCGTGAGCATGATCCGCCATTCGCCGTTGCCGGTGAGTCGCGCCGCCTGCACGAAGCCTGCTTGGCGGCGGATCGCCGCCTCGGCGCGGGCGACGCGGGCATAAAGCGGGAAGTTGATGATGGCGGTGGCAATGACGATGTTGGTCACCGTATTGCCCAGCGCCGCCACGATGCCCATGGCCAGCACGAAGAGTGGAAAGGCCATGATGGTGTCGGAGATGCGCCCGACGATCCGGTCGGTCCATCCGCCGAAGAAACCTGCCGCGATGCCGGCTATGCCGCCCACCGCGAACACCAGGGCCACCGAAAAGACGGCGATGGCCAGGTCGAGCCGTGTCGCCACCACCACGCGGGAGAAGATGTCACGGCCCAGTTGGTCCGTCCCAAACCAATGGGCCCAGGAAGGCGCCTGCAAGGCGATCTTGGTGTCGCTGGCCAGCGGATCATAGGGAACCACATAGGGGCCGATGAGCGCGGCAAGGATCAGGACCACCGCCATGCCGAACGCAAGCCCGGTGACCGGATTGTCCGAGATCACATACTGGGCGTGCTTCAGGGTGGCGACGAGCGGGCTCTGGCTGCGGGACGGCCCAGGGGCGTCTGCGGGATTTGCGAGGGTCATGCTTCGCTCCGGGCGCGCGGATCGATGATGCCGTAGGCAATATCGATCACCAGGTTGAGGGCGACATAGAGGATGGCCATGGCGAGCACGAAGCCCTGCACCGGCGCGTAATCGGAGGTGATGAGCGCCTCCACCGCGTAGGAACCGATGCCCGGCCAGGCGAACACCTTCTCCACCAGCACGTTCGCGCCCAGCAGGAAGGAGAACACCATGCCGAGCGTGGTGATGACCGGCAGCAGGGCGTTCCGGAACGCATAGACGATGATGACCTTGTAGGGGGTCAGTCCCGCCGCCCGGGCCGTGCGCACGAATTCGGAGGACAGCACCGAGAGCATGGAGGCGCGGGTCATGCGGGCGATGGGGGCGAGCGCGAAGATGGCCAGCGTCAGCGCCGGGATCACCAATTGGGCCAGGGCGGCACGAAAGGTCTCGAAATCCCCGGCGATCAGGCTGTCGAGGACGAAGAAGCCCGTGACATCGTTCGGCGCCGTGGCAAAGGCATCGAGCCGGCCCAACGGCGCGGGTGCCCATCCAAGCTTGAAATAGAACACATAGACCAGCAGCAGGCCGGTGAAGAAGACCGGCAGCGAGACGCCCGCCGTGGTGATGACGCGGCAGGCATGGTCAATCCATGACCCCTGCTTCACAGCCGCGGCAATGCCGAAGGGTATGGCGATGGCCAGCGCCAGGATGAGGCCGGACAACGTGAGTTCCGCAGACGCCGGCAGGCGGGTGGCGATCTCGTGGGCGACCGGCTGGCCGGTGGAAAGCGAGGTGCCCAGGTCCCCCTTCGCTAGGGCGCCCACATAATCCATGAACTGCTCGGGCAGCGACTTGTCCAGGCCGAGCTTGGTGCGGATCTCGGCGATGGCCTGCGGCGTGGCGGCGGGGCCTGCGAAATAGGCAGCCGTGTCACCCGGCAGCACCCGTGTGAGCAGGAAGGTCACGATCACCACGCCGATGAGGCTTGGGATCGCGGTGGCGAGGCGACTGGCGATCAGCTTGAGCATGACGGCCTTCTCCTGATGGCGCGCGGGGCGCCTCGGTCCGGTGGCGGAAAGAGATGAAGCAAACTTGGCGCCAGCTTGCGCCGGGGCGACGAGGCGAGTGGCCGGTGGGGAGAGGCAAGGTGGCAGGCGCCCCCCGGGGTCGCCCCGGCCTGCACGCCGCGCCCCTCCCCGTCCGCGATCAGCTCTTCTGGAAGGTCGCGTAGTTCAGGCGGCGGTGGAACCAGTACTGGTACCCCGACACATTCTTCTGCATGGCGACGTTCACGTAAGGCTGGAACAGCGGGATGCGCGGCACGTCGGCAAAGGCGAGGTCCACCATGCCCTTGATGTCCGCATCATAGGCGGCCTTGTCGCCGTTTGCTGCGGCGGAACGGGCGCCGTCGATGAAGGCGTCCATGGCCTTGGACTGGTAGCTCATGGTGTTGAACACGGAATTGTTGCCGTGATAACACCAGAAGAAGAAGTATTCTGGATAATCGAGCCAGCCCGAGAAAACGTTCGTGAAGAGCGGCATCACCTTCTTGTTCAACTCGGTGCGCCAGTTGGCGCCCGGGATCTTGTTGATGGTGGTCTTGATGCCGATCTGAGCCAGATTTTCCTGAACCAGAACGCAAAGCGGCTCATTGACGCCAGCAAAGCCGAGGTCGAAGGAAATCTCGGTCTCGAACCCGTCGGGATAACCCGCTTCCGCCAGCAGCGCCTTCGCCTTGGCCAGATCGGTGGTGTACTTGGTGGGCTGCGGCCAGGCGACCTGGGTCTGATAGTCGGCGGGGGCGCCATACATGGGCTTGGAGAGGCCGAACAGCACGGCGTCCATGATCTTCTGGTAGGGCATGGCATAGGCCATGGCCTGGCGCACCTTCACATTGTCGAAGGGCGGCTTGGTGACGTTCATGCCCATATATTGGAGGCCGTTGGAATACGGCGTGGAGATGATGGTGAGCTTGCCGCTCTCCTTCAGCTCGACGAAGTCCTTGTTGGGCAGGTCGTAGGACACGTCCGCATCGCCCCGCTCCAGGAGCGCGCGCCGGTTGCCGGCGGATGGCACCATGCGCCAGATGATGCGCTTCATCTTGGGCACGCCGCCCACCCACTTGTCATTGCGCTCGAAGATGACTTCGGTGCCGGGGGTCCACTTCGTCACCTTGTAGGGGCCGGAGCCCGCCGTGTTCTGCTTGGTATATTCGAGGCCCCAGGGATCCTTCTCCGTGGCGTTCTTCTTCACCAGCTCCGAATTGTAGATGGATGGCACGATCACCGCGAGATCGGGAATGGTGAGCCGATCCTTGCGGATGAAGTCGATCCGCACCGTGCGATCATCCACCACCACGAATTGCTCGGGCTTCTCCAGCGAACCGGCCTTCATCTGGAAGGTGGGGAAGCCGCCCACGGAGACGGCGCGGTCCAGCGACCACTTCACATCCTTGGCTGTGATGGGGGTGCCGTCATGGAAGACGATGTCCTTCTTCAGCTTGAAGGTCACCGACATGTCGCCGAGGATCATCTCCTCGGCCAGCTGGCCCTCGAATTTGTCGCGGTCGTAATAGGGGGTGCCGTTCACGTCCTTCATGGGATGGGTGATCAGCCGGTCATAGGTGTTCCAGGCCACCTCGTACCCCGGCACGTTCGTGCCCACGCCCTGAATGTCCAGATTGTTAGGTCCACTCTCTGAAACGATCAAAAGAGTCTCTGCGCGACCCTGCGCCTCGGCGGGCGAGAACACCGCAGGCGCAGCCACAGACCCGGTGGCAAGCGCAGTGACGGAGGCGGACTTCATGAACTCACGGCGATTCATCGGCAGGTCCCCTTCTGGAAAGGCATGCCCCTCCCCATTCAAGCACCGTGCCAATTGCATACGAATTTTTGATATATGATATTTTTCAGTGACTTAGATTGGATAAGATAACCATCCAAACCGCAGGCGATTGCCGAATTTGCCCATTTTATATTCAAATTTGAGCACATTGCATGCAGAATGACGCAAATCAAAGGGCGCTCGTTTGTGCATCCGCTCTGTCACGCAGCCCAGATCGGGCGCGATTGAAAGGGCGGCCCGACACCCGAAGCGTCGAACCGTCAGACTGAGGGAGTGTCGGCGGGGGTCTTCGCGGCCGCCAGTTCCGCCATATGCTCGGCCATCAGCCGGCGATAACGCGCGGTGGAGATCGGCAGAAGGGCGAGATAGATCAGGCTGCACACGGCCAGCACCACCCACGGGTAACTGGCGAGCAGCCCAGCGAACAGCGCGAAAAGCACGAACAGCGGCAACACCATGTCCTTGCGCACGCGCTTTCCCAGCGTCTTGCCGGACCATGCCGGCACCTTGGAGATCATCAGCACACCGATGCCCAGGCAGTAGATAAGCGCCACTGGCGCGCTCATGACCCCGTGGGGTACGCCGATCAGCTCCAGATACACAGGCAGCAGCACCGTGATGGCGCCGGCCGGCGCTGGCACACCGGTGAAGAAGTCGGCGGTAAAGGCGGGCCGGTTCGGATCATCCAGCATCACGTTGAAGCGGGCCAGGCGCAGTGCCGCGCAGATGGCGAAGATCAGCGCGCCGATCCAGCCGATGGAGCCCACCTGGTCGAGGCCCCACATGTAGAGGATGAGGGCCGGTGCACAGCCGAAATTCACGAAGTCCGCCAGGCTGTCCAGCTCCGCCCCGAACTTGGAGGTGCCCTTCAGCGCCCGTGCCAGCCGCCCGTCCACGCCGTCCAGGATGGCGGCGAAGACGATGGCGGCAAGCGCCAGCTCCATCCGGCTCTCGATGGCCATGCGCACTGCCGTGAGGCCGGAGCACAAGGCAAGAAGCGTGACGAGATTCGGCAGCAACACGCGCAGCGGGATGCGACCGATGCGGCCGAACCGCGGCGGGGGCTCACCTTCGGGATCGAGCGGCTGGAACGGCGTGGTCATGGGCCCCTCAGCTCACGCGATAGGCAGTGTCGCGGGTGGAGCCCGCCAGAAGGTCGGCGATCACCGTCTCGCCCGCCGTGGTCAGCTGGCCTTCGGCCACCTGCACCTTCGTCCCCACCGGCAGATAGACATCGACGCGCGAACCGAAGCGGATCAGGCCGAAGCGCTCGCCCGCGCCCATCTCCTCGCCCTCGCGCACGAAGCAGACAATGCGACGGGCGATAAGGCCGGCAATCTGCACGCAGCCGATGGCCCCGAAGGCGGTGCCGAAGATCAGCCCATTGCGCTCATTGTCCTCGCTCGCCTTGTCGAGATCGGCATTGAGAAAGATGCCCGGCTTATAGGCCACCTTCAGCACCCGCCCGTTCACCGGTGCGCGGTTCACGTGCACGTTGAAGACGTTCATGAAGATGGAGACCCGCAGCAGCGGCGTGTCGGAGAGGTCGAGCTCGCGCGGCGGCACCGCCAGGGCGATCTGCGAGATGCGCCCGTCGGCCGGGGCCACCACGAGGCCCTCCCGGATCGGGGTCACGCGGGGCGGATCGCGGAAGAACAAGGCGGTCCAGATGGCCAGCCCCACGGCAATCATGCCGAAGAAGGTCGACACGGACAGAAGTCCGGCGGCGATCACCACGGCGATGGCGATGAAGGGATAGCCTTCCCGATGGATCGGCACGAGGCTCTTGCGGATCGAGTCGACGATGGACACGCAAATCTCCGAATGGCGCGCGCAAGCGGCGGCGCGCTGGGCAACAGGTAGTCACCCCCTGCCCCGCCGTCAAATGGCGATGCGCCGCGAGGCGGCTGGACCTCAGGCCACATTCCGGCTTTCGCTCTCCGGATCATCCTCGAATGGGTCCTGGCGGGCCGCCTTTGCAGAACCCTCATCGCTCCCGGCGGGGGTGGGGGCCGGCGTGCTGGCGGCGTCCGCCGCGAGCAAGCGCTCGCGGGCCTCATCCGCTTCCCGCTGACGATGCCAGAGCGCGGCGTAAAGCCCGCCGCGCGCGAGCAACTCTGCATGGCTGCCGCGCTCGGCCACCTGCCCCTTGTCCAGCACCAGGATCTCGTCCGCGCCCACCACCGTGGACAGGCGATGGGCGATGACGATGGTGGTCCGGCCCTGGGACACCTTGTCGAGGGCGTCCTGGATCTCGCGCTCGGTGTGACTGTCGAGAGCCGAGGTCGCCTCGTCCAGGATGAGGATGGGCGGTGCCTTCAGGATGGTGCGGGCGATGGCCACCCGCTGCTTCTCGCCACCCGACAGCTTCAGCCCGCGCTCGCCCACCTCGGTGCGATAGCCTTTCGGGGTGGCGCTGATGAAGGCGTCGATCCGGGCGAGGCGCGCGGCCTCTTCCACCTCGGCGTCGCTGGCATCCTGGCGGCCATAGCGGATGTTGTAGGCAATTGTGTCGTTGAACAGGACGGTGTCCTGGGGAACCATGCCGATGGCGGCCCGCAGGCTCTCCTGCGTCACGTCGCGGATGTCCTGGCCATCCACGGTGATGCGGCCGGACGAGACGTCGTAGAAGCGGAACATGAGGCGGGAAATGGTGCTCTTGCCCGCGCCCGACGAACCGACAATGGCGAGCGTCCGCCCCGCCGGCACCTCGAAGGACACCCCCTTCAGGATCTCGCGGTCCCCTTCATAGGAGAAGCGCACATCCTCGAACCGGACCGTCCCGCCATGAATGGCGAGCGGCAGGGCGCCGGGCTTGTCCTCCACCTCGGGCTCGCGCACCAGCACCGCGAACATGGCCTCGATATCCACGATGGCCTGCTTGATCTCGCGATAGATCATGCCGAGGAAGTTCAGGGGCGTGTAAAGCTGGATCATCATGGCATTGACCATGACGAACCCGCCGACGCTCTGGCGTCCGGCGCGCACATCGAAGGCGGCGAGCACCATGGTGCCCGTCAGGCCCAAGGTGAAGATGAAGGCCTGCCCGGCATTCAGCCACGCGAGCGAAGTGAAGGTGCGCACGGTGGCATTCTCATAGCGCGCCACGGACCGGTCATAGCGCGCCGTCTCCCACCGGTCGGCGCCGAAATATTTCACCGTCTCGTAATTGAGCAGGCTATCCACGGCCTTGGTGTTGGCCTCGGTGTCGCTCTCATTCATGTCCCTGCGGATGGAAATGCGCCATTCGCTCGCGACATAGGTGAACCACGTATAGAGCCCCACCGTTGCCGCCACGACCGCCACGTAGCGCCAGTCAAAGGCGAACATAAGCACCACGAGCACCAGCACCATCTCCACGATGGTGGGGGCGAGCTGGAGCACCAGCATGCGCACGATGGTCTCAATGGCGTTGCGCGCCCGCTCCAGAACCCGCGTCAGCCCACCGGTCTTGCGCTCAAGATGGAAGCGCAGCGACAAAGCATGCATGTGGGCGAAGGTCTCGAGCGCAAGCCGCCGCACCGCATTCAGCGCCACCTTGGCGAAAATGCCGTCGCGCAGCTGCGTCACCCCCGCCATGACGATGCGCGAGCCACCATAGGCCACGGTGAGCACCACCGGCGCCGCCAGCAGCCAGGCGATATCCGGCCCGTCCTTCTGGCCGTCCGGAACGGCGGCGAGCGCGTCGGTTGCCCATTTGAAGAAGAAGGGCACGGCAAGGGTGGCGAACTTCGCCAGGAACAGGAGCGCCAGCGTGATCAGAACACGGGCGCGCAGATCCGGCCTGCCCTCCGGCCACAGATAGGGCCACAGGGCACGCAGTGTGCCGGCAAGGGTGCCGCCGGGCAGCACCAGGGACTTCATGCGCGCGGGCGCGCCAGAAACCGGCTGCTTCGGCCGCGAGGACAGATCAGACATGGGCACCTACGGGTGATCGGGCGAAGGAGCGGCCTCTGCGGAAAGGTCGGCCCCGTAAAGGCAAGAGGAAGACGGCAGAAGGCGCTCGAACAGCGCGGAAAGCTCGGCACGCAGCTGCTCGATGGCCTCCCGGTCGGCGCAATAGCAGGAGCGCTGCCCCGCCGGCGCGCTTGTTACGAGCCCCGCCTCCAACAGGATCTTTATATGTTGCGAGACAGTCGATTGCGCCAGGGGCAAGCCGGCGACGATCTCCCCGCAGACACAGCGATCCCGCGCCGCGAGGGTGGCGAGCACCTTCAAGCGCGCGGGATGGGCAAGTGCCCGCAGCCGGGCGGCCAGCGCTTCAAAATCGACGGTTTCATCCATAGATATGGGAGATGACGCATTCATCGTTCATCGGCGATAGACGATGGCCCTGCCGCATGCAAGCCACATCGGGCCGGCGCATGCCTGTCATGCGCTCGTCTTCAGGCTGGGCGAGGAAGAGAAGCGTCGGGCTGTCGCTGGTCTGTTGCGGCCTCGGTGAGCAACCGCGTGAGGACCACGTGACGCACTGCACAATCCTGCTAAAGTGAGGCCATGGCTCGTATCCAAAGCGTCTGTGTCTATTGCGGAGCCGCGCAGGGCTCCGACCCCATCTTCACCGAGGAGGCGCGTCGCCTGGGCGAGGCGATCGCCCGGGAGGGTTTGCGCCTCGTCTATGGCGGCGGCGGCATCGGCCTCATGGGCGAGGTTGCCGCCGCAGTCGCCAAGGCGGGCGGCGCGGTGACCGGCATCATTCCCGAATTCCTGATGTCTCGCGAGCGCGCCTTCGGCTATGCGGCCGAAATGGTCGTGACCCAGGACATGCATGAGCGAAAGCGCCTCATGTTCGAGCGCGCCGACGCTTTCGTCGCCCTGCCCGGGGGCGTTGGGACGTTGGAGGAACTGGTCGAGCAGCTCACCTGGGCCCAGCTCGGCCGCCACCGAAAGCCCATCCTGATCGCCAATATAGCCGGTTTCTGGGATCCGTTCCTGGCGCTGATCGACCACATGCGCGCCAATGCCTTCATCCACGGCAGCAATCCCGTGAAGCTCCTGGTGGCGGAGACGGCGGACGAGATTCTTCCCAAGCTCCAGGCGAGCGTGAAGGACCTGCCCGACGATTTGGAAGGTCCGCAGGCCCGCGCCGTCGTGGAGCGGATGTAGGCCAGCCGCTCACCCTCCCAGAAACGCAAACGGGCGGCCGAAGCCGCCCGCAGCATGAGCCGGCGCCCACAGAGGGCGCCGGAAGCGTTTCATCCTCAGGCGGCCATGGCCTTGCTGAGGTTTTCGGAGATCTTGTCCAGGAAGCCGGTGGTGGACAGCCACTTCTGGTCGGCACCGACCAGCAGGGCGAGGTCCTTGGTCATGTAGCCGGCCTCGACGGTGTCGACGCACACCTTCTCCAGCGTGGTGGCGAACTTCGCCAGTTCCGCATTGTCATCGAGCTTGGCGCGGTGCGAGAGGCCACGGGTCCAGGCGAAGATGGAGGCGATGGAGTTGGTGGAGGTCTCCTTGCCCTTCTGGTGCTCGCGATAGTGGCGGGTCACGGTGCCGTGGGCGGCTTCCGCTTCCACCGTCTTGCCATCGGGGGTCATGAGCACGGAGGTCATGAGGCCGAGCGAGCCGAAGCCCTGGGCCACGATGTCGGACTGCACGTCGCCGTCATAGTTCTTGCAGGCCCAGACATAGCCGCCGGACCACTTGAGGGCCGAGGCCACCATGTCGTCGATCAGGCGGTGCTCGTACCAGATCTTGCGCTTCTCGAACTCTTCCTTGAACTCGGCGTCATACACCTCCTGGAAGATGTCCTTGAAGCGGCCGTCATAGGCCTTCAGGATCGTGTTCTTCGTGGAGAGGTAGACCGGATAGTTCCGGATCAGGCCGTAATTGAGCGAGGCGCGGGCGAAGTCGCGGATCGACTCGTCGAGGTTGTACATGGACAGGGCGACGCCGGCGCCCGGGAAATTGTACACGTCCTTCTCGATCTTGGTGCCGTCCTCACCCACGAAGGTGATGGTCAGCTTGCCCTTGCCGGGCACCTTGAAATCGGTGGCGCGATACTGGTCGCCGAAGGCATGGCGGCCCACCACGATGGGCTGCGTCCAGCCGGGAACGAGGCGCGGCACGTTCTGGCAGATGATGGGCTCGCGGAAGATCACGCCGCCGAGGATGTTGCGGATGGTGCCGTTGGGCGACTTCCACATTTCCTTGAGGTTGAATTCCTTCACGCGGGCTTCGTCAGGCGTGATGGTGGCACACTTCACGCCCACGCCATGCTTCTTGATGGCCTCGGCAGCGTCGATCGTCACCTGGTCGTTGGTGGCGTCACGATTTTCCACCGAGAGGTCGTAATATTCCAGGTCGATATCGAGATAAGGATGGATCAGCTTGTCCTTGATGTACTGCCAGATGATCCGGGTCATCTCGTCGCCGTCGAGTTCGACGACCGGATTAGCCACCTTGATCTTCGCCATGTGGACGACCTTTCGGGCGCTCTGAAAGCGCGTAGGGAGTTTTTCGGGAGGCCGGCGCCCCGAGGGCCGTAACGGAGAACGGGGCGCGCATCCCAGCCCGGCCGCTATAGCATCGCTCTTGTCCGAGAAGAAGCGCGTCGCACCTCGACTTGTGGCCATCCCCGGTGCAAGACGGGCCAAAATGGAGGTCACATGGCGGGATCGGGTACAGACAGTTCCAGGGAATGGGTCGAAGGCGGCCCGGTGGTCATCCTGGTTGAACCCCAACTCGGCGAGAATGTGGGCTCGGCGGCCCGTGCCATGGGCAATTTCGGCCTTTCGCGGCTTCGCCTGGTCAATCCCCGCAATGGCTGGCCGGACGACCGCGCCCGCACCTTCGCCGCCGGCGCCGACCGCATCCTGGATGGCGCGCAGGTCTATCCGGACCTACGCGCGGCCCTGTCCGGCATCGGCTATGCCTTTGCCGCCACCGCTCGCGAGCGGGGCATGGCAAAGACCGTGATGGGCGCCGATGGGGCTGCCGCCGAATGCCACGTCCGTCTTGCCGCTCAGGAGGACGTGGCGCTGGTCTTCGGCCGCGAGCGCACAGGGCTTTATTCGGAAGAGGTGTCTTTGTGCGACGCCATCCTGACGCTTCCGGTCAATCCGGCCTTCGCCTCTTTGAATCTCGCCACCTGCGTCGCCGTCACCGCCTATGAATGGTTCAAGCTGGCGAGCGGCGGTGCCCTGCCCTTCGCCATGCCCGACCGATCGCCGGTGGCCGAGAAGCAGGACCTGTTCGCCTTTTTCGACCATCTGGAACGGGAACTGGAAGAGGCCTCCTTCTTCCGCTCGGCGGACAAGCAGCCCTCCACCACCCGCAACATCCGCAATATCTTTCACCGCATCGGCCTGACCAAGCAGGACCTCGCCACGCTGCACGGCATGGTGACCTCCCTGGTGGAAGGCCGCGCCGGCCGCGAGGCGCGCAAGCTCGCCCACAATGCCAAGGCGGAGGCCAAGCGCGGGGAAAAAAACGAGGCGCCGCAACGGGTTTCGGGCGATGAGATGCCCTGAGTGCAGGCCGTCATCCACAGGCTGAAGCCGCGTGTGACGTTTTTTATGCCGGAGGGGTATCAATCCCCGGGTGAGGTTGCTACATAGACCTCGCCGACGGCCGCTGCGCCGGCTCACTAGTCGGTTCTGACGCGGGGTGGAGCAGCCCGGTAGCTCGTCAGGCTCATAACCTGAAGGTCGCAGGTTCAAATCCTGCCCCCGCAACCAAAGTATCATCTAAGACAAAAGGCCGGACAAATGTCCGGCCTTTTGTTTTTTGTGTTCCTCGTAGCTCGATGGAAGCGACGCCCCGGCATTCAGAAATGGAGGGCGTATGCTTACAGGGGCTTCTTACCCGGGATTTTTCTTCCCAAGCTTGACCCGAGCCATAGGCCACGCGGCAGGGGGTGCCTTCACCTGTTGCATCCCGTCTCCATCGCCAGTTCGCTAGCGCAATTTTCTCCTTTTGCCGCTAGGAAGAAGGACGCTCCGGCGGCATTAAGCCGGAGTGCCGTCACGGCATAACGAATTGGGGCGAGGCCGCCGGACGCTCGTGCGACCGACGATTCCGCAGGATGCGCGCTCGCCTTTGGAAGATGAACGGAGTGCACATGGCTAGCGGGACTGAACCCAGGGTGGAACGCGCCGGGCTGCGCATTGCGACGGTCCTGCAGGATTTCGTGGAGCAGGAGGCCCTGGCGGGCAGCGGCATTTCCCCGGATGCCTTCTGGGCCGGCCTTTCCGCCATCGCCCACGAGCTGGCGCCGCGCAATCGCGAACTTCTGGAACGGCGCGATACTCTGCAGGCCCGGCTCGACCAGTGGTACCGCGAGAACGGCGCGCCCATCGATCTCCAGGCCTACAAGGATTTCCTCGCCAAGATCGGCTATCTCGTGCCCGAAGGCCCGGCCTTCACCGTCACCACGCAGAATGTCGACCCCGAGATCGCCGAGATGGCCGGCCCGCAACTGGTCGTGCCGGTGATGAACGCCCGCTACGCGCTCAATGCGGCGAACGCCCGCTGGGGCTCGCTCTATGATGCGCTTTACGGCACCGACGCCATTTCCGAGGCCGACGGCGCGGAAAAGGGAACGGGCTACAACCCCGTGCGCGGCGCCAAGGTCATTGCCTGGGGACGGGCTTTCCTGGATCGCAGCGCACCGCTGGCTGGTGGCTCGTGGACCCAGGCGGGCGCGCTGTCGGTGAAGGACGGGATTTTGCTGGTGGGCGACACCGGCCTTTCCGATCCTTCCCAATTCGTCGGCTATCGCGGCGATGCGGCGGCGCCCTCCGCGGTGCTCCTGAAGAAGAACGGCCTCCATGTGGAGATCGTCATCGACCGCGCCAGCACCATCGGCAAGGACGATGGGGCGGGCATTTCCGACATCGTCCTGGAAGCCGCCCTGACGACCATCCAGGACTGCGAGGATTCGGTTGCGGCGGTGGATGCCGAGGACAAGGTCGTCGCCTATCGCAACTGGCTCGGCCTGATGGCCGGCGACCTGAAGGAGGAGATCTCCAAGAGTGGCCGCACGTTCACACGTGCCCTGAACGGCGACCGCACCTATACCGCCCCGGAAGGCGGCACACTGGTGCTACCCGGCCGTTCGCTCATGTTGGTGCGCAATGTGGGTCACCTCATGACCAATCCGGCCATCCTGCTGGAAGACGGGTCCGAGATCCCGGAAGGTATTATGGACGCGGCCATCACCGCGCTCATCGCACTGCGCGACATCGGCCCGAAGGGGCGCCGCGCCAACAGCCGGGCGGGCTCCATGTATGTGGTGAAGCCCAAGATGCACGGGCCTGAGGAAGTGGCCTTCGCGGTGGAGATCTTCGACCGGGTGGAAGACCTCCTCGCCCTTCCCCGCAACACCATCAAGGTGGGCATCATGGATGAGGAGCGCCGCACCACGGTGAACCTCAAGGAATGCATCCGCGCCGCCTCGGCCCGGGTGGCCTTCATCAATACCGGCTTCCTCGACCGTACTGGCGACGAGATCCACACCTCCATGGAAGCCGGCCCCATGGTCCGCAAGGGCGACATGAAGCAGGCCACCTGGATCAGCGCCTATGAGAACTGGAACGTAGACACTGGCCTCGAATGCGGCCTCGCCGGCCACGCCCAGATCGGCAAGGGCATGTGGGCCATGCCCGATCTGATGGCGGCCATGCTGGAGCAGAAGATCGCCCACCCCAAGGCCGGCGCCAACACCGCCTGGGTTCCCTCCCCCACCGCCGCGACCTTGCACGCCACCCATTATCACCAGGTGGACGTGAAGGCCGTGCAGGAGGCGCTGCGCAGCCGGCCCAAGGCGAAGCTCGACGACCTGCTCACCATTCCGGTGGCTGTGCGGCCCAACTGGACGCCCGAGGACATCCAGAAGGAACTGGACAACAACGCCCAGGGCATCCTCGGCTATGTGGTGCGGTGGGTGGACCAGGGGGTCGGCTGCTCCAAGGTGCCGGATATCCATGACGTGGGCCTGATGGAGGACCGCGCCACCTTGCGCATCTCCTCCCAGCACATCGCCAACTGGCTGCGCCACGGCGTGTGCAGCGAGGAGCAGGTGATGAAAACCATGAAGCGCATGGCGGCGGTGGTGGACCGGCAGAATGCCGGGGATCCGCTTTATCACCCCATGGCGCCGGACTTCGACGCATCCATCGCCTTCCAAGCCGCCTGCGACCTGGTTTTCAAGGGCCGTGAGCAGCCAAATGGCTACACCGAACCCCTCCTGCATCAGCGTCGTCTGGAGCTGAAGGCCGCCCGCGCCTGAGGGCATCTGCTTGCCATGGGTGCCGTTCCGCGGCGCCCATGGTGGCTGGGGAACCCCCGCGACTTCGCCAAGAGATGTTCAATCCGAGCAGAGGCGAGCGCTTCCCTTGCGGGATGCGTTTTTCGCGAAGAACAGGCCGGTATTTCGCTTGTGCGCGTCCCGGACTATGAAAGGCCAATTGCGCACTCTTCCTTTGGCCGCCTCATGGAACCTGTTACCACTACGTTGATCTTGATCCTGGCTGTCACGATCAGCGGCTCCATTGTTCGCCTTTCCCCCATTCCGCTGCCCCTGCCGCTCGTGCAAATCGCCCTTGGGGCGCTGGTTGCGGCGGTCGCGGACGTGGGCATCGCATTGCGGCCGGAAGTCTTCTTCCTGCTTTTCCTGCCCCCGCTGCTCTTCCTCGATGGCTGGCGCATTCCCAAGGACGGCCTGCGGCGGGACCGGGGAACAGTGTTGGCCATGGCCCTCGGGTTGGTGGTCTTTACCGTCCTGGGGGTGGGCTACTTTGTTCACCTGCTGATCCCCACCATGCCGCTGCCTGTGGCCTTCGCCCTCGCGGCCGTGCTTTCGCCGACCGATCCGGTTGCGGTGTCAGCCATTGCCGAGCGGGTGCCGTTTCCCCGCCGCCTGATGCACATTCTTCAAGGCGAAGCGCTGTTCAATGATGCTTCGGGCCTGGTGTGCATGCGGTTCGCCGTCGCCGCCGCGCTGACAGGGGCCTTCTCCGCCGTAGATGCGTTCGGCGTCTTCCTGTGGCTGGGGCTTGGCGGCATTGTCGTCGGGATCTGCGCCACCCTCGCCATCACCACTGCCAAGAACTGGGTCTCCGGCCACTATGGAGAGGAGCCGGGTTCGCAGATCCTCATCAGCCTGTTGATTCCATTCGGTGCCTATCTCCTGGCCGAGCATCTGGGCTGTTCAGGCATTCTTGCGGCCGTCAGCGCTGGCATCACCATGAGCCATGTGGAACAGAGCGGCCGCGCCCTGGCCCGGACACGGCTCCAACGAACGGCGGTGTGGGACACCATCAGCTTCGCCGCCAACGGCACCATCTTCGTGCTCCTGGGGGAGCAATTGCCGAGACTGGTGGCGAGCGTCGCTCTGGCCGAGCGTGAGGCGGGACGAGACGGCCAATATTGGCTCCTGCTCTACGTGGTCGCCATCAACGCCGCCTTGTTCGCTCTGCGCTTTGTTTGGGTGTGGGTTTCCCTGCGCTACACCATGTTCCGAGCCGCCGGTACGCGGCCGCCCTGGCAACTGGTTGCAGCAACCTCCCTTGCGGGCGCGCGAGGCGCCGTGACGTTGGCCGGCATTCTGACCTTGCCTCTCGCCTTGCCGGACGGATCGCCCTTTCCCGCTCGGGACCTGGCGATCTTCCTGGCGGCGGGCGCTATCATCGTCTCGCTTTTGGCGGCGAGCATCGGGCTGCCGCTCCTCCTCCACCGCCTGACCTTGCCGCCCGAGCCGGTTCGGCGGGCGCGGGAGGACCGGGCGCGGAGCAATGCGGCCGAAGCCGCCATTCGGGCGGTCGCACGGGCTCAGCATGACCTGGGAGAAAACCAGGGCGAGATGGATCTTTATGCGGAGATTGGCACGCGCATCATGTCGCAATACCGCGAGAGGATCGAGCGGCGCACCAAATCGGCAGAGGATGGCGACCGAACCGCCGCCATCGGACAGGTTGAGCGGCAACTCTACCTGGTGGGGATGCGGGCCGAGCGGGACGAGATCTATCGCATGGCGCGGGCCCGCGAGATTCCGGATGAACTGGCCCGCCGGCTGGTGGGCGAAGTGGACCTCCTGGAAACGCGCATGACGTCCTGACGATTACCCACAGGGCCGCCGGACGCACAAATGGCCCGCCCCGAAGGGCAGGCCATCCATGTCGTTATGAGAGGTCAGTGCTGTCCGCCCTTGCGGCCGGCTTCCGAGGCCCGTTCCCGGTCATTGGCGAAATTTCCGCTGCCACCCTGCTGGCGATTGTCGGATCCACCTTGCGACTGCTGTTTCTGGTGACTGTGCTCGCCACCCTTGCGGCCGGCCTCCGCCGCGCGTTCGCGGTCATTGGCGAAGTTGCCGCTGCCGCCCTGCTGGCGATTATCCGCGCCGCCCTGGGATTGCTGGTTCTGGTGACTGTGCTCGCCACCCTTGCGACCGGCCTCCGAGGCGCGCTCGCGATCATTGGCGAAGTTGCCGGATCCACCGCGATGTTCGTTGGACATTGCGTTTCTCCTTGGTCTTTCGCCCCCTTTGCCTTGCTGTTCCAACCCCATGGACACGATCCGGTTCCAGCTTGGCGGCACATGCCGTGGGCTGCCTCAGGCCATGTCCTTGATGAGCGAGCCGCTGCCCGACGTGCGCAGGAAGTGCAGCAGGTCGGACAATCCCTCCCCCAGCAGCGTCACATGGGCCCGCATCTGCTGCGCCGCGGTTGCGCCATCGCCCCGGATGATGGCGTTCATGACATTCTCATGCTCGGGGATGGAGGAATGCATGCGGCCCGGCTGGTAGGTGGTCGTGCGCCGGTAGGGCGAGACCTTCAGCGTCAGGCGGCGCAGTTCCTCTTGCAGGATGGCATTGTGGCTGGCGAGCGCGATGGCCTCGTGAAAGACGAGGTTCGCCGCGTAGAAGGCTTCCACATCCTCCTCCTCCGCCGCCTTGGCGCAGGCCGCTTGTGCGGCCTGCATGCGGGCGCGCTGCTCGGGCTGCATGCGCCGGGCCGCCTGCTGGCACGCCAAGGCTTCAAGCTCGGCCACCACGGAAAAGGCGTCCAGAAGATCCGCGAGGGACAACTGTGAGACCTGGAGCCCCTGCCGTCCCCGCGACACCACGAGACCGCTCGCCGCCAGCCGCTGCAACGCCTCGCGCACGGGGGTGCGGGAGATGTTGAACTGCTCGGCCAGTTGCCGCTCGTCCAGGCGATCCCCCGGCTTTCGGATGCCGTTAAGGATCTCCTGTTCCAGCCGGGCGACCACGCCCACCGCGAGCGAGCCAGTTTCTTCCTTCGGCGGGGCCCCGTTCAAACGCTCCATGCTGATCAGCGCCTCACCGGCTTTCCACCGAGTACAACCTGCTGGTGATCATCTCCGCCAGCGCCACAAGCCCATACAGGAGCAGGCCGCAGATGCAAAGAACCACGATCGCGGCCATGGACACCTCCGTGTCGGCCCGCGCGGTTGCGAAGATGATGAGATAGCCAAGGCCCGCCTGGGCGGTGATGAACTCGCCGATGATCACGCCGATGATGGCCAGCGTGATGGCGATCTTCATGCCGCTGAAGATATGCGGCAGCGCCATGGGAAAGCGGACCGAGGTGAAGATCTGCCACTCGGTGGCGGTCAAAGACCGGCACAGCCGCACGATGCCCCGGTCCACGCTCTGGAAGCCTGCCGTGGTGGCGATCACCACCGGGAAGAAGGCGATGAACACCGAGAAGGCGATGCGCGACTGCGTGCCCACCCCGAGCCAGATGATGAAGAGCGGCGCCAGAGCGATCTTCGGGATCAGCTGAAAGAAGATCAGGTTGGGATAGAGCGCCTGGTGGGCGGTGGGCGAATAGGTCAAGAGGATGGCGATGGCCACGCCGAGGACCAGGGCCAGCAGAAAGCCCGCGGCCGATTCCAGGGTGGTCGGGATCGCATGCATCAGCAGCAGATCATGGCGCTCATAGATGTAGCGCGCGATGGAGACGGGCGAGGGCAGGATCACCGCCGGCACCTGCCAGATGGTGACATAGGCCTGCCAGAGCGCCAGGACGAGAAAGGCCAGACCCAGCGGCAGGACGATGCTGCCAAGCCCGCTGATCGCCGCCGAGCGGCCGGGCGCCGCGGGAAGGGCGACGCCGGTCTCCGTTCCGATTGCCTTTGCCATATTCGCTCTCACTCAATCACGCTTGCGCCGGACGAAGCGGCGGGGACGGCCGACGGGGCGGGACCATGGCCGTGGGCGGCCTCGATGGTCAGGCGCAAATGCCGGCAGACCTGGGAGAATTCGGCCGTCTCCTCGATGTCGAAGCGGCGCGGGCGCGGGAACGGCATCTTCATATCGAGGATGATGGTAGAGGGACGCCCGCCCATCACCACCACCCGGTCCGACAGGAAGGCCGCCTCGCGGATGGAGTGGGTCACGAAGACCACGGTCTTGCGATAGGTCTCCAGGATCTCCGAGAGCGCCACATTCATCTGGTCGCGGGTGATGGCATCGAGCGCGCTGAAGGGCTCGTCCATCAAGAGGATTTCCGGGTCATGGATCAGCGCCCGGCAGATGGCCACGCGCTGGCGCATGCCGCCGGACAGTTCGCCGGGCTTCTTGTGCTCAAAGCCGCTGAGGCCCACCATTTTCAGGAGGCCATGGGCGCGTTCGCGATACTGCTCCATGGGCAGCTTGAGGATGCGGATCGGGAAGAGGACATTGTCCAGCACGCTCTTCCAGGGCAGCAAGGTCGCGTCCTGGAAGATGATGCCGATGTCCCGCCGGGGAGCGGAGATGGGTGCCCCCGCGAGCATGATGGAACCGCCCGTGGGGCGTTCGAGGCCGGCAATCATCATCAGAAGAGTGGACTTGCCGCAGCCCGAAGGGCCGAGCAGCGACACGAACTCGCCCCGCGCCACCTCAAGGGAGGCCGAGGCCACCGCGTGAATGGGCGTGTGCCGGGCGAAATAGGTCTTCTGGACGTCGACGGCCGAGACGATGGGCGGCTCGACGGCCGCCCCCTGCTCCCGTGTTCCCGAATTCAGCATCGATGGGTGGCCTCGTGCGGGCGCCTCAGGCGCCGATATACTTGCGATAGGGGGCTGCGCTCTTCTCGGCGGCCGCCAGGTCGGCGGGCGAGAGCTTCAGCTTGCCGACGAAGTCGTTGGTGAACAGCGTCGCCACATCTGGCTTCTCGGCGCCGGCCCCGGCGGCATATTTCACCACCAGGTCCGCCATGGTGGACACCTTGGCCGGGTCCGCCCAGCCGAAGCCGTGATCCTTAACCTCGGGCACCAGATTGGTCAGGTTGGTGAGGCCGAGGCCGATGCGCGCATATTCCTTGCCGGTGGAGGACATGGCCACTTCCGAATTGGCTTTCAGGAAGATGTCCACGGCTTCGTCGAAATTGGTCATGGAGAAGCGGATCGCTTCCATGGCGCCTTGAACGAACGCCTCCACGAGCCCCTTGTCCTGCTGAAGGCGCGCAGGCTGGGTGGTCAGCGACTGGCCATAGAACTGGATGCCCACCTGCGAGAACAGCATGAAGCGCACATCGGTGCCCAGCGAAGCCAGGGACGGCACCGTGCTGGTGGCGAAGGCGGCGATGGCGTCCACCTGCTTTTCAACCAAAGTGCGCTCGCGCACCTTGCTGTCCACCTGAACGATCTGGACCTTTGAGAGGTCGAAGCCGGCCTTTTCGGCATAAAGCGGCAGGAAGGGATATTCGCCGGAGGAGACACTGGCGCCGAGCTTCTTGCCCTCCAGTTCCTTCGGGCTCTTGATGGGCGAGCTCGCGAGAACGCCGATGCCCATGAGGGCGTCGTAATTGACCTGCCCGATGCAGGTGATGGGCAGCTTCTTGGCCGCCTGAACGATCACCGTCGGGGTGGCCGCCATGCCGAAGTCGAACGTTCCGGCGCTCACCGCCTGGGCCGCCGCGCCAGACCCCGAGCCGCGCGCCACGCTCACATCGAGCCCCAGCTTCTTCCAGAAGCCCTTGTCGCGGGCCACATAGGCGAACAGGTTCGGCCCTTCCGGGATCCAGGACGTGGTGAAGGAAATCTGCCGCGTGCCCTGCGCAATGGCAGGCATGGCAAGACCGCCCGTGGCACCGGCGGCAAGAGCCGCACCCAGGCCCTTCAGGGCGTTACGACGTGAAATCTGCATCCCGATGTCCCCTTTTTATGGTGGCCTTCTGGTTGGCCTTTCGCCGAGTGAGGTCAGCATTCCCGCGTTCGATGCCAGGCGCAAGCGCCAGTATGCCAATTTCTCAAATTTGAATTCAATTTGACCAGATTGCCATTTTTATCGCGCCCGATCGGCGCATTTTTATGCAAAATTCCCGCTTGGAAAGCCAAAACTCTCGCTTCATTATGCCAAAAGTCATTTGGGGTGTACAAATATGCAATCTTTCGAGGTCCGGAACGCCCATTTCGACCGGCTGGTGAACACGCCCGGCCTGCGCTGGATGGGGCAGAACACCAATCACGGCACGCCGCACCCGGCGGTCATCGCGGCCATGGAGAAGTGCATCCGGGACGAGGAATTCCACATCTACGCCCCGCCGGCGGGCCTTGAGGCGCTGCGCCAGGGCGTGGTGGATGATCTCGGGCTGTCCGGCCAGTGCGCCCTGATCTCGGACGGCGCCGTCGCCTCGCTCTACCATATTTGCCACACCCTGCTTGCGCCGGGCGACGAGTTCATCACCACGGACCCCACCTGGAACTGGCCCATGGCCTTTGCCCGCTCCGTGGGTGCCAGCGTCAAGCAGATCCCTATCTATGGCGAGGAATACGGCTACCGCCTTGCGCCGGAGCGCCTGAAGGCGGCCATCACGCCGAAGACCAAGGTCATCTATGTGGTGGATCCCAACAATCCGCTCGGCACGGCCTGCACCGCACAGGAAATCGCCGAGATCGCGGCGGTGGCACGGGAGGCAGGCGCCTACCTGATCCACGATTGCACCTACCGCCACTTTGCCTATGAGCATCACCTGGCGGCCGCAGTCTATCCGGAGCGCACGCTGACCATCTACAGCTTCTCCAAGTGGCTGGGCCTTGCCGGCATGCGGGTGGGCGCGGTGGTCTCCACGCCTGAGATCATCGCGCGCCTTGCCGATGCCCCGCCCAACAATCTCGGCTCCAGCATTCTTTCCCAGCGCGCAGCGCTCGCGGGCCTCGGCATCAAGGCGGAGTGGTTCCCCGGCATCCTCGCCAACCAGCGGGCCAACCAGAAGCTCATCAAGGACGCGGTCGACCGCATCCCCGGCCTCTCCATGCCGGTCTTCCCCTCCAACGGGAATTTCGTGGTGGTGGAATGCGGCGCGGCGGGCATCCGCCCCGATGCGCTGGTGGCCGCCTTCCAGAAGCACGACATCATGATCCGCCAGGGGGCCTACCACACGCCCACCTTCGGCGATCGTTTCATCAAGATCAGCACCACCGTGCCCGCCGCTTGGGTGGAGGAGCTCGTGGACCTGCTCCCGGGCCTCGTCGAGCAGGTGCGGGGCCAGAACGAAGCCGTGAAACTGTTCTGACCGGCATATCGGTTACAGCTTTAGGAAAGACGTCCAACATGGATTTGAAGCTCAAGGGCAAGACGGTGCTCATCACCGGCGCCTCTCAGGGGATCGGCGAGGGTCTGGCCCGGGCCTTTGCGGAAGAGGGCTGCAATTTGCACGTGGTCGCCCGCTCCGGCGATCGGCTGGCTGCGCTGGCGCAGGAGCTCACCTCAGCTCACGGCGTCTGCGTCACCCCGCACGCCCTCGATTTGACGGCGGCCGGCGCCATCGACACGCTGGTGGAAGCGGTCGGCGACATCGACATCCTCGTGAACAATGCCGGCGTCATCCCCAGCGGCACGCTGTGGGACGTGGACGAGGCCAAGTGGCGCGCGGGCTGGGAGCTGAAGGTCTTCGGCTATATCAATCTGACCCGCGCCATCTATCCCCGCATGAAGGCGCGGGGTGGCGGCGTCATCATCAACAATATCGGCAATGGCGGCGAGGTGTTCGACCCCGCTTACGTGGCCGGCACCACCGGTAATGCGAGCCTCATGGCCTTCACCCGCGCCATGGGCGGCCATTCGCTCGACGACAATATCCGCGTGGTGGGCGTCAATCCCGGCCCGGTCGATACCGACCGCATCTACAACATGCTCAAGAAGCGCGCCGCCGACTGGCTGGGCGATGCGGACCGCTACAAGGAATTGCAGACCCGCTATCCCCTCGGCCGCCCGGCCCATGTGCACGAGGTCACGGACCTGATCGTGTTCCTGGCCTCCTACCGCTCCGGCTACACGTCGGGCACCATCTTCACCGTCGATGGCGGCATCGCGTCCCGCCGCTCGGTCATCTGAAGGCACACGCCATGGCATTCGCATCCACCAGCGACGGCTTCAAGCTGTTCTATGAGGAAGCCGGCTCGGGCACGCCCATCATCTTCGTGCACGAGTTCGGCGGCAGCCATTGGAGCTGGGAGCCGCAGCTCAATTTCTTCGCCCGTCGCCATCGGTGCATCACCTTTGCGGCGCGTGGCTATGCACCCTCGGACATTCCGGCGGATGTGGAGGCCTATTCGCAGGCGCGGGCGGCCGATGACATCATCGACGTGCTGAATGCGGCGGGCATCGAGAAGGCCCATGTTGTGGGCCTCTCCATGGGGGGCTTTGCCACCCTCCATGCCGGCCTGCGGCATCCCGGCCGCGTTCTGTCGCTGGTGGCAGCCGGCACGGGCTATGGCGCCGAAAAAGCCCATGAGGACTATTTCAAGGGCATCTCCGAGCAGGTGGCCCATAACTTCGAGACCCGCGGCGCGCCGGACTTCGCCCCCACTTATGCGGAGGGGGCCTCCCGCGTGCAGTTCCAGGACAAGGATCCGCGTGGCTGGGCGCTGTTCGCCGAGCGGCTGGGACGCCACGATGCGAAGGGCGCCGCCAACACAATGCGCGGCGTCCAGATGCGTCGCCCCTCGCTCTATGACCTGGAAGCCGACTTCCGTGCCATGGACGTGCCCCTCCTGGTGATGACGGGGGATGAGGACGACCACTGCATTCAGCCGGGCGTCTATCTGAAGAAAGTGGTGCCCCGCTGCGGCCTGGCCGTGCTGCCCAAGTCCGGCCACACGCTCAATCTGGAAGAGCCGGCTTTGTTCAATCACCTGGTGGGCGAGTTCATCGCCCAGGTGGAAGCGGGCCGCTGGGGGCCGCGTGATCCCCGCGCCAACCCCGCCCAGATCATGCGGACGGAATGAGCATGGCGTCCCGCCTCTCCGACCTCGTGGACGGCGATCGCCTCTGGGCACGGCTGATGGCGCTCGCCGCCTTCGGCGCGCGCCCTGACGGCGGCGTGGACCGGCCGGCCCTCTCCGCCACCGAGGCGCAGGCGCGGGCGCAGCTCATCGCCTGGGGCCGCGCCATCGGCCTACAGCCCTATACTGACCAGGCGGCCAACCTGTTCCTGCGGCTGGAAGGGCGCGATCCCAGATTGCCCCCGGTGCTCGCCGGCTCCCACATCGATTCCCAGCCCACGGGCGGCAAGTTCGACGGGGTCTATGGCGTTCTTGCGGCGCTGGAGGTGGCGGAGGCGGTGGTGAAGCGGGGCGAGGTGCCCGCGCGGGCCATCGAGGTCGTGGCCTGGACCAATGAGGAGGGCTCCCGCTTCGCGCCCGGCATGACAGGATCAGACCTGTTCACCGGCAGCAAGGCGCTGGACGTGGTGCGCGCCATCAAGGATGCCGAAGGCGTGAGTGTTGGGGAGGCCATCGACGCCATCCTGGCGGCCGACGACGACGTGCCCCTTCGCCCCTTCGGCCTGCCTTTGGCGGCCTATGTGGAGCCTCACATCGAGCAGGCTTCAAAGCTGGAGCTGGCCGGCATCCCCGTCGGAATCGTCAGCGGCATCCAAGGCACGCGACGTTATCGTGTCACCGTGAAGGGCGAAGCCGCCCATGCAGGAACGGCCCTGCGCCGCGATCGCCGGGACGCCCTGATGGCCGCCGTGCGCATGATCGCTGCCATGGACGATGCGGCCCTCGAACCCGAAGACACGCTGTTGACCGTGGGCCTGATGCAGGTGACGCCCAACGCACCCTCCGTCGTGCCGGAGGCGGTGCTCTTTTCCATCGACCTGCGCCATCCGGAGAATGCCGTGGTGGATCGAATGGACGCGGCCATCCGCCGCCTTGTGGAGGATCATAAGGGCCCCTGCACCGTGGATTTGCGTCAAATCCAGCATTCACCGTCTCTGACCTTCCCACCGGCCATGCGCAGTGCCCTTGCGGAGGCCGCCCACAGCTTGGGCATCCCCTGTATGGACGTCTATTCGGCAGCCGGCCACGATTCGCGCCAGCTGCATTATGTCTGTCCAACCGGCATGATCTTCGTGCCCTGTCGGGGCGGCATTTCACACAATCCGGCGGAATGGGCGGAACCTGAGCATCTCACCGCCGGCACGAAGGTGCTGGCGGATACGGTGTGGACATTGGCGGCGCAGAGCTGACGCGCACGCCTTCCCATTGCGGAAGCGCGGTGGGCGGGCGATGGTGTCTTCTTTCGGCGCAAATCGCCCGCTGTCCGCAAGCTTGGCTCCGGGCTGCTCCCGAACGGAGACGAACGCATGCATCGCGATCCCCATGCGGATCACGCCCATCACGACCACAGTCATGATCACGATCATCATCACGATGACGACCATGGCAGCGCCCTGTCGCAGAACGAGTTGCGGGTGCGTGCGCTCGAATCGATCCTGGTGGGCAAGGGCTATGTGGACCCCGCTGCCCTTGATGTCATCATCGAGACCTACGAGACCAAGGTCGGGCCGCGCAACGGCGCCCGGGTGGTGGCGCGGGCCTGGGCGGACCCGGATTACCGCGCCCGCCTTCTAAGCGACGCCACCGCGGCCATTGCCGAGTTCGGCTTCACGGGCCGCCAAGGCGAGCACATGGTGGCGGTGGAGAACACGCCCACCGTCCATAACGTCGTCGTATGCACCCTGTGCTCCTGCTACCCCTGGCCCGTTCTCGGCCTGCCGCCCACCTGGTACAAGAGCCCGGCCTACCGCTCCCGCGTGGTGCTGAAGCCTCGCGAGGTGCTGGGGGAGTTCGGCGTTACCCTGCCGCCGGGCGTCGAAGTGCGGGTGTGGGATTCCACCGCCGAGACACGCTACCTGGTGATTCCCCTGCGACCGGAGGGGACTGACGGCCTCGGCGAGGAGCAACTGGCAGACCTTGTGACGCGCAATTCCATGATCGGGACGGGACTGGCCCTCAGCCCGGCGCAGCCATGAACGGCGCGGCGGATCTGGGCGGCATGATGGGCTTTGGCCCGGTGGTGCAGGAGGTGAACGAGCCCCTGTTCCATGCCCCCTGGGAGAGGCGCCTGTTCGCCCTCACCCTCGCGGCAGGGGCTACCGGCGCCTGGACCATCGATGCCATGCGCTATCTGCGCGAAAGTCTGCCACCGGTGGAGTATCTGGGCTCGTCCTATTACGAGATCTGGATGAAGGGCCTCGCCGCCATGCTTGTGGAGAAGGGCCTTGCGACGCCCGCCGAGCTGGCGAGTGGCGAGATCACCTCCCCGCCCCTCCCCGTGCCCCGCGTGCCGGATGGCGCAGCCATCGCGCGGGGCCTTGCGGCCGGCACCAATTATGCCCGTCCCGCCGAAGGCGCCCCGCCCTTCAAGGTCGGCGAGCGGGTGCGTGCGCGTGTGTTCAATCCCGCTGGCCACACCCGCCTGCCCCGCTATGCGCGCGGCAAGACCGGCATGGTCGAGATGGTGCATGGCGTGTTCGTCTTTCCCGACACCAGCGCTCACGGCCTGGGCGAAGCCCCGCAATGGCTGTTCACGATTCGCTTTTCCGGGAACGAGCTTTGGGGGCCGGATGCGGAGCCGGGCACATCGGTGTCCGTCGATGCGTGGGAGAGCTATCTTGAACCCGTTAGCTGACATGCCCGCCCCTCTCTGCCTGGACGGACCAGACGCTGCCCCCGTCTTTTCCGCCCCCTGGGAAGCTCAGGTCTTTGCCATGGTGGTGGCACTTCATTCGTCCGGACTGTTCACCTGGAGCGAATGGGCCGCGCGGCTTGGCGCTGCAGCCACCCGTGGCGACGGCGCCACCGACTACAACGCCTGGCTTGCCGCCCTGGAGGGGCTTCTGGTGGAACGCGCCGTCACCACGCACGGCGCCCTCGCCTCCTGGCAGACCGCCTGGGACCATGCGGCGCGTGCGACGCCTCACGGCAAGCCCATCATTGTGGATCACCCCCCCGCGCTGGGGTGAGTACGCTATCGGGGCGCGCGTGACCTGCCCCCCTGACGCGTTCGGCCGGTGGCGGGCTGCCGGCCCGAAACCGAGCCTTGGATCGGGCATCGCTCGAAGAACTCTCCCCCACCGGCGCTCCGGATCGCTTCTGCCTCTTTCAAGCTGAAGGCACGCTTGTGCGCCTGCGCCGGTGTGGCGCTCATCAGCCCACGACTTGCTCGCTCGGAGACAGGACCGCCCGCCGGAACGGCCTTTGCTCCGCCCGAGAGCCGCAGCCGGTTGCGGTGGACGCGGCGCACACTCCCGCACGGCACAAGTATTCACACGCACTGCACAAGTGAAAAACAGTCTTGACCGACCATCCTACGCACTCTACCGTCTAAATAACAAAACGATGTTTCATTATTCAAAACGAAACATCACCCGGAAGCGCCAATACGAGGATGGGAACGTGCCTCCACGTTCGACGACGCGCGCCCCGCGCGACGCTACATCTGCGCCTTCAGTCACGTCTCTGGGCGCGACTTCAGGCGAAGAGCGCGCCAGCGGCTCCGGGTCGGTTGCCTCGTCCGCCACGGGCACCAGCACGCTCGACCTTGCCCTTCGCATGGTTGAATTCCTCGCGATGCAGAGCCGGCCGCTGGCGTTGGCCCAGATCGCGGCGCACTTCTCAGCTTCCAAGGCCACCGTCTATCGCCACCTCGTCACCCTCCAGCGGCACGGCTTCGTGCGGCAGGACCCGGAAACCGGGCGCTACGATGCGGGCGTCAAGCTCATGGTCCTGGGCGAAGCGTTGCGCGCCCGCTTCGACGTCCTGTCCGCCGCCCGCGCTGAACTGATGGAACTGCGCGACCGCACCGGGCAGGCTGTCACCATCTGCGCCCTGATCGATGGCGAAGTGGTGGTGCTGGAACTGGTGCAAGGCCGCACCCTCATTGAATTTGCCACCAGGCCCGGCACTCGCCTGGATTTTCACGCCAGCGCCCACGGCAAGGTTTGGCTCGCATTTGGCGACGACCACCTCCTGACGCAGGTTCTCTCGACGCCGTTGAAGAACTGGACCCCCCACACCCTCACTGATCCCGACGCGTTGCGGAGCGAAGTCATCCGCGTGCGCCAGAGGGGATGGTCCACCGCTCCGGACGAGGTGTTGACCGGCGTCAACACGCTGGCCGCCCCCATTTTCGACCATCGCGGCACCCTCGTGGGCTCGCTGGCGATCGTCGGCGCCACGCAATTCATTCCCCCCGATCCCCCCGATACGCAGGTTGCAGAGGTCACCGGCACTGCCGCGCGCATCTCCCGCAGCCTCGGATGGAGAAGCTGAGCCATGACCTATTCGCTGGCCGTCGACATTGGCGGCACTTTCACCGACATCGTGCTGCGCCATTCCGATGGCCGCCTGCAAGTGGACAAGACTCTCACCACCCACCACGATCTGCTGGAAGGCTTCTTCCGGGGCGTGGACCAGGTGCTCGCCAAGGCCGGCGTGTCGGCGGAGGCGGTGGACGGCGTGGTGGTGCATGCCACCACCGTGGTCACCAACGCGCTGATCGAGCGCAAAGGCTTTCCCACCGCCCTCGTGGTCACGGACGGCTTCCGCGACGTGCTCGCCATCCGCAACGAGCACCGCTACGACATGTATGACCCGCAAATCGAGTTTCCCGAGCCGCTGGTCCCCGAGCACCTGACCTTCGGCATCAAGGAGCGCGTGCTTGCCGACGGCACGGTGCTCTCCGAGCCCACAGACGCCGACATCGCGGCCCTCGCGGACGCCATCCGCGGCTCGGGCGCGAAGGCCGTCGCCCTCTGCTTCCTCAATTCTTTCGCCAATGGCGCCAATGAGGCAAAAGTGGCGGGCCAATTGCAGCGCCTGCTGAACGACACCTTCATCTGTACGTCATCAGATGTGGCGCCGCAGATCCGCGAATATCAGCGCGCCTCCACCGCGACGGTGAATGCCTACACCATGCCCATCTCCCAGCCCTATCTGCGCCGCCTCTCGGAGCGGTTGCGGGACGAGGGCTTTTCCAACACGCCGCTCATCATGCTGTCCTCCGGCGGCGTGGTGGGCGCGGAGACCGCCGGGCGCAATCCGGTGCGGATGATCGAGAGCGGCCCGGCGGCCGGGGCGCTCGCCGCCTGCCATTATGCCGAGGTGCTGGGCATCGACCGGCTCATGAGCTTCGACATGGGCGGCACCACCGCCAAGGCCTGCCTGATCGAGAACCGCACCCCCCTCGTCACTGGCCTGTTCGAGGTGGACCGCCGCTATCGCTTCAAGGAAGGCTCGGGGCTTCCCGTCACTGTGCCCTCCATCGACCTCATCGAGATCGGCGCGGGCGGCGGCTCCATCGCCCATGTGGATGATCTCGGCCTGCTGAAGGTGGGCCCCGAGAGCGCCGGCTCCAATCCCGGCCCGGCCTGCTATGGGCGCGGCGGGCGCAATGCCACCGTCACCGATGCAGACCTGGTGCTGGGCCTCATCGACGCGGAAAACTTCCTCGGCGGCGACATGCCCCTCGACACCGCCGCCGCCGATGCTGCCATGGGCCGGCTTGGCGCGGACCTGCAGGTGCCGGCCGTGCAGGCCGCGCGCGGCATCTATCGCATCGTCACCGAGGCCATGGCCTCCGCCGCCCGCACCCATGCCACCGACCGGGGCGTGGACTATCGCGGCCTGCCGCTCTTCGCCTTCGGTGGCGCCGGCCCGCTCCATGCCTGCGGGGTAGCGGAACTGCTCCAGAGCACGGCGGTGATCGTCCCGCCGCAATCCAGCGTCCTGTCTGCGTTCGGCACGCTGGTGACGCCCGTGCGGCTCGATCTGGTGCGCTCGGACCTGACGCTTCTGGACGACATCGACTGGAGCCGCGTGGACCGCATCCTGGGCGACCTGGAGGCGGAAGGGCGCGCCGCCCTGCACGAGGCGGGGTGCCTGCCCGCCGACGTGTCGCTCCTGATCGGCGCCGACATGCGCTATCTCGGCCAGCAGCACGAGGTCACCGTTACCTTCGAGGCCGACCCCCGCGAGACCCGCGACACCGCCGCCATCGCCAAGCTGTTCGCCGGCGCCTATCGCCACCTCTATGGCGTGAATCCGGACCATGTGCCGGTGGAGATCGTCACCTGGCGCATCACCGCGCGCGGCCCAGTGGTGCCCTTCCATCCGGCGGCCCGCGTCTCGGAAGGCCTCGGCACCCCCAAGACCCACCGCAAGGTGCATGCCTGGACCGACAACCAGGACGCCGCCGTCTATGAGCGCTCCACCCTCGCCGTCGGCCAGAGCGTCAGCGGCCCCGCCATCATCGAGGAGCGGGAGACCACCACCGCCATCCCGCCCGGCTGGACCGCCACCATCGACCGCTTCGGCTGCATCGTCGCCACGAAGAATTGAGGATTATGTCCATGACAAACGTGAAGATGGACGGCGTCGAGCTGGAAATCCTGTGGTCGAACCTCATCGGGGTGGTGACCGAGCGGGCCAAGGCGCTGCAACGCATCGCCTTCAGCCCCATCGTGCGCGAGGCGGGGGATCTTGCCTGCGCCCTGTTCGACCAGCGCGGCCGCATGGTGGCGCAGGCCAATACCGGCACGCCCGGCCACATCAATTCGCTGGCTTTTGCCGGCGCCCATCTGGTGCGGCTCTTCGCCGGCAAGTGCGCGCCGGGCGACGTGCTCATCACCAATGATCCCTGGCTCTCGGCGGGGCACTTCTTCGACATTACGGTGCTGACGCCCATCTTCAACGGGGAGAAGCTGATCGCCTATATCGGCTCCACCATCCACCACACGGACATTGGCGGCTACGGCATCGGTGCCGGTGCCCGGGACGTGCACGAGGAGGGCCTCTGGATCCCGCCGCTCAAGCTCTATGAAAAGGGCGAGCCGGTGGAGGTGCTGCACACCATGATCCGGCGCAATGTGCGCACGCCGGACGCGGTGTTCGGCGATCTCTCCGCCCAGGTCTCCAGCGGACAGGCGGCGGCCGAGCATCTGATCGCTTTGTGCGAGCGCGCCGGGCTCGAGGATATCGAGACGCTGTCCGACGAGATTATCCAGCGCTCGGAGGACGCCACCCGCAACGCCATCCGCAAGCTGAAGGCCGGCACCTATCATGGCGAAAGCCAGTTCGATGTGCCCGGCGGCGAGATCATCACGCTGAAGACCGCCGTGACGGTGGACACCGACACTGGCACCATCATCGTGGACTTCACCGGCTCCTCCCCGCAGACGGCGACCGGCATCAATGTGGTGCTGAACTACACCCACGCTTACTCCACCTTCGCCATCCGCTCCTGTCTCAATCCGGACCTGCCGAACAATACCGGCTCGCTCGCTCCCATAGAGATCCGGGCACCGGAAGGCTCCATCATCAATTGCGCCTATCCCGCGCCGGTCAATGCGCGCCATGTGGTGGGCATGTATGTGCCCATGCCCATCCTCAAGGCACTGCACCAGGTGATGCCGGACCGGGTTCTGGCGGAAGGCTCGGGCGCGGTGTGGACCATCCAGGTACAGGGCAAGCGCGCCGACGGGCGGCCCTTTACCTCCTCCATGTTCAACTATTCCGGCGGCATGGGTGCCCGCGCCGAGAAGCACGGGCCGAGCGCCACCTGCTATCCCACCGGTGTTGCCGCGGTGCCGCTCGAAATCCTGGAGGCGGCCATGCCCATCGTGTTCGACCGCAAGGAATTGCGGCGCGGCTCGGGGGGCGCCGGTCGCACCCGGGGCGGCGATGGGCAGACCATCCAGTTCCACCTGCGCACGGACTATCCCTGGTTGCTCAACGCGGTGCCGAGCCGGCTGGAAAGCGGGCCGGATGGCATTGGCGGCGGTGGCCCGGGCGCGGCCGGGCGCTTCCTTGTGAACGGCAAGCCGGTGAGCGAAGCCCGCAAGCTCACCATGAATGCCGGCGATGTGGTGGTGCTGGAAACCCCCGGCGGCGGCGGCTTCGGCCCGGCGGCCTGAGCCCCACCTCGAACAACGGCCCGGCCGGTAGAAGCCGGGCCCCCATAAGCAACAAGCTCGTTTCGGGAGGAACATCGTGACGCTTCGCACCCTCGCGGCCACAGCGCTGGTGGCCGCTTCCACACTCCTGGCCGCCCCGGCCGGCGCGCAGGAGACCTATAAGGTCGGCATATCCGCCGGCCTCACCGGCTATGCCGCCACCGTCGACCGCGCCTGGCGCGACGGCGTGGAACTGGCCGCCGCCACCGTAAACGCCCGCGGCGGCGTGATGGGCCGCAAGATCCAGGTGATCGTGGAGGACAACCGTTCGGAACCGCAGGAGGCGGTCACCGTCTATCGCAAGATGCTGTCCTCCGACGGCGCCCAGGTGTTCGTCTCCGGCTGCGTCTCCGCCGGCAATTTCGCCGCTGCCGGCCTGCTGGTGCGGGCCAAGGTGCCGATGATGCTCTGCTCCATCCTGCCCCAGCAGCCGGACCAGCTGAAATGGGCCTTCTCGACCTTGCCGCCGGCCGGCTTCGAGGTGGAGAAGCGGCTCGAATATCTGCGCGACAAGACCCAGATCCGGAAGGTGGGCGTGCTGCACGACCCCACCCCTTATGCCAATCTCCAGAAGAGCGTCGCCGAGAAGGTCGCTGCCAAGTACGGCATCGAGATCGTGGCGGTTGAGCCGTACAAGCAGGATGACGCGGACCTGTCGGTGCAGATCTCCAAGATGCGCTCCGCCGGGGCCGGTGCGGTCATCAAGATCGGCCTTGGCGGCACAACGCTGACCGCTGCAAAGAACATCAAGCAGCTGGGCGCCGACATGCTTCTGCTCACCAGCCTTGAGGACATCGCGGTGTTCCGTCCGGTGGCGGAAGTGCTGGGCGACAAGTTCTTCTTCGTCGCCTCCCCCTCGCAGGTCTACGACGCCTTGCCCGACGGCGCGCTCAAGGCGGAGATCACCAAGTTCCTCAATCCCTGGAAGGAAAAGTATGGCGACCGCGATCCCAACTGGGCCTCGCGGGGCTGGGACGGGCTGATGCTCACCGTTGCCGCCGTCGAAAAGGCCAAGTCCTTCGAAGGTTCGGCCGTGCGCGATGCCTATGAGGCCATCACCGGCTACCAGGGCACGACGGGCGTCTACAACTTCTCGCCCGAGGTCCACCAGGGCATCACCGAGAACCCGTTCGTCATCGCCACCATCGTCGACGGCAAGGTGAAGGTGGTGCAATGAGCATCGCCCTCGCCACGCCCGGCAGCGCGCAGAGCGCGCTGCCCATGCTGGAGACACGGGGTCTTGGCGCCCGCTACGGCCATGTGGAGGCGCTGCACGCCACCGATCTCCAGGTTGGCGAAGGCGAGCTGGTTGCCGTCCTCGGGCCGAACGGGGCGGGCAAGTCCACCTTGCTGCGCGCCATTCTGGGCCTTGTGACCAATTTCGGCACCGTGCACCTGCGCGGCCAGCCCTTGCCCCGGCTCGATCCGGTGGCGGTGGCCGCCCGCGGCGTGGTGCTAGTGCCGGAAGGGCGCGGCATTTTCGGGCCCATGAGCGTGGCCGAGAACCTGGAGCTCGGCGCCTATCGCCTGCGCGACCGCAATGAATTCCAGCGGCGCTGGGAGCGGGTGCTGGAGCTCTTCCCCCGCCTCAAGGAGCGCCTGTCCCAAGTGGCCGGCTCCATGTCCGGCGGTGAGCAGCAGATGCTGGCCATCGGGCGGGCACTCATGGCCGGCCCGACCGTGCTGCTGCTGGACGAACCCTCCCTCGGCCTCGCGCCGCGGGTCACGCAGGAAATCCTGGCCACGCTCGGCCGGCTCAATGCGGAGGGGCTCTCCATCATCCTCGTTGAGCAGAAGGCGCCGCTGGCGCTGGAACTCGCCAACCGCGCCTACCTGCTTTCGGTGGGCCGGATCGTCGCCACTCTCGATCCCCGCGAGATCACATCCTATGACGAGCTCGCTCAGCATTACTTCGCCTGAGGCCAGGCGCCGACCACGCCTGTCCTGGCGTGCGCTGCTGCCCTACGTCCTCGTGGCGGTGGTGGTCGGCTATGCCATCGCGGTGGGCGGCTATCCCGCCACCGTGGTGTCCTTCGCGCTCATCTATGCGGTGTTCGTGATCGGCCTCAACCTCTTCATGGGCTTTGCCAACCAGGTTTCGTTCGGCCAGAACGCCTTTGCAGCCATTGGCGGCTATACATCCGCCGTGCTCACCGCCACCTATGGCTGGGAACCCCTGCCTGCCATGGCGGCTGGGATGGCAGGCGCGCTGGCCGCCGCCTGCGCCATCGGCTATCCGACCTTGCGCCTCAAGGGCCATTATCTGGCGATGGGCACGCTCGCCATCGGCCTCATCGTCTATGAAATCACGGTGGAATGGTCGAGCGTGACCCAGGGCTATATGGGCCTGTCGGGCATTCCGCCGCTGGGCATCGGCAGCTACGAGATCAGCTCCGACCGTGGCCAGCTGGTGGTGCTCACGCTGGTTGTGGCCGCCGCCACCTTCCTGTCCGCGCGGCTGCGCCGTTCCCGCATGGGACGGGCGCTCTCGGCGGTGGCGGGCAGCGAGGAAGCGGCACGGGCGCTGGGCATCCCGGTGGCACGCTACAAGTTGCTGGCCTTCCTGCTTTCCGCGGCGCTTGCCTCCCTCTCTGGCTCGCTATTCGTGCACGTCGTGGGCTTCGTGAGCCCCGAAGTGTTCGGCCTGCACATGGTGATCCTCACCTTCACCATGCTCTATGTGGGCGGCATCGGCACCATCGCCGGCCCGGTGGTGGGCGCGCTCATCATCAGCCTGCTGCCCGAGACCTTCCGGGGCTTCAAGGACTACCAGGACCTTGCTTATGGCGCGGCGCTCATCTTGATGCTGATCTATGCCCCGAAGGGCCTCTCCTCCCTGTTCACCCTGCGGAGGCGCCCATGAGCCGGCTGGTGTTGGAAAACGTCACAAAGCGCTTTGGTGGCCTCGTGGCGGTGGACGGCGTGAGCTTCAAGGTGCCGGAGGCGGGCGTCACCGCCGTCATCGGGCCCAACGGGGCGGGCAAGACCACACTCTTCAGCCTCATCTCCGGCTTCCTGCCGCCCACCGAGGGGCGAATCCTGTTCGATGGACAGGAAATCACTGGACTTGCGCCGGAAAAGGTTGCCCGGCGGGGGCTCGTGCGCACCTTCCAGTTGGTAAAGCTGTTCGAAGACCTGACCACCCTGGAGAATGTGAAGGTGGGCCGCCACCTGCACACCAAGGCGGGCCTCTTCTCCGCCTTCCTGCGCCCGCCTTCTGCGCGGCGTGAGGAAAGGCAAGTGGACGCCCGCGCCCGCGAGCTGCTCGCCTTCGTCGGGCTCCAGCACAAGGCGGACGACGATGCCTCCGGCCTCTCCTATGGCCAGCAGCGACTCCTTGAAATGGCCCGGGCGCTCGCCGCCGACCCGCGCCTCGTGCTGCTGGACGAGCCGGCGGCGGGCCTGAACGGCGAGGAATCCGCCGCCCTCTCCCGCATCATCCGCCGCATCGCGGACGAGGGCACGACCGTGCTTCTCATCGAGCACGACATGACGCTCGTCATGAATACGGCGGACCGGGTGGTGGTGGTGGATTTCGGCCGCAAGATCGCCGAGGGAACGCCGGCTGAGGTGCGCTCCGACCCGGCGGTGATCGCCGCCTATCTCGGCAGCAGTTCCGAGGCCACGACCCCCCGCAGGGAGGCCAAGCATGGCTGACTTTTCCTATATCCCGCAGGTGCTGGTGTCCGGGCTCGGCATCGGTTGCGTCTACGGCCTCATCGGCATCGGCTTTTGTGTCATCTACAACGCCTCAGGCATCGTGAACTTCGCCCAGGGCGCCTTTGTCATGCTGGGCGGCATGATCACGCAGAGCCTGATGGCCGGCCACGGGCTGCCGCTCATTCCAGCGGCCCTGGTGGCGGTGGCGCTGGTGGCGCTGCTGGGCGTCGGCCTGGAGCGGCTGGTGGTTCGCCCGCTCTGGAACCGCAAGGCCACCATGTTCACCATGATCCTGGCGACGCTCGCCGCGCAGATCGTGATCGAGCGGGTGGCGCTTCTCGTTTGGGGCGACCAGCCGCGCTCCATGAAGGTTTTCACCGATCTGCCGCCGCTTCAGTTCGGTGGGGTGGCCGTGAGTTACCAATTGCTGTGGATCGTGGGTGCGTCCCTCATCGCGGTGGGCGGGCTCGCCGCCTTCTTCCGCCTGTCGCGTACGGGCAAGGCCATGCGCGCCTGCGCCATCAATCGGGAGGCGGCGGCGCTCCAGGGCATTCCCGTCTCGCGCATGCTGGCGGCGGCGTTTGCCATCAGTGCGGGGCTTGGCGCCATGGCGGGTATCCTCATCACCCCGACCCAATACACCGCTTTCAATGTGGGCGTGCCCTTCGCCATTTCCGGCTTCATCGCCGCCATCGTGGGCGGCTTCGGCCGACCGTTCGGCGCCTTCCTGGGCGGCCTCATGCTGGGCCTCGTGCAGTCGCTGGCAATCCTGGGCTTTGGCGCAGGTTTGAAGACGGTGGCCGCGCTTTCCGTCCTGCTGGTCTTCCTCTTCATCCGGCCTTCGGGCCTGCTAGGCGCGGCCAAATAGCGCCACTTTTGCTGGGAGTTGCTTCCATGGACATCACCAAGATCAACTGGGACGCGATGGAATGGACGCCGGTGCGCGAGGGCGTCGAGCGCAAAGCCGTGTCCGGCGCGGGCGCGACGCTTGCCTTGCATCGCCTGATGCCCGGCCATGAGCCCAAGCCGCACAGCCATCCCCATGAGCAGATCGCCTACATCGTCTCGGGCACCATCCGCTTCTTCGTGGGCGAAGACGAGCATCTGGTGGGCCCGGGGGGCGTGATCGTGATCCCGCCCAATGTGCGCCACTGGGGCGAGGTGGTGGGCGACGAGCCCGTCATCAATCTCGACGTGTTCACGCCCCGCCGGCCGGAATACGCCTGATCGCCCGGCCAAGATCGCCATCCTGGAGTCGCCCGATGGAGTCCTTCTGCGACCGCCTCGCCCGCCCGCTGCTGGGCACCTTCGTCAAGTCGGCCTCCTATCAGATGATGGAAATCCTGGCGTTGGGAGGCCTCGACTGCGCCATCATCGATGCCGAGCACGCGCCCTTTTCCCCCGGCGACCTCGACCGCATGATCCTGGCCGCCCGTGCCGGCGGCCTGCCTGTCCTGGTGCGGGTGGCGGGGCTTGATCCCGCCCCCATCGCCGCCTGCCTGGACATGGGCGCCACCGGAATTGTCGTGCCTCATGTGCGTTCGGCAGACGAGGCGCGCGCAGCGGTGGCAGCGGCGAAGTATTCCGGACGGCGCGGCTTCTCCCCCTCGCCTCGCGCCGGCGGCTATGGCACACGTGGCGCAGATGCCTATCTGGCGGCGGCGGATGGGGAGACCTCGGTCTGGTGCCAGATCGAGGATGCAGAGGCCCTCGACCAGCTCGATGCCATCGCAACGGTCCCCGGCGTCGATTGCCTGTTTGTTGGCCGCGCTGACCTCTCGCTGTCTCTGGGCGCGTCGGGATCGGGGGATCCGCGCATTGGCGCGGCGGTCAAGGCCGTGGGCATAGCCTGCCTCAAGGCCGGCACCACCGCCGGCCTCTTCATTCCCGGAACGGGGGAGATCCCCGAGCGGACCGCGGAGGGCTACAGCGCCTTCATCTGCGGCTCGGACCAGAGTTGGCTTCTGGAGCAGACACGCGCCCGGGTCCGCGCCTTCGCCGACGGCGAGGCTTGAACGGATCTACCGGAGCGCCCATCGCGCCATGGCGATGAAGGGGTTATACCCCCCGTCGGGATCGATGCCTGCGAATGTTCCGATCCCGACAGCGCGCTTGACGTGGCGGTGGACCTTGCTAGCCTCATCATCGAGTGGTTGCGCTCCCAAACGCCATGCTCCGTGAGAGCTGGCCTCCTGCCGTGAAATCCGCAGGGCGTCGCCGGGTGCATGCCGCTCCTCCCCTCGCAGAAGAACATGCACATGGCATGACAGGACGGCACGCCGCCGTTCGCACGCCAGTGCGGAGGAGCGTCGATGAGCGGCACCACGCCACCCAAGGCGAAGATCGAGCATGCCGACTCCCAGGTGTCCGAAGCCGGGACCTCCGATGTTGGCGACGCGACGCCCTTCGACGCAGGGACCTCGGGCGCCGAGACGATTGAGACCTGGGACGCCGGCCATATGGGCTGCGGCGAGCTCGTCATCCTGCTGCGCGCCCGCCTCAAGGCCATGCCCGGCGGTGTCCTGCGGGTCATCGCCCAAGATGCCGGCGCACCCGAGGACCTGCCTGCCTGGTGCCGCATGACCCGCAACACCCTGCTCCACCATGCCCCCGAAACTCACAGCTTCTGGATCCAGTCGCGAACCGACTGGGCGTGAAGGCAAACACCGAGGAGTGACCCAGGATGCCCGGCAAATTCGTTGTCTCCATCAGCTGCGCCAAGAATGACACGGACAAGGCCACCGTCGGCTTCGTCATCGCCAACGCCGCCGTCGCCTCCGACAAGGAGACCGTCGTGTTCCTGTCCATTGAGGGTACGCGGCTTTCCCAGAAGGGCTATGCGGATGACATCCATGAGGAGGGCTTTGCCCCGCTGAAGGATCTCATGACGAACTTCGCGGCGGCCGGCGGCATCATCTATGTCTGTTCGCCTTGTTTCAAGAAGCGCAGCCTTGACGAGACCAATCTCGTGGACGGCGCGAAGATCGTGGGTGGCGCAAAGCTCGTCGAATTCATGAGCGAGGGCGCGCCCTCCGTCAGCTACTGAGCGCGGGAGGCCCGGCAATGATCCCGGTCCGGATGATGGTGACGGTCTTTCTCGTCGCGGCCCTTGGCTATGCCGGGCTCTCCTTCGCCTTGTTCAAGATGCCTCAGACAGCTCAGGCGGCGGAGGAATGCGGCTTCCTGCCAGACGAGTTCGTCTCCGAAGGCACGCTCACCTATGCGCGCTCGCAAGCCTTCATGGTGAGCTTCGTGCGCAAGGAGGAGTACTTCACCGCTGCCACCCTCGGACTTGCGGCGGCCTTCGCGGCCTTCGCGCTCCGGGTCGGGCGGCGCGCGGGCGGCGCCTCCGCTGGGCTTGCGGCGGGGGGCGGCCTGCTCGCTCTGTCAGCCTTGTGCGTGAGCTGCCTTGCCCCGGTTTTGTCCGTGGTCGGGATCGGTATTGCGGGAAGCCTGCTGGCGGCAGTGCCCAAGGCCCTGCTTTTCCTGAACACACTCCTGTTGACCGGATGGGGCGCGCTTTACCTGTCGCGCCGCGCCACCTCTTGTCCCCTGCCCGCTGTCAGACCAGTTGGCCAATCATAAATCTGGAAGGGAGAACGCCCATGAAGAGGACTGTTGCCGCCGTCGCGTCCGTCATGCTGCTCGCCGCCCCTGCCACAGCGACGGACTACACCACCGTTCTGACACCGGCCAAGCCGGGCTGGCCCCTCGCTCATCCTTTGGCGACGACCGAGATCGCGCCACCGCCCTTCTCGCTTCCCTCCGAACGGGGGGTGAGGCCGGCCTATGTGCCGGGACTTCCCGGCCTGCCCCAAGGCCGCGCGGTAGCCGATGATTTCGGCCGCAAGCCGCTGAAATATGATGGCGTCTTCATCCGCCAGAGCCGGGTCGAGAATGGCGAGGTGGTGATCCCGCCCGGGGGCCTGGCCTATCTGGAGGACACGTGGGGCGGCGAGGTGGCGCTACGGGGCGAGCAGGTGCCCATGCTCGGGCGGCTGCCCACCTATGTGGACTATGACATGACCATTGAGGTGAAGGAAAACGTCACCATTCCGGCCGGCGGAAGCGTCGTCGTCGGCGGGCAGGTCTATCATTACTATGCGACGGTCGGTCACGAGAAGATGGCCAACCACTCGCTCCATGTGCGCACCATCGCGGGCACCGATTGGGAATGGGCCTTCGGCGCGCCGGAGCTCTCCGCCACCGAGACAGGCTGGTGGGGAAACCGCTTCGCACAGCTCTACAATCAAGGTCAGGCGCGGGAGATTTCCGGGCAGAAGCTCGTGTTCGACTGGATGTCCGGCGTCCGCATGGACCGGCTGCTCTTCGCCGAAGAAAAAGTGTTCGCGGGCCTTGCCGGTGCAGGCGAACGCTTCACGGTGGGTGCCCGCACGGTGCAGGTCTCGAACATCGACGAGGCAGCGGGCACGGTGACCCTGGAGCTTCTGGATGGCGGGCAGGTAAAGGCATCCAAGACACTCGGGCCGGTGAAAGCCGACCTCCTCATCGAAGACACGGGCGCCCGCAAGGCTCTGGTGTTCGAGGACGGCGACATGGTGGCCTTCCTCTCACCCTGGCCCAAGGCGTTCGAGGGTGGCAAGGCGAATCTGAAAGTCTATGGCAAGGCGTTCAGTCTCGCCTACGGCACCGACTATGCCGGCGACCCGCGCTATGCGGTCTATCCGGTGGGCTGTCCCACCGGGCACAATTTCGGGTTCATGCTGGTCAACAAGCAGGAAATCCGCCTCAAGCCCGGCATGTCCGTCACCGGCCCAGAAGGCTATTTCAAGGTGGTGGTGGATGCCGTCGATGGCGGCGCCGTAACGGGCTGGCACGTGGAGGACAAGGACGGCAACCGCTCCATCAATCTGGGCGGCCCGCAGGTGGCCAATGTGGACCTGGTGCTGGGCCAGGGCCGTGTTGCGGGGCAAGCCATCCTGAAGGACGTGGGCCGCGCCATGCTCGCGCGCTCCTATGAGACCTCGGCCCGGCTGGAGACTGCTGCGCTTCCCGCCGACCGCAAGGCCCAGGCACCGGCGCCCACTCCCGCGCCCCCTGCCGCTGCCGCGGCGCCCGTCGCCGCGGCCCATCCGGTGGCGGCCAGCCTTTCGCCAGCGCTCACCATCGCCGTCGGCATTCTCGCCCTCGGGGCAGGTGCCGTCGGCTACGAAATCGGCCGGCGCCGCCGCGCCTGACGCTTGAGATTGCATCGGATCTGACATGACCGCACCCGTCGCGCACCACGACCACTCGCCCGACGTCTCGTTTGACGGCGGCGACCTCGATTGCGGCAATGGCTTGCTGCTGCTGATCCGAAAGCACATCGACCCCTTGCCCCGAGGCGGCCTCCTGGAAATCCTCTCGCGCGAGATCTCCGTCGACGAGGACCTCCCCGCCTGGTGCCGTCTCACCGGCAACGAGTTGGTCTCGTGGACCAAGGCAGAGCGCCAGCGCTCCTTCCTGGTCTGCAAGGGCAAGCTGGCCGAGCGGACGCAGGACCATCGGGTCCCGGCGGCGGCCGTCAGCACTCCTGCCGCTCCGGTCGCCCGCGTAAGGATTCCGGTCACGCCACCACAGATCCCCGCCCTGGCGGTGATGGGCATCGGCTCCTGGCCGCGTCCGCGCTGGATGATCGAGGCCATGCACGCCTATGTGGAAGGCCGGCTCTCCGAGGCGGCCTTCCATGAGACCGCGGACGACGCGGTACGCCTCGCCATCGCCGCCCAGGAAAAGGCCGGCGTCGACGTGGTCACCGACGGAGAACAGCGGCGGGACAGCTATGCCAGCTTCGTCGCCAGCCGCCTCGACAATTGTCAGCTCATTCCCCTCACCGACCTCCTGCCGCTGGTCGATCATCCCGAGGAGTTCGAAGCCGAACTGCGCGCCCTTGATATTCCCGCCGGCGACGTGCGCCATCCGGCGGTCTTCGGGCGGCTTGCCCGCTCCCGGCCCCTGGTTGCCCATGAGGTGGACTTCGCCCGCACGGTGACGCAGAAGCCGGTGAAGGTGGCTCTGCCGGGACCCTACCTGCTCACCCGCACCATGTGGATGGAGTGCATCTCCGATCGGGCTTATGAGAGCCGCGAGGCGCTGGCCGAGGACATCGTGCGGGTGCTGCGTGAGGAAGTCGCCGAGCTGATGGACGCCGGCGCAGCGCTGGTCCAGTTCGATGAGCCGGTGCTTTCCGAGGTGGTCTTTTCCGGCGCCAAGAACAAGCGTTCATTCATGTGCGGCGCGCTGTCGGAATCCTTGGGGCCGGACCATGAACTGGGCTTTGCCCGCGACCTGCTGAACGCCGTCCTCGACGGCGCCCCGCGCACCCGCACCGCGCTGCATGTCTGCCGAGGCAACTGGACGCCGGATGAAAGTGTCGCGCTTGCCGGCAGCTATGCACCGCTTGTGGAGATGCTCGCGCAGGTGAAGGTCGGCGCCTATCTCCTGGAAATGTGCACGCCGCGGGCGGGCGAGATGGAGATCCTGAAAGCCCTGCCGGAGGCGGCGCGCATCGGCGTCGGCGTCGTCAACCAGAAGGTCGCGCAGGTGGAAGTTGAAGACGCCATCACCGCGCGCATCGCCCATGCCATCGATCTTTTCGGGCGGGAGCGGGTGCTCCTGCACCCTGATTGCGGCTTCGCCACCTTCGCGGACAATCCCATCTGCTGCACCAGCTCGGCGCAGGACAAGCTCACCGCCATCGCCCGGGCCGTGGAGCGTTTTCGCTGATTCCCATAAGCTGAGCTTTATGCCACTTGAAGGGCAAAGCTGCCCTTCTCTTTAAAGACAATCTCTTGTGAGAGCGGGGTGGTGTTGGGCATATCCAGCTGGGAACCACCGGACCAGGACCGGCAAGGTCAAACGTGGTTCGCGGGTCGACTGGCGATTTCCGAGAACTCAAGTCGCAGGCGTTGGCGCAGCCCGCGATGTCTCAAGAAACTTCACTTTTATCCTGCGAAAATACACGCACGAGAAAGATTGCGTAAATTTTTTGTACTGGTTCCTCGGCATCCGCCCATGCTATTGCGGCGCGCGGGATGCTCTGAACATTGCCTATCACCGCCAATAGCAAGAGCATGACGTAAGAGAGACAGTTACTTTTTCTTTCGAGGCTCAAATGGCGCCGCGACGCGTGTCACCCATCAAGGTCAACATCGCTTCGCTTCTGATTTCGTGCGCCTGGTTCTCGGCCGGAACGGCGGAGGCGCAGAACGTTTCGCTTTTCCGAGTGGAAAAGGGAGCGGATGGGAAGGACTGGTATTGGCAGGCGCGGCCGGACGGCAAGAGCGATCCCGTCGATTCCACAGCCGGCGCGCCCGGCGGCGACCTGACTTTGGTCACCACGGTTTCAAATGCTGGAAATCCGGCCAAGTCCACCATTGTTGAAGTGGGTTCAGTGGGCGGAAAGGGGGCGGTGGGCGAGCTCTTTGCCGCAGGGGGCATCTCCGGCTCCACGACCTATTATACGGTCGGCAAGGATGGCGGACGCGGGGGGAACGTGTCCCTTACCCTGAATGGGTCGCTGGTCGGGGATGCAAACCTTACCACTGACACCGCTCTGCTTTCCGTCTACTCCATCGGCGGGGACGGGTTCGTTGGACGCGATGGACCGTCTGGCCCAGGAGCGCCCGGCCAAGGCGGGGCGGCAGGCGCGGTGCGGCTCGACCTCAGCGCAACGGTCAGCACCACGGGCGATCATTTTGGCGGGGTATGGGCCAAGTCTCAGGGCGGCCAGACCGGGCGGAACGTGGCAGATGCATGGGCCATCGGCGTCTCCACGGCGAATGCGAGCAAATATCCCGGTGCAAATGGCAATATGGTCACCGTCAGCCTGACCAAAGATGCGGTCGTCAGCACGCACGGGAGCTACGCACCTGGCGTTATCGCTGAATCCATCGGCGGCGCCGGCCTCGATGGCGGAACCTACCGGAACATCCTGCCCGGCGCCGGCCAGGGCGGGGCCGTGTCCTTCACCAATGAAGGGAAGATCGTCACAGACGGCACGACCTCCACTGGGGTACTTCTGCAATCCGTCGGCGGGCGAGGCGGCCGGCAAGTGGTCCAGGCCCCCTCGGGTGACTATAGTGGGGAGGCCGGTGGCGGCGCCGGCGGCAATGCCGGCAATGGCGGGACCGTCACCGCGCGCCAGGCGGGATCCATCGAAACCAAGCAGGATTACTCCTTTGGCCTCGCTGCCATGTCCATGGGCGGGGTGGGCGGCGACGCCGCGCGCGCCACCGGCGGCCGCCCCGGCGGAAACGGCGGCGCGGCAGGCAATGGCGGGCGCGTCGACGTTCAGCAGGTTGGCGATATCACCACCCGGGGCGAAGGCTCAGTGGGCGTTCTCGCACAAAGCCTCGGCGGCGGCGGAGCTGTCAGCGCCTTTCAGCGCGCCGACATCAAGCCTGGAGCGGTGAGCGGCGGAGGCGCTGGCGGGGGCAGCTCGTCCGCATTCTGGCCGGCGGGCGAAGGCGGCACGGGCGGCGCGGGCGGTCAGGGCGGTACCGTCACCGTGGTGAATGACGGCACGATCCTGACCGAGGGCAATTCGGCCATCGGAATGCTCATCCAGAGCGTCGGCGGCGGCGGCGGCGCGGGCGGCGGCTCAAAGAGCGTTTTCAGCATTCTGCTCGGCACGGCGGCGGGCGGCGCCGGCGGCGGCGGCGGAGATGGCGGCCTCGTGCAGGTGAACGCGTCGTCCGCGGGCGTCCTGGGTCAGAACGTGCTCCCGTCCATCACCACCAAGGGAAATTCCGCCAGCGGCATTGTTGCGCAAAGCGTGGGCGGCGGCGGCGGCGCGGGTGGCGCTGCCCAGGCCGGCACGGCGGGGCTTGTCGTCTCATTGTCCTATGCCGTGGGCGGAGCAGGCGGCAAGGGAGGCGCCGGCGGTTCCGTCCTGGTGGACAACACGTCCATCATCACCACGTCCGGCAAAGAATCCCACGGCATCGAGGCGCGCAGCGTTGGAGGCGGCGGGGGCCGGGCCGGTGATGCATCCGCGCAGGCCGTCGCGGCTTCGCCTCCCAGCACGGAAGCCTTCAGCATCACCTATGCGGTGGGCGGCAGCGGCGGCGACGGTGGCGCGGGCGGGACGGTCTCGGTCATCAACGCGTCCAACATCACCACGTCCGGGGAAAAGTCCTACGGAATCCTCGCCACCAGCATCGGCGGCGGCGGCGGCAACGCTGGCGCCGCTTCAGCGATCTCCGACGTCGCCGGCGTGTTCCACAATGTCAGCATCGCCGTCGGGGTCGGCGGCAGCGGGGGCGGCGGTGGCCATGGCGATCTGGTGGACGTGGCGAACCTGAAGTCCATCGAGACGAAGGGGGCCTTCTCCGCGGGCATCATGGCGGTGAGCATCGGCGGCGGGGGCGGCGATGGCGGCACAGGCAGTGCCTCCGGCAAGAAGGGGGTGACGACGGACAATCAGATCGCCTCCGTCTGGGCGGAGTCCCTGCCGATCGCGGACGTGGTGGCCTACAAGGTCGCCATTGGCGGGTCCGGCGGGTCCGGGGGCGATGGGGGGCTGGTCCTCGTCAACAATGCCGCCTCAATCCAGACCTGGGCCAACGAGTCCAAGGGCATCGTCGCCCAATCCATCGGCGGCGGCGGCGGCAATGGCGGCGGCTATATCAGCGGTGGCGGCGGCGAGTTCGCTCGCAGCTTGTCGCTCGGCGGGTCTGGCGGCAATGGCGGCGCGGGTGGGAAGGTCGATGTCGCCAACGCCGCCGGTGCGACCATAAGAACCCACGGCGACGGCTCGGCCGCGATCTTTGCCCAGAGCATTGGCGGTGGCGGTGGCAGCGGCGGCTCCATGTCTGGCGCCAAGAAGGCCGTGTCGGTTCCGAAGACCGCGCAGGCCACGACCGATGCGGTGCTGCAAATTGCGGACGAGATCTTCAAGGTCAACAAGACCCTGGTGTCACAGGCGCCCGGCGCCGGGCTTGATCTTGAGTTCTTCCAGAAGAAGGGCACGCAACAGGAGCAGGTCCAGGAGGCCAAGAAGGTCATCGAGGCTTTCAAGGCGGCTTGGGATTCCGTGAAAGCGGATCTGAAGAAGAACGAAGAGATCAGAAAAGAGAACAAGGAGCGGGAGGCGAAAGGCCTTGAGGCCCTGCCTGAAATTCCCGTCCCCCTTACGATCGCGAAGGCCTTCTACGAGTCCAACAAGCAAGCCTTCCTGGAGCGCGTGAAAAGCCAGTTCACCGAGGGGGTGAAATCCGGCATTCAGGAACTGATCGGCAAGGCACCCGATGGAACCAAAAGTCCGGTTTCGGTCAGCCTGAGCATTGGCGGCAGCGGCGGCAAGGGAGGGGCCGGGGGAGACCTGGATGTGCGCAACGCGGGCCTTCTCGCGACGGAGGGCAATGTCTCCTACGGCGTTTTCGCCCAGAGCATCGGCGGGGGTGGTGGCGCCGGCGGCGGTGGCGTGACCAACGGTTCGAACTTCTACAATATTGGCTTGTCGATTGGTGGCAGCGGCGAGGCGGGTGGCACTGGCGGGTCGGTCCAGGTGACGAACTCCGGCGAGATCGTGACGCTGGGTGGCGGTTCCTTTGGCGTCTTCGCGCAGTCCATTGGCGGCGGCGGCGGGGTCGGGGGCGGCGCTGCAAACACCGATGCGGTGGCCTCCGTGACTGCGACGGTCAATGTGGGCGGAGCAACCGCAGCCACCTCCAATGGCGGCAGCGTGACGGTCCGGAACACCGGTCACCTCGCCACCTCGGGACAGGAAGCCCATGCCATCGTGGCGCAGAGCATTGGCGGCGGCGGCGGCGCCTATTTTCTGGACCGCAAGTCCCCGATCTCGGCCGAGCTTCTTGTGACGTCCCAGGACGCTTATGATGCCCTCATCAAGGCCAACGATATTCTGAAAGACTTCGGGCTTGGCGCGATCGGTGAATATAGCCAAGCTGATCGCTCCTGGACCTCGATCCTCCCCCCCGTAACTGCGTCGGCGAATATTGGCGGGCGCGCCCTATCGGGGAGCGAAGGAGAGGGCAAGAATGGCGGAGCGGGCGGGGCCGTGGTCGTGCGCCATTCAGGCACCATAGAGACGTCTGGTCTGGGGGCCTTCGGCATCTTTGCCCAGTCCATCGGGGGCGGCGGCGGCTTTGGCGCTCATGCCATGGCGGCAGAGGAAATCGTGCGCAACACGGTGCTTGGCGGAACTTCCGGCACCACGGGCAATGGTGGGACCGTCACGGTCCAACTGAGCAACAACTCCGTGATCAAGACCTCCGGTGCGGGGGCCACCGCCGTGTTCGCGCAGTCCATCGGCGGAGGTGGCGGCTATGCGGGAGCGGGGACAGGAACCGTGACGCTCGCCAGTCCCACCGAATGGACCAAGTGGCTTCCTCCCCTTCTGAGCTATGGAGATCCCTTCGGCGACTATAGTGACGGCATCTGGATCTCCGGCAAGCACGGTGCCACGGGGGATGGCGGATCGATCTATATCCAGTCCGCCAATGATGTCACCGGGAGCAAGTTCACCATTGCCACCACCGGCGAGCGGGCACACGGCATCTTCGCGCAAAGCTTGGGGGGTGGAGGCGGTGCCTGGTTCAATGTGGATGGCGGCAATCTTCCCACAACCAATTCCAGCGCGAGCCGGGACAGCCTGATGAAAGGGGTCGGCGGAGCCATCCGTCTCGACACCAACGGCTCCATCACCGCCACAGGCAGGGACTCCTACGCCATCTTCACGCAATCCGGCGTGCAGAAGGCGGACGGTTCGATCGATTCCAAGCGGGAGGTCCGGACCGATCTCTACCAATACGGCACCATGATCTTTCACAAAGGGACACTGTGGGGCGGATCCGGCGCGGGAGCGGCCATCCGCATGGATGGCGGCCACCGCAACTATGTCAGGCTTGAATCCCTTGATCCAGAAAGCATGGTGGGAGCCGCCTCAGGAAAGGCCATCATTGGCTCCTTCGGCACGGACATCATCGATAATTACAGCCGTGTGATCGGCGACATTGATCTTGGAACGGCATTGTCCGACCCGAACGAATTTCGCACCCGCGCTGGAGGCACCTACCAGAGCCTGGAGGGCACCGGGACCATCAAGCTCGGGGCGGGTGGCGAGTTCTATAATGATGGCGTTGTGACCATCGGAGGCATCGGCACGTTCGGGACCCTTCTGGTCCAGGCGAAGCAGTTCCGCCAGACCAACAACGGCACCTTGCTCGTGGACGTTACCTCAAGCCCAACGCCAGGGGCATCCAAAAGCGACCTGCTCAGGCTCACGGCTCCCGACGGTGTGAATACCGCTCCCGCCATTCTGCTGGCGGGCGGCATGAAGGTGAATGTGGTGGGCAACCTGAAGCCGGAAGAGTTCAAGGTCATCTCCACCACCGGCACCATTTCCGGACCGGTCTTCGCGGGCAGCGCGAACAGCCTGGCCCCCTTCGCCTGGGAGACGCGGCTGGCCGGTGCGCAGGGACAGTCCAACGGGTCGCAGGACCTCTACATCAAGCCGGTGGCGAGGTTCGGCACACCAGCGGGCGCGTCGATCACGCCGACCGAGCAAGCCGCCATGCGCTCCCTGCAAAACACCTGGAACGCGGGGACCGTCGACGACAAGATGGCCGAGATGTTCGGCAATCTTGCCCGCGTGACTTCCGTCGAAGACTATCTACAGGCCATCGACACCCTGGCGCCGGAGGAATCCTCCAGCTCGCTCACCACCCAAACCTTGAATGCCCGAACCTCCATGCACGCCGCGCTGAGTTGCCCGGTGTTCGAGGGGTCAAGCACCCTCATGCAGGAGACCGACTGTGCCTGGGCCCGCGTCATCGGGACGTGGACGGATCAGGGCAGTTCCGCGGAAGCGGACGGATACAAGCAGAATGCCCTCACCTATCGCGTCGGCGTGCAGCGGGAGGTGGTGGACAATTGGTTCCTGGGGGCGACGGCAGGCTTCACGCAGTCCTGGTTGAACGGTTCGGACAGCCTGTCCTCCGCAACGGGCAACGCCGCGGACGCCGCCATCTCCCTCAAGCATCAGGTTGGACCCTGGCTGTTCGCCTTGTCCGGCCATCTGGGCTTCGGCAATTATCGCACCACCCGGACGATTGATGTGGGCTCGGACCTGGACCAAACGCAAGGCACGGCCAATGTACTCACCGCCGCCGGTCGCTTCCGCGCCAGCTACGAGTTTGCCTTCTCCGATTGGTATGTGAAGCCTTACGCCGACTTCGATCTGCTCTATACCTACATGCCCGCTTATGAGGAGCAGGGTATTGGGACAACACTCGACTTCTCGTCGGCGAGCCAAGTCAACTTTGCCTTCAGTCCGAATCTGGAAGTGGGCGGGCGGGTCGACCTTTCGCCCAGCCTGTGGCTTAGGCCCTATGGGTCGGTCGGCATGACCTTCTTCGCGAAAGACGCCATGCCAGTCTCCGTCAGTCTTTCCGACGCGAGCCATAATGATGATTTCACGACCTATGTCGCGATCCCATCCACGCTCGTCAATCTGGCTGCGGGCATCCAGCTCTTCGACACCCGGGGTTACGAAATCCGCGCCGAATACAAAGCCGACATTGGCAACGACTACCTCTCCCAGGAACTGAGCGCCCGCTTCGCCGTGCGCTTCTGACGGCTTGCGGTGGCTTGGGTGCAGGACGTGGGGTCAAGGCACGACCCAGCCATCGGCGACTGCCATGCAGCACGAAGCGATGCGCTTCCGCGTCTGTGCCAGGACCGCCGCTCAGCTGTGAAGCCGCACCCTGTTTTCCTGCCCAAAAGGGCGAGTTTCCATAACTCACGGCCACGGTGAGGCTGGTGCGCACGTGACCCGGTCTTGAAGGGAAATAGACATTCCCGGGGTCTTGCGGGTCACGAATAAATGTGACACTCATAGTGTCATGAGTATCTCAACAGTGTCACAAACAGGCCGTGTGTCCCTGCGTGACGAGCAGGCGAAGGTCACGCGCGAGCGCATCCTTGAGGCGGTGAGGGCGATCTTCGAAAGGGATCCTGACGCTGCCTTTTCGTTTGACGATCTCTCAAAGGAAGCGGGCGTCAGCAGGCGCACGATCTTCCGCTATTTCAAGGACAAGGACGCGCTTCTCGACGCCTTTCTCTCGCGCACGAACGAGCAGCTGGGTGTCCCCGTCTGGCCGGCCTGCGAGTCCGATCTCGTCGAATTGCCGCCCAACCTGTTCGAGGCCCTCGAGCGCAATAGCGGCACGGTGCACGCGCTGAACGTGTCTGTTGCCGGCCGTGAAGTCCGGCTGAGGGACAACAAGGCGCGCCAAGCTGCATTTCGCAAGAGTCTGAAGAACGTCAGCAAGCATTTGAGCCCAAAGGAGGCGGCCTATCTGGAAGCGGTGGTCCATCTGCTGTTCACGACATCGGCGTGGCAGATCATGAAGGACCACTGGAATCTGGAAGGCCGGGAAGCGGGCGAGGCATCAGCCTGGGCCATCCGCCTTCTGCTGGAAGCGGCACGCCACAAAACGTCGAAGCTGGAACGGGTGAAGACCGATCCTTCGGACCGCTGAACCGGGATTATGACATCTGAAGCGCACTCCGCTCAGACCGAACACATGTAAACAGTAGATCGACGCATCTTTTCAATGAAAGAGGGGCCTACCGAGCATCTTCCATCGCGTTACGACGCTGTGTGCTTGGTTCCCACTTTAAAAGCTCAATGACGCGCAAGTCGTCACGCTTCCGGCCGTACGCGGCCACCCAAAAATACCTTCCAGGAGAACAACATGGCTCTGACACGGCGCTCTGCCCTGAAGATGTTGGCCAGCGGATCCATTGGCCTCGGCGCAGCGGTCCACGGCGAGATGCCGGCCTTCGCGCAGGCAAAGCCCAGCACGATCCGCGTCGCGATGAGTGCCAGCGATATACCGCTCACCACTGGCCAGCCCAGCCAAGGGGTGGAAGGCATCCGCTTCATTGGCCTGACCGTCTATGATGGACTGACACGCTGGGACCTCTCCAGAAGCGATGTCGCCTCTGAAATCGTTCCCTCCCTCGCAGAAAGTTGGGAGATCAATTCGCAAGACAGGCGCGTCTGGACCTTCCGGCTACGCAAGGGAGTGAAATTTCACGACGGTTCTGACTTCAATGCCGATGCGGTGATCTGGAATTTCGAGAAGTTGCTTAACAAGAGCGCCGCCCAATTCGACCCGGCTCAAGCCAGCCAGGGCAGCCTCTACACAGGCAGCCTCGCCTCATGGCGCAAGATTGACGACCTTACTGTGGAGATCACCACCCGCGTCCCCGATGCTGTGCTGCCCTACGGGCTCGCCAATGTGTTTATGTCCAGCCCTGCGCAGTGGGAAGCCGCGGGCAGGAATTGGGGCAAGTTCGCCGAGCAGCCCTCGGGAACCGGGCCTTGGAAGCTCACCTCCTTCAAGCCGCGCGAGCGCGCCGAACTGGTGCGGAATCCGGATTACTGGGACAAGGCGCGCATCCCAAAGGCCGATCGCCTGGTTCTGCTTCCGATGCCTGATGCAAATGCCAGGGTGGCCGCACTGCTGTCCGGGCAAGTGGACTGGGTCGAGGCGCCTCCGCCGGATTCAATCCCCCGCCTGAAGCAGAGCCAGATGCAGATCGTGACGAACGTATATCCTCATGTCTGGCCCTACATGCTGAGCTTTGAAGAGGACTCCCCCTTCAAGGACATTCGCATCCGCAAGGCCGTGAACCTCGCCATCGACCGGGAGGGCCTCGTCACGCTGCTGAGCGGTCTGGCGGCGCCGGCCAAAGGGATGGTCAATCCTGACCATCCCTGGTTCGGCAAGCCCAGCTTCGACATCGTCTATGACCCCGATGCGGCACGCGCGCTGGTCAAGGAGGCCGGCTACAGCCAGTCGATGCCACTCAAGGTCAGGATCATCATCGCCCCCTCGGGGTCTGGGCAGATCCAGCCCATGCCCATGAACGAGTTCATCAAGGAGAACCTGCGCGACGTCGGCATCGATGCGGAGTTCGAGGTGCTGGACTGGGAAGCCCTGCGGACGCGTCGCCGCCTGGGCGCAGGTGCGCCCGAAAACAAGGGGCGTGCCGGCATCAACAATTCCTGGGCCTTCTGGGATCCGGACATCGGCCTGATCGGCCCCTCAACCGAGTTCATGAAGGCCACGGGCTTCAACTGGGGCAACTACCGCAACCCGGAGGCGGAGCGCCTGGGGAAAGCTGCGAAAGAGGAATTCGATCCAGCCAAGCAAAACGCTCTTCTCGCGCGCCTTCACGAAGTCATCGTGAACGATTCCATGTGGATCTGGGTGGTCCATGACCTCAATCCACGCGCCCTGGCGCCGGGGGTCAAGGGCTTCGTGCAGGCGCAAAGCTGGTACCAGGACCTCACGCCGGTGACTGTCAACTAAAGCAGAGGCGAGATCACGCCGATGTTCATCTATGCGCTGCGCCGCATCCTGTTTACCGTTCCGATTGCCCTTGGCGTTTCAATCGTCTGCTTCGGGCTGATCCATATTTCTCCCGGCGATCCGCTCTCGGCTGTCCTGCCCGAGGGCGCGTCCCCTGAGATGATCGCCCAGGTGAGGGAAGCATACGGCTTCGACCAGCCACTGGTGGTGCAGTATCTCAAGTGGCTGGGCCTCGTCCTGCACGGCGACTTCGGCCTTTCCATCGTGAACCGGCGGCCTGTTCTCGACGAGGTGATGACCGCCGCCGGCAACACGTTGATCCTGGGCGGCGCCGCAATTGCGATGGGCTTCGTGGCTGGGACAGCAATGGGGCTCATCGCCGGCTACGCCGCAGGAACGGCGAAGGACAAGGTGGTCACGGCCGTTGCCATTTCAGGAGTCTCGATCCCACACTATTGGCTCGGCATCGTCCTGGTGATCATCTTCGCCGTGAACCTGAACCTGCTGCCCGCTACGGGAATGGGGAGCAGCGGCACCGGCGGATTCACCCTGGACTGGGCTGGCATCCGGCATCTCATCCTGCCAGCCGTGGCCCTGGCGGTCATTCCCGGCAGCATCATCGCGCGGTCCGTGCGTGGCACGGTCGCCGACGTCCGCAAGCAAGAGTTCGTGCAGACACTCACCGCCAAGGGCCTGCCGCCACGGCGCATCTTCGTCCACATCGTGCGGAATGCCCTTCCCTCCGTGCTGGCCATCATGGGGCTTCAGCTCGCCCAACTTCTCGGCGGCTCGATCCTGGTTGAAACCGTATTCGCATGGCCGGGGACCGGATTTCTGCTGAACAATGCAATCTTCAGCCGAGATCTTCCCGTTCTGCAGGGGACCATACTGACCCTCGCCATGATCTTTGTGGTCGTGAATCTTCTCATCGACATCGCGCAAGCGATGGTCGACCCTCGCATCAAGCGGTCCTGAGATGAGCACCCTCGCAAGCGCCAAGGCCGATCTCATCGCCGTGGGCCGGCGGCCTCCCTCCCGGAGCTTCTGGAACAATGTGGGGCGTCGCCTCCTGCGCGATCCCGTCACCATGGTCTGCGCCGCTATTATCCTGGCGATCACCCTGGCCGCGCTTTTCGCCCCCTACATCGCGCCTCATGATCCCTATCGCACCAGCATGGTGCGGCGGCTGCTCCCCATCGGCTCGCCCGGCTACCTGCTCGGCACCGATGAACTGGGACGCGACATCCTCTCCCGGCTGATCTGGGGTGCCCGCCTGTCCCTGGTCATGGGCATATCGCCGGTCGTCATCGCCACGGCAATCGGCGGTCTCCTGGGCGTCATCGCGGGTTATGCGGGCGGTGTCTGGAACATGGTCATCATGCGCGTGATCGATGTATTCTATGCGTTTCCCTCCGTTCTCCTGGCGGTTGCGATTGCTGGGGTGCTCGGGGCGGGCCTTGGCAATACGATCTTCTCGCTCGTCCTGGTCTTTGTGCCCTCGCTCGCGCGTGTGGCGGAAAGCATCACCATACAGATCCGCGGCCAGGACTATGTGGAGGCGGCGCTGGCCACCGGAGCTTCCGATTGGAGGGTGGTGCGCGACCACATCATTCCAAACGTGTCCGCGCCCATCATCTCCTACGCCTCGAGCCTCATCAGCGTCTCCATCGTGCTGGCCTCCGGCCTGTCCTTCCTTGGACTTGGCGTGACGCCCCCGGAACCGGAATGGGGGCTGATGCTCAATGCGCTGCGGCAGGCGATCTATGTCGCGCCGACCAATGCGATCCTCCCCGGTCTGATGATCTTCATTACGTCGATGTGCTTCAACCTCATGAGTGAGGGGCTGCGCGCCGCAATGGATGTCAAGCAATAGAGCCATGGCCATGCGCTTCAATATTCGCAAGACGCTCGAAGATACGCCCATAGAGCAGGACAATTCTCACCGTGATGGCGTTTCGCCTGTCGAGCCGATCCTCGCCGTGCGCGGGCTACGCAAGCATTTTCCCATCAAGGGCGGACTGCTGGGACGACCGCAGGCCTGGGTGCAGGCGGTGGACGGCGTCGACTTCCAGGTCGCGGCCGGCGAGACGCTCAGCATCGTCGGCGAGTCCGGCTGCGGCAAGTCGACGACTGCGCGCCTGCTCATGCACCTGGTCGTGCCCGATAGCGGGCAAGTGGTGCTTGCCAATCATGTCGTCGGGGACCCTACAGGCATCAGCGTGCGCGAGGCGCGGCGCAGGATGCAGATGGTGTTTCAGGATTCCCACGCCTCACTGAACCCGCGCCTGACGATCGAGGATTCCATTGCGTTTGGCCTGAGGGCAACGGGCGCCGCCGGCGCTGAGGCGAAGGCCCAGTCCCGCCGGGCGCTAGACATGGTGGGGCTGACGCCGGCGATGTTCGCGCAGCGCTATCCGCACGAGCTTTCTGGCGGCCAGCGCCAACGGGTCAACATCGCCCGCGCGCTGGCTCTCGAACCCGACATCCTCATCCTCGATGAATCCGTGTCCGCGCTCGATAAGTCACTTGAGGCGCAGATCCTCAACCTGCTTGAGGAATTGAAGGCCCAGCTCGGGCTCACATATATTTTCATTTCGCACGACCTATCGGTTGTTCAGTATATCAGCGACCGCGTCCTCGTAATGTACCTTGGAAAGGTCGTTGAAATCGGTCCGGTTGGCCGATTGTATGAACAGCCCAGCCATCCCTATACGGAGGCGCTGCTCGCCTCGCGGCCGACCCAGAACCCGCGCCTGCGCCGCAGCGCTCCCCCGCTCACGGGCGATCCGCCCAATCCGATCTCACCCCCGAGCGGTTGCCGGTTTCGCACCCGCTGTCCCCTGGCGCGCCGGATCTGCGCCGAACACGTTCCAAAGCTCGCGCCGGTGTCGAACGCCAGCGGCCATGTGGTGGCCTGCCATGCGCGGCAAGCGAACTCCCAGTACGAGGCGAGCGCAGCGTGACAATCCTCTCCACCCCGTCCCTGGCCCCCGTCGTCGTCGTGGACGATCTGTATGTCAGGTTCGTCTCCCGTGATCTCGACCTGCCGGTGGTGAGCGGCGTGTCGTTCACCCTCCATCCGCATGAAACGCTATGCCTCCTGGGCGAGTCGGGATCGGGCAAGAGTGTCACCATGCGCGCCTTGATGCGCCTTCTTCCGGACACGGCGCGACTGACGGGGCGGGTGGTGGTGGATGGTCAGGACGTGCTGCGGCTCGACGAGCCGGGGCTGCGCGGCTTGCGCGGCCGAAGCGTGGCGATGATCTTCCAGGAGCCCATGACGGCGCTGGACCCGGTCTTCACTGTCGGGCGACAAATCGCCGAGACCGTGGTCTGCCACGAGGGCTTGTCCTATGGCGCAGCCGACCGACGTGCGCTGGAGCTCCTGGAAATGGTGCAGGTGCCCTCGGCCCGCCGGAGGCTGGCGGCTTATCCTCATGAACTTTCGGGCGGATTGCGTCAGCGCGTCATGATCGCGATGGCACTGGCCTGCCGCCCGAAGGTGCTGCTTGCCGACGAGCCGACCACGGCGCTCGACGCCACGGTCCAGATCCAGATCCTGCTCCTGCTGCGCGAACTTCAGAAGGAGCTTGGCATGGCGACGATCATCGTCACGCACGATCTCGGCGTCGCGTGCGAAACGGCCGATCGCGTCGCCGTCATGTATGCCGGCCGCTTCGTGGAGACCGGGCCCGTTGAGGCGCTGATGGATGAGCCCCGTCATCCCTACACGCTCGGCCTGCTGAACGCGACGGTGCACGGCCAGCCCAGGGGCACGCGGCTGAAGACCATTGCGGGCGCGCCACCGGATTTGGCCGCCCTTCCACGAGGATGCAGCTTCGCACCCCGGTGCGTAGACGCGTTCGATGTCTGCGCCTCGGACGCCCCGCGCGCGCTGGGTGTGGGGGAGCGTGCCGTCCGGTGCCACAAATATGATGAACGCGTAACACTCGAAGCTCCCATGAGCCACATCCCCCCGCCCTGAAACGCTGTGGCGCCCCACCGCCCGGGGAGGATCGTGTTGGTCCACTCCCAGGGGATCGCCCCCTCGTCCACTCCCCTCATCGCCCCCCCCCTCAAGAACAGACACCTGGCTGGACCTGGAATGCAGGCCAGCGGAACGGGATGCCCCATGACAAATATCGACACCGAGCGCTTCTTGCAGGACCTGGACACGCTGCGCCAGATCGGCCGCTTCAACGAGACCGGCGTGCATCGCCCCACCTTCAGCGACGACGACATGGAAACCCGCCGGTGGCTCGTGCGGGAGATGGAAGCGATCGGGCTTGAAGCCACCCTCGACGGCATCGGCAATGTGCTCGGCCGCAAGACAGGGCCGGGTCCCTTCGTTCTGGTCGGCAGCCACCTGGAGACGCAGAACCATGCCGGTTGGCTCGATGGGGCCCTCGGGGTCGTAGCGGCGCTGGCACTCGCCCGCGCTGGCCTGCCCGTCGATGTCTGTGCCTATTGTGACGAGGAAGGGCATTTCGGCGACTTCATCGGGTCGCGTAGTCTTATCGGTCACTTCGCTGAGGCGGACATGGACGCGGCGCGAAACCGGCATGACGGCTCGCCCCTGCGCGATGCCCTGAAGCGGGTGGGACTGGAGGGGCGTCCCCGCCTTCGCCTCGAAAAGGAGCGCTATAAGGGGGCCTATGAACTGCACATCGAGCAGGGCACGCAACTTGAGCGCGCCCGCGATCGCATCGGGGTCGTCACGGGCATCGTCGGTATCCGCCAGTGGAAGATCATCGTCGAGGGAAAGCAGGATCACACCGGCGGAACCACCATGGCCGAACGCAAGGATGCCGGGCTCACGGCCGTGCGCATCCTTGGGGCCATCGATAACGAATTTCCGCGCGTGTGCGGTCCTCGCAGTGTCTGGACTACCGGCAAGATCGCGCTGGAGCCGAATTCGCCACAGATCATTCCGGGCCGCGCGGAGCTCTACTTCTCGTTTCGCGACCTGGACCCGGCCGTCCTGGAGGCGATGGAAAGGTGCCTACGTGCCATCTGCCAGGAGGCCAACCGGCGAGAACGCTGCACCGTCAGGCTAGAGGCAATCGGGCATTCCGAGCCCTCTCCTTGCGATGCGGACATGCAGGACGCCCTGCGCCAGGCGGCGCAGGAGCTGTGCCCGGGGCAATGGCAGGCGCTGCCCAGCGGGGCCATCCACGACAGCCAGATCCTCGCGCGGCTGATGCCGGTTGGCATGCTGTTCGTGCCGTCCATCGACGGGATCAGCCACCACTATCTGGAAGACACGTCGCCGGACGACCTGTGCCTGGGTCTCCAGGTGCTTGCGCGGGCGGTGGAACGGCTTCTGGCGTCCTGACCGGCACGCCCCGAGATGGCGGGCGGAGGCACCGATCGCCCCCATCGGGCCATGCCATCCAGACCCTGCTGGAGAGTAACATGAACGCAATTGAAGCCAGGCTTGCCGCTCTCGGCATCCACCTGCCCACCGGCCCGGTGCCGGTGGCCAATTATGTGCCCTATGTGGTCACGCGGCACCTCTTGGTCGTCTCCGGCCAGATCTGCTTCGGTCCGGACGGGACGTTGGCTGCTGCCCATACGGGAAAGCTCGGCGCGCAGATTTCTGAGACGACAGGCACGGACGCTGCACGGCTCTGCGCCATCAACGTCCTGGCCCAGGCGAAAGCCGCGCTCGGCGGCGACCTCGGCAGAATCAGCCGCTGCATCCGCCTGGGCGGCTTCATCAACTGCGTGCCGGAGTATCCCGGCCTTGCCGTCATCATGAATGGCGCGTCCGACGTGATGGTCCAGGTCCTCGGGGACCTCGGGCGGCACGCACGCTCGACGGTGGGCGTGGCCGAACTGCCCTTGGATGCCGCTGTGGAAGTGGAAGCAATGTTCGAGATTGATTGAGATTGAGGGAAGCCGCAAAGGGCAGGCGGTTCCTCTCCCCTGGAACAGCGTCCCGCCTGTGCTCAGGCGTGGAGGCCGTGGCCGAGCGCAGTTAACGCCGCTTCGTGGAAGGCTTCGCCGAGGGTCGGGTGGGCGTGTACCATCCCCGCCACATCCTCGAGCCGAGCGCCCATCTCGATGGCATCCACGAAGGCTGAGGCCAGTTCGCTCACATGGGCACCCACCGCCTGCACGCCCACCACCACATGGTCCTGCTTGCGGGCTACCACCCGCACGAATCCGGTCTCCGCGCCCAATGTCATCGCGCGACCATTGGCGAGGAACGGAAAGCTGCCGACCACGGTCTCCCCCGCTCCGCCGGCCTCCTCCGGCGACAGGCCGACGGCGACGATTTCCGGGTCCGTGAAGCAGACGGCAGGGATCGCTGCGGGATCGAAGCGCCGGCGGCGACCGGCGACGATCTCCGCCACCATCTCGCCCTGCGCCATGGCTTTATGCGCGAGCATGGGCTCGCCCACCGCGTCACCAATGGCGAAGACGCCGCGCATGGCGGTGCGGCACTGGTCGTCCACCAGGATGCGCCCGTCTTTGACGTCCACGGCCATCATCTCAAGCCCGAAGCCTTCAAGGCGCGGCCGACGGCCGACGGTGCTCAACACCTTATCGGCGGGGATATCGAGGCGGGTGCCATCCTTCGTCTCCACAAGCAGCGCGCCCCGGTCATGGCCAAGCGCCCGCGCGGAGAGGTGAAGGGCGACGCCGAGGCGCTCCAGCGCGCGGCGCACCGGATCGGTGAGCTTGGCATCATAGAGCGGCAGGATGCGATCCTGCCGCTCCACCACGGTCACGGCGACGCCGAGCTTTGCAAAGGCGATCCCCAGTTCCAGCCCGATATAGCCGGCCCCCACCACCGCCAGCCGGCGCGGCAGCGCGGTGAGCCCAAGCGCCTCGGTTGACGACAGGATATCGCCGCCGAACGGAAGGCCGGGCACCGCCACCGGGACGGAGCCGGTGGCGAGAACAACGGTGTCAGCCGTGATCCTCACGCCCCCCTCGGCCGTCTCGACGGTGCAGGTCTTGGCATCGGTGAACACTGCGCGGCCGGCGAGCACGCGCACCTTCGCCTTGCGCAACAGGGCGCCGACGCCACCAGACAGGCGCGTGACGATGCCATCTTTCCAGGCCACCGCCTTGGGGAAGTCGATGCTGGGCGCACCGGTTCGGATGCCGGCGGGGTCGGTCCCCTCTGCGCCGGCGGTGAACTGGGCGAAACGCGAGGCCGTCTCGATCAGCGCCTTGGAGGGAATGCAGCCGCGCTGAAGGCAGGTGCCGCCGAGCCCCTCTTCGTCCACCAAGAGGGTCTCGATGCCAAGCTGGCCCGCCCGGATGGCGGCCACATAGCCCCCTGGCCCGCCCCCGACGACGAGCAGGCGGGTGGTCAATGCTGTCGTCATATCTCACTCCACAAAGAGGGTGGCGGGCTGCTCGAGAAAGCCCCTCAGCCGCTGCACGAATTCCGCCGCCACGAAGCCGTCCACCACGCGATGGTCGAAGGAGGAGGAGAGGTTCATGATCTTGCGCGGCACGAAGCCGCCAGAGGCGCCGTCCAGATAGACGGGCCGGACCGCGATCTTGTTGACGCCCACGATGGCCACTTCCGGCGCATTGATGACGGGCGTGGTGGCGAGGCCGCCAAGCGCGCCAAGGCTGGTGATGGTGAGGGTGGAGCCGGACAGGTCCTCCCGCGCGCTCCGCCCTTCCCGCGCCGCCTCCGCAAGGGCGGCGATGGCGGACGCGCAGGCCCATAGGTCCAGGTCCTGCGCGTGCCGCAGCACGGGCACAACGAGGCCGGCGGGTGTCTGGGTTGCGATGCCCACATGCAGCGCCGCGTGACGCCGGACGATGCCGGCCTCGTCATCGAAACGGGCATTGAGGCCGGGAAAGTCGGGCAGCGCCTTCGCCAAGGCGCGCACCAGGAAGGGCAGCACCGTCAGGCGCGGACGGGACTTGCCATGGCGGGCATTGAGGGCGGCGCGTAGGTCTTCCAGCGCGGTGACATCCACCTCCTCGATATAAGAGAAGTGGGGAATGCGCCGCTTGGTGTCCTGCATCCGCTCGGCGATGCGCCGGCGCAGGCCGATGACGGGGACTTCTTCCACCTCGTCCTGCGGCGCCGCGAGGGGACGGCGCTCGCCGCCCGCAAGGGCCCGGTCGAGATCGGCATGGGTGATGCGCCCGTCCGGTCCCGTGCCGGCGACGAACTGGAGCGGCAGGCCAACCTCATAGGCCCGCCGCCGCACCGCCGGGGACGCCAGCGGCCGCAGGCCCGGCGCACGGGCGTGTGAAACCGCGGACGGCCCGGGCAAGCCAGCCGGCGCTGGGGCGGATGCGCGCGCGGTGCCGGGGGAGGCGCGGCTCGGGTCCCGGGCGGCATCGGCGGTAGGCTTTGCCGCCGCTGTGGTTGGCGCTTCCAGGGTTTCAGGACGCTCCACAGGCGCGGACGCGGGCGCGGGAGATGGCGCCTCGGCTGGCGCGTCCCCCGGCTGGTCCGTCTCGAACAGCATGAGATCGCAGCCGATGGCCACGGTCTCCCCGGGCGTGGCGTTCAAGGCGACCACGCGGGCGGTGAAGGGGGCTGAGATTTCCACCGTCGCCTTGTCGGTCATCACGTCCACGAGGGGGGCGTCCTCGTGCACGAGATCGCCGGCTTTCACATGCCAGGCGGTGACTTCCGCCGTCGCGATGCCCTCGCCGATGTCTGGCAACTTGAAGGTGATGCGGGCCATGGCTCAGTCCTCCATCACGCGGGCGAGCGCCTCGGCGACGCGGGCGGGGCCGGGGAAATAGTGCCATTCCAAGGCATGGGGATAGGGCGTATCCCATCCGGTGACGCGCACCACCGGCGCCTCCAGGTGGTGGAAGCAATTTTCCTGAACGAGCGCCGACAATTCGCTGCCGAAGCCGCAGGTGCGCGTTGCCTCGTGGACGATGACGCAGCGCCCGGTCTTCTTCACCGAGGCGACGATGGTCTCCAGGTCCACCGGCATGATGGTGCGCAGGTCGATCACCTCGCCATCCAGGCCGCTCATCGCCACAGCGGTGAGCGCCACATGCACCATGGTGCCATAGGCGAGCACCGTGACATCTGCCCCCGGCCGCACCACGGAGGCCTGGCCGAGGGGCACGCGATAGTGGCCCTCCGGTACGTTCGCACGCGGATCGTCAGCCCAGGGCGTCACCGGCTGGTCGTGGCGGCCGTCGAAGGGGCCGTGATAGAGGCGCTTGGGCTCCAGGAAAATGACGGGATCATCATCCTCGATGGCGCTGATGAGCAGGCCCTTGGCGTCGTAGGGATTGGAGGGGATGACAGTCTTCAGCCCACACACATGGGCGAAGATGGCCTCGGGGCTCTGGCTGTGGGTCTGGCCGCCGAAGATGCCGCCGCCATAGGGGGTGCGCACGGTGAGCGGGGCGGTGAACTCGCCGCCGGAGCGATAGCGCAGCCGCGCCGCCTCGGAGATGAGCTGGTCGGTGGCGGGATAGATGTAGTCCGCGAACTGGATCTCCACCACGGGCCGCAGGCCATAGGCGCCCATGCCCACGGCAGCGGCCACGATGCCGCCTTCCGCGATGGGGGTGTCGAACACCCGCTTTCTCCCATGCTTGCCCTGGAGGCCCTGCGTGCAGCGGAAGACGCCGCCGAAAAATCCCACGTCCTCGCCGAACACCAGCACGTCCGGATCCTCGCCCAGCATCACGTCGAGGGCGGAATTGATGGCCTGCACCATGGTCATCGCGCTCATGTCACACCCCAAGCTCCTGGCGCTGGCGCCGCAGGTGCCAGGGCATGTCCTTGAAAACGTCGTCGAACATGGTGGCCGGGCTGTGCATGGGCCCGGATCCCAGCGTGCCCAGCGCCTCGGCCTCCTGCCCGGCGCGGCGCACCTCCTCGCGCGTCTCCTCCACCAGCGCGGCGTGCCGCTCGTCCGACCATTCGCCCAGGCGCGTCAGATGCTGGCGCAGCCGGTCGATGGGGTCGCCCAGCGGCCAGAGGCTTTCCTCGCCCGAAGGCCGGTATTTGCTTGGATCATCACTGGTGGAATGGGCCGAGGCCCGGTAGGTGAAGAGCTCGATAAGCGTCGCCCCCAGATTGGTCCGCGCCCGGTCGGCGGCCCAGCGGGTGGCGGCATAGACGGCGAGGAAATCGTTGCCGTCCACGCGCAGCGCGGGCAGGCCATAGCCATGGCCGCGCGCTGCGAAGGTGGTCGCCTCGCCGCCTGCAATGCCCTGGAAGCTGGAAATGGCCCACTGGTTGTTGACGATGTTCAGCACCACGGGCGCCCGGTAGACCGAGGCGAAGGTAAGCGCATGGTGGAAGTCGGCTTCCGCTGTCGCGCCATCCCCCACCCAGGCGGCGGCGATGCGGTCATCGCCCTTATAGGCCGAGGCCATGGCCCAGCCCACCGCCTGGCTATACTGGGTGCCAAGATTGCCGGAGATGGAGAAGAATCCGGCCTCCTTGCTGGAGTAGAAGACCGGCATCTGCCGGCCCTTGAGGCGGTCTCCGGCATTGGAATAGACTTGGCACATCATGTCGGCGAGCGGCCAGTCGCGCGCCACCAGAAGGCCTTGCTGCCGGTAGGTGGGAAAGCACATGTCGCCGCGGCTGAGGGCAAAGGCCTGCGCCACCGCAACCGCCTCCTCGCCGGTGCATTTCATGTAAAAGGAGGTCTTACCCTGCCTCTGGGCGCGCACCATGCGTTCGTCATAGGCCCGGGTGAGCACCATGGCCCGCAGGCCGCGCCGGAGCGTCTGCGCGTCTAAATGCGGGTTCCAGGCACCGACCGCCCGCCCCTCTTCGTCGAGCACGCGGATGAGGCCGAAGGCAAAGTCGCGAATTTCATGGGCATCCACCGAAATGTCGGGCCTGGGCAGGGCGCCTGCCTCGGGAATGACGACGCCACTGAAGTCCGGCGCCTCGCCGGGACGCCGACGGGGCTCGGGAATGTGAAGGTCAAGGCGGGGAAGATTGCGCGGGGGTTCGTTCATGGGCGACCTCGGAGCGACGGACCTGCGGGGTCAGCAGCGGGGTGGAAGCGCGGGGGCGAGACAGGCGGGTCGATCGCGGGCCGGAAGGCCGCCTGGTTCCGGCCCTTCCGCCTCCGTGGGCACCATCTCGGCCGCCGTGACGCCCACCAATTGGGCGATGCGCACGCCGATGTGCCGCGCTGCCTGGATGCTGGGCGCCTCGAAGGCGAGATGGACGAGAAAGCCGTGCGGCTGCCGCGCAGTCTCCAGTTCCAGCATGGGCACGTCGAGCCGGTTGAGAAGGTCGAGGGCGCGGATCGCGGCGTCCACGCTTTGCACCTCGAGACGGAGACGATATGTCATGGGGCCATCCTCCCGCCCGCATTATCGGTATCGGGAGAGCGTACCGGCTTCTCGCGATAATTTTCTCCTGTTCTTCGGCTCATAAGGTATTTGTTCAGAAAAATTGTCTGCCTTATCAGGAAAAGGCGGATTATTCTCTTCACCCACTCCGGCGCGCAAAAGGCATCCCATGCAGAAGGACAGAGGCCTCGACGAGACCGACCGGCGCATCCTGCGGGCCCTGCGCAAGCAGGCGCGGCTTACCAATAACGAGCTGGCGGAGAAGGTCGGCCTTTCGCCAAGCCCGTGCTGGACCCGCGTCCGCCGGCTGGAAGAGGCGGGCTATATCGAGAATTATGTGGCGGTGCTGAATCAGGCCCAGCTCGGCCTCGGTGATACCGTCATCATCGAGGTGACGCTGGACCGGCATGACGAGGATCTGCTGCAGAAGTTCGGCAAGGCCCTCGCTGACCTGCCAGAGGTTCTGGAGGCATACCTGACCACCGGAGAATACGACTATTTCATCAAGGTGGCCGTGGACGGAACCGCCGGCTATGAACGCTTCCTTCGAGAGCGGCTCTACAAGGTGCCGGGCATCCGCCACAGCCGCTCCTCCTTCGCGCTGAAATGCCTCAAGCGCGAGTTCTCTCCCGCGCCATGAGGGATGGATTGGTGCAGCGGCGGGCCGGGGCCCTATCGCGACGGGGCCACGGTCCCCTCCGGTCCGGCCGATTTCAGCGCCTCGCTTGAGCCGAACTTTCCCCGATATTCCTGAGGGTTCACGCCCAACCGCCGGCGGAAGGCGCGCCGCATGCGCTCCTCGTCGGCAAAGCCGCACCGCACAGCGATTTCCTTGATGGATTGCCGCGTCTCCTCCAAGGCGCGGCGGGCGGCATCGAGGCGCAGTTCCTCCACCACCTTGGCCGGCGTGCGGCCGGTGCGCGCCGCATAGAGGCGGGCGAAGGTGCGCGGACTCATGGAGACGCGTTGCGCCAGCGCTTCCACGCGCAGGTCTCGGTCGAGGTGATCGCTGATCCAGCTGTGCAGCGCCTCGAAGCTCTTGTCGTCCGCCTCTTGCAAGGCGAGCGGCACGGAGAACTGCGTCTGCCCCCCTGCCCTCTTGAGGAAGACGACGAGCCGCTTGGCGACCCGGATGGCTTCCGCATGGCCCCGGTCGTCCTCGATCAATGCGAGCGCCAGATCAATACCCGCGGTGACGCCAGCGGAGGTCCAGATGGGGCCGTCATGCTCGTAGATGGCATCGGGCGAGACGGTCAGTTCGGGAAAGCGATCCTGCAGGAGCCGGCAGGAGCCCCAGTGCGTGACCACCCGCCTCCGATCCAGGAGCCCGGCGGCGGCCAGCACGAAAGTGCCCGTGCACACCGAGCACAGGCGGCGGATTCCGCCGGCCTGGCTGGCGAGCCAGGCGAGAAGCCGCGGCTCGCGGGCCGCCTCATGGACGCCGGGCCCTCCGACAATGACAAGCGTGTCCACCGCGCCCACGTCGGACAGCGGCGCGCTCATCACCTCCAGGCCGCAGGACGTGCGCACAAGCCCGCCCTCGGCGGAGGCCACCGTCAGCCGATAGGGCGGTGCCCCGGCGTCGGGCGTCTCACACGACAGCTCGAACACCGCCAGTGGGCCGGACAGGTCGAGCAGAAGGGCCTGGGGGAAGACGACGAAGACCACGTGTCGCTGCTGCAAGGCGCCCTCCGTGCATGGCCGGCCGCTGGCAGGAAAGGTGGGCAGAATGTCGTTTCCGCCGCTCCCTGTCATGCACAAACTCATGCCACCACACAAAAGGGGAACGACATGAGTCAGAAAACGCTTGAAATTGGGCTGCTCTTCTTTCCCGGCATGACCCAGCTGGACGTGACCGGGCCGTTCGAGGTGTTGGCCCGGCTTCCGGGCGCCCGGATCCACCTTTTGTGGAAGTCCATTGAACCCATCACCAGCGATGTGGGACTCACCTTAATGCCCACAACCACCTTCGCGGATTGCCCGAAGCTGGATGTGCTGTGCGTCGGCGGCGGGCCGGGCCAGATGGCGCTCATGGACGATCCCGAAGTGATGGCCTTCGTCGCCTCCGCCGGGGCGAGCGCGCGCTATGTCACCTCCGTGTGCGCGGGCTGCTTCATCCTGGCCGGCGCCGGCCTTCTGGACGGCTACAAGTCCGCCTGCCATTGGCTGTCGCGCGACCAGCTCGCCATTCTCGGCGCCATCCCGGTGAAGGAACGTATCGTGGTGGATCGCAACCGGATCTCCGGCGGCGGGGTGACGGCCGGGATCGATTTTGCCTTCCAGGTGGCCGCGGAACTGTGCGGCGACGAGGTGGCCAAGCGGCTCCAGCTGATGCTGGAATACGATCCCAAGCCGCCCTTCGACATCAGCGAGGACAACGCCCCCGCCGCGCTGCTCGCCGAGGTGCGCGCGGCCGCCAGCCCGATGCTGGAGGAACGTCGCCGGTCCAGTGAGCGGGCGGTGGCACGGCTGCGCGAAACAGCCGCCGCCCCTGTCTCCGGAGCGGCATGATGACCGCCCGGATCACCGCGCTGGAGGAGGACGGCCAGCGCATCTTCCGGTTCGCGGACCCGACGGCTGGCCTGTCGGGTGTCATCGTGGTGGACTCGCTGGCGCTCGGCCCGGCCACGGGCGGATGCCGCTTCTGGCACTATGACGATCCGGCCGACATGCTTTCGGACGCGCGCCGCCTCGCCCGGGGGATGAGCTACAAGAATGCCATGGCGGGGCTCCCGCTCGGCGGCGGCAAGTCGGTGCTCCACCGGCCCGAAGGGCCGTTCGACCGCACCGCCTTGTTCCAGGCCTTCGGCCGGGTGCTTGATGAGATCGGCGGCGACTATCTGGCTGCCGAGGACGTGGGCACCACGCCGGGCGACATGGAGGTGGTGCGCGGGGAGACGCCTTATGTGTTCGGCCTCCCAAGCCAAGGCGGCCGCGCGGGAGGCGATCCCTCGCCCTGGACCGCGCTCGGCGTGTTCCTGTGCATTGCCCATGTGTGCGCCCGGCAGGGCTTGGCCCTGTCGCAGACGCGCGTGGCGGTGCAGGGACTCGGGCATGTAGGGGCAGATCTCTGCCGCCAATTGCACGCAGCCGGCGCCAAGCTCGTTGTCTCCGACATCCAGCCCGAGGCGGTGGAGCGCATCCGCGTGGAGATGCCGGTGGACGTGATGGCACCGAACGAGATTCACACTGCGCAAGCCCATATTTTCGCCCCCTGCGCGCTGGGCGGGGGCCTCAACCCCATCACCATTCCCGACATGCGCGCGCGCTGCGTCGTGGGCGCGGCCAACAACCAGCTGGCGAGCGAGGCGGATGCCGGGCGCCTGCATGAGCTGGGCATCCTCTATGTTCCCGACTTCGTGGCGAATGCCGGGGGCATTATCAATGTGGCCGCCGAATATCTGGGCCACGGCGAAGACCAGGTCCGCGCCGCCGTGAACCGCATTCCGCTGCGCCTCGCAGAGGTGCTTGACCGCGCCGATGCGGCGCAGTGCCCCCCCGCCTCTGTGGCCGATGACATGGCGAGGACGCTCATCGAACAGGCCAGCCGAACGGTGGCCGAAAACGAGGGAAAACGGCCATTGTAGCCAACGCCCCCAGGGCGCAGGATTTTGCCAAGAACAAGCGGTGGCGGCGGACCCGCGGTCACGTTCGCCACCCATCCTTCATCCAGGAAGCCGCGAAGACGGCTCGCAGGGGAACAGCAGACATGACACCCATTGACGACGTAAAAAGACGCCGACGCGGCTTGAACTTCACATGGTCCTCGGGCGTGGCCGCCCTCATGGTGCTCGCCGTCATGGCGAGCCCGGCCACCGCCGAGATTTCCGACGGTGTCGTAAAGATCGGCATCCTCAACGACCAATCGGGTCCCTTTTCGGATCTGGCCGGCAAGGGCTCCGTCGTCGCCGCCAAGCTGGCGGTGGAGGACTTCAAGAAGCTCTCCCCGGAGGTGAAGGTGGAGCTGCTGGTGGCGGACCACCAGAACAAGGCGGACGTGGGCGCACAGATCGTCCGGCGCTGGTTCGCCGAAGGGGTCGACATGGTGGCCGATGTCACCAATTCGGCCGTCGCGCTCGCCGTCCAGTCTCTGGCGCGCGAAAAGAACAAGGTGGTCATGTATTCGGCGGTGGGCACGGTGGACATCACCGGCAAGCAGTGCGCGCCGACGGGATTTGCCTGGCTTCACGACAATTACAACTTGGTCGCCGGCCCCATCCGCAAGCTGGTCAGCCAGGGCCAGGACAAGTGGTTCTTCATCGCCGCCGACTATGCCTTCGGACGGAACATGGTGGCCGAATCCGAGCGGATGCTGAAATCGGTGGGGGGAAAGTCCCTCGGCGCGGTTTTCCACCCGATCGGCAATGCTGATTATTCCTCCTTCCTGCTGCAGGCGCAGGGTTCGGGAGCCAAGGTGGTCGCCCTCGCCAATGCCGGCGAGCAACTCGTCTCCTCCATCAAGCAGTGGAACGAGTTCAACATGAGCGCCGGCGGCCAGACGCCAGTGGCATTGCTGATGTTCCTCACCGACATCCACGGCATGGGCCTGCAGACGGCCCGCGGGCTCACCGGCATGACGGCCTGGTACTGGGATCTCAATGACGACACCCGCGCCTTCGCCAAGCGCTTCTTTGCCCTGCACGGCGCGATGCCGACGGCGCCGCAGGCGGCGGTCTATTCCGCCGTTTTCCACTATCTGAAGGCGGTGGCGGCCATCAAATCCGACGACACCGACCGGGTCGCCGAGAAGATGCGCGCGACGCCGGTGGAGGATTTCTACGCCCCCGGCGCGAAGCTCCGGCCGGACAACAAGCTCGCCCATGATTTCTATCTGGTCCAGGTGCGCGAGCCGAAGGAACTGGAGAAGCCCTGGGCCTACTACAAGGTGCTGGAGGTGGTTCCCGCCGATGTCGCCTTCCGCCCCCTGAGCGAGAGCGACTGCCCGATGGTCACGGGCGCGGCGAAGTAGGGCAACGCGCCGCTCCCCCGCCGGTCGCGATGCCGGCGGCAGGGAGCGGATTGCCTTAGAGGCGGAGGCATGGCGTCGTGGCGAGCAAAACGTTCGATTGCATCATTTCCGGCGGCCGGGTGGTGGATCCCGAGACCGGGCGCGACGAGATCGCCGATGTGGGGGTGAAGGACGGCCGCATCGCCCGTGTGGGGCACATCCCAGCGCGGGAGGGCGGGCATGTGGTCCAGGCCGCCGGACAGGTGGTCTGCCCGGGCTTCATCGACCTGCACGCCCACGGCCAGTCGGTGGCGGCGGACTGGATGCAGGCCTTCGACGGCGTGACGACCGCGCTGGAGCTGGAGGTGGGAGTCCTGCCGGTGAAAGCCTGGTATGAACGCCAGCAGACCGCCGGGCGGGTGCTCAATTATGGCGCCTCCGCAAGCTGGATCTTCGCCCGCAAGCAGGTGATGGCCGGCCTCGTGCCAGATCCCGCCCGCCACCCCATGGACCTGATGGGCGACGGCGCCGATGACCGCGGCGGATGGTCGAGCGGCATCGCTCCTGCGGCAGACGTGGACCGCATCTGCACGCTCGTGGCGGACGGGCTGCGCGAGGGCGGCATCGGCGTCGGCATCGCCCATGGCTATGCGCCCGGGGCCGGCATGAAGGAGATGACGCGCATTTGCGAGCTCGCCGCCCGCGTCCACGCCCCGACTTTCACCCACATCGCTCATATGGCCAATGCGGATCCGCAAAGCTCCGAGGAGTCCTATGTCCGCATCCTCGGGCTCGCCGCAGCCACCGGCGCGCACATGCACATCTGCCACCTCAACTCCACCTCCCTGCACGACATCGAACGCTGTCGCGCGCTCATCAGGGAAGCGCAGGCGCGCGGGCTTCCGGTCACGGTGGAAGCCTATCCGTACGGCACCGGCGCAACGGTGATCTCAGCGCGCTTTTTCGCCGCCCCCGACTTTCCCGAGCGGACCGGCTCCGACTATTCCAGCATCGAGCTCATCCACAGCCGCCACCATGTGAAGGACCGGGCGGAGCTGCTGGCCACCCGCGCGCAGAATCCGTCCGCGCTCGTGGCCTGGCACTTCCTCGACCTGGAGCGCGAACCCGCCTTCGAGGGCCTGCTGGACCTCTCCGTCCTCTATCCCGGCGGCATCATCGCTTCCGATGGCATGCCCTGGGTGGAACCGGGTGGCGAGATCTATGAGGGGGAGGACTGGCCGCTGCCGGAGCGCCTGTCCTCTCATCCGCGCTCGGCCGGAACCTTCACGAAATTCATCGCCACTTATCATCGCGACCGCGCCTGCATCGACCTCATGGAGGCTCTGTCCAAATGCACCCTCCTGCCGGCGCGTCTGCTTGAACCCTGCCTGCCCGCCATGAAGCGGAAGGGCCGGCTCCAGGAAGGCTGCGACGCCGACATCCTGGTGTTCGATCCTCGGACCATCGACGCGAAGGCGAGCTTTTCCCGCATGACAGCGCCGGCCACCGGGGTCGATGTGCTGCTGGTGGGAGGATGCCCTGTCATCCGGGATGGCCAGCTCGACACCGGCCCGCGGCCGGGACAGGCGCTGCGTACCGAATGGGCCGCGCATGCCTGACGCCGCCGCCGCCATCCCGGTTCCAGTCCTTTTGATCGCGGGCGCGCTGGGCGCGGGAAAGACAAGCCTTATCAACAGTATGTTGCGCGCGGACCACGGCCTGGCGCTGGCTGTGATTGTCAACGATTTCGGCGCCATCGGCATCGACGAGGCCATCCTCTCCGCCGCCGGCCGGCCAGTGGTCGGCCTGAAGAATGGCTGCATCTGCTGTTCGCTCCAGGGCGATCTGCTGCGGACCCTGGCGACGGTGCTCTCGCTTGGCCGGCCGGTGGATGCCGTCGTGATCGAGGCCAGCGGCGTGTCAGATCCGCACGGCATCATCGCGGCGCTGTATGACCCGGTCTTGCGCGCCGCCGTGCGGCTGGACGCGGTTGTCACCGTGGTGGACGGCGAGGCGCACGCCCCCGACGACGAACTCTGGCTGGCGCAGTTGCAGGCGGCGGACATGGTGGTCCTCAGCAAGACCGCATCCCTGGACGCCGCCGGCCGCGAGCGGCTGCAGGCGATGATGGAGGCTCTGGGCAAGGCTTTGGTGTTCGAGGCGGACGCCACCGGCAGCGTGCCCCTGGCGGTCCTGCTGGGGGGAACGCTCCGTCCCAGCAAAGAGAGGGCAGACGACGCCGCGGTGATCCGCGATACGCGCTTCGCCCATATGGAATGGACCTCCCCTCGCCCGCTCGCCCTCTCCCGCTTCACGACTGCGCTCGAGCACCTCGCGCCCGTCCTGGTGCGGGCTAAGGGCTTGCTCCACGTACACGAACGGCCGGGACAGACGTTGCTCTTCCAGATGGTGGGCCGTCGCGCGAGCCTTGCCCCGGCGAACCTGCCCACGGACGGCGCGCGGCTCGTGCTGATCGGCCGCGCGGACCTGTTCGATCCCATCGCCGCCGCCCGTGAACTGGACGCCATGGCTGCCACCTAGAGCCGGATCCAGCCGCACGCCTTCAGGAGACCATCATGGCAGAGATTGCAGTTCTGGGCGCCGGCATGGTGGGCATCGCCACCGCCCTTGCCCTCCAGGCCCGCGGGCATTCCTGCGTGGTCGTCGATCGCGCCCCTCCGGGTTCGGAAACGAGCTATGGCAATGCGGGGATCATCCAGGCGGAGGCGGTTGAGCCTTATGCCCTGCCCGCGAGCCCCTGGGCGCTCGCCCGGCTGGCGCTTGGCGCCCGGAACGCCGTCGCTTTGCACTGGCCCTCCTTGCCCGGCCAGGCGCCCGGCCTCTTCGGCTATTGGCGGGCGTCCCGCCCCGGCCGGCTGCGCGCGGCCATCCCGCTTTGGCGCGAGCTTGTGCGCGAGGCGCTGCCCGGGCATGCGGCGCTGGTCGCGGCGTCTGGAGCCGAGGATCTCGTGCGCCGACAGGGCTATTGGGAAGTGCACGAGACCGCGCGGGGACTGGCCGCAGCCGCTGGGGAAGCGGAGCGCAAAAGGGCCGAGCACGGAGTGTCCTTCTCGCTGGTGGACGGCAGGGCGTTGGCGCATGCCGAACCTGCGCTGCGGCGGGCGCCAGCGGGTGCCATTCACTGGACCGACCCGTGGACATGCCTGTCGCCCGGGCGCCTGGCGGGCGCCTATGCCCGCCTCTTCGAGGCACGGGGCGGACGCATCCTCCAAGGCGATGCACGCACGCTCCAGCAGGCCGGCCCCAGATGGCGGGTGGCGGGGGAGAGCGCGGAGCACGTGGTGGTGGCGCTGGGACCGTGGTCTGCGGAATTGCTGCGGCCGCTGGGCTATCATGTCCCCATGGTGCGCAAACGCGGCTACCACCGGCATTATGGCAGCTGGGCGGGACTTCTGCGCCCCATGCTGCTGGCCGACCATTCGGTGGTGCTGTCGCCCATGCTGGACGGCCTGCGGATCGCGACAGCGGCCGAGCTCTCCGCCCGCGCGCCGGGCCTCGAGCCGCGCCAACTGGCGAAGGGGGAGGCGGCGGCGCGCACCCTGCTCGACATCGGGGCACCCGTCGAATCGGTCCCCTGGTCGGGCACCCGTCCCTGCTTGCCGGGCCTGCTGCCGCTGGTGTGCCGCGCGCCCCGCCATAAGGGCCTGTGGCTGCATTTCGGACACGGGCACCAGGGGCTGACCCTGGGACCCGCGACCGCCGAGCGGCTGGCCCGCGCCATGGACGGGGACCTCGCCGCCATCGCCGGCCTCGACCGTGGCCTGTAGGGCGGTGACGGGGGAAAGACTTCGCGTGACGGGGCATGGCCCTGCCGCGCGTGGCTTACTGCGCCCGTGCTGCGGCGGCGCGCGCCAGGGCCAGGCGCCGCTCCTTCGCGGGCCTCATGCGATCCTGCAGCATGGCCAATACTTCGGCCGGAGCCGTCTCCGGGGAACCGGCATCGAACGGGGGAGCAGGGTTATATTCCATACGCAGCTGGATGGCCTCGGCGGTGCGGCGGTCCACCAGTTCCGAGACCACGGTGAGGCCGAGATCAATGCCGGCGGTGATGCCGCCGCCGGTGATCCTATTCCCGTCCACGCACACGCGCTCGCGCGAGGCGGTGACGCCGAAGACAGGCAGGACGTCGATGGCGCTCCAATGGGTGGCGGCCTTGCGGCCCTTCAGCAATCCCGCCGCCGCCAGGACCAGGGAGCCCGTGCACACGGAGGTCACGAAGGTCGCGCCCTCGGCCTGCTTGCGCAGGAAGTCCAGGACCTCGGCATCCACCATCAGCGCATCCGTGCCATATCCGCCAGGCACGCAGATCACGTCCAGTTGCGGACATTGCGCAAAGGTGGTGGTGGGGGTGATGGATAGGACCGTGTCGCTCTCGACCGGTGCCAGGCTCTTCCACACCAGATGGACCTGAGCGCCCGGAAGGCTGGAAAAGACCTGCAGCGGCCCCGTCATGTCCAGTTGCGTGATACGCGGGAAGACAAGCAAGCCGAACGTTGGAGATGACGACATTCTGCAGCTCTCGGATCAGATATTGACGCTGGGAGGATGACATGATGGCATCATATCTTGAATGTCATGGCTCCCTCGTTTTCGGACACGGCAATGATCGGCATCCTGATCTTCCCTGATTTTCAGCTGCTGGATGCGTCGGGCCCGGCGTCAGTGTTCGAGATCACGCGGCGTTTCGTTCCAGCCGCGCCGGGCCTCCAGATGATCGCAGCGACGGCGGGGCCGGTGCGCAGTTCCTGCGGCGTGGAGGTGCTGGCCTCCAGCCTCGCGGCTGCCCCTGCCCTCTCCACCCTCGTCATCGCCGGCGGGCTGGGCGTAGAGGCCGCGACCGATTGCAGGTCCACCCTCGCCTTCGTCCGCCGGCTCGCCCGGCGCGGCACCCGCGTGGCGAGCGTGTGCTCCGGCGCCTATGTGCTCGCGGCCGCCGGCCTGCTGGACGGGCGCAAGGCGACCACCCACTGGTGCCGCACCCAGGACTTCGTCTCCCGCTACCCGAAGGTGAAGCTCGATCCGGACCGCATCTTCCTGCGCGACGGAAACGTATGGACCTCGGCCGGCATCACAGCGGGGATCGACCTCGCACTGGCCATCGCCGCCGAGGATCATGGGGATGCGGTGGCCAAGGACGTCGCCTGCCAACTGGTGCTCTATCACCGGCGCAGCGGAGGGCAGTCGCAATTCTCCTCGCTGCTGGAGTTGAAGACGCCCAATGGCCGCTTCGGGCCCTTGCTCACCTGGGCTCGCGAGCATCTGCACAAGCCGCTCACCGTGGAAATTCTCGCGGACCGTGCCGGCCTGAGCCCCCGGCATTTCGCGCGCATCTTCACGGCCGAGACCGGCACGACCCCCTCCAAGGCGATCGAGCGCCTGCGCCTGGAAGCGGCGCGGGAATATGTGCAGTCCTCCAGCGAGCCGATTGAACACGTGGCCGAGACCACCGGCTTCCGCGACCCGGAGCGCATGCGCCGTGCCTTCGTCCGCGCCTTCGGCCAGCCACCCCAGGCCCTGCGCCGCACCGCCCGACGAGGCTAGTCGGCACTGCCGCCCTCACGAAGGCACATATTTCACGCTGGTATGTGCCCGCAGCCCATGGAACCGTTCATTGACACCGCCACGTCGATTGAGCCCAACTTTGGACCTCGACGAAATGGCTCGCCCCCCTGACGCACTTCCCGCAAACGCCAGTTGATCAACCGAAGCGGTTCGATTTCGACCGCCGCAGAACATTGAAGCAGGACCACAATGCTTCGGCAAATAGGCACCGGAGCCCGCAAAGCGGCTCCGGTGCCGGGGCGTGGTCTTATGGCTTCGCACCAGCGGCCATGGCGGCCCGCGCCTGGTCAACTAGATCAAGCCCGATCTTCTTGCTGTATTCTGTGACGACTGGTGCAACGCGCTCGCTCATGGCTGCCAGCGCTTCGGGCGTGGGGCGGGTAATCTTGAAGCCCTTCGCCTGGAGTTCGGCTTCCAACTGTTCTGACGCCTTGCGAGAAAGGTCGCGTTGGAAGGCTGCCGATTCCTTGGCCGCCTCCATGACCAGCGCCTTGTCCTGTTCAGAAAGACTTCCGAACCATTTACGGCTGGCGAGAAGGACGAACGGCGTATAAACGTGCCCCGTCTTGGCGAGATTGTTCTGCACCTCATACAATCTCGCAGTATAGATCAGCGCATATGGCGATTCCTGCGCGTCTACGGCTCGATTTTCCAAGGCGCTGTAAAGCTCAGGCCAAGGAAGTGGGGTCGGATTTGTACCCAGTGCCTTCCAGGTCGCGATGAACAGAGGGTTGGGTATGACCCGGATATTGAGTCCCGCCATATCCTGCACCGTGTTGACGGGGCGCTTGTTGTTCGTCATGTGACGGAAGCCGTTGTCCCACCAAGCCAGCCCAACGATGCCGGTCTTTTCCTTCAGCTGCGCGAACAGCTTTTCGCCCACCGCGCCGTCCATGACGGCATCCGCCGCAGCAAAGTCTTTATAGAAGAACGGAAGGTCGAAGATCATGAACTGAGGAACGACACCGACAAGGTTCGGTGTAGGTCCAACCATAATATCGATGAAGCCCGCCTGAACCGACGCCTGCATCTCGGGCTCGCTCCCGAGCAGGCCGTTGCCGAAGGTTTCGATCTTGATGCGGCCGCCGGTCTTCTCCGCCACGAGCTTCGCGAAATGGCGTGAAGCTTGTCCAACGGGATGATCGTCTACGGGCACGTATCCCAGGCGGGGATTCTGAGCCATCGCCGGAGAGGCGACCATAAACGCTCCCAACACTGCCGCCGCTAGAATTTTCAATTTCATATTTTATCCTCCCACCGGATTTTTTATTAGGACACAAAGGGCCACGACTATCATCAGGAAGGGAGCATGGCTGGCATTTGTTACCAGACAGGACGAGATGACTTGCGCCCTTCACACTGAATCGACGGCCCGTTAGTTGCAGAGACCTCCAAGTTGATGATGGCGCAGACGATCGTGGAACCTCGAATGTCTGGACTTGCGATGGACGGCACCCGCGAACCACTCGGCTGACGCCCGCCCGTCTCGACCAATGTGATCAAAACTCACGGCCCTACACGCGGCGGAGCGGCCATCGGCAACACAGCTCGAAGGATGCCCCAGAGCAGATACAAGCCCGGAAACCAGAACGATGACCACTATGTGGACATCCTGTCCAATAAGTTATGATGGCCAGACCAGAAACCGCTTGTCAACGCTTCATCGCCGCTTTGGCAGACCTGGGACCGGCGGCTGCGCTCTGAATAAAGATCTTTGCTGCCCAGCGTCACCTGCGAAGAAGCCACGGCGCTAAGCGGCGGCTGATGGCAGAGACCCGGAGCCGATGGCTTGACAAGGCCAGGCTTCCATATGCACATATATGGACACTATGTCCATATAGTGGGCATACCATGCTGAGAACCTTGCGTATGTACCCGTCGGATAAACGATGAAGTGCCGCCTGCCACGATGGCTGTAGCGATGCAGATGGGCGGAATATCAATGGAGAGCGGCAGCGTGCACACCATAACCTATCTTACAAATATCAGTTTCGGGATGGGAGCGTCGGACGCGCTCGCGGAAACACTGCGCGAACTCGGTGTATCGCGTCCGCTGGTGATCAGTGATCATGGCATTAAAGCCGCTGGTCTGCTCGACCGCCCGGGCTTTGCGTTTCTAAGTTCGGCTCCTCTCTTCCTGGACGTCCCCACCAACCCGACGGAAAGCGCCGTTGCTGCGGGCCTGGACCTGTATAGGCAAGGCGGCTGCGATGGCGTCGTCGCCATCGGTGGGGGGTCTCCCATCGACCTTGCGAAGGGCGTGGCTCTGCTTGCCACACATGATGGCGAACTGGAGCGTTACGCGGCTATACTGGGCGGGTTGGCTCGCATCACCAGCGCGGTGGCGCCGCTCGTCGCCATCCCGACAACGGCTGGCACGGGCTCAGAGGTAGGCCGCGCGGCGCTGATCACGTTGGATGATGGCCGGAAGCTCGGCTTCATCAGCCCGTTCCTGATCCCGCGCAGAGCGGTTTGTGACCCGGCCCTGACACTGGGGCTTCCTCCTGGCCTGACGGCCTCGACAGGCCTTGATGCACTCTCGCACTGTATCGAAACGTACCTGTCCCCCCGCTTCAACCCACCGGCCGAGGCCATCGCCACGGACGGCTTCAAGCGCATCTGGAAGGCTTTGCCTGTGGCATATGCCGATGGCGCGAACGCGGAGGCGCGGACCGAGCTCATGATGGGCGCGCTGGAAGGCGGGCTGACATTCCAGAAAGGCCTGGGCGCCGTCCATGCGCTGAGCCATGCCCTCGGCGGCCTCAAGGAGGCGAAGCTGCATCATGGAACGCTCAACGCCATCCTGATGCCGATCGTCCTGCGGTGGAATGTGGAAGTCGAAGCCGTGGCCGAGAAGGTCCGCACCCTTGAAAGCCTGGCGGGGCTCGAAGCCACAAGCCTTGCCGACGCACTGGACGATTTGAACCGTCGCTTGAACATCACGCCGAGACTGTCCGAACTTGGGGTGCCTCGCCACGTCCTTGATTGGGTGTGTGACCGCGCCCTTGCAGACCACAGTCATCCGACCAATCCCCGTCCCTTGGCCAAGGAAGACTATGCCGCGATCCTGGAGGCCGTCTTCTAAGCTCAGAACGCCCGGAGAAGAACCAAGGAGGTGGTTCCGTGAGACCGATCGTGATCGTGACGGGCGCCAGCCATGGCATCGGTGCGGCTACGGCGAGGCTGTTCGCCGCTGAGGGTTATGATGTTTGCATAAACTACCTCTCGGACAGCGCCGCCGCGTCAGAGGTCATTCAGGCTTGCCGGGCCACGGGCGCACGGGCCATCGCGGTTCAAGGAGACGTGGGCAGGAGGGAGGACATACAGGCTCTGTTCAAGGCCTGTGACGATGAACTTGGGAGAGTGACGTGCCTGATCAACAATGCCGGGATCATCGGGAAAGCCGGCAGGATTGAAGAGTTGCAGCCTGCAGTGCTTGAAGCCGCCTTCAGGGTCAACGTCTTCGGCGTCATGTACTGTATCCAGGAGGCCGCCAAACGCATGTCCACCCGCAAGGGCGGCCAAGGCGGAACCATCGTGAACATGTCCTCTCTGGCCGCCTTGCTCGGCAGCCCCAACGAATATGTCCACTATGCCGCCACCAAGGGGGCCGTGGAATCCCTCACTTTCGGCGCGGGCAAGGAGCTGGCCCCCGATGGCATTCGCGTCAACGCCATCCGCGTCGGGACCACCAACACACGGATCCACACGCAAGGCGGAAATCCGGAGCGCCCGGCCAGGATCGCCGCGATCACACCCATGGGGCGCATTGCGGAGCCCGAGGACATCGCGCGCGCTGCCCTGATGCTCGCGTCTCCCGGCTCCGGGTTCATGACGGGCACCTTGATCACGGTCGCCGGAGGCCTCTGAGGCCCGACGGTCGACAAACTGCAAAGAGGCGTGCGGAGCCCCCCACGCCTGCTGAGACAGAAGTCGCCGCCCAAGGACGTGCGCGACCCCAGACTTGAGGTGCGCCAGCGCCCGCACTTCCGGTGTCAGGACCCCCGCGGTCCCTGTGGGGACCGCGGAAGTGGTCGCGGATGACCCCTTCAACTCCTGGACATTTCCACCCTCAATGGAGCCAGCTCGCCGGCACGGTCACCAATGCCGGGAACAGAACCAGCAGCAAAATCAAGAGCATCTGGACCACAAGGTAGGGCATGGCGCCCTTTGTGGCTGCCTCCATCGAAACGCCGCTGATGCCGCACACCGTGTTGAGGACTGTTCCGACGGGCGGTGTGATCAGGCCGACCGCGTTGACCATCATGAAGATCACCCCGAAATAGACGGGGTCGATGCCAGCCGCCTTGACCACAGGCATAAGGATGGGCGCCAGAATTGTGATGGAAGGTGCGAAGTCCAGCGCCGTGCCGACGAGGAAGACCGCAAGGACGATCATACTCATCAACAGGACCGGCGAGTTGATGAACGGCTGCAGTGTACTGACGAGCTGGGCAGGCATATTGGAGATGGTCAGCATGAAACCGGAAATCGCGGAGGCTGCGACCAGCAGCATGATCACCGCCGTCAGGCGCCCGGCCGCGAGCAGTGCATCATAGAGCGCCCGCGGTGTCAGCTCGCGATAAACAAACAGCCCCACAAACAGGGCATAGGCGGCAGCAACGACCCCCGCCTCCGTTGGAGTAAAGACGCCGAACCGCAGTCCCGCCAGGATGATCACCGGCATGATCAATGCCCAACCGGCGGTCATGATGGTTTTGGGGAGATCCCTGCGTGGCAGCTTGGGCCGAACCGCCGCCGTCTCCTTTTTCGAGAGGAACCACCAGGCGATCATGAGGCTGAGCCCCATCATGACCCCCGGCACGATTCCGGCGAAGAACAGCCCGACGATGGAAATATTTGCGGTGACGCCGAGGATGATGAACCCCACAGACGGGGGGATAATGGGCGCGATAATGCCTGTCGCCGCCATCAGGCCCGAGGCTCGGCCCATGTGGTAGCCGGCATTGCGCATCAGCGGGACCAGCATGACCGCGAGCGTCGCCGTATCGGCGATTGCCGAGCCTGAGACGCTGGCAAGGACCAGACCCGTTCCAATGACCACATAGCCGAGGCCGCCTCGGATGTGACCAACGAGCGCCAACGCCACGTTTACGATGCGGCGGGAGAGGCCGCCGGCGTTCATCAACTCGCCGGCGATGAGAAAGAAAGGGATCGCCATCAGCGGATAGCTGTCCGCACCATTGACCAAGCGTTGGGCCAAGATGTTCGCATCCAGATTTCCCATCAAAAGCATCATCGCGACGGCCGACAGCATCAGCGCGAAAGCTATGGGAATTCCGATGCCCATGGCACCGAGGAGGGAGGTGATAAAGACCAGGCCGCTCACGGTGTGTCCTCCGAAGCGCGTGAGGGGAGCACCACGGGTAGCGGCTCAACATGCTCTACGCCCGACCAAGGCGCAGGCAAGAGGCCGCGCAGCGAGCGCCACAGATCGAGAAGGAGAACAAGGGCCATGAGGATCGCGGCGACGAACCCGGCGGCATAGATAGCCCCGACGGGAATTCCCGATAGGGCCAGGACGTTGTCCCATTCTATGAGCGTGAGCGCCCAACTGCCTTCTCCCAGAAGCCAGCAGCACCACAACATCAAGCCGTATGACACAAAAAAGCAGACGAAACGGGCCGCTCGAGGCAAACGGACGACCAGAGAGTCGACACCAAGGTGCGCACCCTTGGCCAGGGCAACCACGGATCCCATGAAGATGACCCAGACGAGGACCACACGGGAGACCTCGACGGCAAACGGAATGCCCGAGCTGAAGCCGTAGCGCAGCACGACGTTTGTGAAGATTAGGAGGCTGATAATGGCCATCCCGATGACGACGAAGACATCAAACGCTTTGAATAGCCGATTCAATGCTGAAGACATGGCCGCTCACAAAAGTTGTGCGCGCATGCGACTTTCGCCGCATTCCAACGAAGATCCGCATATTTTGAGCCGGGCACTTCCCGCAAGATGGATGGGTCACGCCCACATAGCGGTCCCAGTCGGACTGCGCGCAAGATAAAGGCGACTATTCCCCCAGCCGGGATGACAGGGGGCCCCAGGCAATTCGTCCCGTGTCAGACACCTTCCACCACGGCCAAATGCACAGTGGCGTGCTTCTCCCGCGCCTTGATGGCCTTTTGATACTCGGCAGAGTTGTAGCAGGCGAGCGCCGTCTCGTAGTCCTTGAACTCGATGACTGCCAGACGGTTTGCGTCAGGGCCTTCCATAACCTGGCTCTGCCCAGCGCGAACAACAAACGAAGCGCCGTATTTGTCGAAGGCAGCCTTATTCAAAGCAATGTATTCTTTGTATCCATCATGATTTGCAATGTCGACCATTGCAACCCAGTAGCCTTTCTTGGACATTTGCTTCCTCCCACAATGAACTCCCCGCCTTCTCTAGCGGAAGGCTCGGAAGGCCCTATCCATTCACGTTCGGCTTTTGAGAGTTTGCCGTTGATCCGCCTCGATCACGCGGCTAGAACCGAGAAGAGTATTGACTACAATGTGGACAACTTGCCCAAGTTTTGTAGTGCCGTCATGTCCGGATGTCAAGCTGGCGAGGTATTTCCGTGACCCAAAGGGAATCGCAGGACGAGAGCGATGCAGCGCCTCACCACGTGCAAGGAGCGGCCTCGTTCTCGAAATTCATGGCGGTGCTGCAAATCATTGCCGAGGCTCCCGGCGCGCTGAACATTGCGCAGCTTACAAAGCGCGCGCCGTTTCCCCGGGGTACGGTCTACCGCCTTGTTTCAGCGCTCATGGCGGAGGGTCTCGTTACCCAGACGGGAGAGAATGGAACGTTTCGCCTTGGGCCGCGACTTCTCCAGTTTGCAGCAAAAACGTGGGAAGATTCCGACCTGCGGACGATCGCAAGGGATTTCCTTGTATCGCTCCGCGACGCCACGGACGAGGCCGTGCATCTTGCTGTGCCCAGCAACAACCGGATGGTCTACATAGACAAGCTGGTGGGCTCCAACCGGGTGCAGATGAAAACCAGTATTGGTGGCCAGGTCGAACTTCACTCCACGTCCGTCGGAAAGGCGTGGCTGTCCGGGCTTCCAGATCAACGGCTCCAGGACGTTCTCAAGAACCTTGAGCTGACGCGCCACACCGCCAAGACGTTCACGACTCCCGCGGCGCTGCTCGCTGAGTTGAAGCGCACGCGTGAGCAGGGGTTCGCGTTCGATGACGAGGAAAACGAACCGGACATTCGCTGTTTCGGCAGCCCGATCTTCAATCGGTCGCGGGAGCCGGTCGGAGCAGTAAGCATCAGCATGCCGGTGTACCGGCACGACGAGCGCCGGCACGAACTGTGCGGAAGATTGGTGCGCGAAACGGCCCAGCGGATCAGCGCCGAATTGTCCCGGATGCTTTAGCGTCTGGGCAGATCCCTCCACGTCACTGGAACAAGAATCTTCTTAAAAGCTGGCGGAAGGGGTGTCCGTCGAACTCCCGTCCAGAGAAGTTCGCACCCGTCCGAGATTTCCCTTCATTCATAGCGATATAGAATGCCACCTATCCGATAGTGTTCAGCGCTGTCCGCACCTATCCACGTTTTCAGGTGGGGTTGGCGATGGGGTTGGGCTATGGTGGCGGAGGGTGGGGTTGGGCCTTCCTGGAGGGGTATATGGCGCAGGCATTGAACAGGCTGACGGCTCGTACGGTGGCCAATCTGAAGGAGGCCGGCCGGTATGCTGACGGGGGAGGCCTGTATCTCCAGATCGGGCCGACCGGCACCAAGGCATGGCTCTTCATGTACAAGGTGGACGGCAAGCGGCGAGAAATGGGGCTGGGCAGCCTCGCCGATGTGAGCCTGTCGGAGGCCCGCCAGAAGGCGGCAGATGCCCGCCGCACGCTTGCTGAGGGACAGGACCCGCTCGGGGCAAAGCGGGCCGCTCAGGACGCGCGGAAGGCCCAGGAGGCCCACCCAACGTTCGGCGCGTTCGCCGACCAGATGCTCGCCAGCAAGGAGCACGGCTGGTCCAACGACAAGCACCGGGCGCAATGGCGCATGACCTTGTCGGTTGAGAAGGCGGAGGATGGAAGCTTCAAGAACAGCGGATATTGCCTGCCATTGCGCCAACTGCGCCTGGACCAGATCAGCACAGACGACGTGCTCGCCATTCTCCAGCCCATCTGGCTGGTGAAGAGCGAGACGGCCTCGCGGGTGCGTGGTCGCATCGAGGCTGTGCTGGATGCCGCCAAGGCGAGAGGGCTGCGCTCCGGGGAGAACCCCGCCCGATGGCGCGGCCACCTGGACACCCTCCTCCCCAAGCGCCCGAAGCTCCAACGCGGCCACCATGCCGCCCTGCCCTACGCTGAGACGCCGGCCTTCATGGCCGAGCTGCGCACGCGGGAGGCCTTGGCCGCCCGTGCGCTGGAGTTCTGCATCCTGACCGCTGCGAGATCTGGCGAGGTGTTAGGCGCCACCTGGGCCGAGATCGATCTGGACGCCAAGGTGTGGAGCGTACCGGCCCACCGAATGAAGGCAGGTCGAGACCACCGCGCGCCGCTTTCCGATGCTGCCATGACGATCTTGAAGGCCATAGCTCCCCTTCAACCGGAAGGCGATGGTTTGGCCTTCCTCTTCCCTGGCCAGCGCCCCAACCGCCCCTTGAGCGCCATGGCCATGGAGATGCTTCTGCGGCGTCAGGGCAAGGACATCACCGTCCACGGCTTTCGCTCCTCCTTTCGGGACTGGGCCGCGGAAGAGACGAGCTACCCACGGGAGGTGGCGGAGGCTGCACTTGCCCATGTGGTGGGGGATGCCACCGAACGGGCCTATCGGCGCGGTGACGCCCTGGAAAAGCGCCGCGCCCTCATGGAGGCTTGGGCCTCTTACTGCCTCTCAGGCGCCGTATAATGCACTGAAATATAACAATATTCATGATTTGTTCTCTTATATCTTTAAAGACACATAAGAACAAATAGTGAATATTTATATATTTCAATTAGTTAAGCGGGTTATCCATCGCCTCAGAGGGAGAGGAGGGTGGCGCTCGGAACGGGATGTGAGCCGGTGGGGTGGCAGGCTCCCAAATCGGCGGTCGGGGCTTCCTGATCTCCGATGCCGTGCCCAAAAATCCCAAAATCCCCGAAAATAAAAACTCACCTATATTCAATAGGTTGACCTTCGCATTTTCGGGGCATCTCCTGTTCCGAAAATGACCGGAGCGGTCCCCGAATTAAAATCCGGCACTCCCAGGCCCCGCTTGCCCCCTCCATCCCGCCCATCACTCGGCCACCGTGAGGGCTGGGATGCCACTCACATCCACGTCGCGCTCCGCGTACCACAGGTCATCGGCGGCCTGCATGCGCACCCATAGGCCAGCCCCGTTGCCGAACAACTTGCCCAGGCGGACGGCCACTGCTGGCGTGACCGGCTTCTTCTCGTCGAGGATGTCGTACAAGTGCTGACCCGAGATGCCGAGCAACGGGCGATCTCCGCCTTGGGGCGGCCGACCGATGGGAGGATGTCCTCGCGCAGCAGCGCACCGGGATGGGTCGGGCAGCGCTTGGGAGCGCGGGAGGTGGGATGCGCGTTTGACTGGGAGGTGGCAGGCTCATCGACTTGCCTGTCGCCCCGTCGGGAGCCTCGCCTATCTTTGACTGCCCTTTCAGCGACGTCCGCTTTGCGCGCCATCTCGGCCATTGATCTGTTAACCGCCGCGGCCCAAAAACGGAAATTAGCGAGCTGGGGCACGTCGGCACTGACGTGCTCCCCTGAAGTCTAGCCACGGATAAGTTTGGTCCTTCGATCAGGAGAAGGACCAGGGCGTCCCCCCCTGGCCGTGATCGGCCGCCATTCGGTCCTCGTGAGGACAGAGTCAGGCGCCGTTACGTTCGCGCTTTCCAATCATAGCGCCTGACATAATCGAGAAAGGCGCGCATGGCAGCGCTCGGGAGGCGGCGGCTCGGATAGTACAGGAACCAGTGCGGCAATGCCGCACTCCAGTCGAGGAGGAGCTCGACGAGCCCGCCGTTTTGGATATGGGGTTTGGCATAGTCATCAAAGACATGCGCGATCCCTCTGCCGGCCAGCGCTGCCTGCAACTCGTTATGCGGGGAGCTGACCAATAGACGGCCGGCAGGGGTGACTTCAATCTCGTCATGTCCATCGGAAAACCGCCATGTGACCAGTGTGCCGCCGGGAAATCTGCGCTTGATGCAGTCGTGGTCGACGAGATCTTGTGGTGTCTGTGGACGACCATGCCTTTCGATGTAATCCGGTGAGGCCACAATCGCATAGCGGAGGGCGGGGCCTAGCGGCAGCGCGATCATGTCCTGCGCCAGTTGATTGCCGAACCTAACGCCGGCATCGAAGCCCTGCTCCACAATGTCAATGACCGCCGCGTCGCTGATGATGTCGATGCTCACCTTGCGATAGGCCTCCATGAAATCGAACGCCAACGGGCAAAGAAAATGATCGACCGCCGGCGCCGGGGCATTGATCCGAAGCGTCCCGGACGGTGTGTCCCTCAACTCGTCGACTTCCGCGATTGCCAGCCTGATGTCACTCAACGCAGGGGCCAATCGTTCGAGGAGGCGCTGTCCGGCTTCCGTGGGCGACACGCTCCTCGTCGTGCGATTGAGGAGCCGGATCCCGAGTGTCTCTTCCAACGCGTTCATCGTTTGGCTCAAGGCCGATGAGGACACGCCGCGCTCGAGCGCCGCGGCGCGGAAGCCACCACAGCGGACGATCGAGACGAACACATCGAAGCTGTCGAGCCGGATCTGATTCATTGCAAAGCTGAGCTAATCAAGCTGATAGCGACTGCGCATCTTATCGGCTCAATGGGGTCATGTCATGGTTTCCGTAAGGGCAATCGACGCGCGCCGCTGGCCTGTTTCTTCTCGCCAGCTTCCCCGGCCCTGACGTTTGAATGAAGCACGTGCGTCCAACCGAAAGGGAAGACCGATGAATGCCTTCGCCCTGAACCGACGCGCCATCATGCTATCCGCCATCGCAGGTGCATCGAGCTTGGTCGTCCCTGTCATTGGCGGATCCGATGGCGCGAAGGCCCAAGCCGCCCCGGCGCTGAACGGCAATTCCGGCTCCTACCGCTTCCGCATCGGAGACATCCGGGCAACCGTCTTGAGCGACGGTGTCATCGGCGGCCCGCCGCGCATCTATGCGAGCGATGCGCCCGAGGCGGAGCTTCAGGAGGTGCTGCGCCGCGCATTTCTGCCCACGGACCACATGACGCTCAACCTCAACACGCTGCTGATCGAAACCGGCGGGCGGCGGATCCTGATCGAGGCGGGCGCGGGCAAGACCATGGGACCCAATGGCGGCCGCCTCTTCGAGAACCTAGCGGCTCTGGGGCTCGGACCCGCAGATATTGACATGATCGTCATCTCGCACACCCATCCCGATCATGTGGGCAATCTGAGAACGCCAGACGGCAACAAGGCCTTCCCTCGCGCCACGGTGTTCGTCCCCAAGGCGGACTGGGATTTCTTCGTCCGCGCCGACCCGGATCTTTCCTACATGCCGGTGCCGCAGGATTTCCGCGTTCGCTTTGCGGCCGCCATCAAGGCCAGCCTTGAGCCGGTGAAGAATGACCTCACGCTCTATGAAGCCGGCACCGAGATCGTGCCCGGGCTCACCTCGATTGTCGCATCCGGCCACACGCCGGGCATGGCGACGTTTCTCGTTCATTCCGGCAACGATCAGCTCCTGCTGACGGCTGACCTTGCCTATCACCCGGTGGTCAATGTGGACCGGCCCTGGGTTCCAGGCCCGGATCGCGACAAGGAAACCGCCCTTGCCTCCCGCCGGCGCATCTTCGACCGAGCGGCGACCGATGGCATCCCCGTGCTTGGCTTCCACTTTCCGTTCCCAGGTCTCGGGCGACTGCTCAAGACCGATGGCGCCTATGTCTGGGTCCCGGCCAACTGGCAGTTCTGACGCGCGGAATAGAGGAGGATCTCATGAACCACTCGACGATCAACCGGCGCGGCTTCTTCGGCGCGATGGGGGCGGCGGCAACGGGCCTCGGCCTTGCCACGCAGGCGGTGGCACAGCCCCAAGCGACGGCACAGACTCAAGGGGCAGCGGCGGCCGCGCCCACTTCCGGCGCCACCCCAGATGTGCACACCCGCACCTTGCCGCGTACCGGCGAGCGGCTCACGGCGCTGGGCCTTGGCACCTTCCTCACCTTCGACCTCAAGCCCGGCATGCGCCGTGACGCGCTCCGGCAGGTCTTCGAGCGCTATGTCGCCGCGGGCGGCCGCGTCGTCGACACCTCCCCGCTCTATGGCTCGGCCGAGGTCAGCATCGGCCAGTTCATGGGGGAGTATCAGGGATCGGGCGAGATGTTCCTCGCCAACAAGGTGTGGGCCACCGGGGAATATCTCGGTGATGAAAGCCATGCCGTGGAAAGCTTGCGGCAGTCCCGGCTGCGCACCTGGCGCGACACGATCAATCTCATGCAATGCCACAGCATCACCAATGCGCCGGTCATCATCCCGTTGATGAAAGCCTGGAAGCGGGAGGGGCTGATCCGCCACGTGGGTGTGACCCATCACGAGTCGGCGGCGCAGGACCAGTTGACGACCATCGTGGAACGCGAGGGCGTGGACTTCGTCCAGACCAACTATTCCATCTTCAACCGCACCGCCGAGCGCCGGCTGCTCCCTGCGGCGGCCGACAAGGGCGTCGGCGTCCTCATCAACCTGCCGCTCGAAAAGGCGCGCTTGATGAAGGTGGTCGAGGGACAGAAGCTGCCGGCCTTCGCGCAGGAATTCGGCGCCACCAGCTGGGCGCAGTTCTTCCTGAAATGGGTCATGGCGCACCCCGCCGTCACCACGGTGCTGTGCGGCACCTCCAATCCCGACCATATGAGCGACAATGTCCAAGCCCTGACCGGCCCGCTTCCCGACCCTCGCATGCGCGCCCGCATGGTCGCGCACATGGAGACAATCCCGGGCTTCGGGTCTATCGGCACAATGCCTTGGTATCCCGGCAAGGAGAACATGTATCCCGGCCTGATCCGGGAGGCTCAGGCCAATGCCATCCGGCGCCTCCAATAAGCCTCGGCTCCCATCCGGGCCAGTTGAAGGACAGAGGGCACCGCCTCGTGCGCGAGGCGGTGCCGGGCTCGGCGTGTCAGGGACTGCCCACGGCCGCGTCTTGGACACGCAGGTGCTTGCGCCGCTGAATGCGGTAGACGGCGGCCGGGGGCAGGTTTGCGAAAGTACCGCCCAAATAGGTGGCCTTGAGGCCCAGCCGGTCGAGCAACGTACGCGATACGGGACAGCGCGGGCCGTAGGTAAATTGATAGAACGCACCGTTGGCGCGCAGATGCATGAAGGCGCCTTCCAGGATCGAATAGACCGCGCGCGGCGACATGGACAAAAGCGGCAGGCCACTGATGACAGCTCCCGCGGGCCTGCCATCGAATAGCACCACATCGCGCACGCGTGCGGCGTTCATCCACAACGTTTTCGCACGCGGGAAATCGGCGTTCAGCTTCGCGGCAAATTCCGATCCGAATTCAATGAGCGCGAGATTCTCCTCGGCCACGCCCCGCGCCAGCAGAGCGCGGGTGAACACGCCCGTTCCGGGTCCCAGTTCGAGGATGGGCCCGGCTTCGGGCGAAACCTCCGACACGATCAAATCCGCCAGGGCTTGTCCGGATGGCGTCACGGACGCCACCCTGAGTGGTTCGGAGATCCAGGCACGAAAGAACTGGAGGGTCTCTGACGACTTGTTCAGCATGCTCGATCCTCCGCGAAGAGATGGCGCCAATGGAATTGCCCAAGTCGCATCCCTCAGCCCTCCGCAACACGCAGAGAGCCACTCGGCTGGGTGCGGAGAGGCGTTGCCGCCGCGGCGATGAAGTCGACGTTCGCCAGTTTTTCGGAGACGTCCCAAAGCCGGCGGGCAACGTTCAGCTCCAACGCGCTTGGCGGGATTGCCGCCTCGCACGGATGGCCGCGAGTCTCCGAGAGCCGGTCGGGACCGTAATATCCGCCGCCCCGCGCCGCCGGTGAGGTTGCCGCGAACAGTGTGGGCAGGGCGCCCTGCGCCGCCGGTTGGAAGAGAAACCACAGGATCGACCGAGAAAGTCCCTGGGCGCTGTATCGTCCTGGGGCGTTGTGCAGAAGGTCGGTTCGCGAAATGCCGGGATGGGCCGCAATGCTCGTCAGGCCCCAGCCGGCTTCGTCGCTGCGGCGCTGAAGTTCGAGCGCGAACATCAGACAGGCGAGCTTGGATTGCGCATAGACCGGCATCGGCTCATAGGCCTTTTGGGCCTGCAGATCGTCGAAATGGATCGCCGCATTCCTGCGCGCGGCGATGCTCGACAGCGTGACCACTCGCGGGTCTTGCCCATGCATGAGCAAAGGCATCAGATGGGCCGTCAGCGCGAAGTGGCCGAGATAGTTGGTTCCGAACTGCAATTCGAAGCCATCCGCTGTCGTCCTGCGCTGCGGCGGTGTCATGACCGCAGCGTTGTTGATCAATGTGTCGACCCGCTCCCGGCGCTCGCGCAACCGCTGCCCGAAGGCGGCCACAGAGGCTAAGCTTGCGAGATCAACGGGCTCGAAGCTGACATGGGCGCCGGGCACCGACTGCTTGATACGGGCGACGGCATCGCTTCCTTTGCGGGCATTTCGGCCGGCGATGATCACGTCGCCGCCGGCGCGCGAAAGCGCAAGCGCATCGTGAAACCCGAGGCCGCCAGTGCCTGTGACGACAATCGTCCTACCGTGCTGGGACGGCATATCCTTGGTGGTCCAATTGTTTGGCATGCGGAAGTTCTTTCCTGACCGTCAGGAGGAAGCTGCCTGGAGCGGCTGCAACACGGCTTCAATCAGCGCCGCCTCCCGCAAGGGGGCGGCCTTGTCCCGGTGGTCGGCATCCGCCACCATATGAGCGAACGCCTGGCGGCTGGGGTAGCGCACGAGCGCCACCGCGTCCCAGGTCTGCCCTTGCTCGGCCGAGAGAGCCGGGAGGCCATGGCCCACATAGACGAGCTGCGCCCCGAAGCGGGCTCCGATGGGCGTGGCGGCAGCGAGATAGTCGGCATATCGCTCCCGACCACCATCCTCATGGAACCGCAGGAGGTTCAGCATGACGACGGGTTGCCCGTCATCATCCGCCAGGAATTTCTCAAAGACATCTTCAATGAGCGAAAGCATACAGACCTCGGATCTGGGGGCATTGAGAGGTTCGGCCCGACGCGGATCTTCCGGCGGCCATCCTTGTTCGAAGGAGACCGGCAACGCGCAGGCGGACGACCTGAGATCCAAGCTAAATGGAGGGCCCAAGGATCAGAATGCCCGAACCTTCAGGAAATGTGCCTGATCCTGCAGATGGCGATGCCTGCAGGGGCCCACACCCGGTGCGTCCCTCCCAAAGCATGGCGAGGCAGCTACGCACTCTGCATCCTGCGGCCCACATATTCGCTGTAGAGGCGCTGCTGGTTCATCACGTCGCGCTTCGGCGCGACGCCGAACATCCGGGAATACTCGCGGCTGAACTGGGAGGCGCTTTCATAGCCCACCTGATAGGCTGCCTCGGTCACATTCGCGTCTTCCATCACCATCAGGCGCCGGGCCTCAAGGAGGCGCAGCTGCTTCTGAAACTGCAGCGGCGTCATCGAAGTCATGGCCTTGAAGTGCTGATGGAACGAGGAAAGGCTCATGCGCGCCACGTCCGCCAATTCCTCCATCCGCAGCGTCCGGGCCATATCCTCATGGATGAGATGGAGGGCCTTGCCGATCCGGGCGGCATTCGATTCCGGTTCAGCCAGCTTGCAGAGTTCGCCGCCATTCGGGCCGGTCAAAAGCCAGTAGCAGATCTCGCGCATGATGGAGGGGAACAGGATGGGGAAAGCCTTGGGCGTTTCACACATCCGCAGCAGGCGCAGAACGCACTCCGCCAAAGGATCGTCGACCTGCCGCACGAACAGGCATGGTCCGGAAACGGCGGGCACCGGGGGCACTTCGAGCTGCTCAAGCACGTCGCGGATCATCGCCACGTCCAGCTCCAGCATTAGGCCGGCATAGGGCGCATCCGGGCTTGCCTCGATGATGTGGCCGGTCGCCGGCAGCGTCATGCCGACAGCCAGACACTCCATCGCTCCGTAGCGAAGCGTGTCCTCCCCAACGATGATTTCCTTCGCCCCCTGGAGCACGACGCAAAGCGACGGCTTGTAGACCTGTCGCATCCGCATCCTCTCCTTGAAGGAGCGGACGATATTGAAGCTGCCGATGGGCGTCGGGAACACGCCCTGTCCCCCGCCCTGGCCCTCGATATAGGCGGTCACTGCCCCGAGAAGCGATGACGGCACACGCACCTCCGGCGGGTTGAGAGGCCAGCGCAGCACGCGACCGTTAAGAGGCAGCCTATCGGCGCCTGCAGGATCAGGCAAGTTTTTTGCGGCTTCCGGCATTCTGATCATCAGAAACTCCATCTAGCTTGAGATTGCGAACCAAGCGAGGAGTGCGTCAAACATGACAGAATCCGACGCGAGGTCAATAGAGATACAAAAAACATCACAAATCTCATCAGGTACTAAATGTCACGAATACGTGCACGGATGGCGTTATTTGGCGATCTGTGCGACTCTTATTCTGATCAATTCATTCTCCCAGATCGATAGAATACTCCCCTTCATTCTGGCCGAGTCCATCAAGGCCGACCTCGGATTGAGCGACACCCAGATGGGCTTGCTGACAGGGCTCGCCTTCGCGGTCTGCTATTCGCTCCTCTCCTTGCCTCTGGCCCGGGCGTCAGATCGCGGCTCTCCCCGCATCGTCCTCGTTTCGTGCATTCTACTCTGGAGCGCGATGACGGCGCTCGGGGGCTTTGCCGCAAGCTTCCTGCTGCTGGCGCTCGCGCGGTTTGGCGTCGCGTTCGGAGAAGCCGGCGCAGTGCCCGCCGGACACGCCCTGATCGCCCGCAAGATCCGGCCTGAGCGTCGCGGCCTGGCGATCGGACTTTTCGCTATGGGCATCCCGCTCGGCACTATGGTCGGTTTCGCGGCCGGGGGCGCAATTGGAGACACTTTGGGGTGGCGCACCGCGATGATCGGCGCCGGCGCCATCGGCGGTCTGGTGGGGCTGTTGGCCTTTCTCGTCCCGGGGCCGACCCCGACGCTTCAGCGCACCGCCGCCCATAGCGAACCGTTCCTGCGATCCTGCCGGCGATTGCTGGCCTCCCCGGCGTTTCGCTGGCTGTTCATCGCAGCAATCTGCGTCGGCTTCGCCGCAGCTCCCTTCTACGCCTTCTCCGCTCCGTTTCTCATCCGCACGCATGGCTTCAGCGCCAGCGAGGTGGGACTGGCCTTTGGTCTCCTGCAAGGCCTGATGGGCATTGTCGGCACGCTCCTGGGGGGACGCTGGTTCGACCGCGCGGTGAGCTCAGGCACCGGGAGAGTGCTCGGACCGCCCGCCATTCTCTTCCTGATGGCCAGCACGACCACGAGCGCGGCCTTGTTCGCACCGGTCGGCTGGTTGTCCGTCGCCCTGTTGGTGCCGGGGATGCTGTCCTTCTCGTTCATGCTGCCATGGGCTTTCGGCGCGGCCCATCTCGTGGCCGGCGAAGGCCGGCAGGCGCAGGCCTCCAGCCTCGTGATGATCGGCTCCGGGCTCCTTGGCCCCGCGCTCGGTCCTCTCATCGTCGGCATGGTCAGCGATGCGGTAACCGCGGCGCAGGCCCCCAATGGCCTTGGCTTCGGGCTGCTGGTTGTCCCGTGCGCGAGCCTCCTCACGGGTGGCGCCTTGCTGATCGCAAACGGGCGCATCGCGGCTTCGCTGCGACGGCACTGACGTCACCGGCTCGATCAGCCGCCGTTCGGCCCAGGCACGCCAATCGTTCGGAAGGCCGCGCCCCAACCACAGCCCCGTATGGAAAAAAGGATCATCGAATGTCCGATACCGACACCTCACGCCGCACCTTCCTGACCCTTGCGGCCGCCGCTCCCGCAACTCTCGCCATGGGCAGCACGGCTTCAGCCCAGTCGGGCGCTACCCGGCCAACCGCTCTGCCTGGCGCCGGCAAGGTGGCCGTCATCACTGGCTCGTCGCGGGGCATCGGCGCCGCGACCGCCAAGCGTCTGGCGCGCGAGGGCTTTGCCGTGACCGTGAACTACCTCACAAACCGAGATCTCGCCGCCCGTGTGGTGGCCGACATCGAGGCGGCCGGGGGGCGCGCCATTGTTCGGCAGGCCGACGTCGCCGATCCCGCAGCGGTCAAGGCCCTGTTCGACGCCAACGAGCGGGCTTTCGGGGGCGTGGACGTGGTGGTCAACAATGCTGGCATCATGAATGTCGGCCCCTTCGCCCAGATGACCGACGCGGCCTTCGATCGCATGATGGCCACCAATGTCAAAGGCAGCTTCAACGTCTTGCGCGAGGCAGCGCGACGCACCCGTGACGGCGGCCGCATCATCAGCCTGGCCTCGAGCATCATTAAGACGCCCCCACCTGCGACGGGTGCCTATGCGGCCACAAAAAGCGCCCAGGTGCTCTTTTCCAGCGTCCTTGCGAAGGAGTTGGCCGGCCGCAACATCTCGGTCAACGCCGTGGCGCCCGGTGCCGTGGACACGCAACTCCTCCGGCAGCACGGCGAGGAAGCACTTCGCGGAATTCCCGAACAGACGCCCCTCGGCCGCCTGGGCCGGCCGGATGACATCGCCGGCGTCATTGCCCTTCTGTGTTCGCAGGACGGGGCCTGGATCGACGCTCAAACGGTCTTCGCGAACGGTGGGCTGGGCTGACATACAAGCTTCAGCTGATGGCAAGCGGGTGCATCGCCGCGCCTCGGGACGCCAGTGACAAGCGGACTTGTGCCTCGGCGATAAAACGCAGGGGGCGGCTGAGGGAACTCTGAACCGCCCCTAGTTTCCTGGACGCCTTCTTCCCTAAATTTTGAGGCAAATACCTGACGAGGCCTGGGTGATCGACATCACCTATATCCGCACCCACAAGGGGTTCGCCGATCTGGCGGTCGTGATCGACCCCTTCTCCCGCCGCGTCGTCGGCTGCTCCATGCAGGCCCGGCAGACGACCAATGCTTCAGGCGCTGCTGGCCGCCGTCTGGCGACGCAAGCCGAAGGGGCGCGTTCTGGTGCATTCGCATCAGGGGAGCCGGTTCACCGCCATGGAGCGGGCTTCGTTCCTGAAACACCACGATCGGCAGCCCTCAATGAGCCGTCGTAGCAACTGCCATGACAACGCGGTGGCCGAGAGCTTCTTCAACCTGCTCAAGCGCGAACGCATCCGCCGCAAGGTCTACCGCACGCGCGGCGAGGCACGCGGGGACGTGTTCGATTACATCGAGATGTTCCACAACCCCACCCGCAAGCACGCACGTATCGGGACGCTGTCACTCATCGAGTTCGAACGAGAGCACAAAGCCAAAGCCGAGGGCGTCTAGAAATTTCGGGGCGGTTCAAAGCCCACGTGCTGTTTGACGGCATCCCCCCATCTGAAAGGCGGCGGACGCCCCGATTGGATATGAGGCGGCGGCACTCATCCAACCTGGGGGGACGCCCGCTTCGACACACGGAACACCGTGCCGCTCCGGCGCTGGGGCTGAGAGTGGATATTCGGCTTTCAGGTCGGCCGCGGAATGGCAGCCACAGCCAAGGCTGCAGCTAAAAGCCGACAGTCAGCAGACGGCCCCGGAGCCGCCTGTCAGCAAAGCGCCGCCCAGGCCGGCCACTGATCTGGTGACAACTGCGGCCTGAAAGCGGACACTCGCGAGATGGAGGGTAAGTCCCACGGCTACGGCTCGCTCGACGAGGCCCCGGCCATAGTGATGCGCTTCTGTGCATTCAGGGTGCGTTTCCTCGCCCAGTCCGCTCGTCGCAGCATGCGGCGCCTCCCCCAGCGGATGCGTTCGAGCGAACACTAGCCGCTGTAAGGTGAAAAAAGCGCTCTGCTCATCCTAAGCGATCTCTGGATTGAATGAGGAACAAGGCCCCCGCTGATACGGATTGCTGGCGCGTCGTCCATTGGCCAAACTGAGGCATTCGGCAAGGCCAAGCCGCCGAGGACATATCGGTGCTGAATGCAGTATCTATGGTTTGACGCCCCCGACAGCGCCCCTACGAACGGCGGCACGCGTGCGCCCGGCGCGACGCAGGCGGGAGCGGCGATAGGGGATGGTCCAATTCAGCCTCAGGCGGCCCCCGACGCCCGCTTGGCGCTGGTGATCGGAAATGGACGCTACCATCGTCAGCCATTGGCAAATCCGGTACGCGATGCCGAAGAAATCACCTGGGGCCTGGAAGGGCTCGGCTTCACGGTGCGCCTTCTGAAGAATGCGGACCTCGCCCATATGCAGGAGGCGATCATCGCTTTCGCCGACGACGTGGACGCGGCTGGACCGTCTGCTGTCGCTTTCGTCTATTATGCGGGGCACGGCCTCCAGGCCGACGGTGTCAATTTCCTGATCCCCGTCGGCGCGGACATCTCGTCCGCCCGCCATCTTTCCGTACGGGCGGTGCCACTTGACACGATCGCCCGGGAGCTCGGCCGCTGCGCCCACAAGGCAACCGTCATCGTCCTTGATGCGTGCCGCAACACCTATGTGGGGGACCTGGCGGACGCGGTCTCGGCGACCGAAGGGCTCGCCGCGGCCAAGCTGCCCCGTCCCTCCGAGCTTATCTATTCCACCGCCGCCATGGCTTCTGCGCAGGATGGCTGGGGCGGGCACAGCCCGTTCGCCATCGCTTTGACGGAGGAACTGCCGCAGCTGCTGAAACCCGGCACGCGGATTCAGGATGTGTTCGACACGGTGGCGGCGAAGGTGGCGCTGTGGACCGGAAATACCCAGACCGTCGCCCTCTATCGCGAAGGCCTGCTGCCGCCTTTTACCCTGACCGCGGAGGACGAGGCGCGGCTACAGGATTGGAGCAAGCGGCCCTACCGCCTCAGCCGCCGGCAAATCCTGCTGAGGACTCTTGCCGGCGCGGCGGCGGCCGTGATGCTGGGGGCCGTGGCGCTGTGGTTCTCGCTCTATCCGGAGACGCGGACCGGCCTGCTGCTGCGGGCGAACCTGCTCGATCCAGCCCTGTATGACTTCACCTGTGCCCCGCCATGGGACGGGCCGGCCGACAAATATGGCCTGACACGGCGCGACTGGTGCCTGGAACTGGACGATGAAGGCAACATCGAGAAGGTACGGAACGCGGGCAAGTGGAGCGTCGTGGAGGCGGGTTTCCGGGACGGAGATCCCAAGGCCCTTGCCCTGAAGGCCGTGGAGGCGAACCTTGAAGCCTCGAAGGTCCAAGGCGCGGAGCGCCAGCACCTGATGGCGCAAGCGCGCAGCCTCGGCGGGCGGGCGGGCACCACGGATCTGCCGCGCGGACAATTGCTCGCCTGGACCCTCGGGGATCGTCTCGCGGACCTGAACGTCAATTTTGCCGATATGGTGCGCGACCTCGAATCCGCCGGCGCCAAGGGGGTGCTGGCGGCGAAGATCGTCGCACGCATCATCGCCCGGCAGTTCAACTCCACACGGCCGGGTCGGGTGCCGGCGGCGAGCGATGACGGCGTGGAGGCGGCACTGCGGGAAGCGGACCTGTCCGATCCCAGCGGGAAGACGGCCTATGGTGCTGCGGCCGCCTATCGGGGCGGCGGCGGATTGCTGACGGGCATCGAAGACCTGGCGCGCTACCGGGCATGGCTGCGCAAGGCGGCCTTCGCCGGCGTCCCGGCGGCAGCGGACGAACTGCTGACGCAGGCGGCCTCTGATCCCGAGCTCCAGCTTTCGGATGCCGAGCGCCTTCAGCTCATGACCATTGCTGCGAAGGATGACGGAACGCCCGGACTCTATTGGAAGGCGCGGTTGCAGATGCAGTCGGACGGGCGGGGCGATCCCGCAGGGCCGCCGTCGCCACGCGCCCTCGACCTCCTGTCCCAGGCCGCCGCCCAGGGCTTTCCGCCGGCGGTGGCGGACATGGCGCGCTATTATCTCTCCGACCGGGGTGGTCCGGGACCGGACTCGGAGGCGGCCATCTCGCTGCTGCGCCGTCTGAGCGCCGATGGCGATCCCCGCGCGACCCTCACCCTTGCGCACCTCTTTGCCTTCGGGAGGGGATCTGCCACGGATGCGGCGCACATCAAGCCCGACCTGGAGGAGGCTTTGAAGCTGCTGAAGACTCCGCAGCTGGCGAACGATCCGGTGGCCCTGGATCTGCGCGCGCAGATCCTGCGCTATGGTCCCGCCGCGACTCGCGACCCCTCCGGCGCGGTCGCGCTCTGGCAGATCGTGGAGCAGCGGCTTCCCTTCCCGCAAATCTCACAGAGGGCCGGCTTTGAGCTGAGCCGCGCCTGGACCGAGGCGAAGCTGGAGGCAGGCGCGGCGCCCGCTTTCACCTTTCTGAACGGTGACGCCGATGCGCCGGTGCATGTGACCGCGCTCCTCGCCGCCGACTGCGCCGACTGCCGGTTGTTCCTCAACAACACGTTGCGCCCCTTGCTGCGCGCGTTTCCCGAACGGGCGAAGGTCCGCTTCGAGATCCGCCCCATCTGGCGCGATGGAGACGATGGGACCTTCCAGGCCGCGCAGGTGGCCGCCTGCGCGGCGGATCCGGAGGTACGGTTTCGGATCTTTGGCTTCCTTCTCAGTGGCATGGAGGACTGGCTTCACCTCTCTGCCACAGCGGATCGGCTCGCCGCCTTCTCGCGCCTCATCGATCCCATCAAGGGGCGCCCGGACGACCTGCAGGCCTGCATCGCCAACTCCTCCGTTCGCGCCGCCCTGCTGCGCCAGCGCAATGCAGCCGTGCGGGATTTCGGCCCGGCTCTGCCGCAGGTCTATGTATCCGGCACGCTGGGCGACCCGGGCTCTCCGGCACAGATCGACGACCTGATCACCGGGGAGTTGAAGGCCTTCGACGCCTTTGCCGCGAAGTGATGCTCAGCCCGGCGGCACCTCGGAGCATGCGGGCCGGCGCAGCGTCGCATAGCGCCCGAGCCCGGCGACAAGCGGGATTTCACCGACACTGCGGGTCCACGTCCCATCCTTCAGAACGAGAGAGACGGTGTAGACCGCGCCCACCGGCTGCCAGTCGCTCCATTTGCCCCGAGTCCCATCCTTGCCCACCGAGATCTGGCGGCCCGCCGCCGCGCTGTAGGTCAGCACGCCCTTCCATTCGATGCCGTTGCGGCGGTCCATGTCGGAGGTCGCTTCCCGCCCATCCAGGCGCACATCGGAATACATGACGTAGATGGTGTGGCCGGACGATCGTGCTGCGGGCGCCGGGGAAAGGCTCTGGGTGAAGCCGCCAGCTGGCGGCGGCGCCACGTCGATGGCCACCACATAGTCCGATCCACACTTGGCGCGAAACGTCTCGAACGCGGCATTGGCCTGCTGCCGGGCCTCCTCCTTGGGGGAGGCCGCCGACAAGGGCGGGAGGAAGAAGCACCCGAGACCGAAAGCAAAGGTCAAGGCGGTGGCGAGATGCGGGATCATTTTCACGGCGATGGTCCTTTCCACGTTCGAGTTTCGATCTCAGCCCTTCAGGACGGCGAGATATTTGTTCCAGAAGGCGAGGAGCGGTCCGGTGAGATTGAACCGCTGGAGCGCCTGGCAGTCGTACCGCGTGAGCAGGGCGGCGGTGTCGGAGGCGCCATTGTCCAGCTCGCTCACCACCATCACCTGCATGGCGGCCGCGAGTTCGTCCTTGACCTTCTCCGCCCGGTAGGCCTGGTCCAGCCGGTCCAGGGCGGCGCTGTCCGTGGCCGAGAGAACGCCGCACGCACGGTGCACGCTGCGCGTCATGCCGATGATGTAAGCAAGGTTGCTCTTCTGAATGATGGCCGGCCGGCCCACGATCTCGTCCTCCAGCTTGCCGCTGGTGATGGCGACGATCATCTGGCGGTTCTTGACGACGATCTTCTTCCCGGCGTCTTCCGCCTGGGCGCCGGTGCCCGAAACCAGGACGAGGGCGGCGAAAGCTGCGGCGGCGAAGGTCTTCATGGCTTCATCTCCCGGTGCGGTGGATCCGCGGCGGATCCGATGGGAGAGGTGTACCGGCGCCTTCGCCTGGACGGCATTGCGGGGCGTTGCGCGATGTTGCAGGCGGTCCGTTGGCTGGACATGGCCGCGCGTTCGTCGCACTTTTGCGCCGGTTTCAATGCGAGCCGGTCAGACCATGGCGACCATACCCAACCTGTACCTGAAATGGCGGCTGTTCCGGGAACTGATCGGCGTGCCGCAATCCGACGCGCAGATCGGCTCCGTCATCTTCGGCGAGGGGCGCGACGGGGCGCAGAAATTCTCCAAGCTGCTGTATGGGGATTATGGCTGCTCGGCCGAGATCGCCGACGTGCTGGCGGATTTCATCAACCGGCGCCTGGACCTCTCGCGCAAGAGCCGGGGTCTTGCACCGCTTGGCACGGAGGGGCTTTCGCCCGCCGACCTGTCCGGCAACGTGTACGATTTTGCGCGCAGGATCGCCGAGGCAGGCGCGGTGACGGACGCCACAGCCCTCGACCGCGCGCAGGACGCCCTGCTCCAGGAGATCACCCCTGCGCCGGCCTCAACCAGCATGCCCCGCCTGGTGGTGGAGCAGTATGCGATGGGCCGGTTCTTCGAGCCGTTCGTGTCGTCGGACGATGAGGGCCCCGTGGTGTTCGTGCCCGGCAAGCATAAGGGCCGCCTCGCTGTCGTCGGCATCGATCGCGAACCCGCCATGGCCTACACCTTCCTGGTCCGCGATCCGCGCCCGGCCGGGCAGCGCAGCTGGGATCTCACGTGGGGAGAAACCCTGCGCTGGATGCCGGCGCCATCCCAGCCGCGTCTGGAGGACGGAACCCTGCCGCTCATGGCGGATGCCTTCCCCGTCTTGCCGGTGAAGGGGCGCTTCATCGCCACCTCCATCCTCGTGTGGGACCCCGCCATCCAGCCGCTGCTGGACCCGCGCGGCGCCAATCCCGCGCCCGCCGGTCTGACCGAGGAGGAAACGAGTCGCTTCCTCACCAATCTCCGGCGCCTGCAAAAGCGCCGCCCGGACAGTCTCACCGCTTGGGGCGCGGAATATTCCGTCGAGGTCCCGTGAGCGGGCCGATCATTTGACGTACCTATTGATGTCCCGCACATAATCGACCAGCAATTCCCGGGCGTTCTTCACCCCGGAATTGCTGTCCGAGCAGCCGTAAATTTCCGAGAAGGCCTTGCCATCAAGCATGCCGGGCCGGATCTGCGTGGCGACAATCTGCTGCTTTGTGGGATCGTTCACGAGCCGGTTCATGCGCTCGCCGAAGGCGTCCTCCTCGGCCTTTGTGAGGCCCGGACAACGCAGGAAGAAGGACGTGGCGAAGCCGAGGAGATAGTCGGCGCGCCGGTTGCTCTCCTCCGGCGTTATTCCGCTGAGGTCACCCGCAACCCCCATGGTGAGGCGCATCACCATGCGCAGATCCTGGAAATTGCCCTTGACCTCCTGGGCCTGCACGCCCGATGCGGCGGCGAGCAGCAGCAGTGTGGCGGGAATGATGCGCTTCATGGGACGATCTCCGTTCGTGTGACGTGACACTCGCGGCTCCGTGCTTTTGCAGCCATTGCCGCCCGTTGCCGGCGCTTGCTTCGCAAACCTAATGGAGCCACCGGCGTCTGCGCTGCTGAGACGCGGTCTTGGACACCAACCATGGCTCCAGGCGTCCATTACGGGCGACATAATCAACATTCGGCGCGATGCCGTCCTGCCCCACGAGACCACAAACCCATTGCCCGCTGCGCTCATCCCGCGCAACCAGCAAGGCATACTTATCGCCTCTGACGCGCCCATGCCGGGCCACCACCACGGACATCCTGCCACCTTGGGCCTGGACCGAACCCTTGCCGGCGCCGATGGCGACGCCCGCACCGCCGCATACCGCGACACCCGCGGCCATCACCACCGAAACCCCTCTGAGTCCGGTGGCGGTCGCCGAACCGCCGTCCCGGCTTGCGACGGCGACGCCGCGCGGCCCGGCAACAGCCTGCCCGCCTGTGATACCCCCGTGAATGCCGACCTCGTCGCCGGGGACCAATCTGCTCCAGGCGATACTACTGTAGTGATCCGAAACAGCGCGGCCGCTTTCGCAGATGGCAACGCCCTTCACGTACGCGTACGCCACACCGTGCCCGAAGGCACAAGCCATGCCCCCCCATGCCGCATGCGCTTCTCCACCGCAGATGGCCCAGCCGTACTCTCGCGCGATGGCAAGGGAGGGTTGCGCCCCAATGGCCCGGTCCCCCCGCAACACAACGACGTCCGGCTTATCGAGGGGAGGGCGTTCCGTTTCGTCCACCATCTCGGGAGGCTTGGGGACCTCCACGAAGCCGACCGGAATTCGGGCGGTTTCGCCCCGTTTAGCCAACGCCACGCGAGATCCCCATTGCGGGTCCTTGCCAAGGGCACAGAGGACGGCGAGCGCGCCGCGCAAGGTGCCACGGTAGAGCGTCGTACCCGAGCGGAATGCGACGACACCGCCCTGTTCCTGGCACACCTCGTGGGCGCCCTCCACCCGGACAAGCGCGCACGGCGCGCCAGGTTGCAAGCCGGCGTCTCCCTGGCCCCAGGGCGCGCCGAGCCACCAGCCGCCATCGGTGCGCCCCGCCTTCAGGTCGGCATCCGGAATGGCGCGGGTGAGGACGACAAGGTCCGCCTCTCCGATTGCTTCCTTGAGAATGAATGCTTCGGAATCATGGGAGAACGCCTCGTCCCACCAGGGACGTTGCGTGCCGAAGAAGGGGAAGTCCTTCGTCTCTACGGAGGGCTTTGGGCTGTCATCCGGCGGTAAATACTCCGTCTCAAGCTCGTCAACGCTATCGAAATAGCTGCGCGTGAGATCCGGGATAAGGCGAAAACCGCGCTCGGTATATTCGTAAACCGCGCCGGCGCGGACCTCTTCGGACTCTGTCGAAATGGACCTGGCGCCCCTCCATTGGCCCGCGAAGCGCTCCCGGAAGATCAGGGTGGCATTTCGCCCGAGCCATATAAGTGTGCCGGGCTCAAGCGGAGGGCGATGGATCGCGAGAGCGTCATCGCTCACGACGACAGTCTTGACGGGCATGATCGCCACCCCAATCCCCTCCGGCCCGACGAACATCTGGCCGCCAACCTGCAAGACCACCACCGATCCGCGGCCCCCTTTGACGGCACATTCGGCCTCCTGGGCTATGGCAACCCCGCTGTCCCCAACCTCTGCCATGCCGCCGCTGTCCCCAACCTCTGCCATGCCGCCGCTGCCAGCCCGCCTGACCGCCACGCCCCCATTTCCTGCTTTAGCGACACCGCCATCTCCCGCAACGGCAAGCCCATGGGACCCGGCCAGCGCGGTACCTCGTTCCCCCGCCATCGCCACGCCGAACGCACCGCATTCGGCGCTTCCATAGCGTCCCGCCTCGGCAAATCCCTCGTCCCCCGCCATGGCGACCCCGTAATCACCAGTCCGGGCCACCCCCGTCTTGTCCTGCAGGCTGCGCAGGGGCGACGATGCGGCGGCGCCTGATGTCATGGTTGTGAAGACATCAAGGGCGGTGCGCCGGTCGCCGCGATAGACCACGAAGCCGGAGCGGAAACGAACGATCCGCTCCGAAAGGGTCCCATCCTTGATGAGATCGAGCTTGGCATGATCATCCACATCCAGCTCGATCACCGCCCACAAAGGGCAGGTGAGATGAGCGAGGTAGGCCGGCCCGGACGCCTCAAGAAGTCCAGTCAGCCAGACCGGAACGGTCCCCTTGGCCGGCACAACCTCGAACCGGCCGAAGGGCGGGATCCGGAGCCACCACCCCTGGGTCACGCCGCACAGCACGTAAAAGGGGAATGTCTTTAATTCGGGCACGGAAACCTCCAGGCAAGACGATCGGACAGAGGCACGCGCATAATACTGGCTGAAAGGCTGATACTCACCTGTCATGGCCCTCCCGTGCAAAGATGGAAGTGATGGACGCAATGGCGGCGCTGACCTCCTCGCTCTCCCTGCCGCGAGAGGAGAGCCGCATGGCGGCCTCGGTGCCGGTCCGCCGAGAGGCGCGCAGCGTCTTCGCACGCACCTCGACGAAGCCGGGCCGTGCGAGCGCATCGTCCGCCCAGGCCAGGGTGGAGCGCATGCGCGTTTCCACATCGGCCGGGAAAAGCCGCCAGGCCTTCTGAAGCCCGAGCCCCAGTTCTGCGGCATAGACAAGAGGCGCAAGCGCATCGAGATGCGCCGAGAGCGGCGCGGCTGGCAGGCGCGGCCGCACGATGAGCGCGGCCGGCAGGGACGGTTTGCTGTCGGCGTTCGCCGTGTTGTAAGCTCCCGACAGGATAAGAAAAGACAGGATCAGGCGACGGGAGAACATGTTCGGCCTCGCGTTGACGATGCCGCTCTTCTCCCTGCCACCGGCCAAAGCCGATATTGCGCGACCTTACCTTTTCTTGATGCCTCTCCCCGCCAGCCTTCATCCGCAACACGGCGCAACGGCGCGCAATAGTGCGACGAAGGGCACTTGAGCCATTCCTGTCTCCAGCAAACAGCGCATCCCGCGTCGATACAGGAGACACACCATGATCCGCTCCGACACCCTTTTCCGCCTCGGCGTCGTTGCCCTCCTTGTGGGATCGGCCGCCTGGCTCCGGTGGGAGCCGCAAGAAAAGGCCCACGTAACGTCGGAGAGCGTCGTCGGGCGCACGCTCCAGGGGCAGTCCGCGCCGGACACCGCACTGAAGACACCGGACACCATCGGCGGAGGGCTCGGGAACCGCTACCTCAACGACTTCCTGGTGAAGGGGGCGGGTGGCGCGGAGGCGGCCAAGCCGGCGCAGTGACGCCCCCGCGGAATAGAAACCAGACAGAAGCCATCGCACAGGGCTCGCCGACGCCTTGAGCAGCTCAATGTCATCCCCGCCGCCAGGCACGCACGCACGGCTATGGCGGCTGCGCCGGCCGTTTGACCGAGGGATCCAATGTCGATCACCGGACCAGGAAATCGAAGTCTCAACCGATTGATCGCCCAATCCGGACTTGCAGTGTGCCTCCTTTGCGCGACGACAGCGGCCCAGAGCACAGTGCTGCGCCTCGACGGCGCGGGAGGCTTTTCCTGCCGCGTCCTGGATTCTCCCTCAAAGGCGCGCCTGGCCAATGGACGCGCGGCGCTACAATGGAGCCTCGGCTACCTCACCGGCCGTGTCCAGTCGGGCACCGGACAGTCTCATCGACGTTTCACCGGCCCGGACGGCATCGCCGCCGAGATCATCGCCTATTGCCGAGCGCATCCCGAGCGACAGATCGCCGATGCGGCGGCGGAGTACTTCGAGCCCTGACGACCTCTCGTCCGGCGGCTCGGGTTTCAGGATTTCACAGGGGGATTGTCCGCGATGTCCATGATCACCCGGTTTCATATCGCTGGTGCGGCTGCTGCCGTAGCGGTGCTCCTGTCCCTTCCAGCGGCCGCCCAGAACACTCACTGCGCGATGACGTGCAACAGCACCGACAACGAATGCTACCGGTCCTGTGCCGGACCGAATTACGCGCCCAGGCCCGGTGGCACTTATGCGCCTGGTAGCGATACCGGGCGTTCCGGAGGCGGATATGGAGCCATCGCGGTCTCCGACAGCGACAAGGGCGCCCTGAGCTGGGGAAAATCTTACGGCTATAACTCTCGCTCCCGCGCAGAGGCCGTAGCGGTGCAATTTTGTAAGGCCGAGGGACTTCCGGGCTGCAAGGTGAGGGTCTGGTTCTCCAACGCTTGCGCCGCCCTCGTGACGACGGGCGATGGCAACTGGTGGGCGTATTGGCGCGGTTCGCTCGCGGCCGCACGGAGTGCGGCACTCGCGGAGTGCCAGCATGACGCTAAGGGCCGCTGCATGGTGAGGGAGGCGTTCTGCTCACAGTAAAGCTGGAGCGCGGTCGCGTAAGCCATCGCAACGCCTGGCAATTCCTTAACCCCGGTCCGCTTGGTCAGGCTGGACACGATGCAACCGGCACCTCCATGCAATAGGAACGTTCGATGCGACATCATTCAGCGTATGTCTTGCTCATCGCCTCGACCCTTTTCGTTCCGACTTTGCCGGCCAGCGCCCAGTCCGGCTCGCCGCTCGCCGCCGGCGGCTGCTGGATGGTGTTGCCCAAGGGCGAAAAGCCCGAACGCACCAATGCCGCCGAAATCCTCTGTCTTCAACGGGACGGCTCCGGCCGTGTCCGCGAAAGCCAGTTCTATGGCGACGTCGCTGCCTGTGCCCGCGTGACGTACCGCACGAGCAACGGTCCTACCCTGGTCGGGATCGATTTCAGCGCCTGCACCAATGGCGCACCAAGTCATAACCTGCTCTGCGCGAGCAGCGCCGGACGCAAGCCGGTGCCGTGCCTCCAACGGGTGCCTGGCGACGACGAGCCGGTGGAGATGGAGCTCTACCCGATCGAGGGGGCGGGGTCGTGAGGCCTCTTCTCCTACTCTCTGCCGTGCTGGGCGCGATGCTCGCGCAGCCTGCGTCGGCGGGCGCCTCCGCGTGCCCGGAGGGCGTCGCCCGGCCGCCTCCGGTGACGGCTGCGATCGAGCGCCCTTTCGGGTTTCGCCTGCACCCCGTCATGGGCATCGCGGTCTTCCAGCCGAGCACGGTGTTCCGAACCCGTAGCGGCCAAGTGGTCAGGACCGTGTTGGGCGGCCGGGTCGTGCTGCGCGAAACGAAGCCGGGCATCGGCCGGTTCGTCTGGATCCGGCAGCGGGACGGGAGCGAGCTGCGATATGGGCCGCTGGCACGTGCGCGCGTTGTCGTCGGGCGATGCGTTCTGCCAGGCGCCCTCCTTGGGAGGACGACCACGTCCACGTTCACACTCGCTTTGCGGCGGAACGGCGCGTGGATCGATCCCGCGCCCTTGTTCAAAGACGGCCGATGACTGACGAAGAACGGCCGACGATCATGCGCCGGCCTTTTTGCTGACCACGGTGAAGGCGTCACGGCGCTAACAAGCGCATCCGACCGGGAATTTCGGCGGAAATCTCGAAGAGGAAGGCGGCAGCTTCGCCTGGTAACAGATGGGGCATCGGGCCGCCAATTGAAGGCGAGGACGCATTCGTAAGTCGCCTGGCGCCATCCGCTGCGCCTGACTGCCGGCTTAGGTGACGTTGGAGAATGGCCGAATCCCAAACCCGGCTCTCGCCGAGACGTCGCCGGTACGGCGCAACGCGAGCTGAGTCGAGAAACGAGGCAGCAGCCGGCTTAAACGAAGCCGACCGGGCCGCCCGGCGTCACGGGCGGCCATTTGAGATCGAAGATCAGGAACATCGCAGTCTGGACGGCATCCGGAAAATCACGAACCGCCCCCCCGGCGGCGGGGCAAGGCAGGTCGCCGATGGCGGGATCGTCGCGCGAGCGCAGCAGGGCGAGACAGCCGAGCAACAGCGTATGGGTCGGCAGAGCCACACCGAGTTCGTAAAGGAGCGTCGCATTTGATCGCGCACGCGCCTGCTCGACCAGCTCGCGCAGCGCCTCGGGCGGCGTCCAGACCTGATCGACCAGCCCTCGTCGCAGCTCCGGATCGCTCCAGTCGAGCTGGGGGGCGAGGGTTAGCAGAAGCAAGCCGGGGGATGAGGCCGGCTCGACGCTTTCCTTCGGCTGGGCGAAATCCGCCCAGCCCAGGCCGAGAATGGGAAACAGTCTCTCCGGCAGTCCGAAGACGGCGGCCCCATGCAAGGCATCCGGAACCCTGCCTAGGGCGACCATATGCAGCGCGCTGAGAAGAAGCTGCGAGGGGCTGAGGCGATGTTGGTAGCAAGCCTCGAGAAACCCTTCAGAGCGTTTCGCGCGCTCACAGAGCGCTAGGAACGAAGCCGGCGCCTTGTCCCAGTCCACGCCGCGCAGGGCCGCCTGCAAGTCCGGGGTTCGCCAATCGAGGGTGGAGGCGAGCGCAACGATGTCCGGCCCGAGGGGCGGATCGTATGGTTCCGGCGGGTAACGGTCGGGCGCCGGCATGCCCGTGGGCCTCGGATGCCTCAGATTCTGGACGATGGTGTGCAGCGGGGCCAACCAGGTGCTCCAAATGCTCATAGCCGCCTCCTTGATTGGCCATCCTGCCGTGCCGGTGCCGATGGGCAATTGCCGAACCTTGCATTGGCTTGTTGGCGTTGGCGTTAGGCCTCGCCAGACGCGCGGCGGCCGGCCTTAATCGCTCTGCTGGTCCGCCCTATCTGGAGGGCCTCAGGGGCTGGCTTGCGGCGGAAGGTGAACCACTACCGTACAGCGCCGGACACGGCCTCGGATATTAATCAGCGATATGTCCGCCTGTCGTTTGAAGTTCCCAAAAGCGGACAGTCTGCCACCGGCCCCACACTTGCCACCCGTTGCAGCCGCAGCGAACTTCAGCTTATGGTGTGACCCCGCCGGACGATCTGCCACTTGATGGGGATGTGAAGCCAATACAAAGCTGCCGCTTTGGGGAAGGGCGCAGTCCAACCTAGCCGTTTCCGGCTCCCCTAGCGCGATCTCGGGCCAAAGCGACGCGATTTTTATACGTCAGCGATAAGGAAGACGCCATCCGACAATGCTTCCCACCAGCCGGCGGGACGGCAAAGAGTCAGCCCCGCTGTGTCGCTGATAATCAGTCCGACGGGATTGCAGCGTGACGCGGAAGGGAGGCGATGCAACAGTGCTGGAAACCTCCGCTTGATCTATATATAGTGGAATGCGATATTTTTTACCACGACATCTGGCTCATCGTTATGGAAAAGGATCGCCCGCCTGCAGAGCATCTGACGCTGGTTTATAACCGGCGCGATGATCTGCTGGCCTGGGCGGCGGAGAAGATGGGGAGCCCGAACATGCAATGGGCTCCGGACACGGCAACCATCGGCGTCGAGCGTGGCGATGCTCTCCGGGCCGTGGCCGCCTACAACATCTTCTCCGGCTCTGGCTGTTGCGCGCACATCGCGACGGACGGGTCTCGCACCTGGGCAAGTCGCGGCATCCTGGCGGCCTTGTTCGCCGATCCGTTCATCCAGTGCGGTCTGGACCGGATCACGCTGCCGATCTCGCGCAAGAACATCCGGTCCCAGATCCTCGCGCTCAAACTTGGTTTCTCGTTCGAGGGGCGGCTCGCCCGCAACCACGATGGCGAGGACGAAATTCTACTCGGCATGCTGCGGGAAGAGTGCCCGTGGCTGCATCGGAGGTGATCATGGGCAAGGGTTCCAGTAGCGCACCGAAGCCGGATCCCATGATCGGCATTGCGGCCATGAAGAGCGCCGAGACCGGCGAGAAGTGGCTGGAGGTTGCGAAGGAGCAATTCGGCATTGCCAATGAGCGGCAGGCCAAGCTCGACGATCTCACCTCGAAGGTCACGACCTCCCAGCTGACGGCCCAGAACAACGCCAACACCTGGGCGGCCGAGGACCGAGACCGCTACAAGACCGTCTTCCAGCCCATGGAAGACGCCTTCATCGACAAGGCCAAGAACTGGGACAGCCCGGAAAAGCAGGCCCAGGCGGCGGCCGAGGCCAAGGGCGACGTGATGACTGCCTCGGCGCAGGCCGAGCAGGCGCGCCAGCGTCAGATGAGCGGCATGGGCATCAACCCCGCCAGCGGGCGCTTCGCGGCGACCGAGCGTTCCGCCGACACCGCCACGGCGCTCGCCTCGGCTGGAGCCCAGAACAACGCCCGCACCACGCTGAAGAACCAGGCCGTCGCCCTCCAGGCCGACGCCGCCAACATGGGGCGCGGCCTGCCCTCGCAGGCGACGCAAGCTCTGGGCCTTGGCGTCCAGACCGGGAATTCCATCGTCGGAAACAATGTTTCGACCAACAGCGCCCGAAACCAAGGTGTCGGCATCCTTCAGTCCGGATACTCGACCGCCATGCAGGGGTATGGCCAGCAGGCCAACATCCTGAACAACCTCTACCAGAACCAGCTATCGGGGTGGAAAGCCGAGCAGAGCCTCGCTTCGAGCAACGCTGCGGGCCTTGGTCAGGCGGCGGGCTCCCTCGCGGGCCTGCTCTTCCAGTCCGACGCCGACGCCAAGGAGGACAAGAAGCCGGCCAAGGGGATGCTCCAGGCCGTGCGCGGCCTGCCGGTGCAGGAATGGAGCTACAAGCCCGGTGAGGGCGATGGCGGGCGCCATATCGGCACCTATGCCCAGGACTTCCAGCGCGAGACCGGCAAGGGCGACGGGCGGTCTATCCCTGTGATCGACGCCATTGGCGTGACCATGGGGGCCATCAAGGAACTGGACAAGAAGGTGGACCGGCTGGCCAAGGGGCGAGGCATTGGGCCTATGCCGAGGGGTGGGTGATGGGCGGGGCGGTGGAGATAGGCCCCTGTGATCACTGGGCACGGCGGATCGGCATTCATGAGCGCCGACAGGGATTATTGCTGAGGGTGCGGCGACATTCAGGTGTCTGGCGCACCGGTATCCGTCATTCGTTTGATCCACTCCGTCGCCCAGCCAATTTGTCTATCGAAAGAGATATCCATATTTTTCTGGCTGTAACTTTTAAATCGCAGCCCCTCCTCCCTGTAAAACAGGAGAATACTAAGTAAAATGGATTGAGCTAGCTGCTCGGCTTCATAGGCGTCAGCCGCTAATCCTGGCTCCAACGGCGAGCGGTCTCCATGCACAAGGCGAGATCGTAAATCGTAAATGACCTTGAGGCGCCGTTTTAATGCTTGTGGGCGATCCCAGTCCATTCGTAATAAAATCGCAGCGCCCCGCTCTGAAAAAATCTCGGAGAGATTGTCGTCGTTCCGGGTGATGAGGATACGCTCCATCGCCGTGACGTATTTAATCAGCCTAGAGGCATCCGAGAGGTCACGGACAGCCTCGCCAAACCATGTCGCGCCATCGAGAAAGCGCTGCGCCAGCGGGGTGGGTTTCGGAAGGTCGTGGCCGATCTCGACCGCGATTCCCATAAGGCGAACGAATTCATCACCACCATCTGCATTGACATGGTCCCACCAACCTTCGTCCAGGCCGTGAGCCTGCCAATCTACGGAGTTCGAGATTTGCGCGCGCCCATCGCCAGCGATACGTATACCGCCCCTTCGGTCCAATCCGAACGGCGGTCCGCCGACACGCATGTGCTTGGAATGGGTCGCACCAAGAAGCACGTGCAGGCAATTCAGAGCGCTTTGAACCATGCGCTCCGCCCTATTTTGAGACGTGGTCGCGTCGCACCCTTGTATTTTAACTTCTGAAATCCACCCGAATGATGCGTAGTACTTCTTTGCTAGCGATATTGCTCTGGAATCCAGGTTCTTTGAGCTTTCAGAGGCCCCCTCACTGGCCTCTTCCAAGAGGGCCGTCAAGGCCGGCTCAATCACTTCAAATGCAAGTTCTTTGCGTTTAAATTGCACCGGACCAATGGAGAAGTAATTTGGGCTTTCGGCGTACCCCAAATGGCAAGGCATAAAATGTGTCAGATCTTCGATATTTTTAGCTGCAGACCTTACTGCAGAACTTACAACTCGCTCGGCCTGCTTTTGATCAAGCCTGCGCCTTTCTCTAAAGAAGCGTTGAACAATGCCCTCTTTCAGATTTTTGACGACAGCGCCGCTCGCGATTCGTCCCGCGTAAACGCTGCGCGAAAGCGCCAAATTGGCGATATCGAGAAGGCGCCGATTAGCCTCGGCGCCGCACATCATGTTTCCGTTGCCAGATGGATGGGGTAGTGAGGAAAAAAGGTCGGCCGTAGGTAGCTTGGATATTTCGTCACGAGATAGGCTAGCCATTCGGGTGCATTCTGAAAATACAAACGCAATGTCGTCTGCGTAGGCCATATGAACTAGCCCCTTGGCTGCCGGGTCCGGCGTCTCACGTAGTGAAATCTCGTCGGGCCGAGCCGATCATGCCACCGTTATGGGTCGGGTCTGACGGGAAAAAGACTTGGCGTAGCTGACTTTCAAGAGGTGCCCGGCGATCATACCAAGTCGTCTATCGCGACGCCAAGGGCTTGAGCCAATCGCTTAATGGTCTGGATACCGCCATCCCTCTTCCCGCTTTCAATCTGCGAAAGGTAGGGCTGCTTAATGCCCGCCCGCTTGGCTAATTCTGCGGTCGACAGTCCCCGATGCTCCCGCCACACCCTTACCGGGCTTTCGCCTGTAAGGATGCGATCTGCCATGGCGGCGGGGAGCAGATCTTCCACGCACGACCCAATGTGCGCTCTAAACTCGCGCGCGCTCAGTGCGTCCACCCTATCTTGCAAGTCATCCTCAACGGAAGTCGCAAGTTTACCTAGGAACGATTTAGATTCATCAAGCGAGCTATCGTCGGGATGCTCTGGATCAACGGCTTCTTCTATCTGGTTGACATTTCCATTGTCGATCGCGAGGTGCTCTTCGAATACTCGCTGATAGCGAATGTAACTTTCCGGCCACCCGCCGCTCCAGGCCGCCTGTCCTTCGCCAAGGCATGGGAGATCGATAGCGGCAGCTTCCATGAATGTTTTAAGAAAATCGCAAAGCGCGTGTGGTTTTATTGTCGTATCGCCGGTGAGAGCAGCCTCTCGGCTCTTTAGTTTCGATTTGATCTCGCTTCTCTCGGTATCAACCGATACAACTGGATATGGCTCGCCGTCTATAACGCCCTTTAGTGCTTCCCTTCCGTGATAGCCGAAAGCATAGGGGAACTTTTTCTTGGTCGCAGCGCGCGCGAGAACATAGGCCAACTGAACGGATGTCGCAAAGCGATCTTCTGAAGCGTTCTTTGCGATGCGAAATCCGGTATCAATGCCCTTTCCGAGGAAATCAAATCGGCTTGGAGTAGTGTCCGCTTCACATTCGAAGTCTTCGGTATTCTCGCTCGGTACGGCAGAGTATCCCGCAGGGCCGGATACTGATTCGGTCATTATAGAAATGCTGATGTTAGGTGCCGGAAAGGCCGCTAGCCATCCTGCGCCCTTGAGTCGCAAGGGTTTTTCTTCTTTTTCGAGGCGCCTGGAGTAGCATTCCAGAGCTTTCAAAAAGGCAGCAACAGACGCTGCAGTGTGCTCTATACTGCTCACTCGGCTACAAAATATAATCTCATCTCCTATAGTCTTCCACACGCGGGGAGTGCTATTTTTATCTGAAATCAGGTCGTCCTCGAAGGCATCTATCATCAAACGATAAGACTTGCCGAGTTCTATTGGAAAATCTTTGTAGAAGGTGCGAAATTCATCGACCCACCGGGGCAAGGGGCTTCCGCTTTGAAGTTCGGAATGCGCCTTACTCGCCTTGAAGGCGGTAGACCCAACCAGGTCAACCGACATAAACAGGCGCATTCTGTATTCGGGGCAGCTCGCCAAGATCAGAGGCCCAGAGTGCGTGCACGTACTTCAGCGGCAACGTGGCTGACGCCAAACTTCGTCGCGGCCGATCCAATGCCATGTTGACGACAGTGGTCTCGGAAGCTCTCTGCAGGCATCAAGAAGGCAGCAGCAAACCAGTTGGCCTCCCATTCGGCTCGCTGCTGATCCGGGTCGCCGGGCTTGATCTTTCTTGTAGCGACCATCGCGCAACCCGGATGATCGCGCTTCACTTTAGGGAAGTGCAGAAATAGATGCCCAAGTTCATGTGCAATGGTGAAGCGGTCTCGTTCGACAGTCGTGACTGTCGGCAGAAAGATCTGGAACTCGCCGTTTGGCTGTACGATTATCGATTCTGGAAGATCGTCGTCCGGGCGAACGTCCTCGTGAAACGAGATCCTGCCACCCATGCGGGACACAAATGCCCACATGTCCTCGCCGATCTCATACTTCACGCGTTTGGCGACGTCCTCGGCAAAGCTGAAAACAGCTGCCTTGCTTGCCCCAAGGGGGCTGGGATGTATGTCGTTCACGCCACCCTCCTTCAGACCCGATTCACCGTTGCGCGTATATATGGATAGTTGCCCATATGTTCCAGCCCTGAGCAAGCGGCAAGGCGGCCAAATGCCTTCAAATTGGTATACGCCAACCGCGCATCCCATCTATCAGGGTTGCTCTCTGGGCAACGCGCTTGGCGAAGGGCGCTGCACCCACATTGGGGATAGGGCAGCGTCAGATGGCCGCCTCCAGCGCCCGCCGAACGGCCTCTGGCTCGCTCGTAATCATCTTCAGTTGGGCCAGCGCTGGCGCATCAGGCTCGCGGCAGCCCTGTTTCCAATCCCTAAGGGTTACCCTGACGCGCTCTCGAGCCAGAGCGGCGTCGCCCCCGGCTGGTCACTTGGCGATGGCTCCAGCTCAGACGTATCTGCTTCGGAGTGCTCACTCCACCGTTATGGGCCGGAGCTGACGCGCGCAAAGTGCAGCGGCATTGCTCGCTTCGCAAGCGGCTTGGGCTGTCCGCGACCGTTGACAGCCGCGCCAGCATTGGCGATTCTACCCGCGCTTGCTTGCGAGCGTGGTTCCTGCACCATCTGAGCGGACTGCGGCCCGAGATCCTCGATCCAGAGCCCCGATGCCCAAAGAAAAGCAGGCCAGGAAGCAGCCCCAGGTTCGCCTGGGGCTTTTCTTTTCCCCCCTTCGTTCAGCTGACCATTGCCGCTTGGGCCTCTGCCGGGCGTCGGCGGCGTGACCACCCCACTTCACCGAAATGAATCGATCCGGCGCGATCGATTCAAAACACTCATTGGACGCCTTGAGCGCTGCGTTGGCACATGCCGATGCACTTCAAGGAGCCTCCAGATGACGGGGCACGGCCACTCTCGCGGCCAGGAGATCGACGCTACGGGCACGCTGGAGCGGGGCGCGCACAGCCCGGTCCTGGTCCTGGATGGCGGAGGACGTTGGCGCCTGGAAGCCTCCTGGCGGGCGCGCAAATGGCTTGGGAAGCGCGTTCGCGTGGTCGGTCGGCGCGTGGAGTTCGATCTGATTGAGGTGGACAGCATCAGCGCTGCGGGCGCATCAGGCTCGCGGAAGCCCTGTTCCTAATCCCGCACCGTTGCCGTGGGGACTTCATAGGCTTGTGCGAATTCCTATTGCGTCATGGCAAGCCTTTTGCGCACCTGCCGAAGGACGTAGCCTCTCTTGAGGTCGGCTTCGGAGGTTGGCGGTTTGTCCGTCTGCGAGAGAGATGAGTGGTCGGCCGATATGATGGTTCTGTGAAGCGGTGACTTTACGGCTTGCCCTTGTGTTTCGGCTTAGGGAGCTTCGCCTCTATTTCCTGCAATTCCTCAAGGTATTCCGCTTCGGCCTCGATGGTTTCCGCTGCCCGGCGGCTGGCGTCGAACTCCGCAAAACGCTGGTGGGCGATCTGCTCCATCTGCGCATGTGAAACCCGGCCGGCATTATTGAGCACATCATGCTCGTTGAACCGAAGGAAATCGTCCGTTCGGCTAATCCAGTCGGCCATGGTCAATTGCTTGCGGCGACGGGCTTGGTTTTCGGCAAAGTCGAGGAACATGGTGACCAGCCGATTCAGATCCTCAATCTCGTCGGCTTTAAGGTAGTTTTTTGCAACAGTGACATCCCCCTTGCGGACGCGGGCGCCCTTCCAACTCTGTACGGCCATGTTCGGCTGGGAGGCATCTGCCCTAGCAACAATCAACTCTGCGGCGGTCTGTCGCGTCACAGCATAAAGCATCTTATTTTGTATGGTCTTGAAGAATGTCTGTGCAGTCTCGGCTTTCCCGTCATAGTCAACGCTGGTCTCGGCAAAGACATCACGCACCTTCTGGTAGAACCTCTTTTCGGAGGCCCGAATGTCGCGAATGCGTTCGATGAGCTCATCGAAATAATCGAACCCGCCCGGTTCCTTCAGCCGCGCGTCGTTGATGATGAATCCTTTGACCAGATATTCCTTGAGGGCTGTGCTAGCCCACTGCCGGAACTGGACGCCGCGCGGGCTTCGCACACGGTAGCCAACGGCGAGGATCATATCCAGATTATAGTGCTTAAGCTGGCGCCGCACCTGCCTTGCGCCTTCGGAACGAACTTGTAAGAAATCCTTACAAGTTGCCTCTTCGGTGAGTTCGGCCTCGTCATAAACCGCCCGAATCAGCTGTGTGATGGCCTGTGGGCTGGCTGAAAACAGCTCGGCAATCTGCGCCTGCGTCAGCCACACCGTACCTTCGATGGCGCGAAGCTGAATTTCGCTGCGGCCGTCTACTGAGTGATAGAGGATAAGCTCACCTTCAGACATTCTGATTCGCCTTCTTGAGCTGCTCAATATAGCTCAGAAACGTCTTCACCTACCGCGGGGGCCAGTGCGCGCAGGCGGCTCGGTCTCTCACAGTAACCGCTGCGGACGACGTGTGAGGGCGGTTTTCGGTCGGCATATCACCGCAGCCGCACCCCCGGCCCCCCGTCTGCCACCTCTCCTTGGCTGAGAAAGGTGATGCCTGCCGCTTCGAGGGCGGAGCGGATTGCAGCGACGGTCCGCTCCTGAGCCGCAAGCGCCCCCGGCTGGGCTTCGAGCCGCTTAATCGACGGAAGAGAGACCTTCGATGCTTCCGCCAAATCCTTCTGCTCCCACCTGATTAAAGCTCGTGCGGCGCGCACCTGCTCACTCGTCAGCATTGTGAATCCCTGAGATCCATTTGATACCTCAGGTATTGACAATGCCTGAGGTCTTTTTTAATTCCTCAGGTATCGCATGGGTCGAGGGGTAGATCAACCAATGCTCACGGATATGGTGAACAGGGCAAGCATCATGCGTCGCGCTTGGTCGCTCTTTCGGCAGTCCATGGCCAGCTACAGCCGGGCCGCTTTCGCGGCTTGCCTGCGTCAGGCTTGGTATGAGGCGAAGAACGCGCCCGTCACGCCAATTTCGGCAATTCGCACAGTAATGGGATGCAGCGAGGGAATAACCCGCGATGAGTTGATCGAGCGGCTGGAAGTCGCTCTTCGTGCAGCGCGTGCAAAAGCAGCTCTCTATAGGCGGGCTGGACGGCCAACCAATTGGAGCGCGGCGAAGTATCGGTCGGCTGACATCTGCCGGGTCGGTCAGCTCGAATACATCCTGAAGCGCGAGATCGCTGCGCGGGATGGAAAGCCGCTTCCCACTTGATCGTGGGCGCTGAGTCTCACGACCGCACCCCGAATTTCAAACTTGCTTTCAGAATGGAGACGGACATGACGACGCGAAACATGAAGGCAGCGGCATCTGTGCAGTGGTTGCGGGTTTTCTCTCTGAGCGCGCCAGCACCAGCGGACGCGACGGCTGAGGAGCGCGAAATGCATGAGCAGCGCAGGGCGCGTCTTGCGGAGGTCACCGCCGGCGGATGAAGTAGTGTCGGAATTAGGGCGCGAACATCACAGCCAGATTACAATAATCGCTGTCGTGGTTGGTCGCGAAAAACGCGACAGGACTGTGTGTGACGAAATTTTTTCTCCGACGGTATTGTACGAACAGTGGCGGATGGTTACCGTTGCGGCCTCGGCGCAGGACGTGCCGACTCACATCGCCTTCGCAAAATTCCGCTGGAGTGGCCACCGTGGCCGCTCGGCAAGGAGCCTTGCTATGCCTGCCCGTTCACAAACCACCCCGGCCGTCCCGCTCGGCGAGCGCGCCGCGCTGGGTATCCGCGAGGCCGCCGAGTACATCGGCATTGGCCGGACCCAGATCTATGCGTTGATCAGCGAAGGACGGCTCGCTTCGCGCAAGATCGGAAGTCGGCGGCTCGTGCTTCGCGAGAGCTGCGACAAGCTCTTGGCCGAAGCAACCGCTTGATTTCGAAAAGCAAAAGGCCGTCGCCTGGACCGCGACGGCCTTTTTCAACATGGAGTGCACTTTATGAACGCCCCCTTTGTCGCGAAAAGCGCGACTTCTGTCAAGCCGTCCTCTCCACTTTTCTGGCGAGCGTATCCAGGTCGAACCGCGTTGCTGTTGCCGCCGGATGGGTGGGATCCGCTACTCTGGGACCTCAGCACCGGTGACGAGGCGAAAATCGCGCGCCGGACCCAGATACTCGAAGGCCTGGGCTTCGAGCGGAAGGTTTTGATGTCGCGGCTGGGCCACTGTGGTCATCGACGGCTGGTCATCAGCATTGATCCGCTCTTCATCCACCGCGACATCCTTGAAGATGGCGAAGCATTCGCGAAGTCGCTGACAATATTTGATCGAGGCGACTACATCCTTCCGGGCCTGCGACACCTCTCGGCCTACGAGTTCTGGCTGAAATACCCGGAGGAGAGGCCCTCCTCTTTGGCCGACTTGGCCGGGTGGGAGCGCCGTCGGAAGCTGCAACTTGACCAGCCCAGCGCTCCAGATCAGCCGCCGCTCACTCCTGAGGACCAGCGCGGCGCTCGCAAGCGCGCGGTCCAGCGCGCCAGACGCCAACGGTTGGCCACTGACCGGGAATGGGTGGTGGCGAACGCGGACGCGCTCAAGAGCGGAGCCCGTACTGTACCGGCCCGCATCCCATCCTGCCGCGCGCGCCTCCCTGATGCGCAGACCCTCGCCGACCGCCTGGCCACTCAGCTTGAAGAGCTGAAATAATGGCGCGCCTCCCGGCCCCCTTCGACCCCGCCAGCGTCCCCACCAACGCCGGCCTCGCCGAAGCGCTGTCAGCTGCTGGCCTGCGCGTGTTTCCATGCGCACCATATGACGGCTACGCGGCCGGCAAGGCGGCAAAGGCACCTCTGGTGCTCTGGCGCTCGTCCGCTACGGCCCAGCGCGCGAGCGTCCAACGTTGGTGGCAGCAATGGCCGGACGCGATGCCCGGTATCGACCTGGGCGCGAGCGGCTTCCTGGTAGTGGACGCCGATGGCTCCGCCGGCATCGCCGCCTTCGAGGCGATCTGCGAGCCACATGGTGGCGTCCCCGAATGCCCGATGGTGGATACGCCGTCTGGCGGCCGGCACTACTGGTTCAAGCTGCCCAAGGGTCTCGCGCTTGGAAATGGCCGCGGCGCTCTACCGCCGAAGGCTTCCTGCGCCATCGACATCCGGGGCGTCGGCGGCTTCGTCATCGCCCCTGGAGCGCTCCGGGATGACGGGCTCTACAGCATCCCCGATGGAGATCCCCTCGACGTGCTCCATTCCCCGGAGCTGCCCGACTTCCTGCGCCAGGTGCTCACCAGCACGCGCGAGGAAATCAGCCCCGAGCCCAGCAGCCAGAACGCCTTGGCGCCCATAAAGGCGCCGAAGGAAATCACCCTCCCGCCCGTCCGGATCGACATGGATAACCCGCGCCTGAGAGCGTGGGTGGAAAGCGCATTCCAGCAGGAGATCCAAGCCCTCGCCCAGGCCGGAAAGGGCGGCCGGAACGAACAGCTCAATCGCTCCGCCTTCGCGGTCTATCAGCTCGTCGCGGCCGGTTGGATCAAGGATGAACACGCCCATGCAGCCCTCCTCGACGCGGCGGCGACGTGCGGGCTTCTCAAGGACGACGGGCGCAAGCAGGTGCTCGCCACCTTGGCCTCCGGCAAGCGCGGCGGACTTGCGCAACCCCGGCAGGCGCCTGAGGAATTTGCATCCGACGACGAGGACGCGGCCCTCGGTGCCGAGATCGCGCGCAGGCTGGTCAAGTCGCGGGATGGCACGCTGCACGATGCCGACACAGGCGAGGTGGTCGAGGAGCCCTCGCCTTCGGTCGTGGCGGATGGCTGGGCCAACTTCGACCCCGCGACAATCTTCTCCACCCCTCGCGAAGTGCCACAGTTTCCGCTGAGCGCGCTCGGTGATGGGCTTGCGGAATGGGCCTCTGCAGCCGCCCGCACAGTCTCCGCGCCCGTCGATTACATCGCCACCGCCCTCCTGGCCTTGGCCGGTGGCGTGCTTGGAAATGCTCGGTGGGCTGAAGCCCCCTCGGGTTGGACCGAGCCACCGATCCTGTGGACCGCACTTGTTGGCGATCCCTCGGCCGGTAAGTCGCCTGCCATGTCGCGCGCCACCGCGCTCGCTGACCAGATCGAAGCCGAGATGGCCAAGCGCCATGAGGAAGCGGTCAAGGATTACGTCGGCAAGGCTGTCATCGCGAAGTTGGCCAACGAAGCATGGCAGGCCCAAGTTCGCGCTGCGCTGAAAAATACCCCTGGCGTACCCCCAGCCGGGATGCCGCCCGACGCGGAAGAGCCGCAAGAGCCGATGCGCGCTCAATTAATCATCGGTGATGCCACCACGGAGAAGGTGGCATATCTGGCTGCTGGCAACCCGGGCGGGATGCTGCTCACAAGAGACGAGCTCGCCGGATGGCTGGCAGCGCTGGGCCGCTATGGCGGCGGTGACACCGACCGCACGTTCTTCCTCGAAGCCTACGGCGGCCGGTCCTTCACATTGAACCGGGTGAAGCTGAAAGAGCCGCTCCACATCCGCCACCTCACGGTTGGGGTGCTCGGCTCGATCCAGCCGGATCGCCTCGAGCCGATCCTGGACGGGGTAGAGGACGGGTTCGCAGCTCGCTTTCTCTGGTGCTGGCCCGCGCCACCTGAGACTTTCCGTATCGTGGCGGAGCGCGTGAGCGACGCGCTGCCGCGCGGTGTCGTGAACCGGCTGCACGGGCTTCCCATGGGTACGGCGCCGGACGGACGGTCCGAGCCAGTCCGTGTACCATTGGATGCGACCGCCACGCGCCTCCTTGAAGCCTTCGGCCAGCGCATTCTCGAGCGCTCGCGCTCGGTCTCAGGCGTTTTCCAGGGCACGCTCGGCAAGGCGCGTGGTCATGCCCTGCGTCTGTCCTGCATTCTGGAGCACCTCTGGTGGGCGTCCCAGCCCGGCCGGCATCCTGCGCCGGCAGCCATCTCCGCGAAGGCCATGCAATGCGCGGTCGGCCTGATGGAGGGCTACTTCTTGCCGATGGCCGAGCGCGTGTTCGGCGATGCCGTAAAACCGGCCGCCGAGAAGGCCGAGCATCGGCTTGCGATGCATTTGAAAACGGAGCGGATCGACCGGTTCAATGCGCGCGATCTGCGTCATGCACTCGGTGGGTCACTCCGAAGGGCGGAGGAAATGGATATGGCTTGCGCCGAGCTGGTGGAGGCAGGGGCTATTCGCGCAGTCGGCAAAACCGCCCCCGGAAGGGGGCGCATGCCGAAGAATTTCGAGGTGAACCCGCGCCTTTTGGAGCGCCGAAAATGAGGTCGCCCTTATTTCGGAACACCCAATATCAATTTCGGAGCAGCGGGCGCACCGAAAAGGATCGGAATAAATCTCTGATATAGCTTGGAAATTTTAATTCGGGGATTTTGGGAATTTCGGACGCAGGGGGAAAGAGACCCAGACCCAGGAGGACACTATGACACCGAAGCAAGCCGCGTTCGTGCGCGAGTACCTGATCGACCTGAATGCGACCCAGGCGGCGATCCGGGCGGGATACAGCCCCCGGACCGCGCAGCAGATCGGCGACGAGAACCTGAGCAAACCTGTGATCGCCCGTGAAATCCAGCGCGCCATGGACGAGCGCGCTGCCCGGACGGGCATCACGGCCGACCGTGTCCTGCGGGAAATCGCCAAGCTGGCCTTCCTCGACATCGCTGGTGCCTTCGACGCCGAGGGCGGCCTCCTGCCGCTGAAGGACATGGACCCCGACGTTCGTGCAGCCCTGGCCGGCCTGGAGATCGCCGAGATCACCAGTCCGGAAGGCGTCGCTATCGGGCGGGTGAAGAAGATCAAGCTGGCAGACAAGGTCTCTGCCCTCACCCTGCTGATGCGTCATCTGGGCATGCTGAACGACAAGCTGAAGGTCCAGGGGGACGCCGAGAACCCGCTCACCCTGCTGGTCAAGCAGCTCCAGGGATCGGCCATCAAGCCAGTGGCCAATCCCCTGCCGGATGACGATGACTGCCCGCGCCTGATGTGAGAAGCGCGGCGAGCTTGGGAAGACAGTGAAGGGGCTGCCCACGGGTGGCCCCTTTCGCGTTTGTGACCGCCCTTGTTCGCCCGTGTCCAGGGCTAACCAGACGCACCTGGTGGGGTTGGCGATGGGGTTGAGTTGCCTGACCCCGCAGTTCTTCTTTGAAAATCAATAGTTTAGGAATGATAATTGGCGGAAGGGGTGGGATTCGAACCCACGGTGGGCTTGCACCCACGGCGGTTTTCAAGACCGCTGCCTTAAACCACTCGGCCACCCTTCCCCGCCCCCCAAGGGGCCATACGCCAAATTCGCCGCTCCATCGCTCTCTCCCGAAGAGCGGACGATGGCGCTTTTGCTTCTTCCGCCTGCGCGTTGAAGCCGATAGCGCGCTTGCCGAAGCGCGCACCTCGCCTCTTACCTCAGGGGCGCGTTGGCGTCGAGAGAGGGGATGAGGGAGGAGGGTCAGGGCTCTGCGGGACGGCGAGAGGCAGGAGAGGGCGCACGAATGCGTCAAGGTCGCCGCCTGGAAAGAGATGACCGGCAATCCCGGCAGCGGCGGCCGCTTCCAGGTCGGAGGCTTTGTCGCCAATGAGGAAGCTGCGGGCGGGGTCCACTGGAAACGCAGCCATCAGATCCAGCAGCATGCCGGGCTGCGGCTTGCGCCAGGACGAATCGTGCCGGAAGGCAGGCACGGTGCCCTCGGGATGGAAGGGACAATAGCGTTCCGCATCGATCCGCGCCCCCTCGCCCGCTAAAACGCCATGCATGTGAGCACGCACGGCGAAATAGTCGGCCTCGGTATAAAGGCCACGTGCGATGCCGGACTGGTTGGTCACCACAAATGCGAAAAAGCCGGCGGCATTAATGCGCCGCACCGCAGCCGCCGCCCCTTCCACCATTTCCACCCTTTCGACCTTGCCCACATAGCCAAAGTCCGCGTTAAGCACGCCGTCGCGGTCGAGAAAGACTGCGGGGCGCCGATGAGGGGTGGGGGCGATGCAAGGGAAGCGCATGCCCTCCCATATGCCGCCCGCCGCGATGAGAGCAAGTCGCTCGCGCGGCTTTGAAACCCCCGCCAGCCTGTGGCGCCTGTGCCGCGCCGATGCCCCCTTCCGTCGCCTCTCGCGCCGAACTAGTGTGACGGTGGTGCTGCGCGAAAGCGCGGGCCGAACATTAAAGATCACATCCCAAATGGGAGACCGCCGTCATGTTGAAGCCGCCGCTGGAAGGTCAGCTCATCGAGGGCCTGGGCGTGATCGAGACGACGCGAAGCGACAACATCCTGCGCTGGGACGGTCAGATGGTTTATGTGGAGCTGGACATCTACCACAATGGCCAGTTGGTCCATTCCAAGTACAAGAAGCGCGTGACCAAGGAAGTCGCCCGCGTCCTCCTTGCCTCCATCACCGGAGGTACCAGCACCAATTGAGGGGCCCGGCGCGCCGCCGCGTCATCAGGTCTTGATCTGGAGGCTGCGCGCAGCCTCCAGTTGGTGGTTCAGAAAGGGCAGATGCTTGTCCGCAAAGTCTTTAAGCGCGGTCTGGTCCCCGTCACGAGCGTAGGCACCGAACACGGCTGCCGCGGCGTTGAGCACGTCAATCTGCGCTTGGATGTAGAGCGCATCGAATTCCGTACCGCGTGCGGTCTTCAGCCGTTCGATCAGGGTTTCATGCTTCCCGTCCAGGATCTCCGGGACGGTGATGACCCCATCCGCGCGACCGAGGGCGGCGCGCAGGTCGACCAGCATCGTCTGGTAGTTTGACGCACCATCCTTTGCAAAGGACCGAATGTCTTCCCGACCGCTGCGAGTGAGTGCCAGCTCCCCGGCCTGTTGCTCAAAGCGGATCAGAAGACCGGCCGACTCAGCAAAGCTCGGGCCCGACAAGGTGCCCCGCAATTGCGCCTGTGCGGGTCCGGAAACCCCGGGAATGGCGATCGCTCCGATGACCGCCAGGGCGGCCGCGAGCGCGATCACAGGCCAGTGGGCGCAGCGGGTTCTGGCATTCTTTTGCATGGGGCGTTGTTCTCCTTCTCCGCAGAAGGAAGAACGTGACGCACCACGCGTGGTTCCTCGCCAGGGCTTTCCCGTGAGGGGCCGGGGCGGTGTCCCCCCGCTTAGCCACCCACCAGGGTCAAGGCGAAGCCGTCATATCCCTTTGCCCCGACCGTCTGAACGGCGGTGGACATCAGGCGGGGATCGGCCGCGAGGGCGTCAAACAGCGCCCGGGTTCCCTGCACAGAGCGGTCCGGGCTGTCTTCCTCCAACACCTTGCCGCCCCGTACCACATTGTCGGAAACGATGAGGGTGCCCGGCCGCGCAAGCTTCAGGGCGAAAGTCAGGTAGTCCGGATTGCTGGGCTTGTCCGCATCAATGAAGATCATGTCGAAGGGCGCCAGACCCTCGTCCAGGATCTTGGGCAGGGAGCTGATGGCTGGCCCCTCGCGCAGGTCGACGCGGTCCGCGATGCCGGCCCGCACGAAATTCTCCCGTGCCACGGCTGCATGCCGCGGGTCGATCTCGAGCGTCACGATCTGCCCGCCCGGCTCAAGGCCCTCTGCAAGGAAAAGCGTGCTGTAGCCGGCCAGCGTGCCAATCTCCAGAATGCGCCGGGCGCGCACCAGCCGCGCCAATATGGTCAGCATGCGCCCCTGAGCCGGAGAGACATTAATCGCGGGCAGTCCGGCCGCGTCCGCGGCGGCGAGCGCCGCTTCGCGCGCAGCATCGGGCGGCAGCAGGCGGTCGGTGATGTAGCCGTCCACATCGGACCATAGATTGCTGTCGGCGGTGGGGTCAGCCATGGGGCGCTCCTTGCCTTCTCTTGCGAGCAGGTGTCCCCCTTCAGATCGCGCAAGCGATTTGGAGGGCGAAGTCGACGCTCGCGTTCAGTCCTCGTCACTCTCCCGCGCGGCGCGGATGGAGAGCAAAGCATAGGCCACCACCAGTGACACCTCGAACAAGGACAGAAGCAGCATGCGCGGCATGCCCTCGGGGGTCAGGAAGTCGAGCAGAATGCGGGTGGCGGTGGCGAGCAGCCACAGCACCACACCCCAGCCGGCGCCCAGCCAAAGTCCCACCCCGGCGATGGGATCGATGATGGCTGCCCAAATCACCGAGCCCTTCAGCAGCGTCGGCATGTCGTCGAATGCGGCGCCCTCGCCGATGCCGCACAGGATCGCCCAGTGATAGAGCGCTTCCAGCAGCAGGAAGAGGGAGACCGAACGCAGGAAAAAGACCAGCCGGCGGCGCCAGGGCGTCATGCGCTCCATATGGGCGCGCGCACTGGCATCGATGGGATCGTAATGGGACATGGGCTCCTGCGGCGTTGGGCTCCCTTAAGCGAGGGGGAGTTCCTCGTCGAGCGGATCAAAATGGGCCGCGATAACGGCCGGATCAACATCCTCCAGCCGGGCCGGCTGCCATTTAGGGGCGTTGTCTTTATCGACGAGAATGGCACGCACGCCCTCGTAGAAGTCATGTCCCCGCGCCACCCGGTTCACCATCCGGTATTCGGCGATCAGGCATCCGGCGAGATCCAGCCCGGGTCCGCGACGCATCTGCTCCATGGCGAGCGCGAGGCTGGTGGGGCACTTGCCGCGCATGTCGGCGACGGTGGCAGCGGCGAACTCCGATTCGGGCCCGCCCTCCCCGGCGATCTCATCCAGCCGGCCCAGTATGGCCCCAAGGTCGGGTCGCGTGAAGACGTCGGCGATCAGGTCGCCATGGGCATCCAGAGGTGCTGCGGGCGCCGGAATTGCAAAGGCGGACAGGACGGTCTCCGCCGAGCCGCCAGCGGCGAGATCCCGCACCAGCTCGCCCATGCGCGCGGTCGGGACGATATGTGTCACCAGCCCGGCCGCGAGCGCATCGGCAGCCTTGATGCGGGCGCCGGTGAGGGCGAGATAGACGCCGCGTCCCACCTTCAGGCGCGGCAGCACATGAGTGCCGCCCACGTCGGGAAAGAGGCCGATATTCACCTCGGGCATGGCGAACAGATACCGATCGCCCGCCACCCGGTAGGCGCCATGCGCGGACAGGCCGAATCCGCCCCCCATGCAGATGCCATCGATCAGCGAAATGAAGGGCTTGGGATAGGTGCCGATAAAGTGGTTGAGGACATATTCCTCGCGCCAGAAGGTGAGCGCTTCTTCATAGCGGCCCTCGCGCCCGAGATCGTAGAGCTGCCGGACGTCGCCGCCGGCGCAGAAGGCTTTCTCACCGGCGGCCTTGAGAATCACCCGCGTGACGACGTCATCGGCGGCCCAGGCGCGCAATTGGGGGTGAATCTCCCGCACCATGTCCAAAGTCAGCGCGTTCAGCGCCTTGGGACGGTTGAGGGTGATGACGCCGGCTTCGCCTTGGCGTTCAAACAGGACCTGAGGCTCGGTGGTCACGGCAGCTCCTGGGGAGGCGGGCAGGATCGCCGCTGCAGGACGGGCGGCAGGGGAGGGTTAGACGGCCCATGCATAACCGTCAACGCCGCCCCGCGTCGCGGGAATGCTCGCGCCGCCCCCCTCCTGGGTCTATAAGGTGCTTCACTTTCGGGCCCTGGCCCGCGCGACCGCGAGAGGCGTCTCATGTCCATCACCCACGCCCGCTTCCGCTCCCCCGATGCCGCCGCAGCCGAGGCGAATACGGGCCTTCCCCTCACCCACCGTCTGCGGCGCAACCGAAAGGCCGACTGGTCTCGCCGGCTGGTGCGTGAGAACACCCTGACCGTGGACGACCTGATCTGGCCTGTCTTCGTCATCGAAGGGGAAGGCCGGCGCGAGGCTGTGCCCTCCATGCCGGGGGTGGAGCGGGTCAGCGTGGACGAGATCGTCCGCGACGCCGAGAAGGCCGCAAAGCTCGGGATTCCGGCCCTCGCTCTTTTTCCCTATACGGACCCCGACCTGCGCGATCCCTTCGGCAGCGAGGCGCTCAACGGGGAAAACCTGGTCTGCAAGAGCCTGCGCGCCATAAAGGCGGAGGTGCCGGAGCTCGGCCTCATCACCGACGTCGCCCTCGACCCCTATACCAGCCACGGCCATGACGGCCTGCTGGAAGGGGAGCGGATCCTCAATGACGAGACAGTGGCGGTGCTCGTACGCCAGGCGGTGGTCCAGGCCGAGGCCGGAGCCGACGTCATCGCCCCCTCCGACATGATGGATGGCCGCATCGGCGCCATCCGCGCGGGCCTCGACGCCGCCGGCTTCCGCGACGTGCAGATCATGTCCTACGCCGCCAAATACGCCTCAGCCTTCTATGGCCCATTCCGCGACGCCATCGGAACTTCCAAGACCCTGGTGGGCGACAAGCGCACCTACCAGATGGACCCGGCCAATGGCCTGGAAGCCATCCGCGAGGCCGCTCTCGACGTGGAGGAAGGCGCCGACATGCTCATGGTGAAGCCCGGCTTGCCCTATCTCGATGTGGTCTATCGCCTGAAGGAGGCCTTCGGGATGCCGACCTACGCCTACCAGGTGTCCGGCGAATACGCGATGATCGAGGGTGCGATCCGCAATGGCTGGGTGGATGGCGACCGGATCGTGGTCGAGGCTCTGATGGCCTTCAAGCGCGCCGGAGCCGATGGCATCCTGACCTATTTTGCACCCCGCGTGGCCGAGCGCCTTGCGGCGGCGCGCTGACGCCCACCGGACCCCGCCCCATGCGCCTTGAGACGTCCGAGCGGCAGCTGGCCGCTCCCTCGCTGCCCGTCACACTCGCGGACGTGGAAGGCGCCCGACCCATCGTCTCGGCGGCGGTGATGCGCACGCCGACCCTTCATGCCCCGCGCCTCTCGCAGCTCACGGGCGCGGACGTGTGGGTCAAGTTCGAGAACTTCCAGGTCACCGCCTCCTTCAAGGAGCGCGGTGCGGTGGTGAAGCTCGCACGGCTGTCGGCCGAGGAGGCGCAGCGGGGCGTGGTGGCCATGTCGGCCGGCAATCATGCCCAGGCGGTGGCCTATCATGGCACCCGCCTGGGCATCTCCACCACCATCGTGATGCCGGAAAATACCCCCCAGGTGAAAGTGCTTGCCACCGAAGGCTTTGGCGCCCGCGTGGTGCTCTATGGGGAAGGAGTCGGCGAGGCGGCTGAAGAGGCCGCGCGAATCGCAGCCGCCGAGGGGCGCGTTTTCGTCCACCCTTATGACGACCCCGACGTGATCGCCGGCCAGGGCAGCGTCGCGCTGGAAATGCTGGAGGATGGGCCGGATTTCGATACCATTCTCGTACCCGTCGGTGGCGGTGGCCTGATCTCAGGCGTTGCCCTTGCGGTGAAGGGCCATTCCCCGGCTACCGAGGTGGTGGGCGTGGAAGCCGCGCTCTATCCGGCCATGTGGTCGCTGCGCACGGGCCAGCCGCGGGAATGCGGCGGGCCGACGCTGGCCGAAGGCATCGCCGTGCGCAATGTGGGATCGCTGACCTCCACCATCGTGGCGCAACTGGTGGACCGCATCGAGCTGGTGGAGGAATCCGCCCTGGAGCGCGCGGTCAATGCGCTCCTGATTCTGCAAAAAACCGTCACAGAGGGCGCTGGCGCTGCCGGTCTGGCGGCCATCCTGACCGATCCGGACCGCTACCGGGGCAAGCGGGTGGGCCTGGTCCTTTCGGGGGCCAATATCGACCCCCGCGTGCTCGCGGGCATCATGATGCGCGAGCTGGAGCGCGAGCACCGCATCGTTTCCTTCCGTCTGACCATCCTGGATCGCCCGGGCATGCTCGGGCGCATCTCCACGCTCCTCGGGCGGCTCGGCGCCAATATCCTGGAGGTGCATCACCGCCGCACATTCCTGGACGTGCCCGCCAAGGGCACCCGGCTCGACCTGACCGTCGAGACTCGCGACCAGGCCCACGCGGACATGATCCACAAGGCGCTGGAGGCAGAAGGCCTTCCGGTGCAGCGGCTCGGTGCGGGCGGAGCGGACTGGTAGCCCCCCTCCTTGCAGGCGCGCCCTGCCGGCACCACCTAAGGTCAGCGGGCAGAAGCCTGCCCGCGGGGATGTTCGGCACTTCGGCCGCAGCCCGACCAGGAGTTCAGGAGCGATGAGGTACACACCCCCGGGCGGTAGCGACTGGGCGGGCGCCACAAGTGGCGATCAGGCGCAGGCCTATGATCCGGCGACGACGCCTGAATATTTCGAGGGCGTGCTTTCCCGGCGCATGGTGGCGTTCCTGGTGGACGCGACCATGATCATCGGCCCCATCGTGCTGCTCACGCTCTTCATTTTCGTATTCGGCATCGTGACACTCAGCCTGGGCTGGATGTTATTTCCGCTGGTCTCCCCCGCCTTCATCATTTGGGCAATCTGCTACAACGCCATCACGCTCGGCTCGCCCGCCTCGGCGACCCTTGGCATGCGCCTGATGGACCTGGAAATGCGCACCATGTCCGGCGGCCCCTGCTATAGCCTGCTGGGGGCGGCCCATGTGGTGCTCTACTGGGTTTCGGTGAGCTTCCTCACGCCCTTCGTGCTGCTGGTTGCCCTGTTCAATGGCCGGCGTCGCCTGCTGCACGACTTCGTGCTGGGCACCGTTGTGGTGAATTCAGAAGCGCGGGCCGCCTTGCTTCGGCGCAACAGGTTTTGATTCGCACCTGACAGGAAACCTTTGACCGACTCGTCGGCTGGAGCGATGCTGTCGCTCCAAGTGGTGACAGGGCCGTGACCGAGCACTCGCGTGACACACCGCAATTCTATCTCACGGCCCCCTCCCCGTGCCCCTATCTGCCGGGCCGAGAGGAACGGAAGGTGTTTACCCATCTGGTGGGTGAGCGCGCGACCGCGCTGAACGACGTGCTTACCCAGGGCGGCTTCCGGCGCAGCCAGTCCATCGCCTACCGCCCCGCCTGCGAAGGCTGCCGGGCCTGTGTCTCCGTTCGCATCTGCGTTGCTGACTTCAAGGAGACACGCGGTTTCCGCCGGGTGGCGGCCGAGAATGAGGATCTGGTCGGGACGCTGCGCCCGCCAACCCCCACTTCCGAGCAGTATTCCCTCTTCCGAGCCTATGTCTCCACCCGCCATGGCTCAGGCGGCATGGCAGATATGAACGTGCTCGACTATGCCATGATGGTCGAGGACACCCATGTGCAGACGCGGCTTGTGGAATATCGCCGCAGGGGACCGGACACGCGGATCAATGGACGGGGCACAGGGGACCTGTTCGCGGTCGCGCTCACGGACATCCTCTCGGACGGGCTGTCCATGGTCTATTCCTTCTACAATCCCAACATCGCCAAGCGCTCGCTGGGCACTTTCCTGATCCTCGACCATATTGCGCGGGCACGGGCGATGGACCTGCCCTATGTCTATCTTGGCTATTGGGTGAAGGGCTCGCGCAAGATGAGCTATAAGAGCCGCTTCGTTCCCCAGGAACGGCTCTCCCCGCAAGGATGGGAACGCTTCGAGGGGGAAGAGTAACACGCGTTTCGGGGCGTCCGGCCGGGCCTGCGCAGGACGGCTGCCGGATGGGGGACCATGGCTACATATCTCAACATTTTTCTGGCGGTGTTCGCTGGCCTTTTTCCGGTGGTCAACCCGCTGGGCGGGGCCCCTATCTTCTATGAGATGATGCGCGGCGCACCCGACAAGGTGCGCGCCCAGGTGGCCACCAAGGTGGCGCTTTACGGCTTCATCCTGCTGGTGGCTTCCATGGCGGTGGGCTCCCATGTGCTCACCTTCTTCGGCGTGAGCCTGCCGGTCTTGCGGGTGGCCGGCGGCTTGGTGGTGACCGTGGTGGGCTGGCAATTGCTCCACCAAGGCGAAGCGAGCACCGATCGCACCGCCACCAAGCCCACCGACGTGGATCCCACGGCCTTTGTCGACAAGGCCTTCTACCCCCTCACCATGCCGCTCACCGTCGGCCCCGGCTCCATTGCCACCGCCATCGCGCTGGGGACGCAGGGCGTAGATACCAGCGGGGAGAGCTGGGCCGGGCTTGGCCTGCACGTTCTCGCCGCCCTGGCCGGCCTCATGGCCATCGGCGCCAGCATCTTCGTTGCCTATCGTTATGCGGGCGACATTGAGCGCGTGCTGGGGCGCAACGGCACCAATATCCTGGTCCGTCTGTTCGCCTTCATCCTGCTGTGCATCGGCCTGCAGATCATGTGGACCGGCATCGCCCAACTGGTCGACAGCCTCGCCCACCCGTAAAGGCACTCCGGTCAGTCGCGGTCGCCGGACAGGCTCCGGCGCACCCGCTCGAGCACGCCCGCATAGGACCGCAGTGCGGCCACTTCCGCCAGCATGCCAACCGCCTTGCCGTCGGCATCGCAGACGGGCAGGCGCATGGCGTCTGCCCGCCGGAAGGCGGACAGGGCCTCGCGCACCTGGCTTTCCGGGCGAAGCGCCTCGCTCTCGCCCTTGGCGAGCGCGCGCGCAGGTCCCTGCGGATCAACCCCGTCTGCCCAGGCGTCCACCCGCTGAATGACCCCGCATTGGCGTCCCGCCTCGTCCACAAGCACCGCCGCCAAGAGCCCACGATCCCGCAGGATGGCACGGGCCTCCTGGAGGGGCATGGTGGCCGGAAGAAGCGGCGGCTCGCCGTCCATCACTTGCTGGACCGTCAGCTTGCGGATCATCCCCACGTCGTGCGCGCCACGAATGGTCTCGCCGCGCACATGCATGCGCCATGTGGTGAAGGAGAAGCCGAAGGCATTGCGCACCACCAGCGAGCACACGATGGCTGCCGTCAGAACCAGGCCCGAAATGCCGAGATCGCCGGTGGATTCCAGGGTCAGGAAGGTCATGGTGAAGGGGCCGCCGACGATCCCCACCGCCAGGGCGGCCATGCCGACGACGGCCGATGTCACCGGATCGATGGCCAGAAACGGGACGAGAGCACCGATCGCGACGGCGAACAGCTTTCCAAGCAGCGATCCCATGAACAGCGCTGCCGAAAACAGCCCGCCGCGAAAGCCGGAGCCCAGCGAGAGCGCCGCAGCCGCGATCTTGAACACCAGCACGCCCAGCACAGCCAAGGTGACGCCCGTGCCCACCTGGATATGCATGGCGCCTTCCCCGCTCGCCAGCACCTGGGGGGAGAACAAGGCGAGCAGGCCGACCCCCATGCCTCCCACAACCGGCCGCAGAGGCGCAGGCAGCCCCGTCCGGGCGAAGCCGGTCTCCACGAGGGTCATCAGTCGCATGATGCCGATGGCCAGCAGGGCGCCGACGAGGCCAAGCACGATGTAGGGCACGAAGTCGAGGGGCACCACGTCCCGCGCCTCGGGCACGATGATGGGCGTGCCAACGGCGCCAAGCTCGCGGGCCACGAGAAAGCCCACCAACGCGGCCGCAATCACCTGCGCCACCGCAGGAATAGCATAGACGCCGATGATCAACTCAAAGGCATAGAAGGCCCCGGTCAGCGGCGCATGGAAGGCGGCGGCAATGCCGGCCGCCGCTCCGCAGCCCACCAGGATCCGCAATTCCGACCGGCTGATGCGCAGCTTCTGGCCGAGGAAGGACCCAAAGCCCGAGCCCCATTGCGTATAGCCGGCCTCCATGCCCACGGACGCGCCGAACCCGTTGCACAGCATGGTTTGTAGCGACAGGAGGAAGCTGTCCAGCAGCGACATGCGCCCGCCTTCCAGCGCGTTGGCCTCCACCGGGTCGACGATCGGGCGTGGTCGCAAATGTTTCAGGGCCAGGGAATAAAGCCCGATCACGAGCCCGCCCGCCGCAGGGATGGCATACATATAGATGTGCGAGAGGTCCGACATGGCGGACAGGAACCCCTCCGGCCCGGCGCCGAACAGGATCTTGTGCATCTCATGGGCGCCCCGGCTCATGGCCGTCACGCCGACGCCCGCCACCGACCCGATCAGGCAGGCAAGAAGTACCAGGAAAAGCTCGCGCGCGCGAAACAGGTTCAGCGCCGCCGCGCTCAGGCTTCCAGCGACGCGGCGGGGGCTCAGATCGGCGCGCGAGATCCAGCCCATGGGGGAGCGTCCTCAGGCGAAGCGGTTGTTGCGGGGGAAGCCCTTGGGCGGCAGGCGGCCGGAAGAGGCACGCTCGCCCTGCCAGTCGAGCAGGTCCGTCACGGTCCAGGTGCGGCCGGACGTATCTTCCCAGGTCAGGCCATCGGCGCGGGTGAACACCTTGGCATCGGACAAGCCACCCTCCTTGTAGCGCTGGAGGCGAAGGCCCCTGCCCCGGGTCATCTCAGGAACCTGGTTGAGTGGGAAGAGGAGCAGCTTTCGGTTGTCGCCGATCACCGCCACGGTGTCTCCGACCGCCGGGGTGACCACCATCGTGCGGTCCGGCGCGTCAACGGTGAGCACCTGCTTGCCCTTTCGGGTGGTGGCAAGGCACTCGTCGGAGGAGACGATGAAGCCACGGCCTTCCTTTGAGGCCACCAGGAGCCGCTGGGCGGGAACGTGGGGGAAGACCGACACGATGTCCGCCTCCTGCTCCAGGTCGATCATGAGGCGCAGCGGCTCGCCGTGGCCGCGCCCGCCGGGGAGTTTCGAGGCGTCCAGCGTGTAGAAGCGCCCATTGGTGGCGACCACCATGAGGCGCGACGTCGTCTCCGCATAAAAGGCATGCGCGAGGGTATCGTCGCCCTTGAACTGCAACCCGGTCACGTCCGGCTGGTGCCCCTTCAGGGCGCGGATCCAGCCCTTCTGAGACACCACGACCGTGATGGGCTCACGTTCCACCAGGGCTTCCGTAAAGGCATCCTCGTGCAGCACGGGAGCTGCGGCGAAGCTGGTGCGCCGGCGGCCGATCTCGGTTTCGGGGCCGTAGGTCTTGCGGGTCTGGCGGATCTCGCTGCCGATGGCCTTCCATTGCGCGGTCTCGGAGGCCACCAGCTTGTTGAGCTGGTCCTGCTCCTTGCTCAGCGCATCATGCTCCTTGCGGATCTCCATCTCTTCCAGCTTGCGCAGGGAGCGCAGGCGCATGTTGAGGATGGCCTCTGCCTGCACGTCGGAGAGCGAGAAGGTCCGCATCAATTCGGCCTTCGGCTCGTCCTCCTCGCGGATGATGCGGATCACCTCGTCGAGATTGAGATAGGCGACGAGATAGCCGGCCAGAACTTCAAGGCGATGGGCGATCTCACCCAAGCGGTGCCGTGAGCGGCGCAGCAAGACGTCTCGCCGGTGGGCGAGCCATTCCCGAAGGGCATCGGCGAGGGAGAGCACCTTGGGGACTTGCCCGCGCACCAGCACGTTCATGTTGAGCGGAATGCGCGCCTCAAGCTCGGTGAGCTTGAAGAGGCTTTCCATGAGCACTTCCGGGTCCACATTGCGGGCCCGCGGCTCCAGCACCAGGCGGATGTCCTCGGCCGACTCGTCGCGCACGTCGGCGAGCAGCGGCAGCTTCTTGTCGGTGAGGAGTTCCGCGATCTTCTCCACCAGGCGGGACTTGGGCACGCCGTAGGGGATCTCTGTGACCACCACCAGATAGGTGCCCCGCCCCGTCTCCTCGCGCTCCCATCGGGCGCGCACGCGGAACGAGCCGCGCCCGGTGGCATAGGCTTCGGCGACCCCGATGGGGTCTTCCACAAGCACGCCGCCGGTGGGGAAGTCCGGCCCCGGGACAAATTGCAGCAGGTCGGAGGCCGGCGCCTCCGGCCGGTCAAGCAGATAGAGGGCCGCATCCAGAAGCTCGGCGGCATTGTGGGGCGGGATGGAGGTGGCCATACCCACCGCGATGCCCTGGGAGCCATTCGCCAGGAGATTGGGGAAGGCCGCCGGCAGGACCACCGGCTCCTCCTCCGACCCATCATAGGTCGGCCGGAAGTCCACCGCATCGTCGTCGATCCCGTCCAGCAGCAGGCGGGCGGTCTCGGTCATGCGGGCTTCGGTGTAGCGCATGGCGGCGGCATTATCGCCGTCCACATTGCCGAAATTGCCCTGCCCATCCACGAGCGGGTAGCGCTGGGCAAAGTCCTGCGCGAGGCGGACCAAGGCGTCATAGACCGCCTGATCGCCATGGGGGTGGAACTTACCGATGACGTCGCCCACCACGCGGGCACATTTCTTGAACCCAGTCCCCGGATCCAGCTTCAGCTGGCGCATGGCGTGGAGGATGCGCCGGTGCACCGGCTTCAGCCCGTCCCGCGCATCGGGAAGGGCCCGGTGCATGATGGTGGACAGGGCATAAGCAAGGTAACGCTCCTCAAGGGCGGTCTTGAGGGCGACCGGCTCGATGGAACCTTCGCTGGGCGGGGGAGTGCGCTTGGCCATGTGGTTCGACTAGCGCGCTCCAAAGCGACGCACAAGGCGCCATGTGAACACCGCACCGGTGCCCCAGCGTGAGCGCAACTTTGCCGCAAAGGCTGCGGGATGTATCCCTCGCCACCCTTGAAGTGAACGAGCATTCAGAGAAACGTCCATTTGCCAGCCCGCCGGATCCCGCGAATATCTTGCTTGTGCTCCAGATGGAACAAATCACGGACATCTTAGCTTTAGACACTCATAAGCAGCACCGAATGGTGCGCCATATCGCTTCGAAGGAGAAGCTGAGATGAAACGTCTTGTTGTTGCTTGCTGTGGGGCTGCGGCACTTGGAATCGTCTCGCTCGCTGGCCAAGCCCAGGCCATGCCCCTGACCCCCGCGCCGACGACCGCGCCCGCAGCCCAGCCGCTCGGCCTCGCCCAAGGTAATGTGACCGCCGAGCAGGTGGCGTGGCGCCGCGTCTGTCGTCCGGTGCGCTCGTGGTGGAATGGGCGGCCCGTCGTGGTGCAGCGCTGCAACCGTGTTTGGGTGGGTCCTCGCCCCGGCTGGCAAGGCTATGGTCCCCGGCCCGGGCCGCGTTATGGAAACTATTACGGCCCGCCGCCCCGCTGGTCCTACTGACGGACGCGCTCAGCGGCCCGGAACTCACGTTCCGGGCCGTTGGCTCATCAAACGCGCGGTCCAGCGCGCCGCACGGCAGAGAGAAAGCCGGCGCGGGCCTCCGGAAGCCCCATCCCCCTCGGCTCGAACACCCTGCGGCCCAGAAAATATCCCGTCAGGCGAAAGGCATCTTCCAGGTCCGGCAAGGACGGGGGAACGATCGAGCCAATCAGGAAGGCTGGCAGCGGGAGCAGGACATCCGCATAGGGAGCGCCTGCATCTTCCGAGACCGCCCGTCCGGTCCGCGGGGAAACGTAGGTAAGATTATTGTTGCCGCCGGTGGCTGCGCAGCGCTGGAGCTCCAGGCCGAATCCCAGTTCGGCAAGCAAGGCGAGCTCAAACCGGGCCAGCAATTCCCCCGCGGCCAAGGGCTCGGTGAAGGCATCCAGGATGGCGTCGAGGACGCCATAGAGCCCGGGATGAGGATCGCGCTCCGGCAAGAGGTGCAGCAAAGCGGATATGTAGGTGACGCCGAACGCCCCATGGGCTGCCGCCATCAGGCGGCCCGCCCGCTCCTCCAGTGGCTCGAGAGAGAGCAGTCCCAATTGTTCCGGCACCCGAGCGCGCCACACTGCCCGCACCTTGTTGCCGGGCTGAACCACCGGCGCCTGCCGTCGAGATAGTCCACCTCGCACCAAGCCCAGATGCCGGCCGCGGGCCTGCGTCATCAGTTCGACGACGGCACTGCTCTCACCGTGCCGCCGGACGCCAATGACGATGCCCTCGTCGATCCATTCCACGGCAGCCTCGGTTTGTCTCAGTCCCCTCTGGGGAATTCCAGCCCCATTTCGCGATAGCGCTCCGGATCATCCGCCCAATTCTCTCGCACCTTCACGAACAGGAAGAGATGAACGGGAGCCTCGACGATTTCGGAAATCTCGGCCCGGGCTTCCGACGAGATGGTCTTGATGGCGCTGCCGCCCTTGCCCAGCACGATCTTGCGCTGGCTTTCGCGCTCCACATAGATGGTCTGCTCGATCCGCACCGACCCGTCACGCAACTGCTTCCAGCTCTCGGTCTCAACGGTGGAGCGGTACGGGAGTTCGTCGTGCAGGCGCAGGAACATCTTCTCGCGGGTGATCTCGGCCGCCAGCATGCGCATGGGCGCATCCGTGATCTGGTCCTCCGGATAAAGCCACGGGCCGAAAGGCACGGAACCTGCAAACCAGGCCTTCACGTCGTCGACGCCGTCACCCGTCAGAGCGGAAACCATGAACACCTTGTCAAAGGCCAGGCGGCCGGTGAGTTCAGTCACCAATGCCAGCAAGGTGTCGCGGCGGATGAGGTCGATCTTGTTCAGGATCAGTGCGCGCGGCCGGCGGACTTCGCCGAGCGACTTCAGGATGGCTTCCACATCCTCGTCCAGGCCACGCTTGGCATCCACCAGGAGGGCGACGAGGTCCGCATCCGAGGCGCTGGTCCAGGCGGTGGACACCATGGCCCGCTCTAGGCGCCGCTTGGGCGAAAAGATGCCGGGCGTATCCACCAGGATCACCTGCGCCGCGCCATCAAGGAGAATGCCCCGGACAATGGCCCGAGTCGTCTGCACCTTGTGCGAGACAATGGACACCTTGGTACCCACCAACGCATTGGTCAGCGTGGATTTTCCAGCATTGGGGGCGCCCAGCAATGCGACAAAGCCGCAGCGAGTGGGCTCCGGCGCGGTGGGCGATTCTTCGGTGTGGTTCGTGTCACTCATGTCTTGTCCCCGGCGCTCACGCCTTCCCTGGCAAGGAAAGCGGAGGCTGCCGCCTTCTGCGCCGCCTGCTTCGACTGACCCTGCGCCTCTGCGGGCTCAAGCCCGGGCAATTCCACGCTGACGGAGAAGACCGGTGCATGGTCGGGCCCCGAGCGTGCCACTTCGCGATAAACCGGAGGGGGCAACCCGCGGCCCTGGGCCCACTCCTGCAGCACGGTCTTGGGGTCGCGCAACGGGCGCTTGGGCGCCTCGAGCCGGGACCGCCAGAACCGCTCCACCAGAGCATGGGCCGCCGGATAGCCGCCGTCCAGATAGACCGCCGCCACCACCGCCTCGGCCACATCGGCCAGGATGGTCCGCCGCTTGCGGGCACCGGACTGGGCTTCGCCCGTCCCGACCCGGATCAGGCTCCCCACACCCATGTCCTCCGCCACCTCGGCGCAGGCTTCCTCGCGCACCAGATCCGCAAGGCGGCGGGACAGTTCGCCCTCCTCCGCGCCGGGAAAAGCGTCATAGAGCATGTGGGAGACGATGCTCCCCAGCACATGGTCGCCGAGGAACTCCAGGCGCTGATAGGACCGCACGCGGGGCGCATTGCCCTTCACGGCGCTGATGTGGGTCAGCGCCAGCTCGATCAGAGCGGGGTCGGAGAAGGGATGGCCGATGCGGGCCTCGAACGCGGCCAGGTCGCCGCCCCCGCCGCTCATCGGACGATCGTGAACAGGCGCGACCAGCGCACCGTCCAGGGCCATCTCCAGAACTGCCAGGCAGGAGCGTGCTCACCCACCGAGAAGAAGATGATCTGCGCCTTGCCGATGAGATTCTCGTAAGGCACGTACCCCACTTGGCTTAGCACCCGGCTGTCGGCCGAATTGTCCCGGTTGTCGCCCATCATGAAGAAGTGGCCGGCCGGCACCTGGTAGACCTGGGTGTTGTCGTAAAAGCCGTTGTCCACCAGGTCGAGGGTTTCGTAGGAGACGCCGTTGGGCAAGGTCTCCTTCCAGCGCTTGACCGGCACCTCGCGGCCGCTGCCATCGTCCTGCATGACGTCGGGCAGGCGCTCGCGCTTCACGGGGGCCCCGTTGATGTGCAACAGACCGTTGATCATCTGGATGCGGTCGCCGGGCAGGCCCACCACGCGCTTGATATAGTCGGTCTCGTTGTCCTTGGGCAGCTTGAACACCACCACGTCGCCCCGCTGCGGATCGGCGCCCATGATGCGGCCCGAGAACAGATTGGGCGAGAAGGGAATGGAGAAGCGTGAATAGCCGTAGCTGAACTTGGAGACGAACAGGTAGTCGCCGATCAGCAGCGTGTCCTTCATGGAGCCGGAAGGAATATTGAACGGCTGGAACAGGAAAGTCCGGATCACCAAGGCGATGAGAAGCGCATGGAAGATCACACGGACGGTTTCAAGGAAGCCGCCTTCCTTCTTGGAATCGCTGGTAGATGTCATAGACCGTCCGGTTGTCCCAAGGCTCTGGAGGCGGCGCGAGGTGCGCGCTCCGTTGCACAGCCGCACCATACCGCCGGAAAATCAAGCCGGCCATGCGGTCGCACTTCTATAGACGCTTCGGCGGGGGCGGGCAATGGAACCCGCTTTCCCTGCGCGCTCGTACAATAACACGCCTAGCGCACCTCGATTTGCGACAGACTTGCCGGGTCCTTCTCCAGGCGCCGACGCAATTCGGCCAGCACGGCAAGGTTGCCGTTTCGGTAGCTCAGTTGTCCCACATGCAGCCAGGTGTCGAAAACCAGGTGCAGATGCTCTTCACCTCCAATCACAACAACGCCTTCGCCCACCTTGGCCGGGACAAATCGTGCCTCATCCATGTGGCGGTAGAGCGTGCCCCACATGCGCCCGCCCGTATCCAGGCCCAGCATGCGGTCGGTACCGAAATTGATCTTGGACGGCTTGATGCGGTCGACATCGAACACGGCAAAGCCCGGCCAGAGGTACCAGGCGCGGGACGCGTCCTGCCGCCGGACGTAGCCGTAGCAGGCTTGGCCCTTTATTTTCTCAGCGAAATCATAGCCTTGAAGAGGGACAAGGTCATGGTCGAGGGTAGCGAACCGGCGCACTCCAGCGGGCAGGATGAGGTTGCGCAGCACCCAGTTCAGGGCGGTGGCGTGCGAGCGGGAGGAGTGGAACTTCACCAGGGGCGCCTTGGGCAGGCGGCAATAGATGCGGCCGGCCTGCGCGCAGAAGGCGCGGATCTTGCGGGAGGCCTCCGGCTCGGTAGAATTATCACACACCACCAAGGGGATAGCGGGCGTGAGCCGGGCCATGGCATCGGACAGAACCGCGATGGCTTCAGGGATGTTGAAGGCGACGGTGAAGGCGATGACGGGGGCGTCCAGCGCCCGGATGGCTGCCACCGCAGCGGCCTGATCGGCGCTGCGCTTGCGATAATGAATCGCGTCAAGCACTTGATAACGCAGGTGGAAAATGCCGCGCTGGAGCGGCCCGCCCAGGACGATGTCTCGAAACGTCAAACCCACTGCCTGTTGCTCCCGCCCCTGCGCGCCGTGCGCGCCGCCCCGCGCCGAACGGACCTTATCTCCGCCTCGCCCATGTTCCGGCCGAGTTCATCGCTGATCCCATAGCACAGGGGGCGAGGTGTGCGCTCCTCTCCCCTGTTCGGGTGGAATTCAGGTGCCGGCCGCCTCACCGGACGGGGTTTGCCGAGATGATCACATGGGCGGCGCAGAGCGGTCCTTCGTCGGTGATCGAGAGGTCAATCTGCGCTTCATATCCTTCTGGAATCAACGACTTGAGCCGCTCCGCGGCGCCGCCGGTGAGCCGCAAGGTGGGCTTTCCGGAGGGCAGGTTGACCACGCCCATGTCCCGCCAGAAGACCCCATGGCTCAGTCCCGTCCCCAGGGCCTTGGCGCAGGCCTCCTTGGCGGCAAACCGCTTGGCATAGGTCTCCACCCGGCGGGCGCGACGGTCGGCCTTGGCCCGCTCCTCGGGGGTGAAAATCCTGTCCAGGAAACGGTTTCCGAACCGTTCGATGGACTTGGCGATGCGCCGGGCGTCGGTGAAATCGGAGCCGGTGCCGATAATCATGCGGCCTGTTCCTTTCCGTCCCCCCGTCCCTCTGCGATGACCTCGCGCATGCGCCGAACAGCGCCTTCGAGGCCGGTGAACAAGGCTTCGCCCACCAGGAAGTGGCCGATATTCAGCTCGAGGATCTGCGGAATCCCAGCCATGATTCGCGCGGTCTCGAAATTGAGCCCGTGGCCCCCATGCACCTCCAGGCCGAGCCCCTCCGCCTGACGGGCCCCCTGGGTGAGGCGGGCCAGCTCTCCCTCGGCTTCCCCCACCTGCCCCTCGGCCAGGAGGTCGCACCAGGCGCCGGTGTGCAGCTCGACGATGTCGGCGCTGAGGGCCGAGGCGGCGGCGATCTGGCGGGGGTCGGCGGCGATGAAGAGGGAGACCCGGATGCCGGCCGCCTTCAGGGCGGCGATCTTGGGCCCGAGCTCGGCCTGCTGGCCGGCGGCATCGAGCCCGCCCTCGGTGGTGCGTTCCTCGCGCCGCTCGGGCACGAGGCAGCAGGCGTGGGGCTGCGTGGCCAGCGCGATGGCGACCATCTCGTCGGTGGCGGCCATCTCGAAATTCAGCGGCAGGGGGATCTGCGCCTTGAGCCGCGCCATGTCGCCATCGCGGATGTGGCGGCGGTCCTCGCGCAGATGGGCGGTGATGCCGTCGGCGCCGGCGGCCATGGCGAGGGCGGCGGCGCGCACCGGGTCGGGATGGACGCCGCCGCGGGCATTGCGGACGGTCGCCACGTGGTCGATGTTCACTCCGAGGCGGACCGGCCTGTGCATCCCAAAACTCCTGACGGCTCAGCCATTGAGGCGCGCCACGCTCGACACCGTCGGCCGCTTGCGCAGGTCGGACATGATGGCATTGAGGTGGCGCAGGTCGAAGACGCCGAGATCGATCACCAGTTCGTGGAAGTCCGGCGAGCGCGAGCGCATCTGGATTCCCTCGATATTGGCGTTGCGGTCGGCGATGACGGTGGCGATCTGGGCCAGCGCCCCCGGCTCGTTGACGGAGGTCACCACGATCTGGGCGGGAAAGCGCCCCTCGCTCAGTTCGTCCACGTCCCAGCGCACGTCCAGCCAGCGCTCGGGAGTGTCCTCGAACTGCTGGAGGGCCTTGGACTGGATGGGATAGATGGTGATGCCCACGCCTGGCGTGAGGATGCCGACGATCCGGTCTCCCGGTACGGCGCCGCCCTCCTGCGCGAAGCGCACGGGCAGTTCGCCATTGATGCCGCGAATGGGAATGGCGGTGGCATCGTCCTCGGGCGCGTCGGGGATCTTGAACTTGAGGTTCTGTCCGCGCTTCAGCTCGAACCACCCCTCCCCTTGCGGCGCCTTGTTGCCGCCGGAGCGGTCTTCCAGGCGGGGAGCGTTCCAGTCGGGATGAACGGCGCGGATGAGGTCATCCGGCTTGATCTCCCCGCGCCCCACCGCCGCGAACACATCCTCAAGGGAGGTGCGGGCGAGGCGCGGCATGGCCTTGGTCAGGGCCTCGTCGGAGAAGATCTTGCCGGCGCGGGCGAAATTGCGCTCCGCGATCTTGCGGCCAAGGCCGGCATATTGGGCGCGGACGGCGGCGCGGGTGGCGCGGCGCACGGCGGCCCGCGCCTTTCCGGTGACGGCGATGGTCTCCCACGCCCCTGGCGGGGTCTGGGCCTTGGAGGTGATGATCTCCACCTCGTCGCCATTCTTCAGTTCCGACACCAGCGGCGCCACCGTGCCGTTGATCTTGCAGCCCACCGCGGTGTTGCCGACATCCGTGTGCACGGCATAGGCAAAGTCGATGGGCGTCGCCCGGCGCGGCAGGGCGATCAGGCGGCCCTTGGGGGTGAAGCAGAAGACCTGGTCGTGGAACAGTTCGAGCTTGGTGTGTTCCAGGAACTCTTCCGGGCTGAGGCCCTGGGAGAGGTTCTCGATGGTCTTGCGCAGCCAGGCATAGGCCCGGCTCTCATTGGACAGGATGACCGGCTGTTCGTCCGACCCATCCTTGTAGAGGGCATGGGCGGCGATGCCGTATTCGGCGATGTCGTCCATGTCGCGGGTGCGGATCTGCAGTTCCACGCGCTGGCGCCGGGGGCCGATGACGGTGGTGTGGAGCGAGCGATAGTCGTTAGGCTTGGGGGTGGAGATGTAGTCCTTGAAGCGGCCGGGGACGATGGGCCACTTGGTGTGGACGATGCCGAGGGCGCGGTAGCAATCCTCCACCGAGGAGACGATGACGCGGAAGCCATAGAGATCGGACAATTGCTCGAACCCGATGGCCTTGCGCTCCATCTTGCCCCAGATGGAGTAAGGCCGCTTCTCGCGTCCCTTCACCAGCGCGGTGATCTCGCGCCGCGCCAGTTCGTCATGCAGCTCGCGCTCGATCTCCTCCACCAGGGGGCCGTTGCGCTCGCGCAGTTCCGATACGCGCACGGTGATGGATTCGTAGGCCTCGGGCGACAACTGGCGAAAGGACAGCTCCTCCAGCTCCTCGCGCATGTCCTGCATGCCCATGCGGGCGGCGAGCGGGGCGTAGATGTCCAGGGTTTCCTGGGCCACCCGGTCGCGCTTTTCCTGCGGCACGTATTTCAGCGTGCGCATGTTGTGCAGGCGGTCGGCGAGCTTCACCAGCAGCACGCGCACGTCGTCGGCGATGGCGAGGAGCAGCTTGCGCAGGTTTTCCGCCTGCTTGGCCTGCTTGGAGACCAGATCCAGCTTCTTGATCTTGGTCAGGCCCTCCACCAGCTGTGCGATCTGGGTGCCGAACAGGCGCTCGATCTCGGCCTTGGTGGCGCCGGTATCCTCGATGGTGTCGTGGAGCAAGGCGGCCACGATTGTGGCGTCGTCCAGCTCCAGGTCCGTGAGGATGGCCGCCACTTCCAGCGGGTGGGAGAAATAGGGATCGCCGGAGGCGCGCACCTGGGAGCCATGCGCGCGCATGGCATAGACATAGGCTCGATCGAGCAGCGCCTCGTCGGTGTTCGGATTATACCGACGGACGCGCTCCACGAGTTCGTACTGGCGCATCATGGCCGAACGGACCGCCGAAGACTGAGAAGACGGGTGTCACCCGCCCTGGAGTTTCTCCAAGGTTATCACGAACGGGGCGGTCCGGCGCAAGGGACGGCGCCGGCAAATCCAAAAATGCATAGCTGCGTCAAGGCAGAAGCAGAGTTGAGCCGGTTGTGGCCCGCCCTTCCAGATCGTGATGGGCGCGCTGGGCGTCCTTCAGCGCATAGGTCTGGTGCACGGGGATCTTCACGGCGCCTTTGATGACCATCTCGAACAGGTCGTTGGCCGTCGCTACGAGCTCCTCCCGCGTCGCCACATAGGTGCCGAGCGTCGGGCGGGTGGCGTAGAGCGAGCCCTTCTGGGAGAGGGTCAGCAGGTCGAAATTGGTGATGGCGCCCGAGGCATTGCCGAAGGACACCCAGAGGCCGCGCGGCTTCAGGCAGTCGAGCGAGGCCGGATAAGTGGCCTGGCCGACGCCGTCATAGACCACGTCGCACATCTTGCCCGACGTGATCTCCTTCACGCGATGGACGAAATCCTCCTCGCGATAAAGGATCACGTGGTCGACGCCATTGGCGAGGGCCAGTTCCGCCTTGTCCTTGGATCCCACCGTGCCGATGACGGTGGCGCCCAGGGCATGGGCCCACTGGGACAGGATCAGCCCGACGCCCCCGGCGGCGGCCTGGATGAGGATGGTGTCGCCGGCTTTCACCTCAAAGGTCCGCCGCACCAGATATTGCGCCGTCATGCCCTTGAGCATCATGGCGGCGGCGGTGCGGTCATCGATGGAGGCGGGCAGGTGCACCAGCACGGAGGCGGGAATGTTGCGCACCTGGGCATAGGCGCCCATGGCGCCCGCATAGGCGACGCGATCTCCCACATGAAAGTCGTTCACGTGGTCGCCCACGGCCACCACTTCGCCCGCGCCTTCATTGCCGGGGATGAAGGGCAGTTGCGGGGCCTTGTAGAGGCCGGTGCGGAAATAGGTGTCGATGAAATTGAGGCCGATGGCGGTGTGGCGGATCTGAACCTCGCCCGGGCCGGGGGGCGGCACGGTGATGGTCTCAAAGGTGAGCACCTCCGGACCGCCGGTCCGGTGCACGCGAATCGCCGCAACCATGTCCTCGCCTCCAACCCGTTTTCCGGCGTGGCCGACCGCGCCGCGGCGCCGCCCGGCAGCCGGAGCGCGGGCATGATAGGCGCTCCCCGTCCCTCGGCAAGCGCTGAAGCGGTGTGACGGTCATGCTCAGGGCTTGTGCCGTGCCGCGCCGGTCTCGTCCGCATCCGCCAGCCGGCGGCGCCGGCGGCCGGCGGCCATGATGTTCATGGCCTCCACCAGCACCGCGAAGGCCATGGCCGCATAGATGTAGCCCTTGGGGATATGGAAGCCCAAGCCATCCGCCACCAGCGTGGTGCCGATCAGCACCAGGAAGGCCAGCGCCAGCATCTTGGTGGTGGGGTGGGAGCCGATGAAGGCGCTCAGCGGCCCGGAGGCCACGAACATGACGGCCACCGCGATCACCACCGCCAAAACCATGATTTCCAGATGCTCGGCCATGCCGATGGCGGTGAGGATGGAATCGATGGAGAAGACGAGATCGAGCAGCGCAATCTGCGCCACCATCATGAAGAAGGCGGAGCTGGCGGGCGCGACGCCGCCGGGCTCGTCCCCCTCCATCTCGCCATGCATCTCGGTGGTGGCCTTGGCCACCAGGAAGGCGCCACCGGCGATGAGGATGATGTCCCGCCACGACACGCCATGGCCCATCACCGTGAACAGGGTCTCCTGCAACCCGATGAGCCAGGACAAGGTGAAGAGGAGCGCGATGCGCATGAACAGCGCGAGGCCGAGCCCGATCTGCCGCGCCCGCAGCGCCTGATGGGCCGGCAGGCGCTGCACCAGCAGCGAGATGAAGATCACATTGTCGATGCCGAGCACGATCTCCATGGCCACCAGCGTGACCAGCGCCGCCCAGGCTTCGGGGGATGAGATCCAGGCCAGCATTCGCGTCTCCCGTTCCGGTGGCCCCTGCGTGCCGGCTCACCCTACCGCCTAAGCCTGCCTCCTGCCGAGGCTCTTGAGGGGTCTTGGCGGGGGATGGGACGACGCACCGCGCGACGCCGGGCGCCCTTGCCGCTAAACTGCGGCCACCTGAATATCGATCCCCGGCGCGATCCGGATGCCGGGATTGCGCGTTCCACCATGAGCCGGCCGCCTGCGCAGGGGCGGGCTGGCCTTCGTCCCGGCGCAGGGACGCGCAGCGTGCGGAGGTTGCCATGCCCGATCATTTGAACTCCGATCAGTTGAACTCCGATCCGTCGAACACCGACCCCGCGCGCCTTGATGCCTCGAGCGCCTTCCCCCTGAATCACGAGGTGATCGTCGTGGGCGGCGGGCCGGCGGGCCTGGCGGCCGCCATCGGTCTCGCCCGCGCGGGCGTCCCCACGGCGCTGGTGACGGGGCCGGAGCGCGGCGTGGACCAGCGCACCACGGCGCTGATGGAAGGCTCGGTGCAGATTCTCTCGGCCTATGGCGTGTGGGAGCGTCTGGCCCCCCACACCGCGCCGCTCAGGGACCTGCGCATCGTGGATGCCACCCGCCGGCTCATGCGGGCGCCGGAAGTCACCTTCCGCGCCGCGGAGATCGGGCTGGAGGCGTTCGGCTACAATATCGAGAACGAGGCGCTGCGCGGCGAGCTGACCACGGCGGCGCTGGCCACCCCCAATCTCCACATCGCCCGCGCCTCGCTCACCGACGTGAGTGTGGCGGGCGAAGCGGCGCAGGTCGCCCTCGATGACGGCCGCACGCTCACCGCCCGCCTCGTCATCGCCGCCGACGGGCGCCAGTCGCGGGTGCGCCAGGCGCTGGGCATCGGCCTGAAGTCGCAGGCCTACCCGCAGGTGGCGCTCACCTTCACGGTGGCGCACACCCGCCCGCACGAGGACATCTCCACCGAATTCCACACCGAGACCGGCCCCTTCACCCTGGTCCCCCTGCCGGGGCTTCGCTCTTCCATCGTGTGCGTGGTGAGCGAGCGGGAGGCGGTCACCCTTCTCGGCCTCGACGACACCGCGCTCGCGCGGGAGCTGGAGCGGCGCGCCCATTCCATCCTCGGCGCCTTCACTCTCCAGCCGGGCCGCGGCGCCTTTCCGCTCTCGGCGGAGACGGCGCGCAGCCTGGTGGGCGAGCGGGTGGCGCTGATGGCGGAGGCGGCGCACGTGATGCCGCCCATCGGAGCGCAGGGCCTCAATCTGGGCCTGCGGGACGCGGACGCCTTGGTGCGGGCGGTCGGCGCCGCCTTCGCGGCCGGGCGCGATCCCGGCGCGACGGACCTGCTGGCCAGCTATGAGCGGGAGCGGCGGCTGGACATTGAGGGGCGCATGCGGGCCGTGGACCTGCTCAACCGCTCTCTCCTGTCCGACCTCGTTCCGGTCCAGGGGCTGCGGGGCCTCGGCCTTTACCTTCTCGATCGCGTGGGCCCGCTGCGGCGGCGCCTGATGCGGCTCGGCGTGGGCAGCCAGGCCGCCTGAGCCGGGCGGACGGCACAAAAAAGGGGGCGGTCCCGACGGGACCGCCCCCTTTTTTCAGTCCGGTCGCTCAGCGCGGCTGGTTGGCGCGGGCGACGTGGTCGCGCAGCTCCTGGAGGGAGGCGAAGCGCAGCACGCCGTCGGGAAGCTCCGCCTGGATGGAGCCGTCCGAATAGAGCGTGTAGGCCATGCCGCCCACGATGCCGGACTTCAGGATGGTGGGCTCTGCCACCTCCGGCGGACGCGGCGGCTCTGCGCGGCGCACGGGAGCGGGCGCAGGCGGGGCGGGCGGCGCGGGCGGAGGGGCGAACGGCCGGGGCACGGGCGCCTGACGCGGCTC
>NZ_JARBFX010000020.1 GCF_028863665.1 Aquabacter sediminis
GGATGACCGGAGCCGACGCGCGAATTGGAAAAGGCAGCTTGACCGATCAGCCGCGCAGAGTTCTCACACAGCCTCGGGCCGGGAGCAGACTGTCCGCTATTGGGAGCCTCAATCGAGGAGCGGACATACCTCCGATGAATGAGAGGCGAGAATTGACCTCAAGTGGCCCCTCGGCTGACCTTGCAGTGCTACGCACGTCGTGACGAAGGCGGGCCCGCGAGATCGTGAGGCAAGGTCGCCGGGCTTAGCGCTTTTGGCATATAAATTGCTCAAAAGAGGCGTCGTCCAATGGGAACCCGATGATGCCGATCGATTTCACGCTCACGGCGAACCAGAAAAGGCTGCGAACCATTGCGCGGGAGTTCGCCAACGACATTCTCGCGCCCCGCATTCGCCGGGCCGACGAAGAACCGGACCCGCAGAAGGCCTTCCAGCATGTGAAGGGCGCCTATGTGGAGGCCTATAAGCTGGGCTTCGCCATGGGCTTCATTCCCAAGCGCTATGGGGGCGGCGGCATCAGCAGCCTCGATCTTCAGGTGGTCGCCGAAGAGATCTGCGCCGTGGACCCAGGCTTTGCGACCATCCTTCTGGTCAATGGCCTCGCCCTCATGCCGCTGGCCTGGTTTGGCAACGAGCGGCAGAAGCAGAAATGGCTGACGGCGGCAACGAGCGATCCGCGCGGCGAGTACCTTGCGGCCTGGACGGTTAGCGAGGCGGCGGGGTCTCCTGGCGGCACCGCCAATTTCGACCATCCGGCGCCCTGGCCGGCCGGCGTTTCGCTGACAGCGACCCATGACCGCGCGAACGGGGAATATATCCTGAACGGACGCAAATATTGGCCCTGCAATGCGGGGGGCTGGGACCTCGCCGGCGCGAACATCAATATCTGCATCGTCCGGACCACACCGAAGAGCGGCGGGACGGAAGGATTGTCGGCGATCATCGTGCCGCGGGACACGGCGGGCGTGGTCTATGAGCCGCCCATCTCCAAGATCGGCCACCGCATCTGCCAGAACAATTCCATCATCTTCCAGGACTGCCGGGTGCCGGAGGAGAATGCGTTTGCCATCGGGGACGGCGATCTCGCCATTGCCCGGGCCTTCACCTGGTCCGGCCCGGTGGCGGCCATTGCCGCGGTCGGCGTTGCGCGGTCCGCGTATGAATATGTGCTCGACTGGTCAAAGACCCACACGGCCGGCGGCCCGGAGCCGATCATTAACCATCAGGCCGTCGGCTACGCCCTCGCGGACGTCGCCATGAAGATCGAGGCCTGCCGCGCCTTCGCGTGGAAGGCGGCGCATTATCTCGACCGCAATGAGAGCCAAGGCCATGCCATCTGCGCCATGGCAAAGGTCTTCTGTGGAGAAACCTTGTTCGGCGCCGTCTTCGGGGCCATGCGGGTGATGGGCGTGAATGCCCTCGACCGGCGGCATCCGCTGGAGCGCTACCTGCGCGAGGCGGCCGTCTTCCCCCTTTATGACGCGGGAAATCTGGGCATGCAGATGCGCAAAATTTGGTCGGTCATGCGCCACCCCGATTTCGATCCGCGCGCGTTCATGGAATTGTCGCCGACCCCCTTCGACAAGACCCTGCGTTAGGACCCGTTTTCAGGCGAGGGGAACAAAGCGGAAGCGGCAGACCTGGCCGTCGTTCCGCTGCATGCACTCCTCCTGGTCCACGCCGGCGCCCATGAGGCCGCTGATGAAACCGATGTCGAACTGGCACACCTCGGGATAGTCCTTCGACAGGTCATGATAGACGCAGTTGCGGCACTCGATGCGCGGAAGCTTGCCCGGCTCCTCGTCGGGAACGGTCTGCGCCACAAAGCCGGTTTCATTCATGATCCGGACGATCTCGACGATACGTTCGATCCGCGTCTTGCCCGTGATGCGCGGCAGCGCCATGGCCGACATGTCGACCCCGAGATTGAACATGAACGCGCCGAGGTCAGCATCGCCGATCCGCACGCGCAACGTCTGGAACAGGATGCGCGAGAACCAGGAATATTGCTTAGGAAAGACGCCGATGCCGCTTTCGGTCAGCACATAGATCTGACCCGGCCGACCGCCGGTCTTGCGGGCAGAGCCTCGTGCGACATAGCCGTCGCGCTCCAGACCCGCCAGATGCTGCTTGACCGCACTGCGGCTGATATCGAGCCGCCCGGCCAGTTCGTCGACGGAGAGGCCGGATTTGACTTCAAGAAGCTGTGCAAGCAGCCGACGCTGTGTCTCTCCTCCGCCGAGCACCGTTTGAACCCTCACATGGTACGTCGCGTATCATAGAAGCGAACCCTTTATTCCACAACGCTTCTTGCCGAGAGAGGGCGGCGCCGCAACGCCAGCGCACAGACGCCGAAACGGGCACGAGCTGGCGCCCTTTTAATCACAAGATTCTTTTGACAGTTTTTTATGCCGAAACTACCATTTCCTTGTTCAAACGCGTCCGCACATCGCTTCCGTCCCGCGCGACACCCGTTGCGGCGAACGGCTTTGCGCGACCTCGGGCGCCGCGAGCAGACAACAATGAAGGGGAATTTCAATGGCAATCGACTTCACCATGTCGCCGGAACAGCGCCAGATCCAAGCGATGGCTCGCGAGTTCGCAGAGAATGTGCTGGCTCCCGTCGTTCCCGAGGCGGATCGCGAGCCGGATCCTCTGCTGGCCCATACCAAGACGAAGGGCGCCTATGTGGAGGCCTACAAGGCCGGCATCGCCATGGCCATGCTGCCGAAAGAGTATGGCGGCGGAGGCCTCTCATGCCTCGATTTCACCATCGCGGCTGAAGAGATTTGCGCTGTCGATCCGGGCTTTGCCTGCACCGTGCTGTGCAACGGCCTCGGCCTGATGCCCGTCTCCTGGTACGGCACGGAGGAGCAGAAGAAGCGCTTCATCGGCGCGGCAACCTCCGACCCGACCGGCGAATACCTCGGCGGCTGGACCGCGGGCGAGCCTCCGGGCGGCACGGGCGGCACTGCAAATTTCGACAATCCCTTCCCCCGGCCCGCGGGCATCGGCCTCACCGCAACCCGCGACGGCGACTTCTACATCCTCAACGGCCGGAAGAAGTGGTCCTCGGCAGGCGGCTGGGATGCCAAGGGCGTCAATGCCCAGACGGTGATCGTGCGGACCGACGGCGAGGTCGGCGGCACCAAGGGCCTCTCCGCCATCGTGGTCGAGCGCGGAACGCCGGGAATTTCCTATGAATTCCTCAACAAGGAGGGGCACCGCACCGCCTCCAACGCCCTCATCACCTTCGACAACGCCCGCGTTCCCGTCGACAATCTTCTGCCCGGCGCGGCCGGCAATGGCGACTTCGTCATCAACCGCAATTTCGCCTGGTCCGGCCCGGTGGCCGGCATCGCGGCGGTGGGCATGGCCCGCTCCGCCTACGAAGCAGCCCTCAAATTCTGCAAGACGAACACCGCGGGCTCGCTGACGCCGATCATCCGCTTCCAGAATGTCGGCTACATTCTCGGCGACTGCGCCGCCAAGATCGAGTCGGCCCGCTACTTCTGCTGGCGCGCCTCGGATTATCTCGACAAGCATGAGCAGCACGCCGAGCTTGTCGGCGCCATGTGTAAGATCAACACCACCGAAGCCATGTTCGACGTCATCTACAAGTGCATGCAGGTGGTTGGCGTGAACAGCCTCAGCACCGAGTATCCCTTCGGCCGCTTCCTGCGCGAGGCTTCCGTGCTGCCGATCTATGATGGCGGCAACATGGGGATGCAGCGCCGCCGCGTCCACGGCGTCATCGCCGACGAAGGGTTCAATCCACGGGCAGTCATGGAGGACAGCACGATCGTCTTCGAGAAATCCATGGAGAGCATCGGCACCGTGGCCGACTGGGACCGGCAATACTCGAACTCCGGCATCACTCCGTTCGTATCCGCAGCCGAATAGACTTAAAATCGTGCGCGGACGTTGTAGTTAGCGCCCGCGCACGTAGAGGGCGCTTCATCATTGTTCTGCGAATGGGCATGACCTCCCTGCACCTCGAAGCCGGCTGACCGTACGCCCCACTGACGCATGTCCTTCAGACGTCGCTTGAAGTCATAATCCTTGCCGGATTGAAGCTTCTCGAGCCCGGTCCCCAAGCTGGCCATTCGTCGCGCCCGCGGCGTGACGTTCCCCCCAACTTCTATCCAGCGGTGGGTTCGTTCTGGCGGTTGGATTTGCCCTGTCGGGCGTGCTGGGCGGCGGGAGCAGACGCGGAGCCGTTCGTGTTGCGGAGCGTCTGATCCCGCCGCGGGTGGAACGTTGAGGCGAAGGCGCTTGGCGTCTGCCATCCGAGCTTCGAGTGCGGGCGGTCGGTCTTGCGACGACCGTTTGAATCCGCCCAATACGCCTCCGAAGCCTATCGCGGTGCGCTTGCCACCGCGGGCATCGCCCCATCCATGAGCCGCAAGGGCGATTGCTGGGGCAATGCCCCCAAGGAGAGCTTCTTCCACACCCTAAAAACCGAGCGGGTCCACCACCGCCTCTATGCCACTAGGGCCGAAGCGCGAGGGGATCTGTTCGGCTACATCGAAGCCTCAGCTGATTTGGGAAACCGCTTTGTCCACACGACCTAAATCCCCAGATAAAACTTGCGGATCAGGTCGCTGTTGTTCAGCTCCGCGGCTGAACGGCCCTCGAATTGGATTTCGCCATGCACGATGACATAGCCGAGGTCGGCGATACGGATGGCCTGGGTGAAGTTCTGCTCGGCCATGATTACGGTAAGGTCATAGTGTGCCTTCAACTCGGCGATCGCATCGATCGTGCGCGCCACCAGCAAGGGCGAAAGGCCGACCGAGGGCTCGTCGACGACAAGGATCTTCGGCGCCAGCATCATGGCGCGCGCCAATGCCACCATCTGCTGCTCGCCGCCACTCATCGAGCCAGCCAATTGCTTGCGCCGCTCGGCCAAGCGCGGGAAGGCCTGGAAGCAGAAGTCAAGGTTCGGCTTGATCCGAGCGCGGACTGCGGGACGGGAGGCCCCAAGCAGCAGATTCTCCTCCACCGAGAGTTTGGGGAACAGGCGTCGCCCCTCGGGCACCAGCGCGATGCCGAGATCGACGATCTCCTCCGTCGTCCGGCCGACGAGCTCGTGCTCGACACCGTCGATGGTCGCAATGATCCGCCCGACATCCGGCCGGACCATGCCCATGATGCACTTGATCAGCGTGCTCTTGCCGTTCCCGTTCGTGCCGAGCAAGGCGACCGTGCGTCCCGCCGGTGCCGTCATCGACACGTCCGACAGCACACGGACGGCGCCGTAGCCCGCCGAAACTCCCTGAACAGTGATGCTACTGGCCAATGTAAGCCCTCCCAACTTCAGGGTGCTGGATGACGTCCTCAGGGACGCCGTCGGCGATCTTCTGCCCGGAGACGAACACCACCAGCCGCTGCGAGAACCGCATTACGGCGCTCATGATGTGTTCGATCAGAAGGATCGTGATCCCCTTGCCGTTGAGGTCCAACAGCAGTTGCAGAATCTCATCGACTTCGGAATGGGACAGCCCGGCCATGACTTCGTCGGCAATGAGCAGCTTGGGATCGCTGCCGAGCGCCCTGGCGAGTTCAAGCTTGCGCAGCTCGACCTGCGTCAGATCATTCGGCAACCGCCAGGCCTTGCTTTCCAGACCGACCAGAGTCAGCAGTTCCAAGCTGCGGCGCTCGATGTCCTTGCGCGTCAACGTTCCGCCCGCGCGCAACGTTCCGGCATATTCAAGCGGCACCCGGATGTTCTGTACCAGCGACATGCTGCGAAACGGACGCGGCAGCTGGAAACTGCCCGCAATCCCTAGGTTCACGCGTTCATGCGCCGTTCGCCCAACGAGGTCGTGGCCATCGAACCTGATCGCGCCCGACGTGATCGGAACCGCGCCGCACAGGCAGTTGACCATGGTGCTCTTGCCGGATCCGTTGGGACCGATCAGACCCAGCCGCTCCCCATCCTCGATATGGAAATCGACGTTATCGAGCGCGGTGAAGCCGCCGAACCGCTTTGTGATGGCTTGCGCCTGCAAGATGGCGTTCACGACCTGCTCTCCCTCTTGCGCGCCATGCCCTGGACCAGCCCGATGATGCCCTTGGGCGCGATTATGACGAAGCCGACAAGCATCAGGCCCACGATCAGCAGGTTGACCGCCGACGAGATGGTCACCGTCGCCAATTGCTGCGTCGTGCCAAGAAGCAGGGCACCGACCAGCGGCCCCGTCCAGTTGCTGGTTCCGCCGATCATCGACATGGCGATGGCGTTGACGCCATATTCGAGGCCAAAGGCGGAGTGCGGTTGAACGTAGCCGATATAGAAGGGATAGGGTGCCCCGGCCATGCCCATCAGGCCCCCGGAAATCGTGGTCGCCATCAGCTTGAGCCGCAGCGTCGGCACCCCGCAGGCCTCGGCGGCAGCTTCGTCGTCACGGATGGTCGCGAAGCCTAGCCCCATCCGCGACCGCTCGATCCAGCGCGCCGTGACGATGGCGCCGATCGCCAGCACCAGCATCAGCGCGAAAAGGTAATCCATGTAGCCGATCGAGACTGTGCCGAACGCCAGCGTCTGCGGCCGGATGACGAACGTCCCGCGCGACCCGCCCACGAGATCCCAGTTCATGACCAGCGTCTGCAGGACGACGGCGAGCGCCAGCGTGCCGATGGCGAAAAAAGCCCCCTTCAGGCGCAGCGTGAGATAGCCCATCCCGAGCCCGATCAGGCCGGCGACGATGCCGCCGAGCACCATCAGCAGAGGCAGGGGAAGGTCCACGAACTGCAGGAAGAAGATCGTGCTGTAAACGCCCGTCGCGAAGAACGCGGCTGAGCCGAAATTTACGTAGCCGCAGTAGCCGCCAAGGATATTCCAGGCCGTCGCGACCGTCACGTACTGCACCACAATGTAGCCTGCGTACAACGCGTATTCCATACGAAGCAGGTGGGCACCGATGAGGGTGACGACACCGACCAGACCTGCGACAAGCAAGAATCGAACGTTTCCCATTTATTGTTACCTTCCCAGCAAGCCATTCGGACGGAAAGCGAGGGTCAGCAACAGCAGGCTGAAGGACACCGCGGGCGCCCAGGACGCCCCCCAGAAGGTCGCTGTGAGACTTTCGATGACACCGATCAGGAGGGCGGCGATCAATGTGCCCGGCAGGCTCCCGAGGCCGCCCAGCACGCAGATCGCGAAGACGCGGCCTATATATTCCCGTCCCATCGATGGCTCGACCGGTTGGATGATGACCAGCATCGCTCCCGCGATTGCCGCGATGGCGACCGACAGCCCGAAGGCATTCCGCTTGATCCGAACCGGGTCCACCGCCACGAGGCGCAGCGCTACCGGGTCTTGCGCCACCGCCGCTATGGCACGGCCGGTGAATGTCCGCCGGATGAACAGTTCGATCCCGGCAAACAGCACCCCCGAGGCAAGCGCGGGGATCAGCAGCCGCAGCGGAAGATCGACCATTCCCAGATGCAGGGTCGGCCCAATATAGGGAGCTCTGACATACTGGTAATCGACGCCGATGCTGAGCACGAGCAGCACTTCGCTAATGAACATCAGCCCGAAGAAGAAGCAGAGGCCACGCATCGCATCCTTGCTGACCTTCTCGAATGCGTGATGGTAGATCGAGTAGATCAGTTGCCCGGCGAAGAAAAACACGATGGCCGCGATCCATCGTCGCCAAGCCCTTGCCTTCCGCAGTGTCTCGGAAGGCCGCCGTCGTCCAGCGCGCCAGCACGCTGTCGGCGATCGCGGCCAGCCCGTCCGCACGGCACCGGGCCGCCCGCTCACGCCACATCGGCGGGTTCAGGCTGACGATGTTCGAGTCGAACAGCGTCAGGGTAAGGATGCGATCCGGCCGGAGGCCGGCAACCGCCTGGGCGACGAGCCCTCCGATCGAGAGGCCGCAGACGTGGTAGCTGGTCAGGTGAAGTGCATCGAGGAGGGCCATTATGTCCGCCGCCAGGTCGTCAATGCCAAATGGCGTCAAGGAAACCCGGCTGAGGCCGTGTCCGCGCAAGTCCGGGCAAATCAGGAAGTGCGATGCCGCCAGCGCCTCGACCTGCCGCTCCCAGATGGCACCAGACGCGCCCAGCGAGTGCAGCAGCACGACTGCTGGCTTCGACCGATCGCCGAACAGGGACGCGTGGAGGATGTGAGTGCCGACGTCCAGAAACATGCTGTCCCTCGTCAAAAGCCTCGATTGAGTTGCGCCAGTGCCTTCTCGACCACGGCGGTCTGCATGTGCGGCTCGGTGCGTGCGCGCTAAAGCCGACTGATTTTGAGCGATAAGTCGACGACCATCCGGCAACGACCGAGCGGGCGCGCCATGGTCCCCGCGCAAGCACCAGCCCGTCCTCGATCGCAATCCCTGCAACGGATGCCAGGCGCGGCGTGTTGCATGGCTCGCTTCCTCGATCAGAAGGGCGGTGCCCCGTTTCCCGCTGCCGTCTAGGAATACGGTTCCCGGCGGGCCGCACCCGCCGATCCGCCACCGACTATGGGGATATTGAGACAGGCGTGCATTTCAGGCTGCTTTCGCCGGTTCGTGGATGAAATGCCCGATGCCAATGCCGGTGTACCAGTCGTTGACGGCCTTGTAGTAGGCGGGCTTGAAGCGCATGCCATCGGCCACGCCCAGCGCCGCCATCCACATCCGGATTTCCTCGGCCCCGTTTCCGGCCGTGTGCACGAAGTCGGTCGCATAGGCGATCGTCTTGTCGATATCGCCTTCCTCGAGCAGCCGCAGAAGCGTCTCGTCGAACTCGCGATTGACCATCCCCATGCGCGGCGTGGCGATGTCGTGGCTAATTCCACCGGTGGCAAGGACAGCGACGCGCTCGACGCCGGTATAGGCGCGGATCGCCCGGCCCAGGAAGATGCCGAAATTGTAGCACCGGCGCATGGTGGGCATCGGCGGCTGCACGCAATTGAACAGGATCGGCACGATGGGCAGATTCGGATCGAGCCCCGCCAGTTCGAGCGGCGTGAGCGACCCGTGGTCGAGCACCATGTCCATCGAGAAGGCCGGATCGAATTCAGCATCGAGTGCGGCCTGGAGCAGGTAAGAGCCGAAGGCCTGGTCCCCCTGAAAAAGGCGACGCTTCGCCTTAAGCCAGTGTTCGATTGGGCTCTCGTAGCTTTCTGCGGTGCCGATGCAGAGCGCCGGGAAGTTATTGAGGAAGAAGTTATGCAGATGATCGTTGGACAGCACGATAAGGGCGTCCGGACGACCCGCCTCGAAGTCGCGCCCCATTGCCTCGTAGGCGGCGAAAATCTCGCTGCGCAACCCGGCCGGAATGCGGTCCGGGAAGTTCAACATCACGGGGGTGTGGCTCGCGGTATAGATCCCGGTCAGCTCAGCCATTTGTCATCTCCTTCTTGCAGCAGGCTGCGCAGCGCGGCGAGCGAAACATCTTCGGGAATCTTGACCCCAATGCAGTGCGCGCGCAGGAGGTAGGGGTTGACGCCGGCCTCGTAGAGCCCGGCCACGTCGTCGCCAGAGATCTTAGCCTTCATCTCCGGCGTTAGCTTGTAGCGGGACAGATATTTGTCCTTGTCTTGGTTGTAGGCAGCGAGATCATCGGGTTTGTGGTGCAGTTCGTAGAGGACCCTGTCGAGGAGGTAGGCCTCCGTCGTCGGCATCATCTGTTTCCAGTTGCTCATCTCTCGTCCTTTCGCCTCATTTCAGCTGTTCGCCGATCCAGCGGACAATGGTGGGAACCGTGTGCGGGCCAAAACCCATATGTCCGCCGGGGAAGAGGCGCACGGTCTTGGGACTGCCGTGCTCCAGCAGCAGGTGGATGTCAGCGATCGGGCACTGCTTGTCCTCCTTGCCGTTCACCAGTAGCAGCGGCGCACTCGGCCGGTCGAGCAGGCCCTGGTCCAGCAGCGACAGCACGCGGAACCCCTCGACATATGCTGCGTCGTTTTCGGCGCCCAGCATGCGGCTGCGCGTCTCGACCAATTCCATCAGGTAGCTTTCGGGATGGCGCGACTGCTGGATCCACTCCCGCTGGAACATGAAATGGACGCCACCACCCCAGTTGACTGCGCCCCTCAGCGTGTCTGGAGCCAGATGGGCGAGCTTGGTGGCCCAATGGCCGCCAAAGGAGCGGCCGACCAGCACGATGCGGCTGCCGTCGAGATCCGGGTTGCGCTGCACCCACTCGATCACCGGCAGGAACTGCTTTTCGCCGTCCGCTGTGGCCTTGATCGGCGATTCCCCGGTGCCGACATTGTCCATCGCGACGGATGCGATGCCAGCCGCGGCCAACGAGGACGACAGCTCGGTCATCTCCTCCTTCCACGCATCGACACCCCCCACATGATCACAACCGGCGGCCGCCTGCTGCCGGCAGGCGTCCGTACATAGAACCGGAGTGTCTTGCTGTGAGTCCCGGCGTCGAAATCCAGCGCGACCGGCACGATCGGCGGCTCGGCCAGCCGTCCGAAATTCTCGTAGGCGCGCAGTTCCCGCTCGTAGCTCTCCAGCTTGTCGGGATGGTTTGGACACGGAAAGCGGCCGAGGAAGAAGAAGCCATAGGCCTGGTAGTAGTTGCGCCGAGCGCCCTTGATGTCCCCCGCGGCCTCGGCCGCAGTCGCGCGTTCGACATAGGCGTTGCCGGACGCGATCCAGCACTTGGCCCAGTTGGCCCCGTCCAGCCCCTCAAGCCGCTCGATGGCCCGTTCCGTTTCCTCGGGATCCGTCAAGCCGAGTGGATGGACCCGTTTGGCGAGGCGGTCCTTCATCCAGGCCTTGGCATTCTCAAGGCTTCTCGGTCTGCCGGGATCGGTTGCGGCGCTTTGCTCGCTCATCATTGCCTCTTAGAGGTCACGTCAGTCGGGAGAAGGTTTGGCGGAGGCTGTCGGCGCTCTCCAGCCCGAATCCCAGCGCGGTGATCGAACCCGTCACCGCCGCGACGAGCGCGGCGTTGGAGGGCGCGACGGCGCCGGAGGGAAGGAAAAGGTTGTTCTCGAAGCCAACCCGCACATGACCGCCAAGCAGCGTGCCCGCGACCACGCAGGCTGCCTCGCGGGCACCAAAAGCGCACACGCTCCAGTGTGCCGGCAGCGCCATACGATCCTGAAGGAACGGCAGGATATCGGCCGGCGCCGAGCTCTGGTTCGCCGTGTAGCGCCCCAGCACGAACAGCAGCGGCAGATCGCCCGGCACCACGCCGCGCGCCTGCAGGTCCATGAGCCTGCGCTGGTCGGCCAGATCATAGAGGATGATCTGCGGCGTCACGCCTTCGCGGCGCATCCAGGCAAGCAGCTCAGAAAAACGTCCCTCGTCGCCATCCTCGGGCACAATCTCGCGCATGGCGATTGAGGCCGATTCCGGGCGGACCGCCTTGACGATGGCGATCTGTTCGGCCGGGCCGTAGAACCCAAGCGATTCCGTCGTGATCTGCACCACCAGATCACGACCGACAGCCCGGCGCACGGCCTCCGTGGCGGCGCGATAGGCATCTGCATCCAGGAGGTGCCGGCCGTCGCGGTCCCGGACATGCAGATGAAGCAGGCTGGCAGCGGCATCCCGGCATTCGATCGCGCAACACGCAAGTTCATCGGCTGACAGTGGGAGCGCGGAATGGTCCGCCTTGGTCTTGCGGCCACCGTTCGGCGCCACCGAGATCATCACCCGTCGCGTGCGATCCGGCTCGCAGGCAAAGCAGCCTGCGGTCGCAATCGGTGACGCGCTCAGCATGGCACGGCCCCCCGGCCCGCGCCTCGGTGCGTTCCGGTCCTGCTGCCGGCCAAACGCGTGACCGTGCCATCGCCTTCGCTGGTGCGAAGCGTTTCCATCGTCGGCGCTCTCCCCCGGTCCTTTTTTCTGGTTCCGCTCCCACGTCGGCTCGTCGCCGCACGAGAGCTAGGCTGGGCACATCCATCTGGACCTGGAGGTGTGCCCGTTGGCTTGCCTATTCGCTGCTTCTTCGCCCCTCACCCCAAACGCCGGCAGCCCCTCTGAGATGGGCGCACCGGTTCACCGTGCGCGAAGCCCATCCGGCTTCGCCGAACGGCCCCTCGACCGTGGCCGATCAAGAGGCGCTATTCACTCTAAAATTGACTACGATCAATTATGAGCACGCTCGGAAATTTGCCAAGCGATCCTCCGACGTAAGCGGCAACCGTCGCTCCCCCTTCCTGCCCGGTCCCGTCCGCCAATTTTCAAGAGCCTTGAGCTCTCTCTGCAGGAGTCACACGCCCTCGGTGAAAGCGGTTCCAAGTATGATCGGGGCTGTGGTGCAGTGCATATCCAATGGTGCACCCATGAGACGCAGTTGCCATTTCCCTGTTCGGGTTAAGTCGCGCGACTGGTCGTCGCCCAGCTTCCCCTATATGACGGGAGTCTTGTTTTCAGTGTCTTGGCAACGGGAGACTTCCACCATGCAGCTTCGGCAGGGGCCAGCGAACGCTGACGGCGCGGACAGTTCTGACCGGCCGGCGGCATCCGGCCAGCGTGCCCGAAACAAGATCGACAAGTTGCAGCGCATCAAGGAATCCGCCACTCAACTGTTCATCGAAAAGGGGTTTGACGATACAACGACGCGCGAGATTGCAGTGCGCGCGAGTGTCGGCATCGGAACCCTGTTCAATTATGCGAACGACAAGCGCGATCTTTTATTTCTTGTTTATAATCGGGATTTGGAAAACATTGTCGAAACGGCATCAAAAACCTAAATCCACACAAAGGTGTGAATGATAACCTCATTTCAATTTTCGAACCACACTACGAGTTCTTCGGCCGGCAGCCCGAATTGTCTCGCATCATCCTGCGTGAGATGCTGTTCTATGGCAGCGGCCAGCAGGCAACGCGCTACAGGCAGAACAGGGTGCGGCTGATGAATCTCATCTCCCAGCCGTTCCGTTTCGGAATGAAGGCCGGAACCGTGAGGCAGGATGTCGACGCCGACACGCTCGGTTGGATCGCTTTCGCGATTTTCCAAGTCGAGCTCCGGCGGTGGATCGCGGAACCGGCCCAGGATTTAAATGAGGGCATCGTACGATTGCGCACGGAGCTCGCAATCTTCGAAAGCGGCTTCGCCCTACGATAGGTTCGGAAGCTTAATATTCATCAGGTCGACACAAGTGAAGAAGCTGTCGCCCGGCTATTTCAACCGCCTGATCTTCCCCCGTCTTTCTCGACACCCATGTTAGCTTTTGTGAGCTTCACAGGAGTGTTCGATGGGCGCACGGTGTCGGTTTTTTCCAGAGGCGTTCAAGCGGGAGGCGGTTGACCGGGTGACCTCCAGCGGTCTGTCCGCCGGGCAGGTGGCGCAGGACCTGGGGCTGCACGAGACGGTTCTGCGACGGTGGGTGAGAGATCTCGAACCACAGGCGACGGGGCCGGCGCGGCGCCCGATCCCGCAGGCGGCGGCCCCGTCGCCGGCGGACCTCGCTGCGGAGAACGCCCGGCTCAGGCGGGAGAACGAGCGGTTGCGGATGGAGCGCGACATCCTATAAAAAGCCGCGCTCATCTTCGGAGCGGCCTCCCGATGACGTTCGGGTTCGTCGATGAGCATCGCGCTGTGTGGCCGGTTCGCGTGATGTGCGCGGCCCTCGGGCTGTCAGCCAGCGGCTATTATGCCTGGCGCGCCCGGCCCGAGAGCTTGCGGGCACAGACCAACCGGACGCTCACCGATGACATCCGGCTGATCCACGCGCAGAGCAGCGGGACTTATGGCGCGCCCCGGATCCATGCGGTCCTGAGGGGGCACTGTCGGCGCGTGGGCCGGTCCCGGATCGAGCGGCTCATGCGCCGCGCCGGCATCCGGGGCCTCGCCGCCGTGCCAAGGCGCACGCGGACGACCGACAGCCGCCATAACGATCAACGGCCTCTACAAGGCCGAGGTCATCCATCGACGAGGGCCTTGGCGGAACTACGAGGCTGTCGAGTACGCCACGCTTGAATGGGTCGACTGGTTCAACAACCGAGGGCTCCTTGAGCCTATCGGCAATATCCCGCCCGCCGAAGCCGAGGCCGCATACCATGCCACGCTCGCGCCGTCCGCTATGGCTGCGTGACTCAAACAATCCGGCCTCCGGCAAACCCGGGGCGGTTCACTAACGTCCAAAATGGGAGCGCAAAGCAGGCGCCTGCTGCCGCTCTTCATCCGGCCAAGGTCACTGGGGCTGGAGGCCCGTAGTTGCCACGAGAGATCTCAGCCATTCCGTCTCGTTGTCTATATAGGCTTGGAACTTCGCCGGATCCCCTCCCACTGGCGTCAGGCCAAGCGCCTTCAACGTCTCGATGACCTCCGGATCTTTAAGAACTTGGTTGAAACCTGCAGATAGCTTCTCGACCACCTTGGGCGGGGTTTTGGCCGACACGAAGAAGCCGTTCCAATTGGTGCCGGTGAAGCCCGCGACGCCCTGCTCTTCGAACGTCGGCACGTCGGGCAGAACGGCGGACCGCGCCGCGCCAGTCGCCGCCACTGCCTTTAGCTTCTGCTGGTCGATATAGGGCGCGAACGCGCTGAAGGGAAGGAAGGACGACGAGATCTCCCCGTTGAGCAGTTGTAGGATGATGTCGCGATTGCCCTTGAAGGGGATGTCGTCGACCTTTGCTGATGTCGTCTCGATCAGCTTCAGGAGCAGGAGCTGCCCTGTCGAGCCGTACCCGAACGAGCCAAAGGTCTTGTGGGAGTCGGGTCGCTTGGACTGTGCGACAAAGGTCGCCAGATCTGCCGGAATGGCGCCATCCTGTCGGCTGACCACGAAATACATCGAAGTCTCGGTCGCCACAATCAGGGGCCGCAGCTCTTTGAAGGTGTCAAATGGCATGTTCTTTTTCAAGAACGTGTTCTGGATAATCTGGGAGATGTTGTTGAGGATCGTATAGCCATCGCCCGGGGCGCGGATGACGTCCGACGTGCCGATCAGGGTGTCACCCCCCGGCTTGTTATCCACGATGACCGGCTGGCGCCAGATCTCCGACAGCTTCTTCGCCAATACCCGGGTCATGATGTCGGAATTGCCCCCGGCCGGGAAAGGCACGACGATTCGCACCATGCGGGTCGGGAACGGCTCGTCCTGGCTCCAAGCCCGGGAAATGGGCGTGACGAGCAGGACGGCAAGCATCGCGAGTGCGATCTTCGCCAGGCGGGACATGGGTTCCTCCTCAGGTCTTCTCGCGCTCTCCGCAGGTGAGGCGCAGCGGTTCTTGGTGCCTCGGTTTCAGACGGGCGGCACGACGGGAAGGGTCAGGAAGGCCGGATTTCCGGCCTCCACATGGATCGAAACATGGCCGGCGAAGATTTCGGTCGGGCGGTCCTGCGGGTCGTCATGGATGAAGGGCCCGCAGCCGCGCATCGGATTCTTCATGTTGGAGAGGCTCGCAGCCGGGCCCTCATATTCGTAGTCGCGTCCGCGAATGCTCAGTCCGATCCGATAGCCCTTCGGCACGATGATGGAGGTCGGCCAGATCTCCACCTCGACATCCACCGGGACGCCAGGGGTGAGAGCCTCCTCGCGGTCATGCAGGTGATAGGGCCGCCACGGCATGCTGCGCTCGGGATCGGTCCGCCGATGCGAGGCGCGCAGCCAGCCCTGGGCGATCGGCGCGTGGGGATCGATGGCCCCGCGCATCACCACTTCCGAGCCGTCCGGCGCAAACAATCGCAGCACGAGGAACAGATCTGCATCGCTGGTCGTAGACGAGCAGCGCAGCGTTGCGGCTGACGGGCCGGTGATTTCCGTCTCGGACTCAAAGGGGGCCGAAAGGAACGTCAGACCCCGGCCCATTGCTTCGTATGTAACCACGCCCGATAGGGCCGGAGGCGTGGGAGACAAGGCCATCGTCACCGGGTCGAGGTAAAAGCGCGTCCAGCGCGTACGCGGGATTGGCCACGCCTCTTCATACCGCTGGGTGAATGTACCGTTGGGATGGCGGATCTGAAGCTGGATCGGTGGCTGATCCTGCCACCCATTATCCTCGCCTTTGAGGAAGTGATCGAAGAAGCGACGCTGCAGCTCGACGCCGTAGTCGGTATAGAAACCGGCCCAATGCGCCCCGCCATGCACTTCCAGCCATTTCTGCCGGCTGCCCGCCCTCAGATAGCCCTCGAAATTGCCGCGCGTGTGCAAGCCGTGCCCACCCCAGTTTGCCGCGGACAGGAGGGGAATCTGAATGTCTTCCAGAACGGGCGTCCGGGCTTTGTAGAAATCGTCGTCGAGTCGGTGCTCGGAGAGCTGGGAGGAGATGTCTCGACGATTGGCGGCCAGCTCTTGCGGCGTGAGGGTCTCTGGGCCACAGACCAGTTCGCCGGTGAAAGCGCTCCGCGGCCCGTTCGCGCCCAGGCCGTGCTGGACGCTGAGGACCTGCATCTGCTGCCAATTCTTGGTGAAGGAGCAGAGGATGCCGCCATGTCGTGCGGATTCGCGATAGCGGTCATTGTAGCCCTCCCACACGCAAATGGCGGCAAGGTGTGGGGGACGCTTGGCGGCGGCGCGCCATTGGTTGGTGGCATAATAGGATATCCCGGCCAGCCCCACCTTGCCGTTCGACCAGGGCTGCACGGCGGCCCATTCGATGCAGGCGACGAGATCATCGATCTCACGCTCCGAATGCACGTCGAGCACGCCCGGTGAGCGACCGGCCCCGCGTGAGTCGACCCGGATGCAGATATAGCCGTGATGGATCCACTTCTCCGGATCCGCCACCTCCCAGTTCTGGAACTTGTTTCCCGAGCCGGCCGCCGCGTCGGGGTGCTCCTTCAGCATGATGTCCCATGCGGACGGGTAGCCGTCCTGGAAGGCCAATCCCTTCCCATAAGGGCCATAGCTGAGCAGCACGGGATATTGTCCGTCGCCGACCGGCCGGAAAATGTCGGCGCGCAGTACGATACCATCAGCCATTTCGATGGGTGCGTCCCATTCAATCTGGAACGGGCCGTTCTCTCCCTCGACAACACAGGTTGAGGATGAGGGGCGCGAAGACAGATGATTGTTCATTGGCGCTCCAGATTTTCAACCAGTCGACCGAAAAACAACAGATCGCGTCGCGCATGTAAAATATTGCTGCGAGATGCAATCGATCTAAAATTGAGATGGGCCAGGAGGACTCAATGGATCTCGTCCAACTCAGATACTTCATGCGTGTGGTGGAACTGCGCAGCGTCACCAAGGCGGCGGCCGCGTTATGCGTGGCGCAGTCGGCGGTAACCCGACAGATCAGGCTGCTCGAGGCCGAACTCGGGGTCGATCTGTTCTACCGCCACAGCCGCGGCACGGATCCGACCGACGCTGGAAGACGCCTGTTCGAGGGGGCGGAGGCTGTCTTCCATGTCCTCACGCATACGAAGGCTGATGTCATCGCGACAAGCGCCGATGTTTCGGGCAGGTTAAGGGTCGGCTTTCCTCCCTCCCTCGGAGACCTGATCGGCCTCGACACCGTCATTGCCTTCCGCGCGGCCCATGGGAATGTCGCGGTGAGCCTCGTTGAGGGATACAGTCAGGATCTTAGCGAAAAGCTGCTCCAGGACGACCTCGACCTCGCGCTCATCACCGGGCTTGATCAGAACCCGATGATCGCGAAGATCCATATCTGCGATGAGTTGCTCTGGCTGGTGCAGGCGCCGGAGGCGGCGGGACAGGTCCGCGGCCGGAAAGAAGTCGCAGTGCGCGATCTCGCGGGCATCCCGCTCGTCCAGCCGGGGCAGAGCAATACGACCCGCCGGCTTCTTGACGCGACAGCCGCCTCCCATGGCATCCGCCTTGATGTGGTGATCGAGGTCGAATCCATCGACGTCATGAAGAAGCTCGTCGCTCGCGGCGTGGGAAGCACCGTTTCGCCTTACTCCGGCGTGCATCGAGAGATCGCGGGCTGCGAATTGCTGGGCGCGCCGGTCGAAGGGCTCGCCATATCACGCCACCTCGCCCATCGCGCAGACAGGGCACCATCGCGCGCGTTGTTGCTGTTCCGCCAGCTCCTCTTGGAGCATCTTGGCGCCGCGAGCAGGGCGGCGAGCGGCAACATCACGATGGCGACGACCGCTCGATAGAGGTGCGACCAGCCGCGCGTTCAATAGGATGCAAGATCGCTAGAGCATGCGCCGATCTGAGCGCACCGCAGGCTGATCGGACCCCGCATTCTCCATCAATGAGTTAGAGCGCGATTCACCGATCAGATTGATTCAACCTGATGATCGCGCTCTAGCAAGCGGAGGACCATGTCTCCCGCCGCCAGTCCGAAACCGCGAATGGACTCGCGCCTGCCAGACCGGCACAAACGACGGCGCCGAAGCGCGTATCCCCAGCGGGCGTAGGGACCACCTTGTGGCCGAAGCCCTGCAGCGCTGCGCGCGCAGGATGGTCGCTTTCCACCAGCAGCCGACCGTCCTCGCTCCGCCAGCGCGGTCCGTCGATGGCTGCCGGCAGCCCCTGCCCTTCCTCGAAGACCCGCATGAGGATCTGGAGGAGAGTCTGCACCTGCCCGTCGGCGCCGGGGGTCGCGAGCGCGAAGCAGGCGTCCTGCCCCTCCACCAGGATGGGTGCGAGCGTATGAACCGGGAGCGCCGACGGCCGGGCATGGTTGGGCGCGGCGGTGAACCCCACCGCCCGGTTGTTCAGCACGAAGCCGCCCTCGGGCACATGAATGGCGGAGCCGAAATCGTCGAAGACCGAGACGAGCGACGAGACCACCATGCCCTGCGCATCGGCCGTGGCCACGCCGGCAGTATGCAGATAGCTCCGCGGCCCTCCTCGCAGACTTGCCTTCGAGAGATCGATCGGCATCGGCTCGGACAAGAGAGCCGGTCCCTCGCCGGCACGGTCTCGGAAGGCGAAAGCCGCCTGCGTGAGCTCAATCAGGGCATGTTCGCGCGTCCCGGCGGGCGGTGCCAAACCCGCGTAGGCCTTGAGGGCCATCAGCAGGAGGATACCCTGCGACATGGGCGGCTGCACGTGGACGCGAACGCCATTGCAGTCCAGCGACAACGGACGGGTGACAACGCTGTCATGGGCAGCCAGATCGCCGACGGCAAGGGTGCCGCGTCGGGCCTGAACGGTGGAGGTCATCGCCCGCGCCAAGGGACCTTGATAGAACCACTCGGCACCGTGCATACCGATGCCATGCAAGGTTGCGGCAAGCACAGGCTGGCAAAGGCGGGCGCCTTCTACTGTATTGAAATACGGCCAACTTTCGGCACCGCCCCGCATGAGGCGCGCCTTCTGGGTGGCGACCGCACGAACCGTTTCAGCCCGCACCGGGCCGCCGGATGCTGCGAGGCGCTGGGCGGGTGCGAGCGAGCGGGCGAGCGGAAGCGCCCCGAAGAGGCGCGCAACATTGGACCAGCCCATAACCAGCCCCGGAACGGTCACGCTGCTTCCGTCGTCGCCGATCGGCCCCTCCAGACCTGCGGGGGCGGCGCCAGCGGCATTCACGGCCGTTATGGAACCGTCCGGAGACCGCACGAGAAAGAAGCCGTCGCCGCCGAGCCCGGCGGCTTCCGGCATGAGCACGGCGATGACCGCCTGCGCAGCAATAGACGCATCCGCGGCATTTCCGCCTTCCGCCAGCACCTCCAGCGCGGCGGAGTTGGCCAGCGGGTGAGCGGTTGAAACGGCGGCTCGCGCGCCTCTCAGCGCGGGGCGGATGTGGGAGGAATAGGAATCCGGCAGTAGGGTCAAAGTCGCATCCCTCCCGGTCAGGCGGCGGCGGAGCGCAATGCAAGGGTGGAGGCCCGATCAACAGCCAGCGGGGTGCCGGCAATGATGACACCATAGTCTCGCCGTGCACCTTCCACGGTTACAAGCCCATCGATCACGTCGGCCAGGACCGCCTCGGGATCGCGCTCCAAAGCAGGCCCGAAGCCGCCGCCGCCCGCCATAACATGGCGGAACAGGTCGCCGGCATCCAGCGGCACCGGGGCGGTGAACAGCATGGGCAGCGTGCGGGCGTTGCTACCGGGATTGAGCACGCTTGAGCAGGGCGCACCCTTCTCGCCGCCCTCGAGGCCGTGGGGCGGGAAATCCTGCTTGTCGGCACGCACCGAGAGCGAAAGGCCGGTGGCGAGGGTGCGATACTCGCGCACGAGGCCGAGGCCACCCCGCTGGCGCCCGGGTCCCGCGGTGTCGGCCACGTAGCCATAGCGCTCGATGCGGATCGGGTATTCCGCCTCGATCATCTCGATGGGCACGTTGGACTGGTTGGAGCACATGTGCGGAACACCGGACTGACCGTCGTGGCCCTGCGCCGCGCCCCACGTGCCCATGACGCATTCGGAGAATACGAACGGCTCGCCATCCCGCCAGCCGGCGATGGTCGGCAAGGTCGAGCCGCCGGCCCCGTCCGCCGTGACCCGCTCCGGCACCGCCTGGGCCAGGGCACCGAACAGGCAGTCGGCGATGCGGTAGCCGGTGATGCCCCGCGCGCCGCAGGGCGCGGGGTGGGTGGCATTGACCAGCGTTCCAGCCGGCGCGACGACATGGATGGCACGGGTGAAGCCGTGGCAATTGGGCACGTCCTCGCTCATCACCGAGCGCAGCGCGGCGTAAACGTTCGACTTGAGGAACGAGAGCGGCGCATTGATGCCCCCCTTCACCTGTTCCGCCGTGCCGGTCCAATCGGTGGTCACGTCGCTGCCGGAGATGGTGACGGTCACCTTCAGCACGATGGGTGCGGGGTTTTCACCGAGGCCGTCGATCCTGTCCTCGAAGCTGTAGACCCCGTCGGGCATCGCCTCGATCTGGAGCCGGGCGAGAGCCTCGGCGTAATCGTGCAGCGCCTCGATGTAGCGCCGCACGGTGGCGGACCCGTAGCGGGCGAAGAGTTCGCCATAGCCGCGAATTCCGGCGCGGCAGGCGGCGATCTGCGCCTTCAGGTCGCCGATCACCTTCTCCGGCACCCGGACATTGGCCCGCACGATGTCGAGAATTGCGCCGTTCTCCGCGCCAGCATCCCAGAGCTTGAGGAACGGAAGCCGCAGTCCCTCCTGGTAGATCTCCGTGGCGCCGATGGAATTGCTGCCGGCCACGATCCCCCCGACATCGGCATGGTGGGCGATGGTGGTGGCGAAGCCTTCCAACATCCCGTCATGAAAAATGGGGGCGATGATGTAGATATCCGGCAGATGCTGGCCCGAGGCGAGATAGGGGTCGTTGCCGATATAGAGGTCGCCCTCCCGGATCCGCCCCTCAAACTGGCCGATCAGATGGCGCATGGCATCATAGAAGCTGCCGAGGTGCATGGGCGTGGTCAGCCCCTGCCCCACGATGCGCCCTTCGGCGTCGCAGATGGCGGTCGAGTAATCCATGGAATCGCGCACGATCATGGAGTGCGCCGAGCGCATCAGGATGAGCGCCATCTCGTCGGCGACGGTGCTGAAACCGTTGCGGATGATCTCGAGGAGCAGGGAATCGATGCTGTCGTCCATTGTTGCCCTCACCCGACCGAGATGACCACGTTGCCATGCCCGTCGAGACGGGCAGCGCAATCCGGCGGCACCACGGAAGTGCCTTCATATTCCTCAATCACGAGGGGACCCTGACGCGCCTCCGCCGTGAGATCGGCGCGTCCGATCACCGCCGTGTCGTGCCGGCCGAGCGCGCCGAAGAAGACCGGCCGCCGGCTCTCGGGCATGCGTGGCGCACGCGCCATCAGCCCATCGGCATCGAGCATCGGCGGGCACGCCGGCGGCACACTCGCCGTTACGCGCAAGGCGACGATCTCCTTGGGATGCTCGGGCGGCAGGCGGTGGCCATAGGTCGCCTCATGCTCGGCATCGAATGTCCGAGCGATCCGGTCGAAGCCCAGCGACTCTGCGTGCTGCGGCACCTCTACGGAAAGCTCGAACGCCTGGCCGGCATAGCGAACGTCGATCCGCCGTTGGGAGACCACTTGGTCCCGCCCGACTTTCAGCTCGGCGACGGCGGCGGCCTCCAGCTCCCTGAAGATGCCGTCCACCTCCTCCCCCGGTGCGGTCGCGAGACGACGCAGATAGCCGCGCGACAGCGCCAGCTCCAGATCCGCGAACAGCAACCCCACCGCGCTGAACACACCCGCCGCGGGCGGCACGACCACCGTGCGGATGCCGAGGGCACGCGCGAGATCCGCGGCATAGAGCCCACCCCCGCCGCCGAAGGCGAACAGGGCGAAGTCGCGCGGGTCGCGCCCGCGATAGGTGGTCACGGCCTTGACCGCGCGCATCATCGTAGTGGCCGCCAGTTGCACGACGCCGTAAGCCAGTTCCTCGACGTCGCGTCCGTTCGCGACCGATGCGAGTGCCGCGCGGGCAGCGGCGGCATCGATGGCAACGGTGCCGCCGGCGATGGCCGTGGGATTGAGATAGCCAAGAACCACATTGGCGTCGGTGACGGTGGGCGCGGTGCCGCCACGGCCATAGCAAGCCGGCCCCGGCCAGGCGCCTGCACTGTGCGGCCCCACCTTCAGATGGCCGGTCGCATCCCGCCAGATCAGCGACCCGCCGCCGGCGCCAACCTCGGAGACGTCGATCACCGGCAGCTTGAGGGCATATCCGCCCCCCTTCACCAGCCGGCTGGAGAGGGAGATGCCGCCCCCGACCTCGTATTCGTCCGTGGAAACGTGACGCCCCTTCTCGATCACGGCGGCCTTGGCGGTGGTCCCACCCATGTCGAGGGTGATGATGTCCCGATAGCCTGACAGCGCCCCCAGCCGGGCCGCGCCGATCACCCCTGCGGCGGGACCGCTCTCGACCACCTGCGCCGGCTTTGCGATTACCGACGCAATGTCGAGCAGGCCGCCGCTCGACTGCATCATCCGCAGCGGCGCGGCGATGCCCTCGCCGGCGAGCTGCCGACCCAGCGAGGCGAGATAGGCCTCCACCGGCGGCCCCACATAGGCATTGATGACGGTGGTGCTGGTGCGCTCGTACTCGCGCACCTCGGGCAGAACATCCACGGAGAGGGTAATGAAGCGTCCGGGCAGCAGGGCACGCAGAAGTTCGCCGGCGCGGCGCTCGTGGGCCGGATTGGTGAAGGCATTCAGGAAGCACACCGCCACCGCCTCGATACCCGCCGTGGCGATGGCGGCGGCGATGGCGTCGAACGCCGTCTCGTCAAGGGGGGTGACCACGCTGCCGTCCGCCGCAATGCGCTCGCGCACCTCGAAACGGTGGCGGCGCGGCACCAGGGGCTGTGGCTTTTGGTAAAGCGGTTCATAGAGGCGCGGCACGCGGATGCGCCGCAGTTCCAGCACGTCGCGGAAACCCTCGGTGGTGATGAGTGCCGTCCGGGCGCCCTTGCCCTCCAAGATGGCGTTCGTGGCCACGGTCGAGGCGTGGAGGAATTCGGCAATCGCCGAGGCAGGTAGGCGCTCCCGCGCGAGGATCTGGCGGCAGCCGTCGAGGATGCCCAGCGCGTAATCGTGCGGCGTGGAAGGTACCTTGGCGGTGGCCAGCGCGCCCGCGTCGGAGAGCAGCGCAACGTCGGTGAAGGTGCCGCCGATGTCGGCGGCGAGGCGAAAGCCGGTCATGGAATGCTCTTCGGAACAGGATGCGATTGTGTCAGGGCTGAAGCAGGTTGGGCAGCCACAGGACGATGGCGGGCCAGACCGTCAGCACCGTGAGGCAAGCGAGCATGAGCAGGCCGAACGGTGCCGACGCCTTGGCAACGCGCGACAGGGGCTGTCCCGTAAGGCCCTGCAGCACGAACAGGTTGAAGCCCACCGGAGGGGTAATCTGCCCCAGCTCCACCATGATGACGAGGAACACGCCGAACCACAGCGGATCGAACCCGGCCGCGGTGACGAGCGGAAGCACCACTGGCATGGTCATGACCGTGATGGAGACGCCGTCCAGGAAGCACCCAAGCACCAGGTAAAGGATGCCGATGGCGATGATGAGCTGATAGGGCCCGAGCCCGCTCTGCTGCACCACATGAGCGAGGTCTGTGGGTACGTGCAGATAGGCGAGTGTCGTGGACAGCAGCGAGGCAGAGATCATGATGGACAGGATCATGCAGGAGCTGCGCGCCGCCGCGAGGGCCGACTCTGTGACCAGCGCCAGCGACAATTGCCGTGTCAGCGCTGCGATGGCGAAGGTCGCGCCGACCCCCACGGCGGCCGCCTCGGTCGGGGTCGCGATGCCGGTATAGATCGACCCCATAACGATCATGATCAGGAGCAGCACCGGCCAGAGCCCCAGCACCGCGCGCACCGCCTCGGCGAGGGTGAGACGAGTCTCGTCGGCGGGGGAGAGGGCGGGATCAAGCCAGCACCGCACCGCGATGAAGCAGGAGAAGACGCCGGCGATGAAGAAGCCGGGCACGAAGCCTGCGATGAACAGCTTGGCGATGGAGACCTCGGCAATAACGCCATAGACGATCATCACGATGGAGGGCGGGATCAAGAGGCCAAGGCTGCCCGCGGCCGCAAGCGAGCCGATGGTGAGATCGGTGTCGTAGCCCCGCTGGGCGAGCGCCTTGGTGGTGATCTTGCCCACCGTGGCGGCCGTGGCGGCGCTCGATCCGCAGACGGCGCCGAACAGGGTGCACCCGGAGACATTGGTGTGCAGCAGGCGGCCCGGAACGCGGTTGGCAAGGGGCGACAGGCCGCGGAACAACCGCTCGGCCACATCGGTGCGGAACACGATCTCACCCATCCAGATGAACAGGGGAAGGGCCGACAATTCCCACCCCGTCGAGCTGCGGAAGACGGCGGTCTTGGCCAGCGCGGCGATGCGGTCGATGGGAAAGTCGAGCAGCAGGACGAGGCTGCTGACGCTGACGAGCAGGATGCCAGCGAAGATCCAGACGCCCGCCCCGAGGAAAGCGAGGACCAGCAGGAACACGGCGAAGCTGAGGCTGTAGGCGCCCATGAGGATGCTCCCCGGCGGTGCGGGCCGGACTATTCGGACGTGACGTCGGCGACCGTAATTGTCGCGGCGGAATCGACGGCAAGGCGCAGCGCATAGGCCGCGAGCTGCAGGGCGAGGAGACCGAGCCCGAAGGTGAAGATGGCCTCGGGAATCCAGAGCGGCACCTCCAGCAGCCCGGTGCTGACGCTGTGCTCCCTGAAGCTGCGCAGGGCGGACTGGCCGAAGGCGCGTGTCAGCAGCAGGATCGGGATCAGCGCGAGGAGCGCGCACCCGATCTCCGCGGCCCGCCGCCCCGCCGGCGGGAGGCGGGCGAGCACCAGCTGGACGCGGATCATCTCGCCGCGCCGAAGAGTGGCGGCCATGGCGAGCACCGTCATGGCCCCGACGCCATATCCGACCACCTCGTCCACGGCATAGGTGGAGGTGGCGAACACGTTGCGCAGGACGATTTCCAGGAGGATATGCCCGGTCGCCACGGCGAGCATCACGGCCGCGACCGCAAGGGCCGCCGTGCCCAGCGCCCCGGCAATCCGGTCGAGCAGGCGCGCGGCGGCGATCATTGGTGCCCCACCTTCTGGGCGAAGGTGTCGAGGATCGACTTTCCAGCGGCGCGGGTCTTGTCCAGCCACTCCTTGATGGCGGGCTCGCGAGCCTTGGCCAGCGCATCCATGAAGGCGGGCGGCGCATCCTTGACGATTTCCGTCTTGTTCTCCCGCAGCACTTCGTAATTCTTGGCTTCCCAGGTGCGCACGGCGGCCCAGTCCCGCGCCTCCGCCGCCGCCGCGGCGGCGCTCACTGCCTTCTGCTGCTCGGGCGAGAGCTTGCCGAAGGCATCGGCACTGACGGCCGTGATATTGAGTGGGAAGGCATAGCCGAGATCGTTGAACACCGGCGTGAATTCCCAGAGTTTCAGCGAGCGCCCGCCATCCGCGGAGGTGAGGACGGCGGCGAGGTTGCCGGTGCCGAGCTGGGGCACCACGTCGCTGAAGCTGACCTGCAGCGGCGCGGCCCCGAGATTCTTGAACGTGATCGTCCCGTTCACGTCATACGTGCGGATCTTCAGCCCCTTGAGATCGTCGACGGAGCGCAGAGGCTTCTTTGCCCAGATGCCGGTGGGCGGAAAGGGCGATGAATAGAGCAGCTTCTGCCCGTTCCGCGTCAGCGCCGCCTCATAAGCGGGACGAGCCACGTCATAGAGCACCTTCGCCTCGTCCAGATTGCGCGCCAGAAAGGGCAGCGACGAGAGGAGGAAAACCGGCTCCTGCCCAGAGAAGGCCCCGGCGAGACTCTGGGCGAGCGGCAGGACGCCGTCGCGCACCGCGTTGAGGTGGTCCTTGTTCTTGAAGCCCAGCGCGCCGCCATGGTGCACGGTGATGACCACCTGGCCGCCTGTTGCCTTGGCCACGTCCTCGGCGAATGCGGTCGCGCCCTCCCCCGGCAGGGAATTGGCGCGATCCTCCATGGACATGTCCCATTTCACCTGCGCCACGGCCGGCGCGGCGGCGAGGACGAGGGTACAAAGGGCGGCGGCGAGCGTTTGGCGGCGGCGGGCGCCGCGAGATGTCACGGGCATCATGTCAGTTCCCTTTCTGGTGTGTCCCGCAAGCGGGCATCATTGGCGGAAGGATGCGAGCTTGTGCTCGTCTATGGTAATGCCGAGACCGGGCCCCTCTGGCGGGCGTATGCCGCCCGCCGCATAGGGAAAGGCCTCGACGATAATGTCGTCGTCGAAATAGGCGCCCCCGACCCGGCAGGGATGCTTGCCCTTAGGAGCTGAAATCGGGATGACGGCCGGCAGCGTCACCGCTGGGCGCGACAAGGCGAAATGCACATTGGCGGCATTGCCCACACCGGATTCGATCGAGCCGTTAACGTCGCAGGCGAGCCCCGCCGCCTCGGCAATGGCGGCAACGGCTCCCGCCGCGCGCAGGCCGCCGGCCTTGGCAAGGTAGATGGAAATGCAATCCGCCGCGCGGGCCTGGACGAGATCCAGAGCATCACGGGGTGTCCAGCAGCTTTCGTCGGCCACCACGGGAATGGAGGTTCCCCCGGTCACCGCAGCCATGTGGGTGAGGCCGCACACCGGCTGCTCCACGAACGAGAGTTCGTCGGCCGCGAACCTGGAGAGCACGGCAAGGGCGGCCTTGGAATTGGCATAGCCCTGGTTCGCGTCCAGGCGCAGCAACATCTTGGGGCCGAGGCGCGCCCGCAGGGCCTGAACGAGAGCAACGTCGCGCTCGGCATTCTCGCCACCCTTGATCTGCAACGCTCGGATGCCGTCCGCCGCGGCTGCCTCCGCCTCCGCGATGGCATCCTCATGCGGCATCAGCCCCACCATGTGGGCCACCTGAACCCGCGCACGCACCTCTCCCCCCAGAAGGCGGTAGACCGGCTGGCCAAGGGCTTTGCCCCAGATGTCGTGAAGGGCCATCTCGACCGCGCACTTGGCGTAGGTGTGGCCTACAACCACGCGCTCCATGGCGGCCGCTGCTTCGGCAATGTTGCAGGGGTCGCGGCCGACAAGAGCGGGGGTCAGTTGACTCTCCACGATGGCGCGGACGGTCTCGCGGGTCTCGCCCGCACGGCGGCCAAAGTCGCCGCCCCAGTCCGGTAGCGGGACCGCTTCGCCGTGGCCGGTGACGCCGGTGTCGGTGGTGACGCGAACGAGCACGAAATGCCCCAGCCCCTGCAACAGGCCGTTCCAGCGGAACTCCCGCCGCACCGGAAGAGAGAACGGGATGGCTTCGATGCCGGAAATCTTCATGTGGCGCTTCTTCGTGTTCGCGATCTTGGCTCACAGGAAAATTCGGAAAATAATTTCTTTCAAGCAAAAAATTAGCGAAAAGTGTTCCGGGTTGCATTTTGAGCAAAATGCGTAAAATGTGGGCGAGTGGTGTCCCGCATCCGCGGGGGACCATTTCGAACGCGTGCGTCGGGTTCGCATCGATGTTGAAGGCTCTGAGGGAGAGTGGGGAGACGGATCGTGGCGCAGGCTTTCGAGGACGCCGGGGAGCACATCGGTCAGCATCTCAGACGGACACGCAAGGACCGCAAGCTTACGCTGACTGCGGTTGGCCAGATGACCGGTGTTTCGGCATCCGCCTTGTCGAAGATCGAGAACGGACTGGTCTCGCCGTCCTTCGACATCATTAAGCGCATTTGCGACGGTCTGGGGTTGCCAATCGAGGAGCTGGTCGCGCCCGGCGCTCCGCATGAGCCGACGCAGGTTCTCGGCCGCAAGACAACAACCCGCCGTGGGGATGGTGCGCGATTCACCAGCGGCCAATACGACTATCGCGCCCACGCCACCGAACTGTCGCGCAAGGGGATGGTGCCGTTGGAGATGGTCGTGCGGGCCCGCTCGGTCGATGAATTCGACCATTGGAGCCGGCACAATGGCGAGGAATTCGTCTATGTCCTGTCCGGCGCGATCGACGTGCACACCGAATTCTACGCGCCCTTCCGCCTCGAAGCGGGCGAGAGCGCCTATTTTGATAGCTCGATGGCTCACCTCTACGTTTCGGTGACCGACGAAGACGCGCGCGTGCTTTCGATCTCTTACGACCCGGAACAAGGGAAGCGCCACCTCTCAGCGTTCATGAACGCCTCTGCCCGACCCGTTGTCGCGATCGATCGACGGCAAACGCGAAAAAAGGCCACAGCCTAGCGAGCGTGGCATTGCCATCATTCCAGGCGTTGGCTTGGGCGAGCCACGGGACCTCTGCGCGCCATGTGCCGACCTTCGCAAATGCATGTTGAAGGTCCGGTATGGGGCCGAGGCTGTGTGAGAACTCTGCGCGGCTGATCGGTCAAGCTGCCTTTTCCAATTCGCGCGTCGGCTCCGGTCATCC
>NZ_JARBFX010000021.1 GCF_028863665.1 Aquabacter sediminis
AGCGCCAATGGTACTTCGTCTCAAGACGCGGGAGAGTAGGTCGCTGCCAGGCCTGCAAAGGACATCAAAGCTCTAAAAACGATAATCAAAACAAAAACCCCCGGGCGTCGAAAGACAAACGGGGGTTTTTGCTGTTCATCACATGGCCCCCGCAGCGGGCGGCAAAAGCCAGACGCAAGGACGAGCGCCCCGCCCCCTCTTGCGCCAAACTCCCATCGGCGTATGCATCCCCGCACAAAGGAAATCGAGAGCATTTCAGCGATCTCGGCTGATCCGCCCCCGCGCAGTGGACCCAAGTGACGGCGCACACGCATCAGGCGGTCGACAAACGGCCGCCACAGGCGCAAATGCATTCAGCGAAGCGGGCACCAGATGGCGAAGGCCCGCAACGGCTGCGTCGGTGACACGCCGCACAGCCGCAGTGAAGAAGGCCCAATGCGGCGTGAGCACCACCTTGTCCCCCCACGAAAATCTGTCGGCGGCCTTGCGGCTGGAACGCGGCAATGTCCTTAGGCTTTCGCTCGCCCAAGCCTTGGCGGGCATGAATGCCACCGTTGTCTTTGCCACCGGCGCGATCGTCGGGCACACGCTTGCGCCCAGCAAGGCGCTCGCAACCCTCCCCATCTCCATCTTCGTGGTGGGCATGGCGCTGTGCACCCTGCCGGCGGGGGCCATCGCGCAACGCCATGGCCGCCGAACCGTGTTCATGCTGGGCACGGCTTGCGGCGGGGTGGCTGGGCTTCTTGCCTCCCTTGCCGTCATCCAGGGGGCTTTCTGGCTGTTCTGCGTGTCGACCTTCCTGGCCGGAGTTTATGCCGCGGTTGTGCTGAGCTTCCGTTTTGCCGCGACCGATTGCGCCGCCCCGGAGCGCCGGCCCCGGGCCTTGTCGGCGGTGATGGCGGGCGGGGTATTCGCGGGCATATTGGGGCCGCAGCTCGTCACCTACACGATGAACCTATCGCCTCCCTATCTGTTCGCCGCCACCTATATCGGACAGGCCGTGGCGGCGGGCCTCTCCGCGCTCGTGCTCATCGGGGTCAAGCTGCCTCTGCCCAGTGTCGCCGACCGGAAGGGCGGGCGGCCCCTGGGCGTCATCATCCAGCAGCCGCGCTTCATCCTGGCCGTGACCTGTGGCGTCGTTTCCTACCTCCTGATGAACTTCCTCATGACTGCGGCGCCCTTGGCCATGCGGCTCTGTGGCCACTCGCAGGAAGCTGCGAATCTCGGCCTGCAATGGCACGTCATCGCCATGTACGCCCCGAGCTTCTGGACCGGCCGCCTGATCAGCCGCTTCGGCGCCGCGCGAGTGGTGGCGACGGGGCTCGCGCTCATCGGACTTGCGGCCGTGGCGGGGCTGTTTGGCATCGAGGTCGGGCATTTCTGGGCCATGCTGGTTCTGCTCGGCCTGGGCTGGAACTTCGGTTTTGTCGGCGCCTCGGCCATGGTGCTCGACTGCCACCGGCCGGAAGAGAAGGCCCGCGTTCAATCCTTCAACGATTTCGCCGTGTTCGGCACGATGGCCGTGGGCTCCTTCCTTTCTGGTGGATTGTTGTCCGCGTTCGGCTGGAACACCCTTCTGGCTTTGTCCCTGGTCCCGCTTGTCATCGCCATGGCCGCCTTGATGGCCGGGCGGCGGACGCTGCGCGCCTCGAGCGCGATCCGATCAGATTGAACCAATCTGATCTGGGAATCGCCCTCTAACTTATTGATAGAGAATGTGTGATCCGATCAGTCTGCGGTGCAGGCTGATCGGCGCATGCTCTGGACTTGGAGGCGGCCCGCCCCCCGATTGCTTCAACTTTGCCGGTCTGGAATGATCACGCCGGGGAGGCGGGCTGAAATAATGGCGTCTTACGGTCTTACCGGTCTCAAAGTTATCGGCGCATTGGCTGGTCTTCTGGCCTTCTCGACGCTGCTGGCCTTTGCCCAGCCGGAGCCCGCGCCGGCGCGCAAGGACATCGTGGTGTGGGATGTGCCGGCCATCGATGCCTTGCCAGACGACGAGACCGGCCGCCTTGCACGCTACGGCCGCTCCATCATCGAGGCGACCTATGCCCATATCGGCCCGGCCGCGCGAAATTCCGAAGACCGCTATGCGGGCAACAACCTGGCCTGCGCCAACTGTCATCTGCGTGGTGGCCTGAAAAAGTTCGCCTTGCCGTTGGTCACGGCTTCAGCGGACTATCCCGCCTATAGCGCCCGGACCGACGCCGCCATCTCCATCTTCGACCGCGTCAACCAATGCCTGAAGCGCAGCATGAACGGGCGGCCGATGCCGGAGAGCGCGCGGCCCATGCAGGCGATCCTCACCTATCTGCGCGTCCTGTCGACCCATATTCCCGATGGCGGAACAATCGTCGGGGCCGGCGCGGGCGCGATGGCGGAGCTTGATCGCCCCGCCGATGCCGAACGGGGCGCTGCGGTCTATGCCCGCCAGTGCGCCGCGTGCCATCGCCGCGATGGCCTGGGCGTGCGGCGCAATGTGGCGTTGCCGGAAATGGGCTATGCGGTGCCGCCCTTGTGGGGGCCGGACAGTTTCAATGATGGGGCCGGCGCCGCGCGCCTCATCACCCTTGCCAACTTCGTCCACGACAACATGCCGAATGGCACATCCTGGGTCGCCCCGACGCTCCCGCCGGAGGAGGCCTGGGACGTGGCCGCCTTTGTGATCTCGCAGCCCAGGCCCCGGCTGGCGGGCCTTGAACGCGATTTTCCCGACTTGCTGCTGAAGCCGGTAGACGCCGGCTATCCGCCTTATGCGGACAGCTTTTCCCCTGAGCAGCACCGATACGGCCCTTTCGCCCCCATCCGGGCGGAGATCGCCAGGCTGAGGGAACGGCACGGGGAAATCCCCAATCCCAACACCCGATGAACCGTTGCGACCGCAGACTGTCCTTGAGCGTCGTGAGCGGTCCGGGCCAGCCGTTTTCGGGTCTTGTTGAACTGACCGCGGCAAGCCTAGTCTGTCCCCGCGAACACTGCGCTTGGCGCGCCGCGTAAGCCGCCGGCAACAAGGTCCTCAAGTATCGCGTACCAGATCCCACGCCCAGCGGGCGGTGACGAGCGGGGCGGCGGCACCAATGGATGGCTGTGGGCTGACCGCCCGCCAGCATAGGGTCAAGGCACGAAGGCCATCAGCCGGCGCGGCTGCTCGGCGGGCATGACGCGCATGGCGATGCCGTAGATCTGCTCCAGCGTCTGTGGCTCCATCAATTGCGCCGGTTCACCGCGCGCCAGCAGATGCCCGGCCCGCAGGGCAAGGATCTCGTCGCAGAAGCGGGCGGCGAGGTTGATGTCGTGCAGCACCAGGAGGATGCTCATGCCGCGCATGTCCGCCAGGGCGCGCACGAGGGTGAGCACTTCCATCTGGTGGGCGATGTCGAGGGCGGAGGTGGGCTCATCCAGCAGCAAGGTGGGGGCATCCTGCGCCAGCAGCATGGCGATGAAGGCCCGCTGGCGCTCCCCGCCCGACAACGTGTCCACATCCCGGTGCGCAAGGTCGGCGACCCCGGTGGCGTGAAGGGCCTCCTCCACCTTGGCGTGGTCCTGCGCCCCGAAGCGCCCCAAAGCGCCATGCCAGGGATAGCGCCCAAGCGCCACCAATTCGCGCACACGAACGCCGGGGGCGGCGGGGGGCTGCTGGGGCAGGTGGCCGATGCGGCGCGCCAAGGCGCGGGCATTCCACTGGGCGAGCGGGCGCCCCTCGAAGCGGATCGCGCCCGAGGTGGGCGCCTGCTGCCGGGCGAGCAGCTTCAGCAAGGTCGACTTTCCCGACCCGTTATGGCCGATGAGGCCCGTCACCTGCCCGGCCTTCACCTCCAGGTCGAGGGGTGAGAGAAGGGAGCGCCCCTCCACGGCAAAGCCGGCCCTCTCCAGAACGAAGAGCGGTGTGTCGGCGCCGGTGGGCGGCGCGAGGGAGGAGACGGTTTCAAGGGTCACGGAGCAGTCTCCTTCAGGGCGCGCGCCGCGGAAAGCGGCTGAAGCCGGCCGCCCTCAAGCATCAGGAGGCGGTCGGCGGCGGCGAAGTAGCGGTCATCATGGGAGATGACGATGAGCGTGCGGCCCGCCTGCTTCAGCTCGGGCAGGATCTCCTCGTAGAAGAGCCGGCGGAAGCTCGGGTCCTGGTCTGCCGCCCATTCGTCGAACACCATCACCGGCCGATCCTGCAGCCAGGCATCCACCAGCGCGAGGCGTTTGCGCTGGCCGGTGGAGAGATCGAGGGTCGACCACGTGGTGCCCTCCAGCGTGACTTTATGGGCGAGGCCGAGCCGGTCCAGCAGGCCGAGCGCGCGTCCCGCGCCTCCCTCGGCGGGGCCATCGAACAGGAAGTGGTCGGCGAGCACGGCGGCGAACATCTGCCGGTACGCGTCGCGGTCGGCCTCGCCGACCGGCTGGCCGTTCCAGAGCACGCGGCCTGTGCCGGGCGCATAAAGGCCCAGCAGGAGCTTGATGAGCGTCGTCTTGCCCGCGCCATTGGCCCCGACCACGAACAGCGTCTCTCCGGCAGCGATGGACAAATCGAGGGGTCCGAGCTGGAATCCCCCTCCCGCCTCTGCGTGCTGAAAGGTCACGCCCTCCAGCCGCAATTCCCGCAGCGGCCCCAGGGCTGTGCGGTGCGCGCTCGCCTTTGGTCCCTGGAGCGCCCCGAAGCGGTGCGCGACGCCCCGGATGCGGCTCCAGGCGACATGTGCCCGTCCTGCCGCCGGCAGATGGTTGAGAAGCTGGTCGAGCGGCCCCTTCATGAACAGGAGGACCAGAACGAAGCCGCGCGCCGTTTCTGCCCCGCCCTGGTGCGCCGAAAGCCCCACCACCAGTGCCACCAGCAAGATGAGAAGCCCCGAGCCCAGGGTCCGGCAGGCAATGAGGATGACCATGGCACGGGCCTGGAGCGCACGGATGCGCTCCGCCGTTGCGACAAAGCCCTCGGAGAGCAGGCGCGTTCTCCGGCCCCGGTGCAACTGCAATTCCTTGGCGCCTTCCACCAGGGTGCGGAAGTGCCGGTGGAGGTCGTCTTCCGCATCGCGTGCGGACACATAGAGCCGAACGCCGCGTATCCGCGCCCATAGCTGCAGGACGACACCCAGCGTCAGCACGAGAAAGGTCAGGCCGAACAGTAGCGGCGAGAGCAAAGCCAGATAGGTGAGGCACCCGGCCACCACCACCAGCGCCACCGCCAAGGGCGGCAGAACCGAGGCCATCTCGCTCAATATGGCGATGTCCGACACCAGGATGGGGATGAGGCGATGGCCCCGGAACTGCTCCAGCTCCCGCAGCGGCGCCCCGAGGATGAGGCGGGCGAGGTGGCCGCGCAACTCCGCTACGAGCCTTTGGCCCACCAGCGTCGAGGTCATGTCCGCCGCGAGCGTTCCAGCCAGCGCCGCTCCACCGAGGCCCAGTACCAGTGCCAGATTGGCCGGGGAAGCAGGGTCCGCGAGGGCTGCATTCACGGCGGCCAGCACCCCCGCCATGGCCGCCCCACCCAAGAGGCCCGCCAGCGCGGCCAGCGCCATGCGGGCCCTGAAAGGCGCGATGAGGCGGGTGAAGGTGAGTGAGGGGTCGATCCCGATGCTCACGGGCGCACCGGGTGGGGCAGGGGGCAGGTGTCGCACAAATCCAGTTCGGGAATGAGGTAGCGCAGGCAGCACACCCGGCGCTTGCGCCCCTCCCGCGTGTGGCGCACGGCGGCGAAGAGAGGATTGCGGGTGCCATCCGGCGCACGCTCCAACGCCAGGAGCGCACGGGCCTCGCCAACCCCCTCCGCGCCCATGGCTTCGGCTTCGCCAACGAGGCCGTCGAACCAGTTCCCCACATTGCTCCACAGCACCTTGGGGGCAATGCCGCTCGCCTTCGCCAGCGCCTTCACCAACGGGGCGACATGGCCCTCCAGCAGGGGGGCGAAACGGGCGTGGGGATCGTCGCGGCTGATCGGCGTGCCCGGATGGCGCAGGATAAGGGCCTTGGCGATGCCATCCGGGCCGGGCAGGACCTGGATCTCCTCAAGAGCCACCGGCATCTGCCGGCCGAGAAGAAGATTGGCCGCCAGCACCGGCGTGAGGACGGCGGAGACATGGTGCTTCATCCAAAGCGACGCTACGGCCCGACGCTCTGGCTGGGCAAAGCGTCGGGCAAAAAGGCGCGTCTGGGCGGTGAGGAAGGGGGGATCGCTAAGGACCGAGCCCGGATGGGCGGCGCTGTCCGTCTCCAGGCGGAGAGCCTCGGCATAGGGCGCGAGGGGGCCGCGAAAAAGGGGGGCGAGCGCGGCGATCATCGCAGGCGCCGCGCCAGCAGCATCAGGAAATAGCCGCCGCCGATCAGGCTCGCCACCAGCCCCGCCGGCATCTGCCAGGGAAAGGCAAGCGTGCGGCCCAGGAGGTCGGCGCACACCATCAGGCCCGCGCCCATCAGGGCAGCCGCATAGCTCTGCACGAGGCCGCCGCGAAATCCCAGGAGGCGTGCCATGTGTGGCGCCAGCAGGCCGGCGAAGGACAGGGGGCCTGTGATGAGCGTGCCCACTGCCGTGGCGATGGCTGCGAGCCCCAGAAGCGCCAGCCGGCTCAGGCCCAGCCGCACGCCGAGGCTGCGGCTCACATCGGGACCGAGGGGCAGAATGGCCAGCCAGCGGCGCATGAGGGGCAGGAGGGCAAGCCCCACGAGCGCGGCGCTACATGCGGCGAGCGCCTCGCCGGCGGTGACGCCATAGGTCGAGCCGGAGAGGAAGGCCATCAGCACCATCGCGCGGGGATCGCCGCTGAACATCAGGACCGCTCCCAGCGCCGAGAGCAGGGCGGTGAGCGCCATGCCCGCCAGCAGGATATGGGCCGGGGCGAATGCGGTGCGCCGGCCGAGCGCCATCATGACCGCGAGCGTCGCGCCCGCGCCGAAGCTCGTGCTGGCGAACAGGAGGAGGCCATCCACCTGGGGAAGCAGGAAAAGCGCCGCCAGCAGGCCGAGCCCGGCGCCGGCGGCGATGCCGAACAGTTCGGGGCTGGCGAGCGGATTGCCCGTGGTGCGCTGGAGGATCTGGCCGGCCAGCGCGAACAGAGCGCCCGCTGCGGCCGCGGCCGCCACACGCGGTCCGCGCCAGGGTAGCATGGCGGTGAAATCCGATCCGAGCGCCAGCGCCCATCCGCCCGGCGTGCGTCCGAGCATGAGGGCGAGGGCGCAGGCGGCGGCCAGCGCCACGGTGAGCGCCGCCAGGGTCAGTGGCACCGCCTGTTCGCCCAGGCGCCGCCCCTCGGATGCTTGGACCGTCGGCCCCACGGCGCCGGCCCGCACGCGACGCAGCAGCCACAAAAGGAGGGGTGCCCCGAGGACGGCGGTGACGGCGCCCGTCGGCAGTTGCGAGCCGAAGATGGCGGCAACCACCTGGTCCGTGAGGGCAAGGAGACCGGCCGAGAGAAGGGGGCCGCTCCAGAGCCGCGCCCCGAGCGTGCGTGCCCCCGCCGCGCGTGCGAGGGCGGGACCGGCAAGGCCGATGAAGCCGATCACGCCCACCCCTGCGGCCACGCCCACCGCCAGGCCCACCGCCGCACACAAGGCCATGGCCCGCACGGGTGCCACGGCGACGCCGAGGCTGCGGGCGCTGCTTTCCGACAGGTCGAAGGCTGACAGAGGACGGGCCAGCAGCGCCGCCGCGCCCGATCCCGCTGCCAACAGCACCGTCAGCATGCGGGCCGGCCCCCAATTGTTCTGCGCGAGGCTTCCCGCTTGCCAGGCCAACAGGTCGGTCAGGGCCTCGTGGTAGAACAGCAGCAGTGCCTGGCTGATGCCTTCGCAGAAAAGCCCCACCACCATGCCTGCCAGGATCACCACCAGCGGCGCGAAGCGCTGCCGCGCGCCGATGCCGGCCACGGCCAGGAAGCTCAGAAGGCCGCCAGCCAAGGCCGGGGCCTCCAGCCCGAAGGCCAGCAGGCCGGGGGCGAACAGAAGCGCGGCCATCACCGCGAGCTTGGCGCCGGCGAACACGCCGAGGGTGCCGGCCTCAGCGAGCGGGTTGCGCAGCACCTGCTGAAACAGGACCCCGGACAGCCCCAGGGCGGCGCCCGCCAGAAGGCTGACGGCGAAGCGCGGCAAGAGGGCCTCGCGCACCATCAATTGGTGCATGTCGAACGGGATCGGCGCCACTGTCATCGTCCACCAGGCGCCCGGCGCAACCTGGGTGGCGCAGGCGCGTGCCAGGAGGGCGGCGGCGAGCGCCAGGAGGATGAGGCCGAGCCAGGGCGCGAAAGGACCCGTGCGGTTCAATATCGCCGCGCGGGCAGTGGAGAGGGCGTCAGACACGGGAGCCGCCTTCGCGCAGATAGACGGCCTCGACCTGCGCGATGAGGCGCAGGGCCGAGGCGACCCCGCCGCTCGGATAGATCACCGGCATGGCGACGACCCGGCCCGCGCGCACCAGCGGCAAGGCTTGCCAGAAGGGGCTGTCGTTAAGGCGCGCGAGGGCGCGGGCAGTTTCCGCGCCCCGGTCGAAATGGATGAGGCCGGCCTGTGGAACCTCAGCGAGATCGGCGATGCCGATGGTTGCGACCCCGCTGGCATTGCCGCGCCCCGTCCAGGCATTGGCGAGGCCGATCCGCGCCGCCACGTCGCCGATCAGGGACCGGGTGCCGAAGACGGCGGCATGACGGCCATCCTCCAGGAAGCGCACGAAATAGACCGGGCGCGACACATGGGGGACAAGGCGCGCGCGGGCCTCCGCGAGACGGGCGCGGAGGGAGGCGTTGGCTGTCTCCGCCTCCTGCTCCCGCCCGGTCCTGCGGCCAAGGTCAGCGAGGAGGTCCTGGACGCCCTCAACCGGTGCACCGGTGCGGCCGGGCGGGGGCAGGAAGGCCACGGGCGCGATGCGCGCCAGGGCCTGCTGGCGGAAAGCCTGCCAGCTCAGCCCGACGATGAGGTCGGGCTGGAGATACTGCATCAGCTCGCGATTGGGCTCCTGCTGGGGCCCCACATCCTCCACGCCCGACGGCAGCGCGGGCACGGCCACCAGGCGCTCGTAAAGCGGGATGTTGGCGACGGCAAGCGGCGGCACGCCGAGGGTCAGCAATTGCTCGGTGAGCATCAGGTCGAGCGACACCACGCGCCGTGCACCCCCTTCCCGCGCACGGGCAGCGGCAGGAAGGGCGGACGCCAGAAGCCCGCCAAGGAGCACCTTGGCGAGCGTCCGGCGATCGAGAGCAGAACGAGGGGTAAGGCCCATGCCTCACCAGCGATAGGTGAGGGTGGCGGTGACCGAGGCGGGGACGCCGTAGCGGCAGCCGTCCGAACCGGTGCAGGTCATGTATTGGGTGTTGAAGATGTTCTTGCCGTTCACCGCGAGCACCGCGCCCTTCAGGTTCGGATTGGCGGCGCCCAGGTCATAGCGCACCATGGCATCGACGAGCGTGTAGCCGGGCACGGCGGTGCCCACGTCGGGCATGTTCATGTCGCTGAGATAGCGAACGCCGGCACCGATCTTGAGGCCACGGGCGCCCAGCTCGTCCAGGGCATAGTCGGCCCAAACGGCCACGGTGTTCAGCGGCACAAGGGCTTCGCGCTGCCCGATTTCGGACGGGTCCACGCTCTGGGTGATGCGGGCATCGGTGTAGGAATAGGCGGCCACCATGTTGAGCGCGCCGAACTTGCCGGTGGCGGAGAATTCGAAGCCCTTCGAGTTCACCTCGCCGATCTGGTACTGGAGGCCGCTTGCATCGGTGGTGACCACGTTGGACTGCGTGATGTCATACACCGCCGCGCTGAGAAGATAATTGGCGCCCGCCGGCTCGTACCGGATGCCGGCCTCGTATTGCAGCCCGCTGCTCGGCTGGAAGGCGGTGCCGGTGAAGGAATTGGCCCCCACCTGGGGCTGGAACGACTGGCTGACGCTCAGATAGGGCGCAAGGCCATTGTCGAACAGGTAGACGAGGCCCGCGCGGCCACTGAAGGCGCTGTCATTCTGGTTGGTGACCGTATTGGTCTGGTAGCTGGTGCTCTCCGACTGCGCCCAGTCATAGCGACCGCCCACCAGTATCACCAGCTTGTCCCAGATCTTCATCTGGTCCTGAAGATAGAGGCCGTACTGGTTTCCCGTGCTGTTCGAGCCATAATTGACGGTGTAATTGATGGTGGGTGGGAGCTGGTTATTGTCCGGAAAGTAGATGTTGAAGTTGTTGTAGAGGCCGCTGCGGTAGCGGTCCGTATCATAGCCGCGATAATAATAATCGAAGCCGGCCAGCGCGGTATGGACAATGCCGCCCGTCTCGAACTTCCATTCCAGGCTCGTGTCGGAGGTGACGCCCGACGACGTATCCTGCCGGTCGCTGGCGCGCCGGATGAGGTTGCCATTGGCCTGGAGCAGCCCCCATTGCATGTAGTTCCAGGTCACGTCCGCCTGGTAGTAGCGCGTGGCATTGCGCAGGCGCATGCCATTGTCGAATTCATGCTCGAACAGGTATCCAATGGAGGATGTCTGCGTTTCGAACGTGTCGTAATTGGTATTGCCGATGAACAGGCTGCCGGATACCTGGCCGCTGGCGAGCGCCGAATAGGGCGCCGGCGCGACGAAGCGGGAGTCGATCTGCTGGTAATTGGCGAGGATGGTGAGCGATGTCGTGTCATTGCGCCAGGTGAAGGCCGGAGCAATGTAGATCCGATCATCGTTCACATAGTCGATATTGGTATCAGCCTTCCGGAACAGGGTCGTGAAACGGTAGGCCATATTGGGGTTGCCGAGCGCCTGGCCCCCCATGTCGGTGGAGATCTGCGCCCAGTCGAAGCTGCCATATTCCGCATTGACCTCGTAGAAGGGCTCGAAGGTCGGCCGCTTGGACACCGCGTTCACTACGCCGCCGGGCGAGAGCTGGCCGTAAAGGATGGAGGAGGGACCGCGCAGGATCTCGATGCGCTCCAGGCCATAGGGCTCCTGGCCGCCGTCATAGACGTTGGACTGGTACTTCATGCCGTCGCGCAGCATGCCCATATTGCCGTTGGCGACGTTGAATCCGCGGATCATCAGATCGTCCACGGTGCGGCTGAAGGCGGGCGACTGGGCGTTGACGCTCGGCGTGTATTGGATCGCCTCGGTGACCGTGGAGGCGCCGGTGTCGCGGATCAGGTCGCTGGTGACCACGGAGACCGATTGCGGCGTCTCGATGATGGGCGTGGCGATGCCGGTCGCGGTGGCGCTCACCGTGGCGAGATAGCCGTCCACGTGCCGGGTCGGGTCCTCGCCTTGCACCTGGATCATGTCCAGCAACACGTCGCTGCTCGATCCGCCCCGGCTGGGCGGGGCCACCAGGGTCGCCGTGCGCGGACCGGTGGCGCTGACGCTGATCCCGGTCCCGCCGAGCATGATGCGCAGCGCTTCCAGGGGCGTGTGGGCGCCGTTCACCGGCTTGGAAAACAGGCCGTCGGCGAGGGCCGAGGAATAGCCAACCTGCCAGCCCGTGACACGGATGAAAGCGTCGATGGCATTGGCCAGCGGCTGGGCGGGAATGGAGAAATTGACCGCCTGTGCGGCGGCCGGCGACACTGCCTGCGGCGTGGCTTGTGCGCTGGCCTGGTGCGAAGCGACAAGCCCGAGGGTCAGTGCGCTGGACGCCAGAAGGGCCCGCCCCAGCCTGGAGAAACGCAAACGTCCGCGCCCACCGCGCACCACACAGGAATTGGTCACAACGCCCTCACCCGACAATATCGCCGCGGGGCCGCACATGCGCCCCTGAGGATGGAACGGGTGGGGGGTGCCTCCCTCACAAGGAAAAGTCGCGCTCAGGCAAACATTGGAGCTAATGGAGTTCCAAACTGGACAAATAGTGCTGTCATCTCAATAGGACGATGCCGCCAGGCAGGAAGGACACCTGCGCGCCCGCCGCCTCGGACAGCGAGCGGATGACCAGCACGGGGTCATCCAGCCGGTAGCTGCCACTCACCTCCCGCCGGGCCACATCGCCATTCAGGATGAAGATGCGGCCGTCATAGCTGCGGCGGACATCCTCGATCACATCGCCGAGCGGCCGCCGGCTGAAGCTGAGGCGTCCGTCGAGCCAGGCCAGTGCGCGCTCCGTGTCCACCTTGCGCACGGGCGAGAGGCCATTGCGGCCCACCGCGATCATGTCACCCGGATTGAGCTGGGAGGGGGCATCATCGCCCGCCAGCGGCCGCACCTCCACCCGCCCGCGCGCCAGAACCACTTCGTCGGCGCTCTCTCCGAGGCGGACGGAAAAGGCCGTCCCCGTCACCTCCACCTCGCCGAACCGCCCCAGCGCCCGGAACGGGCGCGCCGGGTCGCTCACCACGTCGAAAAAGGCCTCGCCTTCCAAGAGATGGACGGTGCGGCGATCGCCGCTGAAGTCGATGGCGGCCGCGCTGGCTCCGTCGAGGGTCATGCGCGACCCGTCCGGCAATTGCACCGTTCGGCGTTCCGCCGCGGCGGTGGCATAGTCGGCGCCGAGGCGGGGCCAGGCACCCGACACGTGCGCGCCGCCCACCGCCAGGAGCAGGGCGGCGGCCATGCCACCTGCCAGCCATCCGCGCCGGGTCACGCTCCGGCGGGGTGCCGCCACCTGCGCCTGAGCCGCGGCGCGCCGCTCGACCGCGACGGCGAAAGCCGGATCGCCCCACATGCGGGCGATCCGGCCGTAGGCGGCGGCGTGCCGCGGGTCCGCATCACGCCAGGCTGCGAAGCGGGCTTTCAGCATGGCATCGGCGGGCTGGCCCTGGAGGCGCGTGAACCAGTCCAGCGCCTCCGCTTGCACCGGGTCGGCAGAGGACGGGCTCCCGGCGCGCGTCTGGCGGCCTGAGGACGGATCGTTCACCACGTGTCATCCCGGTGCGCGGCCAGGCCGTCCGCGGCCCAGCCCCGCCTTCCCCGCTGGGATGCGGGCGGGAGACACGCAGATGCGGAGCACTGGGGAAGGAAGGGCAGGCTCACGGCAGATCGCGCTCCGCCAGCGCATCAAGGCAATGGGCAAGGGCGTCACGGATGTCGCCATAGACGGTATTCGGCGAAACGCCCAGATGCGCCGCGATCCGGGGATAGCTCCAGCCGTGCAGCCGGTTCAGGATCACGGCCTGCTGCGCCCGCTCGGGCAAGCCGGACAGCGCCTTTTCGAACAGGCGCAGCCGCTCCCCGTCTATGACCTTCTGCTCGGTCGAGACGGCCCCGTCCGGCACGTCGGAGAGGCTGTCCTCGTCGGCTGCGCTCACCTCCACCGCGCGGCGGGTGCGTTCGCGCCGCAAATGGTCCACCGCCAGGTTGCGGGCGGTCTGGAACAGGAAGGCCTGGACATGCTCGATAGGCCGGTCGCGCAGCACGTTGGCCACCCGCAGATAGCTTTCGTGCGCCAGTTCCTCCGCCACCTGCCGCGACCCCACCAAGCGATGAAGGTGGCTGATCAGCAAGGTGCGCTTGTCGAGGAAAATTGCGTCGATCGACATGGTCATCAGAGACGAGCAGGAGGACTGAAGGGCGGATTTCGTCGTCTTGCCTCAGTGCCCAGCAGAAGAACTCAGGGCATGCAGAAAGAACGAGATTTGAATGGCTTTGTATCAATCTATATCGCCGTTATGGCCTTCGCCAGGGCCATTCGGTGGGCAGGCGGAGTTTAGCAATCTTCCATTTTGGGGGGGCATGCCATGCGGCCCCCATCCCGGGCTGCAGAGGCCAGGTCCAGGCGCAGAGCGCTTGGTTGAACAGCTTTGGTGCTCAAGGTTTCTGCAGTCAGCAATTAATTGCTTCTAAAGCGCGGCTCTAGCCCTTTCGATGGTGTCATCCGTGCACCGCAGCAGAGGGATCGGGCCATGCAGCATTTCAAGGTCTTCAAAGTCATTGCCGCTGCCATCCTCCTGCTGCCGGCAGCGAGCGCAGGCGCGGCTGAGCTTGTGAAGACGCGCCTCGCGCAGAACCTGGCGCCCATCTCGGCGCTCACCATCGTCGCCAAGGCACAGGGCCTGTTCGAAAAGGAAGGCCTGGACGTCTCGGTGAGCAACTTCACCAGTGGCAAACAGGCCTTGGACACCGTGATCGGGGGTGGTGCCGACATCGCCACCACGGCAGAAGCACCGGTGACAGCGGCCGCCATGGCCGGCCAGCCCATCGCATTTGTGGCTGGCATGGAATATTCGGATATCAAGACGCTCACGGCGAAGAAGGCGGCTATCACGTCTTTTGCTGATCTCAAGGGCAAGAAGATCGCTTACACCGCCGGGACCGGCAGCGAAGTCTACACGACTGAGCTGCTGAAGAAAGCCGGCCTCACCAGCAAGGACGTCACGCTCGTCAATTTGAAGCCCCAGGAGATGCTGCCGGCGTTGGCCGCTGGAAGCATCGATGCCTATGACACCTGGGAGCCGCACATCACCAATGGCAAGAAGGCGCTCGGCGATGAAGCCGTGCTTCTCGATACGAAGGGCGTTTATTCTGAGACCTTCAACATTGTGCTGATGCAGGATTACCTGAAGGCCAATCCGCAGATCGTCTCCAAATTCCTCGCCGCTCTCATCGCCGCTGAAGCGTGGGTGAAGGCGCACCCCGAAGAGGCGATCGAAGTGGTCTCAAAGGCCGTCGGCATGAAACCGGAGGATTTGAGGCCGATCTGGAGCGACTATGTCTACCAAGTGGGCATCGGCGCCAAGCAGATCGATGCTCTTAAGACCCATGCCCAGTGGCGTCTCGATACGAAGAACCACCCGCCCGGCGTGACAAGCGTGCCCGACTTCGCCGTGGTGCTCTTTCCCGAACCCCTGCGCCAGCTTGACGCCGCTCGCGTCACCTACAAGCTCGACTGAAGCGCCGGTGTCATGGCTGACATCTCCACTCCCGCCACCCTTCCCCCACGCGGGGCAGGAGCGCTCCCCGGTGCGGGGGCTAAGCCGCGGCGCAAGGCTCGGCTGAGCCAGCGGATCAACATGGCCGCGGGGATCGTCTCCATCCCGCTGTTTCTGGTGGTATGGCAGTTGATCGCGCAGGCGAGGATCGTCAATCCCATCCTTTTTCCCGCACCGACGGAAGTTGCGCGCGCGATGATGGAATGGGTGACCAGCGGCCTGTTTGTCGAAGACGTGGCGGCGAGCCTGAAGCGCGTGGCGACCGGGTATCTTGTTGGCTCCTTCGTCGGCGTGGGATGCGGCCTGCTCACGGGGCGCTCAGCGTTTTTCTCCGGTCTATTGGGCCCTGTGTTCCAGGTGCTGCGGCCCATCCCCCCAATCGCCTTCGTCTCCATTGTCATTCTGTGGTTCGGGCTGTCGGAAGGGGGCAAGGTCTTCCTGATTTTCTGGGGTGTGTTCTTTACTGTCTGGCTGTCCACCCATCTTGGCGTACAGAAGGTCGATCAGGGACTGGTCCGCGCCGCCCAGATGCTGGGCACCCCACGTCGTCGGTTGCTGGGGGAGGTGGTCCTGCTCAGCGCATTGCCCTACATCGTCGTTGGCCTGCGCACCGCGGTTGGGATTTCCTTCTACACATTGGTGGCGGCTGAGCTGGCAGGAGCCTTCGCCGGCATCTTCTATCGGATCCAACTGGCCCAGCAAAACATGCAGACGGGCCTCGTCTTCGCCGGCCTTGTGGCGCTGGGCCTGATTTCCTTCATCGCCGATCGTTGCTTTGCGGTCCTGGCTCAGCGCCTGGTGTGGTGGCGATGAGCATCACGTCCATGATCCGCAAGCCCGTGCCTCCCCCGCTGCGACAGGCCGAAGGGGTGGAGATCGATGTCCGCGAAGTCACCATCGCCTTCGAGCGGGAGGGGGGAGAGCTTTTTCCCGTCGTCGATCGCGTGTCCTTTCAGGTGCGCCGGGGCGAGTTCATTTGCCTGCTGGGGCCGTCCGGCTGCGGAAAGTCCACGCTGCTCAACGCCATTGCAGGGTTCGAGAGCCCTTATGAGGGCGAGGTGGTGGTGGGTGACAAAGTCGTCACGGCACCGGGACCCGATCGTGGCGTCGTGTTCCAGCAACCCCGCCTGTTTCCCTGGAAGTCGGTACGGGCGAATGTGGCACACGGCCCCCGCATGGCGGGAAAATCCCGCGCCGAGGCAGGGGGCATCGCCGACGAACTGATTGAGATGGTCGGCCTCTCGCGCTCCGCCCATGCCCTGCCGCACACCCTCTCAGGCGGCATGCAGCAGCGCGTCGCCATCGCGCGGGCGCTCGCCAACCGGCCAAACATCCTTTTGATGGACGAGCCGTTTGGCGCCCTTGATGCCCAGACCCGGACGGTGATGCAGGAGAGCCTGCTCCGGCTTTGGGCGCAACTGGACACCACCATCCTCTTCGTGACGCACGATATCGACGAGGCCGTTCTGCTGGCCGACCGCGTCCTCGTCATGTCGGCGGGGCCGGGACGCATCGTTCGAGACCTCGCGGTGCAGCTTCCACGTCCACGCACGATCGAGACGACGCTTGGTGCTCATTTCCAGGCGCTTCGCGGGGAGTGTCTCGACCTCATCCGCCAGCAGAGCCGGAAGGCCTTCGAGGTAACCCACGATGCTTGATAAAGTTGCTCCTGCCACGCAGCCGACCCTTCCAGGCTTCGAGGCGGTGCGGGCGGCGCTCGCGAGCGGCGTCCATCCGGTTGAACTGGCGCTCGCTGCGGCCGATCACGCGAAGGCGGCGGAAGGCGACGGCATCTTCACCGCCCTGGTGCCGCGCGCGGATGTGGAACGGGCTGCGGCGACGGTCGCTGCGCGGGCCAAGGCTGGCGAAAATCTCCCACTGCTCGGCCTCACCTTCTCGGTGAAAGACAATTTGCACGTTCAGGGGATGGCGACGACACTGAATTGTCCAGTCGTGGCTATGGCGCCGAACGACAGTGCGCTTGCGATCACGCGCCTTGAGGCCGCGGGTGCGGTCTTGATTGGCAAGAACACCATGGACCAGTTCGCGACGGGCCTGAATGGGACGCGAAGCCCCACCCCACTGTGCCGCAATGCGCTCGACCCCGCCTTCATTCCCGGAGGGTCCAGTTCGGGGTCCGGTGTGGCCGTGGCAGCGGGGATCGTGTCCTTCTCGCTGGGCAGCGACACTGGCGGATCAGGACGTGTACCCGCCGCCTGCAACGGTATCGTGGGCCTTAAGCCCACCATTGGCCTCGTGAGCATGCGCGGCGCGGTCTATAACAGCCGCCTGCTGGACTGCATCCCCATCTTCGCGGCGCGTGTGGGCGACGCGAGCGAGATTCTCGGTCTCATCGCCGGACACGATCCACTCGACGCCTGGAGCCGCCACGATGCGGACGCCATCGCGACCGCGCCAGTTTTGCCCCCTTCTTCGCGCCTCGCCATCCCGCGCCGGAGCCAGATGCGCTTCTTCGGCGACTCCGCCGCCGAGGCTGCCTTCGACACAAATCTCGATCGTCTGCGCGGGCTCGGATACATCCTGGAGGAGATCGACTTCTCGCCATTCGAGGAGGCCGGGCGGCTGGTGTTTCAGTCCGCTCTCGTGGCCGAGCGCCTCGTGGAATACGACGAGGTCATTACGGCCCACCGCGACGCCATCCACCCCGCGGCGCTCGCTGCCATTGAACCGGGGCGCAACTATTCCGCCAAACAGGCGTTCGAGACGATTTACCGGATGCGGGAGCTGAAGCGCGCCGCGGAAATCGCGCTTGCCGACTACGCCGCCTTCGTCGTGCCGACGGTGCCTACCATCTACACCATCGATGAGATGCTGGCTGACCCCATGGTCCGCAATGGGGTGATGGGCACCTATACCTATTTCGTCAATCCGATGGACCTGTGCGCCGTCGCAGTTCCCGGCGCCCCGGCCCGCGCCGGACTTCCCTCCTCCCTCAGCTTCATCGGTCTCGCCGGCCGTGACAGTGTGGTGGCGGGCCTCGCCCAGCAGTTTCAGCGGCAGGTGTAAGCCTGCCCCGCCCGCTTGCCGACGAAACAAACAAGGCCGCCCGCCGTCAAAGGATCACACCGTCGGTGCCAGGGGCCCTCTGCCTTTGAGCCTGACGTTGCCCCATCGCCTCGGACGTGGCCCCATAGTGAGCGTGTTCGAGTGGCCCGTGGCAAAAGCTCCCGAACCGGGAGCCTGAGAGAGGCGCCGTCATGAACTGAGCGACGAGGAATGGGCGATCTTCGCACCGCTGCTGCCGAACAAGGGGCGGGGCGCCGAGCGGGTGGCGAGCACCGTTGATCGATGGCCTCCTGGGGAGGTGGCGACCCGGCACGCCGGGGGGGGTGATCCTCCCTCGGTTTTGTGGACACCCATGTTAGCCGTTGCGAGCTTCACAGGAGTGTTCGATGGGCCCACGGCGTCGGGTTTTTCCAGAGGCGTTCAAGCGGGAGGCCGTTGACCGGGTGACCTCCAGCGGACTTTCCACCTCACAGAGTGGCACAGGAGCTGGGGCTGCACGGGACGGTGCTGCGGCGGTGGGTGAGAGACTTCGCACCCCAGGCGACGGGGCCGGCGCATCGCCCGATCCCGCAGGCGGCGGGCCCGTCGCCGGCCGACCGTGCTGCGGAGAACGCCCGGCTCAGGCGGGAGAACGAGCGGTTGCAGATGGAGCGCGATATGGAACGCAGAGCGGCTTAACCCCGTCCACTTTTTCGGGGGAAGATCAGGCTGCCGATGGCCACTCGCCTTGGACGGAGGCGGCCCGCACAGGCCTCGCCCTTAAGCCCGCGCCACATGCAAATCCAGGGAAGGAGGGCGCATGCCGCCACCGCATGGTAATGCTCGACACGGGGTGGCACCCGTGCGCGGCAGATCCGGCCCCCGAAAGACGGCGATGCTCCGCCCATCAGGACCTTCGACCCCCCGTGAGGCGTCCTCGGCGTACGACGGGGGCGCCCGCATTTCCCCGCCCGGCAGGGCCTGTGCACGGATGATTGGGGACGGCGCGAAATCCGGCTTGCCAGCGCCCCTCCGCTGGGTATATTTCGCCGCCTTGCCTGGGTGGCGCGGTTCTCCGCGCCGGCATCCTTAAGGATGCCGCCTCGGCAGGTTCGCACAGGCAGACCCACCGGCTTCATGCCTTCGGGTCCAGAGGGATGTCCAGATCCTCGCCTGGTCATGCGACGCGCATGTGAAATGCGCACGCCGGTTCGCCGGCCCCGGGGAGGCGCAGCCCGCCCCCGGGAAGTCCAGGGCTGCAGCGCGCCTGCGCGCTGAGGAGAGGTGGCCGAGTGGTTGAAGGCGCACGCCTGGAACGCGTGTATACGGGAAACCGTATCGAGGGTTCGAATCCCTCTCTCTCCGCCAATTCACGGAAATATCCTTTATTTTTCAATGACTTGGAAGTGCAGCCGCTTCCCTTCCCCTCATTCGTCCCCACATCTCAAAAACGCTGGCCACGCGCGCGCGAGGGCCGTCTGAACTGGCGGCAGCCAGACGCACGGCGCCACGGCTGAAGCGCAGCCCTTTCGCACCGCGTGAAGCAATTGGGCGCCATATGCCACCCGGGTGCCGAGGGGGCGATCGGCACCAAATCCCACCAAAACCGCGTCTCTAAGCCCTCCAGCGCACTTTGCGTTTTTGGAGCGGTTTCGTGCCCGAAATCGTGGTGTGGCAACGGTTCGCTTGACATTTTGTCGGTGTTATGATACCTTTTGCGGGCCCAAGCCCTCTATGAAAGGACACATCATGGCTTCGATCACGCGTATCAACGTCAAGACCGCTCCGAAGGCCGCTGAGGCGAAGAAAGGCGCGACGGCCACGCCTGTCGACGAAAAGGCACTGCCGGCCGCTGGCGAGGCCTCGGAGGTCGCTCAGGCGGCTTTTGACGGCGCCGCGCCCTCTGCTGAAGAGGCGGCTGTCGCGGCCACGGCGGAGGCGGCTGAGAGTGAAGCTGCCGCCAAGAACATCGCGCCCGTCGTTGACGAGCAGCCCGCCACCGAGGCGCCCGGGGCGGCCGAGCCCTCCCCCCCCGGTGCCGCGCCCGTCGCTTCTGTCGCTGAGAAGCCCGACACCAAGCCTGTCGATGATCGCCTCTGGCGTGCAATCGCTGTCGGCGACGTCGTGCTCATGGCCGACTATTCGGACGGCGAGTTCCAGGGCTGGTGGCCAGCCAAGGTCCTCACCCTCGTGGAGGGACGGGCGAGCTGCGTCTTCATCGACTACGAGGAGATGGGCCACTTCTCGCGCCAGCTCACCGAGCTCGCCCTTCTCCACCCGATGCATGCCGGCTGACGACGTGGAGGCGCCGCATCGCGGCGTCTCCCCTCTCTTCGCGCGTGCAAAAGGGGAGCCTCACATGGGACAGGGAAACAGGCGCCGTCGGCGCCGCAGGCAGGCCGCGAAAGATCGTGCCCTCATCCGCGACTGCGTGCTCTATGCGCAGGCCGTGGCGGCGCTCAAGGCCGGCTATGAAGCCGATCCAGACGCGGACGGGCGCTATGCCGGCGCCCTTGGCATGCGGCATCTCAGGCGCGCCGAACGCGCGCTGGAGCGCATTGCAGGGCGTGAGGCATGCACATCGCTCGGCCTTGAGGCCAAGGCGCGCATTCTGCCGGTGATCGTTTCGCGTCGGATGGGCCTGCTGTCGGATCTCGAAGCCGCGCTGATCGCCCGTTTTGCCGATGAAGTCCGCGCCGACCTTTGCCTGCGACGGGCTGGCCAGAGCCGGCTGTAAGTTCAGCTCTTCTTGCGCCCGCGCTTCAGCGGCACCGGAGGCGTCGCCCCTTCAGCCGGCAGGCGCACCAGGTCACTCAAAGTCACGTCCAGAACCTGCGCCAGGCGGTCAAGCAGGTCGATGGTGGGGTTTTCCACCTGCCGCTCAATGCCGCCCAGATACGCCCGGTCGATCCCGGCATCCGCCGCCAGGCGCTCTTGCGACAATCCCCGCTCCACCCGCAGGGCCCGCACATTCCAGGCCAGAACGGCACGTCCCTTCATGGACGCGCATGCTGGCGATTGCGGCGCCTATCAAACCACTGGCCATAGCCATCATTAATCGCTAGCTTCGCCACAACTGAAAGGCGCATGGACGCCAACATCACATGATGCAGAACCGTTCCCGTCTGGCCGCCGGTGCGGCCCTTGCCCTTCTGTCTGCCGTTGAGGCCAGCGCCCAAGAGCGTCTGGAGTTCGGCTACAAGGACCGCATCTTCGAGCAGAAATACGTGTTGCCCGAGGAGATGACGGCCGATCAGGCCTTTGGCTTCTCCATGGTCGCCCTCGGCCTCAACGCTCTTGGCCTTGTGCCCGGCCCGTCCAATCCGGCGGTCGAGAAGATGCTCGGTGGCACATGCGCCGGCACCTTTGCCGCAACGTTCGTATCCGCCGCGCCAAGCACCGACATTCAGCGCGCGTTGGAGGATCAGCCAGACGTGCCGCAGCAAAGGCCGCCTGCTGGCACGCGTGTGAAGGTGACCTGCGAACAGCAGGTTACGCTCTTCTATGAGGCGTTCTCCGACCAGCTTTCCACCGACCGGCAACTCAGGCGCCTCGCCAAGGAGATCAGCGCCCGGTTTGCCGATGACTGGCTCTCCACGGGCGACATGAAGGACCCGACTTTGCGCAAGGGCGCACAAAGGGTCGCTGACTTCGGCATTCGCGTCGATCGCATCCGGCGAAAGGGCGGCGATGTAGCGGGTGACCTCAAGACGGTGCTGACGGAGAAGACTGTCCTCGGCCGCATGAAGGACTTCGCCGATGACGCGACCTATGCCGCAGTGAACGAAGGCCTCACACGGGCAGAGACCGAGGTGAATACGGAACTCACCCGCATCTATGCGGAGGCGCAACGCCAGCGCGACGAGGCGCTTCAAAAGCAACGCGCGGAGCAGGAAGCAGAGCGTCGACGCGTTGAGCTGGAGGAAAAGCGGGTCAACCTGGAGAAAGAGAGGGCGGCTCTTGACGCTGGCATTGCCGAAGCACGGGCCTCTCTGAAGGGCGCCGAACAGCAGCTTGCCCAAATTCAGGGCCAGCCGATGCCTGACTACACTCGTCAAACCGCCATGCGGCAGGTTGACACGCAGGTCCGGGAGCGTCGCCAGCGGCTTTCCGACCTCATGGGCGCCCGCAAGGCGCTCGACGGCGCCGCTTCGGCTGACGTCCAGCCGCAGAGGACAGCAGGCAGCCCCACGCAGGACGGCATAGGGCAAAGTCGCACGGTCTCAGAGAAAACCATTTTCTGCCGTTCGCTGGACCTGATGAAGGCCGTCCTTGGCCGCCCCATCGGAGCACAGCGCAAGGCGGCCTTGGCGAACTTCAACGCGCAAGGCCTGTGCACCCTTCTCGACGTGGGCGCAGAGGTCATCACGAGCGGCCCGCTGCGGCCTGTCACGCCCATCGGCGAGGCACCCGTCATGGTCGTCGCGGGCAGCACGCGCACGGGCCAGCAAGGCTTCCTTCTGGCGAGCGCGCTCACTGCCGCGCCATAGCCCCTTCCGCCTTTCCCCCGTCCCTCTCAACGAAAGGAAACACAGATGCGCTTTGTCATGTACGCCGTTGCCCTTCTCGCCTTTGTCTGCGCCATCGTGAGTGCGGCGGTCTCCCGGTCGGACATCCAGCTCGGCATGAGCCTCACCGCGTTTCTGGGCGGCTTCATCCTGCTCGGCCTCGGCTCGCTGCTGGGGCGCGTCGGGCGATGAGAGCGGTAGTTCTTTGGGCCGGCCTCATGTGCGCAACTTTGCCCCTGACTGCAGCCGCACAGGAAAAGGAACCGCCTTCCGCCTGGCGGTGCTTCGACACGCTCGAGGACCTCACCCGTTTCGAGACCGATGGCGCCGTGCGGCTGAACAACATCTCCCTTCGCGAGGCACCGGACTTCATGTCCGGTGTTCCGAGGATCACCTTCAAGGCCTCCATTGCCAATCGGGGCCAAAGCCGCGTCGTCGCCTCGGTGGAGCTCATCGGCACAACGGGCGGCTCTTCCGCCTTCGCGCTCTCGGCCCGTCCCCTCTTCGACATGGTCAAGCCCGGCGACAATGCCGAACTGACCCAGTCCATCTTCGCGGAAAAGGGCACGCTGGCCAGGACCAGTGGCGGATGCATCAAGGCGCTGATCTTCCCCGCCAAATAGCGGGCTCGTGCCGTGGGCTCGCTCCTTCATGAGCCTGGGTACATGTAGGCCGGCCCATCATTCGCAGTGCCGCCCGACGGAAGGGCACGGGCCCTTGCCTTGAACCGTCATCGCCCGATCCGCAGCCAGCCGCAAGCGCCCCGCGAACGCAACACCTGCGCCTTGCCGGCTCCCAACTCCGAGCGACCATAGGGATCCAATCACATCATGCGCATTCAGCTTGTTCACCCCGTCACGGGTGCTCATACGCGCGTCGGCATCGGCTTCAGCTGGCCGATCCTGGCGTTAGCCTTCGGCCTCTGGCTTTGCGCGACCTTGCTGTTCCTCGCCATCGAGGGTCGCGGCTCGGGCCTGCGGAGCGCATTCACCAGCGGCGTCATGATGGCCTTCGCCGTCTATTTCGCCCGCGAGTTCAATGGCCACAGGGGTCGACGCCTCCTGATGCAAGGCTGGCGCTTTGCCGAGCCGTCCGCCCCGACTGTCCGCCTCGCCCTGCGCGGCTGGCAAGTGCCTGATCTCTCTCAGGTCGTGCCAGCGACGCCCGCTGAGGCGCCATCGCCCGCCTTCAGCATCAATGCCGACCGCTTCCTTGCCGCCTGTGCCGCGCCCTTGCCGCCTCCGCCTCAAGCTCAGGCGTCGGCGGCACCCGTTTTCATCCCCCCATCACCCTCTGGAGGCCCCATGAAACTGCAACTCATCAATCCCCGAACCGGAGAGCTGAAGGCGATCAAGGTCGGCTTCAGCTGGACCTTGTTCCTCTTCGCCGGCTTTTTCGGCATCCCCCTCATGCTGCGCAAGCTCTATGGCTGGGCGGCCCTCTTCCTCGCCATCAGCCTGCTCTCGCCCTTTGCCATGGACCTTGCCAGCGCCGAGACGGACCGGGAGGTCTTCATTGCCGTCACCCTCAGCTTCGGCTTCCAGCTCGCCGCCCTCCTGATCATAGCCATCAAGGGCAACGAACTGACCGCAAAGCGCCTCATCGACAAGGGATGGACGTTCGCCAATCCGGACAGCCTGGAGACGCAGTTGGCGAAGAGAAAATGGGGGTTTGTGTGAAGGGAAGGAAGGAAGGAAGCGAGCGTCACCTGACCGATCCCGGCCCGCAGGCAGATATCCGCAACCGGCGCGCCATTCACTCCCAGCTTCAGGATGAACACCTTATGCGCGTGCGAAAACTTCGATGCCTTCATCGTCTTCCGCTCCTCCCAGCCAAGGGATTTCGGCGCGGAAAACTCCGGCTCCAAACGGTCCAGTTTTCGGACATCAGATCACGTCAGACCAGAACAAACTTCAAACTGGATTAGGCAGGTCGGGCAACGTCACTCGCTATGCCGCCACCTCCTTGCGCACCTTATAAACGAGCGGCGGCAGCAGCATTTCATAGGATCGTGTCCCCGGTGGTGGTGTAGCTGACGGTGGCCATTGGCCGGTCTTCGGGTGAGGCTCGGGTTTGCGAGAACC
>NZ_JARBFX010000022.1 GCF_028863665.1 Aquabacter sediminis
GTCTTGCCGTGGTCAACGTGACCGATCGTGCCGATGTTGCAGTGCGGCTTCGAGCGGTTGAATTTCTCTTTGGCCATGGGACTCTCCGTTGGGTCTCTCTGGCGAGAATGAGCGTTACGGGTGGAGTGAGGATCAGGCGTATTTCGCCTGAACCTCCTGAGCGACGTTCGAAGGAACCTGCTCGTAGTGGTCGAACTGCATCGTGAAGGTGGCGCGGCCCTGGCTGAAGGACCGCAGCGTATTCACGTAGCCGAACATGTTGGCCAGCGGCACCATCGCGTTGATGACGTTCGCATTGCCGCGCATGTCCTGGCCCTGGATCTGACCGCGCCGGGAATTCAGGTCGCCGATGACGGAGCCCGTGTAATCCTCGGGGGTCACCACTTCGACCTTCATGATCGGCTCGAGCAGGATGGCCCCGCCCTTCTGCAGCGCCTCGCGGAAGGCGGCGCGGGAGGCGATTTCGAAGGCCAGAGCCGACGAGTCCACCTCGTGATAGGCGCCGTCAACGAGCTGCACCTTCACGTCCACCACCGGGAAGCCGGCGAGCACGCCAGCGCCGAGAACGCTCTCGAGGCCCTTCTGGACACCCGGGATATATTCCTTCGGCACCGCGCCACCGACGATGGCGCTCTCAAAGGCAAAGCCCTTGCCGACTTCGTTCGGCTCCACGACGAACTTCACCCGGGCGAACTGGCCGGTACCACCGGTCTGCTTCTTGTGGGTGTAGTCCACCTCGGTCCGCTTGGTCAGCGTCTCGCGATAGGCCACCTGCGGAGCACCCACATTGGCCTCGACCTTGTAGGTGCGCTTCAGGATGTCGACCTTGATGTCGAGGTGCAGTTCGCCCATCCCCTTGAGGATGGTCTGGCCGCTCTCGTGGTCGGTCGACACGCGGAAGGAGGGATCCTCCGCCGCCAGCTTGGAGAGGGCGATGCCGAGCTTTTCCTGGTCCGCCTTGGACTTGGGCTCGATCGCGATCTCGATGACCGGCTCGGGGAATTCCATCTTCTCGAGGATCACAGGCTTGGCGGTGTCGCACAGCGTGTCGCCGGTGCGCACTTCCTTGAGGCCCGCCAGAGCGACGATGTCGCCGGCATAGGCTTCCTTGATGTCCTCGCGGTTGTTGGCATGCATGAGCAGCATCCGACCCACGCGCTCACGCTTGTCGCGGGTCGAGTTGAGCAGGCCCATGCCAGCTTCCATCACACCCGAATAGATGCGGCAGAAGGTGATGGTGCCGACGAAGGGGTCGTCCATGATCTTGAACGCGAGCACGGAAAGGGGCTCGCTGTCCGAAGGATTGCGGACGGTCTCTTCCTCGGTCTTGAAGTCGATGCCCTTGATCGCGCCGCGATCGATGGGGCTCGGCAGATAGTCAACCACCGCGTCAAGAAGCGGCTGCACGCCCTTGTTCTTAAAGGCAGAACCGCAGAAGACGGGGTTGAACTTGCGGCCGATGACGGCCTTGCGGATGAGCGACTTGAGGGTCGCCTCGTCCGGCTCGACGCCGTCGAGGTAGTTGGCGAGGGCATCGTCGTCGAGCTCAACGGCGGCCTCGATCAGCTTGCCGCGATATTCGGCAGCCTTCTCGGCGAGATCCGCGGGGATCTCTTCGTCGTGGAACTTCGCGCCCAGGGCTTCGTCTTCCCACACGACCGCCTTCATGCGGACGAGGTCGATGATGCCCTTGAAGTTGCTCTCGGAGCCGATCGGCAGCTGGCAGCACACGGGGTTGCCGGCCACGCGGTCGACGATCATCTCGACGCAGCGGTAGAAGTCGGCACCGATCTTGTCCATCTTGTTGACGAACACGATGCGCGGGACGTTGTACTTGTCCGCCTGGCGCCACACGGTCTCGGTCTGCGGCTCGACGCCCTGGTTGCCGTCCAGCACGCACACCGCGCCGTCGAGCACACGCAGGGAGCGCTCCACCTCGATGGTGAAGTCCACGTGCCCGGGGGTGTCGATGATGTTCAGACGCTTGCCGTCCCAGAACGCGGTCGTCGCAGCAGAGGTGATCGTGATGCCACGCTCCTGCTCCTGCGTCATCCAGTCCATGGTGGCGGCACCGTCGTGCACTTCACCGATCTTGTGGCTCTTGCCGGTGTAGTAGAGGATCCGCTCGGTCGTCGTGGTCTTGCCGGCATCAATGTGGGCCATGATGCCGAAATTGCGGTAGTCCTCGATCGCGTGGCTGCGCGGCATAGCTCAGTCCTCGGTTCCGATCACCAGCGATAATGCGAGAAGGCACGGTTGGCTTCCGCCATACGGTGCGTGTCCTCGCGCTTCTTCACCGCGTTGCCGCGATTGTTGGCCGCGTCGAGAAGCTCGGCGGAGAGACGCTCCACCATGGTCTTCTCATTGCGGGCGCGGGCCGAGGCGATGAGCCAGCGGATCGCGAGGGTCTGGCGACGCTCGGTGCGCACCTCGACCGGGACTTGGTAGGTGGCGCCGCCGACGCGACGCGACCGGACTTCAACGGCCGGAGCGACATTCTCCAGAGCCTGGATGAAGACCTCGACCGGATCGTGCTTGGCCTTGGCCTCGACGGTCTCGAGGGCGCCGTACACGATGGACTCGGCCACCGACTTCTTGCCGTCACGCATGACGGAATTCATGAAGCGGCTCAGCACGAGGTTGCCATACTTGGCATCCGGGATGACTTCGCGGCGCTCGGCCTTATGACGACGAGACATGCTCGCTTCTCCTCAGATCACTTCGGCCGCTTGGCGCCGTACTTCGAACGGCGCTGCTTGCGGTTCTTCACGCCCTGGGTATCCAGCACGCCGCGGAGAATGTGGTAACGCACGCCGGGAAGGTCCTTCACGCGGCCACCGCGGATCATGACCACGGAGTGCTCCTGAAGGTTATGACCCTCACCGGGAATGTAACCGATCACTTCGTAGCTGTTGGTCAGCCGCACCTTGGCAACCTTACGAAGCGCCGAGTTCGGCTTCTTCGGGGTCGTGGTGTAGACGCGGGTGCACACACCACGCTTCTGGGGGCTCGACTGAAGAGCGGGAGCCTTGTCCCGCGCCTTCTGCGCTTCCCGCGGCTTCCGGATCAGCTGGTTGATCGTAGGCATACGCCTTCGCCTCGTCCTGATCTGCGGCTTGCGCCGCAATTTTGAGTTCTGCGACCCCTTTTGAGGATCGCCACGATGGGGCGGCCAGGGCCGCCGTGAAACAGTTGGACACCGGCAGTCGCCCGCCGATGGCACCACGCAGAAAGGGCGTCGCAAACCGCTTGCGCAGCTTGCACGCCAATTCGCGACAGAGGATCGCGGAACTCTCGACTCCGAGGAGCCTGGCGCCGCGATCGTGCACCCAAATCTCGTAGTGCTGTTCCTGGCAGCGTTTCTGCGTTTCTGGCCGGGCGTTCCGGAAAACCGGAACAGCTCCTTAAGTCCCAGACGCCGATCGCCTGCCGCGAAAGTGGGCTGCTTCTAACCGCAGAGTCGCATCCCGTCAAGGGCGGGGACAGGCAGAAGCAAGGTATTTTGGGCTTTCTTGCCCGCTTCGCCTCAGTCCGGCCGGGCTCTGCCAGCCGGTGGCGCGGTGTGGCCTTCAGCCTCTGCCGCGCAGGGCGCAATAAAGCGCAAAAAGATGACAGGATCTTAAAAGGAACGCCAAGAAAGCGGGCCCGGGCACCCTGCCCGGGCCCCTTTTCATCAGCCGGTGATGGCCTTCACGCCGTCGCGCTCGTCGGTGAGCTCCTTCAGCGTCTTGTCCATCATGGTGCGCGAGAAGTCGTCCACGGGCAGGTCCTTGACCACCTCGTATTCGCCGTTGGCGCACACGCAGGGCATGCCGTAAACGATTCCCTCGGGAATGCCGTAGGAGCCGTCCGAGGGCACGCCCATGGAGACCCAGCCACCATTGGTGCCGTGGATCCAGTCATGCATGTGGTCGATGGCCGCGTTGGCGGCGGACGCCGCGGAAGACAGGCCGCGGGCCTCGATGATCGCCGCGCCGCGCTTGCCGACCTTGGGAATCAGCACGTCGCGATACCAGGCCTCGTCATTGACCAGCTCGGGCAGCGGCTTGCCGTTGGCGGTGGCGAAGCGGTAGTCGGCATACATGGTGGGGGAGTGGTTGCCCCACACAACCATCTTCTCGATGTCGGCGGAGGACACGCCCACCTTGGCCGCGAACTGCGAGAGCGCGCGATTGTGGTCGAGCCGCAGCATGGCGGTGATGTTCTTGGCCGGCAGGTCGGGCGCGCACTTGCGGGTGATGTAGGCGTTGGTGTTGGCCGGATTGCCGACCACCAGCACCTTCACGTCGCGCTTGGCCACCTCGTTCAGCGCCGCGCCCTGGACCTTGAAGATCTCGGCGTTGGCGAGGAGGAGGTCGGCGCGCTCCATGCCCTTCGACCGGGGACGGGCGCCCACCAGGAAGGCCGCGTCGATGTCGCGGAAGGCCACCTTCGGATCGTCGGTGATGACGACGCCGGCGAGGTTCGGGAACGCGCAGTCCTCGAGCTCCATCACCACGCCACCGACCGCCGCCTGAGCCTGGGGCAGATCGAGCAGTTGCAGGATGACCGGCTGGTCCTTGCCGTAGAGGTCGCCATTGGCGATGCGGAACAGCAGCGAATAACAGATCTGACCGGCGGCGCCCGTGACAGCGACGCGAACGGCGGGTTTGGTCATGAGAAATGCCCTTATGCCATGGGCCCACCCGCGGGGGCGGGGCCCGCGGCGCGCAATCTAGTGTGGCCGGCGGCAGAAGGGAAGCGCGCGAATCTGCCCGCACAGCCTCGCTTGCGCTGATATTTTATGCGTCGGCCACCGCGGGCCGAACGCTGCAACGCGAACGCCCGGCGCGGGGTTGCGCCGGGCGTCGCTTTAGCTTGGAAGAGACGGGGTGTGCCGGGCTCAGCCGGGGGAGATCATCTTCTCCGGACGCACCACGGCGTCGAACTCCTCATTGGTCACATAGCCACCGCCCACGGCCTCCTCGCGGAGCGTGGTGCCGTTCTTGTGCGCGGTCTTGGCGATCTTGGCGGCATTGTCGTAGCCGATCTTGGGCGCGAGGGCGGTCACCAGCATCAAGGAGCGCTCGAGGGCCGCCTTGATGTTGTCCTCGCGCGGCTCGATGCCCACCACGCAATGCTCGGTGAAGCTGAGGGCCGCGTCCGACATGAGGCGCACGGACTGGAGGAAGTTATAGGCCATCACCGGGTTGAAGACGTTCAGCTCGAAATGGCCCTGGCTGCCGGCGAAGGTGAGCGCGGCATTGTTGCCGAAGATCTGCACGCAGACCTGGGTGAGCGCCTCGCACTGGGTGGGGTTCACCTTGCCAGGCATGATGGACGAACCCGGCTCGTTCTCCGGCAGGGAGAGCTCGCCAAGGCCCGAGCGCGGGCCCGAGCCGAGGAAGCGGATGTCATTGGCGATCTTGAACAGGGAGGCCGCCACCGTGTTGATGGCCCCGTGCGAGAACACCATGGCGTCATGGGCGGCCAGCGCCTCGAACTTGTTCGGCGCGGTGGTGAAGGGAAGCCCGGTGATGGCGGCGATGTGCTCGGCCACCTTCTCGGCGAAGCCCACCGGGGCGTTCAGGCCGGTGCCCACCGCCGTGCCGCCCTGGGCGAGCTGCATCAGAGCGGGCAAGGTCGATTCGATGCGGGCGATGCCGTTCTCCACCTGCTGGGCATAGCCGGAGAATTCCTGGCCCAGGGTCAGCGGGGTGGCGTCCTGGGTGTGGGTGCGGCCGATCTTGATGATGGAGGACCAGGCCTTGGCCTTGTCCGCGAGCGCGCCGTGCAGGGTGCGCAGGGCCGGCAGCAGGCGGTGGACGATCTCCTCCGCGCACGCCACGTGCATGGCGGTGGGATAGGTGTCGTTGGACGACTGACTCATATTGACGTGGTCATTGGGATGCACGGGCTTCTTGGAGCCCTTTTCCCCGCCCATCATCTCGATGGCGCGATTCGAAATGACCTCGTTGGCATTCATGTTGGACTGGGTGCCAGAGCCGGTCTGCCAGACCACGAGCGGGAAATGGTCGTCCAGCTTGCCGTCGATGACCTCCTGGGCGGCGGCCACGATGGCGGCGCCGACCTTGGGGTCCAGGCGGCCGAGGCCCATATTGGTCTCGGCGGCGGCGCGCTTGACGATGCCCAGCGCCCGGACCACCGGCAAAGGCTGGCGTTCCCAGCCGATCTTGAAATTGCCGAAGGACCGCTGCGCCTGGGCGCCCCAATAGCGGTCCGCAGGGACCTCGATGGGGCCGAAGGTGTCGGTTTCGGTGCGGGTGGCTGTCATTCCAGGTCGCCTTTCCACATATTGAAGCGGTCGCGGGCCTTCTATCACAGCCAAACCACGGCTGTGAGCGCGTCGAAACCGTAAAATAGTTCCAGGACGGTAGTGGGTGGTGGAAGGATGTGGTGCGATTTGCCATAGCTTCGCCCCGGATCAGGCATTTACTGCAACGATCAGCGCTGCGACGATGGCTCAGGGGCCATCGGATGCGGCACCCGTCATTCGGCGAGGTTTTGGGGGAACCTTGCCGCTCATAGAGGTTCGACGTGGGCGAGATCGTGAATCTCAGGCGCGTGAAGAAGCAGCGGGCTCGGCAGGATGCGGAGACCACTGCCGCCGAGAACCGGGTGCGGTTCGGCCGCACCAAGGCTGAACGCCTCGCCCAGGCGGCGCAGCGCAGCCTCATGGATAAGACTCACGAAGGTCATGCGCTCACTGAGAGGGATGGAAAATGAAAAGCCCCGTGGTGAAGAGGTCCATCGTCATCGCCGGTCACAAGACCAGCGTGAGCCTTGAAGATGCGTTCTGGGACGCGCTGAAGGAGATCGCCGCCAGCCGGCGCCTGACGCTCTCCGATCTGGTCGCGACCATCGATTCCTCGCGGACGCAGGGCAATCTGTCCTCGGCGATCCGCCTGTTCGTGCTCGACCATTACCGCGAGAATGCCGCCTCGGCCCGCGGACCGTCACATTCCGAGCGTTCGGGAGCTGGCGCTCCCGTTGCGTAAGGCGAATGCCATTCCTATGTGAACGAAGCTAGGCAGGCACGCGGTGCGTTGAAACGCGGCGCGTGCCTTTCTATAACCCGCTACCCCGAGCGCGTTCGCGGGTGGGCGGCACAGGGTGACACGCGGAGCGGCAGCACAGGCTGCGCCCCGAGGGAGACAACGGATGTCGTGGAAAAATCAGAGCGGTGGTCCGTGGGGGAGCGGGCCGAGAGGTCCCTGGGGCTCGGGGCCTTCCTCCTCTGGTCCAACGCCTCCTGACATCGAAGACCTGATCCGCCGCAGCCAGGATCGGCTGCGACACATGGTTCCAGGTTCCATGGGCAGCAAGGGCATCATCCTGCTGGTGGTGCTGCTGATCGGCGGCTGGCTGCTGTCCGGCTTCTATCGGGTCGAGCCCGACGAGCAGGGCGTGGTGCTGCGCTTCGGCCGCTTCGTCCAGGTGACGCAGCCCGGCCTCAACTATCACCTGCCCTACCCCATCGAGACCGTGCTCACCCCCAAGGTGACCCGCGTGAACCGCCTCGATATCGGCATGCGCCTGACGGAAGACCCGCGCCGCGGCTCCACCGTGGTGCGCGACGTGCCCGAGGAAAGCCTCATGCTGACCGGCGACGAGAACATCGTCGACGTGGACTTCGCGGTCTTCTGGGTGATCTCGAACGCCGAGAACTATCTCTTCAACGTCCAGCACCCCGAGGGCACCATCAAGGCGGTGGCCGAGAGCGCCATGCGCGAGGTGATCGGGCGCACGGACATCCAGCCCATCCTCACCGGCGCCCGCCAGGGCATCGAGACCGGTGTGCAGGACCTCATGCAGCGCACCCTCGACCAGTATGGCGTCGGCGTGCGCGTGACGCAGGTCCAGCTCCAGAAGGTGGATCCGCCCTCCCAGGTCATCGACGCCTTCCGTGACGTGCAGGCCGCCCGCGCCGATGCGGAGCGTGCCCAGAACGAAGCCCAGACCTATGCCAACCGCGTCGTCCCCGAGGCGCGCGGCGAGGCGTCCCGCATCGAGAATGCCGCCCAGGCCTATCGCGAGCGGACCGTGGTCGAGGCGCGCGGCCAGGCGGCCCGCTTCCTCAAGATCTATGATGAATATGTGAAGGCGAAGGACGTGACCCGCCAGCGCATGTATTTCGAAACGCTGGAACGCGTGCTCGGCGGCATGGACAAGGTGATTGTCGATCAGGCCGGCGGCGGCCAGACCGGCGTCGTGCCCTACCTGCCGTTGAACGAACTCGCCCGCCGCCCCGCGGCTGCAGGCGCCCAGCCCCAGGGAGCCGCCCGATGAAAAATTCCGTCTTCGGAGGCGTGCTCGCCATCCTCGCCGTCCTCATCGTGGTCGGCGTCTATTCGTCCGCCTTCACCGTAAACCAGACCCAGCAGGCGCTGGTGCTGCGGCTCGGCAATCCCCAGCCGCCCATCACCACGCCGGGCCTGCACTGGAAGGTGCCGTTCATCGACAGCGTCGTCTATATCGACAACCGCATCCTGGACCTGGAAAATCCGTCCCAGGAAGTGATCGCCTCCGACCAGAAGCGCCTAGTGGTGGACGCCTTCGCGCGCTACCGAATCACCAATGCGCTGAAGTTCTACCAGGCGGCGGGCACCGTGGAGGCGGCCAATTCGCGCCTTGCCACCGTGCTCAACTCGTCGCTGCGCCGCGTGCTCGGCGAAAGCAACTTCATGACCGTGGTGCGTGACGACCGCGAAGGCCTGATGCACCGCATCAGCGAGCAGGTGAACCGCGAGGCGGCCAATTTCGGCATCACCGTGGTGGATGTCCGCATCCGCCGCGCCGACCTGCCGGAAGCCAACAGCCAGGCCGTGTTCCAGCGCATGCAGACGGAACGCCAGCGCGAGGCGGCCGAGATCCGCGCCCAGGGCAACGAGGCGGCCCAGCGCACCCGCGCCCGTGCCGACCGCGAGGCCACGATCGTGCTCGCCGAGGCCAATTCCAAGGGCGAGCAGGTGCGCGGCGAAGGCGACGCGGAACGCAACCGCATCTTCGCCGATGCCTATGGGCGCGATCCCGACTTCTTCGGCTTCTACCGCTCCATGCAGGCCTATGATGCCAGCCTGAAGGCCGGCGATACCCGGATGCTGGTGGCGCCCGAGAGCACCGCCTTCTTCCGCTATCTGACCGACCCGTTCGGCGGCACCCGGCTCCCGGTCCCGCCCCAGGCCGCGCCGTCCGCCCCGTCCCTGGCCCCGGCCCAGCCGGCGCCGGCACTGCCCGCGCCGGCCCGCTGAGCCCCCGATGCGGGATCTCCTCGCCGCCGTCGGGCTCCTGCTCGTGATCGAGGGATTGTGCCTTGCCGCTTTCCCTCGGGCATGGCGCAGTGCCATCGAGGCGGTGATGAAGGCGCCGGAAACACCGCTGCGCGTCGCCGGCCTTGTGGTCGGCGCCGTGGGTGTGGTGGTCGTCTGGCTGGTCCGCGCCTGACCGCTCGAGGTCCATATGACGGGAGGGACGGGCTGCACGCCGGCCGCCCCTCCCCGTCCCGCCCGGACGGGCTATAGTGCTGCTGTTTCGCGCCCCGCGAGGAGAGACCATGTCCAAAGCTTTGCGCGCCTTGTCCGCGCTGCTGGCGCCCGCTCTGGTGATCGGCCTCCTGGCCGGCACGGCGGTGCCCCACGCCGCGCTTGCGGCCTCCACCAAGGGGCCGGACACCGTGGCCGACACCGCCGAGCGGGTCATGGACGCGGTGGTCAACATCTCCACGTCGCAGAACGTGGCCGCCTCCCGCTCCGTGCCCACGCCCCAATTGCCGCCGGGCTCGCCGCTGGAGGACCTGTTCGACGAATTCTTCAAGCGACGCGGCGGCCAGGATGATGGCGACAACGCCCCGCAGAACCGCTCGCGCAAGGTATCGTCGCTCGGCTCCGGCTTCGTCATCGACCCGGCCGGCCTGATCGCCACCAACAACCACGTCATTGCCGACGCGGACGAGATCTATGTGAACTTCAATGACGGCACCAAGCTCAAGGCCGAGCTGGTGGGCCGCGACCCCAAGACGGACCTTGCTCTGCTCCGGGTGAAGCCGGACAAGCCGCTCACTGCCGTCAAGTTCGGAGATTCCGACAAGTTGCGGGTGGGCGACTGGGTGATGGCCATCGGCAATCCGTTCGGCCTCGGCGGCACGCTCACCGTGGGCGTGGTCTCCGCTCGCAACCGAAACATCAATTCCGGCCCCTACGACAATTTCATCCAGACCGACGCCGCCATCAATCGCGGCAATTCGGGCGGCCCGCTGTTCAACATGGATGGCGAGGTGATCGGAGTGAACACGGCCATCATTTCCCCGTCAGGTGGCTCCATCGGCATCGGCTTCTCCGTCCCCTCCTCCACCGCCGCCCCCGTGCTGGCGCAGCTGGAGCAGTTCAAGGAGGTCCGGCGCGGCTGGATCGGGGTGCGCATCCAGGCGGTCACCGACGAGATCGCCGAGACGCTCGGCCTCGGCAAGGCGCGTGGCGCGCTGGTGGGCGGGGTCAGCGATGACGGCCCGGCCGCCAAGGGCGGCATCAAGGCCGGCGACGTGGTGGTGCGCTTCGACGGCAAGGACGTGAAGGAAATGCGCGACCTGCCGCGCCTCGTGGCCGACACGCCCGTGGGCAAGCAGGTGGACGTGGTGGTGATCCGCAAGGGCAAGGAAGAGACCCTGAAGCTCACCATCGCCCGCATGCCGGAGGACGAGAAGCCCGCCGCAGAGGGCAAGGCCCCCGAGGCGCCCAAGACCGACTTGAAGCGCGTGCTGGGCATGGAACTGTCCCCCCTCACGGACGAGTTGCGCAAGCGCTTCAAGATCAAGGACAGCGTGAAGGGCGTGGTGATCCTGAACGTGGACCGCACCTCCGCCGCCGCCGAGAAGGGCCTCAAGCCCGGACAGGTGCTGGTGGAAGTGGGCCAGGAGACGGTCGCCAATCCCGAGGACGTGGCCAAGCGCCTCGACGGCCTGCGCAAGGGCGACAAGAAGTCGGTGCTGCTGCTGGTGGCCAATCCTGATGGCCAGATGCAGTTCTCGGCCGTGCCGCTGAACTGATCGGCAACGTCTCACAGCAAAACGCCCGGCTGCGCGCGCAGCCGGGCGTTTTCATTTGGGGCGCCCGATGAAAGGCTCAGCCCTGGCGGATTTCCTCGTGGGTGTAACCCTGCATGTAGAGCAAGGCGGTCAGGTCGCCATGGTCGATGCGCACATGGGCAGCTTCCGCCACCTTCGGCTTGGCATGGAAGGCCACGCCGATCCCCGCCTCACCAAGCATGCCAAGGTCGTTGGCGCCATCGCCCACCGCCATGGTCTCGGAAGGGGCGAGGTGCAGGCGGTCGCGCAGCTCGATGAGGGTGGCGGTCTTCGCCTCTCGGCCCAGAATGGGCTCCACCACGCGGCCGGTGAGCTTGCCGTCTTCCACATCCAGGATATTGGCGCGGTTCTCGTCGAAGCCGATCATCGCCGCCACCGGTCCGGTGAACAGCGTGAAGCCGCCGGAGACGAGCGCCGCATAGGCGCCGTGGGCCTTCATGGTGGCCACCAGAATGGGGCCGCCGGGGGTGAGGCGGATGCGCTCGGCGAGCACGTCCTTCACCACGTCCGTGGACAGGCCCTTCAGCAGGGCCACGCGCTCGCGCAAAGCCGGCTCGAAGGCGATCTCCCCGCGCATGGCCCGCTCGGTGATCTCGGCCACATGGGCCTTGATGCCCACCACATCGGCCAGTTCGTCAATGCATTCCTGGCCGATCATGGTGGAATCCATGTCGGCGATGAACAGCCGCTTGCGCCGGTCCGCGGCCAGTTGCACCACCACGTCGATGGGCGCATCGCCCAGCGCGCCGCGCACGGTGTCCGCCAGAATGCGGGGATCGGCGCCCAGTTCAGGGTCGAACGGGATGTCGGCCGCGACCTCCGGCTCCAGGATGTGCGGCTCGCCCGCCTCCGGCAGCACGGCGCGGGCCGCGATCAGCAGGTCGCGCGAGAGCAGCGCATCGGCGGGATTTGAGATAAGGGTCGCGACATAAACCATGGCACATCCAGTGAGGAAGCCTTGAAGCCTGAGGCGGTGCTCATCGCAGGTCCAACGGCCAGCGGCAAGTCTGCCGTGGCCCTCGCCTTGGCGGAGCGCACGGGCGGCGTGGTCATCAATGCCGATTCCATGCAGGTCTATGGCGATTTGCGCATCATCACCGCCCGCCCTACCTTGGCGGAAGAGGCCCGCGTGCCCCATCGCCTGTATGGCCATGTGGACGGGGACACCGACTATTCCACCGGCCGCTGGCTGGACGATGCACGAGCCGCCCTCGCCGCCGCGCGGGCGGAGGGGCGGTTGCCCATCTTCATCGGCGGCACAGGTCTCTATTTCCGGGTGCTCACCCAGGGATTGGCCGCCGTGCCGCCCATTCCCGAGGTGATCCGCACCGCCTTGCGGGCCGAGGCGGAAGGCCTGTCTGACGCTGCCCTCCACCAGCGCCTTGCCGCGCGGGACGCCGACGGCGCGACCCGCCTCGCCCCCACTGATCGGCAGAGGGTGTTGCGGGCGCTGGAGGTGGTGGAGGCCACCGGCCGGCCTCTCGCCGCCTGGCAGCAGGCGCAAGGCCCTGCCCCGCTGTCGCTGGAGCGCTGCGCGCGCGTGGTGCTGGAGGTGGAGCGGGAGGTCTTGCGCGGGCGCATCGATGCGCGATTCGAGGCCATGATGGCGGCGGGCGCGTTGGATGAGGTGGCCGCGCTCGCGGCGCGGCAATTGCCTGCGACGCGTCCGGTTCTCAAGGCCCATGGGGTGCCGGCGTTGACCCGATACCTCGCCGGGCAGATGAGCCGGGAAGCGGCGTTCGCCGAAGGCCAGGGCGACACCCGCCGCTATGCCAAGCGCCAGGTCACCTGGTTCCGCCACCAGATGGAAGACTGGCCCCGCACCCAGCCCGACGGGGCGCTGGAGATCCTCATGGCCGCGCTGTCGGGCGCCTGACCACCGTCAGCCGAGGGCGCGGGCGAGGGTGTCAAAGGCGTCCGGCCCCATCTGGGCGACGTTGAAGCGCATGAAGGGGGTGGCGGTCTGGCTCACGGAGAAGACGTTGCCCGGCGCCAGCACCATCCCCTCCCCGAGCGCGCGCTTGGCCACCACGGCACCGTCGCGTCCCTCGGGCAGCCGGCACCAGAGCAGGAAGCCCCCGCGCGGCTCCACCGCCGGCCGCACGCCCAGCCCCGCGAGGCGCGCCGCCACCTCCCGCCGGCGCCGGGCGAGGCGCGGGCGAAGCGCCGCCAGATGCTTGCGATAAGTGCCATCCCCCAACACGCGGGAGACGATCTCCACCGCCACCGGGCTCGGCCCGCCGAAACTGGTGGCCACCTGGAGATCCACCAATCCCTCGATCCAATCGCGCCGCGCCACCACATAGCCGCAGCGCACGGCGGCGGAGAGCGTCTTGGAGAAGCTCCCCACCCGGATCACCCGCGCCAGGCCGTCGAGGGCCGCAAGGCGGGGCGAGGGCTCGGGCTCCAGGTCCGCGAAAATGTCGTCTTCCACGATGGTGAGGTTGTGAGCAGCGGCCAAGGTCAGGAGACGATGGGCCACGGGGAAGGCGAGGCTCGCGCCGGTGGGATTGTGGAGGGCCGAATTGGTCAGATAGAGCCGGGGCCCATGGGCGGCGAGCGCCTGGGCGAAACGGTCCAGGTCCGGGCCGCTGGCGGTGTAGGGCACGCCCACCAGCTTCACCCGGTGCGCCCGCAAGAGGGCCTGGAAGTTGAAATAGCAGGGATCGTCCACCAGCACCGTGTCGCCGGGCTGGAGCAGGAAGCGGCACACCAGTTCCAGCGCCTGCGAGCCGGAGGCGGTGAGCAGCACCTGGTCGGCCCCCGCCGCGATGCCCTCCGCCGCGCATTGGCGCACCAGCATCTGGCGCAAAGCGAGTGCGCCCCGGCTGCCACCATAATCGGTCAGCAGCCCATCCGGCGCCTTGGCGAGGCCCCGGATCGCACGGCGCAGCGCCTCCTGGGGCATCCAGTCGGCCGGCAGCCAGCCGCAACCCGGACGCATGGCATCCGAGGGCGCATCGAGCGACTGGCGGGAGACCCAGAGCGGATCCACTGCGCGATCCACCTGCGGCGCCGCCTCCGACAGTGCAAACGGGGCAACCGGACCGGCCACATAGAAGCCGGAGCCGGGGCGGGCGCGCACGACGCCTTCCGCCACCAACCGGTCATAGGCCTCCACCACCGTGGAGGGAGAGACGTCAAGCTCGCGCGCCAAGGCGCGGATAGAGGGCAGCTTCTCGCCGCTCGCCAGCATCCGGCCGGTCATGCGCCGGCGGATGGCCGCCATGGCCCGCCCCGTCTGGCCTTCCATCCCTTCGCCTTGTGTTCCCTCGCTTCGTGCGCCCAACTGTGTGCCCTATCGTATCCATACAGTTCGATGCAACTGTATCGCTCCGTGGCTGGGGAGGAAAGCCGTGCCGGCCTATGTCTTGCCCCCCGGGGGCACGGACAGGATCGGAGACCAGAATGGCGCGCGGGAACGAAGGATGGCTGAGCGGGCTGGCCGGCGTCCTCATCTTCAGCGGGTCGCTGCCGGCCACCCGCGTGGCCGTCCAGGGCTTCTCGCCGCTCTTCCTCACCTCCGCCCGCGCCGTCATCGCGGCGCTCCTCGGCGGGCTGCTGCTTCTCGCCTTCCGACAGGCGCGGCCGCAACGGGAGGATCTCGTTCCCCTCGCCATCGTGTCGCTGGGGGTGGTGGTGGGCTTTCCGCTCCTCACGGCGCTGGCCTTGCAGCACGTCACCTCCGCCCATTCCATCGTCTTTATCGGCCTCCTGCCCCTGGCCACCGCCCTGTGCGCGGTGGCGCGGGCGGGGGAGCGGCCGCGCCCGGCCTTCTGGCTGTTCTCGGTGGCGGGGGCGGCGGCGGTGGCGGGGTTCGCGCTGGGCGGCGGCGGGGCGCTCTCCCCTAATGGCGACTTGCTCATGCTGGCGGCGGTGGCCGTCTGCGGCCTTGGCTATGCGGAAGGCGCGCGCCTCTCCCGGCGGCTGGGCGGCTGGCAGGTGATTTCCTGGGCGCTGGTCCTGTCCCTGCCGGTCATGGCCCTCATGGCTTTCGTCACCCGCCCGGAAGGCTATGGGCAGATCGGGGGACCGGCCTGGATGGGCCTTGGCTATGTGGCCCTGTTCTCCATGATGATCGGCTTCGTCTTCTGGTACCGGGGCCTGGCGCTGGGCGGCATCGCCCGGGTGGGGCAGTTGCAGCTGCTCCAGCCCTTCTTCGGCCTGGCCCTGGCCGCTTTGGTGCTGGGCGAGCCGGTGGCCTGGACCATGGTGGCCACCGCCCTCCTGGTCATGGGCTGCGTGGCGGGCGCGAAGCGGTTCGGGTGAAGGGAGGTTTTTGCCGTCAGCCCCGGTCAGCGACCGGGGCCAAGCGGGCTTCGCTCAAACGCCGCGCGGGCTTGGGGCCGTCAGCCCCGGTCAGCGACCGGGGCAAACCGTCGTTAAACCCTCACCACCGGACGCGGAAGCTGCCCGAGACACCGATGGTGGAATAGCTGTCCGCCAGCTGGGCATCGAAGCCGGCGGAGAGCACGGTGTTCGGCCCCGCCGAGAATTGCAGCCCCGCATGGAGGTCGGCCGCGTCGGTCACGGTGGGAATAGGCGAGCCGGTGAAGGTGAGGCCCGGCAGCTCGGCGAAGCTGCGCGAGACACCCCGGTCGGGGCTGAAATCATGCATCCAGGCGGCGCGCACATAAGGCGCGATGCGCTGGCCATTGCCCAGAGTCCACTGCCCGTCCCATTGCAGGCCCACATAGATCGGCAGCGCGGTGACGGACGTGCTGTCATAGGTCAGGCCACGGCCCAGGCTGAACAGTTCCGAGCCGGAGCCCAGCCACAATTGGCTCGGCTGGAAGGCAAGGAAGGGCGTCACCTGCGCGCCGCCGCCCATCGCGAAGCTGTAGCCCACCTCGATCCGCCCGCCGAGCACCATGCCATCCAGGCCCGAGGACGTGGCGAGGTTCAGGCCGAGATTGTAGAGGTTGCGGTCGAAATTGGAGCTGCCATAGCCCAAGGTCGCGATGGCCGAGACATAGGCCGGGCCCCATTGGTGGAGGCCGTAGACGCTGAAGCCGCCATAGGAGGTGGAGACGGAGGCGCCGTAATCGTCCGCCCACAGATTGGTGGTGGAGAAGTTCACCGCCGCACCCAAGAGCGCGTTTCCGTTCGCGAGCTCCCCATCAAGGCCCACCGTGCCGCCGAAGGAGGAGCCGGACAGCCCGCCCCCCGTGGTCATCGCTCCAACCGGCGCGCCCCAGAAATAGCGGTTGCCCGTCGCGCCGGAGGCGGAGGTGGCCGTCCCGCTCGCCGCCGGCGCCGCCGCATAGGACAGTGCCGTGGAGGAGGGGCGCAGGCCCATGCGCCACAGGTCCATCTGGGTGGTGATGCCAGCCATGGAGGCGGAGGCGGAATTCAGGATGGTCATGGGCACCAGCGACACCGCGCCGCCTCCCACCGACTGGTAGGACTGTTCCAGCCGGCCGACGGTCGGCTGCTCCAGCAGGGCGGGCACGATGGCCTCGAACAGGGGCGAGGATCCCTGCGCCTGGATGATGCCCACCAGCGCGCCCAGTTCCTGGCCCGTGCCGGACAGGCCCGCCGGGGTGAAGTTGATGGCGGTGCCGAGCGTCAGGCCGCCGCTGCCCTGGCTCACCGAGAAGTCGAGCATGGCAGTGTCGCCCAGCGCCACGAGGCTCGACGCAGAGAGGCCGCCGGCAGCGCTCAGGAAAGCGGTGTCGTACTGACCGGGCTTGGCAAGGCCGGGATTGGCCAGCACGCCCATGACGCCACCCGAGAGGCTGGCGCTGCCGGAAACGGCGTAGCGGTCCGACAGGCCCGTCACCTGGTCCGTGCGCACCACGAGGACGCCGCTGGAGGTCTGAACCAGGGCGCCCGTAATCGACACATTGCCGAGGCTCGATGCGGCGCTGCGCAGCGTGCCGGCATTGGTGAGCACGTTGCCCGAGCCGCCGAGATCGAAGGACGAGCCGGCCGCGATGGTGCCGCCGGCGAGGTTCATCACCGTGTTCGCCGCGCCCGATTGCAGCGCGATATTGCCCGTGATGGTGCCGCCATTCACCACTTCGGCGAAGCCGTTGAGGGTGCGGATGGCCAAGCCTTCCGCTCCGTCCACAGTGGAGAGGCTGCCATAGGAGGTGAGCGTGGTCTGCGCGCCATCGGAGGTGATGGCGGTGCCGCCCGCGCCGCCAATGACTCGGGCACCCGCGCCGATGTTCAGGATGGGGTCCGCCGGCCCCTGGGTATAGACGGCGGTTGCCAGCGAGCCGGTGGCGCTGACGGTGACGCCCGCCGCCTGGGTATAGGTCACCTTGCCGCCGGCGCTGGAATTGCCGTTCAGCAACACCATGTCGTTGCCGTACATGTACAGGCCGCCGCCCTGGCTCGCCGACTGGGCGAGGACGCCATAGGCGCCGGCGCCGGAGGTGGTGATGTCCGCGTTCACATTCACCGTCACGGCGCCGCCCGTGCCGGACGCGCTCCCGCTCGGGCCCGTATAGGTCAGCGCCGTATTGTCGGCGATGGCCGCGCCGCCGCCGCCGCCGATGGATTGGGCGAGCACGCCCACCGAATTGGTGCCGGTGGTCTTGATGACGCCGCCCACCGTCACGGTGACCGCGCTGGCATCGCCGGAGGTGCCGGCGAACTGAACCGCGGCCTCGGCCTTGCCCACGCCGCCGCCGCCGCCGATGGACTGGGCGATGATGCCGATCGCCGCCGCGCCGGTGGTGTTGATCTTGCCCGTGGTGGACACGCTCACGGTGCCGCCCGCCCCACCGCCGGTGCCGCCAAGCACCAGGGTTTGCGCCGGCAAGGTGGAAATGCCGCCGCCGCCGCCGATGCTCTGGGCCACGAGGCCATGGGCATAATTGCCCTGGGTGGAGACAGACCAGCCATTCACGCCCTGAACCGTCACGCCCAGGCCCGCCCCGCCGGCGGATCCGCCCAGGGTGACGGTGCCGTTGAAGGTGCTGCTGGACTGGCTCTCGATGGGCAGACCCGTCACGCCTCCGCCGCCGCCGATGGACTGGGCGATGAGGCCGATGGAGCGGGTGCCGGCGGTGACGATATTGTTGCCATAGAGGGCGAAGACGGTGTTGGCATCGCCGCTGCCGGTGCCGTTGGCGCCGAGCGTCGTGTCATAGTCGATGGTGACAGCGGTGGTGCCGTTGCCGCTGAGCAGCGTGCTGGCATAGCCGCCACCGCCGGCAATGGACTGGGCCATGATGCCGTGCGAATCCATGCCCGAGGTCTGGACCGGGCCGTAATTGTTCAGCGTCACCGTCCCGGCCTGCGCGCCGAGGCCGTTGGTGCCGCCCAGCGTCATCGTCACCGAGCTTGTATTGGCATTGCCGGAAATGCCCGTCGTGCTGGCCGCAAGGCCGCCGCCACCGGCGATGGACTGCACCAGCACCGCCGGCGCCATGGCGCCCATGGTGGCCGTGCTCATCCAATTGTTGACCAGCACCGTGCCGCCCGCCCCGCCGCCGGAGCCGTTGCCGCCGAGCGCCAGGCCCGCCGCATAGGCGCCGCTGGTGGCATTGCCGCCGGTCGCGCTCACGTCGCTGGTGCCCCCTGCGCCGCCGCCGCCGCCGATGGACTGCACCAGCACGCCCACCGCGCCGAGGCCAAAGGTGACGGTGTAGGCATTGTCCGTATTGACGGTGACACCGCCGCCGGCGCCGCCGGAGGTGCCGGACCCGCCCAGGGAGAGCGTCGCGGTCACATCGCCTGAGCCGGTGGCGCTGCCATTGCTGGAGCCACCCATGCCGCCGCCGCCACCCACCGACTGGGCGACGAGGCCATAGGAGTAGGCACCATAAGTGGTGAGAGTGGTGCCGGTGCCGTAATTGTCGAAGGTGAGCGAGACCGCGCCGCCATTGCCGGCTGCCCCGCCCGTGCCGCCCAAGGCGAGGGACGCGGTGGTGTCGCCGCCGCCGCCCGCCCCGCCCGTGGACGAGCCGCCAATGCCGCCGCCGCCCCCGATGGACTGGGCCACCAGGCCCGACGCATTGGCGCCATTGGTCAGGATGGGCGAATAGGCCGAGACCGTCACCGCGCCGCCGTCATTGCCCGTGCCGCCTGTGCCGCCAAGGCCCAGCGAAGCGGAAATCTTGCCGTCGGACGTGCTGGACGTGGACGAGCCGCCTACGCCGCCGCCGCCGCCCACAGACTGGCCGAGCACCGCGACGGCGTTCGCGCCATTGGTCAGGACGCCGGCATTGGCGGTCACGGTCACCGTTCCGCCGGGCAGGCTGGAGGCGCCAGATCCACCCAGCGCCACCCCGATATTGGCCTCACCGCCGCTGGCGGTGGTGGCGTTGCTGGCCCCGCCGAAGCCGCCGCCCCCGCTCACCGACTGGGCGAAGATGCCATAGGACATGGCCCCGTAGGTGATGGTGTTGGAATTCTGCGTCACCGTGACGTTGCCGCCGGCCCCGCCCGTGCCGCCCGATCCGCCGAGCGCCAGGCTCACCGCATAGCTGCCGCTATTGGCATTGGTGGTGCTGGAGCCGCCGGCGCCGCCGCCGCCGCCCACGGACTGGGCGAAGATGCCGTGGGACTGGGCGCCGCTGGTGGTAACGGGGGCCGAGATGGTGGCCGAGACCGTGCCGCCGCCCCCACCGCCCCCACCCGACCCGCCCAGCCCCATGGCCAGGGCCACGCCGCTGGAAGCCTGGGACGAAGTGGAGCCGGCCGCGCCGCTGGCGCTGTTATTTGTGCCCGAACTGGAGCTGCTGCCGCCTGTGGCGGTGGAGATGAAGGCGCCGCCCGAACCGCCGCCCCCGCCCACCGATTGGGCGAAGACGCCGTAGGAGGTCACGCCCAAGGTGGCGATGCCGCTATAGCCGCTCACCGACACCGGCGCGTTGACGGTGACGTTGACGGTGCCGCCATCGCCGCCACCCGCGCCGTTACCGCCGAGGCCGAGGGCCAGCGACATGGTGCCGCCGGACGTGGAGGTGGTGTTGGACGCGCCACCATTGCCGCCGCCGCCGCCCACCGACTGGGCGATGAGCGCGGCCGAATTATTGCCCGCGGTCTGGAGCGTGCCCACCGTGGTGACCTGCACCTCGCCGCCGGTCCCACCGGAGGCCCCGCTGCCGCCCAGCGCGAGCGAGACGGAATGCTCGTTGGCGGAGGCGTTGGATGTGCTCGACCCGCCATTGCCGCCGCCGCCGCCCACGGATTGGGCAAACAAAGCCGGGGCATTGTCCGGCGGAGCCGTGACGCTGAGCGAGGTCAGCGGGATGCCGGTGAAGATGAGGGCGTAATTGTTGACGGTAACGCCGCCGCCGTCGCCGCCCGTTCCGGCCGAGCCGCCCATGCTCATGGCCAGCGAATTGCCGCCGCTGGTGCTGCTGCCGCCATCCGCGCCCGCCTGGGCCGCGTTGGTGCCGCCATTATTGCCGGCGCTTGAGGCCGTCTGCGAGGAGCTGGCCGAGCCGCTGGTGCTGCCGGTGGAGGAAGACGAGCTTCCGCCGCCGCCCGACTGCACGCCCGGCGCCGACGATGAGGTGGTGCTGGAGCCGCCAGACCCGCCGCCGCCGCCCACCGATTGCGCGAAGAGGCCGATGGCGCCCGCGCCCAGCGTGTTGATGAGGGAGAAGGTATTGCCCTCCACCGTCACGGCGCCGCCCGTCGCCCCGCTGGCGCCATTGCCGCCCAGGCTGAATGACACCGCCGCCTGGCCGCCGGTGGCGCTGGAGGCGGCCGAGCCGCCATTGCCGCCGCCGCCGCCCACCGACTGGGCGAAGATGCCATAGGCCTGCTGGCCGCTGGTGTAGATGTTGCCGGCGGTGCCCTCGAGGTCGACCGTGACGCCTCCGCCCGTGCCGCCCGTCCCGGCGCCGCCCCCCAGCGTCACCGAGGCGGCATAGGAGCTGCCGTCCGCATTGGTGCTGGACGAGCCGCCATTGCCGCCGCCCCCGCCCACCGACTGCGCGAAGATGGCGTGGGACAGGGTGCCGTAGGTCTGGAGCGCGCCGGTGGACGTGACGGAGACCGTATTGCCCCCGCCGCCCTGGCCCGCATTGCCGCCAATGGCCAACGATACCGCGATGCCGTTGTCCGGCTGGGTCTTGCTGGCGGTGGAGGCGCCCTTGTCGGAGGAATTGGTGTTGGAGAGGGCGGAATTGACGTTGTTCACGTCATTGGCCACGCCCGCGCCCGCCACCGAGGTGACGCCGCCGGTCAGTTCGCTGCCTTGCCCCGCCGTGGTGGTGGAAGAGGCCGCCCCGCCATTGCCGCCGCCACCGCCCACGGACTGGGCGAACAATGCCGCGGAATGATCCCCATGGGTCACCACCGTGCCGCCCACATCGAGCGTCACCGTGCCCCCCGCGCCGCCGCCCGCGCCATAGCCGCCAATGGCGATGCCTGCCGCATATTGGTTGGAGGAGGCGGTGGCCTGCGACCAGCCGCCATTGCCGCCGCCGCCGCCGATGGACTGGCCGATGACGCCCGGCGACTGCGCGCCATAGGTCACCACCGACCCGGAATTGAGGCCGCTATTGGACTGGGCGGAAACGGTGCCGCCATTGCTGCCCTGCCCGCCGCCGCCGCCGACCGCCACCGACACGGAGGCGGTGCTGGCGATCGCATTGGCATCGGCCGAGCCGCCATTGCCGCCCGAACCGCCCACGGACTGGGCGAAGATGCCGGGGGCGAGGTCGCTGGTCACCGAGCCGGTGCCCACCTGCACGCCGCCGACCTGCTGCACCGTAACCGAGCCGCCAGTGCCGCCGGAGGACCCTGCGCCACCAATGGCCACGGAGGCGGAATAGCCGTCCACCTCGGAGCCGGCGCCCGACACGGAGAAGGCCCGGCTCGACCCGCCATTGCCGCCGGAGCCGCCGATGGACTGGGCGAGGATGCCGATGGATTCATAACCCTGGGTGGAGATATTGGTGGCGTAGACGGTCACCGACCCCGCCGTCTGCCCCGAGCCGCCCGAGCCGCCGGTGGCCGCCGCCCCGCCCACGGACACCTTGGCATCGCCGCCGCCGGTGGACCCGGCGCCCGCAAGGGCGAAGCCGCCATTGCCGCCATTGCCGCCGATGGACTGGGCGAGAATGCCGATGGACTGGTCATAGGAGGTGGTGACGAGGGAGTTGGAGGTCACCTTTACCGCGCCCGAGCCCCCGCCCGAGCCACCATTGCCCGCCAGGGTGACGTCCGCGGCGAACACGATGGAGCCCGCCGCCCCGGCGCTGAAGCCGCCCGCGCCGCCCGACCCGCCGATGGACTGGGCCACGATGCCGGGGGAGATGAGGCCGGCCGTGGTGATCGGCGCGCCGGAATCCAGCACCACCGTTACGCCGCCCGCCGTGCCGCCGCTGCCGCCGCTGCCCCCCAGGGCCACCGCCGCCGCGGC
>NZ_JARBFX010000023.1 GCF_028863665.1 Aquabacter sediminis
CAGCCGCCGGGGCTGGGGCCGCAGCGGGAGCAGCGGCAGGCGCCGGAGCAGCAGCGGGAGCCGGGGCAGCAGCAGCGGGGGCGGCAGCAGCGGGGGCGGCAGCCGGTGCAGGCTTGGCGCCGGACCCGGCACCGGCCGCAGCCGCCGCCACATCCTCGCCCTCACCCGCCAGCACGGCGATGAGCTGGTTCACCGGCACGTCTTGCGTGCCCTCGGGCACCAGGATCTTGGCGAGGACGCCTTCGTCCACAGCCTCCACTTCCATGGTGGCCTTGTCGGTCTCGATCTCGGCGATCACATCGCCGGACTTGACCGTATCGCCTTCCTTCTTCAGCCACTTGGCGAGGTTGCCCTTCTCCATGGTGGGAGACAGGGCCGGCATCAGGATCTCGATGGGCATGGTCCGCTCCCCCGGGCTCAGCGATAGGTGACGGCGTGCACCGCCGCGATCACCTCGGCGACCGACGGCAGGGCCAGCTTCTCAAGGTTGGCGGCGTAGGGCATGGGCACGTCCTTGCCGGTGACGCGCAGGACCGGGGCGTCCAGATAGTCGAACGCCTTCTCCATCAGCTGGGCGACGATTTCGGAGCCGACGCCGGACTGCGGCCAGCCCTCTTCCACCGTCACGCAGCGGCCGGTCTTCTTCACGCTTTCCACGATGGTGGGCACGTCCATGGGGCGAATGGTGCGCAGGTCGATGACCTCCGCCTCGATGCCCTGCTTGGACAGCTCTTCCGCCGCCTTCAGCGCATAGGTCATGCCGATGGACCAGGCCACCAGGGTCACGTCCTTGCCGGGGCGCGCAATGCGGGCCTTGCCGATGGGAAGGACGAAATCATCCAGCTTCGGCACCTCGAAGGAGTGGCCGTAGAGGATCTCGTTCTCAAGGAAGATGACGGGGTTGGGATCGCGGATGGCCGCCTTCAGCAGGCCCTTGGCGTCGGACGCCGTATAGGGCGCCACCACCTTGAGGCCGGGAATGTGGCTGTACCAGGAGGAATAATCCTGGCTGTGCTGGGCGGCGACGCGGGCGGCGGCGCCATTCGGGCCGCGGAACACGATGGAGCACTGCACCTGGCCGCCGGACATGTAGAGCGTCTTGGCGGCGGAGTTGATGATCTGGTCGATCGCCTGCATGGCGAAGTTGAAGGTCATGAACTCCACGATGGGCTTCAGCCCCGCCATGGCGGCGCCGACACCCATGCCGGCAAAGCCGTGCTCGGTGATGGGGGTGTCCACCACGCGCTTGGCGCCGAATTCCTGGAGCAACCCTTGGGTGATCTTGTAGGCGCCCTGATACTCGGCCACTTCCTCGCCCATGACGAAGACGTCGCCGTCGCGGCGCATTTCCTCGGCCATGGCGTCGCGCAAGGCCTCGCGCACGGTCATGGTGACGAATTCGGTACCCGCCGGGACTTCCGGGTCGGGCTGCGCGGTGACCACCGGCGGATTGGCGACGGCGGAAGGCACGGCGGCCTGCTGGGCCGGGGCGGCGGCGGCCACAGGCGAGGGCTGGGGCGCTGCGGGCGGCGCGCTCTCGGCGGCCTTCTGCTGCGGTGCGGGGGCGGCGTTCACATCCTCGCCTTCGGCGACGATGACGGCGATGGGCGTGTTCACGGCCACGTCCTGGGTGCCCTCTGGCACCAGGATCTTGCCGAGGATGCCCTCGTCGACCGCTTCCACTTCCATGGTGGCCTTGTCGGTCTCGATCTCGGCGATCACGTCACCGGACTTGACGGTGTCGCCTTCCTTCTTGACCCATTTCGTCAGGTTGCCCTTCTCCATGGTGGGAGAGAGCGCCGGCATGAGAATGTCGATGGGCATGGCTGTCAGCTCTTGCTCGGTGCGGGCGCAACCGCGGAAGCGGCCTTCACCGGACGCACATGGGTGAGATTGGTGTAGACGGAGGCCGCGGCGGCCGCGACCATGACGGAGGCGATGAGGACGATGCGGGCCTTGTTGGCCCGCCGTCCGTGCACATTGTTGGGGTCGATGCGCCCGCTGGCGGCAAACGGCCAGACGATGAGGGCGAAGCGGCGGGCGAGGCTCACCCGCCCCGCCGCTTCCTCCGCCAGCGTCCCCTCATAGACGGCCAGCCCCCAGCTGCCGGCGATGCCGACGATGGAGACCAGGATGAGGAGAAGGCTCAGCTCGGCCATGGTGTCGTTCCGTCCGGTCAGCCCGGCGGGTCAGCGCAGGATGTCGGTATAGAGCTCGGACGCGTCAGGCTCGGGATCGTGGCTGGCGAAGTCCGCCGCCTCGTTCACGATGTCGCGGATCTCGGCGTCGATCTTCTTGAGGTCTTCCTCGGTGGCCAGGCCCCCTTCCAGGAGACGGGCGCGGACCTGCTCGATGGGATCGTGCTCGGTGCGCATCTTCTGGACCTCCTCCTTGGACCGGTACTTGGCCGGGTCCGACATGGAGTGCCCGCGATAGCGGTAGGTCTGCATTTCCAGGATATAGGGCCCGTTGCCCTCGCGGGCGAAGGCCAGCGCGCGCTCGCCGGCGGCCTTTACGGCGCGCACATCCATGCCATCCACCTGCTCGCCGGGGATGTTGAAGGAGGTACCGCGCTTGGAGAAGTCGGTCTGGGCGGAGGCGCGGGTGACCGCGGTGCCCATGGCGTACTTGTTGTTCTCGATCACATACACGACGGGCAGCTTCCAGAGCTCCGCCATGTTGAAGCTCTCATAGACCTGGCCCTGATTGGCCGCGCCGTCACCGAAATAGGTGACGGAGACCGCGCCATTGTCGCGATAGTGGTTGGCGAAGGCGAGGCCCGTGCCGAGCGACACCTGCGCACCCACGATGCCGTGGCCGCCGAAGAACTGCTTCTCGATGCTGAACATATGCATCGAGCCGCCCTTGCCCTTGGAATATCCGCCGCGCCGGCCGGTCAACTCGGCCATGACGCCCTTGGATTCCATGCCCGTGGCCAGCATGTGGCCATGGTCGCGATAGCCGGTGATGACCTGATCGCCCTTCTTCATGGCCATCTGCATGCCCACCACCACGGCCTCCTGGCCGATATAAAGGTGGCAGAAGCCGCCGATGAGGCCCATGCCATACATCTGGCCGGCCTTTTCCTCGAAGCGGCGGATCAGCAGCATCTCGCGATAGGCGATGAGCTCCTGCTCCTTGGTGAAGGCGGGTACGCCACCCGATACGGCCTCAGACCGTGCGGCGGGCTTAGCGGCGGTTTTTCTCGCGGCCATCTTTTCCTCGAGGCGTCTCTGCAACCACAGAGTCTGTAGCGCACCTCGAAATGGCCGCAAAGCGCGAAATGCATCATGCTGCACCGCAACACATTGCAAACGCTTGATTCCATTACATTGAACCTCAATCAAGTTCACGTATGATGTGAACTAAATATGAGTTCAATTCCACCTTTTTAAGAGAACCAGATCCTTCGCATTGACGAAATCCAGCTGCCGGCGTCCCTCTTCGTCGAGGAGATCAGGGTCCAGATTGCGCGGATCGAGGAGGGACACCTTGTGCTCGATGGCCCGACGCTGCGCCTTCAGCGTCGCCAGCTCGGCTTCGAGCTTGGCAGCCTCCTGCTCGTAGTTGCGCTTCGCATTCAGCCCATGGTCGCCATTGTAGGCGTGATAGGCAAAGTAGGCGATCGCGCTCCCCGACACGATGTAGAGGAGGAGAATGGACAGGAAGGCGCGGAGGCGGGAGCGAGCTTGCATGCCACCCTGTCTAGCAGGGCGCGGTTGACGGGCGGTTAAGGTTGCTGTGCCCCCGATTCTCGCGCCCCGAGTCTCCCGCCCGCGCACACCTATTGCGACAGCAGATAGGGCACGTTCTGGCTGGAGGTCATGGCGCCCACCACGAAAGCAAGGTTCGCCGCGGCGATGAGGGCCGCCGCGTGGGTCTCCGCCTGCGCCTGCCGGGCATCGAGAAGGCCGGTATCGGCAGCGGTGGCCGCCGTCACGGTGCCGAGCCCGGTCTTGTAGGCGTCGAAGGCGGCGTCGTAGGTGATGGCCGCTGCCGAGGCCAGCGCGGTGGCCGCTTTGTAGGATTCCAGCGCGGTGCGCAGCGCATTGCCGGCGGCCACGATCTCGGCCACCGCATCGCTCTGCACCTTGCGGAAGGTGCCTTCCGCCGCCGCGGCGCGGGATTCCGCCTGCTTCACCTGCGCAGCCCGAAGGCCAGCGTCATAGAGCGGCACGGTGGCGCCCACCAGAACGCCCGTGCCCGTGGCCTGCTGGCCGATGGTGGGCAGGCCGTTCGCATTGAAGGAGCCGTTGCCGGTGGCGACGGCCCCCGCCACAAACACCTTTGGCAGCAACTCCGCCTTGGCGGCATCAATGCCCGACTGGCCCGCCTTGACCGCCGCATAGCTTGCCATCACATCGGGCCGCTGGGCGAGGGCGAGGCGGATCATGGCATCGGTGGGCACGGAGGCGACCTCCGGCAGGCGACGCCCTGCACTATCGGCCACCTTCATCTGCAAAGTGGCGGTCACGCCCATGGCGTTCAGCAGCCCCTGATAGGCGTCCCGCTCCTGCCCTTCCGCCTGCACCCGCCGCAATTCCGATTGCGCCACCTGCTGGCGGGCCTGCGCTACCTCAACCGTGGTGGCGAGGCCTTCCGCAAGGCGCCCTTCTGCCGCCGCGCGAATGGCCTGCGCATTGGCCAGCGCTTCCCGTGCGATGCGGGTGCGAGCGACCGAGGCGCCATAGACATAATAGGTGCGCGTCACATCGAAGATGAGCTTCTGGTGCGCGCCGTTGAAGAGCACGTTGGCGGCGACGCTCCCCTGCTTGGCCGCGCCCGCCACCGCCATGCGCTGGCCGAAATCGAAGATGAGCCATTGCAGCGCGATAGAGGGCGAGACGCCCTCGGCCGTGGTCTCGAAATAACGCTGGGTCCCCACTGGCACCGGCAAGGCGTTGGAGGTGGACTGATAGCCGCCCACCACATTGGCGGTGATGAGGGGCAGATAGGTGGCTTCCACCATGCCCACCGCAAGCGCCGCCTGCCGCGCCCGCTCCCAGGCGGAACGGGTGGCGGGATTGTTGCGCTGGGCGATGTCGATGAGTTCCGGCAGCTTGTAGGCGTGGCGCGGATCCAGTGCGGGCGGCGGCGGCAGGTCGGCCAGGGCGGGGTTGGGCGCGACGCGGAAATCCGGCACCGCCGACCGCCTTTGCCCGACCGCTATCGGGGCGGCCGGCGCTGGGGGCTCTGCCTGCGCCATGTAGAGGTCGTGCTCACCCGCGCGCCCACCCCAAGGCTGGTCGGGAGCTGCGGGGGCCATGTTGACGGCATTGGTGGCGCAGCCGCCCAGAAGCAGGCCCAGCGCCAGCGCGATCCCCCCTGCCCTTGCGCCGTTGCGACCCGCCGCCATGGCGCTCACCCTCCCACCGCCGCCCGCACGCGAGCGAGCCGGGCGCGGAGGGCCAGAGGGACCAAGGGGGCCTCGGCAGATGGCGGCAGCGCGACCGGCCCCCTCACCGCCTCCGCCAGTGCCGAGAGTTCCCCTGCGACCGGCACAAGGTCCACATCGCTGAGCAGCATGTCGCGATTGAGTGCGCCCAGTTCCTCCGTCACCTCCCGCAGCCGTGCCTCGCCATCCCCGGCGGGCCGCAAGGCGGGCGGCTCAAAGGGCAGGAGCGCAAGGCCATCATCCGCCTGCCTCAGACGCTCGCTCACCACGGCGGATTGCGCGACCGCACCGGGCCGCAGCGCCGGCGGCACGCGCGCGATCCGCGCGAGGGTGGCCAGCGCATCGGAAAGGCGCGCGCGCACCACCGGCTCGATGGGCGCCGGCCAGATGCGGGTGAAGATGAGATAGATGACCAGATTCCCGAGGAGAATGCCGATGATGCGGTCGCGCGCCGTGCCCAGATCAAGGCTCGGCCCGAAGCCCTGGAGGACGCACAGCAGGAAAGCCAGCGCGATCTGGACCCCCGCATAGGCGATGCGCTCCGGGCCGGACGACACCCAAGCCCCCAAGAGGGACCCGGCGAACACCAGCGCCATGAGCCCGCCTACGCCCTCAAGGTGCGGCACCACGAAGAGGATCGCCGCCACCCCCATGGCCGCGCCCACGAGGCACCCGCCGATGCGCAAGGCAAGTTTGTGGACGGTCTCGCCGGTGGTGCCGAGCGCCGCCACGTAGCAGGTGATCATGGCCGTGTGGATGCCCTGCCAGTCCATGCCCGCATAGAGGATGTAGCAGATCATCGCCGCCAGCGTCGTCTTCAGGGCAAAGCGCTGATAGGCCGGATTGGTCCAGGCGTCGGCGGCCAGGAAGCCCTCTTTCGGCCCGGCCGCCTGAGGCAAGGGCGCCTCGGCTCCCGCCATCACGGCCAGCGCCAGGCGTATGTCGCGCTCCACCGGCGCCGGATCCGCCGCGGCGCGAGTCGGCACAGGCGGAGCCTCGCCCCGGTCGAGGGCGACCACGGCGTCGCGCACCTGCGCGGCCAGGGCCGCGCGGGCCGCCCCGGGCAGGCTGCCCGCGCCGGCGGTGGCCAGAAGAAGCAAATAGGAGGCGTCCACGTCCCGCGCGATCTGGCGCGCGGCGTCGGACGAGACCAGATGCAGCAGGCGCACCCGCCCCACCCGCTGCTGCGCCTCCCCATTGCCCTCCCGAAGGAGATCGCGCAGCTTCCCTGCCGACGCCTCGTCCGCCCCTTCCAGCGCGTCAGCCGCGATAACGAGGCGCTCCCGCAGCGTCTCGCGCAGCAGGGCGACGGGGAAGCGGCCGGCGATCAGACAAAACACCACCATGAGCGCCATGGGCATGACCGCCATGTCCCAGGCATAGCGCAAGCCGATGGTTATGGCGTCGCCGACAGGCACCTGGTCCACCAGCGTCAGGGCGAAGGCAATGACCAGGGCGATCACGCCGCCCACCTCGCCAAGCTTGCTGGCCGCGCCGAGGAACAGCAGGCAGAAGGAGACGAAGGCCATGGCGGCGAGACGCAGCATGGGGGCATCCGCCGTCGCGCGCGCGAGCATCACCACGACTGCCACCACCACCGTCACCAGCACCATGAGCCCGATCGCCGTCAGCAGGCTCTCGCTGCCGTCCGGCTTCATGACGAAGATGACCAGATAGCAGGAGATGGCCGCTTCCGGGATCTCATAGGCCATGGCCACGGCCGAGACGATGGCGCACAGCAGCGCCGCCCGCCAGGCAAGCCCGCCGCGCCCGGGAAAGGGCGCCAGATCCGCCATCACCTGCCGGATGAGGCCCCGGCCGGCCGGTTCAGCAGCGGTCGCCATGGCGCACCACCGCCACCGCCGAAGCCCCCACCCGCATGAGGTCCGGCGGCGGGTCGACCAGGCGGATGCGAACCGGAAAGCGCTGGGAAATCCGCACCCAGTTCAGCGACTTGGGCAGATAGGGCAGAGCCCGGGGAATGTTGAGCAGGTCCTCCGAGGTCACGCCCCAGCCAATACCCTCCACCCGGCCCTCAATGGGCACGGAGCGGTTCGCCAGCACGAAGACGCGGGCGCAGTCGCCCACCGCAATGCGGTCCAGCTCGGTCTCCAGGAAGGAGGCGGAGGCGTACCAGGCCTGCGTCACCACCAGCGTGAACAACGACTGGCCCGGCGCCACCACCTCGCCCGTGGCCACCGTGAGCCCCACCACGCGCCCGTCATGGGGCGCGCGCACCTGCGTGTTCGCGAGGTTGCGCTCCGCGATCGCCAAGGCCGCGCGGCGCGCATCCACCAGCGCCTTGGCGCCATCCAGCGTGCTCACCAGTACATCGGCCGCCTCCGCCTGCTTCAGCGCCTGGGCGAGGCTGACGCGGGCGTCGTCGCGGGCCGTGCGGGCATCGTCCACCTGCTGGGCGGTCACATAGCCCTTGGGCAGAAGGGCGGACAGGCGCGCCAGGGTCTGCTCGGACAATGCCAGATTGGTGCGGGCGCGTGTGACCTGCTCGCCGGCGATCTGGGCATTGGACGTCTCCGCCGCAATGGTGCGCCGCTGCGTCTCCAGCGCCGCCTCGGCAAAGGCAAGATCTGCCGCCGCCTGCTGGGCAGCCAGCCGATAGGGCTCGTCATCCACCGCGAAGACCAGCTCGCCCTTGCGCACCGACCCGTTCTCTGACACCGCGATGGCAACGATGCGACCGGGCACGGACGCCGCTACATGCACCACATTGGCGGTCAGCACCGCGTCTTCCGAGAGCGGGTTCAGGTCCGCCTTGCGAAAATAGAGCCAGCCGAGGCCGACACCTGCCGCGATGATGAGGGCCGCCAGCGTCGATCCGATAAGGCTCTTCTTCTGGGAATAGGCTGAGTGGGCCATGGCTCACCGCCCATAGACCAAGAGCGCGAGCGCAAATGCGATACCGGCGCCAAGGCACGTATAGACCAGGAGCCGCCAAGGCAGGAGATCGTCCACGCCCACCCGGATGAAAACCACGCGAACCAGCAGAGCCGCAACAATGCCAAACGCCGCGCACGCGAGCCACGCCGGGAAATAGGCACCGAAAAGCGGGAAGGAGGGGCTGAGCGGCCGTTCGCAACCGGACAGAAGCGGCGCCAGCGCCAAGAGGAGCGCAACAGGCCGCGCACCACCTGCCGTTTTGCCCTCCAGTCTCCGCTGCATTCCCCTTCCCCCACCGCCGCCCGCCCCTTTGATTGGGAATCGCTCTGCTGGGTGACGCAAGGAACCTTAGCGCAGGGCACGACAGCTGTCGCGGACGGTGCCTGTGGAAGCCTTGAGGATGATGGCGCTGAAACGAAAAAGGGTGCCCCGAGGCACCCTTCAACGTCTCGCCATGGACATGCGCCGGACCTAAACGGCCCCCCGCCGCTCAGGCTCGCATGGCCACAGGTTCGTCATGGAGGGGCACCTTCTCGATCACGCGGCCCAGGCATTCGGCGATATGCGGCTCGAATGAGGGCTTGTAATGACCGAGATCGGTGATCGCCACATCCAGGCCCGCGTCCAGCACTTCCGTGGTCGGGTCGAAAACATGTACGCCCGGACGGCGGCATACGCGGGAGAGGGTGTCGATGATCATCCGCCGCTGGGGAATGGAGGTCCGATCATAGTCGGTGTCGAAGTGAGACACGAAGATGATGGGCTTTTCCACGAAGTTCATGATCCGGCGGATATCCGCCTCCAATTGATCCGTGGTCTGCTCACGAATGACCAGCGACTTTACCACCTCCGCATCCACCGGGGTCGCGCGGTCCAGCGGATAGGCGTTCACGTCATTGACGCCCGTCCGCAGAATGGGCTTCCACCATTTGGTGAGGACAGCCTCATCGGGCGCGAGAAGTTCTTGAACACGGTTGATCTGCAGGAAAACGGACTTGAAAACCACTTCGCGGATCGATGACACCTCTACGACGAAGATGTCAGTCTCGCTAAAGAGCGTATGGAAAGATGATAGGTCCGCCGCGGGAGGCGCCTCCCAATAAGAGGGAATATTCAAGAACGGGCGCAGGCGTGCCGGGACAGGACGCGCGCCACTCACGAACTCAAACTGCTGGTAGATCTCTTTTGCATAATGGGTGTAGCCGAAAATATTCTTCTGATTCAGCTTCAAGACACCCTTCTTCTGCAGCAGGTCGCAGGGTGTGTAGACACGACAACTTCCAAATACGGTCACCCTGGGCGCCACGATGCGATCTCCCTGCCCGGACGTCTCATAATCTTTCGATGGTAACCGAACATCCAGGGCTTGGAAATGACCACTTTTCCGTGATCTCGCATAGCATTATAGGGCGGTAGGAAGGTAACCCCAGGCGACCCCGCTACCGCTAACCTCACCTTGCACTGTCCTCGTTTCCCTCGGTAAGACGAGCCGGTCCATCGGCTCGGTTGTATCAATCTGAATATCAGATCGCCCTGTCTCGATCTGAATAGGCGGGAATCCCACGCCACGGGGGCCGCCTGGCGGAACGGCACCTGAGGCCCTCGCGCTAGTGACACATCTGCTGGGCAAAGGCATGGATGCGTTCATTGCCCGGCTCGCCGGGCATGACGACCTCGCGCTCATCCCACCAGCGCAACAAGTCGTCTTTCAGCACGAGGATGCAATCCGTCACGCCCGAACGGTACACCACCACGCTTGATCTCGTCGTTACAGCAAAATCGTAGAGTTCCGTCAGCCAATGCTCTCCGGCGATTTCAGCATCCGCCCGCAGGAATACGATCCACTCCGCTGAGGAGCCGTGGGGGTCCCATGTTTTATCCGCCGGGAAGCGGGTATCCCGCGCAAGTCGCGCCAACGGACTGTCCGTCTCGTTCCGCTCTGTCGTGATGCCCAACAGGTAGCCAGCGAACGGAGCGACCGTCTGCAGGACAGCGCCTGCGGCGGTCACGCTCAGACCTTCCCCCCGCGCCGCCCACAGAACGATGTCGAAGAAGGGATAGGCAAGCCGCGTCGGCGGCACCTCTTGGGCGGGTTCCGCCGGCCGGTTGGCGGGCGAGCGCCCCCCGATACGGGCGAGATTACGCAACGCAACAAGATCCTCGCCGCCTGCCTCGACCTCGGATGGCACAAACAGTCGTTGGACCTTTCGCGGAGCATGGACCAGAACACCTCCAGCACCTTCCACCGTGAGCACAAGATGCAGCGCGCCAACCGCGGCCATCTCGGCCTCCTCCGCAGAGAGCGTGAGGTCGAACGGCAGCAGGCGCGCCCGCGGTGTTGCATGTCCTGACCAAACGAAACGCCGATAGGCGTCGGGATCGTCGAGGTCGCCCACCAGCATCCAGTTCAGCGGCAAATAGGGGGCCGAGGCCACCGTACTGCGCACTTCGAACGAAACGCGCCATCCCCTCCCCAGCCGCTCCCCGGCCTCACCCGCCAGACGGAAGGCCAAAACACTCCCGCCCCCCTCGGTTTCCAGGCGCAGCCCATAATGGGGAAGCCGATCGAACCGCACTTCCTGGGGCGCACACGCCTGATAGGACAGCGTTTCCCCCGGCGTCAGCGGCGCGATAAGCGCTCCATCTGCAAGCGCGATGCGCATCTGCGTCTCGCCCCGGCTCGCGCCAGTCCAATTGCGAAGCGAGGAATTGACGAGGAAGTCGGGATCATCCGGGGCCGGGCCAGTCGCGCCGACGGAACCTTCCAGTGCCTTGACGCGCGCGGTGCCAGTCTTGTCGCCGGGCGCCACCCCCAGGAAGCGACGCCACATGTCCAGGGCCAGGCTCGATGCACCGAGCGCCGTATAGCACTCGGCGGCGACCTTCAGCACCGTCTTCTCCTCGGGATCGAGTCGAAGCGCCTTAAGCGCCGGCTGGAGGGCTTCAAGATGGCGCCCAAACCCCAGGAGATGCCGGGACGATTTGATGAGGCTTTCCCGATAGGCCGTATCGCCTTCAGGAATGGTCTGCCAGAGGCGCAGCGCATCCTCTCCCCGACCCTCATTGTCCGCGATGCGGGCGAGGATCACAGCAGGGCGGGGATTGCTCGGATCCAGATAGGCGGCGCGCTCAGCGAGAATGCGGGCCTTTTCCTGGTCTTTCAGATTGTAGGCAAGGCGCGCCCCGATCCACAGCGCCTTGACCATGCCGGGATCGACCGCCAGCACATCGTCAATATAGGCGAGCGCGCCGGCAAGATCGCCCTCCCGCTCGCGCGTCCGCGCCAATTCTACAAGGGAATCCAGACTCTCCCGCCGCGGCAGGCGGACGGTGCCGATGGTGACGTGGTCAGGCGCGGTCCGGATGATGAGGACCTGCCCCGGCGTCGATGGCTCCGGCAAGGTGGCAGGCACCGGCAGGACAAATCCGTGGGCCCCATCCCCGATGCCGGCGCGCACCAGGCTGGTACGGTATTCATCGGCCGTGACAGTCGCCACCACCTTGCCGTCCCACACCGCCTCCACCTCGACCCGGCCTTCGGGATCTTGAGTGTCAAACACCCAGCCTCGGCACATGCCGTTGGAAAATCCCTCCAGCCAGCCATTCAGCTGGCGCGCGGGAGCAGCCGGAGCGGCCGTTGCCTCCACATGGACGGGCGCCGGCGCCGCGTCCGGCCCCTCGGCGAGGGGCACAACATCCTCCCCCTCCCTCGGGGGGGCGGTGCTGGCGCTGCGCGCCGGCATCCCGCCGGCGCGAAAAACCCGACGCCCCTCGAAAGGACGCGGGATCGCGGGCTCATCCTCAACCAGGGGAACTACAGGCACTTCCGCCTGCACTGCGGGCGCGCCTTCGGGCGCGGTCGCTGCCCGCGTTTCAGTGGCAGGGCTCACGTGCGGCGCTGCCGAAGGCGGCGCAGAGCGGCTGAAAGAGATGGTCCGGGCCTGCCGGGCGACCGGCGCAGGCGAAGCCGGGGCGGCCGTGTCGGGCACCACAGGTCCGGGCGGCTGGGGCGGCGGCGCGGGTGAACGCGCAATGGGCGCGGAGCGAGGACGCTCATTCTGGGCCTCTGGCGCACGCTGCGTGTCGGAGAAGACGATCTCGATCGGCCCGCGCATATCTCCCCTTCGCCCGGACCGCTGGTCGCTCCTGCGCGCCCAGATGCAAGCCCGACGCTTTCTGTGCCTGCCCATCGCCACCCTTGCGATGGCCCTGGTGCACACTCACACAAGTCCGCCAGCGATCCAAGTCACCTGCGACGTTACTCAGAAGGAACTGCGCATTCCAAAGGGACCCCCGAGACTTAAGGTGAACCTCATGTACTCACGGCGAGAGGGGGCCCCTTTCTCTTGGAAGAGAAAGCACGCCAGAGGCCCACGCCCGAGGTGGGGAAAACGTGACGGTGGCCGACCCTTGACAGCCCGACTCAACTTGAGATTGAGTTGCGGTTGCCGACAGATCGCTTTCCCCTTCCGCGAATCTGTGCGGGCATAGACCGTATCCGTATCGGTATGTCCTCCGCCCGAGCAGCCGTGAGCGGACGGATGGAAACGCGACCCCGCCCATGACCACGTCGTTGGAGCGGCGCGGTCATGGGAGCGGGCGTTGCCTCAGGCCTCGCCGTCGACGTCCTGCGACATGTCTTCCCACATGAAAATGCGGTTGCCATATTGCGTGCGCACAACAGCCGGGCGGAAGCGGTTCACATTCTTACGGCCGAAAAGGACGCGCAGGGTTCGGGGCAGTGGCTTCATTCCTTCCGCCCCACCCGGGCCACTGCCAATTTCATAGGCCTCCGGCGCCACAGCGCCAGCCGCGAAAATGGCCATGCCCGAAATGTTCAGCGCAGCTTTGTAGGTGTTGAGAAAGTCCACATAGTCGGCCACGGTGGGCTTAAACAGCGTTTTCTTGTCCCAATTCCCTTTCAGGAACAAGCCGTTACGAGCAAGATCGGCGTCTGCATCGAAGTAGTTGTGCTGGATCACCGAAAACGAGCTCGCCGCCCGCAGCAGGTTGATCATGGCCTGACGGAACGCCGCGCGACCCGGCAGTTCCTGAAGCACGTTGATTGCAAACGTCGCCTGGCTTACGCTACGTCCTTCGAACGTGAGGAGATCGCCCACCTCCGCCGGAATGTCCTTTTCCCGGCATGCGGCGACAGCTGCTTCCTGCACGTCGATGGCAAGACCATTGCCAGGCGCGAACGCCGAGGCGAAGGAAAAAGACTTTCCTGCGCCCGCCCCAAAATCAATGAAAGCAAGGTTCTCGTATTTCATACCCTAAATCCCCTTCCGGATATGCTGTTCTGCGGACGACCCTCCTGTTGCGGACCAAGGACGTTCAACCGAAGCCCCAGGCCCTGAGTTCGGAGACAGCCGCCCGCACCGGAGTGAATCCGGAAACTGCCTCCAATCCTGCGAACCGTACGCTCCGCAGCTCGGCGTCCGACATGGACACCATCCGCTGCAGGGCGGACGTAACGGAATCTGGACTGGTCGTATCCGCGAGGAACGAGGACACGCCGTCTTCTATGAATTCTGGCGCCCCGCCCAGAATGGGCGCGAGCGAAATGCAGCCGCATGCCATGGCTTCCGCAGCGGTGCGCCCGAACGCCTGGTAGTCCGATAGATCGAGAAAGAAGTCGCATGACTGCAGCAGCTCGGCCACCTGGGGCTGCTTCAGCTTGCCGATGAGTTCAACGCCATCCGGCAGCGCGTAGCCCGCATGGGCCAGCTCTTCCGCGTCGACGCCGAAAGTCAGCACGTCCATGGGACCGAACTCGCCGGCAGCGGCCCGGGTCAGGACATCAAGCGTGCGGCGCGGGGCGCGCCGCGGGGTCTCCGGGCGCACCATGGCGCACAGCCGGCGGCGGCCGCCGCTCGCCCGCGCGCCTGGCTTGTAGATGGTGTGGTCGATGGAGGGCACCACCTGCGCAACGTCGTGGGCATGGGCCATCTGAACGATGTCGCACAGCCAGCGTGTCTTTGCGAAATAGGTGCAGTTCTTGAGCACCGCGAAGCTGCCCACCGCAATGGTGTGCTCAATGCTCGCCGCGTCATAAAAGAGCGGTTCGTAGTCCTGCACATAATAGCCCACCCGGAAGGACGGGGAGCGCACGCCCTCCAACGATTCCGCGATGGTGTGCGCAGACGTGTTGGTGGTCGCGATGACGAGGTCCGCGCCGGCCGTGATCTTGGACAGATCCTTGGGACCGACGAAGGACAGGACGCCCTGTTCGATCCAGTCGAACCGCTCATAAACCGAGCGGAACGACGCCACATTGCGCTCGTTCACCGCGATGCACGCATCCACGGAGAGGTCCCGCAAGGCCGTGACTTCCTGCATCACCGAATGGGCACCGCCGCTGCCGCCGCGCACGGGCAGGATGAAGATGATCCGGGGGCCGCTCATGACAGCATGCCCTCGATCTGGGACAGTTTGGCGCGCAGGCGCGTCATGGCCGGCTCGCGCTGCATCTGTTGCTCAAGGGCGGGAATGGTCACGCCCAAATGCTTGTTGCGCAGCTCGAAGCCACCGGCGCGCGTGAGCTTGGACCGGGTGGCGGAGCCGAAGCTCACGCTCTTCTCGTGATAAACGAAGCAGTCGTCGGCGATGACCAGCTTGAAGCCGGCGCGGCGGGCGCGCAGGCACAGGTCCGTCTCCTCGCCATAGCCCATGGGGAAGGCATCTTCGTCATAGATATCGCATTGCTCGAACACGGCGCGCGCGATCAGCGTGCAGAAGCCATTGAGCACCGGCGCGGTGGGATAGGCCCGCTCCGTGTTCGCCTCCACGATCGCCTGGATCTGGGGCACGTGCCGGCTTTCAATGAAGTCGTTGTTGGACCAAGAGCCATCCGGCTTCTTCGCGTGGGGAATGGACTGCCAGGTGGCGGCATTGGACAAGGCGCCCACCATTCCGGTGTTGGGAACCTTGTGCACTGCAGCATGCAACTTGCGAAGCCACCCCTGGGAGACAACCGTATCCGAGTTCAAGATCACCACCCATTCCGCGCTGGTGAGCTTGACGGCTTCGTTGATGGACTTGGTGTAGCCGCGGTTGATATCGCGGCGATAAAGGACAATCCGGGGATCTGACGCTGCGAGTTGCCGCAGAAGTTCTGCTGTATATCCACGGCTGCCATCGTCCATCAGAAGAATTTGAAACGGTGTGTCGGTACGGTCCCTCACCGCTTCGACGCAGTCCACTACCACGTCGGCCCCGTTATAAACCGGTATAATGATCTGGGTGAAGGGTATATTTTGACCGCTTTTTGGCGCTGCGGGAGAAGGACCTGCCACCCCCGGCATGACCTTCTCGTCCAGGCCGCGCTCATGCACCTCGCCGAGCACACGGCACGCGGAGAGGGCACCGTTGAGACGATTGTCCTCGAAGGTTTCCCCCCCGAACGGGGACGGCGCCGCAACAGGTGTGCATAGGACGAGCCCAGCTCCCGTGCAGGCGACCGTGAGATAGACATCCTCGCCCGGCTCGAACTCGAAGCTGCCATCGGCATTGCGCAGCGCAAAATCCACCGCGCCGAACGGCCGGAACACGCGGGCCCGCTTGAGCATGCGCACGCGCTGGAACTCGGTTCCGGTCCAGCGGGTCAGGATGAAATCCCCTTGCACATGGGCGGCGTCGGTCTCGGCCTTGGGCAGGCGGGCGTAAAGCCGCAGATCTGCCCGCGCGTCGGACAGAACCTTCGGGACTTTCAAATAGAAGACGAGCGGCGCGGACTGAGCGGTGCGCACGCGCAGCGCCCAGCTGGGCGCATCGGCGAACTTCGCCCCGTCAATTCGGTCAAACTGGGCGCCGCCGGCCGTGGCATCAATGTGGCACCAGAGATTTTCGGCGAGTTCGTGGAGCCCCGCTTTCACAACCCCCGCCAGCCCCTGCGGCCAGGAACGCGGCTCCGCGCCCGGATTGGCGGCATCCGCGCCGTCCATCATCGCTTCAGGCGCCGGCGGCAGATCCTGCGGGCCGGCAACACGCTCTCCCGTTCCCAGGTCCCAAACGGCGATCGAGCAGCCTGCAGATCCGCGAATCAAGGGAGGGATCAGGCAGGAGAATCCCAAAATCCCCTCCCCTTGCGGAAGGTCCGGATGAGGGTCCTCCTGCGCTTGCAGGGTGGCAAAAAGCTTTCCCGCGCACTCGATTGTCACCCAGGCCTGCCCCGCCCCGTCGGCAGGAGTGAGGCTCCCAAACAAACGGCTTTGCACGGCATCAAAGAAATAGCCATCCACGAGCAGCGACCTTATTCCGGTATTATTGTAAGCTTATCCCGCACAATAAGTTTACCGCAGCGCAGCACGGCCGCGCAATGAGAGATCTCAAGATCGCGACGATGAGCAACATTCCATCCTTAATGCTCGCATCAGCGAACTCAGGATGTGTGAGGGCAGCGGTCTGTTCCAGCCTCCGATCCGCCGGGGGCAGGACTTTCCGGCGCGGACCATATCCAAATGCTCATTAGAAAAGGGTGACGCGGCAGGAAAAGTGGATGGTGTCGCTTCCCCACCCTGAAGGCGCCCGGTGCGGACAATCTGATCCGTCTCCGCGCGCACATTGATGGAGTGGCGGCAAAAGGTCTCTCTTGTGAATCGGATCTGTCGATGGTGGGCGGTGACGGGCTCGAACCGCCGACCCTCTCGGTGTAAACGAGATGCTCTACCAACTGAGCTAACCGCCCAACGCCTTCAAGCAGCTTGCTTTTCCTGTTCCCGTCTTATTCTCACTGGCGCGAGAATGGCGCGAACCAATTTTTGCAATGCCTCACGGCTTGCAGCCATATAGGCCGGGTCGGCGTGGGCGTAAACCTCCGTGACACTCAGGCCCGGCATGCGGTGCCCCAAAAATGCAGCGACCTCCCACGGCGGCACGCTGCTAAGCGCATCCAGCGCCACAGTGTGAACGGCGAACACGCGTCTGCAGATGAAGGCCGCGAGCAGGCTTGCCCTTCGGATTTCCTGATTGTCCGAGTTAAACGGCGTGCCTACCGACATCCTGTCAGGACGCCGCCCCGGTGCTTTCCCGCTGTCTTTCTTCACAAATAAATGCCGACCCACTCAATATGGCAAGACAATAGATGTGACTCTAAGAAGCAGGCCGAACTTCAATTCCGATTTCAGCCAAAAGTTCCTTACGGTCCTGCGCAACCCACCAGATACGGAACCCCTTATCGACAACCTCCAAATTTCTGTTTGTCGTGTCGTAATCTATAATAATTGGCCTTATCTTCTTTTTTACTTGAAGGCGTGATGCCGATATAAGTGCTTGCGTAATGTTTCCATCATTCAGATCATTTCCTTTGGGATGGGCTGACTTAATTAGCTGAGACACCTCAAGGAGGCGCAAATCCTTTGGTTATTTGCTCACTTGTAGCTGACAAAAGAGCATAAATAATCCATTTTGGCATCTCCAACTCTGTCTGCTGAAATCCGTCTGCGAAATTCATCAGGAAGCCGCTATATCGCCCGCTCTGATCATTCACCACCGCCCGGATCAGTTCCTCCGCACTCTCATCAGGAGCCACTTCAGTCAGGCTCTCCTGGTTGTGGTAGACCCTTGCATTTCTCAGACAGCGACAACAGACCTCCTGAACGATATGTACGCTATCGAAACAACCCTTCACCAATTCATCAGTAACTTTTGGATCAAACTGGATATTTAGTAGATTTTCACCAACCTGAATAACCTCTTTTAAAGCAGCCTCACCCCAATCATCCATATTAACAGAATATAAACGGTCTGTAAGGTCACCGTTATAGGAAATTAGACGGCTTTCCTCGCGCCACACACCAACGACAATGAATGTGATTTTTGACTTTTCATGAAATGCCTTTAGCGAAAACGAAAATTACTTCTGAGTTTCATCAGGAAGATAGTGAAAACCCTCTAGGACGATATACTTTTCAAATTCTATAAGCTGGATAGCTCGTATAATGTCATTCACATCGCCTGGGTCTAAATCAAGGGACTGCTTAACCTCATTCTCGGTCGAAGTCCTATTATACTCGTACCGCCACTACCCTTCACTTCAGTAAAAATGGGAACCCCATCCTTCCCCGGAAATGTTGCCATTATTTTATGAGCGCCACTCACAGTTTTTGATGTGGACTCCGTGACCGAATACCCACATTCTTTTAATATCACGGCATGCGCTTCAGATAAAGTTCATTTATTTTGCCAAACAAAAACGATTTGATCCTTGTATTTTAGGCAATATTTCCTCAAGCTTGTTTTGCGTTGATTTTAGCTTCCGTATATCACAATATGCGAACTGCGGGATAGATTTTCGATCAGCTTGTCATCGACATCTGATCGAGTAACGTAATTCATGGGAAGGTCGCGTGATACTCCGAAGACTTCGTCAACGGTATGCGATTTCACAACCATGCCCCCCTAACCGCACGCCAAGGCGAAAAAACAGGCGCACTGCAACCCTGATTCAACGCCTGCCGACTCGGCTTCCACCTAGAGGTGTTCATTTCCCCACTGACATCGAGTACACGCCTGCCGCCACCCTCGCGCGCTTTTTTGAGAAGCTATCGGTTGCGATGAGTCAGACGCACTGATTCAATGACCAACCTTCAACAAACCTGCGTCCGCGAGGGCATGCCGTGCCTCTCATTCTGAAGCCTTGGTATATTGCTGTTTTTGCGGCGGGCTACGCGGCCACCCTGACCCCGGCTGCCGCCGACTATGCCATCGCCTTTGGCAAAGCGAATGGCCGATGGGCCTTCGGGAGCAGCAACAACGCCCCCTCGCTTGAACAGGCCAAGCAGCAGGCGCTGGAGGGCTGTGGCTTGAAGGGCTGCAAGATCGTCATGTCCGGCAGAGGCCAGTGCGTGGCGCTGACGATTTCGCGTGAGACCAGCAACGCCACTTGGATTTCCGCTGAGACGCTGGCGAAAGCACGGGAAGACGCGCTGATCGAATGCAGTGCCACGGGTCGCAAGTGCACCATCCAGACGTCGTTCTGTGATGGACAGACCTCGTCGCCGCCACCTGCCCAGCCTGCTCCTGTCCTCGTCAGGCCGGTGCCACCGCCGGCTCCGCCGCTTGCTCCTCCGACTAGCACGCCGAAGCGGGCACCCGAGACACTGCCCATCTCTCAAATTACAGCGTTCCGCGAGCGCGTCAGCAAGTGCTGGAGCGTGAGCAAAGACGATGGCGAGAAGGGTCTAACCGCCTACATAAACATCCGGCTCGCAGAGGATGGCAGCCTGTCTTCAACGCCGACAATTGCGGAGTTTAGCAAAGCCGACGGCGGTTATAACTTCGCGCTCAATACCGTGGCGGCAGTCAAGAACTGCGCGCCCTATCCGATGTTTATCGGGTCGAATTACAACCTTTGGAAGGACATGGAGCTTCGCTTTGATACCCGCTCCTTCACTACGCCCAAGTAGCCGCCGGTAGCGCCATTCAGCATACACGCCCTTCACAGGCTCCAGGTCTGTTTGTGCCTACAACGCTTCCCGGGCGGCAAGAACTAGCATGGAGTTCCAGTCCATCCCCCACTTGCCATCAATAAGGCAGACGGCATGGCCTTTACCATCCCATCGGTTGAACGACTCAAGGTTGAGACGGTCCGAACTGAAGCCGCTTTCCAAAGCGCGGCGCATTTGAGAACCGCATAGTCCAGGCAGTTGCGCACCTCGCGGGCTGGCGGGGCATCCTCCAGGCCGACGCCTATGGCGGGTACAACGGCCTGTATGATCCCGCGCGTCCGGGCGGATCGGTCACGTCGGCGCTTTGCTGGTCCCATGCCAGGAGAGGCTTCTTCGAACTCGCAGACATCGCCGCGAGCGCGCGGCGCGGGCCCGGCGCCGCACCGGTGTCGCCCATCGCCATGGAGGCGGTGAAGCGCATCGACGCTCTCTTCGACATCGAACGCGGGATCAACGGCTTGAGCGCAGAGGAGCGCCGCGCCGCCCGGCAGGCGCAGAGCCGGCCGCTCGTCGATGACCTACACGCTTGGCTCAGTGAGCAGCGCCTCAAGCTCTCCCGGTCGGCGTCGGTTGCCAAGCCGATCGACTACATGCTCAGGCGCTGGGACGGCTTTGCAACCGTCCTTGATGATGGCCGTGCCTGCCTGTCCAACAATGCCGCGGAGCGCGGCGTTGCGCGGCTTCGCCCTGGGACGCAAGGCATGGCTCTTCGCCGGCTCCGACCGCGGCGCCGAGCGCGCCGCCGCCATGGCGACGCTGATCACCACGGCGAAGCTCAACACCGTCGATCCGCAAGCCTGCTCGCCGATGTCCTCGCCCGCATCGCGGGCACGCCGCAGAGCCGGCTCGCCGAACTCTTGCCATGGAGCTGGCAAGCACGAGGTTGCCAGACGCCATAGCTGTTTCACCGCGGCCTTCGCCGGATGCATACTGCTCAGGCGGGAGGGCTTCCGGGTCAACCACAAGCGGTTGTTCCGGCTCTATCGTGAGGAACGGCTGATGGTGCG
>NZ_JARBFX010000024.1 GCF_028863665.1 Aquabacter sediminis
CGGCGGTGGGCGCGTCGGCGGCGGCCACCAGGCCGTCCCAGCGCCACAGGTCGCCCTCCCGCGACACCAGTCGCTGGCCGGGCCGCAGAGCGGACTGCAAGCGCGGACCCTCTTCCTTCGGCACCACTCCCACCTGGGCGAGACGCCGGGCAAGGGCCGGCACGCCGGACACGCGCACGGCCAAGGGCTCGGCGCCCGCCGGAAGCAGCGGGTCGCCGGCCACGATGTCCGCGCCCGCCCAGCGGGCGGGTGCGCGCTCATCCACGGGCAGGTCCAGATCGTCCCCCAAGGCGGCGCCCAGCGCCACCTCATAGCCCTTCTCAACGGTCAGGAGATCGGCCACCGAAGGGAAGCGCCGGTCGGCGGACTGGAGCAGCTTGGAGAGGGTCCGCGCCTCGGTGTCGAGCCGCCCGAACCGGCGCTCGGCCTCCGCCATCGTTGGCCGCAGGGCCTCGGCGGCGGCGCGGGCTTCGCCATGGGCCGCTTCAGCCATGGCCGTCATTTCCTCGGCCGCATCCAAGCGTTCGCGGGCAGCGCTGGAAGCCTCCCGCAGCCGTTCGAGCCCCTCGGTGCCCGCCTCCCGCCGCAGCCGGCCTTCCTCCGCTTCCACGGAGGCATGCTCGGCGGCGGTGCGCATGAGCCGGGTGCGCACGTCGCGCATCTGGCCGTCCAGCACACCGCGTCGGGCGCCGAGGTCGGCAAAGGCCTGGGTGCGCTCCTCCAGCATGGATTCGGCCTCGGCGAGGCGATCCTCCGCCTCCGAGCGGGCGATGGCGGCGTCCTCCTCGGCGATAACAGCGTCTTCCTGCTGGGCGGCGAGCACCTCCGCCTCCTCGGCGAGGCGTTCCAGCACGCCTTCCGCGTCCGCCGAGAGGGCATGCTCGCGGGCAACGTCCTGGGCGAGCTGGGCGAGGCGGCGCTCCAGCTCCTGGCTGCGCACCGCAAGGCGGGCCTCTTCCCGGTCCAGTTCCTCGCGCGCATGGACAAGCCGCTGCACCCGGGCGGCGGCCTCCGCATCCGCCTGGCGCAAGGCGGGCAGCACATGGGCCGCCACCGCCTGGAGCCGGGCAGCTTCCGCCTGGTCGCGGGTGAGGGCGGCGCCTTCGCCGGCCATGTGCTCCATCTGGCGCTGGGCATCGGCCAGCGTCTCTGTCACCTCCCGCCAACGGAGCCACAGGAGGGTGGCTTCCTGCCGGCGGATCTCCTCCGCCACCGCGCGGTAGCGCACCGCCTGGCGGGATTGGCGGCGCAGGCTGTCCACCTGGGTGGCGAGCTGGGTGAGCACGTCCTCCAGGCGAAGGAGGTTCTGCTCGGCGCCCTTCAGGCGCAGTTCGGCCTCGTGCCGGCGGGCATGGAGGCCGGCGACACCCGCCGCCTCTTCCAGGATACGCCGCCGTGCCGCCGGCTTGGCGCCGACGATCTCGCCAATCTGCCCCTGCCGCACCAGGGCCGGCGAGCGGGCGCCGGTTGAGGCGTCGGCGAACAGGAGGTGGACGTCGCGGGCCCGCACGTCCCGGCCATTGATGCGGTAGTGCGAGCCGGCGCCGCGCTCAATGCGCCGGACCACTTCGATCACGTCGTCCCCGTTGAAGGCGGCGGGCGCGGTGTGGTCGGCATTGTCCAGCTGCAGCGCCACCTCGGCGGTGTTGCGAGCGGGCCGGGACGTGGTGCCGGCAAAGATGACGGAATCCATGTCCTGGGCGCGGAAGGCCTTGTGGGAGCTTTCCCCCATCACCCAGCGCAGGGCTTCCACCAGGTTCGACTTGCCGCACCCGTTCGGCCCGACGACGCCTGTGAGGCCGGGTTCGATCAGGAGTTCGGTCGGCTCCACGAAGGTCTTGAAGCCGGTCAGCCGAAGGCGGTTGAATTTCATCTGGGCGGGGTGTGCCAGTCCCTGGAAGGCGCGTCAATTCAGCCTGCGCCGGGCTTTTGCGGGGGGCAAGGGTGCCCAGCACCGCGTCCACACGCGCGGCGCACCTGTCCACCGCTTCCCGCGGGCCGGTGACCGGCAACCGTCCCCGGGCGATCGCATGCCGGACCGTCAGGGGCGGGCGCGCATTAGGGCTTCCCCCCCACCCGTTCGCGCACTAGAAGCGTGTTCACGGCGGTTGCGCCCGCGCGCCCGGATCCCATCTATGGGGCAGGCCCGTGGCGCATGACCGCAATCGGGCACAGCTTTTAAGGACCAGAACCATGCTGTTCAAGCAGGCGGGCGGCCCCCAGGCGGCGACCCCGGGCGGGCAGGCCGGCGCGGACGATGTGACCGAAACCACCACCCAGACCTTCATGGCTGACGTGATCGAGGAATCCCGCCGCCGTCCGGTGCTGGTGGATTTCTGGGCGCCCTGGTGCGGCCCCTGCAAGACGCTCGGCCCCATCATCGAGCGCGCCGTGGCCGCCACCAAGGGCAAGGTCAAGCTCGTCAAGATGAACATCGACGAGCATCCGGCGGTGGCGCAGCAATTGCGCATCCAGTCCATTCCCACCGTCTATGCCTTCGTCAACGGCCAGCCGGTGGACGGCTTCATGGGCGCGCTGCCGGAGAGCCAGATCAAGGCCTTCATCGAGCGCCTGATGGGCGGGCCGGCGGATGCCGACATCGCCGAGGTGCTGGCTGCCGCCGACGCGGCCCTGGCGGAAGGCGACGCGGCCGGCGCGGCGGAGATCTTTGCCCATGTGCTGGCGCAGGAGCCCGACAATCTGAAGGCGCTCGGCGGCCTCGTCCGCGCCCAGGTGGCGGGCGGCGCGATCGACCAGGCCAAGGCGACGCTCGGCATGGTGCCCGCCGGCAAGGAAGGCGACAGCGCCATCACCGCCGCCAAGGCGGCCCTGGATCTCGCCGAGCAGGCTGCCGCGCTGGGCGATCTTGCCACCCTCCAGGCCAAGGTCGACATCGACCCCCTGGATCACCAGTCCCGCTTCGACCTCGCTCTCGGCCTCAATGGCCGGGGCCGTCGCGAGCAGGCGCTCATCCATCTGCTCGACATCGTCAAGCGGGACCGCAGCTGGAACGAGGATGCGGCGCGCAAGCAGCTCCTCCAGCTGTTCGAGGCCTGGGGCCCCACCGATCCGCTGACCATTTCGGGACGTAAGAAGCTTTCGGCGATCCTGTTCGCCTGAAGGAGCATCGTGGCTAACCGCCGTTCGTACCATGCGCCGGGCGACGTGCCCGGCACCGCCGCGGTCTTCCCGCTGTCCGGCGCGCTGCTTCTGCCGCGCGCCGAATTGCCGTTGAACGTGTTCGAGCCCCGCTATCTGGAGATGGTGGACGACGCGCTCGCGGGTGACCGTCTCATTGTCATGGTCCAGCCGGACGAGACCAAGCCCGAGACCACGCAGGGGCCTGCCGTCTTCACCGTGGGCTGCATCGGGCGCATCACCCAGTTCGCCGAGACCGGCGACGGGCGGTACCTCATCACGCTCACCGGCATCTGCCGGGTGCGCATGGGTGCGGAGGAGACCACCGACACCCCCTATCGGCGCTTCGCCATCGACGCCTCCGGGTTCGGCGCCGATTTCGACGAGAGCGCCGGCGAGGAGGATGTGGACCGCAGCGCGCTGCTCTCGGCGCTGGCCGCCTTCCTGGAGGCGAACCATCTGGAGGCGGACTGGGACGGCATCCAGCAGGCGGGCACCGAGACGCTGGTGAACGCGCTGTGCGTCATGTCGCCCTATGGCGCCCTGGAGAAGCAGGCGCTGCTGGAGGCGGGGACGCTGAAGGAGCGGGCTGAGATGCTGGTGGCCATCACCCAGATGCTGCTCGCCCGCATGCCCGGCGATGACGGGGAATCCTCCCTCCAGTGAGGGGCTGGCGGCGCGCCGCCTCATGACCATCGCCCCGTGGCGGGCAGGCCATTGAGGAAGGCATCCGCCTCCGCCTTGAGCCGGGCCCGACGTTCCGGCACCATGCGCTCCAGCGTGCGATAGGGCATGGCCATGCGGGGATTGCCGGCAAGCGCGTCGGCATTGTCCATCAGGAAGGACCAGTAGAGGTGGTTGAACGGGCAGGCGCCCGGGCCCTCCTTGATGTCCGGGTCATAGGCGCAGCCCCGGCAATAGTCCGACATGCGCTTGATATAGGCGCCCGAGGCTGCATAGGGCTTGGAGCCGAGCCGCCCACCGTCGGCATGCATCACCATGCCATGAACATTGGGCAGTTCCACCCATTCGAACGCGTCCACATAGACGGCCAGATACCAGGCTTCGATCTGGCGCGGCGCGACGCCCGCAAGCAGCGCGAAATTGCCGGTGACCATCAGGCGCTGGATGTGGTGCGCATAGGCGGTGCGGCGGGTGACATCCACCACCGCGCGCAGGCAGGCCATTTCGGTCTCGCCGGTCCAATAGAAATCCGGCAGGTCCCGCTGGGCGTTGAGATGGTTGGTGTCCCCATAAGCGGGCATGTCGTGCCAATAGAGGCCCCGCACGAATTCCCGCCAGCCCAGGATCTGGCGGATGAAGCCCTCCACCGCATTGAGGGGCGCCGCGCCTGCCCGATAGGCCGTCTCGGCCCGCAGGCACACCTCAAGGGGCGTGAGGAGGCCGGCATTGAGATAAGGCGAGAGGAGGCCGTGAAAGAGGAAGTCCTCCCCGGCCTTCATGGCGTCCTGGTAGTCGCCGAAGCGGGGCAAGGCGGTGGTGATGAAGTCGTCCAGCGCCTCAAGCGCATCCGCCCGCGTCACCGCCCAGCCGAAGCCCTCCAGCGTCCCGAAATGGTTGCCGTAGCGCGCCTCCACCAGGGCCATCACCTCCCGTGTCACTCCGTCCGGCGCGAAGCGGAGGCGGGCGGGAAGCGGCAGGTTGTCTGGCAGGCGGCGGCGGTTTTCCGGGTCGAAGTTCCAGCGCCCGCCGGCGGGCTCCTCGCCATCCATGAGGAGGCCGGTGCGCCGGCGCAGGGTACGGTAGAAATACTCCATGCGCAGCTGGCGCTTGGTGCCCGCCCAGGCGGCGAAGTCGTCGTGGGAGGCCAGGAACCGTGTGTCGGGGAGGATCTCCAGCGGCACGGCGAGCCCGTCCCGCCAGGTTTCCATCATCTCGCGCACCCGCCATTCGCCCGGCTCGGTCATGACGATGCGGGCGGGCGCGTGGCGGGCGATGGCCCGCTCCAGCTCGGCGCCGAAGCTGCCGCCATTGGCGGGGTCGTCGAGGCGCACATAGTCCACCGCGATGCCTTCCGCCTGAAGCTCCGCCGCGAAATGGCGCATGGCGGAGAGCAGGAAGACGATCTTCTGCTTGTGGTGGCGCACATAGGTGGCTTCTTCGTCCACCTCCACCATCAGCACCACGTCCGTGTCCCGGTCGAGGCCATCGAACGCGGTGAGGCCGCGGGTGAGCTGGTCGCCCAGGAGGAAGCGCAAGGTGCCGCTCATGGCGTGGCGGCCCGGCTTTTGCGATTGCCCCGGCAGCGGTCGGAGCAATAGCGCACCTCCTCCCACACCGCTTTCCATTTGCGCCGCCAGGCGAAGGGCCGGCCGCAGGTGGCACAGATGCGGGTGGGCAGATCCGCCTTCGCCACCCTCTTGGGGCGCGGGCCAGGCATGGCTCAGCCCTTGGTGCGCAAGGTGGAGCGCCCGCCATCGACGCCGATGACTTGCCCCGTGATCCAGTCCGCCTCCGGCGACAGGAGGAAGGCGGCGAGCCCCGCGCTGTCCTGCGCCTCGCCCAGGCGTGGCAGCGCATGGAGGCCGGCAATGGCGCCGGCCATTTGCGGGCTGGAGGTGAGCGAGGCGGCCAGCGGCGTCTTGGTGAGGGAGGGCGCGATGGCATTCACCCGCACCTTGGGGGCAAGCTCGGCCGCCAGCGACAAGGTGAGACCCTCCACCGCGCCCTTGGCCAGCGACACCGACACATGGGCGGCAAAGCCCTGGCGGGCGGCCACCGAGGAGAAGAGGACCACGCTCGCCGTGCCCTCATAAGCCTTGAGCGCGGGCAGGGCCGCCTGGACGGCGAGGGCGGCGGCGCCCGCATTGATCCAGAAGTCCGCCTTGATGTCCGCGGCCGACACCCGGTGCAGGGGCTTCAGGGTGATGGAGCCCACCGCATAGGCAAGGCCGGCCAGCGCTGGCCCGGCCTCATCCGCGGCGCGGGCGAACAGGGTTTCGTCGGTGACGTCGCCTTGGGTGGTGGTGGCGCCGGTCTCGGCCGCGACCGCCGCGAGGCGTGCCGCGTCCCGCCCAACCAGATGCAGGTCGAAGCCCTTGGCCTTCAGCGTCCGGGCCAGGGCCGCGCCAATGCCGCCGCTGCCGCCATAAATGAGCACCTTGCCTGCCATGGTCAGCCCTCATGCGGCCTCAAGCTGGCCGGTGAGGGCAGTTACGGCGCAGGTGGGGCTTTGGTTCAGGGCTCCACGGCGAACTTCAGCCGGCCCGTCGGGGCGAGGGTGTCGAGGCGGAAAGTGCGGATTTCCACCGTGCCGCCCACTTTCAGGGTGAGCACCAGGGTATCGCCGCTGACCGCCGTGGAGACCACCTCGGCGCCCTTGGGCAAGGTGGTGGTGATCTCGCCGGGGCTGGCCACCTTGTCGCGGAGCATGCGATAGGCAATGACGCCGAACACGGATGCCAGACCCAGCACCATGATCAGGCCCGAGACCATGGAGAAGCGGCGCACCTTGCGCAGCACCCGCTCCTGGTCGGGCGTGAGGGGCTCCTGGGTGTCGGGTTCGAGCGGACGGTTGAACATGAAAGAGCCTGACGTGAGTGGACCTGTGGCGCGTGGACCCGGCTTCGACGCGGACGATGACTTCGCCTGCGACCTCGCACAAGACGGGGACGCCGCCGGAGCGGAGACCGTTGCGGTCACGGTCGAGCCCGCCGATGCGGGGTCCCGAACGGACCGCTTCCTTGCCGGCCGCCTGCCGGACCTCAGCCGCACCCGCCTCCAGCGGCTGGTGGCGGACGGCCGCGTGCGGAACGGCGAGCGAGTGGTAGGAGACGCGGCCGAGCGGGTCAATGCCGGCGACGTGCTCACCGTCGCGGTGCCGGCTCCCGAGCCTGCCGAGCCGGTGCCCCAGGATATCCCGCTGAACGTGGTGCACGAGGATGCCCACCTGATCGTGATCGACAAGCCCGCCGGCCTGGTGGTGCATCCTGCGCCGGGCCATTGGGACGGCACGCTGGTCAACGCCTTGCTGCACCATTGCGGGGAGAGCCTCTCCGGCATTGGCGGCGTGCGCCGGCCGGGCATCGTGCACCGGCTGGACAAGGACACGTCCGGCCTTTTGGTGGTGGCCAAGACCGATGCCGCCCACAAGCACTTGGCCGCCCAGTTCGCCGACCATGGCCGCACCGGCGACCTGACCCGCGCCTATCTGGCGTTCGTGTGGGGCGCGCCGGGGCTGCGCGGCACGGTGGATGCGCCCATCGACCGCCATGCCACCAACCGCCAGAAGATGTCGGTGCGGGCCTCCGGGCGCGAGGCCATCACCCATTGGCGGCTCATCGAGACCTTCCCCGACAGCGCGGGCGAGGTGGTGGCGAGCCTGGTGGAGTGCCACCTGGAGACCGGGCGCACCCACCAGATCCGGGTCCACATGGCCCATATCGGGCATCCGCTTTTGGGCGACGAGGTCTATGGGGCGGGCTTCCGCACCAAGATTTCCCGCTTGCCGGAGGCGGCGCAGGCCATGCTGAAGGCGCTGGACCGGCAGGCGCTGCATGCCGCGCATCTGGGCTTCGCCGATCCCGCCACCGGCGAGGTGATGGGCTTCGACAGCGAATTGCCGGCGGATCTCGCCGCCCTGGAGACGGCGCTGCGGACGGAATGAAGCGCCTCCCGCTACCGCCTTGGGTCGCGCCGACGTGAACGGATGAGGCCTTCCGGCGCCGGGGATCCAATCTTTCGCAATGCCGTTGTGCCAGATATGATGCACTTTCGCTGCCGGCGTTTCGCGGCGGCGCGTGTGGCTGCTCGCGTCGAGGGCCACGAGGGAAGGAGGCCTTTCATGGCCACGGCACGCCACATGCCCATTCCGTCCGCAGAGGGCGGTCTGTCGCGCTATCTCGAGGAGATCCGGCGGTTCCCCATGTTGGAGCCGCAGGAGGAATATATGCTGGCCAAGAGCTGGCGCGAGCATGGGGATCGCGATGCGGCCCATCGGCTCGTCACCAGCCATCTGCGCCTCGTGGCCAAGATCGCCATGGGCTATCGCGGCTATGGCCTGCCCATTTCCGAAGTGATCTCGGAGGGCAATGTGGGCCTCATGCAGGCGGTGAAGCGGTTCGAGCCCGACAAGGGGTTCCGCCTCGCCACCTATGCCATGTGGTGGATCCGCGCCTCGATTCAAGAATATATCTTGCGGTCGTGGAGCCTCGTGAAGATGGGCACCACGGCGGCGCAGAAGAAGCTGTTCTTCAACCTGCGCAAGGCCAAGAGCCAGATCTCGGCGCTGGAAGAGGGCGACCTTCGCCCCGACCAGGTCAAGCAGATCGCCACCAAGCTGGGCGTCACCGAGGACGAGGTGGTGGAGATGAACCGCCGCCTCGGCGGCGACGCCTCCCTGAACGCCCCGCTGCGCGACGATGGCGACAGCGGCGAGTGGCAGGACTGGCTGGTGGACGAGCGCGACGACCAGGAGAATGCCCTCGCCGAGCAGGAGGAGATGGACAATCGCCGGACGGCCCTGGCCGGCGCGCTGTCCGTGCTCAATGACCGCGAGCGCCGCATCTTCGAGGCCCGCCGCCTCGCCGAGGACCCGGTGACCCTGGAAGAACTGGCCGCCGAGTTCGGCGTCTCCCGCGAGCGCGTCCGCCAGATCGAGGTCCGCGCCTTCGAGAAGGTGCAGAAGGCGGTGGTGGACCGCGTCCGCTCCCTGGAAGAGCCCACGGCGGAGACCGAGCTGGCCTGATTGGGGCCTTTGGCTTGGCTGGGCAGGGGCGTGCCTCGGACAACTCTGCGGCGTGCGGGCGGCTGTCTTTCGGAGAGTGAGGGCACGTCCTGCACGTGCGCCCGTCATGGCCGGCTTGTCCCGCAAGTCGTCTGTTGACGACGTGCGCCCCTCGTCCCGGAACCCGCACACATGCGGGTTCCGGCCATGCACCGGGCTCCGCAGGGACGGACTTAAGGGAGAGCCGTGGATGCCCGGGACAAGCCCGGGCATGACGTCTCAAGAGACGGGCTAGCGTCAGCTCTCTCTTCATCTGCGAAAGCCTATCCGACCTGCGCGAGCGGAGAGGCGTGGATGCCCGGGACAAACCCGGGCATGACAGCCGGGGAGGGTGCGTCCGCCTCCGACTGGGCATTTCCTTGGCCGGTCTGCGCTGGGTGCTACATTTCAAACAGCATTAATGGTCTCCGTGACGGGGCTCACCAGCCGGCGACCATCGCCCGAGCGCGCTTGACCTTTGCTCCCACCGTCACCCCCCTTTTCCCCCTCCCTATCCCTCCCCCGCTTCGCGGGAGAGGGGACTTTGGTGCGCCTGGGCGGGGTGGCGGTTCTGGTTTGCCCCGGCATCCCTAAACTGGGCCTCTCCCCGGCGCGACAGGCCCCCTCCCTATCCCTCCCCCGCTTTGCGGGAGAGGGGACTTTGGTGCGCCCGGCCGGGGCGGTGGCTCTGTTCCGCCTCGGCGTCCGTCATCCTGACCTCTCCCCTGGCGCGACGGGCTCCCTCTCCCGCAAAGCGGGGGAGGGTGGGGGAGGGGGCAGATCTGGCGAAGAGGGGGCAGCGGCCCCGGGCCAAAGGGAGACGGGCGATGCGGCGGCGGGGACAGGAAGGCTCATCTGCGCCCGCGCCGTCTCCCCCGCCCCAACGCGCCCCGTTCCTCTTGACGCGCGCATGGACGTCACGTTTGGACGCCACGTTCACGGCAGGCTTTCCCGGCGGGGCGGGGCCTGATAGAAGCCGGCCATGCCTTTTTCGTCCCAGCACGCGATCCCGCGCCCGCTCATCGCCGCGCGAATTACCGGCCCGGTCGCCCCTCGGCGCGCCTGACGCGCGCGGGCCGGCCGGGATTTCAGGCGCCTGTCCGGATCGGGTTGCCCCAAGCGGCCTCCGGAACGACGCTTCGCCCAATCGCGCAGCACGGACCCCCCCGGGATCCCCATCGAGCCTGACCATGACCGACAAGACCGCCGACAAGACCGCCGACACCAGCGCCCCCGATTATTCCGCGACGCTCTTCCTGCCGCAGACCGAATTCCCCATGCGGGGCGGCCTGCCCAAGAAGGAGCCGGAGTTGCTGGAGCGCTGGGAGCGGCTCGGCCTCTATCGCCGCCTGCGCGAGGAAGGCCATGGCCGCCCGCGCTTCGTGCTGCATGACGGCCCGCCTTATGCCAATGGCAACATCCATATCGGCCACGCCCTCAACAAGATCCTCAAAGACGTGGTGACGCGCTCGCAGCAGATGCTGGGCCACGATTCCAATTATGTGCCCGGCTGGGACTGCCACGGTTTGCCCATCGAGTGGAAGATCGAGGAAGAGAATTACCGCAAGAAGGGCAAGGCCAAGCCGGACCTCACCGACAGCGCGGCCATGATCGCCTTCCGCCAGGAATGCCGTGCCTATGCGGAACACTGGCTGAACGAGCAGCGCACCGAGTTCAAGCGCCTGGGCGTGGAGGGCGACTGGACCCACCCCTACACCACCATGTCGTATCTCGGCGAAGCGCAGATCGCCCGCGAGATCATCAAGTTCGCCGAGAACGGCCTGCTCTATCGCGGCTCCAAGCCCGTCATGTGGTCGGTGGTTGAGAAGACCGCCCTCGCCGAGGCGGAGGTGGAGTATCACGACCACACGTCGGATACGGTGTGGGTGAAGTTTCCGGTGAAGGGCGAGGGCCCGCTGGCGGGCACATCGGTCGCCATCTGGACCACCACGCCCTGGACCATCCCCGGCAACCGCGCGGTCTGCTTCTCGGCCAAGATCGCCTATGGCCTCTATGAGGTCACCGACGCCCCCGCCGAGAACTGGGCCCGCACGGGTGACCAGATCGTGCTGGCCGACAAGCTGGCGGACGAGGTCTTCAAGGCCGCCCGCGTCACCGCCTTCCGGCGCGTGCGTGACGTGAGCGCCGAGGAACTCTCGGTCACGCTGCTCAACCATCCGCTGGCAAGCCTGAACCTTGGCGGCTACGACTTCACCGTGCCCATGGTGGACGGCTTCCATGTCACCGACGAGGCCGGCACGGGCTTCGTGCACACCGCCCCCGGCCATGGCCGCGAGGACTTCGAGGTGTGGGTGGCCCATCGCCGCTGGCTGGAAGAGCGCGGCATCAATCCCGCCATCCCCTATACGGTGGACGAGGACAGCCTCTACACTGCCCAGGCGCCCGGCTTCGAAGGCAAGCGCGTCATCACCGAGAAGGGCGAGAAGGGCGACGCCAACGAGGCCGTCATCAAGGCCATGGTGGAAGCCGGCACGTTGCTGGCCCGCGGCCGGGTGAAGCACCAATATCCCCATTCCTGGCGCTCCAAGAAGCCGGTCATCTTCCGCAATACGCCCCAATGGTTCATCGCCATGGACCAGGACATCCGCGATGAGCACGGCCGCCCCGCGCCGCGCCCCGCCACCTTGCCGGGCAATGTGCCGGACACCCTGCGCGAGCGGGCGCTCGCCGGCATCAAGACCGTGCAATGGGTGCCGGAGGTGGGCGAGAACCGCATCACCGGCATGATCGCCAACCGGCCGGACTGGGTGGTCTCCCGCCAGCGCGCCTGGGGCGTGCCCATCGCCGTCTTCGTGAAGGAGAAGGGTGATGGGGCGGTGGAGATCCTGAAGGATGCCGCCGTCAATGCCCGCATCGTCGCCGCCTTCGAGGAAGAAGGCGCGGACGCCTGGTACAAGGAAGGCGCCAGCGCGCGCTTCCTGGCCGAGCGCGCGGCCGAGGGCTGGGTGAAGGTGGATGACATCCTGGACGTGTGGTTTGATTCTGGCTCAACCCACGCCTTCACCTTGGAAAAGCGCGCGGACCTCAAGGCCAACCGCGCCCCCAACGGTCCCGACCGGGTGATGTATCTGGAAGGCTCGGACCAGCATCGCGGCTGGTTCCATTCCTCGCTCCTGGAAAGCTGCGGCACACGCGGCCGCCCGCCTTATGACGCCGTGCTCACCCACGGCTTCGTGCTGGACGAGGACGGCCGCAAGATGTCCAAGTCGCTGGGCAACGTGGTCTCCCCGCAGGAGGTCATCAAGGCGTCCGGCGCCGATATCCTGCGCCTGTGGGTGTGCGCCTCCGACTATTCGGACGACCTGCGCATCGGCCCGGAAATCCTGAAGACCACCGCCGACACCTATCGCAAGCTGCGCAACACCATCCGCTGGCTGCTGGGCTCGCTGCACCATTACCGGGCGGCGGAAAAGGTGGCGTTCGCGGACATGCCGGCCCTGGAGCGCCTCGTCCTCCATCGCCTGGAGGAACTGGACGGCCAGGTGCGCGCGGCCTATGCGGCCTTCGACTATAAGAAGGTGCATGCGCTGCTCACCAACTTCATGACCACCGAGCTGTCCGCCTTCTACTTCGACGTGCGCAAGGACGCGCTCTATTGCGATCCCATCTCCTCGCTCACGCGTCGGGCCTGCCTGACCGTGCTGGAGGAGACCTTCAACCGCGTGGTGACCTGGCTCGCCCCCATCCTGCCCTTCACCTGCGAGGAGGCCTATATCGCCCGCACGGGGAATGAGGAGGGCTCGGTGCACCTGCTGACCTTCCCCGAGACCCCGGCGGAGTGGCGCAACGAGGCCCTGGCCGACACCTGGCGCAAGATCCGCTCCGTGCGCCGGGTGGTGCTGGGCGCGCTGGAGGTGGAGCGCGCCGCCAAGCGCATGGGCTCGTCGCTGGAAGCCGCGCCCCGCATCCATGTGAGCAATCCGGAGCTTGCCGCCGCCCTCGCCGGCGTCGACATGGCGGAGGTGTGCATCACCTCCGGCGCCGAGGTGCTGCTGGACGAGGGTCCGGCGGACGCCTTCCGCCTGGAGGACGTGCCGGGCGTCGCGGTGGAGCCGGTGCCGGCCGTGGGCACCAAGTGCGCCCGCTCCTGGAAGATCTCCACCGAGGTCGGGGCCGACCCGGACTATCCCGACGTCACCCCCCGGGACGCGCAGGCCCTGCGCGAACTGGCGGCGGCGAAGGCGGCCTGACCATGTCGGCGCTGCGGCTCGGACTTCTCACGGCATTCGCCAGCCTGGTCCTCGACCAGGCCAGCAAGGTGGCTGTGCTCCACTGGTCGGAGAATTGGACCGAGCGGCTGGTGACGGTGACCCCGTTCCTGGACTTCGTGGCCATCTGGAACACCGGCATCAGCTACGGCCTCTTCCCCCAGGGAGAGGCCGGGCGCTGGGTGCTGGTGGCCATCAATGCGGCGGCGGCGGTGCTGTTCGCGGTCTGGCTGGCGCGAACGCGGCGCGGATTCGAGGCCTTCGCGCTGGGCCTGCTCATCGGCGGGGCCATCGGCAATGCGGTGGACCGCCTCGTCTATGGGGCCGTGTTCGACTTCATCTCCCTGCACGCCTTCGGGCTGCGCTGGTACGTGTTCAACATTGCCGACGTGGCGGTCGTTGTGGGCGTGGCTCTGCTTCTTTATGATGCCCTCTTCGCGCGTGCCTCAAAAACGCCGCCCTCAGGGGCCAGCCCTAGGGAGTGACCCTGGGTCCGTGACAGGCACCGCGGGGTGGAAAAGATCCTAGAGGACATGTCCATGCGACTGAGCACGAGACCTTCCGGGAAGACGCGCGGCCGCGCCAGGGACGGGTTTCGGGCGTCCGGGTCTCGGATGACCCCGTCCCGGACATCCCTTTCCAACGCCGGCAAGGCGGCGGTGCTTCCCGCGCTGGCGCTGGCGGCGGGCCTTGCCATGCCCGGCACCGCCCGCGCCGATGGCGACTTCTTCCAGAACATCCTGGCGACGCTGGGCGTGGTGGAGGAAGACAAGCCCGCCATCCAGTATCGCGAGCGCGCGCCCTTGGTGGTGCCCCCCGGCCAGGCGGTGAACGCGCTGCCTCCGCCCAAGGAAACCGCGGCCATCACCAATCCCAATTGGCCCAAGGACTACGATCTCCAGCGCGCCCAGGCGGCCAAGGCCGACGACAAGACGCCGCTGCGCCGCGACGATCCCGGCAATCCGCTGCTGCCCTCCCAGCTGAACAACCCCAAGCTCAAGCCCACGGCGTCCAACCGCGTCACCGAGCCGAACACCGGCCGCGCCCGCGACGAGCTGATGCCGAGCGAACTGGGCTTCAAGGGCTGGAACATGGGCGCCTTCACCGGCGCGCAGGACAAGCCGCTGGTGTTCAACGGCGAGCCCGACCGCGAGGCCCTGACCCAGCCTCCGCCCGGCTACCAGACGCCCGCTCCCAACGCCCCCTACGGCACCGTCGAGAAGAAGGAAGAGCCATTCAAGCTCCCGAGCTTCTTCGACCTGCAGAATACCAGTTCCAAGTAAAGCCCCGCGCGGGCAGCCGCCTTTCGGCTGCCCCTTCAGGTTGAGTTCACAGCCGTTCCGGGCGTCCGGCCGTTCCCGGCCCCCGGAGCGCGCGACCGAGTTGTCCGGACGGCCGTCACCGGTCCGCCCGTGGAACCGCCCGGAAAGATTTTCATCGTGACATTGAGACGCATCGCCATGGCCGTTCTGATCGCCGCCGGCACCACCGCCGCCTCCATCCAGCCGTCCCTCGCAGGCGGCCCGGAGGTCAGCCAGTTCGAGTTGAAGAACGGCCTCAAGGTGATGGTCATTCCCGACCACCGCACGCCGGTGGTCACCCACATGGTGTGGTACCAGGTGGGCTCGGCGGACGAGCAGCCCGGCAAGTCCGGCATCGCCCATTTCCTTGAGCACCTCATGTTCAAGGGCACCGAGAAGAACCCGCCCGGCAAGTTCTCGGCCGAGGTGGCGCGCCTCGGCGGCCAGGAGAATGCCTTCACCTCCCAGGACTACACTGCCTATTACCAGCGGGTCGCCAAGGAGCACCTGGAGAAGGTGATGGCCTTCGAGGCCGACCGCATGACCGGCCTCAAGCTTTCCGACGAGGTGGTGCTGCCCGAGCGCGACGTGGTGCTGGAAGAGCGCCGCATGCGCACGGACAACGATCCCGGCGCCCGCCTCGGCGAGGCGCTCCAGGCGGCGGCCTATGTGAATCACCCCTACCAGCACCCCATCATCGGGTGGGAGCACGAGATCAAGGGCCTGAACCGCGAGGACGCGCTGGCCTTCTATCGCCGCTTTTATGCGCCCAACAATGCGGTGCTGGTGGTGGCGGGAGACGTGGACCCCAAGCAGGTGCTGGCGCTCGCCGAGAAGACCTATGGCAAGGTCGCCCGCGCCGACACCCCGCCGCGCAACCGCCCGCAGGAGCCCGAGCCGCAGGCCCATCGCCGGGTGTCGCTGGCCGATCCCCGCGTGGCGCAGCCGAGCCTCCAGCGCACCTATCTCGTCCCCTCCTACCGCACCGCCAAGCCGGGCGAGGCGGAGGCGCTGGACGTGGCCGCGCAGATCCTGGGCGGCGGCCAGACCGGGCGGCTCTATCGCACCCTGGTGGTGGACAAGGGCCTCGCGGCCGGCGCCGGGGCCTGGTACCAAAGCACGGCCTATGACGCGACGCGCTTCGGCGTCTCCGCCTCGCCCCGTCCGGGCGTGAGCCTTGAGACCCTGGAGCAGGCGGTGGACGAGGCGGTGGCCAAGCTCGCCGCCGAGGGGCCGGACGAGCTGGAGCTGGCCCGCGCCAAGACCCGCATGACGGCGGACGCCATCTATGCCCGCGACAACCAGGCGACGCTGGCCCGCATCTATGGCGCGGCCTGGGCCACGGGCATCTCGGTGGATGACGTCAACCAGTGGCCCGACCGCATCAAGGCGGTGACCGCCGCCGACGTGAAGGCGGCCATGCAGCGCTATCTGGACGTGAACCGGGCCGTCACCGGCTATCTCACCCAGCCGGCTGCCCCCGCCAAGGACGCACCGGGCGCGACCACGCCCGCCGCGCCGAAGGAGAACCGTTCGTGAGGGGCGCTCCCCGCGCACCTGCGGCCGCCTCCGCGTCCCCTCCTTCCGTCGCGCCCCGCGCAGGTTTCCTCGACGGCCTTTCGGCGGGGAAATACGCGCTTGCGGGCCTTGCCGGCTTGTTCTTATTGGTAGCCATGACCCTTTCCCTCGTCTCCCAAGCCGAAGCCCAGTCCAAGACCACCCGCATCACCCGCGTGGTGAGCCCCGGCGGCATCGAGGCCTGGCTGGTGCGCGACACCACCTTGCCGCTCATCGCCATGGAATTCGCATTCCTCGGCGGTGCCGCGCAGGACCCGGCTGATCGTCCCGGCGTCGCCAGCCTCGCCGCCTCGCTGCTGGACGAGGGCGCGGGCGACATGAACGCCGAGACGTTCCACCGGGCTCTGGCCGACAAGGCCATCGAGTTGCATTTCGACGCCAACCGCGATGAAGTGCGCGGCTCCGTGCGGACCCTCTCGGAGAATCGCGACGTCGCCTTCGATTTGCTGCGCCTCTCGGTGACCCAGCCGCGCTTCGACGACGAGGCGGTGGAGCGCATCCGCGCCGCCCAGCTGGCGGGCCTGCGCCGCCGGTCTACCGATCCCAACTCGCTGGCCAGCGAGCGCTGGTTCGCCATCGCCTTCCCGAACCATCCTTATGGCCGGCCGGTGGACGGCACGCTGGAAAGCGTGCCCCAGATCAACCGCGCCGACCTCCAGGCCTTCGCCAAGCGCACGCTCGCCCGCTCCAACCTGCGCATCGCGGTGGTGGGCGACATCACGCCCGAGGATCTCGGCCAGGAGCTGGACAAGGTGTTCGGCGCCCTGCCGGACAAGGCCGAGCTGACGCCGGTGGCGGATGTCACCCCCAAGGGCATCGGCACGGTGGACGTGATCCCGCTGGCGGTGCCGCAATCGGTGGTGCTGATGGGCACGGTGGGCCTGGAGCGCAAGGACCCGGACTTCATCCCCGCCTATGTGCTCAACCACATCCTCGGCGGCAGCGCCTTTTCCTCCCGCCTCTTCAAGGAGGTGCGCGAGGCGCGCGGGCTGGCCTATTCGGTCTATTCCTACCAGGTGGCCCTGGATCATGTGGGCCTCTGGTTCTCCGGCACCGCCACCAAGAATGAGCGGGCGGGCGAATCCATCCGCATCATCGGCGAGGAATTCGCCTCCATCCTCGACAAGGGGCCGACCGCCGAGGAACTGAGCGAGGCCAAGAGCTATCTGACCGGCTCCTATGCGCTGCGCTTCGACACTTCCTCCAAGGTGGCCGCGCAGCTGCTCCAGATCCAGATCGACCAGCTGGGCATCGATTATATCGATCGCCGGAATGCGCTGATCGAGGCGGTGACCCTGGAGGATCTCAAGCGCGTGGCGCACCGCCTGACCGAGGCGCGCAAGGCCCTCACCGTGGTGGTGGGCCGCCCCGAAGGCCTGCCCGGCGGCTGAGGCGCAGCACGGGACCGGCCCGCCGGTAACCATGCTTTGCGATAGTGGGTGCCGGTTTCATTCGGAAACGGGCCGGGCCTCCCACGCCGGCTTAACATTCTGTTATAGATGCCCGCGAAAAAGCAGGAGGATGGGAGCAGCCTGATGCGTATGCCCTTCAATGCGACCTGGCCGGTGCGCTTGCTTGTGCCTGCCGCACTGTCCCTGGCCTTGGCGGGTTGCGCCGGCGGCGGGAATTCCCAGGGCACGTTCGGCGCCCCGGCGGTGGACGTGGAGCCGGGTGTCGGCACCCGCATCTCCGACCAGGCGGTGGCCGGCGTCGGCGGCCCGTCCGCCGCGCCGCCGAGCCTCACGGTCGGGACCGGCGCCAATGCGGTGGACTATTCCTGCCCCGTGGTGGACGTGCGCACCGGCGCCGGCACCTGGCAGGTTCCCGGCAATGGCGGCCTGAAATACCAGGTCACCCTGGCCACCCTCGCCCGTGAATGCGCTGTCAATGGCGCCACCATGAACATGAAGGTGGGCATTGAGGGCCGCGTGGTTCTGGGCGAGAAGGGCACGCCGGGCGGCCTGTCCGTGCCGATCCGCATCGCCGTGGTGCAGGAGGGGCCGAACCCCAAGACCATCGCCACCAAGTTCTTCACCGTGCCGCTGAACATTCCGGCGGGCGAGAACCAGCTTCTCTTCTCCGTGGTGGAGGACCAGTTGAGCTTCCCGCTCAACAATCCGAACGACGTGGAAAAGTACGTGGTTTATGTGGGCTTTGACCCCAAGGGCAGCAGCGAGCCGGCCCGTCCGCGCACCACCACATCCCGGCCGCGCCCGGCGGCGCCGGCCGCCGCCGCTCC
>NZ_JARBFX010000025.1 GCF_028863665.1 Aquabacter sediminis
CATGGGCAGGCCGGGGCGACGCCGCGGCCGGGGCGGGACGCTGGGTCGGCGCGTCCGCCCGCGCCGCGGGGGCGAGCCCCGATGCCGTGCGGGCAAGTTTCGTCGCGTCCTTCGCTCGCCCTTGAGCAGGCGCAGCCGCCCGCCCCGGGGCGGCGCCGGCAGAGGCGGGGGTGCGCGCGAAGGGCTGGCGGAGGCGGCTCAGCAGGGATCCGAAATCTGGCATGGTCATTCCGGCCTCCTCAATGCCCGCCCGGCAAGCCGGCCGGTGGGAGCATGGGGGCAAGGCCGCCGCCGCCACCGGTCTGGACGGGGGCAGGCGCGGCCGGCGGGACATAAGCGGGAGCCGGCGCCACGGGACGGGGCGCGGCCGGCGCGGTGCGCACCGGTGCGGCGGACGCCTGCGGCGCGCTGGCGGAGGGCTGGACGGGCGGCTTCGGCGTCACCGGCGTGTTGGGCGAGCGCAGCGCGGAGGACGGCGGCAGCACGGCGGCTCCGCCCGCGGCCGGAGCCGGAGGGGTGGGGGCAGGCGCGCTGCGGCTGACCGACGAGGTCACCAGCGGCGTGTCCACCAGTTCCTCGATCATGCCGCCGATGCCATCCTGACGGCGGGCCACCTTTTCGGGCAGGTCATCCAGGGTGGAAATGCCGTCCACGGCCAGCGGCTGGAGGTCCAGATGGCGCTGCACCAGCCCCTGCACGAACAAAGGCGAGGTGCGCTTGGCCCATTCCGCCCGCATCACCGCGATGGCGTCGCGTTCGGCCCGGATGGCCTGGCGCAGATGCGCAAGGCGCTCCGCATCGGCGGTCGAGGCGTACTTCACCTGGTAGACCACCGCAGCGGTCACCAGGAGCGCCAGAACCACCACCAGGTTCGCGATGCGAAACATCAACGACGACTCCGCCCACGGCGTTGCGACAGTCCGGGAGGCAGCATCCCGGGCAGGTCCCCTTCCCCGTGCGCCGGAGCCTCCGTGCGCTCGGCGGCCCGCAGCTTTGCGGACCGGGCGCGCGGATTGCCCGCGATTTCCTCGGGACCGGGCTCCACCATCCCCTTGGACAGGAGGCGGAAGGAGGGGGCCGGTCCCTCGGCCTGGGGCAGGTGGCGCGAGGCGGAGGGAGCCTTGCTCCGGTGTGACAGAAAAGTCTTAACGATCCGGTCTTCGAGCGAGTGGAAGGTGACCACCACCAGCCGCCCGCCGGGCTTCAAGGCCCGCTCGGCCGCGGCGAGCGCTGCGGCAAGCTCGTCCAGTTCGCCGTTCACCGCGATGCGCAGGGCCTGGAAGGTGCGGGTGGCGGGATGCACCTCGCCGGGCTTCGCCCACACCACGCGAGAGATGATTTCGGCCAGCTGCCCGGTGCGGGTGATGGGCGCCTCGGCGCGTGCCTTCACGATGGCCTTGGCGATGGCGCGCGACTGGCGCTCCTCGCCCAGGCTCCAGATGAGATGGGCAAGCTCCACCTCCTCCAGCTCCGCCACGAGGTCCGCCGCGGACGGCACGTCGCCACCCATGCGCATGTCGAGCGGCCCGTCGCGGCGGAAGGAAAAGCCGCGCTCGGCCTGGTCGAGCTGCATGGAGGAGACGCCGATGTCGAGAACCACCCCGTCCAGCGGGGCAAAGCCGTTATCCTCAGCGAGGACATCGAGGCGCGAGAAGCGGTCCTCAACCAAGGTGAGGCGCCCGCCCGAGGCGGCGACCAAAGCCGCGCCGCCGGCAATGGCGGTGGGGTCGCGATCCACAGCCAGGACGCGGCAGTCGGCCGCATCCAGGATCGCTCCCGTATAACCTCCCGCGCCGAAGGTGCCGTCCAGATAGGAACCGGCCTCCTTCGGCGCGAGGTGCGCGAGAACCTCGGCCAGCATAACGGGAAGATGACGGGCCGGTCCGCCTGCGGCGTCGGTGGGCCCGACCCCGCGGCCCGATTTCATCCCTTGCTGCCTCCGCTGTTCTCCGCCGAGGAACCAAGCGCGCGCCGAAGCTGCCGCACCTTCTCGGTGGCCTCCGCGAGATGGGCACGCAGGCGCTCGGGTTCCCAGATTCGGAACTTGTGTCCCAGGCCCACGAACGCCACCGCGTCCGTGATGCCCGCATGGGCTTTCAGCCCTTCGCTCAGCACCACCCGGCCCTCCGGGTCGATGCGCAGCGTCTCGCTGGTGCCGTACAAGGCGGCCGCCAGTTCCTCCCGCGCCTCCGAATAGGGCGGGTAACGGTCGATCAGGGCCTCGATCTCCTCCAGCAGCCGATTGCCGCCCGCATCCAAGGCGGGCCCGGCAAGGCTGGGATGGCAATAGAGATACTCGGTCCCATCCTTGGCCAGCACGGCGCGATAAGGCGCGGGAATGGAAACCCGGCCCTTGCTGTCCAGGCGCATCGTGTAGGTGGACACGAAGCGGTCCATGGCGGCCGTACTGCCCCCCGCATTGACCTGAGCAACCCACAAGCCTCGCCCCGGACGCCCCGGTGCGAAGGCACGCCGATACCCTGGCGTCGCGTCGCTCTCCTGAATGTCTTTGGGTTAACATGGGATCTTATGGGCCGTCAATGAATCTGCATGGGAAGACGGCCCCCATTTACGGTCCATACACCTTAAGAATCCCTGAAAGCCGGGGCTCCAAAGGGCGCCTCCAAGGGCGCCTCCATGGGCGCCTCCATGGGCGCGGCGGGGACGCATTGAACCTTGGCGGCGCGCGGCGTATTCCCTTGCCCGCGAAGGATGGAAGGCCGGACGGAAGCGATGCTGACTTCAGGCGTGGGCTATGTGGGCCTCATCGGCGGGGCGGGCGTGGGCCTGGCGCTGGGCGGGCCGCTGGGGGCACTCGTGGGGGCGCTCGCCGGCCAGATCGCCGGCAACGTGGTGGACCGCCTCCTGGCGCCCGAGCCGCGTGCCGCCGCCTTCTCGGTGGGGCTGATCGCGCTCTCCGCCAAGATGGCCAAGGCGGACGGGGTGGTGGTGCCGCAGGAAGTGGCCGCCTTCCGCGAGGTGTTCGACATTCCCGCCGAAGAGCTGGACGCCGTCGCCCGCGTCTTCAACCTCGCCAAGCAGGACACCGCCGGCTTCGACGCCTATGCCCGCCAGATCGGCACCCTGTTCGCCGATGATCCCGACACCCGCGAGGACCTGCTCGACGCCCTCTTCCACGTGGCCAAGGCCGACCATGCGCTGCACGAGGACGAGCTGGTCTTCCTCGCGGAGGTGGGCCGGCTGCTGGGCTTCGAAGGCGATGCCTATGAGCGCATCGAGGCCCGCCATGTGCGCCGGCCGGGCGATCCCTATGCGGTGCTGGACCTTGCCCCCGATGCCACCGACGCCGAGGTGAAGGCCCGCCGCCGCGCCTTGGTGGGCGAGCATCATCCCGACCGGCTCGCCGCCCGTGGCCTGCCGCCCGCCGCCCTCAAGCTCGCCAATGACCGGGTGGCGGCGGTGAATGCCGCCTATGACCGCATCGCCCGCCAGCGCGGCCTGACCTGACTGGACCGACCTCCCCCCATGACCGAGCCCGCGCCCTTCCGCCCCGACAGCCCGCTGGTGGGGATCCTCGCGCCCTCCCCCAATCATGGCGAGCGCAAGTGCCCCATCGACATGCTGGTGCTGCACTATACGGGCATGACCTCCGCCGAGGCGGCGGTGGAATTGCTGCGCGATCCCGCCTCGCAGGTTTCCTGCCATTATGTGGTGCTGGAGGACGGGGCCATCATCCAGATGGTGGCGGAGGAACGCCGCGCCTGGCATGCGGGCGTCTCCTCCTGGGAGGGGCAGACCGACACCAATTCCCGCTCCATCGGCATCGAGATCGCCAATCCCGGCCATTCCAACGGCTATCCGCCCTTCCCCGAGGCGCAGATCGTGGCGGTGGCCGCGCTCTGCCAGGACATTTTGGCCCGCCACCCCATCCGCGCCGACCGGGTGCTCGCCCATTCCGACGTCGCCCCCGCGCGCAAGGATGATCCGGGCGAGAAATTCCCCTGGCACCTCCTGCACCATGCGGGCGTCGGCCATCTCGTGCACGAGGCCCCGCTGACCGGCGGCCGCTTCTTCATGCGCGGGGATGCCGGCCAGCCGGTGGAGGCGCTGCAATCCATGCTGGCGCTCTATGGCTATGGCCTGGCCGTCACCGGCCTTTATGACGAGGCCACCGAACAGGTGGTGCGCGCCTTCCAGCGCCATTTCCGCCGCGCCAAGGTGGACGGGGTGGCGGACCTCTCCACCATCATGACGCTGCGGGATCTGATTGCGCGCCGGCCGGGGGACAATCTCGCGTAGCGCTCGATTCGCCCCGCCAGATCGTCATCTTCGTCCAAGGGGTGGGGTGTGGCGGATTGCGCGCATGTTTGAGCCTTGGGTGGGTCCGGCTTATTGGGAAGCGGAGAATGCGCTCGGGGGACGCCGGGTGATGGTGCTGGGGGAATCGCACCACAATGGCGATGTGCCGCCTGGAACCTCCATTCCTGACTTCACCCATGACGTGGTCAACAAATGCGTCTTTGGGGGTGAGGAGCGCCGCGCCTTTTTCTCCAAAATCTCCGGCATCGTCACCGGAAGGCCGAAATGGCAACTCGGCGAAGAGGGGCATCAGGCCGTCTGGAACGCCCTGCTCTTCTATAATTATGTCCCGGTGATCGCGGCCGAAAAGCCCCGTGTGCCTCCTACGGACGAGATGTTCAAAGCCGGTGCCAGCCTTCTGCCCCAGGTGATTGCGGAGCATCATCCACAGGTCATCCTGGTGTGCGGCGCCCGCCTCTGGTGGTGGGTGCTGAATGGCATCGGCCACCCCGTGCCGCCCCGCAAGATTGAGCTGATCGATCTTCACGGCATTCCGGCCGCGCGCATCGGCCACCCGAGCAGCTCTGGCTTCTCCTATGACCGCTGGCGGCCTGTGTACCAGGACCTGCTCACGCGCATCCACCCTTGACGCGCGCGCCCAGGGCGCCCATTGGTGCGCCCACCAGCCGGCCGGGCGGCCGCGTCACCTTCGGGTGCCGAGGAAAGTCCGGGCTCCACGGAGACACGGTGCCGGATAACGTCCGGCGGGGGCGACCCCAGGGAAAGTGCCACAGAAATCAAACCACCTGCGCATGCGCAGGCCAGGGTGAAACGGTGGGGTAAGAGCCCACCGCGCGACCGGCAACGGAAGCGGCACGGCAAACCCCACCGGGAGCAAAGTCGAATAGGAACGGCATCGATGCGGCTCGCCGCCTCGAAGCCCTGTCTTCGGGACGCCGTTCGGGTTGACTGCTAGAGGCGCCGGGCAACCGGCGTCCCAGAGGAATGGCCGCCGCGCGGGAGCAATCCCGCCGTACAGAACCCGGCTTACAGGCCGGCTGGTGCTTTCCTCCCGAGAAGCGGGGCGGCGCGGGCAAGAGCCCGTCAGGCCCCCTCCTCCATTTGCCGCGCCCGGGTGGTGGCCCGCACGAACGCGGCCACGAACATGGCGCTCATGATCAGCACGATGGTGGGCGCGGGAGCGCTGTCCAGGAAGAAGGACAGGTAGACGCCGGCGAGCGCCGCCGACACCGCGACGACCACCGCCACCCCCAGCATGGCGCCGAAGCTGCGCGTCAGCAGGAAGGCAATGGCGCCGGGCGCGATCAGGAGCGCGATGGCGAGGATAATGCCCACCGCCTTCAACGCCCCCACCACCGCCAGCGACAGGCCGCACAACAGCCCGTAATGCAACAGGTTCACCGGCAGGCCCACCACCCGCGCCTGGGCGGGGTCGAAGGCGAACAGCAGCAGGTCCCGCCATTTCAGCACCAGAAGGCCGCCCACCACCAAGGCGATGACGGCGCTCTCGGCAATGTCGTCCCAACCCACGCCCAGCATGTCGCCGAACAGGATATGGTCCAGGTGCACGTCGGAGGAGATGGAGGTGTAGAGCACGAGGCCGAGGCCGAACATGCCGGAAAACACCACGCCCAGCACCGTGTCCTGCTTCACCCGGCTGTTGGCCTTCAGGTAGCCCGCAAAGAGCGCGCAGGAGAGGCCCGCCACGAATGCCCCCAAGGCCAGCGGCAGGCCGGCCATATAGGCCAGCACCACGCCGGGCAGGATGGCGTGGGAGACCGCATCGCCCATCAGCGACCAGCCCTTCAGCACCAGGATGGACGACAATAGGGCCGTGGGAACCGCCACCAGCACGGCGATGATCAGCGCCAATTGCATGAATTCGAACTGGAGCGGCTGGGCGAGGAGGGCGAAGAGGCTCATGGGGCCACCTCCCGGCCCGCATCCGCCGCGGCGAGCGCCGCCGCGCCCCGCCGCCGGGCGGCGAGCAGCCCGTGCTTCGGGGCGAGAAGGAAGGCGGCCAGGAAAATAAGGGTCTGCAAGACCACGATGATGCCGCCCGTCGCCCCATCCAGGAAGAAGGAGGCATAGGCGCCGAAAAAGCTCGTCAGCGCGCCGATGGCCACCGAAAGCAGGATCAGGCGGGGGAAGCGATCGGTGAGCAGATAGGCGGTGGCGCCGGGGGTGACCACCATGGCGATCACCAGGAAGGCGCCCACCGTCTGGAGCGCCGCCACCGTGGACGCGGCCAGCAGGGTGAAGAAGACGCCCTTCAGCAGCACCGTGTTCAGGCCGATGGACCGGGCATGGGTCTCGTCGAAGAAGGTGACCATCAAATCCCGCCACTTGGCGGTGAGCACCGCCAGCGAGACGAAGCCGATGACCGCCAGCTGCAGCGTGTCCTCCGGCGTGATGGCCAGGATGTTGCCGAGCACGATGGTCTGGATGTTCACCGAGGTGGGCGAGACCGACACCATGAACAGGCCCAGCCCGAAGAAGGAGCTGAAGATGAGGCCGATGATGGTGTCTTCCTTCAGCCGCGTGCGGGCATTGAGAAACAGCATGGCCCCCGCCGCCAGCGCGCCGGAAAAGAAGGCCCCCAGCGAAAAGGGCAGCCCCAGCATATAGGCCCCCGCCACGCCGGGGACGATGGCGTGGGAGAGCGCATCGCCGATGAGCGACCAGCCCTTGAGCATGAGATAGGCGGACAGGAAGGCGCACACCGCCCCCACCAATGCGCTCACCCACATGGCATTGACCATGTAGCCATAGGAGAAGGGCTGGAGCAGGAGGTCCATCAGGCCGCCCCCGCGTCCCGGTCGGCGTCCGGCAGGCCCACCACGAGGGGCCGCTCGTCGTCCGAGAGCACGCGCAGCCGCCCGCCGGCATCGCCCAGCACGAAATGGCGCAACGTGCCGCCGAAAGTGCGGGCGAGGTTCGCCTCGGTGAAGACCTCGGCGGTGGGCCCATAGGCCAGCACGGTGCCCTTGATGAGAATGGTGCGGTCGCAGAATTCCGGCACCGAGCCCAGATTATGGGTGGAGACCAGCATCACCCGGCCCTCCGCCTTCAGCGCCCGCAACAAGGCGATGATGGCCTCCTCGGTCTTTACATCGACGCCGGTAAAGGGCTCGTCCAAGAGGATGACCCGCGCCTCCTGCGCCAGCGCCCGGGCGAGGAACACCCTTTTCTTCTGCCCACCCGAGAGTTCGCCGATCTGCCGGTGGCGGAAGGCCGCCATGCCCACCCGCTCCAGCGCCCCGTCCACCGCCGCGTGATCGGCAGGGCGGGGCCGGCGCAGAAAGCCCATATGGCCGTAGCGGCCCATCATGACCACGTCCTCCACCAGAACGGGGAAGGTCCAGTCCACCTCCTCGCTCTGGGGCACATAGGCGACCTTGTTGGATGTCAGCGCCGCCTTCACCGTGCCGCCGAGAATGGAAATCTCCCCCCGTGCCGCCCGCACGAAGCCCATGATGGCCTTGAACAAGGTGGACTTGCCCGAGCCGTTCACCCCCACCAGGGCCGCGATGGTGCCGGTGGGGATCTCGAACGTGGCATCCCGGAGCGCGGTGTGGCCGTTGCGATAGGTGACGGTGAGATGGCGCACCGCAATCCCCGCGCCCGGCGGGGCGGAGGCCGGGACCGGGCTCAGGACAGGGGCCGAGTCCTTCGGTGGCGGGCTCATGGCATGAGCCGAGTCTTGGCTTGCCGGGCTCATGGCATGAGCCCGGTGACAATGGTCTGCGACGTCACCTTCAGGAGGTCGATATAGGTGGGCACCGGGCCGGAGGCGTCCGACAGGGAGTCCACATAGAGCACCCCGCCATATTTCGCACCCGTCTCTCGCGCCACCTGCTTGGCCGGATCGGGCGAGACCGTGCTCTCGGAGAAGACGGCGGGGATATGGTATTTACGCACCATATCAATGACCCGCCGCACCTGCTGGGGCGTGCCCTGTTGGTCGGCATTGATGGGCCAGAGATAGAGCTCCTTCAGGCCGAAATCCCGCGCCAGGTACGAGAAGGCCCCCTCCGAGGTGACGAGCCACCTTTGTTCCGGCGGAATTCGCGCAAATTCCGCCTTGATCGGATCGATGGAAGCCTTGATCCGAGCCTTGTACGCCTCGGCATTGGCGCGATAGGCGTCCGCATTTACTTCGTCGTATCGAATAAAAGCGTCGCGAATATTATCCACGTAAGTCAAAGCAGCGGTGGGCGACATCCAGGCATGCGGGTTGGGCTTGCCCGAATAGGGCCCCTGGGAGATGGCGATGGGCGGCACCCCCGCGCTCGCCACCACCTCCGGTACACCCTTGAGATTACGGAAGAATTTCTGAAACCACAGCTCCAGGTTCAGCCCGTTCCAGATGATCAGCTGGGCATCCTGGGCCTTGATGAGGTCGCCGGGGGTGGGCTGGTAATTGTGGATCTCGGCCCCCGGCTTCGTCAGCGACTCCACCTCCGCCGCCTCCCCGGCCACGTTGCGGGCCATGTCCGCGATGATGGTGAAGGTGGTTATCACTTTGACTTTGCGTGATTTTTCGGCGCGGGCAGGCAAACCCAGCGCACCACTGACGAGCGTGAGCGCCCCGGCGGCCATGAGGCTCCGGCGGCTGAGAGGGGCGAAGGGGCGGATCGCGGGCGGCTGTCTCATGGGGCAAGCCTGCCACGCGCCTCCCGCAATTGCAACTCATTCGCAAGAGCAAAGCTGAGAATCTGGCTTCCGAACGAAAACGGGGGCCGGCAATCGCGCCGACCCCCGCCCTGTCAACCACCCCAGACGAAGCGTAACTTCATTTATTGTCAGTCACTTGCCTGCCCTTGAAGCGGAGTTCAGACACGATCACGGACAGCACGATCAGCCCCGCGCCCACCAAGGCCAGGCCCGGCAGCCGCTCTCCGGCGAGACGTCCCACCAGCCCCGCCCAGACCGGCTCGCCGGCATAGATGAGGGTCGCCTTGGTGGGAGACACCCGCTTCTGCGCCCAGTTCATAGTCACCTGGATGAGCCCGCTCGCCAGCCCCAGACCCACGGCCGCGAAGACCAGGATCCAAGAGAAGGCCGGCACGGCTTCACCCACCACCGGCATGGCGACAAAGGCCACCAGCGAGGCCACCGCCAGCTGGACCACCGACACCCGAAGCGTATCAACCTGCCCGGCAAACATTGAAATCAAAAGGATTTCAGCAGCGATGGCGACGGTTGCGGCCAGCGTGAACAGCTCGCCTCGGCCCAGCCCGAGCGAAGTCGCACCCGGCCCGGCCAGCAGCACCAGACCGGCAAAGGCCAACGCGATGCCCACCCAGGCCATGGCCCGGGGCGCCTTGCGCATGACGGCCCATTGCAGCAGCGGCACCAGCGGCACGTACATGGCCGTGATGAAAGCCGACTGGCTGGACGTGATGGTCTGCATGCCATAGGCCTGCAGCGAGTAGCCGAAGAAGATGCTGACGCCGATGAGAGATCCGGCCATCAGTTCCCGCATGGTCACCCGCCGCAGCACCGGCAGCGCAATCAAGCCGAGCACGAGGGCCGCCGCGCCGAAGCGAAGACCCACGAACATGAGTGGCCCGGTGACCGCAAGCACCTGATGAACCACGAGAAACGTCGTGCCCCAGATCATGGTGATGAGCACGAGCGCCAGCTCGCTGCCCCGCGGCCCGGTCATCCAGGCGGGCAGCGGCCACCGGCGGGCGGGCGCCGCCACGGGAAGGCCGGGCTCCCGCTCCGATCGCGGCACCGCATCCCGGCGCACCGGACGGCGCGCCGCCTCGGTGCCGCTGGAGGTCAGGAGCGGGCGATAGGCCTTTCCGAGCAGGAAAGGATTGTGTGGGAGCGAGATGCGCAACATAATGCGCAGGTCATAGGTGCAATATAATGCGCAGTCAAGCCTCTCCCGCGAGCGCCGATGCGGCAGCCGCATCCTCACCGGACCCCGTTCCACGACCGGACGTGCTTGCCCATGTGGCTGGAAACGTTCGCAGATTGCGCCTGGCCAAAAGCCTGAGCCAAGCTGCTTTGGCTGAGGCATCCGGGCTGAGCCGGCGCATGATCGTGGCCATCGAGACCGGCGAGGCCAACATTTCCCTGGCCAATCTGGACCGCCTGGCCGAAGCGTTGAGCGCCCCTTTTTCCGAAGTGGTCCGCGCGCCCGAGGCCCGCGACGGCGCCCGCATCGACCAGGTTCTGTGGCAAGGCCAGTCGCCGGAGAGCCACGCGGTCCTGCTCGGTACAGCCCCGGCGCGGCTTGAGGCGGAATTGTGGGTATGGTCCCTGGCAGCGGGCGAACGCTACGAGGCGCGCCCGGATGCGGTGGGCTGGCACGAGATGATCTATGTAACGCAGGGAACGCTCATCCTGGAGCGGGACGATCAGATCCATCGGATCGGCTGCGGAGACTTCCTGGTCTTTGCCAATAAAGCCCCCTACACCTTCCGCAATGACGGCCCGGGCCTTCTGCGCTTCGTCCGGAACATCGCGGTATAGCCGCCATGCGCCACCCGAACCGCCCCGCTGCCCGCTTCCCCTTGCATCTGATTGCGTTCCGGCTATATTAGCGCTGTCCCCATGAGGGGATACCTCAGAGCCATCGCAGTCGAAGGTGATGAGAGTGGGTCCTCCCCCGGGCCCGCTCGATTTTCGTTTACCTGAACGCACCCTCTGCTCGAACGCTCAAGTCCCGGTCCGACGCCGGGCGAGGTGGAATGCGATTTCACAGCCGCCCAGGAACGCCCTGGCACCCAGGAACGCCCTGGCGGCTCAGATACGTCCCGGAGGGACATGACCGACCCGAACGACGCCCTGGCCCTCGATGCCGGCGATCCTCACGAACCCCGCCTCATTACCGAGTCCGGGGTCGCGGCACGCATTGCCGCCATCGTGGAGCCCGTGGTGGCGGACCTCGGCTACCGCATTGTCCGGGTGAAGGTTTCGAGCCGCGACGGTGGAACGCTCCAGATCATGGCCGAGCGGCCCGACGGCTCCATGACCGTCGATGATTGCGAGGCGATCTCGCGCGCCATTTCCCCCGTGCTCGACGTGGAGGACCCCATTTCCGGCGCCTATCGCCTGGAAATCTCCTCGCCCGGCATTGACCGCCCCCTGGTGCGCCTGAGCGATTTTGTGCGCTGGGCCGGCCATGAGGTGAAGGCCGAGATGGCGGTGCCCGTGAACGGGCGCAAGCGCTTCCGCGGCATCCTTCTGGGTGCGGAAGGCGCAGACGCCTTGCTCAAGCGCACCGACGCCCCGGCGGGTGAAGACCCGCTGGTGAAGTTGCCGGCCGGCGACATTGGCGAGGCCAAGCTGGTTTTGACCGATGCGCTCATCACCGAAGCCTTGCGCCGGGCCCGCGCGGCCGAGCGCGGTCTGGCTGACGATGAGGACGGCCTTGAGGACGAACTGACCGGCGCGGAAGACGACTCCGACCTCGATCACAAGGACGCCATCGACGCGGCCAATGCCGAGCGTGGCCATGCCCGCAAGGTCGCGGAGCTTGCGGAAAAGAAGGCCCGCAAGCGCGATGCGAAGACCGCTCGCAAGGCGGAAAAGGACCTGAAGGCGGCGTCGGGCAAGAAGGCGAGCGGCAAGGCCCGCCTTTCTCCCGCCGAAGTCGCTGACCTGGCGATCACCAATCCGGGATCCCGCGCTGCGCGGACCGGCAAGTCCAAAGCGAAGGAGACGCACTGATGGCTGCCGTCAGCGCAAATCGGCTTGAGCTCTTGCAGATCGCCGACGCGGTCGCTCGCGAAAAGTCCATCGACCGGTCCATCGTGATCGCGGCCATGGAAGACGCGATCGCCAAGGCCGCGCGGTCGCGCTATGGCCAGGAAACGGACATCCACGCGGACATCAATCCGCGCACCGGCGAATTGCGGCTCGCCCGCCATCTCCTGGTGGTGGACGAGGTGGAGAATTTCGCCACCGAGATCACCCTCGACGGCGCCCGCCGGCACAATCCCGCAGCCCAGGTGGGCGACACCATCGCCGACACCTTGCCCCCGTTCGACTTCGGACGCATCGCCGCCCAGTCGGCCAAGCAGGTGATCGTACAGAAGGTGCGTGAGGCCGAACGCGACCGTCAGTATGACGAGTACAAGGATCGCATCGGCGAGGTCTGCAACGGCCTGGTCAAGCGCGTGGAATATGGCAATGTCGTCGTCGATCTCGGCCGCGGAGAAGCCATTCTGCGCCGCGACGAACTGCTTCCCCGCGAAGTGGTGAAGACCGGCGACCGCATCCGCGCCTATATCTACGATGTGCGACGCGAGCCCCGTGGCCCGCAGATCTTCCTGTCGCGCACGCATCCCCAGTTCATGGCCAAGCTGTTCGCGCAGGAAGTCCCCGAGATCTATGACGGCATCGTCGAGATCAAGGCTGTGGCCCGCGATCCCGGTTCTCGTGCCAAGATCGCCGTCATCTCGCGCGACCAGTCGGTGGATCCGGTGGGCGCCTGCGTCGGTATGCGCGGCTCGCGCGTGCAGGCGGTGGTGAACGAGCTTCAGGGCGAGAAGATCGACATCATCCCGTGGAACCCGGACATCGCCACCTTCATCGTCAACGCGCTCGCCCCGGCCGAAGTGGTCAAGGTGGTGCTGGACGAGGACCGCGAGCGGATCGAGGTGGTTGTTCCCGATCAGCAGCTCTCCCTCGCCATCGGTCGTCGCGGCCAGAATGTGCGCCTGGCCTCCCAGCTCACCGGCTGGGACATCGACATCATGACCGAGCAGGAGGAGAGCGAGCGGCGCCAGAAGGAATTCGCCGAGCGCACCAAGATGTTCGCCGAGGCTCTCGACCTCGATGAAATGATGGGCCAGCTCCTCACCTCCGAAGGCTTCACCTCGGTGGAGGAAATCGCCTACGTCCCGCTGTCGGAACTCGCCAGCATCGAAGGCTTTGACGACGACACCGCAACCGAACTGCAGAACCGCGCCCGCAAGCATCTGTCGGACGTGGAAGAGGCGCTGGACGACGAGCGCAAGGCGCTCGGTGTGGAGGACGAACTCAAGGACGTGCCCGGCGTCACCTCCAAAATGCTGGTGGCCTTCGGCAAGGCCGACATCAAGTCGGTGGAGGACCTCGCCGGCTGCGCGACCGACGATCTCATCGGCTGGAGCGAGCGCAAGGATGGGGAAACCCAGCGCTTCCCCGGCGCGCTCGACGGCTTCCAGCTGACCCGCGAGGACGCCGAGCAGCTGATCATGCAGGCGCGCATCGCCGCCGGCTGGATCAGCGAAGAGGATTTGGCCACCGCGTCCGAAGAGGATGCGGAGGGCGCCATCGGCGCCCAGGCCTGAGAGAAAAGGAGATGACCCGGCGTGCTTGCGATCATGGACGAGGAAGAGACCGATGGGGGGCCGCGCGGGCTGAAGTCCGCGCGCGCGCCGCTGGCGCGTCTGTGCCTCGCCACACGCGAGGTCACGCCGGTGGCGGACATGGTCCGTTTCGTGGTGGCGCCGGACGGCGCCATCGTGCCCGACCTTTCCCGTGAGCTTCCCGGCCGCGGCGCCTGGGTCACGGCCACACGCGAAGCCCTTGCCACCGCGCTGAAGCGCCGCGCCTTCGGACGTGCCTTCCGCGGCAAGGGCCATGCGGCCCCCGATCTGGCCGATCTGGTGGAAGAACGCCTGCTCGCGGACACCCGAGCGGCGCTGTCCCTGGCCAACAAGGCGGGACGCGTGACAACCGGAAATATGAAAGTGGAATCCGCCCTCGTCGGTGAGCCCGTGAGCGTGCTTGTGCATGCCAGCGATGCGGCCGCGGACGGGGTGCGCAAGCTCGACGGCGCTGTCCGTCGCAGAATGGCCGCCGGCATGGGCGCGGTGGCGATCGTGAACTGCCTCTCCGGCCTTGAATTGGACTTGGCACTGGGGCGGTCAAATGTGGTACACGCTGCGCTGCTCGCGCATCCGACGACCGCGGGATTTCTCGCGCGGTGCCGTAAGCTTGAGCGTTGGAGGTCGGCCCCACCCGCCAGCGCGCTGAAACGGCATGCCCCGCCGGACGAACGGATGCCAGGAACGGATACGGAATGAACGATACTAAGACCCCCGGCGACAAGACCCTTCACCCCGCCCCCGGCAAGACGTTGACATTGAAGCGTCCGGTGGAACAGGGAACGGTCCGTCAGAGCTTCAGCCACGGCCGCTCCAAGGCGGTCGTGGTAGAGAAGGTGAAGCGCCGGACATTTGCGCCTGGCGAGGCTGCGCCCAGTGCTGCGCCCGCCCCGACCCCGGCTCCCGCGCCGGCGGCGGCACGCCCAGCTGCGCCCAGCGCCCCGGCGGCACCCGCGACCCCACGTCCTGCAGCTCCGACGCAGCCCGCGGCTCCTGTCACGGCGCGGGCCCCGGAGCCGATCGCACCGCCCCCGGAGCCCCAGGCTCCCGTGGCGCCTGAAGCGGCACCGGCCGCTCCCGCTCCGGTGACGGCTAAGGCTCCCGCTGAGGCGCCTG
>NZ_JARBFX010000026.1:2500-5644 GCF_028863665.1 Aquabacter sediminis
CGGTACTGGTTCGCTATCGGTCGCTAAGGAGTACTTAGGCTTGGAGGGTGGTCCCCCCATGTTCAGACAGGATTTCACGTGTCCCGCCTTACTCGAGGACGAAGGTTTGCATTACTCGTACGGGGCTATCACCCACTAAGGCACCGCTTTCCTGACGGTTTCCGATTGTCTCACCTTCGCCACTGGCCTGATCCGCGTTCGCTCGCCACTACTAGCGGAGTCTCTGTTGATGTCCTTTCCTCCGGGTACTTAGATGTTTCAGTTCCCCGGGTTCGCCTCTAATCCCTATGAATTCAGGATCAGATACCTTCATATGAAAACTGGAAATCCGAAGTCTAAACTTCGGTCAGATCGAAACCCCACCGAGGTCGAAACCTCGGAGTTCCAGTTTTCGAAGGTGGGTTTCCCCATTCGGAAATCTCCGGATCAAAGCTTGTTCGCAGCTCCCCGAAGCTTATCGCAGCGTACCACGTCCTTCTTCGCCTCTTAGCGCCAAGGCATCCACCGAATGCCCTTAAGACACTTGATCGTTCTCATCGTCGATGCCCACCCCTCGGCAGAGGTCCCAGGCCGTTGGGCCTGGACGGGTCGACGCACTCATTTAAAAGACCAGCTTCAACATTGTTCCAATGACGGTGCGGTCAGCACCCGCCGGCGACGTCTCTTCGAACCACCCTGCCAAGGCTTGACGCTTCGGCTGGATGTTTCTTGATCGCCGCCCGCCCCATTACTGAGGCAGATCGAACAATGCTCTATTCACGATGTCAGACAGCAGCATGCCTTCCGCCGACAAGGTCGGCCTCATGGAAGACATGAAACAGGAATTTCGCGGACAATCTTAAGAGACACCATCTTGTACCCTTCCTCGACAAACGCCTTCCTGGCGAAAGACATTCGGAGAAATGGTGGAGCCAGACGGGATCGAACCGACGACCTCATGCTTGCAAAGCACGCGCTCTCCCAACTGAGCTATGGCCCCAGAACTGAGAACGAAGAGGTACGGGAACGATGACAACCTTCTGGAAGATGGTGGGCCTGGGACGACTCGAACGTCCGACCTCACCCTTATCAGGGGTGCGCTCTAACCACCTGAGCTACAGGCCCGTGAACCGGGCGGCGCTGCCTCTTACAAGAACAACTTGCAAGGACACGCCAGCCTGCGGCGTCAAGCTTGTCCGCGAAGAAAGAGAAACGAAGACGGCGACATCCCGCAAATGCCAGTCCTGACAACGTCTCGTGAGACACGTCATCGGCCAGCTATGATCTAAGAGATCCGATAGTGCATCGGAACCGGACGAACCGGATCTTCGCAGCTGAAGGATCATCCTTAGAAAGGAGGTGATCCAGCCGCAGGTTCCCCTACGGCTACCTTGTTACGACTTCACCCCAGTCGCTGACCCTACCGTGGTCGCCTGCCTCCCTTGCGGGTTAGCCCAGCGCCTTCGGGTAAAACCAACTCCCATGGTGTGACGGGCGGTGTGTACAAGGCCCGGGAACGTATTCACCGTGGCATGCTGATCCACGATTACTAGCGATTCCAACTTCATGCACTCGAGTTGCAGAGTGCAATCCGAACTGAGATGGCTTTTGGAGATTTGCTAGAGGTCGCCCTTTCGCATCCCACTGTCACCACCATTGTAGCACGTGTGTAGCCCAGCCCGTAAGGGCCATGAGGACTTGACGTCATCCCCACCTTCCTCGCGGCTTATCACCGGCAGTCCCCCTAGAGTGCCCAACTGAATGATGGCAACTAGGGGCGAGGGTTGCGCTCGTTGCGGGACTTAACCCAACATCTCACGACACGAGCTGACGACAGCCATGCAGCACCTGTGTGCAGGCTCATTGCTGAGAGAGATCCATCTCTGGAAATCGCCCTGCCATGTCAAAGGCTGGTAAGGTTCTGCGCGTTGCTTCGAATTAAACCACATGCTCCACCGCTTGTGCGGGCCCCCGTCAATTCCTTTGAGTTTTAATCTTGCGACCGTACTCCCCAGGCGGGATGCTTAAGGCGTTAGCTGCGCCACTGAAGAGCAAGCTCCCCAACGGCTAGCATCCATCGTTTACGGCGTGGACTACCAGGGTATCTAATCCTGTTTGCTCCCCACGCTTTCGCACCTCAGCGTCAGTATCGAGCCAGTTGGCCGCCTTCGCCACTGGTGTTCTTGCGAATATCTACGAATTTCACCTCTACACTCGCAGTTCCACCAACCTCTCTCGAACTCGAGGTCGCCAGTATCAAAGGCAGTTCTGGAGTTGAGCTCCAGGCTTTCACCTCTGACTTAACGACCCGCCTACGTGCGCTTTACGCCCAGTGATTCCGAGCAACGCTTGCCCCCTTCGTATTACCGCGGCTGCTGGCACGAAGTTAGCCGGGGCTTCTTCTCCGGTTACCGTCATTATCTTCACCGGCGAAAGAGCTTTACAACCCTAAGGCCTTCATCACTCACGCGGCATGGCTGGATCAGGCTTGCGCCCATTGTCCAATATTCCCCACTGCTGCCTCCCGTAGGAGTCTGGGCCGTGTCTCAGTCCCAGTGTGGCTGATCATCCTCTCAGACCAGCTACGGATCGTCGCCTTGGTGCGCCTTTACCACACCAACTAGCTAATCCGACGCGGGTTCATCCGATGGCGATAAATCTTTCCCCTTGCGGGCACATACGGTATTAGTCCCAGTTTCCCGGAATTATTCCGTACCATCGGGCAGATCCCCACGCGTTACTCACCCGTCTGCCGCTCCCATTGCTGGGCGCTCGACTTGCATGTGTTAGGCCTGCCGCCAGCGTTCGCTCTGAGCCAGGATCAAACTCTCAAGTTGAAGAGTTAGATCTGGCCAATCGCTACGTTACTCATCTCAAAGACGAGGACTGAACCTGAAGAGCCGCTCACGCGGGTCATCCAGATCCGTCAAACGTACGACGACCTAAGTCTTACTCAACTTCCAGTCCGAAGACCGGAAGCGCGCAAGGACATCGCCGTCCACGTTTCTCTTTCTTCTATCAACCTGTCAAACAGCACGAGAAGCAAAGCCCCTCACCCTGCAGCATCACACCGCAGGAACAGACACTCCATCACCCGGCGCCTGAGCCGGCTGTCACAACATCAAGTCGTGAGAAGCATCCAGAGACGACGAACCAGCCGCTGAA
>NZ_JARBFX010000027.1 GCF_028863665.1 Aquabacter sediminis
GGCATGACGACTGCCCGGCCTTCTCCGTCGGCTGGTCCGTGGCGATCCGAAGCTACACCACACCCAGGGACATCACCTTTCATAGCCCATGCCGCCCAGCAGTTCATCGCCGGGATACCAGCGTATGTCCGAAGGTAGCACCGCATAAGGATCGGTCGGAAAATCAAGATGCAGCGCCACGTCGTCCCCCCGTCAGGCCTCAGCCGCGTTTGCCGCGGGCAATTTCCAGATTGTTCTTGCCAGTGCGAACAGGTTGCGGCCGCGTGCGATAATCGCATCCTCGCCCCATGCGTCGCAGCCGGTGATTTCACGATTCATGACCAGCAGGGAGTGATCCTGCAAAGCGGTGCGCTTGCCCTTGACCGTCTCGCCCTTCTCATTGACCCAATCCTGGTAAGGTCCGTTGCTGACAGCCGCATTCAGCGGCTGCGTCAGCAATGTGAGATTGCCGAAACTTTCCCGGAGCCGGTTCCGCCGCACGATCCGACCGACGGGCGTATCGTCTTCGATGCTGTTGAAGAGCGCGGCGTGGGCCTGGTCCGCATTGGGCCTGGTGCCGTCCGCCATGGGCCAATGCGCGGCCCATTGCTGCGGCATCACGTGTTCAACCGTGAGGGACGAGGCGAGCGTGGTTGTCTCGTGGAATTTGGTGCGCTTCGCGATCTCAATTTCCTGAAGGATCGCCCGTGCCCGTGGCGGCTGCAAGGCGACATAGGCGCGGGCGTCGAGCCATTTCCGCTCAAACTCTTCGTCGCGCGGGAAGCGGCCGGTCTCGGATTTCTGCGCCAGGAGAAACGCGGCGAGATTGGCCGCGCTCCAGCCTTTGTCATCCAGATGCGCGATCACCGTCAGGAAGAACTTGTTGTAGTTTTTGCTGGTCAGCTCGCAGACGCCGCGCCGGACGATCAAGGATAGCAGCATGTCGAGCGCGGCGGCCTTGCCCGCATCCTCGATGTCGCTGGCCCACAGGCGCATTGCCAGCGGATAGACAGTCGTTACATCCCACGGCAGCAGGCGGCGGGAGAATGCGGCGAGTGCCGAATCCGCGGTGCGCTCGACCAGCTCGCGGTAGACGCCGCCAAACCGCTCCAGTTCCTGCAACTCCGCCGCCACTGTCGCGTAGCGCGGCTCCTTGGCGTTGCGGGGCTTCAGGAAGGCCTTGTATTCGCTGAAAAGCTTCGAGAGATTGACTTCGCCGGCAATCTTTCCGGCGATGAAATTCGACAGAAAGAACTCGATGCGGGCTTTCTTGTAGCGCCCTTGCTTTTCCTCGACACTCCAGAACGGATCTTCGAACGCTTTCCAGTGCGTCGCAAAAAGCCGTTCCGCCTTCTGGCCCGAGGCGTCGGCCCGGTGAAAGATGTTGTTGCGCACCAGGTCCGAGGCAAGAAGCGGCTCCCCGCGCTCGTTCAGCGTTTCAAAGATGACCTGCGCGTCGTCTCCTTCTTCGAGGACGATCTCGACGACCTTGAATTCCTCGACAAGTGCTTGCCAAAGCGAATCCAGCTTGACCTCGTCCGGCGCGCCGGAATGGGCGGCAGCGGCTTCTTCGGTGTCCTCGTCCGACGCCTCCGGCGACGGCGCGAACTCGTCCTCCAGGTCATCGCTCTCTACCGAATGCTTGATCTTGTCGTAGAAATAGCCATACGCGGATAGCAGTCGCGGCACGGTGTTGTAGTCGTAAATCTTGTCCCGCTGGGCATAAAAATGCTTGCTATATTTACTACGGAGCGTCTCGCGATCACCAGAGATGATGTCGATGAACAGCGGGCGGTCGTACTGTGTCGGCCACACTTTATAGATTTCGACCTCTCGGTCCTCCATCAGGTGCGGCTTGTCGTTCAGGATGTAGTCGGCGATCTTCTCGGCGCTTTTCTCGAAACCCACCGCACGGGCATAGTCCCGCGCCGCAGCAAGAAATATCTGGAAGGTCGTGAGACGCTGCTGGCCGTCCACGACCTGAAAAGACGGCACGCGCCCGGCCGAAAATCCGCCGCGCGCTTCCAGCACGACGGCGCCCATGAAATGCGAGAAGCGGCGTTCGCGCCCGCTCAGGCACTCGATCGCCTTGGTGCGGACATCGTTCCAGAACGGCTCCCATTGTTTGTGCCGCGTCCAGACATAATGGCGCTGATAGATGGGAACGCAGAAACGCTGGCGGTTTTGCAGGAGCCGCCCGATTTCGATAGGGCCGGCCTTCACAGCGAAACCTCGACGACCTTGGTCGTGCCATTGCCGAAAACATCTATGACCTTGACGCCGATCTTGTACCGGCCCTTCTTCGGGTAGCCGCGCGGCGCGCTCGTCAGCTCTCGGTCAGTCAGACTCACAACCTATCCCCCTTGCCCGTTTCTCCATGCGCCGACCGCGTAGGAACCGCGACTGTCAGACGCCCTGACTATTCTACCGACATGACGAAGACGGCACGACCGTGTTTCTTGATCGTACTGGTTCTGACCGCGCCAAATCGATGAGTCGTCCGAGATCATTTTTTGGCCTCCCGCGCCGATAGGGATTTCATGCGACTCGGCCAGAAAGAGCTATTTTGGACTTATTGGACGCAATCGCCATGAAAACGCAAGAGCTGTAGGCCGCCAAGAAGGGGCAACAAGATACCACTCAAAAATCCTCGTCGTCGCGCTCGTGTCCCCGCCCCGATCAGAAACTTCTTATCTGCTGGCCGCCTGCTTTTTCTAAGCGAAAAACTGAGCAATTGGCGGAGGATAGGAAACCGGATGCGAGTGTTCTGCTCCAGTTTCTGAGTATCTCCGCGTGGTAGGGATGTCAGCTGACGTTGCCACTCCTGGCTAATCCAGTTTGAAGTTCGTTCTGGCCCAATGAGAGGACCAGAACATGAGGCGCAGCCGCTTCACGGAAGAGCAGATCATCGGGATCCTGAAGGAGCACGAGGCCGGGGTGCCGGTCTCGGACCTGTGCCGCAAGCACGGGGTCAGCGATGCCAGCATCTACAAGTGGAAGGCCCGTTTCGGCGGGATGGACGTGTCGGAGGCCAAGCGGCTGCGGGCGCTGGAGGATGAGAATGCCAAGCTGAAGCGCATGCTCGCCGATGCCATGCTGGACAATGTGGCGCTGAAGGATCTCCTGGGAAAGAAGTGGTAACGTCCGCTGCCGAGCGCAGGGCTGTCGCCCACCTCATGGAAGCCCATGGGATGAGCGAACGGCGGGCGTGTAAAGCCACCGGCTTCTGCCGCATGACCATGAGATACAAAGCCACGCGCGGGAATGACGCCTCGCTGCGTGAGCGGATGAAGGCCATCGCCCAGGAACGGCGGCGGTTCGGCTATCGACGTCTCCACGTCCTGCTCAGGCGGGAGGGCTTCCGGGTCAACCACAAGCGGTTGTTCCGGCTCTATCGTGAGGAACGGCTGATGGTGCG
>NZ_JARBFX010000028.1 GCF_028863665.1 Aquabacter sediminis
GTTCGTTCTGGCGGTTGGATTTGCCCTGTCGGGCGTGCTGGGCGGCGGGAGCAGACGCGGAGCCGTTCATGTTGCGGAGCGTCTGATCCCGCCGCGGGTGGAACGTTGAGGCGAAGGCGCTTGGCGTCTGCCATCCGAGCTTGGAGTGCGGGCGGTCGGTGTTGTAATCGACCTGCCATCGGGCGAGGGCGGCCCTGGCCTGGGACAGGCTGGAGAACAGCGTCTCGTTCAACAGCTCGTCCCGCAGGCGGCCGTTGAAGCTCTCGATGAAGCCATTCTGCATCGGCTTTCCGGGCGCGATGTAGTGCCACTCGACCAGGGCCGCGTCGGTCCAGGCCAGAATGGCATTGGAGGTGAACTCGCTGCCATAGCACATCAGGAAGGAAGGAGCCTCAGCCGGCGCGCGGAGCCATTGCGTCGCGCAGCGTGCCGGCTGAGGCGGTCATGGTCGGTCAGCAGGTCTCTAAAATGACGGTGTTCAAAGCCTCATTCCGGAGACGGACCCACCATGACCACTTTGCATCCTATGCCCGATGACGTCGTTCTGGTGGCGATTGATATCGCCAAAGCGCGGAACGAGGTGCTGATCGAGACGCCCGGCCAGAAGCGGCGGCGGCGCATGACAGTCCCGAACACGCGCGCCGAGCACGATCGGCTGATCGTGCTGTTGAAGGGCTTTGGTCGGCCCGTAGCCTGCGCCATGGAGGCGACAGGCAACTATCACCGGCCGATTGCCTGGCGTTTGCACGAAGCCGGCTTCCAGGTTCGTCTGGTTTCGTCGGTGGCCCTGGCCCGCACGCGCGAGGCCCTGCACAATGGCTGGGACAAGAACGATCCCAAGGACGCCCAGGTCATTCTGCACATGCTGCGGATTGGGGCCTCGCAAGCCTACCATGATCCGCTGGCCGCCGGGATCAACGACGTCCAGGAGCTATCGAAGACCCACGAGGCGATCGCCGGCGCCAAGACACAGGTGCTGCATCGGATCCAGACACATTATCTGCCGCTCTACTTCCCGGAGGTCGAGCGCTTCCGCCGGAACAGCCGAAGCGATTGGTTCTTCGCCTTCCTGGACCAGTTTCCCACACCGGCCAGCATCACGGCATTGGACAAGCCCGCGTTCATTGAAGCTGCTTGGAGCATCGTCGGCCGGAAGGTCTCAAAGGAGCGCTTGCTCGGCGACATCTACGAGACGGCCAAGACCTCCATCGGCCTGCCTGTCCCACTCGAAGCCCCCGCCATCCGCATGTTCCGGCTTGTCATCGCCGAGGCGCGCAGCTTGATCCGCCAGCGCAATGAGATTGAGGCCATGGCCGACCAGCTCCTGGCCGAAAGCCAGGACTATAAGCGCCTGCGGCAGATTCCAGGGATCGGACCCATCATTGCCCTCGCCATTCTGGCCGAGGCCGGCGATCTCCGTCGCTTCGGCCATCATCGCCAGTTCCTGAAGTTCTGCGGCCTGGACCTCTCGACCCAGCAGTCGGGCACGTACCGCGGCCAGACCAGGTTGTCGAAGTACGGTAACGCGCGTCTTCGGCGCAACCTCTGGCTCGCCGGTCAGGTTGCGATCCGGCAGAGGGAGAACAGCTTTCGCGACAAGTTCGAGCGCTACATCGCCCGCGACCGGCACAACGCCGATCTCCGGCGCAAGGCGCTGACCGCAATCACCGCCAAGATGGCCCGTGTGGTGCACGCCATCATCAAAAGCGGTGACGATTACCGGCCCTTTGTCGAGGGGCCGGTGCCAGGTGGGAGAACCCCTCTCAGCAGTGCCGTGAGGGCGCAGCCTGCGACCCTGTAGATAATGCTCGGGTCTCCTGCCTGGATCGGTATCTCGTCTTAAGGACGGTGAGGGCCACGGCGTGCCGATGGACCCTGTGTTTGCTATGGCCGAGAACTCTTTCCTTCCCAGCAGGGGCCGCCTGGTTCGCGTATTGACGACCATCACCCCACGAGAGCAATCTTGTGGACAGAGATATGTTGCCCAATCAGCCGCTTTCCTTCCCAACATAGGACGTTGTCGCTGACGATCATCTTGGGCCGGCCGCGCTCTGCCAGAAGCCTCTCGAGTTCGCGAGCGACCCTGACCCCGGACAGCGACGTGTCCGCCACCAGCGCCAGGCACTCGCGAGTGCAGTCGTCCACGATGGCCAGCATCCGGAAGCGCCGGCCATCGGTCATCTGGTCGGCGACGAAGTCGAGCGACCAGCGCTCGTTCGGTCGCAGCGGGATCATCATCGGCGCCCGCGTCCCGATGGCCCGCTTGCGGCCACCCCGCCGACGCACCATCAGCCGTTCCTCACGATAGAGCCGGAACAACCGCTTGTGGTTGACCCGGAAGCCCTCCCGCCTGAGCAG
>NZ_JARBFX010000002.1 GCF_028863665.1 Aquabacter sediminis
GTCTTGCCGTGGTCAACGTGACCGATCGTGCCGATGTTGCAGTGCGGCTTCGAGCGGTTGAATTTCTCTTTGGCCATCGTTCTCTCTCAATGGTGGTCGGTGGCGCGCCGCGAAGGCGAAAAAAGCCGCCGTGGGATAGGAGGTTTCCTTGAAGTCTGCAAGGGGCCGTGATGCAGCAGCGTTTTCAACGGCGCGTGGGGGTGCGCGCGCAGCGCACCACCGGCGCGCCGATTGCGGCGGAAAGCGGGCCGGAAACATGAGCTTACATTTTGTCAGGCCTGCGTCACACGCGGCCACGGGAGCGACCAAAAATCGCCGTGGTCACAGCCCAGAACACGCTGCAAAGCGGGTTGTGACGCCCGCCCGCCCTGACCGCCGGTAAGCTTCCCGTAAGGCCGCGGGGAGATGATGGACCTGGCTCAACCGGAGCGACCGCCGTGCCCGATCTGTTCCCCCGCCATTTCCTGCGTCCGCGGACCTTGACCGCGCGGATCGCCGGCCTCGCCCTCGCCGGTTGCGCGGTGGCGGCGTTCGGCTTCGGCGTGCTGCCGCGCCTCCTGCCGGACCCCGACGCGGCGCCCCATCCCTGGGCGAGCGCGCGCCCGGCACCCGCCGAGCCGGGTCTGTTCGAATTTCCCGCTCCGCCCCCCGCCGCGCCCTCGCCGCTGGCGGCGGCACCGGCCCCCGAGCCGATTCCCCGCCCGTCCGTGCCGGTGCCCAATGTGAAGACGGTGGCGGTGCGCTCCACCTTGCCCGCGGCCCCCGCCCTGCCGGCGGGTGTGGAGCGCTTCGATGCCTGCAACCCGGCCTGCGACAGCCGCGATCCCGCCACCCGGCCCGCCGCGCCCTTGGTGACGGCATCGACGACGGCGGCGGCAGCCCCGGCGACAACCGCGAGCCTGCGCCCGCCGCAGCCCCTGTCCAACGCCCCGGCGCCCGAGCCCAATCTCCTGGATCGGACGGTGGATGCCACCCGCACCGCTCTGGCCTCCGTGACCGACCAGGTGAAGAACGTCATCCGCCTGCCCAGTTGGTAGCCCTCAGCAGGTGGAGGCCACCAAGGTCGGCGCCAGGGTGAAGGCCGTGGCGACGAACCCGATCCAGAGGCCGAAGCGGGGCAGCGCAGCCTCGTCTCCAAGCTGCGCCTTTATCCGCGCCAGCAAGGCGAGGCATGCCGCCATGGCCACCAGCCCCACCAACAGGATGGCGCCGCGCTGAAGGCTCAGAGCGCCAAGCGCGACGTCTGGCCAGCCCCATGCGCAGCCAAGCCCGTGGAGGCCATAGGCGGCGGAAAACGCCACGGCCCAGAGGGTGGGACCGGCGATCAGCCAGGCCAGCCACATCCATCCCGTCGTCGGCCTCATGGCGCACCGGCCTGGACGAAGATCGCCCCTGCGCCGATAGCGGTCACCACCAGGGTAAAAAGCTGCCATTCGCTCCACGCGGCCAAGGCGCCCCTCGGCGCGCCCCGCCGGGCGGCATTGAGGGCGAAGGCGCTGAAGAGCAGTGCGATCGCCCCGTGGAGGCCCGCATAGGCCAGGATCGCCATGCGCACCGCATCCGCCGCATGGCGGGTGGGATCGGGCATCTGCCAGAGGCCAAGGGCCAGCAGGACGGCCAATGCGAGCCCATTGGCCAGAACGGCGCCGGCGAGGAACCTCATCACGGGCCTGCCCCCTGCCCCGCGACGCTGGCTGAGGCGGGCGCAGACGGTCGCCAGAGCGAGCAGGCCGAGCACAGACGCGGCACCGCCGGCGAGCGGCCCCCAGTCGGGCAGCCAGGCCGGGGGCGTGCCGGGTGTCACCACCGCGAGATAGGCAAGGCCGAACAGCAGCGAGCCGAAGAAGACCGCATCCGCAAAGAACAGGCTGCGCAAACCGCTCAAGGTGAGGCTTGGCGCCTGCAGGGGCACAGTGGGCAGGCGAAGACCGGGCGCCACCTCCACGCTGTCCAGCCCGTCCGGGCGCGGAACGCGCCGCGCCCAGGTCCAGACCAGGGCGACCACGGGGACGAGCGCCAGCGGCGCCAGCTTGTAAAAGCCGGCCAGCATCAGCAGCACGAAGGCGCAGATGGCGAGCGCCAGCAGGAAGGGCAGCCCGCTATTGACCGGCAGGATCGCCACATGCTCGGGCCGCGCGGTGCCCACGGAGGTCACCAGGATTTCCCGCAGCCCGCGCGGCGCCCCGGGCAGAAGCCCCTCCCCTCGGGCCAGCGGCAAGGCGGCGTCCTGCGCCTGATCCTGGCATCGGGGTCCGGGCAGGGAGGCGAAATTGTAGTTGGGCGGCGGCAGGGCCAGGGCCCAATCGAGCGAGGGCGCGCCCCAGGGATTGCGCACGCTGCGCTTTCCAAGCCCCGCCTGAAGGGCGATGTCGATCAGGAACAGCGCAAAGCCGATGGCCATGACGAAGCCGAAGATGGATGAGGCGAGGTTGAGGAGGACCCATTCGGGATTGCCCGCATATTCGGGAATGCGGCGCGGCATGCCCATCAGGCCCGTGAGGTGCATGAGGAAGAAGGTGCCGTGGAAGCCCACCAGGATGATCCAGAATGCCGCCTCGCCCAGGCCCTTGATGCGCCCGCGCCCGCTCATCATGGGCATCCACCACGTCACCCCCGCCAGCATGGGGAAGACGAAGCCTCCGATCAGAACATAATGCAGGTGCGCGGTGACGAAGGCGGTGTCGTGGGCCTGCCAGTTGAACGGCACCACCGCCAGCATGACGCCCGTGAGCCCGCCCATCACGAACGTGAAGAAGAAGCCCAGCACATAGAGCATGGGCAGCTTCAGCTGCGGCCGCCCGCGCCACAGCGTGCCGATCCAGGCGAAGATCTGCACGGCGGTGGGCACCGCCACCAGCATGGAGGCCGCCGAGAAGAAGGAGAGCGCCAGATGGGGGATGCCCACCGCGAACATGTGGTGCACCCACAGTCCGAAGCTCAAGAACACGAGGCCCAATATGGCCGCGACGATGGCGCCATAGCCGACGATGGTGGTGCGCGAGAGAACCGGGATGATGGTGGAGAGCACCCCCGCCGCCGGCAGGAAGATGATGTAGACCTCCGGATGCCCGAACAGCCAGAACAGATGCTGCCACAGGAGCGGGTCGCCGCCGCGCGCGGGATCGAAGAAGGGCCAGTCGAAGGCGCGTTCCAGCTCCAGCAGCACCGAGCCGAGGATGAGCGGGGGAAAGCCCGCCAGCATCATGGCCGCCGTGCCCAGCATGTACCAGGCAAAGAGCGGCATCTGCGTGAGCTTCATGCCCGGCGCCCGCAGGCGCAGGATGGACACCAAGAGCTCGATGGCCGCCGAGAGGGCGGAAATCTCGACGAAGGTGACCCCCAGCAGCCACACATCCGCATTGATGCCCGGCGCATAGGCCCGGCTGGAGAGCGGCGTGTACATGAACCACCCCTCCGCCGGCGCCACCCCCGAAAGGAGCGCGACGATCAGGATGGTGCCGCCCAGGAGATAGCACCAATAGCCGAGCGCCGAGAGGCGGGGAAAGGCGAGGTCGCGATTGCCCAGCATCTTCGGCAGCAGGTACATGGCCAGCCCCTCCAGCAGGGGGATGGAAAACAGGAACATCATGATGCTGCCGTGCATCGTGAAGATCTGGTTGTAGAGCCCGTTGTCCAGGAACGCCCCGGCGGGGGTGGCCAGTTGCGCCCGGATCAGCATGGCCAGCAGCCCGCCAATGCCGAAGAAGACGAAGGCGGTGGCCATGAAGCGCAGCCCCAGCGTGGAGTGGCTGAGGCTGGTGATCTGCCCCTTCAGGCCGGGATCGTTGCGCCAGACCGCATCCAGCTCCCGATGCAGCGCGAGGGCCCGGCGCGCAGGATTGGCCGGAAGGGGCGCGTCGGCGGTGGGGATCATGGACGGGGAGCCTCGGTGAGCAAGGGCGGCCATTGGGCGGGATCGTGCGCGATCACCTCGAAGCGCATGGCGGCGTGTTCGAGGCCGCAGAATTCGGCGCACAGGCCCTCATAGGTGCCGGGGCGCTCCGCCTCGATGCGCAGGCGGTTGGTGCGGCCGGGAATGGCGTCCATCTTGCCGCCGAGCCGGGGCACCCAGAAGGAATGGATCACGTCGGACGCGGTGATGAGCACGTCCACCGGCTGGCCGGCGGGCACGTGCAGCACGCCCTCGGTGGTCACCGGGCCGTCAGGGCCGTCATGGGTGAAGCTCCAGGCCCATTGCCGGGCATGGGCGCGGACCTCCAGCGCCGGGCCGTGGGGCAGGATGCGCTCGCCCACCCACAGCGCCGCGCCCAGGGTCACGGTGAGAATGCCGAGCGAGAAGCCGACGCCAAGCCCCAGCGTCCAGCGCCCCTCCCCCACCTCCCGCGGCCGGCCGAAGCCGATCGCCACGAGCGCGAGCACCATCAAGGTGAGCCCGGCGGCACCCGCCAGCAGCATCCACCACAGAAAGGCCACATCCTGCGCCACCGGGCCGGCGGGCGAGAGGGTGGAGAGCGGCCCCCGGCATCCGGCCAGAAGGACGGGAACTACCAGCACCGTCGCGCACTTCACCGGGGAGGTGACACCTGACCATAAGGAAACCGCATGGAGACGCGCGCGCGCCTGTTGGACCCGCTGGAGGAACGGCGAGCCCTGGAGGACACCGAATCCAAGATCGCCATTGCCGGCCATCCGCTCCACGCCATGCTGGTGGCCTTTCCCATCGCGCTGTCCTTCAGCACGCTGGCCGCCGACCTGCTCTATCTGTGGACCGGGTCGAGCTTCTGGTCCCATGCGGCGGGCTATGCCGTGTTCGGCGCCTTCGCCATGGGGGTCCTGGCGGGGATCAGCGGGGCCGCCGAATTGCTGATGGTGCGCGGCATCCGCAATCGCTCGTCGAGCTGGACCCACTTCATCCTCGCTGTGATGCTGCTCTCCCTCCTCGGCGCCAATTGGCTGGTGCGCATCGGCGATCCCGACGGCGCCGTCCTGCCGGTGGGATTGGCGCTCTCCCTGGTGGCGGCTGGCATGACCGCGCTCACGGGCTGGCATGGCGGAAAGCTCGTCTTCGATTATCAAATCGGCACCAGTTCGGAGGGCAAGGGTCGTGCCTGAGGAACCGTGAGGTCCCGCGGCAAGGCGTCCACCAGCGGCTGGAGATCGGGCTTGGCGAGCACCAGGACCAGCACCGTCGCCATGCACAGGACGCCCGCCGGCAGCGCGATGAGGGCCGCCGGCGGCATGGCATAGTCGCCCCGCGCCTCGGTCGCCTGAACGGAGAGGTGACCCAGCCAGGCATGGACGAGCACCATGCCCACCACCGCCACCAGCTTGGCCATCAGCCAGTGGTCCCGCAGTTCCAGCGCGAAGAACAGCACCGTGCCGGCGGCAATGGCGATGATGGCGGCCGGCGTGACGATGCGGGTATAGGCGGCGTGGATCAGCAGGCGGAATTCGGAAAACCCGGCCTGGGTGCGCACTTCCTCGCGCCGGCCATAGGCCTGGAGCACGATGGGCAGCGCGATGAGGCCGGCGCACCACAGGCTGAGGGCGGCGATGTGGGTGGCCTTCACGATGGCGATCATGCCTGCGCCACCTCCCGCCAGCCCCGCCGCAGCAGGACGACACCCAGCAGCGCCAGGGGCAGCATGCCGGGTACCCACATGACGAGACCGGCCAGCTGCTGGTCGGCCAGCGCATCCAGCCCATAGGCCGGGGCCGAGGCGAGATGGTGCGGGTAGAGGATGCGGGGCGCGAAGGAGAGAATGGCGCCGATGAGCCCCATCTGCCCGGCCAGCGCCAGGATCAGCCCGACGCCGGAGACGCGCTCCCATGGCCCCGCCCCCTGGAAGACGTGAGACCAGAAGGCCCAGGCGGAACCGATGAGGCCGGCCTGCATCAGCCAATAGAAGAGGGAGCTGCCCCAGGCGAGGTCATAGGCCGCGGGCAGGTGCCACAGCCAGAGAAAGAGCGAAAGTCCGAGAAACCCAGCCACGCGCGCGCCGGGAACCACCCTCGGCCAAGCCAGCGCCAGGGCTGGCGCGGCGATCAGGACCAGCACCAGATGATGCACGCCCCGCGCCGCGAACAGGGCGACCGTCAGCGCACACAGGGGCGAGACAAAGGCGACAAACAGCGCGGCCGAGGCGAGCACCGCCGGGCCCTTGCGAACCTCCGGCCGCAACAGGGCAAACAGCAACGGCGATCCGGACAGAAGAAGGGGAAAGGCCGCCAGATTCCATGCCGTCCACAGGGCCTCGGGCGTGGGAGCGGGGCCGCAATAGGGAATCTCATCCATTCCGATCTCCGGGCGGGCGCCTGGGCGAGGTCGCGGCGAGGGCATGGCGCGAAGGGCGCGCCGGCGTTGACGGCATCAGCAGCCATCGGCTGCCCGATCCCGCCTCCGACCTCAGGACACCGACCTCAGGACACCGACGTCCGGACACCCACCCGCGCCCGTGCGCTCCGCCTTTTGCTTACGCAACGGCAGATCGCCCGAACGGTTCCCGAAAAACACGGCTCGGTGGCGCTGAAGGGTCAGGCCGGCCGGCCCGTCCTCAGGAAGGCGGCCCAATAGGCGAGCGCCACCAGCGCGCCGCCCATCATGTTGCCGAGGGTCGCCGGCACCAGGTTCGCCGCGATCGACCCCAGCGAAAGGCCGGCCTCCGCCTGACCGGTCACCGCCTGCACCATCAGCCCATAGGGCAGCAGGTACATGTTGGCGACGGAATGCTCGAGCCCGGCGGCGACGAAGGCGGCGATGGGCAGGATCAGGCCGGCAATCTTCTCCACGACCGTACGCCCGCCATAAGCGAGCCACACCCCAAGGCAGACCAGCATGTTGGCGAGGACGCCGCTCGCCAGCGTCGGCAGGAAGCCGTTGCCGGTCTTGGTTGCGGCAAGGTCCAGCGCCGCCTGCCCCACCGCGCCTGCGCCCGCCTCATGCACCCCGGCCGCGAGCACCAGCACGGCCAGGAGGAGCGAACCCAGGAAGTTGGCGGCGTAAACGAGACCCAGGGCGCCCAACACCTGTGTTACCCCCAGCCGCCCCGCCGCCCATGGGCCGACCATCAGCATGTTGCCGGTGAAGAGTTCCGCGCCGGCAATCAGCACCAATGCGAGACCGGCTGAAAAGACGAGGCCGGCCAGCACCTGCCCGACCCCAAAGGGCAGGTCCTGCGCCCCCGCCAGGGCAACGGTGGCGAAAAGGCCGCCGAAGCCGATATAAAGTCCCGCCAGAAGGCCGAGCACCAGCTGGGTGGCGGGGGGCAGCGCCGCCTTGTCCTCCAGCGCCTGGAACACCTGCTGCGCCAAGGCGGGCGGCTGAGGCAAGGGGCTCGCCTCGCTCATGGGTGGGCCCTCCCCGGCCGGTCAATCGGGAAAGACGCGCACCGGCACCGACTTGGCGGCCGGGGTCTTGGCGTCGCGGGCATAGTGCCAGAGCGGGATCAGCGCATTGCACTCGGGAAAATAGGAGGCGCAGGTGCCCGGCGGCAGGTCATAGTCGATCACCTGGAAGCCGCGCATCTCCCGGTGGATGCCGTCGGACACCGCTGTCACCATGCGCGCGGTGCCATTCTCGAGCAGTCCCAGCCGCAGGCGGTCGTCGGGGTTCATCATCACGATCATGCGCGAGCCGCTCACGCCGCGCAGGCGGTCCACATAGCCATAGACGGTGGTGTTGAACTGGTCGTTGGAGCGCAAGGTGATGAGGCGGAGCACGGCGGCATCGGTGCCGTCGTCAAAGCTCGCCGACAGGCCGGCGGGGATCTGGAAATTGGCCTTGCCGTTCGGCGTCTCCCACTTGCGCTCGCGCGCCGGCACCGGGCGGGCAAAGCCGCCGGGAATGTCCAGCCGGCCATTGAAATTCTCGAAATCGTCCGGGAACGAGGCCTCGATGGCGTCCCGCACCCGGGCATAATCGGCCACCCAGTCATCCCAGGGCACCTTGGGGTTGGGCGGCAAGGTCGCCTTGGCGATCTCCGCCACGATCCTGGGCTCGGACAGCAAGGTGTCTGCCGCCGGCTCGAACGTGCCGCGCGAGGCATGGATGCAGGTGGTGGAATCTTCCATGGTCACGATCTGCGGGCCGGCTGCCTGCCGGTCCACCTCCGAGCGCACCAAGGTGGGCAGCAGGAAGGTGGTCTTGGCGGTGACCAGATGGGTGCGGTTGAGCTTGGTGGCGATCTGGACGGAGAGGTCGAGATCCCGCCACTTCTCCTCCATCAGGTCGCGCTCGGGAATGGCACGCAAGAAATTGCCGCCGAGACCGATGAAGGCCCGCAGCTTCCCCTCCACCAGCGCCTCGCAGGCTTCCACCGTGTTGAGGCCGTCGGTGCGCGGCGGCGTGAAGTCGTATTGCTCGGCCAGGCGGTCGAGCGGCACCAGCTCCACCTTTTCAGCGATGCCCACGGTGCGCTGACCCTGGACGTTGGAATGCCCACGCACCGGGCAGATGCCGGCGCCCGGCTTGCCCATATGGCCGCCCATGAGGAGCAGGTTCACCAGCATCTGCACATTGTCGACGCCCAGCCGGTGCTGGGTGAGGCCCATGCCATAGATGGCGATGACAGCCCGCGCGCGGGCAAGGGTGGTGGCCGCCGCCTCCAGCGCCGCCTGCGGCAGGCCGGAGGCGAGCTGGATCTCGGTCCAGTCGGTCTCGCGCACCAAGGTCTCGAAGGCGGCAAGGCCATCGGTATGCGCGGCGATGAAGTCACGGTCGAGCACCGGCACGCCGCCGGTGGCGCGGGCCTCGTCCTCCATTACGAACAGCGTCTTGGCGATGCCGATCATGGCCGCAATGTCGCCGCCCGCGCGCACCTGGTAATATTGGGTGGCGATGGTGGTCGGGCTGTTGGTGAGCATCTGGCCCGGCCGCTGGGGGTTGACGAATTCCTCCCAGCCCTTCTCCCGCAGCGGATTGAACACCACGATGGGGACATCCCGCTCGCGCGCCTCTTGGAGCACATGCAGCATGCGCGGCGCATTCGAGCCCACATTCTGGCCGAAGGCGAAGATGCAGTCGGTCTGCTCGAAATCCTCCAGCAGCACCGTGCCCACCGGCGTGCCGATGCTGGGCGGCAGCGCCACGGAGGTGGTCTCGTGGCACATATTGGAGCTGTCCGGCAGGTTGTTGCAGCCATAGAGCCGCGCCAGGAGCTGGTACATGTAGGAGGTTTCAAGCGAGGCGCGCCCGGAGGCGTAGAAGACCACCTCCTTGGCAGGAAAATTGCGCAATTGGGCGCCGATCTCCGTGAAGGCTGCCTCCCAGGGCACCTCCACATAGGTGTCGCTGTCGGGATCGTAGCGCAGGGGATGGGTGAGTCGGCCCTGCTTCTCCAGATCATGGTCCGACCAGCCGAGCAGCTCGGTCACCGTGTGGCGGGCGAAGAAATCCGGCGGCGCGCGATCGGCCGTGGCATCCCAGAAGGTCGCCTTCGCGCCGTTTTCACAGAACTCGGCCACATGAGGATCAGCAGGCTTGGCCCAGGCACAGCTTGTGCACATATAGCCGCCGGTCTTGTTGTGATCTTTCAGCAAGGCACCGATGGCCGGCACCGCCTTCTTTTCCACCGAATGCTTCAACAAGGACTTGGCAGAGCCCCATCCTCCCACGGGCTGGTCATAGGATTCGTGCCGCGCGCGCTCGCTCATGTCATGCTCCTTGCCTGTCCAAGGGGCAATGACCGGGCTCGCCTTATGTTCCCTTACGTTACATCTCCTGCGTCATCGCTGGGGCGGCGGGGTTGCCGCACTGGGCAGAACGAACCGCGCACGCAAACCCGAAGGTCTCACGCATGCGCGCGAGCAGCCCGACCGAGGGGCTCCCAAGCCAAAGAATACACTCATGTCGATAAACTTACTTAACATACACTTCTGGCCGAGCCGGGGAAATTCCTCCTGGCAATCGCAGGTCTTTGGCTCTAACTGAAATTTGTTACGGTCGAGCCAGCCGATCCAAAGTGAGAGCATTCGATGGAAATGTGCTTCGTGTGCGGGTGCCCCCGCTCGGGTACCACCGCACTTGCTCAGATGATTAATGAGCACCCGCAGGCCCTTCTTGGCGTGGAGCGATTCAAGTATATCGCCATGGGTTCGCGGGGGGCGGAGTTTAAGCCGGAGCTCTTTGAGCAAGATCGCTTCATTGATATTCGCGATACGGACACGAACTTGAAGGGCGCAAACCTTCCGATCGCGCAGAAGGCGGCGTCCATTTGGCCGCCGCAGGTCATCGGCGAAAAAATACCGCGCCTCTACATGCGGCAGAAATACCTCCGCGACACGTTCCCAAACAGCAAGCTGGTCGCAATCGTCCGTGATCCGCTCGCGGTCGCCCTCTCGTGGCAAGCGCGCGCTGACAATCCGAAGGACCACTGGCCCGCCAAAAATGGCGCCGCGCAGGGATTCGAGGAGTGGGCCAAGAGCGTGGACTTCATCGCAGCCGCAGCGCCGCTTTGGAAGGATGACCTCATCGTCGTGAACTACGAGACCTTCTTCGGCTATAACGACATGGCCGAGTTCAAGGACAAGATCAAAGTCCTGTTTTCGAAGCTGTCGCTCGATGATTCCGACGAGATCCTAGACCACGTGGCAAAGGCTCTGTTCCGGGCCCCGAGCGCCAAGAAGTCCAAGCCGATCCCCGAAGAATATGCCGCTATGGTCGAGACTGCCCGCCAGCATGACAAGCTTGAAAAAGTGCTTTCCAGCGCGATCTAGCCGCCAAGCCGGGATCCGTCGCCGGGGGAATATTCGAGGGGCAAATGCCAAGCGTATCGCGCCGGGTTGTACGAAAGTCCAAGTCAAAGGGCCGCCGATTTTTCATCGGCTACGATGACGCGACGATTGACGAACTGTTTCGCGACTTCAGGAGGCGGATTGCGCCTCCTGCCGCGAGCCAGGTGTTGGAACATGTGACTTTGATCCCCCTCACCCGGATCCAGAAGGGGCACTTTTGTGGCGGCCCCTATTCCGGCGAGACACATATTGAACACCTGCTCCTCCACCGCGGCTTCGGCCGGAAACGAGCCTCGCGTATTCACCCGGATCCCCGTTCAGGCGGTGAAGCCCCTGAAGTTGAATTTGAAACTGCTTGGTTTGGTGGCTACCTGTTCTCGCACTACGGACATTTCCTCCTGGAGAGCATCTCCAGGTCTGTCTACAGCGATGTGATTTCCTCTCCTGACAAGATCATTTTCTTCAATCCCCACAACATAACCACTCTCCCGCGTTTCATCAAAGATGTGTTCAACAGCATGGGGATTTCCGAGGATCGGATCATCCTGTGCGACCGGCCGATGCGGGTCGCACACCTTCATGTGCGCGAGCCCGCGCTCGAAATTTCAAACCAGATTTGTCCAGACGCCTATCGTCTCGCCCTTCCGGGTGTCGACGCCGACGCCATTGTCCGCAACGGCAGCGTGTTTCTTTCCCGCGGCGGCCTGTCGGGTAAGAAGCGGAGCATTGATGGGGAGGCCGCCATTGAGGGCCATCTGACCCAGAAATTCGGCACCCGTATCATACACCCCGAGCAACATACCGTGCCGGAGCAGGTTGACATCCTTTCCAGCGCTGGGGCGATCATCGGTTGCGAAGGCTCAGCCTTTCACACCGCTCTGCTGGCGCGAAGCACGGGTCCCCTGATCATGCTGTGCGATGCCGCGCCGCACGTGAACTACCTGCTCTGCGATGAAGCGATCGACGGAGATGCCGTTTATATCCGCTGCGGGGACGACCAGGCTGAGGAGCGCTCCCGCGACTGGCGGATGGATATTGAACGGGCGCGATCGGGTATCGAGTTCGCGCTGGACCTTCTAACCCCTTGAGGAAGCCCAAGGAGGGCGAAGCACAGGACTGTCAGAATTTCAGGATCAGGTGCTCGTCCTTGAATTGAAGTTCAACCTGATCGGAGCCCGCCTTCTGGCGCACGAAGGGGCTGTACAAGGTCCAGCCTTCGGGGGCAGCTATGGCGCGGCCCGCAACGGTGCCCGGCGCCCTCCCCTGGTCCGGGAAGGACAGGGGTCCATCGCCGAGGATGCCTTCGAACGTCACGACGCTCCCGCTGTCCGTGACCTGCGCTGCCAGGATCGCATCCTGGAACGCCTCGAAAGATGGAAATGCGGAGAGAGGGCTCGCCTGAATGATCACCGGCGCATTTGCGTCGGCGAGTCGGTAGTCCTCGCCATTGGCCTGCACGACGACTTTGCCCCGCACCGGGCGCACCGCCACGTAGGCGCTCCCGCGCACGAAGATCCAGCCTCCCCGCTCCATCCGCTCCAGGTTTCGGCTGATATGGATAAACATGTCGCCCACGGCCCGGCCGAAGGGCGGGCGCGTGGCCTGAACAATTTGCAGGCCCTTCTCCTGCGTCCCGACCAGCGCGTTGTAATTGGACCGCGACCCCTTAGGATCAGGCCTGGCATAGATCAAAGGCAGGTCGTTTCCCTCAAGCGCCACGCCCATCCAGCGGTTTTGGCTGCTGATGTTCGTCCAATCTTGCGCAGGCAAGGTCGGGCCGATGATGCTACCCATGACGAAGCCTTGCCCCACATAGGTATAGCGGGCCAGGGACAGGGTCTCCCGCTCAAGCACAAAGCGCCCGTCCTCGTTGGGCTTGGCCGCCCGTCCAAGCTGCCGCGTCCACACGCCATAGGACTCCGGAGCCCCCGGCCGCCGCATGATGTCCAGCACGACTTTTGGCGGGCGAAACGACGAAAGGACAAGCGGAAGGAAGGCCGGATGGGGCACTTGCGGGCGCAGGTCGCCTTCGCCGGTGTAAAGCCAGCCCATTCCCCCGTCTGGTGTTGCGGCTGGGGGCATGCGACTGTAGCGGCGCGCCTTGCTTCCCCCATGCACGCCATCGATTTGCTCCTGACCCCATAGTGCCCACCAGAGCGTGAGGAGCGCACCCGCCCCCTGCTTGAGATCTTTATCTTCTGAAAAATCGAAAATATTGTAGAATACGCTCAACGAATACTTGGCGTAGGTCGGCGAAAAGAACTCGATGAAGAGCCCATTCTCGCCTCGATTTTGAATATAGGCGATAAGGAACCGCGTCCATGCTGCCCTCTGCTGCGCGGGTGTCGAGCCATCGCGATACGAGAAGGAATTATCCTGGCCATCGCGGAAAATGATGTCTGCTGCCGCCCAGCAAGAATAGGCGCGCAGGATGTCATGGTTTTCGCTCCCCCACGGCTTCCACACCAGGGCAGTATCGGCATCCGCCCGGGTGCAAGCCGTTCCAGCCCAAGCGCCAAACAACCGAATGATGGAGCCACTGATGGCCGGGCTCAGCCGCTCATCCCCACCTTGGTTTCGAGGGCCGAAGGTCGCCAGGATCCGGTGGAACAACAACCCCGTGGTGAAGTGATACTTCGTCTCGACCCCCCTCCCGTGCGCTGCGGGGTCCTTGTCATCCTCATCTTCCGTGTCGCCAAAGCCATTCCGCGCGCTCTCCAGCTTCGTCGCATCGGAGATCAGGGTGCTCGCATCCGTTGCCGAACTGGCGGAGACTTCCTGCGGTAAGGAGAGAAGAGCAAGGGCAAGGGAGAGCTTGCCCCAGATGCAAGGCGAGTCGACGCCCTTCGTGCCGCATTCGGGCTTTGGAAACGGAGTGCGCACCAATGCGGAGAGTAGCTGATCCCGCCTCTCCTCGAAGGTGGCGCCCGAGGGGGGCTCACGCTGAAGGGGCGCGGCCAGCACCTGCGCGTTGGACCATCCACTTAGGACGAAAAGCGCCAACAGGAGCACACGCAGCATTTTATTCCGCCTCCATGATCAGCGCCAACCCAGAAACATAAAGAGTATCTTCACGAAACGGACGGGCATGAGGGCTGAGTACGTCAAAATTGAGAATACCCTCAGCAGTGCGCGCGACGTCATGTCTCTCTGTGACCGCTCCGACCAACGGAAATCATCACGCGCGTTCCGCTGACACGGCCCAAGCTGTGGACTTAGCGGAGCATATTCGCGCATTGATCGATGGCCACAACCTAAGGCAAACGTCAGACTCGCACCCCCTCCACTGCGTTTCGAAAACTTGTCATTGTAGTGCGCATCGATCCATTTATAGATTCGGGGCTACTGCCAGAAAAATGACCCAGGGGGTCCAACCCCTTGGAGCAACTCGAACAAGAAATACGCCCCAACCTATCATCGGAGAGATTCGTTTATAAGAATATATTACCACCCCCATTGCGACCTAAGCGAGGGAGGTGGTAAGGAAGAACCGATGTCAATGCGCTATAGGTACCGTGAGGCGGTCAGGCGGGCCTGACTTCCTTGTAAGTAAATTGAATTCCATCGGATCCAGATCCACTTGACAGAATCTTGTACGACAAGGTTTTTTAACAGAGAGGATGAACATGAGCGATGATTTGAATACTATCGGGCTGCGCCATGGTACCGACAAGGCATCAAAGGGGCATGCGTATCTCTCTCACTATGATCGCAATTTCAGCGCTCTTCGCGGGAACGATCTCACTCTGTTCGAAATCGGCGGCCTCAATGGGGCATCGCTTCGCATGTGGTGTGATTACTTCCCCAAGGCAAAGGTTGTTTGCCTTGACATTAATCCAGAAGTCAAACGTTTCGAAAATGAGCGCATTTCGGTTGAAATCGGAAACTCCGGCTCTCGCAGCTATCTGAAGGGCGTGTTAGCGAAGCACGGCACTCCGCAGATCGTTCTTGATGACGGTTCACACAGGTGGGACCATCAAAGAATTGCATTTGAGTACCTTTTTCCCCAGCTCGCTCCAGGCGGCATTTACGTGATCGAGGACGTTCATACATCCCACGACCCCAAGTATGCAGGAACCGACACTGTTCCCTTCACGGAGTACATGCACGCCTATGCTGACTACCTGCACATGAAGGGGCAGAAAAGGAAGGATTTTGCTGAAGAGCGAGGCAAAACCGAATTCATGATCGCAAACCGTATTGACCGGATCGAGATCGTGCCCCGCTCGATCATCGTGCACAAGAAGACGGAAGGCGAAGCCAGCCCCGAGTGAGCCGAACGGGACGCCCTTGCCGCCGAGGCGGAGCGACCGCAACAAAAGCACGTGACTCTCACCCTAAACAGAAGCGGCCTCGTCCTTCGTGGACGAGGCTATTTTTTTGGCGGTGGCCGCGGGAACCTCCCCCACCCCCCCAAAAAATCATGTTGCACCGCCCACTTTAATCTGACTAAAGTCCGGCCATGGCGGATCTCAAGACACTTTTCCGGAACAGCGGCAAGCTCCAGCGGGACATCGCGCGTGCGGTGGGCCGGACGGAAGGGACCGTCAGCCAGTGGGCCAGCGGCGATCGTGAGATCCCGGCTGATCTGGTTCTCAAGATCGAGAGCTTCACCGGCATCCCCCGCCACAATCTCAGGCCAGACCTCTGGGAGCCCCCCATGCCCGCTTCCCTCGACGCCGCCACGCGGGCGGTGCCGGATTTGACCCACCTCCAGCGGCTGGAGGCCGAGAGCATCCACATCATGCGCGAGGTGGCGGCCGAGGCGGAAAAGCCGGTCATGCTCTATTCCGTGGGCAAGGACAGCGCCGTCATGCTGCACCTGGCCATGAAAGCCTTCGCGCCGGGCAAGCCCCCCTTCCCCCTCATGCACGTGAACACCACCTGGAAGTTCCGTGACATGATCTCCTTCCGCGACCAGCGGGCCAAGGATCTGGGATTCGACCTGATCGAGTGGATCAATCAGGACGGCCTCGCGCGCGGCATCAACCCGTTCGACCATGGCGGCCATTATACGGACGTGATGAAGACCGAGGCGCTGAAGGCGGCCCTGGATCATTACGGCTTCGATGTCGCCTTCGGCGGCGCGCGGCGCGACGAGGAGAAGAGCCGCGCCAAGGAGCGCATCTTCTCCTTCCGCTCCCCCGGACACCGCTGGGACCCCAAGCAGCAACGGCCGGAATTGTGGCATCTCTACAATGCCCGCAAGAACAAGGGCGAGACCATCCGCGTCTTCCCCCTGTCCAACTGGACCGAGCTGGACATCTGGCAATACATCTACAAGGAAAACATCCCCATCGTGCCGCTCTATTTCGCGGCCGAGCGGCCGGTGGTGACCTATAACGGGCTCACCATCATGGTGGATGACGAGCGTATGCGCATCCCCGAGGGGCAGACGCCGCAGATGAAGTCCATCCGCTTCCGCACGCTGGGCTGCTACCCGCTGTCGGGCGCAGTGGAGAGCAAGGCCAGCACCTTGCCGGAAGTCATCCAGGAAATGCTGCTGACCACCACCTCCGAACGGCAAGGCCGCGCCATCGACCATGACAGCGCCGCCAGCATGGAGAAGAAGAAGCAGGAAGGGTACTTCTGATGGCACCCGCGGTTTACCAGGATCAGCAAGCCGACCTGCTCTCCACCGACGTCGAGGCCTATCTGCGCCAGCACGAGCACAAGAGCCTCCTGCGCTTCATCACCTGCGGCTCGGTGGATGACGGCAAGTCCACCCTGATCGGCCGGCTTCTCTACGACAGCAAGATGATCTTCGAGGATCAGCTGGCGGCGCTGGAAGCCGATTCCAAGCGCATGGGCACCCAGGGCCAGAATATCGACTTCGCCTTGCTGGTGGATGGGCTGGCCGCCGAGCGCGAGCAGGGCATCACCATCGATGTGGCCTATCGCTTCTTCTCCACCGCCAAGCGCAAGTTCATCGTCGCCGACACGCCGGGCCACGAGCAGTACACGCGCAACATGGTCACCGGCGCCTCCACCGCCGACCTTGCCGTCATCCTCATCGATGCCCGGCGCGGCGTGCTGACCCAGACGCGGCGCCACTCCTACCTGGCCTCCCTGGTGGGCATCCGCCATGTGGTGCTGGCCATCAACAAGATGGACCTGGTCAATTACAGCCAGGACGTGTTCAACCGCATCCTCGGCGACTACATGGACTTTGCCAGCCGGCTGTCCATCGAGAACATCGTCGCCATCCCAATGTCGGCCCTGGCCGGCGACAACATCACCGAGAAGAGCGGCAACACGCCGTGGTACCACGGCCCCACGCTCATGGGGCACCTGGAGACGGTGGAGACCGCGAGCGACACCCGCTCGGCCTCCTTCCGCATGCCGGTGCAGTGGGTGAACCGGCCGAACCAGGATTTCCGCGGCTTCTCCGGCCTCATCGCCACAGGCACCGTGGCGCCGGGTGATGTCGTGCGCGTGATGCCCTCGGGGCGCCAGAGCAAGGTCACGCGGGTCTATCTGGATGGCGACCTGCCGGTGGGCGTCGCCGGCCAGTCGGTGACCATCTCGCTGGCGGACGAGATCGATTGCAGCCGCGGCGACGTGATTACCGGAGTGGACAATCCGGCGGAGGTGTCCGACCAGTTCGAGACCACCATCGTATGGATGAACGAGACGCCGATGCTGCCGGGCCGGTCCTATCTGATGAAGATCGGCACCAAGACGGTGACCGCCTCCGTCACGGCGCTCAAGCACAAGGTCAACGTCAACACGCTGGAACAGGTGGCCGCCCGCCAGCTGGATATGAACGAGATCGGGCAGTGCAACATCTCGGTCAGCCAGTCGGTGGTGTTCGACTCCTACAAGGACAATCGCGACACCGGCGGCTTCATTCTCATCGACCGCTTCACCAATGAGACGGTGGCTGCGGGCCTCGTCCACTTTGCGCTGCGCCGGGCGCAGAACATCCATTGGCAGGCGGTGGACCTCGACCGCAATGCCCGCGCCCACCAGAAGAACCAGAAGCCCTTCGTGCTGTGGTTCACTGGCCTGTCGGGCGCCGGCAAATCCACCATCGCCAATCTGGTGGAACGCCGCCTCTTCGCCATGGGCAAGCACTCCTACATGCTGGACGGCGACAATGTGCGCCACGGCCTCAATCGCGACCTCGGCTTCACCGAGGGCGACCGGGTGGAGAACATCCGCCGGGTGAGCGAGGTGGCCCGGCTGATGACCGATGCCGGGCTCATCGTGGTGGTGTCCTTCATCTCGCCCTTCCGCTCCGAGCGGCAGATGGCCCGCGACCTGATGCCCGAGGGGCACTTTCTGGAAGTGTTCGTGGATGCCCCGCTCGCGGTGGTGGAGCAGCGCGATCCCAAGGGCCTCTACAAGAAGGCGCGGCGCGGCGAGATCGCCAATTTCACCGGCATCTCCAGCCCCTATGAGGCGCCAGAGAACCCGGACATCCACATCGACAGCTCCAAGCTCGCCCCCGAGGCGGCGGCCGAGGAGATCATCGCGGCGCTCGAATCCCGCGGCCTGCTGCGCAGCGGGGAGCAGTGATGGACAAGGCGACGCTCACCGCGCTGCTGGCGGCGCTCCGTCCCGTGGCGGAGGAGGCCGGCCAGGCCACCCTCGCCTTCTATGGCGCCCCGGACGCGCGCACCAAGGCGGATGGCAGCCCCGTCACCCTTGCCGATGAGGCGGCGGAGGCAGTCATCCTGCCCCGCCTGCGGGCGCTGACCCCCGACATTCCCGTCATTTCCGAAGAAGAAGCCTCCAAGGGCCTCAGCCCGTCTGAGGTGGGCGAGTGCTTCTGGCTGGTGGATCCCCTGGATGGGACCAAGGAGTTCATCTCCGGCAACGGCGAGTTCACGGTCAACATCGCCCTGATCGAAAAGGGCGTGCCGGTGCTTGGCATCGTGGTCGCCCCCGCGCTCGGGGAGACCTATTGCGGCGCGGCGGGCGAAGCCTTCTTCGCCTGCAAGACCGGCGAAGCACCCATCCATGTGCGGCGCCCGGCCGAGGCGGGGCTCGTGGTGGTGGGCTCGCGCTCCCATGGGGATGCCGAGGCCATGGAACGCTTCCTCGACGGCCGAAAGGTGGCGGAATTCCGCGCCGCCGGCAGTTCCCTGAAGCTGTGCCTCCTGGCCCGGGGCGAGGCGGACCTTTATCCGCGCCTCGGCCCCACCATGGAATGGGACATTGCCGCCGGCCACGCCGTGCTGAAGGCGGCGGGCGGCACGGTGCGCACGCTGGAAGGCGCGGAGCTTGCTTATGGCAAGCCCGATTATCGCAATCCGCACTTCGTGGCGGCGGGGGCGGTCTGACGCACCGATCGGGTCCTGCCGCGGAGTGCGGCCGGACGAGGGTCCCGGCGGGTGGCGCGCGGGTCTCGAGGTGGATGGGGTCTTACGGGTCGCGGAGCGGCTCGAAGGGGCCAGTCCTTCCGCCTCCATTCAAGGGGCCAGACGCCGCTCTCTCGCGGATGCATCCATCCGGCGTGATCGCGCTCTGGGCCGCAGCGGGGACGAACGGGGCATGTCTTTCTATCTTTATTCGCTGTCGGGCCTGTTCGTCGGCATTCTGGTGGGGCTCACCGGGGTCGGCGGCGGTTCGCTCATGACCCCGCTTCTCATTCTCCTGTTCGGCGTGCACCCGGCCACCGCCGTGGGCAGCGACCTGCTCTATGCCGCGGCCACCAAGGCGGTGGGCACGGGGGTGCACGGCTTCCGCCAGAGTGTGGACTGGAAGGTGGTGCGGCTGCTGGCCACCGGCAGCGTCCCCATGACGGTGCTGACCCTCGCCTTCGCCTCCATGGCCCATCTCAGCCATGATGGCGGCTCGCATTTCGTGAAGGCGAGCCTCGGCGCGGTTCTCATCTTCACGTCCCTGCTGGTGATGTTCCGCACCCGCGCGGTGAAGCTGCTCGGCGGCTTTCTGGGGGAGGCTTCCGATCACCGCCGGCACCTCCTCACCGTGGTGGCGGGGGGCATCCTGGGCGTGCTGGTGACGCTGACCTCGGTCGGGGCCGGCGCCATCGGCGTCACCGCGCTGATCGTGCTCTATCCCCACCTGCCCACCTCGCGCCTGGTGGGCTCCGACATCGCCCATGCGGTGCCGTTGGCCCTGCTGGCGGGCATGGGGCATTGGTGGCTGGGGGATGTGAATTTCGGACTGGTGGGCGCGCTGCTGCTGGGCTCGGTGCCCGGCGTCATCATCGGCAGCCTGTGGTCGGTCAAGGTGCCCGACCGCTTCCTGCGCGGCGCACTGGCGACGGTTCTGCTGATCGTCGGCGCGCGCCTGATGATGTGACGCGGGGCGAGCTCAGGGCAGAGAGCGAGATCCCGGTCAGGCGTCCTCGCCGAACAGCACCAATTGCTGCTCCCGCACGGGGGCGAACGAGGCGCGGTGGTGGCGGCAAGGGCCGTGGGTGCGCAGGGCATCGCCATGGGCGCGGGTGCCATAGCCCATGTGCCGCTCGAAGCCATAGGCCGGAAAGGCCGTGCCCACCCCCGCCATGAGCCGGTCGCGCGTGACCTTGGCGACGATGGAGGCGGCCGCGATGGAAGCGATGAGGCCGTCGCCGCCAATCACCATTTCCAGGGCGCAGGAGACGGGCGGCGGATCATTGCCATCTACGAAGACGAGCGCCGGCGCGCGCGGCAGGGAGCGCACCGCGCTCGCGAGCGCCCAAAGGCACGCCTGGCGGATATTGTCCCGGTCGATGCGGGCGGGTGGCGCCATGCAGACGGACACCTCCGCCGTGGCGAGGATCTCCTCGAACAGCGCCTCGCGCCGGGCGGCGGTGAGCTTCTTGGAATCGTCAAGGCCGCGCGGCACGCAAGCGGGATCGAGGATGACGGCGGCGGCAACCACAGGACCTGCCAGAGGCCCCCTGCCCGCCTCATCGGCGCCGGCAATGGGCATCAGGCCGGCCGCATAGCGGCGCGCTTCCACCTCGAAGCCGAGGCCAGCGGGTGGCTCCGCTTTGCGGCGGGAGCCGGAGCCTGCGATGCTTGCCCTCACGCTCTCCGTCTCCGCTCAGGCCTCGTCCACCCGCTCCAGCACGATGGCGGCGCCCATGACGGCGCGCGGCGGGGCCACCACCATGCCTTCCATGGCTTCCTCGATCATTTTGCGGGCGGCAAGCCCGCGCCGCATGCTGGCCGCGCCGGTGGACTTGAAGCGCACCGCCGCAAGCCGCAGGTCGTCGCCGTCCGGCGCGGTGGTGCCGAAGCGCTCGCCGAAGGTCGCGCGGGTCATGATGTCGATCTCGCCGCGAGGGGTCTGCGCCACATACCAGGCATCGGTCGCCCGGCGGGGCGTGACACCACAGAAGGTATCGATGAAGCTGACATGGTCGATGGGCCGCTCGGCCACCAGCACCACGCCGGCCACTTGCGTCACGCCATTGGTGTGGCGCTGCAATTGCGGATTCCAGAAATTCTCGGGCTTGCGCTGGGTGCAAGTGAAGAAGCCCGCATTGGGCGCCGCTTCGTCGCGCGCGAAGGCGAGAGAGAAGCCCACCTCCACCTCGCCGCCGTCGGGTCGCCGCGCGAGGCGGGAGAATTCAAACAGATCGAACCCGCCCACCCCGGCCGCATCGAAAGCGGCCTTCTCCGCCGCCGGGTCCTTGCCTTCGGCGACCAGCATGGACAGGCCCTGGCCGTTGCGCGCCAGGAAGTCCCGATTGAAGGCGCCGAAGGAGAAGTGGCCGCTATCACCCTCGGTGATCTTGTCGGGCTCGGAAATCTCCAGCAGCTCCATGAAGAAGCCGTCGGTCTGGATGATCCGGTTCTGGGTGCCCCAGGGATGGCGGTTGCGCGGGCCGACGGTGAAGCCGAGCAGGTCATAGACCTCCCCTGCCGCATCGAGATCGCGCACGACATGAACGACATGGTCGAGGCCGCGTGGCATGGGAACCCCCCTGTCTCTCCGGTCCGACCTTGTGGCACGTCCGGCAACTTAAGGGCAACCGCACGCCAGGGAAGCCAGCACCACCGCGGTCTCCCGGCGATGCGTGATCTCAGGCGAAGCGGCAGGCCCAAGGCGAATCGAGGAGGCCGCCCGCAGGCTTTTGGAAACCTTGACCTTCAGACCAGCCGGCTCTGCACCATGGCCGCGCGGATGAAGGAGGCGAACAGCGGGTGCGGCTCGAACGGACGCGACTTCAGCTCGGGATGGAACTGCACGCCGATGAACCAGGGATGGTCTGCATACTCAACGATTTCCGGCAGCAGCCCGTCGGGCGACATGCCGGAAAAGCGCAGGCCGCAGTCCTCCAGGCGATCCTTATAGGCGGTGTTCACCTCATAGCGGTGGCGATGACGCTCGAAGATGTCGGTGGAGCCATAGATGGAGGCCACCCGGCTCTCGTCCGAAAGGCGCGCCTCATAGGCGCCGAGGCGCATGGTGCCGCCGAGGTCGCCGGCCGCATTGCGGCGCTCCAGCTCGTTGCCCTTCAGCCATTCGGTGAGCAGGCCCACCACCGGCTCCGACGTCTCGCCGAATTCGGTGGAATTGGCCTTGGTGACGCCGGCCAGATTGCGCGCCGCCTCGATCACCGCCATCTGCATGCCGAAGCAGATGCCGAAATAGGGCACGGCCCGCTCGCGGGCAAACTGGGCCGCGCGGATCTTGCCCTCGGCACCGCGCTGGCCGAAGCCGCCGGGCACCAGGATGCCGTGCACATGCTCCAGGAAGGGCGCGGGGTCCTCGCGCTCGAAGGTTTCGCTCTCGATCCAGTCGAGGTTCACCTTCACCTTGTTGGCGATGCCGCCATGGGCCAGCGCCTCGATGAGCGACTTATAGGCATCCTTGAGGCCGGTATATTTGCCCACCACCGCAATGGTGACCTCGCCCTCGGGATTGCGCACCCGGTCCTCGATCACCGACCAGCGCTTGAGGTTCGGCGCGGGCGCCGGCTCGATGCCGAAGGCGGCCAGCACTTCCGTGTCGAGCCCTTCGGCGTGATAGGCGGCGGGCACGGCATAGATGTTGTCCACGTCCCGCGCCTCGATCACCGCGCTCTCCCGCACATTGCAGAACAGCGAGAGCTTGCGGCGCTCCTCGCGCGGCACCGGACGATCGGTGCGGCACAGAAGGATGTCGGGCTGGATACCGATGGAGCGCAGCTCCTTCACCGAATGCTGCGTCGGCTTGGTCTTCAATTCCCCGGCGGAGGGGATGAAGGGCAGCAGGGTGAGATGGATGAAGATGGAATGGTTGCGCGGCAGCTCGTTCTTGAGCTGGCGGGTGGCCTCGAAGAAGGGCAGGCCCTCAATGTCGCCCACCGTGCCGCCCACTTCCACCAGCACGAAGTCATAGGCCTCGTTGCCCTCCAGGACGAATTCCTTGATGGCATTGGTGACGTGGGGGATCACCTGGACGGTGGCGCCCAGATAGTCGCCGCGCCGCTCCTTGGTGATGATGTCCTGGTAGATCTTGCCGGTGGTGATGTTGTCCCGCTTGGTGGCGGGGCGGCCGGTGAAGCGCTCGTAATGGCCGAGGTCGAGATCGGTCTCGGCGCCATCGTCGGTGACGAACACTTCGCCATGCTGATACGGGCTCATGGTGCCCGGATCGACGTTCAGATAGGGGTCCAGCTTGCGCAGCCGGACGGTATAGCCGCGCGCCTGAAGAAGCGCGCCCAAGGCTGCGGAGGCGAGGCCCTTGCCCAAGGAGGACACGACGCCGCCGGTGATGAAGATATAGCGCGCCATGGGCTTCTACTCTACTCCGCGCAAACGCGATTCGGCGAGGACGACGGCCTGCACGCCCTCGCCCCGCCTGGGGAAAACCATACGCCGCGGCGAACCGCGGCGCGCGATGACCGAAACGAAAGGACTGCGACGGGGCCGCTGCGAGGAGATCGCAGCGACCGGCTTCACTGCGACTGAGGAACCTGCGGCCCGGTGGGCGCCGGAGCGGCCGGGGCGGGCGTCGCCGGAGCCGAGGAGGCGGGCGCCTGCGGACGGATCTGGTCGAGGATCGAACCACCGCTCTGGGGGGCGGACGGGCCGGTGGGCGCCGTCTGGTTCAGGATGGCGGGCGGCGTGCGCCCCCAGCCGGCCAGGATGGTCAGCGAGATCGAGGTGACGAAGAACAGGGCCGCGAGAATCGCCGTGGCCCGCGTCAGCACATTGGCCGTGCCGCGCGCGGTGAAGAAGCCGCCCGAGCCCCCGCCTCCGCCGCCGATGCCGAGCCCGCCCCCTTCGGAGCGCTGAATCAGCACCACGCCGATCAAAGCGAGGACCACCATAAGGTGGATGACGATCAGGACAGTCTGCATGGTTCCATCGTCTTCGCCCCAGCGGGCGGATCAAGGCATGAAGTCGGGCGCTCTCCTACACGATCGCGCCACGCAAAGGAAGGGCGGCGACCTGCAACAGGCGCCGCCCTGCTGTGCGAAGGTCCCGCTCTTGCGGAACCCTCGCCGCTCTCAATGGCCCAGCACCGCCAGCAGCAGCAAGGCGACGATGTTGGTGATCTTGATCATGGGGTTGACCGCGGGGCCCGCGGTGTCCTTGTAGGGATCGCCCACCGTGTCGCCGGTGACGGAGGCCTTGTGGGCGTCGGACCCCTTGTAGTGGCGGACCCCGTCCTTATCGACAAAGCCGTCTTCGAACGACTTCTTGGCATTGTCCCAGGCGCCGCCGCCGGACGTCATGGAAATGGCCACGAACAGACCGGTGACGATGACGCCGAGCAGCATCGCCCCAACCGCCGAGAAGGCCGCCGACTTGCCGGCCACCCCGCCGCCCGCCACCAGATAGATGACGTAGTAGCAGACGATGGGCGAGAGCACGGGCAGCAAGGAGGGGATGATCATCTCCTTGATGGCAGCCTTGGTGAGCAGGTCCACCGCGCGGGAATAGTCCGGCTTCTCGGTGCCGGCCATGATGCCCGGCTTCTCGCGGAACTGGCGCCGCACCTCCTCCACGATGGCGCCCGCCGCCCGCCCCACCGCCGTCATGCCCATGGCGGCAAACAGGAAGGGCAAGAGGCCGCCAAACAGCAGGCCCACCACCACATAGGGGTTTTCCAACGAGAAATTGGGCGTGACGCCGGCAAAGTAGGAGCCCGGCGCGGCCTGGGCGATGAAGTATTTCAGGTCCTGATTATAGGCCGCGAACAGCACCAGCGCGCCGAGGCCCGCCGATCCGATCGCATAGCCCTTGGTGACCGCCTTGGTGGTGTTGCCCACCGCATCCAGCGCGTCGGTGGAATGGCGCACCTCCGCCGGCAGGCCGGACATTTCCGCAATGCCACCCGCATTGTCGGTGACCGGGCCGAAGGCGTCGAGCGCCACCACCATGCCCGCCAGCGCCAGCATGGTGGTCGCCGCCACCGCGATGCCGAACAGGCCGGCAAGACCATAGGCGGCGAGGATGCCCGCGATGATAACGAGGGTCGGCAAGGCGGTGGATTCCAGCGACACCGCCAGGCCCTGGATGATGTTGGTGCCGTGACCGGTCACCGAGGCCTGGGCGATGGAGACCACCGGCCGATAGCCCGTGCCCGTATAATATTCGGTGATGACCACGATGGCGCCGGTCACCGCCAGTCCCACCACGCCCGCCAAGAAAAGCTGCGTGCCGGTGATGGTGGAGCCCGGCAGCATTCCAAAGCCGGGCAGCAGCCAGGTGACGAGGGCCAGAGCGAAGACCGAAAGGCCCGCGGAGGCCGCGAAGCCCTTATAGAGCGCGCCCATGATGGAGGAGGTCGGCCCCAGCCGCACGAAGAAGGTGCCGGCGATGGAGGTGAGGATGCAGGCCCCGCCAATGGCCAGCGGATAGAGCAGCATGGCGTTCAGCGTGGCGGCGTTGCCGGCGAAGAAGATGACCGCCAGCACCATGGTGGCGACCACCGTCACCGCATAGGTCTCGAACAGGTCCGCAGCCATGCCCGCGCAGTCGCCGACATTGTCGCCCACATTGTCGGCGATGGTGGCGGGGTTGCGCGGGTCATCCTCGGGAATGCCCGCCTCCACCTTGCCGACGAGATCGCCGCCCACGTCTGCGCCCTTGGTGAAGATGCCACCGCCGAGCCGCGCGAAGATGGAGATGAGGGAGGCGCCGAAGCCGAGCGCCACCAGGGCATCCACCACCGTGCGGCTGCCGGGCGCGAGGCCGAAGCCATGGGTGAGGACGGCGAAATAGACGGTCACGCCCAGGAGCGCGAGTCCGGCGACCAGGAGGCCCGTGACGGCGCCCGCCTTGAAGGCGATGTCGAGGCCGCCGGCCAGCGAGCGCACGGCCGCCTGGGCGGTGCGCACATTCGCCCGCACGGACACGTTCATGCCGATGAAGCCGGCCAGGCCCGAGAGCACGGCGCCCACCGCGAACCCAACCGCCACCAGCCAGCCGAGGAAAATGCCGACCGCAATGAAAATGACGAGGCCGACCGCGCCGATGGTCAGATATTGCCGCCGCAGATAGGCCTGCGCGCCTTCCGCGATGGCCCCGGCAATCTCCTGCATGCGCGGGGATCCGGGATCGGCGGCCATGACCTCTCGGCCCGCCCATATGCCATAGCCGACGGCGAAGAGGCCGCAGGCGATAATCACCAACAGAGCCAACATGTAACCCACCCCTTCGTTTCCAATCCCGGACCTGATTTTTCAGGTCCTTTTTTTATGCAGGGGGAGTGTGAGCGGTGCTCCCGGCGGGCGCAATCTCTTCTTTTGCAAGCCGCGGCGTGTGCCCCCGCGCCGGTCGGGGCTTCCCTGGACCCAAGGTGCAAGTTGTGACACTAGGCGAGGCAGGTTTTCAGATGCGGATGGACGCGACGATGGCTGCCGGACAGAAGATCATCCCGATGGTTCTCGCCGGCGGTGCCGGCACGCGCCTGTGGCCTTTGTCCCGCAACACCCTGCCCAAGCAATTCCTGGCGCTCGCCGGCGATCACACCATGTACCAGGACACGTTGCTGCGCGTGCCGCCTGGAGAGCGCTTCGCACCGCCCGTGGTCATCACCTCCGACGATTTCCGCTTCTTCGCGCGCCGCCAGGCCAGCGAGATCGGCATCGATGCGACGGTGGTGCTGGAACCGGCCCGCCGGGACAGCGCCCCCGCCTTGATCGCCGCCGCCGCCGTGGTGCGTCACATGTATGGGCCGGACGCCCTCATCCTGGCGCTGGCCGCCGACCATGTGGTGACGAAACCCGACGCTTTCCGCGCCGCCGTCGATGTGGCGGCACAGGTGGCCGCGCGCGGGCACATCGTGACCTTCGGCATCACCCCCGACAGCCCCCGCACCAGCTACGGCTATATCCGCCCCGGCGCCGCCCTGCCGGAGGGGGGACACGAGGTGGCCGCCTTCGTGGAGAAGCCGAACCGCGCCACCGCCGAGCGCTACCTGGCCGACGGCTATCTCTGGAATTCCGGAAACTTCCTGTTTCCCGCCGCACTCATGATTGCCGAGGCGGAGGCCTTCGAGCCGGAGCTGACCGCCGCGGCTCTTGCCGCCGCTGCCGGTGCGCGGGAGGATCTCGGCTTCCTGCGCCTGGACCGGGAGGCCTTCATGGCGGCACCAGCCAAGTCCATCGACTTCGCGGTCCTGGAGCGCACCCGCCACGCGGCCGTCGTGGCCGGCGACTTCGGCTGGTCGGACATCGGCTCCTGGGATGCCCTGCGCGAGATCGGCGACCAGGACGGAGAAGGCAATGTGACCGTTGGCCAGGTGGAGCTGATCGACAGCCGCAATTCCTATGTGCGCTCGGAAGGCCCGTTGGTGGCCGGCATCGGGCTCGACCACCTCTCGGTCGTGGCGACCGAGGATGCCGTGCTCATCATGCCCTCAGACCGCAGCCAGGACGTGAAGGCCATGGTCGCCACGCTGAAGGCGGCCAAGCACTATGCGGCGGACGAGCACCTGAAGGTGCACCGGCCCTGGGGCACCTACCAGACCATCTGCCGGGGCGATCGATTCCATGTAAAGAAGATCGTGGTGGAACCCGGCGCCAAGCTCTCGCTCCAGAAGCATCACCACCGCTCGGAGCATTGGGTGGTGGTGCACGGCACCGCCGAGGTGACCGTGGACGACAAGGTGTTCGCCGTGCACGAGAACGAGTCCACCTATATTCCGCTCGGCGCGGTGCATCGCCTCGCCAATCCCGGCCGCATCCCGCTCGAACTCATCGAAGTGCAGACCGGCTCCTATCTGGGCGAAGACGACATCGTGCGCCTGGAGGACATCTACCACCGCGCCTGAGCCCTAAGGGAAAAACGGTTCCGGCAATTGCTCGAAGGCGGGGCGGGCGAACAGGTAGCCCTGCATGCGCGTAATGCCGAGCGCCAGCACGGTGCGCATCTCGTTTTCGGTCTCGATCCCCTCGGCGACCGGCACCATGGCGAGGGCGTCGCACATATGGACGATCCCCGCCACGATGGCCCGGCGCGTGGCGTCCTTGTCGATTCCCCGTGTCAGGTGCAGGTCCAGCTTCAGGATGTGGGGCTGGAACTCGGTCAGGAGGTTCAAGCCCGAATAGCCGCCGCCGAAATCATCAATGGCGGTGCGCAGGCCGAACCTCTGATACTCGGTCATGATGCGGCTGATCTGGCCGATGTCGGTCGCCTTCTCATGCTCGGTCACCTCGAAGATGATCTGGCTGAGCGGAAGCCCCAATTCGCGCGCCGTTTCCACCGTGACCCGCAGGCAATTGGCCGGCTCATAGACAGCCTGCGGCATGAAGTTGATGGACACGCCATGCTGCGCACGGGCGGGAAGGCCGAGACGGACGGCAAGCTGCAACGCCTTCACCCGGCACGCCTGATCGAACCGGTACCGGTTTTCCGCTGTCACCTGTGCCAGAACCGTCGGCGCGGGCTCGCCGCCCGGGCCACGCACCAGGGCCTCAAAGGCGAAAATGTTGCCGTCCCTCAGGTCCACGATGGGCTGAAAGGCCATTGAGAAGGGAAAAGGCGCGTCACTTCCACCTCGGCACCCGACGCACCCCATTTTCTTTCTCTTCGTAACATTATGAGCTGTCACGCGATAAACGACAGGAACGTCCAATTGGTTCAAGGTGATTCGCATTCGCAACGGCTGCGCGGCGCTTGAGACAACTCAAGCGCACTTGAAACATGACGTAAGACACCTTCGACCCTGCTCTCCCCCCTGGCGCCGTACGCGCGACCAGCCCACGTAAGGCATGGCATCCTCCGGCAGCCGCCTGTCGCATCGTGAACGCATGGCAAAGACTTTGGTCTAAGGCGCCGCGCCGGTCACAGGCGGCCTGGCACCTGCCGCGCGACAGGCGAAGACGCTTGTCATTTATCATCATACCCATATATGCGGAGGCACGCGGCCGTTGGATTTGCTTTTGCACTGCAACAGAATGACGCCATCTGGCCTCGGTGCAATTGACCTGACAGGCCTCAAAGGCTAACGTCCGCGCGCTTTTTCAGAGGTCAGTTGGGGGCTTTTGCTGCGCACATGACGGTATTTACGCGCCTGGACATTCCCGAGGTGATCCTCGTCACGCCACCCCGCTTCAACGATCCGCGGGGATATTTCAGCGAGACCTACGTCAAGGCGCGCTATGCCGCCAACGGCATTGACTGCGAATTCATCCAGGACAACGAGTCCCTCTCCGAGCCCATCGGCACCATCCGCGGCCTGCACTTCCAGGTGCCGCCCCATGCCCAGGCCAAGCTCGTGCGCGTGGTGCAGGGCGAGGTGTTCGACGTGGCGGTGGACATCCGCAAGGGCTCGCCCACCTATGGCAAGTGGGCCGGCGCCAAGCTGACCGCCGAAGGGCGCGAGCAGCTCTTCGTGCCCCGCGGCTTCGCCCACGCCTTCTGCACCTTGGTGCCCAACACCAAGGTTCTCTACAAGGTGGACGGCTCCTATTCCAAGGAATGCGAGGGCGGCATCGTGTGGGACGATCCCGATCTCGCCATCACCTGGCCGGTGGCGGAGGCCATCTTGTCCGACAAGGACCGGGTGCTGCCGCGCCTGAAGGATTTCGACAGCCCATTCGTCTACGCGTGACAGGAAGAAACGGGGCACACATGGCACAACGCATCCTCGTCACCGGCGGCGCGGGCTTCATCGGCTCGGCTGTCGTCCGCCACCTCATCGGCCTCGGCGCCCATGTCCTGAACTTCGACAAGCTGACCTATGCCGGGAACCTGGCCTCCCTCGGCCCGGTGCAGGACAATCCCCGCTACAGCTTCGTGCGCGGCGACATCTGCGACGCCGATGCGGTGCGCACGGCGATCGACGGCTTCAAGCCCGATCTCATCATGCATCTGGCGGCCGAGTCCCACGTAGACCGGTCCATCGACGGGCCGGCGGCCTTCATCGAGACCAACATCGTTGGCACCTACACCATGCTGCAGGAAGCCCTGCGCTATTGGCGCGGGCTGACCGCCGAAGAGCAGGCGGCCTTCCGCTTTCACCACATCTCCACCGACGAAGTATTCGGCACGCTGGGCGCCGAGGGCCTGTTCCGCGAGGATACGCCCTATCAGCCCAACTCGCCCTATTCGGCCTCCAAGGCGGGCTCGGACCATCTGGTGCGGGCATGGCACCACACCTATGGCCTGCCCACCGTGATGTCGAACTGCTCGAACAATTACGGCCCGTACCATTTCCCCGAGAAGCTGATCCCGCTGGTGATCCTCAACGCCCTGGAAGGCGCGCCGCTGCCCGTCTATGGCACGGGTGAGAATGTGCGCGACTGGCTGTTTGTGGAGGATCATGCGGAGGCGCTCTATCTCATCGCCACCACCGGGCGGCTGGGCGAGAGCTACAATGTGGGCGGGGCCAGCGAGCGGCGGAACATCGACGTGGTGCGCACCATCTGCACCATCCTCGACGACATCCGCCCCGATGCCAAGATCGGCCCGCGCGAGGGCCTGATCCGTTTCGTGACCGACCGGCCCGGCCACGATGCCCGCTATGCCATCGATTTCACCAAGCTCAACACGGAGCTCGGCTGGAGCCCGCGCGAGACCTTCGAGACGGGCCTGCGCAAGACCATCGAGTGGTACCTGGCCAACGAGGCCTGGTGGGCACCGTTGCGCACCAATTATGGCGGCCAGCGCCTGGGGCTTGCCTCCTGATGCGTGTCCTCCTCTTTGGCGCCAACGGCCAGGTGGGCCGGGAAACCCAGGCGCTTGCCTCTGAACGCGACATTGCCCTGGTCGCTCTCGACCGGGCCGCCGTGGACATTGCGGACCCCGCGGCGGTGGCGCGAGCCCTTGAGGCCAACCGGCCCGACGTGGTGATCAATGCCGCCGCCTACACGGCCGTGGACAAGGCCGAAAGCGAGCCGGAGCTGGCCACCCGCGCCAATGCCATGGCCCCCGGCCTGATCGCGGAGCGCTGCGCGCGCTACCGCATCCCGATGATCCACATCTCCACCGACTATGTGTTCGATGGCACCAAGGTGGGCGCCTATGTGGAGAGCGATCCCATCAAGCCGCTGGGCGTCTATGGGCGCACCAAGGCGGCGGGAGAGGCGGCGGTTCGCGCCGCCACCGAGCGCCACCTGATCCTGCGGACCTCCTGGGTCTATGGCATCCATGGCGCCAACTTCCTGAAGACCATGTTGCGCCTCGCGGGGGACCGCGACCGGCTGACCATCGTCGCCGACCAGAAGGGCTGCCCCACCGCAACCCGCGACATCGCCGAGGGACTGATGGCCGCGGCAGAGGCGGCCGCCGGCGGCACCGCCCGCTGGGGCACCTATAATCTGGCCGGCACCGGTGCCACCACGTGGCACGGCTTTGCGAGCGAGATTGTCCGCGAGGCGGCGCGCTACACCGGCCGCAATCCGGAAGTGGCGCCCATCACCACCGCCGACTATCCCACCCCGGCCCAGCGGCCGGCCAATTCCGAACTCGATTCCAACCTGTTTGAGCGGACCTTCGGATTCCGCGCGGCTCCGTGGGAAACCCGGGTCGCCGAAGTTGTCGACCGCCTGCTCGCCCCAGCACCAACGGAGGCACCGTGAAGGGCATTATCCTCGCAGGCGGGTCGGGCACCCGTCTCCATCCCATCACCCTTGTCGTGTCGAAGCAGCTTCTGCCCGTCTATGACAAACCGATGATCTACTATCCCCTCGCCACGCTGATGATGGCGGGCATCCGGGACATCCTGATCATCACCACCCCCCATGACAATGCCCTGTTCCAGAGTCTGCTGAAGGACGGCAGTCAGTTCGGCATTTCCATCAGCTATGCGATCCAGGAGACGCCCCGTGGTCTCGCCGACGCCTTCATCGTCGGCCGCGACTTCATCGGCGACGACCGGGTGGCGCTGGTTCTGGGCGACAACCTCTTCTTCGGGCACGGCCTGCCGGAACTGCTGGAGGAGGCCGCCAGTCGCGAGGCGGGTGCCACGGTGTTTGGATACCCCGTGAACGACCCCGAGCGCTACGGTGTCGCCGAAGTGGACGGCCAAGGGAACGTGCTTTCCCTGGAGGAGAAGCCGATCAAGCCCAAGTCAAATCTGGCCGTGACCGGGCTTTATTTCTACGACAATCGCGTGGTGGAGATCGCCGCTAACCTGCAGCCTTCCCCGCGTGGCGAGATCGAGATCACCGACGTGAACCAGGCCTATCTGGAGCGCGGCGAGTTGAAGGTGAGCATGATGGGCCGTGGCTTCGCCTGGCTGGACACCGGCACGCCGGATAGCCTGGTGGAAGCCGGCCAGTTCGTACAGATCCTTGAAAAGCGCCAGGGTCTGAAGATCTCTGCGCCCGAGGAGATCGCCTTCCGCTCCGGCTATATCGACGCCGCCAAACTGCGCGAGATCGCCCGCGCGCAGATCAAGTCCAGCTACGGCAAGTATTTGATGAACCTGGCTGACGGCGGCCTGTGATCTGAGTCAAGGCGGAGCACGCGCGCCGCAGCCAAAACGGAATGAGGGAGGCGCAGTGACCGGGCCTCCCTCTGTTACCCGGGGCGCGGCGAGAGACAGAATGTGTGCTTCCCTTCTGTCGGCTGCGCGTCTATGGTGGTTTTAACTAAACTACATTCGGATTTCGGAGTTTGCGTTTCCGCAGCCCGGATGCGAAACGATGATTGGCCATGAGCAATCTCAACGAAGAAACCGTCAAGAGCGTCCATCATTGGACGGATCGGCTCTTCAGCTTCACCACCTCGCGCGATCCTGGCTTCCGGTTCTTGAACGGCCAGTTCGTGATGATCGGCCTGATGGTCGACAATAAGCCCCTTCTGCGGGCCTATTCCATGGCAAGTGCCAATTACGAGGAGGACCTGCAGTTCTTCTCCATCAAAGTGCAGAATGGGCCACTGACCTCACGCCTGCAGCACTTGAAGGTGGGTGACAAGATCCTTGTGGGCCGCAAGGCCACGGGCACGCTCATCCAGGATAATCTTCTTCCCGGAAAACGACTTTATCTCTTGTCCACGGGAACCGGCCTTGCTCCGTTCCTCTCCGTGATCAAGGATCCCGACGCCTATGAGCGCTACGAAAAGGTGATCCTGGTCCACGGCACGCGCACGGTGGGCGAGCTTGCCTATGATGAATATCTGACGCAGACCCTGCCCTCCGACGAATATATCGGCGAGGAAGTCAAGGCAAAGCTCACCTATTATCCGACGGTGACGCGGGAGCCGTTCCGCAACCAGGGCCGCATCACCGCCCTTATCAATTCGGGAAAGCTGTTCTCCGACATCGGCGTCCCGGATCTTTCGCCGGAGCATGATCGCCTCATGCTGTGCGGAAGTCCGCAGATGCTGAAGGACATGGTGGAGTTGCTCGAATCCCGCGGCTTCAAGGAAGGCAGCCAGTCCGAGGCCGGACACTATGTCATCGAGAAAGCGTTCGTGGAGCGCTGAAGCTTCCTTCGCGCTTGCACTTCTGGACTGACCCGTGAATGGAAGCCGCCCCCCCCCCCCGGGGCGGCTCTTCCTTTCCTGCGGACATACCCTCGCCCACGGCCGCCCGACGCTGAGGCAGGTGATTGGAATTGCACTAATTCCATTGCATTCTCGCACCATTGCGGTGCGTCATCTGCCTTGTTATGGGCTGAGCTTTCCTATGTGTGGGGCGGGCTCAATGGTGCCCGGCATAGCCAGATGGATGAGCCAGTTTTTTTGCTTCATTTTTACTTTCCAGTGGCGCTGTCCCAATCTCGCGCTCCTCGGCTTTCACTGCCCGCCCTCCACACTCTCCCTTCGGGAGGCGCGCCATGCTGAAAGCCCTTTGGTTTCAGACCCATTGGCTACTGGGGATCACGGCCGGCATCGTCCTCGCCATCGTGGGCGTCACAGGGGGCCTGCTGTCCTTCGAGGGCGAAATCCTGCGCGCCCTCAATCCCGGCGTCATGACCGTGGACGCGCGGCCCGGCGGTCCTTTGCCGCCGGCTGCCCTGCTGGACAAGATCCGGGCGGACGCCCCGGACCGCACCATCACCGCCCTGACCGTCTATGCGGACCCTGAAAGCGCTGCCCGCGTCACGTTCGCCCCCCTGCCAGGGGGCACAGGCGGCCCGCGCGGCGAGATGCGATACGTGAACCCTTATGATGGCCGTCTTCTGGGAGCCGTCGCGGGGCAGGACACCTTCCGCTTCATTATGCAGATCCACCGCTGGCTGGCCGCTGGCGATGTGGGAAAGCATATTGTCGGCGCGTCCACCATCGCCCTCATCGTGCTCAGCCTGTCCGGTCTTTACCTGCGCTGGCCCCGCCGCCCGTTGCAGTGGCGGTCCTGGTTTCACCTGAACCTCAACCGAAGTGGTCGCAGCCTTCTGTGGGAGTTGCATTCGGTCATTGGGACCTGGGTCCTGCCCTTCTATCTCCTGGCCTCCCTCACCGGTCTCTACTGGTCCTACGACTGGTATCGAAACGCATTGTTCGACATCACGGGAACACCCCGCCCCGCCCAGCAAGGCCCCCGCCCCGGCCCGCCTCAGGCCGCCCAGGCCCAGAGCCCAAGCCAAGGCCCAAACCAAGGCCCAAACCAAGGGCAAGGGCAGAGCCAATCCGCCACCGGTCCATCGGTCCAGGGACAAGGCGCCGGCCCCGCATCCGCCGAGCGGCAGCCTGCGCCAGACCGCCCGCGCCCGTCGGCGATGGGCCAGGCCAGCGGAAGGCCGGCCGCTGCCGCCCTGGACATTGCCCGCCTCTGGGCAGTGTTCGAGCGGGAAGCCGGGGCCTACAGCACGGCCACGCTTCGCTTGCCGCAAGGCAACCAGCCGCTGACCATCACCTATCAATTGCCCAATCCCACCCATGAGCGGGCCAACAACACGCTCGTCCTTGATGCAACCGGGGCCGTAAGGCAGCACCGGAAGTTCGATGAACTGCCCCTCGGCCAGCATCTCATGGGCAGCATCTTCCCCCTGCACGCGGGCAGCTACTTCGGCATGCCCGGGCTGATCCTCATGATGATCGCCAGCCTTCTCATGCCGCTTTTCGCGGTCACCGGCTGGATGCTCTATCTCGACCGTCGCAAGAAGAAGGGCCAAGCTCGGAAAGCTGCTGCGGAAGGCTCCTTCGGCACCGATGGCTCCGCCACCCCGGTGCTCGTCGCCTTTGCCAGCCAGACCGGCACCGCCGAGCGCCTGGCTTGGCAAACCGCCTCCGCTCTCAAGGCGGCGGGCACGCCGTGCCGCGTGGTTTCGCTGGGCACCCTGACGGCGGACGCCCTGGCGCGCGAGACGCGGGTGCTCTTCATCGTCTCGACCTTCGGCGAAGGCGAGGCCCCCGATTCCGCCCGTGCTTTTGCGCGCGCCTTCCCGCGCGCGACCAGCCGCCTGGATCACGTCGGCTTCGCCCTGTTGGCACTGGGTGACCACACCTATGGTCATTTCTGCGGCTTTGGTCGCGAACTGGAGGAGAGCCTCCGGCAGAAGGGGGCTCGCCCGCTGTTTGCCAGTGTCGAGATGGACGGAGAAGACACGGCCGCCCTCACCACCTGGCAGGCGCGGCTTGCCCAAACCCTGGGCGCCGATGTCCGGCAGGAGTGGAGCGCACCGGACTTCTCCTCCTGGCGGCTGGTGGAGCGCCACTGCCTGAACCCTGGCGGAATTGGCCTGCCGACCTTCCACGTGGTGCTGGAACCCATGGCGGGCCCGCTTCCGCCTTGGGAAGCGGGCGACATCGCCCAAGTCCGTCCGCGCAATGATCCAGAGCGCGTGCGCAAGAAGCTGGCCGCGCTCTCGCTTGATCCGGCTGCGCCGGTGGCAGCGCACGGCGAGGCCACCGCGCTCGAAGGCATCGCCTTGCGCGGGGCATGGCCCGGCCAGGTTCCCGAGGGCGTCACCGCCCAAGGCTTTGCCGATCTTATCCGCCCCCTGCCGGAGCGCGATTATTCCATCGCCTCCATTCCGCAAGATGGCCGGCTCGAAATCCTGGTGCGCCAGACGCGGGCTGCGGATGGCAGCTTCGGCGTGGGCTCGGGATGGCTCACCGCCTACGCGCCGCTGGGCAGCGAGATCGAACTGCGGATCAAGCCCAATGCGGGCTTCCATGCCCCATCAGGCGAACGCCCGCTCATCCTGATCGGAAACGGCACGGGCCTTGCCGGCTTGCGCGCCCATCTGAAGGCCCGCATCCAGGCTGGATGCGACCGCAACTGGCTGATCTTCGGCGAGCGCAATGAAACCCATGACTTCTATTTCCGCACGGAAATCGCGGGCTGGGTGGCGTCCGGCGGCATAGCCCGCCTGGACCTTGCCTTCTCCCGCGACCAGGATACGCGCATCTATGTCCAGGATCGCCTCGCGGCAGCCGCCGACACCGTGAAGGCATGGGTGGACGACGGCGCCGCCATCTTCGTGTGCGGCAGCATCGCCGGAATGGCGGGCGCGGTGGACGAGAGGCTGCGGACCATCCTGGGAACCGACGAACTGGACCGCCTTGCCGCCGAAGGGCTCTACCGGCGGGATGTCTATTGAAGAAGAGGCCAAGCGCCTCTTCTTCTCCTGGCTTATTCCTATGGCTCAGTCGAGCACAGCCGCCTTCAGGAGGCACACCATGAAGGCGTGGGCAGGCTCCGTCCCCACATTGCGGATGGTGTGGCGACGGTCGCAGCGATAGCGCAGGGTCTCGCCGGCCTTGGCGGTCTCCGTCACGCCGCCCACCTCCACCTCCAGCGCGCCGGACACGACGCTCAGGCATTCGATGGAGCCGCGCTGGTGCGGATCGGAGTCCAGCTCGCCGCCCGGCTCCGCCTGGAAGTCGTAATATTGCAGCCACTCCACCGTCTTGATCCATCCGATGATGGTCAGACGGCAGCGGCCGTCATCCGACAGCAGGATGGGCGTATCGGCCCGGGTGAGCTTCTCCACGAACGGCGCCTCGTCGGAAGAGGCGAGCACGCGCTCCACCGACATGTCCAGGGCCTGCGACAGGCGCCAGATGGTGGCCAAGGTCGGGTTGGTCTCGTTGCGCTCGATCTGGCTGATGATGGACTTGGCAACGCCCGATTGTTCGGACAAATCGGAGAGGGAAAGGTTGTAGGCCTTTCTCAGGCGCTGGATGGTCTTTCCCAGCTGCCCGGTGATGACCTGGGCCCCCGTTTCAAGGGGGCGTTCGCCCCCCTTTTCGCGCTGCGACATGGCGTTCCATCTTTGCGAACCAATGTTCGTATTAACGTACGAGCCGGCGAATGCAAGACGAATTGCCGCGGGCCGGGCCCTGATGCGGGCTCAATTCCAAAGGGCAAAGAAGTGGTGCACGGGCCCGTGTCCGCGCCCCACATCCAGGCCATCGGCGGCCGCGATGGCGCCTGTGATATAGGCCTTGGCCGCATCCACCGCATCGGCGAGGCCCTTGCCTTGGGCCAGTCCGGCGGCAATGGCGGAAGAAAGGGTGCAGCCGGTGCCATGGGTGTTTCGGCTGGCATGGCGGGGAGCCGCGAGCCGCGTGACGCCCTTGCTGTCCACCAGGAGATCCACGCTCTCCGGCCCGCCGCCATGCCCCCCCTTCATGAGGACGCAGCGGGCGCCGAGGACCATGAGCTGTTCGGCCTGGGACTGCATCTGTGCCTCCGTCTCCGCCACCGGCGCATCGAGGAGAGCAGCGGCTTCCGGCAGGTTCGGGGTCAAGACGTGGGCGCGCGGCAGAAGCATTGCCTTCAGGGCGTCCATGGCCTCCGGTTCCAGCAGGCGCGCACCCGATGCTGCCACCATGACGGGATCAAGGACCACCGCCTTCGGCGCCCAGCGGTCCAGCCCAGCGGCCACCGCCTCAATGGCGGCTGGCCGCGAGAGCATGCCGATCTTCACCGCCTCCACCTTGAGGTCGGAGAAGACCGCGTCGAACTGGGCTGTGATGAAATCAGGCGGCACGTCGTGGATGGCGCTCACCCCCAGCGTATTCTGGGCCGTCAGGGCCGTGAGGATGCTGGCGCCATAGACACCGAGCGCCGAGAACGTCTTCAGGTCCGCCTGGATGCCCGCGCCGCCGCTGGAATCCGAGCCCGCAACGGTGACGGCAATGGGGGGAACGCGCTCTGCCATGGGGCCTCCCGCGCCGGAGCGGGAAGGTCCGATGGCCCCGACACCATGCGTCCGGCCGTCCTCGCTTCCCTTCGCCGGCATGATCCGGATCAGGTTCGCGGGTTGGCGCCTGCCTCTCAGCCCCACATGATGCGGGACACCCCGACGAGATCCCTTTCATGTAGCCAACCCACCTTCCCGCTTCAAGGATTGGCCGGTGACGGGCTTGCAAGAGGCGGCTGTTTTGTCCACTTTGCCGCCCTGTCCAGGAGGTTCGCCGTGGTTCCCTTCTTCATGCAGATCAAGTGCCAGCTCGGCCGCTCCTATGAGGTGGCCAATGCGTTGGCCGACAAGGAAATCGCCTCCGAGATCTATTCGACCGCCGGCGACTTCGACCTCCTCGTGAAGTTCTATGTGGCCGACGACATCGACATCGGTCACTTCGTGAACGAACAGGTCCAGGGCATACCCGGTATTCAGGACACGCGCACGATCATTACTTTCAAGGCGTTCTGAGACCTTCCCGATGGGTGGGGCGGCACGGGCGCGGCGGCTGCGACTTTCCAGCCTGGCGGCCGATCCCGCGGGCTCTCCAGAAGGCCCAAAGGCAGAGGTGCGGGTGTGACGAGCGGCGGCGTGGACAGATCGATCTCCGAAGACCAGATGCCACGCCTGCGGGGCCGCGACTTTGTGCTGCTCCTAATCCTTTTCGCCGCGCGTTTTTACGTGGAGGTGAACAGTCGCCTCCTCCTCATCCCAGCCGCCGGCCACGATGACGGCTATTTCATGCGGATGGCGAGCCATATCGCATCGGGACAATGGCTCGGTGCTTATGACCAGTACACGCTGATGAAGGGGCCCGGCTATCCGCTCTTTGTCGCCCTTGCAACGCTTTTCGGCGGACCGGTCTCCATCGGCCACGCCCTGTTCCATCTCCTGGCGGTCCTTGTCGCCGCCGTCGCGGTGCTCCGCCTGACCCGATCCCGGTCCACCTTCTACGGCACGGTCATCCTGCTCCTCCTGATCCCTTCAGGCTTCGATGCTGGTGTCCATCGGGTGATCCGCGACCAGGTGTATTGGGGCCAGACGCTGATCGTCTTTGCCTGCGGCATGGTGGTCATGTTCGCGCCGCCCGAGGGGTGGAAGGCGCGCCTCGGCCTCGGCCTTGCCGGCGGGGCCACGCTGGCCTGGGCCTTTTTGACCCGCGAGGAAGGGGTCTGGTTTCTTCCGGGGTTGGCCGCTCTCCTTCTGGCAGGCCTTGTCTGGAACGGCCTCAACCGAGCGGCATTCTGGAAAGTCCTACCCGGCATTGCAGGCGCGATCGCGGGCTTCTACGCCCTTCTTCTCATGCTGCTGTCGATCAACTTCCTGACATACGGCGCCTTCGTGGCCGTTGATTTTCAGGACCGACCCTTCAAGGAAGCGATCGGCGCCCTCTCAAGCATCGAGGATGGCGGCTCACGTGCAAAGGTGCCCGTCACCACCACTGCCATGGAGAAGGCTGCCGAGGTCAGTCCCACCTTCGCACGCCTCGCCCCCAACCTCCGGCCCGACGGACCTTTGGCCAAATGGTACGCCACCAGTTGCGAAGCGCTGCCGGAGACGTGCGGCCAGCTTGCCGGTGGCTGGTTCGTGTGGGCCTTCCGAGATGCAGCATCCAGCGCAGGGGTCTTTGCCTCTCCCGAGCAGGCGCGGGAGACTTTCTCCCGCATCGCGGACGAGATCCGCGTCGCTTGCGCCGCCGGAGCCTTGACCTGCCGGCCGACGCTCTATGCACACATTCCCCATATGTCATGGGCACAATGGCTCGCACTGCCTGGCCGACTGTTCCAGGCGCTGACGATATCCGCCATCGCGACAGGCGAGCGCTACGACCTCGCCACCACCCGAGCCGAACCCAACGAGGCGTTGTTCAACCTCTATTGGTCCTTTTTGAACTATCCGCGCACCTATGGCCCCGCCAGCGACCGTCGCGAGACGCTCGGCTGGATCAGGTTGCAACCGGGTGAGGCCTGGCCGTCCCTTTCCATCCGGGACCCACAGGGCGCTCCCCTTCGCGCCAGCATCCAGCGCATGGCAAGCCCGGACGTGGCGCTCGCCTTTTCCGATCCCGGCGCGGTCAATGATCGGTTCTCGGCCAATTATAGCTGCGCGGGTACGTGCCTGCTTGAAGCCACCTTTGCGGACGGGTCCTCGCTCTCGCTGCCGCTCGCGCCTGGCGGCGCGTCGGCGCGGACAGAGGGGGCGCGCACCCTTCATGTGGACGCCACCGTCGCGACCCTTCATCCCGCCGGCATCTGGAACCGCCATTCCAATGCGGCTGGCCATACCATCCGGGCTCTTTTCCGCGGCATGCCGTTTGTGTTTCCGCCCTTGGTAGCGCTCTCCCTCCTCGCCTTCGTGTGGACGGGCGTCCAGCTGGCCCGACACAGGCGGCTGGATGCCGCCTGGCTGAGCGCGGGCGCGGCCTGGATCTTTGTGGGCTCGCGGCTGGCGGTGGTTGCCATCGTGGATGTCAGTTCGTTCCCTGCCATCAATCCGCAATACACACTGCCAGCCACCTATATGATGGCCTTGGCCATTTCGCTCTCCCTGTCGGCTGGCTGGGCATGGCGGCCACGCCGCATGGACGTGTCCATCCGGCCGCGCTCCATCGAGGTACGAAACGGTTAGACCGGCACGGCAAGGCGTTGGATTGTGGGTGAAACAGTGGATCCGCGTCCTCAAGCCCGCAGCGGATGTCCGCGCGACCCGGATCCTATCTTCGGTCCGGCATGGAGGAAGCGGATTTGGCCGGCCGGAACGAAAAGTGCTTATGCGCGAAATAGCTGGTCAGGGCCGGGCTGCCGAGGCCGATGGCGTGGCCCACCGTTTCGGCGTGCCAGGTGAAGCCGAGGGCGGGAAAGGCCCATTCCACGAGCCCCACGCTCACGATCCAGATCTGCGCCAAGGACAGCACATTGACCAGAGCAAAGCGCACCATCTGTCCCATCGCCGGATGGGCATCGGCCTTGAAGACGAAATGGCGGTTGAGCAGGAACGCCACCACCATCCCCAGCGGATAGGCCAGAACGATGGCGACCTGATAGTCCACAACCAGGTTGAAAGCGATGCGGGCGACGAGGTTGACCAGCGCCGCCAACCCGCCAATGACCAGGAAGAAAAGGAAGTCGCGACTCATGCCGGTTCCCATCCCGAAGGCTGGAGCGTAGGGGACGAGGGACGTCTCACAGCTTGGTGCGATGGAAAAGGGGGCGCGGCAGGGCGCGCACCACCATGAGAATGAGCCTCCAGAACCAGGGCGTGTAGACCACCGCGCTGCCGCGGCGGACCGCCTTGTCCATATCCGCCGCCACGCATTCCGGCGTCGCCCACAGCGGTCCGCCTTGTGGCAGGTGGGCGGTCATGCGGGTGGCAACGAAGCCAGGACGGATGTCGACCACCGGCACGCCGGCCTTTGCCAGCCGATGGCGCAGGCCTTCCAGATAAAATTGCAAGCCGCCCTTGGCGGCGCCGTAGACATAATTGCTCTGGCGGCCACGGTCCCCCGCCACCGACGTGATCACGGCCAGCGCGCCCGCCTTGGCAGCCTCGAAGCGTGCGGCCAGCAGGTCACAGAGCAAGGCCGGGCTGACGAAATTGATGTGGAGCGCAGCCGCCGCGACGGTCGGGTCGGCAATCGCCTCCTTCTGCTCCGGCAGGACGCCATAGGCGATAAGGGCGAGATCGAGCCCCCCAAAGACCGCCCAGCTCTCCTCAGCGACCTCTTTCAATCCTGAAATATGGTTGAAATCCCCCGGCAAAATGGCGACTGCGTGGGCGCCGCGCACCTTTAGGTCCGCCGCAAGGAGTTCCAACGCCTCGCTGTCCCGTCCCACCAGCACAAGGGTGTCATGGGCCTCCGCACAGATGCGCCCGAAAGCCACGGCGATCTCGGAGGTCGCCCCGAAGATGGCTACGCGACGTCCCTTCCCGCTCATGATGTCCCCTCTTCGGTCAGTCCAACACGGCGCGAAAAGGCCGAGGACAAGGCCGGATCCATATGCCGCCGGAAGGTTGCGGCCTCAGGATATCCGCGCGCAAAGCTCTCCGCGGACATCAGCGCATCCTTGGCCGGATAAAGGCGCCCGCCCGCCTCCAGGGCGATGGCCTCGAGCCGCTTCAAGAGCCCCACCGTCTCTGCCCCGGTGTTCGGAAAATCCAGCGCCAGCGTGATGCCGGGCATGGGGAATGATAGCAACCCCGGTGATGCCACATGGCCGAAGCGCTTCAGCACCACCAGCATGGAGCCTTGGCCGGAGGCCGCAATGGCGGCGAGCAGCGCCCGGGTCACGGCTTCGGCTTCGCCCGGCACAACGCATTGGAATTGAAAGAAACCCTTGGGGCCGTAGAGGCGGTTCCAGCCCCCCAGGGCATCCAGGGGGAAGAAGGCGCTCTCATAAGGCGCCACGCGCCGGATCCGGTCCTTGCTGCCGAGCTTGCGCCAGTAGGCGGCATTGAAGGCGCGCACCGAAAGGCCGTTGACCAATGAAAGCGGGGGCGCGACCGGCACGGAACGGCGCGGGCCAAGGGCGGGCGGCGGGGCGCCGACGCCAGCAGCGTGACGGGCGCGCAGGTAAATGCCACGCCCCAGGTGCTCCCCTTTTGCCAGGCAGTCGATCCAGGCGGCGGTATATTCCCAATCGGCGGCGCTTCCGGCGTCCAGGGCGAAGAAATCGGCGAGGCGGGCGAAGCGAATCTCTTCGCTTTCCAGCGCCAGCCCCTCCACCCGCCGCAGCCGCAAGGTGGCGCGCAGGATCAGGCCGGTCAGGCCGAGACCGCCAATGGTGGCGGCGAACAGGTCCGGATTGGAGGTGGCGGAACAGATGAGGATCTGCCCGTCGCTTCTTGCAAGATCAAGGGCTTCCAGGTGGTTTCCGAAGCTGCCGAAGACGTGGGCGTTCTTGCCGTGGACGTCGTTGGCGATGGCGCCGCCGACGGTCACGAAGCGCGTTCCCGGCACCACGGGCAGCAGCCAGCCGGAGCCGTCCGGATCCGGGCGGGAGGTGGCGCGTAGGATCTCGGCCAGGGTGACGCCGGCTTCGCAGGTCAGGAGGCCGGTCGACGGGTCGAAGGCGATGAAACGGTCGAGCCGGCGGGTCTCGACCAGCAGCCGGCCGGGATTGAGTGCCACGTCGCCATAGGATCGGCCGCAGCCGCGCGGGATGGCATGACCGGCTGGGACAGAGGATAAAAGCCTTGCAGCTTCAAGGGGTTCTCCGGGGGAGACAACGTCATGCTCAGCCCGGATGACGTTGCCCCAGGAGGTGTGGCTGGCCGAACGGCGGACAGACTTACGGTATTCCATAACCTTACAGCGCCAGAGCGAGGGCGGCGAGGGCGACGACGCCGAGCGCGAGGGACGTCTTGTCTTTCAGCGCGAACATCACAGGATCTTCGTTCATCCGGCCGTGTACCGTCAGATGCCACACCCGCAAGACGAAGATGAGAAGCACCGGCATCATGATCCATAAAAGACCAGGATGGCTATACATGCCATTCGGATACTGCTCGCCAATCAGGTAGATCATGAACATGACGATGGCAGCGAAGCTGGAAGCCACCCCAGCAGCCAGAAGAAGCGGCAAGTCGCGGGCCGTATAGCCTCTGGAGGCGACGCCCCTGCCGCCTTCCCGCACCACACGATCCAGCTCCGCATGGCGCTTGACCATGGCGAGGCCCAGGAAGAAAAACATGGAGAACGTCAAGAGCCAGGGCGATGGGGGTCCTGGAAGAAGCAAGGTGCCCGCCAGTATGCGTAAGGTGAATAATCCGGCCAAAACGAAGACATCCACGATGGGTTGCTGCTTCAATCCGAACGAATAGGCCAGAGTCACCACCGCATAGCCAATGAGCGTCAGTCTAACACTCACCGGAAGGCTAAATGCTAGGAGAACTGCAAGCAAAAGAAGACCACACGCGGCCATTACCCCCTGCTTGGGGGGGATAAGCCCCGCAGCGAAGGGGCGCATGCGCTTGCGCGGGTGGCGCCTGTCGGCCGGCAGGTCGAGAAGGTCGTTCGCCACATAGGTGGCCGAGGCCAGCAACCCCATGGCCAGAAAGAGAAAAAGCGCCTGAACCAGGACACCGCCCGGGGCGTGGTGGAAGGCGAGAAAGGGGGCAACGAAGACCAGGAGGTTCTTCGACCAATGGGGCAGGCGGAACGCCTTCGCCCAGGTGAGGAGGCCCGGAACCGCGGTTGGAAAGCGCTGAAGAACCGGCTTTTCCGGGGGGATCAAGGCTTCCAACCGCTTGGTGTTCCCCACCAGCACCGCCGCCTCCGCCGCCGCGAACAGGGGGGCGTCCACCGGGGCATCGCCCGCATAGAGGAACCGCCCTCCGATCCGCTCGCGGATGAGGGCGAGCTTTCGGTCGCCAGATAGGTTCACGCCGTCCGCCGATCCGAACGCCCCATCAAACAGGTTGAGGTGCCGGGCAACGGCGTCCGCGATGGACTGGTCGGCGGCGGTGACCAGATAAAGCGGCCGGCCAGCCCGATGCTCCTGCCTCAGCCAGTCCAGGAAGGGTTCATTGAGGGGCAAAGCCTCGTGATCCAGCACCACGGTCTGCGCCACCGCGCGCTTGAAGGCGGCCTTGCCGGCACGCAGGTGCGGCAGAAGGGCGAGGCAGGGGCCAAGGCCGGAGGCGGAGATTGTCTTCAGCACCGCAAGGCAGGATTCATGGAGGGTGTCGGAGGGCGTCAAGGTGCCGTCCAGGTCCACCACCAGCGGCAGGAGGTCCGCGCCTTGGGCCGAGGCGGCGCTCAGGGGCATGTGGGGTTGCGTCACCGGCCGCGGCTTCCATCCTGGTTCGCGCCGCGCGTTCCCGCGATCGGCGGGCCGGCGGCGTCAGGGTCGTGCAAGCGCTTGTCTTAGCTTTGCTTATGACATGCGCTTTCGCGGTGCGGCAAGCGCCGGGCGCCGAATGGCCGGCGGCATGGCGCCGGTTCGGCTCATCGGGCATTCCCGCAGTTGACGGGCGGCCGGGGCATGCGGCAAGAATTGCTATATACGATTGGATATAACGTCGAGGATTCCTTCATGTCGCTTTCCGGTCCGTTCCGGCGCCTTTCGCGGCGTCTTTTTCTCGCTGCCGGGCTGGCGTCCGCGCTCATTTCCGCGCCCGTGGCCGCCCGCGCCGAGCAGGTGACGGTGTTTGCCGCCGCCAGCCTCACCAATGCGCTCCAGGACATTGCCAAGGCCTATGGGGAGACGTCCAAGGACACGATCCGCTTCTCCTTTGCCGCCTCCTCGGACCTTGCCAAGCAGATGGAGGCGGGCGCCCCCGCCAACATCTTCGTGTCGGCGGACAACAAGTGGGTGGACTATGCCCAGTCCAAGGACCTGATCATCCCCGCCACCCGCACTCCGCTGCTCAGCAATGCCCTGGTCCTGATCGTCCCCGCCGACAAGTCGCGCACCGTCACCATCGACGACAAGCTGAATGCGGACGCCCTGCTCGGGCCCGATGGCAAGCTCGCCACTGGCATCACCGAAAGCGTACCCGTGGGCATCTATGCCAAGGCGGCCTTGACCAAGCTCGGGGTGTGGGACCAGTTCCGTCCCCGCATTGTCGGCGCCGAAAGCGTGCGCGCGGCGCTGGCTTTGGTGGAACGCGGTGAAGCCGCCGCTGGCATTGTCTATGCCACCGACGCGGCGGTGGCCAAGAATGTGAAGGTGGCCGGCACCTTCCCGGCGTCCAGCCACCCGGAGATCGTCTATCCCTTCGCCCTCGTAAAGGGCCAGGACACGCCCGCGGCCAAGGCCTTCTTCGACTATCTGAAGGGCCCGCAGGCGAAGGCGATCTTCGTCAAATACGGCTTCACGGTGCTCTGAACCTTCCCCTGGAGCAGTGAAGCGCGGCTGTCCTGACCCCTGCGAGGGGCCAGGGCAGCCTCGTGTTGATCCGCCGTGCGCTGAAAAGAGGCCTGACCTGCCGCCCCCATGCGGTGCAGGATGGAACGCGACCCGGCGCCGGCCGGCGCAAAGCCCGTTGAGGATCCCTCATGCTGACCCCTGATGAATGGACAGCGGTCCATCTCAGCTTGGAAGTGGCCTTCTGGGCCACGGTGTGGAGCCTGCCGCCTGCCATCGCCTTTGCCTGGGTGCTGTCGCGGACGCATTTCCCCGGCAAGGGCCTCCTTGATGGCATCCTGCATTTGCCCCTCGTCCTGCCGCGCGTGGTGGTGGGTTATCTGCTGCTGCTCACGCTCGGCTCGAAGGGCTTTCTCGGCCAGTATCTCTATGAGTGGTTCGGCATCCGGCTCATCTTCTCCACGGCGGGCGCCACGGTGGCGGCGGCGGTGGTGAGCTTTCCCTTGTCGGTGAATGCCATCCGCCTTTCCCTCGATGCGGTGGACAAGGGCCTGGAGACGGCGGCCCGCACGCTTGGTGCCTCGCGGATCGACGTGTTCTTCTCCGTCACCTTGCCGCTGATGGCGCCGGGCATCCTCTCGGGGGCGCTCATCTGCCTCGCCTCGGCGCTGGGCGAGTTCGGCGCCACCATCACCTTCGTCTCCAACATCGAGGGCCAGACCCGCACCATTCCCCTCGCCATCTACAGTGCCACCCATATGCCGGATGGCGACGCCATCGCGGCGCGCCTGTCTCTGGTGTCGGTGGTGCTCGCGCTGGGCGCGCTGATGATGGCGAACTTTGCGGACAAGCAGCTCAAGCGCGCATTGGGGCGGGCATGATTGAGATCGACGTGGCCCTCCAGCGCGCGGCCGACTTCCGGCTGGCGATCCGGTTCACCGCGCCCGAGCGGGGCGTGACCTCTCTGTTCGGCCGGTCGGGCTGCGGCAAGACCACGCTGATTCAGATGGTGGCCGGAGCGGTGCGGCCGGATAGCGGGCGTATCCGCGTGGCCGGCGAGACCTTCTTCGATTCGGCGGGCCGCATCGACCTGCCCATGGAAAGACGCCGGGTGGGCTATGTCTTCCAGGAAGCCCGGCTCTTTCCGCACATGTCGGTGGAGACGAACCTGCGCTATGGCGAGCGGCGGGCGGTGGGCGAAAGACCCGTCGCCTTTGCCGCCGTGGTGGAGATGCTCGGCATCGGCCATCTCTTGAAGCGCAGGCCCCATACGCTGTCCGGCGGCGAGCGCCAGCGGGTGGCCATCGGCCGCGCCTTGCTCTCCCAGCCCCGTCTCCTCCTGATGGACGAGCCCCTCGCCTCGCTGGACGAGCAGCGCAAGGCCGAGATCCTGCCCTATCTGGAGCGCCTGCGGGACGAATTGGCGCTCCCCATTCTCTATGTCAGCCATTCCATCGAGGAGGTCCTACGTCTCTCCGATACGGTGGTGGCCATGGCCAGCGGCCAGGCCCTCGCCTCGGGCCCGGTGGCGGAGGTGATGTCCCGGCCGGATCTTCTGTCCGTGGTGGGGCGGTTTGACCTCGGCACCATCCTGGATTGCCGGGTGAAGCGGCACGATCCCGACCTGTTCCTGTCGACCCTCGCCTTCGCCGATGGCGAGTTGCGGGTGCCGCTGGTGGACCGGCCGGTGGGCGGTCCGGTGCGGGCCCGCATCCGCTCGCGCGACGTGGCGCTCTCTTTGTCGCGGCCCATGGACGTGTCCATCACCAACCGCCTGCCCGGCCGCATCCGCGACATCCGGCGCGAGGAAGGCCCCTATTCGGACATTGGCGTGGATGTGGGCTCGTCCGTCATCCGCGCGCTGGTGACCACGGAAAGCGCGGACCGCCTCGCGGTGGAGCCGGGCATGCCGGTCTGGATCATGATCAAGGCGGTGGCGGTGGACAGCCGCTCGCCGCGCTTTGCGGCCGATGGGGAGACGTGAGCGGAAAGCGGCGCGCGCTCAGCCTGCCTCGCTCTCCCGCCTCCCCTCCCCCACCGCCTGGAAGTCGCGGGCGAGCGCGGCGGCCAATTCGTCCCCCGCCGCGCGCGTGGCCTTGGCGGCCTGGCGCTCCATGGCCCGGTAGAGGGCGATGAGCCGCTCGCCGAACGGCGTCAGCTCCGTGCCGCTGCCGCGCCGGCCGGGATAGGTCACCACCACCTTGTCCTCGAACATGCGGTCCAGTTCGTCCATGAGGAGCCAGGCGCGGCGATAGCTCATCCCGATGGCCTTGGAGCCGGCAAGGATGGAGCCATGTTCGCGCACCGCCTCCAGCAGCGCGATCTTGCCCGGCCCGAGGCGGCGGCCATCGGCGAAATCCAGGCGCAGGAACAGATGGGGGGCGGTCTTCTGGGGCACGGCGTTTCCTCGTGGCGGGCATTGTCGGCCTGACCTTCCAGGCCCGCCTGCAGAATCCGCGATCTTCAGGAGCAACGAAGATTGGCAGCCCCACGCGCCACGTCAATGGCTCAACACCACCCCCGGTGGACGCAGCACCCGCGAGAGATAGCGCAGGCATTGTTGCTCGCGATCATAGCCGAGCATGGTGCCGAGCATGAAATCCTCCTCCGGCGAGAGCTGGCACAGCGGCTTGGTGACGATGCTGCGCGTCGTCTCCACAAAGGCCCGGCTTCCGAAGAACAGGTTCACCTTGGTGGCCGTCACCTGCTGGACGAAATGGTCGATGCCCGTGTTGGCGAGGCGGGTGAGAATGGGCGGGAGGTCGCCCTCTCCCATGGTCATCAGGAACAGGGCGCGCACGCCCCGTCGATATTCGTAGACATTGTGGTTGAAGATCCGCAGCGCGAGGGGATCTAGAGAATGGTCGCAAGCCATGCCGTGACTCGCTTCTCGGTCAAGGAGGATTGGCCGTCCTGATCGAGGGCGAGGCCCACGAACTGGCCATCCCGCTCCGCAAAGGATCCGGTGAAGTCATAGCCGGCCGTATCGGTGAAGCCGACCACCTGCGCGCCCTGCTCCACCACGAGGTCATAGAGGACCCCCATGGCGTCGACGAAGGAGTCCGGATAGGTGGCCTGGTCCCCGGTTCCGAACAGGGCGACCTTCTTGCCGTCCAGGTTGGATGATTTCAGCGTATCCAGATGGGCTTCCCAATCCATCTGGAGGTCGCCCGCGCCATAGGTGGGGGACCCGAGGATGAGGAGATCGCAGCCTTCGAAATCGGACGCGCTGGCGGCCTTGATGTCCACCACGCGGCCCTTGGTTTTCTTGGATATCTTTGACGCAACACCTTTCGTGGCTCCGCCATCGGAGCCGTAAATGATCGTGACAATCATGGACCTTCTCTTCTCAATGCCTGCGGCAGCGGAAAAACATCCGCCGCTGCCACGAAGAACGCATGCCATTCCGGCACGGGCGAGCGCCCGTTTTCGCTACCGAAATCGCGTGAAAACAATAAGTTAGAGCATTCCCAGAGAACGCCCTGCCGCCTGACGACGAGGCTGCCGGGTGGGATCGCGCTCTGGATGCACGCCGTTCAGGCAGGATCAAATGTGAGGCAGGGAAAGAAACCCGACAATATAGGGATTTCACGGATAGAATAGATCAAAATAATAATGATTCAAAAATGGGCCGATGTGCCCATCCTTTTTCGCGGCTCCCCGCCTGACGCAGGCAAAAAGAAAGGCGGGCCGAAGCCCGCCTTCCAGACGCACATGCTGAGCCGCGAGGATCAGTTGCGGGACTTGTCCACCAGGGCCTTGGCCTTGATCCAGGGCATCATGTCGCGCAGCTTCTCGCCCACTTCCTCGATGGGGTGGGCATTGACGCGGGCGCGGGTGGCCTTGAAGGAGGCCTGGTTGACCTTGTTCTCCAGCATCCAGTCGCGGGTGAACTTGCCGGTCTGGATGTCGGCGAGCACGCGCTTCATCTCCGCCTTGGTCTCGGGGGTGATGATGCGGGGGCCGGTGACATACTCGCCATACTCGGCGGTGTTGGAGATCGAGTAGTTCATGTTGGCGATGCCGCCCTCATAGATGAGGTCGACGATCAGCTTCACCTCGTGGAGGCACTCGAAATAGGCCATCTCGGGGGCGTAGCCGGCTTCCACCAGCGTCTCGAAGCCGGCGCGGATCAGCTCCACGAGGCCGCCGCACAGGACGACCTGCTCGCCGAACAGGTCGGTCTCGCACTCTTCCTTGAACGTGGTCTCGATGATGCCGGCGCGGCCGCCGCCGATGGCGGAGGCGTAGGAGAGGCCGAGGTCATGGGCATTGCCCGAGGCGTCCTGGGCGATGGCGATGAGGGTCGGCACGCCGCCGCCACGCTGGTACTCGGAGCGCACGGTGTGGCCGGGGCCCTTGGGGGCGACCATCAGCACGTCGAGGTCCTTGCGGGGCTCGATGAGATTGAAGTGCACGTTGAGGCCGTGGGCGAAGAGCAGCGCGGCGCCGTTCTTCATGTTGTCGTGCAGGCTCTCGCGATAGATGTCGCCCTGCAGCTCGTCGGGGGTCAGCATCATCACCACGTCGGCCCACTTGGCGGCCTCGGCGGGGGTCATGACCTTGAAGCCCTCGGCCTCGGCCTTCTTGGCGGTGGCGGAGCCGGGGCGCAGGGCGATCACGACGTCCTTCACGCCGGAATCGCGCATGTTGAGCGCATGGGCGTGGCCCTGGCTGCCATAGCCGACGACGGCGACCTTCTTCCCCTTGATGAGGTTCAGGTCGGCATCGCGATCGTAGTAAACGCGCATCATCATCTCCTGTGGGCGCTGTTCTTGAAAGGGTGTGAAAAAGGGCCGGCGGCGAACCCGAAGCGTGCTTTCCGACCGGCCTTGAACGTCCTCCCGCTCCGGCGGCGAAGCTCTAAGGGGGACGCCGACGATGCGCGCTGAATGCCACCTTCGCGCCTATGGCGCACGAGGGCTTGATGCCCCGCCGTATATCCAGGGGAACCCGGCGAGGCAAGCCCAAGGCGGCGCTCCGTTCACCGCCTGTCCATGCGGTGCGGCATGCCTTTCGGCCTACCGCAGTGCATGGTGCATAGCTGCCCGCGCTCGCCTCACATGGGCTCCGGCCCGCGGGCGATGGCGACCACGCCGGTGCGCGCCACCTCCACGAGGCCGAGGGGCTCCATCAGCCAGGCGAACTGGTCGATCTTGTCGCTCTTGCCGGTGATCTCGAACACGAAGCTCTCGCGGGTGGCGTCGATGACCCGGGCGCGGAACGCTTCCGCCAGCCTGAGCGCCTCGCTGCGCGCCTCGCCGAGGCCGCGCACCTTCACCATAGCCAGCTCCCGCTCCAGCGACACCGCCTCCTTGGTGAGGTCGCGCACCTTGTGCACGGGCACGAGGCGATCGAGCTGGTTGCGGATCTGCTCGATCACCATGGGGGTGCCGGTGGTGACGATGGTGATGCGCGAGAGATGGGTCTCCTGGCTCACCTCGGACACGGTCAGGCTGTCGATATTGTAGCCGCGGCCGGAGAACAGCCCGATGACGCGGGCGAGCACGCCGGGCTCGTTGTCCACCAGGACCGAGAGGGTATGGCGCTCGATGGGTTCGGCGGGATGGGACATGGATGTCTCTTGAAGGTGGGGCATGCCCTCCGCGAGCGGGAGGGCAGAGGAAAAAGGGACGGCGCGGTCTCTCAAGCGGCATCCGCCCGGCCGGCCCGTGAGGGGCGGCGACCGGGCGGTGCCGTCAGGCGTCCGTCACACCAGCATCTTGCCTTCGTCGGTGATGGCCTCGTCGAGGTCCACCGCCATGTCGCCGAGAATCATCTCGTTGTGCGCGCGGCCCGACGGGATCATGGGGAAGCAGTTTTCCTGCTGGTCCACGATGCAGTCGAAGATGACCGGGCGCTTGATGGCATTCATCTCGGCGATGGCCGCGTCGAGGTCACCGGGCTTCTCGCAACGGATGCCGACGCCGCCATAGGCTTCCGCCAGCTTCACGAAGTCGGGCAGCGCCTCCGAATAGGAGTGGGAGTAGCGCCCGCCATGGAGCAGTTCCTGCCACTGGCGCACCATGCCCATGTAGCGGTTGTTCAGGATGAAGATCTTCACCGGCAGGTCGAACTGCACGGCCGTCGACATCTCCTGCATGTTCATGAGGATGGAGGCTTCGCCGGCAATGTCGACGACGAGCGCCTCGGGATGGGCGATCTGCGCGCCGATGGCGGCGGGCAGGCCGTAGCCCATGGTGCCCAGGCCGCCGGAGGTCATCCAGCGATTGGGCTCCTCGAAGCGGAAGAACTGGGCGGCCCACATCTGGTGCTGCCCCACTTCCGTGGTGATGTAGACGTCCTTGTCCTTGGTGGCCGCATAGAGGCGCTCGATGGCGTATTGCGGCTTGATGATCTCGTCGGACGCCCGGTAGGCGAGGCAGTTGCGCCCCCGCCAGCGGTCGATCTGCCGCCACCAGATCTCAAGCGCGTCCTTCTCCACCTGGGCGCCCTTGGCCTTCCACACCGAGACGAGGTCCGCCAGCACCCGGCCGCAATCGCCGATGATGGGCAGGTCCACCTTCACGTTCTTGTTGATGGAGGACGGGTCGATGTCGATGTGGATCTTCTTCGATCCCGGCGCGAAGGCGTCCAGGCGGCCGGTGATGCGGTCGTCGAAGCGCGCGCCGATGCACACCATGACGTCGCAGCCGTGCATGGCCATGTTGGCCTCGTAGGTGCCGTGCATGCCCAGCATGCCCAGCCACTGATTGCTCGCCGCCGGGAAGGCGCCGAGGCCCATCAGCGTGGAGGTGACCGGCACGCCGGTGAGCTTGGCCAGCTCGCGCAGCAGGCGGCTCGCCTCCGGCCCGGCATTGATGACGCCGCCGCCCGTATAGAAGATGGGCCGCTTGGCATTGGCGATCATCTCCACCGCCGCCGCGATCTTGTCGGCATCGCCGAACAGCTTCGGCTTGTAGGTCTTGTGCTCGATATTCTCGCGGCCGACATAGGTGCCGGTGGCGAACTGAACGTCCTTCGGGATGTCGACAACGACGGGGCCGGGGCGCCCGTTCTGCGCCACATAGAAGGCCTCGTGCAGCACGCGCGCCAGGTCGTTCACGTCGCGGACGAGATAATTGTGCTTGGTGCAAGGGCGGGTGATGCCCACCGTGTCGCATTCCTGGAAGGCATCATTGCCAATCAGGTGGGTGGGCACCTGGCCGGTGATGCAGACGAGGGGAATGGAATCCATCAGCGCGTCGGTGAGACCGGTGACCGCATTGGTGGCGCCGGGACCGGAGGTGACGAGCACGACGCCCACCTTGCCGGAGGAGCGGGCATAACCCTCGGCCGCATGAACCGCCGCCTGCTCGTGCCGCACCAGGATGTGCTGCACCTGGTTCTGGTGGAACATGGCGTCATAGATGGGCAGCACGGCGCCGCCCGGATAGCCGAACAGGTGTTCGACCCCCTGGTCGGCGAGGGCCTGCATGACCATTTCGGCGCCGGTCATCTGCTTGTTCATCTCAGTTGCTCCCCGGTGCCCGCCGCAGCGCCGCACCATTCCTCAAGCGTTCTGTTGTCACAGGGTCCAGAAACATCACGGGGTCCAGAAACGACGAAGGGGCCCGAAGGCCCCTCGTCACGCGCCACCAATCCCCGTCCCGGCAATCAAGCCGGCCCGTTGGTGGCGCCCCAGGGTACAAGAATGGCAACGAACTTGCGCATGTGCGCACACACCTTCCATAAAGTTGCGCGGAAGGTACTTTCCGGCGCAATGTCCGTCAAGCACGCCCGTGCGGTTTTTTAGCGCCGGCAAAAGCCCATCGCGGAAGGGGTCTTCCCCCGCTATTTGAACTTATATTGCCGCCTGCCGCGATATTGCCCAATACGTCGGGTCTTTGTAAGGAAAATGTATGACCTTGTGGGACGCTGCGGAAGGGGATTTGTCCGTGCACGCTAAAATCCAGCGCCTGTCGGCGGCCACCCTTGCCCTCTTCCTGATGGGGACGGGCGTCGCCCTCGCCGATTGCCAGACCGACTTCATGGCCCTGCGCCAGGACATGGAGGAAAAGGGCAAGGCCCTGCAGGCCGCCGGCAAGGCGAAGAAGCCGCCGCAGGAGTTGTGCCCGCTCTTCCGCACCTTCACGGCCTCCGAGGCCAAGGTCGCCAAATATCTCCAGGACAATAAGGACTGGTGCCAGATCCCGCCGGAGGTGGTGACCTCGGCGGTGGCCAACAACAAGAAGACCGCCGATCTGCGGGACAAGATCTGCGCGGCAGCGGCCAGCGGCGCCGGGGCCGGAGGGGGCGGGCCGGCCAAGCCCCCGCCGCAGGGCTCCATGTCCAGCGCGCTTGGCGTGACCACCGGCTACGTGCCCGGCTCCGGCGGCACGGGCGGGGGCGTGTTCGACACCTTGACCGGCAACGCCTTGAAATAGCCGCGAGGCCGACCTTGACATCATTGGGACAGGACGGCGCCTTCGCGCCCGTTGCCGACGCGGGCGCCGGCAACTGGGTTGACCGCTGGGCGCCTGCCGTGGCGCGGCCCTATCTGCGCCTGGCGCGGGCGGACCGGCCCATCGGCAGCTGGCTGCTGCTGCTGCCGTGCTGGTGGTCCACCGCCCTTGCCGCCATCGCCGCCCGCCATGCCTATCCCGATCCCGCCCTGCTCGCCTTGTTCGCGGTGGGGGCCATCGCCATGCGCGGCGCCGGTTGCACCTGGAACGACATTCTCGACCGCGACATCGACAAGAAGGTCGCCCGCACCCGCTCCCGCCCGCTGGCCAGCGGCCAGGTGGGCTTGACCGGTGCGTTCGCCTTCCTGGCCTTCCAGCTTCTCATCGGGCTTGCGGTGCTGCTCAGCCTGCCGCGCTTCGCGGTGGTCACGGGAATCGCCTCCATGGGCGTGGTGGCGGTCTATCCGCTCATGAAGCGCATCACCTCGGTGCCGCAACTGGTGCTGGGCATCGCCTTTTCCTGGGGCGCGCTCATGGGCTGGGCCAGCGTCTTCTCCTCCATCGAGGATCCCGCCCTCCTCCTGTTCGCCGGATCGGTGTGCTGGGTGTTCGGCTATGACACCATCTATGCCCACCAGGACCGCGAGGACGACGCGGTGGTGGGTGTGCGCTCCACCGCTTTGCTGTTCGGCCGCAGCTCGGGGATTGCCCTGACCCTCGTCTATGGCGCGACCGTCGTCTTCTTCGCCCTTGCTCTCTTCACGGCGGGCGCGGGCCTGTTCGCCTGGATCGGCCTTGCCGTCTTCGCCTTGATGCTGCGGCGGCAGGTGGTGCGCCTCGACATCGACAATCCCGACCTGTGCCTGGCTTTGTTCAAGTCCAACCGCAATGCGGGCCTGATCCTGTTCGCCGGCCTTGCTTTGGATGCGGCGCTTCAACATCTGGTGGCCACGGGGCTGATCTAGCGGCCCCGGGGCTTGGCGCGCCTCCAGCCTCGCCTTGCCGGCCCCTGCTTGCCCGGCCCTATTTGCCCGACCCCGCTTGCCCGGCCGCGCTTGCCTTAGCGTCGCCCCCGGCCTATTGGCTTGCCATGCGTCCCTCAGATCCTTTTTCCTCCTCCGTCGCCGCCTCCCCCGCGCCGGATGCGCCGGCGGCCATGGCGCGCCATCTGGCGGAGGTTGCGACCGCGGCGGGCGAAATCGCGCTCTCCATGTTCCGCGCCGACGTGGAGACCTGGACCAAGTCCAACGATTCCCCCGTCACCGCCGCGGACCTGGCCGTGGATGCCTATCTGCGCGAGCGCCTGCAGGCCCTGGCGCCCGATTATGGCTGGCTCTCCGAAGAGAGCGCGGATTCCCCCGACCGCCTGTCCCGGCGCCGCGTCTGGGTGGTGGACCCCATCGACGGCACGCGTGGCTTCATGGCCGGCGGCAGCGACTGGAGCATCTCGGCCGCCCTCGTGGAGGATGGCCGGCCCATCGCCGGCGCCCTCTTCGCCCCGGTGACCAACGAATTGTTCCTCGCCAGCCTCGGCGGCGGGGCGACCCGCAACGGCGCGCCCATCGCGGCGTCGCAGCGCGCGGGCCTTGATGGCGCCACCGTCGCCGGCCCCAACGGCGCCCTCGATGCCATGGAACGGCGCGCCCGCATCCAGCGCGTGCCCCGCGCCCGCTCCCTCGCCCTGCGCCTCGCCCGGGTGGCCACCGGCGAGTTGGACCTGACCCTCGCGGGCGCCGCCGCCAATGACTGGGACATTGCCGCGGCCGATCTGATCGTGCATGAAGCGTGCGGTGCAGTAACGAGCTATGACGGAGCGGTTCCGCGCTACAATGCGCCGAGCCCCCGGCATCGCCCGCTGGTCTGTGCCGGACTGAAGCTCCATGGCCCCGTGCTCGCGCTCCTCAAGGGGGGGGCGGGCCTCTGATCCTTGTCGTGCTCTAGCTGCGGGAAGCGTCCGAACATGCCCAAGTCATCCGACCACAAACAGTTGCTGCACCTGGTTTTCGGCGGCGAGCTGAAGGAGCTGGGGGGCGTCGAGTTCAAGGATCTCAGCCAGCTCGACATCGTCGGCATCTATCCCGACTACGCCTCCGCCGCCGCCGCCTGGAAGGCGAAGGCCCAGCAGACGGTGGACAATGCGCTGATGCGCTATTTCGTCGTCCACATGCATCGCCTTCTGGACCCCGAGACCGACACCACCCACGAAGGCTGACGCTGCGGGGCCGGCCCCGGAGCCCGCCGTCGCCGCAGTGCAGCATTTCCTGTTCACGCGGCGAAAGATGCTGAAACAATCCGATTGCAATGCGTCTTGCTCCGTGGGAGACATCCCGCGGGGCGAGCATATGTTTGACTGGGACATCATCGAAGCATGTGGCGTCGTCTGCGCACCAACCGGGCCTTTCAGGTGGCCGCCGGAACGGCGTTTGCGTCCTATTTCAAGCTGGTCGCCAAGACGTCCCGCTTCATCGTCGAGCCGCCCGACATCTATGAGCGCATGGACGCGCACCTGCCGCTGATCATGACGTTCTGGCACGGCCAGCACTTCCTGACCCCCTTCATCATGAAGCCGCACCACAAGGCAAAGGTGCTCATCTCCCGTCATGCGGACGCGGAGATCAATGCCATCGCCGCCGAGCGGCTGGGGGTGGGGACCATTCGTGGCTCCGGCGCCACCAATCCGGGCGACTTCCACCGCAAGGGCGGCGTCTCCGCCACCTATGCCATGATCGAGACCCTGCGCGAGGGCATCAACGTCGCCATGACCGCCGACGTGCCCAAGATCTCCCGCCGGGCCGGGCTCGGCGTGGTGACCATTGCGCGCCATTCGGGACGGCCTATCCTGCCCATCGCCATGGCCACCAAGAACCGCATCCTGCTCAAGAGCTGGGACCGCGCCAGCCTGCACCTGCCGTTCGGCAAGGGGGCGGCGGTGGTGGGCGAGCCCATCTTCGTGGCCCGCGACGTGGACGAGGCGGGCCTGGAAGCCGCCCGCGCCTTGGTGCAGGAGCGCCTGGAGAAGGCCACCGCCCGGGCGGAGGCGCTTCTCGGCCGCGGAGACACCGCCAGGTGAAGGCGGCGACGAAGGGGCAAAAGCTGCCCGTTCCGCTCCGCGCCTATCGCGGGCTGACCGCGATGGCGGGCCTTCTGACCCCCGCATGGCTCGGATACCGGGTCCGCAAGGGCAAGGAGGATCCCTCCCGCCTGGCCGAGCGCCGGGGCTTTGCCAGCGCCGAGCGGCCGCGCGGCACCCTGGTCTGGGTGCATGGGGCGAGCGTCGGCGAGATCATCTCCGTGATGCCGCTGGTGGAGCGGCTGGTGGAGCGCGGCTTTTCCTGCCTGCTCACCTCCGGCACGCTCACCTCCAGCCGCATCGTGGCGCGCCGCGCGCCGCGCGGGGTGATCCACCAGTTCATTCCCCTCGACGCCCCCCGCTTCGTCGCCCGCTTCCTCGACCATTGGAAGCCGGACCTGGCTTTGATCGCCGAATCCGAGCTGTGGCCCAATCTCCTGGCCGAGATCGGGCGGCGGGGCACGCCTCTGGTCATGGTCAATGCCCGCCTGTCGCAACGCTCGGCCGGGCGCTGGGGTCGCCTGCCCCGCAGCGCCGGTGCCCTGCTGTCCCGCGTCGACCTGTGCCTCGCCCAGACCCGCGACGACGCCCAGCGCTTCAAGACCCTCGGCGCGCCCCGCGTGGAAGTGGCCGGCAACCTGAAATTCGACGTCCCGCCCCCGCCCGTGGACCCGGCGGCCTTGGACGCCATGCTGCGGCATCTGCATGACCGCCCGGTCTTCCTGGCCGCCTCCACCCATCCGGGCGAAGAGGAAGCCATCGCACAGGTGCACCTGGCCCTGCGCGAAGAGATTCCCGGCCTCCTGACCGTCATCGTCCCCCGCCATCCCGAGCGAGGCGAGGCGGTGCGGGTGATCGCCGAGCAGGCCGGCCTGCCGGCCCTGACCCGCAGCAGCGGCCACATGCCGGACGAGGGCATCGAGATCTATGTGGCCGACACCATCGGTGAACTCGGCCTGTTCTACCGCCTCGCCCCCGTGGTGTTCGTGGGCGGCTCGCTGGCGCGCCATGGCGGACAGAATCCCATCGAGGCGGCCAAGCTCGGCGCGGTGGTGCTGCACGGCCCGCATGTGTGGAATTTCGGCCTGGTCTATGACCGCCTCGACGCGGAAGGCGGCGCGGGCCTTGTGAATTCCGCCGAGGACATCATCGAAAGCGTGCTCGCCCAATATGCCGACCCAACCCTCCATGCCCGCACGGCGGAAGCGGCACGGCGGACCACGGCGGCGCTGAGCGGAGCGCTGGAGCGGACCTTGTCGGCCATCGAGCCCTATCTCGTGCAGTTGCGGCTGGGGCGCTGATGTTCGCGCAGGCGCCCCGGTTCTGGTCGGTTCCGGGCAGCCTTGCCGGCGCCCTGCTCTCGCCGCTCGGCGCGCTCATCGGGGCGGTGACGGTGCACCGCATGGCGCAGCCGGGCGCCGCGGTCGGCCTGCCGGTCATCTGCATCGGCAATCCCACCGTGGGCGGCACCGGCAAGACGCCCACCGCCATTGCGCTGCTCAACGCGCTGACCGCCCGTGGCGCCCGCCCCTTCGCCCTCTTGCGCGGCCATGGCGGCCGCGAAGCGGGGCCGCTGCGGGTGGACCTCGATCGGCACGGCCCGGCGGATGTGGGCGACGAGGCCCTGCTGCTGGCCCGCCACGCGCCCACCATCGTCTCCCGCGACCGCCCCGCCGGCGCCCGCCTCGCTCTGGCGGAGGGCGCAACCCATGTGGTGATGGATGACGGCTTCCAGAATCCCTCCCTCGTGAAGGATGCCAGCCTCCTGCTGATGGATGCGGCGGCGGGCATCGGCAACGGCCATGTGCTGCCCGCCGGTCCCTTGCGCGCGCCCTTGAAGCCGCAACTGGCCCGGGCGGATGCGGTGCTGGTGGTGGGCGAGGGAACAGCCGGGCTCCAGGCGGCCCGCGATGCCGGCGCGCCCACCATCGAGACCGGCCATCTGGTGCCGGTGGCGCGGGATGCGCAGGCCTTGAAGGGAAAGCGGGTGCTGGCCTTCGCCGGGATCGGCCGGCCGGACAAATTCTTCGCGACCCTGGAGGCGGCGGGTGCGGACGTGGTGGCGCGCCAGGCCTTTCCCGACCATCATCCCTATGGGGTCGACGAAATCACCGCCTTGGTGCTGAAAGCCCGCGTGGCGGGGCTGACCCCCGTCACCACCGAAAAGGATGCCGTGCGCCTCTCCGGGCCCACCTTCGCGCAGGTCCGCCCGGACATTGCCACCCTCGGTGTCGAGATGGTGCCGGCGGCGGCAAACCTGTTTGACGATCTCGTGGCGCTGGCGGACTCCCGCTTCGCCGCCCGCACCAGCGGATAAAGACCCCCAAAAATGCAGAGCCGTCAGGAGGTGGGCCGTCAGGAGGTAGGCTTGCCCTCCTGCTGGCGCACGCGCTGGAGCACCGCCTGGGGGTCCGCATAGGCTTCCTGGAGATCGACGCTCCAATAGCGCAGTTCGTCGAGGGGAATGGTCTGGCCGGTCACCGCGCAGCGCACGAAGCTGCCGGGGCGGAGCACGCGGAACTCGCCGTCGAGATACCGGATTTCGGCCTCGCCATTGGGCTCGGGGAAACGTTCAAATCTGTTCATGCCGGCGGATGTCCGCAAATCTGTGATGACGCCAGCATAAGGTTTTCGGCACCGAACCGCAAAGGGCGGGGCGCCCGCGACCGCCAGCCATGCGTCCCAGTCAGAGCCGGCGGCCTTCGAGACGCCCGCTCAGCCCGCGAACAGCGACCCTTGGCCAGTCCCCGTCCCCTTCGCGGCCGGCTTGGGCGCGCGGCGGGGCGCGCCGCCCTCTCCCGGCGCGGGCGGCGTGCCCTCGGCGGTCACGGCGACGCGGCCGTCGGCAAATTCCAGCTCCAGACCGGCGCCCGGCCGCACCTGACCGGCGGCGCGCACCGCCTGGCCCGAGGCATCGCGCACCAGGGCGAAGCCGCGCGCGAGAACGCCGTGATAGGACAAGGCCTCCAGCATGGCGGACGCGCCGGCCAATTGCCGCGTCTGGTCCCGCAGCAGCGCCTTGACCGCGCGGCCGAGCCGATTGTGCAGGCTCGCCAGCCCCTCGCGTCGGCGGGCGATGTGGAGCGCCTGGGTGCGCAGATAGCCGGCCCGCGCGGCATCGAGGCGCGAGGACAAGCTGGCGAGCCGGTCGGAGCGCCTCTCTGCCAGGGCCTTCGCCGCCCGTTCCAACCGCGCGCCCAGCACGTCCCTGCGCTCGCCGCACCGCTCCAGGCGGGCGCGCAGCACATGGGGGGAGAGGCGGCCATGGGCCGCCTGGAAGCGCAGGCGATGGGCGCCGGCATTGGTGGTCAGGCCACGCGGCAGCCGGGCGGAGGCCGTGTCGAGGCGCTGCCGGCGATCGGCCAGCAGCGTCTCGGCGGTGGGCAACAGGCGGGAGAGCGCGCGAAACTCCGCCCGCGCCCGCTCCAAATGGCGGCGCGGCGCGGCACGCAAACGCGCGGCGAGGCGGTCGAGCCCATTGAGAAGCTCGGCACGCACCGGCACCGCCATCTCGGCGGCGGCCGTGGGGGTGGGCGCGCGCACGTCGGCGGCGAAATCGATGAGGGTCACGTCGGTCTCGTGGCCCACGGCGGAGATCAGCGGGATGGCGCTCTCCGCCGCCGCCCGCACCACGGCTTCCTCCGAGAAGCCCAGGAGGTCTTCCAGCGAGCCGCCGCCCCGCGCCACGATCAGCACGTCCGGCCGGGGCACGGGGCCACCGGGGGCAAGCGCATTGAAGCCTCGGATGGCGGCGCTCACCTCGGCGGCGCAGGTGTCGCCCTGCACCCGCACGGGCCAGACGATGACGCGGCGGGGGAAGCGATCCCCGAGCCGATGAAGAATGTCGCGGATGACGGCGCCCGTGGGCGAGGTGACGATGCCGATCACCTGCGGCAAATAAGGCAGAGGCACCTTGCGGCCGGCATCGAACAGGCCTTCCAGCGCGAGGCGCGTCTTGCGCTCCTCCAGCATGGCCATGATGGCGCCGGCGCCCGCGAACTCCAGCGCCTCGATGACGATCTGGTAGCCGGACTTGCCGGGATAGGTGGTGAGGCGGCCGATGGCCACCACTTCCAGCCCCTCCTCCGGGCGCAGCTTCAGGCGGCCGAACGTGCCTTTCCACACCACCGCATCGAGCCTTGCGCCCGCATCCTTCAGCGAGAAATAGGCGTGGCCGGAGGAATGGGGGCCGCGATAGCCGGAAATCTCGCCCCGCACCCGCACGTGCCCATAGGCATCCTCCACCGTGCGGCGGAGCGCCATGGACAGTTCGGTGACGCTCCATTCGGGCGCGTTGGCGGTAGGCGGGGAGAGGGCAACCATGGAATCACGGAACGGTGGACAACGATGACAAGAGCATAACGCTTTCACCTCTCATGCGGAGAGCGCATTGCCTTTTCTCTTGTTTGCCGGGCCTCAAGCCGATAGCGAAACTGAAACGGGAGAGATGCCTGATGAATGTTCTGCTCCTCGGCTCCGGTGGCCGCGAACATGCTCTTGCTTGGAAGCTGGCCCAGAGTCCGAACATGGGGCAGTTCTACGCCCTCCCCGGCAATCCCGGCATCGCCGACTTCGCCGAGGTGGTGGAAGGCATTCCCCTCTCCGCCCACGACACCCTGGTGAAATGGTGCCGCGACCATGCCATCGAATTCGTCGTGGTCGGCCCGGAGGCGCCGCTCGTGGCGGGCCTCGTGGACAAGCTGAACGAAGCCGGCATCCTCGCCTTCGGCCCCACCGCCGCCGCCGCGCGCCTGGAAGGCTCCAAGCTTTTCACCAAGGAATTGTGCCGGGCTTATGGCATCCCCACCGCCGGCTTTGCCCGCTTCACCTCCGCCGAGGCGGCCTCCGCCTATGTGAAGGGGGAGCGCCTGCCCATCGTTGTGAAGGCGGACGGCCTCATGGCCGGCAAGGGCGTGGTGGTGGCGCTCAATCTGGAAGAGGCGGTCTCCGCCATCGAGCAGGTGTTCGCCGCCGGCGGGCAGGAAGTGCTGATCGAGGAATTCATGGAAGGCGAGGAGGCCAGCCTCTTCTGCCTGGTAGACGGCGAGACCGTGGTGCCCTTCGGCAGCGCGCAGGACCACAAGCGCGCCTTCGACGGCGACCTCGGCCCCAATACGGGCGGCATGGGCGCCTATTCCCCCGCCCCGGTTCTCACCCCCGAACTGGAAGCCCGCGCCATCGCCGAGATCGTGGTGCCCACCGCCAAGGCCATGGTGAAGGAAGGCGCGCCCTATCGCGGCATCCTCTATGCCGGCCTCATGCTCACCTCCGCCGGGCCGAAGCTGGTGGAATATAATTGCCGCTTCGGCGACCCGGAATGCCAGGTGCTGATGCCGCGTTTCACCGGCGACCTCCTGGAGGTGCTCGCCGCCACCGCAGCCGGGCGCCTTGCCTCCGTGGACGTCACCTGGTCCGACGAGAACGCCATCACGGTGGTCTATGCCAGCCGCGGCTATCCCGGCGCCCACAAGACGGGCAACGAGATCCTCGGCCTGGAGGCGGCCGGCGAAGGCGAGGGAGTCATCATCTTCCAGGCCGGCACCAAGTGGCTGGGCAACAAGATCGTGTCCAACGGGGGTCGGGTGTTGAACATCACCGCCACCGGCACCACCCTGAAGGACGCCCGTGACCGCGCCTATGCGGCGGCCGAGCGGATCGAATGGCCCGGCGGCTTCTATCGGAACGATATTGGCTGGCGTGCCTTGAAATAAGGTCTCGGGCGCGCTGGCCTCGCGCGCCTGGTGCCCGGACGTGACCAAGGGAGGATGCCGTGCCTGATCTCGCCGATCTGTTTCCCGGTTTCTCGTCGCACAATATCGACACCCCTGCCGGGCGCATCTTTGCCCGCGTCGGCGGCGAGGGCCCTCCCCTCCTCCTGATCCACGGTTTTCCCGAGACCGGCGTGATGTGGCACAAGGTGGCCCCCGCCTTGGCCAAGAGCCATCGGCTGATCATTCCGGACCTGCCCGGCTATGGCTGGAGCGCCGCCCCCGCCCCTGGACGCGACCATGCCCCCTATTCCAAGCGGGCCATGGCGGCGGCTTTGGTTCACGTCATGGAAGATCTGGGCCACGCCCATTTCGCCGTGGCCGGCCATGATCGCGGGGCGCGCGTCGGCTATCGCCTCGCCCTCGACGCGCCCGGCCGCGTGGACCGGCTGGCGGTGCTGGACATCGTGCCCACCGTCACCATGTGGCATGGCATGGACCGGTCCCGCGCGCTCCAGGTCTATCACTGGGCCTTCCTGGCCCAACCCCATCCCCTTCCGGAAAAGATGATCGGCGCCGACCCCGGCTATTTCCTGGACTGGACGCTGGCGAGCTGGACGGCGGAGAAAGACCTCTCCGCCTTCGATCCCCGCGCGATCGCCCATTACCGCGCGGCCTTCTCCTCCCCGGATCATATCCGCGCCGCCTGCGAGGATTACCGCGCCGGCGCCACCATCGATCTCGCCCATGACGAGGCGGACCTTGCCGCCGGGCGGCAGATCGATTGCGAGGTGCTGGCGGTGTGGGGGGCCACCGGCATTCCCAGCCGCGGCGTCAGCCCGCTGGACGCCTGGAAGATCTTCGCCCCCAAGCGCCGCGGCGCCCCGGTGGAGGCCGGCCACTTTGTGTGCGAGGAGGCCCCCGAGGCCGTCAGCGCCGCGCTCCTGGACTTCTTCGCCTGAGCCGCCGTCTGGTCAGATAGCGCCCCTCCTTATGGATCAGGGCTCCGGCTGAAGCAGGCGCCCGGACCAGGCCTCCCGGAGCGTCAGGCCCGACACCAGCGCCACGATGGCGCTGGAGGCCATCAGCAGCGCCCAGGCCGCCAGCGTCCAGGCACTGTGCGGATGATCGTTGGCAAAGGCCAAAGTCGACATGGCGAAGGCGGCGGTGGGGAAGGTCCAGGCCCACCAGGACAGGGCGAAGGGCATCTTCGCGAACACCGGCACCAGGGTCGCGAACACCAGCGCGAAGAAGGCGCCAAGCCCCAGCAGCACCAACGGCCCCGGACCGAAGCCGTGGGTGAGGCGCGCCAGTGCCAGCGCCCCGGCCGCCGGCGGCGCCAGCAGGATGACGAGGGTGGGCTGGAGGCGGATCGGCATTTTCGGGCCGAGGATGATGCGCGAGAGGATCAGGGGCTGCACCAGCACCCAGAGCAGCGCGCCGAGGCCGAACAGCACCCAGCCGAGCGTCTCATAGCCAAGCGCGACCCCGAAGGCCGGGGCCAGGACATTTCCCACAAGGGGAATCAGCAGCGGCGGAGACAGGGCGGTGGATTCGCGCGGCAAGGTGAGGAGCCCACGCACCATCCACACGCCAATGCCCACGTGGAGCACCACCGCCACCAGCCAGATCCAGCAGGCGGCCGTGTACGCATAGGGCGTGAGCCCGCCGGACACGATCATCAGGCCGATGGAGGCGGCGCCGGCAAAGGCGGAGCGCACGGGATGGCCGAGATCGGCCGCAAGCGCGCCGGGATGGCGCAGCGCGCGGGCCAGATGCAGCGCCACCAGCAGCCCCCAGACGAGGCAGGCCAGGGCAATCAGAGCCTCGCCGATGAAGACCGGCGCGCCCAGATAACGGCCCGCCTCCCGCCAGGCGAGACCGATGCCCCCCAACCCCATGGGCGCTGCGAACAGTGCGAGGGGCAGGTGCACCAGCCGGCCCGGCCTGTGGCCGGCGTCGGGAGGCGTGACCATTGCGGCTGCGGACATCACGGCGTTTCCAGGTCTTCTGGGTGCGGGCGCCCCAGAGGCGCGCGCCCTCTTTTTTGCGTCCCGTTCGGGCAAAGCGTGAGAGGGCCGCTTTAGCATCTTGGCTCTGATTTCACGACGGACGCGCGTGCATGATCGGGCACCACGCCATGCAAATGGCGGGCGGGCGCGCCTGGGGTCAGCGCCGGTCCTTGAAGAAGGTGCGCAGCACCTCGGCCGCCTGCCGCTCGGCGATGCCGCCATAGACTTCGGGGGCGTGGTGGCAGGTGGGCTGGCTGTAGAAGCGCGGACCGCTGTCCACCGCGCCGCCCTTGGGATCGGCGGCGCCATAATAAAGTCGGCGGATGCGCGCGAAGGAGATGGCCGCCGCGCACATGGCGCAGGGCTCCAGCGTCACATAGAGATCGCAATTGACCAGCCGCTCCGCGCCGAGCGTCGCCGCCCCCGCGCGCAGCACCTGCATCTCCGCATGGGCGGTGGGATCTGAGTTTTCGCGCGTGCGGTTGCCATCGCGGGCGATCACCGTCGAGCCGCGCACCAGCACCGCCCCCACCGGCACCTCGCCCCGCGCGGCGGCGGCGCGGGCCTCGGCCAGCGCCATCTGCATGAAAGTCTCGCCCACGCCGACGCTCCAGCCACCTCGTCTCGCCGCACGGATCGTGCTATCGCCCTCTCCATGCCCCGTACACAGCCTCCCCGCAAGGACAAGAACCGCGTCCCGCGTGCCAAAGCCGCGCTGCCGCCTGCCCAAACCAAGGACGCCGAGCGCGTCGCCAAGGTCATCGCCCGCGCCGGCCTAGGCTCGCGGCGCGAGATCGAGGACTGGATCCTGGAAGGGCGGGTCGCCGTCAACGGCACCGTCCTCACCTCCCCCGCCTTCACCGTGACGGCGGAGGACGCCATTACGGTCGACGGCGCCCCCCTGCCGGAGCGTGAGCGCACGCGCCTGTTCCTCTACCACAAGCCCCGCGGCGTGGTGACCACCAACAAGGACCCGGAAGGGCGCACGACGCTCTTCGAGATCCTGCCCAAGGGCCTGCCGCGCCTCGTCAGCGTCGGCCGGCTCGATCTGAATTCGGAAGGCCTGCTGCTGCTGACCAATGATGGCGGCCTGGCCCGGGTGCTGGAGCTGCCGGAGACCGGCTGGCTGCGCCGCTACCGCGTGCGCGCCAAGGGCGAGATCGACCAGGCCCAGCTCGACGGCCTCATCAAGGGCATCACCGTGGAGGGCGTGGAATATGGCCCCATCGAAGCGACCCTCGACCGCGTCCAAGGCGCCAATGCCTGGATCACGGTGGCCCTGCGCGAAGGCAAGAATCGCGAGGTGCGCAATGTGCTGGGCGCCCTCGGCCTCCTGGTGAACCGCCTGATCCGTGTCTCCTACGGCCCGTTCCAGCTGGGCGAGATCGCGGAAGGCGGCATCGAGGAAGTGCGCACCCGCATCCTGCGCGACCAGATGGGCGCCGAGATCGTCGCCGCCTCCGGCGCGGACTTTGACGGCCCCATCCTGGACCAGCCCGTGGAGCCGCCCGCCCGCCGGGTGCGCACCGAGGCGGCCGAGGAGGACAACGAGGCCCGCCGTCCCGCCCGTCGTGGACCGCCGCGCCGAGCCGAGCCGGAGCCGGAGCCGCGGGCGCGCGCCCGCCGCCCGCGCGGCGAGGCCGAGGAGACCGCCGCCTTCCGCGTCCGCAGCCGTCGGGGAGACGAGGAGCGCGAGCTGGAGAGCCGCGGCACCGTAGCCGATCGCAAGGGCCGCGAAATCAAGGTGGAGCGCGTGGTGAAGCCGCGCGAGGAGCCCCGGCGCGGCAAGTCCACGGACGGGCGCCCGCCCCGCAAGGGCGGCCAGCGCGGCTTTGATGATGCCCGGGGCGAGAAGCCCCGCTTCGGCCGGGGCCGTCCCGGCTTCAGCCGTGATGAAGGGGAATTTGGCGGCCGTCCCGCCCGTGGGGGCGACCGTCCTCCCCGCCGCGACGAGCGCCCCCGCTCCGAGGGGGATGATGTGGGCTTCCTGCCGCGCGGTCCCCGCGCTGGCGGCGAGCGCGGCGAACGCCCCGCCCGCCCCTTCCGCGAGCGGTCCGAGCGTCCCGAAGGCGGCGCCCGTCCGCCCCGGTCCGGCGGCCGCTTTGGCGGGGACCGCGAGGAGCGCCGCGAGCGTCCCGCCCGTCCCTTCCGTGAGCGGTCCGAGCGTCCCGAGGGGGGCGAGCGGCCCCAGCGGTCGGGCGGCTTCCGGTCCGGTGGACGGGAAGACGGCCCCAAGGGCTTCAAGGGCGGCGCCGGCAAGCGGCCGGCTTATGGGGATGATCGCCCCCGCGGCCCGGCAGGGCCCGGCAAGGGCGGACCCAAGGGTGGGCCGAAAGGCCGTCCCTCCGGCGGCTTCAAGAGCGGCCCCAAGGGCGGCAAGGGCGGTCCCAAGGGCGGCCCCGGTGGCGCCGGTCCGCGCGGCCGGTCGTCCGGTCCCCGCAGCCGGGGCTGATCGGGGGCGGCCATGCGGATCGTCGGCGGTTCCCTGCGCGGGCGGGTGCTGAAGGCCCCCGCCACCAACGCCACGCGCCCCACTACGGACCGGCTGCGCGAGGCGCTGTTCAACGTGCTCGCCCATGCCTATGGGGACGCGGCCGACGGCGCGCGGGTGCTCGACCTGTTCGCCGGCACCGGAGCCCTGGGCATCGAGGCGCTCTCGCGGGGCGCGGCGTTTGCCCTGTTCGTGGAGGAGGCTGTGGAGCCGCGCGCCCTCATCCGCACCAATGTGGAGACGCTGGGGCTGACCGGCGTCACCCGCATCTTCCGCCGCGATGCCACCCGCCTGGGCGACTGCCCTGCGGGGGATGCCTACAGCCTCGTCTTCTGCGACCCGCCTTATGGCAAGGGGCTGGCTGAGCAGGCGCTGGCCTCCGCGCGCCTGGGCGCTTGGCTCGCCCCAGAAGCGCTGATCGTGGTGGAGGAAAAGGCCGGCGCCTTCACCGTGCCCGAGGGCTTCACCGAATTGGAGCGCCGGCGCTATGACGAGACGGAACTGACGTTTCTCTCCGCCTGAGCCCTACTCGGCCGCCAGGAAGCTGCCGATGCGCTCCACCGCCTCGCGCATGTCCGCCTCGGAGCCGGCATAGGAAAAGCGCAGGAACTGGTTGCCCCGGAACGGGTCGAAGTCGATGCCCGGCGTCACCGCCACGTGCACGGCATCCAGAAGCCGGGTGGCGAAGGCGGCGGAATCGCCGGTGAAGCGCGAGACATCCGCATAAAGGTAGAAGGCGCCGTCCACGGGCAGGAAATGGTCGAGCCCCACGCGCGGCAGGCCCTCGGTCAGGATGCGCCGGTTCACCTCATAACCGTGCTTGACCGCGTCCATCTCCGCGCACCCGTCAAAGGCGGCCTCGGCGGCGACCTGGGAGAGGGTGGGCACCGAGATGGACAGGTTCTGCTGCAGGCGTTCCATGGTGCGGGACAGGCCCGGCGGCACCACCATCCAGCCCACGCGCCAGCCGGTCATGCAGAAATATTTGGAGAAGGAGTTGATCACCACCGCCTCCTCCGACAGCTCCACGGCGCTCACCGCCGGGAAGGCATAGTCGAGGCCGTGATAGATCTCGTCGGAGACGAAGCGCAGGCCGAGATCCTTGGCACAGTCCATGAGCGCGGCCAGCGCCGGCCGGTCCATCATGGTGCCGGTGGGGTTGGCGGGGCTCGCCACCAGCACGCCCTTGAGCGGCTTCTGGCGATGGGCGGCCAAAAGCGTCTCCGGCGTCAGGGCGAAGCGGTCCTCGGCGCGCGTCTCGATCAGCACCGGCTCGCAGCCGAGCGCGGAGAGCACGTGGCGATAGGGCGGATAGCCGGGCGCGGCGATGGCCACCCGGTCGCCGGGCTCGAACAAGGCCAGGAAGGCGAGGATGAAGCCGCCCGACGAGCCGTTGGTGACGACGATGCGCTCCGGGTCCACCGCCGTGCCGTGGACCTCGCCATAATGGCGGGCGATTCGCGCCCGCAGCGACGGAATGCCCAGCGCCGCCGTATAGCCCACCTGCCCCGCCTCCAGCGCGGCGGCGGCGGCCCGCCGGGCCGTGAGCGGCGCGGGCGCGGCGGGCTGTCCCACCTCCATATGGATCACCCGTCCGCCCGCGCTCTCGATGCGGGCCGCATGCGCCATCACGTCCATGACGATGAAGGGCGCCACATCGGAGCGCGCGGAGGCGAAAAAGGGCGGAACGGGACGCGGGGACATGGGGTGATCCTCAAGACGATCTTTGGCACGTGATCCTGGCACGCGGGCGACGCCGTCGTGTCGCCGCATTCGCGCGGTGGTTACAGGGTTCGCCCCAACGTGATCCAGGGGCGCATTGACCCGTGGGGCCGGGCCGTGTTCCTTCGCTTTGTCGTCTGCGGCGGATGAACTGCGGCGTCGCTGCGCTTGGTAGCGCGGGAGCGCCGGTCCGCCAAGGGGCGAGAGGCGGCCGCGTGGGGGCTGCGCAAGGGGAGGCCTGGGCCTGCCCCGATTATGAAGGAACGAGCGTACGGACCGATGAAGGTGGTGTGGAGCCTCTTCCAGCATGCGTGCCGCGCGATCCGGCACGGGACCTCCGGCCAGCGACCGGGCGCGCCTGCGCGCCGTTCGGGCGGGTGGCCGGGCGCGGGCGCCATTGCCCTGGCCTTCCTCGCCACCCTCGCCTTCCCCGTTCACGAGGCCGCCGCCCAGGCGCGCCCCAAGCTCATCCGCGACGCGGAAATCGAGAACCTGCTGCGCGACTATATCCGCCCCATCCTCAAGGTGGCCGGGCTGACCCAGCAGAACATCGACGTGGTGCTGATCAGCGACCGCTCCTTCAACGCCTTCGTGGCCGACGGCAAGCGCATCTTCATCAATGTGGGCGCGCTCATGGATGCCGAGACGCCCAACCAGATCATCGGCGTGCTCGCCCATGAGATCGGCCACATCTCCGCCGGCCACCTGGTGCGCATGCGCGAGCAGATTGCCGGCGCCCAGACCATGGCCATCGCCGCCATGCTGCTGGCGGGCGCGGGCGTCGCGGCGGGGGCAGCGGCGGGCGCCAGCGGGAGCACGGTGGGCGGGGCCGCGGCGGGCGCAATCACCGCGCCGCAGGAAATGATTCGCCGCTCGCTGCTGAGCTATCAGCGCGGGCAGGAGCTGGAGGCCGACCGGCTGGCGGTGAAATATCTCACCGCCACCCAGCAATCCGCCAAGGGCATGCTGGAGACGTTCGAGCGCTTCCAGAGCGACCAGCTTTTCCTCAGCCAGCGCATCGACCCCTATCTGCTCAGCCATCCCATGGCGCGCGAGCGCATCGCGGCGCTGGAGCAACTGGCCAAGGCGAGCCCCTATTACAACGCCAAGGATCCGCCGGAACTCCAGGCCCGCCACGACCTCATGCGCGCCAAGCTGTTCGGCTTCATGGAGCGGCCCGACGCGGTGCTGCGGCGCTATCCGCCCTCCGACACCTCGCTGGCGGCCCAATATGCCCGGGCGATTTCGGCCTATCGCTATGGCAACGTGAACGATTCCATCAGCAAGATCGACGCTCTCATCGCCCGCCAGCCGGGCAACCCCTATTTTGTCGAGCTGAAGGGCCAGGCGCTGCTGGAGGCGGGCCGCGCCGGCCAGGCGGTGCCCCCGCTGCAGCAGGCGGTGCGCATGACCAACGGCAACCCGCTGATCCGCGCCATGCTGGGCCAGGCGCTGGTGGAGTCCGGCAACCCCGCTTATACGGACGAGGCCATCCGCGAACTGTCCTTCGCCACCCAGCGCGATCCCAATTCCGCCCTTGCCTGGCGCTCGCTGGCCACCGCCTATGGCCGCAAGGGAGACCTTGCCAATGCGGACCTGGCCTCGGCGCAAGGCTATATGGCGGCCGGCGAGTTCCGCACCGGCCAGGAGCTGGCCGCCCGCGCCCGCCAGCGCTTCAAGCCGGGCACGCCGGGCTGGCTGAAGGCCGACGACATCCTGAACTTCAAGCCGCCCGCCCCGACGGCGCAGCGGTGATGATGCGCGTTTCTCTCGTTTTCCGTTTTCTCATGGAGACTTCGATGCTGCCCCGTCCCGGCCTGCGTGCCGCCCTCGCCTTCGCCGCCGCCTTCGGGACGCTGGCCACCTTCGCCGCCCCCGCCGCCGCCTTCACCGATGCGGAAAAGGCCGAGATGGGTCCCATCATCCGCGACTACCTGATCAAGAATCCGGAAGTGCTCCAGGAAGCCATCATGGAGCTGGAGAAGCGCCAGGCGGCCAACGAGGCCAAGGACCGCGTGCAGGCCGTGACGCAGATGAAGGACCTCATCTTCAACAGCCCGCGCGGCGTGGTGGTGGGCAATCCCAAGGGCGACGTCACCCTGGTGGAGTTCTTCGACTATAATTGCGGTTATTGCCGCAAGGCGCTCACCGACATCGAGCAGCTCATCAAGGCCGATCCCAAGCTGAAGGTGGTGCTGCGCGAATTCCCCGTGCTCGGCCAGGGCTCGGTGGAGGCCGCCCAGGTGGCGGTGGCCGTGCGCATGGTGGCGCCCGACAAATACATGGCCTTCCACCATGCCTTGCTGTCCGGCCGGGGCCAGGCCGACCGCGCCAAGGCGATCGCCGCCGCCAAGGAAGTGGGCATCGACACCGCCCTCATCCAGAAGCAGGCCACCTCGCCCGAGCTGAACGCCACCCTCGACGAGAGCATGAAGATCGCCCAGGCGCTCGGCCTCAACGGCACGCCCTCCTTCGTGGTGGGCAACGACGTGGTGATCGGCGCGGTGGGCTATGACAAGCTCAAGGACGCGGTGGACCAGGCCCGCAAGCAGGCGACCAACTGAGCGGCGCGCCGGCCTGCCCTCCCATCCCGCCTCGCGCAGGGACAGCCTTGCGCGGGGCGCTTTTCTTCGTGCGCGTTGCACCTTATAAACGCCCGGCCCGAAGAGCCGGCGCTGGCATGAGGCCGCGACGTCTTCCTCTCGGCAGCCTCGCGATGTGCGCGGGGCGCCATGGACCCGATCGCACCGGATGCCCGATACCGTCCACGTCCTCAACGGACCCAACCTGAACCTGCTCGGCACGCGCGAGCCCGGCATCTATGGCGCCGCGACCTTGGCCGACATCGAGGCCCTGTGCCGGCAGGCCGCCGCCAGCCACGGGCTGGACCTGGTGTTCCACCAGACCAATCATGAAGGCGTGCTGGTGGATCAGATCCATGCCGCGCGCGGCAGCCTCGGCGTGGTGCTGAATGCGGGCGCCTATACCCACACCTCGGTGGCGATCCGGGACGCCATTTCCGCTGCGGCCGTCACGACGGTGGAAGTCCACCTGTCCAACGTGTTCGCGCGCGAGCCGTTCCGGCACCATTCCTATCTCTCGCCCGTGGCGCGCGGCGTCATCTGCGGCTTCGGCCCCCAGAGCTATGTTCTGGGCATCGCCGCACTCGCAGCCCAGCGTCCGGCCTGACCATGCTTGACATTCGGAACTGACCAGTCCTCAAGGAGCCCCGCGCGGCCGCTCGCGCCGCACGATCGCATAGGCATGATGAAGAATCCCAAATCCCCGATCGACACCGCCCTCGTCCGCGACATCGCCCAGCTCCTCTCGGAGAGCGACCTGACGGAAATCGAGGTCCAGCAAGACGCGCTGCGCATCCGTGTGGTGCGCGCCCCCGCCCCGGTGGTCCAGGTGGCCCCCGCCGCCGTGGCAGCGCCCGCCGCCCCCGCGCTCGCCGCGCCCGAGGCTGCCGCCGCCGCCAGCCCGGCTGATTTCTCCAAGCACCCCGGCGCGGTCTCCTCGCCCATGGTCGGCACCGCCTATCGCTGCCCCGAGCCGGGTGCGGCGCCCTTCGTTGATGTGGGTTCCACGGTGCGCGAAGGCCAGACGGTCCTGATCGTCGAAGCCATGAAGACTATGAACGCCATCCCCGCCCCGCGCTCCGGCACGATCACCAGGATCCTGGTGGAGAACGGCCAGCCCGTGGAATATGGCGAGCCCCTGCTCGTCATCGAGTGAGCGACGGCGCGCCCCAAGGCGCGCGTCACGGACGGGCCGGCGCCTCCTGCCGGCCGTCGGCAGATTGAGTTTACGCGAAGGCTAACCGCGCCGATGTTTCAGAAAATCCTCATCGCCAATCGCGGCGAGATCGCGCTGCGCATCCTGCGGGCCTGCAAGGAGCTCGGCATCGCCACCGTCGCCGTGCACTCCACCGTGGATGCGGATGCCATGCATGTGCGCCTCGCCGACGAGAGCGTGTGCATCGGCCCGGCTCCCGCCCGCGACAGCTATCTGAACATCCCCTCCCTGCTCGCCGCCTGCGAGATCACGGGCGCGGACGCGGTACATCCGGGCTACGGCTTCCTGGCCGAGAATGCCCGCTTCGCCGAGATCCTGAACGACCACAACATCCACTTCATCGGCCCCAAGGCGGAGCATATCCGCATCATGGGCGACAAGATCGAGGCCAAGAAGACCGCCCAGCGGCTCGGCATCCCGGTGGTGCCCGGCTCCGAGGGCGGCATTCACTCGGACGAGGAGGCCCACAAGGTCGCGGCCGAGATCGGCTTCCCGGTCCTGGTAAAGGCCGCCGCCGGCGGCGGCGGGCGCGGCATGAAAGTGGCGCTGACCGCCGAGGACCTGTCCGCGGCGCTCTCCACCGCCCGCTCGGAAGCCAAGGCGGCCTTCGGCGACGATGCGGTCTATCTGGAAAAGTATCTGGGCAAGCCGCGCCATATCGAGGTGCAGGTGCTCGGCGACGGGCGTGGCAACGCCATCCATCTGGGCGAGCGCGACTGCTCGCTGCAGCGCCGCCACCAGAAGGTCTGGGAAGAGGCCCCCTCCCCGGTCATCACCGCTGCCCAGCGCGCCGAGATCGGCGAGACCGTGGCCAAGGCCATGCGCGAGATGAAGTATCTCGGCGTCGGCACGGTGGAATTCCTGTACGAGAACGGGGAATTCTACTTCATCGAGATGAACACCCGCATCCAGGTGGAGCATCCGGTCACCGAAATGGTCACCGGCATCGATCTCATCAACGAGCAGATCCGCGTCGCCGCCGGCGAGCCGCTGACCCTCACCCAGAAGGATGTGGTGATCGAGGGCCATGCCATCGAGTGCCGCGTCAATGCCGAGCACCCCACCACCTTCCGGCCCTCGCCCGGGCGGATCACGCACTATCATGTGCCCGGCGGCCTCGGCATCCGCGTCGACAGCAATGCCTATCAGGGCTACGCGATCCCGCCCAATTACGATTCGCTGGTGGGCAAGCTCATCGTCCACGGCAAGACCCGCGACGAATGCCTGATGCGCCTGCGCCGCGCGCTGGACGAGTTCGTGGTGGATGGCATCGACACCACCTTGCCGCTCTTCCGCACCCTCGTGCGCACCAAGGACATTGCCGAAGGCCAGTATGACATTCACTGGCTGGAGCACTTCCTGGCGCAGGGCGAGGGCAAGGGCATCTGACGGGGGCCTGAGGGCAGCCGCCGGGCGCTTCCGCGCCCGGTCAGGCTTTCTGCCCCGTCGCCGGCAGAGCGAGGCAGGCCAGAAGGCCGAGGGCGAGGCCGCCGAGCGTCAGCTCCACCCGATAACCGCCGAGCGCGGTCACCGCCTCGCCCGGAGAGGCCGCAAAGTTCAGCGCCACCACGGTCAGGCAGAAGCTGTAGAGGCCATAGCGCTGCGGCCCCGCCACCAGCATGGCGCACAGGATCGCCCCCATCAACGCGATGTGGAGGGCGAGCGGCATTCCAACCGACAGGATCGCCACCGCCGCGACCGATCCCAGCACCGTGCCCAGCCCCCGCCGATGCATGCGATGGAGCGTCTCCGTCCGCGTCGGCTTCATCACCCGCAGTGCCGTGGTCAGCAGCCAGCCCGAATGGGGCACCGGCATCACCACCACCAGAACGCTGCCCACCGCCGCCAGAACCGCCATCACCAGATCGAACCGCGCGCCGACCTTCCGGCCCTCCACTGGCGGGGGTGCATAAGCGTGAAAGAGGCCCTGCCAGGGCAACACCAGCTCGCTGCGCCAGCCGCGACGCCCCGTTTCTCCGGCGGGCACCAGCGCGGCCACCCAGACCGCTTGCCACAGGGCGCCGGCACCAAGGGCGAGGCCGTAGGTGGCCGGCGTCAGGCCGGGCGGAAGCGGAGCGGTGGACAGCGCCATGGCGAGTGCGCTCAGGGCCGCCACGGGGCGCAGGCTCACCGGCACCAGTTCGGTGCGCGCCTGCCAGAGGGCGAACAGGATCGCGGCCGGCATGAGCCGCCAGAGGTCCAGCCCGCAAAAGGCACCGAGGGCGGCCGAGCCCCCGAAGGAGGCCGCCGCCACCAGCAGCTTGGCACGCGGCTCGCGCGCGGGGAGTTTGGGAAAGCTGACAACCAGGAGATAGGCGCCGAAAGCGCCGGCAATCCCCGCCTCCACCTGCACGGTGGCAAGGCCGAGAAAACCCGGCGCCGTCGCCGCCATCGCAAGCACACCGGCCCGGACAAGCCGCGCGCGCGCCATCCGCCCCTCCATCGGCCGCCCGCGCCTCGGGCAGCGGCTGCTCCCCAGGAGGCGGATCCGGGCACCGGATCGTCCTGCGACCCCGCCGGCCCGGTCAGCCGCCTGTGTTCAGGACCATAGGCCGGCGGCGCGGCGCGCGCTCACTCTTCCTCTTCGAGGCTGAACTGCTTCAGCTGTTCGTCATAGACGAAGGTCTCGCCATAGCGGCCCCAATTGACCACCGCCCACAGGGATTCGCTGGCGAAGTCCTCGGACATGTGGTCCTCCAGCTCGTCGGCGAAGCGCGACCAGGGGGCCTTGTGGCTGGGGCGCTCCTCCAGCACCCGGCGGATGTGCGCGGCCAGGGGCACATGGGCGAGGAGATGGTCCGCGAACAGGCGCTTGCGCGCCTCCACCTCGGCACCGACGAATTGCCGCCCCGCCTCGGTGATGAGGATGTCGCCGGCCACGATGTCCGCGAAGCGCAGCATCTGGAGGGCCTCGGCCACCGGGAACAGGCTGTCGGCCGGCATGTGCAGGCTGTCCGCCAGTTCGGGCAGGTCGGCCTTGCCGTTATAGGGCGGGTCCGCCAGCTCCTCGAGCAGGCCGGCCAGGATGTTGGTGGAAATGGGCTGAAGGTGGGAGGTGAGGGTCGCCTCCTGGTGCTGCTGGTCGTGACCTTGCAGCGCCGCGCCGGGGCCGGCCCGGTTGGTCATGCGGGCATAGATCTCTTCCACCAGCGCCCGGAACTCCGGCGCCAGGCGGTCGCGCGGGTGCGGCAGGCCGATGGGCATCTCATAGGCCACCCGGCCGGGATTGGACGAGAAGATGAGGACGCGGTCGCACATGAGCACCGCCTCCTCGATGTTATGGGTCACGATGAGGATGGACTTGATGGGCAGCACGCCATCGGTCCACAGGTCGATGATGTCGGTGCGCAGGGTCTCGGCGGTCAGCACGTCGAGGGCCGAAAAGGGCTCGTCCATGAGCATGAGGCGCGGATGCACCACCAGCGCCCGGGCAAAGCCCACGCGCTGGCGCATGCCGCCGGACAATTCCTTCGGATAGGCGCTCTCGAAGCCGCCGAGGCCGATCAGGTCGATGGCCTGCTCCGCGCGGCGGCGGCGCTCCGCCGCATCCACGCCCAGCGCTTCAAGGCCGATCTCCACATTCTGGAGCACGGTCAGCCAGGGAAAGAGGGCGAAGGTCTGGAACACCATGGAGATGCCGGGGCACGGCCCGTCAATCTTCTCCCCGCACCAGGTCACCTCGCCCGCATAAGGCGGCACGAGGCCGGAAATGATGCGCAGCAGGGACGACTTGCCCGAGCCGGAGCGGCCGAGCAGGCCGACAATCTCGCCCTCCTTGATGGAGAGCGAGACATCGTCCAGCACCAGGATGCGGTTGTTGTCGCCCTTGCGATAGGACTGGACCACATGGGAGACGCCGAGCAGCGGGGTATCCGCCGGGGGAGAGACGGTTTCGAGCATGGTCGGTCTCCTCAGTCGAGGCGCAGGCGGCGGGCCGCGAAGGTGAACATCGGGCGCCAGAGCGTGCGGTTGAAGGCGATCACGTAGAGCGACATGACGGCAATGCCGAGGGTCACGCGCGGGAAGTCCGCCGCCGTGGTGGCATCGGCGATATAGGCGCCCAGGCCCTCGGCCCTGAGCGTGGTGTCACCCCAGCTTGCCACCTCGGCGACGATGGAGGCGTTCCAGGAGCCGCCGCTGGCGGTCAGGGCGCCGGTGACATAATAGGGGAAGACGCCGGGCAGGATCACCTTGGTCCACCAGTGCCAGCCCCGGATGTGGAAGGAATTGGCCGCCTCCCGCAGGTCGTTCGGGAAGGCGCTGGCGCCGGCGATCACGTTGAAGAGGATGTACCACTGGGTGCCCAGCACCATCAGCGGGGACAGCCACACATTGGGGTCGAGCCCCAGCCGCACGATGGCCACCACCGCGAACGGGAAGACGATGTTGGCGGGGAAGGCCGCCAGGAACTGCGCCGCCGGCTGAAGCGCGGTGGCAACCTTCGGGCGAAGGCCGATCCACACGCCAACGGGCACCCAGATGAGCGAGGCGAGGAAGATCAGCACCGCCACGCGGATCAGAGTGAGGAAGCCCAGCCACACCACATGGCCCACTTCGGCAAGCCCCACCTCGCGGCCCACATAGTCAACCACGATCCAGGCGCCATAGATCGCGCTCGCCACCACCAGCACGGTCCAGATGCGGTCCATGGTGGGGCTGGTCCAGGCGGCCTCCACCTTGCGGGGCACGCGCACGGGGGAACGCAGCGGCATGCGCGAGGCCACGGTGGCCAGCATGCCGATGGGGGTCATGAGGATCTGCAGCAGGCGTGCCCGCTTGACGAGGTCCAGCACCCAGGATTTGGGCGCGGGGCCGCCCGCCGACTGCTCGAACCGGAACTTCTCCGCCCAGGCCACCAAGGGACGGAACAGCAGCTGGTCATAAAGCAGGATGATGACCAGCATGGCGATGACCGACCAGGCCACCGCGCCAAGGTCCCGCTGGTCGATGGCGGTGGCCACATAGGCGCCGATGCCCGGCAGGGTGATGGTGGTGTCGCCCACCGTGATGGCTTCCGAGGCCACCACGAAGAACCAGCCGCCCGACATGGACATCATGGTGTTCCATACGAGGCCCGGCATGGAGAAGGGCACCTCCAGCCGCCAGAAGCGCTGCCAGCCGGTGAGGCGGAAGCTGTCCGACACCTCCACCAGATCGCGGGGCAGCGTCTTCAGCGACTGGTAGAAGCTGAAGGTCATGTTCCAGGCCTGGCTGGTGAAGATGGCGAACACCGCCGCCAGTTCCACGCCGATCACCCGGCCGGGAAACAGGTTCATGAAGAACAGAACCGTGAAGGACAGGAAGCCCAGCACCGGCACCGATTGCAGGATGTCCAGCACCGGGATCAGCACCATCTCGGCGCGCCGGCTCTTGGCGGCAATGGCGCCGTAGATGAAGGTGAAGATCAGCGAGCAGACGATGGCCGCCAGCATGCGCAAGGTGGTGCGCAGCGCATATTCGGGCAGCGACGTCGGGTCGAGCGAGATGGGCGTCTGCTCCATCTCGGCGATCGGAACCAGCGTCTCCTGCGTCGCGTGGGTGATCAGCGCCAGGAAGGCGAAGATGATGGCGAAGGCGAAGAGATCGAAGGCGCTGAAATAGCGGGGGCGGACCGCCGCGGGATCAGGTCTGGAGCCGACAGGCTGGAAGAGCATGAGGCGGGTCCGCTGCAAAACGGGCTGAAACGCGGACGGCACCGAAGGTGGGTCCAGAGCGGCAGTACAGCGCGTTCATGACAAAATGACTACAGCCGTATCCCCTTATCCTTGCACCTTTCCACGCCCATGCTGCACTGCCGCATGGTTTCGCGGAACAGGTGGGACAAAAGCGGCAAAGCGCCACATCGCCGCCCCGCTTGCATGCGCTTCTATGGTCCCATGAGCAGGCCGCGCGACCATATCGTTGAAATCACCTCGGAGGTGCTGCTGAAGGCCTATGCCTGCGGCATCTTTCCCATGGCCGAGAGCGCCGAGGATCCCGGCCTTTATTGGGTGGAGCCGGAGCGACGGGGCATCATCCCGCTCGACGCCTTCCACGTGCCCTCGCGCCTCGCCCGCACGGTGCGCGCGGATGAATTCGAGGTGCGCGTCGACACCGATTTCGAGGGCGTGATTTCCGGCTGCGCCGCCTCCCAGCCCGGCCGGGCCAAGACCTGGATCAATGGCCGCATCCGCGCACTCTATGGCGACCTGTTCCGCCGCGGCCATTGCCACACGGTGGAAGCCTGGCAGGACGGGCGGCTGGTGGGCGGCCTTTATGGCGTGCGGCTCGGCGCCGCCTTTTTCGGCGAGAGCATGTTCCACACCGAGCGGGACGCCTCCAAGGTGGCGCTCGTCCATCTGGTGGCGCGCCTGAAGGCGGGCGGGTTCCGTCTCCTGGACACCCAGTTCGTCACCTCGCACCTGGCCACCTTCGGCGCGGTGGAGGTCAGCCGTCGCGCCTATCAGCGCCTGCTGGACGAGGCGGCGAAGGCCAACGCCGACTTCTACTTCTGGCCGGCGGACTTGGCGGTTCCGGGCGGGGTTGCCTTGCAGTCGATCAGCCAGACGTCATAGATCGGGTGCTCCACCGCGTGGAGGCCGGGGCTGGCCGCGAACATCCAGCCGGTGAAGATGCGCTTGGCCTCGCCTTTCAGCGTGATTTCGTTCACCTCCGTGAATGAGGTGGTGTTGGCCGTCTCCGTGGGCGGGCGCGTATAGCATGCGCGCGGCGTCACCTGGAGGGCACCGAACTGCACGGTCTCGCCAATGGCCACCTCGAACGAGGTGATGCGCCCGGTGATCTTGTCGAGGCCGGCATAGACGGCGGTCGGATTGGCAATGCGCTCGGCTGAAGGCTGGACCACCACATAATCATTGCCATCCGCAGCCGGCGCCTGGCTTCCCGGGGAGACGGGCGGGGCCGTCACGGGCGTCTGCGGGGCGGCGGGCGGGGGGGCGAGCGGCGCCTGGGTCACGGGGGGCGCCGGCTGGGCGCCGGGTTGCGCGGGACGGGGCGCGCCGGGTGGGGGCAGTTGGGGATATTGCGGGCGCGGCGCCTGGCTGGGCTGGGCCCCGGCCGGTGGCTGGCCGACGCTGGCGGGCGGCAGGAGGGGCGCCGATTCGATGCCGCTTCTCGACTGCGCGAAGGCTGCCGTTCCCGCCGCGAGCAGCGTCGCGATGGCCAGGAACGACGCGAAGCGGGACATCACCATGTCAAAACCATTTCCAGGGGGCCGGCCGCCGGACGGCGGGGTCGCCACGACGCAGGGGCGGTTGGGATCCGCCGCTGGTCTCCGTTAACACCCCCAATGCGGCCACGGAAGGGCAAGCAGGGCGGACAGGCCCACACCCTCCACGTCCCATGCATCGGCACGGCGTCATGGGGTATGGGAGGCGCAGCAGATCGCGCGGGGGGCGGAGGCCCGCGCCGAGCGCTCAGCGGCGGCGACTCACTCGCCGGGCGTCCAGGCGGAATAGTCGCCGGTCACGCGCGGACGGGCGCGGCCCGCCAGCACGGAGCCCTTGGGGCGATAGGCGGCCGGGGTGCCGGTGAGATTGCGGTGGTGCGGCTTTTCCCAGGACCGGGGAACGTAGGTTTCCTCGGTGGGGGGCACGTCGGTGCGGTGGTGAATCCAGCCATACCAGCCGGAGGGAATGGAGCTGGCCTCGGCATAGCCGTTATAGATCACCCAGCGCCGCTCGAAGCCGAGGGTCGGGTCGATGGCGCCGTTGCGGGTGCGGAAATAGCGGTTGCCGAACTCGTCCTGGCCCACGAACTCGCCGAAGCGGCGGGTCCACAGGGCCGTGCCGATGGTCTGCTTGTTCCACCAGGTGAAAATAGAAACCAGCAACTCTTTCACGGTCCGCGCCTCGCTCGATTTCGGGTCGGAACATGCCATTCCCGCGCCCGGGTGTCCACGCCTTCTCGACAGGGGGGCGGACGTCAGCCACCGGCGGCTCGCTCCACCACCCCAGGACCATCGCAAGGGTCACTCATTTTCTAGTTATAGTTGTATTTATAGTTACGCACACGCATAGATCTGACATACTCGCCTCGCGGCTCGGCCGTTCACCAGGGAGGGAGCGGGGCAAACGTGAAGACAGTCACAGAGGGGAGCGGCCCCGAATTGGCGCCCAGGGGCTTGGTGGGCCAGCTGACTTCCACACCTCACTCCCACACCTCGCTCCCCCTGCCCACGTCCAGGCGCTTCCCGTGTGGCCGTCATGGTCGGCGGACGAAAACTCAATCCTGATGAATGCGATGCCTCGAACGCCGCCCAACATCCAATCGGAGGGACTGACGATGACCGACGCCACTGACATGATCGACGCCGCTTTCGAGGCTTTCAGCGAGAATGCGAACAGCATCGGAACGCAGGTGGCCGCCGCCATGCTGGGCAACCGCATCCGCGCCATCCTGACCACGACGCCAGCTTTGGCGCCCCAGCTGGTCGCGCGAATCCCCGCCAATGATCTGTCGCTCGGGGAGCGGGGGAAGAACAGAACCGTTCTCCTGGCCTATCGGGCCGCTTTTTCTGGATTGCGAGATGCTTTTTACGATCTCGTCCAGGCGGAGGACGTGGCCTCGGCGCAGGCCATTATCGCCGCAGCCAAGGGCGGCGATTCGCTTCTTGGCGCCGCCTTTGAAGCGGAAGTGGCCTATGAGGCCGGGCAGAGCCCCACCGACCTGCTGGCCAACCGCTACCCTGCAACCGAAGCCGGCATCGATGCGGCCATTGCCGCCTATGCCAAGATCATCGACCCGGCTCAGGTCGCGCCTCCGCGGATATATCCGGCGTCGCCCGCAGCGGCGGCAAGCGACCTCGCCTTTGCCATCGGCAACATCCTCGCCGCGAAACCCGCCTTGATCGACACGCTCATGGGCAAGATGCCCAGTTATGATCAGATGATGGCTCAGATGGACCTCAACAATACGGACGCAGCGAATAGCAACGCCTTCATTCAAAAAGGCCGCGGCATGCTTCAGGGCATCGCTGTCGGTTTCGTGACCCTTTGCGAGTCGAACGACAAGAACGATGCCCAGATGCTCTACGACAAGGTCAAGGCAATGACCCCGGACAAGTGGGCCGCCGAGTTCGATAATTGGCTGAAGCTGAATTTCCACAAGGGCGTTGCCGAATGGCTGGCTATTGCCGGCGAAGTGAAAAATTGATCGAGGCTTCCGCTCGCACAGGTGCCGAACAGCAGATCAGAGCGTGGCCCGCCGCCTGGCGGCGGACCTTCTTGCCCAAACGCTGTGGGAACGGATTGGGTCGGACGCCAAGGAGGCTAAGGCACGATCAAAGTCACCACATACACGAAGAACAGCACCAGATGCACCATTCCGGTCAAGGTATTGGTCTTGCCGGTGCCGAAGTTCACCACCGACAGCAGCAGCGCCAGGAGCAATTGCACCCGGTCCTCCTGGTCGAGGCCCAGCACGATAGGGCGGTCCAGCAGGAATGAGATGGCCACCATGGCGGGCATGGTCAGGCCGATGGTGGCCAGCGCCGAGCCCAGCGCGGTGTTGACCGCCCGCTGCAATTCGTTGTTTCGCGCCGCGCGGATGGCGGTGATGGTCTCCGGCAAGAGCAGCATGGCCACCACGACGGCGCCGATCACCGCGTCCGGGTCCGCCAGGTTCAGCGGCAGGATGAGACGCTCGACGCCGGCCGCCACATGGTCCGACAGCATCACCACGCCCATCAGGCTCACCAGCAGGAAGGTGATGGCCTTCAGGGTCTGCCGGCCGGTGGGCCGCTCGTCCTCGTCGCTGTCCCCGTCCAGGTAATCCAGCCGGTAGCGCACGGTCTGCATGAAGAGGAAGGAGAGATAGAGCAGCACCACGCCCACCATGATGAGGGCGATCAGCACCGGATTGGCCGTTCCCGTCATGCCGGCGGAGGTCTCGCCGGGCAGGATGAGCCCGATGACCGAGATGGAGATGATGACCGACAGGAACCCGGTCACCCCCTGCTGCTGCACCCCCTGCTGGAAATGGCGCAGGCTTCCCAGAAGCAGGCAGATGCCCACCACGCCGGTCAAAACGAACATGACCGTGGAGAGCACGGCCTCGCGGGCAAGGGTCGGGTTGTTGCTCCCATTGAGCATCAGGGAGGCGAGGACCGACACCTCGATAAGGGTGACCGAAAAGGTCAGCACCAGCGTCCCGTAGGGCTGTCCCAGCCGGGCCGAGATGCGCTCGGCATGCTTCACCGCCGAGAAGGATGAGCCCAGCAGCAAACCGGTGGCCAGCAAGGCGGCCGCGTCAGAGAATGGCAGGCGCAGGATGGGGCCGGCCAAGGCAAGCCCCACCGCCGAGAGCGGCAGCACATAGGCGTAGGCCGGAACGGCCATGGGGGGCGCTCCGGCCTAAAGGGAGATGTCGAAGCCCTTGGCCTTCCGGTCGGCGAGCAGGCACAGATAGCAGGCCGCCAGGCTCGCCCCCGCCAGCGCCGTGACTTCCGCATGGTCGTAGGGCGGCGAGACCTCCACCACGTCGAAGCCCTTCAGGTTGAGCCCGCCGAACTGGCGCAGGATGGAGATGGCCTCGCGGCTGGTGAGGCCGCCGCACACGGGCGTGCCGGTGCCGGGCGCGAAGGCGGGGTCCAGCGCATCAATGTCGAAGGAGACATAGACCGGGGCGTCCCCCACCCGCTCGATCACCCGCCGCGCCACCTCGCGGGGGCCCAGCTCGCCGGCCGTGAAGCCGTCGATGATGTCGATGCCGTAGGTCTGCGGGGCGTGGGTGCGAATGCCCACCTGCACCGAGCGGTCCACACGGATCAGGCCGTCCTTCACCGCGCGGGTGATCATGGTGCCGTGGTCCACCCGCTCGCCGTCATCGTCCCAGGTGTCCTGGTGGGCGTCGAACTGGATCAGGGCCACCGGCTCGCCGAGCTTGGCCACCAGGGATTTCAGCACCGGATAGGTGAGGAAATGGTCGCCGCCCAGCGTCACCAGATGGGTGCCGCGGGCATGGTGCTGGGCCGCCTGCGCCTCGATGGCGGCGGGGATGGCATGGGCGATGCCATAGTCGAACACGCAATCCCCCGCATCGGCCACGTCGAGCCGGGCGAAGGGGTCGAAGCCGAAGGGGTAATAGGGATCGCCGTCGAGAATGGTGGAGGCGGCGCGCAGGGCCCGAGGCCCGAAGCGGGTGCCGGGCCGGTTGGAGACGGTCACGTCCAGCGGGATGCCCCACACCACCGCCTCGGCCCCGCCGCCATCCTTGGCATAGCGCCGCCGCAGGAAGGAGGCCGCGCCGGAATAGTTGGGCTCCATGGATTGGCCGAACCGGAAGGACGCATCAAGCGCACGGTCGACCGGACGCGGGAACAGGGGATCAGCGCTCATCACACTCACTCTGCCTAGCCGCGAGCAACCGCAGCACGTGTCGCCGCCGCCGACTTAGCCTTTCCCGCCGACACAGGGCAAGAGCGACGCAAGGTTAAGCGTGGCCGGAGTAATCCACGCCTGTGCGCGCTCAGATGGCGTATTCGCCCGTCTGGTGGGCCTTGGGCGGCCGGCAATCCACGGCGCCGCCGGCGGAGGGGAACAGCCGCGCGCGGTCGAAGCGCACCGACACCTTGGTGCCCGCGGGAACGCGCACTGCCGGCGTCACATTGGCCTCCACGAGGCCCCCGCCCACTTCCACTTCCAGGAGGCGGGTGGCGCCATGGCGGCGGAAGCCCCGCACCACGCCGTCGGCGCCCGGCGTACCCGCCATGGAGACGGTGATGTCGTGCGGGCGCACAAAGAGGAGACCCGGCCCGTCCGGCACCATTTCGATGGGCGCGGCCACCACGTCGCCGCCGGCGCGCACCAGCCCTTCCCCTACCGTCACCGGCAGGCGGCTGGAGGCGCCCATGAAGCCGAACACGTCGGGGGTGGCGGGGCGGTCATAGACATCGTCCGGCGTGCCCACCTGCTCGATGCGCCCTTGGCTCATGACCACCACGCGGTCGGCCAGTTCCAATGCCTCTTCCTGGTCGTGGGTGACGAACAAGGTGGTGTGGCCGGTCTGGTCGTGCAGGGCCCGCAGCCAGGCGCGCAACTCCTTGCGCACGAGGGCATCGAGCGCCCCGAAGGGTTCGTCCAGCAGCAGCACCTTCGGCTCGATGGCGAGCGCCCGGGCGAGCGCCACGCGCTGGCGCTGGCCGCCGGACAATTGGGCCGGGAAGCGGCCGCCATAGCCCTCCAGCTGCACGAGCGCGAGAAGTTCCTCCACCCGGCGGCGGATCTCCGCTTCCGGCGGGCGGGTCGCGCGGGAGCGGGAGCGCAGGCCATAGGCGATATTGTCAGCAACGCTCATGTGGCGGAACAGGGCATATTGCTGGAACACGAAGCCGATGCCGCGAAAGCGCACCGGCACCTGCGCCGCATCCACGCCGTCGAACAAGATGTGGCCGGTGTCCAGTTGCTCCAGCCCCGCCACCGCCCGCAGCAAGGTGGTCTTGCCCGAACCGGAGGGGCCCAGCAGGGCCACCAGCTCGCCGTGCTCGATCTTCAGCGAGATGCCCGACAGGGCGCGATGGGGCCCGAAGGTCTTCACCGCGTCTTCAATCGTCACCGCGACCGTCATGATCCGTCCCGTCAAGAAGCGCTCAGGCCGCGCCAAGGGGGCGCTGCGTCACCGGCTCAAGCCGGCCTTATGCCATGAACAGGCGGCGGGGCAAACGCTTGGCCGCCTCAGCGGGTCAGCGCGCGGCCGTAGAACACCACCTTGCCGGTAGGGGTGGCAAGGCTCAGGCCGGCCGGCTCCAGCGTCACCTGAAGCGTGCCAGCCATCAGCCCGGCGCGGTCCACCGCGCCGAGTGCTCCGGCAGGGCAGCGTCCCGCCGTGGTGAAGCTGCACACGGCGCGGGTGCCGTGGGTGTGGGACACCAGCCACATGCGATAGACCATGCCCTCCGGCGGCGGCGCATCCAGATGGCGGACCACCACGTCGCCGGCTTCTGGGTCCAGGGCCAGCACCATCTGGGGGTGGGGCGAGGAGCGCAGGGGGGCGAAGACATCGGGCAGCGGCGGCTGGCGGTGCATTTCCCGATAGGCCAGCGCCCCGCCCCCGATGAGCCCCGCCACCAGCAGGAGCCCCGTGGTCAGCCGCCAGGGGTTGCCGCCTTCGGACGGCGCCTCAGCCGGCGGGGCCGCGCCGGCCTCGCGACCCGTCGGCGCGGGGCGATCCAGCACGATGTCGAATGGCCCGCGCGGCGGCACCGGCGCGAGCGGCTCCGTGGCGACGGGCGCTTCGGGAGGCGTATCGGCGGGTGCTTCGGCAGGTGCTTCGGCAGGCGGCTCTGCGGTCGCCCCCCCGGCCGGCACCGTCAGGGGTGCAGCGGGCCGCGACTCCTCCTCGGCCGGTATTGCCGAAAGCGAGGGCGAAACGAGAATCGGCGTCGCCGCCCCCTCCCCCGCTTCCGCGACCGCCTCGCGCCCGACCTTCCCCTCGTCGTGAGGGAAGGCGTGGTTCGGCGTTGCGGCGCTGTCCGGCTCCGACCCGGAGCCCGGTCCATCGGAGGATGCCACACCCGCCCGCCCCTGCTCGGCCGGGACAACAGGCCCGGCCGCCACGGGGTCTGCGGCCGGAAGCTGCGGACCATCCGGGAGCGGTGGGCCGGCCGACGTGTCCGTCGGCGCCAAGGGCGCCACAAGGGACGGGTCCAGAGGTGGCTCGCCCGGCATCTCGGGCGCAGGCGCGGCGGACGACTCTTGTGCCGGTCCGTCACCGGGTGCGCTGGCCTCGGGACGGCTGGAGGCGGCCCCTTCCATCGGCACGCCCGCCTGCCCGTCCGCGCGGAACCGCTCGGGCGGCACATCGGGCGTTGCCTCGGGCGCGGGCGTATCCATGCCCGGCAGGGGAGGCTCGACCGGTGTGCCGTCTTCTGCGCCGGGCGGGCCGGCCGGTTCCTTGCCGGCCTCGTCAGGCGCGTCCAGGGCCGCCGCAGCCTCCTCGACCTCCGGTGTCGGCACGGGCAGCGCCGCCAGCAGATCGTCCCACAGGTCGGCGGGCGGGCGCACGGCGGGCGACAGGGCGTGGAGAGGCGCGAGGCGCTCCTCCCACAGATGGACCAGGGCGGCAAAGTCCAGATCTTCCGCACGGCGTGCACGCGCCTCGGCACGCTCGGGGCCATCCAGCGTGCCCAACACGAACGTGGCCGCAAGGCGCCGGGGATCGTCCATGGCCATCATGACTGGAGGCACGCGTCGAGTTCGGCCACCGACCGCCAGATCCAGGTGTTCACCGCATGAGGCGGCGCATCCAGATAGATGGACAGGGCATCCCGGCTCCAGCCATCATAATAGGCCAGCAGCAGCATGCGGCGCCGATCTTCCGGGAGCTGGCCGAGGCAGGTGAGGAGCTTCAGGAGTGCGGGCGTGCGCTCGGGTCTGGCGAGGGGATCGTCCACATCATCGTCCACGGCGAATGGCTCGAACCCGCTGCCACTCTCGGCGCGGTCGCGTGCGGCATCAAGGGAAAGGGCGCGCACGCGCGCGGCCATGCGATCCACCAGGCGCTCGGGCGGGGCAAAGGCGGCGGGCTCGGACCAGATCTCCAGATAAAGCGCGCGCACCACGTGGCGCGCCTGCGCCTCCTCGCGCAGGATCCGAAGGGCGATGCCATAGATGCGCGGCGCGGTGGCGTCATAGAGGACACGCAAGGCGTCCCGGTTGCCGGCCGCCACTTGCTCCATCACCCGTTCCGCATCGAAGGGATGGGTCACGACACTCCCGTCTGGCGCCCGGCGCCGCTCAAATCCGGTCCGCCCCGTGTGCGCGACGCGGATCGGACAATCCGACTGTCATACGCGCTGGCGCGCCATGTGCACATGGCAGATGGACCGCGCGCCCCGGTTTTTGGCGGCCCGGTTTTTGAAAGTTGGGCGCACGCGCTCACATGCGCGCGGTCTCGCCATGCCGCCAGGCGAGGCGCCGCTCCAGGCCCTCGCCGTCGGAGGCCCGCTCGCGCTCTCCGGCGGCTTCCGCCAGTTGCAACTGCGTCTCCGCCTCGTTGAGCACGTCCAGCGCGTCGGAGCGCTGGCCCCGCAAGTCCTGGCAGGACCGCACGAGATTGTCGCGCCGCTGCCGCGCGGCCGCAGCCACGGGCGGATAGGCGAAATGACGCGGATCGGAGATGCCGGTCCGCGCCTCCTCGGCGGCGATGTCGCGGTCGAGATCGTTCGCCATGCGCTCGAACTCGCCGATCATCGCATCAATCTGGGACAGGCGCCGACGGGCATCCTCGATCTTGAACCGTTTGGCGCGGATCAGGGGTTCACGCGACTTCATGGAACGCCATACTCCGAAGTGCATCACTGAACGCTTCGGTCCGCTTTGGACCTGTTGAGCCAGCATGGCGCACACCGGTTGCGCTTTCCTTACCGCCACCTCCAAGGCGGGGGAAATTTACGGCCACGCTGCGCATGGAAACCAATCGTTTACCGCCTTCATTAATGATGCTTCCACGGTTCGGACGTGGTTCGAAAAACCTCCGGCGCTGGGGCAATCCTTGCGCCACAGGGGTTTTGAAGACTTCCGATCCCGGTTCGAGGGCGCCGGCAAAGTGTTACCGCGCCAACCCCCCGGATCAGGAGCGGCGTCCGATATTTCCGGTCTCGGAAGGGAGTGCGACGTTACGGCGGCATGGGGATGAAAAAACGTAAGTGCTTGGAACAGAGTCAGTCTTCGCGTTCATGCACAAAGTTTTTCAAACCGACTCTTGCCCGCATGAATCCTTGTCGGTTATCGATTCATCATACGTAACGCGAATCACACTGTCTGTCGGGACCGCGAGGGGCGGCACGCCGCCTTTCGTCTTGGTTCGAGGAAAGGGATTGCCATGCGCGTCTTGCTCATCGAGGACGACAGTGCGACGGCCCAAAGCATCGAATTGATGCTGAAGTCCGAGAATTTCAACGTCTATGCAACCGACCTCGGTGAGGAAGGCGTGGACCTGGGCAAGGTCTACGAATACGACATCATCCTGCTGGACCTGAACCTCCCGGACATGTCCGGTTTCGAGGTGCTGCGGGCCCTGCGCGTGGCCAAGGTCAAGACCCCCATCCTCATCCTTTCCGGCCTTGCCGGCACCGAGGACAAGGTGAAGGGCTTCGGCTTCGGGGCGGATGACTATCTCACCAAGCCGTTCCACAAGGACGAAATGGTGGCGCGCATCCACGCCATCGTGCGCCGCTCCAAGGGCCATGCCCAATCGGTCATCCAGACGGGCGACCTGATCGTCAACCTGGACACCAAGACCGTCGAGGTGGAAGGCACCCGGGTGCACCTCACGGGCAAGGAGTACCAGATGCTGGAGCTCCTCTCCCTGCGCAAGGGCACGACCCTCACCAAGGAGATGTTCCTCAACCATCTCTATGGCGGCATGGACGAGCCCGAGCTGAAGATCATCGACGTGTTCATCTGCAAGCTGCGCAAGAAGCTGGCGAACGCCTCCGGTGGCAAGAACTATATCGAGACCGTCTGGGGTCGCGGCTATGTGCTGCGCGAGCCGGTGGCCGGTGCCGAGCGCATGGCGGTCTGACCTGCCCGGCCAAGCATCCTGCGCCCCCCCCTCTGCGTCCTTCAAAATGGCCTCGCCTCCCGGCGGGGCCATTTTCGCTTGGCCAAGGGAAACGCCTGGGACCAGGCGTTGGCAAGGCTTATGAATTTTCATTCATGCGTATCATAAAACCTCCACGGCATCGGCCCGAGGGGTTTACACTGCTTCCACCGCACTGCAACATGTCAGGCCGACCGCCGCGAACGACGCGTCCGCACCTGACTTCAATCGCGAGGGGCTAAGCCGTGGACGAGGAATCGATTTGGGCCGTAGGGGCCTTTGGCAGCTGCCGCGTGAACACGCCTCTCAGCGTGGTCACAAATCACGGACTGATCTCCTACAAGTTCGATTCCGCCATCGGTTATCTTCACAACCCGCTTGAGATCCAGCAGGCCATCCGCCTCCTGCGGTCCGAGATCAAGGCCCCGCCGGAGCTCTACGACCTCATCAACATCACCTCGCCCAAGGAGCTGAGGGGGGAAGACCGCTTCTACCGCCTCTTCGCCAATATCGATGTGATCGTGTGCGAGGTCTCCTCGGTGCGGATCATCGAATATAAGGGCTGGTACCTCCAGCTGAACCGGTTCCGGGAGATGCTGGCCGAGTACAAGATTGACGAGCGGGCGTCCGGCGCCCTGTTCCGCTCCGCCGATGCCAAGGCCGACATCGCCGAGCGGCTGAAGGGAAAGCCCAAATCCGAGCTGGCCATGGATGTGGTGCTTCAGTCCAACTTCTACGAATTGGACCATGCCGGCTTGGCGCAGGAGATCCTGCGGCTGCGGGAAATGATGCCAGACCACCCCGTGGTTTTCGTCGGCATCACGTCCAATGACTATGACGGCTCGCCCATCCGCCAGCGCGTGGAGCTCCGCGATGCGTTGAAGAGCGCGGCGGAGACCAGCCCGCACACGGCCTTCATCGATCCCACCGCCTATGTGATGCGGGACGGCATGGATGTCGCGCTGCAGGACCTGGGACACTACAACAAGGCCTATGAGCTGATCGCCGCAGGCGAGATCTACCGCCAGCTCGACGCCTTCTGCCGCTCCGATCCCCGCGTCGCGGCCCTCGCCAAGAGGCGGGCGATCCGGGCCGCCGCGCGCAACGCGGCGGCAGCCAAGGCGAGCTGACCGGAGCGGCCAAACCCCGGTCCAAGGCCGCCTTGGTCGTTTGGCAAAAAAAGAAGCGGGCTCCGGCGAGATGGCCGGAGCCCGCTTTGTTTCATGAGACTGAGGCTGCCGCGCATGCCACTATAGGCATACGCGCATCGCGCCCGTGCGCTCAGGCCTTGACCAGCGGCACCTTCGGCACATGGCGGCCAGTGCCCCCGGAGGGACCACCGGAGGAGCCGCCCGACCTGGGTCCCTTGGGGCCGGACTTGGGTCCGCCCCCGCCGGAACCTCCCTTCGGCCGTCCCCCCTTGGAGGGCCCCCCGGCCTCGCCCTTGCGGCGCGGCGTCCGCTTGGGGGCGGTGGGGGTGACCTTGTCCGGCTTGGGCGTGACCGGGCCGTCGGGGAAGAGGAAGCCAAGCTTGGACTTGGCGCCCTCGCCCTCGACCACCACCCGCACATGCCCGCCGCCCTTCAGCGAGCCGAACAGCACCAGATCGGCCAGAGGCGTCTTGATGTATTCCTGGATCACCCGGCCCATGGGGCGGGCGCCCATCTGCTCGTCATAGCCGCGCTCCACCAGCCAGGAGGTGGCCTCCTCGGACAGCTCGATGGTCACGTTGCGGTCGGCGAGCTGCGCCTCCAGCTGGAGCACGAACTTCTCCACCACCTGCCCGATGATTTCGGGCGTGAGGTGGGCGAAGGGGATGACCGCGTCCAGGCGGTTGCGGAACTCGGGCGCGAAGGTCCGGTTGATGGCCTCCACGTCGTCACCCTCCCGCTTGGAGCGGGTAAAGCCATAGGCCGCCTTGGAGAGGTCCGCCGCGCCCGCATTGGTGGTCATGATGAGGATCACGTTGCGGAAATCCACCGACTTGCCGTTATGGTCGGTGAGCTTGCCGTGGTCCATCACCTGCAGGAGGATGTTGAAGAGGTCCGGATGGGCCTTTTCGATCTCGTCCAGCAACAGCACGCAATGGGGGGTCTGGTCGACGCCGTCGGTCAGAAGGCCACCCTGGTCGAAGCCCACATAGCCGGGAGGCGCGCCGATGAGGCGCGACACCGTGTGGCGCTCCATATATTCCGACATGTCGAAGCGCAGCAGGTTCACCCCCAGCACAGAGGCGAGCTGCTTGGCGACCTCGGTCTTGCCGACGCCGGTGGGGCCGGAGAACAGATAGGAGCCGATGGGCTTCTCCGGTTCCCGCAGGCCCGCGCGGGCCAGCTTGATGGAGGCGGACAACGCCTCGATGGCCTTGTCCTGGCCATAGACCACGCGCTTGAGCGTGCTTTCCAGCGCCGACAGCACCTCCGCATCGTCCTTGGAGACGGTCTTGGGCGGAATGCGCGCCATGGTGGCGATGGTGGCCTCGATTTCTTTCAGGCCGATGGTCTTCTTGCGCCGGGCCTCCGGCAGCAGCATCTGCGCCGCGCCGCTCTCGTCGATCACGTCGATGGCCTTGTCGGGCAGCTTGCGATCGTGGATGTAGCGGGCGGACAGCTCCACCGCGGCCTTGATGGCCTCGTTGGTGTAGCGCAGCTTGTGATAGTCCTCGAAATAGGGCTTGAGGCCCTTGAGGATCTCGATGGCGTCCGGAACGGTCGGCTCGGCCACGTCGATCTTCTGGAAGCGGCGCACCAGGGCGCGGTCCTTCTCGAAATACTGCCGGTATTCCTTATAAGTGGTCGACCCCATGCAGCGCAGGGAGCCGGAGGCCAGCGCCGGCTTCAGCAGGTTGGAGGCATCCATGGCGCCGCCCGAGGTCGCACCCGCGCCGATGACGGTGTGGATCTCGTCGATGAACATGATGGCGTTGGGATAGGCCTCGATCTCCTTCACCACCTGCTTGAGGCGCTCCTCGAAGTCGCCGCGATAGCGGGTCCCGGCGAGCAGCGCGCCCATGTCGAGGGAGAAGATGGTGGCGGTGGCCAGCACTTCCGGCACGTCGCCATTGATGATGCGATGCGCCAGGCCCTCCGCGATGGCGGTCTTACCGACGCCAGGGTCGCCCACGAACAGGGGATTGTTCTTCTGGCGGCGGCAGAGCACCTGGATGGTGCGCTGGATTTCCTTGTCGCGGCCAATCAGCGGGTCGATCTTGCCCTCATTGGCCTTGCGGTTGAGGTTGACGCAATAGGCGTCGAGCGCATCCGCCTTCTTCTTGGTCTCTTCGCCGGATTTCGTCTCAGTCTCCTCCTCGGCGCCGCGCACGGGGCGGCTTTCCGACATGCCGGCCCGCTTGGCGATGCCGTGGGAAATGTAATTGACGGCGTCATACCGCGTCATGTCCTGCTCCTGCAGGAAATAGGCGGCATGGCTCTCCCGCTCGGCAAAGATGGCGACGAGCACGTTGGCGCCCGTCACTTCCTCGCGGCCGGAGGATTGCACATGGATGACGGCGCGCTGGATGACCCGCTGGAAGCCGGCGGTGGGCTTGGAATCGTCCCCGCCGCGCTGGACCAGGTTGTCGAGCTCGGTATCCACATATTCGATGAGATTGCGGCGCAGCTTGTCGAGATCGACATTGCAGGCGCGCATGACAGCGGCCGCGTCCTGGTCATCCACCAGGGAGAGAAGCAGGTGCTCGAGCGTCGCGTATTCGTGGTGCCGTTCGTTCGCCAAGGCGAGCGCGCGGTGGAGCGATTGTTCGAGGCTGCGTGAAAAAGTCGGCATCGACACCTCTATCTGGCACGTCGCCCCAACCCTTGCCGGTTCGAAGGATCCCGGCGCGTGCCCGCTCCGTTAAACTTTGTACCGGCCCGCCCCCCTTGCAAGACCCTCGCGGGCCTCATTCACCCATGTGACGACATCAAGCTTGTTCCAGCGTCACTTTTTTTCCATCACACACTGGAGAGGATGTTGGTGTTTGCGGGCAAAGTCCATCACCTGTGTCACTTTTGTTTCAGCGATCTCGTAGGTGTAGACGCCGCATTCCCCCACGCCATGGTGGTGGACATGGAGCATGATGGTGTTGGCGGCTTCCCGGTCCTTGTTGAAGAACCGCTCCAGCACGTGCACCACGAATTCCATGGGGGTGTAGTCGTCGTTCAGCAGCAGCACCCGGTAAAGGCTCGGCCGCTTGGTCTGCGGCTTGGTGCGCGTGATGACGGCTGTGCCAGGACCCGTCCCGCCTCCGCGGCGGGGTTTGTCTCCGGCAGCCGAGGGCGGCGGAGCGGCGGGGGGCCTTGCAGCGGGGCCCGCGACAGGTGCGGCGGAAAGAGGTTCTTTGTATCTCATCGGCATCTTGCGCGCTGTTCCCGGTGACGCGACCGCGGACGATCTGCCATCTCGGCGCATGCCGGAATAATAGGAATGACGGCCCGGCTTCGCCAGACCATAGGCGCCCGGAAAGCGCAAAATCATGCCGGACGGCCCGTTCGCCGCAGGCTTCACGACAGCCTCGCGGCCCTTAATGGGCTGCGAGGGATTGGCACACGGTTGGCAGCCCGGAAGGTCCGGGCGGCCAACGAAGGCAAAGCCTCACTGCACCTTGGCGAACACGGCTTCGTAGGGCTTGTAGGCCTGCTTGTAGAGGTCGGAATAGAGCTCACCCAGCTTGGTGGTCTCGGACACCGCAGCCTCGTAGGCGGCCTTGAAATAGCCCTGCTGGATCTCTACGGCCTGATCCAGGGTCTTGGCGCCGAGGAGCTTCTCCAGCGTGGAGGTGCTCAGCTCGAACGAGCTCTTGGTGTATTCGGCGACCTCGATGGCGATGGCCTGGGCGCCCTTGGACCACACGCCGAAGCTCTTCAGCGCGACGTCGACATTTTCCTTACCGAGCTTCTGCAGCTCTTCAGCGGACTGAACCATTGGGAGTTCCTTTCCTATACCGGCTTTCACCGGCAGCCCTGACACTGGGAGGTTTTGCCCTGCCCGATTTGTATAATATGCACTGCAACATAAACGTCAAGAATTTTGTGCACCGCACAAATACGGATGTGGCCGGATTTACGGCTTGGTAACTGCGGGTTTCTACCCTTCGAGCCGGTCACATACCGAACGACATGACCGTGACGGCGCGCCGGGCTTGCGGACGCGTCGTGCCTTTTTGCCGGCCTGTCCGCCGAACCAAAACGGGACCAGTTTCATGCGTATTGCGCTTGCGAATGGCGCCTTTTCCTTCAGGCTTCTCGCGGCAGTGACCGCGCTCGCTTTCGCCTTCACGGTGGGCGGCGCCGATGCGGCCGACGCCAAGAGCCAGAAGTCCTCCCAGAAGCAGACGCAATCCAGCAAATCCAAGAGCAGCGCCAGCTCCAAGTCGGCCTCCAAATCCAGCAAGGCCAAGACCGCGCGGGCCCAGGACGACGAGGACGACGATACCCCGACCACGGGCGCGGGCTGGCGCTCCGGCACCGCCGCGCTCATCGTCGATGCCAATACCGGCAAGGTCCTCTATGAGGAGAATGCCGACACCCAGCTGCACCCGGCCTCGGTCACCAAGGTGATGACCCTCTACATGCTGTTCGAGCAGCTGGAGGCCGGCCGCCTGCGCCTCGACAGCCAGTTGCCGGTTTCCGCCCGCGCTGCGGCGCAGTCGCCCTCCAAGCTGAATGTGCGCGCCGGGTCCACCATCGAGGTGGACGACGCCATCAAGGCCCTGGTCACGCGCTCCGCCAATGACGTGGCGGTGGTGATCGCGGAAGCCATCGGCGGGGACGAGTCGACCTTCGGCGAGATGATGACGCGCAAGGCCCGCCAGATCGGCATGACGCGCTCGCAGTTCCGCAATGCCTCCGGCCTGCCCAATCCGGGACAACTGACCACGGCGCGCGACCTGGCCACGCTCGGCATCGCCATCCAGGACCGTTTCCCCCAGTATTACAAATACTTCTCCACCCGGACATTCGTCTATAAGGGCGAGTCCATCGGCAACCACAACCGGCTTCTGGGACGGGTGGAAGGCGTGGACGGCATCAAGACCGGCTATACCCGTGCCTCGGGCTTCAACCTGTTGACCTCGGTCCACAAGGATGACCGCTTCATCATTGGCGTGGTGCTGGGCGGCTCGAGCGGCCCCTCCCGGGATGCCCGGATGGCGAGCCTGATCGCCAACAATTACAACCGCGCCTATGCCGGTGCGCGCACAAGCCGCACCATCCAGACCGCGGCCAACGACAATCCCCCGCCGATCCCCACCACCCGCCCGGCTGCCATGGCCGCAGTGGAACCCGGGCCGATCGCCCCCCTTCCCGCGCCGCAGCGCCTGGCTTATGCGGCCGACCCGGTGGTGACGGCCGCCATTCCCGCCCGCGCCACGGCCCAGCCTGCCAACGAGCTCATCAAGCCCGTGGCGGTGCGCACCACCGCCATCCAGCGCCCGACCACGCAGACGCTGACGGCCCCTGGCTTCTCCAATTCCGGCACCCAGGCCTATGCCCAGCCGGTGCCGGCCCCGGCGCCCGCTCCGGCCCAGCAAGCCCTTGTTCCGTCGCAGCGCTTCCAGACCGGCCAGGCGCAGGTCCAGGCGGTCTCGCATCTGCAGCCCCCGGCGCGCCTGCCCGCCGGTCTCGCGGAAGAAGAGATCGCCCCGCCCGCACTCATCTGGGGGGCGCCGGTGTCCTCCGCCGAGGCGGCCCGGCCCGAACCCCAGCCCGTGCGGACCGCCTCGGCCGCGCCGGTGGCCCTGCCCACGGCCCGCACCTCCAACCCGGCCGCGGCCAATGGCGGCCCGCCCAAGCCCGGCTGGCAGATTCAGATCGGGGCGTTCAATGGGGAAAAGGAAGCCAAGGCACGTCTCGACGCGGCCCTCTCCAAGGCCCGCACCGCGCTGAACGGCGCCGCCCCCTATACCGAGAAAGTGTCTCGCGGCTCGTCCGACCTCTATCGCGCCCGATTCGCCGGCCTGAGCGAAAAGAGCGCGAAGGACGCCTGCCGTTTACTGCAGCGAAATGATTTCGACTGCATGACTATACGCAACTGAGGAAACGGATTCGCGCGGGTTCAGCGATGCTTACGCAAAATGACATCCTTTGCCTGATTGACGCGAGCCGCAAGATAACCGGAGCCGCCCTGGTCGGGATGGAGCCGCTTCATCAGCGTCCGGTGCGCATTTCGCACCGTGGCCTCATCCGCTCCCGGCTGAAGACCAAGGACCTCGTAGGCTTCTTCCTCGGTCATCGGGCCCCCGTCCGCCCGGCCCGGGTCGGCGCCACCCCCCCGACCCGCATTGCCCTGTCTGTCTTCACGCCAGGCGGGCGCCCGGCGGTCGAGATAAGCTTCGAGTAGCGCCAGGGACTGCGCGTCCACCTGCGCCCGCATCGCCAGGAGATCGGGCACCGCAAGGGCATCGAGCGTTGCGCCGGCATGGGCACCAGCGAGGATCTGGCCGCTCATGGCGCCGCTGTCATGGTCCAGCGCCATCTCGAACCAGGCCGATCGCACCTTGGAGACCCGCGGCGCGCGCGGGCCGCCGAACCAGGAGCCAAACAGGCCCAAAAGCCCGCCGCCGGTACGTCCCAGCAGGGCAAGGCCGATGGCGGCGAGCGGAATGGCGGCGCCGAACCGCCCCGTCACCAGCATCCCCGCCGCAGCGACGAAGGACAGCGTCGCTCCGAGCTTCATCAGGTTCAAGGACAGGGCCTTGGGATTGGCCTTGGTCCACAGATGCGCCGCATAGAGCAGCACGGCGAGCAGGATCGCGCCGGCGATCAGAGCCACGGGGTCCGCCTTTCCTGGAGCCGGCGCTGTCTGGCGCGAAACACATCCGCCCGTGCGCCGCCTCAATGACTTGACGGGAGCCGCGCCGACACCAGCGGCGTCGAAGGTCTCCCGGAAAACAGCCTTATATCAGCCCTACCGCGGGCGCGAACCTCGCCCGCCGGTCACACTCACGGGCGCAGCGCCGCCAGCAGCAGCCGGGCGCCGTGCTCGCGGCTCGCCTGCAAGGCTGGCCGGCCGCCGGCCGCATAGGCGGCCACCGCCCGCAGCAAAGCGCGCAATTCCTCGCCCGCGCCCGGCTCGAAGCGGCACCAGGCCCCGCCGGTGAGGCGCGCGATCTCGCGGAAGGCGGCTTCCACCCGCCGGTCGTGGCCTTCCTGGAAGACAAACAGCTTCAGACCGAGCACGCCCAGGCGCCCGGCCTTCTGGCACAGGGCGTCCACATCCTCCTCCATGGCGTCGCCCACGAACACCGCCGCCTTGAGGCCCGAGCGCTCCACCTCCCCTTCCAGATGGGTGAGCACGCGCCCGATCTGCGTCTGCCCGCCCTGGCAGGTGATGGTGCCCATCAATCGCCCCAGCGTGCGGGGATCTTCCACCCAGCCGGAGGCCTTGCACTCGCTGGCGCCGCGATAATAGAGGAGCTTCACGTCAAGCCCGCCCAGGTCCGCCGCCGCCGAGAACAGCTCGGCCTGGAGCCCGCAGGCCAGGTCCCAGGTGGGCTGGCGGGAGAAGGTGGCATCCAGCGCGAAAGCGAGGCGTCCGCGCCCCGCCGCGCGGGGCGCGGTGTGGGTGGCGGCCTTCAGGAACGCGGCCACGTCGTCCGCCGAAGAGGTGCCGGCGGCCGGCAGGCCCTTATTGTCCTTCCCCCTCACGACAGACCCCTCCCGGGCGGCAGGGACAGGATGCAGGTGGGTGAAGGGTGCAAAAGAGGGGTGCGCACGAGCATGGCATGAACATAAGCATGCCGAACGCCGGCACCAAGGCCACCCCCGCACGGAACCGCTTCCCTCACGCCGCGACGCGCACTAGGTTCCGCCCCCGAACGGCCGACCCAGCGCCCCGCCGTGCGGCGCGCTCCGGGCCCGGCCCGCAGAGCAAGATGCGGCGCGCGGCCTTCTGGCCCGTCAGCGGCGCGATGGGGAGGGATGAATGGCGGATAAGCCTCAGGTGGCCGAGACGGTGGCGGCACTGCGCGCGCAGGTGAAAGCATGGCGCGCCGCCGGCGAGAGCGTGGCTCTGGTGCCCACCATGGGCGCGCTGCATTCGGGTCACATGGGCCTGGTGAAGCTTGCCCGAAGCAAGGCGAAGCGGGTGGTGGTCTCCATCTTCGTCAATCCCACCCAGTTTGCCCCCAACGAGGATTTCTCCCGTTATCCCCGCACGTTCGAGGCGGACCTGGAGAAGCTGTCGGAGGTCGAGGCCGACCTTGTCTACGCCCCCTCCCCCGCCGACATGTATCCCGAGGGCTTTTCCACCTCGATCGTGATGGCCGGCCCCGCCCAGGGCCTGGAAAGCGACTTCCGCCCGCATTTCTTCTCGGGCGTCGCCATTGTGGTGTCCAAGCTGTTCCTGCAATGCCTGCCGGACTATGCGGTGTTCGGTGAGAAGGACTACCAGCAGCTGAAAGTGGTCACCCGCATGGCGCGGGACCTGGACCTGCAGCTGGAGATCGTCCCCGCCCCCACCGCGCGCGAGGAAGACGGCCTGGCTCTGTCGTCCCGCAATCGCTACCTGAGCCCGCAGGAGCGGGCCACGGCGCCGGTCATTCACCGCGCGCTTACCGCGGCCGCCGCCGCCATCCGCGCCGGGAGGGCGCCTGATTCGGCAGCAGACACGGCGCGGACTGAGATATCCGCAGCCGGCCTCAAGGTGGATTATGTGGAGGCGCGCCATGCCGAGACGCTGGCGCCGGTCTCCGCAGCGGGAGAGCCCATCCGCCTCCTCGCGGCGGCCTGGCTCGGTACCACCCGCCTCATTGACAATATGGGCGTCTGACACCGCCTGACCGCCTCCGTCGGCGGCCGCTGGCATCCGGCATTCCGGCGGTTAAACCGCCAGAATGAAACTGGCCACGAAGCCGGCCACCACGAACAGCAAGCCGACCACCAGGATGGTCATGACCCGGCCCGACGTCACGCCCTGCCGGGCCTTGGGCGCCGGTTTGATGGGCTCACCCTGCGGCCCGATCCCGTCCGGGGAATGAAAGGCGCGATCTTCGCGCCGCTCCTTCACATCTTCCATGGCGTTCTCCTTTCGCAAGGACAACGCTGGCGGGGCCATCTCGTTTCATGCGCCAAACGAAAGGCCCCGCCTGGGCCGGGCCGCGCCCTCAGTGCAGGATCTGGCTGAGGAAGAGCTTGGTGCGCTCGTGCTGCGGGTTCGAGAAGAAGGCGTTGGGCTCGTTCATCTCGATGATCTGCCCGGCATCCATGAAGATGACCCGGTCCGCCACCTGGCGGGCAAAGCCCATCTCATGGGTGACGCACAGCATGGTCATGCCCTCTTCCGCGAGAGAGACCATGGTGTCGAGCACCTCCTTCACCATTTCCGGATCGAGCGCCGAGGTGGGCTCGTCGAACAGCATGATGCGCGGGCGCATGCACAGGGCGCGGGCGATGGCCACGCGCTGCTGCTGGCCCCCAGAGAGCTGGCCGGGATATTTGTGCGCCTGGTTGGGGATCTTCACCTTGGTGAGGAAGTGCATGGCCACCTCCTCCGCCTCCCTCTTGGGCATCTTGCGCACCCACATGGGGGCAAGCGTGCAGTTTTCCAGAATGGTGAGGTGGGGGAAGAGGTTGAAGTGCTGGAACACCATGCCCACCTCGCGGCGCACCTCGTCGATGCGCTTGAGGTCGTTGGTGAGCTCGATGCCATCCACCACGATGCGGCCCTTCTGGTGCTCCTCCAGGCGGTTGATGCAGCGGATCATGGTGGACTTGCCGGAGCCGGACGGGCCGCAAATGACAAGGCGCTCCTTGCGCTTCACGGCGAGATTGATCTCCCGCAGCACATGGAAGTCGCCATACCACTTGTTGACGTTGACCAGCTCCACCGCAAGCTGCTCGGTCTCGGCGGCGGGGGAGAGCGTGGAGGACATGGATTGCGCCTGGGACATGGTCAAACCCCTCAATGGCGGCGGCCGCGGTCGAGACGCTTTTCCAGCATCATCGAGTAGCGGGACATGCCGTAGCAGAAGACGAAATAGATGATCCCGGCGAAGCCGAAGCCCGTGAAGACGGTGGTGGGGGTGGCCCAGTTGGGATCGGTAAAGGCCGCGCGCAGCACGCCCAGGAGGTCGAAGATGGACACGATCAGCACCAGCGTCGTGTCCTTGAACAGGCCGATGAAGTTGTTGACGATGCCCGGGATCACCAGCTTGAGCGCCTGGGGCAGCACCACGAGGCGCATCATCCAGGAGGGCCGCAGGCCGAGCGCCATGGCGCCCTCATACTGCCCCTTGGGGATCGCCTGCAGGCCGCCGCGCACCACCTCTGCCATATAGGCCGAGGCGAAGAGCGTGACGCCCACAAGCACCCGCAGCAGGCCGTCGATGGTGAAGCGGCCGGGCAGGAACAAGGGCAGCATGTAGGTGGCGAAGAACAGCACCGTGATGAGCGGCACGCCACGCCAGAACTCGATGAAGATGATGGAGGAGTACTTCACCAGCGGCAGCTCCGACCGCCGCCCCAGCGCCAGCAGGATGCCCAGCGGGAGGGAGGCGACGATGCCGGTGACCGCGATCACCAGCGTCACCATCAGGCCGCCCCAGCGCCGCGTCTCCACCTCCTGGAGGCCGAAATCCGCGTCCATCACCAGAAGGACGAGGCCCAGCACCGCGAACACCTTCAGGACGGCCTTGGCGGCATCGGGGCGAGCGGTTCCAAAGAAGGGCGACACCGCCGCCCAGAGGGCGGCGACCAGCCCCGCCACCACCGCGAACTGGACCCAGAAGGACAGCCACAAGCCCCCCGCCGTGGCGGTGAGGCCGAAATCCAGGCCGAAGCTGCCCAGCACGAAATTGCGCATGGTGACGTTGCCGCCGGTGAGCAGCACGAAGGCCACCAGCGGATAGATGCCGAAGAAGGCCAGCGCGTTCAGGCGCTTGTAGGGCGCCTTGGGCACCAGCAGCGGCACCAGCAGCACCACCGCGAGCCCATAGACGATGTTGACCCGCCAGCGCTCCGTCTCCGGATAGAAGCCGTAGAGGATCTGGTTCCACTTGGCCCAGATGAAGGGCCAGCAGGCCCCCACGTCCCGGCCCACCGTCTGGGGCAGGCAGGCTTCGCGGTTGGTGCCGGTCCACACGGCGTCGAAGATGAAGAAGCGCAGCACCGGCGGCACGACGGCGAGCACCAGGAGCGCGCCGAACAGCGTCAGCAGCACCTGCGAGACCGAGCCGAACAGATGGGCCCGCGCCCAGCCCCAGGCACCACGCGTTGACGGCGGGGCGGGCTCGGGGGCGATGAGTTCGCCGGGGGCCACATAGACGCGGGCGTGGGGGGCGTGAATGTCCGTGGAAGTCATGGCCGCCCCCTCACCGCTCGACCAGCGCGACGCGCTTGTTGAACCAGCCCATCAAAGCCGAGGTGATGATGGAGATGATGAGATAGACCGCCATGGTGATGGCGATGATCTCGATCGCCTGGCCGGTCTGGTTGAGCGTGGTGCCCGCGAAGATGGCGAACAGGTCCGGGTAGCCCACCGCCACGCCGAGCGTGGAGTTCTTGGTCAGGTTGAGATACTGGCTGGTGAGCGGCGGCACGATCACCCGCATGGCCTGCGGGATGATGACGAGGCGCAGCGTGGGGCCGGAGCGCAGGCCCAGCGAATGGGCCGCTTCCGTCTGGCCCTTGGACACGGCCAGGATGCCGGCGCGCACGATCTCGGCGATGAAGCCGGCCGTATAGATGGACAGGGCTAGCACCAGGGCGACGAATTCGGGAATGACCCGGATGCCGCCCACGAAATTGAACCCCTTGAGCTCAGGATATTCAAAGCTCACCGGCGAGCCGAGCGCGAGGCTTGTCACCAGGGCCGGCAGGATGAGCACGGCAAGCCCGACCCAGAAGGTGGGGAATTGCTGGCCGGTGGCCTCCCGCCGCTTGCTCGCCCAGCGGGCGATGAGGAAGACGGCGACCACCGACACGGCGAGCACGGCCAGCACAATGTTGAAGTCCGCCTCGAACAGAGGCCGCGGCACGATGAGGCCGCGATTGGACAGGAAGATGCCCGGCGCCGCCATGTCGCCGGCCAGGCTCTTGAACCAGCCGCCGAGGCCCGCAAGGCCGATGGCGTTGGACCAGTCGCCCAGCACGCCCAGCAGCGGCTGGGAGCCGAAGCGCCAGCTCTGGCGCGGGCCGGGCATGGTGGAGAGCACCGCCAGGTACCAGAACAGGATCTGGAACAGAGGCGGCAGGTTGCGTGTGATCTCCACATAGGCGGAGGCCAGCGCCTTGATGACCACGTTGTGGGACAGGCGGGCAACGCCCATGAAGAAGCCGATGATGGTGGCCAGGATGATGCCGATCACCGCCACCAGGAGCGTGTTGAGCAGGCCCACCAGGAAGGCGCGGCCATAGCTCATGGATTCCGAATAGGGAATGAGCGTCTGGGTGATGCCGAAGCCGGCCGAATTCTCCAGGAAGCCGAAGCCGGAGGCGATGCCCTGGCGGGCCAGATTGGCCTGCGCATTGGCGAAGAACGACCATGCCATCCAGATCAGGAGGAGCGCGAGGCTCACCTGGATGACGGCGGACCTGAGCGCTGGGTCGGTCCACGACCAGCGCCGCGCCGGACCTTCGTCCGACCTGCGAACATCTGCCATTTAGCCCCTCGGTCCCGAAATACGCCCCACCGCTGCGCCTCTTGCGGGCGCCTTGCCGGGTTCGGATTCGTCTGATGTCTGTGCTGTCGTGCGGCCCGCCGCCGGCGCCAGAGCCGGGATGGATCCGTCTCTCTTCCGGACGATGGAGGACGATTGGCCGACCGAATGGACCCTTCTGGAAGGTCATGCGGTCAGATCGCGCTCCCGCGCCCCTGAGCCTGAACTGCGCTGGGGTCACGCACCCCGCGTCCGTCGTCGTCGTCGTCGGCCCCGCTCCCCAGGTCCAGGCGCGCCGCGTGACGATGGGCGCCATGTCCTGAGGACGAAGCCTTGAAGCCCCCCCGGGGACCGCCCCCGGTCGGCCAGAGCCGGCCCTCGCCGAGGCTGTCCCTCAGCGGGGAATGACCCGGCGCGCAGACGCGCGCCGGGTCGCAGTGTCAGCGGACCGGCATGCCGTACTGGAGGCCGCCATTGTTCCACAGGTTGTTGAGGCCGCGATTGATGCCGAGCGGCGTCGAGGGGCCGAGATTGCGGTCGAAGATCTCGCCGTAATTGCCCACGTGCTTGACGATGCGCAGCGCCCAGTCGGTGGTGAGGCCGAGAGCCTCGCCATACTTGCCGTCCGAACCCAAAAGACGCTTGATCTCGGGGTTGGGCGAGTTGACCATCTGGTCGGCATTCTTGGAGTTCACGCCCAGCTCTTCGGCATTGAGGAGCGCGAAATAGGTCCACTTGATAAGGTCGAACCACTGGTCATCCGCATGGCGCACCAGCGGGCCGAGGGGCTCCTTGGAGATGACCTGCGGCAGCACCAGATGGTCGCCGGCATTGGTGAGCTTCAGGCGCACCGAATAGACCTGGCTCTGGTCCGAGGTGAAGGCGTCGCAGCGGCCCGAATCATAGGCCTTGACCGTCTCGTCGATGGTCGCGAAGGCGATCAGCTCGTACTTCATGTTGTGGGAGCGGAAATAGTCGCCCACATTCAGTTCGTTGGTGGTGCCCGTCTGCACGCAGATGGAGGCGCCGTTGAGCTCGTCCACCGACTTCACGCCCAGCGACTTGCGGACCATGAAGCCCTGGCCGTCATAATACATGACGCCAGCGAAGTTGAAGCCGAGCGTGGTATCGCGCGACATGGTCCAGGTGGTGTTGCGCGACAGCACGTCGATGGCACCGGACTGGAGCGCGGTGAAGCGGTCCTTCGCCGAGAGCGGCGAGAACTTCACCTTGGTGGGGTCGTTGAAGATGGCTGCCGCCACAGCGCGGCAGAAATCCACGTCGATGCCGGTCCAATTGCCCTTGTCGTCGGGATTGGAGAAGCCGGGCAAACCCTGGGTCACGCCGCAATTGAGCGCGCCGCGCGCCTTCACGTCGTCGAGGGTGCCAGCTTGGCTCGCGCCGACGCCGAGCGCTAGAAATCCAGCCGCAGCAAGCAGGATGCGTTTCACGGAAGGTCCCTTCTCTCTTTGCACCTGAGCTTCGTGCCGGTTCGAGGGGCCGTCCCCCGGAGGGGATCGACGCCATCGTCCGGGACGTCGTAAGGACATGTATCTCATTCTCTCGCGCCCAGGTGGTCAATAGGCTGCCCAGCGTTTAGACAGCACAATCGTGTGGCACCCCCCGGAGACCCGGATGAAGCCTTCAGATCTGCCCAATGCAAAATTCGCGCCGGACACCGAGGTGGTGCGCCTCGGCCGGGACCCCCTGCGCTTCGACGGCTTCGTCAATCCGCCGGTGGTGCGCGGCTCCACCGTGCTCTCGCCCACCTATGCCGACCTCGTTGCCCATAATGGGCGCTACACCTATGGCCGGCGCGGCAATCCCACGGGCGAGGCGCTGGAAACGGCGCTCAGCGCGCTGGACGGCGCCGACGGCACCGTGCTGACGCCCTCCGGCCTGTCCGCCATTTCGACGGCCCTGCTCAGCGTCCTGGGGGCCGGCGATCACCTGCTGATGGTGGACACCGCCTATCTGCCCACCCGCACCATCTGCAATGGCGTGCTCAAGCGCATGGGCGTCGAGGTGACCTATTACGATCCCCTGGTGGGGGCGGGCATTGCCGGCCTCATCCGGGAGAACACCCGCGCCATCTTCCTCGAATCGCCCGGCTCCCAGTCCTTCGAGATGCAGGATGTGCCCGCCATCGTGGCGGTGGCACAGGCGCACGGCATCACGACCCTCATCGACAACACCTGGGCGACGCAGCTTTATTTCAAGCCGCTGGCGCTGGGCGTCGACATCACCATCCAGGCCGGCACCAAATATATTGGCGGCCATGCGGACGTGAATCTCGGCACCATCGCCGCCCGCGGCGCAGCCTGGCGCAAGGTGAAGCAGACCCATGGGGATCTCGGCCTCTGCGTGAGCCCGGACGATGCGGCCCTCGCCTCCCGCGGGCTGCGGACCATGGCGGTGCGGCTGGAGCGGCATTGGGCCTCGGGCCTGAAGGTGGCACGCTGGCTGAAAGAGCAGCCGCAGGTGGCGCGCGTGCTCCATCCCGCTTTGGAGGACGATCCCGGCCATGCCATCTGGAAGCGGGATTTTTCCGGCGCGTCCGGCCTGTTCAGCCTGATCCTGAAGCCGGTGGCGGAGGAGAAGGTGGCGGCCTTCTTCGATTCCCTGGCTCTGTTCGGCATGGGCTATTCGTGGGGCGGCTATGAGAGCCTCGCCATCCCCTTCGACTGCTCCAGCTACCGCACCGCCACCACCTGGGCCCCCGGCGGCCCGGCGGTGCGCCTGCATATCGGCCTTGAGGACCCTGCCGACCTGATGGCCGACCTCGCCCAGGGCCTGGAGCACCTCAACGGGTGAGACCGGACGGGGCCCTCAGGCCCCGTTTCCCCGTCCCCGTCCCTGACCGGCGCCGCGCGGGCGCGCCCGGCACGCGAGAGCGGCGCTCACTGGCCCTTGGTCTGGGGGAGCGCCGCCTTGTTCGCCTTGCGCTCGCGCAGGGCGAACTGGAGGTTGCGGATATAGATGAAGGTGGACAGCGCCTGGCCCGCGATGAAGACCGGGTCCCGCCGATAGAGCGCATAGATCAGCAGCAAGGTCCCGCCGCCCAGCGAGAAGGTCCAGAAGGCGAACGGCACCACGGAGCGCCCGGCCCGCTCGGAGGCCACCCATTGCACCACGAAGCGCATGGTGAACAGAATCTGGGCGACGAAACCGAGAATGACCCACCAGTCGAGCTGGGTGACGAACACGTCGTGGAGATAGTCTCCAACGGCGTTGGCGAGCTCAACGAGCATCCGGATAGACCCTCACTACCTTGGGCACGCGACGCCGGCGTGTGAGCCACCACACCCCCAGGAGATCCACGATCCCCACCCACAGGCGGTTCCAGAAGCCATATTTGGACTGCCCGTGCCAACGCGCCCGGTCCACCACCGGGAAGGTCAGAACGTCGAGGCCCTCCCGGCGCACAAGGGCCGGCGTGAAACGATGAAGGGCATCGAAGAAGGGCAGACGCAGATAGACGTCGCGATACACCACTTTCAGGCCGCACCCTGTATCGCGGGTGCCGTCCCGCAGCAAGGCGCTGCGCACCGCATTGGCCAGGCGCGACTGAAAGCGCTTGAAGGCCGTGTCTTTTCGGCCAACGCGCTCGCCCTGCACCATCCCCGCGCCGGCGCCGCCCTTTTCCAGCGTCTCGATCATCTGCGGGAAATAGGCCGGGTTGTTCTGGCCGTCGCCGTCCAGCAGGAGCAGGATATCCCCCCGCGCCGCCCACACGCCGGTATCGACGCCCGCCGACTTCCCGCAGGCCTTCTCGTGGGTGATGATGAGCATGTTGGGCCGGGTCTGGGCGCAGGTGAGCAGCACCTTGTCGGTGCCATCCACCGAGCCGTCATCCACAAACACCAGCTCGAACGTGCCGGCAGGGAGTGCGGCCTCGATCTCCGCGATCAGCGGCGCCACATTGTCCACCTCGTCGCGCACGGCGATGACGACCGAGTAGCGGGGAGCGGCCGGAGCCAGCGCAGTCTGAACGTTCAAGGTCTCGCCTCTTCAAGAGCCGATCGTTGGGAATGGGACCCGCGCGCCACGAGCCGCGCGAGGCGGCGGGCGGAGGGGCCCGGCATGGGATGCACCGCCCCGTCGGGGGCGACGGAGAAGACCAGGCGCCGGGCGGCGAAGGCCTTCACCATGAAGCAGGAGAACAGGATGGCCAGCGCTCCGCCCGCCAGCACGTCGCTGGGATAGTGGGAGCCCAGCACCACGCGGGAGAAGGCCACCAGCACGGCCACTGCGAACAGCGCCGTGCGCGCCCGGGGATAGAGCGCGGCAAAGGCACAGGCGGTGGCGAACACCACCGTGCTGTGGCCCGAAGGGAAGCTGGAAAAGCTCGCCTGCAGCGCGAACCAGTCGAAGGTGAGCACGGGATGGGGGCCGGGCAGGTGCAGCGCCATATAGGGGCGCGCCCGGCCGAGCACATATTTCAGCACCAGGACGAACAGGCCGACACCGGCCACGCAGGTGAAGACGAAGCCGATCCGCGCCGCCAGGGCGGCGGCCACCCGGCGGTTCATGTCCTTCAGCTCAGGCATGGCGCCCAGCACCACGAGCCACGCGATGCCCACCGGCCACAACACGACGCTGCCGAGCCCGAGATCCGTGATGCGTTCGAACACCCGCACGAGACCGTGGGGCAGTTGCAGTCGCAGGCCCGGGATCAACGGATCCAGCAGGATCATGGAGGCGGCGATCAGGCTCGCCACCAGGACGAAGATGGATGCGGTCTCCACCGCGCCGCCGGACATGACGCGCGGTGCGGGGCCCCGCACGCGGCGCGCCCGACCATAGGCGATGGCGCCGCCGAGGCCCGCAACAGCCTGGCGCAGGAACAGCCCGGCCCGCTGGAGGCGCGCCTTCACCGCGCGCTCCTTCCATCCGTCGTCACGGGCCGGAAGACGTAGATGGTGACCTTGCGCCCGCCATTATAGGCAAAGCCCTCCACCGTCCCGGCGGTCTCATAGCGCAGGCCGATGCGCTCGGCCCGGTCGGTGAAGAGCGGGCGCATATTGGCGCCGATGAAGGCCAGCGAGCAGGGCTTGGACTTCAAAAGGTCCGCGGCGTCCACCGGATTGGTGAAGCGTGTGTCTGTGCCCACCAGGAAGGCCAGGCTCGGCTCCTGGTAGGGCACGGTGGCGATGTCGGACGCGGGGCAGCCGCTGGCGCGGGCATATTCGGCCAGGCGCTCGGAGATCCAGACGCCGCGCATGTGCGGCATGAGGATCTGGTACACCGATGCATAGAGCAGCAGCGCGCCGCCCGCCGCGAGCACGAAGCTCGCCTGCGCGCCCCGGCGCTGAATGCCCCCGGCCGCGATGGCCAGAAGGAAGATGGAGCCGGCCAGAAGCGGCAGCGCCACCAGCCAATAGACGAGCTTGCCGCCGATCCACACATAGGCCCCGAGCGAGCCGACAATCAGCACACCGGCCAGGATGGGCCACAGGGCGGCCGTGCCGGCAAGGCGCCGATGGACCGCATCGAGCGCACCCTTTTCCAGCGCCAGCGCCGCCAGAAGGGCAAGCGCCGGATAGAGCGGCAGCACATAATGAGGGAGCTTGGTGGCGGTGATTTCCAGGACGATCCAGGCCGGCACGATCCAGGCCAGCAGCAGGCGCACCGCCGGCTCACGCCGGTTGCGCCACGCGAACGGCACCGCCATGGCCACCAGCACCACCGCCGGCCAGAAGGTGCCCCACACCGCCAGCAGATAGGTGCCCGGCGGACCCCAATGGCCCTCCGCCCCATCCGCCACCTTGCCCAGCATGTCGACGCCCACCGCATGCTCATAAAAGGCGCCGTTGGTGACGATATAGATGGCCACGAACCAGGGCAGGCAGAGCAGCAGGCACCAGGCGAGGCCCGGCAGGGGCTTCAGCGGCCGCATGAAGCCAAGCGAACGGTCGGCGATGGCCAGCGCCAGGATGGGCAGGCCCACGAACAGGGGGGCCATGGGCCCCTTGATGAGGATGCCGGCGGCAAGCCCGGTCCAGAAAATGGCCGGCAGGCGCCAGCCGCCCCAGCCCGCATCGGGGCGCTCGCGCCCGCCGAGATAGGCTTTCGTCAACGCGCCGAGGGAGGCCAGGATGGTGAAGAGCAGCACCGCATCGGTCTTGGCGAGCCGCGCCTCCACGCCCAGGAGGACGCAGGTGGCCATCATGCCGGCCGCCAGGAAGGCGCCGCGCCGGGAGAGGAAGCTCAGGCCCGCCCAATAGGTCAGCAGCACCGCGCCGATGGCGCCGGCGAGCGAGGGCAGCCGGTAATAGGCGATGGTGGTGCGGGCGGACGGGCCGACCACGGCCTCGGCGGTGGAGACCGCCGCCGCCTGGAGCCAGTAGATGCCCACCGGCTTCTTGTGGCGCGCCTGCTCCTTGAAGCGGATGTCCACATAATTGCCGGTTTCCAGCATCTGCTTGGTGGCCTGGGCGAAGCGCGCTTCGTCCCGGTCGATGGGCGAGATGGAGAAGAAGCCGGGCAGGAAGGCCAAGAGGCAAAGGAGCACGAGCACGCCCACCGCGCGCCCATGAGACGCGCAGACGCGGTCGAGACCGTGTGCGATACGGTCCGAAGCAGAAGGGCTGGCGGCCATGCGGTGTCCGCCGGCGGGCTCGGAAAGGGCCATGCGCGAGGTCAGGTCCGGGTCGTTTCGGGCGCGGGACAATAGCAGAAACGCCCAAGCCGGAAAGTGCACCCCTCCGGCCGGCCGCAGCCTGCCCCAATCTGGGCGCACACATGGCCGAGCAGGTGGGCGGAAGCAAGGCACAATCTGCCCCACCCGGCCGAGGGACCGTTATCGAAGATCACCCTGCACAGCTTCGCGCCACGGCGCGCCCCTCCCCCGCCCTCGGCGGGGGCACGCCCGTCACTTGGTGAGGATGAGCTTGCCCTGGGAGGTCAGGCGCAGCTGGTAGACCTGCTCGCCATGGGAAATGGTGACCACGCGGGAGGCCGCGAAGAGGTCCCGGCTGTCCATCTGCTCTCCCACCAGCGGAACGGCGCGGGCCTTGCCCTGCGGCGTCCAGGCGGGAGCTTGATGTTCATGCTTGCTCATTTGAACAGCTCCAATATGCAATGATCTGCAAATCGAACTTCGTCAGGCTATTCGTGCACTTTAGAAGAATTCAATATTAGGCTTCTTCCTGCACATCCCCTTCTAATACGCTGGGATATGAAAATCAACGAAGCGTCACACCGATGCCTGTGCTGGCCGGCACAGGCCCGATTCTGTGTTCGCATCGTGGCTGAAGGCCCGTCCGCCCCCTGTCGCCGGATCGGCGCGGACAGAATCGGGACGCCGGCCGCGCCAGGCGGGCGCGTGGTCGGGGCATATGGCGGGCTGTGAGAATAGGCGGAACGTGCGGCCGCACAACGGCTCTTGTCGTAAGGGAATGCCCGGCAGATCAGAGCGGGCCGCGCTGCAACGGCGCGGCTCCGGCCTTTGCGCCTATTCAGCGGGGTGAGGGCTGCCGCTGGCCGGGGTCTCGTCGCTCTCCCCGCTCACCGCCCGCGTCACGCGGCGGTCGATCTTGTCGAGATAGAGATAGACCACGGGCGTGATGTAGAGGGTGAGGAGCTGGGACACCAGGAGCCCGCCCACCACCGCCACGCCCAGGGGCTGGCGCAGCTCGGAGCCGGCGCCCGCCCCCACCGCGATGGGCAGCACGCCGAAAATGGCGGCGAGCGTGGTCATCATGATCGGCCGGAAGCGCAGGAGCGCCGCCTCGCGGATCGCCTCAAGCGCATCCGCCCCTTCGCGCCGTCGTTCCAGCGCGAAGTCGATCATCATGATGGCGTTCTTCTTCACGATGCCCACCAGCATGACGATGCCGATGATGGCGATCACCGACAATTCCATGCCGAACGCCATCAGCGTCAGGATCGCCCCGATGCCGGCGGAGGGGAGGCCCGACAGGATGGTGATGGGGTGGATGAAGCTCTCATACAGGATGCCGAGCACGATATAGATCACCACCACCGCCGCCAGGATCAGCAGCGGCTGGTTGGAGAGCGAATCCTGGAACACCTGCGCGGTGCCCTGGAAGCCGGTGATGATGGTGGCCGGCAAGGCCGCCTCCCGCTCCACCTCGCGGATGGCCTCCACCGCCTGGCCGAGCGAGACGCCCGGCGGCAGGTTGAACGAAATGGTGACGGAGGGTTGCTGCTGCTGGTGGGCAATCTGCAGCGGACCCACGGTGCGGCGGATGTCGGCCACTGTCTCCAGCGGCACGACCGAGCCCGACGAGGTGCGCAGATAGACGCGGCTGAGGTCGCTGGCATCCTGCTGGAAGCGCGGCTGCACCTCGGCGATGATCGCGTACTGGTTGGTGGAGGTGTAGAGGGTGGCCACCTGCCGCGTGCCGAACTGGGTGTAAAGGGCGTTGCGCAATTGGTCCTCGGTGATGCCGAGGGCGGCCGCCTTGTCCTTGTCCAGGTCGATGGTGAGCTGGGGATTGGAGATCTGGAGGTCGGAGGTCACGTCGCGCAGCTGCGGCAGGGCGGCCAGGCGCTCCTCCATCTGGGCGGCGCGGGCATAGAGCAGATCCGTGTCGGAGCTCTGGAGCGTGTACTGGTACTGGCTCTTGGAGGCGACGCCGCCGATATTGATGTTCTGCACCGGCTGGAAGAACACCTTCACCCCCGGGACCGCCGCCACCCGGCGGCGCAGGTCCTGGATGATCTGGAAGGCGCTCTTCTCGCGCTCCGCCCGCGGCTTCAGCGCGATGAACATGCGGCCCGAATTGGTGGTGCGGCTGATGCCAGTCGCGCCCGCCGTGGAGATCAGGTAGGCCACATTGGGGTCGCCGCGCACCGCGTCCGCCACGCGCTTCTGGCGCTCCACCATGGCATCGAAGGAGGAATCGGTCGCCGCTTCCACCGTGCCGGTGATGAAGCCGGTGTCCTCGGTAGGGAAGAAGCCCTTGGGAATGGCGATGTAGAGATAGACCGACAGGCCGATGGTGGCGAAGGTCACCAGCAGCATGGGAAAGCGATGGCGCAGCACGAAGTCGAGGCTGCGGCGATAGCCGGCGAGCCAGGCATCAAACATGGCCTCGCTCCAGCGGAAGAGGAGCGGCGGCTTCTTGTGGTGGTCCACGGGCTTCAGCACGCGCGCGCACAGCATGGGCGTCAAGGTGAGCGAGACGAAGCCCGATACCAGGATGGCGATGGAGATGGTGACCGCGAACTCGCGGAACACGCGCCCCACCACGCCGCCCATGAACAGCACCGGGATGAACACCGCCACCAGGGACAGCGTCATGGAGATGATGGTGAAGCCGATCTCCCGCGAGCCCAGGATGGCCGCCTGGAACGGGCGCATGCCGTTCTCGATGTGGCGATAGATGTTCTCCAGCACCACGATGGCATCGTCCACCACGAAGCCGACGCACAAAGTGAGCGCCAGCAGCGTCATGTTGTTGATGGAGAAGTTCAGCAGCCACATGGCGCCGAAGGTGGCGACGATGGAGATGGGCAGCGCCAGCGAGGGAATGATGGTGGCGCGCACGTTGCGCAGGAACAGGAAGATGACGAGCACCACCAGCACGATGGCCTCGAACAGCGTCTTCTGCACGTCGTGGACCGCGTCGCGGATGGAGACCGACCGGTCGTTCAGCACCGCGATATTCACCGAGGCGGGCACCTGGGCGCGGTAGCCGTCGAGATGCGCGCGCACCTCGTCCACCACCGCCACCGTGTTGGCATCGGGCTGGCGCACCACGGCGAGCACGATGGCGCGCTCGTCATTGAACCAGGAGGCGACGCGCTCATTCTCCACGCCATTGGTGACGCGGGCGATCTCGTCGAGCCGCACGGGCGCGCCATTTCGCCAGGCCACCACCAGCCGGCGATAGACGTTGGCGTCGGCCTTGGGCATGCCCATGTCGATGGTCAGGCTCTGGCGCGGCCCGGCCAATTGGCCGATGGGCGTGTTGGAGGCGGCGGCCTCCAGCGCGGTCTTGATGTCGGAGGCGGAGATGTTGCGCGCCCCGGCGGCGGCGGGATCGACGCGCACGCGCACCGCATATTTCTGCGTGCCGTAGATCTGCACCTGCGCCACGCCGGGCAATTGGGAGATCTGCTGGCCGATGATGGTGTCGGCATATTCGTTGACGGTGGAAAGCGGCAGCGTATCGGAGGACACCGCCAGGAGGATCACCGGCGCGTCGGCCGGATTGACCTTACGGAAGCTGGGCGGGGTCGTCATTTCCGCCGGCAATTGCCGCTGGGCCACCGAGAGGGCGGACTGCACGTCCAGCGCCGCGTCATCGATGTTGCGCGACAGGTCGAACTGCACCGTGATGGAGGTGGAGCCCTGGGTGCTGGAGGAGGTGAGCGAGGTGATGCCCGAAATGGTGGAAAGCTGGCGCTCAATGGGCGTTGCCACCGCCGAGGCCATGGTCTCGGGACTGGCGCCGGGCAAGCTGGCGGTGATGGAGATGGTGGGAAAATCCACCCGCGGCAGGGCGGCCACCGGCAGGAGGCGGTAGGCGAACATGCCGGCCACGATCAGCGACACCATCAACAAGGTGGTGAGGACCGGCCGGCGGATGCACAGTTCGGAGAACATGCCTCAACTCCCGGCGGTCACCGCCCCTTTGGCGCTTTTCACTTCCACCTTCGAGCCGTTGCGCAGCGCAAGCTGGCCCTCGGTGACCACCACTTCCCCGCCCTTCAGGCCGCTGGTCACGACCGCCTGCCCGTCCACGGTGCGCGAGATCTTCACCGGCACCACGGACGCGGTGTTGTTCTCCACCACGAACACGAAGGTGCCGTTCTGACCGACCTGTACCGCCTCGGAGGGGATGGCCACCATGTTGGGTTCCATGCGCAGCGTCACGGTGACATCGCCCAACGTTCCCGGCCACAGCCGCTCGTCCGCGTTGGGAAAGAGCGCACGCACCATCAAGGTGCCGGTCTGGGGGTCGATGGTGTTGTCGAGGGCAACCACCTTGCCGCCGGTGACGCGCTCCTCGCTGCCTTGCAGGCGGAACTGGACCTCGGACTGACCCATGGTGGCCCTCAGCTCGCCCAAATACCGCTCCGGCACGCCGAAAGCCACGTAGATGGGCTTGATCTGGCGCACGGTGGCGAGCGTGTCGTCCACCCGGATGACGGCCCCGGGCCGCACGCCGGCCACGCCGACGCGGCCGGTCACGGGAGCCTTGATCTCGTAATAGGAGCGCTGGACTTTCAGAGACTGCAGATTGGCCTCGTCCTGCTGCACGGTGGCCTTCTGCACATCGGCGGTGGTCTTGGCGTCTTCCACCTGGACCTGGGAGACCGCATTGCGGGCGAGCAGGCCGGAATAGCGCTCCACGTCGCGCTGGGCCTTCTCCAACTGCGCCTTGTCGCGGGACAAGGTGGCCTCCGCCTGGAGGATCTGGGCATCGATGTCCCGGGAATCCAGCACGAACAGGACGTCGCCCTCTTGCACCGCCGCGCCGTCCTCGAATTTCACCGCATCGACCCGGCTGGCGACCCGCGTGCGGATGGTCACGGAGATCATGGGCTCCACCGTGCCCAAGGCCTCCACCCGCAGCGGCATGGCCTTGTTCAGGGCGGTGGACACGAGCACCGGCACGCCGCGCGCCTGTGCGGTCGGCGCGGCGGGGGCGGCCTTTTTCCAGGGCAGGTACTTGTCCGGCACGAGGCCCTGGGACCACGCCCAGCCCCCGCCCGCCAGCACGGCCATGACGAGCACAGCCAAGAGGGGCCGCAGGCCCCGTGATGCCTTCCCCGCCGACATAAATCCTCGCGTCACCACTGTCCGGGATCGCATGGGACAGGATCTCTGCCCCAAGCTGAAACGAACGTTACACGCAGCTGATGTGACTGGCGATCACGTTGTCGCGGGATAATGCGTTGATTTTTTGTCCCCTAACGGCAGGATACTACCGGTAATTGCGCAAGGCGCCGCTCAACCGCTCCAGCGCGCCGTCCAGGGTTGCATCCCGCTTGGCGAAGCAGAAGCGCACCACGGACCGCACGGCGTCCTCGGCATAGAAGGCCGAGACCGGGATGGCCGCCACCCCATGGGTCTTCACGAGATCAAGGCAAAAGGCCTCGTCGTCCAGATTGGGATCGAGGGCGGCCAGGTCCACCGAGAGGAAATAGGTGCCCGCGCTCGGCAGCACGTCGAAGCCGAGGGCGGAAAGCCCCCCTGCCAGCCGGTCGCGCGCCCGCTGCAGTTCGGCCCGCATGCCCTCGAAATAGGCCTCATCCTTGCCAAGCCCATAGGCCACCGCGCTCTGCAGGTTGGGCGGGGTGGTGAAGGTGAGGAACTGGTGCGCCTTGGCCAGCACTTTCATGATGGGCGGGGCGGCGCAGACCATGCCCACCTTCCATCCGGTCATGCCGAAGATCTTGCCGGCCGAGCCGATCTTCACCGTGCGCTCCCGCATGCCCGGCAGGGCCATCAGGGGCCGGTGGCGGCGGCCGTCGAACACGATGTGCTCCCACACCTCGTCGCACACGGCAAAGGCATCGAAGCGCACGCAGAAATCCGCCAGAAGCTGCATCTCGGCGTCCGAATGGACGACGCCGGTGGGGTTCTGGGGATTGTTGAACAGGACGAGCTTGGTGCGGGGCGAGAAGACCTTTTCCAGCTTCTCCGCCGTGATGCGCCAGGAGGGCGGCTCCAGGCGCACCAGCCGCGCCACGCCGCCGGCCCGCTGCACCAGCGGCAGATAGGCGTCATAGAGCGGCTGGAACAGCACCACCTCGTCGCCCGGCTCGATCAGGGCGAAGAGGGCGCCGGCCAAGGCCTCGGTGGCGCCCGAGGTGATCATCACCTCGCTGTCGGGGTCCAGGCTCAGGCCCTGCCAATGCCGGTAATGGTCCGCCACCGCCCGGCGCAACTCGGGCAGGCCCATCATGGGGGGATACTGGTTCCACCCGTCCACCACCGCCTCGGCCGCCTTGGCCCGCACGTCCGCCGGCCCCGGATCGTCCGGGAAGCCCTGGCCGAGATTGATGGCCTCGTGGGTGCGGGCAAGGCCGGACATCACCTCGAAAATGGTGGTCGGCAGGCCGCTATAGACGGGATTGAAGCTTCGCGCCGGCGCAAGCGCCGGAGAAAGGGAGGCGGAAGAAAGGAGGGTATCGGTCATTGCACTCGGGCTCGTGTCGCCCTCCTCATAGAACCTCGGCCGCGCCAATTGAAGGGCCGGCGGGGAACACATCCCGCGCCGGAGGCCGAGCGCGCCTCAGGCGGACCGGACCTCGGGGCCCGCCAGCGGGGCGAGGGCGGGGATCAGCTCCTCCTCGGTCACGGTGGCCAGCGGCTTCATCAGCTTGGCCGCCTCGGTGCGGCGTCCGGGGCGCATCACCAGGATCACGGTCTCCGCGCCGCCGCAGGCCGGGTCCCCGCACGCGATCTCGGTGACCGAGACGGTGGCCTCCTCTTCCAGTTCGAGGATCTCACGGATGCGGTCAGCGAGCTTGCGGGCCGCATCCCGCGCCCCCTCCCCGCCGCCACCGCGCCCACGCATGAAGAAACGCGCCATCTTCCCCTCCATTCGCCCCCCGCGCCTGCCGCCGATCACACCGGCCCGCGGACCACGGGACGGCGCAGGCGCAGCCGCTCCGCCAGCCGCCGGAACCCAAAGGGCGGCACCTCGCCATCCAATTGCTCGAAATGCAGGGCCGCCTGGCTGACCCGCCCGCCCTCCACCGAGCGCACCTCGAGCACCGCATGGCCGAGCGCAATGCGCATGCCGCGCGCCGGGCGATCATCCGCCCGATCGGCGAAGGCCTCGGCGATGGTCATCCCCCGCTCGGCCTCGCTCACCGGCAGCCCGTAGAGATCGGCCACGTCCCCCATATGCACATCGCCGGCGAAGGGGAAGGCGGTGTCATCCGCCCACACCATTTCCTCCTCGACGAAGAACCGGTCCAACTGGTGCACCCGCCGGGGCGGGGCCAGTACATAGACATAGTCGCCCGACACGAGCGCCCCCGCCTCCTCCGCGCTTAGGATGCGCTTCTCGCGCACCACCAGCACCAGCCGGGCCCAGTCCGGCAGCAGGGCCGAACTGATGGCCAGCGTCTTGGCGGTGACGGGATAGCCCACCAGTTCGTGCTCGGTCTGCCCGGGCAGGTCGATCTCGAAGCGCTGCGGGTCGCGCATGGGCTCGGCCAGCGCCACGTTCAGCCGCCGGGCGGCCAGGACCAGGGTGGAGCCATGCAGGATCAGCGAAGCGAGGACGACGATGAAGGCGGTGTTGAAATAGATCTGAGCCGCCGGCAAATGGGCGAGCATGGGAATTGTGGCCAGGAAGATGGAGACCGCGCCCCGCAACCCCGCCCAGGAGATGAAGGCCTTTTCCTTCATGGAGAAACCGAACGGCGCCAGGCACGCGAACACCGCCGCGGGACGGCCCACCAGGAACAGGAAGGCGGCGATGGCAAGGCCCGGCAGCACCGCTTCCGCCAGCTTGTGGGGCGTCACCAACAGGCCGAGCATGGTGAACATGACGATCTGGCACAGCCAGCTCACCGTGTCGTGGAACGAGATGATGCCCGCAAGGCCCCGCACCGGCCGGTTGCCCAGGACGAGGCCCGCCAGATAGACCGCCAGGAAGCCCGAGCCATGCAGCATGGCGGTGGTGGCAAAGAGCAGCACGGCGGATGACACCACCATCACCGGCTGGAGCGCGCCCGGCAATTCCACCCGGTTGAGGAAGACCGAGAGCAGGTAGCCGCCCGCCACGCCCACCGCCGTGCCGATGGCCAGCTCGCGCACCACCCCCACGGCCATGGTCCAGCCGGGATCGCCGGCGCCGGACGCGATCAGTTCCACCAGGATGACCGTCATGACCACGGCCGCGGGATCGTTGGTGGCCGATTCCACCTCAATGACCGCGCCCACGCGCCGGCCGAGCTTCAGCCCCTGCGCGCGCACGAGGAACAGGACGGCGGCGGCATCGGTGGAGGCGACGATGGCCCCCACGAGCAGCGCCTGGAGGGGCGAGAGGCTGAACAGCCAGGCTGCGGGGAAGGCGACCAGGGCAGCGGTCAGCAGCACGCCTACCGTGGACAGGAGAAAGGCGGGGATCACCGCGCCGCGCATACTGGAGGCGCGCATGCGCAGGCCGCCATCGAACAGGATCACCGCGAGCGAGGCCGAGCCCACCATATAGGTGGCCCAGTAATCGGAAAATTGGATGCCGCCCGGACCATCCTCCCCCGCCACCACGCCCACGAGCAGGAAGACCAGCAGGATGGGCGCACCGAAACGGGCCGCCACCAGGCTGGAGACCGTGCCGGCCACCACCAGGGCGGCGCAGACGAGCAGGATCAGGTTGGTCAGGAAAACCGCATCCATAAGCCGCTTCGTTCCTCCTCAGGCGTGTGACGTGGTCAATTAAACACTGTAGTCGCTCCAGGTGGCCCGGCGTATGGTCGATTTCAGCTCATGCGACCCTCATGCGTTCCGCGGGGGGATGCGGTCGCAGGGCGGAGATATAAGCCATGAAGATGGCACCCTCTGCTTATGCCTATCTGGTGCGGGCGTGCATCCGCACATCGGCTGGCGCCCTGTTTCAGGAGCCGGACACCATTTGCTTCGACCTGGACCTGGCGCTGGAGATTGCGGAGACGGATCGTGCGCATGCGGTCGGCCTCGCCGTCTATGCCATTGATGCCGACGGCATGCCGCTGGCGGAACGCCCGCTGGTCAGCCACGGCATTCACCTGCCTCCCGACCTCGCCGCCGGCTGGGTCTGCCGCGGCCGCGCCTGACGCCCCCACCCTCACATCCGCGACGTGACGAAGGCCACCGCCTCCGCGGGAGAGGCGACGCGCACCAGTTTGACGTCCTTGCTGCCGCACAGGTCGCAGCGCAGCCGCGCGCCGCGCTCGGCAGCGGTCGGCGTATCGGGTGCCGGCAGGTGCACGTCGGCGGGGGCAAGGCCCAGGATGGATTTTCGGCGGCAGCGGGAGCATTCGGCGCAAAGCATGCGCCATCAAGCGGGGCAAAGTTGCGCACAATGAGGCAAGGCCGCGCTGAAGGCTTGAATTGCCGCGCGGAACGGCACGGGGACAACGGCCACCGACCTCAAGCCACGCCCTGCTCCCGCAGTGCAACAAATTTGGAAACATGCTAAGGGTCGCCCATCCGAAACGTCTTGCGGACTTTGCATGCCCTTGGAGATCGAACGGAAGTTCCTGGTCGCGAACGACACATGGCGTGCCAGTGCCGGGGCGGGTCAGATGTTCAAGGAGGGGCTCCTCGCGCGCATGGCCCGCGGCAAGGTCCGAATCCGGCGGAGCGATGCCAAGGCCTGGATCACGGTGAAGGGACCCAAGAGCGGCATCAGCCGGCCGGAATTCGAATATGCCATTCCGGTCGCCGATGCCGACCAGATGCTCGCGGACCTGTGCAACGGGCCGCTCATCGAAAAGACGCGCTATTGCATTCCCCATGACGACGTCATCTGGGAAGTGGACGAGTTTTCCGGGCCGCTGGCCGGTCTCGTGATCGCCGAGGTGGAACTGGAGAGCGATGACCAGCCCTTCCGCCTCCCCTCCTGGATCGGCCGGGAGGTCACCGCCGACCCCGCTTATAGCAGCGCCGCCCTGATCCGGCGCATCACCCTGGCGCTGGGGACAGGCGTGCGGGACGCAGAGGCGAGTTGATCGCCGGGGGGCGATACCCGTCCGCCTCAGTGGAAAAGAATCCGTTCCGATTTGGCGGAATTGGCCGCCCTGGCGGGCCGGCCGCCCCGTCCGCCCGACGGCCGCCGCCTCTCTTGCCCGGAGAACGGTAGGGGTTGGCGACGACACCGGCCAAGATGCGCGCTGCCGCCGCTCCACTGGCTGCTCTGCCCGCAGGAAAGGCGCCGCATTTTCATAGGGTTGATTGCGCAATCCCGATGCGACGGGCGCCCACCTGTTCTGCGGTGGACAGGCCATCCCGTGGCAGGACATGGCAGGAAACGGCCTACGCCTGAGGTCCTGCAAGGACCCCCGCGCCCCGCGCCGCTTCTCCCGCCCGGCGGCGCCAGGACGGGACGCCCTCCAAAACGGTGGGAACGCCGCTTGCTCGAAAGCTCGACCGGCTGCCAGACTTTTCCCGGCGCGCAGGGGCGCGGGTTGGTCGGGGGTTGAGATGAAGGCGGTGATACTGGCCGGCGGTTTCGGAACACGCCTGAGCGAGGAGACGCTCACGCGGCCGAAGCCGATGGTTGAGATCGGCGGCTATCCGATCCTCTGGCACATCATGAAGATCTACTCCCATCACGGGATCAATGACTTTGTCATTTGCCTTGGATACAAAGGCTATATGATCAAAGAATATTTCATAAATTATGCTCAGCACCTTTCGGACCTGACTGTCAATATTCGCAGCGGAACGGTGGATGTCCACCGAAATGATGCCGAACCTTGGTCCATCTCCTTGATCGACACCGGCGAAAGCACCATGACCGGCGGCCGGCTGCGGCGCGCATTGCCTTATGTGAAGGACGACACATTCTGCCTGACCTATGGCGACGGCGTCGCAGATGTGGACATTACCCGCTCCATCGCCTTTCACCGCACCCATGGCGGCCTGGCCACCGTGACCGCCACCTATCCGCCCAAGCGCTTCGGCTATCTGGAGATCATCGGGGGGGATGTGCGCACGTTCCGGGAAAAGCCGGACGGCGAAGGCGGCTTCATCAATGGCGGCTTCTTCGTCCTCAACCGGGACGTGGAGCGCTATCTGGGCAATGACGACGCCACCCCGTGGGAGCGCGAGCCGCTGGAGGGGCTCGCACGGGACGGTCAGCTTCACGCCTACGAGCACACGGGCTTCTGGCAGCCCATGGACACCTTGCGGGACAAGGTGCAACTGGAAGAATTATGGGCCAGCGGCAAGGCCCCCTGGAAGGTGTGGAGCTGATGCTCCCCGCCTTCTGGCGCGGCAAGCGCGTTCTCCTCACCGGCCATACCGGCTTCAAGGGCGCCTGGCTTTCGGCATGGCTCGCCCGGATGGGTGCAGACGTCACCGGCTACGGCCTTGCCCCTTCAAGCTCGCCCAGTCTCTTCAGCCTGGGAAAGGTGGGAACGCGCGTCCGCAGCGTGATCGCCGACATCAATGATCGGCCGCGCCTTGCGCAGGTGATGGCAGAGACCCAGCCGGAGATCGTCCTCCACCTGGCCGCACAGGCTCTGGTGCGGGACTCCTATGAGGACCCGATCTCCACCTTCGCCACCAATGTGACGGGGGTCGTGACCTTGCTCGACGTGGTGCGCCGCACACCGAGCGTTACCTCGGTGGTCATCGTCACCAGCGACAAATGCTACGACAACAAGGAATGGGTGTGGGGCTACAGGGAAGTCGATCGTCTCGGCGGCCGCGATCCCTACAGCGCCAGCAAAGGCTGCGCCGAAATCGCCGCCCAGTCCATGCAGCGCAGCTTCTTCAAGCCTTTCGCACCCGAGGGGCACCCCGCCCGCATCGCCACGGTGCGCGCGGGCAACGTGATCGGCGGCGGCGACTGGTCGGCCAACCGCCTGGTGCCGGACATCGTGCGCGGCTGCCTTGGCCCGGAGGGCGCGGTGCGGCTGCGCAGCCCCCATTCGGTACGACCCTGGCAGCATGTGCTGGAGCCGCTCGGCGCCTACCTGACGATTGCCGAGCGCCTCGCCACGGCACCGGACGGCATTGACGAGGGCTGGAATATCGGTCCCGATCCCGGCGACGACCGGCCCGTGATCGATGTGGCCCAGGCCATGGTCGGCGCGCTCGGCACCGGGCGGATCGTGATCGAGGAAAATCCGTCAGGCCCCCATGAGGCCCGCCTGCTTCGGCTCGACTGCTCGAAGGCCAAGGCAGAGCTCGGCTGGCACCCGCGCCTGCGCTTTGCCGACGCCATCGGCCTGACCGCACAATGGTATGCCGCCTGGCACCAGGGGGCCGATATGGTGGCGGTCACAGATGCACAGATCGATGCTTATGTGGCCTCTTGAACGATCCGACGGAAAGAAGACGCAATGCGGCGTGCCTCTGCTTTCCGACCCAACAATGGAGTTACTGGCTTGACGCCGCCAGCGGCATACCAGAAACAAACCTGAAGCGACTTCCCTTCAAGGGGTCGGGCTCCACACGCACGATCACCCGCACATATTCCCCGTCGGCCGCCACCCCAGGACGATGCCCCTTAACCAGGACGGTATTAGCTTTGCTGTCCACCACAAAATCATCCATTACAAACAACTGCGAACTGGCCAGGCGCCCACCAAGATGCAGGTGGAATGGAACGTAGTCGGGCGCGCCATTCAAATCGAATGTAACCTGAAAACGATCGAAATTTTGAGCGATCGCGCGGAGTGTGCTGCGCAACTGGCCGTCCGAAGCCGCCATCGCCCCGTGGAACGAGACCGTTCGGTCCGGAGAGTACAACGTATTCGAGCCCAGCCACATCGACCAGATAAGCAGCCCGAGGCAAGCGACCTTCACGGAGCCTGAAAACCAGGACGAACCGATCCGCTCAAGTGTCACCCATGCACCCATGGCCCAAAGTATGGCGCCATGCAAAAATGCAGGCGCCAGGTACGAACTGAGCGCACGGTTGTTGCTGGCGGCGAGCACTATCCAAAATAAAACCCCGACCAAATTGAACACGGCTGCAGGCCGGAAGTCACGATGGCTGAAAGCCGCTATCCATCCCAGAATCAGGACGATGCCATATGTCCAGAGAATGGCGGTCGACACTGGACCAAGGAGCGGCAGGGGATTGAAGACATATGGATAATTTCCCTGCAACGGGACCTGCCCCACCCAAAGGAGGCAGGTCCATAGGTTGGACAGGAATTTGGCTGAACTGGCGCGGATGAAGTCCTCTCCGGGAGGAGCCCCACCAGCAAGGGTGTTCGCGATGTAGGTTGGCTGCGTGACTAGGAACATCACGTATAAGGACGCCACCACCGATAAAAGCAGCGCGACGACAAGGACCCTCGCAGGATGCTCCTTCACCAGGCGGATTGCCGGCCTAAAGCGGAGTACCAGCAACACAAGCAGCATCACCGGCGTAACAAGTGTGAACTCCTTGGAGCCACACATTAATGTCAAGCCGAGGACAGCGAGAACTCCGTCGCGCCACTCCAGAGAACCATTATTAAGGAATCGCAAAATCGACAATAAAAACAAGGCATAAGAACACATAAACAAAAAATCGGTTATAGTATACTGAATCATCAATGTCGTAATTATGAAGACATTAGAAAAACCAAATAAAATTAGAAATAATGGATCTACAAAATACGTGACTTTAAAATTTTCACGACTCGACCAACGAAGCATCTGAATCAAAAACGCGACTGAGATAAAAATTCCGAGACAAAACAAGGCGGAAAACACGTACGAATAACGAGAAAATGATATGCCCAGACCCTCATTAAGCCAATACGGGAAGAGATTCAGCGACAACGGACGAAAAAACATTCCATAGACTGAGCTCCATCGCGACGCTGCAATGTAATTGCCGAACTCACCGACAGGACCATATACCGTTGAATAGGCGAACGAAAACGCGGCGAAGATCAGTAGAAAAACAGCGGCGGTCACGCGCAGGTCAAGCTTGCGATCAGAACCCATCGTGAAGCACTTCCTATCCTCTGGCGTCACGCGGCGGCACTTGGCGGGATCCGGGCCGTGTGTCGTCTTGACGATGCACGTTTTGGCAGTTACCACGCCACCATCATTCGAGGGAAGGGCGCATGCACAATGTTCGTGATGATCGGGCCATCACGCGTCCCAGCGACTTCCACGACCTTCTCCGCGCCACGGTCCAACTTGGCGAGAACAGGCTTCTAGTCCAAGGTCCGGGCGGCAACACGTCAATAAAAGACGCGGGCGTTCTGTGGGTCAAGGCATCCGGTATCTGGATGGCTCAGGCTGATGAGCGCAACGGCTTTGTTCCGGTCGACCTTAGTCTAATCCGGGATCAGATCCGCAACGGCCATTCTGAGCCGGGAACCGGAGCGATCCGCACAGATCTCGTGGCGGGAGCCCTGGGGCGGCCGTCTATTGAAACCTCCTTCCACGCACTCCTTCCCCACCGCGTCGTGCTCCATACCCATTCGGTTTCGGTACTCGCAGGTGCAATCCGGGCTGACGCGGAGCAGCTTTTCAACGAGAAGTTGAGGGGACTGAACTGGGCGCTCATCCCCTACGCGCGTCCCGGCTTACCTCTCACGCACCTCATCGCCGACCGCATGATAGACGGCGCTCCAAACGTGCTCGTGCTTCGAAACCATGGACTGGTTGTCGGCGGCGGAAGCGTCGATGAGGCACTTGGAACGATGGCGGAGGTGGAGCGGCGACTCGAACAAGAAACGCTAGAGCACGCGCTTCCCGACCTCGACGAACTCGCCCACCTTGCCCACCACACGGACTGGGTTCTGCCCGCCGACGCCAGCGTCCATCGCCTGGGAGTGGAGCCGCAAGCATTCGCCGTGGCGACAAGATACTCTCTTTATCCAGATCACGTGGTTTTCCTCGGCTCGCGCATTGCGGGGTGTCGAGAGGGCGAGGCTTTACCACCCGATGCCCCGCTTGTCGCAGTGGAAGGCAAAGGCGTTCTGGTCCGGCAGTCCATGAGCGCGGCATCGCTTGCCATGATTGGCTGCCTCTCCGATGTGCTTGCGCGGCTGACCATGGGTGCCACTGTCGAAGGCCTCTCTACTGCACAGGAGAACGAACTCCTGAATTGGGACGCAGAGAAATTGCGCCAATCCCTCAATAGGCCTTAAAGGACGCAAACCATGCAGGTGGTCGTTCCCATGTCTGGATTCGGCGAGCGTTTTCGACGCGCCGGCTATGACATTCCAAAGCCGCTTATACGCGTCGATGGTCGCCCGATCATCGGACATGTCTGCGACATGTTCCCCGACGTGGAAGACATAATCTTCATATGCAATACTGAACACCTGTCCGAACCTAGCTTTCGCATGGAGGAAATCCTGCGGGATTTGCGACCGAACGGGCGGATTGTACCGGTACCGCCGGTCCGCCAGGGTCCGGTTCAAGCCATTCTCAATGCGAGCCATGCCATCGACGTCGATCGGCCGACGGTCATAAATTATTGTGATTTCACCTGTTTCTGGGACTTCGGAAATTTTACGCGTTTCGTGCAAGAGAGCGCATGCGACGGGGCGATTCCTGCCTACACCGGGTTTCACCCGCATATGTTGGGATCGACCAACTATGCCTACGTGCGCGAAAGGGACGGCTGGGTTCTCGACATTCAGGAGAAAAAGCCTTTCACTGACACTCCGATGTCGGAATACGCCTCAAGCGGAACCTATTATTTTCGCAGTGGGGCGCTCGCTCTCGAGTGCTGCAGGCGATCCCGCGCCGATGACAGCCTGCTCCTCAATGGCGAACATTACGTCAGTCTGGCATACAAGCCATTGCTCACCGATGGAGGGAGTGTCGCCGTTTATCCATTGCAACACTTCATGCAATGGGGCACGCCGGAAGATCTCGCCACATATCGGAATTGGTCGCGTGCTTTTCGGCGCCTCGCTGCACCTTCGGCACCCGCCCCGCGGCAGGAGGGAGCGGTGATGATTCCTCTTGCCGGGGCCGGTTCGCGGTTTGTGAAAGAAGGCTATGCGCTGCCGAAGCCGCTGATTCCCGTGTCCGGATCCCCCATGGTTCTCCAGGCCACCAGCGATCTCCCGCAGGCGGACAACCATGTCTTTATTCTAAGAGCTGACTTGCCCGGGCGCCTCGACATCGAAGCAGCGATCCAAGCCGCCAACCCTTCCGCCAACTTGAAAATTCTTGATGCGATCACTGACGGGCAGGCCCGCACCTGTCTGATGGGACTGGACGATGTGCAGGAGGACGCTCCTCTCACAATCGGCGCCTGCGATAATGGCGTCCTCTATGATCCCGAACGTCTCTTCGCGTTGCTCGAAGAGCCATTGGCGGACGTCATCGTTTGGGTGGCGCGCGGACACGCCAATGCGGTACGGCATCCACACATGTATGGTTGGGTTGATGCTGACGGCGACCGCGTTCGATCCGTGTCAGTGAAGCAACCCCTATCGGACCCGAAACACGATCCGATCGTGATAGGAACCTTCACATTTCGCCGCGCCCGGGACTTCAAAAGCTGCGCGGAACACATGATCGCGCGCAATGCCCGCGTGAACGGTGAGTTCTATGTAGACACGTGCATAAATGATGCGGTGCAGCTCGGGCTTTCAGTGCGGATCATGGAGGTGGATGGCTATCTCAGTTGGGGTACGCCGGACGAGCTTCGCACCTTTAATTATTGGCAGTCCTGCTTCCATAAATGGCCGCACCATCCCTATTCGCTGGAAAAAGACCGCCGCGTGCCAGCTTCCCAGAGAGCATCGCTTGAGCGTGTATACGCCCCGGAGCCCCCCCGTCTGCCCGTGAAGCGCCCATGAATACTCCCTTTGCGCGCTTTCTTCTGGTTGGATTAACGACCGTGGGAGTGGATCTGGTGGTCTACCTGATCCTTGTCGCGGCCGGCCTGCACCATCCAGTCGCCAAGGGGACCAGTTTCGCGGCGGGCACAGTCTTCGCGTATTTCGCGAACCGCAGCTACACATTTAGGAGCAACGTCTCAGGCGCGGCTTTCCTTCGGTTCTGTTGCGTGTATGTCACAACTTTTCTGATAAATGTCGGAATGAATCAGCTCATTCTCGAATTGATGGACTTTCCATGGATAATCTACTTGGCTTTCGTGATTGCGACCGGCATCTCGGCCGTTCTTAATTTCATCGGCATGCGCTTCTTCGTATTCACAGATGTGACGAGCGAAAGGACACGGCGCATATGAAGATGTCCCTCGTCATCCCCTGCTACAATGAAGCTGAAAACCTTCCACTGCTCGTTCCTCGATGCCTCGACTTAGTGAAACGGGGGAACATCGAGGTTGTTCTTGTGGACAACGGCTCCAGCGATGATAGCGCTCATGTGATGCGAGACCTTCTGGCTGGGCAGGAGGCATTGCGGAGCGTGCGCGTGGAGACCAACCAAGGCTATGGCTACGGCATCTTAGCGGGACTGCGAGCGGCGCGTGGCGACGTATTGGCCTGGACCCACGCCGATATGCAGACCAATCCGCTTGATGTGCTGACAGGCCTTGAATTCTTTGAACAAGCGCGGGATCCACACCGGACGTTTGTGAAGGGCCGTCGATACGGGCGCCCTCTGTCCGACACCCTTTTCACGGTCGGCATGTCGGTTTTCGAGACCATACTCATGCAAGCGGATCTGACAGACATAAATGCTCAGCCGACCATGTTTCATCGCCACTTTTTCGAAACTTGGTCAGAGCCGCCCCACGACTTCTCGCTAGACCTTTACGCTTTTTACATGGCACGTCGTTCGGGCCTGGATGTTAAGCGCTTTCCTGTGCGCTTTGGTGAGCGGGCCCATGGCTTGTCGCACTGGAACGTCAATTGGGCCGCAAAACGGAAATTCATCGAGCGAACAATAAAGTACAGCTTGGACCTTCGGCGGAAAGTCGGCAGGTAACATTAAAAGGCACGGAGCCATGCATCTCATACGCCATCGCCGCAATACTGTAGATGAATTACGTGCGACACCTAGCAATCTGGGCGTCGAGGTGGATATCCGCAGCCAGGGCGAACGACTCGTCATTCATCACGACCCGTTCGTTGAGGGAGAAGACTTTCTCACCTGGATTTCACATTATCAGCACGGCACCTTGATCCTCAACGTAAAAGAGGAAGGACTTGAAGACCGCCTGATTGACGTCATGCGTGATCGAAATATTTCTGACTTCTTCTTCCTTGACCAATCATTTCCGTTTCTGATCAGAACTTCTCGGCGAGGCGAGAGACGCTGCGCGGTGCGTGTCTCTGAGTTTGAAACCATAGATACCGCACTCACGCTCGCCGGCAAAATTGATTGGGTGTGGGTTGATTGCTTCACCAGATTCCCGCTCACGGGAGGTCAGGCCCATCGGTTGCAGGAGGCGGGCTTTCGCCTCTGCCTCGTTTCGCCCGAGCTTCAGGGGCGCACAGATCCGCAAGAGATCGTCGCGCTGCGTGCACTGCTGGACGCCGAAGAGATTGCGCCGGAAGCTGTATGCACGAAGGATCCGACACAGTGGCAATGACGCTCCCCGAAAGGATTCGGGATGCTTATTCAATTTCCTCAACGGATCCCGTCTTCCGTTGGGGAATGCTGCTGCGGATCGCTTTGATCGTCGCTGTCACGCCGATTGCTCATAGCGAGTGGTTCGCACCATTCCTGCAGCATGCCCTCGAAAACCCCTTAAATGCCTGGGGCGCACACTTGGCGCAGGGAGGTGACGTAAGAGCGTTCCCTTACGGTATATTTATGTTACTGCCCTTGCTGCCTGGAGCCCTCCTCGGAGCCTTGGCGCAGTTAATGACCGGATGGCCAATCTGGGGTTACCTAGGAATCTCTGCGACTGTTCTCATTGTCGATACGCTTGTTCTGTTCATGCTCGTGTCGATGAATGTCGCACGATCGCATCGTATCATTATTCTGTACTGGCTCTCGCCAATCGTCCTATATGTCTGCTACTGGCACGGCCAGCTCGACATCATCCCAGTTTTTTTTCTGGTCCTGTCGATGCTCTTTTTGAAAGAGAGACGGTCCGGTTGGTCGGGTGCATTGGTGGCCGCTGCGGCATCGGCAAAGCTAAGCATGTTGATCGCCCCTCCGATTATGCTGCTCTATCTTGCGTCCGCGCGGCGCCGTTTCGTTCAGATACCTGCTTATCTCGTGTCGTTTTCCATTGTATTCCTAATATCTGAGCTACCCATCATACTTTCGAGCTCCGCCCGCACGATGGTCTTGGGCACCCCAGAGATCGACAAAGTATACGACTTCGCACTGACAGTCACATCTGGCGTGAAGATATACATTGTTCCAATTGCATACCTCCTTGTTCTTTTCAGCGCCTGGCTTGTGCGCCGCATTAGTTTTGATCTTCTTATTGCGCTGACCGGAGTATCTTTTCTAGTCATAGTCCTCCTGACACCTGCCTCGCCGGGCTGGTATCTTTGGACTGTGCCATTTCTGGTTGTAACACTCGCGCCGTCACGTCGCCGCACGGCTATGCTGATCGCTGCCTACTCCATCGTCTTTGTTATTTTTCATCTCATCAACTCCAGCGGCGCCGGAGTGCTTGGAATCGAGCCAGCCTTCGGACGTTGGCTGCAGGGCCTGCAATCCGATAACCGTTTGATGTCCCTCTGGCTGTCCTTGCTGTTCGTGCTCGGACTTATGCTATGCGTCCTTCTGCTGCGCGACGGTGTTCTGCGGAACGATTTCTTCCGGTTGAGCCGGCGCCCCGTCTTGCTTGGGATCGCAGGAGACAGCGGATCTGGAAAAGATACGCTGGCCGAAGCGCTCATCGGGCTCGTTGGGCCGGAATCGGCTACCCACGTTTCCGGAGATGATTACCATTCCTGGGATCGTCACAAGCCAATGTGGCAGGTGATGACACATCTCAACCCGCGTGCAAACGACCTCGACTCGTTCCGAAGAGACATCCTTCAATTGTCACTCGGCCGGTCGATCATGAACCGACATTACGATCATGAACGCGGGAAAATGACCCGCCCGCGCTTGGTACCGGCACGCGATGTGTTGGTCGTTGCGAGCGGTCTACATGCTCTTTACGATCCTGAATTAGTGCGTCTTTATGATGTGTGCGTTTTCCTGGAGATGGACGAGACGCTGCGGCGGCATCTAAAGCTTCAGCGCGACGTGACAGTTCGTGGCCATACGCCCGACCGGGTGCTTTCCTCCATTGAGCGCCGGCTGCCAGATCGGCGGCGTTTCATTGATCCACAGGCCCGCAATGCGGACATCTTTTTTCAGATCCGGCCTGTACGACACGTAGATCTCAGCAACTATGCCAGTCGGCTGCCAAGGCTTGAGCTCTATGTGCGCCTGTCCCACGGCACGCCCTATAAACCGCTAATACGGAATCTGGTGGGCGTGTGCGGCATTGATGCGAACGTCACCGAGAACGATGCTCCAGGTCCAGTGGAAATCGTGCTTGAAGGGACCATTCCCGTTGATCTAGTTAGGCTTGCGGCTAAGTCTTTGGACGACCATATGTTTGAGATTCTCGGATACGAGCCAGTCTGGCAGCCTGATACGACGGGCCTCATGCAGTTGTTCATTGCCAATCAGATTGCCTCCGCACTCAGAAAGCGTCTGTGATGATCCGCATCAACAATCAGGCATCTGTGGCTGCCGCTCCGAATTGCGTCATCTTCGATCTCGACGACACGCTCTATCCCTATGCCCCTTCCCACGCCAAAGCCATGGAGACTGTGCGCGAAAAGGCGATCCAGAGCATCGGGCTGACCGCACAACAATTTGACGATGCCTTCACAGAGGCCCGCAAGCAGGTCAAAGAAACCCTGAAAGGAACCGCAAGCTCTCATAGTCGTTTGCTCTATTTTCAGCGGCTACTTGAACTTGTGGGGCTACGCAGCCAAGCACTTCTCGCTTTGGACCTCGAACAGGCCTACTGGCGTCGTTTCTTAGATGAGGCGCATCTTTTCCACGGCGTTATGGAGTTTCTTGACGACCTGCGCCTGAACGGCACGCCTATTGCTCTTGTGAGCGACCTGACCACCCAGATTCAGTTGCGCAAGCTCGTTTATCTTGGTCTGGACAGTCATTTTGAACACATTGTAACCTCGGAAGAGGCCGGCAAGGAAAAGCCAGATCCGTCTCCCTTCCGGCTCGCCATGAACAAGCTCGGTGATGTCGGATCAAATATCTGGATGATCGGTGATAATCCCGTCGCAGACATTCGTGGCGCTCGCGCCTGTTTGAATGCAGTTACGTTCCAGAAGGTTCATGACGGTGTGCGGGTGGGGGAAGCAGGGGACGCGCCGGATGTCGTCTTCCATGAGTTTTCAGAGCTACGCGCGCTCTTTTCCCGCTTGGTGAGGTAGGGCAACGCCAGGTCATGACGTGCTCTTTCTCTGATCGCTTAACTCCCCCCGTCATCCTGCTCGCGCGCGACAGTGGATGACCGAATCGGGCGTTTCTTTGCTTTTGCGGGCTTTTCCGGCTTATGGTTTTTGGTGGCCTTAACTGCCCCACTATCAGGGAGTTGCTCGGAAAGCTGCGCGACCTCGGTCCTTTTTCCCTTCCCTGCGGACGGCACGTCCCGCAAACCTGTGGCAGGTTCGTCAGGCATCATCGCATCTGCGGGGGTCATCGTAACAGCCCCGCGTAAGACCTTTGCGCTTTTCGGCTCGGGCGCGCCTGACTGAAGGGTCAGAGGTTTCTTTTTTCCTTTGGTCTTTACGGCGAGGTTTGCGGTCGCCCCACTATCCGCTTGCTTTTTTTTCGCAACGGAACTGTCAGGCTGCGAGCTCTCTGATAGCTGCTCTTTGGGCTCCTGGAGGGGCAACCCACTGCGCTTCAATGCTCGAGTGACCTTCGCTACCTTGGTACGGTCGAGTGCTGATGTCAGCGCGTTGAGAGAGGGGTTTTCGGCCGCCACACTGGCAACTTTTTCGTCTTTTGCGGCGGGTGATTGCCGCCCCGTCTTTCCCTTCTTCTTCGCATCCGCCTCGTCACCCCCCGTCTTCGCCACCGCCTTCTTCTTCGGCGCAGCGCGGGTCGGCTTGTCCGCCTCGGCCTTCGCCCGTGCGGCGGCCGCTTGCTTGGCCAGTTTCTGGGCGTGGCGCTCGGCCATTACCGTCCCGAATTCCAGGATGAGGCTGGCCAGTTCCGGCTCCTGCACCACCGAGGCGGCGGTTTCGATGGAGAACCAGAAGCCGACCCGCTGGGAGCGCTCCGGCCATTTCTTCAGATAGCGCTTCACCTTCATGGGGAAGACCATCACCTCGCACAGCACCGAGCGGGTGGCGGACAGGCGCTTGTCGTAGCGATAGATGCCGAGAGGCGCGCTGGCGATGGAGCCCAGCAGCCCGGCTTCCTCATAGGCCTCGCGCGCGGCGGCCTTGTGCGGGGGGATGCCCTTCATGGGCCAGCCCTTGGGGATCACCCAGCGGCGCGTCTCGCGGGACGTCACGAGGCGCAGCTGCACCTCCCCATCCTGCCGCACGCGATAGGGCAGCGCCGCATATTGGACGCGGTATGTGCCGTTGGTGTCCGCCATGCCGCGAATCCCGAACCCACCTCTCTAAAGGCGCGCAATATCACCTAAGGGAGCGTCAGGATCATGTCTCGGCCGAAAAATGTGCAGGCCAGGCCACCAAATGTTCATTCCACCCGCACTCCCGCCCCGACAAAGGCCGGGCGCGCCACGCCGAACCCGCGCACCGGCTTGTGACGACCTGCCCCTCTGCCCATGGCACTCCCTTTGCGTCAGGATGGTGACATCGATCATGGGTTGGGGGCAGGGCATGATTACGGATGACCAGGGACCAGAACTGGCCACGCGCACATCGCTGCGGGGCTGGCTGATCTGGGGCACGGCGGCACTTTTCTATCTCTACGAATTCTTCGTGCGCGTGGCGCCCTCCACCATGGAGCCGGAGCTGCAGGCCCATTTCGGCCTCACCGCCGCGGCGCTCGGGGCGGCGGCGGGCACCTATTACCTCATCTACTCGCCCATGCAGCTCATGTCGGGCACCATCATCGACCGGTTTGGCCCCAAGACCGTGCTGCTGGCCTCCGCGCTCATCTGCACGCTGGGCGCCTTCCTGGAAATCCTCGGCAGCGCGCCCTTCCTGCTGGTGGCCGCGCGCTTCTGCCAGGGCCTCGGCTCGGCCTTCGCCTTCGTGGGCACCATGTATCTGGCGGCGGAATGGTTTCCCCGCTCCATGCTGGCGCTGCTCGCCGGGCTGACCACCTCGCTCGGCATGGCCGGCGCCATCATCGGCAATGCGGGCATCGCCCACATGGTGCAGAGCATGGGCTGGCAATCCTCGCTGATGGTGGCCGGCTTCGTGGGACTTGCCATCGCCGCGCTGATCGGGCTGATCGTGCCCCATCGCTCGCGCCTCGCGCAGGTGACGGCGCACATCAAGAAACCCAGTGTGATCGCCGCGCTCAAGGTGGTCTATTCCAACCCGCAGAGCTGGTACATCGGCATCGTGGGGGCCGCGCTCTACATGCCGCTGTCCATCCTCGGCGCGCTGTGGGGCGAAAACTATGTCTCCTCCATCACCGGTGCCACCAAGGTGGAGGCGGCGGGCGCCATCTCCATGATGTATGTGGGCTGGCTGGTGGGTGGCCCGGTGGTGGGCTATGTGTCGGACCGGTTGAATGCGCGGCGCGTCTTCCTCCTGGGGGCGAGCGTGGCGACCCTGGCGGTGACGCTGGCCATCGCCCTCCTGCCCGCGGTGTCGCTGCCGGGCATGTATGTGCTGATGCTGCTGCTGGGCCTTGCCTCCACCTCCGAGGTGGTGTGCTTCGCGGCTGCGGTGGAGCACAATCCCTCCAACGTCACCGGCACCGCCATCGCCTCCACCAACATGATCATCATGCTGCTGGGTGGCGTGGGCGAATGGGGCTTCGGGGCCCTGCTGGATCTGTTCAATGATCCCGATGCCGCGGCAGGCGACTATTCCATGACCGCCTATCGTCTCGCCATCGGCTTGCTGCCGGTCTTCTGCGCGGTGGGCTTGATGGCCGGGCTGCTGCTGAAGGATGCGGAGGAGGACGCCGCGGAGGAAGCCGCGGTCGAGGGGATCGCGGCCTGAGCGGAAGCGGCGAACGCGCCTCCTGTCCCGGCCGACGGCAATGCCGGCCGGGCTTCCGCTTGATGTTCAGAGCGCGGCAAGGTCGCTCTGGATGCCCTTGGAAAGAGGCGCACCGTCGTCGAAGGGGGCGAGAGTGTCGATCACCATCTGCCGGTAGCGCGGCAGGCCCTTATATTCCTGGATGGCGGGGTGGAGGTCGCGCAGCACCCGGTGCAGGCGCTTGCGCCATTTGGGCACGCGGGAGAGCTCCGCGACGCTCGCCAGATAGCAGCGGATGCCGAACAGGATGGCGTTGGAGCGCGGCAGGCGGAACAGGGTCTGCAATTCCACCCGCAGATGCACCTTCTCGGCCACGTTTTCCGGCGTGATGGTGGTGCGGTCCGGCCCCCAGACGGGATAGTTTTCCGGCGAGGTGTCGAGGCGCGGATTGATGGTCATGGTCCAGTTGAGCCGCCGCACCGGCTGGCCATATTGCAGGCGCAGCAGATATTTCAGCGCCCGGTCGAACACCCCCTTCTCATGGGCGAGCGGCACCGGCCCGTGCCATTCGTGGAAGCTCATGCCGATGTCGAATTCCAGCGACCAGTCGGCCTGTGTGGTGACCATGCCGCCATCCACATAGAGATTGTCCTCCCGCTGGTCCTGGAGCGTGAAGTCGCCCTGGGCCTGGCGGGTGATGTATTCGAAGGGCGGGCACGGCAGGGTGTCGGCCTTGCCGAAGGTGAAGGTCTGCTGGATCGAGAGCGGCTTGTTCACCCAGGTCCAGAGGTCGCCATCCTTCGAGAGGGAGAAGAGGTCGGGGTAATCCGCCGCCAGGCTCTCCATGATCAGTTCCAGCGTATCCCATTGGGCGAGCTCCATATGGGGCAGCACCTGGCAGCGCTTGGGATCCTCGGCGAGCACCAGCGCCCGCTCCCGGCACTCGGCCACATAATGCTCGTCCACATCGAACGCCGCCTGGAAAGCGGCGGTGGGGCCGCCGCGCACATGGGGCTCGATGTTCACCGAATACATGTATTCGTCTTCGGGGAAGGGAAAGGGAAAGCGCAGGATGCCGGCGTCGGAGTTCCGATAGGTGAAATCCTTGCGGAAGGTCTCATCCGGCTTGAATTGCAGGGTCATGGCTTGTCCTCGGCAATGGCTGTCCAACGCCCGGGCGCGGGCGGCGGGAAAAGGATCACAAATCGAGCACGAGCCGGGCGCCGCGGGCACGGGAGACGCACAGCATGATGGCGCCCTGGGACGCCTTCTCCTCGGCGGAGAGGAAGTCGTCGCGATGCTCCACCTCGCCTTCCAGCACCGCGACCTTGCATTCGCCGCAGGCCCCGCCCCGGCACAGGCAGGGCGCATCGATGCCGGCGGCTTCCACCGCCTCCAGGAGCGACTGGGTCTCGCCCACCTCCACCTCGATGCCGGAGCGCGCCAGCAGCGCCTTGAAGGGCAGGCCGCCGGAGGTCTCGCCGAAGCTCTCCTTGTGGATCTTGCCAGGAGGCCAGCCGAGCGCCGCCGCCGTGCTCGCCACCGCCTCCATCAGCGAACGGGGGCCGCACGTATAGACATGGGTGCCGAGCGGCTGGCGGGCGAGGATGCCGGCGAGGTCAAAGCGCGCCCGCCCGGTGCCGTGCACCAGGATTTCCCCTGCCTCGCCATAGGGCGCGAGCAGGGCCTCGAACACGCCGGCCTCCTCCGGGGCGCACAATTGGTGCATCTCGAACTTGAGGCCCCGCTCCTTCAGAAGGTGGAGGTGGGACAAGAGCGGCGTGATGCCGATGCCGCCGCCGATCAAGAGGTGCTTGCGCGCCTTGGCCTGGAGCGGGAACAGGTTCACCGGATAGCCGATGTCGATCACATCCCCTTCCCGCGCCTGCTGGTGCAGGAAGGCCGAGCCGCCGCGCGACTGGGCGACGCGGCGCACGATGATCTCGTAGCGGTCCCGCGCCTCAGCGGGCGAGACCAGGGAATAGGCGTTCTTCATAACCCGCCCGCCATCGCGCAGGGTGAGCAGGATGTGGGCGCCTGGCGCCGGGGTGGGCAACTCGCCGCCATGGGCCGCCTCCAGCGCGAAGCGCTTCAGGCTCGCGCCCAAGGGCTCGATCTCGCGGATGCGGACGGACAAAGTGGGCGCGGCGGTCATGCGTAGAGCTCCTCGGCGGCCGGCACGTCGCCGGGGGCTTCGGCATCCACCTGGACGCCCATGAAGGCGGACAGGCGGCGGGAAAAGTGGTCGCGGACGAACAGGCTGGCCCCGCAGCCCGAGCAGGTGACGATGGAGGTGGTCACCTTCTCCGTCACTGCCCGGCAATGGACGCAAAAGATCCGCCGCGCCTTGGTGCCGGAATGGGTGAAGCGCATTTCCTGTCGGCTGAGGCCGGCTTTCTCGCCCACGCCATAGACGTCCCACAGGAAGTCCTCGGGGCCCACCGCATAAAGGCGCAGCCCCATGGTCTCGCGGGCGAGCCGTTCTTCCAAAGCGGAGAAAAGATGGGCCGGGGAGCGGAAGGCCCGCACCGTGCCCGCCGCTTCCTCCGTGATGGCGGAGGGCGGAAGGGCGGACTTGCGGACCACCGTCCAAACCTCGAAGGCGGAGGGCGCAAAGCCCTCCGCCACCGCGTCCGAGGGGACGTCCTCGCTTGGCACCACCAGAAGGTGGTGCCGGCCCGCCGGATCGATCTCCAACGGCTGGTAGCGGGGACGGCTCTTGATGCCTTGGTCGGTCATCGATCCTCCGTTCAGTAGACGGCCACGAGGCGGGCCACGATCACCACCGCGGCGCCGGCGGCGAGCGCGAGATAGGGGAGCATTCCGGCCCGCGTTGCCGCCCCGGCCTCTTGGCGCAGGTGCATGTCCTCCATCATGGCCGCCGGGAAGCGGCCCTTGTCGGTGACATAGTGGCGGAAGCAGAAGACCGGGATGATGAGCGCCGAGCAGATGACCCCGGTCACCAGCGTGCCCGCGCCCCAGATGTCCGCGCCCATACCGAGCAGGACCAGGTTGACGAAGGACAGCGCCGTGCCGCCCGCCAGCAGCCAGGTGGGGGCCTTGAAGGGGCGCTCCCAGGTGGGGCGGTCGATACGGTGGATCCAGGCGGCGTTGAGGTTCAGGAAGTTGAAGAGGATGTAGCAGACGTTGGAGATGGCCAGCACGAACACGTAGTCGGACATGAGGAGCAGGATCAGGTTGAAGCACAGATCCGTCCACATGGCCTTGGTGGGCGCGCCATTCTCGTTCACATGGCTGAGATACTTGGGCAGCCAGCCATCCACCGAGGCCTGGTAGAGCGTGCGCGAGGAGCCCGCCATCGAGGTGACGATGGCCAGCATCAGCGCCAGGATCAGCATCACCACGATGATGTTGTGCACCACCGGCCCGCCCTTGATCATATCCGCCATGGCGCTTGCAACACCCATGCCGGAATAGATGTCGGCGTTCAGGATGCCGGAATAGACCGCCGGGGTCACGACGGTGCCGGAGGCGTCCGTCACCGCTGGCGTCACCAGCTGGCCAAGGCCCAGCACGCCCTGGAAGGACAGGGGCACAATGGTGAAGACGAAGATGCACAGGAGGCCGGAATAGAGGATGGCCTTGAAGGTGTCGCGGCTGGGGTCGCGGAACTCGCGGGTGTAGCAGACCGCCGTCTCAAACCCATAGGTGGACCAGGCGGCGATGAAGAGGCCGCCAGCCATGAGCGTGATGCCCGCCATGTCCCACGAGCCGGCGATCACCTTGCCCGTCTCATCCTTGGCGAGCGGGGCGAAGGGGCCGAGGTTCGAGGCGAGCACGTCGCCGGTGATCAGCGGCACGAGGCCGATCAGGATCAAGGGCAGCAGGGCGACCACGCCCAGGATCACCTGCACCTTGGCGGTCTGGCCGATGCCGCGATGCTGGATGGCGAAAGCCACCAGCAGCAAAACCGCGCCCAGGATGAAGGTGGCGTTGATGCGCAGCGCCAGACCCGCTTTCAGCCAGGTGAGGTCCACCAGGGTCAGCGACCAGGTGTTCACCACCGAGTCCGCCGGGAACAGGATGGACAGCACATAGCCCGCCGCGAGCCCCGAGCCGATGGACAGGACCGGCGACCAGGCCAGCCAGTTGCACCAGACCGAGAAGGGCGCCAGCAGCTTGGAATAGCGCACCCAGGCAATGGCGCCATAGACCGAGGCGCCGCCCGACTTGTGCGGGAACAGGCCGGCAATCTCGGCATAGGAGAAGGCCTGGATGAAGCCGAAGATGATGGACAGGATCCAGACGAACCAAGCCGGCGCCCCCACCGTGGCGCCGATGGCGCCAATGGAGAACAGCACCAAGGCCGGGACGCCGCTGGCGATCCAGAAGGCCCCGGTCCAACTGATCTTGCGCTGCAATCCGCCCTCGACCGGGACGGACGCGATGTCCGTAGTGGTGGTGATTGTCATGGTTGTTCCCCTCTTTATGGGAAGGGACTTTCCTACCGAGAAAATTTGTTGTCAACGAAGATATAAATGTTCCGATAGGTCATGTCGGCATGAATTTTTAGGCAGGACTGCCTCTTTTTCAGTCTCCCTGCAACGCTGCGGCCAAACATATTGTATTCAGAGAAATTTTTACTTAAGACAACAAAACAAAGTCGACCACGCACCGCTCCCTGCGATGCGTGGCAGTTCGATTTCTTTCCCTAACGCCAACGCACGCGATCCAAGACCTTCAGGCGCGCACCCTCGTCTTCTGCGGGTCGAAATGGGGGAAAGGCACGATGGCGGCGCCGATGCGCTTCTGGTGACCGTCCAGCTTGCCGATCTCGACCTCGCCCCCGCCGAGGGACACATCCACCCGGGCGAGCGCGATGTTCTGCTTCAGGATGGGAGACTTGGTGGCGGAGGTGACGACGCCCACCTGGGCGCGGCCCACATAAAGCGGGTCGCCATGGCCCACGTCTTCGTTGGACGAGACGACGAGGCCCACCATCTTGCGCGCCGGATTGGCCTTGCGGCGGGCGAGCGCCTCGCGGCCGACGAAATCCTCGTCCTTGTTGGCCACCGCAAAGCCGATGCCGGCCTCGAAGGGGTCGGTCTGGTCGCAGAAATCATAGCCCGCGAAGACAAGCCCCGCCTCGATGCGCAGCATGTCGAGGGCGGTGAGGCCCAGCGGGGTCAGGCCCTTGGGGGAACCTGCCGCCCACACCGCGTCCCACAGGGCGACGCCGTCCTTGGGATGGCACCAGATCTCATAGCCCAATTCCCCCGTATAGCCGGTGCGCGAGACCACCAGCGCCGGCCCCTGCGGCCCGCCGAGGCGGCCCACCGCGAAGCGGAACCATTTCAGTTCGGGGATGGAGGGCTGGACCGCCGAGGTCCAGATCACATCGGCCAGGATCTCGCGGCTGAGCGGACCCTGCACGGCGATGTTGTGGAGCTGGTCGGTGGAGGATTTCACCCACACCTTCAGGCCCCATTCCGCCGCCTTGGTGCGCAGCCAGACGCCGGTGAATTCCTCCCCGCACACCACCCGGAAATTGGCCGGGCCGAGGCGGAAGACGGTGGCATCGTCGATCATGCCACCATGGTCGTAGCAGAGCGCCGTATAGACCACCTGCCCCACCGCCAGCTTGCGGATGTCGCGGGTCACAGTGCGCTGGAGCAGCACCTCGGCATCCGGGCCGGTCACCTCGAACTTGCGCAGGGGCGAGAGGTCCATGACCGCCGCCTTCTCCCGGCAGGCCCAGTATTCGGCGATGGGGCCCGCCCCGGTGAAGCAGGTGGGCAGCCAGAAGCCGCGATATTCCACGAAGTTGCGGGTCAGCGCGGCAAGGCGCGGATGAAAGGCGCTCTCGCGGGTGAGGCGCGGTTCGGCGTCGGGTGTCATGCGGAACGCAATTCCCTTGGAGATGGTCTCGGCCCCGTCATAGACCCGCACATGAATGTCGGTGGGGTCCCAGCCATTGGCCGGATCGATGTCATCGGCGCAGGAGGAAGTGGCGCAGACGAGGTCGGTGAGGGCGCGCAGCAGCACATAATCGCCGGGGCGCGACCAGGGCTCGTCCATGGTCAGCGCGTTCGAGCCCTCGATGCAGGTGTTGTAGAAGAAGTTGATGGCCGGCCAGCCGCGCCGCTCGCGGATGCCATAGGGCTTGAGCACGGCATTGAAATTGTCCGAGCAATTGGCGTGGCCGGGATAGCCCATGTCCTCGTAATATTTGGCCGAGCAGGCCAGCGCGAAGGTGTCGTGGCGGCCCACCGTGTCGCGCACCACTTCGACCAATGCCACCTGCCGCTCGTCGAAATATTTCGAGTGCAGCCCCGGCCCCGGATAGGCGGCGCCCATCAAAGTGCGCGTGGTGGTGGCATCGAGGCCATATTCGGCCCCCTCCTCCAATGCAGCCGCATCGAAGGCGAGGAAGTCCGAACACTGCCGGCCTTCCACGTCGATGATCTGGATGTAGTCGCCGGCCTTCACCCGGAAGGCGCGGGCCTCAGCGGCCGGGACACGCAGGTCCAGCGTCACGGCGCCGAGCGGGGGCGGCAGATCGGGCGCGCCGGCGGCGCGGGTGACTTCCACGTCGAGATCGGTGGGCGGGGCCTGCTCGTCCGGCGCCATGAGGGGGCCGGCGGCGGCGACGAACACCAGAAGGTCCGTGGGCGCCGTGAAGCAGGCGGACTGACCGGGACGATCACCCTCGGCGAACAGCACGCGGGCGGTGGCGGCCTTCGACAGGCCCGCCGCTTCCGCGCGCCGCGCGGCGGCCCGCCCCGCCTCGCCGGAGGTGGCGAGCGCATCCGCAAAAGCGAGCCCCTCCGGCAGGCCGGCAAGGCCGAGGCTCGCGGACGCCGGGGCGCCTGCGGCGTCGAAGACGAAGAGGTGGGCGGGCTGAAGGCCTTCGGGATCGGTGATGGACACTGTGTCACCGGGGCGCAGCTGGACCGCCGCGCAATCCCCCCCGTGCACCCTCAGGCGCTCGGGCAAGCGGGCACGAGCGGGGCCGGCGGGCATGAATTGAGTGGGCGCGTCCATGGGCGGTCCTCAGGCCGAACGGGCGAGGCTGCGATAGCCGCCGCGATAATAAAGGAGCGGGTCGCCCTCCCCTTCCACATGCAGATGCACCACGCGGCCCACGAAAATCACATGGTCGCCGCCGTCATATTCCGCATAAGGCAGGCACTCGAAACAGGCGAGCATGGGGTCGAGCACGGGCGCCCCGCTCACGCCCCGCCGCAAGAGCAGGTCGGCGAACTTGTCGGCACCGGCGCGGGCGAAGCGGTTGGAAATGGCCTCCTGGCCTTCCATCAGCACATTGATGGCATAGGCCGGCGCGCGCTGGAGGCGGGAGAGGGAATAGAGCGACCGCGCCATGGAGAAGAGCACCAGGGGCGGATCGAGGGAGACGGAGGAGAAGGAATTGACGGTGACGCCCACCGGGCCGTCTTCGTCATGGGCCAGCACCACGGCGATGCCGGTGGCGAAGCGGCCGAGCGCATTGCGCAATTCGCGCGGATCGAAGCGGGCGTCGAGATCGAGCGTGGTCATGGGCGCACCCTGTGGCGGCATCCTGTGGCGCTTCCGGCCTTGGAAGCGCCGGCGCGGACGATGATCGCCCGCGCCGGCCGCGCCCCATGCGGGGCGAGAAAAAAACCGATCCTCAGGCCACCTTTGCGGGGGCGATGTCGGCGAGCAGCTTCTCGGCGAAGGCGCGCTTTTCGTCCTCGCTCATCTTCTTGATTTCGTTGTTGAGCATCCGCTCATTGATGGACTTGTTCCAATAGTCCAGCGCACCGAAGCCCAGGAGCGAGGCCTTGCCCACGAACTGGCGCAGCACCTCGTTGGTGGGACCCATCACCCATCCCGCCTTGCCATCGCGCAGGTAGCGCTCGATCTGGAGCGCCGGGCGATAGCCGGTGCCGCCGCAGGCATGGAGCATCTTGTCGGTGACGTGGGCCACATTCTTGGAGGCCTCGAACTTCACCTGCCACAGCCAATGCAGCAGCGTGGAGCGCGGCAAGGCGTCGAGGTCCTTGTGGATGGACCAGTCGCAATTGTTGGTCACCGAATCCAGCGCCTGCGCCATCTGGAAGACGAAGGCCCGGCAGGCATTCGTGTCCATGATCGCCTCGCCCACATAGTCCTGGATGGTGGGATAGTCGGCGACCCGCATGCCCACGTCATTGTGGGTCTTGCGGGTGGTGTGGCGCTTGGCGATGTCGATGACGGCCAGCGAAATGCCGTTCCAGCAGGCCGACGAGCAGGTGAGGAAGAAGGGGTCCACCACTTCGTCATTGGACTTGGCGCCATCGCCGATGGGGCCCACCAGGGCCTCCTTGGGCAGGATGGCGTTCTCCACCGCGATGGGGCCGGACTGGTTGCCGCGCAGGCCCAGGCCATCCCATTCGGACGGATTGGCCTTCACCTCGTCCTTGGTGACCAGGAAGCAGGACAGGTCCGAATAGTCGCCGGCAAATCCGGGGCTGGTGGTCTGGATGATGTACCAGTCGGCAAAGCCGCCCGAGGTGGTCCAGGAGGCCTTCTTCGTGACCTTCCAGCCCTCGCCATGGGCTTCGGCCTTGGAGGAGATGGGGTACCAGAAATGGGAGCCGGTTTCCGGGTCGGAATAGGACAAGGTGCCAATGAGCACGTCCTTGTCCAGGCGCTTCAGGATGTCGATGAGGATGGGGTTTTCGTGGTGCCGCAGGAGCGCCGCCGCCACCGCGCCCAGATGCATGGTGTAGCACATGGCGGTGGAGGGACAGCCATAGCGGGCGATGGTCTCCACCACCATGGCGGCGCAGACATGGTTCTCGCCGAGGCCGCCCAGTTCCTTGGGAACGGTGAGCGAGAGCAGTCCGAGCGAGGCAAGGGCTTCGAAATTCTTGCGGGGATAGATGTATTGCGCGTCGCTTTCCACCGCATTGGCGCGCAAAGTGGCCTCGCACAGGGCGATCAACTTGCCCTGGAGGTCTTTCTGGGCAGGAGTAAGCAGCCATTGGGGGTCCCACTCGAAACCGAGGCCCCAAAACTCTTCGCTTCCCCATTTCTTGACATCGGACATGCGTGTGCTCCGCCCGTTCGGGCCTGAATTCCAGGACTGTCGAAAACCGGCCGGCGACTGTTCCCCTCAGTGAACTTTTTTGACGCCGCAGAAACAGCATGCCACCGCTCGAACGGAGCGCAAGCCCAAAATGAGGCACCCGGTTGCATATTTTTCGATCACACTCCGGGATTCACCGGATTTCCAAACCCTTGGCGGATGCATTTTGAGGCAGGATCAGACGACAATTTCTTGTCAGGAAAAGTAATTGACAAGGACGATCAAGAATCCCCAGGATGTCGCGGATTTTCGCACACCGAGGGGACAAAAATGACGGGTGCCACCCAATTGCGGCAGTCGATCCTCAATGAACGTCACCGCGCGCTCGGCTCCAAGCTGGAGGAGTCCTGGAACGACATGGCCATTCCCCAGCATTATGCCACCGATCCCTATGAGGAGACGGCGGCGGTGCGGTATCGGGCCGGCCTCATCGATGTGTCCGCCCTCAAGATCCTGAACGTCACCGGGCCGGATGCCACCAAGCTGCTGAACAAGCTGGTCACCTCCGACGTCAGCAAGATCGCCCCCGGCCGCTCCATGATCTCGTCCATGGTGGATGACGAAGGCGGCCTCATCGACGACGTGCTGATCTATTGCGACGGGGAGAATGCCTATCGCCTCTCCCATGGCGGCGGCGCCACCGAGGAGGCCCTCCCCGCTTTGGCCGAAGGGCTCGAGGTGAGCTTCCCGCGCGACGAGGACATCCACATCCTCTCGCTCCAGGGGCCGAAGGCGCTGGACATCCTGCAGCCCGACACGCCGCTCGACCTGAAGACCATCCCCTATTTCGGCCATGCCCGCACCACGCTCTACGGCATCGAGGTGTCCATCGCGCGCGGCGGCTATTCGGCCGAGCGGGGCTATGAGGTGTTCTGCGCCGCCAAGGACGCGGTCTATGTGTGGGACAAGATCCTGGAGCGCGGCGCCCCCTTCGGCGTCATGCCGGTCTCCTGGGACTGCCTCGACATCGTGCGCGTGGAAGGCGCCTTGCTCTTCTTCCCCTTCGACATGCCCCACACCGACACCACCCCCTGGGAAGTGCTGATGGACTGGACGGTGGACCTCTCCAAGCCCGATTTCCGGGGCAAGGAAGCGCTCATCCGCCGCAAGGGCACGGAGCGCACCCACCAGGCGGGCCTGGAAGTGGAGCACCACAAGGCCATTACGCCGGGCGCCAAGCTCTTCAAGGACGGCGCCGAGGTGGGCACGGTGAATTCCACCGTCTTTTCCCAACATCTCATGAAGTCGCTGGCCATGGTCTCGCTCATTCCCTCCCTCACCGCGCTCGGCACCAAGGTCGAAGTGGTGGATGGCGGGGAGACCTTCACGGCGTATGTGGTGCGCACGCCCTTCTACGATCCCATGCGCCTGCGCACCCACCCGCTGGAAGAACGCGCCTGAGGTTTCAGGCACCGTGACCGACGACCCGGCGCCGTGTCAGGGCAGCGCCGGGTCGTTCCATTTCTTAAGGATCTTGCGAGGCAGGCGCCCGGTTTGCGCCCTCCCCGCGCGCCCGCCTCTCGCGCCCGGGCGCGGCCACGCTTATGGTGCGGGCTGTTTTGGCCTGCGTATGGACGTCGCGCGTGTTCGGCTGGTTGCTTTCCCTGCGCCCTTGCGGCGCGCTCTTGTCCGTGCGCCCCGGCGCCGGGATGGGCCTTGCCCTCGCCCTGGTGGTGCTGGTCGCCCTGCCCGGCTGCGCATCCCGCCCGGGACCCGACGTCCTCACGCCCGCGCTGGCGGCGGCGCCCGGCGCCAAGCCCTACACCCTCATGGTCGCCAGCACCCGCGCCCGCGATCCGCGCCCCGGCACCCTCTATAATGGCGAACGCTCCGGCAAGCTGGACTTTGCCACCGTCACCCTCACCGTGCCGCCCACCCACAAGGCCGGCGACATCGAATGGGCCAAGCAGCAGCCGGGGAACCCCGCCACCGACATGGTGGTCCACGAGGCCGTTTATCTCGACACCGAGCAGCAATTCCTCGCCGACCTGAACGCCCAGATCGCCAAGCTGCCCGTGGGCGGCAAGCAGGCGGTGGTGTTCGTGCACGGCTACAACACCCAATTCTCCGAGGCGCTCTTCCGCCTGACCCAGATGGTCCACGATTCCGGCCAGCCGGGGGCGCCAGTCCTGTTCACCTGGGCCTCGCGCGGGCGCACGGAGGACTATGTCTATGACAATAACAGCGCCACCGCCGCCCGCGACAGCCTGGAGCGCACCCTGAGCCTGGTCGCCCAGAGCCAGGCGGAGACCATCACCATCATCGCCCACTCCATGGGCAACTGGCTGACGGTGGAAACGCTGCGGCAGATGAAGATCGGCGGCAAGATGATCGCCGCCAAGCGGGTGGGCAACATCATCCTGGCCGCCCCGGACATCGACGTGGACGTGTTCAAGACCCAGCTGAAGCGCTTCGGCAAGCCGGAAAAGCCCTTCATCGTCGTGGTCTCCCACGATGACAAGGCCCTCGGCTTTTCCGACTTCCTCGCCGGCAACAAGGAGCGCCTCGGCTCTTATACCGATGACAAGGACCTGGTGGCGCTGGGTGCCATCGTGGTGGACATGACCAATGTGAAGGCGCTCGATTCCATGAACCATGGAAAGTTCGCCCAACTGGCGGAAATGGCGCCCCAGCTGCGCGGCATCATCGACAAGCAGAAGGTCGCCCCCACAGGCTCAGCGGCTTCTGTGATCGAACTGGATGGGGTTCATATTTCCGGCATCGACGATGCCAAGATGCGTCAGCTGGGGGGGAATTGACCCCTCCAGCCCCGCATGCGCCCGCGCTTTACGCCTTCAGCGCCTGTTCCTTGCGCCAGGCATCAATGGCGATGGCCAGCGAGGTGATGCCCCAGAAGGCCAGATACTCGATGCCACCCTTGGCCCAGTACCAGTTCACGCCCTTGGTCTGAAGAATGGCATAGGCCGCCACCACCATGCAGCCGAAGGACAAGAGCCCCATCCAGCGGGTGAAGAGGCCGAAGGTCAATCCGACGAAGGACAGCGCCTCGAACACCACCGCCAGCCCCAGGAAGAACGGCGCCGGCGTGAGGCCCGCCTTCGTGAAAAAGGCAAGTGTCGGCTCGACGGCAGTGAGTTTCTGATAGACGTGAGGTGCGTAAAACAGACCCGCCAGGATGCGGACAACGTTCATCCCGTCAGTCAAGGCGAACCTGTTTGGCAAGGTCACCGGACCAATCAGCGAACGAAGCGAAAAATGGGCGCCGACCGCTCCGTGTGATGAGGTCAACGACATGATGAATACTCCTCAAGTGCGATGAGGAGACCATGTACCTCGCGCCGCACCACGCCATTGATGCGGCGCAAATATGGCGGGCTCACGAAAATATTACCTCTCCCCCCCCTTCCACCGGCGCCCACAACACATCCTCGATCCGCCGGGCACCGGAGGCCAGAAGCGCCAGCCGGTCAAAGCCCAGCGCGCAGCCGCTGGCGGGGGGCATGGCGGACAGCGCGGCGAGAAAGCCCTCGTCGATGGGGTAGCGTTCCCCATAAAGGCGCTCCTTCTCGTCCATCTCCACGGCGAATCGGCGCCTTTGCTCCTGCGGATCGGTCAACTCGCCGAACGCGTTCGCCAGCTCGACCCCGCAGGCATAAAGCTCGAACCGCTCCGCCACCCTTGGATCGGACGGCTTGGGGCGGGCGAGTGCCGCTTCGGAAGAGGGGTATTCGCATAAGATGGTCGGCCGCCCCTCGCCCAGATGCGGCTCGACCTTCTCCACCAGCACGCGGGAGAAGACATCCGCAAAGGTGTCGTCCTCTGCCACCCTGATGCCCGCTGCCACCGCCGCCGCGCGCAAGGGGCCGACTTCCGGCTCCTCACCCGCCGGGGCGAGGCAAGGCAGGAGGTCGATGCCTGCAAACCGGGCGAACGCTTGCGCCAGCGTGACCTTTTCCGGCGCGGCGAAGGGGTCGCACGCCATGCCGCGATAGGAAAAGGTGGAGACGCCCCCAGCCTGCGCGGCCAGGGCCAGCAGACGGGCGCAATCCTCCATTAGTCCTTCATAGGGTTCTTCCGCGCGGTACCATTCCAGCATGGTGAATTCGGGGTGATGGGTGCGCCCCCGCTCCCGGTCCCGAAAGACGCGGGCCAGTTCGAAGATGCGCGGTTCGCCGGCCGCCAGCAGCTTCTTGGCGGCGAATTCCGGCGAGGTGCGTAGATAATAGGGATGGCGCTCCCCGTCCGGGGCAGTCCACACCGTCGCGAAGGCGTGCAGGTGCGCCTCGTTTCCGGGCGAGATCTGGAGGACGGGCGTCTCCACCTCCAGGAAGGCCTCGGCAGCGAAATAATCCCGCACCGCCTTGAGGATACGTCCGCGCGCCAGCAGGAAGCCGCGACGGTCCTGATGGACGGACCTGTCCCACCAGGGGCTCGCCTGCCCGCTCACAGCCCGCCCCTTGCGCGCCCGAGGGCGCCCAGCGGAAAGGAAGACTGGCGAAACCCGTCAGGATCGTTATGTTGCGCGCCCACAAGGCGCATGAGGGCGCCGCCAAAGTTTTGAGGAAGACAAGCCGTGGTCAAGGTCATCGCCAGCTCTCTGCGCAAGGGCAATGTCGTCGATATCGAGGACAAGCTCTACGTGGTTATCAGCGCCGAGAACATCCATCCCGGCAAGGGAACCCCGGTCACGCAGATGGATCTGCGCCGCATCTCCGACAGCGTGAAGATCTCGGTGCGCTACCGCACCACCGAGCAGGTCGAGCGCGCCTTCGTGGAGGACCGGCCCCACACCTTCCTTTACCAGGACAGCGACGGCTACACCTTCATGAACCCGGAGACCTATGACCAGGTCACGGTGCCGGAGGACGTGATCGGCGATCAGAAGGTCTATCTCCAGGAAGGCATGGAATGCATGCTCTCCCTGCACAATGGCGTGCCGATCGCCATCGAGCTGCCCCAGCGCGTCACCCTTGAGATCGTGGACACCGAGCCCACCGTGAAGGGCCAGACGGCGTCCTCCTCCTATAAGCCGGCCATGCTGTCCAACGGCGTGCGCACCATGGTGCCCCCGCACGTCTCCGCCGGCACCCGCGTGGTGATCATGACCGCCGACGCCTCCTATGTGGAGCGCGCCAAGGACTGATCGGCCCCGATCGCCCACGGCATGTGACCAAAAGAAAAGCCCGCCCCCTCGCCGGGGGCGGGCTTTTCTTATGCGTGGGTGTCTGATGCGTGCGTGGGAATGCCGCTCAGGCCGCCTTCAGCCCGCCGGCCTGCACGATGAAATCGGCCACCACTTCCACGCCCTTGCCATGGCGGATGGCGGCGAACACATAGGGCCGGCCCTGGCGCATGCGCTGGGTGTCGGCTTCCATGATGGAGAGGTCCGCGCCCACCAGGGGGGCAAGGTCGGTCTTGTTGACCACCAGCAGATCCGAGCGGGTGATGCCCGGCCCGCCCTTGCGCGGGATCTTCTCGCCGCCGGCCACATCGATCACATAGACGGTGATGTCCGCGAGCTCGGGCGAGAAGGTGGCGGCCAGATTGTCGCCCCCCGATTCGATCAGCACCAGATCGAGCCCCGGGAACTTCGCCTCCATCTGCGCCACCGCGCGCAGATTGATGGAGGCGTCCTCACGGATGGCGGTATGCGGGCAGCCGCCCGTTTCCACCCCGAGGATGCGCTCCGGCTCCAGGGCGCCGGCCACCGTCAGAAGGCGGGCGTCTTCCTTGGTGTAGATGTCGTTGGTGATGGCGCAGATGTTGTAGCGCTCGCGAAACGTCTTGCAGAGCATCTCCATGAGGGCGGTCTTGCCCGAGCCGACGGGACCGCCGATGCCCACCCGAAGGGGGCCGTTGCCGGATGCGCTCATGAGCGGAAAAGCCTCGTATATTGGGTTTCGTGACGGAAGGAGCCGAGGTCGGCCCGGAAGGTGGCGGTGCCGATCTCGTCGAGCCCCCGCGCCTGGGCCTGCCCGGCAAGGCGCGCGATGTGGGGCGAAAGCGCCGCAAGGATGCGCGCGGCAGCGGTCTGTCCAACCGGAGCAAGGCGCAGCGCCGCCGAGAGCAGCGCCTGCACCTGGGCGAGCATGAAGGCTTCCCCGGCGCTGGCGCAGGGCACGCCATGGACGGCGCAGGCGAGCGCCACGGCCACGGGATAGGCGACGTCCTCCCCCTCCAGCACGGGGGCGAGGCGCGACAGGCGCGGATGGGGCCAGGCAGCCGTCACCGCATCAAGGAAGGACCGGCCCTGCTGGCAGGTCTCCAGCCGCAATTCCGCAGAGGGAGACAGGGCGACGGCCAGTTCATTCACCTCGCGCAGCGCCGCCTCGTCATCGGCGGCGGCCGCCCGGTAGGCATGGGCGAACAAAATGGCGTCGGAGCGGGGAAAGCCGTGATCCACTATGTCGGTCACATAGGCAAGAAGGCTCGGCTCGCGGTCCACGTCGCCCGCCTCCACCGCCCATTCCAGGCCGTGGGAATAGGCATAGCCGCCCACGGGGAAGCTCGGGGACAGCCACGCAAAAAGGGGCAGCAGGCCGATGCCGGCCGCCGCCTCTCCCTGATCTTGCACCGCGGAGCCGGGCAGGACCCCCGGCGGGTCAGTCGTGATGGTGGTGATGTCCGCACCCGCAGCTTGCGCCCGCCTCCTCATGGGCATGAGCATGGGCGTGGCCATGGACGTCCCGATGGGTATGGGCGTGATCGTGGTCGTGGTCGTGATGATCGTGCCCGCAATGGGCATGGTCATGATCATGGTCGTGGTGCTCGCCATGGCCATGCTCGCCGTGGCCATGCTCGCCGTGACTGTGCTCCTGCGCCGCCTCATAGGCGCCGCGCTCCGGCCGGAAGGGGCGCACCACCGCCACCGTCGCGGCGCCGATGCCGCGCAGCATTTCCTCGATCACCTTGTCGTCGGCCACATAGAGCGCGTTCTCGGTGAGCTCGGTGGGCACATGGCGGTTGCCCAGGTGCCAGGCGGCGCGCATCAGGCGCAGGGGGTTGAAGGTGGTGATCTCCAGGAGCGTCTCGGGCGCTGCCTTCACGCGGATGAGGCGGCCGTCATCCAGCACCAAGGCGTCACCATCGTCGAGCACGGTGGCGCGGTCGAGGTCGAGCAGGAACTCCGCGCCGGTGTCGGAGGTCAGCGCGATCCGCCGGCGGTGGCGGGCATGATGGTCGAGGGTGATAGTGTCGACCACCTGGTCCGCGCGGACGGCCAGGTGACGGATGATGCGGGTAGCACGGGCCATTTTTATCGTCTCCGGGCGGTGTCGCGGCATGGGCGGCGACTATCCGCCACGCCGAACCTCAGAACAAGAAGTAGCGCTGCGCCATCGGGAGAACCTCGGCCGGCTCGCAGACGAGCAGCTCGCCATCGGCGCGCACGTCATACGTTTCCGGGTCCACCTCGATGTGCGGCGTTGCGTCGTTCAGCACCATGCTCTTCTTGCTGATGCCCCCACGCACATTCTCCACGGATACCAGGGTCTTGCTTGTCTGGAGCTTGCCCGCCAGGCCATCCTCCACCGCCGCCTTGGAGACGAAGGTGAGCGAGGTGCCCGTGCGTGCGCGGCCGAAGGCGCCGAACTGGTAGCGATAATGCACCGGCTGGGGGGTGGGGATGGAGGCATTGGGGTCGCCCATCTGCGCCATGGCGATGGCGCCGCCCTTCAGCACCAAATCCGGCTTCACGCCGAAAAAGGCGGGGGTCCACAGCACGAGGTCGGCAAGCTTGCCCGCTTCCACCGAGCCGATGTGCTTGGACATGCCGTGGGCGATGGCGGGATTGATGGTGTATTTGGCGATGTAGCGGCGGGCGCGCAGATTGTCGTTGTTGCCCTCCCCCGGCAGCCCCCCGCGCTGGCGCTTCATCTTGTCCGCGGTCTGCCAAGTGCGGATGATGACCTCGCCCACCCGGCCCATGGCCTGGCTGTCCGAACTCATCATGGAGAGCGCGCCGAGATCGTGGAGGATGTCCTCCGCCGCGATGGTCTCCTTGCGGATGCGGCTTTCGGCGAAGGCGAGGTCCTCGGCGATGGAGGGGTCGAGGTGATGGCACACCATGAGCATGTCCAGATGCTCGTCGATGGTGTTGCGGGTGAAGGGGCGCGTGGGATTGGTGGACGAAGGCAGCACATTGGCGAGCCCGGCCACCTTGATGATATCCGGCGCATGGCCCCCGCCCGCCCCTTCCGTGTGGAAGGCGTGGATGGTGCGGCCCTTGAAGGCGGCGATGGTGTCTTCCACGAAGCCGCTCTCATTGAGCGTGTCGGTATGGATCATCACCTGGATGTCGAAGGCATCCGCCACCGACAGACAGCAATCTATGGCGGCGGGCGTCGTGCCCCAGTCCTCATGCAGCTTCAGCGCGCAGGCGCCCGCGCGGACCATTTCTTCAAGAGCTGCGGGCTTGGAGGCATTGCCCTTGCCGGCGAAGGCCAGGTTCATGGGGAAGGCATCGGCCGCCTCGATCATGCGGGCGATGTGCCAGGGACCGGGCGTGCAGGTGGTGGCGAAGGTGCCGGTGGCGGGCCCGGTGCCGCCGCCCAGCATGGTGGTGACGCCGGAGGCCAGCGCCTCCTCGATCTGCTGCGGGCAGATGAAATGAATGTGGCTGTCGAAGCCGCCGGCAGTGAGGATCTTGCCCTCGCCCGCAATCACCTCGGTGCCGGGGCCGATGATGATGTCCACGCCCGGCTGCACGTCGGGATTGCCGGCCTTGCCGAGCTTCACGATGCGCCCGCCGGCAATGCCCACGTCGCACTTCACCACGCCCCAATGGTCCAGCACCACCGCATTGGTGATGACGGTGTCCACGGCGCCGTCCGCATTGGTCACCTGGCTCTGGCCCATGCCATCGCGGATCACCTTGCCGCCACCGAACTTCACCTCCTCGCCATAGGTGGTGAAGTCCTTCTCCACCTCGATGACGAGGGACGTGTCCGCGAGGCGGATCTTGTCCCCCACGGTGGGGCCGAACATGTGGGCATAGGCGGACCGGGGAAGGTGGGCGGGTGCGGACATGGAACGATGATCCTCAGGGGAGGAGTGAATAGTGGCCATGATCGGCCGCGTCGGTATCGAAGGTGAAGGTGGCGCGGCAGCCGGCCTCGGCATTGATCTCGGCAATAAGATAGTCGGCGAAATCGCCGCGCCCGTGTTCGTAGGCTTTCAGCGCCCGGCGCGCCGCCAGCGAGAACGGCTCCTCGAACACCTCGGCATCCAGCACATCGGCCACGAAGTCCGCCACCTGCCGGCGGCTGCGCTTCATGCGCTTGGAGAGGGTCCAGGTGGCCTCGGCCAGAACGATGGGATTGATCATGGCCGGCTCGGGCGCCACCGCGCGCAGCAGTGCCACGCACTGCGCGTGCTGGCGCACGGGCTCGTCCTCGATAAACACCCGCAACAGGACGTTGGTATCGAGGCCGATCATGTGCCGCGCCGCTTGTGGACGCGCTCTTCCTGCTCGTCCATGGCCTGATCCCGGGCCGCATCAATGTCCGGCTGGCCGAAATTCCGGTTCCGGCGTCCAACCGCCTTGGTCAGCGATCCGGCGATATCATCCAGCGTCAGCCGGCGGCGGATGTGGGCCTGGCCGTCGTCATCCACCACCAGTTGCAGGGTGGCGCCGGTCTCGATGCCCGCCGCCTTGCGATAGGCGGCGGGCAGCGTCACCTGGCCCTTGCTCGTCACGGTGAGCTTGAAGTTCTGCACGGCCACACCCTTACAGGTCTCTTATCGCCTTACATTAACACGGAGGTAAGGCGCTTACAGCTTGCCCATCACATCGCCCCGGAAGCCATAGACCTCGCGCTTGCCCGAAAGCGGCACGAGGGAGACCTCGCGGGTGGCGCCGGGCTCGAAGCGCACGGCGGTGCCGGCGGCGATGTCGAGGCGCATGCCGCGGGCCTTTTCGCGGTCGAAGGCGAGGGCGCCATTGGTCTCGTAGAAATGATAGTGGCTGCCCACCTGGATGGGCCGGTCGCCGGTATTGGCCACTGACACCACCACCCGCTCGGCACCGGCGTTGAAGACGATCTGGCCGGGCATGGTGATGACCTCGCCGGGCACGTCGTCGGACGCCGCGCCCCGGATGGGGTGGTGCACGGTGACCAGCTTGGTGCCATCGGGGAAGGTGGCTTCCACCTGGATGTCGTGGATCATCTCGGCAATGCCCGGCATCACCTGGTCGGTGGTGAGCACATGGGCGCCCGCCTCCATCAGGTCGGCGACGGTCCGGCCGTCGCGCGCGCCTTCCACCACGAAGTCCGTGATGAGGGCGATGGCCTCCGGATGGTTGAGCTTCACCCCCCGCGCCAAGCGCTTGCGCGCCACCTCGGCGGCCATGGCGATGAACAGCTTGTCCTTTTCGCGCGGCGTCAGCAGCACGGCATCTCTCCCTAAAGACCCCAGACACGCGGCAGCGGACTGCCCGTGAACCCCATCAGAAACGACGTCGCATCCCGCCGCAACGTCTCGATGCTCGAAGCGATGAAACGCACCGCGAGCAGCCCGTTCCAGGCGCTGGCACCGCATGCGCAGGCGCAGGCCTCAAGCAGGCTGCGCGCATCCTCCAGCCGCGCCTCCGCGTCGGGCGCCACGTAAAGACAGGTGCCGAGCGCCACGCCCCCCGCCGCCACCGCGGGTCGGGCAAGGAGATCGGCGATGGGGCCGGAGAGGCGCAGGGCATCCGCATAGATGAGCTTGCCGTCCCGGCGCACGCGCCAGCGGTCGGACAGATGGCCTTCCTTCACCTGCTCGCCGCGCGCGGCGCGGCCCAGCATCAAGCCCTCGAAGGACAGGAAGCGGGCATCCCCGGCCAGATCCACCTCATAGGAACGGGCAAGGCGCGCCGTGTCGAACAGGATGGTCTCCTGCGGCAGCCACTGCAAAGTCGCGCCGGCTTCCGCCACCAGCCGCACGGAAATCTCCGACACCGCCCCGTCGGAGCGATAGACCTTTTCCGCCGCCGGCGTCGCCACGGTGACACGGGCGCCCGCCTTGGCGGCGATGGAAATATGGAAGATGTCGCCGCAGGCGACCCCGCCAGCGGTGTTCACCAGCACGGCCTCAAGGCCCCCGCCCTCCACGCGCGGCAAGCGGGCGCGCAGCGCGCCGCTCTCGGCCAGCGCGGACAGATGCGTTCCGGCGGCGGAGGATTCCGCCACCAGGTCCACCCGACCGATGCTGCGCTGCCTGTGGGAGGGGGCGCGCTCAGATGGCCATGAGACGGCGGACATCATCTCCATCAAGCCCGCTCCGGTCCCCGCTCACCACCACTTCGCCGCGCTCCATGAGGATGAAGCGATCAGCGAGATCACGCGCGAACTCAAAATACTGCTCCACGAGCACGATGGCCATGTCCCCCTTGTCGCGCAGGTAGGAAATGGCGCGGCCGATATCCTTGATGATGGAGGGCTGGATGCCTTCGGTGGGCTCGTCCAGCACCAGCAAAGAGGGCCGGGTCACCAGCGCCCGGCCGATGGCCAATTGCTGCTGTTGTCCACCGGAAAGATCGCCGCCCCGCCGGCCCAGCATGGATTTGAGCACCGGGAATAACTCGAAAATCTCGTCCGGCACGTTGCGGTCGCGCCGGGCGAGGCGGGCATAGCCCGTCTCCAGGTTTTCCTTCACGGTCAGCAGCGGGAACACCTCGCGCCCCTGGGGCACGAAGCCGATGCCCAGCGCCGCGCGATCCGGAGTGGGCAAGCGGGTGATGTCCTGCCCATTGAAGGTGACGGACCCGCCCGCCACCGGCCGCTGGCCCATGATGGCGCGCAGCAGCGAGGTCTTGCCCACGCCGTTGCGGCCGAGCACGCAGGTCACCTGCCCCTTCTGGGCTTCGAGGTTCACTTTGCGCAGGGTGTGGGCGGCGCCGTAATAGAGATCGAGGTTCTCGACCTTCAGCATGCGAAAACCTCCAAGGCGGGGATGGCGCCCACAGGCGCGCGGGATGTGAAGGACAAGGTGCCGGCCACCCTCACCTCCCCAGATAAACTTCGATGACGCGCTCGTTGGCGCTCACCTGATCGAGCGAGCCTTCCGCGAGCACCGAGCCTTCGTGCAGCACCGTGACCTTCACGCCGAGGTCGCGCACGAACACCATGTCATGCTCCACCACCACCACGGAGCGCGTCCGGGCGATGTCGCGCAGCAGGTCGGCCGTGTCGGCGGTTTCCTGGTCGGTCATGCCGGCGGCGGGCTCGTCCACCAGGAGAAGACGCGGCTCCTGGGCCAGCAGCATGCCGATCTCCAGCCATTGCTTCTGGCCGTGGCTCAATTCGGAGGCGCTGCGCTTGCGGTGGTCCTTCAGGCGGATGCGTTCCAGAAGCTCGTCGATGCGCTCGCGCTCATGGGCGGTGCGGCGCCAATAGATGTTGGAGAAGGCGCGCCGGTCGCTTTTCACCGCCAGGAGCAGATTGTCCTCCACCGTGTGCATGTCGAACACGGTGGGGGTCTGGAACTTGCGGCCGATGCCCAATTGGGCGATGGCAGCCTCGTCCAGCTGGGTCAAATCGTGGGTGCCGGCAAACACCGCCTCGCCCTTGGTGGGGCGGGTCTTGCCGGTGATGACATCCATCATGGTGGTCTTGCCGGCGCCGTTGGGGCCGATAATGGCCCGCATCTCCGCTTCCTCGATGGTCAGCGAGAGGGCGTTGAGCGCACGGAAGCCGTCGAACACGACCGAGACGTTGTCGAGATAAAGCAGCGCCGGAGTGAGTTCGTTGGTGAGGGGCTGGGAGGCTTCCATGATCCTCACTCCGCGGGCTTGGCGGCGACGGCGCCGGGGGTGGGCTTGCGGCGGCGGGCGGAGAGGCTGGCCCATAGGCCGAGCACGCCCTTGGGCAGGAACAAGGTCACCAGCACGAACAGGGCGCCGAGCGCGAACAGCCAGGCTTCCGGCAGGAGGCCGGTGAACCAGGTCTTGCCCGCATTGACGATGAGCGCGCCGAGCGCCGCCCCCACCAGCGTGCCGCGACCGCCCACCGCCACCCAGATCACCGTCTCGATGGAATTGGCGGGCGCGAACTCGCCGGGATTGATGATGCCCACCTGCGGCACATAGAGCGCGCCGGCCAGGCCCGCCAGCATGGCCGAGATGGTCCAGCACAGGAGCTTGTAGTTCTCCACCCGGTAGCCGAGGAAGCGCGTGCGGCTCTCCGCATCGCGCACCGCCACCAGCACCTTGCCATATTTGGAGGTCACCAGCGCCCGGCACAGCACATAGCCCCCCGCCAGCGCCAGCGCCGACATGGCAAAGAGGGTGGCGCGGGTGCCGTCCGCCGAGATGGAGAAGCCCAGAATGTCCTTGAAGTCGGTGAGGCCGTTATTGCCGCCGAACCCCATGTCGTTGCGGAAGAAGGCCAGCATGAGGGCGAAGGTCATAGCCTGGGTGATGATGGACAGGTAGACGCCCGTCACCCGCGAGCGGAAGGCGAACCAGCCGAACAGGAAGGCCAGCGCGCCCGGCGCCAGGAACACCATGAGCAGGGCGAAGGGGAAGAAGTCGAACCCGTACCAGAACCAGGGCAGGCTCTTATAGTTCAGGAACACCATGAAATCCGGCAGCACCGGATTGCCATAGACGCCCCGGGCGCCGATCTGGCGCATGAGATACATGCCCATGGCGTAGCCGCCGAGCGCGAAGAAGGCGCCGTGGCCGAGCGAGAGCACGCCGCAATAGCCCCACACCAGGTCCACCGCCACGGCAAGCAGCGCGTAGCAGACATATTTGCCGAGCAGCGGGACCAGATAGTCGGAGACGTGAAGGGGCGAGCCCTCCGGCACCATGAGGTTGGCGGCCGGCACAAGCACCGCCGCCCCCAGCACGATGGCGAGGAAGAACCAGCCTTTGCGATCGATCATGCCGGTCATGCTTCCACCGCCCGGCCCTTGAGCGCGAACAGGCCGCGCGGGCGCTTCTGAATGAAGAGGATGATGAGGACGAGAATGACGATCTTGCCGAGCACCGCGCCGGCAAAGGGCTCCAGCAGCTTGTTGGCGACGCCAAGCCCGAAGGCGGCCACCAGCGTGCCCCAGAGGTTCCCCACGCCGCCGAACACCACCACCATGAAGCTGTCGATGATGTAGCCCTGGCCAAGGTTCGGGCTGACATTGTCGATCTGCGAGAGGGCGACACCGGCAATGCCGGCAATGCCCGAGCCCAGCCCGAAGGTGAGCGCGTCGATGCGGCCGGTGCGGATGCCCATGGCGCCGGCCATGCGCCGGTTCTGGGTCACGGCGCGCACATAGAGCCCGAGCATGGTGCGCTTGAGCACCATGAGCAGCGCGAAGAAGACCAGCAGCGAGAAGACGATGATCCAGAGCCGGTTATAGGTGATGGCCATCTGCCCGATATCGAACGAGCCGGACATCCAGGAGGGCGCGCCCACCTCCTTGTTGGTGGGGCCGAAGATGGAGCGCACCGCCTGCTGGAGGATGAGCGAGATGCCCCAGGTGGCCAGCAGGGTTTCCAGCGGCCGGCCATAAAGGAAGCGGATGACCGTGCGCTCGATCAGGATGCCCACCAGCGCGGTGAACAGGAAGGCCAGCGGCAAGGCGATGGCCAGCGACCAGCCGAACAGCCAGGGCGCCGAGGTGCGGATGAATTCCTGCACCACGAAAGTGGTGTAGGCGCCCAGCATCACCATCTCGCCATGGGCCATGTTGATGACGCCCATGACGCCGAAGGTGATGGCAAGGCCGATGGCGGCCAAGAGCAGCACCGAGCCCAGCGAGAGGCCGTACCACACATTCTGCGCCACGCCCCAGATGGCGAGCGAGCGGTTGATGGCATTCACGCCGTCCGCCGCAGCCGCCTTCACGGAGGCGGGGCTGTCTGCCGGAAGGCTGGAGAGCAGCGCGAGGGCGTCCTGGTCGCCGCGGGCGGCGATGACACGGGCGGCGGAGGCGCGCTCGTGTTCGCTCACATCGGGCTTGGTGATGAGGATGGCGGCGCGGGCCTGGGCGAGCACCGCCTTCACATCGCCATTGCTCTCCTTCGCCAGGGCCGCGTCCAGGGTCGGCAAGGTGGCGGGATCGCGGGACTTGAAGACGGCGGATGCGGCGGCGAGCCGCTTGGCCGGATCGGGGCTCAGCAAGGCAAGCGCGCCGGCGGCGGCATCCACGCCGCGGCGGACGCGGTTGTTGAGGCGCACCACCTTGAGGCCGGCGGGCGGAGCGGCCACGACCGCGCCGGTGGCGGCATCGGTGACCGCACCTTGCGGGGTGCGCAGATAGACCGCCTTGGTGGCGGGATCGAACAGCAGGCGCCCGTCACGGATGCCGTCCACGATGGCGGCGGCCTGGGCATTGGTGGAGATCGCCAGCAGGCCGAGGGCGGCCTCGGTGTCCGAATAGCTGTCTGTGCCCAGCTTGGCGAGGGCCGGCGCCAGATCGGCGGACGCGGCAGTGGGGGGAGCAGCGGATTGGGCCATGGCGGACGGCGCGGCCAGCCCGAGAAGAAGCGAAACGGCCAGCGCCAGCCCGGCAAGGAGAAGTGGGGCGGCGCGCCTCAGTTTGAGATGGGTCATGTCAGTCCGCAAGTCCACCGCTGCGAGGGGGCGGCCGCGCGGGCGCGGCCGGATGAGCGGGTGCGGCCACCGGGCCGCGCTGCGGCCTTCGGGCGGGCGGGTGGAACGGGTCCACCCGCATCAGGCGTCAGCGGGCACCCGGCGTGCCGGGCACCCGCGCGCGCCTCACTTGGTGGCGCTGCCGAGGCAGACCTTCTTCACGCTGTCATAGTTGCCGCAGTTCAGCTGAACCCAGTCGGCCACCAGATCCTTGGAGCCTTCCAGCTGCTTGGACCAGGCTTCGCCGGGGATCAGGTTCTCGGTCTTCCACACCACGTTGAACTGGCCGTTGTCCTCGATCTCGCCGATGAAGACGGGCTTGGTGATGTGGTGGTTCGGCAGCATCTCGGACACGCCGCCGGTCAGGTTCGGCTGCTTGGTGCCGGGGAGCGCGGCGATGACCTTGTCCGGATCGACCGTGCCGGCCTTGGTGACGGCCTGAACCCACATGTTGAAGCCGATATAGTGGGCTTCCATGGGATCGTTGGTGACGGCCTTCGGGTTCTTCATGAAGGTCTGCCACTGCTTGATGAAGGCGTCGTTCTCGGGGGTCTTGATGGACATGAAGTAGTTCCACGCGGCCAGGTGGCCGACGAGGGGCTTGGTATCCATGCCGGCGAGCTCTTCCTCGCCCACCGAGAAGGCCACGACCGGAATGTCGGTGGCCTTGATGCCCTGGTTCGCCAGCTCCTTGTAGAAGGGCACGTTGGCGTCACCATTGATGGTGGAGACCACGGCGGTCTTCTTGCCCTGCGAGCCGAACTTCTTGATGTCGGAGACGATGGTCTGCCAGTCGGACTGACCGAACGGGGTGTAGTTGATCATGATGTCCTCGGACTTCACGCCCTTGGACTTCAGATAGGCTTCCAGGATCTTGTTGGTGGTGCGGGGATAGACATAGTCGGTGCCCGCGAGCACCCAGCGCTCCACCTTCTCTTCCTTGGCGAGATAGTCCACCGCCGGGATGGCCTGCTGGTTCGGCGCGGCGCCCGTATAGAAGACGTTCCGCTCGCTCTCCTCGCCCTCATACTGGACGGGGTAGAAGAGAATGGAATTGAGTTCCTTGAACACCGGCAGCACCGACTTGCGGCTCACCGAGGTCCAGCAGCCGAACACCACGGACACCTTGTCCTTGGTGATGAGCTCGCGGGCCTTCTCGGCGAACAGCGGCCAGTTGGAAGCGGGGTCCACGACGACGGCCTCGAGCTTCTTGCCCAGCACGCCGCCCTTCTTGTTCTGCTCCTCGATGAGCATGAGCATGACGTTCTTCAGCGTGGTCTCGCTGATGGCCATGGTGCCCGAGAGGGAGTGCAGAATACCGACCTTGATGGTTTCCTGTGCGGACGCGGTCCCGATCATTCCCGCGATCGCCGTGGCCGCCACGAGGCTTCCGAGCCCGAGGCTCTTGGCAGCACCTGCCGCCGCTCCCTTGGCTACCCGTCCCAGCATACCGAGCATGCGCTCTCTCCGTGTTCGTCGGCTGGCGCACAGCCAGCGCGAGGTACACAGCAAGCCCCATGCCACCCGGAACGGAGGGCATGGGGCGCACATGCATGCAATGCGGAATCTTGCGCCGCACACGGTGGGCATTGCCGACGACAGCAATCTGCCTGCGGAAGAGGCGGACTAAAATGCCCTTTAATTAGGCAATTAGGCCAGAACCTGCCCGAACCGGCGGCAAATGTTACAGAAAGTTAAACAGGTACAGGAGAACGATGACGCCGAACGGGACGCCCATCAGCCAGAGAAGCACGCCGCGCATGGGATGAAGTCCTTTGTTGTGACACCTGTCCCTTCAACGCACGCGGACCGCCCGCGTTCCCGTCTGGCTTATTGTGCATTGCATGATCTTGACCCGCGGCCCGCGCCTCTTTCTTATGCCGGAAAGGGGACGGGGCATTTCATGGACGAACTCATCGACGGTTACCGCCGATTCCGGGAAGTGGCCTGGCCGGACCACAAGGCGGTGTTCGAGCGCCTCGCCGCCCGCGGTCAGCGGCCCCACACCTTCATCGTCGCCTGCTCGGACAGCCGCGTCGATCCGCAGATGATCTTCAATACCGGGCCGGGCGAACTGTTCGTGGTGCGCAACGTCGCCAATCTCGTGCCGCCCTACCAGCCGGACGCGAAGTATCACGGCACCAGCGCCGCGCTGGAATTCGCGGTCAATGTGCTGAAGGTCCAGAAGGTGGTGGTGCTCGGCCATGCCCAGTGCGGCGGCGTCCATGCGCTGCTGGACGGCGCCCCGCCCGGCGCGCAGGACTTCGTGGCCCCCTGGATGACCATGGCGGAAAGCGCGCGGCAGGAGACGCTGGAGGCCAACCTGCCCCCCGAGGAGCGCCAGCGCTTCTGCGAGCATTGCTGCGTGCGGCTTTCCCTCTCGAACCTGAAGTCCTTCCCCTGGCTGTCGAAGCGGGTGGAGGACGGCGACCTCACCCTGCACGGCGCCTATTTCGGTGTCGCCACCGGCCGCCTGGAACTCCTCGCCGACGACGGCACCTTCAAGGCGGTGGACTGACCGCCGGCCCCTTGCCTTCGGCGAAGCCGCTTTTAGCCCCCATCGGCAACTGGCAAGCCCCGCCCGGCGGCGAATCGCGCCGCCTCCCCCGCAGGGCAACCGCTCGTGCCGCAGCGTGGCGCTTCACTGCCGGGGCGGCTCGCCAGCATTTCCGTCCCCCACCTGGCAACGCGCATTAACAAAACGGTTCGGGAAGCCAAAGCCCGGAATACGCCTTCACGACTTGGCGCAAGCAACACATTCGGCTAGGACTTGCGCGCTTCAAATAAGCGTCGGACGCACCGGCGCCATTGTCTTACCTATTCTTATCTGGAGTGTCCGTCCTTGGGACAGTTGGCGTTCCTTCTCGTGGGCTCGGATTCGCTCCGGCGGCGCTGGATGGTGGTGGCGGGCCTCGGGGTGCTCCTGATCCTGCTCGGCCTCCTCATTTTCGGCGAGGCGGCGGAAGGCATTACCATTGCCACCATTGATGCGTTCGGCCTGGTGATCCTGCTCCAGGGCGTGCTCACCTTGGTCACGGCGCTGGCCGCCGGCTCGCCGCTCGGTCTTTATATCAACCTGACGCGCGCCCTCCTCCTGGTGGTGCTGGCCTGCCTGATCCTGGACTTTCCCTGGCGCAACGACCTGGCGGTGACCGTTCTGTTCGGCCTCGCCTTCATGGTGGACGGCATTTTGCGCTTCGGCAGCGCCTATGTGCTGCGCTATTCCGGCTGGCGCACCATGCTGGTGTGGGGCGTGGTGCAGTTCATCCTGGCCGGGCTGATCTTCTCCGACTGGCCGATCCCGCGCGGCAAGAACATCCCCTTCTTCGTCTCCGTCTCGCTGATGTTTTCCGGCTGGGTGGTGCTGCGCATGGGGCTGATGCTGCGCTCGCTGGAGCCCGAGGCGGCCATCCTGAACCTGCCCATGTTCGGCAAGCGCGCCTGGTACGAGCACGCCCCGGTCTTTGCCGGCCCCGGCGGTCCGCCGCCCTCGGGCGAGCCCATGGTGGTGCATGTGTGGACGCCGCTGGGCACCGCCCACGGCGCCGCGCGCCGGCCGGTGCTGGACCGCTATATCGCGGCGGTGGATTCCAAGGGGGTCATCTCCACCGGCCATGCGGCGCTGGAGGCCAAGCCCGACGTCTATATCAGCCACTATCCCGCCTCCGAGCTGGACCGCGACCCCTCTCAATTCATGCGCGCCTTCCGCGCCACGCGGGACAATGACGTGCCCGGCCGCTTCCTGCCGTCCTATGAGGAGGAGGTCGCCGGCTGGACCGAGGCGGACGCGCACGTCATCTTCCGCAACTACAACCAGCGGCGCCTGCGTGCCTTCTGGATCGGCTACCGGCAGGAAAACACCTACAACCTGACCAACCGCAATTGCTCGGTGGCGGTGGCCTCGGCGATGGATGCCGCGCTCGAAGGCGCGCTGGCCACCAAATGGCCGTTCGTGCGCATCGCCGGCCTGTTCGCCAATCCAGACCTCTGGATGGCCGCCATGCTGCGCCACCGGGCGGAATCCATGACCTGGACGCCCGGCATCGCGCTCGATTATGCCCGCCTCATGAAGCGCCTGGTGGAGCCGACGCAGATCTCCTGGTTCGGCCGCCTGATGCTGGCCTTCCGCGTGTGGAAGCGCCATCCCACCCCCCAATCCCCCGCCGCAGAGAAAGCCGTTCCGTGAGCGAGACCGCCCTTCCGCCCGCCTCCGGGCATCTGTTGTCGCGGGCCGCCGTCATCGCGACGGCCATGATCTTCGGCCTGACCTATTCGCTGAGCGCCGCCCTCATCGCGCTCGACCTGGCCGAACGGGGCATGAGCGAGGCGCTCATCGGCGCCAATGCGGCCATGCATGCGGTGGGCGTGCTCGCCACCGCCCTGGTCCTGCCGCGCCTCGTCGGCGTGTTCGGGGTGCGCGGGCTGATCCTGTCCTCGCTGGTGCTGGCGGCCGTCACCATGATGGCCTTTCCCCTCATGCCGCTGGTCTGGCTTTGGTTTCCGCTGCGCTTTTTCCTCGGCGCCGCCTCGGAATCGCTGTTCGTGCTCTCGGAGACCTGGATCAACAGCCTCAGCACCGAGCAGACCCGCGCCCGCGCCATGGCCGCCTATACCGCCGCGCTGTCGGTGGGCTTCGCGCTCGGGCCGCTCATCCTGTCCATCGTCGGCACGGGGGGCATGACCGGCTATGCGGTGGGCTCGGTGCTGGCCCTCTGCGCCGCCTGCTTCGTGGCCTCCCCGCGCATCACCGCGCCGAAGTTCGAGGAGCCGAGCCACGCCAGCCCGCTCCATTACATGCGCATCGCGCCCATCGCTTTGTCGGCGACGGTGCTGAACGCCGCCATCGAGGCGGCCGGCCTCTCGTTCCTGGCCATCTACGCCATCAATCTGGGCTGGCCGGAATCGGATGCCACACGCCTCATCACCTGCATGATGGTGGGCGCCATCGTGCTGCAATTGCCCATCGGCTGGCTGGGCGACACCATGAACCGCCGGACGCTGGTGATTGCCCTGGCCTCCATCGGCGCGATCGGCGCGCTCATCTGGCCGTTCGCGCTGGGCTCCTTCTGGGCCTCCTATGCCCTGCTCTTCGTGTGGGGCGGCGCGTTCGTGGGCATCTACACCATCATGCTCACCGTGGTCGGCAGCCGCTTCAAGGGCGGGGAATTGGTGGGCATCTATGCGGTCATGGGCCTGACCTGGGGCGGCGGCGCGCTCATCGGCCCGCTGGCGGCCGGGATGGCCATGCAAGTCTTCGTGCATGGCCTGGCTTATTTCTGCGCCTTCGCCTTGGGCGCATTCGCCCTCGCCGTCATGCTTTTGAAGCACGAGACCTGACCCAAGGACATGGCCTGACCTTGCGAAATCTGTCCAACAATTAATGCGGGAAGGCACGAGATCCCGTTCAGGCGCCCGCGATTGCTGCTAAGATAAAGCTGGGTTGGGAAGACCTGGAGACAAGAATTATGAAAAGGCTTTTTGGAGCGCTGGCCGTCGCCGCCGCGCTTGCCACGCCGTTCGCCCTGTCCGTGGCGGCAACGCCTGCCGCCGCCGACCCGGTGAACACCGAAGTTCCCGCCACCGGGGCCAACTGGCTGTTCGTGCAGGTGGCCGACCAGGTGTCCATCGAAGGCAACAAGCTGATCCTGAAGGGCACCGCCCCGCAGACGCTGATGTTCGCGGACCGGCCGGAGCGCATGACCGGCGAGACCACCACCGCCGGCTTCGTGAAGATCTGGAACCAGGGCAAGGACAGCTTCCAGAAGGATCCGCCCAATGCCACCCTCGCGGTGACCGGCGCAGACGGCAAGCCGCAGACCGCCGTGGTGGAGCTGACCGACCCGGTGGTGAATGGCGACACCCTCACCTACACCTTCCGCACGCTCAGCAACGAGCAGCCGGTGGCGGGCACCTCTGCCAGCCTCTTCATCGACTGGTGGTATGCCGGACCCGGCCATTGCTGGCGCGGTCCCTATGGCGGCCTGCACTGCGTCTATTGAGACAAGGCGCTTCAAGGTTCGGGCCCGGCCGCAAGCCGGGCCCTTTTCATGTGGGGCGGGGGATGATCAGCCCAGCTGCGCCGCCCGGTCCTTGCCCTGGCGCTCCAGCATCCAGCCGGGATATTCCGGCGGCAGGGCGCTCACCGCGTCCAGCGTCGCCATCTCCTCCTCCGTCAGGCGGATCTGCGTGGCGGCGAGATTGTCGTCCAGCTGCTCCAGCGTCTTGGCGCCGATGATGGCGGACATGACGAAGGGCTTGGCCAGCACATAAGCGAGCGCGATCCGCGCCACCGAGACGCCGCGCGCCTCGGCAATCGGCCGCATGGCGTCGATGCAGTCAAAGGCGCGGTCCTTGTTCACGGGCGGGAAGTCGAAGGTGACACGCCGTCCGTCATTGGTGCCGGCGCCGTCGCGGCTGTACTTGCCGGAGAGCAGGCCGCCCGCCAGCGGGCTCCACACCATAAGGCCCAGCTTCTCGGACATCAGAAGGGGCGCGATCTCGCGCTCCAGGTCCCGGCCGGCAATGGTGTAATAGGCCTGGAGGGTGACCGGGCGCGCCCAGCCATTCTTCTCCGACAGGCCCAGCGCCTTCATGAGCCGCCATGCCTGCCAGTTGGAAATGCCCACATAGCGCACATGGCCCTGGCGCACGAGGTCGTCGAGGGCCTGCAACGTCTCCTCCACCGGCGTGAGGGGGTCGGTGCCGTGGATCTGGTAGAGGTCGATATAGTCGGTGCCGAGCCGCTTCAGGCTGGCCTTCACGCCATCCATGATATGGCCGCGGGAGGAGCCCCGGTCGTTGCGGCCCGGGCCCATCTGGCCATAGACCTTGGTGGCCAGCACCACGTCCGTGCGCGGCCGGCCGGAATTGCGGATCGCGGCGCCGGTGATTTCTTCCGACAGGCCGCCGGAATAGACGTCTGCCGTGTCGATGAAATTGACGCCCGCATCGAGGGCGCGGGCGACGATGGCGTCCGCCGCGCTCTGGTCGAGGGTGCCGATGGCGGTCCAGTGGCCGCCACGGCCGCCGAAGGTCATGGTGCCGAGGCAGATTTCGGACACGAGAAGGCCCGTGCCGCCGAGTGTCTTGGTGCGCATGAGATCCCTGTCTCCTCAAGGCCGGGCGGTGCGCCCGGCGCGCGCCACGCGCGGCCAGGCCCCGCCCCCGGAGCTGCCCGGCCGCCGGGCTGGCCCTCACATAGGCTGCCTCTTTGTTGAGGATTAGACGCCATATCCCCCATAGAGTATGAAGCTGGACTATATGGTCCACCTACGGACGCCCCATGCCTCGCCCCGATCCCTTTGACGGCCTGAGCGAATTCCTTGCCGTGGCGCGCCTGGGCTCGTTCCGCAAGGCGGCCTCGGCGCTGGATGTGACACCCGGCGCGGTGAGCCAGGCCATCCAGGCGCTGGAGGCCCGGCTCGGCCTGCCGCTGTTCCACCGCACCACCCGCTCGGTCTCCCTCACCGAGGCGGGCGAGCACCTGATGGGGCGGGTGGGACAGGCGGCGGACACCATCGTCGGCTCCCTCGACGGGCTCAGCCAGATGCGCGGCGAGCCGTCGGGAACGCTGCGCCTGCTGGTGCACCGGGGCGCGGTGGAGCATGTGCTGGAGCCGGTGCTGCCGGTCTTTCACCGCGCCTATCCGCAGGTGAAGCTGGACATCGTGGTGGATGAGAGCCACGCCGACCTGGTGAAGTCCGGCTATGACGCGGGCATCGGGGTGGGCGAATTCATCGACCGCGACATGGTGGCAGTGCGCGTCACCCAGCCCTTTGCCTGGATCGTCGCCGCCTCCCCCGCTTATCTGGAGCGGCACGGGCGGCCGCTGGTGCCGGAGGACATCGCCCGCCACACCTGCATCCGCTATCGCCGGCCGGAGCTGGGCGGGCTCTATCGCTGGGAATTCCAACGGGACGGCCAGTCCCTCACCCTGGAGCCGCCCGGCAGCGTGGCGGTGAACGATTCCAGCCTCGCCCGCGCGCTGGGCCGCCAGGGGCTGGGCCTGCTCTATACATCCGAGCTGCATGCGGCGGCGGACCTGGCCGCCGGGTCGCTGGTGCCGGTGCTCAGCGACTTCGTGCCCCCCCGCGATGCCCTCTTCGTCTGCTTCCCCCGCCAAAGCCGCGCCCAGCCCAAATTGCGCGCCTTCGTGGACACCTGCACCCGGGTGATGCTGCGCCCGCACGCCGAGGCGGCGGCCTGAGCGTCCCTCCAAGAGAGAGCCGGGCCGGCCTCACCCCAGCGCCGCGCCGGCGAAAATGTCCATCAAGTCGGGCGCCTCGCCGGGGTCGGCGTCGAGCTTGAGGCGCTGTTCCACATGCAGGAAGTGGTGGCGGGAGAGGTCGATGGCGCGGGGAATGTCGCGGGCGCGCAGGGCTTCGACGATGGCGCCATGCTCGTCCACCGCGCACAGGGACTGGTTGGCGGGCTCATAGACCGAGACCATCACCGAGGAGCGGGAGAGCAGCTCGCGCAGGAAGCGGGAGAGTTCCTCATTGCCCAGCGCATCCACCAGCAGCAGATGAAAAGCGCCGGACAGGCGCACCGAGGCCGCCCGGTCGCCCCGCTCGGCGGCGAAGCGCTCCTGGCTGAGATGGGCGTCGAGGGCATCGAGGATGGTCTCGTCCAGGATCTGACCGAGCTGCACCAGGACGCCGGCTTCCAGCACACGATGGGCCTCATAGACGGCGCGGATCTCTTCCAGCGAGGGCCGGGCGACACGGGCGCCCCGGTTGGGAATGATCTCGATGCGCCGCTCGGCCCCAAGGCGCTGGAGCACCTTGCGTACCCGCTCCCGGGACACGCCGAAACATTCGGCCAGCCGATGCTCGGCGAGCTTGGTGCCCGCCTTCAGCCGGCCTTCCATGATGGCCTTGAGGATGGCCCCATGGATGGCCTCGTCGGCTTCCGGGTCCGCCTTTGGGCCTCTCTTGCGCGTCTCGTTCATTCCGCCTCACTGATGTCGGCGAGGATAGACCGTCCTCGCCGCTTTGCCCGCGCCTGAAAAATGTGCACAATCAGATTTTATAATGTGCACATTTCCAAAGCTGCCTTTCCCCAGTCGCGACGCCTGCACCGCCGCACCGCTCTAACACATTAAGCATGCAACGTTTTTCAAAAATGTGCACACTCCTCGCCGCTTGGCCCAAGTCTTGCGAAGTGTCTCCCGTCGTCTCCCGGACAAGGAGTGGGAAAGATGGTCTTCGATTTGCGCATCTCCCGTCGGAGCGCCTTGCGGCTCGGCGCGGGGGCCTTGGCCGGCAGCATCGCCATGCCCGCCATCCTGCGCGCGGCCCCCAAGGAAATCGTGGTGGGTGGCCCGGCGGGCGCCGCCAAATACTTGAATGCCGATGTCTTCCCCATCATCGAGAAGGCCCTGGACGTCAAGATCCTCTATGAGGGCACCAATTCGCTCACCAACCTGCAGAAGATGCAGGCGGACAAGGCGAGCCCGAAAATGTCCGTGGTGATCATGGACGATCCGGTCATGCTCCCGGCCGCCGCCTCCGGCCTCATCACCCCCATCACCGCCTCCACCGTGCCGAACCTGGCCAAGCTCGTAGCCGGGACCATCCACCAGGACGGCATGTGGGCGAACTATCAGCGCCCCTGGGTGGGCATCGCCTATTCCACCAAGCGCATGCCCGCCGCCCCCAAGAGCTGGGCGACGCTTTGGGAGCCCAAGTTCGGGCAGAAGGTCATCGTCCCCTCGCTCCAGAACACCGAGGGCTTCTGGGTGCTGCTGGCGGCCGCGCACTTGGAGACCGGAAAGCCCTATAAGGAAGCGCAATACGACATCGACGCCGCCTTCCGGAAGCTGAAAAGCCTGAAGCCCAATCTGCTGAACGTCTACACCAACGCCCCCCAGGCCATTAACCTCCTGGAGCAGGGCGAGGCCTGGATGATCGGCGGGCAATTCTCCGCCTATACGCTGATCCGCAAGGCCGACGGCTCGCCCATCGACCTGGCCATCCCCGAAGGCGGCGGCTTCTCCATGCCCTCGGGCATCGCCAAGGTGGCGGGCGCGCCAGCGGGTGACACCTCCGACGCAGTCATCAACGCCTTCCTCTCCCCCGAAGTGCAGAGCGTGCTTGCCACCAAGGCCTTCGTCGCGCCCACCAATTCCACCGTGCCGACGCCGGCCGGCTATCCCGACGCCAATTCCCTGTTCGCCCCCGACTGGGCCTTCATCGCCAAGGAGCGCGCCGGCTGGGTGGAGCGCTGGATCAAGGAGATGTCATGAGCCAGAGCGCCCCTCATCTGGTGGTCCGCCACGCCTCGAAGCGCTACGGCTCGACCACGGTGCTCGACCGCGTGGACCTGTCCATCGCGCGGGGCGAGCTCGTCACGCTGCTCGGTCCCTCCGGCTGCGGCAAGACCACATTGCTGCGGCTGGTGGCGGGCCTGGCCACCCCCGACGAGGGCAGCATCGAGATTGCCGGCCGGGACGTGACGAACGTCCCGCCGCACAAGCGCAATGTGGGCGTGGTGTTCCAGTCCTATGCCCTGTTCCCCCACCTGTCGGTGGCCGGCAACGTGGCCTTCGGGCTGAAGGTGCGCCGCCAGCCCCGGGCCGAAGTGGAGGCTAAGGTGATGCGGGCGCTCGCCATGGTCCATTTGGACCATCTGGCGGCCCGGCCCATCTCGGCCCTTTCCGGGGGCCAGCAGCAGCGCGTGGCGCTCGCCCGCGCCATCGCGGTGGAGCCGGACGTCCTCCTGTTCGACGAGGCGCTCTCTGCCCTCGACCGCAAGCTGCGGGAGGAAATGCAAGGCGAGATGCGGCGCATCCTGCGCGACATCGGCGCCACCGCCATCTTCGTCACCCATGACCAGGACGAGGCGCTCACCATGTCCGACCGCATCGCGGTCATGCATGCCGGCCGCATCGACCAACTGGCCGAGCCGCGCACCATCTATGCCCGCCCGGCCACCTTGTTCACGCTGAACTTCGTCGGCCTGTCCTCGCGCATCATCGGCACGGTCGCCCATGCGGCGGACGGGCGGATGGAGGTGGACACGCCGCTCGGCCGCCTGCGCGCCTCCGGCCGGTTCCTGCCCGGCTCGCCGGTGGTGGTCGCCACCCGCCCCGAGCATATGCGCCCGGCCAGCGGGGCCGACGACAACATCGCCGCCGGTCGCGTGCGCTCCGTGGTGTTCCAGGGCTCCCGCAGCCTCGTGGAAGTGGAGACGCAGGCCGGCTCCCTGTTTGCCGAATTCCCGGGCCAGGACGCGGCCGGCCTTGCCACAGGCGATCCCATCCAGCTCGGCTGGCCCGCCGCAGAGACGCTGGCCTTTCCGGCGCCGGAGGCCGCATGAGCGATCACGCCCTCCCCGCCCCCGCCACCCCGATGATGAAGCCCGCCCCGGACCGGGAACGGCGCCTCGCTCTGCTCATCGCCGCCCCCGCGGTGCTGGTGCTCGTGGGACTGTTCGCCTTGCCGCTGGTCAAGCTGCTGGCGGCCAGCCTCACCGACGCGGCGGGACTGACCTTTGCCCATTACGCCAAGCTGCTGGGCACCTCCTATTATCTCGGCGTCATCTGGAATTCCCTGCGCCTTGCCCTGGTGACGACCCTTATCGCGCTCGCCATCGGCTATCCCGCCGCCTTCGCCATTGCCCGTGCGCGGGGATGGGTGCGCTCCGTTCTGCTCGCCACCTTGTTCCTGCCGCTCGCCGCCTCGGTGATCGTCAAGGCCTTCGCCTGGACCATTCTGTTGCGCAGCGACGGGCTGGTGAACACGGTGCTGGTGGGCATCGGCATCCTGGACGAGCCCGTGCGCATGATCTTCACCGAGACTGCGCTCTTCGTGGGCTCGGTGAACATCTTCCTGCCCTTCATGATCCTGCCCATCTATACCGTGGTGGCGCAGTTTGACGGCCGCCTCACGGAGGCCGCCGCCACCTTGGGCGCCGGGCCGCTGGAAGCCTTCGTGAAGGTGGTGGTGCCGCTCACCTTGCCGGGCGTGATCGCGGGGGGTGCCCTCGTCTTCTCGCTCTCGGTCTCGGCCTATGTGGTGCCAACCCTCTTGATCGGGGAGCGCTACCCCACTTTGTCCACCACCATCGCCAAGGCCTATCTCCTGGCCCGCCAACCGGAATTCGGCGCGGCGGCCGGCGTGGTTCTGCTCGCCATCGCCATTGCGGTGGTGGCGCTCAGCACCCGGCTCGGGCGCACGGGAGGCAAGGCATGACCTCCTCCGCCCTCACGGCCCGCCTCGGCATCCTCCTCGCCTGGAGTGCGGCGCTCGGTGCCGCCGCCTTCCTCCTGGCGCCTCTGGTGGTGATCGCCGCCGCCTCCTTCTCGCCCACCCCGGTCTTCGACCTGCCGTGGGATGGTGCCTCGCTGCGCTGGTATGCCCGCATCGGGCGGCTCGACGGCTTCTGGCCGGCGCTCTCCCTGTCGCTCCAGGTGGCGGCTTTCTCCACCGCCATCGCTCTGGTGCTGGGCACGCTCGCCGCCATCGCCATCGCCCGGGGGCGCCTGCCCTTCTCGGGCGCCCTGGGGACGGTGCTGGTCTCGCCGCTCATGATGCCCGGCCTCGTGCTGGGCATCGCGCTGCTGCAATATTTCCGCGCCATCGGCCTTACCTTGCCGCTGGTGGCGCTGCTTTTGGCCCATCTCATCATCACCTTGCCCTATGTGGCGCGGACCATGATTGCGGGCCTCTCGCGCTTCGACTTCACCCTGATCGAGGCGGCGCGCACGCTGGGCTGCACCTTTCCCGGCGCGGTTGTGAAGGTGATGGTGCCGGCGCTGGCCCCGGCCTTCCTCACCGCCGGCCTGTTCTCCTTCCTCGCCTCCTTCGACAACTACCCCGTCTCCATCTTCCTCACCGACGTGCGGACCAAGACCCTGCCCATCAAGATGCTGCAATATATCGAGGAAGCGCCCGACCCGACGCTGGCGGCGCTGTCCACCCTGATCCTCATCGCCACCGTGATCCTGCTGATTGCCTCCGACCGCCTGGTCGGCCTGCACCGCATGGCGGGGACCGGCCAATGAAGCCCGCCATCGTACCCCCCGCGCCGGCCCTTCAGCCCGCGCCCGCCCGCGACCTCATCGGCTATGCCGGCACCCCGCCGAACCCCAGATGGCCCGATGGGGCGAAGGTGGCGGTGTCGTTCGTCCTGAATTTCGAGGAAGGCGCCGAATTCACCCTCTCGGAGGGCGATCCGCGCAATGAGGGGATCTATGAGGTGGACCACCCCATTGATACCCCCGATCCCTGCATCGAGAGCCATTTCGAGTACGGCACCCGCGCCGGCTGGTGGCGCATCATGGACCTGTTCGACCGCTTCGGGGCCAAGGTGACGGTGAGCGCCTGCGGCCGGGCGGTGGAGCGCACGCCGGAACTGGCCCGCGACGCGGTCAAAAGAGGCCATGAGGTTTCCGCCCATGGCTGGCGGTGGGAAAGCCATGCGGGCATGGACGAGGCCACCGAGCGCGTCCGCATCGCTCGCACGGTGGAGGCCATCACCCGGGCCACCGGCATCCGCCCGGTGGGCTGGCACACCCGCTCGGCCACCTCGCCCAATACCCGGCGCCTCTTGGTGGAGGACGGCGGCTTTCTCTATGACAGCGACGCCTATAATGACGACCTGCCCTATTTCGTGCCGGTGTCCGGGCGGCGGCATCTGGTGATGCCCTATGCCTTCGACACCAACGACATGCATTTCCAGCACACCCAGCGCTTCCGCGGCGCCGACTTCGCCGATTATGTCATCGACGCCTTCGACTGGCTGGCCAGGGAAGGCGAACACGCGCCCAAGATGATGTCGGTGGGCCTGCACCTGCGCATGATCGGCCGCCCGGGCCGCATGGGCGCGCTGGAGAAGATCCTGGCCCATGTGACGGGCTCGGGGCTGGCCTTTGTGGCGCCGCGCGCCGCCATCGCCCGGCACTTCATCGCCACCTTCCCCGAGACGAACCCGTGACCGACGCCGTGACGGGCGGGGCGCCCCGGCGCCTCCTCATCGTCAATCCCAACACGTCGCAGGTGGTCACCGATCTCCTGTTGGCGGCGGCGCAGCCCATGGTTCCGGCGGGGGTGGAGATCGCCGCCCTCACCGCCCCCTTCGGCGCGGCGTCACTGGAGAGCCCGGCGGAGGCCGCCATCGCCGCTTATGCGGTGCTCACCGCCTTGGCGGATGCGGAGCATTTCGACGCCGCCATCATCGGCGCCTTCGGCGATCCGGGCCTGGATGCGGCGCAGGACCTGTTCGCGCCCCCCGTGATCGGCCTTGGCCGCTCCGGCCTCCAGGCCGCAGCACGGCACGGGCGATTTGTGATCGTGACGGTCGGCGCCCATCTGCGCACGAGCCTGGAGCGCGCGACGGGCGAGGCGGGGGTGGGCGAGGCGTGCGCCGGCATCAGCTTTCTGCCCTTTTCCGTCCTGGAGATCGCCGCCGATCCCACCCTCGCACTGCCCCGCATGGCGCAGAGTGCGGCCGCCATCGTGGCGCAAACGGGCGCGCAGGCGGTCCTGCTGGCCGGCGCGCCCTTTTCGGGCCTTGCCGAGCCGCTTGCCCCCCACCTCCCCGTGCCGGTGCTGGACGGCCTGACCTGCGCCCTGAAGGCGGCGCTTGAGGCTCCCAGGGCTGCGCCTTGGGAGCCTCAAGCGCCCGCCCTGCCCGCAAAGCCCATGCCGGGCGTTGCCCCCGCGCTCGCGGACCTGATCCGCCGCCGCCTCGCCCGCCCCGCCTGAGCGGCTGCGCCAGATCGGCGCATGGAGGCTCTCCGGGTCTTCGCGATCGCCCTGTCCCGCCATCCGCTGCGGCATTGCTCCAAAATGGAGACATTTGGCCTTGACGGGAGGGCCGCCCAAATCCTCCCTAGGCGGAGGAACCGGCGGGGGCCGATGCGGTGGGCCATGAGTGAGCTTCTGATCGTCGATGACGAGCCGGAATTTCTCGACGAGCTGATGGAGGCGTTCGCCTTCAACGGCGTCGTCGCGCGCGCCGCTGGCAGCGCCACGGCGGCGCTCGCGCTGCTCGATTCGGACCGCGACATCCGCGTGGTGATCAGCGACATCCGCATGCCCGACATGGACGGGCTGGTGATGATCGAAACGGCCAAGACGCGCTATCCGGGGCGCGACCTGACTTTCGTCGTGATGACCGGGCATGCCGCCACCGCCGACCTCGACCGCGCCCGGGCGGCGGGGGTGCGTCACTGCTTCCCCAAGCCCCTGAGCTTCGAGGACCTCCAGGGCGCAATCCAGGAGGCGCTGGCGGACTCATGACCGCTTTCCGTCCCTGCAGCCGCCTGTGCGCCTTCATCATGAAGAATGGCGTGCTCTCCGCCGTGCTGCTGGTGTTTGCCGTCTGCCTGCCCTTTACCGCGGCGGCCGTGCTCTACGGCCTCGACAAGGAATCGCAGATCCGCGACACCGAGGAGATCGCCCGCAAGACCGCGATCCTGCTGGTGCGCAGCTTCGAGCAGGCGGTGGAGCCGGTGGACGCCCTGCTCCAGAACTTCGCCACCAATTTCGACCCGGACTGGACGCCGACCCAGACCTATGAGGCCATCCGGTCCTTCACCGTGCCCAAGTCCATCGTCCAGGTGAGCGTGGTGGACAAGAACGGTCTGTTCATCGCCAGCAATCTGGCCGCCCCCTCGCCGGAGCGCATCGACCTGTCCGACCGCGAGCACATCCGGGTGCAGATGAACGGCTCGGCGGGCGGGCATCTGTTCATCTCGAAGCCGGTGCTGGGCCGCGTCTCAAAGCAATGGACCATCCAGCTCACCCGGCCGCTCACCGATGCCAAGGGCGCCTTTGCGGGGGTGATCGTCGCCTCCTACAATATCGGCGACTTCATCGATTTCTATAAGCGCCTGCGCCTTGAGGACAACATGCTCATCGCCCTGGTGGGCTTTGACGGCGTGGTGCGGGCGCGCACCGCCGCGCTCACCTCCTTCGGCGACGACATTTCCGCCAGCCCTGCCTTCAAGGCCGCCCTCGGCAGCCGGACCGGCGCCCGTTATGACGAATTCAGCCTCGTGGATGGCATCCGGCGCATCGGCTACGTGGTCCGCTCCGAGCGCTATCCGGTCATGGTGGAGGTGGCGTTCGACGAAAGCTATGTGGAGGCCCAGACCCGCGACTTCCGCAACGCGGTGTGGGGGACCGCCGTGGGGCTCAGCATCTGCCTGCTCCTGCTGGGGCTGCTGGCGGGGCGCTACCTCACCCTCACCCAGCGCCTGCGCGCCCAAGAGGTGGAGACCCTGGCACGGGAATGGGAAGCCCATATGCTGGAGGCCATCAGCCGCGTGCCCGGCATCAGCGTGCTACATGTGGCGGGCTCGCGTGCCGCGCGCATCGGCGGCGAGACGGCCGACGGCCTCGCCGACCTGGTGGGCACCTATGTGCAAAGCGAGACCTTCCAGGCGGGCGTGAAGGGCCTCAAGGCGCCGCAGGTGCGCACGGTCTACCTGCCGGACGGAGAGATCCGGCGTGAGGTGCAACTTGTCGCCGCACCGCTGGCAGCGCTGCCCGACGCCGTGGCGAACAGCAAGACCGGCGGCAAGGACCTGGTGGTCTTCGCCGTCGACCAGACCTCCAAGCGCATGGAGGAAGACAAGCTCTACCAGATGTCGAAGCTGGCCTCCCTCGGCGAGGTGGCCACCGGCCTGGCGCACGAGATCAACCAGCCGCTGGGCGTCATCCGCCTCGCGGCCACCAATGCGCTGAACGGGCTCACGCGCGGCATGCCGCCCACGCACATGGAATCCAAGCTCCACCGCATCATCCAGCAGACGGTGCGCATGAGCCGGATCATCGACCACATGCGCATCTTCGGCCGCAAGAGTTCGGAGAGCTTCGAGCCGTCCGACCCGGTGGACGCCATTGACGGCGCGCTCCAGGTGGTGGGCGCTCAGCTGCGGCTCGACAATATCGCCGTCATCATCACCGCCACCCCGGGTCTGGCTCAGGTGCTGTGCCGGCAGGACCAGCTGGAACAGGTGCTCATCAACCTGCTCCAGAACGCCCGCGACGCCATCCACGAGCGGCGCAAGACGGCGGGCGAGGACTTCCACGGCCGCATCGAGGTCACCCAAAGGCTGGAGGACACCGCCACCCTGCTGCCGCCCACCGTGCGCATCGATGTGACCGACAATGCCGGCGGGGTGCCGGAGGCGATCATGGACAAGGTGTTCCAGCCCTTCTTCACCACCAAGCCGCCGGGCAAGGGCACGGGCCTCGGCCTCTCCGTGAGCTTCGGCATTGTCCGCGACCATGGCGGCACGCTCTCGCTGGCCAATGGCAAGGAGGGCGCCATCTTCACCTTGCGCCTGCCGGGCCTGAAGGTGCGCCAGGACCAAACGGCGCCGGCGCCATCAAGCGATGAGGCGCGCGAGCGGGCGTCGTCCTGACGGACCCGCCCGCCAGCGATGGACCTGCGGCTCTTCCGACCTGCACGAAGCACGGGCCCCATCTGGGACGGACCGGGCGTTCAGCCACGCCCGCGTCCCGTCCCGCCTCTCCATCCGGCGCGCGCATCTCCCGCCGCTTCTGAAACCGGCCGGGCGGTGGCAAGTTGACGTTCAAAGCGGCCCCTTGACCCCGGTCAAGGGCGCGCGCATCCCGCTCCGCCATGGTGCGGCACCCGTCCGCCCACGCCCCTCGCACAGGTCCAACCACCCGGAGAAGCCCGATGGACGATCACGTGGTGGAAGATCAGGCCGCCATCTTCGCTCTCCTGGCGGATCCGGCGACCCATGGCCTTTGCGAGCCGGTGCGGCGCATCGATACCCACGGCGCGGCGGTGTTCCTGGCCGGGCCCTATGCCTACAAGGTGAAGCGGGCGGTGGCCTTCCCCTTCATGGATTTCTCCACGCCTGCGCGGCGCAAGGCGGCGTGCGAAAGGGAAGTCACCCTCAACGGCGCCCATGCGCCCGGCCTTTATCTGGACGTGGTGGCCATCACGCGTGGCCCCGACGGCCTTGCGCTCGGCGGGCGGGGGGAGCCGGTGGACTATGCGGTGCGCATGCGCCGCTTCGACGAAGACGCGACGCTCGACAAGGTGGCGCAGGGCGGCCTGCCCGACGCCCTGTGCGCCCGCCTCGCCACCACCGTGGCCGAGGCCCATGCACGGGCGCCGGTGCGCGCCGACTTTCCCTCCGCCACCCATCTGGCCCGCATCGCACAGCAGAATGCGGATGATTTTCGCGCCGACCCGGCCCTCTTCCCCCCGGCTGAGGCGGCCGCCCTGGACGCGGCGACGCAGGAGGCTCTTCAGCGGGGCGCGGACCTCCTGTCGGCGCGGGCGCGCGCCGGCTATGTGCGCCGCTGCCATGGCGACCTCCATCTGCGCAACATCGTGCTGCTGGAGGGCGAACCCACTTTGTTCGACGCCATCGAGTTCAATGACGACCTCGCCACCTGCGACCTGCTCTACGACTTCGCCTTCCTCCTCATGGACCTGTGGGAGCGCGGGCTCCACCGGCCGGCGAACATCGTTCTGAACCGCTATCTGTGGACGCTGGATGAGGACGCTCATTATGAGGGCCTCTCCCTCCTGCCGCTATTCCTGAGCCTGCGGGCCGCGATCCGGGCCAAGGTGGAGGCGGCCGGGCTTGGCCATCTGCGGGCGGACGAACAGGCCGCGGCCCGGGCGCGCATCCAGCGCCAGTTCCAGGCGGCACAGGATTTCCTTGCGCCAAGCCCTGTGCGGCTGGTGGCCGTGGGGGGCCTGTCCGGCACCGGCAAGAGCACCTTATCGGCCGCCCTCGCCCAGCACCTGGGGCGGGCGCCGGGGGCGGTGGTGCTGCGCTCCGACATCACCCGCAAGGCACTGGCAGGGGTGGCCGAGACGGAACGCCTGCCGGCGGACGCCTATCAGCCGGGGTCGTCGGAGGCGGTCTATGCGGTCATTCGCCGGCGCGCGGGCCTTGCCCTTGCGGCGGGCCAATGCGCGATCCTCGACGCGGTGCATGCCCGCGCCCCCGAGCGGGAAGCCGCGCGGGACGTGGCGGAAAAGGCGGGCGCTGCCTTTACCGGCCTCTGCCTGGAGGCGCCCCTGGCGGATCTGGTGGAGCGGGTGGACGCGCGGCGCAACGATGCGAGCGATGCCACCGCTGCAATTGTCCGAACCCAGGCCGGCTATGAGACCGGCCCGATGGACTGGCACCGGCTCGACAGCAGCGGCGACCGGGGGGCGCTCCTTGAATGCGCCCTGCGGCGGGTGTCAGGCGATCAGCAATTGCCCTGAGCGGGAGCGGCCTTGGGGTCCACGCCTTGCACCACTTCGGGCTGGGCGGTGGGCGAGGCGGGGGTCGGCGCGTGGGGCGTCGTGCCGGTATGGGACCCACCCGTGCCGCCGGTCCAGGCTGTGGAGCCGGAACTGCCTGGGGCGGTGCCCGAGCCCGGCCCCTGGTCGGGGGGCGTGGCGGACGAATGGGGCGGCATGCTGCAATCGGAGCGGCCCGAAGCGGGCCCTGGCGTCGGGCCGCCCGCCTGGGCGAAGGCCCCGCTGGCGCACAGGAGCAGCGCGGCAGCACCGAGGGCCAGACGGCGGGTGGCGGCGGACGCGACGCGGGCGGACGTGTTTGGCGTGGAGAGGTGTGGCGTGGGCATGGAGGTCTCCCTCTGGTTTCGCCCTCAACGCGGGCACCTACCGCCAAGTTCCCCTACGCCCCTCCGCTACGTCCCTCCGCTCCGTCCGTCCCGCCGCTCGCCCGCGCTTGCCCTCTGCCTCAAGCCGCCACAGTCAGCCCCGGCGCCCCCGCCTCGACCGTGCCGATGCGGCGGGCCAGCGGATAGCCGGCGGCGGTGATTTCGGCGAGGAGGCGGTCCGCCTCTTCCGGCGCGCAGGAGACGAGCAGGCCGCCGGAGGTCTGCGGGTCGGTCAGGAGGTTGCGCCGCCAGTCATCGAAGCCCGCCGGCAGGTGCACCTCGGCCCCATAGCTCGTCCAATTGCGCCCCGAGGCGCCGGTCACGAAGCCCTGGCGCACCAGCGCCTCCGCATGGGAGAGCAGCGGCACCGACGACCAGTCCAGCCGGATGGCGACCTTGGAGCCCCGCGCCACTTCCAGCGCATGGCCGGCAATGCCGAAGCCGGTCACGTCGGTGACCGCATGGACGGCCGGGTCCTTGGCGAGGTCCGCACCCACTTTGTTGAGAAGGGTGGTGGAGGCGATGAACTCGTCATAGGCGTCGGAGGAGAGCGCATCCTTCTTGAAGGCGGCGGAATAGACGCCCACCCCGATGCCCTTGGTGAGGATGAGCGCATCGCCCGGCTTGGCGTCCGCATTGCGGCGGATGTCCGCCCGCTTCACCGTGCCGATGACGGCGAGGCCATAGATGGGCTCGGGGCTGTCGATGGAATGGCCGCCGGCCACCGGAATGCCCGCCTCGGCGCATTTGGCGGCGCCCCCCTGGAGGATGGCGCGCACGGTCGCCGTGTCGATCTTGCCCAGCGGCATGCCCAGGATCGCCAGCGCCATCAAGGGCGTGCCGCCCATGGCATAGACATCGGAGATGGCATTGGTGGCGGCGATGCGGCCGAAATGGTCGGGGTCATCCACCATGGGCATGAAGAAGTCGGTGGTCGCCACCACGCAGGTGTCCCCCTCCAATTGCCAGACGGCGGCATCGTCCCCCGTCTCCGTGCCCACCAAGAGGCGCTCGAAGGGGCCGGCCATCGGCGCGCCGGCGAGCAGTTCCTGGAGCACGTTCGGGGCGAGCTTGCAGCCGCAGCCGCCGCCATGGGCGAGCGAGGTGAGGCGGGCGGCGGGCTCGGCGACAGGCGGGACGGACGGGGTCATCGGCAAGGGGTCTCGCTTTGGACGGAAGGGAGCGGGCGGGCCGCTGGCGACCCACCCGCGAGGCATCAGGCCGTGATCTCGGCCGAGCGGATGGAATAGCGGAAACTGTCGGGGTCGAGGCAGTCCAGCATGCCCATGGCGGTGACCGCCTGCGGATACATGAGGAAGGGCAGGCGCGCGCCCGCGTGGCCCGGCAGCGCCACGTCATGGGCGGTGTTGTAGGCGAACCAATTGCCTTCCCAGCCGCCGAACAGCGCCTTGCGGGCGGCCACCACCTTGGGATCGTCGAGGGTCAGCTTGCCCGGGGGCTCCTCCAGCACCACCTTGCGCACATCCGCCGGGTCCATGGGCACCCAGCCGAATTGCGAGAGATAGACCTCGGCCCGACAATGCTGGGCCTTGGTGACGATGTCGGAATTGGCGCCCAGGCTCTTATAGCCGAATTGCGAGGGCACCACGCGCAGGCCATAGACATCGCGCGCCGGAATGCCCTGTGCCCGCACGAGGCCCACGAACAGCGCGTTCAGGTCCGCGCACTTGCCGCCGAGATCGCCGCTTTTCAGCATGGCCGCGATGTCACCGATGCCGCAGCCGCGGGTGGCGGCGTTGCGATAGGTGTTTTCCACGATCCACTCGAAGATAGCGCTGACCTTTTCCAGGTCGCCGCTGCGTGTGCCGACGATCTTGTCCGAGGTCTCCTTGACGATGCCGCCGGTGGGGATGAGGTCGGTCGCGGCGGTGTTGAGCTGGCGTTCGGCGGTGGTGAGCGGCGAGGGCGTGCCGGGCTGGGTGAGGTCCACCGTCCAGTCGCGGGTGGTGGCCTTGGAGGTCAGCTCTACCTTCGGCGCCTTCTCGCCCTCGGCAAAGACCAGGTGCAACATGTCGGCGCCGGAGGCGGGATCGCGCACCAGCTTGGCGGAGGCGGCATTGGTGGTCCAGCTGTTCTCACCCGGCTTGAACCAGTCGGGATTGGTGAAGGAGGCCACCGGAAGCCAGGCCTGGACCTGGCCCTCGGGTTTCAGGATCTCCACCGTGGTGACGATCTGGTAGCTCCGCCAGCGGCCGACTTTCGGCGCAAACAGCATCGGCGCAGTGGCGCCCGCCGCCGGAGCGCCGGATTGGGCGCCCGATTGGGCGAAGGCGACGCCCGGCAGGGCGGTGGCGGCGCCCATGGCAAGGCCGGCTTTGAGAATGTCGCGTCTGGTGGTCATCGCCTGTCCCTCCCGTCTGGTCGTGAATTGATGGCTGGTGCTTCAGGACCCCTTTGCGCCGGGCATGAGGGCGGCAAGGAGCGCTTCCACTTTCGGATCGTCCCAGTCCACCTCGCCCACGGCCTGAAAGCGCGGCAGGCCGGCGGCGAAGACCAGGGTAGTCGGCAGCATGTCCACACCGAAGGCGCGGGCGGCGGCACGGTCGGGGTCCATGAGGATGGGGCCGGGCGGAACCAGCTCCGCAAATAAGCGGCGCACCCGCGCCTCGGGCTCGGCGACATCGATCAGCACCACGCGCAGCCCCGCGCGCCGGGCGGCGAGCCGCGACAGGGCCGGCAGCTCGGCCCGGCAGGGCTCGCACCAGGTGGCGAAGAAATGCACCACGAGCACGCCCGGCCCCGCATCGGGAACGGCGCGCCTCGCCCCGGCGGCCGGGCCGACCAGGGGGAGCAGCGGCAGGAAAAGGGCGGACAGGGGCGGCCCCGCATAGGGGACGAGATCCACCGGCCCGGCACGGGCGGGGCCATTCAGCCCGGATAGGATCACAATCAGGCTGGCGAGCAGAACGCCCTTAAGACGGGGCAGCACGAGACGTCCGGCAGGGCGCAGAGGCCAATCGCCCTTCCCGCCCAAGGGCCGGGAGGACAGGGAAAAGGGCTGCGATGCGCGTCTGCCCCGACCCGCGGGAGCGACCAGAAAGTCCACACCTGGACTGTGAACCTCAACCCCCGGGCAGTCAACACGAGGCCACTTCCTACCGCACTGCAATAAATACCAGGACAAACCGAACCCGAAAACGTTCGCACATGCAAAAGGGACCTTTTCAAAAGGCACGATGCCGCAGAGGAAGCGGGTGCGATTTCTTTCTTCACAGGAATTTGCAAGCAAAATGAAAGAAAAACCGGGATCGCGCGGCCCCGCTTCCGTTTGACATGATACCAATTCCAAAATAGCCTTGTTTTCTGTCGGAATCCCGACGCAGGGCGCGCTCGTCGCCCTGGCCATGTCCCCCGTCGGGGGCGCTTATCGGAGATCACCTTCGATGAATATGGAGCTCTCGCGGCGCCAGTTCTTACGAACGGCGGGTGCGGGGATCGCGGGGACGACGCTTGGAGCCTTCGGCTTCGGCGGCGTCGAAGAAGCGCTGGCGGAAGCGATCCGGCCGTTCAAACTCGTCAACACCACCGAGGTGCGCAACACCTGCACCTATTGCTCGGTGGCGTGCGGCATCCTCATCTTTTCCAAGGGCGACCTGAAGAAGGGCGAGAAGGCCGAAATCACCCATATCGAGGGTGACGTCGACCACCCGACCAATCGCGGCACCTTGTGCCCGAAGGGCGCGGCCCTGCTTGACATCGTCCATTCCAAGACGCGCCTCCAATATCCGATGATCCGCAAGGCGGGCTCGGACAAGTTCGAGCGCGTGAGCTGGGACGTGGCGCTGGATCGGATCGCGCGGGTCCTCAAGGACGACCGCGACAAGAATTTCATCGCCAAGAACAATGACGGCGTGACCGTGAACCGCTGGGTGACCACCGGTTTCCTCGCCGCCTCGGCCACCACCAATGAGACCGCGTTTGCCACCTACAAGGTGGTGCGCAGCCTCGGACTTCTGGCATTCGACAACCAAGCGCGCGTTTGACACGGCCCCACGGTGTCCAGTTTGGGCCCAACTTTTGGCCGTGGCGCGATGACCAATTCGTGGACTGACATCAAGAACACGGATCTTGTGGTCATCATGGGCGGCAATGCCGCCGAAGCGCATCCGTGCGGATTTAAATGGGTGACGGAGGCGAAAGCCACCCGTGGCGCCAAGCTCGTCGTCGTCGATCCGCGCTTCACGCGGTCCGCGGCGGTGGCGGACTATTACGCGCCCATCCGTCAAGGTTCCGACATCGCGTTCCTGCTGGGCGTGATGAATTACTGCATCCAGAACAACAAGGTGCAGTGGGAATATGTGAAGGCGTTCACCAACGCCGCCTATCTGGTGAAGGACGGCTTTACCTACCAGGACGGCCTGTTCACCGGCTATGACGAGCAGAAGAGGGACTACAACCGCTCCACCTGGGACTACCAGATGGGACCGGATGGCTATGCCCTCACCGACCCGACCCTGCAGGATCCCCGCTGCGTCTGGAATCTCCTGAAGCAGCATGTGTCCATCTACACGCCGGACATGGTCTCGCGCATCACCGGCACGCCCAAGGACAAGTTCCTGAAGGTGTGCGAGATGATCGCCGAGACGTCATCGCCCACCAAGACGATGACCTCCATGTACGCGCTCGGCTGGACCCAGCATTCCAAGGGGTCGCAGAACATCCGCTGCATGGCCATGCTCCAGCTCATCCTGGGCAATATCGGCGTGCGCGGCGGCGGCATGAATGCGCTGCGTGGTCACTCCAACATCCAGGGGCTGACCGACCTCGGGCTCATGTCCAACCTGATCCCCGGCTATCTGACCTTGCCGACGGAGAAGGAAGCCGACTTCGCCACCTACATGTCGACGCGCGGCTTCAAGCCGTTGCAGCCGAACCAGATGAGCTACTGGCAGAACTACAAGAAGTTCTTCGTCAGTTTCCAGAAGGCCATGTGGGGTGCGGCGGCAACGCCGGAAAACAACTTCGCCTACGACTACCTGCCGAAGCTCGACGTGCCGGCCTATGACGTCCTGCGCGCCTTCGAGCTGATGGACCACGGCAAGATGAACGCCTATTTCTGCCAGGGCTTCAATCCCCTGCAGGCGTTCCCCAACAAGGCGAAGCTGGCTTCCGCGCTCTCCAAGCTGAAGCTGCTGGTGGTGATGGATCCGCTGGAGACGGAGACGGCACGGTTCTGGGAGAACCACGGCGTCTACAATCCCGCGGACCCGGCCAAGATCCAGACCGAAGTGATCCAGCTCCCCACCACCTGCTTTGCGGAGGATGAGGGCGCGCTGGTGAATTCCGGCCGCTGGCTGCAATGGCACTGGGCGGGCGGCACGCCTCCGGGCGAGGCCAAGCACGACGCCTGGATCATGGCGCAGATCCATCTGCGCGTGAAGGAATTGTACAAGAAGGAAGGCGGGGCCTTCCCCGATCCCATCGTCAACCTCCACTGGCCCTACAAGGACCCGAACGAGCCCACTCCCGAGGAGCTCGCCAAGGAAATGAACGGCTATGTGGTCGCGGACGTGATGGATCCGAACGACCCCACCAAGAAGATCCTGGAGAAGGGCAAGCAACTGCCCGGCTTTGGCGTGCTGCGCGACGACGGCTCCACCGCCTGCGGCTGCTGGATCTATTCCGGCTGCTTCACGGAGGCGGGCAACATGATGGCCCGGCGGGACAATTCCGATCCCGACAATACCGGCGCCTATCTGAAATGGTCGTTCGCCTGGCCCGCCAACCGGCGCATCATCTACAACCGCGCCTCCGCCGACATCAACGGCAAGCCGTGGGACGACACCCGCAAGCTGCTGTGGTGGGACGGGGCGAAATGGACCGGATACGATGTGCCGGACATCGCCCCCACCGCCAAGCCGCAGGATGTGGGTCCCTTCATCATGAACCCGGAAGGCGTCTCCCGCCTGTTTGCCCGGGGCATGATGCGGGACGGTCCGTTCCCGGTGCATTACGAGCCGTTCGAGAGCCCGGTGGCCAACGTCATCGCCCCCAAGGTCCGGGGCAATCCGGTGGCCCGCGTGTTCAAGGACGACTTCGCCCAGTTCGCCGACGTGGCGTCCAAGGAGTTCCCCTATGCGGCGACCTCCTACCGCCTCACGGAGCACTTCCACTACTGGACCAAGAACAACCATGTGAACTCGGTCCTGCAGCCGGAATTCTTCGTGGAGATCTCGGAGGAGCTGGCGAAGGAGAAGGGCATCGCCAATGCCGCCTGGGTGCGCGTGTGGTCGAAGCGGGGCTCGGTCTTCGCCAAGGCCTATGTGACCAAGCGCATCCGTCCGCTCACCGTGGACGGCAAGACGGTGCACATCGTGGGCATCCCCATCCATTGGGGGTTCGTGGGCGCGGCCAAGAAAGGCTTCCCCGCTAACGTGCTCACGCCCTTCGTGGGCGATGCGAACATCGAGACGCCGGAGTTCAAGGCGTTCTGCGTCAATATCGAGCCCTCGCCCGGGCCGGTGGCATGAGGGAGGACTGAACCATGTTTCCCCCAGCCCCAAATCCCCCGATCACCGCGACCCCGGCCAAGTTCGGGGACAAGGACCTGATCCGGAAGTCGGCGTCCACCATCACGCCGGCCTCCCCGCGACAGACCGAAGTGGCCAAGCTCATCGACGTGTCGAAGTGCATCGGCTGCAAGGCCTGCCAGGCGGCCTGCCTGGAATGGAACGATCTCCATGAGGAGATCGGGACATTCAACGGCAGCTACACCAACCCGCCGGACCTGACCCCCAACACCTTCACGCTCATGCGCTTCACCGAATGGGTGAACCCGCAGACCGATAATCTGGAATGGCTGATCCGCAAGGACGGCTGCATGCATTGCGAGGATCCGGGCTGCCTGAAGGCGTGCCCGGCGCCCGGCGCCATCGTGCAATATTCCAACGGCATCGTGGATTTCGTCCACGAGAACTGCATCGGCTGCGGCTATTGCGTGAAGGGGTGCCCGTTCAACATCCCGCGCATTTCGCAGGTCGATAACAAGGCCTACAAATGCACCTTGTGCTCCGACCGCGTGGCGGTGGGACAGTGGCCGGCCTGCGCCAAGGCCTGCCCCACCCAGGCCATCGCGTTCGGCACCAAGGACGAGATGAAGACGTGGGCGGACGGTCGCATCAAGGATTTGAAGTCCCGCGGCTATGCCAATGCGGGCCTTTATGATCCCCCGGGCGTGGGCGGCACCCACGTCATGTATGTGCTCCAGCATGCCGACCAGCCGCAAATCTATGCGAACCTGCCCAAGGACCCGCATATCAGCCCGCTGGTGGAAGCCTGGAAGGGTGTCACCAAATATGTGGGCCTCGCCGCCATCGGCCTCGCCGCGGCGGTGGGCTTCGTTCACCACGTGGTCGCTGGTCCCAACAAGGTGACCGCCGAGGACGAGGAGAATGCCGAAAAGCTCACGGGGAGTGACCGCTCATGAGCGCCTATGACCTGGAAAAGGGCGACAGCGTCCATAAGGGCCATCCGGTGACGGTGGACCGCTATACGCTGGGCGCCCGGATCAACCATTGGGTGACAGCCATCAGCCTGATCCTGCTGGCCTTGTCCGGCATGGCCCTGTTCACGCCCAAGCTCTATTTCCTGACCGCCCTCTTTGGGGGCGGTCAGTGGACCCGCGCCATCCATCCCTGGATCGGCGTGGTGCTGTTCTTCTCCTTCGCCGGTCTCTTCCTGCGCTTCTGGAAGGCGAACCTGTGGAAGCGGGAGGACGGCACTTGGCTCGCGCGCATCCGCGACGTGATCGCCGGCCATGAGGAGCGCCTGCCGGAAGTCGGCAAGTACAATGCCGGCCAGAAGGGCGTCTTCTGGGGCATGTCCTTCCTCATCATCGTGCTCATCACCAGCGGCTTCGTGGTGTGGGACCAGTATTTCTACGCCTTCACCACCATCGAGCAGAAGCGCATCGCCATCCTCGTCCATGCGCTGGCGGCGGTGGCCATCATCTGCGTGTGGATCGTGCACGTCTATGCGGCCATCTGGGTGCGCGGCACCATCTCCGCAATGACCAAGGGACAGGTCACTGGCGGCTGGGCGTGGCGCCATCACCGCAAATGGCTGCGCGAACTGGTCTCCACCCGCCGCGCCGGCAAGCCGCCTTCGCCGGCGGAATAGGTCATCTCCCTGCGAGGCGGCCTTGTGCCGCCTCGCGTCCCCGCCTTGACCAAGCGTCATGAAATTGCCGGCCCCGGCGTCGAGTGTGGCGCATCGCGCATTCGCCTCCGGCGCGCGTCCCGTTTTCAACCACGTGACCCGTGAGGTTCGTGAGGTCCCCATGTCCGATTTTCCGAGCGCCGTCCTGCCTGATCCGAGCGTCATCGGCGGCGTGCCGCAACCACCCTTCGCGCGGCTCCCCGCGCCCCTGTCTCTGTTCGAGATCCGCGCCCGCCGCCTCGCCGCCTTGACCGAAGACAGCATGCTGGCGGCCTATCTGAACTTCCTGGCCGGCATCGCCAGCGCCCAGCACGCCATCCAGCACGACGAGGCCGCCCCCCTCCCCACCCCCGAAGGGCCGGACGCGGAGACCCTGGAGCGCGCGCGGGCCTATGGCATGCCGCCGCTCGACCGCACCCGCTTCACCCAGGATCCCGCCTTCGAGGCGACCCTGGACCGCCTGCTCGCCAAGCTGGAGGGCCTCGACAAGCCCGCTCCCGCCGCCGCCGCCCTCGCCCGCGTGCAGGCGGCCGATCCCGCTGGCCGCGACGCTTTGGTGCGCAACGTGCTGGCCGATTCCATCCCCATGGAGGCGCTGGCCGAGCATGTCTATGTGGCCGCCGCCCTCCAGGTGCATTTCGCCCGGCTCGCCGCACGGCTCGACGAGGCCGGCCTCGTGGAAGTCGGCCAGGGGGTGTGTCCCACCTGCGGCGGCCCGCCCGCCGCCAGCGTGGTGGTGGACTGGCCGCAGATTGCCGGCGCCCGCTATTGCGCCTGTTCGCTCTGCGGCACCTGGTGGAACCATGTGCGCGTGCGCTGCGTGCTGTGCGGCTCCACCAAGGGGATCGGCCTCCAGGAGGTGGAGGGCGGCTCCGGCGCCGTGAAGGCGGAGACCTGCGATAGCTGCCACGGCTATGTGAAGGTCATGTACCAGTCCAAGGACCCGCTGGTGGAGCCGCTGGCGGACGACGTGGCGAGCCTTGCCCTCGATTTGTTGATGAAGAACGGGCCCTATCGGCGCGGCGCTTTCAATCCCTTCCTGCTCGGCTATTGAGGGCGGCCATGACCGAGCAGAAACCCGCTCTCGCGGGCGCCTTGCGCGCCTTGCCCTCCGTGGACCAGTTGCTCTCCGCCGCCCCCGAGGCCGTGGTCCGCCATGGCCGCGCGCCGGTGGTGGCGGCCGCACGCAACGCCCTGGACGCCGCCCGCGCGGCCCTGCGCGCCGGCACGCTCCCCTTCTCCGAAGGCGAGGCGCTCGGCGCCCTCACCAAGGCCGTTGAGGCGCAGCTTGCCGCGCAGGCCCAGCCGAGCCTGCGGCCTGTCTTCAACCTCACCGGCACGGTGCTGCACACCAATCTCGGCCGTGCCTTGCTGGCGGAGGAGGCGGTGGAGGCCGCAACCCGCGCCATGCGGCAGGCGGTGACGCTGGAATTCGCCCTCGACGGCGGCAAGCGCGGCGAGCGGGACGACCATGTGCGCGGCCTTTTGTGCGCGCTGACGGGCGCCGAGGACGCCACCGTCGTCAACAACAATGCCGCCGCAGTGCTGCTGGTGCTGAACACCCTCGCGCACGGCAAGGACAGCATCGTCTCGCGCGGCGAGCTGATCGAGATTGGCGGCGCCTTCCGCATGCCGGACATCATGGCGCGCGCCGGCACGCGCCTTGTGGAAGTGGGCACCACCAACCGCACCCATGCCCGCGACTATGAGGGCGCGCTCGGCGCCGAGACCGGTCTGGTGGTGAAGGTGCACACCTCCAACTACCGCATCCAGGGCTTCACCAAGGAAGTCCCCGCCCGCGAATTGGCCGCTATTGCTCACGGGGCCGGAGTGCCGCTTTTCAATGACCTGGGCTCGGGCACGCTCATTGATCTGGCCGACCATGGCCTGCTGCACGAACCCACCGTGCGCGAATGCGTGGCGGAGGGCGCTGATATCGTCACCTTCTCCGGCGACAAGCTCCTGGGCGGGCCGCAGACCGGCTTCATTGTCGGCCGGCGCGATCTCATCGCGCGCATCAACAAGAATCCCATGAAACGGGCGCTGCGGGTGGACAAAATTCGCCTCGCCGCCCTGGAGGCAACGCTGAAACTCTATCAGGACCCCGACCGGCTGGCCGCCCGCCTGCCGACGCTCCGCCTTCTGGCCCGCACCCCCGCCGAAATGGCGCCACTGGCCGCGCGCCTCGTGCCCGCCCTCGGCGAGCGGCTGGGGCCGGGCTTCACCGTGACCACCCGGCCCTGCCGCAGCCAGATCGGCTCCGGGGCGCTGCCGCTGGAAACCCTCGACAGCCTCGCGCTTGCGCTCGCCCCGGCGGATGGCTCCGGCCGGAAGCTGGACGCCCTCGCCACCCGCCTGCGCGCTTTGCCGGTGCCCGTCATCGGCCGCATGGAGGACGGCGCGCTCCTCCTCGATTTGCGGTGCCTGGAGGACGAGGCCGGTTTCCTTGCCACCTTCGCCGCATGGGAGGATCGCCATGAGCTGGCTTGATCGCCTTCTCGGGCGCAAATCCGCCGAGACCAAGCCGGACGCCGCGCCGGTGGACCTCAACGACCAGGACGCGGCCATGGCCCGCGCATTGGATGCCGCGCGCACCGGCGACTATGACACCGCCCTCGACCTGTGGGAGAAGCTCGCCCGCATGGGCAATGCCCGTGCCGCCAACAATATCGGCGCCTGCTTCTCGGAAGGCTATGGCATCGAGAAGGACATGGAGCTGGCCCGCCAGTGGCTGGCTGCCTCCGCCCAGGCGGGTGACCCCGTGGGCCAGCGCAATCTCGCCACCCTCTATTTCAAGGGCGAAGGCGTGCCGCAGGACTATGCCCATGCCGCCGAGCTTTATCGCGCCTCGGCGGTGCAGGGCGACGGGCCGGCGCAGGATATGCTCAGCTGGATGCTGCTGGAAGGTGAGGTGATGCCCGCCGATCCCCGCGAGGCGCGGCGCTGGGCGCTGGCCGCCGCCGAGCAGGGCATCGCCACCGCCATGACGCGATTGGGCATGATGGCCCACAATGCGCTTGCCACCACCCGCGACCCGACGGAGGCCGCCCGCTGGTGGCGCATGGGCGCCGAGCGGGGCGATGCGGACGGGCAGGCCATGCTGGGCGCCGCCTATCATCTGGGCGCCGGCGTTCCGCGCGATCCGGTGGCCGCCTATGAATGGCTCTTGCGCGCGGAAGCCGCCGGCAGCGGCCTGGCCGCCCCCTTCCTGGAGCCGGTGCGCGGCGCGCTGACCGCCGAGGGCGCCGCCGAGGCGGTGCGCCGCGCCAAGCAGCCTTTGCCCGCCCCGCAGACGGAGACCGCCGGCGCATGATCATCGGGACGGCCGGCCATATCGACCACGGCAAAAGCGCGCTGGTGCGCGCGCTCACCGGCGTCGAGACCGACCGCCTGAAAGAGGAGAAGGCCCGCGGCATCTCCATCGACCTGGGCTTTGCCTATCTGCCCGTGGAGGGCGGGAGCACGCTCGGCTTCATCGACGTGCCCGGCCATGAGCGCTTCGTCCACACCATGCTGGCGGGGGCCACCGGCATCGATTTCGTGCTGCTGGTGGTGGCGGCCGATGACGGCCTGATGCCGCAGACCCGCGAGCATCTGGCCATCCTGGACCTGCTCGGCCTCGACCGGGGCCTTGTCGCCCTCACCAAGTCCGACCTCGTGGACGATGAGCGGCTCAGCGCTGTCACCGCCGAGATCGAAGGCGCGCTGTCCGGAACCAGCCTTCAAGGCGCACCCGTCCTGCCTGTCTCCGCCCTCACCGGCGCGGGGGTGGAAGAGGTGCGCGCCCATCTGGTGGCAGCCGCCCGGCACGCGCCGGACCGTGCCGCCGACGGGCGGTTCCGCCTGGCCGTGGACCGCTCCTTCACCTTGGCCGGCGCCGGCACCGTGGTCACCGGCACGGTCCTTTCCGGGACGGTGAAGGTGGGCGACCGCGTGGTGGTGAGCCCCACCGGCCTTGAAGCCCGCGTGCGCTCCATCCGCGCCCAGGACACCCCCGCCGAGCAGGGCCGCGCGGGCGACCGTTGCGGCCTGAACCTTGCCGGCGAAGCCATCGCCAAGGAGGCGATCGCGCGGGGCGACGTGATTGTTGATGCCACCCTCCACGCCCCGGCCGACCATCTGGACGCGACCTTGAAGGTGCTGCCGGGCGAACTGAAGCCCGTGGGCCAATGGTTCCCCGTGCGCCTCCATACCGCCTCCGTGGATGTGGCCGCCCGCGTGGTGCTGCTGGGCGATCCCATTGCCCCCGGGCAAGGTGGCCTCGTGCAATTGGTCACCGAGCGCCCTATCGCGGCCGCCGCCGGCGACCGCTTCGTGATTCGCGACACCTCCGCCCAGCGCACCGTGGGCGGAGGGCGCTTCCTGGACCTGCGCGGCCCCGCCCGCAAGCGCCGCACGCCCGAGCGCCTCGCCCAATTGGCCGCCCACGCCCTCACCGACCCCGCCGAGGCGGTGGCCGCCCTCCTCGCCGCCCCGCCTTATCTCCTGGACCTTGCGGCCTTCACGCGCGACCGCGCACTCAGCGCCGGGGCCGCCGACGCCCTGATCGCCGGCCTCGGTCTTATCCCCCTGACGGCAGACGGCCTGGTGGTCGCCCCCGCCGCCTGGACCGCCCTGCGCGCGGCGACGCTGGCCACCCTCGACGCCTTCCATCTGGCTCACCCCGACCTGCCAGGCCTCGGCCAGGAGAAGCTGCGCCTCCAGATCGAACCCCGCCTGCCCGCCCCCGCCTTCGGCGCTGTGCTGCGCCGGCTGATGGCCGAGCATCTGGTCAGCCTCGACGGCGCCTGGGTGCGCCGCGCCGGCTTCGAGGTGCGCCTCACCCCCAAGGACGAAGCCCTGTGGGCTACGGTCGCTCCCCTCATCGGCGGCACCGAGCGCTTCCGCCCGCCCCGGGTGCGCGACCTTGCCAACATGCTGGAAGAAACCGAGCCGGAGATGCGCCGGATGCTGCGTTTGCTCGGCCGGATGGGCCGCGTGGACGAGATCGCGCACGACCATTTCTTCCTCCGCGGAACAACGGCGGAGATGGTCAATATTCTGGCGCGCCTAAGCCGAGATCACACCGAGTTCAGCGCCGCCCAGTTTCGCGACCAGGTGGAAAACGGCCGCAAGGTGGCGATCCAGATCCTGGAATTCTTCGACCGCCACGGGGTCACCTTGCGCCGTGGAGATCTGCGCCGAATCAACCGCCACCGGCTGGACCTCTTCCGCGCATCGGTGGATGATGGGCCGGCGAAGGATATGGACGGGGTGTCCGATACCGCGCCGCAAGCTCTTGCGACAGAACAGGTTTCGGCCCGTGCCGATGGAAGAGAAGCGTCCCTGGTGGGGCGTCCGGACTTCAAATCCGGGAGGGGCCGCGAGCCGGTCCTTGGTGGGTTCGACTCCCACTCTCTTCCGCCATCCCCTGCCCCAGCCAAGACCCGCTGACCCCCGACAAGTCCTTGATCGGAAAGGCCGAAATGACCCGCGCCACAGATTTCCTGGCCGAGCTTGCCGCCCGCGCCGAAGAGGCCGGCGCCGCCGAAACCGCCTTCCGAAAGGAAGCGGAAGCCCGGGCCGCCGCCCTCGCCCACGCCCGCGCCGAGGCCCATCGCCGCGCCAATTTCCTGCGCCTTGTGGCCACCTCGGCCATCTCTGCGGAGAGCCCGCAAACCGCTGAAATCGCTGCGTTTTCACTTATCCGCAGCCGCTTCGGCTGGGATGAGGAGACACCCGCCCGCGCCGAGGTCCTCGCCCATTTCGCCCCTCTCGCGCGGGCCCTGTACGCGGCCGCCCGACCGGAGGAGGAGCGCCGGGAGGAGGAGGAGATCGATCCAGCCAAGGCATTGGCTGCCTTCGAGAATTGGTACGCCGAGACCCGCGAGAGCAGCTTCTGGGACCTGTTCGAGCACTATATGCCGGAGACTCCCCGTGTCGACTTCTAAGGGCCGCACCGGCCGGGGCAAGCGGGCGAACGCAAGCGACTTCGAGGACTGGCTACAGGACACCTTCGCCGCGAAGGGATCCTTTACCGCTCTGATTTTGCTGGTGAAAATATCGGAGCCGGACATCACTCCGCTCGCCTCGACCTTCCTGAACGTGCTCGGCGACGACGTCACCTGGCCCCAGATGGCCGGCCTGCTGGCCGGCTCCGGCCATCCCTGGGACGGCGCCGCCTTCGTGCCGGTCGACGGCCCCCTGCCCAACCCAGACGCCCGCAGCCAGTTGCGGGCCCTGGAGGCACGGGTGCGGGAGGACCGGCTGGTGCTGAATGAGGGGCAGCTGTTCGACCTGTGGGGCCGGCGGCTGAAGGTGGAGGAAGCGCCGCTCCATTGAGCTTAAGGCGCTGATCCAAAAGGATTTTTAGAGAAAAAGTCAGCGGATGGGAAAATCGAAATAGGTGTCCGGAAACGGCTCGCCGCGCAAGGTGAAGTGCCACCATTCCATATGGAAGGGATCGAACCCGTGCCGCCCCATGATGTCAGCGAGGAAATCGCGATTCGCCCTCTGTTCAGCGGTGACATCGGGTGATCCCGGCCATGATCTGGTGCTGAACAGGTCGAAGGGCGTTCCCATGTCCAGCGGCACGCCGTTGCGGTCCGCGAGCGTGAGATCGAGAGTGGATCCCCGCGAGTGCCCGGAGCGGGCGGCAATGTAGCCCAGCGAGAAAAGCTGAGTCTTTTCAAGCTCTGGATAATATTCCGCACGCGTCTTGAGGTCTGCGGCATCGGCCGCCCAGCGGGCAAAATGGGCCACCGCGCGTGCGGGCCGGTAGCAATCATAGATCAACAGGGAGAGCCCCTCGCGCTCCACTGCCCGTGCCACATCCCCCAGCGCCTCGCAGGCGGGGCGGGTGAGGAAGCAGCGCGGCGCCTCGTAGCCATCCACCCGCGTCCCGACGAAATTGTCGCTGCCATGGTAGCGCACGTCGAATCGGGCCTTGGAGAGAACCTCCCCCACATCCAGGAAATCAGCCGGCGGTGCATCCAAAACGAGTGCCGGTGCAAGGGGTTGGCTCTCCGCCGTCCGTTCGCTACCGCCACGCATGCCGAGCCTCCTGCCCCCGGTCCTCGCCGGGATCTGGCGAGCCTAGGGCACGAAGGCAGCCGCGCGCAATCAGCCCCAGCCGATCCAAAGGTCCGACTGGAAAGCGCGCAGATGGACCCCGCGCAGGGGATCATCAGGCCGCGGCTGCGGGTCCCGCAGCGGATGGGGATTGGGAAACGGCTCGCGCCGCGGCTCGTGGGAGGGATCGCCTTCGGGAAGCGGCGGGATACCGGGCGTATTGGGCTCCGGCGGCAGAGGCGGGTCTTCCAAGGGTGCGGGCGGCGGGATTGGCACTTCGGGCGGCCGGATCGGATCGGTGCCCGGCGAGGATGCGAAGGAGCGGAGATGGGCGACGGGGATCATGGCGGTCCCTCCAGTTTATTGGCGGGTTCCCAGGGCACGCGGCGCCCTCAAGGATCCCGGTCTCCACCAACGCAGGGGCACGCCATGGGTTCCCGCACGCAAGTTTTGGGGCCGCCCTCTTCTTGCGGACCGCCCATACCAGCGCCGAAAACACTTTCCCATTTGCAGGAGAATCGCTGCGGCGCGCCTGGCGCCAAAAAGAAAAGTGCCGGACCTCTTGCGAGGCCCGGCAAGTATCGCCGCAGAGCGGCGAACCTTCCAGAGGGGAACAGCTGCTGCACCGCACAAGGTGCAAGCAGCGCATCAACACAATGCCCTCACCTTAGGCATAATGCAATGCGAAATGACCGCATGTCAGGCATGAGCCCGACGCTTAGCTCTGTGCGGTGCAAAAGGCGCCGGCACGGCCAAGCTGACACAATTCAGTAATTCCAGCGCTGCGCCTTCGAAATCAGAAAGTCTCGGAAGACCTGAATGCGCGCTACCGAGCGCATTTCCTGCGCATAGGTGAAATATGCCTCCAATTTAGGCGTCTCGCGGTCCGTGAACAGCTGGACCAGCGATGAGGCATCGTCCGTGAGGTAATCCGGCAGCGTACCGATACCCACACCGCGCTCCACCGCCCGGCGCAGGCCCAACACCGAATTCACCTCAAAGGCGGGCACACGGGGCGCCCCACCGTCGCGCCCGGCATGCTCCAGCCAGTTCAGGCCCTGGAAATAGCTCGGGATCGGCCCGCCCAGGAGCAGGATGCGATGCTTGTCCAACTCGTCCACGCCCCGCGGATGACCATGGCGCTTGATATAATCGGCCGAGGCATAGGCATGGAAATGCACGGTGAAGAGCTTGCGCTGCACCAGGTCAGGCTGCACCGGCTGGCGCATGCGGATGGCCACGTCCGCCTCACGCATGGCCAGATCCAGCTCCTCGTCGGTGAGGATGAGCTGGATGCGGATGTCCGGATAAAGTTCCACGAACTCGCCCACCCGGGCCGTCAGCCAATGCGTGCCAAGGCCCACCGTCGTGGTGACCCGCAGCTCGCCATTGGGCTTTTCCCGGCTGTCGGTGAGCTGGGCCCGCGCCGATTCGAGCTTGAGGAAGACTTCATGCGCCGTGCGGTAGAGGAGCTCGCCCTGCTCGGTCAGGATCAGGCCCCGGGCGTGGCGATGGAACAAGGGAACCTTCAGTTCCTGCTCCAGAGCCGACACCTGCCGGCTGACCGCCGATTGGGAAAGCCCCAGCGTCTCACCCGCATGTGTGAAGGAGCCCGCCTCGGCCGCGACATGGAAAACCTTAAGCTTGTCCCAATCCATCCTGGCGTGCCCCCTGGCCCGGGACATCACGCCATCTTGCGGCGCCCGGATCTGTCTTTTCAGAAGCTGTGATCATTTCCGCGCCGCAGCTGAGCCACGGCGCGGCGAAACCTTATTCGGCGGCGGTCTGCACCTCGTGGGCGGCCAGGAAACGCTCGGCCTCAAGCGCCGCCATGCAGCCGCGCCCTGCCGCCGTCACCGCCTGGCGGAACACGTCGTCCGCCACGTCGCCGGCCGCGAACAGGCCGGGCACGGAGGTCGCCGTGGAATCGGGCGCGGTCCAGACATAGCCGTTGGGCTTGAGCTGAACCTGACCTTCCACAAGAGCGGTCGCCGGCGCATGGCCAATGGCCACGAACACCCCGTCCGTCGCCATCTCGCTGAGCGCTCCCGTGCGCACGTCGCGCAGCCGCACGCCGGTGACACGCGGCGGCTCGTCCTCGCCGAGGATCTCGTCCACCTCGGCGTTCCAGATCACCTGGACCTTGGGATGGGCGAACAGCCGATCCTGCAGGATCCGTTCCGACCGCAACTTGTCGCGCCGGTGCACCAGGGTCACGCGAGCGGCGAAATTGGTGAGGAACAGCGCTTCCTCGACGGCGGTATTGCCGCCGCCCACCACCACCACCTGCTTGCCGCGGTAGAAGAAACCATCGCAGGTGGCGCAGGCGGAAACGCCGCCGCCGCGCAGCTTGTCCTCGGAGGGCAGGCCCAGCCAGCGGGCTTGGGCGCCCGTGCACAGGATGACCGTCTCGGCCACATAGACCTGTCCGGAATCGGTGGTCAGGCGGAAGGGACGCTGGGTCAGGTCCAGGCCATTCACATGATCGGAGACAATGCGGGTGCCCACATGCTCGGCCTGGGCGCGCATCTGATCCATGAGCCAGGGCCCCTGGATCACATCCGCGAAACCGGGATAGTTTTCCACATCCGTCGTGATGGTGAGCTGGCCGCCGGGCTGTATGCCCTCGATCAGCACCGGCTGAAGCATCGCTCGCGCCGCATAGATGGCAGCCGTATAGCCGGCCGGTCCCGAGCCGATGATGACGACCTTTACATGTTGGGCAGGCATGAAAACCTCGAAACGACAAGCATCGCGCCGGGGCGAAACCCGTGCGTCGGAATGTCCGACGCCACCGCGCCTGGCCGGCTGCGAGCCATGCATCAATGTAGGGACTGATACGCACCATCACAAGGCGAGAGGTTCACGCAAGGGCGGATGGGCGATCACGAAATATTATTTCGTTGCACTGCCGCAACCCTGCACTAAGGTGCCGACGCTTTCCGCGGGAGGACCACCTTGACCATTCATCTCGATGCCGTGGACTGGAAGATCCTGTCCGAGCTCCAGCTGGACGGCCGGATGACGAATGTGGAGCTGTCGCGGCGGGTGGGCATCTCGGCGCCACCTTGCCTGCGACGGGTGCGGGCTTTGGAAGAGGACGGCATCATCCAGGGGTATCGGGCGCTGCTGGATGAAAAGCGCCTCGGCTATGACCTCATGTCCTTCGCCATGGTCCATCTCATCAGCCAGGCGGAAGCGGATCTGACGGCGTTTCGGGCCCGCATCGACAGCTGGCCGCTGGTTCGCGGCGCCTGGATGCTGTCGGGAGACGTGGATTTCCTGATGCTGTGCGTGGCACCCGACCTGCGCACCTTCCAGAATTTCGTGCTGGAAATCACAGCCGCACCGAACGTCCGCAACGTAAAGACCGCGCTATCCCTCGGGCAGACGAAGAATGCGCCCATCGTCCCCTTGGTGCCCGAAACGGCCAAGGCGGCCCCCGCGCGCTGAGAGACGGCGCCCGCGCGGGGAAAGGCGGCCCCCCATATGGGGAAAGCTGACGATCGAGCCGGCCGGCGGGCTGCCCCGCCGGCGGCTGAACACGGGATCAGGTCAGGCCCAGCGGACCGAGACGATCTCGAACGACCGTGGACCCTTGGGAGTCACCACCTCAACGCTGGCGCCCTTGCTCTTGCCGATGAGCGCGCGGGCCACCGGAGAGGAAATGGAGATCCGCCCGGCCTTTGCATCGGCTTCGCTGTCGCCGACGATCTGCCAGACCTTCTCTTCCTCGGTGTCCTCATCCACCAGTGTCACGGTGGCGCCGAACTTCACCGTGTCTCCGGAGAGCTTGCTGACGTCGATGACCTCGGCGCGGGAAAGCTTGTCCTCCAGCTCGGCGATGCGGCCCTCGTTCAGGGATTGCTGCTCCTTCGCCGCATGGTATTCCGCATTCTCGGACAGGTCGCCGTGCGCCCGCGCCTCGGAGATGGCGTTGATGATGCGCGGACGCTCCACCTGCTGGCGATGCCGCAATTCGTTTTCCAGGGCGACGTAGCCGTCCCCCGTCATGGGAATCTTCTCCATGGGTCCTGCTCGAGACCTCCTCGCACCGCCGCCCCGCGCGGGGCGGCGTTGAATGGTGGTGGCGCGGGCTCACCGAGCCATCATCGCCAACCGACATTTCAAACGGGACAAAGCGGCCCCGCACCTCCCGCCATTCTCGCCGCCTCGGATGCAAGCCCCGGCAGAGCCGGGCAAGCCTGTGAGGGCGACGCTGGGCGGGCGGCACGACACCGCTGGATCGTCCCATGCCAACAGCTGCGTGCCGCAGCCCAACCGCGCCGGCCGACAAAGGGAAGACACTGTCCTCCCACATGTAGCCGGCAACCTTCATAAAGACATGACAGACCGGAGCCCTCGCCGCTCAGATTTTGCCGATCTGAGCGGTTCGAACTCCGGTGTGGGGGCGCATGTTCCCGCGCCCGGACCCTGATATCAGCCCGCCCGGCTTACGCCCGGCGCCTGGGTGCCATCGAAATAGCTCTGCAGAGCGCGGACCTTCAGGTCGCCGCCCACATAGGCCTTGATGCCCTGCGTCGCCGCGATGGCACCTGACAGCGTGGTGTAATACGGCACTTTGTGCAAGAGGGCCGCGCGCCGGAGGGAGCGGCTGTCGGACAAGGCCTGCGCCCCCTCCGTGGTGTTGAACACCAATTGCACGTCGCCATTCTTGATGGCGTCGACGATATGCGGCCGGCCTTCAAGCACCTTGTTGATCTTGCCGGCCTCGATGCCGTTCTCGGCCAGGAAACGCTGGGTGCCGGAGGTGGCGATCACCTTGAAGCCGAGCTCGATCAAGACGCGGATCGAGGGCAGGATGCGCGCCTTGTCGCTCTCCTTCACGGAGACGAACACGGTGCCGGACTTGGGCACCTTGGTCCCGCCGCCCAGCTGGCTCTTGGCGAAGGCAACGCCATAATCGGTGTCGAGACCCATCACTTCGCCGGTGGAGCGCATCTCCGGGCCGAGCACGGTGTCCACGCCCGGGAAGCGGGCAAAGGGGAACACCGCTTCCTTCACCGCGATATGGCTGACGCTGGCGCGCTCCAGATTGAAGGCGGACAGCGGCTCGCCGGCCATGACACGGGCCGCGATCTTGGCGATGGGCGTGCCGATCACCTTGGCGACGAAGGGAACGGTGCGCGAGGCCCGCGGATTGACTTCGAGCACGTAGATCTCGTCGTCCTTCAGCGCGTACTGCACGTTCATGAGGCCGACCACGCCGAGCGCCAGCGCCAGCGCGCGGGTTTCCTCGCCCAGGCGGTCGATGGTGTCGCGGGAGAGCGAGTGCGGGGGCAGCGAGCAGGCGCTGTCGCCCGAATGGATGCCCGCCTCCTCGATATGCTCCATGATGCCGGCGATGAAGACGTCCGTGCCGTCGCACAGGGCGTCCACATCCACCTCAATGGCGTCCGACAGATAGCGGTCGAACAGGAGCGGGTTTTCACCCAGCACCGCGTCGATCTGGCCGGTCTTGTCGTTGGGGAACCGCGCGCGGATCTCGTGGGGGACGAGGCCCGGCAGGGTGTCCATGAGATAGTCGCCGAGCTGGTGCTCCTCGCGCAGAATCTGCATGGCCCGGCCGCCCAGCACATAGGACGGACGCACCACCAGCGGGAAGCCGAGCGCGGCAGAGGCATCGCGCGCCTGCTGCACCGAATAGGCGATGCCGTTGGCCGGCTGGCGCAGCTTCAGCTCCTCCAGGAGCGTCTTGAAGCGGTCGCGGTCCTCGGCGAGGTCGATGGCGTCCGGCGAGGTCCCGAGGATCGGGACGTTGGCCGCCTCAAGGGCGCGCGCCAGCTTCAGCGGCGTCTGGCCGCCGAACTGCACGATGACGCCATGCAGCGTGCCGGCCGTGCGTTCGCGGTCGATCAGCTCCAGCACGTCCTCGGCGGTCAGCGGCTCGAAATAAAGCCGATCCGACGTGTCATAGTCGGTGGAGACCGTCTCCGGGTTGCAGTTGACCATGATGGCCTCGTAGCCCGCATCCTTGAGGGCGAAGGCCGCATGGCAGCAGCAATAGTCGAACTCGATGCCCTGGCCGATCCGGTTCGGCCCGCCACCCAGGATCACCACCTTCTTGGCGTTGGACGGCTGGGATTCGTCCGCCATCGCACCACCGAAGGGCGCCTCGTAGGTGGAGTACATATAGGCGGTCGGAGAGGCGAACTCGGCCGCGCAGGTGTCGATACGCTTATAGACCGGGCGCACGTTCAGCGCGTGGCGATGGGCCCGCACTTCGGCCTGGGTGATCCCGGCGAGCGAGGCGAGACGGGCATCCGAGAAGCCCTGGCTCTTCAGGCCGCGCAGCAGGCCGGCCGTCTTGGGCAGGCCGAACTTGCGGACCTTGTCCTCGGCATCCACGATGCCGCGGATCTGGGCCAGGAACCAGGGATCGATCTTGCAGGCCGCGTGGATCTGCTCGTCGCTCATGCCGTGGCGCATGGCCTGCGCCACATAGAGCAGGCGGTCCGGCGTCGGCGTGCCGAGCGCGGCGCGGATGGCGTTCTTGTCGTCGCCGGCGCCGAGGCCACCGATCTCGATTTCGTCGAGGCCGGTGAGGCCAGTCTCCAGCGAACGCAGCGCCTTCTGGAGGCTTTCCTGGAAGGTGCGGCCGATGGCCATGGCCTCGCCCACGGACTTCATGGACGTGGTCAGGGTCGGCTCGGCGCCCGGGAACTTCTCGAAGGCGAATCGCGGGATCTTGGTGACCACATAGTCGATGGTCGGCTCGAACGAGGCCGGGGTCGCGCCACCGGTGATGTCGTTCTCGATCTCGTCCAGCGTATAGCCAACGGCGAGGCGCGCGGCGACCTTGGCGATGGGGAAGCCCGTCGCCTTGGAGGCAAGCGCCGAGGACCGCGACACGCGCGGATTCATCTCGATCACGATCATCCGCCCGTCCTCGGGGTTGATCGCGAACTGCACGTTGGAGCCGCCGGTCTCCACGCCGATCTCGCGCAGCACCGCAAGCGATGCGTCGCGCATGATCTGGTATTCCTTGTCGGTGAGCGTCAGCGCCGGAGCGACCGTGATCGAATCGCCGGTATGAACGCCCATCGGATCGAGATTCTCGATGGAGCAGATGATGATGCAGTTGTCCGCCTTGTCGCGGACCACCTCCATCTCATACTCCTTCCAGCCGAGGACACTCTCCTCGATCAGGACCTCGTTGGTGGGGGAGGCATCGATGCCCCGCTCCACGATCTCGATGAACTCGGCCTTGTTGTAGGCAATGCCGCCGCCCGTGCCGCCCATGGTGAAGGAGGGGCGGATGATGGCCGGCAAGCCAACCTCGTCGAGCGCTTCCAGCGCCTGGGCGAGGTTCTTGATCTGGCGGGACTTTGGCGTCAGGAGGCCGATCTTGGTCATGGCCTCGCGGAACAGCTCGCGATCCTCGGCCTTGTCGATGGCCTCGGCGGTGGCGCCGATCATTTCCACGTCGAAGCGATCGAGCACACCGTCCTTCTTGAGCGACAGGGCGCAGTTCAGCGCCGTCTGGCCGCCCATGGTCGGCAGAAGGGCAAAGCCCTTGGAGCGGTCGCCCCGCTCCTTCTCGATGATCTTGGCGACGATCTCGGAGGTGATGGGCTCGATATAGGTCGCATCCGCCATGTCCGGATCGGTCATGATGGTGGCCGGATTCGAGTTCACCAGGACCACCCGGTAACCCTCCTCCTTCAGCGCCTTGCACGCCTGGGTTCCGGAATAATCGAACTCACAGGCCTGCCCGATCACGATGGGGCCGGCGCCGATGATGAGGATGGTTTCGAGGTCAGTGCGTTTCGGCATGTCTCGCTGGCGCTCGACGGGCGCAAAAAAAGGGCCGCGGGTCACGCGCCCCTGTGGATTGATTTTCCGTCGTTCGACGGTAGAGGTGGCGTCGCGGCGTTGAATTCTCTTCGCCCGGCGCGCTATCTGGCTTCCTTAGACCATAATTCAACGCGACGGAAGACCATCGGTCCCGTTGTGCGGAGCCTCCGGCCTCATGTCCCTGTTGAAGCGCCTCCTTTCGGAGAACCGCCACCTCATCACCCAGTTCGCCATCTTCGTGGCCGTGGGCGCCACCGCCTTCGTGGCCCATTTTTTGGTGCTGGGGGGCCTGGTGGAGTGGGAGATACTGGGTCCGGTGGCCGCGTCCATGGTGGGATTCGTGGTGGGAACCCTCGTCACCTACACGCTGAACAGCACCTTCACCTTCCAGTCGAGCCGCTCCCATGCGGGCGCCCTGCCCCGCTATTTCGCGGTGGCCGGAGTCGCCTTTGTGCTGAACGGCGTGCTGATGGATCTCTTCACCCATCGGCTCGGCATCTTCTATCTGCTGGCCCAAGGGCTCACGAGCGGCCTTGTCCTGTGCTGGACCTTCTCCGGGTACCGGCTGTGGGCCTTCGCCGACAAGAGCGCGCGCGGAACCTAGCGCTTTGCGCCTTCACGCTGCGCGGGTGGCGGTGAAGGCCATGCGCTCCTGATTGTGCCCCACATTCGGCCGCACCCGCCGCGCGGCAAAGCCGGCCTTGGCCAGGATGTCCAGCATCTGCGCCTCGCCATATTGGGACAGGCCGAGATCGGCGCGCAGCTTGCGATAGGGCGAGAAAACGGTGCGCACGAGGCCGAGCATCGCCGAGCCGAGAAACCCTTCCGCCGCGCCGAAGCGCAGCAAAGCCAGCGCATCGCGCACGGCGCTCACATGGGGCGGAATGACATCGGCAATCAGCAAGGTGCCGTCCTTGGACAACAGGCGGCGCCATGTGGCCAGCAGGCCGTCGCGGACCTCCGGCGACAGGTATTGCAGCAGGGAATTGGCCACGATGAGGTCGAAGCTGCCATCGGGCAAGGCGGCGACCTCCTCCGGTGACATGATCTGGATGCGTGCGCTCTGGGCAAACCGGGCCTTCAAGCCCTGGCGCACACCTGGCGCGGCATCGCTTAAGGTGAGACTGCCACAGGCCTGCGCCAGCTCAGCCGCCCCTAGCGCTTCGCCACAGCCATAATCGAGGACGCGTGCGGTCGGGCTTGGAACGAAGCGGGCAATGTCGGCGGCGATGCGGGCATAATGCACCTGCTTGTGCCGCTCGCTCGTATAGATGGCGTGGCTGCCGTCCCAGAAAGAGATCCAGTCCATTGCGCTCCTCGTCCGGCCCCCGCGCCCGGTTCCTTGCGCTGTGATGCGACGGAATGGAACGGCCTGTCCAGCACGGAGGGCGAAGGACTCGTCTCGCGCTCTGGGATTGGCAGTCTGACGGCGGTCGGGGCCGCCCTTGACCACGCCCGCTGGAGAGGGCCGCCGCGCCGCGCGGCAAGGTGGACCAAAGAAAAGAGCCGGATGGGTTTTTCCCTCCGGCTCTTCCGATCGCTTGTCCCCCGCGCCCGAAGTGTGCGCGGCCAAGCTTCAGCGCGCCGCGAAGGCGATGCCTTCCTTCACCTGCACGATGGCCTGGTCAATGAGGCCGATGGCGGCCTCGCGATGGCCACCCTTGTTGGGGGTCGCCCGCTCCAGGCTGGCCCGGGCGCCACGGAGCTGCTCGAGGGCTGCTTCCATGTCGCCCTGATAGGCGACCGCAGAAGTGACCACCGCGCCGCCGGCGAGAGCGACACCAAGGCCGAGAGCGAAACCAAGTACTGCGCCACGCGAAAGAAACTGTGCCATGTCTTTCCTCCAAAGAGGGCGCACTTCACGGGTTCAATTGTGGCGACTTCGCGGCGAATTTGGACCTTACAGGAATTTAACCCGCCACAATCACCATTTGTAATTGATCCAGAACTGGCCAACAGTGGGGTTCAAGGCTCGAATGGCAGGATCCGTCGATGAAAAGACCCTGGGACCGGACGCCTTTGCCTGTGCGGAGTCCGAAGCCGTTGCCGGAATCGCGAACTGGATGCCCACGCGGCACGGACCGGGAATGCTGGCAAGACGCCCGCCCTGCCAATCGGTGACCACGCCCCCATTGTCGCCGCCGAAGCCAACCAGGCGGAACGGGCGGCCATTGGCCTTCTGCACATCCGCAATCGAGGTGCCGATGCTGACGCCCGCAACGCTCCAGGCGGTCTCATCCGTGAAGGCGAGGCGGGTGGGCGTCGTGTAGCCGATGGCGTCCGCCCAGGCGATGTCGACGCGCAGCTTGGGATCGCCCGCCAGCAGAACCGATCCCGGGCCCATGCCGCCGCCCGGCTGCTGGACGTCGGCGCGGCTCATCGCCTGGGCGCCGAAATCGGCAATGAGATTGACTTCCGTGGTCATGGGCGACCAGGGGCCGGAGCATTGAAAGACCCGGGGCCCCGCGGTGGGAGCGGGAACGCTCACCACGGCCTCGTAGGCGCCCCAGGGGTCGGTCTCCGTCACGGTTGCCGTGCCCCAATTTGGACCCGGCGTGGACGTGCAACCTGCCAGTAGCCCGGCGAGGCACGCCGCCAAAGCCGAGTGCTTCCCTGCCCTGCCAACCTGCCAAGCGTGAATGGACATGCCTTATCTCCCTCCGGCTCCGCACGAGTCTTAGCCGAAGAGAACAAGGCGAGCCAGACACTTGACCTCATGTACCGATGAAGTGCGGTTCAGATCTCATCAAACCACGCGTCGATCTCATCGGGGCTCATTCCGGCAAATCGGGCGAGCGGACCGGCAAATTGCGCCCAGGCCGCGGCAACGGCCGGGGAAACAGAGGTAAGGATGGGCAGGTCCGCCAGAACCGCCGCATGAAAGGCGTCCGTCAGGCCGCGCCCCTCGGCCTCCTGCCGCCCGAATTTGCTGAGGATGACCAACGTCCTCCCCTCGCTCCCATCAAGGGCAGCGATGGAGGCTTGCACGGCAGCGCATGCCCCGGCGAGGCCCTGGGGATCAAGGCTGCATCCGGCTGCACCCGGTCCGAGCTTCTGGTTCAGCGGGTAGCGGGCATTGCTCGCCAGATCCAAGAGATGCACATCGTCTGGATCAATGGGGTTCGGCAGGGTCTCCACAGCCCCCAGCACAAGAAGCCCGCGGGCGCGAAAACGCTGCGCCGCGTCGTCCAGGGTTTGGCGCACGCCCACGCGGTCCGCTCCCTGAAGGGCAAGAATCCGCGCTTGGCTTGTCATGGCCGGCCCCTCCATCACCCCGTCGCCGAGGTGTTCCGCCGTCACATCTATACCAGCGATGGCTGAGCCTGACATCGGCACAAGGGCGAGGCATGGATGCAGGGCGCCTGGGAGCCCGCCCGAGCCTCTATTGCCCCGCAGGCTGCTGCGCCTCGGCCGTTGCCGCGCCAGTCCCCTTGTCGGTCCACTCGGGAGGCAAGCCCACGGCACTGCTGAACAGCCCCCCAACGCCCTGTTCGCGTCCGAACGCCTCGCAGGCTGCATATTTCGGGGTGCCACCCGCCCAGGCCTGAACGCGCTCCGCGGAGGGGGGGCCCGACAGTTTCTGGAACGGGCTCTCGCCTGTCACCACCAGTTGGCTGAAATCATTTCCGAAGGTTGCGGCGAGCTCGTATGCGTCGCCCACCTGGGAGATGCGTGCCGAGCCGGACAGGGCATTGGCGCCCTGGCCCCACACCATCGCGGCCTCCTGAGTTCCGCGGGATGTCAGCGCCTCCGCCTCGATGGAGAGGCTGCCGAGCCCGATCGGCAAGCGGGGCGTCGGGACCGTTACGCCCGGCAGCAGCACCGACTTGGCCACCGAAGCCGCCTTGGTCGCAGCCACGGCGGTGGGGTCGGTCGCAGCCATGTTTGTGATGACCGCATGAACCGTGAGGTCCGCCGGCTCGGAGCCCGACACCACCTTCAGGCGCTCGCTCAGGCCGGCGCAAAGCGAGCGATCCACCGCATTGGCCACGAGCTTGCGCTGTTCGGTCGAGATGCCTTCGGACTTTACCGCCGGCGAGAAGGCGGTCGGCACGAGGCGGACGGTCTTGGCCGCAAGGACGCCTTCCTTGTCCACGCGCAGCTTGGACTTGGCGAGGAGTCCATCGGCCTGGGCCAGACCGGAATAAGAGGAGAGCGTCCCGGCCTCATCCAATGGCGCCGTGGCACATCCTGCGAGAAACAAAGGGGCAAGCGCGAAGCGCAGGGCTCCGCGAAACGTCAGGGGCGCCGGCATGAAACCGTCCTATGCGTGAAAATCAGCCAGAACGCGCGCAAGCCGACCCCAAGCGCGAGCAATGCCATAGCTGTCAAGGATTGCGGCGGAAGTACGGCCCAATCTCGCACGCGTCGGAGGTAGGAGAAGGCTGCCGCGATGCGCTTTTGGCCATCCCCAGATCCCTTCGCGCGCGCCAATCCCGCGCGACGCGGTCCGGGCTGGGAAGAGGAGGAGCGGCCTGTCCCAAGGATTCGGAGGCTATCCAGCCCGCAGGCGCCCCTCCCGCCAGCCGGCCGGAGGAACACCCCCATCCCGTTCGGGCGCAGCCGCGCTCACTGACCGCCAGCAGGCGGCCGTCAGTTTTTCCGCCGGCCACCCTTGCGGTAGCCCTTCGTTCCGGGATCCGGCCGCGGGCCGGGCCGGAAGTCCAAGGCGGAAAGGGGCTCGGCCCGGTCAGTGCCAGGACCCATATCGTCCAGGGAAGGCTTGGCCACCCGGGAAGAAGGCTTGGGGGCGGAAGGCTTGGGGGCGTAAAGCGGCATCTCGCCCATCTCGCGCGGCCCGCCAGCGGGCGTGTAACGGGCTTGGCCATCCTCCGCACCAGGGTTGGCGGATGCGCCGGCCTTGCCGCGGCCCTTGCCCGCCGCCCTGCCGGACGCCTTGGGCGGCTCATTGGCGGCGTTGCCATATTTGCGGGCGCCGCGATAGCCGCCGGTGCGGTCGTCCACCGCCTCCTGGCGGGCCATGGGATCGTCGGCCACCGCAAGCTCGGTGGCCTGGAGGCGCTTGATCTCGTCGCGCAGGCGCGCCGCCTGCTCGAAATCGAGATCGGCCGCCGCCGCCCGCATGCGCTTTTCCAGGTCCGCCATCACCGCCTTGAGGTTGTGGCCGAAGGCGGCGCCTTCCTCGGCAAAGCCCGCATCCACCTGGACGTGATCGCGCTCATAGACCGAGTTGAGGATGTCGCCGATGGCCTTCTTCACGCTCTCGGGCGTGATGCCATGCTCCTCATTATAGGCGACCTGCTTCTCGCGACGGCGCTGGGTCTCGGCCATCGCGCGCTGCATGGAGCCGGTCTCGTGGTCGGCATAGAGGATGACCCGGCCATCCACATTGCGCGCCGCGCGGCCGATAGTCTGGATGAGGGAGGTCTCCGAGCGCAGGAAGCCTTCCTTGTCCGCATCGAGGATCGCAACCAGCCCGCATTCGGGAATATCGAGGCCCTCGCGCAGCAGGTTGATGCCGATCAGCACGTCGAAGGCCCCGAGCCTGAGGTCGCGGATGATCTCGATGCGCTCGATGGTGTCGATGTCCGAATGCATGTAGCGCACGCGGATGCCGTTCTCGTGGAGATATTCGGTCAGGTCCTCGGCCATGCGCTTGGTAAGCACGGTGACGAGGGTGCGATAGCCCTTCGCCGCCACCGCGCGCACCTCGCCCAGGAGGTCGTCCACCTGGGTGCGGGCGGGGCGTATATCCACGGGCGGATCGATGAGGCCAGTGGGCCGGATCACCTGTTCCACAAACACGCCGCCGGTCTGGTCCATCTCCCAGCCACCGGGGGTCGCGGACACATGGACGGTCTGGGGCCGCATGGCTTCCCATTCCTCGAACCGCAGCGGCCGGTTGTCCATGCACGAAGGCAGGCGGAAGCCATATTCGGCCAGCGTCGCCTTGCGGCGAAAGTCGCCGCGATACATGGCGCCGATCTGCGGCACGGTCACATGGCTCTCGTCGATGAAGACAAGGGCATTGTCGGGCACATATTCGAACAAGGTGGGCGGCGGCTCGCCCGGCTTGCGACCGGTGAGCCAGCGCGAATAATTCTCGATGCCCGCGCAGGCGCCGGTGGCCTCCATCATCTCCAGGTCGTAGCGGGTGCGCTGCTCCAGGCGCTGGGCCTCCAGCAGGCGGCCCATGCGATTGAGCTCGTCGAGCCGCATCCGCAACTCGTTCTTGATGCCGGAAATGGCCTGGATCAAGGTCGGACGCGGCGTCACATAGTGGGACGAGGCGTAGACCTTGATGGACTTCATGTCTCCGCTCTTATGGCCGGTGAGCGGGTCGAACTCAGCGATGCTCTCCACCTCGTCGCCGAACAGCGAGACGCGCCAAGCGCGGTCCTCATAGTGGGCGGGGAAAATCTCGATATTGTCGCCTCGCACCCGGAAGGTGCCGCGCGCGAAATCGGACTGGATGCGCTTGTATTGCAGGGCGACCAGGTCGGCGATCAGCTGGCGCTGGTCGATGCGCTCCCCCACCTCCAGCTTGAAGGTCATGGAGGAGTAGGTCTCCACCGAGCCGATACCATAGATGCAGGAGACCGAGGCGACGATGATGACATCGTCGCGCTCCAGCAAGGCGCGAGTCGCCGCATGGCGCATGCGGTCGATCTGCTCGTTAATGGAGGATTCCTTCTCGATATAGGTATCGGTTCGGGGGACGTAGGCTTCCGGCTGGTAGTAGTCGTAATAGGAAACGAAATACTCCACGGCATTGTCGGGAAAGAAGCTCTTGAACTCGCCATAGAGCTGCGCCGCCAGCGTTTTGTTGGGCGCAAGCACGATGGCAGGCCGCTGCAAGGTCTCGATCACCTTGGCCATGGTGAAAGTCTTGCCCGAGCCGGTGACACCCAGGAGCACCTGGTCGCGATCCCCGTTCCGCACGCCCTCCGAAAGCTCGGCGATGGCGTGAGGCTGGTCGCCGGAGGGGGTGAAATCCGACTTCATGACGAAGCGGACGCCGCCCTCGCTCTTTTCCGGTCGCGGCGGGCGGTGGGGCACCCAGGTCTGGCCGTTCACTTCCGGCCGGCCCTTCTCGATGAGCTGGCTCAGCGCCGCGACAGTGGCGGAGGCCCCCGCCGACTCGAAGTCGCCTGAGAGGTCGCCGGGCGCCAGCCCCAGTGAGGCGGCAAGCGCGGGATCGAGGGTCTGGACGGGCGCGGGCTCGAAATGGCGTTGTGAACGCTCGCCGAGCTTGCCGGGACGGGATGCTTTGGCCATGGCGCCAATATGGGGGCGAAACGGGAACGATGGAAGGGGCCGGTGGAGAGGAGTCCCCTCACGACACGGCCTTGCGCCTCCCGGGGTCTGCGTGAGGCCCCTATTTATCCATGACCATCTCAGCCCGGTTGATTTCCTGGATGACGCGGATCAGCAGTTTTTCCGTCTCCGCCCAGTTCTGGAAGCCGCAGGCGATCTTTGTCACGTCAACCACAGACAAGACGACGCAGGAGAAGACATAGACCATCATCTTTTCGGAGGCGCTCGCACCCCCTCCGATGCGACTGTGGAACCAGCGCAGCTTCTTGCCACCGGCAGTGTGCTTGTTCTTGTCGCTATCTGTTACGAACCCGGTCAATGTACTGTAGACGCTTAGATATCCCAATTCCTCAAGGACTCGGATGACGTCGATTGGGATGTTGGTCGCCGTGTTGACCGTGGACGCCTTGAGGCCCTTTTCCTTGCCCGCAGCCTTCCGCGATACGTTGTCATTCACGATGATGGCACACACCATGAAGAGTTGCACCGCCTTGCTCAGGTCCTTCGGCGTGGAAGCGCCATTCCGGAAAGGTGCGGTGAGATCATCGACGATGGCGCTCTTCAGTATGCGCACATAGGCCTTGGAATTGTCCTCGATGGTCTTCCACTGCGTTATGGGCCCGCCCATGTTCACCTGGTTGGCACCGCGCTGCAAGTTTTTGAAAGCAATGGCGTTTTCGTTGCCCTTGCGCTCCAGATCCTTCAGTGCGCTCGTATCTTTTTCCCGGGGCTGGTAGGCTTGGCTGTTCTTCCAGTTCCGCTCCACGAAATAGGCCACGATCAGAACGGCGACGGCACGGGTGTGGTTGCTCCGTGCGGAAGGCTCATCGTTCGGCGCAACGTAGAAGTCCGGATGGTCTGTCGCAAACCTGGGCGTTGCCCTTGACGCATAATGGTAGGCCTTCAGGTCTGCCTTGAACGACCTGACGATATTGACCTTGAGGATGTCTTCCAGGAGAGCGCGCAACGACTTTTGCACCTCGACCATCTTGCTGGCGAAGCCTTCCAGCGTATCGTAATTGGTCTGGATGTGGGATTTCAGCGCCTCGCCCTTGTCCGCGAACTTGCTGGAATCAATGAACTTGTCGGTCGTGGAGATGCAAAGCTGGTTGCGCGTCTGCGGGTTGATGGATGCCGCGTTCGCGAAAGTCATCACATTTTCGACGCCCTTCTTGGACAGAAGCGCCTCAGTATTGCCCGCTGCAGCATCCGCAATGCGCTCATTGGTCCAGCGCAGCTTGGTGCGCATGATCAGATACCAGGCCAGCCCGATGCCGTGGGTCTTGGGCTGGGCGATGAGGACCTTGGCCTTCTTTTGCGCGGCAGCGCGCTCCTTCTCGCGCTTTTTGTCCTGAGCCTGGACGGCCGTGTTGGCCTTCATCATGTCCTTGGTGACGTCCTTTGCGACACCTTGCAGGGCCTTGGTCTGGGCGTCCGGATTGATGCCCGCATGGGCCGGGTCGGTGCCAATGATGTTCGTCAGTTGCTGAGCCGGCACGCCGAACGTGTTCGCAAGAGTACCGGTGCTGGTCATGTAGACGATTGCCGCGGACGAGCCCATGGCGACCGCGCCACCCACCCCGCCCATGACGTATCCGGCGGCGATGGGGCCGACCAGAGGCACCTGCGACGCGCTGATGGCCAAGCCCACGTCCAGGAGCTCGATCACCGGCCCGGCCTCCGCGGTATAGGCCGTCGTGAGCCGCGCCTTCATGCTGTCAGAGGCGCCGGTGACCGCGCTTGAAAACTTCAAGCTGTCGAACGCCGCAAGAACGCTCGAGGGCGCCACGCTCAGTGCACTCTGGGACAATTCGGTGGCTACCGCCGAGACACAGCTTGAGAAGTGCATGGCGAAGGGTGTCTGGGCGTTGGCCGAATCGCGAGCAAACGCAAGCAGCGCCACCGCCCGCTCGGCAACCGCCTCGGTCGAGATCTTCGAGCTGAACGCACCATAGGTGTTCTGCAATTCGGCGACCGGATCGAGCGGCACTCCCCGGCCGAAAAGCTTGTCGATGTCGGTCTTGCCGAGGAGTTTCCCGATCAGTTCGTTGACGTTCGCCATGAGACCACCTTCAGGATCGCAGAGACCAGCCGATACTGGGAAAAAGGCGTGACGGCCTTGGGCGAGACGGATCGCTACTCTCTACGCATCAGGGAGATCCTGATTGGCAGCGCAGCGACGCTCACGTCACTTTGGCGGACCGGCCCAGATCGAGACGCAAGGCAGAAGTAACATACTCGCTCTTATTAAATTTTTTAAACAGATCACCTCGAATCTAATCTTCATTAATACAATAAATACTCATTTCACCTCACTGCATAACTGAATATAGATCGCTAAATTGACGGCCGTGCGACATGGGACGGCGTTCATGTGCGCGCGTCGCGAAGGGGAGCGCACAGTGCTGCAAGTCAGCTGAGATCCGGCAGGGCCTCGGACACGCCCCGCCGCGCTCGACCCGGAAAGGCCAAGCCCGCCCGCGGCATGCGGGGCGAGAAGGGATGGGCGTCGCGGGACACGACATATGGACCGCGAGAGGCCCGCCCGCAAAGCGCGCCGAAAAAGGGACGGCTTAGCCGTCCGTGCCCCGCAGGCGCGCGATGGCGCGATCGCGTCCCATCAAGGGCAGCAGGGCAGCCAGTTCCGGCCCTTTCGCCTGGCCCGTCAGTGCCATGCGCAGGGGGGCGAAGAGAGCCTGTCCGGCGCGGCCGGATGCCGTCTTCAACGCCCCAACCCAGGCGCGATAGGTGCCGGCATCCCACGGTTCCTCTGGCAGAAGCGCGGCGGCGGTCTCAAGGAAGGCCGCATCCTGCGGGTCCCACTGCGGGTCCCGTGCCCATGAGGCCGGAACCGACACCACGCGCCACCAGTCCAGCGCCTCGGCAAGGCGGGCGACATTGCCCCGCACCGCCAGCCAGAACGCGGCCCCGCCATCGACGCCGAGGTCGGCGAGCCGCCGGGCGACGGCTTCATAGGGCATCTGGTGCAAGGTGCGCGCCGACAAGGCCGCCAGTTCGGCGGGATCAAAGCGCGCGGGGGCCCGGGAGATGTGCGCCAGATCCACCTTGGCCGCCAGGGCGTCCAGGCTATCCACCGGCACCACGGCCTCGGACGTGCCCACCAGCACAGCGATCGCCGCCACGGCCAGGGCCTCGTACCCCTCCTCCCGCAGGGACTGGATGGAGAGATGGCCGAGCCGCTTGGACAATCCCTCGCCTGAGGGCAAGGTCAGCAGGTTGTGATGGGCAAAGCGCGGCGCCGTTCCGCCGAGGGCCTCGAAGAGCTGGATCTGCACGCCCGTATTGGTGACGTGATCCTCGCCCCGGATGATGTCGGTCACGCCGAACTCAAGGTCATCCACCACCGAGGTGAGCGTATAGAGAAAGGTGCCGTCGGCGCGCACGAGCACGGGATCGGACAGGCTGGTCATGTCCACATGCTGCGGTCCGCGCACGCCGTCGGTCCAGACGGCCGGCGCGGCATCGAGCTTGAACCGCCAATAGGGCTTGCGCCCTTCCGCCTCCAGGCGGGCGCGATCCGCGTCCGTGAGCTTGAGCGCGGCACGGTCATAGACCGGCGGCAGTCCACGGGAGCGCTGAAGGCCGCGGCGGAGGGTCAGTTCCTCTTCACTTTCATAGGCCGGGTAGAGCCGGCCCGCCGCCCTCAGGGCGGCCACGGCCGCCTCATAACGATCCAGGCGCGCCGACTGGTACTCTACCCGATCCGGGACGATTCCGAACCACGCCAGATCACGGGCGATGGCCTGGGCAAATTCAGGCGTGGAGCGGGCGACGTCGGTGTCATCATACCGCAACAGGAACGTGCCGCCCGCGCGCCGCGCGAGCAGCGCATTGAGGAGGGCGGTGCGCATGTTGCCCACATGAAGCAGGCCCGTGGGCGAAGGAGCGAAGCGCAGAACGAGCTTGGAGGCGAGCTTGGACATGGACCACGGCATAAACCGCACCGCAGCGCGAGGGAAGCCGCATTCGTGCCGATGGCGGCATGCCAGTCGGTCCATCCGCGAAAGGGGCCGCAGCGCTCCGCGCTGATGTCGTGCAAGGGGCCGGGAAGGCGCGGCGACCTGCTGGAAAAAGCCGCCGGCTCGAAAGCCGGCGGCCTTGGCATGTCAGACGCCCCTCATTGGGGCGGGGGCGGCGCGCCGGGCTGGCCCTGCTGCGGCGGACTTCCGGGCGCGGGACGCTGCGGTCCGCCCTGGGGCCGGCCGCCCTGGGGCTGTCCTCCCTGCGGCGGAGGGCCACCCTGAGGACGCGCCTGCTGCGGCTGGCCCTGCGGGGGCTGCCCTTGCGGCGGGCGCTGGCCAGGAGGCTGGCCTTGCCAGCCGGCGGGCGGCGGGCGCTGAGGCCGCGCCTGCTGCGGCGGTTGGCCGGGCGCACCCGGCTGACCCTGCTGCTGCTGCCATCCGGCAGGCGGCGGGCGCTGGGGTCGAGACTGCTGGGGCGGCTGGCCCGGGGCGACCGGCATGGTGGAAGGACCACCGGGGCCACCAGGACCGCCCGGATGGCCTGGACCGCCCGGGTGGCCTGGACCGCCGGGATAGCCCGGACCACCAGGCCCACCTGGATTGCCCGGATTACCTGGATTGCCCGGATTGCCCGGATTGCCGGGCCGTCCGGGATAAACAGGTCCGCCCGGACCTCCGGGTCCACCCGGCCTGCCGGGACCACCGGCATTTGGCGGCGGCGGGTTGCCGGGGTGACCGGGCCAGCCTGGCCCACCGGGGCCGCCGGGGCCACCGGGACCACCAGGATGCCCGGGATAACCGGGATAGCCAGGCGGACGGCCTGGGGCGCCGGGCGGATAGGGGCGCGGGCCATTCCACCAGCCGGGCGGACGCGGCCCCGGCCCCGGAGGCGGCGGGCCCCAGCCCGGACGCGGCCGAGGATTGTAGTATTGCCAACGGTTATACTGGTTCCACCACGGCGAGCCGCGATAGTAGCTGCCCCAGTAATTGCCGAAATTGAAGGTCACGACCGGCAGGCCGATCACGGGCGCATATTCCGGCACCAGCACGGTCTGCCCCTGATAGGAGAAGCCGAGATATTCGCCATAGACCCAGCCGCGATAGCGCCCATATCCCACGTCGCACCAGGACTGGTTCGACAGGCAGCCGAAGATTTCCACCGGCACGCCCCGGGGCAGCACGGTGACCTTCGGATAGACGGTATCGGGCCCGGCCCGCATGTTCACATTGCCGGTGGTGAAGCCGGGCGCCGCTTCCGCAGCGGACGCCAGGCCCATTACTCCGGCCACAAGTCCCACCACCCACACCGACTTGGTCATTTCATCCTCGCCGTTCGGCTGTCCCCGCCGATAGACTCATTTCTTGATTGTTTCCATGGCATTTGCTGATCCATGGCGTGGCGGGATTACGTCAAGGTGCCGGTTTCATTATGTAAATGTGAATGGAACCACAGCCCGGTTGTCCGGATCGGTGCGGATTTCCCGATCCAGCGGCGGAAAGGCGCGCAGGTCGCAATCCGGCCGAGGACAGATTCGGCAGGAGACGCCAAGGCGGGCGACGGGCGCCGCCTTCAGGTCGAGGCCGTCCGCATAGACCATGTCGTCGCCATAGGAGACCTCGCACCCCAGCCCAAGCGCATAGACGCGCTGAGGGGCATCGTGGCGCGTCACGGGCGCGCTGACGGTTCGGGCGAGGCACAAATAGCGCACCCCGTCCGGCATCTCCCCCACCTGCACCAGCGTCCGCCCGGGATTCTCGAAGGCCTGGTGGACGTTCCACACGGCGCAGGCGCCGCCCAGGCGGGCGAACTGGAAGCGCGTCGCGCTGTGTCGCTTGGTGATGTTGCCGGCACGATCCACCTTGGCGAAATAGAAGGGCACGCCCTTGAGCCCCGCCCGCTGAAGGGTGGACAGGCGGTGGCACACCTGTTCCAGGCTGGCGCCGGTCTCATGGGAGAGGCGGTCGAGGTCATGCCGCCGCTCCCGGGCAAGGCGCAGGAATCGGCCATAGGGCAGCACCAGCGCGCCGGCGAAGTAATTGTGCAAGGCCAGCCGGCAGATCTCGCCGGCCGTGGCGCTGCGGAACCCGCCATTGGCCACGAGGCCGTCCACCATGGCCTTGTGCTCCAGGCGGGCGATGGTGGTGCCCAGCTGGAACGCCGCGGCAGCCGGCGACAGGAGCGGCGACAGGCGCAGGCGGCGTGCGCGCGGATCGAACTGGGAGAGGGCCTCGTCCCCGCCGCTGGCGCTGCGCCCCAGAGGGAGGGGCTCCACTTCCACCCGCAGGCGGTCACGCAGATAGGCCGTCAGGGCCGCGCGGGGATCGGCGCCGGAGAGGATGCCCAACGCTTCCGCGCAGGCCTCCGCCGCCCGGTCGAGGGGGTCCACGTAATTGTCGATATAATGGAAATAGTCCCGCACCTCTTCATAGGGCACAAGCTTGGCATCGGCCGTACCGAGGCCGGAGGTGAGCATGTCGTCGAGGGACGCCCGCCACTCGGCGGTGCGGCCCAGCGCCACATGCATACGCAGGAAGGCATGGGCGAAGGCTGGGGAGAGGTTGGTGACGGCCTTGAGATCCTGGAGACTCAGCTCCAGGTCGCGGAACAGGGGATCTGCGGTCGCCTCCCGCAGGTCTGCCACCAGTCGGTCGAGGTCCTCCGCTCCGAAAGAGGTGATGTCGACCCCGAAGGTGCGGCTGATGGCGATGAGAACAGAGGCGGTGAGCGGCCTCTGGTTGCTTTCCATCTGATTGACATAGGACGGCGAGACCCCGAGCCGATGGGCCAGCTCCCCCTGCTTAAGCCCCAGTTTTTCCCGCAGGCGGCGCAGCGCGTGGCCGGCGAAAACCTTCTGCCGCATGGTCCACTCCTCCCCGTCCGGCCGGCACAACCCATGCGGCTGCGCAAATGCGAATTTTTTACAAGTTACACGTTTAACTTTTTACATATTCAATTGTCACCTGGCTTTTGCTAGCGCACGCCTCCAGTGCCGCTTTTCGTCCGTGAAAGCCCAAGCCGGGCCTTTTCCTTCGGCGTTCGGCACCGTTAGACTGATTTCACAATTGGTGCAGCGCGGGACGCCCGGGGGACGGAATGAAAGAAATCCTGGAAGAGCTCGAGAACCGGCGTGGCGTTGCCCGCCTGGGTGGTGGCGAGAAGCGCATCGAGGCCCAGCATGCGCGCGGCAAGCTCACCGCCCGCGAGCGCATCGAGCTGCTCCTGGACAAGGGCTCCTTCGAGGAGTTCGACACCTTCGTGCAGCATCGCTGCATCGATTTCGGCATGGAAAAGCAGAAGATCCCGGGCGATGGCGTCGTCACCGGCTGGGGCACGGTCAATGGCCGCCAGGTCTTCGTCTTCGCCAAGGATTTCACGGTGTTCGGCGGCTCGCTCTCCGAAGAGCATGCCCGCAAGATCACCAAGATCCAGGACATGGCCCTGAAGACCCGCGCGCCCATTATCGGCCTCTTCGATGCCGGCGGCGCCCGCATCCAGGAAGGTGTCGCGGCGCTCGGCGGCTATGGCGAGGTGTTCAAGCGCAACGTCATCGCCTCGGGCGTCATCCCGCAAATCTCGCTCATCATGGGCCCGTGCGCGGGCGGCGACGTCTATTCGCCGGCCATGACCGACTTCATCTTCATGGTCCGCGACACGTCCTACATGTTCGTGACCGGCCCGGACGTGGTGAAGACCGTCACCAACGAGACCGTCACCTCGGAAGAGCTGGGCGGCGCCAAGGTGCACACCACCAAGTCCTCGGTGGCGGATGGCGCCTATGAGAACGACGTGGAGATGCTGCTCCAGACCCGTCGCCTCATCGACTTCCTGCCGCTCAACAACCAGGCCGGCGTGCCCGAATGGCCCTCCTTCGACGATCCCGCGAAGGTGGACGAGAGCCTCGATACGCTGATCCCCGACAATCCCAACAAGCCCTATGACATCAAGGAGCTGATCCTGAAGGTGGTCGACGAGGGCGACTTCTTCGAGATCCAGGCCGCCTTCGCCAAGAACATCGTCACGGGCTTTGGTCGCATCGAGGGGCGCACGGTGGGCTTCGTCGCCAACCAGCCCATGGTGCTCGCTGGCGTCCTCGACGCGGATGCGTCGAGAAAAGCCGCAAGGTTCGTGCGCTTCTGCGATGCCTTCGAGATCCCGATCGTCACCTTCGTGGACGTGCCCGGCTTCCTGCCCGGCACCGCACAGGAATATGGCGGCCTCATCAAGCACGGCGCCAAGCTGCTGTTCGCCTATTCCCAGGCGACCGTGCCTCTGGTCACCGTCATTACCCGCAAGGCCTTCGGCGGCGCCTATGACGTGATGGCGTCCAAGCATGTGGGCGGCGACATCAACTATGCCTGGCCCACCGCCCAGATCGCGGTGATGGGCGCCAAGGGCGCGGTGGAGATCATCTTCAGGGCCGACATGGGCGATCCCGACAAGATCGCCGCCCAGACCAAGAATTACGAACAGCGCTTCCTCTCGCCCTTCGTGGCGGCGGAGCGGGGCTATATCGACGAAGTCATCATGCCCCATTCCACCCGGCGCCGGCTCGCCCGCGCCCTCGCCATGCTGCGCTCCAAGAAGCAGGAGCTGCCGCAGAAGAAGCACGACAACCTGCCGCTCTAGCAGGGCTGCCGCCCGGGCGTGCCCCGGGCTTCCACGCGGCGCCGGATCGGCGACGCCTGGGGATGGCCGTGGATGGCCGGGACGAGCCCGGCCATGACGGTGGCAAAGGACAATGGGCGCCACGCGCCGAGGGGACGGACGAAGATGTTCTCGAAAATCCTGATCGCAAACCGGGGCGAGATCGCCTGCCGCGTCATCAAGACCGCGCGCAAGATGGGCATCAAGACGGTGGCCGTCTATTCGGACGCCGACAAGGACGCGCTCCATGTGGAGATGGCGGACGAAGCCGTGCATATCGGCCCGCCCCAGGCCGCCCAGTCCTATCTGATCATCGACAAGATCATCGATGCCTGTAAGCAAACGGGCGCCGAGGCGGTGCATCCGGGCTACGGCTTCCTGTCCGAGCGTGCCGCCTTCCCGCGCGCGCTCGCCGAGGCGGGCATCGTCTTCATCGGCCCCAATCCCCATGCCATCGACGCCATGGGCGACAAGATCGAATCCAAGAAGGCGGCGGCGGCGGCCAAGGTCTCCACCGTCCCCGGCTATCTCGGCGTGATCGAGGATGGCACCAAGGCCGCCGAGATCGCCGACGAGATCGGCTACCCCGTCATGATCAAGGCCTCGGCCGGCGGCGGCGGAAAGGGCATGCGCATCGCCTATTCCCGCGCCGAGGTGCAGGACGGCTTCGACCGCGCCAAGTCCGAGGCCAAATCCTCCTTCGGCGATGACCGGGTGTTCGTCGAGAAGTTCATCGTCGACCCCCGCCACATCGAGATCCAGGTGCTGGGCGACAAGCACGGCAACGTGGTCTATCTGGGCGAGCGCGAATGCTCCATCCAGCGCCGCAACCAGAAGGTGGTGGAAGAAGCCCCCTCCCCGCTTCTGGACGAAGAGACCCGCCGCAAGATGGGCGAGCAGGCCGTGGCGCTGGCCAAGGCGGTTGGCTATGACAGCGCCGGCACCGTGGAATTCGTGGCCGGCCAGGACAAGAGCTTCTACTTCCTGGAGATGAACACCCGCCTCCAGGTGGAGCATCCGGTCACCGAGCTCATCACCGGCATCGACCTTGTGGAGCAGATGATCCGCGTCGCCGCCGGCGAGCCGCTCACCTTCTCTCAGGGCGACGTGAAGCTGAACGGCTGGGCGGTGGAAAGCCGCGTCTATGCGGAAGACCCCTACCGCTCCTTCCTGCCTTCCACGGGCCGACTGGTGCGCTACCGGCCGCCGGCGGAAGGCAAGACCGGCGACATCACCGTGCGCAACGACACGGGCGTCTATGAAGGCGGCGAGATTTCGCTCTTCTACGATCCCATGATCGCCAAGCTGGTCACCCACGCGCCCACCCGCGCCGAGGCCATCGAGGCCCAGGCGGACGCGCTCGACGCCTTCGCCATCGACGGCATCGGCCACAACATTCCCTTCCTCTCGGCGCTGATGGCCCATCCGCGCTGGAAGTCGGGCAAGCTCTCCACCGGCTTCATCGCCGAGGAATATCCCGAGGGCTTCCATGCCCGTGCGGCGGAAGGCGAGACGGCGCAGGTGATGGCGGCGGTGGCCGCCGTGATCGACCATGTGCAGAATGCCCGCAAGCGCCACATCTCCGGCCAGATGATGGGCAAGCCCGTCACCTTCGAGACCCGCCGCGTGGTGCGGCTCGATGGCGAGGGCGGCACGCAGCTCATTCCTTGCGAGATCGAGACCGAGGACACGGGCTTCCTGGTCCATCTGAAGGACTGGCACAACGCCACCACCGCAACGCTTCACCTGTCCTCCGCATGGAAGCCGGGCGATGTGGTGTGGGCCGGTACCATCGGTGACGATAAGGTGGCCGTGCAGGTGCGCCCCATCCTCAATGGCGTCGCCCTCGCCCATAAGGGCGTGGCGGTGCAGGCGCGGGTCTATACGGAGCGGGAGGCACAGCTTGCCGCCCTCATGCCGGAAAAGACCACCGCCGGCGGCGGCAAGGAACTCCTCTGCCCCATGCCGGGGCTCGTGGTCTCCATCGCCGTGCAGCCCGGCCAGGACGTGAAGGCCGGAGAGGCCCTTGCGGTGGTCGAGGCCATGAAGATGGAAAACGTGCTGCGCGCCGAGCGCGACGGCGTCATCAAGGCCATCCACGCCAAGCCCGGCGACAGCCTGGCGGTGGACGCGGTGATCCTGGAATTCGCGTGATGGCACGCGGGCCGGCAGATCAAGGCCCCGGTCGGCCCGCGTTGACAATTCGCGTCAACATGCCCCCCTCTCCCCATCATGGCCGGAACACCCCCGGCCGCGATGACCTGAAGAAGGCGGCTTGAGCATGCGGCTCCTCTCTCATCTCCTGAAGCGGTTCGTCCGCAACGGACAGCTCACGGTGGTGAACGCGGCGGGCCAGCGGTTTGTCTTCGGCTCCGGCGAGAACGGGCCGCGCGTGACCGCGCGCCTCCACGACCAGAAGCTGGAGCGGGACCTGTTCCTGAACCCGGAACTGGCGGCGGCGGAAGCCTATATGGACGGGCGCCTCACCTTCGAGGACGGGGGCACCGTCTTCGACCTGCTGCTCCTGTTTTCGGTCAATCGCAGCGGGCTCGGCAGTCATCCGGTGCAGCAGGCGCTGCGCAAGGGTTGGCGGGCGCTGCGGCGCTTCCACCAGGCCAATCCGGTGGCCCGCGCCAAGACCAATGCGGCGAGCCATTACGACCATCCGGCCGAATTCTACCGGCTGTGGCTCGACGAGACCATGGCCTATAGCTGCGCCTATTTCGACGAGCCCGACCAGCCTCTGGCGGAGGCCCAGCGCAACAAGTTCCGCCATGTGGCCGCCAAGCTCGGCCTCTCTCCAGGCATGCGCGTGGCGGAGATCGGCTCGGGCTGGGGCGGACTGTCCATCTATCTAGCCAAGCACTGCGGCGTGCATGTCACCGCCATCAATGTCTCGCCGGAGCAACTGGCTGAATCCCGGCGGCTCGCCGAAATCGCGGGCGTGGCCGGGCAGATCGACTTCCGCGAAGTGGATTATCGCGACCTCACCGGCACTTATGACCGGGTGGTCTCCATCGGCATGATGGAGCATGTGGGCGTTGCTCATTTCGACGCCTATTTCACCCGCATCCGCGAGCTTCTCGCCCCCGGCGGCTTTGCGCTGGTGCATGCCATCGGCCGCATGTCGCCCCCCGGCACCACCGCCCCCTTCATCCGCAAATACATCTTCCCCGGCGGCTATGTGCCGGCCTTGTCGGAAGTCTTCGCCTCCACCGAGCGGACCCATCTGTGGGTGGCGGACATGGAGGTGCTGCGGCTCCATTACTACTGGACCATCCGCGCCTGGCGCCGCAGATTCGAGGCGCGCCGGAGCGAAGTGGAGGCCATGATGGGCGCCCGCTTCACCCGCATGTGGGACTTCTACCTTTCCGCAGTGGAGCTGGGCTTTCTGCACGGCTCCAACATGGTGTTCCAGCTCCTGCTAAGCGAACGGCGCGACGACGTGCCAGTGCGGCGGGACTTCATGTTCACGAACGAGCAGGCCCTGCTTGCGCGCGACAGCCTCAAGGATGAACCGGCATGACCGACCTGCCCTTCCTCACGACGCTCAAGCCCGTGACCCGCGAGGACTGGCTGAAGCTCGTCGATGGCGTGCTGAAGGGTGCGCCCTATGACAAGAAGCTGGTGTCGCGCACCGCTGACGGGCTGGTGCTGGATCCGCTCCCGCCCCGCAAGGAGGACGCCGCGCCGGTGTTCGGGCGGACGCCCGGGGCGCCCTGGACCATCAGCGCGCGGGTGGACCAGGCCGACCCGGTGGCCGCCAACACCCAGGCGCTGGATGACCTCAACGGCGGCGCCTCCGGGCTGACGCTGGTCTTCGCCTCCTCGCCCCACGCCCACGGCTTCGGCCTGCCGGATGGCGAGGTGCTGACGCGCGTGCTGGATTCCGTGATGCTCGACCTGATCGAGACGCGGGTGGAGAGCGGCCGCTTCCAGGGCCGCGAGGATGCGCTGGCTGTGGCCAAGCTCGTGGAAGATCTCGGCCAGAGCCCGGCGGGCCTTGCCATCTCCTTCGGCCTTGATCCCCTCGCCGACATGGCGGCGGCCGGTTCCGCGCCCATGCCCTGGGCGAACCTCTCCCATCGCTTCGCCGAGACCTTCCAGATCCTGTCCGGACGCGGCTTCACCTCCCCCATCGCGCGGGCGGACGGCGCCGTGCACCATGCGGCGGGGGCCTCCGATGCGCAGGAACTGGCCGCCGTCATCGCCACCGGCGTTGCCTATCTGCGGGCGCTGGAGGCGGCGGGCGTGGACCTTGCCACCGCCGCGGCCGGCATCGAGCTGGCGCTGACCGCCGACGTGAACCAGTTCGCCACCATCGCCAAGTTCCGCGCCGTGCGCCTGCTCTGGGGCGCGGTGCTGCGGGAGGCGGGCATCGCGGCGGGACCTGCCAAGGTGCATGCCACCACCGCCTGGCGCTCGCTCACCCGGCGCGACCCTTATGTGAACCTGCTGCGCACCACCATCGCGGCGTTTGCGGCGGGCGTCGGCGGGGCGGACAGCATCACCGTATTGCCCTTCACCCAGGCGCTGGGCCTGCCCGATCCGTTCGCCCGCCGGCTCGCCCGCAACACGCAACTGGTGCTGTTGGAAGAATCCAACCTGCACAAGGTCAGCGATCCCGGCGCCGGCTCCGGCGCGGTGGAGACGCAGACCGATGGGCTCGCAGCGGCCGCCTGGGACATTTTCCGCGCCATCGAGCGCAAGGGCGGCATGGCCGAGGCGCTCACGCTGGGCTGGTGGCAAGGGGAAGTGGCAAGCGTTGCCGCCAAGCGCGCCAAGGATGTGGCGACCCGCAAGGAGCCGGTGACCGGCACCTCGGAATATCCCATTCTCATCCAGGCCGTGCCGGAGGTGCTGGAAGCCGCCCCGCTGGTGGTGGCGGCCGCCTCCGACGCCGCGCTCGTGCCCCATCGCCTCGCCGAGCCGTTCGAGCTTCTGCGCGATGCCGCCGAGGCGGCCGGCAGCCCCAAGGTGTTCCTGGCGACGCTTGGCCCCATCGCGGCCTTCACGGCGCGGGCCACCTACGCCAAGAATTTCTTCGAGGCCGGCGGCCTGCCTGCCGCCGTGCCGGACGGTTATGGGGACCTCGACGCGCTGCTCGCGGCCTTCACGGCTTCGGGCGCCAAGCTCGCCTGCCTCGCCTCCTCGGATGAACTCTATGCCTCCGACGCCGCCACCGCCGCCGCCGCGCTGAAGGCCGCCGGTGCGACCGTGTGGCTGGCCGGCCGTCCGGGCGATCTGGAAGAGCCGCTGAAGGCAGCGGGCGTCGAGGGCTTCATCTTCGCCGGTGGCGACGTGCTGGAGACGCTCACCCGCGCCCACAAGGCGATCGGGATCTGAGGGTTAGGGCCTGCACATTCCCCCTCCCCGGCTCTCCCCCGCAAGCGGGAGAGGGAGCCGGGTCCGCCAGAGGGAAAAGCCCTCTCCCGCCTGCGGGGGAGGGTTGGAAGGGGGAAGGCCCAGGATTGAGAGCCGCCGCGCCACGCGGGGCGGTTCAAAGGGAACGATCGGGAAAACAGGCGCCGCGCCGCGCAATTTGAGGTAGGATGTCAGCCATGAGCCGCTTGCCCGCATTCGCCGAGATCGACTGGCGCGCACCGGACCTTGCGACGCCGTCGGACACCACCGCGCCCTGGGCCACCCCGGAAGGCATCGCGGTGAACGCCCTGCACGGCCCCGCCGATGTGGAGGGGCTCTCCTTCATCGACACCTATCCCGGCGCCGCGCCTTTCCTGCGTGGCCCCTACCCAACCATGTACGTGAATCAGCCCTGGACCATCCGGCAGTATGCCGGCTTCTCCACGGCGGAGGATTCCAACGCCTTCTACCGGCGCAACCTCGCCGCCGGCCAGAAGGGCCTGTCGGTGGCCTTCGATCTGGCCACCCATCGCGGCTATGATTCCGATCACCCCCGTGTCGCCGGTGACGTGGGCATGGCGGGCGTCGCCATCGATTCCATCTATGACATGCGCACCCTCTTCTCCGGCATCCCGCTGGACCAGATGAGCGTGTCCATGACCATGAATGGCGCGGTGCTGCCGATCCTGGCCTTGTTCATCGTGGCGGGCGAGGAGCAGGGCGTGCCCCACGCCAAGCTCTCGGGCACGATCCAGAACGACATTCTCAAAGAATTCATGGTGCGGAACACTTATATCTATCCGCCCGCACCGAGCATGCGCATCATTTCCGACATCTTCGGCTATACGTCGAAAGAAATGCCGCGCTTCAATTCCATTTCCATTTCCGGCTACCACATGCAGGAAGCCGGGGCGACGCAGGATCTGGAGCTGGCCTATACGCTGGCGGACGGCGTCGAATATGTGCGCGCCGGCGCGAAGGCCGGGCTCGACATCGACGTGTTCGCGCCGCGCCTGTCCTTCTTCTGGGCCATCGGCATGAACTTCTACATGGAGGTGGCGAAGCTGCGCGCCGCCCGCCTCCTGTGGACCAAGCTCATGAGCGACCTCGGCGCCAAGAGCCCGAAGTCCCTGCCCCTGCGCACCCATTCGCAGACCTCCGGCTGGAGCCTCACTGCGCAGGACGTGTTCAACAACGTCATGCGCACCGCCATCGAGGCCATGGCGGCGACCCAAGGCCACACCCAGTCGCTGCACACCAATGCGCTGGACGAGGCGCTGGCCCTGCCCACGGACTTTTCCGCCCGCATTGCCCGCAACACCCAGATCCTGCTCCAGCAGGAGAGCGGCACCACCCGCCAGATCGACCCTTGGGGCGGCTCCTTCTTCATCGAGCGCCTCACGGCGGACCTTGCCGCCAAGGCCTGGGCGCACATCCAGGAGGTGGAAGCGCTGGGCGGCATGGCCAAGGCCATCGAGGCGGGCATCCCGAAGCTGCGCATCGAGGAAGCCGCCGCCACCACCCAGGCCCGCATCGATGGCGGCGCCCAGACCGTGGTGGGCGTCAACAAGTACAAGCCCGACAGCGAGAAGCCCATCGACGTGCTGAAGGTGGACAATTCCGCCGTCCGCGCCGCCCAGATCGAGAAGCTCAACCGCCTGCGCGCCGAGCGCAATCCCGTCGAGGTGGAGGCCGCCCTCACGGCGCTGACCAATGGCGCGAGCCAGGGCGCGAACCTCCTGGAACTGGCCGTGAACGCCGCCCGGGTGAAGGCGACGGTGGGCGAGATTTCCGATGCGCTGGAAAAGGTGTTCGGCCGCCATCGGGCCGAGATCCGCGCCATTTCCGGCGTCTATAAGCGGGAGGCGGGCGCCATGACCGACAAGGTGGCCAAGGTGCAGGCGCAGGTGGAAGCCTTCGAGCATGCGGAAGGCCGCCGGCCGCGCATTCTCGTGGCCAAAGTGGGCCAGGACGGCCATGACCGGGGCCAGAAGGTCATCGCCTCCGCCTTCGCGGATCTGGGCTTCGACGTGGATATCGGCCCGCTCTTTGCCACCCCCGAGGAAGCCGCCCGCCAGGCGGTGGAAAATGACGTGCACGTGGTGGGCATCTCCTCGCTCGCCGCCGGCCACCTCACCCTCGTGCCGGCGCTGAAGCAGGCGCTGGAGGCGGAAGGGCGCGGCGACATCATGGTGGTGGTGGGCGGCGTGGTGCCGCCGCAGGACTATGACGCCCTCAAGGCCGCCGGCGCCGAGGCCATCTTCCCGCCCGGCACCGTGATCGCCGACGCCGCGCGCGACCTGCTGGTCACCCTCTCCCAGCGGCTCGGCCATTCTCGCGAGGCGGCCGAATAGGTCGGCCATGCTGCGGCCCCTCGGCTCGACCCTGCGGGTGGTCGAGGCCGCTCCGAACGTGCTCGCCTTCTATGACGGGCGCGTGCCGGGGGCGCGGCTTCATGCCGAGACGGAGAACTGGCTGGACGATGGCGCCTATGCGCTGGGCATCGCCTCCTATGCGGTGGTGGAGGGCGCAGAGGCCCTCGTCTACGACACCCACGTCTCTCTGACCCATGCCCGCCTCGTCCGGGACGAGCTGGAGCGGCGGGGCGTGCGCCACATCCGCGTGGTGCTGAGCCATTGGCATGACGACCATGTGGCGGGGAACGCCGTTTTCGCCGATTGCGAGATCATCGCGAATGCCGACACCGCCGCCTTGCTGAAGGCCCATCAGGGGGCCATGGAGACGGCCGATCCGCCCATCCGCCCCCTGGTTCATCCCACCACCCTGTTCGATGGGACGCTGGACCTGACGGTGGGCGCAGTGCCGGTGCGGCTCATGGCCTTCGACATTCACAGCCGGGACGGAACGGTGGCCTTGCTGCCCAACGGGGTGCTGCTGGCCGGCGACACGCTGGAAGACCCCATCACCTATGTGGACGAACCGGACCGCCTCGCCCCCCATCTTCGTGAGTTGGAGCGCCTCGCCGGCCTCGGCATCCGCCGCATCCTGCCCAATCACGGCTCACTCGCGCGCATCGCGGCCGGCGGCTATCCGCCGGAGCTGATCGCGGCCACCCGCCTCTATGTGGAGGCTCTCGCCGCCCTCGCGCCCGGCGCGCCGGGCACAGAGACCCAGAAGGCGGCCCGCGCCGCCTTGCCGCTTGAGGATTTTGCGGCTGAAGCCTTCGCCACTGGCGCCATCGATCCCTTCGCACCCTATGAGGCGGTGCACCGGCGGAATGTGGAGCGGGTGCGGGCGGAGGGTTGAGGCCCCTACCCGTTCCCCCTCAGCCCGGCGCGCCTTCCTTCAGCAGCTTCCAGGTGATGGAATCGATCAGCGCTTCGAAGGAGGCGTCGATGATGTTGGGGGAGACGCCCACCGTGGTCCAGCGGTCGCCGGTCTCGTCAGTGCTCTCGATCAGCACGCGGGTGATGGCCTCCGTACCGCCATTGAGGATGCGGACGCGATAGTCGGTCAGGCGCAGGCCGGCGATGAAGGGCTGGTACTTGCCCAGATCCTTGCGCAGCGCCACGTCCAGCGCGTTGACGGGGCCGTTGCCCTCGGCGGCGGAGATGAAGACGTCGCCATCCACCTCCACCTTCACGATGGCCTCGGCCACGGTGAGCATCTCGCCGCGCGCATTGTAGCGGCGCTCCACATTCACGCTGAAGCGCTCAACCGTGAAGAAGTCCGGCACCGTGCCCAGCATGCGCCGGGCGAGCAGCGCGAAAGAGGCATCCGCCGCCTCATAGGCATAGCCCAGCGCCTCGCGCTGCTTCACCTCGTCGAGCAGCCGCCCGAGGCGCGGGTCGGCCTTGTCCACGTCCACGCCGAGCCGCTCCAGCTCGGACACCACGTTGGACTTGCCGGCCTGGTCGGAGACCAGGACCTTGCGGCGATTGCCCACGAGATCTGGCGCCACATGCTCATAGGTGGCGGGGTCCTTCAGGATGGCGGAGGCGTGGATGCCGGCCTTGGTGGCAAAGGCGCTGTCGCCCACATAGGGCGCGTGGCGGTTGGGCGCCCGGTTCAGCATCTCGTCCAGCACATGGGAGACGCTGGACAGGTCGTGCAGGCCCTCCTGCGTCACGCCGATCTCGAAACGATCAGCGAAATCGCCCTTCAGCATCAAGGTGGGGATGAGGGAGCACAGATTGGCATTGCCGCAGCGCTCCCCAAGCCCGTTCAGCGTGCCCTGGATCTGGCGGGCGCCCGCGCGCACGGCCGCCAGCGAGTTGGCCACCGCCTGCTCGGTGTCGTTATGGGCGTGGATGCCCACATGATCGCCGGGCACCACCTCAATCACCGCGCGGACGATGGCGTCCACTTCATGGGGCAAGGTGCCGCCATTGGTGTCGCACAACACCACCCAGCGCGCCCCGGCCTCATAGGCGGTGCGGGCGCAGGCCAGGGCAAAGTCGCGCTTTTCCTTGAAGCCATCGAAGAAATGCTCGCAATCCACCAGAACCTCGCGGCCGGCGGCGCGGGCGGCGGCGACGCTCTCGCGGATGGAGATGAGATTTTCCTCTTCGCTCGTCTCCAGCGCCACCCGCACCTGGTAGGCGGAGGCCTTGGCGACGAAGCAGATGGCATCGGCCTCAGCGGCCAGGAGCGCGGCCACGCCCGGATCATTGGCGGCCGAGCGCCCCGCCCGCTTGGTCATGCCGAAGGCGGTGACCTTCGCCCGTGCCGCCCGCCTTTCCGAAAACAGGCTGGTGTCGAGCGGGTTGGCGCCGGGATAGCCCGCCTCCACATAGTCGACGCCCAGCCGGTCCAACAGGCTCATGACCTTGAGCTTGTCGGCGAGCGTGAAGTCGACCCCGTTGGTCTGCGCGCCGTCCCGCAGCGTGGTGTCGAACAGATAAAGGCGTTCCTTGGTGGGCATTTCTTGTCTCTTGTGCTCATCGCCCATTGCATCGGGGCGGGCGCCCGTCCTGTTTCCGTCCGCTGGCGCTGCGAGACCACCCGTTTTCAGGGCGAGCGCCGCATCCGCCAGGACGAGCGGCGCGCTCACTGCGTCCTCGCGGGCGGCAAGTCCTTGGAAAGCGTCGTGTTGGCCAGCCACACATCGCCCAGCGGCACGGAATTGCGGCGCTGGGCCACGTAGCCGCGATGCTGGAAAAAGCCGAGGGCGGTGTCGCTGGCATCCACGGTGAGAGCTTTCGCCCCCCGGGCTTGCGCCAGGCGCTCCAGCGCGTCGCACAAAAGGCGCGCAATGCCGGTCTCGGCCATTTCCGGGTCCACATAGAGCAGGTCGATGTGGGTGTTGTCCTTGAGCGTGGCAAAGCCCATGGGCTCGCCTTCCACCACGGCGACCAGGGTGAGGCCGGCGGCGAGGCGGGCGGCGAATTCGTCCTCGTCATCGGCCAAGGCCGCCCAGGCTTCCTGCTGGTCCTCGTCATAATCGTCCTCCGTCAGCTCCATGATGGCGGAGCGGAAGATGATGGCGAGGCGGGACGCGTCCTCGGGCAAATAGGGCCGAAGGCCGGCGGCGCTATTGGAATTGGCGGCCTTCATGGCGCGACCTCCCAGCTGGTGGTGCCGTCCTTGTTGTCCATCAGGACCACGCCCTGGGCGGCGAGCAGTTCGCGGATCTGATCGGCGCGGGCGAAGTCGCGGGCCTTGCGGGCGGCCAGGCGCTCCGCGATGAGCAGGCCCACCGCGTCCGCATCCACCGTCACCTTCTCCCGCTTGCGGGCGAGCCATTCGGTCTGCGTCTCCTGGAGGAGGCCCATCAGGTTGGCCGCGCCCTTGAAGCGGCGCTTCAAGGCGGTGGAGGTCTCCACGTCATCGGCCACGTCGGCGAGATGGTGGAGATGGGAGATGGCCGAGGGCATGTTGAGGTCGTCGCCCAGGCGATCGGCGATCTCGCTCTCGAACGGATTGCCCTCCCCCGTCTCCGCCGGCTCGTCGCCGATGATGCGGTACCACTTGTCCAGGGTCTTGGCGGCAAAGCCGATGCCCTGGCGGGTCCAGTTGATGGGCTGGCGATAATGGGTGGAGAGCATGGCAAAGCGCAGCGCCTCGCCCGGCCAGTCCGCCAGCAATTCGCGAATGGTGACGAAGTTGCCGAGCGACTTCGACATCTTCTCGCCTTCCAGCATCAGGAAGCCGTTATGCATCCAGACCTGCGCCATCACGCCGGTGTCGAAGGCGCAGCGGGACTGGGCGATCTCGTTCTCATGGTGGGGGAAGACGAGGTCGATGCCGCCGCCATGAATGTCGAAGGTCTCGCCCAAATGCTTCCAAGACATGGCCGAGCATTCGATGTGCCAGCCGGGGCGGCCGGGCGTGGCGATGCCGCAGGGAGACGGCCAGCCGGGAACGCCCGCCTCGGAGGGCTTCCAGAGCACGAAGTCCATGGCATCGTGCTTGTAGGGGGCGACATCCACCCGCGCGCCGGCGATCATCTCGTCCAGCGGCCGGCGGGAGAGGCGGCCATAATCGGGCATGGAGGGCACGTTGAAGAGCACGTGGTCCTGCTCCACATAGGCATGCCCCGCCGCCACCAGGCGCTCGATGAGCACCCGCATCTCGTCGATATGCTCAGTGGCGCGCGGCTCCACCGTCGGCCTCAGGCAGCCGAGCGCGGCCGTGTCCTCGCGGAACCAGCGATAGGTCTCCTCGGTGAGGTCGCGGATGGTGATGCCGCGCTCGGCGGCCCGAGCGTTGATCTTGTCGTCCACGTCCGTGATGTTGCGCACATAGGTCACGTGCGCCTCCCCGTAGAGGCGGCGCAGCAGGCGGAACAGCACGTCGAACACGATCACCGGCCGGGCATTGCCGATATGGGCGTGGTCATAGACGGTGGGGCCGCAGACATACATGCGCACCCGCTCGGGATCGAGCGGACGGAAGGGATCCTTGGACCGGCTGAGCGTATTGTAGAGCCGCAGCTCCATGTGACCTTCACTCCCTCAGAGGCATGCGCCGCGGCCCGTGAGGGGCCATGGATCATGGATGCCCGACCAGCCGGCCGTGGCGTCCGTTTCTCCTCGAGGGGTGCAGCAAGGGACGGCCGCGGCCAGCGTGTTCGGCTAACCGCAAATAATCGACAGCACGGCGCGCAGGCGCACGAATGCCGGTATGGTGGACGACCCGTTCATGGCGGCGGACAATGGGAGCGGAATGCCCAGGCGTCAAGCCATTTCCAGCGGCAAAGCCGGCCTGTCGCCTCCGCGCGCCGCACCCTGGCGCAAAGGGCGCAGCGGCTTGACCTTCTTATGGCCACAAGTCTATCCCAACACCGTCGCCATGGTTAACCCGCGCGAATCGGCACCCGCCTGACCGCGCTCCCGCTTTCGGAGCGCTCGGGCCCAGAGAGGTCGCAACGCAGATACATGACGAAGACGAGCCTCATCCTCGCTGCCCTTCTCACGCTGGCCAGCGGCGCTGCGCGTGCGGAAACCCGAATTTTCCTGATTGAGAATTCCGATGCCTATGGCATTGACCGCTGCCTCGCGGACGGCGAGCCATGCGGCGAGCGCCTCGCCACCGCCTGGTGTCGGACCCATGATTATGGCCGAGCGCTCGATTATGGGCGCGTGGCGTCCGCGAGCCCCGTCACGCCGGTGGCGAGCCCCCACGCGCCGCGCGCCACCTGTACCGGACCTTTGTGCCCGGGCGTCGTGACCATCACCTGCACCCGTTGACGCGGGCCAGGCGGGCGGCGCACCGCCCGCCCTCCGACTACTTGATGAAGTCCGCGCAGCGCGGCACCTCGCCCGAGGCGCCCCAGGGCATGATGGGCACGGTCGAGGTGGAGTTCTTGGGGCTGCCCTCCACAAGCTTGTCCGAATAGACGAGATAGACGAGGACGTTGCGCTTGGCATCGCAGCCCCGCACGATCTGCATGCGCTTGAAGAAGAGCGAGCGGCTCTGGCGGAACACCACGTCGCCCTGCTCGAACTTCTCCTTGAAGACGATGGGGCCGGTCTGCCGGCAGGCGAGCGAGATGTCGGAGACCTCCTCGGCTACCCCCACCATGCCGGAAAGGCCGCCTTTCTCGGGCACTGTATAATGGCAGGCGACGCCGGAAACCACTGGGTCATCAATGCCATAGACCGCCAGCTTGTCGTCGGGGGTCAGGAACTTCCAGACCGTCGACTTACGGAAGATCAGGTCTGGCTCCTGCCCGGCGGCAGCGCCGCTGGCGAGGAGGCAGATGGTCGCCGCGGCGAGGCCGCGCAGCCACAGTTTCATTCTCGTCCACCCATTGCCGCACCCGAGGCTCATGCCCGGCCATGCCCTTCACATATGGGTGCGCCTGCGTCTCTGCGGAAGGCGGGAATTGACGCGCGTTGCGCGCCATGACACCTGTGCCGGCAACAAGATCAAGACGCCCGGAGACCCCCATGAGCACGACCCGTCGACATTTCCTCGGCGCATCCGCGACTGCGCTCGCGTCCACCGCTGTCGCCATGCCCGCCCTGGCGCAGAGCCAGCCGGAAGTGAAGTGGCGCCTGACCTCCTCCTTCCCCCGCGTGCTCGACACCATCTATGGCACCGCCCAGATGCTCTCGAAATATGTGGCGGAGGCGACGGACGGGAAGTTCCAGATCCAGACCTTCCCCGCTGGCGAACTGGTTCCGGGCCTGCAGGCGCTCGACGCGGTCTCCTCCGGCACCGTGGAATGCGCCCAGACCGCCACCTATTTCTATATCGGCAAGGATCCCACCCTCGCCTTTGGCACCGGCGTGCCCTTCGGCTTCAATTCGCGCCAGCAGCATTCCTGGTGGTTCTTCGGCGGCGGCGAGCAGATCATCAACGGCGTGCTCTCCAAGCTGAACGCCTATTCCATTCCCATGGGCAATTCCGGCACCCAGATGGGCGGCTTCTTCCGCAAGGAGCTGAACTCGGTGGAGGACCTGAAGGGCCTGAAGTTCCGCATCGGCGGCATTGGCGGGCAGGTGCTGGCCAAGCTCGGCGTGGTGCCCCAGCAGATCGCGCCCGGCGACGTCTATCCCGCCTTGGAGCGCGGCACCATCGACGCGGCGGAATTCGTCGGTCCCTATGATGACGAGAAGTTCGGCCTCGTGAAGGTGGCCAAGTACTATTACTATCCCGGCTGGTGGGAAGGTGGCGCCATGCTTCACCTGGTCATCAACCAGGACCAGTGGAACAAGCTGCCCAAGCACTACCAGGCCATCCTGTCCAACGCCTGCGAGGCAGCCAACAATTGGATGCTCGCCAAGTATGACATGGTGAACCCGCCCGCCCTGCGCCGCCTTGTGCAGCAGGGCTGCGAATTGCGGGCCTTCCCGCAATCCATCATGGAAGCCGGCTACAAGGCCTCGTTCGAGCTCTATAACGAGATCGCGGCCACCAATCCGGAGTTCAAGAAGGCGCTCGACAGCATGAATGCCATCCGGGCCGAGCAGCTGGTGTGGTGGCAGATCGGCGAATATTCCTACGACAGTTTCAACATCCGCATGCGCGGCAAGAGCTGACACCAGCCACGCCGGGAGTCGGGCAGCAGGATGACCGGAACCGCCGGCGCGGTGCGAAAACCACACTTTGGTCACCATTGGCCCCCGCCAATGGGGCTATAAGTGCGAACGATGAGGCCGACCGCCTCTGCGCGTCGAAGTCCGCCCCCCGGGCGGGAACCACGATGCAGGGGCGGTCGTCCTGTTCCGGGGTGGGCGCCGCAGCGCCACCCGGAGGATGCGGCATTGATCGGGCGGTCCGGATTGAGAATGACATCGCTTCGCTTGTTCGGCCTTGGCGCCGCGCTCCTGGCTCTTCCGGTGATGGCCCTTCCGGTCCTCATGCCGTCCCCGGCCTCGGCCCAAACCGGGGCGGCGCAGGCGACACCGGTGCAACTGGCGCAGGCGCCGGGCTACCAAGTGCCGCCCGGCGCGGTGGCCCAGGCCCCCGGTCCCACCTGCATGCAGCTTGAGGGGGCGCTCGCGTCCATCGACCGGCCCGACCCCGCAACCGACGCCCGCCTCCAGCAGGCCGCAAAGATGCGGGCCGACCTCGCCCAGCTCAATGCCGATGCCAAGGCCATGAGCTGCGACGCGCCGCGCGGGTTCTTCATCTTCCAGGGCCCGCCGCGGCCGCAGCAATGCGACGCCATCGACGACCAGATCTCCCGCCTGCGCGCCAACCTCGCCAGCATCGAGCGCAGCGGCGGCGGGGGGGATCGCGAGGGGCAGCGCCGGCAGATCATCATGGCGCTGGCGCAGAACAATTGCGGCCCGCAATATCGCGCCGCCGCCCAGGCCATGGCCCAGCCGCAGCGCCAGCAGCAGCGGCCGCGCAACTTCTTCGAGGCGCTGTTCGGCGGCCCCGGCCCGGAAGAATCGGAGACCGCACCCGGCCTCGACGTGGCGCCCATGGACCTGCCGAAGTCGTCCACCTATCGCACCGTCTGCGTGCGGACCTGCGACGGCTTCTACTTCCCCATCTCCTACGCCACCGTTCCGGCGCGCTTTGCCACCGACGACGCCCTGTGCCGGCGCCTGTGCCCCGCCACGGAGGCGCAGCTCTTCACCTATCGCAATCCCGGCGAGGACATCCAGCAGGCGACCTCCATCACCGGCAAGCCCTATATGTCGCTGCCGACCGCCCTGCTCTACCGCAAGCAGTTCAACCCGTCCTGCTCGTGCCGAGCCGCTGGCCAGTCCTGGGCGCAGGCGCTGGCGGGGCTGGAAGATTCCACCACCCTCCAGAAGGGCGATATCCTCGTGACCGAGGAGCAGTCCAAGGAGATGTCGCAGCCCCGGCCGGTGGGTGATCCCAATGCCAAGGGCAAGACGGCCACGTCCCGCGCCAGCACGACACCTGCGGCGGCGGCTCCTGCCAGCACCGCCGCGCCGCTTGATCCGGCGCCCTCCACCGCCTCCGCCCCGCTTGCACCGGCCTCGGAGCAGCCGGGCCAGCGGCCGGTGCGCGTCATCGGCACCCCGCGCTCGACCAATGCCACGGGTGCAAACTAGCCGGCCCTCCCGCGGGCTTCACGCCATTGCATATGCCATTGTAGTGGAAGAGTGATTTTTCGCTGAGGCCAGCCCGTCCTGGCGCGACAGGAAGACGACGCGCCCTGAAATGACCGGACCTGGGTCACTCGGCCTCGTCGAAGGCGGAACGCGCGCGCTTGATCGCGTCATGACTGCGATTGGCCCATTGTACAAGCGCGCCGAGCGGCTCAAGGATCGTGGCGCCGAGCGGCGTCAGGCGGTACTCGACGCTGGGCGGCTTGGTGGGGAACACCGCGCGGGAGATCAGGCCATCGCGCTCCAGATCGCGCAGGGTCTGCGTCAGCATCCGCTTGGAGATGTCCGGGATCGCGCGCTGTATGGCGCTGAACCGGTGCGGATCGGTCGCAAGCGTGCCCAGGACCAGTGTCGACCACTTGTCGCCGATGCGATCAAGAACATCCCTGACCGGGCATTGTGTCCCTGACGGCCGGTAGGGTCCTCTTTCCGTGAAGAAGTGCTTCGCACCGTCATCGCATGCAGGGGAGGTTACTTCCGCATCACCTTGTCCCAAAATCCTGCCTCCTTCACGTCACCGGTGGTCTCATTTAGTTACCTTCCGAGAGTGTTGATTTGCAAGGAAGGATAGGACCGTGAGTGACACACCCAAACTCTTCGTCACCGGTGCCACCGGCCAACTTGGAGGCCTGGTGATTGATGCGCTGCTTGAGACGGTGCCCGCCCGGTCCATTGTGGCCGGCGTGCGCCAACCGGGCCACGCGGCCGCGGCGGCACTGCGCGAAAAGGGCGTCGAGACTCGCATCGCCGACTATGCCCGCCCGGAGACGCTGGCCAGCGCGCTTGCAGGCATAGACCGGCTCCTCCTCATTTCCGGAAACGAGGTCGGGCAGCGCCCGCAACAGCACCGCAACGTCATCGCCGCGGCGAAAGATGCAGGCGTCGGCCTGATCGCCTACACAAGCATCCTCCGCGCGGACACGTCTGCATTGTTCCTTGCGACAGAGCATCGCGACACCGAGGCCGCCTTGGCTCAGTCAGGCGTGCCGTTCGTGCTGCTGCGGAACGGTTGGTACACGGAAATCTACGCGCTGCGGATACCGCAGGCCCTCAGGTCCGGCACATTGGTGGGTGCGGCGGGAGACGGGCGCATTTCATCCGCCGCGCGCGCCGATTATGCCAGGGCGGCCGCGACGGTGCTGGCGGGTGAGGACCATGCGGGCCGCATTTACGAACTGGCGGGCGATGAGTCTTTTTCGCTGGCGGAGTTCGCTCTCGCTTTAGCGGAGGCCTCTGGGGTGCCGATCGTCTACAAGAACGTGCCCCAGGAGGATCTACGACAGGCGGCCCTGGCCGCCGGCCTGCCCGAAATCTTCGCCATGGCAATGGCCGACACCGATGCGGGCGTGGCGAAGGGGGCGCTGCTTGAGAACGGTCGCCATCTCAGCCGGTTGATCGGACGGCCGACGACCCCCTTCCGCGACACGGTGAAGGAAGAGGTCCGTTCGATGTCTCAACCCCGCCTCTAGAGCATGCGCCGATCAGCCTGCACCGCAGGCTGATCGGATCACGCATTCTCTATCAATAAGTTAGAGGGCGATTCACCGATCAGATTGGTTCAATCTGATCGGATCGCGCTCTAGTCTCCCTGCGTCCCGTGTGAGCGGCCGCATCCGATCCCGGATGCGGCCTTCTTGCTTCGGGGCCCGCCGGGTGGAGGTTACTTCAACACATCGATAAAAGCCGGCGGGCGATCGATGCTGAAGGACTTCACCTCCTTGGCGTTCAGGTCCGCCTTGGTCAGGTCCAGCACCTGCGTCTGGCTGTTGCCATAGGTGCGCAGGTAATAGCGCTTGGTCTTCAGGTCGGCGACGGACGTCCATTCGGTGGTTTCGACAGCCGCGATGCCCCCGCCCGCCGCTGCACTCGCGGACGTGCGGATGATGCCGGGTGGGATGTCGAAATTGTTGAGGATGTGGAACGCGGTGTCCACGGCTTCCGTGCTGGTCTTCTGCTCCGGCGCGGCCCGCCAATAGAGGAAGGCGCGGATGAAGCGCGACGGCGAGGACATGTCCCCCGGCATCCCTGCCGCCCCGGCGCCGGTGCTGGGCGGAGAAAGGGTCAGCGCGCCGATCTTCACCGCATCGGGATTATAGGGCGACAGGCCCAGATAATTGCTCAGGCTGGTCACGTGCCAGTCGAAGGTCGGCGCGTTGGTCAGGATGGTCGTGGGGTTGTCGTGCATGTGCAGGACCCCGCCCGTATATTCGATGACCAAGCTCGCGCCGCCCGCATCATGCAAGGTGAGATGCATGGGGGTCGCCATCTTCAGCTGGGCGAGCACGGCCCGGTTCACCTTGATCTTGGGCAGCCCCTCCTTCACCTCGGCCACCGTGGCGAAGCTGGTGAGGAGATAGGTGAGCAGTTCATGGGCGGCGATGGACGTGCGCGCCTCGGCCGCCGGAACCTCCTGGTAGAGGGCAAGGCCCGGCAAATAGAGCATGCCGCCCACGAGGCCCGCCTCGTTCATGCCATCCGCCAAGACCGGCAGGCCGAAGGCATTGGCGCCCACGGTGCCGTATTTCACGGTCCAGGGCAGGCCGGTCCCCACCTGCCCGTCGGGGCCGGTGCCGGTGAAGGCGAACTGGCGGGGCACCACGATCAGCTGCGACTGCAGGGGGAGCCCGAATTCGAGGGTGCGGCCATAGGTGAAGCCGCCGTCGGCGGACTTCAGAAGAAAGGACGTGCAGGCCTGTGCCTGCTGCAAGGGCAACAAAGTGGCTGCGACGACCGCAATCTTGGCAGCCATTCGTCCCGCGAACCGCGTCATCATCGACAGACCTCCCGTGTGCGCTCTGGCGGCGCCAAGGGCCACATTAGCGAAATCCTGGCCGGCGCGCAGGACGGGCGCGCCTGGGGCGGCAGCTCTCGGCGCCTTCGGCATGCGCGGCAGCATCAACCCGTGACGGTGCGCCGTTCGGAATGCTTCTTGCTTGGCCGAAGGCGAGCAAGGCGTGGGGACAGCGCATTGCATGCAGGTCCGGCCGGTGGGAGGGTCGGGGCTTGAGAGTTCGAATGGGATGGGGCGCGGCCTCGTGCCTGCCGCAGGGCGGGATGCAAGCCGGTCCAGGGGGACAGATGGACCTGAACACGGTCAAGGACATCCGCCGGCCGGCGAGCCGGGCGGATCTGGATGACTTCCGGCCGGGCGATGCCTGGCTCGCGGGCGGAACGTGGCTTTTCTCCGAGCCGCAGCCGGCGGTGACGCGGCTGGTGGATCTCGCCGGCCTCGGCTGGGGCGGCCCGCGCCTCACGGACGAAGGTCTGGACATCCCCGCCACCACCACCATCGCGGCCCTCAATGCCTTTGCCGCCGCCGCCCCCTGGCCGGCCGCCCCCCTGTTCGGCCAGTGCTGCGCCGCTCTGCTCGCCTCCTTCAAGATCTGGAACATGGCGACCGTGGGCGGCAATCTGTGCATGGCTTTGCCCGCCGGGGCCATGATCTCCCTGACCGCCGCCCTGGATGCCCGCTGCCTCATCTGGATGCCGGGCGGCGGGGCGCGGGAGGTGGCGGTGATGGATTTCGTGCGCGGGCCGCTCACCACCGCGCTCGCGCCTGGCGAGATCCTGCGCGCCATCCATATCCCGAAAGGCATGCTTGCCCGGCGCACCGCCATGCGGAAGATCTCGCTCAGCCGCCTCGGCCGCTCCGCCGCGCTTGTGGTGGGGACGCAGGCTCCGCTCTCCAATGGGCTGGACCTGACCATCAGCGCCTCCACCCCCCGGCCCTGCCGTCTCGCCTTCGCCGCGTTTCCGGATGCGGACGCGCTGCGCGCGCGCCTTGAGGCCGCTTTGCCGCCCGAGGCCTATTTCGACGACATTCACGGCCGGCCCGATTGGCGGCGGCATGTGACCGGTCTCCTCGCCGAAGAGGTCCGTGCGGAACTGGCGGAGGGCCGCCGGGCATGAGCGAAGCGTCCATCCGCCTCACCATCAACGGCCAGCCGACGGACGCCGCGCCGCAACCCGGGCAGTGCCTGCGCACCTTCCTGCGGGACCTCGGCTGGTTCGGCGTGAAGAAAGGGTGCGATGCGGGCGATTGTGGCGCCTGCACCGTGCATGTGGACGGCGAGCCGGTGCACAGCTGCCTCTTCCCCGCCTTCCGCGCCGAAGGGCGGGAGGTGACCACCATCGAAGGGCTGGCGGGGCCGGATGGCCTTCATCCCATGCAGCAGCGTTTCCTGGAGGCGCCGGGCTTCCAGTGCGGCTTCTGCACCGCCGGCATGATCATGACCGCCACCAGCCTCGACCAGGCCCAGCTTCAGGACCTGCCCGCCGCCTTGAAGGGCAATATCTGCCGCTGCACCGGCTATCGCGCCATCGCCGATGCGGTGCGCGGCGTCTGCCATGTGGAAGCGGCACCCAAAGGCCCGGTGGCGGGCGCCAGCCTCGGCGCGCCGGCGGGACCGGGCGTGGTGACCGGGCGTGCACGCTTCACCATGGACTTCGCCCCGCCGGGGCTTGCCCATCTGAAAATCCTGCGCTCCCCCCACGCCCATGCGCGGATCACCGCCATCGATACGAGGGAGGCGGCCCGCCTTGCCGGCGTCATCGCCATCCTCACGCACCGCGATGCCCCGCCGGTTCATTTCTCCAGCGCCCGTCATGAATTGATGGCGGACGACCCCGCCGACACCCGCATCCTGGACGACGTGGTGCGCTTTGCCGGCCAGCGGGTCGCGGCGGTGGTGGCGGAGAGCGAGGCCATCGCGGAAGAGGCCTGCCGGCGCATTGCGGTCACCTATGACGTGCGCCCCGCCGTGTTCGACCCGGAAGAGGCCATGCGCCCGGAAGCGCCGCGTGTGCACGAGAAAAGCGCCGCCGCCAGCGGCGCCCGCGATCCCGCCCGCAACCTGGTGGCGGAGATCCAGGGGGAGGTGGGCTCCGTGGCGGACGGGTTCGCGGACGCCGACATCATCCACGAGGGCATCTATTCCAGCCAGCGCATCCAGCATGTGCATCTGGAAACCCATGGCGCCATCGGTTTCCTGGACGAGGCGGGCCGCCTCGTCGTGCGCTCCAGCACGCAGACGCCCTTTCTCACACGGGATGCACTGTGCGCTGTCTTGGACCTGCCAAAGGACAAGGTGCGGGTGCTGTGCGAACGGGTGGGCGGCGGCTTCGGCGGCAAGCAGGAAATGCTCACCGAGGACATCGTGGCGCTCGCCGTGCTCAAGACCGGGCGACCGGTGAAATACGAGGTCACACGCCCCGAGCAGTTCGCCGCCACCACCACACGCCACCCCATGACCATCCGCGCCAAGGTGGGGGCGACGGCAGACGGGCGGCTGACCGCTATTTCCCTACGCGTGGTCTCCAACACCGGCGCCTATGGCAATCACGGGCCGGGCGTCCTTTTCCATGGCTGCAACGAGAGCCTGATCCTCTATCGCTGCCCCAACAAGAAGGTGGAGGGCTATGCGGTCTATACCCACACTCCGCCGAGCGGCGCTTTCCGGGGCTACGGGCTGAGCCAGACCCTGTTCGCGGTGGAATGCGCCATGGACGAGCTGGCGCGGGCGCTCGGGATCGACCCTTTCGCCTTCCGCCGGCTCAACGCCATCCGGCCCGGCGATGCCATGGTCACGCACACGCACCATCCCCACGACGTGGAATATGGCAGCTATGGCCTCGACCAGTGCCTTGACCTTGTGGAGGCGCGCCTCGTCCAGGCCCGCGCCCTGCCGACGCCAGGCCCGGACTGGCTGGTGGGCGAAGGCATGGCCGCCGCCCTCATCGACACCATCCCCCCGCGCGGCCACCATTCCAGGGTGGCGCTGAGACTGGCCGATGACGGCACCTATGAGCTGAAGGTGGGCACGGCGGAATTCGGCAATGGCACGTCCACCGTCCATGTGCAGATTGCCGCGACCGTGCTCGGCACGCCGGCGGCAATGGTGCGCCTGGTGCAGTCCGATACCGACCTGGTGGCCCACGACACCGGCGCGTTCGGCAGCACCGGAATCGTGGTGGCCGGGCTTGCCACCGAACGGGCGGCCTGCGCTCTCGCCGAACGCCTCCGGGCCTTTGCCGCCGCGCACTGCGGTGTCCCCGAGGCCCAATGCCGCCTTGAGGCGGGGGAGGTCGTGGCGGGCACGACGCGCCTCTCCCTGCGCGAGATGGCCGAGGCCGCCCAAGCGGCCGGCCTGAGACTGGAGGCCGAGGGCGCGGCGGACGGCTCGCCGCGATCGGTCGCCTTCAATGTGCAGGGCTTCCGCATCGCCGTGCATCGGGAAACGGGGGAGATCCGTTTCCTGAAAAGTGTCCAGGCTGCGGACGCGGGCGTGGTGATGAATCCCGCCCAGTGCCGGGGCCAGGTGGAGGGCGGCATCGTCCAGGCGCTCGGGGCCGCCCTGTTCGAGGAGGTGGCGCTCGACGCGGACACAGGGGCGGTCACCAACCCCACCTTGCGCACCTATCGGGTCCCCGCCTTTGCCGACGTCCCGGAAACCGAGGTGCTGTTCGCCGACACCTATGACCGGCTTGGCCCGCTCGGCGCCAAGTCCATGAGCGAGAGCCCGTTCAATCCCGTGGCGCCCGCGCTTGCCAATGCCCTGCGCGATGCCACCGGCATCCGTTTTGCCGCAACGCCCTTCGCCCCCGACCGGATCTACGCCGCCATCGCCGCGCGCCATGGCAGCGGGTCTGGGGACAGGCCCACCCCCTCACCCACCTGACCCTGCTGAAAGGTCGTCCGTCATGCTGGAGAAGCTGTTCGCGCTGAAGGAAAACGGGACCAATGTGCGGACCGAGATGCTGGCGGGTGTCACCACCTTCCTGACCATCGCCTATATCGTCTTCATCAATCCGGCGATCCTCAGCGCGGCGGGCATGCCCCAGGGCGCCGTGTTCGTCGCCACCTGCCTCGTGGCGGCCATCGGCACCGCCATCATGGCGCTTTATGCCAACTATCCCATCGCCATTGCGCCGGGCATGGGCCTGAACGCCTACTTCGCCTATGTGGTGGTCCTGACCATGGGCTACACATGGCAGACGGCGCTCGGCGCGGTGTTCATCTCCGGCGTGCTGTTCTTGTTCGTGTCGCTGACCGGCATCCGCGACCATATCGTCCGCGGCATCCCGGAATCCCTGAAGATTGCCATCCCCTCCGGGATCGGCCTGTTCCTGGCGATCATCTCGCTGAAGAATGCGGGCATCGTGGCGCCAAGCCCGGCCACCTATGTCACGCTGGGCGACCTTCACAAGCCGGGCGTGGTGCTGGCCATCATCGGCTTCATCATGGTCTCCGCTCTGGTGGCGCTGAAGGTGCGGGGGGCGCTCCTGATCTCCATCCTGGCGATCACGGGCTTAAGCTTCGTGTTCGGCGGCAACACGTTCCAGGGCGTGTTCTCCATGCCGCCTTCCATCGCGCCGACCCTTTTCGCCCTCGACATCAAGGGTGCCCTCTCCGGCGGGGTGCTGCAGGTCATCCTGGTCTTCTTCCTGGTGGAATTGTTCGACGCCACCGGCACCATGATCGGCGTGGCCCGCAAGGCGGGGCTGGTGAAGAACGGCAAGATGGAGCGCCTCAACAAGGCGCTGCTGGCGGACAGCACGTCCATCTTCATCGGCTCCCTGCTGGGCACGTCCAGTTCCACCGCCATGCTGGAGAGCACCTCCGGCGTTCAGGATGGCGGACGCACGGGCCTCACCGCGGCCACCGTCGCCCTTCTCTTCCTCGCCTGTCTCTTCATCTCGCCGCTTGCCGCCTCGGTGCCGCCCTACGCGACCGCCCCGGCGCTGTTCTTCGTCTCGTGCATGATGCTGCGGGAACTGGTGGACATGCACTGGGACGACGTGACGGAGGTCATCCCCGCCTGCGTCACCGCCATGCTGATGCCCTTCACCTTCTCCATCGCCAACGGCATCGCCTTCGGCTTCATCACCTATGCGGCGCTGAAGCTGCTGACCGGTCGCTACAAGGGGGTCAGTCCGGTGACCTGGACCATCGCTGCCATCTTCCTGTTCAAGAGCGTCTACGAGGTGAGCGGCCATTAAGGGAGAATCAGCCTCGGGGTGCGCCATGATGCAGTGCGAAGGGACGGGGGCCTCGCCACCTGGCATCCCGCGCGGGAGGGGAATCAAGGCCCGGCGCGGCTTTGCCCCTGCCCTTCCCTGGCGGAGGGCGAGCCCTCAACAGGCCCCTACATGACAAGGACCCGCTTCGCCGGTACCGTAGTGGTCCGATGGCACCGAGCGGGAATGGGGGGCGCCCTCCGGCATCCCGCCTCGTGTTCCGCATGGAGACATGACGATGGTTGAGACGACCACGCCGAAGACCAAGCCGAAGCCGAAGGCCAAGGCAACCGTGGCCCCGGCGGTGCACTGCACGGATGTGGCGCCCACCTGCTTCTTCGAGACGGCAGGCGCCTTTTCGCACAGCCACGGCGTCTACACGCTGATGCTCACCACTGGATTTCCGGTGCCCATGGCGGATGGCACCGTCCAGCACCAGAACAAGGTGGCCGCCTATGTGAAGGGCAACCGTTCCGCCCTTCTGTCCATGCGGGACGCCATCGACAAGGCGCTTCTGGCCGGCGTGCCCACAGCGGGGCACGCACCGTCCTGAGTGGGACGACGGCGCGGCCAGCATTTCATTGCGGGGCGCCGTGTCTCTTCGCCGGCTGCTTCGGGAACAAAAGCCGCGTGCCGGGCCGGCGCGCGGCGCTCATTGGGGCTGCGCCCTCGCCGGCGGCTCGGTCACCGCAGGTGCCATGCGGAATTCGGCTTCGCCCACGGCGACGGGGCGGCCCCGAACCCGCGCGGCCAGATCCAGCCGGACGAGAGCACCGGCATCCTCCTCCCGCACTTCCAGCACCTTTGCTTCCACCCGCACCACATCGCCCGGCCGCACCGGGGCGACGAAACGGGCGGTGAGGGTGCGCACGAAGCCCTGCGGCCCCGCCGCGTCGCTCACCACACGGCCCATGAAGGCCATGGTGAGCATGCCATGGGCGATGATGCCGCCAAGCCCGGCCGCCTCCGCGAAGGGCTTGTCATAATGGATGCGGCTGTAATCCTCCGAAGCGCCGGCATAGCGGACCAGTTGCTCGGTGGTGACCGCCTCAGTCTTCAGGACGAGAGCCTGGCCGACACGCCAGGGGCCGGACGCCGCCTTCATGCCGGCAGCCCCAGTTCCTGCAGCGAGCGATAAAGCGTCGTGCGCGCGCATGTCACCACGCGCTGCCCCGCAGCGTCATCCACCCGCACCTCCTGCCGCATCACCTCCAGGGGGCCCCGGCTGCCGCGCCGCTCCTCAAGGGCGGCAAACGCGAAGCGGCACAGCAGCCGCATGCCCGCCGTCACCGGTCGCTCATAGGCAAAGCTCACCGATCCGGCGAGGATGCGGCGCCGGTCCAGCGGCGCGAGCCAAGGGGCCTCGTGCGGAGGACGGAAGGTGATGGGGAAGGTGGGCGGCGCCAGAATATCCGGATGGCCCTGGGCGCGGGCGAAATCGGGATCGTGAAACAGGGGATTTGCATCGCCGATGGCACGCGCGAACTTGCGCACCGCGCCCCGCTCCACCTCGACGAAGAACGGGTCCATCTCCATCCCGACGAGGGACCGGTCGATTTCCGCCATGGCGCCGGTCACGCCTTGAGGCCGGCATAGGCGGACGGATCAAACCCCACAAGCAGGCGCCCCTGGGCTTCCAGCACCGGCCGCTTGATCAGGCTGGGATGAGCCAGCATCAGCGCAATTGCCTTGTCCGCGTCCAGATCGGCCCGCTCCGCCTCCGGCAGCTTGCGGAAGGTGGTGCCGGCCTTGTTCACCAGCTTCTCCCAGCCCACCTGCCCGATCCAGGCTTCCAGCTTCTCCCGCGCGATGCCGGCCGTCTTGTAGTCATGGAAGGCATAGGCGATGCCCGACCCCTCCAGAGCGGCGCGGGCCTTCTTCATGGTGTCGCAATTCTTGATGCCATAGATCGTGACGCCCGCCGCCATGCTCGCCTCCACCGGTCGTGTGACGCAGGTCTCGGAGATCGGCGGGACAGGGTCAAGGCTGGGGGCAGCGCCCATGCCCGCCTTCCACCGTCCCATACGAAAAAGGCCGCCCCGGGGGGCGGCCTTGATCAGGTCACGACAGGCGGGCCGGAGCGGCCCTGCGCCTCACTCCGCGGGGCCTTCCACCAGCGGCTGGCCGCCTTCGGACTGCTCGCGGGTGGCGACGATGAGGTCGTCGCGGGAGTTCGCCACCACGCGCAGACGGTTCATCTGGGCGCCGGTGCCGGCCGGGATGAGGCGGCCGACGATGACGTTCTCCTTGAGGCCTTCCAGCGGGTCCACCTTGCCGTTGACCGCCGCTTCCGTGAGGACGCGGGTGGTCTCCTGGAAGGAGGCCGCCGAGAAGAAGGAGCGGGTCTGGAGGCTCGCCTTCGTGATGCCGAGGAGCACGGGATGGCCGGTCGCGGGCTTCTTGCCCTCTTCCACAGCCTTCTCGTTGGCCTCGACGAACTCGATGCGATCCACCTGCTCGCCATCCAGGAAGTCGGTCTCGCCCGCGTCGTCGATCTCCACCTTCTGGAGCATGTTGCGGACGATGACTTCGATGTGCTTGTCGTTGATGTTCACGCCCTGGAGCCGGTAGACCTCCTGGATCTCGTTGACGAGGAAGGCGGCGAGCTCTTCCACTCCCTTGATCGCCAGGATGTCGTGCGGCGCCGGGTTGCCGTCCACCAGGAAGTCGCCCTTCTCCACCACGTCGCCGTCCTGGAGATGGATGTGCTTGCCCTTCGGGATCAGGTACTCCACCGCATCCCCGCCGTCAGACGGCTCGATGGTGAGGCGGCGCTTGTTCTTGTAGTCGCGGCCAAAGCGAACCGTGCCGGAGACTTCCGCGATGATGGCGGCATCCTTCGGACGACGGGCCTCGAACAGCTCCGCCACGCGCGGCAGACCGCCCGTGATGTCGCGGGTCTTGGCGCTTTCCATGGGCACGCGGGCCACCACGTCGCCGGCCTTGATGCTCTGGCCGGGATCCACCGAGATGATGGCTTCCACGGGCAGGGCGTAGCGGGCGTCACCGCCGCGGGCCAGCTTGATGACCTTGCCGTCGCCACCCTTGATGATGATGGCAGGGCGCAGGTCCGCGCCGCGCACGGCACGGGTGTCCGTGACCACGCGCTTGGCGATGCCGGTGGCCTCGTCGATGGCCTCGTTCATGGACTGGCCTTCGACCAGATCCTCGAAGCCGACGGTGCCGTCCACCTCGGTCAGGATGGGACGGGTGTAGGGGTCCCACTCGGCGATGCGCTGGCCGCGCTTCACCGTGTCGCCCTCGTCCACCTTCAGGCGCGAACCGTACTGGACGCGGTTCACCGCGCGCTCGGTGCCGTCGAGGTCGACGATCACCACCGCGAGGTTGCGGCCCATGACGATGAGGTCGCCATCCGAGTTCCGCGCCACGTTGCGGTTGCGGATGCGGATGGTGCCCTCGAAGTTGCTCTCCACGAAGGACGAGTCCGCCAGCTGGGCGGCGCCACCGATGTGGAAGGTGCGCATGGTGAGCTGGGTGCCCGGCTCGCCGATGGACTGCGCCGCGATGACGCCGACCGCCTCGCCCATGTTGACGGGCGTGCCACGGGCCAGATCGCGCCCGTAGCAGGTGCCGCACACGCCGTTTCGGGTCTCGCAGGTCAGCACCGACCGGATCTTGATCTCCTGGATGCCGGACTTGTTGATCCGATCGATGTGCGGCTCTTCGATCATCTGGCCATTGGGCACGATGACCGTGCCGGTGGCGGGCTCGACCACGTCTTCAACCGCGGTGCGGCCGAGAACGCGGGAGGCGAGCGAGGCCACCACCTGTCCAGAGTCGATGATGGCGCGCATATGGATGCCATTCGTCGAGCCGCAATCGCGCTCGGTGATGATGGAATCCTGCGCCACGTCGACGAGACGGCGGGTCAGATAGCCGGAATTGGCCGTCTTCAGAGCGGTGTCGGCAAGGCCCTTGCGCGCGCCGTGGGTGGAGTTGAAGTACTCCATCACGGTCAGGCCTTCCTTGAAGTTCGAGATGATCGGGCTCTCGATGATCTCGCCCGACGGCTTGGCCATGAGGCCGCGCATGCCGGCAAGCTGCTTCATCTGCGCGGGCGACCCACGCGCTCCGGAGTGGGACATCATGTAGATCGAGTTGATCTGCTTGTCCCGTCCGGTCTTCGGGTCCTTCTTGACCGAAGAGATTTCCTTCATCATCTCGTCGGCGATGCGATCGGTGCACTTGCCCCACGCATCGACGACCTTGTTGTACTTCTCGCCCTGGGTGATCAGGCCGTCATTGTACTGCTGCTCGTACTCCTTGGTGAGAGCACGGGTCTCTTCCACCAGGTCCCACTTCTTCTTCGGCACGACCATGTCGTCCTTGCCGAAGGAAATGCCCGCCCGGAACGCGTTGTAGAAGCCCAGCGCCATGATCCGGTCGCAGAAGATCACGCTCTCCTTCTGACCGCAGTGACGGTACACCGCGTCGATCATGTTGGAGATTTCCTTCTTCGTCATCAGCTTGTTGACGACGTCGTAGGGAACCTTGGGGTGCTTGGGCAGCAGCTCGCCGATCTTCATGCGGCCGGGCGTGGTCTCATAGATCTTGGAGACCTTGTTGCCGTCCGCATCCACGCCCACATAGCGGCCGCGGATCTTGGTGGCGAGCGTGATGGACTTGGCCGCCAGCGCGTGGTCGATCTCGCCCATGTCCGCGAACGCCATGCCCTCGCCGGGCTCGTTGTCGCGCATGATGGAGAGATAATAGAGACCCAGCACGATGTCCTGCGAGGGCACGATGATGGGCGCGCCGTTCGCCGGGTGCAGGATGTTGTTGGTGGACATCATGAGCACGCGGGCCTCAAGCTGGGCTTCCAGCGAGAGGGGAACGTGCACGGCCATCTGGTCGCCGTCGAAGTCCGCATTGAAGGCCGAGCAGACCAGCGGGTGAAGCTGGATCGCCTTGCCCTCGATCAGCACCGGCTCGAAGGCCTGGATGCCGAGGCGGTGCAGCGTCGGGGCGCGGTTGAGCATCACGGGATGCTCGCGGATGACCTCGTCCAGGATGTCCCAAACCTCGGGACGCTCCTTCTCCACCAGCTTCTTGGCCTGCTTGACGGTGGCCGAATGGCCCTTGGCGTCGAGGCGGGCATAGATGAAGGGCTTGAACAGCTCGAGCGCCATCTTCTTCGGCAGGCCGCACTGGTGCAGCTTAAGCTCGGGACCCACCACGATCACGGAGCGGCCGGAATAGTCGACGCGCTTGCCGAGCAGGTTCTGGCGGAACCGGCCCTGCTTGCCCTTGAGCATGTCGGCGAGCGACTTCAGCGGGCGCTTGTTGGCACCCGTGATGACGCGGCCGCGGCGGCCGTTGTCGAACAGCGCATCCACCGCTTCCTGAAGCATGCGCTTCTCGTTGCGGATGATGATGTCCGGCGCGCGCAGCTCGATGAGGCGCTTCAGGCGGTTGTTGCGGTTGATGACGCGGCGATAGAGATCGTTCAGGTCCGAGGTGGCGAACCGGCCGCCGTCCAGCGGGACGAGCGGGCGCAGGTCCGGCGGGATCACCGGGACATGGGTGAGGATCATCCATTCCGGCTTGTTGCCGGAGAGCTGGAAGGCCTCGACGATCTTCAGGCGCTTGGCGAGCTTCTTGGGCTTCAGCTCGGTGGTGGCCTCGGCGATCTCCACCCGCAGGTCGGCGGCGATCTTTTCGAGATCCATGGAGCGCAGCAGCTCGCGGATGGCTTCCGCGCCGATCATGGCGGTGAAGCTGTCCTCGCCATACTCGTCCTGGGCGCGCAGATAGTCGTCCTCGGACAAAAGCTGGCGATACTTGAGGGGGGTCAGGCCCGGCTCAAGCACGACGAAATATTCGAAATAGAGGATGCGCTCCAGGTCCTTGAGCGTCATGTCGAGCAGCAGGCCAATGCGGCTCGGCAGGGACTTCAGGAACCAGATGTGGGCGACGGGCGCGGCCAGTTCGATATGGCCCATGCGCTCGCGGCGCACGCGCGAGAGGGTGACCTCGACGCCGCACTTCTCGCAGATGATGCCCTTGTACTTCATGCGCTTGTACTTGCCGCACAAGCACTCATAGTCCTTGATGGGCCCGAAGATGCGCGCGCAGAACAGGCCGTCGCGCTCGGGCTTGAAGGTCCGGTAGTTGATGGTCTCAGGCTTCTTGATCTCGCCATAGGACCAGGAGGCGATCTTCTCGGGGCTCGCGATCGAGATCTTGATCTGATCAAAGGTCGGAGCCGGGGTCGCCGGATTGAAGAGATTCATCACCTCTTGATTCATCGCCGTCTCCTTCGGCTCGGCCGGGTGGCCCCCTCATGCCGCCTGAGGGGGACCGGCCGGAAAAATCGTGTCACATCGCGGCGGCGCAGGCTCACCGCCTGCGCCCTTGGATGAACGCGGCCTTATTCGGCCGCGGGCAGGTTCTCGCGGGTGCCGGGGGCGACGTTGCGCCCGGTCTTGGAATTCACCAGCTCGACGTTCAGGCCGAGCGAGCGCATTTCCTTCACCAGCACGTTGAAGCTCTCGGGGATGCCGCTCTCGAACGTGTCCTCGCCGCGCACGATGGCCTCGTAGACCTTGGTGCGGCCGGCGACGTCGTCCGACTTCACGGTGAGCATCTCCTGCAGGGTGTAGGCCGCGCCATAGGCCTCCAGCGCCCACACTTCCATTTCGCCGAAGCGCTGGCCGCCGAACTGCGCCTTGCCGCCCAGCGGCTGCTGGGTGACGAGCGAGTAGGGGCCGATGGAGCGGGCGTGGATCTTGTCGTCCACCAGGTGATGCAGCTTCAGCATGTAGATGTAGCCGACCGTCACATTACGGTCGAACGGCTCACCGGTGCGCCCGTCAAAGAGGGTGGACTGGCCGGACGGGTTGAGACCCGCCTTCTCCAGCTGCGCCTCGATGTCGGCCTCGCGTGCGCCGTCGAACACCGGGGTGGCCATGGGCACACCCTTGCGCAGGTTCTCCGACAGCTCGATCAGCTCGTTCTGCTTCAACGGCTCGATCTCGGCCTTGCCGTAGACGCTCTCCAGAGCGCCGCGCAGCTTGGCTTCGTCATGGGCCGCATAATAGGCATCGACCGCCGCCGCCACCTGACGACCCAGGCCCGCGCAGGCCCAGCCCAGATGGGTTTCGAGGATCTGTCCCACATTCATGCGGCTCGGCACGCCGAGCGGGTTCAGCACGATGTCCACATTGGTGCCGTCCTCGAGGAACGGCATGTCTTCCACCGGGACGATGCGCGAAACCACGCCCTTGTTGCCGTGACGACCGGCCATCTTGTCGCCGGGCTGGATCTTGCGCTTCACCGCGACGAAGACCTTGACCATCTTCATCACGCCGGGAGGCAGTTCGTCGCCGCGCTGGAGCTTCTCGACCTTGTCGAGGAAGCGCTGCTCAAGGCGCTTCTTGGCCTCGTCGTACTGGGCGCGCATGGCTTCGATTTCACCCATCAGGGTGTCATCGGCCACCGCGAACAGCCACCACTGCGAGCGCGGGGTATCGCCCAGCAGTTCCTTGGTGATCTCCGAGTCCTTGCGGAAGCCCTTGGGACCGGCAATGCCCGGCTTGCCGGACAGCATCTCGGACAGGCGCCCGAAGACGTTGCGGTCCAGGATCGCCTGCTCGTCGTCGCGGTCCTTGGCGAGGCGCTCGATCTCTTCGCGCTCGATGGCCAGCGCACGCTCGTCCTTGTCGACGCCGTGGCGGTTGAACACGCGCACTTCCACCACCGTGCCCGTCGTGCCCGGAGGCAGGCGGAGCGAGGTGTCGCGCACGTCGGCGGCCTTCTCGCCGAAGATGGCGCGCAGGAGCTTTTCTTCCGGCGTCATCGGGCTTTCGCCCTTGGGGGTGATCTTGCCCACCAGGATGTCGCCGGCGCGCACTTCCGCGCCGATATAGACGATGCCTGCCTCGTCGAGATTCTTCAGCGCCTCTTCCGAGACGTTGGGAATGTCGCGGGTGATTTCCTCCGGCCCGAGCTTGGTGTCGCGGGCCATGGCCTCGAACTCCTCGATATGGATCGAGGTGAACACGTCGTCCTTGACGATGTTCTCCGAGAGCAGGATCGAATCTTCGAAGTTGTAGCCGTTCCAGGGCATGAACGCGACGAGCACGTTCCGGCCCAGCGCCAGCTCGCCCAGCTCCGTGGACGGGCCGTCGGCGATGATGTCGCCGCGGCGCACCTGGTCACCCACGCGCACCAGCGGACGCTGGTTGATGCAGGTGGACTGGTTGGAGCGCTGGAACTTCATCAGGCGGTAGATGTCGACGCCGGACTTGGAGGCGTCGGTCTCTTCCGTGGCGCGGATGACGATACGGGTGGCGTCCACCTGGTCCACCACGCCGGTGCGGCGGGCGGCGATGGCCGCTCCCGAGTCGCGGGCGACCACGGCTTCCATGCCGGTGCCCACCAGCGGCGCCTGCGAGCGCACCAGCGGCACGGCCTGGCGCTGCATGTTGGAGCCCATGAGCGCGCGGTTCGCGTCGTCGTTCTCAAGGAACGGGATCAGCGCGGCGGCAACGGACACCAACTGCTTGGGCGACACGTCCATGAAGTCGACGCGGTCGGGCGACACCAGGAGCACGTCGCCCGCATGGCGGCAGACCACCAGGTCTTCCTCGAACTTGCCATTGGCATCGAGCGGGATGTTGGCCTGCGCGACGTAGTACTTCCCCTCCTCCATGGCGGAGAGATAGACCACCTCGTCGGTCACATGCCCGTCCACCACCTTGCGGTAGGGGGCCTCGATGAAGCCGTACTTGTTCACGCGGGCAAAGGTCGCCAGCGAGTTGATCAGGCCGATATTCGGGCCTTCCGGCGTCTCGATGGGGCAGATGCGGCCATAATGGGTCGGGTGCACGTCGCGCACCTCGAAGCCCGCCCGCTCGCGGGTCAGACCGCCCGGGCCAAGCGCCGAGAGGCGGCGCTTGTGGGTGATCTCGGAGAGCGGGTTGGTCTGGTCCATGAACTGCGAGAGCTGCGAGGAGCCGAAGAACTCGCGCACCGCCGCCGCCACCGGCTTCGCATTGATGAGGTCCTGCGGCATCACGGTGTCGATGTCGACGGACGACATGCGCTCCTTGATGGCGCGCTCCATGCGCAGCAGGCCGACGCGGTACTGGTTCTCCATGAGCTCGCCGACCGAGCGCACGCGGCGATTGCCGAGATGGTCGATGTCGTCGATCTCGCCCTTGCCGTCGCGCAGCTCCACCAGGGTGCGGATGACCGAGAGGATGTCCTCGCGGCGCAGCACGCGCACGGTGTCCGGGCAGTCGAGGTCCAGGCGCATGTTCATCTTCACGCGGCCGACCGCGGAAAGGTCATAGCGCTCGGCATCGAAGAACAGCGAGTGGAACATGGCCTGGGCGCTGTCGAGCGTCGGCGGCTCGCCCGGGCGCATCACGCGATAGATGTCGAAGAGCGCATCCTCGCGGGTCATGTTCTTGTCGGCCGACAGCGTGTTGCGGATGTAGGCACCCGTGTTCACGTGGTCGATGTCGAGGATCGGGATGTCGTTATAGCCGGTCTCCTCGAGGAGCTTGAGCAGCTTCTCGGTGACCTCGTCGCCCGCTTCCGCATGGATCTCGCCGGTGGCGGCGTCCACGAGGTCCTCGGCGATATACTGGCCGATCATCTCCTCGTCGGAGATTTTGAGGGCCTTCAGGCCCTTCTCGGCGAGCTGGCGGGCGGCGCGCACGGTCAGCTTCTTGCCGGCCTCGACCACCACTTCGCCGGTGTCCGCGTCCACCATGTCGGAGACGGCCTTGTAGCCCTTCATCCGCTTGGGGTCGAACGGCATGCGCCAGCCGTCCTTGGCGCGGGAATACTGGATCTTCTGGTAGAAGGTATCCAGGATCTCTTCCGCGTCGAGGCCGAGCGCATAGAGCAGGCTCGTCACCGGGATCTTGCGGCGACGGTCGATGCGCGCATAGACGATGTCCTTGGCGTCGAACTCGATGTCGAGCCAGGACCCGCGATAGGGAATGATGCGCGCCGCGAACAGGAGCTTGCCCGAGGAATGGGTCTTGCCCTTGTCGTGGTCGAAGAAGACGCCCGGCGAGCGGTGCATCTGGGAGACGATGACGCGCTCGGTGCCGTTGACGATGAACGTGCCGTTCATGGTCATGAGCGGGATGTCGCCGGTATAGACGTCCTGCTCCTTGATGTCCTTCACGGACTTGGCGCCGGTGTCCGGGTCCACATCGAACACGATGAGGCGGAGCGTCACCTTCAGCGGGGCAGCAAACGTCATGCCGCGCTGGCGGCACTCGTCCACGTCATATTTCGGGGGCTCGAACTCGTAGCGCACGAACTCCAGCATGGCGGCGCCGGAAAAGTCGGAGATGGGGAATACCGACTTGAACACGGCCTGGAGACCGTCGTCCGCGCGCCCGCCCTTCGGCTCTTCGATCTGCAGGAACTGGTCATAGGACGCCTTCTGAACCTCAATGAGGTTCGGCATCTCAGCGACTTCCTTGATCTTGCCGAAGAATTTGCGGATCCGCTTGCGACCGGTGAACGTTTGCGCCATCTCGATCCTCGTCCGTCCTGGTCCTTGGGGTCCGGCCCTCCTGGACGCTCTCCTGGAAGGAAAGCTGCCGTGCCGGCCCATCGACCCCACACCGTCCGACGGGAAAGGTGGGGGCATGCGCCATCCCTTTCCACGCCGCGACGGCTCTCCAGGCCGCCTGCCGTTTCAGGCCGCCTGGAGAACCGTCCCCTTCACCTCTCGCCATCTGCAAATGGCGAAACAGGCGGCCCCGGACACCGGGGCCGCCCTTTTTCAAAAGCTCACTTGAGCTCGACCTTGGCGCCAGCCTTCTCGAGCTGGGCCTTGAGCTTCTCGGCTTCGTCCTTGGCCACGCCTTCCTTGACGGGCTTGGGAGCGCCTTCGACCAGATCCTTGGCTTCCTTGAGGCCCAGGCCGGTGATGGCGCGGACTTCCTTGATGACCTCGATCTTCTTGTCGCCGGCAGCCGCGAGCACCACGGTGAACTCGGTCTGCTCTTCGGCGGCCGGGGCGGCAGCAGCCGCGCCGGGGGCAGCCGCAACCGCGACGGCGGCAGCGGCGGACACGCCCCACTTCTCCTCGAGGAGCTTCGCGAGCTCAGCGGCCTCGAGAACGGTCAGGGAGGACAGCTCGTCAACGAGCTTGGTCAGATCAGCCATTGTCGTTTCTTTCTAGATAGGTTCGAAATTCAGGTTTGCGAGATCCAACCGCCTCACGCGGCTTCGTCCTGCTTGGCATAGGCCCCAAACACGCGCGCGAGCTTCGCAGCCGGCGCCGTGGTGAGCTGGGCGATCTTGGTAGCCGGGGCCTGGATGAGGCCGACCAGCTTCGCACGCAGCTCGTCAAGGGACGGCATGGTGGCGAGCGCCTTCACACCGTCAGCATTGAGGGCCGTCTTGCCCATCGCGCCGCCGAGGATGACGAACTTGTCGTTACCCTTGGCAAACTCGACGGCAACCTTCGGCGCCGCCACCGGATCGCTTGAATAAGCGATGATGGTGGGTCCCTTCAGAAGGGACGCCACATGGGCGACGTCGGAGCCTTCCAGAGCGATCTTGGCGAGGCGGTTCTTCGCCACCTTCACGGTCGCACCCTCGGCCTTCATCTGTCGACGAAGCTTCGACATCTGGGCCACGGTGAGGCCGGAATAGTGGGCCACCACGACGACCGAAGTGGTCTTGAACACTTCGGCGAGCGTCGTGACGAGCTCTTGTTTTTCCGCTCGATCCACGTCTGGCTCTCTTTAAGCCTGTGGCGGAACCAGAGACTGGCTCCACCGGTTGCACCTTGCCGCCCGACCGAAAGTGACCTGTCCATTGGACATGCCGCTCGCGGAACGCGCGACGCTCAATGCCCTGTCCCCTCGGATCCGGGTCACCGGCCACAAGGTGCTGGTTCGAACCGATCTGTTGCGGCAAGCTCGAGGCCGCCGCGCGAAATCCGTCTTCCCCGTCTATGCTGGCCCTCCAGAGGACCTTCCGGGCGGAAGGTCTGGCGAGGATTAAGCCACGCGAAAGCATGGCGCCTGCAGTCTCGGACAGGACTTCTGCCCGCCCCTTCCCCGGCCGAAACCTGGGATTGAGACGAACATAAAGGCCGGGAGGGCGAACCCTTCCAGCCCCTCCGACGCCGTCTCCGGCGTGGAAGCCATAAACCCGCCTCGCCTTTCGGCAACGCGGGAACAGGGTGTATATAAGGTCAAGGCCGGCTTGTCACGCCCTCCCGCACTTTTTTCTCTTGACGCGGAAGCCGTCCTGTTACAGCCGATCCACCCCTTCCCCGCTTCGGCATCATGCGGGAAAGGACGGCCCAAACGCTTCTGCCGCAAGGATTCCGGATCTTTCGCGACGACGCCCCTGCCCTGCCGCGGCCGCAGACCGCAAATGCAGAAAGGCCGGGCGCAGGGCCCGGCCTTTCAAACCTCAACACAGAAGCGCCCGGAGGCGATTCTCGTCCGATCAGGCGACCAGCACGGTGGAGGGCTCCACCTTGATGCCCGGGCCCATGGTCGACGACACCGCCACGCGCTGCACATAGGTGCCCTTGGCGCCGGTGGGCTTGGCCTTCACAACCGCGTCCACGAAGGCGCGGATGTTCTCGGCCAGCTTGTCCTGCTCGAAGGAGGCCTTGCCGATACCGCCGTGGATGATACCGGCCTTCTCGACGCGGAACTCCACCGCGCCGCCCTTGGCGGCGGCGACGGCGCCCTTCACGTCCATGGTGACGGTACCAACCTTCGGGTTCGGCATCAGGCCGCGCGGGCCGAGCACCTTGCCGAGGCGGCCGACGAGCGGCATCAGGTCCGGGGTGGCGATGCAGCGATCGAAGTCGATCGTGCCGCCCTGGATGGTCTCCAGCAGGTCCTCGGCGCCGACAATGTCAGCCCCGGCGGCCTTCGCCTCGTCCGCCTTGGCGCCGCGGGCGAACACCGCCACGCGCACCGTGCGGCCCGAGCCGTTGGGCAGGTTGCAGACGCCACGGACCATCTGGTCCGCATGGCGGGGATCCACGCCGAGATTGATCGCGACCTCGATGGTCTCGTCGAACTTGGCGGTGGTGCGCTCCTTCAGGAGGGCGAGAGCCTCGTCCAGAGAATAGAGCTTGGTGCGATCGATACCCTCGCGGGTGGCGCGGACGCGCTTGCCGTGATTCGCCATGATGCTCACCCCTGAACCTGGAGGCCCATGGACCGGGCCGAGCCTTCGATCATCTGAAGCGCGGCCTCAACGGTGTCGCAGTTCAGATCCTTCATCTTCTTCTCGGCGATCTCGACCATCTGGGCGCGGGTCACCTTGCCGACGGTCGCACCCTTGCCGGGGGTCTTGGAGCCGGAGCCGGGCTTCTTCTTCGTCTCGAGGCCGGCGGCCTTCTTGAGGAAGTAGGAGACCGGAGGGGTCTTCAGCTCGAAGGTGAAGGAGCGATCCTGGTAGACGGTGATGACGACGGGGATGGGCATCCCCTTCTCTTCCTTCGCCGTCTGGGCGTTGAACGCCTTGCAGAATTCCATGATGTTCAGGCCGCGCTGACCGAGCGCGGGGCCAATCGGCGGCGCCGGGTTGGCGCTGCCAGCCGCAACCTGCAGCTTGACGTAACCGGTAATCTTCTTCGCCATCTTAAACTCCCGTGAAACGCCGAAAAGCCCGCAGGTGCGGGCCAGCCGGCCAGGAATGCGTGGTCTGGATCTTGGAGGTGCGTGGCGAAACGCCCGCCTCACCTCCCACGCCACGTGCGGGGATGCCTCCCCGTCCGCATTCCCCGAAAGGTGCCAGGCACCCTCAAGGGAGGCGCCTCCTTATCGGATGAGCGCCCAGGATGCAAGGGCGGAGCATGTGAGCGCCCCGCCAGTGCCCCGTCTGCCTACATCTGATCGAAGTCGATGACCACGCGCGCGCTGGTGGGATGGGCCTGGCAGGTGAGGATGAAGCCCGCCTCCAGCTCCCAGCCTTCCAGCGAATAATTGAGGTCCATCTCGGCCGAGCCCTCCACCACCTTGGCGCGGCAGGTGGAGCACATGCCGCCCTTGCAGGCGAAGGGCAGGTCCATGCCCGCCCGCAGCGCGGCGTCCAGGATCGCCTCGCCCTGCGCCACCGGCACGTCGCGGCGCTTGCCGTCGACAATGAGGGAGGCCACATGCGCGGGCGCCGCTTCCGGGGCGATGACGGGCTTGGGACGCGGCTTGCCGCCATAAGCGGAGACGAAGCGTTCCACATGGACCTTTTCGGGGGGCAGGCCGAGATCCTTCAGCGTGCCCTCCAGCTCATCGATCATGGCGGTGGGGCCGCAGACGAAGGCATGGTCCACGGCGGCGGCCGGCACCATGGCAGTGAGCAGCAGGCGCACCTTCTCGCCATTGAGGTGTCCGTTCAGCACTGGCAGGTCCTGCTCTTCCCGCGAGAGCACGTGGAACACCGAGAGGCGACCCAGGAAACGATCCTTCAGCTCCTCCAGCTCCGTGCGGAAGAGGATGTCGGTGGTCGTGCGGTTGCCGTAGAAGAGATAGAAGCGGCTGTCCGGCTCGCGTGAGAGCACACCGCGCGCAATGGACAGGACCGGGGTGATGCCCGAGCCCGCCGCGAAGGCCACATGGATGCGGCCATTGCCGGGATCGCCCTCCAGGCCGAAGCGGCCGGTGGGGGTCATCACGTCGATGGTGTCGCCGGCGGCGAGGTTCGCGTTCACCCAGCCAGAGAAGACCCCGCTCTCCACCTGCTTCACCGCCACCCGCAGTTCGCCGTCATCGGGCCCGGAGCAGATGGAATAGGAGCGACGTACCTCTTCCCCGTCGATGGTGGTGCGCAGGGTCAGGTACTGGCCGGGCGCGAAGGCAAAGTCGGCGGCAAGATCGGCCGGCACGTCAAAGGTGATGGACACCGCCTCGGGCGTCTCCCGGCGCACCTCGCGCACGGTGAGCGCGTGGAACTTCGGCACCGCGCGGCCGGCGGCCGGCGCAAGTGGGGGAAGGGCCGGGCTGCCGCCGGTCGCGGCATTGGCTTCAAGGACCGTGGACATGGCGTTTCCCGTTCAATGGCATTTGAAATAGTCGAAGGGTTCCCGGCAGGCGTTGCAGCGCCACAGGGACTTGCAGGAGGTGGAGCCGAAGGCCGCGATCTCCGACGTGTCGGTGGCCCCGCATTGGGGACAGGCCACCTGCTCCTCGCCGAAGAGCGCCCGGCGCCCTCCCCCCTTGGACGGTGGCGCGATGCCGTAGGCGCGCAGCTTCTCGCGCCCCTCTTCGCTCATCCAGTCGGTGGTCCAGGCGGGCGAGAGCACCGTCCTGACGGTGACGGGGCCAAGCCCCGCCTTATCCAGCGCCAGCTCGATCTCCAGCGCGATCATGTTCATGGCCGGGCAGCCGGAATAGGTGGGGGTGATCAGCACCTCGATCCGCCCGTCCACCATCTGCACGTCCCGCAGCACGCCGAGATCGGCGATGGTGAGCACCGGGATTTCCGGGTCCGTCACTTGGCCCGCCACGGCGCGCGCGGTCTCCAGGAGGCGCGCCTCCGGCCCGGTTCCGGTGCCGGAGAGCGCCCCGAGGGGCTGGTTCACCAGGTCGCCCCGGGGAAGGTGCGCTGGAGATATTGCAGCTCGGTGAGCAGGTGGCCGAGATGCTCGGAATGGCGGCCCTGGCGCCCGCCTTTGTGCATCCAGGTGCCGGCGGGAAGGGTCAGCGTCGCCTCGGCGATCACCGCATCCACCTTGGCCTTAAAGCCCGCGCGCAGCGGCTCTGGGTCCACAGCCACGCCCGCCTCGATCAAGGCGCGCTCGGGGGCATCCACTTCGAACAGCTCGCCGGTGAAGGCCCACAGCTCGTCCACGGCCGCCTGCGCCCGCTGATGGCTCTCCGCCGTGCCGTCGCCGAGGCGGATGATCCATTCGGCGCAGTGGCGCACATGATAGGCGCTTTCCTTCTCCGCCTTGGCGGCGATGGCGGCGAGCGTCGCGTCGGACGAGCCCATCAGCGCCCGCCAATAGGGATCGATGAAGGCGGAATAGAAAAACTGGCGCACCATGGTGCGGGCGAAATCGCCGTTGGGCTGCTCCACCAGGAGGAGGTTCTGGTAGTCCCGCTCGCCGCGCAGATAGGCGAAGGCGTCCTCGTCGTGGCCCGCGCCTTCCACTTCGCCCGCATAGCTATAGAGCGCGCGCGCCTGGCCGATGAGGTCGAGGCCCATATTGGCGAGCGCCATCTCCTCTTCCATGAGGGGCGCATGCCCGCACCATTCGGAGAGGCGATGGCCGAGGATGAGCGCATCGTCGGCGCGGCGCAGCAGATAGCGCACGAGCGGAATGTCCGCCACTTGGATGCTGGAGGTGGCCATGATGTGTCCCTCTTGCCGTTCCCTTGCCCGTTTTTCCTTCTGAACGTGCCGGGCACGCTCACATGTGGCCGACTTCCTCGGGCACGTCGTAGAAAGTGGGGTGGCGGTAGATCTTCGAGGCCGTGGGCTCGAACATCATGTCCTTGTCCGCCGGGTCCGAGGCCGTGATGGCGTTGGAGGGGACCACCCAGATGGACAGGCCTTCACCCCGGCGGGTGTAGAGGTCGCGGGCCGCCTGGAGGGCGAGGGTGGAATCGGCCGCGTGCAGCGAGCCCACATGCTTGTGGGCGAGGCCATTGCGCGAGCGGATGAAGACTTCCCAGAGCGGGACGGCATTGACGGGCATTGCGTTTCCTCCTGTTGGCAGCCGGCCCCACCGGTCGCTCGGGGGCGCTCACTGCGTTTGGCGGCGACATCGTTGGTTTATTGGTGCGGGTGCCGCCGGACTCTCGCCCCGCTCACCCTCTCCCCACCTGGAACTCCCCTCTCCCGCAATGCGGGGGAGGGAGAGGGAGGGGGCCGTCCGGGAGCAGGCCCGGCGATGTCATGTGGAGCCCTGCCCCTCACCATCCACCAAAGCCTTCCCCCTCCACCGTTCCCCCTCCCCGACCCTCCCCCGCAAGCGGGAGAGGGGGCGCGTCGTGCCGGAGTCAGGCGGCGGCCTTGGCCTTGCGCTTCTCGGCGAAAGCAAGCGCGGCATCGCGCACCCAGGCGCCGTCGTCGTGGGCCTTGCGGCGGGCGGCCATGCGGTCGCGATTGCACGGGCCGTTGCCGGCGATCACCTGCTTGAACTCCTCCCAGTCGATGGCGCCGTACTCCCAGTGGCCGGTCTCTTCATTGAGCTTGAGGTCCGGGTCGGGAAGGGTGAGGCCCAGATAATGGGCCTGCGGCACGGTGGCATCGACGAACTTCTGGCGCAGCTCGTCATTGGAGAAGCGCTTGATCTTCCAGCGGGTGGAGGCGTCCGAATGCTGGCTGGCCGCATCGGGCGGGCCGAACATCATCAGGCAGGGCCACCACCAGCGGTTCAGCGCGTCCTGCGCCATCTCCTTCTGCTCGGCGCTGCCCTTGGCCAGCGTCAGCATGATCTCGTAGCCCTGGCGCTGGTGGAAGGATTCCTCCTTGCACACCCGGATCATGGCGCGGGCATAGGGGCCGTAGGAGCAGCGGCACAGCGGGATCTGGTTCATGATCGCCGCGCCGTCCACCAGCCAGCCGATGGCGCCAATGTCCGCCCAGGTCAGGGTCGGATAGTTGAAGATGGACGAATATTTCGCCTTGCCGGACAGGAGCTGGTCCACCAGCTCCTCGCGCGAGGTGCCCAGCGTCTCGGCGGCCGCATAGAGATACAGGCCGTGGCCGCACTCGTCCTGCACCTTGGCGAGCAGGGCCGCCTTGCGGCGGAGCGAGGGGGCGCGGGTGATCCAGTTGCCCTCGGGCAGCATGCCGATGATCTCGGAATGGGCATGCTGGGAGATCTGGCGGGTCAGCGTCTTGCGATAGGCGGCCGGCATCCAGTCATTGGGCTCGATGCGCTGCTCATCGTCGATGCGCGCCTGAAAGCGCGCGAGCAGCGCGGCATCTTCGAGCGTGCGGTCATTGGCGTCGGGATTGGCGTTGAGAGCCTGCGTGTACATGCGGTCCTCCCTATCTTGGAAAAATTATATGTGACGAAATTTGAGATCGCAACTGATTTTTGTAACATGTTTACGATCGGGGTCGCCGATCTGCTCGTGCGCGGCGCCTGAAATGCCCGCCTTGCCCCCTCCTGGCCTTCCAGGACCCCGCCCCTCCCCGGCCCTTCCCCGCTTCGCGGGAGAGGGGGGGCCGGCGCGCCCGGCGGCACGCCTCCGCACCAAGCCGCCGGCCTCCCTCCCGCACTGTCCCGCCCCCTCTCCCGCTTGCTGGGGAGGGGGAGGGCTCGGCGGCTGGTGCGGGCAGCTGACGCCCACGGCATGCTGCCCCGGAAAGAGAAAGCTGCCATGCCGCCGCCGGCCTCGCTTTCGCTTCACGCCCTCGTGTATGGTCCGCGCCCCATCACAACCGGAAGAACGCCATGAGCACCGAAGGCGATTATGTGTATGACGAAGCCACCGGCGAATGGCTGAGCCCGGAGGATGCCGCCGCCCGGAAGGCTGAGGCCGGCGCCGGCGTCGAGGTACGCGACGCGCTGGGCAACCTGCTCCAGGACGGCGACAGCGTGACCCTGATCAAGGACCTGACGGTCAAGGGCGCGGGCCAGACGCTGAAGCGCGGCACCGTCATCAAGACCATCCGCCTCACCGGCGACGCCCAGGAGATCGACTGCCGCTATCCCGGCATCAAGGGCCTGGTGCTGCGCGCGGAGTTCGTCAAGAAGGTCTGATCGACCAGCCCCATCGGGGTCCGTTTCCGGCCGTCCCATACCGCACCCGAAATGGAAGCAATTTCACTTGCATGGGACGTCATGAGCCATTTGCATCCCGCCGCCATTCTGCGCAGTCTGGATGCAATCAATAAGGGGGCGGCCCATGACTGAGATGCGCACCGAAACCGACAGCCTTGGCGAAGTCCAGGTTCCCGCTGACAAGCTCTGGGGCGCGCAGACGCAGCGCTCCCTGGAGCATTTCAGCATCGGCAAGGACCTGATGCCGCGGGAGATGATCACCGCCTACGCCACCCTCAAGAAGGGAGCGGCCGCGGCGAACCACAAAGGCGGGCGCCTGCCGGACGAGCAGTTCAAGCTCATCACCGCCACCTGCGACGAGATCCTCGCCGGCCAGCACCACGACATGTTCCCGCTTCATGTGTGGATGACCGGCTCGGGCACCCAGTTCAACATGAACGTCAACGAGGTGATCTCGAACCGCTGCTGCCAGATGGCGGGCAACCCGCTGGGCTCCAAGACGCCGGTCCATCCCAATGACCACGTCAACATGTCCCAGTCCTCCAACGATTCCTTCCCCTCGGCCATGCATGTGGCGGTGGGCGTGAACGCCACCACGCGCCTCATCCCCGCCGTCACCGCCCTGCGCGACGCCATCACCGCCAAGGCGGAGGAGTGGAAGGACATCGTCAAGATCGGCCGCACCCACATGCAGGATGCGACGCCCCTGACCCTGGGCCAGGAATGGTCCGGCTATGCGGGCATGCTGACCGATGACCTGGAGCGCATCGACGACGCGCTGAAGGGTGTCTATCGCCTGGCGCTCGGTGGCACCGCCGTGGGCACCGGCATCAATGCCGCCCCCGGATTTGCCGAGGCGGTGGCAGCCGAGATCGCCGCCCTCACCGGCCTTCCCTATGTGACCGCGCCCAACAAGTTCACCGTGCAGGGCGCCCATGACGCCCTGGTGCAATTCTCCGGCACGCTGCGCACGCTTGCCGCCTCGCTCTACAAGATCGGCAACGACATTCGCCTGATGTCGTGCGGCCCGCGCGCCGGCTTTGCCGAGCTGATCATTCCGGAGAACGAGCCCGGCTCCTCCATCATGCCCGGCAAGGTGAACCCCACCCAGGCCGAGGCCCTGACCATGCTGGCCGTGCAGATGATGGCCAATGACGTGGCGGTTGGTTTTGGCGGCGCCAGCGGCTATCTGGAGATGAACGTCTACAAGCCGCTGATGATCTTCAACATCTGCAATTCCATTACGCTCGCCACCGACGGCTGCACCAATTTCCGCCGCTTCCTGGTGGAGGGCACCAAGCCGAACCTGAAGAAGATCGCCGAATATGTGGACCGCTCGCTCATGCTGGTGACGGCCCTTGCCCCGGTGATCGGCTATGACAAGGCCTCCAAGATCGCCCACCACGCCATGGACAACGACCTCACCTTGAAGGAGGCGGCGCTGGAACTGGCCTATGTCACCGAGGACGAGTTCCACCGCGTGGTGGACCCCACCAAGATGGTGAAGCCCTACGTCGCCCACGAGGGCGACTGAGCGCCCTTCCCTTCCCCACGCCGGCCCCGCGCCGGTGACATCCTGCCGGGCGGCCGCTCCATGGCCGCCCCGTCCCTTTTCCAAGGACAGCATTGGGGCATTCCATGACCGCTTCCGGCCTTTCCCTCCTGCACGATCCCGAACTCAATCGCGGCAGCGCCTTCGCCGTGGAGGACCGGGCTCGCCTCGGCCTCGAAGGCCTGCTGCCGCCCGGTGCCGACACGCTGGAGACCCAGGTCGCCCGCGTGCACCTGCAACTGGAGCAGCTCGATAACGACCTGCAGAAATACCTGCTGCTGAGCGACCTCCAGGCCCGCAACCAGACGCTCTATTACGCCACCCTCATGTCGGACCCGGCGACCTTCATGCCGCTGGTCTATACGCCCACCGTGGGCGAGGCCTGCCAGAAGTTCGATCATTTTCTGCGCGCCACGCGCGGGCTCTATCTGCCCATCACCGCCAAGGGGCGCCTGAAGTCCCTCATCGCCAACTGGCCGCAGAAGGACATCCGCTTCATCGTGGTCACCGATGGCGAGCGCATCCTCGGCCTCGGCGATCTCGGCGTGAACGGCATGGGCATCCCGGTGGGCAAGCTTGCCCTCTACACGGTGTGCGCCGGCGTGCCCCCGGAAATGACGCTGCCCATCACGCTGGACGTGGGCACCAACAACGCCACCTATCTGGACGACCCGCTCTATCTCGGCCTGCGCCAGCAGCGGGTGCGGGGCGCGGAATATGACGCCTTCATCGAGGAGTTCGTCACCGCCATCACCGAGCTCTATCCCAAGTGCTGCATCCAGTGGGAAGACTTCGCCAATTTCCACGCGGTGCCGATCCTGGAACGCTACAGGGACCGCACCTGCACCTATAATGACGACATCCAGGGCACGGCGGCCGTCGCGGTGGCGGGCATCTATGGCGCCCTGCGCATCTCCAAGGAGAAGCTCACCGACCAGACCTTCCTGTTCCTGGGCGGCGGCTCGGCGGCCACCGGCATCGCCGAGCTGATCAGCGAGGCCATGGTGCTGGAAGGCGCCACCATCGAGGAAGCCCGCGCGCGCTGCTGGCTGTTCGACATTAACGGCCTGATGGTGTCCTCGCGCACCGACGTGGCGGACTTCCAGAAGCCGTTCGCCCACGACCATGCGGCGGTCAGCTCCTTCGTCGAGGCCATTGAGCAGTTGAAGCCCACGGGCATTGTGGGCGTCTCCACGGTGCCCAAGCTGTTCAACCAGGCGGTGATCGAGGCCATGGCCAAGATCAATGCCCGGCCCATCATCTTCCCCTATTCCAACCCCACCTCGCGCTCCGAATGCACGGCGGAGGAGGCCTATAAGTGGTCGGACGGGCGGGCCATCTTCGCCTCGGGCAGCCCCTTCCCGCCGGTGAAGCTGGGCGACAAGACCTTCATCCCGGGCCAGGGCAACAACGTCTATATCTTCCCGGCCATGGGCATGGCGGTGCTGGCGACCCAGGCCACCCGCGTCACCCAGGACATGTTCATCGTCGCCGCCCAGGCGGTGGCCGAGCTGGTGACGCAGGAGGAACTGGACAGCGGACTCATCTATCCGCCCCAGCACGACATCCGCGCCGCCTCCCTCCATGTGGCCGCGCGCATTGCCGAGCGGATCTTCGACAAGGGCCTCGCCCGCGTGGAACGGCCCGCCGACATCGCCGCCCATATCGAGGCCATGGCCTATCAGCCCGCCTATCCGGCGGTCTGATCATGGGGGCAGCATCGCCGGCCGGCGAGGAAGAGGTCATCGCCCTGCTGCGCGCCTGCGCCCGTCTTCTGTTCTGCAACGGACAGACCACGGAGCGCACGGTGCGCAACCTGACACGGCTGGCGGACCATTTCGGCCTGACGCTCTCGGTCGGCGCCCGTTGGGGCGAGGTGGCGCTGCGCTTCGAGCGGCCAGAGCGGGGCGAGTGGCTGGAAATCGTGCCCGCCACCCCCGCCGGCGTGGAGATGCACAAGGTCACCGAGACCTTGAAGATCATGGACGCGGTGCGGTCGGGCGGCCTTCCCCCCACGGACGCGCTCGCCAAGATCAAGGACGTGGAGCACCTGCCCCCCGTCTCCCTGCTGCGCTTCGCCGGCCTTGCCGGCGCCGGCGCGGCGGCGCTGTCGGTGATCTTCGGCGCCACCGATCCGCTCACCATCCTCCTCGTCTTCCTCAGCGCCTTTGCCGGGGCGTGCCTGCGCCGGTGGCTGGCGCGGGTGGCGCCCACCCCCCTGCCCCAGCCGCTGGCGGCCGCCTTTCTCGCCGGCCTCATCGCCGTGGGGGTGGGCCACCTGCTCCCCTCCAGCGCGGTGTTCGTCATCGCGCTGTGCCCCTGCATGGTGCTGGTGCCGGGCCCCCATCTCCTCAACGGCGCGATCGATCTCGCACGCATGCGCGTGCCCTTGGCCATCGAACGCCTGGCCTTTGCCAGCCTGCTGGTGCTGCTGATTACGGTGGGCCTGCTGGCGGGCCTCTCCGTGGGGGGCCAGAGCATTCCCCTGACAGCGGGCGGCGCCAGCGTCGCCTTGCCGGTGGACATGATCGCGGCGGGCATCGCGGTGGCCGCCTATGGCACCTTCTTTTCCATGCCCTGGCGCTGGCTGCCCTTGCCCATGGCGGTGGGCATGGTGGCCCATGCGCTCCATTGGGGCGTGCTTGCGATGGGGGGCGGCGCGGCGCTCTCGTCCTTCGTCGCCTGCCTGTTCGTCGGCGCGGTGGTGACGCCGCTGAGCAACCGCCTGCACTTGCCCTTCGCGGCCTTCGCCTTCGCCTCGGTGGTGTCGCTGATCCCGGGCTCCTTCGTGTTCCGCATGGCGGACGCCCTGATCGGCATGGCCAATGCGGGCCCGGGCGCGGCGCCGCAATTGCTGACGGCCGCCGCCGTCTATGGCACCACATCGGTGGCGGTGATGGTGGCCATGGCCTTCGGCCTCATCCTGCCGAAGATGCTGATCGAGGACATCGATCCGCCGAAGGACACCTGACCGCCCCGCGGAGCCGGCGCGTCACGCCCGGAAGCGCTGCCGCAGGTCTGCGGCCGGCGGTGGCAAGGAGCCGTGCTCGTTCACCGCATGGGCATCGAGCCAGCGCTCCGACCCCTCCACCAGCGCGCCGTAAATGTCCGCGCACAAGGCACGGGCCGCCGCGCCCGGCCAATCGGCGGGCAGGATTTCGGCCGGCAAAAGCGGATCGCGCAGCACGATGCGCCGGTATTCATGGATGAGCAGAACTCGCGCCACCAGCCGGTCGAGGTCGCTCATGCCGCCACCATCCGCCAGCGCCGCGCCCATCGGGCCGAAAACGGCCAGGAAACGCCCATAGGCTTCGCCGGTCTGGGCCAGCGGCCAGGCGCGGGCGGCCAGGGTGCGCGCCTCATCCGGCCCGCCTCGGGCTTCCACATGGAGGCTGTCGGCCGCCTCGCTGGGCACGGCCGCTCCGCCGGGCGCGATCCAAACGCCCGCGGCCGGCGAGCCGAAGCCGGCATCGGACAAGGCTTCGCGCAAGCCCTCGCGGCTGGAAATGCCATCCAGGAACAGCATTTCGAAATGCCCGCGCCAGTCCGGCGGACGCTGGGCATAGATGTGCGCGCTCGCCCGCCGGAAGGTCTCGCGCCCCTTGTCCGCCAGCCGGTAGAAGGAATTGCGGCCGACACGGGTGCGCTCCAGCCAGCCATCGGAGGCAAGGCGCGAGACGGCCGTGCGGACCACGCCATCGGCCAGCCCCATGGCGTTGAAGAAAGCCAGCAGCGTGCCCAGCCACACGCTGCCGCCGCGCGGCACGATGGCATCGCCATAGATGGTGATGATGATGGACCAGGTGCGCGAGGGCTCGGCCCGCACATGGTCGAGGATCTGGTTCAGCGCCGCTTGGGTGGGCGAGGAGGCGTCCGGCATGGGTGCTCCATAGCGCTGGAAGGGCGGAACCGGAACCCGTCAGACGCCGGCGCGTGGCGGGAGGCCGGCCTCAGTCCCGCGCGGCTGCCGCGCGCGGCCGGGCAGCGGCGCGCTTGCGGGGCTTGGCGGACGGCGCGGGAGCGGGCGAAACCGCCGCCTTCGCGGCCTTGCTCTCGGCCTTCGCCTCGGCGACCTCGCCCTGCCCTGCGCGCTCCGCCGACGCGGGCGTGCCGACAACAGCCACCGCCTCCTGCGCCCCCGCCTGGAGCAAGGTGGTCACGAGGCGCGCATATTCGGCGCGCGAGAGGCCCTTGCCGTCCCGGAACCACAGATAGTGCCAGTTGAGCATGCCGAAGAGCGACATGGTCAGGGGCTTCAGCATCGGCCCCCGCCCCACCTGCGGCACCGCCTCGGCCAGCGCATCGGAAAAGATGCGCACGAGCACGCGCTCCAGTTCGCGCAGCACGTCCTGCTTTTCCTGCGGCAGGAGCTTCAAGTTGGCGATCTGGATCTGGTGCTGCGAATCGGCGTCGCGATAGGCTTCCAGCAGGCTGGCGGAAATGGCGAACAGGCGCTCCTGCGGATCGCGCGCGCCAGAAGCCGCCTCCTCCACCACCTGGATGAGGGCGTCCAGATGGTCGGAGATAATGTCGAAGAGCAGCGCTTCCTTGTCGGGATAATAGTGATAAAGCAAGGCCTTGGAGACGCCGCAGGCGTCCGCGATCATGGTGATCGAGGTGCCGGAATAGCCGAACTGCGCGAACAGCTCGGCCGACTTGTGCAGGATCGCCAGCCGCTTGGTGTCGTAATCCTGGGCGCGTGTGCGGGCCATCCGATTCCCAATCCCAACCTTCAAGGGCACGCCAGCCGCGAAGGGGGAGCCGCTCACAACGGCCGGCGCGGCGCGCGCTGAAATCCCGCATATCAAAGATTGTCCGGTTGGTCGATCAATTGCGTTGCGCGACCTTTTTGACCTCGATCAATTCCGCACGGATATGATTGACCAATCGGTCGGTTAATCTTACAGTGAAGTCGTCGCTCCTCCCCCAAGGTCAGGCCGCAAGGCCCCGAGGGAGCGGGCGGACGCTTGGAGGCGGGCCAACCCGCCCTTGCGACGGTCAGGTCTGGACCTTTTGGAGGAACGCCACATGGGTATGTCCGTCTTCGGACGGTGGACGCTGCGCGCTGCCGCCTTCGCCGCCGCGCTTTCCACTTCCGCCTTTGCCGCCGAGCCCGTGAAGATCGGCTCCGTCGTATCGGCCACCGGCCCCGCCGCCTTCCTCGGCGACCCGGAAGCCAAGACGCTGAAGCTCTATGTGGAAGAGCTGAACAAGAAAGGCGGCCTGCTCGGGCGCCCGGTGGAGCTGGTGCTCTATGACGATGGCGGCGATGCCAACAAGGCGCGCACCTTCGCCACCCGCCTCGTGGAGGACGACAAGGTGATCGCCATGGTGGGCGGCACCACCACGGGCACCACCATGGCCATGATCCCGGTGTTCGAGGACGCCAAGATCCCCTTCATCTCGCTGGCCGGCGCCATCGAGATCGTCGAGCCCGTGCGCGCCTTCGTCTTCAAGACCCCGCACACGGACAAGACCGCGTGCCAGAAGATCTTCGAGGACATGAAGGCCAAGGGCATCACCAAGATCGGCATGATCTCGGGCACCGACGGCTTCGGCAAGTCCATGCGCGCCCAGTGCCTGAAGGTGATCGGCGACTACGGCATCACCGTGCTGGTGGACGAGAATTACGGCGCCACCGATTCCGACATGACGCCCCAGCTCAACAAGATCAAGAACACGGCCGGCATCCAGGCGGTGCTCAATCCCGGCTTCGGCCAGGGCCCGGCCATCGTGACACGCAACTATGCCCAGCTCGGCATCGCGCTGCCGCTCTATCAGAGCCACGGCGTGGCCTCCAAGAGCTTCATCGATCTGGCCGGCCCCGCCGCCGAGGGCGTCCGCCTGCCCGCCCCCGCTCTGCTGGTGGTGGACAAGCTGCCCGACAGCGACCGCCAGAAGGCCATCGGCGCGGCCTATAAGGCCTCCTACGAAAAGGCCACCGGCCAGCCCGTCTCCACCTTTGGCGGCTATGGCTTCGACGGCATCCAGCTTCTTGTGAATGCCATCGAGAAGTCCAAGTCCACCGACCCGCAGAAGATCCGCGACGCCATCGAGGCCACCAAGGACTATGTGGGCGTGACCGGCATCTACACCATGTCCGCCACCGACCATCTGGGCCTCGGCACGGACAGCTTCCGCATGCTGGTCATCAAGGGCGGCGACTGGGTGATGGAAGCCAAGTAGGCTTTTGGGGGCCTGTTCCCGGCCCTCCCCCTCCCTGGCCCTCCCCCGCAAGCGGGAGAGGGAAATCCGCCGGGATTGAACACGTTCGGCCCAGTCTGCGCACCCGATCCCCGTCCTGCCAAGCTCCCTCTCCCGCGAGAGCGGGGGAGGGTTGGGGAGGGGGCGCCGGGCGGAGGGGCCGCCGGACGGGGCCTTGGAGGGTCAGCCCGCCCCGATCGCACCCGTGCCCGAAGGGCGGCAAGGCCCCGACCCGCCCCACCAAACATCCACCACCCGCTTCCAACAGGACCCGACACCCCTATGGCCGAGTTCCTGCAATTGGTGTTTTCCGGGCTGACGGTGGGCGCGGTCTATGCGCTCGTCGCCCTCGGCTTCACCCTCATCTACAACGCCTCGGACGTCATCAATTTCGCCCAGGGCGACTTCGTGATGATCGGCGGCATGGGCACCGTCTTCCTGGCGGCGGCCGGCATCGCGCTGCCGCTGGCGGCCTTCATCGCGATTCTGGGCGCCGTGATCGTGGGGCTGCTGCTGCATCGCCTGGCCATCGAGCCGGCGCGCGGCGCCTCGCCGGTGGCGCTCATCATGATCACCATCGGTGCGTCCATCTTCATCAAGGGCGTGGCGCAGGTGGTGTTCGACAAGCAGTTCCACTCCCTGCCCGCCTTTTCCGGCGACACCCCCATCGCGGTGGGCGGCGCCACCATCCTGCCCCAGAGCCTGTGGGTGGTGGGTACGGCGCTGGTGCTGTTCGTGGGGCTCTACCTGTTCCTGGAAAAGACGCTGATCGGCAAGGCGCTGCTGGCCACCGCCGCCAATCGGCTGGCCGCGCGCCTCGTGGGCATCAATGTCACCATCATCCTGGCGCTCGCCTTCGGGGTGTCGGCCGCCATCGGCGCCATTGCCGGCGTGGTGGTGACACCCATCACGCTCACCCGTTACGACGTGGGCACCCTCTTCGCCCTCAAGGGCTTCGCCGCCGCCATGGTGGGCGGCATGGGCCATCCCTTGGGCGCGGTGGTGGGCGGCTTGCTCATCGGCCTCCTGGAGGCGTTCGGCGCCGGCTACATCTCCTCCACCTACAAGGATGCGGTGGCCTTCCTGGTCATCCTGCTGGTGCTCTTCTTCATGCCGCGCGGCTTGTTCGGCGGCCGCAGCGTGGAGCGCGTGTGATGCTGGCCGCTGCGCTCAAAGCCCGTTTCTCGCCCCTGGTGGTGCTGGCCCTCATCATGGTGCTGGTGCCCCTCATCGCCCCCTCCTCCTTCTATCTGCGGGTGGCGGCCCTGGTGTGGATCTTCGCCCTCGCCGCCTTGGGCCTCACCATCCTCATGGGCTATGCCGGCCAGGTGAGCCTGGGCCATGCCGGCTTCCTCGGCATCGGCGCCTATGCGGTGGCCATAGGCCCGGCGCATCTGGGGCTCCATCCGCTGCTGTCGCTGGGGTTGGGGGCGGTGCTCGCGGGCCTCATCGCCTTCCTGGTGGGCCGGCCCATCCTGCGGCTGAAGGGCTATTACCTGGCCATCGCCACGCTGGGCTTCGGCGTCATCATCGCGCTCGTCCTCCACAGCGAGAGCGCGGTGACCGGCGGGCCGGACGGCATGTCGGTGGCGCGGCTCACCTTGTTCGGCTGGCGCGTGTCGGGGGCGCAGAACTGGTACTGGATCTCCGCCGGCGCACTGCTCATCGGCGCTTTCCTGGCCCTCAACATTGCCGCAAGCCCCACCGGGCGCGCGCTCAAGGCGCTGCATGACAGCGAGGTGGCGGCCGCGGGCACGGGCGTGGACGTGGGCGCCAAGAAGCTCGTCGCCTTCGTCATCGGCGCCGTCTATGCGGCGTTTGCCGGCGGATTGCTGGCCATGATGAATGGCTTGATCACGCCCGACGCCGCATCCTTCATGCACTCCATCGAGCTGGTGGCCATGGTCATCATTGGCGGCCTCGGCTCGGTGCTGGGCGCGGTGGTGGGGGCGGCCTTCCTGGTGGTGCTGCCACAGGCCCTGACCGGCCTCCAGGAATATGAGCAGGCGGTGCTGGGCCTTCTCATCATGGTGTTCATGATCTTCCTGCCCGCGGGCATCGTGCCCACCATCCGCAACTGGCTGCTGGAGCGCCTGTCATGAGCCTGCTCGCGGTGGAGGATATCGGCATTTCCTTCGGCGGCCTGGTGGCGGTCGACAAGGTGGGCTTTCAGGTGGAGGCGGGACAAGTCTTCTCCATCATCGGCCCCAACGGCGCCGGCAAGACCACGCTCTTCAACCTCGTCACCGGCATCTACAAGCCGAGCCGGGGCGAGGTGCGCCTCGGCGGCAAACGTGTCACCGGCCTCGCCCCCCACCTGCTGACGCGCCGGGGCATGTCGCGCACCTTCCAGAACCTGCAGGTCTTCTTCCGCATGAGCGCGGTGGAGAATGTGATGGTCGGCTGCCACCTGTCCGAGAAGACCGGCTTCCTGGCGGATCTCCTCGGCCTGCCCAGCGTGACCCGCCAGAACCGGCAGACCCGCGCCACGGCGCTGGCCTTGCTGGAGCGCGTGGGCCTGAAGGACGTGGCTGATGTTTCCGCCGGCTCCCTGCCCTACGGCGCCCTGAAGCGGCTGGAGATCGCCCGGGCGCTGGCCGCCAATCCCAAGGTGCTGCTGTTGGACGAGCCCGCCGCCGGCTGCAATGCGGTGGAGACGGAAGCCATCGACGAACTCATCGGCGAGATCGCAAAGAGCGGCATCGGCGTGGTGCTCATTGAGCATGACATGAAGCTGGTGATGAAGATTTCCGACCGCGTCTTGGTGCTGGCCCAGGGCAAGCGCCTGGCGGAAGGCCCGCCGCGCGAGGTGCGCAACGACCCGGCGGTGATCGCCGCCTATCTCGGGGACCATGGATCGCGGGAGGCGGATCGTGCTCACGGTTGAAGGCCTGACCTCTGCCTATGGCCGCATCACGGTGCTGCACGACATCTGCCTCACCGTGAAGACGGGGGAGATCGTGGCGCTGGTGGGTTCCAACGGCGCCGGCAAGACCACGCTGCTGCGCACCCTGTGCGGCGTGCAGCCGGCGAGCGGCGGGCGCATCCTGTTCGAGGATAAGCCCATCGAGCGGCTGGAGCCCCATGCCCGCGTGGCGCTGGGCATTTCCCAGTCGCCGGAAGGGCGGCAGGTGTTCGGTCCCCTCTCCGTGGAAGACAATCTGCGCCTCGGCGCCTTCCGCCGCCGTGCGCCGGACAAGGACACGCTCGCCCAGGTCTATGAGATGTTCCCCATTCTCCACGAGAAGCGGCACATCCCGGCCATGAGCCTGTCCGGCGGGCAGCAGCAGATGCTGGCCATCGGCCGCGCCCTCATGGCGGCCCCCAAGCTGCTGTTGCTGGACGAGCCCTCGCTGGGCCTTGCGCCCCTGCTGATCGACCAGATCCTGGCAGCGGTGGTGGCCTTGAAGGCGCAGGGCATTACCGTGCTGCTGGTGGAGCAGAACGCTTCCGCCGCGCTGGCCATCGCCGATCGCGGCTATGTGCTGGAAACCGGCCATGTGGTGCTGGAAGGCAAGGGCGCGGCCCTGCTGGATGATCCCAAGGTGCGCGCCGCCTATCTGGGGCTCTGATCCCCCTGCCCTTTCCCGCCCGTGCGGCGGGGAGGCATAGCTGAAGGTCTCTCTCCCCGAGGTTGCGAAACAGGCGCAATATTCGCGCATCCGCCTATTGCTTAGGCAGTGTGGCGGCGCAGAACGACGTCAGGACTGCCCGCATTCTTGGCATGTGGGTTGCTTCTCCTGGGGTCATCCAAGGGAGAGCACCATGAGGCGCTTTGTTAAGGGTGTCGTTTGCGCAATCGGCCTGACGCTTGCTGCGCCGGCCTTCGCCGACACCGACATCAAGTTCGCGTTGGACTGGAAGTTCGAGGGGCCGTCCGCCCCCTATTTCGTCGCCATCGACAAGGGTTTCTACAAGGCCGAGGGCCTCAACGTCACCATCGACAGCGGCCCCGGCTCGGTGGCCGGCATCGCCCGCGTGGCGGCGGGCACCTATCCGCTCGGCTTCTTCGACATCAATTCGCTGGTGAAGTTCCACGACCAGAACCCCGACAAGGGCGTCAAGGCCGTCATGATGGTCTATGACAAGCCGCCCTTCTCCATCGTGACCCTGGCCAAGACCGGCATCACCAAGCCCAAGGACCTGGAAGGCAAGGTCCTCGGCGCCCCCGCTCCCGACGGCGCCTATGCCCAGTGGAAGGCCTTCGTGAAGGAGAACGGCATCGACGCCACCAAGGTGACGGTGGAAAATGTCGGCTTCCCCGTGCGCGAGCCCATGCTGGCCGACGGCAAGGTGGACGCCATCACCGGCTTCTCCTTCTCCTCCTATTTCAACCTGCTGCAGAAGGGCATCAAGCCCGAGGACGTGAAGGTCATGCTGATGGCCGATTACGGCCTCGTCCTCTACGGCAATGCGGTGATCGTCAACGAAGCCTTCGCCAAGGCCAATCCGGCTGCCGTGGCCGGCTTCGTGCGCGCCACCATCAAGGGCATCATCTACACGGTGGCCAATCCCGAGGACGCCATCAAGTCGGTGATGAAGCGCAACGAGACCGGCGACGAAAAGGTGGAGCTCGCCCGGCTCAAGATGGCCATCAAGGACAATATCGCCACCGAATGGGTGACGAAGAACGGCGTCGGCGGCATCGACCGGGACCGGATGAACAAGTCCATCGACCAGATCGCCGTCACCTATGACTTCAAGAACAAGCAGCCCGTGGCGGTGGACATCTTCACCGAGGAATTCCTGCCCCCGGCCGCCGAACGCAAGCTGAAGTGAGGGCGGGGGCTGGCCAGGCCGGCCCCCTGCCTGGTCCTCCCCCTGGCCCTCCCCCTGGCCCTCCCCCGCAAGCGGGAGAGGGGAACCCCCGCGGTTTCCGGAGGGCGAGAAGATGGCTTGCACAGGAACATGACCTGCACAGAACACGCCCTCTCCCGCTTGCGGGGGAGGGTCGGGGAGGCGGAAGGCCGGGCGCGACCTCCCGAACTCCTCAAGCCGAGCCGCGACGAACCACTCTGCCTGAAAGGCTTGAGCCTTGATCCGCCTCCATGACGTGACCTTGTCCTATCGCGGGCGCACCGGCGAGGTGACCGCGCTCTCCCACACCTCGCTCCATGTGAAGAAAGGCGAATTCGCCGCCGTGGTGGGCCCATCCGGCTGCGGCAAGTCCACCTTGATGAAGCTGGTGACCGGCCTCATCCGCCCCACCAAGGGCAAGGTGGAGGTGGAGGGCCACGAGGTGACCGGCCCCGTGAAGGTGGCCGGCATGGCCTTCCAGCACGCCAACATGCTGCCCTGGCGCACCGTGCTGGACAATGTGATGCTGCCGCTGGAAATCGTCGAGCCCCACCGCAGCGCCTATCGCCGCGACAAGGCGGCCTACAAGTCCCGCGCCCTCGACCTGCTCGGGGTGGTGGGCCTGCGCGAATTTGCCGATCGCTATCCCTGGGAAATGTCCGGCGGCATGCAGCAGCGCGCCTCGCTCTGCCGCTCCCTCATCCACGAGCCCGCGCTCCTGATGCTGGACGAGCCCTTCGCCGCCCTCGACGCCTTCACCCGCGAGGAATTGTGGTGCGTGCTGCGCGACCTGTGGCAGCGCCTCGGCTTCACCGTGATCCTGGTGACCCACGATCTGCGGGAGGCCGCCTTCCTGGCGGACACCATCCATGTGATGAGCGCCCGGCCCGGCCATATCGTGGAGAGCCGCGCGGTGGATTTCCCCCGCCCCCGCGCGCTCGACATCTGCTACGGGACCGACTTCACCACCCTCGTCCATGAACTCCGCAACAAGATCGCCGAAGTGAGGCAGGCATGAAGATCACCAGCGAAGACCTCACGCCGGTCACCTTCACCGTCGCTTTGTTCGTGATCTGGGAGGCGGCCTGCTACCTGTTCAAGATCGACAGCTTCATCCTGCCGGCCCCCAGCGCCATCTTCGCCGCCATGGTGCAATATTGGTGGCCGCTGCTGAAGAATTCCTTCGTCACCTTGTGGACCACGGCCGCCGGCTTCCTACTGGCGGTGGCCTTCGGCATCGCGCTGGGGCTGGTGGTGGGCTGGTCGCGGGCCATCTATCGCGGGCTTTATCCGGTGATGATCGGCTTCAACTCCATCCCCAAGGTGGCGGTTGTGCCCATTCTCATCATGTGGTTCGGCATCGGCGAGATCCCGGCCATCCTCACCGCCTTCCTGATCTCCTTCTTCCCCATCGTGGTGAACGTGGCCACCGGGCTTGCCACCACCGAGCCGGAACTGGAGGACGTGCTCCGCGCGCTCGGCGCCAGCAAGCTGGACATCATGCGCAAGGTGGGCATCCCCCGCACCGGGCCCTATCTCTTCGGCGCGCTGAAGGTGGCCATCACCTTGGCCTTCGTGGGCGCGGTGGTGTCCGAGACCATCGGCGCCAATGCGGGGCTCGGCCACCTGATGGTCCAGGCCGGCTCCAACTTCCAGATGCCGCTGGTCTTCGCCGGCCTGATGATGCTCGCCATTGAGGGCATCCTCATGTACGCGGTCTTCGCGGTGCTGGAAAAGCGCATGGTGTCCTGGGCCTTCCGCTCCTCCATGAGCGCGGCGGCCTGAAGGGCGTTCTGCGCGCGGCGCATTTCCACCTTGAACCGGGCGCCCGTCATCTTCGCGATGGGGAGCCCGCTTCACGTCAGGGTGCCTGCTACCAGCCGAGCGCCATCCCATCCTTGCGCGGATCGGAGCCGCCGATCAGCAGGCCCCGCGCACGGTCGATCCGGATCGCCTGCGCCCCGCCAATGGCCTGGTCGGCGGACGTGATCGTGTGCCCGCGCGCGGCGAGGCCCGCCCGCAGGTCGGCGCCGAACGTGTCCTCCACCTGGAGCACGCCGTCATGGGCGAAGCTGCGTCGCGCATCGGCGGCGGCCTGGGGATCTTGGCCGAGATCCAGCACCTGCATCATGAAATGGGCATGCCCTGCCGCCTGGTAATGCCCGCCCATGACGCCGAACGGCATGAAGGGATGGCCGTCCCCGTCCAGTGCCATGCCGGGAATGATGGTGTGCAGCGGCCGCTTGCCGCCGTCCATGCGGTTGGGATGCCCTTCGGCGAAGGTGAATCCCAGGCCGCGATTGTGCAGCATCACGCCGGTTGCCGGATCGAAGATGCCCGAGCCGAAGGCGTTGAACAGGGAATTGATGAAGGAGACGCAGTTCAGGTCCCGGTCCACCACGCACAGATAGATTGTGTCGGTGTGGGCGGTCCGGTCGTGCGGCGGCGCGGTGCGGGCGGTCTCCATGGAAATGGAATCCGCCAGGCCGCGCGAATGGGCGGCGGAGAGCAGGCGCTCCACGGGGGCCGCCGCAAAGGCTGGGTCCGCGCACCAGGTGTTGCGCTCCCAATAGGCAAGCTTGGTCGCCTCGGAGAAAAGATGGACGCGATCCAGCTCGGAAAGTCCGGCCAGATCCTGGCCGCTGGCGGTGAGAATGTTCAGCAGCATCAAGGCGGTGATGCCCTGCCCGTTGGGCGGGCATTCCAGCACGTCGATGCCGCGATAGCGGGTGCGGATGGGCGTGACCACCTCGCCCTGATGGGCGGCGAAATCCTCCGCCGTGTGAAGCCCGCCGGCCGCGCGCAGCGTGGCGGCGAGGCGCTCGGCCACCTCGCCCTCATAGAAGGCGGCGCGCCCGTCGCGGGCGATGGCGGCCAGCGTCCCGGCCAGCGCGGGATTGGCGAAGCGGTCGCCCGCCCGCAGGGCACGCCCGTCCCGCAGGAAGAGCGCCGCCGCCTCGGGCCGGGCCTTGGCGCGATCCTCGAAATGGGCCCAGTCCCAGGCGACACGCGGATGCACCGGGCAACCTTCGCGGGCCAACGTGATGGCGGGGCTAAGCAGGCGGTCCAGCGGCAGGCGGCCATGGCCGTCATGGAGCGCCATCCAGGCATCCACCGCGCCGGGAATGGTCACCGCATGGGCATCGGTTGGGTTTAGGGCTGTGATGCCGCGCTCGGCGAAATGGTCGGCCCTGGCGGCGGCCGGCGCGCGGCCGGAGCCGTTATAGGCCCTCACTGCACCGGCGGCATCCGCATGGATGAAGAAGGCATCGCCGCCAATGCCGGTCATCTGCGGCTCGGCGATGCACAGCACGGCGGCGGCGGCGAGCGCCGCATCTGCGGCACTCCCCCCTTCGCGCAACACCTCGATGGCGGCCAGGGTGGCAAGCGGATGGGAGGTGGCGACCATCGCCGTCTCCCCATAGGCCGCCGAGCGGCCGGGCCTTTGGAAATCTCGCACCGTTTCTCTCCCTGCGGACGCGTCTTTTGCGCGGTGCCGCTTCCTGTGATGGGTGGCGCCGCTCAGGCGACCGAGGCGCTCGCCTTGCGTCGGCGCTTCGGCTTGTCCGTGGTCAAGGCATCGATCACCGCGAGCGTGCGCGGTCCGGTATCGGCAAGGCGCCGCATGACATCGCGCAGCGCCCGGAAGTCCTTGGCCTCCAGGGGCTCGAACAGGGCGTCATTGGCCGGGCACTGGATGTGGCTCAACTCCCGCAGCCGCTGGCGCGCCTCGTCGGTGATGGCCAGCACCACGCGGCGGCGATCGTCGGGATTGACCGTCTTGGTCACCAGCCCCGCCGCCACCAGCTTGTTCACCTCGATGGTCACGAAGGCCCCCGACAGGTGCAGATGCTCGGCCAGCTGGTTGACGCCCAGCTCCCCATTGCTCTCGCTCAGGCGGGCGATGGAAATGAGCAGCGTATATTGCGTGCCGGAGAGGCCGATCTGCTGGCCGAGCCGATTGCGCACTTCCTGAATGGCCGACGAAAAGGCGAGCATGTCGTGCACCAGTTCGCGGAACTCGCGATCCGATCCGCCCACCAGGAGCGCCGGGCGGGACGCGGTGAGCGGCAGGGAGGTGCGGGCATCTGCCTCCGGCATGGGCGGCTCCATTCAAACGCGCGATTCCTCCCCTCTTAAGAGGTGTCGGCGCTTGACGTCCATCCCTTTCGCAATTAGCTTTGTATCAAAGCTATTATAGACCTTCCGTGGAATCAGGCATCATGTCGCACGCCTCTTCGCACGCAGACCCAGCTCCGCACCCAGACCCAGCTCCGCAAGACCTGGGGGCCGCCCCGGCCCGGCCCGCCCCCATCGACACGTTCGACCCGCGCGCCTTCCGCCAGGCGCTGGGTCACTTCGCCACCGGGGTCGCCATCGTCACCGCCCGCACCGCGGAGGGGGAAAGCGTGGGCATGACCATGAGTTCCTTCAACTCGGTCTCGCTTGACCCCCCGCTCGTCCTCTTCTCCGTCGCCAAGAGCGCCTATTCTCTGCCGGCCATGCAGAAGGCCCGTGGCTTCGGCATCAATATTCTCGGCCAGGACCAGCAGCATTTGTCCAACCGATTCGCCCGCGCGCTGGACGACAAGTGGCAGGACGTGGACCACACGCCCGGCGCCCATGACGCCCCGCTCATTGCCGGCGCCATCGCCCATTTCGAGTGCGAGCCCTTTGCCCGGCATGATGGGGGCGACCACGAAATCTTCCTGGCCCGCGTGCTGCGCTTTGCCGCCGATGGCCTTGGCGACCCGCTGGTCTTCTTCCGCGGCCGCTATCACGCCCTGTCCTGCGGCCCGTCGCCGGACCGCTGATCTTCCAAATAAGCAGTCTCCAGAGGTAGCTCCCATGATCAAGACCGGCGCCCAGCACATCGCCTCCCTGAAAGACGGCCGCGAGATTTTCCTCGATGGCCAGTTGGTGGACGATTCCACCACGCACCCCGCCTTTGCCGGTGCCATCGCCTCCGTCGGCAAGATGTTCGATTTCCACAGCGCGCCGGAAAACCGCGAGCTGATGACGTTCGAGACCGACACCGGCACCCGCGCCAACCGCATCTGGCAGTTGCCCACCTCCTATGAGGAGATGAAGACCCGCCGCATGGCGCTGGAGGCCTGGACGGAGCTTCATGCCGGCTTCCTCGGCCGCGCCCCCGACCACGTGGCCTCCTGCATTTCCGGCATGTATATGGGGCTCGACAAGTTCGAGGCCTATGACCCGGCCCGCGCCAAGGCACTGGCGGACTATTATCGCTACGCCCGCGACAACGACCTCTACCTCACCTACGTCATCATTAACCCGCAGGCGGACCGGTCCAAGAGCGCGGCCGAGCAGCAGGACCCCTACCTGTCCGCCGCCATCGTGGATCGCGACGCGGAGGGCATTACGGTGCGCGGGGCCAAGATGCTGGCCACCGGCGGCATCATGGCCAATGAGGTGTTCGTCACCTGCATCCAGCCGCTGCCGCCGGGCGATGAGAAATATGCCCTGTCCTTCGCCATTCCCATGAATGCCAAGGGCCTGAAGATCCTGTCCCGCAAGTCGTATGAGGCCGGCGCGCCGTCGGTGTTCGACAATCCGCTGTCCTCCCGCTTCGACGAGAATGACGCGGTGCTCTATTTCGACGACGTGAAGGTGCCGTGGGATCGCATCTTCATCGTGGACAGCCGCGAGATGACGGGCGCCCAGTTCCACGCGACGCCCGCCCATGTCTACCAGAACTACCAGGCGCAGATCCGCCTCTCGGTGAAGATGCGCTTCCTGCTGGGCCTTGCCCGCCGCATCACGGAAGTGAACGGCACCACCAATTTCCCGCAGGTGCGCGAGACGCTGGGGCAGCTGGCCGCCGAAGCCGGCATGGTGGACGCCTTCGTCGCCGCCATGGAGGCCAAGGGCACCTATTACGGCCCCTATTTCGTGCCCGACCGCCACACCCTCTATGCCGCCCAGACGCTCGCCCAGCAGGTCTATGGCAAGGTCATCACCACGCTCCGGGAGCTGGCCGGCGGCGGCATGATCATGCTGCCCTCCTCGGTGCATGATTTCGAGAATCCCGAGCTGGCGCGACTGATCGGCAAAACCCAGCAGTCGCCCGCCGCCTCGGCCGAGGAGAAGGTGAAGTTCTATAAGCTCGCCTGGGACGCGGTCGGCTCGGAATTCGCCTCCCGCCATGCCCAGTATGAGATGTTCTATGCGGGCGCGAGCTTCGTGGTGAAGGGCCATTCCTTCCGCACCTATGACTGGGCGCGCGCCGATGGCCTGCTCAACCGCATGCTGTCGGGCTATGAGCTGTCCGACGAGGTATCCACCCCGGTCGCCCGCGCCGCCGAATAATCCCTCCCCCCTTCCAGACGAGGAAAGACGCCGAAATGGCCATCAACAAGCTGCATGACGAGTTCTACACGCTGGACCTGACGACCGGGTGGGAAGTGCCCCCGGGCTATCCCTCCGGCATCCAGCAGAAGATCCTTTCCGGCGCGCTGGACGAGGACAACAAGAGCGGCTCGCGCACCCGCCTGCTGCGCTTCGATCCCGGCGTCTACACCACCAAGCCCTTCGTGCATGAATATTGGGAAGAGGTGTTCCTGGTCACCGGCGACCTCACCGTCGGCAATGACGACAAGGGCGAAGGTGGCCAGTCCTTCGCGCCCTTCACCTATGCGGTGCGCCCGCCGGGGGCCTTCCACGGTCCGTTCAAGTCCGATAAGGGCTGCATGCTGCTCGAGATTCACTATTTCGATCCGGCCTGAAGTCTAAACCTTGAACCCGCGCCCCAACCGGGCGCGGGGCCATGATGGCGGTGCCATGCCCACCTCTTCCCAGCCGACCCTCGCCTCCCTCGCCGAAGACCTCGCCTCCGGACGCACCCGCTCCGTCGATCTGGTCGAAGCCTGCCTCGCCCGCATCGAAGCCACGGACGGCGAAGGCGCGCGCGCCTTCTCGCTGGTGGACCGGGCCGGCGCGCTGAAGGCGGCGGAAGGGTTCGATGCGTTGCGCGCGGCAGGGGCCGCGCCCTCCCCGTTCGCCGGCATCCCCATCGGCATCAAGGACCTGTTCGATGTGGCCGGCCAGGTCACCACCGCCGGCTCCAAGGTGCTGGCCGATGCCCCGCCCGCGCCGCGCGATGCCCCCTCCGTGGCGCGGCTGCGCAAGGCCGGGTTCGTCTTCATCGGCCGCAACACCATGACCGAGTTCGCCTATTCCGGGCTCGGCCTAAACCCGCATTATGGCTCCCCCCGCGCGCCTTTTGACCGGGCAACCGGCCGCATTTCCGGCGGTTCCACCTCGGGCGGCGCGGTGGCGGTGGCCGATGGCATGGCCCATGCCGCGCTCGGCACCGATACCGGCGGCTCGGCCCGCATCCCCGCCGCCTTCTGCGGCATTGTCGGCTTCAAGCCCACCGCCCGGCGCGTGCCTCTGGATGGGGCCTTCCCCCTCTCCTCTTCGCTGGATTCCATCGGCCCCATGGCGCGCTCGGTGGCCTGCTGCGCCACGCTCGATGCCATCCTGGCGGGCGAGGAGCCGACTTTGCTCACCGCCCGGCCCCTCACGGGCCTGCGGCTGCTGATCCCCACCACCGTGGCTCTGGACGAGCTGGACAGCACGGTGGCCTCCGCCTTCGAGGCGACCATCGCCCGGCTTTCGCAGGCGGGGGCCCGCGTCATGTCCGCGCCGGTCCCGGAATTCGGTGAAGTGGCCGGCATCAATGCCAAGGGCGGCTTCACGGCTGCGGAGAGCTATGCCGTCCACCGGGCCCTGCTGGCGGAGAAGGCCGAGGGCTATGACCCGCGCGTGGCCGTGCGCATCAAGCGCGGCGCCGACCAGTCGGCGGCGGATTATCTCGATATCCTCGCCGCCCGCCGCGCCCTTATCAAGCGTGCCGCCGCGCGCCTTGCGCCCTATGACGCGCTGGTCATGCCCACCACGCCGGTCATCCCGCCCCGCGTTGCGGACCTGGAGGGCGACGATGCGGCCTATGGCAAGGCGAACCTGCTCATCCTGCGCAACCCGACCCTCATCAACATGATCGACGGCTGCGCCATCTCGCTCCCGGTGGCGGGCGAAGGGGGCGCGCCGACGGGGCTGATGCTGGCGGGACCGGCCGGCGCCGATGCGCGCATCTTCGCCATCGCGGCGGGCATCGAGGCGGCCTTGAAGGGCTGACGGGCAAGGCCGCGCCCCCGGGCGCGGCGGGCCTTAGAGCTGGCGCTTGAGATTGTCGGCGAAAGACTGGATGTGGGCGCGCACGGCCTGCTCGGCCGCGTCCGCATCCCGCGAGCGCAAGGCGGCGACGATGGCGCCGTGCTCGTCCACCACGCGGCGGTGATGCTCCCGGTCGCGCAAAGAGACGAACCAGACCCGCTGCGCCCTCTCATGCAGATTGCGCAGGATCTCGCCCAGCACCGGATTGCCGGCGGCCGCCGAAATGGTGGCGTGGAACTCGCGGTCGAGGGCCATCAGGGTGGGGACGTCGCGCTCGGCGGCGGCCTCGACGCCGCGCGCTACATTGGCGGCGAGCGCCGCCAGCGTCTGCGGCTCGGCCCGCTCGGCGGCGAGGCGCGCGCAGAAGCCTTCATTGAGAAGGCGCACATCCACCATGTCGCGCACCTCGTCCTGGGAGATGGGCCGCACGATGATGCCCTTGCGGGGCAGCACTTCCACCAGGCCGTCCCGCATCAGCCGGTCGAAGGCCTGGCGCACGGGGGTGCGGCCCAGCCCCAAGGCGGAGGAGACCACCGCCTCGCTCAGAGCCTCGCCCGGCCGCCAGGCGCACATGATGATGCGCTGCTTGATCAGCTCATAGGCCTCCTCGCGCAGCGAACGGGGCGCGGCCGGCTCGGCGGCAGGGATCAGCACGTCCTGATCCGGCGGCATGCGCCCCTCCATCGCCGCGCCTCAGCCGCGGACCGGCAGCAGGGCCACGTCATAGCCGTGGCGGATGATGCGGCCGAGGACCGGGTCCTCCAGCTCGAATTCGAACCGCTCGGCCGGGCGGATGCCGCCATGGGCGGCCAGCGTGCCGCAGAACATGGCATAGCTGTCGGTGAGCGTGCCGTCATAGCCCTCCAGGATCTCGAGCGGGGCCAGCATGGCCGCCACCGAGCCCTCCTGGTACAGCTCGCGCGTGCCACCATTCACCACGTAGGAGCGCAGGATCAGCTTGTCCCAATGGGGCAGCACGTCGTCCAGCAGCCAGAGCTCGGGCGCCACCGGCTTGTCGCACATCTGCTTGGAGACGGTGATGTTGTAGGTCTCGACCTTGCGGTCCGTGTGATCGGAGCCGACGCCCAGATAGCGCTTGCCCATGGCCTGGAGGATCATGAACTCGGCCTCGCCGGAGGAATTCTCCCCGGTGCACTCGACCACGTCGGCGGTGGTGAGGCGGGCGGCGGCGACGCGGTAATAGATGGGGGTGGACGCCGGACGGGGCACGCCCAGCTCTTCCAATTCCTTGATGTGCTTTTCAAGCGCAACCTTATCCCGGCCCGTCCAGCCCGCAATGATGGCGGTGCGGACGAGAAGGGTGTCCTCCGAGCTGACCCCGTTGGCATGAATGGTGAAAGTGAGGGCGGTACCGGTCATCAGCCAGCTCCTTGGCGCCAGCTCCCTGGCGGCGGCTTTCGTTTCTGGGAAAAGAGGCCCGGGCGCCATGCGTCCGGGCGAAAGGCAGAGCCGGCGCCCCGTGTCAGGGCAGGGGGTCGGGGCGCCGGCTCGACGCGCAGGCCCTCAGTTGGGCATGCGCGTATCGAGAAGGGTCCACTTGCCATCCTTGACTTCCAGCACATAGACCGGCTTCACGGCATCGCCGTCGGTGAAGGAGATGGAGCCTTCCAGCGCCTGGTAGTCCTTCAGCTTGGCGAGCTGGTCGCGGATGGCGGTGCGCTCCTCGGCGACCTTGGCCTTGTCGCCGGTGACACCGGCGCGCTTCATGGCCTCGGAATAGAGGTAGACGATGTCATAGACGGAGGCGTCCATCTGGTTCGGCTCGGTGCGGTTGAGGCCGGCGGCCTTGGTGCGCTTGCCGAATTCCTCGGTGAAGGCCTTGGTGGTGGCGTTCACTTCGGGGAAGAAGGTGGTGCCGATGGTCAGCTTGTCGCCGGCGCCGTCCATGCGCTTGGGCAGCTCGGGATCGGCGATGGTGGTGCCGCCGATCAGACGGGTAGACACGCCTTGGCGCTTCAGCTCCTTGGCGATGTTGATGGCGCCCTCCGGGGGCGAGCCGAGGCCCACCACGTCGGGGTTGATCTGCTTGAGCTGGGCCACCTGCGGCGACAGGTCGAAGGCGGCGAGCTGGAAGTCCACCGAGCCCTTCAGCGGGATGGAATATTTCTCGAACAGCTTGGGGATCACCACCGTGCCGATGGACTTGGAGACCACGTCGTCGGTGGCATAGGCGGCCGCGCCCGTGGCGGTCGGCAGCTTCTTGTCCTTCAGCGAGGCCAGCACCTGGTCGATGACCTTGCCTTCGTCCGTGGTGTTGCGGAAGCCGTAGGTGAAGCCCTTGGTGAGGCCCGGGGCCGAGGAGGCCATGGACATCTGGGGAATGCCCTCGCGCTCGCCCACGGGGAAGGTGGTGCGCACCTCGGAGGAGGAGAAGGGACCGATGACCGCGAGCGCGGCATCGTCCTGGGCAAAGCGGCGCAGCGCGGTGGTGGCCTGCTTGGGATCGCCGGCGGTGTCGAACTTCACCACCTTGATCTTCTTGCCGTTGATGCCGCCCTTCTTGTTGATCTCCTCGACCGCCATGTCCACCGCCACCTCATTGGTGTTGGCAAGGCTCACATAGGGGCCGCTCTTGGCCATCATGTAGCCGAGGACGAGCTCGCCATCGGCCCGCGCGGCGCCGGTGGAAACGAGCGCCGCCAGCATGGTGGCGCCCAGCAGAACCGATGTCTTCATGGTGCAACTCCTCTCTGGATTATTGAGCGGGGGCGGCACTGCCCTCGCCGAGATAGGCTTCCTGGAGACGGGGGTCGGCCGCGAGGGCCTTGGGGTCGCCGGCCATCATGACGCGGCCAAGTTCCAGCACGGTGGCCTGGTGGGCGACCGAGAGCGCCTTGCCCGTATTCTGCTCCACCAGCAGCACGGACAGCCCCTCCCCGTTCAGTTCGCGGATCAGCTCGAACAGCTTGGAGACGAAGAGGGGCGAGAGGCCGAGGGACGGCTCGTCCAGCATCATCAGGCGCGGGCGGGACATCATGGCCCGGCCGATGGCCAGCATCTGCTGCTCGCCGCCGGACAGGCACGAGGCCAGCATGTGGCGCCGCTCGGCCAGATTGGGGAAGCGGCCATAGATGGCATCCATCTCGCGCTTCATGGCCGCCGTGTCGGTGCGCATATGGGCGCCGAGCAGCAGGTTTTCCTCAACCGACAAGGTGATGAGGATGCGCCGGCCTTCCGGCACCAGAACGAGCCCGCGGGCGATGCGCTTGTGGGCGGCCTCCCCGCTGATCTCCTCGCCATCAAAGGCGATGCCGCCGCCCTTGACGGGAACGGCGCCGAGAATGGCCTTCAGGAGCGTGCTCTTGCCAGCGCCGTTGGCGCCGAGCACGGTGACCACCTCGCCCTGCCCCACCTTCAGCGAGACATCTGAGAGCGCGGTGACGCGGCCATATTGGACGGTGAGGCCGGAGACCTGGAGCAGAGCCATGGGTCAGTCCTCCGCGCCGATATAGGCTTCGCGCACCTTGGGATCGCGTCGCACCTGCGAGAGCGGCCCCTCGGCGATCTTCTCGCCGAAATTCAGCACCACCACCTTCTCGCAGATGCTGTCCACGAAGTGCATGTCGTGCTCCACCACCAGCATGGTGAGGCCCTTGTCCATGAGCGCCCGCAGATGATCGCGCAGCGCGTTGGTCTCGCTGGGATTGAGGCCGGCGGCGGGCTCGTCCAGCATCAGGACATTGGCGCCGGCCAGCGTCGCCCGCACCAAATCGATGCGCTTGCGCACGCCATAGGGCAGCGCGCTCACCATCTCGTCCGCGTAGCGCTCCAGCCCGTTCTCGGCGAGGGCGGCCCGCGCCTCCCGCTTCCAGCGATGGTTGGGAATGAGGCGGTAGGGGGTCAGCAGCGCACCGATCGAGGACGCCCGCACATGCTGGCCCACCAGCAGGTTTTCCAGAACCGACAGATGGTTCATCAGGCGGATATTCTGGAACGAGCGGGCGACCCCGGTGCCGATGCGCTTGCGGGACGGCATGTGCGTGACATCCACGCCGTTCACCTGGATGGTGCCGGCATCGACGCCATAGACGCCGCTCACCAGGTTGAACACCGTGGTCTTGCCCGCGCCGTTGGGGCCGATGAGGGCGGTGGTGCGGCCCTTGGGAACCTCGAAGGACAGGTCCCGGATGGCCCGCACGCCCGCAAACGACTTGCACAGGCCCGAGATGGAGAGAGCCGAGGTCATCGCGTCACCTCCGGCGCGCGGCGGCGGAACAGGCGGAAGAGCGAGGTGGTGACCAGCCCCTGCGGCCGCACCGCCATGAACAAGATGATGAAGGTGGCGAACAGGGCGTAGCGCCACTGGTCGGACGCCCGCAGCAGTTCCGGCACCAGCGTGAAGAAGGCCGCGCCCACCAGCGGGCCCCACACCGTCTGGGTTCCGCCGAACAGCACATAGAGCACCGTGAAGACGGACAGCAGGACGTTGAAGTGCTGGGCTTCCACGAAATTATAGTGGTGGGCATAGAAGGCCCCGCCGAAGCCCGCCACCGCCGCGCCCAGCGCAAAGGCCGCCACCTGGATGCCCCGCACGGACACGCCGAGCAGGTCCGCCACTGTCGGGTCGCTCTTCACCGCCGTGAGATAGAGCGCGAAGCGGGTGCGGGAGACGAGGAGCATCAGCAGCACCACCCCGCCGGCGGCGGCATAGACCGCATAAGGACCGGCATAGTCGGAGACCGGATAGCCGGCCGCCCCGCCCACCACTTCCAGATTGAGGAAGACGGCGGCAATCACCTGCCCCAGCGCGAAGGTGGCCATGGCCAGGTAAATGCCGTGGGTGCGCAGCACGGGAATGCCGATGAGAATGCCCATGAGCCCCGCCAGCGCCGAGCCCACCGGAATGGCCGCCCACATGGGCCAGGCATATTCATTGGTCAGGAAGGCCGAGGCATAGGCGCCGATGGCCATGAAGCCGGCAATGCCCAGGTTCAGCTGGCCCGCCGCCAGCGGCAGATAGACCGCATAGGCCGCCATCACATTGAAGGCGAGGACGACGAGGACGCCCGTCAGATAGCCGCTCATCACAGCTTCTCCCGGCTGGCGGGGCGCCCGAGAAGACCTTGGGGCCGCAGGATGAGGATGAGGAGAAGGAGCCCATAGACCGTGATGTTGACCACGTCGGCCCCGATGAAGGAGATGGAAAGCACTTCGGCGAGGCCGATCAGGAGGCCGCCCAGCACCGCGCCCCAGATGGAGCCCATGCCGCCCACAATCATGGCCGCCACGCCCTTGAAGCCGACCCCCTCCCCCATGAAGGGCGAGACCTGCTGGTAATTGACCGCGAACAGGATGCCGGCGAGCGCGGTGAGCAAGGCACTGGCGACGAAGAGCTGCGGCACAAGGCGGGAGATGTTGATGCCCATGAGCAGCGCCGTGTCGCGGCTCTCGGCCACCGTGCGGATGCGCCGGCCCATATTGGTGGAGCGTAGGAACCAGGAGAGCCAGGCCACCAGCGCCACCGAAATCGCCAATGAAATCAACTGCGCGATGCCGATGACCAGCCCGCCGATGCGCAGATTGAGGTCGGGCAGCAGGCTTGGAAAGGCCTGCTGGTCCGAGCCGTACTGAATCAGCATGAGGTTCTCGAGCAGCACCAGGAAGCCCAGCGAGGAGACCAGCGGCACCTCCGGGTCCCCGCCCTGCATGGGCCGGTAGGCGAGGCGCTCCACCAGCAGCGACACGAGCGCGGCCACGAACAAGGCGGTGGCAAAGGCCAGGAACCACGGCCAGCCGATTTTCATCATGCCGAAGGCCAGCATGCCGCCCAGCATGAACAGGCCCGGCAGCGAGAAATTGAGAAAGTTCAGCACCCCGATGGCGAGGGTGAAGGCCACCGCCACCAGCATATAGATGGCGCCGAGCATCAGGCCGTTGACGATCTGCTGGGCGAGCATGACGCAGGCGTGTCCTTGATGATCGAGACAAGCCTCGGGCCGTCTGGAGCGGGGGGCACCCGAGGGCGGCGCCCGATCCTCCGGCCGAGGAATTAGATAACATACAAAGCTAATTTAAAGCCGACTTCAAGCTGAAATTTCAGGCGGATTTCAGACGGATTACAGGCAGCCGGACGTGACGCCTTCCGCTCGGGACAGCCGGTTTTTCGTTGCGCCGTGCTCACCCGCGCCCGCCGGTCGACGCGGGGGCGGTCGGCCGGAACATGCCTGTTTCGGGAGCAAATTCGGCCGGAGCTAAGCCGAGAACACCCCTCAGCGAAGGGGGAATCCGAGCCGCTTCAGCACCTCCCGCAAGCGGTCGCGCCCGGTCAGCGCCGCCGGCCCCCCGACCCGCTGCACCGCGACCCTGGACCACCCCGCCGGCCGCATCCCCTCGGCCTCCTGGAAGGCGGTCATGGCGGCGTCATAGGTCGCCACGGCCGCCTCCGGAACGGTCGCGTCATAGCGGTCATGATGAAGCACAAGTGCTTGAGACAAGCGGGGTTTTACCTTGGCCGGACGGGTGGGGTCGGGATGTCCCACACACATTCCGAACACCGCCACGACCCGTGGCGGGAGACCCAGAAGCTCGGCCACTTTCTCCGGATTGTTCCGCAGCCCGCCAATATAGACGATCCCCAGCCCCAGAGATTCGAGCGCCACCGCCGCATTCTGCGCCGCCAGCGCCGCATCCACCGCGCCGACCAGGAACATCTCAATGAAATCAAGGCCTTCCACCGCCCCACCGGTGCGCGCCCCCAACTCGGCCAGGCGGGACAGGTCGGCCAGCCACACCAGCAGCACCGGCGCCTCCACCACATGCTTCTGCCCACCGGCAACGGCCGACAGAGCAGCCTTGGTCGCCGGATCGCGCACCGCAATGACGCTCCAGGCCTGGAGATTGGAAGAGGTGGACGCACTCTGGGCGGCAGCCACGGCCGCTTCCAGCGCCCCTTCCGGAACCGGATCAGTGCTGTAGGCACGAACGGACCGGTGCCCCAGGAGGGCGTCGATTACGGGATTGGAAACAAACGCCCCCGGCAAGGGCTGCGCCCCGTAGCGCGCGTTAAGAAGAGACACGCTTTCCCCGCCCTCGCGGGGATCGAGGGTGTGCTGAACCTGCGGCATTCCAAACTCCGGCGCGGCGCGACAACGGCGCCCGCGCTTAAGGTGGCGCCTGCGGTGCTCTGATAGCGGCCGCAGACCTTCGCCGCGACTGTGAGACAGGGATCCGCCTAGCACAAGCCCAAGACGTAGCCCTCCACCGGCAGCCTATTCTATGACCTTCACAATCCGGCGGGTGGAGGGGTCCACGAGGACGGTGTCCCGTCCCACCACGGCGAACTTATAGTTGGGAATTCCCACATCCTGAGGAAGTTCATGGACTTCCACCGACGGGGGGAGTTCCACGCCGGTGGCGACGATGAAGTCTCGGGCGGGCGGCGTGTCCGCTCGCTGCTCTGCGGCCACGCCCCGGATTTTGTCCTCCTGGTCCAGAGTCGTGAGGACGGAAGGCGTCGACACCGTGCTCGGTGGCGTCGGCAAGGTTTCCTGGGCGAGAGCCGGTCCCGTAAGGCATGCCGCCAAAAAGGCAGCCGAGGTGAGATGTAACCGCATGATCGCTCCCTGTTGGCGCCCCCGAACTGAACGCGAGCGCGAAGAAGCGGGTTCCCGCGACCCGTTCCCAAATACCGCGCCACGCGCCCGGCCGACACTTCGGGCACCAAGGTAGTGCTTTTTACGGTTTTTCCTGCGGAATTTCTTGGAACAGAGGCAGAGTACTCCCGCTAATTTTCTGGTGTTCGTTCAGCTTTTGAGACAGTCTGCCCAAACGTTCGGCTGCGGATTTTCTATAGGTGATTCATGGTGACCTCAACGGTACGCACCGTCACGCATGACCTGTTGCGCAAGTTGGAACTCACAACCTTCTTCGGTAATCCGGGATCGACGGAAGAGACCTTCCTCAAGGACTTCCCTTCCGACTTCACCTATCATCTGGCCTTGCAGGAAGCCTCCGCCATTGCCATCGCGGACGGCTACGCCCAGGCCACGGGCAAGCCCGCCATCGTCAATGTCCACACCGCCGCCGGCCTTGGCAACGCCATGGGCAACCTCATCACAGCAAGCCTCAATAAGACGCCGCTCATCGTCACCGCAGGCCAACAAACCCGCGAGATGCTCCTGATGGAGCCGTGGCTGACCAATGTGGATTCAACTCTTCTGCCCCGCCCTTGGGTGAAGTGGGCCTATGAGCCAGCCCGCGCCGAAGATGTCCCGGCCGCCTTCATGCGCGCCTATGCCACCGCTCTCCAGGCGCCCGCCGGCCCGGTCTTCCTGTCCCTGCCGCTGGACGACTGGGACAAGCCCATGAGCGGCGAGGCGGTCCTGCGCACGGTGAGCCGCCGCGTGGCGCCCGACTTCGACCGCCTGAAGGAATTCGCCCAGATCCTCTCGCAGGCCTCCTCGCCCGCGCTGATCTTCGGGGCAGCCATCGATCGTGGCCAGGGCTGGCCGGCGGCGGTGGCCCTGGCCGAGAAGCTGGGCGCCACGGTCTGGGCCGCGCCCGCCAGCGAGCGCGCGCCCTTCCCCGAGGACCATCCCCTCTTCGCCGGCGGCCTGCCGTTCGCCATCGCGCCCTTGTGCGAGCACCTGAAGGGGCATGACGTGGCCATCGTCATCGGCGCCCCCGTCTTCCGCTACTATCCTTATGTGGCGGGCGACTATCTCCCCGCCGGGCTCAAGCTCTTGCACATCTCCGACGACCCAGCGGAAACCGCGCGCGCGCCTGTTGGCGACAGCCTGGTGGGTGATGCGGTGCTCGCCACACAGGCCCTTGTAGACCTGGTGGCGCCCCGTTCCAGCCCCGCCAGGACCAGCCGGGTCGCCCCACTGCCCCAGCGCATGGCCCCCCACAAGGCGGTTCACCCCCACGAGCCGCCCGGCGGCAAGGACGGCATCCCCACTGCCGCAGACGTGTTCGCTGCACTGGCGCAGGTGCGCCCGGCCCATGCGGTGCTGGTGGAAGAATCGCCCTCCAACCTCGCCGACCTGCATCGCCATTGGCCCATCACCGAGCCGGCGACCTTCTTCACCTTCGCCTCAGGCGGCCTGGGCTGGAACCTACCGGCCTCGGTGGGCATCGCGCTCGGAGAACGGGACACGGGCCGCAGCCGCCCGGTCATTGTGGTGATCGGCGACGGCTCCATGCAGTATTCCATCCAGTCGCTCTGGACGGCGGCGCAGAGCAAGCTGCCCATCGTCTTCATCGCGCTGCGCAACGGCCAATACGGCATCCTCAAATCGTTCGCCGTGCTGGAAGAGACCCCCGGCGTGCCGGGCCTCGACATTCCCGGCATCGACATTGTCAGCCTGGCCAAGGGCTATGGCTGTGCATCCGAGCGTATCAGCGACCTCGAAGTGCTGAAGACCCGCGTAGCCGAAGGCTTCACAGGCGATGGCCCCCTTGTCATCGAAGTGCCGATCACCGCGGACGTTCCACCCCTCATCTGAACGCAAAAGGCCCGGACGGCACGATTGGGTGCCGCCCGGCCCATTTTCAGAAGCGCGGTGCGTGCCGCTCAGGCCGCCTTGGCCAGTGCCCTGCGCCGCACGTCCGGCGGTGTCGCCTCATCGGCCAAAAGAGCCAGAGCCTCGTCCAGCGGCAGGACCACCTGCTGGTTGGAGCCCAGCCGGCGGATGGAGACCGTGCGCTCCGCCGCTTCCTTGCGGCCCGCCACCAGCATGACCGGCACCTTCGCCAACGAGTGCTCGCGCACCTTGTAGTTGATCTTCTCGTTGCGAAGATCGAGCTCGGTGCGCAGATCGAGCGCCTTGGCGGCGGCGGCCACCTCGACGGCATAGTCGTCCGCATCAGACGTGATGGTGGTCACCACGAGTTGCGTGGGCGCCAGCCACAGCGGGAAGTGGCCGGCGAAGTGCTCGATCAGGATGCCGGTGAAGCGCTCCATGGAGCCGCAGATGGCGCGGTGGATCATCACCGGGGTCTTCTTCTGGCCGTCCGCATCCACATAGAAGGCGCCGAAGCGCTCCGGCAGGTTGAAGTCCACCTGGGTGGTGCCGCACTGCCATTCACGACCGATGGCATCCGAGAGGGTGTACTCGAACTTGGGGCCATAGAAGGCGCCCTCGCCGGGCAGGATGCCGGTCTTGATCTTGCCCCCGGACTGGGCCTCGATCTGCTGGAGAACGCGGCCCATCACCTCCTCGGCATGATCCCACACCGCGTCCGACCCCACCCGCTTCTCGGGACGGGTGGAGAGCTTCACGATGATGTTCTCGAAACCGAAGTCCGCATAGGTGCTCAGGATCAGGTCGTTGATCTTCAGGCACTCAGCCGCCATCTGGTCTTCGGTGCAGAAGATGTGGGCATCATCCTGCGTAAAGCCGCGCACGCGCATGAGGCCGTGCAGGGCGCCGGAGGGCTCATAGCGGTGCACCGCGCCGAATTCGGCGAGGCGCAGCGGCAGGTCGCGATAGGACTTCAGGCCATGCTTGAAGATCTGGACGTGCCCGGGGCAGTTCATGGGCTTCAGCGCAAAGACACGCTCGTCGTCGGTCTCATCGCCCGCTGACTGCACCTTGAACATGTTTTCCTTGTACCAGCCCCAATGACCGGAGGTCTCCCACAAGGACTTGTCCAGCACCTGGGGGGCATTCACCTCGTCATAATCGGCCTTCAGGCGCCGACGCATATAGGCGACGAGACCCTGGAACAGGCTCCAGCCCTTGGGATGCCAGAAGACCGTGCCGGGCCCCTCCTCCTGGAAGTGGAAGAGGTCCATCTCCCGGCCCAGACGGCGATGGTCGCGCTTCTCAGCTTCCTCAAGGCGGTGGAGATAGCCATCCAGCTCCGCCTGGTCGTGCCAAGCGGTGCCGTAGATGCGCGTCAGCATGGGATTGTTGCTGTCGCCGCGCCAATAGGCGCCCGCCACCTTCATGAGCTTGAAGGCATTGCCCACCTTGCCGGTGGAGGGCATGTGCGGTCCGCGGCACAGGTCGAACCATTCGCCCTGCTTGTAAATCTTGACGTCCTGGTCTTCGGGGATCGCGTCCACGAGTTCCACCTTGAACGCCTCACCCTTCATGGCGAACACGTTCTTGGCCTGATCGCGCGACCACACTTCCTTGGTGAAGGGGCGGTCCTTCGCGATGATCTCGCGCATCTTGGCTTCGATCTTCGGCAGGTCGTCCGTGGTGAACGGCTCGTTGCGCGCGAAGTCGTAATAGAAGCCGTTTTCGATCACCGGGCCGATGGTGACCTGGGTCCCGGGATAAAGCGCCTGCACCGCCTCCGCCAGCACATGGGCCGCATCGTGCCGGATCAGTTCCAGCGCGCGGGGATCGTCCCGGGTGACGATTTCAAGGCGCGCATCGGCGGTGATGGGCTCGGACAGGTCCGCCAGGACGCCATCCAGCGTCACGGCGACGGCCTTCTTGGCGAGGGATTTGGAAATGGCGGCGGCGATCTCCGCGCCGCTCGTTCCGTCGGGATAGCTGCGTGCGGCGCCATCGGGGAACGTCAAGGTAACCATGGCATGTCTCCGGCCCACTCCTGCGCACCAGGCAGGTAGGCGAGTTGAACAAGGCTGGCGTCTCTAGTCCTATTGACCTTGCGCGTCTAGGGGGCGGCACCGTTCAACAGTAGACCGGAACCTCAGGCCATTCCCCACCGCAAGCTCCGCATCAGCCTTCGGACTTTGGTGCCTCGGGCTGATGCCAGTCGCCATAGGTCCAGGGACGATACCAGCGCGCCTCCTCCGGCACCCGCTCGGGCACCGGGTCGAACCCATGCCCCCCCCAGGGATGGCAGCGGCAGATGCGGGCGGCTCCCATCCATCCCCCCGCCCAGGCACCGTGCTTCTGGATGGCTTCATCCGCATAGGCCGAACAGGTGGGCAGATAGCGGCATTGCCGTCCCATGAAGGCGGACAGCGAGTAGCGATAGACGAGAATGGGTGCGCGAAGCAGGTGGCGCGGAACACGGCGCACGGCCCGCCACAGCCGCGCGCGCAGCCCCGGGGGCGAAGCCTGCTCCTTCGGCGGGAAATGCGAAAGAACCATCCTGTGCGCGCACCCCATGCTTGCCGGCGCGGCCTTTCTGCTCAAGCCGCCCCTTCCACCGGTAGATCGGGCCTGCCCTTCGGCAGGTCAAGACGGCGCAAGACCGGAAATGCTGGGCCTTCAGCCCACGTCCGGCCATCCATCGGAGGCGACGCCGACGAAAGACGACCCAGCCACATCAGACTGTCCGGAAATAATAAGCCGACACTGGGACACCACTATGCGAGCGGAGGCTTAAGAATAAGCCTATTAGCCAACAAATATTATTCCTCACCCTACAAGATATGAAGTCATATCACTGTCGCGCCCGCCTTACATAACGTCACACACATTCAGACACAAACCAGCGGATGGCTCCACCCTATCCGCACGAGATTCTATTTCCTTTGCTTCGATGAGGAATTGACCGATGGCGGCTTACACCCTTCAGCTCCTCCACTTCTCCGATGGCGAGGGCGGCCTCCTGGCCTCCACCACCGCCCCCTATCTGGCTGCGATGGTGGACGCTTTCGACGACCAGTTTGCCAACACCTTGATCCTGTCCGGCGGCGACAACTGGATCCCCGGCCCCTTTCTGGCAGCGGGCACCGACCCCGCTGTGCGGGACACGCTGAACGCCGTGACCAGGTCTTCCATGACGGGCACCATCCCGATCGCGGCGGCCGACATTGCGATCCACAACCTGATTGGGGTGCAGGCTTCCGCACTGGGCAATCACGATTTCGACCTTGGCTCCAACGTGCTCGCAAGCGCCCTGTCCGCCAATAGCGGCTGGGTGGGCGCGCAGTTCGTCTCGGTTTCGGCGAACCTCGTCTTCGGCCCCTCCTCGCCTTACTACACCGATCCGTTGGCCACCGATTCGGCCCTTAACGGCATCTATGCGGACACGCTGGACTTCAACGTTCAGGCCGGTCTGAACGCCCCCGCCACGACGACGCGCGTGGCCGAGGCCTCCACCTTGAAGGGCAAGATCGCCCCCGCCACCGTCATCACCGAAGGCGGCGAGAAGATTGGCGTGGTGGGCATCACCACCCAGATCCTGGAATCCATTTCCTCGCCCTCCGGCGCGGAGATCGCCGGCTTCCCCGGAGGCACGGGCGCCAATGGCGAAATGGACAATATGGATCTGCTGGCGGCGCAGCTTCAGCCGATCATCAACGAGTTGATTGCCGAGGGCATCAACAAGATCGTGCTGATGTCACACCTGCAGATCATCGGCAATGAAATGGTGCTGGCCACGAAGCTGAGCGGCGTGGACATCATCCTGTCCGCCGGCTCCCACCAGCGCATGGGCGACGACACGGACGTGCCCGCCAACTTTCCGGGTCACGATGCCGATTTCGCCTATGACTATCCCTATGTGACCGCCGGCGCCGACGGAAAGACCACCGTCATCGTCAACACGGATAACGAATACACTTACCTGGGTCGCCTCGCCGTCGATTTCGACGAGCAGGGCGAGATCATTGCCGACAGCCTCACGGCCAATGCCGGCATCAACGGCGCCTATGCCTCCACCGCCGCCAATGTGGCCACCGCCTGGGGCGTGAGCGAGGCCGACCTTGCCACCACCGCCTTCGCGGCCGGAACCAAGGGCGGCGCGGTCGCCCAGGTTGCAGGTGCCGTTCAGGGCGTCATCAACGTCAAGGACGGCAACGTCTACGGCTATTCCACGGTCTATCTGGAAGGCGAACGTGGCTATGTGCGCGGCCAGGAGACCAACCTGGGCGACCTCTCGGCCGATGCCAATGCCGCGACGCTGAAGGGTGCCCTGACTGAAGTTCTGGGCGCGGACGCGGCACAGGAAGCCTATGTGGTGTCGATCAAGAATGGCGGCGGCATCCGCGCCCAGATCGGCACGCTCTCCGCGCCCGATCCGGTGGACGGCTCGGTTGAGAAGTTGCCGCCGGACGGCGGTGTCTCGCAGCTCGACGTGGAAAACTCCCTGCGCTTCAACAACAAGCTCATGGCCTTCGACACCACGGCCGAGGGCCTGATGGCCATCATCGAGCATGGCGTCGGCGCCTATCCCAACCAGGGTCGTTTCCCCCAGATCGGCGGCGTCGCCTTCTCCTTCGATCCCGATTTGCCCACCGGCAGCCGCGTGTCCAGCATCGCGCTGATCGACGCGGACGACCACACGGTGGTTCAGCTTGTTGAAAACGGCGTCGTTCTCACCGACGTTCCCGACGTCATCCGCGTGGTGACGCTGAACTTCATGGCCGATGGCGGTGACGGCTACCCCATGAAGGCCAACGGTTCCAACTTCCGCTATCTGCTGGAGGACGGCACCCTCGGCCCGGTGCTGGACGAGGCGTCTGACCTTGACGCCAATCCGCCCGCAAACGCCATGAGCGAGCAGAAGGCGTTCGAGCTTTACATGCGCGCCAACCACGCCACGCCCGAGACCGCCTTCGACAAGGCGGACACGGAGATGTCCGGCGACCTGCGCATCCAGAACCTGAACGCGCGCACCGACACCGTCCTCGCCAGCGATGCCGAGACCTTCCTTGGCGGTGAAGGAGCAGATGCGTTCGATGGCAGCGCCAGCGACGACCGGGCCCATGGCGGCCCGGGCGACGACATCCTGCGCGGCCATGCCGGCAATGACATCCTGTTCGGCGAAGCCGGCAACGACCACCTCATCGGCGGGGTCGGCAACGACATCCTCGTCGGCGGCACGGGGGACGACCTTCTGTCCGGCGGCACCGGGCGCAATTCCCTGCATGGCGGTCTCGGCAACGATCGCGCCATCTTCACCGGCAACCGCGCCGACTACGACATCGTCCATGACGGCGCGGGCCTGATCGTCCGCTCTATCGCCGATGCGAGTGAGGAGACCCGCATGATCGGCGTCGAAACGCTGGCCTTCGCGGACGGTGACGTTGCGGTTGACGACAACCCCTCCACCGCACTCGTGGCGGGCCTCTACCAGCAGATCATGGGGCGCGTACCGGACCTCCAGGGCCTGCAATACTGGACTGGCCTCCTCGACAAGGGCGCCAATCTGGGAGACGTGGCGATTGGCATGATCCTGTCCCCGGAGGCGCAGGCGCGCGGCGTGGGGGCTGCCAGTGCCGACGACATTACCGTCGATTTGCTCTATCTCGCCATCCTCGGGCGGCCCGCCGACGCGGCCGGCAAGGCCTATCACGAAGCCGCTGTCGCCGAGGGTCTTCCCCTTGCGGTGCTGGCGGGCCACTTCGTCCATGCGCCGGAGATGGAGCCGTTCCAGATGGCGGGCGCCACCCTCGACATGTCCTTCCTCTCGCCGGACCTCTTCACCCGCGCCGGCACTGCCGGCAATGACGTGATCTTCGGCGGGGTCGGCGCGGATGTGTTGGTGGGCGGGCCGGGCTCGGACCTGCTGCATGGCGGCCGCGGCATCGACACGGCGGTCTTCCAGGGCAACCGGGCGGATTTCGACATCGCCTACAGTCACGGCAAGGTCCTTGTGACCGATCGGGCTGACGCCTCCGTGGACACGCTGGTGAATGTGGAACGCATCGCCTTTGACGACGGCACGTTCGATCTTGAGACCGACGCCACCGCCCTGACGCTGGCCACCCTTTACGGGCGTGTGCTCAACCGTCAGGCGGACGTGGCGGGCCTCGACTTCGCTTTGTCTGCCAATGACGGCGGTACGTCGGACGGTCGGCTGCTGCTCAATCTGGTGCAGTCGCCGGAAGCCCTGGCCAAGGGCGTGGCGGGCCCCAATGGCGGCGGCCTGACGGTGGACACCCTCTATCAGGCCGTCTTCGCAACGGAGGGCACCGAGAGCGGCCTTGCCACCTACAAGGCGCTCGAAGCCTCGGGCGCAAATCTCGAGGAAGTGGCAAGCGCCATGGTGCGCTCCGATGAGCTGGCGGCCCTCCACCTTTCGGCAGCGGACCTCGACTTCTTCATCTGAGGCACACCACGAAAAGGAAAAAGGCGGAGACCGGCCACCGGTCCCCGCCTTTTTCATATCTGGAACCGCCCAGGCCAGCGGGCCGGCCGGCACAGATAATCCTAACGGAGCCAAAAGATCAGGAGGTGGGCGCGGAAGCCGGCGCCGTGGCTTGGCGTGCGGCGATCTGATCGAGCGCGTCCACCACCGCATCGAAGGTCAGGAGCGTTGAAGCATGGCGCGCCTTGTAGTCGCGCACCGGCTCCAGCACGGCCAGGTCCGCCCATTTGCCATCGGGCGGCGCGCCGTTTTCCTTCAGCATGGCCCGAACCGTCTCCCGCACCGTCCGCAATTCGTCCGGCGTCGAGCCCACCACGAGACGCGCCATGATAGAGGACGAGGCCTGTCCCAGGGCGCAGGCGCGCACTTCATGGGCGAAGTCTATCACCCGCCCTTCCGCCAGCTTCAGGTCGATGGTCACCGTCGAGCCGCAAAGCCGTGAATGGGCAGTGGCGCTGGCATCTGGATGCTCCAGGCGACCGAGGCGCGGAATATCGGCGGCCAAGGATAGGATGCGGGCATTATAGACGTCGTTGATCATCGGCTCATCCGGCAAGCATGCGGCGCGCATCGCCCTGTCCGGCGAAACATGCATTTGAAGCAAGCGCGCCCTGAACTTATATAGGTGAAGGATGGTCTGGCGGAAGACGGCGGACCTGAGGGCGCGGATGCCCACCATCCGCAAGGACGGACGGCAAGGCCGCCGCCGGGGCTTCCGGCGGGGCGCGGCAGGAAAGGGCCCGCGCATGCGTAGCCGACACCGGTGACACTCCCGCCCGCGAGGGGCGGTCGGACGGAGTTGGGCATGGACGCGGTGGTCAGACTTCTCAAGGCCCAGGCCGAGAGCGAGGAAAAAGCGCGCCGGCGAGGCGGCAAGGGGCGTGGATCATTGCGCCATGATCCAAATCGCCCCTCGCGCGAGGCGGCAGAGGCAGCGGTGCGCACGCTCCTGGCCTATATGGGCGAGGATCCCGACCGGGAGGGCTTGCTGGACACGCCGAGCCGCGTTGTGCGCGCCTATGACGAGCTGTTCTCCGGCTATGGACACGACAGCGAAGAGGTTCTCGACCGCACGTTCGGCGAGATCGGCAATTTCGACGACTTCGTCCTGGTCCGCGACATCCCCTTCTATTCCCATTGCGAGCACCACATGGTGCCCTTCATCGGCAAGGCGCATGTTGCCTATTTCCCGGTAGAGCGGGTGGTCGGGCTGTCCAAGATCGCGCGCGTGGTGGACGTGTATGCCCGGCGCCTGCAGACGCAGGAGCATCTCACCTCGCAAATCGTCACTGCCCTGGACGATGCCCTGCGGCCGCGGGGCATCGCCGTGCTGATCGAAGCCGAGCATATGTGCATGGCCATGCGCGGCATCATGAAGGCGGGTGTATCTACCGTCACGAGCCAGTTTACCGGCGCCTTCCGGGACGACCCGACCGAGCAGGTGCGTTTCATTTCCATGGTCCGTGGCAAGGCCTGAGGGCCGCCCGAGCGAGCCTAATCCCATGCCCGATTCCCAAACCGCCCTGTTTCCCAAGAGCGCCGATGCCGCGGAACTGGAGGAAGGACAGCGCCTGACGCCTCGATTCGACGCGAACGGGCTCGTCACCTGTGTCGCCACCGACGCGGCCACCGGCGAGATCCTGATGCTGGCGCACATGAATGCGGAGGCCCTCGCGCTAACCATTTCCACCGGCGAGGCGCATTATTACAGCCGCTCCCGCAAGAAGCTGTGGAAGAAGGGCGAGAGTTCCGGCCACACCCAGAAGGTGGTCGACATGCTGGTGGACTGCGACCAGGACGCAGTGGTGATCAAGGTGGAGATGGGCGGCACGGGTGCTGCCTGCCACACTGGCCGGCGCTCCTGCTTCTATCGCCGCATCCCGCTCGGCACCCATGCGGCTGGCCAGACGCCTTTGGAGTTCACCGGCGACGAACCGCGCTTCGATCCCAAGGCGGTCTATGGCGACCACGGGCACGGGCACTGAGGCGCTCGCCTTGCCTTTTCGGCAGAGCCACGCTTCCGACATCAAGCCCCGATAAGCTCTCGTTTCCGCTGCGCAACATGGCACGGGATCGGAGGCGCGGATGTTCCAGGGCTTCAACCCGTTCGGCAATCGCCCCTTGGGCACGCCCCCGGAGGCAGAGGCTGAATCGGAGGCGTCCCGCGCGGCTCCTGACATGGACATCTCTCCCGCCGCACCGCGCATGACCCCAGGTGCGCCGCGCCTGGCCCTGGCGCTGGGGGGAGGCGCGGCGCGGGGCTTTGCGCATGTGGGCGTCCTGCGTACGCTGGATCGACACGGCATCCGGCCCGATGTCATCGCCGGCACCTCCATCGGAGCCGCTGTGGGCGGCCTCTGGGCGGCAGGCAAGCTCGACGATTTCGAGGCCTGGGCGCGGGGCCTGAACAAGCGTCGCGTCCTCGCCCTTCTGGATCTCACCCTTGGCTCTCCCGGCCTCATCGGTGGACGCCGGCTCCTGGAGCGCCTGCGGATCGAACTGGGCGGCCAAGCGATCGAAGCGCTTCCCGTTGCCTTTGCCGCCATCGCGACGGAACTGGGCAGCGGACACGAAATCTGGCTGACGCGCGGAGATCTGGCGGAAGCCATTCATGCCTCCTACAGCCTGCCAGGCATCTTCACCCCCACCAAGGTCGGCGGGCGCTGGCTCATGGACGGAGCGCTGGTCAACCCCATACCTGTGTCCGCAGCCCGCGCGCTGGGCGGCCGGGTGGTGGTGGCCGTCAACCTGAATGCGGAAGTGTTCGGACGGGGAACCGTCATCCAGGACCACGGCGGGGTCATCGCGGAGGCCGCCGAGGAACTGGTCTCACAGCGGCGCATGCGGCTCGCCGGCATGCTGCGGCCGGACAAGCTGCTGCGCCGTCACTTCCTCTCCGGTCCCAAGGACGGACCGCGTGGCATCTCGGCGGTGATGATCGACGCATTCAACATCACACAAGACCGCATCGCCCGCTCGCGCTTGGCTGGCGATCCGCCGGATGTGCTCATTTCCCCCAAGCTCGGCCGGATCGGCCTGTTCGACTTCCACCGCGCCGATGATGCCATCTCCGCCGGGGCGGAGGCGGCCGAACGCATGGTGGAAGACATCGGCGAAGCCATGGCCGCGCTGGGTTAGCGCGCAACCGCGCTTCTCTGCGCGGAAGACCGACGGCGCACGAAACGCCGCCGGATGACGGTCCGGCTCAGGCCGTCATGATGTAATCGCGCAGTTCGGCGCTCTCGCGCTCCATCTCTTCCACGCGATGCTTGACCACGTCACCAATGGAGATGATGCCCAGCAGCCGACCGCGCTCCACCACGGGAACGTGACGGAAGCGCCCCCGCGTCATCCGCTCCATGATCACCGGGATGCTCTCTTCCACGGTGCAGGTGACCACCGCGCGCGTCATCACGGAAGAGACCGGATCGCTGAGGACTTCAGGCCCCTTCTCGGCCAGGATTCGCACCACGTCGCGCTCCGACAGGATGCCCACCAAGTGCCCGCCATCATCCACGGCCACGATGGCGCCGATGCGATGCTCCGCAAGGCTGGCCACCGCCTCGGACAGAGTGGCGTCCGGCGCGATGGTCACGAGGGAGCCGGACTTGTGCTTCAAGAGAATGCCGACCGTCATGAGTGTCTCCTTCCCCGCCCATTCAAGGGTGGCGGCCCGGAGGCTCTCTGTGACGGAGCCAATTCATGGCCGCCGGACCAGATGGGACTGCCTCACGCAGCCCACCTGCCTTGAGGGAATGATCCACCCTCCACCCCCATTCCGCAAGAGGCGCGATGGCGGGGCGTGGGCTCAGGCCCGCGGCGAAGCACCACGCAGGTTGGGCACGGGGTCGAACAGAGGAAACAGGAGAAGGCCGGCCGCGAACCCGCCCAGGTGCGCCTGCCACGCAACCTCTGCGCCCTCGGTTCCCGGCATGGCCATGCCCGCGCCGAACAGGAAGTTGAGCAGCACGAACACGCCGATGAACACCAGCACTCGTCGATCGCGAAGCACCACGGAGAGCGGCATGGCCGGCTGGTGGTCCGCATAATGGCTGCGGCGCGGCCCAAGGGCACCGCCCGGCGCGAAGGCGAAGCGCACGGCCGCCGCCATGGCGCCGGACACCACGGCAGAGGCGCCGATCATCGGCGAGATGCCTTCTGGATAGGCCAGGAGATGGGCCGCGGCTCCGGCAACGGCGGTGACGACGAAGAAGAGCAGGAACCGCACGGTCCCGAAGCGGCGCGCCACCGGCGAGGCGAAGGCCAGCATCCAGATGGAATTCACCCCCACATGGATCCAATTGGCGTGGAGGAGGGCATAGGTGACGAACGTCCAGACCTGCGCGCCCAGACCGCCGGGCAAGGCATAAGGCGCCCCGCCGTCATAGCGGATCGGCACGAAGGCGAACCAGGCCAGGAGTTCGAGGTCCGTGTCCGGATCGAGCACATAGGCGCGCACGAACTCGATGCCCACCATGAGGAGGACGAGCGCAGCCACCACCCCCGGAATGTTGAAGACCGGTTCACGGGCGGGAGGTGTGCGGAAATCGAAGGAATGAGCCACGGCTGGGACATAAGCCCCCTGCCCTGCCGGGGCAAGGGCACACCGGACCTGCCGCATCGGCTTCACGCGTTCGGGAGCGCGTAAGCTAACCCCTGCGGCAACCAGCCACGCTCAGAGCCGAGCCGTCCGCGCGGGCGCACGCCTGGGGCGGCAAAGCCCAAGTCCGCGGCGCGCGGGGACATTAAGGTTAAGAAAAGGTTGACGGCGCCAAGGTGGCGAAGTTGGGGCATTATGGTTTTGTTAACCAGAAGCGACCTTCCGCCATGCCGCTGCTCCGTCTGCTCACGACCTTCGCTCTGCTCGTTGCGGGCACGGTCTGCGCTGCCGCCGGCGATGTCCGCCACGCCGCGCTCCAGCCGCAGGTCGTTCCTCTCCCCCAGGCCGCGCCGCCCTCGTCCGCCCACCTGGTGGCGATCGGCGGAACCACGCCGCCGATCGGCTATGTGCGCTTCTGCGCCGAGGCAGCCGGGGACTGCGTCACGCGGGGCGACTTGCTGTTCGAGATGCCGCTGGACCACGAGCGGTGGTCCGAACTGGAGCAGGTCAATCGCAAGCTCAACAGCGAAATCGAGCCCATGACCGATCTCGACCATTATGGCGAGACCGAGCGGTGGGCCTATCCCACCGACGGCAAGGGCGATTGCGAGGACTATGTGCTTGCCAAGCGCAAGCTGCTGCTCGCCAAGGGTTGGCCGGCGTCCGTTCTGCTGATCACCGTGGTGCGCGACAAGGAAGGGGACGGCCATGCGGTGCTGACCGTCGTGACCGATCGCGGTGACCTGGTGCTTGACAATCAGGAAGCCGAAATCCTGCCCTGGCAGGACACCGGATACCGCTATGTAAAGCGCCAGTCCCAGGGCGATCCCAATCTGTGGGTGTCCCTGGGCGAGACCCGCTCCCCGCCGGTGGTGGGTGGTGGGCGCTGAGCGCCTCACCCCCGTTCACCTGCCCTTTAGAGCTCAGTCGAGGCGCTTCAGCCCGCCCGCATAGCGCTTCCAGTTGATCTGGTAGTGCATGGCGGTGCGGTGGAGGCGGGCGATCATGTCCTCGTCCAAAGTGCGAACCACACGCGCCGGGGCGCCGACAATCAGCGAATTGTCGGGAAACTCCTTGCCTTCGGTGACGAGCGCATTCGAGCCCACCAGCGAATTTGCGCCAATGCGGGCGCCATTCAGCACCGTTGCACCCATGCCGATCAGGCTGTTCTCACCCACCGTGCAGCCGTGCAGGATCGCCATGTGCCCCACCGTGACCCCTGCCGCCAAAGTGAGCGGGAAGCCGGGATCGGTGTGGAGCACGCAGTTTTCCTGGATGTTGGTCCCCTCGCCCACCACGATGGGCTCATTGTCGCCGCGCAGCACGCAGCCGAACCACACGCTGGCATTTTCCTTCAGCACCACGCGGCCGATCACCGTCGCATCGGGCGCAATCCAATAGCGCCCGGACGCGGGAAGTTCCGGCTTCACACCGTCGAGGGAATAAAGCGGCATGCAAGTCTCCTGACATCGGCGGTCCGCTGACGTGGGGCGCGGCGCTCACCGGCCTCACTATACCCGCCAGCCGGCCCGTTCCAGTCCTTCGCCGAACGAAGCTATCAGGATGAAGTGGCCCTCTTTGTGTCCGCCAGCGTGTTGCGCCGTTCAAGGTCCGAGAGCCCCCCCTTTTCCGGCGGATCATCGGCGGCGGCCGCCCCATGGTCGGCACTTGCACGCGCGCCGTCGGCGAGGCGCGCATAGTCCGCTCGCAGCCGGTCGAGGGTCTTCTCGTCCAGGTCCTCGAGGTCCAGCAGCACGTTGCGCGGCCCGTCGGTGCGGGCAATGAGCTCGTCGATCTTGATCTGGAGCGCCTCGGTGTCGCGGTTCTGGCTGTTCTGGATCAGGAACACCATCAGGAAAGTGATGATGGTGGTGGAGGTGTTGATGATCAGCTGCCAGGTGTCGTTGAAGCCGAACAGCGGTCCGGTCAATCCCCACACCACGATCACCAGGACCGCCAGGAAGAACGTGACTGGCTTGCCGGCAAAGCGCGAGACGGCCTGCGAGAAGCGGGTGAAGAAAGGCCGGGGTGCCGGCCCCGTATCCACAGGCGGCGCGCTGTTGCTCCGCTCTGGCCTTGGGTGTGCAATATCCGCCGTGGCCATTGCCCGTCTCTCCAAATCGTTGCGGTGAGGGAACGGACCGCCGCGATCGAGGTTCCAGCTTCACCACGACCATGGAGACCGGCATGTCCGTCGCGATGATCCTTCTGCCTCTGTTTGTTCAGGTGGCACTCACCTTCGTCCTGCTGTTCGCGCTTGGACCCGTACGCTTCAAGGCTGTGCGCGAGGGCCAGGTGGGACGGGAGGCCGTTCTCGACAGCAACGCTTTCCCGCCTCGCTGCCGCCAATTCGCCAATGCGTTCTCCAATCAGTTCGAACTCCCGATCCTGTTCTATGTCCTCACTGCGCTGGCACTTTTCACCCGCAAGGCGGACATCGTGTTCGTGGTCCTGGCCTGGGTGTTCGTTGCGACGCGGATCGTCCATGCCTTCGTGCATGTGACATCCAACGACATTCGCCTGCGCTTCCCTGCCTTCCTGGCTGGAACGATCGTGCTTCTCATCATGTGGGTGCTCTTCGCCCTCTCGATCCTTTTGAACGTGTGAGCGGCAGCGGATTGACAGAAGGGCTGCAGCATCGGAGGAGAAGCGCCAGCTTTTCCAATGGAGGCTGGACCATGGATGATCCCCGCCGCCATGTGCGGTCCGTCGGCGGCCTCAATGTCATGTTCGCGATGGCCGCGCGGGCGGAGTATGGGCCGCATCTGCAGGCGCGGATCGACCCGCTCATGACCGGTGTCGGCCCCGTGGAGGCCGCAGCCGCCACCGCCATGGCACTTGCCGGCCTGCGGCATCGGGACGACCTGCCCGACCTGATCTTCACGCTGGGTTCGGCCGGCTCGCGCGTCCTCGAGCATGCGGGCGTCTACCAGGTGGCCAGCGTCTCCTATCGAGACATGGACGCCTCCGCGCTCGGGTTCGAGCGGGGGCTCACGCCCTTCGCCGACCATCCCGCGGTCATCCCCGTTCCGCACCAGTTCGAAGGCGTGCCTGCAGCCTCGCTTTCCACGGGCGGCGCCATCATTTCCGGGGCGGCCTATGATGCCATCGCCGCCGACATGGTGGACATGGAGACGTTTGCGGTCCTGCGCGCGGCCCATCGGTTCCGCGTGCCGGTCGTCGGCCTGCGCGGCATCAGCGACGGCAAGTCGGAACTGACGCGCTACGAAGACTGGACCGAGTACCTGCATATCATCGACGAGCGCCTTGCCGCGGCGCTCGACTTGTTTGAGAGCGAGGTGACCGCGGGCCGGTTCCGCCTCCTCGCCCCCGCTTCCGGAGAAACCGCGTGACCCCTTCCGCCCGCCTGTCGGCCGCCATGGAAATCCTGGCCGACCTCGCCGCGCGCCGCCGCCCGGCCATTGATTGCCTGAAGGATTGGGGCGTCTCCCATCGCTTCGCCGGCTCCGGCGACCGCGCCGCCATTGGCGGGATTGTGTTCGATACCTTGCGCCGGCGCGCTTCGGCGGCTCATGTGATGGGATCCGACGCCCCGCGCGCGCTGGTGCTCGGCATGCTCGCGGTGATGCGCGGCCTCGACCTTGCCGTCATCGAACAGTTCTGCGACGGCGGCCGTTTCGCCCCCGCTCCGCTTTCGGAGGACGAGCGCGCCCGCCTCGCCACTCCTTCCCTGGACGGTGCCGCCCCTTGGGTGCAGGGCGACTATCCCCAATGGCTGGACCCGCAGCTCGCCTCCATGTTCGGCGAGGCCCGCATCGCCGAGGGCCGGGCGCTCGCGGCCCGTGCGCCGCTGGACCTTCGCGTGAACACCTTGCGCGCCCGCCCCGAGGAGGTGCTGGAGGCGCTTGGCCATCTCAATCCCGAGCGCACCGGCTGGTCGCCCTTGGCCCTGCGGATCGCCCTCGACGCGGAAGGCAAGACACCGCCGGTGACCTCCGAGCCCATCTTCCTGAAGGGTGGCTTGGAAGTGCAAGACGAGGGTTCGCAGATCGCCGCCATCCTCGCAGCGCCCATCCCGGGCTCGCAAGTGCTGGACCTATGCGCCGGCGCGGGTGGCAAGACGCTGGAGCTGGCCGCCCTCATGGACAATAAGGGCCAGATCTACGCGCATGATTCCGATGTGCGCCGCCTGAAGCCCATGCATGAGCGCCTGGAGCGTGCCGGCGTGCGCAACGTGCAGGTGCGCGCCCCGCGTGGACCAGCCGATGTCCTCGGCGACCTCGCCGGCAAGATGGATCTGGTGCTGGTGGACGCCCCCTGCACGGGTACCGGAACATGGCGCCGGAATCCCGACGCCAAGTGGCGGATGCGGCCGGGCGCCCTGGATGAGCGGGTCCGCGACCAAGCCAGCATCCTCGCGAGCGCCGCCCGCTATGTGCGACCCGGCGGGCGCCTGGCTTATGTGACCTGCTCGGTGCTGGACGACGAGAATGGCGCGCAGATCCGCCGCTTCCTGGACCAGCAGCCGGACTTTGCCGTGGTGCCAGCCGTGGAAACGGTCCTGGCCCTCGGCCAGCCGGGCCTTTCGCTGCGCGAGACGGCTCTCGCATCTGCCGAAGGCCTGCTGATGACGCCGCGCCGCACCCGCACCGACGGCTTCTTCGTTAGCATCCTGCGCCGCGCCGGCTGATCTTGCCTGGGGGGTCCGTGAGGCCCCCCTTCGCTGCGCGGGAGCCATGCGGGCGACGGCTTCCGGTTTGGACGCTTTGCGACTAAAGAGACGGCACCTTCGCCTCTTGGAAAACCGCGCCATGCAAGACACCGTCCTCATCATCGACTTCGGCAGCCAGGTCACCCAGCTGATTGCCCGGCGCGTGCGCGAGGAAGGCGTCTATTCCGAGGTTGTGCCGTTCCAGAAGTCGTCCGAAGCCTTCGCGCGCCTGAAGCCCAAGGCGGTGATCCTGTCCGGCGGCCCGGCCTCCGTCATTGAGGGCGAGAGCCCCCGCGCCCCGCAGGAGGTTTTCGAGGCCGGCATTCCCGTGCTCGGCATCTGCTATGGCGAGCAGGCCATGGCTGACCAGTTGGGCGGCAAGGTCGAAGGCGGCCATCATCGGGAATTCGGCCGCGCCGAAGTTGAGGTGAAGAAGGCGAGCCGCCTGTTCGAGGGTGTGTGGCAACCGGGCCAGCGTTATCTGGTGTGGATGAGCCATGGCGACCGCGTCACCGCCCTCCCCCAGGGCTTCGAGGCCATCGCCACCTCCGAGAATGCGCCCTTTGCGGCCATCGCCGATGAGGGCCGCAACTATTACGCCGTGCAGTTCCACCCCGAGGTGGTGCACACGCCCGACGGCGCGAAGCTCCTGCGCAACTTCGTGCGCCGCATCGCCGGCCTCGAAGGCACCTGGACCATGGGCGCCTTCAAGCAGGAGGCCATGGCCCGCATCCGCGCCCAGGTGGGCTCCGGCCGGGTGATTTGCGGCCTTTCCGGCGGCGTGGATTCCGCCGTGGCCGCCGTGCTGATCCACGAGGCCATTGGCGACCAGCTCACCTGCGTGTTCGTGGACCACGGCCTGATGCGCCTTGGCGAGGCCGAGCAGGTGGTCTCCCTGTTCCGCAACACCTACAACATTCCCCTGGTGCACGCGGACGCCTCCGAGCTGTTCCTGCGGGAGCTGTCCGGCGTCACCGACCCGGAAGCCAAGCGCAAGACCATCGGCCGGCTTTTCATCGACGTGTTCGAGGCCGAGGCCAAGAAGGTGGGCGGCGCCGATTTCCTCGCCCAGGGCACGCTCTATCCGGATGTGATCGAGAGCGTCTCCTTCACCGGCGGCCCATCGGTCACCATCAAGAGCCACCACAATGTGGGCGGCCTGCCCGCCCGCATGAACATGAAGCTGGTGGAGCCCCTGCGCGACCTGTTCAAGGACGAGGTGCGCGCGCTCGGCCGGGAGCTCGGCCTGCCGGAGAGCTTCGTCGGGCGCCACCCCTTCCCGGGCCCGGGGCTGGCCATCCGCTGCCCCGGCGAGATCACTCCCGAAAAGCTGGACATCCTGCGCCAGGCGGACGCCATCTATCTGGAAGAGATCCGCGCCGCTGGCCTCTATGACGTGATCTGGCAGGCCTTCGCCGTACTGCTCCCCGTGCGCACGGTGGGCGTCATGGGCGATGGGCGCACCTATGACCACGTCCTCGCCTTGCGCGCCGTGACCTCCGTCGACGGCATGACCGCCGACTTCTATCCCTTCGACATGACCTTCCTCGGCCGCACCGCCACCCGCATCATCAACGAGGTGCGCGGCATCAACCGCGTGGTCTACGACGTGACATCCAAGCCGCCGGGAACCATCGAGTGGGAGTGATTTCCGCCATCCAAGTAAGTTGCAGGCCGAGACGGGGGCCGCTCGGCGGGAGTCCTGAAAGGGCAGGTCCAATCGGCCGAACCCAGCGCTGGAAAGAAGTCAGGCAACGTCAGGATGCCCGTGCAAAAAATCCTGACGTCGGCTCGGGGGGCAGATAGAAGAGCGGAAAGTCGCTCCCGGAGCCTATCGTGTTCCCCCTTGCCATGCTTGCCGCACTTCTGGCTGATGCCCTGCTCGGCTGGCCGCAGGGCCTGTATGCCCGGATTGGCCACCCAGTCACCTGGCTGGGTCGCCTGGTTTCGGCCCTTGATGACCGACTGAACACGGGCAGGCCGGCCCGGCGGCGGATGATGGGCGTTTTGACGCTGAGCGTGACCGTGCTTATCGCTGCCCTTCCCGCTTGGCTCCTGCAAGTCCTGATCATCAAACTGGCGGACTGGACCTGGGTGGGCGTCGGGCTGGCGGGGCTTGCCGCCTGGCCCCTGGTGGCGACAAGGTCGCTTTATGACCACGTGGCTGCAGTGGCCCGTCCCCTGTGCCAAGGAGACTTGAGTGCAGGGCGTCAAGCTGTGGCCAATATAGTGGGGCGCGACGTGAGCGTGCTCGACGAAGCGGGTGTCGCCAGGGCGGCCATGGAGAGCCTGGCGGAGAACACGTCCGACGGCGTGGTGGCGCCGCTCTTCTGGGGAGCGGTTCTGGGGCTGCCGGGCATTGCGGCCTACAAGGCGATCAACACGCTGGATTCCATGGTCGGCCACCGCACCGAGCGCCACGAGGCGTTCGGCTGGGCCTCGGCCCGGCTCGATGATGTCGTCAATCTCATCCCCGCCCGCCTGACCGGTCTGCTGCTCGCCCTCGCCTCCCCGCGCCCGGTCCACGCCCTTGCGATCATGATACGCGACGGCCATCGCCATCGCTCACCCAATGCGGGCTATCCGGAGGCCGCCATGGCCGGCGCGCTCGGCGTGCGGCTCGCCGGCCCGCGCATCTATCATGGCGAGGTCGCGGACGAGCCGTGGCTCAATGGCGCGGCGCCCGACCCCGCACCCGTGGACCTCAGTCGTGCCCTGCGTCTCTACGTGATCGCCATGGGTCTAGGCGCCGCCCTGCTCGCCACCATTGGCCTGATGAGCGCGGCCTGAGCGGCGCAGAAGATAGATGTCCATGATCCAGCCGTTGCGTTCGCGCGCGGCGCGGCGTTCCGCCACGATCCGAGGGGCCATCTCTGCAAGCGGCCCCGCCAGGAGCATTTGCTGCGGCAGGCCAAGATAGGCCCCCCACCAGATCTCCACCCCTTCCGGCTGCAAGGTCTGGAACGAGGTTTCCCCGTCCAGCATCACCACCAGCGTGTCGGAGCACTCGGGCCAGCCGGCCGTGCGCAATTGCCGACCTGTCGTGATGAGGACGGACGCACCGATCTCGTTGAGCGGCAGGCAATGGGCAGCGGTGAGAAGCTGCATGGAGGTGAGGCCCGGCACCACTGTGACGCGCAACGGCATGAGCGCAGACAGACGCTCAGCAATGCGCAGCGTGCTGTCGTAAAGTGACGGATCGCCCCAGACCAGAAGCGCCACGCGCCCTCCCCGCCCCTGGAGGCCCGCCTCCATCTCCCGTCGCCAAGCGTCCGCGATGGCATCATGCCAACGCTCGACGCCATCGCGATAATCCCCCGCCGCATCGCGCACCGGCATCTGGAATTCGGCGATGCGGACGGCGGGGTCGGTGACATGCTCGGCCAGGATGGCGCGCCGAACGTCAGCCAGATCGGCCTTCTGCCGCCCCTTGAGGGGTACCAGGATGAGATCGGCGGATTTCAGCGCCTTCACGGCCCCCAGTGTCAGATGGTCGGGATCGCCGGTGCCGATGCCAATGAGCATCAACTCAACCTGCCGGGCATCGTCCAACGGCGTCATGGGGCCTCCGACACCAGGTGGAAGAAGGAGCCACTCACAAGGCCCCGGCGCGAGCCGGTTTCGGGCACGGCCAAGCCGCCGGCGTCCGTGACCGCGGCAAGCGGAGCGTCGGGCTGGGCGAGGATGGTGGAATAGTGAAATTCGTGTCCCCGCAGACGCCCGCCCGCGCCGTAGCCCGGCATAGGGGCGAGAAGCTCGGCCACGCGGTAGCCCAGGTGCATCTTGCGCTGCTGATAGGAGGTCACGAGGCCAAGAAGCCCGAGCATGGGGTGGCGCAGGCCCTCCTTGTCCACCAGGGCGTCGCCCAGCACCATGTAGCCGCCGCACTCGCCATGGACGGGACGCGTCGCGGCGAACGATCGGACGCCCGTCAGAAAGTTCCCGGCCGATGAGATCCGCCCCGCATGCAGTTCGGGATAGCCACCGGGCAGCCAGGCCACATCAGCAGTCGGGTCCGGCCCTTCATCGGCGAGGGGAGAAAACGGGAGGATTTCGGCGCCGGCGCTGCGCCATCCCTCCAGCACATGGGGATAGACGAAGGAAAAGGCCGCATCCCGCGCCAGGGCGATGCGCTGGCCCGGAGGCGGCGAAAGGCCCGCGGTAGAGCCCACCGGCTGCGCCCGCGCCGAGGCGGCACGCAGCACCGCGTCCAGGTCCACATGCGTGTCAACCAAGTCGGCGAGACCCTCCAGGATGGCATCCAGAGCGTCCATTTCCTCTGCCTGGACGAGGCCGAGATGGCGTTCTGGCAGTGCAACCGCGTCCCGGCGCGGCAGGCTTCCCAGGACCGTGATCCCCGTGCCCTCGAAGCCATGGCGCAGCAGGTCCCCGTGGCGCGCGCTGGCCACCCGGTTCAGGATGACCCCGGCAACCGCCACGTCGTCCCGAAACCGCGCGAGGCCGCAAGCCACGGCGGCGGCGGTCTGCGCCTGGCCGGAGCAATCGAGCACCAGTAGAACCGGCCATCCGGCAAGAGCGGCAATGTCGGCGCTCGCCCCCGTGCCGAGCGCGCCCTCCGCCTTCACCCCGTCGAACAGGCCCATGGATCCTTCGGCAAGCGCAAGGTCCGCCCCCCCCCCTCGGGCGAGCAGCGCCTCAAGAAGCGCCGCCGGCATCGACCAGCTGTCCAGGTTGAAAGAGGCGTTACCCGTTGCCGCACGGTGGAAGGCGGGGTCGATATAGTCCGGCCCGCACTTGAAGGGCTGCACCTTGAGCCCGCGCCGGGTCAGCGCGCGGGCAAGGCCAAGGCTCACCGTGGTCTTGCCGGAGCCGGTGCTGGGGGCGGCGATGAGGAGCCCGGGCGGGAGTTGACGCATCACTCGGTCTCCGGAAAGCGCGGATTAGTGCCGCGCGGCCGGTAACGTCTGTCATAGTCGTCCGCATAGAGCCGGCTTTCGCCAAACGCGGCCGTCCCCAGCGTCCGGCCCACCAGGATGAGCGCCGTACGGTCGAGCCCCTCCCCCGCCTGTGCGACCAGGGTGGCCAGCGTGCCGCGCACCACCCTTTCATCCGGCCAGCTGGCCCGCCAGACGATCGCCGCGGGACAGTCTTCCCCATAATGGGGGAGAAGCTCCGCGACCACCCGCTCAAGCGCATGAATGGAGAGGTGAACGGCCATCACCGCGCCGGTGGCGGCAAAGGCGGCGAGGTTCTCGCTTTCCGGCATGGCCGTGGCGCGGCCGGTGGTGCGGGTGAGCACCACGGATTGCGCGAGGCCCGGCAAGGTCAGCTCCGCCCGCAGCACGGCGGCGGCGGCGGCAAAGGAGGGTACGCCGGGCGTGACATCAAAGGGAATGCCCAGCGCCTCCAGGCGGCGCACCTGCTCGCCCATGGCGGACCAGACGGACAGGTCTCCGGAATGTAGCCGGGCCACGTCCTGCCCTTGGGCATGGGCCTTCGCCATTTCGGCAATGATCTCGTCCAGCGACAAGGGCGCGGTATTCACGATCCGCGCGCCCGGCGGACAATGCGCAAGTACGCCTTCCGGCACCAGGGAGCCCGCATACAGGCAGACCGGGCTCCCCGCGATGAGATCGCGGCCTCGCAGCGTGATCAGGTCGGGCGCACCCGGCCCGGCGCCGATGAAATGCACCGTCATGCCCGCCCCTCCCCGCTCATCGCACGACGCTCCATTGCACGATGGGGCGTGTGGGCGTCCAGCCGCGCATGCCGCCGAGCGGCTGGGCCTGAGCCAATTCGATCCGCAAGAGCGTTCCGCCGTGGCGGGCGGACCAGTCCGCGAGGAGCATCTCGGTCTCCAGCGTCACCCCATTGGCGACGATGCGGGTCCCGGCCGGCAAGAGGGACCAGAGGGTCTCCAGAACCGGCGCGCTGCCACCCCCGCCAATGAAGACCGCCTGCGGCAAGGACAGCCCGGCCAGGACCTCCGGCGCCCGACCCTCCACCACCTGAAGGCCATCCTCCACCCCGAACGCGCGGCCATTGCGGGCGATGGTGGCCGCGCGGTCGGGGCGCGGCTCGATGGCGATAGCCCGTCCGCCCGGTCCAGTCGCCAGCAGCCACTCGATGGAGATGGAGCCCGAGCCCGAGCCGATGTCCCATAGCTGCTCGCCCCGGCGCGGCGCCAGGGCGGAGAGCGTCAGGGCGCGGACCGGCCGCTTGGTGATCTGGCCATCGTGCAGGAACGCGTCATCCGGCAAGCCGCTGGCCCGGATGGGGCCGCGTCCGCCGCGCAGGTCAAGCGCCACCGCCACCAAGGTCCCCGCCTGGGTGGTGGCGAGATCGGCGGCCGTGAAGCCGGTCACCTCCTCGTTCGGCCCGCCCAGCGCGGCGCAAAGATGGGCACGGCTCTCGCCAAATCCCTGCTCCGCAAGGTACGTCCCCAGCGCCCGCACCGCCGCGCCATCCCGCACCAGGCAGATGAGGCGCGCGCCCTCGAGCAGATGCGGGCGAAGCCGCGCGAAGGGGGCGGCATGGAGACCCAGGCATGCCGTCTCCTCCAGCCTCCAGCCCAGGCGCGCGGCGATCAGGGAAAAGGTGGACGGAGCGGGAAAGGCCCGCCACTCGGAGGGGTCGAGATTTGCCGCCAAAGTGCCCCCGACGCCAAACCAGAAGGGGTCGCCCGAGGCGAGCACCGCAACCTTCTTTCCCCTCGCCTCCAGCACCGGCGCGACGGAAAACGGCAATGGCCAAGGCCGCCCCCGCTCCCCCACGCCAGCAATGGCCAAGTGACGGGGGCCGCCGAATACGATATCCGCCTCGTCCAATGCGGCGCGGCTTGCGGCGCTGAGGCCGGAAAGGCCATCTTCGCCAATGCCGATGAGGGAGAGCCAGGGCTGCATGGGATCACCGGGCCTGGAAAACAATAAGACGATGCGCGTCCTGCTGCTGGGCGGCACGTCGGAAGCCAGCCGGCTGGCGGCGGTCCTGGCGGCGCGGGGCGTGGACGCGGTCTTCTCCTATGCGGGGCGCACGGACGCGCCCATTCCCCAGCCGCTCCCCACGCGCGTCGGCGGGTTCGGCGGCGTGGAAGGGCTCGTCGCCTATCTGCGCGCGGCAGGCATCACGCACATGGTTGACGCCACACACCCCTTCGCCGCCGGCATGAGCCGCAATGCGGTGGCGGCCGCCGCCGAAACGGGCATCCCACTCCTGGCTTTGGAGCGCCAAGCCTGGCAGGCGCAGCCCGGCGACCTCTGGCGTCCGGTGGAGGACATCGCGCAGGCGGTGGCCGACCTGCCCGAGGCGCCGCACCGGGTTTTCCTGGCCATCGGGCGCCAGAACATCGCCGCCTTCGCGACCCGCCCCCAGCATTACTATCTGCTGCGCATGGTGGAAGCGCCCCGCTCGCCCCCGCCTTTGCCAGACCATCACATCATCGCTTCCCGCGGGCCATTCAGCCTGGAGGAGGACCTCGCCTTGATGCGGGCGCACCGCATTTCCTGGGTGGTCTCCAAGAATGCAGGCGGCCCGCAAGCCGGCGCGAAGATCAACGCGGCGCGCCAACTCGGCCTGCCCGTGACGATGATCGCCCGCCCCCCCATTCCGCCACGCCCGCGCGCCGAGACGGTGGACGAGGCGCTCGCCTGGCTGATGGGCGATCATGGCGCGCGCCTCGGCGTATAGACCCAGCGGCCCACCTGCCGGGTGGCCGAGCTGCCGATGATGACCAGTGTGCGCATGTCCACCTGGAGGGGATCGGTGTCTTGGAGGGGCGCAATGCTGATGCTCTCGCCGGGCCGACTGGCATCGCGCACGAGCATCACCAGCCGCTCCCCGGCGCCGGCTTCTTGCAGCACGCCAAAGGCTGTGCCCAGCGCATCGGGCCGCGCCTTGGAACGGGGATTGTAGAGGGCGATGGCGAAATCCGCCTCCGCTGCAAGGCGCAGCCGCCGCTCGATCACCGACCAGGATTTGAGATTGTCCGACAGGTTGATCGCGCAGAAGTCATGCCCCAGCGGCGCGCCGACCGCCGCGGCCGCCGCCAGCATGGCCGTGATCCCAGGCACCACGGCAATGTCGAGGTCCCGCCAGTCCGGCGCATCCTCCAAAGCCTCGAAGACTGCCGCCGCCATGGCGAACACGCCAGGATCGCCCCCCGAGACGATCACCGCATGCCGCCCCTGCGCCGCAGCCTCCAGCGCCGCCCGCGCCCGCTTCAATTCCTCGCCATTGTCGGAAGCGTGGCGCACACGCCCCTCCCGCTCGGTCACGCGGGCCACATAGGGCGCATAGCCGTAGACATCGGTGGCGACCTCAAGCGCCGCCTCCGCCTGCGGGGTGAGCAGGTCCGGCGCGCCGGGGCCGAGCCCGACAATGCGCAGGGAGCCGCTCATTCCGCCACCATGGGCCGCCGGCCATTGCCCGCCACCAGGACGGTCGCGAAATAGGGGCAGTCCACCACGTCGGCATCCTTCAGGCGCAGCACCCGCTCGCCCGGCATGGTGCCGCGCTCGATCAGCAGGGCTTCCCCAAGGCGCCCCGCCTTTTCCAGGGCGCGCCGCACCTTGGGCAGGTTGCGGCCGGTCTTCATCACGACGATGGCATCAGCCTGCGCCATGTGCCGCGCAAGGGTCTCCTCCGGCAGAGTGCCCATCAGAACGGTGCAGACGTCATCGCCCCAGGTGAAAGGCAGATCGGCCACGTTCCAGCATCCCGCCATGCCGGTGATGCCGGGGATGACCTCCAGCTCCACCCGCCCCTGCAGGCGGATAAAGACATGCATGAAAGAGCCGTAGAAGAAGGGGTCGCCCTCGCACAGCACCACCACGTCGCCATCCTCAGCCAGATCGGCAAGGCGCGCGGCCCACTGGTCGTAGAACGTGGCAAGGGCATCCACGTAGCGTGGATCGTCGAACGGGATCTCCGTGGTGACGGGATATTCCATGGGATATTCCGCGCACCCCGGGGCCAGCAGGCCCTCCACGATGCGCCGCGCATTGCCCGCCCGACCCTTCTTGCGGAAGTAGGCGATGCGGCGCGCACCGGACACCGCTCGATGGGCGCGCACGCTCATCAAATCGGGATCACCCGGTCCAAGGCCGGCACAAATCACCTTACCCATGCCGGCCTCCTTATTCCTTGGCGCTGGCGAGCGCATTGACCGCCGCCACCGTGATGGCCGAACCGCCCATACGCCCCTCCACGATCAGCGCCGGCACCGGCGGGGCGGCCATGAGCGCGGCCTTGGATTCCGCCGCCCCCACGAAGCCGACCGGACAGCCGATAATGGCCGCCGGCCGGGGGCAGGCGGGATCCTCCAGCATGTTCAAAAGGTGAAACAAGGCGGTCGGGGCATTGCCGATGGCCACCACCGCGCCATTCAGTTTCGGCCGCCACAATTCAAGCGCGGCGGCACTGCGCGTGGTGGACAGCGTGCGGGCAAGGTCCGGCACGGACGGGGCGTGCAGCGTGCAGATGATCTCATTGCCGGCCGGCAGGCGGGCACGGGTAATGCCCTCCGAAACCATGCGCGCGTCGCACAGAATGGGCGCGCCAGCTTCCAGCGCCGCCCGGGCTTCCTCCGCGAAGGTGGGGGTGAAGCGGATGAAGGGGGCCAGGTCCACCAGCCCCGCCGCATGGATCATGCGCACCGCCACGGGCTCCTCGGCGGGCGAGAAGCGCTCAAGCTCCGCCTCGGCTCGGATGATGGCGAAGGACTGGGCATAGATGCGCGCCCCGTCGGTTTCAAAAAGGTGCGGCATCAGGCAGGCTCGAAGAGGGAATGGGGGTTGGCGCGGATGGCGGCCTCGCTCAAGCCAGACCGGGCCGGCACGCTGCGGGCGTTGCCCTCCAGGATGAGGTCGAAGCCGGACGACGTCGCGCAAAGGGTGAAGGGGGCCGCTTCCTGCCGCGCGCAGCCCTTGGCGCAGCCGGAGACATGAAGATGACGTCCCGGCGGCACGAACGGCGCCAGATGACGGGCGAGATGGCGGGTCGGCGCGAGCGCCTGGGGGCACGCCGGGGCGCCGGAACAGGCGCTGACCGCGAGAAGCGGGTCGCCCGGCGTCAGCGTGAGGCCTTCAATGGCTGGAACATCCTTCGCCCCGACCACAAGCAGCATGCGCCAAGGGGTGACGCGGATCTCACGCCCGAGCTGCGCCAGGGTGTCGAGGACCTGCGCCTCCAATTGCCCGAAGGCGGCGCCCACGAGCACCCCCTCGCCGCACGGACCGACCATGGGCAGAGTGACCTGCGCCGGCCGTGCATCGCCGGAGAGCGCGGGATCGAGCCGGGCACCGGCGGCCAGATGACGCGCCATGCGCCCGCGGCCCACCACCACGCCGCCACTGGCCACGAACCAGCGTGCCATGCGCAAGGCGAATTCCACTGCGGTCGAGGCGTCGGCGCAGACGCCAGTGGCCGCCCCCTCAGCCCGCACCAGCAGATAGCCGGCCGCGTCGCGCTCAATGCGGATGTCGGCCGGCGCCGTGGCCAGGACGCGCGTGGCGGCGGTGTCCACCGCAAAGCCGAACTTGCCGGGAAGATCCGGCCCCTGCGCCAGCCCCGCCTCCAGCCGGCGGGCGAGCTCCAGCGTCTGCGTCCGCGCCTCGCCCGCGCCAAGGGGCGTGACGATGATGTTCCGGCGCGCTTCCAGCGCCGGGTCCCCATCGATGAGGCCGTGGGCGGCCAGGGCCTGAAGCAGCGGCAGATGGCTGTGCGGCCGGACGCCCCGGATCTGCAAATTGGCGCGGGAGGTCAGGTCGATGAGCCCATTCCCATGAAGCCGCGCGCCCTGCGCGATAGACCTTGCCTGCGCGGGCGAAAGGCACCCGCCATGGGGCCGCACGCGCACCACGAGGCCGTCACCGCTCTCCATGGGACGCAGCGCGCCGGGGCACCAGCCCTTGATCTCAAAGGACGCGCTCACGGCGCCGCCTCCAGGCTGGCGGCAATGGAATTGCGGCGCGTCGCCCAAAGGCCCGCATCCCGCAGGCGCAGGAAGAGCGCGCGCAGGGCCTCAAGGGCGGCAGGGTTCTCGCGGGCCATGAACGCAGTCACTTCGGGGCGGCCAATGGTGGCCTCGTGGTAGAGATCGAACAGGTGCGACGGTACGACCCCGGCGAGATGGGCGAAAGCGGCCATATGGTCAAGGGTTGCGGCAATTTCGGCGGCGCCCCGGAAGCCATGCGCCATCATGCCGTCCGCCCAGGCCGGATTGGCGGCGCGGGCGCGCACCACGCGGGCCACTTCCTCGGTCAAGGTTCGGGCGCGGGGCGCCTCGGGCCGGGTCACGTCCAGATGATAGAGGGCCGGCGCAGCCGCGCCCTCCGATAGCCGGGACAGCGCCGCCGCGAAGCCCGCTTCATGCACGGCATAGTCGGCAGCCAGGAGCAGGTCGGTTTCCGGAAGGTCCTGGGCATGGACGAAGGCATCGGAGGCCAGCAACCGCCGCTCAAGCGCCGCCCGGTCGGCGGTGGCAGTGCCATCGCGGCCGAGTGCATAGGAAGAGGCCTTCAGCCAGGCCTCCCCGGCAGCCGCACGCGCTTCGTCGGAGAAATCGCCGAAGGCGAGGTCCATGCCGGCTCCATATTGGCCGGGGCGCGGGCAGAAAACGCGAGGCTCGCTTTGGCGATAGGGATTTTCGTCGGCGGGCTCGTCCCGCGCCGCCAAGGCTTCGGTCGCCGCTTGGAAGAGCTGGCCAAGCCCTGGGAACACATCGCGAAACAGGCCGGAGATGCGCAAGGTGACGGCAATGCGCGGTCGTCCAAGCAGAGCGGGGGCCAGAATCTCGAAGCCCGTCACCCGTCCGCTGCCATGGTCCCAAGACGGTTTCACGCCGGCCAGATGCAGCGCCATGGCGAAGTCCTCGCCAGCGGTGCGCATGGTGGCCGACCCCCACAAATCCACCACCAGGCCGCGCGGCCAGTCGCCATGGTCCTGCAAATGCCGGCGCAGCACTTCTTCGGCCATCTTCACGCCGGCCGCATGGGCGTTGGGGGTGGGAATGCCGCGGGGATCCACCGAGTAGAGATTGCGCCCCGTCGGCAGCACGTCCCGCCGGCCACGATAGGGCGAGCCGGCCGGCCCCGGCTCTACCCGCCGCCCATCGAGGGCGGCCAGCAGGCCATCCCTTTCCTGCCCACCGCAGGGACCTTGGCCGAAGACATGCAGGCCCTGACCCAACTGGCTTTCCTTGATGTCGCAGACGAACCGATCGATACGGGTGATGGCCTCCGCCGCGCTCGCATCACGGGGAAGTCCGAGATCGTCCTCCACGCCCGCCGCCCGCGCCTCGTCGCGCACGTCGGCGATCAGGCGCGCGCGGCGAGCGGGGTCCAACCCATCCGCATTGGCATATTCGTCCAGGAGGCGCTCGAGACGCGCCAGGCCCTCGGGCACTTCGGCGTCCACCAGCGGCGGCGGCAGGTGGCCCAGCGTCACCGCGCCAATGCGGCGCTTGGCCTGTGCCGCTTCTCCAGGATCGTTGACGATGAAGGGATAAATCACCGGCAGCGCGCCGATGAGTGCCTCCGGCCAGCACTCGGACGACAACGCCACCGCCTTCCCCGGCAGCCATTCCAGCGTGCCGTGGGCTCCCATATGGATGAGGGCATGAAGGCCAAGCGAGCGAAGCCAAAGGTAGAAGGCCACATAGGCATGGCGGGGGGTGCGGCTCAGATCGTGATAGTCGCCCTCCCGTGAGGCGACCGACCCCCGCTCGGGCTGGAGCGCCACCAGCACCTCGCCCGCTGTCATGGCGTGGAAATGGAAGGCGCCGTCTTGCACCGCCGGATCCGTCTCCGGCTCTCCCCATGCGGATGCGAGGCTTTCGCGCAGCGGATCGGGCAGGCAAGCCAGCGCGTCCAGATACGCCGCCACGGGCCAGGACAGGACAGCATCCGCGAGATGCTCCAGCGGCTTCTCAGGCGGCGTCGCGCCATAGCCGGCGGCGGCGAGGTCATCGAGCAAAGCCCGCGTGGAAGCGAGCGTGTCGAGCCCCACGGCATGGGCCATCTGGAAGGCGCGACCGGGATAGGTGGAGAGCACCACCGCAAGCCGGCGCGCGTGAGACGGCGCGCGGGCAAGCTTCTCCCACGCCAGGATGCGCTGCACCGCGGCAGAGACACGCTCGCCCTCGGCCCGGTGGGAGAAGCGGGAATATTGCAGATCCTGGTCGCGCCGCCCCGGCGACTTGAAGGAAACGACGCCGGAAAAGAGCCGCCCATCCACCTCCGGCAGCACCACATGCATGGCAAGGTCCGCCGGGGAGAGCCCCCGCTCCGCCTCCCGCCATTCCTTGCGACGGGCGGTGGAGAGAGCCACCTGGAAGACCGGGCATTGGGCGCGGTCGAAGGCGGCACGGCCGTCCTCGCCGATCGCCGAGAAGGCGGTTGCGTTGACGATGACCGATGGGCGCGCCCGGTCGGTGACCTCGTCCAGCCAGGTCCGCACGCCCGGCGCCTTAAGGGACGGGGCGAAAACGCCAATCGCCGCAAGGCCTGCCGCCTTGAGTTCGCGGATCAGCGCATCCACGGGGCCGGTATCGGCGGCGGTGAAATAGGAGCGGTAGAAGGCGACGAGCGCCACCCGCCCGGTCCGCCAGTCCGGCTCCGGCACAACGCCTTGTTCTGGATCATAAAAGCCCCAGTCCGGAACCTCCGTTGTGCCCTCCACTGGCCCGGCGGGAAGGCCCGCGGCTTCCGCCAGCACGGCCAGCGCCTTCTGTGCCGCGACCGCCCCGCCAGCCTCGCAAAGGCGCGACACGTGCCGCAGGATGGGCACCGGCACCGTGGAAAGGGCGTCGAGCCGCGCGTCCGGGCGGCCATCGGCAGGCAGAACGGCAAGGACCAGGCCCCGCTCCCGCGCCAGGCGGTTCACGCTGGCGAGGCCATAGGCCCAATAGGGCTCCCCGCCGATGAGCCGCACCAGGATGGCCCGCGCGCCGGAGAGGGTGCGCTCCACATAGGTGTCCACCGAGATGGGATGGCGAAGCGCCACGAGGTTCGCCAGCCGCAGCGTCGGAAGACGGCCCCCTGCCCGCTTCCACCCGGCCGCGAAGGCGCCGAGATCACTGTCGGAATAGGAGAGGACCACGAGATCGGCCGGGCTCTGGCCGAGATCCTGCGGAACGTCGGCTTCCTCCAGCCCATGGCGCTCGCGGAAGACGACGTGCAACGATCAGGCCTCCACCGGTGTCCCGCCGAGCACGCGCGCGAAGGCGGCGGGATCCACATGGTCATGTTCGGCGATACAGACGAGGCGGGCGACCCGCGCATCGGTCCCCCACGGCCGGTCATATTGCCAGCGCACGCGCTCCCCCACCGCCTGGACGAGAAGGCGCATGGGCTTGCCGGTCACCGCCACATAGCCCTTCACCCGCAGCACCTGATGCTCGCGGGCCAGCCGCCGCACCGCCTCCGCAAGCGCTTCTGGCGCCTCGATTTCCGGCAAGGTTATGACAGCTGATTCAAAGTCCTCGTGATCGTGCTCGTCCTCGCCGTCATGATGGCTGGGGCGCGCCGCGAGGTCGTTCTCGGCCTGGGCATCGAGGCCCAGAATGATGCGGGGATCGACGGCCCCATCGGTCACGGGAATGAGCGGCAGCGGGCGCGGCAGCTCGCGCTCGATCACCGCGCGGGCGGCGGCGAGGCCCTCTTCGCCAGCCAGGTCCGCCTTGGTGAGGAGGACGAGATCTGCGCAGGCCAGTTGGTCCTCGAACACCTCGGACAGAGGCGTCTCGTGGTCGATGCTGGCGTCCGCTTCCCTTTGTGCCGCAACGGCTTCCTCGTCCGGCGCGAAGCGGCCGGCGGCCACCGCCTCGGCGTCCGCCAAGGCGATTACGCCATCCACCGTGATGCGGGAGCGGATGGGCGGCCACTCGAAGGCCTTCAGGAGCGGCTTGGGCAAGGCAAGGCCCGAGGTTTCGATGAGGATGTGGTCCGGCCGACGGGGCAGCGCCATCAGGCGCTCGATGGTCGGCACGAAGTCATCGGCCACCGTGCAGCAGATGCAGCCATTGGCGAGCTCGATGATGTTTTCCGCCGGACAGGCCTCGTCGGCGCAGGACTTCAGGATCTCCCCATCCACGCCCACCGTCCCGAACTCATTGACCAGAATGGCAAATCGGCGCCCGTTGGCATTGGCCATGAGGTGCCGGATCAGCGTCGTCTTGCCCGATCCCAGGAAGCCCGTGATGACCGTCACGGGGATTTTGGCAAGGTCGGCGGCGGCACGGTCAGTCATGACTCATCAATCCTAAAGAGGCGGCACGCGGGCGATGGACCGCTTGCGGATGATCTCGGCACGCTCCCGCCACGGCACGAGGCCATCCGGCGTCCCGCCATAGGCGGCGGCGGCGGCCAGCAGCACGGGCGCGTCGATTTCCCCCATGTCGCCATAGACATAGGTCCAACGGCCGGGGGAGGAGAACGCCACCGCCGCACCGCGCGGGCAGGCGGACAGGCACTCCACCGGCACGATGCGCACCCCCTGCGGGCAGTCTTCGGCCAGCAGGGCGTCATGCAGGCGGCGGCCGGCGCAGGACTGGCCCTCCACCTGGACCTCGCCGGCGCGGCAGGTGATGCAGACGTTCAGCGTGACAGACATGCCTGTTCCAGCAAGGGGTTAGGCGGCCCGGCAGCGATCACGCCGGGCCGTCGGGGTCAGGCCGCCGCGTGATGGAGGCGGGCGGTGAAGAGGCGGCCGGAGGTCAAAGCATGGAGCTGCTTGGCGCCGAACAGGACGGCGAGATCCACCAGCGGCTCCACCAGGATCACCAGCATGTAGGCGCCGCCGAACTGGGCGATTTCCACCAGGTTCTGCGCCGCAAGGCCGCCACCATAGATGGACCAGAAGGCGACCCACGCCACCACGCCAGCCTGATAAGTTGTCGAAAGCGCAAGGGCTTGGCCGTACTTCAGCTCCACATAGGGGGTCGCCGGGGCGATGATGCGGCCGGCCAGAGCGGACAGGCCGAACAGCGGCACCAGGAGGGTGGTGACGTTCATGCCGTACTGGGGCAGGTCGAAGGGGGCGAAAAACAGGCCCTGGATGAGCAGGCCGAAGGCAAGGCCCAAAGCGGCGGGGGCGGCCCCGAACAGCAGGAACAGCGTGGAGCCGAGGATCAGGTGAACTTCCGAGACTCCCACCGGATAATGGGGGAAGACCTCGAAAAAGCAGAAGACCAGCGCCGTGGTCAGCACCGTCCGGCCGAGGAGCGGCAGGAGGCCGGTCTCCCGCGCGGTGTCGGCGGCAAGCTTCAGGGCATAGCCGCCGGCAGCGGCGCCGGTGGCATAGCTGAGGACGATCTTGGCGCCGTCGACGACGCCGGGCTCCATGTGCATGTGGGTCTCCTAGATGTCGGAAAATCGGGTTTCAACGGGCCGGAAAGGACAGGCACACAGCGCCGGCAACACCCGCAAGGGTCCGGCCGTCGCAGCTGCAAGACGTTGATAAATCAGAGAAAATGCAGGCCGGAACCGGCCCGTGACAGATCTGGAACACCATGCGCCTCGCCCTCCGCGGCCGCCGGCGGGAAGGGGGGCAAGGCTCCGGGCATGCGGGATTGCGCGCCGTGACGTCCGCCCTCCAGGACACCCCGCCCGGATCAAGTTGGGATGGCTGGTCTCCTGGCTCGCGGGTCTCGGCTTCCTCGATCCTTCCCGGCCGTCACTTGCCAGTGGATATGTTCAAGGTCGCTCGCCGCTTACAGTTGCGGGGGCAGCTGTGGACTGGATGGACAGGCCATCGCACCACATTCCCAATTAGCCGAACCCCTTGTTTTCGCAAGGTATTCGACACCATCGTGGCACAGTCTACACGAGGCCGTGAGCAGTCGCAACATTGCTGCTGTCCCCCGCCCGCCGGTCATGCCATAGACGGGCAAAGCCCGCCCGCAGAGAAAGGCGCCCCATGAGCGAGCCGTCCGACGTCGATGCCCGCCACAGCCAGAAAATGGCCCGGATCAAGGCTTCGCGCGAAAAGATCATGGCCGGAAAAACCGGTGAGAAAGGCCTCCTCATCGTTCATACCGGGCCGGGCAAGGGAAAGTCGACCGCCGCCTTCGGGATGGTCTTGCGCGCGGTGGCACACGGCATGCCGTGTGCTGTGGTCCAGTTCATCAAGGGGGCCTGGGATACCGGCGAGCGGCGGCTGCTGACCACCCGCTTTGCCGACCTCTGCCAGTTCCACGCCATGGGCGAGGGCTTCACCTGGGAGACCCAGGACCGCCAGCGCGACATCGCCGCCGCCGCCGCTGCGTGGGAGAAGGGCAAGGAGCTGATTCGCGACCCGGACATCCGCCTCGTGGTGCTGGACGAGATCAACATCGCCCTGCGCTACGACTATCTGGACCTGGCCGAGGTGCTGGCCTTCCTGAAAGCCGAGAAGCCGCCTTTGACCCATGTGGTCCTCACCGGCCGCAATGCCAAGCCGGAGCTGATCGAGGCGGCGGACCTCGTCACCGAGATGACGCTGGTCAAGCACCCCTTCCGCTCGGGCATCAAGGCCCAGGCGGGCATCGACTTCTAAAAAGCGAGACCCAGGCCATGGCGCGCGCCCTCATGGTGCAGGGAGCCGGCTCCAATGTGGGCAAGTCGCTGCTGGTGGCGGGCCTGTGCCGGGCGGCGCGGCGGCGGGGCTTGAAAGTGGCTCCGTTCAAGCCGCAGAACATGTCCAACAATGCCGCGGTCACCGTGGATGGCGGCGAGATCGGCCGCGCCCAGGCGCTCCAGGCGCTGGCGGCCGGCCTTTCGCCGGTGGTGGACATGAACCCGGTGCTGCTCAAGCCCGAGACCGATGTGGGCGCGCAGGTGATCGTCCAGGGCCAGCGGATCGCCACCGTGAAGGCGCGGGCCTATGCGGCCCTGAAGCCGCAATTGCTGGCCTCGGTCCTGGAGAGCTTCAACCGCCTCAGGGCGGCCCATGACCTCATCATCGTGGAGGGCGCGGGCAGCCCGGCGGAGGTCAACCTGCGCAAGGGCGACATCGCCAATATGGGCTTTGCCGAGGCGGCGAGCGTGCCGGTGGTGCTGGTGGGCGACATCGACCGGGGCGGCGTCATCGCGCAGATGGTGGGCACCAAGGCGGTGCTGGACCCGGCCGATGCGAAGCGCATTTCCGGCTTTCTCATCAACAAGTTCCGGGGCGATCCGAGCCTCTTCGACGACGGCTATGCCTTCATCGCGGAGCGCACCGGCTGGCGCGGCTTCGGCGTCGTGCCCTTCTTCTCGGGCGCCGCCGACCTGCCGGCGGAGGATGCCCTCGACCTCACCCGCAAGGCGGGCGACGGGCCCGTCAAGATCGTGTGCCTGGCCTTGTCCCGCATCGCCAATTTCGACGACCTCGACCCGCTCCAGCAGGAGGCGGGCGTGGCAGTGGAGATGATCCTGCCCGGCCGCCCCCTTCCGGGGGATGCGGACCTCGTCATCGTGCCCGGCTCCAAGTCCACCCGGGGGGACCTTGCCTTCCTGAGGGCGCAGGGCTGGGACATCGACCTTCTCGCCCATGCCCGGCGGGGCGGGCGGGTGCTGGGCATTTGCGGCGGCTACCAGATGCTCGGCCGCACCATTGCCGACCCGGAGGGCCTGGAAGGGGCACCGGGCACCTCGCCGGGCCTCGGCCTCCTGGACGTGGACACGGTGATGACCGGCGACAAGCGCCTCACCCGCGTCAGCGCCCGCCATGTGGCGAGCGGACTGCCCATGGCCGGCTATGAGATCCATCTGGGCCGCACCCAAGGCCCGGACTGCGCCCGCCCCTTTGCCGACCTCGACGGCGCTCCGGACGGGGCCATCTCGGCCGACGGGCGGATCACCGGCACCTATCTGCACGGCATGTTCACGGACGATGGCTTCCGCGCCGCCTTCCTGAAGGCGCTGGGCGCCGCGCCCTCCGGCCTTGCCTATGGCGCCCGCGTGGACACCACCCTTGATGCGCTGGCCGCGCACCTGGAGGCGCATCTGGATATAGAGGGGCTGCTGGCGCTGGCGCGGTGAGGGCGAGAAGGCGTCGGTGCGGCGACAGATGGGCACCGCCCCAGAGGGAAGCTCAACGCCTGATCGCGACCTTCGCGCCCGGTCCGCCTCGCCTCACGCCGCCGCCACATCCCCCGCGACCGGCCGCGCCGGCTCCGGCGGCCGCCCGTCCACCAGGGGAGCCGGGCGGCCGAAGAGGAAGCCCTGGGCTTCCTCGCAGCCTTCCGCCCGCAACAGGTCCACCTGCTCCGCGGTCTCCACGCCTTCCACCAGTACGCGCATGTCCAGGGCCCGGCCGAGCGTCAGCACGGCGCGCAGGATGGCGAGCGCCTCCCGGCTGTCGGCGATGTCGCGCATGAAGTGGCGATCCAGCTTGATGCGGTGGAAGGGGAAGGCCCGCAGCGTGTCGAGGGAGGAATAGCCGGTGCCGAAATCGTCCATGGCCACCGTCACGCCCAGGCCGCGGATGGCGGCGAGGACATCCAGGCACTTCTGCCGGTCGCCGATGAGCATGGTCTCGGTGATTTCCAGCTCCAGGCGCTCGGGGGCAAGCCCCGTTTCCTCCAGCACGCGGGCCACCAAAGCCGGCAGGTCGCCATGCAGGATCTGGAGCGCCGAGACATTCACCGCGACGCTGGCGGACGTGGGCCAGGCCGCCGCATCCCGGCAGGCGGTGCGCAGCACCCATTCGCCGATTCCGATGATGAGGCCGCTCTCCTCGGCCACGGGAATGAAGTCGCCGGGCGAGATGTAGCCCCTTAGCGGATGGCGCCAGCGCAACAATGCTTCGTAGCCGAGAAGGGCGGACGGGGCGGTGCTTCCCGGTGCCGGCAAGGTCACCTGCACCTGGTAGTGAAGCTCGAACGCACCGGTCCTCAGGGCGCGCCGCAAGTCGTGCACGAGATCGCGGCGGGCGCGGACCGCCTCGTCCATGGCGGGCTCGTAATAACAGACGCCCCGTCCCGGCCGCGCCTTGGCGCGCAGGAGGGCAAGGTCCGCATTGGCCAGCAGTTCGGCCGCGCTCTCTCCATCCTGGGGAAACAGCGCGACGCCGAAGCTGGCCTGCGGCATCACGTCAAAATCCTCGATGCGAACGGGCGCCTCGATGCCGCGCCGGAGCCGCCGGACGAAATCGTCCACCTGCTTGGCCTCGAAGAAGGACTTGGTGGCGACAAACTCGTCGCTGCCCATGCGCGCCAAGAACTCTCCGGTACCCATTTGCCCCACCATGCGCCGCGCGGCCTCGCGCAGCAGCACGTCGCCGCCGTGCTGCCCATGGCTCTCATTCACCGCCTTCAGGCGGTCGAAGTCGAGCACCACCACCGCGAGGCTGCAGCCCCGCATGCGCGCCCGCGCCAGATCCTCTTCCAGCTGCGTGGACAGGCTATTGCGGTTGGGCAGGCCGGTCAGCGTGTCCACCATCGCCATGCGGCGCAGCGCCTCCAGGGACTTGGTGCTCGCATCGGAATCGATCAGCGCGCTGACCCCGCCGATGGCGGCGATGAGGAGCGCGCCGAACGCCAGCACGAGGGCGAGGTGGCCAGTCTCCGTCTGTCCGCTGGCGGCATCCCCGAACGGCACCAGCGTCAGCGCCGCCATGGCGGTGAAATGCAGGGAGACGATGCACAGGACGAAGGCGGCCAGCGCCAGCCGATGCCGGCCCTTGATCTCCAGCGCAAGGCAGGCCAGGGCGAAGACAACGGCGAGCACCACGGAGGCGATCACATGGGGCGCGTCCCAGATCAGCAGGCCCTGCACCTCATAGGCCATCATGCCCACATAATGCATGCCGGCAATGCCCATTCCGAGGATGAGGCCCGCCAGGAACCAGGGCAGCGCGTACTTGGCGGAAAGGTGCACGGGCAGCATCTGGAACGCCACGGCGGTGCAGATGATGACCATGAACAGGGACAGGAAGGTGTAGAAGGGATCGTAGGCCGTGGGCACGTCTGGGCGATAGGCCAGCATGGCGACGAAATGGGTGCACCAGACCGCGCATCCCGCCGAGACGGCGGCAATGAAGAGCCACCCCAGGCGCTGCCGCCCGTTGCGCCGGCTCGCCCTGCGGAACAGGCCCAGGGCAATCGCGCTTCCTCCGATGCAGACCATCACCGAAAGCAGAAGCAACCAAGGATTGTGCTCACTTACCAAGCACGAGACGATACGCATCGAAAGAAGGACCTGACGGCAGAGCAGATTTCACACGGCTTAGCCGTATGATTTTAAGCCTCCGGTTGCAATGCACGAATCTTTGTCCGCCGGAGCTGGCAGATTTCTGCATTTCTCTGGAACTCTTCTCCCCACGCTGCGTTCTAGGCCCGCTTTGATCTCCCGGGAGCTTCCCAGGAGCTTCAAGGTACCACTGGCAGCGGGGCGTCACGCATAAGGCTGACGCGTGGCGAATAACTTTAACGCAAAGGCAATCCGCTGCCAATGGGCCTCGCAGCCAGGCAGGCCCATGCGCACCAGGTGGGCCGACCAGGGAAAGATGCGCATCCAGATCCGCTGTTCCGCGAACAGCTCCCGCGCCCGCCGTGCATCGGGGACTTCATAAAGGCGATAGAGGTCCGTGCCCCCCGCGCCGCGCCACCCGGCGGCGGCCGCAAGGCCGTCGAGCCGCACGGCCTCGGCCTTGAGCCGGGCGGCGGTCTCCCGCGCCCAGTCCCCGTCCGCCAGGGCCCGGCGCCCGATGGCGATGGCCGCGCCGGAGACCGGCCATGGGCCGGCCAGATCGGCAAGGCGGTCAATGTCCGTCCGGTTCCCCAGCACGAAGCCGAGGCGCAGGCCCGCAAGCCCATAGAATTTGCCGAAGGAGCGCAGCACCAGCAGTCCCGGACGGCCCGCTTGGGGCGCGAGCGAGGCGTGCGGCGTCACCTCCACGAAGCTCTCATCCACCACCAGGCGACCCACCTTGTCCGCCAGCGACAGGAGCTCTTCGGGCGCGTGAAGGCGGCCGTCGGGATTGTTGGGGTTCACCACCACCGCAAGGTCGGCGCCGGCCAGATCCTCCAGGCGCCCCGCCTCCCGCACCTGCCAGCCGCGCGCCTCCAAGGCGGCGCGGTGCTCGTTATAGGTGGGGCCGAGCACGACCGCCCGGCCGGGCGGATCGAGCAGGGGCACCAGTTGGATCGCGCCCTGCGCACCCGCCAGCGGCAGGAGTGGGGCCTGCGTGCCATAGGCGGCCGCTGCCGCCGCGACGAGGCTGGCCATGTCGGCGCGGGTGGGCAGGCGCGTCCAGGCCTCCTGCGGCAGCTCGGGCACAAGATAGGGCCGTGCATTGATGCCGGTGGACAGGTCGATCCAGTCTTCCGGCGCGCCACCGAACCGGGTGATGGCCGCGTCGAGGTCGCCGCCATGGTCCCGGCGAAAGACGGCCTGCGCCCCGTTCTCATCGGGCATGCAGGGTGAAGCGGCGTCCGGCACGGGCATCCTCTCGCCTCGTCAGGAATGGGGGCGGGAAAGTGTCAGGAAAGCCCGCCCGCCACAACGGGGGACTGGCGGTTCAGCCACCCTCTGTGAGGCGGGCGCGCTCGCGGGCGCGGGCCTCGTCCAGATGGGTCATCACCGCCTCCTCGGACAGGCCGAGATTGCGCAGGACAAGGCCGGCCAGATGCAGGCTCGCCTCCACCGCTTCCGGGATCACGTCGCGCGCACCCAGCGCCGCCAGCCGCCGGGCATGGGCGGCATCCTTCACGCGGGCAAGCACCACCGCGTCCGGCTTGAGGCGAAGCGCGGCGCGCACCATGGCCTCGGCGGCATGGGCCTCGTCCAAGGTGACGACCACCGCGCTCGCCCGCTCCAGCGCCACGCGGGCGAGGATCTCCTCGCGGCTGGCATCGCCCAGGAACACCTGGCGCCCCGCCGCCCGCTCCAGCCGCACGCGCACCGCATCGGCATCCAGCGCCACGAAGGGCACGCTTTGGGCCTCCAGGCTCTCGGCCACGATCCGCCCCACCCGGCCGAATCCGCCGATCACCACATGCCCCCCCTCCGGCACGCTGAAGACCTGGGCATCCTGCAGTGCCCGCTCCAGCCGCACCCGCACCGCGCCGCCGGCCTGGGCGAGCCAGGGGGTCAGCACCAGTGTCAGCGTCACCACCGCCACGATGAAGCCGGCCGCCTGCCCCTCCAGCACGCCCTTCGCCTGGAGCAGGCCGATGACCACGAAGGCGAACTCGCCGGTCTGGGAGAGCAGCAGCCCCAGTTCGCCCGCAAGCGGGGCCTCCACCTTCAGGAGGCGGGCGGCACCATAGGTGGCGGCGAACTTGGCCAGGATCACCCCTGCCGCCGCCACCAGCACCCAATGGAGCTCGGGCAGGATGGCGGACAGGTCCACTCCCATGCCCACAGAGACGAAGAAAACGCCGATCAGCAGCCCCTTGAAGGGCTCAAGATCCACCGAAATCTGGTGCTGGTAGACGGTGCCCGACAGCAGCATGCCAGACAGGAAGGCGCCGAGCGCCGCGGAGAGGCCCGCCGCCTGGGTGAGGCCCGCCGTGCCCGCCACCACCACCAAGGTCACCGCCATCAGCAGGTCCCGCGCCCCGGTGCGGGCGGCGGCCCCGACGAGGGGGCCCAGCACGAAGCGACCCGCCAGCAGGATGATCCCCACCGCCGCCACGCCTTTCAGGAGCGCCAGCCCGACCACCAGCGCCAGGTTCTGCACCGGCCCGCCGATCAGTTCCGCCGCCAGCAGCACCGCCACCACGGCCAGATCCTGGAACAGCAGGATGGCCAGCGCCGTCTTGCCGATGGGCGCGGTGGCGCGCCGCTCCGAGACCAGGATCTGCATCACCAAGGCGGTGGAGGACATGGCCAGCGCCACGCCCGTCACCACGGCGAGGTCCGTGGAGAGGCCGCACACGGCAAGCCCCGCCGCCAGCAGCGCGCCGGAGAAGATCACCTGCAGCAGGCCGAGCCCGAACACCTCGCGCCGCAGCGCCCACAGCTTCTGGGCGGAGAATTCCAGGCCCAGCAGGAACAAGAGGAAGATGACGCCCAGCTCGCCGAACTGCGCCGCGCGGTGCTGGTCGGTGATGGTGAGATAGGAGAGCGCCGGCACCTGCCCCGCCCATTGGCCGAGGCCATGGGGGCCGAGCAGCGCCCCGAGCGCGATGAAGCCCACCACCGCGCTCACCCGCGCCCGGTGGAACAGGGGGATGAGGATGCCCGCCGCCACCAGGTAGACGAGCACATCCTTCAGCCACATGGCGTTATGCATCGCCCTCGCCCGCTCTCGCCCGCCGGTGGGCCTGCCCCTCCGTCACCTTCCCATGGCGAGGCTGCGCCAACCTTGATCGAAACGACCTTTTCGCGGCGTTTGGCCTATTTCCCGCCGAACAGGCCGGTGGAGACCTTGTCGCCCACCGCGATGCCGAGCCGTTTCGCCGCCCCGCCGGGGATTTCCAGCACCGCGCGCACCGGCTCGCCCGAGGAGATGGTGGCCTCGGACATAGGGGTGGTCATGGCGGCGATGCGGGCGATGGCGCCGTCGGCGCGGATGAACAGCATGTCGAGGGGGATGTAGGTGTTCTTCATCCACATATAGACCATCTGGTCGGCGCCGAAATCGAACAGCATGCCCTGCCGCTCGGGCAATTCCTTCCGGTACATGAGACCGGTGGTGCGCTGCTGTTCCGTGCGCGCCATCTCCACCTCCAGCACCACCACGCCGTTGCGGGTGGCGATCTCCAGCGGATCGAGCTGCGCCGCCGCCACCGGGGCGGACAGGAGCGCCAGCATCAGGCAGAGCCCGGCGGCGAGGGCCGCCAGGGAGCGTTCGCGGAAGGCGGCGAAGTGGCGGGCGGCCGGACGGCGCGCCGCGCGCAGGCTCGGGCGCAGGGCCAAAGTCGAGACGGACATAAGCGGACCTCGATAAACGCGCATTCGCCTCCGCCTTACAGCACCCGCCGCCGTCGGGCCAGGGGTGGGAGGGGGATGTCGAAGGGGCAGGAGGGGAGACGGGCGACGCGGATCGCGGTCGATTTCCCCCTTCGCCTTTGCTCGCGGATCGTCACGCGGCCAGGGCGCCTCTGCACGCTGCCATCCGAACGGCCGAGGCTTTAAGGGTCGCCTCGGCCGCCGAAGGTCACTTGTGCACCTGAAGGACGATCTTCCCGAACCCACCGCCGGCCTCCATGGCGCAATGCGCGTCGGCCGCCTCCGCCAGCGGGAAGACCTGGCCGACGATCGGCTTCAGCTTGCCATCAGCGAACAGGGGAAGCGCCCCTTCGGCGAAGCGGCGCACCATGGCCCGCTTCTCGTCGCTGCTGCGGGACTTCATGACCGTGCCGATGAGGCGCAGATGATTGTGCAGAACGAGCCCCAGCGGGATCTCCGCGCTGTCCTTGCCCCCCAGCAGGCCCACCTGCACGAGGCGCCCGCCGGGGGCCAGGCTGCGCAGATTGCGGGCGAGATAGTCACAGCCAACGAAGTCGACGATCACATCCACGCCCCGCCCGTGCGTGGCGTCGCGCGTGCCCTGTTCGAAATCCTCCGACCGATAGTCGAACACCCTCTCGGCCCCGAGGCGCAGGACATCGGGGCGGCGCTCGGCACTGGCGGTGGCGAAGACGCGGGCACCAAGGGCGTGGGCGATCTCCACAGCGGCGGAGCCGACGCCGCCGGCGGCGGCATGAATGAGCACGGCCATGCCCTTCTCAGTGCCGCCGAGATTCACGACCGCCTCCCACGCGGTGACGAAGGATTCCATCACCGCCGCCGCCTCCAGAAAGGTGAGGGGATCGGGAATGCGCACGGCCATGTCCCGGTCCACACGGGCATATTCCGCATAGGCGCCACCGCCCACGATGGCCATGACCCGGTCACCCGGTCGGATGTCGGCGACCGCGCTGCCCACGGCGACCACCTCGCCGGCCACTTCCAGGCCCAGCAGCTCGCTCTCGCCATACTGCTGGTTCCCATAGCGGCCCTGCCTTTGCAGCAGGTCCGCACGGTTAACGCCAGCGGCCATCACCTTGACCAGGAGATCGGTCGGGCGGGGCTGCGGCATGGGCACCTCGGCCAGACGCAGGACATCCGCGCCGCCGAAGTCCGCATAGGTGATCGCCTTCATGTCACATTGGCCTTGCCGAGCGCGCGGCGGGCGATGCTGGCGGCGAACAGCGGGGTTTCGCGGCGGTTATGGTCGCCGCCGGCCTCCTGCCGGGCTGCTGCCGCCTGCTCGAAGGTCTGGTTGTGCGCGGCGAGGAAGTCCATGAACACGTCGGTGGGGTGGGAGGTGACCCGGTTGGTGTAGCGGGTGCGCCCGTTCTCGCCCGGCTCGGCCATGAGTTCCCAGATCACGTTGACCTGCGTGCGGCCCACCGGCGTGAACACGTCCGAGATGGAGTTCATCCGGCAATAGGTCGCCGTCGCTTCCTCGGCCACATAGTGCTGGATGACCAGCCCGGTGCCGATCATCTCCACATTGATCACCATGCGCTGGCCCGCATCGGTGGTGGTCACGCCTGAGCCGATATGGTCGGGCGGGCAGCAGCGCAGATATTCCGCTTCCGGCAAGGTGAACAGCCATTCGGCGATATCGACCTTCTCCACGGCGACATCAATCTCGGCGGAAAAGGCCGACTGCGAGAGAAGTTTGTCGGTGAGGATTTTCATGATGATCCCTTTTGTCTGAAGAGCTTGGCAGCCAGATGGTGAGCTTTCGGGGACGCGGGCCAGCCGCGCCTTGCATGCCATTGCGTGTGATTGGTCTTCAGCGATCGCTCTGGCGAGGAAGACGTTCCCTCCGCCTTCCGATGAACAATAGCCCGCAGGATCGACTATTTATCTAATACTTGACTTTCATATCTTGATTGCATCGTATAGAAATCCATATCAGAGTATAATTTCTGCAGACATCACCACCAGAAACGCAGCGTCAGCGCAGTGGTTTATAGCTACCTGCAACCACAGACACATGTAAGATGCCTGCGGTTCTGAAATGATTTAATGCTTCTACTGCCGGAGAAGGATAAGCCGTATTCCTCCGCAAACGGCTTTGCCAGGGGCGCAAAGATGAGACCTCACTTCGCCGAGCATCTCTCCACCTTCGTGGATGTGGTGCGGGCCGGAAGCTTTTCCGCCGCCGCCCGCAAGCGCGCCATGACGCCTTCGGCGGTGATCCGCCATATCGATGCCCTTGAGGCGGATCTGGGGGTGGCCCTGCTGATCCGGTCAACCCGCGCCTTGGCATTGACCGATGCCGGTCGCCGCCTCAACGACAAGGCGCAGCCGCTCCTCGACCAGTTGGCGGATACCCATGCGGAGATCTCCGCCTTCGAGGGGTCGGTCTCCGGCACGTTGCGGATCGCCTGTTTCCCCACCTTCGGCCGGCGCTACGTGCTACCGGCCATCGCCGCGCTGCAGGCCGAGCATCCCGCGCTCAAGGTCGAGCTTGATCTGACGGAATTGCTGGCCGATCCGGTGCTCGAACGCCTTGATGTGGTGGTCCGCATGGGGGCGCTGCCCGACAGCACGCTGATCGCCACCAAGCTCGCGCCATTATACCGGCTGCTGGTGGCGAACCCGGCCTATCTGGCGCGGGCGGGCGAGCCCAAGGTCCCCGCCGACCTGTCGTCCCATCGCCTCATCGATAAGCTGCACGGGGCCGATCTTCTCGGCTGGCGCGACGTGATCGGCTGTCCCGCCGGGGAGGATGGCAAGGGAGTGGTGACGTTCCGCTCGGACGATTTCGACGTCCAGCGGGCCGCCGCCGAGGCCGCACTCGGCATTGCCCTGCTGCCCAGTTGGGTGGTGGGACCGGATGTGAAGGCCGGAAAACTCGTCCGATTGCCGCTGGAGGGCGAGACGTGGAATGCCGAGCCCACCGGCATCTACCTTCTGCGCGCCTTGCCGCAGCCCAGTGCAAAGGTCAGGGCCTTCACACACGTCCTGCGGAACGCCATCGGACAGCCTCCCATCTGGGACCCAGGCTGATCGACGAGGGGACAGCTGCCGCCTGCGAGCCGTCCGCTGACGGCTGTCCGCCGCAGTACGCCCCTCTCAATGCGCCCCCGGCAGCCCGTCCTGCGCCTTCACGTCGGTGGCCATGCGGCCCTTGGGGGTGTCGCCGAAGCGCACCAGGACGGCCTGGCCCGGCCGCAGCTCGGTGAGGCCGTTGCGGCGCAGGGTTTCCATATGGACGAAGATGTCCGGCGAGGCCTCGCCCTGGGTGAGGAAGCCGAAGCCGCGCAGGCGGTTGAACCATTTCACCGTGGCCGGCTCGAAGCCGCCGGTGGGGGCGATAGTCGCGCGGGCGCGGGTGGGCGCGGGAATGGTCACCGGCACGGCGGTGGACAGGTCCAGCGACAGGACGCGGAAGGCCTGCATGCCCTTGGCCCGCTGCACCGCCTCGCAGACGATGCGGGCGCCCTCAATGGCGGTCTGGAAGCCGTCGCGCCGCAGGCAGGTCACGTGCACCAGCACGTCCGCGCCGCCGCCATCGGGCACGATGAAGCCATAGCCCTTGGCCACGTCGAACCATTTGATGGTGCCGGCAATCTCGATGAGTCCCACCGGATCCTGGTTTTCAGGTGTCTCACCACTCACGGGCGCCTCACGGGGCATCTCGCCTTCCGGCGGCACGCCGCAGGCCCGGCCATGACCTTTGTCCCCGGTGCCGGGCGCCGGTGCACCGGGTCGCGTCGCCATGCCGGGCGTCCCCGCCAGATCGCCGGAAGGCCCGGCATTGGCCGGTTCGATCCCTCGTCCGTGAGACCCCATATGACCTGACCCTACGCACGCGAACCCGATTCAACGGCGATAACGCCCACGATAACATTCCCTGCGGCAGCGCACAGCCTTTTCCGGGAGGAAAATCGCCCCGCCCTGCTGCATTGTTGAGCATGCGCGACCTTGCGGCACCCGGGTGGATGCAGCGCACGCCCGGTCAAGCGGCGAATGCCGCCTCGCCTGCGAAGGGGGCCAGCACGTCGCCGATCTCCTGGCGGATGACGAGGTCGGCGATATCGTCGAAATCGGTCGGCTCGCGGTTGAGGATGACGAGCCGGGCGCCGTTCCGCTTGGCTTTGAGCGGAAAGCCGGCGGCGGGATAGACCACCAGGGACGAGCCGATGACGATGAAGAGGTCGGCCTTGCGCGTGAACGCCTCCGCCCGCGCCATCTGGTCCTCGGGCATGGCCTGGCCGAAGGAGATGGTGGCCGTCTTCACCGGGCCGTCGCAGGCCTCGCAATCGGGCGCGCTGCCGCCCGTGGCCTCGAAGCGGGTGCGCACCCAGTCCAGCCCATAGCGTGTGCCGCACTCCAGGCAGGTGGCATAGGTGGTGTTGCCGTGCAGCTCCACCAGGGCCGCGTCGGGGATGCCCGAATCCTGGTGGAGATTGTCGATATTCTGGGTGATGATTGCGGCGAGGCGCCCGCGCTCCATCAGCCGCGCCAGCGCCCGGTGGCCGCGCCCGGGGCGGGCCTTTCCGAAGGCCGCGTCCATGGCGAACTTGCGCCGCCATGCCTCGTCGCGGGCCGCCTTGTGGGCGACGAAGACGTCGAAGGGGATGGGCTTGTTCTGCGTCCACAATCCGCCGGGGGAGCGGAAGTCGGGAATGCCGCATTCGGTGGAAATGCCGGCCCCGGTGAAGGCCACCCCGTGGCGGGCGGCGGAGATTAAATCACTGAGCTCGCTCTGCGCGGTCTTGAGATCGGGCGCCAAGTTCATACCTTCCCCCTCGTCCGGCCCTCGCCAGGGGCCGCCATCGGCCGCACGCGGCGCGGCCGGGCCCCCATTCCACCGGCCGCAGGATGCGGCCGGCCCATTCCCAAAGGCCGTGCGGTGCGCGGCCCACACACTCCACTGGCCGCGCGGCGCGTGGCCGGTCTCACTCCAGGAGCTGACATGCGCTTTCTGCACACCATGGTCCGCGTGACGGACATCGATCAATCCCTGGACTTCTACTGCAACAAGTTGGGGCTGACGGAGGTGCGCCGCAAGGAGGTTCCCCAGGGCCGCTACACCCTGGTCTTCCTCGCCGCCCCCGGCCAGGAGGGCGTGGCCGAGGTGGAGCTGACCTACAATTGGGACCCGGAAGCCTATGGCGAGGGCCGCAATTTCGGCCATCTGGCGTTCGAGGTGGACGACATCTACGCCACCTGCGCCAAGCTGCAGGCCGAAGGCGTCACCATCAACCGCCCGCCGCGCGACGGCTACATGGCCTTCGTGCGCTCCCCCGACAACATCTCCATCGAGCTGCTCCAGAAGGGCGGCGCGAAGGCTCCCGAGGAGCCCTGGGCCAGCATGCCGAACACCGGCAAGTGGTGAGGCCTTGACGCCCGTCTCCCCCGCACCTGGGCGCGGGGGAGACGTCCCCGTATCGCCTGAGCCGCCAGGCTCCCCACGCCGAGCCAAAGCCGGGCCGTCCAAACCCTTCTCCCGCAAGGGCCGGACTGAGATCTCCACAGCCCCGCTCAAATTCCCCCGCCCCCGGGCTTGCCTGCCGCCGGCCCTCCCCCTATAAGGGCCACCCTGTCCGCGCCCTTCGTCTATCGGTTAGGACGCCACCCTTTCACGGTGGAGAGAGGGGTTCGACTCCCCTAGGGCGCGCCAGACAGGTTTGCATTTAGAGAAGCATCCGAAAATGCCGGCACTTAGCTTCCTAAACATCTGAAGCTGAGGAAACGGATTTTTCATTGTGAGCAGATCTAGCCGCTTCCAGATCACTGTCGTTTACTTCAATCCAAGCCTCAAGCCGATCCATTAATTGAATCCAAACCGAATCATACTCAAAAATAAACGTATCCATGCAAATCTTCATTAGAGAAATATGTTCTTCACCATAGATTTTCATCCAGTTATTGGAGAAATCAGTCTCAAATTCTTCAGAATTTGAAACTGAATAACCGAGTCCCATTCCACCCCAATTTGGATGCGCACTTTCCGAAAGGTCTTGATATATCTTCACCAGCCCTGGATACTTATCATCACATTTTGACAAAATGGTTAGTATATTTATTGACTTGTAAGGAGTTAATTCATCCCTTGAACCAATAAGCAATTCGCACGTCTTACGCTCGAATACAAAAAAATCCAACCTTCCATCGACGACATCTCGCATAATAAAATTCATATATATAAGCAATGAGAGCGTTTCAAATCCGCTTCTAACCAGTATTCGCGCGCCAAGACCATGCCCACTCGTGTGTAAAACATAAGATTGATGCATTAAATCATGTACTCTCCAGAACACAAGCTCCCTAAGAACCCAACAGCGGAGCGGCGCCTTCCACTTATAAACAGTATCACTCCGCGCCAATAGACCCGCAACAGGGATGCGTTGGACCAACGCACTCCTCCAACACGATAGAGTCTCTTCAATTCCGCGCATTTATCAGCGGCCTTAATTGAACAAGCGGAGACCCTAAAGGTGAACTTGGATCCCTACAACTTATCGAGAACACCACGCCGCCTCTTCATGATCCGGCGCGCCTCCTCGATCTGCTCGGGCAATGCGGATACCTCTCGGACTAGGCGATACCCCCGTCGTTTCAACGAGGGATAGGCAATCTCCCTCCCCCACTTTCAGGTGGCCGAGCACGACTGCGGGGAGGATCAAGCCAATCTCGTCACCGATCCTGGTGGGCTTCAAAGTGATCATAATAAAAGCTCCTGACCTCTCCCGCAGCCGAGAAACGCCAAGCTCATGCCTATCCAGCACGAGAAGTCACGACAACCACCCCGGTCAGGCCGCCCCTCCGGACGGCCCGCCGGGCCATGCCCTCACTCGAGATCGATGAGGATCTTCAGTTCCGTCCCCGCCGGGCTCAGAAGCTGCTCGAATCCTTCAGCCACCACGTCGTCGAGGCGGATGCGGCGGGTGACGACCTTTTCCGCCGGCAGCAGGCCCGAGCCAATGAGGGCAGCGACGCGGGGCCAGATGAGGGTCGGGTAGCACCACGAGCCGCGCAGATCGATGTCCTTGAAGGTCAAGGTGAAACCGTCCACCGCCGCCTTGCCCACATGGAGCCCCACCTGCACCACCACGCCCTGGCGGCGCACCGCTTCGATGCAGGTGGCGGTGGCGGCTTCCGCGCCCACGCACTCCAGCGCCACGTCCACGCCCACATGGCCTTCCGTCTGGTCGCGGATGGCCTCCACCACATTCTGCGTCTTGGGATTGAGCGTGATGACATCCGGCAGCACAGTGCGGGCCATGGCGAGGCGGTTGTCGTTGGTGTCGGAGAGGAAAATGGTGGTGGCGCCTGCCGCGCGGGCGGCGAGGATCTGCAACTGGCCGATGGGGCCGGCGCCGGTCACCAGAACGGAAGAACCCGGCCGCACGCCGCCGCGCTCAGCCGCATAGACCACCACGGCGCTGGGCTCGATGAGCGCGGCCTGCGCATCCGACACGCTGTCGGGCATGGCGAACACGTTGTAGTCGTTGACGATGGAATATTCGGCCATGCCGCCCCAGGGCCACATGAGGCCGACAATGGCGAGCTTGTCCGAGAGCTGGTAGAGGCCGCGCTTGCCATAATGATCGTCGCGCGGGGAGATGAGGGGCTGGATGGAGACCCGGTCGCCGGGGGCGACATTGGTCACCGCCGAACCCACCGCCACGACGGACCCGCCATATTCATGGCCCAGCACCTGCGGCAGGTGGGCGCCCGTATAGGGATGGGGCTCTTTGGGAATGAAGATGGGGCCGGCGGCATATTCGTGCAGGTCGGTGCCGCAAATGCCGCAGAAGCGGTTCTTCACCAGCACCTGGTGGGGGGCCAGGTCGGAGGCTTGAGGGGTCGGCACTTCCTCCACGCGGACATCGCGCTTGCCGTGGAAGCGGGCGGCTTTCATGGGGACTCTCCAGGTCGCAAGGGGATGGGACGGGCCGCATCGCCCGCCGGCACGGAGCCGGCGGGCGGGGACGCATCGTCAGGGCAGCGTGTCGAAGGCTTCCAGCGCCCGGCTGGCATAGACGGCGGAGGGACCGCCCCCCATTTCCAGCGCCACGGCGAGCACCTCCACCAGTTCCTGCCGGCTGGCGCCATGGGCCTTGGCGTTGGAGACGTGGAAGAGGATGCAGTCGGCGCAGCCCTGGTGCACGGCGAGCGCCACGGCCACCAATTCCTTGGTGGCGGCGGGCAGCGCGCCGGGCTTGGAGGCTTCCGTCATTAGGGAGCGGAAGGCGCCCATGGAGCCGGGCGCGGCCTTGGCCAGCGCGGTGAAGCGCCGGTGCATGTCCGTGAGTTGCTCGGGCAAGGTTTCGGTTGAGGCCATGGTCGCGCCCTCAGATGAAGACCATGCCGCCATCCACCATCAGGGACTGGCCGGTCATGAAGTCGGAATCGGACGAGGCGAGATAGCGGGCGACGCCCACGAGATCGCCCGGCTGCGAGGCGCGGCCCAGCACGGCGGCGCCGGCGAAGCTGTCGAAGGCCTCGTTCTCCTTGGTGGTGAGCTTCTCGTCCCGGAAGCCCTTGTCGATCACCTCCCACATCGGGGTGGCCACCACGCCGGGGCAGAAGCAATTGGCGGTGATGCCCTCCTTGCCGAAGGCGCGGGCCGCCGCCTGGGTCAGGGCCACCACGGCAAACTTGGAGGCGGAATAGTGGGCGAGCGGCTCATAACCCTGCTTGCCGGCGATGGAGGCGGTGTTGATGATCTTGCCGCCGCCGCGCCCCGCCTCGGCCTGGCGCCGGAAGGTCTTCACCGCCTCCTGCATGCCGATGAGCACGCCCATCGCATTCACATCGGTGACGAAGCGCCAGTCCTCCTCGGTGATGGAGAGGAAGGGCCGGGTCTGGGCGACGCCGGCATTGTTGAAAAGCACATCCACCCGGCCGAAGGTCTCGGCCGCCTTGTCCAGCATGGCGCGCACCTGATCGCGCTTGCGCACGTCCACCGCGACGCCGATGGCCCTGCCGCCGGCGGCCGTGATGGCGGCCGCACCCTTGTCCGCCGCCTCCTTCGAGAGGTCGGCCACCGTGATGGCGGCGCCATCGGCGGCGAGCGCCTCAGCGACGGCCGCGCCGATACCGCCGGTGGCGCCGGTGATGACGATGCTCTTGTCCTTGAGATTGGGCATGGATCCTCCTTCGCCGTCCGCGCAGGGCGGCGGCGGTTTGTTTTCGGGATGGTTGGGTCTCAGGCGATGCGGGCGAGGATCAGGTCATTGACCCGGCCAGCCTTTTCCATCTGCACCATGTGGCCGGCCTCGGGGATCACCTCGACGGTGGCGCGGGACAGCGCGCTGGCATGGGCGGCGGGGATGACCTGGTCGGTCTCCCCGAACACCACCAGCACCGGCACGGGGGCGGCGGCCAGCGCCTCGGCCAGCACCTCCGATTGACGGCCGCCGGCAAAGAGCGCGCCCGAGAGGGCGGTGAGCGCATCGCCCACCCCGTCCAGGCGCTTATACTTCAGGAGGTCGTCCACCAATTGCCGGGTGACGGTGGCCGGGTCGTGGAACAACTGCTCCAGCACCGGCTTGAGGTCGCGGCGGGAAGAGGCCGCCACGAAGCCGTCCGTATAGCCGGAATTGATCTCCGGCCCGAGCCCCGCCGAGCCGATGAGCGAGAGGGAGGACACCCGCGCGGGCGCATCCAGCGCGATCCTCGCGGCCACCGCCCCGCCCATGGAATGGCCCACGAGATGGGCCTTTTCGATGCCGAGCGCATCCATGAAGCCGAGCACGGCGGCCGAAAGCCCCTTCAGCGAGGGGTCGGCCACGTTCTTGTCGGACTGGCCGTGGCCGGGCAGGTCCAAAGCCGCCACACGGGCCTTCTCGGCCAGGGCGTCGATATTGAAGAGCCAGTTGTCCAAATCCCCGCCGAAGCCGTGGATGAGGATCACATCCGGCCCGCTCTCGCCCCGCCGGGCATAGCGCAGGCGGCCGGCGGGGGTGTCCACGAACTCATAGCGCGGCCCCGCCTCCTCCTCCGCCTCGGCGGCGGCCTGCGTGGCATATTGGGCGACGAAGGCGTCGATCTCGTCATCCGGCACCTCCTCATCGGCGATGACGCCGATGAGGGCCTTGACCGGATAGATGGTGCCGGGCTCGCCCAGCACCCGCCGCAGGAGGCCCGGCTCGTGGGCCTCCACCACGCCGGCGATCTTGTCGGTTTCCACCTCCACCACCTCGTCGCCCGGCGCGATGGCGGTGCCGGCGGGCTTCAGCCAGCCGGTCACCTTGCCTTCCGACATGGACAGCCCCCATTTGGGCATGACGATGGGCTTGATGCGTTCATTCATAACGATTTTCCTCAACCTGCCCGGTGCGTCACGCCGCCGACTTGGCGCGGCCCGTGGTGGCATGGACGGCGGCGACGATGGCGTCCGCAGTGGGGATGTAGAGGTCCTCCAGCACGGGGGAGAACGGCACCGGCGTGTGGGGCGCGGTGACCATTTGCGGCGCCGCCTTCAGCGCGCCGAAGGCATGCTGGGCCACATAGGCGGTGATGTCGGAGGCGAGCGAACAGCGCGGATTGGCCTCGTCCACCACCACCAGGCGGCCGGTGGCCTCCACGCTCTCGATCACCGTGTCCCAGTCCATGGGGGAGAGGGTGCGCAGGTCGATCACCTCCGCCTGGATGCCGGAGCGGGCGAGGGTGTCGGCGGCGGCGAGCGCGCGGGGGACGGTCAGGCCATAGCCCACCAGCGTCACGTCCTTGCCGTCGCGCACGATGTTGGCTTCGCCGAAGGGGATGGCATAGCTCTCCTCCGGCACATCCGCCTCGCTGCCATAAAGCGCCTTGTGCTCGCAGAAGATGACCGGGTCATCATCGCGAATGGCCTGGATGAGCAGGCCCTTGGCGTCATAGGCGTTGGAGGGGCACACCACCTTCAGGCCGGGAATGTGGGTGAAGAGCGGGGTGAGCATCTGGGAATGCTGGGCGGCGGCGCGGAAGCCCGCGCCCACCATGGCGCGGATCACCACCGGGGTCTTCGCCTTGCCGCCGAACATGTATTTGAACTTGGCGGCCTGGTTGAAGATCTGGTCGAAGCATACGCCCATGAAGTCCAGGAACATCAGTTCGGCCACCGGGCGCATGCCGCAGGCGGCAGCTCCGATGGCGGCGCCGATATAGGCGCTCTCGGAGAGCGGCGTGTCCATGAGGCGGTTGCCGTGCTTGGCATGCAGCCCCTTGGTGACGCCGAGCACGCCGCCCCAGGCATCCATCTCGCCGGGGGCGCCGGCGCCGCCCACAATGTCCTCGCCGAGCATGATGACGGTGGGATCGCGGCGCATTTCCAGGTCAAGCGCCTCGTTGATCGCCTGCTTGTAGCTGATCATGCGAGCCATGGTTTTTCCTCCAGATTTATGAGTTCGCTCAGTAGGCGACGTACACGTCGGTGGTCAGTTCGCGCGGGCTCGGCAGGGGCGCACCCTTGGCGGTGTCCACCGCGTCATCGATGAGCGCGGCCACTTCCCGGTCGACGACGGCAAGGTCCGCCGCGCTGATGATGCCGGCACCGGTGACGCGGGCGGCGAACAGCTTCAGGCAGTCGCGGGTGGCGCGGTTGTGGTCGTTCTCGCCCTTGGCCTTGTAGGTCTGGGCATCGCCCTCAAAATGGCCGAAGAAGCGCACCGTCTTGCATTCCAGCAGCGCCGGTCCGCCGCCCTCGCGCGCCCGCCGGATGATCTCGCCGGCCGCCTCGTGCACGGCGAAGAAGTCGGTGCCGTCCACAGTGACGCCCGGCAGGCCGAAGCCAGCGGCGCGGTCCACATAGCTGTCCACGGCGGTGGCATATTCCACCGAGGTGGATTCCGCGTAGCCGTTATTCTCCACCACGAAGATCACCGGCAGGTTCCAGATGGCGGCCAGATTCATGCTCTCCAGGACGGTGCCCTGATTGGCCGCGCCATCGCCGAAGAAGGTGATGCCCACCCCGCCATCGCCGCGGAACTTGGCGGCAAGGCCGGCTCCACAGATGAGGGGAGCGCCCGCGCCCAGGATGCCATTGGCGCCCATCATGCCCTTGGAGAGGTCGGCAATGTGCATGGAGCCGCCCTTGCCCCGACAGCATCCCGTCACCTTGCCGTAGATCTCGCCCATCATCTCGTGCACATCGACGCCCTTGGCGATGCAATGGCCGTGGCCGCGATGGGTGGAGGCGATGCGGTCGATGTCGGTCAGGTGCATCATGATGCCGGTCGCGCAGGCTTCTTCGCCCGCATAGAGGTGCACGAAGCCGGGAATGTCGCCCTTGGCGAACTCCACATGCAGCCGCTCCTCGAACTCGCGGATGGTGCGCATGGTGCGGTAGGCGTTCAGCAATTCGTCCCGGGAGAGGGGGAAGGGATTGTTGGTCATGGCGTCGGTTTTCCTCCTTGGGTCTTGGTTGATGGATGGTCAGGCGCTCAGCCCCAGCGTCATGCGCGGGCGGGGAGTGGGCATGCGCAGGAGCAGTTTTTCGCGCGCGCAGAAGGCCATCACCGCTGCCACGTCCACGGTGTGGAAGGCGGCGTCGCGCAAGGTGATGGCCACCTCCTGCGGGCTGTCGAAGAAGAGTTCGCGCTCGCCATCCAGCGCCACCGATCCGGCCGGCAGGCGCGAGGCGAAGACCGTGCCCGCCGGCATGCGGCGCCAGTCCTCCACGCCGATCTCGGTGACGAGCCCCGGCGCGATGGGCGCGTGCACCACGGTCGGCGCGGTGGCGGCAGGCGCCAGCGACACCGCAAGTCCGCCGCTCTCGGCCCGGCGCACGGGCTCCAGCAGGCCGGCAATGGCGGCCATGCCGATCACTTCCGGGTCGGCGAAGGTGACGTAAAGCTCGCGGAAGGTCTCGGCCCGCCAGAGCGCGCGGGCGCCCACATAGCGGTCGGTGACGAGGGCGACGTCCACCAGCGCGATCTCCGGCGCGCCGCCATCGAGGCGCACCTCGATCAGCTTGTTGGGCGCGAATGCGATTGCCGGCGGCACCAGGCCGCAGGCGGCAAGGCCGGTGGCAAGCCCGGTAATGGTGGGCTCGCGATGCTCGGGAAAGGCATTGTTGGTGCCGGTGGAGATGCCGGCAATGGGCACCGCCCCGCATTCGGCCACCACGGCGCGATGGGTGCCGTCGCCCCCCAGCACGATGATGGCGGCCACATCACCGGCCTCGCGCATCAGGCGCGCCGCCCGGCGGGTGTCGGCCACCGTTCCGGTGACGGGCATGGACAGGTGGGTGAGGCGGGGAAAGCGGGCCTCGCCCTGCGCGTTCGACCGCTCCATGCCCCGCAGCACATGGGTGGCGATGCCGCCCCGCTCGGGCATCATCACCACCTCCTCGATGCCGCAGGCGGCCAGCGCCGCCAGCGCGCGCAGCACGATATTGGCCCGGTCGGCCACCTGCACGCCGTTGGCGGAGGCCACCACGCGGCGAATGTCCCGCGCCGAGACGGGATTGGCGATGATGCCGACCTTGGGCGTCCGATCTGCGGCCATCCGGCTCCCTCTCCTGGCGTTCGTCCCTGCGGGCGCGCCTTTGCCGGCGGGCCTCGTCTTGTCCGTTCGCCATCGCAAGGGGCGGGCCAAGTGGCGCCCGCGCTTCAAGCCATTGATTTCGCTTTATATTGCGTCGCAAACCGTGGCGGACTGACTGCGGCACCCGCCGCCGCACCTGTGGCGGGGCCTGCAACAGGTGTGGCGGCCGATGCGGTTCGTGATGCCCTCCGGCGCGCGCAACGCTTGCGCCGGGCGCACAAGGCGCGGACACTCGCCTCTAACGGGAGGCGACAGCCCGGTGCCGGCCAAAGCCGGCGAGATGGTGCGGAGGACGCCCATGAAATCGGAACAGGCCGCTCATATCGATGAGCTGGTGCGGGCCGCCCGTGGCGCGCGCACGCGTCGGGATGTGGTCATCCAGGAGTCCTGGCGACGCTGCGTCTCCGAACACCGGCTGGACCCGGAAGTGCTGCGCGAGCCCTGCATCCTGACCCCCGCGCGCCTGCGCGAGCACCAGGATGCCATGGAGGAATTCACCCACACTGCCCGCTTCGGCGTGGAGACGCTCTACCGGCAGGTGGCGGGGCTCGGCTATGTGCTGCTGCTCACCGACGCCAAGGGCATTACGGTCGATTTCATCGGTGATCCCACCTTCGACAACAATCTCATGCGCGCGGGCCTATATCTCGGTGCCGACTGGAACGAGCGGCATGCGGGCACCTGCGCGGTGGGCACCTGCATCCATACGGGCGAGCCGCTGATCGTCCACCAGACCGACCATTTCGACGCCACCCACATTCCCCTCACCTGCACCGCCGCCCCGGTCTATGACCCCTTCGGTTCGCTCGCCGCCGTGCTAGACATTTCCGCGCTGCGCTCGCCCGAGCCCAAGGAAAGCCAGTTCCTGGCCCTGCAATTCGTCAAGGGCTTCGCCAACAAGATCGAGACGGCGCACCTCATGAACCGCTTCCGGCGGGAATGGATCGTCAAGCTGGCCGCCTCGCCGGAATTCGTGGACGTGGAGCCCAGCTACGTGCTCGCCGTGGACGGCTCCGGCCGGCTCCTGGGCTTCAACAATGCGGCACGCCAATTGCTGCTGCGGGAACTGGGCGATGCGGGCGCGGGCGTCAATCTGGTGGGGCAACGCTTTGGCGCCTTCTTCGAGCTGGAGATGGACGACCTGCCCCGCTTCTCCCATGCGCTGCCGGCGGGCCAGCGCCTGGTGCGGCTCGCCCGCTCCGGCACGCCGCTCTTTGCCGCCACCCTCTCCCCGCCCTCGCAGCCCGGCCGGCCGGTGGCCGAGCCCCCCGCCCCGGCCCTGCCGGCGCCGCTCTGCGCCCTGTTCCGCGACGAGCCGGCCATGCACCGTGTGGCGGCACGGGCGGCCAAGCTGGTCAACACCCAGATGAGCCTCCTCATCACGGGCGAGACCGGATCGGGCAAGGAATATCTGGCCAAGGCCATCCACATGGCCAGCGCCCGCGCGGCCCGGCCTTTCGTGCCGGTCAATTGCGCCGCCTTGCCTGAGACGCTGGTGGAGGGCGAACTCTTCGGCTACGAGCCCGGCGCCTTCACCGGCGCGGTGGCACGGGGCAAGAAAGGGCTGGTGCTGGAGGCGGACGGGGGCACGCTGTTCCTGGACGAAATCGGCGACATGCCCCTCCCCCTCCAGACCCGCCTGTTGCGTGTGCTGGCGGAACGGGAGGTGACGCCGCTCGGCCGCTCCCGTCCGGTGCCGGTGAATGTGCGCGTCATCGCCGCCACCCACCGCGACCTCGTCGCCGAGGTGAAGGCGGGGCGCTTCCGGGAGGACCTCTATTTCCGCCTGTCCGGCGCCATCCTCGCCTTGCCGCCGCTCCGCGCGCGGGCGGACATCGACTGGCTGATCGGCCGCCTCATTGCCGGCCGCACCCATGCGAGCGGCGTGCCCTTCTCCGTGAGCGAAGCCGCGCGGTCGGCGCTGAACGCCCATGACTGGCCGGGCAATATCCGGGAACTGGCCAATGCGCTGGACTATGCCTGCGCGGTGGCGGACAGCGCGCTCATCGGCCTCCAGGACCTGCCGGATCGCCTGCAGAACAAGGCCGAGCCGCGGCCCGGCGGCCTCACCGCTCTGGACCGCCCCGCCTTGGATCGGCCGGCATTGGAGCAGCCGCGCCTTGCCGGCGCCTCCTGGCCGCAGGAGCAGCCCTTCGCCCGCCAGACGCCAGCCAGCGAGCGCGATGCCCTCGTCGCCGCCCTCGCCGCCAATGGCTGGAACATCTCCGCTGCAGCACGCGATCTCGGCCTCGACCGCACCACGGTGCACCGCCGCATGCGGCGCTTCGGGCTGGTCACCTTGCGCCATGTGGGGCGCCTGCCCTCCTGAGGCGCGCTGCACTGCGTCAATGACCCGCAGCCGCATCCGCCCTGCCCCGCCGGGCGCCTGACGGTGACCTCATGGCGACGGTTCCGCCCTGCGGCGGCCGCTGTTCCGGCCTTGATTGTGAAGGACTTGCGGGCGCCCCCTTGAGGGAGAGCCGGCCCGGCGCGCGCGCCTTGCAGCCGACCGGCCGAGACCATTCGCCTACAAACCATCACCCGCCGTGCTGCGCCACCACGGCGAAGTCCAAGCCCCGCGCAAGCTCCGGGACCTACCGCGGAATGGTCCTTCGCGTATCCGGTGGCAGACATGAACATCCATTCCATAAAGATCAGAATCATCGCGCTCTCGGCGCTCTGCGTCGTCGCGGTGGCCGGCGCCCTTTTGGGCTACAGCCTCTATGCCGCCTCCCAGACCTCCCATTATGTGACCGAGCGCGTGCGCGGGCTGCTGGAGCAGACCAGCCAAGAATCCCTGCAGCGCCTCGCCACCGTGCAGGCCGGCGCCATCCGCGCGGAGATCGATTCCGCCTTCGAGGCCGCCCGCAACATGTCGAAGGCCCTGGAGGTGATCGCGGACAATGACGGCACCGGGACGCCCCGCGACCTGCGGCGCGGGCAGCTCAATGCGCTGCTGCTCTCCGTGCTGAAGGACAACAGCCGCTTCAACGGCACCTACAGCGCGTGGATGCCCGACGCGCTCGACGGCGCCGACGCCCTCTTCCTCAACCGCAAGGATCTCGGCACCGACGCCACCGGCCGCGCCTTGCCCTATTGGACGCGCGATGCGGGGGGCAACATCGCCCTCCAGCCGCTGGTGGAATATGACAGCCGGGAGCTGCACCCCAATGGCGTGATGAAGGGCGGCTGGTTCATCGGCCCGCAGACCGACGGCAAGGAGAGCATCCTCGCCCCCCTGCCCTATATCGTGCAGGGCAAGTCCGTTTACCTCGCCACCATGTCGGTTCCGATCACCGTGGGCGGACGCTTCGTGGGCGTCGCTGGCGCCGACTTCGACCTGTCCTTCGTGCAGAGCCTGGCGGAGAAGGTGGATAACTCCATCTATAAGGGCGAGGGCACCGTCACCATCGTCACCAATACTGGCCTCGTGGTGGCGTCCAGCGCCGACCCGCGCGCCATCGGCGGCCCCTACAGCAAGATCGAGCCCCAGGCCGACCAGGACATGGCCCTCTTGCGCAAGGGCGAGGCGGTGGCGAAGGTGGACACCGCAAAGGACGTGATCAAGGTGTTCGCACCCGTGCCGCTTGGCCGGACGGGCGCGGCATGGTCGGTCATCATCACGGTGCCCCGTGCGCTGGTGATGGCCGACGCCAATGCGCTGGGGGCCTCCCTGGCGGAGCGCAGCGGAACCGATGCCTTCTGGCAGCTGGTGGCCGCGGCCATCGTCACCGCCCTTGCTTTGCTGGCCATGGCGCTGGTGGCGCGCGGCATCTCCAACCCCATCACCCGCCTCACCCTCGCCCTGCGCCGGCTGGCCGCCGGGGAACAGGTGGCCGAGATCGCCGGCGCCAACCGCAAGGACGAGATCGGCGACATCTCCCGCGCCGTGGACCAGATCCGCATCGGCGTGGAGGAGGAGGCCGCCCGCAAGGCCAAGGAGGCGGAAGCCACCCGCCTGCGCGCCGAGGAGGAGCGCCGCTCCACCATGATGAACCTTGCCGACGGCTTCGAGCGGGCCATGGGCCAGGTGGTGGAAGGCGTGGGCGTGGCGTCCGACCAGCTCCAGGGCGCGGCCGGCACCATGACCACCGCGACCCGCAAGGTGGCCGATTCCTCCCACATCGCCGCCAGCGCCTCGGAGGAAGCCTCCAACAATGTGCAGACGGTGGCCTCGGCTGCGGAGGAGCTCGCCTCCTCCATCGTCGAGATCAAGCGGCAGGTGGATGAGAGCGCCCGCATCGCCGCCGATGCGGTGCGTGAGGCCGGCAGCACGGCCAACCAGGTGCAGGAATTGTCCAACTCCGCGGTGAAGATCGGCAAGGTGGTGGACCTCATCCGCACCATTGCCGGACAGACCAACCTGCTCGCCCTCAACGCCACCATCGAGGCGGCGCGGGCAGGCGATGCCGGCAAGGGCTTCGCCGTGGTCGCGGCCGAAGTGAAGGAACTGGCTGAGCAGACCTCGCGCGCAACCGCGGAGATCGAGGCGCAGATCGAGGAGATCCAGGGCTCCACCCGGGCCTCCTCGCAGGCCATCGAGGGCATCACCGACGTGATTGAGGCCATCAACCGCATTGCCGGCTCCATCGCCTCTGCGGTGGACCAGCAGGGCGCGGCCACCCGGGAGATCGCGCACAATGTGGCGCGCGCCTCCCAGGGCACGCAGCAGGTGTCATCCAACATCACCGGCATCAACGGCGCCGCCGCGGATTCCTCCGCCGCAGCCACCCAGGTGCAGGATGCAGCCGCCACCCTCGCCACCCAGGCCCAGACGCTGCGCCGCGTGATGGCGGAGTTCCTCGGCACGGTGCGCGCGGCCTGATCCGGCCTTCTGGCACGACACACAGGCGGGCGGCCTCGGCCGCCCGTTTTGCCTTGGGCCGGGCTTTTCAGCGCCCCCCGATCCGGCACATCTCCTCGCCCGAAAAGGCGCGGGAGCGGGTCAGGAAGCGGCGTTCGGTGCCGTTGTCGAGGGAGAACATGCCGCCCCGTCCCGGCACCACGTCGAGGATGAGCTGGGTGTGGCGCCAGACCTCGAACTGATCGGCGCCCATATAGACCGGCGCGCCCGCCACTTCGCCCAGGCGCACATCCCGGTCCCCCAGCAGAAAATCCCCCTGCGCGTAGCACATGGGCGAGGAGCCATCACAGCAGCCGCCCGACTGGTGGAAGAGGATCGGCCCGTAGCGGGCCTGCAATTCAGCGATGAGGTCGAGCGCGGCAGGCGTCGCCAGCACCCGTTCGGGTCCATCGGCTGGCTGTTCCACGCGCGGATCGTTCGCGACCATGGCGTTCTCCCACATGCCCCCCGTCAAGGAGGCATCTTATGGCGGGCAGCCGCCGGGCGGGCGCCTGCGACCTCGCCGCGCCGGACCGCCCCTTCTCTTTAACGTGACACGTTCCAGGCAAAAAAATGGGCCCGTCCAGCGCTTGCCGGACGGGCCCAGGCCGGGAGGTTAGGCGGCCATGTCGAGGACGATGCGGCCCTCGATCTGGCCCTTGTGCATGCGGCCGAAGATGTCGTTGATCTCTTCGAGCCTGGCGGTGTGGATGGTGGCCTTCACCTTGCCGTCGGCGGCGAAGTCCAGGGATTCCTGAAGGTCGAGACGCGTGCCCACGATGGAGCCGCGCACCGTGATGCCGTTCAGCACCATGCCGAAAATGTCCAGCGGGAAACCGCCGGGCGGCAGGCCGTTGAGCGCGATGGTGCCGCCGCGCGCCACCATGCCGATGGCCTGCTCGAAGGCCTTCGGGCTCACCGCCGTCACCAGCACGCCCTGCGCGCCGCCGCCGGTCTCGCGGCGGATGATTGTGCGGGGATCTTCCGTCCTGGCGTTCACCGTGACGGTCGCGCCGAGCCGGCGGGCAAGGTCCAGCTTGGTGTCGTCAATGTCCACCGCCGCCACGTTCAGCCCCATGGCCTTGGCATATTGCACGGCCATGTGGCCGAGCCCGCCAATGCCGGAAATCACCACCCAGTCGCCGGGCTTGGTGTCGGTGACCTTGAGGCCCTTATAGACGGTGACGCCCGCGCACAGCACCGGGGCGATCTCGGTGAAGCTGATATTGCCCGGCAGATGGCCCACATAATTGGGATCGGCCACCACATATTCGGCAAAGCCGCCATTGACCGAATAGCCGGTGTTGAGCTGGCTCTCGCACAGCGTCTCCCAGCCGCCGAGGCAGTGGCGGCAATGGCCGCAGGCCGTATAGAGCCAGGGCACGCCGACCCGGTCGCCTTCCTTCACATGCTTGACGCCGGCGCCCACCGCCGAGACATAGCCGACCCCCTCGTGGCCGGGAATAAAGGGCGGGTTCGGCTTCACCGGCCAGTCCCCCTCGGCGGCATGAAGGTCCGTGTGGCAGACGCCGGAGGCGCGGATGGCCACCTGGATCAGGCCGGGACCGGGCTCGGGCACCGGCACTTCGTCGATGGTGAGCGGTGCGCCGAACATGCGCACGACGGCCGCTTTCATCGTCTTCGCCATGGCTTCGTCTCCTCCGTTGACGGGCGGTTCGCGCGCCCTCTCCCTGACACGTCATTGGAATGGGGGCGCGCACCCGGACTGGCGCGCACCCCTTCGCCGTGCTGGCCGGACGGGCCGGCGCGGAACCCTGGCGTGGCCGGGGCCACCACCAGGATCCCGCGCGACGGCCCCCGCCGTGGGGGTGTCTCGATCACCGGGACGGGCGCCAGGAGCGCCCGGTCTCAGGCATTGGACAGCAACACGCGGGGACCGCGCATTGATCCGCCTCAGAAGAAACCAAGCTTCTTGGGCGAGTAGCTGACCAGCATGTTCTTGGTCTGCTGATAGTGGTCGAGCATCATGGAATGGTTCTCGCGCCCAATGCCCGACTGCTTGTACCCGCCGAAGGCCGCATGGGCGGGATAGGCGTGGTAGCAATTGGTCCACACCCGGCCCGCCTGGATGGCGCGGCCCATGCGATAGGCCCGGTTGCCATCGCGCGTCCACACGCCGGCACCGAGGCCATAGAGCGTGTCATTGGCGATGGTCAGCGCCTCTTCGTCGTCCTTGAAGGTGGTCACGCACACCACCGGGCCGAAGATCTCCTCCTGGAAGATCCGCATGCGGTTGTGGCCCTTGAACACGGTGGGCTTCACATAATAGCCGCCCGCAAGATCCCCCGGCAGTTCGTTGCGGGCGCCGCCGATGAGCACCTCGCCGCCTTCCTGCCGGCCGATGTCGATATAAGAGAGGATCTTCTCCAATTGCTCGGAGGAGGCCTGGGCGCCGATCATGGTGGTGGGATCGAGCGGGTCGCCCTGCTTGATGGCGGCGACACGGGCGAGCGCGCGCTCCATGAAGCGGTCATAGATGCTCTCATGGATCAAGGCGCGGCTGGGGCAGGTGCACACCTCGCCCTGGTTGAGGGCGAACAGGACGAAGCCCTCGATGGCCTTGTCGAAGAAATCGTCGTCCTCGGCCGCCACGTCCTTGAAGAAGATGTTGGGCGACTTGCCACCCAGTTCCAGCGTCACCGGAATGAGGTTCTGGCTGGCATACTGCATGATGAGCCGGCCGGTGGTGGTCTCGCCCGTGAACGCGATCTTGGCGATGCGGTTCGAGGACGCCAGCGGCTTGCCCGCTTCCAGGCCGAAGCCGTTGACGATGTTGAGCACGCCGGGGGGCAGGATGTCGGCGATCAGTTCGGCCAGCACCAGGATGGAGGCCGGGGTCTGCTCGGCGGGCTTGAGCACCACGCAATTGCCGGCGGCAAGGGCGGGGGCGAGCTTCCACACCGCCATCAGCAGCGGGAAGTTCCAGGGAATGATCTGGCCGACCACGCCGAGGGGCTCATGGAAGTGATAGGCGATGGTGTCGTGGTCGATCTCGGAGATGCCGCCTTCCTGCGCCCGAATAGCGCCCGCGAAATAGCGGAAATGGTCGATGGCCAGCGGCAGGTCGGCCGCCATGGTCTCGCGCAGCGGCTTGCCATTGTCCCAGGTCTCGGCGCGGGCGAGCAGGTCCAGATTGTCTTCCATCGCCTGCGCGATGCGGTTGAGGATCAGCGCGCGCTCGGCCACCGAGGTGCGGCCCCAGGCGTCTTTCGCCGCATGGGCGGCGTCCAGCGCCAGCTCCACGTCGGCGGCTTCCGAGCGGGCAACGTCGCACAAAGGCTGGCCGTTGACCGGGGAATGATTGGTGAAATAGCGCCCGCTCAGCGGCTCGACGAAGCGGCCATTGATGAAGTTCCCGTAGCGGGCCTTGAAGGGAGCGGCGGACTGGCGAATGAATTCCGGCTTGTTCATGGTTTCCTCCACAACCGTCGTGCGGTTGGAGGAAGGATCGGCGGACGGGGCGGGATCGTCACCGGGGCGGGCGTCCGCAGGCTGGCCGGAGTGTCGCGATCCTGAGACAGGTGGGCCGCAAAAAATGCGACAGGCTCAGTTGGGGCGGTGAAGACCGAGCTTGGCGAGCTTGCGATGCATAGTGGCGCGGCTGATGCCCAGCGCCCGCGCCGCCGCTGACACATTGCCGTCCGCCCGCGCCAGCGCCCGCTGGATCACGCCCCGCTCGCCTGCGCAGAGGTCATCCGCAGCTTCCTGCGTGGCGCCCTTCAGCAGGAGATCGGCGGGAAAAGGCGTGGCGAGACGCTGCTCGGTGAGGTCGAAGGCGAGGCGCGCGGCGCGGTTTGCGCCGATCACCAGGTCTTCCCGGTCCACCGCCAGGAGCGCATCCGCCGCGCGGCCGGTCTCGGCCACGACGATCCGCGCATGGCTGAAGGCGGCGCGGAACTGGCTCGCTTCGATGCGGTGGGCCGCGTCCACGGTTGCGGCGGCGATCAGCTTCAAGGTGGCGGGGGTGAGGTCCTGCCGACAGGTGGAGACATCGAGCGCGCCGGCCAAGCGCCCCTGCGGGTCGAAGATGGGCGCGGCGGAACAGCTCAACCCGATGTTCCGGGTGAGGAAATGCTGGTCGCGATGGATGGTGAGCGGGCGCGCCTCCGCAAGGCACGTGCCGATGCCATTGGTGCCGCCGCAGGCCTCGCTCCAGACCATGCCGGTCCAGAGACCGAAGCGGCGGAAGTCCGCATTGTCGCCGGGCAAGGCTCGCCGCTCCAGCGGCACACCGTCCTTGTCGGTGAGCAGCACGCAGCAGCCCGCCTCGCCGACCATCTGGAACAGGCGATCCATCTCCACCTTGGACTGGCGCACCAGCAGGCCGGACCGGTCGCAGGCGGCATCGAACTCGGCCTTCGTCAGCTGCTCGGGCGGGCGGGTCTTGTCGGGGTCGAGCTTGTAATGGACGAGGGAGCGCGTCCAGGACGCCGCGATCAGCGAGGCGGCACCGGCGGCCGCGCTGTTCAATGTGGAGTAGATGGCGTCCGCATGCGGCGCCCTTCCGGTCCCGGTCATGACCGACCCCTGCGCTTCCCTGCGATCCGCATTCTCCCCCGCTTGCGGCGGGAGGCGCGATTTGGTGGGGAGCTTTCCCGACCAACCTTTGGCTGTCAAGCGCGGGGGATGCCGGAGGGGATGGGCGAAAAGTCTAAGGGGGAGGACGGCAAGGCGCCCCGAGCGAAGCGCCTTGCCCTTTGCCCCCTCACCCCACCGGCACGCCCAATTCCCCCGCCATCCCCTCCGACTGGCGCTCGAACAGGCGGCGGTAGCGGCCGTCCGGGCGGGCGAGGAGGGTGTCGGGACGGCCGTCTTCGACGATGCGGCCGTGCTCGAACACCAGGATGCGGTCCATGGCCCGCACCGTGGACAGGCGATGGGCGATGATGAGGGCCGTGCGGCCCCGCATCAGGCGCTCCATGGCCTCCTGGATGGCGGCTTCCGATTCTGAATCCAGGCTCGATGTGGCCTCGTCCAGGATCAGGATGGGCGCATCCGCCAGGAAAGCCCGCGCGATGGCCACCCGCTGGCGCTCGCCGCCGGAGAGCTTCACGCCCCGCTCGCCCACCAAGGTCCGATAGCCCTTGGGCAGGCGGGCGATGAAGCCGTCCGCATTGGCCAGGCGCGCCGCCTGCTCGATCTCCGCCGCCGTGGCGTCGGGCCGGGCATAGGCGATGTTCTCCGCCAGCGTCCGGTGGAACAATATGGGCTCCTGCTGCACGATGGCGATCTGCTGGCGAAGCGAGGCCTGCGCCACCTCGCGCACGTCATGCCCGTCGATGAGCACCCGGCCGCCGGTCACGTCATAGAGCCGCTGGAGCAGCTTCACGAACGTGGTCTTGCCCGAGCCCGACGGGCCCACGAGCCCCACCCGCTGACCGGCGGGAATGGTCACGTCCAGGTCGCGGAACAAAGGCGCGGCATGGAGGCCGTAATGGAACGTCACCTGGTCGAACCGCACCTCCCCGCCCGGCACGGCGAGGGGACGCGCCTCCTGCGCGTCGGCGACGCCGGGCGCGAGGGCATGCAGGTCCACCAGCTCCTCCATGTCGTTCACCGCCCGCTGGAGGTTGTGCACATATTGGCCGATCTCGCGCAGATAGCCGTGGAGCACGAAATAGGTGGTGAGCACATAGGTGACATCGCCGGGCGTGGCGCGGCCTTCCCACCACAGCCAAAGGGCCGTGCCGGTCACGGCAGTGCGCACCAGCCAGAGGAGGGCGAACTCGCCGCTGGCGCTCCAGGTGTGGAGCATCCAGGTGCGCTGCACCCGCCGCCGCCAGCGCACCACCACCGCCTGGAGGCGGGCATCCTCCCGCGCCTCGGCGCCGAACGCCTTCACCACCTGGTTGGCGCCCAGCGTGTCGGAGAGGATGCCGCCGATGCGGGTGTCCCAGGCATTGGAAAGCCGTGCGGCGGGCGCCACCACGCGGGTGGCGAGCGTCACGGTCAGCGCGCCATAGGCCAGCGCACCCACCGCCATGACGAGGCCCATGAGCGGCCAATGCAGCATCAGGAGCGCCACCGTGCCGGTGAGCACCACCACCGAAGGCAGGAGCATGAGCAGCAGCACGTCGTTGAGCACGTCCAGCGCCCACATGCCGCGCGTGATCTTGCGCACGGTGGAGCCGGCGAAGCTGTTGGCGTGCCAGTCGCTGGAGAAACGCTGCACCCGGTGGAAGGCCTCGCGCACCACGTCGGCCATGATGCCCAAGGTCAACGGCACCACCCCCCACCACGCCAGGTGCCGCAGAACCACCATGACAAGGCCGAGCCCGGCCATCATGAGGAAGGCTTCCAGCGCGGCGGGCGCGGCCTCGCGGCCCTGGGTGAGCGCATCGATGAGGCGCCCGGCAAAGAGCGGCACGAAGATTTCGGTGAGCGTCGCCGCGACGATGGCGACCGCGATGCCGGCCGCCATGGGCCAGCGGCGCGCCCAGTGGCGAAACGTGAAAGCAAGGACATTGCGCAGCGCATCCGCGCCGTGCCGGGACGAGTGAAACATGACCGTGAAGGCGCGAGGCGCCTCTCCTGCGAAACGGGAAACGGGTTGCGCGGAGGTATCTGGCGAAGCGGAGGAGCGCGGGGCGGCGGCCGGCTCAGTTGAAGCTGGCGTCGCGAAAAGGAGCGTCCTGAAACTCCGCGTCGGGTGGGCCCGATAACCTCAAGGTCTTCAAGGAAGACCTGGCCGAACTAGCGGTTCGGCATCCCGGATGGGATGGGCTGACGCAAAACATCTGTCATCTATGCCCTCCCTGGTGCGCGGCAACGATGGAAGGTCACTAGCACAGGTCGCGTTTTTGGGCAATCGCGCCAAGCCGGGAGGGCCATGCCCGGTGACAGCGCGGCGCCGTCAGGCGTCAAAGCGGGGCCTTCGCGCGCCGTCCCGCATGCTTTAAATGCGGGTGGTCCTCCTGTTCGCGCGTGGCCTCCATGCATGATTCCGCCGTCTTCGCCTGGGGGCTCTTTGCCGTCCAGGCGGCCATCCAGCTGGTCTTCATCCTGCGCGCTTTGCTGCGCCCGCACCGGGAGCCCGCCGCCCGCTTTGCCTGGGTGCTGGTGATCGTGCTGGCGCCGGGCATCGGTGTGCTCGCTTATGTGCTGTTCGGCGAGATCAATCTGGGCCGAAAGCGCATCGAGCGGCTGAAAGCGGCCTTCGATGCCCTGCCGCCCGCAGGCGAAATCGCCGGGCCCTCCGCCGAAAAGGAGGTGCCGGAGCGCCACCAGCCCTTGTTCCGTGTGGGCCGCTCGGTGAGCCAGTATGAGCCGACGGCGGGCAACCAGGCGCGGCTCCTGGACGATTCCGCCTCCGCCATCGCGTCGCTGGTTGAGGACATCGATGCGGCGCGCGAGAGCGTGCATGTGCTGTTCTATATCTGGCTCGCCGACGAGAGCGGGCTGAAGGTGAAGGCCGCGCTCCAGCGCGCCGCCGCGCGCGGCGTGGTGTGCCGGGCCATGGCGGACGATCTGGGCTCGCGGGCCTTCATCCGCTCGGTGCATTGGCGGGAGATGGCGCAAAGCGGGGTTCGCCTCGCGGCGGCGCTGCCCGTGGGCAATCCGCTGCTGCGCCCGCTCAAGGGCCGCATCGACATGCGCAACCACCGCAAGATCGCGGTGATCGACAATGGGGTGACCTATTGCGGCAGCCAGAATTGCGCCGATGCCGCCTTCGCCATCAAGGCCCGCTTTGCGCCCTGGGTGGATGTGCTCGCCCGCTTCGAGGGGCCAGTGGCGCGGCAGATGCAGCATCTGTTCGCCAGCAACTGGATGGCGCAGGTGGACGAGGACCTCGCCCCCCTCTTTTCAGCCCCCCTGCCCGCCCCGCCCGCCGATGGCGGCTTCATTGCCCAGGCCATCGGCTCCGGCGCAGGCGTGCGCTATTCAGCCATGCCGGAGACCTTCGTGGCGCTGATGAATGCGGCGCGGCGGGAACTCGTCATCACCACCCCCTATTATGTTCCGGACGAGCCCATCCAGGCGGCCTTGTGCGCCAGCGCCCGGCGCGGGGTGGCCACCACCATCGTCTTCCCCCGCCGCAACGATTCCTGGATCGTGGCGGCGGCGAGCCGCTCCTATTATCGCGACCTGCTGGAGGCGGGGGTGGAGATCCGCGAATATGAGGGCGGCCTGCTCCACGCCAAGACGCTGACCCTCGATGGGGAGATCACGCTCATCGGCTCGGCCAATATCGATCGGCGCAGCTTCGAACTGAATTCGGAGAACAACATCCTGCTGCACGATCCGGCCTTCACCCGCGCGCTGCGCGCCCGCCAGCAGGTGTTCCTCGACGCCGCGCGGCCGGTTCAAAAGGGGGAAGTGGAGGCGGCCAGCCGCGCCCGGCAGATCTGGAACAACACCATCGCCATGCTCGGTCCGGTGCTTTAGGGCGGCGTGGTGTTGTCGGCGCCGCCCTCCCCCCTCAGCCCTGGCGGCGGATGAAGCCGGTGATGCTCACGCGCTCCCAGATGCCGGCCTTGTGGAAGGGATCGGCAGCGTTGAAACGCTCGACGGTGGCTAGGTCCTCCGCCTCCACCACGAACAGCGAGCCGATCATGGTGGTGCCATCCGCCGCCACCAGCGGGCCGGACATGACGATCTTCACCCCATGGGGCGCGGTGTCGGACAGGAAGGCCTTGTGGGCATCGTAATTGGCAAGGCGGGTGTCGAGCGCGCCCTTGCGGTCGAGGGCATGGATGGCAAACAGCATCGAAGGCTCCTTCATGAGGAAAGGCCCCCGCCCCTGAACGGGCCGGGAGCCTTGGAGGTGAAACTCAAATAAAGGCTCGCCGGCTCACTTCTTGGTGGCCATGGCGGCCGCTTCCGACCAAGGCGGGCAGGCGCGCGCCTCCAGGGGGACGTCATAGGGCTGGTAGTTGGAGGCATTCACCACGGTGGGCTTCAGCACCACCTCGGAAACGATCGCCTCGCCCCGGATGGCGCGGATGGCGACCATGGTGCCGATGCAGCCCTGGAGGAAGCCATTATAATCCCCGGAGGCCAGCAGCTTGCCGGTCTTGATGGCGTCCACCGCCTCCTTGGTGCCGTTGATGCCCACCACCTTGGCCTTGCGGTTGGCGCCGTCCAGCGCCTCGATGGCGCCGATGGCCATGGCATCGTTGGCCGCCAGCACGCCGTCGATCTGCGGGTGCGACTGCATGAGGTTCTCCATCACCTGGAGGCCCTGCAGGCGCTGATAATTGGCCGGCTGGCTGGCCAGCAGCTTGACGTCCTTGTTCTCCTTGATGGCATCGTTGAAGCCGCGCACCCGGTCGATATTGGTGAGCGAGCCCTTCACGCCTTCCAGGATCACCACATTGCCCTTGCCGCCCATCTCTTTCAGCAGATAGCGGCCTGTCTCAAGCCCGAGGCTGTAATCGTCGGCTCCCACGAAGGCCAGGAACTTGCCGCCGGCGCTGCGGTCGGTGACGTTGACCACGGGGATCTTGGCCTCGTTGATCTGCTCCACGCCCGGCACCATGGCCTTGTAGTCCACCGGGATGAAGACGATGGCCGCCGGCTTCTTGACGATCACGTCCTCCACCTGGCTGAGCTGCTCGGGAATGCTGTCCGGCTTGGTGGGGATGTAGTTCACCACCTTGGCGTTCATGGACTTGGCGGCGGCTTCCGCGCCCACGCGCACGGTCTGGAAATAAGGGTTGGTCTGGTTCTTGGTGAAGACGGCGATGGTCTCGCCGTCCGCCAAAGCGGCCGTGGCGCAGAAGGCCAGCGGCGCCGCGAGGGCCAGGGTCTTCAGGCTCTTCATGGTTTCCTCCAGTTGCATTTTCATGGCGATGACAGGGGGCGAGGCGCCGTCTGCGGGGCTCAGGACGCCATCAAAGCGGCAGCGTTCTCGGGGCGCGGCTCCAGGGTTCCGGCCTCGATGGCCAGCGCCATCTCGACGATCCTGGCGTTCACCGGCGCCGGGCGACCGGCCTTGGCGAGGATGTCGATGACGTGGCCATTGATGTCATAGACCTCCGCCCGCCGCCCCTTGCGCCAGTCCTGCAGGGAGGTGACGAGCGTGGTGGGGGTGGAGAAGGTGGTCAGCACCTCCTCGAAGATCCGGTCCACATAGCGGTCGGGGTCGTTGGAGGTGACGGGGGGCATGCCAATGATGGGGGTCACGGTGGCGCCGTCGGCAATGGCGGCTTCAATGGCTTCGTAGCCTGCGGTGCGCATCAGCTGCAGCATTCCGGGCAGGCGGACCGCGTCGGCGAGGGGCAGGTTGAGAATGGAGGACGGGATCAGCTCGGCGGCATTCACCACCAGCTTCATCCATTTGAAGGACTTGATGTCCTCCGTCACTTCCACCCGTCCCGTGGTGCGCAGCACATTGGCCACGTCCTCGACCCGCGGCTGCGTCTTGGCGGTCAGCGCGCCGAGCGCGAACCAGGCGGTCTCGTGGTCATTCTCCCGGTTGGTGACGCCGGGTTCCCACATGTTGGAGGCCATCTCGATGACGCCGCCGATGCAGCGGTCCTCGCCCACCACCTCGGCGATGGCGGTGTGGGTCATGCCGTTCTGAAGGCCCACCACCAGGCCGTCATCGGCGAGGTAGGGCTCGATCAGCTGGCACGCCCACTTGGTGTCGTAGGCCTTGGTGATGATGAAGACGAGGTCGAACTTCCCCTTCACCTCGGCCACCTGGCACAGATGGAGCGCGGGCACCTTCACATTGATGGTGCGGGTGGGGAAATTGACGGTGATGCCGTTGGCGCGGATGGCCTCCACATGGGCGGGCCACTGCTCGATGAAGGTCACGTCATATCCCGCGCGGGCAAAGTCCGCGCCGGCGGAAGCGCCCTGCGCGCCGGTGCCCAGGACCGCGATGCGCGGATTGTAGCTGGATGGGGCGGTCATTCTGGTGGTGTCCGTTTGCTTGGGGCTGGTGGGATCTGGACGGGCGGCCGGCGGTCCCGCCCGCCCGTCCTGCGCCTTAAGGCTGCTGCGGTGCCGATGGCCCGGTTGCCGGCCGCTCGGCTTCGCCGGTCAATTCTTCTTGGCGCCCAGCGCCACGCCCTGCTCCCAGGTGGGGCACGTGCGGTTTTCCAGCGCCACGTCATAGGGCTGGTAGTTGGTGGCGTTCACCACCTTGGGCTGGAGGATGATCTCGGTGACGATGGGCTCGTTGCGCAGCGAGCGCAGCAGCGCCATGGTGCCGAGGCACCCTTGGATGAAGCCGTCATAATCGCCCGACGCCAGCATCTTGCCGGCCTTGATGGCGTCGATGGCCTCCTTGGTGGCGTTGACGCCGGTGACCTTGGCCTTGCGATTGGCGCCGTCCAGCGCCTCGATGGCGCCGATGGCCATGGCATCGTTGGCCGCCAGCACGCCGTCGATCTGCGGATTGGACTGCATGACATTCTCCATCACCTGGAGCGCCTGCAAACGCTGGAAATTGGCGGGCTGGCTCGCCACCAGCTTCACGTCCTTGAACTCCTTGATGGCGTCGTTGAAGCCGCGCACGCGATCGATGGAGGAAATGGAGCCCTTCACCCCCTCCAGGATCACCACATTGCCCTTGCCGCCCAGCTCCTTGAGCAGATAGCGCGCCGTCTCCTTGCCAAGGCTGTAGTCGTCGGCGCCGATGAAGGTGAGAGACTTGCCGCCCGCCAGCCGGTCGGTGATGTTCACCACCGGGATCTGCGCCTTGTTGATCTCCTCGACGCCCGGCACCATCGCCTTGTAGTCCACCGGGATGAAGACGATGCCCGCCGGTTTCTTGACGATCACGTCCTCCACCTGGCTCAGCTGCTCGGGAATACTGTCCGGCTTGGTGGGAATGTAGTTCACCACCTTGGCATTCATGGACTTGGCGGCCATTTCGGAGCCGACGCGCACGGCCTGGAAATATGGATTGGTCTGGTTCTTGGTGAAGAGGGCAACGGTCTCGCCGTCGGCCCGCGCCGCGGTGGCGGCGAAGGCAAGCGGCAGGAGCGCGGCGACAAAGGCGGCTTTTTTCATTTTGTTTTCTCCCTAGTCGTTCTGTTTTTTTTGTTTTGCGAAGAAGGATGCCCGGCCGGGTCGTCTCGCAGCCAGCTTTTCAACCCGTCCGGACCAGTCTCTCCTTCGCGGGATCGTTGCCCGATCTTCTTGTTCAACTGCGCCGGCGGCCGATCATGTCGAGCCACACGGCGAAGACCACGATCACGCCCGTCACCAGCGGCTGCCAGCTGGCATTGACCGCCAGCAGGTTCATGCCGTTGAGCACCAGGGTAAGGATGACGGCGCCGATGAAGGTGCCGAACACGCTGCCCACGCCCCCAAACAGCGAGGCGCCGCCGATCAGCACCGCCGCGATGGCGGGCAGCGTCATCGCCTCGCCGATGTCGCCCTCGGCGGAATTCAGCCGGGCGAGGAAGACGATGGAGGCAACGCCCGCCATGGCGCCGGAAAAGGCATAGACCAGCACCAGGCGCTTGTTGACCGGGATGCCCGTGAGGCGGGCCGCCACCGGATTGGCGCCGATGGCATAGATCTGCTGGCCCCAGACGGTGCGCTGGGCAAAGAACGAGCCCGCCAGCAGGAACACCACCATCAGATAGACCGGGATCGGCACGCCCAGGAAATAGCCCGAGCCGATCTGGCGGAAGCCGGGCGGGAAGCCGTGAATGGTCTCGCCGCCCATATAGTAATAGGTCACGCCGTGCAGCACCCACAGCATGCCATAGGTGGCGATGAAGGAGGGGATGCGGAGCTTCGCCACCATCAGGCCGTTGAAGATGCCCACCACGCAGCCGGTGGCGAGCCCCGTCAGCGTGCCCAGGACCGGCGAGCCGGTGGCCTTGATGACGGTGGCGGCCAAGCACGCGGACAGGCCGATATTGGCGCCCACCGAAAGGTCGATGCCGCCGGTGAGGATGACCAGGGTGAGGCCGGAGGCCAGGAAGAACAGCAGGCTCGCCTGCCGCAGCACGTTGAGGATGTTGTTGGCGGTGAAGAAGGCGTCCGAGAGGACGGACAGCACCACGCAGATGAGGCCCGCCGCCAGCAGCCGGTAGATGAGCTGCTGCATGTCCTTGGACAGATGCAGGCGCGGGGCGCCCGTGGAAACGTCGCCGGCGATGCTCATGACTTTTGTCCCCGGATGCTGTCGAGGAAGAGGGCGAAGATGACCAGGAGGCCGATGCAGGCCACCTGAACCGAGGAGGGCACGGCGAGCAGGTTCAGCCCGTTGCGCAGCACGCCCACGGTCAGCACGCCCATGAGGGTGCCGAAGATCCAGCCATTGCCCCGCTCGAAGGAGGTGCCGCCCAGCGCCACCGCGGCGATGGCATCGAATTCCATGCCGATGGCGGCGGTGGGATGGCCCGCATTCATGCGCGCTGTCATGAGCAGCGCCGCCACCCCGGCCATGGCCCCGCCCAGCGCATAGACCGCGATGAGAAGGCGCCGCCATTTCACGCCGGCGAGCGTCAGGGCATCCCGGTTGCCGCCCAGCGCGCACACATAGGTGCCGAAGCGGGTGTGGTAGAGCAGCACATGGAAGAGGGCATAGAAGGCGGCCCCGATCAGGAGCGGATAGGGGATGAGCCCGAACAGGTCGCCCGAATAGACCTGCCGCACGAAGCGGGGAATACCCACCACGCTCTGCCCGTCGGAGACGATGAGGGCCAGGCCCTGCGCCGCGCCCATGGTGCCCAGCGTCGCCACGAAGGGCGGGATGTTCACCACCGAGATCAGCCAGCCATTCAGGACGCCGAAGGCAAGCCCGACGCCCAGGGCCCCCATGAGCCCCAGCGCCAGGGACTGGGTGGACACGACGATGAGCGCCAGCACCAGCGAGCACAAGGTCAGCACCGCGCCGATGGACAGGTCCAGGCCCTCGGTCATGATGATGAGGGTCATGGGCAAGGCCAGGAGCAGCAGGATTACCGACTGCACCAGGATGTTGGAGATGTTGCCGCCGGACAGGAAGCCGGGACTCATGACCGCGAACAGGGCGGACAGGCCCACAAGAGCGACGGCGACGCCTGGCACTGAGGGCACGCGCAGGCCGCGGCGGGGGGAAAGGGCGAGATCACTCATCGTGCATCCCCATTCGGACGATGTTTTCCTCGGAGAGGTCGGCGCGCCCCAGCTCGCCCACGATGCGCTTCCCGCGCATCACATAGGCCCGGTCGCACACATGGACGATCTCGGCCTGCTCGGACGAGATCATGAGAACCGCCGCGCCCTCGGCCACCAATTGGTCGATGAGGGCGAAGATTTCCGACTTGGCGCCCACGTCGATGCCGCGGGTGGGCTCGTCGAAGATGAAGAGGCGGGTGCCGGCGGCGAGCCACTTGCCGATCACCACCTTCTGCTGGTTGCCGCCCGACAGCAGCGCCACATTCTGGTTGGCGGAGGGGGTGGCGATGCGCAGGCGGCCGATCACCTCGTCCGCCGTGCGCCGCGCCTTGCCGGGCGAGAACAGCATGTTGGGGAACAGCTTGGGCAGGCCCGCCACGGCGAGGTTATCGGCCACGGAGCGGATGAGCGCGAGGCCCTCGCTCTTGCGGCTTTCCGGGATGAGGCCCACGCCGATGCGGGCGGAGGCATCCGGGCCACCGGTCTTCTTCTCGCCGAAAATGCGGATCTCGCCGGCGGTCACCTCGTCGGCGCCGAAGATGGCGCGGGCCACCTCGGTACGGCCGGAGCCAACGAGGCCGCACAGGCCCACGATCTCGCCGGCGCGCACCTTCAGATTGATGTCGGCGATGCCGGACTTGGCCGCAAGGCCGGAGACCTCCAGCACCACCGGCCCCTCCTCGGTGGCGAAGCGGCGGGGATAGGACATGTCCACATTGCGGCCGACCATCATGCGCACCAGCTCGTCGGGGCTGGTCTCGCCGGGCATGGCCCGGCCCACCAGCTTGCCGTCGCGCAGCACGGTGATGCGGTCGCCCAGGGCGAACACCTCCGCCATGCGGTGGGAGATGTAGACGATGGCGACGCCCTTCTCCTGCAACTGCCGCATCACCGCGAACAGCCGCTCGGTCTCGCGGTCGGAGAGGGCGGCGGTGGGCTCGTCCATCACCAGGATGCGGGCATTCTGGGAGAGGGCCTTGGCGATCTCCACCATCTGCTGCTGGGCGACGCCGAGCGTATGCACCTTGGTGCGCGGGTCGATCTCCAGCCCCACCAGGTCCAGCACCTTCTGCGCCTCGGCATAGAGGCGCCGCCGGTCCAGGAGGCCGGGGATGGAGGAGGAAAACTCGCGGCCCAGGAAGATGTTCTGCGCCACGTCCAGGTATGGCACCAGCGAGAATTCCTGGAAGATGACGGCAATGCCCAGCGCCCGCGCATCGGCCGGCTTGCGGATCTCCACCTTCTCGCCCTTGTGGAAATACTCCCCCGCATCCGCCCGATAGGCGCCGCACAGCACCTTCATCAGCGAGGACTTGCCGGCGCCATTCTCGCCGAGCAGCATATGCACCTCGCCGGGCCAAACGGCGAACGACACGTCATCCAGCGCCTTGACGCCGGGAAAGGTCTTGGAAACGCCCCGCAATTCCAGCAGCGGCGGGCCCTTTTCGGCGGCCGGCGCCGAAGGTTGCAAGCGAGGCGTCGTCTCCATCACCGCCCTCATTGGGTTTCTCCGTGACTGGATGGCGCGGGCCGGAAGATCTTTCCGGGGTTCATGATGCCGAGCGGATCGAGGGCGCCCTTCACGAGGCGCATGGCGTCCACCGCCTCCCCCAGCTCCAGGGGGAGGAAATCCATCTTGCCGAAGCCGATGCCGTGCTCACCGGTGGAGGTGCCCTCCAGCGCGATGGCCCGGCGCACCAGGCGGTCATTGAAGGCCTTGGCGCGGGCCAGCTCCTGCGGATTGTCGGGATCCAGCAGCACCAGCAGATGAAAATTGCCGTCGCCCACATGGCCCACCACGGGGGCGATGAGGCCGCTTTCCTCGATGTCGGCGGCGGTGGCCACCAGGCATTCGGCAAGGCGCGAGATGGGCACGCACACGTCGGTGATCATGGCCTTGGCGCCAGGGCGCAGGGCCAGGCCCGCATAAAGGGTGTTGTCGCGGGCCTGCCAGAGACGCGAACGCTCTTCCGGGGTGGTGGCCCAGGCAAAGCCGAGGCCCCCCTGCTCCTGCGCCAGCGCCTCGGCGGTCTCCGCCTGCTCGGCCACATAGGCTTTCGAGCCGTGGAACTCGAAGAAGAGGTGCGGCACTTCGGGCAGGCCGAGCTTGGCGTGCAGGTTCATGCCGCGCATCATCACGGCGTCCAGCAGCTCGATGCGCGCCACCGGCACGCCGCACTGGATGACCGAAATGGCGGTGTTCACCGCCGCCTCCAGGCTCGGGAAGGCGCACACCGCCGAGGAGATGGCCTCCGGCTGGGGATGCAGCTTCAGCGTCACCTCGGTGATGACGCCAAGCGTGCCCTCCGCGCCCACGAACAGGCGGGTGAGGTCATAGCCGGCCGCAGACTTGCGGGCGCGCTGGGCGGTGCGGATGACGCGCCCGTCCGCCAGCACCACTTCCAGGCCCAGCACATTGTCCTTCATGGTGCCGTAGCGCACCGCCATGGTGCCCGAGGCCCGCGTGGACGCCATGCCGCCGATGGAGGCATCCGCGCCGGGATCGATGGGGAAGAACAGGCCGGTGTCGCGCAGATGGGCGTTCAGCGCCTTGCGGGTGATGCCGGGCTGGACGCGCACGTCCATGTCCTCACCATTCACCGCCAGCACGGTGTTCATGCGCCCCATGTCGAGGCACACCCCGCCCTTGAGCGCCGCCGCATTGCCTTCCAGCGAGGTGCCGGCGCCGAATGGCACCACGGGCAGCCGCAGGTCCCGGCACAGGCTGACGATGGCCTGCACCTCTGCGGTGCTCTCGGGGAAGACCACCACGTCGGGGGGACGGGCGGGGTGATAGGCTTCGCTGCGGCCGTGGTCGGCCAGCACGCCGGAGGCGCTGCTGGCACGCGGCCCGACAATGTCGGTGAGCCGCGCCAGGACCGTGTCCTTCGGCACATGGGCTGTCATGGTTTCCTCCCTCCGCGGCGGTCCGTTTTCCGGACTTCTCCGCCTGACGCGTCTTTCCCCTCTCAGGCCGCCTTCGAGGCCGCCTCGGACAAGGGATTGAGCTGGAAATCGTAATGGAGCGCGCACCAGTCGCGATCGAGCACCCGGCCATCGGGCGCCGTGCCAGGGCCGGACACGGCGAACTCCCGAATGAGGGAATCCTTCACCCCGAACACCGCATCGGAGTCCAGATAGGGATCGCCGCCCACAAAGACGTGGGTGACCAGCTTCTCGAAGCCGGGCGCCTCGATCATGAAGTGCACATGGGCCGGCCGCCAGGGATGGCGTCCCTGCGCCTCCAGCATCTTGCCCACCGGGCCGTCATGGGGAATGGGATAGGCGGCCGGCTTGATGGACCAGAAATGGAACCGGCCCTCCGCATCGGTGCGGAAGCGCGCGCGGGCCACCAGGCCGGCCTCTTCCCCGGTGTGCTGCACGTCGTAATAGCCGTCCTCATCGGAATGCCAGACATCCACGATGGCATTGGCGAGCGGGGTGCCATCGGGCGTCGTCACCGTGCCACTGGCAAACATGGGCTGGCCGGCGAGGTCCCCGGAAATGTCGGTGCCGCAAGGCGCCTCCGGCGGGCCTTCCACATAGAAGGGGCCGAGCACCGTGCTTTCCGTCACCTTGCCCTGGTGGTCATGATTGATGGCATCCACCAGCATGGACACGCCGAGCGTGTCCGACAGCAGGATGAATTCCTGCCGGGTGCCGGAGCACATATGGCCGGTGGCGGTGAGGAAGGCGATGCCCTGCTCCCATTCCGCCTGGGTGGGGCGCACCTCGCGGATGAAGTCGTGCAGGTGGCGGACGAGCGCCTCGCTGATCTGGCGGGTGCGGGGATCGGTGGCGCCGGCCACCCGTTCCAGCACGGCGTCGGTGATGGAATATTGGTCGAAATTCCTCAACGGAGCCTCCCTTGGTTTTTATTGAGGTCGGGCGCCTCCAGGCCGGCGAGCCATTCGGCCAGCCGCACCGTGGAGATGAAGTCCGCCTCGCCTTCGCCGCGCCCGAGGAGGGCGCCGTAGATTTCGCGGGTCATGGATGCCAGAGGCATGGACATTTCCGCCGCCTGGCCGGCATCGACGATGAGGTCGAGGTCCTTGGCCATCTGGCGGCAGGAGAAGGTGGAGGAAAAGTCCCGCGTCTCCAGGCTTTTCGCCTTGTAGTGCACCATGGGCGAGCCCACCGCGCTGTTGGTGAGCACGTCCAAAATGTCCTGCCAGGCCAGATTCCCCTTTCGGGCGAGCACCACGCTCTCGCCCATCATGGCGGCGGACACCGCGATCATGAGATTGACGGCGAGCTTGGCGTAGCGGGCCTCTTCTCCCGTGCCGAGATATTTCTGGGCGCGGGTGAAATCCTTCGCCACCGGCAGGAAGGTCTCGAACGCGGCTTCCGGACCGGAGACAAAGCAGGTGAGGTTGCCCGTATGGGCGATGGCCGCATTGCCGGAGACGGGGGCGCGCAGATAGAGGACGCCCCGCTTTTGCGCCGCCTGCCCCACCTCGGCGGAAATGCCGGGGCTGACCGTGGAGGTCTCCACCAGCAGCGCGCCGGGCCGCATGAGGGACAACAATTCGCCGTCCAGTGCCAGGGCGCGCAGCACCTTGTCGTCCGGCAGGGAGGTGAAGACGATGTCGTGCTTGGCCGCCTCCGCCAGCGTCGCGGCGGGCGTCACGCCGCTGTCCGCAGCGGCCGCGATGCGCGCCTGATCGCGGTCATGGCCGGCAATGACATGGCCCGCGCCGGCAAGGCGCGTGGAGATGGGCAGCCCCATCTTGCCAAGTCCAATCCAGCCGAGCGTTGCGGTTCCCGCCATCTGTCCTGATCCCTAAGCTGCCGACCGCGAGAGGCCGAGTTCATCCACGATGCGCGCCCCCGAGGCGGTCAGGCGCGCGAGCCTTTCGGAAAGGCCGGGGGCATCCAGCACCCGGTCGCGCTTGCGGAAGCGGCCGGCGATCATCACCGCCTCCACATCACCGCGCCCCGCCTGCATCACCACGGTGGCCACCGGGTCGTGCACCGGCTGGAGATGGAAGGCGCGGGCATCGATGAGCGTGATGTCTGCCTGCTTGCCGGGGGTCAGCGAGCCGATGCGATGGTCGAGCCCCAGCATGCGCGCACCCTCGATGGTGATCCAGGACAGCGCCTGCCGCACGCGGATGGTGGAGGTGGACGGGATGGCGCCCGTCTCCTGGCGGCTTTTCGCGTTGTCGAGGGAGCGCTGCATGCCGAGCGCGATGCGCCCGACCCCCATCATGTCGCCGGCGAGAACCGATTCCAGGTCCACTCCCAGCGAGGGCGCCGCGCCCCGCGCCAGCAGGCGGCCGGTGACGGGGAAGCCGTGGCCCTGCGTCATCTCATTCTCGGGCGTGGCCGAGAAGGACACGCCGAGATCCACCAAGGTGGAGAACAGGGCGTCCGACAAATCATTGCCGTGCACCACATTGATGCCCGGCCCCACCAGCCCGTCGGCGATGAGCTGCTCCCAGCCGCCCGGCGTCTTGGCAGGCCCGCCACCCTGGTGCATGGAGGCGACGAGGCCGAACTCGCGCGCCAGCCTGAAATCGGCGCGCGCCACCTCCAGGGTGGAGTAATGGGGCCCGAGAATGGCGAGGCCCAGGGTCATCAGGCCGTCATCGCCGGTGAAGGTCTCCCGCCGCAGCCGCTCGATCTCCGTGCGGGGATGGGGCACTTCGGAGAAATGGGGTTCGCCGGGCTTCGGGTCGGGCTTGGGCGAGCCGTGGAAGAAGGCGGCACGGATGCCGCTTTCGGCCAGCGCTTCCACCGCTGCGTCCGTATGGGCGGGGGTGGGATTGTTGTGGCACCAATCCACCAGCGTCGTGGTGCCGGCATCGATCTGGCCATAGGCGCCCATGAGGGTGGCGATGCCGATATCGTCGGGCCGGAAGCGGGTGGCGAGCCCGGCATGCACCCAGCGGAAATATTCCAGGAGCGTCCAATCGGCGGCAAGGCTTCGCAGGCCCGTCTGCCAGGTGTGCATATGGGCATTGACGAAGCCCGGCACGCAGATGCGGCCCGCCGCGTCCACCACCTCCGCCTCATCCGCCGCGATGTGCGGCGCGACGGCGACGATGCGCTCGCCCTCCACCAGGATATCGCCTTTGGCAAGGTCGCCCACCTGATCGTCCATGGACAGGATGGTGGCGCCGGAAATGAGGATGGGACGCACCATGGCTCAGGCCGCCTCCTCTGCGGAGCGGGCAGCGCCAGGGCGCTCGCCCGCATAGGCGTTGGCGATCAGGTCGCGGATGCCGTCGCGGGTGACCGGGCGCGGATTCCAATAGGGGTTCTGGACGGCGATGTCCGCCGCCCGCTCGATGCCTTCCTCGGGCATGCCGATCTGCGACAGCGCGCGCGGCACGCCCAGCGCCCGCACCAGATCGAACAGACCCTGCGCCGCATCGGGCGCGCCCAATGCGCGGGTGATGGCCGCCATGGCCTCGGGCGCGGCGGGGGCGTTATAGGCCACCGCATGCGGCAGCACGATGGTGTGGGTTTCCGCGTGGGGCAGGTCGAACGTGCCGCCCAGCGTGTGGCAGAGCTTGTGATGGAGTGCCATCCCCACCGCGCCGAGGCAGCAGCCGCACAGCCACGCGCCATAGAGCGCCTGGGTGCGGGCTTCCACATTGGCCGGCTCGTGGATGAGGATGGGCAGCGCCCCCGAGAGGGTGCGGATGCCGTCCTCGGCCATCAGCGAGATGACCGGGTTGCGGTCCCGCGCATAAAGCGCCTCCACCGCATGGGCGATGGCATTGACGCCCGAGGTGGCGGTGAGGCCGGGCGGCAAAGAGAGCGTGAGATCCACGTCATAGATGACGGTCTCGGGCAGCACATCCAGCGAGCGGATGGTGGTCTTCTGCCCATCCCGGGTCTCGCCCAGGATGGGGGTCATTTCCGAGCCCGCATAGGTGGTGGGAATGACCACCTGCGAAATGCCGGTGCGCAGCGCCAAGGCCTTGCCGAGCCCGGTGGTGGAGCCCCCGCCCAGAGCCACCACGCAATCCGCCCCGCTCGCCTTCAGCGCCTCCAGCGCCGCCTCAGTGACGGCCACCGGCGTGTGCATGGTGGCGCCGGCAAACAGGCCGGCAAAGGCCGCGCCGAGCTCCGCGCCCAGCTTCTCGCCCTCGGCCGCCTGCTGGGGGGTGGTGAGCACCAGGGCGCGCGTCGCGCCGAGCTTGCCCACTTCCGCGCCCGCCTCGGCGATGGCGCCCCGACCGAACCGGACCCGGATGGGCAGGGCTTCATAGGTGAAGGTTTCGATCATGGATCTGGTCCCGGTGGGGGATCGAAGCGGGAAAGGCAGGCCTATTGGCCGGCGAGAATGCCTTCATGGGCCGCATGGCCGTTGGCGGCATGCCCGTTGGCGGGGACGCCATCGGCGGCGGGGGCGGGATAATCCACCTGGAACCGGGCGATGCGGATATTGCCCAGCTCGCGGCGCACCCGCAGGTGCTCGGGATCGGAGGCATAGGCCTCCAGCGCCGCGGCATCGCGGAACTCGGTCACGAGCACCACGTCGCAGGCATAGTCCACGTCGGAGACGTCGAGGCCCACCTCGATGTGCGTCATGCCGTCGATGCGGCCGCGCAGCCCCTCGAAGGCTGTCTTCACCTTCAGCCGGGCCATGGCGCGTTCTTCGGGCGTGTCACCGCCCACGCGCCACATCACGATGTGGCGGATCGGTCCGGTCATTTGGCGTTTCCTCGACCCTATTGGTCTTTCGTTGAATGGGAGTTTTGCCTTGCGCCGAACGGAAATAAATCAGAATTTTCGGAACGCTCTTTTACGCGGGCCGCAAGAATGGATCGCCTGACCCAGATCGAGGTGTTCGTGAAGACCGCCGAACTCGGCTCGCTGACGCGGGCGGCGGAGGCGCTCGGCATGTCCACGGCGGCGGCCAGCCGCCATCTCTCCGCGCTGGAGGAGCGCCTCTCGGCCCGTCTTGTGGAACGCAACACCCGCCGCCTCTGGCTGACCGAGGCGGGGCAGGATTTCTTCCAGCGCAGCGGCACATTGCTCGCCGAACTGAACGAGGCCGAGGAGGCGGTGAACGCTCACACCCTCTCGCCCCAGGGGCTGTTGCGGGTGACGAGCTCGCTGTCCTTCGCCACCATCTATATCGCGCCCATGCTGCCGGAATTTCGCCGGCTCTATCCCAAGCTCAACGTGCATGTGGCGGTGGCGAACCGCTATCTGGACTTCATCGAGGCGGGCATCGACGTGGCCGTGCGCACGCGCCTGCACGAGCCGGACACCAATATCGTGGTGCGCCGGCTCGGCCGCATGCGCCGGGTGCTGGCGGCGTCCCCCGGCTATCTGGCGGAACGGGGCCGCCCGCGCGAGCCGGCGGACCTGACGCGCCACGACATGCTGGTCTACAACCTCGCCGCCGACCCCTTCTCGCTCCGCCTCACCAAGGGCGACCTGGAGCGCACGGTGCGCATCTCCGGCGCGCTCGACTGCAATGACGGCCAGGTGATCCGCGAGGCGGCGCTGGCCGGCCTCGGCATCCTCATCCAGCCCCTCTACATCGTGCAGGGGGACATCGAGGCTGGCCGCCTCGTGCCGGTGATGCAGGACTGGCAATTGCCCATGCTCACCATGAACATCGCCTACCAGAACCGCGCCCGCCTCCCCGCCAAGATCCGCGTCTTCGCCGACTTCCTGGTGGGCTATGTGCGCCGGGCCTCGCAGGCGGAGATCTGGTCGAGGTGAATGACCTAACGGCAGAACCTGCTCGCACATAAAACCGTCCAGACGGCTTGCGCACTATCCCTGCGGACAGTTATTCCCTCAAAAGGGAAGCCGATCCGGCAGTACTCATTGAGAGAGAATGAGTGATCAGTTCAGCCTGCACCGCAGGCTGATCGGCGCATGCTCTAGGACAAGGTATTCATGGATAACAACGCCCGATCCGAGCGCACCCGCGCCGCCGTCATCAAGGCCGCGCTCACGATCATTGCCCGTGACGGCGCCGGTCATCTCACCCTCGACGCCATCTCCAAGGAAAGCGGCATCAGCAAAGGGGGGCTGCTGCACCAGTTCCCCAACAAGCGCGCGGTGCTTGCGGCGCTGCTGGACCACCAAGCGGGGTTCTTCGCCGCCTTCTCCCAGAACTTTATGGAAGCGCACGGCGCCGAGTACGCCCAACCGCGCCTCGCGGCGCAGATCGCCACCTTGAGGGAGGTTCTCAAGGAACCCAATTCCCTCGCTTTCGCGGTGCTGGCGGCGGCCTCTCAGGACCCCTCGTTCCTGTCAACCATCCGCGACGGCGATGCCGAAACCATCGCCGCGATCCGGGCCGAAGCCGCCGCGCCCGACCTTGCGGTCCAGCACTGGTTCGCGGCGCGCGGGCTCGCCTTCTCGGTGCTGCTGGGCCTGTGCCCGCTCGATCCGGCAGAGCGGCAGAGCCTGTTCCAGCGCCTGCTCGATGGCCTGCGCCGGCCCGAACAAGGGCTGGGCGCCCTGGCCAAGCCCCGCCGGACGCGCAAGATCGGCGCCTGAGGCGCCGGCCTCGAGCGCAGAGCCGTCGCCCGGACCATATGGAGATCCTGCACGGACTTCCCCAGCGGACGCCTGCAAGCGATCACCCGCTTCACCCTCCGCAAAATGACGGGAGCACATTGCCCGCGCCTTCTCCTGACACCCCCGCAGGACGGCCAGCCGGCGAGGCTTGGGCTCGCGATGTTCGATGGTCAGAAGGCAGAGGCGCGCGCGACGCCGCGCCCGGCCGGAACCTTCGCCCCATGGCCCTTGCTTTCAACCCGTCTTGGGCACGCTCCAGTCCGGCCGAAAAAATCCCCAGTAAAACCGTCCAGACGGTTTGTTTTTCCATCAAGCTGAGCTAATGTCCCCTCGACCGCAGCTCGATGGCACGCGGACGTTATTCCGAAAATATCCAGGAAGGCGCTTCAGCCCATGCGAAGCCGATCTCTCAGCTTGCCCCTGCTTGCCCTAGCCAGCCTTTTGGCCGGATGCGCGAGCGAAGCGCCTGTCGCCTATCAGGGGCTCGCCTCGTCGTCGTATTTGGCCCCCAACAGCGCGGACACCACCGGGCGCATGCCGTTCCGCTATAGCACACAGGTGAACTGGCAGAGCTATCACAGTGTCATCGTCGATCCGGTGACGGTTTATGCGGGGCAGGAACAGCAATTTGGAGATCTCACACCGGAGCAGAAGGAAGAACTTGCCCGCTATATGCAGGAGACCTTCACGGCGAGCCTTGCCAAGCGCTTCAACATTGTGCGCATTCCCGGTCCCGGAACGCTGCGGATCAAGCTGACCCTCACCGGCGCGACGCAGAACACGCCCGCCCTCGCCACCTTGTCCCGCATCGACGTGGCGGGCCTTGTCTATAATGGCGTGCAGGCGGCGCGCGACGGAGAAGGCGCCTTCACCGGAGCGGTGCGCTACGCGGTGGAGATCTATGATGCCCGCAGCACCAAGCTGCTCTCCGCCTTTGTCGCCAAGGACTATCCGCCTCCCTTCGACCTGCCCGCGGGCATCGGCGCCTTGACCGCCGCCAAGGCGGGCATTGATCGCGGAGCCAATGCGCTGGTGGCCCAGCTGAAATAGGGAGCCGCTTCACGTTTCCCCGTGCGCCAAATGCCCCCGGCGCCGGTGGAGAGGAGCTGCGGGCGGCCCCGCCTGGCCGTCCGCAGCTCGCCTAACCCCTCAGGTCCTCACCCCACCCGCTCCTCCACCGTATCCAGCCGGTCCTCGGCGAGGTCGAGGGCGAGGTCTGGTGCAAAGGCGGGGGCGCGGTCGGGGCGGAAATGGGCGGGTTCCTGGGCGCCGCGGTCGATGTCCAGGTGGAAGATGTCGAAGCGGTTGTAATAGCCGACAACGTCGTGGAACTGCTTGGGCTCCACGCAGCGCTGGGTGTCGATGTCGGCATAAAGGATGCCCTCGTGCTCGCTCAGCACGTCGCCGATCACCTCGGCGGCGGGATCGAGCACCATGGACACGCCGCGCGGGGAAGCATCGATGATTTCCAGGCTCGCCCGATTGACGGAACCCAGCGCCTCGCGCATGGCCGCATCCACCACGCCCGAGGCGACGATGTTGAAGACCTTGGCCTCGAAGGCGTGGGCGCCGGCGCGGATCTCGATGGCGCGGCGCAGATCATAGGCGCCGTCTTCCGTCGGCGGGCGGGTGGGCCAGATGGGCGGGTAGGAGGAGATGTGCACCTGCTCGCCTTCGGCCATCAGGCTGTAGCGGGCGAGCGGATTGGTGTTCTCGCCGCAGATGAGCATGCCCAGGCGCCCGATGGAGGTGGGCGTCACCCGCAGGCCGCGCGCATCGCCATTGGCCCAGACCAGCTTCTCATAGAAGGTCGGCACCAGCTTGCGATGGTGGTTGAGGATGGCCCCGTCCGGCCCAATGAGAATGTTCGAGTTCCACATGCAGCCGATGGAGGCCTCCGTCCCCTCGGTGAAGCCGAGCGAGACGAAGACGCCGTGCCGCCGGGCGGCGGTGCGCACCGTGCGGATGGCGCCATCGGTGAGCTTCTGCGCCTGGGCGGCCAATGCCCGGAAGAAGTCATGATTATAGATGGGCGCCTGCAGCGCCGCCCAGATGGGAAAGCCCGGCAGGTAGGATTCCGGGAACACCACCAGCTCCGCCCCGCCGCGCGCCGCCTCGGCGATGAGGTCGCAGGCCTTCTCGGCCGACTTCTGGGCGTCGAGGAAGACGGAAGAGGTGTGGCAGGCGGCGGCCTTGAAGCGCGGATAGCGGGTGGTCATGAAGTCCCCTGTCGGGAAGGCGGGGCGCCAGCCCTCACGGATGGCGCGCCGCACGTGGCGGTTTCGGACGCCATTTGTGGGCGCACCGCGTGAGGCCGGGAACGGGGAATTTCCGCACAGCCCCTTGCCCTGAGCCAGCCTGAACCACCGCAGCTCGACCTTGTCCGCACAAGCCGGCGTGCCGCCTTGGCCGATCCATGCCGGCGCCCCGCGCCGCAGAGCCGGAACGCCTCAGAAGCAGTCATTCCTCTGCCCCATCCTTAAGCAAGCGCCGCCCGTTCGGGCAGATCTTTTGCGCAAAGGGCATTGCATCTTTTCATGGTATCGCTGGGGCGTCGCTGCGAACAGCATCAGACAAAATCAAACCGACCAGAGAGCAATGCCGGACCTCATCATCGCCCTGACAATCAATGGCCTGGTCTGGGGACTGATCGTCGCCCTGATCGCATTGGGCCTCTCGATCATCTTTGGGTTGCTGGACATCATCAATGTGGCGCACGGCGACTTTTTCATGGTCGGCACCGTGCTCGGACTGGTGGTAGCGGGAACCACGGGCTTCTGGATCGCCCTCATCGTGGTGCCCATCGCCGGCTTCATCCTCGGCCTCGTGATCGAGCGCCTGGTGATCCGGCCGGCCATCTCGTCGGCCTCGCTGACCATCGTGACCACGTTCGGCCTGTCCATGATCCTGCAGGAAGCCGTGCGCGCCACCTTCGGCGCGCAGGCCCGCCGCATGCCGCCGCCCATTCCCGGCACGGTGCATCTGTTCGGCATCGACTATGACATTTACCGCCTGTTCGCGGCCGTGTTCGCGGCGGCGGCCATCGTGGTCTTCTTCCTGTTCTTGTCCCGCACGCGGCTCGGCACCTGGATCCGCGCCGTGCGGCACGACCGGGAGACAGCGACCGCCTTGGGCATCCCGGTCACCCTGGTGTGCGCCTTCACCTTCGCGCTCGGCACCGCGCTGGCGCTTCTGGGCGGAGCCATCGCAGCGCCCATCACCACGGTGGAATTCCGCACCGGCGTCGACATCCTGCCCGTCTGCTTCATGGCCGTGGTCATTGGCGGCCTGGGCAATCTCAAGGGAACGGTCGCCGCCGCCGTGCTGCTGGCCATGATGGAGGGCCTCGTCACCTCGATCACCGACCCCACCATCGCCCGCATCGCATCCCTTGCGGTGATGAGCCTTGTCCTGCTCGTGCGCCCGCACGGCCTGTTTGCGGGAGCCACGCGATGAGCGCCCTCACCTCCCCGCGCCTGCCGCTCCTTGCGGGTATTGGCGCGCTCGTCCTTCTCGCACTGCTCGCCGCCGTGCCGCAGGTGCTGCCGCTGCTGGGGCTGGGCTTCTGGGTGAATGTGGTCGCGGAGATCCTCATCTGGTCGCTTCTGGCAGCCAGCGTGAACCTCTTGTTCGGCTATGTGGGATTGCTGTCCTTCGGGCAGGCGCTCTATTTCGGCTTCGGCATGTATGGGGTGGCCATCGGCATCTCCACCTTTGGCCTCGGATTGTGGCCGGCGCTGCTCCTGGGGGTGTTCGCCGCAACCGCCATGGCGGCCGTGGCGGGTGCGTTCGCGGTGCGCCTCACCTGGCACTACTTCGCAATCATCACCGTGGTCTTCTCGCTCATCTTCTATTTCCTCGCCATGTCCGCGAAGACCATCACCGGTGGCGATGACGGCCTATCCTTCAGCGCACCGGCCATCTTCAGTTCGCTGGGCCTGACGCTCACCGACCGTGCCACCCAGTATTATTTCATCCTCATCATCTGCGCGGCCTGCTACGCACTGATGGCGCTGGTGGTGGGAAGCCCGCTGGGCCTGCGCTTTGCCGCCGTGCGCGAGAATGAGAAGCGCGCCTCGCTGATCGGCATCAATGTCTATGCCACACGCTGGCTCGCCTTTGTGCTGGCAGGGTTCCTGGCAGGTGTCGGCGGAGCGCTGTTCGCCCTGTTCGGGCGCTATGCCTCGGCCTCCTTCATGTTCTACCACGTCTCCGGCGAGGCGGTGGTGTGGTCCATCGTGGGCGGGGCCGGCACCTTGCTCGGGCCTTTGGTGGGCACGGCATTGCTCATCCTCTTCCGCGAGGTGGTTTCCGGCTTCTGGGAAAACTACCTGATGGCGGTGGGCGCCATCACCATCCTGGTGGTCATCTTCGCGCCCAAGGGGCTGGTGGGCTCGCTCAACGGGCTGATCGCCCGCCTGCGCGGCCGCGCCGCCACCGCGACCGACGGGGAGTGAGCGCAATGGAAAACATCCTCTCCATCCGCGGCCTCACCAAGCGCTTTGGCGGGCTGACCGCCGTCAACAGCGTGGACATCGACTTCCCCAACGGCCGGCTCAATGCGGTGATCGGGCCGAACGGGGCAGGCAAGACCACCCTGTTCAACCTCATCACCGGCATGATCCCGCCCGACCGGGGGCAGGTCATCTTCGACGGCGACGACATTGCCGGCTTCAAGCCCCACCGCATCGTCGCTAAGGGCCTGTCGCGCACGCTGCAGATCAAGAGCGTGTTTTCGGGGCTTTCCGTCGCCGACAATGTGCGGGTGGCGGTGATGGCCCACGAGAAGATCGCAAGCCCCGTGCGTCCGGCGCTCGGCTATGCCGGCGTGACGCGGCGCGTTGAGGAGGTGCTGGAAGAGACCGGCCTCGCCCCCCATGCCCGCCGGCAGGCCGGCACGCTCGCCTATGGCGACGTGGCGCTGCTGGAGATCGCGCTGGCGCTGGCGAACCGGCCCAAGCTCCTGCTGCTGGACGAGCCCATCTGCGGCATGAGCCCGGCGGAGACGGAACGCACGGTGGCGCGCATCGTCGCCTTGTCCAAGACCACCCAGATCATCCTCATCGAGCACGACATGGAGGTGGTGTTCGCCATCGCCGACCTCATCACCGTGATGGCGGCCGGCGGCGTGCTGGCGCGCGGCACGCCGAAGGAGATCGCCGCCAGCATCGAGGTGCAGGAAGCCTATCTGGGCATGCCGGAGGACGTGGAATGAGCCCGGTTCTTCAAGTCGCGGGCTTGGCCGCCAATATCGGCCGCGTGCCCGTCCTGCGCGGGGTGGACCTGGAGGTGCGCGCCGGCGAGACGGTGGCCCTGCTCGGCCGTAACGGGGTGGGCAAGACCTCCACGCTGCGGGCCATTCTCGGGCTCCTGCCCCGCAAGGGCGGCGCTGTGGCCTTTTCCGGCACCGACCTCACCCGCATCGCGCCCCACAAGGTGTCGGGGCTGGGCATCGGCTATGTGCCGCAGGGCCGGGGCATCTTCCCGCTCCTCAGCGTGGAGGAGAACCTCTTTCTGGGCCTGAAGGCGGACCCCGATCCCGAATTGGTGGACGACATCTACACCCGCTTCCCCCGCCTCGCCGAGCGCCGGCGCCAGGCGGCGGGCACGCTCTCGGGCGGCGAGCAACAGATCCTGGCCATCGGTCGCTGCCTCATGCGCAAGCCGTCCCTGATCCTCCTGGACGAGCCCACGGAGGGCATCATGCCCAAGCTCGTGGCCGACATCCGGCGCGAGATCGCCGCCATCGCCAAGCGCGGGGTCTCGGTGCTGCTGGTGGAGCAGAATTTGCGCACGGCGCTTTCCCTCGCCACCCGCATCTACCTCATGGAAAAGGGCCAGGTGGTCCACGAAGCCACCCCCGAGCAACTCAACTCAGACCCGAGCACCGTCCATCGCTATCTCGGCGTGGCGCTGTAACGGGTCGCAACCTCCGGAGCGGATCATGACCCACATCAAGCCGAAGGCCGATGCGCCAGCCGTTCAGACCGGCCTCTCCCGCCGCAGCTTCCTCTCCCACGCCTTGGCCGGAGGCGTGGCCGCCGGCACAGCCTATCTCGGCCTCACCCGCGACCTCTACGCCCAGGCGAGCGGCCCCATCATCCTGGGCAATCATTGCGAGCTGACGGGCGGCTTTGCCTCCTGGGGCTACTGGCACGACAAGGCCGCCAAGGCTGCCGTGAAGCTCGTCAACGAACAGGGCGGCATTGCCGGGCGCAAGGTGGAGCTGGTGACGGAGGACACCGAATCCAACCCCGCCACCGGCGTGCGCAAGCTGCGCTCGCTGATCGAGCGCGGCGGGGCCAACTTCATCGTCGGCTCGGTGCATTCGGGCGTGATGCTCGCCTCCATCCCGGTCGCCACGGAGCTGAAGACGGTCTATTTCTCCGCAGGCGAAGCCACCGAAGCCACCGGCTCCAAGGGCACCCGCTATTCCTTCCGCACCGGCACCGACACCTATGGCCTCGCCGCCGCCGGCGCGCCCTGGGCGTTCGAGAATCTCGGCAAGACCTGGACCATCATCTCGCCGGATTATGCCTGGGGCCACAGCCACTATCAGGAGCACAAGGCGGTCATCGAGAAATTGGGCGGCAAGGTGAACCCGCCCATCTTCGTCCCCCTCGACGCCAAGGACATGGTGCCCTACCTCGCCAAGATCCCGCAGGACACGGAGGTTCTCTTCTCGGTCTTCTTCGGCGCCCAGTCCATTGCCTTCTACACCCAGGCCAAGACCATGGGCCTGGAGAAGACCATGCGCATGTATTCCATCTGCGGCACCATGGAGGCCATCGCCCCCGCCGATCTTCAGGGCGCGGCGGAAGGGGTCTATCTTGTGGAGAACTTCCCCCGCATGCTGAAGTACAAGGACGATGAATTCCACAAGCAGCACAACGTCATCATGGAGATCGACGATGTCGATGCCCGCGAGAAGACCTCCAGCCGCGTGATGGCCAAGAGCCATGCCTGGCAATCCTGGGAGAACGTCTTCGCGCTGAAAGAGGCTATCGAGAAGAGCGGATGGAAGTCCAAGAAGGACGACCTCCTGGTCATCGAGGCGCTGGAAGGGCTCCAGATGGCCAATTCGCTGGGCCATCCGCAGGGCGCCAAGCTGCTGCGCAAGGAAGACCATTCCGGCATCATCGACTGCTACATCTCGCAGGTGATCGACAACAAGCTCGAAGTGAAGAAGAAGGTTACCAAGGAAGAACTGCAGAAGGCCATGCCGCCCCGCGTGGACCTTTCCAAGATGCCGGCCTGAGCCCACATTGGCCGGTCGGGCGGCGGGCGCGTCCTGCCGCCGGACCGGCTCCCGGGCTGGACCGGGGGTAAGCGGGACCCTATGGTCGCGCCCGCAACAGAGGGGCGAAGGCCATGCGGACAGGTGCCAACATCCTGTGGTTCGTGCTGGGCGGCTGGGCCATGGCGCTCATGTGGTGGGCGGCCGCCGTGCTGATGGCCATCTCCATCATCGGCCTGCCCTGGACGCGCGCCTGCTGGGAAATCGGCCTGCTGAGCCTTGCCCCCTTCGGCCGCGAGGTGATCTCCCATGCGGAGCTGACCGGCCAGGAGAGCGGGGGCCTTGCCGCCGTGCGGCTGATCGCCAACATCCTGTGGCTGCCGCTGGGCCTCGTGCTGGCCATCGTGCATCTGGTGCATGCGGTGGCCATGTTCATCACCATCATCGGCATTCCCTTCGGCCTCCAGGACCTCAAGCTCGCCGCTTTGTCCCTCGCCCCGGTGGGCAAGCGGGTGGTGACCGTGGAACTGGCGGACGCTGCGCGCGCCGCCGGGGCGCGGACCCAGCTGGACCGCCTCCGCCAGGGCTGACGCCGCCCCGTTCAACGCAAAAGGCCCGCGGGGGAGACCGCGGGCCTTTTCATTTCGGGGCGGGAGAGGAGAGGCACCCGCCCCTCCCCGCCACAGCAGAACTCAGCGGGACGGCCTCAGCGGACCGGGCCGATATTGAAGATCTGGACGCGCCGGTTGATCGGATCGTCCGGCTTGGCCGGGTTCTGGAGCGCTTCCTGGCCGAGACCGATGGCCTCCAGCCGCGAGGGGCTGACCCGATAGAGGTTCACCAGCGCCTGAACGATGGCGTCGGCGCGCTCCTGGCTGAGCTTGAGATTGTAGGCGCGGGTGCCGGTGGCATCCGTGTTGCCCACCACGGCAAAGCGATAGCCGCGCAGGATGGGATCATGCATGGCATCGGCGATGGCGCCGATGGCCGCGTAAGATTCCGGACGGATGATGTCCGAGTTCAGGGCGAACTGAATCTGCACCGTGATCTGCGCCAGCGAGAACAGCTTCTTGACGAGGTCAGACTGGCTCACGCTGTTGGTGGGGCCGCCCTGCTTGGCGCTCTCGATGGCCCAGGTGCGCAGGGCCTGGGCGTCGACGGTGGGCGAATCCGTGGTGACGGCATTCAGGCCCTGGACGATCTGCGCATAGGAGGTGTTGGTCTGCGCGGCGGCCGGCGCGGCAAGGGCGACGGCGAGCACGAGCGCGCTGGCGGTGCGCCCGGCGGCGCGAAGGAAGTGCGACATGGATCGGAACTTTCCGTGAGCGTTGCGGGACGGGCCGTCAGTACCAGCCGGAATCAAGGAGCGACTGGAGGCAGGCGCCCTTGACCACCTTCTTGGCCTGCACCAGGCAGTCGCGCAGGTTGCCATCGCCAGGCTGGATGCCCGGGCAGAACTCCGCCGCCGTCGCCGCGCAGGTCTTGAAGACCTCCGTCTGCGCCGCAACGCGCTTGGAGATGGAGGCGATGACCGCCGCATAGTCGGTGAAGCACTGCTGGGGCACATTGGCCTGGTTGGCCTTCAGGCAGTCGACGATCTTGCCGCCACCCAGATTGTCCTTGGCGCAGTATTTCTCGATGGAGGGGCCGCAGCTCTTGGCGATGAGCGCGCCCGCGTCCGAATAGCTCATGGTCTGGGCGGAGGCCGCCCCACCCATTCCACACGTCACGGCCGCTCCCACGGCCAAAGTGGCCAACCACATCCTTGGCGTCATGATTCTCGCCCCTCTCCACGTTGGCCGGCGGCGGGGCGGAGTGCCCCCTTGCGCCGGCAATGGTCAAGCTCTGTCAGATCCCCCCGCGCGGCTCAACGCGGTGCTTTGCCCTGAGCGCCAGTCTAATCCGGCGCAGGCGTCAGGACACTGGACTTCCCCAAACAGCCAATTTTCGTCGGGGATGGCTTACGAGCTGCGCAAGCTCGTGGGCGTGCGCGCCGTCCAACGGCGCACCGCGCGGGTGAAGCTGGCGGGAGAGCCATAGCCCAATTCCACCGCTACGTTGCGAATCGGCAAGCTGGTCTCGCGCAGCATGCCCAGCGCCTGGCGGGCCCGCTCCTCCTCGATGAGGTTGGACAAGCGCGTCTTCTCCTCGCCCAGGCGGCGCTGGAGGGTGCGCGGGCTCATGAAGGCGAGCGCGGCGATCTCCGCAAGGCTCGGCTCGCCTCGCCCTGACATCAATTGCGGCAGGGCGGCGCGAATGGAGCCCGACAGGGTGCCATCTCCCCGCAGGCTCGCTCCCACGTCCAGCGGCGCCTCGGTGAAGGGCGCGGGTCGGCGCGGATAGGGGCGGTCCAGCGAGAGGCCAGGCATCACCGCAATGAGCGCGCGGGTGGCCGACGCCTCCACGGGGATGTCGAGATGCCCCGCCAGGGGGGCGAAGCCCAGCTCCGGATGCGGCACCATCTCCACGCGCGACAGGACAGACCCACCGGCGCGCGGTCCGAACAGGCCGAGGATCGCCGCCACCTGCGCCTGCTGCATGTAGAACAGGCTCTCATCATCCACCGGCACGCGGAAGACATGCCGCAGCGTGCCTTGCAGGGGCTCGGACGCAAAGGTCAGCATTTCGTGCGAGCTCAGATGCACATGGGCCCGCGCGATCTTCAGGCAGGCCTCGCGCGGGGTGCGCGCCGTGGCCTGGATGCGCCCGATCATGCCCAGCGCGTCCAGCCCGCCATGCCGCACCGCCCGAAAGGGAAAGTCCGGCCCTTCCCGCCGGCTGACATTGCGCACCAGTCGGATGCAGGACAGGAGCGGAATGGTCAGGCCCGGATCAGCGAAGCAGGACGGCGACAGGCCATTTTCCACCAGGCACTCTTCCACGGACCGGCCATGGTCCTTGAGCCAGAGGAGGAACGGGCGGATCGCGGCGGCACGCACAAGGGGAAGAAGAGTCGTCATTTCATCCAGGTCGATCGCGAAATCGGGGGAAGCTTTGCGGCGGACCTTAGGCGTGTTAGGCACAGTCCGTTTTCCATTTCACGCCAAAGAACCCCATGGAAAAGACCGACAGGGTTGCGCTTCAAAGAGTGAGCCCTGGCGGCGCGCTGCCCGGCCTTTTGCGCGAGCTGAAGCTCGATCCAGCGCCGCTCTTCGCCGGCCTGTCCTTCGGGGTGGGAGATGTGGTCAGCGATGCCAGCGTCCCCTTCTCGGAGGCGGTGATGCTGCTGGATCGGTGCGCCCAGGCGGCGGGGCTGCCGGAATTCGGGCTGCTGCTGGGCCTGATGAACGACCATCGCTGCCTGGGCCCGCTGGGCGACCTCATCGCGAGCGCGCCCACGCTCGGCCAGGCCATCGCCGACAATGTGGGCTACCAGGGGGCCAATTCCAGCGCCGCCTGCGCCTATCTCATTCCCATGGGCGATCTCTGGGCGTTCGGCTTTGGCATCTATGACCGCCATCTGGCCGGCGCGGAGCAGATCTACGCCATCGTGCTGGCCACCTCGGTCAACATGGTGCGCACGCTCAGCGGCCGGCAGGACCTGCCACTGGAGGTCCTTTTCTCCTTCGCCCCGCCGCCCCAGCCGGGCCGGTTCGAGCAGTTGCTGCGGGCGCCGGTGCGTTACAACCAGCCTTTGTCCTGCATCCTCCTGAGCCGGGAGGCCCTCGCCCTTCGCAACCCCCATGCGGACGCCGTCAACCGTCCGCAGGCCTTGGACCTCATGCGCCGGAAGCTGCGGCTCAACGACAAGTCGGTGGCGGACCGCCTGCGCCATCAATTGCGCCCCTCCCTGAGCCTGGGTGAAACGAGCCTTGCCCAGGCGGCGCGCCGCCTCGCCTTGTCGGCCCGCACGCTCGACCGTCACCTGAAGGAGGACGGCACCACCTTCCAGAGCGAGCGCGATCGGGTGCGCCACGTGATGGCCTGCGAATTGCTGGCGATGACCGAGCTGCAGATCGGCGAGATCGCGCTCGCCTTGTCCTACGCCACGCATTCCAGCTTCACCCGCAGCTTCCTGCGCTGGTGCGGGGAGAGCCCGTCCGCCTGGCGTGCGCGCAATGCCGCGCGCCGCACGGACCGCCCGCAGCCGGCCTAGGACACGCCTCCGGGCGGGAGCGCGAGAGGCGGGCGCGTGGGGAATGGCGTCCCTCACAGCCCGTCGAACCAGGCCTTCCAGGCCGTGATGGAGGTGGCATAGGTGCCGCGATGGGTGGTGGGACCCGTGGAAATGGCCTCCACCGCGCCATTGCCCGCCCCCATGGCCGATTGCCAGGTCATGGCAAGCCGGCCGAGGCCCGGCGTGATGACCTCATCCGCCTCCCCATAATAGTTGCGGACGGGCGTGCGGATGACCCAGCGATAGGCGGTGGTGTCCTTCAGGATCCGTCCATAGGCGGAGCGGGCGAAGAACTGGGTGTCGAAATAGTCCGCCCGCACCAGCTTGCGCAGGTCGGTGGGAATCTTCGCAGGGTCGAACGGGCGGTTCTCATAGGCGGCCCGGCTGGCCTCATAGGCCTCGTCGGTGAGCAGTGACTGGGCGAGGCCGGGGAGCCCGTAATAGGCCTCGAACGAGAAGGCGCTGAGGATGAAGAGCGAGTTCACCCAGCCCGCATCGATCCTGCGCGGAAACTGGAGGAAGCCGTTCATCACCATGAACCCGTCCACCGGCGCGCTGGCGGTGGCGGCCGCGGTGACCGGCACGCCCGCCGCCTCCAGCTTTTCAAGCAGGGCCATGGTGACGAAGCCGCCCTGCGACCAGCCGCCCAGGAACAGCTTCGGCGTCTCGATCTTCATGGCGGCGAGCACGGCCCGCGCCGCCAGCAGCATATCGAAGGGGGCCTGCTGCTGGCTGGCCTTGACCAGATAGCCTTGCGGGTCGCGCGATGTGCCCATGCCGAAATAATCCGCGCCGATCACCACATAGCCCTGCCCCCCGAACTGGGCGAGGGCGAGCTGGGTTTCCGGGGACTGGTCGGGGAAGGAGGGCACCTCTTCTTTCCCGTAGACGGTGCCGTGTTGATAGGAGAACAGGGGAAAGCGCGATCCGCCCTCATCGGGAATGGCCAGGAGGCCGGAAGCGGTGGTGGGACGATTGCCCTGTTCCGGGATCACGGAGGGATAGGTGATCCGATAAAGCGTCACGCCGGTGCGCGCCGGAGAATAGGCCGGCGCGACGCCGAAGAATTTGGGGGCATCCGCCGTCAGCACCCGGTTGAGGCGCGCGGCATCCCAGTGGTCGATGCGCTCATAGCGGACGCCGGTTCCCACCTCGCCCGCTTCCGGCAGGGGACCTGCCGCCCAAGCCGGACACGCGGCGGCGAGAAGCAGGCAGACAATGACAGCGCAGGCACGAACCAAGGCGACCTCCTCCGGGGGACAGGCGAGTCTTTCACGTGCTCCCGCACCCGTAACACCGCCTCAAGGGGCGGGTCGGGCGGATCATTGTCGGTGTGGCGCGTCGGGCAAAGGGGGGTGAAATAATATTAGGCGCCTTGCCTTTCCCGGAAAGGCGGTTGCGCTCAGGCGAAATACGCCATGATTCGCGCCGCCAGCGCCGCCGCCACCGCGCTCGCCACGACGCCCCACGCCATGTCGACGGCGGTGAGGGTCAGCGTCCAGCGATTGAGGGTGGCCAGATTTGTCAGGTTATAGGTTCCATAGCAGAACAGCCCGAACAGCGCGCCACCGGTGAGGGCCGCCATCCAGCCCTCCTTCAGTCCCGGCCAGGTGCCGGCCCAGCACAGGCCCGCCGCGTAGAGCAGGTAGAACACCACGGCCGGCGCCATGCGGAAGGGCTCCGCCAGGATGTCGCCCAGGATGGTCTTGTAGAAGCGGGCGCCCATGCTTCCCAGCCACACAGCATCGGCGGCCAGAAACAGGACGAGGGTGAGGACATAGGACAGGGCCAGGGCCATGGGCGTTCCGCGGGTTCGGCCGCCCCCGCGGCCCTCTCATCCCGAAACGCCGACGGCCCCTGATTGGATCACAAAAGCTTCAAGAGGCGCGCGGCGGGCGGGGGAAGAAGGCGGACACCCGGGCGCGATAGGCCTCGAAACGGGGTCCGTAGCGGCGCGCCATGTGGGCCTCCAGCGGCGGGATGCCTGACACCGCGATCAGCAGCCAGGCCATGAAGGCCGGCCCGGCCAGCGCCAGCCATCCCTGCGGATAGTTTCCCGACAGGTTGATCGCAAAGAAGGGATAGGCGCACCACACCAGCCATTCGAAGAAGTAATTGGGATGGCGCGACCAGGACCAGAGCCCCACGTCGCACACCTTCCCCTTATTCTCCGGATCGGCCTTGAAGCGCCGCAGGGTCTCGTCGGCCGCCCCCTCGCCCATCACGGCCGCGATCAGCACGAGCACGCCAAGACCGTCCTGGAGCGAAAGGCCGGGTGCGGGATTGCGCGCGGCCAGCAGGACGCAGGCCACCAGGAGCAGGCCGGCGGCAGCCTGGATCATGAGGAACCAGAACAGGCGGGCCTGGAAGCCTTCGCCCCATTCGGCGCGGAACCAGGCATAGCGCGCGTCCTCCGGCCCGCCCACGCTGCGCGCGCCGATATGGAGGGCAAGGCGAGTGCCCCATGCCGCCACCAGAAGCGCCACCAGGAGCTGGCGGCTCGTCCATTCCCCGTCCGTGCCAGCGGGCACCAGCGCGACGCCGATGCCGGCAATGGCGACGCCCGCCGACCAGAAGGCATCGGAGACGCCTGCATTGCCGTGGACGCGCTGCGTTCCCCAGGCGGCCGCCATCACCAGCGCGAGAAACACGCCGGCGCCCAGGAGGAGCAGGAGGACGGTCACGGTCGCGCCCTCACAGGCGCACGAAGGGTCGCATCAGCCAGCCGAAGGGGCCGGAGGGCTGGATCTGCCCTTCGAGCGCGATCAGACAGATGCACGGGTCCTGCGAATTGACCACCGGGCGGTGATCCACCGCCTCGTCGGCCTCCTCGAAGTCACCCGGCCCGAACGTGCCGCTTTCGTCCTCATAGGACCCGGACAGCACGCAGGTATATTCGCTGCCCGCATGGCTGTGCTGGGGCATCTTGCAGCCGGGCGCGATCTTTAGAAGGAAAGCCCGGCTGCCGCCATCGGACGGGACCAGCACATTGCGCGCGCTGACCCCCGGTCCCATCCAGCGCCATCGTCCGAGCGGCAGGTGGCGCAGGGAGGGAGGCAGTTCCGCCATGTCATTGACGGGCGGGGCCACCTTCACCGCCCCGCCATCGCTGTCGATGCGCGCGAGCGCACGGGCCAGCGCGTCCCCGGAAAGGTCCTCTTCCGGCAGTTCTTCCAACAGATGACCGCCCACATGGGACAAGGTGCGCACCCAGCTGCGGCTGTCCTGGCACAAGGCCAGATGAGCGGACACCACAACCGCTTCCGGCGCCTTCAGTGCTCCGGCGGCATAGGACAGCAGCGTCTCTTCGCTCGGCATGTGGCGCACGCTCATGACAAGTCCCCCAAAAGGGTCCGCAGCCGGGTCATGGCCAGACGCATGCGCGATTTGACCGTGCCGAGGGGAAGACCGAGGTCCTTGGCGATTTCCGCATGGGCCTTTTCCTGGAAGAAGGACAGGCGCACCACCTCGGCCTGCTCGCGCGGCAAGGTCTGGAGGGCGGTGCGGATGCGCCCGGCGGCGGTGGAGGCAAAGAACGCCTCGTCCGGCCGCGCGGGCGGGTCGGGAATGTCGGATAAGTCGATGTCGGGAATGCCGCGGGCGTCGCGCCGCAGACTGTCGATCCGCAGATTGCGGGCGATGGTGAAGATCCAGGCGGATGCCCCCGCTCGCGCGGGGTCATACAATTCCGCCTTGCGCCAAACGGTGAGCATGGCCTCCTGCGCGAAATCCTCTGCCGCCGCCGCGCTGGCCCCGGCTCGCATGAGCCAGGACTTCAGGCGCGGGGCGAAATGTTGGAACAATTGGGCGAACGCCTCCCGGTCGCGGCCCTGGGCAATGGCCACGATAAGACGCCCATGGGGGTCCGCCGCCTCGATGGGTGCGGTCACGGCGCCATCCGCGGCGGGAGTGTGGATCGCGTTCTCATTCATCGCCTTTGTAAACGGAAGCTGGGCGCAGGTGGATCACCCCACAGATCACGCCCCGGTGAAAATAATCCGCCCCGCTTTTAGAGCCAGGTCATCCAACCGGAACTTCGCCGCGTAAAAGATGGGCAAGTCGAGACCGGAGAGTGTGACGATGATCGAAGCCGAACGAAACCGCCCCCTGCGCATTGCCGTCGTGGGGTCCGGCATTTCGGGGCTCTCCGCCGCCTGGCTGCTGGCCCGACGGCATGATGTCACACTCTATGAGCGCGCCGAGCGCCTGGGCGGTCATTCCAACACCGTGCTGGTGGAAGAGGCGGGCACGCGCAAGCCCGTGGACACCGGCTTCATCGTCTTCAACACGCCCACTTATCCCAACCTCACCGCCCTGTTCGCGCATCTCGGCGTCGAGACGCGCGAGACCGACATGTCGTTCAGCGCATCGCTCAGGGGCGGCAAGCTGGAATATTCCGGCAACGGGCTGTCGGGCCTGTTCGCGCAGAAGCGCAACCTGCTGGCGCCGCGCCATTGGGGCATGCTGCGCGACCTGCTGCGCTTTTATCGCGAGGCCCCCGCCGATCTCGGCAAGCTGGCCGATCCCTCGCTTTCGCTCGGCGACTATCTGGCGCTGAAGGGCTATGGGGCGGCGCTGCGCGACGATCATCTCCTGCCCATGGCCGCGGCCATCTGGTCCACCCCCGCCCGGCGCATGCTGGATTATCCCGCCTCCGCCTTCGTGCGCTTCTGCACCAATCACGGGCTGCTCCAGGTGCGCAACCGGCCGATCTGGCGCACCGTGGTGGGCGGCAGCCGGACCTATGTGGAGAAGATGGCGGCGCAGATGCCGAATGTCGCCCGGCTCGGGCGGCCGGTCACGGCGGTAGAGCGCTCCGAGGGCTTCGTGCGGGTGCGCGACGCCGGCGGGGGCGCGGAAACCTATGACCATGTGGTGCTCGCCTGCCATGGCGACGAGGCGCTCGCTTTGCTGAAGGACGCGGACGGGCCGGAGGATACGCTGCTCTCCGCCTTCAAGTACGACACCAATCTCGCCGTCCTGCATTCGGACGAGGAGCTGATGCCCAAGCGCCGCTCGGTCTGGTCCGCCTGGAACTATATGGAACAGGACGGCCATTTGTGCGTGACCTATTGGATGAACAAGCTCCAGCACATTGAGGGGCGCCCGCTCTTCGTCACCCTGAACCCGCCGCGCCCGCCGCGCGCCGGAACGCTGCTGCATTCCGAGCTCTATGCGCATCCCCAGTTCGACGCCGCCGCCATCAAGGCGCAGCGGGCCATCTGGTCGCTGCAGGGGCGCCGGCGCACCTGGTTCTGTGGTGCCCATTTCGGCGCCGGCTTCCATGAAGACGGCCTGCAGTCGGGCCTGGCTGTCGCCGAGGCGCTGGGCGGCGTGCGCCGGCCCTGGCGGGTGGCGGACGAAAATGGCCGCATCCATGTGAACCCGGTGCGCATCGAAGGGCGGGAGCGGGCCGCGTGAACGCCCCCGCCGCCCTCTATCGCGGCATCGTCACCCATGCCCGCACCCGCCCGGCGGCGCACAGCCTGCGCTACCGCACCTTTCATGTGCTGCTGGATCTCGACCGCATCGACGAGGCGGCAGCCTCCTGCCGCCTGTTCTCCCGCAATCGCTTCAACCTCCTGTCCTTCCACGACAAGGACCATGGCACGGGCACGGGCCTTGACCTGAAGGGCGAAGTGCTGGGCCACCTCGACCGCGCCGGCATCGACCTGGAAGGCGGACCCATCCGCATCCTCACCATGCCGCGCGTGCTGGGCTATGTGTTCAATCCCCTGTCGGTCTATTTCTGCCACCATGCCGACGGCACGCTGAAGGCCGTGCTCTATGAGGTGTCCAACACCTTCGGCCAGCGCCATTCCTATCTGCTTCCGGTCGAGCCGGAACAAGCCGAGGGCGGCACCGTGCGGCAGAGCGTGGAGAAGGGCTTCTATGTTTCGCCTTTCCTGGACATGGACATGGCCTATCACTTCCGCGTCCGCCCCCCGGAGGGGACCGTGAAGGTGGACATCACCTGCCGCGACAAGGCGGGCGTCATTCTCCATGCCGCCCTTGCGGCAGAGCGGCACGATTTTACGAATTATTCCCTTTTGCAAGCCTGCCTGTCTCATCCCATGATGACGCTCAAGGTCATTCTCGGCATCCACTGGGAAGCGCTTCTCATCTGGCTGAAGGGGAACGGCCTGACACGGCGCCCGCCCGCGCCGGCCGAGGCGGTCACCATCCGCCCGGGTGCGGGGCAAGGCGCGACGAGGGAGGGACTATGACGATTCAAGATCGCGGCCCCCTGTCCTGGGAGACGCCTTCATCGCCGGCCCAGTCGGCGCCGCTCTTTGACCTTGCCGGCCCGCTTCTTGGGGCAGCGCTCGCCAATCTGGGGCGCGGCCGCCTTGTTGTGGAACTGCCATCGGGCCAGCGGGTGGAACGCACCGCCCCGCTCGAAGGGCCGGACGCGCTGATGCGCGTGCACGACTGGAAGGCCTTGCGCCGGGTGGCCACCGCCGGCTCCATCGGCTTTGCGGATGGCTATATGGAAGGGGAATGGACCACCCCGAACCTGCCCGCTTTGATCGAACTGATGGCGGTGAATGCCGACCAGATCGGCCAGACCTGGTTCGGCTCGCGCCTCTCGCGCGTCATGGAGCGGCTGCGCCATTGGGCGCGGTCGAACACCAAGCGTGGCAGCCGGCGCAACATCGCCTTTCACTATGACCTCGGCAACGATTTCTATGCCCTCTGGCTGGACCGGGGCATGCAATATTCGTCCGCCCTGTTCGCTGAAGGCGACGACCTGGAGGCCGCCCAGGCCCGCAAGCTCGATGCCATCGTGGAGCGCCTCGCCCTGAGAGGCGGGGAGGATGTGCTGGAGATCGGTTTCGGATGGGGGGCCGTGGCCGAGCGCCTCGCCCGCGACCATGGCGCCCGCATGGTGGGCCTCACGCTCTCGGAGCGGCAACTGGAATATGCGGCGGAGCGGCTGAAGCGGCAGGGGCTTTCCGCCGATTTGCGGCTCCAGGATTATCGGGACTGCGGCGGCACGTTCGACCGCATCGTGTCCATCGAGATGATCGAGGCGGTGGGCGAGCGCTATTGGCCGGTCTATTTCGCCAGCCTGCGGGAGCGCCTGAAGCCGGGCGGACGGGCGGTGATCCAGGCCATCACCATCGAGGACAGCCGCTACGCGGACTATCGGCGCGAGCCGGATTTCATCCAGCGCTACATCTTCCCCGGCGGCATGCTGCCCACCCCCACCATCATGCGGCGGGAAGTGGAGGCGGCGGGCCTCAAGCTCATCGGCCATGACGGCTTCGGGCTGAGCTATGCCAAGACGCTGGCCGCCTGGCGGGAGCGTTTCCATGCCGCCTGGCCGGATGTGGCGCCGCTCGGCTTCGACGAGCGCTTCCGGCGCATGTGGGACTATTACCTCGCCTATTGCGAGGGCGGCTTCCGCGCCGGCGCCATCGATGTGGGCCTCTACACCATCGCCAAGCCGGCTTAAGCAAGTCCGGCTTGAGCCAAGCCGGACGCACCAAGCCAGGGTGTGCCTGCGCGATCCGTGCACGCTCGGCGTGATCTTTTCCCAAGCGCGAGCGGAACCGCTGGCCTAAGGCCGCGTTTCCGCTCTCGCATGGAAAAGCCGCACCGCCATATCCTCACCGCCATCGGCACCTGGCTCGCCCGCCCGGAGGCCAATCTCCTGGTCGTGGCCTATACCGCCGCCTGGATCGTCTTCGAGCCGGAGACGCTGGACTGGCACGGCGCGGTGACGGTCCTCACGCTGCTGATGACCTTGTTCATCCTGCGCGTCGACCATCGCGACACGCAGGCCATCCACGCCAAGCTCGACGAATTGCTGCGGGTGAACGAGCGGGCGCGGGACGATATCGCCGATCTCGACGCGGAAGAGCCCGAGACCATCGAGCGCATCCGAGATGCCGAACACGGCCACCCCGCCCCGCCGCAAGGAGAGGTGCGCGCTCCGCGCTGAGCACCCATACCAAAGACGGACAAGGCCGCGCTTCCCAAGCCCTCCACCCCCTGTCCGCAACCCTCTTACATTCATTAACAAATCAAATTTTCCCGCCGCGCCTTGCCCGAATTTTCCCCGTGGGGGAGAGGCACGCGCGCTCTTGTCGCCTGCGACCGTTGCGCCTATAGATTTCAGTAATTTCTGAAATTTCCGCGATGACGGAACGCGCCGATGAACCTGCCGCCGCTGACCCAGTCCTTCGTGCTCCATTTCGGCGAAATGGGCAGCCGGTGGGGCATCAACCGCACCGTGGGGCAGATCTATGCCCTGCTCTATGTCTCACCTGCCCCGCTTTGCGCCGAGCAGATCGTTGACGCGCTGGGCATCTCCCGTTCCAACGTCTCCATGAGCCTGAAGGAGCTCCAGGCCTGGAACCTCGTCCTGCTGCGGCATCTCCCCGATGACCGGCGCGATTTCTTCACCACCCCGGACGATATCTGGCTGATCCTGCGCACCCTGGCAGAAGAGCGCAAGAAGAGGGAGGTGGACCCGACCCTCTCCGTCCTGCGGGAAATCCTGATGCAGACGCCATCGACCCCGGACGACACCTTCGCCCAGGAGCGCATGGCGCAGATGCACCAGATGATCGAGCGCCTCACCACCTGGTATGACGACGTGAAGAAGCTGGAAACGGCGCGCCTTGCCGCCCTGCTCTCGCTCGGCGCCAAGGTCACACGGCTGTTGGAGGCCAAGGACAAGGTGGTCTCCCTCACCCGTCCGCGCCGGCGCGCGGCCTCCGCCAAGCCGCAGGAGTGACGTTCGTGCCCGTCCGTTCCACACGCTCGCCCGGCGCCAGCAGTCCCCGTGCCCTGAAAGCGGGCGCGTTGCTGCAGGTGGCGGCGGCGCTGATCTGGATCCCCCAGGCGGGCCTCATCGCTTATGCGGTGGACCGTGCCGCGCGCGGCGATTTCCAGGCCTCCATCCTGCCGGTCGCGCTGGGGGTCCTCGTGCTCGGCCTGCTGCGGGCGGGACTGGATGCCGCCGGCACCCGCCTCGCCTTTCGCGCCGCCCGCGCACAGGTCAGCGCATTGCGCCGGCATGCGGTGGAAGCGCTCGCCGCCACTTCGCCCCTGGCGGGCGGGCGCATCGTGTCCGGCCGCGCGGCGAGCCTCATCGCCGAGCAGGCGGAAGCCATCCTGCCCTATCGCTCACGCTTCCTGCCGGTGCGCATGAAGGCCACCATCGTCCCGCTCGTTCTGCTGGCGACGGTGGCGGCTGTGTCCTGGCTGGCGGCACTGGTGCTGCTGGTGGCGGCACCCCTCATTCCCGTCTTCATGGCGCTGGTGGGGTGGCGTGCCAAGGCGGCGAGCGAAGCGCAATTGCAGGAAATGGGCGGCATGAACGCCTTCCTCTTGGACCGCCTGCGCGGCCTTGCCACCATCCGCACGCTGGGCGCGGTGGACACCACCGCCCTGCGCCTGCGGGACAGCGCGCAGGACCTGCGCGCGCGCACCATGGCGGTGCTGCGCATCGCCTTCCTGTCCTCGGCGGTGCTGGAGCTGTTCTCGGCGCTTGGCGTCGCAATGGTCGCGGTCTATGTGGGCTTCCACCTCCTGGGCACGCTGGAATTCGGCGCCTGGGCCGGGCAGATGAGCCTCGGCGAGGGCCTGTTCGTGCTGATGCTGGCCCCCACCTTCTTCGATCCCCTGCGCGAACTCTCCGCCGTCTGGCACGACCGCGCCGCCGGGCAGGCGGCCGAGGCGGCGCTGAAGGACGTGGATGAGCCGCGCCTGCCCTTGCCCGGCGCGCTGAAGCACCCCGCCCCCCTCGCCAATCCCGCGGGAGCCCCGGACGTGGCCGTGGAAGGTCTGCGTTTTTCGCATGGCAGTGAGAGCGCCATCCTGGAAGATTTCCAATTGGAGGTTGCTCCCGGGGAACGGGTCGCAATCATGGGCCCGAGCGGCTCCGGCAAGTCCACGCTCCTGTCGCTGATTGCCGCACTGGCCCCTCCGGACGCCGGCTCGGTGCGCATAGGTGGTATCCCGATGTCGGAAGAAACTGCGACAAATTTGCGCTCGCGCATTTCCTGGATCGGCCAGCGCCCGCATTTCTTCGCCCGATCTTTGAAGGCGAACATCACCATGGGACGCAGCGGACTGACCGAGGAGGCGGCACGGACAGCCATGCACTTCGCCGCCCTCGATGCGGTGACCGATGCCCATGGCGGGATGTCGGGCGCCGTCATCGGCGAGAGTGCGGCGGGTCTCTCCGGCGGCGAGGCGCTGCGCCTTGCGCTCGCCCGCGCCGCCGCTGCGCCCCATGCGGACCTGATCCTTGCCGACGAGCCCACCGCCCACCTGGACGCCGCCACTGCCGCGCAGGTGACGAACGGGCTGCTGGCGCTCGCCACCGGCCGCACGCTCATCGTCGCCACCCATGATCCCGACCTTGCCGCCCGCATGGACCGCATCGTCCATCTGGACGGCGTGCCGCAGACCGCGCGCCCGCAGGCGCGGGAGTGCCGCGCATGAAGAGCGCCCGCGCCTTCGCCGCGCCGCTTTGGCCGGTCCTCGCCCTCTTCCTGACCCAGCATCGCGGCCGCGTCCTCGCCGGCTTGGCGCTGGCGGCGGTGACCATCCTGGCTGGCGTTGCCCTGCTGGGCGTCTCCGGCTGGTTCATCACCGCCACCGCCATCGCCGGGCTTTCCGCTGCCACCGCGCTCACCTTCGACGTGTTTGCCCCGGCCGCCGCCATCCGCTTCCTGGCGCTGGCGCGCACCGCGGCGCGCTATGGCGAGCGGCTCGTCACCCACGATGCCACCCTCGCCGTGCTGGCGGACCTGCGCGAGCGCCTCTTCCGGGGCTGGGCCGGGCCGGGTGCCGCGCGCCAATTGCTCGCCCGCCCCGCCAAGCTGCTGTTCCGCCTCACCGCCGACATCGACGCCCTCGATACCCTCTATCTGAGGGTGCTGGTTCCAACTGTGGCCGCCTGCGCCGTGGCACTCGTGGCGGGCGTGGTGCTCGGCCTGCTGTCGCCCTGGCTCGGCCTCGGCTTCACCCTGGTGATGCTGGCGGGCGGCTTCGGCGTCTTCTTCGCCGCCGCCCGCGCTGCCCACCCCGCCGCCCGCCGCCGCGCCCATGCGGTGGAAGCGCTGCGGGCCCGGACGGTGGATCTCACCGCCGGCCAGACGGAACTGGCCATGGCCGGGCGCCTCGCCGACCAATGCGCGGCCATCGCCCTGGCGGACGACCGCCTTGCCCAAGCCGACGAGGCGCTCAACCGCATCGATGTGCGGGTGGCCGCAGGCTATGGCGCGCTCGCCACCTTGCTTCTGGCCGGAATGCTGGTGGCCACCTTCTGGCTGGCGCAGACGGGCCGCATCGACGCGCCGCTCATGGCCATGGCGCTGCTGGTGGCGCTCGGCGCGCTGGAGCCCTTCGGCGCGTTGCGGCGTGGGGCGGTGGAACTGGGCCGCACCGTGCTGGCCGCCCGCCGCATCGCCCCGCGCCTTGTGCCCGACGCGCCGCTGCCGCGTCCCGCCCTTCCCCCAGCGGGCATCGCGGTGCAGGCCAATGGACTGGCCTTCCGCCATCCCGGTGCCGCGCGGGACGTGCTGTCCGACATCTGCCTCACGGTGGGCCATGGCGAGCGGATCGCCCTGGTGGGCCCGAGCGGCGCGGGCAAGTCCACGCTGCTGGCGCTGATCGCCGGGGAGCTTTCGCCGAGCGCCGGCCTGCTGCAGGCTGAGCCCGCCACCTTGCTGACCCAGCGCACCGAGCTGTTCGAGGATACCATTGCCGGCAATCTGCGCCTCGCCGCGCCGGAAAAGGACGATCTCGGGCTGTTAAATGCACTTGACGCAGCGGGAGTTGCGGCTGACGTTTCCAGACTGAAGCTCGGCCTGGAGACCCGCCTGGGCGAAGGCGGGCTGGGACTTTCCGGCGGACAGGGACGCCGCCTGGCACTCGCCCGGCTGCTTTTGCGGGACACCCCGCTCTGGCTGCTGGACGAGCCGACGGAGGGGCTGGACGGGGCCACGGCGGTGGACGTTCTGACCCGTTTGAGGGAGCAGGCTGGCGGTCGCTCACTGGTGATCGCCACCCACATCAGACGCGAGGCCGAACTCGCCGACCAGATCATCATCATGGACAGCGGACGGATCACGGCCCGGTTGCGACGCGGAGGGCCCGGCTTTGCCGCGGCGCTCAACGCGCTGAGGCCGGACTGAAGAGCATTTCGAAGATACGCCCATCCGGGCGCCGCGAGACGAGAGGAGGGCCGGCTTTAGGCTGGCGAGGACCATGGAACTGAATGTCGTCGACCTATCGCGCCTGCAATTTGCAATGACGGCGCTCTATCATTTCCTGTTCGTTCCCTTGACGCTCGGACTGTCCATCCTGCTGGCTATCATGGAGACGGTCTATGTCATGACCGGCCGCGTGATCTGGCGGCAGATGACCAAGTTCTGGGGCACGCTGTTCGGCATCAACTTCGTGCTGGGCGTCGCCACTGGCATCGTCATGGAATTCCAGTTCGGAATGAACTGGAGCTATTACAGCCATTACGTGGGCGACATCTTCGGCGCGCCGCTGGCCATTGAGGGCCTCATGGCCTTCTTCCTGGAAGCGACCTTCGTCGGCCTCTTCTTCTTCGGCTGGGACCGCATGTCCAAGGTGGGCCACCTGGCCGCCACCTGGTGCGTGGCGCTCGGCTCCAACCTCTCGGCCCTCTGGATCCTCATCGCCAATGGCTGGATGCAGAACCCGGTGGGCGCGGCCTTCAACCCGCAGACCATGCGCATGGAAGTGGCGAGCTTCTATGACGTGCTGTTCAACCCGGTGGCGCAGGCCAAGTTCGTGCACACGGTTTCGGCCGGCTATGTGGTGGCCTCCATGTTCGTGCTGGGCGTCTCCGCCTGGTACCTCTTGAAGGGCCGGCACATCGAGATCGCCAAGCGCTCCATGACGGTGGCCGCCTCCTTCGGCCTCGCCGCCGCCCTCTCCGTGGTGGTGCTGGGCGACGAGAGCGGCTACCTGACCACCGAGCATCAGAAGATGAAGCTCGCGGCCATGGAAGGCACCTGGCACACCGAGCCCGCGCCCGCCCCCTTCGTCGTGGTCGGCTTCCCCGACCAGAAGGCCCGCACCAACTATTATGCGGTGGAGATCCCCTGGGTCGGCGGCCTCATCGACACACGCTCGCTCGACACGCCCGTCATGGGCATCACCGAGCTGGCGGACCGCGCCAAGGGGCATATCGTCCGCGGCGTGATCGCCTATGACGCCCTCCAGAAGATCCGGGCGCTGGGCAACCAGCCGGTGCCGGCGGACCTGAAGAAGACGTTCGAGGACAATAGCGACGTGCTCGGCTATGCGCTTCTGTTGAAGAAGTATGTGGACGACCCGCGCACGGCGACGCCGGAGCAGATCGAGAAGGCAGCGTGGGACACGGTGCCGGAAGTGGCGCCCCTGTTCTGGGTTTTCCGGGTGATGGTGGGACTTGGCTTCTACTTCATCCTGTTCTTCTCGGTCTTCTTCTTCCTGTCCGCGCGGCGGCAGCTCACCCGCTTCCCGCTGCTGCTGAAGCTGGCGGTTGTGTCCATTCCGCTGCCCTGGATTGCCGCCGAGTCCGGCTGGTTCGTGGCCGAGTTCGGCCGCCAACCCTGGATCATCGAGGGTGTGCTGCCCACCGCCTCGGCGGTGTCGCGGCTCGGGGCCTCGACGGTGCTGCTGACGATCTGTGGCTTCGCGCTGATCTACACCGTCCTGTTCATCATCGAGATGACCCTCATGCTGCGGGCCATCCAGAAGGGGCCGCAGCCGGATCCCCAGCCGGAAGCCGGCCTCCTCACCCCTCCCGTTCTCGCGCCTGCGGAGTGACCGGACATGGTCCTGCATGATCTCATAAGCTACGACGTCCTGCGCCTGATCTGGTGGGTGCTGCTCGGCGTGCTGCTCATCGGCTTTGCCATCATGGACGGCTTCGACCTCGGGGTAGCGTCCCTACTGCCCTTCGTCGCCAAGACGGACGTGGAACGGCGCGTGGTCATCAACACCATCGGCCCGGTCTGGGAAGGCAACCAGGTGTGGCTGATCCTGGGGGGCGGCGCCATCTTCGCCGCCTGGCCGGCGCTTTATGCGGTGTCCTTCTCGGGCTTCTACCTCGCCATGTTCGCCATCCTGGCGGCCCTCATCCTGCGGCCCGTGGGCTTCAAGTATCGCAGCAAGCGCGAGGACGAAGCCTGGCGCACCCGCTGGGACTGGGCGCTGTTCATCGGCGGGGCGGTGCCCGCGCTGATCTTCGGCGTGGCGGTGGGCAATGTGCTCCAGGGCGTGCCGTTCCACTTCGACGCGGACCTGCACTCCACCTATGAGGGCACCTTCTTCGGTCTCCTGAACCCCTATGCGCTGCTGTGCGGCCTGCTGTCGGTGGCCATGCTGGTCACCCACGGCGCCACGTGGCTGGTGTTCAAGACCGACGGCCCCATCGCCGACCGGGCGCGCGCGGTCGGCTCGGTGGGGGCGATCCTCACCATCGTCCTGTTCGCGCTGGGCGGACTTGCCCTGCACCAGTTCGTGGGGGGCTACAAGATCACCTCAGCGATCAACCCCGTCGGCCCCTCCAATCCGCTGTCCAAGACGGTGGTGATGGAAACCGGCGCCTGGTTCGCCAATTACCGGGCCTATCCGATCCTGTGGCTCGCTCCGGCGCTGGGCGGTCTCGGCTCGCTGCTGACCCTGGTGATGCTGCGCGCACGCAAGGACGGCCTGTCCTTCATCACCTCGGCCATCGGCATCTTCGGCATCATCTCGACGGTGGGCGTGTCCATGTTCCCGTTCATCCTGCCCTCGTCCATCGATCCGAGGTCCAGCCTGACGGTGTGGGACACCTCCTCCAGCCATATGACGCTGTTCATCATGCTGGTGGTGACCGCGATCTTCCTGCCCATCATCCTGGCCTACACGTCGTGGGTCTACAAGGTGATGTGGGGCAAGGTGGACGCCGCCATGGTGTCCGACAAGAACGGCCACGCTTACTGAAGCGCGCACGCGAAACCTGCCCCGCGCCCGACGGCGCGGGGTGCACCGATCACGGAGAGACTTCAATGTGGTACTTCGCCTGGATGCTCGGCCTGCCGCTGGCGGGCGCGTTCGCGGTGCTCAATGCCATGTGGTACGAGCTGCGCGAGGAAGACGACAAGCGCAAGCAGGCGCTGCGCTGAGGGGCAGTCGTTCCAACGTAAAACGGCCGGGGCAATGCCCCGGCCGTTTCGTTTCGTGCCTGTCCGCGCGGAGCGGTCAGAACGTGATGACGTGGCGCACCACCTCGCCCCGGTCCAGCTTGTCGAGCGCCGCGTTGATCTCCTCCAGCGGGCCGGTGCCGGAGAGCAGCTTATGCACCGGCAGGCGGCCGCGCTTATAGAGGGCGATGTAGCGGGGAATGTCCCGGGGCGGCACGCAGCTGCCCATATAGCTGCCCTTGATGGTGCGCTCCTCGCCCACCAGATGCACCGGCGGCAGGGAGATGCGGGCATTGGGATTGGCAAGGCCCGCGGTCGCCGTGGTGCCGCCGCGCCGGGTGATCTTGTAGGCCAGCTCGAAGGCGGGGGCGGAACCGGCCATCTCGATGGCATGGTCCACGCCGCCCTTGGTGATTTCCTTCACCTTGTCCACGATGTCCGGATCGGAGGCGAGGAAGGTGTCGGTGGCGCCCAGCTCGCGCGCCAGATCGAGCTTGGCCTGGGAAAGATCGATGGCCACCACCTGATCGGCCCCCGCCGCAATGGCGCCCAGCACCGAGGACAGGCCGACGCCGCCAAGGCCGATCACCGCAACGCTCTGGCCGGGCTTCACCTGGCAGGTGTTCACCACCGTGCCGACGCCGGTCATGACCGCGCAGCCGAACAGGGCCGCATCCACCAGCGGCACTTCGGGATCGATCTTGACGATGGAGCGGCGGGAGATGACCGCATATTCGGCGAAGGCCGAGACGCCGCAATGGTGATAGGCGTCGGTGCCGTCATCGCAATGCAGCCGGCGCTCACCGGAAATGAGAAGGCCGGCGCCATTGGCCGCCTGGCCCGGTCCGCACAACTGGGCGCGGCCCTCCATGCAGGATGGGCAGGTGCCGCAGGTGGGCAGGAAACTCATCACCACATGGTCACCGGGGGCAAGGTCGGTGACGCCGGGGCCGGTCTCCACCACCACGGCGGAGGCCTCGTGGCCGAGCACCATGGGGTTCTGGCGCAGCCGGTCGCCATTGATGACGGACAGGTCGGAATGGCACAGGCCCGCGGCGGCGATCTTCACCAGCACCTCGTCGCGCCCCGGCGGGTCCAGCTCGATGGTCTCGATGCGCAGCGGCCGCGTCTCGGCATAGGGCTTGGCAATTGGCGAGGAATGAAGAACGGCGGCGCGGATACGCATATGTGCCTCCCTTGATGGTCTTACGGCCTGAGGCCGGTCGGGGCCGCGCCTGCGCGCCGGGCCTTCGCCAGCGTGCGCCGCGCGACTCACACTCACGCTATTTGCCCCGGCCGTGCGCCGGTGAAAAGCGGGAAACGCGAGCGCGGGCGCGGCGGCCGCAGGGGCGCGGTGTCACGCCCCCCGCGCCCGCCTTCAGCGCGCCTGCGCCAGCATGGCGGCGCGGCCTTCCGCATCGGCGGTCCAAAGCTCCAGCCCGTCGGCGCCCTCCACCGCATTGAGGGTCAGCGGGGCGCCATCGAAGATGGGCCGCACCGAGCGGAAGGAGAACACTTGCGGCGGGCGACCGAGGAGACGGGCGGCGAACTCCACCAATAGCGTCGCCTGCAACGGCCCGTGCACCACGAGGCCCGGATAGCCTTCCTCCACCTCGCAATAGGTGCGGTCATAATGGATGCGGTGGCTGTTGAAGGTGATGGCTGAGTATCTGAACAGCATCACCGGTCCGGCATCGACGCTCTCCTGCCAGGTGGCCGCGCGGGGCGGCTCGGCCTTGCCTTGCCCGCCGGCGGGCGCATCGACGCCGCGATAGACGATGTCCTGGCGCTCCCGCACCGCGAGGCCGCGCGGCGTCGAAATCTCGTGGTTCACGGTGACGAAGCACAAGATGCCGGTGCGCCCTTCCTTCACCACCACGTCGGCGATGCGCGAGGTCCGTGTCACCTCATCGCCCACCCGCACAGCGTCCAGGAACTGGAGTTCCCCGCCCGCCCACATCCGGCGCGGCAGCGGCACCGGAGGCAGGAAGCCGCCGCGCGCCGGATGCCCGTCCGGCCCGACGGCACGCAGGGGGACGGTCGGCTGGGCGAGGCACCAATGCGCCGTGAGGATGGCGGCATCCCCCGCCTGCGGCGTGCCCGGATCCTGGTCAAGGGTCACGCGCATCTCGCGTGCCTTCTGGGGGGTCACCTCGTCGGACGCGGTATCGGTGCGGCCGATCCAGCCGCGCAGCAACTCGATGTCCAGGCCTTGCGACATGGCGGGATCCTCATCTGACATGGTGCGTGGCGCCGCTCGTTGCATAGTCGGGATCGAGCGGACCAGCGTGCGGGGTTGGTAGCAATCGCGGCGCCTCCATCGGAAGACTGGAAATTGCGATGACACACCATCCAGGAAAGTTATAGCCAGTTGCGATTCCCTACCCGCACAGCCACTGTCAGACCGGCGCCGTCTCCCCGCGGGCGATCTTCTCCCGCCAGAGCGCGGGACCGAGCGAATGGACCGACTGGCCGGCGCTATCCACTGCCACGGTGACCGGCATGTCCTCCACGGTGAATTCGTAGATGGCCTCCATGCCCAGATCCTCGAAGGCCAGCACCCGCGCCGCCTTGATGGCCTTGGAGACCAGATAGGCCGCCCCGCCAATGGCGATGAGATAGGCCGCCTTGTGGCGGGCGATGGCTTCGATGGCCACCGGCCCCCGCTCCGCCTTGCCGACCATGGCGAGGAGGCCGGTGGAGAGGATCTGGTCCGTATAGGGGTCCATGCGGGTGGAGGTGGTGGGGCCGGCGGGACCCACCGCCTCGTCCCCCACCGGGTCCACCGGGCCCACATAATAGATCACCCGGTCCTTCAGGCTCACGGGCAAATCCTCGCCCCGCGCCAGCATGGCGGTCATGCGTTGGTGGGCGGCATCGCGGCCGGTGAGCATGCGCCCGTTCAAAAGCAGCTTCTCGCCTGGCCGCCAGCTTTGCACCTCGGCGCGGGTGAGGTGATCCAGGTCCACCCGCCGGGCGGCGGAAGTGGCGGCATCAACGGCCACTTGCGGCCACAACGCTAAGTCCGGCGGATCGAGCCGCACGGGGCCGGAGCCGTCCAGCACGAGGGTGGCATGGCGGTTGGCGGCGCATTGGGGAATGAGCGCCACGGGCTTGGAGGCCGCATGGGTGGGATAGGTGGCGATCTTTACGTCCACCACGGTGGTGAGCCCGCCCAAACCCTGCGCGCCGATGCCCAGCGCATTGATCTTCTCGTAAAGCTCGATGCGCAATTCCTCGATCTTGTTGGCGGGGCCACGGGCGAGGAGATCGGTCATGTCGATCTCCTCCAGCAGCGCCTCCTTGGCGATCAGCATGGCCTTTTCCGCCGAGCCGCCAATGCCGAGGCCGATGACCCCGGGCGGACACCATCCCGCGCCCAGCTCCGGCACGGTCTTCAGCACCCAGTCCACCACCGAGGCGCCGGGATTGAGGGTGGCAAAGCGCGCCTTGTTCTCCGAGCCGCCGCCCTTGGCCGCCAGCGTGATTTCCACCGTGCGGCCCGGCACCAGTTCCACATGCACCACGGCAGGCGCATTGTCGCGGGTGTTGCGGCGGGCAAAGAGCGGGTCCTCCACCATGGAGGCGCGCAGCGGATTGGTCTCGTTCAGATAGGCCCGGCGCACGCCCTCATGGATGAGGTCGGCAAGTGGGCGATCCGTGGCGAAGCGCACCTCCATGCCCACCTTCACGAAGGCCACCACGAGCCCGGTATCCTGGCAGATGGGCCGGTGCCCCAAAGCCGCCATGCGCGAATTCACCAGGATCTGCCCGATGGCATCCCGCGCCGAGGGGGAGGCTTCCCGCTCATAGGCGCTGGAGAGATGGGCGATGAAATCCGCCGGGTGGAAGTAGGAGATGTATTGCAGCGCGTCGGCGACGGAGGCGACCACATCCTCCTCTGCGATGACCACGGCGGGGTTCATTCAACGGACCTTTCAGGCTGCCAGAGGCGGGGGCGGACTGCGCCGCCCCCGCCCCGGCTCTCACATTTCCATGACCATGGGGGCGGGATAATAGCGGAAGCCCTGGCCCTGCGCCGCCACATGGCCGAAGCCCGGCCAGGCGAAATGATAGGCCAGCACCGGGATGCGGTTGGCTGCCAGCATGGTCAGGATCTTCACCCGCGACTGGGCCGACTGCTTGGGATCGGTGTCATAGACGAATTCGGTCAAGGGCTCCTGGAGCAGGAGGACCGGGTGGTGCGCCAAGTCGCCGATATAGCACAGCGACTTGCCGCCCGAATTGATCATGAACACCGTGTGCCCGACCGTGTGGCCGGGCGCCGAGATGGCGGTGATGCCGGGCAGGAATTCCTGGCCGTCCTTGAAGAAGACCATGCGGTCGCGGTTGGGCACCAGGTTCTTGCGGGCCTGGTCAAGGAAGGCCTTCAGGTTCGGCCCCACCGTCTTCTCGTCGGTCCAGTAATCGTAATCGGCCTGGGAGATGTAGAATTGCGCGTTGGGGAAGTTGCGCGAGCCGTCATCGGCCATGCAGCCCCCGCAATGGTCGATATGGGCGTGGCTCATCACCACGGCGTCCACATCCTTGGGGTCGATGCCGGCCTCCTTCATGGTCTGCATCAGCTTTCCGGTGGTGGGGCCGAACAGCTTGGAAGAGCCCATGCCGGTGTCGAACACGATCAGCTTGTCGCCGGTGTTCAGGATCAGGATGTTCTGCTCCAGCACCGCATTGGAGAGGGGGAGGAAATTGTCCTTCAGCTGCTTGTCCATGTCGGCGGCGGAAAGGCCGGTGAAATTGGTGTGGGGGTCGCCCAGCGGCAACGTGCCGTCGGACACCACGGTGATTTCCCCGTCGCCGAACTTGAAGCGATAGAAATAGGGGGCCGGCTTGCCCACCAGCGGGGCCTTGGCGAAGGCCGACGAGGCGCTCGTGATCAGGCCCGTCCCGCCCGCCAATGCGCCGAGCGAGAGGGCACCGCCCAGCAAGGCATGCCGGCGGCTGATCTTCATCCTTGGATCGTTCATTTCGTTTCTCCCTGACATTGCCCGGGAGCCCGGCCGACGGTGCTTTGCTTGGGTTGCGCAAGCCCGATGGTCCCGGCCCCGTCCGCCCTGTGGCGCCTGTTCCGGCGCCTTGTCCCCGGTGGTGAAAGGCCGGACCGCAGCCGGGGGGCCTGCGGCCGGAAGGGAAAAGGCTCAGGCGGCCGGGCGCGAGAGGGCCAGCAGGTCCGCCACCTTGGGCTGGCGGGCGGCGTCCAGGATGGCGCCGCACAGGGTATCCGCCGTCTCGCCCAGCACGGGGCCGGCCAAAGTGGCGAACTTGCCCGCCAATGCCGCATCGGTCGGGAAGCTCTCCGGCTCGCCGGAGGGATCGGGAATGCTGGCAGTGTGGGTGCCGGCGGTGGTCTCTACGCTGACTTCAGCGCCGAAGGGGTGGGGCCGGCCTTCGAGGCGCGGGTCGGCCACCACCTCGATGCGGTCGCACAGGGCATCAATGGCCCCCTCCCCCAGCCGACGGTAATCGTCCCAGCCGAAAGAACCCTGGTCGAGTGCGATGGCGGCAGTGAAGGGCATGGAGAATTGCCCGTCCACCACGTTGCGCGCCCGCCGCTTGTCGGCGAGCGGTGCGCCGGTCAGCGTGATGCCGTTCGGATGGAGGCCCACGCGCACCTTCACCACGTCCGCGGCGGAGAATTTGTGGGTCTCCCGCAGCTTCAGGAGGCCGTCGAGGGCCGCATGGGTGTAGCGGCAGGAGGGATAAGGCTTCAGGCCGATGAGGAGCGTCTCCCAGACGGTGCCAAGGTCCGCCACTGCCTTCGCCGGGTCGGCGCCGTCCGTGTAAGCGTGCAGGAAGCCGTGCTTGCCTTCCACCGCCTCGCTCGCGCCCTTGAAGCCCTCGGCGGCAAGCGTTGCGGCGATCAGGCCGTTCATGGCCGATGCGCCCACCTGGTAGCGCTTGTTCCAGGCGCCGTTGACCAGAAATTGCAGCGAGCCCGCCGCCTGGCTGCCCGCCACTCCGAAAGCGCAGGCGATGCCCGCCGCATCAAGGCCCAGCAGTTTGCCGGCCGCCGCCGCCGCGCCGAACGCGCCGGCCGTGGCGGTGGGGTGGAAGCCGCGCCCGTAATGCACGGTGGGATCGAGTGCGAGGCCCAGCCGGCAGCACACTTCATAGCCGGCGACCACCGCCACCACGAAGTCCCGCCCGCTCGATCCCGCCATTTCCGCCGCCGCCAGCGCGGCCGACACCACCGGGGCGCTCGGATGGAGCGACGAGGCGGCATGGGTATCGTCGAAGTCCAGCGAATGGCCGAACGTGCCGTTCAAAAGCGCCGCCGCCGCCGGGCCATAGGTGCGCGCCTGCCCGATGACGGTGCAGTCCCCCGCCCCGCCAAGACCCAGGCGATCCACCATCGCGATGACGGAAGGCGACGAATCGGCCTCCGCCCCACCGCGCGCCACATTGCCGAAGAAGTCGAGGATGAGCCGCTCGGCCCGGGCCACCACTGGGGCGGGAATATCCTCGAAGCGAAGATCCGCCACGAAGCGGGCGAGGGTCTGGGTTTCTTCGGCCATAGGTCCTCCCGATCAGCCCCTGTCTTGTGGCCCTTGTCTTGCGGCCCTTGTCGCGCGGTCCGGCGGCGCATGCCGCACGCCCGTTTGGCGGGGAACAGTGAGCGCGCCGCAGCAACATGCGAAATAGGGAATTGCGCTCGCCGCCATAAGTCCGCGCTATGACCGAACCTTCCCCTACGGCGCTTCAATATAACTTTCCCATATGCCAGCTAGGCCACACTTATATTTGTATTCTGGCGGCGGCCCGGCAAGTTTGCCGTTCAATGGGAAAGGCCGCCTTGCCGGCCCTCCATCCCCAAAGACAGCCGCAAGCAGCATGGCGGAGCACAGATGCAGCGCGATCTCGAAGGCCTCCTCGTCGTCTCGGTGGAACAGGCGGTGGCCGCGCCCTATGTGTCCGGCCGGCTGGCGGACGCGGGCGCGCGGGTCATCAAGGTGGAGCGGCCGGAAGGGGATTTCGCCCGCAACTATGACAGCCTTGTCCATGGCGAGAGCGCCTATTTCGTCTGGCTGAACCGGGGCAAGGAATCCGTCTGCCTCGATTTGAAGGCCCGCGACGACCTGGCCATCCTCGCTCAGATGGTGGCGCAGGCGGATGTCTTCATCCAGAATCTCGCCCCCGGTGCCATCGACCGCCTGGGCTTTGCCCCGGACAAGCTGCGCGCCGCCAATCCCCGCCTCATCACCTGCTCCATCTCCGGCTATGGCGACGAGGGCCCGTTCCGGGACCTCAAAGCCTATGATCTCCTGGTGCAGGCGGAGAGCGGCCTGTCCTCCATCACCGGCAACGAGCACGGCTCTGCGCGGGTCGGCGTCTCCGTGTGCGACATCGCGGCCGGCATGACGGCCTTCCAGGCGGTGCTCCAGGCCCTGTTTGCCCGGGAGCGCACCGGCGAGGGGCGGCACATCGCGGTCTCGCTCTATCACGCGCTCGCCGACTGGATGAACGTGCCCTATCTGCAATTTGCCTATGGCGGCAAGACGCCGGACCGGGCGGGCCTCAGTCATCCCACCATCGCGCCCTATGGCGCCTATGCCTGCGGCGACGGCAAGGCGGTGCTCATTTCCATCCAGAACGAGCGGGAATGGGCAATGCTGTGCGCCGACGTGCTGGGACGCCCGGAAGTGGCGATCGATCCCCGCTTCACCAGCAACAATCTGCGGGTGGCCAACCGGCCGGCGCTCGACGCCATCATCGGCGCTGCCTTCAGTGCCGCGCCGCGCGAGACCATCGTGGACCGGCTGGAGAAGGCGCGCATTGCCTATGGGCGGGTCAGCACCATGGACGACCTGGTGCGCCATCCCCAGAACCGCTACGTGACGGTGGACACGCCGTCCGGCCCCGTGCGCTATCTGGCACCGGGCGCGCTGATCGACCACACCTTGCCCACCTTTGGCCCGGTCCCGGCTTTGGGCGAACATAGCGACGCGCTACGGGAGGAGTTCTCTCCCGCCCATCGCGTCACCGCCTGATCCGGAACACGCCCCATGCCAGATGCGACCGCCCCCTCCCTGAGCCGCCCGGTGGGCGTCACGCTGGACATCATCGCCGCTCAGATCGGCCCGCTGGAGGGCCTGTCCATCCTGGACGTGGGATGCGGCGGCGGCGGGCTCGCCCGCGCCTTGAGCGCGAAAGGCGCCAAGGTGACCGGCGTCGATCCGCAGGAGGCGGCGCTTGCCACCGCCCGCAGCCGTGCGCCGGATGCGGAGTTCCGGCAGGCGGGTGCCGAGGCCCTGCCCTTCCCCGATGCCAGCTTCGATCGGGTGGTGTTCCTGAACTCCCTCCACCATGTGCCGGTCCCGCTCATGAGCGCGGCGCTGAAGGAGGCGGTCCGCGTCAGCAAGGGCCCCGTCCTGGTGATCGAGCCCTTGGCGGAAGGCCCCTTCTTCCGCGCCATGCTGCCCGTGGAGGACGAGACCCCCATCCGCGCCGCCGCCCAGGCGGCCCTTGCGGCGGCGGTGGAGACGGGCGAGGTGAGGCGGCTCGCCAGTGGGGAATATGACGATGTGCGCCGCTTTGCAGATGCCGACGCCTTCCTGGCCATGATCGTGGCCGTGGACCCCGCCCGCACCGCCACCGCCGAGCGGGAACGGGCGCGGGTGACGGAACTGGTCGCGCAGGAAGGCGCGCCCACCGAAGGCGGCGTTCTCCTGCCCCAGCCCCACCGCTTCGACCTCCTGGCGCGATAGCCCATCCCCAGCTTTCGCTGCGGCGCGCGGCCATAACTTTTGCCCGAAGCGCGTGCACAGCGTTATATGGTGGCGCTCTGACACGGAGCGGCACGGCACATGCTGCCGTCGCCTTCACAGCCGGGCCAGCCGGCGACCGGGAACGCCATGGATCTGCGCCAGCTTCGCTATTTCGTCACCATCGTCGAGGTGGGCTCGTTCTCCAAGGCGGCGCACCGGCTGAGGGTCGCCCAGCCGGCGCTCAGCCAGCATGTGCGCAACATGGAGCAGGATCTCGGCGTCGAGCTTCTGTTCCGCAACCCGCAGGGCGTGCGCCCGACGGAAGCGGGGGAAACGCTGGTGCGCCATGCCCGGCTCATACTGGGCCAGATGGAGGTGGCGCGGGAGGCGGTGCGCGGCGGCATGAGCGAGCCTTCTGGCGAAGTGCGGTTCGGCATGCCCGGCACCATCAGCCAGATGCTGTGCGTGCCGCTCATCTCCGAGGCGCGCCGGCGCTATCCGAAAGTGAAGCTGCGCGTCGCCGAGGCCATGAGCGGCTTCGTGCTGGACTGGCTGCGCGAAGGCAAAATCGACCTCGGCATCCTCTATCGCACGGTGAACGACCGGGGGCTGGTAGCCCGGCGCATCCTCACCGAGGACCTCTGCCTGATCGGCTCCGCCCTCTCCCCCAGCCCGGATGCACCTCAGGCGGGGCCGGTACCCTTCTCCCAGGTGGCGGAACTGACCCTCATCCTGCCGAGCCCCGGCCACGGCCTGCGCGAACTCATCGAGGAGCGGGCACTGTCCGAAGGCGTGCGGCTCTCCACCGTCATCGACATCGACACCTACGGCCAGATCAAGCTGCTGGTGGAAGGCGGGCTCGGCTACGCCATCCTGCCGGAGGCGGCGGTGAAGCGGGAGGTGAGCGAGGGGCGCCTGCGCGCCTGGCCGGTGGGCGTGCCCGTGCTCACCCGCGACCTGCACATCGTCTGCCCCTCCGACCGACCGCTCTCCAATGCCGTGCGCGCCATCGACGCACTGGCCCATGCCACCCTGGTGCGCCTGGTGCAGGAGGGCGCCTGGGGCGCACGCCTGATCGCGCCAGAGGATGACGCCGACAGCGCCGCCTGACGGCTTCCCAAGGGGATCAGAAGCAGCTGGTGGGCGCCCCCTCGTCGGCGATGCGCTTCCAGTCGGGACCCAGCGTCTCGCGGGCGGAGATGGCATTCTCACTGCCGGGCTCGCCGTCCTTGAACATGCGGATATAGAAGTCCTGGTTGTAGCTGCCGGTGGGAACGGTCGGTCCCGGGCGGTAGGACGTGGTGGTGGTCACCTGCCCGTTGGGCTGTGTGGTGCGGACCGTCTCATAGGTCCCCGGCCGCTGCACATAGCGCACATTGTTGGCGCTCTGCTCGCCCAGCACCTGGTAGCGGTCGAATCCGGACCGGATCGTCTCCACCGCCGCCGCCTTCGCCGCCACGGCCGCCGCCTGGCTGCTCCCGCATTCCGGGTCCACCTTTGCCTTGATGATAGCTTCGTTCTGCGCGGTGCGCACGGTTTCCGCGCTGGCACACGCACCCAAGAGCAACGGGAGCAGAAGAATTGAAATCTTACGCATTATTGCAGCCTCTTCATGACGCACACGCGTTGTCCAACATTGTATAAAGACGCTCACGGGGGCAGAGTCGAGAGCCTTTCACTCCACTGCCAGTGTCACGCTCCCCTTTCTGCACCCAAATTGTCTTGGCTCGGCCAGAAGCCGAGCCTGAGATTTCCATGACATTTATCGAGTAGGCGCGGGCCGGCATCACGCCGAGGACCATGCGGGATGCCAGAAGATTTCGCTATGGCATCCAAGTCAAAATAGTCTTTTGAGATAGCCCGCCCAGAACACAAGATGCACCCGCTCCGCTTCGGGCGGGCACGGGAATAATCATCGCATCAAGCGGGATGGAGGAACGCCGACCATGATCCGTCGATTCTTGGCGGCCGCGGGGCTGTCGCTCATGAGCCTCATGCCGGCGCTGGCCCAGGATAAGCCGGCCGAGCTGCGCATTGGCATCACCACCTACAGCTCCGGCGCCGCCTCCGTCTTCGGCGTGCCGGCGCGTGACGCGGCCGAGCTTCTGGCCGAGGACATCAACAAGAAGGGCGGCATTCAGGGCGTCCCGGTGAAGCTCTACTTCATCGACGAGGGCGCCGGCATCGAAACGCTGATGACCGAATACCGCCGCATGGTGCAGGACACCAAGGTGGATGTGATGTTCGCGTCCATCTCGTCCGGCGTCTGCAACAAGATCGCGCCGCTGGCGGAGGACCTGAAGGTCCTCAACTTCATGTGGGATTGCGGCACCCAGCGCATCCTGGAAGACGACAAGTATTCCTACGTCTTCCGCACCCAGGCCAATGCGACCCCAGAAGTGCTCGCCCCCCTGCTCTATCTCCTGAAGACCAAGCCGGACTTCAAGACGGTGGCGGTGGTGAACCAGGACTATGCCTGGGGCCGTGACAGCTGGGCCATCTTCTCCGAGGCGCTGAAGGTGCTGAAGCCCGACGCCAAGGTGGTGGCCGAGTTCTTCCCCAAGTTCGGCGCGCCGGACTTCTCCACCGAAGTCTCCCGCCTGCTGGCCCTGCGCCCGGACGTGATCCTCTCCACCTCCTGGGGCGGCGATCTCGACACCTTCGTGCGTCAGGCCAACCAGCGCGGCCTGTTCCGTACCTCCCAGTTCGTGCTGCCGCTGGCGGAAAGCTCCCTGGAGCGTCTCGGCAACGATCTGCCCGAGGGCGTGATCGTGGGCGGGCGCGGCGATCATTACTTCCTTCATCCTGAAATGAAGGGCGATCCCAAGTTCAAGGCCTTCATCGACGCCTACAAGGCCAAGACCGGGCACTATCCGATCTATTCGGTGTTCCACATGGCCCAGGCCTTTGCCGCTCTCCAGGCGGTCTATGACAAGGCGGTGGTCGCCAATGGCGGCAAGTGGCCGACCAAGGAGCAGGTGGCAGCCGCCATGCCCGGCCTGAAATTCCAGGCCTTCGGCCGCCCGGTGGAAATCCGCGCCGACGGGCAGGGGATCGAGGACCAGCTCATCGGCACCACCAAGCGCGTGCCCGGCTATTCCTTCGACGTGCTGGACAAGATGATGATCTTCCCCGCCTCCCAGCTCATGCCGCCTGTGGGGCAGAAGTCAGAAGCCTGGATCAAGACCCTGACCCCGGCCCTCATCAACATCAAGGTCGACAATTTCTCGCACGGGAATTGAGGCCGCTCTGACGGCACCCGGCACCGGGCCTGCGCCCGGTGCCGATCATGTCCCCCGCGCCGCCGTCACGGGCGCGGAAGGTTCGGCATGCGGCCGGCGCGATGACGCCCGGCGCGCGGTCCCGGAAGGTCGCACATGTCATTCGACACCCTGATGCTCGCCGTCTGCGACGGCATCGCCTATGCCTCCCTGGTCTTTCTCGTCGCCGTGGGGCTGACCTTCATCTTCGGCGTTCTGGGCGTGCTCAACATTGCCCACGGCTCCTTCTACGCGCTCGGCGCCTATGTGGCGGTCAGCGCCGGCATCGCGCTGACGAAGGCCGGCTTCAGCCCGTGGCTGACCTTCCCGGCCCTGTTCGTCGCGGCCCTTGCGGTGGGTATCGTCCTGGGCGGGCTGATGGAGAAGTTCCTGCTCCAGCGCATCTATGACAAGGAACAGGTGCTTCAGATCCTCGTCACCTTCGCCATCTTCATGATGCTGGAGAACATCCAGCGCCTGGTCTGGGGCGTGCAGCCCTATTTCATGTCCGAGCCGCTGCAATTGCTGGGCAATGTGGAATTGTTCGGCATCAGCTACACCGCCTACCAGACCATTTTTCTGCCCATCCTCGCCATCGTCGTCCTCATCGGCCTGCGCACTTTCCTACGCCACACTTCGGCGGGCGCGCAGATCCTTGCCGTCACCGAGGATCGCGAGGCGGCAAGCGCCATCGGCATCAATGCGGAGCGGGTCTATTTCCTGACCTTCATCGTCGGCGCGAGCCTTGCGGCGCTGGGCGGCGCGGTGGCGGCGCCCACCACCTCCCTCATTCCCGGCATGGGCGCGGAGATGATCGTCCTGTCCTTCGCGGTGGCCGCCACCGCCGGCCTCGGCCAGATCGAGGGTGCGGCGGTGGCCGCCCTGATGATCGGCCTCGGGCGTTCGCTCGCCGTCTATGTGGCCCCCGAATTCGAGGTGCTCGTGCCCTATATCCTCATGGTGCTGGTGCTCATCGTCCGCCCGAGCGGCCTGTTCGGCGCGCCCCAGCTGCGGAAGATCTGACATGACCGCCCGCTCCCTCTTCTTCCTTCTCGTCGCGGTCGTGCTCGCCGCCATCCCCTTCTTCCTGCCCTCGGCGGAGACGTTCCTGGCCATCGTCTATGCCAAGAGCCTTGCGGTGCTGGGCATCATCCTGCTCCTCCAGGCGGGTCAGGTCTCGTTCGGCCACGGCATGTTCTTCGCCACCGGCGCCTATACGGTGGCCTTTCTCGGCCGGAGTCTGGGCGGCGGCGACCTCGGCCTGCTCATTTTGGCGAGCGTCGTCACGTCCGCGCTCCTCGGCGTGGTGGTGGGGCTCTTCGTGGTGCGCTACCGCTACATCTTCTTCGGCATGCTCAACCTGGCCTTCTCCATGGTGCTCTATTCCATCCTGGAGAAGTTCTTCCACCTGACGGGCGGCTCGGACGGCCTGCGCATCCTGCGCCCCAGTGTGTTCGGCCAGTCCTTCGAGCGCGCCGGCTTCGATGGCGTGCTCTATTACCTGACCCTCGCCCTCGCGCTCATCGCCGCATGGCTGGTCTGGCTCTATCTGAAGAGCCCGCTGGGACAGGCGCTGAAAGCCATCAAGACCAACGAGACGCGGCTGGAATATATCGGCCTGTCCGCCCGCACCGTGCTCCTGGTGGGCTACGTCATCTCGGCCGTCCTGTGCGGCCTCGGCGGGGCGGCGCTGGGCGTCATCCAGGGCATTGCGACGCCGGAATACACCTATTGGACGCGGTCGTCGGAATTCGTCTTCATCGCCATCCTCGGCGGCGTGGGCAATGTGGCGGGGGCGCTCACCGGCTCCTTTGTCTATGAGGCGATCCGCACCTACGCGGCGGCCTTCGTGGCCGATTCCTGGCAGCTCATCCTCGGCTTCGTGCTGCTGGTCATCATCCTGCGCGCGCCCACCGGCATTGTCGGCATGGTGGAAACCATCGCCGCCCGCCGCCGCGCCGCGCGCCCCGCCCACCCCGTCGCGACGGAGCCCGCGGAATGAACGCGCACGCTCATCCCATCCTGCTGGAAGCCCGGGGCCTTGAAATCCGGTTCGGCGGCGTGGTCGCCGCCGATGGCATCGACCTTGATGTCCGGGCCGACGAGAACCTCGCCATCATCGGCCCCAATGGCGCCGGCAAGACCACCTTTCTCAACATCTGCACCGGCTACCTGCGGCCCAAGGCCGGCTCGGTGCGGTTCGAGAACAAGGAGATCACCGCCCAGCCGCCGCGCGACATCACCCGGCTGGGCATCGCCCGCGCCTTCCAGATCCCGCAGCTGTTCTCCGACCATACGGTGCTGGAGAACATGCTGCTGGCCGCCGCCGTCCGCGAGCGGCGCTGGAACCTGCTGCGGCCGCTGGACCATATCGCGGAGCGGGGCGAGATGATCGCCCTCCTCGACCTCGTCGGCTGCGCCGATGACAAGGACAAGCGCGCCGGCGAACTGCCGGAGGGCCATCGCAAGCTGGTGGACATCGCCATCGCGCTGGCCTTGAAGCCGAAGCTCCTGCTCATGGACGAGCCCACGTCGGGTGTCGCCTCGGCGGACAAGTTCGAGGTGATGGAGATCCTCGTCTCCGCGCTCGCCAAGGCCAAGGTGTCCTCGGTGTTCGTGGAGCACGACATGGACATGGTGCAGCGCTATGCCAGCCGGGTGGCGGTGTGGAGCACCGGCAAGATCAAGCGCCTCGGGACGCCGAAGGAGGTCCTGGAGGACCCCGAGGTGATCCGCACGGTCATCGGAGGCTGAGCCATGCTGACCCTCGATCACGTCACCGTCTCCTTCGGCGCCATCCCGGTGCTGCGCAATGTCACCTTCGCCATGAAGGAAGGCGAGACGGTCGCCTTCATCGGCCGCAACGGCGCCGGCAAGACCACCACCTTGCGCACCATCATGGGCTTCACCCAGAATGGCGGGCGCATCACCTTCGACGGCCATGACCTGGCCGCCGTGCCCGCCCACAAGCGGCCGGGGCTCGGCATCGGCTATGCGCCGGAGGACCGGCGGCTGTTCTCAAGATTCACGGTGGAAGAGAACATCCTCTTGCCCGCCCAGGTGGCCAAGCTCGACGCCGCCGAGACCAAGCGCCGGCTCGACCGGGTCTATGACATCCTGCCCGAGCTGAAGGAGATGGCGCGCCGCCCCGCCGGCTCCGTCTCCGGCGGACAGGGCAAGATGGTGGCGCTCGGCCGCGCGCTCATGCTCGCCACCCGCCTCGTGCTGCTGGACGAACCCTTCCAGGGCCTCGCCCCGGTTCTGGCCAACCGCTATGCCGAGGCGCTGCGGCGCCTGCGGGACGCGGATTCCAGCCTCACCCTCATCATCACCGAATCCAACCCCCACCTCCTGCGCTCCTTTGCCGAGCGCACCATCACCATTGAGCGCGGAGAGATCGCGCAGGACGTGGCAAACGAAGGACTGGCCGCATGACCGAGCACGTGCCCGCACCCGCAGGGGCGGTTGCCGCCGCCAAGGGCGTCTTCATCAATAACGCTTGGCGCCCGGCTGCCTCCGGCCGGGAACTGGACGTGGTAGCGCCCGCCGAAGGCGTGGTGTTCGCCCGCATCGCCGCTGGCACCAAGGCGGACGTGGACGCGGCGGTGGCCGCCGCGCGTCATGCGGTGGAGGAAGGCCCCTGGAGCCGCCTCACCGCCACCGAGCGAGGCCGCCTGCTCTCCAGGCTTTCCGTCGCCATCGCCGATCATGCCGAGGAATTGGCGAAGCTCGAAGCCCGCGACACCGGCAAGCCCATGAAGCAGGCGCGCGCCGACATCGTCGCCGCCGCCCGCTATTTCGAGTTCTATGGCGGCGCCGCCGACAAGCTGCATGGCGAGACCATTCCCTTCCTCGCCGGCTATTTCGTGCCGACCGAGCGCGTGCCCCACGGCGTCACCGCACACATCATCCCCTGGAACTACCCCGCCCAGATGTTCGGCCGCACCATCGGACCGGCCCTCGCCGTGGGCAATGCCACCGTGGTGAAGCCGGCGGAAGATGCCTGCCTGACCCCGCTGCGCATCGCGGAACTGGCCGCCGAAGTGGGCTTCCCAGAGGGCGCCATCAACATCGTGCCGGGCCTTGGCGAAGAGGCGGGCGCGGCGCTCTCCTCCCATCCGGACATCGACTTCATCGCCTTCACCGGCTCGCCGGAAGTGGGCACGATGATCCAGACCGCCGCCGCCAAGAACCATATCGGCTGCACGCTGGAACTGGGCGGCAAGTCGCCCCACGTGGTGTTCGCCGATGCGGATTTCGACGTGGCCATTCCGGTTATCGCCAACACCGTGGTGCAGAATGCCGGGCAGACCTGCTCGGCCGGCTCGCGCCTCTTGGTGGCGCGCTCGGCCTATGACGAGGTGGTCTCGCGCCTTGCGGCCCGCTTCGCCACGCTGCGCGCCGGATCGCCGGAGATGGACCTCGACCTCGGCCCGGTCATTAATGCCAAGCAGAAGGAACGGGTGGACGGCTTCTTCTCCCGCGCGGCCGACACGGGCGTTGCCGTGGTGGCGCAAGGACAGGTGGCCGAGGGCGTGCCCGGCGGCGGCTTCTATGTGCCGCCCCGCGTATTCGGCCCGGTGCCGCGCACCCATGAACTGGCCACCGACGAAGTGTTCGGCCCTGTCATTTCCGTGCTGCCCTTCGACGACGAGGCCGACGCCATTCGCCTCGCCAACGGCACCGAGTTCGGCCTCATGGCCGGCATCTGGTCGAAGGACGCCTCCCGCGCCATCCGCGTCGCCCGCAAGGTGAAGGCGGGGCAGGTCTATGTGAATGCCTATGGCGCCGGCGGCGGCATCGAACTGCCCTTCGGCGGCATGAAGAAATCCGGCCATGGCCGCGAGAAAGGGTTCGAGGCGCTCTACGAGTTCTCGACCCTCAAGACCTTGATCATCAAGCACGACTGAGGAAACGGAAATGCGGCTCAAGGACAAGTCCGCGCTCGTGACGGGCGCGGCATCGGGCTTCGGCGCGGAGATCGCCCGCCAGTTCGCCCGCGAGGGGGCCAAGGTCACCATCATGGACCTGAACGAGGCGGGCGCCACCGAGGTTGCCGCCTCCATCGGGCCGGCCGCCATCGCGGTGAAGGGCGACGTGACCAGCCGGGCGGATGTGGAAGCGGCGGTGAAAGCCGCCCAGGACCATGGCGGCAAGCTGGACATCGTCATCAACAATGCCGGCTGGACCCACCGCAACAAGCCGCTGCTGGAAGTCACCGAGGCGGAGTTCGACAAGGTCTACGCCATCAATGTGAAGTCCATCTATTACATGATCCACACGGTGGTGCCGGTCATGTCGGCCCAAGGTGGCGGCGTGGTCATCAATATCGGCTCCACCGCCGGCATCCGGCCCCGTCCCGGCCTGACCTGGTACAATTCCACCAAGGGCGCAGTGAACCTGGCCACCCGCTCGCTCGCCGTGGAACTGGCGCCCCAGAAGATCCGGGTGAACTGCGTCGCCCCGGTCATGGGCGCCACCGCGCTCCTGGAAAGCTTCATGGGCGTGCCCGACACCCCGGAGAACCGGGCGCGGTTCATCTCCACCATTCCGCTGGGCCGCCTCTCCGAGCCCAAGGACATTGCCGGCGCGTGCCTCTACCTCGCCTCCGACGAGGCCGAGTTCATCACCGGCGTGGTGTTGGAAGTGGACGGCGGACGCACCGTCTGACGCGTGATCCGCTCGAACAAGAAAGCCCGCCGCGCGTCCCGCGGCGGGCTTTTCATTTCGGCGGAGAGACCTTGGCCCAGTATTCGTCCTTCAGCACCCGCTTGTAGAGCTTGCCCGTCGCCGAGCGCGGCAGATCGGGGCGGAATTCAAGGGTCCTGGGGCACTTGATGGAGGACAGGCGCGCGCGGCAATGGGCCATCAGAACACCGGCCAATTCAGGACTGGCGGCCTGGCCCGGCGCCAGTTGCACAATGGCCTTCACCTCCTCGCCCAGGTCCTCGTTGGGCACGCCAATGACGGCGGCATCGAGCACGGCGGGATGGCTGACCAGCACATCCTCGGTCTCCTGCGGATAGATGTTCACGCCGCCGGAGATGATGACGAAAGACTTGCGGTCGGTGAGATAGAGATAGCCCTCCTCGTCCAGCCGCCCGATGTCGCCCAGCGTGGTCCAGCCCTGTGCATTGGTGCAGGCGGCGGTCTTGGCGGGGTCGTTGTGATAGGCGAAGGGGTGGCCATTCTCGAAATAGATCTCCCCCTCCTGCCCCGCAGGCAATTCGTGCCCCTCTTCGTCGCAGATGTGGAGGACGCCCAGCTTCGCGCGGCCCACGGACCCTTGATGAGCGAGCCATTCCTGCGGCGTGATGGCGGTGAAGCCGTTATTCTCCGTGCCCGCATAATATTCGTGAATGATGGGACCCCACCATTCCATCATCTGGCGCTTCACCTCCACCGGGCACGGCGCGGCCGCATGGACCGCCATGCGCATGGAGGAGAGGTCGAAGCCGGCGCGCATCTCCGGCGGCAGCTTCAAGAGCCGCACGAACATGGTGGGCACCCACTGGCTGTGGGTGATGGCCTCCGCCTCGATGACCCGCAGCGCCTCCTGCGCGTCGAACCGCCCCATGATGAAGGCCGAGCCACCCATCTTGATGGTGACCATGGAATGGCGCAGCGGCGCGGCATGATAAAGCGGCGCCGGGCACAGATAGCGCGCCTCTGCGCTATAGCCGAAGAGCGAGGTGAGGAGGTCGAGCAGCATGGTGCGCCCGCCCGGCCTGTCGCCGGTGAGGGGCCACTTTATCCCCTTGGGACGCCCGGTGGTGCCGGAGGAATAGAGCATGTCGAGGCCCTGCGCCTCGTCGGCGATGGGCGTTTCGGGGAAGCCCGCCGCCTCGCCCGCCCAAGACGCAAAGCCAGGCGGCGGCGCGCCCACAACCAGCATGCGACAGGCCGGGCCGAGGCGCGCCGCAAGGTTGGCCGCGATGGACAGGTAGGCATCGGAGACCACCAGCACCTTGGCGCCGCAATCGCCGAGGATATAGGCGATCTCCTCCCCCGTCAGATGGGTGCTGATGGTGGTGTAATAGACGCCCGTCCGGTCGGCGGCGAAGCACACCTCCAGGAATTCCCGGCGGTTCTCCATCAGGATCGCCATATGGTCGCCGCTGGCGAGACCGCACGCGCGCAACAGGTGCGCGCCCTGATTGGCCCGGGCCTCAAGCTCCGCGAAGGTCACGCGCTCGCCGGTGCTGCACATCTTGAAGGCGAGCGCATCGGGCGTGCGCGCAGCATGGGCGCGCGGCTGGAACGGATGGGAGGAGAGCATGGTCAGAACCGGATGAGGGTTTTGCCGAAATGGCCGCCGTCGCGCAGATGGGCGAGCGCGGCTTTCAGATCCTCGAAGGCGAAGGTTTGGCCGATCACGGGCCGCACCCCATGCTGGGCGATGGCCGCCAGCATGGCCTCGAAGCCGTCGCGATGGCCCACCGTCACTCCTTGCAGGCGCACCTGCCGCGCCACGATGGGGCCGAGGGAGGCCTCCACATTCAAGCCCGACAGCACGCCGATGAGCGAGATCGTCCCGCCCGGCCGCACGGCGCGCAAGGACAGTGGCAAGGTGGAGGCGCCGCCCAGCTCGATGATGTTGTCATAGCCGCCCCGATCGGCCGTGATCTGCCGGCTCTCCTTCGCCCAGTCCGGCGTGGTGCGATAATTGATGGTGGCGTCCGCCCCCATGGCACGGACCTGCTCCAGCCGCGCGTCGCTGGACGAGATGACGGTGACATGGGCGCCATGCAGCTTGGCGAAGGCGAGGGCGAAGAGGGCAACGCCCCCCGTGCCCTGGATCAGCAGGCGGTCCCCGGCCTTGGTCTGGCCAAGGGTTGCCACCGCGCTCCAGGCAGTGAGCGCGGCGCAGGGCAAGGTGGCGGCCTCGGCATCGGACAGGACATCGGGGATGCGCACCACCCCCTCCTGCGACAGGCACACCAGGTCCGCCATCACCCCGTCCAGCGGACCGCCGAGCCCGGACGCCAGCCGTTCGGCATTGGGCGGGCCTGAGGTCCAGTTCTGGAAGTAGGTGGGGCACACCCGGTCGCCCACCGCCACCCGGCGCACCTCGCTCCCCACCTCCACCACGACGCCGACCCCATCGGACACGGGAATGAGCGGCAGTTCGCCCGTGGCCCGTCCATAGCCGCGCTCAGGCACGATGAGGTCGCGGGCATTCAGCGCAGCCATGCGCATGGCCACCACCACGTCCTTGGGACCCGGCTTCGGCGCGGGACGCTCCGCCAGGGTGAGATGGTCGAAGCCCCAGCCGCCCTCGATCTGAAATACGCGCATCGCACTAGGCCTTTTCTTGGATGTCTGAAGGGGCGGAACGCCGCCCGAGGCGGGCGATCCGCTCGAGAAGCATGGCGGTGCTCCCGTCGGTGAGGGCGGCGGACTGGAGCGCGCCCAGATGTCGGGCGAGGCAATGCTCCGGGCGCAGACCCTCGGCGCCCATGGCATGGAGCAGGCGCGGCAGATGGCGCTGGCCGGTTTCCACCGCATGGACCTTGGCGGCCGCCGCCTGCATCTGCGCCGCACCGGCATCGCCGGCGGCACCCACGGCTCGGTCCACCAGCGCCTGCGCGGCGGCCAGGTCCACCCGCGCGCGCGCCACCGTGAGCCGCCAGTCCTGATGCGCCTCCAGGGGGATGCCGAAGGTGCGCCGCCGCGCGCCGTGCGCACTGACCTCGCCGATCGCCGCCTCCAGCATGGCGCAGCACATGGCCGCCACATAGGTGCGGGCGCCGTTGATCTCCGACAGGATCGCCTTGAAGGCGATGTCGGGCGACAGCAGAAGCTGGTCGTCCTCCACCATCACGTCCTCAAGCCGGAAGCCGCCCGTGCCCATGGAGGTCTGGGCGAAGGGCCCATCCAGCGGATAGCGCGTGACGCCCGGCGCCGTCAGATCCACCAGGAAGGCGCCGATGCCCCCGCTGTCCGTCGCGCCGCAGCGGGCATAGACGATGCAGAGGCCAGCATGGCGGCCATTGATGATCCACGTCTTCTCGCCGTTCAGGCGCCAGCCGCCCGGAACGCGTTCCGCCAGGGTGGCGAGGGCCGGCACGTCGGACCCCGCGCCCGGCTCCGTCAAGGCGGTGCAGGCAGACACCCGCCCGGACAGGAGGACCGGCAGGTGGCGCGCCTGCAGGGGCGCGGCAGCGCTCAATTCGATCCGCCGCGCCACATTGTGGGTGTTCACCACCGACATGGCGAAGCCGAAATCGGCCGCCGCCAGATGGGCACACGCGGTCACCTTGAAGGCGAAGTCCGCGCCAAGCCCGCCCGATGCCGCGGACACCTCCACCCCCATGAGGCCAAGGCCGGCCGCCTGCGCGAACAGTTCGGCGCTCACGGGCGCACCCATGGACCAGCCGATGGCGGCGGGAGCGACGGACTTGGAGGCGAACGCCGCGATGGCAGCGAGCCTGTCTTCGGCAGAGGGTGCGCCGGTCATGAGCGCGCGCCCTTCAGCCGGTCCGCCAGCAGGGCGGCGCCACCGACAATGCCGCGCGGCATGAAGATGGTGGCCAGGACCAGGACGAGGCCATAGACGATGAGCCGGAACCCATCGGCAAAGCGCAACATCTCTGGAAGGAGCACCACGAAGAAGGCGCCGATCACCGGCCCCGCCACGGTGCCCGATCCGCCGATGATGACGGCCAGGATCGCGTCCAGCGACTGGGCGACCCCGAACACGTCGGGATTGATGAAGCCCTGATAATGGGCATAGAGCGCACCCGCAAAGCCCGCATACATGGCCGAGGCGACGAAGGCGAAGAGCTTGTAGCGCCAGGCGGGAATGCCCATGGCGCCCACCAGCGTCTCGTTCTGGCGGATGGCGGACAGGATCTGGCCGATGCGCGAGCGCATGATGAGCGCGGCAAGGCCGGTGCTCCCCGCCGCGGCTGCCAAGGCGAGGTAGTAATAGGTGTTCCGCTGGCTGAAATCGACCAGACCCTTCACCCCCGCCGGCTTGGGAATGTCCGAAATGCCGGCCTCGCCGTGGGTGAGCGAGGTGAAGTTCATCAGCACGATGAAAATCACCAGGTTGAACGCCAAGGTCACGATGGCGAAGTAATGCCCCTTCACCCGCAAGCTGGGATAGCCCGCCGCCAGGGCGAAGAGCGCCGTGAGGACCGGGGCCAAGACAAGGGTGAGCCAGACCGGCAGGTGGAAGTGCAGGCCCATCAAGGTGGAGCCATAGGCGCCCACCCCCATGAAGCCCGCCTGCACGATGGACACATAGCCGGTGCAGCCCTGGATCAGGTTCTGCCCCTGGGCGACGATCACCCAGATGAGTGCCAGCACGCCAAGATGGATATAGTATTTGACCGGGACCAGTTGCGGCATTGCGGCAAGGGCGACGAGCAACGCGCCGTAGGCGCACAGTTTCAGGCTGGGGTTCATCACGCCTTCCTCCCCATGAGGCCCTCGGGGCGGACCAGCAGCACGATGATCATCACGGCGAAGGCGATCACGTCCTTATAGGCGGAGGACACGAAGCCGGCCGCCCATGCCTCAGTGACGCCAAGCACCAGCCCGCCGACAATGGCGCCGGGAATGGAGCCGAGGCCGCCCAGGATCAGCACGGCGAAGCCCTTCACCACCAAACCCTCGCCGATGCCCGGCGCGATGGCGAACAGGGACCCCACCATCACGCCCGCGGCCACCCCCAGCATGGTGGAGATGGCGAACACCACCAGCGGGATGGTGTTGACATTCACCCCCATGAGAATGGCGGCGTCCCGGTTCTGCGCGACGGCGCGGATGGCCTGCCCGGTCTTGGTGCGATCCACGAACAGCGTCATGGCCAAGATGAGCAGCGCGGCCGCAAGGATCGCATAGAGCCGGAGTTCCGGAATGGTGATGGCGCCGATGCGGAAGACCCGGGTCAGATCGGTGGGGATGACCACCTGGTCTGCCCCGAAGAGCTCCAGGTTGAGCCCCTCCACCATCATGGTCAGGCCCAGGGCGACGATGAAGGCGTTGATATGGCTGGCACCCCGCACCGGCCGATAGGCCAGGATCTCGATGGCGAGGCCAAGCAGGAAGCCAACGGCGAGTGCGATGGCAATGGCGGGCACCAGCGGAACCCCATGCAGCGCCACAAGCGCATAGGTCAGATAGCCCCCGAACATGGAGACCGAGCCGTGCGCGAAATGGGCGATGCCCAATATGCCGAACACGGTGGTGAGGCCGAGGGCGATGAGGACGTAGACGCCGCCGATCGCGAGGCCGTTGATGGTCTGCTGGATGAGTTCGATCATGGGATCAGGTCGCGATCCGTCTGCGCCAGGGCGTGGCGGGAAGTCTTTGAGATGGGGAGAGGCGCGGCCCACGTCCCCCGTCGCAGGCCGCGCGGTTCACGCTCAGTTCAGCGTGCTCAGGAACTGTGAGTAGGCTTTCGCGTCCGAGGGCAGGTCCTCGACGAACATCCAAGTGTTGCCGCGCCACTGGAAGGCGCCGTTGGTGGTGTAGGCCTGTCCGTTGCGGTCGAACAGCTTGCCGTCCACGGGAATGTACTGCATCACCGCCTCGGCGGGCACGGCGATCTTGCGCAGCGCTGCGGCGACCGCCTTGGTGTCCTCCACCGTGCCGGCGGCTTCCAGCGCCGCCTTCAGGGCATAGACCTGGTCATAGGCATAGGGCGAGCTGGGCGAGGGCGCGGCACCGAAGGCGGCGGTGTAGTTCTTGTTGTAGGCAAGGCCCGCCGGAGAGGCCGCCTGGAGGGTCAGCTCGGTGGGGCGCAGGTCCCACACCCCTTCCATCTGCGCGGCGCTGGCCACCTTCAGGAACTGCTCCTCGCTGCCGCTGGTGAAGCCGTAGCGCGGCACATCCATGCCCAGTTCCGCCGCCTGCCGGTAGATGAAGGCGGCCGGCTCCACATAGCCTGCCACCAGGATGGCATCGGGCTTCAGCTCGCGGATCTTGGTGAGCTGCGGGGTCATGTCCCGATCCTTCAGCCCGAAGGATTCCCGCGCGATGATCTCGCCGCCGGACTTTTTCAGCTCCGCCTCGAAGGCATCCACGTAGCTGGCATAAAAACCCACATCCAGCGCACCGAGGACAGCGACCCGCTTCTGACCTTTCTTCGCCACGAAGGCACCGGCGGCCGCGCCGGTATAGTCGGCCGGCGGGCGGGTGCGCACGAGGTTGGGAATGCCGCGGGTGGTGATGGAGCGCTCGGCGGCATTGCCCACCAGCATGACGGCGTCCTCATTCTTGATGAAGGACGCCACCGCGGCGGTGGCCCCGGAGCAGCAGAAGCCGAGGATATACTTCACCCCGTCCCGGTCGATCAGCTTGCGCACCGCATTGGTGGCCTCGGTGGGGTTGGCCTTGTCGTCATAGGCGATGACGTTGAGCTTATAGACGTCCTTGCCCACCTTGATGCCGCCGGCGGCGTTGATCTCCTTGGCCGCCATCTTGACCGCATTGGCTTCGGCAAGGCCATAGACCGCGCCGCCCCCGGTGAGGGCATCGCTGACGCCGATGTCCAGGGTCTTCTCGGCCGCGAAGGCCATGGCGGTGGAGAAGGTCAGGGCGGCGGCGGCGGCCGCAAGACCCGCGAATGGCTTTCTCATGGACGTCTCCCTCAGTCTTGCCGATTTGTTTGCTTCGGCTTTCTGGTCGCTTGGTTCGGACGCCTGTCCGGCCGCCTCAATGGCCGAGATAGGCTTTGGCGATGTCCGGGTGGGATTGCAGTTCGGTGCCCGTGCCGGTCAGCACGATCTCCCCCGCCTCGAACAGGTAGGCGCGGTCGGCGAGGCGCAAGGCGAGGTGGGAATTCTGCTCCACCAGCAGGATGGTCATGCCGGTGGCCTTGATGCGGGCGATGGTCTCGCCCACCTCAGCCACGATCTTCGGCGCCAGCCCCAGCGAGGGCTCGTCGAAAATGCACAGGCGCGGTCGCGCCATCAGGGCCCGGGCGATGGCGAGCATCTCCTGCTCGCCTCCCGACAAGGTCCCCGCCGCCTGGGCGGCGCGGGATCGCAGGATGGGGAACATGTCCATCATGGCGTCCAGGTCCTGCGCCTGACCGCCGTCACGCCGGGCATAGGCGCCCATGCGCAGATTCTGGAGCACGCTCATTTGGGGAAACACCTGGCGCCCTTCCGGGCACATGGTGATGCCGGCCCGCACCACGGCGTGGCCGGGCAGGTTGGTGATGTCCCGCCCCTCGAACCGCACCGTGCCGCTCCGCACCGGAACGAGCCCGCAAATGGCCTTCAGCGTGGAGGTCTTCCCCGCTCCGTTGGCGCCGATGAGGGCGACGCACTCGCCCGCCTCCACAGTGAGGTCGATGCCATGAACCACTTCGATCGGGCCGTAGCCGATCCTCAATTGCTGCACCTGGAGCATGTCAGGCGGCCTCGCCCAGATAGGCGTCGATCACCACGGGATCGTTGCGCACCTCGTTCGGCGTGCCCTCGGCGATCTTGGTACCGAAGCTCAGCACCACCAGCCGGTCGCAGATCTCCATGATGAGTGCCATGTGGTGCTCGATGATGAGGACCGACGTGCCCCGGTCGCGGATGGCGCGCACCAGCCCGGCCAAAGCGCGGCGCTCATGGGCGACAAGGCCGGCGGCGGGCTCGTCCAGCAGGAGAATGTGGGGTTCGCTGGCCAGCGCCGTCGCGATCATGAGCAGGCGCTGCTGCGCGGCGGAGATGGCCCCGGCCCGGCGCTCGGCGACCGCCGAAAGCCCCGTGAGGTCCAGAAGCTCCTCCACCTTGTGCTCCAGTGCGCCCCGCCCGGCACCGTGCCGCAGCAAGGTGCCGGCGGGCTGGCGCACATGGGCACCGAGGGCCACATGGGCGCGGACCGTGAATTCGGGAAAGATGCTGGCGGTCTGGAAGGTACGGGTCAGGCCGAGGGCCACCCGGTCATATTCGGGAACGGTGTGCACGGGCACGCCGGCCAGTAGGATTTCGCCCGAAGTGGGCGGCAGGACACCGGCGAGCACATTGACCGTGGTGGACTTGCCCGAGCCATTGGGGCCGATCAGCCCGAGGATCTCGCCCGGGCGTACCTCGAAAGACAGGTCGCGGACAGCGTTCACGCCGCCAAACGACTTGCACAGGCGGTTGACCGCCAGGGTCGCCGTCATGCCCTTCCCTCCCATCCGCCTTTTTTAAGTGCGGTTGCTAGACACCTATCGCCAAGCGGGAGGGATGAAAAATTCAAAGATTGCGGGGTGGCATCAAAAATTTCGATTATTCTTGCCGGCATTGAGCAGGGGCGCGCGGCCGTGGCGGACAGCAGAGCCATCCGAAATATCAAGTCAATTCAAGTGTTTCATGCGGTCTGTGAGACGCGCAACGTGACCAAGGCGGCGCTGGCGCTCAACACCAGCCAGAGCTCGGTGAGCTACCATATCAAAAAATTGGAAACGGACCTGTCCATTGCCCTGTTCCGGCGCACCCGGAGCGGCCTGGAGCTGACGGAGGCCGGCAGCCTGCTGGCGACCTATGTGGAACGTGGTCTGACCATCATACAGGCGGGTCAGGAGCATGTAACCGGGAAAGCGCGCTCGGTGCGCATGGCCTTGCTTCCCATGTTCGCCAGCCGCTGGCTCTCTCCCCGCCTGGGGCAACTCCTGGAGAGCCGCCCGGGCCTTCACCTGTCGATCCAGAACCACAACAACACCTATGCCACCATGGCCGACCCGGACCGCTTCGCCGATCTGGGCATCCAGTGGGGACAGGGCCATTGGCCGGCCTTCGAGGTGACACCCTTGTGGCCCGAGCGCCTGGTGGTGGTCTGCAGCGCCGACTATCTGCGCCAGCATCCCATTTCCAGCCCGCGGGACCTCGCCCGCTGCACCCTGCTGCATGTGGACGACACGCAGATGTGGGACGACTGGTTCCACCGCAACGGGCTGACCCTCGCCCCCTCCCAGCAGCAGATGATGCTGGAGGACCGGCACTTCCAATTGTCCTCCACCATTAACGGCCTCGGCGTCTCATTGTTCGCCTGGTGGCTGGTGCGAAAGGAAATGGAAAGCGGGGAATTGGTGGACCCCTTCGCCCACCGTTTCGAGACGAGCTTTGCCTACCACCTGGTCTGTCCCAGGGAGCGGGACCTTTCCCCCTCCGCGCGGTGGGTGCGCGACTGGCTCCTGGAGACCAGCGCCGGCGGCCCGGCCGCAGAGGCGCGCTGAGGGGGCGCGCGGCGGGCCCCATCGCAAAACGGCCCGCCTCCGAGGGAAGCGGGCCGTCCATCCTTCGCACGGGATGCCGTTCAGCGGCGGGCCTCAGGCGTAGAAGCTGGCGATCAGCACGAAGCCCAGGAGCGAGATGAAGGCCCAGGAGGCGGCCCCTAGCGCCAACGGCTTGAAGCCCTTGGCGCGCAGCTTGCGAATGTCCGTCTCCAGGCCCATGGCCCCGAGCGCGATGGCGAGCAGGAAGGTGGTGACCTGCGCGATCTGGGGCTTGGCCTCGGCGGGCACGACACCCAGGCTGTTCACCACGATCATGGCCATGAAGCCCAGCACGAACCACGGCACGGGGGGCGCGGCGCGACCGGCCTCGCCGCCCTGCGCGCGGCGCGTGGCGGCAAAGCCCAGCGCCAGGACGAGGGGCGCGAGCAGCATCACGCGGGTGAGCTTGGCCACCGTGCCGAATTCGCCCGCTTCCTGCCCGCCCTGGAAGGCGGACGCCACCACCTGCGCCACCTCATGGATGGTGGCTCCGGTCCACAGCCCGTAGGCATGGGCCGAGAAACCGGTGAGCGGCAGCAGGACCGGGAACAGCAGCATGGAGATGGAGCCGAACACGGTGACGCAGGCCACCGCATAGGCCACGTCCTCGTCCGACCCCCGCGTGACGGTGTTGGTGGCGATGACGGCGGAAGCGCCACAGATGGAGGTTCCCGCCGCGATCAGTTCGGCCAGGCGCGGCTCCACCCCCATGGCCCTGCCGATCCAGCGGGTCACGAAGAAGGTGGCCACAAGGCAGATGGCGACGATCAGGAAGCCGGAGGCGCCGATCATCTGCACCTGGGCGAGCGTGAGCTGCAGGCCGAGCAGGATGATGCCGAAGCGCAGGATGCGGCGCAGGGAGAATTTCACCCCGGGAATCGCCCAGGCGGGGGTGCCGATCAGATTGTGGAAGGTCATGCCCACCACGATGGCGATGACCAGCGGGCTCAAGGAGGAGATGCCGGGAATGAGGCGCAGCGCATAGGCAAGGCCGGCGACCGTAACGGTCAGCGCCAGCCCCGGCAGAATATTGCCCGCCGCCTTCGCCGCCGGCCCCAGAGCGCCGGCCAGAAACGACGGCGCCACCCTCTCATCGGCCATGTCGGCCTCCCTGTTTGCCCGGCTCAAAAGTGCGTCGCAGCGTTCGATCGATCAAATAGGCAATAGTGTTTGTTCTGATCTATATTTTTGATTGATCATGAGCGATCCCGCGCACCGGGCGCCCGGAACCGCAAGCCGCGTCCGACAGACACTCAAACGTTACCGGAAGGTCCGATGCCCTTCACAGAGGTCGGGCTGCAATGCGGCTCGCCGCAATCAGCCCGAGGGCGGCGCATGCGGGGGAAGGGAAATGCGGACACGCTTTTTGACGGCGCTCGCGGGAGCCGTGGCCATGTCCAGCCAAGGGGCCTTGGGGGCGGATCTTCCCGCCAAGGCGAAGGCGGTGGAATATGTGCGCGTGTGCACCACCTATGGCGCCGGCTATTACGACGTGCCCGGCACGGAGACCTGCCTGCGCCTGGGCGGCTATATCCGCTTTGATGCCTACCTGAACGCAGTCGGCACCTTCAACCCCGCCATTTCCTCGGCCGCCTCCACCGCCTTCAAGGCGCCGGGCGCCAGCATTGGCGGCTACCCCTTCAGCACGTCCGCAGATCCCGACTATCTGACGCGTGCCCGCACCATTCTGGACCTGGATGCCCGTACCGCCACCGATTATGGCGTGCTGCGCTCCTATCTCCGCTTCGGCATGCAATGGGATTCGCAGGCCAGTGCGGGTAGCCCGTCCGGCGCCTCCGCCTATTTCGAGCGCGCTTTCATTCAGTTTGCGGGCTTTACCTTCGGCTATACCCAGTCCTTCTTCGACACCGGTATCAGCTACATGATGACCACGCCTTATGCGGGCTCCAACACCTGGACATCGCTGCTCGGCTATACCGCGCAGTTCGGCAACGGTGTTTCGGCGACGCTGGCGGTGGAGGACGCAGCCAGCCGCACGACGGGCCTGCAATACGGCCCCTCCACCGCCACGTTCGCCTCCGGTTCCACGCTCTCCAGCCTCGGCGGCATGAGCTATCTGAACGGGCAGGAAGGCACGAAAGTGCCGGACTTCGTTGCCAATCTGCGCCAGGACCAGGCCTGGGGAACGGCCATGGCCTCCGGCGCCCTGCACCAGGTTGCGGGCATGACCCCGACCACCGCAGGAGCCGCTTATCTCGGCGCTGCGGGATTGGACGCCTGGGGCTGGGCGCTCGGCGCCTCGTTGGAAGTCAAGCTGCCGATGCTGGCCGCGGGCGACAGCCTCTACCTGCAGGCCAATTATGCCTCCGGCGCGCTGAATTATCTGGGACTGTCCGGCAATTACCAGGCTCGCGCATCGGGGCTCGGCGCCCTCGGCCTGAATGCCGGCCTCTCCACGGTGACCGGCGGCTATTATCCCATCGCCGACGCCATCTGGAATGGCTCGGACTATGCGCAGGAGAAGGGCTTCGCGCTCCAGGCCCAGTTCCGCCACTTCTGGCAACCCGCTCTGCGCTCGGCCGTCTATGGCGGCTATGTGCGCGTGGATGTGCCCCAGAACGCGGCCTTCTCGGCGGCCACAGTGTCCAGTTCGCCTGCCGCCCGCCAGTTCAATGCCGGCTTCGACGTGGAGATGTGGCAGGCGGGGCTTAACACCGTCTGGTCGCCGGTGCGCAATCTCGATCTGGGTGTCGAAGTGATCTATTCGCGGGTCAGTGGAAGCCTTCCGTTGAGTTCCGTGTCGGTCACCGGAACGCCGGCTTCCGGCACCGTGGCCATATTTGGCGGGTCGGCCGATGTCTGGTCGGGAGGCATCCGGGCCCAGCGGAACTTCTGAGGCCCCGGAACATTCGCGGGGCAAATGAGGGCCCTTTGGGGGGCGCACAGGGACTTTGAAGGGTTCAGTTGATGCCTGAGGCCCTGGACCCCTTCATTCCGCCGGCACCTCAAGCGTGGTGTTGAAAACCACCAGGTCGCCGCGGTACTGGCCGATGCCGAGATAAAGCACGCGGCCGGCCTTGTCGGTGATGACGCGCCGCACCTCGCCCACCGGCGCCCCCACGGGCAGGTCGAGCAGGCGGGCCACCGTGAGGTCCGCCGCCAGGATGCGGAAGGACTGGGTCATCTTCTTCACCTTGGGGCGGCCAAGGCGGCCCAGCACGGGGATGACCATGGCCTGGTCGAACGCCTCGGGCGCGAGGGCGTAGCAGGCATTGTCGAGATAGAGGTCAATCACGCAGTAAGGCTGGTTCCCCGCGCGGTGGACGCGGCGCATGTAGCGATAGGAGGGGCCTGCCTCCCCCTCCTCCGGGCGCGGGGAAGGCAATGGCACCTCGGCCTCGACGGTGAGGGTCTGCGGCAGGTTTCCATCCAGCATCTGAAGGAAATTGTCCCAGCTGGAATCCAGCTGGATGATCTTGCGCGGCTTCAGCCCGTCGGCGACGAACGTGCCCTTGCCCTGGACGCGGTCGATCAGGCCATCGTCCGCCAGCACGCCCAAAGCCTGCCGGACGGTGACACGGGCCATGCCGTACATCTCGGACAGCTGTTCGAGCGTGGGCAATTGCGTCCCGGGCGGCCAGCGGCCTTCCTGGATCTCGGCGCGCAGCAGATTGGACAGGGCCACGTAGAGCGGCAGGGACGACGTGCGCAGACGGCGGCGCGCCTCCTCGCCGTCATGCACTTCCCCGTTCAGGCCCATTGCCACGCCGTCCACCAGAGCCATCTCCGCTTCACCCGATCTCGCCGCATGTGGAGCCGATCTGTCTAGTCCTTCCAAGGACGCAGACGAAGCCCATTTGCTGGGCGACGCGCGCGGCCGGGGGAGATCGAAGAAAAGGCACGCTGCACATGAATTAATCTTGTCTGCTGGTTGACCATACCATAGCATCTTTTCCAGACACAGAGGGAAGACGACCGCAATCGGCGCTCCCCCCGGCCCTCCCAGGGTCCGGGCCCAGCCAGAGGGGACATGGTCCATGCAAAAATCACGACATCTGCGCCTTGCCGCCATCGCCGCGGCCGCCCTGATCAGCTTCGCCGCACCGGTACGGGCGGAAATGAGCAATGTGCGGGTCGCCACCCAGATCGGCTTGCCTTATCTGCCGCTGATCGTCATGCAGAGCGACAAGCTGTGGGAAGAAGAGGCCAAGAAGCGCGGCCTCGACGTCACGGTGGAATATGCGCGCCTCGGCGGCGGCGGCCCGCTCAATGATGCGCTGCTCTCCGATTCCGTTCAGATTGCCTCCGCAGGTCTCGCCCCCATGCTCACCTTGTGGGACAAGACCTCGAAGAATTACGGGGTGAAGGGCCTCTCGGCCATCAATGCCTCGCCCATGTACCTGCTCACGAACAATCCCAACATCAAGTCCATCAAGGATTTCGGCCCCAACGACCGGATCGCCTTGCCGAGCATCAAGGTGTCCATCCAGGCCATCGTGCTGGCCATGGGCGTTGAGCAGGCCTTCGGGCCCGGCAAGTGGGGGGAATTGGACAATATCCAGGTGGCCATGGCCCATCCTGAGGCCTATGCGGCACTGACCTCCAAGGCGGGCGGCATCACCGGCTACATGGCCTCCTCCCCGTTCCAGGAGCGGGCGCTGAAGGTGCCGGGCATCACCAAGGTGGCGGATTCCTTCCAGATCCAGGGCGGCCCCGCCACCCTCTCCGTCATCTATGCCAAGTCGGATTTCGTGAAGAACAATCCCAAGCTCGTGGAAGCCTTCATGGCCGCCCAACGCCGGGCGGTGGACCTCATCAAGACCGACCTGAAGGGCTCGATCGACAAATATTACGCCGTCACCGGCGACAAGACCGACCGGGCCATCGTCGAACAGATCCTGTCCTCCCCGGAATACGATTTCGACATCTACCCGAAGGAAAGCATGAAGATCGCCGACTTCATGTATCGCACCGGCGCGCTGAAGCAGAAGCCGGCATCCTGGAAGGACTATTTCTTCGAGACCGTGCATTCCGAAAAGGGCAACTGACCTTTCGGATCGCCCGACCGGCGCGGGCCGCCCGCCCGCGCCTCTTCACCTTGTCACGCTCCTCAACGCGGTGCCTTCGCCGCGGACGGCCCCTTGCGTCCGCCCGCCGCCTCGTCCCCAACCTGCCGAGTGACCGATGCCGTCTCCCGAAACCCTGCTCTTCTCCTTCGCCCTGGTGGGCGACACCCATGTGAAGCCCGAGAGCGGCGACCAGTCCGCGCCCTGGAAGGTGAACGAGAAGGCCACCAGCCGCGCGCGCTTCATCGCCCGCGAGATCGCCCGCTACGAGCCCAAGTTCGTGATCCATCTGGGGGACCTGGTGCATCCGGTGCCCGAACTGCCGACCTTCGATGCGGCGGTGGCGCTGATGCAGGACGTGTTCCGCCAGCACCACAACCGCATGCATGTGCTGCCGGGAAATCACGACATCGGCGACAAGCCCAACCGCGCCATGCCGGCCAAGGGGGTGCGCGAGAGCTGGATCGACATCCATGAGAAGAATTTCGGCCCCGGCTGGCGGGCCTTCGACCAGGACGGCATCCGCTTCATCCTGCTCAACACGCCGGTCCTGAATTCCGGCCTGCCGCGCGAGGCGGAGCAGCGGGCGTGGCTTGAAAGTGCGCTCGCCGAGGCCAAGGGCCGGCGCATCTTCGTCTTCCTCCACTATCCCTTGTTCCTGCTGGGCCCCGACGAGCCCAGCACCTATGACAATATCGACGAGCCCGCCCGCTCGGATCTGCTCGGCCTCTTCCGCGCCCATGATGTGGAAGCGGTATTCGCTGGGCACGTACACAACATCTTCTATCACCGGCTGCACGGCACCGAATTCTATGTCATGCCCGCCACCTCCTTCGTGCGGCAGGACTATTCGGAAATGTTCCGCATCGAGGCGGCGGCGGAAAACGGCCGCGACGATGCCGAGAAGCTCGGCTTCGCCATGATCGACGTCCATTCCGACGGCCATGTGGTGCACTATCTGCGCAGCTATGGCGCCCAAATACCGGAAGCCGAGCAGCAGTCCCCCATCGCCGTGCGCTCCACCGCCCCCCTGCCCCACCCCAAGAAAGGCGGCGGTGCGCCCATCGGCGTTTTCCTGCGCCATCCCTGGGCCGAGACCGTGACCTTGCCGCAGAACGGCCCCATGGACGAGTTTGTGCGCAAGCAGGCGCGCAACGACTATCCCATCGCCGCGCTCTGGCGCCTGGGTGTCAGTCATGCCCGCGTGCCGCTGGACGACCTGATGGATCCGGCCTCCCGCGCCCGCATGGCGGACCTCGTCGCCATCGGCCATCGCTTCACCGTCTCCGGCTTCGGCGTGCCCGCGGGTGCTGCCCGCGCGGCCCTCATCGAACATGCGGGGCTGGTGGACCGCTTCGAGTGCGTGCTGCCCTTTGAGGCGATCCTGCCTTCTGCCCCTGCCCTCGCCGCCTTCCGCTCCGATTTTGGCCGGCCGGTCACGCTGGCCCGGGTCGCCACCTCGGCAGATGAGGCGAAGGTGGGGTCCAAGATTGAGTTGTTCGTCTCCCACGGCTTCCGGCCGGACCAATTGCCTGAGATCGAGGAGCTTGTGGCGGGCGGTCTCACCGGCATCGATGGCGTGGTGGTGCGTGCGGGCCTTGGCACCGATTTCGTCACCCTTGCCGGGATGCTGGATGGCTGGTCGAAGGCGAACGGGCTTTCCGTGGACCTCAACCTTCGCGTGGCCGCCAACAACCCCGCCACCAATGTCATTGATGACGGCGCCATCCTGGCGGCGGCGGCGGAGGCCTATGCCTGCGCCCTCGCTTTTCCCGGTCTGACCGTCATGTTCGATCCCTTCATGGATCTGGATCGCGGCTACTTCGTCCGCCATGGCCTTGTGGACCGCCGCTGCAACCTGCGCCCCGCCGGCCTCGCGGTGGAAGCGCTCTCCGCCTTCCTGCCCTGCGATGGGGTGTCGTCTCCTGCCCTGACGGCGAGCACCCCCGACGGCGGCCGTGTCCTGACGCTGGAAAGCGAGGGCATGGCCGCCGCCATCCTTCTGCCGGCACCGGGATCGCCGATGGCCGTCCGCGAGGGGCTCGCCGACCTCCTGCCGGAGGCCCTTCACGTGGTGCCCCTCGACGCCTCCTGGACCCTCTCTTCCACCCTCGGATCGGTCCCCACAGGCCGCTTGCCGGAGCGCGTGGACGGGCCGACCCTGCTGGTCGGTCCCCGCTCCAAATAGGGATAAGCGCCCCATGAGCCTTGCGCCCACCCGCGACCCCGCGCAGCCCGTCCTCACGGCGGACGACGTGTCGCTGCAATATCGCACCCGCGATCATCTGGTGACCGCCACCTGGCGGGTCTCCTTCAAGGTCCATCCCGGCGACCGCTTCGTGCTGCTCGGCCCATCGGGATGCGGCAAGTCCTCGCTGTTGAAATCGGTGGCCGGCTTCCTGCCGCCGGTGGAGGGCCGCATCCGCCTCAATGGGCGGGAGATCAAGGGCCCCGGTCCCGACCGCATGATGGTGTTCCAGGAGTTCGACCAGCTCCTGCCTTGGAAAAGCGTGTTCGAGAACGTGGCCTATCCGCTCAAATGCACCGGCCGCTTTCCCGCCGCGGACATCGAGCGGCGGGTACGGGGCTATCTGGACAAGATCGGCCTCACGCGCTTTGCCGATGCCCATCCCCACATGCTGTCGGGCGGCATGAAGCAGCGCGTCGCCATCGCCCGCGCCATGGCCATGGAGCCCGACGTTCTGCTCATGGACGAGCCGTTCGCCGCGCTCGATGCCCTCACCCGGCGCACCATGCAGGCGGAACTGCTGCGCCTGTGGGACGAGACGCGATTCACCCTCCTGTTCGTCACCCATTCCATCGAGGAGGCCCTGATCGTGGGCACCCGCATCCTCGTCCTCTCCCCCCATCCCGGGCAGGTGCGCGCCGAGCTGGACGCCACGGGCCTTGGCTTCGAGGAGATGGGCTCGCCCCGCTTCGTCGCCCTTCAGAACCGGATCGAAGCCATGCTGTTCGGCCACGCCGCCGCCGAGGAGGCCCACTGATGAGCGAGGTCCTTCCCCTGCGCCGCGATCCCCCTGCCCGGCCTGAATATGAGCGCACGCCGGAGACGCTCGGCACCATCGGCGAAATCCAGCGCCAGCTCACCTTGGCGGAGCGCCTGGGACAGAACGCCTTCTTCCGGCGCCTCCTGCTCCTGGTGGCGCTGGGGGCGGCCTGGCAGATCTATGCGGTCATCCTCAACAACGAGCTGATGTTCCCCACCTTCAGCGCCACGGTTGCAGCGCTGTGGGATGCGCTGGTGCACGGCACGCTCCTGGAGCGCACGCTCTATTCGCTGAAAGTGCTGGTGATCGGCTATGTGATCGGCGTCGGCCTGGCGGGCCTCCTGGTCTCGCTGTCCGCCTCCACGCGGTTCGGCAACGACCTGCTCTCCACGCTCACCGCCATGTTCAACCCGCTGCCGGCGATCGCGCTTTTGCCGCTGGCGCTGCTGTGGTTCGGGCTCGGCATGCCCTCCATCGTCTTCGTCATCGTGCATTCGGTGCTGTGGGCGGTGGCGCTCAACACCCATTCCGGCTTCCAGTCGGTGAGCGAGACCATGCGCATGGCCGGCCAGACCTTCGGCCTGAAGGGGCTGCGCTACATTTTCGGCATCCTCATCCCGGCGGCGCTGCCCTCCATCGTCTCCGGTCTCAAGATCGGCTGGGCATTCGCCTGGCGCACGCTGATCGCCGCCGAGCTGGTGTTCGGCGCCTCCTCCCGCTCGGGCGGCCTGGGCTGGTTCATCTTCGAGAACCGCAACTCGCTTGAGACGCCCTACGTGTTTGCCGGCCTGCTCATGGTGATCCTGATCGGTCTCGCCATTGAGGGCCTCGTCTTCCGCACGCTGGAAATCCACACCGTGCGCAAATGGGGAATGCAGAGATGATCCTCTCCAACCCGTCGGACACCGGCGCCGCTCCGGTCCGCGCCCGCCCCAACTGGGTGCCCGAGCCGCCCTCCATCGCCCCCGAGCGGGCTGGCCGCGTGACGCTCTCCCCCACCGGCCCCTTCCCGGCCGGCTCCTACCAGCACATCACGCTGACCTACACCGCCGGCCATTACGGCATCGACGACACGGGCACGCTGCGGGTGTGCTTCCGCTTCGCCACCGACCAGGGCCAGCCGCAATTTACCGATCCGGCCGGCGCCAATTACGTCTCCATCAGCGCCAGCAATGGCGCGGTGCTGGATGCGCGCTTCGACTACAAGCTGAATGTGCGCCCCTTCGACCGCACCCTCGTGATCCGGGTGGTGAAGGGCTATCTGAAGGAAGGCGACACCATCACGGTGCGCTTTGGCGACCCGGCTGGCGGCTCGCCCGGCTTCCGCCTTCAGACCTTCGCCGACCCCTTCCACGAGTTCCAGGTTCTGGTGGACCCCATCGCCTGCGGCCACTATGTGCGTGTGCCCGACCAGCCCACCTTCGCCATTGTGGCGGGGCCGGTGGAAACCTACGCGCTCGTGCTGCCCACCCGTGTCGCGCCCGGCGCGCCCTTTGCTCTGGGCATCCGGGCCGAGGACCGCTGGGGCAATCCGGCGGATCTCTCCGGCCGCCGCCTCCTGCTGGAGGCGGACGGCGCGGTGGAGGGGCTGCCCGGCGACATCCGCATCGCGCAAGCGACGCCCTCTTTGCGCATAGAGCCCCTTACCGCCACCGAAGGCGTGGTGCGCATCCGCCTGAAGGATGAGGCAGGCGCGGTGCTCGCCACCTCCAACCCCGCCGTGGTGGCCCCTTCCGACGGCCTCCTGCGCCTGTGGGCGGACCTCCACGCCCAGAGCGGGGAAACCATCGGCTCCTCCTCCGCGCACGATTACATGTGCTTTGCCCGCGACGTGGCCTTCCTGGACGCGGTCGGCCACCAGGGCAACGACTTCCAGATCACGCTGGAATTCTGGGCCGAGCTGAACCGGCTGATGGGCGCCTTCAATGCGCCGGGCCGCTTCATCACCGTGCCCGGCTATGAATGGTCCGGCAATACGGGGCTCGGCGGCGACCGTAACGTCTTCTTCCCCCGCGAGGACGGAACCATCCGGCGCTCCTCGCACGCGCTGGTTCCGGACCGGTCGGATGAGGCCACCGACGCCATCGATGCCCGCGCCTTGTTCCGCGACCTCGCTGCCTCCGGCGACGATCCGGTCTGCTGGGCCCATTGCGGCGGGCGCTACGCGGACATCCACTATGCGCACGACGTGCGGATCGAACGGGCAGTGGAGGTGCATTCCTCCTGGGGCACGTTCGAATGGCTGCTGGCGGACGCCTTCGAGCGCGGCTACCGGGTGGGCGTGGTCTGCAATTCCGACGGCCATAAAGGCCGACCCGGTGCCGAGGCCCCCGGCGCCTCCATGTTCGGCGCATTGGGGGGCCTCACCTGCTTCCTCGCGCCGCGCTTCGACCGGCCGGCCCTGTTCGAGGCCATGAAGGCTCGCCACCATTACGGCACCACCGGGTCTCGGCTTGATCTCGACGTGCGCATGGACCTGCCGGACGGCAGCCTCGTCTATGGCGACGACCCCTCCTTGCCGGAGGCCGAGGGCGAGCCGGCGGACACCGCCATCATGGGCGACATCGTCGCCACCCGGGCGGGCACCGCGCGCCTCAGGCTGCGCCTGGAAGCCCCGAGCCCGCTCGTCGCGCTGGAGATTCGCGACGGCACGCAGGTGATCGAAACCATCCGGCCCTATGGCGATGCCAAGGGCGGGCGGCGGATCGTCGTCATCTGGTCGGGCGCCGAATATCGCGGTCGCTTCCGGCAGACCGTGTGGGACGGATCTCTTGAAATCTCCGGCAATGCCCTGGTCTCCGCCAAGCCAATCAACTTCTACAATCCCGACAAGCCGCTGAAGATTGAGGGCAACAGCATCACCTGGCAGTCGGTGACCACCGGCAATTTCGCCGGCGTGGAACTTGAGCTGGCGGATGGGCAGGCTGGCCGCCTTGCCGTCACCACGCCCAACGGCACGCTGGACATGGCCATCTCCGACATGGCCGCCGCGCCGACGTCCCTTGACTGCGGCAAGTTGGAGCGCGCGCTCAGCGTCTATCGGCTGCCGGATGAAAATCCCCACCTGTCGCTGGCGCTGGAGCGGGACATTCCCCTCGAAGCCGGCACGGAGCGGCGGATCCTCGTGGCCGCGACATTCGAGGACGGGCACCGGGCCTGGTCGAGCCCCATCTATCTCATCCCGGAGGCGGCGCGGTGACGACACCCTTCGCCTTCGTGCCCCTCGCCCCCGGCCGGAGCCTTGAAAAGCCCCGGCGCACCGGGCTGACCATGATGATCGACCAGGGCCTCGGCCTTGGCGCAGTGCGCGACATCCTCGCGACGGCGGGGGCCTATATGGACCTCGCCAAGATCAAGACGGGCACCGCCCGTCTCTATGGCGAGGCGCTTCTCATGGACAAGCTCGCCGCCTACAGGGACGCTGGCGTGCGCCCCTTCATCGGCGGGCAATTCCACGAATATGTCTTCGCCACGCTGGGCGCGGATGCGTTGCCGGGCTTCTATGCGGAAGCCCTTCGGCTGGGCTTTGCCACCATCGAGATCTCCGACAATGTGGTTCCCCTCACCGATGCGGAGCGGGCCGCGCAGATCCGTGCGGCGCGGGCGGCGGGGCTGTCCGTGTTCGCGGAGGTGGGCGCCAAGGATCGCCGCACCACGGCGGCCGATATGGTGAGCCAGGCCCAGATCTGCCTCGCCGAAGGCGCGGAGTTGGTCCTGGTGGAGGCCGCAGAGCTGGTTGTCGACGGCGTGGCGGACGAGGACATGCTCGCCGCCCTCCATGCGGGCATCGACCCCGCACGGCTCATGTTCGAACTGCCCGGCCCCTGGATTGCCGGCGTGCGCGCCTGCGACATCGAGAGCCTGAAGAAGCTGCTGGTCCGCAGCTTCGGCCCGGACGTGAATGTCGCGAACGTCCCCCCCGACACGGTGCTGGATTTCGAGGCCACCCGCACCGGCCTTGGCGTCGCCGGACCGCCGAGCTTCTGGCACTGAGGCGGGGCGAAGGGCGCGCCCTCACCCGCCTCTTCGGCGCACGCTCTTCGGCGGCATGCCGAAGGCCCGACGGAAGGCCGTGGCGAAATTGGCGGAGGAATTATAGCCCGCCAGGAAGGCCGCCTGCGCCACGGTGAGGCCGTCCTCCTCCAGAGCATGGCGGGCGCGCTCCAGCTTCCGGCGGCGGACATATTCGAACACGGTCATGCCGAAGACCGAGCGGAACAGGCGCTGGAGCGAATTGGCGCTCATGCCGGCGGCGCGCGCCACATCCTCAAGGGTGAGGTCACCGTCGAGGCGGTCCTCCAGGAAATCGTGCACCTCCCACATGCGCCGCTGATCGCGGGGCAGCACCGTGCCCTCGGCCGGCCGCGTCTCCACCGCAGCCACTGCGGCGAGCGCCTCGGCGGCCATCTCCAGGGCCCGGCTTTCCAGTTGCAGGGCATGCAACAGGGGCCCGTGGACCTTGGGGCGCAGCACTTGCTCGGCCAGCGACACCAGCCGAGCGGATGGACGAAAGCGGGCCTGGGCGAGGTGATCGCGGCTGAAGGCACGCACTCTTTTCTGGCCGCCCAGGCCGTCCAAGCCATCGCCCTCGATCCAATCCAGCGGCAGGGAGACATTCACCTTGCGCACATGGGTGCCGCGCCGGCCCTGGCGGCGGAAAAGATGCGGCTCCGCCCGCGCGATCACCGCCCCTTCGAGGGTTCCCCCGGTGGCGCCCGGCCCCAGCAGGAAGCGCCGGCCACCCAGTTCCACATCGGCCATGCCGTCCAGGAACAGGGAGATGGTCAAGCCCTCCTTGTGCTCGAGCTGGGTGGTCAGATCGTGCATGTCGAAGGCGTCGGTGGAATGGAGGGTGAGGCCGGAGCGCAGCCGCAGCATGTGGTAACGGCCCCGCAAGGCCGCCGCGCTCTCGTCGCACAGATCCGGCGCGAGCACCGAAAAGCGCGTGCCGCACAAGGCGGACGCGCGGGCAATGTCGCCCTGGCTGACGAACGGCATGCGCGGCCGGGCCGCCCCCTCGCCCGTCTCGCCACGGCTGGAGCCCGTCTTCGCCTCGTCTCGTCCGTTGGTCATGGGATGAGAGAGCGTGAACGGGGCACGCTTGTCAATATAAGTGGCACCCACTCAAATTAGTATTGTTCCAAATAAGCCATTCGAGAGCTTGCAGACACATAGCGACACCGTATGATCGGTCCGTTCGGTGTGTCTGTTCTAATGAAATGGCGATTGCTCAAACATAATATACGATAGCGCAAACAGATTCATTCTGGTGGTGGCGCATGTGCCTCCCGTAAAAACGAGTCCAGTCCCCGCAGCCGGGGAAAACGGATTCGGATCCTTGCCATGACCCCTTTCATGCTCCCCCGCGACGGCTTCTGCGCGCGCATCGCCCTCGGGCCGAAAGCGCGCCGCGCTCTGCTCCTGGCTGGGACCATGTCAGTGGCCTCGCTCGCACCCTGGGGGGCGGCGCGGGCGCAGGACGCAACAGCGCAGGCCGGGGCGATCGCGCTCGACACCATCTCCGTCCAGGCAGAAGGACAATCGGTTCTCACCGAGGGCAAGGACACCTATACGGCAGCGGTGACCAGCACCGGCGTCGGCGCCCCTACCTTGTGGAAGGACATTCCCCAGTCCATCAGCACGGTGACCAGCCAGCGCATCGCAGACCAGAACTTCACCCAGCTGGAAGAAGCCATGCAGAGGACCACCGGCATGGTGATCCTGCAGAACGATGTGGGCCGTTCCTCCATCTTCTCGCGCGGCTATGAAATCGACCAGATGCTGGTGAACGGCCTCTCCGCCCCACTCTCCAGTATCTATGGCACGCAGCCCGACCTTGCCATTTTCGACCGGATCGACGTGCTGAAGGGTCCTGCGGGCCTCTTCTACGGCGGCACCGGCGCGGGCGGCAATTCCGGCCCCTCCGGCATCATCAACGGCATTTTGAAGCCCGCCACCTCCAACTATTTCATCAATGGCGAACTGACCGGCGGGTCGTGGGACCATGGCCGGGCGCAGGTGGATGCGGGCGGCAAGCTCAATGAAGCCGGCACGGTGCGCGGGCGGGTGGTGGCGGCCTATCAGGATGCCGACAGCTTTGTCGACTTCAACGAAAACAAGGTCTGGGTGGGCTACGGCACGCTGTCCTTCGACCTGACGGAGAACACCACCCTCTCGCTCTATGCCTGGCACCAGGAGCGGGACATCCTGCCCTTCAACGGCCTGCCGGCCATCAATGCGGGGGGCGGCGTTGGCCAATTGCTGAACGTGCCGCGCAACACCTTTGTCGGCGCATATTGGAACACGTTCCACAACGACACCACCGACTATGTGGCCGAGCTGAAGCACGACTTCGACAATGGCGGCGAGGCCAAGGCCTCGGTGCGCTATTCCGATCGATATGTGGATTATCGCTACGCCTATGGCGCCAGCGCGGTCTCCACCGCAGCGCGGACCTACGGCAATTTTTCAATGCAATATACGGCGGCGAAATACTGGGAGACGTCGCTCTCGGCCGACGCCCATGTGACCATGCCCTTCCAGGCGCTGGGCCAGACGCAGCAGATCACGGCGGGCCTCGCCTTCCAGAGCGTGGACACCAATCTCTTGGCGCCCACCTCCACCTCGCTTTCAGGCACCTACAACATCTATGCCTTCAACCCCTATGCGGTGCCCAACCCGACCACGCTCTATAATCGCCAGACGCTCACCGATCCGACCCAATACGGCCTCTATGGCCAGGCCAATCTGAAGCCGCTGGAGCAGGTCACGGTGCTGCTCGGAGGGCGCTTCGCCTGGTACGACAACACGTCCACCGTCACCACCGTCAACACCACGACGGGCGGCATCACCACCACCAACGCGCCCATCAATATCGACGGCGAGTTCGTGCCTTATGCCGGCCTCGTGGTGGAGCTGACCAAGAACATCTCGGCCTATGTGAGCTACACCGACACCTTCACGCCCCAGTTCGAGGTGGACGCCAATGGCGACGCCTTGGCCCCGCGCCAGGGCTTCCAGTATGAAGGTGGCCTCAAGGGCTCCTTCTTCGACGGCGCGCTCAATGCCTCCGCCGCTATGTTCCTGATCCGTGACAATAATCGCGCGCTCGCCACCTCCACCGCGAACGTCTATGTGGCCGCCGGCGAGACGCAGGTGTCCGGCTATGAACTGGAGGTCAGCGGCCGCCTCGCGCCGGGATGGGAGGTCTATGCCGGCTACACCTACACCGAGACCGAATATCTCACCGCCACCGCCGCCCAATTGGCCAGCGGCTTCAGCACCTATACGCCGCGCAACAATTTCAACCTCTGGACCAAGTATGAATTCCAGGACCCGAGGCTGAAGGGACTAAGCGTCGGCGCGGGCGTCAAGCATCTGTCGAGCTTCTACACCACGTCGGGCGGCGTCACGCTGACCGCGCCCGGCTACACCACCGTGGATGCGCAGATCGGCTACAAATTCAACGAGCATTTTCAGGCGACATTCACCGCCACCAACATTTTCGACGAGGTCTACTACACTCGCGTCGGCTCCACCTCGCTGTTCAACTTCTATGGCGAGCCCCGCGCCTATTGGCTGAAAGTGAGCGCGACCTATTGAGCCAGTGCCTCACCAGAGCCTCCTCCCGCGGGATAGCCCCTCACCCCGATGTGCGCGACCTGGCGCTCGGGGGAGCGGTGGAGCCGAGCCACCTGCCCCGTACGGTACGCTGGCGGCAGGAGCGGGGCGGCCGCGTGCTGCGCTTCGACCTGGCGTGGCCGGAGCGGTGGGCTACGGAGGGGCATCCCCTCCTCGTCATCACGGACGCCAATGCCATGTTCGCCACCTTGGTGGAGACGGCGCGGCTGCAATGCGTGCGGCCGGGCCCTCTCGATCTGCGCGAACCTGTCGTCCTGGGCATCGGCCATGACACGGACGCCCTGTTCGATCCCGCCGCCCGCGCCATCGACTATGCCCTGCCCGGCTCGATGCTGGTGCTGGACATGGTCGCGCAGACGATGGCCGCGCTCGCCGAGCGCCTTCCCCTTCTGGCCGAGCGGCGCACGCTGATCGGCCATTCGCTGGGCGGCCTGTTCGCGCTCACCGGCCTGTTCGAGCAACCGGCCTTGTTCTCGCGCTATGTCGCGGCCTCGCCGTCGCTCTGGTGGGCCCCCGCAGCGGTGGAGGACGGTGCGGCGCGCCTGCCCACCCGTCTTGCGGGGCTTCCCATGCGCCATCTCATGATCGCCGTGGGCGGTTTGGAGCGCGGCCTTGCCCGCGCGGAAGACAGACACCTTCTGACCGCCGAGCGGCGCGCCTTGCTGGCCGAGCGTCGGGTGGTGGAGGCGGGCGAAGCCCTGGTGCACCGCCTTGCCGCCGGCAGTCCGGACCGCCTTTCCACGCGCCTTCACATATTCGAGGGAGAAGGCCACGCCTCCGTCGTGCCGCAGGCGCTCTCGCGCGCGGTGCCGTTCGCCCTCGCGGAGACCCCGCAATGACCCGCCTGCCCCACCTTCTGCTGATCGCCGCGCTGGCATTCGTCGCGCTGTGGCCCGCTGCGACCGTGCGCGCCGCTCCCGTCACCCTTGTCGACATTGTCGGGCGCAAGGTGACGCTCCCCCAGCCTGCGCAGCGCATCGTGCTGGCGGAGGGCCGGCAGATCATCACCCTCGCCCTCATCAGCCCCGATCCGGTCAGTCTTGTCGCCGGCTGGTCGGCGGACCTGCGGCGGCGGGACCCGGCCACCTATGGACTGGTGCGGGCGAAATTCCCCAAGGCGGATGACATTCCCCTCGTTGGCGAGGGCTCGGACGAGAGCTTCTCAGTGGAAAAGACACTGGCGCTTTCCCCGGATCTGGTGGTCCTAAGCGGCCGGCTCGGCGCGGGGCGCCCCGCCGAGATGGTCCGTCAGTTCGAGGCGGCGGGCATCCCGGTCGTGTTCGTGGACTTCTTCGCCCACCCCTTCGAGAACACCTTGCCCAGCCTGAAGATCCTGGGACAGGCGCTGGGCCGGGAAGAGGCCGCGCAGGCCTATGCGGACTTCTACGCGGCGCGCATGAAGCGCATCGGGGATCGGCTCGCGCAGCCGGGCCTCGTGCGTCCTAAGGTGCTCATGGAGGCCCATGCGGGCGGATCGGGAGAATGCTGCAACTCTCCCGGCCGGGGCAGCATCGGCGACTTCATCGCCTTTGCCGGCGGCACCAACATCGCGACCGACATCATCACCGGCACCCATGGCCGGCTCAGCCTGGAGTATGTGCTGCGGCAGGATCCTTCGGTCTACGTGGCCACGGGCGGACCGCACCTGAAGGGCACGGGCGGCCTCGTGCTGGGCCCAGGCTTCACGCTGCAGGAGGCACAGTCCAGTCTTGCATCCATCCTCACCCGGCCCGGCATCGCCGAACTCCAGGCGGTGATGGCGGGGAATGTCCACGGCCTCTTCCACAATCTGGTGAACCTGCCGCTCAATGTCCTGGTGGCCGAGGCGCTGGCGAAGTGGATCCATCCGGACCTGTTCCCAGACCTCGACCCCAACGCCACCCTCGCCGAGATCAATGCCCGTTTCCTCGCCGTGCCGTTCACCGGCACCTATTGGGTCGACCTGAAGCCATGACCCCCGCCACCGATGCACCCGCCCTGTCGGCGCGGGCCGAGGTCGCGCTGACCGGCTACCAGCGCCTCATGCGGCGCCGGCTGCTGCTGATCGCCCTCCTGGCGTTCGCCGCGCTTGCCGCCTTCGCGCTGGACCTGGCTAGCGGCCCCTCGGGCCTTGGCCTTCAGGATGCCGCCCGCGCCCTCCTCCAGCCGGACACCACGCCCCGCGCCACCCTTGTCATCATCCGCGACCTGCGCCTGCCGCAGGCGCTGATGGCGGTCGTGGTGGGCATGGCGCTGGCGCTGGCGGGGGCGGAGATGCAAACCGTGCTCAACAACCCCCTGGCCAGCCCGCTCACGCTCGGGACGTCGTCAGCCGCCGTGTTCGGCGCGGCGTTGGCCATCGTCGCCGGCATCGGGGTGCCCGGCATTCCCGCCGCCTGGATCATCTCCGCCAATGCCTTCCTGTTCGCCTTCGGCTCGGTTCTGCTGATCCAGGCTCTGGCCCGGCTGCGGGGGGCGGGCAGCGAGAGCGTCGTCCTGTTCGGCATCGCGCTGTTCTTTTCCTTCAACGCGCTGGTGGGCCTGCTCCAGTTCATCGCCAGCGAGCAGGCGCTCCAGCAATTGGTGTTCTGGACGCTTGGAAGCCTCGGCCGCGCGCGCCTCGATACGGTCGGCCTCGTCGCCCTCGTCGTTGCGGCAACCGCGCCCTTCTCCCTGCGTGCGGCCTGGCGACTGACGGCCCTGCGCCTGGGAGCGGAGCGGGCGGAGAGCTTCGGCATTCCGGTGGCACGGCTGCGTCTGTGGTCGCTGGTGCGTATCAGCCTGCTGACCGCAGCCGCCGTCGCCTTCGTGGGCATTATCGGCTTCGTCGGCCTCGTGGCGCCGCACATGGCGCGCCTGATGGTTGGCGAGGACCATCGCCTCTTCCTGCCCGCCAGCGCCTTGACCGGCGCCCTCGTCCTCTCGCTGGCCGCCGCCGCCAGCAAGCTGGCGGTGCCGGGTGCAGTGCTGCCGGTCGGCATCGTCACCGCACTGGTGGGCGTGCCGGTCTTCCTGGCCCTCATCCTCGGCATCAGGGGGCGAGCATGAGCGGGCCATCCCTTCTCCTGTCGAACACCAGTGCCGGCTATGGCCGGCGGCCGGTCATCCGCGACCTTTCCCTGGCGCCCCTCGCAGCGGGCACCCTGACCGCGCTGGTGGGCCCCAATGCGGCAGGCAAGTCGACGTTGCTGAAGGCGCTGGCGGGCCTCCTGCCCCTGACCGGGTCGCTCACGCTCGGCCCCCTCGACCTGACCGCCCTGTCGCGGGAAGAACGGGCCGCCCATCTCGGCTTCATGCCCCAGGCCCTGCCACCGGGCGTCGCCCTGACCGTGATCGAGACGGTGATCGGCGCCTTGCGCGCCGCTCCGCTGCGAGCGCCCCTCGATGGAAAGGCCGCGCAGGCCCGCGCGGCCCGCATGCTGGACCGGCTCGGCATCACCGCGCTCGCTCTCGAGCCACTGGACCGGCTTTCGGGCGGGCAGCGCCAATTGGCGAGCCTCGCCCAGGCCGTGGTGCGCGAACCTCGCGTGCTGCTGCTGGACGAGCCCACGAGCGCCCTTGACCTGCGCCATCAGGCGGTGGTGATGGGCTTCCTGAAGCATTTGGCACAGGAAGGACGGGTGGTGGTGGCGGTGCTCCACGACCTGAGCCTCGCCGCCCGTTATGCGGACCAGATGGTGGTTCTCGACCAGGGCGTGCTCTCCGCCCAGGGCCGGCCGGCGGATGCCCTCACGCCCGATCTGCTGGCCCGCGTCTATGGGGTGAACGCACGCGTGGAAGCCTGTTCGCGGGGGAGCGTGCAAATCCTGGTGGACGGCCCCCTGCCAGATGAAACGGGCGCATGCGCAGATCAGCCTGCACCACAGGCTGATCGGACCGGGCTTTTTAAATCAGAGAGTTAGGGGGCGATGCACCGGTCAGATGGATTCACGCTGATCGGTTCATGCTCTGGGAACCCCATGGAGGATGGGCATGGAGGCCGCTGAAACGACGCGGGCGGAGGGACGGCGTTATCGGGGCATTCGCGTTCTGAGGGTGCTGCGCACCTTGCGCCTTACCCCGCGCATGCAGCGCCTGGTGCTGGGCGGCCCCGAGATCGAGGGCATCGGAGAGGGGCCGAACCTCAAGCTGCTGCTTCCGCCTACCCGCGCCCGCCCGCCCTGCTGGCCGCTGGAGGGCGCGGACGGCCGTCCGGTCTGGCCGGCAGATCCCGACCGGCCCATTGTGCGGACCTATTCGGTGCGCGCGCTTGACCGGGTACGGGGGGAACTGAGCGTGGACTTTGTGCTGCACGGAGCCGGCGGCGTCGCCTCCGCCTTCGCGGCCGAGGCGCAGCCGGGTGATCTCGTGGGCATTGGCGGCCCAGGCGGGCGCGGCCTTCCGCCTGCGGATTTCCACCTGTTCGCCGGCGACCATAGCGCGCTGCCCTCCATCGCCGCCCATCTCGAGCACTTGCCTCCCAGCGCCCGGGGCGCGGCCCTGATCGAGCTCCCCGGACCCGAGGAAGAGCAGGACCTGCCCCATCCGCCCGGCGTGTCCCTAACCTTTCTCCACAGGAACGGCGCCGCGCCGGGCACCACCCGCCTCTTGCAGGAGGCTGTCTTCGCCCTCCCCTGGCCGGCCGAGCCACGGGTAGCGGCCTGGATTGCCGCCGAATCGCAAGCCGCACGCGAGATCCGGGCGCATTTGAAGGGGACGCGCGCCATGAAGCCGCGCGACCTCGTGGCCGTGGGCTATTGGCGACGGGGCATGAGCGAGACCGCCTATGGCGCCGCCTATGACCATGACCGGGATGCCGATTACCACCGCGCCGCCCGCGAGGAGGAAGCGGCGCACCACCACGAAGAGGGGTGACGCCCTGCCAGGGGATGACACCCTCCCGCCTCCGGTCGGTGAAACGCCCTCTGGTGAAACGCCCTCGAACGTGAGGGATCCGGTTCTAGCGGCGGCCGCTGACGGCTTATGGCTGCGTGTCACCAGGTGGATCTCCCGGCGGATGAAAGGCGGTCCCGGCCCACTCTTCACTGACCTCCTCGGCGGCCAGGTCCCCCGGCGGCCGCATGGGGTGAGGTTGCGTGCGCGAGCGGGCCAGCTCGTCCATCCGCGCCCGCATGGCCGGCCTCCGGGACAGAAGGTCATCCAGGTCCCGCGCATCCAGGATGAGGAGCTGGGTGCGGCGCGTGGCGCGCACATTGGCGCTGCGGCGGCTCTGAGAGAGCAGCGCCATCTCGCCGAAAAAGTGCCCTTCCCCAAGGAAAAGCGGCTCTCCGGGCAAATCGATGCGCACTTCTCCGGACAGGATGAAGAACATGGACCGTGCCTCCTCTCCCCGGCGCGCGAGAAGCTCGCCCGGATAGGCGGTGTGGGAGGAGAGGAGTTTCAGAATCTCGCCTATGGCCGCCGCATCGAGTTCGCCAAAGAGCGGCACCCGCGCCACCATGCCCCATGTCACCACGAAGTCGCGGCGACGGATGACGGCGGCAAAAGACGAGGCCACGATGCCCACCGGCAGCGCCAGCAGGATCATGCCCGTGACCATGGTGAAGGCGGCGATCACCCGTCCGAGCAGCGTCGCGGGAACCGCGTCGCCATAGCCCACCGTGGTCACGCTCACCACCGCCCACCAGGCGGCGAGGGGAATGGAGCCGAACTGGTCTGGCTGAACGGCGCCCTCGACAAGGTACATGAGCGAGGCAGAGAACAGGACAACGACGCCAATGAGGCCAACACACGCCAGCAGCGCATGGCGTTCGGCGAAGACCGCCTCCCCGAGCGAGGCGAGGCCGGGTGAATAGCGCGCCAATTTCAGGAAGCGCACCAGCCGCAGCAAGGCGAGAGTCCGCAGGTCCGCATGGACGAACAAGGCCAAGCCGAAGGGCAGCACCGACAGAAGGTCGACAATGGCGAACGGGGTTGCCGCATAGCGCATGCGGGCTTCGCGGTGAGGCAGTCCGCGATAGCGCGGATTGAGGGGAGCCACCCAGAGCCGAAGGAGATATTCGGTGAGGAAGACCAGGAAGGAGAGGGTCTCGAAGATATGGAGCGGCAGGCGATAGGCCGCATCGAAGGACGGGACCGTCTCCATCACGGCTGCCGCCGAATTGGCGAGGATCAGCAGCACCAGGCCGGCATTCACCGCCCGCGCTACGGGATCGCGGGGGTCTTCACGGTCCAGGATTTCGTAGATGCGTCGCCGCGTGCTGACTGCCACCGGGTTCCCCCCACCGACCGCGCCCGTCGCCGCTTTCTCATCCGAACGCACGCCCTGCCGGCTCTCGCCTGTCCCATCCTTAAGATGGGATCGCGATCAGATCCAAAGCAATCTGTTGGCATCGGGCTGCCGCGCCTTCGGCAAAGGTGAAGCACACCCGACAGGTCAGGCCAAAGCGCGCGATCCTTTGTCTCCCCCGCCAGCCCCGCTCCAGCGCCTCAGGCCACCGCCCTGCCGAACGCAAGCGGCAGGAGGGAGTGGGAAAAGGGAGCCGATGAGAATTGAGCCCGCCCGGGTGACTGGGCAAAGGCCGGCGCCATTAGGGTCCGGGTCTTCATAACGATATGGCCAGGTCTCCAAATGACCTGAAAGGTCTCTCCCTCGGTGCAACGGACTCTGCTGAACGGGACCGGGCCTTAGACGCGCCCCCATCGGAAACGGGCGATGCTCGCACCCACGACACCGCGATGCGACCATGGGGACCGACACTTAGCCCTAGAGGCCGTGCACTCGACCGTCAGCGCCTTGAGGAGGGGCGGTCTCCCGCTCCAATGCGTGTAGCGGAGCGGCCAAAACAGCGCGGGAAGCCAGCACAAGCCCCCCTGTGCCTCACCACGATCGTGCGGGCAGGACGGGCCCATCCTGCCCCGCCAAGCTCAGGCTGCGCAGGCTACCGTCTGGGGGAGCCCCCCAGACTTCCGCCGCGAATAGACCTCCGCAACGCGACGACGGGACACCAGCCACCGTCAACCCCTCGCCATGAGGCTTGACGACCAGGGACCTCGCGCGACGAATGCGTCAGGACGCGAGGGCCGCCTCCACCGCCGCCAGCGCCTCGGGCGCCTTGGAGCCGTCCGGGCCGCCCGCCTGGGCCATGTCGGGACGGCCGCCGCCGCCCTTTCCGCCCAGCGCCTCGGCCCCAAGCCGCACCAGGCTGACCGCATCGAACCGGCTCGTCAGGTCGGCGGTCACGCCGACCACAATGCCGGCCTTGCCGTCATCGGTCACGCCCACGATGGCCACCACGCCGGAGCCGAGTTGCTTCTTGCCCTCGTCGACGAGGCTCTTCAGGTCCCTCAGCTCAATGCCCGAGACATGCTTTGCCAGGAGCTTGACGTCACCCACGAGGCGGGCCGCGTCTTCGCCGGCCGCGCCGCCGCCCATGGCCAGCTTCTTGCGCGCCTCGGCGAGGTCGCGCTCCAGCTTCCGCCGCTCCTCAACCAGGGTGGAAATGCGCGCTTCCACTTCCCCGACCGGAGCCTTGAGGATGGAGGCCGCTCCTTGCAGCGCCGCGTTGGCGGCATTGAGATGGTGGCGCGCGGCATGCGCGGTCAACGCCTCGATGCGCCGCACGCCGGCCGCGACCGCGCCCTCGGAGACCACGGAAACCAGCCCGATGTCCCCTGTCCGCGCCACATGGGTGCCGCCGCACAGCTCAACCGAATAGGGTGCGCCATTGCCGGCGTCGGTGCCCATGGACACCACGCGCACTTCATCGCCGTATTTTTCGCCAAACAGCGCACGGGCGCCGGAGGCGATCGCGTCGTCCACGCCCATGAGCCGCGTCTCCACCGGCTCGTTGCGCAGCACGTAGGTGTTGACGATTTCCTCCACCTCCGCGACCTCGTTGGGGGTCATGGGCTTGGGGTGGCTGAAGTCGAAGCGCATGCGATCGGGCGCGACCAACGATCCCTTCTGCGCCACATGGTCGCCCAGCACGCGCCGCAGCGCCTCGTGAAGCAGGTGGGTCGCGGAATGGTTGGCCCGCACCGCGGCGCGGCGGGCATGGTCCACTTCCAGGGTCAGCGCGGTGCCGCGGCCGAGCGTCCCCTCATTGACGCGAACCTCGTGAACGAACAGGTCGCCCAGCTTCTTCTGCGTGCCGATGACAGTGGCGCGCACGCCCTCGCCCACCATCACGCCGGTATCGCCCACCTGACCGCCGGATTCGCCATAGAACGGCGTCTGGTTGAGCACAACGAGCCCCTGCTCGCCGGCGGCAAGGGCCTCAACCTCGGCCCCCTCGCGCACCAGCGCCCGAACCACGCCTTCTGCGCTCTCGGTGTCATAGCCGAGGAATTCAGTCGCCCCTTCCCGCTCCCGCAGGCCGAACCAGACGGTGTCCGTCGCCGCTTCGCCGGAGCCGGCCCAGGCGGCGCGGGCATCGGCGCGCTGACGCTCCATCGCCGCGTTGAAGGCTTCGGTGTCCACATGGATGCCGCGACCACGCAGGGCATCCTCGGTCAGATCGAGGGGGAAGCCATAGGTGTCGTAGAGCTTGAAGGCGACGTCGCCCGGGAAGCGCGCTCCGGACACGAGGCCCGCGCTCTCCTCTTCCAGGATTGACAGACCGCGTTCCAGCGTCCGCCGGAAGCGCTTTTCCTCCAGCAGCAGGGTCTCGGCCGCCAGCGGCTCGGCGCGGGCGATCTCCGGATAGGCCCGGCCCATCTCGCGCACCAGGATCGGCACCAGGCGGTGCATGAGCGGATCGCGGGCGCCGAGGAGCTGGGCGTGGCGCATGGCGCGGCGCATGATTCGCCGCAGCACGTAGCCCCGGCCCTCATTGGAAGGCAGGACGCCGTCGGCGGTGAGGAAGACGGACGCCCGCAAATGATCAGCGATGACCCGGTGGCTCGCCTTCTGGGGTCCCTCGGGTGAAACGCCCGTCAGCTCGGCGACCTCGGCGATGATCGCCCGCATGAGGTCGGTCTCGTAATTGTCGTGCGTGCCCTGGAGCAGCGCGGAGATGCGCTCAAGGCCCATGCCGGTGTCGATGGACGGGCGCGGCAGCCGCACCCGCTCGCCGCCGGGCAGCTGCTCATATTGCATGAACACGAGATTCCAGATCTCGATGAAGCGATCGCCATCCGCGTCCGCCGAACCGGGAGGCCCGCCGGGGATGTGGGCCCCGTGGTCGAAGAAGATCTCGGAGCACGGCCCGCACGGCCCGGTGTCACCCATGGCCCAGAAATTGTCGGAGGTGGGGATGCGAATGATGCGATCGTCCGACAGTCCGGCAATCTTCTTCCACAGCGCATGGGCCTCGTCGTCCTCCGAATAGACGGTGACGATGAGCCGGTCCTTGGGCAGCTCGAACTCGCGGGTTACCAGACCCCAGGCGAGCTCGATGGCGCGGTCCTTGAAATAGTCGCCGAAGGAGAAATTCCCCAGCATCTCAAAGAAGGTGTGGTGCCGCGCGGTGTAGCCCACATTGTCCAGGTCGTTGTGCTTGCCGCCTGCGCGCACGCACTTCTGGGCCGTGACGGCACGGGAATAGGGCCGCTTCTCGACGCCGGTGAAGACGTTCTTGAACTGCACCATCCCCGCATTGGTGAACATCAACGTGGGATCGTTTCGCGGCACGAGCGGGGAGGAGGAGACCGCCTCGTGACCGTTCTTGACGAAGTAGTCGACGAAAGTCGACCGGATCTCGTTGACCCCGCTCATATCCCGGCCACCATACCCTTACGTTGCGTCCGCCGGCCGCGCAGCGCTGTCCGGCGCCCAAGGCCGGACCTTCCAGGAAGGCTGGCCGAATGGACCCGTTCGTTTAGCGGGCACCCGTGTCCTTGTCCAGAAAGGGCACCCGCACAAAGGCCATTCCTGGCAGCTGCGCGCACCCACGGATCGTTCGCCTCAAGGGTCACACGCCCCAGGCATCACATCTCCCGAACTCAGAGCGCAAGCGCACGCGAAAGTGCCCGCATCCTCAAGGGAGGTCAGCGCCTTAGCCGGTGCGGAACATATTCCGCACCGGCAGATCGCTGCCAAGGGCAATCACGTTCAGAGAGGCGGGAGACCGATCATTCCGGGCTGGCCGCGTCGCCATCTTCCTCCGGCGAGCCGGTGAGAATCTGCTCGGCAATCAGCCCCGCATTCTGGCGGATGGCGGCCTCGATGCGGCCGGCAATTTCCGGATTCTGCCGCAGGAAGGTCTTGGCATTCTCCCGGCCCTGACCGAGGCGCTGGCTGTCATGGGAGAACCAGGCGCCCGATTTTTCCACCACGCCGGCGCGCACGCCCAGATCGAGCAACTCGCCGAGCTTGGACACACCCTCCCCGTACATGATGTCGAATTCGACCTGCTTGAAAGGCGGGGCCAGCTTGTTCTTGACCACCTTCACGCGCGTCTGGTTGCCCACGACCTCGTCCCGCTCCTTGATCATGCCGATGCGGCGGATGTCGAGGCGGATGGAGGCGTAGAACTTCAGCGCATTGCCACCCGTGGTGGTCTCGGGCGAGCCATACATGACGCCGATCTTCATCCGGATCTGGTTGATGAAGATGACCATCGTATTGGACTTGGAAATGGAGCCGGTGAGCTTGCGCAGCGCCTGGCTCATGAGGCGCGCCTGCATGCCGGGCTGATTCTCGCCCATCTCGCCATCGAGCTCGGCCCGTGGCGTGAGGGCGGCCACCGAATCCACCACCAGCACGTCAATGGCGCCTGAGCGCACCAGGGTGTCGGCGATCTCCAGAGCCTGCTCGCCAGCGTCCGGCTGGGAGATCAGCAATTCATCAAGATTGACGCCGAGCTTGCGGGCATAGATGGGGTCGAGCGCATGCTCGGCATCGATGAAGGCGCATACACCGCCCTTCTTCTGCGCCTCCGCCACCACATGCAGGGCCAGCGTGGTCTTGCCGGAGGATTCCGGCCCGAAGATCTCCACGATGCGTCCCTTGGGCAGGCCGCCGATGCCAAGCGCAATGTCGAGGCCGAGCGAGCCGGAGGGGATGCTTTCCACCTCCATCACCTTGCCGCTCTTGCCGAGCCGCATGATCGAGCCCTTGCCGAAATGCCGCTCGATTTGCGACAGCGCGGCGTCGAGTGCCTTCGTTTTATCCATGGAAGAACCTTCGACGAGTCTGAGTGTCGACTGAGTCATCGCTGTGCTCCGCGCCGGACGCAAGATTGTCTCGGATGTTTTTTCGTACCATCTTTGTTCTCTGTTCGCAATATGTTCTCATCTGATCTCTCATTTTGATGTGGCCTCACACCCCCTGGGGGTCGAGCCGCCGCAACTCGTCCGCAAGGAAGGCGACGAAGATGCGGGTCGCCTCGGGCAGGACGCGGCCTTGCATGGTCTGGATTTCATAGCGCCGCTCGGTGCTCGCGCGGGTCTGAAGGGGGACCGATTGCATGCGGAACCTCGAGAGGCGGGTCGCGGCGGTGATGCGTCCGGTCATGATGATGCCGCCGCCGATTTCGGCAAAACTCCACAGGCCTGCCATGTAATTGGTGGTCATGACCGGCTCAATGACCACCCCCTCCACCCCGCACAGAATGTCGAACAGCTGACGAGCGGTGGTGTCCTTGTCGGACAGGCCCACCGGATAGTCCGCCACTTCGGCCAGGGTGACGCTGGTCCGGCCGGCCAGGGGGTGATCGGGCGCCATGAGGGCGACGAGTGGGGCGCTGCCGGCCAGTTCCACGCGAATGCCCGCGTCCGGCACAAAACCGAACGAAAGGCCCACATCCACGATCCCCTCGCTCACCATCCGCGTGGTCTCGCGGGGGGCCGCCACATGCATCTCAAACGAAATGCCCGGATAGGTGCCGCGAAACATGCCGATGGTGCGGGGAACGAAGTCGGTTCCAAATCCCTCCGTGCAGCCGACCCGCACGAGCCCCCTCTCCAGCCCCTTCAGGCGCCGGATCTCCGCGACCACCTGTTCCTCGCCGAGGCGTGTGCGGCGGGCATGCTGGGCGAGCAGCTCGCCTGCCGCGTTCAACACAAGCCGACGGGAGCGGCGCTCGAAGAGTTGCGTCCCCAGGTCCGCTTCCAGCTTGGCGATCTGCCGGCTGATGGCGGAGGCGGCCACATTGAGGCGCGCGGACGCCTCCGCGATTGAGCCCACTTGCACCACTTCAAGAAAATAGCGCAGCGCTGCATCGTCCAAGGGGGTGCACTCCGCACTCAATTGCCGTTTCGGCAACAAATCCGACTAAATATTCTAATTGCGATACCTCTAAAGCTCAATAATCTATCTCGCCTAGAAGCTGAGCAAAAAGCCCGGCTCAATCAATAAATTCCAGAGAGAGAGAGAACATGGCCAGCATTCCGTCCCGTCTCTCACGCTTATTGGCCTCGGCCCTCATTCTCGGTGCGATCCCGAGCGCCGCGTTCGCCGACAAGGCCAAAGATACCCTTGTCTACGCCTCGGATTCCGAGCCGGAAAATATCAGCCCTTACCATAACAATCTTCGCGAAGGCATCATTGTTGCCCGGCATGCCTTCGACAACCTCATCTTCCGTAATCCCGATACAGGCAAATACGAGCCCCAGCTCGCCACCAGCTGGACCTGGGTCGATCCGCAGACCCTCGACCTGACCATCCGCAAGGGCGTCACCTTCCACAATGGCGATCCGCTCACTGCCGACGACGTGGTGTTCACCCTCAACATGGTGGTGTCGCCGGATTCCAAGGTCGTCACCAAGCAGAACGTGAACTGGATCAAGAGCGCCGAGAAGATCGGCGACGACAAGGTCCGCATTCACCTGGCCGGCCCGTTTCCGGCCGCCATCGAATATCTGGCTGGCCCGGTGGTGATCTATCCGGAGGCCTATTTCAAGAAGGTGGGCCTCGACGGCTTCGCCAAGGCGCCCATCGGCTCCGGCCCCTACAAGGTGACCTCGGTCACGCCCGGCAAGGGCGTGAAGATGGAGAAGAACACCGCCTATTGGAAGGACAGTCCCCTCGGTCAGCCCAAGATCGGCAAGATCGAGTTCCGCGTCATTCCAGACCCCGAAACCCAGGTGGCCGAGCTGATGACGGGCGGCCTCGACTGGATCTGGCGTGTCCAGGCGGACCAGGCCAAGCAGTTGGGCGCCGTGCCCAACATCACGGTGCTCGCCGCCGAGACCATGCGGGTGGGCTTCCTGCAACTGGATTCCCAGGGCCGCACTCCCGGCGCAGAGCCGCTGAAGGACCCCCGCGTGCGCCAGGCCATCGCCTATGCCATCGACCGCAAGGCCATGGTGGACAATCTGGTGCGCGGCGGCGCCCGCGTCATGAACTCGGCCTGCTTCATCGACCAGTTCGGCTGCACCGACAAAGGCGTGCCGCGCTATGACTACGACCCCGCCAAGGCCAAGGCTCTGCTGGCGGAGGCGGGCTATCCCAACGGCTTCTCCATCGACCTCTACGCCTATCGCGAGCGCGAATATGCGGAGGCGGTCATCGGCTATCTCGGCGCCGTCGGGATCAAGGCGAAGCTCAATTTCATGAAGTCGCCGGCGCTGCGTGAACTGGCCCGCGCGGGCAAGGTCCCGATCTATTTCCAGACCTGGGGCTCGTTCTCGGTGGCCGATGCGTCCGCCTTCACCGGCGTGTGGTTCAAGGGCGACGCCGACGACATGACCCACGACCAGACCGTCACCGACCTGCTGAAGACCGCGGACACGACGGTGGAGACAGAAACGCGCCTCGCCACCTATCAGAAGGCGCTGAAGCTGATCGCGGAGAAGGCCTATCTGGTGCCGCTCTTCTCCTATTCGGCCAACTACGCCTTCACCAGCGACCTGAACTTCACCGCGCAGCCGGACGAGCTGCCGCGCTTCTACAAGGCGAGCTGGAAATAGCCGGCAGAGACAAGCGTGCGCGGTGGCGAACGCCGCGCCCGCCTTGCTCCAGCGCCAGTCCGGGACCCCACGGCCCCGGCCCTTTCGGAACTCCCGGAGGTCGCGTCATGCTCGCCTTCACCCTTCGCCGCCTGGTGGTGGCCGTATCGGTGGCGTTCACCGTATCGATCATTGCGTTCGCGCTTCTGCATCTGTCGGGTGACCTTGCCACCACCATTGCGGGCCCCGAAGCCTCCGCCGAACAGGTAGAGCAGATCCGCCATCAGTTCGGTCTCGACCGGCCCCTGTCGGCGCAATATCTCGACTGGCTCTGGGGCGCGCTGCATCTCGACTTCGGCACGTCCTTCTACTTCCGCAATTCCGTCGCGAGCCTCCTGGCCGAGCGCATGCCGGTGACGCTCACTCTGGGCGCCATCTCGCTGGTGATCTCGCTGGCCATCGCAGTGCCGCTCGGCGTCCTCGCCGCCGTCTATCGCGGAACCCTGATCGACCGGCTGGCGCTCACCTTCTGCGTGCTCGGCCAGGCGCTGCCCACCTTCTGCCTCGGCCTGGGGCTCATCATCGTGTTCGCGGTGAAGCTGCGCTGGCTGCCGGTGTCAGGCAACGCCTCCTGGCAGAATTATGTCCTGCCTTCCATCGCGCTTGGCTGGTACGCCGTGCCGGCGGTGATGCGCCTCTCGCGAAACGGCATGCTGGAAGTCCTTTCGCAGGATTATATCCGGACGGCCCGCGCCAAGGGCCTCTCGCCGATAAAGGTCATCCTGAAGCATGCCTTGCGCAATGCCATCATTCCGGTGGTTGCGCTGGCGGCGGTGCAGTTCGGCTTCATGCTGGGCGGCTCCATCGTGGTGGAGGCGGTGTTCTCCATGCACGGCATCGGGCACCTGGCCTGGGAAGCCATCGCCCGCAACGACTTCCCGGTGGTGCAGGCGGTCGTCCTGGTGCTGGCCGCCATCTACATCACCCTGACCTTCCTCGCCGACGTCCTCAACGCTTTGCTCGATCCCCGGATGCGCGTCGCATGACCATGACCCTCACATCCGCCACATCCGAGCCCGGCCCGCTCGACCAGCCCCCGGTCCGCCGCGCGCCGTTCCACACCTTTCTGCTGAAGAGCCTCGGCCATGGTGGCTTCATGGTGGGCGCGGGGCTCCTGGCCTTCATCGTGCTGATCGCGCTCGCCGCACCGCTCATCGCCCCGCACGATCCCTATGCGCAAAACCTCGCCCAGCGGCTCGTGCCGCCCGTCTGGGATGCCAAGGGCAGCTGGAACCACATTCTCGGCACCGACAAACTGGGCCGCGACTATCTGAGCCGCCTGCTCTATGGCGCACAGATCTCGCTGCTGATCGGAACGGTCACCGTCATCATTTCCGGCACAATCGGAACGGTGCTTGGCGTGTGCGCCGGCTATTTCGGCGGCCGGGTGGATGCGGTTCTGAGCTACATCGTCACCACGCGCCTTGCGCTCCCCGTGGTCCTGGTGGCGCTCGCCTCGGCGGCCCTGGTGGGCAGTTCCCTGCAAGGCGTCATCATCGTGCTCGGCCTTCTGCTGTGGGATCGGTTCGCGGTGGTCACCCGCTCGGCCACGCAGCAGGTGGTGGGCTCGGACTATATCGCCGCCGCCAGCGCCATCGGCTGCTCCACACCCCGCATCATCCTCTCAGAGGTTCTGCCCAACATCCTCAACCCGCTCATCGTGGTCGCGACGCTGGAAATGGCCCACGCCATCCTGCTGGAGGCGGCGCTGTCCTTCCTCGGGCTGGGGGTGCAGCCGCCCTTGCCCTCGTGGGGCCTGATGATCGCCGAGGGCAAGCAATACATGTTCTTCAGCCCCTGGGTGATCGCCATTCCCGCGACCGCGCTCGTGGTGCTGGTGCTGGCCATCAATCTCATGGGCGACGGGCTGCGCGACATCACCGCGCCCGAGAACAGGAACTGAGCCATGGCCCTCCTGGAGGTAAAAGACCTCGTCATCGACATCCCCACCGGCGCGGGGGTGCTGCATGCGGTCAGCGGCGTTTCCTTTTCCTTGGAGCGGGGCGAAACGCTGGCCATCGTGGGGGAGAGCGGCTCGGGCAAGTCCCTGACCTCGCTGGCGCTCATGGATCTCCTGCCCAGGCGCGTTCAGCGCAAGGCCGCACGGCTCTCCTTCGACGGCATCGACCTGACGACCCTCTCCGCCTCCGGCATGCGCCGCCTGCGGGGAAACCGGATGGCGATGATCTTCCAGGAGCCCATGACATCACTGAACCCGGCCTACACGATCGGGAACCAGCTCACCGAGGCGCTCACCTGCCACCGCAAGGTCTCGGCGCGGGAGGCCACTGACCGGGCGGTTTATCTTCTGGAAAAGGTGGGCATCACCGCTGCCGCCCGGCGCCTGTCGCAATATCCCCATCAGCTCTCGGGGGGGCTGCGCCAGCGGGTGATGATCGCCATGGCGCTCATGTGCGGCCCCGAGCTCATCATCGCCGACGAGCCCACCACCGCCCTCGACGTGACCATCCAGGCGCAGATCCTTCACCTCATCGCCGACCTGCAGAAGGAATTCGGCATGGCGGTGATCCTCATCACCCACGATCTCGGCGTCGTGGCGCGGGTCGCCGACAAGGTGGGGGTGATGTATGCCGGGCGCCTGGTGGAGACGGGCGCCGCCCGCACCCTCTTCCGCCATCCCGCCCATCCCTATACGCGCGGCCTGCTGGATTGCATCCCGGTCCCCGGCCGCACGGTGCCCGGCGCGCCGCTGGGCGCCATACGCGGGCAGGTGCCGAACCTGATCGGCCGCCTGGAGGGCTGCGCCTTCCGCAACCGATGCGATCTGGCCGGTCCCGAATGTGCCGGCGCCATCCCCCTTCTCCACCCCGAGCCCGCCCATGACGTGCGCTGCCTGCACGCCAGCATCCCGGAGGCCGCGGCATGAGCGACATCGTCCTTGAACTGAAAGACGTTACGCGCACCTTCCAGGTCTCGCAGGGCATGTTCCGCCCGAAGGCGACGCTCACCGCCGTCGCGGGGGTCTCGCTCCAGGTGCGCCGGGGCGAGGTCTATGCCCTGGTGGGGGAAAGTGGCTCGGGCAAGTCGACGCTGGCCAAGATGCTGCTGGGCCTCCTGCCGCCCTCGTCCGGCGAGATCCGCATCGACGGCACGCCCATCGCCGAGACCAACCGCATCGCGGTGGCGCGGCGCATCCAGCCCATTTTCCAGGACCCCTATTCCTCGCTCAATCCGCGCAAGTCCATCGCCGACCTCATCGCCTTGCCGCTGGTGGTGCATGGCATCGGCAGCGCGGCCGAACGGCGCAAGAAGGTGCTGGAGATGCTGGACGTGGTGGGTCTGCCGCGCCGTCTCCTCGATGCCGGACCGAGCCAATTGTCCGGCGGCCAGCGCCAGCGGGTCGCCATCGCCCGTGCCCTCATCATGCGGCCGGAAGTGGTGATCTGCGACGAGCCGACCTCCGCGCTCGACGTCTCCGTGCAGGCGCAGATCCTCAATCTGCTGCTGGAATTGAAGCGCGAACTGGGGCTGACCTATTTCTTCATCAGCCACAATCTGGCGGTGGTGGAGCATCTGGCAGACCGGGTGGCCGTCATGTATCTCGGCCGCTTCGTGGAGGAGCGCACCCGTGCCGGCCTGTTTGCCGGGCCGCAGCATCCCTATAGCCGGGCGCTGCTGGAGTCTGTGCTGACGCCTGACCCCGATCTCGGCGTACCGGACACGCATCTGGGCGCCGTCTTCCCCAATCCGCTGACGCCCACGCCCGGCTGCGCCTTCCACCCGCGCTGCCCTTCGGCGCGCGACTTGTGCCAGCGCATTTCCCCGGTGGCCCAGCCGCTGCCGGACGGCTACGCCGCCTGCCATTTCGCCACGCCGGCCGCCTTGCCGAGCGCCGCCTGATCCCTTTTCCATCAAGGTCCCGTTGACATCATGAGCCGACAAGATGCCGTCGCCCAAGCGGCGAACTATTTTGACCGTGGCGACTTCCGCACCGACCTGGCCCGCCGGGTCGCCATGCCCACGGAGAGCCAGACCGGGCAGAGCCTGGATGCGCTGCGCGCCTATCTCACCGACGAGATCATCCCCACCGTCGGCAAGCTCGGGTTTTCGTCCCGTATCGTCGACAATCCCGCGCCCGGCCATGGCCCGTTCCTCATCGCCGACCGCCACGAGGCGGAAGGGCTGCCAACGGTGCTGCTCTATGGCCATGGCGACGTGGTGTTCGGCCAGGATGCCGGTTGGCGCGAGGGCCTGAAGCCCTGGGCGCTGGTGGAGGAAGGCGACCGCTGGTACGGCCGCGGCACCGCCGACAACAAGGGCCAGCACTCCATCAATCTCGCGGCCCTTGAGCAGGTGCTCGCCGTGCGCGGCGGGCGGCTCGGCTTCAATTGCAAACTGCTCATCGAGATGGGCGAGGAAGCCGGCTCGCCGGGCCTGCGCGAGCTCGCCCGGCAGGAACGGGACGCGCTGAAGGCGGATGTTCTGATCGGCTCTGACGGCCCGCGCCTATCGGCGGTGCGGCCCACGGTGTTCCTGGGCTCGCGGGGCGCCTTCAATTTCGAGCTGGAAGTCAATCTGCGCGCCGGCGGACACCATTCCGGCAATTGGGGCGGCGCGCTCTCCAATGCGGGCACGCTGCTCGCCCACGCCATTGCCAGCCTCGTGGACTCCAAGGGCCGCATCCTGGTGGATGGCCTCAAGCCCAAGGAGATCCCGGCCTCCGTGCGCGCCGCGCTGGACGGCATTTCCCTGGAGCAGGGCATGGGCGATCCGGACATCGACCCGGAATGGGGCGAGCCGGGCCTCACCCCGGCGGAGAAGGTCTATGCCTGGAACACGCTGGAGGTGCTCGCCTTCGTCACCGGCGCGCCCGACAAGCCGGCCAATGCGGTGCCCCCCTCCGCCAAGGCCACCATGCAGTTGCGTTTCGTGGTTGGCACCGACCCGGAAACCGTGATTCCCCTGGTGGAGGCCCATCTGGCGGCGCGGGGCCTCGGCATGGTGAAGGCCCGCCCCGCGCGCTCGGCCACCTTCGAGGCCACCCGGCTTGACCCATCGGACCCCTGGGTGGACTGGGCGCTCGCCTCCATCGCCCGCACCACCGGCAAGACCCCGGCCCTGCTGCCCAATCTCGGCGGATCGCTGCCAAATGACGTGTTCGCGCTGATCCTGGGCATGCCCACAGTGTGGGTGCCCCACTCCTATCCCGCCTGCTCCCAGCACGCCCCCAATGAGCACCTGCTGGCCTCCGTGGCGCGAGAAGCCCTCCAGCTCATGGCCGGGCTGTTCTATGATCTGGGCGAGGAAGGCGGCGCGGTGCTGGAGGCGCGCGCGGCCTGATCCCTCTGCAGCGCTGCGCAAGAGAAAGGCCGTCCCTCGGGGCGGCCTTTTGTTTTTTGCAGCCCGCGATCAGAAGTCCAGCGGCCGATTGTCCACCACCTCCTTGATGACGAAGAAGGTGCGGGTCTGCCGAACGCCCGGCAGGGCGATCAGGCAATTGGCATGGATGCGGTTGAAGTCCGCCATGTCGGACACCCGGATCTTGAGAAAATAGTCGAAATCCCCGGCCACCAGATGGCAATCCAATACGAAACTGAGTGCCGCCGCCGCGGCCTCGAAGGCGGCGAAGCTCTCCGGCGTCGAGCGGTCGAGCACCACGCCCACCATCACCAGCGCCCCACGGTTCACCTGCTGCGGCGCCACCATGCCCCGGAAACCGGAAATATAGCCCTCGCGCACCAAAGCCTGGGTGCGCCGGTGGCAGGTGGCCGGGCTCAGCGCCACCTTTTCCGCCAGTTCCGCATTGGACATCCGCCCATCCTGCTGCAGGAGACGCAGGATTTTCAGGTCGGTTCGGTCAAGGGGATCAGTGCTGAAAGCTTCTTTCATTCTATTTGCAATTCATGCTGAATTTCGTTCAAAATACCCATCATAAGACAGAAAGAGAAGCATAATCCCGCCTTATAAAGAAAGGACATTTCATATCGCTTGCGGCTAGCATCCGGCCCATCAGAACACCTTCCACGGGATCGGCCATGCTCTCCAAATTCGAACGTTATCCCCTCACCTTCGGCGTCACCCCCATTGAGAAGCTCTCCCGCCTCACCGACCATCTCGGCGGCAAGGTGGAGCTCTATGCCAAGCGTGAGGATTGCAATTCGGGCCTTGCCTATGGCGGCAACAAGCTGCGCAAGCTCGAATACATCATCCCCGATGCCATCGCCTCCAATGCCGATACGCTGGTCTCCATCGGCGGCGTGCAGTCCAACCATACCCGCATGATCGCGGCCGTGGCGGCCAAGATCGGCTTCAAGTGCCGCCTGGTGCAGGAAGCCTGGGTGCCGCACGAGGATGCGGTCTATGACCGGGTGGGCAACATCATGCTCTCGCGCATCATGGGCGCCGACGTGCGCTGCGTGGATGACGGCTTCGACATCGGCATCCGCAAGAGCTGGGAAGACGCCATCGCCGAGGTGAAGGCCGCCGGAGGCAAGCCATATGCCATCCCGGCCGGTGCCTCGGTGCACCCCAAGGGCGGGCTCGGCTATGTGGGCTTTGCCGAGGAAGTGCGGGCGCAGGAAGAGGCGCTCGGCTTCAAGTTCGACTACATCATCGTCTGCACGGTCACCGGCTCCACCCACGCGGGAATGACGGTGGGCTTTGCCAAGGACGGCCGCTCGCAGCGCGTGATCGGCATCGACGCATCCGCCACCCCCGCCCAGACCAAGGCGCAGGTGCTGGAGATCGCCAAGCGCACGGCCGACCTGGTGGAGCTCGGCCGCGAGATCACCGACGACGATGTGGTGCTGGTGGAGGACTATGCCTACCCGGTCTATGGCGTGCCCTCGGAAGAGACCAAGGACGCCATCCGCCTCGTCGCGCGCCTCGAAGCCATGATCACGGACCCCGTCTATGAGGGCAAGTCCATGCAGGGCATGATCGATCTGGTGAAGAAGGGCTATTTCCCGGAAGGCTCCAAGGTGCTCTACGCGCACCTGGGCGGCGCGCCGGCCCTCAACGGCTATGGCTACGCCTTCCGCAACGGCTGACCTTGACGAAGGCTTGCGCTTGGAAGGGAGGCGTCCGCGGGAGGGCGCCTCCCTTTTTTAAGGCTTCACACCGAGGTGCCGTCGGGCCCCGAGCGCAGATAGGCCAGCAGCATTTCGCTGGCATGGCGACGCCGGTCCGCCCGCCAGCGGGCCGTGCCCAGATTGACGCTGAAGAGGTGGGACAAGGTGGGCGCGTTGGAAATGTGGAAGTAGCTCAGCGCCACCATGGTCACATAGAGCTGGAGCGGGTCGACCCCCGCCCGGAAGACACCCTCCGCCTCGCCCCGCGCCAGCACATCGCGGATGGCCTCCATGAGCGGCGAGGAGATGACGGGCGCCTTCTTGGACCGCTTCAGATAGCGCCCGCCCAAGAGGTTCTCGCTGGCCAGCAGGCGGATGAAGAGCGGGTTGGCGGCAAAATGCGCATAGGTGAAGTCGAACAGCTTCATCATGGCGGGCACCGGCGCAAGATCCCGCAAATTGAGCCGCTGCTCCTGGACACGGATGTCCTCGAAGACCGTCTCCAGGACCGCCAGATAGAGCGCCGTCTTGCTTCCGAAATAGTGATAGAGCATGCGCATATTGGCATCCGCCCGGCGGGCGATGGCATCGATGCGCGCGCCGTTATAGCCGTGCTCGGCAAACTCCTCGATGGCCGCCTGGAGAATGCGCTCCTGCGTCGCCGCCGCGTCGCGCGGCCGCCGCCCCCGGGCCGGTGCGGGGTCCGGCTCGGGCGCGCGGACGGGCGACTTGCGGACCCGGCGCGCCTTGGGCGCGTCCTCCACCGTGGCTCCCTCTGGCGGGATATCCAGTCTGTCGAGCGTGCGAGCAGGGCTCACGGGGCCTCCTTTCCGGCGGCGGCGCGGCGCGCATCCAGCGCCGCGAGCACCTTGTCCGGCGTGAGCGGCAGGGAGGTGATGCGGATGCCCGCCGCATCCTCCAGCGCATTGGCGATGGCACTGGCGACGCCGAGAATCCCGGCCTCGCCAACCCCCTTGGCACCGAAGGGCCCCCGCCCCATTCCCTGCTCGAGGGTTAAGGCCTCGAACAGTTCAGGCTGGTCGGTGGCGAGCGGCATGCGGTAGCGTTGGGGCGTGTCGGTGAGAAGCCGCCCCTCCTCGAACACCAATTGCTCGAACAGCGCCTGCCCCACCGCCTGCATGCTCGCCCCCTCGATCTGCCCGCGCACGGCCTGCGGCACCAGGGCCCGGCCGGCATCGGCGGCGGTGATCAAGTGGATGAGGCCGATGCGGCCGGTCTCCAGATCCACTTCCAGGTCCACCCCCACCCAATTGGGCATCCAATAGACGATCTGGGCATTCAATGCCGCTGCGTTGCAGGTTTCCACCTTCACGTCGCCCTCGCCCACGAACTCCGAGCCAAGCCCACCATAATAGCCGCGCACAAGGCTTTTGAGCGAGGTGCGGGCATTGCCGTGGAGCACGAAGCCCCCCGCATAATCCAGTTCGGAGCGCTGGACAGATAGCCGCGTGGAGGCGAAGTCGAGAATGCGCCCCCGCACCGCCTCTGCCGCCCGGCGGATCGCCTCGCCGGTCACGGCGGTGGCCGAGGAGGCGTGCGTGCCCTGGTCGAAGGCGGTCTGGTCGGTGTCCACCTCGGCGCGGCTGACCCAGGCGGGATCGATTTTCAGAACCGTTCCCACGATATGCCGGAACGCCTCGGTGGCGCCCTGGCCCATGTCGACCGTGGCGCAACTGATGACCGCGTGACCGTCCCCCACCACCTTCACCCGCGCCTGGGCATAGCGCCCCTGCCCGCCGGCATCCTTGAAGCCGATGGCGATGCCCCGGCCCCGCGCCAGATGCGGCGCGCGGCGGGGCGCCGGCGTGCCCCAGCCGATGCGCGCGGCGACCACGTCGAGCCCGGCCTCCAGGTCGCAATCCAACGCGCTGTCGCCGGGCCGATAGGGCTCGCCGGGGCGCAGCAGGTTGCGGCGCCGCAGTTCCACCGGGTCGATGTGAAGGGCACGGGCGATCATGTCGATCTGGCTTTCGGAGGCCCAGGAGGCCTGCGTGCCGCCGAACCCCCGGAACGAGCCGGCGGGAACGGTATTGGTGCGCACCGCCTCCGCCCGGCTGTCGAGCGCCTGCCACAGATAGGGACCGCCGATGCGATAGCCGACCTTGTCCGCCACCAGGGCGCTGCCATCCGCATAGGCCCCGCCATCGATGCGAATGCGGGACCGCCGCGCGAGGAAGCGCCCATCCGAGCTGACGGCGGTCTCAAGGTCGATCCGCGCCGCGTGCTGGGACAAGGTCACGAAGCCCTCGTCCATGGTCAACGCCAGACGCACCGCCCGCCCGCTCTTGCGCGCCAGCAAGGCGGTGAGCGGCTCCAGCTTGCAGAAGCTCTTGATGCCGAAGGCGCCGCCAATATGCAGGGTGTGGACCCGCACCTCATGCTCGGCGAGGCCAAAGATCTCGGCAATGTCCTGGCGCAGCAGGAAGGGATCCTGGTTTGAGGACCAAAGCTCGAAGCCGCCCCCCATTGGGCGCGCCAGGGTAATGATGGGCTCGAGCGCCCCATGGGCCATGCGGGAGAAGGCAAAACTGTGCTCGAATACATGGTCGGCGGCAGCGAAGCCGGCGTCCACATCGCCCATCTGGTGATGGAAGCTGTAGAGGATATTGGGCGCGGGCTCCTTCAGGCAGGTGACCCCTTCGCCATGGGCGGGAACAGCGCCGAGGCTGGGAGCGTCGAACAGGACGGGCGCATCGGGCGCAAGCGCGGCCTCCATGTCCGCAACCACGGGCAGACGCTCGTAATCCACCTCGATGAGGGCGAGGGCCTTGAGCGCCGTCTGCGCATCTGTGGCAGCCACCGCCGCCACCATGTCGCCCTGGTGCCGCACGCGATCAATCGCCAGCAGCGGCTGGTCCTTTACCCAAAGCCCATAATAGGGCTCCGGGAGCGCCGCCACGTCCGCCCCTGTCACCACCGCATGTACGCCGGGCAAGGCACGCGCTGCTTCGGTGCGAATGGCGCGGATGCGGGCATGGGCGTGGGGACTGCGCAGGACCTTGGCCTCCAATTGCCCGGGCAGGCTCATGTCGGAGGTGAAGAAGGCAGCGCCGGTCACCTTTGCCGTTTGCTCCGGCCGCCAAGGAGCTTCACGCGTCTCCGGCGCGCCGTTCGCCTTCAGGCGCGCGGCGGCGAGCACCGCATCCTCGATGGCCCTGTAGCCGGTGCAGCGGCAGACATTGGCGCCCATCCAGGCCCGAACCTCGGCGCGGCTGGGATCGGGCGTGCGGGCGAGCAGCGCCTCGGCCAGCATCACCATGCCCGGGGTGCACATGCCGCACTGGAACGCGCCGCCCTCCACAAAGGCCTGCTGAACCGCGCTGGGGGCGGCGCCGGCGGGCATGACGCCCTGGATGGTAGAGACGTGGGCCCCCTCCACCGTCCCCGTCAGGGTGCAGCAGGAGGTGGTGGGGCGGCCATCAACGAGAACGGTGCAGGCGCCGCACGCCCCATGGTCGCACGCCACGCGCACGCCGGAGCGAGCGCAGGGGCCGGCAAGGGCATCGGCCAGGACCACGGGTGCGTCGGCGGGAAGGCTGACGGGTTCCCCGTCGAGGATGAAGGAGACGGGCACGCTCACCGGCAGGCCTCCTCGATCAGCCGGGTGAGCAGCACGGGGGCGATCCGCCCGCGATAATCGGCAGCGCCGGTCCAAGGGGTGGTGAAAGCGGGCAGGTCGTGCAGCGCGCCCTCGGCCATATGGCGCGCGCGCAACGCGAGGTCGGTCGGCGTCCAGCCCTCGGCGGCCAGCGGGCGCATCACGGGGCGGGCATGGCCCCCGCCCACCACCGCGCAGGCGCGGGTGATCCGGCCATTCTCGCTATCGAGGCACAGGGCCACGCTGAGCGCCGGGCGCAAGGTGCGGTCATAGACCAGCCGCCGCATGCGGGCCGGTCCAGGCAGAGGAATCCGCAAGGCGGTGACCAGGCCCGGACAGGGCACGGCGCCCCCTTGCCCGTCCGAGAGCGCGGTCGCCGCGATATCGAAGAACGCGCCGCCTGGGGCCAACCCCTCAAGGCGCGCCTCCACCGCCATGAGGAGGATGGCCGCCTCATAGGCCGGAACCTCCGCCAGCAGATTGCCGACAATGGTGCCCTGGCTGCGGACGCGGATATTGGCGAGCGCCCCCCATATGGTGGCCAGATCGGGAAAGGCCGCCCGCACCTCGGCGTCCTGCGCCATCTGGTCGTGACGTAGCAGTGCGCCCGCAACCAGCTCGCCGTCGCGGCGGATCACCTCGTCCGCCGCCGGGATGGCGCCGAGCCATACGATGGCGGCCGGCGCGCGACCCTCCTTCATGCGGTTCACCACATCAAGGCCCCCCGCCATGACCGTCGCATCCGGCAGGGTGTCGAGAAGGGCGCGGGCCTCGGCGAAGCTCTCCGGGCGATGAAAGGCGAAGGGGGGGATGAGGTGGCGCGACCGATGCACGGCGAGCGGAGGCACGGCGGCGGCGAGGGCTGTGTTGGGCATGGCGTCCGGTCTTGATGTGCCCGCCCTGCAAACCGGCATCCAACTTGCAGCGCGGGGTGCACCTCTCCTTGCAAGGCGTTTGCCAGATGCCGGGAGGAGGCCACAAGCAGCCGTCACGGAACCGACGAGGACCCCGCCATGACAGACCGGCTCGGCTATCGCCTGAAGATCGGCATCATCATTCCTTCCACCAACACCACCGTGCAGCCGGAGACCGATTCCATGCGGCCGGCGGGCGTCACCAACCATGTGGGACGCATTCATATTCCTGATCTTCCCCTCACCAGCGACACCGAGTTCGAGGCCATGGTGGAGGCCATCGGACCGGACCTGTTCGGGGCCGTCGACCGGGTGATGACCTGCAAGCCGGATCGCCTCGTCATGGCCATGTCCATTCCCACCTTCTGGGGCGGAAAGGCTGGCAGCGATGCCCTGCTCGCCCGCATGGAGGCGCGCGCGGGCGTGCCGGTGAGCATGGGATCAGCGGCCTGCGTCGAGGCGCTGCAATGCTTTCCCAAGGTCCGGCGCATCGGCATCCTGACGCCCTATCAGCCTGTGGGTGATGCCCATGTGGCGCGCTATTTCGCCGATCACGGCTATGAGGTGGCGCTGGTGCATTCCCTGAAGCGCCCGAGCGAAGTACAGATCGCCCACGCCACCGAAGCAGACATCCGCGACGGCCTGAAAACCCTTGCCGCAGCTGGCGTCGATGCCATCGTTCAGGCGGGCACGGACCTCGCCGTAACCGACATCGCCGACGAGGCGGAACGCTGGCTCGGCCTGCCGGTGATCGCCATCAACGCCGCCACCTATTGGCATGCGCTGCGCCATGCGGGGATTGCCGACAAGGTCACCGGGCGCGGCATGCTGCTTGCCACCCATTGATGGGGGGAGCGCCCCATCTGCACAAACGGCTCGCGTTTTCTGGTCTCTGGGCGACGGGAATTGGGCAAAGCGGTGCTTTAGCACCTCAAAAGCCAAAAAGCCTGGATCGAAACTGCCCTTAACGTCTTCACGCTCATTCCAAAAAAGATAGTGGATTCAAGGAAATGACAATGAAGCAGCTCACGCCCATTTCTTGGGCATTAAGTAAGCATCTTATGCGTAATTACGCAAAGATGACGGCCGCTGGCGCGCCCGTGTGCACGCCTGCCGTCCGCGTGTGGGGGGCCGAGCGATGAGCGGTTTGGTCGCCGGCCGCCTGGCCGCCCTCGGGCTTGCCCTGCCGCCTGTGCCGCCGCCCCGCGGCGCCTTCAAGCCCTTCTCGCGGATGGGCTCCACCCTTTATCTGGCGGGACAGATCTGCGAGTGGGACGGCGAAGTCCGTCTGGCCGGGCCTATAGGCGCGATGCATGGCCTGGAGGCGGGCCAGAAGGCCGCGCAATTGTGCGCGCTCAACCTCTTGGCTTCGCTGTCCCTGGCGCTCGACGGGGATCTCGACCGGGTGGTGGCATGCCATCGCCTGGGCGGCTTTGTCTATGCCACGCCTGGCTATCCCGACGTGCCGAAGGTCATTAACGGGGCATCGGACCTCATGTTCGCCCTGTTCGGCGAAGCCGGGCGCCATGCCCGGACGGCGGTGGGTGTCGCCACCCTTCCGGCCGGAGCGAGCGTAGAGGTGGACGGCATTTTCGAGGTCGCCTGACCCCACCGCGCCATCTCTGCCGACCCCATCCCAAGCTGGCACGATTCTGGCTTGGGATGGCGCGGAAACAAGTAAGCGTCTTCTGCATAAACCAGAGCGAGGACCTTGACCGTCATGTCCCACGACACGCGCTTTTCCCTGACCACCCCGTCGCGCCGCACCCTGCTGAAGGCGGGCGGCGCGCTTGCCCTCGGCGCGGCCGCGGGCGTGCGCTTTCCCACCCCCGCCATCGCCCAGACCCGCGCCATCAAGCTCACCTTGCCCTGGCTTGCCAACGGCTCGACGCTGTTCACCTACGTCGCCAAGAACCAGGGCTTCTTCAAGAAGCGCGGCATCGACGTGACCATCTCCAGAGGCTTCGGCTCGGTGGCGGCCGCGCAGGCGGTGGGTGCGGGCGAGTTTGATTTCGGCTTCGTGTTCGCCGGCGGCGTGATCCTGGGCGCCGCGCGCGGCCTGCCGCTGGTCGCCATGGGGACGCTCGCCTATGACGCCACCATGGGTACGCTGGTGCGCGCCGACAGCCCCATCAAGGTGCCGAAAGACCTGGAAGGCAAGAAGATCGGCACCGTGCCAACCTCCGCCGAGGCGCCCTATTGGCCGGCCTTCGCCCGCAAGGCCGGCATCGACACGGCCGGCATCACCATGGTGCAGATGGACAATCGCGTCCTGGAGCAGTCCGTCATCAACAACCAGGTGGATGCCATCACAGCCATCGCCACCTCCTCGGTGCCCGTGATGATGGCCCTGAAGCAGCCCTGCCGCTTCATGCTGTGGAGCAAGTCCGGCGTGTCTCTCTATGCGGGCCAGGTGGTCACGCGCGCCGAGACGCTCGCCAAGGACCGGGAGCTGTGCAAGGCGGTCACGGACGCTTTGGTGGAAGGCCTCGTCTTCGCGCTGAAGGACCCGGAGGCGGGCGTCGATATCTTCCTGAAGGAAGTGCCGGAGATCGGGGTCGCCAAGGGCGGGCGCGAGAATGCGGTCATCGCGCAGGGCCTCATGCACTATACGGTGGTGGCGCCCGAGGCCGAGCAGCATGCCATCGGCTACACGGACATGGCCAAGGTCACCAGCATGGTGGACATGGTCATGGAATATGGCGCGCCCAAGGATGCCAAGCGCCCGGACCCGTCCACCCTCTTCTCCAATGACTTCGTCAGCGATGTCGGCAAGCTCACGCCAGACCAGTGGGCGACGGTGAAGAAGAACGTCGCGGAATACGCGGCGATCCTGGGATGAGCCTCGCTCTCGCCGCCCCAGCGCCGCGCGAGGAAGCGGAGGGCGCGTTCAACGCCATTACGGCGACCGGCGTGCGCAAGGTCTATTCCACGGCTTCCGGACCGGTGGAGGCCGTGGCGCAGGCGAGCTTCGAGATCGCCCGGGGGGACTTCGTGTCCATCCTCGGCCCCTCGGGCTGCGGCAAGAGCACCTTGATGCTCATGGTGGCGGGCCTGGAGCCCGCCTCCTCCGGCACCATCACGCTGGACGGCCTGCCGGTCACCGCGCCGCAGACCGAGGCGGGCATGATGTTCCAGGATCCCACTTTGCTGCCCTGGCGCTCGGTGCTGGACAATGTGCTCTTCCCCGTCTCCATGTGCCGCCCGGTGATGCCCGACGACCTTGCGCGGGCGGAACAGCTCCTGCGCATGGTCGATTTGTGGCCGTTCCGGGACAAGCGGCCGCGGGAGTTGTCGGGAGGCATGCGACAACGCGTGGCGCTCGCCCGCGCGCTCATCAAGGATCCGCGCATCCTGTTGATGGACGAGCCCTTCTCCGCCCTCGACGCGATCACCCGCGACGAGATGGGCCTGGCCTTGGCGCGCATCTGGGACACCACGCGCAAGACCGCCATCTTCATCACCCATTCCATCCGCGAGGCCATTTTCCTCTCGGACCGGATCCTGGTGATGGGGCGCCGGCCCTCCACCATCATCGAGGACATCCGCGTGCCCTTTCCCCGCCCCCGCTCACCGAGCGTCGAGGCGGACCCGGCCTTCAACGACCTTTATCTGCACCTGAAGGCGTCCATTCACCGCGCGCCGCCGCTCCAGTGACGGCGCGATCCGCACCGGCCCGAGGATGACCCCTTCTCCATGACGGCGATCCATCCGATGACACAATCCCGCGCTCCGTCCGGCCCGCCCCTCCCCGGCCCCTTCGCCCGCCTGGCGTCGGGCCTCAAGACACGGACGCGCCCGCTGTTGCTGCCCTTGGCGACGGCAGCCCTCATCGTCCTTCTGTGGGAAGGGGTGGTGCGCTGGCGCAATATTCCCGACGTGCTGCTGCCGGCCCCCTCGGCGGTGGCGGTGCGGCTGTGGGAGACGCTGCCCTTCCTGCTCCAGCAGGCGGTGCCGACGACGCTGGAGACCATCGCCGGCTTTGCCATCTCCACCGTGCTCGGCGTGTCTCTCGCGGTGCTGGTCTGCGCCTCGCGCTTTGCCCGCGAGGCGCTCTATCCCAATATCGTCTTCTTCCAGCTGATCCCGAAAATCGCCCTCGCCCCGCTCTTCATTGTCTGGCTGGGCATCGGCTCCTCCTCGCGCGTCACCTTCTCGGTGTTCATTTCCTTCTTCCCGGTGGTGGTGGCGACGCTGACGGGGCTCACATCGGTGGACCGGGACCTGCTGCGCCTGTGCAAGGCGGTGGGGGCGCGGGGCTGGAAGGTCTATACCCAGGTGCGCTTTCCCGCTGCCGTGCCGCACATCTTCTCAGGGCTCAAGATCGCCATCACCTTCGCCATGATCGGGGTGATCGTGGGCGAGTTCATCACCGCCCAGGCCGGGCTTGGCTACATGATCCTGTTCGCGGCCTCGCAGGCGGAGATGGCGCTCATCTTTGCCTCCATCGTCCTGCTGTGCATCATCGGCCTCGCCCTCTACGCCCTGGTGGTGTTGGCGGAGGCCATCGCCCTGAAACGCTATGGAGCCTGAACGCGTGACCAGCCCCGCCATTTCAACCGCGCCCGGCGCCGATCTCGTCATCCCCGCGCGTCCCGAGCCCATCGCCATCGCGCCCGCTACCACCGCCCTGGTGGTGGTGGACATGCAGAACGCCTATCTCTCCAAAGGCGGCTATCTGGACCGGGTGGGCTTTGATGTCTCCACTAGCCCGCCGGTGATCGCAGCCGCCGCCCGCGTGCTCGCGGCGGCGCGTCAGGCGGCGCTGTTCGTCGCCCATCTGCAGAACGGCTTCTCGGAAGATCTGAAGGAAGCCGGCGGGCCGACCTCTCCGGTCTGGCACAAGTCCAACGCCCTCAAATATATGCGCGCCCACCCGGAGGCGCGGGGCAGCCTCATCACCCACGGCACCTGGGACCATGAGATCGTCGAGGAGCTGAAGCCCCTGCCCGGCGAGGCGGTCGTGCCGAAGGCGCGCTATAGCGGCTTTGCCGCCACCAATCTGGAACAGCTGCTGCGCGCCCGCGGCATCACCACGCTCATCCTGGTGGGCGTGAACACCAATGTGTGCGTGGAATCGACCCTGCGGGATGCCTACCATCGGGAATTCTTCGGCCTCATGGTGCCTGACGCCACCTTGCAGGCCGGCCCCCAGCACATTTTTGACGCCAGCGTCTTCAATGTGGAACGTTTCCTGGGCTGGACCGCTCCGGCCGAGGCCGTGGTCTCCGCCCTCGCCACCGCCGCCCGGCACGCCGCCTGAGGTCCCCATGCTGACACTGGAACGCCCCGACGGCACGCTGGTCTATGAGGTGGCCGGCAGTGGCCCTCCCCTCTTCCTGGTGACGGGCCTCGGCGGCTCGCGCCATTACTGGTCCAACCTCCTGCCGACGCTCACGGCGCGCTTCACGGTGGTCACCCACGACCATATGGGCACGGGGGACACCCTGAGCCGCCGCAGCCATCACACCGTGGAGGCGCTCGCCGCCGACGTGGTGGCGCTCATGGACCATCTGGGTCTGGCGAAGGCCCATCTGGTCGGCCATTCCACGGGGGCTGCGGTGGGGCAGATCATCGGGGCAGAGGCGCCGCTGCGGCTCGGCGCGCTGGTGCTCTATGCGGGCTGGGCCGGCCCGGATCCCCATTTCGACCTGTGCTTCAAGGTGCGCAAGGCGTTGCTGCTGGCAGCCGGGCCTGACGCCTATCACCGCGCCACCCCGCTCTTCCTCTATCCGCCCAGCTGGATCGGCGCCGACCAAGGACGGCTCGACGCCCTGATCGCCGGCATGATCGCCACGAGCCCGCCGGCCGAGACCATGGCCGCGCGGGTGGACATGCTGCTCGCCTTCGACCGCCGCCGGCATCTGGGGCGGATCAAGGCGCGAACGCTGGTGCTGTGCGCCGACGACGACCAGCTGACACCTCTGCACCTGTCGCAGGAGATGGCCGACGCGATTCCCGGTGCCCGTCTCGCCCGCCTGCCCTGGGGGGCGCATTGCGCCTCGCAGACCGCGCCCGACGCCTTTCTGGAGGCCCTCCTGCCCGCCTTGGCGTGAGACTTTCAGGACGCGCGCCGGGTCCCGATCAGCCGCTTCAGCAGGAGGGTTAGAAGCCCGGCCACACACACCACCAGGGCCAGCACCTCGAAGCCGGCGGTGAAGCGGCCTGTATGCTCCTTGATGAAGCCCACCAGATAGGGGCCAAAGAAGCCGCCCAGGTTGCCGATGGAATTGATAAGCGCGATGCCCGCCGCTGCGGCCGTGCCGCGCAGGAAGAGCGGCGGCACGGACCAGAAGGGACCGAGCGCGCCATAAAGGCCCACGGACGCCGCCGTGACCGCCAGGATGGCCAGGATGTGGGAGGAGGTGTGGACGCTCGCCACCAAGCCGATGGCGCCGAGAAAGGCCGCCCCGGCCACATGCAGGATGCGCTCGCGCGAGTGATCGGAATGCCGGCCCCAGACGAGCATCCCCACCGCGCTCAAGGCATAGGGCAGGATCAGGATGAAGCCCACCTCGCGCGTGGAATAGCCAAGCGCATGAATGATCTGGGGCAGCCACAGGCCGATGCCGTAAATGCCCACCACAATGCCGAGATAGATGACGCCCAGCAGCAGCACCCGGTGGTCCCGCAGGGCAGGCCACAAGGCATGGTGGGTGGCGGCATCCTCTCCGGCATGGTCGGCCGCGAGGCGCGCCACGATGGCGGCCTTCTCCTGCGGGTCCAGCCAGTGGGCATCCTGCGGGCCGTCCGGCAGGAAGAACAGCACCATCACGCCCAGGATGCAGGCGGGCACGCCTTCGATGATGAAGAGCCATTGCCAGCCGGCAAGTCCGAGGAAGCCATGCGTCTCCAGGATCGCAGCCGAAAGGGGGGCTCCCACGGCGCTGGCGATCGGAACTGCCGCCATGAAGAGCGCGATGTAGCGGGCGCGCATGGCGAGGGGAAACCAATAGCCGAGATAAAGGATCATGCCCGGCAGGAAGCCCGCCTCCGCCGCCCCTAGGAGAAAGCGCAGTATGTAGAAGGAGGTGGTGTCCGACACCCAGGCCGTCGCCGCCGAGATCAGGCCCCAGGTGACCATGATGCGGCAGATCCAGAGCCGCGCCCCCACCCGCTCCAGCACCAGGTTGCTCGGCACCTCGAACAGGAAATAGCCGATGAAGAGAATGCCGGCGCCCCAACCATAGATTTCTGGGGTGAAGCCCAGATCGGCATTCATGGTGAGGGCCGCGAAGCCCACATTCACCCGGTCCAGGAAGCTGACCAGGTAAAGCAGCATCATGAAGGGAATCAGCCGGCGCACAGCCTTGGCGAATGCCCGTGTTTCAACGTCGCTCGCGCCGGAAATTGCCTGATGCACGATCGCCCCCACCCTTTGCACGTCCCATGGCGCTTGTGGAGCGCCGAAGCGGCGGCGTCAACGACGGGGAGTGTCAGACCTGCATCGCTTGTCGCCTGCGGGCGAACCCCAGGCACTGGGTTGTGGTGCAACGCACAAAGTGTGTTGATGAATCCGTCCAGACGCGCCCTTATGGGTCCCCGCCTTGAGCCGCCTTCCGAGTTGCCCCATGCCCCCCTTCGAAGCCCCCCTCCCGCTCCCCCACGCGCAGCAGGCGCTCGACGCGCTGGCCGAGGCCGCAGCCCGAGATGTGGCGCTCCTCGGTGATGACGCGCCGGGCTGGGTGCCGGAACGGCCCGAGTTTGATCACGACGTGCTGATTGTCGGCGGCGGGCAGACCGGATGCGCGGTGGCCTTTGCTCTGCGCCGCGCCGGTGTCACGCGGACCAGCGTGATCGATGCGGCGCCCGCCGGCCGGGAAGGCGTGTGGCGCAATACTGCCCGCATGCGCACCCTGCGCTCCGCCAAGACGCTGCCGGGACCCGAGGTGGGTATCCCCTCCTTGAGCTTCCGCGCCTGGTATGAGGCCAAGTTCGGTGCGCCCGCTTATGAGGCGCTCGTGCGGTGCGGGCGGGAGGACTGGGCGGACTATGTGGAATGGTTCCGCAAGGCGGTGCAGGTCCCCGTGCGCAACGCGGTGCGCCTCCGTCGCATCGAACCCTTGGCGGAAGGGTTTCGGGTGCACCTGTCCGACCATGGGGTCGAGACCACGGAAACAGTGCGAAAAGTCTTGCTGGCCACAGGCATGGCGGGCGGCGGACGGCCCCACATGCCGGCGCTTCTCACGGCCTTGCCCCCGCATTTGCGCCTGCATTCGGAGCAGGAGATCGATTTCGACGCCTTGCGCGGCAAACGCATCGGCATATTGGGCGCGGCGTCCGCGGCCTTCGACGCGGCGGCGACGGCGGTGGAGCGGGGAGCGGAGAGCGCCGACCTCTTCTGCCGCAGCCCGGACCTCAACCGCGTCAACACACTGAAGGCCATGTCCTATGCAGGCGTGCTGGACAATTTCCACGATTTGCCGGACGCGAGCCGCTGGGAGCTGATGTCCTTCTATCGTAGCCGAGCGGTGGGGCCGATCGCGGATACCGTGCGGCGCGCCACGGAACTGGCGGCCTTCCGCCTGCACCTGGGCGAAGGCTGGACGGGCGCGCGCGCCGATGGCGCGGGGGTGGAGATCGTCACGCCGAAGGCGACATATCATTTCGACGTGGTCATTGCCGGCACGGGCTACGATGTGGACCTCTCCACCCGTCCCGAGCTCGACGGTATTGCGGAGCATGTCGCCCTCTGGCGGGACCGCTACAGCCCCCCTTCCGGCCTTGAAAGCGCATCCCTCGGTCTCAGCCCCTATCTCGACGGCGGCTTCGCCTTCCAGGAGAAGGAGCCGGGGCAGGCGCCTTATCTGAGGGACATCCACCTCTACAACATGGCCGCCACCACCAGCCACGCCCGCGGCGCCGGCGACATCGGCAGTCTGAAGCACGGCGTTCCCCGCCTCGTCCGCGCCATCAGCCGGGACCTGTTCCTGGCCGACGCGGCGCACCATGTGACGCGGCTGAAATCCTTCGACGAGCCGGACCTCACCGGCGAGGAATATGCCCGACCCGATGCGCCATAGGCCTCCGGGCGACGGAACCTGGGACATCCGTGGCGGTGGGCAAAGGCGTGTTTTTTGTTGGCGGTGCGCCCGCGACCCTATATTGAAGGCAGCGATGCGGGCGTGGCGGAACTGGTAGACGCAGCGGACTCAAAATCCGCCGTCCTCACGGATATGTCGGTTCGAGTCCGACCGCCCGCACCACTCCCCTCCCTGATCCGATACACGCGTCTCAGGACGCCTCCCGCACCAACCGGGTTCCGAGCGCAAGCTTTCCTGCAAGTTCATTTGCGGCGGCGCTTAGCATGGAGACACGCGAGGGCAGATCTTCATTCATGATGCGCGGCAGGGGGCCAGTCAGGCCCACCGCATAAAGGACCTGCCCATCCGCCTGGCGCACCGGCGCGCCAAGCGCGGCGAGCCCCTCGTCCACCTCGCCGACGCAGGTGGCATAGCCCTGGGCGCGCACGCGGGCGAACTCCTCCCGGATCCAGGCCTCGTCCGTGTGGGTATTTACCGTCAGCTTCGGCAGGTCGGCGGCCAGCGCCTGGCGGATCACCGCCTCGTTCTGGAAGGCAACGATGGCCTTGCTGGTGGCGGCGGCGTTGGGGGGCATCTCGATGCCCGGCTGGACATAGCTGCGCCAGCGCACCTCCGGCGCCTGTGAGGCGACCACGAAGACACGACTGCCGACGAGCCGGGTGACGTAGCAGGCCTCGCCCGATTGCTCCGCCAGCGCCACCAAAACGGGGCGCACCAAAACCTCCAGCCAGCCATCATCGGCAGTGGAGTGCAGCATGCGCGAGAGGCGCGGGCCGATCACATAGGCCTTGCCTCCCTGCCCTCCCGCCGCCAGCCCCGCCTTCACGAGGCCCTTCAAGAGACGATGTGCGGTGGTCTTGGGCAGATCCGACAATTCCGCCACGTCGGCCAGAGCGAGGCCGCCGGGAAAACCAGCAATGAGTTCCAAGAGGCGCATGTAGCGCTCAAGTGGGCTTTCCGTGCCTGCCTCGTCCGCCATGGCGACTCCCTCCCGCCCGGTTGTTGACAGCACCGGGAGAGACTTCTAAGGTTCATTCAATAAACAGAATGATATTCCGATTATCGGAATATGTCAAGAGAGCGGTGCAGGCGGCCGGCACGAAGGTGCAGCCGCTCAACGCAGCCCCCGAAGCCTTTCAACAGAGGGTTCCAAGATGGATTTCACGAGACAGCAGTTTCTGAAGCTGGCGCTGGCCGCCGGCCTTGCGTCCATCGGGGCGGGCGCGGCCCTGGCCCAGCAGGGAGAGATCCTCGTGGGCGCGACCGTGCCGATGACGGGTCCGCTCTCCCTGACGGGCAAGCAGTATCACAACTCGCTGCGCATGGCTGAGCAGGACATCAACGCGGCCGGTGGCATCAATGGCCGCAAGGTCAAGTTCGTGTTCGAGGACACGCAGGCCTCCAACGGCACCGCCGTGAACGCCTTCATGAAGCTGGCGCAGGAGGTGAAGCCCGCCTTCTATTTCCTGTCGAGCTATTCCACCCAGAACCTGGCCGTGTCGCCCGAGCTGAAGAAGGTGGCGGTTCCCGCCATGTATGCCGGTGGTGCCGACGTGGTGGCGGAGGGCGGCAATGAATGGCTGTTCCGCGTGCGCCCAGCCGACAGCGTCTCCGCCGCCGGCATGGTCGAGGCCGCCAAGCTGATCGGCGCCAAGAAGCCCGGCATCCTCTTCATCCAGAACGATTTCGGCCAGGGCGGCGCGCAGATCGCGGCCAAGCTCTTCGAAGCCGCCGGCACGCCGGTGGTGGGCATGGAGGCCTATGGCCAGAACGACAAGGATTTCTCCGCCCAGATGCTGGCCCTGCGCAGCAAAGGCGCGGATGCCATCTTGATGTTCGTCTACCCCCAGGATGGCGCGCTGCTCCTGCGGCAGGCGAAGATGCTGGGCCTGAAGATGCCCATCGTCACCTCATCGGCCGCCCTGGTGCCCGCCGCGCTCCAACTCATCTCGCCCGCAGACCTTGAGAATGTCTCGGGCGTGGTGGACGCCTATATGGACCCGGCCGCAGGCGGGCGCATGAAGGAGTTCATCGAACGCTACCGGGCCGAGTTCGGCATCGATCCCGATCCCTATGGCCTCGCCTATTATGACGGCGCGCTCATCATGGCCGAGGGCATGCGCAAGGTGGGCACCGACCCGAAGGCGCTCCGCGACTGGCTCGCCCAGGTGCGCGACTGGAAGGGCATCGGCCATGTCTATTCCTTTGATGCCAAGGGCAATGGCGTGCACGATCTCGCCGTGGTGAAGGCCAAGCCCGGCACCAAGACCTTCGAGCTGGTCAAGACCATCACGGTCAACTGACCGCTCGGGGACGCGGCCGGCGCCCCCCTCGCCGGCCGCCTTCCACGTTCAGCAAACGGATATCGCCAAGACCGCCCCGCCGTCCCGCCCGGAGCCCCGCTCCGGTGCGAACGACACATCGCGAGCCCAGCATGGCAGATTTCATCCAGTTGTTCGTCAACGGGCTCGCGCTCGGCAGCGTCTATGCGCTGGCCGCCCTGGGCTTCGTGATCGTCTATTCCGCCACCGGCGTGGTGAATTTTGCCGCCGGCCAGTTCGTGATGCTGGGCACCTTCTCGGGTGTGGCCATGATGGTCAATCTGGGCCTGCCCTGGCCTGTTGGATATGGCGCCGCCTTGCTGGCCATGGTGGCCTTCGGGGTGCTGTTCTTCATCCTGGTCTATCTGCCGCTGCGGGCCAGTCCCGTGGTTACCGTCATCATCGGAACCGTGGCGGTGGGCATCATCCTGCAAAATGCGGCGCTGCTGGGCTTCGGCTCCTGGCCTTTCCGCCTCACCTCGCCGCTGGAAGGGGTCACCCTCGACATTGCCGGCGCGGTCATCACCGCCCATGCAGCGCTCACCGTCGTGGTCACGGCGGTGCTGGTGGGCCTCATCTGGCTGCTGTTCTACCGCACGGCGCTCGGCATCGGCATGCGGGCGGTGGCACAGGACATCGAAGCCGCCCGCCTCATGGGGCTGAATGTCAACCTGCTGCTGGCGCTCACCTGGGTGCTGGCCGCTGTGCTGGCCGGCATTGCCGGCCTGCTGCTTGGCCCCATGTGGTTCGCCGACGTGAACATGGGCGATCCCATCGCGCTCAAGGCTTTCGCGGCCACCATCATCGGCGGCTTCGGCAGCCTGCCGGGAGCCATTGCCGGCGGCCTCATCGTCGGCTTGACCGAACTTCTGGGCGCTTCCTACATCTCCTCGGCCTACAAGGACCTTATCGCCTTCGTCGTGATGATCCTCTTCCTGCTCGTGCGCCCGCAGGGCGTGTTCGGCGAGCGCATCCAGGACAGGGGCTGAACCATGCGGATGCGCCATCCCCTCCTCGCCGCCCTTGTCATCCTCGTTCTTGGCGGGTTGCTTTCCCTGGTGCTCGCCGACTACAGGCTGCGGCTCCTGAATGTGTCGGTGATCTCCGCCATCGCCGTCATCGGCTTCAATTTCGCCTTCGGCCTGGCCGGCCTGATCTCGCTGGGCAGTGCCGCCTTCGTGGGGTTCGGCGCCTATACGCTGGCCATCCTGACCACCACGGCAGGCTGGTCGCCCTGGCTGGCCATGATCGTCGCCATCGTGGTGACCACGCTCTTCGCGGCGATCATCGGCACGCCATTGCTGCGGCTGAAGGGGCACTATCTGGCGCTGGCGACGCTCGGGCTGAATGTCAGCTTCACCATCGTGGCCACCAATTGGATCAGCCTCACCGGCGGCACCAACGGCATTTCCAACATTCCGGGGCTGAGCCTTGCGGGCTTCGCCTTCGATGACGAGCGGCGCTTCCTGTGGCTCGCCCTTTTCTTCCTGGCGCTCTGCGCGGCCATCGCCATCGCGCTCCAGCACTCCCGTCATGGCCGCGCCATGATGGCGGTGCGCGACGACGAGACCGCCGCGCGCATGATCGGCATCGACGTGACGCGGGTGAAGATCGCGGCGCTGTGCCTGTCGGCGGCGTTCGCCGGCCTCGCCGGCGTCTTGTTCGCCACCCACATGCGCTTCGTGGCGCCGGAGGATTTCAACTACGCCCACTCCATCGTCTATCTGGCGATGCTGATCGTGGGCGGCGAGGGGTCCGTGGCGGGGGCCATCATCGGCGCGGTGCTGCTGACCTTCCTGCCGGAATGGCTGCGCTTCCTGGGCGACGCTTACCTCGCCTTCTTCGGCCTGATGCTGCTCCTGATCCTCATCTTCCTTCCCACCGGTCTCGTCGGTCTGGTCGGCCGCGTGCGGGACCTCGCGAAGAAGACTGCGAAGAGGTCGACGCCATGACATTGCTCCAGGCGCGCGCAATCTCGAAGCGATATGGCGGGCTGATGGCCCTGACCGACGTGGACTTCACCGTTGCGGCGGGGGAATTCGTCGCCGTCATCGGCCCCAATGGGGCGGGCAAGTCCACCTTCCTGAATGTGCTGACAGGGCTCGACCTCCCAACCACCGGCACGGTCCACTTTGATGGCCGGGACATCACCCGCACGCCCACCCACGGCCGCATCCGGGCGGGCCTCGGGCGCACCTTCCAGCATGGCCGGCTGTTTCCGCGCCTCACGGTGCTGGAGAACGTGATGACCGGCGCGGCCATCCAGCCCCGCCGCAGCGAACGCCAGTTGCGGGAGGACTCGCTCGCGATCCTCGCCCGCATGGGCCTTGCCGACGCGGCGGACCGCATGGTGGGCGCCCTCTCCTATGGCCAGCGCCGCATGGTGGAATTGTGCCGGGCGCTCGCTTGCGGCCCCCGCCTCCTCCTCCTCGACGAGCCGGCCGCCGGTCTCAATTTGGGAGAAGTGGAACTGCTGATGGAGCGCCTCACGGCGCTGCGGGCGGAGCACAGCCTCGCCGTGGTCCTCATCGAGCACAATATGGGCATGGTCATGCGGCTCGCCGAGCGCATCCTGGTGCTGAATTTCGGCTGCCGCATCGCCGAGGGTACGCCGGCGCAGGTGCAGAGCGATCCCGCCGTCCTGTCCGCTTATCTCGGGGAGGGCTACAGCCATGCTGGCGACTGAAAACCTGGTGGTCGCCTATGGCGGCAATGTCGCGCTGCACGGTCTCTCCCTCCATGTGAGGGCAGGCGAGACGGTGGCGCTGATCGGCGCCAATGGCGCGGGCAAGACCACCTTGCTGCGGGCCATATCGGGGCTCAACCCCGTCGCCTCCGGCGCCATCCTGTTCGAAGGACGCGCCATTACAGGTCTCGCAAGCGAAAAGCGCGTGAAGCTCGGCATCGCCCAGGCGCCCGAGGGGCGGCGGATCTTTCCCGGGCTCACGGTGGAAGAAAATCTCATCCTCGGCGCCACACCCTGGCGGCGGATGGGCCAATCGGTGGCCGACGATCTGGCTCAGGTGTTCGATCTCTTCCCGCGCCTGAAGGAGCGCCGCGTCCAGCTCGGCTGGTCACTGTCGGGCGGCGAGCAGCAGATGCTGGCCATCGGCCGGGCCATCATGGCCCGCCCGCGCCTTTTGCTGCTGGATGAACCCTCCCTTGGCCTCGCCCCGCGCCTCGCGGAAGAGGTCTATGAGCGCATCCGGCAGATCGCCGCCGCGGGCCTCACCATCCTGGTGGTGGAGCAGAACACCGTGCTCGCGCTTGCGGTCGCCGACCGCGGCTATGTGCTGGAAAACGGCCGCATCGCCGCCGAAGGCAGCGCCCCATCCCTCCGGCAGGACGACCGCGTCCGCCAAGCCTATCTCGGCCGCTGAACCGGCGCCGACGGAGTGTCATCCATGACCTATCCCGACCCCTCCTCCCGCTCCCAGGCCCTCTATAACCGCGCCCTGAAGAGCCTGCCCGGCGGCAATACCCGCACCACCGTCTTCATGAAGCCCTATCCGGTCTATGCGGCACGGGGCGAAGGCTGCCGGGTGATCGATGTGGACGGCGTATCGCGCATCGACTGCATCAACAATTTCACTGCCGGCATCCATGGCCACGCCCATCCGCGCCTGGTGGAGGCGGCCACCCGGCAGATCGCGCTCGGCAGCGCCTTCGGTATGCCCACCGAGGCGGAGATCGACCTCGCCGAACTGCTCGCCGAACGCCTCGACAGCGTCGACCATGTGCGCTTCTGCAATTCCGGCACCGAGGCGGTGATGATGGCGCTGAAAGCGGCGCGCGCCTATACGGGCCGCGCCCGCATCGCCAAGTGCGAGGGGGCCTATCACGGCTCCTATGACTATGCCGAAGTGAGCCTCGATCCCGGCCCGGAAACCTGGGGAGCCAATGCGCCGGTCTCTGTGGCCTATGCCAAGGGCACGCCGCCCAACGTGCTCGCCGACACCCTCACCTTGCCCTTTAACGATGTGGACGCGGCGGTCAGCCTCATCCGGGAACATGGGCAGGACCTTGCCTGCATCCTGGTGGACCCCATGCCCAACCGGGCGGGCCTGGTGCCGGCGGACCGGGCCTATCTTGAGGCCCTGCGGGAGGTGTCCCGCGAAGTGGGCGCCCTTCTCATCTTCGACGAGGTCATCACCTTCCGCCTTGGCTACAAGGGGGCGCAGGGCCTGTGGGGCATCCGGCCGGATCTGACCACTCTCGGCAAGATCATCGGCGGCGGCTTTCCCGTGGGCGCGGTGTCGGGTGGGGCTGAGTTCATGGCCGTGTTCGATCCCACCTCCGGCAAGCCGGCCTTGCCCCATGGCGGCACCTTCTCGGCCAATCCGGTCACCATGCGGGCCGGCCATGCGGCCATGGAGATGCTGGATGAGGCCGCCTTCGCCCGCCTCGATGCCATCGGCGAGCGCATGCGCGCCGGCACCAACGAAGCCTTCGCCCGTCATGGCGTGCCTGGCCGCGCGGTGGGTCTCGGCTCGCTGGCCAAGATCCATTTCACCGACCGGCCAGTGCGCGATTATCGCAGCGCCTACCAGACCCCGCAGGAAGCCGCACGCCTCGCCCGCTTCAATCTGGGCCTCCTGAATCGAGGGGTGCTCGCGGCCGGCTATGGCCTCTTTGCCCTCTCGACCCCCATGAGCGACGGCGATCTCGACCACATCGTCGAAGCCATCTCGGCCTCCATCGCCGACGTGGCGGCCATGTAATCTCATCCCCCAAGTCCCGCTTGCAACCGATGCGCGAGGGCCGCGGCGTCCCACCGGACGCCGGATGCCCGTGCACACGCGACGAAAAGGCATGCCCATGTCGACCGCGGTCGATCCCATCACGCGCTCCGTCGTCCAGCACCGTCTCTCCTCCATCGTGGCGGAGATGGGGGAGGCGATGCTGCGGACCTCCTATTCCCAGATCCTCAATTCCAGCCGCGACTTCTCCATCGGCATCTGCGACACCCGCTCCCGGCTGATCGCCCAGGCGGACCATATCCCCGTCCATGTGGGCGCCCTGCCTTGGGCGACGCGGGCGGTGGAGGCGCGGTTCGACGACATCGCCCCCGGCGACGTGTTCCTGCTGAACGACCCCTATCATGGCGGCAGTCATCTGCCGGACCTCACCGCCTTCGTCCCCGTGTTCGCGCAGGGCCGGCGCATGCTGTGGACCATCGTGCGCGCCCACCAGAGCGACATCGGCGGCGCCACCCATGGCGGCTATAATCCGCAGGCCAGCGAAATCTGGCAGGAGGGCCTGCGCGTGCCCCCCGTCCGGCTCTATGACGCGGGCAAGCTGCGGGCGGACTTTCTCGACCTCTTGGCCCTCAATGTGCGCAATCCCCGCGACTTCCGGGGCGACCTTGCCGCCATGGTTGGGGCCGCGCACCTCGGCCAGCGCCAGCTCGAAAAGCTGTTCGCCGAGTTCGGGCTCGACATGGTGGAGCGCGCTGTGGAGGCCATCCTGGACGCCGCCGAGCACCAGACCCGCACGGTGGTGGCCGGCTGGCGGGACGGCGTCTTCGAAGGTGAGGCTTTCCTCGACGATGACGGCCACACCCGCACGGACCTGCGAATCGCCGCTCGCGTCACCAAGTCGGGAAGCGACATTGAGGTGGACCTCACCCAGTCCGATCCGCAAACGGACCGGTTCGTGAATTCCTCCCACGCCAATACCCAGGCGGCCGTGGCCATGGCGTTCGCCTATCTCATCGACCCGCAGACGCCCAAGAATGACGGCGCGCTCCGCCCGCTGAAGGTGGTTCTGAAGCAAGGCACCATCGTGTGGGCCGATCCCGGCCGCCCCGTGACCATGTGCACCAGCCATCCCTCCAACGAGATCGTGGAGGCGGTCATCAAGGCCATGGCCCAATGCTGCCCGGACCGGGCCATGGCGGGCTGGAGCCGGCGCTTCCGCGTGGCGATCCAGGGAGAGGATCCGCGCAACGGCCGCCCCTTCATCTGGCACATGTTCCAGGCCCGGCCAGGGGGTGGCGCCTCGCCGGGGGGCGATGGATGGTCGTCCATTGGCGAATGGCACACGGTGGGCGGCATCAAGTTCGGCCCCATCGAGGTGGCCGAGGCGCGTTTTCCTCTGCATTTCCGCCACCACGAGTTTCGCCCGGATTCCGGGGGACGTGGACAGCACCGCGGCGGCCTCGGCGTGGCGCTCGATTTGGTGCTGGAGACAGAGAAGCCCGCGCTCGCCAACACCGCCGGCGACGGCGCGCGCCACGGCGCCTGCGGCCTCCAGGGTGGCGAGGACGGCGTGCCTCACGCCTATCGCCTCCTCTCTGAGGGCCACCCGCCCCGGCCGTTGAAGACCAAGGAAGTGGGCATCGAGCTTCGCCCGGGCGACATGCTGGAAATCCGCTCGGCCGGCGGGGGCGGATGGGGACCGGCGGAGAAGCGGGCGGCGGCGGCGCACGCGCGCGATCTGGCCCAGGGCCTTGTTACGATCACCCGGAAGGAACAGTGACCATGTACGCCATCGGCATCGATGTGGGCGGCACCTTCACGGATCTGGTGGTGATCGGCCCCGACCGCAAGGCCGTCTTTGCGAAGGCGCCCTCCACCCCAGCCGACCAGTCCGTGGGGGTCATGGCTGGTCTTGAGGACCTGGCGGCGAGGGTCGGCCTGACGCGCGCGGACCTGTTGTCGCGCACGTCACGGCTCGTCCACGGCACGACGGTGGCCACCAACGCGCTTCTGGAGCGCAAGGGCGCGAAGGTGGCGTTGCTGACCACGCATGGCCATCGCGATGTGCTGGAAATGCGGGAGGGACTGAAGGGCGACCGCTACGACCTGCGCACGCCCCCGCCGGAACCGCTGGTGCCGCGCGAGCTGCGCCTGGGCGTTCGGGAGCGCATCGGGCCGGACGGCGCAGTGCGCATTCCCCTCGATCCCGCCTCCCTGGGAGAGGCGATCGAAGCCGTCAAGCGCTCGGGGGCCACCTCTGTGGCGGTCTGCTATCTCCACGCCTATCGCAACCCCGCCCATGAGATCGAGACGGTGGAGCGCCTGAAGCGCGAACTGCCCGGCCTCTATGTGTCCCGCTCCAGCGATGTGTGGCCGCAGATCAAGGAATATGAGCGGGTCTCCACCACCGTGGTCAATTCCTATGTGGGTCCGGCGGTGCAGCTTTATCTGCGCAATCTGGAGCGCAGCCTCGCCGAGGCAGGTTTTTCGGGATCGCTTTTCATCATCCTGTCCCACGGCGGCATGGCGCCCGTGGAGGAGGCGGCGCGGCTGGCGGCCGGCACGGCGCTTTCCGGCCCGGCGGGCGGCATTTCCGGTTGCCGGCGCTGCGCCGAGCTGCTCGGCATCGCCGACCTCATCCCCTTCGACATGGGCGGCACCAGCACCGACATCTCGTTGATTGCCGATGGCCGCGCCATGCTGACCGCCGATGCCGGACTGGCGGGCCAACGCATCGCCCTGCGCAGCCTCGACATTGCCAGCATCGCGGCGGGGGGTGGTTCCATCGCCGCAGTGGATGCCGGCGGCACGCTGCATGTGGGCCCGGCCAGTGCCGGCTCCCAACCCGGCCCGGCCGCCTACGGGAACGGGGGGACGGCGCCCACCGTCACCGACGCCAATGTGGTGCTGGGCACGCTGGATCCCGACGCCTTCATGGGCGGTCGGCGGCGACTGGACACGGAGGCGGCGGCCGCGGCCGTCGACACCATCGGCACCGCCCTCGGCATTTCGCGAGACGCGGCGGCGGCCGGCATCTACCGGCTGGTCAACCTGTCCATGGCGGATGGCATTCGCCTGATGACCCTGCGCCGGGGCGTCGACCCCCGCCGGTTCGCCATGGTCAGCTTCGGCGGCGCCGCTGGCCTTCATGCGGTCGAAGTGGCGCGCGAACTGGAAATCCCCCGCGTGGTCGTCCCGGTTGCGGCTTCCGTGCTGTCCGCCTGGGGCATGCTGGCCAGCGACCTGCGCTACGAGGTCAGCCGCACCAGCATCGACACGGGCGAGGCGGACCGGGCCGGCGCCATTCGGGCGGTCTTCCAAGAGCTCGAAGAGACCGCCCGCGCCCGCATGCAAGCCTGGTACGACGGGCCGGTCCGGCTCGAGCGCTCGGCCGAGATGCGCTATGGCGAGCAGGTGTTCGAGATTGACGTGGACCTGGACGGCCTGGATCTTGCCGCGCCCGACTTCCTCGCGCAGATGGACGCCCGCTTCCATCGCCGGCATGAGGAGCTCTACACCTACGCCGCTCCGAACCAGGAGGTCGTCTTCGTGAACGCCCGTGTCTCGGCGGTAGGAACGGTGCCGAATGTGAGCGAGGATAACGGGTCAGCCCCGATGGCGGGGATGCCTCCCATCCATGCCACGCGCGAAATCCGCTTTCCGACCCAAATGCGCGTGCCGGTCTATCGATTCGAGGACCTGCGCCCCGGCCATGCGGTGGAGGGGCCGGCCCTGGTTGTGTCGGAGACAACCACAGTCCTGATCGGCGTCCCCGATAGGCTTCGGGTGAATGCGCTCGGCTGGCTGGACATCCAGGTGGGAAAAGGTGCCTGACCATCCAAATGATGGGCGCACCGGAACGGGTCGAACCTGACATGGAGAACGAGCCCGGTCCGGCGGGGATCCCCGCACTGGACCAGGCTCAACGGCTTTGAAGGCGTCTCCCCTCGGGTCGCGGGTCAACCCGGTTGGATCATCCTCAATTCCGTGGTCCGCAGTTGGCGTGCCCTGCGGTCCGTTCCTTGCGCAACCTCACGCCGGGGGTGCGCGCAGGATGCCGGTGTCCAAGGCGCCCCCACCCTTGAACTCGACCCACCTCGCCCGTTCGGCCGCCTCTCCAAAGGCGTACGATCGGGGCCGTGCGCCAGCCCGTCATCGCGCCAGCCCATAGCCTGGAAGAGCGCGGCGATCTCGGAATATATTATTAGTTGCAAGGTGATCGCAGATAAGGCCGCCCGCTGGACCCGCTCGATCACCACACGTTCCGCCCGCTGTGACCCGTGCCGACACAAGGGCGGGGACACGCTCGGCATGAGCGCGTGCGGAGCAATATCGGGAACGTTCCTGCAACGGTCCCACATTGTATCTTGTGCAGATGGATCCACACTCGTTAAGTGAGTTCGGCTGATGGGATGGAGAAGGCGGCTTGGACGAGGAGGCAAACGAGCGACACGGGCGGGTCACCATACATGACGTGGCTGCGGCCGCCGGCGTCTCCAAGTCGACGGTCTCCCGCATTCTGGATGAACGCCTGCCCCGTTCCGAGAGCGACACGGCGCGGCGCGTGCGCGAAGTGGCGACACGGCTCGGCTATGTGCGCGATGTGTCCGCCGCCAGCCTTAGGCGCGGACAGACCAACACCATCGGCGTCATCGTGCCTCGCCTCACCGACACGGTCATGGCGATGCTCTACGAGGCCCTGGCGCGGGCCTGCGCCCGCTCGGGCCGCTTCGCCATCGTGGCCACCACCGAGGACGAGCCGCACGCGGACCGCACCGCCGCCCAGACGTTGCTTCAACGGGGAGTCGACGGGCTGGTGCTCTCCACGGCGCGGGAAGGCGATGACTTTGCAGGCGAGCTGGCCGACCGCGGGGTTCCGTTCGTGCTGGCCCTGCGCAGCGATGGGCGCAGCCTTGCATCAGTCGGGGATGATCGCCTGGGCGGCTATCTCGCCACCCGCCACCTTCTCGACCTCGGCCACCGGCGCATCGGCATCATTGCCGGGCCGGGCTATGCCTCCTCCAGCAAGGGGCGCCTTGAAGGTTATGAGCAGGCGCTGCGGGAGGCGGGCGTTCCGCTCGATCCGGCGCTGGTGGTGGAATCCACCTTCGGAATCGATTCGGGGGCGGAGGCGGCCGAACGGCTGATGGACCTGCCGCAGCCACCCACCGCGCTCTTCGCGGTGAACGACAACACCGCCATCGGCGCCCTCTCCACCCTCGCTCGGCGCGGGCTCTCGGTGCCGGGAGATGTGTCACTGGTGGGCTATAACGACATTCCCATTGTCAGCCGCCTGCCCATTCCGCTCACCACTGTGCGCGTGCCCTTCGACCAGATCGCAAGCGCCGCGCTGGAACTGATGACCCGCCCCCCGGACATGGCCGGCGCACGCCTCCGCATTGCCGCCCCCACACTGATCCCCCGACGCTCCACCGCTTCGCCCCGCCGGTGAGACCCGGACCGGTCGGGGCGCTGCCGGTCCAGACGAACTGGCGGCGAGAGGTCTTTATCTATAATCCTCCCTCCACTCCCGCTGACAGGGCGCATTGGAGAGGGACATGCCGCCGGACACCCAGGAGACACGGGCCGCCCGCATCAGCCGCATTCTGGCGGAGCGGATCATTTCCGGGGAGATCGAGCCCGGCGCGCGACTGCGGCAGGACCATGTGGCGGAGGAATTCGGCGCCAGCCACGTGCCGGTTCGGGAAGCCTTCCGCCGCCTGGAGGCCCAAGGTCTGGCGGTGAGCGAGCCGCGCCGGGGCGTGCGGGTGGCAGCCTTCGATCTGGCAGAAGTGAAGGAAGTGGCGCAGATGCGCGCCGCCCTTGAGGTTCTGGCCCTGCGACACGCCGCTCTCAGGCTGAGCCCGTCGGACCTCGACGCGGCGGAAGATGCCGCCCGCGCCTGCGACAATTCCAGCGATGTGCGGGCCTTCGAGGAGGCCAATCGGCGCTTTCACCGCCTCATCGTCACGCCGTGCGGCATGGGGCGCCTGCTGACAACCATCGACGACCTGCATGCGGCCAGCGCCCGCTTCCTGTTCGCCGCATGGCGCTCCAACTGGGAGGCCCGCACCGACCACGACCATCGCGCCATCCTCGCGGCCTTGCGCAAGGGGGAGGTGGACGGCGCCTGCGCGATCCTGGCTCGTCATGTCCAGTGGATCGGCCATCGGCCCGTTGCGGGAAAGGGTGGTGCCGCCCGGGATGTCTTCGCCATCGTCGGCTGATTATCTATAGTTTAATTGCTTTTCAGGGCGATCATCTGCCTTCATCATAGAGAGGATAGATTTTTATCTATAGTTTGAGGAGAGCCCATGCACCCGTCCCTCACCCAATCGCCCGCGGCCTGGCGCATCACTGCCCGGCAGGGCCTTGCCCTGATCGCCGGAGTGGCGCTGCTGACGCTGAGCGCCAAGATTCGCATTCCCCTCGGCCCGGTTCCGATCACCCTCCAGACCTTCGCCGTTCTGGCACTGGCGACGACGCTCGGGCCTCGCCTCGCCGTGGCGACGATGCTCGCCTATCTCGGCGCGGGCGCCGCCGGCTTGCCCGTGTTCGCCGGCACGCCGGAACGCGGCATTGGCCTTGCCTATATGATGGGTCCCACCGCCGGCTATCTGGCGGGCTTCCTCGTGGCCACCGTCGTGACCAGCCGCGCCGCGGAAGGCCGGGGTCTTCTGGGCCGGACGGCCGCGATGCTGGCCGGTGTGGCCGCCATTTATGGCCTCGGCCTGTCCTGGCTTGCGCTCTATGTGCCGGCTGACAAGCTGCTCGCCTTCGGCTTTACGCCCTTCATCATCGGCGATCTCGTGGAGGCCGCCCTTGCCGCCGGCTTGACCCTCGTGGTTTCTCGCGAAGCGATCGCCCGCCTGATGCGCTGAGCCATCAGCCCCGCAAAGGGGCCGGGGAGAGGCGCGCATTTCACATGCCCCCTCCCCTGCCCCAAATTGGCGTGCGTGTGTTGCGCGCGCCGATCTGACCTGCTCCCCACCGATTGGCCTTGCACGCAGCGCCTTGAAAAAGTAAGCACGGTCCACGCCTTGTCGGCCTGTCGGAGCATAGCGCAGCCTGGTAGCGCATCTGCTTTGGGAGCAGAGGGTCGCAGGTTCAAATCCTGCTGCTCCGACCACCACTTCGGCACATGAGCGCTGCCCGTTCACAGCCCTTTCGGGGATAAGGGCGCCCCACGTGCCGCGCCTGCGCGCATGATGGCCGCGCCTTTGCCCGATCTCTCAGCCTGATCAACGGGTCATATCGGCAACAGCGGCGCGGCTTGCGCTGGCGGCATCCCGCGCTTCATTCGATGGAAGAGCCGATCTTTCCCCTCCACGGCGCAGCAGGAGGTCGCCTTTCCCTTGGGCCAGCCCCATCGCCCGAACAAACGAAAACGAGCGACCCTTTCGGGCCGCCCGTTGCGCAAGGATGCAAGAGACCTCAGGCAGATCAGAAGGTGCGGGCAAACATCAGGAGCACCTGATGGGCCTTCTGCGAGGAGACCGGCAAGCCGTAGCCGGTGTCCACATAACCATTCGCCTGCCACACATTGTAGTCGTACTGCAGGGTGATCGCGAGCGGCTCCACCGGGGACCAGGTGAGGTTGGCGCCCACATTGTAGTTGGTGCCGCTCGTGGCGCCGTACGCCACCTGTGCGGTGGGGTCGTTGAGATCGAACCGCGCATAGCCGCCAAACACGGCGGTGTTCCACTTCTCGTTCCAATTGTGCAGCAACTGGCCGACGATGTTCCAGCCGCTCACGCGCGAGAGCGAGCCATTGGCGTTGATGTAGGCATCCGGCGGCTGGAACTCGCCGCTGGCATTGATGAGACCGAGATAGGAGATGGCGCCGTCCACATAGGCCGACTGCAGGTAGAGATTGTCACCCTCACCCAGGAAGGGAAGGTTGAACATCACGCCGGCCTGCAAGGCATAGCCCCAGGAGCTGGTGGTTGGCCCGAGGAAGTCGGCCGTGGTGGAAGCGACCACCTGGTGCAAAGCGCCGGACAGCTGCCACTGGCCCCACTTGCCCTCCTGGCCGAAGGCACCGACGAATTCCGGCATGCGCGCGCCGGTCTGGTAATTGTCGGTGACGTCCGGCCAAGCGGGATCGGAGGGAGACACGCCGCTATTGCGGACGGAGGCGTCTTCCAGCGATGCCTTGGCCACGAAACCGTTGGCAAATTCCCAGGTGTAGCCGGCCAAGGTGATGCGGGTGTCGTCGCCGATGGTGGCCGGATCGGTACCCATCACGTTGGCGTTGGCGTAGAAATCAAAGAAAGACTGGGCGTAGCCGAAGGTGAAACCCGCGAACTGGATATAGATGTTCCAGGGTGCCACTTCGGAGGTGTTGGGTCCATCGGAGAACATGTCCGAGGTCCGCCAGCGCAAACGCACGTCCATATAGGCACGCAGGGTGCCGTAGTCTGTCGCCGTGCGCGAATCCACCTGCAGGCCGAAGGTGGCGATGGAATAGGTCTTGTTATAATTGCTGGGATAATCGGTATAGGTATTATAATAACCTTCAGCCCAGGTGTATCCGCCGATCTTGAGGCAGGTGTCGCTACCGGGAACATAATAGAAGCCCGGTCCCTCGGCGGTGCACTGGCGCACATAAGTGGCCCCTGCCGCCTTCACCGGAAGGTCGGCCGCCACAACGGCCGTGGACGCAACGCTCGCCGCCACAGCAAGCCCCAGTCCCCGAATGTTCATGATAACCCCCAAGCCTCGCCCGTCCCGCAAAGGGAATACACTCTGGCGAACCAAATCAACTGCCAAGCTAATATGACACTTTATCTGAGGTTGCACAGCACGATTCAAGTGCCAAACCACACTTTTGATATATTATAACATTTAGAAACAAGCAAGGCCCAAGAACAGCGTACAGAACCACGTCCGCTAGACAATAAAAAACCCCGGCGATTGCTCGCCGGGGTTCTTCCTGAGACCAGAAAGACTGGATCAGAAGTTGCGCTGGGCGCGGATGCCGCCCGACCACACGTCGGTGGAGCCACCGGCGATCGTGGTGGGAACCGTGGAGGCATTGCCACCGCGGGCGTAGAGCGGCGAGTCGCCGTCGACCTTGGAGTAGAGGACTTCCACACCGAGGTCGAGGTTCTTGACCGGCGACCAGATGGTGTTGGCGCCGACCTGCCACATCTGGGTGCTGTAGGCGTTGAGGGTGTTGTAGGGCACGTCCACGGAGACGTAGCCACCGAACACCGCCGAACGGATGCCGGGGGTCCAGAAGTGACGGTACTGAGCCTGGATGGCCCAGCCGGACTCCTTGGAGAAGCCGGTGCCGGTCCAGATCGCGTCGGCGAGCGGGTAGTAGGCGCCGGAGATGGCGTTGGCCACGCCGCCCACGGAGATGGAGCCGAGAGCGGTCGCGCGGCCCTGGGACGTGCCAGAGAGGCCGAGGTAGCTCAGAGCGCCGTCAGCATAGTTGGCCTGGATATACAGGCTGTCGCCGGGGGAGAGCATGGGGAGCTTGAACTCCACCGAGCCACCGAGCGCCCAACCCCAGCTGTCCGTGGAGGACTGGCCGACATAAGCCACGCCGGGAACGGCGGTGGGGGTCATAGCAGCGACCTGGTGCAGGGCGCCGGAGAGCATCGCGGTACCCCAAGCCTGGTCGAGGCGCAGGTTGGCGACGATATCGGGAGCGGACTGGCCGTCCTGATAGCTGGTGTAGCCGCCGCCAGCGTTGGTGAAGGAGGCGGAGTTGTACTGGATGCCGGTGATGCGGTTGGCGGCGTCTTCCAGGGCGAGGGTCGCCGAGAAGCCGTTGCCGAACTGCGCGGTGTAGCCGAGGACGGTGGTCCACTGGTAGGAACCAGCATACAGCGTCGTCAGAGCGTAGTTGATACCGGTGTCGAAGAACGACTGGGTATAACCGAAGGTGAAGCCCGCGAACTGGATGAACGCGCGCTCGAAGTACAGGCCGGAACCAGCCGGGCTGCCTGCAGACGCCTGCGAATCCCAGTTCATGCCGAAGCGGATGTACGAACGCAGCACGCCGTAGTCGGTGGCGGTGCGGGCGTCCATGTCGAACACGGCGCGAGCGCGGGTCAGGTAGTCGGGCGAGTCCGTCGTGGAGAGCGGATAGCCAGCGACGCCGCCGCCGGGCGCGTTGAACGCGATGGCGCCGATGTTGGAGATCGCGGGGTTAAACGTGCCGACCGCGTTGATGTACGTGTCGAAACGGGCATAACCACCGATCTTGAGGCAGGTGTCGGTGCCGGGAATGTAATAGTAGCCCGCGCCGTAAGCGGAGCACACCTTCACATATTCCACAGCCTTTGCCTTCACAGGCAGATCGGCGGCCTGGGCTCCAGCCACCGCGACGAGACCCGCCGCGCTGCCGAGGAGAAGGCTCTTCACCATCTTCATCGTGACCTCCAAAAATTTTCGTTCCGAGGGAGCGAGCGCCGCTTCGGTGTGCCTGAGCACGCGAGAGAGGTTCCGCCCCGATTCCCCCCCGGCGGATTTGCGCCCATACCGGAGAGGCGACCGGGGACTGCCCCCCTTCGTCGCAAAGCCACCATACAAAAGGCCAAACCCGGATCAACGGCCGAAATGCCCGAAACCGCCTCTCCAGCCTGGATTTACGGGGAGTGTTGCAGGAATAGCACGGCCCGTGATCGCTACCTTATTACCGTAAATGCCCTTGGAAACTTAGAATTTGCCATATTTTGGAAATCACCTTTCGGAAAGCGGCCGAGGGGATTGCGCATTGCCCATGCCGGCCTGTGGACAGCTTCGCCACAGCTTCTTTTGGCCGGTCACACCGCCGCGATCCGGCGAATCAAGCTGCCCCGCCCCCTCCCCCGCCTGATAAGATCACCGATACGCGATGCCGCCCTGCCGGGTGGTCGCGGGTGACTTTGGACACGATGTCGTCCGGACAGAGAGAGTGAGTGGTGTGGGGATGAGCGAAAGCCAGGTGGATCTCATTGGAACGCAGGCCCCCACGCACGCCACCCGCTCTGATGAGGCCGCGCTTTCGCCCGGCGAACTGATGCGACATGCCGACGAGTGGATGCGGCAGCGCAATCCTGCCGAAGCTGAGCCCCTCTACCGCACAGCGCTCGAACGCGACCCTCGCCAGCTCAGGGCCTATCAGCAGCTCGCCCTTATCGCCCAGAGGCGGGGCGAGCCTGATGTCGCCCTCGACTTTCTGGAGCAGGGCCTTGCCCGCAGACCCGGCAGTGCCGCTCTCCTCCAGGCCAAGGCGCGGGCCTTGCGGGACCTGGGACGCCTGGAGGACGCGTTCGCGGCCATCCTCCCCCTGTTGGAGCAGGATCCACCGCTGGAGGCGGCCGTGATCCAAGCGGCCGAACTGGAGAGGCTCTCAGGCAACCTTCCGGCGGCCCAGGCGCGACTTGCAGCCCTCGGCCCCACCGTGCGCGGTGTGACCGCGGAGCTGATTCGGCTCGCCCGCGCCCTGCGGGATGCCGGCCGAACAGAGGAGGCGCTTGCCCTCCTGCGCGCGACTCACGCCGCGATCCCTCATGAAAGGGGTGTGCTCAACCTCTATGCCGACCTCGTGGCCGCCCAGGGCGCGGCAGCGGACCCTGAGGAATTCGAGCGGGTGATCGCGCTGCGGCTTGAAGTGGAGCCTGGGCACGTGCGCACTTTGATCACGCTCGCCGCTTGGCGCGTGGAGCAGGGGCGCCGGGAGGAGGCCGACGCGCTCCTTCGCCAGGCGAGCCTCGCCCATCCGGCCGACCCCAACCCTTACCTGCGCCGCGCCGCGCTCGCGCGCGAAGCCGACCCCACCCTCGCGCTGGCCATCCTGGAAGAGGGCCTGGCACAGGCCCCCGCCGTGGAATCGCTGGTGCGCGAGACGGCGCGCATCCTGTCCAGCCTGGGCCGCGAAGGAGAAGCGGAGGGGATGTTGCGGACCCTGGTGCCGGATGTATCGGGCGTTGGGGCCGCCTCGCTTCTTCTGAGGCTGGACCTTGCCGCCACAGTGCGACGGCAGGGCCGGCTGGACGAAGCGCGAGAGCTTCTGGGCTCCGCCTTCACCGAACAGGCCGAAGTGCGGGAAGGCTTGCGCCTGGTCAGCGACCTGCGCATCATCGGTCGGACGAGCGAGGCCCTCCAGGTGCTCCAGAGCATCCTGGCGGTCCACCCGCGCGACATCAGCGCACTTATGACCCTGTGCGGCGTCCTTCAGCGCAAGGAGGCCTTCGACGAAGCCAGGGCCGTAATCGAGCAAGTGCTGAAGATCGACCCCACCTTCGGGCGCGCCTATGCGGCCTTGGCGGACATTCAGGGGCGAACCCAGTCCGCAGCCGCCGCCCGCGCAACCCTTGAGTTGGGATTTTCCCTCTCGGCCCCGGTACCGGAGCTCTACGCGACGGCGGCCACGCTTCTGTTCGGCCGAGGGGAGGATGGAGACGCCTGGAAGCGGCTGAAGGAAGGCCTGGAACATTTCCCCACCCACCGCAGCCTTCTGCGCCTCGCCATCGACCAAAGCCAGGCGGCGGGTCGCTTCGGCGATGTCGGCCCCTGGCTTGACGCCTTGCCCGACACGCCGGAGGACCGTGCCGCGCGCCAGATCTTCCTTGCCAAGGGCGCCCTCTCCCGCCTCCAGTTCGAGGACGCCACGGCAGCATTGGCGGAGGCGGAGCGGGAAGATCCGGACAATCATCAGGTCTGGATCCAGGGCCTGCTTGCCGCCATGCCCCGCCTGCGCATCGAGGAGGCGCGGCGCGCGCAACGCCAGTTGCGCACCCTGGTGCGCGATGGGGACCCGGACCTGGTGCATTCCGCCCATCGGGTCCTGGGCTTCTATAGCGAAGTCTTCAACGACCTTTTGACCGATCCGGCCGCCATGGTCGCGGGAAGCGATGCGGTGGCACGCAATGATCTTGATCGGCTGCGAGCGGTGGTGCGGGACTTTCCCGATTCCACCGGCATCGCGGTGGCCCTGGTGGTGGCGCTGCGCCGCGCCGGCCGGCTGCCGGGACCGCGGCCGGGGCGGGCCCCCACCACCTCACCTATTCCCCGCGTCCTGCATCAGTTCTGGGACACGGCTGAAACGCCCGAGGACCTTACGCCCTTCATCGAGAGTTGGCGCGCCCTCAATCCAGGCTGGACCTGCCGCCTCTACGACATCGCCGCGGCGCAGGAAGTCCTCGCCCAGGGAATGCCGGGCCCGGTTCTCCAGGCCTTCCATGCGGCCCGCCATCCCGCGCACAAAGCAGACATCTTCCGCCTGGCCGTGCTGCTGCGGGAGGGCGGGGTCTATGCCGACGTGGACGACCGTTGCAGGGGGCCGCTCGATCGGTTGTGCGCCGGGGCGAGCCTCGTCCTGCGGCACGAAAATCTCGGCTCCATCGGCAATAATTTCATGGCTTGCCGTCCGGGCCACCCCTTCATCGGGAAGGCGCTGATGGGAGCGGTGAAGGCCACGCTCGAGGGTCATTCGGAAGCCATCTGGCTGTCCACCGGCCCAGGTCTCGTCACCCGCACCTTCGCCCAGCTTTACGTGACCGATGACGCCATGCGCGCCGAACTGGAAGCGCAGACACGCCTCCTGCCGGACTTCGTGCTGCGGAGCTTCGTCGCTTGCGGCCTCAGGGCCGTCTACAAATCCACTCAGATGCACTGGGTGCAGCAGCAGTTCGGCAGCCGTCCGAAGGCGGGGGGATCGAGCGGTCCCCAATCAGAGGAGAGCCAGGACCGGGGCCCCGAAGACACGGCGCTCATACCTCAGCGGGCCGATCCTTGAGCGGCGCGCAGACCGACGCGGTCTGCGAATCGATTGTCCGCGACTCACCTGACGCGGACAAGAAGAAGTAAGAAAGCACCGCAAGGCGCGCACCTGAGATGCCGATGCCAGTTCCACGCACCGGCGAAGCTCAACGGCAAGACTTTAAGGGGGAAGGTTTGGGTTTTCGTCTTCGCCTCAATCCCCGGGACCGGATTGAAACTCTGAAAACCCTTGAGTCGGCTGGTCGGAGTGGCAGGATTTGAACCTGCGACCCCCACGTCCCGAACGTGGTGCGCTACCAGACTGCGCTACACTCCGAACCGAGGGCCGAGCGTCTAGCATCGCCTGTTCGGGGACGCAAGGGCGATCTGGGGACAACCTCGCTTGAACCCCCATCGCCCCCATGCCATAGGAGGCGCCGCCTGCCACGGCGTATCGTTACGGACAGCCATGTGACCGGCAGGCTTGGCACCAGGGAGTACTCGAAGATGGCGAATGACGTCGGCGCCAGCGGGCTCATGAACGGCAAGCGCGGGCTGATTCTCGGCGTCGCCAACAATCGATCCATTGCCTATGGCATCGCCAAGTCCGCGCGCGCCCATGGGGCGGAAATCGCGCTGACCTATCAGGGCGAGGCGCTGAAGAAGCGCGTGGAGCCTCTGGCGGCGGAATTGGGCGGACATCTGGTGGGCCATTGCGACGTCACCGACCCGGCCACCATGGACGCGGTTTTCGCGGAGACCGAGCGCCTGTTCGGCAAGCTCGACTTCCTGGTCCACGCCATCGCCTTTTCGAACAAGGACGAGCTGGACGGCCGCTACGTGGACACCACGGCTGACAATTTCAACAAGACCATGCTCATCTCCTGCTACTCCTTCACCGCCATCGCGCAGCGGGCGGAGAAGCTGATGGCGGATGGCGGGTCGCTGCTGACGCTCACCTATTACGGCGCCGAGAAGTGGATGCCGCACTACAATGTGATGGGTGTGGCCAAGGCGGCGCTGGAAGCCTCGGTGCGCTATCTGGCGGCGGACCTCGGCCCCAAGGGCATCCGTGTGAATGCCGTCTCGGCTGGCCCCATCAAGACGCTGGCGGCCTCGGGAATCGGCGATTTCCGCTACATCCTGAAGTGGAACGAGCTGAACTCGCCGCTCCGCCGCACGGTGACCACCGACGAAGTGGGCGATACCAGCGTCTATCTGCTCTCCGATCTCTCCCGCGGCGTTACGGGCGAGGTGCATCACGTGGATGCGGGCTATCATATCGTCGGCATGAAGCATCCCGACGCGCCGGACCTCGCCCTCGTGCGGGACTGATCGCGGCATCGGGACCGAGGAGTTGACCATGAGCCCCCTGCCCCTTTCCCAGCGGTCGCCGTTCTCCCTCCCGCGGCTTGCCGCCCTTGGCAGCCTCCTTGGGGCCCTGGCGGCGGTCGCGGCGCCCGCCCCGGCGGCGGCGCAGGCCCCGCCGGACTTTAAGTCCTACACGCTGCGGGACCGGCTGCTGGGGCCAGGCGGCGCGGTCTTCCCGGATTACGTAAACCCCTCGCTCCCGGGCATCGCCTATCTCACGGGTACCACGGGCGGCCCGAGGGGCATGGTCTTCGGCACCGCCACGGCGGACATGCTGTGCCAGGCCTCGCAGCGGCCGGTGATCCAGGTGCTCTCCGGCCCGCCCGGGGCGCGCATCTCGGTCGAGCCCGGCACCTTCACGGCGACCCGCACCGATGCCGGCTCCACCTATTGCCTGGGCCGTCCCGTGAGCGGAGCGGTGGTGCGTGTGTCCGGCCGCATCCCCAAGGGCGGGGCCACCTTGACGTTGCGCGTGACCTACCCGCCGCTCGGCGCATGGTATGACCATGTGGTGCGCGTGCCGGCGCGCTGACGGCGCGAACGCTTGAGGGGGAGACGGGGATGACGAGGCAGGCCACGCGCGCAGAGATCGGAAGGGCGAGCCTTTGCGCCGCCCTTCTTCTTGCCGCAGCGATGACGCCCGCATACGCGGAGCGCGACAACGATCCGGACGCCTATGTGGTGAATTTTTTCACCGGCGGCGGCAAGGACGGCGTCCTGTTTGCCGCCGGGACAGCGAACCAGCAATGCATCAGCCAGGGGCCGGCGCGCATTGAGGTGGTCTCCACCTCCCCCGGCGTCCGGCTCTCCGTGCAGACGGGCACCTTTGTGGTCACGGGCACGGACTATGGCTATCTGGTCTGCCTCGGTCAGCGCCTGCCGGGCGCGGTGGTCACTGGGAGTGGGGTCGGCGAGGCCAAGATCCGTGTCTATTATCCGCCCATCGGCCAGTGGTACGACCACACGCTGACGGTAGGCCGTTGAGATGAAGCGGCACTTCCTGGTTCGCCACGGGGAGACGGACTGGAACGTCGCCGGGCGGCTCCAGGGCCGCACCAACGTGCCGCTCAATCGACTCGGCCGCTTGCAGGCCGCCGAGGTGAGCCGGGTTCTGCATCAATTGGTGGGCGACGTGCGCGGGCTGGCCTATGTGTCGAGCCCGCTCGCGCGGGCGGTGGAGACCATGCGCATCCTGCGCACCACGCTCGACCTGCCGGCGCAGGACTTCGCCCAGGATTCCGATCTGTCGGAACTCTCGTTTGGCCGGTGGGAAGGCCACACCTGGCCAGACCTGCGGCGCCGCTTCGGCGATGACGTGAAGGCGCGCGATCTCGATCCGTGGAATTTCGTGCCGCCCGGCGGGGAGAGCTATGTGCAGCTCGCGGCACGGGCGGAGGCCGCGCTGGACCGGTTGCCGGGAGACGCGGTGGTGGTCACCCATGGGGGTGTGATCCGCGCCCTCCTCCACGTGCGCGCCGGAATGCCGGCCGGCGAGGCCACCATCCTGCCCGTGCGCCAGGGCGCGATCTATGTGCTGGCCGACGGCCGGTTCAAGGTCGCCGACTGACCCGAATCCGCCGCATGCGCGAGACCATCGCGCGCCCGTCCCTGCCTCTTGCGTCGATCTGAGCCGCCCAATCGGCTGCAGGGAGGCGCGCCTCAGGTCACTGCGATCCAGTTTCCTTCCTGGGTGCGGCACGCCACACCCCGGGAGAGCTGCGGCTTGCCCTGGAGATAGATGGTGTGGGTGAAGTCCCGGCAGCGGGCGTAATTGGTGCGGGAATAAGCCGGCCCGGCGATGACGGTGCCATGGGCCGCATTGTCGCCGCGCCATCCCACGGGCGAGCCCGGCCCGCCGGTCTCAAGGGCCGTGGTCTCGGCGGCCAGGGCGCGCTGGCGGTCCGTCTCGTCGAGGCCAGTGCCGAAGGCACCCCCCAGGAGGCCGCCGGGAGCGGCCACAAGGCCGCGTGTTTCCGGCGCGGGGGTTGGCCCAAGGCTGGCGAACAAGCCGCCGCCCGGCGGCTTGGTGTCGCCGTCGGTGACGCAACCTGCGAGCAGAGTGGCGCCGAGCACCACAGCCGCCAGTCTGCACGCGTTCATCAAGCGATCCCCTTCAAGCCGATGCCTTCCCGATAAGCACGCGCGCGGCGTCACTTCAATGCCTGAGAGTCGCAAGGGGGGTGGCATTTTTCAACGGGGTGCTCCCCCTCAAGCGGAAGGCGCGGACGGCAGGATCAGTTCCGCGCGCAGGCCCCCGATGGGCGCCGTGGAGAGTTCGACGCGCCCGCCATAGAGATCGGCCAGTTCCTGCACGATAGACAGGCCGAGGCCAGAGCCGGGCTTGGATTCGTCCAGCCGCCGCCCGCGCCGCCCCACCTCGGCCCGCTTGGCGGCACCGAGGCCGGGGCCGTCATCGTCGATGATGACCCTAAGGAAGGTGCGGTCCGCGGGATGGCGCGGCCGCTCGGCGAACACGCGGACTTCGATCCGGCCGTGGGCCCATTTGCAGGCATTGTCCACCAGGTTGCCCACCATCTCCTCCACATCCTGCTGCTCGCCCCGGAAGCGCACGGCCTCCGGCGCGATCACATCGATATCAATATCCTTGCCCCGGTGGATCTTCTCCATGGTGCGTGTCAGCGCAATCACGATCTGGCGGACCTCGCACACGGTGGCAGGCGCGGCAGAGACGCGCGCGGCGAGGCGCGCGCGCTCCAGGTGGTGGGCCACCTGGCTGCGCATCACCTCGGCCTGGTCTCGCACACGCTGGGCAAGCGGGTCGTCGCGTTGGGCCGCCTCGTTCAGCAGGACGGAGAGCGGTGTCTTCAGGGCATGGGCGAGATTTCCCACATGGGTGCGCGCCCGCTCCACGATCTCCTTGTTCGCGTCGATAAGCTCGTTCACCTCGCTCACCAGAGGCACGATCTCCTCGGGATAGTCCCCTTCCAACCGCTCCGTCCGGCCGGACCGCACCGCGGCCAGATCCGCGGAGACCCGCGCGAGCGGCTTGAGGCCGAATCGCACCTGGAGCAGCACGATCAGCAGAAAGGCGACGCCCAGGACAGCGAATGTGCCCATGAGGGCGAGGTTGAACTGGACCATGTCGCCCTTGATTTCCCCCGCGTCGCCGGCGACCGTCACCACGAAGCGCCCTTCATCCCCAAGGTCGATGCTGCGTTCCACGGCGCGAAGCGACTGGCCCTCGGGCCCCACGAGATAGCCCTCGCGCACGGCGCCGAGGCGGGGGGTATCCGTGCCGGCCTCCAGTTCCGGCAGGACGAACTCCACCAGGGACCTGGAGGTCTTCACGTGCGCAGACGCTCCATCCTGGCGCCTCACCTGCCAGTACCAGCCTGACATGGGAAACAGGAACAGAGGGTCACTCAGCGCTTCGGGGCTGGGCACGTCCCCGTCCGGGCCATGAGCGCCCGCCACGTCCGCGACAATGGTCTTCAGATAGATGTCCAGCCGCCGGTCGAAGGCCCGCTCCACGCCGCTGCGATAGAGGGAGGACAGAACGAAGCCCACCAGCAGCAGCACCGCCGCCGTGATGACGACGGCGAACAGGAACAGGCGGAACGCGAGCGAGCCTGTCTGAGACTTCTCAGCCATGGCCGCACGCCTGCGCCCCCCGGGGGGCGCGCTCCATCACCGGCTCTCCGGTGGAACAAGGAGGTAGCCGAGACCTCGCACGGTCTGGATGACATCGCATTCCAGCTTCTTGCGCAGGCGCCCGACAAACACCTCGATGGTGTTGGAATCCCGATCGAAATCCTGGTCGTAGAGATGCTCCACCAGCTCCGCGCGCGAGACCACGCGGCCCATATGGTGCATGAGATAGGACAGGAGGCGGTATTCGTGGCTGGTGAGCTTCACCGGGCTGCCGTTCACGGAGACCCGCCCCGAGCGCGTGTCGAGCCGCACCGGACCGCACGACAATTCACTGCTGGCATGGCCGGTGGCGCGCCGCAGCAGGGCCCGCAGACGGGCGAGCACCTCCTCCATATGGAAGGGCTTGGCGACATAGTCGTCGGCACCGGCATCGAAGCCCTGCACCTTGTCGCTCCAGCGATCCCGTGCCGTGAGAATCAGCACAGGCATGGTCTTGCGCGCGCGACGCCAGCTTTCCAGTACCGATATGCCGTCGCGTTTGGGCAGTCCGATATCCAGGACGATCGCGTCATAGGGCTCGGTATCGCCGAGATAGAGCCCCTCCTCTCCATCGAAAGCGGAATCCACCGCATAGCCAGCCTCTCCCAGAGCGGTGACCAACTGGCGATTGAGGTCCGGATCATCTTCGATCACAAGCAGGCGCACGGCGAACGAGATCCTCCCACCGACGGTAACGCAGCACGTCCTCCGGGCGCGGGCCGCGGCAGGCCGGTGCGCGCGACCTGAAACTTTGCAGCGTCAACAACTTGCAGGCTAGTTCAGCGGCCGGCTCTGTTCAACCCGGCGGTGCGCCGCACTCACCGCCAGCCGCACAAAGCGCGACCGACCGCATTATGGGCCTTCACCTCCTGGATGGTCGTGTCGGTGTCCGCCGGCGACCAGCTGATGGGGCGGGCCGCCCGGCAGAACACCCCCGTCCCGCCGCCAGCCGTCATCGGCGCGCAGGCGGCCAGGGTCGCGAGCAGCACGCTCGGCATCAAGGCGCGCGAGGCGCGCCGTCTCCAGGTTTCGGGCTTCATCCGCATCCTCCTTGCGTTGCCTGTCCCGCCAGCCGCGCTGGGCCGCGCGGCGATCCACGATGAGAAGGAGGCCCGCCGTGCCCGCCAAGAGCGCCGCGCGCCAGCCAAACCGCAGGGCCACCAGCGCGAGGCCGGCCATCACCAGCCCGCCAAGCAGCCACCAAGGCAGCCCATAGGCGAGAGCCTCCCAGAGATTGAGCGACGGGCCGATCACGGCATTCTCCCCGGCGCGCCAAGGTCCAGGGCGCTGTCGCGCTGCGCACGCATCCGGCTGCTGCGCCAGGCAAAGGCGAGGCCCGCGCAGGTGGCGGCAAGACCCGCCAGGGTCAGCAAGGTGAAAACGACGGCCAAGGCCGAGGATCCTGGCGCCAGGGGAGCGATCTGGCGCGCCGCCTCGGCCAGTGCGGTGGCCACCAGCCCGCCTGCGGCCGCAGCCTGCCCAGCCTCCGGGCGAGGGAGCGGGCGGAGGCTGTCGAGCGACCCCTTTCCGGCGCCGGTCACCGCGCTCGTCCCTGCACCGGCAACCGTCACCGGAACCTCAGGGGCGCCGGAGGTCAGGGCGCGGGCGGCAAGGCGCACGTCGCCCACGCGGCGCGCCCATCCGGTGCCGAAGACCGGCCAAGTCTTCAGCGCCCGGAGCATGGCAAGGCGACGGTCGCACATCTCGTCGATGACGTGGCGCAGGTCCGGCGCCGCCCGGGCCGCGTCCAGCGTCAGGGCCCCCACTTGCCCGTCCGGGCTGATCCCCAGCGCCCGCTGGAGCCACTTGGCCGCCTGGGCCGGGCCGGAATTCACCGCCGCGTCGAACACGCAATAATCGAGCCCTTGCGGCAAGTCGTCGGCCCGCACCGCGTCCCAATACTGGCGGCGATAGATGGCGCGCATCTCGTCCTCGGTGATCGCTCGCACCGGCCGCGCGGGCAAGCCGGCGGCGCGGCGGAAGGCGTCGTAGACGCGCTGGGTGACGCCGCGCATGGTCGGGCCGCCGGGATCGGCGGGATGGTTGGAATAGCCGCCTTCATGGGCAAGCACGCGCACGAGCGCGGGCGCGAAGCTGGACGCTGCCACGCAAACCTCCTAATGTCTGAAAATTGACGGGCCTGGGCCCGATGGTTCGGCCGATTTGCCGTGGCGCTTTTTGCCAGTACGGCAGGCCCAGTCCGCGAGAGGCATCTCGGATGGAACGTGTATTGGCCTGGATCTTCATGATCCTGGCCCTGATTTTCATCACCTTTGTCTTTTATCTTCAGGTGAACGCGCTCGGTGTGCTCTACAGCTATCACCGCAGGTCAAATGAAATCGACTGCCACTATTTCACCGGCACCTATTTCACAAAGACGACTTACCACAATGCGCGGGGCTTCTGCCCCATCTGGCAGGACGTGTTCTGACACGCCGGCTCCCCATGGCCTCTCAGGCCGGGGCGCTGCCGCCTTCAAGCTGGAGGGCCTCGATGGGCCGCCCCTCCAGCCGCGCCCGGACGGCGGCGTGCTCGGGGTCCCGCAGCACCCGTTCCGGCAGGATGTGGGTCTGCCCGTCGGCAAGCGGGACCGGCGCCAGCCAGGCGCCGGGTGAGGTCTCGCCGCTGACACCTTCTGCCTCAGCCGCGCTCAGGAGGATGAACAGGTCGCTCATGATGTCAAAGCTCCGACGGTGAGGAGATAGGTGCTGAGGGCCGCATAGAGGGCGGCATGCTGGGTTTCGGTGAGAGACGCCCCTGCGAAAACCACCGCCAGCTCGGCCGAGCTGTTGCTGCCCCCGGATTGCCCGAGAATGTTCAGCCGCGTGTTCAGGATCGAGCTTGCCACGTTGTGGGTTGCGATCTGGGCGCCATTCTTGAACAGGCGCTTGGTCGAAGAGGACGGCCTGTCGCCTGCGTAAAACCCCGGCGTATCCCCCGGCTGCCCAAAGCTGGACGTCCCGTCGTTGACGCGATAGTGCCAATCCACGCCTGTGTTCCGCCGGCTCATCCAGACGATGCCCGATAGGTCCATGCCCGTCCCGGCCGAGGGCGTGAGCACCCAAAGCCCGGCTGACGCATCGTTCAAGGAAAACCGCCCGGCCGTGCTGCTGGGATTGTAGCCCACCACATCCAGCCAGGCGGTTGAACCATCCCCCTTGAAGCCGCGATTGGCGGTGAAGATCGGACTGTTGTAGGCCGCAAGAGTGTAGGCGGAGCTGATCCAGTTCAGCCGGGCCGCCTGGGTGTCATGGGCCGCCAGCACATAAAGCAGGTCGAGGCGCGACCATATGCCGGCCGCCACCAATGCGCGGATCAGCCCATCGATGGCGGCGGCGCGGCCGGCCGGGGGCGCGGACGTCATCCGTGCCATCAAAGCGGTGGTGGCGGGCAGGAGGCCCGCCTTCGGCCGCCAATAGGCGGCGCTCATGAGCCCGGTGCCAAGCCGGATCATCGGTCGGCCAGGGCATAGAAGAAGAGGCCCGTGCTGGTTCCGGTCGCCCAGATGCGGCGCACCTGCACCGGCGGCAGCGGCTGGAGGCCGGGGGTGGCGCGCACATCCACCGTATCTGTATCGCTGGCGGCGCCCACGGCGGTGACGCGGATGGTGGCAAAGCCGCCGGACACATCGCCGGGCACATAGACCCACACGCCCTTGGCATAGGGATCGAGGTCCGCGCTGTCGGAAGGGCTCACCAGGCGCAGGGCGCGGGCCGGCGAGGAGGCGGAGGGCGAAAGCGCACGCAGGGGATCGCGTGCCGCGTCATAGGGCATGGTCGGTCTCCGGGATTTGGGAAGGACAGGCTGTGGTTCAGGCCGCAGGGGCCGGGCAGAGCAGGACATGGAGCGCCACCCGCACCACGCCTCCGGTGAAGGCGCCGCCATTGGCGGAGAGACGCACGGGGGTCGCGGCATAGAAGGCGGTGGGGCCGATGACGCCCATGTTGGAGGCGCCGGCGGAAATCCCCAGCGACCCGCCGAACTTGGTGCGCTCGGACGCGGTGCCGCAATCATAGGAAGCCGCGCCCGTCACGGCTGTGATCGTCCTCGTGGAGACGCCCAGCACGATGGCGCGGTCGGGAATGGCGATGGCGGTGGAGACGGCCGAGCCGGAGAGCGCGACGTCCTCCTCCAGCACCCGCGCCTCGATGGCCGCGCCATGGGCGCTGGCGGCCAGCGGCGAGACCCAGCGTGTGCCATCGAACAGCAGCACACGGCGTGCATCCGCCACATAGGCCAGCAGGCCAGAGGGCAGGTCGATGAAGTCCCAGGCCCCCGCCTCATAGGCGGCGATGCGCCCGGTTTGCCCTGCCCAGGCGCCGGTGGCGTCGGACGGGACCAGCCAACATTGCCCCTCTCCGGGCGTGCTGGGAGGCGTCGCCAGCGTCAGGCTCTCCAGGCGCGGCTGGATGAGCGCATCCAGGCGGCGGATGGCCTCATTGTGGGTCACATGCTTCTGCGCCTGGGCCGCCGCGATATAGGGCAAGGCAAGGCGCGCCGTGGTCTCAGCCATGGCGATCTCCGCTCGGTTCAGGACTGGAAAAAGCGATCACACGGCCCGCGTGGCGCGGGCGAACGCGCCCGGCCCCAGCACGGCGGTGACCTGGGCCACGCGGAAGGTGATGGACGAAAGCGGGCCACCGAAATCGGCGCTCTCGCTCGCGGCCGGATAGAGCCATTCTGGCGTCGGAACCGTGACCGAGCGACGGAGGCTGTCGCCGTCCAATATGTCGAGGCGATAGGCCTCCACCTCCTCGGCAAGCGGCGTGTCGGCGGCGTCGAAATCCCCATCCACCCGGCTGCGGCGCACCCAGGCGAGGCGGATGCCCTCCCCCGTGCGGCGCGCGGAGAGATGGACCGGCGAGAGCGGCCGTAATGCCCGCCCGCCGACGGCGCCGGACACCTCGCTCACCTCTTCGTCGCCATGGTCTCGATCGGCCCGGCCGACGCGATAGATGAAGCTGCGGCCATAGGAGGAGGCCCCCGATGCGAGGACGGCCAGCGTGCGGTCCAGCAGCACAAGCCGCGTGCCCGCCGGCCATGTCGATCCGCCCGCCGCCTCGGTGCCCGCCTGCCCGCGCAGGAGGCCGGTGAGGGCATAGGTGCGCCCCTCCAGCAATTCAGCATTGGCGAACTGGATCACCTCGCTCTCCCGCCCTTCTGCGATCAGCGCCAGGAGATTGCCGCCCTCCAGCACCTGCGCTTCCGAAAGGCCCTGGAACAATCCGCCATTCAGCTCCACCAGCAGGCGGGAGGAACGATCGAAGCGCCAGGCGGGGCCGGGCGGCAGGTCCTCCAGCACCTGCCCGAGGGTGGCGGGCGCGGAGAGCGCGGCAATGGCCTCGAAGCTCGCCCCATCGGACGAACGCCAGACCGCGAGCGCGCCGGGCCAAGGCGACACGAATGCCGCCAGATGCTGGAGCGGCACGGGATCGGCCGCCTCCAGCAGCGGCAGGTCCAGAAGCTGGAGATCGGGCGGCCCCGACACGGCGGGCAGGCGTACGGTGCCGCCGCTATCGGCCCGCAGCGAGGCTTCGAACAAGTCCGGCTCAATGGAGCGGGCGCTCACCGCGCGCACTTGCGTGTCCTCGATGCGGGTGATTTCCAGGAGGCGCGTGCGGCCGTCGCAGGTCACCTCCACCACGTCACCAGCGGTCAGCCCCAGATGGGAGGGCGGCAGCGCAAAGGTGGCGGTCTCCCGACCCGCCCACAAATCCTGGAGCCACACATCCGCCGCCCGTCCCATGAGGGCGGCGGAAGCCACCACGGACAATTCCGTGCGCGCCACATGGAGGCTCGCCCCCGACAGGCGGCGGGAGGCGACGGTGGCGGTGCGATAATCGCTGGCGCCATCGATGAAGGTGAGGCCCACCTCCACCGGCAGCTCGCTCTCCTGCGCGCGGGTCAAGGCGAGCGGCGCCGCGCCCTCCTCCACCACCAGATCATCCTGCGTGAGGGAGGCCACCACCGGCCCCCCGCGCGGCCGGAAGGCCAGGGTGCCGCCCTCCTCCACCGCATCGAAGCCGAAGGCGCGGCCGAGCGGCTCGAGCGCGGAGCGCGCGGACATGGGCCGGTCCACCAGATAGCCGTCCACCACGCCGGCCAAGGTGCCCGCCTCCACATCGCCAGCGCCATGGTCGGCGCAGAGCTGGGCCACCAAGTCGGACAGCGGGGCGGTGCCCAGGCGGCCATTGAGCCAGTGGCCGGTCTGCCAGTTGGCGCCGTCCGCCCACAGCTCGGTGGCGAGGGGAAATTCGGGATAGGGTCGCGCATCCCAGGTCCACAGGAAGACGCAGCCCGCCTCCACCATGCGCCCGCCGCCGGGACGGGGGGGATTGTCCGCATCGCCGGCGCCGAATTCCGGGTCGAAGGTGGAAAGAACCGCCTCCAGCGCGCGGCGCTGGATCAGGTCGTCGCGGCGCCGGTCGGAGAAGGGCGGATAGCCGCCATCCGCCGACTTGGCATCGGGAAAGACGCTCGGCCGGTTCGCGCCCTTGTCCACCGCCGGGCAGCCCGCCTCCATGAGGCGGATGGGCTTGCCGTTGGGCACGAAGGCGGTGGGCGTTGCGGCGCGCACGCCGCCGAGGCGCTCGTGATGGGCGTTCGACCACCAGGACCAGAGGTCCTTCTGGCGGTAGACCCACGGCTCGGAATAGGCGCCATCGGTGATGGCGGTGCGGGCCTGCGCGGCACGGGCCGCCTCGTCCCCATAGAACCAGTCGAACGCCTCGCCGGCCCTGAGATTGGCCTTGAGGTAAGCAGGATCGTGGATGGACCGTGCCAAAGCGCGATCAAGATGCGTCGCCCCCGCCCGCCAGTCGGACAAAGGCGGATAATAATCCAGCCCCACGAAGTCGATGGCGGGGGACGCCCACAGGCCGTCCAAGGGGAACCGCAGGTCGCCACCGGGCAGAAGCTGGGCGCCATATTCGGTCCAGTCCGCGGCATACGAGACCTTCGTGCCGGCGCCCAGAATGGCCTTCACATCGCCCGCCAGCGCCGCCAAGGCCGCCACCGCCGGGAAGCTGCCATCCTCCGCCCGCACCCGCGTCAGCGCCGCGAATTCGGAGCCGATGAGGAAGGCCTCTACGCCCCCCGCCAGCGCCGCCAGATGCGCATAATGCAGCACCATGCGGCGCAGGCTCCATTCGGCTGGGCCGAAATAATAGACCTGTCCCGCATAGACACCGAAATCGGAGCGCGCCGCGCTGCCGAACAGATGGGCCACCTGCGTGCGTGCGCGCGCCGTGCCATCGGCGCTGCCGGAGCGCCCCGGCGCGGGATCGCAGGTGATGCGGCCACGCCAGGGATGAGCGGGCTGGTCGGACGCGCCCGTCCAGGGATCGGGACGCCCGTTGCCGGCGGGAATGTCCATCATGACGAAGGGGTTGAGCGTCACCTTCAGGCCGCGTGCCTTGAGGTCCGCGATGGCATGCAGCACGGAGGAATCCGACGGCGTGCCGCCATAGGCGGCCACCCCCTCATGCCGGCTGGAAGCGCTCGCCAGCAGGCGCGGCAGGCCGTTCACCATCCAGGCAGTGGGCCATGTGGTCTTGTCGAGCCGCTCCACCTTGGGGCGCACCGTGCAGGCGCCGGCCCTCAGATCATCGCCGAACCAGGCCACCACCAGCGAGACGCGCTCCAGGCTCGGGCACAGGGCCTGGAGATGATCAAGCGAGGCGGCAAAGTCCGAGCGGGCGGTGGCCACATGGCGGTTTTCCGCGTCATAGGCGCCGGGCCCATAGACGCGCCGCACCTCGCTCGGCTCATAGCCGAATTCAGTGGAACCGGGGATCAGCGTCACCGCCTTCAGGTTCCGCTCCAGCCGCCCCACCGCCCGCTCCACCTCCACCGTGATCTGCGGCAGGCGGTTGCCGAACTTGGCGAGCGGCATGCGCTCGAACACCAGATAGGCAAGCCTCCGATAGGCCGGCGCCCTGCCCGCCCCTTCCTTCGCCTCGATCCAGGGATCGGGAAGCTGGTCCTCGCTCCCCAGATAGGCGCGGATCACATAGGCGGTGGCGTCCAGCGGCTTGCCGTCGGCCCAGATGCGGCCGATGCGCGTCACCGGCCCCTCGCACAGGGCCACCGCGAAATTGGCGTAGTAGGAATAGGAAATGGTGGTGGTACGCGTGGAGGTGCGCGCGCTTTTTCCCCCCGTCGATTGCACCTGGGTGGAGACCACCTCTTCCAGCCGCGTGCCCCAGATGACCTGCCCCGCCACCCGCACGCGCCCATAGATGCGCGGGATCGGCGCCCCCGCATTGGAGGTCATCACATCAAGGTCGGAAAGCCGCGCGCCCTGCACCACCTGGCTGCGCCCGCCGCCGGTGAGCGCCGCATCGGCCACCGCGCCCCCAAGGGCGCCCAGCGCCCGGCCCGCAATGGCGCCGAGCGGACCGAACAGGGCGCCGCCCACGAGCCCGCCCGCACCGCCGAGAAGCAGTGTCGCCATGGGTCATTTCTCCGCGTCAGGACAGGCGCTCAGGCGCCGGGAAAGGCGAAGGCGGCTGCCAGGTGCCGGCGCCACCAGGGGGTCAGATGGGTCTCGCAGACGGCGACGCCGTCATAGGCGTGGATCATGCGGGCTGGCGCGCTGAGGATCGCCGCGTGCTTGGCCGGCAGATGGGGCCGGAAGCGGAAGAGCAGCACGTCGCCGGGCTGCGCCGCCGCGATCTCCATTTCCATCAGATGCCGCCGCGCGGTGTCGCGCAGCGTCTCCCGCCGGGCGGCTTCCGCCCAGTCGGGGGCATAGGGAGGCAAGGGCTCGGGCTCGGCGCCCATCACGGCGCGCCAGACGCCGCGCACGAGCCCCAGGCAATCGGCACCGGAGCCGCGCACGGAGGCGCGGTGCAGATAGGGCGTGCCGATCCACGCCCGCGCCTCCGCGAGGATGCACGCGCGCAACTCTTGCGCGCTCATGACAGGCTTCCGCCGTCATAGCCGCCCTCGCCGGGCACCGCGATGGTGAGCAGGAAGTCATTGCCCGGCATGTGCGGATGGCCGCGAAAATTCACTCCATTGGCGAACCGCGCGCGGCAGGTGGAAAAGCGCTTGTCGCAGCCGGCGGTGACCTGCGCTGCGTCGCCCGCTATCACCGTTTCCGGCGGGCGCTGCCACAGCTCCAGAATGTCCGCCCCGCTCTCCCGCAAATGGCTGCGCACCTCCAGCGACACGCCCGCATTGGGGCCGTCGGAAAAGGCGAGGCGGCCATGGGAGAAGGCGCCTTCATCATGGCCGGACAGGCCGGACACCACGAGCCGCAGCGGCCCCTCGACGGCCACCACGTTCACCTCCGCCCGATGGGCCGGCGCGGTGAGGTCGACACCGCACCGCGCGTCGCCGAGATCGGCATCGCACAGGGCGCCGAACAGGCGGCCGCGGGTCTGGTTCAGCACGTCGGTCAGGGCGCGCAATTCGGCGGTGAAGGCCCCGCCCTCCCGCCGCACCTCGCCAATCGTCGCCCGGCGCAGCAGCATGTGGTTTTCAGGCGCCGACCAGTCGATAAGGAGATGGTCGACCTCAGCCCCATCAAACCGCCCGGCGGCCAGGTCCGCCTCGGTGAGGGTGGCGGCGCTGAGCGCCCCCGACACCTCCGCGCCGCTCACCGCAAGCCCTTGCGCCGAAACGCTTTCCGACCCCGCCACGCCGGAGGCGGCGAGGAAGGGGAGGCCGTCGATTTCAAGGTCGCGGTCATGGTCCGTGAAGCCGAGCTGGAGGCCATCGCGGCGGGTCACGCGCCAGCCGTGGCACAAGGTGGTGACGCCGCCGGAGAGCTGCGCGGCGAGCGCGGACGGGACCTGTCGCATGAGGGCTCCAGGGGAGGAGGAGAAGGGAGGCTCAGGGGCGGATTTCCACCACCGGGATGCGCGGGATGGCGCCGGCGGCAAACGCGCTCAGATCCACCTCCAGGAAGTCGGTGTCGAAGCGCACGGGCACGTCGAACAGGAAGCCCGCGCTCACCCGCGCGCCAAGGGGCGGCGCATGGCTGGGCAGGAAGGTGACGAGGCCGGTCGCGACATCGCAGGCGAAGGTGCCGGCCGCCTTTTCCACCCCCGCCACGGCCACCCGCACCGAGCCCGCCACGGGCTTGGCGATGGCCCGCACATAGGGGGCGTGAAGGGCGCCATAGGTCTTGGCGAGCTGGAACACCCGCGTGCTGCCATCGCCGGTGCCGAGCGTCTGGTCGCCGGGCGTGAGCGCCGTGCCGGGCGGGGCGGAGGCATGGTCGAGCCGGTCGCGCCAGCGGAAGCCGTGGAGGCGCCCGCGCCGCTCCTCGAAGAAGACGAGGACATCATGCAGTGCAGCGAAAGTTTTCACGCCCGTTCCGGCATCGAAGCGGCGCCGCGAATCAGCGCGCCGCGTGTTGCGCTCCTCGCGTCCGGTGGCGGTTGCAACGATCTCGGTGGCTCGTTCGGGGCCTCCGGAGGCGCCGAGCGCCACGTCCAGGGGGAACAAAACCTCATGAAAGGTGGGCATAGCGTTTCATTCCTGCGAAATCTGGCGCGTTTCCAATATTGGGCGTCTTGACATAGTTTTCGCGGGCGCCTTGACTTTCTCATCCTTGTCGAAGGTGGAGCCAGAGCATGGCCACGAAACCCGCAAAGACGCCCGCGGCGACGGCGCCGACAAAGGCTGCGAAGGGCAAGACGGCGGAGACGCCGAAGGTCGAGGCTCCACCCCCGGCGGCACCGGTGGCGGCACCCGCCACGGCGTCCGCCAAGACGCGCGCCGTGAAGTCATCGGCGGCGGCCAAAGTGCCCGCATCGAAGGCGACCGCAGTAAAGGCACCGGCCGCACCAAAGGCAGCCAAGGCCGCGCCGTCAAAACCTGCGGCCGCTGCCCCGCCGCCCGCCGCGCCGGTGACAGCCGCGCCGGCCAAGGCCGCGAAGGCGGCACCCGCCAAACCCGCCGCGAAGCCGGAGAAGGCGTCGGCCGCCAAATCCCCCGCCAAATCCCCCGCCAAGCCCGCTGCCGCCCCGGCAAAGGCCTCCAGCAAGACGGCCGCCATCAAGGCGGCCGCCACCAAGCTCGCGGCGGCCAAGGCCGCGACCGCGAAGCCGGCTGCCGGCAAGGCGCCGGTAAAAGCCTCTGCCAAAGCTTCCGCCAAGGCCCCCGAGACGCCGCCGGCGAAACCGGTGGCAGCCGCATCCAAGGCGAAGGCCGCCGCGAAGCCGGCCAAGGCCGAGGCGGCCCCGATGGACGCGCCAAAGGCAGAGGCGCCTAAGGGTGAATCGAAGGCGCCGGCGGCAAAGAAGGCGCCGGCCAAGGCCGCGCCAAAGCCCGCAGCCAAGGCGGCCGTGTCACCCGCTTCTCCCGCCGCGAAGGCTGCGCCCGCAAAATCTCCGGCCAAGGCGCCCGCGAGCAAGGCGGCGGCCAAGGAGCCGGTGAAGGAAGCGCCGAAAGCCCCCGCGGCGAAGTCCGCAGCGGCCAAGGTGCCTGCGAAGGCGCCTGCAAAGGCAGTGGTCAAGCCCGCAGCCAAGGCGGCGGCGAAACCCGAGGCGGCAGAAAAGCCCAAGGCGGCCGTGAAACCCAAGGCGGCCGTGAAACCCAAGGCGGCCGTGAAACCCAAGGCGACCGCAAAGCCCAAAGGCGGCAAGGCCTCCTGAGGCGCCCGCCGCCGCACCCGTTCAGCGGCCCGGCGGGTGAGATGCCTGCTGGGCCGTTGCGTGCGTCGTGGTTTGCCGGCCCTCAGTCACGGGGCACACCAGGGGGGCGGTCGGTCAGGCCAGGCACCGCTCAGCCAGCCCAGCGGCCTGCGCTGGCAGGGTCCCGCCGCGGTACGCCGAAGAGTATGCGGGGGCAGCGTTCGGCTTTTCATCGCGCCCCCTCTGCCCCTTCCAAAGCGGTCTGGCGGCGGTGCCGCCAGTTCACGTCGAGGCTCTCCTTGGGTCGGTCTTTCCGCCGCTCCCGCCTTTCACTAGTGTGCGGGCGAGCCGTGCGGGACGCGGTGCGGCATGGTGCCGGTGCGGTGGAGTGAGCCAGATGAAGAGCGGCCTGATGCGCAAGTGCAGCCTCGCGAGCCTCGCCCTCGCCGCCGGCCTCGCGCCGGCCGTCGCGCAGACGACGACGCCCGTGCCTTTGTCGACGCTCACCCTGACCCCGCCCGCCGAGAGTGGCACAGCAAAAGCCGGGACGGCCAAGGGCAGCGCCTCCGGCACATCCGGCACGAAGATGAAGTCGTGCGCCCAGTTCGGGCCGGACTTCGTGCTCCAGCCGGGCACGGACACCTGCGTGCGCATGGGCGTGACGCTGCGCCTCGACGCGGGCACCGGCCGCACGCTCGGCAATGCCCCCAATCCCGGCAACAACAATACGGACATGGGCACGTCCAGTGCCTCCAGTTCCGACGCCTGGAAGACCGCGCGCTGACGCCTCACGCCCCCCGCTGCCCGCGCGCCACCGCCCGCGCCACCAGGCCCGACAGATAGACATCGGAGCGGCGGAAGGCGCCGGGATCGGGCGTGGACACGTTCACCACCACGGAGGTGGCGCCCGCGCCGCCCTCGGTGCGCACGCCAAGCCGCCCGTCGGCGCCGCGCGCCAAAGGCAGGATGGCTTCCGCGCCCCGCTCGCCCATGAGGCCCAGGCCGCCCGCCATGGGGAAATAGGTGGGCGCGGCGACCACGCCGCCTTGGGCGAAGGGGCGCACCTGAAGCCCGCCCGCCTCCCCGGCCAGCGCACCGCCGAGCGCGAAGGGCCGCGCCGGGGCCCCGCCTCCATGTCCGGCCAACACGCCCCCTTGCGCGAAGGGGCGCACCTCAACACCGGCGCCGCCGCCGGAGAGCACATCGCCCCGCGCGAAGGCGGTGCCCGAGAGCAGCCCCTTCAGCAGCCCGCCGACACCCTGCTCCAGCGGCTTCAGGGCGGCATTGAGGGCGAGGCTGGAGAGGCGCTGGCCCACCATGCCGATGACGTCGCCCACGTCCTTGCCCTTCACGGTCACGGCGGTGAAGGCATCGGCCAGCGTTGCGGCAAAGCCCCGCGTGGTGCGCTCGGTGTCGGCCAGCTCCGTGCGGAAGGCGCGGGTATCGGCCGTGATGGCCACCGAAACGGTGTCGATGGGGGCATCAAGCTCCGCCATGGAACATGTCCTTCTTCAGCGGGTGTCGGGAAAGCGGCGCAGGAGATCCTCGAAGCCGGCGCGGTCGAGGGCGGATGCTGGGGGCGTGAAGGGCGCCATGGCCGCCGCCAGTTCGCGCGGGGTCATGCGCCAGAAGGCGTCGGGTGAGAGCCGCAGAAGGCCGAGGCCGGCGGCCATGGCCGCCTCCCAGGGGAAGGGCCGCGCGGGTGCCCTCACGCCTCCTGCGGCGCCGGAGGGCGCGGTGGGCCGCCCTCCCCCGCCGTGCCGAAGGTGGCGGCGAGAAGCGCGCCCACGATCCGCGCCGCGCCCACTGCGCCCCCCTCGAAGCGAAGGCCCGCCACCTCGTCCGGCCGGGTCGGCGTGCCCGCTCCGGAGAGACCGGCGGCGAGGATCACCATGGCCTCGCGCGCGGTCAGCCGCCCGCGCTCCAGCCGCTCGGCGAGCGAAACGAGATCATCGGCGCCGAAGGCGGCTTCCAGTTCCGCCAGGGCACCCAAAGTGAGGACGAGGATGCGCGGACGCCCATCAATGAGCGCCTCCACCTCGCCGCGCCGGGGATTGGCCATGAGGGGCTCCCGCTCAGAGCGCGGTGAAGGTGAGTTCGCCCGCGCTTTCCAGCGTCAGGTCGAAGGTCACCTCGCGATCATGGTTGGCGGCGATCTCCAGGGCGGTCACCTGAAAGGGACCGGCGACCGTGCCGAAATCGGGGATCACCACCTGGCAGGTCTTCAGTGCCCCATCGAAGAAAGCCGCGCGCACCAGCGCGTCGGAGGCGGCGTCCTTGAACACGCCGGAGCCGGAGATGGAGGCGCGCTTCACCGTCGCTCCCGCGAGCAGCTCGCGCCACTGGCCGGCGGATTCGGCGTTGGTCACATCCACGCTCTGGGCGTTGAAGGCCAGCGTGCGGGACCGCAGCCCCGCCACGGTGGCAAACGTGCTTCCATCGTGAATTTTCAGCAGCAGGTCCTTGCCCTTTTGCGCGGCCATCGCGGCCTCCTCTTGCGGGGTGTCAGACGGCCTCGGTGACGGCGCGGAAGCGCACCAAGGCATGGAAGGTGCGGCCCTCCTCCTCGCGCCGGATCTCTGCGCTGGTGGCGCGCAGATTGGCGAGGCGATGGCCGGAAAGACTGAGAGGGGCCTCATGCAGAGCCTGCTGCACGAGGCCCGCCAGAGCATGGATTTCGGCCCGCCCGGCGGCGCGGGACCAGATGTGAAGCGTCAGCATCTGCTCGCTGCCCGCCTCTGTGGCGGTGGACCAGTCGGACACCACCGCCTCGCCGAGCGTCACGAAAGGAAAGGCGGCCTTGGCGGGCGGCGCGTCATGGATGCGCGCGCCGCCCAGCGCCGAGACAAGGGCGGCATCCGATGTGAGGCGCGCATGAAGCGCCGCGCGCAAGGCGAGGGCCGCCTGCATGGGGGCGGGAGGGATGCTCATCGCCGCGCCCTCACGTCCGCCGCAGAAGGTAGCAGCCACGGCGTCGGCGCGGTGTTGAGCGTGCCGGTCTCGCGGGCGATGGCGGCGGGATCATCGGACCCCACCAGCACCCGGTCGCCCTGCTCCTCGACCAGCGGCACGACGCCGGCCTGAGCGACGCGCTCAGCCAGGGCCGCCCCCGCTTCAAGGCGCGCGCGGCGGGCGAGCGGGACCTCCAGCGCGGCGGCAAGGCGGGCGGCGAGGTCGGTGCCGCCGGTGACCGTGGCGGTGATCCTCATGGCTGTTCCTCCCGGCAGCGGCAGCGGCTGAAACGGCCCCGATTGTCGGGATCGCTCACCGCCTCGACAGCGAAGATGCGGGTGCCCAGCACCAGCCGGTCGCCGGGCTGGAGGGTGTTGGGCGCCCGCACGGTGATGCGATGGGCGAGCACGCCCACCCGCTTCTCGGCGGAGAGATCGCCCTCGGCCGAGAGCGTCTCCAGCGCGCCCCACAATTGGTCGATGGTCAGATAGGTGCGCGTGATGCCGCCCATGCCGTCCGGCAGGTCGACGCCGGTCTGGTGGGCGAAGCGGAGGCGCAGGGCGCCGGGGCCGGTCACAGCCGCACCAGGCGATAGGGCCGCAGAAGCGCTTCCACCGGCTCCGGCAGGCGACCAGCACCGCTCGTGCCGTCACGGTTCTCATAGAGATGCGCGGTGAGAAGGCGCACGGCCTGGATCAGGTCCGCCGGCACCTCGGCGGGCGTTGCGCCATAGCCCAGCGTCAGGTCCAGCTCGATGCCGCCGAGCGGCCGCATGGGGCGCGGCGCGCGGGCGGGATCGACGCCGATCAAAGCCGGCGCCCGGTCCCGCCGCAAGGTGAAGAGATCAAGCGGCAGCGTCGCGAAGGCGGTGCCGGAGAAGACACGGGCGGCGAGCACCGCGCGCACCGGGGCGAGCGGCGCCAGGATGAGGCCGCTCACCGGCCAGGCATCGCGCGTCACCCGCCAGCTCTGGGTCATGAGGATGCGCCCGCTGGCGCTCTCGATGGCCTGCCGGGCGGCGGTGATGAGGGCGGCGAGAAGGCTGTCCTCCGCATCATGGTCGATGCGCAGGAAGGCCTTGGCCTCGGCAAGGGTCAGCGGCTCGGCGGCGGGGCCGGTCAGGCATTCGGGCACGGAAACCTCCGGGGCGGGGCCGGATGCGCAGAAGCTCCGGCGTTGGAATTGACGGCGCGGCGCGGGAGGGCCAGAAAGCGGCCGATGACGGCCCACTCCTTCCTCCGCGCCGGCGCCCTTGGCGTTGCGGCCCTCGTTCTCGCGCTCGGCGCGGGGCCCGCTTCCGCCATCGTGGGCGGGGGGCCGGCGCCGGCCGAGGTGGCGGCCCGCACGGTGCTCATCGTCTCGACGCGCGGCGCCTCCTGCACCGGCACGGCGCTGGCGCCGGACCTGGTCCTCACCGCCGCCCATTGTGTGAAGCCGGCGGCGGACTATGCGGTGGCGATCCTGGGCGGCGGGGCGCCGCGGCTCATTCCCGTCACCGGCATCGTGGTGCATCCCTCCTTCGCGGACGACCAGTTCCGCACCCGCCGACCGACGCCGGACCTGGCGGTGATCCGCCTCGCGGAAAACCTGCCGGCAAGCACCCGCCCGGCGCGGCTCTCCACCTCCGGACTGCCGGCGAAGGGCACGGTGTTCCTGGTGGCCGGCTATGGCATGACCGCCGACGGGGCGGAGAAGACCGCCGGCACGCTGCGGGCGGTGTCGCTTCCCTCCATCGGCACCACCGGCGGCATCATGGCCCGCCTGTCCGCGCCCGAGGGCGCGGCGGGCGCCTGCACCGGCGACAGCGGCGGCCCCGCCTTCGCGGACGGAACGGTCGCCGGCGTGGTGAGCTGGGTCACGGCGGCCGGCGGCGCGCGCGGCTGCGGCGGCGTCACCGGCATCACCTTGGTGGGCCTGTTCTCGGACTGGATCCGATCGGCTGCGGCCAAGCTCGGGCGGCCGTTGGGGGAGTGAGGGCGGAGCGGTGCCGCGGGCCGCGCTCCTGGTCAGGCCACGCCCCCCCTTGAAGGCGCTCGTGCAGAGGCGACGTCAGGCGTGCGCGGTCAGCGCGCGGCGCGTCGCCTCATCGGCGGGAAGAAAGCCCTCCAGCGTCAGTTCGGCGAGCGCGATGTCGGTCGCGGTTCCGAACACGGTGGTGGTTGATAGGAAGGACAGCCGCTCCCCCGTGGAGGGGTGCCGCAGCATGAGAGGCACGGCAATCTGGTTGCTTTGGGGGGCCCAATCCTCCGCCCTTTCCCCTCCGGCGGTCGGGGGAAGGGCGCGCAGGGCATCGTGCAGGCGAAATAGATCCGGATCGCCGGACACGTTTGCGTCGCGCCGCAGGCGCTCCAGAATGTGATGTCGCCAGTCGGCAAAGTTGAGGATGAAGGGGGCCAGCCCGTCCGGCGCCAGCGACAGGTGCAGGACATTGACGGGGGGTTCGACGAGGCGCGGCGCCACCTTGACCAGAAGAGGCGCCAGAGCCGCGTTGGCGGCAACCAGGTTCCAGTGCCGATCGACCGCCAGGGCTGGAAAGGGCTCATAGGCGGCGAGGACCATGCGGACCGCCTCCAGGGCCGCCGCCATGTCGGGCCGCTCGGGCGAGCGCTCGGCGAAGGCGGGCGCATAGCCCCCGGCCAGCAGCAGACGATTGCGCTCGCGGAGTGGCAGGGCAAGCCGTTCGGCCAGGCGCAGCAGCATGTCACGACTGGCCGCCGACCGGCCGCTCTCCACAAAGCTGAGGTGCCGCGCGGAGACCTCGGCCTCCAGCGCGAGCGCGAGCTGGCTGACGCGCCGCCTCCGTCGCCAGTCGCGCAGGACATCTCCCACCGTTTCGCTCGCAAGGGCTGCCATCGTCATCTGCCCCTTCTCGCATGGGCCTGACACCTTGCCCATGACCTCCAAGGTAATCGCCGGACGCTGCCGACGCGCCCATGCTGAGGGCGCACGAAAAGGAGACCGGCATGCAGACCCCTCTCGAGATCGCGAAGGACTATCTCGCCGTGTGGAACGCGGACACTGCGCCCGAGCGGCAACGCCGGCTGGCGGAGTGGTGTCCGGACGCCACTTACCGCGACCCCCTCATGCAGGCCGAGGGCCGAGCCGCCATTTTCACGATGATCGAGGCGGCGCGCCAGCGCTTTGCGGGGCTCGCCTTTCGCCTCCACGGAACGCCCGATGGCCACGGCCCCTTCGCGCGCTTCGCATGGACGCTCGGCCCCGACGGCGGCACGGCGTTGGCCGCCGGGACCGATATCGTGCGTCTCAACGCGCAGGGGTGCATCGCCGAGGTGATCGGCTTCCTCGACGCGGTGCGCCCATGAGCGTCGCCTATCTGATCACATTCAAACTCAAAGGCGGCGAGCGGGCGCGGTTCCTGAGCCTCATCACCGCGCTTCTGGACCGCATGGCCCAGGAAGCGACCTATCGGAGCGCTCTGCTGCACGAGGACCCGGGCGACCCCAACCGCTTCCTCCTCCATGAGGTTTGGGCGGATCACGCGGATGTCCTGAACGTCCAGCTTCATCGCCCCTACCGACAGGACTGGCACGCGGCCCTGCCCGACCTCTTGGAGGGTGAACGCCGCATCGAGATCTGGCAGCCGGTGGAGACCTGAAGGACGCCTTGCGGCGCCGGAGGCTGGGGAGATCCCGGCGCGACGCCCGCCCCCGCCGCGCGCACCTCCGGCGGTCCGGCGGGCTTCCCTCTCCCGCGCCAGCGGGGGAGGGCCAGGGAGGGGGCAAGGGAGGGGGCAGGGGGCAAGGGCCGCTCGCGCCGTCAGCTCACCGCGAACTTCAGCAGCTTGGCGGCGTCGAAGTCCTGGATGCCGCCGCCCACGCGCTTGGTGGTGTAGAACAGCACATAGGGCTTGGCGGAATAGGGATCTCGCAGCACCCGCACGCCGGCGCGGTCCACCACCAGATAGAAGCGGCGGAAGTCGCCGAAGGCGATGGGGAAGGCACCATCCGCGATGTCCGGCATCTCCTCGCACTCGGCGATGGGGAAGCCCAGCAGGCTCGCGCCCTGCCCCGCCACGGCCGGCGGGGTCCAGAGGTACGTGCCGTTCTCGTCCTTCAGCTTGCGCACCGCCGCCTGGGTGCGGCGGTTCATGACGAAGCTGGCATTCTGCCGGTAGCCGCCCTTGAGTGCATAGACCAGGTCCACCAGCGCGTCGGAGGCATTGGTGGCGGAAAACGCCCCGGCGGCGCCGGTGGCCACATAGCCCACCTTGTCCCAGGTCCAGGCGCTCTCGGCGGCCTTGGTATAGGCCAGGAACCCCTTAGGCTTGGCCACCCCGTCGCCGGAGACGAAGGCGGCGCTCTCCTGGTCGGCAAAGGCGATGTCCACCTCCCCCGCGATCCAGGCTTCCAGGTCCACCGCCGCGTCATCCAGCAGCGGCTGGGTGGCGGCGGGCTGGGCATAGAGCTCCATGGCGGGGAAGGAGAGTTCCGCCAGCACCGGGCTGTCGGTCTGCGGGCGGGCGGCGGTCTCGGCGGCCCAGCCGGCGGCGGGGCCGGTCTTCATGAACGGCTTCTTGTAGGTGCCCCCGCCAATGGTGATGACGGTAGCGAGCCCCCGGATGGGCGAGAGCAAGGACAGGCGCCGGCCGATCTCGTGCTCCGTCTGGGCGGGCACCAGATAGCCGCCATCGGCGCCCGAGCCCACGGTCATGGCCTTGCCTTCCATGGCCTTGGCTTCCAGCGCCTTGAGGCCACCGGCCTCGCCATGGCGCACATAGGTCTCGAAGGCGCCGGCATGAGCGTCCACGGCGAGCCCGCGAGCCGGCGCGCCGAGGCCGGGGCGGGCCGCCTTGGTGGCGAGCGCATCGAGCCGCGCCTTCTGGGCGTCGAGGGCGGCATCGAGGCGGGCGAGCTTCTCCTCCAGCAACACGTCGGGCGCGCCGCGCCGCTCGATCTCGGCGAGGCGCTGGTCATTGGCGGCGCGATAGGTGTCGAAGGCCACCATCAGGTCCTCATGCTCGGAAAAGGCGCCGGGGCTCGTCACCTTGGTCTCGGGGGCGGCGAAGGGATGGGTCATGGACAATCCTCAGGGTTGAAGGCGAACCGCCCCGGCGGGACGGGCGAGGGGAAAGGCGGCCGGCATCGCCAGGGCGAAGCGGGCCTGGGGCTGCATGGGGAAGGTCACGACGGAGACTTCCCACAGATCGATGCGGGCGATGCGGCGCACGCGGCTGCGCGGATCGGTACGGGCGGCGGCGGCCTTGAAGCCGATGGACAGGCCATCCAGCGCGCCGACGCGGGCAAGATTCATCACCTCCCGCCCGCGCCGCACATCAAGGGCGAGGCGGCCGCGCACATGAAGGCCGTGCTCGTCCTCCGCGATGTCGGTCCACACGCCGATCGGCTCGGCCGGATCGTGCTGGTAGAGCAGGCGCACGCCGGCCGCGCCCCGCGTTTCCAGGGAGCGGGCGAAGGCGCCGGGGGCGATGCTGTCGCGGCCGAGATCCACCCGGTCGAACAGGCAGGCATAGCCCTCGATCCACCCCTCCGCATCCGCCTCCACCGCCCGCCGAACGGGCGGGCGCAAGGTGCGGGCAAAGCTCATGCCGGGTCCTTTCCGCCCGCGCCGGGCTTGCGGCGCTTGCCGCGCTCCAGGCGCTCCAAGGTGGCGACGAAATCGCGGAACACACCGCCCGGCGCCGGTGCCGGGGCTGGCGCCTGGGCACGGCGAAGGGTGGGCCCGAGCGCGCGAATGCGCGGCGCGGGCGCCTTCTGGAAGGGGGCACGCATGCCGATGGTCTCCGAGGGAGGATGGAAGGCGAAAAAGGGCGCGGGCTCAGCCGGCGCGGGCCGGACAATCAGCCGTCATTGCGGGCGTTGAAGCGGGCGAGCTCCCGCACGAAGGCATCAAGGCGCTCGGTGGCGCGGGAGAGGGCGGCGAGCGCCCGCACCGCCACCAAAGTGGCGCTGCCGGCCCACAGGAGAAGCGCGAGATGGGCAAGATCGCCCCGCTCGGCGAAGGCGCGCAGAAGGGCGTCCACGGGCAGGCCCGCCGCCGTGTTCATGGATGCGGCCCGTAGCCCACGGCGGCGCGTTTCTCGTCCTCGGTGAGGAAGGCGGCGGCGCCCACCCGCGCCCAGAGATCCGAGCGCTCGGCGGAGAGCGCCTCCACCTGGTCGAGGTCCGGCACGAGGGAGAGCTCCCCGCCATAGGCCGGCGCCAGCCAGGCGGACAGGGCCGCGCCGATGCGCCGGACCAAGGGCAGCACGGTCAGCCGCCACAAGGCACGGTTGGCCTCGGCATAATTGGCGAAGGTGTTGTCGCCGGGCAGGCCCAGCAGCATGGGCGGCACGCCCACGGCGAGCGCGATCTCGCGCGCCGCATTGGCGCGGGCGGCCTCGAAATCCATGTCCTTGGGGCTGAGGCCCAAAGGCTTCCAGTCGAGCCCGCCTTCCAGCAGCAACGGCCGGCCGGCATTGGCGGCGCCCTGGAAGCTCGCCTCCAATTCCTCCTTGAGGCGCTGGAACTGGTCCTCGCTCAAGGTTCCCGCTCCGCCATAGACGAGGGCGCCGGAAGGCCGGGCGGCATTGTCGATGAGCGCCTTGTTCCAGGCGGCGGAGGCATTGTGGAGGTCGAGGGCACGGGCGGCGGCCTCCAGCGGGGCAAAGCCGTAATGGTCGTCCAGCGGGTTGAAGGCGGCAATGTGGAGGATGGGCAAGGCGGTGCCGCTTTGCGTCTCCATCGGCTCCTGGGCAATGCGCAAGGTGCGCCCGTCCAGCACATAGTCGAAGGCCTCCGGCCAACCATCGGGGCCGGGCACCACCTTCACCCGATCCGGGCGCAGGATGTGGATTTCGCGCGGCTGCCCGTCCACGCACACCAGCTCCAGATAGGCATTGCCCGCCACCAGCAGATGGCCGCACACCGCCTCCACCAGGTCCGGCCCGCGCAGGCGCGGATTGGGATTGGCGAGCAGCGCCAGGAGCGGATGGCGGTCCAGCTCGCGCCCCTCTTCCATGAGCACGAAGGGCACGGTGCCCGCCGCCTCGGCGACAAGGCGCACGGCGCGGTGGGCAATGGCATTGCGGGCATAGCCCTCGCGGGCAAGGCCGGCATAGTCGCAAGGCGTCCAGCGCGCCTGGCCGTGACCGAACAGCGCCACCAGCGCGGCGGTCCGGCTCGCCTTCACCTGCGGCGGACGGGGCCGGAAGGGTGCGAGAAGGGTGCGGAACATGGCGGTCTCCCAAGGGGGGGCCGGTGCGGCAAGGCCGATGCGCCCTGCGGCGGCGGTGTTGGATACGGTCTCAACCCGTTTCCCGTTCGCCTCCCGCCCCCTCCCCGGCCCTCCCCCGCAAGCGGGAGAGGGAGGGGGGCCGGCCAGAGGCATGGGGCAGAAGAGCAGGCGGCCGGCATAAGGCGGCGGAACGGGGCGGATGGTCCTTCCCCCCGCGCGACCAGCCCCCTCTCCCGCAATGCGGGGGAGAGTTGGGGAGGGGGCACAGGGGCGAAACAGACGCCACGGCAACGCACGAGCGCCGCCACGCGGCGAGAAAAGCACAAGCCGACCTCTGGCCGCGCCGGCCCCCTCCCCGGCCCTCCCCCGCAAGCGGGAGAGGGAGGGGGCCGGCCAGCGGCATGGGGCAGGAGAGCACGGTGGCCGGCATGGGACGGCGGAACTCGGCGGACGCCCCTTCCCCCCGCGCGACCAGCCCCCTCTCCCGCAAAGCGGGGGAGGGTTGGGGAGGGGGCACAGGGGCGAGACGGAAGCCACGGGAACGCACGGGCGCCGCCACGCGGCGAGAAAAGGACCAGCCGACCGCTGGCCCCGGCGGCCCCCTCCCCGGCCCTCCCCCGCAGGCGGGAGAGGGAGGTCCGGCCGGCCAGCGGCATGGGGCAGGAGAGAATGGCGGCCGGCATGGGACGGCGGAACTCGGCGGACGCTCCTCCCTGCGCGCGACCAGCCCTCTCTCCCGCAAAGCGGGGGAGGGTTGGGGAGGGGGGCACACGGGCGAAACAGACGCCACGGGGATGCACGGGCGCCGCCACGCGGCGAGAAAAGGACCAGCCGACCGCTGGCCGCGCCGGCCCCCTCCCTGGCCCTCCCCCGCAAGCGGGAGAGGGAGGGCGGCCGGCCAGCGGACAGATGGCCGAAGGGGCAAGCGGGCCGACCGCCTCCAGCGCCCCTCACAGCCCCCGGACGCGGGGCGCGGGGGCGCGGGGGCCGAGGGCGAGGGCGGTGATGGCCCACACCAGGGCGTCGAGGCGGTCCGGCGAGCGGCCGTTGGAGAGGCCCTCGGGGGCGAAGTCGCACAATTCGTCTTCGAGCGCGGGGAAGGCCCCCGCATGGCGCACGCGGCCCTGCTCATAGAGGGCGGCCACCGGCTCGGCGCGCAGATATTTGCCGCGCGTGGCCCGTACCGGCTCCACCGGAACGGCACCGTCCACCTCGGCGATGACGGCACGCACCATCTCGCCGCCCTGGTTCACCTCCACCACGATGCGATCGGCGCAAAAGCGCTGATAGAGCGCCACGGCGCGGCTTGCCCACTGGACGGGGGTGAGGCCGGCGGCACTGTCATCCGCCAGCACATGGACGATGCCCTCCTTGTCGATGCCCGCGCAGACGAGGCCGCAGGCATCGGCCCCGGAGCGGGAGGAGGCGGGCGGGTCCACCGCCACCACCACCCGCGCCAGAGGCGGCGGGGCGGTCTCGCGGGCGGCCTCCAGGCGCGCGCGGCTCCACAGAGCGTCTGGGCGATCCTCCAGGATTTCGCCATCCAGTTCCTGCCGGCCGAGGCGCGTGCCGCCATAGCGGGTGAGCACGGCGGCGAGAAAACCGGGGGCCAGAAGCCGGGCATTGTCCGCCGTACGGGCGCGGCTCACCGCCGTGGTGGGATCGGCCAGGAGGCGCTTCACCAGGGGGGTGGGGCGCGGCGTGGTGGTGATCATCTGGCGCGGCTGGTCGCCCAGGCGCAGACCGAATTGCAGCATGTCGAAGGTGGCGTCCGCCCGGCGCCACTTAGCCAGCTCGTCCAGCCAGGCGGCCTGAAATTGCGGGCCGCGCAGGCTTTCCGGGTCTTCGGCTGAAAAGCCCTGCGCCACCGCGCCATTGGGCCAGACCAGGCGGCGGCGGGCGGCTTCCCAGCGGGGGCGCTCATGGGCGGGATGGATGGCGAGGAGGCCGGACACGCCGTCCACCATCACCTCGCGCACATCGGCCATGGTCTCCGCCACCAGGGCGATCCGCGCGACCGGCGCGGTGGCAAACGGAGGGCGGCCGAAGGCCAGGCCCCGCACCCATTCGGCACCTGCCCGCGTCTTGCCGGCGCCCCGCCCGCCCAGCACCAGCCAGGTGGTCCAGGGCGCCCCGCCTTGGGCCAGAGCGGGGGGAAGCTGGTCCGGCCGGGCCCATAATTCCCAGTCATGCAGCAGCGCGCCCATGGCGGGGTCCGCCAGCAGCGCCATGAGTTCGTCAGGCTTCGTCCTTGTCGCGCAGCGCCTCAAGGCGGCGCGCAAGCTCGCGGCGGAAGGTGTCGAGGTCGAAGGCAATGGCATCCTCCCGGTTTTCCGCATCCACCGGCCGGCGGGGGCCGGAGGCGGCCTCCAGCGCCTTCAATTCCCGCAGCACCCGCGCCAGAACCGCCAGCGTGCGGGCATCGCGCTCCGCATCGGCGGCGAGGCCATCGGTGCGGGCAAGGCGCGCCTCGATCTCGTCCACCTGCATCTCGGCGGCGCGCCACAGGCGCTCCACCAAGGCGCGGCGTCGGGCAGGCAGGAGGAGCGAGGTGCGCCGGCTGGTGCGCCGGCGCGGCAAGGGCGCCTTGATGGCGATGCCGTCCGGGCCGGGGGCATGGTCGATCCAGTAATAGGTGCGCCCGGTGGACAGGCCCGTGCGGGCCACGATCTCATGGATGGGCACGCCGTCCTGGTAGAGGGCGCGCACGGTCGCCGCGACGCCGGGGGACGGTTCGCTCATGGGGACATCCGCTCTGGAAGAAGAAAGGCCGCGGAGGCGGCGCCTCAGGCGCACCTCTTGAACATGGACAAACCCTAGCGGAGGAGCGCACCGCTGTCAAGACGTTATTCCTAGGAATTTGAACAGTCATATGCAGGGATGACTGGCGGCCCGATGCAGGCGTGCTATGCCTTGCCTCCTGGAACAGGAGAGGCCGCATGAGCGCCGTTCGGGACGTCCATTATTACGAGCCGGCCAAGGGCCATGGCCTGCCGCACGATCCCTTCAACGCCATCGTGGGGCCGCGCCCCATCGGCTGGATCTCCACCCGCGCGGTGGACGGGACGCTGAACCTTGCCCCCTATTCCTTCTTCAACGCCTTCAACTACACCCCGCCCTTGGTGGGCTTTTCCAGCACGTCCTGGAAGGACACGGTGGCCAATATCGAGGCAACGGGGGAATTCTGCTGGAACCTGGCCACCCGCGACCTGGCGGAGGCCATGAACGCCACCTCCGCCTCGGTGGGGCCGGAGGTGGACGAGTTCGCGCTCGCCGGCCTCACCCCCGCGGAAAGCCGCGTGGTGGGCGTGCCGCGCGTGGCGGAAAGCCGGGTCTCGTTCGAGTGCCGCCTCGCCCAATTGATCCGCCTGACCGATGCGGCCGGAACGCCCGTGGATGCCTGGCTGAGCATCGGCGAGGTGGTGGCCGTGCACATCGACAAGGCGCTGCTGAAGGACGGCATCTACCAGACCGCTGAGGCCCACCCCATCCTGCGCGCCGGCGGCCCGGCCGCCTATGCGGAGGTGAGCCCGGACATCATGTTCGACATGCGCCGGCCGCGATAGGGGGACAGGGAGGGGCAAGCCCCCTCCCCTCAGCCCTTCAGGAAATCCGCCCGCATGGGCGTGAACACGTCGACCAGCACGCCCGGCTCCACGCAGATGGCGCCGTGATGGACGCCGGAGGGCACGTAGAAGCTGTCGCCGGCTTTCAGGCGGGCCGTCTTGCCGTCGATGGTGATGTCGAACACTCCGCTCTCCACGGAGGTGATCTGCACATGGGGGTGGGAATGGGGCACGCCGCCCGGCCCGGCTTTGTCGAACATGACCCGCACCATCATGATCTCGTCATTATAGGTGAGGATCTGTCGGCGGACGATGTCGTCCACCCGCTCCACCGGGGCCTCGTCGACGAGGCCGAACACGTCGCCCTTGCGGGACATGAGATTGCTCCTTGATCGATGGCCGGGGCTTTACCGGGCAAGCCAGCCGCCGTCCACCGGCAGCACGATGCCGTGCACGTAGCTGGCGGCGGCGGAAGCCAGGAACACCGCCGCCCCGCCCAGTTCGTCCGGCTGGCCCCAATGGCCGGCGGGGATGCGGGCGAGGATGTCGGCGGAGCGCTTGGGATCGTTGCGCAGCGCCTCGGTATTGTTGGTGACGAAGTAGCCGGGCGCGATGGCATTCACATTGATGCCCCGCCCCGCCCATTCGCACGCCAGCAGCTTGGTGAGGCCGGCCAGCCCGCTTTTCGAGGCCGTATAGGAGGGAATGCGGATGCCCCCCTGGAAGGACAGGAGCGAGGCGATGTTGATGACGCGCCCGCCCTTGCCATCCGCCATCCAACCGCGCGCGAATGCCTGGGTGAGGAAGAAGACGGACTTCAGATTGACGTCCATCACCGCGTCCCAATCGGCCTCGGTGAAATCCACAGCGTCCGCCCGGCGGATGATGCCGGCATTGTTGACGAGGATGTCCACCCGTCCGTCCTGGGTTGCCTCCTCCACCACGCGGGCGATGGGTTCCAGCGTTGAAAGGTCCGCCTTGATCGCCTGGAACGGCACGCCGGCGGCTTCCACCTCCGCCTGGGTCTCGTCCATGGCCGAGCGGCCCACAGCCACGATGCCGGCCCCGGCGCGGGCCAGCGCCACCGCGATGGCGCGGCCCAGGCCGGTATTGGCGCCGGTGACCACCGCGCGGCGGCCGGAAAGGTCAAAGGGAGACGCGATCATGGCGCTCACTTCAGCTGGTCCATGGCCACCATGTCCATGTCCGTATAGTCGATATTGTCGCCGCCCATGCCCCAGATGAAGGTATAGGCCCGCGTGCCGACGCCGGAATGGATGGACCAGGGCGGCGAGATCACCGCCTGCCCGTCGGCCACCACCAGATGGCGCGTCTGGTCCGGCTCGCCCATGAGATGGATGACGCGGGCATCGGCCGCCACGTCGAAATAGAGGTACACCTCCGAGCGGCGGTCATGGACGTGGCAGGGCATGGTGTTCCAGATGTTGCCGTCGTCCAGCTTGGTCATGCCCATGACCAATTGGCAGGACTTCACCACGTCGGGATGGATCATCTGGTAGATGGTGCGCCGGTTGGCGGTGGCCTGGTCGCCCAGCACCATGGCCTTGGCCTCGGCGATCTTCACCACCTTGGTCTCGTAGCGGGCATGGGCCGGCGTGGAGAGCAGATAGAAGCGGGCCGGATTGGCCGCATCGTCGGAGGAGAAGACCACCGACTTGGTGCCTTGCGCAACATAGAGCGCGTCGCGATGGCCGAGCACGTAGGAGACGCCGTCCGCCTCCACCTTGCCGGGTCCGCCAATGTTGAACACGCCCAGCTCGCGCCGATCGAGGAAGTTGGGCGAGCCGATGGTGGCCTTGTCGCTCTCCAGCGTCAGCGGCTGGTCGGTGGGGGTGGCGCCGCCAATGACGAAGCGCTCCACATGGGAATAGGTGAGCTGCACGGTGCCGGGCTCGAACAGGCCCTCCACCAGGAAGTGCTCGCGCAGTTCCTCGGTGTCGAAATAGCGCACGGCGTCGGGGTGGCTCACATGGCGCACGTCGGAAATCATCTTGAAAAACCTCGATAAAAGGAGGGCGCCGTCAGCGGAAGACGGACGGCAGCCACAGGGAAACCGCGGGCACATAGGTGACGATCATCAGCACCGCGATGGAGGCGCCGAAGAAGGGCCAGATGGTCTTCATGGCCTCGCCGATGGAAATCTTGCCCACCGCGCAGCCCACGAAGAGCACGGAGCCCACCGGCGGCGTGTTCAGCCCGATGCCCGCATTCAGGATCAGGATCACGCCGAACTGCACGGGATCGATGCCGAAGGCCTTGATGAGCGGCAGGAAGATGGGGGTGCAGATGATGATCATCGGCGCCATGTCCATGAAGGTGCCGAGGATCAGGAGCAGGATGTTGATGAGCAGCAGGATCACGTACTTGTTGGACGAGATGGCGTTCATCAATTCGATGGTGGCGGCGGGCACCTGGAGGAAGGCCATGAGCCAGCCGAAGGCGCCGGCGGTACCGATCACCAGGAGCACCATGGCGGTGGTGCGCACCGCGCCGAGGGTCGCATGCCAGAAGGAGGCAAGGTCCAGTTCCCGATAGACCAGAACCGTCACCAGCAACGCATAGATGACCGCGATGCAGGAGCTTTCCGTGGCGGTGAAGACGCCCGAGCGCACGCCGCCAAAGATGATGCCGATGAGCAGGATGCCCGGCACCGCCGCCACCACGGCGCGCAGCACGCCATACCAGCCGGGAAAGACGCCGGCCGGATAGCCGCGCCGGATCGCCACCACATAGGCGGTGATCATCATGGCCGCCGCCAGCAGCAGGCCGGGCACGATGCCGGCGGTGAACAAATCGGCGATGGAAATGGTGCCGCCCGCCGACAGGGAATAGATGATCATGTTGTGGGACGGCGGGATCATCAGCGCGATGATGGCCGAGTTCACGGTCACATTGACCGCATAGTCCTTGGCATAGCCGTGGCGGGCCATCTGGGGGATCATGATGCCGCCAATGGCCGAGGCATCCGCCACCGCCGAGCCGGAAATGCCGCCGAACAAGGTGGAGGCCACCACATTCACCTGCCCGAGCCCGCCGCGCAGATGGCCCACCAGGGAGGCCGCCATGCCGATGAGCCGGTCGGCGATGCCGCCGCGCATCATCAGGTCGCCGGCAAAGATGAAGAAGGGGATGGCCAGCATGGAAAAGGCATTCATGCCGGAATTGATCTGCTGGAACACCACCACGGGCGGCAGGTCCAGATAGAGCACGGTCGCCAGCGAGGCGAGGCCGAGGCAGAAGGCCACCGGCGTGCCGATGAGAAGCAGGAGGGTGAAGACCCCGAACAGAATGGTCATGGCCATGGCGTGTCTCCCGGCCTCAATCGATGGGATGCTCGGCGCCGAGCGGCACCGGGGGGACAGCCGGGGCGATCAGGTCGCACAGCAGCTTTTCAAACGAGAAGAGCGCGATGAGCACTCCGCCGCCGGCGAGCGGCAGATAGTCGACGCCCTGGGGCAGGTTCACGCCGGCCATCTTGGCGCTCCAGGTGCCCATGGCCAGTTCCCAGCCATAGACCGCCATGCACACCCCGAAGGCGGTGATGAGCACATGGGTGGTCAGCTGCATGATGCGCCGTACGGGGGGCGGGGCGAAATGCAGGCCGATCTCGAAGCCCAGGTGATCGCCCTCGCGCACGCCCACGGCGGCGCCGAGCAGGATGAACCAGCTCATGAGCAGCAGGGAGAAGGGCTCGGTCCAGCTGGGGGAATCGTTGAGCACATAGCGCCCGGTCACCTGCCAGGCGACGGCGGCGGTCATGGCGAGGAGGCCGAGGCCGGAGACCCACAGCGCGATGCGCGAGAGCCAGCGCACGCCATGGCGCAGGGTGATGAGAAAAGAGGAACCCATGTCGCGGTCTCTGGCGAGGGAAAGCTGAGCCATGTGCGGCATCCGCGTCCGATGGCGGAGGAAAAGGCGGCCCGGCGCACCGGGCCGCCGGGACGTCACTGGGTGGCGCGGATGCGCTCCACCAGGTTCTTCATTTTGTCGGAGGTGACGAACTTGTCGTAGACCGGCTTCATGGCGTCGATGAAGGGCTTCTTGTCCACTTCATTGATGAGCGCGCCGCCCTTGATGACGACAGCCTTGGCGTCCGCGTCCCGCTTGGCCCACAATTCGCGCATCTTCAGCGTCGCCTGCTTGCCGGCGTCCTTGAAGATGGCCTGGTCGGCGGGGGTGAGCTTGTCCCAGGAGCGCTTGGACATGACGAACACTTCCGGCGCCATGGAATGCTCGGTGAGCGAATAGTATTTCGCCACCTCGTAATGCTTCACCGATTCATAGGACGGATAATTGTTCTCCGCCCCGTCCACGAGGCCGGTCTGGAGCGCGGAATACAGCTCGCCGAACGGCATGGGCGTGGCATTGGCGCCGAGCGCATTGATCATGGCGATGAAGAGGTCCGACTGCTGGACGCGGATCTTCATGCCCTTCATGTCTTCGAGCGTCTTGATGGGCTTCTTGGAATTGTAGATGGAGCGCGCGCCGCTATCGAAGAAGCCGAGCACGATCAGGCCGTGGGGCTCGAACGCCTTGGCGATCTCCTCGCCCAGCGGGCCGTCCACCACCTTGTACATGTGGTCCACCGAGCGGAACAGGAAGGGCAGGCCCAGCACCGCCGTCTCGGGGATGAGGTTGTTGAAGGGGGCAGTGTTGACTCGGTTCAGGTCGATGACGCCGAAGCGGGTCTGCTCGATGGTATCCTTCTCCTGGCCGAGCTGGCCGGAATTGAACACCTGCACCTTGATGCGGCCATTGGTCTTCTGCGAGACGATCTCGCCGAAATACTTGACCGACTCGACGGTCGGATAGCCGTCCGGATGGATGTCGGCGGACCGCAGCGTCACGCTCTGGGCGGCGGCGGGCACCACCGGGGCAAGGCTGAGTGCGGCGGCCAGCGCGATGGCGTGGCGACGGGTGAGCATGGGCATTCTCCCTAGACATGCGGCTTGTTGGCGGAAGGACCCTTGGCGGGCCCGGTTCTTGTTGGGACCGGCGAACCGATCCAGTATGCGGCGGAGGTTGAGTTCCGCCTCGATCGGCCCTACTTGTATGGTAGTGTCGACTTGTATGCAACTGTGGAGGTCCCGTGGACGCCATCAGAGTCCCGTCGTCCGGTTCGGCGGCCCAGCGTGTGGAGGCCGAGCTGCGGCGGGCGATCGTGACGCTGGCGCTGCCGCCGGGCACGCGCCTGTCCGAGCAGGAGATTGCGGAGCGCGCCGGCGTCTCCCGCCAACCCGTGCGCGAGGCCCTCATCGGCCTTGCCCGCACGCGCCTGGTGGAAATCCTGCCCCAGCGCGGCACGGTGGTGGTGAAGATCTCCGTCCGCAAGATGATGGAGGCCCGCTTCGTGCGCGAGGCCATCGAGACCGCCGTGGCGCGGCGCGCCGCCGAAGGCTTCGACCGCTCCGCCCGCGAGCGCATTGACGATCTCCTGGACCTCCAGGCCAAGGCCGCCGCGCGCGAGGACCACGAGACGTTCCAGCGCTATGACGAGATGTTCCACGCGACGCTCGCGGAAGGCGCCGGCTGCGGCCTCGCCTGGGAGGCCATCGCGGACATCAAGGCCCATATGGACCGCGCCTGCCACCTGACGCTGGCTGGCTCCATGGCGCCGCTGGTGGACCAGCACCGCGCCATCGTCACCGCCGTGGATGCGGGCGATCCCGACGCGGCCGCCGCCGCCATGCACGCGCACCTGAGCGAAATCCTGCGCGCTTTGCCCCGCATCGAGGCGGAGCATCCCGACTTGTTCGAATAGGGGATGTTCGGGAGCGGTCGGTCCGCCGACGCCCCCCTCTCCCGCCTGCCCCCAGCATGCCCCCTCCCCAGCCCTCCCCCGCTGCGCGGGAGAGGGAGCAAGGGCCTGCCCGGCGGCGCGGATGCGCTCCCGTCCGGCGGACGGATGAGACAGAAGCCGCCACTCTCTCCCCGACGCCGTCCCGCCCCCTCTCCCGCTTGCGGGGGAGGGTTGGGGAGGGGGAAGGGCGCAAGCGACGACAGCGGACTTCCAGGACAGCGAAGACACCGCCCCCCCAATCAGGAGCGCACCCTCCGCCTTCTGCGCCCCCCTTGCCATCACATCACCGCGCCGATCTGCCAGGGCACGAACTCGGCGTCCCCATAGCCCAGCGCCTCGGACTTGGTGTGCTCGCCCGAGGCCACGCGCACCAGGAGATCGAAAATCTCCCGGCCCTTCTCCTCCAGCGACACGCCGTCCAGCACGTCGCCGCAATTGATGTCCATGTCCTCGGTCATGCGGGCATAGATGTCGGAATTGGTGGCGAGCTTCAGGGAGGGCGTGGGCTTGCAGCCGAAGGCCGAGCCGCGCCCGGTGGTAAAGGCGATGAGGTTCGCCCCGCCCGCCACCTGGCCCGTGGCCGCCACCGGGTCATAGCCGGGCGTGTCCATATAGACGAAGCCCTTTTCCGTCACCGGCTCGGCATATTCATAGACCGCGCGCAGCGTCTCCGACCCGCCCTTGGCGGCGGCGCCCAGCGACTTTTCCAGGATGGTGGTGAGGCCGCCCGCCTTGTTGCCGGGCGAGGGATTGTTGTTCATCTCGCCGCCCAGCTTGGAGGTGTAGTCCTCCCACCAGCGGATGCGTTCCACCAGCTTCTCGCCCACCGCCCGGTCGGCGGCGCGGCGGGTGAGCAGATGCTCGGCGCCGTAGATTTCCGGCGTCTCGGAGAGGATGGAGGTGCCGCCATGGCGCACCAGAAGATCCGAGGCCACGCCCAGCGCCGGATTGGCGGTGAGCGCCGAATAGCCGTCCGACCCGCCGCACTGGAGCGCCAGCACCAGCTCCGACAAGGGCCGCGTCTCCCGCCGTTGGGCGGCGGCGGCGGGCAGCATCTCCTTCAGCGCGCCGACAATGTGGTCCACCGTGCGCCGCGTGCCGCCCTCGTCCTGGATGGTGAGGGTGCGGAAGGCATCGGTCTCGTCCACCTGGTAGTCGGACTTGAAGCGGGCGATCTGGAACATCTCGCAGCCCAGCCCCACCATCACCACCGCCGCGAAATTGGGATGGGTGGCATAGCCCCACAAGGTCCGGGAGAGGATGTCGAAGCCCTCCCCCTTAGAGGCCATGCCGCAGCCGGTGCCGTGGACGATGGGCACCACGCCATCGATGCCGGGATAGTCCTCCAGCAGCCCCGAGCGCTCCAAGGCGGCGGCGGCGAAGCGGGCGACGGAGGCCGAGCAGTTCACCGAGGTGAGGATGCCCAGATAATTGCGCGTGCCGGTGCGCCCATTGGAGCGGCGATAGCCCTGGAAGGTGCCGCGCGCTTCGGGCGGCAGGAGCGCCGGCGGGCGGGCCTCGGCGGCGAAGGCATAGTCCCGGTCGAAATCGTGCAGTACCACATTGTGCACATGCACATGGTCGCCGGGCGCGATGTCGCCGGCGGCAAAGCCGATGATCTGGCCGAACTTGAGGATGGGCGCGCCATCGGCGATGGGCGCCAGCGCAAATTTATGGCCGCGGGGAATGCGACCCGTGGCGACGATGCCCCCCAGGTCCAGCCCCTCCGGCACGGTATCGAGGGCGACAGCCACATTATCCTTCGGGGAGAGGCGCAAGGTGCGCGGCGCACGGCCGGCGGCATCCGGCGCGCCCGCTTCGGATCGCAGATCCAGCTCTCCCATCCGGCTCCTCCCCACCTGGCGCTCTGCGGCGCCTCGTTGACGTTGGTGATATGTTAATATATTAGTACGTCACCAAGAACAAGTAAAGCGTGTCACGGGGAGGACAGCCGGTGCTGCTGAAGAGCCGGGAGCGGGGGTCGGAGAGCCTGCGCGGCGTGCCCGCGTCCGCCCGCATTCACGCGGCACTGCGCGAGCAGATCCTCGGCATGGACATCCGCCCGGGCACCGCGCTCCAGGAAAAGCAGATCGCGCTCGCCTGCGGGGTCTCCCGCACGCCGGTGCGCGAGGCCATCCTCAAGCTCGCCGACGAGCGGCTGGTGGACATCTTTCCCCAATACGGCACCTTCGTGTCGCGCATCTCCATTCCCGCGGTGCGCGACGCCATGGTGATCCGCCAGGCGCTGGAGCGCACCGCCGTGCGCGAGGCGGCCGCCCGCGCGCAGGTCGAGGACATCGCCCGCCTCAACGCCACGCTCGCCGCCCAGAAGGCCGCCCACGAGATGGAGCGCCTCGCCGATTTCCATGAGGAAGACGAGGGCTTCCACCAATTGATCGCCGAAATCTCCGGCCACCCCAATCTCTGGCGGGTGGTGCGGCATGAAAAGGCGCAGGTGGACCGCTGCCGCATCCTCACCTTGCCCGCCGCCGACCGCCGCCTGTCCGTCATGGGCGAGCATGCGGCCATCATCGCCGCCATCGCCAAGGGTGACGCGGATGCGGCCGAGGCCGCCATGCAGGCGCATCTGGGCCGCGTGGTGCCCAGCGTCGATGAACTGGCGGCCACCCATCCCGACTATTTCGAGCCTGCCCCCGAGGCGTCCGTGGCGCCCCCTGCCCTTGGGCCGGGCCTTGCCGCCGACACGCCGCCGCACAAAAGCACGACACGCCCCAGAAAAAGGTGAGCCCCGTTATGCCCAGCACCGCCCCGGGCCTTCATCCCGACCGCCTGTTCCCCGCCGACCCCACCGTGCGCGGCATCGCCCGGCGGCTTTACGAGCAGGTGAAGGACCTGCCCATCATCTCGCCCCACGGCCATACCGACCCGCGCTGGTATGCGGAGAACGCGCCCTTCCCCGATCCGGCGCAATTGTTCGTGGTGCCCGACCACTACATCTTCCGCATGCTCTATTCCCAGGGCGTTGCGCTGGAGGATCTGGGCGTGCCGCGCCGGGACGGCGGGCCGGTCGAGAAAGACGGCCGGGCCATCTGGCGGCGCTTCGCCTCCCATTACCATCTCTTCCGGGGCACCCCGACCCGGCTGTGGCTGGACCATGCCTTCTCCACCTTGTTCGGCATCGACGAGCGGCTGAATGCGGGCAATGCCGACCTCATCTATGACACCATCGCGGCGGCGCTGCGCACCGACGCCTTCCGCCCCCGCGCTTTGTTCGAGCGATTCAACATCGAGGCCATCGCCACCACGGAGAGCCCGCTCGACGAGCTGAAGTGGCACCAGATGCTGCGGGAGTCCGGCTGGGGCGGGCGGGTGGTGACCGCCTATCGGCCCGACCCGGTGGTGGACCCGGATTTCGAGAACTTCCTCGGCAATCTCGCCCGCTTTGGCGAGCTGACGGGGGAGGATACCCTCACCTGGTCCGGCTATCTTGCCGCCCACCGCAAGCGCCGCGCTTTCTTCAAGACCTTCGGCGCCACCTCCACCGATCACGGCCACCCCACCGCCCGCACCGCCGACCTCACCACCGCCGAGGCGGAAGCCTTGTTCGCACGGGTCACCTCCCCCCATGCGGACCCGCAGGACGCCGAACTCTTCCGCGCCCAGATGCTCACCGAAATGGCCCGCATGTCGCTGGAGGATGGGCTGGTGATGCAGCTGCATCCCGGCTCGGTGCGCAACCACAATGGCGGCATCTTCGCCCGCCATGGCCGCGACATGGGCGCCGACATTCCCTCCGCCACCGATTATGTGCGCGCCCTGAAGCCACTGCTCGACCGCTTCGGCAACGAGAAGGACCTCACCCTCGTCCTCTTCACCCTGGACGAGACCGCCTATTCCCGCGAGCTGGCGCCGCTCGCCGGCCATTATCCCATCCTGCGCCTCGGCCCGGCCTGGTGGTTCTTCGACAGCCCGGAGGGCATGCGCCGCTTCCGCGAGCTGACCACGGAGACCGCCGGCTTCTACAATACGGTGGGCTTCAACGACGACACCCGCGCCTTCCCCTCCATTCCCGCCCGGCACGATGTGTCCCGCCGCGTGGACTGCGCCTTCCTGGCCGAGCTGGTGGCGACCCATCGCATGGACGAGGACGAGGCCCACGAAGTCGCCCACGACCTCGCCTACCGCCTCGCCAAGTCCGCCTACAAGCTCTAAGACCCGCGCGAGGAACGCCCCCAATGGGGGCTCGTCATGGCCGGGCTTGTCCCGGCCATCCACGGGGATGGGCCTGGAACAGTCCTGCGGGGGGCGTCTTTGCGGAGCGGCGTGGATGGCCGGGACAAGCCCGGCCATGACGGCAATGTTGATCCAGGAGGCGGGCACCTCCGATCGCCCGTCCCGGCCCTGTCTCTGGCCGAGAGTATGCGCCGATCAGATGGCCTCGCCATCTGATCGGATCGCGCTCTCGCCTATGGAGCGTCCCTCCATCCTCCTTTGCGGCCGGATCCCCGGCCTCCGCGCGGCGGGCCTGGCTCGCCGCCTCTCCCGCCTCCACCTGAAGACCCCGCCCCATGCGCCTCGACCGAACCAACCTCGCCACCCTCCCCACCCCCGTCGCTCGGCCCGCTTATGATCTCGACGCGGTGTCGACCGGCATCGTCCATCTGGGCGTGGGCGCGTTCCACCGGGCCCATCAGGCGGTCTATGTGGATGATCTCCTGGCGCGCGGGCTCACCGACTGGGCCATTTGCGGCGCCAGCCTGCGCAGCCCCGATACGTCGGAGGCCCTCGATCCGCAGGACGGGCTCTATACCCTGGCGGTGCGCTCCGGGGCGGGGACGGACCTGCGGGTGATCGGATCGCTCCGCCGCCTCCTGGTGGGCGCGCGCGATCCCGAGGCCCTGCTGGCCGCCATGGCGGACCCGAAGGTGCGCATCGTCACGCTTACCGTGACCGAGAAGGGCTATTGCCACGACCCGGCCACCGGCCGCCTCGACGAGGCCCATGCGGACATCGTCGCGGACCTCGCCACACCCGAACGGCCGCGCTCCGTGCCCGGCTTCCTGGTGGAGGCGCTGCGGCGGCGCCGGGCGGCGGGGGCGGCGCCCTTCACCGTGCTGTGCTGCGACAACCTGCCGGCCAATGGCCGCACGGTGGCCCGCGTGGTGCACCGTTTCGCGGAGCTGCGGGACGGCGATCTCGCCGCCTTCATCGCGTCCGAGGTGGCCTTCCCCTGCACCATGGTGGACCGCATCGTCCCCGCCACCACCGATGCCGACCGGGCGGAGGTCGCCCGCGCGCTGGGCGTCGAGGATGCCTGGCCGGTCATGGCCGAGCCCTTCAGCCAGTGGGTGATCGAGGACAAGTTCCCCGCCGGCCGCCCGCCCTTCGAGGCGGTGGGCGCGCAGATGGTTGAGGACGTGGTGCCGTTCGAGCACATGAAGCTGCGCCTGCTCAACGGCGCCCATTCCACCCTGGCCTATCTCGGCTATCTCGCCCGCCACGAGACCATCTCCGACACCATGTCGGACCCCGCCTTCGCGCGGCTGGTGGAACGCCTCCAGGACGAGGAAGTGCTGCCCACCGTCCATGTGCCCGGCGTGGACCTGCCCGCCTACACGCGCGCTTTGCGCGAGCGCTTTTCCAACCCCGCGCTGCGCCACCGCACCTGGCAGATCGCCATGGACGGCTCGCAGAAGCTGCCGCAGCGCCTGTTGGAGACCATCCGCGATCGCCTCGCGGCAGGGGCCTCCATCGGCCTGCTGGCGCTCGGGGTCGCCGGCTGGATGCGCTATGTCACCGGGCGCGACGAAAAGGGCGGCGCCATCGACGTGCGCGACCCCCACGCCGCCCGCCTCAAGGCGCTCGCCGATGAAGCCGGTCCCGATGCGGAGCGCCTCGTAGAGGCGCTCATGGGGGTGCGCGAGGTGTTCGGCACCGATCTGCCCGCCGATCCGCGCTTCAAGGCCGCGCTGGTGCGGGCGCTGGGCGCGCTGCTGAAGCACGGCGCGGCGGCCACCGTGGCGGCCGCCTGAGGCAATCCCGGCGCAAGGTCCCCGGCCTAGGCTGCGATCGAGCCTGAGCCAGGAGAGGACCGAAAGATGTGGGGACGACCCCTTGAGCGGCCGGCGAGCCGTCCCGCCGCCGACACGTCCCCGCCTCCCGCCCCTCCCGTGCCCCCGCAGGAGCGGGCGGACGACCGGCATCTGGTGGATCTGATCGAGGCCGACATCCGCCGCGCCCGCGCGCGGCTGGAAGACAGCGCCAGCGCCATGTCGGGAGCCTGCGATGCAGGCGCCCGGGACATGACGCTCATCGGGCGCGAGTCCGACCAGCTGGCGGGCCAGACCGACCAGGCCCGCGCCAGCGCGCTCGGCCTCACCGAAGCGCTCGACGCCTTTGCGGGCACCAATTCCGCCATCGGCCGGCAGGCCCGCACCTCGGACGAACTGGCCACCCGAGCCGGCAGCGCCGCGGGCGAGGCGCACAGCGCGGTGGACGAATTGCGCAGCGCCATCGGCGAGATCAAGGCTGTGGTGGCGCTCATTTCCGACATTGCCGGCCAGACCAATCTCCTCGCCCTCAATGCCTCCATCGAAGCCGCCCGCGCGGGCGCCGCCGGGGCGGGGTTCGCGGTGGTGGCGAGCGAGGTGAAGACGCTGGCGGGCGAGACCCGCAAGGCGACGGTGGAAATCTCCGCCAAGATCGAGCGCCTCATCGGCGCCGCCCACACCTGCACGGATGCGGTGGGCCGGGTCATCGACAGCGTCAGCGAGATCCGCCCCGTGGCGTCCTCGGTGGCGGAAGCGGTGGCGGGCCAGGCCCGCGCCGTGGCGGATATCGGCAGCGCCGCCAGCCAGGCGCGCGCCTTCGCCGAGGCGGTGGACGAGGGCGCGCGGCGCATCCGCGACGCCTCCCTTGCCGCACAGGCCTCCCAGGCCGCCATCGGCGCCAGCGCCAGCGCCATGGCCGAGGGCACGGACGAGATGTCCCGCCAGCTTCTCACCGTGCTGCGCCAGACCCCCATGGGCAACCGCCGCCGCCATCCCCGCTGGCCGGTGGAAGTGTCCGGCACCTTGCGCCTGGCCTCCGGCGCGCGGCGTGCCCGTACGTTCGACCTGTCGCTGGGGGGCGCCCTGGTGACGCTGGAGGGTGCCCCGCCCGCCAGGATCGAGGCCGGGACGCTGGAACTGGCCGGCCTGCCGCCCTTGCCGTGTCGCGTGGTGGGCGTGAGTCCGCTCGGCTGCCATCTCGCCTTCCAGGACGCCGGCGCTCCTCCCTTGGTGGCCAAGCTGGACGAGCTGGCGGCCAGCTATGGCGCAGTGGTGGAGCGCGCCCAGCGCGGCGCCGCCACCGTTGCCCGCCTGATGGAAGAGGCGCTGGCCGAGCGGGCGCTGACCCTCGACGATCTCTTCGACACCGCCTATCGCCCTCTCCCGGGCACCGATCCGGTGCAATACGAGACGCGCGCCCTGAAGGAGCTGGAGCGGCGCCTCGCGGCGGGCCAGGAGGCCATTGCCGGCGAGGACCCCTCCATGACCTTTGCGGCCAGCGTGGACATCAACGGCTACCTGCCGGTGCACAATGCCCGCTACGCCAAGCCCCAGCGGCCCGGCGACCGGGCCTGGAACATGGGCAACAGCCGCAACCGCCGCATCTTCGACGACCGGGCGGGCCTGCTGGCCGCGCGCAATCTTCAGCCGCATCTGATCCAGGTCTATGCCCGCGACCTCGGCGACAGGGTGGTGCGCACGCGGGAAGTGGACGCGCCCATCTTCGTCGCCGGGCGTCATTGGGGCGGGTTCCGCACCGCTTACGTGCTGTAGAACGCGATCCAGCCGGGCGAGCCACAACCGGGACCATCGGGGCGGCCACTTGCCCTCTGCCTGATCGGATGGGGCGGGATCGCCCCTCCAAGCGAACCGCCTGTGCGGTACAAGGCGCCCACATCGGGCATCAAGATCAGGTCCCAGCCCCTGCTGCACGTCGCGGCGTGAACGACCAAGGGACGCGGGTCATCCCGATTGCCAGCCCCGATGCACCGATTATGGTTGCGCCGTCGCGCCGGCCCGTCGGCCGGATGTCGCAATGGGGGCTTACCATGCGTCTCATTCCCGGCCTCGTGGCCGCTGCCGTGCTTCTCGCCAGTCCCGCCGCCTTCGCCCAGGCCGCCAAGACCGGCTGGTGGATCCGCATCGATCCCGCCGCCACGCGCTCCGACAGCCTGGAACTGATGGCCGGCCCGGACAAGCATACGCTCACACCCTGGATGACCTGGAAGAAGGGCGACGCCACGGAGTTCGACCTGCCGGCCGCCCTGCGCGCCGCGCCGGTGCTGGCCGTGCGGGCGAAGTCCAATCCCTATGACGCCGATGCCAGCTTCTGCGTCTTCTATGTCAACACTGGCATTGAGGACTTCGATTTCGACGGCATCGAAACCGAGACCATGCGCCAGACCGACCACGAGTCGCGCTGCCGCTGACCGGCCCGCGCCGCCTCAGGCCGAGGCGGCGTGTTGGGCGCGGCCGGCGCTGAACACCGCCGCCAGGCTCTCCGCATGGCCCTTCCAGGTGGGCAGGTCCAGCTGGGCGATCTCGGCCCGCAGCCGGGCGGCTTCCGCGTCGTCCAGCAGACGCAGGAGGGCGGCGCGCACGCTGGCCACGTCCACCTCCTTGAGCCGCAGTTGGCCCAGGGGCGGCAGGCCGGCGGTGGCGGGGATGCGTTCGGACACCATGACCGGCACGCCCAGCGCCAGGGATTCCACCGGCGGCAGCCCGTAGCCTTCTGCATCCGAGCAGAACAGGGTCGCCCGCGCGCCCGTCACCACGTCCCGCACCTGGGCATCGGAGGCGTCCGAGAGCCAGTGGAAGCCGGGCCGCCGCGCGGCGATGTCCGCCATCCGCGCCTGAAGGTCGTCGGTCTGCCAGCCGGCCCGGCCCGCCAGGATGAGTTCGAAGACGTGGCCCTCCTCCCACAAGCCCTCGGCCGCCTCCAGCAGGATATGATGGCGCTTGCGCGGCTCGATGGTGCCGATGGAGGCGAAGGTGCGGTTGGCCGGATCGAAGGGCGGCGCGGCGCGGCCGAGGCCATCGGCCCCCAGCGGGTGGACGAACATGCCCGCCTCCCCCCGCCGCAGCACCCGGCGGGCATAATCGTCCCGCGACATGGCCGAGATGAAATGCAGGGTCCCAACCGTGCGCAGCGCATGCAGGTAGGGCATGGTCAAGCCGGTGGTGTCCCGCGAGAACAAATCGGGGCGCAGCCAAGGCAAGGCGTCATAGACCACCTGATGGATATCGATCGTCCCGCTGGCGGAGAGGCGCCGATAGAAACGGGCGCGCGCCGGATCGTAATAAACCTCCGGATTGAGAAGGGCGCGGGCCGCGGCCACGGCCTGTTCGGATACCGGATCGGCGTCGCGCCTCAGGCGCCGCATCACCGCGGTGCCCGCGTCCAGGTCCGCGCCGGTCTCGAAATGGGCCGTCATCTCCGCCGCGAAGGCCTGCGGCAGGCGGTGGAAGGACTCACCATCCTCCGCCAGCACCACCGGCACGAGGCGTGGCGCGCCCTTGGGCCAGTGCCGCAGGATCTCGAACACCACCCGCTGTATGCCCGTGCGCAGGGGATGCAGCGCAAACTCGGTAACATCGTAAAGGATTGCACCGTCCAAGGTGGCCATCTGTGGATCAATCCTTCGGCCGTGCCAGGAAAACACGCCATAATGCCTGCCCGCGTGCCGTTGATAGACTGATTTCCCACTTTCTCAAATGCCACGGCGCCACCGCCCGGGTGTAGACCACGTCAGCTGAACCTGTGCCGCACATCCAAGTGGGCAGCGCAGCATGTGCCATGCTATGCACGACCGTGATCGCAGTGTCCCGAACGGAGCGCCCCGGCAGGCGGCGCGCCGTGCTTGCCCGCGATCGGCCGCCGTTCTGAGGAGTGCCCTTGGCGATGCCGCCCGTGATCGTGTTCGACGCCCGCTGCCTGCAGGATCCGGCCTATCGGCACCGGGGCATCGGGCATCATGCGACGGTCATGATCGGGGGCGCCCGGCCCCATTTCGCACCCGCCACGCCGCGCCTCGTCGCCCTGGTGAGCGCGCACCTGCCGGACCTGCTGCCGGAGTTCGCCGCCCTGTTCGACGCGGTGGTGGAGGATCTGGCGGCCCTCGACGCGCCGGGCGCCTGGTTCATCCAGCTTTCGCCCCTCACCCATTCCGCTTTGCCCCTGGCACCCGTGCTGCGGCGTGCCGACCTGGTAAAGGCCGCGCTGTTCTACGATGCCATCCCCACACTTTATCCCGACTGGTATCTGACCACGCCCAAGGACCGGCTGGACTATCTGACCAACAGTCTCTGGCTCGGCAAATATGACAGCTTCCACGCCATCTCCCGCTGCGCCCGCGGCCAGTTGCACAACCTGCTGCGGCGGGACGACCTCACCTGCTCCGTCACCGGGGTGGGAACGCGCGATGCGCTGATCCCCACCGCGCCGCCCCTGCCGCCCGCGGACCGGGCCGGCATCCTGGTGGCCGGCGGCGCCGACCCGCGCAAGAATGTGGACTTCGCGGTGCGCGCCCACGGCCGCAGCGCGCGCCTGCGCGCGGCGGGTGTCCCGCTGCGCGTGTTCGGCGGCACCGATGAGGCGACGCGCCGCCGCCTCATGGATCTGCACCTGGCGGAGGGCGGCGCCCCCGGCCAGCTGGCGTTCGAAAGCCACCTGGACGATGCGACGCTGCTGGCCTTGTATCGCGGGTCCATCCTCACGCTCATTCCCTCCTTCAGCGAGGGTTTCTCCATGCCGGTGGTCGAATCGAGCGCCGCCGGCACTCCGGTTCTGGTCTCCGACATCGACGCCCACCGGGAGCTGGTGGCGGACGCAGCCTATCGCTTCGATCCCAAGGACGTGGACGCCCTGACCGCGCGGCTGGAAACGCTGGCCGCACATGCGCCCAACGGCGCCGCGGCCTGGAAGGCCGCGCGGACAGCCCAGGCGGACATCTGGCGGGCCTTCCGCCCCGAGGCGGTGGCGGCGCGCTTCTGGGCCGACCTGTCCGCCGACGCGGCGCGCCGCACCCCGCTTTCCGGCGCCCGCATCCAGCGGGGCGCGCGGCCGGTCCTCTCGCTGCTCGCCCCCATGCCGCCGAGCCCGTCGGGCATCGCCGACTATACGCTGCGCTGCCTGGAAGACCTGACCCAGCGCGCCGACATCCGCCTTTTCACCGATTCGCCCGCCGGCCCCCGGCCTGCGCTCCTGGCGCAGGAGCCCATTTCCGCCCGCGCCTTCACCACCTGCCCCTCCGATGCCGTGCTTTCGGTGATGGGCAATTCCCATTTCCACCTCAGGACGTTCCGCCTGATGATGGAATATGGCGGCGACTGCATCTCCCACGACGTGCGCATGCTGGACTTCTACATGCACCTCGTCGGGGTGGAGCGCACGCGCGCCGTGGCCGAGCGGGAGCTGGGCCGGCCGGTGAGCGACAAGACGGTGCGCGAATGGGCCTCCGATCCCGGCCGCCTGCCGGTGCCCATCCTGGCCGAGATGGCGCTGCGGGCGGGTCGCTTCTTCGTCCATTCCCAGATCACGCGCGATCTGGTGCAGGCAACCTGCGGCAAGGACGCCATCGCCCTGCCCTTCGCCCATTATTCCACCTTCGCCCTGGAGCGCCTGGCGCCGGAGGCCCGCCGCGCGGCGCGGGCACGGCTCGGCTGCGCGGAGGATGAGTTTCTCCTCACCACCTTCGGCTTCCTGACCCCCGACAAGGCGCTGGCGCAGCTGGTCTGGGCCTTCGACCTGCTGACCGCCTGGGGCCACAAGGTCAGACTCGCCTTCTGCGGCAGCGATGTGGGCCAGTTGCGCGGCGGGCTGACGCGCCTCGCCGAGGAAATCGGGCTCGCCGACAAGGTGATCTTCCACGACAAGCCGGTGTCGAAGGCCGTCTATGAGGACTATCTGGCCGCGTCCGACGCGGCGGTGCAGCTGCGCACCTACCAGCTGGGCTCGGTGTCGGGCGCCATCGTGGACTGCATCGGCGCCGCCTTGCCCACGGTCGCCAACCTGCACCTGGCCGCGGCCATGGACGCCCCCGCTTTCGTGCGGCGGGTGCCCGACCATCTCTCGGCGGTGCTGATCGCCGAGCAGCTGGCGGAGATCTTCGCCGCCGGCCCGCTGGCACCGCGGCCCGTTTCCGCCGCGCAGGACTACCGCGACGCGCACTCCTTCATGCGCTACAACACCTTGTTGCTGGAGCATCTGGACCTCGCGCCCGTGGCGGCGCCGCGGCGACCGGCCCTCCTGGCCACCTGAGGCAGGCGCAAGGCCGCGCCGTGGGCGGCGGATGGCGGCGAGCGGGCGGGACGGGTTTGCAGGCGGGGATTGGGACTTGGAAAGGGGCACATGAAGCGGGCACTCATCACCGGCGTCACCGGCCAGGACGGCGCCTTCCTCTCCCAGCTTCTCCTGCAGCAGGGCTACGAGGTGTACGGCCTCGTGCGGCGGTCAAGCTCCAGCGAGGTGTCCGACGGGCGCATGCGCCGGCTCGGCATCGCCGACGACGTGCATTATGTGGACGGCACCATCACCGACCTGTCCGCCTTGCTGCGCATCTTCCGTGAGCTGAAGCCCGACGAGGTCTATAATCTCGCCGCCCAGTCCATCGTGCGCACCTCCTGGCAGGAGCCGCTGCTGACCGGCACCGTGACCGGTCTCGGCTGCGCCAACGTGCTGGAGGCGGTGCGCCTGGAATGTCCCACCGCCCGCTTCTACCAGGCCTCTTCCTCGGAAATGTTCGGCATCACCGAGAGCCGGGTGCAGTCGGAAACGACGCCCTTCCATCCCCGCTCGCCCTATGCGGCGGCGAAGGCCTATGCCCACTGGATGACGGTGAACTACCGGGAGAGCTTCGGCCTCCATGCCTCCAGCGGCATCCTGTTCAACCATGAATCGCCGCTGCGGGGGCTCGACTTCGTTACCCGCAAGGTCACCCACGGCGTGGCGCGCATCAAGCTCGGCCAGGCCAGCGAATTGCGGCTCGGCAATATCGAGGCGCGCCGCGACTGGGGCCATGCGCGCGACCACGTGCGCGCCATGTGGCTGATGCTCCAGCAGCCCAAGGGGGACGATTATGTGGTGGCCACCGGCCGCTCGGTGAGCGTGCGCGACATGTGCCACATCGCCTTCTCCCATGCCGGGCTGAAGCTGGAGGACCACCTCATCATCGACCCCTCGCTCTATCGGCCCGCCGACGTGCCGGAGCTGATCGGCGATCCCAGCAAGGCCAAGCGCGTGCTCGGCTGGGAGGCGGTCATCGGCCTGGAGGAAATGATCTGCGAGATGGTGGACGAGGACCTGCGCCTTCTCACCGAGGCGCACTGAGGCGCGCGCCCTTCCCCTCACGTCTTCTTGGTCAGCAGCTTCTTGGGCCGGCGCTGGCGGGCGATGTCGAACAGCGAGAAGGTGCGGTTCACATAATTCGTCACGCCGGACATGCCGTTGATGTGGGAGCGCAGGTCCGGCGTCATCACCGCTTCCACCAGGCGCACGGGCCGCGCGGGATCGGCGGTCTCGAAGCGGGCATAGAAGAGCGGCTCGCCGCGCTTGATGATGATGTCCTTCTTCGGCTCGTGCCACTCGAAGGCCCACATGAGCTGGCGCGGCCAGACCTCGATGGGAAACCGCCCGCCGATCAGCAGGCCCGGCAACTGGGTCTCGCGGTAGTGGTTATAGGGCGGGAGCTGGTTGATATAGACCGGCTCGTCGGAGACGAACACATAGGGCGTGATGAGCTGGATCACCGGCCGCTGGGGGTGCCGCCACTCCTTGGGCGAGACGATGGTGATCATCTGCGCCAGATGCTTGGGCCGGACGGTGGACTGGTCACCCGAGACATTGATCAGCGTCGGCGCCTTGGTCTTCTCGTCCACCGCGAAGCGCAGATGCATGTCGATCGGCGAGAGCACCTCGAACTGGCGGGCGTCGTGGTCGATCACCGCGGGGCAGAAGCGCACCGACTTGGCGTGGCGCATGCCGGTTTCCTCGCGCTGGAGCTTGCGGGGCGCCTCCCAGATGAAGGTCCCCTTTTCCGCGTCCAGCAGCCAGCCGATCTCCACCACGCGGCTCGGAAGGGTGACATTGCGACCGAACAGCTTCATGCCTCGTCCTGCTCCGTGCTGCGGCTGCGCCCCGCCCGCGCCGCTCCCTGTTTAGAGCAGATGCCTGTTCTTTTGCAGCGCAAATCGGCCGCAGGCCATCGGTGCGGGATCGGCGGAACGGGCGCCGGTCGCGCCCTTGTCCCTGCGTGACGTGGCAGGGCCGCAGAAATTGAGCTATGGCAGGTGCAGGCGGGGTGCGGCAAGGGAGGCTGCAGAATGACGCAGCAGAGGGCCACGGCACATCCGGAGGGCGTCCCCGCAGCAGGGGGCGCCGCCCCCCCGCCCCCCGGCACGGCCGGGCGCACGCCCCCCGTGGACCTGTGGGGGGATGGGCCGGTGCCCATCCTGGAGGCGACGCCCTATCCCGAAGAGGGCTCGCGGGAGGCGCAAGAGATCGGCCAGCCGGCCACCCGGCCGCCCCGGGGCCAGCCCAAGGCGAAACCCGATGCCGGGGCAAAGCCTGCGCCACGTCCCCGCCCCGAAGGCCCTGCCGGCGCGAAAGGCGCAGCCAAGGCCGGAGCGGCCAAGGATAAGGCAGGACACGCAAAGGCGGGGCAGGCAAAGGCAGGGCAGGCAAAGGCAGGGCAGGCAAAGGCAGGCAAAAAAGGCAAGCCGCCACGAGGCAAGATCGATGGTGTCGCTGCCCTGAAGGTCTCGGCCGGCATCGTGGTCTGCGTGGCGATGCCACCCCTGGCGGGCGAGGCGCTGAAAGCGCTTTTCCATTTGCACATGGTCGACACGCTGGTGCTCACGCTCGCCCTCTATCCTGTTTTCGTCCTTCTCTTCATCTGGCTTTTCGTGCGGGCCCTGTTCAAGCCGGTCGCCAATGCGGACGCGAAGGGCGCGCCCCTGCCAGAGGAGACCAGCGATCAAAGCGGGCGGGATGACGGCTCGACGCTGATGTGAGAGGCGCGACCGTCCTGCGCCCATCCCGCCGGCACGGCCCTGACGCAACGCATCACCGATGCCTCGCTCGGTTGGCCCGCTTGCGCGCGCCGGATCCCCGCGTGACCTCCGTGCACGCCACCTTGCCGCCACCGGCCCCGCCCCATAGGGTCGCGCTATGATCATCTGGCGCCCGCCCTCCACCATCCGTCTGAAAGCGCTGGGCCTTCACTGGCGGGGGGATGGGCTTCTTGCGGCCGAGGTTCGCGATGATGAGGGGCGCTTGAAGGGGGTGCGGCCTCTCGGCGGCACGGTCGAGTTCGGCGAGACGGCGCAGGCGGCTGTGATCCGGGAATTCCAGGAAGAGCTGGGCATCACGGTGGCCCCGCTGGGACCGCCGGTCTTCATGGAGAACATCTACACCCACGAAGGCCATGTGGGGCACGAGGTCCTCGCTCTGTTCACGGTGGCCTTTCCGCCGGGGGCCTTTGCCGACGCGGCGCAGATCCTGTTCCAGGAAGATGATGGCCTCACCTGCTGCGCGCGCTGGTTTCCCCTCGCCACGCTGGACACACCCGGCGGGCCGCCGCTGTTTCCCGCCGGCCTGAAGACCCGCCTCCAGGCGCCTTGAGGGGGTGGTCTGTCACATGCGCGGCGTGGAAATGGCGGCCAGCAGACCGTCGCAGGTCTCGACCCAGGTGCGCAGCCGCGCCGCCTTGATGCGGGCGGCGCTCGCCTCCCGATAGGCGTCATCGAAGGTCAGGCGCCGCACAGCAGCGTGCAAGGCGGCGGTGTCGGAGGGGTCCACATAGTCGCACAGGTCCCCGCCCACTTCCGGCAAAGAGGAGGTGTTGGAGGCGACGCACGGCTTGCCGAACCACAGGCTTTCGCCCACCGGCAGGCCCCAGCCTTCCATGAAGCTCGGAAACACCGTGAACAGGCAATTCTCATAGAGCCAGGCCAGTTCCCCGTCCCGCACCCCGTTCAGCCACACCGCCTGGCCCGCGCACCAGCCGGTGGCGGCGGCATAGTGCATGAACGCCTTGTAGTGCTCGGCACTGCGGCCGGCGAAGACCAGGAGCGGCAGGTCGAACGGATGCTCCTGCGCCAGGGCGGTCCACACCTTCAGCAAGGCAAGCGAATTCTTGCGCTCCTCGATGGTGCCCACGCACAGGACGAAGCGCTCGCCCTGAAGCCGACGCACGCCGACGCGGGCCTCCGGGCCCTCGCCATTGGGGATGGTCACGGTGAAAGCTGGCGTGGGGAATTCGTGGGCCAGCGGCACCACGGTGGCGGGCGGCACGCTCAACCCCTGCTCGCCGGCAAAGCGCCGGACATCCTCAAGCGTGGCGTTGGAATTGCACAGCAGGTGATCGGCAAGCGCCAGGTAGCTGCGCAGATAGGCGAGGAACTTCGGGGCGACCCCGTCGCCCACATATTTGTTGCCGTACCAGGGAATGAGATCGTGGACGAAGACCGAGAGCCGAAGGCCCGGCCGCCGCGCCTTCTGGCGGGCCAGATAATCCGCATAGCCCTGGAAGTTCCACACCGCGCCAAGCACCACCACATGGGCGTTGGCCGGCAGGTCGAGGGGCACAAGCCGGTTCTGGTAGCGCGCATCCCAGAGCGCGCGGATGTCGGTGCGATAGAAATGCTCAAGATATTTGAGCACATAGCGCGGCCCCTTGAACCCCTTCAGGCGCGTGGCCTTGGGCAAGGACAGCGAGAGCGCGCGCACCATCTCCTTCACCTTGGGGGCGCCCTCGTCCAGGAACCAGCCGAGCGGCACCTCCACCACATCCCGCATCTGCGGCCGGAAGCAGATGGCATGCACGGTGCCGGCGGGGCGATTCGCCACCGCCGCCCGGATCACCTCGATGGCGAAGCGCTGGATACCGCTGGGCGTGGCGTTACCGTGGAAGTAATCCACCAGGTCTGTGGTATCAAAATACAAGTCTTCGGGCGTGGACCAGGCCGCGCTCCCGGCTGCGGGAAGATCTTTCCCCGCAGTCTGGCTGCCTCGATCCATCCGATTCATGAACACGTCCTCTGACCGGTTCGCTGTCGCCGGCGCGGCGGCAGCTTTCTCAGGAGCGGGTGCCGGGCGGCTCAGATCGCCGGACCTGTCCTGCGGAGACGCCCGCGCGTCCCGGCCCTTGTGTGCACCACAACATGCCCCGCGCGCCTTGGCAAATGCCGCAGGCAGCGCAGAAGTGCAAGGCAGAAAGGCCGGGGCAGGACAGGACCGGTGCGCGCCGTTCCCGCCTCCCCGGCCATGCGGCCTGAACCGGTTCAGCCAAGGCCGAGCCTATCTCACGCCGCGCCCAGCCAGGCCTTGGCAAGGCCAAGATCGGTCTGGGTGAGGCCATGGCCGGCGGGAAGCACCTTGTGCTCCACCTGCGCTCCCGCAGCCGAAAGGGTGGCGGCGAGGCGGGCGGCATTCTCCGCTGGCACGATGGGGTCCAGCGCACCGGAGAGGATCAGCACCCGCTTGCCCGACAGGTCGGCCAGGGGCGCCTCCTCCAGCGGCACCATGGCCCGCAGCAGGATGGCGCCCGAAAGCACCTCCGGCCGGCGATAAAGGATCGCGGCCGCGATATTGGCGCCGTTGGAAAATCCCACAGCGAGGGGCGGCGCCAGTTCCTGACGGGCGGCGACGGCGGCGACGAAGTCGGCGAGTTCGTCTGCGCGCCGGCGCACGTCGTCATGGTCGAACACACCTTCGGCGCGGCGGGCGAAGAAGCGCGGCATGCCGTGCTCCAGCACCTGCCCGCGCGGCGAGAGCAAGGCCGCGCCAGGCGAGAGGGTGCGGCCGAGCGCCATGAGGTCATTCTCGTCCCCGCCGGTGCCGTGCAGCAGCAAAAGCGGGGCGCGGCCGGCGCTGGTGGCCGGCTCGAAGCGATGGATGAAAGCGCTGCCCGCCGAGGCGGCGCCGGTGACGGCATGGGCGTTCATGAGTGTTCTCCTTGCCGCGCGGGCCGATGGGGGCCCGGCGCGGACCGGGATTGAGAGGAAGGCGCCGGTGATCAGGCCGCCTCGGGCGACAGGTCCGGCAGCACGCTTTCGATGTGGGCGCGGTGCGACTCCAGGAAGGCCGGCAGCTTCAGCGCGGTGCCGAGGCTGTCCGCCGGCTCGTCCACGGCGAAGCCGGGCACGTCGGTGGCGATCTCGAACAGGACGCCGCCGGGCTCGCGGAAATAGACGGAGCGGAAATAGTTCCGGTCCTTCTGCTCGGTGGTGCGGATGCCGTGATGTTCCGCCAGCCGCTTCACCATGGCCTCCTCCGCCGCGTCATCGGCGGCGCGGAAGGCGATATGGTGCACCGAGCCGCCGCCCTGGCGACCGCGCAGGAAATTGCCGACCCCGTGCAGGTCCACCACGTTGCCCAGAAGGGCGTCGGTGGCATAGCGCACATAGGCGCCCTCGCGGGCCACTTCCCTGAAGCCGAAGACGTCGGTCAGGATGGCGGCGGTGGGGGCGACGTCCGCCAGCAGCAGGCCGACGCCCTTGAGGCCCCGAATGGCCATCTCCGCCGGCACGTCGCCCCCCGCCCAGCCGGGCTCAAGCTCCGCGCCCGGCACGCCCACCAGGGCAAGGCGCATGCCGTCGGGATCGGTGAAGGCGAGCATGGTCTCGCCGAAGCGCTTTACCGGCGCCTCGTGCTTGACGCCCTTCTCCACGAAGCGGTGGGTCCAATAGCCGATGGCCGCCTCCGGCACCCGGAACATGGTGCCCTGCGTCTCCCCCACTCCGAGGCGCCCGGGCGCCACATGGGCCCAGGGGAAGAAGGTGAGGATGGAGCCGGGGGCGGCGGCCGCGTCGCCATAATAGAAGTGATAGGTGCCGGGATCGTCGAAATTCACCGTCTTTTTCACCAGCCGCAAGCCGAGAACACCGGCATAGAATTCGATGTTCCGACGGGCGGGGCCTGAAATGGCGGTAACATGATGAAGTCCGTTGGTGGTCATCTCGATCTCCTGAACCGGTTGGGTTCGTCTTGAGACAAGATTTAGTGCAATGACCGCGCGTCCGCCATCTCAACTCCATTGCGCCAACGCAAGCTCAAAACCGTGCCGACGCATCCTCAATTTCGGTAATCGATTGTTCTAAAACAAAAAAGGCCCGACATATGCCGGGCCTTCCGTGTTTCACGTGCAACAGCCAAGCCGTCAGGCCAGCAGCTCCGCCAGCGTCCGCGCCACCACCTCGGTGGCCTTCCTCAGGTCCGAAAGCCGCAAATTCTCATCCGCCCGATGCCCGTTGGCCTCCTCGATGGTCCGAGGTCCGGCGCCATAGAGCACCACGGGGAAACCCGCCTCCGCATAGAGCCGCGCATCGGTATAGAGCGGCACGCCCTTGGCCGGCACGGGCTCGCCGATCACGGCCTCTGCATTGCGCCGGAGCGCATCGGAGAGCCGCACCGAGCCTTCGCTCGGCACCAGCGGGCGGGCCAGCAGGATGCGGCGCACATGCACCTTGGCGGCCGGGAAGGCTTCCGCCGCGCTGGCGATCACGGCCTTCACTTCCGCTTCCACCGCCTCGGGGATCTCTTCGGGAATGATGCGCCGATCGAGGCGGAAGGTGATGCGGTCAGGCACCACATTGGTGTTGATGCCGCCGGAAATGAGCCCCACCGTGATCTGCGGCGAGCCGATGCCGTCCACCTTCGACACCTGGGCCGGCAAGGTCGCGCGATAGGCATAAAGCGCCCCGAGAATGCCGGTGGCCGCCTCCAGGGCATCCACCCCGGTGAAGGGCAGCGCCGCATGGGCGGACTTGCCTTCCACCTCCACTTCCAGGTGCAGGCAGCCATTGTGGGCCACCACCACCGCATAGGAGAAGCCGGCGGACAGCACGAGGTCGGGCTTGGTGAGGCCCTCCTCGATGATCCAGCCGGGGCCGACTTCGCCGCCAATCTCCTCGTCATAGGTGAAGTGCAGCTCCACCGTGCCCTTCAGCGGCAGGCCCGAACGCTTCAGGGCGTCGAGGGCGAAGGCATAGGTGGAGAAGTCGGACTTGGAGACGGCGACGCCGCGCCCATACATCACCCCGTCCACCACCTCGGCGCCATAGGGATCGCGGGTCCAGCCCTCGCCGGGGGGCACCACGTCGCCATGGGCGTTGAGGGCGATGGTGGGCCCCTCGCCGAAGCGGTGGCGGACGATGAGGTTGGTGGCGGTCACCATGCCGGCCGCGCGGGTGCGCTCGGCCGGCACCGCGTGGCGCTCCACCTCATAGCCGAGGCCTTCCAAGAGCTCGGCGGCCCGCGCCGCATGGGGGGCGCAATCGCCGGGAGGATTGTCCGAGGGCACCTTCACCAGCTCGGCGAGGAAGGCCTTCTGCTCCTCGAAGCGCGCGTCGATGAGGGCACCGAGCCCGGGCGACGTCGTTTGGGTCATGGAAATGGGTCCTTCATGCATGCCCGCCCGGCATGGGGCCGGGCGGCTTCAAGGTCAAGCCGGGGCGCCGCACAGCGCAGCCGGCGTCATAAAAGGCGCGTGGAATTCAACGCGCCTTGGGCTCCGGCGCCTCCGCCCACGCCTTCAGCACCGCCCGGTCCTCGGCACTGATGTCAGTGACATTGTTGGGGGGCATGGCGTGGGTGAGCACCGCCTGCATCAGGATCAACGGCTTGTTGCGGGCGATCTCGGCCGGGCTGTCCAGGAGGATGCCGCGTGGCGGGACCGCGATGCCCTCATATTGCGGGGTCGGATTGTGACACATGGCGCAGCGGCCCATGACGATGTTCTGGACGTCCTCCGGCACCTTCACGTTTGGCGCGGGCGCGGCCACGGCCGAGGAGGTGAGCGGCGGCAGGCCGAGCGCGAGGCGCGCCGCTGGCGAGGTGGTGGCGGTGAGCACCATGGCGGCGACGAGGCACAGCAAGGCGACGATCCAGCACCAGCCGAAGCCCGGCTGTCCCGCATGCTTCTTGTTGAAATACACCCGCACCACCGCCCCGCCCACCAGCGCCAGGGCCACGTTCACATAGGCATAGGGCGTGGAATAGGTGAGCGGATAATGGTTGGAGATCATCAGGAAGATGACCGGCAAGGTGAAGTAGTTGTTGTGGGACGAGCGCAGCTTGCCGATCTTGCCGTACATGGGGTCCGGCTCCTGGCCGGCCTTCAGCGCCGCCACCACCTTGTGCTGGTTGGGCACGATCACGCAGAACACGTTGGCCGTCATGATGGTGGCCATGAGCGCGCCCACATGGATAAAGGCGCCGCGCGGCGAGAAGACCTGCTGGAACAGATAGGCCATCAGCACCACGAAAATGAAGACGATGATCCCCACCACCACGTCGTTGCGCCCGAGCGGAGAGTGGCACAGCAGGTCATAGAACACCCAGCCGGCGAAAATGCCGCCGAGCCCGATGGCCATGGCGGTGAGCGGCGACATGTTCAGGACTGCCGGGTCGATCAGGAAGAGATTGGCCTGATAGTAATAGACCCACATCAGCAGGAAGAAGCCGGAGATCCAGGTCGAGTAGGATTCCCACTTGTGCCACATGAGGTGGCGCGGAAGGTTGTCGGGGGCCACCAGATATTTCTTCACCTGGTAGAAGCCGCCGCCATGCACCTCCCAGGCCTCGCCGCCCTTGCCCTTGGGAATGTCCGGGGACGGCCGCAGCGCCGCGTCCAGGTGCATGAAGTAGAAGGACGAACCGATCCAGGCCATGCCGGTGATGATGTGCGTCCAGCGCAGCAGCAGACTGCCGAACTCGTGCAGGAGGGGTTCCATGTCAGGCGGACCTTTGGAGGAAGAGAAGGGGGGAACGGCGGCGCCGGACCTTTCGTCCGTCGCCCGATGGACCATAAGCTGACGCCGGGCAAGAGGCCGGCCGCCACGAGGCGGGCCGGCAGGGGAGCCGGGCGAGATGCTTGAGAATATGCGGGCCTTCGTCCAGGCGGTGGAGAGCGAGAGCTTCTCCGAGGCCGGCCGGCGGCTGCGCCTGTCCGCCAATGTGGTCAGCCACCGCATCCAGATGCTGGAAAAGCACCTGGGCTGCCGGCTGTTCAACCGCACCACCCGGCGCATGAGCCTGACCGAGCAGGGTCGGGTCTTCTACGAGAACATCACCGAAGCCCTGCGCCTGATCGAGGCGGCCGAATCCAACGTCACGGAACTGGGCGCCATGCCGCGCGGCGGTCTGCGGGTGACGGCGCCGCTCAATCTCGGCCGGCGCCTCGTTGCCCCCGTGGCGGCCCGCTACCAGGAGGCCCATCCCCAGATCGACGTGCGCCTGCGCCTGTCCGAACACACGCTGGACCTCATTGCGGAATCGGTGGACCTGGCGCTGCGCCTCGCCACCTTCGAGGATTCCAGCATGATCATGCGCAAGGTGGCGCGCATCGACCGGGTCGCCTGCGCCGCCCCCGATTACCTGGCGCGCTGCGGGGTTCCGCAGACGCCCTCCGACCTGTTGCGCCATCAATGCCTGCTCCTGCGGTTTGCCGGGGCCCGTGAATTCCGCTGGACCCTGACCGACCAAGGCAAGGAGCTTGCCGTTCCGGTCTCGGGCCATCTGGAGGCCGATGACGGCGACGTGCTCACCGTCTGGGCCATGGAAGGGCGCGGCATCGTGGTGAAGCCGCGCTTCGAGGTGGCGGACGCCCTCGCCGACGGGCGCCTAGTGCCGGTCCTCGCCAGCCATCCGCCGGTGAGCGTCACCCTCGCCGTGCTCTATCCCGCCCGGCAATTGGTGCCGCTGAAGGTGAAAGCCTTCGCCGACATGCTGCTGGATGAGGGCCGGCGCTTCTTGTCCCGGGAGCTGGCCAAGATCGGCGAGAAGCTCACCGGCTAGAGCATGCGCCGATCAGCCTGCACGCAGGCTGATCGGATCACGCATTCTCTCTCAATGCGTTAGTGGGCGATTCCCCGATCAGATTGAGTCAATCTGATCGGACCGCGCTCCAGGCGCGCCGGTCCTTGGCAATGAAGGGCCGGCGCGGCTCTCCTCAGTGCGCTTCCGCCTGCTTGGCGGCCGCCACGATCTCGTCCACCGAGGTGGACTTCACCCCATTGAAGAAGACGTTGAGCAGCACCGCCACGATGGCCGAGAGCAGGATGCCGGATTCCAGCAGCGGATGCAGCTCATGGGGCAGGTTCTTGAAGAAGTTGGGGGCCACCAGAGGGATCATGCCGAAGCCCACGGACAGAGCCACGATGAACAGGTTGAAGCGGTTGGTCTTGAAGTCCACGGCGGTCAGGATGCGCGCACCCGTCGCTGCCACCATGCCGAACATCACCAGGCCCGCGCCGCCCAGCACCACATTGGGCACGGCCTCCACCAGCGCCGCCATTTTAGGCAGAAGCCCAAGAAGCAGCATGATGACGCCGCCCGCCACCGTCACCCAGCGCGAGCGCACCCCGGTCACCCCCACCAGGCCCACATTCTGGGAGAAGGAGGTGTAGGGGAAGGTGTTGAAGATGCCGCCGATGAGGGTGCCGAAGCCATCCGCCCGCAGACCCTTGGCCAGCGCCTTCTGGTCCACCGGCTTGCCGGTGATGTCCGAGAGCGCCAGGAACATGCCAAGCGATTCGATCATCACCACCACCATGACAATGCACATGGTGACGATGGGCACGAGGTGGAATTGCGGCACGCCGAAATGGAACGGGACGATCACGTCGAACCAGGCGGCGGAGGCCACCTTCTCGAAGTGCATGATGCCCAGGACGCTGGCCAACACCGCGCCGGCCACGATGCCCAGCAGCACCGCCACATTGGCAATGAAACCCTTGCCCCACTTGATGAGGCCGAGGATCACCAGCATCACGAACAGCGAAATGCCCAGCCCCTGGAGCTGACCATAAGCGGGATTGGCCACCTGCACGGTTTCCCCGTTCACCACCTTGGTGAACATGGGAATGCCCCCGCCCGCCCAGTTGATGCCCACCCGCATCAGGGAGATGCCGATGACCATGATGATGGTCCCCGTCACCACCGGCGGAAACAGCGGCAGGAGACGGCTGACAAAGGGCGCCACCAGCAGCCCGAACAGGCCGGCGGCAATCACCGAGCCATAGATGCCCAAGAGCCCGATGGACGGGTCCGCCGCCATGGAGAGCATCGGTCCCACAGAGGCAAATGTGACGCCCATCATCACCGGCAGGCGGATGCCCACGCCGAACAACCCGAGGCATTGGGCAAGCGTGGCGATGCCGCAGGCGAACAGGTCGGCACTGATGAGGAAGGCCACATCCTCGGGCGGCAGCTTGAGGGCCCGGCCGATGATGAGCGGAACGGCGACGGCACCGGCATACATGACAAGGACGTGCTGGAGCCCGAGCGCGATCAATTTCGGCGCTGGCAGCATCTCGTCCACTGGGTGAACGGCTGAAGACATGGAGACCCCCTGGAAAAGGTCGGACACTTCAAGGATTTTGCGGTTCTTGGCGGCGGTCTGCGCCGTCGCTGCATTGCATCACACGCAATTTCCCCGGCGAAGGAAACATGCCGGACAATCAGAATATCTTCCGATTGAATCGGAAAATGACTCGGCGCGGTCTGGGTTATGCTGAGGCGCGATGAGGCTTGGCGTGGAAGGAGTTGGGAATGGGTCGTCTGTCGACGCATGTGCTGGACACGGTGCGGGGCACCCCCGCTTCGGGCGTTGAGATCGAGCTTTTCCGCATCGCAAAAGACGGCACCCGCTCGCGCCTGACCGCCTGCACCACCAATGCAGACGGCCGCACCGACGCGCCCCTCCTGGCGGGGGAGGCGTTCCAGGCGGGCACCTATGAGCTGGTGTTCCAGGTCGGTGCCTATTTTGCGCATACCGGCGCCCCAGCCGCGGAGCCCCCTTTCCTGGATGTGGTGCCGCTGCGTTTCACCCTGGCCGACGAGGGGCACTACCACGTGCCGCTCCTGTGCTCCCCCTGGGCCTATTCCACCTATCGCGGCTCCTGATTCCCTTCCGCACACAAGGCCGAACCTTGCCATGACCGCCCAGCCCTATCCCCGCGATCTCATCGGCTATGGCCGCAATGCCCCCCATCCCCGCTGGCCGGGCGATGCCAGGATCGCGGTGCAGTTCGTCATCAATTACGAGGAAGGGGGCGAGAACTCGGTCCTCCACGGGGACGCGGCCTCGGAAGCCTTCCTGTCCGAGATCGTCGGCGCGCAGCCTTGGCCGGGGCAGCGGCATATGAACATGGAGTCCATCTACGAATATGGCTCCCGCGTCGGCTTTTGGCGCCTGCATCGCCTGTTCACCGAGCGCAACATGCCGCTGACGGTCTATGGCGTCGCCACAGCGCTGGCGCGCAATCCCGAGGCGGTGGCGGGCATGAAGGAGGCGGGCTGGGAGATCGCCAGCCACGGCTACAAATGGGTGGACTACAAGGACGTGCCCATCGAGACCGAGCGCGCGCACATTTTGGAGGCCATCCGGCTGCACACGCAGGTGACCGGATCCCGGCCGCTGGGCTTCTACCAGGGCCGCTCCTCCGAGAACACGACACCGCTTGCCATGGAGGAAGGCGGCTTCGTCTATTCCGCCGACACCTATGCGGACGAGCTGCCCTATTGGATCGAGGGACCCAAGGGCCCGTTCCTGATGGTGCCCTATACGCTCGACGCCAATGACATGCGCTTTTCCATTCCCGCCGGCTTTTCGGCGGGAGATCAGTTCTTCACCTATCTGAAGGACAGCTTTGACCTGCTTTACGCGGAAGGCGCCCGCGCCCCCCGGATGCTCTCCATCGGCCTTCACAACCGCCTTGTGGGCCGGCCCGGCCGTGCGGCGGCGCTGGCCCGATTTCTGGACTATATCCAGGGGCACGAGGGCGTGTGGGTGGCGCGGCGCATTGACATTGCCCGCCACTGGATCGCCCATCACCCGCCGAAGGGTGGCTATGTGCCGAGCCGCCTGTCCAAGGCTCTGTTCGTGGAGCGGTTCGGCGGTGTGTTCGAGCATTCGCCCTGGATTGCGGAAGGCGCCTATGAGGCGGGGCTCTCCCAGGCGGAGGACACGCCGGACGGCCTTCACGCCGCCATGTCCAAGGTGCTGCGGACGGCAAGCCGGGAGCAGCAGATGAGCGTCATCCACGCCCATCCCGATCTTGCCGGCAAGCTCGCGGCCGCCAAGCTGCTCACGGCCGACAGCGCGCAGGAGCAGGCCTCTGCCGGCCTCGACCGTCTCACTGCCGAGGAGAAGGCCCGCTTCACCGCGCTCAACACGGCCTATCTGGAGAAGTTCGGGTTCGTCTTTATCATGGCCATACGCGGCCGCTCCAAGGAGGAAATCGTCGCTGCCTTTGAGCGCCGGCTCGGCCAAGACGCCGAGACGGAATTCCAGGAAGCCCTCGCCCAGATCGAGAAGATCGCGCTGCTGCGCCTGGAACAGATGCTTCCCGGAGGCACCGCATGATCCGCACCGAAGCCTCCAAGGCCCAAACTGCTCCCGCCGAACCCGAGCCCTTGGCCGGCGAGACCATCGCATCCCGCCTGAGGGAACTGGCGGCTTTCACCGATGTGCCGGGTGAGATGACCCGTCTGTCGCTCTCTCCCGCCCATAAGCGGGCCGCGGCGCAGGTGGCCTATTGGTTTCGCGCCGCCGGAATGAACCATGTGCATATGGATGCCACCGGCACCATTGTGGGCCGCTATGCCGCCGATCGGCCGGATGCCAAGACGCTGATCATCGGCTCGCACATCGACACGGTGCGCAATGCCGGCATCTATGACGGCAATCTCGGCGTGCTTGTGGGCATCGCCGCCGTCGACCAACTGCGTCGGGAAGGCCGGCGCTTGCCCTTCGCCGTGGAGGTCGCCGCCTTCGCCGATGAGGAAGGGGTGCGCTTCCTGTCCACCCTCTCCTCCTCCAAGGCCTTTGCCGGGCGCTTCGATCCGAAGTGCCTGGAGGACGTGGACAGCGCCGGCATCTCCCGGCACGAAGCGCTGCGCACCTTCGGCGCGCCGGTGGACACCGTGGCCCAATGCGCCCGCACGCCCGAAGAGACGCTCGGCTATGTGGAGGTGCATATCGAGCAGGGGCCGGTGCTGGAGGCGCTGAACCTGCCGCTCGGCATTGTCACCGGCATTGCCGGCGCCTCCCGCGCCTCCATCCGCCTCAAGGGGCAGGCGGCCCATTCGGGCACCATGCCCATGCCCATGCGCCAGGATGCACTTGCTGCCGCCGCCGAGATCATCCTGGCGGTGGAAGCCCGCGGCCGGGCGGACGTGGCCCCGGCCTCGCTGGTGGCCACGGTCGGCACGCTCACCATCGCCGGAAGCGCCGTAAACGTGGTGCCGGGCGAGGTGGTCTTTTCCATCGACGTGCGCTCCTCCGATGACGGGGTGCGCCGCGCCGCCGTGGCGGACATCACCGCTGCGATTGAGGACATTGCGGCCCGTCGCGGCATCACGCCCTTCATCTCCTGGGGCCACGACGCCCCCGCCGCCCCCTGCGACGAGAGGCTGAAGGCGCGCCTTTCCGAGGCGGTTGCCTCCCTCGGCCTGCCCGTCCATCACCTGCCGTCCGGCGCCGGGCACGATGCCATGGTGTTCCGCGACGTCCTGCCCATGGCCATGCTGTTCGTGCGGTCCTTCAACGGCAGCCACAATCCGAAGGAATATGCCGCCCCCGAGGATATCGGCCTTGCGGCCCGCGCGCTCCACGCCTTCCTCTTGCGCCTTGCCGAGCAGGAGGCGGGCGCGCACTAACCTGCGAACGCAAAACGGCCGGCGCATGCGCCGGCCGAAGTGTTGTTTGTCAGGAGTGCCTTGCGGAAGCCTCAGCCCAGCACGGGCATGACGAACTCCGCCCCGGTGCGCACGCCGCCGGGCCAGCGGGCGGTGGTGGTCTTCAGGCGGGTGTAGAAGCCGACGCCCTCCAAGCCATAGACGTTGCGGTCGCCGAAAATGGACCGCTTCCAGCCGCCAAAGGAGTGATAGGCGATCGGAACCGGGATCGGCACATTGATGCCGACCATGCCTGCCTGCACGCCGTAATCGAAGGCGCGGGCGGCATCGCCGTCGCGGGTGAAGATGGCGGCGCCGTTGCCATATTCGTGCTCGTTGACCAGCTTGAGGGCATCATCGAAGCCGGGGACGCGCACCACGGAGAGGACGGGTCCGAAGATCTCCTCCTTGTAGATGCGCATGTCGGGAGTCACGTTGTCGAACAGGCACCCGCCAATGTAATAGCCGTTCTCATAGCCCTGGAGCTTGAGGTCGCGCCCATCCACCACGAGATCGGCGCCTTCGGTGACGCCCAGGTCCACATAGGAGCGCACCTTGGCGAGATGCTCCTTGGTGACGAGCGGGCCCATTTCGGAGGCCACATCGTTGCCGGGGCCAACCTTGAGGGAGCGCACGCGCGGGGCGAGGCGCTCCATCAGGGCATCGCCCACGCCACCCACGGCCACCGCCACCGAGACCGCCATGCAGCGCTCGCCGGCCGAGCCGTAGCCGGCGCCCATCAGCGCATCCACGGTCTTGTCCAGGTCTGCGTCGGGCATCACCACGAGGTGATTCTTGGCGCCGCACAGGGCCTGAACGCGCTTTCCATGCGCCGCAGCGGTCTTGTAGACATATTCACCAATGGCGGTAGAGCCGACGAAGCTCACGGCGGCCACCTTCGGGTGGGTCAGGAGCGTGTCCACCGCTTCCTTGTCGCCGTTCACCACATTGAACACGCCCTTAGGCAGGCCGGCTTCGGCAAGAAGCTCAGCCAGGCGCAGGGACGCGCTCGGGTCCTTCTCGGACGGCTTCAGCACGAAGGTGTTGCCGGTGGCAATGGCCATGGGGAACATCCACATGGGCACCATGGCCGGGAAGTTGAACGGCGTGATGCCGGCGCACACGCCCACCGGGTGGCGCATGGAGAAGGTGTCGATCCCACGGCCCACCTGGTCGGAAAACTCGCCCTTCAGCAGGTGGGGAATGCCGCAGGCAAATTCCACAACCTCGATGCCGCGCACCAGTTCGCCCTTGGCGTCGTCGACCGTCTTGCCGTGCTCGCGCGAAATGAGCGCCGCCAGCTCGTCCATGTGACGATCCAGCAGATCCTTGAACTTAAACATGACGCGGGCACGGGCCGGCGCGGGCGTTGCCGCCCAGGCAGGCAACGCCTGGGCGGCGGCCTGCACCGCCTCGTCCACAGTCGCCGCGGACGCGAGAAGGACCTCGCCGATCTGCTCGCCGGTGGCGGGATTGAAGGTGGGAGCGGAACGGCCCGAACCGCTCACATGCTGGCCGGCAATGAAATGTCCGATGGTGGTCAAGGCGTCCTCCAGAACTCTCGGGCGGGTATCTGGTGCGCAGAGAACATCTGGCAATTGCGCGGAGCAATGCCTAACATCCCGGACACGTTATGCAGAAATAGGCTTACCGCGTGAATTGGGATCATGCCCGCATCTTTCTCGCCGTGGCCCGGGCCGGGCAGATGCTGGGCGCGGCACAGCGCCTGAACGTGGACCACGCCACGGTGACCCGCCGCATCAATGCCCTTGAGGCGGACCTGGGCGCGCGCGTGTTCGAGCGGCGCACCACAGGCTGCACCTTGACAGCCGTGGGAGAGCGCTTCCTCGCCGTCGCGGAGCGGGTGGAAAGCGAGATGATCCGGGCCCGATCGGATCTGGGGAATGCCGACCTGAAGCTGGAGGGTACCATTCGCATCGGCGCGCCGGATGCGCTGGGCACCTATTTCCTCGCCCCCCGCCTGCCACGCTTCGCCGCACCCCATCCCGACCTCGTCGTCCAATTGGTGCCCCTGCCCCGCACCTTCTCCTTGTCCAAGCGAGAGGCCGACATCGCCATCACCATCGAGCGCCCCTCCGAGGGGCGCCTCTTCGTAAGGCGCCTCACGGACTATTCCCTCTCGGTTTACGCCTCCCGCGCCTATCTGGAGGAGACCGGCCCAATCGGGTGCGAGGCGGACCTGAAGAACCGCACGCTCGTTACCTATGTGCAGGACCTCGCCTACAGCCCCGGCCTCGACTATATGAGCACCCTGGTTGAGTTGTGCGGGCGCCGGTTCGAGTGCGCCAGCGCCGTCGGCCAGTTGGAGGCGGTGCGCGCCGGCGGCGGTGTCGCCATTCTCCATGACTACGCCGCCGCCGCCCATAGCGATCTCGTCCCCGTTCTGCCCCATGTGAGATTTGAGCGCGCCTATTGGCTGGTGGTGCACGCGGACATGCGGGACCTGCGCCGGATTTCGCAGATGGAGGACTTCATCGTCGACGCGGTGCGAGGAGAGCGCGTCTCCTTCCTGCCCGGGCGCGCCTGACGACAGCAACCGCGAGACTTGGTTGAATCCCAGTGAGGATGCGATCAGATTGCTATGCAATTCAGCCCTGCTGTGGGCTACAGGAGGAATGCCGCGCGCATCCGTGCCGGCCGCTACGGACGAACAGATGGACGATCGGACCTCCAAACCGGCCGCCGTGCCGGGCCGCGACTTCAAGGTGGCCCGCCTTGCAGCACCCCTGCGCCACTCGGTGGTGGAGAGCATCCGCGATGCGATCGCGCTCGGGCGCTTTACAACGGGAGAACGGCTGCCGGAACGCGCGCTCTGCGAATTGACTGGGGTCAGCCGCACCCTGGTGCGCGAAGCTTTGCGGCAACTGGAATCAGAGGGCCTGATCATCGTCGTGCCCCACCGGGGGCCCATCGTCGCAGGGGTGACGCCGGAGCAGGCCGAAGGCATCTATCAGGTGCGGGCGGAACTGGAGGGGCTGGCCGCGGAGCGCTTCGCGGCAAAGGCCGGGCCGGTCGAGAAAAAGGCGCTGAAGGCCGCCTTCCGTCAACTGAAGACGGCATTGACCTCAGCCGATCCGCTCGACCGGATCAACGCCAAGAACCACTTCTATGACTGCCTCATAGAAGGCGCCGGAAACGAGGCACTGGGGCAGGCCCTGAACATGCTGAATGCGCGGATCACCGTGCTGCGCGCCACCTCCCTTCAAACCCCCGGTCGGGGCAAGGAGAGCATCGCCGAGCTGAGCGAGTTGGTGGATGCGCTCATGGCCGGCGACGGCGTCGCCGCCCGTGCCGCGGCGGTTCGCCATGTCGCCAAGGCGGCCGAAGTCGCCCTTCTCAATCTGCGCCGACAAGACGCCGCCACAAGCGTGTGACCTTGTGTTCGCCGCCGGCCCGCCTTATCGGCAGGGCCAGCATTATGCGACGCAACGAGGTCTGACATGTCGAAGCCATCCCTTGCCATGCTCGTCGTTCTCGATGGATGGGGATGGCGCGAGGAAGACGCCGACAATGCGGTGCGCCTCGCCCACACACCCAACTTCGACCGGCTTTACGCTGGCTCTCCCCATGCCTTCCTGAGCACGTCCGGTCTTGATGTGGGCCTGCCGCCTGGACAGATGGGCAATTCTGAAGTGGGTCATCTCAATCTCGGCGCCGGGCGCGTGGTGATGCAGGACCTGCCGCGCATCGACGCAGCCATTGCCGATGGCGAACTGGCGCGGCGGATTGAGGACAGCGGTCTCGTTTCGTCCCTCAAGCGGACCGGCGGCACCTGCCACATCATCGGCCTCATGTCGCCCGGCGGCGTACACGCCCACCAGGACCATGCGGTAGCCGTGGCCAAGATTCTGCGCGAGCGGGGCATTCCCGTTGCCGTTCACGCCCTCACGGACGGCCGCGACACCGCGCCCCGCTCCGCCGCCGAGGCTCTGGCGAAGCTGGAGGCCGACCTGCCTGAGGGTGCGCCCATCGTCACCGTCTGCGGCCGCTATTTCGCCATGGACCGCGACAAGCGCTGGGAGCGTGTGAAGCGGGCCTACGACCTGCTGGTGCGGGGAGAGGGAGAAAAGCGCGCAAGCGCGGTGGAAGCGGTGGAGACCTCCTACGCTGCGGACATTTCGGATGAGTTCATCGCCCCGGCCGTCATCGGCGCCTATGCCGGCATGAAAGATGGCGACGCCATCCTGTGCACCAACTTTCGCGCCGACCGCGCCCGCGAGCTTCTGGACGCATTGCTGCTGAAGGCCTTCGACGGCTTCGACCGCGGCACGCCCGTTTCCTTCTGCGCCGCGACCGGCATGGCCTCCTATGGCAGCGATCTCGACCAGGTCATGGTCACGCTCTTCCCCCGGCAGTCGCTGGAAAAGGGCCTGGGCGAGGTGGTCGCCGAGGCGGGCCTGCTCCAGGTCCGCGCGGCAGAGACGGAGAAATACCCGCACGTCACCTACTTCCTCAATGGCGGCCGCGAGACCCCCTATCCGGGAGAGGATCGCATTCTGGTGCCTTCCCCCAAGGTGGCGACCTATGACCTCCAGCCCGAAATGTCGGCCCCCGAGCTGACGGAAAAGGTTCTGGAGGCCATCCGCTCCCGCACCTACAGCCTGATCGTTCTCAACTATGCCAATCCGGACATGGTCGGGCACACCGGGTCCCTGCCGGCGGCCATCAAGGCGGTGGAGACGGTGGATGCGGGGCTCGGAAAGCTGGCGGATGCGGTGCTGGACATGGGCGGCGCCTTGCTGGTGACCGCCGACCACGGCAATTGCGAGCTCATGCGAGACCCGTTGACGGGCAATCCCCACACTGCACACACGACCCATCCGGTGCCAATCTTCCTCGCCGGCCGCCCTGGCGTCGCCTTGGCTGATGGTCGCCTGGGTGATGTGGCGCCGACATTGCTGGCCCTGATCGGCCTGCCACAGCCTTCGCAGATGACGGGCAAGTCCCTGCTGCGCGCGAAGTGAAGCCCGAGGGCGCCGGTCTCATCGGCGCCCGTTTGTCTCAAGCCGTGGACATGTGCGGGAGAGGGACATGCGGACTTTCCCGCCGGAGCGGATCGTGTGCCTTACGGAAGAGACGGTCGAAACGCTTTATCTGCTCGAAGAGGATCGCAGAATCGTCGGCGTATCCGGATATGCGGTTCGTCCACCGCGCGTGCGCCGAGAAAAGCCGCGCGTGTCCGCTTTCACCTCCGCAGATATCCCGAAGATTCTCGCGCTCGAGCCAGATCTGGTCCTCGCCTATTCGGACCTGCAGGCCGAGATCGTTGCTTCCCTTGTGCGCGCCGGCATTGCCGTCCACGCTTTCAACCAAAGAGACGTGGCCGGCATCCTTGCCATGATCCGAACCTTGGGTGCCCTGGTGGGCGCCTTTGAAAAAGCCGACGCGCTTGCGCGCGCCCTTTGGAGAGATCTTGAAGATCTGGCGCGATCCATCCCCGACGGGCCGCGTCCCTGTGTCTTTTTCGAAGAATGGGACCAGCCACTGATCTCGGGGATCGGCTGGGTGAGCGAACTCATCCACATTGCTGGAGGCCGCGATGCCTTCGCCTTATTGGGCAAGAATCATGCGGCCTGTGATCGCATCGTCACGCCGGAACAGGTCGTGGCTGCGGCTCCCGACATGATCCTTGCCTCCTGGTGCGGCAAGCGAGTGGCCAAGGACACGATCGCTGCCCGCCCCTGCTGGTCTGCCATTCCGGCGGTGCGCGAGGGATGGATCGTCGAGATCAAGTCGCCCCTCATTCTCCAGCCAGGACCCGCTGCGCTTACCGACGGAGTTCATGCGATCCGCACCGCAATCACCGCCTGGCACGCAAAAGCTCGGCCTTGAGTTCAAGGTCATCAGCAAGAAAAAGGGCGGCTTCTGGCGCAAAAGACTTCTGCACAACTTCCAGCTGTCATCGCTCAGTCATGGATGAGTAAAAACGGTCAAAAATTGGTGCAACTAAAAACTGCAAAACCGTCCTCTCTCCCGTCGGCATGAATACAACAGCCTGCATTCCAGGAATGATGCGGTCGCGAATTTCCGGCGGGATAGATGATCGATCCACCGAAACTTCAGCGGCATAATAGGTGCCTCCCGTTTTCACATCCTCGATCACGTCGTGCGATAGCGTTTCCAGCGTGCCCTTGATTATCTCGCTCCTGAATTCGCGAAACTGGGTCAACTGGATGTCAACCTCCTGGCCAACCCGAACACGGTCAATATCATCAGGAAGGATCTTCGCCCGCAACACAAGAACGTCCGAAGATGGCACGATTTCCATGATGACATCCCCCGGACGCACCACACCACCAATCGTAAACACCTTCATGCTTTGGACAGAACCAGAGACAGGGGCAGTAATATCCACCCGCCTCAAACTGTCTTTGGCTACGATGATCTGCTGCGTCAGGTCGCCGATTGTCTTGCGAACATCCGGCAATGCGGCTGCCGCTTCTTGTACATACGTCTTCCGCAGCTGATCTGCGCTGGCTGTCAGCTCATTGACCTTATCCTGCGCCTGAGCGATGGAAACGATCGCGCCATCAATGGCACCCTGCAGACCCGATTCCTGGCGTTGCAAGGCCGTTACACGCGGCAAGGCAACAAAGCCCTTCTTGTAGAGGGTCATCACGCCTTCCAATTCGCTTTTCACGGTGAGGATCTGGTCTTCCGACGTTTTCTTGGTAATGGCTGCCTGCTCGATCTGCTTTTGAGCCTGTGCAAGCTGGGCATCTATCACGTCCAGCGAACTCTGCAGCGTGGCGAGGCGGCTATCGAATTGGCGCCTGTTGTCGCTGATGGCAGAGGCCACCTGGGGATCGGAAGCCAGCTTCATGACGCTCTCGGGAAACGTCACCTGCTTCGCGAGAGAGCGTTGAGCCTCAAGCCGCGCCTCTTGTGCCTGCGCCTGGGCCAACTGCTTCTCATAGGTCTCCGCAGCCGCCATGCTGCGCGTCGGATCAAGGCGCAGCAGGACGTCGCCCTTGTTCACAATGCTCCCATCGCGCACGAGAATCTCGCGCACGATCCCCCCTTCCAGGTGCTGGATCTCCTTCCGGTTTGATGATACCGCAACGATGCTGGACGCTGTCACCGCGCCGTCGATCCTGGCAATCGCCGACCAAGTGAAGGTCACCACAACGGCAAACACCATGATGGCATAGCCATAGGAGAGTGTGGACTTCCAGTCGCCTGGCGCGATCGGTGCATGCTCAAGCAGCGGATCTTCTTTCATCACTCACGCCCTTCAGCATGCCCACCAATGACGGTGAGATTGGGTTGTGCCTTCAAGCGGGGAAGACGATTGACGATCTGGTCGCGCTCCCCGAAGGCCTGCACGGCCCCTCCATTGAGCACCAGAAGATCGTCACAGAAAGCCAAAAGGCTCATGCGATGCGTGATGATGACCACCACTTTTCCTTGGGACCGCAACCGCAAGATTGCCTCGCCGAGCGCCTTTTCTCCCCCCGCATCCAGGTGGGCATTTGGCTCGTCCATCACAATGAGATGGGGGTCTCCAAACACAGCCCGAGCAAGCGCCAGGCGCTGTCTCTGACCACCGGACAATACCACACCATTGCCACCGATGCGGGTGTTATAGCCGTCAGGAAGGTTTCGTACCACATCCTGAACGCCCGCCAACTCAGCGGCGGCCACGATCAGATCGGATCGTTGCGCATTGTCGGCGTCGAGGCGCGCGATGTTCTCCGCCACCGTACCCGGCATGAACTCAATGTCCTGCGGAACATAGCCCACGAAGCGCCCGAGCTCATCCGGGTTCCAATGCGTGAAGTCGCTGTCGCCGAGGGTCACGGAACCTCGCCTGGGCGTCCAAATGTTCACGAGCAAACGGGCAAGGCAGGATTTGCCGGCCCCGCTTGGTCCCACAACAGCAAGCACGCGCCCGGGGGTCACCGTGAACGAGACATCGTTGATGATGACCTTCTCGGAGTTTGGCGCAGCACCCCACAGGCGCGAAACGACCAGGGGACCGCTGGGCGCCGGAAGCGACATGCGCTCCACATAGTCCTGCCCGGATATCACCGCATCCAGACGCTCTCTGGCCGGGCCGAATGCGGAAATTCGCTCCCAATTCCGGATCAGGCCCTCAATAGGGCCGGTGGCCCTGAGAAGTACCATCACCGTAATGAGCACCCCACTACTCCCAATCTCTCCTTCAAAAAACAAAAGCGCAGCGGTTGATATGAGGACAATATAAATCATGAGGTGTACGAAGCGCGAAGTGGCAACAATGACATCTGCCCGCCGATGTGCTTCGTATCGCCACCCAAGCATTGCCATATGAAGGCGGCTCCATCTGGCACGAATGGCAGGGAGCATCCCCATGGCCCGCGCGGGCTCAAGCATGCGCGAAGCCGACGCTCCATACGCCGCTTCTGCGCTGCTGGCCTCTCGGAAGCGGATACTGTCCTTCGCAACAACAGCTTGCTCCAGAAAAATCAACCCGCCAATCAACGCCAAAACGACGAACGCAACAACGCCAAACACCCAATGCACTAGGAAAAGAACCAAGATAAGAAGCGGCGACCATATGGCATCCATTAACGCCATCATCACACCACCAGACAAAAACTCCCTTACAAAATTCAGATCTTGCAAACTACTTGCAGATACACGTGATCCCGCATCCTCTTTATAAAGACTATCAAACAATTTCTTACTCAGACGAACATCAATCTGTATACCAAGGCGCTGCAATGCCTTCGTGCGCACATAGTCAATAAGGACCGCGGTAACCAGCAAGAACGTGCAGATGAGGGCAAGCACCATCATCGTATTCACATTATGGCTGTGCAGGACGCGCCGGACAATCTGCCAACCATAAAACGGCCCCGCCAAAAACAGAATCGGGAGAACCGAGCTCAGCGCCAACAACCCTCCATATGCTGGCGCCAGATCGCGGATCGCCAGTAGGGTCGGAGAGTTGAATTGTTTCATGCGTGAAGTCCAAGCGGGAGAAAAGCGGCTTGCCGCACTGCGACATTATCACATGCACAGCTTGCTGCAGAACGAGAATGACCTCGTTCTCGTTCAGGCGGAGCTCAAAAGAGAGTCCATCAATTCAATCTGGCGCGCCACACATTTGCCAACTGAATACCGCCGCAGAACCACCTCGCGGGCGGCACGCTTCATGTGCCAGAAGAGATCGGGGCGATCGAGCGCGCGGATGATGGTGTCGGCCAATAGGTCCGGCTGGAAAAAGGGAACGAGCAGCCCGGTCTGGCCGTGGGCAATCGCCTCGCGCACCGGGGGGGTGTCCGAGCCGATGATCAGGCACTCGGCCGCCATCGCCTCGGTGAGGGACCACGACAGAACGAAGGGATAGGTGAGGTACACATGCGCGGCTGAGACCTGCAGGACGTCCAGGAAGGTGGGACGCGGAACGACCCCCAGGAAATGCACGCGGGACATATCCGCGGCTCCCTCGACTTCCCGAACGAAGACATCCCGCCAGCTGCTTCCATCTTCCGGGCGCGCGCCATAGGACACGTCCGTCCCGCCCACAATGACCACCTGGGCGTCGGGATGGGCAGAAAGGACCCGAGGCAGGGCCCGCATGAAGACATGGAAGCCGCGGTAGGGCTCCAGGTTGCGCGCCACATAGGTGATGACCTTGTCCCCGGCTCTCACCGTCCTGCCATCCGGCAAAGTCAAGGTGGCGTCAGGATTGGGTCGCACCTGATCCACATCAATACCGTCGTGGACCACCTCGATATTGGCCTGGAAGATCGGCGGGAACAGGCTGCGCTGCCACTCGGTCGGGGCAATCCCGAGGTCCGCGTCCGCCAGAGCCATCGCCATGGTGGCATTGCGCAAGTGGACGCGGATCTGACCATCCAGTCCGAAGCGCAGGAACTCCTCGTCGAACCCAACGTCCTTCCCAACCGGGTGATAATAGAACTCACAAAAGGCTATGATCTTTGCGTTGGGGAATAGCGGCCGCAAAGGCAACCCCTCTCCCCAACCGGGATGAACGAAAATGACGTCTGGCTCCACACCCTCGGCCTGCAACTCGGTCGCCAGATACATGATCTCCTCGGCACGGCGGCACTCGGAGTTGAATCGGCGTCCGAAGCTGTGGCCCTCGCTTTCCGGCTGTCCCGACCAGGGGTAACGAAGCAGCTTCACCCCCGGGATGGCGCGCGCCGTGGGCGATCCGAAGGCCACCACCTGGTAGCCAGGCCGGATGGCCAAGGTCGCCGCCAAATGCCGGTACTGGGCAGGAAAGTTGTTGTGAATGAAGAGAACGGTACGCAACGTCACTCCCGCGCCTCGCTGAGAGGTTCGATCGGAACGAGATCACTCTCATCCATGGCGAAATCGAGATTCTCAAGCCCTGAAAACAAGGCGGAAAATGGGTCGGGAGCGGCGGGCGCGGCGACGTCCTGCTGCTTGTGCACCTGCTGTGCGGGACGATGGACAGAAACGCCGAGGGTTCCTGCGAGCATCCGGCGGGAGAACAGCATCGCAAACATGAGCTGGCTCGGCAGCAAGCCGCCACGGACCAGGGGAACGCATCGGCCAGCGGAAAACGCAGACAGCTTCTCCGCGTCCACCACGAGGACGTCTCCGCCTTGCTTGAAGCTGACATCAATCGGCATCAGGAGATCTGCCAAGTAAAGCAGCTCGGCCGCCTCCCGAAGCTTGCAAATGCCATTCTGCAGGTGCTTGAGCATCTTGACAGTGTCTGCAAGGGCCCGGCTGGGTGCGCCGCTTGGCTCGAACATGACGTTCAGATCCCCCTCGGCCTCACGGAGCAGCCGGTCGCTGACGGCGATGCGCAACTGCTCCTGTGGGGACAATACGGGCAGATCGAGGGTGAAGGGCAGGCACTTCAGGTAAAGCGGCATGTAAAACCGAAGCCACCGCTGCTCCGGGTCCACAAGCGGCTGGCGCTGGAGAAACGACCCAACGCCCGCGACCACATCCAACACAGCGCCGCGGCGCTCGATCAGAATTGGAAGGTAATGGGAGGTTTGGAGCAATTCGCTGTCAGCGAGCGGAACGCGCTCCATCTGGTCGAGGAAGGAAAAATGGGAAGGCTTGGACCACGAGGTCCGCTCGTCCTTGCGCAGTGGCCGAAAGCCAAGCTCCTCTGCACTCACTGATCGATCCCGTCAGGCGGCCGCGGTGCGCGACAGATCCTGGCGTGCACGCTGATACAAAATTGCGGCCCGGTAAAGGGAAATGGCATGCGCGCTGAGAAGGCGCAGGCCCGCGGCACCGAACACCCGGCCAAAACTGATGAAGCCGTCGGTTTCATAAGCCTCTGGCCGCACCACGAGAAACTCAGGAAAAGGACCAAGCCCGACGTCATCGGGGAAACGCAAATCCCAGGTCTGGAGCAGGCCCGCCTCCGCCAGATGTTCTCCCATCCGCAGTGTCACCGCATGCGCCGAAGTGAACCGGTGGAGGTACGAAATACGTTCCTCAAGCGCCTTGCTCGGCAGGCCGCGCTCGGTCAGCAAGGTGGCTCCCACGTCCGTGGGCTCGTCCGCAATCACGTCGTCCAGCCGGACATCGCCGCCCGCCTGCGCCGGATCGACCACCAAGGGATAGGCCTTGAGGATGAATGGAAGAGACGAAGGGACCTGAGGGGACCCATAAGGGTGGCCGGCCCCCTCCGGGAGCAGGGAACGCAACACCACCAGTTCGAGAGGGCCGCGAAGGCGTGTCCAGACCACTGGAAACCACGCGGCCAGATCGAGCGCCTCCATGTGAACGACAGGGAGAATCTGGCGGTTTCGACCGATGGGGTAGGATTGAGGAGAGAAGATTCGCCTTCTCCCCACGGACCCGGACAGCACCAGAGGGCGCGTATAAAATTCGGGATCCATCTGACTTGATCCAAAACCCCGAAAGGAAATGCCCCGGGTCTCCCCGGGGCATTAAAATCAGCTCGTCCAGTTGTTGAAGTCGACCGTGTCGCCGTTGTCGCCGAAAGCACCCACTTCCACATTGCTGACGGTATAGACAGAGCCGTCCGTGAAGGTGATGGTCGTGACACCGCTGCCGTCCAGCGTATGCGTCTGCACGTCGGCGAAGGAGTAGGCCTTGAACCAGAGCCCGTCCTGACCGTCGCCGCCGTCCACGGAGCCGGAGCCGCCCTGCGCCAGGACGGTGAAGGTGTCGTCTCCCGAACCACCATCCATGGTGGTCGCGCCAGCCGCCCTGATGAAGAAGTTGTCCGCGCCTTCTCCGCCATAGAGGGTGTTGCTTCCACCCGTCACAGCCATCACGTCGACTCCGGCGTCGCCATACATGAGATGGTCGCCAGCAACCGTGGACCACATTTCGTCGTCGCCGTCACCGCCCGACATGGTCGACCCGACGGTCCCGCCGATGATGCTGTCATTACCGGCACCGCCATATGCCAACATCTCGTTCGCGGAACCGAAGTTGCTGATCGAGTCGTTCCCGTCACCACCGTAGATAGTGTCGATACCACCGCCGGTCGAACCGACGGATGCGGAGATGGTGTCGTCGCCGTCCTCACCATACATCAGGTTGGAGCCGCCATTGACCCACATCAGGTCGTTGCCGGCATCGCCATGCAGGGTGTCGGCGCCGCTCGCGCCAACGACTCTGTCATTGCCCTCGCCGCCATAGAGCAGACCCTTGGTGCCGCCAACCTGGGTGTACACGAAGTCCTGACCATCGCCGCCATAGAGGGTGTCGACGCCAGCACTGTCCTGCCCGGCTTTCATTTCATCGTCGCCGGCATCACCATAAAGCAGGTTGGACCCGTTAACCGTCCACATGGTGTCCTCACCGAGGCCACCATAGAGCGTATCCGCTCCGCTAAAGCCGGAAATCTGGTCATTACCAGCGTCGCCGTAAACAAGGCCCACACCGTCGCGGGTCGCCAGAGCATCGTCGCCGTCGCCACCGTAAATCGTGTCAATCCCGCCTACGGACGCGCTGCCAATGATCTCGTCGACACCGGCGTCACCATAAATGACGTTGTTGCCGAAGGAGACCCAAAGAACGTCGTTGCCGTCGCCGCCATAGATGGTGTCGGCGCCGCTCGCACCAGCGATGCTGTCAGCGCCTGTCCCGCCATACATGACCGCATGGGTCGTGCGGCTCACCAGGGTATCCGCGCCATCACCGCCATAGAGGGTGTCGACCATGCCGGCGGTCGTATCGATGCCGCCCAGAATGTAATCAACACCGGCATCGCCATAGAGCACATTGCTGCCAAAGGACGCGCCCAACGTGTCGTTGCCATCGCCACCATAAACGGTGTCGTAGCCGAAATACTGGCCCTCGTAGGTATCGTTGCCGGCATCGCCATAAATGATCGCGCCGCCAGACACCGTTGCGCCATTGATGACGTGCCAGGTCAGGCCGTTGGCGCCCCGCAGGACGTCATCGCCATCACCACCGTAGAGCGTGTCGCCCGCCGCCTGGCCTGCATTGACCACGGAGGCAGCACTCACGGTATCGTTTCCGGCATCACCGTAGACAATGCTGCCGGAATAGAAGGTGTAGACATCGTCATTTCCGGCGTCGCCGTGGAGGACGTTGAAGTCCCCCGCATTGGTGGCCGGATTGAACGCAAGCTGGGAGGCCACGGAGGCCACGAGGTCGTTCCCCTCGCCACCATACACCGTATTGCCACGGGCATCTTCGGCGAAGGTGGACGCCAGATCCCCGACGTTTCCAGCCACCACCGTGTCGGCACCCGCGCCGCCGATGATGATGTTGTCCGCGCCATAGCTGGCAATGTAGTCATTGCCGTTGCTGCCAGCGACAATGCCGCCGCCCGGGCCGTCATTGACGACGTTGACAACCACACCATTCAGGTTCGTGTAGATCAGGGCATCGACTTCGGTGTCGCCCTGATAGGAATTGATCGCCGTCGTGTCGTTTTTGAGTGCCGGATTCTTGATATTCAGCGTCGCCAACGCATCCGGCTGGGCCGGATTGTAGACACCCGCAGCCTCCAGAGCCGCGATGATCTCAGACTGCTCTTCAGCAGACATCCCGAGCGCCGTCAAACCAGCGAAACCAGCATCACCCTCGGTGAGCTGCGTGCTCGTCAGATCATATAGAGCCATGACAACCCCTCACCCTCGCCCGCTTTCGGGCGCCGCAACCAGTTAAAAATCAGAGAGCACCCGCCCGAAATACTCTCACGCGACCAGCTCCCTCCGGAGCCACACGCCGAGGCTCAACTCGCCCCGCGTCCTCGGCGACATCGATGGCAAGAGACAGGCCCACGAGGGGATCCCGCTCGGACACACCGATAAATTCCACTTGCCGTCCTGTCCGGGACACCACCGGCGCCCCGAGGAACAAAGCTTCCGCCCTGATGCGCGCCGCCGCCTCTCCACCGAGCCGAAGCCGGACACCGAGAAGCGGCAAAGCACGGCCCCGAGACCCGGCGAACTCGCCAGCGCGCACCCAGGGAGACCATTGCGCTGGACGAGTCCCGACCAACACCTGGTATTCAAGATCGACCCCGCGCGGCAGGCGCGAAATCTGCAATCCTTCGATCGGAAGGGGCTGCCGCGGTCCGCCGAGCCATTGACCCGATCCGACCTTCACATCCCCCCGACGCGAGAGATGACCTGCAATCGCAAGCCCCTCGTCAGCCAACGGCGCCGATGGCACCGCCGGACGTCCACGCACAACAGGATCTTCAGCCCCGCCTGCGCCCGGCAATGTGACCAGCGGCTCCAGTTGGAGACGCGCCTCCACAGAACCACCCGGAACACGAGGACGCGCCGTCATCACGAGGCGCCCCTCTCCCGTCGACCGAACCACAAGGGCAGACCCCGGCCCGGTCAAAAAACCACTCCGCAGACGCGGATCGGACACGACTTCAAGGGAACCGGAAGATCGCCAGTCGGGTTCAATCTGAACCACCGGCGCCTGACCGGACGACGGAGCGGACACGTAGCGGATCACGTAGAGGCCTGCCTCTACGCTCAACTCCGACACGCGCGCATCTCCCGAGTCGGCCACCCCATCCCCCTTCAATCCATCCGTTACGGACCAAGTTTATGTTGATTTTAGTGCATTGCGTCAATCCGTCGATCGCTTAAAAAGACGCAATAATGGTGCTATTTTACCGGGGAAAATGCCTTTAATTGGATCTGCTGCGTTTAATACCACCCCCTGTCGACAGCCGGCTACTTGCATACCTTCTGGGGGCGGGATCTCGCTTCCCATGGGACAGTCGAAAGAGGACAGCGAGTCTCACGTCCTTTGTTAATAGCCGTTCATCTTCGTCCAATACTTGAGAAATGAAATACAAAGCCCTCGTCATTTCGTCGGCTTTCTAGTCATCCCCTGACCCTCTGAGGGTCTCTCATGCCGCTTGGCCCGTATGATTGAGTGGGTTGCAGATCATCCTCCTAGCGTGCCTCGCGAGCTTTCCTCCCTCCCGCGCTGAGCACAGGCCCGATCGAGAGACATACACACTCGGATTGATGCGCGGTGCTGAGAAGGTCTTGAAAAGACGGCGCGAGAGCGTTTCCGCGATCGCGTGGCCGGCGCAAGGGTGGTTTTTTACCGCACTGCAACCGGCTGCACGGGGCGATCCGCGCGGGAGTTGCGTCCAGTTTGGAGCGGGCTTCTTTCCACAATGGGGGAATGGCGTACGCCCGCGCGCGAAAAGGAAGGCTCAAGGATCGGAGTTGTCTCCATCCGGTCAAAAGCCCCCGTCTGGCCCCTCGCGTCCCACCAAAGGGCGAAAATAACACCGCTCGCCCTTGCCCACTGCGCGCTGTTGCAATAAGTTTTGCCATCTTTGCCGAGCAGCATTGCAGGCCTGCAAATCATGATCGCATGGGACGACTTCCGCCTGGTCCAGGCGATCGCTACCACCCGCTCCCTTGCGGGGGCAGCGGACGTCCTGGGAATTAACCATTCCACGGTATTCCGCCGCCTCGGCACTCTGGAATCGACGCTCGGCACCCGCATTTTCGAGCGCGCGCGGAGCGGCTATGTGCCGACCGCCACCGGGGAGGAGATGGTGCGCCTGGCCGACAAGATGGCCGAGGATATCCTGACCGTGGAGCGCCATATCACCGGCCGGGACCTGCGTCCGTCCGGCGAGTTGCGGGTCACCACCAACGATACGCTTCTGATCCACCTGATGACGCCTGTCTTTGCGTCATTCCGAAGGGCCTTTCCCGAGATCCGGCTGGAAGTGGTGGTGTCCAACCAGTCTCTGAGCCTGTCCAAGCGAGATGCAGATGTCGCCATTCGGGCGAGCGATCGACCCGGAGATACGCTGGTTGGCCGGCGCATCGCCGGAATCGCGTGGGGCCTTTATGGGCGCCTGGACGCGTTGGAAGGTGGTGCATTCGACCCGGCGGACTTGCGCCGTCACGATTGGGTGGGATTCTCGGACAACCTGGCCTCGCTGCGCGCCGCCAAATGGCTGCGGGAGCGGGCGGGCGAGGACCGGGTGGTCTACAAGGTTAATTCGGTGCTTGGACTTGCGGAGGCGGCTGCAGCGGGGATCGGCCTTGCCCTGCTCCCCTGCTTCATCGGCGCGGCGACGCCGGGCCTCTCGCGCCTCGCCGGCCCCCTGCCTGACATGGAGGCGAGTCTGTGGCTCGTGACGCACCCCGACATCAAGGGCACGGCCCGGGTGCGCTCCTTCATGGACCATATGGCCCGTGAACTCTCCCGGCGGCGCGGACTGATCGAAGGGCGCGAAGAGATCCCTGGAGGGACGTCGGGCGAATGACGCCGTGCGCCCGGCGCGCGCTATTCTGCCGAGGTGTCCTGCGCCACAGCCTCACTGGCCCGCGGCTTGCGGCGGCTGGCCACCTTGGGCGCGTCGGACCCGAGGCGCGTAAACTCGCACCACATGGTTTCGACACCGGCCAGGTTGCCGCGGAATGTGGAAGCGCTGGTCTTCACCACCTCGAAGCATGGCTCGAAGGTCATGCCTTCGACGAAGCCGCACACATTCTCCCCCCGCACCCGAACGGAATTGGGCGGCAGCCGGACGAAACGCGTCTGCCCCTGGGAGCGCATGGTGATGGTCCCCGCCACCGAGCCGTCAGAGAAGATGCGGCCGGCACCGGTCGTCCCCTCGAAGCAGGTGAAGGTGAAGGTTCGCCCGACGACGAACGCCTTTGCCTGGTCGGGATTGAGTGACTGCGCGTGGGCCGCCCCCATCCCGAAGAAGGCGATTCCGGCTGCCGCAAGGAGTGTGCTTCGCATGGGGACCGTGGAACGATGGTTGTGACACCGTGATACAGCGCCTTGGTTAACAAATACGATGCAACAGAGGCTCCTCGCGGGCAAGACGAAGGAGAGCGCGCGGGTCGCTCGCAGGTCGCTTTCGTCGAAGCCTGTGGCGCATCTGTCGCGCCACAGGCAGGGCGCACATCACACCGCGGCCATCGCCGGGCGCACCACAGGACGTTCGCGGATCGGCAAGTTGATGGCGGCGGAGGCGAAGGACAGGGCCACGGAGAGCCACCAGACCACCGCATAGGACCCCGTCATCTCGTACAGGATGCCACCGAGATAGACGCCCAGGAAGCCGCCCACCTGGTGGCTGAAGAAGGCGAAGCCGTAGAGCATCGCCATATAACGGGTGCCGAACATGAGCATGACGAGCCCGGACGTCGGCGGGACCGTCGACAGCCACAGCAACCCGATCGCCGCACCGAAAACAAAGCAGCTCATGGGCGAAATGGGCGCCAGGACGAAGATCGCAATGGCCACGCCGCGTGCGGCATAGATGAAGGCGAGCATCCACTTGCGGGAAAAGCGCGAGGCGAGCGCCCCCGCTCCGATGGACCCGACAATGTTGAATAGGCCGATCAGGGCCAGTGTCGTGCCGCCCACCGCCGGCGTGATGCCATTGTCGGCGAGATAGGCCGGCATATGCACGGTCACGAAGGCCAGCTGGAACCCGCAGGTGAAGAAGCCAAGCACCAGGAAGACATAGCTGGGATGACCGAAGGCCTCGCTCAGAGCGGCACCCAGCGATTGGGCCGGCGCACTGGCGGCGGAGGGCGTGGCTGACCCCCGTGTGGCCAGCGCGAAGGAGAGCGGAATGACCAGCAGCAGGATGACGGCAAAGATGACCAAGGTCTCCTGCCATCCCACCGAGCCGATCAGCCCTGTCGCCAGCGGGGGGAAGAGGAACTGGCCGAAGGAGCCGGCCGCCGTGCCCGCGCCAAAGCCCAGGGAGCGCCAACGCTCCGGCAGGAGCTTGCCAAAGGCCGCGAGCACGAGATTGAAGGAACAGGCGGATAGGCCGAAGCCCACCATCACGCCCGCGCTCAGGTGCAGAAGGCCCGGCGTGATGGCCATGGACATGAGCGCCAGGCCACCGGCATAGACGATGGCGCCGGCGCACAGCACCTTGACGGTGCCGAACCGATCCGCGATTGCGCCGGCAAAGGGAGAGCCGAGTCCCCAGAGCAGGTTCTGCAGGGCCAGGGCGAGGCCAAACACGTCCCGGCCCCAGCCGAACTGGCTGGACATGGGCAGCAGGAAAAAGCCGGACGCTGAGCGGGGGCCAAATGTGAGCATGGCGATCAGGCAGCCGGCGACTACGATCAGCCACGTGGACGCGCGCGCCACGGGTGCGCGAGAAGAGGAAGCGGAATTCATGAACGTGACCTCGGGCGAGGGATTCCCCTCTTTTCCCGACCACCATAAGGCACGTGAAGCCGCTGTAAAAAATCAATCTTCGTCACGTTATGCATGACGAATTCTCATGTATGCCTGTTTTTGCATACAGACCTGCCCAGCGTCGGCACCTGGTTGCCGCATCGCACGGAACCCACCGGCACAGGGGCCAGACATGGAAAATGGCCCGCCTCCCGAAGGCGGCGGGCCATCCTTAACGGGCCAGGTCAGCCGCGACGCGGACCCCCCGGACCCTGGCCGGGGCCGTGGTGCATGAAGGGCCCCTTCAGAAGGTCCTCGCGCAGCAGGATCTGCAGGCGATGCTTCTGCCCGTCGTCCAGGGTCTTGTAGAGCGGCTCTGCGGCGTCCGCGATCTTCTTCAGGTCGCCGGCGCGCGACGTCATCATGTCCGCCTGAAGCCGAAGGCGCTCGATGGGATCGGGCCGGGCATTGTCAGCACGGGCTTTCTGCATCTCCGCGCGGCGGGCGGAGACATCCGCAGCGGTGGCGCGCAGAGCGTCCTCCACGGCAGGCCAGAGCTTTTCCTGATCCGGGGTCAGCTTGAGGCCGGTCTTCAGGGCGGCGATGCGGGCATCGGTCAAGGCCGCACGGTCGGCGGGACTGGGCTTCCAGCGCCCCTGGTCCTGCGCCTGTTCTCCAGCAGCCGGCGGCCCGCCCGCTGGACCTCCGGCCGGGCCGGGGCCGGGATTGGCCGCATAGGTGGCGACCGAACCTGCCAGGAGTGCAGCGGTGGTGGCGGCAATGATGGCCTTCTTCATGTCTCATCCTCCGATGATGATGGGATGAGGATGAAGCCCACGGAACCGGGCTTCAACTTAAAGATATGTAATTTTTCGCAAGCTCAGCCGTGCGGATATTTATTCATTTTGCGATAACGCTAAGTCACCGAAAATTACATTCGGATACAAACAGGCGAATTTTCACCACATTTGACAAATTACTTCCAAAATGGATGCCTTTGCAGGCACACACCGTCGCCGCCGGACTGCACGATGCAGCGTGCGCCCTCACTCCCTAGAAAAGCCGATGGGTTTCTCTCGGACGCACGTGAACATCGCCGGCTTCATAGCCCCGGCTTTCCATGGTGCAGGCCCAGTCGCCAGGGGTGCCCGAGACCCGGTAGAGATTATAGCGCCCCGGTCCCCTGCCGTCCTCCGGTCCCGCGGATGCCGATGGTACGCCAATGACCGGAATATCGCGCTCCGCCGTCGCAATTCTGCCGATGGACGCCCGATGGTCGTGGCCGTGCAGCACCAGCTCCGCCCCCGCGTCCGCCAGCACGTCGCGCACGGCTGACGCATCCCGCAAGTCCCGGTGAAAGGCGCGCTCCCCCACGGGGGGATGGTGGATCAGCACGACCCGGAACAGGCCCTCTTCCTTCAGTTTCCGCAATTGGACCCGGAGCCGCTCGCGCTGTTGGCGTCCCACCTTTCCGCTCGCCAGGAAAGCGGCCGTGGGGATGGCCGTAGAGACGCCAATGAGGGCCACCGGCCCGCGCCGGCGGACGAAGGGAAAGGCGTCCACGTCCAGCGGCGTGTGAGGATGGGTGTCGTCGCCGGAGAGAAAGGGCGCCCAATGCTCCAGATGATAGGTCAAGGCGGAGCGAACATAGGTGTCGTGGTTTCCGGGGATGACTGTCACATCGTGCGGGTCACCGAGGGAGGACAGGAAGGTGGCGCCGGTGTCGAACTCCGCCGGCAGGCTCACATTCACGAGGTCTCCGGTGACCGCGATATGGTCTGCCCCCTGGGCCAAAAGGTCGTTCAGGAGCGGAGTCAGCGTTGCCGCGCCGAAATTCCGACGCCGCGCACCGATCCAGTTCATCATTCCGAAGAAGCGCTTGCCGAGAAGCTCGGACAAGCGCGCCTCCGGGATGGGGCCGAGATGCGGATCGGAAAGATGGGCAAGCACGAACGGTTCCACAGGTGCCCCTTCTGGCTCTCGCCCTAAACGCTCCACGGGCCGACAGGTTCTCCCGTTTCGGCCCGTCCCTTCTTTAGGGCGAGTGCGGCCGGGAGGAAACCGCGAGATCCGCCGGCCGCATCGCAATGCCGCGCCCTGATCGGAAGGGGCAAAGGGAATGTGACCTAAGGACATCATCCGTGACGCACCGCCGCTGCTATAAGGTCTCATTGACACCATCGTCGGGGACGAGATTCCCCTCTCTGCCACTCCTCAGGAGCCATTCGTGCGATCACTTCCCCTCGCCACCATCCTGTTTGCACTGCTCGCCACGCCCGCGGCGGCCAGCGTGGTGAGCATTCGCGGCACGGAATTGCGGCTCGATGGAGCACCCTTCATCGCCAATGGCGCCGCAGGCCAGACGCGCCTTGCGGAGTTGAAGGGCGTCGGAGCAACCGTGGTGCGCACCTATGGGGAGGATCCCGGTCCGGTGCTCGATGCCGCGCAGCGGGCGGGGCTGAAGGTGATTGTGGGCTTCTGGCTCGAACATCCCCGGCGCGGCTTCGACTATCGCAACCGCGCCGCCGTGGAGGCTCAGCTGGACCAGTTGCGACGGATGGTGGAGCACTATCACAGCCACCCCGCCCTTCTTGCCTGGAGCGTCGGCAACGAGGTGGAGACGGAGCTCACCCCAGCACAAGCTGCCCCCGTCTGGCCCGCCATCGAGGAGGCAGCCCAGCTCGTCAAGAAGATCGATCCCTCCCATCCGGTCATGGCGGTCCTGGCCGATACCGGCGAGGACAAGGTTTCCACCTTGCGCCGTCTCGCTCCTTCGGTGGATCTGCTGGGCATCAACGCCTATGGCGACAGCCTGCTCACCGTGGTCGGACGCGCCCGCAGCCAGGGCTGGAGCGGCCCGATCATCATCACCGAGCTGGGCGCCCTCGGCCAATGGCAGGCGGGCAAGACCCCCTGGGGCGCCCCCATCGAGCCCACCAGCACGGAGAAGGCAGACAAGGTGAAAGCCTATCTGCAGGTGCTCAAGCAGGGACAGACCGGCGCCCTCCCCTTCTATTGGGGCCAGAAGCAGGAGGTCACCCCAACCTGGCACAGCCTCTTCCTGCCCACCGGCGAATGGACCGAGACGGTGCAGGTGATGGCCGAAACCTGGGGCGGCCACACGCCCGGCGATGACAAGGCGCCGCGCATCCTCGCCCTTCGCGCCCGTGGCCCCGCGAGTGTCCCGACGGGCCAGCCGCTGGACATCGAGCTGAAGGCGACCGATCCCGACGGCGATGCCCTGAAGGTCGAATGGCAGGTGATGGCAGAAACCCATGTGAAAGGCGTGGGTGGCGACGCCGAGCCTGTTCCGGCGAGCTTCCCCGAGGCCGTCCGCGAGGCGAGTTCGAGCGGTGTGCGCGTGCAGGGGCTCGCCCCCGGCAATTACCGCGCCTTCGTGGTGGTGCGCGACGGGCGCGGGGCCGCGGCCGTGGGCAATGTGCCGTTCCAGGTGCGGGACTGAACGGGCCTCGTCGAAATGTGGAGCGGGGGCACGGCAACGGTCCCGCTCCGCTTCCCTCTCGCCGGCCGCCGCACTAAAGTCTGTCCGCCGAAACGCTATCTGGCCAACCGGTTCGACATCCGCCGAACGCCGTCAACAAGGATAGCCGGGCTGGAGCCCGCATCCTGGACCCTTCCGGTGCCTGGACTTGCGGCTCCAAGACAGGAGCGCACGCGCTCCCTCTCGGTGTCTTGAAAACGCGCAGCCATCTTATGGAGGATGCTCCCATGGCAAAGATCAACAAGCTGCTGGTCGGCGAATCCCTCGTCGGCGACGGCAACGAAGTCGCCCATATCGACCTGATCATGGGCCCGCGCGGCTCGGCGGCGGAAACCGCTTTCGTGAATGCCCTCACCAACAACAAGGACGGCTTCACCACCCTCCTGGCGGTGGTGGAACCCAACCTTCTGGCCAAGCCGAACACGGTTCTTTTCAACAAGGTGACCATCAAGGATGCGCGTCAGGCCGTGCAGATGTTCGGCCCGGCGCAATATGCGGTGGCCAAGGCCGTGACAGACAGCGTCGAGGACGGCACCATCCCAGCCGAAGAGGCCGACGACATTTTCATTTGCGTCGGCGTATTCATTCACTGGGAGGCGTCGGACGACGCCAAGATCCAGGAATTCAACTACACCGCCACCAAGGAAGCCATCGCCCGCGCTGTAGCTGGCGAGCCCAAGGCTGCCGACGTGGTGCAGAAGGCCAAGACGGCGCATCACCCCTTCGCGGCGTCCTGACCCGAAGCGTGACGCTCTTCCGCGGCGGTCCCTCACCGGGGCCGCCGCTCCTCCTTCAGAACAGCCGGCCGCCGTCCGGCACCTTCAGCGACGGGCCGATGAGGACCACCGCGCCGTCAGCATCGGGAAAGCCCAGGGTCAGCACTTCCGACATGAAGGGGCCGATCTGGCGCGGCGGAAAATTCACCACCGCTGCAACTTGGCGTCCAATGAGATCGTCCGGCGTGTAGTGCACGGTGATCTGGGCCGACGATTTCTTCACCCCGATCTCCGGCCCGAAGTCGATGCGCAGCTTGAAGGCGGGCTTGCGAGCCTGCGGAAACGGCTCTGCCTCGACAATGGTGCCGACCCGGACGTCCACCTTCATGAAGTCGTCAAAGCTGATGGTTTCGGCGATCTTCTGGGTCATGGCTTGTTCCTCGGGCATCAGGGGCATGGCGGGCGAATCGCCCGCGTGCGCTGAGCCTTTGGATAACAGAGCGCTCGCCGGCACGAAGCAGGGGGCGGCCGCTCACGCCTCCTCCACACCCTCCGGACGCGTCGGCACAGCGGCCGAGGCGCGGCGCACCCGCCACGGCAAGGCGATGTAGGCGAGGTCGTCGAGCATATCGAGCAACTTTGCGCCGCTGCGCAATTCCCGGTCGAGCGCCGCCATGGTGCGGGAGAGACCGGGATCCTCATCCTTCAGCCACACCTCCACCACGCGGGCGAACAGGAGCGCAAGGCCGTGGGCCTTCACATCTCCTTCCAGGCCTGCAGAATCGATGCCGGCGGCCGCCAGCATCCAGCGCTGGGACTGCGTATTGCTCTTCAGCAACGCCGCGGCGAGCGCCGGATTGCGGCGCGCCGAAGCGAAAAGGGAGGCGATGGCCGGCCGGTGCGGCTCGAGGGCATCGAGCCGGCGCATGAGCACCTCGAACAGCCGCTCATGGGGGCTCTCCCCCGCCATGTCGTCGGCAAGCCCACCTTCCGCCAGCACCTCCAGATCAACACTCTTGCCGAGGGCGAACAGGAAGTCGAACGTGGAGGAGAAGCCCACCCGCATCTGCGACAGCGGAACGCCGGCCCGCGACGCGATCTGCGCGTAGGTCACGCGCTCAAAGCCCTGTTCGGCGACGAGGGCAAGAAAGGCGTTGAGGCACGCCGCGCGCGTGGTTTCGGACACCATGGTGAGCCTCCCGTTCGTGCTGCCGCCCCGATGTGTGAACGGCGATCGCCTCCCTCAAGAGGCGATCGCCGTTGAACGCCTCTTCAGGCGCCCAGCTCCTTGGAGCGCCGGGTCGCCGCCGCAACCGCTTCGGTCAGCAGCGGGCCGAACCCGCGCTGGGAATCCATGAGGACCGAAAGCGCGGCGGCGGTGGTTCCCGCCGGCGAAGTGACATTCTCGCGCAGAGTGGCGGGGTCGATGCCGGACTGGGCAATCAAGGCGCCCGCCCCCGCAACGGTTGCACGGGCGAGGCGGTCCGCAAGGTCAGCGGGCAGCCCCGCCGCCGCACCGGCCTTCGCCAAGGTCTCGGCCAGCAGAAACGCATAAGCGGGGCCGGAGCCGGAAACGGCGGTGGCCGCGTCCATCAGGTCTTCGTCCTCGATCCATTCCACCGGCCCCAGTGCCGCCAGCAGCGCGCCGACGAGGGCCCGATCCTGCGAGGCCACCTGGGCATTGGCGACCGCCACCGTGATCCCCTGCCCGATGCTGGCGGGCGTATTGGGAATGGTGCGCACGACGGACGTGCCACGCGGCAGGGCCTCCTGGAGAAAACCGATGGTGCGGCCGGCCATGATGGAGACGACCAGCGTACCCGGCTTGACGATGGACCGCACGGTCGCCAGCACCGCGGGCGCCACCTGCGGCTTCACGGCGAGCAGAACAATCGAGGGATCGGGAAGGGAGTCCAGGCTGGGATTGGCGAGGGCGCCGCGGCCGGTGAGGCTGGCGGCCATCTCGTCCGACATATTGGGGTCAAGGGCGACCACACGCTCAGGGTCGATGCCACTGCGCAGCCACCCCTCCAGGATGGCGCCCCCCATCTTGCCAGCCCCCACCAGCACCACGGGGCCGCTCAACTGCTTCAGAACATTTACCGACATGGCACACCTTCATGGGCGGCGGGACCGGACGAGCCGGCCCCGCGCAAATCCGAGTGCGTCCAGTCTTAAGCCTCTCCGACGGTATCGAAAAGCGCCGTGTCCATGGCTTCGCGCGCGGACTTGCCGGCCCACACCACGAACTGGAAGGCGGGATAATAGCGTTCCACCGCGTCCATGGCCGCGTCCACAATGGCTTCGCACTGCCGGTCGCTGGCGGTGGCCCCGCCGGCAAGCACCAGGGCGTGGCGGAACATGATCACCCCTTCCTGCGCCCACAGGTCGAAATGGCCGAGCCACATCTGCTCGTTGATGAGAGCGAGGAGTTTCAGCACCTCGGCACGGCGGCCGTCCGGCACCTTGAAGTCGAAGGCGCAGGCAAGATGCAGCGCTTCGATCTCGTCCATCCACTGGAACGAGACGTGGCAGTCCGTCCAGCGGCTGGAGAGCGACAAGGTGATCTCGTCCTCGTCGGAACGCTCGAACGCCCAGTCGCGAACGGCAGCGAGCCGTTCGACAAGGTCGACGGGATTGGCCGGAGCTTCAGCTTCGATGTCGATGAGAGACATGCCTCGACCTCGCGGTTTGAGGAACGCGGAGAGGGTCGAACGCGGCACAACACGGCACTCAAAGCCAGCCAGGATTTGCGCGACGCGGCGTACCGGCGGCTCCACCGTCCGAAGCCATCGGCTCCGGCTCGATGTGCCATGGCGAGGCTGCACCCCGTCGCGCACGGCGCGACGATCCGGCTTCGAATCGCCACTTCTCCACTATATCGCGATGCAATGCGGCATCGCTACGACATATTGAGGGAGGGGAAACTCATTTCCCCTGGAATGTATCTTGGCGGCAACGCCGCCTGTCACGCGCCGGTGGGCGGGGTCTGGACAGAAAGCCGGGTTTCCAACTCCGCGATCTTGGCCGAGAGGCGCTCGTTTTCCTCGCGTGTGGCGGCGACGAGGTCCTTGAGCACCTCGAACTCCTCGCGCTTGACCAGGTCCATGTCCCGCAGGAAACGCTCCATCTGGGCGCGCATCACCGTCTCGGCCTCGCGGCGCACGCCCTGGGCGACGCCGGCGGCATCATTCACGAGGCGGGCCATCTCATCGAAAATCCGGCCTGAGGTCTGGGTCATGGCTTGCCTCCGTCACACACCGGCCAGTCCGCTTTCAGGAGCAGGCCGCTTTCGGTGAGACAATGGGCATGCCGCCCGCACGCTGCAAGAGGCGATCCGCCGCCATCCTCACCCGCGTCACCTTGACGGATGGGCCTGCGGCGGGCACATGCCCTGCTCCGGCCCGCGCCAGGCCACCAGTTCAAGACGGGGTCGCCATGATCCAGCTCGCGCTGCCATTTCCGGCCCTCGACCCGATTCTCGTCGAAATCGGCCCCTTTGCCATTCGCTGGTATGCCCTTGCCTACATTGCCGGTCTGCTGATTGGCTGGCGCCTCGCGCGCTGGCTGGTCTCTCGCCCGGCCCTGTGGGGCGGCACATCGCCCATGCAGCCGGTGGACATTGACGACTACCTGTTCTGGGCGACGCTGGGCGTCATCCTGGGCGGGCGTACCGGCTATGTGCTGTTCTACAACCTGCCTTACTTCCTGCAGCACCCGGCCGAGATCTTCATGGTCTGGAAGGGCGGCATGTCGTTCCACGGGGGCCTTGCCGGCACCATCGTCGCCCTCATCCTCTTTGCCCGCTCCCGCGGCATTGCGGTGCCCTCGCTGCTGGATGTGTCCGGCGTGGTGGCCCCGATTGGGTTGTTCTTCGGGCGCCTGGCCAACTTCATCAATGGCGAATTGTGGGGCCGCCCTTCGGACGTGCCCTGGGCCATCATCTTCCCCACCGGCGGCAATGTGCCACGCCACCCCAGCCAGCTCTACGAGGCGGCGCTGGAAGGCCTGCTCCTGTTCGTCATCATGATCATCGCAGTGCGCCTCGGCGCCCTGCGCCGGCCGGGTCTGGCCGGTGGCATCTTCGGCATCGGCTATGGTCTTGGCCGCATCGTCGGCGAATTCTTCCGCGAGCCGGACCCGCAGCTCGGCTATCTGGCCTTCGGCACCACCATGGGGATGATCCTCTCCGTGCCGCTGGTGTTGGCGGGCATCGGCCTTGTGCTCTATAGCCTGCGCTCAAGCGCGCCCCGGACCGGCGCGGGAGCCTGAGCGGTGACGCCGCTCGAGGCTGAGATCCGGGCGCTCATTGCGGCGGAAGGCCCCCTTTCGGTGAGCCGATACATGGCCCTGTGCCTTGGCCATCCCGTCCATGGCTATTATCTCACCCGCGATCCGCTCGGGGCGAAAGGCGATTTCACCACAGCCCCCGAGATCAGCCAGATGTTCGGCGAGTTGCTGGGCCTTTGGGCCGCAGCCGTCTGGCAAAGCATGCACGCGCCCGACGTGCTGCGCCTCGTCGAGCTCGGCCCTGGCCGCGGGACCCTAATGGCGGATGCCCTGCGCGCCGGGCGCATTGTGCCCGGCTTCCTGCAGGCGGTGGACGTGCATCTGGTGGAAACCAGCCCCGTCCTGCGCCGCAAGCAGGAAGACGCGTTGCGGCCGAGCGGCGTGCCGGTCACCTGGCACGAGCGCATCGAAGATGTGCCGGACGGTCCGGTGATCGTCCTGGCGAACGAGTTCTTCGATGCCTTGCCCATCGCCCAGTTCGCGCGGGGCGCCAATGGCTGGCATGAACGCAAGGTGGGCCTCGGACCGGACGGGGCGCTGGCCTTCGGGGTCGATCCCATCGCCTCCCCCATGGCGGCGACCTTCGCCCGAAATGTGCCGCCACCTTACGCGCCTGGCGCGATCCTGGAGCACCTGGAAAGCGGGGCCATGGATGCCCTTGCCTCGCGGCTCGCGTCCGGCGAGGGCGCGGCACTGGTCATCGATTACGGACATGTCCGCAGCGGCCTCGGCGACACGCTCCAGGCCTTGAGTGCCCATCGCTTCGCCGATCCGCTGGATCGGCCGGGCGAGGCGGACCTCACCGCCCATGTGGACTTCGCCGCCCTCGCCCGGTCGGCGCTTCAGGCGGGCGCACGTGCCTTCGGCCCCCTCACCCAGGGTGAGTTCCTGGAGCGGCTGGGGCTGTCCGCCCGTGCGGAGCGCCTCAAATTCAACGCGACGCCGGTGCAGAAAGAAGTCGTCGATACCGCCCATCGTCGCCTGTCGGGGACCGGCAAGGGAGAGATGGGCGAGCTCTTCAAGGTGCTCTGCGTCACCAGCCCCACCTTCGAGGCGCCCCCCGGCTTTGACCCGTCCGAGGCTTTTTCGGAGACCCCATGAAGATCACAGCCCCTTCCCTCTCGCGCCTCCCCGGCATCCGCCATGGCTTCTTCACCCGGCAGGGCGGCGTCTCGGAAGGGCTCTATGCCAGCCTGAACGGCGGCATGGGATCCAGGGATGACCTGGCCAACGTGCAGGAAAACCGTGCCCGGATGGCGGTGGACCTCGGCATCGCGCCAGAGGCCCTGGTCGCCTGCTGGCAGGTGCATTCGCCGACCGCCGTGGTCCTGGAGAAGCCCTGGAGCCGGGAGGACGCCCCCCAGGCCGACGCGGTGGTGACCGCCAGTCCCGGACTTGGCGCCACCGTCACGGTGGCAGATTGCGGACCCGTCCTCTTCGCCGATCCCCTCGCCCGCGTGGTGGGCGCCGCCCATGCGGGCTGGAAGGGAGCCTTCGGAGGGGTGCTCGCCGCGACGGTCGCGCGGATGGAGGAACTGGGGGCAGTCCGCAGCCGCATGGTCGCCGCCATCGGGCCCCTCATTCGCCAGGACAGCTACGAGGTGGGCGACGACTTCATCGCCCGCTTCCTGGAGGAAGACCGGGCCCATGCCCGCTTCTTCCGCGCCGCCGAACGGCAGGGGCATGCCCTGTTCGACCTGCCGGGCTTCATCGCCCACCGCCTGAACGAGGCGGGCGTGGGCACAGTTGAGGACCTCCAGCTGGACACTTATTCCGACGAGGCCCGCTTCTTCAGTTACCGGCGTGCCACCCATCGCAAGGAGGCCGATTACGGACGCATGGTGGCGGCAATCGCGCTCGTCTGAATGGCCCGTCGCACCTCCAGACGGTTGCTGCCGCATGGGGATTTCGCCCGTTAACGACATTTTAACCGTTTTCCTGGACCTCGCGCCCGATTGCGGATAACCCTCCTGTGACGATGACACAGACAGGGGCGACCGCATGAACGGGGCGACGGCCAGCACGGGTTGGGCGAAGCGGCTTCGGATCGCGAGCCGCGTCGCACTCCTTCTCTCGGGCCTTTCCCTGGCCGCGTGTCAGACCGACGGAAGCGGCGGCAGCCCGATGGCCTCGTCCGGCAGCCGGACACTGGCCTTCGATTCTATCGACGGCCCGCCCAAGCCCACCTTCGAAAAGCTGGTCACCGAGCTGACCTCGGAGGCGCAGGCGCAGCAGGTGCCGGTCGTATCGCGCACCGACACCTCCACCTATCGCGTTCGCGGCTACCTGTCCGTGCATTCGGACAAGTCCAAGACTGCGGTGAGCTACGCCTGGGAAATCTACGACGCCGACAAGCAGCGCGTTGCCCGCATCACCGGGGAGGAAGTCACCAAGCGCGTGAAGGGCGATGCCTGGGCCGCCTGCGACGACGAAATGCTCAATCGCATTGCCGGCAAGTCCATGGCGAGCCTTGCCGAGACGATTGGCATTCCCGCGCCGTCGGGCCAGGCTCGCGCTACGGCGGCCCCGGCCGCTGCTGCGGCAGCCCCGGCCACCCCGGCAGCACCCGAGCCGCCGGCCGCCGCACCCAGCGGTCCGCCCGTGGACGGCGACGGCCCGCCGGTGGCCGAGGCCGCCTCCTCCACCACGCTGGCTTATGCGGCGCGCTAAGGCTTCTTTACAAAGCCGTTCGCAAAGGCCAATCAGGCCGGCGTCACAGAATCCCCTTTCCGCGGTTTTGGCGGAGCGTCCATGTCGACCGAGAACGGATCCATGAAGATTGTCGCCGGCAATTCCAACCGCGCCCTGTCAGAAGCCATCGCGGCCTACCTCTCCACTCCTCTGACCAAGGCGGTGGTGCGGCGGTTCGCCGACATGGAAATCTTTGTCGAGATTCAGGAAAACGTGCGTGGACAGGATGTCTTCGTGGTGCAGTCCACGTCCTTCCCCACCAATGACCACCTGATGGAATTGCTGATCATCATTGATGCGCTGCGCCGGGCCTCGGCCAAGCGCATCACGGCGGTGATCCCCTATTTCGGTTATGCCCGGCAGGATCGCAAACCCGGTCCCCGCACCCCGATCTCCGCCAAGCTGGTGGCCAATCTCATCACCCATGCGGGCGCCGACCGCGTGATGACGCTGGATCTCCATGCCGGGCAGATCCAGGGCTTTTTCGACATCCCGACGGACAACCTCTACTCCGCCCCCGTTATGGTCCGCGACATCAAGGAGCGGTTCGACATCGGCAACCTGATGGTGGTCTCTCCCGACGTCGGCGGCGTGGTGCGCGCCCGTGCGCTCGCCAAGCGCATCGACGCGCAGCTGGCTATCGTCGACAAGCGCCGCGAGCGTCCGGGCGAGAGCGAGGTCATGAACGTGATCGGCAATGTGGAAGGCCGGTCCTGCATCCTCGTGGACGATATCGTGGATTCCGGCGGCACGCTGGTGAATGCGGCCGATGCGCTCCTGGCGCGCGGCGCCAAGGAAGTGCACGCTTATATCACCCACGGCGTGCTCTCCGGCGGGGCGGTGGCGCGCATCACCGCCTCCAAGCTCAAGGAACTGGTGATCACGGATTCCATCCTGCCTACCGAGGCGGTGCGGGTTGCGCGCAACATCCGCGTGGTGTCCATCGGCACCCTTATCGGTGAGGCCATTGCGCGCACCGCCCATGAGGAATCGGTCTCCAGCCTGTTCGACTGAGCCGGCCGGCTTCTCCGAACACGCCACCATTACGGGCGCGCCAAGCTGGCGCGCCTTTTTTGTGCGCGGTTACGCGGCGGGCTTGTCCCCGGGGAGCACGGGCTGCGCCTCCCGCTCCACTTCGCCGCGCTCCTGCAGCCACAGCATGACGAGCCAGGAGAGGCAGGCCCAGCCGGCCCCGAGCGCCCATCCCCCGAGCACATCGGTCGGCCAGTGCACGCCCAGATAGACGCGGCTGATGCCCACGATGACAGTGACGCTGGCAGCCAGCGTCAGCAGGAAGACCTTCACCCTCTGGCGCGGCTGGGCGCGCGCGAGCAGGGCCCCCAGCGTCAAATAGACCACCGCGGACATGGTGGAATGGCCGCTCGGGAAGCTGGCCGTATAGACCTCCATGCCATGGGGCACGAGATCGGGACGGGGCCGGCCGATGCCCCATTTCAGGAGGCTCGACAAGATGGCGCCCCCGGCGATGGAAACGGTGACCATGAGCGCCGTGTGGCGCTTTCCCACCAGGATCAGATAGGCGAGCACCGCCAGCGTGATGAGCGTGAGAATCGTTGTGCCGCCAAGCGCCGTGAGGTCGCGCATGCTCTCCTCGAACCAGGGCGGGCCGATGGGATCGGAGCGGTCCGTCGTCTCGCGCAGGGCAAGCAGGATGCGTTCATCGAGGGAATGGGTCTCCCCCTCCAGCACGTCCTCTGCCAGCGCCAGGAAGCCGTAGAAGGCAACGGCCGCGAGCGCGATTATGGCCAGGGTGGCGCGCTCCAGTTCGCTGACGCGCGTGAGCATGGGGCCGATAACGGGCAGTCTCTGCAGGCGGCGGTTGAGGGTCGAGAGCGTGTCCTTCATGCCCACGGCTCCGATCCGTGCCGCGCATTCGCATTGAACCTGCTGCCGTCCGATGTCATCACACCATCCATGATCACAGAGCCGCCCCGTCCCGAACCGATCGCCATCTATGTGGATGCAGATGCCTGCCCCGTAAAGGAGGAGACCTACAAGGTCGCGCTGCGCCATGGCCTGAAGGTGTTCGTGGTGAGCAATTCGCCCATCGCCGTGCCGCGCGAGACCTTTGTCGAGCGGGTGGTGGTGGCGAGCGGCGCGGATGTGGCGGATGATTGGATCGCCAGCCGGGCAACAAGGGGCGATGTGGTCGTGACAGCGGACATTCCGCTGGCGGACCGCTGCGTGAAGGCGGGCGCGTCGGTGATCGCACCCAATGGCAAGGCCTTCACCGAGGCCACCATCGGCGCCGCGCTCGCCACCCGCAACCTCATGGAAGACTTGCGCTCTGCCGGAGAAATGACGCGCGGCCCCCGCCCCTTCTCGCCGCGCGACCGCTCCGCCTTCCTGTCCGCGCTCGATCTGGCCATCGTCCGCCTGAAGCGGGCGGGCTATCTGGCCTGAGCGCGGAACACGACGGATGTAAGAGACTTGAAAGGTTGCGGGACCGAGCCTGAGCCAAAGCCATCGCGGTCGCCTAGACAGGCAGGCGCGCCGCCCCCCTCTCGGAAGGACCATCCATGACCGTGGAACTGCGCTATCTGGCCTTAAGTATTCTCTTGGTCTTCGTGCAGTTGTTTCTCGCCGCGGCCGGCGCCACCAAGGCGCGGGGTCTGGCATGGAATGCCGGTGCCCGGGATGAGGAGACGCCCCCCTTGCCTCCCGTGGCCGGTCGGCTCGACCGCGCATTTCGCAATGTCCTGGAGACGTTTCCCCTGTTCGCCGCAGCGGTGTTGCTCACCCACGCCGCGGGGGTGCATTCGGCGCTGACCAGCTTTGGGGCCGCGCTCTATTTCTGGGCGCGGGTTCTGTACGTGCCGCTTTATGCGTTCGGCATTCCCTATGTGCGCTCCATGGTGTGGAGCGCAGCCAGCGGCGGGATCGTGCTGATCCTCGCCGCCCTTCTGTGAGGCGCGGCCCCTGAGGGGCCGCATGCCCGTCTGTCAGCCGTTCTGGCGGATGTCGTTGGCAGCGCGGGAGAGGATCTCCACGATCCGCAGTTCCCCACCGCGGTCGGCCTCCAGCGCTTGCTGGCTGGCCTCGCGCAGATTTTCGAAGGCGGCTTCCACCAGGCGCGGCAGGTTGCCCTCCCGGTGACCTTCCTCCTCGCCGCGCCCCATCCACTTCTTAAAGCGGCTCATGCGCAGGCCGATCTCGGACAGGCGGCCCAAAAGCGCGTCGGCGAAGTCCCGATTCTCAGCCAGATGGGCCTCGCCCTCTGGTGTGATGGCATAGCGCTTCTTGGCGCCGTCCGCCTCGGCCACCACGAATCCGGCCTCTTCCAGATAGGTCAGGGTCGGATAGACCACGCCCGGGCTCGGCGAGTACCAGCCGCCTGTCTTTTCCTCGATCAGCTTGATGATCTCGTAGCCGTGGCGCGGCTGCTCGGCGATGAGCGCGAGCGCCAGCAGCTTGAGGTCGCCCTGGGCCAGCATGCGGCCGAGGCGGAACATGTCGCCGCCGCCCCCCCGGCCGCGACCGCCCCGGCCACCGCCGAAACCTCCGCCTTCGCCGAACCGGCCGGCGGCATGACGCTCGAAATGGGATCTGCATCCAAACATGGGAAGTGCTCCATTAGATATATCGTTCGATACCCTGCACCCCTTATATCGTTCGATATATCTTTTTGACAAGATCCCCTGCCCGCCCATTCAGCGATCCTTGAGATTTGACGCGCAAGAAGGAGTGGCAGCATGCTCAGCCCTCAAGGAGGCGCCATGGCCAGCAGCGACGAGACCAAGGCGCGGCGAACGCAAGGCGCCCTTCTCAGTGTGACCGCGCCGGATGTGGGCGCCGCCGCCGAAGGCTGGCTGGCGCGCCTGGCCCATGAGCGGCACCTTTCTCCCAAGACGCGGGAGGCCTATGCCCGCGATCTCACCCGCGTCCTGACCATTCTCACGGATCATTTGGGAGGACGCCCTTCGCTTGCGGAGCTCGCCGCGCTCAAGCCGGCGGACGTGCGCGCCGTGCTCGCCGCCCGCCGCAGCGAAGGCAGCGCACCGCGCACGCTGGTGCGGCTTCTCGCAGCCGCGCGCTCCTTCGCCCGGCACCTGGAGCGGGAGGGGCTCGGCAAGGTGGCGCCCCTCGCCTCGGTTCGGGCGCCTAAGGTCCCCCGCGCCTTGCCGAAGCCCGTGACCGCCGACGCCGCGCGCGCCCTGGCGGATGCTGGTACCCGCGCGGGTGAGGCCCGTGAAAACTGGGTGCTGGCCCGAGACGCGGCGGTGATCGCCTTGCTCTATGGCGCGGGCCTGCGCATTTCCGAGGCGCTTGGCCTCACTGCAAGCCAAGTCCCTGCGCCCGGGGTCCTCGGCGAGATCACCGTGACCGGCAAGGGCAACAAGACGCGCATGGTGCCCATCATTGCGCCCGTGTCTCAGGCGATTGCGGACTATGTGGCGCTCTGCCCGATCCCGCTTTCCCCCGACGGCCCGCTGTTCCTGGGGGCGCGCGGCGGGCCGCTTTCACCGCGCATCATCCAGCAGGCGGTAGAGCGCATGCGGGGGGCGCTGGGCCTGCCCGACACTGCAACGCCCCATGCGCTCAGACACTCCTTCGCCACCCATCTCCTGGCGCGCGGTGGGGAATTGCGGGCCATCCAGGAATTGCTGGGCCACGCCTCGCTTTCTACCACGCAGATCTACACCGCCCTCGACGAGACACGGCTTCTGGACGCCTACCGCGCCTTCCATCCCCGCGCATGACGTCCGTCGGGTTCAAGCCCGGCTGCGCGAGAAGATGCGCCGGCGCAGCGCCGCAATGCGCCGGCCAAAGCCGCCACTGGCGTGGAAGTCGGCCAGCACCCGGTCGCGCCAGGTGCGCAGCCACGCCTTGACGGGTTCAACCTCCGCCTCCGCCCAGGCCTTTACCTTGAGAAAAATCTGCACCAGTCGCGCGAACCAGCCGATGGACAGCAATTGGGTCTCGCAAACCGCAAACAGGAAGGCCATCACGCCGACGCCGATCAGCTTCACCGCCAGCAGGCAGAGGCTGCCGAAGATCCAATGCTTGTGGGCATAGGCCCACACCGCAATGCCTTCCAGCGGCTCCGCCAGCAGCAGGGGGGACAGAAACAATGCGAGCGCGGCATAAGGGGGAAGCCCACGCGCCCGCTCGGCCACCCAATGCTTGAACCGTTCGAACGGAATGAGGTCGGCAAACCAGCGGACCACCGGCTCCATATGCCGCCAGAGCCAGGCTTCCACCAGGAACAGAAAGGCGAGCAGGATCAGGATGGGGCGATAGCGGCGGCGAGGCGCCGGCCCTTGGGAGTTTTGATCGGACATCGATCCCAATCTTGCCTCAGGTCCAGTGCCGGGGTCCAATCCCGTCCGCGCGATAGGAAGGGAAGCCCTGAATGTTCGACCACATGTCTCTCGGCGTGCGGGACCTCGCCCGCGCCACCGCCTTCTACGACGGGGTCCTCGCCCCACTCGGCATCGTCCGGGTGATGACCTTCGACGAGCCCACGGGGACCGCCTCCGCCGGCTATGATTTTCCCGGCGGCGCGGACGCAACCGACAATGCCGCCTTCTGGCTGGAGGAGCGCAAGGGCGCCGATATTTCCTGTCCGCCCGGTTTCCACCTGTGCTTCAGCGCCAGAGACCGCGCGGCGGTTCACGCCTTCCACGCCGCCGGCCTCGCGGCGGGTGGCCGGGACAATGGCGCCCCAGGCCTGCGCCCGGCCTATGGCCCGGCCTATTATGGCGCCTTCCTGGTGGATCTCGATGGCTGGCGGATTGAGGCGGTGACGTTCAGTTCCCTTTAAGGGGACGCTTCCCGGTCCGTAGCACCTCAGGCTCCACGGCCATATCTTCGCCCGCTTAGCCGCGCGTGCTGACGGTGAGATCGCATTGCTGAGGGCAAGACCATGAGTGCCGACACCCCCGAGACCGAGGCCGCCCCGCTGGCAGACAAGGAGCTTCAAGACGTGGCGGGCGCAGGCCCGGCAAGCACAATGCTCGGCGTCGCCAAGACCGTCGCCGGGACGATGGTCACCACTGTAGGCTTCGTCACCACCCATGTGGTCGGACAGGCGCGCACGGGACACGACCTGATGAAATCGGGCACCGACCTCATCACCGAGGGCATCCACCAGTTGGAAAACCCCAAAGGGCGATGAGGCCTTCGGCCGTCGGCTCGTTCCGCTTGAGCCATAGAAAAAGGCCCGCCATGCCGCCGAACGTCTCGGAGGCATGACGGGCCGCTTGTCAGACCACTCACATGTGGATGGCGCGCTTCTCCACCGCCATGGCGGCTTCCTTCACCGCTTCCGAGCGGGTCGGATGGGCATGGCAGGTGCGGGCGAGATCTTCGGACGAGCCGCCGAACTCCATCAGCACTGCGCATTCGTGGATCATCTCGCCAGCCTCCGGGCCGATGATATGGGCTCCGAGCACCTTGTCGGTGGCGGCATCGGCCAGGATCTTCACGAAGCCGTCGGTGGTGTTGTTCACCTTGGTCCGGCCATTGGCCGTGAAGGGGAACTTGCCCACATTGTAGGCGATGCCGGCGTCCTTCAGTTCTTCCTCGGTCTTGCCGACGGAAGCGACCTCCGGGAACGTGTAGACCACGCCGGGGATGACGTCGTAATTCACGTGCCCCGCCTTGCCGGCGAGCATTTCAGCCAGGGCCACGCCCTCGTCTTCCGCCTTGTGGGCGAGCATGGGACCGGCGATCACGTCACCGATGGCATAGATGCCGTCCACGGTGGACTTGTAGTGGCCGTCCACCACCACGCGGCCGCGCTTGTCGGTCTCGACCCCGATCTCGGCGAGGCCGAGGCCGGCGGTGTAGGCCACGCGGCCGATGGCCACCAGCACCACGTCGGCATCCAGCGTCTCGGCAGCGCCGCCAGCGGCGGGCTCCACCGACACCTTCAGCGTCTCGCCGGAGGTGTCGATGCCGGTCACCTTGGTGCCCAGCTTGAATTCGAAGCCCTGCTTGCCGAGGATGCGCTGGAAGTTCTTGGCAACCTCGCCATCCATGCCCGGCAGGATACGGTCGAGGAATTCAACCACCGTGACCTTGGCGCCGAGGCGACGCCACACGCTGCCCAGCTCAAGGCCGATCACGCCCGCGCCCACGACCACCAGCTTGCCGGGCACCTTGTCCAGGGAGAGCGCGCCGGTGGAGGAGACCACCCGCTTCTCATCAATGGTGATGCCGGGCAGCTGCGCCACGTCGGAACCTGTGGCGATCAGGATATTCTTCGTCTCCAGCACCTGCACGGCGCCGTCGGCGTTCAGCGTCACTTCCACCTTGCCGGGCGCCAAAATCTTGCCGGTGCCGAAGAAGGCGTCGACCTTGTTCTTCTTCAGCAGGAACTCGACGCCCTTCACATTGCCGTCCACGCCCTTGTCCTTGAAGCCAAGCATGGTGGGCAGGTCGAGGGTCGGGGCGGGAACGCCGATGCCCATGGAGGCGAAGACGTGGCCGGCTTCCTCGAACTTCTCGGAGGCAAACAGCAGCGCCTTGGAGGGGATGCAGCCCACATTGAGGCAGGTGCCGCCATGGGTGCCGCGCTTTTCCACCACGGCCACCTTCAGGCCGAGCTGGGCGGCGCGGATGGCCGCCACATAGCCGCCGGGGCCGGTGCCGATGACGATGAGATCGTAGGACATGCGTTCGTCTCCAGGCCTCGAATGAAGGAGCGACCCATGTTCCCGCGCTGCATCGGCCTTAAGCCGCAGGATCGCCCCCGGTCGAGGAGATGTAATCAATATCCGGCCGGGACAGGCCGGAAGGGGTCTTGGCCCAGCATCCGCGTCCCATTGGCCGACGGCCGGGACCCGGCTTCTCCCCCGCTGGAAGGGGAAAGGCCGCCCCCGTGGGCGGCCTTTCGATCGTCACATCACAGATCGAGCACGAGGCGCGCCGGATCCTCCAGGGTCTCCTTCACGCGCACCAGGAAGGTCACGGCCTCGCGGCCGTCAACGATGCGGTGGTCGTAGGAGAGCGCCAGATACATCATCGGGCGGATCACCACCTGACCCTTGATGGCCACCGGGCGCTCCTCAATGCGGTGCATGCCGAGAATGCCCGACTGCGGCGCGTTGAGGATAGGGGTGGACATCAGCGAGCCGTAGATGCCGCCATTGGTGATGGTGAAGGTGCCGCCCTGCATGTCCTCGATGCCGAGCTTGCCATCGCGGGCCTTGCGGCCGTAACCAGCAATGGTCTTCTCGATGTCGGCGACGGAGAGCTGGTCGGCGTCACGCACCACCGGCACCACGAGGCCCTTCTCGGTGCCCACCGCAATGCCGATATTGTAGTAGTTCTTGTAGACGATGTCGGTGCCGTCGATCTCGGCATTCACCGCCGGCAGGTCCTTCAGGGCGGCGATGACCGCCTTGGTGAAGAAGCCCATGAAGCCGAGCTTGGTGCCGTGCTTCTTCTCGAAGGCATCCTTGAACTGGGCGCGCAGGCTCATCACCGCGGTCATGTCCACGTCGTTGAACGTGGTGAGCATGGCGGCGGTGTTCTGGGCGTCCTTAAGGCGGCGCGCGATGGTCTGGCGCAGCTTGGTCATCTTGACCCGCTCTTCGCGGGCCGCATCGACCGGCGCAGAAGCAACGCGCGGCACGGAGACCGGAGCGGGGGCTGCCGCCGCGGCGCCGCCGGTGGCGATGGCCGCCAGCATGTCGCCCTTGGTCACCCGGCCATCCTTGCCGGAGCCGGCAACGCCGGCCGCGGACACACCGCTTTCAGCCGCCAGGCGGGAGACAGCCGGGCCGTTCTCGGCGCCGGGAGCCGGCTTGGCCGGCGCAGCGGGAGCGGCGGCAGCCGGAGCCGGAGCGGCCTTGGGGGCCTCGGCCTTGGGGGCGGCGGGAGCGGCAGCAGCGGCCGCGCCGCCTTCCGCAATGGCGCCCAGCAGGGCGCCGACGCCGACGGTCTCGCCATCCTTGGCGATGATCTCCGAGAGCACGCCGGCGGCGGGAGCAGGCACCTCCACCGTGACCTTGTCGGTCTCCAGCTCCACCAAGGGCTCGTCGGCCTTCACGGCGTCGCCGGGCTTCTTGAACCACTTGCCGATGGTGGCCTCGGTAACGGACTCGCCCAGGGTGGGCACGCGGATTTCGGTCGCCATCTGTCTCGTCCCCGCAGGGACCTCCCTCGATTTCCCGTCGCGCGCCGGATCAGGACCGGCGCAAGATCAGCGACGGCATGGGCATCACCTCATAGGAGAAGCCCACCTCCGCCGCCACCACCGGATCGGCGTGCCCCAGGGCCCGCGCGCCGGCCTCGTCCTCCACTTCCACCACCGCCAGCCCGAAAGGCCCTGCGGGGTCCATGACCGGTCCCACCACGATGGCGATGCCGGCCTGAGCCTTTTCATGCCAATAGGCGCCGTGCGACTGCATCAGCGCCACTTCCTCAGCGGTGGCATCAAACGGAAAGGTCACGCGCGGGGCGCGCAACCGCATCGCGAAATAGGCCACCGCCGCTCCCTTCTCAGCCCAGGGCCTCCTCGAGGAAGGCCTTCAACTGCGCCAGATGCTTGGACATCAGGCCCGTCGCCGTGGCGGCGGAGGCCGGACGACCGGCATAACGGGGGCGCTTGGAGGCGCCGCCCACATTCTCGAGCACCCATTCCAGATAGGGCTGGATGAAGAACCAGGAGCCCTGATTCTTGGGCTCTTCCTGGCACCACACCACTTCCGCGCCCTTGAAGCGGGACAAAATCTGCACCAGCGTCTTCAGCGGCACCGGATAGAGCTGCTCGACGCGGAGCAGGTAAATGTCATTGATGCCGCGCTTCTCGCGCTCCTCGTAAAGGTCGTAATAGACCTTGCCGGAGCACAGCACGACGCGACGGATCTGCTCGTCCGGCACCAGGGTGATGGCCTCGCCGGCGCGGGTCTGGGCATCGTCCAGCAGGACGCGGTGGAACGAGGTGCCCGCCGCCAACTCATCCAGCCGCGACACCGCACGCTTGTGGCGCAGCAGGGACTTCGGCGTCATCAGGATGAGCGGCTTGCGGAACTCACGCTTCATCTGCCGGCGCAGGATGTGGAAATAGTTGGCCGGCGTGGTGCAGTTGGCCACCTGCATGTTGTCCTCGGCGCACATCTGCAGATAGCGCTCGAGGCGGGCGGAGGAGTGCTCCGGCCCCTGGCCTTCATAGCCATGCGGCAGCAGGCAGACGAGGCCGGACATGCGCAGCCACTTGCGCTCGGCCGAAGAGATGAACTGGTCGAACACCACCTGCGCGCCATTGGCGAAGTCGCCGAACTGAGCTTCCCAAAGCACCAGGGTGTTGGGCTCCGACAGGGTGTAGCCATATTCGAAGCCCAGCACCGCCTCTTCCGAGAGCATCGAATTGATGACCTCGTACTTGGCCTGCCCCTCGCCCAGATGGTTGAAGGGCTTGTAGCGGGCCTCGGTGACCTGGTCGGTGAGCACCGAATGGCGCTGCGAGAAGGTGCCGCGCTCGCAATCCTGGCCGGACAGGCGCACCGGGCGGCCTTCTTCCAGAAGGGTGCAGAAGGCCAGGGCCTCGCCGGTCGCCCAGTCGATGCCAACGCCGTCTTCCACCGCCTTGCGGCGATTGTCCAGGAAGCGCTGGATGGTGCGATGGACGCTGAAGCCTTCCGGGACCTTGGTGATCTTTTCCCCGATGGCCTTCAGCTTTTCGATGTCGACGCCGGTGTCGCCACGGCGCGGATCGTCATCCTCGTGCGCGGGGCGGAAGCCGGCCCAGCGGCCGTCCAGCCAATCCGCCTTGTTGGGCTTGTAGGCCTGTCCGGCCTCATACTCGCCTTCCAGGTGGTCGCGCCAGGCGGCGCGCATCTTGTCGAGTTCGCCGGCATCGATCACGGCCTCCGCCTCGAGCTTCTTGGAATAAAGCTCCAGCACGGACGGATGCTCGCGGATGACCTTGTACATGTGCGGCTGCGTGAATGCCGGCTCGTCGCCCTCATTATGGCCGAAGCGGCGGTAGCAGAACATGTCGATCACGACAGGCTTGTGGAAGCGCTGACGGAACTCCGTCGCCACCTTGGCGCAGAAGGTCACCGCTTCCGGATCGTCGCCGTTCACATGGAAGATCGGCGCCTCGATCATCTTCGCCACGTCGGACGGATAGGGCGAGGAGCGCGAATAGCGCGGATTGGTGGTGAAGCCGATCTGGTTGTTGATGATGAAGTGCAGCGAGCCGCCGGTGCGGTGGCCCTTCAGGCCGGACAGGCCCAGGCACTCGGCCACCACGCCCTGGCCGGCAAAGGCCGCATCGCCATGGATGAGCAGCGGCAGCACCTGGACGCGCTCGGCGTCCTTGAGCTGGTCCTGCTTGGCGCGGGACTTGCCCAGCACCACCGGATCCACGATCTCAAGATGCGAGGGGTTGGCGGTAAGCGAGAGGTGCACCTTGTTGCCGTCGAACTCGCGGTCCGACGAAGCGCCCAGGTGGTACTTCACATCGCCGGAGCCTTCCACGTCGTCGGGCGCCCAGGAGCCGCCCTTGAACTCGTGGAAGAGGGCGCGATGGGGCTTGCCCATCACCTGGGTCAGGGTGTTCAGGCGGCCGCGATGGGCCATGCCGAACACGATTTCCTTCACGCCCAGATTGCCGCCGCGCTTGATGATCTGCTCCAGCGCCGGGATGAGGCTTTCACCGCCATCCAGGCCGAAGCGCTTGGTGCCGGTATATTTGACGTCGAGAAACTTCTCGAAGCCCTCGGCCTCCACCAGCTTGTTGAGGATGGCGCGCTTGCCTTCGCGGGTGAACGAGACTTCCTTGTCCACGCCCTCGATGCGTTCCTGAATCCAGGCCTTCTCCTCAGGCGAGGAGATGTGCATGAATTCGACGCCGATGGACCGGCAATAGGTCCGGCGCAGGATCTCCAGCATCTCGCGCACGGTGGCAAATTCCAGCCCCAGCACGTGATCGATGAAGATCTTGCGATCAAGGTCGGCCTCGTAGAAGCCGTAGGAGGCCGGGTCGAGCTCGGGGGCCTCGCGCGGCGGGGTCAGGTGCAGGGGATCAAGATCCGCATGCAGATGGCCGCGCATGCGATAGGCGCGGATCATCATCAGCGCCTTGACGCTGTCACGGGTGGCCTGCTGAACCTCGGACGCGGAGAATTCCACGCCCGCCTTCTGGGCCTTTTCCTTGACCTTTTCGGAGACCTTCTTCTCCACCTCGATCCAGTTGCCGTCCATGGCGGAGACCAGCTCGCCATTGGCATGGATCGGCCAGCCCGCCTTCTTCCAGGAGGCACCTTCCGCATTCTTGCGGACCTCGTTCGGGTCGTCCTTCAGCGCGGAGAAGAAGCTCTGCCACTGGGCGTCCACCGACGACGGGTCGGCCTCGTACCGGGCATAGAGATCCTCGATCCACGCCGCATTGGCGCCATAGAGGAAGGAGGTGGCAAGAAACTGATCATTCTGATCGGCGCGCGACATGGGCTTCCATCCCAGGAGGATCGGGAACGGCGACGTCTATGGCGCACAATTGCGGCCCGACGAAGCCCCCACGATCGTCCACTGGCACAAATTGCATTCGGGGGACACTTTCCCCCATCCGCCGGCCCGTCCAGGCTGAACCCGGGCAGCGGCCGGCCTGCTGTACATAACCCTGACGCATGGTCGGCGAAAGCACCAAGCGGAACACTTCCCGCCTTTTTGGCGCATTCCCGCTCTGCCCAGGGGGCAGATCAAATGCCAGCGGGCCGGAGCGTTGCTCCGGCCCGCCAGATTGATCAGCCCTTCAGCACCTCGACGAGGGTCTTGCCGAGACGCGCCGGGGAGGGAGAGACGCGGATGCCCGCTTCTTC
>NZ_JARBFX010000029.1 GCF_028863665.1 Aquabacter sediminis
CTGTACGCTCATCGTTTCGCGCAGGCTGGCCCAACTGTCGTGGATGTCTGCTTTCTTCAGTTTCGTTCGTAGCACCTGCACGGCCTGATAGGCCAGCACCGTGATAAAGAGGTGTCCATCTGCGCGTTCTTCTGTCGAATGATAGACCGGCCGCAAGCCCAACTCGCTCTTCAGACTACGAAATACGCTCTCCAGATCCGTCAGCATCGTATAGGTACGCCACAGTTTTTCTTCGTCCCAGCCGGTTTCGTTGCTGCGCAGACAATACACGCCGGGGTGGGTCGCCATCGTGCCGTTCACCGGCACCTTTTCCCAGGTCAGCCCAGTAGCCAACTTGCCAGATTCATCAGCCATGAGCTCAACCTGGTAATGCTGGCTGGCCCCCCGGCTTTTCTCCTTGAGGCGCCCGATGCGCTCCAGCAGTTTGCCATGACGCTTCTCGCCACGCGGCTTGGCCAGCCCATCGACGATCTTTTTCAAGCCGTTCTCGAACCCCGTGGCAAAGCGCTCGACCATGGCGCTTTCTTTCTTCTCACGGCCCAGAGAGTGGCAATACAGACGAACCTCCTTGCCATCCTCGCTGATCTCTTTCTGGATGCGCAGAGGATCCCCCCCCGCAGTTTCGATGCGGATCGCCTGGGTTTCATCGAATTGCCTCGCCCCACCCCGGCTGACCACCAAATAGCGATAACCGTGTTCGACCAGCCAGCCAACATTGGCCTCCGTTGCAATTCCCCGATCCATGATGACCAACGCACCTCGTGGCGCATCCAGGCCCTCCAACATCCCCTCCAATGTGCCGGATTCGGCCACATTGCCAGCGAAGGTTCTGGAACGCCGCACAAACCCGCTGCCATCCAGAATCAAACCCAGCGTCATCAGAGAGCAATCGCTGCGTTTCTCCTTCGAATGTCCCCGTTTCGCTTTTGAATTACCCTCGGCTTCGCCCTCAAAGTAGGTGTTGGTCAGGTCATACAGCGTTACCGTCTCATCCAGACCAAAAAGCGTCTGGACAGCAGAAAAGATATGCTCGTCAATGACTTTGCGATGCTTCATCAGCACATCCGAGGCGTGGTACAGGCGTGTGTGTGGCATGGCCTCGAAATCGAAATCGATCAACTCTCCCAACGCACTATGCCGTTGCAACCAGTTCCAGGTCGCCAACTCCGAGGCCGGTTTGGCCATGCGCCCAATCACATTACCCAGAATCGCCGCGCGCATGACACCATTGACCCCCAACTCACTCAGTTTCTCGACAAACCCCAGTTGCGACAGGGCGTATAAACCAAGGTGCTCGACGCCGACCTAGCGCGGTTTCATCAGTTGCAGAGAATCGACATCCACTTCCTGGAAGTCATGCGGCAGAGTACCAGCAACCGACCCGGATCCGATGGCAACCCCCTCCTTGGGCGCGACCTCGATCAGCCGTCCGGCATAGCGTTGCGCGGCCTTCTCGATGGCTTCCGGAACAGCATCCTGAATCATGACGGCCTGACCACTCATCAATTCTTCAATACGCCGACACAGCAAAGGCCAGTCTTCCTGCCGAGTGGGGAAATGCCTCCCCAGATTCAGCAAGGTGATTT
>NZ_JARBFX010000030.1 GCF_028863665.1 Aquabacter sediminis
CCGAGGCTGTGTGAGAACTCTGCGCGGCTGATCGGTCAAGCTGCCTTTTCCAATTCGCGCGTCGGCTCCGGTCATCCGGCTATCGCCTTGAGTGTCGAGGCCACGCGGGCCACGGCAATGGCACGCTTCATGTTGTAAGCCAGTATCGTCAAGCTGGCTTCGGTGGCGACATGCTTGAGGCCGCGCGTTCGGAAGTGGGTGGCACCCATCCATCCCTTTATGGTGCCGAAGACGTGCTCGACCTTGCAGCGGCGGACCACCATGGCTTCGGGCATCGCTTGAAGCCTGCGCTCCATGACGTCGAGCACCGCTTCGTGCTCCCATCGTCGGATGCGCTTCTCTTTGCCGGCCGTGCACAGGGGACGCGACGGGCAGGCGCTGCAGGCCTTCTGGTTGAAGTAGACGCTGATGAGCTTGCCGCCCTCCACCCGGGCAAAGCGCTTCTGCAGCTGTTGACCGGCGGGGCAGCGATAGGCGTCGGCCTGCGGCTCATGCACGAACCTAGCCTTGCCCCAGAAGCCGCGCGCCTGAGCCGGTGAGGTATTTGGCTTGGGCACTATCGGGATGATGCCAGATTCGGCGCAGGCGCGGATTTGCTCGCCCTCATAGTATCCACGATCTGCCAGGGCGATCATTTCGGCAGCGCCGGTCTCGGCCTGGGCGGCTGTGGCCATCTCCAGCAGATGCGAGCGGTCATGACCGCGGTTGGTCACCGCATAGGCACGACGATGTGGTGTCCGGTATCGACGGCCGCCTGGACGTTGTAACCGACCACGCCGCGATGATCGCTGCCGGTTGCCATGGCGCGGGCATCCCGATCGGTCAGCGATATCTGCTCATCAGGGGAGGCTTCCAACTGCCGGCCGATCGCCTCGAGTTCGCCAAGGCGCCCGCGCAGCGACGCCAGTCGCTCGGCCAGGTGCGCGATGCGCGGCGTCGCCGGGCCGGCCTCCGCCTTGTCTGCCTCGTCAAGCTCGGCGAGATAGCGCGCGATGCTTTCCTCGACATGGGCCTTTCGGCGGGCCAGCTTGCCCTTGGTGTAGTTCTTCTCGTGCGTATTCACTGCGCGCAGGCGCGATCCGTCGATCGCAACCATGCCACCGCCGACCAGGCCAAGGGCACGACAGATGGCGACGAAGCGCTGGCACGCACTCTGGATCGCGCTGGCATTGTCATGGCGGAAGTCCGCGATCGTCTTGAAGTCGGGTGCCAGCTTGCCGGTCAGCCACATCAGTTCGATGTTGCGGCGCGCCTCGCGCTCCAGCTTCCGGCTCGAGGTCAGCTGGTGCAGATAGCCATAGACATAAAGCTTGAGCATGGTGCCCGGGGCGTAGCCGGGTCTGCCGGTCGATGCCGGCTGCACGCGAGCAAAGCCGAGTTCGGCCAGATCGAGTTCATCGACGAAGGCGTCAATGATGCGGACCGGGTTGTCTGCATCCACATAGTCTTCCAGG
>NZ_JARBFX010000031.1 GCF_028863665.1 Aquabacter sediminis
GCCACGCGGCGGCTGGGACCGGGGCGCCGGGGAGGGCCGGCGAAGCGCAGCCTCGCCCCCGGCGGGGGCCATGGCCCCCGGAGCGGGTCTGCGGCCGGAAGGAGATGGATCGGGACGCCAGAGCGCCGGCGGGGATGCCGGAGCGGCCTGGGACGCTCGGCCGTCGCCATGCGGCAGCCCCGTCTTCAGATGCCCCCTTGCTCCCCACCCTCTTCCTGCCAGCAGGACAGGTACGGGCGACCAGAGCAAGCGCCGGCGCGCAGCCGCGCGCCAGGCGGAGGCGCTCCCCCCTGGGCCATGGCTCCCGCCAGGGGGAGGCAGCAGGGGACGAAAGGCGCAAGGGGAGGCGCGACGGCACACGAACGGCCGGCGCCCCAGCCGGCCGCCGCGCGGCGGCTGGGACCGGGGAGCCGGGAAGGGCCGGCGAAGCGCAGCCTCGCCCCTGGCGGGGGCCATGGCCCCCGGAATGCGGCTGCCGCAGGAGGGAGATGGATCGGGACGCCAGAGCGCCGGCGGGGATTTCGGACCGGCCTGGGACGCCCGGCCGTCGCCATGCGGCAGCCCCGTCTTCAGATGCCCCCTTTCTCCCCACCCTCTTCCTGCCAGCAGGACAGGCACAAGCGACCAGAGCAAGCGCCGACGCACAGCCGCGCGCCAGGCGGAGGCCATCCCCTTTGGGCCATGGCTCCCGCCGGGGGGAGGCAGCAGGGGGCGAAAGGCGCGAGGGGAAGCGCGACGGCACACGAACGACCGGTGCCCCAGCCGGCCGCCGCGCGGCGGCTGGGACCGGGGCGCCGGGAAGGGCACGCCCGTCGGCCCGTCGCCCTGCGGCCGCCTCGTCCCTCCCGTCTCCCTCACGCCGCGCCCGGCTTGCCTGAAGGCGCAGCGGGCGGGGTGCCCCTGGGCGCTGGCACCCGGCTGCAGCCCTCCCCTTTGCCCGTCTCCTGCCGGCAAGAGCGGCACGCGAGACGGGAGCGGGCATCGGCGCGCCGCCTTGCCCAGGGGGCGGGCCATGGCCACCCGAGCATGGCTGCCGCCGGATGAAGGCGGCAGAGGGCGGAAGGGGGGATGGCAGATGGGATGGCAGGCGAACGGCAACGGCCGAGACGTCGGCCGGAAGCCGCTCGGCCGTTGGCGAGGCGCCGCCGGGAAAGGCCGGGACGCCCACCCGCACCGCCCCGCCGGCGAGCGCGCTCCGGCCGCCTTGCACACGGCGACGGGTCGGGCGGGCGCGTGGGACCTGGAAGCGTCCGGGGGCGCGGGAGCGGGCGAGTCCGGCGCGGGGGGGGGGGGGGGGGGGGGGGTGGGGGCCCCGCCCGGCGGCGGGGGCGGGCCCCCCCCCCCCCCCCCGCCCCCCCCCCCCCCCCCCCCCCCCCCCCCCCCCCCCCCCCCCCCCGCGGGGGGGGGG
>NZ_JARBFX010000032.1 GCF_028863665.1 Aquabacter sediminis
GATCGTGTCCCCGGTGGTGGTGTAGCTGACGGTGGCCATTGGCCGGTCTTCGGGTGAGGCTCGGGTTTGCGAGAACCAAGCGAACCTGAGGACGACCAATGACCGACGAGATGATGAACCTGCGCGCGCTGGTGGAGAAGACCCCCGACGCTGATCTCTTGCGCGAGATGATCGGCTTCGCCGCCGAGCGGCTGATGGAGCTGGAGGTTGGCGCGCTGACCGGCGCAGCCCATGGCGAGAAGAGCCCACTCCGGCTGGCCCAGCGGAACGGCTATCGTGATCGCGACTGGGAGACGCGGGCCGGCACGGTGGAGCTGCGCATCCCCAAGCTGAGGAAGGGGAGCTACTTCCCCGGCTTCCTGGAGCCGCGCCGGATGGCGGAGAAGGCGCTGACCGCCGTCATCCAGGAGGCCTACATCCAGGGCGTCTCGACGCGCTCGGTCGACGACCTGGTCAAGGCCATGGGCATGAGCGGCATCTCGAAGAGCCAGGTCTCGCGGCTGTGCGAGGAGATCGACGAACGGGTGAAGGCCTTCCTTGACCGGCCAATCGAAGGCGACTGGCCCTATCTGTGGATCGACGCCACCTACGTGAAGGTCCGCCAGGCCGGCCGCATCGTCTCCGTGGCCGTCATCATCGCCGTGGGCGTCAACGCCGACGGCCGGCGCGAGGTGCTGGGCATGGACATCGGGCCCTCGGAGGCGGAGCCCTTCTGGACGGGCTTCCTCCGCAAGCTCGCTCGCCGGGGCCTGCGCGGCGTCAAGCTCGTGGTCTCGGACGCCCACGAAGGCATCAAGGCCTCGGTCGCCAAGGTGCTGACCGCCTCATGGCAGCGTTGCCGCGTCCACTTCATGCGCAACGCGCTCGCGCATGCCGGCAAGAGCGGCAGGCGCGTCGTCTCCGCCTTCATCGCCACCGCCTTCGCCCAGGACGATGCCGCCGCCGCATCGAAGCAGTGGCGCGCCGTCGCCGACCAGTTACGCCAGAAGCTGCCGAAGCTGGCGACCTTGATGGACGAGGCCGAACCCGACGTGCTCGCCTACATGAGCTTCCCCGCCCAGCATCGGGCGAAGCTGCACAGCACCAACCCGCTCGAGCGCCTCAACGGCGAGATCAAGCGCAGGACAGAGGTCGTCGGCATCTTCCCCAACGAAGGCGCCATCACCCGGCTCGTCGGCGCCCTCCTGCTCGAACAAAACGATGAATGGGCGGTGCAGCGGGCGCGCTACATGACGCTGGAAACGATGGCGCCGATGAGCGAAAATCCCCTCGTCAGCTTGTCGGCCGTGCCGGCATGACGACTGCCCGGCCTTCTCCGTCGGCTGGTCCGTGGCGATCCGAAGCTACACCACACCCAGGGACATCACC
>NZ_JARBFX010000033.1 GCF_028863665.1 Aquabacter sediminis
GATCAGCCCTTCAGCACCTCGACGAGGGTCTTGCCGAGACGCGCCGGGGAGGGAGAGACGCGGATGCCCGCTTCTTCCATCGCCGCGATCTTGTCCTCGGCGCCGCCCTTGCCGCCGGAGATGATGGCGCCCGCATGGCCCATGCGGCGGCCGGGAGGGGCCGTGCGGCCGGCGATGAAGCCCACCATCGGCTTCTTGCGCCCGCGCTTGGCCTCGTCCTTCAGGAACTGGGCAGCGTCTTCTTCCGCCGAGCCGCCGATCTCGCCGATCATCACGATGGAGGTGGTGGCGTCATCCGCCAGGAACATCTCCAGCACGTCGATGAACTCGGTGCCCTTCACCGGGTCGCCGCCAATGCCCACCGCCGAGGTCTGGCCCAGGCCCTCCTGCGAGGTCTGGAACACCGCCTCATAGGTCAGCGTGCCCGACCGCGAGACGATGCCCACCGAACCCGTCTTGAAGATGTTGGCCGGCATGATGCCGATCTTGGACTGGCCGGCCGTCACCACGCCCGGGCAGTTCGGCCCGATGAGGCGCGACTTGGAGCCTGACAGCGCCCGCTTCACCTTCACCATGTCCAGCACCGGGATGCCCTCGGTGATGCACACGATGAGCGGGATTTCCGCGTCGATGGCCTCAAGAATGGCGTCCGCCGCACCGGGCGGGGGCACATAGATGACGCTGGCATCGGCGCCGGTGGCCTCGCGGGCCTCCGCCACCGTGTCGAACACGGGAAGGCCCAGATGCGTCGAGCCGCCCTTTCCGGGAGAGGTGCCGCCCACCAGCTTGGTGCCATAGGCGATCGCCTGCTCGGAATGGAAGGTCCCGTTCTTGCCGGTGAAGCCCTGGGTGATGACCTTGGTATTGGCGTCGATCAGAACAGACATCACGCAGCTTCCTTCTTCACGGCCGCGACGATCTTCTGCGCCGCATCGTCCAGGTCATCGGCGGGGATCACGTTGAGCCCGCTCTCGCGGATGATCTGCTTGCCCTGCTCCACATTGGTGCCTTCCAGGCGCACCACCAGCGGCACCTTCAGCCCCACCGCCTTCACCGCCGCCAGCACGCCGCGCGCGATCACGTCGCACTTCATGATGCCGCCGAAGATGTTGACCAGGATGCCCTTCACGGAGGGGTCCGAGGTGATGATCTTGAACGCCGCCGTCACCTTCTCCTCGCTGGCGCCGCCGCCCACGTCCAGGAAGTTGGCCGGGCTCTC
>NZ_JARBFX010000034.1 GCF_028863665.1 Aquabacter sediminis
ACCGTGCGGCCACCTTCGCGGATCGCGAAGCGCAGCTTCTCTTCCATGGCGATCGGCACGATCAGCGCCACGTCCATGGAGACATTGTCGCCCGGCATCACCATTTCCGTGCCTTCCGGCAGGGTGCACACGCCGGTCACGTCCGTGGTGCGGAAGTAGAACTGCGGGCGGTAGTTGGTGAAGAACGGGGTGTGGCGGCCGCCTTCTTCCTTCGTCAGGATGTAGGCTTCGGCCTTGAACTTGGTGTGGGGCTTCACCGAGCCGGGCTTGCACACGACCTGGCCACGCTCCACGTCCTCGCGCTTGGTGCCGCGCAGCAGGATGCCGACGTTATCGCCAGCCTGGCCCTGGTCCAGCAGCTTGCGGAACATTTCGACGCCGGTCACCGTGGTCTTCACGGTCGGACGGATGCCGACGATTTCCACTTCCTCGCCCACCTTGATGATGCCGCGCTCCACGCGACCGGTCACCACGGTGCCGCGGCCCGAGATCGAGAACACGTCTTCGATCGGCATCAGGAAGGGCAGGTCAACCGGGCGCTCCGGCTGGGGAATGTAGGCGTCGACCTCTTCCATCAGCTTCAGGATGGCGTTCTTGCCGAGATCGGGGTTGCCGTTCTCGAGCGCCACCAGGGCCGAGCCGCGCACGATCGGGATGTCGTCGCCGGGGAAGTCGTACTTGGACAGAAGCTCGCGCACTTCCATCTCCACGAGCTCGAGCAGCTCGGGATCATCCACCATGTCGCACTTGTTCAGGAACACCACCAGGGCGGGCACGCCCACCTGGCGGGCCAGCAGGATGTGCTCGCGGGTCTGCGGCATCGGGCCGTCGGCCGCCGACACCACCAGGATCGCGCCGTCCATCTGCGCCGCGCCGGTGATCATGTTCTTCACATAGTCGGCGTGCCCGGGGCAGTCCACGTGCGCATAGTGGCGGTTCGTGGTCTCGTATTCCACGTGCGCCGTCGAGATCGTGATGCCACGCGCCTTCTCTTCCGGCGCCTTGTCGATCTGGTCATAGGCCGTGAACGTCGCACCGCCCGTCTCGGCCAGGATCTTCGTGATCGCAGCCGTCAGCGACGTCTTGCCGTGGTCAACGTGACCGATCGTGCCGATGTTGCAGTGCGGCTTCGAGCGGTTGAATTTCTCTTTGGCCAT
>NZ_JARBFX010000003.1 GCF_028863665.1 Aquabacter sediminis
GCCGAGGCGCCGCCCGCCAGCGAGCCGGCCACGTCCCAGCCGCCCGCGCCGCCCGCCCCGCCTATGGATTGCGCCGTGATGCCGGGAGATTGCGACCCGTTGGTGGTAAGCGCGCCGCCGGTCTGCGTGACCGACACGGTGGACGCCGATCCGCCTGAGCCGCCGCCACCGCCAATGGTGGCATTGGCGGCAACCCCGCTTTCCAGGCCCCCGCCCACCGCGAAGCCGCCGGTGCCGCCCGCGCCGCCCATGGACTGGGCGACGATGCCGCCCGACATGGGGCCGATCAGGGTGACGGTGTTGCCGTTATAGACGGTGACCGCGGCGCCCGAGCCACCGGAGCCCGCCGAGCCGCCCACTTCCAGGCTCGCATCATAGGCCCCCGACATGGAGGCCCCCACCGCGAAGCCACCGGAGCCGCCGCCCCCGCCCATGGACTGGGCGAGAATGCCCGGCGCATTGCCGTAAAGAGCGGCCCCGCTCGCCACCGTCTGGGTGGTGGTGACCGGGGTGTAGGTGGTCACCTGGATCTGCTCGGTCGTGTAGACCGGCTCGTATTCCACATAGCAGTAGATGGTGCAGACCCAGACCGGGTTGTAGCCGATGAGCACCTGTTGGGTTTCGGTTGTCGTGGTGGCCACTTCCGTGGTGGTCGTGGTGGTCACCGTGCTCGGCGCAACGATCGCGCCGTAATTGGTGACCTGGACCGTATTGGCGGATGAGCCGTCTCCGCCGGAGCCGCCCACCGCCAGGGTGGCGGAGCCCTCCAGGCTCGCATTGCCCGAGGCCACGAAGCCGCCATTGCCGCCGCCGCCGCCGATGGACTGGGCGAGAATGATGGCCGCGCCGCCACCGGCCGCGCTCAGCGTGCCGCCCGTATTCTCGAAGAAGACCGTGTTGGCATAATTGCCGCTGCCGCCGAGCCCGCCGATACTGGCGCCCAGCGAGGGGCCGAGCGACAAGGTCAGTGCCGTGGTGTAGCCGCCATTGCCGCCGCCGCCGCCGATGGACTGCACCACCACCGCGCTCGACTGATAGCCGGTGGTGGTGATGTTGGCGCTGCCCGCCGCGCCGCTGTCGGTCTTGTTATAGGCATAGGCCCACCCGCCGGTGCCGCCCGCCCCGCCGGTGCCGCCCAGCGTCAGATTGACCGCCGCCACCTCGCCCGCCGAGGCCGAGATCGCCGCGCCACCATTGCCGCCACCGCCGCCGATGGATTGGGAGAGCAGGCCCGGAGAGCGGTCGCCATAAGTGACGATGTTGCTGCCCTGGTTGATGGCGGCCGCATTCACGCCATAGCCGCCCGACCCGCCGGGCGCGCCAACGGCGACCGCGATGGAGGCGCCCTGCGCGATGGCACCCGCGACGCTCGCCCCCGCATTGCCGCCGCCGCCGCCGATGGACTGGGCGACCACGCCGGGGGAATCCGTGCCGTTGGTGGTGATGTTGAGGCCACCCGTGCCGGCGAACACATTGCCGGCATCGCTGCCCGGTCCGCCCGCGCCGCCCACCGCCAGGGAGAAGGCCGCCACCGCGCTGCCGGACAGGGAGACCGCATAGCCACCATGGCCACCGCCACCGCCCAGCGACTGGGCGATGATGCCCGGCGAGCCCGTGCCATTGGTGGAGATGGAGCCGTTGCCGAGGCTGGTCAGCCAGTTGGCGCCCGAGGTGTTGCAGGCCGCGCCATAATTGGCGCCCGCATCGCCGCTGGTGCAGTTCACCGTGACCGCGCTCGCCGTGCCGCCCGTGCCGCCAGCGCCGCCATGGGAGATGGAGGCGCCACTGGTGCCGCTCAGCGACAGCGAGAGCGCGCCGCCGCCAGACCCGCCGCCGCCGCCGATGGACTGGGCGAGGATGGCCGGGGAGTTGATCTCCTGGGTGGTGATGGAGCCCGTATTGTCGACAAAGACGGCCCCGCCATTGCCGCCAGCGCCACCATTGCCGCCCATGGCGAAGGACGTGCCGACGATGGAGGTGGCGACGCCGAAGCCGCCAGTGCCGCCGCCGCCGCCGATAGACTGGGCCTGGATGCCCATGGCCCCACCGGCGCTGGATGAAGGCGCCGCCCCGCCATTGCAGGAATTGCCGGTGCAGATATTGCCGGTATTGCTCACCGTGACGGTGCCGGAATTGCCGCCGCCGCCGCCATCCCCGCCCGTGTCGGTGCCGCCGATGATGACGCCGGTGATGCCGCTGCTATAGGCAAGCCCGCCCGTGCCGCCCGCGCCACCCACGGACTGGGCGGCAATGCCGATGGCCGAGCCATTGGTGAGGACGATGGCGCCGGAATTGGAAACAGTGACCTGCGCGCCCGAGCCCGCCGGGCCACCATTGGCGCCCAGCGCATTCAGGCCGTTGGAAATGCCCGCATCGCCGCCGCCGCCGCCCACCGACTGGGCCTCGATGCCGCGCGATCCCAGCCAATTTGAGGTGAGCGTCCCGGAATTGGTCACGTTGACCGTGCCGGCATCGGCGCCATAGCCGCCGCCACCGCCCGAGCCGCCGCCACCGAAGATCCAGTAGCCCCCGCCGCCCGACCCGCCGCCGGCGCCGGTGCCGCCCACGCTCTGAGTGTAGATGGCGATGGAGTTTTGGGCCGTCACCGAGGCGGTGTTGCCCAGGATGACCGCGCCGCCAATGCCGCCCGCGCCGCCGCTGCCGCCATTGCCGCCGGTGGCGCCATTGCCGCCCGACCCGCCATTGCCGCCCACGGAGAGGACGGCAAGGCCCGCCGCGCCCGTGGAGGTGGTGGTGATGGGGGTGGAATTGGTCAGTTGCGCCTGGCCGCCCTGCCCGCCTTGGCCACCAGAGCCGCCATAGCCGCCATCAGTCTTGGAATAGCCGCCATCGCCGCCATTGCCGCCCTTGCTGTAGACGACGATGGCCGTGCCGGAGAAATAATTGCCCGATCCGCCATTGGTGGTGATGGTGATTTCGCCGCCATTGCTCCCCGTGGCGCCGTTGCCGCCATTGATGGCGCCGCCATCCAGGCACAAGGCGGCATTGTCGGAATTGCCGCCGCCGCCGCCATTGCCGCCGATGCTCCCGGCCAGCACGAAGGTGCCGTCATAGGTGGTGCCGGCGGAGAGCGTGTTGGAATAGGTCTCGGTAACCGTGGGGCCGTTGCTGCCGGAATGGCCGCCGCCCACATTGGCCTCGTAGCCATTGCTGTCCGGGCAACCATAGCCGCCGCTGCCGTTGGACCCAGCCGGCTGGTAATTGTGGATGTAGTTGGGGCCGACCGTGGCATTGCTGCTTTGGGCCAGCGCCGAGGCAGGGATGGCGCAGGAGGCGAGAAGCGCCAGCGCCAGACGGCGCGTGTGACGGCGCATCGGGCGCGAAGCCGGCATGCTTTCAGACATGAGAACCCACCCCCAGGCGGCCGGTGACGGGACACCGGCTTATTGCCCACGTTTTACGCACGTGTCGCAGCGTTGCTGAGAATGTCCGAGCGGAAGCACATCCGGTCAACGTAGAAAAAATGACCGTTTTGGAAGGGGATAGCGCTTAAAGGGGGATGCCTACGACTTAGGCGTGCAAGATTTGGCCACATTTGGTAACACAGTAGCGCACATCCAATCGCACACCGCACCGCATCCCCTGCACAAATCGTGGCGCCGCATCGCTTTTTCCGGGTCCGCCCGCTGCGACGCGCCAGAGGCTTTCGCGCTGCCGCAATTCCCTCCGAAATGGATGGAAAAAATCGGGAGCGTCCGCGCGCGCGTCACCCCTGGGAGAGCCCCTCCCCCATGGCTGGAGACCGGCGCGTTTCGCGGGCACACTGTCGGCACCCCGTCCCGCCATCGGAGATTCCCCATGAGCCCCTCCCTTTCCTGCGACGTGGCGGTGATCGGCCTCGGCGCCATGGGCAGCGCGGCGCTCTACCAGTTGGCCAAGCGCGGGGCGCGGGTGGTGGGCATCGACCGCTTCTCCCCGCCCCACACCTTCGGCTCCAGCCATGGCGACACCCGGATCACCCGCGAGGCGGTGGGCGAAGGAGCGGCCTATGCGCCGCTCGTGCGGGCCTCGCACCGCATCTGGCGCGAATTGGAGGGCGAGACCGGCGAACCGCTCCTTGTCCCCTCGGGCACGCTCGTCATGGCCTCCGCCTCGGCGCCCAATTCCCACCACGGCAAGCCCGACTTCCTGCGCCGGACGATCGAGGTCGCGCAGGCCAATGCCATTCCCCATGAGCTGCTGGATTCAGGCGAGATCCGCCGCCGTTTCCCGGCCTTCATCGGCCTGCGCGGCGACGAGCAGGGCTATTTCGAGCCCGGCGGCGGCTATGTGCGCCCCGAGGCCGCCATCCGCACCCAGATCGCGGAGGCGGTGCGGCTGGGCGCGCAGGTGATGACCGACACGCGCGTCACCAGTCTCGCGTCGGACGGCGCGGGCATGCGCATCGAGACGGAGGGGGGCATCCTCCACGCCGGCCAGGTGGTGGCGGCGGCGGGACCCTGGGTGCACGCCTTCCTCGGCCCGGCGCTGAAACCCGCCTTCGTGGTGCAAAGGCAGGTCCTCCACTGGCTGGAAATCACCCAGCCGGAGCTTTTCCCCGCCAGCAGCCCGGTCTTCATCTGGATGCATGGGGACGGCGACGAGGATTATGTCTACGGCTTCCCGCCCAGCGCCAGCCCCGGCTCCATCAAGGTCGCCACGGAACAGTACACGCGCACCTGCGATCCCGAGACGGTGGACCGCACCGTCTCCGCGTCGGAAGTGGCGGCCATGCACGCCCACCACATCGCCGGCAAGCTGGCCGGCGTCGCGCCGCGCGCCACGCGCTCGGCGGTGTGCCTCTACACCACGTCGCGGGACAACGGCTTCCTCATCGACCGCCATCCGGACATGGCGCGCGTGGTCCTGGTCTCGGCCTGCTCGGGGCACGGCTTCAAGCATTCGGCCGGCATTGGCGAAGCGGTGGCGCGCCACCTGCTGGAGCCCGAAACGCCCCTCGGCCCCGCCTTCGGCGCGGAGCGGCTGATGGCGCCGCGTGGCTGAACCTAGGGCGCAATGCGCTTGCGGCGGGCGGGGCGCCGCCGGCCGGCCCCGTCCAGCAGGCGGCGGAAGGTGGGGCATTCCATGTGCGAGGGGGCAGGACACTCCGCCACGTGGCGCAAGGTCTCCCGCAGAGCCGTGAGTTCGCCGATCTGACGGTCGATCTCATCGGCCCGGCGGTGCAGGGCCGCCCGGTCGAGCACGGGCGCTCCGCCGGTGCCGAACATGCCGGCAATGTCGGCAAGCGAGAATCCCGCCCCCTGGCACAAGGCGATCAGCTTCAGCTGCACCAGCACTTCCGGCCCGAACTGCCGGCGCAGGCCATGGCGGGCAGCGGAGGAAATCAGCCCCACATCCTCGTAATAGCGCAGGGCCGACGCCCGCACGCCGGTGCGTTCGCACACCTCGCCAATGTCGAGCAGCATGGCCCTTGACCTCAAGTCGACTTGAATTCGTAGCCTCGCCCGCGATCGCTTTCGACGCAAGGGGCAAGGCCATGACCGAGAGGCTTGAAGAGGACCCGAAACACAGATGGGGCGCGGACGTGCCGCTTGCGCTGGCGGTGCTGCTGGCGGCCCTGGGCACCAGCATCGCCAATGTGGCGCTGCCGGCGCTCTCGGCAGTCTTTGCGGCGCCGTTCGCGGCGGTGCAGGGGGTCGTGGTGGCCTATCTGGCGGGAATGACCGTGTTTGCCCTCATCGCCGGGCGGCTGGGCGACCGGTTCGGGCTCAAGCCCATGCTGCTCCTCGGCTTGGCCCTGTTCGCGCTCGGCTCGGGCCTTTGCGCGCTGGCGCCGGGGCTGCCGCAGCTGATCGCGGCGCGGGCGCTCCAGGGGATCGGGGCCGCCTTCATGATGACGCTGGCGACAGCCCTGATGCGCGAAATGGCAGGGACCGGGCGCGTGGGCCGCGCCATGGGACTGCTCGGCACCGTTTCAGCCATGGGAACAGCCCTCGGCCCCGCGCTCGGCGGCGGGGTGCTGGAGATGGGCGGATGGCGCGGCCTGTTCCTGCTGCTCGTGCCAATGGGCCTCGGCACCTTCGCGCTGGCGGGGCTGGCTTTGCCCCGCCCGCCAGCGGCGCGCCCCGCCGCCATCCGTGCCATGGACGCAGACGATGGCGAACACGCCGTGGCGGGCGTGTGGCCCAATCTTCTCGCCAACCTGCTGGTCGCCATGGTGATGATGGGGACGCTGGTGGTGGGACCTTTCTATCTGCGCCTCGGCGTCGGGCTGGCCGACGCGGCCATCGGGCTCGTCCTGGCCGTCGGGCCGGGTGTCTCGATGGTGACCGGCGTGCCGGCGGGGCGGCTGGTGGACCGGTTCGGCGCGGCGCCCGTGTCGCGGGCCGGTCTCGGGCTGCTCGGGGCCGGTGCGATCCTGCTGGCCCTCCTGCCGCCGGTGGCCGGACTGTGGGGCTATGTGGGTGCCCTCCTCATCCTGACGCCGGGCTACCAGTTGTTCCTCGCCGCCAACACCACCGGCACCCTGGCGCAGGTGCCGGCGGCGCGGCGAGGCACGGTCTCCGGCCTTCTGGGCCTTGCCCGCAATCTCGGCCTGATCGCGGGCGCCGCGCTCCTCGGCGCGCTGTTCGCCTGGGGGGCGGGGCTTGGCGGGGTGGCTCCCCCCTCCTCCGGCGCAGTGGCGGGGGGATTGCGGATGACCTTCTTGGCGGCGGCAGGGGTCATTCTCGCCGCCCTCGCCGTCACCGCGCGGATGCGCTGATGGCCGGCGCCTCAAGCGGCAGCCGGCAGGGGATGCTGCATGCGGGAGGCCACTGCGAGGCGGTTCCACAGATTGATGGCCCCGATCGCCACAACCAGCCGGGCGATGTCGCCTTCCGAGAATTCCGCCTTGGCGGCGGCGTAGGCGGCATCGGGGATGCCGGTGTCGGCGACCAGCGTCACCGCCTCCGTCCATTCCAGCAAGGCCCGGTCATGGGCATCGAAGAAGGGCGATTCCCGCCAGGCGCAGACCAGATGGAGCATCTGCGGGTCGAGGCCATCGGCCAGCGCCTCCTTCACATGCATGTCCACGCAAAAGGCGCATCCATTGATCTGGGACGCCCGCAGCTTCAGGAGGTGCAGGTCGCGCTTGGACAGGCCCGACTTCAGCACCGCTCCTTCCAGCCCGCGCATGGCCTGGTAGAGATCGGGCGCCAGGGCGGCGATGTTCATACGGGACGACATGGAAACCTCCGTTAAAGTGGGCCTGAGCCCTATTCGTGGATATTTCTTATCCATGATTCGGGCGCAGCACAAACGCGAATCCGGGAGAGGCGCATGCGGCGCATGAGCGATGGGGTGGAGGCGGCACTGCATTGCGCGCTGGTTCTGGCGGGCCTGCCGGATGGAAAGGTGTTGCCGGGCAAGGCGCTGGCCGAGATGCATGGGGTGTCGGAGACCTATCTCCTCAAGCACCTGCGGCAGCTCGCCGCGGCCGGGCTCATCGACGCCGTGCCCGGCCCGCGCGGCGGCTATCGCCTCGCCCGTGCGCCGGAGGCCACCACGCTCGCCGACATCGTGGAAGCCATCGACGGCGCCGAGCCCACCTTCGTGTGCCGGGAAATCCGCCGCCGGGGCCCCGGCAAGTCCAAGGACCCCTGCGTCTACAAGACCGACTGCTTCATCAAGAGCCGGATGCTGGCCGCCGAGGACGCCTGGCGCGCGGTGCTGCGCCAGCAGACGCTGGCGGACCTCATGGCCGATGGCGAACGGCTCATCGACGCGGAAAACAAGGCGGCGGTGGAGGACTATGTGCGCAAGGCGCAGCGGTGAGGGGCAAACGCCCTATTCGACCGTCTGGCAGACATCCACCCAGGTGGCCCCCGTGAGCTCGGCCATGCGTTCCGGCGCGATGCGCACCATGGCGTTGCCGGCGCCGGCGGCTGGCATCACCTCCTCGAAGGCGCGCAGGGCCACGTCGCAATAGACCTTGAGGCCCGTCGGCAGGCCGAAGGGGCAGACCCCGCCCACGGGATGGCCGGTGAGCGCCGCCACTTCCTCCTGGCCGAGCATGCGGGGCTTGGCGCCCAGAGCCGCCTTGGCCTTCTTGTTGTCGAGCCGGGAATCCCCGCGCGCCACCACCAGCACCACCTCTTCGCCAATGCGCAGCGACAGCGTCTTGGCGATCTGGGCGGGGGCGACGCCGAGGCTGGCGGCCGCCTCCGGCACCGTGGCGGTGCTGGTCTCCAGCACCTCGACGGTGATGTCGGGGGCATGCTCGGCGAAGAAGGCGCGCACGCTCTCAAGGCTCATGGAAACGCTCCGGGCAGGGACTTGGCGGGCAAGGATTTCGCGGGCAAGGATTTGGCCCGTGCTTACCCGATTCGACGCGCACACAGGTCAGGGCAGGTTTTCCCGCAGGATGATCTCGATGCGCGGCGGCTCGACGCCCGCCAGCGGATCAAGCCCCGCCCGCACGTTGGAAAACAGCGTGGCAATGCTGGCGAGCGCGCCTTGCGGGCTCTGGGTGATGACCGCGTCCATGGTGCCGTCCAGCAGCAAGGCGCGGGTGTCGGGGGTCAGGCCATGGCCCACGAACACCACCTCCCCCGCCCGGCGGGTCTCCTTCAGCGCCCGCCCGACGCCGGCCGCACCGCCGCCGATATTGTAGAGGCCGGACAGGTCCGGGTGCTGGGCGAGGAATTGCCGGGTCTGGCGGTAATTCTGCGCCTCGTCGTCCTGCCCTTCCCGCAGGCCCACCACTTCGATCTGCGGGAACATCTCCTGGAACAGATGCAGGAAGCCCATCTCCCGCTCTTCATGGGCGCGGTAGGAGAGCGAGCCGGCGATCATGGCGACCTTGGCCGGACGGTTGCCGACGAAGCGGGCGATGAGATACGCCGCGGTGCGCCCCGCCGAGCGGTTGTCGAGGCCGAAATAGGCGAGGCGCCGCGTGCCCGCCACGTCCGAAATGAGGGTGGCGCAGGGCACGCCCTTTTCCGCCAGCCGGTTCACCGCCTCGCGCACGGCGGGATGCTCCAGCGCCATGAAGACGAGGCCATCGGCGGTGCGACCGTGCTGGAGCAGAGCGCGGGCGAGCAGTTCGGGATTGAAGCTCTTGATGTATTCCACGCGGCAGGTGATGTGCGCCGCCTCCAGCATGGGCGTGCTTTCCGCCAGCATGCGGCCGAGCATGGTGATGAAGCGATTGGTGCCCGCCGGCAGCAGCACGACGATGCGCAGGGGCTTGAGGCCCGGCGCCAGAAGGGGGGCCGGCAGATCGGCCGGATAGCCCAGCTCCGCCACCGCCTGGAGCACCTTCTGCACCGTGCCCGCCCGCACGCCGGGACGGCGATTGAGCACGCGGTCCACGGTGGCGGTGGAGACGCCCGCCCGGCGCGCCACGTCGGGAATGCGGGCCATGCGGCGGGCCGCGGCGTCCTCGGCCCCTGCCGTTTCGTCAACTCCTGCCGCCACTTGATCGGAACACATCAAAACACATCAGTCTTTCGATTTGACAGGACAAGCTCAAAACCTATTGTTCCATCAAATCGACGGAACAATCCATCAAAAAACACCAATATTCGGGAGGCTGTGATGTATCCGCTGTCGCGCCGCGCATTCCTGGGCTCTGCCGCCGCTCTGTCCGCCGCCGCCACCCTCGGCAGGCCGCGCATCGCCCGCGCTGCCGAATATGAGCTGAAATACGCCAACAACCTGCCCCTCTCCCATCCCCTGAACATCCGCGCCCAGCAGGCGGCGGAGCGGGTGGCGGCGGAGACCAAGGGTCAGGTGGAAATCAAGATCTTCCCCAACAACCAGTTGGGCGGCGACACCGACATGCTGGCGCAAGTGCGCTCCGGCGGCGTCACCTTCTTCACCCCGTCCGCGCTGGTGATCGCGACGCTGGTGCCGGTCGCCGCCATCAATGCGGTCGGCTTTGCGTTTGCCGATTATGACCAGGTCTGGAAGGCCATGGACGGCACGGTGGGCACGCTGGTGCGCAACGCCATCGCCAAGTCCGGCCTCTATGCCTTCGAGAAGATGTGGGACAACGGCTTCCGCCAGATCACCACGTCCAACCGCCCGATCACCGACGCCAAGGACATGGACGGCCTGAAGATTCGCGTGCCGGTGAGCCCGCTCTCCATCTCCATGTTCAAGGCCCTGGGTGCCGCGCCGACCTCGCTGCAATTCTCCGAGGTCTATTCCTCGCTCCAGACCCGCATCGTGGACGCGCAGGAAAATCCCCTGCCCATCATCCAGGTGGCCAAGCTCTATGAGGTGCAGAAATACTGCTCCCTCTCCAACCACATCTGGGACGGCTACTGGTTCATCGCCAATGGCCGCGCCTGGCGCGAACTGCCGGCGGACCTGCAGAAGGTGGTGGCCGGCGCCATCAATGATGCGGGCCTCGCCCAGCGCGGCGACATCAAGAAGCTGAACGAGAATGTCCAGTCGGACCTGGAATCCAAGGGCCTGACCTTCAACAAGGTCGACCCGGCGAGCTTCCGTCAGAAGCTGCGCGACAACGGCTTCTACACCGAATGGAAGGGCCGCTTCGGCGACGAGGCCTGGGCCATGCTGGAAGGCGCGGTGGGCAAGCTCTGAGACTGGCCGGCGCGCGGCAAGTCTTCACCCGAGACTCGCGCGCCCCGTCAAGAACGCCGAGACTTCCCTAAGGTCATTCTTAAATATTGCCTCGCTCATCCCGGGGCGAAGGGAAAGCACGCGCGCGGGTCCGCCATATGGAACGGACCGCCTCATCTTCCCTTCCGTCATGCGCGACTTTTCCGACCAAGTGCTTTCCATCTGGTCGGCTCCGGTTCTAAGACGCAGCACTGCGCAAGAACCGAAGCAATCATTCTGGAGGACGCCCATGTCCGGCCCCCATGCCGGCGCCACCCCCATCGAGGTGCGCCAAACCGGAGCCCTTGGCCTGATCGACCTGTTTGACAAGGTCCTCGGCCTGCTCCTGGAGACCGTCGTCGCCGCCTTGGTGGTGGCGGAGATCGTCATCCTGCTCGCGGGCGTCATCTCGCGCTATGTGATGCATGCCCCCCTCGTCTGGTCGGACGAGCTGGCCTCCATCCTGTTCCTGTGGCTGTCCATGCTGGGCGCCGTGGTGGCGCTGCGCCGCTCCGAGCATATGCGCATGGCCGCGCTGCTCACCCGCGTGAAGGCCGGCACCGCCGCGCTGCTGGAAGGCGCTGCCCTCACCGCGCCGCTGGCCTTCCTGCTGCTCATCCTCCACCCGGCCATTGAATATGCCCAGGAAGAGGGCTTCATCGTCACGCCGGCGCTGGAGATTTCCAATTCCTGGCGCGCCTCCGCCATTCCGGTGGGCGTCGGGCTGATGCTGGTGGTCACGCTCATCCGGCTGATCAAGCTGCGCGCGCCCCGCATGGTGCTGACCGCGCTGGCGCTGACCGCCGCCATCGTCGCCGCCTTCTGGCTGGCGGGGCCGCTGCTGAAGCCGCTCGGCCAGTGGAACCTCGTCATCTTCTTCGTCGGCCTGGTGGCGGCCTGCGTGCTCTCCGGCGTGCCCATCGCCTTTTCCTTCGCGCTGGCCACCTTCGCCTATCTCGCGCTCACCACCCGCACGCCCATGCTGGTGATGGTGGGGCGGCTCGACGAGGGCATGAGCCATCTCATCCTGCTGGCCGTGCCGCTCTTCATCTTCCTCGGCGCACTCATCGAGATGACCGGCATGGCGAAAGCCATGATCCAGTTCCTGGCGAGCCTGCTCGGCCATGTGCGCGGCGGCCTCTCCTATGTGCTTATCGGCGCCATGTATCTGGTGTCGGGCATTTCCGGCTCGAAGATCGCCGACATGGCGGCCATCGCCCCGGTCCTGTTCCCGGAGATGAAGAAGCGCGGCGCCCCTCCCGGCGATCTCGTCGCTTTGCTCTCCGCCACCGGCGCGCAGACGGAGACCATCCCGCCGTCCATCGTGCTCATCACCATCGGCTCGGTGACGGGCGTGTCCATCGCCGCCCTCTTCACCGGCGGCATGCTGCCCGCCGTGGTGCTGGGCGCGACGCTGTGCACGGTCGTGTGGTGGCGCTACCGCAAGGAAGATCTGAGCCACATCCGCAAGCCGCCGGCCAAGGAGATCGCCAAGCTCGCCTTCATCGCGGCGCCCGCCATCGCGCTCCCCTTCGTCATCCGCGCGGCGGTGGTGGAAGGGGTGGCCACCGCCACCGAAGTCTCCACCATCGGCATCGTCTATGCGGTTCTGGCCGGCCTGCTGCTCTATCGCCAGTTCGACTGGCGGCGGCTGAAGCCCATGCTGGTGGAGACGGCGTCCCTCACCGGCGCCATCATCTTCATCGTCGGCTGCGCCACCTCCATGGCCTGGGGCCTCACCCAGTCCGGCTTCTCGCAGAATCTGGCCAAGGCCATGGGCGCCATTCCCGGCGGCAGCGCCGGCTTCATGGCCATCTCCATCGTCGCCTTCGTGATCCTGGGCAGCGTGCTGGAGGGCATTCCCGCCATCGTGCTGTTCGGCCCCCTGCTCTTTCCCATCGCCAAGGCGGTGGGCATCCACGAGGTGCACTATGCCATGGTGGTCATCTTCGCCATGGGCATCGGCCTCTTCGCCCCGCCCTTCGGCGTTGGCTATTACGGCGCCTGCGCCATTTCCAAGATCCATCCCGACGAAGGCCTCAAGCACATCTGGGGCTATGTGGCGGCGCTCCTGGTGGGCCTCGTGATCGTCGCCGCCGTGCCGTGGATCTCCATCGGATTCCTGCGTTTCTAACCGACCCTCGAGGTGCGTCATGAGCCGATTTTTCGGCGAGATCCGGCAAGCCGGCTATGTGGTGGAAGATATCGAAGCCGCCATGGATTATTGGAGCCGCGTGCTGGGCATCGGCCCGTGGTTCTACAATCCGCGCGTGCCGATCGTGAACTACACCTATCATGGCGAACCCTATGAGGTGCACAATTCGGTGGCGCTGGCCAATTCCGGGCCGCTCCAGATGGAACTGATCCAGACCCGGAACGACGCGCCCTCCATGTATCGCGACTTCCTGAAAGCCGGGCGCACCGGCCTCCAGCACGTGGCCTACTGGACCGAGACTTACGACGCAGACCTTGCCCGCCTACTCGCCCAGGGCTTCAAGCCGGCCATGAGCGGGGAAGTGGGCGAGAAGGGCCGCTTCATCTATTTCGACACCGAATATCATCCCGGCACGGTGATTGAGCTGTCCGAGGTGGCGGGGCCCAAGGGCAAGCTGTTCAAGCTCATCCGCGAGGCCTCCATCGGCTGGGACGGCACCGACCCGGTGCGCCCCTTCCCCGATCTCGCCACCCTCTGAGGCCCCGACATGAGCGCCCCCGATCGCACGATCGGCGCCGGCGGGGAGGCCACGCGCTTCTCCGCCTCCTATGTCATCGAGACCCCGTTCGCCCCGGAAAAGGTGGCGGAGGTGATGGCCGGGGAGCAATCCTGCGGCACCTTCACCCGCGTCCATGGCGAGACCGACGCCCTGCGCGAGCGCGCCCGGGCCGAAGTGATGGCCATCGAGGATTTGGGGCAGGCCGACGAGCCGAGCCTGCCCAACGCCTATCTGACCAAGCGCGGCACCCAAGGCCCCTATCGCCGCGCCCGCGTGCACCTGTCCTTTCCCATCGCCAATGTGGGGCCGAACCTGCCGACGCTTGCGGCCACGGTCGCCGGCAATCTCTATGATCTGGGCGAAGTCACCGGCCTGCGACTGGAGACCGTCACCTTGCCCCCCACCTTCCGCGCCGCCTTCGACCTGCCCCGGCAGGGGGTGGCCGGCACGCGCCGGCTGACGGGCGTGGCGGAGGGGCCTCTGGTGGGCTCCATCATCAAGCCCAATGTGGGGCTTTCGGCGGACGAGACCGGCGCGCTGGTGGGGGACCTGTGCGCCGCCGGTCTCGACTTCATCAAGGATGACGAAATCTCCGCCAACCCCGCCCATGCGCCTTTGGCGGAACGCATTCCGGCGGTGATGGCCCGCGTGCGCGCCCATGAGGACCGCACCGGCAAGCATGTGATGGTGGCCTTCAACATCACGGACGAGACCGACGCCATGCGCCGGCATGCGGATCTGGTGGCGAAGGAAGGCGGCTCGTGCGTCATGGCCTCGCTGAACTGGTGCGGCTTTTCCGCCATTCAAACCCTCCGGCGCAGCACGGACCTTGCCTTGCACGGCCACCGCAACGGCTTCGGCGCGCTCTCGCGCCATCCGCTGCTGGGCATGGGCTATGACGCCTATCAGGTGCTCTGGCGCCTGACCGGCGTCGACCACATGCATGTGCACGGCCTGGAAGGAAAGTTCGCGCAGGAGGACGAGGAGGTCATTTCCGGCGCCCGCGCCAGCCTCACCCGCCTCGCGGGCGATGTGGACGACCGGGTGATGCCCGCCTTTTCCTCCGGCCAGTGGGCCGGCACTGTGCCCGCCACCTGGAATGCCATTGGCGAGACCGACCTGCTCTTCATGTCGGGGGGCGGCATCATGGCCCATCCCGGCGGGCCGGCGGCGGGCGTCACCTCCATCCGGCAGGCCTTTGCGGCGGTGGCGGCGGGGCAATCGCTGGACGAGGCAGCACGCAGCGCGCCCGAGCTTTCGGCAGCGCTGGCTTTCTTCGGGGCGCGCGGCTGATGACGACCGGCCCGCGTTATGGCTGGTATGGGGACGACTTCACCGGCGCCAGCGACACCCTGGCGACGCTGACCCGCGCGGGCCTCAAGGCGCTGATGTTCCTGGGCGTTCCCAAGCCGGAGCACCTGGCGCGGGCGGGCGAGCTCGACGCCGTGGGGATCGCAGGCGCCACCCGCGCCATGAGGCCGGACGAGATGGCCGCGGAGCTGGAGCCGGCCGGCGCCTTCTTCGCGGCATTGGGCGTGCAGCTCCTGCACTACAAGGTCTGCTCCACCTTCGACAGCGCCCCTCATGTGGGCAATGTGGCGGTGGCGGCGCGAACCCTGGGGCGGCATATCCCCCACCCGTTTTTGCCAATCATCGGCGGCCAGCCCAGCATCGGGCGTTATTGCGCCTTCAGCACCCTGTTCGCGGCCGCCGGCACCGGGGGCAACGTCTTTCGCATCGACCGCCACCCCACCATGGCCCGCCATCCCGTGACGCCCATGGGGGAAGCGGACCTGCGGCTGCATCTGGCCGCGCAGGGGCTGGGCGATGTGCAAGGCGTGCACCTGCCCGTCTATGCGACCGGCACCGCCGGGCTGGAGGCGCGCCTGGCGGAACTGGGCGACGCCGGGGCGGTGCTGTTCGACGTGACGGAGGCGAACCACCTTCCCTTGCTCGGCGAAATGCTCTGGCGCCGGGCGCAGGCGCGCCCCCTGCTCGCCATCGGCGCCTCCAGCGTGGCGGAGGCGGTGGCCGGCCATTGGCAGGACGGCGCGCCGCTCGGTGCGCCGCCGCGCCTGAAGCCGGCGGACGGGCCTTTGCTTGTGGTGGCGGGGAGCCTCTCCCCCGTCACGGCGCGACAAGTGGCCACCGCCACCTCGTTTGCCCGCATGCCGCTCAATGGCGCGCGGCTTGCCGCCGACCCGGCCTATGGGGAGGAACGGGCGGTGGCGCTCGCCGATCTTCTCGCCGCCGGCCGCTCGGTGCTCACCTGGACGGCGCCGGACGATGCCGCCGCCGCTGACACGGCCCTGTCCGGAACGCTCGCATTGCGCACCGCCGCGCTCCTCTCCCGCGTGCTGGAACTGAGGCCGGTGCGCCGAGTGGCGGTGGCGGGGGGCGACACGTCGAGCCGGGCCATGCAGGCGCTCGGCTTGTGGGGCCTGAGCTATGTCACCGCCCCCGATCCGGGCGTTGCCCTGTGCCGCGCTCATGCGGATGACGCCCGCCGCGATGGCATGGAACTTCTGTTGAAGGGCGGCCAGATGGGCGCCCCGGACCTGTTCGAGCGCCTGTTGCACGGCGCTTGAGCGCCCCTCCGGCACGCAAGGGGGGCCGGAGGGGCACCTCTTCTTCAATCGGCGCCCGCCTCCCCGGCCCGCCACGCCCGCAGGGGCGACCGGGGCCGCCCTGTGGCGGCGGCGGCGAGGCCGTAATGGCGCGCCAGACGGCTCAGCCCGAGGCCCAGCACCACCTTGGCGGTGCGCGCCGGCCAGCCGCGTTCCTGCTCCACCGCCTCCAGGCCCTTGAGGAAGCAGCACACATCCAGGAGCACGCCGCTCAGTTCCGGCCCCACCGCCTGGAGCGCGCGATCCAGCCGGCCCTTGGCGGCCAGCACCTGCTCGCTGAAGGCAAGGCCGCCCTGCCCCGGCCCGGCGCCGCCGGCCGGGTCCCAATTGGTGGTCACGCGCGGGGTGAGGCCGGCGCGGGTGAAATCGGAGCGCAGGCGCTCCCCCGCGACCAGTTGCGCCGCATCGATGAGGGCGCCGCCATCCCGTCCCTTGCGCTGGGCGAGCCAGGCCAGCGGGCTTTCCGCCAGATCCACCTCCACCTCGTGCTCGGCCCCGTTCAACAGGATGCGCTGCGCCGCCACGGGCCGCGCCGCCGTGCGGGCGGGGCTCGCCCGACGACCACCGGCCCGCTCCCGGTGCGCGGGTGGGATGCGCCGCGTCATGCCCGCCTCCCCCGGCGAGGCGCGATGAAACCGGCGCCTCCTCCCGCATCTCCAGCCATTTGAAAATTTTCCCGACCACCCATCTTGCATTCTCCAAAATAGGTAATTTATCCTAATTTCACAGACACCCTGTTCCTGGCCTCGCTCCGCGGAGCCGAAACCCTTTTTGACCAAGCTCGAAAACGTAATTTCTGACTGACCCGCCAGCGGTCCGCCCTGGACCCGACGCCCCACAGACTAGGATCATTGTCAGCATTTTTTCAAGGGAGATTTTCCCATGCACGCGCCAAGAGCAGACGGTCGACGTTCACCGAGGTCATCCGGCAGGCGGGGGCACCCGCGCCACGCCATCGTGGGCTTCGCGCCCGGTGATCGGGAGGCGGACATCCAGCGGCATATGACGGGTCTGGCCCTGTTGGGCTCTGCGGACGGGCTTCGCGCCCATCTGCGGGCGGCGCGCCGCGCCCGGCTCAGTGCCACCGGCAGCAGCGATCCCGGACGTCATGCGGCGCTGCTGCGCCTGCTCAACCGAAAGGCGGCTCCCTGAGGAGCGGCATGGACAAACAAGAAGATCGCGGCCGGGGAGGCGGCGATCGAGACCAAAAAAGCGCCGCCCTCACGGGCGGCGAGGACTAACAAAAAAAAGCGCCGCCCTCACGGGCGGCGAGGACTAACAAAAAAGCGCCGCCCTCACGGGCGGCGCCTGGAAACGTCCGGCAATGCGGAAGGATGCGCTCAGCGGCGGCGACGGCGCTGCTGGCCGAGGCCCATCTGCTTGGCGAGCTCGGAGCGGGCCTGCGCATAATTGGGGGCGACCATGGGATAGTCGGCCGGCAGGCCCCACTTCTCGCGATACTGCTCGGGGCTCATATTGTACTGCGTGCGCAGGTGGCGCTTCAGCGACTTGAACTTCTTACCATCTTCCAGGCAGATGATGTAATCGGGCGTCACCGACTTCTTCAGCGGCACGGCCGGCTTCAGCGGCTCGGGCGCCGGCTCGGCCTCGCCCTTGGACACGCGCTGAAGAGCAGCGTGAACTTCGTTGATGAGGCTCGGCAGATCGGCCGCCGCGACCGAATTGTTGCTGACATACGCAGAGACGATATCCGCAGCCAGCTCGATATAGGAGGTCGATTCCGTTGCTTCGCTCATGGGACTTTCTTCAAGGTTTGAAGAGATGAAGGGGTTTTCCACAAAGACCCCCCGGCACCCCTCGACGCATACGCTGAACATCAGCTCCGCGGCAAAGATGCAGTGAGTCGATGACCACTGTTCCTAGGTAATTAGGTTGAAGCAGAGTGAATTGCAAGTTCATTCTGCCAAACGCTGCCCTTCTTCTTCGCAGCCTGTGAGGAAAGCGGTCGAGGCGCCCCGCAGCACTAGCATCGTTCCAAGTGCACACGTGCCGGACGGGGTTTCTGCACCAGAAAGTTTCCGCCCCCATTAGCATTGCGCGCCACGGAGCGCCTTGCGATGCAGCAAGCCAATGCATATCTCAGCCGACGAAAATGTCGCGAGGGCTTTCGGCAGTCCATGGAACCCCAATGGAACCCGTGACCGAATGGTGCGTTCGGCTTCACGCAGAAATGAGCGGGAGCCTGTTTCATCACTCCGGCCCAGGCCCATCCTTGGCTGTCCCTGTTTTAACCTGCCGTCTTTCGCACCTTCTCCTTCCGCCTTCTTTTTCGCCGTTTCGTGCCGACTCTTCCCCGAAACAGATGTAGCCACGGAGGTGGCCATGGCCGACGACACCGCGGGACGCAAGATCATCAGAAGTGAATCCGAGTGGCAGTCGTGCCTCACGCCAGAACAGTTTCGCGTTTTGCGCGAGCACGGCACCGAACGCGCCTTTACCGGGCCCTACTGGGACGAGAAGCGCACCGGACGCTATCGCTGCGCCGCCTGCGGCACGGAACTCTTCGGCTCGGACACCAAGTTCGATTCGGGCACGGGCTGGCCGAGCTTCTTTGCCCCCGTCTCCAAGGAAGCGCTCACGCTTCACGAGGATGTCAGCCACGGCATGCGCCGCATCGAGGTGCGCTGCGGCACCTGCGACGGGCATCTGGGCCATGTCTTCCCCGATGGCCCTCAGCCCACGGGCCTGCGCTTCTGCATGAACGGCACCGCCTTGTCCTTTGCCCCGGAGTCCGCCGACCATGACTGATGCTGCCGCCGCCGCGCCCGCCCTTCCGCAGGCGCCGCGCAAGCCGTTCAGCCGGCAGGTGCATGGCGTCACGCTGGAGGACGACTATGCCTGGCTGAAGGCCGAGAACTGGCGGGACGTTATGCGCGATCCCTCGGTGCTCGCGGGCGACATCCGCGCGTATCTCGAAGCGGAAAACGCCTATGCGGACGCCTATTTCGCGCCCCACAAGGGATTGCAGGAACTCCTGGTGAAGGAGATGCGCGGGCGCATTAAGGAGGACGATTCCTCCGTCCCCGCGCCCGACGGTCCCTATGCCTATCTCTCCCGCCACCGCCAGGGCGGTCAGCATCCGCTCTATTGCCGGACCCCGGTGGAAGGCGGGGACGAAGAGATTCTGTTCGACGGCGACAAGGAGGCCGAGGGCAAGGCCTATTTCCATTTGGGCGGGATCCGCCATTCGCCCGATCACCTGCGCCTTGCCGTGTCGGTGGATGAGGCGGGCTCGGAACTCTACACTCTGCGCGTCCGCGACCTTGCCACCGGGCAAGACCTGCCGGACCTGGTGGAAGAAACCACCGGCGATCTTCTCTGGTCCGCCGACGGCACGCGGCTCTTCTACATCCGCCGCGATGCGGAGCACCGCCCCTCCAAGGTCTATCGCCATGTGCTCGGCACTGACCCCGCCAGCGACGTGCTGATCTATGAGGAGCCGGACAAGGGCTTCTTCGTGTCGCTGGGCGAGACGCAGTCCCGTGCCTTCGGCCTCATCGCCTGCGGCGATCACGAGACCTCCGAGGTGCACCTGATCGATCTGTCGGAGCCCGACGCGCCGCCGCGCCTGGTCGCCGCCCGCGAAGTGGGCGTGCGCTATGACGTGGAGCATCACCCCGACCTCGGCGGCGAGGACCGGCTGCTGTTCCTCACCAATGCCGGCGGGGCGGAAGACTTCAAGATCGCCATGGCGCCCACCGCCACCCCGGCGCGGGAGAACTGGACCGATCTCGTGCCCCACCAGCGCGGGCGGTTGATCCTCAGTCACGTGGCGTTCCGCGGCTTCCTGGTGCGGCTGGAGCGGGAGGACGGACTGCCCCGCATCGTCATCCGCACCGTCTTCTCCTCGGACGAGCACCCCATCGCCTTCGACGAGGAGGCCTACGCGCTCGGCATGGATGGCGGCTATCAGTTCGACACCAACGAGCTGCGCTTCACCTATGCCTCCATGACGACGCCGGCGGAGGTGTGGGCCTACGACATGCACGCGCGCGGCCGCCGCCTGCTGAAGCGGCAGGAGGTGCCGAGCGGGCATGATCCCAAGGCCTATGTGACCCGCCGCATCCACGCCCCCGCCCCCGATGGCGAGACCGTGCCCGTCACCTTGCTCTACCGGGCGGACCTGAAGCTCGACGGCTCGGCGCCCTGCCTGCTCTATGGCTATGGCGCCTATGGCCTCACCATTCCGGCGGGCTTCTCCACCGCGCGCCTGTCGCTGGTGGATCGCGGCTTCGTCTATGCCATCGCCCATGTGCGCGGCGGCACGGACAAGGGGTGGCACTGGTACCAGGACGGCAAGCTGAAGGGGAAGACCTACACCTTCACCGACTTCATCGCCGCAGGCGACCATCTGGTGGCGGAGGGCTTCACCAAGCCCGACCGCATCGTGGCGCAGGGCGGCTCGGCGGGCGGCATGCTCATGGGGGCGGTGGCCAACCTGCGGCCGGACCTGTTCGCCGGCATCATCGCGGAAGTGCCGTTCGTGGACGTGCTGACCACCATGCTGGACGACACGCTCCCCCTCACCCCGCCCGAATGGCCCGAATGGGGCAATCCCATCGCCGATGCGGAGGCGTTCGAGCGCATCCGGGGCTATTCGCCGGTGGACAATGTGCGGGCCCAGGACTACCCGGCCATCTTCGCGCTGGCGGGGCTCACCGATCCGCGCGTGACCTATTGGGAACCGGCCAAGTGGATCGCCCGCCTGCGGGGCGCCAATACGTCGGACCATCCCATCCTGCTGCGCACCAACATGGATGCGGGCCATGGCGGGGCCTCCGGCCGGTTCGACCGGCTGGAAGAGGTGGCATTGACCTATGTCTTCGCCTTGAAGGTCACGGGCCATATGGCCTGAGGCTCAACCTTCCCATGTGGTGGTTACGCCTTGTCTTGGCGTTCCATTACATGGGAAGGACGCAGAGTGAAGCGATGAAAGTTTACGTAACGCGAAGAAAAAGGCAGAAGACGGCACCCCCATATTGATCGACGCCCACACGTTCACTAGCTTCCCCGCCCAAGAGACTCGCAAACTGCTGGATGGGGCCTGGCTTATGAGCGTGCTTCAGAACTCGGGCTATCTGGATTTCCTAAGCTGGGGCACCACCACCGCGACCACGGTCCAAGAGGCCTATGGGTTCGACCCGGCGAACATCCTGCCCTATCTCGGCACCGCGTCCATCTACAACGTGGCGCTCATCCTGCCCCGCGCCAACGACCCGACCGCCCTGCTTGAAAGCGATTGGGCGACCCGCCAGTCCACCATCGCCCGGATGGAGGCGGACGGCACGCTGTGGACCACCTATGGCGCCGACCAGGCCACCTATGATGCCGCCGTGGCCGCCCTCACCACCATGGGCATTCCTATTCTCGGTGACGAGGACGCGACCGGCGGCCACATCAGCTCGGCGGCCTCGCGCACCATCTGGGTCAGCCTGACGCCGGCGCAGTTCAGCCAGTTGTTCAGCACGCAGCTCCTCGTGAACGATGAGCCGGGCAATTACCGGGTGTTCTACGAGGGCGACCTGTCCCTGCCAGCCGACATTCCGGCGACCGGCCTTTATATCGAGGGGGCCTATGGGGCGGCGGTGGAGGCGCAGACGGGCGCGTCGGTCACCTTGCAGCCGGGGCCGCAGAGCGAGGGCAATTCCTCCAGCAACGTTGCCGTGATCCCGCCGCAGGACGTGGCCGATCTCTACCATCTTCCCCTGACCGGGAATGCCGCCGTCGATGGCACACTGGCCCTGGTGGAGCCGGTCTTCGGCTCCGCGATGCCCGCCGGCTCCACCATCACCTTGGAGCAGGGGCTGACGGACTACCTCAATACAATCAAAGTGACCGGGACGCCCCAAACCTACACCGTGGCCAATGGGGGGCAGGAATTCCCGCCGGGCAGCACGGCAGACGAGCGCTCCATGGACGTGGGCATCGTGGCGGCGATCAATCCCAATTCCACCATTGGCATTTATGCCGGGTCCGGCCTGAACGGCATCTCCACCTTCTCGACCTATCAGGGCATCATCTGGGACCTCGCCCATGATCCCTCGGTCATTTCTTCCTCCTTCGGCGATGAGGCACGTCCCGCACCGGACTCTCCGTTCTTTCGCGCCTACGAGGAGCTTTACGTCGATGCCGCCCTGCGCGGCCTTTCGGTCTATATCGCGTCAGGCGATGGCGGCTCGGGCGGTGAGGTGGCGACCGGCCTCCCCAATATGGAGACCGTAACGTCCTCGCCCTATGTCACCTTCGTGGGCGGCTCCTCCTTGAGCCTCGTGCCATCGGCCGCGACCGATGCCACCCTGGCCGGTCTGCTGGCCGCGGTGGAAGCGGAGGATCTCAGCACGCTGCAGGCGCTCGTCTCTGGCGGTCTGACCATGTCGCCCTCGGCCCTGAATGCCCGCAACGCCCTCGTGGAAACGGTCTGGAACGACTACGAGCTCGGTTCGGGCGGCCTCATTCCCGGCTACCTGGTCAATGAGACGAGCGCAGGCGGCGTGGACCCGCGCGTGGCCATCCCCTCCTACCAGGCGCAGTTCGGTCTCACGCCCACCAACCCCATGGGCCAGACAGGGCGCGGCGTACCGGACGTGTCGGCCGATGCCGGGGGCAACCTTTTCTATTTGGTGCCCAGCTACGACTTCTCCGGCACGGTGGCGGATGGCGGCACCAGTGCTGCGACACCCCTCTGGGCCGCACTGGCGCTCCAGATAAACACCATTTTCGGGGCGCAGTTGCTGCCGGACCTCGGCATGTCCAACGACCTGCTCTATATCGCGGCCGCCACCGCGCCCGGCGCCTTCAACGACGTGCGCCTGGGCAATAATATCTCCACCTATGTGGCCGGCGGCACGTTGGTGACCGAGACGACGAGCGGCGGCACCACCACCATCACCCCCACCGGTCTCGGCTATGAGGCCGGCCCCGGCTATGACCTGACCACCGGGCTGGGCACGCCCAACGGCGTCCTGCTCGCCCGCGCGCTGGCCACCATCGCCCAGACCCAGATGCACCCCCATGTGACCGGCGTCGCAAGCGATACGGGGGATGGCGTCCATTATGTCTCCGACGCCACCCAGAGCCTCATCGTGCAATCGCGCCTGTCCGAGGCCACCTCGTTCGGCCTGACGGTGGACGGGCACGCCTCCACGTTCGCCGGCGCCATGGCGGATGCCCATGCCTGGACCGCCGCCTTCGCCCAGAAGAGCCTCCAGGCCCATTTCTCGCCCGAACTGGTCACCCTGTTCGACGGGCTTTCGCAGGGCAGCGTGACACAGATGGAGGTGGCGGCCGGTGCCCACTTCACGGTGGAAACGGACGGCACGGCCGCCCAGGGCACGCAGGTGGGCCTCACCTCGGACTATGGCTTCGCGCATTTCACTGGCACGGGCGGCGAGGTGGAGGTGGCGCGCGCAGTGGCGGTGGCCAGCACGGCCGGCGGCCTCGACGACCAGACCGCCATCGTGCGCCTGCGCCAGAACGGCACGCTGGACCTGTCCGTGCAATTCTACCGGGTGGACGACCTCAGCGGCACCATTTCCGGCCTCACGCCCGGTGCCGACGGCTATGCGGCAGCGGCGTCGGGCCGCGCCTACCTCACGTCGGACGGCGACACCTGGGTCGAGGGGGCGGGCTACGGCGCCTATGGCACCGACCAACTCCTCGGCGTGGATGCCGGCGACCTCATCGCCATGCGCCTGTTCAACGGCCAGGACACCTTCTGGGCCTTCGCCCAGGCCAATGAGAAGGTCGACGGCGCGGGGGTCGCCCATCTGTGGAATTACGGCCTCAACACCTGGGGCTGGGAAGACCTCTATGGCGGCGGCGACCGCGACTATAACGACCTGGTGGTGCAGCTCGATTTCTCCAGCGCCTACACCGCCGCCACCTTGGGCAATGCGCCGGAGTGGTTCGCCTGAGGCTGGGATCGGCCGTGTTCCCCCGCTCCGGCGCCTGCGTGGAGCGGGGATGAGTGCCGGCGCCTGAGCATTAAATTTCAGTCATGGTGGGCATTTAGGGGATTTCCGGGCGGCCTGCCGCTTGCGAGCTGAACCGCAACGCTCCAGAGTTCACGGGCAAACGGGACCGCAGGCGGGAGGCGGGAGCGGGATGCGGAAGGCGCGCGCCTGCGTGCGCCACGGCGCACGGCTCGGGCCCCTCATGGCGCAACGGCAGTGGGGCCACATGCCCGTTTTGGCCGAAGGGGGGACTATGGCACGGTGTTTCAACACGCGCGGGGCACCGCCGGACCGCACCGCACGACCGTATGAGGCGGGCAGCGCTCGCCCTCCCCTGCTCACCTGACCCCTTCGCCCGACCGACCGGAACCCCCAGGCCCGACCGACATGACCACAAGCATCGAGCTTGCCAACTCGACCTATCTGGACTTTGCCGCCCACGGCCTGCTCCAGGCCGGCACCACCACGGTGCAGGAGGCCTATGGCTATTCCGACAGCCAGGTGGCGAAGGCGGGAGACGACATCTACGTCAACGTGGCGCTGATCTTCAACCGCGCCAACGACCCCACCGCGCTGCTGGAAAGCGACTGGGCCACCCGCCAGAAGACGCTGGGCTCCATGACCTCGGCCGAACTCTGGGCCACCTATGGTGCGGATAAGACCAGCTATGACGAGGTGGGCCGGTGGCTGGAGCATTCCGGCTACACGGTGCTGGGCAATGATCCTTCCACCACGGGGGCCTATGTCACCTCGGCGGAATCCCGCACCATCTGGGTGTCGCTCAACGGAACGCAGTTCAAGGAGATCTTCGGCACCGAGCTGATGAAGGCGGGCGTCGACGGCAACGATTACGACTTCCTGTACTGGAACGACAATCTGAGCCTGTCCTCCGACCTTGCCCCGCTCATCGGCGGCGTGTGGGTGGACAATGGCGGCGCGCCGCCGGCTGCGCAGAATCTCGCCGGCAGCGTTTCCGCCACCTTGACCGACAAGGCCCAGAGCCCCGGCAATTCCACCACCGCGGACGACATCTTCAATCCGCAGGACATTGCCAGCGAGATCTACAATTTTCCCCTGGACGGCCAGTCGGTGCAGACCGGGCTGATCGGCCTGGTGGAGCCAGGGATCGGCTCCTCCGTGCCCGGCTCCACCAGCTTCCAGGATCTCCTGGTGGACTATCGCACCGCCGTCGGCACGTCGGGCACCGGCGTCGCCTATACCCAGGGCGAGGCCGGCGCGACGTCGGGAGCCATCAATGACGAGCGCTCCCTCGACGTGGGCATTGTCACCGCCATCAATCCCAACAGCGACCTCGCCCTCTATGTGGGCTCCGGCTACAGTGGCTGGGCTTTTGCCGGCACCTTCACCGCCTACCAGAGCGCCTTCTGGCAGACCCCGGCGGGACTGCCCGCCGGCACCTTGCCGCAGGTGATTTCCTCGTCCTGGTTCGACACCAAGATCCAGTCGCCAGACTCGCCCTTCTACTGGGCCTACCAGCAGCTCTATATCGACGCCGCCCTGCAGAACATGACGGTGCTCATCTGCCAGGCGGATGGCGGGTCGGGCAATGAGACCGCCAACGGCGTCACCAATGTGCAGACCACGTCCACCAGCCCCTATAATCTGATGGTGGGGGGCACCTCGGTCTCCACCGAGCACACCGCCCACCATGACACCACCCTCGCCGACCTGCTGAGCTCGGCCCGCGCGGGCGACATGGCGACGCTCTGGCAATTGGCGGCGGGCGGCCTGAAGGCCCCGGTTTCCGACCTCACCGGCCTTTCGACCTTCGTCGAGACGGTGTGGAACGAATATTACGTGGACGCCGACAAGACCTTCACCGAAGGCTACATGGACAACAATGCCAGCGGCGGCGGCGTCGACACCACCCAGCCGCAGCCGGGCTACCAGACCGACTATGGCCTCGCCTTCACCGATGTGGTGAGTGGCCTGCCCGGCCGCGCCACGCCCGACGTGACGGCCAATGCCGGCGGCAACATGTTCTACTGGACGCCCGAGGGAGACATGACCGGCCTCACGGGCGAGGGCGGCACCAGCGCCGCCACCCCGCTCTGGGCCGCCCTCATCAGCCAGTTCAACGCCATCTTCGCCGACCAGGGCCTGCCGCAGCTCGGCTATATGAACGACCTGCTCTACCAGGCGTCGGCGGTGGCGCCCGGGGCGTTCAACGACATCACGATCGGCAACAACAATTCCACCTTCTATCTGGGCGGGGCCTACAGCTCCGACGGCAAGGCGCTCACCCCAACCGACTATGGCTATGAGGCGCAGGCCGGGTTCGACCTCGTCTCGGGCCTCGGCTCGCCCAACGGGCTTCTGCTCGCCCGCGCGCTGACCGCCATCGCCCATACCCAGATGTCGTTCGACCCCACGCCGGTGCTGGAGACCTCCGGCAGCGCGTGGGTGTCCACCGTCTCCCAGAGCCTCCTGTTCCAGTCCACCAGCCCGGCCAATGAAGAGATCTCGCTGAATTTCAGCAAGATCCCCACCACCTTGAGCACCACCGCCTCGGCCGCCTATGCCTGGACCAGCCAGTTCGCCCAGCAGGTGCTCCAGGAGGACTTTTCCGCCGAGCTCGTCACCCTGTTCGACCAGCAGGCCCAGGGCACGCTGTACCAGGCCCACGTGCATGCGGGGGATGACGTGGGCATCTCCATCGGTGGCACGGCGGCGAGCGCCTATCAGGCAGCGCTGACCGCCGATTACGGCTTCATCGACTTCGCCAATGCCAATGGCAGCGTGGACGTGGCGCGGCCGGTGGCGGTGGCCTTCACCGCCGGCGGGGCCGATGACATGGAGGCGGTCGTCCGGCTGCGCCAGAACGGCGAGAATGTGAGCAGCCTGACCTTCTACAAGGTGGATGATTTCGCCGGCACCATTGGCGGCCTCCATCCCGGCGAGACGGGCTATGCGACGGCGGCGGCCACCCGCGCCTACCAGACCTCCACCGGCACCACCTCCCTCACCGGTGCCGGCTATGGGCAATACAGCCAGGCCTCCATCCTGGGTGTGGATGCGGGCGACATCATCGCCATGTCCCTCACCTCCGCCGGCCACACCTATTGGGCCTTCTCCTCGGCCAACGAACAGGTGGACGGCGAGGGCGTCGCCCATCTGTGGAGCTACGGCCTCAATACCTGGGGCTGGGAAGACATCTACGGTGGCGGCGACCACGACTTCAACGACCTGGTGGTCCAGCTCGACTTCACCAGCGCCACCGGCCAGGAGTGGCTGGTGTAACTCCCGACGCGGAGGGGGGCCTCCTTCCGCCGCGTCTTGCCCTGACTGCCGGAATTGGAGCTGCAGATGTCGACCACATCATCCGCGTCATCAGCCAATGGCGGCGGAACCGGCACGTCGGACTTCTCCGCCTCGTCCTTCATGGACCTGGCGAGCTGGCATTCCACCGAGCAGACCGATGTGCTCACGGCCTATGGCATCAACACCTACAAGACGCCCGAACTGACCCTCAACGTCGCGCTGATCCTGCCGCGCGCCAATGATCCCACCGCGCTCCTGGAAAGCGACTGGGGCACCCGCCAGCACATGCTGGAGGCGCTGGGGACGGACGTGTTCACCACCTATGGCGCCAGCCAGACCGCCTTCACCGACCTCGGCAATACGCTGGCCGGCATGGGCATCACCACCATTGGTGACCCGGTGGGAGCGAGCGGCTATGTCTCGTCGGCGGAATCGCGCACTCAATGGGTGACCGTGAACGCGGCCCAGTTCGAGCAATTGTTCGGTACCCCGCTTTATCAGGGCGACTCCGCCATCAACGGCAAGACCCTGTTCTGGCTCGGCGACCTCACGCCCAACAGCAATCTGGGCATCAGCTCGGTCTGGATCGACCAGCAGGTGGCACAGGCGGTGGAGACCCTCGACACCAACGCCTACACCCCCGCGAGCGGCGCCCAGAGCATCGGCAACAGCGCGTCCAGCACCACCATCTATTATCCCCAGCAATGGGCCGACCAATATGGCTTTCCCCTCACCGGCGATGCGGCGGTGACCGGCACCATCGGCCTTGTGGAGCCCACCGTGGGCAGCGCCGTGCCGGGGACCGCCTCCTTCGACGCGCTGCTTCAGGCCTATCTGGAAAGCGCCGGCGTGGAGAACACCCCGGACGTTTATGTGCAGGGCGAGGCCTACCAGAAATATGCCGTGGGATTTGCCGGCGAGAGGTCGCTGGACGTGGGCGTGGCCGCCGCCGTCAACCCCTATGCCACGGTCGGCCTCTATGTGGGCGCCGGGTCCAATGTGGAAAACGCCCTCACCCCCAGCTACTTCACCGCCTACCAGGCAGCCTTCTGGGACACGCAGAACAATCCCGGCGTCGTTTCCTCCTCCTGGTACGAGGGGATGAATTCCACTCCCGGCTCGCCCTTCTACGATGCCTACCGGCAATTGATGGTGGATGCGGCGCTGCGCAACATCTCGCTCTTCATCGCCAGCGACGACGGCGGGTCGGGCGCCACCGTCGCGAACGGCCTTGCCAATGTGGAATATGCCAATACCAGTCCCTATGCGGTGCTGGTGGGAGGCACCTCGCTCACCATCCAGGACCTGGCGGCGAGCGATCCCACTCTGGTCCCGCTGGTGCAGCAGGCCGCCCAGGGCGACCTTGCGACCCTCTGGCAATTGATCGCCGGCGGCCTGGTGAGCATGCCCGGCACGGGGTCGGGCACCGATACGCTGGTGGAGACGGTGTGGAACACCTATGTGCTCACCGGCAGCGAGCTGGAGCCCGGCTATGCCGGCCACAATGCCGTCGTGGGTGGCGTGGACATCAGCGAGCCCACCCCCTCCTACCAGTCCGATTTTGGCCTCACCCCCACCGCGTCCGGCGGCGGCGGCACCGGGCGCGGCGTGCCCGACGTGTCGGCCCTGGCGGGCGGCAATGGTGGCTACAACACCCCCACCCCCGACATGGGGCTGGAGCCGGAAGGCGGCTATTGGGTGGGCACCAGCGCGGCGGCGCCCATGTGGGCCTCCCTCACCTTGCAGATCAACACCATCTTCGCCGACCAGAACCTGCCTCAGCTCGGCTATATGAACGACCTGCTCTATATCGCCGCCGTCGTGGCCCCCGGCGCCTTCAACGACGTGACCATGGGCAACAACACGTCCTCCTACGTGTCGGGGGGCGCCTACACCATGGCCGGAGTCGACGGCACGGTGACGCCCACCGGTTATGGCTATAGCGCCTCGGAAGGTTATGACCTCACCACCGGCCTCGGCACGCCCAACGGCCTGCTGCTCGCCCGGGCGCTGACCACCATCGCCCACGCCCAATATAGCTATGACACCAGCCCAGACCTGCTGTCCGAGGCGGGCGCGGGCTGGCAGAGCGGGGCCACCCAGAGCCTCCTCTTCCAGGCCAGCGCGCAAGGCTACACCGCCTTCAACCTGACCCTGGGGGGCACCGGCCAGGCGCTCTATAGCACGGCCTCAGACACCTATGCCTGGACCAGCCAGTTCGCCCAGCAGAGCCTCCAATCCGGCTTTTCCGCCGAGCTCGTGACCACCTTTGACGGGCAGTCGCAAGGCGCGCTCTACCAGGCGGTGGCCACCGCCGGCAGCACCATCGCGGTCAGCGCCAACGGATCGGCCCTGGGCACGCCCCAGGCCACGCTCTCCAACCCCTATGGCTTCGTGGACTTCCAGAGCGCCGATGGCACGTCTTCCGTCGAGGTGGCGCGGGCGGTGGCGATGGCGCAGACCGTGGACCAGGCGGACGACCAGACTGCCGTGGTGCGCCTGCGGCAGAACGGCATGAACGAGAGTTCGGTCACCTTCTACAAGGTGGACGATTATGCCGGCACCATCGGCGGCCTCGCCCCCGGACAGGCCGGCTATGCGGAAGCGGCGGCGGCGCGCGCCTATCACACGGACTCTGGCACCACCGCCATCACCGGGGCCGGCTATGGCCAATACAGCCAGACCGAGATTGTCGGCGTCGATTCCGGCGACCTGATCGCCATGTCGCTGAGCTCCGGCGGCCACACCTATTGGGCCTTCGCGTCGGCCAATGAGCAGGTGAGCGGGGCGAGCGTCGCCCATCTGTGGAGCTACGGCCTCAACACATGGGGCTGGGAAGACCTCTATGGCGGCGGCGACCGCGACTATAACGACCTGGTGGTCCAGCTCGACTTCACCTCCGCGACCGGAAGCGAATGGCTGGTTTGAGCGGTATTATGGAACAGTCGAATGCGTACTGTCCGCCCACCCCGCCGTTCAAAAGCGCGAAACGGCAGTAAACGCAGATTAAATTTCAGTCATCATCGTATGTTTCCGCTGTATTTCCCGGCCGACCACTTGTGCGCCAGCGATCTCAAAAGCTAGCTTCAAGTCGCTGGGAACGGGGGGCCTGATCCGTTCAAACCTGCCGATGCACCACTCGGAGCCGGACCCTGACACAGGGGATCGCGGTCGCGGTCCAATGTGCCCAGGGGCATGGGCTGATCGCCCGCCGCCGCGCCCGAGTGCGTGCTCGAAGGTGCGGACCGCTTTGCGTTCCATGACCTTTTTTGACGCGGCGCTGCCCCCTTCCCGAGGGGCGCAGGCGCCGGGCTGACGCTGCGAGACGGCCATGACCGATACCCCCACACCGATCGCGAATTCCTCATACCTGGACTTTTCCGCCTATGGGATGGTGGCATCCACCGACCCCTCGGTCACCACCGTGGAGCAGGCCTTCGGCCTGTCCTCCACCCAAGTGAAGGCGGCGCCATCGACCGACTTCCTGAACGTGGCGCTGGTGCTGGAGCGGGCCAACGATCCCACCACGGGACTGCTCGCCAATGACTGGGGCACCCGGCAGCAGATGCTGGCCTCCATGACAGAGGCGGAGCTGTGGGAGACCTACGGCACCAAGCAGAAGACCTTCGACGACATCAAGAAGGAGCTAGAGGACGGCGGCTACACCATCCTGGGCAATGACCCCGGCACCAGCGGGGCCTATGTGACCTCGGCGGAATCCCGCACCATCTGGCTCCAGCTCACTCCGGCGCAGTTCGAAACCCTGTTCGGTCAGGAACTGATGCGCACCGAGGGCCAGGGCGAAGGCGACAATTTCCTGTTCTGGAACGGCGAGCTGAGCTTGCCCGACAGCATCGCCAAGCACCTGGACGGCCTGTGGGTCGATGCCGGCTATGCGCCCAACCCGGTGAACCTGGTGGGCGACGTGGAGGCGAAGCTGAAGGAAGGGGCCCAGAGCGAGGGCAATTCCACCACCGCCTATAGCGGCGCGACGCCGGGCCAGATTGCCGATCTCTACAATTTCCCGCTCAACGGTGAAGAGGTCCAAACCGGGCTGGTCGGCCTTATCGAGCCCGGCATCGGCACCTACCTGTCAGACAGCAATGCCAGCTTCGAGGATCGGCTGGATTACTATCAGGCCCTGGTCGGCGTCTCCGGCGACGGGCAGGTCTATACGCAGGGAACCGCGGGGCAGAAGGCTGTTTCCGGTGCGGGCGAGCGCTCGCTCGACTTCGGCACCGTCGCCGGCATCAATCCCAACAGCGACATCGTCGCCTATGTGGGCTCGGGCAAGAACGGCGCCGCCAAGTCCACCATCTATACCGCCTACCAGGCCTCCACCTGGCTGACCGGGGACGGCCTGTCCTCATCCGATATCGCGCCGGTGGTCTCCTCCTCCTGGAGCGACAATCTCTATCCCTCCCCGGATTCGCCCTTCTACAACGCCTATGTCCAGTTGCTGGTGGACGCGGCCCTGCGCAACCAGACCCAACTGAACGCGCTCGGCGATGGCGGCTCGGGCGACGAGGTGGCCAATGGCCTGCCCAACGTCTTCTATCCCACCGCCAGCCCCTACATGCTGCAAGTGGGCGGCTCCTCCCTCGCCACCGCCTCCACCGCGGCGGCGGACGCCACGCTGCACACGGTCATGGAGGCCGCGCTGGTGCTGGATCCGGGCACGGTGTGGGGCCTGGTGCGCTCGGGGCTGAAGAGTTCCCCCCTCCAGATGGACAGCATGTCCACCTTCATCGAGACGGTGTGGAACACCTATTACCTGGACGGCAAGACCATCACGTCCACCGGCAACCTGTTCGCCAGCAATTACCAGGAGAACAGCACCAGCTCCGGCGGCGTGGATACCACCCAGGCGCCCCCCTCCTACCAGACCGATTTCGGCCTCACCCCCACCGACGTGCAGTCGGGCCTGACGGGTCGCGGGGTGCCCGACGTGGCCGGCCTTGCCGGCGGCGACCTGAATTACATCTTGCCCACCAATCAGCTGGAGGGCACCACGCTGTCCGGCGGCACGAGCGCGGCGACGCCCATGTGGGCCTCCCTCATCACGCAGTTCAACGCCATCTTCGAAGACCAGGGCCTGCCGAATCTCGGCTACATGAACGACCTGCTCTATCAGGCCGCCGCCGTGGCGCCGGGATCGTTCAACGACATCACCGTCGGTACCAACACGTCCAGCTATTATGTGGGCGGCGACTACAAGTCCGGGGGCCAGCACATCACGCCCACCGGCTATGGCTATGAGGCGGGCGAGGGCTATGACCTCGTCTCCGGCCTCGGCTCACCCAACGGCCTGCTGCTGGCCCGGGCGCTCTCCACCCTGGCCCATACCCAGATGTATTCCGATCCCACCGCGGTGCTGGAGGCCTCCGGCAGCGACTGGCTTTCCGGCGCCACGCAGAGCCTGCTGTTCCAGGCCACCAGTCCAGCCAATGAGGAGATCTCGCTGAACTTCAGCAAGATCCCGAACACGATGACCACCACCGCTTCGGCCGCCTATGCCTGGACGAGCCAGTTCGCCCAGCAGAGCCTCCAGGCCGACTTCTCCGCCGATCTGGTCACCCTGTTCGACGGCCAGGCCCAGGGCACGCTCTACCAGACCCATGTGGCCGATGGCGCGGACGTCGCCATCTCCATCGGCGGCACCGCCGCCAGCGCCTATCAGGCGGCGCTCACCGCCGATTACGGCTTTGTCGACTTCGCCAATGCCAATGGTTCGGTGGAGGTGGCCCGCCCGGTGGCGGTGGCGTTCACCGCCGGCGGGGCCGACGACATGGACGTGGTGGTCCGCCTGCGCCAGAACGGCGAGAATGAGAGCAGCATCATGCTCTACAAGGTGGATGACTATGCCGGCACCATCGGTGGCCTCACCCCCGGCTCCGCCGGCTATGCGGCGGCGGCCGCGACGCGGGCCTACCAGACCGACGCCGGCACCGCCTCCATCACCGGCGGTGGCTACGGGCAATACAGCCAGACCGAAATCGTCGGGGTCGACCATGGCGACATCATCGCCATGTCGCTCACCTCCGCCGGTCACACCTACTGGGCCTTTGCCGAAGCCAATGAGCAGGTGAGCGGGGCGAGCGTCGCCCATCTGTGGAGCTACGGCCTCAACACATGGGGTTGGGAAGACCTCTATGGCGGTGGCGACCACGACTATAACGACCTGGTGGTCCAGCTCGATTTCACCAGCGCCACCGGCCATGACTGGCTGGTGTGAGCTTCCCCCTCAGGGCAGGAGCGGCAGGTGGCCGCTCTTGATGAGATAGAGCGCCCCGGTCACCGTCACCACCGAGGCCGCCGTGCCCAACAGCACGGCGGCGGAGGCCTCCTCCACATAGATGCGGTATTGCCGCGCCAGAACGAAGCAGTTGAGCGCCGGCGGCAGCGAGGCCATGAGCACCGCCGTCTGTACCCAGGGCACGAGGAAGGTGCCGAGGCTGGTCATCACCACCAGCGCAATGGCCGGGTGCACCAGCAGCTTGAGCACGAGCAGCGGCGGCAATTCGCGCGGCACATGGCCGAGCGGGCGCAGCGCCACCGTGACGCCGAGCGCGAACAGGGCGCAGGGGGCGGCGGCATTCTTCAGGAAGTCCAGCATCCGCTCCACCGCGCCCGGCGCGCGGAACTCGAAGGCGGCGGAGACGATGCCGAGCAAGGTGGCCACGTTGAAGGGATGGGTGAGAACGCGGCGCACCACCAGCAGCAAGGTGGCGCCGATATGCCCTTCCCTATTCTGCACCGCCATGAGCAGCGGCACGAGGGTGAAGAAGAACAGGCTGTCGCAGGCGAAGATGAGGGCGGCGGGGGTGGCCGCATCCTGCCCCAGGGCAGCCAGCGTCAGGCCCGGCCCCATATAGCCCACATTGGCATAGGCCCCGACCGTGGTGGCGATGGCGGCCTCGCCCACATTGCCCCGGCGCATCCAGAGCGCGAGGCCAAGCGCCAGGAGCGCGCAGGCGGAGGTGGAGATCACCACCGCCAGGATGAAGCGCGGATTGACCAGCTCGGCGAACGGCGTCTGCGAGACGATGCGATAGAACAGCGCCGGCAGCGCCAGATAGATGATGAAGAAGGTGAGCCAGGCCAGCCCCTCCTCCGGCAGGCGCACGAAGCGCCCGCAGCCATAGCCGAGGAAGATGAGCCCGAAGAAGGGCAAGGCAAGGCCGATAATGTCCGACATGAAGACCTGTAGCGCGGGCGCAGGCGGGGTGGGACGCCATTGGTACCGTCAGCATGCCAGCGGGAGAACCCTCGCCCCGGCATGGGCGCGGGCGGGACGATGCGCTGGCGTCAAGGCGCGCGAGAAAGGCTCGGAAGGTTAAGATTGGCGATTTAATTGACTAGGAAACCACATGGAGATAGTTTCCTACTCAATCAAATGAGGTTCCCGGTGCCCCCTGCCCCTCCGCCTCCGGTGTCCGACCTTGATGCCCATCTGGGCTTCCGGCTGCGCGCGGTTTCCAACCATGTGTCCCAGGCCTTTGCCGGCAAGCTGGCGGGCCAGGGGGTCACCACCGCCGAATGGGTGGTGCTGCGCGCCCTCTACGGCGCGCCGCCCACCCCGCCGAGCCAATTGGCGGCGCGCCTCGGCCTGACGCGCGGCGCCATCACCAAGCTGGCCGACCGGCTCATCGCCAAGGCGCTTTTCACCCGCACGGCAAGCGCCGAGGACAAGCGCGCCCAGACCCTTACCTTGACCCCGGCCGGCACGACCCTCGTCCCCGCCTTGGCGGCGCTGGCGGATCAGAACGATGCCGATTGCTTCGGCCTCCTCTCCCCGGCGGAACGGGCAGGCCTGGAAGACCTGCTCGCCCGCATCGCCACCCATTGCCGCATCACCGCCACGCCGGTGGAATGACACGAAGGACGCCCCCCATGGACCCGCAGCACATCGAGACCGCCCGCGCCTGCCTTGCTGCCGCCGAGGCCGATACCCGGACGTTTCCAGAGATCGTCGGCACCCTGATGGAGGCGGGATTCGAGGGCTATGCGGTGGATTTCCGGGCCGCCCGCGCCACCTATTACCGGCCGGACGGGAGCATGCTGGACCTGCCGACCCACGCCCTTCACACGCCGATTGCCGAAAAATTCGACCTCGCCCCCATCCAGGCCGCCATCAGGGCGGCGCAAACGCAGGCGCCGGGATACAGCTATCTGGGCTTCTGCCGCACCGTGGCGGCGGCGGGCTGCGCCTCCTATCTGGTGTCGTTCCTGGGCCGGCGGGCGGTCTATCTGGGCCGCACGGGGGAGAGCCATGTGGAACTCTTCCCCAATTGAGGGGCGCAGACGGCCCTCCGGCCCCTTGCAAGCGCCCCCGCGCCCCACTATCAACAGCCCCGCGCAGACATCGTCGCTGGCCCCCTTGAAACCTCAGGGCGCTCAGCGTAGGTTCCGCGTCCTCGCCGGCCCCCCTCGCGGAGCCGTGCTGTGCAGCTGTAGCTCAGTTGGTTAGAGCGCCGGTCTGTGGAACCGGAGGTCGGTGGTTCGAGCCCACCCAGCTGTACCATCCAAAAGATCTCCCCTTTTCTCCCTTGCCCTCAACGCAACCCTCCTGCGCGCGCCATGCGGGGCACGGCGCGGCCGGTCCGCTCGCGCGGCGGGCGTGGTGTTGTATAAGACTCAACCATCTCCGGCCCGGCTACCCTGCCGGCCGGAGGCGTTCCGCTTGATCCCGACCCGCCTCCCGCGACGAGCGCGCGCCTGATCCGCCTCACCGCCTGTCCGAATCCCATGGCCGCCATTCTCACCGCCCTCGTCCCCGTCGCCCTCGTGGTGGCCCTTGGCGTCGCTCTCAGGCGGCGCTTTCTGCGTGATCCCGCCCATTGGTTCGGCATGGAGCAGCTGACCTATTTCGTCCTCTTCCCGGCGCTGCTGGTGGTGTCGGGGGCGCGGGCGGATCTCAGCAAGGTGAACCTGGTGGGCGTCATCGGCGCCTTCACGGCCATGCTGGCGGTGCTGGGGGCGGCGCTGCTGATCGCGCGTCCCGCCCTGGAGCGGGGCATGGGCGTGGATGGCCCGTCCTTCACCTCCCTGTTCCAGGGCGTGTTGCGCTGGAACACTTATGTGGCGCTCGCCGCCGTGGGCGGGCTTTATGGTGCGAGCGGCATCACGGTGGCGGCGGTGGCCCTCGTGTGCCTGGTGCCCATCGTGAACGTGATCTGCGTCGCCGTGCTCTCGCGCTATGGCGGCACGGGCAGCACCTCCATCGCGCTCATGCTCCGCCAGTTGGGCCGCAACCCGCTGATCTGGTCGTGCGCGGCGGGCATGGCCATCAATGTGCTGAAAGTGCCGGTGCCAGCGGTGATACTGGAATTCGGCGACGTGCTCGGCCGGGCGTCTCTCGCCATCGGCCTGCTGGTGGTGGGCGGGGGGCTGGTGCTGCGCGATCTCGCGCGACCGCGCCTCGTGACCTATCTGGCGGCGGGGCTGACGCTGGTGGTGAAGCCGCTCATCACGCTGGCGGCGGGCGTGGCCTTGGGCCTGTCCGGCCTGGAACTGACCGTCATCGTGCTGCTCGCCGCCGTGCCGTCGGCGCCGGCGGGCTATGTGCTGGCCCGCCAGATGGGCGGCAACGCGCCGCTGCTGGCGGAAATGCTCACCGTGCAGATCGTCTTCGCCGCCTTCACCATGCCGGTCATCACGCTCATCGCCATGAAGGTGGCAGGCGGCTGAACTTCTCCCATCCCACCTGCCAATCCCAACTGGCAATCCCAACTGGGCGACATGATAAGGGCGGCCGGAGCCGCCCTGTCATCCCGTGCTCAGCACGGCGCCCAATAGCCGGCGCCGCGCGTATTGGTGGGGAACCAGCACTGGCCGGTGGGCGGCGGGGGTGCCACATAGACCGGCTGCGGAGCAGGCGCGTAATAGACGGTGGGGGGCGGCGGGGCCGGCGCCGGGGCATAATAGACCGGCGGCGGCGGGCTGCTGGCGGCACCGGCAATGGCAGCGGCGCCCAGGATGCCCAGCGCAATGCCCGCGCCGACGGCGGCCCCGTTATTGTTGTTGTTCTTGTAGTAGTAGCCGCCGCAATTCCAGCAGCGGGGCGGCGGCGGGCCGGGAGGCCCCCAGCCGGGACCCCAGCCGCCGGCAAAGGCGGGGACGCCCGCCGAAACGGTCAGCAGCGCGGCAAGGCCGGCGACCGCAACCTTCTTGCTGAAGGTGACCATGATTCAAGCTCCATTCGGGGGCGTCGAAGCGAAAATGAGCGCCCCTCAATCGATCGTGATCCTAGCTGCGCAATGGGTTCCGAATTATGTCCGGCACCCAAGCCTTCGCGTTGATTTAAAGGCGTTTTCCGGCTTGCTGCGCGCCATTGTGGCGTTTTCCGGACGCCGCGCTGGACGGCTGTTCATCTTCACCGCCTTTTCCCTCCCCGCCATTTGACGGGAGTGCCGGTGAAGCCGGAGTTAATCCACCCCCGCCCCGCGTGCACTTCCATCTTGCGAGGCGGGCCGGCAAGCGCTATGCAAGCTCCTGCATCAAGAGTTGGGCACGGGCCCGACGCCAACCTGCTTTCCCGAGCAAGGTGGAGCTCCCGCGATGGGAGGATGTGGCCGCGGCGGCAAAGAAACGGGCGATCCGATCCGAGCTCCGTCCCGCGCCAAGGTGAGACAGGGTTTGGACATGCCGATCAAGATTCCGGACACGTTGCCCGCACGCACCACCCTTGAGGCCGAGGGCGTGGTGGTCATGCGCGAGACCGACGCCGCGCGCCAGGACATCCGGCCCCTCAAGCTCGGCCTGCTCAACCTGATGCCCGACAAGCCCCGCACGGAGACCCAGTTCGCGCGCCTGCTCGGCGCCGTGCCGCTCCAGGTGGAATTGTCTCTGGTTCACATGGGCTCCCACACCCCGCGCCACACCTCCGCCGACCACATGGCCGCCTTCTATCGCACCTGGGATGATGTGCGGCAGGAGACGTTCGACGGCTTCCTGGTCACCGGCGCGCCGGTGGAAACCTTGCCGTTCGAGCAGGTGGGCTATTGGGATGAACTGCGCCGCCTGTTCGACTGGACGCAGCGCCACGTGCATTCCACCATGACCATCTGTTGGGGCGCCCAGGCCGCCCTCCAGCATTTCCACGGCGTGCCCAAGCACGAGCTCGACGCCAAGCTCTCCGGCGTCTTCAGCCATCGGGTGGAAGCCCCCGCCTCCCCCTATCTGCGCGGCTTCTCGGACGACGTGGACATTCCCGTCTCGCGCTGGACCGAGGTGCGCCGCGCGGACCTGCCGGGCGAGGACAAGGTGCGGGTGCTGCTGGACTCCGACGAGGCGGGAATCGGCCTGGTGGAGGATTTGGAGCGGCGCCTGCTCTTCATGTTCAACCATCTGGAATACGAGGCGGGAACGCTGGCCGCCGAATATGCCCGCGACAGCGCCAAGGACCCCTCCACCCCGGTGCCGGCCCATTACTTTCCCGGCGACGACCCCTCCCGCGCGCCGCGCAACCGCTGGCGGGGCCATGCGCACTTGTTCTTTTCCAACTGGATCAACGAGATCTACCAGACGACACCCTATCATCTGGACGAGATCGGCCGCTGAACGCGATCTCTTGATGGGAGCAACGAAAAAGGCCGGGCGCCACAGGTGGCCCGGCCTTTTTCGTATCCCCGCCCCCGATCACACTTGGCCGATCACACCCGCACGGAGCGCCGTCCGATGATGGCGAAGCGCAGGCGGGAGGAGATGAAGTCGATCACCGCCACCATGATGAGCATCATCAGGATCAAAAAGCTCACCTTCTGCCATTCCAGGATGCGGATCTGCTCGGCCAGATGGAGGCCGAGACCGCCGGCGCCGACAATGCCCACGATGGTGGACTGGCGGGAATTGGACTCGAAATAATAGAGGATCTGGCTCGCCAGCACCGGCAGCACCTGGGGGAAGAGGCCGAAGCGTACCCCTTCCAGTGCCCCCCCCGCCCGAGGCGGTGATGCCTTCCACCGGCTTGCGGTCGCTCGCCTCCACCGCCTCCGAAAAGAGCTTGCCCAATTCGCCGATGGACGAGGTGGCGATGGCCAGGATGCCGGCAAAGGGCCCAAGGCCCACCACCGTGACATAGATCAGTGCCCAGATGAGCTTGTCGACGCCGCGGAACACATCCAGCACCCGGCGCACGAGCGTGTGGATCAGCGGATTGCGCACCACGTTCTTGGCCGCCAGCAGCCCGAACGGCAAGGCGAGCACCGCGCCGGCAAACGTGCCGAGAAAGGCGATGGCCAACGTCTCGCCCAAGGCGTGCATGTAGAGCGGCAATTGCTTGCCCGGATCGGGCGGCATCATCAGGGTGAGGAAATGGGCGAGCTGGGCAAGGCCGGTGCCGATGCGGGCCAGCGAGAAGCCCAGATGCCAGAGAGCGAACGCCACCAGCAGCGCCATGGCGGCCAGCAGCCCCCATCCCGCGATGCGCCCGCCATCGGTGGCGCGGAAATGCTGCGGGTAGAGCGCCTTCAGGCGCGCCTGTTCAGCCGGATCGAAGGCGAGACGGGCCCGGTTCATCGGCCGGCCTCCATGCTGATGAGCCGATGGCGGATGCGCTCGGTCACCAGGTCGATGAGCGTGACCGTGGCGATGATGAGCAGGAGAATGGCGGAGACGTCGGAATAGTAGAATTTGCGGATGGCCTCGACCAGGTCCTGCCCGATGCCGCCCGCCCCCACGAAGCCCATGATGGCCGCCTCGCGCACATTGATCTCGAAGCGCAGCAGGCCGTAGGAGGCGAAGTTGGACAGGACCTGCGGCATCACGGCGAGCCGCACCGCCTGGACCCAGGAGGCACCGGCGGCCGTGGCGCCCTCCACCGGCTTCATGTCGATATTCTCCACCACCTCCGCGAACAATTTGCCCAGCGCGCCCATGGTGTGGATGGCCAGCGCCATGACGCCCGGCATGGGGCCGAGGCCGAATGCCACCACGAACAGGAGCGCGAAGACGATCTCCGGCACCGTGCGGCAGAATTCCAGCAGGCGGCGGGCGGCAAAGCGGACGGTGGTGTTGCGGGTGAGGTTGGCGGAGGCGAGGAAGCAGAGGCAGAGCGCGCCGATGACGCCGAAGACCGTCCCGAGATAGGCGATCAGAATGGTGTCAGCGAGCAGCTTCAGCCAGCCATCCAGGTTCCAGTACCATTCGGCCAGATCCGTGCCGAGCTGGTCGAGCCGCAAGGTGGGCAGGATGTTCCAGAAGTAATCGCCCAGCCGGAAGGCATTGGCGGCGAAGACGGCGGGCTTCACCTCGCCCCACCAGCAGGACAGGGCAATGCACACGGTCACCACGCCCGCGGCGATGAGGGTATGGCGGCGGCGCGCGGCCACCGCCTCGTCATAGAGGCGCGCGAGCGGCGCGATCTGCTCTGCGGGCAGGCGGACGACGGTATGGGCCAAGGCGCGCGGATCCGGTTCAAGGGGCAAAGGGCGAAGGGAACTGAACAGGGGAGCCGGCCTTATGAACCGGCTCTCAGCATCGTCACCGTCATGACCGGGCTTGTCCCGGCCATCCACGGGGATCGGCCTGGACCAGACCCGCGACACCCCCGAGGCGGCGAGGCGTGGATGCCCGGGACACGCCCGGGCATGACGTTCCACCCGGAGAGGTGCCGACGCGCCGAGACAGAAAAAAGGCGCGGCCGTCTCCGGCCGCGCCTTCAAAATCTCAGGACGCCTTCTTCTTGCGCAGGTCGTCCACGAACTTGTTCAGCTCGATGATGGCCTGGTAGGAGGAATTGTCCACCGGCTGCCACACCTGCTGCTTGCCTTCATAGATCTTGTCGAAGGCGGCCTTGTCGTTCTTCTCGATGGAGAAGAAGGCATCGCGGATCTTGGCTTTCAGGTCCGCCGGAAGGCTGTCCAGATAGGCCAGCGGCGAGTTCACGATCTGGTCGGACTTGAAGATGATGCGATAGTCCGAATACTTGGCCATCCCCTTGCGATCCATGCGCATGAGGTTGGATTCCTGCTCGTCATTCCACCAGTTGAAGGCGGCATCGCAGGTGCCCTGCTGCACGCCGATGACGGCGTTCTCGTGCGAGCCGGCATAGACCACCTTGCCGAAGAACTGGTCGGGCTGGATGCCCATCTTGTTCATGGCGAAGCGCGGCACGTTGTTGCCGGAGGTGGAGTTGGGGTCCACCAGGCAGAGATTCTTGCCCTTCAGGTCCTCGATGGACTTGTAGGGGCTGTCGGCCTTCACATAGAGCACCGAATGGTAGCCCTTGGTGCCGTCCAGGTTCACCTCGATGGCAAAGGCCTCGATCTTGGCGCCGGTCATCAGCGCGCGGGCGAAGGAGGACGGGCCGTAGGAGGCGATCTGGATGTTGCCGGCGCGCTGGCCCTCGATCACCGCCGCATAGTCATTGGCGATGCGCAGGGTGACCTTGGTGCCGATCTCCTTGGTCAGGTAGCTCATGAGGGGCGCATAGCGCTCGGTCACGCCCGACGCGTTCTCGGCGGGGATGATGGCGAACACCAGCTCGGGATACTGGGCCTTCCAATCCTGCGCGAGCGCAGCGCCCGCGGACAGGGCCAGCGCGGCGCCGGCGGCGATGAGGGTACGGCGGGTCAGCATGTGTCTTTCCTCGACCATGGGGAAACGGAAAACGCGGAAACGCGGCAAGGCGATGGGCGGCGCGCATGCGCCGACCGGCCGGGCGGCGGGCCGCCCGGAAGGACAAAGCTCGTTTGCAGAACCTGCGGTCAGACCGCGACGGCGGCCTCGGCCGGAGCGCCAACGGGCTCGGGCCGGGGGGCGACGTCCATCACCTCCCCCGCCTCCAGCCCATAGAGATCGCGCGCCACGTCCTCGGTGAGGGCGGCGGGCGCGCCGTCGAACACCACCCGGCCGCCGGCCATGCCCACCAGCCGGTCGCAATAGGTGCGGGCGAGGTCGAGCGAGTGCAGGTTGCACAGCACGGTGATGCCGAAATGCTTGTTGATGCGCAGGAGCGCGTCCATCACCACCTTGGTGTTGCGCGGGTCCAGCGAAGCGATGGGCTCGTCGGCCAGGATCAGGCCCGGCTCCTGCACCAGAGCGCGGGCGATGGCGACGCGCTGCTGCTGGCCGCCGGAGAGGCTGTCGGCCCGCTGGCCGGCGAAGGAGGCCATGTCGAACTGGTCGAGGGCGGAGAGCGCCATGGCCTTGTCGTCGGCGCTCCAGCTCTTGGAGAGCGCGCGCCAGGCCGGCATGGTGGACAGCCGCCCCATGAGCACATTGGTGAGCACGTCCAGCCGGCCCACCAGGTTGAATTGCTGGAACACCATGGCCGCCTGGGCGCGCCACTGGCGCAGCGCCTGGCCCTTGAGACCCGTCACGTCCCGCCCGTCATAGACGATGCGCCCGCCGGTGGGGTCCTGCAGCCGGTTCACCATGCGCAGCAAGGTGGACTTGCCCGCGCCCGACCGTCCGATCACGCCCACGAAGGCGCCGCCGCCGATCTGAAGATTCACATCGGCCACCGCCACCTTGTCGCCGAAGCGGCAGGTGAGACCTTCCATAACGAGCATGAGGCGTGCTCCGGTTCGTTCCGGAGTTTTTCATTAAGGATGGCGCGCAACAGACGTGTGACGGTTCGGTGATGACACCGGGCGCCAGCCTCCGCCAGTTTTCAATCCACTCGATATTTCAATTGGTTACAGAACTCGGCGAGATCGCAAAATTTGTTGGCCGGACTGGACAAATGCCCCGTCCGGCCCCCTTTTTTCATCGCCCTGTCACAGTTCCACCAGCGTCCTGAAGCCGCCATAGATCATCCGCTTGCCGTCAAAGGGCATGCTGTCCGGGCCCTTGGGCAGGCGTTCGTCGGCGAACACCTTGGCGTTGGTGGCATCGCGCGCCTCCCGCGAGGCATGGATGATCCAGGAGAAGACGACCACCTCGTCCTCGGTGGCCTGCACCGCGCGGGGGAAGGAGGTGAGTTCCCCATAGGGTACGTCGTCGCCCACGCACTCCATCACGGCCAGCGCGCCATGCTCCTTCCAGATGGCCCCCGCCAGCTCTGCCAGCGCGCGATAATCCTCGATCCGATCCTTGGGCACGGCGACCACGAACCCGTCCACATAAGACATGGATGAACCTCCTGTTGCTTCTCCCGCGCTCAAGGACGTGCGCGCCGCGGACCTGCCGACAGGCGGGACAAAAAAAAGCGGCGCTGGGTGTTCCCAGCGCCGCCCGACCGACCGTTCCTTCGGATTGTTTTTGATCTTGGAAGGCGGCTTGAGTGTGGGGCCGAGCTCAGATCATGCCCAGAAGCACCGCGCCGATGAAGGCCAAGGCGGCACATAGGGAGAGCATGTCGAACTTCCTGCCGTGGTTCACCTCTCAACGCCCTTTGCAGGTCGATCTTCAACGCAACTTTAGCAAAGAACTGATAGGTTAAAAGGCAATAAACGTACTGCAACGCCGCAAGAACGAGCTGCAACGCGGCGGCGGCGCGAGGAAAGTCGAAGCATTTCAGCGACGCACGTCATGACGCGCCGCACGGAAACTGCCGCAAAAAAATGCAGACGCCGCCGAAAATGCCGCCTCCCGCGCCGCCACCCGCCCTCACCGCTCGCGGATGGCCCGCTCCAGGAAGGCGGCCACCAGCAAGGCGTTCCGGTCGCGGCCGAAGCGGCCCACCACCTGCACGCCCACCGGCAGGCCGGCGGCGTTCTCAAGGCCGGTCACATTGATGCAGGGCGTGCCCATAAGGGTCCACAGACGGTTGAAGAGGGGGGAGCCGGTGGTGGCAAAGCCCTCCGGCGCCGCGCCGGGGGCGGAGAAGGTGAGCAGCGCGTCATGCTCCGCGAACAGGTCGCCCAAAGCATGGCGGGCGCGCTTGGCGGTGCGGCGGGCAGAATCATAGGTGTCGGTGGAGATGGTGGCGGCCCGCTCCAGATGGCCGGCCAGCTGCTCGGACATGCCATCGCGGTGGAAGTCATAGTCATCGGCCAGCGAAATGGCGGCCTCGAAATCCTGGATGACGGCGCACAGGGGATCGGCATCCTCGATTTCCGGCGCCAGGTCGATCACCGTCACCTGGGCGCCCGCCGCCTCTGCGGCCTTGGCGGCGGCCTCCAGCGCCGCATGGGCGTCCGCGTCTGCACTTTCCGCGCGGGCGGTGCGCACCAAGGCGATGCGCGGCGCGTTGGCCACGCCATTGCCGATGTCGAGGTCCCGCCCCGTCATGGCCCCCACCGCGAAGGCGACATCCGCCACGCGGGCGCCGAACACGCCGATCGTGTCCAGATGCCAGGAGAAGGTCTTCATGCCCAAGGTGGGCAAGGTGCGGAAGGTGGGCTTGTAGCCGGTCACCCCGCAAAAGGCCGCCGGTCGGATGACCGACCCGCCGGTCTGGGTGCCCAGCGCCAGCGGCACCATGCCCGCCGCCACCGCCGCCGCCGAGCCCGAGGACGAGCCGCCGGGCGAGTGGGAGAGATTGCGCGGATTGCGCGTCACCGAGGGCTTCAGGAAGGCAAATTCCGTGGTCACCGCCTTGCCCGGCACGAGGCCGCCGGCCCGCTTCACCTGCCGCACCACAGGCGCGTCCTGCGCCGGGCGGTGGCCGGCATAGATCGCAGACCCGTAGGTGGTGGGCAGATCGCGGGTGTCGAGAATGTCCTTCACCGCCACGGCGAGGCCCGCCAGCGGACGCTGCGCCAGGCCCGGCTTTTGCGCGGCTTTTGCCGCCGCCTCCAGGTCGAGGCTTTCAAAGGCGCGCACCTGGGGTTCGTGGGCGGCGATGGCGGCAACGCCTTGGGCGAGCACCTCGGCCGGGGAAAGCCGGCCGGCGCGGATGTCGAGGGCGAGGTCGCGGGCGAGCAGCATGGCGGGGGAACTCCGGGTACGCGAAACCGAGGGGCCCGGCAGGGCGCCGAGCCGAAAAGCGGGTGCACCTTATCATGCCCGCTCCGGCCCGCTCTGCCTCAGGCGGGCATCATCCCCACCCACCCGCGCTCAAGCCGCATAAGGCACGATCTTCTCGATCTCGCCCGCCAGCCGGGGCGCCTCACTTTCAAGATCATACGCCAGCTGAAGATTGAGCCAGAAGACGGGGGTGGTGGAGAAGAAGCGGGCGAGACGAAAGGCGGTGTCAGGAGAGATGCCGATCTCCTCCCGCACGATCCGCTCGATGCGGGTGCGCGGCACGCCAAGCGCCCGCGCCAGCTTGCCGGGACTCAAGGCGAGCGGCACCAGATATTCCTCGCGCAGGAACTCACCAGGGTGAATGGGGTTCGCAAAGGTAACGGCCACGGCGACCCTCCTTGGTCTTCTCCGGCACTTGTATCACAGACTGATACAAGCCGCTCCCTCCCCCGCCTCGCTGGCGCTCTCCCCATCAAACGCGAGGCCCGCACGCGCCTTGCCCCTTCCGCGCTTGCGGGGGGGCGTGGGGTCCGGTATGGCTCCGGCCTGCCATGTCATCAGCCTCGCCCTATACCCTCTCCTCTCGGCACCTCATCGGTATCGAGGGGCTGTCGGCCGCCGAGATCGTCGGCCTGCTCGATCTTGCCGAGGAGTTTGTCACCCTCAACCGGCAAGTGGAAAAGAAGCGGACCACCCTGCGCGGGCGGACGCAGATCAACCTCTTCTTCGAGGCCTCCACCCGCACCCAGTCCTCGTTCGAGATCGCCGGAAAGCGGCTCGGCGCGGACGTGATGAACATGTCGGTGGGCAATTCCTCGGTGAAGAAGGGCGAGAGCCTCATCGATACGGCGGTGACGCTGAACGCCATGCATCCCGACCTTTTGGTGGTGCGCCACCACGCGTCCGGCGCGGTCGCCCTGCTCGCCCGCAAGGTGGATTGCTGCGTCATCAATGCCGGCGACGGGGCGCACGAGCACCCGACCCAGGCGCTGCTCGACGCGCTCACCATCCGCCGCAACAAGGGCACCATCCAGGGGCTCACCGTGGCCATTTGTGGCGACGTGATGCATTCGCGGGTGGCCCGCTCCAACATCCATCTGCTCCACACGCTGGGTGCCCAGGTGCGTGTGGTCGCCCCCTCCACCTTGCTGCCGAGCGGCATCGAGCAGTTCGGCGTGGAGGTGCACAAGACCATGGAGAGCGGGTTGGAGGGGGCGGACATCGTCATGATGCTGCGCCTCCAGCGCGAGCGCATGGCAGGGTCCTTCATCCCCTCGGTGAAGGAATATTTCCACTATTTCGGCCTCGACGAGCAGAAGCTGCGGCGGGCCAAGCCCGATGCGCTGGTGATGCATCCCGGCCCCATGAACCGGGGCGTGGAGATCGATTCGGCGGTCGCGGACGGCGCCCAGTCGCTGATCCGCGAACAGGTGGAGATGGGCGTCGCCGTGCGCATGGCGGTGCTGGACATGCTGGCGCGGAAGCTTCCCAATGCGTGAGAATGGTCGCCCCCTCTGGTCCGAGCCCCATCCTTTGGTGCTCGCCAATGCCCGCATCATCGACCCCTCCCGCGGCGCCGATTATCGCGGTGACGTGCTGCTTTCCGACGGCATCATCCGCGATGCCGGCTTTGGCCTTGCCGCATCCGGCGTGCCCGAAGGCGCCGAGGTGGTGGATTGCGCCGGGGCGGTGGTCGCCCCTGGCCTCGTGGACATGCGCGCCTTCGTGGGCGAGCCGGGCGCCGAGCATCGCGAGACGCTGGCCTCCGCCAGCCATGCCGCCGCTGCCGGCGGCGTGACCACCATCGTCTGCCAGCCGGACACGGACCCGGTGGTGGACGACCCGGCCATCGTGGACTTCATCCTGCGCCGCGCCCGCGATACGGCGGTGGTGCGAGTCCACCCCATGGCCGCCCTCACCAAGGGCCTCAAGGGCGAGGAGATGACCGAGATCGGCCTGCTCCAGGCCGCCGGCGCCGTCGCCTTCACGGACGGCGACCGCTCGGTGAAGAGCGCCCAGGTGCTGCGCCGGTCGCTGGCCTATGGCCGCGACTTCGACGCCCTGGTGGTCCACCACACCGAGGACGCCACCATGTCGGGCGGCGCCATGAACGAGGGCGCCTTCGCCTCACGCCTCGGCTTGTCGGGCATTCCCCGCGCGGCCGAGACCATCGTGCTGGAACGCGACCTGCGCTTGGTGGCCATGACCCAGGGCCGCTACCACGCCGCCTCGCTCACCTGCATGGAATCGCTGGAGGTGCTCGCCCGCGCCAAGGAAGCCGGCCTGCCGGTAACCGCCTCGGTGAGCATCAACCACCTGTCCTTCAACGAGCTGGACATCGGCCAGTACCGCACCTTCTTCAAGCTGCGCCCGCCGCTGCGCGCCGAGGACGACCGGCAGGCCCTGATCCGGGCGCTCGCCTCCGGCCTCATTGACGTGGTGGTCTCCGACCACACGCCGCAGGACGTGGAGGTCAAGCGCCTGCCGTTTGCGGAAGCCGAGCCGGGCGCCATCGGGCTGGAGACCTTGCTCTCGGCCGCCTTGCGCCTGGTGCATTCCGAGCAGGTGGATCTGGTCAACCTGCTCTATGCCCTCTCCACCAAGCCGGCCGACCTGCTGGGGCTGAATGCCGGCACCTTGCGGCCGGGCGCCCCGGCGGACGTGATCGTGTTCGATCCCGACCTGCCCTATGTGCTCGACCCCCGGCAATTGAAGTCGCGCTCGCGCAACACCCCCTTCGACGAGGCCCGCCTCTCCGGCCGGGTGCTTCGCACGGTGGTGGCAGGGCGGACGGTCTACGAACTGGTGTGAGCCGGGCTGGATCGTCGTCGCCCCCCGGTCGCCGCAAATTGATCGTCAGGGCGGACAAATGTCCGCTTTGGAGAACGCTTCGCACCCTGGATTGCGGTGCGCCGTGAGCGCACCTTAGTCTAAGCCTAGAATTGATGTTCCTCCGGCTTCCTCGGACCCCATGTCGACCTTGATCTGGAGCCTTTCGCTCCCCCTCACCTTGGCCAGCGCTGCATTGGGATACCTTTTGGGGTCCATCCCCTTCGGCATCCTCGTGACGCGCCTCGCCGGCACCACCGACATCCGAACCATCGGCTCAGGCAATATCGGTGCCACCAATGTGCTGCGCACCGGACGCAAGGACTTGGCCGCCGCCACCCTCCTGGGAGATGCCCTGAAGGGAACGGTGGCCGTGCTTCTGGCGCGGGCGCTGTTCGGGCCGGAAGCCGCTCTGGTTGCTGGCTTTTTTGCCTTTTTGGGTCATCTCTGGCCGGTCTGGCTGGGCTTCAAAGGTGGTAAGGGAGTAGCGACATTCTTGGGCGTGACCTTAGCCCTCTATTGGCCGTCCGCCTTGGCTTTTGCGCTGGTCTGGCTCTTGGTGGCCTATCTCAGCCGCTACTCGTCCCTGGCGGCGCTCATCGCCTCCGTGGCGACCCCTGTCAGCGCCTATCTGCTGGGCGCCCCGACCACCGCTATCTTCCTGGCGGGACTTGCTTTTCTGCTCTGGCTGAAGCACCACGCCAACATCGCCCGCCTCCTCGCCGGCACCGAAGGGCGGATCGGCGCCAAGTCAAAAAGCGCTGAAGGCTCAAAGGGATGAGCAAGAGCGGCGCCCGGCTTTCCCCCGCCCAGCGCCGCGACTGGCTGCGGCTGATCCGCACTGAGCATGTGGGTCCCCGCACCTTCCGGGCCCTGATCAACCAGTTCGGCGGCGCCGCCTTGGCCCTCGAAGCCTTGCCAGACCTGGCTTTGCGAGGGGGCCGGCTGATCCCGCCGCGCATCCCCACCATCGCCGAGACCGAGGACGAGATCGCGGCGCTGACCCGCATGGGCGGGCGGCTCCTGACGCTGGCCGATACCGCTTACCCCAACCATTTGAGAATGCTCGACGATTCGCCGCCCGTCCTGGCCGTGCGCGGGCAGGATCGCGCCCTGATCGCCCCCATGGTTGCCATTGTCGGCGCCCGCAACGCCTCCGCCGCCGGCCGCACCATGGCCGCGCGCCTCGCCAAGGACTTGGGCCAGAACGGCTTTTCCGTCGTCTCGGGCCTCGCCCGCGGCATCGACGCGGCCGCCCACGGGGCGAGCCTCGCCACCGGCACGGTGGGGGTCTTCGCCGGCGGCCTTGCCAAGCCCTATCCGGCTGAAAACATTGCACTTATGGAAGAGATCCTGGCGGCTGGTGCGCTCGTGTCGGAAATGCCGCTGGCCTGGGAGCCCCGCGCCCGCGACTTCCCACGGCGCAATCGCCTGGTCTCCGGCATGGCGCTTGGGGTCGTGGTGGTGGAGGCGGCCGAACGCTCCGGCTCCCTGATCACCGCGCGCCTGGCCGCCGAGCAGGGCCGCGAGGTCTTCGCCGTCCCCGGCTCGCCGCTCGATCCGCGCGCCGGCGGCTCCAACAAGCTGTTGAAGACGGGCGCCACGCTGGTGACGGAAGTCTCTGATATCCTTGAAAGTCTTACCCCTCAGCTGGCGCGTCTCCCGCCGCCCGAGGTGCAATCTCCGGGTGAAGCCACGGGCCTTGAGCCACCCCCGGATACGCTGCGCGCGCGCATTCTGGAACTGCTCGGGCCTGTGCCCACGCCCATCGACGATCTGGTCCGCCTGTCCGGCGCCAGCGCCGCCCAGACCCAGGTGGTCCTCCTGGAGCTGGAACTGGCGGGTCGCCTGGAGCGGCACGCAGGAGGCCTCGTCTCCCTCCTATGAGGGCAGCTCACTCCCGCCCGCTTTCGGCCTTGCGCAGCACGCCGCGGGCCTCCAGCAGCACCATTTCCAAGAGATAGCAAAGGGTTGTCAGACGATGGCCACGCGCCACCTTTGACAATTCCCCCGCCAGCGATGCCACATAAGTGGCGAAATCTACCGCGTCGCCCGGTTCTCTCCCGGGGGATCCGCCCGACATGCCATTGCTCCCGTCCCTGCATGCCCATACTGTAGATAGATGATCTTTTTTCTAGCTACCTAAGGTTGTAGATCGCATTTCCCTTTGGCGATCGGCCCGTGCCGCGGAGGATTTGACACATTCCCCATCGCCCCCCATGTTGCCGCCGCCGCCAGGGGCTGCGGTAGCCTTTCAAGAGACAGCGTCGGTCATGCAGGTCGTCATCGTCGAATCGCCGGCTAAAGCGAAGACGATCAACAAATATCTCGGCCCGGACTACGAGGTGATCGCCTCGTACGGCCATGTGCGCGATCTTCCCTCCAAGGACGGATCGGTGGACCCCGATGCGGATTTCCGCATGCTCTGGGAGGTCGACCCCAAGGCGCAGAAGCGGCTCAACGAGATCGCCAAGGCGGTCAAGGAAGCCGATGGCCTGATCCTCGCCACCGACCCGGATCGGGAAGGCGAGGCCATTTCCTGGCATGTGCTTGAGATTCTTCGGGAAAAGAAGGCGCTGAAGGGCCAGAAGGTCGAGCGGGTGGTGTTCAACGCCATTACCAAGCAGGCCGTTCTGGACGCCATGAAGGCGCCCCGCGCCGTGGATGTGGCGCTGGTGGATGCCTATCTGGCCCGTCGTGCGCTCGACTATCTGGTGGGCTTCACCCTCTCTCCCGTGCTCTGGCGCAAGCTTCCCGGCGCCCGCTCCGCCGGCCGCGTGCAATCGGTGGCGCTGCGTCTCGTCTGCGACCGGGAACGAGAGATAGAGACCTTCGTTGCCCGCGAATACTGGTCGATCCTGGCCCAGCTGGCGACCCCGCGCGGCGATGCCTTTGAGGCCCGCCTATCCGGTGCCGACGGCAAGAAGATCACCCGTCTTTCGGTCGGAACAGCGGAGGAAGCCGCCGCATTCCGTGCAGATCTGGAGCGCGCGGCCTTCACCGTTCGCTCGGTGGAGGCAAAGCCCGTCAAGCGGCATCCCCAGCCGCCCTTCACCACCTCCACCTTGCAGCAGGAGGCCAGCCGCAAGCTGGGCCTTGCTCCGGCGCGCACCATGCAGATCGCCCAGCGCCTCTATGAAGGCGTGGACGTGGGCGGCGAGACGGTGGGCCTCATCACCTATATGCGAACCGACGGCGTCGACATGGCGCCCGAGGCGGTCGCAGCCACCCGCAGCGCCATCTCGGACCAGTTCGGCGGGCGCTATCTGCCTGCGGTGCCTCGCAAATACACCACCAAGGCGAAGAATGCCCAGGAGGCCCACGAGGCCATCCGCCCGACCGATCCCTCCCGCACGCCGAAGTCGGTCGCCCGTCACCTGGACGCCGACCAGGCGCGCCTCTACGACCTCATCTGGACGCGCACGGTCGCCAGCCAGATGGAATCGGCCGAGTTGGAGCGCACCACCGCCGACATCCTTGCCCAGGCTGGCTCCCGCGCGCTGGAGTTGACCGCGACTGGCACCGTGGTGAAGTTCGACGGCTTCCTCACTCTCTACCGCGAGGGCAAGGACGACGAGGACGACGACGAGGAGAGCCGGCGCCTGCCCGCCATGTCCACCGGCGAGAAGCTGGACAAGCGGGGCATCCAGACCACCCAGCACTTCACCGAACCGCCTCCCCGCTATTCGGAAGCCTCGCTCGTCAAGCGGATGGAAGAGCTGGGCATTGGTCGCCCCTCGACCTATGCGGCCGTGCTCGCAGTGTTGCGCGACCGCGAATATGTGAAGCTCGAGAAGAAGCGCCTCGTTCCGGAGGACAAGGGACGGCTCGTGACAGCCTTCCTGCAGAGCTTCTTCACCCGCTATGTTGAGTATGACTTCACGGCGGACCTGGAAGAAAAGCTCGACAAGATCTCCGCCGATGAGATCGACTGGAAGCAGGTCTTGCGCGAGTTCTGGGCAGACTTCGCCCTCGCTGTGGATGCCACGAAGGACCTGCGCGTCTCCCAGGTGCTCGATGCCCTGGACGAGATGCTCACGGCGCACATCTTCCCGCCCGCCACCGATGGCAGCAATCCCCGCGCCTGCCCCACCTGCGGAACGGGGCGCCTGTCGCTGAAGATGGGCAAGTTCGGCGCCTTCATCGGCTGCTCCAACTACCCCGAGTGCCGCTATACGCGCCCCCTGTCGGGCGGCGAGGCGGCGCCGGAGGGTGATGGCGTGCGCAAGCTGGGGGCCGATCCGGAGACGGGGCTGGAAGTGACTGTCCGCGACGGTCGCTTCGGTGCCTATCTGCAGCTGGGCGAGGGCGCCGAGGGCGAGAAGCCCAAGCGATCCAGCCTGCCGAAAGGCGTCACCCCAGCCAGCATCGATCTCGACACCGCCTTGAAACTCCTGGCCTTGCCCCGCGAGATCGGACGCCATCCCGCAGACCAGGAGCCGATCCTGGCGGGCATTGGCCGCTACGGCCCCTACGTCCAGCACGGCCGCACCTATGCGAACCTGGAGGCGGACGACGACATTCTCGCCATCGGCCTCAACCGGGCCGTGGCGCTGATCGCGGACAAGCAAAGCAAAGGCGGGCGCGGCGGCGCGGCGGCCACAGGGCGCTCGCTCGGCGATCATCCAACGCTCGGCGGCGCCATCACGGTGCGGGCCGGCCGCTTCGGGCCCTATGTGAACCATGGCAAGGTCAATGCCACCTTGCCTAAGTCCGTGGACCCCGAGACGCTTTCCTTGGAACAGGCGGTGGAATTGATCACCGCGAAGGCCGCAGCGTCTCCCGCAAAGCCCGCCCGAGGTGGCGCGCGCAAGGCCAAGGCGGGCGCCGAGGAAGGCGACGCGCCAGTCAAGAAGCCCGCCGCCAAGAAGGCGTCTGCCAGCAAGGCGACCGCCAAAAAGCCCGCCACCAAGTCCAACGCCAATACCGCAACGGACAAGGCGGCAACGGGCAAGACGGCAACAGCAAAGCCCGCCTCGACGAAGGCCAGTACGCCAGCCAAGTCAGGCAAGGCATCCAAGGCGGGATGATATCCGGCTGGGTCTGAACAGTCCGAGTGGTCGCAATCGCGGCCGCTCGGACGTATTGATGCCAGATCAGAAGACGTCGGCAGCGGACGGGACCGCTAGGACGCCCGGCATGTGAACTTCGTTCCGTTCGAGGTCACCCCGGACGCAACATTACCCTTCTTCTCCACCGGGTAGTAATTACCGCTACTGAAGCCAACGAGATGAATATAGGCGGCATCACCGCCTTTGTATTCGCTTGCTTGCAGACCCGACGCGCTGCAGGTCCAGGTGACAGGCTTGGCATCCTGCTTGGTTTGGGCAGACGCCAGACCCGGCATAGCCAAGACCAGGGCCAACACCCCGAAAAGTGTGCGCACCATTTTCGCCCCCCTTGAAGGATCGGCATCAGCTTACCACAATCCGCTTTGGTGTCAGCTGATGTCCCGCCGCGGCACACGGCGAGAAGCGCGCCTTTCACTCCACCAGGCTCAGCTCCGCATTGTGCGCGACGCTGGCTTTCAGCGGCAGCTGGCGCATGGCGAAGACGCAGATGGTGCCGAGGAGCGAAACGGCAGCCGCCGTTCCGAACACCAGGTGGAACGCGTGCAGCAGCAAGGCCGGCTCCGCATTGGCGGCGAGCGCGTTCATATCGCCCGCCTCCCCTCCCCCGATCGTGCCCAGCAGCACGGCCCCCAGGATCGCAACGAACAAAGCGCCACCGAGGGCGCGGAAGAAATTGGCAGCCCCCGTGACCGTGCCGAGCTGATGGGGCGGCACGGCATTCTGAATGGCCACGGTCGACAGGGGAAAGACCGTCCCCATGCCCATGGACGCGACGGCGAGAAGGGCGATCTGTAGCCCCTGCGAAGCGCCGGCCGGCAGCGTCGCGATGATGGCGAGGCAGAGCGTACTCGCCACCGAGCCCAGGAGCGCCGGCAGCTTATAGTTCTTCAGCCGCGCCATGGCACGCCCGGAGGAGATCGCGCCGGCCACCGTACCCGCCATTTGCGGAATCAGGGCGAGGCCGGCGGCACTGGAGGACAGGTGCCAGGCGGTCTCGAAATAAAGCGGGGTGGCGATGGTGAGCGCGATCATCAGGCCATACATGAAGAAGGCACCGGCAATGCCGGTGGCCACCACTTGGTTGGCCATCATGTCCAGCGGGAGAAACGGCTCGGCGTTGGTGCGCATGCGCCAGACGAAGGCGACGCTGCCGACGCCCGCCACGATGAGCAGGCCGATGACCTGCGGGCTGGCCCAGGGATAGAAAACCCCGCCCCAAGACAGCGCCAGCATGAGGCTGACGGCAGAGACGATAAGCAGCAGCGCGCCCGGAAGATCCAGCTTGTGCGGACGCTCGTGGCGCGGAAGGCGCCCCATGATCTTCCGGATCATGAGAAAAGCACCCACACCAAGGGGAAGGTTGATCCAGAAGATCATCGACCAGTCCAGGTGCTGCGCGATGACGCCCCCCAGCACCGGGCCGGCAATGGAACTGGCGGCGAACACGCTGGCAATCATGGCCTGGTAGCGGCCGCGTTCGCGGGGCGGGATAATGTCGGCGATGATCGTCTGCGCCAGGGAGATGAGGCCCCCTCCTCCCAAACCCTGCAGGCCGCGCGCCAGGATCAGCACCAGCATGCTGGGTGCGAGCGCGCAGGCGATGGAGCCGAGCGTGAAGAGGACGACGGCGCCGGTCATCATGACGCCGCGCCCGTGAATATCGCTGAGCTTGCCGTAAAGCGGCGTCACCGCAGTCGAAGCCAGCAGGTAGGAGGTCACCACCCAGGAGAGGTTGGCGAAGTCATTCAGATCGGCGCCGATTGTGGGCAAGGCCGTGGCCACGATGGTCTGATCGAGGGCGGCCAGCAGCATCGCCAGCATGATGCCCAGGAGGATGCTGCGAATCTCCGCATGGCCAAGCATAGGCGGGGCTTCTTCAGAGCGGACGGGGGCATCCATGGGGGCAACTCGCGGGACAGGGGTCGGACGAACGACCGCATATGACATGATGGCCGCCAGGCCAGGCCTCCAGCAGCATAGGGACGGCACATTGGCCCCTCGGTCAGGCCTCTTCAAGCCGGCATGCGACATATGAGCCACGATAGCTCAGCGCCCAGCGCATGAGCGGTCACGGCGGGCTGGTCGCGGGGCTCCGGGTCGGCTAGCGTGCGGAAATTAATGGAAGGTTAAGCTTGGCCAAACGCCCGACTCCCCCCGGCCGCGCGCCTGCGACGCGCAAGACGAGCTCGAAGTCCGGTGCGCCCGTGCGCGGCAAGAACCGCGCGGCGCGGCGCGCCTCCCGAGCGGCGAATGCGGCACAGGAAGCGGCCGAAGCCCTGTTTGCGGGCCGCGAGAAGGGCGCCATGCCGACCAAGGCAGAGGTGCTTTCCTTCATCGCCTCTCAATCCGGAGAGATCGGCAAGCGCGAGATCGCACGGGCCTTCAGCCTCGATGCCGACCAGAAGCTCGCCTTGAAGGACATGCTCCAGGAACTGGAGAGCGAAGGCGCCCTCGATCGACGCCGGCGGCGCATGCATGTACCGGGCGCCCTCCCGGGCGTCGTCCTCGCCGACATCACATCCCGCGACGGCGATGGCGAATTGGTCGCCGTGCCAGTGGAATGGGATGAGGAACAAGGGGAGCCGCCGCGCATCCTGGTGGAGGTGCCACGCCGCGCCAAGGGGCCGGCGCCGGGCCTTCAGGACCGCGTCCTCCTGCGCATCTCGGATCATCGGCCGGACGAGGGTCTCTATGCGGGCCGGGTGATCAAGGTGCTGGAGAAGGCCCGCAAGCAGACGCTTGGCATCTTCCGCGCCGGACCGCACGGGGGCGGACGGATTATTCCCGTCGACAAGAAGAATCTTGGTCGCGAACTGCAAGTGCCGCCCGGTGCGGAGAATGACGCCAAGGACGGCGACCTCGTCACCGTGGAGGTCATGCGCCAGCGTGTCTTCGGCCTGCCCACCGCGCGTGTGAAAGAGTGCCTCGGGTCGCTGGCCTCCGAGAAGGCCGTGTCGCTGGTGGCGATCCATGCCCACGCCATCCCGCATGTGTTTCCGCCCTCGGTCATGGCGGAAGCGGAAGCCGCAAAGCCTGCGTCCCTTCACGGGCGCGAGGATTGGCGCAGCCTGCCCCTCGTCACCATTGATCCACCCGACGCCAAGGACCATGACGACGCGGTTCATGCGGAGGCCGATTCAAGCCCCGACAATGAAGGGGGCTTCATCGTCACGGTCGCCATCGCTGATGTGGCGGCCTATGTGCGGCCTGACACCGCCCTCGACCGCGAGGCGCTCTTGCGCGGCAATTCGGTCTATTTCCCGGACCGTGTCGTGCCCATGCTGCCCGAGCGGATCTCCAACGACCTGTGCTCGCTGCGTCCGCTGGAGGACCGCCCGGCACTTGCCGTACGGATGGTCATCGGCAAAGACGGACGCAAGAAGAGCCACAGCTTCCACCGCATCCTCATGCGCTCGGCCGCCAAGCTTGCCTATGCGCAGGCGCAGGCCGCGATCGACGGCAATACCGACGACACCACCGGCCCGCTGGTGGAGCATGTGCTCGCCCCGCTTTATGCGGCCTATGCCTGCGTCAAGAAGGCACGGGATGCCCGCCAGCCGCTGGACCTGGATCTGCCGGAACGCAAGATCCTGCTGAAGCCCGACGGAACCGTGGACAAAGTGATCGTCCCGGAGCGGCTCGACGCCCACCGGCTGATCGAGGAATTCATGATCCTCGCCAACGTCGCCGCCGCCAAGACACTGGAAGCCAAGCGCACGCCCCTCATCTACCGGGTGCATGACGGCCCGACGCTGGAAAAGATCGCCAATCTGCGGGACTTCCTGGCCACCATCGACATCAAGCTGCCGAAGGCCGACCAGGTGCGCCCCTCCACCTTCAACCACATCCTCGCCCAGGTCGCCGGCACCGATGTGGCGCCGCTGGTGAACCAGGTGATCTTGCGCAGCCAGTCCCAGGCCGAGTATGCCGCAGAAAATTATGGGCATTTCGGCCTGAACCTGCGCCGCTACGCCCATTTCACCTCTCCCATCCGCCGCTATGCCGATCTCATCGTCCACCGCGCGCTCGTGCGGGCTCATGATGCCGGCCGCGATGGACTTCCGGAGTCCACCACGCCAGACCATCTGGCGGAGATCGCCACCACCATCTCCGCCACCGAGCGCCGGGCGATGGCTGCCGAGCGCGAGACTGTGGACCGGCTGATCGCCCATCACCTGGCCGACCAGATTGGCGCCACCTTCCGCGGCCGCGTCACCGGGGCAACCAAGGCGGGCCTCTTCGTCGCCCTCGACGAAACCGGCGCCGACGGCTTCATCCCCGCCTCGACCCTGGGCATGGACTATTACCGCTTCGACGAAGCACGTCAGGCGCTGGTGGGAGACCGGACCGGCGAAATGCACCGGATTGGAGACCGGGTGGAAGTCAAGCTGGTGGAAGCAGCGCCGGTCGCCGGCGCTTTGAGGTTTGAGCTTCTCACCGAAGGCTCCTATGTAAAGGGCGCTCGTCGCCGATCCCTTCCCTTTGGGAAGCGGAAGATGGCATCCTCGTCGGATCACACCGATGGGAGCGGGACGGAAGCGACAGGGCGCAAAGGTCCGTCGCGCCCGCGCTCCACCAAGGGTCCGAAACGGCGGACGAGCGGAAAGGGACACTGACAGGTCATGACCACTGAACAGGAGGCTTCCCCCCGGTCGTGGGGCAATGCCATGGCGCGGGGCGCCATGGGACGCTGCCCCTGCTGCGGATCCGGGCGGCTGTTCAGCGGCTACCTGAAGGTGGCAGACCATTGTTCCGTGTGTGGCGAGGCCTACTACCACCACCGCGCTGATGACGCCCCGCCCTATATGGTGATCTTCGCCGTGGGCCACATCGTGGTGCCGCTTCTGGTTCTGGTGGAGGAGGTGTTCCGCCCGGCCGTGTGGCTGCACCTCGTCATCTTCCTTCCGCTCACACTGCTCTTGAGCCTTGCGCTTCTGCCGCCCATAAAGGGCGCGCTCGTCGCCCTCCAATGGGCGCTGCGCATGCATGGCTTTGATCCCCTTAGCCCCGAACACGAGCCGGTCACGCCGGCAGCACGGCCGAACGCACAATGACCGATCTTGCCCAACGCCTTACCGCCGCTGAACGCAAACAGGACTGGCCGAACGTGCGCCCGTCGGATGCAGCGGCGCTAATCCTCATCGATCAGTCCGGCCGCGAGCCGCGCGTCCTGATGGGCCTGCGCCACCCCGACCACCGCTTCATGCCCAATGTGTTCGTCTTCCCCGGCGGGCGTTTGGAAGCCACCGACCGGGCAATGCCCGTCTTCGGCATGCTGGACGCCGACAGCGACCGGCGCCTGGGCCAATCGGTGCCGCGGGCGAGCGTGAGCCGGCCGCGCGCGCTCGCGGTGGCCGCCATCCGGGAAATGTATGAGGAAACGGGGCTCCTGGTCGGGACCAAGGAAGCGGGCGCGCCAGAAGCGCCTTCGGAGGCGTGGAGCGCATTTGCGGAGCAGGAGGTTTTTCCAAACCTCGAGGCGCTGACCTTTGTCCTGCGGGCCATCACCCCGCCCCGGCGCCCCAAGCGCTTCGACACCCGCTTCTTCGCTGCCGACGTGAGCGCGGTCGGCGGCAAGGTCGAGGGCATGGTTGGGCCGCAATCTGAGCTTATCGAGACCCGCTGGCTCACCTTCAAGGAGACGGAGGCCGCGGAACTGCCGACCATCACGCGCGTCATACTTGATGAATTGCGCGCGCGGCTGGATGCAGGTTTCGGCCGACATCTGCCTGTGCCGTTCTACAGCATGCACCACGGCAAATTCGTGCGCGCTCTGCTGGACTAGACGAGGCCCTTTTTCATGCACGCACCCGCGCGGTCGCCGGCACAGGCGAACCGCACCGCTTCCATTGCCGCCGCCATCTCCGCCGTGTCGGTGGTGGGGGTTGGCATCAGCCTGTCCATTCCCCTCCTCGCGCTTGAGCTGGAATCGCGCGGCGTCTCCGGGACCTGGATCGGCATCAACACCGCAGTGGCGGGCATCGCCACAATCGCGACCGCCCCCTTCATCCCCCAGCTCGTGCGCAAGCTCGGCTGCCGCTGGCTCCTGACGCTCGCCATCCTGGTGACGGCCCTCAGCCTGCCGGCCTTCAAGATTGCGTCGTCCTTCATCCTGTGGTTCCCGTTGCGCTTCGCGCTGGGCGCGTCGCTCTGCGTGCTCTTTGCGGTCAGCGAGTTCTGGATCAATGCCGTGGCGCCGCCCGGTCGGCGCGGCCTGGTGATGGGCATCTATGCGACCGCCTTGTCGGTGGGCGCAGCCATCGGCCCGGCCATACTGGGCTTTCTGGGCACCAAGGGATGGGCCCCCTACCTCGCCGGCGCCTGCGTGCTCTCGTTGGGCGTGGTGCCCATCCTCCTTGCCCGCGGAATGACGCCGGTGATCGGCGACGGCGACCATCACGGTGTGCTCGGCTTCATCCGCCGCTCCCCCATTGCCACCCTCGCCGCTTTGATCTTCGGCGCCATCGAGACGGCCGTGATGAGCTTCCTGCCGCTTTATGGCGTGCGCTTGGGCATGTCCGATGGGGCGGCCTCGCTCCTGCTGACCATTGCCGTTCTCGGCAATGTGGCGTTCCAGATCCCGCTGGGCATTGTCAGCGACCGAATCGACCGGCGCCTGCTTCTGCTCTTCTGCGCCAGCGTCGGGACCATTGGGGCCCTCACCTTACCCTACATGCCGGTAGAGGGCGTTCCGTTCAAGATCGCGATCTTCCTGGTGACGGGCATCGTCGGTAGCCTTTACACCGTGGGCCTCGCGCACCTGGGGTCTCGCTTCCACGGTGCGGACCTGGCCGCCGCCAACGCAGCCTTCGTCATGCTGTATTCCCTCGGCCTCATCATCGGCCCGCCCTTGGTGGGCTTCGGCATGGACCTCTACGATCCCTATGGCTTCGCTCTGGTGATCGCCGGGATGCTCGGCATGTATGTGGCGGTGGTGGCTGGCCGGCTGGTGTTCATGGGTCGTGCCAAGGCTTGACATGACGGCCGTTTTGAACGACTTTCCGCCTCCACGAGCCGCCGCAACGGCAGCGCGTCCGATTTTTATTGCCGCGACCCGAAACAGGCTCGCGCGCCAAAGCGGCACCAGGGATTAGATTATGGCCAAGGCTGCAACCATCAAGATCAAGCTTCTGTCCACCGCGGACACGGGCGCGTTCTACGTGACCAAGAAGAATTCTCGCACCAAGACCGACAAGCTGGTGCTCAAGAAGTACGACCCGGTCGCCAAGAAGCACGTTGAGTTCCGGGAAACCAAGATCAAGTGACCCGGCGCGGCTGCCCGGCGGCCGTCCAAAATCCAAGTTTCAAGGGCGCCCATGTGGCGCCCTTTTTATTTGTCGCGGCACGCCTTGGCTGCGCATGGAAGCGGACGGCCCTGCAGACGGTCACCGCAAATGGAAACGGCCGGGACTGTGCCCGGCCGCCGCCTGATCCGAAACCGATGTCCAGGTAAGGCTGCGAATCGCGCCTGACCTTGCCCTCACAGACCAGCCACGTATTGGCTGGGATCCACGGGCTGCGACCCCTTGCGGATCTCGAAGTGGAGCTGAGGCGTGCTCACGCCGCCCGTCTGGCCGGCCTTCGCGACGATCTGGCCCCGCCGGATGGTATCGCCCTTCTTCACCATCAGCTCGCTGTTGTGCGCATAGGCGGTGACATAGCCGTCCGCATGCTTGATCAGAACCAGGTTGCCGTAGCCCTTCAGTTCATTGCCGGCATAGGCCACGGTGCCGTCTTCGGCGGCACGGACCGCGGTGCCCTCCGGAACGGCGAAGTTCACGCCGTCATTGCGGGCGCCGCCAGGCTTGGGACCGAAGCCGGAGATGACCCGACCGCGCACAGGAGCGCGGAATTGCGGCCCGGAGCCGGGCGCGCGGGGTGCATCTTCCGCCTCTTCCGCGGCGGCCGTCTTCACGTTGGCGCTCGCCGTCGTCTTGGCAGGCGTCGCAGCAGGGGCGGTAGCGGCGGCGATGGAGGTGGGGGCAGCAGCGGCCGGAGCGGGAGCCGCGGGAGTCGCGGCGACGGTCCCGGGCTTGGTCGCGGGCTTGGCGGGCTGGAGCGTGGAGGCCAAAGTCGGCGCAGTCTGGAGAGCAGGCGCTGCGGCCTGGGCCGCGGGCACCGGTTGGGTTGCGGGCACAGGCGCGGCGACGGGTGCCGCAACCACCGACGGCTTTGCCGGCGTCGGCGCAGGACGGATCTGCGCCAGATTACCCGAGGCCCCGGGGGGCACGATCAGGGTCTGTCCGATGCGCAAGGTCGCATCATGTGACAGGCCGTTCACGCTCGCCAACTGGGCGGGTGTGGTGTTGTAGCTCCGCGCGATGGAGGTCAGTGTCTCGCCTCCCACCACCACATGGGTGGCGCCTGCGGTCTGGCGCGGCACGGAGGACACGCCATAGGCCGGCGCGGCATTGTATGCGGCCGTGGCGGTCAGGGGCTGCGCCGCCGGTGCGGTGGGAGCCGCATAGGCCGTGGGCGGGGCACCGGCCGCAGCGCCGAGTGGCTCGCTGCCGATGGGCGCGGAATCAACGCGTCCCGTGGGCGCCGCGCCGAGCGATCCGGTAACCTCCTGCGAGGCCATCTGCTGACCCGCGACGGGCGAGGAGAGGGACGCGAAGCGGGCGGAGTCGGAGCTGCAGCCCGCAAGCGCAGTAGACAGCAGGGCGGCAAAGGCGAGCTTTGCCAGAACGCCGGATCCGAGGGTGTCGCAGGAAGGAAGCATGTGGCCGTACTCGCACGCTACGAACGTGGAGCGAGTTAAGGATGCCAACCGTAAACGCGCGCTTAAACCCAGCGGAATCGGGACTTTTCCACACACCTGTTGCATGAGTGCAACAGAATATCGCCTCTATTGCAAAGCCGGCGGAGTGGTGACCAGCTCCCCGGTGGAGCGCGCGGTGCTGCTCACGCTGGTGCCCAAATGCTCCACCTGCGCGCCGAGATTGTCCCGCGTCGCGGGGTCGAACACGGCCACCGGCGCAGAGATGACCACGCCAGCCGCAGTTCCGATGCTGGACGCAGCGCCGGCCGTCACCTGGATGATTCGGTCGCCGATTCCTTCTCGCCCGTCGGTCATGACCTGCCCCTGCGCGAGGCGGGCGCCGATCATCTGCACCACGTCCGGGCTCTCTGCGAACTTGCCGTGATTGAGCTGGTCTCCGGTGTTCAGCTTGGTCAGGTCCAGGACCGTGATCTTGTTATTGAGGAATTCCGAACGGTAGGGCTCGCTCTCCGGATTCACCTGCCCCAGGCGCGAGACACCGCCCCAGACCTGCTTGGACACTTGCAAGGCACGATCATCCTGCGAGACGAACACCGTCAGGTTCGGGCGGGGCTTGCCCAGGTCGGCAAGCTGCGTGCGGAACACGTCCACATCCACGTCCGGCGCGGCCAACATGACGTTCTTGATCTTGGGATAGATACGCTTGTTGCGGATCGCCATCTGCCGCAGGGCTTCCAGCGTCACCCAATTGCCCATGGAATGGGCGAGGACAGAAATCTCCCCCACGTTCGGATCGGTGGCCAGCAGCGTCAGCAGCTTCTCCAGCGCATCGCGCGAGTAGCTGGCGCTTTCCCGGTCATAGCCATAGGCGAGCAAGTTGCCTCGGGACGGCCAGGTGAAGAGCACCGGGACCACATCGGCGCGGGAATCGTGGACGATCTGGGCGAACCGGAAGACGGCGTCCTCGAACCGGTTGTTATAGCCATGAATGAAGACCAGCACCTGCCGGCGAGGCGTTCGGGCGATGCGCCTATCGAACCATTGCCGCGCCTCCTTGGCGTCCACCACGTCAGCGCGCAACGTCACGAAATCGGTCGCGGGATTGCCGGGGACCGATCTCGGCCACTGGACATCGCCCACCTTGCGGGCGTTGTCGGGAGGAATGGAGACGGTGATCTCGGCATAAGACGGATCCGTGCCGCGCTCGCCGGAATACATGTCCAGCCCCTTGGACCTGGCGCGCGTGGTGGCGACGATCATCTCGACGAGGCTCGCCCCCTGGACGGTGGCTTCCACCGGCACCAGCACACCCGCCGGCCTCCCGCCGCAGGCGGCGAGCAGAAGGGGCAACAGGATCAGCGCCAACGCGCGATATGCCCGAGGGACGGTGCTGCACTTCAAGACATCACGCTCCGACACCACCGCCCGCACAGGCCGTGCGCCCCCCAAAAGGTTCGATAGCGAAGGGCAACTCCAGTTTCAATGCATAAGGGCGGCAGGACTTTGTTCATGTCGCGCCGGGGAAAGCTCAAAGCTGCCCGGCCACTCCCGGCGTCAGAGGCGCAAAACGCACCGCCATGAGGGCCGAGCCCGCAAGGCCGGAGGGGGTCTTCACGAAGCGGGTCAGGGTCTGCACACTGTCGGCGTCCCCCACCGGCGCCACCAGCACCCCCTCGGGCCGAAGCTGCGCCACCAACGCCTCCGGCACCGATCGCACGGCGGCCGTCACAAGGATCCGGTCATAGGGTGCCCGCACCGCCAGTCCCGCACGCCCATCCGCGTGGAAGGCCGCCACATTGTGGAGGGACAGCACGCCAAAGCGCACCTGCGCCTCCGCCACCAAACCGCGATACCGGTCGAGGGTTACCACCTCCGAGGCGAGTTGCGAGAGCACGGCGGCGTGGTAGCCGGACCCCGTGCCCACCTCCAGGACGCGATGCGCGGCGTTCACGGCCAGGGCCTCGGTCATGGTCGCGACGACGGTGGGCTGGGACATGGTCTGCCCGCAGGCAATGGGCAGGGCGACATCCAGATAGGCGAGCGGCCGCAGGGCCGGGTCCACGAACAAGGCCCGGGGAACCAGTTCCATGGCGCGCAGGACCATGACGTTTTGCACGCCGCGGTGACGCAGGCCGAGCACGAACGCCGCGCGCTCCCTTTTCTCGGCCTCGCTTTCGGTCATCGCGCCCCTCCGCTCGAACGCCCAACCCTAGCAGGATTCCAGCCGACCTGCCGCTGGCGCCCTCCCCTTGCGCGGAACCGGGGGCTCGGCCACTTTCCCGACCATGCGTCCCACCCTTCTCGACCCCCTGTTCGCACCGATCACCGCCTTGAAGGGCATCGGGCCAAAGCTGGAGCGTCCCTTCGCCCGGCTTCTGGACAGGGACGCCCCCCGGGTGCTCGACCTCCTCTTCCACATGCCGTCGAGCTTCGTCGACCGTCGCGCCCGCCCGACCATTGCCGGCGCCATTCCGGAAACGGACGTCACGCTCAAGGTGAAGGTGGAGGCCCATTACCCCCCTCCACCTGGCCGGCGCGCGCCCCATCGCACGCTGGTGGCCGACGAGACCGGCGACCTGACCGTGGTTCATTTCAATATCGAAGCTGCTCGGATCGAACGGTTGCTGCCGGTCGGCGCCACGCGATGGCTCTGTGGGCGGATCTCCCTCTTCGACGGCATGCGCCAGATGGCCCATCCCGACCGCATCCTCGACGAGGCAGGCCTTGCCAAGCTGCCGGCCATCGAGCCGGTCTATCCGCTGGTGGAAGGCCTGGCAGGGGGCTATGTGCGCCGCGCCTTGGACGGCGCGCTGGCGCGCATCCCCACTCTGCCGGAGCTTCTTCCGGCTCCCGTCGTCGAGGCGCAAGGCTGGCCGGACTTCGCCACCGCTCTCAACCGCATCCATCACCCCCAGAGCCCGGCCGATGCCCTTCCCTCGGGTGCCCCCTGGCGACGGCTCGCTTTCCAGGAGTTGCTGGCCCACCAGATCACCCTCGCCCTGGTCCGCAGCCGCCAGAGCCGGGCGGGCGGGCGCTCCAGCATCGGCGACGGTCGGCTCACCCGGCAGGTGCTTGCGGCCCTGCCCTTTGCGCTCACCGAGGCGCAAGATCAGGCCCTTGCCCAGATCCGCGCCGACATCCGCTCGGACAAGGCGATGCTGCGGCTGCTCCAGGGGGATGTGGGGTCCGGCAAGACGGTGGTCGGCCTCCTGGCGGCAGCCGAGGTGGCCGAAGCGGGCCGGCAGACGGCATTGATGGCGCCAACTGAGATCCTCGCCCGCCAGCATTTCGAAACCATCGCGCCGCTGGCGGAGGCGGCCGGGCTGACCACCGCCATTCTTACCGGCCGGGAAAAGGGGCGAGCGCGCGAAGCGATTCTCAGGGATCTGGCGGAAGGGCGGACCCATCTGGTGGTGGGGACCCACGCCCTGATCCAGCCGGACGTTGCCTTTGCCGACCTCGCACTTGCCATCGTGGACGAGCAGCACCGGTTCGGCGTGGAGCAGCGCTTGGCGCTCGCCCGCAAGGGTCCGGCCACCGACATGCTGCTGATGACCGCCACCCCCATTCCCCGGACACTGGTCCTCACCCTCTTCGGCGACATGGACCATAGCGAGCTGCGCCAGAAGCCCCCCGGGCGGCAGCCGGTGGACACCCGCACGGTGTCTCTGGATCGCTTGGACGAGGTGGTCCACGGCCTTGGCCGCGCGCTGCGGGCGGGGGCGCAGGTTTACTGGATCTGCCCGCTTGTGGAGGAGAGCGACGTCTCAGACCTCGCAGCCGCCAGCGAGCGCGCCGAGACCCTCCAGCAGGTGTTCGGGGACAAGGTGGGCCTTGTCCATGGCCGCATGAGCGGCAGCGAGAAGGACAAGGTCATGGCCCGCTTCCAGAGCGGCGAGCTTCGGGTGCTGGTGGCAACGACGGTGGTGGAGGTGGGGGTCAACGTGCCCAACGCCACCTTGATGGTGATCGAGCATGCAGAACGCTTCGGCCTTGCCCAGTTGCACCAGCTGCGCGGGCGCGTGGGGCGCGGCAGCAAGGCGTCGACCTGCCTCCTGCTCTATCGCGGCCCGCTGAGCGAAACCGCAAAAGCACGCCTCGCCATCCTTCGCGAAAGCGAGGATGGATTTGCCATTGCCGAGGAAGATCTGCGCCTGCGCGGTGAGGGCGATGTGCTGGGCACGCGGCAGAGCGGCTTTCCAGGCTTCGGCATCGCGCAGCTGGAGATGCATGCGGATCTGGTGGCGACCGCGCGCACCGTCGCGCACGAGGTGGTGCAGGCCGATCCGGAACTGGAGCGCCCCGCCTCGCTCCCCATGCGCACGCTGCTCCACCTGCACGACAGCAACGCCACGATGCGCTTGCTCTCGGCGGGATGAAGGTTCAAACGAAGCACATGCACGTGCTGTGGCAGAGGACCCTTTTCGGGGTCGGCGTCCTGTTTCTGATCGTCGGCGCCATCGGCATGGTTGTGCCCATGCTGCCGGGAACGGTCTTCCTGATTCTGGCCGCCTGGTGCTTCGCCCGCTCCTCGCCGCGCTTCGAGGCGTGGCTCTTGAACCACCGCTATCTGGGCCCCAGCGTAAGGCGCTGGCAGGAGACCGGCGCCATACCCCTGCCCGTCAAGCTCTTCGCACTGATGAGCTTTGTGGGGACATGGACCGGCTCCTGGTATTTCGGCGCGCCTGAGATCGTCTTGATCGGCCTCGGCATCCTGTTTGCGGCCCTGGCGGTGTTCATGGTCACCCGGCCGAACGGATGACCTTCACTCCACGGTGACGGACTTGGCCAGATTGCGCGGCTGGTCCACGTCCGTGCCCATGATGACCGCCGTGTGATAGGCGATGAGCTGCACCGGCACTGCATAGACCAGGGGCGCCACGGTGGCGGGCATCTCCGGCAGGATCAGCTTCTGGACCGCGGTGACATTGGCGAGCCGCGCGCCCTCCGGGTCGGTCAGCAGAATGATGCGTCCGCCCCGCGCGGCCACCTCTTCCATGTTCGAGACGGTCTTCTCGAAGATCCGGTCATGGGGCGCGATGACGATCACCGGCATCGTCTCATCGATGAGGGCGATGGGGCCATGCTTCAGTTCCCCGCCCGCATAGCCTTCTGCGTGGATGTAGGAGATTTCCTTGAGCTTCAGCGCGCCCTCAAGGGCGAGGGGGTAATTGGTGCCGCGGCCGAGATAGAGCACGTCCCTCGCCTTTGCGAGGGTGCGCGAGAGCATCTCGATTTCGGGACTGAGCTTCAGCGCCTCCGTCATCAGGCGCGGCACTTCCATCATGGCGCGCACCAGACGCTGCTCGTCCTCGCGGGACAGAAGCCCCTTCGCCCGCCCGAGCGCCACAGACAGGGCAGCGAGCGTCGCAAGCTGGCAGGTGAAGGCCTTGGTGGAGGCCACGCCGATTTCCGGCCCGGCTAGCGTCGGAAGCACCACATCGGCCTCACGGGCGATGGTGGAGGTGGGCACATTGACCACGGCCACCGTCTTCTGGCCGCACTCCTTGGCGTAGCGGAGGGACGCCAGAGTGTCGGCCGTCTCGCCCGACTGGGAAATGACGATGGTGACGCCTCCAGGCGGCAGCGGCGTCTCCCGATAGCGGAACTCGGACGCGATATCGGTGCTCACCGGGAGCCGGGAGAATCGCTCGAACCAGTATTCGGCCACCGAGCCCGCATAAAGCGCCGTCCCGCAGGCGGTGATGGAGATGTGCTGGACGTCGGCAAGATCGAACGGCAAGTCGGGCAGTTGGACCGTTTCCTCCGCCAGATCCAGGTAATGGGCGAAGGTATGCGCTACCACTTCCGGCTGCTCGTAGATTTCTTTCGCCATGAAGTGGCGATGATTGCCCTTGTCGACCAGCAGGGCACCGGCCGGCACGCGGGCGGAGGGGCGGTGGACCACCTCGCCCTCCGCATTGCGAATCACGGCCCCCTCGCGAGTGAGCACCGCCCAGTCGCCTTCTTCCAGATAGGTGATGAGGTCCGTGAACGGACCGAGCGCGATGGCATCCGAGCCCAGGAACATCTCACCCTGACCGTAGCCGATGGCCAGCGGCGAGCCGCGACGCGCGGCGATCAGCAGGTCGTCCTTCCCGTTGAACAGGAATGCGAGCGCAAACGCGCCCTTCAGCCGGGGCAGAACCGCGCCCACGGCCGTCACAGGGTCCTTGCCGGCGACCAGTTCACGATCCACCAGATGCGCGACCACCTCCGTGTCGGTGTCTGACAGGAAGTGGACACCGGCGGCCTCCAGCTCGAGCTTCAGCTCCCGGAAATTCTCGATGATGCCGTTATGCACCACGGCCACCCGCTTGGCCGCGTGGGGATGGGCATTGCGCTCGGAGGGCTTGCCGTGGGTCGCCCACCGGGTGTGGCCGATGCCCGAATGGCCCGCCAGCGGGTGCCGGAAAAGCTTGTGCTCCAAGTTGCGAAGCTTGCCCTCGGCTCGGCAGATGACCAGCTGACCTTTCTCCAGCGTCGCCACGCCGGCCGAATCATAGCCGCGATATTCCAGCCGCCGCAGGGACTCCACCAGCTTTTCCGCCACCGGTCCTTTGCCGAGAATGCCCACGATGCCGCACATGCCGGTCGCGCTCCGTCGATCCTTGAAAGATGACCTCGTCCGGAAAGATGGACTGGGCCCCGCCAGCGGGAATATCCCCTTCCAGCGTCAGACTGGCTCTAGCACGGCGTTGTCGCAGTGCATCAATCACTTCCTTTGTCGTAATTTCTCAAGTCTTACTTGGCCTTCGCGCGGCTCTTGCGGGCGTGGAACTCCGCGGCCCAGCCGGGCTTAACCACCTGCCGGCCTCGGGCCAGCGCGAGGGCGTCAGCGGGCACGTCCTCGGTGATCACGGACCCCGTTCCCACATAGGCCCCCGCCCCCACGGTCACCGGAGCGACCAATGCGGTATTGACGCCGATGAAGGCACCCGGGCCGATCTCGGTGCGGGACTTGATGTAGCCGTCATAATTGCAGGTGATGGTGCCGGCGCCGAGATTGCTCTCCGCCCCCACATGGGCATCACCCACATAGGACAGGTGATTGATCTTCACCCCTTTCTCGAGGTGAGCGGCCTTCGTTTCCACGAAATTGCCGATACGCACGCCCTCCTCCAGATGCGAGCCCGGGCGCAGGCGGGCATAGGGGCCGATATTCACGCCCCGCTCCAGGCGCGCGCCTTCCAGATGGGAGAAGGCGTGGATGGTGACGTCGTCACCGACCGTAACACCCGGTCCGAAGACCACATGGGGCTCCACCACCACGTCCCGGCCCAGGCGGGTATCCGCGCTGAAGAAGACGGTCTCGGGCGCGACCAGGGTTGCGCCATTGGCCATGGCGGCAAGCCGCAGGCGGCGCTGGAGAATGGCCTCGGCCTCGGCAAGCTGGACGCGGCTGTTCACGCCCACCACATCGTCCGCTCCGGTCTCTGGTGCAACGGCCTTCAGACCCCGCGCGTTCGCGATCTCCACCACATCGGTGAGGTAGTATTCCCCCTTCAAATTGTCATTGCCCACCGCCTCCAACAGGGAGAGGGCGTCGGCGCCCGCCAGAGCCATGAGCCCACCATTGCAGAAGTCGATGAGCCGCTCGGAAGGGCTGGCCTCCTTGTCCTCGCGAATGGCCAGAAGCGCATCGCCTTTGGTGATGAGACGGCCATAGCCCGTGGGATCGGCCGGACGAAACCCAAGCGCGGCCACCGATGCCCCTTCTGCAAGGGGCGCCCGCAGCATCTTGAGGGTCTCAGGACGCACCAGTGGCGTATCGGCATAGAGGATGAGAATGTCATCCACAGGCTCGGCGAGGGCCTCTCGGGCCGCCAGCACGGCATGGGCAGTGCCGAGACGTTCGCCCTGGACGAACACCCGCGCGTTAGGAACGATGCGCTGCGCCTCGGCGGCCACATCGGCGCGATCCGGCCCGACCACCACCGCCACCTTGTTGGCGCCGAGGGACTGCGTCGCCGCCAGCACATGATGGAGCATGGAGCGGCCGGCGATCTTGTGAAGCACCTTCGGCAGGCGCGAGGCCATGCGCGTGCCTTCACCGGCGGCCAGAATCACCACGAGCAGGCTGCGTTCGGTCATCACCACCCCCTGATCCAGGCCGCCCCGAGGGGACGCACCGTCGCGGCCGTGAAAAAAGGGCGGCCGCAGTCTGCTGGCTATTACCCCGACCCGGTCCACCCGAAAAGCCGGCGCCTGCGGCCCGATTGCACCCGGCCCGCCCGGATGGCATTGAAGGAGCCGTTCCGACCGGAGAGAGCGCGTGGACAAGAGCAGCTTCCATCCCGGCCCCAGGGCCCTGAACTGGCTGATCGCCCTCACCATGGGCGCCACCGGCTGGGCGCTCTATGTGCGCTATCTCGTCATCGAGCCGTCCGTGGTGGGCCTTGCCTGCGAGGCGGGCCTACAGACCATGACCTGCCGCATGCGCTCCGTGGTGATCGCCCTGTTCGGCTGGTCGGTGTTCGGCGGCCTCGCCTTGGCGGCTGCGGTGATCCAGCTTATTCGACCGTCCGTCCCCATGCTGGCGGCGGGCCTCGTCTTCAGCGGGATCGGCCTCGTGCTTTACAACAACCTGGCGGCGGCGGTGGCCACCATGCTGCTTATCCTCTCCCTCGCCCGCCCCGGACGCGCCACACCGTGAAGGCCAGCGCCAGGGCGAGAAGGCCGAACCAGGCGGATTGCCAGTTCTGCAAGGTCTCGTTCAGCGGCACATAAATGCCCGCCGCCAGCAGGCCGAGAACGGCGATCTGCTCGGCCATGCCTGCCCCCTCGCTCGCGGGACGGCGCACGACGCACAGGGCCAACATCGCCACCACGGGCGCAGTCAGCGGAAAGTAAGGAAAATCCTTGTAGCGGGGGTCGAATACCAGCTCGAGCGCCGTTTCGCCGACGGCCACCAGGGTCAGGGCCAGAAACGCAGACCCGGCCACGGCGCCCCAGGGCGCTCCGCGCCGAAAGGCACCGTTGAGGGCGAACGCCAGGGAATGCAGAGAGGCTCCCGCTGCCACGAGCATCGGCACGACCAGCGACGCGGCGATGGACAGGACGAGGAAGGCGGAGTTCCGCGTCCAGCCCACCCAACCCAGGCTTTCCAGCGGCAGATGAGACAAGGTGCCGCCGATCGTCGCCCCGCCCGCAAGGGCGATCGCGGCGACACTCACCCATTCCCCTGTGGATGGTTCGCGCCCGGCCCGGCGCGCGGCCCACAGCGCGCTCCCGAAGGCCGCTGCGGCCAGAACCACGCCCGCCAGCGCCTGGATGATCCAGCGCGGGTGATCCGAGACTGGCTGGCCCCAATGAAACTTCTCCTGCCGCGTGCCGGCATCGATGAGACCCCAGTGGCCGCCCACCGTGCCCTCGTTGCGCCGCTTCCAGGGCTGGTCGAAGGCCTCGATCACATTGACTCGATAACCCTTTTCCTTGGCGAGGCGGAGCACCTCGTGCATCACGAGTGCCTGGTCGGAAAGGGACGGCAGGGCGCCCTCCCGCATGCGCCCGGCGCTGGGCCAACCGGTCTCGCCGATCAGGATTTCCTTGCCGGGAAACTGGTCCGCCACATGCTGGCGGATATGATCGATATGGCGGCCGGCCTCGGCGGCGGAAACGGGAAGGTCTTCCCAATAGGGCAGGATGTGGACGGTGACGAAATCCACATCACCAGCGAGTGCCTTGGCCCGCTCCCAGAACTCCCAGACGTCGGCATAGGTCACGGGAACCCCGCCGGAGCGGGCCTTCACGTCCTTGAGGATGGCCGAGATATCCGCGGCGGAAAGCTCGCCGCGCAACATCACCTCATTGCCGACCACCAGGGCCGAGATGGTGTCCGGGTATTCCCGCGCCAGGGCGATGCCGGCGTCAATCTCCTGCTTGTTCTTGGCTTGGTCGGACCCAAGCCAAAGGCCCTGAAGCACCTTAAGCCCATGCTTGCGCGCCAGCGGCGCGACCTTGTCCAGTCCCAGCTCGACCGAATAGGTGCGCACGCACGCGGTAATCTTGGCGAGCTGCGCCAGATCCTCGTCAATCTGCTGCTCGGGAATGATCGTCGAGCGATCGAGGGGCGACTGACCGTCGCGGAAAGGGGCGTAGGAAACGCAGGGAAGTTTCTCACCCGCCGCAAGGGGAGAGGGCGGCATGGAGACCGGACGTCCCATCCAGGCCCAGAGCCCCACGATAAAAATGGCCACGGCCAAGAACAGAACCGCCGGCAACCGAAGGAAATACGCCATGGCCGATCTGCCTCCTAACTCCGGACTGGAATGCGACATAGCGGCTTCGGCCAGACCTGTGAAGCACCCGGGCAGGCGGCGCTGGCGAACAGCCCCGACGGCGCTGCCGTCATGCTGACAAATTCCATACATTCTTCTAAGTTGGCGTCGCGGAAAGATTTCCGCTCCCCGCCGATCAAACTCATGGCCGTCATGGACCGTCTTCGTTTCGCGCTTCTTGCGGGCGCCCTCCTCCTCGGCTGCGCGAGCCCGCTGGCCGCCCAGTCCAATCCTGACCAGAAGCCGCCCCAGCAGGAGCAGCTCACCCCGGAGCAGCAGGCCGCCCGCGAGGCGCAGCGCCGTTCGGTGGAGGAGTTTGCCGAGGCCGCCAAGCTGCTTCCGGGCGCGGCGGGCCAGCCGGAATGCGTGTGGACTGGCCGTCGGATCGCCACTCTGCTGTGGCGCGACGACATCGACACCGCCCGGCGGCATTTGGAGCTCTACGAGCGCTTCGGCTGCCCGACCGAGCACCTCAAGCTGGCGTTCCGCTGCCTGGTGCGCCAGGGCAACATCGATCCAAAAACGCAAGAGCGGCTGCCCGGCCGGGTTCAGCAATGTTGGGTTAATCCCGACTATGTTGCTGCACCTGCGCAATAATTAGATCATGGCGCCGCCCCGCGTGCGCCGAACCTCTGCCACAGTCCGCATTTACCTCTTGTTATGAGAGGTTTAGAGTCTCGATGCAGCGCCAGAGAAACACTGGCGCTGCCGACCGTAGGGGGCAGGTCGAAAGAGTGTCCCGTGACTTTCGGCTGGAACCGTCGCCGGAAGTCAGCGTTCTCGGTTCGAATCCCTTCAAGTGGGTCTTGCCATGCGTCCCGGGCTGGCTGCTGCGGCAGCAATCATTGCGGTTGTGACTGGGTTCCACGCCGCGGTGTGGTACTCCTTGCGTCCTCAGGCGAGCGCTCCGGCGATCACCGAGCGGTTCGCTTCCCTGTCCTTTGCGCCTTATGACCGCACTGTGCGGCACCCGGACAAGGGGCCGCCCGTCACCGCCAAGCAGATTCGCTCGGACGTGGATGCGGTCGCGGACTACACGAAGGCCATCCGGACCTATTCGTCCACAGGCGGCCTGGAGCTGATCCCCTCCATCGCTGGCGAACGGGGTCTGCGCGTCTCGGTCGGCGCCTGGATCGACAAGGACGAGACCCGCAACGCGCTGGAGATCCAGAACGCGGTCGGGCTCGCCAAGCAGAATTCCAATGTGGACGCGCTGGTCGTCGGCAACGAGACCATCTTCCGTGGCGAAAAGAGCGCCGAGGAGATGGCTGAGCTGATCCGCAAGGTGAAGCGTCAAACCAACGTTCCCGTCACCACCGGCGAGATCTGGAACGTCTGGCTTGACCATCCAGAACTGGTCTCAGCGGTCGACTTCATCGCCGCCCACATCCTGCCCTATTGGGAAGGCGTTCCCGCCGAGCAGGTCGTCGACCGCTCCATCGATATTTATAATCGCCTGCGGGCCGCCTATCCCGGCAAGCGGATCGTGATCGCGGAGTTTGGCTGGCCGAGCGCCGGCTATAATCGCGATGCGGCCGTGCCCGGTGAGATCGCCCAGGCGGATGTGATCCGCACCTTCACCACCCGCGCCGATGCGCTGGGCATCGATTACAATATCATCGAGGCGTTCGACGCCCCCTGGAAAAGCTTCGAGGGCTCTGTCGGCCAATATTGGGGCGTCTTCGATGCCGACCGCCATCTGAAGTTCTCGCTGTCCGGCCCCCTCACCAAGAAAACCTACGAGCGGACCGCCCTCCTCGCCCTTCTGCTCGGCATCGCCTTCTGCCTGCCCATGCTGCGGCTGGGTCCGATGACGGCTTCCCAGGGCCTGGTCCTGGGCGCCGCAGCCAATGGCGTAGGCGCGTGGATTGCCATCGTGGTCGATTACTGGGCGACCCACTATGTGACCGGCGGCAATTTCGTCACCCTCGTCATCAGCCTCGCCCTGCTGGGCCCGCTGGTGGTGGTGCTGCTCTATCGTGTGGAAGAACTGTCCGCCATTGCGTTCGGCCGCAATCCCACCCGTCTGGTGGACATGCGCCCGCGCAGCGCATCGGGCCGTCACCCGAAGGTCTCCATCCATATCCCGGCCTATCGTGAGCCGCCGGAGATGCTGAAGCAGACTCTCGACGCGGTCTCACGCCTGGAATGGCCGAATCTGGAATGCATCGTGGTGCTCAACAACACGCCAGACCCGGCGATGGTGGAGCCCATCCGCGCCCATTGCGAGGCCCTCGGTAGCCGCTTCAAGTTCCTGAACATCGAGAAGATGTCGGGCTTCAAGGCCGGCGCTTTGCGCATCGCCATGGAGCACACCGCCCCGGACGCCGAGATCATCGGCGTGATCGATGCGGATTATGTGGTGCATCCCGACTGGCTCAAGGACCTCGTGCCCGTGTTCGAGGATCCCACCGTCGGTCTCGTCCAGGCGCCGCAGGATCATCGCGACGGTCATGTCAGCCCCATGCACGAGGCGATGAACGCCGAATATGCCGGCTTCTTCGACATTGGCATGGTGCAGCGGAACGAGGACGACGCGATCGTGGTGCATGGCACCATGTGCCTGATCCGCCGCGCCGCCATGGTGGAGGCTGGCTCCTGGTCGTCCGACACCATCTGCGAGGACACCGACCTCGGCCTGTCGATCGCCGAGAACGGCTGGAAGACCCATTACACCCGCCGCCGCTACGGCTGGGGCCTGCTCCCGGACACCTTCGAGGCGTTCAAGAAGCAGCGTCACCGCTGGGCCTATGGCGGCTTCCAGATCATTCGCAAGCACTGGTCGCGCTTCCTGCCCAACCGGTCGCGCCTGACCACGGCCCAGCGTCGTCACTTCGTTTTGGGCTGGGTGTCTTGGCTCGGCGCGGAATCGATCGGCGCGCTCGCCGCGGTCCTATCCCTGCTGTTCGTGCCCTTCGTCCTGGCGCTCGGCATCGCGGTGCCCGCTTACGTGCTGACCTTCCCCATCATCGCGACTTTTGCGGTCTATGTGCTGCACTTTATCGCCCTTTATCGCCTGCGCGTGGCGACGACGCCACTTCGCATGCTGGGTGCGGCAATTGCAGCCATGGCGGTCCAGTTCACGGTGGCGAAGGCAGTTGTGGATGGGTTCCGCTACAAGGACTTGGCTTTTGCCCGTACGGCGAAGGGTGGAAACTGGCTGGCGGGTGCCGCCCGCTCCTTCCCTGCCTTGCCTGAGGCGGTGGTGGGCGTGGCCCTGCTGGTGAGCGGCGTCGGCCTCCACATGACCAACTGGCATGTGGTGCGGGAGGTGGACCTCTACGCCCTGGCGCTGGTAATCCAGAGCCTGCCTTTCCTGTCCGCCGCCATTATCGGGCTGGCCGAACATTCTCGCCTCAACGACTTCGCCATGTGGCGGGCGCTCCGGGCACGCCTGGCGGCCATTCCCCGCCGCCTGCGCGCCAGCCAGCCACCGTCTGCCCTGGCGGATTGATGCGCTGCACCTGACGCGAAGGAAAAGCTTGGGAAGCCCGGCACCGGCCGGGCTTCTTCTTTTTCGCTTCAGCCACTTTGCAGGCCGCCGAGAAAGCCGGATGCCTTGACGTTGCGTCCTAAAGCGTTCTCGCGCGATCCCTTCCGCTTTCGTACAAATTCAGCGCCTTCTGCCCTCTCCCGGAGCACGGTCACGCTTGCGGCAAAAATGGGGACGGTTTACGACTGCCCACGAGACCCTTCGCAGTCGCGAAAGTGGTACCATACGCCCAGACAATAGATGGGAGACCTCATGGCCACCACAACACAGTCCGGTGTCACGTCAGCTCAGCTGACGATCGGTGAGAAGAGCTGGGACTTCCCGGTCAACGGGGGCACCATCGGCCCGGATGTGGTCGACATCTCCAAGCTGTACGGCCAGACCGGGCTCTTCACCTATGACCCCGGCTTCACCTCGACCGCGTCCTGCGAAAGCAAGATCACCTATATCGATGGCGATGCGGGCGTTCTGCTGTATCGCGGCTATCCCATCGAGCAGCTGGCCGAGAATGGCGACTTTCTCGAGACCTGCTATCTGCTCCTTTACGGTGAACTGCCCACCGCCGCCCAGAAGGCCGACTTCGACCATTCCGTGACCCGTCACACGATGGTTCACGACCAGATGAACCGCTTCTTCCAGGGCTTCCGCCGCGACGCCCATCCCATGGCGGTCATGGTGGCCTCGGTCGGCGCGCTGTCGGCCTTCTATCACGACTCCACGGACATTTCGGACCCGCAGCAGCGCCTCATCGCGTCGATCCGCATGATCGCGAAGATGCCGACGCTGGCGGCGATGGCCTACAAATATACCATCGGACAGCCCTTCGTTTATCCGAAGAACGACCTGGCCTATACGGCCAACTTCCTGAACATGTGCTTCGCGGTGCCCTGCGAGGAATACAAGGTCTCCCCCACCCTCTCGCGGGCGTTGGACAAGATCTTCATCCTGCACGCCGACCACGAGCAGAACGCCTCTACCTCCACCGTGCGCCTCGCCGGTTCCTCGGGCGCCAACCCGTTCGCCTGCATCGCCGCCGGCATCGCCTGCCTGTGGGGTCCTGCCCACGGTGGCGCCAACGAAGCGGCGCTGAAGATGCTCACCGAGATCGGTCATCCCGAGCGCATTCCCGAGTTCGTGAATCGCGCCAAGGATAAGAACGATCCGTTCCGCCTCATGGGCTTCGGCCACCGGGTCTATAAGAATTACGACCCGCGCGCCAAGATCATGCAGCAGACCTGCCACGAAGTGCTGAACGAGCTTGGCATCAAGGACGACCCGCTCCTTGACGTCGCCGTCGAGCTGGAGCGCGTGGCCCTTCACGATGAGTATTTCATCGAGAAGAAGCTCTATCCGAACATCGACTTCTATTCCGGCATCACCCTGAAGGCGATGGGCTTCCCCACCTCCATGTTCACGGTGCTGTTCGCTCTCGCCCGCACCGTGGGCTGGATCGGCCAGTGGAAGGAAATGATCGAGGATCCGAGCCAGCGCATCGGCCGTCCCCGCCAGCTCTACACGGGCGCCGCCCAGCGCGACTACATCTCGATGTCCAAGCGCAAGTGAGGCGGCCGGCAGGCGGGAACAGTGCGCTTCGCGCCTGTTCCCGCTCCATCCGTCGAACTGAGAAAAGGCCCTGAACGTGCAAAGGCCCGGATTGCTCCGGGCCTTTTTCATTTCGCGGCTGTCTCAATGGAGGCGCGTCGCTACGCGCGCGGGCATTCCGCCACCAGATCAAGCACTGCGCGCGCCGCCCGCAGGGAGGGATGGTCACCCGTGGTGCCAAATATGCCGTCCAGCCGCTGAAACGCCTGCTCCTGCCGCCGACGCGGCTCCCCCTGCTCCAGGAGCAAGGACAGCGCCGCCGCCAACTTATCCGGCGTGCAGTCATGCTGGAGGAATTCAGGGACCGCATTCTCGCCCAGCACCAGATTGGGCAGGATCACGCTCGGAATGGTGAGGATGTAGGGCGCAATAATCGCCTCCCACCCGGCGACCCGATAGGCCGCCACCGTCGGAACCCCCGCCAACGCCAACTCCAGAGTCACGGTTCCAGATGCCGCAAGGGCCGCACGGGCAGTGCGGAAAGCGGCGTATTTCTCCGCCTCGTCCGTCAGGATGCGCGGGCGAACCGGCCAGTCGGCGGTCATCGCCTCGATCTGCGAGCGCCGGCGGGGCAAGGTGGGCAGGATGAACTCCACCTCACGGCCGCGCGACACCAACTCGATCGCCGCGCCAAAGATGGCCCCCAGTCGCTCCACCTCGCTCCGGCGACTTCCCGGCAGCACCAGCACCCGAGCCGGATCGGCGAAACGACGCGCCTCCTCTTCCGGGGAGGGCCGCAACTCGGCCAACCGCTCCAGCAGAGGATGGCCCACATAAAGCGTGGGCGGCCCGCCCAAGCGATGATGCACGTCCGGCTCGAACGGCAGAAGCGCGAGGAGGCGATCTATGGACGGCCGCATCGCCCGCGCCCGGCCGGGCCGCCACGCCCAGACGGTAGGCGAGACATATTTGACGATGGGAATAGCAGGGGCCCGTCGTCGCACGCGGTCGGCGACACGGTGCGTGAAGTCCGGCGCATCCACCAGGACCAGGACATCGGGCTTTGCCGCACAGACCGCCTCGACAGTCTCCCGCAGCCGCCGCAGGATAACCGGAAGCTTGCCGAGAACCTGGCCGAAGCCGATAGCCGTCAGGTCATCCATGGGATAGCGGCTGACGAGCCCAGCAGCGGTCATGCGCGGCCCACCGACCCCATCAAATGCAACGCCGTGGGGGGCGATCTCCAGGAGGCCCTCCATGAGCGCTCCACCAAGTTGGTCACCCGATTCCTCACCCGCAACGATGAAGACCCGCAAGGGACGGGGCGGGATCGGCATCACGCCTCCCCCGAAAGGGGCACGCCCATCAGGAAGAGCCCAGCTGCGTTCGCCGCGCCAATGAGTTCCTGGGGATCGGGCACGATGGCGCCCCCCGCTTCGAACGCAATGCCGGCAAGACCCGCCGCCGCCGCCCCGCGGACGGTTGCCGCGCCGAGGGAGGGCAGGTCCACGCGGCGATCCTGCCCCGGCTTGGGCGCCTTCACCAATACGCCGCGCCCGGCGGGAAAGCGCAGACGACCACTCGTACGCAGAGATCCATACCGCGACAGCATGGCATCCGTGCCTTCCGCAGCCTCCACTGCGGCCACGAAGCGATCCACCACGATGACCCCCTGCCCCACATCGTAAGGCCCAAGAGCCCGGATCACCTCAAGACCCAGCGCCACATCAGCGCGATCCTGGTCCGAGGGAAGGATGCCGCCAAGCACCCCGGGAGGAAGCAGGAGCGATGGCACGGCCTCGTGGGCGCCGATCAGCGTGAAGCCCTGCTCCGACACCAATTGGAGCACACCGGACAAAAGGTGATTGTCCCCGCCCCGGAACAGGCGCGCGATCCGCGGAAGCAGGCGGACCATGGTCCAGTCGAGCCCCAGGTCGCGCACGCGCGGGCGCGTGAGGTTTCCCACCATCACCACGTCCCGGACACCAGCGGCCTTGGCCTTGCTGGTGACGGTGCCGAGCGAGCCGAGCTTGAACCAATGGTGCGGAAACCGCTCAAGCGCCGGATCGGCAAAGCCTTGCATCAGGAACAGGACCACAGGACGGCCGCTGGCGCAAACGGCTTCGGCCACAGCAGCCGGAAAGGCACCGCCTCCGGCCACGATGCCCAGCGGCCCTGCACCGGGTGACGAACGTTGCGGGCCCGCGCGGGGCGCAGGTGCCGCGTCCATGCTCACTCCTCGGACACCACGCTCCGCGACGGCTGGCACAGCGCCCGATTGCCGCCGGCATCCACGAATTCCACGATCACTGCCGCGAAGGAAGAGCGCTCGGCCTGCTCCCGCAGCCGTGCGAGGCGCTCTGCAAACACCCCCTCGCCGAAGAATAGATCGCGGTAGGCTGCACGCGCGGCGTGAAGGTCGGATTTGACATAGCCGCGCCGCTTCATGCCGATGGTGTTCAAGCCCACCAGCCGGGCCGCTTGGCCGAGCGCGTAGCCAAACGGGATCACGTCCTCTCGCACGCCGGTCAGGCCGCTGATCATGGCTTGCGCCCCGATCCGGGTGAACTGGTGCACCGCGCACTGGCCACCGAGGAAGACGAAGTCACCCACCTCCACATGGCCGCCCAACACGGCATTGTTGGCGAAAATGACGTTGTCGCCCACCTTGCAGTCATGGCCCACATGAGAGCCCGTCATCATCATGCAGCGGTCGCCGATGCGCGTGATGCCATGACCACCCGCAGTGCCGATATTGGCTGTCGCATGCTCGCGGATGACGCAATCCATGCCGATGACCAGCTCGGTGCGCTCTCCCTTATAGTGAACGGACTGCGGCGCGGTGCCGAGCGAGGCGAAGGGAAAGACCTCCGTGCGTGCGCCGATGGTCGTGAGACCCTCCACATTCACATGCGAGCGCAGCCGTACGCCAGAATGGAGGGTCACATCAGGACCGACAATGCAGAAGGGACCGATGACCGCGTCATCGGCAATGTTGGCGCCATCGGAGACGCGAGCCGTTGAATCAATGATGGGCACGTCAAAGTCCCGAAATCATGGCACCGAGCTTTGCCTCGGCCACCAGTTCGCCCGCCACCCGGGCTTCGCCGCGATACCACCACATGTTGCGGCGGTGAGCCACTTTGGTCATGTGGTACTCCAGAACATCCCCCGGCCCGACCGGGCGACGGAACTTCGTCTCGTCGATGGTCATGAAGTAGACCAATGGCGCAAAGCCGGGGCCGGGTTCGCCGTGGGAGAGAATGCAGATGACTCCCGCCGTCTGCGCCATGCCTTCAATGATGAGAACACCGGGAAACACCGGATTGCCCGGGAAATGGCCCTGGAATTGCGGCTCGTTGGCGGTGACGTTCTTGTAGCCGATGCACGACTGGTCGCCGTCGATCCGGTCGATGCGATCCACCAGGAGGAAGGGATAACGGTGCGGCAGGCAGGCCATGATCTTCTGGATTCCGGCAGTCCCCAAGCTCTTGGGGCCATCGGCTGCATGTGACACCTGTGCCTCGCTCATAACCCGCTATCCTCCCCTGCCCGCCTGGCGCCCGCCTCCGCGAGCTTCTTCAGTGTCGCGATCTCCCGGAACCATTCCCGCACCGGCTTGGCTGGCGAGCCACCCCACCGCACGCCGGCAGGGACGTCGTCCTTCACATTGCTGGACGCAGCAATCTGGGCGCCGTCCCCGATGGTGACATGCCCGATCACACCGACCTGCCCCCCTAACATCACGAAGTCGCCAAGCGTCGCGCTCCCGGAGATGCCGGTCTGCGATACGACGATGCAGTGGCGACCGATCACCACATTGTGGGCGATCTGCACGAGATTATCGATCTTTGTTCCCTCGCCGATGACGGTATCTCGCAACGCGCCCCGATCAATCGTCGTCCCGGCGCCGATCTCCACATCGTCCTGCACAACCACACGTCCGATCTGGGGCACCTTCAGGTGACCCCGCGGACTTGGTTGGAATCCGAACCCGTCCTGGCCGATGCGCACGCCCGGATGGATGATGACCCGATTGCCCACCAGCGCATGGATCAGCGACGCGCCGGCCCCGATGGCACTATCCCTGCCGATGCGCACCCCGGCCCCCAGCACCGCATTGGCACAGACGACGCTTCCCGCGCCGATCTCGACCCCCGGCCCGATCACGGAACCGGGATCCACCGTCACGCCATCCTCCAGCCGGGCCGTGGGATGGATGAAGGCGCCGGGCGCGATGCCGGAATGGTCAAAGACCGGCTGCGGCCGGAGGGCCTTGGGGAACATCTGGCGCGTCACCGTCACGAACGCTTGGGCCGGGCGTGGCGAAACCAGGATCACCACCCCCTCCGGCGCGTTTGCGGCGAACTTTTCGGTTGTGATGCAGATGCCAGCACGGGTGCGCTGGAAATCTGGCAGGTAGCGCGGCGCGTCGAAGAAAACGAGGTCACTGGCACCTGCGTCCCCCAGTGTGGAGACACCCGTGATCGCCACTGCCTTCTCCGGCCGCTCCCCCATCAGGCGCGCACCGCTGAGGGTGATCACCTCATCCAGGCCCAGTGGCGCTGGCAGGGGGAAGAAGGTGGGATCGCTCATGAGGATTTCGCTTTTCGACTGCATCGACGGGCGATGCTCAAACGTGAAACGGGCGCCGGGCGCAATGCACGCCGGCGCCCGATCTCCGGGACCTGAAAATCAGAAGCGGGTGCCGCCCGAGAAGCGGAATGCCTGCGTCTGGTCGTACTGGGCCTGCGAGAGGACATAGGCATAGTCGAAGCGCAGCGGACCGAACGGCGACTGCCAGATCAAGCTCGCGCCCACGGACGACCGCACGCCATTGTCGTCGGCGACGCAGACAGAGCCGGTGGCATTCTTCGACCCCGACGGGCAGGTGTAGACCGGCGCACCCGCGAAAGTCGTCGAGCCCGTATAGTCGAACAGCGATCCCACATCGAAGAACAAGGCGCCCTTCATGCCCACGTCCTTCGGCAGGAAAGCGAGCGGGAACTGCACTTCCGCAGACGTGCCCCAGTAGGCCGTACCGCCCAGGGAGTCGAGCTGAAGAGAAGCGATATCGCGCGGACCGATGCCGGACGGCGCGAAGCCGCGGACCAGTTCAGGACCCTTGAAGAAGTTATCCATGATCAGGAGGTCGTTATTGCCCCAAGCGGAGACATAACCACCCTGAGCGCGCAGGATGAGGATCCAGTCATTGATCAGCGGATAATAGTAGCGGATGTCGCCGGTGGTGCGGATGAAGTTCACGTCACCGCCGAGGCCGGCGAAGTCCTGCTTGAGTTCGGCATAGACGCCGCTGGTCGGGTTGATGTTGCTGTCGAGCGTATTGAACGACAGGGTGTAGCCCGCAACGGAGGTGATCGTGGTGCCCTGAGCCACTGCCTCGATGATCGCCCAAGAGGCCTGGCCGGCGCACACCGCGTAGATGGTGGCCCCGTAGATTGCGCCGACATAGTCGTCGCAGCCCAGGTTCAGCGAGCGCGAATAGAGGTTGTAACGCAGGGCCAGCGTCACTTCGTCGGTGATCGGGAGGCCGAAGCGGATGCCACCGCCAATCGTCTCAGAGCCGTACGAGGTGTAGCTCGTGGGGCTCGTCTCCTTCCAGTAGAGGTCGAAGCCCGCGGCCAGGCGATAGCCCATGAAATAGGGTTCGGTGAAGGAGAACTCAGCGCCCTGGGCATACTGGCCGAGGGAGCCGGCGATGCGCACATACTGGCCGCGACCGAGGAAGTTCTTCTCACCCAGCGAGACTTCGCCGATGAAGCCGTCCGAGGTGGAGTAGCCGCCGGAGACCGAGAACTCACCCGTGGGCTGGTCTTCCACGTCCACCACCAGGATCACGCGGTCCGGGGCGGAGCCGGGCTCGGTGGTGATCTTGACGGTCTTGAAGTAGCCGAGGTTGCGCAGGCGGCGCTCGGCCCGGTCCACCATCACGCGGTTGTAGGCATCGCCTTCGCCGATATCGAACTCGCGCCGGACAACCCAGTCACGGGTGCGGGTGTTGCCGCGGATCTCGATGCGCTCGATGTAGACGCGCGGTCCTTCCTCGACGACGAAGACCACGTTGATCTTCTTGGCCTCGAAGTCGCGGTCGCCGCGCGGGCGAACCTGGGCAAAGGCATAGCCGCTCTTGGAGACCTCGATGGTGATGTTCTCAACCGACTTCTCGACGAGCTCGGCGTTGTAGATCTGGCCATCGGCCACCCGCAGCGCATTGCGCAGGTTGGCGGCAGGCACGTCGCGGATGTTGGACACCACATCCACCTTGCCGAACCGATACTGGCTCCCCTCGTCCAGAACGAAGGTGATCGTGAACGCCTTGCCATCCGGCTCCAGCTCAGCTGAGGCCGACAGGATGCGGAAGTCGGCATAGCCGTTCTTGAGGTAGAAGCGACGCAGCATCTCCTGATCGGCATTGATGCGATCGGGATCATAGACGTCCGTGGACTTCAGGAACGACAGCCAGTTCGTGGTCGAGGTCGAGATCACGTCCTTCAGCTTGAAGTCCGAGAACGCCTTGTTGCCGACGAACTTGATGTCCTTGACGCCAACCTTCTCGCCCTCGGTGATCTCGAACACCAAGTCAACGCGGCCATTGCCGCGATCGATCGTCACCGGGTTGACGCGCACGTCATTGCGGCCCGACCGGCGATAGACCTCGAGAATGCGCTGGGTATCGGCTTGGACAGTGGCCTTGGACAAGGTCCCGCGCGGCTTCGACTGGATCTCGCCCAGGAGCACGTCGTCCTTGATCTTCTTGTTTCCTTCGAAGGCGATCCGGTTGATCACCTCATTCTCGGAGACGCGCACCACAAGGCGACCGCCCTGCTGGGAGACGTTCACATCCGAGAAAAGCCCGGTGGCGTAAAGCGCCGCGAGCCCTTCATTGATCTTGGCCGGCGTCAGCGGACCGGTGCCGAAGTAAGATCGGATGGTGGCTGCATCCACCCTCCGATTTCCCTCAACCACGATGGAGCTGGAGGACTGCGCAGCCGCAGGGCTCGCCGAAAGGAGTGAAACAGTCGCCGTCGTGGTCGTCGCGATGGAGAGCGCGATGCCCAGGGTGGCGGCCAGCTTCACGAGAACCCGCATCGGAGCAGTCATATGGCACGCAACCTCGATTTCGTTGTCCAAGAGCCCGGGCGCCGGAGCGTCCGGATTCTGACCTTCGTCGCGCTTGTACAGGCTTTTAACCGCGCTGCAAACGCCTGACACACCAGTGGCTTCCGGTTTTCCCATCACCGTGGCTCAGACGCCACGACGCCCTTCGACCATGCTGAATTAAATCTTACATCGCCGCCAGATGCAGCACATCGTTCCAGGTCGCGAAGACCATCAGCATCAGCACGATGGCAAGGCCGATGCGGAACCCGATGTCCTGCGTCCGCGGGCTGAGCGGGCGACCCCGCACGGCCTCCACAGCGTAGAACAGGAGATGCCCGCCATCCAAGAGGGGGATGGGAAACAGGTTAAGAAGACCGATGGAGACAGACAGCACCGCAGCCAGGGAGAGGAGCGCCCCGATTCCATGAGTCGCTACCTGCCCCGATACCTGCGCGATGCGGATGGGGCCGCCCAGCTGATCGGTGGATTCGCGCCCTGAAATCACCCCGCCCAGATAGTCGAAGGTGCGGGTAACGACGAACCAGGTTTCCTGTGCCCCCATGCCCACCGCTTCCACCGGGCCGTAGCGACGGGTGGTCACGTCGGCGGCCGCCAGAGAGCGGGAGATCCCCAGAAGGCCGAGGCGATGGACGTTGCCGAAGCTGTCCTTCATCTCCTTCAGCTCGGGAATCGCAGTGAGGGTCACGTCCGCGCCGCCCCGGTCCACCACGAAGGTGAGCTGTTGGCCGGCGCTGGCGCCCACCACGCGCTGCATGTCGGAGAAGCTCTCGATGGGCTTGCCATCAATGGACAGGATGAGATCGCCGGTCTGGAACCCCGCGCGCTCGGCCGCGCTGGCCGGCGTGATCTGGTCGACACGCGGCTGGGTGACCTGTCGGCCGAAGGTCATGAAGACAAGGGCAAAGATCACGATCGCCAGGATGAAGTTGGCGATCGGGCCCGCCGCCACAATGGCCGCGCGCCACCGCAGAGGCTGGTAGAAGAAGCTCTCCCGGCGCTCCGCCGCACTCATCTGGCTGAGCTTGCGCTCATCGGGGGTGCTGGCCGCATCCTCGTCGCCGAAGAAGCGCACATAGCCACCGAGCGGCACCGCCGCCAGCCGCCAGCGCGTGCCATGGCGATCAGTGAAGCCCGCAATCTCTGGCCCGAAGCCGAGGGAGAAGGTCAGCACCCGGACGCCTGCCCGGCGGGCGACCCAGAAGTGACCCAACTCGTGAAAAAACACCACCAGGGTGAGAACAAACAGGAACGGTACGATATAACCGATGATCGAGGACCCCAGTGAACCCATGCCGGTCAAAACATCCATCGTCCGTTCCTCGATAACGCTGCGTCATTTCTTGACCGCCGGACATCGTCCGGCAAATGCAGGAAGAACACAGCTCTTAGGATGCCTTTGCGGCAAACTTAGGCAAGAGTGAAGCGGCAATCGCGCGCGCCTCGCCGTCAAGGGCAAGGGCCGCCTGCACCGATTCCGGCGCCGGGCCGCCGGGCAGACGGCACAACGTCTCCTCGACCACATCAGCGATGCCGAAGACCCCGATTCGGCCTTCAAGGAACGCCGCGACCGCAACCTCATTGGCGCCATTGAGAACGGTTGTTGCCCCTCCTCCAGCCGTCATCGCCTCGATGGCGAGGCGCAAGGCGGGGAAACGGACGAGATCGGGAGCCTCGAACGTCAGCGCGCCGAGGCGCGGCAGATCCAGGCGCCGGCATGACGTGTCGAGGCGGTCCGGGAACCCGAGGCAATGGGCAATTGGAACCCGCATGTCCGGCATGCCGAGCCCAGCCACCACCGACCCGTCGCGGAACGCGACGAGGGCGTGCACCACCGATTCCGGATGAACCACGGTTTCGAGCTGGTCGGGCGCCAATGAAAACAGATGATGCGCCTCGATCAGTTCGAGGCCCTTGTTCATCAAGGTCGCAGAATCGATCGTGATCTTGGCGCCCATGGACCAGTTGGGATGCTTCAGCGCATCCGCAGCGGTTGCGCGAGCCATCTCCTCACGGCTCGCACGTCGGAATGGGCCGCCGGAGGCCGTCAGGGTCACACGTTCCACGTCCGCCACGCGGCCGGCCGCCAGAGCCTGGAACACCGCATTGTGCTCGCTGTCCATGGGCAGAAGCGTGGTGCCCGTCCGAGCGGCTTCGGCCATGAAGAAGGCGCCGGCCGCCACGAGGCATTCCTTGTTGGCCACCGCCACCCGCCGGCCCGGCCCGAAGGCCGCCACGGTCGGAGCAAGCCCCGCAACGCCAGATATGGCCGCCACCACCAGGTCCGCGGGATGCCGGGCGGCCTCGAGCACCGCCGCCTGGCCTGATCCGCAGGCGATTCCCGAGCCGGACAGGAGGTCGGCCAGCCGCCGGCCCGCTGCCGCATCGGCCACCACAGCGAACCTCGCGCCGCAAGCGCGGGCCACCTCTGCGAGGGCATCGGCGTCACGCCCCCCAACCACCGCCTCCACCTTGAAGCGACTGCCCGCCTCTTCAAGCACCTTCAGCGTGCTGCGGCCCACCGACCCGGTCGCGCCGAGAATGGAAATGCTCTGCATGTCTCTCTCTACCACAACAGCAGACCGGCGGCGGGAGAGGCAGGACTGTGCGCGAAGCCGATCAGGAAGGCGAGAAGGGCAGCGGCCATGAAGCCGTCCACCCGATCCAGCACACCTCCATGACCTGGAATCAGCCGGCTCGTATCCTTCACGCCGAAGGCGCGCTTGAAGGCCGATTCCGCGAGGTCGCCCATCTGGGAGGCAAGGGAGATGAAAGCGCCGAGCACCAGCAAGGCGGGCACCAAATAAAGGCCGCTCAGGGCCAGGAGGCCACAGCCGGCCGCCGTGCCGATCACTGCACCACCAATGGCGCCGGACCAAGTCTTGTTGGGGGACAGGCGGGGGGCGAGCTTGGGTCCACCCAAGGCGCGGCCGGTAAAATAGGCGCCGATGTCCGTGCCCCAAACCACCGCATAGAGGAACAGCACGGCGGAAAGCCCCAGCCGGTCATCCCCCCGCAACAGGATCAGCGGCAGGCACACCGTCGCCGCGCACAAAACGCCCGCCGCCGACCACCCCGCCGGCCGGCCGAAAGACGCGCATAAGAGCGCCCCCGCAAGAAGAAGCGGAAGGGCAAACAGGCTTTGCGCGAACAACAGGCACGCCACGGCGGCGCAAAGCGTCGCCGCCGCTACCCCCAAATAGGGAAAGCGAGGGGCGATGCCGGCCACCTTCCCCCATTCATAGGCCACGCTGATGCCGGCGCAGAGCCAGAGCGCTACGAAAACATAGCCCCCCAAATAGGTCACACCCAGCACCACCGGCGCCAGGATCAGCGCCGACAAGGTGCGCTGCTTAAGATCGGGATTGCCGCTCACGAGCGCGCGCTGCCGGTGCGCGCGGTGACCCCGCCGAAACGCCGATCCCGACGGGCGAACTCCTCGATCGCCTGCTCAAGCGAAGCCCGATCAAAATCCGGCCAGTAGATGGGCAGGAACACAAGTTCGGAATAAGCCGCCTGCCACAACAGGAAATTGGAAAGGCGTTGCTCGCCGCTGGTCCGCACGATCAGATCGGGGTCGGGAATGTCCGCAGTGTCGAGGTGACGGCCCACCAGATCCGCCGTGACCTGTTCCGGACGCAGCTTTCCGGCGAGCACGTCCTCGGCGATGCGCCGGGCAGCGGCTGCGATCTCCTGCCGGCCGCCATAGTTGAAGGCGACGATCAGTGTGAGGCCACCATTGTCCTTTGTGAGTGCTTCCGCCTCATCCAACAGATGCACGATGTCCTTCGGCAAGCTGGCCCGTTCGCCGATGATCCGCACCCGCACATGGGCCGCGTGCAGCTCGGCGAGATCGTGGCGGACGAACCGCTTCAGCAGGCCGAGCAGGTCGGAGACCTCGCTCGCCGGTCGTGCCCAGTTCTCGCTGGAAAAACTGTAGATGGTGAGGAAGCGGATGCCCATCTCGCGCGCGGCGCGCACGCACCGCCGCAACGCCTCCACGCCGCGCCGATGCCCCTCGAACCGCGGCAGGTTGCGGGAGGTCGCCCAGCGGCCATTGCCGTCCATGATGACGCCCACATGCACCGGGACGCCGGCCTGCGCCTTCGTCTCAGAGCTGTCGGCGCCCTCGCGCGTGGACATCGGCCCGCCCCCTGTCTTGCCCATCCGCAACCGGGCCATCCTCAAACGGAGAGGATTTCCTTTTCCTTTTGCTGCAAGACCTGGTCCACCTCGGCAATGGCCTCGTCGGTGGCCTTCTGCACCTGGGCGGACTGGCGCTCGAGATCATCGGCGCTGATCTCGCTGTCCTTCTCAAGCTTCTTCAGGTGGTCCATGCCGTCACGGCGCACATGGCGTACAGAGACGCGGGCCGCCTCGGCATATTTGTGCGCGACCTTGACCATCTCCTGGCGGCGCTCCTGGTTGAGCTCCGGAATGCGAATGCGCAGCACCTGGCCTTCGGTTGCCGGCGTGAGGCCCAGGTTGGAATTGATGATGGCCTTCTCAACCGCGCTCACCATGGAGCGGTCCCACACCTGCACGGAGAGCATGCGAGGCTCGGGCACCGAGACGGTGGCTACCTGGTTGAGAGGCATATGAGCGCCATAGGCATCGATCTGGATGGGCTCCAGCAGGCTGGCGCTGGCGCGGCCGGTGCGCAGGCCACCGAGTTCCTGCTTCAGCACGGAGATCGCACCCTGCATCCGGCGCTTCAGGTCGGCGATGTCGAAGGGCCCGCTGCTCATGGCATACCTCTGTTTTATCTGCTGCGGCGCTCGGGCCGCCGCCTTCCGCCTCTTTTCACCGTGCCAAGTGCGAACTGGAAGCCCGCACGTTGCGACAGGGTGGGAGGAAAGAAGGCTGGAATGTCCAATCCGTCGCGACCGCTGCGCCAAAGGCTGCGCCGGCCGGGTGAACACACCACGGCCGGAACACAGTTTCTAGGGCGCGACCACGGTCACACGTCCCTCGCCCCGCGCCGCCGAGACGATGGCGCCTGGCTCGCGGATGGAGAAGACGATTATCGGCAAGGCCGCCTCGCGGGCAAGCGCGAAGGCCGCGGCATCCATGACCTTGAGATCATGGGCAAGCGCCTCGTCATGGGTGAGGCGTTCATAGCGCTGCGCGTTCGGGTCGAGCTTCGGGTCGGCGGTATAGACGCCGTCCACGTTGGTCGCCTTCAGCACGGCGTCGCAATCCAACTCCGCAGCACGCAAGGCAGCGCCAGTGTCGGTGGTGAAGTAGGGATTGCCCGTTCCACCCGCCAGTAGCACGATGCGGCCGCGCCGCAGATGCCGCATGGCCGGCTGGCGCGCATAGGGCTCGCACACGGTCGGCATGGGAATGGCCGACATTGTGCGCGCCGGCTCGCCCGCCGCCTCGACCGCCTGCTCCAAGGCGAGGCAGTTCATGACGGTGGCAAGCATGCCCATGTGATCGGCGGTGGAGCGGTCGAGATCCTCGCCCGCCACCCGCGCGCCACGCAGGATGTTGCCGCCGCCGACGACCACCGCCACTTCGCAGCCGAGCGCACGCACGGCCACGAGGTCACGGGCGATGCGCGTGACGGTGGGGGGATGGAGCCCGAACGGCTCCGGTCCCATCAAGGCCTCTCCGGAGACCTTGATGAGGACGCGGGGATAGGGAAGGTCGGTCACGCCCCTCCCTCCCGGTTCAGGACTGGCCCGCCGCGGCGGCCACTTCCGCCGCGAAATCGGTCTCTTCCTTCTCGATGCCCTCGCCGAGGGCATAGCGCACGAAGCCCTTGAGGGCGATCGGGGCGCCGACCGAGCCTTCATTCTCCTTCAGGACCTGCGCCACGGACTTGGAGCCGTCATGCACAAAGGCCTGATCAAGGAGGGTATTTTCCTTGAAGAAGGACTTCATGCCGCTCTCGGCGATCTTGTCCTGCACATTGGCGGGCTTGCCCTGGTGCTTCTCGAGGAGGATGGCCTTCTCGCGGGCAACGGTCGCCGGGTCGATGCCGGAGGCATCAAGCGCCAGCGGGTTCAGCGCGGCCACGTGCATGGCGATCTGGCGGCCGAGCACGGAGAGCTTCTCCACGTCGCCCGCCGACTCAAGCGCGACGAGCACGCCGATGCGGCCCTGCCCCTCAGTCACGGCGCCGTGCACGTAGGTGGCAACGATGCCCTTCTCGACCTGCAGCTTCACCGAGCGGCGAAGGGTCATGTTCTCGCCGATGGTGGCGATCAGGCTCTGCAGCTTGTCGGCGACGGTCACCGTCTCGCCCGGGAACTTGGCAGCGGCGAGCGCTTCCACGGTGCCGTCGGTGTTGATGGCAACCTTGGCGGCCTCGCGCACGAACGCCTGGAAGTCCGCATTGCGGGCGACGAAGTCGGTTTCCGCATTCACCTCGACGGCGGCAGCGTAGTGGCCGGACGATTCCACGGCCACGAGGCCCTCGGCGGCCACACGGCCGGCCTTCTTGGCGGCCTTGGCGAGGCCCTTCTTACGCAGCCAGTCCACAGCGGCTTCGATGTCGCCGTCGGTCTCGGTGAGCGCGGCCTTGCAGTCCATCATGCCGGCGCCGGTCTTGTCGCGCAGTTCCTTCACCAGTCCTGCAGTGATCGCGGCCATGCTCAGCTTCCTCTTCTTCTCACACCACGGCCGGCAAGGGGGCATCCCGAGCCGGCCGCCGGAGCCTGGTGGCCCCTCTTCAGTTCAACTCCGCACCGAAAGATCACTCGACCTCGGCGGAGAACTCCTTGGCCTGGGCGACCCAGCCATCCACGCGACCGGGCAGACCGACTTCCTCGCCGATCACCTGGGCATCGTGGGCGTCGAGCGCCGCCAGCTGGCTGAAGTGGAACACGCCGAGATCGTTGAGCTTCTGCTCGATCTCGGGGCTCACGCCCGTCAGCTTCTTCAGGTCGTCGGCGACGCCGCGCGGGCCGGACAGGGGCTCGAACGAAGACCAGATGCTGGTTTCGGCGGGCACGTCGTCCAGCATGGGCGCCTCGGCCTCGCCGAGGTCAGCGAACTCGCCAGCGCCACGGGAGATGCCGTCGATGGCAGCGCGGGCAACCAGGTCGCAATAGAGCTGGATGGCGCGGCCGGCGTCGTCATTGCCGGGGACGGGATAGGCGATGCCGTCGGGATCGCAATTGGTGTCGAGGATAGCCGCCACCGGAATGCCCAGGCGCTGCGCTTCCTTCACCGCGATGTCTTCCTTGTTCGTGTCGATCACGAACAACAGGTCGGGCAGGCCGCCCATGTCACGGATACCGCCGAGAGCACGCTCCAGCTTCTCCTTTTCACGGGAGAGCGTCAGGCGCTCCTTCTTGGTGTAGCCGGAGCCCTGCTCGGGGCCGGAGAGCATCTCTTCCAGCTTCTTGAGGCGCTGGATGGAGTGAGAGATGGTCTTCCAGTTGGTGAGCATGCCGCCCAGCCAGCGGGAATTCACGTAATACTGCGCGGAACGACGGGCGGCATCGGCCACCTGGTCCGCTGCCTGGCGCTTGGTGCCGACGAACAGCACGCGGCCGCCATTGGCCACCGTGTCGGACACGGCCTGCAGCGCACGATGAAGCGCGGGCACGGTCTGCGACAGGTCGATGATGTGGATGTTGTTGCGGACGCCGAAGATGTACTGCGACATCTTGGGGTTCCAGCGATGGGACTGATGGCCGAAATGAACGCCAGCTTCGAGCAGCTGACGCATCGAATAATCGGGAAGCGCCACTTTGGTAATCTCCGGTTGAGCCTCCGCGGACGTACCTTCGATCAGACATGACCGAGGGCACCGGATGGCCGAGTTCGGCCGATGTCCGCGTGCGGAATGGCGCGGCTTATAGGCGAAGCCCTTCAAAGAGGCAAGGCCGCAGGCATTCCTGCCAACGACCAATTTCAATTTCACCTTGCCAGGAGGGGCACACGGAATGCCCGCTGCGGCCTCGGCCCGCGCCATCCCTCAACCTTCTTCCTCACTTGGCCGGAGCACTCGCCTGTGCCGCCGCGGCCTTTTCGATTGCGGTGGGAACCAGCCTGTTCAATTGGGCGAACATCTGGACATAAACGTCCATGGGTTTACCCCACGCGTCCTCTACATCTCCAGCGCCGACGCCCACATACTCGCCCAGCGTGAAAGTTTTTCCGGCCGAATCCTTGTATTTTTCTAAAATAATTTCCTTATGACGCTGAGTCAGGGTTAGTATTAGATCCGAGCGCCTTACGTCTCTTTCGTTGATTTGCTGCGCCTCGTGCCCGGATAAATCAACCCCCTTCTGCGACCATAGAACCTGCGCGTTCATTTCGACCTTTGTTTCGTACGGATTGACGTCGGTTCCCCGCGAGATGAAACGAGCATCCACATTGTGGGACAAGGCAAAGATACGTGCGATCGTCTCCGCTGTGATGCTCCGCCCAGTGTTTCCGGTATCCACGAAGGCGACCTTCAGCGGCGCCGCTGAAGCTGCGCCATGTGCCAGACTGACAAGGACCATCACTCCAAGACTTGCCCAGGCAGCACGCATCGTCCCCTCCCTTGATAGGCCGCAGTTTGGTACCGCGCCTCATTGACGGTGCGACGACGAATGTCGGTGGGGGCGCGCGGCGCCGTGTTGGTACCAAACTGCCGGCGCTGGCTTATTGCAAAGCCCAGGATGGGCAGACATCATCCCGCTCCCCGATCCTGGATCTGCCATCATGTTGCTGCAACGCGCCCTTCAAACGGAGGACTCGAGCGCGCCCGTGCCGAGGCCGGCCGGTCTCTCGCGCCGTCGCTTCCTCCGAGGCGGTGCCGCCCTCGGACTTCTCGTCGCAACCGGCCAGCCGGTCCGTGCGCTCCAGGGATTAAAGGTCAGCGAAACAGCCTGGCGCGAGTTGGAGGCACGACTCACCGGCCGCCTGGTGCGGCCGGGGGACTCCGGCTTTGCCGAAATGGCGCGTCCTGCAAACCTGATCTATGCGGACCGCCTGCCCGCAGCCATCGCCAGATGCGCCCGCGCCGAGGATGTGGCGGCCGCCATAACCTGGTGCCGAGACGAGGGCATGCCCTTTGTCGCCCGGGGCGGAGGCCACAATTATGCGGGCTATTCCACCACGCCAGGGCTTCAGATCGACACCGGCGACATGAAGCGCATCACCTATGATGCCGCGACGGGCCGCATGGTGGCGCAGGCCGGTGCACGCAATGCCCATATCCAGGACGCCATGTCGAAGCTGGGCCGATCCATCGTCCATGGCCGCTGCGCCACGGTTGGACTGGCGGGCTTTCTGCTCGGCGGCGGATTCGGCTTCGACATGCGCGAGCATGGGGTTGGCGCGGACCTTCTCCGGTCCACGGGCATGGTGGACGCGGGCGGCCGACTTCTGCATCTGAGCGAAAGGGAGAATGCCGACCTGTTCTGGGCCTGCCGGGGCGGGGCCGGCGGCAATTTCGGCATCCATACCGAGTTCGAACTGGCCACCTTTCCGGTCGATCGCTGCACGGCCTTCAATCTGATCTGGACCGAGCGCGCGGATGAGGTGGCCGAACGCCTCATCCCGGCCTTCGAGCGCGCGCCCGACGGCCTGGGGACGCGGGTCGCCATCACCGCGCCTCGCGGCAATGGAGGTGCGCCGCCACAACTTGCCGTGCTCGGCCAGTGGATCGGCGCGCCCGACACTTTGATGGACCTGCTGGCACCGGCAATGAAGCTGGCCACCCCCTCCAAGTCCGATATCCGGACCTTGCCATACTGGGAGGGGCAGACGGCACTGACCGAGTTCACCCAGTATGAATCGTTCCGCGAGCGCTCCCGCTTCGTCTCCGCGTCCTTTACCGGCCCGGCACTTGAGACGGCCTTCCGGCTGGTGCGCCAGCACCCCGGCATTCACGGCAGCGGCACGCTGAAGCTCTTTCAGTGCGGAGGCGCCATGAATCAGGTGCCGCCCGACCGAACAGCCTTCGTTCATCGGGACAGCCTGTGGCTGCTGGCCGCCGCGGCCTATTGGGAGGAGGAGGAATCCGCTCCCATCGTGGCGCGGACTCAAGACTGGCTGGACGAACTCTACGAGACCATGCTGCCCTTCTGCAGCGAAGGAGCGTTCCAGAACTTCCCGGATCCCCGGCTCGCCAATTCCGGTCAGCATTATTACGGCTCAAATCTGGAGCGCCTTCGCCGCATCAAGGCACAGACGGACCCGGACGACGTGTTCCGTTATCCCCAATCCATACGCCCCTTGCCCGCATAGGTCAGGCCGCTTCCACCGCCACCACGCCGGGAATGGACTTGAGCGCGCCAGCTATTTGCGGCGAGACGGGATAGCGGCCTTCCAGGCGTATCTCCACTTCGGCCTTGCTCTCCTCCATGAGCAGAACGAGGCTGATCTCCCCGTCCCCCTTGCCGTCCGACAGGCGCCGAGCGATGCCGTCAAGCGGCTCCGGCGACTTCACGAAGATGCGCAGGCTGCGATTGGCGCGGGCGGTCACAGCGTCGAGCCGCTCGCAGGTCTGGATGCGCACCCGCACATCCTCGCCCTGAAGCTCCGCGCCCACCATCAGCAGGAGCGGCGTTCCCGGCTCCAGCAGGTCGCGATAATGCGCAAGGCCCTCCGAGAAGATCACCGCCTCGAAATGGCCGGAGGGGTCTGAGAGACCCACAATGCCCATGCGCGTGCCCGACTTGGTGCGTCGCTCCTGGCGCGAGACCACCGTCGCGCCCAGCCGCCCGGCCGCCGCGCCATTGCGGACGGCGCGGGAGAAATCGGCGAAGGACTGTACCCGCATCTTCTTCAGCGCCGGGGCGTAATCATCCAGCGGATGGCCGGTGAGGAAGAAGCCGATGGCGTCATGCTCGCGCTTCAGCCGCTCGGACGGCTCCCACGGCTCGGCCTGGGGCAGAGGCAAGGCCGCCTTCACCGGGCCGGAGCCGAACATGTCGTTCTGCCCCAACGCCCTGCCCTGCTCCTCGCGGGCGGCATGGGCGACGATCACTTCGAGGGAGGCGAGGACACGGGCGCGATTCTTCTCCAGCACGTCGAAGCAGCCGGCATTCACCAGGCTTTCCAGCGTGCGCTTGTTGACCATCTTGACCGGCAGGCGATCCGCGAAATCGGACAGGTCCTTGAACGGCTGGCCACCACGGGCGGCCACCAAGGCGTCCACCGCGGCGCCACCAACGCCTTTGATGGCGGCCATGGCATAGATGATCTTGCCGTCCACCACCTGGAATTCACGGGCGGACAGGTTCACCGAAGGCGGCACCACTTCGATGCCGAGCCGCTGTGACTCCTGGCGGAATTCCGCCAGCTTGTCCGTATTGCCCATGTCGAGGGTCATGGAGGCGGCGAGGAACTCGGTGGCGTAGTTGGCCTTCAGCCAGGCGGTCTGGTAGGCCACCAGCGCATAGGCGGCCGCATGGGATTTGTTGAAGCCGTAGTCCGCGAACTTGGCCAGCAGATCGAAGATGGTGTCCGCCTGCGCCTTCGGGACGCCGCGCTCCTGGGCGCCGTCCACGAAGCGGGCGCGCTGCTTTTCCATCTCGGCGCGGATCTTCTTACCCATGGCGCGGCGCAGCAGGTCGGCTTCGCCAAGCGAATAGCCCGCAAGCGCCTGGGCGATCTGCATCACCTGCTCCTGGTAGATGATGACGCCGAAGGTTTCCTTCAGATACGGCTCGAGCTTGGGGTGGATATAGTCAGGCTCCGCCCGGCCGTGCTTGCAGTCGCAATAGACGGGGATGTTGGCCATGGGGCCGGGACGGTAGAGCGCCACGAGGGCGATCAGGTCCTCGATACGGTCGGCCTTCATGTCCACGAGCGCGCGGCGCATGCCCGCGCTTTCCACCTGGAACACACCCACCGTCTCGCCGCGGGCCAGCATGGCGTAGGTCTTGGGATCGTCCAGGGGGATCTTGGAGATATCCAGGTCGATGCCCCGCTGACGGATGAGGCGCACTGCCGTGGTGATGGTGGTCAGCGTCTTGAGGCCGAGGAAGTCGAACTTCACAAGGCCCGCCTGCTCCACCCATTTCATATTGTACTGGGTGACCGGCATGTCGGACTTGGGATCGCGATAGAGCGGCACCAGCTGGTGCAGCGGCCGGTCGCCGATCACGATGCCCGCCGCATGGGTTGAGGCGTGGCGGTTGAGGCCCTCCAGCTTCACGGCGATGTCGAAGGCCCGGCCCACCACCTCTTCCTCGCGCGCCGCCTGGAGGCGGGGCTCGTCATGGATGGCCTGCTTGAGGGTGACAGGGGCGGCGGGGTTCTGCGGCACCAGCTTGCAGAGCTTGTCCACCTGGCCATAGGGCATTTCCAGCACCCGCCCCACGTCGCGCAGCACGCCGCGCGCCTGGAGGGTGCCGAAGGTGATGATCTGCGCCACCTGTGAGCGCCCATAGCGGCGCTGCACATACTGGATCACCTCGTCGCGCCGGTCCTGGCAGAAGTCCACGTCGAAGTCGGGCATGGACACGCGGTCGGGGTTCAAGAAGCGCTCGAACAGCAGGCCAAAGCGCAGCGGGTCGAGGTCCGTGATCTGGAGCGAATAGGCCACCAGCGAACCGGCGCCCGATCCACGGCCCGGTCCCACCGGAATGTCGTGGGCCTTGGCCCATTTGATGAAGTCCGACACGATGAGGAAGTAGCCGGGGAACTTCATCTTGGTGATGACGGAGATCTCGTAGGCGAGGCGCTCCTCATAGACCTGCGTGTCCAGCCCCTCGGCCGGGCCATGCTTGGCGAGGCGCTGGGCAAGGCCTTCCTTCGCCTGCCGCTCCAGCTCCGCCGCCTCGGCGGCGAGCGCATCGTCCCCCTGCCCTTCCCCCGTGGTGAAGCGCGGCAGGATGGGCTTGGCGGTGCGCACCCGGTGGGCGCAGCGGCGGGCGATCTCCACCGAATTGGCCGTCGCCTCGGGCAGATCGGCGAACAGGCTGAGCATTTCGGCGCGTGTCTTGAAGCGGTGCTCCGGCGTCAGGCGCGGGCGATCGCCTTCCGACACCATGCGGCCCTCGGCGATGCAGACGAGGGCATCATGGGCCTCGTAGTCCGACTGGGCGGCGAAGAAGGGTTCGTTGCTCGCGACCAGAGGGAGGGAGCGATCATAGGCGAGGTCCAGGAGCTGCGGCTCCACGAACTGCTCCACGGCCATGCCGTGACGTTGCACCTCCACATAGAGGCGGTCGGGGAAGAGGCGCGTCAGCGTGGCGAGCCGCTCCGCCGCAATGTCCGCATGGCCGGTGGCCAAGGCCCGGTCGATCGGCCCCGACGGGCCACCCGTGAGCGCGATAAGGCCGGCATTGGCGTCCTCCAGCCAGTCGAGCCGGATGCGCGGTTCATCGTCATTGGCCGTCTCCAGATAGGAGCGGGACACCAAGGTCATGAGGTTCCGCCAGCCCTCCGCCCGGGCGGCCAGCAGCACGACGCGCGGCTTCTTCACCGGCAGGACGGACCCGCGCTGCTGCGGCGTCTCCACATCCACAGCCAGCGACACGCCCAGGATGGGCTGGATGCCGACGCCTGACATCTTCTCGGAAAATTCCAGCGCCCCGAACAGGTTCCCCGTGTCCGTGAGGGCCAGGGCCGGCTGCGCATCGGCTTTCGCGAGGTCCGCCAGCTTGCCGAACGTCAGCGCGCCCTCCAGCAGGGAATAGGCCGAATGAAGATGCAGGTGGACGAAGCCGGGATCGGGCATGGGGTCTCGGGGACGGAGAAAGACAGTTCGAAATCCATCTTAGATGGACGATGCGCCCGGGAAAACGAGTCGTTCCGAAAGCCGTGACGGCAAGGCATCGTCCCGCCCTGGCGATGGCTGGGATAAACCCAAACACGTCCGCTCGTGCGCCCCGTCTCCTGCCTTCGTCTGCCCACATGACTGTCTTGACGCCGCATCACCATTCACCGCAATGGCGGCTGCATGGCCTGTTCTGGGCCGTCACGACATCAGCGGGCAGAGCGATGAAGGCGTTTGCGGGAAGCTGGCAATTCTGGGCGCTGGGGGCGGCTGTCTTTGCCGCGCTCACCGCCATTTTCGGCAAGGTGGGGGTCAGCGCCATCCATTCGGACCTCGCCACGTTGATCCGCACCCTCGTGATTCTCGCCATCATCGCGCTGGTGGTGATGGCAGGAGATGCCTGGCAGGCGCCGAGCACCATTCCCCCCAAGACGTGGGTCTTCATGATCCTGTCGGGCATCGCCACGGGAGCGTCCTGGCTCTGCTATTTCCGCGCGCTTCAGCTGGGGGATGCGGGACAGGTGGCCCCGCTCGACAAGCTGAGCGTGGTGATGGTGGCCATTTTTGGCGCCATCTTCCTGGGCGAGCGCCTGAGCGCCCTTAACTGGCTGGGCGTCGCCCTCATTGCCGGCGGTGCGATCCTGGTGGCCGTGCGATAGGCAAGCCTGGCAGACGGCCTCAGTCCAACTCCACCACCTGGCCGTCGAGCACGGTCACGCGCCGGTGCATCTGGGAGGCGAGCGCCAGATTGTGGGTGGCGATGATGGCCGCGACCCCGGTGGCATGGACCAGTTCCGAGAGGGCACCAAAGACATGGTCGGACGTGCGCGGGTCCAGATTGCCGGTTGGCTCGTCCGCAAGAAGCAGGCGGGGCGCATTGGCCAGCGCGCGGGCGATGGCCACGCGCTGCTGCTCGCCGCCGGACAATTCCGCCGGCCGATGGGACAGCCGATGGCCGAGGCCAAGATAGGACAGAAGGTCCTTGGCCCGCGCGGCGGCATCCTTCTTGGAGAGGCCGCGGATCATCTGCGGCATCATCACATTCTCCAGCGCGGTAAATTCGGGCAGGAGGTGGTGGAACTGATAGACGAAGCCCACATGGAGCCGTCGCATGCGGGTGCGCTCCGCATCGGCGAGCTTGGCCGTGGGGCGGCCGTCAATATAGACCTCGCCCTCGTCCGGGTGCTCCAACAGCCCGCACAGATGCAGCAAGGTGGACTTGCCCGAGCCGGATGGCGCCACAAGCGCCACAGACTGGCCGGGCTCAACCACCAGATTGGCGGCACGCAGCACCTCGATATAGGCCTCGCCCTGCGGATAGCGGCGCGACACATCGGCGAGCGCGAGCGCCGGTGGACCTGCGAAATCGTCGGAGGCGGAAGCGGTCATCACTCGTATCTCAGGGCTTCCACCGGGTCGAGCCGCGCGGCGCGCCAGGAGGGATAGAGGGTGGCCAGCAGGGACAGGATCAGCGCCATGCCCACCACGGCTCCGGTTTCGCCAATGTTCATCTCGGCCGGCAGGCGGCTGAGATAGTAAAGCTCCGGCGAGAACAGTTCCGTGCGGGTCAGGTAGGAAATGAACTGCCGGATCTCCTCGATATTGAGGCAGACCAGAACGCCCAGCAGAAAGCCGCACAAGGTGCCGACGACGCCGATGCTGGCGCCCGTGATGAGGAAGATGCGCATCACCGCGCCCCGTGTCGCGCCCATGGTGCGCAACACGGCGATGTCGTGCCCCTTGTCCTTCACCAGCATGATAAGGCCGGACACGATGTTGAGCGCCGCCACCAACACGATCAGCGTCAGGATCAGGAACATGACGTTCCGCTCCACCTGCAACGCGTTGAAGAAGGTGGCGTTTCTCTGTCGCCAGTCGACAATATAGACCGGCCGCTCCGCCGCCGCCTGGATGGCGGGGCGCAGTTCGGCCACATCGTCCGGCTTGTCGATATAGACCTCGATGGCGTTCACATCGCCATTGCGGTTGAAATAGGCCTGGGCCTCGGGCAGCGGCATGAACACGAAGGCGCCGTCATATTCCGACATGCCGATCTCAAAGACGGCAGCCACCTTGTAGACCTTGATGCGCGGCGAAGTGCCCATGGGAGTCACCGCCCCACGCGGCGCCACCAGGGTGATGTTGTCCCCCGCATGGAGGGACAACTGGTCCGCCAGGCGCTTGCCGATGGCCAGTCCCTGCCCCTGGTCAAAGCCTTCCAACGTGCCCTGGCGAATATTGTTGGCAATGGAGGGCAACGCCCTCAGGTCCTTCTCGGACAGGCCCCGCACCAACACGCCGGAGGCATTGTAGGGCGAGGAGGCCAGCGCCTGTCCTTCCACCAGTGGCACGGCGAGGCGAACGCCGTTGAGCTTTGAGATGCGCTCGGCCACCGCCAGATAATCGGTCAGCGGGCTTTCCATGGGCTGGACGAGCAGATGCCCGTTCAACCCCAGGATCTTGGAGAGCAGTTCCTGACGGAAGCCGTTCATCACCGCCATCACGATGATGAGCGTCGCAACCCCCAGCACGATGCCGAGGAAGGAGAAGCCGGCGATGACCGAGATGAAGCCCTCCTTCCGGCGGGCCCGCAAATAGCGCAGCGACAGCATCCACTCGAAGGCGGAGAAGGGCCGCGTGCCGGTCGGCTCGTCGGTCCCGGTCGCCGTGGAAGATGCCATACGCCGCGCTCCCTTCAGTGTGCCTTCAGGCGCTCATAAACGTCGGCCAGCGAAAGCAGCTCACGGCTACCGTCCGCCCGGCGCTTCAGTTCCACCTTGCCTTCCGCCAGGCTCTTCGGCCCCACCAGCACCTGCCAGGGCAGGCCGATGAGGTCGGCGGTGGCGAACTTGGCGCCGGCGCGCTCCTCGGTGTCATCATAGAGGACATCGACGCCGGAAGCGGTCAGCTTCGCATAAAGTTGGGCGCAGGCCCCATCCACGGCGGCATCGCCCACCTTCAGGTTGAGGATGCCCACCTGGAAGGGCGCCACCGCGTCCGGCCAGATGATGCCAGCTTCGTCGTGGGAGGCCTCGATCATCGCCGCCACGAGGCGCGAGGGTCCGATGCCGTAGGAGCCCATGTGGATGAGGTGCTCGGCCCCGTCCGGCCCTTGCACCTTGGCGCCGAAGGGCTCGGAATACTTGGTCCCGAAATAGAAGATGTGCCCCACCTCGATGCCGCGGGCGGCCAGGCGGCGACCCTCAGGGATCGCGGCGAAAGCCGCCTCGTCGTGCTTTTCCGAAGTGGCGGCATAGAGCGTCGTCCACTGGTCTACGGTCGCCTGGAGGGCGGCCGGGTCATCGAAATTCACGCCGGCCGGGGGCGGCACGAGGTCGAGATAGTCGCCATGGCAGAAGACCTCACTCTCGCCGGTGGAGGCGAGGATGATGAATTCGTGGGAGAGGTTGCCGCCGATGGGCCCCGTGTCCGCCACCATGGGAATCGCTTTCAGCCCCATCCGGGAGAAGGTGCGCAAATAGGCGACGAACATCTTGTTGTAGGAATGGCGGGCGCCGGACTGATCGAGGTCGAACGAATAGGCATCCTTCATCAGGAATTCGCGCGAGCGATAGACGCCGAAGCGCGGGCGCACCTCGTCCCGGAACTTCCACTGGATGTGGTAGAGATTGAGCGGCAGGGCCTTGTAGGACTTCACATAGGCCCGGACGATCTCGGTGATCATCTCCTCATTGGTGGGGCCGAACAGCATCTCGCGATCGTGCCGGTCGCGGATGCGCAGCATTTCCTTGCCGTAATCATCATAGCGCCCGCTCTCGCGCCACAGGTCCGCCGACTGGATGGTGGGCATGAGCAGTTCAATGGCGCCGGAGCGATTCTGCTCTTCGCGGATGATGTTGCAGATCTTGTTGAGCACCCGGTGGCCCAGCGGCAGCCAGGCATAGATGCCGGCGCTCTCCTGGCGCACCATTCCCGCCCGCAGCATCAGCCGGTGCGAAACGATCTCCGCCTCCTTCGGAACCTCGCGAAGAATGGGCAGAAAATAACGGGACAGGCGCATTGCGTGGGACTCGCAGGCTGGATGAGGTGATCGGGCGAGGACACTGAAAGCGGAACGACCCTCAAAACACAAGCCCGACCACTGCGAGATTGTGTTGCGTCGCAACAATTTGTGTATTGCGGCGCAAGGATGACAAAGCCGTCCGTCTTGTTCTAGTTTTCACGGGTTAAAAGAAAGGGGACCGCCACTGAGCCCTCGCAGGCATCGTGGATAGAGGGGTCCAGGTCTCGGGAGGAAAATCAACCAAAGCCGACCGGAGACCGCCTTTTCGAGGCGTGGGAACGGGAACGGCTGCACTGGATGGGCTCGGCTGCACCCGGGCAATCCGCCAAAAAGTGCATCAGGAAAAAGGCGAGGCGGGAGCCTCGCCTTTTTTCTTTGGCACGCCCCCTCCGCAAGATTCGTAAAACGGCACCCCCCCAATCCATCACGCGCGAGCGATTCCGGAGGGCTCTCCGAGAACTTTCCTGTCAGACGATCACGAACGAGTGAGGTTAAGGGGCTGGAAACCTCTGCTCACGCTGCGACATTCCGCCTCGGCAATGCCGCTTTTTGCGGCACTGCGGCAAAAAGCAGGAGGCGCCGGCGGCCACACGATACCAGCAGAAGCCGTGTCGTGAATGGACGTGCCCAGCCGACAGCCGCCTTTCAGTGGAACTGGCGCCTGAGCCGGTCGCCCCGGGCCGCTCCGATGGTGGCTCTGTCAGTCCATATCCGTCCGGAAAGGCATCGGCAGGTCTTCGAGACGCACCACACCGCTGCGTGCCAGATAGATCAATCCCGCCGTCACAAATGCCGCGATGATGGAGGTGACAATGGCCTTGCGCAGCAGAAGAGGACGCGTCGGGGCGCCTGGATCTGTCCCGGGCTGAACCGTATTGGCCTCGGCTTGCGATTTCACGCCAAAGGGGAGCACTGCGAACAGCACCACCCACCAGACGATGAAATAGATGGCGAGAATCGAACCGATGTGCACGACGGGTCAGGCCTGTTCCAGTTCCACCAGGGTACCGTTGAAGTCCTTGGGATGCAGGAACAGCACCGGCTTGCCATGGGCCCCGATCTTGGGCTCGCCGTCGCCCAGCACACGGGCGCCCCTTGACTTCAGCTGGTCCCGCGCCGCCACGATGTCATCCACCTCATAGCAGATGTGGTGGATGCCGCCGTCCGGGTTGCGCTCCAGGAACTTGGCGATCGGAGACGCCTCGCCGAGCGGTTCGAGCAGCTCGATCTTGGTATTCGGCAGGGTGATGAAAACCGTGGTCACGCCATGGGCATGCTGGGCCACCTGCTCCGACACCTCGGCGCCGAGAGTGTCCCGATACAAGGCGGTCGCCGCAGCGATGTCCCGCACCGCGATCGCCACATGGTTGAGCCGTCCGATCATGGTTCCCTCCCCTGCCGGCGCACTCGCGCGCGGGCGCTATCAGACCTCCACGATGTGAACGTGGCAAACGGGCTTTTTGCCCCAGGCCACATTCACCGCGGACCGAACGGCCCGCTCGATGCTCTCGGAAAGGGAATCTGGATCACGACGGCGGGCGCGCGGCAGGTTGTCGAGCGTCGCGACCACGGTGTCGAACACATGGTCCAGCATGTCCACGCCGCCTTCGCCCCGCTCTGGGATGCCGGTCAGCTCCACGGAGGGATCGCCCACCACGGCACCCTTGCCGTCCAGCGCCAGCGCCACAGACACAATGCCCACATAGCCGAGCTTGCGCCGCTCCGGAATGGTACGGGCGGCATCGGACACCAGCACCTTGCCGTCCTTGTAGAGACGGCCAAAGGGGATGTCGTCCACACGTTCGGCCGGCCCGGGCGCTAGCCGCACCACATGGCCGTCGCTGCACAGAACCACTTCCTTGACGCCCAAGCGCCGCGCCAGCGCCGCGTGTTCAGCCAAGTGCATGGGTTCGCCATGCACGGGGACCGACACCTGCGGCCGCACCCAGCCATACATCTGCTCAAGCTCGCCCCGGCGGGGATGGCCCGACACATGCACCAGCCCGTCGCGGTCGGTCATGACGCGCACGCCCCGCTTCACAAGGCCGTTGATGACCTTGTTCACCACCCGCTCATTGCCGGGAATGGTGCGCGAGGAGAAAACCACCAGGTCGCCCGAAGAAAGGGCGATTTCGGGATGGTCATCGCCGGCAATGCGGCTGAGCGCGGCCCGCGGCTCTCCTTGCGAGCCGGTCAGCAGCGCCACCACCTTGTCGCGCGGGAGATAGCCATAGGCCTCGACCGTGCGGAACGGGGGAATTCCGTCCAGCATGCCCTGCTCGCGAGCTACACCGATGACGCGGTCCATGGCACGCCCCACCACGACGACCTCGCGATCGTTCGCCATGGCCGCCTCACCGATTGACCGGATGCGGGCCACGTTGGACGAAAAGGTGGTGAAGCAGACCCGGTGCTTGGCCTTGGCCACGATCTCCTTGAGCGTCACACCGACGTCCGCCTCTGAGGGAGAGACGCCGTCCCGTATGGCATTGGTGGAATCACAAATGATGGCGCGCACGCCCTCATCGCCCAACGCCTTCAGACGGGCGGAATCGGTGACCGCGCCCACCACAGGGTTGGGATCGAGCTTCCAATCGCCCGTGTGCAGCACCAGTCCCGAAGCGGTGCGAATGGCGATCGCATGGCTGTCGGGAATGGAATGGGCGACGGGGATGAACTCCACCTCGAACGGGCCGAGCTGCAGGCGCTCGCCCGCGCGAACGACCGTGATCGGGATGTTCGGCGCCCCCGGCTCCGCCCAGCGCTTGGCTTCCAGCAGGCCGGCCGTGAACCGCGTCGTATAGACCGGCACCTTCAGGCGCGGCCACAGGTCAAGCACGGCACCCACATGGTCCTCATGGCCATGGGTGAGGAGCAGGCCCTCGATGTTCTTTTTCTCGGCCTCAAGAAAGCGGATGTCGGGCAGCACCAAGTCTACACCTGGCGCCTCTTCCCCGGCAAAGCTCATGCCCAGATCGACCATCAGCCACCGGCGCGCCCGGCGCGGGCCGTAGCCGTAAAGGCCGAGATTCATGCCGATCTCTCCGACGCCGCCGAGCGGCGCGAAGACCAGTTCCTGCAAATCCGCCACGGTCATTCCGCCTTTGGCAAGGAGACGTCACCGGCGGTGATGATCTCAGCAATTCCGTCTCGCCGGCGCAGCATCAGCGCTCCGCGGGCGTCGATATTCTCAAACCGTCCTGTGACTTCCCGCTCGCCAATGCGAACGGTGATGGTGTCTCCCAGAGCCAACGCGTGGCGGAGCCAGTCGGTGCGCACGGACGGGAAGCCGTTGCCGCCGTTCCACTGGTTGAGCCGCACGGCCATGGCCCGGTCGAGCGCCTCCAGCACCCGGTCGGGGGCCGTGGGGCAACCGACCGAGTCAAGGCTGATGGCCTTGTAGGGAAGCCCCTCGGGATGGTGCAGGCAGTTCACGCCGAAGCCCACCACCGCCGCGGGCCGCCCGGCAGGGTCCGTGCCGCCCTCCACCAGTATGCCGGCGAGCTTGCCACCATCCAGGATCAGGTCATTGGGCCATTTCAGCTTGAGCTGCTCCGGCACCACCAAAGGTGCGGCCGCGAGCACCGCATCGCGCAAGGCGAGCCCGGCGACGAAGCACAGCTGCGCCACATAAGCGGGAGGAGCCGGATTGGGCAGGACCAGGGAGGCGAACAGATTGCCCAGCTCGCTGGTCCAAGGACGGCCGCGCCGCCCCCGCCCCGCGGTCTGGATGTCCGCAACCAGCCAAACGGGCATCGGCTCCCCGCGCGAAAGGCGCGAGAGGCCTTCCGCATTGGTGGAGCCGATCTCCGTGAACCGGACGATAGGTATGGTCAGGCTTTGAAAACGCTGTGGCGCCATCTGTCAAAAGAGTGAGCGCGCTGCCGCGCCCGCCGCCTCGATGAGAGGAGCCGGATACACGAAATAGAAGATCGTGAACAGGCCGGAAAGGCCGAGAACCGCCTTGAGCTCGGACGGCATCGGATCGAAGGCGTCTGCCGGCTCGTCGAAATACATCACCTTCACCACCCGCAGGTAATAGAAGGCGCCCACCACCGAGGACAGCACGCCAAGCACCGCGAGCCCATAGAGCCCCGCCTCGATGGCTGCCAGGAAGACATAGTATTTCGCCAGGAAGCCGGCGAGCGGGGGAATGCCCGCCAGCGAGAACATGAGCGCGGCAAGCAGCAGCGCCATCACCGGATTGGTGCGGGCAAGGCCGGCCAAATCATCAATGGTCTCCACCGACCGGCCATTGCGCCGCATGGCCAGCACGCAGGAGAAGGAGCCGAGCGTCATGGCCACATAGATGGCCATATAGACGATCACGCCCCGCACGCCCTGGGGGGTTGCGGCAGCCAAGCCCACCAGCGCGAAACCCATGTGGCCGATGGAGGAATAGGCCAGCATGCGCTTGATGTTGCGCTGGCCGATGGCAGCGAAGGCACCCAGGGCCATGGAGGCGATCGCCACGAACACCACGATCTGCTGCCACTGGTGGGTCACATGCGGGAAAGCCTCCACCGTCACGCGCAGGAACACCGCCATGGCCGCCACCTTCGGGGCGGTGGCAAAGAAAGCGGTGACGGGGGTGGGCGCACCCTCATAGACGTCAGGCGTCCACATGTGGAACGGCACGGCCGATATCTTGAAGCAAAGCCCCGCCAGCAGGAACACGATACCATAGATCAAGCCAACCGAAGGCTGGGTCACAACGGCGGCGATGCCGGCGAAGTTCACGGTGCCCGTGAAGCCGTAGATGAGGGACGCGCCGTACAACAGCATGCCGGACGAAAGCGAGCCGAGAACGAAGTATTTGAGGCCGGCCTCGGTGGAGCGCACCGAGTCCCGGTTGAAGGCCGCGACCACATAGAGCGACAGGCTCATCAGTTCGAGGCCGAGATAAAGCGCGATCAGGTCGCCGGCCGAGATCAGCATGGTCATGCCAAGCGTAGCGATGACGACCAGCACCGCATACTCATACTTGCGCTGCTGCTCGCGGCCGAGCCAATCCACCGACAGGATCAGCGAGACCGTGGCGCCGAGGATGGCCAGCGCCTTCATGAAGCGACCGAAGGGGTCGATCACCAGCGAACCGTTGAATGCCGTGACGGTCTGCCCGGGGCCGATGAGCGTGAGCACGCCGGCCGCGACCAAGACCGCAATGGCGAGGCCGTTCACCATGTTGGTGGCCTTCTCCCCTCGCACCGCGCCGATCAGCAGAAGCACGATCGCCGCAACGGCCAGGAGGAGTTCAGGGAGGACGGCTCCGAGCGGAGGCAGGACGGACATCTGGCGACCTCGGATCAGAAGCTGAACAGGAGCGAGGCGGTCTTCACCGCCGCCGCCACCGTATCGGTGCGGGCGACGACAGCGTTCACCGCCGTCGACGTCATGTGAAGGATGGGAGACGGCCAGAAGCCGAACAGAATGGTCAGGATGACGAGGGGCACCATGATGGCCACCTCGCGCGGGCTCAGGTCCAGGATGTCCTTGAGGCTGTCCTTTTCCAGCGGGCCGAAAATGACCCGCCAGTAGAGCCACAGGGCATAGGCCGCCGACAGGATAACGCCGGTGGCGGCGAAGAAGGCCACCCAGGTGTTCCGTTCGAACGCCGCAAGCATCGTCAGGAACTCACCCACGAAGCCCGACGTGCCGGGAAGGCCCACATTGGCCATCGTGAAGATCATCAGCGCCGTCGCATAAAGCGGCATGCGCTTGGCCAAGCCCCCATAGGCCGCGATGTCACGGGTGTGCATGCGGTCATAGATGACGCCGACGCACAGGAACAGCGCGCCAGACACGAAGCCGTGAGAGATCATCAGGAACATGGCGCCCTGCAGGCCCGCCTCGTTCATGGCGAAGATGCCCATGGTCACGAAGCCCATATGGGCAATGGACGAATAGGCGATCAGCTTCTTGATGTCCTCCTGCACCAGCGCCACCAGCGAGGTATAGATGATGGCCACCACGGAGAGCGTGAAGACCAGCGGCGCGAAGAGGTGGGAGGCCTCCGGGAACATGGGCAGGGAGTAGCGGATGAAGCCGTAGCCACCCATCTTCAGGAGCACGCCCGCCAGGATCACAGAGCCAGCGGTCGGCGCCTCAACGTGAGCGTCGGGCAGCCAGGTATGAACCGGCCACATGGGCATCTTCACGGCGAAGGAGGCGAAGAAGGCCAGCCACAGCCATGTCTGCATGCCCGACGGGAAGCCGAACTGCATCAGGGTCGGCACATCCGTCGTGCCCGCCTTCCAATACATGGCCATGATGGCCAGCATCATCAGCACGGAGCCGGCGAGTGTGTAGAGGAAGAACTTGAAGCTGGCATAGATGCGGCGTGCGCCACCCCAGATGCCGATGATGAGGAACATCGGGATCAGGCCGCCCTCGAAGAAGAAGTAGAACAGCACCAGATCCAGCGAGCAGAAGGTGCCGATCATCAACGTCTCGAGGACGAGGAACGCGATCATGTATTCCTTCACACGCTTATGCACGCTCTCCCAGGAGGCGAGGATGCAGAAGGGCATGAGGAAGGTCGTCAGCAGCACCAGCGGCAGGGAGATGCCGTCGATGCCCATGTGATAGGAGGCGATCTCGCCGAGCCAAGCGTGCTTCTCCACAAACTGGAAGCCCGGCGCGGAACTCTCAAAGCCCGGCAGCAGAAACAGTGAGACCACGAAGGTCACAAGGGTCGTCCACAGCGCGACCCAACGGGCATTGCGCGCGGTGACCTCGCTGTCGCCCCGCACCACCAGGATGAAGAGCGCGCCGACCACCGGCAGGAAGGTGACGACGGAGAGGATGGGCCAAGTGGTCATCGTCACACTCCGGCGAACATGAACCAGGTGATGAGCGCGGCGAGGCCGATCAGCATCACGAAGGCATAGTGATAAAGGTAGCCGCTTTGCAGGCGCACCACGCGGCCGGTGACGTCGAGCACCCGGGCCGAGACCCCGTTCGGCCCCCACCCATCGATGATCCGCCCGTCACCCTGCTTCCAGAGGACACGGCCGATGAACAGCGCCGGCTTCACGAAGATGGCGTTGTAGAGCTCGTCGAAATACCACTTGTTGAGCAGGAACCGGTAGAGAGCATCCTGGCTCTTCGCCAGCGCCACAGGGACCTTCGGGTTCACGATGTAGAACCAGTAGGCCACCACGAACCCCAGGACCATCATCACGGTGGGCAGATACTTCGCCCAGCCGGGAATGTCGTGGATGGCGTGCAGGATGTGGTTCTCCGTGCCCATGAAGATGGAGTGACGGAAGAATTCGTGCACGTCCTCGCCAACGAACTGGTTGTAGAGCGCAAAGCCCGCGATCACCGAGCCCACCGCCAGGATGCCGAGCGGGATGGTCATCACCGCAGGGGATTCATGGGCATGCTCATAATGGTGATGGTCGTGCGGATGACCGTGGAAGGTCATGAACACCAAACGCCAGGAATAGAAGGAGGTCAAAGCCGCCGCGGCCACCGTCATCAGCCATCCATAGAGGGCGAAATGATTGTGGGAGGCCCAGGCAGACTCGATGATGGCGTCCTTCGAGTAATAGCCGGCGAGGAAGGGGAAGCCGGTGATGGCCAGGGTGCCGATCAGCATCATGGCATAGGTGAAGGGGATCTTCTTGTAGAGACCGCCCATGTGCCGCATGTCCTGCTCATGGTGCATGGCGTTGATGACAGAGCCCGCGCACAGGAAGAGCAGTGCCTTGAAGCAGGCGTGGGTGAGAAGGTGGAAGACGCCGATGGAATAGGCGCCCGCGCCCATGGCCACGAACATGTAGCCCAGCTGCGAACAGGTGGAGTAGGCGATCACCTTCTTGATGTCGTTCTGAACCAGGGCCACCGTCGCCGCGAACATGGCGGTGGTGGCACCGATCAGCATCACCACGTCCAGCGCGGTGGGCGACAGTTCGAAGATGGGGGACATGCGCGCCACCATGAACACGCCGGCGGTCACCATGGTGGCGGCGTGGATGAGCGCGGAGACCGGGGTCGGCCCTTCCATCGCGTCCGGCAACCAGGTGTGCAGCATGAACTGCGCCGACTTGCCCATGGCGCCGACGAACAGCAGGAGCGCAATCACGGTCGGCGCATCCCAGTGATGGCCGAGGAAGTTGATCGTCTTGCCCGCCAGTGACGGCGCCGCAGCGAAGACGCCCTCGAAAGCCACCGAGCCGGTCATCACGAAGATGGCGAAAATGCCCAGGATGAAGCCGAAGTCACCCACGCGGTTGACCACGAAGGCCTTCATGGCCGCCGCATTCGCCGAGGGCTTCTCATACCAGAACCCGATGAGCAGGTAGGAGGCCAGGCCCACACCTTCCCAGCCGAAGAAGAGCTGGAGCAGGTTGTCCGCCGTCACCAGCATGAGCATGGCGAAGGTGAACAGGGAGAGATAGGCGAAGAAGCGCGGCCGGCTCGGATCCTCGTGCATGTAGCCGATGGAATAGAGGTGCACGAGCGAGGACACCGTGGTGACCACAATCAGCATCATCGCGGTCAGCGTGTCGACGCGCAGCGCCCAGTCGATCTTGAGGTCGCCCACATAGATCCACTGCAGCACCTGTACGCGAGCGTCATGCCCGCCGAAGCCCACATTGAAGAAGGCGACCCAAGCCAGGACGCACGAGACGAACAGGAAAGAGGTGGTCACCACCTCGGACGCCCGCGCCCCGATGACGCGGCCGAACATGCCGGCAATAAGAAAGCCGATGAGGGGGAGAAAGACGATCGCCTGATACATGGCCTCAGCCCTTCATGGCGTTGATGTCTTCGACGGCGATCGAACCGCGGTTGCGGTAGAACACCACGAGGATGGCGAGGCCGATGGCCGCCTCGGCGGCCGCGACGGTCAAGATCAGGAGCGCAAACACCTGACCGACCAGATTGCCCTGGAACACCGAGAAGGCCACGAGGTTGATGTTCACGGCGAGCAGGATGAGCTCGATGGACATCAGAATGACGATCACGTTCTTCCGGTTGAGGAAGATGCCCAGCGTGCCGAAGGTGAACAGGATCGCGGCAACGATCAGGTAGTGGGAAAGTCCAACAGCCATCTTTCCCTCCTCAGATGCCCTGGCCGGGCTTGACCTTGACCACCTCCATGGCGGCCTCCGGCGTACGCGCGACCTGGTCCGCGATGTTCTGGCGCTTCACATTGGCCTTGTGGCGCAGCGTCAGGACGATGGCGCCGATCATGGCCACCAGCAGGACCATGCCGGCCGCCTCGAAGAAGTAGACATAGTCCGTATAGAGCACCTGCCCGATGGCCCGCACATTGCTGACGGCTTGCCCACCGGAGGGCATGGGCGTCGAAGGCAGGGATGTCCCAAACACCCAGGAGCTGGCCACCAGAACCAGCTCGGCCAGGAAGATGGCGCCAACCACCATTCCGATGGGCAGGTATTGAAGGAAGCCCTGCCGCAGCTCCACGAAGTCGACGTCGAGCATCATCACGACGAAGAGGAAGAGCACTGCCACCGCGCCCACATAGACCACAACCAGGATCAGCGCGAGGAACTCCGCTCCGATCAGGATGAAGAGTCCAGCCGCGTTGACGAAGCACAGGATCAGGAACAGCACCGACTGAACCGGATTGCGCGAGGCGATGACCATGAAGGCGGACGCCACGAGCACGAACGCGAAGAGATAGAAAAACAATGCCGCGACACTCATGCGCCGAGCTCCCCCTTGCGTGGCGCGCTCGCGCCGGTTCCCCTCGCGCCGATGGCCGGGCGCCGCAGGCGGCAGCCGGTCCGTCGATAGCCCGTAGCCATGACCAACGTCCACTATCTAAGGCATCCGCAGGACGCGGGCGCCGTGATCCTTCAATGCCCGCCTGAGGACGGGCGCCCCGTTCAGCGGTAAGGCGCGTCGAGCGCGATGGAGCGCGCGATCTCGCGTTCCCACCGGTCGCCGTTCGCCAGCAGCTTTTCCTTGTCGTAATAGAGTTCCTCACGGGTTTCCGTGGCGAACTCGAAATTCGGCCCCTCGACGATGGCGTCCACCGGGCAAGCTTCCTGGCAGAAGCCGCAATAGATGCACTTCACCATGTCGATGTCGTAACGGGTGGTGCGGCGGGTGCCGTCATTGCGACGCGGGCCAGCTTCGATGGTGATGGCCTGCGCCGGGCAGATGGCCTCGCACAGCTTGCACGCGATGCACCGCTCTTCGCCATTGGGATAGCGGCGCAGCGCATGCTCGCCCCGGAAGCGGGGCGAGATGGGATTCTTCTCGAACGGATAATTGATCGTCGCCTTGGGCTTGAAGAAGTAGCGCATGGCGAGAACGAAGCCGGAGAGGAACTCCGTCAGAAGGAGGGCGCGGGCCGCCTGGTCGAGCTTCATGGCTCAGCTCCGATAAGATGCGGTCGGGAGGGCGGAAGCGATCATCGCGGCGCCGTTCCCGTGAAGTGCAGCACACCCGCGACCACAACCACGGCCACCAGCGAGATGGGCAGGAACACCTTCCAGCCCAGACGCATCAACTGGTCATAGCGATAGCGGGGAACCATGGCCTTGGCCATGGCGAACAGGAAGAACATGAAGCACAGCTTCAGCACGAACCACACCAAGCCCGGCACCCAGGTGAAGGGCGCGAAGGGCAGCGGGGGCAGCCAGCCACCCAGGAACAAGATCGTGCCCATGGCGCACATGGTCATGATGGCCACGTACTCCCCGAGCATGAAGAGCAGGTAGGGGGTCGAGCCGTACTCGGTCATGAAGCCCGCGACGAGCTCGGACTCCGCTTCCACGAGATCGAAGGGCGGGCGGTTCGTCTCGGCCAGTGCCGACACAAAGAAGATCACGAACATCGGCAGCAGCGGCAGAAAGTACCAGTGCAGGAAGCCGTAGGGCCCAGACTGCGCCATCACGATCTGCGACAGGTTTTGAGAGCCCGCGCACATCAGGACGGTGATGATCACGAAGCCGATGGAGACTTCATACGACACCATCTGCGCGGCAGAGCGCAGGGACGCCAGGAACGGATACTTCGAGTTCGAAGCCCACCCGCCCATGATGATGCCGTACACACCCAGCGATGAGATGGCGAAGATATAGAGGATGCCCACATTGAGGTCGGCGATCACCCAGCCATCCGCGATCGGCACCACCACCCAGGCGGCCAGAGCGAGCACGCAGGTGACAAGCGGAGCCAGCAGGAACAGCGCCTTGTTGGCGCCCGACGGGATAACCGGCTCCTTCAGCACGAACTTCAGCAGGTCGGCGAAGGATTGCAGCAGGCCGAAGGGACCCACCACATTCGGGCCGCGGCGCAATTGCACCGCCGCCCAGATCTTGCGATCGGCCAGCAGAATGAAGGCGATGAAGATCAGCAGCGCCACCAGCAGGGCAAGGCTCTGCCCGACGATGATCGCGACCTTCAGAAGGGTGTCCTGCCAGGTCATTGGTTCTTCCTGCCCCTCACGCCTCGCACGACGCGGCCAGCCGGCCGGTCGAAGTCATCACGCACTCGGCACGCGACAGTTCGCGCGCCACATCCTCGAAGCCCTCGGCCATGGCGCTCACTCCGCCGCAACCGCAGTCCCGCCGATCCGCAGGGCCGAGCATTCCGCCATGATGGCAGAGGCGCGGGCGATGGGATTGGTCAGGTAGAAGTCGCGCACGGCAACGCCAAACGCTGCCTTTTCCAATGCACCCTCGGCCCCGGCCAGCGCCGACAGAGCCGCAGCATCCGCCGGTTCAACCACATCCAACCGAGCCAGGTGCGGCACAGCCGCAATGGCAGCCGCCCGCAGCGCAAACAGCGTGTCGAATGGCAGCGTCTTGTCGAGCGCCTCGGACAGGGCGCGGACAATGGCCCAGTCCTCGCGCGCATCCCCAGGCGGGAAGGCGGCACGGTTGGCGAACTGCACCCGGCCCTCGGTATTCACATAAAGGCCCGGCTTTTCCGAATAGGCCGCGCCCGGCAGGATCACGTCTGCCCGATGGGCTCCGCGATCCCCATGCGTGCCCACATAGACCACGAAGGCGCCCGGAGCGACTTCGATCTCATCGGCACCAAGCAGGAAAAGAACGTCCGCCCCACCGGGAGCTGCGAGGGCGGCCGCGTCCTTGCCCCCTGCCCCCGGCACGCACCCGACGTCGAGAGCCCCGACGCGGGACGCAGCGGTATGGAGCACAGCGAAACCGTTCCAGCCTTCCTTGATGGCCCCAAGGCTTGCGGCGACCTTGGCTGCCAGCGCCAGGACGGCAGCACCATCGGGTCGCGCAAGGGCGGCTTGGCCGACGATGACGATGGGACGCTCCGCGCCGCGCAGCACCTCGCCAAAGGCGGAGGTCCCGGCCAGATCCGCCAGGCTGTCGGGGCCGGCGCCGAGATAGTCATAGGGATAGGTCAGGTCGACTTGCGTCCCCACCAGCCCCACCTTTAGGCCCCCTGCCCGCCAGCGCTTGCGAATGCGGGCATTGATCACCGGGGCCTCGTGGCGCGGATCGGTACCCACCAGGAGGATGGCATCCGCCTCCTCAATGCCGGCAATGGTCGGATTGAACACATAGCTGGCGCGGCCGAGCGACGGGTCGAGGGCTGCGCCATCCTGCCGGCAGTCGATGCTGGCCGAGCCCAGCTTCTCCACCAGCATCTTGAGCGCGAAGGCCTCTTCCACCGTGGCGAGATCCCCGATGATGGCGCCGATACGGTCTCCCTTCGTCCCCTTCACCTTGGTGGCGATGGCATCGAAGGCCTGGCTCCAGCTGGCGGGAACCAGCCGGCCGCCCTGGCGCACATAGGGCCGGTCCAGGCGCTGGGTCTTCAGGCCGTCCCACACATACCGGGTCTTGTCGGAGATCCACTCCTCGTTCACGCCCTCATGGGTGCGCGGGAGAATGCGCATGACCTCGCGGCCACGCGTGTCGATGCGAATGTTGGAGCCGGCGGCGTCCATCACGTCGATGGACTCGGTCTTCACCATTTCCCAGGGACGGGCATGGAAGGCCTGTGGCTTATGGGTGAGCGCACCCACCGGGCAGAGGTCTGCCACATTGCCCTGCATCTCCGAGCGCATGGCGTGCTCGAGATAGGTGGTGATCTCCATGTCCTCGCCGCGCCCGATGGCGCCGAGATCCGCGACGCCAGCCACTTCCGTGGTGAAGCGGACGCAGCGGGTGCAATGGATGCACCGGTTCATGGAGGTCCGTACCAGCGGGCCGATATACTTGTCCTCAACCGCGCGCTTGTTCTCCGCGAAGCGCGACGAATCCACGCCATAAGCCATGGCCTGGTCCTGCAGGTCGCACTCGCCGCCCTGGTCGCAGATGGGGCAGTCGAGGGGGTGATTGATGAGCAGGAACTCCATCACCCCTTCGCGCGCCTTCTTCACCATGGGGCTCTTGGTGAGCACCACGGGCGGCTCACCGTTCGGGCCGGGGCGCAGGTCCTTCACCGCCATGGCGCAGGAGGCGGTGGGCTTGGGCGGGCCCCCCTTCACCTCGACCAGGCACATGCGGCAATTGCCGGCGATGGACAGCCGTTCATGGAAGCAGAAGCGCGGAATCTCGACCCCAGCCGCCTCGCACGCCTGGAGCAGCGTGAACTCGGCCGGGACGTCAACCTCTGTGCCGTCGACGACGATCTTCGCCATCTAACTTCCCTCGTCTCAGACCGGTCCCGGTCCGGCAACCGGTGCGCCGCAGCGCAACAGGTTTCCGTCCGGGTCCCAGACATAGAATTCGCGCATGCCCCATGCGCGGTTTGCCACTTCCGAGATGCGTCCGCCTTCGCGCGCTCCCTCGAAACTGGCGTGCAAGCCGTCCACGTCGTCCACCCAGAGATAGGCCGACGTGCTCTCTGCGATGCTACGGTCCTGGCACAGCCAGAAATGCAGCTCGATACCGTCCCGTTCGACGATGCCGTAATCCGGCCTCGTCATGCGCGCCTCAAATCCGAGGCGGTCCCGATACCAGGCGACCGTGGCGGGGACATCCGCCGAAGCCAGCGTGGGACAGGCCCGCAGAAGGCGCCCCATTCTTCACTCCGCCGCAACCGGCACCGGGTCCGGGTGCGGATTGGCGGAATACTGGTCGATCCGCTTCTCGATCTCGCCGCGGAAGTTGCGGATGAGACCCTGCACGGGCCAAGCCGCCGCATCGCCCAGCGCGCAAATGGTGTGACCTTCGATCTGGCTGGTCACTTCCAGCAGCACGTCGATCTCGCGCTTCTGCGCCCGGCCTTCGGCCATGCGGCTCAGCACGCGCCACATCCAGCCCGTACCCTCGCGGCACGGCGTGCACTGGCCACAGCTCTCATGCTTGAAGAAGTAGGAGATGCGGGCGATGGCGCGCACGATGTCGGTGGACTTGTCCATCACCAGGCAACCCGCCGTCCCGAAGGACGACTTGGCGCCACGCAGGCCATCGAAGTCCATGATCAGGTCTTCGCAGGCCGCCGCCGGCACCAGCGGGCAGGAGGCGCCGCCAGGGATGATGGCGAGCAGGTTGTCCCACCCGCCACGGATGCCGCCGCCATGCTTCTCCACCAGCTCGCGGAAGGTGATGCCCATGGCATCCTCGACCACGCAAGGGGTGTTCACGTGGCCCATAATGCCGAACAGCTTGGTGCCCACATTGTTGGGGCGGCCGATGCCGGCGAACCAGGCCGCGCCGCGACGCAGGATTTCCGGCGCCACCGCGATGGATTCCACGTTGTTGACCGTGGTCGGGCAGCCATAAAGGCCCATATTGGCCGGGAAGGGCGGCTTCAGCCGCGGCATGCCCTTCTTGCCCTCCAGGCTCTCGATCAGCGCCGTCTCTTCGCCGCAGATATAGGCCCCGGCACCGTGGTGCACATAGAGGTCGAAGGGATAGCCGTGGACATTGTCCTTGCCGATGAGCCGCGCCTCATAGGCCTGGTCGATGGCCGCCTCGAGCCGCTCGCGCTCACGCACATATTCGCCGCGCACATAGATGTAGGCGGCATGGGCGCCCATGGCGAAGGAGGCGATCAGGCAGCCTTCGATCAGCGTGTGCGGATCGTTGCGCATGATCTCCCGGTCCTTGCAGGTGCCGGGCTCGGATTCGTCGGCGTTCACCACCAGGTAGTGGGGGCGCCCGTCTGACTGCTTGGGCATGAAGGACCACTTCATGCCGGTCGAGAAGCCTGCGCCGCCGCGGCCGCGCAGGCCCGACGCCTTCATCTCGTTGATGATCCAGTCGCGGCCCTTTTCCAGGATCGCCTTGGTGCCATCCCAATTGCCGCGCGCCAGGGCGCCCTTCAGGCCGAAGTCGTGATAGCCATAAAGGTTGGTGAAGATCCGGTCCTTATCCTGGAGCATCTCTCACACCTCCGGGTCGCGCACGCCGGTGCCGGTCTTGAGCGGTTCGCGCTCGGACCCGGTCACCTCGGGGCTGCCCGCCTTCGCGGCATCAGCCACCTCTTCCCGCTTCTCGCGGGCATCCTTGCCATCGGCCGCCTTTTCCTGGCTGGCGGAGGCGGCACCCAGCGGATCGACGGGCGTTTCCACCGCAGTGCTGGGGCGGCCGGCCTGCTGCAGGTCACCGGTCTCGCCGGTGGGGCCGACTGCGCCACCTTGCGAGCCAGACGCGGATGACCCGCGGGTATACAGGCTCGGATCCGTCAGGGAGGTCAGGCCCAGCACCGGAGACGATGCCGTCCGACCGATCTGGGAGCCGGTTTTCACCGGGCGACCGGCGCGCAGGTCGTCGAGAAGCTTCTCGAAGTTTTCCGGCGTCAGGTCCTCGTAATAATCGTAATTGATCTGCGCCATGGGTGCGTTGGCGCAGGCGCCAAGGCATTCCACCTCCAGCCAGGACAAAGCGCCGTCCTCGCTCACATGGCGCTCCGGGCCGATCTTGCGGCGGCACACGTCCTTGAGCTCTTCCGAACCGCGCATCATGCAGTGCGTGGTGCCGCACAATTGCACGAAGTGGCGACCCACCGGCTCAAGGTTGAACATGGTGTAGAAGGTGGCGATCTCCAGCACGCGGATGTGCGCCATCCCGAGGCGATCGGCCACCGCGCGGATCGCGGGCTCAGGCAACCAGCCACCGGCCTGCTCCTGCGCCTTCCACAGCAGCGGAACGACCGCGCTGGCCTGCCGGCCCTCGGGATACTTGGAAATCTGGCGCACGATCCAGGCCTCGTTCTCCGCCGTGAAGGCGAAGCTTTCGGGCTGTTCGGCGGCGAGGCGGCGAACGGACATCAGCGGGTTCCCGAGCCGGCAATGCGACAATCATTATAGGCACCACCCACGTGGGCGATGCCGCAATAGGCGTAGACGCCATCCTTGTAGAGCTTGATGGCGTAGCCGTCCGTATGGGCGAAGCTGCCCCGCGTGCCCGGCACTCCAGACGCGGGGATGACGGCCGCATCCACCGGCTGCCAGCCGCCCGTGAGGAGGCTGTACATGGTGATGCGTTCCACCACGACGGCCTTCGGCGGCTCGGCGGGGGTGTCGACCGGGACCACCACGTCGATGGTCGAGCGGCCCGCCGGATCGGCCGCATGCGCGACGCCGCAGGCAAGCGACACTAGAACGGCGCTGGCGAGAAGAGCTTTCACCGATCCACCTCCCCGAACACGATGTCGAGGGAGCCCAGCACCGCCGAAACGTCGGCGAGCATGTGCCCGCGACACAGGAAGTCCATGGCCTGGAGATGGGCGAAGCCCGGAGCGCGGATCTTGCAGCGGTACGGCTTGTTGGTGCCGTCAGCCACAAGATAGACGCCGAACTCACCCTTCGGTGCTTCAACGGCCGCGTACACATCCCCTTCGGGAACGTGGAAGCCTTCCGTGTATAGCTTGAAGTGGTGAATGAGGGCTTCCATCGAGCGCTTCATCTCACCGCGCTTGGGCGGGGAAATCTTGTGGTCGGTCGTGGAGACCGGGCCGGACTCCTTCAACAGCCGCGCCACGCACTGCTGCATGATCTTGGTGGACTGCCGCATCTCTTCCATGCGGACCACATAGCGATCGTAGCAGTCGCCGTGCTTGCCAATGGGGATGTCGAAGTCCAGCTCGGAATAGCACTCATAGGGCTGCGCACGACGCAGGTCCCAGGCGGCGCCGGAGCCGCGCACCATGACGCCGGAGAAGCCCCAGGACAGCGCATCCTCCAGGCTCACCACGCCGATGTCGACGGTGCGCTGCTTGAAGATGCGGTTGCCGGTGACGAGGGCGTCCAGGTCATCCAGCAGGCCATAAAAGCTCTCGCAGAACGTGCCGATGTCCTGCACCAGTTCGGTCGGCAGATCCTGATGCACGCCGCCCGGCCGGAAATAGGCCGCATGCATGCGGCTTCCCGACGCGCGCTCGTAGAACATCATCAGCTTCTCGCGCGCCTCGAAGCCCCACAGCGGCGGGGTGAGCGCGCCCACGTCCATCGCGAACGTCGTGACGTTGAGCAGATGAGACAGCAGGCGTCCGATCTCGGAATACAGCACGCGGATCAGCTGGCCCCGCTTGGGCACTTCGATGCCCAGGAGCTTCTCCACCGCCAGGCAGTAGGCGTGCTCCTGGTTCATGGGCGCGCAATAGTCGAGCCGGTCGAAATAGGGCACCGCCTGGAGATAGGTCTTGGCCTCGATCAGCTTCTCGGTGCCGCGATGCAGCAGCCCGATATGGGGATCGACGCGCTCCACCAACTCGCCGTCCAGCTCCAGCACAAGGCGCAGCACGCCATGGGCCGCCGGATGCTGCGGGCCGAAATTGATCTGGAAGTTGCGGACCGGAGCGTCGGGCCGGGGGCTGTCAAGAGTATGGGCCATGGGTCGCTCCTTCAGCCGGCCTTCGGGGCGCCGGGCTGGCCCGAAGCCTTTTCGTCGCCGGGAAGCACGTAGTCCGTTCCTTCCCAGGGTGAAAGGAAGTCGAACTTCCGGAACTCCTGCATCAGCCGCACCGGCTCGTAAACCACGCGCTTGGCCTCGTCGTCATAGCGCACTTCCACATAGCCCGTGAGCGGGAAGTCCTTGCGCAGGGGATGGCCGTCGAAGCCGTAGTCGGTCAGCAGGCGCCGCAGCTCGGGATGGCCGGTGAACAGGATGCCATACATGTCGTAGGCCTCCCGCTCGAACCAGTTCGCGCCGGGATAGACGCCGCAGATGGACGGCACGGTGCTGTCCTCGTCGGTGGCCACCTTCAGGCGGATGCGCAGGTTCTGCTTCAGGGACAGCAGGTGATAGACCACATCGAAACGCTGCGGGCGGGCGGGATAGTCCACCCCGCACACGTCCACGATGCAGGCGAACAGGCAGCTGGGATCGTCGCGCAGGAAGGTCGCGACCTTGACGATCTGCTCCCGGTCCACCTCAAGCGTCAGCTCGCCATAGGCGATGTGCGAGGCGAGAACGGCTCCGCCCAGCGCACCGGAAATATGGACCGCAAGGTCCTTCAGGGTCTCGTCCATCTGCGTCTTCCCCGAGCAGAGCGGAGCCAAGGCGCCGCCCGCGGTCTCAAGCGGCGATCAGCGTTCGATGGTGCCGATGCGGCGGATCTTTTTCTGCAGCAGGAGCACACCGTAGAGCAGCGCCTCGGCGCTGGGCGGGCAGCCCGGCACATAAATGTCCACCGGCACGACACGGTCGCAACCGCGCACAACGGAATAGGAATAATGGTAGTAGCCGCCGCCATTGGCGCAGCTGCCCATGGAGATGACGTAGCGCGGCTCGGGCATCTGGTCGTAGACCTTGCGGAGCGCAGGCGCCATCTTGTTGGTCAGCGTGCCGGCGACGATCATCACGTCCGACTGGCGCGGCGAGGCGCGGGGCGCGAAGCCAAAGCGCTCCACGTCATAGCGCGGCATGGACACTTGCATCATCTCGACCGCGCAGCAGGCGAGACCGAACGTCATCCACATGAGCGAGCCCGTGCGCGCCCAGGTGATGAGGTTGTCCGCGGTGGTGATGAGGAAGCCCTTGTCCGCGAGTTCAGAATTGATCTCGCGGAAGAAGGGGTCGTCCGCACCCACGGGGCGTCCGGTCGAAGGATCGATGATGCCCTTCGGCGCAGGGGCGACCAGTGGCTTGGAATCGGCAGGGGTCAATCCCATTCGAGCGCTCCCTTGCGCCACTCATAAATGAACCCGACGGTCAGCACGCCGAGGAACAGCATCATCGACCAGAAGCCGAGGTCGCCGAGACCACCGAAGGTGATGGCCCACGGAAACAGGAAGGCCACTTCCAGGTCGAAGATGATGAAGAGAATCGCCACCAGGTAGAACCGGGCGTCGAACGTCATGCGCGCATCGTCGAACGCATTGAAGCCGCACTCGTAAGCGGAGAGCTTTTCGGGGTCCGGGTTGCGATAGGCGACGAGAAAGGGCGCCACCAGAAGGGCGAGCCCGATGACGAGCGACACCCCGATGAAAATGACCACCGGAAGGTAGTCCTGGAGCAAGTGTTCCATTGTCCGCACCTCGGGGCGCATGGGCGATCCGCCTGAAGCGTTACCGCGCCGGCCTCGGTTGGAGGAATTCGAAACGGGTGAGCGAGGCTTATCGCAGCGCCAGATGGGAGGCAAGAGCAAGCTGCGGAATACCTTTGGGGCATCCGCTGCTGCATCGCGATAAATCCTGCGTCGGCGCGTCTTTGCAGCGACATTGGCCACAAACGCGCGAGGCGCGGCCGGGATGGCTGTCGACTGACGGACCCACTGCGCGCTGCAATGCACGCAGATTGCCTTGGCCAGCATGTGCAGCCGCACACCCGCTTCCGTGCCTGGAATGGACCAGTGTTTTGGGGCGGAAGAAAGACAGCTCAGCCTTGGGACTTCGGGGGGCACGGTTGGCAACCGCGACCTTCCTGAGCGATTCTCTTCCCTAGGCCGCACTTGCCGCCGACGAACCTGCCGCCGCCGAACCCGACGGCGCCGAACCCGATGGCGCCGCCGCCTGCCGGCAACACTAGCGACGGGTCGCCTCCTTCACCGCCGCAACCAGCTGCTTCAGCGTGAAGGGCTTCGGCAGGAACGAGAATTTCTCGCCCTCAGGCAGGTTCTTCGAGAAGGCCTCCTCCGCATAGCCGGAGATGAAGATCACCTTCAGGTTCGGGTCGCGCGCCCGCAATTCGCGCAGCAGCGTGGGGCCATCCATTTCCGGCATCACCACGTCGGACACCACCAGTTCGATCCGCGAGGCGGATTCCTCATAGGCCTGCAGCGCCTCCGCACCGCTCGCGGCGGCGACCACATTGTAGCCGCGGGCCGAAAGCGCTCGCGAGGCAAAGGCGCGCACCGCATCCTCGTCCTCCACCAGGAGGACGGTGGCCTGGCCCGTGAGATCGGCAGCCCGCGCCTCCGGCTCCGGAGCCGCCTGGGCTTCCTCCGCCTCGCCCGCTTCGTGGCGCGGCAGGAACACCCGGAAGGTGGTTCCCTCCCCTTCCCGGCTCTGAACCAGGATATTGCCGCCGGTCTGCTTGACGATGCCGTAGACGGTCGACAGACCAAGGCCCGTTCCCTTGCCCACCTCCTTGGTGGAGAAAAAGGGCTCAAAGATCTTGTCGAGAATGCCGGGCGGAATGCCGCTGCCGGTATCGGTCACTTCAATCAGCACATAGTCGGCGGGAGCGAGCGAGCCATCGGAAAAGGCGGCGGTCTCGACGGCCGTTACATTCCCGGTGCGCAGCGTAAGAACGCCGCCACCGGGCATGGCATCGCGTGCGTTGACCGCGAGGTTCACGATCACCTGTTCAAACTGGTTCACGTCCACCTTCACGGGCCACAGGTCGCGCCCATGCTGGACATCCAGCGTGATGCGCTCGCCGATGAGGCGGCGCAGAAGCATGGAAAGCTCGGAGATCACGTCTGTGAGCTGGATCACCTGCGGGCGCAGTGTCTGGCGGCGCGAGAAGGCAAGCAATTGCCGCACGAGGCCCGCGGCCCGGTTGGCATTCTGCTTGATCTGCATGATGTCCGGGAAGGACGGGTCGCTCGGCCGATGGTTGGTCAGCAGCAGGTCGCAATAGCCCAGGATCGCCGTGAGCACGTTGTTGAAATCGTGCGCCACCCCGCCGGCCAGCTGGCCGATGGCCTGCATTTTCTGTGACTGGGCGAACTGCACTTCAAGCGCACGCTGGGCCGTGGTGTCCACCGCATAGACCGCAAGCCCAGGAACGGTTGGACCGAGGGTTGAGACATACAGGCGGGCCGAGCGACCGGCCTCCCCGGCCACGTTCACCTCCACCGGCGCCGGCTGGCCGCTTCCGGCCAGCATATCCTTCACCAGCCGGTCCACGGCCTGGGCGTCACGCTCGCTCACCAACAGGTCAAGGCGAGCCTCGATCAGTTGGGGCGCCGCGCCCGCGAACAGGCGGGAGAAGCTGCCATTGGCTTCAACCACCCGGCCGGCACGGTCCACCATGGCCATGGCCAGCGGCGACCTGGAGAAGAACACCGCATCGGCCCCGGCGCTTCGGCGCGTCTCCGACGTGCTCGCCACAGGCAGCGCGGCCGCAACCGGGCCTGGGCTTTCAGGTGCCGACAGCACGCGGGTCGCGCTGCGCGGCACGAAGGCGGCGATGCACTCGCCGCCCGGCGTACCGTTGAGCCAGAGGCGCGCGGCGAAAACCGCGCCAGCCCGGCTGATCAGATCAACGTCCAGGCCATCCGGAGGTGTTGTACCCGCGGCAATGGCCTCCCGGACCGCCGCGCAATGCCCGGCGTCCACCACCTCTTCGAGCGGCATCGGGGCGTGGCCCCATTCGGCGAGGTCGTAGCCAAGGTGATGGGCGCAGGTGCCATTGGGCAGGCGCGCGGCCTCGCCATTCAGCAGCAGGAGGCCCACCGGGGCCGTTTCCCACAATTGGGCCAGCACGCGCGCGCCTTCAGCCTCGGCCGAGGCAAGGGGCGCCGCAACTGCAGCCCGTGCGCGCTCAGAAGCTCCAGAGGCAAGCGCCCGTCCGCCTTCCGGGTCGGTCACGGTCATCACCCACAGGACGCGCCGGGCGCCTTCCAGCGGATAGACCCCGACGGTGAGGCGACGGCCGTCGGGCTCCGGGTCGAACGGGAAGAATTGGTTGACGTGCACGCCCTCGGAAATGGACCGAAGCAGCATGGCCATGGGCGCCTGGGCCCCGGGAATCCGGCTCAGGAATCGTTCAGGGGTCGGGGCCTGGGTTTCACGGGCCCGGGTCAGCCGAAGATAGGGGGCATTCACCTCCACCAGGCGGTCCCCATCCTCGACAACCGCAACCGCGTCACCGGTGGCGGAGAGCAGTGAACGGGCCAGTTCCTCGTTGCGGCGCTCTTCTCCGCGCAGCAGCCGCACGGACGTGGTGATGATCGAAAACACGCCGATGGCCGCGAATCCCACCATGACGGCGGTCAAAGCCGGGCCGCTCCCGCTTTGCAGAATCACGGCCACCAGGCCGCCCGCAAACGAGGCCAGGCCCACTGTCAGACGCTGGAAGCGCGCCACCTTCGGGCGAAATGCCCCTCTGGAGGAAGAGGCCGGGGCTTCGCGCGAGTCGTTGCTCATGGCAGAAGCCTTCCTGTCGCGCCGCGTGCGCTGTTCTCCCGACACTTCGGCTCCTGGATTTTAACGCATTGGTGCGGCATTGATTGAAATCCGGCCATGCTCGTCAAGATTTTCTTGGTATGAGTGCCTGCGTCGCGAACGCGGCGTGTTGTATGTAGGTAACACGCTATCGCCGGTGCGGGACCATCGGCGCGCAGCAATGAGGAAGAGTGATGTTGCAGGATCTCCTTGGGACGCATCTGGAACTGCCGGTGCGCCTGGCGATCGCGGCGGTGGTGATCGTGGTGCTTCTCGGTCTGACCGTTCTGATCGTCCGAGCCTTGAGCGGCCGCGGGCGCGGACCCGGCGGACGCTCTCGCCAGGCAAGGCTGGCTGTCATGGACAGCGTGCCGGTCGACCAGAGGCGGCGCCTCATCCTGGTGCGCCGGGACGATGTGGAGCATCTCCTTCTCATTGGGGGCAACCGCGACCTCGTGGTTGAGCCCAGCATCCCGCGTGGCCTGCCGCGTGAGCAGACTCAGACGCGCGACGCCCTCCCCCTCCGCGAGGCCGGGCGGGATGCACTTGCCGCGCGCGAGACCACGCTCCTGCGGCGCACGGCCGCGGCACCGCCCTTGATGGCGCCTCCACCGGCCGGCGGCACCACATCCGAGCCGTCCCCACAGCCCAGTGTTGGTGCTGCGATGGAGCCCCTTGCTCCAAAGCCGCCGGCCGCACCGGAAGCGGCCCCTTCGACGCCAGGTTCCCGCTTCGCCGCGCTCCGCCGGCCGACTGTGGCCCGGCCGGAGGGAGATCTGGCAAGCCGCGCCGGTTCCTCCAGCGAAAGCCCGTCAGGGGTCGCCGCCGCCTCTGCGACGGCATTCACCGCCGCAAAGCGCGTGTTCGAGTCCCGCACCTCCGCACCCAAGGCACCCGAAGCACGGACGGAGGAGCGCACCGTTCAGCCAAAGCCCCCGAGCGTGCCGGCACCGGACGAGGTGCGCGAGGCCGTCCCGGCTCCCGCAGAGCCCGAGGCTACCTCTCCGGTTGAAGTACCGGTCGCTGCGCACCCCGAACAGGATCTGGCGAAGGACGCGCTGCCCGGCGGGGACAGCCATGCCGTTCGGAAGGCGGAGCCAGCGGTCACCAAAACCCCGGTTCCAGCGGCCGAGCTGGTCCCCCAGTCCGTGGCGCCCGTCGCGGAGCCCCCTGTTGCAGAGCCCGTCGCACCTCCCCCGATTCTCGCCCAGCCTCCCCTGGTGGAGCCCCCGGTAAAGGCCCCGTTCGAGACCGCAACGCCCGCCTCGCCCGCCGCGGCGGAGGAGGACAAGGCTGAGCCGATGGCCCGCCCGGTCCACATGGCGCCGATCTTTGAAGCGAAGGAGGAAGCGTCCGCCTCTCCGGCAGAAGCTCGGGAGAAAGTGGAACCGACCTTCCACATGCCTGCCGCGCCAGTTGCCGATAGCCGTCCGGTGGATGCGGCCGGAAAGGCACAGGTTGCCCTCTCCATAGAGGACCTCCTGGGTCCGACGCCCGAGAGCGCGCCGCTTGAGGATAAGATCGAGCCGAAGGTCGAGATGAAGGCGGAGGCTCAACGGGACTCCAAGGTGGAGCCCACGCTTGGCCATCAGCCCGAGGCGCCGGCCGAACACCATGTCGAGCCCAAGGTCTCGCCGAGGATCGAGCCGCAGATCGAATTCAAGGTCGAGCCCGTTGCCCCCGCTCCCACGGGCTCTCAGCCCAGCGACACTCCCGCGGCGCCTGCTCGGCGCGCACCTGTCTTCAGTTTCGGTCGTCCCGGCCGGGAGGCTCCTGCACGGGCGGAACCGAAGCTCGGCGACCGCCCCGCACGTCTGCAGACCTCTCTCGAGAAGGCACTCGAAGGCGGCAAGGAGGCAGCGGAGACGCAACCGGTTCAGCAGAGGCGCCCGGTCGAGCCGCCAGCCGGCGAGCGCCAGCCACGGCCCACCGCGAGCTTCCCACCGACAACTTTCGCCAGCCGGCCCACGGCACCGCCCGTCCCGCCCTTCGTGCCGCCGCCCGCCAAGCCGGGGGCGCCTCGACCGACGAGCCCCTTCCGGGCCGCGCCGTTGCCCCCCGAGGTGGTCGCAACACCTGCCGTGGAGCCGGATGTCAGCGAAACGGACACCCTTGAGGGGACCGACCGCATGGATTCGCACGCCATCGGGTCCGTTTCTCAGGACGAAGGGGATGCCCCGTCTGAGATCGACAGCGCTCCGCCCGTGCGGGTGATCGAGCCCGAGCCGGCGGCAGCCCCGTCGGTCTCTCCGGACACCTTTGCGCTGATTGAGATGGAGGCCGGCCTCAACCTGGAGACCGATCTCATGCGGGAGCTGGAAATAACGCTCGCCCAGGAGCTTTCTGCGCCGGACGCTGGGGGCGAAGAAAGCATTGCTCCGCAGGCAGAGACAAAGTCCGGGTCCGCGCCTCATCAAGCAGCCGCGGAGCCTGCCCAAGCAGGGCCGGACGCAGCGGTGACTGACGCAGAAAGCGAGAAACCGGACGCAACCGCGTCGACGGCTCCTTCAGGCAAGGCAGCAGCGACGGTGGATCCGTTCGAGGATCTCGAAGCGGAGATGGCTTCGCTCTTGGGCCGGGCGCCTCCCCGGTGACGGCCCGCGGGGCGACCACCGCCCCGTCCTCGTCCAGGGGCGTCTGCGCCCAGGCCGGACACATCAACGGCGGATCAGGTTCAAAATAAAAAAGGCCCCGGAAGCGATCGCCTCCGGGGCCTTTCTCTTGAGGCCTGGTCGCCGAACCGTTCAGGAATTGAACAGCATCAGGCACTGGCCTGCCTGCTCGGCCGCCGGACGGGCATTGCCCTGAGAGATCGTTCCCCCCTGCACCAGGGCGCGGGTCTGCTGGGTCACCAGATCGCGCACGGAGGCTCCGGGGGCCATCTGCGGAGCGACCGCATTGTAGATGGTCTTGGCATCGCCGCTCAGATTGGCCGCGCAGGCGGTTGCAGCCGACTTATCGGCAAGGGCGGCCGTCGCCACGAGGCTCAAAGCTGCAGCAAGAATAGCGGTCTTCATCATCCTTCTCCTCTGCTTACCGAACACCGGCCCGGTTCACCGGACCACCGGCATTTGCCGGGGCAACGCCGACACCCGCGCCGGCACCACCGAAACCCGCGCCGGGAAGCACGCCGGCTCCCGCTGCGCCAGCGCCCGCACCGGGCAACACGCCCACACCCGTCGCATCATGCGGCACGCAGCCGACCGGATAGCCGGGGCGCGTGCAATGAACGACGGGAGCGGGGCGAACCACACAGCCAGCCGGAACGCCTGGACCCGTGCAATACACCACAGCGTTTGCCGCCCCGGCTGGGAGCAGGGCAGAACCTGCAAGGCCGATGGCAAAAAGGCTCTGTTTCCAGAAGGACATGACACTCCCTTTCGCGCTTCGGGGCTCTTGCCCCCACACAGATGTCTGGCGGTAAAGGCGAGCCCATTGTTGAGCAACGGCGATTATTGACCAAAATTTGCTCTGAAGCCCTCGCTTCAAGCGCGGCCGCGGCTTTATAGTGCCTCCATGGACAAGGGCGTCGATCCCGGACAGGGTCCAGGATATGGCACTGCGGGTTTTGGGACCAAGCGTGGCGGATGGTAATGGCGCTGACTGACCCTTCTGCGTCGCGAGATGCAGCCAGGCGATTCGCTGAGCTGAAAAGGCGCGCGGACGAGCGAATCCCCGTCCTCATGGCACATCCTCGCTTTCACGAAGCGATGGAAATCGCCACCCGTGGGATCCTCCATATGTATCATGGGAACAGGCTGCTCAACCGCCTCATGAATGACCGGGGGCGGGTCATTTTCGGACTGCTTTGTTACTATCTGGCCTGCTCGCCGGACCAGAATGGGGTCGGCCTCACCGTCACGCGAATCGCCGACCTGTGCGAGGAAACGGACCTGTGCAGCCGCGGGCGCGCCAAGGCGCTCATCACCCTGATGCGCTGGGCGGGCTATGTGGACGCCAGCCCGTCGGACGGCGCCACCAATCGGCGCCAGCGCCCGCTGGCTCCCACGGCGCGCATGGCGACCGAATATACCCGTCGCTGGCAGACCATGCTGACGGCCGTCTCGCGATTCGACGCGGTGGCCGATGAGGCGCTGGCACGCTTGGGCGATGTGGGATTTCTCTCCGCTCTCGTTCGGAACCAAGGCGACCGCTATCGCGCCGGATTCCGTCTTCTGGAGCATTCGCCGCAGATGCGCGTGCTTGCAGAGCGCGACGCCGGCGTCCTGATCGCCATCAGCCTCTACAATTCGGGCGCGGAGGGAGACACCTATCCGCCGAGCCAGCCCGTCCCGATGCCCGTCGCGGCGCTGGCCCGCCAGTTCGACGTGTCGCGGGCCCATGTCCTGAAAATGCTGCGTGAGGCGGAGGATGCCGGGCTGATCCAGCGCCTGCCGGGCCATCAGGGCTCGGTCCAGCTCCTGCCCCCCCTGCTGCGGGGCGTCGAGTATTTCATGGCGGCGTGCTTCTCTCTTCAGATCGACTGCGCCACCGACGCGCTGCGGCAGACAGCTGAGGCCCAACTGCCCGTTGCCCCGGTACCGCCCCATTATGTAAGCGCGGTCAACGAGAAGACTAAGGTGCCACAGAAGATCGATACCCGGCCCGCCTGAGGCACGTGCTGCGGCTTGACCCTCCAATCCGCCTCCCCTAGGGTCGCCGAGACGGTTCCCGCAAGGGATCAAAAGGGAATGCGGTGAAAGCGCCTCATGCGCCGAATCCGCAGCTGCCCCCGCAACTGTGAGCGGCGAGTTCTTCGTCACAAGCCACTGGGCCACTCGGGGCCTGGGAAGGCGGCGAATGAACAGCGACCCGCAAGCCAGGAGACCTGCCGTCAGTCGTGGTCACACGCGAGCTCATCGGGCGGGGTGTCCTGGTGGTGGCGAATGGAAGGATTCTGCCTTTCCGCCTCGTTCGCGGTGACGTGCCACATCGTCCCGCCCGAGGCCCTTATGCCTTCCCGTACCCGTTCGGCCGCACTCCGGCCCGTGTTCCTTTCTGTCGCCATCTCAACCCTTATTCCCGGCCTGGCCGCCAGCCCCGCCCTGGCGCAATCCGCAGCCTCCGCCGGGGATGACATCGACCTGCCCCAGATCGTCATCAGCGCCACCGGCACCGCCACACCGGCCAGTGCCGTGGCCAGCTCTGTCACGGTGATTACGGCGGACGACATCGCCCGGACGCAGGAGCGCAGCGTGCCGGATGTGCTCCAGGCCGTCCCGGGCCTCAACGTGGTCCAGACCGGCGGTCCCGGCGGCACCACGTCCATCTTCATGCGCGGCACCAATTCCAACCAGGTGAAGATCCTGGTGGACGGGGTGGACATGACCGACCCCTCCTCCCCGGATGGCACGTTCAATCTCGGCCAGCTCATGACCAACGACATCTCGCGGATCGAGGTGCTGCGGGGACCCCAGAGCGGACTTTATGGCTCGGATGCCATTGGCGGCGTCATTTCCATCACCACCAAGCGGGGCAGCGGGCCCGCCAAGATTTCCGGCTTCGTGGAAGCCGGCGCACTCGGCACCTTCAATCAGGCGCTAGGGGTTAGCGGGGGGACCGACACGATTGGCTATGCCTTCAATGTCGGGCACTTTGCCTCCACCTCTATCCCGGTGACACCCCAGGGCATCGTTCCCCCCGGCTATCCCACCAATTTCAACAGTTTCGACAACTGGACCTATTCCGGCCGGCTCGATTTCGACCTTTCAGACAATTTTTCAGTCAATCTCACAGGGCGCTACATCGACAGCCAGCTGGTCTATACGCCCGACATCTTCTCCATGACCACCTACACGTCCATGCCCGCCATGCAGACGAGCACCTCCTTCTCCCGCGTCTTCTTGGGCAAGGCGGAGGGCGTGTGGACCGCACTCGACGGCAACCTCGTCAGCAGCTTCGGCGTCTCGGCCACCGACCAGTCCCGCCCCACAACCGGGCCGAACGAGACCGAGAACGGCACCTATGATGGCCAGATGCAGACCTTTTATCTGCGATCCACCTGGACGTTCATGCCTGGCCAGACCCTGCTCAGCGGCATCGAGCGCAAGAACGAGAGCATGACCTCTTCGAGCTATTACAGCTCTGGCGAGCTCTCAGCCTCCAATGGCGACACGGCAGCCTATCTGCAGCTCCAGTCCTCCTTCGGCGACCGCGTCTTCCTGGCGCTTAACGGGCGCTTTGACAGCGACGACACCTATGGCGATCACACCACCTATCGCATCGCGCCCGCCTATCTGATCCCGGAGACGGGAACCAAGCTGAAGGCCACCTATGGCACCGGCTTCAATGCCCCCTCGCTCTACCAGCTCTATGCCCCCGTCTATGGCAATCCCGATCTGAAGCCAGAGGAAAGCACCGGCTGGGATGTCGGTTTCGAGCAGCAGGTGCTGAACGGCCAGGCCTCGTTCGGCGCCACCTATTTTCAAAACGATCTGACGAACCTCATCGGCTACGATCCCGCCACCTATGTCTATGTGAACGTCTCCCAGGCCACCACCAAGGGGGTCGAGGCCTTCGTGGCGGTGCAGGTCACGGATAGCCTGTCGCTCCGGGTTGACTATACGTATACGCAGGCACAAGGCACCGTGACGCCCGGCTCGACCTATTCGGCCGGCGCTTGTGCCCCCGCGACGCTCGACACCTGCAATCTCCTGAGGCGTCCCAACAACAAGGTGTCCGTTGCCGCCAACTGGCAGGCCACCGACAATCTGAACCTGAATGCGACCCTCATTTATGTGTCCAGCTGGTGGGACATCGTCCGCCTGTCGTCCGATTATGTGGACCAGCCCGGCTATACCATTCTCAATCTCGCCGCCAATTATGCGGTGAGCCCCAACGCCACCGTCTACGGGCGCATCAACAACCTGTTCAACGAGACCTATGAAGATCCCAACGGCTTCCTGGCGCCCGGCTTCGGCGCCTATGGCGGCGTCCGCTTTACCTTCTGAGACCCTATCGTCTGAGACCCCATATTCTGACACCCCATGAGCCGCTCCGCCCGCCCTCCTCGCCTCCCCCCGCGCTCGAAGCGGGGATGGGAGCGGCGCGCCCGCGGCACGCTTGCGATCCTCCTGTGCCTCGCTGGCGTGCCGGCGCTGGCCCAGGAGGGCAAGCCTGCGCGAGCGGCAGCGGGAAAGCCGGCGCGCATCGCCTCGCTCAATTTGTGCGGCGATGAATTGCTGCTGCGCCTCGCCGATCGCGACCGCATCGCCTCCGTGACCTTCCTGGCGGCGGAGCCGGCCAGTTCCAACGTGGCCAACCTTGCCCATGGCCTGCCCACCAATCGGGGGCTGGCGGAAGAGATTGTTCCCCTGGAGCCCGATCTGGTCATCACCGGCGCCTTCACCACCCGCGCCACGTCCGATCTGCTGCGCACGCTGGGGGTCCCGGTCCTCGAACTGCCCATGCCGGCCACGTTGGAAGAGGCCTATGGCCAAATCCGGCAGGTGGCGGAACGCATCGGCGAACCGGCGCGGGGCGAAGCCATGATAGCCCGAATGCAGGCCGACATGGCCGCGCTGCCCTCCCCGCATGCGCCCGACCGCTCGGCCATCGTCCTGCGGCCCAACGGCTTTACGGCTGGCAAGGGCTCCCTGGCCGATGATCTGATGGCGCGGGCAGGTCTCGACAACCTTGCGGCGCGCCTGCCGGCGGACAAGCTCGGGCAATTGCCGCTCGAAGAGGTGGTTGTTGCCCACCCCGACCTGCTCGTGGTCGACACCGATCCCGCGGCTCCGCCTTCCCTCGCCGAGAGCATCCTCGACCATCCAGCCTTGCGCCCGTTCAGCCGACAAGGCCGGACCGTCGCGCTGCCCGCCCGCCTTTGGGCGTGCGCCGGCCCGGAACTGGCGTCCGCTGCCGCCCGCCTCTCCGCCGCGCCGAAGGCAACACGCAGCGCCTCCCAAGCTATGGCCCCCCTCGTGCCGCTGCGGGCCGCTCCATGACAGTGCCCATTCCGGCCGTACAGACCCGGAGCCCTCTTGGAATGTCCTTCCATGCCTGGCTCATTGTCGGCCTCTCGGCGTTGGTGGCCGGTCTGTTCGCCGTTTCAGTGGCCCTTGGCTATGCACCGCTCGATTGGCCCCGGGCGGTGTCAGACCTCCTGGAGGGGCGCGACAGCATTCCGGCCTTGGTGCTGCTCCAACTGCGCCTGCCACGCGCGATCCTGGCCGCTACGGTCGGCTTCAGCCTCGGCCTGACCGGTGCCGCCATGCAGGGGCTGATGCGCAATCCCCTCGCCGATCCCGGCGTAGTGGGGGTATCCGGCGCCGCCGCCTTCGGCGCCGTGGTCGCCTTCTATTTCGGCCTGAGCGCCGCCTTCTCCCTGGCGCTGCCCATTGGCGGGCTGATCGGGGCTGCCATCGCCACTGCGCTGCTGCTGGCCTTGGCCCGGCGCGGCACGGGCACCGCGACGCTGGTGCTGGCGGGCGTCGCCATCAACAGCCTGACCGGCGCCTTGACCGCCCTGGCCCTGAACCTTGCGCCCAGCCCCTATGCGGCGCTGGAGGTGGTGTTCTGGCTGATGGGATCGCTCTCCGATCGCTCCCTCGTGCATGTGGCGCTCTCGCTGCCCTTCATGCTGGCCGGCTGGGCCCTGGTGCTCGCCACCCGCCGCGCCATGGACGCGCTGACCCTGGGCGAGGATACGGCGACCAGCCTCGGGTTTTCCATGCCGCGCATCCGTCTCCTGGTGGTGGGCGGCACCGCAGCGGCGGTGGGAGCATCTGTGGCGGTGTCCGGCGCCATCGGCTTCGTGGGCCTCGTGGTGCCGCACCTCATGCGACCGCTGGTGCGGCACCGTCCGGGACGGCTGCTCCTGGTAAGCGGGCTTGCGGGGGCGGCACTGACGCTCGGCGCCGACATTGCCGTCCGTCTCATTCCCACTCGCCCCGAACTGAAGCTCGGCGTGGTGACTGCGCTCATTGGTGCCCCGTTCTTCTTCGCCATGCTCCGTCACCTGAAGGTGGAGGGGGAATGATGATCGAGGCGCGCGGCATCCGCGTGAGGCGGGGCGGCACGGCTGTGCTGGATGGTGTCTCGCTTACTGCCGCGCGCGGCGAGCTTCTCGGCCTCATCGGTCCCAATGGCGCGGGCAAGACCACGCTGCTGCGCGCCCTCTGCGGCCTGGATGCGGTGGAGGCGGGCACGCTCACCATCGACGGACAGCGGCTGGCGGATCTGGGACGGGCCGCCTTGGGCCGCACGATCTCCTATTTGGCGCAGGGTGGGCGGATCCACTGGCCCATGCGGGTTGACGAACTGGTGGCCCTCGGCCGCCTTCCCCACACGCCGTCCCCCGACGCCTACGATCCGGCCGTGGAGCGGGCCCTCGCGGCGGCGGACGTGCTCTCGCTGCGCCACCGCATCACGGGATCGCTCTCGGGTGGCGAGCGGGCACGTGTGCTGCTGGCCCGCGCCTTGGCGGTGGAAGCCCCCGTGCTCCTCGCCGACGAGCCAGTGGCTGCGCTCGACCCCTACCACCAGCTCCAGGTCATGGAGCTGATGCGCGACACCGCCCGCGCCGGCACAGCCGTCGTGCTGGTGCTGCACGACCTGACCCTGGCCGCCCGCTTCTGCCACAGGCTTGCGCTGATGCAGGGCGGGCGGATCCTCGCGGAAGGACCGCCGGAGGATGTGCTTCACCCGGATCGCATGGAGACCGCCTTCGGCGTCAGAATCGAGGCCGGCATCCGGGACGGACAGCGCTTCGTCCTGCCTTGGCGTCGCTGCGGGCGGAGCTCTGCTCCGTGAGGGAGCCGGAGGACGAAGACGCCGCGCCTATGCCCGCCGGGGCGTGCCAAGCGTGCGGAATGGCTTTCCGGCCTTCAGGTGGACTTCGATTTCCTCCAGCGAGAGGCCACTGGTCTCCGGCACATAACGTGCGGTGAAGAAAAGCCCGAACACGCACACCAGGGCGTAGATGGCGAAGACACCGGCGAGGCCGATGGCGTCGATCAGCACCGGGAAGGTCAGGACCACCACGAAATTGAAGGCCCAATTGGTGAGCGAGGCCGCGCTCATGCCTGGCCCCCGCAGGTTCAACGGGAAGATTTCGGACATCATCACCCAGGGCAGCGGCCCGATGCTCACCGCAAAGGACGCGATATAGAGGACCAGACCGATGATGGAGACGACCTCCATGCCCGGCACGTTCGCCCAGGCGGAAAGCGAAATCATGCCAAGGCTGGCCGCGGCCCCCGCGAAGCCGATGAACATGAGCTTGCGCCGTCCGATGCGGTCAATGAGGCCCATGGCCACCAGCGTCATCAGCACATTCACCACGCCGATGCCTACCGTGGCGAGGAGCTGAGTCTGGGTGGACGAGAAGCCGGAATGGGCAAACACGGTGGGGGCGAAATAGATTACCGCATTGATGCCGGACAACTGCTGCAGCAGGAACAGCCCCATGCCTACCACGAGAGCAGGGCGCGCCACCGGGCCGAACAGGTCGCGCCAATTCCCGCCGCCCGCATCCGACTGCACGGCCGCGGCAATCTCGGCCAGGGCCCGCTCCACCTTGGGATCGGTGGGCGCAACGCCCTCAATGCGCGCGATCACCCGTCGCGCGTCGCTGGCCCGGCCGCGCAGCATGAGCCAGCGGGGTGTATCGGAGAGGACAGCGACGCCCAGCAGCAGAAGCACGCCGGGAATGACGGCGGTCGCAAACATGCCGCGCCAGGCCTCGCCGAAGCTCCAGCCCACCAGATAGGCGAACAGGATGCCGAGCGTGATGGCCAGCTGATAGATGGACACCAGCCTGCCGCGAATGCGGGCCGGTGCTGTCTCGGAAATGTAGAGCGGCGCCACCATGGCCGCGACGCCGATGGCAAGGCCCAGCAGTAGCCGGCCGAGCGAGAGCATCAGCAGGTTGGGCGCAATGGCGCACAAGCCCGCGCCGATGATGAAGAGAAGGCCCGCCCCCATCAGCAACTTGCGCCGGCCATGGGGCGCCGCCAGCCATCCGCCAAGCACCGCGCCGGCAAGGGCGCCAAGGGGCACGGTCGCGGTCATCAGCCCCTCTTCCAGGGGCGTGATGCCGAACGTCTCGCGCAAGGGATGGAGGGCGCCGGCGATGATGCCCTCGTCAAAGCCGAACAACAGGCCGGCTATGCCCGCGATGCAGGCAATCACATAGATCATGGGCCCCCTCCCCGGCCGCCTTGTCGCGGCCGCTTTCACCTGCTGTAGCGGCCCGGCCCTTCGCTGTGAAGCGCACAAAAGGACTGCCATGGCGTGGCCACGCCCACGCTGTCGTGATCTTGCGGGCGTTGCAGCGGGCCACCCATGCGAGCGCGCGGGATTGACGGCGCCTCTATCCTCGCTTAACGGCTCGCCCTTCTCGACACCAAGGACACCGCGCCCCGCGCCATGGCCGAACTCGCGCCGAAAGCCTCGCCCCGCATCTCCTTCGTTTCCCTCGGCTGCCCCAAGGCGCTGGTGGACAGCGAGCGTATCGTCACGCGCCTGCGGGCCGAAGGCTATGAGCTGACCCGCACCCATGCGGGAGCGGATCTCGTCATCGTCAACACCTGCGGCTTCCTGGACAGCGCCAAGGCCGAAAGCCTCGCCGCCATCGGCGACGCCTTGGCCGAGAACGGCAAGGTGGTGGTCACCGGCTGCATGGGCGCCGAGCCGGAGCAGATTCGCCTCGCCCATCCCGGGGTGCTGGCCGTCACCGGCCCGCAGCAATATGAGAGCGTGCTCGCCGCCGTCCATGAGGCGGTGCCGCCCCAGCACGATCCCTTCCTGGACCTCGTGCCCGAGCAGGGCGTGAAGCTCACGCCCCGCCACTACGCCTATCTGAAGATTTCCGAGGGCTGCAACAACCGCTGCACCTTCTGCATCATCCCGAAACTGCGCGGCGATCTCGTGTCCCGCCCGCTCGGCGACGTGATGCGCGAGGCCGAGAAGCTGGTAGCGGCGGGGGTCAAGGAACTCCTGGTTATTTCCCAGGACACCTCGGCCTATGGCGTCGACATCAAGTATGCCCCGAGCACCTGGCGGGAGAAGGAACGGCAGGCCCGCTTCTATGATCTGGCCGAAGCGCTGGGCGAGCTCGGCGCCTGGGTGCGCCTGCACTATGTCTATCCCTATCCCCATGTGGACCGCGTGATGGAGCTGATGGCCGCCGGAAAGGTGCTGCCCTATCTGGACATCCCGTTCCAGCATGCCAGCCCCACCGTACTGAAGCGCATGAAGCGCCCCGCCGCCCAGGAGAAGACCCTGGCGCGGGTGCAGGCGTGGCGGGCGGCGGTGCCGGACCTGACGCTGCGCTCCACCTTCATCGTGGGCTTCCCCGGCGAGACCGAGGCGGAATTCCAGGATTTGCTGGACTTCCTCGGCGAGGCGGAACTGGACCGGGTGGGCTGCTTCAAGTTCGAGCCGGTTGACGGCGCACCGGCCAATGCCCTGGCCGATCCCGTTCCAGAAGAGGTCAAGGCCGAACGCTATGACCGCTTCATGCGCACCCAGCAGGCCATTTCGGCCCGCCGGCTCAAGCGCAAGGTTGGCACGCGCCAGCAGGTCATCATCGACGCCGTGACCCCCGCCGGCGCCGTCGGCCGCACCAAGGGCGACGCGCCGGAGATTGACGGCCGGGTGCATGTGGCGTCCCGCCGTCCCTTGCGGGTGGGCGAGATCACCACGGTGAAGATCGAGGGCGCGGACGCCTATGACCTGCGCGGCACGGCGGTGGGCTTCTAAGCCCACCATAACCATTGCCGCAAACGAAAACGGCCGGGCTTTCGCCCGGCCGTTCTGCTTTCCAAAGGACGAAAGGGCTCAGCCCTCGTCGTCGTCCGAATGCTCCGGAGGCACGAGGCCCTGGAGGCCGGCGAGCAGCTCTTCCTCGGTCATGCGGTCCATCACGATGTCCGCGTCATCAACGGAGCCGGACTCGCTGGAGGCGATCATGGGCACCGCCTCGGGCTCGGGCTCGTCCACCTCGGTGTACTTCTGGAGCGAGTGGATCAGGTCTTCCTTGAGATCTTCTGGGCTGACGGTCTCGTCAGCAATCTCACGCAGGGCCACCACGGGGTTCTTGTCGTTGTCGCGATCGATGGTGATCGGGGCGCCGGAAGAAATCATGCGGGCACGGTGGCCGGCGAGGAGGACCAGCTCGAACCGGTTGTCCACCTTGTCGATGCAATCCTCAACGGTAACACGGGCCATTGGACAGGCACTCCCTCGTGCGCGGTAAAATAAGACGCAACGGGTGCGTTGAAGCTGCGCCCCATAGCCTATAAGGTCAGATGGCGCAAGACGTTTCCACTTTTTTTCACTTGCGCTCGCCGCGCGAACATCGGAAAAAGTTGCGCGGTTCCATATTTTAACCGTTCTATCTAACGGGCAAAAAGCCCTCGCGCGGACCTCCTAATGATCGCTTCGGAAAAGATCGCGCTCCTGATTGATGGCGCCAACCTGTACTCCGCCACCAAGGCCCTGGGTTTCGACATCGACTATAAGCGGCTGTTGAAGGAGTTCCAGTCGCGGGGCTACCTGCTGCGCGCCTTTTATTACACGACCCTGATCGAGGATCAGGAATATTCCTCCATCCGTCCGCTGCTCGACTGGCTTGACTATAACGGCTATTCCGTTGTCACCAAGCTCGCCCGCGAGTTCACCGATGCGCAGGGCCGCCGCCGGGTGCGCGGCAGCATGGACATCGAGATCGCGGTCGATGCCATGGAGCTGATCGGCTTCGTCGACCATATCATCCTGTTCTCCGGCGACGGCGACTTTCGCTCCCTAGTGGAAGCCTTGCAGCGGAAGGGAATCCGGGTCAGCGTCGTGTCCACCATCGCGACCCAGCCCCCCCTGATCGCGGACGATCTGCGGCGACAGGCGGACATCTTCGTCGACCTCGTCGAACTGCAGCCGAAAATCGGCCGCGACCCGGCGGAGCGCCAGGGTCGTATGCAGGAAACGCCACGATTTCTGGAGCGGCGCGGACCGCCTGCGGCCGATCACAACGACACCTGAGTCCCCATGACCCTCGAACCGGGGCACGATTGCCCCCTTTGTCCACGCCTTGTCGCGTTCCGCGATCAATGGCGTGCGGCTGAACCCTCCTGGTTCAACGGTCCGGTGCCGGTGTTTGGGCCGGCAGATGCACGCCTCCTTGTGGTGGGCCTCGCGCCCGGCCTCAGGGGCGCCAACAGGACGGGACGCCCGTTCACCGGCGATTATGCCGGCGATCTCTTATATTCCACCCTGCTGGAAATGGGCTTCGCGGAGGGCACCTATGCCGCGCGGCCGGACGATGGACTGAGGCTCATCGACGCCCGCATCGTCAATGCGGTGCGCTGCGTGCCGCCGGAGAACAAGCCGACAACGACTGAGATCCGCACCTGCCGGTCCTTCCTGTCGCCGGTGCTTCAGCAAACCCGGGGGCTCAAGGCAATCGTGACGCTGGGCAAGATCGCCCATGATTCCACCATCGCCGCCCTCGGCGCGCGCCCGGCGCACCACCGCTTCGGCCATGGCGCGCGTGCGCGCGTCGGAGAGCTGGAGGTGTTCGCCAGCTACCACTGCTCGCGCTACAACACCAATACAGGCGTCCTGACGCCGGAGATGTTCCGGTCCGTCTTCCGCGCGGTGCGCGCCTATCTGGGGTGACGGCGCTTCAGGAAGTCGAGGACATCCGCCGCATTCTTGTGCGGTGGAAACACCGGATAGAAGACATGGCCAATCGCCCCCTCCTCGATGATGAGGGTCAGGCGCTTCAGGAGCACCATGCCGTCCACTGTGAAGGTGGGAAGCCCCACCGCACGGGCGAAGGACAGGGCATGGTCCGACAGCAGCGGGAACGGCAGGTGCAGCCGGTCCACCACCTCGCGCTGGTAGGCGGAATTCTGCGTGGACAGGCCGAAAACGTGCGCCGCCCCGTGGGCGGTCAGGTCCTCGTAATGGTCACGGAAGGCGCAGGATTGCGGCGTGCAGCCGCGCGCGCCGGGGATCTCGTCCCAGCCCACAGGGCTCGGCGCGTTGGGATCGCCCGTGCGCGGATAGCAATAGACCACCACGCGGCCCGACAGCCCCGACAAATCCACCAGCCGCCCGTCGGTAGAAGGCAGGTTGATGATCGGCAGTTCAAGCCCCGGCAGGTGATCGGCGAGGCCATCATCCTCAGGCTCGGGAAGATTGTCGGGAAGCTGGGTGTAATCCGTCACGGGCGCTCGACCTTGCTCAATAGAGACGAAGTGATGCGTGCCGACCGGCTCCCTCGTCCCATCGGCGCGCATGGTCCAGGTGACATTCGAGCCGGGGCGGAGCGGATGTCAATTCCCGCGGACGAGGAAAGCCGGCCGCCCGTCGTGCCTCATCCGCGGTCACGCATGAGGCGGGCCTTGTCGCGCGACCAGTCGCGCTCCTTCACCGCCTCGCGCTTGTCGTGGGTCTTGCGGCCCTTGGCGAGGGCGACCTCCACCTTGGCGCGGCCCTGCTCGTTGAAATAGATCTTCAGCGGCACCACCGTCATGCCCTCGCGCTCCACCGCATTGGCGAGCTTGGCGATTTGGCGCTTGTGCAGCAGCAGCTTGCGGGGCCTGCGGGTCTCGTGGTTGAAGCGGTTGGCCTGCAGATATTCGGGGATGAAGGCGTTGTAGAGCCACATCTCGCCGCTCTTGGCGGCGGCATAGCTCTCGCCGATGGTGGCCTTGCCATTGCGCAAGCTCTTGACCTCGGTGCCGCTCAAAGCGATCCCGGCCTCGAACACCTCGCCAATGTCATAGTCGAACCGCGCCCGCCGGTTGTCAGCGACAACCTTGCGGGGGCGCTCCTTCTTCTTCTCGCTCATAAAGGTCCCAGAGGGCCGGCGCGCAGCCGGCCCCTTTCATCAGTTGATCAGGCCGGCATGGACCATGGCCTTGCGGACCACGGCACGGGCACCCTCCGATGCGGGCACCAGCGGCAGGCGAAGCTCCTCGTCCATCTTGCCCAGCACCGACAGGGCATATTTGGGGAGCTGCGGGTTGGTTTCAACGAACAGGCCGGTATGCAGCGGCATCAGCTTGTCCTGAATGGCGAGGGCAGCCTTGTAGTCGCCGGCAAGGCAAGCCACCTGGAAATCCGCGCACAGGCGGGGCGCGATGTTGGAGGTCACGGAGATGCAGCCCTGACCGCCATGGGCCATGAAGCCGAGCGCGGTGGCATCCTCGCCCGAGAGCTGGATGAAGTCCTCGCCCAGAACCTGGCGCTGCTGGGACACCCGAACCATGGAGGCCGTGGCATCCTTCACGCCGGCAATGTTCTTCAGCTCATAGAGGCGGGCCATGGTCTCCACCGACATGTCCACCACCGAGCGACCGGGGATGTTGTAGATGAAGATCGGAATGCCGATGGCCGCGTCGATGGCCTTGTAATGCTGGTAGAGGCCTTCCTGGGTGGGCTTGTTGTAATAGGGTGTCACCACCAGCACCGCATCGGCCCCCACCTTCTCCGCATGACGGGCGAAGTCGATGGCCTCCACGGTGTTGTTGGAACCGGCGCCGGCGATCACCGGCACCCGGCCACCTGCCTGCTTCACGCACCATTCGACCACCTGGCGGTGCTCGTCATGGGTCAAAGTGGGGCTCTCGCCCGTGGTGCCCACCGGCACGAGGCCATGGGTGCCCTCGGCGATCTGCCAGTCCACCAGGTCGCGAAACGCTTTTTCATCCAGCTTCCCGTCCTTGAACGGCGTGACGAGGGCGGTGAACGACCCACGGAAACGGGAAGCGGCGGATGGCGACGTCATGGCGGCGGCCTTGTTCTGGTTCGTGGTTGCGCGCTCCGCGGCCACCTGCGGCGCGGAGCGGAACGCATGAGATAAACTGTTGCGGCCCAAGCTGGAAGGGCTCAACGTTGCAATCCTTGCGGCACGAGCCCTGCTTTTGCCGGGATCACGGCGCACCTATGCTTAGGAATTCGTCAATGCAGGTCGGAGAGTATCAGGGCGACTGAGCCTGCCTCATGGCCGCGAGGAACCGGTATGCCGACTGCCACCCGCCTGATCTCCCGCACCGCCCTGGCGATCGCCATAGCCTGCGCGAGCCCGGCCCTTGCGCCGTCCGCCTTTGCCGCCACCTCATCATCGGATTCCAAACCGGCACCCAAGCCGACGGCCAAGACTTCGTCCCAATCCAAGCCTTCCACAAAGCCCGCGTCCAAGAGTCAGGCCAAGCCCGCCGCAAAGCCATCAACTCCCCCAGCAGCGGCGGCGCCCACCCCCGCCCTCACGGGCGAGCTTGGTACCTTGCGCAACGCCATCACCCTCGCCAAGAACGGCAAGGGCTCCGAGGCCATGGCCGCAGTCAGTTCGCTGGACGATCCGGTGGCGCGCAACCTGGTGACCTGGCTTGTCATCCGCCAAGCGCCCAATGATCTGGGCTTTGAGCGCATCGCGCAATTCTTGAAGGAAAAGCCCTATTGGCCGACCCAGTCGACCTTGCGGCGCAAGGCGGAGGCGGTGCTCTATGCTGAGAAGGCCTCGCCCGCGACGGTGCGCGCCTTCTTTGGAGACCAGGCGCCGCTGACGGGGCCTGGCAAGATCGTCCTCGCCCGTGCGCTGTCCGCATCCGGCGATCGCGCCACGGTGGCCGCGCTGGTGCGGGATGCCTACCGCACCGATGACCTCTCCGAATCGAGCGAAGCCGCGATCCTCAGCGAGTTCGGCCCGCTCATCACCCGCGCCGACCACAAGGCGCGGGCGGACAAGTTCTCCTACAAGCCCGATCCCGACCGCGCCATGCGCGCCGCTCAGCGCGCCGGGTCGGACGTGGTGGCATTGACGCGGGCACGCCTCGCCATCGAGAAGCAGGATCCGAGCGGCGCCGGCCTGCTGTCGCAGGTGCCGATGACGCTGGCGAACGATCCCGCCTACCTGTTTGCCAAATCCATGGTATCCCGCCGCGCGGGTCGCTACGAGGAAGCTGCCCAGGCTCTGCTCGCGGCTCCCGACAGTGCGGAAGCGCAAGTGGATACAGACGAATGGTGGATCGAGCGCCGCCTCGTCTCGCGGGAATTGCTGGACGCCGGCAATGCGCGCCTCGCCTATAAGGTGGCAGCGGACGCCGCCTCCCCGACCGCCAACAATTACCGCGCCGAGCAGGCCTTCACGGCCGGCTGGATCGCCCTGCGCTTTCTCAACGAGCCGCGCCTCGCGGCTCAGCACTTCGCGCGCATCGACCATCAGCAGGACCACCCCATCACCCTCTCCCGCGCCGCCTATTGGCAAGGCCGGGCTGCAGAGGCCATGGGCGACACGGGCACCGCACGCGGGCGCTATGAGGCGGCCGCGCGCTTCTCCACCACCTTCTACGGACAGGCCGCCCGCGCCCGCCTCGGCCTGCCCCAGGTGGCGCTGCGCCGGGAGCCCGACCCGTCCGGCCAGGCCAAGTCGAATTTCGACCGCATCGAAATCGTGCGGGCGCTCAAGCTGCTCTATGCGGCCGGCGATCGGGATACGCCCATTACCATCTATTACGACATGGCCTGGCGCATGGAGGACACGACCCATCTCGTGCTTCTCGCCCAGCTGGCGCAGGCCAATGGGGACGCGCGGGGCGCGCTGGTGGTGGGCAAAGAGGGCCTCGCCGAGGGCCATCCGCTGGACCATGCCGCCTTCCCGACCTTCGGACTGCCCTCCTACACGCCCATCGGCAATCCGGTGGACAAGGCCATGATCTATGCGGTGGCCCGCCAGGAAAGCCAGTTCAACCCCCGCACGCTCTCCAGTGCGAAGGCCATGGGCCTCATGCAGGTGACGCCGGCAGCCGGCCGGGAGGTCTCCAAGCAGACGGGCGCGCCCTACAACGAAGCGCGCCTGATGAGCGACCAGTCCTACAACGTGCAGTTCGGCGCAGCGGAGCTGGGCGAGCTGGTGGAGAATTACAGCGGCAATCCGATCCTGGTCTTCGCTGCCTACAATGCCGGCCGTGGCAGTGTGCGCAAATGGTTCGCGCGCTATGGCGACCCGCGGGACAAGGATGTGGACCCCATCGACTGGATCGAGTGCATTCCCTTCTCCGAAACGCGCAACTATGTGCAGCGGGTGATGGAGAATTACCTCGTCTATCGCCAGCGCTTCGGCATCGCGACTCCCATGCCGGTGGCCGCGCGCTAGGTTTCCCATTTTTGCTGCACCGCATGGCGCGCCGATCCCTTGGGGCGGGCCATGCGAGATGCGACATTCAGTTTGCAGTCGCGATGTCGTAAGAGGCAGCAGCCGGCCGACCGTTTTGGCCGGCCGAGATCCGAGCTGCAGATGACGCAAAACCCGAGCCGGCCGCAGGAGACGGGCACCACGCCCGGCTTTCTCGAATTCGTTACCATTGTCGCCCTGATGATGGGCCTTACCGCCTTCTCAATCGACAACCTGCTGCCCGCCTTCGTCCCCATACGCGAGCATTTTTCGGTCGCCGAGGCCAACCACCTGCAATGGGTGGTCACCGCCTACATGATCGGATTTGCCTTCATGCAGATGGTCTATGGCACGATATCTGACGTGCTGGGGCGCAAGAAGGTGCTGATGGCCGGTCTGGCCATCTACGCGCTCGGCTGCCTCCTCGCCATCTTCGCCCCCACCTTCGAGGTTCTGCTGCTGGCACGCGCGGTGCAGGGGATGGGCTCGGCCTCCGCCCGCGTCCTGTCCATGGCCATCGTGCGCGACAGGTTTGCCGGCCGCGAAATGGCACGGGTCTCCTCGTTCGTGATGATGGTGTTCCTCATCATCCCGGTGGTGGCTCCGGCCATTGGCGGGGCGATCCTGACGGTCGGGCATTGGCACTTTATCTTCGGCGCCATGCTCACCCTCTGCCTCATCCTGGCGGTCTGGTTCGGCCTGCGCATGCCGGAAACGCTGCATCCTGAATACCGCGTGCCCTTCTCCGTGGCGGGCATCAGCCGGGCCATGCGGATCACGCTCTCCACCCGTCGCACGGTGGGTTACGCCACCGCCATCGGCTTCATGATGGGCTCACTCATGGCCTATGTGGCCTCCGCCCAGCAGATTTTCGAGACAGATGTCTACCAGCTCGGCGCCCTTTTCCCGGTCGCCTTCGCGGTGGTGGCGGGCGTGATGTCCGTGGCCTCCTTCATCAATGCCAAGCTGGTCCGGCGGCTCGGCATGCGGCGCATTTCCCATTTCGGATTGTGCGGCTTCACGCTGGTGGGCGGGATTCAGGTGGTTGCGGCCCTGGCCTTTGCAGGCAAGCCACCCCTGCTGCTCTTCTGCGCCCTGCTGTCGCTGAATCAGGCGCTGTTCGCCTTCACCGTCCCCAACTTCAATTCCATGGCCATGGAGCCGGTGGGGGAAGTGGCCGGCTCCGCCTCATCCTTCATTGGCTTCTACACAACGCTCTTGGGCGCAGTGCTCGGCGTGGTGGTGGGGCAGGCCTTCAATGGGACGGTCCTGCCGCTGGGACTCGGCTACTTCCTTCTTGGCCTTGCCGCCATCCTCCTCGCCCTTTGGGCCGAAAAGGGCCGGCTGTTCTCAAGCCAGCCCGACGGCAAGGCCTGAGGCCCTGCAAAAGCGCCGCGCGGATTTTCCGCCCGGCGCCGCGGCGGCTCTCAGTAGCCCAGTTCCTTCTCGCAAGCCGGAATGACCTTGGACAGGCGCATGCTGCCGGCCGACGGCTCGGTGGTGGCGCGCAGCGTGCAGGCGTCGAGATTGTCGAACACGGAACCGGGACGGATGGCCTTTCCGGTAAACGCCTCCAAGGTCGCCATGCGGTCGGCCGGTGCGAGCGCTTGATAGGTGTTCACGTCGCCCGCCTTGTCCTGCGCGGGCAGGATGGGCGCAGCGTGCGCCGCAAGGCTCACGGACACGGTGGCGGCAAAAGCAAGGATCGAGGTCTTCTTCATCTGACAGCCAGTCGGGGCAGTTCAAGGAAAAGACAAGGCCCCCTCCCCTCAGGAGGCCTTGGTCCGCATGGTCACGAACTCTTCGGCAGCGGTGGGATGGACCGCGACCGTCCGGTCGAAATCCGCTTTGGTGGCGCCCATGCCGATGGCGATGGCGGCCATCTGGATGATCTCCGCCGCGCTATCGCCCACCACATGGCAGCCGAGCACCTTGTCGCTGGCCTGATCCACCACCAGCTTCATCAGCATCCTGGAGGGGGAGCCTGAAAGGGTGCCCTTCAGGGGCCGGAACGTGGCCTTGTAGATGTCGATGGCGTGGCCAGCAGCACGCGCCGCCTGCTCGCTGAGGCCAACCGTGCCGATTTCCGGCTCGGAGAAGACGGCCGTGGCGATCAGGGCATGATCAACCACCCAAGGCTTGTTGCCATAGACCGTATCCGCAAAGGCGTGCCCCTCGCGGATGGCAACAGGTGTCAGGTTCACTCGGTTGGTGACATCGCCCACCGCATAGATGGAGGGCACGGTGGTCTGCGACTGCGCGTCGACCTTGATGGCGCCCAGCATGTCGCGCTCGACCCCCACGTCCTCCAACCCCAGCCCCTTGGAATTGGGATCGCGGCCAATGGCGAGCATCACCTCATCCACCACCACGAGCGAGCCGTCCGACATGCGCACATGCTTGCCGTCGGCCTCCTGGGTGATGGCGCTGAGCGTACGGCCGGTCAGGATGTTGATGCCCCCGTGAGCCATCTCTGCGGTGAGGTGGTCGCGCACGTCCTCGTCGAACCCGCGCAGGATCTTGTCGCCCCGCAGGACGAGATGGACTTCCGCTCCCAGCGCGCGGAACAGCCCGGCGAACTCCACCGCGATGTAGCCGGCGCCCTGAACCAGGATGCGCTTGGGGAACTCCTTGAGGTGGAACGCCTCGTTTGAAGTGATCGCCAGCTCCCGGCCGGGAATGTCGGGGCCGAGCGAGGGCTTGGCCCCGGTTGCGATCAGGATTCGCTCCGCTGCGATCACCTCGCCGGTGGCGAGGACGCGCACCGCATGAGGCCCTTCCACCACCGCACGGGATGCAACGACGGTGACGCCAGCGCCTTCCGCATTGCGCTGGTAGATCCCCTCCAGCCGGGCGATCTCCTTGTCCTTGTTGGCGATCAAGGTCGCCCAGTCGAACCGCGCGCCTTCGACGGTCCAGCCGAAGCCAGCCATGTCCTGCAGATCCTGGGCATAACGGCCAGCATAGACGAACAACTTTTTCGGCACGCATCCGCGGATCACGCAGGTACCGCCCATGCGGAACTCTTCCGCCAGCATGACGCGCGCCCCATGCTGCGCCGCAATGCGGGCCGCCCGCACCCCGCCCGAGCCACCACCGATGACGAAGAGGTCCACTTTGGTTTCGGACATGGGGCCCTCTGCGGAACGCGCCCACAACACGCGACCTGCGCAGCGCCGTGGCGGAAGAACGTGATGTCAGCCGGGCGCGGGGTCGCGTCAGGCCGGGAGGAACGGCCGGACCTCAAGCGAGGGGGCACCGGCGGAGTTGAAGTCTGCCGGCCGCAGCCCGTCAAGGGGCCTTTCGTCATTCCCGTCATGCGCTTGCCGTCGATCAATGCGAGGTGCTTCAAGGGAAAGATAAGGAAGGGACTTTAGACTTGCTGCACAAGGATGTCCGCAAGGGGCACGGATGGCCGTAGAGATCGATCCCGTATGGCTTCGGGCTGCCACGCAGTCGCCGGATGTTCAGTTGCACGTATTGCCGCTTGCCTGGCGCCTGCGCCTCGCCATCGGCGGATGCGCCTTCATCCTGGCTCTGGTGGACCCGCAAGACCCGGACCACGAGCCGCGCGCCGCCTTGACCTTTCTGTCGGCATCGGGCGTGGACCTCGCGCAATCCCATGCGAAGGGCAAGCGCACCGCTCTGTTCATTCCAAAGGGCACCACCCGCATCCTCACCAGGAGTTCGCGGACCGTTCGCCTTGGCCTTTTTCCACGCAGCAAGGTGGCTTTGAAGCTTCACACCTTCGTACGCGGGCGCTTCACCGGGGAGCCACTGCGCCGCCGGTGGCGAGAGGCGGCAGCGGCGGCCCGCGACGTGCGGGGCGTGCACGCCGCCTTGCTGGAATCCTCTCCGGCACGTCTGGCGGAGCAGGCCACGCGCTATCGCCGCTACCGGTCAGCCCATGTGGGGGACTTTTCTGATGTCATCGCGCCCGCGCCGGACCTTCGCCTGACCTTCCTGACCGTGCTGGACACAGCCAGCACCCGGGACGATGTCAGGTCCGTGTTTGAGGCGTTGAAGGGGCAGAGCGATCCGGAGTGGGAATGGGTCCTGACGGCCACCCATGATGCCCCCCACGACCTCCTCGATAACGTGCGGGCGATGCTCGCGGGAGCGCCGGGCTGCCGTTTGGTAGCGGGCGCCCCTGCCAGCCAGGGGCCGGTCGCGCGCGCATTTGCCGAGGTCACCGGGGGCCTCATCGCAGACTTGCCCCTGAGTGGATATCCCAGCCGCGACGCGGTCGCCATGATCCGCGCCGCGTTTGCGGAACACGCTGCCTGCGAGGTGGTCTATACCGACGAAGAGAAGATCGACGCCCAGGGGCGCCCGCAGGCGGGCTTCTTCAAGCCGGCCTATAATCGCCATCTGCTCCGGTCCACCGACTATCTCGGCCACCTCGTCGCTGCCCGCGTGGACACGTTGCGCCGCGCGCCGCGCCGCTGGCTGGACGGCGGTCGCCATATGCTGCGCCTCGCCATCCTCGATGCGCTTCCCCCCTGTGCCATCCGGCATATTCCCCGTGTCGCCTTCAGTTCGCGCGGTCCCTGCCATCAGGTCGCTGGACCCTTGGAAGCCACTGCGGCGTCTCGCATCCTGGGTGCCGACGTGACGGTGACAGCGGAGGGATTTCTGAAAGCGCATTATCCCGTGCCGCAGCCTGAGCCGCTGGTCTCCATCGTCATTCCCACCCGCGACCGGGCAGATCTCATGGGAATGGCGTTGCGTTCGCTGATTGAGCGGACGGCCTATCGTAATTTTGAGATCATCATCGTCGATAATGGATCAGTGGAAGACAAGACGTTTGCACTGTTCGAGGAGATCAAGGCCGCCTGGCCGCGAACTCTTGTTCTACGCGACGATGGCGACTTCAACTATCCGCGCATCTGCAATGCAGGTGTCGCTGCCTCGCACGGCTCCATCATCTGCCTGCTGAACAATGATATCGAAGTGGTGGACGGCACTTGGCTCACCGAGATGGTCGCCCTGAGCGCGCTGCCGCGCACCGGCGTGGTGGGCGCAAAGCTTCTGTTTCCCGACCAGACCATCCAGCATGCCGGTGTGATCGTTGGACTGTTCCGCTATGCGGCGCATTGGTTCTCGCACGCTTCGGCCCAGGCGCCCGGGCCTTTCGGCCGGCTGGTGAACCGCACCAATGTGAGCGCCGTCACGGGTGCGTGCCTGGTGATTTCCCGCGCCTGCTGGGACGAGGTTGGGCCGCTCGACGCAATTCGATTTGCAGAGGATTGCAACGACATAGACCTATGCCTGAGGGTCCGCCATGCCGGCTACGAGGTGGTGTGGACACCCTTCGCCTGCCTCGTGCACCACGAATCCGCCTCCCGCGGGCGGCGTCGGGCGCGGGCGCATCGCAACCGCCTGAAGGCGCAGCGCCAGCGGATGGAAGCGCTGTGGCACACATCCACGCTGGTGGACCCGCACTATAATCCCAACCTGTCGCGCACCAGCCTTCATGCGGCGCAGGCGAGCGCTCCGCAGGGGCCACGGATCTCGCGCACCGACGCCATTCCGGCGCCAGAAATCCGTTTGTAAATCAAAGGAAAAACAGCCCAAAAGAAAAGGCGGCCCGCCGAAGCGAGCCGCCTTTCTTAGCTGGAGCCGGGCCGATCGCAGAACGATCGGCCGGCACGCTCACCGGAACGGCGGAGTACATCCGTCCGTCCATCCCGGGACCCTGACCTTAGCACCATGTGCCTTGGCCGAACCTTGCATCGATGCCGACGGCGGCACGTGTTACCCGCGGGGCCCGGAGTACATCCGTCCGTAACCCGTTGAGACCACAGCCTTTCGACCGGCGTCCCAGATCTGATCGGAAGCGGCGCGCGGCATGTGCCGAGCGGCGCGGTCCCGTGAGAAGGAGCCGCGCACTGCGCCTTGATCCGTTGGGAAGGCAAGCCGGACCGGGTCGGTCCGGCTTTTGGCCAAGAAGATCGGAGTACATCCGTCCGTCCCCCGAGACCGCGACTGAAACGCGATCATTGGCCTGTTGTCCCCTATGTAGGGGCCGAAATCGGCGTTTCAAGGGCCGAACCTCGCCGAATGTGCGACTTCCTCACACGCCATCCCGGCGTCACAGGCCTACTTAATGGTCTCGGCGGCCTTGTTGACGAAGCGGCCATCAAAGGTCTTCGGCAAGTCGATCTTCGCGGCTTTCAGCTCCGGATCGAATTCGACAAGCATTCCCAGCGCGTTCTTCATTCCGCTCTCGGGGATGATGCCGGTGAGCGAATAGGTGGGCTTGGAGGCCTTGACCGCGGCAATGTAGAGGGCCTGGTCGCCGAGCAGATATTCCTCGGGAACAACCTTCGCCACATCCTCCGGGGTGGCCGTCTGGAGCCATTTCAGAGACTTGTAGAAGGCATTCACCAGCTTCTGGGTGGTGATCGGGTTCTGCTCCATGAAATCGCGCTTCATGTAGAGCACGGCGGCAGGATTGGTTCCGCCGAAAATCTTCTGGTTGCCTTCTTCCGTTCGCGTATCAGCCAGGACGACCACATCGCCGTCACTCTGAAGCTTGGTGATGACGGGATCGAGATTGGACATGGCGTCGATCTCGCCGCGCTTCATCTGGGCGACCGCCGAGGCGCCGCCGCCAACGCCCACAAAGGATACATCGTCCGGCTTCAAGCCGTCCTTGGCGAGCAGGAAGTTGACGAAGAAGTTGGTGGAAGATCCCGGCGCGGTGACGCCGATCTTCGCGCCCTTCAAATCCTTCACGCTCTTGTATTTGTCCGCCTTGTCCTTCTGGACGACGAGGACAATGCCAGGATAACGGCCAAGCTCGATGACGGAGACGATATCCTGGCCCTTGGCCTGCATACGGATCGTATGTTCATACGCTCCGGTGACCACATCTACCGATCCGCCGATGAGCGCCTGGAGTGACTTGGCGCCGCCGCCGAAGTCGTTGATGGAAACGTCGAGCCCCTCCTCCTTGAAGAAACCCTTGCGTTCCGCGATGGTTAGCGGGAGGTAATAAAGAAGGGGTTTGCCACCGACGCCCAGCGTCAGCTGGGTCTTTTCAGCCTTCTGGGCCAAGGCCGGCGCGGCGGCGGTGAGCGCCAGGGCGCCCGCCGCGAGGGCGGAAAGGACCTGCCTACGAGTCCTGGAAAACGTGCTCATCCCATTGTCCTCCCACGATTATTTCTGCTGTCCGGAAGCGGTTGGCCGCCACACCATGAGGCGGTTTTCGATTGCCGTCACCAAAGTGTCGATCAAAATAACGAACACGGCCAGCACAAGCATTCCAGAGAATACTCCAGTAACGTCAAAGACGCCTTCGGCCTGATGGATGCGATATCCGAGCCCCGCAGCAGATCCCAAATATTCACCCACCACAGCACCAACAAGAGCAAAGCCAACGGCGGTGTGAAGTGAGGAAAACATCCAGGATAGGGCGGATGGCCAATAGACGTGTCTCAGCAACTGGCGCTCACTCATACCCAACATGCGTGCATTGGACAGAATGGTCGGACTGACTTCTTTGACACCCTGATAGACATTGAAGAAGACGATGAAGAACACCAACGTGACCCCAAGCGCCACCTTCGACCAGATTCCAAGACCGAGCCACAGCGCAAATATAGGCGCGAGAACCACGCGCGGCAAAGCGTTGGTCATTTTCACATAAGGGTCGAAAACCTCGGCCACCAATTGCTGGCGGGCAAACCAGAAGCCCACCAATACACCGCCCACCGCACCGATCACGAAGGCCAGAACCGTCTCCAGAAGGGTGATTCCGAGGTGATACCAGATCACGCCGGTGGCGAAGTCGCGCCAGGTGCGCTCGAACACCGCCAGAGGAGTGGAGAAGAAGAACGGATCAAGGGGGAAGAAGGGCTTCGTCGAGACGATTCCTCCGGGCACCTTCACCGTGGATCCAAAATGCCAGATCCCGATGAGCACCACCGCCACCAGGACCTGGAGAAAGAGCAGTTTGACCCGTCTCACGCCACGCCCTCCGCCTGCCGGTAGCCCTTGACCACCTCTTCCTTCAGCGCCGCCCAGATCTCCTTGTGGAGGGCATGGAAGGCGGGGTCGAGGCGCACGTCCGAGATGTCGCGGGGGCGCGGCAGGGCCACCTTCCATTCCCCGATGATTCGAGAGGCCGGCCCTGCCCCCATGATCACCACCCGGTCGGCCAGGGCGATGGCCTCCTCCAGATCGTGGGTCACGAACAGGACCGCCTTGCGGTCGGCGCTCCAAAGGTCGAGGAGCAGGTTGCCCATGATCTGGCGGGTCTGGGCGTCGAGCGGGCCGAACGGCTCGTCCATGAGCAGGATCTTGGGGTCGCGGATCAGCACCTGGGCGAGGCCCACCCGCTTCCTCTGGCCCCCGGAGAGCATGTGGGGATAGCGATCGGCGAAGGCGGCGAGGCCCACGCGGGAGAGCCAGGCGCGGGCGCGCTCATGGGCTTCAGCGGAGGGCGTGCCGGCCACTTCCAGGCCGATGGCCACATTGTCGATGGCGGTCTTCCAGGGAAACAGGGCCTCGGCCTGAAAGAGATAGCCGGCCTTGCGGTTGAGGCCGGACAGAGGGGCGCCATAGATCTCCACCCGTCCGGCGGCGGGCGTCAGCAGGCCGGCCGTGGCGTTCAGCAAGGTGGACTTGCCGCAGCCGGTCGGGCCGACAATGGCAACGAACTCGCCGTCCGCCACATGAAGGGAGGCGGCATCCACAGCCACATAGCCGGGCCCGCCTTTGGCATCGGGAAAAGCGATGCGCACCTCGCTCAGGCTCACGGCGCACGGCTGTGCCGCGGCGCCTGCCATCTCCACCCCTCCCATTCGCTCTCCCCTGCCGTCGATGCGGCCTGTTGTGGGCGGGGAAGGTAGCGGCGGGGCGGCGCCGGAAGCAAGGGGAATGGATGGCGCCCCCTTGCGGTGCTCTCTGCGCCTCTGCGTGGGACACAGGCCCGCAAACGCAAGCGACCCGGGCCGCATGGGCGCGGCCCGGGTCGCGATAGGAGTGGCTGCCCAGCCTCGGGCCTCGGCGAAGCCGGGACCGAGCCGCCGGTGCGCCTCAGCGGCGGCGGAAGTTCTGCTGCCGGCGTGCGCCGGGCGGAGGCATGGTGCCCTCGGCCTTGTGACGGAAGTTGATGCGCCCGCGATCGAGATCGTAGGGGGACATCTCCACCACCACCCGGTCACCCTCGATGGTGCGGATGCGGTTCTTCTTCATCTTTCCGGCCGCATAGGCCAGGATCTGATGGTCATTGTCGAGCCGCACACGGAAATTGCCGTCAGGCAGCACTTCCGTGACCGTACCTTCAAACTCCAGCAGTTCTTCCTTCGCCATATAGTCTTCTCCAGCTACCCCGGGGAGGCGATCCGATTAGATGAAACCATCTGTCTGGTAAAGCGACCCCGTATCATAAGGAAAGAGCACGCGCCGGCCGGCGCGTGCTCCAATTTTCACCGCGGGCCCTTGAACGCCGAGCCCGGCTTGCCGCCGCGCGCAGGTCCAGACCGCAGAAATCCAACCGCACCGATATCGGTGCCTTCACCGCCGGCGCCCCCCTGGGGGCGGCTGCCGCGCTGATCCCGGCGACCGGCCGGGCGCGCGTCATGCGGACGGCCCTCGCGGCCCTCGGGCCGGCCCTCATGATGGCCGCGCCCGTCGCGGGTCCGGCCGTCGGCGCGCGGTTCGCCCGCGCGCTTCTCCTGCGGCCGGCCATCCCGGCGCTCGCCGCCACGGCCACGATTGCCGCCGGCTTCGCCCTCGGCCCGCACGCCGTCACCGCGGCCTCCCTCGGGACGGCCCGCGCGGGGCGGACGCCCACCGGCATTGGGCCGACCACCATTGGGACGGCCGCCGCGCGGATGACGCCGCTCGGTGTCTTCTTCCGTCGCCGGCACGAAGCCCTGCACCACGGACACGCTGGCCGGCACGCCACGGCGGTCCGACTGCGGGATCTGCATGCGGATGAGCCGCTCGATGGACCGCAGATAGGCGCGCTCTTCGCCGTCGCAGAAGGAGATGGCAATGCCTTCCTTGCCGGCGCGGGCGGTGCGGCCGATGCGGTGCACGTAGGATTCGGGGATGTTCGGCAGGTCGAAGTTGAACACGTGGCTGACGCCGGTCACATCGATGCCGCGGGCGGCGATGTCGGTGGCCACGAGCGTGCGCACGGTGCCCACCCGGAAGGCGGCCAGCACGCGGTCACGCTGGTTCTGCGACTTGTTGCCATGGATGGCTTCGGCGGTGTGGCCATACTTGGCCAGCGCGTTCACCACCCGGTCGGCGCCATGCTTGGTGCGGGTGAAGACGAGCGCGCGGTCGATGGTCTCGGTGCCGAGCAGCTCGGCCAGGAGCGCGGGCTTGCCCTGCTTTTCCACCATGATGACCCGCTGCTCCACCCGGTCGGCGGTCTTGGCCGCCGGCGTCACCGAGACGGTGACGGGCTTGTGCAGCATGGAATTGGCCAGCTCGGCGATGGCCGAAGGCATGGTGGCCGAGAAGAACAGGCTGTGGCGCTTGGCCGGCAGCTTGCGCACAATGGCGCGGATGGCATGGACAAAGCCCATGTCCAGCATCTGGTCGGCTTCGTCGAGGACGAGCACTTCCACCGCATCCAGCTTCACCGCATGGTTTTCCATGAGGTCGATGAGGCGGCCGGGGGTGGCCACCAGCACATCCACGCCGCGATGCAGCGCGCGGATCTGGCGGCCCATGGGCACGCCGCCAATGGCCAGTTCCACCGACAGGCGCATGTGGCGCCCGAACTTCTGGAAGTTCTCCACGATCTGGCCGGACAGCTCGCGGGTGGGCGAGAGGACGAGGACGCGGACGGACTTGGGGGCGATCGTGTGCGGACGGCGCACGAGATGGTCGAGAATGGGCAGAGCAAAGGCTGCGGTCTTGCCGGTGCCCGTCTGCGCGATGCCGATCAGGTCATGGCCGGCCAGAACCTGGGGAATGGCCTGCTCTTGGATCGGCGTGGGCGTCACATGCTTCACATCGGTGAGCGCGCGGACGATAGGCTCGGCAAGGCCGAGTTCGGAAAACGTTGTCAAGCTACAACTTTCATGCGGCGAACGGCATCGGCGCGGCGGATGCATTCCGCACACCGCGCACGTTCGCGAGGGTCGATGACACCCCGCGTGGCCTGGGCTGTCGCAAAACATCTGGTCGAAATCGGGCAAAAGCCTGTGACACCGGCACGGCCGGCCATCAGCTCGCTTCCGCTACGCGGCCCGAGAGCAACCCGCGCCCTGATTGTGCGGGCGTCGCCTGATTGCTGCAGCGCTCATATGGCGCAGATCCATGGTCATTTCAAGGCGCTTGAGCCCCTTGGCCGTCCGTCAACCATTTCCGCGGCCGAAAAAGCGCACCTCTTGAAGAAATGCCCTGCCTTTCCGACATAGGCGTGCGGAGGAGCCATGTTCGATCTGCATTCCTATGTCGACCCCGTTCTTGAGTTCGTCCGTCAGCATCAAGGCTGGGCCCCGCTCCTGGTTTTCGGATTGGCCTTCGGGGAATCCCTGGCCCTCGTCTCCATCTTCGTTCCCGCCACGGCCCTGCTGCTCGGCATCGGCGCCCTGATCGAGGCCAGCGGCCTGCCCTTCTGGCCCATCTGGGGCGCGGCGGTGGGTGGCGCGGTGCTGGGAGATGCAATCTCCTATTGGCTCGGCTTCCACTACAAGGCCCAGGCCAAGACGCTCTGGCCGCTCAGCCGCAGGCCGGACCTGGTGGTGCGGGCGGAGGATTTCTTCACCCGCTTCGGCATCTGGGGCGTGTTCATCGGCCGCTTCTTCGGGCCGCTGCGGGCCATCGTGCCGCTGGTGGCGGGCATCATGGCCATGGGGCAGGTGCCGTTCCAGGCGGCCAACATCTCCAGCGCCGCCGTCTGGGCCTTCGCCATGCTGGCGCCCGGCGCCGCCGCGCTCAAGATGCTGGGCTACTAGAGCGCGATCCGATCAGATTGAATCAATCTGATCGGTGAATCGCCCTCTCACTCCTTGAGAGAGAATGCGTGATCCGATCAGCCTGCGGTGCAGGCTGATCGGCGCATGCTCTAAGCCCCTCAGACCAGCCCGAACGCCCCCGCGAGCGCGCCGACCCCGATCAGCCAGATGGGGTTGAGCCGCGTGGCGAGGGAGCCGATGGCGGCCAGCGCCGTCACCCCATAGGCCAGCGCATGGGTGTCGGCGACGCCCATCAGGATATAGGCGCTCGCCAGCACGATGCCGATGGTCAGCGCCGCCAGTCCCCGCTGGATGGCGATGCGCGGCCGGGCGGTCTTGTAGCGGTGGGAGAGACGCGACATGGCATAGGCCGCCGCGCCCGAAGGCACGCACATGACCAGGGTGGAGGCGATGGCGCCGGGCACGCCGGCCACGTACCAGCCGATCAGCGTCACCAGCAGCACATTGGGGCCCGGCGTCACCTGGGCGATGGCGAACAGGTCCGCGAACGTGGTGTCCCCCATCCAGCCATAGGATTCCACCGCCATGCGGTGGAGTTCCGGGATGACCGCGTTCGCCCCGCCAATGGCCAGGAACGACAGCAGGAACATGTGGGCGGTGAGATCGAAGAGGGGATCGCGCCCGGTCATTTGGACCACCGCCACGCCGCCGCGATGGAAAAGGGCGCAAGCGCCAGGATGACGAAAGGCAGCGGATAACCCATGAGCCCGGCGCCGGCGAAGGCGAGGGCCGCGAACACCAGCATGTGGGGACTGCGCCGCTCGGCAAAGGCCATCTTCAGTCCGAGCGCCAGGAACAGGCCGATTGCCGCCGCCGAAATGCCCCGCAGGATGCCCGAGACTTCCGGCACCTGCCCGTAGCGCAGATAGATGGCGGTGATGGTGATGCCGATCACGCAAGGGGCCAGGATCAGCCCGCCAAACGCCGCCGCCGCGCCCAGGACGCCGGCGAAGCGCGCGCCCAGGCAGAATGACATGTTGACGATGTTCGGCCCCGGCATGAGCTGGCAGATGGACAGCAGGTCGTTGAACTCCCGCGCGTCCAGCCAGCCCTTGCGCTCCACCAGTTCGCGGCGGGCGAAGGGCAAGGCACCGCCAAAGCCGGAAAGCGCGATGCGCAGGAAGGTCAAGAACAAGTCCGGGACGCTCGGCCCCGGTGCCGTGGAGAGCGGGGAGACCGAAGCGTCGTCCGTCATGCGCAAGGCCCCGTCAGGGATGAATCACGGAAGGGTTCGGGACCGGTGGGAGACGCGCCCCTCGCGCCAGGCGACGCCCGCGCCCGCCGCCACCACCAGGGCCGCGCCGCAGAAGACCAGCCAGTGCGGCCATTCCCGGAAGAAGACCGCGCCGAAGGCCACCGCCCACAGCAAGGTGGCATAGTTGAACGGTGCCACCACGGAAGCGGGGGCATACCGATTGGCGGCGGTGAGCAGGATCTGCCCGACGCCGCCGGAAATCCCGACACCCACCAGCACGAGCGCCGCGTGCCAGGACGGCAGCGACCATTGCGGCACGGTGACGAGGCTGGCCGCCGCGGCCACGATGGAGAAATAGAAGACGATGGAGCCGGTGGTCTCGGTCTGCGTCAGGCGGCGCACCTGCGTCACCGCAAATCCCGCGCCGATGGCGCCGAACAGCGCGAGGCCCACGCCCAGCGCCGCCCCCTCGGCCTTCATGCCGTGCATGGAGAAAATGGGGGTGAGCATGGTGATGATGCCCACGAAGCCGATGCCCACCGCCATCCAGCGATAGGCCGGCACCCGCTCGGAGAGGATGAGCGCGGCCAGCACCACGGTCACAAGCGGCGTCACATAGGTGAAGGCAATGGCCTCGGCGAGGGGAATGTAGGCCAAAGCGGCAAAGCCCGCCCACATGGAGCTGACGCCCACCAGGCCCCGCACCACATGGCCGCCGAAATGCGTGGTGACGAATGCCCCGCGCAATTCCTTCCGCGCACCCAGCCAGATCAGGAGCGGCACGAGGCCGATCATGGAGCGGGCGAACACCACGAGGCCGCTCGACACTTCGTCGGCGACGCCACGCACCAGCGTGGACATGATGGCGAACGCAAGCGTCGCGCAAAGCTGCAGGAAAATGCCGAGGGAGGGGCGCATATCTGGATCAATCTGGGCCGGCGGAAGAGGTCCCGCGGCGCCCTTCGTCCTATACCTGCTTCCCTTAAATTTGTGTCATGCAACAATGGCATGCCCGCCCAGCGAGCCGGCACGTCAGCGCCGGGCACCGCCCAATCACAGCCTTATTCCTTGCCGTAGCCTTTCGCCCTAACGTAAAGGCGCCCCAACAAGCCCGCTCGCGAGGACCCTCAATGCACCAGCCGCTGCAGCGCACCAAAGTGTGGGACCTGCCCACCCGCCTGTTCCATTGGTCGCTGGTGGCGCTCATCATCGCCGCCTATTTCACCGCCGAGCTGGGGCTCATCGACTGGCATTTCCGGTGTGGCTACACCATCCTCACCTTGGTGCTGTTCCGCATCCTGTGGGGCCTGTTCGGCAGCGACACCGCGCGCTTCTCGCGATTCGTGAAGGGCCCGGGCGCCGCGCTCGGCCATCTCTCCCATTTCCTGCGCCGCGAGCCCGACCGGGAGGTGGGCCACAATGCGGCCGGCGGGCTGATGGTGCTGGTGCTGCTCGCGCTGCTGCTGGTCCAGACCGGCACTGGCCTGTTCTCCAATGACGGCGTGTTCACCGAAGGCCCGCTCGCCCATTTCGTCGGCGGCCTGTCGGACACCCTCACCGGATGGCATGAATTCAACTTCAACCTGATCCTGCTTGCGGCCGCGCTCCATGTGGCGGCCGTCCTGGCCTATGCGGCCTTCAAGGGGCAGGACCTGGTGCGGCCCATGGTGACCGGCTTCAAGAGCCTGCCCGTGACGCAGGCCGCCCCGCGCATGCGCCCTGCCCTGCTGGCTCTGGCGCTGCTGGCGGTGGCGGCGGCGGTGGTGTGGGGCATCTCGCGGCTGGGGTGAGCCGGTTCAGCCTCGACCTGAGTCAGCCTTGACCTCAGTCACCCTTGGGACTGGGACTGCGACTGCCCCGGCCCGCCGCGGCTCGGAAGTGTGGCGTCCTTCGCCCGCACCTGGACCTCCTCGGTGGCGCCAAGCGCGCGGATGGGGGCGACCCCCAGGCTGTCCAGGCCCACCGCAAGGCGCACATAGGCGTCGGTGGCGCACAGGCAGCGGCCGGTATCGAAGCCGACCCAGCCGATCTTGGGCACATGGGCCTCGGCCCATTGGCGCGCGGCGCCCGTCGTGCCCTCCTCCACCGCATAGCCCGACACCTGCCGGGCCGGCACGCCGATGATGCGGGCGACGCTGGTGAAGACATGGCTCAGGGCGGCACTGGAACCGGCGAGCTTCTCCGCCACGTCGGCGGCGGCGGGCACGGGGCCTTCCGCTTGCGTCTCCTCGAACCGCTCGGCGATGAGAGCCATGAGGGCGTGCATGCGGCCGAGGTCGTCCTCGGACGACGTCTTCACCTCGTCCGCGAGGGCGAGGAGATCCTCGGAGGGAGCGGTGAGATCGGTCTGTCGCCGGAAGAAAGAAGGGGGAAACCGCTCCACCGTGCCGCGCACGATGCCGCTGGTGTCCTGCGTCTCCACCTCGCCCTCGGCGAGCAGGATCACCTGCTCGCCCGGCCCCTCCAGTGAGAAGGTGTGGGTCAGGTTTCCGAACGCATCCTCCTGGGGATAGATGCGGCAGTCGGGCACGATGTCCAGGGACCAGCGCAGGATGTGCTGGCCCACATGGTTGCGGGGCGTCACGCGAATGGTCGCGGTGGCGGTCCGCAGATTGGGTTCGAGCCGATGGCGAACCTCGTGCCGGATCCGAATACGCATGTGACCCCTCGGGAACTGGCGCGGCAGACCCTGCCGCGCTCAGGTCAGATATTGTTCATTGATGGCTGCGCCGAGCCGATTGTTCTCTGAAATGAACTCGGAAATGAATTCATGCAAGCCGGTTTGGAAGACATCGTCGATGCTCTGATTGGTGAGCTTGGCCTGGGTCGCGCGGGCGAGCCGCTGCGCGGGACCCTGGCGGCCATAGGCTTCGGCGATGTCGTCCAGCGACCGCGTGAGATTCTCGTAGCACGACGCCAGAGAGCGCGGCATGGCGCGGTTGAGGATCAGCAGATCCGCCACCAGCCAGGGCTTCACACTGTCCCGATAGACCCAGTGGAAGGCGGTCAGCGCCGACACGGAGCGCAGGATGGACGCCCACTGGAAATAGTCCAGCGGCCCGCCCACCCGCTCCTTGTCGGGCAGCAGAACGTGATACTTCACATCCAGGATGCGGGCGGTGTTGTCGGCGCGCTCCACATGGGTGCCGGTGCGGGCGAACCAATAGGCGTCGTTGCGCAGCATGGACCGGTACATGGCGCCGTCGAAGCGCAAGGTCGCCTCCTTCACGAAGGCGAGGAAGCGCGTCAGTTCCTCCCGGCTCAGCGTCTTGTCCGGGAAGGCGCGCAGCTCGATCCAGGCGCCGTTGATGGCATCCCACATGTCGGAGGTGAGCGCGGTGCGCACCGAGCGCGCATTGGTGCGGGCGACCTCCACGCAATTGCGGATGGAAGCGGGGTTTTCCGCATCGAAGGCCAGGAAGGAGACCACGGCCTCCTCGCTCGCCTCCTCCAGCGGGCCATGCTTGGCCACGAACAGCTCGGAGCAGCCGGCGGTGAGGATGGCCGATCCCCACTCATTGGTTGAGCCGCCATGGGAGGCCGGCTGGTAGGACAGGCGCTGCGCCACGTCCAGGATGCGCGCGAGGCAATCGGCGCGTTCCACGTAACGGGTCAGCCAGTAGAGGTTGTCTGCGGTGCGGGAGAGCATGGTGGCACCATCTGGAAGGGAATGGGAGGCGGCGCTTCGGGGCGCCGCGCGTTGGCGCGTCCTGGGGCGGGCGAGAGGGCGAAGACCCGATCAGGTGTTCAAGACCCAGGTGTCCTTGGTTCCGCCGCCCTGGCTGGAATTGACCACGAGGGAGCCTTCCTTCATGGCCACCCGCGTCAGCCCGCCCGGCACGATGCGCACCTTGTCGCTGCCGGTGAGGATGAACGGCCGCAGGTCCACATGGCGGGGCGCGACGCCCTCCTCCACGAGGGTCGGGCAGGTGGACAGCGCCAGGGTGGGCTGGGCGATGAAGTTGGCCGGATCGTGCTTCAGCTTGTTGCGGAACACCTCGATCTGCGCCTTGTCGGCCTTCGGACCCACCAGCATGCCGTAGCCGCCGGAGCCGTGCACTTCCTTCACCACCAGCTCGGGCAGGTGCTCGAGCACATATTTCAGGTGGTCGGGCTCGCGGCAGCGCCAGGTGGGCACGTTGGGCAGGATGGGCTCCTCGCCCAGATAGAAGCGGATGATGTCCGGCATGTAGCTGTAGACGGCCTTGTCGTCCGCAACGCCCGTGCCCACCGCATTGGTGAGGGTGACGTTGCCGGCATGGTAGGCGCTCATGAGGCCGGGCACGCCGAGCACGCTGTCGGGACGGAAGACCAGCGGGTCGAGGAAGTCGTCGTCGAGGCGGCGATAGATCACGTCCACCCGCTTCGGCCCCTCCGTGGTGCGCATGTACACCACATTGTCCTTCACGAAGAGGTCGCGGCCCTCCACCAGGTCGACGCCCAGCTTGTCGGCCAGGAAGGAGTGCTCGTAATAGGCGGAATTGTAGATGCCGGGGGTCAGGATCGCCACGTTGGGCTCGTGGCTGCGATGGGGCGCCAGCGAGCGCAGGGTGGCCAGCAGGTCGTCGGCATATTTGTCGACCGGGGCCACCTTGTGCATGGAGAAGAGCTCGGGGAACAGCCGCAGCATGATCTCCCGGTTCTCCAGCATGTAGGACACGCCGGACGGGGTGCGGGCATTGTCCTCCAGCACATAGAAGGTGGAGGGATCGGTGCGCACGATGTCGATGCCGGCAATGTGCACATAGATGTCGTGCGGGACTTTCTGGCCGTTCATCTCCGGGCGGAAGGCCGGGTTCTGGTAGACCAGATCCTCGGGAATGACCCCGGCGCGCAGCACGTCGCGCTTGCCGTAGACGTCATTGATATAAAGGTTCAGCGCCTTGGTGCGCTGCTCGAGCCCCTTGGCAAGGCCCGTCCATTCGTCCTGGGTGATGATGCGCGGGACGATGTCGAAGGGGATCAGACGTTCCTGGGAATTCTGCTCGCCATAGACGGCAAAGGTGATCCCGATGCGCCGAAAGATGTATTCGGCTTCCTTGCGGCGCTGGTTCAGCACGTCATGCGGAACCGTGCTCAGCCATTTGCTGAGGGTCTCATAGGCGGGACGGATGACGCCGTCGTCGCTGGACATCTCGTCGAAAGTACGCCGCATTTGGACTGCCACTCCGCTTGATTCCACCCTATGTACAAGCATCGTGCCAAGGAAGACCCAACACCCGCAAGGGAGGTGTCGGGGGAAAGACGGGGCAACGGCTGGTCAAAACGTGGGCAAAGGCGCGTTCGGTGCTTTTGTACCAAGCAGGAGGTCGGATCATGATGGCGGCACACGACACGCAACCGGTCACGGCCGCACTGTTGGTGATCGGGGACGAGATCCTTTCCGGCCGCACCAAGGACAAGAATATCGGCCATGTGGCCGAACGCCTCACCGAGGTCGGTGTGGACCTGAAGGAGGTCCGCGTGGTGCCGGACGAGGAGCCGGAGATCGTGGCCGCCGTGAACGCCCTGCGCGGGCGCTACGACTATGTCTTCACCACCGGCGGCATCGGGCCGACCCATGACGACATCACCGCGGACGCCATCGCCAAGGCGTTCGGCGTCTCCATCGACGTGGACCCGCGCGCCCGCGCCATGCTGCTGGAATATATCGCCGAGAAGGACCTCAACGAGGCCCGCCTGCGCATGGCCCGCATTCCCGACGGGGCGGACCTGGTGGTCAATTCCGTCTCCAAGGCGCCGGGCTTTCGCCTCGGCAATGTCTATGTGATGGCCGGCGTGCCGCGCATCATGCATGCCATGCTGGAAGCCATCCTTCCCGAGCTGCGCAAGGGCGCGCCCATGCTCTCGCGCACGGTGCTGGCCAATGCCAAGGAAGGCGACATCGCAGCGCCCCTGGGCGAGATCGCCAAGCGCTATCCCAAGGCCATCATCGGCTCCTATCCCTTCCTGGACGAAGCCGGCCGTCCCAACACCAACCTGGTGGTGCGCACCCGCGATGCCGCCCTCTTGGACGAGGTGGGGGACGCGGTGGCGGCCATGGTCGCCCGCCGCTGAGGGCATGGCTCGGGCGCGCTTCATTCGCGCGCCTGTCTTGCGTCCGGGCGCGTGCCACGCCAAATCTGGAACAGGTCGAACGTGCACCGCCGGGGGGCGGGCGGCGCGGGCGGCATCCCCATAGAGCCGGATCCGACCGCAGCGGATCGTCTTGCGATCCAGCGCGGTCGGTGAACCCGTCTCTTTTCAACGTGAGAGAGCGCGATCCGCTCGGATCGTTGCAATCTGAGCGGATCGCGCTCGAGCCGGAGTGACCCCATGACGTCCATGAAGTTCGGACATGGCCAGCCCTATACCCGGCTCGAAGACCCCGCATTGCTCACCGGCGCCGGCCGCTTCGTGGCGGATGCCGCCGCCAAGGTGAATGCCGCCTTCGCTCATGTGGTGCGCTCGCCTTATGCCCATGCCCGGTTCGAGATCACCGGCCGCGCGGCGGTGGAGGCCATGCCGGGCGTGCGCCTCGTGATGACCGGGGAGGACGTGGCCGATTGCGGCAGCCTGCCGGTGGCGGCCGTCATTGCCATCGTGGGTGAGGCCCGCCTCTGGAAGCCAGAGCACCCCATCCTCGCCAAAGGGGTGGTCCGCCATGTGGGCGAGCCCCTGGCCTTCATCGTCGCCGATACGGCCGATGCCGCCCGCGACGCCGGCGAGGCGCTGGAGATCGAATGGGAGCCCCTGCCCGCCATTGCCGACCTCGACCGCGCCACCGCCACCGATGCGCCGCAGGTCTGGCCGCAGAGGCCCGGCAACGTCGCCTTCACCAGCGAGATCGGTGATGAGGCGGCCACCGACGCCGCCTTCGCGAAGGCGGCCCATGTGGTGCGCCTGCGCCTCGTCAACAACCGCGTCATCACCAATTACATGGAGACCCGCGGCGTCCTCGCCGAGGTGGAGGAGAGCGGCCGCGTACGGCTCACGCTGGGCAGCCAGGGCAGCCATCTCCTGCGCAATGCGGTGGCGGACAAGATTCTGAAATGGCCGCGCGAGGAATTGCGTGTCGTCACCCCCGACGTGGGCGGCGGCTTCGGCACCAAGATGTTCCCCTTCCCGGAATATCCCCTCGCGGCGCTGGCCGCCCGGCGCCTCAATGCGCCGCTCGCCTGGATCGGCGACCGCAGCGAGCATTTCCAGGCCGACACCCAGGGCCGCGACAACATCACCGAGGCGGAACTGGCCCTCGACACGGACGGCCGCTTCCTGGCGCTGCGGGTGGAGACCGCAGCGAATATGGGCGCGTATCTGGCCTATTACGGCCCCTTCGTGCCGGTGGGCGGCGCCCGCATGCTGCCGGGGGTCTATGACATCAAGGCCGTGTTCGCCCGCATTCGCGGCATCTACACCCACACCGTGCCGGTGGACGCCTATCGCGGCGCCGGGCGCCCGGAGGCCGCCTATGTGATCGAGCGGCTGGTGGATGCGGCCGCCCGCCAGATCGGCCTGCCGCCGGAAGAATTGCGGCGGCGCAACTTCATCGCGCCCGCCGCCATGCCCTATGCCACCGCCACCGGCCGGCTCTATGACAGCGGCGAGTTCGACGGCCACATGACGCGTGCGCTGGAACAGGCCGACCATGCCGGCTTTGCCGCCCGCGCGGAGGCCTCCAAGGCGCGCGGCCTGCTGCGCGGCTTCGGCTTTGCCACCTATATCGAGGCCTGCGGCGGCGGCCTGCCCGAGCCGGCCTTCCTGCGGCTCGATAAGGATGGCGGCTTCACCCTGCGCATCGGCTCACAATCCTCCGGCCAGGGTCACAAGACCGCCTATGCACACCTGGCCGCCGCTCACCTGAAGGTGCCGCTCGACCAGGTGCGGGTGCTCCAGGGTGACACAGACGACACGGCGGAAGGCCACGGCACCGGCGGCTCGCGCTCCATTCCCGTGGGTGGCGCGGCGGTGGCCGGCGCGGCGCGGCGCCTCGCCCAGAAGCTGCGGGAGTTGGGCGCCGACGCGCTCGAGGCCGATCCCGGCGACATCGAGCTGGTGGATGGCGGCGTCGAAGTGGCCGGCACCGACCGGCGCCTGGATTTCTCCGCCCTCGCCGCGCTTCCTCAAGCAAGCGAAGACACCATCGCCGCCCAGGACGCCTTCGCGCCGCCGGAAGCCACCTATCCCAATGGCACCCATGCCTGCGAGGTGGAGATCGACCCGCTCACCGGCGAGGTGCGCGTGGTCGCCTATACGGTGGTGGACGATTTCGGCGCGGTGGTCACGCCAGTCCTGCTGGAGGGCCAGGTCCAGGGCGGAATTGCCCAGGGCCTCGGCCAGGCGCTGCTGGAGCGCACGGTCTTCGATGAGGAGGGCCAGCTTCTCACCGCCTCCTTCATGGACTATGCCCTGCCCCGCGCGCAGGACATTCCGCCCATCCATTTCGAAACCCGCAACGTGCCCTGCACCACCAATCCGCTGGGCGTGAAGGGCGCGGGCGAAGCCGGCACCATCGGCGCTTGCCCGGCGGTGATGAATGCGGTGGTGGATGCGCTTCATCGCGGGTGTGGAATCGCGCACCTGGACATGCCGGCGACCCCGCTCGCCGTGCGAGAGGCCATTGCTGCGGCGGGCGTATCGCACTGACGCCGCTCCGCTCGCGCAAGCGTGAGCGGAAGCAAAGCGTTGCGACGCAGGGGCCGGCGGGTGCGACGCCCCCGGCTCGCGCAAGCGTGACGTTAGGGCACTAGCCCTGGATAGGACGCCTTTCATATAACGCTGCGTCATTTCAGACGGAGCATATAATGCGTCCCCTTTTCCTTGCTGCCCTTGTCCTGCCGTTTGTCGCGGTCTCTGCCGGCGCCCAGTCCGACCCGATCAAGGAGCGGCAGGCGATCATGAAGCAGATCGGCGACCAGACCGGCGCCGGAGCGGCCATGCTGAAGGGCGAGGCGCCCTTCGACGCCACCAAGGCCGCCGCCATCTTCAAGACCTTCGCCGAGGGCGGCGCCAAGTTCGGCACGCTCTTCCCCGAAGGCTCCGACAAGGGTGACACCAAGGCCCTGCCGGCCGTGTGGAGCAAGCGCGCCGGCTTCGAGGCGGACCTGGCCGCCTTCAACAAGGCCGTGGCGGCGGGCGCCCCCAACATCGCCACCGCCGACGGCTTCAAGAGCGCATTTTCGGCCGTCGCCCAGACCTGCCGCACCTGCCACAGCACCTATAAGGCGCGCTGAAGCGCCCTCTTCCCCTGCGCCCGGATCCTGGTGATCCGGGCGTTTTCGCGCCGGACCTCCCCCGCGCCGACGCGCGGGGGGCTTGACCCTTCGCGCACCGCCTGCGATGCGAAAGCCAAAGCAATCGCCGGAGGCCCCCGATGAGCGACGCGCCCGCCTACGATCCCAACAACATCTTCGCCAAGATCCTGCGGGGCGAGTTGCCGGCCTTCAAGGTCTATGAGGACGAGAAGACCTACGCCTTCCTCGACATCATGCCCCGCGCCCCCGGCCACACCCTGGTCATCCCCAAGGCGCCCGCCCGCAACATCCTCGACATCGACCCGGAAGACCTCGCTTATGTGGCCAAGGTCGCCCAGAAGATCGCCCGTGCCGGCAAGGCGGCGTTCGCCGCCGATGGCGTGACCGTCCAGCAATTCAACGAGGCGGCCGGCGGCCAGGTGGTGTTCCACCTGCATGTGCATGTCATTCCCCGCCATGACGGCGTGCCCATGAAGCCCGCCGCCAGCATCAAGGAAGACATGGCCGTGCTGGCGGAGCATGCCGAGAAGCTGAAGGCAGCGCTCGCCCAGTGACCGGGAGCCGCACGCAGGGCCCGGACGGCCCCGCGAGCGCAGTTCCGGCCGCCGTGCGCGTCACCGCCCCGGCCCGGCTGCATCTCGGCTTCCTCGATCTTGGCGGCAGTCTCGGCCGACGCTTCGGCTCCCTGGGCCTGACCCTGGAGCGCCCCGTCACCAGCGTCCATCTCGCGCCTGCGCAGAGGGACAGCCTCGACGGCCCCGACAGCGCGCGGGCGGGGAAGGCCCGCGATGCGGTGCGCGCCGCAACGGGCGCCTCCCGGCCCCTCGCCATCACCGTGGAAACCGCCCTGCCCGCCCATAACGGCCTTGGCTCCGGCACCCAGCTGGCGCTGGCGGTGGCCGCCGGCATGGCGCGGCTGAAGGGGCGCCCGGATGATCCGCGCGCCCTTGCCGGCGCGTTGGGCCGGGGCCGGCGCTCGGCCATCGGCCTTGCCGCCTTCATGGCGGGGGGCGTGGTTGTCGATGGCGGCAAGGCGGTGGGCGGCGACGCCGACGCCCCGCCCCCGGTCATCGCCCGCCTGCCGGTGCCGGACGACTGGCGTATCCTCCTCATCACCGACACCGCCCGCGCCGGCCTTTCCGGCGAGGCGGAGACCCGAGCCATGGGCCGCCTGCCGCCCTTCCCCGAAGACCTGGCCGCGCATCTGTGCCACCTTACCCTCATGCGCGCCTTGCCGGCCCTGGCAGAAGGCGCGGTGCAGGGATTCGGCGCGGCGGTGGGCGAGATCCAGCGGCATCTGGGCGACCATTATGCCGCGGCGCAGGGCGGCGGGCGCTATTCCAGCCCGGACGTGGCCGAGGTGATGGAGTTCCTTGCCGCCGAAGGGGTTGCGGGCATCGGCCAGAGCTCCTGGGGGCCCACCGGATTTGCCATTCTGGGTAGCCTGGAAGAGGCCGAGGCGCTTTCATCCCGGTTGCGCAGCCGTTATGCTGCCAAGGCCAATCTGGGTTTTGATTGCGTGCGGGGAAACAACCGCGGCGCAGACGTGGTGGACCTCTAGGACCGCATCCGCGGTCCGGATTCCCGCGCTCTGCCTCGCCACCCGCTGTCCCGTTGTTTCCCCAGCACGGAGCCGTACGGCCATGGCGGACGCCGCCCCCATCCTTCACCTCATCTCGCCTTTGCCCCATGTGAGCCCGTTCGACGTGAACATGGCGGTGGATGCCGGCTATGTGCACCTGGCCCCCTATCCCCGCGTGACGCTGGATGAGGTGCGCGACCTGGTGCAGGACATGATGTTCTCCCGCGCTCCCTCCGCCGCCGCCCGCACCGGGCTGTTCATCGGCGGCAAGGATGCGGGGCTTGCCCTCGACATGGCGGAGATCGCCCGCCAGTCCATCTTCCCGCCCTTCGAGATTTCCATCTTCCCGGACCCCGCCGGCGCCTTCACCACCGCCGCCGCCATGATCGCGCGGGTGGAACAGGCCCTCAAAGCCACCCGGCCGGAGGGATTGCAGGGCGCGGCGGTGCAGGTCTATGGCGCCACGGGCGTGGTGGGCGGGGTCGCCGCCATCATCGCCGCGCGCGCGGGCGCCCATGTCACGCTGGTCAGCCATCGCGAGGTCGGAGCGGTGGAACTGAAGGCTCAGGACTATGCCCGCCGCTTCGGCGTCACCTTCGCCTGCGCGGAGGGCGCGGACGAGGCCCAGAAATTCGCCCTCGTGCCGGAGGCGGAGGTGATCCTGGCCGCCGGCAAGGCGGGGGTGGAGATCCTCAGCGCCGCGCACCTCGCCGCCGCCACGCGGCTGAAGGTGGCCGCCGACGTGAATGCGGTGCCGCCCGCCGGCATTGCCGGCATCGGCGCCCATGATGCCGCCGCGCCCCTGCCCCATGGGGTGGGGATCGGCGCGCTGGCCATCGGCCAGTTGAAATACCAGGTGCAGCACCTGCTGCTGAAGCGCATGCGGGAAACCGAGCATGCGCTGTTCATCGGCCTCGACGAGGCCTTCGCCCTCGCCCGCGAGCTGAAGGTGTAGCCCATGGATCTTGCCGTCATTGCCCTGTCCGCCCGCCCGCTGGCCGCCAGTGCGGCGCGCGCCGGCTTCTCGGCCCTTGCCCTCGATCTGTTCGCGGACCTCGACACCTGTTCCAAGGCGGCGCGCTGCGTGCGCGTGCACAAGAAGGACGGCTTCGCCTTTGACGGCGACGACCTGATCCAGGCGCTCGCTTCCCTCTCCCCGCCGGGCCTGCCGGTGGTGCTGGGCGGCGGGTTCGAGGACGATCCGGGGCTGATGACCCGCATCGGCGCCCGCAATCCCATCCTGGGCAACATGGCGGACACGGTGCGGGTGATGAAGGATCCGCTGGCCATGGCCGCCCTGTGCGGGCACCTGAAGATCCCTTTCCCGCGCGTGACCCTCGCCGCCCCCGAGGGCGCGCTCGCACAGGCCTCCCTGCTGGAAAAGAAGATCGGCGGCGCCGGCGGCGGCCATATCCGCCGCCGCGCGGCGGGCGATCTTTCCCCGCCGGCGCCGGGCTTCTACCTCCAGGAGGAAGTGACGGGCGAGGCCCATTCGCTCCTCCTCCTCTCCTCCGGCCGGGAGGCCCTGGTGGTGGGCGCCTCGCGGCAATGGTCGGACGGGGACGAGGCCCATCCCTTCCGCTTCGGCGGCGCCGCCGGCCCGGTGGCGCTGCCCCCGGCCTTCGACGAGGCCATCCGCCGCGCCGCGATCATTGCGGTGACGGCCTGCGGCCTTGTGGGCCTCGTCTCGGTGGACCTGCTGGTGGGCCCTGAGGGCTGGTGGCTCGTCGAGATCAATCCCCGCCCCGGCGCCAGCCTCGACATTTTCGACGTGGACCCCCTGCCCCCGCTGCTGGCGCTGCATCTGACCGCCTGTGGCGGCAAGCTGCCGAAAAGCCTGCCCACCCCGGCCGAAGCGGTGGCGGCGGCCGTGCTCTATGCGGACGAGCCGATCATGATCCCGCCCGGCGACTGGCCGGAGGGGATCTATGACCGCACCGCCGCCGGCACCGTCATTCCCGCCGGCGGCCCCATCTGCACCGTCAAGGCCAAGGCTGGGACGGCGGACGCGGCGCGGCAGAAGCTGGCGGACCGCCTCGCCGCCGCGCGTGCCCATCTGGGCCTGCCAGCGCGCGGGTGAGGCGGATCATGACGCAGACTGCCCCCCCTTTGCTGGCGCGCCGCGCCGCCCTTCTGGTGGACGCCCTCGCCGCTGATGCCCGCGCCCTTCGCCTGAAGGTCAGCGAGGGGCCGCTCGGTGCCCGCATCATCGATGCCGGCATCGCCGCGCCCGGCGGGCTGGAGGCGGGCCGGCGCATCGCCGAGATCTGCCTCGGCGGCCTCGGCACCGTGGGCTTCGAGACAAGCCCGTTGTTCGATCCCTTCCCCACCCTGGTGAGCGTCGGCACCGGCGACCCGGTGCTCGCCTGTCTCGGCAGCCAGTATGCGGGATGGAAATTGGCGGCCGGCGACTTCTTCGCGCTCGGCTCCGGCCCCGGCCGCGCCACGGCGGCGGTTGAGCCGCTGTTCGCGGAACTGGGCCTGAAGGAGGCGGGGGAAAGCGTGGCGCTGGTGCTGGAGACCAGCCAGGTGCCGCCGCCCGAAGTGGTGGTGGAGGTGGCCCGCGCCTGCGCGGTCGCGGCGGGACAGGTGACCTTCATCCTCACCCCCACATCCAGCCTTGCCGGCGCGGTGCAGATCGCGGCGCGGGTGCTGGAAGTGGCGCTCCACAAGGCACACGCGCTGCATTTCCCGCTGGAGCGGATCCTCGACGGGCGCGGCAGCGCGCCGGTGCCCCCGCCGGCGCCCGACTTCATCGCCGCCATGGGCCGCACCAATGACGCCACCCTCTATGGCGGCCAGGTGCATCTGTTCGTGACCGGGCCGCAGGACGAGGCGCGGCAATTGGCACAAAGCCTGCCCAGCAGCACCTCGCGGGACTATGGCCAGCAGTTCGCCGAGACGTTCGCGGCCTGCGACTGCGACTTCTACCGCATCGATCCCATGCTGTTCTCCCCCGCCCGCGTCACCGTGACGGCGGTGGACCATGGCACCAGCTTTGCCGCCGGAGCGCTCGACCCCGCTTTGGTGGTGCGCTCCTTCGGCGGCTGACATGAGCAATCCCGCGCCCGTCGCGCTGTTCGCCGAAAAGCCGGACTGGCACACCGGCCGGCTTCTGTCGGCCTTGGAAGCCCAGGGGCGGCAGGGGCGCATCGTGCCCCTTTCCCGCTGCGGCTTCGCCATCGGCGAGAGTGCCCACGGCCTCATCCTGCCCGGCTTCGAGGACCAGCTTCCCGCCGCCGCCTTCGTGCGCACCGTGCCCAACGGCTCCACGGAGGAAATCACGCTGCGGCTCGGCGTGCTCCATGCGCTCGGTGCGCTGGGGGTGAAGGTGGTCAATTCCGCCCGCGCCATCGAGCGGTGCGTGGACAAGGCCATGACCTCGTTCCTCATCGCCCGCGCGGGCCTGCCCACCCCGCGCACCTTCGTGCTCCAGGACCGCGCCCCCGCGCAGGCGCTGGTGGACGCGGCACCGGGCGACACGGTGCTGAAGCCGCTGTTCGGCTCGCAGGGGCGCGGCCTCCTGCGCCTCTCCCCCCGCACCGACCTGCCGGAGGCCGAAGCGGTGGAGGGCGTGTTCTATCTCCAGGACTTCGTACCCCGCGCGGAGGGCCTGCATGCGGACTATCGGGTGTTCGTGGTGGGCGGGCGCGCGGAAGCCGCCATGCGGCGGGTGAATGAGGACTGGATCACCAACATCCATCAGGGCGCCGAGGGCGAGCCCGTGCCCGCCACCGGCCCGCTGGCCGATCTGGCGGTCGCCGCCGCGCAGGCCGTGGGGGCGCAGGTGGCCGGCGTCGACCTGATCCGCGACCGGGACGGCAGTCTCCTGGTGCTGGAAGTCAATTCCATGCCCGCCTGGAACGGGCTTTACGCGGCCACCGGGCAGGACATGGCCGCACCCATCGCCGCCTTGCTGTGCGGCGTCCCTCAACCCGCATGATCGCGCCCGACACGACTGCGCGCCTGTTCGTGGCAGCCTGCCGGGCGGAGCTCCTGGCCCTGAAGCCGGGCAATGTGCACGTGCACGCCGCCGGCCACGGCATGGAGGTGGCGCAGTTCGAGGCCGCGGCGACCGCCGCTGCCGGCCCCCTCTCGGTCGCGGGCGCGCCGGTGGGTGACCGCATCGAACAGGCCGTTGCGGCATCGCTGGCAGTGGCCGGCTGCAACACCAATCTGGGCATCCTGCTCCTGTGCGCGCCGGTGATGGCTGCAACGCAGATGCCTGCCGACCGGCCCTTTGCGGCCCGGGTGGAGGCGGTGCTCGCCGCGCTCACGCCGGAGGACGCAAAGGCCGTGTTCCGCGCCATCGCGGCCGCCAATCCGGGCGGGCTCGGCACGGCGGAAAATGATGTGCGCGCCCCCGCTTGCGTGCCGCTCCGGGTCGCCATGGCGGCGGCCGCCGATCGCGACCTCATCGCCCGGCAATATGCCGGCGGCTTCCAAGAGGTGTTCGCCCTCGGCGTGCCCGTGGCGGCGGCCCATCGGGGCGATCCGGCGCGGGCGGCGCAGGCGGTCTATCTGTCTTTCCTGCAAGCTTTCCCGGATAGCCATATCGGCCGCAAGTTCGGCCGCGCCACCGCGGAGGCGGTGCGGAAGGAGGCGCGGGCGGTGTGCACCGGCCTTGAGGGCCTGCCGGATGCCGACCGCACGTCCCGTCTCCTCGCCTTCGACGCAGACCTGAAGGCGCGCGGCCTCAATCCCGGCACCAGCGCTGACCTGACCGTGGCCAGCCTGCTTGCGGACGCCCTGGTGGAGCAGGAAGGGTGAGGGTGCCTTCAGCGAAAATCCGCCAGATCGGCCGCCGTGAGCGTGCCGTCATGAAGGGCGGTGGCGACCAGAACACCGGCCGCGCCGGCCGCCACCAGCGCATCCAGGTCCGCCCGGCCGCGCACGCCGCCGGCCGCATAGATTTCCGCCAGCGGCGCGCGGGCGCGCAGGTCCGCGATGCCGGACAGGTCCGGCCCTTCGCCCGAGCCGACGCGGGCGAGCGTCATGGCAATGAGGCGGGACGGCCACAAGGCGGGCGTCTCGTGCACGGCCAACGGGCCGAGGGGGCCCTCGGCGGTGCGGTCCAGCGAGAGCACGAAGTCGCGCCCCGCAAGGCCGGCGAGGGCCTCCACATCCGAAAGCGATTCACTGCCCACCACCGCCGTGCCGAGATCGGCCGCCCGGCGGGCGTCGAGGGCCTCAAGGCGCGCCTCGGCGGCATCCACCCACACATCAAGGGCGGGAAAGCGCGCCCGCAGCGCCGCGACCACAGGGGCATTGTCGCCCGTGCCGGCAATGGCGTCGAGATCGGCCACGTAAAGGGTCCGGAACCCGCCGAGCGCCAGGAGCGCTTCTGTCAGGACAAGCGGGTCGGCCCCCTCGGCGAGGCGGGATTGAACGGGGCGGTAGAGATGGCGCAGGCCCCGGCGGGCATGCACCACCTGGCCTCCCTTCAGATCGATGACCGGGATAATCTGCATGAGCGGGTGTCCGGAATCGGGAGGCAAGCGGAATGCGCGTGTTCGTCTGCGAGTTCGTGACAGCCGGCGGTCTCAGGGACAAGCCCCTGCCGGAGGATCTGCTGCCCGAAGGCACGCTGATGCGCGACGCCATCCTCGCCGATGTCACCGCCCTTCCCGGCCTTCATCCCGTGCTGGTCCAGGACGACCGCCTGCCCCCCGCCTTGCTCCCCGCCGATTTGGTGGCGGAGGGGGACGACCCCTGGGCGGCTTGGGCGCGCGCCTGTGCGGAAAGCCATGTGGTCTGGCCCATCGCACCGGAGACGGACGGGCTGCTCGCCCGCATGGTGGAGATGGCGGGGGCGAGCGGGGCGCGCGTCATCGGCTGCACGCTGGAAGCCATCGCCACCGCCTCCAGCAAGCTGAAGACAGCCATCCGCCTGGAGGCCCACGGCCTGCCGGCCATTCCCACCTTTCCCGCCACGGCCGCGCCGCGCCGGCTCACCGGCCGCCGCCTCACCAAGCCCGACCAGGGCGCGGGCGCGGTGGAGACGCGGGTGTGGGACGCCGGCGCCGCCACACCCACCGATGCAGGGCTCGTTGTGCAGCCTTTCATGGAGGGCACGCCTGCCAGCCTCACCGTGCTCTGTCGGCCGGATTGCACGCGCCTGCTTGCCGCCAACCTCCAGCATGTGAGCGTGGCGGAAGGCCGCCTCAGCCTTAAGGGCCTGACAGTGGGCGGCATCAGTGACACAGACGGGCGGCTGGCCGCCCTGGCGGAAGCCGTGGTGGCGGCCTTTCCGGGCCTGTCCGGCATCATCGGCATCGACATCCTGCTCACCGAGGCCGGGCCGGTGGTGGTGGAGGTCAATCCCCGCGTCACGACCGCCTATGCGGGCCTCCACGCCGCCCTCGGGGTCAACCCCGCCGCCTTCCTCCCCGAGCTGATCCGCGATGGCGTGCCGCCCTCCCTGCCGCATCTGCCCAAGGCCGAGCCGGTCGAGGTGCTCGTGAGATGACCAAGGCGACGCTTCTCGGCTGGGACGTGGGCGGCGCGCATTTGAAGCGCGCGGTCTTCGATGCCGCCGGCACCCTCCTGGAGGTGGACCTCGCCCCCTGTGCGCTCTGGCGCGGGCTGTCCGAGCTGGATGATGCGCTGGCCGCGTTCCCGCCCCTCCCCGGCCTGCCCTCGGCGGTGACCATGACCGGCGAACTGGTGGATCTGTGGCCCGACCGGCAGGCGGGCGTCGCGGCGCTCACCGCTGCGCTGGCGGAACGGCTCGGGCCGGGAACGCGCTTTTATGCCGGGCCGCGCGGCTTCGTGGGCCTGTCGCAGGCGGTGGATGCCGCGCCCCTCATCGCTTCCGCCAACTGGCACGCCACCGCTGCGGCGGTGGGGCACCTCGTGCCCGATGCCGTCCTGATCGATATGGGCTCCACCACCACGGACATCATTCCCGTGCGCGCCGGTCAGGTGGCCGCCCGCGGCTTTTCCGATGCGGAGCGGCTGGTGACGCGGGAGCTGGTCTATACTGGCCTTGCCCGCACGCCGGTCATGGCGCTGGCGCACACCTTGCCCTTCCGGGGCGAGGAGGTGCCGCTGATGGCGGAATATTTCGCCACCAGCGCCGACATCCACCGCCTCACCGGCGCCCTCCCGGAGGGGGCCGACCTGCACCCCGCCGCAGATAACGGCGTGAAGACAGAGGAAGGCAGCGCCCGCCGGCTGCTGCGCATGGTGGGGCGCGACCTGATCGCAGATGATCCCGGCAGCCCCTGGGGCGCCAGTCTGGATGAGGCCCAGGCGCTGGCCGCCGCGGCAAGCGAGGCGCAGATGACCACCCTCGCGCAAGGCCTTGCCTGCGTGCTCTCCGCCGCCCGCCTGCCGGCCGCCGCACCGGTGGTGGGGGCGGGCATCGGGCGCGGCTACGTCGCGCGGCTGGCGTCACGGCTGGACCGGCCCTATTTGGACCTCGCCCCGCTTCTTTGCGAAGATGAGGCGCGCGCCCTCCGCGCCGCCGATTGCGCGCCGGCGGTGGCGGTGGGCCGCCTTGCGCTTTCCGCCGACGACGCTCTCCTCCTGCCCGCGTGACGCATCATGATCGAGCCTTCCTCCACCGCCCTCGACCTGCCCGCCGCCGACGCCCAGGCCGTGCCCGGCCCGTCCCGCAGCGACCGGGTCTTCCTGCGCGCTTTGCCCTTCTTCGCCCGCCACGGCGTCTATGAGGCCGAGCAGGAGCTGGGCCAGCGCTTTGTTGTGGATGCGGACTGGTGGCTCGACACCCGCCCCGCCGCCTGGGCGGATGATGCGGGGCTGACCGTCTCTTACCAGGAGGTCTACGGCCATATCCGCGCCGTGGTGGAGGACGAGCCGGTTCATCTCATCGAGACGCTGGCCGAGCGCATCGCCACACGCCTGCTCGATCATTTCCCCGCCATCGAGCAGGTGCGGGTGGTCGTCCACAAGCCCGGCGCGCCCATTACCGGCGTGTTCGGGGATGTGGGCGTGGAGATCATCCGCACCCGCTGAGCGCTCAATGCTCCGAGAGCAGCCGCAGCCCCACGATGCCCACCACGATGCAGGCGATGCAGGCGAGCCGGGGCAAGGTTGCCGGCTCATGATAGGCCAGGATGCCCACCACCGCCGTGCCCACCGTGCCGATCCCCGCCCACACCCCATAGGCGGTGCCCACCGGCAGGGTCTTCATGGCGAAGTTGAGCATGATGAGGCTGAGCACGATGAGGGCCACGGTGATGACGCTCGCCAGCGGCTTGGTGAAGCCTTCCGAATGCTTCATGGAAATGGCCCAGCCGATCTCCAGGAGCCCGGCGAGAAACAGGATGATCCAGCTCATTCCGCAACTTTTCCCATCAGGAAATATCTTGTCGATGCAATAAACGCGAGCCGACGCACCGAGGCAAGCCGGCGCGCCATGCTCCTGCCGCAGGGGCGGCGGCGGTGCGTCACCCTCGACGCGCCCCGCGCCTTGAGCCATAAGGGCGCCGTTGGTTGATGCGGCAACAGGAGAGACACGTGAGCCAAGCGGTGACCCTCGAGAGCTATCTTGCCACCTGGGCGGCGGGCGATTCCAAAAGGAGCGCGGTGGCCGAGGCGGTAAAGAGCATCGCGCGCGCGGGCGTCACCATTGCCGACCTGGTGGCGCAGGGGCCGCTGGCCGACCATTTCGCCAAGGTGCGCGGCGACGAGGCCAATGCCGGCGGCGACACGCAGAAGGAACTGGATGTGATCGCCGAGGAGACCATCCTGGACGCGCTGAAGCACGCGCCGGTGGCCTATCTCGGCTCCGAGGAGAGCGAGACCGCCATTCCGGTGGCCGAAGGCGGCTCGCTGGTGGTCTCCGTGGACCCGCTGGACGGCTCGTCCAACATCGACACCAACGTTTCCATCGGCACCATCTATTCCATCCTGCCCTATGATGCCGCGACCTTCCCCGATCCGACCGCCGCGCTGATGCAGAAGGGCTCGGCGCAGGTGGCCGCCGGCTTCCTGGTCTATGGCCCCTCCACGGTGCTGGTCTCAACGGTGGGCGAGGGCACGCAGGTGTTCGCCTATGACCGGGCCAGCGGCACCTTCATCCTGGCCCGCGCGGCGGTGGAAATTCCCGCCGAGACCAAGGAATACGGCGTCAACCAGTCCAACGTCCGCCACTGGGCCGCGCCCATGCAGGCCTATCTGGCCGACTGCCTCGCCGGCAAGGACGGTCCGAGGGCTAAGGACTTCAACATGCGCTGGGTCGGCTCCATGGTGGCCGACGCCTTCCGCATCTTCACCCGCGGCGGCGTCTATATCTATCCGGGAGACAGCCGGAAGGGCTATGGCGAGGGCCGCCTGCGCCTGATCTATGAGGCCAACCCCGTCGCCTTCCTCACCGAGCAGGCCAAGGGCGCGGCCACGGACGGCCAGACCCGCATCCTGGACATCGTCCCCGCCAAGCTCCACCAGCGCATTCCGCTGGTGTTCGGCTCGCGCGAGGAAGTGGCCAAGATCGCGTCCTATTACTGATCGCACGGTGCGGTCGCGGGCGCCCGAGCATCCGCGACCGGCCGAACCGTGGCGCCGCCGGGAGCGGCGCCCCATATATGGAACGGGCCGCTGCCCGCCGGAGCAACCATCATGACCCTGCCGCTGATCGCCCCGTCCATCCTGGCCTCGGACTTCTCCCGGCTCGGCGAGGAGGTGCGCGACGTGGCTGCGGCGGGCGCCGACTACATCCATCTCGACGTGATGGACGGCCATTTCGTGCCCAACATCACCTTCGGCCCGGACATCATCAAGGCGCTGCGCCGGCACACGGACAAGGTGTTCGACGTGCACCTGATGATCTCCCCGGTGGAGCCCTATCTGGAAGCCTTCGCGGCGGCGGGGGCCGACATCATCACCGTGCAGGCCGAAGCCACCGTCCATCTCGACCGCTGCCTCCAGGTGATTCGGGGCCTCGGCAAGAAGGCTGGCGTGGCGCTGAACCCGGCCACCTCCGAGACCGCCCTCACCTATCTCCTCGACAAGATCGACCTCGTCTGCGTGATGAGCGTCAATCCCGGCTTTGGCGGCCAGGCCTTCATCCCCGATGTGCTGCCCAAGATCGAGCGCATCCGCGACATGATCCGCGGCCGCGACATCCGCCTGGAAGTGGATGGCGGCGTGAACCCGCACACCGGCGCGCTCTGCGCCCGCGCGGGAGCGGACGTGCTGGTGGCGGGCTCGGCCGTGTTCAAGGGCGGCATCGAGGGCTACCGCACCAACATCGCCGCCATCCGCAATGAGGCCGCCAGCGCGCTGGGGCTTGTGGCCTGAGGCTGCGCGCCTGAGGATGGCGGGCGGAGTGTTTCGCCACGGCGCTTGACGCCGAATTAAAAAAACGTTCGATTGTTTCCTGACGGCCGGCACAGACCGGCCTCGGAGACGCGCGCCCGTGCGCGGCATGCGGGGAGGACGGAGATGGCCCGGAGCTATGACGAGGCGGTGCGTGCGTTCCGCTGGGACCTGCCCGCGCGCTACAATATGGGCGTCGCCTGCACCGATGCCCACGCCACCGGTGCCGGCAAGCCGGCCCTGATCTTCGTGGAGGAGAGCGGCGCCGTCATCCGCTACACCTTCGAGGATCTCGCCCGCCTCACCAACCGCTTCGCCAATGTCCTGGTGGCTGCCGGCCTCACGCGCGGCGACCGGGTGGCGGTGTTCCTGCCCCAGGCGCCGGAAACCGCCATTGCGCATCTCGCCGCCTTCAAGGCGGGCATGATCTCGGTGCCGCTCTTCACCCTGTTCGGCGACGAGGCGCTGGAATATCGCCTGGAGGCGTCCGGCGCCAAGGTGCTGGTGACGGACCTTGCGGGCTTGGCCAAGCTCGACCGTGTGCGCGACCACCTGCCCGCCCTCACCCATGTCTATGTGATCGGTCCCGACAGCGGCGGCGCCCTGTCCTTCGATGCCGCGCTGGAGAAGGGCTCGGACCGCTTCACCCCGGTGGACACGACGCCCGACGATCCCGGCATCATCATCTTCACCTCCGGCACCACCGGAAATCCGAAGGGCGCGCTGCACGGCCATCGCGTGCTGCTTGGACATCTCCCCTGTCTGCAATTCGTCCACGAGGATATGCCCCAGCCCGGCGACCTGCATTGGACGCCGGCCGACTGGGCCTGGATCGGCGGCCTGTTCGACGTGCTGTTCCCGACCCTGCACCTGGGCGTGCCGGTTCTGGCCTATCGGGCGAAGAAGTTCGATCCCGACGCCGCCATGGCGCTGATGGCGAACCAAGGCGTGCGCAATGTCTTCCTGCCGCCCACGGCGCTCAAGCTGCTGCGCCAGGCGGATGTGCGCCAGGAGGGACTGAAGCTGCGCTCGCTACTCACCGGCGGCGAGACGCTGGGCAGCGAACTCGGCGCCTTCGTGCAGGAGCGGCTGGGCGTCGAGGCGCGGGAGATTTACGGCCAGACCGAATGCAATCTGGTGGTAGGCTCCAACTCCTCCTACTTCCCCATCCGACCCGGCGCCATGGGCAAGCCCATTCCCGGCCATGACGTTCAGATCGTGGACGAGGAGGGCCATCCGGTGCCGCCCGGCACGGAGGGGCATATCGGCATCCGCCGGGGCGATCCGGTCATGATGCTGGAATACTGGAACAATCCCGCCGCCACCGCGGCCAAGTTCGCGGGCGACTTCCTGCTCACCGGCGATCTCGGCCGGCAGGATGAGGATGGCTATCTCTGGTATGTGAGCCGCTCGGACGATGTCATCACGTCCGCCGGCTATCGCATCGGCCCCGGCGAGATCGAGGATTGCATCCTCAAGCACCCGGCTGTCGCGCTGGTGGGCGTCGTGGGCGTGCCCGACCCCGTGCGCACCGAGGCGGTGAAGGCGTGGGTGGTGCTGAAGCCCGGCGTCGAGGGCACGGACGAATTGGCCACCGAGATCCAGCGCCATGTGCGCGAGCGCCTCTCGGCGCACGAATATCCCCGCGCCGTCGCCTTCACCGACGCCTTGCCCATGACCGCCACGGGCAAGATCCTGCGCCGGGAATTGCGGTCGCGGGGATAGAACCTGTTCCGATCAGGCCGACGGGAGGGGGCGCCCCCTCCCCTCACATGAACAGGTTTTCCTTCGGGCTCATGCCCTTGTAGAGGTCGGCCACATAGGCGCCGTAGCCGTTATAGAGGAGCGTCGGCCGCCGCTGGCCGGTGCCGATGTCCTCCTCGGTGGCCTGGCTCCAGCGGGGATGGGCCACCTGCGGGTTCACATTGGCCCAGAAGCCATATTCTGAGCCCTGGATCACCTCCCAGAAGCTCTTCGGCCGCTCCTCCACGAACGACACCCGCACGATCGCCTTGATGGACTTGAAGCCATATTTCCACGGCAGCACCACCCGCAGCGGGGCGCCGAACTGGTTGGGCGCGGGCTTGCCATAGACGCCGGTCACCATGAAGGCGAGGTCGTTGGTGGCTTCCGCCATGGTCACCCCTTCCACATAGGGCCAGGGATAGAAGCGGCCGGACTGGCCGGGCGCCACCGCCTTGTCGAGGAAGGTCTCGAAGCGCACATACTTGGCGCCGCTCAAGGGCTTGGCGAACTCCACCAGGGATTTCATGGGAAAGCCCGTCCAGGGCACCGCCATGGACCAGGCTTCCACGCAGCGATGGCGATAGAGGCGCTCCTCCAGGGTGACGGCCTTCAGGAGGTCGTCGATGCCCACTTCCTTCGGCTGCTCCACCAGCCCGTCGAACTTGACGGTCCAGGGCCGCACCTTGAGGCGGGAGGCGGCACGGGTGACGTCCTTGGAGGTCCCGAACTCATAGTAATTGTTGACGGTGCTCGACACCTTTTCGGGTGTCAGCTCCCGGTCGAGGGTGAAGGTCTCGTTGCGCTTGGCCGGATAGAGGCCGGCGGACGGGTCCGGCACGTCTGCCGCGCGCTGGGCGTGGGAGAGGGCAGGAAAAGCGGTGGCCCCGATCAGGCCCGCCCCGGCGCCCAGCAGCGTGCGGCGCGACAGGAACACGCCCTCGGGCGTCGCCTCGCTTTCCGGGATCTCCCAGCCGCGTTTACGCCGAATGTGCATGGCAAATCCTCCGTTCGGGTCGGAGGATTGCGGCCGCAGCGGCCGCAACGCAATTCAAACGGGCGTGTAAGGCCTCATCGCCGGTTGGGCGGGGGCGCGGGATTGAGCGTCAGCGTTACCCCGGCAAGCGTGATGGACAGGCCACTGTCGGCGGAGACGCTCAGGGGCTGGAGGGAAATGCCGTTGGCCGCTTCCTTGGACACCAGCACATTGGCGGTGAAGCCAGGCCCGAGCGCCGCGCCGCTGGCCAGGCCCACATATTGGCCAGCCAGCGCGCCCGGTCCCAGCTCCTTGCTGGTGGCGAGCACCATCCAGAGCATGGAGCCCTGGTCGGAGACGCCGAAATCGATCCCCGCCCGCTCCAGCGTGCCCGCATAATGCTGGCCCACGCCGGCGGCGGGACGGAAATCGCAGGTGACGGCGCGGGTGGACCCGAAGCCGTAGGCGACAGCAGCCGCCCCCCGGCATTCCAGAAGGCCCGCCTCTACCTTGACGCTGTCTTGCGCCCGCAGGGGCGTGGTTGCGGCAAGGCAGAGCAGGCTGCCGGCGATGAGGGGGGCGAGCCGTGTCATGATGCTCAGGGGGTCGGGGTGAGGGTCAGGTCGGAAACGCCGGCCGCCACCGCCATGCCGGTCGTGCCCTGGAGGGAGAGGGGCTGGAGCACGATGGTCTTGTTGGAGCCGCCGAGCAGCACATTGGCGCCGCCGCCCACGCCCCAGGCCGCGTCCGCGCTCACACCCACATAGCTGCCCTTCAGGTCGCCCGGCGCGGGCGCGGAAGTGGGAGCGAACACCGCCCAACCCAGCGTGCTCGGGCCGGTGAAGCCGAGATCGATGCCGAAGCGGGCGACCGTGCCCTTATAGGTGCCGACCGTCTTGAGGGCGTTGGGCGCGCCGGTCTGCAGCTCGCAGGTCATTTCCCGCATGGAGCCCAGCACGAAGCCCACCGCCGGCTGCACCTTGCACATGAGCAGGCCGGCCTGGACGCGGGTGGGCGCCTGGGGCGCGGTCTGGGCGGCGGCCGGGAGAACGGCGCAGGCGGCAAGCGCGAGGCCGGCGAGGATCGATTTCGGACGCATGGAAGAGGCAAGCATGGGATCCCCCTTTTTCCGGGTCAGGTCAAAAGTGAGCCGCACGTGGCGGACGATTCGCAAAGCGCGAGCTCTGCCGCAGAGCTTTCCAACGAAAACGGGCGCCCGTGGGGCGCCCGTTGCGACAAAGCCGCGCTTGTGCGGATCAGCGCAGGGTCAGCTCGGCAACGCCCAGCGCCACGTTGAAGCCGGTCTGGCCTTCCACGGACAGGGGCTGCAGGGCGATGGTGTTGTTGGAGCCACCCACCAGCGCATTGGCGCCGAGGCCGACGCCCAGCGCCGCATTGGCGGACACGCCGGCATAGGTGCCGCGCAGATCCTTGGCGCCGATCTTGGTGGTGGGCGCCAGCACGGTCCACACCAGGGTGCCCTGGCCGGTCACGCCGACATCGAGGCCGAAGCGACGCACGGTGCCGGTATAGGTGCCCTTCGGGGCGCCCTTCACGGAGGGACGCAGGGTGCAGGACATCTCGCGCACGGAGCCGATGATGAAGCTCACATTGGGCGCCATCTGGCAGGTCAGCACGCCCACTTGAACGCGGGTCTGCGCCGCGGCGGGGGCGGCGGCGAACGCGAGGGCGGAAGCGGCAAGAGCGGCCGCGAAACCAGCCTTCACAAAAGTCTTCATGGTCTCTTCCTCCAAAGGACACCGGCCTCGCGGACCGCGCGACGGCCGGCGCACCGAAGCCTTAGCTCGGCACGCCCGGTTCGCCAACGCCGGGGCTTCCCGAATGTTTCGCAAAAGACGCCAAAATGGCCCCGTTTGCGAAAATAACTGCCGGACGCCGTACCAGCGTCCGGCAACGCCTCAGCTCAGCGCGCCGCAGAAGCGCTGGATGCGGGTGCACGCCTCTTCGAGGTCGGAGGTGGCGGTGGCGTAGGAGATTCGGAAGGCCGGGCCGAGGCCGAAGGCGGAGCCGTGAACCACGGCAACGTTTTCAGCTTCCAGGAGCTCGGTGGCGAAGTCCTCGTCATTGGCGATGACCTTGCCGGAGGGGGCGGTCTTGCCGATGGCGCCGTCGCAGAAGGGGAAGACGTAGAAGGCGCCTTCCGGCTTCGGGCAGGTGAGGCCCTTGGCCTGGTTCAGCATGGAGACCACGAGGTCGCGGCGCTCCTTGAAGACCGCATTGTTGCGGGCGATGAAGTCCTGCGGCCCATTCAGCGCTTCCACCGCCGCCCACTGGGCGATGGAGGACGGATTGGAGGTGGACTGGGACTGCAGCGTGCCGATGGCCTTGATGAGCGGCTCGGGGCCGGCGCCGTAGCCGATGCGCCAGCCGGTCATGCAATAGGCCTTGGACACGCCGTTCATGGTCAGCGTGCGGTCGTAGAGCGAGGGTTCCACCTGCGCCGGTGTGACGAACTTGAACTCGTCATAGACGAGGTGCTCGTACATGTCGTCGGTGAGGATCCACACGTGCGGGTGGCGCACCAGCACGTCGGTCAGCGCCTTCAGCTCATCATAGCTATAGGCGGCGCCCGACGGGTTGGAGGGCGAATTGAAGATCAGCCACTTGGTCTTGGGCGTGATGGCCGCTTCCAGCGCCTCGGGACGGAGCTTGAAATTGTCGGCGAGGGTGGTGGCCACCGAGACGGGGGTGCCGCCGCAGAATTCCACGATGTCGGGATAGGAGACCCAATAGGGCGCCGGCACGATCACCTCGTCGCCGGGGCCGACGGTGGCGACCAGCGCGTTGAACAGCACCTGCTTGCCGCCGGTGCCCACCGTGACCTGGCTCGGCTTGTAGTCGAGGCCGTTCTCGCGCTTGAACTTCTTGACGATGGCCGCCTTCAGCTCGGGAATGCCGTCGACGGCGGTGTAGCGCGTCTCGCCCCGGCGGATGGCGGCGATGGCCGCTTCCTTGATGTTTTCCGGGGTCTCGAAATCGGGCTCGCCGGCGGACAGAGCGATCACGTCCCGCCCCGCCGCCTTCAGCTCACGGGCCTTGTTGGAGATGGCGATGGTGGGCGACGGCTTGATGCGCTTCAGGGCGGGCGACAGGAGGCTCATGGCCACAGGGCTCCGAACTCCCGCACCCCGTTGGTCGCGCCGGGCGGCGCGGGAGAACAGGGGGCGGTGGATGGTATGAAGCACCGGCGGCGTCATGCCCGCCGGTGCGTGCACCTGTTCTTACCGGAGGCCCTTTTGCCGAACAAGCAAGGATCGTGAATGGCAGAGCCCCGGTTTGTTGATGGGACCGCTTGCGCCCGGGCCACGGCAGGCCCATCTAGCGAGCGCCAGGAGGGCGCTGTGCTTACACTCTATTCCACGCAGTCATCTGGGAATTCCTACAAGGTGCGGCTGCTTCTGGCGAAGCTCGGCCTGCCCTTCCGGCTGGTGGAGGTGGACATTTTCGCCGGCGAGCACCGCACGCCGGAATTCCTGGCCAAGCATCCCGAAGGGCGCCTGCCGCTCCTGGAGTTCGATGACGGCACCACCTTGCCGGAATCCAACGCCATCCTCTTCTATCTGGCGGAAGGCACGCCCCTGTTGCCCGCCGATCGCCTAGAGCGGGCCGAGGCGCTGCGCTGGATGTTTTTCGAGCAGAACAACCATGAGCCCGGCATCGCCCAGGCGCGCTTCTGGCTGAAGCAGGTGCGCGGCGGGCGCGAACTGCGCACCCACGACATCGATCGCTGGATGGAAGAAGGCTATGGCGCCTTGCGCATCATGGAACGCCACCTCCAGGCCAACACCTTTTTCGCGGGCAAGACGCTGAGCGTGGCCGATCTTGCCCTTTATCCACATACGCACATGGCCCCGGAAGGCGACTTCGATCTGTCACATTTTCCTGCGGTCAGGGCCTGGTTGTCACGGGTGGAAGAGACACCCGGGCATGTGGAGATGACGTGGCGTCCCCAAGCGGCGGAGCCCTGTGCGTGGCGGCTCGCGCCGGTGTGACCCAAGCCCCCGTTCTGCCACGTTTTTTCCCCGATGAGCCGCGAAGCCGCCACATTCACAACCAGCTCGGCAGTCATTTTTCCACAGGAGCGCGGGAACCGAATCGCCGCACGGCGGCGTTGAGGAAGCCGAGACCTACGCCCTTCCGCATCGCGCAGAAGGGCACTGCCAGTAGCGAGACCATCATGTCCGAGTTTCGTGAGTACGGAATGCTTCAGGTGGGCCCCTCCGCCGCCGATCCGGACGCGCTTGCTCGGGTCGTGCGCAATCACAAGGCGGGCGATGCCATGACCCAGGTGGCCCTGACGGTGGCTCTGATGATCGCCATCTGCGCGGTCACCTTCGTCCTGACCGTGGACCGCGCGGCGGCCGCCACCCTCCTCCTCGACAATGCAGGCGGCTCCTCCTTCGCGTTCGGCATCGCCATCGGGGCGGGGCTGGCCGCGCTTGGAATTGCCGTCGTGCTGGGCCATCGCCTGCAGGAGCGGCGCACCGCACGGCTCCGGCCGGTGCCCGTTCGTGCCCGTCGCAGCTACTGAGGCTTGACGGCCGCAGATCCGGGCGCTCCGCCCAGACAATAGATCATCGACCGAAGACGGCCGGCGTGGCGACACGACGGCCGTTTTCTTTTTTCCCTCCGGGGGACCGACGGCGCCCGTAGCGTCGCATCACCGCCCTCGTTTGACACCGCGCGAACCCCCTTGGCCATGGCGCAGCTTTCAAGCTGCAGCCGCCTCGCTCCGATGTCCCGCTTCCTCTGTCGCGTCTTTTCCCGCGCCCCTTTCTCCCGCGCCCAGACCTATACGGGCGGAGGGCAGGTGGCGTGAAACGCGCCCTGCGCGCCCTCCTGTGGGCACCGGGGTTGGCCAAGTCCCCCTCCCCGACATGAAATCGGACGCGGGCACGAGCGGCGTCCGCATGCCCCGTCGAGACACACGGACGGCGCTGAGTGACGCAACGGGCCCTTCAAAAGCCCTCGGTAGCCGGACGGCCTGGACGCGCGCCCCTCCACGCCCGTCGACCGTCCCCACCGAAATGGTGCCCCAACGGACGGAACCGCGCCGGTCCCAGCCGGGCGGGCAGTTAACCTTATAAATTAACCATAAAATATTGAAAAATATGAAAATACGGCAACAGTTGAAGTGAGGCAGAAGCGATGCACGCAGCGGCCCACTCTTAAAGCTTCAAGTTAGGAAGTTGGTTTAAGAAAAGCATTTTTTCATTAAATATCAGTATATTATGGTTAATTTTTTACATTAAGAGTGAAGATCGCAGCCCTTCCCCCCTCCCCCGCGTCCCGCCAGCGGCTTTCAGAATTTGTGGAAAATGAAGTATGCGCCGGCGACGATGAAGGCGAAGCCCACCGCATGGTTCCAGCCCAGGGGCTCTTTCAGGTAAAGCACTGAAAAACCAGCAAAAACCATCAGGGTGATGACCTCCTGGATGGTCTTCAGCTGTGCTGTCGTATAGAAGTCCGACCCGATGCGGTTAGCAGGTACCGCAAGGCAATATTCAAAGAAGGCAATGCCCCAGCTCACCAGCACCGCCAATGCGAGGGCGGAGGTTTTGTACTTGAGGTGGCCGTACCAGGCGAAGGTCATGAAGACGTTCGAGGCCAACAGCATCAAAATGGGCAGGATGGCGGAGAGCGAGAGGGGCATGGAGGCTCCACAGGACGGCCGGCCCCTATCGCAGGACCGCGCGCCACCCTTGGCCCCACCCTATTAACGAGGGCTCTCCAAACGCCCTGCGCCCCCGCTTCCGGCGCGGAGATGGTTAAGGCTTCGCTAGGCCACGGTCCGACCGGATGGAACCGCTGGCGGTTCCATCCGGTCGGTGATCGCCCTCGAACCTGTTGGATTGAGCCGTCGCCAGCGCCACCGGCAAAAGAAAAGGCCGGCCCGGAAACCCGGAGCCGGCCTTGATCTGACCCTTAAGAGACGTTGCAGACTTCAGCGGTTCTCCAACGTCTCCGCATTCGCCTCGCCCCGGCTGTCCTCGCCCGCACGGCGATCCACCCCGCTGCGCCGCTCCGGCTCGGCCGCCACGAAGCCCGGCACGTTCGGCTCGAACGGCTCGCTCACCTCGACGAAGGTGTCGGGATAAAAGCCGTTGAACCGCGTGCGCAGGGAGAGGGAATAGGCGCCGATATGGCCAATCTCGATCCAGTCCCCCGTATCGACCGTCTCCGGCAGATAGAAGGGACGCGAGAGCACATCGACGCTGTCGCAGGTGGCGCCATAGATGCGGAAGGGCACCATCTTGTTGGGGTCGCCCGAGCGCCGGCGGCGGGCGGGATCGGGAATGTGGTTCACGGGCAGCAGAAGCTTGCCGGTCCAGCTGTCGGAGAGCGAGGACCAGATGCCGTCATTGATATAGAGGCGCTGCCCCTTCTTGAGCATCACCCGCGTCAGAACAGAATAGGCCCGCGCTACGATCACCCGGCCGGGCTCGGCCACCAGCGGCGTGCCGCCAAAGCCGTACTTCTCCACCGCGCCCAGGATGGAGCGCATGAGCTCGCCGAGCGGCGGCATGGCCGCATTGGGCTTGCGCGGGTCGAGCGCATAGGAGGCCGGGAAGCCACCGCCAATGTCGAGCGCCACGATCGGCACCTTGGCCGCGTCCCGCACCTCGGCCGCGGTGGCGATGGCCCGCTCGAAGGTGGTGGGATCTTCCATCTGGCTGCCCACATGGAAGCAGATGCCGCACTTGAAGCCGATATTGTCGATGCGCTGGAGCAGCTCGGCCGCATGGGCGGGGGCGGCGCCGAACTTCTTCGACAATTCATAGGCCGCCTCGCCCTTGGAGGCGATGCGCACGAACAGGGTGAATTCCTCGGGGTCCAGATCCAGCGCGTGCACGATGCGCAGCACCTTGGCCACCTCGTCCTCGTGATCGACCACCGTCACCCGCACGCGATAGCGCTCGAAGGCGAGGCGGATGTCCGACTGGGCCTTCACCGGGTGCATGTAGAGCAGCTCGGAGGTGGGCGCGACGGCGCGGGCGGCGGCAAATTCCGCCGGGCTTGCCACGTCGAAGACGCTCACGCCCGCACGGGCGAGCTCCGCCAGCACCTGGTCCTCGCCATTGGTCTTCACCGCATAGGCGGTCTTGCCGGGAAACGCCGCCATGAAGGCGCGGGCATCCTGCGCCAGCACCGAGGGGCGGAAGCAATAGACCGGCTGGTCGGGCCGCAATTGCAGCGCGGCCTCGCGCCCGGTGGTGAAACGCGGGAGATTGTTTTGCGCCACGCCTGAACCTCTCGTCGCGGCTCCCCCTGTCACAACCTGGGGTGCGAAACCGGATTTCGACATGATCCCTCATCCAAGACACAAGCCCATGTCAGTGGTGCCACTGGCGCGGAGGGCGGTCAACGTCAGTTCGGAGGCACCATCTTCACAAACTGCTCCAAGATTGCGCGCTTTTCCGGGCGAGTGTTGCCCCCATGCGCTTGACCGTGGCGCGCGGGCGCAGCATCGTCCGCCAGAATTGGCATGGGTCATGGACGGGAGTGGAGCATGGGTCTCACGGTACGTAGCGGACGGGCGGGCCTTGCGGCACTCATCGCCTGCGCCCTTTCGGCGTCCGCGGCCGGCGCCGCGTCCCTGCTCGACAATTTCTGGCTGCCCAACGACAAATATAACGGTGAGCTGCCGGTCTGCTCCGAGCCGCTGGCGCTCGGCACCATCTCCATGCGCTTTGCCGAGACCGAGCGCATGTATTGGAACAGCGCGCTGAACATCAACAGCTTCTCCAACGTGCGCGAGATCGCCTTCCGGCCGTGGGGCGAAGGCTTCCAGCCGCGCCGCTATTGCAGCGCCACCGTGGTGCTGTCCGATGCGAAGCCCCACCAGGTCTTTTACTCCATCATCTCGGACAGCTCCTTCCAGGGCTATACCTGGGGCGTGGAATGGTGCGTGACGGGACTGGACCGCAACCTCGCCTATGCGCCGGACTGCAAGATGGCCCGTCCGTGATTTCCCGCCTGCTGGCGGCGCTGGTCGGGCTTCTCGTCCTCGGCGCCAGCGCGGCGGATGCCAGGGACGACCGGCCGGGCGCGTTCGACTTCTACGTGCTCGCTCTGTCCTGGAGCCCCACTTATTGCCTGAGCGAACGGGCAAGCCCGGCCCAGTGCCGCACCGCCAAGCCGCGCGGCTTCGTGGTGCATGGGCTGTGGCCGCAATATGAGCGCGGCTTTCCCGATTTCTGCCAGTCCCCCGCCCCCTACGTGCCGGACGAGGTGATTTCCGGCATCACCGACCTCATGCCCAGCAAGGGGCTTGTGCTGCACGAGTGGCGCCGCCACGGCACCTGCTCGGGCCTCTCCCCCGCCGCCTATTTCGGCGCCGTGCGCAGCGCCTTCGCGCGCGTGACGCTGCCCGAGATCCTGCGTGCGCCCACAGCTCCGCTGCAGATGACACCGGTGGAGGTGGAAACCGCTTTCCGCGCCGCCAATCCGGGGCTCGGCGCCGACATGATTGCGGTGAGTTGCTCGGATGGGCGCCTGAAGGAGGTGCGGGTGTGCATGACCAGCGAGTTCGCCTTCACCTCCTGCCCGGAGGTGGACCGCCGCGCCTGCGGCGCCGGGCGCAGCCTCGACGTGCCGCCCCCGCGGCCCCTTCCCTAAGCGGCCGCGTCCGCAGAACCGCCGGAACGGTCCCATGAACTACCGCCACGCCTTTCATGCCGGTAATCCGGCCGATGTGATGAAGCATGCCGCCTTGGCGCGCATCCTCACCTATTTCGCCCGCAAGGACTCCCCCTATCGTGTGGTGGACACCCATGCGGGCGCGGGCCTCTATGACCTCGCCGGCACCAATGCCCAGCGCACCGGCGAGGCGGAGCTGGGGATCGAGAAGGTGCTGGCCGCTGCCGATGCGGGGGAGATCGCCGCGCCCGCCCTTGCCTTGCTCGCCCCCTACCTGGACGCCATCCGCGCCCTGCGCGCCCATGCCGGACCCAAGCGCTATCCCGGCTCCCCGGCCCTTGCTCTGGCTCTCGGGCGGCCGCAGGACCGGTTCTTGTTCTGCGACCTGCACCGGGAAGAGAAGCAGAAGCTGGAAAAGCATCTGGGCGAGGACAAGCGCGCCAAGGTGCTGCTCCAGGATGGCTGGCACGCCATCGGCGCCCATCTGCCGCCGCGCGAGCGGCGCGGCCTGCTGCTTGTGGACCCGCCCTTCGAGGAGCCCGGCGAGTTCGACCGCATGCGGCTCGGCCTGAAGGCCGCCTATGAGCGCTTCGCCACCGGCACCTTCATGTTCTGGTATCCCATCAAGGATTTGCGGGCGGTGGACGCCTTCCGCAAGGATGTGGCGCGCCTTCACATGCCCAAGACGCTGCGGGTGGAGATCGATTTCTCCGAAGTGCGCAGCCTCGACACTTTGTCTGGCTCCGGCCTCATCATCGTCAATCCGCCCTTCACACTGGCGGAGGAGATGCGCACCATCCTCACCGCGCTGGCCCCGCTCCTGGCGCGGGACGGCAAGGGGCGCGTGCGGGTCGGCTGGCTGACCCCGGAAGGCTGAAGCGGGCCCGTTGCCGGCGAAAAACTCGGACCGGCCCCTATCTCACGGGCGCGAAGCCGGGTACGCCTTTTGTCGAACCCGCTCAAGGGTGTTTCCCTTCCAAGAGAGTTCGCATGCGTCTGCGCTATTCCCCCACCTCGCCTTTCGCCCGCAAGGTTCGTGTCGCCGCCGCTTTGGTGGGCATTCCGCTGGAACTGGACCTGGCGGACACCCTCAATCCCGATGCCACCCTGCGCAGCCACAATCCGCTGGGCAAGATCCCCATCCTGCTGCGGGAAGGTAAGGGGCCGCTTTATGATTCCTCGGTGATCCTGGCCTATCTCGACCACCTCTCCGGTGGGCGCCTGCTGCCCTCCGACCCCGAGGCCAAGTTCGAGGAAATGCGCCTGGAGGCGCTTGCCGACGGCATCGCCGACGCCGCCCTGCTCCAGGTCTATGAGGTGCGCTTCCGGCCGGAAGAGCATCGGGTGGCCAAGTGGCTGGACCATCAGGCCGGCAAGGTGGCCGCCGCCCTCGACGCCCTGGAAGCCGCGCCCCCACCCGTCGATCGTGACCCCACCGTGGGCGACATCGCGCTCGCCTGCGCGCTGGGTTACCTGGACTTCCGCCTCGAGGGCCGGTGGCGGACCGATCATCCCCGTCTGGTCGCGTGGTACGACAGCTTCGTGAAGCGCGTGCCGCTCTTCCTCGACAGCGCGCCCTCCTGATCCCGGAAAACGAAAAATGGCCGCCCCCGAGCCCCGGGAGCGGCCATTTTGCATACGCGTACGAGGGATTACCGGACGATCTGGATCACCTTGCGGGTCTCAGGATCGACGATCACCCGCTGGTCGTTGACGACCGTGTAGCGATACTTGTCATACTTGGGTACCGCGTAGACCTGCACGTCCGGCGGCAGGGGCTCGCCAACCACCACCTCGCGCTCGACGCGATAGGACGGACGGCTCTCCTCCAGCACATAGGTGCGCACCTCTGCCGGCGGCTCGGCCGCCGCACCCATGGTGGCCCCCACGGCTCCACCCACGACCGCGCCCACGGGGCCGCCCACAACCGCCCCTACTGCAGCACCGCCAATGGCGCCCGTCGCGGTCGAAGCCTGCGCGAAGGCGAAACCGGGAGCGAGCGCGGCAAGAACAACCGCACCAGCACAAAGATGATTTCGCATGGATCTCTCCTGTCTAGCGAACCATCATTTAAACTCCGCCGTGACAAAAGTGTTCCACATACCCTTTACTTATCAGCTTCTATATTCTTAGAAGCAATGCAGCAAAGAATGCCGAGGCCCAACCGAGCGCTCATCATAAAGAGAACATGTACGAGGTCCGGCGAGGCAAACGCGCCATGGGCGATCGTGGTTCCCGCCGCCCTCAAGCCGGCGGGAAAAAATCCGCCGGCAAAGCAGTTCCACGGCCTCCGCGGCCGCCCACGTAAAAACGCCCGGGCGCAGGGCCCGGGCGTTCTGGCTTCACCGGTGTGGCGTGAAACGCGCTCCGGCCTCAGGCCGCGGCGGGCGCCGCCTTCAGAAGGTCCCGCTGCTTCAGCTCGGCATAGGTCAGGTCCAGCACCTTGCGGGCGGTGGCGACCAGTTCGTCCGCCTCCGCATGGCTCAAGGTGAAGGGCGGGGCGAGGATCATGCTGTCGCGCACCGCCCGCATGACGAGGCCGGACCGGAACGAGAAGTCGCGGCAGATAAGGCCGATGGTGCCTTCCTCAGCGGCAAAGCGGGCGCGGGTGGCCTTGTCGGGGGTAAGTTCCAGCGCGCCGATGAGGCCGACCATCCGTGCCTCGCCCACCAGGGGATGATCAGCGAGCTTCAGCCAGCGCTCCTGGAGATAGGGGCCGATGTCGGTCTTGACCCGCTCCACCAGATTTTCGTCCTGGAGGATCTTGATGTTGGCCAGCGCCGCCGCGCACCCGCCGGGATGGCCGGAATAGGTGTAGCCGTGATTGAAGTCGCCGCCATGCTCGATGAAGCCTTCGGCCACCCGATCGCCCACGATGACGCCGCCCAGCGGGAAATAGCCGGAGGTGACGCCCTTCGCAAAGGTGATGAGGTCCGGCTGCACGCCCATATATTGGCAGCCGAACCACTCGCCCGTGCGCCCAAAGCCGCAAATGACTTCGTCAGACACCAGCAGCACGTCCCGCTCGCGACAGATCTTCTGCACTTCCGGCCAATAAGTGGAGGGCGGGATGATGACGCCGCCGGCGCCCTGGATGGGCTCGCCGATGAAGGCCGCCACATTCTCCGCCCCCGCCGCGTCGATGGCGCGGGCCACTTCCTGGGCGGCGTAGAGGCCGAACGCCTCGCGGTCCATGTCACCGCCCTCGCCCCACCAATAGGGCTGCTGCACATGGACGATGCCGGGAATGGGCAGGCCACCCTGGGCGTGCATGGGCTTCATGCCGCCAAGGCTGGCACCGGCCACGGTGGAGCCGTGATAGGCGTTCTTGCGGGCGATGAAGATGTGCTTTTCCGGCTTGCCCAGCGCCGCCCAATAATGGCGCACCATGCGCAGCACCGTGTCCACCGCCTCCGACCCGCCGGAGGTGAAGAAGACATGGTTCATGCCCTCGGGGGCCACCTCGGCGATGGCGGCGGCCAGTTCGGCGGCCGCAGGATGGGTGGTCTTGAAGAAGGTGTTGTAATAATCGAGCTTCTTCAACTGGCCGGAAATCGCGTCGACGATCTCATGCCGGCCGTGCCCCACGGCGGTGCACCAGAGGCCCGCCATGCCGTCCAAGATCTTGTTGCCCTCGGAATCGTAGATGTAACTCCCCTGCGCGTGGGTGATGACCCGGACGCCTTCCGCATTCAGCGACTTGGTGTCGGAGAAGGGATGCAGGTGATGCGCGGCGTCGAGGTGACGCCAGTGGGCGGTGGAGTTTGAAACCGGGGCAGATGACACGATGGGCACACTCCTGGGTTGTCGATCAGGCACGAAAACAGGTCGGACAGCGGCGGGGCGCAGACCTCACAGCCGCGTCCAGATGGTCTTGAGGTCGGAATACTTTTCCAGCGCGTGCAGGGACTTGTCCCGCCCGAAGCCGGATTGTTTCACGCCGCCGAAGGGGGTGGTGATGTCGTCGGCATCGAAGCAGTTCACATAGACGACGCCTGCCTTGAAGCGCCGCGCCACCTTGTGGGCCGCACCAAGGTCGCCGCTCCACACCGCCGCACCGAGGCCGTAGACGGTGTTGTTGGCGATCTCCACCGCCTCGTCGAGGCCGTCAAAGCCGATGACAGAGAGGACCGGCCCGAAAATCTCTTTCTGGGCCAGCGCCGAATGGGGCTCCACACCGTCGAAGACGGTGGGCGCCACGAAGGCGCCGCCCGTCTCCTCGCGCACCGCCGTGCCGCCCACCACCAGGCGGGCGCCTTCGGCGAGGCCCTCGTCGATGGCGGCGAGGATCCGCTTCTGGTGCACGGCGCTCACCACCGCGCCGGCCGGGGCTTCCGGGTTAAGCGGATCGTCCGGCATCCATTTCTGCGCGGCGGCGGCGATGCGCTCCACCAGTTCGTCCTTGATGCGCCAGTCCGCCAGAAGGCGGGATCCGGCGGTGCACATTTCGCCCTGGTTGAAGAAGATGCCGGCGGCGGCGGCCTCCGCCACGGCGTCCAGGTCCGGCACGTCATGGGCCACCACGAAGCCGGTCTTGCCGCCCAGCTCCAGCGCCACGCGCTTCAAATTGCTGTCGGCGGAGTAGCGCATGAAATACCGGCCCACCTCGGTGGAGCCGGTAAAGCCGATGGCGTCCACGTCGGGGTGCAGGCCGAGCGCCGCGCCGGCTTCCTCGCCAAGGCCCGGCACCACGTTGAACACGCCGTCGGGAATGCCCGCCTCCTGCGCCAGCACGGCAAGCTTCAGGGCGGTGAGCGGGGATTCCTCGGCCGGCTTCAGCACCACCGAATTGCCCATGGCCAGCGCCGGCGCGAACTTCCACGCCGCCATGATCATGGGGAAGTTCCACGGCGTCACGCAGCCCACGACGCCGAGGGGCTCGCGCATGATGAGGGCGAGATTGTCATCGGAGGTGGGGGCGATCTCGCCATACACCTTGTCCGCCGCCTCGCCATAATAGGCGATGGCGTCGGCGGTGGCGCGCACGTCGATGGAGCGGGCATCCGAGATGGGCTTGCCCATGTTCAGCGTCTCGGTGAGCGCCAGATCCTCGCGGGCGGCACGCACCAGTTCGGCGAACTTGACCAGGATGCGCTTGCGCTCGCCCGGCTTCAGGCCGGCCCAGCGGCGGTCCTCGAAGGCGGTGCGAGCGGCCTGGACGGCAAGATCCACGTCCTTGCCATCGCAGGATGCGACTTCCGCCAACGGCTGGCCGGTGGCCGGGTTGACCGCGACGAAGCGGCGGCCGCTTTGGGCGGGGACGAACCGCCCGTTGATGAAGGCGTCGGTGCGAAAGATGGGCGCTGCCACCGGTGCGTGTCGTGCCGCGACGGTCATGCGCGAACTCCTGCAACTCACAGGCACCCTCGGGCCGCGCGGAGGCCCGTTGAGACCGGGGACGGCGGATGCGGGGGCCGGCCACGGGGGCGCCGAGGCGCTCCATGCCCCATTCTTACCGCGCCGCTCGCGCTAAAAACACCCCCCGTCACGCAACCGGTGCGCCCAGCCCCTAGGAGCGCGGGGTATCCGGCTGCTCGCCGTCCTCGTCTTCATCCGCCACCACCGGAATGGCATAGGCGCCGGTCAGCCAGCGATTGAGGTCCACGTCGGCGCAGCGCTTGGAGCAGAAGGGGCGATAGGCCTCCACGGTGGGCTTGCCACAAATGGGACAGGCCCGGCCCATGGCATTGCTGCCACCTCTCTTTTCATTGTCGTTGGCGCCGCCGCTCATGCCGCCCGCTCCGCCCAGCCCGCGCGCACCGGATAGCCCTCTCCTGAGAGCATGGCCACCGTTTCCGGCAAGGGCAGGCCCACCACCGATGTATAGGAGCCTGTCAGCTTCACAACGAACGTGCCGGCAATGCCCTGGATGGCATAGCCGCCGGCCTTGCCCCGCCATTCCCCGCAATCGAGGTAAGCGGTCACATCCTCGTGGGAGAGGTGGCGGAAGCGCAGGCGCGTCTCCACCAGGCGGGTGCGCGCACGGCCCTTGGGCGTGACAAGGCACAGGCCCGTGAACACCCGATGGGCACGCCCCGACAGGAGGCGCAGGCAATCTTCCGCCTCGTCCCGCAATTCGGGCTTGGGCAGGATGCGCCGGCCCACCGCCACCACGGTGTCGGCGGAGAGGACGATGGCATGAAGGCCGGCCTCGCGGGCACGCGCCGCCACCAGCTCCCCTTTCTGCTCGGCCAGCCGCACGGCGAGCCGCCGGGGCAGCTCCCCGCGCTCGGGCGTCTCGTCAATGTCCGCCGGCATCAGATGATCCGGCTCGATCCCGGCCTGATTGAGGAGCGCGAGGCGACGGGGCGAGCCCGAGGCCAATACAAGTTGAACCTTTTCCTTCACGTCGTCCTCTTATCGCGCTGCCGGCGGCCGCCGGCTGGCCCCAACGGGCGGCGGGCGGACGCTAACCCAAAGGCGGCGCGGTGTGAACGGCGATGCGCGCAAAGCACGGCCGCGCCCACCGGCCTGGCGAGGTCCGACGGTGCGCGCCGCTTTGCCCTTTGGAGCAAAACGCCCTTTGTATGAGCGCGTTAGAGCCATACCCGCGCGCGTGTCCCGGCCGGACCCGGGCGGTGAGCCGGGAGGCGTGGCGCGGCGACTCGGGCTATGCTACGGGGCACGCGGCGGGGAGCGGGCGGGACGCGGCTCCGGTCGCGCACCCCGGGGACGCCAGAAGGGACCGCCCATCGCAGGCGGGACAGGGAGTGGCCGCATGCCGACCGTGAACGCCGCCCGCGCGCGCGAATTCGCCACCTGGTTCGCCCTGTTCGGCATTCTCGTCTGGCTCGACCTTCTGAAGGGCTGGCGGGGCGTGGTGCAGGGCTGGGGCCTGCCCTACTGGTACATCACCTATGAGGACGGCTTGGTGCGGCGTGGGCTCACCGGAGCGGTCTTCCACCGCCTGTTCGGCACACTGGGCGAAGCCGCGTTGACGCGACCGGTGCTCATCTTCCACGGCACCTGCCTTGCCTTCCTCGCCGTCACCTTCTGCGCCCTCGCCGCCACCATCATGGTGCGCCTGCAGGGCCGGGCGCAGATCGTGTTCCTGGGCCTCGCCTTGTGGTCCTTTACCGCGCAAGGCTGGGCGCTCGTCTCCTACAATGCGGGCTTCCTGGATGCGCAGGTGCTGGCGCTCGCCACCCTCGCCGCCCTGCTGCTGTGGCGGGGACGGGTCTGGCTCGCGTTGATTCCCGTGATCATCGGCCCGCTGGTGCACGAATTCTTTGTCTTCCTGCTGCCCATGGCGCTGGCGGCGGGCCTCCTGCCCGGCACGCCACCCGACCGGCGCAAGCGCATCCCGCTCTGGGCGCTCGCGGGGCTCGGCGTGCTGGGACTGGCGGTGGCGGTGGCGGTCACCGTGCTGGCGGACCCGGCCGCCACCCTTGCCCAAGTGGGGCGCATGCCGCTGAGCCCGGAGGTGAAGCAGGTCCTCATTCAGCAGCAATTCGGCCAGGGCGTGGGTCACATGCTCGCCATCATGGCGGACCACTTCGCCCGCTCGCCGCTCTACGACGCGGGCAACTTCGCCTTCTTCCTTCTGCCGACGCTCATCGCGTGCCTGGGTCTCCTGTTCTGGCGGACCCGACCGGACTGGCGCAATGGGGCGCTGGCGCTGGCGGGGCTGTTGCCGGTGAGCGTGCTGGCCATCGCCTGGGACCTCTCGCGGCTTCTCACCATCTCCAATTTCAGTGCGGGCCTGCTCTTTCTGCTGGCGGCGGAACTGCGCTCGCGCACCCCCTGCCCCGGCGTGACGCCGCTGAAGCGCACCGGCTCCGGCCTGCTGGCCGCGGGCGCCGTGCTCTATGGCCTGCTGCCCGGAATCTACGCCTATTTCCCACCGGGTCCGGTCACCATGCTCTATCCGCAGAAGGTGGACGCCCACCCGCTCGCCTTGGCCATCAAGCGGCCGCTCCTGGCGGTGTGGGGCAAGCCGATGCCCTGAGGGATCAGGGCGCGCGAAACCGCGCGCGGATGCGCTTGTCCAGTTCGTCGCGGACGGCCCGATAGGCCTCCAGGCGCTGCTCGCGGTTGCCCGTCTCCAGGGTCGGGTCGGAAGTGGGCCAATATTCCACGTCGAGCGCGTTGGTGCGGGTCAGTTCCAGCGCCTTGTGGTGGGCATCGGGGGAGAGCGAGATGGCCAGGTCAAAGCCCAGCCCCTCATATTCCTCCAGCTCGTCCACGCTTTTGGGACGGTGGCGCTGCACGTCGAGGCCCAGCTCGTCCATCACGGCGGTCACGAAGGGGTCCGCCTCGCCTGCGATGACGCCGGCGGAGCCCACATAAATCGATTTGCCATAAAGGTGCTTGGCCAGCGCCGCCGCCATGACGGAGCGCACCACGTTCTGTCCGCAGATGAACAGCACCGATTGCGGCCGCGCTGAGCGCGAAGATACCGCAGAAGGTTCGGCCACCCTCAACCCCTCCAGTGGAGCGCGCAGATGAGGGTGAAGAGGCGGCGGGCGGTGTCGAAATCCACCTCGATCTTGTCCTTGAGGCGCTCCTGCAACAGCTCCGAGCCCTCATTGTGCAGCCCGCGCCGGCCCATATCGATGGCCTCGATCTGGGTGGGCGAGGCGGTGCGGATGGCGGCGTAATAGCTCTCGCAGATGAGGAAATAGTCCTTCACCACCTTGCGGAAGGGCGTCAGCGACAGATGGTGTTGCACCACCCGCTCACCGCCCTCGCGCTGGATGTCCAGCACCAGGCGATTGTCCACCAGTCCAATATTGAGGACATAGGGCCCCTGCCCCGGATCATTGTTGGGCGCGAAGCGATTGTCCTCCAGGAGGTCATAAATCGCGGTCGCCCGCTCATGCTCCACATCCGCGCCGCCGCGCCCGATGGACCCTTCGTCGAGATGGACCGCGCAGAGGCGGTTCACCGGCTTGGCCTTGGTCATTGGGTTGGTCCCCCCGGCGCCCCGGCATTGGAACGGATGAGAATGGAGCGGCCATGGGCATCGAGCCGCTCCACCTGGGCCAGGCGCACCGCCGCCGGGCCGATCACCTGAAGCGCCTCGGCGCTGCACTTCAGGATCGAGGTGCGCTTCATGAAATCCAGGACGCCAAGGCCCGAGGAGAAACGGGCGGAGCGCGCCGTGGGCAGCACATGGTTGGTGCCGCCCACATAATCGCCGATGGCTTCGGGCGTGTGGGCCCCGATGAAGATCGCGCCCGCATGGCGGATGGCGGATGCGAGGCGCTCGGCGTCCACGCACTGAATCTCCAGATGCTCGGGCGCCACCCGGTCCACCAGCGGAATGGCCGAATCAAGATCGGGCACCAGGAGGATGGCGCCATGGTCGCGCCAGGAGGCGCCGGCGATCTCCGCACGGGGCAAGGTCTTCAGCATGCCTTCCACCGCCGCCTCCACCCGGTCCGCCAGAGCGGCGCTGGGCGTGACGAGGATCGCCTGGGCGGCGGTGTCGTGCTCGGCCTGGGCGAGAAGGTCCGCCGCGATCCAGTCCGCATTGGCGGTGTCATCAGCCAGGATCAGCACCTCGGACGGGCCGGCCACCATGTCGATGCCCACCTTGCCGAACACCTGCCGCTTGGCGGCGGCCACATAGGCGTTGCCGGGGCCGACGATCTTGTCCACCGGAGCAAGGGTCTGCGTCCCATAAGCCAGCGCCGCCACCGCCTGCGCCCCGCCCACGCGATAGACCTCGTCCACGCCTGCCAGGCGCGCGGCCGCGAGCACCAGGGGCGCGATCACCCCGTCGGGGGCCGGCACCACCATCACCACGCGCGGCACGCCCGCCACCTTGGCGGGCACCGCATTCATGAGAACCGAGGAGGGATAGGCCGCCGTACCGCCCGGCACATAGAGGCCGACCGCGTCCACCGGCGTCCAACGCTGGCCCAGCTCCACGCCCACCGCGTCCGTATAGCGCTCGTCCTGCGGCTTCTGGCGGGCATGGTGCGCTTCGATGCGGGCCTTCGCGAAGGTCAGGGCCTCCAGCGTCTCGGCGGGGACCTGTCCGATGGCGGCGTCCAGTTCCGCATCGGTGACCCTGATCCCCAGCGCTGCTAGATCCACCCGGTCGAAACGGCGGGACAGGTCGATCAGCGCGTCGTCGCCGCGGGCGCGCACGTCGGCGATGATCTCCGCCACGGCGGCGTTCACGTCCACGGACACTTCCCGCTTGCCGGCCAGGAAGGCGGCGAAGGCGGCGGGGAAATCGGGGCTCTGGGCGTCAATACGGATGGGCATGCCGTTTCCTGGAGTGCGAGCCGCGACAGGAACATGGCCCCTGCCGACGGTGGCCGCTCTCTCTTTCCTTCAAGACAGACGAGTCAGGTCAAGGCTCTAGAGCATTTCCCCACGGCCTGGGTAGCGGTGGGCCACCCAAATGGGCTTATTTTTGCGCCACGCGGCGCCGCGTCGCGCCGTCCGGGGCATCCGCCGGCTCAGAGCGAGGCGTCCTTGGCCGGGCCAGCGCCGAGGGGGACCTCATGGGCGGGCGCCTTGGAGCACCCCCAGGCGGGGCCGAGATCGCCCAGCCGGGCCTCAATGCACTCCACCGTCAACCGGATCTCGCCGCCACCGGAAAAGGTCAGGGCGACGGTGCCGGAGGGCTCCTCCTCGGGGGCAAACGTGATCGCGAGGAGGTTCAGCACCGCCTCGCTGTTCTTCAGGTCGATGCCGCGCACCTTGGCGGCGCTGACGCGCTCGAAATGCAGTCCGGCGCGCCGGCGCACATTCTGGCTGGCGGTTTCCTTGCTGTCCCAGTCGAAGCGGTTCAGCAGCAGGGCAAAGCGCTGGGAACTGGGCAGGAAGCCCATGTCCTTCACCTTCACCACCGCGTCCTGCAGGTGCGCGGAAATGACCGCAAGGTCTTCCATGTCCAGCGCGAGCAGCTTGAGGCCATCCATGATGCGTCCGCCTTGTTCCGGGGCCGTCGGTTCGCCCTCTTGCCCGGAGCCTGATGGGATCAGGCTCCCACCCCATTGATCGCGTGCGATCCACGCCACGTCGCGAAGGCTGTCCGGCCTCCGGGCAAATGGATCGCCCTCTGATCGGGCAGATAGCGTCGCGCCCCCGGTGGTGCAAGGGTCTGCGGCGCCGTGGGCCCTGCGTCAGGTCAGGAGCTGATGCGCTCGATCTGCGCCCCGCAGCGGGAGAGCTTTTCTTCCAGCCGCTCGAAGCCGCGATCCAGGTGGTAGACCCGCTGCACCATGGTCTCGCCTTCGGCGGCAAGCCCAGCAATCACCAGCGAGACCGAGGCGCGCAGGTCGGTGGCCATGACCGGCGCCCCTTTCAGCCGCTCCACGCCCTCGATGGTGGCGGTGTCGCCGTCGAGCTGGATGCGGGCGCCAAGCCGCGCCAGTTCCTGGACGTGCATGAAGCGATTTTCGAAGATGGTCTCGGTGATGTGCGAGCGGCCCTTGGCACGGGTCATCAGCGCCATGAACTGGGCCTGCAGGTCGGTGGGAAAGCCCGGATAGGGCTGGGTTTCCACATCCACCGGGAAGATGCCGGCGCCATTACGGCGCACGCGGATACCTTCATTGGTCACGTCGATCTCGGCCCCGGCCTGACGCAGCGTATCGAGCGCGCTCTCCAAGAGGTCCGCCCGTGCGCCCAGCAGCGTCACGTCGCCCCCCGCCATGGCGGTGGCCATGGCATAGGTGCCGGTTTCGATCCGGTCGGGCAGCACCGCATGGCGCGCGGCCCGCAGGCGGGCGACACCCTCCACCTGAAGGGTGGATGTCCCCGCGCCGCTGATTCGCGCGCCCATCTTTTCCAGGCAGGCCGCGAGATCGGCGATTTCCGGCTCCCGGGCGGCATTCTCAATGATCGTTTCGCCCCGGGCGAGGGCTGCGGCCATGAGCGCGGTGTGGGTGGCGCCCACCGAGACCTTCGGGAAGGCGATGCGCGCGCCGGTGAGCCCCTTTGGGGCGCGGGCGATCACATAGCCCTGGTCGATGTCGATCTCGGCGCCGAGCGCGCGCAGGGCGTCCAGATGGAAGTCCACCGGCCGGGTGCCGATGGCGCAGCCGCCGGGCAGCGACACCCGCGCCTCGCCCATGCGCGCCAGGAGCGGGCCGACCACCCAGAAGCTCGCCCGCATGCGGGAGACGAGATCATAAGGGGCCGTGGTGTCCACGATGACGCGGGCATCCAGCTCCAGCGTCTGGCCGGCATGGGGGTCATCGCCCACGCGCTTGCCATTGGTGGTGATGTTCACCCCGTGATTGCCCAGGATGCGCTGGAGCAGGGCCACGTCCGCAAGGCGCGGGACATTCTCCAGGATCAGCTTTTCCTCGGAGAGCAGGCTCGCAATCATCAGCGGCAATGCGGCGTTCTTGGCGCCGGAAATGGGTATGGAGCCCTTGAGGGGCTGGCCGCCGACAATGCGGATCTTGTCCATGCGCAAAACGCTCCTTGCTTGCCTCCGGCGCATCTCTGCGCGCCCCGCCCTTTACGGAGGCTAAAGAGCGTGTCTAGCCCGCGCGGGCGGCCGGCACAATCACCCCGCCTTGCACCCTGCCCTCCGGGCTTTTGCGGATCGAGGGCTCAGACCTGCGGCTTTGCGGCTGAAGACGACGGCGCGGGTGAGTTCCCCATCGATGGAGCGGACGCAGTTTCCCCATTCGCGGGCCCCACGGCGGGCGCCTCGTCCATTTGCAATGAAGCAGATTGCGAGCCCGGAGGGGCGGCGGGCGCCTCTTGCCCCGGATCCCCCTGCCCAGAATCTCCCTTTTCGCCCCTTGGGTCATCGCGGGTGTCCGCGCCGGCATCCCGCCCCTGTTCCGCCGCCAATCGCGCGCGGCCCTGCGCCTTGCGCCGCGCAAGATTGGCGCGCAGGGCACTGGCGAGACGGGCCGTCTTGTCGGGATCGCTGGACATGCCCGTTGGTTATCCCCGCCACATCTGCTGCGCAAGACACCTGCTGCGCAAGACAAGCGCCGAGAAAGACACGCGGCCGAGCAAGACCTGCCGCACAAGACCTGCCGCACAAGACACCCGCCGCCCCGCGCAGCCCGAAGCGGTCCGCCGCGCGCTTGTCGCCACGGCCCTGGGGACGACCGGCAAAGCCGGGCTTGCAACTGGCGACACACCCACGTATGAGAACTCCCCGATCGCCCTCGCCCGCTTCGGCGGCTGAAGGCGTGCGTGGCTCTTATCGGCCACGAAAGGGCGCGGAACACGGCGCGGGATGCCGCAATAGCTCAGCTGGTAGAGCACCTCATTCGTAATGAGGGGGTCGGGGGTTCGAATCCCTCTTGCGGCACCATTTCTTCCCCTCATACCGCCTCGCGAACTTTCAAAGCTGCGCATTTGCAGGACTTTGCTTGGTGTCATTCGCAGCGTGTGATCGCACGGGTTCGCGCTGAATCCTGGCGCGCGAGGCGCTGCGGGCGATAACGTCCATTTATGCTGAAATGCCGCATTGGGCGCGCGATTGGTGGCGGGGGGCTGGGCGAAGGCGAGACCAGCGCCCAGCAGAGCAATGCTCCCCAGCAGCGCCTGGCAACGGGCCAAGCACGATTTTGGGCCCCTACCCCGCGCGGCATTCCACACGCTCTACGGGCTGCAACGACGATAAGCGATCCGCCGGCCCTGTCCATTCCTCCCGCTCGATGGTGCCACACATGGAGGAGAAGGCGGTGCCGATGCGATGTGGAGTTCGCGGGCGAGAAGGCAACGGCGGCGGGGTTCAGACGGACAAATTCCCCGGGTGGGTCGATGACCGTTATCCAGTCCTCACGCTGATCGCTAAGCTCGCGTTAGCCCAGCGCCAGCGCGAAAGGCGTTGGGCCTCGCGCCGACGACGCCAGCTTGCCTCCGCCCTCTCACCGCCTCGCATTCGAAGGGCAGATCCATTTCCCGGCCTTGATGCTTAACGCACGCCGAGGGTCTCGCCACACGCCGTGTAGCGTGCAAAACTCGCACAAAGAGCCAGGCGCCTCGAGCGGGCAACGGTACTGCGAAGGGCGGCCAAGTCTGCGGCGGAAAGCTTGAGCGTCCCAAGAGGTGAAAGGCCTGCGTCCCTACGAAACTCATCCATGGCTGTCTGCAACCCGACGGGCAGGCCGTCTGGCCCCGATGGTCGATCCACAAGGTACTGGAGAGCGACAAGACCGTCGCGTAATTCGCTGTAGACATTGGCGGCGATGACGAGCTCGAGGGGGCGTTGATCTTCCCAGAGTGCTGTACTGGGAGATCCGGATCCCGCCCGTACGCACCGCTCTCCGGCAAAGACCTCGATCGCCGCGCTCAACGCCTGCTCGGTGACCAGCGTATAGGTCCGGCACCAATCCCGGCAGCCGTCACAGATCGACCTGGTCGCTTTGGACATGATGGCGCCCGGTGTCACCGTCGCACGCAGGTTCCCGGGCAAATCGAATTTGTGCGGCATCCCCCAGTCATTTCCCTTCAAGGTTTGGTCGATCACATCCATTACGCGCCTGCGATCCGAACCCGTAAGGAAATCCTGAGCAAACCCCGCCGAGACGCTGACCAAGAGCAGTGTGATGCAAAACAGGATGCGTCTCATTTGCATCTCACCTTCACTATAGCCCGTTCCGCGGTTGACGAACTGAAGATTGAACCCAGCACCTTCTCTTCGATTTCATGCCGGAACGCCCCGATGGGCGATGCGATGAGGTCGTGCGCGCCATTATTGATCCGGCCGGTAAGCAATGCGATGGCTTGGCCGCGTTGGTCGACGATGGCGCCGCCGGAGAGGCCGGCCGGAACATTGACGCCCCAAAGCATCAAAACGTCGTCCTTTCGGCCAAATCCGCGCACTTGATACCTTCGTGGCAGTCGATCGCCTCCTTGGTCGGCTGGAAAGCCCAAAATGGTCAGATCGCCCTTGGCAGGAACCTCGCTGGCGGACAGGAAGTCAGCCGAGACACCTTTAACGTTCAAAAACGCGGCGTCCCGATCGCCGATAACGTTGCCCCGGCGAGCCTCAAGGAGCCCGAGATAACGGTTCTCCACCATGAAGGATTGGCATCCCGCGAGTACATGCGCGCTGGTAAGGACGACTGAGGGTTGAATAAAGAAGCCGCTGCCTACGATGACGTCGTCCGGTGAGACTGGCTCCTGCAACACTTTATTGTAGACATCGCCCAGCAGCGTGCCGCCCCTAACCGTGTCCACGATCAAGAGACACGCCAGAACGAGGGCGACGGCGCCCCTCAAGAGTCTTGTAGACCACCGGCCGCGCAGAGCGCGGCCGGTTTCTGGGGCGGGACGGGACATGTTGGGAACGCTCAATTACAGATGGTCTCCTCCTTGGTCGTCAGGTGGCCTTGCACCGCCACTTTCTCCTGGACGACCTGACAGGACTGGCCGCCTTGGACCACGGCCCGCAAAGGAGTCACACTGCCGCTATTGCCGCTCTTGGCGTTCTTCCACTGGGTGCGCCGCCCCGTTGCGGCGGCCTGCCGAAGAGCAGCCTCGCGCAACTGGCGATCCTGCTCGTCCAGCTGCGCGCCGATGGCGCCGCCCACCAAGGCGCCGACACCGGCACTTGCAATGCAAGCCCCGGCACTGCCGCCGAGCGCCGCGCAGCCGAGGCCACCTACGGCGGCGCCGATTCCGGCGCCGGCAACGGTTTTGGGACCGACGGAATCGGTCTGGCAGGCGCTGAGCAGACCGGCCAGGGAAAGGAGCAACACACTGCTGCGTAGCGAGACGACAAGGCTCATGACAACGATCTCCTGTAGGGCGTGGGTCTTAAAGGGGAGGCGCGGGAGGGGGCGGCGGCGGCGGTGGCGTCGCGCTGCGTACCAGAGCGAAAAGAACGGGAATGTCGGCCACGCTCTGCCACTGCTGAGAGCCCTCGGCGCAGACCTTTGTGTCGGGTCTCAACTGCCCCAGCTGCCCGAGCATCTGGAAAGCTGCAACGTCAAAGGGGCCGATCACTTGCCCCTCCGGGTTGAAGAGCCAGAATCGCAATGAGGGGGGGGCGGGCGGCACGGGTGGGACCGCGACCTGCACCGCGCGCTCGGGAGTGGCGGGTGCCGCAATTTGTTGCGCCTGCCACGCGGGCGTTTCCGGCTTCAGAAGAGCGTAGAGGGCCGCCTCTGTGAACCGTTCCCAGTTGATGGTGCGTTTATCAGTGGCGCGTTGGTCTGGCGGGTCGTTGAGGTCGCGGCTGACTTCGTTCTGGTCCACATCATTCACCGTGCCGGGAATGCTGGTGGTCCAGTGATGGATTTGGTCTTTCAAACTGGCAATGGCATCCTCGGGGCTCATCCTGTCGGGGAGGGAGCCGCCGATTTGCGCCGCGCGGGATGTGAATTCTTTCGCGAGGCCGCGCGACACATGATGGCCGACACCACCCCGCCGGATCGTAGCGCCACCTCGATCCATCTCCACCAAGCGCATTGTGTAAACGTGCTTTGCGAACCAGTCTGCGAGCGCCGCCAAGGCAAGAAACTGGATATAGCCAAGGCCGTCTTCCTTTCGGCGGATCGCATCGGTTACGGGGCCAAAGTGGACAGGATTGAAGCCGCGGCGGCGAATATTTTTCTCATCGCCAATTTGATCCAACTGCCCACGTATAAGTTCGGCCTTGTAGACGGGCAGTCCTTTGTTCGATTCAAACCGAAGGATCCCCAGCATGACCCCTTCCAGGAACAGCTGCATCCGATTGCGCAAATCACCCAGTTCTGAATTCCTGGGAACGACGGGATCAGGAAAACGCAATTCATCCTTGTGATTGTGCAGGGGCAGCTTATCGGACTTGTCCTGTTCCTTCAGATACGACGGCCTCCAGTCGGAGCGCAGCGGATTGATGACGTCCAGTGGAAAGCCGCGCAGTTCGCAATAGCAAAGGATCCGCCCGGGGATGCCGGATTCTTCATAATTGAGGGATGTCAAACCAACTTCCGCAGGCAGGCGAGATTTGATCATTTCATCATACTCGGCCCGAAATGCTCTGGCGTCGTTAACAGCGATGATCATCTTGAAGCGATCATTTAACGTTCGGAAACCGTGGCTGAACTCGGCATGGATCCATGGCATGGATCTTTTTATCATCAAGTCAATGAATTCTTGTTGCTCATGGAGTCTCAACTGCCGCAGTGCATCAACAACGGAGGGAATACGCTCGCGGCGGTCCCCGAGATACTTGTCGGTGACGGTTCTTAGCAGACTGAAAATGTGTAACCGCCCGTCATCAGTCTCCAGGCGCTGAAAGATTTCGCGAGATCCGCCGATGCTATGGAACGCTTCACGTGCCCACGCCAATTGCTGTTCGGTATCTTCCGGTGCGAGATCGATGCCCTTGTCTTTGATGACAAAGAAAGTACCGCCATTGCCGCGACGCAACGCGTCCTGGAGCCGAGCCACGTCAGCCTCCACCACGCTGAGAAGGCCCCGCACACGGGCACGTCCTTTCTGGAATTCACCGATGAGCCCAGTCCAGATGGTCTCGCCTTTGGCATCAATATCCTGCGCCTTGCCAAGGAAACCCGCCACTTTTCGCAAGAGAGCTGCGGCCTCGCGGCAGGCGATGGCCCTCAACCGGGCCTGAAGGCAGGCAATAAGGTCATCACGCACCTGGCTCAGATACTTCTCGCAGGCCTTCCGGCCACCGCCGGTGAGAAAACTGCTTTCCCCGGCCTGCTTCAGACGGTCGATGGAAGCCTGCAATTGCTCGGCCTGAAGCCTGTTGGCCCGGTTCGCATAGGCTTCTTCAGCCTCGACCAGACGTGCGAGGGAGCCGGTGCCTTGCTCTTCGAGCCGTGCCTGAACCTTGGAAACCAAATCAATGGTGTATTCAAGCCCACCGCGGGCCTGATCGTCCAGAATGGTGTAGAAATCGGCCCGCAGACTGCCCTCGACAACGCCCTTGCTGAGCAGCGTGTCTTCAAGGCGCTGCCTCTGGCTACCGACTTCCATGCCCTTCGGGCCATAGGCTGCGCCTTCCCCGACCCGCCCCTCAACATCGCGCCAGCGCATCTCCGCGAGCTTTCGGACCTCGGCCTCCCAGGCTTGGTGGGCAGGCATGCGGCTGATGATGCCCGCGAAGTCTTGCTCGATTTCCGACGCCAACGTCACCGCTATGGAACTTTTGTCGGCGCGCAGCAAAAGATAGTCTACGAGGCCGAAGTCGGTGATCGGCGGTTGCTCGAACCGGGCGCGGGCATCGTAATCATCCTGAAATGCCTTCGGGAACAGTCTCAGCCGCTCCTGTAGAAACGTGTCGCGGTCATCCGTGGTGGCGAGCTTCTGCTGATCGTTGAGTGACAGACCAAAAAACGTACGTACCATCGCCGCGTTGTTGCGTGCGAGATATTCCTCGACTTGGATGCTGGCCTTCGACATCACCGTGCTTTGTCCGACGGCGGAATAGGCCGTCGAATAGGAAAGGCCTTTATCCAGCCACGCGGGGAGGTCTGGAAACCAGTTCGTTATCATGTGTTGTTTTTGGTTTACCGAAACCGAGCTTTTGCGCCGCGCAAATTCGCTAGAGCCGAACTCCTCGAACAGGATATCGGCCACCATGTCGAAAAGGTCTTCTTTGTTTCCAGTATTCTGATTGACAATATTTTGGTTATCGAAGAGCCAGACATTGCTATAGGGAGTTGTGACGGATTGTTCCCGCTTCGCATAGCGACCCCATTGCGTCACATAAGCCGGGTTGGTGCTGCCCCTCATGGCGAATTCCAATTCGCTCAAGGCGGCGTATGTATTGGCGAATACACGATCCTTATTGGCGCTCTGATAGCCGCCCGGGAGCATGAGGAAGAGATCTACCTGCTCGATGGTGGGGGAGCGCAGGGATCGCAGCGCATAACCCACATCAATGAATGAGCCGGAGCCGGTGCCTCCAGCGCTGGAGGCCACCACCACAACCCGCGGCTTGGTGCCTGTCTTCAGCTTCAGGTTCTGAAGCGCCGGGGTATTGGTCACGTTTTGCGTTACACGGTCCACCTGGGCGCGCACCAAGGCGATGAAGTTTTCGTACTCGTGAAAAAATAGAAGTCGCGAGATGGCGCGCACCTGGCCCGCGCCTTTCTCTGTATCAATTTTGTCCAAAGCGCCATCTGGTAGCCATTCACCGATTTCAGAGTCATCCTCTTTCTCGGTTTTGTACCATGCGGTATCGACCTTTTTCTGGATGGTCTCGCTACCCTTGGAAAAGGCGACGCGCGATGCCAGGAGGTCGGTGGCAGCGGCACGCCCGCTTTCTCGAGCGTCGGCCATGTCGGTGTCGAAATACACAAACCGGGCGGGTGGGAATTCGTCCAGGGAGGTCAGGCTTTGACCACCCCAATTGTGCTGAAGAATTCGCCGGCGCAAACGCAATAGGATTTCCATGCCGGTGCCGCCCAAGGCGATGAACACGGTCGGCATCACGTCATTTTGCGTGGGTGTTGGCTCGGTGGCTGTGCTGTCGGTCATGGCGGGCTCCCGGACTCAGCGACGGGTTCTGAGGGCAAGGCTTCTCTTCCGCAGGAAGAGAAGGAGCAGGATCAGGGAGATCGCCGCGGCAGGGCCGGCGAGGATGGGCTGCGCCCAGGCCCTGGTCACTGAGGCCGCCACCACCGCAAGGGTCGTGAATGCGAGCCAGATGAACAGCATCCATCCTGCGCCCGAGGCTGGGCCAGGCGCGGCATACTGCGATTGCAGGCTGCGCGTGACAGACAGTTTCGCAAAGAAGAATGGCACCAGCAACGCCAGGAAGATCGCGCCGCCGATGGCCACGTCTGTCGTGGCAATTCCTTTCGGGAGCAGGCTGTCGTAACTGATGTCTTTGCTCTGTGAACTCTCCCGGGACGGGGGTTGCCCCTGCGCTGGGCTGCCCTGCGGCTGGGACGCAGGGGACGACGTCTGGTTCCGCGGTGCGGGTATCTTAAAATCAGCTTGGGCCGTGCGAACAACAAGGTCAGGCATCTTCAAGGTCCTGGCGGTAAAAGGGGCGGTGTTTACAGAGGAGATGTCGATGGGGGGCCGAAAAGTTGGCCGCGCACGCGGTAGCGCGCGCCCTCGCTTGACCTCAGTTCGACCTGCTGCCGCGGCCGCAAGCGCACGGGCACGACGTCGGCTCCAAGTTTCACTTTATAGGAGCGTGCCCGGAACATCTGGGACAGCAGTCCGGCCAGCAGCGCAAAGGCAAGTAGAGCAACGGCTAGGGCCGCGTAGAGCGGCAGCGGCGAGTAGTGCAGAATAACGCGGATGGGAATGCTCGTGACCCGTTCGCGCACGTTTCGGAAATCAAAGAAGATGGCAGGCAGCTGCTTCTCGACAAAGCTGCGCTGTCCTTCGCCCATCATGCTGCCGCCAAATACGGCAGATGCCTTGGTGATGAAGTTGTCGTCGAGTTCGAATTGGAGGTCGCTTAAGGTGATGTCCATCTGCCCGTCCACCGTCACGTCGGTCGTCATGAGGCCCGAGAGGCCTGAGGGGCGGGGCTTCCCAGGAATGGTCAACGTGAAGCGCAATGGCGGCGAGGTGGCGCCCATCGCCAGATTGCTGATGACCGGTGGATTCGCCTGTACAGCGTTGGTACCCGAGCCTTTGCCCTCCCACGCGGCGGTGACGTGGGCTGAGACGATCTTCTTGGGATAGGCGACGTTCTGAAGGGTGCCTGTAAAGCTAATGGTTGAGGTTTCTTCAGCTTTAAGTCCATCCACCACGACAATGCCGTTCTGAATTTCGATGGTAGCGCCGTCGGCCACATCTTGATGCTGCATATTGAGCTCCAAGACCTGGGGTTCCAGCGGCTTCAGGAAGATGGGTGGGTCGGCGAATAGATCGCGCAGTGGTGTACCGGGAGCCGTGAGGACATCAAGCGCGCGAGCACCCAACTGGCCGTAAGCAATGCCATAGACGATGAAGCCCTTCTCCGAGAAATTCGGCCCACTGACAGGCATGCGCAAGGGGAAGGCGACAATGCGCGTCACATAGCTTGAATTGCGCAGGAGATCGTAGAAACCACGAGTATTGGCTGCTACATCTTGGCTATTGTTAGGTGAATTTTTGTTGTTACTCAGCATCCATATGATGCCATCCTGCTGGTGAAGCAGGTCGGTAATCGTCGCCTGTAACGCCGAGAGGAAGTCGGCGTCAGCATACCTCCCGTTGGGGCGACGAGGCACAGTGAGGCTGGTGAGTTTTTTCTCAATCACATCCGGCGCGAAGGGACCGGCGTACAGCACATTGGGCGAGCGCTGTCCGGGAAGCTGGCCGTCCTGATTGAAGGACGCAACCGTCACGTCGACATCTTCCAATTGGGTCGCTTCGATGAGGCTGCGGGCGAGGCTTATGAATTGAGACTGCGGGTCGAGGAAATAAGGTTCCATCCAGCCAGAGTTCTGCACCAGATAAACCTGCCGAATGGGCGCGGCCTGCGCCATAAGCGGCACCGTCGCCGTCAGGAAAAAGAAGAGTAAGCGTCTGGCGGAGCGCATCATGGAAGTGGAAACCGATATATCTTTCCGACGAGTGCACTTCCGACGTAAAAATAATAATTGTCTCGATAGAGAATGATGTCGTGGCGACATAAAATGCTCAGTGTGGTGTTGAGTGGGTACATCTGGGCGCCGCTGTGCCAGAACAAGGCGGCCGACAAGGTCTGACCCGGCTTCGGGCGGAAGAGGTCTTGGATGTCTCTGACACCGGGCACTAAGGCGAGCAACGCCCCATCTGTCTGACCGCGGCCATCCACCCCATAGGCCAGTGGGAGCAGGACACGATCCACGCCAGCATCGATGGTCAATGCTACAGGTTGTGTAGTGGAAGCGGACGGATAATAGTGGCGTCCTAAATAACGCCCGCGCCCAGCGCTGAGGCAGGGGCCATCCAGTTGGATCTTTGCCCGGGTGCCTGAAAGAGCCAGAAACGCATAATCGGCATCCCCCCTCACGAGCGCATGAAGCCCATCACGTTCATCTCGAAAGACGGGAGCGCCGCGGATGGCTGTTAGGCCCGCTGGCAAATCTTCCAGGTATGCGTCACGCGCGTCAAAAGTGGAAGACAGCCTGATGAAACTGGATGATCCGATCCAATAGGTTTCTGGGATACGAGATCTGTTCTGGATCGGAGGATCGTAGACCTCTTCTTTTCCGTTGGCCTGCCCATGAACTTCAAGATCATCAATCCAAGTTTGATCGGCGATGGCATACCTGGAGATGCTCAGCGTCGTCCCACGCCTTATTGGAAAGGCCAGGACACCATTTTCGATGCAAGCGGGTGTTCCGCAGAGGACTGCTCCGGCAAAGGTCTTGCGAGTCAGCCGCAATTCGGGACGCCCAGCAATCAGATGAGCAATGACACAGGTATTTTGAAGGACGGTGGCGAAGCCAGTTTCGAACGCGCACACGCCGAATGTGTGAAGATCAAGCGGCGGTGGCGCCAGCTTTGCGATCTCGTGCCAGCGGTCCGCCGACATTCGGAAGAACAGGTTTCCCTGTGTGGTCAGGGCAAAGATCCGTGCGGGTGTCCCAGCCGAAAAAATGCTTACCGTTCCCGCCGGGATCACGCTCTGTTGGCGTTCAGTCGCACCGCTAAGGTGGCAGCCAGACAGGAATGAGGGAAATCCGTCGCGCATGCCGGCCGGGTGACTCGCGACGGGCCCATCTGCTGCTGCCCCGTGCAGCGGCGTACCCGTTGCGGGATCGAAACGAAACTGGATCGGAAAGGGGGTGCCGTCATCGGAGGTCGGAAAGGCTCCCAAGTGGAACAACGGACTGTCAACCTTGAGGATCTGCCCTTTCCACTGAAGGCCGGTGACGCGGCTGCCCGCGAAGGTCCAGACGAGATCCTCCTCGTCGGTACAAGGGGAGGGAAGCGGCCAGCGGGTGCTAACGTGCATGGCTAGCGCCCTCCTCGGCTGGCGGACCGGACGACGGTCAACCGCAAGCTCGCCGTGATAGCCCGCACCTCAATGAGTGAGGCACGACTGAGATCCACGGCGATCGGCCTTGCAGAGTTGATGGTATAAAGCTCTCCATTCACCCGCAGGCGGAAGGGCGCATCAGCCGCCAAGGACACATTCGGGCGCAGGGGGTCGGGTTTGAGTTCAATGCTTGCCCAGTTGCTGTCCACATAGAAGCCTTGCTGCAGATCCTCCACCGGTGGAGCTGGTGTGTCTTGCCGTTTGGGCACGACCTGAGGTGGCGGGGTGGGCGCGGAGGATGGGCGCGGATCGCCTTGTTGCCGATCGGGCGGATTGCCCATCGGCTTGCCGCTTTCAGCGGTATCGGAGCGACGCTCAGGGGCTGGCTTGGGGTTACCCCTCCAGTCGGGAGGCACCAAATAGAAAAAGGCGACCCATAACCCGGCCGCGAAGCTGGCCAATACCAAAAGCTTCGCGCCCCAACTTCTTAGAAATTGGGGCCTCTTCGGCTCCGGCGGTACAAGGTCCCCAGCGGGTAGGACCGGTGGAGGCGGGCGCGCAACGGAGATAGAGGGATCTGCGATTACAATGCCGTCTTGCTGGACCGGCACATTGACTTGTGGAGGCGGGCTATCCGCACGATCACCGCGCGCTGTCAGTTGAGGGACGGGCGAAACTTTGTTCGGCGCGCGTCGCGTGGAGGCCCCACAAAACGGGCAATATAATACTTCTGCCAAGAGCTCGCCTTCGCAAGACGTGCATCGGCCAACTTCTGCTCGCACGATCGGATTTGCCAGCGCCATTGGCAAAGCTTACCCCCACCCTAGGGTGAAGCTAGCGCAGATCCGGTTGTAAGTGAATGGGCTCCACTGAAATTGAGGCAACTACGACACTGTGAAAATCATTATATAAATCAATAAGATAATAAACGATCGCTGGAATTTGGTTGCATACAAATTGTGCAATATGCACTAAAAGTTGCCATTTCCTTTGAAGTTGCGAGATGGGACTACCTCACGTTTAAGTACGCGGTGCGGGATTGATAACGGAGCGGCACCCCTGTCCGCCGGTTGAACTGCGGGGCGATGCCCGCTTTTCCCATGTGCAAGGGAGGGCACGAGCCGCCACTCCCACCACAGCCAAGTGCTGAGCGGGTCCTGCGGGCGGGGGGAGTTCCCATGGGAATGGGCCGCCCGGCGAAACGCGGACATAGGCCGCCAGGCGGCATCGATTGCTTGCTGAAGCTGTCTGATGATCTGCCGGCGTATTGTGCCAAGCGGAAGGTCCATGGCGAAAGCACCACGCTGCCCCCCCTTATCCTGGGAATGAGCGCGCCTTGCTCCCGTGCTGGCCGTGCGCACGGTGCGCATCGGAGGACCGATGCAGAGGCAATGTTTGCTGAACCGCAGGCGTCACACGTCCAGACGCTGGAACGCTTCAAGGCCAGAGCGCCCATGGCCATGACAGGCGACATGCCAGGGTCGACATGCCAGGATCGCCCTCTCACGCGCGATGCGTATTCCGGCGGCCGTTTGCCGCTTATGCGTTTCGGGTCATGCCGGAGAGCGCAAGATCCCAGGCTTGCGCGAAATAGCTTTCCTGCGCCGCCGCGTCCGCGAACTGCGGATCGCCCAGCATCGACCGGATCATCGGCTTGATTGAGGTTGCATAGAGAAGCTGATCGGCGAGGAAAAGCGGATCCCCTTCGGTCAAAAGCCCCGCCGCCTGTGCCGCGCGCACCAGGGCAGCGAAGCGGAACATCAGCGGATCGTCCGACATGGCGGGTGGGCGAACCGCACCTGCGGGCACAGCCTCTGCCAGCGCCACGCGGTTCAGAGCCATCAGTTCGGGGCGCAGATTGATGGTAAGCAACTGCCGGGCATAGGCGCGCAGGCGCTCGAGAGGGTGCCCATCTGCGGCCATGGCCGCATCGATTTCCGCGACCACGCGCACGCGAAGCTGATCCATGAGCGCCGTGAACAGCGCCGCCTTGGATGGGTAGCGACGATAGAGGGTGTCCTTGCCGGCGCCGCACGCCGCCGCCACCTGCTCCATGGTGGTGGCGGCGAACCCTTGCTCGGAGAACAGGCGCGCCGCCGTATCCAGAATGAGCTGACCCAGCTCCTCGGCAGCCCTCTTCGTAGGGCGGCCACCGCGGGGCCGTGGTCGCGCAGCGCCGGCGGTCGCGGCGGGGGACGCCAGAGTGCGCCCCGTCTTTGCCAGGGAAGTCCGGGCCGCGCCGCTCTTCATCTCTCCCACCCCTCGGATTCCAAGTGTTCTGCGGAGCTATTTAGAAGAAATACAATCTATTTCAAGAACCAAACGCAAGCGTTCCGTTGCCAAATCGTCACAAGGGGACCCCAACGCTGCCAAAGCGCCACGAATTTAACTGGACGATATCGTCCCGTTTCTGTTATCCGGTTCCCTCGTTGGACAGCGCGATAGCAAGGCAGAGCATTACAATGCGAAAGCATGGTCGTGAGATTGCACTATTTGGAATAACTTTAATTTTTACGAGCTCTGCGGCCACCTATGCGCAAGCCCAGAATGCCATTTCTCTGGATGCCATTGTGGTGGAAAGCGATGCGGAACGCGCATCCAACGAGACCATCGTTGCCCGGCGCGATTCCGCCTCGACCAAGACCGAAACACCGGTTCTCCAGACGCCTCAGTCGGTGGATGTCATCACGCGCAAGCAGCTCGACGACCAGAACCCGCAAACCGTCGGCAATGCCATGCAATACACGGCCGGCGTCTTCATGCCGGACGCCAACACCCGGTTCGACAGCCTGTTCATTCGAGGCTTTGGCGGGTTCGGAACGGCCAGCACGTTCGTCGGTTTTCTCGACGGCCTCAAGCTGCCCCGCGGCCAAGCCTTCGGCCAGTTCCAGATCGACCCGTTCCTGCTGGAGCGGATCGATGTGCTGAAGGGCCCCTCCGCCGTGCTTTATGGCCAGGTCAGCCCGGGCGGCCTGGTCAACATGGTCAGCCGCGACCCCAGCGCCACACCCTATAACGAGATGCGCATGGAGGTGGGCTCCTATGGGCGGATGCAAGGGGGGCTGACCACCCAAGGCGCCTTCGACGAGCAGGGCATCTGGCAATACAGCCTGTCCGCGATCGGCCGCATCTCCGGCACCCAGTATGAGGACGTGAAGGAATCGCGCGTAGGCGTTGCGCCGGTCATCACCTGGCAGCCCAATTCAGACACGCGCTTCACCGTCCGTGCCTTCTACGAAAACGACCCGGATGGCGGGTATTTCAACTCCGTCTATCCCACTTTCCTGTCGCCGCCCCAGTATCGCAGCTTCCTGAGCCCCACCTTCAACGTGGGCGATCCAGACTTCGACAAATACAGCCGCGAGCAGGCCGGCATCGGCTATTCGTTCGAGCACCGGGTCAATGACTGGCTTCAGGTCCGCTCCAACACCCGCTATTCCGATGTCTCCAGCCAGCTGCGCGGCATCCAGATGTCAGGGCCGATGACCTCGGACGGCATCCTGCCCCGGCAGGCTCTCATCTCCACCGAGCAGGCGGGCGGCGTGGCCACCGACAATAGCGCGGTGTTCACATTCGCCACCGGCCCGCTGAGCCACAAGGTGGTTGCCGGCTTCGACTATCAGTGGTTCTCCAGCGACTGGACCTATGAATATGGGCTCGCCCCGAGCCTCAACGTCATGTTTCCGGTCTATGGGGTGAGCGTCGGTCCGTTCATGACGCTCATCGACAACACGCAGGATCTGCAGCAGACCGGGATCTATCTTCAGGACCAGCTCTCGCTCGGCAATTGGCGGGCGGTGCTCGGCGTGCGGCAGGACTGGACGTCGCAGTCGACGCAGAATCACCTGGCGAACAATTCCACATCGAACCAGTCCGCCTCCGCCGCCACTTATCGCGCCGCGCTGCTTTATCTGTTCGAGAATGGCCTTGCGCCCTATGCCAGCTATTCCACCTCGTTCGAACCGGTGATCGGCGTCGACGCCTCCGGCGATGCCTTCCAGCCAACGCAGGCCGAGCAGGTGGAAGTGGGCCTCAAATACCAGCCCACGTTCATGAACGCGCTTTTCACCCTGGCGGCCTTCGACATCCGCCAGCAGAATGTACTCACCCCCGGTCCGGTCCTCGGCTTCTCCGTGCAGACGGGCGAGATCCGGTCCCGCGGCCTTGAATTCGAAGCGCGGGGCAACGTCACCGATACGCTCGAATTGATCGGTGCCCTGACCCTGCTCGATACCGAGATCACCAAGTCGAACACGGCCGATACCGTGGGCAAGCACCCCCAGGCTGTGCCCAATTATTTCGGGTCTCTCTGGCTCAACTACAAGTTCACCCAGGGGCCATTGACCGGCCTCACCACCGGCGCAGGCCTGCGGGTGGTCGGCCCGAGCTATGCCGACGACACCAATGACATCAAGGTGGACGGATTCACCTTGGTCGACCTGTCGCTGCGCTACGATCTGGCCCGGTTGTCCAGCCAGATGAAGGGCGCAACCGCGACGCTGGACATCCGCAACCTGTTCGACACCACCTATTACACGAGCTGCACCTACGACATTTATTGCCAGTACGGCACCGGCCGCACCTTCCTGGCGGGCCTGCGCAAGACATGGTGAGCGGGACTCTCACACGGCGAGCCCTGCTGGGCGGCACCCTGTCCTGCCTGCCCCTTCTGGGGGCAGGCGCGGCGGCGATCGAGGTCATGGACATGGCCGGCCGCGCATTGCCCCTCAAGAGGCGCCCCGAGCGTATCGTCCTGCTGGATGCGCGCGATGCCGTCAGCATGGCCCTTCTCGACCCCGCGCCCCTAGGGCGCGTGGCGGGCTGGGCAGGGCTCGACGGACTGGACAGCGATGCCCTCGTCGCCGCGCTCAAGGGCACGGCCGGACGGGATGTTCCGGTGATCGGCGGCATGGCGCCTGGAAGCCTCTCGGCGGAAGCGATCATCGCCCTGAAGCCGGACCTGATCATCACCACCCGCCAGGTGGAGGGCGCGAACGGGGACATCTCGGCGCAGTTTTCGGCCCTCGGCCTTCCCGTCCTCTTCAGCGACACGAGCAGCAATGCCGGCCGCCACAAAGGCGACACCCTGCCCGCCCTGTTGCGCATGTGGGGACGCCTGCTCGGCCAGGAGGCGCGCGCCGAGGCGCTGCTTGGCTTTATCGAGGCGCGCTTTGCCCAGGTCGCCGCCTGCCTCGTTCATCAGCCCTCACGCAAGGTCTATCTGGAGCTCCAGTCCACCTATGAGGATTGCTGCTGGGCCGCAGGCCGGTCGGTGTGGGGGGAGCTTCTCGCCCAGGCCGGCGGGCGCAGCCTGGATGCTGTGACGTCGCCCTGGTTCCAGAAGATCCATGTGGAGCAGCTCGTGGTGGAGCAGCCGGACCTCTACATCGCCTCTGGCGGCGTCTTTGCGCGCGGCACACGCCCGGCCATCGCCCCGGGCGTCTCCGGTGATGAAGCCCGTGCGGGACTGCGCAAGCTTGTGGCGCGGCAGGGATTGGATCTGCTGACCGCAGTGAAGGCAGGCCGGGTCGCGGGCGTGTGGACGGGTCTCGTTGCCATCCGCCCCCTCAATCATCTGTTCGTGGAGCGCGTGGCCACCTGGCTTCATCCACAGGCCTGCCGCGCCCTTGATCCCGGGCAAAGCTTGCAGGCGCTGAACGAGCGCTTCCTGGCCGCTCCGATCGCCATGCCTGTCTGGGCAGATCTCATGGCCCCCGACCAAAGGACTTTGTGAGGCCTGCCATGCTCGCCGCCCGCACCACCATCTCCTTCCCTCGCATCGATGCCTTCCTGGCCGAGATCCTGGCCTCGCTGACGGCCCATGACATGCCGGTCACCTCCACCGGCGAGGCCTATGTGGCGGTGTCTCCCTTTGGCACGGCGCGGCTGGTGCCCGGCCCGCACCGGCTCGACATCGAGATCTCGGCGCCCGGCGCGGCGGAGTTGAACCGGGTCCGCTATGCCATGACGGGGCTGATCGGCTTCGTGGCCAAGAGCGAGGCCTTGTCCATCGCCTGGGAAGGCGACGAGGTGGGACCGACCTTCCCCCCTGACCTGCGCATTCTCGCGGTGGAGGACATCCGCGCCCTGACCCCCCGGATGCGACGTGTCATTTTCAAGGGCGAAGACCTGGCGCGGTTCGATACGGCGGATCAGCTTCACGTCCGGCTGCTTTTTCAGCCCCGGGACGTGCTCACGCCCCACTGGCCTGCGCTGGACGATGCCGGCCTCATTGTCTGGCCGAAGGGACGCCAGAAGCTCGAGTCCCGCGTTTACACGCTGCGCCATGTGGACGTGGCGGCGGGGCGGCTGTGGATCGACATGTTCGACCATGGCGGCCCGGGCCCTGGAGCCGCGTGGCTGCGGCGCGCGCGGCAAGGGGACCTGGTGGGCGCGGTGGGTCCGGCGGCTCACGGCCCGAAGCCGGCACCTCGCATTCTGCTGGTGGGGGATGAGACCGGACTGCCCGGCATCGCGCGGATCCTGGAGGGGGCCGCCCCCGGCACGCGGGGCCTCGCGCTGATCCTGATCGCGGATGCGCTTGAACGCCAGACCTTGCGGGCGCCCGAGGGGGTGGAGGTGAGATGGCTGTTGCGCTCGGAGCGCGGGGCGGCCGGGGGGACGCCGCTTTGCGACGCGGTCCGCGCCCTCGACTGGAGCCCGGAGCCGGACGATCTCTTCGTCTGGGTGGGCTGCGAGTTTCATGATTTCCGCGCCATCCGCCATTTCCTGCGCGACACGGTGAGACTGCCGCCGCGCCAGATCGTGGCCTTCTCGCACTGGCGCCGTGGCATGAGCGAGGAGGACATCATCGCCGTGGGCGGCCAAGCGGTGAGCGCATGAACCGCACTGCGCCCGCCCTCGGGGCCTCTCGAAAGACGCCAGCCGCGCTTTCGGCGGCCGCGGGCGCCTATCGCCACGGCGTTCGGCGCAAACAGGCCCTGGTCGCGCTGCTGGCGGCTTTGCTGTTCGTCGCGGTGCTGCTGGACCTGGCATTCGGGCCGGCCCGCTATTCCCTCGAACAGGTGGCCTACGCCCTCGTGGCAGCCGACGCTGCCGCGCCGGAAATCCAGGCCATCCTGTGGACCATCCGGATGCCCACCGCCCTGATGGCGGCGGTGGTGGGCGCCGCGCTTGCGGTCGCGGGGGCGCAGATGCAGACCATCCTGGCCAATCCCCTCGCCTCGCCCTTCACCCTTGGCATCTCGGCCGCGGCAGGCTTTGGCGCCTCTCTCGCTTTGGCTTTCGGCTTCGCCATCATCCCGGCGCTGGTGGACTACATGGTGCCCCTGAACGCATTGGTGATGGCGCTGGTGGCGGCCGGCATCATCCATGCGTTCAGCCTCCAGCGCGGCGCCACCACCGAGCGGATCATCCTGCTCGGCATCGCCCTCGTCTTCTCCTTCAACGCCTTCCTCACCCTGGTTCAGTTCCTGGCCTCGGAACAGGCGGTCGCGGCCGTGGTCTTCTGGACCATGGGGAGCCTTGCCCGGGTGACATGGCCCAAGCTCGGCATCTGCGCTGCGGTGCTGGCGCTGGTGTTGCCCATTTTCATGCGCAGGGCCTGGTCGCTCACCACCTTGCGGCTCGGGGAAGAGCGGGCCGCAAGCCTCGGCATCGATGTGCGTCGCCTGAAGCTGGAGACCATGGCGCTGGTGGCTGTGTTGGCCTCGGTGCCGGTGGCCTTCGTGGGCACCATCGGTTTCGTCGGGCTCGTGGGCCCCCATATGGCCCGCCTGCTCATCGGCGAGGACCAGCGCTTTTTCCTCCCCGCCTCTGCCCTGTGCGGTGCGCTGCTTCTGTCGGCAAGCTCCATCCTCAGCAAGACGCTTGCACCCGGCACCCTCCTTCCCATCGGCATCGTGACGGCGGTCATCGGCGTGCCCTTCTTCCTTCTGCTCATCCTGCGCGATGCGAGGCGGCGGCCGTGAACACCCCGCTCACCCTCCGGCTGGTCGATGTCGGCGTGTCCTACGGACGGCGACGGATCGTGGACGGCGTGACTACCCCGGCATTCGCGGCAGGCGACGTGATCGCGCTCCTCGGCCCGAACGGCGCGGGAAAATCCACCCTGCTCAAGCGAATGGCCGGCCTGCTGACAGGGCCGGGACGGGTGGAGCTTGCGGGCGCCGGCCCGGACGAGGTCGGCTATCTCCCCCAGGAACATGCCGCGCCGTGCGGGTTGACCGTCTATGAATCCGTGCTCCTGGCCGCCAAGCGCGACACAGCCTGGAGCGTCTCATCCACCGACATTGCGCGGGTGGACGCGACTTTGGACCAGCTCGCCATTACCGATCTTGCGGCCCAGGGGCTCGACGTGCTCAGCGGCGGGCAGAGGCAGATGGTCTCCATTGCGCAATCCCTGGTGAGGGGACCGCGCGTGCTGCTCATGGACGAGCCGACAAGCGCCCTCGACCTTCACCGCCAATTGGAGGTCCTCGGTGTCCTGCGCGACCTCGCACGGATGCGCGGTGTCATCGTTGTGGTCTCCCTGCACGACGTGAACCTCGCCCTTCGTTTCGCCAGCCACGCTCTGGTCATGGCGGGGGGACGGATGATGGGCTGCGGCATCGCGGCCGATGTCATCTGCGCCCCCATGATGCGGTCAGCCTTCCGTGTGGAGGCGCGGATCGAACGCTGCTCCCGAGGACGCGCGCATGTGATGATCGACGGGCCACTGTGACGTCCAGACCGACACGGCGATCCTGACGGCTCCAAGAGAAACAGGCTGAGCGAGCAGGGATGCCAGGCACGCTTTCTGCCGTCGTGTCAGAAAGACCCTCGTCGACGGGCCGGTCCGCGTCGCCCTCGAGCCGCTGGGCAAGGTGATCAGCTGCCCTCCGCCCCAGCCCCTGACGCCCATTTGACCCACGGGATGGGAATGCTCGAAGGGGCCTGCCACTCAGTGGCTGGAGCGCGTCCGGCTGTGCACCGTTGGCCTTCCAGTCCACCGCCGGTCATCGCCACAGGCCAGCCGCCTACTCCTCACGAATGCCCGCCTCGCGGATGATTTTTGTCCAGCGGCTGGTCTCCTCCTCGATGAAGCGGCCAAACTCAGCGGCCGTGCCGGCATGGGCTTCCAGGCCACGGGCGACCAGCTTCTGCTGAAGGTCGCGGTTGTCCAAGGCCTGGAGCACCGTCTTTTCCATGGCGCCAATGATGGCCGGGGGCGTGGCGGCGGGCGCCATGAAGCCATACCAGCCGGTGGCCACCACATTGGGCAGTCCCAGTTCGCGGAAGGTGGGAGCCTGGGGATAGACGGCGCTCCGCTCGGCGGATGCGCAGGCGATCACCCGCAGCGCGCCGCTCTCGATGTGGGGCAACGCGGCACTGATGGCGGTCAAAGTCGCATCGATGCGCCCAGCCAGCAGTTCCGTATAAGCGGGCGCATCCCCCCGGAACTGGACGTTCAGCCCCTTGACGCCCACGTCCTTGAAGAAGAGTTCGGCGGCCAGATGGGGCTGGGAGCCGACGCCCGGCGAGCCGAAGGTCAGACCGTCCGGCAGGGACTTGCCGTAGGCGATGAAGTCCTGGAGCGTCTTATAGGGCGCCTTGGCGTTCACAATGAGGAAGACCGGCGCAAAGACGGCCATCGCCACCGGCTTCAGGTCGTTGCGGGGATCGTAGGCGAGCTTGCCGGCCAGAGCCTCGGCGGTGGCATAGGGGGCAGCGGCATAGAGGAAAGTGTAGCCATCGGGCGCCGCCCGCGCGGCTTCCGCATTGGCGATGCGCGTGCCGGCCCCGGGCTTGTTCTCGACGATGAACTTGCCTCCCATATCCTTTTCGAACTGGTCGGCGAGCAGGCGCAGGGAAATGTCATTGGCGCCGCCAGGGCCATAAGGAGAAAGCAGGCGGACAGGCCGGGCGGGCCAGTCGTCCTTTGCCATAACGCGTGCTGACGACGACGCCACAATCAAGGTGGCCACGCTCTGGACCAGGACACGACGCGAAATCATCATAGGTTCCTCCCGTGGGTTCTCCCCGATCGATCGATTTTTCTCGTTTTCTTTTTGTCTTGGTCGCTCACGCGAGACTGCGCCGTGCCGCCGTCCACCGCTCCGGTCGCGGCATCAGGCTTCCCCTGGTGCCGAGGACGGGTGGACCGCCCTAAAGATCGGCGGCGAAGTGCCGGCGGACCAACCATTCCGCCACCAGCGCCGGCTTCGCCGCGCCCTCGATCTCCACTGTCACGGTCATCGCCGACTGGATTTGCCGTGGCCCGACAAGCTCAAACGCCGCCAAGGCGAACCGGCCGCGAATGCGGCTTCCCACCGGTACTGGCGAGATGAAGCGCACCTTGTTGAGCCCGTAATTGACGTTCAGCACGACCCCTTCCGGGACAGGAACGTCTCGGCCCATGGGTGCCAGCAGCGACAGGATCAGGAAGCCATGGGCAATGGTGGATCCGAAGGGCGAGGCGCGCGCACGCTCGGGATCCACATGGATATATTGATGGTCACCGGTGCATGCCGCGAAGCGGTCGATGCGGTCCTGGTCGATCGCGATCCAGTCCGAGACCCCAAGCTCCCCACCGGTCAGGTCCGCATAATCCGCGATGGGCAAGGCCGCCATGACCATTCCCTCACGCGTCCACGAACAGGTCGAGGGCGACGTCGCCCGCACCGGCGCTGTTGCGATAAGCCTCGAAATCCGTCTGGCCCGCCTGGCGCAGCACGTCCTCGTCGAGCCAGGTGCGGCCGGTCGATTGGCGCGCCGGGCTGGCGAGGATCTGGCACGCGGCGTCCGCCACGATCTGGGGCGTGCGCGAGCGATCCATGTATTCGGCGCCCACCTCGAACATCACAGCCGAAGTCGCAATCGTGGTGCGCGGCCAAAGGGTGTTCACCGCGATGCCTTTGTCCCGAAACTCCTCCGCCATGCCCAGGCACAGGAGCGTCATGGCGTACTTGGTCACCGTGTAGGGGATATGGGGCTTCAGCCAATGCGGCGAGAGGTTGAGCGGCGGCGACATGGACAGGATATGCGGGTTGGCAGACCGTTCCAGATGGGGCAAGGCCGCCTTGGCCAACGCCAGGAGCGCCCGGCTGTTGACCGCGTGAAGCAGGTCAAAGCGCTTCATCTCCAGCCCCGCCACGGGCTCCAGGCGGATGGCGCCCGCATTGGCGATGACCGCGTCGACGCCACCGAACGTCTCGGCGGCGGCTGTCATGGCCCCCGCCAGGGCATCATCGTCGCGCACGTCCACTTTCACCGCCAACGCCCCCCCGCCCCGCTCGCGCACCTCATGGGCAACGGTGTGGATGGTGCCCGGCAGCTTGGGATGAGGGGTCTCCGACTTGGCCGCGATGACCAGGTTGGCGCCCTGCTCTGCCGCAGCAAGGGCAATCTGGCGGCCGATGCCGCGGCTCGCGCCCGTGATGAAGAGGGTACGTCCCTTCAAGCCCGTGCCCATCACGTCCCTCCCCCTTCGGCTTGGCCCCTGCCCCCAGCGGCGGGGAAATTTGCCGGCCGCTTTTCGAGGAACGCCGCCAGCCCCTCCGCCGCCTCGGCGCCAAAGCGCGCGGCGTTCAGTGCCTCAGCCTCCAGATCCATCTGGGTGGCGAGGCCGGTATCGGGGGCCACATTCACGAGGCGCTTGATGTTCGCCAGGGCACGGGGCGGGCCCGCCGCGAGCCGATGCGCCAGGTTCAGCGCACCGTTCAGCGCCTCTCCAGGATCGGTCAGCCCGTTGACGAGCCCGAACTGCGCCAGCCTCTCGGCGGAGACAGGCTCGCCCAGAAGGCACATCTGCATCGCCATCTGCCGGGGCAGCGCGGCGCGCAGGAAATGGGTCGCGCCGCCATCGGGGCACAGGCCCACCCGGACATAAGCCAGTGTGAAGGCAGCTGCCCGCGACGCCACCACGAGATCGCAGGCGAGCACGACCGAGACCGCCGCCCCCGCCGCGCCCCCCTCCACCGCCGCCACCACGGGCTTGGGGCAGTCGACGATGGCCTTGACCATGGCATTCAACTTGTCGGTGTTTCGTGCCGCCTCGGCCGGCGAGCCGCCGGCGCTGGCCCGCAGCGCCCGCACATTTCCGCCCGAGGAGAAGAAGCCCCCTTCCCCGGTAAGGACAATGGCCCGCAGGCCGGGATCACCGCCCGCCGCGATCAGGTGCGCCCGGACGTCCTCGTAGACCGCAGGGCCGATGGCATTGCGGCTGTCTGGACCGGACAGGGTGATGAGCAGCACGCTGTTCAGGCGCGCGGTGTTCACCACGGTTGGCGACGGCTCGGCTTTTGCCATTGGCGCTTCCTTCGACGCTCCCCGTTTTGCGACCGGACGAAATCGGAGCGCCGCTTCCAGCGGCCACTCCGACGGGGTGCTCTCCATCCGATCTTGCCGATCAAAATAGCCCTAACGGGACTTCACGCAACAAAAATTTGATCTAATATTCTTGTATGTTCAAATAATTTGAATATCACAACCATAATATGTTTTTTGGAGTACACATGGAAACGAACGAGATGGGGGGGCCGCTCGCCGGGCTGCGGGTTCTGGACATCGCCACAATCATTGCCGGCCCGATGGCCGCCACCCTGATGGCGGATTTCGGGGCCGAGGTGATCAAGCTGGAGCTGCCCGGCCTTGGCGATGGCCTGCGCGGCTTTCCCCCCTTCAAGGAGGGCAAGCCGCTCTGGTGGAAAGTGACCAATCGCGGCAAGCATTTCGGTACACTGGACCTGCGCCGCCCGGAGGGGCGGGACCTGTTCCTGCGCATGGTGGCCCGCTGCGATGTGGTGGTGGAGAATTTCCGGCCCGGGACCCTGGAGCGATGGGGGCTCGACATCGAGACCCTCTGGCGGGCCAATCCGCGGCTCGTCGTTCTGCGCGCCAGCGCCTTCGGGCAGGATGGGCCCCATGCCGGCCTGCCGGGCTTTGCCCGCATTTTCGAGGCCATTGGCGGTCTTGCGGGCATTTCCGGCCCGCCGGACCAGCCGCCCCTCCACACCGGCTATCCCATTGGCGATCCCATCGGCGCCCTCTTCGGCGCCTTCGCCATCATGGCCGCCCTTTGGCGGGTGAAATCCTCACCCCGCGAGAGAGGGGAGGAGATCGACCTCTCGCTCACCGAGGCCTTGCTGCGCATCATCGAGGTGCTGGCGATCGAATATGACCAGCTCGGGCATGTGCGTCAGCGCAGCGGCAACCGGAACCAATATTCCGCCCCCTCCGACGTCTATCTCACCGCCGACAAGCGCTATGTCTCGCTCGCTGGCAGCACGGAGCGCACCTTCGCCAACAATGCGCGCGCCATCGGGCGACCGGACCTGACGCAGGACCCCCGCTTCGCCTCCAATGCCGCCCGGGTGCGCCATTCCGGCGAGCTGGACCGCATCTTCGGCAGCTGGATCGCCGCGCATACGCAGGAAGAGGCCGTGAATGCCTTCCGCGCCGCCAGCGGCACGCTCGCGCCCATCTACAGCGTGGACCAGATTTTCGCCGATCCCCAGTTCGTTGCCCGCAAGGCCATCGTGGAGGTGCCCGACGCCGATTTCGGGACCGTGCGGATGCAGGGCCTGGTGCCGCGCCTGAAGCGGAACCCCGGCCGGATCCGCTGGGCGGCGAAGGACTTGGCGGCGGACAACGACTACATCTACAAGGAATTCGTCGGCCTCGGGGAGGCCGAGATTCAGGTCCTCAAGGACAAGAACATCATCTGAGAAGGGGCCGGCGCATGAGCGCGGTGACGGGGGGCGGACGGGCGCCCCGCAAGGGGGACGAGGACGAGACGGCGGGTCCCGCCATCGACCCTTCGCTGTCCTCCACGCTCATTCGCGGCATCGAGGTGCTGCGCTGCTTTGGCCCCAACGATCAGGCGCTCGGCAATGCCGAAATCTCGAGACGGCTGGGGCTCAACCGCCCCACCGTCTCCCGCCTGTGCAAGACGCTCATGCACCTGGGCTATCTGCGCCGCGACGCGCGCGAGACCTATCGGCTCGCCCCTGAACTGCTCTCGCTTGCCTATCCGGTCCTGTCCGCCATGCCCTGGCGCCACGAGGTGCTGCATTCCATGCGGGCGCTGGCGGAGATGTGCAATGGGAACTGTTCCCTCGGCGTCATGTCCGGAGATTCCTTCGTCCACATCCAGACCGCCGGCAGCCCGCCCGGCTGGCCCCATGTGCCCGATATCGGCCAGACCGGCTCGCTCTACCGCTCCGCTTTGGGCTGGTGCCTCCTCTCCCTGCTGGAGGATGAAGACCGCGAGGCCAAGTTCGCGGACCGGGAACGGCAGCACCCCGAGGAATTCCCCGCCACCGGAGCCAAGAGCCGCGAGGCAGTGGCGCGCTGCCATCGGGAGGGCTTCTGTGTCTCCTATGGCGACTGGCGTCCCGATCTCGTGGCGGCCGCCGCGCCGCTGGGCCTGACCGCCGATGGACTTTACGTCGCCCTCGCCTGCGCCGTGCCGCAGTATCGAGCGGACAGGGATTATTTCGAGACCGACCTCGGCCCCCGGCTCGCCAGCGCAGCGCAATCCCTGCGCTATTCCGGCACCTTCCTGATGCCGAAGTCTCAAGCCTCGGAGAGAAAGTCTGCACACTTATAACTAAGGAAGGGTGGGGTCATTAATTCGACCGCCACGGCCCAATTGAGGCGTTATGCGCCGGCCGATCCATCTGCGCGATCCGCTACAGCACGAGTGGCCGCGGCAACATTGGATTGAAATCGGCGCAAGGCAAGCAGCGCCTCGGTCTGCACGACAATGCTCTCCAGATCCTGCGGCGGGAGTTGCCGGGCTGCCATAAGAAGCCGCTCTGGCAGGAGATTTTCGGATCGCGTTTCGAGGCGATCAAATCCCAAAAGTTCGTTGGGCGACGACCCCAGCGCTTCGGCGATTTTCAGGAGCGTCAGCATGTCTGGCTCGCGGGCCCCCGTCGCGTAATGCGCATAGCGGCGCTCATTAATGCCAACCGCCCTAGCGACGTCAGCATTCGAGCGTCCAAGCGCTCTCGCCCGAGCCTGAATGTTTTTTGCGAACACGTCCATTGGAACATTTTGTTCGATAAGACCCCGACGTCGCTAGGCACATTTTGTTCCATTTTAAATGCCCAACCCCCCGGACGACGACCTCGAACACTCAGTGAAAGCCGACAACTCCAGCGACAAAAAAATAAGAGACCCCGGACACAACGAGCAAAATCACCCCACAAACTATTGCGAACATTAAAACAACGAAATCTACCCCCGCAATCCTAGGTGGCCGAACAGGCCCCTGGGGAACCCCTTCCAAATTCGACATCTCGCGCATCCGACCCTAAAACGGACGCAAATATAGGTCCATTTTGGACCATTCTCAAGCTCGCGATAAGCTGTGCATTGCGTCGGGTGGCCGCCACGCGAAGCAGGAAGGGAGTTCGCATCGTGCCAAAGCAACGACCAAAACACAACTATAAAGTGCACCCTTCAGTCGAGCAATTTATTTTTTTCACCGGTTGGCTGGTAGCCTTTGCGGGAATGGCAGCTTTTTTTTACATCGCAATAACAAGAGGTCTAGGCATAAGCGTGTTTCATCTAAACTTTTGGTGGGGAAATCTGTTTTATTAGATAAATTATAGGAACCAGCGAGGCGCGAAAGACTTCATCTTTGCGGCCTCATGCTACACCGATTTGCCTAAACCGCGTGGAAACAGCCATCGTGCGCCACACGTTCTAAAAATGCACGATATCGCCGTTACGCAAACGTCCGCCCATCCTATAGCGGAACAAAGGGCCGTTCCTGATCTTGACGCTGGGGAGCCTGCGGAATGCGCTCAGGACGGGTAAGCCACCACGGGGAGCACTCCGCCGCTCTTGCATCACATCACGGGGAGCCCATGACCGAGGTTGGCCTTGAGATGGACCCGCAGGATCTGGATCGCGCGCTGCGTCTGGCGGTGGCGGTCGTCGTGGGCATGGCTGTTGGGCTTAACCGCGACCTGAAGGGCAAGCCAACGGGCATCCGCACCCTCGGACTCGTTTGCCTGGGCTCGGCGCTGGTCGGGGTGGTCAGCCTGCGCATGGACGGCATATTGGGTCATCCGGACGCCACCAGCCGCGTGGTGCAGGGCATCATCCAGGGGGTGATGACCGGCATCGGCTTCCTCGGCGCAGGCGTGGTGCTGGTCAACCGTTCGCAGATGCGCATCCAGGGCCTCACGACGGCCGCCGCCGTCTGGGTGACCGCAGCACTGGGCATCGCCTGCGCCCTCGCGTCCTGGCCGCTCATACTCGCCGGCGTCAGCCTCACGCTTTTTCTGCTGGTGATCGTGCATCCGGTGGAGCGCTGGCTGGAGGCCAAGGCCCAGGCGGGCAAATCCCCGGCGACACCGGAAGTGCCCAACGGTTCGCGTTCCGCCACGCCAGGTTATGATCCTTCAGCGTCTGCCCGGACGCGATAATGCAGGTGTCCCGATATGGACGATGACGTCATTGCTCTGATCGCCACGGCCCTGACAAATCCTGATCCCGATCAGCGGCACGACAGTGCCCTCTCCCAGCAGCGGGCGATGGCTGTCCTGTCCGCGCTGCGCACGGCCGGATATGAGGTCATCCGCCGGGCCGATGCGGGTGAGCCGGACTGCATTCCGCCGCAGGAGCTCAACGCCTCGAATGACGGCTGAGCCACTGAGCCGGATCGGGTCACGACAGCAGCCGCCCCATCAGGACGCCGGCTACGGCAGCGGAGGCGGCGATGCCAAGCGTCTCCAGAGTCGCACGGACGAGGGAGCGCTTGCCCACAAGGCCCCGCCCCACGCCCAGCGCCACCAGCAGAAGGGTGGTGAGCACGAGGCAGACCACCCGTGCGCTCTCCATGGGCAGGAAGGCGAAGGGAAGCACCGGGGTGAAGCCGGCGAAAAGGTCCGACACGAACATCCAGAAGGCATGTGAGGTGGGGCTGGCGCCGTCTTCGGCATCCGCCAGCTCCGCGCGCAAATTGGCGGTGGCACGCGGCGCGCGGCCAAGGGCGGCGGACACCGCCTCCACATCCGCCGCCGCCATGCCGCCGGCCTTGAGTGCGGCTGCGATACTGGCCGCCTCCGCCGCCGCCGCTTCCGCTGAGACCGCAGCGGTGCGCCGGGCGCGCCGGGCATCGCGGACCGATTCCGCATCCAGATAGCTGCCGGCCATCATGGAGACCGCCGCCGCCGCCGCGCCGGTCGCGCCGGCAATGAGCACCGTACGTGGATCGTTGGTGGTCATCGCCACGCCGAAAACCAGCCCAAAGATGGAGACTGTGCCGTCCTCCATGCCGAAGACCACATCGCCGATGGAGGCCTTCAAAGAGGCTTTTAAACGCGCAAGACCCGTCATGACCCGCCCCGGCGAGCACCCCCCGGCCATGGGGCCCGGCCCCGGGCCTCGCCCGCACAGCATAGAAGAGGCGGTGGAGAACGAAAGCTGCGCGGAGGCAACCCTCGCCCGAAAGCGTTGACGCGGACACCATGAATTTTTTCTGGGATCGACGCGGAACAATTTTCCCGGCCGGGCGTTCATGCCGCGGTCGGGAGCAGGCTGGAGGGGGAAGCATGAACCTGGCTAGACGCACCTGCGGGGGGCGCGTGCGGGCGGATCACCAATACCGGGAGACCGTCGCTATGCAAGGCACGCGCCGCGCATGTGAGCGGCACCCCGGCAGAAGGCGGTGGTGCAGCCTCCGCGAGCCCTCCCCTTTCACAGAATTCGCCCCCCTTTTGCCCCCTCGCATGGGACTGGCGCACGAGCCGCTCCTCTCTCCCTCATCGGGCCTTCGGCACCCTATCGCCTCGCCTTCCAAACTCCCCCATAGTGGGTCCTGGATTGAACCTCGGTGAACGCGTTTTTTCCCATGCCTCTTTCCTGGTTGTCCCTTGGCGGCGAATGCGGCGCCCTCATCGCCTCCCGTGACTGGTCCAAGACCTCTCTGGGGCCCATCGAGACGTGGTCAGAGCATTTCCGCTCCACCGTTTCCACCATCGTCAACTCGCCCGTGCCGAAGGTCCTCATGTGGGGACCCGACCACATCATGATCTATAACGACGCCTATGCGGTGATCGCGGGCGGCAACCACCCGGAAGCCCTGGGCGGGGCGGTGGACAAGATCTGGGCGGAGATCTGGGACTTCAACCGCCGCGTCATTGAGGTGGGCATGCGGGGGGAGGTTCAGTCCTTCACCGACCAACCCATGACCCTGCTGCGCCATGGTGTGCCCGAGCAGGTCTATTTCGACCTTTTCTATACGCCCATCCTGACCGAACGCGGGAACATTGGCGGGGTGCTCTGCACCGTGCTGGAGACCACCCAGCGCGTGAAGGCCGAGCGGGACCTGCGCGCCAGCAACCGACGTTTCCGGGGGGCGGTGGCGGCGGTCAGCGGCGTGCTGTGGACCAATTCGGCCGACGGAGAAATGGTGGGCGAGCAGCCCGGCTGGGCCGCCCTTACAGGCCAGAGCTTTGAGGACTATCAGGGCTATGGCTGGTCGAAAGCGGTCCATCCCGACGACATCGAGCCCTCCATCATCGCCTGGCGCAAGGCGGTGGACAGCCGCTCCATCTTCATCTTCGAGCACCGCGTGTGCCGCCATGATGGTGTCTGGCGCACCTTCTCCATCCGCGCCATTCCCGTGCTGGATGACACCGGCGAAATCTATGAATGGGTCGGCGTCCATACGGACATCACCGAGCAGCGGGCGGCCGAGCAGCGCCTGCGCGACCATGCCCAGGAGCTGGAACGACAGGTCCGCCACCGCGAGCGGGCGGAGGAGCAGTTGCGGGCGCTCAACGAGACGCTGGAATGCCGGGTGGCCGCAGCCATCGAGGAGCGCCGCCAGGCCGAGCTCGCACTTGCCCAGGCCCAGAAGATGGAGACCGTGGGCAAGCTGACCGGCGGCGTGGCCCACGACTTCAACAATCTGCTCCAGGTGATTTCCGGCAACCTGCAATTGCTGGCCCGCGATGTGGCCGGCAATGAGAAGGCGGAGCGGCGGATCGCCAACGCTTCGGCCGGCGTCTCGCGCGGGGCCAAGCTCGCCTCCCAGCTCCTCGCCTTCGGCCGGCGTCAGGCCCTGGAGCCCAAGGTGGTGAACGTGACGCGCTTCGTGCGCGGCATGGACGAGATGCTGCGTCGGGCCATCGGCGAGGGCATCGAGATCGAGACCATTGCCTCCGGCGGCCTCTGGAACACCTTCATCGATCCCACCCAGATCGAGAACGCCCTCCTGAACCTCGCCATCAATGCGCGCGATGCCATGGACGGCCAGGGCAAGCTGACCATCGAGCTCGGCAATGCCACCCTCGACGACGATTATGCACGCTCCCATGCGGAGGTGAATCCCGGCCAGTATGTGATGCTCGCGGTCAGCGACACCGGCTGCGGCATTCCTCCCGAACTTTTGGAAAAGGTGTTCGATCCCTTCTTCTCGACCAAGCCTGAGGGCAAGGGTTCGGGGCTCGGGTTGTCCATGGTCTATGGTTTCGTCAAGCAGTCCGGCGGCCATGTGAAGATCTATTCGGAGGTGGGCGAAGGCACCACGATCCGCCTCTATCTGCCCCGGGCCATCGAGAGCGAGGATGTGGAGGTGGTGCCCACCGCCGCGAATGTCTCCGGCGGCTCGGAGACCATCCTGGTGGTCGAGGATGACGAGGAGGTGCGCAACACCGTGGTCGAGATGCTCACCGAGCTCGGCTACAACGTGTTGAAGGCAGTGGATGCTCAGTCCGGCCTGAGCGTCGTGGAAAGCGGCATTCCCATCGACCTCCTGTTTACCGATGTGGTCATGCCCGGTCCGATCAAGAGCACCGAGCTTGCCCGCAAGGCCAAGGAACGCCTGCCCCAGATCGCGGTGCTGTTCACCTCCGGCTACACGGAAAACTCCATCGTCCATGGCGGACGGCTGGATGCGGGCGTCGAGCTGCTCTCCAAGCCCTATACACGCGAGGCGCTGGCGCGAAAGATCCGCCATGTCCTCGCCAATGAGCGCCAGCGCTTTGCCATGCAGACCATGGCCACGGCGCTCTCCACCCGCGAGGATCATACGGTGCCTGCCACTGCCACGTCTCCTGCTTCTGCCTCCGTCTCTCTTGCCCCCCTCTCGACCCAAGCCCGCACAGTGCTGCTGGTGGAAGATGACCCGCTGATCCGCCTCTCCGCGAGCGAAATGCTCAAGGATGCCGGCTACCAGGTGCTGGAGGCGCACAATGCCGAGGAGGCCCTGACCCTTCTCCAGCGCGCCAGCGCCGACGTGCTGATGACCGACCTGAACCTGCCCGGCATGAGCGGCCGCGACCTGGCTCTGAAGGTCCGACAGGCCCATCCGGACATGCGCATCATCTTCGCCACCGGCGAGGCCACAGTCAGCGATGCGGGCGACGCCCTGCTTCTGCGCAAGCCCTATATCTTCAAGGATCTCAAGGCGGTGGTGGATGCCGCCTTGGCCTCTTGAGACCTCGCCTCTCGAGAAATGTCATGTGGGGGACAGAGCACCGCCATGTCCGTCCCGCTGCGTGACCGCGATGGGCTAGAGACCGGACGCTGCGGCGCGCCTTGGGGCGGGCGCCTGCCGAGCTCCGATGCGCCCAAGCCGAGAAATGCGTGTGCCGCACAGCCTCCGTTTGCGCCTTGGCTCACTCCTGGGGCGGGCCTTCTGGCCTTGAAAGGCCGACAGTGCGACCGCGGCGCCATGGTTCGGTCGCATTGACGTAAGGTAATGCTTCCCCACAAGGGCAGCGCAATGCGTGCCGCCGCCCCACCTGCCCGAGGATCCTCCGCCATCTCATGATTTCAGAGCGTTCCGCCCCTGAACGGGTAGAAAAAGGCTTCCCCCCGGCTCCCGGTGCCGCCACCCTGGCGTGGAGGCTCACTGGGGACTGCGACGCGGTCCTTTCATCGTCCGTAGGGAAGGCGCGCCCCTTATGACCTTGCTGCTGGTTGTCCTCATTCCCTTCCTGGGCGCACTTCTTCCACCGCTGGTCATCCGTTCGGGGCGCAACACCTGCGCCATGGTCACCGGGTGCGTGACGCTTCTCGCCCTTGCCCTGCTGCTTTTTCACGCGCCGGCGGTGTTTTCAGGCGAAGTGCCGAAGGTGAACGTGCCCTGGGTGCCCGCCATGGGCCTGTCGCTCTCCGTGTTCGCTGACGGGCTGGGCTTCTTCTTCGCTGCCATGATCCTGGTCATCGGCCTGCTCGTGATCATCTACGCGCGCTTCTACCTGTCCCGCGAAGACCCCATGGGGCGCTTCTTCACCTATCTGCTGCTGTTCCAGGGCGCGATGGTGGGCGTGGTCCTGTCGGACAATGTCATTGCACTCCTGACCTTCTGGGAGATGACGAGCCTCACCTCCTTCCTGCTCATCGGCTTCTGGCGCAAGCGGGCCGATGCGCGGCAGGGCGCCCGCATGGCCCTGGTGGTGACGGGTGGCGGTGGCCTGGCTCTCATTGCCGGCGTGCTTCTGGTGGCGGAGGCGGCCGGGTCCTACCAGCTGTCCGAGATCCTCACGCGCGGCGACATGGTGCGCGCCTCGCCGCTCTATCTGCCGGCGCTGCTGCTGGTGCTCCTCGGTGCCTTCACCAAGTCGGCGCAGTTCCCCTTCCACTTCTGGCTGCCGCACGCCATGGCGGCGCCGACGCCGGTGTCGGCTTATCTGCATTCCGCCACCATGGTGAAGGCTGGCGTCTTCCTGCTGGCGCGCTTCTGGCCGGTCCTGGCCGGCACCGAGACCTGGTTCCTGATCGTGGCGCCCGTCGGCCTCGCCACCATGCTGATCGGCGCCGTGATCGCCCTGTTCAAGGACGACCTGAAGGCGCTGCTGGCCTATTCCACCGTGAGCCATCTCGGCCTTATGACCATGCTGCTGGGACTGGGCACGCCCATGGCGGCGGTGGTCGCGGTGTTTCACATCATCAACCACGCCACTTTCAAGGCCGCCCTCTTCATGAGCGCCGGCATCGTCGACCATGAGGCCGGCACCCGCGACATCCGCCGCCTCGGCGGGCTTCTTTGGCTGATGCCCATCACCGGCACGCTGGCGCTCATCGCCTCCGCCTCCATGGCCGGCGTGCCGCTGTTCAACGGCTTCCTGTCCAAGGAGATGATGCTGGAGGAGGCCGCCCACACCTCCTATCTCGGCCTCGGCCTTCTGTTTCCGGTGCTGGCGACGCTGGCCGCGCTGTTCTCGGTCGCCTATTCGGCGCGCTTTGCCGTGGCGACCTTCCTCGGCAAGACCCGCCATGATTATCCCCACGCTCCCCACGATCCGCCCGCCGGCATGTGGCTTCCGGTGGCGGTGCTGGTGGTGCCGGTGCTTGCCATCGGCGTCGCGCCGGAATGGGTGGCCGGTCCCCTGGTGGCCCTCACCGCCGGCGCGGTGATCGGGGGGCCGCTGCCCGACTATCACCTCGCCCTCTGGCACGGCCTCACGCCCGCGCTCTTCATGAGCCTCATCGCCTTTGCCGGCGGCGCCGTGCTCGTCCTCGGCTTCCGCCAGGCGGAAGCGGTCCGGGCGCGCCTGCCACACCCGGACGCGCGAGCCCTCTTCGAGACCGTCACCGCGAGCCTGGTGGTGGCCTGCCGGCGCACCATTGGCGGCCTGCATGACGGCGCGCTGCCGCGCTATACCGGCGTCATCCTCTCCACGCTCCTGGCGGTGGGCGGCTATGCCTTCTGGAGCGCCACCCATGGCGCGGGTATGCGGCCTCTTCTGCCAGTCAGCGTGTCGGCGGCCATGGCCTTCCTGTGCCTTCTGCTGGCGAGCGCCATGGTGATGGCCCGACAGGCGGACCGGCTGACCTCGCTCATCCTCACCGGCGTGGTCGGCGTGATCGTGGCGCTCACCTTCATCCAATTCTCCGCCCCCGACCTCGCCCTGACCCAGATTTCCGTGGACGTGGTGACCACCATCCTGATGCTGCTGGCCCTGAACCTCCTGCCCAAGACCTCCCCGCCGGAAGAAAGCCGCGCCGTGCGCTGGCGCGACGGCCTGTTTGCCGGCCTTGCTGGCCTTGGCGTCGCCGGCCTCGCCTATGCGGTGATGACGCGCGACGGCACGTCCATCTCCGACTATTACCTTGCTCAGTCGAAGCCCGGCGGCGGCGGCACCAATGTGGTCAATGTCATCCTGGTGGATTTCCGCGGCTACGACACCTTCGCCGAAATCATCGTGCTCGGCATTGCCGCGCTTGCCATCTATGCCCTGCTGGACCCCACCCTGAAGGGAGCCGCCGTGCGCCGCATCAAGGCCCTGCTCCCGAAGGAAGAGGCGCGCGACGCCCATCCCCTGCTCCTGGTGGTGGCGACCCGCGTGCTGCTGCCCTTGTCTCTGGTGGTGGGCACCTACATCTTCCTGCGCGGGCACAACGAGCCGGGCGGCGGCTTTGTCGCCGGGCTCGTGGTCGCCATCGCCATCATCATGCAATACATCGCCTCCGGCTATGGCTGGGCGGCCGACCGCATGCGGGTGGACGCGCAATCCTATATCGGGGCGGGCGTGGCCATTGCCGGCCTGACGGGCGTTGCGGCCTTCCTGTTTGGCCGGCCCTTTCTCACCTCCACCTTCGGCTATCTGAACTGGCCCGTGGTGGGTAAGTTCGAGGTGGCCTCCGCCATGGCGTTCGACCTCGGCGTCTTCCTCACCGTGGTGGGCGTGATGGTGCTGTCCCTGGCGCAGCTGTCCCGTGTGTCGCGGCGGATCGATCCGTCCCCCGACAGCAGCGAGCCCATGGACGTGAAGCTCGAACCCGCGGCCGCCCGCGCGCGGGAGGGCTGAGCCATGGAGCTGCTCGTCGCCGCCGGCATCGGCATCCTCACCACGGTCGGGTTCTATCTGGTGCTGCGCGCCCAGACCTTCCCGGTGATCCTCGGCCTGACCTTCCTGTCTTATGCGGTGAACGTGTTCCTGTTCGCCATGGGGCGGCTCACCATCGATCGACCGCCGGTGATCGTGCCGGATGCGGCCGCCTATACCGATCCCCTGCCCCAGGCCCTGGTGCTCACGGCCATCGTAATCTCCTTCGGCATGACGGCGCTCATCGTGGTGCTGGCCTTGCGCGGCTTCCTGGAGACCGGCTCCGACAGCTCCCGCCTTGATGCGCCCCGTGGCGACAAGGGAGAGGCCTCGTGACCCCTGCCGCCCTCCCCGCGCTGAACCACGCCATCATCCTGCCGGTGCTCCTACCGGCCCTCACCGCCGCCTTCCTCGTGCTGGCGCTTCGCCACCATCTCCGGCGCCAGCGCGTCGCCTCGCTGGCGGCTACCTTCCTGCTGCTCGGTCTTGCGATCGTGCTGTACACGTTGGCCTCCGACGGCACAGTGCGGGCCTACCAGCTGGGCAACTGGCCCGCACCGTTCGGCATTACGCTGGTGCTGGATCGCCTGTCGGCGACCATGCTGCTGCTGACGGCCTTCCTTGCCGCGTGCGTTGGCATCTATGCGGCGGGTGGAGTGGATGGACGGGGACGGCATTTCCATCCGCTCTTCCAGTTCCAGCTCATGGGGATCAACGGCGCCTTTCTCACCGGCGACGTGTTCAACCTGTTTGTCTTCTTCGAGGTGATGCTCATCGCCTCGTATGGCCTGATGCTGCATGGCGGAGGCCCGGCCCGCCTGAAAGCGGGCTTTCAATATGTGGCCATCAACCTCCTTGCCTCCGCCGTCTTCCTGGTCGCGGTGGGACTCATCTATGCGGTCACCGGCACGCTCAGCATGGCGGACCTCGCATTGAAGGTGCCCCAGGTGCCGGCGTCGGACGTGGCGATCCTGAAGACAGGGGCGCTGCTGCTCTTTCTTGTCTTTGCCACCAAGGCGGCCTTCGTGCCCCTCCACTGGTGGCTGCCCGCCACCTATGCCGGCACATCGGCCCCCTCGGCCGCCCTGTTCATGATCATGACCAAGGTGGGGGCCTACGCGATCATCCGCGTCTATGGGCTGGTGTTCGGTGCCGGCGCGGGGCCGGTGGCGCTGGCTGCGGCGCCCTTCATCATTCCCGCCGCACTCGCCACCCTGGTGCTCGGCACCATCGGCCTCGTGGGCAGCCGCACCTTGCGCGACCTCAGCGCCTTCGCCGTCATTGCTTCCATGGGCACGCTGCTCGTCTCGATCGGCCTGTTCGACGAGGCGGGGCTGTCGGCCGGCCTGTACTATCTCGTCCATTCGACGCTGGCGGGCGCCTCCCTGTTCCTCATCGCCGGCACGGTTCTGGAGCAGCGCGGCGCCGCCAGCGACCGGCTGATCCCGGCCCCGGCCATGGGCGGGGAAACGCTGCTGGCCGGTCTCTTCTTTCTGACCGCCATCGCTCTTGTGGGCTTGCCCCCGCTGTCGGGTTTCCTCGGCAAGGTGATGATCCTGGAGGCGGTGCGGGCCTCGGCGATCTGGCCGTGGATCTGGGCGGCCATTCTGGGCGCCAGCCTGCTGATGACCTTTGGCTTCGCGCGGGCGGGCTCCGTGCTGTTCTGGAGCAGTGGCCCGGTCGCCGACCCAAAGCCCCTGCCGGCCTTGCCCGGCCTTGCCGCCGTCCTCCTCCTCCTCGCCGCGACGGTGGGCTGGACGCTGGCCGCCGGCCCGGCGACGAGTGCGCTTACCCTCACCGCGCAGCAGGCACTGGACCGGGACGCCTATATCAATTCCGTGATGCCCCCTAGCCGCCAATTCGCAAGGGAGCAGTGACATGCGTGCGCGCCTCGTACCTCACCCTCTGCTCACCCTGCTCATCGCCCTCGTCTTCGTATTCCTGATGAACGAGGCGACGCCCGGCGTCGTGGTGCTCGGCCTCGTCCTCGGCTTCGTGATCCCGCTCATCACGGCGCCCTTCTGGCCCGGCCGGCCGAAGCTGAAGGCACCGCTGACCATCCTGAGCTACCTGGTGATCGTCCTATGGGACATCGTGGTGTCCAACATCGAGGTGGCCCAGCTCATCCTGTTCCGCCCCTCCGAGCGCCTGCGCACGCGCTATGTGACCGTGCCCCTCGACCTCGTCACGCCGGAGGCCATCGCCGTCCTGGCCGGTACCATCACCATGACCCCGGGAACGGTCAGCGCGGATCTCAGCGCCGACGGCAAGGCGCTGCTGGTCCATTGCCTGGATGCGGGCGACCCCGAGGGCGCCGTGGCCACCATGAAGGCGCGCTATGAGAGCCGTTTGAAGAGGATCTTCGAATGATCGCCATCGCCATCGCCATCGCGGCGGGGGCCATCTGCCTCGCCCTCCTCCTCACCCTCTATCGCCTGGCGGTGGGGCCCGACGCCACCGACCGGGTTCTGGCGCTCGACACGCTGGTGATCGAGACCATCGCGCTCATCGTGCTGATCGGCATCGCTTATGGCACCGGCATGTATTTCGAGGCGGCGCTTCTGTTCGCCATGGTGGGCTTCGTGACCACCGTGGCGTTCTGCAAGTATCTGCTGCGTGGCAACGTGATCGAATAGGAGGCGCCGGTGGCTGTCATCTTGGAGGCGCTGGTCGCCCTCCTCATCATCGTCGGCGCCTTCTTCCTGGTGGTGGGGGCCCTCGGCCTGGCGCGTTTGCCGGGCATGATGGGGCGCCTGCACGGTCCGACGAAGGCGACGACGCTGGGCATTGGCTCTCTGCTCATCGCCTCCATGATCCATTTCACCAGCCTCACCGGCCGCTTCTCGGTGCATGAGCTGCTGATCACGCTCTTCCTGTTCCTCACCGCGCCGGTGAGCGCGCAGATGCTAGCCAAGGCCCATATTCTGCGCGACCGCCAGGAGCAGGTCCGCCTTCCCGCCACGGGCCGCCCCGTGGGCTGGGCGACGCTCAGCGACGACGAACCCCAAGAGCAAGCGGGGCGAACGCCGACGGGGTGAGCCGGCGGTCGCGGACGCTCAGACCTGGGCGAGACCTCCGTCGGCGAAGACTTCGCCGCCGGTCATGAAGCTGCTGTCGGAGGAGGCCAGGAAGGCCGCCACCGCGCCGGTCTCCGAGGGCTGGCCCATGCGGCCGATGGGCGTGGTGCGCCCGAGGGCATCCAATGCATCTGCACCGACGACTTCCATCGCCAGTTCGGTCAAGGTTGGCCCGGGCGAGAGCACGTTCACGCGGATTCCCGTGCCCTTCAGATCCAGCGCCCAGGTACGGGCGAGGTTGCGGATCGCGGCCTTGGAGGCGCTGTAGATGCTGAATTCCGGGGTTCCCATCACGCCTGTGCTGGAGCCGGTCAGGATGATGGAGCCGCCCTCCTTCATCAGGGGCAGCGCCTTCTGGACCGTGAATATGACCCCCTTCACGTTGACGTCGAAGATCTGGTGATAATGCTCTTGCGGGATCTGGCCGAGAGGCGCGAACAGCCCCGTCCCGGCATTGGCAAAGACCACGTCAAGGCCGCCCCGCTCCGCTTTCACGCTGTCATAGAGGCGGTCCAGATCGGACATGTCGGTGACCGATCCGCGCACGGCCCGCGCGGAGGGGCCGAGCTCTGCGAGAGCGGCGTCCAGCACCTCCTGTCGCCGCCCGAATATGTAGACGAAAGCGCCTTCTTCGATGAAGCGCTTGGCCGCGCCCAGGCCGATGCCACTGCCGCCGCCGGTAATGACCGCCGTCTTGTTTTCCAGCCGTCTCATGATGTGCTCCGTGAATGAGGTTGCACATAGCTGGCCCTGAACATACTTTTCATCAAGTATGCACCTTTTGGTAAGTACCCGAGAATGACGATGAACCCCACCTCCCCTGCCCCCGCGGCCGTCGAGAGCTGCACAGCGACACTGCCTGGATTCACCTGCGGGCTCGATGCGACGCTGCGGGTCATTGCCGGCAAATGGAAGCCGCTGATCCTCTATTTCGTCGCCCAGGGTGGCCCCACCCGCTATGGCGAATTGCGCCGGTCGATCCGCCATGTGAGCGACAAGATGCTGATCCAGCAGCTCAAGGAGCTGGAGGCGGACGGCCTCGTGAAGCGGACCGACCACAAGGAGGTGCCTCCGCGGGTTGACTACAGCCTCACGCCGCGCGGCCAGAGCCTCGCCCAGGCCCTCGTGCCACTGTGCGCGTGGGGCACCGAGAACATGGAGGAGGTCACGCGGATCTTCGCCGAGCGCGCGGCCTGGCGGAGCGGGGAGGCCTAAAAACGGGATCGGCGCTCAAACGTCCGGCCCACGGCACCGCGCCCCCCAGAGCTCAGGCCAGCGGCAGCCCCAGTGCCAGGCAGGTGGCCTCGCTCTCGCGGGCGAGCTCCTCATATTGGGCGGCGCGCCCGCTGCCGGCCCGCCAGAAATAGCCCATGTCGCGGCGCGCCGGCCAGCCGTCGAGGGTGAGCAGGGCGATGTGGTCTTCTACCCGGAATTCCGAGCGGGCATAGAGTTCGGGAAACAGGGACATGCCCATGCCCATCAGCACCATCTGGCGCAGGGCATCGAGGCTCGTGCCTTCATAATCCTCGCGCAATTCCGCTCCGCAGGCATCGGCCAGTTCGCGCCCCCGTTCGAACAGGTGATGGCCGCGCCCCAGGGTGAGCAACCTCTCACCCCGCAAGGCCTGCGGGTCCACATGTCCCACGCTGGCCAAGGGATGGTCCTTCGGCACACCGAGAAAGATGGTCTCCCGGCACAGCCGCCGGAAGGTGACGGCATGCGCGGTTTCCGGCGTCGGGCCCAGACCGCAATCCAGCGCCCCGCTGACCACGTCCCGCAGGATCACGGAGGGGCGCTCCTCCTTGATGTAGATCTGGAGCGCGGGATAACGGGCGTGCAGCGTCGGCAGCAGGTTGGGCAGGAAGTACGGGCCGAAGGTCGGAGCAACGCCCAGCCGGATGAGCCCGCCCAGGTTTCGGGTGCCGCTGGCCGCCATGGCCACGATGTCGTCCAGCGTGAGGAGAACGCGCCGCGCCGCTTCAACCACGCGCGCACCCACCGGCGTCGGCTGGACCTGGCCGGGCGTCCGGTCGAACAGAGGAGCGCCGAGCTGCGCTTCGAGCTGGGCGATCTGCACGGAAAGGGTGGGTTGGGAGACATGGCAGCGGCGCGCCGCCGCGCCGAAATGGCCGGTCTCGGCGAGAGCGACCGCATATTCCAGCTGGCGATGGGTGGGCCGGGCAGGCACGGCGATAGCCTTAGTCAATCAGAGATATTGAAACTATGCATTGGAGCTATGGCCGCGTCCACTCCATCCTTAGGGGGTCGAAAGGAGATTGAAGTGGACACGTTCCTGAAGTCCCTGACCGCCCGTCGCTCCATGCTGGATGCCGAGATGCAGGCCGAACGGGAAAGAGAGGAGCCCAATGGCGAGCGCCTTCTCGCGCTGCGCCGGATGAAGCACCAGATCGGCACGCAAATCGCCTATATCCGCCGCGAAGGCCGCCAGATCGCCGATGTCATGGTGGTGCGCAAGCGCCGCCGCTTCACGGACCTCAAGCTGCTGCGCTAACCGCGCAGTCCTCCCCTCGCCCATCCCGAGCCGAGGTCCGGGCCCCTCTGACGGCGCCAGCCGCCATGTCGGTCCTCCCCACCCACCGACCACTCCGGGCGGATGTCGCCGCAGGCGGTCCGCAGCGCGTGCCCCCGCGCTGCGGACCTTTCATGCGCGTCCATCGCCGGAGACTTGAACCGAGGATCCCATGGACACCCTGATCTCCCTCTTCACCGCCGAAATGGTGGGCAAGCCGGCGTGGCTCTGGCTGAGCTTCCTCGGCATCGTCTTCGTGCTGCTCGCCTTTGATCTTGGCGTGCTCAACAAGGGCAACAAGGAACTCGGCATCGCCGAAAGCCTGAAGCTGTCCGCCTTCTACATCCTGGTCGCGGTCCTGTTCGGTGGCTGGATCTGGTACTCCATGGGCCCCGTGGCCAGCATGCAGTACTTCACCGGCTATGCCATCGAGAAGGCCCTCTCGATCGACAATGTCTTCGTCATCTCGCTGATCTTCAGCTACTTCGCAATTCCCCGCGTCTATCAGTATCGCGCGCTGGTGTGGGGCATCATCGCCGTGCTTGTCCTGCGTGGCATCATGATCGGCGTCGGCGCGGCCCTGGTGCAGGAATATGACTGGGTGCTGCTGCTGTTCGGCGCGTTCCTTGTCGGCACCGGCATCAAGATGCTGGTGGTGAAGGAAGGCGAAGCCGATGTCTCGCGCAACCCGGTGATCCGCCTGCTCTCGCGCCATCTGCGCGTGACACCCCAACTCCATGGCGAGCGTTTCTTCGTCCGCCAGCCTCATCCCGCGACCGGCAAGCTGGTGCTCTGGGTGACGCCTCTGTTCCTGGCGCTGGTGGTGATCAACATCGCCGACCTGGTGTTCGCGGTGGACTCGGTGCCGGCCATCTTCGCCATCACCACCGACACCTATATCGTCTTCACCGCCAACATCATGGCCATCCTCGGCCTGCGCGCCCTCTACTTCGCGCTGGCCGCCATGGTCCATCGCTTCGAGTATCTGAAGTACGCCCTGGCGCTCGTGCTCGTCTTCATCGGCGGCAAGATCTTCTGGAACTACTTCTACGGCAAGTTGGACCCGGCCATCTCGCTGGGCGTCACCCTGGCCATGATCGCCGGCGGCATCGTCTACTCGCTCTGGAAAACCCGGCGCGCTGCCGGGGCGCACTAACCCCGATGGCCCGCGGCCTGCGCCGCGGCCATCCTTCCCAATGACAAGGGCCGGCCCCATCAGGCCGGCCCTTTGCATGACGAAGCCCCTCAAAGCCCGCATCGCCCCTTGGGCGCTCAAGGCGCTTGGCTGGCTCCGTCCTCTACAATTGGCGCCTTTGCGCCAAAGCGTCCTCTCTCACGAGCGACGCGACGGCTTTCCCTTGGGCTTTCCGTCCGCGTTCGAACGCCGACCTTTCGGCGAGCCGCTCTTGGCCTGTCCCCAGGGCTTCACCTCACGCGGCTTTTCGAACCCAACCTTGCCGTGGTCGCCTCTGCCATCGGCAGACTTTCCCGGGGCCGGCCCCTCGCGGAACCGTTTGCGGGCAGGCTTCTCGGAGGGCTGGTGGGCATGCACGGGCTTTCCCCGGGCCGGGGGCTTCGACCGGCCCGCGGGCGGACCGGACAAGGGCTCGATGACGATGTCGTCGTCGTCCGCCTTCCCGGCCACCTTCGCGAAGCGGTCTGCGGCGGCACGGCTCACCTCGAAGGCGGTCTCCTCATCCAGGATGCGGATGACGCCGATGTCCTTTCGGGTCACGTTCCCACGGCGGCAGATCATGGGCAGCAGCCATTTGGGATCGGCATTGTTGCGCCGCCCCACATTCAGGCGGAACCAGGCCCCGCCGGCCCCTGCAGCCTCCCCGAAGTCGCGACCGGCCGCCCGATCTCGCGCACCGCGCGGCTCGCCTGGGTCGGCGACCTCTTCGGGAGCCGGCAGGCCGGCGCGATAGAGGCGCACCAGCGCGGCAGCCAGATGTTCGGGCGAATGCGCTGCCAGCAGCGCAAGGCCTGCGCTGGCATCCTCTTCATTCGGTTCCTCGGTGATGAGGGCATCCTGCAGCATGCGCTCATGGTCGAGCTTGCGGATGTCCTCGGAGGTTGGCGGCGCCGACCATGCGGGCTGGATGCCCAGACCGCGCAGCAGGTCCTCCGTGCGGCGCCGGCGAAACGGCGGCACCAGAAGGACGCTGACCCCCTTGCGTCCCGCCCGCCCGGTACGGCCGCTGCGGTGCTGGAGGCTCTCGGCATCGTTCGGCAGCTCGGCATGGATGACGAGGCCGAGATTGGGCAGGTCGATGCCGCGCGCCGCCACATCGGTGGCGACACACACCCGCGCCCGCCCGTCGCGCAGGGCCTGCAAGGCATGGTTGCGTTCGTTCTGGCTCAGTTCGCCGGAGAGCGCCACCGCCGAGAACTGGCGCTCCTGGAGCATGGCATGCAAGCGCCGCACGGCCTCGCGCGTGTTGCAGAAAACAATGGCGCTGGGAGTGTCGTAATAGCGCAGCACATTGACCACCGCATGCCCGACCTCGGTGGGGGCCACGCGCATGGTGCGGTACTCGATGTCGGCGTGTCCGCCTTCCGCGCTGGCCACCTCGATGCGCAGCGCGTCGCGCTGGTAGCGCTTGGCCAGCGTGGTAATGCCGCGGGGCATGGTGGCGGAGAACAGCAGACTCCGCCGCTCAGGCGGTGTGGCGTCGAGAATGAATTCAAGGTCTTCCCGGAAGCCGAGATCCAGCATCTCGTCGGCCTCGTCCAGCACGACCAGTTGCAGCGCCGACAGATCCAGCCGCCCGCGTTCCAGATGGTCGCGCAGGCGGCCCGGCGTGCCCACCACGATGTGGGCGCCCTGGTTCAGCTGCCGCTGCTCCTGGCGCGGATCCATGCCGCCGACGCAGGAAACGATGCGGGCGCCGGTCGCCCCGTAAAGCCAGGCGAACTCGCGCTGAACCTGCAGCGCCAGCTCGCGCGTCGGTGCCACCACCAGCGCCTGTGGCACGGATGCGGGCGCAAAGCGCTCACGTGTGTCAAGCAGCGTCTCGGCCATGGCCAAGCCATAGGCCACCGTCTTGCCCGAGCCGGTCTGCGCGGACACGAGGAGGTCGCGGCCAGCCGCGTCCGGCGCCAATACGGCAAGCTGAACCGGCGTCGGGGTGTCATACTCCCGCTCGGCCAATGCGCGGGCGAGCGCGGGGTTGGTGGTCATGAAGGGCACGGCTGGGTCCGCCTATCTTGCAGTCTCGTCAGGCGTCGAAAGGCCGTCGGAAGGGAGATGAAGCGCCTTCTTAATGGGCTCTGTGTCCAGATGCCACAGCCGCCGGGAGGACAGCGCCAAACCTCCGACGCCGCAGTTCATCGAGCAGCGCCTTCCCACCTCATAACTCCCTATGGAAGTGGACATGGCGCATCTCGACGCAGCACCGCTTCAAAGCCGGGACGGAGCACACCCTGCGGCCGGATGCTCCATCGCTCAGAAGACGAGGGTCTTCCCCCCCGCTCCGGCATCGCCGGCGGCGCTGTTGTCGAAACCAGAGACGGGAAGGCGCGCCACCTCGGCGCGAGGTGGCGGAGCCGCCCACCACATAGGCCGCCGACAGGATGGCGCGCCTGCGCCGGCCCGTTCACGCCATGGCTGAGGCGACGGCCTTACGCCGTAAACTCCACCACCGGATCGCGCCCGATGAGGCGGCACAGCTGGCGGAGGCGGGAATGGACGCGCTCATTCACCAGGTCCGCCAGCTCACGGGGCACGGTGAGGACCACGCTGTCGCCGCGCGCCAGCATGGGGGTGCGGGGAAGGATACCGGGCATGGCGGCGGACAGGAGATAGGCCACCCGCATGGCGGCGCCCAGGATGCGGGCGCGGTCCAGCTGGCCGGTGGAGACCAGTTCCAGAATACGGGGCGCACTCTCTTCCTCGCCAAGGCCCATGTGGCGATAATAGACGGCCAGGGCCATGGCGGCGCGGCCGGCATGGTCGAGCCCCACGAAGGCCGCATGGGCGATCATGTTGAGGCTTTGCTCGCCGCGATAATCGGGATGGGCGCGCCAGCTCACGTCCGCCAGCAGGCAAGCCGCTTGCCGCAGCCGCCGCTCGTCCCGGTCTTCCTCCAGCGCCGAGGTGGAGCCGAAGAAGGCATCCGTCCAACGCACCAGTTCCTCCTGGTGCACGGGCGAGCGGGAACGCAGGACGTTGAATTCCTGAGCGGAAATGAGCAGAGGATCGTGGGCGCGCTGCTCCTCGTCCAAAAGCGAATAAAGCAGCCCCTCGCGCACGCCCAGCGCCGAAATTTCCACAAAGGCCGGGCGCCCCTGGCGCACCACATTCTCCAACACCAGCGCGCCATAGGCCAAAAGTGGACGGCGGGCGGGGGAGACAGATTCGATGCGCGGCAGGGCCGTGATGTCGCCCCGATGGACCGTGCGGGTGAAGTCCAGCACCTCCTTGGCGGGCAAGGTGTAGCCGTGCATCACATGCAGCGGATAACCCTTCTGGAACATGTGCAGGCGGGCAAGCGCGCGCCAGGTTCCGCCCACCGCATAGAAGGTGCGGCCAGCAAGATCAGACAGAAGGGGCGCGTCTTCCACCGCGTCGCGGACGATCTTCTCGGCCTTGCGCAGGGACTTGGACGAGCGGTCCTGCAAGGCAAGACTGCCGAGGGGCAAGGTGATTCCCTCCCCCACCCGCGTGCCCTTGATGTCCACCAGTTCCAGCGAGCCGCCGCCGAGGTCGCCGGCAAGGCCGTCCGGGTCGTGCATGCCCGAGACGATGCCGTAGGCGGCCAGTTCCGCCTCGCGACGGCCGGACAGGATTTCGACGCGCACGCGGCACACCGCCTCGCACTCGGCGATGAAGGCGGGGCCGTTCTCCGCGTCCCGCGAGGCGGCGGTGGCGAGCGCATAGAGCGCGCCCACCTGCATGGCGTCGCACAGAGCCCGGAAGCGCCGTAGCGCGGACAGCGCCTTCTCCACCGCATCCTGCGCGAGGCGCCCGGTGGAGAGCACTTCCCGGCCGAGGCCGCACAGGGCTTTCTCGTTGAAGATCGGTGTCGGCGCCCGCGTCAGCGCCTCGTAGACCACGAGGCGCACGGAATTGGACCCGATATCGATGACCGCGATCGGCTGCGTCACGGCCATCTGGTCCGTTGTGCGCTCACCTTGCCCACGGGTTTCACCGCCGGACGAGAAGGCTCCGCGGCGCAGAATTTTTGAGAGACTTTCCACGGCCGGACAAGCTCGGATTGGTCATGAAATAACGATGGGCGTTGAATGATTCCGCGCCCGGGGCCGGGACTATGCGTTCCGAAGACCCATCCGGCAACACCCGCCAGCTCTGTTCGTTGTCGATAAGATTGGCAACCATGATCTGGTCGAGGACCTGCTCGTGCACCGTCGGATTGGTGATCGGGCACAAGGTCTCAACGCGACGGTCCAGGTTGCGCGTCATCAGGTCGGCGGACGAAATGTAAACGATTGCCTTGGGATGGGGCAATCCATGGCCGCCGCCGAAGCAATAGATGCGGCTGTGTTCAAGGAAGCGTCCGACGATGGACTTGACGCGGATATTTTCGGACAAGCCTGCGATGCCGGGCCGCAGGCAGCAGATGCCGCGCACCACGCATTCTACCTGCACCCCGGCCGCGCTCGCATCATAGAGCGCGTCGATGACCATGGGGTCGACCAGCGAGTTGCACTTCAGCCAGATCGCCGCCGGACGGCCGGCGCGGGCATGGGCGATCTCTTGCGCGATGTTCTCAAGGATGCGCGGCTTCAGGGTGGTGGGCGACACCGCCATCACATCCAGCTCGCCGGGCGTGGCATAGCCGGTGATGAAGTTGAAGATCCGTGCCACGTCCTGGGCGATCACAGGGTCGGCGGTGAAGAAGGACAGATCGGTGTAGATGCGCGCGGTGATGGGGTGATAATTGCCCGTGCCCACATGGCAATAGGTGGAGAGCGCCCCGCCCTCGCGGCGCACCACCATGGACAACTTGCCGTGGGTCTTCAGGTCGATGAAGCCGAACACCACCTGCACGCCGGCGCGCTCCAGGTCACGCGCCCAGCGGATATTGGCTTCCTCGTCGAAGCGGGCCTTCAGCTCCACCAAGGCGGTGACGGACTTGCCCGCCTCCGCTGCCTCGGCCAGCGCCTTCACGATGGGGCTGTCGGAGGAGGTGCGGTAGAGGGTCTGCTTGATGGCGACGACATTGGGATCGCGAGCAGCCTGACGGAGAAACTGAACCACCACATCGAAGGATTCATAAGGGTGGTGAACCAGAATATCCTTCTCGCGAATGGCCAGAAAGCAGTCGCCACCATGGTCGCGAATGCGCTCGGGAAAGCGAGCGTTGTAAGGCTGAAACTTCAGGTCCGGCCGATCCACCGACACCAGCTGCGAGAACTCGTTCAGCGCCAGCACGCCGTTGACGACGAAGATCTCCTCGTCCTTTACGTCCAGCTCGCGGGCGACAAAGTTGCGCAATTCGTCCGGCATGCCGGCATCCGCCTCCATGCGGATAACCGAGCCGTAGCGGCGCTGCTTCAGCGCGGTTTCGAACAGGCGGACGAGATCCTCGGCCTCCTCCTCGATTTCCAGGTCGCTGTCGCGGATGACGCGGAACACCCCCTGGCCCTTCACGACATAGCCTGGGAAGAGGCGAGCGATGAACAGGCCGATCATCTGCTCGAGGGCAATGAAGCGCATGCCCTGGTCATTCAGGTCCGGCAGGCGGATGAAGCGTTCCACCTTGGCCGGCACGCGGATGAGCGCGTTCATGCCCCGCCCGTCGGTCTGCCGCACCAGTTGCAGGGCCAGCGAGAAACCCAGATTGGGAATGAAGGGGAAGGGATGGGCCGGATCGATGGCGAGCGGGGTCAGCACCGGGAAGACATGGTGCAGGAAGTGCTTTTCCAGGGCAGCAAGGTCGCTGGCGGTGATTTCGGCGCCATCCACCAGGCGAATGCCGGTGGCGGCCAGTTCCACGCGCAGCTCGCGCCAGCGGGCCTGCTGGTCGAAGATCAGCTTGCCCGCCTCGTTCATGATCTTGGCAAGCTGGTCGGTCGGGCTGAGGCCGTCCGGGCTCGGCGTCGTGACGCCTTCGCTGATCTGTTCCTTCAGGCCGGCGACGCGGACCATGAAGAACTCGTCCAGGTTGTTGGCCGAGATGGACAGGAAGCGCAGTTGCTCCAGCAGCGGGTGTGTGGAGTTGGAGGCCTCCTCCAGCACCCGACGATTGAAGTGCAGCCAGGAAATCTCGCGATTGATGAAGCGGTCCGGCGAATGGCGCAGGTCGCTGACGGGGCTCTCCTGGGGTGCGGGAGCAGCGTCCTCCACCACGGAAAGGGCTGCTGTCTCGTTCGCGCTCATGTGCAATCCCCCAAATTCGCCCGGACCATGGCGATCTTGCATGACCGCTCTATGACAGTCCCGTGTCAGGGCGCGTCATCATCTTCGGGCGCATCCATCTCCGCACGCAAGACCTCGGCTGCCAGCGCGCGCGTCACGGGACGCCTGGCGGCCAGCGCAGCGCGGTCGATGGCGGCCACCAGGGTCTGGGCGCCATCGACGGACCGGGGCATGCGTCGCAGAAGATATTGGACCGTCGCCTCGTCCACCTGAATCTGGCGGTCAGAGAAAAGCTTCACCAGCACGGCGGCGAGCAGGCTGTCGTCGGCGGGCACGATCTCCACCACCGGAATGGCGCGCAGGCGCGAGACCAGATCGGGCGTGACCAGAGGCAGAGCGGCGAGCGGTGTGCGCGCGGTCATCAGCACATGGGCACCCTGCTCGCGGGCGAGATTGAGAAGGTGAAACAGCGCGGGCTCGTCCAGGCGGCCCGAGGTCAGGTCCTCGACCACGAGGGCGCCCGTCTCGAGCGCCGCCGGTACACCCGGCTTGTCGAGTGCTGCCGCTTGCACCGTCCGTGCACCGGCCTCGCGCGCGAAGATGGCAGCCAGATGGCTCTTGCCGGCACCGGCGGGGCCCACCAGCCCGACCACCGGTCCTGGCCAGTCGGGATAGGAATCAATCAGCGCCAAAGCCGCCGCATTGCCGGGCGCGGCGAGGAAATCCTCGCGCAGCAAGGCGGCAGTCGGCGGCAAGTCCAGTGGCAATTGGCGGCTCATCTGTCCTCGGCTGGCCATGGGTCAGCGCATGTCCGCGGTCGGTCCGTCGCCGCCGGTATAAAGCGGGCTCTGGAAATATTGCCGGAACGCGAAGCGCACGAGCACGCCAACCGCCGCGGTCAGCGGCACGGCCAGCAGCAGGCCGACAAAGCCGAACAGATAGCCGAAGGCGAACAGGGCGAACATGAGCCACACCGGATGCACGCCGATGCTGTCGCCCACCAGCTTGGGCGAGAGGATGTAGCCCTCCACCGTCTGGCCGGCGAGGAAGATGGCGAGGATGGTTCCGATCATGGCCCAGTCGGGAAAGAACTGCACGATGGCGATCCCCATGGCGAGCACCAGGCCGGTCATGGAGCCCACATATGGGATAAAAGTAATGAGCCCCGACACAATGCCAATGAGCAGGCCGAAATTAAGGCCGGCCATGGTCAGGGCCACCGCATAGAAGGTGCCCAGCAGCAGGCAGACAAGGGCCTGGCCGCGGATGAAGCCCGCAACCGCCATGTCCATCTCACGCCCCAGGCGTCGCACCACCGGCCGCTGATGCACGGGGATCCAGCTGTCTACCGCATGCAGCATGGCCGGCCAGTCGCACAGCACATAGAAGACCACCACCGGCGTCACCACCATCAGCGCGAACACCGAGATCAGCGCCTGCCCGCCGGACCACAAGGAGGTCAGGAAGCCGAGCATGTAGGTGACGCCCTGGGACATGAGGTCGGACAGGGAGCGCTGGATGTCCGGCAGCCGGTCGCCGAAGAAATGGTCGATCCATTCCCGGTTCTCCTGCGTGACCAGCCGCTGCAGGCGCGTCACGTAGCCGGGCATGTTCTGGATGAACTCGAACAGCTGGCTGGACAGGAGCGGCAGCACCACCAGAAGGAGGATCACCACCACCAGCACCAGGAGGCCCACAATCGCCAGCGCCGCGGGTGTGCGCGCCAGCCCCAGGCGCGCCATCCGCTCCACCAGCGGGTTGAGGAAATAGGCAATGGCGATGCCAACCACGAAGGGCAGCAGGATGCCGCGCAGGAGCCATAGGGCGCAAATGAGCGCCACCAGGGCCCCGATCCAGAACCGCAATTGCAGCTGAAGCGCCATCGCGCCTCCCTTCGAGCATGCAGGGCAGGACGAGGGCCTGCGAGGCCGGCGCACCCCTGGCCGTCAGCCGGCCGCGTGGCGCATCCACTCGGCGAGATAGGCCGCTGCGGAAAGGGCCGTCAAGAGGCCCACCGCCAGAAGGCCGAGTTGGAAGGCGTAGCCCAGCGAAACACCGAAACCCTCGGCCGCCAGCACCATGGCGGCGAAGGCGATCTGAGCGGTGGTGTTGACCTTCGAGACCACCAGCGGTCGGATCGTCACCGGCCGCGCCATGAGGGCGGAGAGCATGATGGCGCCGATGATCATTACGTCCCGCGCCACCACGGCGATGGCGACCCAGCGTGGGATCAGGCCGGAAATGGCCAGCGTCACATAGATGGAGACCAGCAATGCCTTGTCGGCCAGGGGGTCGAGATAGGCGCCAAGCTCGGTCTGCATGCCGAAATTCTTGGCCAGAAACCCGTCAATAGCATCCGACACCCCGGCGAGGAGGAACAGCCAGAAGGCAAGCTGCACCTCCCCGGAGGCAATGGCCCACACCACGATGGGCACCAGCAGGATGCGGCCCAGCGTGATGAGGTTCGGCAGGCTCACGGGGTGCTCCCCGCCTCAGGACCGCTTGATGGCGAACGGCCCGAAGCTCTGGTGACTCGCCATGGCCTGGATGCGGGTGATGTTCACGTGGCGCGGCAAGGTGGTGCAGAAGAAGATCTGCTCGGCAATATCCTCGCCGGTCATGGGGGCGACGCCCTCATAGACCTTGCCGGCGCGCCCCTCGTCGCCCTTGAAGCGCACCACGGAGAATTCCGTCTCGGTGAGGCCGGGTTCCACGTTGGTGACGCGCACGCCGGTGCCCACCACATCCGCCCACAGATTGAGCGCGAACTGCTTCACGAAGGCCTTGGTGGCCCCATAGGTGTTGCCGCCCGGATAGGGATAGTCGCCAGCCACCGAGCCCGTGAGCACCACATGGCCTTCCTTGCGGGCCACCATGCCCGGCAGCGCGGCCCGCACGGTGTAGAGCAGGCCCTTCACATTGGTGTCGACCATCTCTTCCCAATCGGAGAGATGCGCCTCCTGGGCCGGCTCCAGGCCAAGCGCCAGACCCGCATTGGCGCACACCACATTGATGCCCGCGAAAGCCTCGGGCAGCCCGGCGAGGGCGGCGGTGGTGGCTTCATAATCGCGCACGTCCAATTCCAGGCAGTGCACATGGTCGCCCAGTTCCGCGGCCATCGCGGCCAGTCTGTCGGCCCTGCGCCCCGCCAGCACCACACGCGCGCCGGCGCCCGCATAGCGCCGCGCAGCGGCCGCGCCGATGCCGGAGGTCGCGCCGGTGATGAGCACGGTCAAGGTCTTCGGATCCAGCATCTGATACATGGCTGCGCTCCACAGGATTTCTTCGCCGGCAGGAATAGAGGAAGAGTGGCCCCTTTGAACACATGCTCACGGCATTTTTTGGCAACGGGTCGGCAGGCTTGGCCCTCTCACGTTGTGTGATTGTGTTATGGGAGGCAACCGGACTTCAAGTGTGATCCACTGCGGCTATTGTGTCGCAGAGGATGTGGGGGTCATTCTCCTGCCATGTTCTGCCGGAAAGTGTTCCGGCTCACGGTCTCCTGTGGGGGGCGATCGGGCCAGGGAATCTGAAGTTGCCGTTAAGGCTGTTGCACGTTGCGGGGTGAGCCGGTCGGCGGATCAGGTTAGGCTTTGAAATTGGTATCGCGCGTGTCGCGGTGCGTGCGGAGACATTTGGATGAAGGCAGTTCCCGCGGCAGCGGTGTTGGTATCGGCCTTGGCACTTGCCGGGTGCAGCACGGAGTTGGGCGGCTTCGGCACCAAACCCACTGCAATGGATTCACCTCCGCCTCTTTCGGCGCCGACCGCCTCGGTTGAGACGGCGCCCATGCCCGCGCCCAATTCCACGGCGTCCATTGCCCGCCCCACCACCGGAGCCGCAGCTGCCACCGCAGGCGCCGCCGTGACGCCCACCACCACCGCCTCCAACGTTCCCCTAACACCCCCGCCCACCAACCCGGGCGGTGTGGCCTATGCGGCCAGCAATGCGCAGGAACAGCTCTCCGGCGCCTGGACTTTCGCGTGGGACGAAGGCCGGCGCACCTGTCCACTCACCCTGTCCACTGCGCGCGGCGCCAGCGGCCTTGCGGCGCAAGCGGACATTTCCTGCCCGAGCGAAATCTTCATGACCAAAGGCTGGGACGTGATGGGCTCGGATCTGGTGCTCCAGAACCATGTGGGCAAGGTGACTGCTCGCCTCCAGCCCGACGGCGCCAATCGCTATGTCGGCACCATCCTGGACAACAACCAGCAGATCGCCCTCACCCGCTGATCAGGCGCTGCAGCACGGTACGCTGCACCGGCCCGCGAACCGGGACGCTCTTCAGTCGTCCCCGTCTTCCTCATGACCCACGAGGGCCGCCTTGCCGCGAAAGCCGGTGGCCAGCACGTAGAGTTCCGCCGAATCGGCGCGGCTCGCGGGCGGCTTGATGTGGCGCACCTGGGAAAAGTCCCGCTTCAGGTCCGCCAGCAGCACCCCTTCCGTGCCACCCTGCAGAACCTTGGCCACGAACACACCGCCTGGCGCAAGCACCTGGCGGGCGAAGTCGGCCGCCAGTTCCACCAGGCCCACGATCTTCAGATGATCGGTCTGCTTGTGGCCGGTGGCATTGGCCGCCATGTCGGACATGACGAGATCCGCTGGCCCGCCCAGCATCTCCAGAAGGCGCTCGGGGGCCTCCGGGGTCAGGAAGTCGAGTTGCGCGAACTGGACGCCGGGAATGGATTCCATTTCCAGCAGGTCGATGGCCACCACCTTACCCTGCCCTTCGGCGAGACCGATCTTGCGCGCGGCCACCTGGCTCCAGCCGCCGGGCGCCGCGCCCAGATCCACCACACGCATGCCGCGCTTCAGGAAGTGGACCTTTTCGTCCATCTCGATGAGCTTGTAGGCGGCGCGCGAGCGCCAGCCCTCCCGCTTGGCGCGGGCCACGTAGGGGTCGTTCAGCTGGCGCTGCAGCCATTTCTGGGACGAGGTGGTGCGGCCGCGCGCAGTCTTCACGCGCACCTTCAGCGGGCGCCCGTCCGGCCCCTTGGGAGCAGATGTCACGCCTGGGGCTCCCGCGCGCAGTCGGCCCTGTGACGGCGCCACGCGCCGTCAGCCCGCATCAATTGCACCAGCATACCCTCCCTGAGACCGCGATCGGCCACGCGAAGCCGATCGGTGGGGAAGGTCTCGCGTATCGCTTCCATGATCGCGCATCCCGCCAAAACCAGATCAGCGCGCTGGGCGCCGATGCAGGGATTGGAGACGCGCTCCTCGAACGACATGCCCATGAGCCGATCCACCACGCAGTTGATGTCCTGCGCGTGGAGCCAGGCGCCGTCAACCCGGGTGCGGTCATAGCGGGCCAGTCCCAGGTGAATGCCTGCCACCGTGGTGACGGTGCCGGAGGTGCCGAGCAGGTGCATGCGCCCCGGCGGGCGCACACCCCAACTCTGGCGCACGCCGTCCAGCATGGCGGCCACTTCGCCCACCATGGCCTCGAACAATTCGCGGGACACCTTCACGCCGCCATGGCGCTCGGCCAGCGAGACGACGCCCACCGGCAGGGACACCCAGGAGCGGATTCGCGCCCGCGGGGGGCCGTCATCGCCGGAGGCGCGGCGGCCGAGCCACACCACTTCCGTCGAACCGCCCCCGATGTCGAACAGGATCGCACCCTCGCAGGTCGGGTCCACCAACGGGGCGCAGCCGGCGGCAGCAAGGCCGGCCTCGGTGCGGCGGTCAACCACATCCAGCACCAGCCCCGTCCGCTCGGTGACCCGGGCGCAGAAATCCGGACCGTTGGCCGCCGCACGGCAGGCTTCGGTGGCGATGATACGTGCGCGGGAAACGCCACGCGCCTCGATCTTGGCGGCGCACACCTCAAGAGCCGCCACGGCCCGGTCCATGGCCGCATCGCACAGACGCCCGGAGGAGGCCACGCCCTCGCCGAGCCGGACGATTCGGGAGAACGCATCCACCACGCGGAAATTCCGTGGTGTCGGGCGGGCAATGAGGAGACGGCAATTGTTGGTGCCGAGGTCGAGGGCGGCATAGACGCGATCGCTCCGCGCGCCCGGCCCAAGGCCGGCCCCGCCGCGTGCGTCCCAAGGAGCGCCATTGCGTTCCTGGACAGACAGCGCCGAACCCTCTGCGGGCCCGTGCGTCTCGTCCCTCATTTTCGTCCCCTTGCGCCGTTCGGACGCCCGCTCTCAAGCAGGCTTCCCCGGCTGCTTAGCCATCACGTTGAAAGAAATGTAAGCAGCGCGGATGCCAAGCGCAATCGAGCCGGCGCCAGGAGACGCCGGTTCGAGGCGAAAATGCGGAATGAGGGGTGGGACCGGCCTATTCGGCGGCAGCCCGTCCGGCGAGGTCGAGCGTCAGTCCGGCGGCGAGCGCATCCACCCGGAACGCCTTCACTGCGTCGAGCGACAGTTCCATGGCGGTCTTGGAGCCGAGCGACGGCAGCTTCTTCAGCACGTCGGCGGGGGCGGTGATGATGTGGCAGCCCATGCGGTCCGCCTCGATCACGTTCCACACCTCGCGGGTGGAGGCCCAGATGACTTCCACATTGGCGGTCTGGCGGGAGAGCTCCACCGCCTTGGAAACAGCCGGCACATAGTCGATGCCAAGGTCCGCGAGGCGGCCGGCAAAGACGGAAATGCAGGAGGGCGCCCCACCGGCGAGCGCCGCGACGCCCGCTTCCACCTGCTCGGTGGCGAAGATGGCGGTGAGGTTCACCTTCACCCCGTCCTGGGTCAGGTCGCGCACCAATTCGTAGAGCGTCTCGCCGCGTGTCGTGGACACCGGCAGCTTCACATGCACGTTCTCGCCCCAGGTGGCGATGACGCGGGCCTGGGCGCGCATTTCGGGGATGTCGTCAGAGAAGACCTCGAAGGAGATGTGCCGGTCCGGCACCGCCGCGACAAGGTCGCGGGCATAGGCCTCATAGTCCGAGACGCCGGCCTTGCGAAGCAAGGATGGGTTGGTGGTGAAGCCCGCAATGTGGGCGTGGCGCGCCATGTCGACGATCTGGGCCTTGTCGGCACCATCCGTGAAAAGCTTCACCTTCAACGCTTCGAGCGTCACGGACATCTTCCGGTCCTTCCCTTGCCGCGGCGCGCGCCGCTTCTTTCCTATGCCGCGCGATTGCGGCGCGCGGATGAAACTGCCGAGCAGCCGACGCCCATATGGCGCCGGAGCGCATGTCTTTCCAGTATTTTTGCTGGGTTATTTTCCGGGCGGGATGGGAAGAGCCACCCGGCCCAGTTCGCGGGCGACGGCCGGAACCGGCACATCCGGGCCGAACGCCACCAGCATCTCCCCTGCCCCACGCGCCAGGACCGTGCCGGGGGTCGCGCCTTCCGGGAGCACCGCCAGCACCATGTCGGCGCCGGACACGTCCGTGGCCTGGCGGGCGAGGATCAAGAGATCCGGTGCAAGCGCATCGCGCAGCAAAGGCGCGGACGCCACGATGGCGAGGCCCTGCGGCACCGCGCGCCACCACTCCCCCGCCGGAGGAAGCGCCACCGCGTCCGCGTGCCCCTCCGCAAGGGCGGCGAAGGCAGACGTTGCATCCGGGGAGACGGAGACGGGAATCGCGGCCCCGAAGAAATCCTTGGCGACACCGAAGCCGGCGGTGCCGGTGCCTTGCGTCACCAGGACCGAGAAGTCTGGCTTCTGCGTCCGAATCGAGGCCGCGATGATGTTGGTCCAGATGGAGGCGATGGCCTGCGGCGTAGGCGCGCCCCCGCTGCGTGCGATCAGAACCCGGATCAACGAGGCCTGCCGGCCGGGGCGAAACACCGGCCCACCGGCCACCGTCTTTGTGGCCCCCACTTCCGCCACGACGGCGGTACGTTCCCCCAGCAGTTTCAGGATCTCGCCGTCGATGCGATCAATCTCCTGGCGCAGCACCGGGAGAGGACGGGGGGACGATTGCGCCGAGGCCTCCCCGCCACCCAGCGACACCGCCATCGGAATGAGGAAAACGCAGCCAATCGCCGCGCCGAGGGCAATACGGTAAGGGGGCGTTAACCAAGATGGCACGTTCTGGACCTCGGAGCGCAGTGGAAAGGCTTCGGAAATAGGCTACCGCCATGCTGGCAAGTGCGCGGGAGCGCGTCGAGGGATTTCCCGACCGACGCCGCCCGTGCACCCGCCCCTCGCTCCCCGGGAGCGCACGGTTGCAGAGGACGTGATGGTATCGGTTGACCTGCTGGAACGGATGGCCAAGGAAGCCCACGCGGCCGCCCGCGAGCGCTACCCGCTGCTGGAGCCGTGGGACCGACTGACCCCGGAGCGGCGAGCCTACCAGTGCCGCCTCATGGCGCATGCCCTGGCCGCGCTCACCGCGCGGGACGTGCTCGACCTTTTGGATGCCGTCCCCGAAGTGGTGGCGCTGCCCTCCGAGCCCAGCCCTTATGCGCTCGCCGAGCTCCAGGAAGCGGCCATCAGCGATAGCGGGACCTCCACCGATGCCCGCCGCCGCTACCGCTCGCTGCTCTCCGTGGCGGCTCAGCCCTTGGTGAGTCGGGCCCGCCATCCTGCGTCCTGAGCGGCCCCACGCTCATGCCGTGCGCATGCCAGGCATCCGTCCGCGGCGTGCGGCCGCGACACCGAGGATGATGAACAGCAACACATTGATCCCCTGCGCCACCGCGAAGGGCGGTTCAGCGCTGGTGGGTGCGAAGGCGTGGAGGATAGGCACTTTCTGGAAGGCCTGGGCGATGCCCACGAACACCAGCAGGTAGAGGCTCGCCACCACGCCGGCCGCAAACACGGCCTGATACGGCCCCACCCGATGGAGGCGCCGCGCCGCCCAGGCCACGACCGCCAGCACGAGCAAAGCGACGATGCCGACAATGACCGCCGGCGTCAGCGCCAGGCCCGGGAACAGGAAGCCGGTGGCGCTGGTCAAAAAGGCCGTCCACAGAAACAGCCGCATGGCCGTGCCCCGCGCCCCCGGACGGAACAGGTCCGCCACCGCGAAGACCCCCGCCACGATGGCAACGAGGCTGATGAAGGTATGCACCGCAGTGATCACCGAAAGGTAGGTCATGGCATCCTCCAGGCGCGAGCAGGCGCCGGCATCGCGCCACGCGGCCCCGCTCAGGCAAGCATCCATATGCAAAGTGCCAGCCTGTCGGCCCCCACCGATCCAGGCAGCGATACGCGGCACGCACGGGCCCATTGGCCATACGCAAGGGGCCAAGGCGCCCTGCACGCGACGTCAGTGTGCGCCAGCCCAGCTTGCTTGCAAAGTCCCAAACGGACTTCACCTCCATTGCAATGATGCACGCCTTGCGCCGCAACAGGGGCTCGGGGCATATCCATGTGCAAGCGCCGAGGCGCTTTTGAACATCCTGCAGAGGAGATGAAAATGGCTAAGGTCCTGGTGCTCTATTATTCGTCCTACGGCCACGTTGAGACCATGGCGGAAGCCGTGGCGGAAGGCGCCCGCGGCACCGGCGCCCAGGTGGACATCAAGCGCATCCCCGAGACCGTCCCCGAGGAGATCGCCAAGAACGCCCACTTCAAGCTCGACCAGAAGGCGCCCGTCGCCACCGTGGCCGACCTCGAGCACTATGACGCCATCATCGTCGGCACCGGCACGCGTTTCGGCCGCATGTCATCCCAGCTCGCCGCCTTCCTCGATCAGGCCGGCGGCCTGTGGGCGCGTGGCGCGCTGAACGGCAAGGTGGGCGGCGCGTTCGTGTCCACCGCCACCCAGCATGGTGGCCAGGAAACCACCCTCTTTTCCATCATCACCAACCTCCTGCACTTCGGCATGGTGATCGTGGGCCTGCCCTACAGCCACCAGGGCCAGATGACGGTTTCGGAAGTGGTGGGCGGCGCGCCCTATGGCGCCACCACCATTGCCGCCGGTGACGGCTCCCGCCAGCCCTCCGAGATCGAGCTGGCCGGCGCCCGCCACCAGGGCGAGCTGATCGCCAAGACCGCCGCCAAGCTGTTCGGCTGATCCCTCGCCGGTCGCCGGCGGAGATACGAAAAAGGGCCGGGGCGCACAGGCGTCCCGGCCCTTTCCTGTTGTGAGGATCAGCTCAAACGACGGTGCGCCGCGCCTGCTGGGGTCCCACATTGAAGACGCGCTTGTAGCGCTCGATCTCCTCCGTCGGCCCCATGGCCTTGGTGGGATTGTCCGAGAGCTTCACTGCGGCGTGTCCGTTGGCCGAGATGACCTTGCACACGATGGAGATGGGATCGAGCACCCCGCCGGGCGCCAGCCCCCGGAAGTCGTTGGTGAGCAGCGTGCCCCAGCCGAAGCCGAGCCGCATTCGGCCGTTGAAGACCTTGTAGATGCGTTCGATCTCGCCGATGTCGAGCCCGTCCGAGAAGATGGCGAGCTTCTCGGTGGGATCCTGCCCGCGCGCGCGCCACCAGGCGATGGCCTCCTCGCCGCCTGCAATGGGCTCCTTGCTGTCGATGCGGATGCCAGTCCAGCCGGCGAGCCAGTCGGGGGCATGGGCAAGGAAGCCGGAGGTGCCATAGGTGTCCGGCAGCATGATCCGCAGGTTGCCTTCGTAATCCTCCTGCCAGTCCGCCAGCACCTGGTAAGGCGCCCAGGCCAGCTCCGCATCGTTGCGGGCGAGTGCGCCATAGACCATGGGCAGTTCGTGGGCATTGGTGCCCGCCGCCTCCACCTCGCGCCGCATGGCGATGAGGCAGTTGGAGGTGCCGAGGAAGGTATCGCCCATGCCCTCGATAAGCGCCTGGACGCACCAGTCCTGCCACAGGAAACCGTGCCGCCGTCGGGTGCCGAAATCGGCGAGGTTCACCCGCCCCAGGGACTTCAGGAACTCGATCTTTTCCCACACCCGCGTCATGGCGCGGGCATAGAGGATCTGCAGCTCGAACTTGCCGAGGCTGCGCAGCACCGCCCGGGAGCGCAGCTCGTTGATTATGGCAAGCGCCGGGATCTCCCACATGGTGGTCTCGACCCACGGCCCCTCGAAGGTCAGCTCATACTGGCCGTCCCGCTTTTCCAGGTGGTAAGCGGGAAAGCGGAAGCGCTCCAGCCAAGCCACATAGTCCGGCGAGAACATCTGCCGCTTGCCGTAGAACATGTTGCCGCGCAGCCAGGTGGATTCTCCGCGCGTGAGCGACAAAGAGCGCACATGGTCCAACTGCTCGCGCAACTCGCCGATGTCGATGATGTCCGCGAGCCGCACATGGGTCGAGCGGTTGTGGATGCCGAAGGTGACGCGCACCGCCGGGTGCCGGCGGAAAATCGTTTGCCCCATCAGGAGCTTGTAGAAGTCCGTATCCAGCACCGAGCGAACGATGGGATCGATCTTCCACGTATGATTGTAGACGCGCGTCGCTATGTCCGTCATGGCTCCCCCCGCGGCCAGCGCGCTTGTGATTGGTCTTCGGACTTATAGCACCGGGGGGCAAGGCCGGGCCAAGTCCCCGAGCGCATTTATGCAATTGGAGGAATTCCACCCTCTTTCAGCCCGGCGCAGGGGGGCGTGCCGCGGCTCGCCATGCGACACTGGATCGCCTGAAAAATCTGGCGATCAGACCTACGTAGAGATACGTAGTCTTGCGTAAGGTTAAGCTTGAGCTTGGCGACGAGGCGCCGCTTGATGTTTCCCGATCCCTTGCAACCGTGCCCTCCGTCGCGCCCTGAACAGGAGAGCGACGTCGCCCCTATGGAAGCCGCCTCCGCGGCCCATAAGCCGCGTCGTTCCGTAGAGGCCCTGCACGCCCTCCAGCATCTCTTGAACATGGGCGAAGACGATCTCTCCGTGCTCTATGAGAGCTATCTGGATCGGGCGCGCGCGCTGTTCGGCATGGATGCGGGTGTTATCAGCAGCGTCAAGGACGACCAGTTCGTCTTCTTGTGCGTGCAATCGGTGCGGCCGGTGCCCTTTCAGTCTGGCGATCGCTGGCCGCTGGATTCCACCTTCGCGTCCGAAGTGGTGCGCACTGGCGAGACCCGCCTGATCTGGCACCTGTCGGAGGAAGAACGCTTCAAGTCCCATCCGCTGCATCGTGACGCCGGCTTTGAGACCTATGTGGGCGCGCCCATCCGCATCGGCGAGGCCATCATTGGCACCTTGAGTCTTCTGGGCAGCAAGCCGCGCGTCATTCCGTTCACGTCGGAGGAGCAGGCGTTTCTCGAACTGCTGGCCAACATGCTCGGGCGCGCCATAGAGCGGCACCGCCTGGACATCCGGCGCCGGGCGGCGGAGGTGGAGCGGCAGGATGCCATGCGCCTGTTCACGGCAGCCTTCGACAATGCGCCCATCGGCATGGCCCTGGTGGGCCTGGATGGCCAGTTCCTGGACGTCAACGCGGCTGCCTGCCAGCTCTTTGGCTATTCGGAACTGCAATTGCGGGCCCTGACCTTCCAGGCGATCACGGTCGCGGCCGATCTGGAAGCGGACCTTGAGGATCTGCGCCGGCTTCGCGCCGGGGAGATCCAGGGATATCGCCTTGAGAAGCGCTATGTGAGGAGCGATGGCAGCATCCTTCAGGCGCAGCTTGATGTGACGCTGGTGCGCAATGAGGATGGCAGCCCGCGCTGCTATGTCTCGCAGATCCAGGACATCGGCCCACAGACGCATCTGCTCGAGCAGCTCAACCAGCGCAGCGAGGAATTGCAGCAGGTCAACCGCAAGCTCACCGAACTCGCAACCGTGGATCCTCTCACCGGCATTCTCAACCGCCGGGCCCTGCGACAGCGTATCGACCAGGAATTGGCCGCCGCCCAGGCCTCCAAGACGCCGCTCGCGTTCGTGATGTTCGATGTGGATCACTTCAAGGCCTATAATGATCGCTTCGGCCATTTGGAGGGCGACCATGCCCTCAAGGCCATCGCGGACATCCTGCGCGACGGCACCCGCGCCTCGGACACCATCGGCCGTTTCGGGGGCGAGGAATTCCTGGTGTTGCTCCCGGGCGCCGACGAGGCGACGGCGCGGGCGATCGCCGAACGCATCCGGACCCGCACCGAAGCCGCCACTGGACTGCTCGCCCTCCTGACCATCAGCGCGGGCATCCATGTGTTCGAGCCAGCCGAGGAAGCGGCCTCGGGAGATCAGCCCATCTCGAAAGCTGATGCCGCGCTCTACCGGGCCAAGAATTTGGGGCGGAACCGGGTGGAGGTGGCCTGAGGCATCCACACGTCTGGGGAGCACTCAGCGCCGGGAGGACAGGCAGCAAGATTATTGCCGCCAGGGCATCAATGTGATGCCATTTCTTCCCATAGAAGCGAAGCGGCGGGCACGGCATCCTCGACGAAAGTCAAAGAAGGGGAAACGCCATGGCTCGCATGCGTGCTGTCGACGCCGCTGTCCGCGTTCTGGAAAAGGAAGGCATTTCCTGCGCCTTCGGCGTTCCGGGCGCAGCGATCAATCCGTTCTATTCTGCCCTCAAGGCCCGCGGCTCCATCCGCCACGTCCTGGCGCGCCACGTGGAGGGCGCCTCCCACATGGCCGAGGGCTATACCCGTGCGGTGGCCGGCAATATCGGCCTGTGCATCGGCACCTCGGGGCCGGCCGGCACGGACATGATTACCGGGCTCTACTCCGCCTCGGCCGATTCCATTCCGATCCTGTGCATCACCGGCCAGGCCCCCCGCGCCCGGCTCTACAAGGAAGATTTCCAGGCGGTGGACATCGAATCCATCGCCAAGCCGGTCACCAAGTGGGCGGTCACCGTGCGCGAGCCGGCCCTGGTGCCGATGGTGTTCCAGCAGGCCTTTCACGTCATGCGCTCGGGCCGTCCGGGGCCGGTGCTCATCGACCTGCCCCTGGACGTGCAGCTCGCCGAGATTGAGTTCGACGAGGAAACCTACGCGCCTCTTCCTGTCTATAAGCCCAAGGCAACCCGCGCCCAGGCGGAGAAGGCACTGTCCTTCCTGCTCGACAGCGAGCGCCCGCTGATCGTCGCCGGTGGCGGCATCATCAATGCGGATGCCTCGGCCCAGCTCGTGCAGTTCGCCGAACTGACCGGCGTGCCGGTCATCCCCACCCTTATGGGCTGGGGCACCATTCCCGACGACCATCCGCTGATGGCCGGCATGTGCGGGCTCCAGACCTCGCACCGCTACGGCAATGCCAACATGCTGGCGTCCGACTTCGTGCTCGGCATCGGCAATCGCTGGGCAAACCGGCACACGGGCTCGGTGGAGGTCTACACCAAGGGGCGCAAGTTCGTGCATGTGGACATCGAGCCGACCCAGATCGGCCGCGTGTTCGGCCCGGACTTCGGCGTTGTCTCGGACGCCGGCGCGGCGCTCGATCTCTTCCTCGAGGTGGCGCGGGACTGGAAGGCGAAGGGCCTGTTGCCGGACTATTCTGCCTGGGCGCAGGAATGCCTTGGCCGCAAGCGCACCATGCTGCGCAAGTCTCACTTTGATAACGTGCCGCTGAAGCCCCAGCGCGTCTATGAGGAGATGGTGGAGGCCTTCGGCCGCGACGTGACCTATGTCACCACCATCGGCCTCTCCCAGATTGCCGGCGCCCAGTTCCTGCACGTCTATGAGCCCCGCCACTGGATCAATTGCGGTCAGGCGGGCCCGCTCGGCTGGACCTTGCCGGCGGCGCTGGGCGTTCGGGCGGCGCGTCCCGATGCCAAGATCGTGGCGCTATCGGGTGACTATGACTTCCAGTTCCTGATCGAGGAACTGGCGGTGGGCGCCCAGCACAAGCTGCCCTATCTCCATGTGGTGGTAAACAATTCCTATCTCGGCCTCATCCGCCAGGCCCAGCGCGGGTTCGAGATGGACTTCGAGGTGTCACTGTCCTTCGACAATATCAATTCGGAAGAGGCTGGCGCCTATGGCGTCGACCATGTGGCGGTGGCCGAGGGCCTCGGCTGCAAGGCCATCCGGGTGCGCACGCCCAACGAATTCAAGGATGCCTTCGCCCGCGCCGAGGCCCTGATGCAGGAGCACCAGGTGCCGGTGGTGGTGGAATTCATCCTGGAGCGGGTGACCAACATCGCCATGGGTGTCGAGATCGACAAGGTGACCGAGTTCGAGGACATCCTCGATCTTCCTGTCGAGAAGGTTCGTCAGCCCGAACCGGCGGAGTGACCTCCCCTCCGGACTTTGGGTAGACTTGACCCTCCGGCGCACGTCGCGCCGGAGGGCTCTTTGCGGCCGCGCCGTCGGGGGCGGACCGAAACCAAGCAATATCAAAGGCTCAGCCAGCGGAGAGGTGAATGCCCCAGTTCGCAGCCAATCTGACCATGCTCTGGAACGAGATCGATTTTCTCGACCGTTTCGACAAAGCCGCACAAGCCGGCTTCAAGGGCGTGGAATATCTCTTCCCCTATGCCTATCCGGCGGAGCAGGTGGCCGAGCGGCTCCACAAATTCGGCCTCACCCAGGCCTTGCACAACCTGCCGGCGGGCGACTGGGGCAAGGGCGAGCGGGGCATCGCCGTGCTGCCGGACCGCGTTGGCGAGTTCCAGGACAGTGTCGGCACCGCCATTGAATATGCGAAGGTGCTGGGCACCAAGACGCTCAACGTGCTCTGCGGCCTCACCCCCAAGGACGTGGCGCCTGAGAAGGTCCACGAGACTTTGGTGGCCAATCTGAAGTTCGCCGCGGCGGAGCTGAAGAAGGCCGGCATCCCCTTTGTCGCCGAGGCGATCAACACCCGCGACATGCCAGGCTTCCACCTCACCAACACCAAGCAGGCCATGGCCCTGTTCGACGAGGTGGGCGCGGACGACATCTTCTTCCAGTACGACATCTATCACATGCAGATCATGGAAGGAGATCTCGTCACGACCATCCGCGCCCAGCTGCCGCGTATCAAGCATGTGCAGCTGGCGGATAATCCCGGCCGCCATGAGCCGGGCACGGGCGAGATCAACTACCCCTTCGTGCTCAAGGCGCTGGACGAGGCCGGCTATACCGGCTGGGTGGGCTGCGAATACAAGCCCAAGACCACCACGGACGAAGGCCTCGGCTGGCTCAAGGCCTATTGAGACTGGCGGGGGCGAATGCCCCCGTTCTCCACCGCCAAGCAAAGCCGCGACGCGCAGGGCGCGGCGCGCCCATAGATTTCAGGGAGTGATTTCACATGAACGTCGGTTTCATCGGCCTCGGCATCATGGGCCGGCCCATGGCCGGGCATCTCATAGATGCCGGCCACACCCTCTTCGTCCATAACCGCTCCAAGCCCGCCCAGGACCTCCTGGACAAGGGCGCGGTGGATGCCGGCTCGCCGGCCGAAGTGGCCCGCAAGGCGGACATCATCATCACCATGGTCCCGGACACGCCCGACGTGGAGAAGGTGCTGTTCGGCAAGGATGGGGTCGCCGAGGGCCTCTCCGCCGGCAAGATCGTGGTGGACATGAGCTCCATCTCTCCCGTCGCCACCAAGGAATTTGCGGCCAAGGTTGCGGCGCTGGGCGCCGACTATCTGGACGCACCGGTCTCGGGCGGCGAAGTCGGCGCCAAGGCGGCCTCGCTGACCATCATGGTGGGCGGCAGCGATGCCGGCTTCGAGGCGGTGAAGCCCCTGTTCGAGAAGATGGGCAAGAACATCACCCTGGTGGGTGGCGTCGGCGCCGGCCAGACCGCCAAGGTGGCCAACCAGATCATCGTCGCGCTCACCATCGAGGCGGTGGCCGAGGGCCTGGTCTTTGCCGCCAAGGCGGGGGCGGACCCGGCCAAGGTGCGTCAGGCGCTCATGGGCGGCCTTGCCACTTCCCGGATCCTGGAGGTGCATGGCGAGCGCATGATCAAGCGCACCTTCGATCCCGGCTTCCGGATCGAGTTGCACCAGAAGGACCTGAACCTGGCTTTGTCGTCGGCCCGGGCGCTTGGTGTGTCGCTGCCCAACACGGCCACGGCGCAGGAACTCTTCAACGCGGTCTCCGCCCATGGTGGCGCCAAGCTCGACCATTCCGCCCTGGTGAAGGCGCTGGAGCTGATGGCCGGCCACGACGTGGCGTGACAGCGCATCTCATGCTCTATGCATGAGGCCGGGTCCCGCCAGCGCCAAATGGCGGGACCCGGCACCGGCGTCGCCCGCGACGCTGCAAACACCGGCCGCAACGGCCCGGCAGAATGACTTCAGGGGAAGACGCCATGGTCACGAGACGCACCCGCTCCACCAAGATCGTCGCGACGGTCGGTCCAGCCTCCAACAGCCCGGAGATGCTGAAGGCCCTGTTCGAGGCGGGGGTCGACGTGTTTCGCCTGAACTTCAGCCATGGCACGCAAGAGGACCATGGCGCGGTGCTGGCCCGCATTCGTGCCCTTGAGGCAGAGGCGGGCCGCCCCATCGGCGTGATCGCCGATCTCCAGGGCCCCAAGCTTCGCCTCGGCCGCTTCACGGACAATTCCATCACCTTCGCGCCCGGCAAGATCCTGCGCTTCGATGCGGACGTGGAAACGCTGGGCGACGAAAACAGGGTTCCCATTCCTCATCCCGACATCATCGAGGCCCTCACCCTCGGCGCCACCGTCCTGTGCGACGACGGCAAGGTGCGCCTGAAAGTGGTGGGCAAGGGCCCCGGCTGGCTGGATGCGCAAGTCATCAGTGGGACGCGCCTGTCCAACAACAAGGGCTTCAACATTCCCGACGTGGTGCTGCCGCTCTCACCGCTGACGGAAAAGGACCGGTCTGACCTCGCCTTCGCCCTCTCCAAGGGCGTGGAATGGATCGCGCTGTCCTTCGTGCAGCGTCCGGAGGACATCCACGAGGCCCGCGCTTTGGTGGGCGACAAGGCCGCCATCATGCTCAAGATGGAAAAGCCTTCGGCGGTGGAACACCTCACCGAACTGGTGCGCCTGTCGGACGCCATCATGGTGGCGCGCGGGGATCTCGGCGTTGAGCTGTCGCTGCCGGAGGTGCCGGCCATCCAGAAGCGCATGATCGCCGAATCCCGGCGCTTCGGCCGGCCGGTCATCGTCGCCACCCAGATGCTGGAGAGCATGATCACCGCCCCCGTCCCCACCCGCGCTGAGGTGTCGGATGTGGCAACCGCCGTCTATGAGGGCGCGGATGCGGTGATGCTGTCCGCGGAAAGCGCAGCGGGGCAATACCCCCGGGAGGCCGTGGCCTTCATGGACGACATCATTCGCCATGTGGAAGGCGATCCCGGCTATCGGCAAGTGCTCGACGCCATGCCCGCCCCCGCCGGCGACGGCATCGGCGATGCAGTGATCCGCGCCGCCACCCAGACGGCCACGGCCGTGAGCGCCAAGGCGATCGTGGCCTATACCTCCTCCGGCACCACAGGCTTGCGCGCCGCCCGCGAGCGCCCGGCCCAGCCGATCCTCGGCATCACCAGCCGCATTGAGACCGCCCGTCGCCTGGCGCTCTGCTACGCCGTCCATGCCGTGCACGCGCCGGGGGACATCCACTCCTTCGGCGAGATGGTGGACACGGCGGTGCGCATCGCCGTGCGCGAAACCATGGGCAAGCCGGGCGACCGGCTGACCATCACTGCGGGCGTGCCCTTCGCCCAGCAGGGCACCACCAACATCCTGCGCGTCACAACCATTGGCGACACCGACCCACCGAGCAAATACGACGCCTGATGGTGCCCCCCTGCGGCACCCCGCCGCACGGAAGGCCTTTTTCCTCCGCCGGGCAGGGCGAACGCCCACCGTGCAACCATGGGAGGTGGCACAGCCCCGCGGTTTAAGGGATTATGGCGCCGCACCCATCGGGAAGGCCTCATGCCCATCGAGATCGAACGCAAGTTTCTGGTCCGGGATGATCGTTGGCGAGAAGGAGCGAGCGGGGAGCGCTATTGCCAGGGCTATTTGTGCATCTCGGCGGACGCCACCGTGCGCATTCGTCTTGCAGGACGCGTTGGCTACATCACCGTGAAGGGCTCCACGGAGGGCATGTCCCGCGCCGAGTTCGAATATGAGATCCCCGGGCCTGATGCCGAGGCCATGCTGCGCGACCATTGCGCCAAGCCGCTGATCGAAAAAGAGCGCTTCACCCTGGATTACCAGGGCAAGACCTGGACGGTGGACGTGTTCGCTGCGGCAAATCAGGGCCTCGTGGTCGCCGAGGTCGAACTGGAGCATGCGCAGGAGCAGGTGCCCCTCCCTCCTTGGGTGGGCGAGGAGGTCACCGACGACCCGCGCTATCGCAACTCCGCATTGGTGAGCGCCCCAATGAATGGGGAAGAAGCCCCACCTCGCGGCGGGGGATGTTGCGGGTCAGGGACATAGGGCTGATCAGGCCCCCTGTCCGCCTGCCCCCTTCTCCAGCAAGGCTTCTATGGCCAGAAGATCGCGCCACACCAGTCGCTTGCCCAGCGGCGTGCGCAGCAGATAGGCGGGATGGAAGGTGGCGAGTGCCGAAATGGCCCGCCGTCCCGTGTCGTAGGGGACCACCTGCCCCCGCATCTTGGTGATGCCTTCCTTGGTGCCCAGAAGCGTCTGGGCGGAGGGCCCGCCCAGGCACACCAGAATGTCCGGATCCGCCAACTCGATCTGCCGGCGGATGAAGGGCAGGCAGACGGCGGTTTCCTGCGGGGTGGGCGTGCGATTTCCCGGCGGGCGCCAGGGAATGACATTGGCAATATAGGCGCTGGTGCGGTCCAGGCCGATGGCGGCCATCATCAAGTCCAAGAGCCGCCCGGAGCGTCCAACGAAGGGCAGGCCCTGCACGTCCTCGTCGCGGCCCGGCGCCTCGCCCACGAACATGATGCGGGCCTGCGGGTTGCCATCGGCGAAGACAAGGCGCGTGGCCGTGCGCTTCAAGGGGCAGCCGTCGAAGCCTTCCAGAATCATCTTGAGCGCGTCGAGGGTTTCCGCGGAACGCGCCGCCTCCCGCGCAGCCATCTCGGCCACATCCGGCGGCTGCGCCGCCATCATCCCGCCAGCCGCAACGGGCGTTGTTGTGCGGGGAGCCGGTCTCGCAGCCTGAGCGGACGGCCGCGCGGCCGCGCCGGGTCCCCGTTCTGCGCCCGCGGCGAAGGCCGCCGCACGGGCCTGCGCGGCTGCCGCGCTCTCGGCGAAGCGATCGACCGGCTCCTCTCCAATGGCCACATCCACGCCGGCTTCCAGATGGAAGGCGAGCAGGTCGGCAAGATCTTCTGGAGAAAAATCAGTCATGGCGCCGCTGTGAAATGGGCTGCCAGGATAGCCCATCCAGGGCGCCCCCGCGACCGCGTTGCGCAGCGTCAAATTCAATCGCAGTGCGTCAATCGAATTGTCATCCCGGTCCAAGCGTGGAAAAAGTCAAAAGACGAAGAACACGGGTCTAGGGAAGCGGTGATGAGCGAAGCTGAGCTGCCGGAACGCGAGGGAATGGATTATGACGTGGTGGTGGTGGGCGCAGGCCCCGCTGGCCTCGCCACTGCCATCCGCCTGAAGCAGCTCGCGGGCGAGCGGGGAGAGGATGTGTCCGTCGTCGTCGTGGAGAAGGGCTCGGAGGTGGGGGCCCACATCCTGTCGGGCGCCGTGATCGACCCCTCAGGGCTCGACATGCTTTTCCCCGACTGGCGCACCGAAGGCGACGCCCCTCTCGTCACGCAAGTGGTGGACGATCGCTTCTATCTGCTGGGCGCGGGTGGTGGCATCCGCCTGCCCAACTTCCTCATGCCGCCGCTGATGAACAATCACGGCAATTACATTGGCTCGCTCGGCAATGTGTGCCGCTGGCTCGCCCAGAAGGCCGAGGCCCTGGGGGTGGAGATCTATCCTGGCTTTGCCGCCTCAGAGATCCTTTATGACGACAAGGGCGCGGTCGCTGGCATCGCCACCGGCGACATGGGCGTCGGCCGCGAAGGCGAGCCCAAGCCCGAATTCACCCGCGGCATGGAATTGCGCGGCCGCTACACGGTGTTCGCCGAGGGTGCGCGCGGACACCTCACCAAGCAGCTCATCGCCAAGTACAGCCTGGATGCCGGACGCGAGCCGGGCAAGTTCGGCATCGGCCTCAAAGAGTTGTGGAAGGTGAAGAAGGAGAAGCACCACCCCGGGCTGGTGCAGCACGCCTTCGGCTGGCCGCTGGACCACAAGACCGGCGGCGGCGCCTTCCTCTATCACATGGAGGACGAGCAGGTGATGGTGGGCTTCGTGGTCCACCTGAACTACCAGAACCCCTATCTCTCGCCTTTCGACGAGTTCCAGCGCTTCAAGACCCACCCCTTCTTCGCCGATACGTTCGAAGGCGCCAAACGCATCTCTTATGGCGCCCGCGCCATCACGGAAGGCGGCTACCAAAGCGTGCCGAAGCTGTCCTTCCCCGGCGGCGTGCTGGTGGGCTGCGCCGCAGGCTTGGTGAATGTGCCGCGCATCAAGGGCAGCCACAATGCGGTGCTCTCCGGCGCGCTCGCGGCCGAGCATCTGGTGACTGCGCTCGCCGAAGGGCGCGGGCACGACGAATTGGCGAGCTTCGAGGGGGCCTGGCGCCATTCGGCCATCGGCGAAGACCTGCGCAAAGTGCGCAACGTGAAGCCGCTCTGGTCCAAGTACGGCACCTTCATCGGCATCGGCCTCGGCGCCGTCGACATGTGGACCAACACGCTGGGATTCTCGCTGTTCGGCACGCTCGGACATGGCAAGACCGATGCGGCGTCCCTGAAGCCGGCCTCCGAATGCAAGCCCATCGCCTATCCCAAGCCCGATGGCGTACTGACCTTCGACAAGCTGTCCTCGGTGTTCATCTCCAACACCAATCATGAGGAGGACCAGCCGGTCCATCTCAAGGTGAAGGACATGGCGCTGCAGAAGGCGTCCGAGCACGACGTGTTCGCCGGGCCGTCCAACCGCTATTGCCCGGCGGGCGTCTATGAATGGGTGGAGGAGCCGTCCGGCCCCCGCTTCCAGATCAACGCCCAGAATTGCGTGCACTGCAAGACGTGCGACATCAAGGACCCCAATCAGAACATCGTCTGGACCGCCCCGGAAGGCGGCGGCGGGCCGAACTATCCCAATATGTGAGGCTGCGCCACATCGGTGACATTTGCGAATGGCCGGGTTTTCCCCGGCCATTTTCGTTTCTAGGTGGCCTGCTCAGTGGCCCGGAAAGGCCAAAAGGGCCCGCACCGGAACCCCCATGGCGCGCAAGCGGTCCGCTCCGCCGAGATCGGGCAGGTCCACCATGAAACAGGCGGCCTCCACCTTCGCTCCGATGGACCGCAGCAGCTTCACCGCCCCTTCCGCCGTGCCGCCGGTGGCGATGAGGTCGTCCACCAGGATCACGCGCTCGCCAGGCGCCACGGCGTCCACGTGCATCTCCATCTCGTCCTGGCCATATTCCAGAGCATAGGCCATGCGCACGGTTTCGTGGGGCAGCTTGCCCTTCTTGCGGATCGGCACAAAGCCGGCGGAAAGCTGATGCGCCACCGCCCCGCCAATGATGAAGCCTCGAGCCTCGATGCCGGCGACCTTGTCGATCTTGGCTCCCGCCCAGGGCTGGACCAGTTCGTCGATGGCCCGCCGGAAGGCCCGCGCATCCCCGAGCAGCGTGGTGATGTCCCGGAACAGGATGCCGGGCTTGGGATAGTCCGGAATGGTGCGGATGGCGGCGGAAAGGTCGAAGCTCTGGAAATCGCTCATGGGCCGGTCTCGTGATCGTGGCGCAAGGTGCTCCCCGTCGGGCCGAGCGCCGGTCCGCATGCCTTGAATCGCGGGAGCACTGCACTATGCGCGGCGCACGCCTCTTCTTTCAATGTGTTGGACGGCGATTCCGTGCGCGCGTGTCTCCTGCCCGACGAGCTTGGCCGGGACGCCTGACAGGCGCCCCTGATCCGCGATTCGCCCTCGGGCGTAACAGAAGTGATGCGGCATGCGAAATCAGGCCGCCCCTCCTCGGCAAGACCGGAGACGATCATGGCCCTCACCCGCACGGCCCTCACCCGCAGCCCCCTCACCCGCCGCACCTTTGCGCTCACCTTGCTTGCTGCGCCCCTCGCGCTGGCGGCCACTGTGCCGGCATTCGCGGCGGCGACATTCCAGCCCTACACGCCCGCCGCTTTCGCGGCCGCCGCCAAGGCCGGCGGACCGGTTTTCGTGCATGTCTATGCGCCCTGGTGCCTGCAATGCCGGGCGCAAGAGGCGATCCTGGAGCGGCTGATGACCGACCCCAAATATGCCGGCGCCACGTTCTTCCGGGTCGCCTACGACCAGCAGAAGGACGTGGTGGCTAAGCTCGACGTGCCCCGATCCACCCTCATCGCCTATAAAGCCGGCCGGGAAACCGGCCGCATGTCCTGGGGCGTGACGCAGGATGCGGTGGTCAAGGTGCTGGACACGGCCGCCTGAGGCCAGCCCATGTTCATCGCCCTCAGCTTTCTGGCGGGACTCCTCACCATCCTCAACCCCTGCGTGCTTCCCCTCGTGCCTGTCCTCATCGCAGGCGCGGCGGCCTCGAGCCGCCTGGGCCCCGCCGCCTTGGCGCTGGGGCTGGCGCTGAGCTTTGCCATCAGCGGCACGGCTCTCGCCAGCGCCGGAATCGAGTTCGGGGAATGGTGGCCGCTGCGTGCTGCTGCCGCGCTGCTCCTGTTGGGCGCGGGGCTGGCTCTGCTGGTACCCGCCTTCGGGGCGCGGCTCACGGCGCTGGCAGAACCGGCGGCGCGGCTCGCTGGCGGGCTTTCCAGCCGTATTCCCCCGGGCCTGGCCGGGCAGTTCTGCACCGGCGCCCTGCTCGGCCTCGCCTGGGCGCCCTGCATCGGGCCGACCCTGGGGGCCGCCTTCGTGCTGGCTGCCGCGGAGGGCACACGCGCGGCAGCGGCTTTTTCCATGGCGGTGTTCGGGCTGGGGGCCGGGCTCTCCCTGCTGGCGGCCGGCTATGGGATGCGGCGGCTAACAGGGGCCGGACGGTCGCGCATGGCGGGCGTTTCGTCCACCTCCCGACGCCTGTTCGGCCTGGCGCTCACGTTGGTCGCCATCCTCATCCTCACCGGCTGGGACAAGGTGCTGGAAGGCTTAGTTGTTCAGAACCTGCCCGACTGGTTCGTCACCTTGGCCACCCGCGTGTGAGACTCCAAACGAAAACAGGCCCCGCGAGGGGGCCTGTCTGATCGTCGAGGCGGCGTGGCTCAGTGCGCCACGTCCTTCCAGATCTTCTTCTTGGTGAAATAGAGCAGTCCCGCCAGGACGACCAGGAAGATCATGACCTGGAAGCCCATGCGCTTGCGCGTGTCGAGATGGGGCTCAGCCATCCACATCATGAAGGCCGACACATCGCGGGAATACTGGTCCACCGTCTGCGGCGTGCCGTCCGTGTATTCCACCTGCCCATCGCTCAGCGGCTTGGGCATGGCGATCTGATGACCGGGGAAATACTTGTTGTAGTGCAAGCCCGGCTGGACAGTGGTGCCTTCCGGAGGGTCCACATAGCCCATCAGGAGCGCGTGGATATAGTCCACGCCATGCTCCTGGTACTGAATAAAGGCATCGGTGACGAAGCCGGGAAAGCCCACATGGTAGGAGCGGGCCTTGGCCAGCACCGAGAAGTCCGGTGGCAAGGCGCCCCCGTTGGAGGCGCGGGCGGCCTGGTCATTGGGGAAGGGAGCCGGCCAATGGTCGGACAGGCGCCCAGGGCGCTGGAACATGTCGCCCTGTTCGTTGGGACCATCGGTGATCTGATACTCCGCGGCCACCGCCTTGGCCTGCGCCTCCGAGAAGGAGGGTCCACCCGGCTGGGCGAGGTTGCGGAAATAGAGATAGTTGGCCGAGTGGCACGCCGCGCACACTTCGCGGAACACCTTGAAGCCACGCTGGAGCTGGGCCGTGTCGTAAAGGCCGAACGGGCCAGCGAACGACCAGGATTCGCGGTGGGGGCGGTCATCATGACCCCCTTCGGCCGCCCGGGCGGGCGATCCGAACACGAGGGCCGCCGCGACCGCGCCGAAGAGAATGCTGCGCTTGATCATTGCTCTGTGCGCTCCCGATCAGCCCTTGGTGTGGGGGGCGGAGGCCCCGGCCACGACGGTCGCCCCACCCTTGGCGAGAACCGCATCGGCAATGGAGGCCGGCAGCGGCTTCGGCTTCTCGAACAAGCCGAGCAGCGGGAGGATCACCAGGAAGTGGACGAAATAGTAGACGGTGAGAATACGCGAGGCGATCACGTAGCCGCCTTCGGCCGGCTGGGAGCCGAGATAGCCCAGGCCCACCGACACCACCAGGAAGATCCAGAAGAACTGGCGGAACAGCGGACGATAGCGGGCCGAGCGCACCTTGGACGTATCCAGCCAGGGCAGGAAGGCCAGCACCGCGATGGCGCCGAACATGGCCAGCACGCCGCCCAGCTTGTCCGGCACCGAGCGCAGGATCGCGTAGAAGGGCAGGAAGTACCATTCCGGGACGATGTGCGCAGGGGTCGAGAGCGGATTGGCCGGGATGTAGTTGTCCGAATGGCCGAGATAGTTCGGGATGTAGAAGATGAACCAGGCGAAGAAGATCAGGAACACCACCGTGGCGAAGATGTCCTTGACCGTCGCATAGGGGGTGAAGGGCACCGTGTCCTTGGCGACGCTCTTCACGTCAACGCCGGCCGGATTGTTCTGGCCCACATGGTGCAGCGCCCAGATGTGCAGGCCGACGACGCCGGCAATCATGAAGGGCAGCAGATAGTGCAGCGCAAAGAAGCGGTTGAGGGTGGGGTCGCCCACCGAGTATCCGCCCCACAGCCACTGGACGATGGTCTCGCCGACCCACGGAATGGCAGAGAAGAGGTTGGTGATGACGGTGGCGCCCCAATAGGACATCTGGCCCCACGGCAGCACGTAGCCCATGAAGGCGGTCGCCATCATCAGCAGGTAGATGATCACGCCGAGGATCCACAGCACTTCGCGGGGCGCCTTGTAGGAGCCGTAATAAAGGCCGCGGAAGATGTGGATGTAGACGGCGACGAAGAACATGGAGGCGCCGTTGGCGTGAATGTAGCGGATGAGCCATCCGTAGTCCACGTCGCGCATGATGTGCTCGACCCGGGCGAACGAGATCGGCGCATAGGCCGTGTAGTGCATGGCCAGCACCACGCCGGACACGATCTGGCAGATCAGCATGAACGTCAGGATCGCTCCGAACGTCCACATGTAATTGAGGTTCTTGGGGGTCGGGTAGGCGACGGCGGAGGAATGGGCGAGCCCGATGAGCGGCAGGCGGCTTTCAAACCAGCGCGCCACCTTGCCCTTGGGCTGGTAGGTGGAATGTCCTTCCATGGGGAGCCAACCTTTGTTGGGGGCGACGCGGCGTCAGCCGATCACGATCTTGGTGTCGGAGAGGAACTGATAGGGCGGAACCGGCAGGTTGAGCGGCGCCGGCCCGACGCGCACGCGGCCGGACGAGTCATATTGGGAGCCATGGCAGGGGCAGAACCAGCCGTCATAATTGCCCTGGTGGCCCAGCGGCACGCAGCCAAGGTGGGTGCAGATGCCCACCACCACCAGCCAATTGTCGTGGCCCGACTTCACCCGGTCCTGGTCGGTCTGGGGATCGATGAGCTGGCTCAGCGGCACGGCGCGCGCCAGTTCCACGTCTTTGGGGGCGCGGTTGAAGATGAAGATCGGCTTGCCGCGCCACTGAACGGTCACGATCTGGCCTTCAGTGATGGGGGAAAGATCGACTTCCGTGGTCGAAAGGGCGAGCACCGAACGGTCGGGCTGGAGCTGGGCGATGAAAGGCCAGGCCATTCCCGCCACACCGACGGCGCCCACGGCGCCGGTCGCGATGTAGAGGAAGTCCCGGCGGTTGGTTCCCGTCGTCTCCGTATGTGCCACGGTGCTTGTCCTCCCTGTCCGACCCTCGGACCCTGCCGGCGCAGCTCATCTTGGGGGCCAGCTTGCGCCGAATGCCCCGGTTCAGCGCGCGGCGAGGCCGAGTGCAACAGCTCCGCATGACGCCGAGCGCCACCTTCGAGAGTCTCTAATTGCACCCTCTTTTTTCCTTGTCCAGATCAGGACTGTGCGGCACGCCGTCCCGTCCGGCGCCAGCAAATGCGCGGCTTTGACGCAGGGGCGACAATGGTGCGCCGCACACAAGCATCCAGGGCCATTCCGTCACGCCATCCGCACCGTCCGCGCGGGAGGAGAGAGGATCAAATCTAGCCCTCTTTGGGAGAACACCCATGTGCGCGATCGCCGCAGCGCCGATTGCCCCGTCGGTTCGCTCCCAACCGTCGCTCATCGCCTGCCAGAGGCCGCAGAAGTGGCCCAGAGCCCGAATTTGGGTCCGCGAGTCGGGGCGTCTGAGGGCTTGATTTTCATGCCCCACCCTGGCCTGTGACGGACGGTGCCACGCATATGCGTTCCGCGGCCTCGCCACTGGCCGTCCGCCCCGCCCGGTCGGTGTTGACCGTTCCCACGATCCTGCACGGGAAGACAGTCCTTTGATCCTCGCCCTCTATTGCCCGGACATCGCCCAGAATGCCGGCACGTGCCTGCGCACGGGGGCCTGCCTCGGCGTGCCCGTCCACATCATCGAGCCAGCCGGCTTTCCCGTTGGCAATGCCGCCTTCCGGCGTGCCGGCATGGATTATGTGGATGCGGTGGAATGGGTGCGCCACGCCTCCTTCGCGGCCTTCGAGGCTTGGCGACGGAGCGAAGGGCGGCGTCTTCTTCTGTTCACCACCCGTGGCGCCTCCTCCTATGCCGGCTTCACCTACCGGCCGGGCGATGTGCTGCTGTTCGGCCGCGAGTCGGCGGGCGTTCCCGATGAGGTGCATGCGTGCGCCGACGCCCGCCTGGTGATTCCCCTGCGTCCCGGCCTTCGCTCGCTGAACGTCGCGGTCTCAGCCGGGATCGCGCTGTCCGAAGGGCTGCGCCAGACGGGGCAGCTCCCAGCCTTGCCTGTGTCGTCGTGAGCCGGCCCGAACCTTGACGATGATTGCCGGCGTGTCCGAAAGCCGCCACACATGCGGGAGCTTGCCCACGCGGCACCGCCCATTGCCTTAAGACCGAACCCACCAGGACGCCCCATGCTGCCGCCCGACATCGAAGATCGCAAAGCCCGTGCCCGCGCCTGGTTCGAGGAGCTTCAAGGCCGGATCATCGCGGCCTTCGAGACTCTGGAACATGAGGCGCCCGCGACGCTTTACCCCGAGGCCCCCTCCGCCTTCGTGCGCACCCCCTGGTCGCGCACGGACCATACGGGCGCCCCCGGAGGCGGCGGCACCATGGCGATGATGCATGGGCGGCTGTTCGAGAAAGTGGGCGTGCATACTTCCACGGTTCATGGCGAATTTGCCCCGGAGTTCCGGGCGCAGATTCCCGGCGCGTCGGAGGATCCCCGCTTTTGGGCCTCCGGCATCTCGCTCATTGCTCACATGACCAATCCCCACGTGCCTGCCGTGCACATGAACACCCGTTTCGTGGCGACCACGAAGTGCTGGTTCGGCGGTGGAGCAGACCTCACCCCCGTGCTGGACCGCCGCCGGACGCAAGACGATCCGGATACGAAGGCGTTTCACGCGGCTCTGGAGGGCGCCTGTGCCAGCCATGAGGTCGCCGACTATCAGCGGCTCAAGGCATGGTGCGACGAGTATTTCTTCCTCAAGCATCGCAACGAGCCGCGCGGCATTGGCGGCATTTTCTACGATTGGCTCGACAGCGGGTCGTTCGACGCCGATTTTGCCTTCACGCAGGACGTGGGCCGCGCCTTCCTCGACATATACCCCACCCTGGTCCGCGCGAATTTCGCGACCCCCTGGACCGAGGCGGATCGCGAGGAGCAATTGGTTCGCCGCGGACGCTATGTGGAATTCAACCTGCTTTATGATCGAGGCACCATTTTCGGCCTCAAGACCGGCGGTAACATCGCTTCCATCCTCTCCTCAATGCCGCCCGTGGTGAAGTGGCCCTGAGCGTTCGGATAGCGCCCTGATGAGGGTTTCGTCGCCTCCGTCCGCCGTGCCGGGGCGATGTGATCGCACTGTCATGGAAGCCCGCTATCCCATCGTTATCTTAGCGGAGTTGCTTCCATGGCCATCGCCCCCGGTGAAATCGTCCAGTTGAAGTCCGGCAGCCCGGCCCTGACCGTTGTGGCGGTCGATGGGGATAAGGTCGACGTGGTGTGGTTCTCGGAAGAGACCGGCGAGTTCCGGTCCCAGACGCTTCCGCTCGTCGCCCTGGACGAACTCGAGGTCGAAGAATTCGAGCTCGACGAAGAAGAAGACGAGGAAGACGAATCCGACAACGATTGACGGCGGGCCGCTTGCCGCGACCCTCTGGCAAAGTCAGTGCTCGCTGAGGGCCACTACGGTGGAGAGGATGCTCTCCGCCGTTTCCTTGCTGTCCGGGAAATCCGCCTCACGCCACAACTGCTCGGCGCGCCGCAAGGCCGCGCCCAGGCGAGGGCCTGAAGAAAGACCTCGGGCCTGAAGGTCAGCTGCCGAGAAAGGCGACCGGGGCACCGGCCACGCGCCGACCACCGCCAGGGCTGCCTCCACTTCCGGCAAGGTGGCTGCGTCTCGCGCGGCCGCGTGGAAGATCAGATCCTCGGCCCCCTGCTCTCCTCGATCATAGATGAGTCGGCGCACATCTCGTGGAGACAGCGGGACGGGGCAGGCGCCCGCGCACGTGACCAACCGGCGATATTCGGTGTTGGACAGGCGCAGGCGTTCCCGCAGCCGCTCCGCATCCTCGACAATGCGCACCGCCAGAGCGGCAAGCCGTCGGATCGCGCAAGCCTGCCGCTGGAGGTGCGCTTCAAGAGTCACCAGTCGCTCCAGTGCCCCGAGATGGCCGATGCTCCCCAGCACCCGGCCGAGGAAACCGGTCTCGCTCATCAGCGCAACTGTCTCCGCGGCTCCCAAGGCCTTGAGCAGCTTGATGGTTTCGCGCCCGACCCGTTCCCGAGACAATCGCTCGATGCCCTCCCGCTGGCGCAGGGCCGCGTGCAACGCCTCGGGATCCACGGGCCCCCGGCCATAGCCCGCATGGAAGCGGAACAGGCGCAGAATGCGCAGATGGTCCTCGCGGATACGGGTCTCGGCGTCGCCGATGAAGCGCACCCGCCCCGCTTCCAGGTCCGCAATGCCGCCGATGAGATCGATCACCTGCCCGTCGGGTCGCGCATAGAGGGCGTTCATGGTAAAGTCGCGCCTCAGCGCATCCGCCAGCCAGTCGCGCCCGAACCGCACCACCGCATGGCGCCCGTCCGTCTCCACGTCCTCGCGCAGCGTCGTGACCTCGAAGCCGATGCCTTCGCTGACCACGGTCACGGTGCCATGGTCGATGCCCGTCGGAACGGCCTTCAGCCCGGCGGCCTGCGCTCGTCGCATCACTTCGGACGGTAGCGCAGTCGTCGCCAGATCCACTTCCCCGGCCGGACGGCCAAGGAGCGCATCCCGCACGGCCCCGCCCACGAGCCGCACCTCCTCCCCCTCGCCATCCAGCACCGCCAGCACCCGTCGCAGCGGAGCGCTGTCCAGCCATGGTGAACCGGCGAGGGTCCGAACCGTCACTTCAACTGGCCCGGCTTGAAGACGCCGTCCTCTACCTGCGCGGGCGTATAGTGCGCCCCGGGGCGAGCGCCGCGCTCCTGCTCGAACACCAGCAGCCCCCCCGCCACCAGCACCAGGGCCACGAGGGAAAGCAGCATGATCGCCTTGGGCGTCCAATGCGCCAGGATCAAGGTCCGGTGGGAGAAATACATGAACGCCGCATAGGCGGCGAACGGCAGGAGGAACAGGCTTCCTTCGATCAGCAACGCGCGCAGCATCAGGCATAGACCCGTTCGTAGAGGTTTCTCAGCATCCCGGCGGTCGCTCCCCAGATGAAATGATCCTGGTAGGGCATGGCATAGAAATGACGCAGCACGCCATTGCGCAGGCCCGATTGGCGCTGGTGGTTGGATGGCGCCATCAGGAAGGCGAGCGGCACCTCGAACGCGTCCTGCACTTCTGCCGGATTGATCTTCAGATGATAGTCCGGCGCGACCCGCGCCACCACCGGCACGATCCAGAATCCAGTGCTGGAGAGATAGCCGTCAAGGAAACCGAGCGGTGTGATGAAGCCGGCCTCCAGGCCCACCTCTTCCCACGCCTCCCGGAGCGCGGCCGCCACCTCGTCCCGGTCGCCGGGATCGATGCGGCCGCCGGGAAAGGCGATTTGGCCGGGATGGTGCGACAGTTTCTCCGAGCGCAAGGTCAGGAGCACGGTGGGCTCGGGCCGGGCCACCACGGGCACCAGCACCGCCGCATGCCGAAGCGCGCGCTGTGGCATGTGAAGGCTGGGATCATCGGACAGGGAATGGTCGCCATTCACTTGCGTGCCATTCACTTGCACGCCCTCGGCCATAGGCGGGGGTGGCGCTGGCAGAAGGCGATGACGGGCGCGCGCGAGGAAATCCTCCAGCGGATCGAGCGAGACCTCGCTCATGCGGAGGCCCGGTCGAGATCGGCTGCCGCCATCATGGGATAGAAGCGCCCGCCCGAAGCGACGCCGAACATGGCCACACCTTCCACTTCGCGCACCTCTCCCATCTCCACAAGCTCGATGAAGACGGACCGCGTCAGGCGCGCCTCCAGTCCTCGCCGCACATGCACATAGGGACGCAACTCCCCATCCTCGGCGCCGGGCACGAAGCGCAAATCGTGCCCCTCCCCGCACCGGACGATATCGTCGAGATTGGTGCGGAAGACCAGCACCCGGCCCGCACCGGTTTCCTCCCGCGCCACATCCACCGCCAGGAAAGGCGCGTCTTCAACGGTCAGGCCGATCTTTTCGGCCGGCGTCTTCAGGACGAAGCGCTCCCCCTCCCGGGTGAGCACAGACGCGAACAGACGCACCAGGGCCGGCCTGCCGATGGGCGTACCGGCATAGAACCAGGTGCCGTCGGCTGCGATTCGCATGTCCATGTCGCCGCAATCGGGCGGGTTCCACATCTCGACTGGCGCCGGTCCCCGCCCTCCGGCCGCGGACGCGGCGGCGATCAGGCCATCGAGGCGCGAGGCCCTGGAATGAGACGGCGGCGGGCCGCCGGCAGGTTCTCCCATGGAACACCTCTCAAGGAGTTGAGGGCCGCATGCGTGGAACGAGCAATGCGGCGTGTCGACGTGGCCCCAACTTATCGTAAGCTCGCCCTTCTGCCCTCCGCGATCGGATCATTTCGCCGGGAGCGGATCGGGCTTTCTCTCGCCTACTTTCGGCGAGAGGATGGCCGGCGAACGGGAGTGATGGCATGTCGGCACCGAGCGAGACCTTCGACCTGGACCAGATGATCATCCGCAACGCGGAGACGGCCGCCGCCAGCGTGCGGGCCGCCCGCACCGCCATTGCCTCCGTCATCTTCGGCCAGGAAGCGGTCATCGACCGGGCACTCATCACCATTCTCGCGGGCGGCCATGCCTTGCTCGTGGGCGTACCGGGCCTGGCCAAGACCAAGCTGGTGGAAACAATGGGCACGGTGCTGGGCCTCGATGCCCGGCGCGTGCAATTCACGCCCGACCTCATGCCATCGGACATTCTCGGCGCCGAGGTTCTGGAAGAGGGCATGGGCGGCAAGCGGGCGTTCCGCTTCATCCGCGGGCCGATCTTCGCCCAGTTGCTGATGGCAGACGAGATCAACCGCGCCAGCCCCCGCACCCAGTCCGCTTTGCTCCAGGCCATGCAGGAATACCACGTCACGGTCGCCGGCGAGCGCCACGACCTGCCAAAGCCGTTCCACGTGCTTGCCACCCAGAACCCGCTGGAGCAGGAGGGCACCTATCCCCTGCCCGAAGCTCAGCTCGACCGTTTCCTGATGGAAATCGACGTCGACTATCCCGACCGCGATGCCGAGCGGCGCATCCTGTTCGACACCACGGGTGCCGAAGACACCAAGCCACGTGCGGCCATGGCGGTGGAAGACCTCCTCTCCGCCCAGCGCCTGGTGCGCCGCCTGCCCGTGGGCGAATCGGTGGTGGAGGCCATCCTGACTCTGGTACGCTCCGCTCGTCCCGGCGCCGAGGGGCCGGAAGCCAAATACATCGCCTGGGGCCCGGGTCCCCGCGCCAGCCAGGCCTTGATGCTGGCCGTGCGCGCCCGCGCCCTCCTGGACGGGCGCTTCGCGCCGTCGGTGGACGATGTGGCAGCCCTCGCCGAGCCGGTCCTGAAGCACCGGATGGCCCTCACTTTCGCCGCCCGCGCCGACGGGCAATCGGTGACAGGCATCGTGCGCCGGCTGACTGAGCGGCTCGGGTGAAGGAGCGCTCCGTGACGGCCGAGATCCAAGCGTCCGTCGACCAGGCCAAGGAAGCCTCCTCGGCCCTGTCCGCTTCCATGCCCCGCCTCGTTCTGGAGGCCCGCCGTATTGCGTCCTCCGTTCAGCATGGCCTGCACGGGCGGCGGCGGCCGGGGAGCGGCGAGAATTTCTGGCAGTATCGCCGCTTTCTCGACGGGGAGCCGGCTGCGCGCGTGGACTGGCGCCGCTCGGCACGCGACGACCATCTTTATGTGCGCGAAAGGGAATGGGAGGCAGCCCACACGGTGTGGATCTGGCCGAACCTCTCCCCCTCCATGATCTATGCCTCCGCCCGCCTCGCGCCCAAGCGCGACCGGGCGCTCGTCATCGCTTTCGCCCTGGCCGACCTTCTGGTGAAGGGCGGCGAGCGGGTGGGTGTGCCGGATCTTCTGCGCCCCTCCGCCAGCCGCCGCATCGTGGAGCGCATGGCCGAGGCGGTCTTGCATGCGGGCACCGGGCCTGCCTTGCCGCCCGCCTTCGGGCCGTCCCCGCTCGCGGAACTGGTGCTGCTGGGCGACTTCTGGAGCCCCACGCAGACCGTTTGCACGCGCATCGAGCAACTGGCCGGCAGTGGTGCTCACGGCCATGTGGTGCAGATTGTCGATCCCTCGGAGGAGACCTTTCCGTTTTCCGGCCGCATCGCCTTTCATGCCCCAGAGGGCGGCGAGAGCCTGACGGTGGGCCGCGCCGAGACGTGGCGCCCGGATTATGAGGCAAGGCTTGCCGCCCACCGCGCGGCCCTGCGCGACACCTGCCTGCGGCTTGGCTGGGGCTTTGTGGTTCACCGCACCGATCGCCCTGCCAGCGAACTCCTCCTGGCGTTGCACGCTCGCATGGGAGCCGGTGCCACTGCTCCGGGAGCCGGCGTTCCGGACATGCGGCAGGAGGATGCGCCCGCATGATGGGATTGCCGCTCGCCTTCGCGACACCGCTGGTTCTGGCTGCCTTTGTCGCCTTGCCCCTCCTCTGGTTCCTGCTGCGTGTGGTGCCTCCCAAGCCGCGCGAACTGGTCTTTCCCCCCACCCGCCTGCTGCTGGAAATCAAGCCGAAGGAAGAGACCCCTGCCCGCACCCCCTGGTGGCTGACGGCGCTGCGCCTGTTGCTGGCGGCCCTCGTCATCATTGCCGCGGCGGGACCGATCTGGAATCCGCCCGCAGCAACCCCAAGCGCCGCCGGACCGATGATCCTCGTCCTCGACCAGGGCTGGCCCTCGGCGCCGACCTGGGACCAGCGGATCGCGACGGCGTCCGGCCTCATCGACCAGGCCGAAGCGGAAGGGCGCGGCATTGCGCTCATTCCGACCGCCGAGGTGCCGAAGGAGGTGTCGCTTCTTCTGCCCGTGCAGGCGCGAGAAAAGCTACGCTCGCTGGCGCCCGTTCCCTATCTGGCGGACCGCAAGGACGCCTTCGCTCTCGCCGCACGCCATGTGGCCGCCGAGCCTCAGGCGGGTCTTGTCTTCATTTCCGACGGGGTGGAGCTCCAGAGGGAGGCGGAGGGCACGGTCATTCCGCAGATGAAGCTCGCCCAGCCCGCCTTGGTCATCAGCGGCGGCCTTTCCGCCCCTCTCGCCCTGGCGGCACCGGAAAACGCGGCTGGTGCGCTCAGCGTAAAGGTGCTGCGGGCAGAGGCTGGCGCCGCTCGCGCGGGGCGGGTGGAGGCCAAGGACCAAAAGGGCCTCAGCCTCGGCGAAGCCCCCTTCTCCTTCGCCGCGGACGCCAAGGAAGCGGAAGCCCGTTTCGACATTCCGGTGGAAGTGCGCAACGATATCGCCCGGCTTGAAATTGTCGGCGAGCATTCCGCCGGGGCGGTGCAATTGCTGGATAAGCGTTGGCGCCGCCGAACCGTTGGCGTGGTGTCAGGCGCCAGTTCCGATACCGGCCAGCCCCTGCTGGCACCGACCTACTACCTCTCTCGCGCGCTTGGGCCCTTCGCCGATGTGCGCATCGCCGATGCCGGCGCGCCTGCAGAAGCCATCAATCGCCTCCTCGACCAGCGCGTCCCGGTGCTGGTGCTGACGGACGTGGGTACCATTCCCCCCGCGACCCGCACGCGCCTCCTGCGCTTCGTGGAGGATGGCGGCGTCTTGGTGCGCTTTGCGGGGCCGCGCCTTGCCAATGCGCAGGACGACCTTCTGCCCGTCCGCCTGCGGCGCGGCGGGCGCGTGCTGGGCGGCTCCCTGTCCTGGGAAACGCCTCAGGCGCTGGGCAACCTGACGCCGGACGGCCCCTTCCGCGATCTGCCCTTGCCCAATGATGTCACGGTTACCCGCCAGGTCCTGGCCGAGCCGGACGGCGCTCTGGGCGAGCGCACCTGGGCGAGCTTGAAGGACGGGACCCCCCTGGTCACTGGCGTGCGCCGGGGCAAGGGCACCTTGGTCCTCTTCCATGTGACCGCGGATACGTCCTGGTCCAACCTGCCTTTGTCGGGCACATTCGTAGAGATGTTGCGCCACGTGATCGCTCTCGCCGACACGTCGGCCGTCGCCGAGGAGGCACCGGCCGCCAGCCCGCTCACACGCGCCGCGCCGGCCTCCATCCGGCCGGGCCGCGTGCTGGACGGATTCGGCGCCTTCCAGCCCCCCGGCCCGCTGGTGCGTCCGCTTCCCGCTTCGTTCACCGGCCGCGCCAGCGCCGAACATCCGCCCGGCTTCTATGGCCCGTCCGACGGCCTTGTGGCGGTGAATGCCCTCCTGCCCGCCGATCGGCTCGCGCCTTTCGACACATCACCCCTGGGCGCAAACGTGGAGCCGCTGCGAGCTGGCGAGCAGCGCGATCTGCGCGGGCCGGTCCTGATCGCCATGCTGGGCCTTCTGCTGCTGGACGCACTGGCGGTCTTGTTCCTGGCGGGCGGGCTGTCGCGGCTAACGGGACGGCGCGCCCGCGCCGCAGCCGGGGCGCTTCTCGCGGCTCTCGCCCTTTCAGCTCTCGCCCCCCTGCCCTCGCCCGCGCGAGCGGACGATGCCTATGCGGTGAAGGCCGCCAACCAGACGCATCTGGCCTATGTGCGCACGGGCGATGCTGAAGTGGACAAGATCAGCCAGGCCGGCCTTGCTGGCCTCACCACCTTCCTCGGCCAGCGCACCGCGCTCCAAGCGGGCGAACCACTGGGCGTGGACCTCGCCAAGGACGAACTCTCCTTCTTCCCCCTGCTCTACTGGCCGATCCTTCCCAACCAGCCCACCCCGAGCCCGGCGGTGCTGGCGCGGGTGGATGCCTTCATGAAGCAGGGCGGGACAGTGATCTTCGACACGCGCGATGCGCTTGAGGCAACGCCCGGCGGCTCCGGGCCTCTGACTCCCGCCGGCCGCAAGCTGCGCGAGATCCTGTCCGGTCTCGACATTCCAGAGCTTGAGCCTGTCCCGCGTGACCATGTTCTGACCAAGGCCTTCTATCTCCTGCGGGATTTCCCCGGTCGCTTCACCGGAGGCACGACGTGGGTAGAAGCCCTGCCGGCCGCGCGCGACGGCGAGGAGCGGCCTGCCCGCGCGGGAGACGGGGTCTCGCCCGTCATCATCACCGGCAATGATCTCGCGGGCGCCTGGGCCGTCGGACAGGCAGGCGAGCCACTCCTGCCGCTCACGCCCGGCGAGCCGCGCCAGCGGGAATTTGCATTCCGCACCGGGGCCAACATCGCCATGTACGTGCTCACCGGCAATTACAAGGCCGACCAAGTGCATGTGCCGGCCCTGCTGGAGCGCCTTGGCCAATGACCTATGGGCTGACCTTCGACCCCTTCATTCCCCTGCCCGCCTTGCTCGTCGCCGCGGCAGTGGCCGCGCTTCTTGCAGGCCTGCTGGTGGTCACTCGGACCCGTGGCGCGGTGTTTCGCACGCTCGCCCTGTGCGCCGGGCTTCTGGCGCTCGCAAACCCCTCGCTGACGCGGGAGGAACGCGAGCCGCTGACGTCGGTCGCCGCCGTGGTGGTGGATAAGAGCGCCAGCCAGGATTTCGGCGACCGCACCGCCCAGACCGAAGCGGCGCGGACGGCGCTGGTGGAGCGGCTGGAGCGCCTCGGCAATGTGGAGGTGCGGGTCATCGAGGCCAATGCGCGCGACGGCGAGAGCGATGGCACTCGCCTGTTCGCCGCGCTTTCCGCCGGCCTCGCGGACGTGCCGCCCGAGCGGGTGGCGGGCGCCGTGCTCATCACAGACGGGCGCATCCACGACGTTCCCTCAGACCCGTCTGGGCTGGGCTTCTCCGCCCCGGTCCATGGCCTGATCACGGGCCGGGCCGGCGAAAAGGACCGCCGCGTGGCTTTGGAAAAAGCGCCCCGCTTCGGCATTGTTGGCCAGCGGCAGAGCCTGACCTTCCGCGTCACCGACGAGGGGCTTCCCGCCGGCACGCGCCTCACCGCAACTGTCCGGCGCGACGGCGAAGTGGTGGCGACGCCCATGGTTACCACCGGGCAGCCGGCCACCGTTGAGGTGGAGATCACGCATGCGGGTCCCAATATCGTCGAGGTGGAGGTGCCACCCCTTCCGGACGAGTTGACGCCGGTGAACAACCGCGTGGCCGTCTCCATCGACGGCGTGCGCGACAAGCTGCGGGTGCTGCTCGTATCAGGCGAACCGAACGTGGGCGAGCGCACGTGGCGCAACCTCTTGAAGAGCGACGCCAATGTGGACCTCGTCCACTTCACCATCCTGCGTCCGCCGGAGAAGCAGGATGGCACGCCCATCAATGAACTCTCGCTGATCGCCTTCCCCACACGCGAGTTGTTCCAGACCAAGATCCGCGACTTCGACCTGATCATCTTCGACCGCTATTCCCAACAGGGGGTGCTGCCGCAGGTCTATTTCGACAATATCGTGCGCTATGTGCGCGCCGGCGGCGCCATCCTGGTGGCTGCGGGCACGGACTATGTGGAGCCCGGCTCGCTCTACAACACGCCGCTTGAGGAAATCCTGCCGGCGGCCCCCACGGGCGCCACCACCGAGCAGCCGTTCCGCACCCAGTTGACCAATCCCGGCAAGCGCCACCCCGTGACGCGCGCCTTGCCCGGTGCCGAGACGAACCCGCCCTCCTGGAGCCGGTTCTTCCGCGTCATCGATGCGGAGGCCCGGTCGGGCACGGCGGTGCTGGCGGGGCCACAGGACAAGCCGGTCCTGATCCTCGACCGGGTGGGCGAAGGGCGCGTCGCCCTGCTCCTGTCCGACCATTTCTGGCTCTGGGCGCGCGGTTATGAGGGCGGTGGCCCCTATATCGACCTGCTGCGTCGCCTCTCACACTGGCTCATGAAGGAGCCGGACCTGGAGGAGGAGCGCCTGCGCCTCTTCACCTCCAGCCGCGAGCTGGTGGTGGAGCGCCAAACCATGGCCGATACGGCGCCCCCCGCGCGCATCACGCCGCCCACTGGACCGGAACGCACGCTCACCATGACCCAGGTGGAACCGGGCCTCTGGCGCGCCACCACGCCGGCCGACCAGTTGGGCTTGTGGCGCGCCGCCAACGGCAATCTCAACGCGCTCGCCAATATCGGCCCGCTTAATCCGAAGGAATTTGCCGAGGTGACGAGCACGAAGGACGTGCTCGCACCCGTCTCGAACGCCACGGGCGGCCGGGTCTGGCGCCTGGCGGATCTCTCCGGCGGCGTGCCCCGCGTGGTGGCGGTGAGCACGGGCGAACGGCTGGCGGGCGAGGACTGGTTGGGCCTTCGCACGCGGGATGTGAGCGTGGTGACCGGCATCGGCCTCTTCCCGGTCTTTGCCGGCCTCACCGGCCTGCTGCTCCTCCTCGGCCTGATCTCGCTGAGTTGGATCCGCGAGGGACGCTGATGCCCCTCGCGACGCGCCTCAGCGCACTGGAGGCGCCGGCGTTTTCAAGGGCGGCACCAGCACGGCCCGCCATGCCTCCAGAGCGTGGAGCGCGCCGGCCACGTTGAGATGGCCGCCGTCCAGGAACAGGGGCACGCCGTCGGCTGTGGGGCGGCACGTGCTGTCGTCGCAATAGAGAAGCCGGGGGCGGAACAGGCTGCGGCCCGGCTTTTCATCCGCAAGACCCTGCAACCAGGATTCAAGGGCAGAGGCATCCGCATCGGAGGCGGACCGCGTCACGTTGCAGACGGTTTCGTCATTCCCCGCAAAGCGTCGGCGCAGCACGCAGCGGCCGCCGCCGGTGGAAAAGCCGCCCGCGCTGCCGACAAGAAGCACCGGCTTGCCCGCTGCGGAGAAGGCGTCCAGTGCCGCAGCGAGGCGCGCCCGGTCAGCGGGCGGATCGTTGGCCCAGTTTCCGGCAATGACCACCAGCCGCACCTGCGGATCCGCGATCAGCCGTGCCAGGGATTGGGCACGGAACGCGTTGCAGGCTTGCTGCTCGGACCGCGCGAGCGGACTCATGGCCGGATCGGGTGCCAGCGGCGCACAGCCCGCCTTGGTAACCTGCCAGAATCCGAATCCTTCTTCCTGACCAAGGCGGTCGAGAGCAGGACCGTGATGGTCTCCGAAGGAATCGCCCCACAGCGCCACCACCGGCGCCCGCGAATCGGGATCGCCAAAGCGGCACTGGCCTTCGGGCGGCATGGTGCCGCCGGGTCCAAGGAGGCAAGAGGCGCGCCCCTTCCAATAGGTGCCCACCGTCTGCTCCGCCTGGAGATAGGCCGCGGTGGCGCGGCCCGGCAGTCCGCCTGTCGCCACCATGACCCAGCCAAGGCCCGTAAGGCCCGCCAATACGGCGATCCCCACTCCCACACTGCGCCACTCACTGGCCGCCTGGGCCGGGCCATGGCGGCGGAACGGCGCTTCCACGAAACGCCAGGAGAGCGCCGAGAGCACCAGCATGGCCGCGAACAGCCCTATGCCTTCCACCAGTTCCGGCGACCGGAAGGTCAGGAAGCGATGGATCGCAATGATCGGCCAATGCCACAGATAGAGCGAATAGGAGATGAGGCCGATCCACACCAGGGGCGCCAGCGCCAGGAGGCGGCCGACCCATGTGGTGCGCCCGTCCTCCCCGGCCCAGATGAGGCACAGCGCGCCCACTGTCGGGACAAGGGCTGTGGCGCCGGGAAAGATGGTGCCGTGTCCAAACGAGGCATAGGCGAAGCCGATGAGGCCAAGGCCGACGAGCGCCACCCCTTCCGCCTGAAAGATGGTACGCAGGCGCGGCAGGTAGCCCAGGGCGAGGACCGACCCCAGCAGCAGTTCCCAGAACCGGCCGAGCGAATTGTAGAAGGCCGGACCCGGCCTCAGCACCGCGTTTCGCGTGGACACCACCAGCGAGGCGATAACGAGCGCCCAGATGACATAGGGCCGGATGCGCGCGAGGCGCGGGTGGAACAAGAGAGCCAGGAGCAGGGGCCAGGCCAGGTAGAATTGCTCCTCCACCGAAAGAGACCAGGTGTGGAGCAGCCATTGCTCGTCGGGCGCCGCGCCGAAATAGCCGGTGGCGGAAAGGAAATAGCGGTTGGCAAAAAAGGTCGAAGCAGCCTGGAGCGACTTGCCGAACGCCACCAGCATCCCCGGCGGCAGCAGGATGAGCGCCGCCACCGAAGTGGCAAGCGCCACTGCCGCATAAGCCGGCACGATGCGCCGGACGCGCCGGTCATAGAAGGTCAGCAAACTGAAGCGCTGCGCCTCCAGGTCCTGGGCGAGGAGCTTGGTGATGAGGTAGCCGGAAATGACGAAGAAGATGTCGACGCCCACATAGCCGCCGGGCACCAGGCGCTCGTCGAGGTGGTAGAGAACGACCGGAAGAACTGCCAGGGCGCGCAAGCCGCCAATGTCCGCCCTGTACCGCATTCACCCGGACGCCGATCTGTTTCCTCACCTTTGCTCCTTTTTGCAGAATGTTTCGCGCCGGGCCACCTCCCGGCGGCGTTTTTGCGCCGGTGTGGCGCAGCCGCACCCGCCCTTGAAACGCAAGCGCCCGGCCGAAGCCGGGCGCGAGGGGTTTAGGGACCGATGGGCTGGCGCTCACTCTCAATGTGTTTCCGTCAGCCGAGCCGGTTCCCGCTTGGCTTGGAAACGCCCTATTGGGCGGCCGCCGCCCGCTCTTCAGCTTGGCGCACCTTTTCCTGGTGCTTGGTGGCCACGGAGGCGATGAGCACCACCACCGTCACGATGGCGATGAGGATGGTGCAGGCGGCGTTGATTTCCGGCGTCACGCCCAGGCGCACCTGAGAATAGATGCGCATGGGCAAGGTGGTAGCGCCCGGCCCCGTGGTGAAGCTGGCGATGACCAGGTCATCCATGGAGAGCGTGAAGGCCAGGAGGAAACCGGACACCACCGCTGGCAGGATCAGCGGCAAGGTGATGATGAAGAAGGTCTTGAACGGCGGGCAGCCCAGATCGAGCGCTGCCTCCTCCAGCGACCGGTCGAAGGTGACGAGCCGCGATTGCACCACCACCGCCACGAAGCACATGGTGAAGGTGATGTGGGCGAGCGTGATGGTCCAGAACCCGCGCTCGAAGCCGATGGCCACGAACAGCAGCAGCAGGGACAGGCCGGTAATGACCTCCGGCATGACGAGGGGCGCGTAGGTCATGCCCGAGAACAGGGTCCGCCCGAAGAAGCGCCCGTAGCGGGTGAGGGCCAGCGCCGCCATGGTGCCCAGCACCGTGGCGATGAGGGAGGAGAGGAAGGCCACCCGCAGCGTCACCCAGGCGGCGTCCAGCAATTGCTCATTCTCCAGCAGCGATGCGTACCACTGGAGGGAAAAGCCCGCCCACACGGTGACGAGACGCGAGGCGTTGAAGGAATAGATCACCAGCAGCAGGATCGGAATGTAGAGAAAGGCGAAGCCGGCCACGATGGACGTCACGTTGAACCAGGACATGCCCTTGTTCATTTTCCCGCCTCCAGCTGGCGCGCCTGGATGTTCTGGTAGATGACGATCGGTACCACCAGGACCAGCAGCAGCAAGACAGCCACCGCGGAGGAGGAGGTCCAGGAGCGGTTCACCGTGAATTCAGTCCACAGCGACTTGCCGATCATCATGGTGTCCGACCCGCCGAGGAGATCTGGGATCACGAACTCGCCCACCGCCGGGATGAAGCAGAGCAGCGCGCCCGCGGCGACGCCCGGCAAAGAAAGCGGAAAGGTGATGAGCCAGAAGGCCTTGAACGGCGTGCAGCCAAGGTCCTGCGCCGCCTCCAGCAAGGTGCCGTCCAGTTTTTCCAGCGCCGAATAGAGCGGCAGCACCATGAAGGGCAGGTAGGAATAGACGATGCCGATATAGACGGCGAGATCTGTATTGAGGATCTGCAGGGGCTCGTCGATCAGCCCGACCGCCATGAGCGCCTGGTTGAGCAGCCCTTCCGGCGACAGGATGCCGATCCAGGCATAGACACGGATCAGGAACGACGTCCAGAAAGGCAGGATGATGAGCATCAGCAGCGTCGGCTGGATGCCCCGCGACGCCCGCGCCATTCCATACGCAATGGGATAGCCCACAAGCAGCAACAGAAGCGTGGAAATGGAGGCAATGACAAGACTGGAGCCATAGGCGCCGAGGAACTCATTGTCTCCGTCCAACACATAAAAGTAATTGGCAAAGGAAAGCTGGGACAGGAAGTCCGTAAATCCAGCCCACCCCTTCGACAGGTCCAGGAGTGGCGTGTATGGGGGCGAAGCGATCACATCCTGGGACAGGCTGATCTTCATGACGATGAAGAACGGGACCAGGAATAGAACCAGCAACCAGAGATAGGGTATGGCGATGACGAACAATCGCCCGCGTCCCTTTTCACCCGCCATGGCCATGGGCGCCCCCTCTTCTTCCGCTTGGTCAACGGCCGACCCGTCCAGGCCCGGCCTCCCCCAAAGCCTCCCGCCGCGGCGGGAGGCGGCCTTGCCTCAGTGACAGAGCACCACGCCCGCATGGGGGGCAAAGGTCACATAGACCTTATCCTCCCAGGAAATAGGCCGCTCCACGACGCGCGACAGGTTCGGCAGCGACACCTTGATGCGCGTGCCGCACGGCATCTCCACATGATAGATGGACAGGTCGCCGAGATAGCCGATGTCCCAGATCTCGCCCTGGAACAGGTTCTCCGCCACGTCCGCCGGCGGATCAAGCGAGATGCGCATCTTCTCCGGACGCACCGCCAGGAAGACAGTGTCTCCCGTCTTCGCGTCCACGGTCTGCGCCATGCGGATGGGTGCGGGCGTGATGGGCGAAGAGAGCACCACCTCGCTTTCCGTGCGGCTGACCACCTTGCATTCCAGGATGTTCACATCGCCGATGAAGTCCGCCACATAGCGGGTGGACGGCTGCTCGTAGATGGTGGCCGGCGGCGCCACCTGGACGAGCTTGCCCTGATTCATGACCGCGATGCGATCGGCCACGGTCATGGCTTCCTCCTGGTCGTGCGTGACGATCAGGAAGGTCATGCCGAGCTTCATCTGCAGATCCATGAGCTCGAACTGGGTTTCCTCGCGCAGCTTCTTGTCGAGGGCGCCGAGGGGCTCGTCCAGCAGCAGGACCTTCGGCCGGTTGGCGACGGCGCGGGCCAGCGCCACCCGTTGGCGCTGGCCGCCGGACAATTGGTGGGGCTTGCGCTTGGCGAACTTCTCCAGCTTCACCAGCGCCAGCATTTCCTCGACGCGCTGGGTCACCTCGCCCTTGGGCATGCCGGCCTGGCGGGGGCCGAAGGCAATATTGTCGGCGACACTCATATGCGGGAACAGGGCGTACGACTGGAACATCATGTTCACGGGCCGCTGGTAGGGCGGAACGCCCACCAGATCCTGCCCTGCCAGCGTGATGCGCCCCTCTGTGGGCTCGTCGAAACCGGCCAGCATACGCATCAAGGTGGTCTTGCCGCAGCCGGAGGGGCCGAGGAGCGCGAAGAATTCCCGCTCATAGATGTCGATGCTGACATCATCGACAGCGACGAAATCGCCGAACCGCTTGATGACATTCTCGAACCGGATCAGCGGCGTGGCCTTGGGGTCCGTCCAGGGTGCGAACGTGCGCCGCACGGCGCCGATGGTCTGCGTCCGAGTTTTCGACATGAGCCCCGCTTCCCCCTGGTTGCCGCTCGATGAGAGGCTAGCCCGCGGCGAGGCCATGCTCAAGTCATGTGCAAGCGCAAAAATGATGCGTTGCAGCGCGCTCAAAAACGGCGATCTGTGGGTAAGCAAGTTTGCGGACAGTTCCGCAGTCGGCAAGGCTTGCACCACCCGCCCGCTTGTGGCAGGAACAGCCCGCTCGCGACGGAAACCTTCGTCGCCGCCAGTCGCTGCGGTAGCTCAGTGGTAGAGCACTCCCTTGGTAAGGGAGAGGTCGAGAGTTCAATCCTCTCTCGCAGCACCAGCAATTCCAGGCCCTTCCCCTTCCCGTCAGATGTTGCGCCCCCACCGGCACATGGGGCGCGTGCCGCCTTGGGTTGCGGCACGCCAAATGCCTCTCCTTAGTCCAAGCGCGGGGAGAGCAGGCGCAGGGCGTTCAGGGTGACGAGGACGGTGGCGCCGGTGTCGGCGAGGATGGCAGGCCACAGGCCGGTCACGCCGGCAATGGTCGTCACCAGGAAAATCGCTTTCAGCCCCAAGGCGATGGAGATGTTCTGCGCGATGTTCCCCATCACCAGACGGGACAGTCGGACCATGCGGGCGACATCCCCGACCCGGCCATGAAGGATGGCGGCGTCGGCGGTTTCCAGCGCCACGTCGGTGCCACCGCCCATGGCGATGCCGATGTCGGCGGCGGCCAGCGCGGGCGCATCGTTGATGCCATCCCCCACCTTGATCACCACCTGGCCCGCCTTCTGCCAGGCCTGCACCTGAACCTGCTTGTCCTGCGGCAGCAAGCCGGCCTGGGCTTCGATCTCCAGGGGGCCTGCGATGGCGGCGGCGGCGCGTGCCGTGTCGCCGGTCAGCATGGCGGCAGAAAGGTCCATGTCCTTCAAAGCCTTGACCCCGGCTTGCGCATCCGGACGCAGGTCGTCTCGCAAGGCAAGGATGCCGCCGGGAACGCCATTCATCAGCAGCACGGCGACGGTCTTCCCGTCATCACTAAAGGCGGAGATCCGGGCCGCCTGCTCGGGTAGGAGGATCGCCCGTTCGGACGCGGCACGCGGCGAGACGAGGGCGATGCCGACACCGTCGACAACTCCAGAAACGCCTTTCCCCGCAAGGGCTTTCACGCCGGATGCGGCCGGCACGGCGATGCCCTTTTGCTCTGCGGCTGACAGGATCGCGGTCGCCAGGGGATGGCTCGATCCGCTCTCCACGGCCGCCGCCAGCGCCAGCACCTCGTTGTCCGGGCGGCCGAGGCCGATCATGTCGGTGACCACGGGCCGCCCCTCGGTGAGGGTGCCGGTCTTGTCGAAGGCCACGAAAGTGGCTTGCCGCAAGCGTTCCAGAACCGCACCGCCCTTCATCAGGAGGCCGCGCCGGGCGCCGGCGGAGAGGCCGGCCGCGATGGCGGCGGGGGTGGAAATGACCAGGGCGCAGGGGCAGCCGATGAGCAGGACGGCAAGGCCACGATAGATCCAGTCCGCCCAGTCCTGGCCCAGAAAAAGCGGCGGAATGACCGCCACCAGCCCCCCTGCCACCAGGACCAAGGGCGTGTAATAGCGAGAGAATCGGTCGATGAACCGCTCGGTGGGAGCCTTGCTCTCCTGCGCCTCCTCCACCAGCTTCACGATCCGCGCGATGGTGTTGTCGGCGGCGGCGGCGGTGACCTCCACGGAGAGCGCGGCCTCGCCATTGATGGTGCCGGCGAAGACGGGATCGCCGGGTTGCTTGGGCTTCGGCACGCTCTCGCCCGTGACGGGGGCTTCGTCGACGGCGCTTTCTCCTTGCAGAACAAGGCCATCGGCCGCGATCCGGTCGCCGGGGCGCACCAAAATGAGCGCGCCCGGCCCCAGGGTTTCCGCCGGCACTTCACGCACCGTGCCGCCCTTCTGAACCAGGGCGGTCTTGGGCAGGAGGGCGGTGAGGCCGGAGATGCTGGCGCGGGCACGGCTTGCCGCAACCCCTTCCAAAATCTCGCCAATCAGGAACAGGAACACCACCGCCGCCGCCTCTTCGGCCGCCCCGATGACCACCGCGCCCACCGCGGCGATGGTCATGAGGGTCTCGATGGTGAAGGGCGAGCCGGCGCGGGCGGCGGCCAGGGCGCGGCGGGCAATGGGGAGGAGGCCCACCAGAAGAGCGGCCAGGAAGGCCCACAGATCCGCGGCCGGCCAGACCCATCCGGCGACCCAGGCCAGAACAATGGCGAGGCCGCAGAACATGGCTTGCTTCACCTTGCGGGCCTGCCACCAAGGCGCCTCAACGGGCATGGCGGCCGGGGTGGGGTGGGCGGGGCCGGGGGCGTGGGCTGGGGCGTGGTCATGGTCGTGCGGGGCATGCGCGTGGGCGCAGCATGGCGCGCTGTGAGCCGGCGCGGCGGCGGTGTCCGCAGGGGTGATTCCATAGCCGAGCGCACTGACCTGCCGCGCCACGCGGCTCGCCTCAAACCCCTGTTGTTTCGTGACAATCAGCGTTCCGGCCTGGACCGAGACCGTGGCGTCCGCCACCCCGGGTAGCCGCCGGACGGCCGTTTCGATCTTGGTCGCGCAGGACGCGCAATCCATGCCTTCGACGCGAAAGCGGGTGATGACGGGGGCAGCCTCGGACATGGTCGAACTCCGCTGGAACCGCCGGGGCGGCTTGTGGGATCGACACGGGTGCTACATCCTCCAGCCACTGGAGGAGCAAGGGAGAAAATGGCGGAACTGGATTATTCCATCGGGGACGCGGCGCGCATATCGGGTATTAAAATACCTACAATCCGCTATTATGAGGAGATCGGCCTTCTGTCCGGCGTCGCGCGAAGCGAGGGGAACCGGCGCTTTTACGGGGCGGATGACCTGCGGCGGCTCGCCTTCATCCGCCACGCGCGCGAGCTGGGCTTTCCCATGGACGAGATCCGTACCCTATTGAAATTGCAGGACGATCCGAACCAGTCCTGCGCCGCCGCCGACGCCATTGCCACCGCCCGGCTCCAGGATGTGGAGCGGCGCATCGCGCGTCTGGAGCGGCTGCGCACCGAACTTCTCAAGATGGTGGAGCAATGTGCCGCAGGCCGGGTCGGGGAATGCCGGGTGATCGAGACCCTCGCCGATCCCACCCACACCCATGGCCGCCTGGCCGACGAATAGGCCGGAAACCGCCGGTGTTCTCGGCTTGGGTGGCGCGGAACTGGCGCGGATCAAGGGGCCGGCGGGCCTGAACTGGGCCTGGCGAACATCGCCCCCTGCCCCTGCGCCCGTCGCGCCCCGACCGGTGCCTCATCCGATGCCTCATCCGACGCCCCTTCCGGTGTCCGCTTCCGGCCTCCACCCTCCGGGATGACGAGGCCGACGTTTCGCATCGCCCCTCAATCGGCCGCCCCATCGCCCCCGGCGCCGCCCCGCGACGGTCGCCCCGAGCCATCTCCCGCTTCCAGCCTTACCCCCGGCTTGCCCCATCGGCTCGCCCTCTCCAGGCGCCCCCGGTCGCGCCCGTCTGCTACGGCCAAGCCGCACGATCGCGCGAGGCGCCCCCCTCGCCGCGGGCTTTCCCCCAGCCTTCCGGTGGCGTCCCCTTGCCACACAGGCGGGCTCCGGGACACCTTGCCCCCACCCGCGACCCGCACCGGAGCGACAGGATGTGGCAGCCGCCCCGCCCCCCCGCGAACGAAGCCGAACGCCTCCGGGTGCTGGCCGCCTGCCACATCATGGATACGGCGCCGGACGAGCGGTTCGAGCGGCTGACCCGCCTCGCCACTGCGCTCTATGGGGCAGAGGTCGCCTTCCTGTCCTTCATCGACGACGCCTTCCAATGGATGAAGGCCATGTCCGGGCCGGGGCTGGCGCCGGTGGTGGAGCGGCGGCGCACGGTCTGCAACCTCATCATTGAGAGTGGTCAGCCGCTGGTGGTGGGGGATCTGCACACGGATCCGCGTTTGGCTGGACATCCGCTCGCCACCTCCCTGCCGTACCGCTTCTATGCGGGTGTCCCCCTGCTGCTCACGCCTGACCTTGCGCTGGGGACGCTGTGCGTGCTGGGCCGTGCCGTTCGGGAGGAGAGCACCTTCCCCCTGGGCCCGCTGCAAGACCTCGGCGCCATCGCCGTTGACGAGCTGGACCTGTGGCGGATCAACCAGGACCTCAAGCGCCGGGCAGACACGGATGCCCTCACGGGCCTCAGCAACCGGCGGGCCTTCGACGAGGAGCTGGAACGGGCGGGGCGGCGGGCGCGGCGCACCGGAGAGCCGGTCTCGCTGCTGCTGGTGGACCTCGACCACTTCAAGGCGGTCAATGACGTGTCGGGCCATCCGGCGGGAGATGCGGTGCTGCGGCGCACCGGAGAGCGCCTCAAGGGCGCCGTGCACCGCGCCGATGACCTCGCCGCCCGCTATGGCGGCGAGGAATTCGCCGTCATCCTTCCGGGCACCGACGGGGCCGGCGCGGCCGCGCTGGCGGAAGCCATCCGCGCCGACATCGCCGCCGCCGACATGCCGCACCCCCTCACCGGCCGCGTGACGGCCAGCATCGGCGCGGCGACCCATGCGGGGGGCGAAGCAGACCCGGTGCAACTGGTGTCGCAGGCGGACCGCGCTCTCTATCGCGCCAAGGCGCTGGGGCGGGACAGGGTGGTCGTGTTCGAGGCCATGGGCGAGGCCCTGACGCCCGCTGCCCTGGCGGGCGTGGACGGTTAAGGCGCCCATGAGAAAGGCCGCGACGCTCTCGCGTCGCGGCCCTCCGGTTCCCCCGCAGGAACCGGTGTCGCGGCTTCGGCCCCTCACCGTCAGCCGCGGCGATCGCCCGGCGCCCTGCACGGCGCCGGAGCGGGGTGTTCAGTCGATGGCGTCCATATATTCCTCGGCCACCTTCATCTCATGGCCGAGCGGAACCCGGCCGGACAATGCGGCCGCCAGGCGCGCCTCGTCCAGTTCGCCCTCCCAGCGTGCCACCACGATGGTGGCCACCGTGTTGCCGATGAAGTTGGTGATGGCCCGGCACTCGGACATGAAGCGATCGATGCCGAGAATGAGCGCCATGCCGCCGATCGGAACGGAGGGCACCACGGAGAGCGTGGCGGCCAGCGTGATGAAGCCGGCGCCCGTGATGCCCGCCGCGCCCTTGGAGGAGAGCATGGCGACCAGCAGCAGGAGGATCTGGTCCCACAGGCTCAGCTGGATGCCGGTGGCCTGGGCGATGAACAGGGCCGCCAGCGTCATATAGATGTTGGTGCCATCCAGGTTGAAGGAATAGCCGGTGGGCACCACGAGGCCCACCACGGAGCGGTGGCAACCGGCCAGCTCCATCTTCTCCATCAGGCTCGGCAGGGCCGCTTCCGAGGACGAGGTGCCGAGCACCAGGAGCAGCTCTTCCTTGATGTATTTCAGGAGCTTCCAGAGCGAGAAGCCGTTGTAGCGGGCGACCGCGCCCAGCACCACGAACACGAACAGGAACGAGGTGATGTAGAAGGTCACCAGCAGCATGGCCAGGCTCACAATGGAGCCGAGGCCGTAGCGGCCGATGGTGAAGGCCATGGCGCCGAAAGCCCCGACGGGGGCCGCGCGCATCAGGATGGCTACCAGGCGGAACATGCCCTGGGCGGTGGAATGCAGCACGGTCATCAGCGGCTCGGCCTTGTCGCCGATGCCCGCGAGCGCGATGCCGAACAGGACCGCGAAGAACAGCACCTGGAGAATGTCGCCCGAGGCCATGGCGCTGATGGGCGTCGAGGGAATGATGTTCATCAGGAAGCCGACGATGGTGGAATCGTGGGCCTTGGCGATGTAGTCGGCGGTAGCCTTGGGGTCGAGGCTGGCGGGATTGATGTTCATGCCCGCGCCGGGCTGCACCACATTGCCCACCACCAGGCCGATGATGAGCGCCAGCGTGGAGAAGGTGAGGAAGTAGATCATGGCCTTGCCGGCCACGCGGCCGACCTTGCCGAGATCCCGCATGCCGGCGATGCCGCTCACCACGGTCAGGAAGATGACGGGAGCGATGACCATCTTCACCAGCTTGATGAAGGCGTCGCCCAGGGGGCGCAGCTCCACCGCGAACTTCGGGTAGAAGTGGCCGAGCAGGATGCCGAGAATGATGGCCACGAGCACCTGGAAATACAGGTGGTGATGCAGCTTGGGGCGACGCACGGCCGGAGCCGGCGCCGAAAGGGCGACCGCCATGAGCGTTTCTCCTGTGGCCCTTCGGCGCCTCTTCATTGGGGCACCTTCGGAACCGGTTGGACGGAAGAGGCGGATGCCTCGCCCCCCCTTCGGCAAGGCCCGTGCCAAAGGGGGCCGTCGGCGGCGCCAGGAAAGTGGCTTGAATCCAAACGCGTTTTTGCCGGTGCTTCGCCGCCGATTTGACGCAATGTGCGAAATTTCGCACAATCTCGCCCAAAGTCGCGTGCGGATTTCCGCACATTCGGGAGCCTTCGCCCTGCCCCAATCCCCCGCTCCCGCCATTCCGCCCGCTGCGGCGGCCGACCGAGCGCCGCTGCGCCGGCGGCGGGCCTCCTGGCTGGTGCTGGGCACCCTCGCGCTTGGGGCGCTGGTGGTTCTGGATGCGGTGGCCGCCCATGTGGCGAAGAACTGGGCGATGTCCCAGTTGCGGGCCACGGCCGAGGCGGCGGTGGCGCTGCGGGGCGCCATGCTGCGCTCGGAGATCGAGAAACAGCGCGCGCTGCCGCTGGTGCTTGCCGGCGACCCCGGCGTTCAGGAAGCGCTCGCCGCGCCCCAGGAGGGCCGGCTTCTGGCCCTGGACGAGCGGCTGGAGCGGATCGCCCAGGAAAGCCGGGCCGGCGCCATCTATGTGATCGACGCCCAGGGCCTGACCCGCGCCGCCAGCAACTACCGCACCGCCGAGAGCTTCGTCGGCAGCAACTACGCCTTCCGGCCCTATTTCACCGGCGCCATGACCGATGGCCAGGCCGAGCATTTCGCCTTCGGCACGGTGAGCCACCGGCCGGGCCTTTATCTGTCCCGGCGCATCGAGGGCACCACGGGGCCGCTCGGCGTGGTGGTGGTGAAGGCGGAATTCGGCGCCACGGAAGACGCCTGGCACGCCCTACCGGAACCTGCCTTCGTCACCGATGAGCGCGGCATCGTGCTGGTGGCGAGCGAGCCGGCCTGGCGCTTCCATGCCACCGTGCCGCTGGATGCCGCCCAGCGGGCGGACATTCGCGCCTCGCTCCAGTTCGGCGATGCCCCGCTCGCCATGCTGCCCATCCGTCCCTCCCGCGACCTGCCCGGCGCGGCCTTCGTGGCCGCCCCGCCGGCTTTGGCGGGCCAGACCTTCGTCGCCTCGGACGCGCCGCTGCGCACCTCGGGCTGGACGCTCCATGTGCTCGCCCCCACCGCGCCCTCCGTGCCGCTGGCCACCACGGCCGCCCGCTCGCTGGCCCTGCTGCTGGGGGTGGCGGGCTTCGGCGTGGCGGGCATCTGGACCGCACGCCGCCGAAGCCTTGCCCGGGAGCGCGACCGGGCGGCGGCGGCCCGCCGCGAGCTGGAGGCCCGGGTCGCCGAGCGCACCCAGGCGCTCAGCCACACCAATGAACGCCTCACCGCCGAGATGGAGGAACGCCGCCGCACCCAAGCCGCCCTCGGCCATCTCCAGGACGAACTGGTCCAGGCCAACAAGCTGGCGGTGCTCGGCCAGATCGCGGCCTCCGTCGCCCATGAGGTGAACCAGCCTGTGGCGGCCATCCGCACCTATGCGGAAAATGCCCGCCTGTTCCTGGAGCGGGGCGATGCCGCCTCCGCCCGCTCGAACCTTGTCATCATCGACGACCTCACGCAGCGGGTGGGCGCCATCACCGGCGAGTTGCGCGCCTTCGCCCGCAAGGCACCCGCCGACATGGAGCCGGTGTCGCTGCGCGCCGTGCTGGAAGGGGCGCGGCTTCTGGTGCGCCATCGCCTCGCCGAGCAGAAGGTGGCGCTGGAGATCCACATTCCCATCACCGACGTGGTGGTGCGCGCGGCCCGCATCCGCCTGGAGCAGGTGTTTGTGAACTTGCTGCAGAATGCCATCGAGGCCCTGGACGGGCGGCGCGACGGGCGCATCCGCATCACCGCGCGAACGGAAGGGACCATGGCGGTGGTCACCGTCTCGGACAACGGGCCGGGGCTGGCGGCGAGCGTGCGCGAGGCGCTGTTCATGCCGTTCGTCACCACCAAGCCGGAGGGCCTCGGCCTCGGCCTCGTCATCGCCCGCGACATCGTCGCCGAATGCGGCGGCACCTTCACCGCCGGCGAGGGGCCCGGCGCGGTCTTCCTTCTCACTTTGGCGAGGGCCTGACCATGGCGCATCCCGCCGACCGGCCGCCGGACGTGGCCTTCATCGACGATGACGACACCCTGCGCGCCGCCAACATCCAGTCGCTCATGCTGGCGGGCCTTGCCGCCTTGCCCTTTGCCAGCGCAGAGGCGGCGCTGGAGGGGATCGATGCGGGCTTTCCCGGCGTCGTGGTCACCGACGTGCGCATGCCCGGCATGGACGGGCTCGAACTGTTCCGGCGGCTGAAGCGGCGCGATGCGGACCTGCCCGTCATCCTCATCACCGGCCATGGCGACATCGCCATGGCGGTGGAGGCCATGCGGGAGGGGGCTTATGACTTCCTCGCCAAGCCCTATTCCGGCGAGCGGCTCCTGGGGGCCATCCGCCACGCGCTGGAAAAGCGCCGGCTGGTGCTGGAAAACCGCGAGCTGCGCCGCGCCGCCCAACTCGCCGCCCAGCATGCGGCTGAATTGGCCGAGGAGGAGCTGCCGCTGCTCGGCGCCGACCCGGCCATGGAGCGCCTGCGCCAGACCATCCGCCAGCTCGCCGATGCGGACGTGGACGTGCTGGTGGAAGGCGAGACGGGCTCGGGCAAGGAGGTGGTGGCCAATCTCCTCCACCGCCTCGGCCCCCGGGCGGCGCGGCCCTTCGTGGCGGTCAATTGCGGCGCGCTGCCCGAAACCATGATCGAGAGCGAACTCTTCGGCCACGAGGCCGGCGCCTTCACCGGGGCGCTCAAGAAGCGCGTGGGGCGGATCGTCTTCGCCCATGGGGGCACACTGTTCCTGGACGAGATCGAGGCCATGTCCCCCGCCCTCCAGGTGAAGATGCTGCGGGTGCTGGAGGCGCGGGAGGTGATCCCGCTGGGCGCCAATGAGGGCCGGCGGGTGGACATCCGCGTGGTGGCCGCCGCCAAGATCAATCTGTTGGAGCTGGTGAAGGCCGGGCGGTTCCGGGAGGATCTCTATTACCGCCTGCATGTGGCGACGGTGCGCATTCCCCCCTTGCGGGAGCGCCGCTCCGACGTGCCGCTGCTCTTCTCCCATTTCCTCGCCGCCGCCGCCAAGCGCTTCCGCCGCCCGCCGCCCGTGGTGGGGCGCACGGTGCTGGACCGGCTGGAAACCCACGACTGGCCCGGCAATGTGCGCGAACTCCTGCATTATGTGGAGCGCGTCGCCCTCGGCCTCGTGGACACGCCCGTCCCGGCCGAGCCCGCAGCCGGCGCGGTTCCCCTGCCGCAGCGGGTGGAGGCCTATGAGGCCGAGCAGATCCGCGCCGCGCTCGCCGCCCACCAGGGCGACGTGCAGGCCACCGTCAAGGCGCTCGGCATCCCCCGCAAGACCTTCTACGACAAGCTCCACCGCCACGGCATCGACCAGAACGCCTTTCGCGGCGGGCGGGAGTAGAGACAGCTATTTCCCGTCTGCCCGCAGATACCGGCCGAGAAAGGCCGGCACGCGCGCGAGGGCATCCGTGCGGGCAGCGGGATCGGTGGCGACGATGGGCACGGCCCCGTCCTTGGTGCGGAATTCCGGGCGTTCGCGATAGGCAAGGCCCGGCCAGTCGAAATCATGGTAGGCGCCGGGATAGATGTGGAGCGTCACCGGACTTCCCGCTTGCGCCGCCTGCGTGAGCAGCGCCGCGCAGGGCTCAAGGGGCGTCCACACATCCTTTTCCCCGGTCAGCACCATCAGCGGAATGCGGCTCGACCAGCCGCCGGGCTGGCGCTCGGGCCGGCATGAGCCGGGATAGAAGGCGACCGCCGCCTGGAAGTCCCGCGCCGGGGCAAGGCCGGCGGGGCGGGCGGCACTCTTGGTGCGCAGCGTGTTCAGCACCGCGCCGCCCCCCTGCGACCAGCCCATGAGCGCGACGCGGCCGGGGTCCACAAAGGGCTGGGCCTGAAGATAGGCGAGCGCGCCATACATGTCCTGCGGGCGGGCGCGATAGACCTCCGAGCGGAAGGTCGCGGGCGCGCACATGGATTTCACGCCGCGCGGGGTGAAGCTGTCCACCATGAGCACACGATAGCCGTCGCCGGTCAGGCGCTGCGCCCAGGCGATCTCGCGGGCGTTGATGCCGGACTTTCCGATCAGGCCGCCGCAGCCATGGGCGAAGATGACCGCCGGGCCGGGCCCGTTCGCTGTGCTCGGGCGGAAGAGATAGCCGTCGAGCGGGGTGCCGTCGCGGGAGGGAAAGCTGACTTTCTCCTGCGCGTGAGCCTCCTGCGCCCAAAGGCTGGCGCCGGCGGCCAGACTTCCCAGCAAAGCCAGGCCCGCCAGCGCGACGCGAGCCCATGCGCGGCGGGTGAAAACGTGTCGCACGAGGCGCTCCCGGTCTTCCCTTTGCGGCCAAGCCTAAGCCGCCACCGCGCGCCCCACAACGGCGCGCGGGGACAGACTGTTCCAGATCGGGACAAGTGAAGCGCGGAACGGGGAACGGGCGGGGACCAAAAGGCGCGCGAATCGGTGGTCGCGCCGGTTTCCCGATCCGTTCCCCCGGCCCGGCATCCGGCGGGGAACAGCCCCTCACCCCTCCCCCACCGGCGGCAGGTGCAGCGCCACCGTCTCGCCCTGCGTCCCCGGCACGGGGGGATAGAGCGCGCGGACGCGCGGATCATGGCCGGGAATGACGCGGTCCTTCGCGCCGGCCAGCTTATGGGCCTTGGCCCAGCCGGCGGCCATTTCGCCCAGGTTGAAAACGATGGGAAAGGTGAGCCCCCGCTCCATATTGGCGTAGAAATGGCTGGCATCGCTCGCCAGCACCACCGGGCCGCGTTGGGTCATCACGCGCACCATTTGCAGGCCGTCCGTGTGCCCGCCCACATGGTGCACGCTCACCCCCGGCGCCACCTCGCCCTCCCCCGCATGGAAGCGCACCCGGTCCTGGTAGAGGGCGCGCACCATCTTCACCACGTCCTCCACATCGTAAGCGTGGCGGATGGCGTGGACGCACATATGGCGGCCGGTGGCGAAGCCCATCTCGCGCTCCTGGAGATGGAAGGTGGCGGCGGGGAAGAGGTCGAGATTGCCCGCATGGTCGTAATGGAGGTGGGTAATGATCACATCCCCCACCCCGGCGGGATCGCAGGCGAGATCGGCGAGCGCGTCCTCCACCTGGCGCAGGATGCGCCGGCCCCGCTCCGGTGCACCCACGGCACGAAAGCCGGTGTCCACCAGGATTGTCCGCTGCCCTGAGCGCAGCAGCCAGACATAGAAGTCCAGCGGCATGGGCAGGTCGTGCGGATCGGGTGAGCCGATCATGTTCATGCCTGCGGTGCGCGCCTGGGTGCCGTAGCGCAGCGCATAGACCTCCCACTCCATTCCCAACCTCCCGTTCCGGCCCGCTTGCGTGCGGGGTTGGGCTGTGTATAGTTCCTCTCAGAAAAAAGAACATCTATTCTGTTTGACAGAACACCGGGAGAGACGCTTGCCCCATGAACCCGGCGCTCCGGCCCCCTCGCAGGGGGCGGCGCTTGATGCCGTGACCGCGCGCCTCGCGCGGCTGCCCGCCTTGCTGGAGGCCAATGCGCCCCTCATGGAACGCGGCCGCTTTCTGACCGTGGACTGCCTTCTCGGCACCCCTGCCCGGCCCTTCCACACCCGCATCGTGGAAGGCCGCATCACCGCCATGGAGTCAGGTCCCCGCCTGATGGCGAGCTGGCGCTTCGCTTATCGGGCGAGCCCCGAGGCGTTCCTGGAATTCTGGAAGCCGCTGCCCCGCGCCGGCTCACACGATCTGCTGGCGCTGACCAAGAGCGGCGCGGCGAGCCTGGAGGGGGACCTCCATCCCTTCATCGCCAACCTGCAATATTTCAAGGATCTGCTGGCCCTGCCCCGCAGTGCGGCGCAGCCCTCCAAGGAGCCCGCATGAGCCCGCGCTTGGAGCCCATGATCGGCCGCTATCTCCACTGCGAGATCGATGGCCGTCCGCACCGCATCTATTTCGAGGAGGCCGGCAGCGGCATTCCCCTCGTCTGCCTGCACACCGCCGGCTCGGATGCCCGCCAGTGGCGGCATCTGCTGTGCGATGACGAGATCACCCGCCACTTCCGCGTTCTGGCCTTTGACCTGCCCTTCCATGGCAAGTCCAATCCGCCGGAAGACTGGGACGGCAGCGAATATCGGCTGACCACCGCCGCCTATACGGCCGCCATCCGCGCCTTCTGCGGCGCGCTGGAACTGGACAAGCCGGTTGTGATGGGCTGCTCCATCGGCGGGCGGATCGTCCTGAATCTGGCCATCGACCATGCGGCTGAGTTTTCCGCCCTCATCGGCCTGGAGGCGGCGGACTTCCAGCAGCCCTGGTACGACACCAGCTGGCTCAACCGGCCCGACGTGCATGGCGGGGAAGCCTGCGCGGCGCTCGTCTCCGGCCTCATGTCGCCGGACGTGCCCCCCGCCCGGCGCCGCGAAACGCTCTGGCACTACAAGCAGAGCGGCCCCGGCGTCTTCAAGGGCGACCTGTATTTCTACCGCGTGGACGGCGACCTCAGGGGCCGCACCGCCGCCATCGACACAACGGTGTGCCCGTTGTTCCTGCTCACCGGCGAATATGACTATTCCTGCTCGCCGCAGGACACGCTGCGCACCGCTGCTTCCATTCCGGGCGCCAAGGTCACGGTCATGGACCGGCTCGGCCATTTCCCCATGAGCGAAAACCCCGAGCAGTTCCGGGCCTATATCGCCCCCGTCCTCGCAGAGGTGCGGGCGCTCAACCACAAGAAATGAACGGGAGGACTTCCATGAACACCGCAACACGGCTCGCCGCCGTACTCACCGGCGCGCTCACCCTTGCCGCGCCCGGCCTCGCCTCAGCCGCCGACGACGTGATCCGCATCGGCATCCTGAACGACCAGTCGGGCGTCTTCGCCGACAATGGCGGCCAGGGCTCGGTCGCCGCCGCCCGCCTCGCGGCGCAGGATTTCGGCAATTCGGTCAATGGCATGCGCATTGAGATCGTGAATGCCGACCACCAGAACAAGGCCGACATCGCCTCCGCCACCGCCCGCAAATGGTTCGACAATGAAGGCGTCGACCTGATCGCGGACGGCGCCGCCTCCTCCGCGGGCTTTGCCATCCTGGAAGCGGCCAAGGAGCGCAAGAAAATCTTCATCGTCAACGGCCCGGCCTCCTCCGACTTCACTGGCAAGGCCTGCACGCCCTATTCCTTCCACTTCACCTACGACACCTACGCGCTGGCCAAGATCACCAGCCAGGCCATCACCAAGGCCGGCGGCAAGAGCTGGTACTTCATCACGGCCGACTACGCCTTCGGCCACGCGCTCCAGCGCGACGCCACCAAGTTCATCGACGCGGCCGGCGGCAAGGTGCTGGGCCAGGCGGCCCATCCGCTCGGCACCAATGATTTCTCCTCCTTCCTGCTCCAGGCCCAGTCCTCCAAGGCCAATGTGGTGGGCCTCGCCACCTCCGGGCGCGACGTGCAGACCGCCATCAAGCAGGCGGGCGAGTTCGGCATCGTGGAAGGCGGCCAGAAGCTCGCCGGCCTCCTGGTCTTCATCACCGACGTGAAGGCGCTGGGCGTGAAGGCGGCGCAGGGGCTCCAGGTCACCACCTCCTTTTACTGGGACCTGAACGACGACACCCGCGCCTGGACCAAGCGCTTCATGGCAGAGACCGGCGGCAAGGTGCCGAGCATGATCCATGCGGGCGTCTATTCCGGCGTGAAGCATTACCTGGAAGCCGTGAAGGCGCTGGGCAGCAAGGACGGCGAGAAGGTCGCCGCCAAGATGCACGAGATGAAGGTCAACGACATGTACAACAAGGACGTGGAGATCCGCGCCGACGGCCGCGTCCTGCACGACATGTACCTGATGCAGGTGAAGACCCCCGCCGAGTCCAAGTACGAGAACGACTTCTACAAGACCGTCCAGCGCTTCCCCGGCTCGGAGTCCTTCCGTCCGCTGAGCGAGAGCGAGTGCCCGCTCGTCAAGCGCTGATCCCTTCCAGCCGGCCCGCCCCCGAACGCGGGCCGGCTTTTTGTGAGGACCTCATGACCGCCCTGCCCTTCTTCGTCGCAGGCCAGCCCGTCCAGGGGACGGGGCCGGCCTTCGCCTCCATCAATCCCGCCACCGGCGCGGTGAATTACGAGGTGTCAGCCGCCTCCGCCGCCGACGTGGATGCCGCCGTCCGATCCGCCCAGGCGGCGGTGCACTCGGCCAAGTGGCGCAATCTGCGCCCCCACGAGCGCGCCCGCATCATCGCCCGCATCGCCGATGGCATGGCCGCCAATGCCGACGAACTCGCCGCCATCCAGATGCGCGAGAACGGCAAGGTCATGGCCGAGTGCCGGACCCAGGTGGCGAGCGCCATCGCCACCTTCCGCTACTTCGCCTCCGTCTGCGAGACGCTCGGCTCCGACCTGACCCCGCCGCGCGGCGACTACCTGTCCATGGCGGTCTATGAGCCCATGGGGGTGGTGGCTGCCATCACGCCCTGGAACTCGCCCCTCACCATGGAGGCGCAGAAGGTGGCCCCGGCGCTCGCCGCCGGAAACGCGGTCATCGTCAAGCCCTCCGAGGTGACGCCCACCGCCGCGCTTCTGGTGGCGCGCATCGCCGCCGAGGCGGGCCTGCCCGCCGGCATCCTCAATGTGGTGACCGGCCTTGGCGGGGAAGCGGGCGTGTCCCTGGTGCGCCATCCCGGCGTGCGCATGGTCTCCTTCACCGGCGGCACCGAGACGGGCCGGGCCATCGGCCGCATCTGCGCCGACCGGCTCATTCCCGCCGCCTTGGAACTGGGCGGCAAGTCGCCCAACATCGTGTTCGCCGATGCCGATCTTGATGCCGCCGTGGCCGGCGTCATGGGCGGCATCTTCGAGGGGTCGGGCCAGTCCTGCGTCGCCGGCTCGCGCCTGTTCGTGCAGCGTGCCGCCTTCGACGACTTCGCCGCGCGCCTGAAGGCCGCCACCGACGCCCTGAAGGTGGGCCTGCCCACGGAAGCCGGCGTGAAGATGGGGCCGCTGGCCTCCTTCCCCCATCGCGAGCGCGTGGAGCGCATGGTGGAGACCGCCCGCAAGGAAGGCGGCGAGATCATCTCCGGCGGCGCCCGCCCCGACGATGCCGCGCTTGCCGCCGGCGCCTTCTACCGGCCCACCCTCATTTGCGGCCTGACCAACCGCTCCAGCGCCGCCCAGCAGGAAATCTTCGGGCCCGTCCTGGTGCTGCTGCCCTTCGACGACGAGGCGGACGTGGTGGCCCAGGCCAATGACAGCGTCTATGGCCTCGCCTGCGGCATCTGGACGGCGGACTATCGCCGCGCCTACCGCGTCGCCCGCGCCATCGAGGCGGGCACGGTGTGGATCAACACCTACAAGCAATTGTCCATCGCCACCCCCTTCGGCGGCTTCAAGGAAAGCGGCATCGGCCGCGAGAAGGGCATTTCCGGCGTGCGCCTCTACCAGCAGGCCAAGGGCATCTATTGGGACATGGGGCCGCTGGTGGGCGGCGACGAGAAGGGCTTCAATCAATGACGGGTTCGGTTGGTTTCATCGGGCTCGGCGTCATGGGCGAGCCCATGTGCCGGAATCTGGCCCAGAAGAGCGGGCGCCCCGTCATCGGCTTCGACCGCGCCGACGCCCCCCTGGAGCGGCTTGCCGCCTTCGGCGTGACGCGCGCCGACAGCCTTGCCGCGCTCGCCGCCTCCTGCGACGTCATCCTCATGGCGCTGCCGAGCGGCGCCCATGTGGAGGCGGTGACGCTCAGCGAGAACGGCCTGCTCGCCGGCGCCCGGCCGGGCCAGGTGATCGTCGACCTCGGCACCTCGCCGGTGGAGCTGACCCGCGACATCGCCGCCCGCTTCGGTGAGAAGGGCGCCATCTATGCGGACGCCCCCATCGCCCGCACCCGGCAGGCGGCGGAAGAAGGCACGCTCTCCATCATGGTGGGGGCGGACGAGGAGACGTTCGCCGCCATCCGTCCGCTGCTGGCCACCTTCGCCAGCGACATCACCCATTGCGGGCCGGTGGGCGCGGGGCAGATCGTCAAGATCCTCAACAATATGGTGCTGGTGGAGACGGTGGTCGCCCTCTCGGAGGCCATCGCCACCGCCAGGCGCGCCGGGGTGGACGGCAAGCTCCTGTTCGAGACCCTCATGAAGGGCTCGGCCGACAGCTTCGCTTTGCGCAATCACGGCCTGAAGGCGGTGGTGCCCGACACCTTCCCCGAGCGCGCTTTCTCCACCTCCTACGCCCGCAAGGACATTTCCTATGCCCTCTCCCTGGCGGGCTCCGTGGGCCTGAAGCTGGAGGGGGCGGAACTGGCCGACCGCTTGCTCGGCCGCACCCAGGAGGCGGGCTTTGCCGACCTTTACTGGCCGGTGGTCAGCCGCATCATCGCCGCCGGCGAAAGCTGACGGCGCCGCCGCGCCGGCCGCCGGCCAGCCCTGACCCGGCGGCCGGCGCGGACCTTTCCGGAACGCTCCCGCCGCCTTCCTCCCGGCGCGCGTTCCACATCTTGAGGGCGATCCCGCCGCTCGGCGCGTCAAACGCGCCAAGCAGCGGTGAATCGCCCTCTTTTTTGGTGTAATCCCCGGCGGACGGGAATGGCGCGACGGCGGCGGTGGCCGCGTTCAGGGAGACAGGCGTGGCCGAGAAGCAGACCTTCACCTCCCCCGACGGGGGCGTCGCCGCCGTCGAGCGGGCCTTCGCCATCATCGCGGCGCTGGAGCAGGGCGACAGCCCGGTGAGCCTGGCGGACCTCTCCCGCGTCACCGGCCTCTATAAGAGCACCATCCTGCGCCTCATGGCCTCGCTGGAGCACAATGGCTATGCCACGCGCCTGCGGGACGGGCGCTATGACCTCGGCCCCGCCGCCTTCCGCCTGGGCCTTGCCCATGAGCGCAAGAATGCGCTGCGCGGCCAGGTGCTTCCCGTGCTCCAGGACCTGGTGGACAAGGGCACGGAGAGCGCCTCCTTCCACATGCGCCAGGATGGAGAGCGCCGGCTTTGCCTGCTGCGGGTGGATTCCCGCCATTCCACCCTCGACCGGGTGACGGCGGGCGAGACATATCCCCTGAAGGTGGGCGCCGCCGGCCGGGTGATCCTGGCGTTCGAGGGCAGCGCGGGCGCCGATTTCGACACGCTCCGCGCGGAGGGCTGGGCCTTGTCCCTGGGCGAGCGGGACCCGGCCTGCGCGGGCCTTGCGGCGCCCGTGTTCGGGCCGGGCGGCCTGATGGGCGCGGTGTCCCTGTCCGGCCCCCGCGAGCGCTTCGGCCCGGACGAGATCGCGGCCATGCGCGCCTTGCTGATGCCCGCCGCCGCCGACCTGACGCGGCGCCTGGGCGGCACCTGGCCGCGCTTTGCCTGACGCATAAAAAAGACCGGGCGTCGCCGCCCGGTCCCGTCTCATTCCCCGTCCGTGCGGTTCACTTCAGCGTGGCGCCCGAGGCCTTGGCGGCGGCGCCCCATTTCTGGGTTTCATCCGCCATGAAGGCCGCGAAGGCGTCCGGCGTCGAGTTGATGACGTCCCCGCCCAATTGCTCGATGCGCTTGGTCATGTCCGGCTCGGCGACGATGCGCGAGACCTCCTTATAGATGGTCTGCACCAGCTCCGGCTTGATGGAGGCGGGCGCCAAGAGGCCGAACCAGGTGGCGGCCTCGAAGCCCTTGAGGCCGGATTCGTCGAAAGTGGGCACGTCCGGCAGCGCGGACAGCCGGCGGGAATTGGCCACCGCGATGGCGCGCAGCTTGCCGGTCTCGATCAGCGGAATGACGGCGGTGGCGGTGGCCAGCATCATCTGCACCTGCCCGCCCATGAGATCGGTCAGCGCCGGGGAATCGCCCTTATAGGGCACGTGGGTGATGCCGCTCTTGGTGGCGATCTTGAACAATTCGCCGGACAGATGCTGCGCCGTGCCGATGCCGGGCGAGGCGAAATTCACCTTGTCGCCTTCCTTGGCGAGCCAGGCGGTGAATTCGGGCAAGGTCTTGGCCGGCACCTGCGGGTTCACCACCAGCACGAGGGGCACCTTGGTGACCAGGGTGATGGGCGCGAAATCCTTCACCGGGTCATAGGTGAGGCCGGGATAGAGATGGCCCGAAATGGTGTGGGCCGAGGTGGTCATGAAGAGCGTGTAGCCATCGCCCGCCGCCTGGGCGACCGCACGCGCGGCAATGGTGGTGCCGGCGCCCGCCCGGTTGTCCACCACCACCGGCTGCTTCCAGGCGGTGGAGAGCTTCTCGGAGATGGCACGGGCCACCACGTCGGTCGCGCCGCCCGCCGCATAGGGCACGATCATGGTGACGGGGCGGCTGGGATAGGTCTGCGCGGCCGCGGGCGCGGCGAGCGCCAGGCAGCCGGCCAAGGCGGCCAGAGTGGTCTTCAGGGTCATGTGTCCTCCCGATCGTCTTGCTTGAGCGGACTTGGTCCGCGCGGAGGGGCCGCTGGCGCTGCCCCGCGTCCTCCGTCGCCCTCAAAGAAGAGGCGCGACAGCGGAATGTTCTGCTAGACAGAATAATTATTCTAATTTCATAATAAGCCCTGCCCCTCCCCCGTCAAGGCATCTTGACGAGGCGGTGTGTGAGGGGCCACATACGCATACTTTTGTATGCAAAAGGATGCAGGAAGGAGATGCCCATGGCGGCGCGCACGGTCTATGGCCGGCAGTGGGATGTTGTGGTGGTGGGCGGCGGCAACGCGGCCCTGTGCGCAGCCATTGCCGCGCGCCGGCAAGGCGCCTCGGTGCTGGTGCTTGAGGCGGCCTCCCGCTTCTATCGCGGCGGCAACACCCGCCACACCCGCAACATGCGCTGCGCCCATGACAGCGCCACCGACACGCTGACCGGCCCCTATAGCGAGGAGGAGTTCTTCGACGACCTCCTGCGCGTCACCCAGGGCCATACGGATGAAGACCTGGCGCGCTTCATGATCGCCAAGTCCAAGGACATGCTGACCTGGATCACCGAGCAGGGGGTGCGCTTCCAGCCCTCCCTCGGCGGCACGCTCTCGCTGGGGCGCACCAATTCCTTCTTCCTCGGCGGCGGCCGGGCCATGCTGAACGCCCTCTATCTCACCGCCGAGCGGCTCGGCGTGGAAGTGGCCTATGACAGCGAGGTGGTGGGCCTCACTTTGGAGGGCGGCACCTTCCGCTCCGCCCGCGTGCGCCATCCCGGCGGCACAGATGAGGTCACCGCCCGCGCCTTGGTGGCGGCGGCCGGCGGCTTCGAGGCCAATATCGAGTGGCTGAAGGAATATTGGGGCCCGCCGGCGGAGAATTTCCTCATTCGCGGGACCCCCAACAATCGCGGCACCATGCTGCGCATGCTCCTCGACCAGGGCGTCCAGGAGGTGGGCGATCCCACCCAATGCCACGCCGTGGCCATCGATGCCCGCGCGCCCAAGTTCGATGGCGGCATCATCACGCGGCTCGACTGCGTGGTGTTCGGCATCGTCGTCAACAACAAGGCCGAGCGCTTCTATGACGAGGGCGAGGATTTCTGGCCCAAGCGCTATGCCATCTGGGGCCGGCTCGTCGCCCAGCAGCCGGACCAGATCGCCTATATCGTCTTCGACGCCAAGTCGCTGACCTCCTTCATGCCCTCCCTCTATCCCCCCATCAGCGCCCCGACGCTGGAGGAACTGGCGGGCAAGCTGAACCTCGACCCGGCCAAGTTCGCTTCCACGGTCAAGGGCTTCAACGGCGCCATCGTGCCCGGCGGCAGCTTCGACCACACGGTGCTGGACGATTGCCGGACGGACGGGCTCACCCCGCCCAAGACCCATTGGGCGCGACCCGTCGATACCGCGCCCTTCTATGCCTATCCGGTGCGGCCGGGCATCACCTTCACCTATCTGGGCGTGCGGGTGAACGAGGAAGCCCGCATGCAGATGGCCGACGGCACCAAGGCCAAGAACATGTTCGCCGCTGGCGAGATCATGGCCGGCAACGTGCTCGGCCGGGGCTATGCGGCCGGCATCGGCATGACCATCGGCTCCGTCTTCGGCCGCTGCGCCGGCACCGCCGCCGCCTCCGCGGCCCGCGCCTGACCCTTAATGCCCGTTTCCGAGGAATGACCTGACATGACCGCGCACAGCAACGCGCTCCAGGAGGCCGAGCGCCTCATGACGGTCTGCAATTCCTGCCGCTATTGCGAGGGATTGTGCGCCGTCTTCCCGGCCATGGAAATGCGCCGCTCCTTTGCCGCCGGCGACCTGAATTATCTCGCCAATCTCTGCCATTCGTGCGGCGCCTGCTATTATGACTGCCAGTTCTCCCCGCCCCACGAATTCAACGTCAACGTGCCCCGCACGCTGGCCGAGGTGCGCAACGACACCTATGCCGCCTATGCCTGGCCGCGCCCGCTGGCGGGCCTGTTCCGGCGCAACGGGCTCTCGGTGGCGCTGATCGCGGCGCTGTCGGTGGCGGGCTTCCTGTTCGGCTTCATGGCGCTGAACGACCCGTCGGTGATGTTCGGCACCCAGGTGGGCCAAGGCGCCTTCTTCCGCCTCATGCCCCATGGCGCAATGGTGGGCCTGTTCGGCGCCGCCTTTCTTTATGCGATCCTGGCCTTGTTCATGGGCCTGCGCGCCTTCTGGCGGGACATGGAGGCGCGCCAGCCCCTTCCCACCGACGCGCCCTCCCTTTGGCAGGCCATGAAGGATGCCGGTCGGCTGCGCTATCTGGACGGCGGCGGGGTCGGCTGCATGAATGCGGACGAGAAGCCAACCGACAACCGGCGCATCTATCACCACCTGACCTTCTACGGCTTCGCGCTCTGCTTCGCCGCCACTTCGGTGGCCACCCTCTATGCCTATCTGCTCGACCGCCACTCCCCCTATCCCTGGTGGGACCTGCCGGTGGTGCTGGGCACGCTTGGAGGCATCGGGCTGGTGATCGGCCCGGCCGGCCTGTTCCTGGCCAAGAAGGCCCGTGATCCCATGATGATGGACGAGACCCGAAAGGGCATGGACGCGGCTTTCCTCGCCATGCTCTTCCTCACCGCGCTCACCGGCCTCCTCCTGCTGGTGGCCCGCGCTACCCCGGCCATGGGCACGCTGCTGGCCATTCACCTGGGCTTCGTGTTCGGCTTCTTCCTGACAATGCCCTACGGCAAGTTCGTCCACGGCCTCTACCGCTACGCCGCGCTGGTGCGCTACGCCAAGGAGCGGCACAAGGAGCTGGCGGGGCACTGAGGGGGGCCTGTCATCTCCCCGTCACACTCGCCGGGTTAGTGCGCCCCTCATCATAAGCTGCGCCCAGGCAGCGACGGGGCGTGCCCCGGCTGAGGGCGATCCTGGCCCGGAGCCATGGGGAGCCACATGCCGTTCATCACGTCCTTCCACCCCGACGAGTTCGTCAGCACGCTGTTCAGCCTGACGGTCGCCTTCGCCATGGGCACCCTCATCGGCGCCGAGCGGCAGTATCGCCAGCGCATGGCGGGGCTGCGCACCAATGTGCTGGTGGCCATCGGCGCCTGCCAGTTCGTGGACATGTCCATGCAATTGGACGGTGCCTCCGGCGCGGTGCGCGTGATCGCCTATGTGGTGTCGGGCATCGGCTTCCTGGGCGCCGGCGTCATCATGAAGGACGGGGCCAATGTGAGCGGGCTCAACACCGCCGCCACCTTGTGGTGCTCGGCGGCGGTGGGGGCCTGCGCGGGCGCCGACCTGGTGGCGCAGGCGGTGGCGCTCACCTTGTTCGTGCTCGCCGGCAACACCTTGCTGCGCCCCCTGGTGCGCTGGCTGGAGCGCCGGCCCCAGGGCGAGGAGACGGAGGCCTGCTACGAGGTGATCGTGCTCGGCTCCTCGGCGGCGGCGGTGGATCTCCAGGCCAGTCTCGCCATGATGCTGGAAGAGGCGTCCTTCCCGGTGGCGGACATCGAGGTGGTGGAGCGGCCCAACGGCATGGTGGAGTTGACCGCGCAACTGGTCTCCTCCACCGCCAGCAAGGCGGAGCTCGACACGCTCATGGGCCGCCTGCGCACGCTGGATGCAGTGTCCTCCGCCCATTGGTTCCGCAGCGCCGGCGGTGAGTGAAGCGCCCTATCCCCGCGCGGGCTTGGCGTCCGCCGGCTTGGCGGGGAGGCTCAGGATCTCGGCCAGCGCCACCAGCGGCGGCACCAGGAAGCACCAGATGCCCACCGCCAGATAGGCCAGCGCCGCGGCCGCGCAGCCGCCGCAGAAGCTTGCGAAGAACAGCCCCTGCCGCTTCAGCCGCGCCCGCACGGGAGCAAGGTCGCCGCCCGGCGGGGGGCTCCAAAGGTGGGTCACGTCGAGCAGCACTTGCGTCATGGTGCCGGTCATCACCGTGGAGGGCGGCGCATCGGTGAGGTGGGTGCGGTGAAGGGCGTTCTGGAGCGCCATGGCCGCCACCAGCGTCATGCCCATCATCACCGCCGCCGGGGCATCGGGATCGGGCAGAACGCCCACATGGATCGCCACCACGGCCGCATGCGCCAGCAGGATGAGCTTGGCGGCCATCAGGATGCGGAAATCATCATGGCCCCGCGCGAGGCTGGCATGGCTCACCAGGCGGGCGCACACCACCACCAGGCAGAAGACCGGCACCGCGATGATCTTGGCCACGGACGGCATGTGGCCGTCGGCGATGGCGGCGGCGAAGGTCACGATGTTGCCGGTGACATGGGCGGTGAACAGGCCGTGCAGGGTCACGAAGCCCGCCGCGTCCACAAAGCCCGCATTGAAGCATAGAAGGCTGGGCAGGACGTATCTCAAGGGCGCGCCTCCGACGGGGATCGAACCCGCCGTTGAATAGCCGAGCTTTTGCGGCAGTGGGGGCTTAAGTTTGGCCCTGTGTGCTTTCCCTCGCCCGTGCACCGGGGCCAACGCCGCCGGAGGCCCGGACATGGCGCACGTCCAGGCCGAACCACCGTTTCACGACAGGTCAGGGTTTACCCGGTGCGCGGCGTCACCGGGAGCAAGCTCTCACCAGAAGCCTTTGCCCACATTGAAGCTGTAGGTCAGCGAGACGCCCGCCTCGAACTGGTTGACGTTCTGGGTGAGGGGCGAGTCGGCGGCCGAGCCCAGCAAGTGCAGGTAGGTGCCGTACATGCCGGCGGTAAAGCCGTTGCCCAACTGCTTGGTCACCTGCGCCGTCACGCCCCACTGGTTGAAGCCCGCGGAGGGCGAATAGGGCAAAGTGGGGTTGAGGAGGGCCGCCGTGGTGTAGGACTGGACTGGCGTCACGCCGAAATAGGCGTCCATGTAACCGGTGCCGGCATAATAAAGGCGCGGGCCCACCGCGAAGCCCCAGCCGCCGGGCGCATTGTAGATGAAGTCGGCCTTCATGGAGCCGACCACGCCCGAATAGCCGCCAGCGGCGTAGAAGAGTTCACCGCGCAGGCGCAGCCATTCGGCCGGGAACCACTCCGCAAAGCCACCCAGTTGCACGGTGGTGGAGACGTCGCCCATGCCGCGCAGGCGGCTGGAATCGTCCGCATCCCGGCCCCAGTCCAGATTGCCGGCCACGCCGACGGCGAAGCGGCCAATGTCCAGGAGGGTGATGGACGGGCTGTCGTCGATGGAATGGAAGTCGTAGAGCTCGCTCTCCTTGCTCAGGCTGAAGAGAAAGCCCGGCACGATGCGATAGCTGGAGCTGCCCGCATATTCGGGCTCCACGATCCCCGACGCACCGATGATGACGTACCAGTTTTCCTTCTGGGCCGGCTGGTCGAAGATGGTCTTCACGTCCGCAGCCATGGCGCCGGATGCAAGAAGGCCGAGGGCCACCACGGAACCAAGCGCGCGGGCACCAAGGGAAGCGGAGAGCATGGAGGGGAATCCCGATAGACGTGCCACACTCTAGTCACAAAGCCCTCAGCCGTGGTGGCAAAATTGCAACACGGGCTGTTTCTGTTGGGAATGAGTATAGTTAAATCATCGCAACAAGATGATACCCCTTGCAAGCACACGAACTGGCCCGGGCGGGGGCCGCGCGGCCGTGAAGCAAATACCGCCCCATAATACATTCCTTACCTTTGGCTTGGCCGTAGGCGCGGCTGTTCACGCTGTCTTTTACGTGCTACGCGGCAAGGTGTTTTCCATGTGCCGGTGAGGCAGGAGCCCGATCGGGGCGATCGGGGCCCCAGCCCAGACGGCGGCGGCCTCTCCTCTGGGGCATGAGGCACGCAGGCCATGCCGCCGGGCGGCAGGGTCCGGATCGGGGGATGCGGTGTTCGAGCTTTTCCTTCTGCTGATCGGAGGCCCCACCTTGCGCCGCAAATGGTGGGTGGTCGGCATCATCGGCATCGTCTGGCTGGTGATCGGCACCCTCTTGCTGCTGGATGCCCTGATCGATGAGGTGCGCATTCCCGCCGACTATTTCGCGATCCCGCTGGTGATCATCGCGTTCGTGTCGTTCGGCGCCGGCATCATGAGCCAGTCGCGAATGCACCGGACCATGCGCTTCATCAAGGGTCTCGTCTGCGTGGTCATCATCCTCCTGATCATCGACGCCCCCTGGCATTCCGACATTGTCATCGGCATTCTCGTGGGCACATTGCTCATCTGCGATGCCATCTGGCGCGCGGGCAGCGCCTATGTGGTCCGCTTCCCCGCCTGGCACAGCGCGCTGGCGTTGGCGGGGCTCGAATTCCTGATGGGCCTGTGGTCCTTCGTGCCCTGGCCCACCCATTGGCGCGGCGAGGTGGGCTCGGATGTGGCCCAGCTCATCATCGTCACCGCCGTCGGGGTGACCGCCTTCGCGCTGCGGGTGCGGCGCCTACCGGAGGGCGTGCTCCTCGCCGACATCCTGGCCCAGACCCGCGCCGACCGGGCCGGACAGGCCCAACCCCATGCGGAAATCGCCGCTGCGGCAGCGCCCCAACGCTTCGATGACATTCTTACCGTCCATGTCTGGACCCCCACCGGCGGCCTTGCCCCCCTCGCCCAGGGGGTGCAGCGCTATGTGGTGGCGCAGGATGCGACCGGAGCCGCCTCCACCGGCCATGCGGCGCTCCAGATGGACCCTGACCTCTATATCAGCCACTATCCGGCGGTGGAGATCGAGCGCTCGCCCGACCAGTTCGCCCGCGTGCTGCGCGCCACCCGCGAGAATGACGTGCCCGGCGAGTTCAAGCCGAGCTACGCTTATGAGAGCGCCGAATGGTGCCCCTCCACCATGCAGGTGCGCCTTGCCGGCATCAACGGCGCGGCGGTACGCCGCTTCTGGGCCGATTACCGCATCGACAGCACCTACAACCTGACCTATCGCAACTGCTCGAGCGCGGTGGCCCGCGCCCTGGATGCGGCCATTGAGGGTCGCTACGCCAGCGAAATCCGCTCGCCCCTGTTCGTCATCCGCCTGTTGAGCCTGCCCGAATTGTGGGTGGCCGGCCTGATGCGGCGCCGCGCCGCCTGGATGGCCTGGACGCCGGGCATGGTGCTCGACTATGCGCGGGCGGTTTCGGGCATCCTCCAGATGGGCGGTGGACGGCGCAGGCTGCGCGTGCTGCGGACGGCAGCGCGCACGCGGTCAGAGGCTGGACAGGCACCTGAAAACAAGTAGAAATTGAGTGGCGTGCGCGATTGCAGCTTCAGGCGCGCATAAATGCCGCCACGATCCGCTGTGAACCAATATATCTGTGATGAGAGCCTCAGCATGCGCCCGCTTTTCATTTTCATGACAGCGCTGTCTTTGTGCCTCCCGACTTTTATTACGGATTCTTTCGCCCAGCCGCAGCCGGATGTGTGCACCAAAAAGCGCTCGTGCTTCATGACCTTCGACGGCCGCGACCGCGGTTTCTGCCAAGCCTATGTGGAAGGTCAGTCCTGCTTCATGGCCTTCAGCGATTCCACGGACCGGGGCTGGTGCCAGCACCTGCGCGAGGGCCAATCCTGCTTCATGGCGCTGAACGGCCAGGCGCGCACCGATTGCGAAGCCGGCCGCATCCCGCGCGAGCATCGCCACTGGCTCACTCTATGCCAGAGCCGGTGACCGCCCCTGCGGCGCGCCACGCGCGCGCCCTGGGGCCCAACGGCGATCTCAACGACAATTAGGCGCCCAGCTTCGGCGGCGCGCTCACAAGGGGGACGAGCGGATGTGTGTCGCGTGTGACTGGGCACCCCATTTCGAGCGCTTCGGCCGAGCCAAGCCACCGGCAACCGGCCCAAGCCGGCGCACCCTGCTGCGCGCTGGGGCGGCCATGGGCGCGGCAGCCGCCGCCGGCACCTTGTTCCGGGCCAGCGAAGTGCTGGCGCAGGAGGCCTCCGGCCCCGCGGACTTCATCTTCCATAACGGTCCCATCCACACGGTGGCGGGGCCCACCGGGGTCGAGGCGGTGGCCGTGACCGGCAAGACCATCGTCCATGTGGGCGACAAGGCCGGCGCTCTGAAGCTGGCGGGGCCGAAGACGCAGGTGATCGACCTGAACGGCCGCCTTCTCCTGCCCGGTTTCGTGGAGGGCCATACCCACCCGCTCCTCGGCGCCTTTCTCACCTCCGGCGTCGACCTCCAGCTGGCAACGAAGCAGGATGCCCTCGACGCCATCGCCGCCTATGCCAAGGACCATCCCACCGGGCCCATCCGGGGCTTTGGCTGGCGGGTGGACATGTTTCCGCCGGAAGGCCCGACCCGCGCCGATCTCGACGCCATCCTGCCGGACCGTCCGGGCTTCTTCTTCGCCATTGACGGGCACAGCTTGTGGGCCAATTCCAAGGCTCTCGAACTGGCGGGGGTCAATCGCGACACCCCCGACCCGATCCCGCGCTTCAGCTATTTCGTGCGCGACCAGAAGGGCGATCCCACCGGCTACGTGCTGGAGGTGAATGCGGTCCTGAGCCTGGTCAATGCGGTTGACCCGATCACCGCCTCCACCATGGGCCGGCTGCTGGACACATGGCTTCCCAAAGCGGCTGCGGCGGGCATCACCACGGTGTTCGATGCCGGCGTTCCCCCCGTGGGCAGCGACGAGGGCGCCATCATCGGGCTCTATGCGGATGCGGAAAAGCGCGGCGTGCTGCCCTTCCGCGTCGTCGCCTGCTGCTCGGTCAAGGGCGCGCCCATCGACAATGCGGTGGCGGTGCTGAAGGACGTGCGCCGCCGCGTCTCCACCGAGCTGGTGCAGGTGAACGTGGTGAAGATCATCGGCGACGGCTCGCAGGGCGGCTACACCGCCTGGCTGAACGCGCCCTATGCGGACAAGCCGGACAGCACGGGCGGCTCGCCCTTCACGGTTGAGCAGTGGCACCAGCTCATCGGCACGGTGGACGCGGCCGGGTTCGACGTGCACGTCCATGCTTGCGGCGAGCGTACCGCGCAGGTGGCGCTCGATGGCTTCGAGAAGGCCATCGCCGCCAACCCGCCCCGCGACCGGCGCCACGCCATCGCCCACCTCGTCTATGTGGAGGACACGGACAATCCCCGCTTCGGCAAGCTGGGTGTAACCGCGCAATTCTCCGCCAACTGGTCCTCGGCCGATCCCGACACGCTCCAGAACATGGTGGCGCGGCTGGGCGAGAAGCGCGCCGGGAACATGTACCGCACCAAGACGGTGCTAAAGCAAGGCGGACGGGTTTCCTTCGGCTGCGACTGGCCGGCCGCGGGCTATTTCTCCACCTATAAGCCGCTGGATTCCGTCCAGGTGGGCGTCACCCGCCAGTTGGTGGGCAAGCCCGATGCCCCGATCCTCGCCCCCGCCGACGAGCGCCTCACCGTGGAAGAGGCGATCCATGCCAACACCATGGGGGCCGCCTACCAGTTGCGCCTCGACGACAAGGTCGGCTCCATCGCGGTGGGCAAGCTGGCGGACCTCATCGTCCTCGACCGCGACATCCTCAAGGGCGACCCCCACGACATCCACAAGGCCAAGGTGGAGCTGACGCTCATGAACGGGAAGATCCGCCACCAGGCCTGACGCTTCAGGGCGCGCCGCCCTGTGCCGCGCGCCCCATCGCCATTTCCGGGAGGTTCACACATGTCCGAGAACGACACGCCGAAGGGCATTTCCCGCCGCGACCTCCTGGGCAAGGGCACCGCCACTCTGCTCGGCGCCAACCTCATTCCCGCGGCGGCGAGCGCCCAGCCGGCGACAGTGCAGAGCACGCCGGCCAAACCCGTCATCGCCCCGGATGCGCCGCCCAAGGGCTACAACATTCTCTTCATCCTGGTGGACCAGGAGCATTTCTTCCCGAAATGGCCCTTCCCGGTGCCCGCCCGCGAAATGCTGGCCGCCAAGGGCATCACGTTTGCCAACCACCAGTCGGCGTCCTGCGTGTGCTCGCCGGCCCGCTCGGTCATCTATACGGGGGAGCACATCCAGCATTCCGGGGTGTTCGATAATCTGAACTATCTGTGGCAGCCGGACATGTCGACGTCCATCAAGACGATCGGCCACCGCATGCAGGAGCTGGGCTACCACGCCACCTACCAGGGCAAATGGCACCTCAGCGCCAATCTCGACCAGACCAAGGTGGCCGTGGATGCCCCCATGGCCGACTACCGCAAGATCATCGAGAGCTACGGGTTCGACGACTTCTTCGGCCTGGGCGACCTCATCGATTCAGGTCTCGGCGGCTATTCCTTCGACGGCTTCACCGCCGACCGGGTGGAAAGCTGGATGCGCCGGGAGGGGGAGGAATTGCGGGCCAAGGGCCAGCCCTGGTTCATGGCGGTGAACTTCGTCAATCCGCACGATGTCATGTACATCAATTCGGACCTGCCGGGGCAGGTGGTGCAGGGCAAGGACCCGGCCATTCATATCTTCCCCACCCCGGACGACCAGCTCTACCAGGCCCGCTGGGACGACGTGCCCCTGCCCGCCAGCCGCTCCCAGCCCCTCGACGCGCCGGGCCGGCCCAAGGCGCACCTCATCTACCAGGCGATCCAGGACATGATGGTAGGCGCCTGGCCGGACGAGGACCGGCGCTGGCACGTGCTGCGCAACTATTATTACAACTGCATCCGCGATTGCGACCGTCAGGTCATGCATGTCTTGAAGGCGCTGGAAGCCAACAACATGCATGAGAACACCATCGTCATCTTCAATGCCGACCATGGCGAACTGGGCGGCCACCACCAGATGCGCGGCAAGGGCAACTGCACCTACAAGGAGCAGAACCATGTGCCCCTCATCATCCATCACCCGGCCTATCCGGGCGGCGTGACCTGCCAGGCGCTGACCTCCCAGCTGGACCTCGCCCCCACCCTCCTCGCGCTCACCGGCGCGGCAGCGCCCGACCGCGCCAAGGCGGGCGACGGGCTGAAGGGCCATGACTTTTCAGGCCTCTTGAAGGCCCCCGCTGCCGCCAAGGTGGACGCGGTGCGCCCCGCCACGTTGTTCAACTACAACATGCTGTCCTACCAGGACGTGACCTGGGCCGAGCACTTCACGCACATGATGTTCTCCGGCACCGTCACCAATGACGATAAGGTGCAGACCTTCCTGAAGAACGACCCGGACTTCGGCGAGCGCGTGGGCATCCGCTCCATCTTCGATGGCCGCTACCGGTTCTCGCGCTATTTCGGCCAGACTGCCTTCAATTCCCCCACCACCCTGGAGGAGCTGTTCGCGGCCAATGACGTGGAGGTCTATGACCTCCAGGAAGACCCGGAGGAAATGCGCAACCTCGCCATGGACAGGACGGCCCACAAGGATCTCATCCTCGCCCTCAACACGCTGACCCAATCCCTCATCGCCGCCGAGGTGGGGGTGGATGACGGGTCCTTCCTGCCGATCCGCAACGGCAAATGGTATTTCCCGCCGCGCAGTGCGCGGTAGCCGAGGGGGCGCCGTGGGGTTGTACAGGCCTTTCTAATCGGTTTGACTGCTGACTGCCGGAGGGACATCCCCTTCCCGTTGTACGGCCAGAGGACCATGACCTATCCCATTTGGGACGACAGTCACGCCCGACGCGTGCGCGCCATGATTCACCTGAAAGGCAGCACCATGGTGCTGCTGGGGGCGGCGTGGTGCGCGGGTGGCCTTATGATTGAGCGCCAGATGCTGGCCCTCTTCAACGGGCTTCTGGCCCTGACCGGTGCCAGCCTCCTCGTCCTCGCCTGTCTGGGACGGTTGCGGACCGCGACCATCGCCACCGCCCACCTGACCCCGCTGCTGCTTTGCGCCCTCTGTCTTCTGGACAATCCCGCACCCGGCGTGCCGCGTTCCACCCATCTTTTCTTCCTGGCCATCGCCGCAGGCAGCTATTTTGTCTTCCGGCGGGACGACACCTATCTGCGCCTGATCCTCCCGGCAGCGTACCTGGTGGCCTTCCTGGTGTTCGCCTTGACGCCGCTGAGGCTCTCCGATCCCGCGCTCATCATTCCCCCCTGGGCCGACTGGCCAGCGGCCTGGGTCAACACCGTCTCGGCCGTCTTTGCCCTGGTCGTCACCATCGTGCTGATGCATGCGGACCTGACCGACCGCCGCAGCCGGGAGGCGGAGCTGCGCCGAGCCATCGCCCGCGCGGAATTTGTCTTGCACTACCAGCCCCAGGTGGACCGGAACGGATGGGTGACAGGCGCAGAGGCGCTGGTGCGCTGGCACCACCCCAAGCGTGGCGAAGTGGGACCCGACGATTTCATTCCGCTCGCCGAGGAATCCGGCCTCATCGTGCCCATCGGCGACTTCGTGCTTCGGGCCGCCTGCGCCCAGCTCGCACGGTGGCACGCCCGTCCGGAGACGGCCCATCTGACGCTTTCGGTCAATATCAGCGCGTCCCAGTTCCTCCAGCCCGATTTCGTGCCGAATCTTCTGGAAACCGTTCGGCGCAGCGGCGCCCGCCCCTGCCAGCTCACGCTGGAGCTGACGGAAAGCATGCTGGTGGGGGACATGGCCGCCACCGCCGCCCGGATGCAAGCCCTGCGGGAAAGCGGGATCGTCTGGGCGCTCGACGATCTCGGGACCGGCTATTCCAGCCTGCGCGCCCTCAGCGGCCTGCCCTTCGGCCAGATCAAGATCGACCAGAGCTTCGTCGCCGCCATGGCGCGCGGAGAGGCGGACATGCACATCATCGAGGCTGTCACCACCCTCAGCCGCCGCCTGTCGCTGGCGCTGGTGGCCGAGGGGGTGGAGACGCCCGACCAGTTCCGCCGGCTGGTGGAAGCCGGGTGCCAGGGCTTTCAGGGCTATCTGTTCGGCCCTGCCGTGGAAATCACCACCTTCGAGGCCGCTCTTCCAGATGCCAGCGCCGCGCGCACGGCGGCGGCGATCTGATCGCCCCCGACGCCGGAGCGGCGAGAGCGCGATCCGGCCAGATGGATCCGGCACGCGGCTCCATCTGGCCGGCGCGGAAGCCGCCGGCCGCTACTCCGCGGCCTGGGGCGGCATCGGTGTGGCGGGGGTGCCGTACATGCGCGGGTCGGCCTGCCCAAGGGTGCCATCGTCCTGGGCCAGAGGACGGATCTCCTCATAGTCCGGCTGGCCCTTGCCGTCGGGCGAGGGACCGCTGGCCCAGCTTGCGGACTTGGCCGCGTGCCCTCGGAGGCGCCGATATAACGATAGGCGACCTGGCTCATCTCCCGCTCCTGCGGGAAATAGGCGGGCACCGGCGTCTGGTCGAAGCCCTCCTCCTCCAGTTCCCGGATGGCCGCGAGCCACTGGTTCTGGTGCATGGTGTCGCGGGCGATGAGGAAGGACAGCATGTCCCGCACGCCGCTGTCGCTGGTGAGATTATAGAGCCGCGCCACCTGGAGGCGGCCCTGGCTTTCGGCCGTGAGATTGAAGCGGAAGTCGGCGAGAAGATTGCCGCTGGCGGCCATGTAGCCGGCGGTCCAGGGATTGCCGGCGCTGTCCACCGGGCGCGGGCCGGAGCCGGCGACGATCACATGCTGCGGGTTCATGCCCGCCATGATGGCATCCTCGATGCGCGCACCGCCCAGGATCGCCCCCACCGCCGAATCCTTGGCCGCATTCTCCTGCGCCTCCACGGGGGAGGTCTCCAGGAGGCGGGCGATCATGGTGGCGAGCATCTCCACATGGCCGATTTCCTCGGTGCCGATGTCGCAGATCATGTCGCGGTACTTCTGCGGCCCCCGGCAGGTCCAGCCCTGCCAGAGATAGCTCATCATCACCGAGATCTCGCCCCACTGGCCGCCAAGCGGTTCCTGGAGCAGCTTGGCGAACAGCGGATCGGGACGATCGGGACGGGCCTGATATTGCAATGCCTTGCGATGAATGAACATGCGCGTCTCCTTCGGGGGTGGGCCTGAGGACGGGCCGGATGGGAGGGGCCCGACACGCTGCACCTCGCGCGCCGGCCGCCCCGAGGAGAAAGCGGAGACACCGCGCATTATTCCCAACGACTTTGCATCTTCCAAGCTATACACACCATCCAAACGTAATATACACAGTTTAGACCTGCACTACGCAGTATTTTATTGTCAAACTTAAGACTACGGCCACGGCAAAGACTTCACCTTGCGCCGGCGCGTCCTCACACATTCCGCTCCGTGTGCTCAGCCGGCCGGTTGAAATAGCCCGCATGCCGCATGTCTTCGAGAAGGCCTGGGCCGTGCGGCTGCCAGCCGAGGCGAGCCCGGGTGGCGGCGCTGGAGGTGGGCTGGTCGATGGACGCAAAGCCCGCGAACCAGCCGAAATGCCGCTGCGCGTCCACCGGCGAGAGCGAGACGCAAGGCAGGCTCAGCCCCTCGGCAATGGCCTGCGCGATCTCCCGGAACGGGATGCTCTCCTCGGCCACGGCATGGAACGTCTCAGCGCCCGGCCCCTGCTCCACCGCCAGGCGGTAGGCGCGGGCGGCATCGCGCACATGCACCGCCGGCCAGGCATTTTCGCCCTCCTCCCGATAGGCCGAAACCCCGCTGCGCCGGGCCATCTCGATCAGCATGGGGACAAAGCCATGATCACCCGGGCCGTGCACGGAGGGGGGCAGGCGCATGACGCTGGCGGGAATGCCCCGCGCGCTCAGGTCGTGTGCCGCCCATTCGGAGGCGCGGGGATAATGCTCCGAGGGCGGGAAGGCCCGGTCGCCTTCCACCGCGCGCCGCCCGGCGGCGTCGAGGGAGGCGAGCCCGCTGGTCACCACCAGGGGCTTTCCGGCGGCTCCCTCCCCGAGCGCCAGGATGGCGGCCCGGTCGATGGCGCAGGACTGCGCGAAGCGCGCGAAGTCATGGATGAAGCCGGTATGGATCACCGCATCCGCGGTTGCCGCCGCCCTTCGCAGCGTGTCGCGCGCCTCCAGGTCGCCGGCCAAGGGCTCCGCGCCCAGGTCCCGCAGCCGCTGCGCGCTGGCGGCGGAGCGCGCGAGGCCGAGCACCTGATGCCCATGGGCCAGCAATTCCTCCACCACCGCCGCGCCGACAAAGCCTGTGGCCCCGGTGACAAATACGTTCATGGTCGCTCTCCGTCTTGTGCGGTGGCGGACTATGGGCCAGGATTTATCCAGTTAAAGACGTGTCCTTATAGGGGTATAATGACTGACAGGATAAGCGGGGACGGCGCCGGGGGGCGCCTCGCGCGCTTTCTGCGGGAGCGCCGGCAGCGGCTGGATCCCGCAGCCCTTGGCCTTGGCGGGCGCCGCCGCACCCCCGGCTTGCGGCGCGAGGAAGTGGCCCAGCGCGCGCACATCTCCACCACCTGGTACACCTGGCTGGAACAGGGGCGCGGCGGGGCGCCTTCCCCGGCCGTGCTCGACCGGCTGGCCGAGGCCCTCCTGATGACCGAGGCGGAGCGGGAACACCTGTTCCTGGTGGCCATCGGCCGCCCGCCCAAGGCCCATGCCCTGCCGCGCGCGGGCATCTCCCAGCGCCTCCAGCGCTTTCTCGACGCCATGCCGCTGATCCCGGCGACGGTGGCCACCTCCAGCTGGGACATCATCGCCTGGAACCACGCCGCGCGCCGGGTGCTCACCGATTACGAGGCCCTGCCGCCGCCCGAGCGGAACATCCTGCGGCGCATGTTCCTCGATCCAAAGACCCGCGCGGCGCAGAGCGACTGGGCGACGGTGGCCCGCTTCCTGGTCGCCACCTTCCGGGCCGAGACCGCGCGGGTGGGCGACACGAGGCGGGCGGACGAACTGGTGGCCGAACTGGGCGCGGCCAGCGCGGACTTTGCGCGCATGTGGAACGAGACCGACGTGCGCGAGACCGGAGAGGGTGCCAAGACCATCCGCCATGCCATTGCCGGCGAGATCAGCCTCGAATTTTCCTGCTTCGCCGTCGATGGCCGCCCAGACCTCAAGCTGGTCATCTACAATCCCGCCGGCGAGGCCGACCTCCAGAAGGTTCGCCAGCTCTGCGCGGCGGGCCCCTTCAGCGGCGGCTTGCCACCCGTCTGACCTTAACTCCCATAGGCAAGGCTCCGGTAAGCAGGCTCAAGGGCGCGCCGGAACACATGCCGGACGCCGCCCGCCCGGCCGCGCGCCGACCGCAGGGCCGCTTGCGTGCGTCCTCCGGTCACATCCGCCGGACAGAAATGAACTTTGCTGCATTGCACGCGTTGTCCTGTGTCCGAGGGCGCTCCGCTGTCCCGCGCCCGGTGCAGAAGGAGCCCTCATGAGCCTGTCCGCCGAGATCTTGAAGACGGTGATCCTGCCGCTCAGCGGATCGAAGGCCATGATGGCCGATCCGAGCCGGCTGGAAGCGGCGGCTTTGAAGTCCCAGTCCGCCGGCGCCTCGCCCCCCGGCCTGCTGCTGCGGCGGGGCGTGCAGGTTCTGGAGAGCAACGAGACGGGAACGCACTGCTTCCATTGCTTCCCGGACGGCGACAGCGTCGCCACGCGCGTGCTCTACGTGCATGGCGGCGCCTATTCCCTGGAGCTCGCCAGCTACCAGTGGTCGATCATCACCGACCTGGTGCGCCGCTGCGGCACACCCTTCCATGTGCCCGTCTTTCCCCTTGCCCCCCGCCACACCTGGCGCGAGGCCATGGACGCGCTGCTCGCCATCCAGGCGGTGCTGGTCCAGCGCGACGGGCCGCTGGTGCTGATGGGGGATTCGTCGGGCGCGGCGCTGGCCTTGTCCCTGGCGCAGGAATTGCGGGCGCGCGGCGACAAGGGCGTTGATGCCCTCGTCCTGCTGTCGCCGGCCCTCGACTATACCTTCTCGGCTCCCGAAAGCGCCGAGATCGCGCCCCACGATCCCCTGCTGGCCCAGGCCGGGCCGCGCTGGGCCGCCGCCGCCTTTTCCCCCACCGGGGATGCCTCGGATCCGGCGGTGAGCCCGCTCTTCGGCGATTTCAGGGGCCTGCCCTCCCTCCATCTGTTCGGCGGCACGCTGGACCTCACCAGCCCGGACGCCGTGCGTGCCCATGAGCGGGCGCAGGCGGCAGGGGCGCGCTCCTACCTGCGCCTTTACGACGACATGCCCCATGTCTTCATGTCCGCCTCCATCCCCGAGGCGGAGGAATGCCTGGGCGAGATCGCCCGTGTGCTTGACGAGGTGGAGCGGCACGCCCGCCCGTGAGGCGCCCGCCCGCCCTTCCCCTTGAGGTTGCGCGCAGGCCCGATCGGGGGCAGGCTGCGCCGCCCTTCTTCGCCCGCGAGGCTTTCTCATGAATCCCGGTGACTTCCTCGGCAGCGGCGCGGTGACCCTGGCGTTCGCCGCCTTCGTCATCTTGTGCATCTTCCTCGGCGTGCGCATCGTGCCGCAGTCGGAAAAATATGTGGTTGAACGCTTCGGCCGCCTGCGCGCGGTGCTGGGGCCGGGCATCAATTTCGTCATCCCCTTCTTCGACCGGGTGGCGCACAAGATCTCCATCCTGGAGCGCCAGCTTCCCAATGCCACCCAGGACGCCATCACCGCCGACAATGTGCTGGTGCGGGTGGAGACCTCGGTCTTCTATCGCATCACCGAGCCGGAAAAGACCGTCTACCGCATCCGCGACGTGGACGCGGCCATTGCCACCACGGTCGCCGGCATCGTGCGCTCGGAGATCGGCAAGCTGGAGCTGGACCAGGTGCAGTCCAACCGCGCCCAGCTCATCGAGCGGGTGCGCGAGCATGTGCGCGCCATGGTGGACGACTGGGGCGTGGAGGTGACGCGGGCCGAGATCCTGGACGTCAATCTGGACGAGGCCACCCGCGCCGCCATGCTCCAGCAGCTCAATGCCGAGCGCGCCCGCCGCGCCCAGGTGATGGAGGCGGAAGGCCGCAAGCGCTCGGTGGAGCTGGCCGCCGACGCGGCGCTTTATGCCGCCGAGCAGGAGGCCAAGGCCCGCCGTGTCACGGCGGATGCGGAAGCCTATGCCACCGGCGTGATTGCCGCCGCCATCTCCGCCAATGGCCTGGAGGCGGCGCAGTTCCAGATCGCCCAGAAGCAGGTGGCCGCGCTCGCGGAAGTGGCCAAGGGAAATGGCCAGCAGACCATCCTCATCCCGGCACAGGCGCTGGAGGCCTTCGCCGACGCCTTCAAGATGCTGAAGGGGCGCGCCTGACATGTGGACGGTGTGGTGGGTCTGGGTGGTGGCCGGCATCGTGCTGGCCATCCTGGAAATGCTGACCTCGGGCTACATCTTCCTGGGATTCGCCATCGGCGCGGCGGTGGTGGGGGCGCTCCTCGCGCTGGGCCTGCTGGGGGAGAGCGTGCCTCTGCTTCTGCTGGTCTTTGCCTGCGCCGCACTCGCCGCCTGGCTTGGCCTGCGCCGCCTCACCCGCGCCAGAAGCGGCAAGGGAAAGGGCGTGCACATGCGCGGCAATGTGAAGATCTGGGACAAGGACGTGAACGAGAATTGAACGCCTCATCGCTGTTCTGAGGACGCAGGGCGATCCCTGCCCCAGAGCAGTCCCGGCCGGGCGCAAGCATGCCCTCGCCCAATAACCGCTTTCAGCCAAGGCCAAGACGATCTACGATTCCGCATCCGGGGATCTTGAACGATTCACGGTCAGGGATCGGGAAAACGAAGCTGTCCTCGCCGCCACCCAGGCTTTCCTGAAGGGCGGGGGAGCGGAGGCCTTCGGCGAGAGGATGCAGGAGCGGTGACCGGCCAAGGTCAGACCGGATCTCTCCCGTGCCGCGCCACCCGGTTCCCACCCCGCGACAAGAGGACGTGAATGTGACGAAGATGCCCGTGGACTTGAAGGCCCGTGCCGAAGCGGTCTTCTCCGCGCCTGCGGCTCCGGTGGCCCCCGAGGCGGACTCCGTGCAGGCCAAGATGGCCCGCCAGAGGGCGCTGCGCGAGGCGCGGGAGAAAGCGGAATCCGACCGCATGGAGATGGCCCGCGAGAAGACCCGCCGCGCGCGGGAAGCGCGGCAGGCGCGGGCCAAGTAGGCGCCACAAGGGAACGGCGCGGGGAAGGCAGAGGACACGCCTGGACGCGCGCCCGTCAGCGCCCGGCGGAGCCTGCGGCAACGGGAAACCGCTGCGCGCCGGTTGCATTGGTGGTAGGTTGCGTCCCAGGCGGGGGCCTACACTGATGCGATATGACAGAATCACATGGCTGATGGCGGGGCTCGTGGCCCTGAGTTTCGGCGGGGCTTTTCGCGCGCCTCCCGCCATGGCGGCATCCGCCGCCGCCCCATGGACGATGCGCGACCAGGGTGAGACGGTGGAGGCGTTCACGCGCAACCGCGCCGGCTCCACCGCCCTCGTGCTCTCCTGTCGCCCCGGCGGCCCCCTGCGCCTCAGTCTCATTCTGTCCCTGCAATCGGGGTGGCGGCCGGACGGGGCGGCCATGCTGGACATTGACGGCGCCACCTTTCCCGTCGCCATCGAAGCGTTCGGCGCGGGGGTGTTCCTGAGCGATCTGGCCGGCGGGGGGCTCGGCCTCAAGCCGGACACCGTGCGGGCCATCGGCGCGGGCAAGGGTCTCACCTTGGCGGGACCGGCCACCCGCGCCATGACGCCGAAAGGCCCCGTCTTCGATCTGTCCGGCGCCGGCGAAGTGATCGCGCGGCTGACGGATAGGTGCGGGCTTGCCCACGCCGCCCCGGCCGGCAGCGCGCCGGCCGCGCCGCAGCCTGCGGCTCGCCTGCCCCTGGTGCCGGGGGAATATAGCGTCGGCCGCTGCCTCACGCCGCCCGACGCGGCGCGCTCCATCGGCCTCTATACTTTTCCCGACGGTCGTTTCGCCGGCCGGCAATTTCTCTCGCCTGCGGCGGAGGGCATGTTCGGCATCTGCACGCTCGCGGAGCCCCTCACCGTGGCAGGAAACGTCTATTCCGGCGCCCCCTCCTGCGAGAGTGGCGGTCGCTCCTCATCTGATCTCGGGCGCTTTCGGTTCAGCTTCCAGGTTGTGGACGAGAAGACTTTCGTCTCGAAGGGCAAGACCTATGCCTGGTGTGCAGCGCATCGCTGAGGACGGTGGGCGCGCCCGCCGGGGTCGCGCGCGAAGGGGGGCACGATGTTTCCGATCTTCATCCACATCATCGACGACCGCGACGCCCATTCAGGAGCCGGCATTCTCTTCCTGGCCGTCTTCGGGCTCGCGGCGGCGGCGGCGGCCGTGTTCGGGGTGGTGTTCCTGATCTTTGGTTTTCCCGCCACGGTGATGCTGCCTTTGGCCTATCTGGTCTCCGGGCTGCTGTTTCCCGGCGTCCTGTCGCTCTCGCTGGTCCAGCTCAGTGTCTGCTTCGCGGTGATCCTTGTCGGCGTGATGCTCCTGCTGAGTGCCCTGCCGCGCTGGGTGGGGGCCGGCCTGTGCGGCCTCGGCGCGGTCCAGTCGGTGACCTGGATGGAGCTGGAGCCGGGGCCTTGGGCCATCGCCTTCCTGATCCTGATCGCGGTCGGCTTTTCCACCTGGGGCTTCATCCTGGCCACGGTGATCGGGCGGCTGCCGGGGCTGCGCACCCTGCGGGCGCTGAGCCGCTCCCGTGCCGCCAATCTCATCTGCCCGCCTTTGGCGGCCGTGGGCGTCGTCGCCATCCTCCACGCCCTGAACCTGTTCGGCCCACCCTCGGCCCAGACGGTCAGCCCGCTGATCCGGGACATGTGGCTCGCGGGCCTGGTGCTGGCATGGCTCCTGCTGGTGGGGGGCGTCGCGTGGCTGGCGCAGCGCCGCGGCACCGCCCTGCCCCGCTATGGGGTGCGCAGGCGAGCGTGCGATGGCGGATTAAGGTGCGCGTGCGCCCTTCGCGCGCCCTGCGCGATCCGGCCGGGAAAGGAGAGCCAATGGCCGACGATGCCCTGCCCTTGAGCGAGAACCTGCCCCTGAGCGAGAAGGAGAAGGAAATCCTTCAGTTTCTCCACTTCTATCGCGGCATCGCGGACAAGAGCCCGCACATCCTGCGCGAGATGGACGATTACATTGACGGGCTCTCGCACCAGGAGGTGGCGTTCCTGCTCCGCCATCGGACGCGGCTGGACCACAGGGATGCTACATCCGCGCTCGACCCGCACGCCGCACCGCAGGCGCCCGGCGACGGGGAATGAGGATGTCCTCCCCTTGCCCACCAACGCCGAGGTCGCAGGCCGATGGATGACACCACGGATGCAGGGAACGGGGACGGGGACGGGGACGGGGATCCGCACGGCGATGCCGCCCTCCCCCGCGCGGGAGCGGCCCGGCCGGGCGATGACGGTCCCGGCTTCACCTTGCCATTCTTCATGACCGCCGAATATGAGCGCCGGCGCGCCCTGCGCCGGCCCCTTCGCGCCGACGGGACGGTGTTCGCCGGCCTGTCTCCCGACACCGGCGCGGTGCTGCACACGCGACCGGACGATGAAAGCCCCCATCCCGTCGATTTCTGCCTGATCCGCGGCCGCGATATCGACGCCCTCGCCCGTCGGGCGCGCTGGAATGGCTATGAGGATTGGCGCATCCCCTCCCCGGCTGAATTGCAGATGATGTACCAGGACCGGGACCTCATCCGAGGCTTTGGCGGCGACTGGTACTGGACGTCATGCCTGACCTCGCCGGTCACGCGGATGGCGCTGCGCTTCCGCGATGGCTGCCTGGCCGCGCATTATCTGGTTTCGGCAAAAGCGCGCCTGCGCCTGGTGCGCGATGGCGCGGCGTGATGGAGGCGCCCCCCTTGGACCGGCATGCGTTCCGGTGAGATGGATGCGCGATGTTCCGCGAGCCCGGCGCGTGGAGGGCGGAGCCGTGTCGCGGCGTGCAAACCGGCGATAATTGCCCCGCGGCCGCGTGGTGCTGGACAAGCTTCGCCGTGCACTGGACAATTGGCGCCATGTTACCGTTTCGCCGCAGGAATTCCCGCTGGCGGGGCGCCTGGGTCCGCACGGGGTTCGCCGCATGAGGGTCGCGTCCACAGACAGCCGGCAGCGCTGGTGCGCGGTGTTCGCGGCGGCCGGTGCGCTGGGCATGATCATGATCGACGGCACCGGGACCGCCGTGGCGCTCCCCTCCATCCAGCGCGACCTGATGCTGAGCCATGGGGCGCAGCAATGGATCATCACCCTCTATGCGCTCACCGTGGCCGTCGCCATCGCCACCGGGGGGCGGCTGGCAGACGTGGAGGGGCGCGCGCGCATGTTCCGCGCTGGCGTGGTGCTGTTCGCCTTCGGCTCCATGGTCAGCGGGCTTTCGGTGAACCTGCCCATGCTCCTGTGCGGGCGCGCCCTGGAGGGGCTCGGCAATATCATGATGGCGCCCGCCGCCGCGCTGCTGGCCACCGAGGCCTTCGGCCCCTCCGGGCGCGGCCGCGCCATGGGGCTCTATAGCGGGCTCGGGGGGCTGGCCATGGTCTTCGGCCCCATCGTGTGCGGGGCGCTGGTGCAGGCGGGGAGCTGGCGCTGGGCCTTCTTCGTCAATCTGCCGCTCGCCGCCCTCGTCCTGGTGCTGCTGGCGAAGGCTGGGCCTGCCGCCGCGAGCCCGCGCAGCGGCACTTTCCGGCCAGCCCATTCCCTGCTGCTGGCGGCGGCGCTCGGCCCCATGGTGCTCGGCCTGCAGCAGAGCCATTCCTGGGGCTGGACCTCGCCGCTCACCGTCGGCCTGATCGCCAGCGGATGCCTGCTGCTGGGGGTGTTCATTCTCACCCAGGCGCGGGCAGACGACCCGCTGATGGATGTGCGCCTGTTCACGCGGCGGCAATTCAGCGCCGACGGGATCGTGCTGTTCTGCATTCAGAGCGCCATCGTGGGGCAATCGGCCTATGGCGCCATCTTTCTCCAGCGGGTGCTGCATTTCACGCCCCTGGAGTCGGGCCTGGCCATGCTGCTCTTCCTGGTGCCCATGTTGATCTGCGCCCCGCTCTCGGGGGTGCTGTATGACCGCCATGGCGCGAAGCTTCCGGTGGTGGCGGGCCTCAGCCTCGCCACGCTCGGATTCTTCCTGGAGACCCAGGCCCTGCCGCGCATGGATTTCGCCTATATGGTGCCCGCCTTGATCCTGCTCGGCGCCGGCATCGGCCTGTGCGTCTCCCAGACCTATACGGACGGCACCGCCCAGGTGTCGGAAAGCCAGCGGGGCCGGGCCTTTGGCGCCCTGGATACGGTGCGTCAGCTGGGCGGCGCCATGGGCATGGCGGCCATCGGCACGGTGGTGGTGGCCATGGAGCGCGGACGCTTCCACGCCATCGCCGAGGCCTCGGGCGTCGAGGGGGCCGCGCGCGCGCAGCTCGAAGTCATCATGGAGCAAGCCATCTACGGCAATGAGGAGGCCGCGCGGACGCTCGCGGCGCAGGCACCGGCGGTGGCCGAGGCCCTGCGGCTCAGCGCGGCGCGCAGCATTGCCGATGGCTATTATGTGGGATTCATCATGCTCGCTGTCGCCTTGCTCGCCGTGATCGTCCTGATGCGCGGCCGTCCCAACACGACCCGCGCGCCCGTAAAGGTGACCATCTGATGCGCATCGTCCTCGCCTCCCTCGGCTCGCTCGGCGACCTCTTCCCTATGCTGGCGGTGGCACAGGCCCTGAAGGCACGGGGCCATGAGCCGGTGGTCGCCGCCCCCGCCGCCTATGAGAGCCGCATCACCGCCCTCGGCCTGCCCTTCCATCCCCTGCGGCCGGATTTTCCGCCGGAGGTGCTGACCCATATTTTCGGCGACCCGGTCCATGGCGGAAAGCGCCTCTATCTGGAAACCGTCTTCCCTTGCGTGCGCGAGACCTATGCGGACCTCATGGCCGCCGCGCAGGGCGCCGATGCCCTGGTGGTGGGGGAACTGGTCTATGTGGCGCCTTTGGTGGCAGCCAAGCTCGGCCTGCCCTGGGCCAATGTGATGCTCTCGCCCACCACCTTCATGTCGGCGCTCGACCCGTGCGTCCTCACCTGGTTCCCGGCGGGCTATCATCTGCGCCACCTCGGCACCTGGCCGCAGCGCATCCTGCTCAATATCGCGCGCCGCATGTCCAATGCCTGGGGCGCGCCGCTCACCGCCCTGGCGCAGGAACTGGGGGTGGAGACCCATGGCGGTGTCCTGTTCGAGGGCAAGTTCTCGCCCCATCTGGTGCTGGCCCTGTTCTCCCCCGCCTTCGGCCCGCTCCAGCGGGACTGGCCGGCGGCCTCGGTCCAGACCGGCTTTCCCTTCCTGGCCCAGGCGCCCAACCCGGAAACCGCCGCGCGCATCACCGCCTTCCTGGCGGCGGGGCCGGCGCCGGTGGTGTTCACGCTCGGCACCACCGTGGTGCACCTCGCCCGCGACTTCTACCAGATCGCCGCCGACACGGCGCAAGCCCTCGGCCGGCGGGCTGTCCTGCTCATGGGCAAGAATGAGCCGCCCAAGGCTCCCGCGGACCAGGTGCTGGCGCTGGACTTTGCCCCCCATGCGAGCCTCTTTCCCCATGCGGCCGCGGTGGTTCAGCACGGGGGCGTCGGCGGCTGCGCGGAGGCGCTGCGCGCCGGCGTGCCGGTGCTGACCATTCCCGTGGGCTTCGACCAGCCGGACAATGCCGAGCGCCTGCGCCGCATGGGGGTGGGCGCGGTGCTGCCCCACACGCGCGTCAGCCGGGAGACCCTGGAGCGCGCCTTGCGCGCGGTGCTCGCCGACACCGCCATGGCCGCCCGCGCCAAGGCGGTGGCCGCCGCCATGGACCCGGAGGGGGACATGGCCCGCAACGTGGCGGCCATCGAGGCCATGGTCCGCCGCGCGCCGCGCGCGTCCACCGCCGCTTGACCGTCCCAATCCGGCCCCCATCCCAAACGAGGCCCCGAGGGGCCGAAAACACGTCCCAAGGAGTTCCCCATGCCGCAGACCCCTGCGCCTCCCGCCCTGAAGCGTGTGGATCTCGCGCACGGGGCCGACACCCTCAAGGTGGGTTGGTTCCCCGGCGCCAGCGGCGCGGCGGTGCGCGAGGCCGTGCGCGCGGCGGCGGGCCTTGCGGCGGACGCGGCCTTTCATGTGGAGACGGCGGACGGCATCACCGTCGCCCTCGATGACAGCCTGCCGGATGGCCTTCACTTGCGTCTTGTGGTGGAGCATGCGGCGGCGACGGCCACGCCCGCCCCGGCGACGCACGCCGCCCACCAGCCGGTGCCCGGCCCCCGGCCCTATCCCATCGTCGGCAACCTGCCCGAACTGCACAATGCGGACGGCCTGGTGGCGGCCCTGGACGCGCTCCATGCCAAGCATGGCGAATTCTTCGCCTTCCAGGTGGGCCGAAAGCGCGCCTATTTCTGCTCGAACCCCGACATCGTCTCGGAAATGTGCGCCGCGCCCACCATCTTCGCCAAGCAGGTGGAAGGGCGCGGCGGGCTGCGCGACCTCGCCGACAAGAGCGTGGGCAGCGCGCTCTTCACCTCCTCCGACGATGACCCGCTCTGGCACCAGGCGCACCGCATCCTCGCCCCCGCCTTCGGCGCCACGGCCCTGAAGAATTATTACGGCCGCATCGTCGAGGTGGCGGACGACCTGCTCGCCCATCTCGACCGCCTCGGCCCCGGCGAGAGCTTCCTCGCCACCGACCTGATGACGCGGATGACCTTCGAGGCCATCTCCTATGCCGCCTTCAACCGCCGCTATGGGGCCATCGACGCGCCGGACCTGCCGGCCTTCGTGGAGGCCATGAATGTGGTGCTCACCGACGCCATGGCCGAGACCAGGCGCCTTTTGCCGGAGGTCTTCTACCACGAGGTGCGCAAGCGGCGTGCGGCCGCCGACAAGATCATGCTGGACGAGGTGGAGACCATCATCGCCGAGCGCCGGGCCGCCATGGCGGCGGGCGCGGCGGTGCCCACCGACCTGCTCCAGGTGATGCTCACCACCCCCGACCGGGTCACCGGCCAGAAGCTGCCGAACGACAATATTCGCGGCCAGCTCATCGTGCTGCTGATCGCCGGGCACGAGACCACGTCGGGCATGCTGGCCTATGCGCTCTACTATTTGTGGAAATATCCCGAGACGCTGGAAAAGCTCATCGCCGAGGTGGACCAGGTGCTGGGCCGGGACTTCTCCTATTCGCCCACCTATGAGGATGTGGGCCGGCTCGTCTATACGCAGCGGGTGCTGAAAGAGGCGCTGCGCCTGTGCCCGCCGGTGCCCGTGATCCCGCGCTACATCACCCGCGACGCCACGGTGGGGAACGGCCGCTATGACGTGAAGGCGGGCGAGCGCCTGTTCGTGTCGCTCACGGCCATGCAGCGCAATCCGCGCATTTGGGGCCCCGATGCCCAGGCCTTTCGCCCCGACCGCTTCGCGCCGGAGGAGGAGAAGCTCCACCATCCCCACGCCTACCACCCCTTCGGCATGGGTGCGCGCTCCTGCATCGGCTTCCAGTTCGCCCTGCTGGAGGCCAAGATGGTGCTGGCGCGCCTCGTCCAGCGCTACACGGTCCGGCCCAAGGACCCCCATTACGTCTTGCGCCACAAGCAGGCGCTCACCGTGAAGCCCGACCATCTGGACATGCTGCTGGAGCGGCGGCCGGAGGTGAAGGGCCGCTTTCCCGTGCGCCCCGCCGCCGCCAAGGCGGAGGGCGCGCTGGCGGCGCCGGTGGCGGGGGGCGGGCGGCCCCTGCGCCTGCTCTACGGCTCCAATATGGGCGGCTGCCGCGACATCGCCCTCGCCCTCGCCCAACACGCGGCGGGGCGGGGCTATGCCGCCACCGTCGCAGAGCTGGACGATCAGGTGGGCCAGCCCTGGCCCACGGACGGGGCCGTCGTGATCGTCACCTCCACCTATAACGGCACCCCGCCGGACAATGCCGCGCGCTTTGCCCAATGGCTGGCGAGCGCCCCGGCGGGCGCCTGTGCGGGGGTGCGCCATGCGGTGCTCGGCTGCGGCAACACCCAGTGGCACCAGACCTTCCAGAAATTCCCCAAGACTGTCGCCACCCGCCTCGCCGCACTTGGCGGCACTGCCCTCCTGGAGGCGGGCACGGCGGATGCGGACGGCGATTATGAGGCAGCGGTGGAGGCCTGGACCGCCGCGCTCTGGCCGGCGCTGGACGCGGCCTTCGGCGGCGCGGCGGACACCGATGCGGCAGGCGCGGACGCCGCCGCCGAGGGGCCTGCGAAGGTGGAGCCTTCCGTAAGGGTGGAGATGGCCAATTTCGCCGGCACCGCTTCCGGCGCCGCGCCCCGCTCCGGCACGCGGCTCGATGCGGGCGCCGTGATGGTGCCGGTGCGCATGAACCGGGAATTGCTGGGCGCGGGCGCCCAGGGCTCCACGCGCCACATCGAGATCCCGCTGCCTGCCGGCACCTCCTATGCGGCGGGCGATCATCTGGCCGTCTTCCCCACCAACCCGCCAGCTTTGGTGGCAGCCGCCGCCGCCCGCTGCGGCCTGGCGGCGGAAACGCGCGTGATCCTGACCCCGCTCCATCCCCACGCCGCGGACGAGGCCGGCCTGCCGTTCGGCGTGCCGGTGAGCGTCGGCGAGCTTCTGGCCGAGCATGTGGACCTCGCCGGCCCCGTCACCCGGCGCGACCTGCGCGCCTGGGCGCAGGCGGCCCAATGCCCGCCCGACAGCGCCCGCATCGCCGCCTGGCTCTCCGACTTCCCCCACGCGGTCGCCGAGGCCAAGCCCCGCATGGAGGATTTGCTGGCGCAGGTACCCTCGGTGAAGCTCGACCTCGCCACCTTGCTCACCGTGCGCCCGGCCCTGAAGCCCCGCTATTATTCCATCTCCTCCTCGCCGCTCCTGTCGCCGGAGGCGTGCACGCTCACCGTGGGCGTCCACCATTTCGTCTCGGCCGACGGGGTTCACCATGACGGGCTGTGCAGCACCTATCTGGCTGAATGCGCCGAGGGCACGCCGGTGCGGGTGCTGGTGAAGGATACGGGCAGCACCTTCCACCTGCCGGCGGACCCCACCGTGCCGCTCATCCTGGTGGGCCCCGGCACCGGCCTTGCCCCGCTGCGCGGCTTCATCCAGGAGCGTCACGCCCAGCGCGCGCAGGGGATGGAGGTGGGCCCGGTGCAGCTCTTCTTCGGCTGCCGGGACGAGAGCGACTATCTCTATCGCGAGGAAATGGAAGCCTATGAGGCCGAGGGCACGCTCAGCCTCCTGGCGGTGGCCTTCTCCCGCCGGGCGGGGACGCCGAAGACCTATGTGCAGGACCTCCTGCGCCTCCATGGGGAGGCGGTGCGCGGCGCGGTGGCGGCGGGCGCGTCCATCCTCATCTGCGGCAATGCCCGCACCATGGCCCCAGACGTGCACGCCGCCTTCGCGGAATTGCTCGGCGCTGAGGCGGTCAAGGCGCTGGAGGACAGCGGGCGCTATCTCCAGGATGTGTGGGCGGCGGGGTGAGGCCCCTCACCCCACCCGCGCCCGCCACCCCGCCGCCTCTTCCGGCGATGCCGTGCAGGCGGCCACCAGCAAGGCGGCGGTGAGGGCGGCGGCGCGGAGGAGTTCGCCGGGCTGCACCTTGTCGCGCCGGTCTTCGGGGGTCAGGACGAAGCGGACGGCGGCGTTGGGCTCGTCATAGCCGGCCACCAGGCGGAAGGCAGGGATGCCGGCGGCGGCGAAATTGGCGTGGTCGGAATTCTGCAGGAAGGGCCGCACGCAGCGTAAGCGGTGCCCGGCCTCCTCCGCCGCGCGCAGCAGGAAGGGCTCCAGCGCCCCATAGCCGCTGGTGAGCGCCGCATGGCGCGCGCCGCCCACCACCGTGTCCAGATTGATGTCGAGGGCGATGCGATCGCGCGCCTCAGGCAGCAGGCCCGCCACATATTGCGCCGAGCCGGTGAGCGCCCATTCCTCGGCGCTGAAGAAGGCCAGCCGCACGCCGCGTTGGAAGCCCGCCACATGAGGCGCCACCGCCCGCATCACCGCGAGCGCCACCGCGACGCCCGAGGCATTGTCCAGCGCGCTTTCATTGATGTCGTGGCCGTCCACATGGGCGCTCAGGACCACAAGGTCCCGCCCCTGCCCCGGCAGGTCGAACAGCAAGGTCGCCGTTTCGCCGGGCCGGTCCTGCGCGTCGAGGTGAAAGCGCACCTTCGGCCAGCCGGCGGCGGTGCGGGCGAGGCGCGCGGCGGTCTCGGGCGAGATGCCGGCGGCGGGAATGCCCGGCTCGTCACCGGCGCGGCCGGAGGAGCCCGCCACAGCGCCCCCCGCCACGGGGCCGGCAATGAGGAAGCCGACGGCGCCCATCTCCAGGGCCATATTGTATTTGCGGCGGCGATGGATGGTGCCGGCCACGAACATCAATTCGTGGCTCACCAGCACGATGCGGCCGGCAATCTCGGCGCGGTGGGCCTCGAACTCCTCCGGCGTGCCCCGGCCGAGATCGATCACTTCAGCTTCGAGGCCCTCCGCCGGCGTCGCTCGACTGCGCACCAAAGGATGGCACAAGGCGGTGCTGCCATCGGCAAAAGCGAGGGAGGCCGCACCCGCCGTCCAGCCGCCATAGGCCACGGGCACCGCTTGGGCGGGCACGCCGGTGGCCTGCGCCCCCCGCTCCGCCACATAGGCCATGGCGTCCGCCTCGGCCTTCGTGCCGGCGAGGCGGCCGCCGAAATCGCAGAGCGCGTCGAACTCCTCCTGGAGACGGGCATCGGCGGCGAAGGCGGCAAGGTCAGACAAGAGGCGCATCAGGGCTGCTCCACGGCGGGCGAAAGAAAGGTGCCCATGTGGGCGTCGAGAAGATCCAGGAAGTTGCGGGCGATGGCCGAGGGCACCCGGTCCGCCGAATGGAAGACCGCCACCTCGTAGAGCACGGCGGGCGCGAAGGGCCGCACCTCCAGACCCAGCCCCTCGAACTGGGCGGCGGAGGCGGCATCCACGATGGAGACGCCGAGCCCATGGGCCACCATCATGCAGATGGCGGCGAACAGTTCCGAGGTGGCCACAACGTTGAGATGCGCGCCGGCGGCCCCGAACACCTTCTCAACCAGATGATGGGCGGCCCATTGCCGGGACATGCTGACGAAGGGCAGGCCGGAGAACAGAGCGGGCGTGATGACATCATGGGCAGCCAGTGCATGCCCCTTGGGCAGAATGGCGCTGCAGGCCATGCGATAGCGGGTGATGGTGAGCCCCGCCGGGTCCACGGACGCCTCGGCGATGCCGATGTCGTAGGTGCGCGAGGGGAAGAGCGAGCGCACCATGTCCGAGTTGCGCACGCTCAAGTCCACCTTCGTGTCGGGCCGCGCCTTGCCGAAGGCGGCCACCACCGGCGGCAGCAAGGTGACCCCCGCCATGGGGTGGCTGACGATGGTCAACGCCCCCATCTCGCCGGTGCGGATCTGCTCGGCCACCCGGCTGAGGTCGTTGATCTTGGCCAGCGTGCGCTCCACTTCCTCGCGGAAGACGAGGGCCTCCGTGGTGGGCCGCACCCGGTTGCCCGAGCGCTCGAACAGCGAAAAGCCCACCTCCGCCTCCAGCCGCGCGATCTGCGCGCTCACGGCCGGCTGGGTGAGCCCCAGCGCGCCCGCCGCCTGGGTGACGGAGCCGGCATCGATCACGGCGCGGAAGGCTTCGAGGAGACGATAATCCATTTGCATAAATTTTGGTTATTGCCATTTCGTGTTTGCTCGTCTGGAATATGAGCGAGCCTTGAAACACGAGGCAAGAAGACCATAACGCAAATTTATGGTCAAGTTTCTCGAGGGAGCCAGCATTGGTTGTGCCGCTGATCGCCGCCCATGAGGTGAGCAAGAGCTTCGGCCCGGTGGAGGTGCTGCGGCGCGTGGATCTCTCGATCCAGACGAGCGACGTGGTGTGCCTCATCGGTCCCTCCGGCTCGGGCAAGACCACGCTCTGCCGCTGCCTCGCTTTGTTGGAGCAGCCGAGCGCCGGCACGGTGGCCATGAACGGCGTCACCATCGCCTCGGCCCGGGACAGTTCCGAGGAGCGCCGCTCGGCGCGCGAGGTGCGGCCCGACATCGGCATGGTGTTCCAGCATTTCAATCTGTGGCCGCACATGACCGTGCTCCAGAACATCATCGAGGCTCCCTTGCGCGTGAAGCGCATGAGCCGCCCCGCCGCCATTGAGATCGCCGAGGCGCTGCTCGCCAAGGTGGGCCTCTCGGACAAGCGCGACGTGCATCCCAGCCGCCTGTCGGGCGGCCAGCAGCAGCGCGTGGCCATCGCCCGCGCGCTCGCCATGTCGCCCAAGGTGCTGCTGTTCGACGAGCCCACCTCCGCGCTGGACCCGGAGCTGCGCAACGAGGTGCTCGCCGTCATGCGCCAGCTCGCGCTGGAGGGCATGACCATGGTGGTGGTCACCCACGAAATGGGATTTGCCCGCCAGGTGGCAAGCCGCGTCGCCTTCATGGATCGCGGCGAGATCGTCGAGGAGGCCGCCCCCGAGGCCTTCTTCACCGCGCCCGCCAGCGACCGCGCCCGCCGCTTCCTGTCCCTGCTTCAGGACTGAACGTTACCCGAACCCCAGACAACGGCCGCCAAAGGCCGGGCCAACCCCAGAGGACCAAGCCATGACCCTTCCTTTTGCCAAACTCCTGCGATGGGCCGCGGCTGCGGCGCTGACCGCCTGCATCGCCGCGCCCTTGCCCGCCTCCGCCCAGGCGGTCAATTCGCGCCTCAACGACATCACCAAGAGCAAGAAGCTGCGCGTCTGCCAGTATCCGCTCTATTATTCCATCTCCTTCCGCAACCCGAAGACGGGCGAGATCGAAGGCATCGACGCCGATCTCTCCAAGGAGCTGGCCAAGGAACTGGGCGCGCAGCTGGAGATCGTGGAATCCAGCTTCGGCACCTTCATCGCCGACCTCCAGGCCAACAAGTGCGACATCGGCATGTTCGGCATCGGCGCCTCGCTGAAGCGCGCCCAGGCGGTGGAATTCTCCAAGCCCTATCTCATCACCAACATCTATGCGGTCACCCGCAAGGACGGGCCGGTGAAATCCTGGGCCGACATCGACAAGCCCGGCATGAAGGTGGCCGTGACGCTCGGCTCCTATATCGAGCCCTTCATGAAGATTTACCTGAAGAACGCCGAACTCGTCTCGGTTGCCCCGCCCAACACGCGCGAGGGTGAACTGGTGGCCGGGCGCGTGGACGTGATCATGACCGACTTCCCCACCGCCGTGAAAGTCACCGACGAGTTCGACTGGGCCAAATCCATCGAGCCGCCGGAGAAGCTGGCGGTGACGCCCTATGCCTATGTGATCAACCAGGGCGACCAGGTGTGGCTGAACTACGTGAACCTCTTCATCGACACCATCAAGCTGGATGGCCGCCTGAAGAAGTATGCGGACAAGAACAAGCTCGGCCCCATCGTCGCCCCCTGATGCCCTGAAGACGCCGCCGGCGCCCGTGACGGCGCCGGCCCGCTCGCCCGAACCCCGCGCCTGCCCCCGCCGCGTCGCCCCAACGGCGCGCACGGGCCGGCGCGTCCCATCCCGAGGCGAGCAGGAGGAGGCCCGCCGTGAACTCTTATACGTTTCGCTGGGACATCATCTGGAACAACCTGGACTTCCTTCTATCCGGCCTCCAGCTGACGCTCATCATCTCCGCCACCTCGCTGGTCTTCGCGCTTCTGGGCGGGCTGGTGCTGGCGCTGTTCGACATGTCGAAGTTCCGGCTCTTGCGGGCCTTCAGCCTGACTTTGGGCGAGATCATCCGCAATACGCCCATCCTGGTGCAGTTGCTGTGGGTCTATTACGTGCTGCCCATTGTCTTCGGCATCCGCATCTCGGCGCTGGCGGCGATCCTCATCGGCCTGTCGCTCTATATGGCCGCCTTCATCTCGGAAGTGTATCGCGCCGGCATCCAGGCGGTCCCCAAGGGCCATCGGGAGGCGGCGCAGGTGCTGGGGCTGACCCCGGCCCAGAGCTTCATGCGCATCGTGATGCCGCAGGCCATCCGCATGACCTTGCCGCCGCTCGCCTCCAACTTCGTGCAGCTCATCAAATTCTCCTCGCTCGGCTCCGTCATTTCGGTCAGCGAGATCACGCGCCGGGGCATGGAATTGTCCTCCACCACCTTCCGGCCGCTCGAAATCTTCACCTTCATCGCCGTGGTCTATTTCTGCATCTGCTGGCCCCTGGCCATGGCGATCCGCCTGTGGGAGCGTCGTCTTGCCCGCCAGTGACCTTTCTTGCCTCCACGACCGCCTGATGGCGCAGGTGGAAGCCGGCCGCGCGGCCCTCGTGGACACCACGCGCCGGCTGGTGCGCATCGCCTCCCCCAACCCGCCCGGCGATGTGACCGCGATCGCTGAGACCGCCACAGCCCTCCTGGAGGCCATCCCCGGCATGACCGTGCAGCGCTATGAAAGCGCGCCGGGCATCGTGAACCTGGTGGGCGTCCTCTGCTCCGGCCGCCCTGGCCGGCGGCTGGTGCTGAACGGGCATCTGGACACCTTCCCCATCGGCGAGGGCGCCTGGAGCGTGCCGCCGCTCGGTGGGGTGCTGGAGGACGGCCGCATCTATGGGCGCGGCGTCTCCGACATGAAGGCCGGCATCGCCGCCTCGCTGCTGGCGGCCGGCATCCTCGCCGGCCATCGGGACCACTGGTCGGGCGACCTGGTGGTGACGCTGGCGGGCGACGAGGAAAACATGGGCTCGCTGGGCGCGCGCTGGCTGTTGGAGAACGTGCCGGAAGCGAAGGGCGATGCCATGCTGTGCGGCGACGTGGGCTCGCCCACCGTGGTGCGCTTCGGCGAAAAGGGCCTGTGCTGGGTGGAGATCGAGGCTGAGGGCCAGCCCGCCCATGGCGCCCATGTGCATAAGGGCGAAAACGCCATCGACCGCCTGCGCGACGCGCTGGATGCCCTGAAGCGCCTGGAAGACCTGCCCGTGGCGGCCCCCGCGGAGGTGAGCGCCGCCATCGCGGCGGCAAAGTCCGTGTCAGAGCCCATTTCCGGCGCGGGAGAGGCGGCAACGCTCCAGCGGGTGACAGTGAATATCGGCACCGTCCAGGGTGGCATTTCGCCGAACCTGGTGCCGGCGGCCGCCACCGCCGCCGCCGACATCCGCATTCCCGTAGGCGTGACGCTGGAGGCGGTGGAAGACGCCCTTCATGCCGGGCTCGATGGCCTTGAGGGCGTCACCTGGCGCATCATCCGCGCCTATCCGGCAAGCTACACCTCGCCCGGCCATGAGATCGTGACGCGCACGGTGGACGCCGCCGCCCGCGTGTTCGGCGCACCGCCGGTGAGCAACATGCGGGTGGGGGCATCTGACGCCCGCATCTACCGCATGTTCGGCATTCCCAGCGTGGTCTTCGGCTGCACGCCGTTCAACATGGGCGCGCCGGACGAATACATTCTCGTCGACGAACTGGTGGCCGTGGCCAAGGTGCACACGCTGACCGCCTTCGACTTTCTGGCGCAGGAAAGCCCCCTGTCATGAAACCCTCGGAACTGAGCAGCGCCGCCCTCATGCACCAGGGCGCCGGCTTCATGGGCGTCCCCTGGGCCAGCGATGCGGCCGGCGCGAAGGCGGCCATTCTCGGTGTGCCCTTCGATTGCGGCACCCATCCCTTCCGCATCGGCTCGCGGGAAGGGCCGCGTTCCATTCGCGAGCAATCGGCCCTGGTGCGGGCCTATGAGAGCGAGCGGGCGGACTTCGACGTGCGCGAAGTCTTGGGGCTGGTGGATTGCGGTGACGTCACCCTCACGCCGGGCCGCATCGAGGAGGCCTTCGCGCGCATCGAGGAAGCCGCTTTCCGCATTGCCTCCACCGGGGCCACCGTGGTGGGCTTCGGCGGCGACGGCTCGGTTTCCGTGCCGCTGGTGCGCGCCGCCGCGCGGCTGTGGCCGGACCTGTGCGTGCTGCATGTGGACAGCCATACGGACTGCCACCCGGTGAACCCGGAGCACCCCTATGACGCCGCCAGCCAGTTCAGCCATGTGGCGCTGGAGCAGCGGGTCTCGGCCAGCGCCTCCTACCATGTGGGCGTGCGCGGCTCCACCTACCGGCCGGGCGTCGCCGACCATACGAGGAGCCTCGGCTACAACATCATCACCATGACCGACTATGTGCGGCGGGGCGAGGCGGATGTGCTCGCCGAACTGCACGCGGTGATGGGCGGCCGGCCGGTCTATCTGTCCTGGGACATGGATTCCTTCGACCCCTCCGTGGCACCGGGCGTGTGCACGCCCACCTGGGGCGGCTTCTCGGCGCGGGAGGGGCTGCACTTGCTGCGCGGCCTGTCGGGGCTGAACATCGTGGCCGTGGACATCAATACGGTGAGCCCCGGCCACGATGTGCAGGGCATGGCGGCACATCTGGCCGCCTATCTGGCCTATGAAATCCTGCTGCTGATCCATGCCCGCGGCGTGGGGGCCTAGAGCCGGATCCCCTCACAGGGAACCGCTTCGGCGATTGAATGTGAGGGGTGACTCCGTCTCGGTCCAATAAGGTCGATCCCCCTCACGCCAACGGCAGAACCGAGACGGGGCCGCCGGACGGAGCGCACAGCGCCGATTGCGGCGGCACTTCGATCCAGGTGGAGCGATCATCGTCCAGTGGCTCGGAGGCGATGAGGACACCGTTCTGGGCCGCACGGTAATAGAGCGAATTCGGCCGCGCATTCACCCCATAGCGGAAGGCGTAGAGATGCACGCCGTCCGAGAGCGCGGCGGTGAACAGGAACGGGTCCGAACCCGCCATCGCCGCTACCGTCTCCAGAAACCGCCGCACCGCCTCCACCGGGCTCGGCTCCGCCTCATCCGCCAGCCCCTGCCCCATGAGCGCCAGGAACAGCGCCTCGGAATCGGTGGAGCCGGCCCGCGCGCCATACATCTCGTCGGGGATCATGCCTTCCACGGTGCGGCGGAGCGTCATCCAGTTGGCCAGATAGCCATTGTGCATGAACAGCCAGCGGCCATAGGCGAAGGGGTGGCAATTGGGCCGCGTGACCGGCGTGCCGGTGGCGGCGCGCACATGGGCGAAGAACAGCCGCGAGCGCAAATGCCGGCTGAGGGAGCGCAGATTCTCGTCCGACCAGGCAGGCCGGATCTCCCGGTAGACCCCCGGTTCCGGCAAGTCGTCATACCAGCCGAGGCCGAAGCCGTCGCCATTCATGGCCATGGTGGATTCCAGCGCCTTCTGGCTCTGCACCACCAAGGAATGGGACGAGCGCGTCACATAGCGATCAAGTGCAATGGGTTCGCCCGAATAGGCCATCCACCGGCACATGCATCCTCCTCCTTTGCAACGGGTCTTTGCCGGCGCCGCGTCACGCCGCGTGGGTCTGGAGCCAGTGCTCCAGCACGGTCACCTGCCAGAGCTTGGAATGGCCCTTGGCCGTGAGGTTGCCCTCGGGATCGGCCAGCAGGCGGTCCACATAATCGCGCCGGAAGATCCCGCGCGTGCGGGCGGCCTCCTGGTTCAGCACGTCGCGGGCGAAGTCGAGATAGGGACCGCGAATGTATTTGAGCGCGGGCACGGGGAAATAGCCCTTGGGCCGGTCCACCACCTCCGCCGGCAGGATGCGCCGCGCGGCCTCCTTCAGGATATGCTTGCCGCCGGACTGCACCTTCAGTTCGGAAGGAATGCGGGCGGCCAGTTCCACCATTTCGTGGTCGAGGAAGGGCACGCGGGTTTCCAGGCCAAAGGCCATGGTCATGTTGTCCACCCGCTTCACCGGATCATCAACGAGCATGATCTCGGTGTCGATCTGCAGCGTCTTGTTGATGGGCGAGGTCTCGCCGCAGCGGGCGAAAAACGTCTCCACGAACGTGCGGCTATGGTCGGCGCCCATGAGGTCCGGGGACAGCGCCTGCGCCATCTCCCCATGGTCGCGGTCGAAATAGAGGGCGGCATAATCGGCCACCGGATCGGCGGAGGTGAGCATCTTCTCGTGCCAGTGATAGCCCGCGAAGGTCTCGTCCGCCCCCTGCCCGCTCTGCACCACCTTCACATGCTGCGCCACCTCCTGCGCCAGGAGATAGAAGCCGACGCAATCATGGCTCATCATAGGCTCGGACATGGCCCCGATGACGTCGGGCAGCGCCTGCAACACCCGCTCCTGCGGGATGACGATGCGGTGATGGTCGGTGCCATAGGTTTGGGCGATGAGGTCGGAATATTCGAACTCGTCACCCTTGAGGCCGTTCACGCTCTCAAAGCCCACGGAGAAGGTGCGGATATCGGAATGACCGAGCCGCGCCAGCAGCGCGACCAGCAGCGAACTGTCCACCCCGCCCGGGAGGAGCACGCCGATGGGCACGTCGGAGACCGCGCGCCGCTCCACCGCCGTCTGGAGGGCCTGGGTGAGCGTCTCCCGCCACTCTTCCTCGCCCATCTCGGCGGCATCGAAGCCCTCGCCCATGCGCACCGACCAATAGACGTGCTCATGGCGCCGGCCATCGGGCTCCAGTGTCAGGACGGTGGCGGGCGGCAGCTTGCGCACGCCGCGAAAGAGCGTGTTGGGCGCCGGCACCACGCTGTGGAAGCTCATATAATGATGGAGGCCCACCGGATCGATGGCGGTGTCCACCCCGCCCCCCGCCAGCAGCGCCGGCAAGGTGGAGGCAAAGCGCAGGGACGGTCCCACCTGCGCCAGATAGAGCGGCTTGATGCCCAGCCGATCGCGGGCCAGCACCACGCGGCCCGTCCACATTTCCCAGATGGCGAAGGCGAACATGCCCTGAAGGCGCTTCACCGCGTCCGCGCCCCAGGCGTGATAGGCCTTCAGGATCACCTCGGTGTCGCCCTGCGAGAAGAAGCGATAGCCCTTGGCGGTCAATTCCTGGCGCAGGTCGCGGAAATTATAGATGCAGCCATTGAAGGCGATGGCGAGGCCGAGCTGCGCATCCACCATGGGCTGCTGCGAGGTGGCCTTCAGGTCGAGAATACTCAGCCTGCGATGGGCGAGCCCGATCCCGCCTTGCGCGAACACGCCGAACCCGTCCGGGCCGCGGGGCGTGAGGGGGTCCGCCATCTCTGCGAGCACGTTCACGCGCACGGATCCGTCCCGGTTCACCTCACCGCAAATGCCACACACATCCTGCTCCTTGCTGTCGGCCCCCACGCCCGCCCCTGGTGGTTCGCCCGCCGCTCTCCTTCTTGTCCGCGCCTTTGGGGATCAACGGTTTGAATGATCCCGGGAGGGGTCGTAGCAGGTGTAGCCCACGAAGCACTGGGCCACGTCCTGGGTGCGGATCCATTCGGGCTTGGTATCTTCGGGGGCGACACAAAAACCCCGATCGCGCACGTAACGATCGAAGGTGGAGGGACTGGTTCGGATGAGGGCGGCGCCGCGGGCATTCACCCAGCCCCGCGCCTGCGCGCAACTCAATTGAAGGGCGTGGACTTCCTGCGCGCCCGCCGGCACGGCGACCGCCATCAGGACCGCTGCGAGGATCGCTGTTTTCAAAGGCTCCTCCTGCCGATCACGCCGAATGATAACCGCGATCGTCAAGACCGCGCTCCTTCCACAAACGCCTCACGGCGGGGAGCGTTCCCTTTCGCCGGTGCCCTGCGGACCTTGAGCGGGTGCTGCCAAGCCTTCCCCGCTCGCCGGCGCGAGGTGAGGCGCCCCCGGGGGCGGCGGCCCGGCGCGGGTGGAAAAATCATTATCCGTCAGAGATTTGGGTCGGCCGTCCGGCGTCAGCGCCGAAGGCATCTGCGGGTCGTGTCGGGCGCCGGGGCGTTCGCGGGCGACGATGAGGCGGGCGTCGCGCTGGAAGGTCACATAGTTCCACATCCAGGCGAAGGCGACCGCGATGCGGTGGCGCGCGCCCACCAGAAAATAGATGTGCACCACGCTCCAGAACAGCCAGCCGGCGAAGCCGGTCAGCTCGGTACGCCCCAGCTTCACCACGGCGGACTTGCGGCCGATGGTGGCCAGATCCCCCTGGTGCCGATAGTCAAACGGGCCCGGCGCCGCCGCGCCCGCCACCCGCGCGCGGATGACCCGCGCCACATAGGCACCCATCTGCTTGGCGGCCGGGGCGATACCCGGCACAGGTTGATCGCCAACTTTGACCGAAGCCGTATCGCCGATGACGAAGACCTCGCCTTGGCCGGGCACGGTGAGATCGGGCGCCACCTTCACGCGCCCGGCTTTGTCCCCCTCCAGGCCCAGCCACTGGGCCGCGGGCGAGGCCTTCACGCCGGCCGCCCACAAGAGGGTGCCGCCGGGAATACACACCTCGCCCAGTTCCACGCCGGCGGCATCGCAGGCGGTGACGGCGGCGCCGGTGCGCACCTCCACCCCCATGCGCTGGAGCGTGGCGAGAGCGTAATCGGACAGGTGCTCCGGCAAGGTGGGCAGAAGGCGCGGCCCCGCCTCCACCAGGATGATGCGCGCCTGTCGCGGATCGATACGCCGGAAGTCCAGCGGCATGGCCAGGCGCGCCAGTTCGTGCAGGGCGCCCGCCAGTTCCACGCCGGTCGGGCCGCCGCCCACCACGATGAAGGTCATGAGGCGCTGCCGCTCGGCATCGTCATGGGTCAGCTCGGCCCGCTCGAAGGCTTCCAGGATGCGGCGCCGGATGTCGGTGGCATCGTCGATGCGCTTCAGGCCGGGCGCCACTTCCGCCCATTCGGGATGGCCGAAATAGGAATGGGTCGAGCCGGTGGCGAGCACCAGATAGTCGTAGGCGACCTGCTCCCCATCGGCGACCACCACGCGGCCTGCAGTGTCCACGCCCGTCACCTCCGCCATCAGGACGGTGACATTGGCCTGCCCGCGCAGGATGCGCCGCACCGGCCAGGCCACGTCCGCCGGGTTGAGCGCTGCGGTCGCCACCTGGTAGAGGAGCGGCTGGAAGCAATGGTGGTTCTCCCGGTCGATGAGCACCACGTCCACGTCGGCGCCCGCAAGGCCCTTGGCCACTTCCAGCCCGCCAAACCCGCCGCCCACCACCACCACCCGGGGACGTTTCCTTTCCGCCCCCGCACGGACCGGGGGGGCCGGCGCGCGCCGGATGTGCTCGTCCATGGCCAACTCCCTGGCTGCCGCCTTGCCGATGATCCCCGCTCGTGTCCCCGAAGTCGAACCGCCGGAGTGCGGGCTTGTTCCTGGGGCGCGCACCTGTCGCAGGTGGATGGCCCATTGATCTGCGCTCCAAGCCCGGACATCGTACCGGCGAACCTCGCCTGCCAGGACGGGACCCGCGTGCACGCGCTGAATGATCGCCAGACTGCCATCCTCTCGCTGGCCCGCGCCAGCGGCCATGTGGAGGTGGAGGACCTTGCCTCGCGCTTCGGCGTGACGCCGCAGACCATCCGGCGCGACCTGAACGCCCTGTGCGACGGCAGCCTTCTGGCGCGCACCCATGGCGGGGCGGTGGTGTCCTCGGCGGTGGAGAACCTGTCCTATGAGGCGCGCCGCCAGATTGCGGCCCCCGCGAAGCGGGCCATCGGGGAAGCCGCCGCCCGGCTCATTCCAGACAATTCCTCCCTGTTCATCACCATCGGCACCACCACGGAAGAGGTGGCGCGCGCGATCACCGGCCACCGGGACCTCCTGGTGATCACCAACAACATCAATGTGGCGCTCCGGCTCTATCCCTTCCCCGACATGCGCGTGATGGTGGCGGGCGGGCAAGTGCGCCATTCCGATGGCGCGGTGGTGGGGCCGGCGGCCATCGACATGATCCGCCAGTTCAAGGTGGACACGGCCATCATCGGCGCCTCGGCCATCGACGAGGACGGCTCGCTCCTGGACTTCGACCCGCTGGAGGTGACGGTGGCCCGCGCCATCATGGAGAATGCCCGGCGCGTGATCCTGGTGTGCGACAGGAGCAAGGTGGGCCGCGTGGCGCCGGTACGCCTCGGCCATCTCTCCCAGGTGGCGGCCTTCGTGACCGACCACCTCCCCTCCCCCCGCCTGCGCGCGCTTTGTGCCGCCCACAATGTCCAGCTGGTGGAGACGACGCCCGAAAACGAACATCCGTTACGCTTTCAATTATAAGCGTTTTTCCCTCATGTGATGTTCGATATTTTCGATTGCGAACATCTCGATGTTCGCTTTAGCCTGGACGCCAGCGCTTCACTTGAGGCCCGCGCCGCCGCGCCGGAGCGGCCGACGGTGCGCCGAGCGCCAAGGAGAGGTCGGTCCAGATGGAACGGGTGCGCGCCTCCACGCAGGGGCGGACGAAAGGTGCCGGCGACGGCACGTTCGACATCGCCATCATCGGCGGCGGCGTGAATGGATGCGGCATCGCGCGCGATGCGGCCGGGCGGGGCTATTCGGTCTATCTGTGCGAGCAGGGCGACCTAGCCAGCGCCACCTCCTCGGCCTCCACAAAGCTGCTTCATGGCGGCTTGCGCTATCTGGAATATTACGAGTTCAAGCTGGTGCGCGAGGCGCTCACCGAGCGCGAGGTGGTGTGGGGCATCGCGCCCCATATCGTCCATCCGCTGCGCTTCGTGCTGCCTTATGGGCGAGGCATGCGGCCCTGGTGGATGCTGCGTCTCGGCCTCTTCCTCTATGACCATATGGGCGGGCGCAAGCTGCTGCCCAAGGCGCGCGCGCTGGATCTCGGCCACGATGCGGCCGGCGCCCCGCTGAAAGGCGAGCTGCGCACGCGCGGCTTTGAGTATTCCGACTGCTGGGTGGATGACGCGCGCCTCGTGGTGCTGAATGCCGCCGATGCCCGCGCCAAGGGCGCCGTGATCGAGACGCGCACCCGCGCGGTGGCCCTCGACCGCGCGCCCGATGCCTGGACGCTCACGGTTGAGGACCAGGCAACAGGCGCCCGCAAGGCGGTGCGCGCCCGTGTCCTCGTCAATGCCGCCGGCCCCTGGGCCGACCGCCAGATCGGCGCCGCCCGCCCGCCCTTGAAGGGCAAGCTGCGGCTGGTGCAGGGCTCGCACATCGTGGTGCCCCGCCTGTTCGACCATGACCGCTGCTACATCTTCCAGAATCCCGACGGGCGGATCGTCTTCGCCATTCCCTATGAAGGCGATTTCACCCTCATCGGCACCACCGACCTGGACTATGAGGGCGATCCGGCCAAGCCCGCCATCACCTCCGAGGAAACCGCCTATCTGTGCTCCGCCGCCAGCGAATATTTCGCCCGTCCGGTGACGCCCGCCGATGTGGTGTGGACCTATTCGGGCGTGCGCGCCCTCTATGATGACGGCGCGAGCGCGGCGCAGGCGGCCACGCGCGACTATGTGCTGGAGCTGAACGAAGAGGCCGCGCCGCTCCTGTCGGTGCTGGGCGGCAAGATCACCACCTATCGCCACCTGGCCCTCGATGCCCTGGATAAGCTGAGGACGCATCTGGGCCCGGCTGCCGCCCGCAGCGGGGACTGGACCGGCACGAAGCCGCTGCCAGGCGGCGACTTCCCGCCGGGCGACACGCCCCGGCTCGCGCAGGCGCTGCAGGAGGGCCACCCCTGGCTCACTCCCGCGGACGCCGCCCGGCTGGCGCGGACCTATGGCACGAAGGCGTTCGAATTCCTGGCGGCAGCCAATGCCGACCCTGGCGCCCGGCGGCCCTTCGGCGCGGGCCTCACCCCGGCCGAAGTGCGCCACCTGATGCGGGAGGAATTTGCCCGCACGGTGGAGGATGTGATCTGGCGGCGGACCAAGCTCGGCCTGCGGCTGGCGCCGGAAGAGGTGGCGTCGCTTCGTGCCTTCATGGCACAGGAGCAGACCGCCGCGGCCTGACCGGCGCGACACACAAGAACGAAAAACGGGAGGACGATCGTGGAGAGCCATATCCTCGTCATCGACCAGGGCACCACCTCGACGCGATCCATCGTGTTTGACCGCGCGTTCGTGCCGGTGGCGACGGCGCAGCGGGAATTTCCGCAGCATTTCCCCCATCCCGGTTGGGTGGAGCACGATCCGCGCGATTTGTGGGAGACCAGCCTTGCCACCCTGCGCGAGGCGCTCACCAAGGCGGGCCTATCCGCCTCCGACATCGCCGCCATCGGCCTCACCAACCAGCGCGAGACGGTGGTCATCTGGGACCGGGAGACGGGCGCGCCCATCGCGCCCGCCATCGTCTGGCAGGACCGGCGGACGGCGGAGCTGTGCAACAGCCTGAATGCGGAGGGCTGCGAGGCGCTGGTGTCCGAGCGCAGCGGGCTTCTCATCGATCCCTATTTCTCCGCCACCAAGATCGCCTGGCTGCTGGACAATGTGCCCGGCGCGCGGGCGCGGGCGGAGCGCGGGGACCTCGCCTTCGGCACCGTGGACAGCTTCCTTCTGTGGCAGCTCACGGGCGGCGCCGTGCATGCCACCGACGTGACGAACGCCTCCCGGACCATGCTGTTCGACATCACAGCCGGTGCCTGGGACACGGAGCTTCTGCGCCTGTTCCGCGTGCCCGCGCCGCTCCTGCCGGAGGTGCGCGACACGGCCGGTGCCTTCGGTGTCACGTCCAAGGCCTGGCTCGGCCGCGAGGTGCCGGTGCTGGCCATGGTGGGCGATCAGCAGGCGAGCCTTGTGGGCCAAGCCTGTTTCGCGCCCGGCCTCGCCAAGGTCACCTATGGCACCGGCGCCTTCATGCTGCTCAATACGGGCAAGACGCGCCCGCGCTCGCGCCACCGGCTCCTCACCACCCTCGCCTACCAATGGGACGGCACGCACGCCTATGCGCTGGAAGGCGCCATCTTCTCCGCCGGCTCCACCGTGCAATGGCTGCGCGACAGCCTCGGCATCATCTCCACCGCCGCGGAGAGCACCGCCTTGGCGGCGCTGGCGGACGAGAGCCAGCCGGTCTATCTGGTGCCGGCCTTCGTGGGTCTCGGCGCGCCGCACTGGCGCTCCGATGCCCGTGCCACCTTGAGCGGCCTCACACGCGGCACCACCCGCCGCGAGATCGCCCGCGCGGCGTTGGAAAGCGTCGGCTACCAGACGCTCGACCTGCTGGACGCCATGCGCGCCGACATGACCCATGCCGGCCTCGCACGTACCGAGGCGGTGCTGCGGGTGGATGGCGGCATGTCGGACAGCGACTTCACCATGCAGTTCATCGCCGACATCCTGGCCTTGCCCGTGGATCGCCCGCAGGTGCGCGAGACCACGGCGCTCGGCGCGGCCTTCCTCGCCGGCTGGCGGGCGGGCCTTTATGGCGGGCCGGAGGCTTTTGCCGCCAACTGGCACCTGGACCGGCGCTTCACGCCCGCGATGGCGGACGACGTGCGTGCCGCCAAGATCGCGGGCTGGCAGGCCGCCGTCGCCCAGACCCTGCATCGTCCGAACTGACGTCCCGCCGGGGTGCGTGAAAACCGCCGGACGCAGCGGCACGTCTGCTTGACATGTTATGATGATAACCTGATTGTTATGACAATAGGCCGAACACATATCGGCCAGGAGGAAACGCCAATGAGTCCCATGAAGCCCACGCGGCGGCATGTGCTGCAGGCTGGCCTTGCGGCCGTCGCTCTCCCCGCCTTCATCCGCTCCGGCCTCGCGCAGGATGGCGACCTTGCCCCCTACCAGTCCGCCAAGATCGACTGGCGGCAGGCCTCCGGCGAGCAGATCACCGTGGCCGTGATCCCGGCGAGCTATTTCGACAACCTGATCGCGCTGGCGCCCCAGTTCGAGGCCCTTACCGGCATCAGCGTGCGCTTCGAGAAGATCCCGCCGGCCCAGATCCGCCAGAAGGCCGTGATCGACCTCACCTCCAAGGCGGGCGGCTATTCCACCCATGCGGCCGATCCCATGTATTACGCGCTCTATGCCGCCAACAAATGGGTGGAGCCGCTCGATCCCTATCTGAAGGATGCCGCCCTCACCGATGCGTCGTGGTTCCAGGCGGACGACATCATCCCCGCCTGGCGCAACGCCAACACCATCGAGGGCAAGCTCTATGGCGTGCCCTATGACGGCGAGGTCACGATTCAGGTCTATCGCAAGGACCTGTATGACGCGAAGGGCCTGAAGGCCGCCGAGACGCTGGAGGACTTCGTCTCCAACGCGGCCGCCCTCAACGACCCGGCGAACCGCCTGTGGGGCACGGCGCTGCGCGGCGTCGCCGGCGCGGGGCAGAATGTCTACATCTATTCCTCGCTGTTCCGCGAATTCGGCGGCGAGTGGTTCCCGGGCGGCAAGTTCCGCGTCAATGGCCCGGAGGCCGAAGCGGCGCTGAACTGGTATGTGGACGTGATGCGCAAATATGCGCCCACCGCCGCCCAGAACTGGAACTGGCCGGACATCGCCGACGCCTTCTCCCAGGGCACGGTGGCCAGCTATATCGACGCCAACACCTCGGCCTCGGTGATCAACAATCCCGAGAAGTCCAAGGTGGTCGGCAAGGTGGGCTTCGCTCGCTGGCCGAAGGGGCCGACCGGCAAGCGCGTCTCTTCCATCTGGAACTGGGGCTTCCCCATCAATGCGGCGCTGCCCGAGAAGCGCAAGAAGGCCACCTGGCTGTTCATCCAGTGGGCCGCCTCGCTGCCCACCCAGGCGCGCACCTCCTACCAATATGCGGGCCCCGCCAAGCGCTCCGGCGTCAACCGCCTGAGCCTGTGGAAGAACCCGGATTATGTGAAGCTGATGGACAGCTTCGGCGACAATTTCGTCGCCGCCACCCTCGGCGCCCTGGAACACGACACGGACGTGAACTGGCGCCCGCGCGTGCCCCAATGGCCGGCCATCGGCGACACGCTCGCCACCGCCATCCAGCAGGCGCTGGTGGGACAGGCCACCACCAAGGCCGCGCTCGACGAGGCGCAGCGGCGCCTCGAGCCGATGATGCGGGGCTGACACGGTGAGCAAGGCGACCACACTGGGCGCCCGAGGCGGATCTGCCGCCTCGGGACGCGCCGATCCCGCGCGCATGATGGAAGGCCGGGAGCGCCGCTTCGCGGCGGCGCTCATGGCCCCCGCCTTCATCGCCCTGATGGCGACGACCACTTTTCCGCTGCTGCATCTGGGCTGGACCAGCCTGCACCGGATGGATCTCGCCATGCCGTTCATGGACGGCTTCGTGGGCCTTGACAATTATCGCGAGCTGCTGGGCGATCCGCGCTTCTGGTCGGCGCTTGGGGTGAGCCTCGTCTACACCTCGTCCACGGTCATCCTGCAGGTGATCCTTGGCCTTGCGCTCGCCTTGCTGGTGAACGGCATGCGGCGCGGCCAGACGCTGTTCCGCATCGTCGCCATCCTGCCCGTGGTGCTCTCCCCGGCGGTGGTGGGCATGGTCTGGCGCACCTTCATGCTCACCCCGGAATTCGGCGTCGTCGACTATCTCAGCATGACCGCCGGCCTCGGCAGCCACAACTGGCTGGGCGATCCTTCGCTCGCCCTGTTCTCGGTGGTGGTGATCCACACCTGGCAGTGGACGCCCTTCGCCTTCATGGTGCTGCTGGCGAGCCTTGCTGCCCTGCCGGAGGACATTTACGAGGCCGCGCGCATCGACCGGGCAAGCCCCTGGCAGAGCTTCGTGCGCATCACCTTGCCCTTGCTGCGGCCGGCCATCGTGATGGTCATCATCATGCGCACCATGGTGGCGCTCACCGCCTTTGCTGCCATCTTCACGGTGACGGGCGGCGGGCCGGGCACGGCCACCGAGATCCTCAACCTCTATGCCTACCGCAAGTCCTTCACGGAACTGTCCATCGGCTATGGCTCGGCGCTCGCCGTGGCGCTGCTGATCTTCACGCTGGTGGTGACCGGCATCCTCTTCGCGCTCCGGAGGGCCAAATGAAGGGCCGCAAGCTGCGCCTCGTCATGCTCCTGGGGGTCTCCGGCCTGTTCCTGCTGGCCTGGATCTTCCCCATCTTCTGGAGCCTGCTGAACGCCTTCAAGAGCGAGCAGGACGTGCTCGCCTATCCGCCGAAGCTCATCTTCACGCCCACTTTGGCGGCCTTCGACGACGTGCTGTTCGGGCCGACCTCCATCGTGCCGAACCTCGTCTCCAGCTTCATCATCTCCATCGGCACCACCATCGTGACCATGGTGCTGGCGATCCCGGCGGCCTATGCGCTCGCCCGCCTGCGGGTGCCGGGCAAGAAGTGGTCGGGCTTCTATGTGCTGGCCACCCAGATGCTGCCGCCGGTGGGCATCATCATTCCCTACTTCCTGATCCTGCGGGACATTGGCTGGATCGATACCTACCAGGGCATCATCCTCATCTATCTGTCCTTCTCGCTGCCCTTCGCCATCTGGCTGCTGGTCTCCTATTTCGAGGATCTGCCCTTCGAGATGGAGGAGGCCGCCTTCATCGACGGCGCGAGCCGGCTGATGACGCTCTGGCGCATCATCCTGCCCCAGGTGCGCGGCGGGGTGGCGGTGACCGTGGTGTTCGTGTTCCTGAACGCCTGGAACGAGTTCCTGTTCGCCGTGGTGCTGTCGGGGAACGTGGTGCGCCCCGTCACCATCTCCATGTTCAACTTCGTGTCGGTGGAACAGACGCTCTGGTCGAAGCTGGCGGCGGTGTCGGCGCTCGCCATGCTGCCCGTCATCATCCTCGGCATCATCGCCCAGAAACACATCGTGAAAGGCCTGACGGTCGGCGCCGTCAAGGGAGGAGGACGTCGATGACCGCCCGCGGACTGGTCCAGATGGAAAACATCGTCAAGCGGCACGGCACGTTCGAGGCGCTGAAGGGCATAGACGTGGAGATCCGCCCCGGCGAATTCTTCGCCATGCTCGGCCCCTCCGGCTCCGGCAAGAGCACGACGCTGCGGATCCTTGCCGGGCTCGACGCCCCCACCTCCGGGCGCATCCTGCTGGACGGGGAGGATGTCACCGGCGCCGATGCGCGGGCGCGCGACGTGGCCATGGTGTTCCAGAGCTACGCCCTCTATCCGCACATGAGCGTGGCCGAGAACATCGCCTTCCCGCTCGAAATGGCGAAGGTGCCGAAGGCCGAGATCGGCCCCGCCGTGCGCGAGGCGGCGGCGAAGGTGAAGATCGACCATCTGCTCGACCGCAAGCCCGGCCAACTCTCCGGCGGCCAGCAGCAGCGCTGCGCGCTGGCCCGCGCCATCGTGCGCAAGGCGCGGCTGTTTTTGCTGGACGAGCCGCTCTCCAACCTCGACGCCATGCTGCGCCTCGCCACCCGCGTGGAGCTGAAGAAGCTGCAGCGGTCGCTCGGGGTCACGGCGGTCTATGTGACCCACGACCAGGAAGAGGCGATGACCCTCGCCGACCGCATGGCGGTGTTCCAGGAGGGGGAGATCCGCCAGATCGGGCGTCCGGCGGAGGTGTTCGCCGCCCCCAATTGCATCGAGGTGGCAGCCTTTATCGGCAGCCCGCCCATGAACCTCCTGACCACCCGCACGACGGCGGGCGGCGTGCTCATCGGCGGACGGCACGTGCCGGTGGCGGCGCCCCTGGAGGCGGGCCGCGAGGTGGTGGTGGGCATCCGCCCGAGCGCCGTGCGCTTCGATGCGGACGGCATCCCCGTCTGCGTGGAGGTGGTGGAAAATCTGGGCGATGCCGCCATCCTCGATTTGACCCTGGACGGCACGCCCCTGCGGGCCCGCTATGACCGCTTCCCCCTGCCCCGCGAGGGGGAGACCATGGCCGTCTCCTTCGCCCCGCAGGACATCCATTTGTTCGACCCCATCACCCGCCGCCGGATCTGACCATGCTCACGCCCTTGAAAGGCAAGACCGCCCGCGAGCCCGCGAACACGGCCGGCGGACCGGCGGCCGGGCCGCTCCACATCCAGGTGCGCGAAGCCATCCGCAGCCAGGTGCGGGAGGGCAAGCTCATTGATGCCGAAGGCCGGCTGATGCCCGAGGCGGAGCTGGTGAAACATTTCGGCGTCAGCCGCATCACCATCCGCCACGCCATCCAACCGCTGGTGGCCGAAGGCATGTTCGCCCGCGAGCGCGGCCGCGGCACCTTCCTGAAGTCCAACAAGCCGGAGAACTGGCTGGGTCGGCTGATGGGTTTCTCGGAGACCATCCGCGACGCCGGCTTCGTGCCCGGCGCGCGCATTCTCCACAAGGGCATGACCAACGCCCACGACGACGCCGTGCGCGACGCCCTCAAAGAGCGCGCGGTGTGGGAATTGAAGCGCGTGCGGCTGGCGGACGACATCCCCATCGCCATCGAGCACGCCTTCTATCCCCCCGACATCGGCCTGGAGCTGGAGACGCGCGACCTCGTCTCCATCCTCATGTACCGGGTGTTCGAGGAGGAGCTGGGCCTCAACATCAAGGAGGCCAGCCAGAGCATCTCGGCGACCCTTGCCGACGACACCACCGCCCGCCTGCTGGGCGTGGCGCGTGGCGCGCCGCTGCTGGCCATGGAGCGCCTCACCATCTCCACCGACGGCCGGCCGCTGGAGCTGCTGCGCTCGGTCTACCTGCCCGACTATTTCCGCTTCACCATCAATCTGACGCGGCGGTCGTGACCAAGGTCACGCCACGCCCGGGAGCCTTCCATGCCTGACGCGTCCCCTTCCAAGCGCCCCAATATCGTCCTCATCCTCAATGACGACATGGGCTTTTCCGACATCGGCTGCTATGGCGGCGAGATCGAGACCCCCAACCTCGACCGCCTGGCCGCAAACGGCCTGCGCTATTCCCAATTCTACAACACCGCCCGCTGCAGCCCATCCCGCGCCTCGCTGCTCACCGGCCTGCATCCCCACCAGACCGGCATCGGCATCCTCACCTACAGCACCGGGCCGGAGGGCTATGCGGGCAATCTGAACAAGAATTGCGTGACCATCGCGGAGGTGCTGCGCAAGGCCGGCTATCGCACGCGCCTGACCGGCAAGTGGCATGTGGCCTCCAACCTCACCGAGCCCACCGACACCTGGCCACTCCAGCGCGGCTTCGACGAATTCTACGGCACCATCATCGGGGCCGGCAGCTTCTACTGGCCCAATACGCTCACCCGCGGCAATACCAATGCCGAGCACGAGGCGGTGGAAGATCCGAACTTCTTCTATACCGACGCCATCTCCGACGAGGCGGCCGACTTCATCCACCGCCACGCGCGGGACAATCCCGGCACGCCCTTCTTCCAATATGTGGCCTATACGGCGCCCCACTGGCCGCTCCACGCCCATCCCGAGGACATCGCCAAGTATAAGGGCCGGTTCGATGCCGGGTGGGACACGCTGCGCGAGGAGCGGCTCGCCCGCATGATCAAGGCGGGGATCATCCACCCCAACTGGAAGCTCACCGACCGCGATCCCACCCAGCCGCCCTGGACGGACGCGGAGGAGCGCGAATGGCTCGCCCGCTGCATGGAGGTCTATGCCGCCCAGATCGACCGCATGGACCAGGGTATTGGCCGCGTGCTGAAGGCGCTGGAAGACACCGGGCAGATGGAGGACACGCTCGTCATCTTCCTGTCCGACAACGGCGCCTGCGCCGAGGACATTCCCGACGACGTATCGCCCCAGGTGCTGGTCGAGGACCTGATGATCGCGCAGGAAAAGACCCGCGACGGCCGTCCGGTGCGCTTCGGCAATATTCCTCAGATCATGCCGGGCGCCGAGGACACCTATCAGAGCTATGGGGTGGCCTGGGCGAACCTCTCCAACACGCCGTTCCGGCTCTACAAGCACTGGGTCCACGAGGGCGGCATCGCAACCCCGCTGATCCTGCACTGGCCGGCGCGCATCACGGCTGGCGGCGAGCTGCGCCACAGGCCCGGCCAGTTGCCGGACATCATGGCGACCATCCTCGACATCACCGGCGCCGCCTATCCGCAGAGCCACGAAGGCAATGCCATCCTGCCGTGCGAGGGCGAGAGCCTGGCGGGCTCCTTCCCGCAGGATGAGACGCGCGACACCCCCATGTTCTGGGAGCACGAGGGGAATGCGGCGGTCCGCGTCGGCTCCTGGAAGCTGGTGCGCAAATATCCCGGTCCCTGGGAACTCTATGACATGGAGGCCGATCGCACCGAGCTGCACGACCTCTCCGCCCAACATCCCGAGCGTGTGACGGAGATGATCGCGCTCTACCAGGCCTGGGCCGAGCGCTGCGGCGTCATCCCGCGCGAGAAGATCCTGGAGCTGATGAAGGCCCAGGGCGCCGCCGCCTTCTGGGAAGAGGAGGAGGCGTGAGCGAGCCGCCCGGCAGCGCGACCCAGGGCGCAGCCGGGGCCTCCCCGACCTGCTGCTGCGCGCGCCGCAGCGGCGGGACAGAGGCCGTGCCGCCGCCCCCCCGCAAGGGGCGGGGAACGGCTTTTCGCTGGGTGGCGCTGCCCGGCGGGCGGTTCCTGATGGGCACGTCCGGCGCGGAAGGCTTTGCCGGCGATGGCGAGGGACCGGCGCGGCCGGTGACGGTGAGCCCGTTCGCCGTCTCCGCCTATGCGGTCACCAATGCCCAGTTTGCCGATTTCGTCCGCGACACCGGCTATGTGACCGAGGCCGAGCGCTTCAACTGGTCCTATGTCTTCCAGGCCCTCGTTCCGCCCGCCACCGCCGCCCGCATCCCCCGTGTTCCGGCGGAAGCCCCCTGGTGGCTGCCGGTGCCCTTCGCCTATTGGGCCCAGCCGGAAGGGCCCGCAAGCACCGTCCTCGACCGCATGGACCATCCCGTCGTGCACGTCTCCTGGACTGACGCCATGGCCTTCTGCGCCTGGTCGGGCACCCGCCTGCTGAGCGAGGCGGAATGGGAATATGCCGCCCGCGGCGGGCTGGAGGGCCAGCTTTATCCCTGGGGCAACGCGCTGACCCCCGACGGCGTGCATCGCTGCAACATCTGGCAAGGCACCTTTCCCGACCACAACACGGCCGAGGACGGCTTCGTGGGCACCGCCCCCGTCCATGCCTTCGCCCCGAACGGCTACGGGCTGTTCAACATGGCGGGCAATGTGTGGGAATGGTGCCGGGATGTCTTCAGCCGCGACTATCACCGCGTGACCGCTGACCACGACCCTTTGCATGAGGGGCCGGGGGACAGCAGATCCATGCGCGGCGGCTCCTATCTGTGCCACAGCTCCTATTGCAACCGCTACCGGGTGGCGGCGCGCACCGCCAACACACCGGGCAGCAGCAGTGGCAATATCGGCTTCCGCGTCGCCGCCCTGCCGGAGCGCGATCTTGCGCGCTGAACCGTGCGAGAGCCATTCCAGCGCAAGGGGAGGCCGCTATCGCGTCCGCAATCGCGTCGAAACAACGTGCTCTAAGTCCCGGCCGCAGGGATCACCGGCAGCAGGAGATAGGCCTCCATGCCCGGCCCGGTATGGAGCGTCGTCGTGCCTGAGAAGAGGCTGTCCGGCCGGTCCAGCGGATCGTCGTGAAGCCAGGGGCCGGAGCCGCGATAGGCGGTGGGATTGGCCGGATCGGGCGGACGCTGGAAGTCCGTGCCGCGTATATCCAGGCCGAGCCGATAGCCCGCCGGCAGGACAATGCAGGTGGGCCAGATTTCCACCGTCAGCTCATAGACCTCACCAGGCTTCAGCGGCTGCTTGTCGTCATGGGTATGGTAGGGCTGGTGGGGACGGGAGCGCTCCGGGCACAGCTTGCGGTGGGAGGCCCGCAGCCAGCCCTGGGCCAGGGGCGTGTGCGGATCCACCGTGCCGGGAAACGTCACCTCCACCCCCTCCGGTGAAAAGGCCTGGAGGGTGACAAAGAGGTCCGCGTCCGGCGTGGAGGAGGAGACGTGCACCGTCAGCGCCAAGGGGCCCGTCAGCTCGGTCTCCTGGTCAAGCGGCGCCGACATCCAGCACAGGTTTTCCTGCGCGGCGGCGAAGGAGGCGGCACCGGGCGCTTCGGGCGCCGTCCAGGTCAGGGCCCCGGCGGCCGCGTCGAGATGCAGACGCGTCCAGGCGGTGCGGGCGAGCGGCCACTCCGTCTCCTTGCGCAACTGGAAGGCGCGGCTGAAGGGACGGCGCAGATGCACCCACACGGGGGGCTCACGATCCCACCCATTGTCCTCGCCTTTCAGGAAGTGATCGAAGAAGCGCTTCTGAAGCTCCATGCCATAGGGCAGGTAGAACCATTCCTCATGGCGCCCCGGGTGCCCCTCTAGCCACTTCTGGGGCGAGGCGGCTTGCGTGAAGGCGGAGAAGTTTCCGCGCGGATGGAGGCCAAAGCCCGCCCAATTGGCGGCGCTCAGGAAGGGCGTGACCACCTTGCTCCAGTCCGGGGAACGGGCGCGATACCAGGCATCGTCCATTTCGCGGGCCCGGACATTGGCAAGGGTGGCCATGCGATTGGCATGAAGCTCCGCCTCGGACAATTGGGCGGGGCCGGTGGCGGGCGCATCCATCCAGGGATCGGTCGGGCCGCTGGGATTGCCGTGCTGAACCGAAAGGATCTGGCGCGGATACCAGGTTTCCAGGAACCTGTTGGAGAGGATGCCGCCGTGGCGGAAGAAGTCCCGATAGGTGTCGGCCGCCCCTTCCCACGGCACCATGGCGGCCAGGTGCGGCGGCTGGAGGGCGGCCACATGCCATTGATTGATGGCATAGTAGGAAATGCCGTTCAGCCCCACCTTTCCGTTCGACCAGGGCTGCGTCCCCGCCCATTCGATGGCGTGGTAATAGTCCAGCGTCTCGCGCGGCGAGAGGATGTCCAGATAGCCCGGCGAGCGCCCTGCCCCGCGCGAATCCACCCGCACCACCGCATAGCCCCAGGGCACCCAGATTTCCGGGTCGACGGTTTCCCAGGTCAGCCAGCGATGCTGCGAGCCGCTGAGCAGGTCGGGATGGGCGCCGGTGAGAAACGCCCAGCTCGCCTTATAGTGGTCCTGGTAGCGCACGCCCTTGCCATAGGGCCCCAGGGTCATGATGACGGGCACGGGGGCATTCGTGTCCGGCCGGAACACGTCGGCTTTCAGCTCCAGGCCATCCTCCATGGGGATGGCCACGTCACGGGTGATGATGAAGTCGGACAAGGCACTCTCCATGGCCCGCTGATATAGCGCGGCGGCCTTGGCCACCGCGGCGTGTCCCGCCTGCGGGTGCGATCAGTCGGAACTGACGCCCGAGCTCTCCACGAGGCCCTTCCACTGGTTCACCAGTTCCCGGTAGAGGGCGGGAAAGGCCTGCGGGGGCTCGGTGGCGGGACTGACGCCGAGGTCGAGCAGCTGCTTGCGGACGTCGGGATCGGCCACGGCGTTGGAGAAGGCCTTGGCGAGGGCATCGATGATGGGCTGCGGCGTCCCCACGGGAGCCAAAAACACCTGGAAGCCGCGCGCCTGCGAGAAGCCCTTCACCCCCTGGGAGGCGAGCGTCGGCCAGTCCGGATAGGCGGCGGCCCCCTCCGGGCTGGTGATGCCGATGAGGGTGACCTGCCCCTGGTCCACATAAGGCTTGGCGGAGACGATCATGGCCAGGTCGATTTCGCCCGCCATCAGGGCCTGCATCACCGCGCCCTCGCCCTTATAGGGCACGTGCACCATGTCGATGCCGTTCTCCTTCTTCATCACCTCGCCGAACAGGTGCCCGGCGCTGGCATGGCCGAACGTGCCATAGGTGAGCTTGCCGGGATTCTTGCGGGCATAATCCAGCAGCTCCTGCGCGTTCTTCACCGGCAGCTTCTTGGAGGCGACGAGGGCCAGCTGGGTTTCGCCCACCCGCGCGACGGGGACGAAGTCCTTCAGCGGATCATAAGGCGGGTTCTTCGTCAGGTAAGGCAGCGCGCCGTGCGAGGCGCCGTTGGCGAGCAGGAGGGTGTAGCCATCGGGCGCGGCGCGCCTGACAAAATTGCTGCCGATGGCACCGGACGCGCCGGGCCTGTTGTCCACGATCATGACGCCATGAAGCGCCGGCGCCGCCTTGTCCGCGATCTTGCGCGCCAGGATGTCGCTGAGGCCGCCGGCCTGGCTGGGAACGACGATGGTGATGGGGCGCGCGGGATAGTCGTCGGCGGCCAGCCCGAGGCTGGGCAGAGCCACCACCATGGCCGCGAGAGCAAGGCGTTTGAACATGGTTTTCCTCCCATCCCGCCCCGTCTTTTCGCGAGGCATCGGCGCCGCATGAGGCGCAGGGAGGAAGATGCGGCCGATTATGACATATTGAAAATAGATAGTTTCTATGGGATGTATGCCGGATCGGCATATCACAAAGCGCCTCGCCCATGGACCTGGTTTCGCTGCGCTATTTCGCGGAGACCGCCCGCCAGCGCAGCATCTCCAAGGCCGCGGCGTCGCTGGGGGTCGTGCAGCCAGCCCTGACCCGGCGCATCCAGCTTCTGGAGGAGAGCGTCGGCACCCCCCTCCTGATGCGCCACCGGCGGGGCGTGGAGCCCAACGAGGCGGGACGGCTGGTGCTGGAGCGCGCGGAGGTCATCCTGCGCCTTGTCCAGCAGCTGGAAACCGACCTGCGCTTCCATGGCCAGGAGCCGGCGGGGCCGGTTGCGCTGGGCTTTCCGCCCTCCATCGGCATCCTGTTCGTGGGCCGGATCCTGTCCGAATGCAGCGCGCGCCACCCGCGGATCAAGCTGCTGCTGAACGAGAATTATGCGAACGCCGTGCGCAATGGCTTGCTGTCGGGCCAACTCGATATCGGCATCATGAGTTGCGAGGCGCACCATCCCGATCTTCACCAGACGCCGCTGTTCCGGGAGGCCATGTGGCTGGTGGGCCGGCCCCAGGACTGGGCTTTCACCGAAAACCCCTTGTCCCCCTCCCGGCTCGACCGGCTTCCGCTGGTGGTCGGCAGCTTCATGCGCACCTTGCTGGAAAAGAACCTCAGCAAGGAGCAGGTGCGGTTGAATGTGGTGGCCGAGGTGGACTCGCTCTCCCTCGCCAAGGAGGCCGTCCGGGCGGGGGCGGGCTATTTCGTGACGCCGTTCTCGGCGCTGGATCGGGAGCTGGGCCAGGGCGAGTTTTCCGGCGCGCGCCTGGAAGGCCTCGACGTCTCCCGTGGCCTCTTCTCCCATCGCGACCGGCCCTTGACCCGGGCCTCCCTGGTGCTGGCGGAGATGATCAAGGCAGAGGCCGCGCAGCTGTGCGCCGCGCGGCCCGACGTCTTCCGCCCGATAACGTGAGGACGGGGCCGCCGTCTGCCGGCAGCCCCCGAAACCTCACGCCGGATGATGCGCGCCCACCGTCTGGGCCAACTCCTCCTCATAGACCCCGTCGAGGAGCATGAAGGCCAGCACGCAAGGGGCCGAGGAGCGGTTGCTCCAGGCGTGGTTGGTGCCGCATTGGACCACCACGTCGCCCGCTTGCAGCAAGGTCTCTTCCTTGTCGAGCACGAGATAGATCTCGCCTGACAGGATGATGGCATAGTCCAGCGTCTGGGTCCGATGCATCATGGGATGGCGCCCGGAGACGGCGTGGGTGGAGCCGCCGGCATTTCCCATGCGGGCGAATTCGCGCGCAATGGCGTCGGAGGTCAACAGGCCGCTCTCGGGCGGGATGTTGTTGATGCGCAGGACGCTGCCGCGCGGACCCGGCAATTGGCGGCGCGGCCCGAGCGTCGGTTCCTCGGGCTGCGCCTCGATGAGCACGGGCATTTGCCCGGTGCGCCAGATGTCATTGGACCAGAAGCCAGGGCGATGCTCGGACTGGAAGAGGAAGGGCGCGGGCCCGTCCATCAGCACGATGGCCTCGCCTTGCTCATTGTGCCCGGTGACCACGCGGCGCACCTTTTGCGACAGGGACATGCTCAATCCGCCTTGATGTTCTTGGAGCGCGCAATCTTCTGCCAGGTCTCGAGCGCCTGGTTCATGGTCTCTGCCGCCTGCTGCGGCGTGCCCCCGAGCGGCGTTCCGCCCAGCTCGATGAAGCGGGCCTTGATGTCGGGGCTGTTCACCGCCTCATCGATCGCCGTGTTGAGGCGGGCGACGATGTCCGCCGGCAGGTTCGCGGGGCCGGCAAGGCCGACAAAGGACGACACCTCATAGTCGCCCACCACCTCGTCCACCGTCGGCACCTCCGGCAATTGGGGAAGGCGCTGGGGAGAGGTCACGGCAAGCGCCCGCAGCTTGCCCGACTTGATCTGGCTCTGCACCACGGACAGCGTGTCGAACATGACGTCCAGGCGCCCGGCGATCAGCTCGGTGACCTGCTGGCCGCCGCCCTTGAAAGGGATGTGCGTCAGTGCGATGCCGGTCTTGTCTGCGAACAGCTCCACCGCCAGGTGGAAGAGGGAGCCGGTCCCGGGGCTGGGATAATTGAGCTGTCCGGGATGGGCCTTGGCGTAGGCGATGAGGTCCTTCAGGCTGGTGAAGGGGGAGGTCGCCGGAACGACGATGACCACGGGATAGGACACCACCACCGAGATGGGGGTGAAGTCCCGGACCGGGTCGAACGGCAGGCGGCTCAAAGCCGCCGCCTGGGCCGGGAAGGCGCCGGTCACCAGAAGCAGGCGATACCCATCGGGCGCGGACTTCGCCACGGCCTCGCTGGCCAGCAGGCCACCGGCGCCGCCCTTGTTTTCGACGATGAAGGGCTGGCCGAGGGTCTCGCTAAGGCGCTGGGCCACCAGGCGCGCCACCAGGTCAGCGTTTCCGCCGGCGGAGAAGCCGACCACGATGGTCACGGGGCGCGTGGGATAGGGCGCGGCGACGGCATCGGAGCCCGCAGCCCCCCACCCCACCGCGCCAAGGCACATGGCTGCCGCCAGGAGGCGGCGCATCATCTTGAGCATTTCCTGTATCCTTGTTGTTATTCTGGGAAGCGGTAAAGCTTTTGTGGATTGTCGACCAAGATCTTCCGCATCAGGTCATCGTCGCCGACCCATTCGGCGCAGGCGTCCAGCAGGTCGCCGTCATTCTGCATCTCGTCATACTGGTTCACATGGGGCCAGTCGGTGCCCCACACGATGCGATCCGGCCGGGCCTCCAGCAGCCCCTCCACGAGGGGGCGCATGTCGCTCCAGGGGAACGCCTGGGACGACGTGCGGTGGAGGGCGGAGAGCTTCACCCAGCAGCGGTCGGTCTTCAAAAGGGTGAGCAGCGCCTGGTAGCCGGGGCAGTTCACACCTTCATCGCCCCTCACGCGGGCCACATGATCGACCACGATGGGGTTGGGCAAGGCCAGGAGGCGGGGCGCCAATTCCGCCAGTTCGTCCGAGCGGTTGACATGCACGGCGATGTGCCAGCCGAAGGGATGGACGCGGGCGGCGATGGCTTCCAGGTGATCGAAGCTGGCCGTCCCCTTCACCACCGTGCTCAGCCGGCTGCCGCTGAAGCCGAGCGCATCAAGGCGCTCCAGGTCCGCATAGGGCGTATCCGGCCCGGTGACCGCAACGCCCCGCAGCCGGTCGGGCGCCGCCTTCAGGGCCTCTTCCGACACCCGCGTGTCGGTGCCATAGGCACTGGAATGGACGATGACGGCCCGCGCGACGCCCAGCACGTCCAGCATGCCGAACAGGTTTTCCACCGGCGCCTGGGGCGGGGTGAAAGAACGGTTCGGCGAGAGCGGAAATTTCGAGAAGTCACCAAAAATGTGCGCGTGCGCATCACAGGAGAGCGGCGGCGCCTTGAACCGCGGGACGCGTGTATCGGGGTCCGGAGGCAGGCAGGGGCGGGTCATGTTTCCTCATCTTTCTTTGTTTCCTGATGCTAAAATCTCGGTCCGTCGAATCCCACCACCGTCTTTTCAGAACGGTTTTTCCAGTTTGGAACAGCGCCATGGATCGCCTCACCGCCTTCAGGACCCTGGTGCTGGTCGCAGAGACGGGCAGCTTCACGGCGGCCGCGGCCAAGCTCTCCACGGTCCCCTCCGCCATCACCAAACGGATCTCGGAGCTGGAGAAGTCGCTGGGGGCAAAGCTCCTGCACCGCACGACGCATGGCGTGGTGCTGACGGACGAGGGCGCCCTATGCCTTGAGAGGGTGCAGCGCGTGCTCGACGACGTGGACGATATCGAGCAGCAGCTGGCCAGCCGGCGACAGGAGGCCGCCGGCCAGTTGCGCGTGTCCATGCCCGCGGCCATGGGCCAGATCTATGTCATTCCCCAGCTCGACCGCTTCCTGGCGGCGCACGGGTCACTGCGGCTGACCCTGGACTACAGCGATTCCCCGCCAGACCTGCTGGAGAACCGCCTGGACATTGCGGTGCGCATCGGCAAGCCGAAAGACGGCGGCTACGTCGCCCGGCGTCTGGCACGGTCGCGGCGCGTCACCTGCGCCACGCCCCATTATCTGGCGAGCCACGCCCCTGTTCGCGACCTGGACGATCTGCAGGATCACACCTGCATCGCCCTGCTGGTGGATGGGCGGATCCGCAGTTGGACCTTCGCCCAAGATGGGGCGCAGATGGCCCATACGCCGCGCGGCCGCCTGACGGTCAGCAGCGGCTTGGCCTTGCGCGAAGCCACCTTGAGCGGGCTGGGTGTCGCGCAGTGCAATTCCATCCTGGTAGCGCCGGAAATGCGGTCCGGAAAGCTCGCGGAAATTCTGCCCGAGACTTCCGTTCCCAGCGAAGACCTATATGTGGTCTATCCCCCCAATCGCCACGCCGTTCCGCGCGCGAGGGTCTTCATCGAGTTCCTCAAGGCGGTGTTCAAGCCTTACCTATAGGCAGCGGAATGACCGCGGACGATGGGGCGCGCCGACATCATGTCGGCGGGCCGTGAGGCTCCCGCAGGCCGCTTCAGGCGGGCAGGCGTCCGATTTCATCGGTCAGCATGGCGACGAATGCCGTCACCTTCGGCGGACGGAAGCGGGCGGCGGGATAGACAATGTGGACCCCGCCGGCGGGCAGCGTCCAGTCCGGCAGGACCTCCACCAATTGTCCGCTGCGCACGTCGTCTGCGACCTGGAAATCGGGCAGGATGGCTAGCCCCCCACCGACGCGGGCGGCCGCCAGAACCGCCGGCGTGGCATTGATGCTCATCACCTGGCGCATGCGGACGGTCCGCCGTTCGAAATCCCCCTTCGAGAAATGCCAGACCAGCGGCTCGCGCAGCGCCCCGTTGACGATGAAGGGCAAGCCGGCGAGGTCTTGCGGCCCCTGCGGGGTGAGGGATGCAGCCAGATCGGGCGAGGCCACCAGGATCTGGCGGAACGTGCCGATGCGTCTCGCCTGCAGGCTTGAATCGTCCAGCCATCCCACCCGCACCGACAGGTCCACCTGGCCGGCGACCAGATCGATCCGGGCGTCCGACAGGACGAGATCCACCATGCAGGCCGGGTAGCGCCGGGCAAAACGGGCCGCCACCGGCGCGATCATCGAGGTTCCATAATCATGGGGCGCGGCAATGCGCAGGAGCCCCATGGGTGCGGCCCTGGCCTCGGACAGTTCGTCGACGGCGTCCTCAGCCTCGCGCAGGATCATGACACAGCGCGCGTGCAGCTTTCGCCCGGCCTGCGTGGGTTCGACCTTGCGGGTCGTGCGGACCAGGAGGCTGGTCTTCAGTTCCGCTTCGAGCCGCGCAACCTGCTGGCTCACAACCGTTTTCGTGATGCCGAGCCGATCCGCCGCCTTGGTGAACGATCCGGCGTCGACCACGGCCGCAAAATAGGCCAGTCGGTTGAGATTGATCGCTTCCATGCCCGGCCGTCTGGCTGATTGTTAGCCAATGACGCACAGTATGTCAGACTGGCAGCCATTTATCGACGACCTGCAAGAGCCTAGATGTCCGTTCAGCCCGATTGGAGTCTCGTGCGATGCGGATCACCTATCTCTTCGACCCCCTCTGCGGCTGGTGTTACGGCGCCGGCCCGACGATTTCCCGGCTGGCGGCGCTGGACGGCGTGATGGTGAAGCTCGCCCCCACCGGCCTGTTCGCCGGCCCTGGCGCCCGGCCGATGGATGCCGGCTTTGCGGCCTATGCCTGGCAGAACGACCAGCGCATCGCGCGTCTCACCGGCCAGCCCTTCAGCGAGGCCTATCGGCATCAGGTCCTGGGCGCGTCGGGCACCCTGTTCGATTCCGCGCCCGCCACCCTCGCCGTGGTGGCAGCCGGCCTTGAGGCGCCCGAACGCGAGCTTGAGCTTCTCAAGCGCGTCCAGCGCGCCCGCTACGCGGCGGGCCATGACATCGCCGACCATGCCGTCTTGGCCGAGATCCTGGCCGAAGCGGGCCTTGAGGAGGCGGCCCGCAGGGTGCGCGCACCCGATGCCGCGCTTCTGGCGGCCTATGGCGCGCGGGTCGAGGCGGCCCGTGCCGACATGATGGCGTTCGGAATCACCGGCGTCCCCGCCCTCGTGCTGGGCGAAGGGGCGGGCCGCCGCGCGCTCCCCACCAGCGCCCTGTTTGGCCGCTTCGATCTTCTGGCGGCCGAAGTGCAGGCCGCCTGACGCCGCCGACCGGCTCCAGGGCGAGCCATGGAGCGCCGGGCGGGCGACCGCCCTGCCCTTTGGCCGCGCCTTTCCCTTCCCCCGTTCGGCCAGGGAATGGACCGGCCTGCGCGCCGATGGTCATGCCGCCTCTCCGACCGCCGCAACCGCAGTGTTGGCAAAGCCCGCGTCTGCGGATCTCACGTGCGAATGCGCCCGCCTCCCCGCTCACGCCATGCCGGTATTCAAGTATAGTTTTGATCCATCACAAAGACTTCACGTTCAATTGCTTCCCATGCTACTTTAAAGGGAAATAAGCCCGATTTCGTTTGCCAGTTTCAATGGCAAAGGGAGGAAAGGGTATGAAGTGTCCTCCGGTGCCCCCGTACGAGAAGGCGCGGCTCGCTTCTCTCGCGACCTACTGCCTCGCAGATGAGGCGCCGGTTGCCGACCTCTCCCCGTTGGTGGAGATGGCCTTGCACGTCTTCGACGTGCCCATGGCGGCCGTCAACATGATCGGCTCCGATCATGTCTTCTTCGCCGCGAGCGCCGGTTTGGGGGAGGTGGACAAACGCCGGGACGTGTCCTTCTGCGCCCACGCCATCCTTCAAGGCAACGTGATGGTTGTTCCTGATGCAACCCGCGACGAGCGCTTCCACGACAACCCCCTTGTGGTCGGCAGCGCGAACATCCGGTTCTATGCCGGTGCCCCTCTCCTTTCCGACGACGGCCATGCAATTGGCGTTCTGTGCGTTCTGGATACCCATCCCCGCCCGGACTTTTCCAGCGCGGACAGACAGCGCCTCGCCCAGTTGGCCCAGATGGTGATGGATCGACTCGAGGTCCGGCGAAAGACAACACCTTCCGCGGAACACAGGCCCGTTCACGTCCGTCCCATTGATCCAGAACGGCTGTTCCTCCTATCGACCATCGACCCCTTGACCGGGCTGCCAAATCGCCAACACTTCTACCGGGCCGTGGAGGCGAGCCTCCTCACGGGCCATGCATGCGCCGTCCTGATGATCGACATTGACGGCTTCAACGACATCAACAACCTCCTGGGGCCCGAGGCGGCAGACACCGTTCTCAAGGCGTTGGGCGGGCTCCTATCCGCCGAGGCCGTGGATGGCACAACGGTTGCCCGCGTGGGCGGCGATGAGTTTGCCGTGTTGGTTGGGGGTCTTTGCGAACGCGACGCAGAGCCCTTTGCCCGCCAGCTCCTGTCCAAGATCGCGAACATGTCCCCGCTGGCCGGCGATGACCTCCAGATCAGTGCCAGTTGCGGCATGGCCCTATTCCCGCGCGACGCGAAGGAGGCGGTCGAATTGATCGGCGATGCCGACCTCGCCCTTCATGCCGCCAAGATCAGCCGGAATGCTAACGTTGCTCTCTACTCTCCCTCCCTTCGAAATCAGGCGTGGGATCGCAGGCTCTCCAGCGCGGATCTTCATCGGGCGGTCGCCCATGGCGAGCTTTGCCTGTTCTACCAGCCGCAGATCCGCTTGTCGGACGGCGCCCTGGTTGGGGCGGAGGCGCTGATCCGATGGCTTCACCCAAGCCGTGGATTGCTTTCGCCCGCCGCATTTCTCCCCTCCTTGGAAGCTGGGCCTCTTGCCCAGGCCGTCGGCCGCTGGGTGCTCGATGAAGGCTGCGCCCAGGCCGCCCGCTGGCGCCGGCAGGGCCGCTCCAGCTTCCGCATGGCGGTCAATCTCTTCGGCTCGCAATTGCGCGCCGGCGACCTGGCAAGGCAGGTGGAAGAGGCCCTGCGCCGCCACGATTTGCCTCCGCAGGCGCTTGAACTGGAAATCACCGAGAACATCGTGTTGTCCAATGATGCCGCTGCCTTGGAGGCGCTGACCCTGCTTCGGGACATGGGCGTGGGCATCGCCTTCGATGATTTCGGCACGGGTTTCGCCGCGCTCAGCCTCCTGACGCGCTATCCGGTCAACTGCATCAAGATCGACCGCAGCTTCGTCCAGGCCATGCTGCGGTCCCCGCGCGAGGCGGCTGTCATTTCCTCCATCCTGCAGATGGGCCGGGCGCTGGACATGGACGTTATCGCCGAAGGCATCGAATCCGAAGACGAGCGCGCCTATCTGGTGGAGCGCGCCTGCCCGGAAGGACAGGGCTATCTGTTCGGCAAGCCGATGCCGGCCCACGCTTTCGAGGCCTTGCTTTTCGACGCACCGCAGGACCTGCGATGCGCGAGATAGGGGCTCCCTCTCGCGGTCAGGTCAAGCAACCAAACACCGGAAGCCGGCGTTGTGTGTCGATGGCAACAGGGCGCATCGCTTTCGTTTGAAAGGTCATGCCGATGAAAGTCTTTTCGGTACTCAGAGTCGGGCTCCTGGCATTGGCGGCGCTTATCGGCACCGTCTCGATGGCGAGCGCGGCCGACGGAACCATCAGCATCCGTATCGTGAAGGCCGGGTTCGTGGTTGGCGGATCCGCTGGAGACGGTGTGCTGACGTTTCAGGGCCGCAAATATCCGCTCTCCGTCGGAGGGCTAAGTTATGGCTTCACCTTTGGCGCTTCGGAGACGCGATTTCACGGCAAGGTCCGAAACATCCGCCGTCCGTCTGACATTGCCGGGGTCTATGCCCAGGGCGGTGCTGGCGCGGCCCTTGGAAAGGGCGCGCAAGTTGTCGTGCTGACGAACCAGAATGGCGCCATCCTGGAGTTGAGCGGCGAGCAAAAGGGCGTCATCGTGAGCCTGGATTTGAGCGGCCTCGCTTTATCGCTGAAGTGACGATTTCCCAACGGGATCGGCGCCCCGATGGATTGTCGCCACCCTTCATCTGCCGGGCAACATAGCGGCTCTGCGGGTGCGACGGCATGCTGCGCTCTTATCATTCGGCCTTCGTGTCGATAGGTTTGCGCGACCTTCAGCCCTGCCGTTCACCCCGGAGCTGTCATGAAGAAGATTGCGCTAGAAGAGCATTTTCTCACGCCCGCCCTCGTGCCCCACATGCAGGCGGCGATGCCCGAGGTTTCACCGGAGGCTGCGGAGACGCTCGTCGATCTCATGCTGGACTTCGGCGAGCGGCGGCTGGCGGCCATGGATGCAGCCGGCGTCGATATTGCCGTGCTCTCCATTTCTGGCCCTGGCGTGCAGGCTGAGCCCGATGGCGGACGCGCGGTGAAGCTCGCCCTTCAGGCCAATGACGCCCTGGCGGCGGAGATCCAGAAGCAGCCCGCGCGGTATCGCGGTTTCGCCCATCTGCCCATGCAGGACGTGCCCGCCGCCATCAAGGAACTGGAGCGCTCCGTCAGGCAGCTGGGTCTCGTCGGCGCGATGGTCAACGGCCACACCCATGGCGTCTATCTGGATGATCCCAGATATGATCCCTTCTGGGAGTGCCTGCAGGCGCTCGATGCGCCGCTTTATCTTCACCCGACAGATTCCTTCGTCCTGCCGTACGTGCTTCAGGGCGCCCCGGAACTGGTAAAGCCCACGTGGGAGTGGAACTTCGAGACCTCCTCCCACTTCCTGCGCCTCGTCTTTTCGGGGGTCTTCGATCGTTTCCCGAAGCTGAAGATCATCCTCGGCCACATGGGCGAGACGATGCCTTACCACCTGTGGCGCTTCGACAGTCGAGCCGCGCTCATCGTCGGCAAGCGTCCCTTGAAGGAAGCGCCCTCCTTCTACTTGAAGCGGAACATGTACGTGACCACCTCGGGCCAGTTCGACAATGTGCCGCTCCTCGCCGCGCTCTCCGCGCTTGGCACCGAACGGGTGCTGTTCTCCATCGACTATCCTTATGAGGATTCCGTACTGGCCGGTCGCTTCCTTGACGAGGCGCCGCTGGAGGCGGAGATCCGCGAGAAGGTGGCGCGCGGCAACGCGATGGCCGTGATGAACATCAAGACGTGACCGGGCGTGAGTGTTGAGCCCCGCTTCAGGGGCGGGCCGAAAGTCCCCTGACTTTTCCCCAGAGGAGGAACGGCTTGGAGCACAAGCCGTTCAGAATGTTTCGATCTGACCGATGAATCGCCCTCTCACTCATCGATAAAGAAGGCGTGATCCGATCAGCCTGCTGTGCAGGCTGATCAGCGCATGCTCTAGCCACGCTCGCTCGCCGGCGGGAAGTGCCACTTCCCGTCGCGGATCGGCAAGAAGCTGCCATCGTCGACACCCACCTCCTCCGCAATCCGGCTGTTCATCTTTCCGTTCATGGCCATGATCAGGTCGGCGTTAGCCTTGACGTTCATGGCAAGATTGTTGGTCTCGTCGGGATCATTCCGGAGATCGTACAACTCAAGATCGTTCTTTGCCGTCAGGTCCTCCAGTGTCACCGGCGTGTTGAACGCGACGGGCGAGAAATAGCGGCTGAAGCGGTAGCGGCCGTCGAACACGCTGCGGATGCTGCAGCGATTATTGAAATCCGGATCGTTTTTCTGAAGCTCGGAGATCTTTCCCGCGAGCGGGATCTTCTTGTCGTCCATATAGACGTCGAACTCCACCGCCCATTTCGCGTCCTGGTAGGACAGCATGTCGTAGCAGAAGAGCGATGACGGCCGCAGCGTATCGGCGCTGGCGGCCTTCGGATCGGTCATGAGGGGCGAGAAATCCCGGCCGGGGAGCCCCGCACCCACCTTCTTCAGCGTCTCGGGATCGGCGCCGGTGAGTGCAAGCAGCGTCGGCGTGAGGTCTATCTGCGAGGTGACCGCGTTGCAGCTCACCCCGCCGGGATAGGCGGGATGGACGATCATCAACGGCAGATGAACCTGCTGGCGGTAGGTGCAGTTGCCTTTGCCGCGCATCTGGTGGTGCCCGCCGAGCTCGCCGTGGTCGGCGGTGAAGACGATGATGGTATTGTCACCGAATCCGTTCGCCTTCAAGGAGTCCAGCACGCGGGAGACTTGCAGGTCGCAATCGCGAATGCAGTTGAAGTAGTAGTTCTGGAGCACCCGCCAGCGCCGGTCTTCGTCAGGCCACACGCCGACCAGGACGTCCATCACCTCCTGGTAGATGTGGTGCGCCTTTGGCCGTCCGGGCGCGGTCCAAGCCTGGGTGCGCGTGCTCGGCAGCGGCACCTCGTCCCAACTGGCCTTGTAGAGATCATTGCCAGGAGCGCGGGCGATGGGCATCGCCGTTTTCCTGCCCTGGATGTTCTGACCGGGAAGGTCGGAATTGATGTACATCACGTCGTGCGGGTTCACGAAATTGACTGCCAGGTACCAGGGCTTGCCTTCGCGGGCGAGGTCCTGGGCCTTGGTGCGCAACCAGCGCGTCACGAAGGCCGTGGTGGTGTCGTCATAATTATACCCTCCCAGGGTCGTGTCATTGATGTCGCCGACGCCGAAGAAGTCCTGGAACCCGTAACTTTCGATGATCTTACGATATTCAGGAAACGGCGCGTCGATGGCCTGGCTCACCTGGTCCAGATTGACCGAAAGGTGCCACTTGCCCTGATAGGCGGCATGGTAGCCGAGCTCCGCCATCCGATGGCCGATGGTCCGTACATCCGTGGACATGTCCCGCTGCCACAGGGCGCTGGCATTGTCGAACACACCCGTGTGCGGGATGTGCAGGCCCGTATAGAGGGTCGAACGGGCCGGCGAGCAGACGCAGGAGGCACCCTGGTGGTTATTGAAGGTGATGCCGTGCTTCTTGATCCACTCACGCCCGGGCACCGGGAAGGGCCAATTCTCGAAAAAATGCTCCTGGTCCACCAGGATGAAAAGAATGTTGTAGCCGCCGGGTGGCGCGTCGGGCGCCTTGATCGGGGAAGGTGGAACACCCTCCTCCGCCTGAGCCACCTTCGGCAGGAGGCCCGCGCCCAGAAGCGCCGCCCCGGATGTGAACAGGTCCCTGCGGGAGGGTTCAGCCGAGGTCTCGTTTTTCTTCGTCATGCACAGCCTCCAAGACGACCCAAATGCAGTTCGGCGAAATCATCGTGGGGATCATTTAAGGGGATTTTCAGGTCCTTCGATCGGAAACCTGCCGGGACAAACGGCGACACTGGCCGCCCCACATCAAGGTCACGGGCAGACGCCGAGGTGCGTCGACCTTTAGGCGCGCAAACTCGCCCATTTTGCCAGCTCGCTCATGGATATAAGCATGGCTGCATGAAGCCGTGAAGACGAGAACCGCCCATCATCAATGGTCTATGGGCCAAGTCCGGACCGTTCCTGACGCCATCGCCCCTTCTGGCGGGATACTTCTCGCGGCTTGTAAGACCGATTGCCAGCCCTACTCCGTTGATGCCCTCAGGGTCGACACGCAAGCTCGCATGGTCTCTGCCAACTGGTCGAGGCGTGAGGGTGGGCGGGCGCGGTAAAGGCGTGCCAGGACCAGTTCCTGAGCGCGAAAGGGACCATCCAGGGGGCGCGAGGCCAGTCGTCCCTGGTCCATGGCCAGATAGGGCGGCGAGAAATTGAGCACGGTATAGCCGAACCCGTTGGCCACCATGCTGCGCAGCATCTCGAATGAGCCGGTGCGATAGGCGATGCGCGGCTCAAGGCCCTCGGCGGCGAAGATGGAGAGGAAGTAGTCCCGCGTCTTGGGCATATCCAGCAGGATAAAAGGTTCCTTCGCCATGCTGGAGAGGCGGGGACGGTCACGCTGAAGGATGGCATGCCCAGCCGGAACGACAAGTTGCACGGGCATGGTCCGCAAGGCGATGGTCTGCACGGTGGTGGGGAGGTCATAGTCATACAGGATGGCCAGATCGAGTGCCCCGCTATGGAGGCTCTCCAGGAGCCCGTCATGGCTGTCTTCGTGCCAGCGCGCCTGGACCTTCGGATGTTCCTTCTCCACCTCGTGCATCAGCCGAGGCACCAAATAGGGCGCAAACGTATTCAGGCAGCCGATGGACAGGCGAATGGCGGCGCGCGGCCCGCCACGTTCGCCCATGGTCTCGATCTCACGCACATGCAGGAGAATGCTGCGGGCATGGACGGCAAGGTCACGACCGGCCGGCGTCAGCAGCATGCCGCGCGCGTGGCGGCGGGTGAAGAGCTTCAGGCCGAGCGTCCGTTCCATTTGGGAAATGGCGGTGGACACGGACGAAGGCGACACGTTCAGCGTCTCCGAGGCCCGAAGCACGCTCAGATGGTTCGCCGCCGTCAGGAAATAGGCCAGTTGGCGAAGGCTGAGATTGGGCACATCGCGCCAGGCATCCTGACTTTCAGTCACGGCCGCTCGCCCCGGTTACGGGCAGAGGGGCTTGCCCATCTTGTGACCGGCGCCGGTCGGACGCGATCCACTCACGGCGTAAAATCATGCAATAGTAGCCTATAAAATCATCAAACCGCATATCTCTCATGCATTTGCAGGGCGTCTGCTCAAAATGATGCCGCATAGCACAATCTTTATCGGCCGCTTGGTTCTGATTTATTGAATTTGTAATCGTATTAATTCGATTTGCCAATGTCAGGGGCCGGCGCAATTCTCAGTGCATGTCGAGCGGAGCGGCTTCTGCAAAAGAGGCATCTCCTCCTCCGCCGCCCACGGAGAACGGTCCATGGCGATCCAAAAGCAGTTTCTCTCCAAGCCTTTCGCGGGCTATTTGAACGGCCCGCTCCCGGAGGAGAATGCCGAGCTCACCCACGTGGAAAAGGGGTCGCCGGGGGGAGAACTGCTCCGGCGTTACTGGCAGCCGGTGGCGCTGACCTCGGAGATCAAGGATGTCCCGCTGGGCGTCCGCATGTTTGGCGAGGACCTGGTGGTGTTCCGCAACACCAGTGGCGAATACGGCATCCTGGACCGCCACTGCCCGCACCGCGGCACGTCCCTTGAATTCGGCCTGCCCACGGAATGCGGCCTGCGCTGCTGCTACCATGGCTGGCTGTTCGCCATGGACGGAAAGGTTCTTGAAACGCCCGGAGATCCCCCCGGCAGCACGCTGAAGGACCGCCTCTATCACGGGGCCTATCCGGCCCGGGAATATAAGGGGCTCGTGTTCGGCTATTTCGGTCCGATCGAAAGCATGCCGGAGTTCCCGGTCTATGATTCCTATGAATATCCGGGCGACAAGCTCGTGCCCTATTCTGTCAGCTATCCCTGTAACTGGCTGCAGGTGCAGGAAAACGTGATGGACCCGGCCCATGCTGTGTTCCTGCACACCCGCGTGACCTTCTCCCACTTCTCCGACACCTGGGGCGAGCTTCCGGTGATGGATTTCGTGGAGACGCCCACGGGCATGATCTACGTGACCACGCGCCGCTGGAAGGACAAGGTGTGGGTCCGCTCCAATGACATCCTCATGCCGAACCTCGCTCAGGTCGGGCACATTTGGGAGGACGGACAGGAGGCCAAGCAGTTCGGCCGCGTCGGAATCACGCGCTGGACCACGCCCATCGACAACCGCACCTGCAAGGTGATCGGCTGGCGCCATTTCCACCCGGAGGTGGATCCGCGCGGCATCGCCCGCGAGGACCAGTGCGGGCCCGGATCGGTCGACTTCTACGGCCAGGGTGCGGGCGGCAGCTTCGAGGAGCGCCAGCGCCTCCCCGGTGATTACGATGCCATCGTCACCCAGCGGCCCATCGCCATCCATGCGCTGGAACACCTGACCTATTGCGACAAGGGCGTGGTGCTGTTCCGCAAGCTCCTGCGCCGCGACATCCGGCGCCTGGCGGCCGGCGAGGACATCCCGCTGTCGGGGCACAGGTCCAACGGCCTCATCCCTACCTATTGCCATGACACCGTCCTCGACATTCCCCCCATGGACGGGGTGGACGACCTGGAACTCCTTGAGGAGGTGGGGCAGCGGGTGACCGAGATCGTGGTCGAGGGGGAACACCATGATGGCGACGACCGCCTCGAAATCGTGCGGCGCAAGCTGCTCGACTACCAGCGCTCCCTTCTGCCCCGCGCGGCAGAGTGACATCGCCCGGCGGCCCGATAGAAGAAGGATGAGCCTGTGACCAAGCATCCGATCCAAACCGGCCCGGTGGACTGGAGTGGCGAAAACCCCGGCATCTATCTGAAGGAACAGCCGGATGGCCCCTGGACCGGGCTCATGTGCTTCTTCCGCATCGTCTATTCCCCCTACGGCCTCGGCAGCGGGATCGTGGTGCTGGATGAGCCGAACCTGGCCAAGGGCCTGCCGGACGCGGCCAATTTCTGCATGTCCGACAATGAGGAACTGGCCCGCTATCTGGTGGCGGACTTCTTCTCGAAGTTCGCCGCCTTCCGCGTCTCTCCCGGCATCGGCGCCTTGAGCTATCTGCCGGCCACCGAGGTGCGGCGGGAGGGCGACACCCGAAGCACCTATCGGGAGATCGTGCGGTCGGCCGAATTCGAGGTGGTCGCCACCTGGAACGACCTCACCGCCCCCTATGCGGTGGACATGCCGCCCGAGAAGGGACCCACCAAAGCGCACGAGATGTACAGCGTGTTCCTGGACGCCCCGCAGGCCAGCGTGACCATAAACGGGCGTCCTTTGAAGGGCTCCGTTGTCACCCGCAACTGCGCCGACACGGTCAAGAGTTCGGCATTCCTGGCCTTTTCCGAGACCTGGGTCCGGACATAGGCGGCCGAGCCATCAGCGGAGGATCGGACATGACGGACGCGCTTCAGTTCCTGCTGAGCGGCATCGTGGTCGGCAGCATATATGGCCTGATCGGAGTGGGGTTCACCTGCATCTACAATGTGACCGGCATCGTGAACTTCGCCCAAGGCGATTTCGCGATGGTGGGCGCCATGTCCACCATCACGTTGCTGGCCTTCGGCGTGCCCCTTCCCCTCGCCATCGTGCTCGCGGTGCTTGCCACCTGCCTCGTGGCCGCGGTGATCGAACGGACCGCGATCCGGCCGGTGCGCGCCGATGTGGTGCGGGGCATCATCGTCACCATCGGCATTGGCGTGATCCTGCACGGGGTCGCCGCCCTTGTCTGGGGAACGGATGCCCAGCCCATGCCTGCCTTCTCAGGCGATACGCCCCTGCGTATCGGCGGTGCCACCATTGCGCCGCAGGCCGTGTGGGTGATCGGGGCCGCGCTTGCCTCCATGGTCGGCCTGGAATTGCTGTTCCGAAGGACATTTCTCGGGCAGATGTTCCGCGCCTGCGCCATCAACCCCTTCGCGGCCGGCCTCGTGGGAATCCGCGTGGGCACCATGAGCCTCATCAGCTTTATCGTTTCCGGTGCGCTGGGCGCCGTCGCGGGGATCGTGGTCGCGCCCATCGCCCTGACCCAGTACGACAGCGGCCTTCAACTGGGCATCAAGGGCTTCGTGGCCTGCATCGTCGGCGGCTTTGGCGGCCCCATCGGAGCAGCGGTCGGCGGCATCCTGCTCGGCATTCTCGAGGCCTTCGCCGCGGGCTATGTCAGCTCCGGCTACAAGAATGCCATCGCCTTCATATTGCTTCTGGTTTTCCTGCTGTTCCGTCCCGGCGGCCTTTTCGGCGACCTGGAAAAGGTGAGGGGCTGACATGATGCGGATTGTCCTGCTCCTGGCAGCGCTCCTCGCCTGTGCATTGGCCGGTGGCGACTATGCGGTCAGCCTCGCGGTGGTGATCGGGCTTCAGGCATTGCCGGCGCTCGGCCTGACCTTGCTCACCGGCTATACCGGCCAGATTTCCCTTGGGCATGCAGCCTTCTACGGGCTGGGGGCCTATGGCGCGGCGCTGCTGGGGCGGACGCTTGGCGTGTCGGCACTCCCCGGCATTCTGCTGGCCTCCCTGCTGGTGGGGGCGGTCGCCTGGGCCATCGGGTGGCTGGTCTTCCGCCTGAGAGGCCATCACCTGGCCATGGCGACGCTCGCCTTCGGAATCATCGTCCAGATCGGCTTCGTGGAGATGCATGGCCTGACGGGCGGTCCGAACGGGCTCTCGGGAATTGCCCCCCTGTCCATCCTCGGCAAGGACCTCATCACGGATGCCCAGGTCCTGCCGGTGGTGTGGGCGGCCCTGATCCTTGCCCTGCTGGTGGCGCAGAACCTGATCGCCTCGCCGGCCGGCCTGGTGATGCGGGCGATCGCGGAAGGCGATCGGGTGGTCGGATCCCTGGGCAATGACGTGGCGGCGATGAAGCGCAAGGTCATGATGCTCAGCGGCTTCCTCTGCGCGATCGGTGGCGGGCTCTACGCCCACTATGTGGGCTATCTCAGCCCCGGTCCCTTCGATGTGGGCTTTTCCGTCCGCCTGCTTCTGATGGTGGCGCTCGGCGGGTTCGCCAATGTTTGGGGCGTTCTGTTCGGCGTCGCCTTCGTGACGCTGGTGGGCGAGGCCCTCAAGCCGCTCGGCGCCTTTGATGTGATCGCCTACGGCGTCCTGCTCGTGGTGTCCGTCATCTACTTTCCCAAGGGGCTGCTTGCCGGCATCGCCGCGCCGATCGTGGCGCAGGCGCGCCGCTTCAGGAAGGTGGTCGCCCGATGAGCCCAACGCCCCTCCTCAGCGTCGACCGCGCCAGCGTCACCTTCGGCACCTTCCCCGCCTTGAGCGAGGTTCGGTTCGATGTGGCCAAGGGCGAGCTGGTGGCGCTCATCGGCCCCAATGGCGCCGGCAAGACCACCATCCTCAACGTGCTCTCCGGCGAGGTGGCGCCGACCGTGGGTTGCGTCCGCTTCCGCGGCGAGACGCTTGGGGGCCTCAAGCCCTACCAGGTGGCAAGGCGCGGTCTCGCCAGGACCTTTCAGGCGGCCGATCCCTTCCTGCACCTCAGTGTGCGGGAGAATGTGATGGTGGGCGGCGTTCCCGGCACGGGCCTCGGCCTCGTGGCGGGCCTCGGCTTCGGCGCACGCCTGCTTCCCGCGGCCCGGCGGCTGCGCGCGGAGGCCGACCAGCACCTGGACCGGGTCGGCCTTCTGGACAAGGCGGATGCGCCCGCCGCCCTTCTCAGCGCCGGCCAGCGACGCCTCCTGTCCATCGCCCGTGTGCTGGCCACCGGCGCCAGCATGCTGGTTCTGGACGAACCGGGCGCCGGCCTCAACGAGAGCGAGAAGGCCTTTCTCGGCGACGTGATCCTGTCCATTTGGCGCGACGGAAAGACGGTGCTGTTCGTGGAGCACGACATGCCGCTGGTCAGCCGCATCGCGCAGCGCATCATGGTGCTGGATCGGGGACGCCTGATCGCCGATGGCGCGCCGGCGGACGTGCGGGCGAACCCGCAGGTGATCGAGGCCTATCTCGGCCGTCGCACGCCGGACAAGCCGAAGGTGCAGGCGGTGCCCAGCACCGCCCGCCGTCCCACGCCCTCCATGCCGGTATTGGCCGTGCACGACCTGACGGTCGCCTATGGTGGCCTCACGGCGGTGGACAAGGTGTCTCTTCATCTCAACCAAGGCGAGGTGCTGGCGCTCGTGGGGGCCAACGGCGCCGGCAAGAGCAGCCTTTTGAAGGCCATCGCCCGGGTGGAGCCGATGGCCGGCGGAGCCATGACATTCGCAGGTGAGGACCTCGGCCGGTTGTCGCAAGATGCGGCCGTGGCGCGCGGCATCTGCCTCGTTCCGGAAGGTAGGGCACTCTTCGGCTCGTTGACGGTGGCGGAGAATCTTGCCGCCGGCCGCTATGCCAGACGTCGCTCTCGCGGTTTCGTTCACCTGCTCTACCAAAGCGCGTCTGAGCGATCCGAATGCCAGGACCGGCTGGACATGGTGTACCAGTTGTTCCCCGTGTTGAAAGAGCGCGCGCGGCAACTGGCGGGCACGCTGTCCGGCGGCCAGGGCCAGATGCTCGCCATCGGCCGCGCGCTGATGGGCGCGCCACGCCTCCTGATGCTGGACGAGCCGTCTCTCGGCCTTGCCCCACAGGTCATAGACGAGATTTTCGCCTCCATAGAGCGCTTGCGGCAGCAGGGCCTCACCATCCTGCTGGTGGAGCAGAACATTGCCTCGGCCCTGTCGATTGCGGATCGGGGCATGGTGCTGGCGGGTGGGCGCGTCGCCGCCACCGGTACTGGGCGCGACCTGCTGCGGGACCCTGGCATCACCGAGGCCTATCTCGGCACGTCCGCCGGCACCGAGGCCGCATGCGGCGCTAGCCGCCTGACGATCGCAATGTAGGGCACCGTCCGCTCGGCATGGCTCAAGGCGAGCGGACAGTGCCTCTGACGCTTTGAAACCAGGCGGATCGAAGTAGGGCAACCTGCCGCTTCCCCGATCCACCCCGACGCTTGGATGGAGCACGACCGGCCGGGCTTCACGGCCTTCGAAGCGGACGCACTCCAGGAGAGACACATGGACGACTTCACCGCTACCCCCACGCTTTCGGACGTCGACCGCGCCGCGCTCGCCCGTATGCATGCGGTGGTGCCCGCGTGGCGGGGCGTGGCGCAGGCTGGGGACGTCATGGACTTTCCCGCGCGCACTCTGCTTCATGCCGGACCGCCCATCGACCTCGCCCGCATGGCCCGCCCCATCCTGAACAGCGCCGCCATGGCCGCGGTTCTGGAGAACTGGGCGCACGACGGTGCGGAGGCGGAAGCCAGGATCCTGGCGGGCGACATTCGCCTGGCTCCCGCGCAGGACCATCGGGCGATGGTGCCACTGGCCGCCATTCTGTCGCCCAGCATGGCTGCCCACGTGGTGATCGATCTCGCTGACCCGGACCGTCGCGCCTATGCGCCCATCAATGGTGGCATGGCGAAAGCCCAGCGTCTGGGGCTCGCTGGGCCTGACATCCTTGCCCATCTAAGGTGGATCAACGGCAACCTCGCGGCGACGCTCTCCATCATCGCCGACCGCGACGTTCCGCTCCTGCCCATTGCCGATGCCGCATTGGCGGAAGGCGATGATTGCCACGGCCGAACCGCAGGGGGCACGCGCCTCGTCATCGCGGCCATCGCGCCCCGGCTCGGCGCCGACACGCTGGAGCGCCATTTTCTGGATGGCGCGCCCGGCTTCTTCCTCAATCTCTGGATGGCTGCGGCCAAGCTTATGGCGGGCGCGGGGGAAATTCCCGGCTCAACCCTGATCACGGCGATGGGCGCCAATGGCGTGGACACCGGCGTGCAACTGGGCGGCCGGCCGGGCCATTGGTTCACTGCGCCGTCCACACCGCCGGAAGGCCCGCTCGTCGAGGGCGCGTCCCCGGACGATCGGCTCGGCGCGATTGGGGACAGCGCGCTGGTGGATGCCCTTGGCTTTGGCGGCATGCTGACCGCGCCGGATGAGCCGCTGCGCACAGGTCTCCTGCCGCTCGAACACCCTGCATTTGTCAACAGCCACGCTCGCGTCGGCCTGCCGGCGTCGCGGCTTGTGGCGCACGCTTCGCCACTGAACGTCACCCTCGGCATCCTCGACCGCGCAGGGCGCAAGGGACGCATTGGTGGCGGCCTTTACGCTCCCCCGCTCTCTGTCTTCACCGAAGCCCTTCAAGGCCTTTCCTGACTTTCCCTCCGACCAAGGTGCTGCCGCCATGCCTTCCCTGAGGATCCCGCTGTCCGCCCTGTTGCTGACCCTTGGCCTTGCCACCGCCCAGGCTGCCGATCCCGTGAAGATCGGCGGCCTGCTGGAGACCTCCGGCCCGGTCGCCTCGCTCGGCCAGCCGGGCCTTGAAGGCGCCATGCTGGCGGTGGAGCAGATCAACAAGGCCGGAGGCATCAATGGCCGTCCGGTCGAGTTCGTGAACGTGAACACGGAAAGCGACAACACGCGCGCCGTGACCGCGGTGAAGCGCCTGATCGGCCAGGGCGACATCGCGGCCATTGTCGGGCCCATGAATTCCGGCTCGTCCTTCGCCATCATCGATACCGTACAGCGCGCCTCGATCCCGATGATTTCCAACGGCGGCTCGCGCAACATCGTCCTGCCGGCGGACGAGAAGAAATGGATCTTCCTGGCGCCCCTCACCGATGTGCTGGTGCAGGGGGTGATGATGGACGACATGAAGAAGCGCGGCATCACGCGCATCGCGCTTTTGAATGCCGACTCCCCCTTCGGAACCAGCGGGCGGGAGCAGCTTGAGAAGAATGCCGCCAGCTACGGCATCACCCTTGTGTCGCAACAATCCTTCGGTAATGCCGACCAGGACATGACACCCCAGCTGACCAAGATCCGCGGCACCGATGCCCAGGCCGTGGTGGTGTGGGCGACCGGGCCGGGGCAGGCGATCGCAGTGAAGAATTTCCGCCAGCTCGGCATCGACCTGCCGCTTTATCTGTCGCACGCCGCCAACGACTTCAATTTCGTCCGCCTGGCGGGCGCCGCTGCCGATGGCATCTTCATCCCGTCCTCCAAGATCTATGTGACGGACGCGCTCGTCGCGACCGATCCGCAAAAGGCCGTCATCGAGACCTTCGTGAAGGATTACGAAGCCAAGTACGGCAAGCCGCCGGCCACCTTTGCGGGCAACGCGTATGACAGCGTGATGATGCTGGCCGCCGCCATGGCCAAGGCGGGGGTGAGCGACCGCGCCGCCATTCGGGATGCGATCGAAGGCCTGAAGAACCATGTGGGCGTCACCGCCGTCTATTCCTACGGCCCGGCAGATCACTTCGGCGCCAAGGGCGACAGCGTTGTCATGCTCACCGTGAAGGACGGCAAGTTCACGCTCGCGCGCTGAGCCGGCGGAGGAGCATGGGCGCAGCCGCGCGCCGTGCTCCCCGTTGCCCCAAGACCGGCCTCCTTCCCCCCTCTTCACCCACGGCCGACAGCCGGGAGCGCCCATGCGCGTCCGGCCACCAAGGAGACGCACCATGCCCGACGTGACCTTTGTCTTCGCGGACGGCGAACGCACCACCATCACGGCCCGCACGGGCGAGATGCTGCTGGCTGCCGCGCGCCGCAACGGCCTGGCGCTGAGTTCCGACTGCGAAGTCGGCGACTGCCAAACCTGCCGCTGCACGCTCCTGACCGGCGACGTCGAACTTGACGAACTTGCCACCACCTCGCTCACCGAGGTGGAGATGGCAGAGGGTGAGGTGCTGACCTGCGTCAGCGCAGCGGCGGGGGATGTGACCCTCCGCATGCCGTATGAGCGCACCAAGCTCCTGCCGGCGAAGACCTTCTCCATGCGTATCGAAGCCCTGGAGCGGCTCGGCCCGTCCGTGGTTCGCCTCACCGCCCGGACCCTGGGATTGAAGCCGTTGGCCTTCCTCCCCGGCCAGTACATCAACGTGGAAGTCCCCGGTGTGGGCGTGATGCGGTCCTATTCCATGTGCAATGCCCCCTCCGGCGAGCGCTCCCTGGACCTGCTCATCCGCCTCCTCGGCACTGGGGCCATGTCGGACTATCTGCGGGATCGCGCCACGCCCGGCGACCAATTGGCGTGCGACGGCCCCCGCGGAACCTTCTATCTGCGGGACGGCAGGCGCCCCCTCCTGATGGTCGCCGGTGGCACGGGCATTGCGCCCCTGCTCGCCATGCTCGCTCACATGGCGGACAATGCCCCCGAGCGCGCGGTCTGCCTGTGCTATGGCGCGAACCAGGCGGGCGATCTCGTCTGCCTTGACCGGCTGGCGGCGCTGCAAACCCGGCTGCCCGGGCTTGATGTGAGAACGGCGGTCAGCCAGGGCCCGGCATCCGGCGCGACCGTGTCAGGGCACGCCACCGATCTGCTTCGGCCGGCGGACGTGCCTGGCCGCGACATCTATCTGTGCGGGCCGCCCGCAATGTCCGATGCCGCCCGCGTCTTCCTCATGGCACATGGAGCGGATCCGGCTGCGGTCCATGTGGAGCGCTTCGTGCCGACGGGCGAAGCCACCTCCCACCTCCTGGCCACCTGAAAGCAGGATCATGATGGCCTGCTGCCGGTTTCGTGGACACCGAGATATGATCTTCCCCCGAAAAAGTGGACGGGGTTAAGCCGCTCTGCGTTCCATCTCGGCCGTGGCGAGGCCGCCAGGCCCCGGATGCCGGCGCGGCGCATGAGCCGCTCGATCCGGGACCGGCACACGCGCCGACCGTGTCCTCGCAGAACCGCATGGATCCGCGGCGCACCATAGGTCCCGCGGCTCTCCGCGTGGATCAGCCGGATGTCATCGGTGAGCGCCCGGTTGGCCTGTGCGCGCAAACTCTCCGGCCGGGCGCGCCAGGCTCGCCCTCCCCGCGCGGATCCTTGCGCTCATTGGCCAGCGTCATCTTAATCTCGTTCGCAGCAATATTTTTCGGATTTGTTTCGATATTCATTTTGATCGGGATCGTGGTTTTTAATTATTAGAGAGGCACTCCGCCCCTCTTGAGTATATAGTTTTAAACTTGTTCAATTAATCGATTGTATTGTATTTTTTACTCGCCATGATTGTAAATTCATACCGCTAAAAACGACTATAGAATGTATAAAAAAATTTATACAATCATATCTCAATATGTTTATCCTAACATTGGCCTTCAAGAAGCACGCGCCCATCCCTTTCACGCGTCCTGCTCTTTGGTGTCGGAACTCTTACCTACCGCGGCACTGGCAACAGCACTCGCTGGAAACGAGGGCCACTTGCGTTCTCCCAATGCGTCTGATCAGTATCGAAAAAATGGAGAGCCTGATGGCTGGCGCGCATTCGCTTAAGCATGAAATCTTCATCTCTGCAGCGCCGGAGGCCGTCCATACGGCGCTCACGACCAGCGAAGGGTTGAAAGGCTGGAACACGCCCAGTGTGGCAGGAACGGGCGCTGTCGGGTCAAGTTGGACCCTGCACTATGCCGGGCGGCCGGACTTTACATGGCGGATTGACCAGGACGACCCCAAGCGAGTCTTTTGGACCTGCACCGAAGGGCCGGGAGACGCCACCGGGACTACGGCGGACTTCACGCTTGCCGCAACTGATGACGGCAGGACAAAGGTGCGGGTGGTGCACGGCGGTTGGCCGCACGACGAAGCGAATTTCACGAAGTGCAACACCCTCTGGGGCGCGCTCTTGGATCATCTTCGTGCCTATGTGGAATCTGGGGTGTCTGACCCGGCTTTTTCCTGAAACGCGATTTCGTGACCCGCGGTCCGGAGATCTTCCTCATGCCTTCGCAGCAGTCGCTTCCCGAGTTCGTCCAGGCCATGGACGACGCTGGCTTCCTTGTGCGTGTCACTGATGAAATTCGGGTCGACCAGATCCCGTCCACGCTGGAGGCTCACCCGACCAAGGCCGTTCTGATTGAGAAGATCAAGGACTGCGAATTCTCGGTGCTCGGGAATGCCTATTCCAATCAGGACATGTACGCCTGGGTTATGGAATGCGACAAGACGCAAACCGGGCGCAAAATGGTTGAGAAAGCCAAGGCTCGCGTGAAGTGGGAGACAGTGGAGACTGCACCTTGCAAGGACGTGATCCTGAAGGGCGATGACGTCGACCTGACCCGGCTCCCGCTCTTCCTCCATCACGACCGTGACGGTCACGCCTATACGAACGACAATCTCTTCATCAGCAAGCACCCGGACACCGGCGTCTATGACTGGGGCATTTACCGCTCCATGTTCCGTTCCAAGAACGAGAAGTCGGTCGACATGACCTGCACCTCGCACCGGCAGCGCATCCACGCCATGGCTGCAGCGGCCAAGGGGCAAAATCTCGAGGTTGCCATGGTGGTCGGGGGACCGACCCTCGACAAGATATCCGCACTTGTGGGCGTGCCGGGGGACACCGATGATTTTGAGGTTTTGGGCGGCTTCTATGGGGCGCCCGCCAAGATGGTAAAGTGTGAAACCATTGACGTGATGGTGCCCGCAAATGCCGAGCTCGTTCTTGAATGCGAGCTCATGGCAACGGAAGGCCTTACGTTCGACGAGGGGCCATACGGCGAGTTCACCGGCATGTATGGCGGCGGCATGAAGCACAATTATCGCCTCAAGGTGAAGGCGATGACCTATCGCAAGAATCCGATCTACCAGCATTGTACGATTGGTGGTCTGCATCCCTGGTACACGGACAACATGCTGCAGCTTCCTGCAATCGAAGCTGACCTTTATGGGGCGCTTCGGCTCGCTGGAATTGATGTGGTGGAGGTGCGCAGTCCGGCTGGCGGGCTGTCCAACATAGCTTACGCAAAGATCCGGCCGCTCGGAGCTGGTGATGCGAAGCAGGCGCTGGGCCTCATGCTCACCTGTTCCAAGCAGGGGTTGCCCAAGGTCGCGATGGTCTTCAACGACGATGTGGACATCTGGGACGATCAGGCCGTGCTCGCAGCCATGGCCTTCCGCTACATGCCCGACCGGGACACCGTCATGCTCAAGGACTGCAATACCATGACGGTTGATCCCAAATGCATCGAGCCGGGTGTGGCTTCAAAGATCGGCATGGACTGCACCAAGCCCATAGGCGGGCATTGGAATCCGGATGAGTTCATCAAGAGCGCGGTCACCAATCTCGGCGATCCGCCCGCAGATCTGGTCGTCATGAGCGAGGAAGAGATCGGACGGGAAATGGAGGCCTTCATAGCCGCAGAGCCGCGCGCTTGGCTGGATATTCTCAAGCATTTTCACGGCCAGCCCTACAAGGCCATCTATGGGGCGTTTGGTGACCTGCGGCACAAGCTTGGGCGCATGAATGATGCCCCATGGTACCGCTACACCTTGTCCGACCGCCCGTTTGCGTTCGAGGCGAAGCCATCGGCACCGCCCAATTTCGATCCACGGCACGTCGGCTCGACGCCAGCCTGACCGGGGACAATAAGGATGAGCACCGTTCCCAGGCGCATGGTGGTGGGGATCACCGGCGCCACAGGCATCGTCTATGGCGTGCGCCTCCTCAAGGCACTTCGGCAACTGGAGATCGAAAGCCACCTCATCATTTCGAAGGCGGGTGAGATGACCCGCGCCTACGAGACGGACCTGTCTTCAGAGGATCTGCGGATCCTGGCAGACGTGGTCTATTCGCCAAGCGACATCGCCGCCCCGATCTCCAGTGGCTCTTTTCGCACGATGGGGATGATCGTGGCGCCGTGCTCGGTGCGTTCCATGAGCGACATTGCGCATGGTGTGACGTCCGGTCTCATCAGCCGGGCGGCGGACGTCTGCCTGAAAGAACGGCGTCGGCTGGTGCTGATGCTGCGCGAGACGCCGCTGCACGCCGGGCACCTTAAGAGCATGCTCGCCATCACCGAGATGGGCGGCATCATCGCCCCGCCCGTCCCGGCCTTCTATTCCCGCCCCGAGACCTTGGACGACATGGTGACCCATACCATCGGGCGGGTGCTCGACCTGTTCGACCTCGATCTCAAGGCATTTCCGCGCTGGGGAGAGGAAATGCCTTGACCAAAATTCTGCCCCCTCCGGGCTGAGGCGACAGCCCCCGAACACATCCCGTCCGGGGTGGTGATGCTGTCCTCCTCGATCAGATCGAACTCGACACGGCGGCCGAACACACAAACGCGCTTCCCGATCCATTTGCGAGCCCGCCAGGAGGCTTCCAGCCGCCAGCGCCGGCATCCAGGACCAGCGCCAGCGTGTTTCAGGAACGAAGGGTGCGGATGTAGGGGATGTCGGTCACCCAGGCCTTGTCCGGTGCCAGGGGCGGGTCACCCATCGCACGCTTTTCTCTCCCTTTTCCCCCCATGGCCTGTTCCAGGCGCCGATGCGGCGGGAAACGTGGGCGATCATGGTTCATCAGCCCATGGCGATGGAGGCCGCACCAAAAGCCTTGAACAGACGACGGGCAGACGAAGTTTCCGCCCGTCTGCGAGGACGACGCCAAATAGGTCCTCAGCCTGTGACGCGCGCCGGCTTCGGGCGTCGGCCGGAAACCAGGTCGGCGCCGAACACGCGCTTGGGGTCGCGGTCGTAGATGGCGATCAGGCGGACATTCTTGGTGCGCCGAAGCGGTTCCTGGACTGTCATGTGGTAGTTGGGCGGTCGGCCGAACCAGCTCGACAGCTTTTCCAGGTCCACGGGATCGTGCACATGGCCCTGCGTCTTGCCTTCCGGCCACTTGAAGGGCACCGAGACGACCACTGTGCGCGCCAGTTCGGTGAGGCGGCGGGCAAAGGGGCCGGCATCGGGCACATGCTCAAGCACCTGGAGGCAGGTGCACAGCTCGAATCCATCCGGCACTGGGTCGGTAAGGATGTTGGCGTTCAGGCCCTGCACATTGGCGGAAGCATAAGGCTTGCGGATGTCGATTGAGACCCGCTGCTCGATCCAATCGAACCACTCCAGATAGGGACAGCCGCCGGTGCCCACGTCCAGCAGGGAGGTGGCCGATGCCCCCACCGTGCGGATGATGTAGTCCACCGCCTGATAATAGATGAGGTCGAAGCGGTCGTTCCAATAGGCGACCCACTTGTCGTGCTCGTTTGTCGCTTGTGCGTCCGCGTCCGGGAGGGTCATGGCAGCCTTCAATAAGACAGATCGGGTGTGAGCGGGCTGTGGCCGGTGCCGGTATCGCCGGCACTGAGGCGGCGCACGAAGACCTGGCCTTTGTCCCAGAGTAGGCTGTAGTCGCCCGCGTGCAGCTTCAGGAAGGTGGCGATGCCGTCATGGGGACGGTCTGCCGGCGGGCGATCCATGCCCCAGTCATAGTCGTCCCAAATGAAGATGCCGTTGGTCTTCAGGAGCGGCCAGGCGAGGAGCGAAAGCGCGAGCGCGTCATCCCGCCTCTTCCCGGCGTCGAGATAGATCAGGTCAAAGCGGGCGACGGCCTGCCTGAGCCCGTCCAGGTGCCCGGCAGCGCTTCCCTTCAGCTTGGTCACACGCGGCCCGAAGGGGGCCAGGTTGGCGTCGAAGCGGGCATCCAGTTCGCCCTTGAAGAAGTCCACGCAGGTGATGTGCGACTGCGGCAGGAAGTTCAGCAGGAACACCGCGCTGCGTCCCTCGAAGGAGCCGATCTCCAGTACATTGGCGCTCTCCTTGCGCAGGCCGCGCAGAAAACGCTGCCAGCGCAGGGCCTTGCGCGTCACCCAGTCGGCGGTGAAGATCTTTCCCTCGAACCAGGAGGCGACCTCTGCCATGAAGGCGGCGTTCTGCGCCTCTTTCTGCTGCTGGCGGATGCTGTCCTCGACCTTGCTCACCGGCGCCTCCCTCGGGCTGGCTGATCCATTTGTCATCCCTCATGCGCTGCGGCGAAGCTCGTCTTGCGTCGGCTCGTCTCCGGAGCAGGCCCCAGCCACCGTCTGCAACAGCTCCGCCGCGCGCTCGGACAGGATCTCCAGCGGCGCCTGGAACCGGCGCGGATGGTGAGGGAACGGCAAATAGAGGTCCCGGACGCCGCCCGGCCCCACCACGCAGCGCCGGTGCCAGTCCACCCAGGCCTCCCAATAGGCCAGGCGAGGGGCGGAATAGCGGTGCTCGTCAAAGGCCGCCGCGCCCGAGCGGGTGAGGGAGGCGGAATGGTGCAGACCGATGGCGAGCGGCTTGGCGATAACCTGGACGCTGGCATCGCCAAAACGGCGCCGGATGCGTCCGATAAACTCCGTGTCCGCGCCGGTGCGCACGCAGTCGAAATAACCGATGCGCTTGATTAGGCTGGCATGGAAGAAGGTGGACGCCGGATTGTCGTGCACATAGCCGCCCGCACGGCGTGCCACGGCCGTGCCGCGCTGGTCCATGCGATACCAGCGTGACATGGTGCAGGCGAGGCGGGGGTCGGACCGCATGGCCTCCATGTGCAGCGCGATGCGCTCGGGGTGCATCCAATCGTCGGAATCGTGAAAGGTGAAATAATCGGATGCCCGGGTGGCCAGCGCCAAATTCTTGGCGAAATAGGTGCCGGCATTGAACGGGGTCTGGAGAATCTCCAGACGGTCATCCTGGGCTTGGATCTGGGCGAGAATGGCGCGCGTATCGTCGGTGCTTCGGTCGTCAACCACCACGAGGCGCAGGTTGCCATAGGTCTGGGCGAGAACAGACAGTACGGCTGCCTTGATGGTGCGTTCCGCATTGTAGGCGGTCATGATGACGGTAACGCGCGGATCGGCTTCCGCCATGGGGCCCGGCTCGGCGGTTCCGGCGAGGCGATGGAAGACGTCCTCCCCCGGATCCCGGGTCACTTCAAGGTCCGGTTCCGACAGGCCGTTTTCCGCGAACATCCGCCGGGTGCAGGCCGCCCAGTTGATGCGATCGCCTCGCGCCAGGTGGATATTTGCGAGGGAAAGCCATAGGTCCACGCCCCGCGCGCCCCGGGTCTTGATCTCCTTCAGCGCCCGCACCCAGGCCTCGTCTGTGCGATGCTGCGCGAGGAGGTCTTCCAAGATCACGGTAAGGGCTGGCGTGGGCAGGTTGGCGTTGAGCGTGTCGGCGATGTGCAAGTAGGTTTCGCGTTGCCTGGGCTGGGCGGCGCCCGTCATGGTCGCGAGCTGGAAGTAGATCTCCCAGTCGAACGGATCGGCCGCCTGCATGGCCTGGAGCGCCTTTTCCGCTTCCGGGACGCGCCCGCTCCGCAGGCATGCACGCACGAAGCTCATCCGCAAGCGCCGCTGCGTGTTGGGGGAGAGCGTTTGGAAGCCGGCGATGTCCGATAAGGCGGACTTCAACCCGCCATAGGCGCTCTCGGCGGCGTTCAGGTCGAGAAGCGCGCGGGAGCGGAAAAGGTCGAGGGCGTACCGATCCCCGGGCGCGCGGTGAGAGGCCGTCGGGAGGGACAGGGCCTGCGAGAGCATCCAGAGGAGCTCCATACGTCCCTGCTCGTAGAGCCGCTCCGCCTCGTCCGGCGCGAGGACGCTCGGTCCGTCAGCGCCCTCAGCGGCTTGGGTGCCCTGCGCCGGGGTGTTCACGTCCAGATAGGCGAGCTGGGTGTCGCCGGAGACGAGGCGCACCGCGGTGGGTGGCGGCGCGTCGGGGTGGGAGAGTGGCAGCGTGAAACGTCCGTGTCCAACGGGTTGCGTCCAGGCCGTTTCCTCGTCTGCGGCGAAAACCTGGAGTGTGGCATCGTCTGCCAGGGACCAGCCTTCCACGAAGCCGAGCAGGCTGGCCGTCAGCGCCCCGTTCTCGCTTTCCGTGGCCAGGAGGCGGAGGCTGAAATGGCGGAGCCGGAACCGGGCCTCCGCCGCGGGCAATTGAAAGCCCAGGAAGAAGGAAGCGGCGGGTATGTCTTCTTTCCGGGGAAGGGCGACATCCCAGGTCCGCTCGGGCTCGGCGGCGGTAAACGCCACATTGTCCGCGAGCTTGCGATGGAACAGGAAGGCGCCCTGTTCCTCGCGCCGCAGAATGGCAACCCATTCGCAGGTGAGGCTACCGGCGAGCGGGTGGAGGGCGAGCCGTGCCCGCCCCGTTGCGGATGTGGTGGCGCCGTCCAGTGTCGCCAGCAAGCTGTCCAGGCGCAGATAGACGCGCACGTAGCCGCGAGGAACCGGCCAGTAAAGCGTTGGCACGCCCTCGTCGTGGGGCGCCGTCTCCACCGTGATCGCGGACAGGTCGTCCAAATGCTTGCAGGCGATGCTCAGGTCCCCCGAGAGCAAAAGGGACTTGCGATCGGCGCTAAGGGTCACGGTGCGCTGGCAAGCGCCCGCTTCAGGATAGGCCACGCATGGCACGCGATGCGGCACTTTCATTCTTCTTGTCTCGCCGCTGGTAGGAGTGCGGGAGGTGTCGTGGGGGGCGAGCCAGGAGAGACTGGTGACCTCACCCACCGTGATGACGTTAAGCTCCCGCACTCTCACACTCAATACATCTTGCCAACCCCCTGAAAGGGGCAAATCAGCGAAATGTTCCCGCAGTCTCTCACATTAAAATTATGTAATGAGGTATAATGATGCCGATTTATACATATGGAAATATTTATAAATCTTAGGTTGTGCGAGCCATTTACTTCTTCTCCGACGCGATGATCGCTAAAAATGTGTTTTCAAAGCTTGATTATCCCGGTATCGAGCGTTTTAGGGCACATGGAAATCAGCTGCTGCGGTTCATCCGAATGTTCAAGCAAGGTGCGGTTCCATTGGGGCCCGGGAGTGGGCCATACCGTGCGGGCGTCGAGGGGCTGCACGCGCCGGCATATCCGCCTGAGCCAACACTGGCGTCTGTCATCAACGCCCATGGTTCGGTCCGCGGCGACCGCATCGCGCTGCGTTACCTTGATCGAGGCGAACGCGAGAGCGATGCCGACACCTATGCCTCCCTTGCCACTGCCGCGCGCGCCATCGCGAGCGGGTTGAAGGGCGCGGGTCTGACGGGGCGCCCGGTCATTTTGTTGCTGCCCCAGGGGCTTGACTATGTGCGCGCGTTTCTTGGTTGCCTGTTTGCTGGCGCCATCGCCGTGCCCGTCCCCTCGCTCGCCGACCGACGCGCACTCGCCCGCACTCGGGGTATCGTCGCCCATGTGAGCCCCGCGGCGCTCATCTGTCCCGCCGCCCTCGCGGCCTCTGCCGACGTTGCGGATATTGCGGCGCTGGCGCCGCCGGGCGTGCGCGTGCTGGCGGTGGAAGACCTCAAGCAGGAGGCGCCCCTCCAACGCCTCCACGGGAGCGGGCCGGATGATACCGCTTTCATCCAATACACGTCCGGGGCGACCAGCGCGCCCAAGGGCGTGGTGATTACTCAGGCCAATCTTTCCGCAAACCTTGCCACGATCGCCGATGCCATGCGCCAGAGCGCAGGACACAGCGCGGTGTCTTGGCTGCCCCTGCACCATGACATGGGCCTGATCGGCAACGCGCTCACCCCCCTCTTCCTCGGCGCTGAGACCACGCTCATGTCGCCGCTGGCCTTTCTACAGAAGCCACTGCGATGGCTGGCGGCCATGGATCGCTATGGCGCCACCACAAGCGGTGCGCCCAATTTCGCCTATGACATGGTGGTCCGTGCCGTCCCGCCGGAGGCGGTCGCGCGGCTCGACCTGTCGCGGTGGACCATGGCCTATTGCGGCGCCGAGCCGGTGCGGGCCGAGACTTTGGCGCGCTTCGCCACGCATCTGGCGCCCGCGGGCTTCCCGCCGGGGGCGCTTTATCCGTGCTACGGGCTGGCCGAGGCCACCTTGATGGTGACCGGTGGGGTGGCTGGGGCGGGAGTGCAACTGCACAGCTTCCCCAAGTCTGCAAGCCCTGGCGCCGACCGTCCCTCCGTGGCCTGCGGCCGCCCCCATCGGGCGACGCGCGTCATCCTCCTGGCGGAGGAGGGCGTGGCGGATGAGGGCGAGGTGGGCGAGGTCTGTGTCGCCGGTCCTGCTGTCAGCCCGGGCTTCTGGGATCCGCAGACCGGCACGGCGGTGCCCGATCCCGAGCGCCGCGTCGCGATCGACGGCGTCGCCTATCTCCGTACAGGCGATCTCGGCCGGTGGGTGGATGGGGCGCTCCATGTGGTGGGGCGGCTGAAGAACATGATCATCCTGCGCGGTGCCAACTACTATGCCGAGGACATTGAGGCCACCGTCCGCGCCATGGACGACGCTGGTGAATCATTGGAAGCGGCTGTCTTCGCGGCGCCGGGGGCTGAGGAGGGCTTTTCCATCGTCTGCGAATGGGCAGGCGGGCCGGTCGGGGCGGAGGACCTGAAAGCTGCCATCTCCCGCGCGGTCGCCGAGGGGCATGGCCTCCTGCCCACCGACATCCTGATCATGCCCCCGGGCGCCATCGCCCGTACCCCCAGCGGCAAGCTGATGCGCGCGCAAACCCGGCGCCAGTTTCAGCATCTCCTGTCCGGTGGCGAGGTGCGGCCATGACGATTCTCGAAGCCGGACAGACCTCCCGTGCCTATCCCTATTGGCTCGACATTCGCCATGCCCCGCCCCGCCCCATGGAGAGCGGGAAGTTCTGGCGGGTAAGCCGCCACGCCGATCTCCTTAAGGTGATCCGCCACCCGGATGTGGAATGCGCGGACGCCTATGCGGGACTCATGCGGGTGGCGCGGCGGCAAGGCGCGGACATCACCCATTTCGGCAACCTCATCGGAGGCTTCTTTCTCGCCCGCAACGCCCCCTTCCACACGGCGGTGCGGCCCCTCTACCGGGCCATGGTGCGCCACATGACGGACGCCGCACCGCGCGAGCGGGTGGCGGGGCAGATGCGCGCGGCGCTCGATGCGTTGGCCCATGGCGGCAAGGTGGACGCCACGACGGACCTGTGCTCGCCCTTGCCCATCAAGGTGGCCTCGGCCGCCCTCGGCCTATCCGAGGAGGTCATCGGCCGCGTGCGCAACATCGCCCTCGACGTGCTGGACGAGGGGCTCTTTCCTTATCTGCCGGTGCGGGCCTATGCGGATTTGGAGCGCCGGGCAGCGGAATTGCATCGCCTGGTGGCCACCGAGGTGTTCGGCGAAACGCCGGCGCCGGCCATTGCCGAACTGATCGCCGCCGGACGCGGCGAGGCGCAGCTGTCCGATACCGATCTCATCAACACCTTCACCACCTTCATCTTCGCCGCCACCCACGCCATCGGCGCCTCCTTCTCGGCGGCCCTCTATCTGCTGGCGCTTCACGACGGGTTCGACGCCTTGGCACGCCGGCCTGAACTCAACCGCACCGCCGTAGACGAAGTGCTGCGCTACAGCTCGGTGCTGAGCGTGCTGATCCAGCGCGTGGCGGTGCGCGACCTGGAGGTGGGCGGCAGTTGCATTCCCGCGGGCACACAGATGGTGTGCGAAGTAGAGAGCGGCAATTTCGATCCGGCCGCCTATGAGGATCCCGCCACCTTCGCGCTCGATCGCACCGGGCCTGTCCCGCTCTTCTTCGGCAGCGGCGCCCATGTGTGCCTCGGCGCCAATCTGGGGCGGATGCAGCTCAGCCTGTTCCTGGAAATGATCAGCCGCGACTATCGCTGCATACTCGAAGACAGCCGGCCGGACTGGCACATGCAGCTCGGCGTCCGCCGTCCGGCCCGCCTGCCGATGCGGATCACGTCCGCCCATAAGAAGGGGCTTTCCTCATGACCACGCTTTCTCCCCAGGCCCTGCGGGACTGGCTGGTGAACTATGCGGCCACCTCACTCAGCATGGGCAAGGAAGACATCCCGCTGGATGCCAATTTCGACACGTACGGCCTGGATTCCGTCGAAGTGATCGTCATGGCAGGCGTGATGGAGGAAGCCTTCGAGATCGAGATCGATCCCAGCTGGTTCTTCGACGATCCCACCATCAACGGCGTGGTGGCCATCCTCGGCCGGCGCCTGGCGCAGGAAGAGGAGGTCTGACCGTCCATGGCGCAGCAGGACAGGTCAGGGAAGGTGGAAACCGCACCCACTTCGGATGCCGCCCGAGTTTTGCCCCGGTGCCCGGACGAAGAGTTGGCACGGCTTGCCGCAGCCTTGTCGGCCGAGGGGCCAAAGGCTGTGGACGGGGACATCTTCGCTTGCCTTGAGACCTGGCCCTCCGATCCCCGCCTTCACCTGTTGCGGATCCGCCAACTGGACGCCCTGGGCGACGGCCTGGCGCTGGACGCGCAGCTCGCCGAGGCGCGGCGCCGCTTTCCCCGCAATGCCCGCATCGCCCTTCACGCCTTCCGACGGCTTCTGGCAACCGGCCACGGAGCGGACGCGCGCGCATTGTTCGAGGCGCAGATCTGGTGCGCGAGCCTGCCCGAGGGAAACCGGCTGGAGGCGCTCGAAAGCCTGTGCGCCGCGATCGGCGATGAAGGCGATCGTGCTGCCTTTCTCGGCGGCCTCCTGAAGGGCGGCGCGCAGGATCGCTTCGCCCTCCTGAAGCTCGCGGAACTGGACCTAGCGGTGGGGCGCACTGAGGCGGGGTTGGCGCGCTTCGGCGCGGCACGCGCCCTCGGCGAGGTGCCACAGGCCGCCTGGCTTCTGGAGATCGAGACGCGCCTAAAGGCCGGGCAGGCGGACGAGACCGTTGGTACGCTGCTGGACGGCGCGCTGGAGCGTCACTCCGACCTGCCCCGCTTCCACACCCTCAAGTGCGATTTTCACGAGGCGCGCGGTGAGCGGGAGGCCCTTGCCCGGACGTTGGCAGCCGCCCGCACCCGCTTCCCGCGCCATCCCTGGCTGGCGCTGCGCCAGTTCAACCTGGATCTGTCCGCCGGGCGCCTGACCTCGGCTGGCACACTTCTGCGCGCCGAGGTCTGGTCCTCCCCCTTGCCGGAGGCCACGCGCCGGCGGGCGCTGGGTGCCTTCACCCGGGCCTGGACCGATTCACTGGGTCTCGACGAGGCGCTCGCCGAGCTGATGACCGGCGGGCCCGACGACCGCTTCGTCCTCACCAAGCGCGCCGGACATGCCATGAAGCAGCGGGCGTTTCCGGAAGCGCTCGCAATGCTGGACCAAGCCCTCTCCCTTGGCCCGCTGCCGCGGGAGGCGGAGGCGATGCAGGTGGACCTGTTGATGTTCACCGGCAAGTTCCAGGAGGCGCTGGCTCTGGCCAAGCGTGTGTTCGCCGCCGACCCTACCCGCAAAGCCATGCTGCGGCGGATCAACCTGACCGGCAGCGTCGCCAATTCCCAGGAGGACGTGACGCAGTCCATCATCCGGTCTATCGAGCAATGGCCGGACGACCATCTCCTGCTGCAACGCTACAATCGCGCCGCCTTCCCCCGCGAGGTCGACCGAGCGCTGTTCGATCGCCTTCAGGCCCATGCACGCACCGAGGAGGCCGAGGCCCACTGGCAGTACCAATACGCCCTTGCGTGTCTGCGCCATCGCGACACGCCTCAGGGCTATGCCATTCTCCAGCAGATCGTGGACAAGCCGCAGATCGGCTTTTTCGCCCAGCGCGTGCTGACCATCCTGCAATCGAAGCCCCTGGAGGCGTGGGACGCCACGGCGCGGTTCGACAATGACACCATGTGCGACTTCCGCGTGGTGACGAAGCCGGGCGCACGGGCCACCTTCCTGGTGCTCAGCGGCGTGCGGGGAGACCTGGGCGGATTGCCCTTCACCCATGTGGACGTGCTGCTGGCGGACCACCCAGTCAACGTCATCTATCTGCGCGACAACAGCCGCCGCGCCTTCACCGGCGGCCTGCCGAGCCTCGGCGCGGACGAGGCGAGCATGATCGCCGCCCTGCGCCGCCATTGCGACGCGCTCGACAATGTGCCCGCCATTCCCTTCGGCGGCTCGTTCGCCGGCTGGTCGGCCATCCGCCTCGCCGTGCTCATGGGCGCGCCAGCGGCGCTGTCTCTGTCGGCGCCGGTGATGGATCCGACCGATGAGAGTGGCAATGCCCCCATGCGGCTCAGCCGGCGCTATATCGCATCGGTTCTACCGCCCCATGCCCGGGATCTGGCCGGCCTGGTGCGCGGGGCTCCAGGCACCACCATCTTCCATGCCTACGGCGCCCAGCATCTGCGCGACGGCCAGCACGCCAACGAATTGCGCGACGTGCCCAACGTGGTGACCATCCCGGTGGATTCGGACGATCATTTCATCGCCTCGGACCTGATCGCACAGGGGCTGTTCCATCCCCTCGTGGCGCGCGTGATCGAGGCCGCCGCGGGGGCCGCATCCAAGGCCCGACGGGAGCCCGCGCATGACTGAGGGCGAAGGCGCCGCTCGGCGCGTCCATGTGTGCGGGAACTTCGACATCTTCAATTATGGCGATGTGCTCTTTCCGCTCGTCGCCCGCCACCGTCTCGCCCCAGCCGGTTATGAGGTGGTGCCCGTCGCGCCCACCGCGCGCCGGTCCTGGCCGGACAGCCTGCCCGCCCTCTCGCTTCAGGACCTGTTCGCGGGCGCACCCGGCGCCGGCATCCTGGTGGGCGGGGGGCACATCATCTCCGACATGCCGGTGACCGACTTCTTCGGCATTTCGGACGTGAAGGACGATCCGGGCGGCACCTGGGCGCAGACTTACTTTTCCGGCCTGTGGCTGGGGGCGACCCTTCAGGCCTGCGTCACCGGCGTGCCCATCGCCTGGAACGCGCCCGGCGTGATGCGTCCCTTCATCCGCAGCGAGATCCGCGCGCTCGCCCTGGCGGCCATGAACGTGGCGGAGCGGGTCGCCGTGCGCGATGCGGAGAGCCAGCGGCTTCTGGGGCCCCAGGCTGAGGGGCGCGCCTGCGTGTCCCCCGACACCGTGCTCGACATTTCCGCCCTCTGGCCGCGTGAGGGCCTGGCCAAGGACTTCGCGGGCCTTGTCTCCCGAGCCGGCTTCGACCCGGGACAGCGCTTCCTGGCCATCCAGGTGCGCCGGCTCTTGAAGATGGAGGCCTTCCCGGACATTGCGGCGCAGATTTCCGCCCATGCGCGGGCCAGCGGCCTCGTGCCGATCCTGGTGGCCATCGGCCCGGGGCTCCGGGATGACGAGGCGGCGCGCCACACTGCGGCGTATCTGGATTGCCCTCACATCCTGCTGGATGCCCCCGCATCGCTCCGGGAGATCACGGCGGCGCTGGCGTTTTCGTCGGCTTTCGTCGGGCAGTCACTGCACGGCTGCATCGTCGCGTCCGCCTATGACGTGCCTGCTTTGGTCGTGGCCGAGCGTCCGGCGCGGCGGCTGGCGGGTTTCCTGACCTATCGCGGCACCCCTGAGCTTCTGTTCGAGGGCTGGTCGCAGGCATTCGAGGCGCTCGGCACCCTGCCGTCCCGCATGCCCGTGCCCGTAACCATGCGCACGGAGGTCGACCGGCACTGGGCCGACATCATCGCCATGCTCCACCAGCCGCAGGACCGCAGCGCAGCGCAGCTCGCCTTCCTGCTGCTCTATGCCCGGCTGGGCATGCGTGGCCTCGGCCCGGAATGGAGCCTTCGCCCCTTCCGGCCCTCGGCCTATGGAGAACGGGAGTCTGCCCTCAAGCGCGGACCCCGCCGGCCAGAACGGACGGCACAAGGGGAATGATCGCTGCTGCCACCATCGTCTGCGGGGCGGTGATGCCGGCCATCAGCGGTGCGTCGCTGCCCGGTTGCCGCGCCATGATATAGGCGGAGGAGGCGGTGGGGCAGGATTTGAAACAGGAGCGCGATGGTGAGCGCCTTGCCGGTGTGGTCGAAGGGGCGAGCAACAGGGCCGCCACCGGCATCAGAAGAAACTTCACCGCCGCGGAGGAGACCACCAGCCCCACCCGTTGGCGGGCGGTGGAAAACTCCCGTGCGGCGCCTACGCACAACGGGCCGATGGGCAGCGAGGCCGCGCTCAGTTGTCCTAGAGCGGTAGCGATCATCGTGAAGCAGCAGAGCTTTCCAAATCACGCAGAACCTTATTCAAGCTGCCTGTCGGAGGTGGAGGCCGGTAGGTAGGGTGAAGGCTCTGTCATTTGATATTCGGGTCCGTGTTCTTGCCGCGTTGGCGGGCGGGACGTGATCTTCCTCGGTTTTGTGGACACCCCTGTTAGCTTTTGCGAGCTTCACAGGAGTGTTCAATGGGCCCACGGCGTCGGGTTTTTCCAGAGGCGCTCAAGCAGGAGGCCGTTGACCGGGTGACCTCCAGCAGCCTTTCCACCGTTCAGGTGGCGCAGGAGCTGGAACTGCACGAGACGGTTCTGCGGCGGTGGGTGAGAGATTTCGCACCCCAGGCGAGGGGAGCGGCGCAGCGCCCGATGCCGTAGGCGGCGGCCCCGTCGCCGGCGGACCTTGCTGCGGAGAACGCCCGGCTCAGGCGGGAGAACGAGCGGTTGCGGATGGAGCGCGACATCCTAAAAAACGCCGCGCTCATCTTCGGAGCGGCCTCCCGATCATAAGTATCAATTGATCGAATCAGAATTCTCTCAATTACAAATGTAACAACTAATTCTGGTAATTGGCTATTATGGCGAATTCCAAGAAAGTTGTGTTATTGAAGCGCTGGCAGGGAATTGGGGTTTCCTTCACCGCTGCAGACTGACGATTCGACACATCAGGAAGAGGAAGCGACAGTCAGAAGATGGCAAGGCATATCCGGCATTTCGGCTGTCCGGGCGATTTGACGGTGGATCATCTGGGCGCTACATCGAGTATCTGGAAGTGGATATTCAATTTCAAAAAATAGAAATGTGTAGCGGGCACGGTCACGGAGCTGAAATGATGACCAGATTTCATAATAAACTGAGTGCGAATGAACGATAAAGGGACGACCTTCATTTATCATTTGGCGATGGCGCGGCGCTCAAGAACGGTAATGCAACGGACGAGCGGCCAGAGCATGAGCAGGTAGAGCAACGCGGCCACCACCAGCGGAGTGGTATTGAACATGTTGCCCTGGGCGATACGCGCGGTGCGCAGCAGCTCCGGCAGCGTCACCACCGAGGCCAGTGAGGTGAGCTTGATCGCCTCAAGGATATTCGACATGAGGTCGGGTAGCACATTGCGAACAGCCTGAGGCAGCACCACGAAGCGCAAGGTGGAGATCATGCCGAGCCCGGTGGAGCGCGCGGCTTCGACCTGGCCCTTCGGCACACTCTCGATGCCGGCCCGGAACACTTCCGCATAATAGGCCGAGGTGTTGAGAATGAGGGCTGCGCACACCGCCTGGATGGAGGACAGTTCCAGGCCGAGGAAGGGCATGCCGTAATAGATGAAGATGAGCAGCACCAAAGGCGGGAAGGCACGCAGGAAGTCGATATAGACGATCAGCGCGCCCGTCAGCACCCGGCCGCGCACCTCCTGTAGCGCGGCGATGGCGAGCCCCACCGCAAGGCCGACCGGCACGGTGATGACCGCCAGCAGCAGCGTCATCCGAAGGCCCGTCAGGAGATTGGGCAGGACGCGCTCGGCGATGGCGAGGTTCAGAAACTGATGGATGAAGGTCTCCATGGCAGACCTCCTCTCAAGCCCAGCGGAAGCGTCGCTCAAGGCGACGGCTGAAGGCGACCAGGGGAACCAGGAACAGCAGATAGCCGATGGCGGCGACCATCAGCGGCGTCGCATTGGAGGCATAGCCCAGCGCGGCGCTGGCTTCGGCAAGAAGATCGGGCACCGCCACCACCGAGGCGAGCGAGGTGTTCTTCACCGTGGCGATGACGCGGCTGGTGAGCGGCGCCATGACCCGGCGCAGCGCCTGAGGCAGAAGCACATAAATTAGGACCTGGGTGAGCGACATGCCGGTTGAGCGGGCCGCTTCGCTCTGCCCCTTCGGCAGCGAGGACAGGCCGGCCCAGACCAGTTCCTCGGTGAAGGCAGCCAGGACGAGGCTCAGGGCAACCCAGGAGACGAACATGCCGCTGAGCCGGAGGCCGAGATAGGGCATGCCGAAGAAGCCGACCACGATGATCATCAGGGGCGGCAAGGCGCGCATGACATCCGCGAACACAGCGATCAAAGCGTTCACGCCCCGCCAGCGGGCGCTGCGCAGCATGGCGAGCAGGATCCCGAGCACAAGGCCCGTGCAAACCACCATGACCGACAGCTCAATGGTGACGAGCAGCCCCTTCAGGAGATCCGGCAGGTAGCGCAGTGCTACATCGATGTTGAAGAAGGCGTGCGTGAGTTTGTTCATCGATCGGGATCCGCAGGCGGTCGGGCGCAGGTGGACGTCGCCCCGCCGGACGGCGGGGCGACGGGCACTCAGGCTTTGCAGTTCAAAGGGTGCGGCGTCGGGTCATAATGGGGCATGCCCTCGGGGCCGTAGCCGGGGACCACGGTCTCCGTCATGCCGCCCTTGACGGGCGGGAGGCCGGTCCATTTCTGGAAGATCTGGCCAAGCACGCCCTTGGTCTTTAGGCATTCCAGGGCCGCATCCACTTTGTTGCGGGTCGCGGCATCGTCCAGATTGAAGGCGTAGCCAAAATATTCCTTGCGATCCACATAGAAGGTCGAGGGCTTGAAGATCGGGTTCTCCTTGGAGAGCCAGCCGGCGGAGGCGGTGTACATCACAGCCGCATCGGCCTGGCCCGATGCCACGGCGGCAGCGGCGTCGGAATGCTTGTCGAAGCGCTGAACGGTGATGTTGTATTTGGGCGCCTCGGCGGAGATCCAGCGATCGAAGAGATTGCCCTTGTTGGTGGCGACCACCTTGCCCTTCAGGTCCTCCAGCGACTTTACGTCGGGCCCCTTGGCATTCAGCAGGAAGCCGTAGGTGGCATCCCCATAGCCTTCCGCGAACAGGATATTCTGGGCCCGCTCGGCGGTGATTGTCGCCGGAGCGAGGATCATGTCGAACTTCTTGGCGATCAGCCCTGGAATGGTGGCGGACCATGGCTGGTCGATGACCTTGATCTCCACGCCCATCTCCTTCGACAGGGCCGCGGCGATGTCGATGTCGATGCCCTTGAACTTGCCGTCATCGCCCACCACGGCAAAGGGGGCGTAACCCACGTCGGCTGCAGCGACGATGGGCTGCTGCGCCTTGGCCGCTGCGACAGAGGCCAGCATGGCGGCCGAGAACAGAACCGTATGCAGAAGCTTCAACGTGGTTCTCCTGTCACTGGAAGGGAAATGATCGTTTCATTGTGTAGAACGATCTTTCGTTAATTGGAACACATGTGGAAGCTGGGTCAAGACTCCATCTGCATCCGACTGCACAAAAAGCGCCCCACTCATAAAAATGCCCATTCGGTCGGCACGTGGCGCCAGATTGGGCCAGGCAATGCTGCAGCAGAGGGCAGGCGAGGCACCCACTCCCCGGACAGGATCAGCCGTAGAAGCGCGCGCCGAGCGCCTTCGACACCCGGGCCGCCGCCTCGTAAACCAGGGGTTGAAGCGCCGCGATCCGGCTCGGCGTCAGGCGCGTCAGGGGACCGGAAATGGTCATGGCCCCCACGAGGCCGGCGACGTTCGAGAACACCGGCGCGGCGATGCCGCCAATCTCCGCATCACGCTCGCCGATGGAGACGAAAGGCAGGCTCTCCAATGTCTTGCCTGGAGCCGGGGCCAAGGCGTCATGCTTGGTAAAATGAGTGAGGACCCGGCCCGCAGCCCCCTTGTCGAGGGACACAGTGTCCCCCTCCGCCACATGTTCGCGCAGCAACTGGTCGCTGTCCTCGCGGAACAGGCACATGCGCTTGTTGCCGACCCGCTGGAAGAAGGACACGCACTCCTGCGTGCTGGCCACCAGATCCTTCATCACCGGTCGGATGTGGTCCTCGAAATCCACATTGTCGGCATAGCGCTTGCCGAGGCGGTACAGCTCGGGGCCCAGCGCGTAGCGGCGATCGGGCGTGATGGTGACCATACCCTCTTCCGCCAGGGACAGCAGCATGCGCAGCGTTGTGCTCTTGACGATCCCGGTACGCCGGCAAATGTCCGCCAGCGACATATCTTTTGCGTTGGTGTCGAAACTCTTCAGAATCTGTAGCGCACGGACAACGGCATCAACAGACTTCGTCTTCAACTCCGACATCTGGCCTCCCACTGAGTCTTTGACGGCGCATGGACCGGCGCGCACCATTTTCGATGAGCAGCATAGCGTTCTGCACTGTGGACCGAAAGATGGACATCGTCACTTTGTGCGAAGGTCCTGCATGCGCGACGCGACGCCCGCACATCGGCTGGAGAGCGAGGCCTCATCCCCACGCCGACCGCCGCGATGAAAAAGAAAATCACGCCGTCAGGCCTCACTTGGCAAGAGCCGGACGAATATGAAATTCGAAGAGCGACGGGCCTCCTCTCCGACGCAGTGTTCTGAACAATGGAATGGCATGCTTCTTGATTCGTCTGCTTCAGGCGCATTCCCGGCCCCAGATTCCCGACACCTCGATCAGAAAAAGGCGAGCTTTCGCCGACCCCGCATCCGAAACGCCACAGGAAATCGCCACGGAAAACGGCAAGCCTCATTTTTCAGCTTGACGAACCCCATCAAAGGCGTTCCATTTTACAATATCTTGTTTCACTCAGTGGAACAATCGCCTGCATCTGGCAGCAGAGGACCCGCTACGTGAGCCTCCCCCCATCCTCCACGCCTTATGTCGCGCCCATCCTCGAGCTTGGCGGCCTGACGAAGTCCTTCGGCCAGACCCACATCCTCAAGGCGGTGGACCTGAAGGTGATGCCGGGGGAAATGGTCTTCATCATCGGGCCTTCCGGCTCAGGGAAAAGCACCCTGCTGCGCTGCTGCAACCGGCTGGAAGAGCCCTCCGACGGCAAGATCTGGGTTGGCGGCGTGGACATCTGCGCGCCCTCCACCAACCTCAACAAGCTGCGGCAGGACATCGGCATGGTGTTCCAGTCGTTCAACCTCTACGCCCATATGACGGCCAAGCAGAATGTCATGCTGGCGCTGCGCAAGGTGCAGAAGAAGTCGAAGGCCGAGGCGGAAGCCATGGCCCTGAAATTCCTCGCCCGCGTGGGCCTCGCCGAGCGCGCCGACTTCTATCCCTCCGCCCTGTCCGGCGGCCAGCAGCAGCGCGTGGCCATCGCCCGCACGCTGGCGCTCGGCCCCAAGGTGGTGCTGTTCGACGAGCCCACATCGGCGCTCGACCCCGAGCTGGTGGGCGGCGTGCTCCAGGTCATGCGCCAGCTGCGCGAGGAAGGCATGACCATGGTGGTGGTCAGCCACGAGATGCGCTTCGCCCGCGACGCCGCCGATCGCGTAATCTTCATGGCCGACGGCGTGATCGTGGAGCAGGGACCGCCAGAGCAGATTTTCGGCGCGCCCCAGCATCCGCGCACCAGGGAATTCCTCTCCAGCCTCAACGGACACTGATCGTCCCGGTCCGCCTCTTTTGCCCGGAAAAGCAATGACAGACACCGTCCGCCTCTCGTTCGACATCGGGGGCACGTTCACCGACTTCGTGCTGCAGGACCCCGCCCGCGGCCGCACGCGCTTCTGGAAGACCCTGTCCACGCCCCACTCTCCCGAGAAGGCGGTGGTGCAGGGTGTGAGGGACCTGCTGCACGCCGAAGGCGTCCCGGCCTCGCGCGTGGGCATGCTGCTGCACGCCACCACCGTCGCCACCAATGCCATCCTGGAGCGCAAGGGCGCCAAGACCGCCCTCATCACCACTAAAGGGTTTCGGGATGTGCTGCTCCTGGGCCGCCAGAAGCGCTATTCCACCTACAACATGCACCTGGCCAAGCCAGAGCCGCTGATCCAGCGAAGGGATATTTTCGAGCTGGACGAGCGCATGTTCGTGAAGGGGCGCGCGCCCAGGGCCCCGGATGCGGCCGAGATCGACGCGCTGCTCGCCCAGATCGTGCAGGCCGGCTATGAGGCGGTGGCGGTCTGCCTGCTTCATGCCTACCTGGACGCCACCCATGAGCGCCTCGTGGCGGAGCGGATCGCTGCCCTTGGCCTTGCCATCGACGTCTCCCTCTCCTGCGACGTCTCTCCCCGCTATCGCGAATACGAGCGCACCTCCACCGTGGTGGCCAACGCCTATGTGAAGCCCATCGTGGCGCGCTACGTGAAGCGCCTGGAGACTGCCCTGAAGGCGGAAGGCATCGGCGCCGCGCTGTACGTCATGCAGTCCAATGGCGGTCTGGTCTCGCCGGAACTGGCCACCGGCGCGCCGGTGCGCATCGTGGAGAGCGGCCCGGCGGCGGGGGTGCTCATGTGCCGGGCGGTGGGCATCGAGGAGGGCATCAAGGACCTCCTCACCTTCGACATGGGCGGCACCACCGCCAAGCTCGGCGCCATCGACAATGGCGAGCCGGCCATCCTGCCGACCTTCGAGGTCGATCAGGTGCAATACACCAAGGGATCCGGCCTGCCGCTGAACATCTCCGCCATCGAACTCCTGGAGATCGGCGCCGGCGGAGGCTCCATCGCCGTCCCGCATCTCGGCGGCATCCGCATCGGCCCCGAGAGCGCCGGCTCCGAACCGGGCCCAGTCTGCTATGGCCGCGGTGGCACCCGGCCGACCGTCACCGATGCCAATCTGGTGCTCGGCTATCTCAATCCCGGCGCCTTCAATGGCGGCAACATGCGTCTCGATCTGGCGGGTGCCCGCGAGGCGATCCGCCTGCATCTGGCCGAGCCGCTCGGCCTGTCCATCGAGGAGGCCGCGCTCGGCATCCACCTGATGGCCACGGCCAATATGGACCGGGCTCTGCGCATCGTCTCCGTGGAGCGCGGGCGCGATCCGCGCCAATACGCCCTCGTGGGTTTCGGCGGCGCCGGCCCGGTGCATGCCGCGCGCCTCGCCCGCAGCCTGAACATTCCAAGGCTCATCCTGCCCCGTGGCGCGGGCGTCGGCTCCGCCGTGGGCCTCCTGGCGGCGGATCCCAAGGTGGACTATTCGCTCACCCGCCTCATCCCCCTCGTGCCCGGATGCACGCCCCAGATCCGTCGGCTGCGCGACGATCTGCGCGCCCGCGCCGACAGCGATCTCGACCGCCTGTCGCGCACGGCCGACCGCAGCCATGGCCTCGTCACCTCGGCGCGCTATGCCGGACAGGGCTACGAGATCACCGTGCCAGTGCCCGATCCCGACCTGCCGGAGGCAGAGTTCCTCGCCGCCTTCCGCACCGCCTTCGGCGCCGCCTACAAGCGCACCTACGGCTATCACGACGCGGAGCGTGCCATCGAGGCGGTGGACTGGACCTTCCATGCCGCGCTCGGCATCGGCGCCGGCCTGTCCGCCGCCTCCGGCACCGGGAACGGCAGCAGCGTCATCGGCACCCGTCGCGCATGGTTCGATCCGGGCTCGGAGGGCATCGAGATCGACATCCATGACCGCTACCGCATGACCCCCGGCGTGGCCGTGATCGGTCCTTGCGTCATCGAAGAGGCGGAGACCACCATCGTGCTCCTCAGCGGCGACCGCGCCGAGATCAGCGCCTGCGGCAACCTCGTCATCGCCATCGGGGGGCAGGCATGAGCGTCAATCCCATCACCCAGTCGCTGGTCTGGAACAGCCTCGTCTCCATCGCCGAGGAAATGGGCTCCACCTTGCGCCGTACGGCCTTCTCCGAGGCGGTGCGCGAGGCAGACGACTTCTCCACGGGCGTGTTCGACCGCCACGGCCGCCTTCTGGCGCAAGGCAACTTCACCCCCGGCCACCTCGGCTCCATGCCAGCGGTGGTGGCAACCGTTTCAGCTCTCTATCCGGGCGAGACCTTGCGCCCGGGCGATGGGGTGGTGCTCAACGACAGCGGTCTGGGCTCCGGCCATTTCCCAGATTTCTACATGGTGACACCTGCCTTCGTCGATGGCCTGTTTTCCGGTTGGATCGTCAACATCGCCCATCACGTAGACGTGGGGGGCGCGGCGCCGGGCTCGCAGAAGGTGATCGGGGTCACGGAGGCCTACCAGGAAGGCCTCCGCATCCTGCCCGTGAAGCTGGTGCGGGAAGGCGTGTTCGATGCCGAGCTGATGCGCATCATCACCGGCAATGTGCGCATCCCCGCGGCGGTGGAGGGCGATCTGGCCGCCCAGCGCAACGCGAACGAGGTGGGCGTCTCCCGCTTCGCTGACCTTGTCCGCGCCGTGGGCAGGGAGACGCTGGACGAGGCCATCGACGCCATCCTGGCGGCTTCCGAGGCGCGCATGCGCGAGCGCATCGCGGAGATACCGGACGGCACCTATGGCTTCGACGACTATCTCGACGGCATCGGCGCCGGCGCGGACGGGCTGATCCCGGTGGCCGTGGATGTGACCGTGAGCGGCGACCGAATGGTCATCGATTTCTCTCGGTCCGGCGATCAGGTGGCCGCCGCCATCAATGCCTATTTCAACTATACCCGCGCCCACGGCTTCTTCGCGGTGAAGGTATTCACCGATCCCGAACTGCCGCAGAACGAGGGCGGGCTTCGGGCCATCGAAGTGAAGGCGCGGCCAGGCTGCTTCTTCAACCCGCTCTTTCCCGCCCCCTCCGGCGGTCGCGCGGCGATCCAGATCCGAATCTTCGAGCTGATCAACGGCGCCATGGCCAAGGCCCTGCCGGACCGGGTGATGGCCGCCTTCTCGCACTGGTCCAACCCCATCCTGTCCGGCCTGGATGAGGAGACCGGCAAGCGCTTCATCTATTACGATCTGATCTTCGGCGGCTACGGCGCCCGCAAGGCTTCCGATGGGCTGGAAGGAGTCGCGCCGGTGATCAATTGCGCCAACATCCCGGTGGAGGTGCACGAAACCTACAATCCGGTCATCGTCCATCAATTGGCCTTCCGGCCCGACACCGGAGGGGCTGGTGCGACCCGGGGCGGCTGCGGCATCGCCAAGGACATTGAGCTGCTCGCCGCCGCCGGCACCTTGACCCTGCTCGGAGACCGCCACGTGAAGCCGCCGCACGGCTTCTTCGGCGGCGGCGCGGGGGCGCTCGCATCCTCCACCCTGCTGCGCGACGGGGAGGAGACCGCTTTGATTTCCAAGCAAATGCTGGAGATGAGGCGCGGCGACATCCTGAAGCTACGGCTGGCGGGGGCGGGCGGCTACGGCCCCGCCTCCGAGCGCGAACGCGCCCGCATCGAGGCCGATCTCGCAGACGGCTACGTCACGCCCTCGGGCGCTGCCCGCGACTATCGCTATTCCTGAAGGTTTCCTCCGATGATGCAGCAGCTTCTCCGCAACACCGCCTCGCAGCTCGACGCCGCCCATTCGGTGCATCCCCACACCGACCTGCGCAAGCATCTGGACACCGGGCCGCTGATTATCACACGCGGCGAAGGCATCCATGTCTTCGACGAGAGCGGCAACCGCTACCTGGAAGGCGCGGCGGGCCTGTGGTGCGCCTCGCTCGGCTTTGGCAGCGCGCGGCTCGGTGAGGTCGCCAAGAAGGCGATGACGGACCTCGGCTATTATCACAACTTCCGGGGCGCCTCCACGGTGCCGGCCGCCGAGCTGTCCGCCAAGCTCGCCGCCTTCGCGCCCGAGGGGATGGACAAGATCCTGCTCCAGTCCTCCGGCACCGAGGCCAACGACACCGCGCTCAAGCTTGTCTGGTACTACTGGAACGCCAAGGACATGCCCGCGCGGCGCAAGATCATTTCCCGCATGGGCGCCTATCACGGCACCGGGACGCTGACCTCGTGCCTCACGGCCAAGGCGAATTTCCACGCCGGCTTCGGGTTGCCGTTCGACGGCTTCCTCTACACCGCCATGCCCTATCACTACCGCATGGCGGAGCCCGGCGAGAGCGAGGTGGCCTTTTCCGACCGGCTGGCCGCCGAGCTGGAGGCCATGATCCTCGCGGAAGGCCCCGAGACCATCGCCGCCTTCTGGGCCGAGCCGGTGATGGGTTCGGGCGGCGCCATTACGCCGCCGGAGGGCTATTTCCCGAAGATCCAGGCGGTGCTGGACAAGTATGACATCCTGTTCGTCGCCGACGAGGTGATCTGCGGCTTCGCCCGGACCGGCGAGATGTGGGGCAGCCAGACCTACGGCATCCGCCCGGACATGATCTGCTGCGCCAAGGCGCTCTCCGCCGCCATGGTGCCGGTCTCCGCCGTCATCATCGGCGAGCGGGTCTTCGAGGCCATGCTGGCGCAGAGCGACCGCTTCGGCACCTTCGTGCACGGCTACACCTATGGCGGCCATCCGGTAGCCTGCGCCGTCGCGCATGAGGTGCTGACCATCTATGAGGAAATGGACCTCGTCGGCCACGTCAAGTCGGTGTCCACCGGCTTCCTCGCCGGCTTCGAGGCGCTCAGGGATCATCCCCTGGTGGGCGATGCGCGCGGCGTCGGCCTCATCGGCGCGGCGGAGATCGTTGCCGACAAGACCACCAAGGCCACGCACGAGCCGAGCCAGAAGGTGATGGCGCTGTTCGATGCCGCCGCCCGCAAGCGTGGCCTCATCACCCGCCTCATCGGCAATCGCGTCGCCCTTTCCCCGCCGCAGATCATTACCGCGGCCGAGGTGGAGGACATGTTCGACCGTTTCCGCGGCGCCCTCGACGACGTCGCCAGCATTGTGAAATGAGGATTTTGCACATGGACCGCCAAGTCAACCGTCCGGCCGACATCAGCCCGGAGGAATGGGAGATCCGCTGCGATCTCGCCGCGCTTTATCGTCTTGTCGCGCATTACCGGATGACGGACCTCATCTACACCCACATCTCCGCCCGCCTGCCGGGCGCGGGGCACCATTTCCTCATCAACGACTATCGCCGCATGTTCCATGAGATGCGCGCGTCCGATTTGGTGAAGATCGACCTCGACGGCAACAAGATCGACGAGGAAGCCCGCCCTGACCAAGTCGTCAACCGCGCCGGATTCGTCATCCATTCGGCGCTGCACGCCAATCGCGAAGATCTTGTCTGTATCGTGCATACCCATACGCGGGCGGGCATCGCGGTGGCTTCGCAGAAATGCGGCCTGCTGCCCATGAGCCAGCACGCGCTGAAATTCTACGGCCATCTGGCCTATCATAACTATGAGGGCATCGCCCTCGGCCTAGACGAGCGCGAGCGCCTGGTGCGCGACCTCGGCCCCGACCACCGCGCGATGATCCTGCGCAATCACGGCTTGCTAGTGGGTGGGCGCACCATTCCGGAAGCCTTCGACCACATCTACTTCCTGGAAAAAGCCTGCGAGGCGCAGCTTGCCGCCCAGTCCGGCGGCGCCGAGCTGGTGCTGCTGCCCGACGAGGAAATCCGCGAGCACACGGCGGCCCAGTATTGCCACGACGAGATCCCGCACTGGGTGGACATGGCTTGGACCGCCGCCTTGCGTTTGATCGATCCCGAGAAGTCGGACGTGTGGACCTGAAACAGCGCAACCACAAACGAGGGAAGCGCGACCGGGACGGCAGGATGAGCGAGATGGAACTCGACGGCTCCCCTCATGGGCGGGCCGAGGATGCCTTGCCGGCTGCTGACGGCGCACAGCTCAAAAGCGGAGCGCATCCCCTCCGGCGGCGCGCTGGCGCGCTGCTGTGGCTGGCGGTTGCCCTGGCACTCGGCAGCGCGGGGGGCTGGCTGGCGCATCTGGCGCACCTGCCGCTCGCCTGGCTGCTGGGTGCTCTGTTCGCCGCCGCCGGCCTCGCCGCCACCGGCCGCGAAATCGAGGTCGGCATTTCCCGGCACTATGCGCTGGTGATCCTCGGCCTCGGCCTCGGCCAGTCCTTCACCGCGCCTGTGCTTGCTGCCCTGGCGGGGACGTTGCCGCTTCTGTTCGCCTGCTCTGCCTTGACCATGGCCACCGGCATTTTTGGTGCACGTGCCTATACTCGTATCGCTGGGCTTGATCCCAAGACCGCCTTCTTCTGCGGTGTGCCCGGCGGCGTGGTGCTGATGGCGATCCATGCCCGCAGCGCCGGCATTTCGGAAAGCCATGTCACCCTGGCGCAGACCGTCCGCCTGCTCGTGGTGGTGGTGCTCTATCCACCCCTGATCGCCTCCATTCTCCCGGCGGATGCCGCCGCGCTGACGCAGGACGCGGTCATGATCCAGCCCTCCACCCTCACCACCCTCGTCATGTGGTGCTGCGCGGGGCTAGGTGCGGCGCAGATCGGCAAGACCATCGGCCTGCCCAATCCGTGGATGCTGGCGCCGTGCGTGTTCGCCATCGCCCTCGCCGCGCTGGACGCGCTGCCTGCCATGCTCCCCGACAGCCTGCTGGTAGTGGGCCAGATCGTGCTCGGCGTCTCGCTCGGCGCGCGCATGACGCCAGCCTTTTTTCGCGGCTCGGGCAAGCTGGTCCTGGCCTCGCTGGTCTCTTCCCTCGGCCTGTCCGCGCTGCTGCTGGCGCTGGGCGCGCTGGTGGCCTATGGCAGCGGCCTGCCCATGAGTGCCACCCTTCTAGGCATGGCGCCGGGCGGCATGCCGGAAATGACGGTGACGGCCCACGCGCTGGGCGCCTCGGTGCCGCTGGTGCTAGGCTTCCATCTGGTGCGTGTCGTGCTCAGCAACCTGCTGATCGAACCCACCTGGAAGCTGGCGCGGATGCTCCGCCTGCTCTGACACGCCACTGCAATGAGAAGGGCCGGGCGCTCCCGGCCCCGCTCCGATCGGGTACGGGACCTCAGAGGCGCGCGGCGAAGGCCGGCAGGTCGAATGCGCGGGGCGCGGACACCGGCCCCACGGTCCGGCGCACGTCCACGAGGCAAGAGTGCGCCGAGCACCCCTGGCTCAGCCCGGAGGCCGGCCGGTCGGCGGTAAGGGCGTTGGGATTGCCATGGCGCTCCTGCCCCGACGCATGGTCGAAATCATACCAGCCGCCGGTGGACAGGCGCACCACGCCGGGCATCACCTCGCCGGAAATCTTCAGCCCCGCCAGGCACCGGCCGCGATCATTATAGACCTCTACCGGCTCCCCTTCGCAGAGCCCGCGCGCGGCGGCGTCGGAGGGGTGCATGATGAGCGGCTCGCGGCCATCGACCTTGCCGGCGCGGCTGTGGGGCGAGGGATCGAGCTGGCTGTGCAGCCGCCGCTCCGGCTGATCTGAGATGAGGTGAAGCGGATAGCGCGCCGCGCCCGCACTGCCGTGCCATTCGCGCGGCTCGATCCACACCGCATGGCCGGGGCAGTCGGGAATGTCGAAGCTGGCGATGGTCTCGGAGAAGATCTCGATCTTGCCGGAGGGCGTGGGGAGCGGATGGGCCTGCGGGTCGGCCCGGAACTCGGCGAGCATCACCCGGTCGACATCATGGGCCGCCAGATCGATCTTGCCTCTGTCGCGGAAGGTGGCGAAGTCCGGCAGTTCCACGCCGTGGGCGCTCCAGCTCTGGCGCATCACGTCGTAAAGATGGCGCTGCCATGCCTCGCCGGTGCGGCCTTCGGTAAATGCCTCCTCGCACCCCAGGACGGCGGCGATGCGGCGGAACGCTTCGTAGTCATCCAGGGCTTCGCCCACGGGCGGGATCACCGGCCGCGAAGCCACGAGCATACCTTCGAGCGTGGCATAGGAGATGTCCTCCCGTTCCAGCGTGGTGGTGATCGGCAGGACGATGTCGGCGCGCTTGGCGGTCGGTGTCCAGAACTGCTCGTGGACCACGATGGTCTCCGGCTTGCGCCACGCCATGTCCAGCCGCGCGAGATCCTGGTGATGGTGGAAGGGATTGCCGCCCGCCCAATAGACCAAGCGGATGTCGGGATAGGTGTAGGTGCCGCCATTGTAGCGGAAGGGCGCCCCGGGATTGAGCAGCATGTCGGCGATGCGGGCCACGGGGATGAACGCGGATACCCCGTTGCGGCCCTGCGGCAAGGAGGGGCCGGAGAGGCGGGCGTGGGGGCTGCCCATGGTGTTCTCGGCCCCGTAGCCCAGGCCGAAGCCGCCGCCGGGCAGGCCGATCTGCCCAAGCATGGCGGCCAGCGTCACTGTCATCCAGAACGGCTGTTCGCCATGGTCGGCGCGCTGGAGCGCCCAGGCGATGTTGATCATGGTGCGCTTGGCCATCATCTTCGCGGCCAGCGCCCGGATGGCCGCGGGCGTAACCTGGCACAGCGGCGCCGCCCAGTCCGGCGTCTTGGGGATGCCGTCGGCGGCGCCGGTGAGGTAAGCCTCGAAGGTGTCCCAGCCGACGCAACAGCGCTGGAGAAAATCAAGATCATGCCGGCCGGCTCTGTGCACCTCGTAGGCCAGCGCCAGCAGCATGGCGGTGTCGCCATTGGGCCGGATGCGGATCCATTGCACGGGACCCCCGGTCTCCAGATTGTCCGAAACGGGCGAGACATTGACGAATTCCACGCCGTTGCCTGCCATGGCGCGCAGCCCCGCACGCACCTGATGGCGGCCGACGCCGCCCGACGCAATCTGCGCATTCTTGGCCGGCACGCCGCCGAACGCGACGAACAGCTCGCAATGCTCCGCCAGCACCTTCCAGCAGGTGTGCTCCTTCATCAGTGTGTCCATGCCGGCGACGATGTGGGGCATCAGCACGCGGGCGGCGCCCAGCGAGTAGCTATCGCGATGGGCCACATAGCCACCGGTGCAATTCAGGAAGCGGTGGATCTGGCTCTGCGCGTGGTGGAAGCGGCCGGCGCTGGCCCAGCCATAGGAACCGCCGAAGATGGCCGCGTTGCCATGGGCCTTTCGCACCCGGTCGATCTCGGTGGCCACAAGACGGGCCGCCTCGTCCCAGCTGACTTCCACGAACGGCTCGCGGCCCCGCAATTCCGGCGCCGCCCCCGGCCCGCCCTCCAGCCAGCTTCGACGGATGGCGGGGCGCTTGACCCGCAGGGCCATCAGCTCGGGAGCAAGCTGGTGCAGGCCGATGGGAGAGGCATCCGGGTCCTCACGGAAAGGCTGCAGGCGAGGTCCCTTGGGGGTTTCCGCCACCTCGTAGATGCCCCAATGGGCCGCCGTGTACCGCATGCACCTGCTCCGCTCGACACCCCGGGCCGTCCGAGGCCGTCCACCCGGCTCAGCTTGCGCCGGAATGTCTGTCAGTATATTGTACGACAATCTTGATGAGAAGGCCCTTCATGCTCCAGCCCATCGCCAAGCAGACCGAGACCCTGCGGGATCGCGCCGTGGTCGCCATTCGGGATGCCATCTTCGACGGCACCTTCGCGCCGGGCGAGAAGCTGGTGGAGCGGCGGCTATGCGAATGGCTGGGCGTGTCCCGCACCTCGGTGCGCGAGGCGCTGCGCCAGTTGGCGGCCGAGGGCTGGGTGGACAACGTGCCTTATGTGGGCCCGTCCATCCGCTCCATCTCGCCGCAGGACGTGGCCGACCTCTACGGCCTGCGCGCGGCGCTGGAGGGCTATGCGGCGGCTCAATATTGCGCCCGGGCGACGCAGGCCGATGACGAGGCCCTCACCTCGGCGCTGGCGCAGATGAAGGATGCCGCGCAGCGAGGCGCGCCTCAGGACCAGACGGCGGCCATCGCCCGTTTCTATGCGGCCCTGCGTGCGCCGGCCGCCAATCCGCGGCTCGATGCGGCGCTGGAGGAGCAGGGGCGCTGGCTCGGATGGCTCCGCCGGGCCGCGCTGTCCGATGCCGCCGCCGCCCGCGAGAGCGTCGCAGAGAAGGACGCCCTGGTGGACGCGCTGCTCAAGCGCGATGCCGGCCGCGCCCGCGCCTTGTGCGAAAGACACCTGGAACAGGCGGCCGCCCGCGTGGGCAAGGCCCTGGTGAAGCGCCTCGCCGAACTCGCCGGCGACGGCTCCCGCTTCAAGACAAGCTGATACAAATGCCAGAGGTTATCATGGAGCGTTTCGCCAACCTGATCGACGGCCAGAACGTGGCTCCGGTGGACGGCCGCTATCTGCCGACCGAAAACCCCTGGACCGGCCGGCCCTTCGCCGAGATCCCCCGCTCCTCGCCCGCCGACGTGGATGCGGCCGTGTCCGCCGCCCAACAGGCCTTCCGGCACTCCACATGGGCCACCTTTTCCGCCACGGCCCGCGCCGGCCTCCTGCGCAAGCTGGGCGACCTGGTGGAGCGCGAGGCGGACGCCCTCGCCGCCGCCGAGACCCGCGACAATGGCAAGACCTTCGGCGAGATGGTGCGCCAGATGCGCAACACGGCGGAATGGTATCGCTATTATGGGGGCCTTGCCGACAAGATCGAGGGCCGAGTCATCCCCGTGGAGGCCCCCGGCCATCTCAATTACACCTTGCGCGAGCCGCTGGGCGTGATCGCGATGATCATCCCCTGGAACTCGCCGGTGCGGCTCCTGGCGTGGAAGTTGGCCCCGGCGCTGGCGGCGGGCAATACCTGCGTGATCAAGCCCTCCGAATTCGCCACCACCTCCACCCTCATCTTCGCCCGTCTGGTGAAGGAGGCGGGCATTCCGGATGGCGTGGTGAATGTGGTCAGCGGCCTTGGCGCCGAGATCGGCCCGGCGCTGACCGACCATCCCGACGTGGCCAAGGTGGCCTTCACCGGTGGCGTCGGCTCCGGCACGGCCGTCTATGTGGCCGCAGCCAAGCGGCTGCGCCCGGCCACGCTGGAACTGGGCGGCAAGTCGCCGAACATCGTGTTCGAGGATGCGGACATGGATTCGGCGGTGAACGGCGTTTTGGCCGGCATCTTTGCTTCCGGTGGCCAGAGCTGTGTCGCGGGCTCGCGCCTCCTGGTGGCGGATGAGGTGCACGATGCGTTCGTGTCCCGCCTCGCGGAGGCAGCGCGGCGCATCCGCCTTGGTGATCCCATGGATCCGGCAACCCATGTTGGCCCGGTGGCCAACCGCCCGCAGTTCGAGCGCATCATGGGAATGATCGAGGCCGCGAAGGCTGAAGGTGCTCGGCTGGTGTGCGGCGGCACCGCGATGACCGGGGCGGAGGGCGGCCTCTTCGTCACCCCCACCATCTTCGCCGACGTGCGGCCGGACATGACCATTGTGCGCGAGGAAGTGTTCGGTCCTGTCTTGGTGGTGCTCCGCTTCAAGGGCGAGGACGAGGCCATTGCCCTTGCCAATGATACCCGCTTCGGCCTGGGTGCCGGCATCTGGAGCCAGGATGCTGGCCGGGTGCATCGCATGGCGGCCAAGGTTCGGGCCGGCTCCGTATGGGTAAACACCTACCGCATGACCTCTCAGACCAGCCCCTTCGGTGGCTATGACCTCTCCGGCGTCGGTCGCGAGGGCGGGCAGGCCATGATCGACGCCTATCTCCAAACCAAGAGCGTGTGGATCAACACCACAGGCCGCTACGCCTCCGCCTTTCCCGCGTGACGCAGCTTCGTGGGCACAGGTGATACAGCCGGGGGCCGAGCAGGCGTTAGCGCAGATGATGCGGGGACAGAGTACCGCATCGGCCGCCGAACAACCGGGCATGCCGGGCCGCCCACGGGCCAGCTCCAGCTTCAGAAATCCATTACGGCTGAGAACTTGAAGGTTCGCGGAAGGCCGGTCGAGACCCACCCATCATTCACGGCCGCCCAATAGCTCTTGTCGAAGACGTTCTCCACCGCGAAGCGCAGGGCAAGGGGGTTGCCGAAGGCGTGGGCCTTGTATTGCGTCCCGAGGTCGAAGCGGACCCAGCTTGGGATCTGCTGGGTGTTCGCCTGGTCCACATATTGCGAACTGGTGGTGATCATGCGGCCCCAAAGCGTCAGCCCGGCAATGGGCTCGGGGTCCCATTCGATGCCGATATTGGTCTGCCAGGCGGGAACGCCCACGGCCGAATTCCCATCATAAAGGCCATCCGCCGTCTGGGTCAGCGTGCCCTGTGTATAGGCGATGCCGCCCAACAAGCGCAGGCCCGGCCAGAGCTGGCCGAAGACGTTGACCTCGACGCCTCGGTTGCGCTGCTCGCCATTGACGCTGAAGACGGACTCGCCCGCCGCATTGGTGGAGATGATGCTGCTGGGCTTGGTGATCTGGAAAATGCTGGCGGTGGCGGTGAAGGCGCCGAAATCATACTTGATGCCAGCTTCCATCTGCTCCGTCATCATGGGCGGGAAGACCTCGCCGGCATTCACCGTGCCTTGGTAGGCGATCGGTCCCTGCTGCAGGCCCTGGATATAATTGGCATAGAGCGACAAGTGGTCGACGGGCTTCACCACCAGGCCGAAGGCGGGCGTTACCGCCTGCTCGTCATAGGCCTGCGAAATGCTGCCATCCGGGTTGAACACATCCACCTTGATCTGCTGGTAGCGCACTCCGGCGGTGAACAGGATGCGATCGTCCAGGACGGAGAGCGTGTCGGTCAGCGTCACCGCGGGTGCGTTGATGTCCCAATATTTGGGCGGGTCGTCGCTGAATCCGAAGGTGGACGGGGCGGCCACCGTTGGGGCGTTGTAGATGTTGGTGTCGAAGGAGAAAAAGCCGTAATAATTACTTTCCTGGTACAGGTTCTGGTACAGGTAGGACGTGTTGAGGTTGATCTTGTGACCGATTGGGCCGGTGGCGAACTCGCCGCGAAGGCCGGCCTGCGCGGAAACGGAATTCCCGTTGATGGGGCTGTAATAGGCCGTGGCCGTTGCGTTCCCTGCGGCATCGAGAACAAAGATGTCCGTGGACAGCATGGACTGCCGGTAGGTGCTGCCGCCGATGCCACCATAGAGCGTCCAGGATGAATTGATGTCATACTCGAACTTGGCCAGCCCATAGGCCGTTTTGGTGCCGGAATATTCCCAATTCTGGTAGATCTGCTTGCTGGCATCCGGCGCGCGGGGAATGGCAATGTCGGAGGCAAAGCCAAAGCCGGCCGCGCCCGTGGGGGCATAGGTCTTCTGGTCGATATAGCCGGCGTCGAAGCTCGCCCGCAGGTCATCCCCCCGATAGTCGAGGGCCAATGTGCCAGCGCCGAGCCGGGCAGACTGGCCGTCCACCGACGTGTCGCCATCCAGGAAGATCCCGTTGACGCGCACGCCCCATTCCTTGTTGGCGCCGAAGCGCCGCCCCACATCGACCTGGGTGCCGAGCTGGGTGTCGGAAAAATAGCTCGCCGTGAGGCGCGTGATGGGCGCGTCCGTGGCGCGCTTGGGCACCACATTGATGGACCCGCCGAGGGAGCCATATTGGGTGTAGCCAGTCAGCAGCGCGTTAGGCCCCTTCAAGACCTCCACGCGCTCCATGGTTTCCACCGGGATGAGGCGGTCGGGAGAGATGCCGCCATAACCGTCGATCAGGATGCTCTGGTTGGTGACGCTGAAGCCGCGAATGAAGAAGACTTCGCCCGCGCCCGCCGAGGAACTGATGCCGTTGGTAAAGACACGCACGGACGGATCATTCGCCATCACATCGGCCACCGTCACCGCCTGCTGCTCCTCGATCACCTTGGACGTGTAGCTGGTGATGCTGAAGGGGGCATCCATGATGCTGACATGGCCCAGCACACCCAGCCGCGCGCCGGTGGCGACCTGTCCCCCGGCATAGGACGGCGGCGTGTCCCAATCGTTGATGCCCTCCCCTTCGACGGTGATCGTATCGAGGTCGAACGCGCTCCCATTTCCGCTCGCTCCGGCCTGCGGGCGAGGAAGGGTGATCACGACGCTGGTGGCGTCAGAGAATGTGTATGCAAGCCCCGATCCCTGAAGAAGCCGCGCCAGGGTCTGCTCGCGCGTCGCGGACCCTTGAAATCCGGACGAGGTCTTGCCGTTCGCGATCGCGGCCTCGTAGGACACTTGCGTCCCCGATTGCCTTCCGAAGGCCGCCAGGGCCCGGTTCAGGGGGCCGGCAGGGATGTTGAAGGCGATCTGCACATTGGCCTGGGCGTGAGCCTTGAGCCCGCCCAGCGCTCCATTCACCAAGAGTGCGGTGGTCGTCAGCAGCGCAGCTGTCATGACCTTCCGGCCAATGCCGGCGAAACCACGTGTCCCAGACCCTGGCCGCATGCCCCACCTCTCCGTCGCGCTCAAAGGAGGGCTGGCATGGCCAGGTGGCTCGTTGCTGTCGCCCCTGTAGGGCCTTACGAGCGGAGGTCCAAAACCTCCTGCGGTCCGGGCACTTTTTCTCAGACCGGCGAAATCACGGTCGCATAGGGGCCGATCCGGCGCACCTTTGCGCCGAAGGGGCGCACCACCGCCTCAAGGGCACGGACGGGATCACTGAGGTCGAACACCCCGCTCACCACGCGCGACCCGAGGAAGGGGTCAGCAATCACGACGCGGCCGGGTTGCCAGCGGGCGATCTTGGCCACCATGGCCGAGACGGTCTCCCCATCGGCGATCACCATGCCCTCCCGCCACGCGGCGATCTGGGAAGCATCGCGCACGCCGCGGGAGACCTTGTGCAAGGCGGGATCGAGCGTGATCCAGTCGCCGACCGTCAGGCGCTCCCCGGGGCCGGGCATCGCATTTGGGGCGTGCACCTCCACGATCCCCTGGTCGACGGAAATGGATGTGGAGCCGCCATCGGTGGACACATCGAACGCCGTGCCGATCGCCGTGGCCGACACCGGTCCCGACAGGACGCGGAATGGCCGTGCCGGGTCACGGGCGACCTCGAAGAAGGCCATCCCGTCGAGCAGCGTGATCTCCCGCCTGTCTTCAGAGAAATGGATGGCCACCATGCTGTCCGGGCCAAGCGTGATCGCGCTTCCATCTGGGAGTGCAACGCGCCTGATCTCGGCAGTGGACGTCGCCTGGTCTGCGCGGGCATGGCGGATCGCCTGAGGGCCGAGCCACGTTCCCGCGGCGGCAGCGCCGAGGCCGATCAACCCACCGATCATGAGCGTGCGGCGTGTCAGCAATCCCTGCCCATCCGCCGTTTTTCTCTGTTGGCCCAGGACCTTGCCCGTCATGCCATGAATCTGCGCGACCCGCGCCCAGGCCGCCGCATGCTTGGGGCTACGCGCGATCCATGTGCGGATCATGTCCCGCGAGACGGCATTGCCGGGATCATTCTGCAGCCGGATGGCCAGGTCGGCGGCTTCCCGAAACAGCAGGCGCTCTTCCGGACCTTCGCTCATGGACATCCCTCGTGCAGGCGGCTGCCAAGACGGCAGGATCGCCGGCTTCCTATCACTATACGAAAGGCCCGCGCGACTGTTCAGCGCCCGAGAGGCCGGCCGCTCAGAGATTGTTCAGCCGCCGGTCAATGTGCTCGTAGGCCTCGCGCACAAGGGCCCAGACCCGCGACCGGGACAGGCCAAGCTCCGCCGCCACTTCCGCGACCGTCATGTCGTCAATCCGGTGCAGTTCGAAGGCCCGGCGGGTCTTTTCCGGCAGCTCGGCCAGCGCCGCCGCCGTCAAGGCGAGCTTCTGCCGATCATAGACCGCCGCCTCCGGCGACGGGGAGGGATCGAGGATCGCCTCGAAGCCTTCACTCCCAAGGTCCACACGGTTCAGCAGCCGCTCGCGCCGCTGGTGGTCGATGGAGAGATTGCGTGCCACCCGGAAGAGATAGGCGGCCGGGTTGCTCACGGGGGCATCGTCGGCCGGCGGCGACACCAGGACCCGTACGAACGTGTCCTGAGTGAGGTCCGCGGCCATGTCTGCCGTCAGGCCACGCCTGCGCAGCGCCTGCGCAATATCCTTCGCATGCCGCCTGAACAAAGTGGCGAGATCCCAACCCACTGAAGCCCCACCCTCCGGTCGCGCGCCGGCGGATGTCACGCAAGAGCATCCGACACAGCGGAGGGTGCTTAGCGCAAAAGAAAATTATCACGCAAGAACAATGATTTATACCGATTCTAAGGCGGCATCTCAGCGCGGGCCGGGCGTGCAAGAGCCAGATGCGAAACATCCGAGTCTTCAGATGGTTGGCCTCGATCGTCCGAGACAATCGCCGGCCTGGCTCGCGAAAGTCTGGTGCGCAGGATGTGCCGGAGCGCGACGAGCAGAGGCAATCCGAGCGCGATCCAGGAGAGAACCCACCAGATGCCGCCCTCTCCCAGCAAAGCGGACACGAGGCCGAACAGGGTCAGAAGGGCAAGGCCAAGCGGCCAGCCCCATTGTCTTGTGAAGGGGGACGGGCCGTGCCTCATTCCGCCGCCTCCGGCACCTTTGAGGAGGCAGGCGGTGCAACGGGCTTGCGTCCCGCGGGGGAGCGACGGCAGTGCTTGGCAATCCAGAGATAAAGGCCGCTTCCCAGCACGACGAGAGTGACCAGGTCCAGCAGCGCCCAGATGATTTTGAGCGGCAGGCCCCCATAGTCGCCGAAATGCAGCGGGCGAGAGATTTCCAGCGCCCTTAGATACCATGGCATCTGCACCACGGCCGTCAGGTCGCCGGTCCGCGCATCCACCAAGACGGGGCTGAACAAGCGCTCGGCCAGGGGCGTCTTGCCGTGCCCCCAAAACAGATAGTGATGCGGGCTTCCGAACGGGTTACCGGGATAGATGACAGCGGCCACATGCATGTCAGGCAACGCACGGATGGCGGTTTCATAGGCGGCCTGAACCGAGGTCAGTTCGACGGGCGCGGGCGGCGCCTTGCCCTGCCATGGGGCCAGCATCGCGCGCACGTCGGTGCGCTGCCAGAGGTCGAACATCGGCGAGGCCAGTTCGTTCAAGACGCCTGTGGCACCGACCACCAGCACCCACAAGGCGGTGACGATACCCAAGAGGTTGTGCAGGTCGAGCCAGCGGGTGCGCGCCGCGCGGGTGCGGCGCAGCGCACCAAACTCCAGCTTGCGTGTGAAGGGGCCATAGAGGACGACGCCGGACACGAGCGCTGCCACGAAGATAAGGCCCATGGCCCCCATGAAGAGGTTGCCGGCCAGGCCCGCGAACAGGTCCACATGAAGCCGGAACATGAGCGTCGTGATGCTGGTGCTCTGCCGTTCCAGCGGCTCTGACTGCTCGACCACCGCGCCGGTCCGCGCATCGAAGCGGACGAAATGCTCAAGGTGCGGGTTCACCTCGAGCGCGGCGAATGATGGCGCCATCCAGACGAGAACCTGCGGCGCGTCATCGTCCTTGAACAGCGAAACGATGACCTCGCCCGGATACATGGCGCTCGCCTGCCGGACGTGGCGGTCGAGACTGAGATGCGGCGTGTCGGGTGGCATCTGCGCGAACACCGGAGATGGTTCGATCCAGTGGTCGATCTCATCGTGAAAGATCAGCGGCAGGCCGGTGAGGCAGATGAGGAAGAGACACGCCGTGCAGATCAGGCCCGTCCACGTGTGGATGAAGACCCACATCCGGAGTGAAGTTGCCGACATCAGCGTTTTCCCTGCCTCCCAACCAGCGGCGGAGCTTCCGGCGGGCATTGCCGCGGCATGACCATTGCGTGGGAGGTTTTCTTGTTCACCCTGAGCTCCTGACCCATGGAGCCCGAACGAGGCCCCTGTCAGGTAGACGAGTGAAGGGGCCGATTCTCGTGCAGTTTCTTGATGCGGAGGCGGCGCGCCCATTCGTTTAGGGACGCTCGCCGGTTGCTTCGGATCGTCATTGTGCTATCGGACGGCCAGATGAGCGACCATCAGGTCGCCCGCCTCATCCTTGATGCCTTGCCGCCGACCAAATGCCTGATTGCCCACCGGGGCGACGGCAGCGCCTGTTTCCGCGAGGCATTGGCCGTCAGGGGCGTCGAGCCTCGCATTCCGTCATCGCTGAGCCCCAAGCGGCCTTTGGCCCTCGAATTGAATTTCGCCATGCACGATGACATAGCCGAGGTCGGCAATACGGATGGCCTGGGTGAAGTTCTGGTCGGCCATTTTTGCGGTAAGGTGATAGTGCGCACTCAACTCGGCGATCGCGTCGATCGTGCGCGCCACCAGCAAGGGCGAAAGGCCAACCGAGGGCTCGGTGCGTTGCCTGTTCCGAAAATGGCAGGAACAGTCTCCGAGTTAAAGTCCGGCACTCCCCGGCCAGATGCTCGATCAGGATTGTGCCGGCATTGCCCGGAAAGAAGCCCAGCTTGATCTCCGGAAAGCCCAGCTTCGCATCGCGGGCGGCAATGAGCACGTCAGCCGAGAGCTCGATCAGAAGGCCGCCGCTGAGCGCGTAGCCATGGATGGCGGCAATCACGGCCTAGGGCAGTGCCTGGATCCGCTCATAGACGGCGCAGCCGTGCATCTCGCGCTTCGCCAGCTCGATGGCGTCCCGCGCCTCAACTTTCCGGATGACCTCCAGCACCTCGGGGGCGTCGATGTCCTGAATGGGGCGCGGGGCCCCAAAGCGGGGAAGACATGTGCTTCCAGGCGGCTCTTGAGGCGATCAGAATAGGAGGCCACCCAGCCGGGCAGCTTCATATGGAACCATTCGCGCCCACCTGCTCGAAAGTGTTGCCCGCCGCGACTGCTGCCGTTCGCTTCTCGGCCTGGCGCGCCACGCTCGCATCGATGCCCCCAGCCAATTGCTTCTTGATGGTATCTCGCCGCTTGCGAGCCTCCGCCAGAGACACGGTCGGATAGGTGCCGAGGGCCAGGGTCTTCTGCTTCCCAGCAAAGCGGAAGGAGAGGCGCCAGTAGCGCCGACCATCAGGGTTCACCAGCAGAAAGAGCCACCCTCCATCGCCCAGTTTGTAGGGCATCTCCTTGCCTTTGGCATTGCGGACGGCGGTGTCGGTGAGCGGCATTGATGATGCCTGGACGGATGATCTTTTCAGATACCATCAAAGGCACCATCAAAAAATGTGGCTGCAAGCGAACCAGGGTGGATGACGGCGGACACTTTCCCACCAAAAACCCTTACGAACGCTTGATTTTCTCGATTCTTGCAGACAACGCCGGACAGCGGCGTACGGTGGATGTGGTGGGCCCGGCAGGACTCGAACCTGCAACCAGACCGTTATGAGCGGTCAGCTCTAACCATTGAGCTACAGGCCCCCGTCCCTGCTCCTAGCAACAGGCGCGTCGGCGAACAACCCGCTGGAGGGGCGAGACGGTGCACAACCGGGCGGGCCGCCCCATTGGCGCCGTGATCGGCGGTGGAGATAGGCTCATCCGACCCTGCACGGGCCGCGCCGGAATGTACCGGAGGCTTGGGGCGGGGTGCTGCCTCGCGCGGCGCCAAAGGAAGACGGAGCGGGGCGAAGCGGGACCACAAGGCAGCGCAGCCGCGCGCCTCGGCGCCCGGTTCGGCTCGGATCCAGCACGGTCAAAGGGAGACACCACATGTTCCGCCCGCACTTCGCCCTCGCCGCCCCCGGCCGCCCCGCCCCGGAGGGCAGCCTCGGCACCCGGCGCGCGGCCCCGCCAACCGGGCTCCCGCGCGCGTTCCGGCTGGCGTTCGGGCTGGCGCTGGCCGGGCTCGCCGCCAGCGCCAGCCTCCCCCTGAGCGCCGCCCAGGCCCAGGAGGTGCCGCGGGCCACCCTGGCGGTGAATGGTGAGGGCGAGGCCAGCGCCGTGCCGGACCTCGCCATCTTCTCCACCGGCGTCCTGACCTCGGGCAAGACCGCCGACGAGGCGCTGGCCGCCAATTCCCGCACCATGACGGCGGTGATTGCTGCGGTGAAGGAGACCGGCATCGAGGCGCGCGATATCGCAACCTCCGGCCTGTCCATCCAGCCCCAATATACCAGCCCCGGCCCCAATGCCCGTGAGGCGCCCAAGCTGTCGGGCTACGAGGTGCGCAACACCGTGGCCGTGAAGGTGCGGGATATCGGGCAACTGGGTGGGCTGCTGGACAAGCTGGTCCAGGCCGGGGCCAACCAGGCGGGCGGGCTGCGATTCACCGTGTCCGATCCCGGCGCGCTGGAAAAGCAGGCGCGCATGGCGGCGCTGAAGGATGCCCAGGCCCAGGCCCAGGAGCTGGCCCAGGCGGCGGGCCTGCGCCTGGTGCGCCTGCGCCGCATTGCGCCGGTTGAGGCCGGCGGGGCGATGCCGGCGCCCATGATGGCCTTCAAGGCCGAGGCTCGGGCCGCTGTGCCGGTGGAAGCGGGCGAGACCACGGTACGGGCGGGCATCACCCTCGTTTACGACGTGGAACCGCTCTGACCACGGCATCCTGAAGCGAGATCCAGATAGACATGGCGGCGCACCTCGGGTGCGCCGCCATTTTCATGCGTGGCGTCTGGCCACCTGTGATGGCCCGGCCCCCTGTGATGGCCCCCGTGATGCCGGACCGTCATACGCCCGTAACGGCGCTGCAACATAGGCCCGCTAAAGAGGCTGCGGACGGGCGAGCCGTGAAGCTTTCGCGAGAGTTTACAACCTTTTCGCGCATTTATATCGCTCCTATCCCGTTCGATTGCACCCGCCTGCGCGCGCCCGGCGAGAAGCAAGATGGTAGGGGGAAATATTTTATTGCGGCGCGGTAAATCGGCTTTACCCGCCGCGCAAGGCGAGACTAAGATTTGAACATTCCGCTAGGATGGGGCCCTACGGTATGAGCATCTTCAGGTTCCGACGCCCGAGGCGAATCGTTCTTGCGGGCTGTCCGCGCCATCGCGCGAGGTTAGACCGGAAAACCTTCAACATACCTCCGTAGAGACATTCAGTCTCTACTTAAGAGATTCCTGAAAAACGACGCGCGGGCACCCATTAAGGTGCCAACGTCCTTTTTCTCGATTGAATAAGACACCTCCAAATACATGGTCATTCGCGGGTCTTTCGACCCGAGAATGACTCACGCCACCCCATCGTCGCAGTCTCGGTCGCCGCCCCTCCTGGGCAGCGGCAGCGATGACGCATGCCCCGTTCCGGCAGGCCGGCGCGCCGGTCGAAGCCAATCCCGGCCTCCCCCTGGAGGCGGGCTGACGAACATCCGAGCGGAAGGACGGGCAGGCCGTCCTTCGCCGTCGCCATGCCGCCGCGCCCGCGGCGCACCGGAGCCGTGCCATGACCACGACCGTGATCGACCTTGCCTCCCTCACCGCCGCCCAGGGCTTCGTCCTCTCCGGCGTATCCACCAATGCCAGCCTCGGCGCAGCCGTCAGCGGCATCGGCGATTTCAACGGAGACGGCATCGACGACCTTCTGGTGTCCGCCCCGGGGACGGACCTCGGCAGCCTCGCAGATGCGGGTGTGTCCTATGTGATCTTCGGCAAGGCCGGGGGGATGGAGAGCTTCTCCATATCGAGCCTGACGGCCGAGACCAGCGCGATCCTTTCGGGCGCGCAGGCGAACGGCGGTTTCGGCATCTCGGTCGCGGCGGCCGGCGACGTGAACGGCGACGGGCAGACGGACGTCATCATCGGAGCGCCTGCCGTGTCCTTCAGTGGCGTCACATCCGGTGGCGCCTATGTGGTGCTCGACACTGGCGCCGCCGCCTCTGTCGGGGCGGGCCAGCTCACCGGGAAAAGCGGCTTCGTGATTTCCGGGGTCGCCAATGGTGATAACGCCGGCGTCTCGGTGGATGGCATCGGGGACGTCAATGGCGATGGCTATGACGATGTGGTCATCGGCGCCTATGCGGCCTCGCGCGGCAGTCGCCAATATGCGGGCGAAGCCTATGTGGTCTATGGCAGCGCCACGCCCACCGATGTGAACCTCGCCACCCTCGACGCGGCGCACGGCTTCACCATCAAGGGGGCCGCCTACGGTGACTATACCGGCTTCTCGGTGAGCGGGGCCGGTGACGTCAATGGCGATGGCAAAGACGACGTGATCGTGGGCGCCTTTTCGCCCTTCGGGGGGCCGGGCGCCGCCTATGTGCTTTATGGCGGCTCTGACCTCTCGACTGTGGACCTCTCCAGCCTGACGGCGGATCGCGGCTTCAAGATCTCCGGCGGCGCGGCCACAGACGCGGCTGGGGCGAGCGTGGACAGCGCCGGCGACCTCAATGGCGACGGCATCGACGATCTCATCGTCTCCGCCCCCTATGTGGATGCGAACGGCACCAATTCCGGCGCCCTCTACATCATCTATGGCGAGGCCGGCACCCGGGCGAACCTCAACCTCGCCGACCTGACAGCCGCTCAGGGCGTACGGATCGCGGGCGCCTCCGGCGAGACGGCCGGCATCGTCGTCCGCAATGTGGGCGACCTCGACCATGACCGCATCGATGACCTGTTCATAAGCTCGACAGGACTTGATCCGAACGGACGCACCAATGCCGGTGGCGGCTATGTGCTCTATGGCGGCCATATCGCAGACGGCGTGAATCTGGCGGCGCTCGATCCCACCCAGGGCTTCATGGTCATCGGAGCAGCGGCGGGAGATGAGGTGGGCGCATCGGTCGCCGGAGCGGGCGACCTGAACAATGACGGCATCGACGACCTGGTGCTGGGCTCGGCCAACGCCGACCCGGGCAACGTGAACGGAGCCGGCGCCGCCTATGTGATCTATGGCGAGAGCTCCGGCCCCCTTGTTACTCAGGTGGACGCCCAGACGGCGAATGGCACCTATGCGCCGGGAGACGTCATCACCCTCGCCCTCACCTTCGAGGGCGCGGTGGTGGTGGACACCAGCGGCGGGACCCCGCGCCTGAAGCTGGAGACCGGCGCCACCGACCGCTACGCCACCTATGTCTCCGGCTCGGGCTCCGACACCCTCCTCTTCGCCTATACCGTCGAGGGGGGAGACCAGACCGGCGACCTGGACTTTGCCGGCTCCCGGGCCCTGGACCTGAACGGCGGCGACATCGTGGGCGTGGACGGCTCGGCCGTCCACCTGACGCTGATGGATCCGGGCGCGGCGGGATCGCTGGGAGCCAGCGCCGACATCGTCATCTCCCCCTCCACCCCGCCAGTGATGACGCACCTGGCCGGCGATGCCGTCACCTTCACCGAGGACGGCCCCGCCGTGGCGCTCGATGCCGGCGGCGATGCCACCCTGTCCACCCTGCTCACCGACTTCGCCGGCGCCCGGATGGTGGCGACCATCGTGTCGGGTGCGGTGGCCGATGAGGATCTCCTGACGCTGCGCGCCGACGCCCATGTGGGTCTCCAGGGCGCGTCCGTAACCTTCGACGGGGCCACCATCGGGACGGTTTCGGGCGGAACGGGCGGGGTGCCGCTTGAGATCACCTTCACTGCCGGCGCAACGCCCGCGCAGGCGCAGGCCGTGCTGCGCGCCCTTGCCTATTCCAATGCCGACACAGCCGCGCCCGGAACCGGCGTCCGCGCCATCGCCGTGACCGTCACCGACCCGTTCGGGTCCACCAGCCCGGCGGCCTTCCTGACCGTCTCGGTCGCCGGCCAGAATGATGCGCCAGTGCTGACGCCCCACACCGTGTTCCTCTCCGGGGTGAGCGAGAACACGGCGGCGACGGTTTCCTTTGCCGACCTGCAGAAGGCCGCAACGGCCGTTGATCCCGATGGCGACCCGCTTGCCTACAAGGTGATGTCTATCGGCTCGGGGACGTTGCTGGTGGATGGCGTTGCGGCGGTGCCAGGGGTCACCGTCATCACCGCCGCCTCGAAAATGACCTGGACACCCCAGGCCAATGCCTCGGGCCAGCTGGATGCGTTCAGCATCGCTGCCTTCGACGGCACGGCGGTGTCCCAGGACTGGGCCACGGTGCGCGCCAAGGTGGACGATCTCAACCCCGATTTGACGGGCCCGTCGGCCGTCACGGCGCAGCGCAATGCCGCCGCTGGCACCATCATCGCGACCCCCGCCCTGGCGGGCGATACCGATGGGCTGAGCTTCAAGATCGTCGATGTGTCAGTGCCCACCGGCGCGGCCGGCGTGGATGGCACTCCGGTGATGGCGCTGGTGGATGCGGGCCTTGCCGTTTCATCCTCCGGGGAGGTCTATGTGCAGGATGCCGCCAAGTTCGCGGCGATCTCATCCTCCAGCCTCGTGGTGCGCCTCGGCGTGGATGACGAGGATGCCGACACCGTCCTCGACGATATCCTCTCGATCCAGGTGACGCTCAAGTCCGGCAACAGCAACGAGCCGCCCACGGGCGCGCCCACGGCCAGCCTCGCCGCCGGCACAGAGGACACCCCCTACCTCCTGTCCACCGCCGCCCTGCTGGCGGGCTTCTCCGACCCCGAAGGCGGGGTCCTGCACATTCAGAACCTTTCCGCCGACCACGGCACCCTCGCCGACAATGGCGACGGCACCTTCACCCTGACGCCCGATCCGAATTTCAGCGGAAAACTCACCCTGACCTATGCGGTGGCGGATGCCGCCGGCAATCGGCTGGAGTCACAGATGAACTCTGTCACCTTTACTGCCGAGAACGATGCCCCCGTCTTCTCCGCTCCTCCCGCCAATGTCGCCGTGGCCGAACAGGTCACCCTTCACCCGCTCGCGGGCCTCGGCGTCACCGATGCGGACGGCGCCGTCTCAACCGTCACCCTCGCCTTCACGGCGGGCTATGTGAGCGGGCAGGACGTTCTGTCCTTCTCCCAGTCCGCAGCGACCGGCCCCATCGGCGGATGGTTCGACCTCGACTCCGGCACCCTCACGCTGACGGCCTACGGCACCGCCACCGCCGCACAATGGCAGGCCGCGCTGGCGGCCGTCAGCTATGTGAACATCTCGGATACCCCCGATACGAACTCCCGGACGCTGGCCCTCTCCGCCACCGACGGCAGCGCCAGCAGTACGGTCCATTCCTTCCAGCTCTCCGTCACGGACACTCCCGACACCATCGTCGAGCTGGCCAGTCTCGGCGCCAAGGGCCTGACCATTCTCGGCCTTTCGGCCCAGGACGTGGCCGGCGCGGCGGTGAGCGATGCGGGGGATGTGAATGGCGACGGCTATGCCGACATTCTCATCGGCGCCCCCAACAAATTTGGCGCCGGGTCAAGCGATGGCGGCGCAGCCTATCTCATCTATGGCAGCAAGACCGGCTTCGGCACCATCGACCTCACCTTGTTCGAGGATGGGGCGTCCGACAACGATCCGGGCATCAAGATCTCCAGCAGCACCACGGATGATTATCTTGGCTGGTCGGTGAGCGCGGCAGGGGATGTGAACGGCGACGGCTATGCCGACGTCCTGGTGGGCGCCCCCTATGCCAATGCGGCGGCGGGCGTGGCCTATCTCATCTATGGCGCGCCCACGGGCCTTGCTTCGTTCGACATCTCCGTCTTTTCCGACGAGGACGCGTCCAATGACCCCGGCATCCGGATTTCCGGAGTGTCCGGCAGCCTCGCCGGTGTTTCCGTGAGCGCGGCTGGCGACGTGAACGGGGACGGCGTGGACGACATCCTCGTCGGCGCCACGTACGCCCAGGCAGGGCCAGGCTCGGCCTATGTGATCTATGGGAAGACGGCAGAGGCGGGTGGCCTGTCCGCCATCGACCTCTCCGTGTTCGAGGATGATGACGCCACCAACGATCCCGGCATCAAGATCACCGGGGCGGCGGGCCTGGCGGCCGGCTATTCCATTGCCGCCATCGGCGACGTGAACGGCGACGCCATCGACGATTTCGTGGTGGGCGCGCCGTTCGTGAATGGCGCGAATATGTGGAGCGGCGCCGCCTATGTGATCTATGGCAAGGCGGATGGCGCCCTCTCGAACATCTCGCTTGCCACGCTCGATGGCGCAGAGGGCAGCACGCTCGGGGCCAAGATCTCCGGCGCCGAGGGCTTCGGCTTCGCCGGCTATGCGGTGAGCGGCCTCGGCGACATCAATGGCGATGGCATCGATGACTTCGCCGTCACCTCCAACATGGCAAGCTTCGAGGGGCGGCCCTATGCGGGTGCGGCCTATGTGATCTACGGCAAGGATGGCGGGATCGGGAACATTTCCCTCGCCGACCTCACGGCGAGCCAGGGCGCCACCGTCCGCGGGCCCGCGGCCTACAGCTTTGCCGGCGTCTCCGTCAGCGACGCGGGCGACGTGAATGGCGATGGCATCGCCGACCTGATCGTCGGCGCCCACGGCACCTCGCCCGACGGCCTTTACTCCGCCGGCGCGGCCTTCCTGGTCTATGGCAAGGCCGGCGGCATCGGCGACATCGACCTCTTCGCCCTCACGGCAGACCAGGGCTTCCGCCTGGTGGGCGGAGCGGTGGCCGACCAGGCCGGCTATGCGGTGAGCGCGGCAGGGGACATCAATGGCGACGGCTATGACGACGTGATCGTCGGCGCCTTCGGCGTCGACGTGACACGGAGCACACCGCTGTCCGGGGACGAGGTTCCCGCCGACGAAGCACCAGCTGAAATGGCTGAGACCGCCATTGCCAAGAAGGCGGTCGAATCCGGCTCGAGCGCGGGGGACGCTGGTGCCGCTTATGTCGTCTACGGCTTCGCCAATGGCCCCCACGTCACCTCGGTCGGCACAACGGCGGAGAGTGGCGGTTACGCAGCGGGGCAGGCGCTCACGCTCACCGTGACTTTTGATAGCGCGGTGCTGGTGGACACCACCGGCGGCGTGCCGAAGCTCACCTTGGAGACCGGCACCGTCGACCGACTGGCCACCTATGTCTCGGGCTCGGGGTCCACGACGCTCACCTTCACCTATGAGATCCAGCCGGGCGACAAGACCGCTGCCTTGGACGTGGCGGGCGTTGATGCCTTGTCGCTGGACGGCGCGACGCTGACCAGCGCCGATGGCAGCCCTGTCTCCCTGGTCCTGCCGGCGCCGGGCGCCGAGGGCTCCCTCTCGGCGGCCGCGACGATCATGATCGATGCGGCTCCGGTGCTCACGCTCGCGGGCAGCAGCCTGAGCGTCGAGGAAGGCGTCGCCACCGCCCTCGACAGCGGCTTGACCCTCTCCGATGCGGACGACGCCACCCTCGGGAGCGCAAAGGTCCAGATCACCGATGGCTATAAGAAGGGCGAGGATCAGCTGTCCTTGTCCGCCAGCTCCGTGTGGGGGGACATCCAGGGCACTTTCAATGTGGACACCGGCACGCTCAACCTGACCTCCGGCTCGGGCAAGGCCACCCTGGAGCAGTGGCGCGCGGCGCTGGCGGCCGTCAGCTACACCAATCTCAAGAACGCGCCTTCGGAGGAGGTTCGCACCGTCACCATCAGCGTGAGCGACCCGCTTGGAGCCATTTCGCAGGCGCAGAAAAGCCTCACCGTGACCCCGGTGAATGATGCTCCGGTCTTCCTGGCATCGGACTTGGTGAAGTATGGGGCTCAGGAGGGCCAGGCCGTCAGCCTCGACATCTCCAAATTTGCCAATTCCGCCTATGATCCAGACGGCGACGTGGTGACCTACAAGATCGTGGCCATCCCCCAGGGCGGCCTGACCATTGATGGCCTCGCCGCGAAGGCCGGGGACGTCATCAGCCTGGACTCCAAACTGGTGTGGACACCGCCCGCCAACAGCACCGGCAACTTGCCCGCTTTCCAAATCGCAGCCTTTGACGGCGTGGCCCAGAGCACCCAGATCAACACCGTGTACGTCAACGTGGCCGACGTGAACCCCATCCTGACCAGTCCGCTCACCGCATCCGTGGCGGAGAACAGCCCGGCGGGGACGGTGGTGGCGCGCCTGGAGGTCTCCGGTGACCAGGATGGCCTCACCTTCGGCTTCGCCAGCACCAAGACGGAAGTGGGACCCGACGGCGTGGCGGTGGTCGGCACGGTCGGGGCCGGCACGAATGCCGGCACGGTCATCAGCCCGGACGGCGCGTTCGCCCTCGACGTCAAGACCGGCGTCATCACCGTCCAAGACGCATCGAAGCTGGATTTTGAAAAGACAGCCAGCTACACGATTACCGTCACTGTGGATGACGAGGACGCGGACACGATGGCGGACAGCACGCTGACCCTCACCGTAGACCTGACCGACGTGAACGAGGCGCCCACCATCGCCGCCACCGGGAAGGTCCTCAAGATCACCGACCTCAGCCGGCTGCCGGCGACGGACGTGGCCACGATCACCGGCGCGAAGACCGAAGAGTATCTGGGAGTTTCCGTCTCCAGTGCCGGCGACGTGAATGGCGACGGCATCGGCGATTTTATCGTCGGCGCAACCGACAGCAGCTCCGACCAGGGTGCTGGGGCCGCCTATGTGATCTACGGCAAGACAGGCGGGCTGAGCAGCTTCTCGGTCGCCGACATGACAGCCTCAGACGGCTTCAAGATTTCCGGCGCGACGGCGAAGGACCAGGCCGGATACTCCGTGTCGAGCGCCGGCGACCTGAACGGCGATGGCATCGACGATCTCCTCATCGGTGCCATGAATGCCGACAAGCCCGCGAACGCGACCGCGGCCTCAGCGGGTCCGGGCGCGGCCTATGTGGTCTATGGCAAGGCGGGGGGCTCAGGCGACATCGACCTTGGCGACCTGTCCGCGTCCGACGGCTTCAAGATCATCCCCGCTTTGGCCACGAGCCGCCTGGGCTTTGCCGTCGCCTCGGCCGGCGACATCAACAAGGACGGCATCGACGACATCATTGTCGGCGCCAGTACGGCGGGGGTCACCGGAACGTTCTCGGGCGGCGCCTACGTCATTTACGGAAAGACGGAAGGGCTCGGCACAATCGACCTCTCCAAGCTGACCGACAGCCAGGGCTTCGCCCTCGGCGGCAGGCCGTACGACAGTGTCGGCTATTCGGTCTCCGGCATCGGTGACGTGAATGGAGACGGCATTGACGACTTTGCCGTCGCCGCGCCCGGCTACGATTTCCAAAGCCCGCTCGGCGCCTCCTACAGCATGTCAAACGTCGGCGCGGCGTTCGTGGTCTATGGCAATAAGGACGGGCTCGCCACGTTCAACATGTCGACCGGCATGGGAACGAAGGGCTTCACGATCATCGGCCCCTCCGCTGTCGTCAATCTCGGATACTCGGTCTCTGAGGCCGGCGACGTGAACGGCGACGGCATCGCCGACCTCATCGTGGGCGGTCACAAGACCGAGGACGGCAAGGGCGCAGCCTATGTCATCTACGGAAAGGCGGGCGTGCACGCCGACGTGGCGCTCGCCTCGCTTACCGCAGAGACGGGCTTCAAGATCGTCGGCGCAGCGGCCGGGGAGCAGGCGGGCTATTCCGTCTCCAGCGCCGGCGATGTGAACGGGGACGGCATCGACGATCTGCTGGTGGGCGCGAACAGAACGAGCCCCAACGGCTACTACTCCGGGACCACCTATGTGGTGTTCGGAACGAAGGGGGAGCGCGGCGCCCTCGACCTGGCCACCCTCACCCCGGACCAGGGGGTCGCGCTTGAGGGGGCCGGATACTACAGTTATGCTGGCTTCTCCGTCTCGGCCGCGGGTGACGTGAATGGGGACGGCATAGACGACCTGATTGTCGGCGCTCCCAATACCAATGAGAATTATTCCGGCGCCGCCTACATCATCTATGGCAAGAAGGACTTCGCACCCTCCGTTCCGCTGGAAGGCACGGCGGTGCGCCTGACCTATAACGACCTCCTCAAGGTCGCCACCGTCTCCGATCCCGATGGGGACGCGGTCTCGTTCAAGCTGGTGGCGCTCGGCTCGGGCGCGCTCATGGTGGACGGCGTCGCGGCCGTCGCGGGGGAGACCCTCATCACCGAAACCTCGGTGGTCACCTGGACCCCGCCCGCCAACACCCTCGGCACGGTGGAGGCCTTCTCGGTGGTCGCCTTCGACGGCGCGCTGGCTTCTGACGATCCCGAACCGGTGCCCGTGCGCATCGCGGTCACCGACGTGGATCCCGTGCTCACCGGCCCGTCCGCCGTCACCCTGGCGGAGAACAGCCCTGCGGGCACCGTGGTGGCCCAATTGGCCGTCTCCGGCGACCAGGACGGCCTGACCTTCGGCTTTGACGGTGGGATGAGCGGCGAGACCGACGGACAGGTGCTGAGCGCCGACGGCGCCTTCGCGCTCGACGTGAAGACCGGCACAATCACCGTGCACGACGCCTCAAAGCTCGATTTCGAGGCCGTTTCAGGCTTCACGCTCAACGTCACGGTGGACGACGAGGACGCGGACACCATCGCCGATAGCAGCCTCTCGCTTGCCATCACGCTCACCGATGCCAACGATGCGCCGGTGCTCGCCGGCCTGCCGCAGACGGCGGTGGCCGCCACTGCCGGCACGGCGGGCGCACTGCCCGCCTTCACCTTCACCGATCAGGACAGCACGCTGTTCACCGTCACGCTCCAGGCGGTGAATGGCACGCTGGGTGGGCTGGTGGATGCCGACGCCACCACGGCCGGGCTTCAGCTTTCAGGCACAGCGGACCAGATCCAGGCCCTGCTGAAGGGGGCCCTCTTCACCCCCCGGGTGGATGGCGCGGCCGAGGTGGAGATCAGCGTTTCCGACGGCGCGGGTGGCCTTGCATCGGACAAGGTGGTCTTCAAGGTCTCCACGCCCTCTGGCACCACGGTTGATGTGGAGGGCGCCGTCGTCACCACCGTCAAGGAAACCCAGGCGGACGGCAGCGTGAAGCAGACCGTGAGTGTGTCGCCCGAGGACGTCACCACGCCGACGGACATCCCCCTGGTCCAGGACGCGACCGAGACGCTGCTCTCCGCCCGGATCCCCGCCGGCATCGGCCTCACCGCCGAGGGCTCCACCGCACCGCTCGGCAGCGCGGCGAGCCTTGAGGAGTTGATCGCCCAGATCCGCCTGCACACCCCGGAGGGCTCTTCGGACCAGGTCCAGCTCACCGAAGGCGGCAAGGGCTTCCTCGCGGACCTGCCTGCAGACACGTCCCTGGTGGTCCAGACGCTGGTGCTTACCGCCACGGCGGGCGCCGACACCAATACCCCCATCGTCGTCCGCGTGCCCGAGGGTAGCGCGCCCACGGCCCTTGTGATCGATGCCAGCGCCTTGCCCCCGGGCACCCAGATCCAGTTCGAGAACGTCTCCTTCGCCGCCGTGGTGGGGCCGGTGACGCTCGGCGGCGGCGCGGGCGCCCAGATGGTCTTCGCCGATGACGCGGTTCAGTCCATCATGCTCGGGGCCGATGACGACGAGCTTCATGCCGGCGGCGGCAATGACATTGTGGGCTCGGCCGGCGGTGATGACCGCATCTTCGGCGAAGACGGCGACGACATCGTCTTCGGCGGGCCCGGCCGCGACCTGCTCCATGGCGGCCTCGGCACCGACACCGCCCGCTTCGACGGCAACCGGGCCGATTACGAGATCGTCCAGGACCGCGGCATCACCGTGGTGCGCACGCTTGCCGATGCCACGGACGTGGACGCGCTGGTGAATGTGGAGCACATCGCCTTCGCGGACGGCACGGTGGATGTGGCCTTGCCCGAGAGCATCGGCTGGATTTCGGCGCTCTACCTCAAGGTGCTGGGCCGGCAGGGCGACCTGGATGGCATCCAGCATTATGCCGCCCTGGCCGAGCGCGGCGTCTCCGCCGGCGACATCGCCCTTGCCATCTTCAACTCCCCCGAGGCCATCGCCAACGGCACGGGAGCGGCGGCGGGCGAAGTGACCGTGGAGCAGCTCTATCGCACCCTGTTCGATCGCGAGCCGGATGCGGAAGGCCTCGCCTATCACAAGGCCCAGCTCGCCCAAGGCATCACCATGGCGGAGGTGGCCGCCCATTTCGTGCACGCTCCGGAAATGCTCGAGCATGTGCCCAGCCTGGACGCCCTCGACTTCAGCGTGGGCGAGGTGACGGCCGGCATCGTCACCGGCACCACCGGCGACGACACGCTCCAGGGCGGTGTGCTCGACGACCTGCTGATCAGCAATGGCGGCAACGACGTCATGGACGGGCGCACCGGCGATGACACGGTGGTGGTCTCGGGCAATCGCGCGGACTATTCCATCGAGGAAAAGGACGTGCACTGGACCGTGAAGCCGATCATCCTGCCGAACCTACCGCACGATGGCGCCCTTCTCGCCGCACTCATCCTGAAGAACGTGGAGCATATCCAGTTCGATGACATGACCGTCGACCTGACGCACAGCTCGGACCTGGAATGGATCGGCGCCCTCTACACCCAAGTCCTGGGGCGCCAGGGGGAAGAGAGCGGTCTGGTGGCCCATCTGGCGGACTACCAGGCGGGCGCCAGCAAGGGGGAGATCGCCCTCTCCTTCATGCTTTCGCCGGAGGCCGTGGACGCCGGGCATGGGACGCAGGATGCCGCGCACCTGACCGCCGACACGGTCTACCAGGCGCTCCTCGGCCGGGCGCCGACGGACGCAGACCACGCGACCTATGGCGAGCTGGAGATGGATCTGGTGGCCCTCGCCAACGCCCTGATGGGCAGCCTGGAGATGCACGGACACTACCAGACGCCGACGCAGCAGGACTTCTTCATCTGAGGGCGCGCCGTTTCAGGCTCAAGACCGCGCCGGGGCCTTGCGCACCGGCCTCGGGAGAAACGCAGGCCGGCCTTCGGGCCGGCCTGCTTTTTGGCGTCTGCGGCTCCCCCCGCGCGCCGGCCGCGGGACGGAGCCGGCCCTAGACCTGCTCTCGCGGGCATGCTATCGGCGCGCTCACCGGCATTTCGGGCCGGGCAAGGATCCCTGATGACCCCGGTCAGCCTGCGACGACGAACGGATGTGGCGCGCCTTGCGGCGCACGCCCGCCTGTTCCTGCCCGCCTGACCGGCCTCTCGCGCCGGGGCGGGATGCTCGTTCTCGCCCGGTTGCTCCCATGACTGAACTTCCGCTTAAGATCACGCACGAATCCCCCTCGGCCGCCGACGCCATCGAGAAGCTGCACCGGCGCACCTTCGGCCCCGGCCGGTTCGCCCGCACTGCCTTCCGGCTGCGGGAACAGGCGCCTCACGACCGGGCGCTCTCCTTCACCGCCTATGTGGGAACCATGATGGTGGGCTCCGTGCGGCTGACCCCCATCGCCATCGGCGACACGCCGGCTTTGTTGCTCGGCCCGCTCACCGTGGAGCCGCCGTTCCGGACGGTGGGCATTGGCGGGCGGCTCATGACCGTCTCCCTGGACGCGGCCCGCGCCGCCGGTCACAAGCTGGTGCTGCTGGTGGGCGACGAGCCCTATTATCGGCGGTTCGGGTTCAAGCCGGTGCCCCATGGCAGCGTGCAGATGCCCGGCCCCGTGGACCCTGCCCGGCTCCTGGTGGCCGAGCTTGAACCCGGCGCCTTCCAGGGCGTCAACGGCCCGGCGCGGGGCGTGGCGCCGGCTGGCCTGGACACGACCGCGGCGCGCTGAGACGCCATGTCAGAAACGAAAACGCCCCGGCCGAGGCCGGGGCGTTTCCTGTTTCAGGCTGTGACGGCCGATGGCTGGCGGATCACTCCGCCGCAGCCACTTCCGGCCGTCCGCGCGCGAGGCGCTCGCGCTTCAGCAATTCCGCCACCAGGAAAGCCAGCTCGATGGCCTGCTCCGCATTGAGGCGGGGATCGCAATAGGTGTGGTAGCGGTCCCGCAGGTCCTCGTCGGAGATGGCCCGGGCGCCGCCGGTGCATTCGGTGACGTTCTTGCCGGTCATTTCCAGGTGCACGCCGCCCGCATAGGTGCCCTCGGCCGCATGCACGTCGAAGAAGGTCTTGATCTCCGACTGGATCCGCTCGAACGGGCGGGTCTTGTAGCCGGAGGCGGCCTTGATGGTGTTGCCGTGCATGGGATCGCACGACCACACCACGGTGCGGCCTTCCTTCTCCACCGCGCGCACCAGAGCCGGCAGGTGGTCGCCCACCTTCTCGGCGCCGAAGCGGCAGATGAGGGTGATGCGGCCGGCCTCATTGTCGGGCTGGAGCACGTCCAGCAGGCGGATGAGGCCATCCGGCGTCAGCGAGGGGCCGCACTTGATGCCGATCGGGTTGCGGATGCCGCGGAAATATTCCACGTGCGCATGGTCCGGCTGGCGGGTGCGGTCGCCGATCCACAGGAGGTGGCCGGAGGTGGCGTACCAGTCGCCCGAGGTGGAATCCACCCGGGTGAGGGCCTGCTCATAGCCCAGAAGCAGCGCCTCGTGGCTGGTGAAGAAGTCCGTGGTCCGCATCTCCGGGTGGGACTGGGGGTCGATCCCGCAGGCGCGCATGAAGTCGAGCGCCTCGGTGATGCGGTTGGCCAGTTCCTGGTAGCGATGGGATTGCGGGCTGTCCTTCACGAAGCCCAGCATCCACTGATGGGCATTGGACAGGTTGGCATAGCCGCCCGAGGCAAACGCGCGCAGCAGATTGAGGGTCGCCGCCGACTGGCGGTAGGCCTCCAGCTGGCGGCGCGGATCGGGGATGCGGGCCTCCGGCGTGAAGGCGATGTCATTGACGATGTCGCCGCGATAGCTCGGCAGCTCCACGCCGTTGACGGTCTCCGTGTCCGCCGAGCGGGGCTTGGCGAACTGGCCAGCAATGCGGCCCACCTTCACAACCGGCGAGCCGCCGGAGAAGGTCAGGACCACCGCCATCTGCAAGAAGACGCGGAAGAAATCGCGGATGTTGTCGGCGGAGTGCTCGTCGAAGCTCTCGGCGCAGTCGCCGCCCTGGAGCAGGAAGGCCTCGCCCTTCGCCACCTTGGCCAGGTGCGCCTTGAGGCGGCGCGCCTCGCCGGCAAACACCAGCGGCGGGTAGGAGGCGATCTTGCCTTCCACCTCGCTCAGGAGCGCGGGGTCTGGATACGAGGGCACCTGGACGACCGGATAAAATCGCCACGAATCCGGACGCCAGCCTTCGGCGCGGCGAGAGACCATCTCGGCGCCGGTGGTGCGATCGGAAACGGGACGGGTCGTCATAACGCTCTCCATTCAAGTCTCCTCCGGCCGGAAGCGGTCCGACACTGCTCGGGCCTTAAGCTTCTTGTCTTTGCGGCCGGGGTAGCGGCTTATACACGAGGTCGGCGGCGAGGGTAACCCGTGGTTTTCCCGTGGTCTCCGACGCCTTGGCATATGGGGGCGTGCCCCCGCGAAACCAAGTTGCGCGTCATCTTGAGCCGGTGCCATGCCCCGCTTGCAACCGCGCAAGGGCAAGGGCCTGCTCCAGGGACACGGCGAGGGAATCCAGCACCGGCACCGGAAACTGCCCCGCCAGCGCGCGGGCATAGCCGGACAGCGAGGCCCCGCCCACGATCACCACGTCCGGCGCCGTCGTGGCCAGCGCCTCCTCCACCGCGGCCTTCACCAGCGCGACGCCCTCCCCTTCCCCCCGCGCCAGCGCGAGGGCGTCGCCTGCGATCAGCCCGATGCCGGCGCAGCGCGCCTCAAGGGCGGTGCGCCGCATGAGGTCGCGCAGCATGCCCGGCCAGGCCGCGCCGACCGTGATGAGGGAGAAGCGCTCGCCCAATTGCAGGGCGGTGAGGATGGAGGCCTCCGCCATGCCCGCCACGGGAAAGGCATTGTCCGCCCGCAGGGCCTCGATGCCCGGCTCGCCGAAACAGGCATAGAGGCAGGCATCGAAGGTGGGCCGCCCCGCCGCCGCCTCGGCCGCCACGGCGGCGCGCACCGCCTCCAGTGCCGCATGGCCGGCCACCGCCACGGCGGCGCGGGTGGACACATAAGGCGCGCCGAAAGCGGCGGTGGCGCCGACGCAGTGAACATTCCCTGGGCACAGGGCTTCCACGGCCCTCACCATGCGGGCCGTCACGTCCTGCGAGGTATTCGCATTCAAAATCAGAAGCTTCACGTTTTCCCTCCGGCCCGCGCGGCGCTCCGCCTGACGGCCCTAGTGGAGCGGATCACAGGCCGGAACGCCACTGTGATGCATGCCTAAAGCGGCAGCAGACTTATTTTTGTGCAAATGAAATTTTCATAGACAAACCGTCGACGATTCATTCCCGACTTTCCCCAAAGGAAAGCCCACAAAGCCCCGCGCCACCGCGCTGGCATGGCGGTTGCTTAAGGTTCCCGGTCAGATCCAAAGGGGACACCCAAGATGCTGCTTTCCCAGAAAAGCCCGCGTGCCGGCCGCGGCCGCATGGCCCTTGCCGCTTTGCTGCTCGCCACCTGCGGCGCGTTCGCGGCCCCGGACCTTGCCGCCGCCCAGAGCACCCTGCGCATCGGCATGACGGCGGCGGATATTCCGCGCACGCTGGGCCAGCCGGACCAGGGCTTCGAGGGCAACCGCTTCACCGGCCTGACCATGTATGACGCGCTGGTGAACTGGGACCTGTCCTCGGCCACCAAGCCCTCCGTCCTGGTGCCGGGCCTTGCCACCGAATGGGTGGTGAACGATGCCGACAAGACCAAATGGACCTTCAAGCTGCGCCCCGGCGTGACCTTCCATGACGGCTCGCCCTTCACTGCGGACGCCGTGGTGTGGAACGTGGACAAGGTGCTCAACAAGGAAGCCCCCCAGTTCGACGCCAGCCAGGTGGGCGTCACCGCCTCCCGCATGCCGACCTTGCGCTCGGCCAAGAAGATCGACGACCTGACGGTGGAGCTGACCACCTCCGAGCCGGACGCCTTCCTGCCCTACAACCTCACCAACCTGTTCATGGCGAGCCCCGCCCAGTGGCAGAAGCTCTATGACGCCGCCGAGGGCGCGGACGCCAAGGCCAAGTCCGCCGCCGCCTGGACCGCCTTTGCCAAGAACGCCTCGGGCACCGGCCCGTGGAAGATGACCAATTTCGTCCCCCGCGAGCGCCTGGAACTGGCGAAGAACGACGCCTATTGGGACAAGGCGCGCGTGCCCAAGATCGACAAGATGGTGCTCCTGCCCATGCCGGAGGCCAATGCCCGCACCGCCGCGCTCCTTGCGGGCCAGGTGGACTGGATCGAGGCCCCCGCCCCCGACGCCCTGCCGCAGATCAAGGCCCGCGGCTTCAAGATCGAGAGCAACGAGCAGCCCCATGTGTGGCCCTGGCAGTTCTCCCGCGTGGAAGGCTCGCCCTGGAACGACATCCGGGTGCGCAAGGCGGCGAACCTGTGCGTTGACCGCGAGGGCATGAAGGACGGCCTGCTCGGCGGCCTGATGGTGCCGGCCACCGGCACGTTCGAGCCCGGCCACCCCTGGCGCGGCAACCCCACCTTCCAGATCAAGTATGACGTGAAGGCGGGCCAGAAGCTGATGCAGGAGGCCGGCTTCGGCCCCAACAAGAAGCTGCCCGTGAAGATCCAGACCTCGGCCTCCGGCTCCGGCCAGATGCTGCCTCTGCCCATGAACGAGTATCTCCAGCAGGCGCTCGCCGAATGCTATTTCGACGTGCAGCTGGACGTGATCGAGTGGAACACGCTCTTCACCAACTGGCGCAAGGGCGCCAAGGACCCGTCCGCCAACGGCTCCAACGCCACCAACGTGACCTATGCGGCCATGGACCCCTTCTTCGCCATGGTGCGCTTCCTCCAGTCCTCCATGGCACCGCCGGTCTCCAACAACTGGGGCTATATCAACAATCCCGAGTTCGACGCACTGGTGAAGAAGGCCCGGTCCACCTTCGACCCGGCCGGGCGTGACGCGGCGCTGGCCGAGCTCCACGCCGCCTCCGTGGACGATGCGGCCTTCCTCTATGTGGCCCACGATGTCGGCCCGCGCGCGCTCAGCCCGAAGCTGAAGGGCTTCGTGCAGCCCAAGAGCTGGTTCGTGGACTTCTCGCCGGTCTATTTCGAGAAGTGACCTGATGGAGGGCGGCCCGTCCGGCCGCCCTCTCCGCCCTCGCCGTTCAGTCGCGGGACCCTCCCCGGCCCCGCGCCTCTTTTCTCCAGGCAGGATCGCGTCGTGCTGGTCTATATCCTGAGGCGGATCATCTATGTGATCCCCATCGTCATCTCCGTCGCGCTGGTGTGCTTCCTGCTGGTGCATCTGACGCCGGGCGATCCGCTGGTGGCGGTCCTGCCGCCCGACGCCTCGGCGGAACTAGCCGCGCAATTGCGGGCCGCCTACGGCTTCGACCAGCCGCTGCCCGTCCAGTTCGCGCTCTGGCTCTGGAAAGCCCTGCACGGCAATCTCGGCACCTCCATCGCCACCGGCCGCCCGGTCTTCTCCGAGGTGATGCGGGCGGTCTCCAACACCTTCATCCTGGCCTGCACCGCCTCCATCATCGGCTTCGTGCTGGGCGTCTTCTTCGGCCTCGTCGCCGGCTATTTCCGCAACACCTGGATCGACAAGGCCGCCACCTCCATCGCGGTGGCCGGCGTGTCCGTGCCCCATTACTGGCTGGGCATGGTGCTCGTCATCATCTTCTCGGTCTGGCTGAACTGGCTGCCGGCGGTGGGTGCCGGTCCCGGCGGATCGGCCGGCTGGGAATGGGACTGGGCGCATATCCGCCATCTCATCCTGCCGGCGGTCACCATGTCGGTCATCCCCATGGGCATCGTCACGCGCACGGTGCGCGCGCTCACCGGTGACATCCTCTCCCAGGACTTCGTGGAGGCGCTGCGCTCCAAGGGCCTGAAGGAGACAATGGTGTTCCGCCATGTGGTGAAGAACGCCGCCCCCACCGCGATTGCGGTGATGGGGCTCCAGCTCGGCTATCTCCTGGGCGGCTCGATCCTGATCGAGACGGTGTTCTCCTGGCCGGGCACGGGCTTCCTCTTGAACTCCGCCATCTTCCAGCGGGACCTGCCCTTGCTCCAGGGCACCATATTGGTGCTGGCGCTGTTCTTCGTCTTCCTCAACCTCGTGGTCGATATCGCCCAGGCGTCCATCGATCCGCGCATCAAGCGGAGCTGAGGCAATGAGCGCCGTTTCCGACGCCGCCGAGGCCGCACCGGTCCAGAATGCGCGGGGCTATTGGGCCACCGTGCTGCGCCGCCTGTCGCGGGACAAGGTGAGCATGGTGTGCGCCGCCATCCTGCTGGCCATCCTGCTGGCCGCCATCTTCGCCCCCTATCTGGGCCTTGCCGATCCCTATCAGGGCTCCATGATCCGCCGCCTGAAGCCCATCGGCACGCCTAATTACCCGCTCGGCACCGACGAGCTGGGCCGCGACATGCTCTCCCGCCTCATCTATGGCGGGCGCCTGTCGCTGCTCATCGGCATCCTGCCGGTGCTCTTGGCCTTCTGCATCGGCACCGGGCTCGGGCTTGTGGCCGGCTATGCGGGCGGCAAGGTGAACACGGTGATCATGCGCACCATCGACGTGTTCTACGCCTTCCCCTCGGTGCTGCTGGCCATCGCCATTTCCGGCGTGCTGGGTGCGGGCATCGTCAATTCCATCGTCTCGCTCACCGTGGTGTTCATCCCACAGATCACCCGCGTGGCGGAAAGCGTAACCACCTCCGTGCGCAGCCTCGATTTCGTGGATGCGGCGCGCGCCTCGGGGGCCAATGCCCTGACCATCATGCGCGTGCACATGCTGGGCAACGTGCTCGGGCCCATCTTCGTCTATGCGACGGGGCTGATCTCGGTCTCCATGATTCTGGCCTCGGGCCTGTCCTTCCTCGGCCTCGGCACCAAGCCGCCGGAGCCGGAATGGGGCCTCATGCTCAACACGCTGCGCACCGCCATCTATGTCAATCCGGGCGTGGCGGCGCTGCCGGGCGTGATGATCTTCGCCGTCTCCATCTGCTTCAACATGCTCAGCGACGGGCTGCGCAGCGCCATGGACATCCGCAATTGAGCACCATCGAGCCCATTCCCGATCTCGGCGGCGCCGCCCAGCCGCTCCTGACCGTCACCGACCTTGCCAAGCTCTTCCCCATCGGCGGCGGGCTGTTTCAGCCCAAGAAGACGGTGCGGGCGGTGGACGGGGTGTCCTTCTCCATCGCCAAGGGCGAGACCGTGGGCATCGTGGGCGAGAGCGGGTGCGGCAAGTCCACCACCGCCCGCCTCATCATGCACCTGATGCCGCGCACCAGCGGCGACATCCTGTTCGACGGCCAGCTGGTGGGCGAGCAGATCTCCATGCGCGACTTCCGGCGCGGCCTGCAGATGGTGTTCCAGGACAGCTATGCCTCGCTCAATCCGCGCCTGACGATCGAGGATTCCATCGCGTTTGGCCCCAAGGTGCACGGCGTCGCCGACAAGGAGGCCCGGGCGCTCGCCCGCGAATTGATGGGCAAGGTGGGCCTGCGGCCGGAAGTCTTCGCCAACCGCTATCCCCATGAGGTCTCCGGCGGCCAGCGCCAGCGGGTGAACATTGCCCGCGCCCTCGCTTTGAAGCCGCGGCTCGTGATCCTGGACGAGGCGGTCTCGGCGCTGGACAAGTCGGTGGAGGCGCAGGTCCTGAACCTTCTCACCGATCTGAAGCGCGAGTTCGGCCTCACCTACCTCTTCATCAGCCACGACTTGAACGTGGTCCGCTACATCTCGGACCGGGTGCTGGTGATGTATCTGGGCCAGGTGGTGGAGCTTGGCCCCGTGGACGAGGTGTGGGACGGCCCCGCCCATCCCTATACGCAGGCGCTGCTCGCCGCCATGCCGGCCATGGACCCGGACGCACGCACCCAGGTGCCGCCCATCACCGGCGATCCGCCCAATCCCATTGACCCGCCCTCGGGCTGCCGGTTCCATACGCGCTGCGCCTCGGCGGAAAACGTGTGCAGCGCAGTCTGCCCGGCCCTCGCGCCGGTGGCGGGGGGCGAGCATATGGCCGCCTGCCACATGGTCATTCCCGGCTCCGGCCACAGCCGCGCGCCCGCCTTGGGAGAGGTTGCATGAAAGACGGACTTCTGGCGGCGGATGCCGCCGCCACCGCCCGCACCGCCGGGCTCGATCTCACCGAGGCCACCGCCCTTCGCATCGCCACCGCCCTCACCCCCGCCTTCAAGGGCTTCTCGGTGATCGCCGGCACGCTGCCGCTGGATTTGGAGCCCGCAACCTTCCAGCTGGTGCAAGACACCGCCCGCGCGGAGGATGGAAAGTGAACCCCTCCCTCACCCGCTCGCTCGCCCCCATGCAGGACACCGACCCGGCGCTGATGACGCTCTCCGCCGTGGCCGAGGCCATCGCCGCCAAGGAGGTCTCCTCCCGCGAGGTGACGCAGGCCTGCCTTGCCCGCATCGAGCGCCTCCAGCCGGTGCTGAATGCCTTCATCTCCATCGAGCCGGAAACGGCACTCGCCGCCGCCGATGCGGCGGACGCCGCCCTGGCCAAGGGCGTGGCGACGGGGCCGCTCCACGGCGTGCCGATGGCCCACAAGGACATGTATTACGACGCAGGCCATGTGGTGACCTGCGGCTCCGCCATCCGGCGGGATTTTGTCGCCCCCACCACCTCCACCGCCTTGCAGCGGCTGAAGGATGCCGGCTCGGTGCGGCTCGGCGCCTTGCACATGGTGGAATTCGCCTATGGCCCGACCGGCCATAACGTGCATTTCGGCCCGGCCCGGAACCCCTGGAACACCGACCATGTGACGGGGGGCTCCTCCTCCGGCTCCGGCGCGGCGGTGGCGGCGCGGCTGACCTTTGCCGCGCTCGGCTCCGATACTGGTGGCTCCATCCGCATGCCCGCCCATTTCTGCGGGGTGTCCGGCATCAAGACCACCACGGGCCTTGTCAGCCGCGCCGGGGCCATGCCGCTCTCCCAATCCCTCGACACGGTCGGCCCCATGGCCCGCACCGTGGAGGATTGCGCCCGGCTGCTGGCTTTGATGGCCGGGGCCGATCCGCTGGACCCCACCACGTCCACCGCGCCCGTGCCCGATTATCTCGCTGAGATCGACGGGTCGCTGCGCGACCTCACCATCGGCGTGCCCGCCTCCTTCTATGTGGACGATCTCGACGCCGACGTGGCGCGGGTGCTGGAAGACACCATCGCCACCTTGAAGCGCGCCGGCGCCCGCATCGTCGAGGTCACCTTGCCCGACCAGGCGCGCCTGTCCGCCGCCTCGCAACTGGTGCTGAATGCGGAGGCCGCGGCCTTCCATGCCCACTGGGTGCGGGAGCGGCCGCACGATTATGGGGCGCAGGCCCGTGCCCGGCTGGAAAACGGCTTCGCCGTGCCCGCCGTCACCTATCTGGAGGCGCTGCGCTGGCGCGGGCCGGCGCTGGCCGCCCATCTGGAAGCGGTGGCGGGCGTCGATGCCTGGATCGCCCCGGCCACCCCCACCCCCGCCCCCACCATCGCCGAGACGGACGTGGGCGGATCGGTGGGCGCGGAGGCCATGATCCAGCGCATCACCCGCTTCACCCGGCCGGTCAATTATCTCGGCCTGCCGGCGGTGAGCCTGCCCTGCGGCTTTTCCGCCACCGGCCTGCCCATCGGCATGCAGGTGGTGGGCAAGCCTTTCGCCGAGGCATTGCTCGTTCGCCTGGGCTGCGCCTTCCAGCGCGAGACCGACTTCCACGACGAGATGCCGGAGTTGCCCGCATGAAAGCCACCCCGGACGCTGCCATTCCGGACACCGCCGCCCCCTTGGTGGATGTGCGCGACCTGACCATCCGCTTTTCCGGCGAACGCACCGTGCATGCGGTGAACGGCGTCTCGCTCTCCCTCAAGGAAGGCGAGGTTCTGGGCCTGCTGGGGGAGTCCGGCTCCGGCAAGAGCGTGACCATGCGCGCGCTCATGCGCCTTCTGCCGAAAAAGAAGACCACCATCACCGGGCAGGTGAAGGTCGCCGGGCACGACGTGCTGGCCATGGACGAGGCGAGCCTCTCCGCCTTTCGCGGCCGCACGGTGTCCATGATCTTCCAGGAGCCGGCGCTGGCCCTCGACCCGGTCTATACGATCGGCCACCAGATCGCGGAATCCGTCATGCGCCACGAGGGCGCGAGCCGCGCGGCGGGCCTGGCCCGGGCGCTGGAAATGCTGGAGCTGGTGCGCATTCCCTCCGCCAAGCGGCGGCTGGACGCCTATCCCCACGAAATGTCCGGCGGCATGCGCCAGCGCGCCATGATTGCCCTGGCGCTGGCCTGCCGCCCCAAGATCCTCCTGGCGGACGAGCCCACCACCGCGCTCGATGCCACCGTGCAGATCCAGATCCTCCTCCTGCTGCGCGAATTGCAGCGGGAGCTGGGCATGTCGGTGATCTTCGTCACCCATGACATCGGGGTGGCCATCGAGATCTGCGACAAGGTGGCGGTCATGTATGCCGGCCAGATCGTGGAGACGGGCAGCCTCTCGCAGATCGTGCGGACACCCGAGCACCCCTATCCGCGCGGGCTCCTCGCCTCCACCGTGCATGGGGCCAAGCGCGGCGCGCGGCTGGAGACCATTCCCGGCACCCCGCCTTCGCTCGACAAGGCCCCCACGGCCTGCTCCTTCGCGCCCCGCTGCGCCTTCGTGCAGCCCCGCTGCCGGGAGGCCCTTCCGCCCAAGGTGGAGCTGGGGCCGGGCCGCATGGTCCGCTGCGTGCTGGCGGAAGAAAAGGCTATGATCCCCGCATGAGCGCCCATCTGCCGAATCTGTCCATCAATGCCGACCGCCTGTGGCGGGACATCATCGACACCGCCCGCTTCGGTGGCACGCCCAAGGGCGGCGTGCGGCGCCTCACCCTTTCGGAGGAAGACCGGCAGGTGCGCGACTGGTATCGCGCCGCCCTGGAAGAGGCCGGCTGCACGGTGACCGTGGACGGCCTCGGCAACATGTTCGCCGTGCGCCCCGGCCGCGACGCCAGCAAGGCGCCGCTGGGCATCGGCTCGCACCTGGACACCCAGCCCACCGGCGGCAAGTTCGATGGCGTGCTCGGCGCGCTCGCCGCGCTGGAAGTGGTGCGCACCCTGAACGACGCCGGCATTGTCACCGAGACCCCGCTGTGCGTGTGCAACTGGACCAATGAGGAAGGCTCCCGCTTTGCTCCGGCCATGCTGGGCTCGGGCGGCTATGCGGGCGACATGCCGGTGGAAGAGCTCCTCGCCCGCACCGACGCGCAGGGTGTGAGCGTCGGCGAAGCGCTGGATGCCATCGGCTATCGGGGCGCCGACCCCGTGGGCGCGCAGAAGCTTTCGGGCTTCCTGGAAGTGCATATCGAGCAGGGGCCAATTCTGGAGGCGGAAGGCAAGACCATCGGCGTGGTGGAGCACGGGCAAGGCATCATCTGGTATGAGGGCCGCATCGTCGGCTTTGCCAGCCATGCCGGCTCCACCCCCATGCGCCTGCGCAAAGACGCGCTCGCCGCCTTCTCCGAGATCGTGCTCGCCATCGAGGCGCTGGCCTTGGAGCTGGGTCCGAACGCGGTGGGCACCATCGGCGACGTGGTGGTGGACACGCCCTCGCGGAACGTGATTGCCGGTGACCTCACCTTCCCGGCCGAATTCCGCACCCCCGACGCCGACATCCTGGAAAAGCTGCATCAGGGCCTGATGGCGAAGGTGCAGGAGATCGCGGCGCGGCGGAAGGTGGAGATCCAGCTCGACACCATCTGGCGCAAGGACCCCACCCATTTCGCGCCGGACATGACAAGCGCCGTGCGCGCGGCGGCCGAAGGGCTGGGCCTCTCCCATATGCCCGTGGTTTCGGGCGCGGGGCATGATGCCTTTCACCTCGCCACAATGGTGCCCACGGCCATGATCTTCGTGCCCTGCAAGGACGGAGTGAGCCATAACGAGCTGGAGGACGCGACGCCTGCGGACTGCGCCGCCGGCGCCAATGTGCTCCTCCATGCGGTGCTGGCGGTGGCCGGGACGGCGCCGGCGTCGTGAGCACGCCGCTTGCCGCCGCCCCGCTGACGGCCGAGGCGTTCGCGCCCTTTGGCGATGTGCTGGAGGTGCCCACCGAGCCCGGGCGGCGCACCTATTTTGACCGGGCGCTGGCCAATCTGCGCCCGGCCGCGCCGCCAAGCCTCTCGCTCATCCTGGCGGCGCCCGTGATGGGCCGGCCGGTGCCGCTGGTTGAGATCGAGCGGCACGTCTTCTCGTCCCAGAGCTTCGTGCCCCTGGCGCCCTGCCGCTGGCTGGTGCTGGTGGCGCCCCACACAGCCGATGGCGGGCCGGACCTTGCCGTCGCCCGCGCCTTCCTGCCTGGCCCCGGCCAGGGCATCACGCTGAAGGCCGACACCTGGCACGCCCCCCTGACGGTGCTCGACACCCCCGCCCCCTTCGCCATTTTTATGTGGCGGGACTGGACGGCGGCCGACGAGGAGATCCGCCCCATGAAACCGCTGCTGGTGGCGGTTTAGGGGCCGCCGTCGCTTCGAATTGAGACGAAGGCGCCGAAGGCATCGGAGGCCCGCCCAGGTCAAAGTGCACCGTCATGGCCGGGCTTGTCCCGGCCATCCACGGGGCTCCCTTAAGCTTGTGTTTGCGGATCTGCGTGGATACCCGGGACAAGCCTGGGTATGACGTCTCGTATGGTGGGCGAGCCCCTTCGCAAACCGGGCTTCGGTCCGGCCTCAGCGCTCGGCGAAGGCCTTCTCCACCACGAAATGGTTGGGCGTATGCCCCGCCCCCTCCTCAAACGACCGGGCCTCCAACAGCGCGCGGGTGTCGGCGAGCATGTGCGGGCTGCCGCACAGCATGGCCCGGTCGTGTTCCACGTCGAGATCCGGCAGGCCGAGATCGGCGAAGAGGGTGCCGTTCTCCATGAGGTCGGTGAGGCGGCCGCGATTGCGGAACGGCTCGCGGGTGACGGTGGGATAATAAAGCAGCTTCTCGGCCGCCAGCTCGCCCAGGAATTCGTGGGTGCGCACACCCTCCACCACCGCCTCGCCATAGGCCAGCTCCGCCACCTCCCGGCAGCCATGGACCAGGATCACGGTCTCGAAGCGCTCATAGGTCTCCGGGTCCTTGATGATGGACACGAAGGGCGCAAGGCCGGTGCCTGTGGAGAGCAGATAGAGCCGCTTGCCGGGCTTGAGATTGTCCAGGAGCAGTGTGCCCGTCGGGCGGCGGCCCACCAGGATGGGATCGCCCACCTTCACCCCCTGCAGGCGCGAGGTGAGCGGGCCGTCCGGCACCTTGATGGAGAAGAATTCCAGATGCTCCTCATGGGTGGCGCTGGCCAGCGAATAGGCTCGCAGCAAGGGCTTTTCGCCCACCTCCAGGCCGATCATGGTGAACTGCCCCGGCTTGAAGCGGAAGGCGGTGTCGCGGGTGGTGGTGAAGCTGAAGAGACGGTCGGTCCAGTGGCGGACGTCGAGGACGGTCTCCTGGGCGATGTTGCTCATGTGGGTCGGGTCCGTTTGAAAGGGGTCAGTCGCCGGCGCCGGGCGCCTCGGAGAAGACGGTCTCGAACTTGTCGGCGCGGCCCATCCAGGCCTGCGCGTCCTCCGGCGGCTCCTTCTTTTCCGAGATGTTCGGCCAGAGGGCCGCATAGCGGGCATTCACCGCGAGCCACTTCTCGGCGGCGGGATCGGTATCGGCGAGGATGGCCTCGGCCGGGCATTCCGGCTCGCACACCCCGCAGTCGATACACTCGTCGGGATTGATGACGAGCATGTTCTCGCCTTCATAGAAGCAATCCACGGGGCAGACTGCGACGCAATCCATGAATTTGCAGCGAATGCAATTGTCGGTGACGACATAGGCCATGAGCGCATCCAGGGTTTGTTTCATCTGGATGCTAAAGGCTTGAAGCGTTATTGGCAGGCAAGGGATGAAAATCGCGACAACTAATTTCAAAAAGACTTGGCTCTCATCGGACCATGGTTGTCGCCCGGCGGTGCCTCACCAAATCCCCTGCCCATCGCGCGCAGGACCGCGACACGACAATGCCGCCGCGCCCGAAGGCGGCGGCGGCATCCCGTGGGCGGTCCCAAAACCCTCACAGCATATCGGGCAGCGTGCCGCCATGGAGGTCGATGGCGAAGCCCTTCAGCGCGTCCTCGTTTAGCTCCCCGCCCATGGCTTTGAGGCTCTCCTCGCGAATGAGGGCGGCGAGTTCCGACCGGAGCGCCAGGAAGTCGGGCGAGACCATCACGGCGGCATCGCGCGGGCGCGGCAGGGGCACGGTGACCTCCGCCTTGATGGCGCCGGGACGGGCGGTCATCACATAGATGCGGTCGGAGAGGAAAATGGCCTCGTCGATGTCGTGGGTCACGAACAGGACCGAGATTTCCAGCCGCTGCCAGAGATTGGTGAGGATCTGCTGCATGATCTGCCGCGTCTGGGCATCGAGCGCGCCGAACGGCTCGTCCAGCAGCAGCACGCGCGGGCCGGTGGCGAGCGCGCGCACGATGCCCACCCGCTGCTTCATGCCCCCCGACAGGCGGTCGGGATACTGGTCCTCGAAGGCGGTGAGGCCGGCCAGCCCCAGAAGCGTGCGCGCGGCCCGCTGGCGCTCGGAATGGCCCATGCCGCGCATCTTCAGGCCGAATTCCACGTTTTCCCGCACGGTCTTCCAGGGAAACAGCGAATATTGCTGGAACACCATGCCCCGGTCGGCGCCCGGCCCCTTCACCGCCTCGCCATCCACGGTGACGGAGCCGCGCGTGGGCTTCAGGAAGCCCGCCACCGCGTTCAGCAAGGTCGACTTGCCGCAGCCCGATGGCCCGATGATGGAAACGAACTCACCCGGCCGCACCACCAGGTCCGCCTCCTCCACCGCGATGACGGAGCCCTCCAGCGTGTCATAGCTGAGGCAGAAGTTGGCGACCTCGATCAGGCCCTTCTGTGCGGTGGCGCTCATGACGGCATCCTCTGGAAGCTGGGTCTGAAAAGGCCGCCGCGTGCGCCGGCCGCTCGAAGGGAAGGGGCGCTCACCGGCGCGCGGCCCAGGGCGTCACCAGCCGGCCCAATGCCCGCAAGGCCAGCGAGGAGCCAAGGCCCAGCACGCCGATGCAGATCATGCCCAGCGCAATGTCGGAATATTGCACCAGGGAATAGGCCTCCCAGGTGAAATAGCCGATGCCGAACTGGCCCGAGATCATCTCGGCCGCGATCAGCGACACCCAGGCCACGCCCATGCCCACGGTGAGGCCGGTGAAGATCTGCGGCAAGGCGGAGGGGAAATAGACTTCCCGGAAGGTCGCCGTCTCCCGCGCGCCGAGGCAGCGGGCGGCGCGCACCAGCACTTCGTCGACGGTGGCCATGCCGTGCAGGGTGTTGATGAGAATGGGAAAGAAGGAGCCGAGGAAGGTGATGAAGACGATGCTTTCCTCATTGGTGGGCCACAGCATGATGGCCATGGGCACCCAGGCGATGGCGGGGATGGGCCGCAGCACCTCGGTGACGGGAAAGACGAACTCTTTAAGGATCTTGTAGCGCCCCATCAGCAGCCCGAGCGGCACCGCCGTAACCGTGGCGATGGCAAAGCCGATGAGGATGCGGCGGCAGGAGATCAGGATGTGATCCAGGAAGCGGGTGCTGCGGAAAGCGGTCTCCGCGCTCTCCCAGACCTGCTCGGGCGAGGGCACGTTCACGAACCGCACATAGACGATCATGCGGTTGATGGTCAGCACATGCCAGAGCGCCACGAACAAGGCGATGGACAGGAGGCCGAGCACGGTGGCGCGGATGCCCTCGCGGTTGAGCCGCAGCCAGCGGCCGGCGCGGGCGGGAAAGCCCATGTCCACCACCGGCGCCGGACGCACGGGGCGCGGCGGGCGCAATTGGATGGCGCCGGCGGCGGGCTCGGCGCGCTGGAAGCGGGAGGGCGCCACCACGGTGGCGTGGGAGGCCGGGCCCAACCCGGCGCCGTCCTTAGACGGCACCGGCGCCACGGCCGTGGGGGCAGTGTGCAGCATGGTCTCACCCACGTCCGGAGGTGGCGCTCTTGAGCGCTTCGTCGAAGCCCAGCACCTTGCCGCCGGACTTGGCGGCGGCCGCCTCCGCGTCCTTCTTCAGGAGGAAGGGCTCGATGACGGTCTTTCCGTCCTTGGTGGCGGAAGCGTAGAAGGCCTGGTCGGCGAACAGCTTGATGCCGCGGGCGGTGTCGAACAGATAGGCCACCGCGATCTTCTTGCCCTGGCCCTTCAGCTCGGCCAGCGCCCCCAGTGTGCAGGCGGGGCTGGAATAGGGCTTGATGCCCTCGCCTTCCACCCAGATCTCGCCGGACTTGCGGGGATCGGAGATCGCCACCTTGCAGAATTCGTCCGTGCCGGAGACCTCGTAATTGTCGAGGCTCTTCAGCTGCTTTTCATAATCCAGGCCGAGCTCGGCATAGGCCTTGCGCACATAGGTGTCGTTCACCCAGGCCTTGACGTCGAATTCCTTCATGCGGCCGAGCTTCTGGAGCACGGCGGCATCCTGCGCGGCGTCTTCCACCAATTGCGGCTTGATGGTGGGGTCCATGGTCATGATGCCGCCCGGGCCGAGAAAGATATAGACCACTTCCTTGTCGATGCCGGTCCACTTGGCGATCTTCTCGGCGGCGCCCTTGGGATCCTTGCGCACCCAGTCATTGGCCTCGATGACGGCCTTGATATAGGCCACCACCACTTCGGGATACTTTTCCGCGAAGTCGGTGCGCACCACCACGCCGTGCCAGGTGGGGGCGTTGGTTTCCACGCCGTCGAAGATCTTGCGGGCGAAGCCGCGGAAGGGCAGCAGCTCGGCGAAAGGAACGAAATCGGCGTGGCCGTCGATCTTCTTTTCCTGGAGGTTGGTGGAGCCCACTTCCGGGCTCTGGCTCACCAGCTGGAAGTAATCGGCCGGCCAATTCTTGTCCTGCATGGCTTTCAGCAACATGCCGTGGGCGGCGGAGCCGAACGGCACGCTGACCACCTTGCCCTTCAGGTCGGACAGTTCGTAATAGGGCGAATCCTTGTGCACCACCAGGCCGTTGCCGGACCCGTAAATGTTGTAGGCGGCGACCGCGATCAGCTGGCTCTTGGACTGGGGATTGGACTGGAAGGTGTAGCCGTTCACCACCAGCGGATAATCACCCATGCCGCCGAACTGGAGCTTGTCGGCCATCATCCCGTTGGTCACGGGCGGGCCGGAGGTGAAGTTCTGCCAATCCATCTTGAAGTTGATATTGGCGTATTTGCCATCCTTGGGCAGGTACTTCTCCAGGAGCTTCAGCTCGCGGATGACGACGCCGGTGGTCACCGTATTGGTGGTGGTGTCCTGGGTGCCGATGCCGATGGTCACCGCGGTCTGCGCGGCGGCCGGAAGCACGGTGCCGGCGGTCAGGGTGACACCGGCGGCGAGGCCGGCGGCCAGCGCCAGGGGCACGCGGGAGAGGGGTGAGCGGGCACGTTCGATCATGTCATGTCACCTCTTCAGGAAGGGCGCCGGCGTTGCGGCATGCGCGGAGGGTCCGCAGGCTCGGCTGTTCCAGCCTTGCCTTCATCATCCGTCCCCTCCTTCGAGTGGTTCAAAGGAAGACGGCGCCCGATGGTGGATTAGTTGCCTAAAAGCGGGGCCTGCCACTGAATGCGGCAGGCCGTGCGCGCAGAGCCGTCAGATCAGCTTCCGCCCCGCAATGCTTGCAGCGCCTCGATTTCGTGCACGACGATCTTGGATTTTTCGGCGCTGAGCACGCCCTGGGCCTGCAGCCGTTTCAGGGAAATGGTCACCCATTGGCGCGTGGCGCCCACCATATGAGCAAGGTCCGCATGGGTCAGCGCGGTGCCGATCACCACCTTACCGCCCTCCTCCACCCCATAGGCATCGCACAGGTGAAGCAGCAGGTGGGCGAGCCGTTCCGTCACCGAGCGGGTGCCGAGCATCTGGGCGAGCGCGGAATAACACTTGCCCTTGAAGGTCAGGCCCTCGATGAGCCCGAAGGACAGAGCGGGAATGCGGGTGATGAGGCCGCGCAAGGCCTTGCCGCTCAAATGCAGCACCACCGAATTGGCGGCGGCGACGCCCGACCACACATGGGTGCCCTGGCCGAACAGCTCCGGCCCGCCGACGAAATTGCCCGCATGCCAATAAGCGAGCGTGATCTCGCGGCCCGAGGGGGCGATGTAGAAGACGCGGATGCGCCCGCTCTCGATCAGGAAGATGCCGTCATGGGGCGTGCCCTGCGAGAACAGCATCTTGCCGCGATAGACCACGCGGCGCTGCCCCTCTTTGAGCACATCCTCCCGCTCCTTCAGGCTGAGCCGCTGCAAAAGCAGAGGCGGGCCGTTGGTGAGGGCGGCATTTTCCGTCAGCAGCAGGGCCTGGGCCGGTGTGCTGCCGTTCAGAAGGACGGAACCCGCGGACCGGGACCCTCCCGAAGCTTGCGATGCCAACATTTCGGCTCTCCAGATTCCTTTCTGGAACAATCGCAAAAACCATACCAATCATTTTTACATAATGTCTATCTGTTTAGTATAATAAATGGGGAAAAGTGAACCGCCAGGGAGGCGCCTTCTCCCACCGGCCCATGTCAGGCAAGGACGCTGCGGGCTCGGCCCCATCGCCGGCCCCCGCCCAGATCCACGTCCGCGTGCGGGGATGGCTTTGGGGAAACGCCGGGGGGGCGGGCGCCGGGACTTGCCCGCCCCTGGCGAACTGCCTGCGGGCCTATCGCTCTCGTGCAGCAGCGACAGAGACCGGGCCGTCGAAGATGGCTTTTTAAGAAATATATCCTAGACCATATTCCTAATTCCTCGTGCCTCTGCTATGGTGGTCTCACCTGGCACCAAGGAGGGGCGCGTCCGGAGCGGCCTGACGGGTGGTGTCGGGCGCGGGTGTCCGACGGGACGAGGCCTAACGCACCTCGCGCCCGTTAGCAGAGGAGGCTGAAGGCCCAGGCGCACCGATCCGGTTCTGGTTCGGCCGGTGCTGATGGGAGAACCTGTTGCCCACGCGGCGCAGGGCCGAGGCCATAAATCCCCGCGCGGGAGCGGACGGAGCGCGGCTCCGACGTCTAACCCTACCCAAACTGGCGCGCCGCCGCGCGCTGGCCGCTCCCGCATCCCTCCACCCCTGCCGATGGCGGGGATGTCGGTGCTGGAGTGTTTGCGGCCTGCCCTTTCCCCCTCCCCACCCCTCCCCCGCTTCGCGGGAGAGGGAGCCTGTCGCGCGGGGGGAGAGGTCGGGAGGACAGACGCCCATCACGCCCAGAGCCACCACCCCACCAAACGCACCGCAGTCCCCTCTCCCGCAAGGCGGGGGAGGGTTAGGGAGGGGGCAAAACGGCAGGGCCGGGGGTGACGGGAAGAGTTGAGGAAAGGGGCGAAGCACGGCTTGGGCGAGGAGAGGGCTTCACCATCCGCCCTTTCCCCCTCCCCGCCCCTCCCCCGCTTCGCGGGAGAGGGAGGTTGTCACGCGGGTGGAGAGGTCGAGACGACAGACGCCCATCACGCCCAGAGCCACCGTTCCGCCTGGGCACACCACAGTCCCCTCTCCCGCAAAGCGGGGGAGGGTTAGGGAGGGGGCAGAGGGGTCAGAGGAGAAAGATGGGTCAGAGGAGCAAAACCGGAGCGCGGACGAGAGGGGAGATGCCACCGACCGGAGGGAGACATGCCGGGCACCCAACCGTGCAAGCGAGGCGCAACATCCTGTTTCAAAAAATAAAATCCCCGCGACACAAGAGCGCCGCGAGGACCATCCTAGAGGCTAAAGCCGCCAGCGCCGCAGGCCCCTCAGGCCGCCGCGCGGCAGCGCTCCAGGGCCCAGCGCACCAGCTTGCGCACGTCGGGATCGGGATCGTCGAAGGCCCCTTCCAGCGCCACGACCGCCGCCGGATCGGCAATCTCGCCCAGCGCCGCCGCGGCCTCCTTGCGCACATTGGACAGATCGTGGCCGAGCGTCCCGGCGATCACCGGCACGCCCTCTCGGGCCTTGAGCTTGCCCAAGGCATTGATGGCCTTGGCGGTCACCTGCCAGGTCTCGTCGCCGACGGCGGTGACCAGCGCGCCCACCGCCTCCGGCAGCTTGGCCTTGCCGATGGAGAAGGCGGCTTCCTCGCGCACCTGCCAGTTGGGGTCGGTGAGGCCCTTCAGGAGCGCCGGCACGCCCGCCGTTCCCGGCCGCACGAAGACGAGGGAGGCCATGACCGAGCGCCGCACGGAGGGCTCAGCATCGCCCGCCGCCATCATGAGCGCCGGCAGGGCCGCCTCGGCCTTCAGATAACCGAGCACGCCCAGCGCCTCGCGGCGCACCGCCACTTCCGGGTCGGAGAGCGCGGACAGGGCCACCGGCATGGCGGCCTCCACCTGCATCTCCTTCAGCGCCCGAAGCGCCGAAGCCCGCACGAAGGCATTGCCCGTGCGCGCCCGTTCGATGAGGGCGCCGGCGCTGGCCGGCTCCTTCTTGTCGGCCAGGCTCTCGGCGGCGGCAAGGCGCACCGCCTCCACGTCATCATCGAGGGCCGTGATCAGAGCGAGCGCGACGGGCGCGCCCTGGTGCTCGTCCAGCGCCTTGGCGGCGGCTTCGCGCACCATGGCGTCGGGATCGACGACGCCCTCCAGCAGGAGGTCCACCGCGGCGGGGTCCACCGCCTCAGCCAGCTCCAGCATGGCCACCCGGCGGATGCCCGCATCAGCGCTGCGGGCGCGCTCCGCGATCTCGTCCAGTTCGTCGTCGAAGGTCTCGAAGACCGCCATGTCCGCCTCCTCAGCGCAGCAGATAGGGGATTTCGACCTTCACCGCGCCGGTGGGGCAATCCACCTCGCAGGGCATGCAATACCAGCACTCGTCGTACTTCATGTGCGCCTTGCCGGAGGCCGGGTTGATGGCGAGCACATCGAGCGGGCACACATCGATGCACACGCGGCAGCCCTTCTCGGCAATGCACTTGTCGTCGTCGACGGTGACGGGAACGGAGGTGGTGTGGTTGGCGAACGGCATGGCGGGCTCCGAAAGGGCGAGGGGATCACTCGGCGGCGATGGCCGGGGTGCGCAATTGGTGGTAGGCGCCCATCTCTTCTTCCGGGATCTCCACCACATAGGGGTCCACCGCGCGCTTGCGATGGGCCATGCGGCCATTGGCATCCTTGTAGAGAAGGGTGTGGCAGAACCAGTTCTCATTGTCGGTGGCGGGATGATCCACCCGCCAGTGATAGAGGCCCCAGCGGCTCTCGGTGCGATAGAGCGAGGCGGCGGCGGCCATGTCGGCGCAGTCGAGGATGGATTGCAGCTCCAGCGCCCGCATCAGCTCGTGGGGATCACGCGCCACCATGTGCCGGAGGTCGTCGCGGATCTCGGCAAAGCGCTCCTGGGCGATGTGATACTTGGCGGTGACCTTCGGCGGCTGGAGATAGTCGTTCACCAGGCGGCGGGTCTTGAACTCCATCTCGAACGGGGTCAGCCCGTCCGCCCGGCGGGTGGGGGCGAGCACCCGCTCCTGCTCGGCGCGCACATCGGCCGGGTCATAGGCCGGCAGATCGAGGGAGGCGCAGTAATCGGCCGCATCGCGCCCGGCAATGCCACCATTCACGAAGGCGCCGAGCATGTAATTGTGCGGCACGCTCGCCATGTCGCCGGCGGCATAGAGGCCGTCCACCGTGGTGCGGGCATTCTCGTCCACCCACACGCCGGAGGCGGAGTGGCCGGAGCAGAAGCCGATCTCGGAAATGTGCATCTCCACCATGCGCTGGCGATAATCGGTGCCGCGCTTCTCGTGGAAGCGGCCGCGGGAGGGCCGCTCGTTGGAATGCAGGATGGTCTCGATCTCGGAAATGGTCTCCTCGGCCAGATGGTTCATCTTGAGGAAGACCGGGCCATTGCCGCTCTCCAGCTCGCCGAAGAACTCCTTCATCATCTGGCCCGACCAATAGTCGCACTCGATGAAGCGCTCGCCCTTGTTGTTGGCGGTGTAGCCGCCGAACGGACCGGTCACATAGGCGCAGGCCGGGCCGTTATAGTCCTTGATGAGCGGGTTGATCTGGTAGCATTCGAGGTTCGCCAGCCCCGCCCCCGCATGATAGGCCATGGCATAGCCATCGCCGCAATTGGCGGGGTTCTCATAGGTGCCGAACAGATAGCCCGAGGCCGGAAGGCCCAGGCGCCCGGCGGCGCCGCAGGCCAGGATCACCGACTTGGCGCGGACCACCAGAAACTCGGAGGTGCGGGTGTTCACCCCGATGGCGCCCGCAATCCGGCCATCCGGCGCATTCAAGAGGCGGGTGGCCATGTAGCGGTTGGTGACGTTCACCTGCAGGCGGCGCAGTTGGCGGTAGAGCGCCTTCTTGACGTGGTGGCCTTCCGGCATGGGCAGCACATAGGTGCCCATGTGGTGAACCTTGCGCACATTGTATTCGCCGGAGCCGTCCTTCTCGAACTTCACGCCGATGGAATCCAGATACTGGATCATCGGATAGGAGCCGGTGGCATAGGCCATCACCGCCTTCTGATGGACGATGCCATCGTTGGCCACGGTGATTTCCTTCACATACTGCTCAGGGGTGGCATAGCCGGGGATGACGGCATTGTTCAGCCCGTCCATGCCCATGGAGACCGCGCCGGAGCGCTTCACATTGGCCTTCTCCATCAGCACGACCTTGAGGCCGGGATTCTTCTCCTTGGCCTTGATGGCGGCCATGGGCCCGCCGGTGCCGCCGCCAATGACCAGGATGTCGCATTCGACGATCTCGGTGGGGATGTCGCTCATGGCCTGTGCTCCGCAAGGTCGGCCCCCGCGAGGGCGCGCAGATAGCTGAAGGGGTAGATGCCGCGCTCATGCCCATCGGAGAAATGCAGGTTCAGGGCATAGTCGGCGATGGGGGAAAGCGAGGTGATGGCGATGCCGGGGAAGCCCGTGGGAAGACGTTCCTCGGCCCGGGCGCGGGTGCACCAGGCGCAGCGGCAGGCGGTGCGCAGGGTGGAGGCCCGGAAGGTGTGGGGGCGCCCGTCATCCCAGGTGACGACCAGCTCATCCCGGCCGGCATTCAGGCGGATCTCCTGCGGCACCGCCGAGGGGTCGAAGAGGGAGGAGGAGGTCTCAAGGGCGTTGATCATGGGTCGATTGGACACCGACCCCGCCGCGCCAGATAGCAACTAGTTGCTGAACTGGTCTATTTCCAAAATCCGCCCCACGGCCACGCCCAAGCCTTGCGGCGCAAGGCTTCGCCCAATTTCGCGCCACGCTGCCACGAAGGGGCCGAATTTGGCGCCAGCTCCACCTTTCGTTAACCTCCACGGCGGCTAGATGGCCACATCTTGCATAGCATCGGAGAGAAATATGCTGCCACGTATGGCCCTGACAGCAGTTCTGATCCTTTCGTGCGGAGCGGCTCACGCTGCTGTGCCCAAGTCACTCGGCACCTACAATGATTGGAGCGTCTGGACATACCAGGACAATGGTGCCTCCCATTGCTACATCTATTCCGCACCCAAGCGGGAGATGCCTTCCACTCTCAACCACGGCGATGTCTCATTCTTTGTCCGCATGGTCGGCAAGAGCGCCAATCGCACCGAGGCGAGCCTGACCACCGGCTATGACCTTGCTCCCAATTCCACCGTCACGGCCGACGTGGATGGCAAGGACTTCTCCATGATGGTGGGCGGCTCCAATGCCTGGCTGTCCTCGGCCGCCCAGGAGGCGGACTTCCTCGCGGCGCTCAAGCGTGGCGATGAATTGAAGATCGCCGCGAAGTCCCGACGCGGCAATTCCACCAACTACATCTTCTCCCTGGACGGCGTCACCGCCGCCATGAACCGGATGCAGTCCGCCTGCCCGTGACGTCGGCCGGCGGCCGTGGGCCGCCGGATGTCCCTCAGCGGCGCCGGCCCGAATGTGGCCGGTCCGGGCGCATGGCGAAACGCTTCAGGACCTCGGCGCTGGCCAGATAGGCCAGGCAAATGAGCCCGATGGCGCCAAGCACCGGCCAGGGGACGACCCCAAAGCCCAGCGCATGGCCCAAAGGCGTCAGCGCGATGAGAAGCGCCAGGGCGAGCGCCCCGAGCGAGCTGGCCACCAGCAGAGGATGCGGCCGGCTCGTACTGGGCCACCCGGCGGTGCGGACGATGAAGATCACCAGGATCTGGGTGGCGATGCTCTCCACGAACCAGGCGGTTCGGAACATCTCCTCCGACGCTCCGAAGCCAAGGCGCAGGACCGCGAAGGTGGCAAGGTCGAAGAGCGAGGAGAGCGGCCCCATCACCAGCGTGAAATGAAGGACGTCCCGCATGTCCCAACTGCGCGGCCGCTCGAGATCGGCGGGGTCCGCGCGGTCGAACGGGATGCCGATCTCGGAGAGGTCATAGAGCAGGTTGTTGACCAGGATCTGGAGCGGCGCCAGCGGCAGGAAGGGCAGGACAAGGGAGGCAAACGCCATGGAGAGCATGTTGCCGAAATTGGAGCTGGTGCCCATGCGGACATATTTCATGATGTTGGCATAGGTCCGCCGTCCCTCGGCCACGCCATCGGCCAGCACGCCGAGATCCGGAGCCAGCAGGATGATGTCGGCGGCCTCCCGCGCCACGTCAGTGCCGCCTTCCACCGAAAGCCCCACATCCGCTGCATGGATGGCGGGGGCATCATTGATGCCGTCTCCCATGAAGCCAACCGTGTGCCCGCGCCGCCGCAGGGCCTGGACCACACGCATCTTCTGGTCGGGGGAAACGCGCACGAACAGGTCGGTCTGCGGCGCCTGGGCGGCGAGCGCGATGTCCGAGAGTTCGGCAATCTGCGCCCCGGTCAGCGCCCGGCGCACCGGCAGGCCAAGGCTGGTCATGAGATGGCGCACCACCGGCTCGGCATCGCCCGAGATCACCTTGACGGCGATGCCCGCTCGCCGCAGCCGCTCCACGGCGGCCCCGGCGGATGCCTTGGGTGGATCGAGGAACGCGGCGCAGCCGGCAAAGACGAGGCCCACCTCGTCCTCAAGGGTCAGCGCCGCGCAATCGGTCGGCATGACCCGCCAGGCAACGCCCAGGAGGCGCAAGCCTTCCTGCCCCTTGGCCGCCAGGAGCGCGGCGATGCGGGCGCGGGCCTCATCGCCGAGGGGCACTGCGTCGCCGGCTGCGTCCTCCACCCTGTCGCACCGCGCGAGGACCTCTTCAGGGGCGCCCTTCACCACCATCTGGCAGAGGCCGTCCCGCGCCAGCAGCACCGACGACCGCCGCCTCTGGAAATCGAACGGCAGATCGGCCAAAAGCCGCCACGTCTCCTGATCCGCCGCGCCCACGAGGAGGGCCTCGTCCAGGTTCGAGCGCATGCCACTGGCAAATCGGGCATTGCGGCGTGCGAGCTCCGCCACATGGGGGCTCGCTGCGCCCGAGGCGTCGAACGTCTCCACCAGCGCGATGCGCGCTTCGGTCAGCGTGCCGGTCTTGTCCGTACACAAGACGTCCATGGCACCGAAATCGTGAATGGCGGACAGCCGCTTCACCACCACCTGGCGCTGCGCCATGCGCAGGGCGCCGCGGGCGAGGGTCACGGTCATCACCATGGGAAGCAATTCGGGCGTCAGCCCCACCGCGAGCGCAACGGCGAACAGGAAGCTGTCCAGCGTCAGGCCGGTGCGGGCCAATTGGGTGAGGAGCACGAACAGGACCAGGAATCCGGTGAGCCGCAGGATCAGCATGCCCAAGCGATGCACGCCCCGCTCGAAGGCCGTCGGTCCGGCCCGCTGATCCAAAGCGGCGGCAATGGCGCCGAAGCGCGTGGCGCGACCGGTGGCATCGACGCGCAAGGTCGCCGCGCCGCCCACCAGGCTGGTGCCCGCATAAAGACTATAGGTGGAGGCATCGTGCCCCGGGTCGCCGGCGCCAGGCGAGGCGGCGCGCTTCTCGACCCCATAGGGCTCGCCGGTCAGGAGCGCCTCGTCCGCCAGAGCATCCTTCTGGCGCAGGATGGTGCCGTCGGCGGGCACCAGATCGCCCGCTCTCAACTCCACCACGTCGCCCGGCACGATCTCGCGGACCGGAACGCGCACCAGCGCGCCGTCGCGCCACACCTGCGCCGTCACTGCCACCGACTGCTTCAACGCCTCGATGGCTCGCTCCGCCTTGTGCTCCTGGACCACGTCGAGGCCGATGGAGAACAGGACAATCAGCACAATGATCACAAGGCTCTGCCAGTCGCCCGTCGCCCCAGAGATGGCCGCCGCAATGAGCAGGATGGCCACCAAGGGATCGGCGATCTTGCGCAGGAGCATGGCAAGGAGGGATCGCCGTCCTCTGCCCGCGGCCACATTCGGGCCGAACCGACGCAGCCTCACGGCCGCTTCGGCGGCGCTGAGGCCAGCAGTTGAGTCCCCCGGAGGCGGCTCGGCCAAAGCGGGCGGCATCATGGAACCATCCCTCTCCGCATTCGGAAATGGAGCGTCATCCAGCGTGATTTCGCCTCTATCGCACTGCGTCAGGGTGGGGTGATATGCTTCAGCGCAAATGCGCCGGCGAGACTGAATGACCACCAAAGAAGAAGCGGGCCTCATAGGGGCCGTCGATCGCATCGAATCGGGCCGCAATGTTTCGCTCGTCATCGGATGGTGCATCGCCTCCCGCCATCGGACGCCGCCGGGCGAGGTCGTGCTGCGCGTTGGCGGAATGGAGCTTGGCAGGACCGGGCATTTCACCCTGCGCCCGGATTTGACCGTCGTGGGCCTGGAGAACGTGGCCTGCGGCTTCGTCGTCTCCGTCCCCGCAGCGCTTGATGCCCGCACAGTCGCCCGGATCGACGTGTCTGACGGCGAGGGGCGCCCCGTGGAGCTGCTGCCCCGCGCCCTGGACATCCACCGCCTTGCGCCCAGGGGGCGCATCGAGCGGGCAGGTCCCGAAGGGATCACGGGCTGGATCTTCGACCCGGATGCTCCCGAGCCGCTGGCGACGCTGACCTTTGCCGGCCTGAACGCGACGATCCCCGCCGACCGGCCCCGTCCGGACCTGGCGGCGGCCGGCATGGGGCTGGACCTCCAATGGGGATTCGAGCTGACAGCCGAGGACCTCGCCCCCGCCTTTGCCGAGCTGGGCGGCGTTCCCAGCAAGGTTCCGGTGGTCTTGTTTGCCGGAGACGTGGAACTGGACACGGCCCTGTTCGGCTCGGGCCGGCCACTCGGCAGCATCGATTCGGCCGACGCCCATGGGCTCAGCGGATGGGCCGTGCGCGAGGGGCTGCCCAGCGAGACCGCCTCCGTCGACATCTCCATCGACGGCATCCCCTTTGCGCACCTTCCGGCGGACCGGGAGCGCATGGACTTGCGTCTGGCCGGCCTGTCCGACACGGGGGGCGGCTTCGCGCTGCACTGGGGGCGCCCGCCGGTGCGCGGCGGCCGCTTCACGGTGTCCGTGCGCGACGCGGAGGCGGGTACGGAGTTGCGCGGCTCACCGGTCGAGATCGAGGCCCCCGCCTTGCCTGATCCCGAACTGCGAAATCCGGGCCTCGACCGACATCTGGCGACCATCATCGTACCGGTTTTCAACGCGCCGGCCGCGCTTGAGCGTTGTCTGACGGCACTGCTGCGGCATACCACGGCGCGGGCGCGTCTTGCGGTGCTTGACGATGCCAGCACCGATCCTGCCGTGCTCTCCGTGCTGCAGCGCCTGGAGGGTCTCGCCAATGTCATCGTGCGGCGCAACCGCCAGAATGAGGGCTTCGCCCGGACCGTAGACGCCGGCATCAAGGCGGTTCAGGGCGATGTGGTGATCCTGAATGCGGACACGGAAGTCGGTCCGCGCTGGCTGGAAAACCTGCTCACCGCCTCCTGGCAGGCGCCCCGCATCGGCACCGTGACGGCCCTGTCCAATCGCGCCGGTGCCTTCTCGGCACCCGACATCAACGGCACCAACGCGCTGCCGGACCATCTGTCCGCCGCCGACGTGTCGCGCCTCGTCAACCAGGCGGCGCTGGGCCTCTATCCGGCGGTGGGCACCGGAAACGGCTTCTGCATGTTCATCCGCCGCGCCTGCTATGACGCGGTGGGCGGCTTCGACCTGAAGGCCTTTGCCAAAGGCTATGGGGAAGAGAACGACTTCTGCGTGCGCGCCATGCATCTGGGCTGGCAACACGTCATCGACGACCGCACCTACGTGCTGCACGAGCGCGAGGCCAGCTTCGGCGCCCGCGCGGCCGCCCTCAAGCAGGAAGCGCGGGAGACGCTGAAGCGCCATTCCGAGTTCGACGTCATTGTCGAGAGCTTCACCCGCCGCACCGATCTGAACACCGTGCGCTACCAGGTGCGCCGCGCCTTCAGCGCGGCCCCGGCCAAGGTGCGGCCGCGCATGCTGTTCGTGATCTCGACGCTGAGCGGCGGCACGCCCCAGACCAACCGCGACCTGATGGAAACTCTGCGCGACCGCTACGAGCCCTACCTGCTCTACTGCAATGGTCACGTCCTGGAACTGTGGTCGGCGGACGGGGACGAGCAGCGCCTCCTGGAGCGCAAGGTCCTCGACCGGCGCATCGACCCGGTGCTGCACACCTCGGACGCCTATGACATTGCGGTGCGCGGCTGGCTGGCAAAATATGCCATCGAACTGGTGCACATCCGACACCTCGCCTATCACAGCCTCGGCCTGCCAGCGGTGTGCGCATCGCTGGCGCTGCCCACCGTCTATTCCTTCCACGATTATTATACGCTCTGCCCCAGCGTGAAACTGATCGACGAGGCCGGCCAATTCTGCGCCGGCCGCTGCACTCATACGCCCGGTCCCTGCGCCTCAGAGCTATGGGACCAGAGCGAAATGCCGGACATCAAGAATGCCTATGTGGAGCGCTGGCGGGCGCGCTTCCAGGCGGCCATCGCCACCTGCGATGCCCTGGTGACCACCGCGCCCTCCGTGGCGGAACTCATCGGGCGCATCATGCCGGCCGTCGCCGGGCGGCTGAAGGTCATTCCCCACGGGCGCACCTTCTCCCGCTTCGGCCGGGCGACGCCCTATGTGCCGGGGACGCCCTTCCGCATCCTGGTGGCCGGCGACCTCTCCCGGGCCAAGGGCTCGGCGCTGGTGAGCGAGCTGGCGCACCTGCTGCGGGACGAGGGCGTCGAGATCCACCAACTGGGCGGCTATGATGACGGGCTGGATACCAGCGTTGTCACCGCCCACGGCCCGTATGCACGCGAGGAATTCGTGACGCGGGCGGAAGCCATCGGCGCCCATATGGCGCTCGTCGCCCCGCTCTGGGCGGAGACCTATTGCCATGTGCTGACAGAATCCTGGGCCGCGGGCCTGCCCGTCCTTGGGCGGGATCTTGGCGCGGTGGGCGAGCGCATCGCCGAGCATGGGGCCGGCTGGCTCTTCGACGCCGCCGATGCGAGCCTGCTCGCCGACGCCGTGCGCTTCATTCGCGATACGCCGGAGGAGATGGAGCAGCGCCGCGCGGAAGTCCATCGCTGGCAGGAAACCGAAGGCACGGACCGCACGGCGCAGGCCATGGCGGATGATTATGCCGGTCTCTATGAGGCCATTCTTGCCCGCCGCCGCGGGCTCCTCCAGCGCCGCGCACCAACACAGAAGGGCCAAGGCGCCGCGCCTGCCCCTGGGCGTCCGCCGACGGGGCCGGGTCAACCGCCTCGGCCCCCGCAACCACCCCAAACGGGGCAGCCGCCGCGCCCGCCCCAGCCCCAGCCGCCGCGCCCCAATCCGGCGCCGCCACCGCAGCCAGCCCGCGCCTTCCGGTAGGTGCCGCTACGGCCTCGGTCGGGGCGAACGCCTTAATTGAGGCCGGCAATGGCCCGGGCGAAGTCCCGGGCGGCGAAAGGCTGGAGATCGTCCGCCCCTTCGCCGACGCCGATCAGGTGCACGGGAATGCCGTGCTTGGCGGCGATGGCCACCAGGATGCCGCCGCGCGCGGTTCCATCCAGCTTGGTCATGACAAGCCCGGTGACGCCGGCAATGCGCGAGAACACCTCCACCTGGGAGAGCGCATTCTGGCCCACCGTGGCATCCAGCACGAGCAGCACCGCGTGGGGGGCGGTGGGCTCAAGCTTCTTGATGACGCGGACCACCTTCTCCAGCTCGGCCATCAGCTCCGTGCGGTTCTGAAGCCGGCCGGCCGTGTCGATCATGAGGATGTCGGCGTTCAGCGCGCGGGCCTCGGTGATGGCGTCATGGGCGACGCCGGCAGCATCCGCGCCGGGCGCGCGGGCGATCACATGGGCGCCGGTGCGCTCGCCCCACACCTTCAATTGCTCAATGGCGGCGGCGCGGAAGGTGTCGCCGGCCGCCAGAACCACCTTGCGGCCTTCCGACCGCCATTGGGAGGCAAGCTTGCCGATCGTGGTGGTCTTGCCCGAACCGTTGACGCCCACCATCAGCAGGATGAAGGGCCTGTGGGCGGCCGTATCCACGACCAGGGGCTTGGCGACCGGTGAGAGGATGGTCTCCACCTCGGCGGCGATCAGCTCCTTCACCTCGTCGGCGGAGATCATCTTGTCGTGCCGGCCGCGCCCCACCTCTTCCACGATGCGGGCGGCGGTGGCGGTGCCGAGGTCTGCCCGGATCAGGATGTCCTCCAGATCCTCCAGGGTGGCGGTGTCGAGCTTGCGCTTGGTGACAAGGTCCGTGATGCCCTGGGTCAGGCTCTGGGCGGTGCGTGCCAGGCCGCTGGTGAGGCGCTTCCAGAAGCCCTTCTTCTCCGGTGTTCCGCTCTCGCTCATGGGGGTCCTTGGCAGTCCTTGGGGCTTGGGTGTCAGGCCGCGATCAGCCGGGCGCCGTCATGGCCCGAGATCCGCAGGTCGAGAATAGCGCCAGGGCGCGCCGCGCGCGCCACCCGCACCGGAGTGAAATGGGGGGTGCGTCCACCGCCGTCAGCCTCCACCAGCACCGCCCGGCTGCGTCCCACCTGGGCGGCCAGATGGCGCAGCAGAGCGGCCTCGCCCTTCTCCCGCAGACGCCGCGCCCGCTCCTTCACCAGCGGACGGGCGATCTGGGGCATGCGGGCGGCCGGTGTGCCGGGGCGGGGGGAAAATGGGAAGACATGCAGGAAAGAGAGACCAAGACCGTCGACGCAAGTGAGCGTGTTGCGGAACTGCGCCTCGGTCTCGGTGGGAAAGCCGGCGATGAGATCGGCACCCAGGACCAGGTCGGGCCGACGTCGGCGCATCTCGGCGACGAGGCGCTCGGCGTCCGCGCGGCTGTGGCGCCGCTTCATGCGCTTCAGGATCAAATCGTCGCCCGATTGCAGCGACAAATGAAGGTGCGGCATCAGCCGCTCCTCCTCCGCCAAGGCGGTCAGGAGCTCGTCGTCCGCCTCAACCATGTCGATGGAGGACAGGCGCAACCGTTCCAGAGCCGGCACATGTCGCAGGATGGAGCGCACCAGACGGCCGAGCGTCGGAGTACCGGGCAGGTCGCAGCCATAGGACGTGAGGTCGACACCGGTCAGCACCACCTCCCGCTGGCCGGCCTCCACGACCCGCGCGATATGCGCCACCACCGCGCCCATGGGCACCGAGCGCGCATTGCCGCGGCCGAAGGGAATGATGCAGAAGGTGCAGCGATGGTCGCAGCCGTCCTGCACCTGCACGAAGGCCCGCGTGCGCCGGTCGAGACCGTCAGCCATGTGCGGGGCGATGGCGCGCACCGCCATGATGTCGTCCACCGCAAGGCGCGACGGTGTGGGCACAGCAAGCGCCGCCCGCGTCTCGCGCCAGAGGCCAGGATCGGTCTTTCGGACATTGCCGATCACCCGGTCCACCTCGGGCATGGCGATAAAGCGCGAAGGGTCGGCCTGGGCGGCACAGCCGGCCACGATGATGCGCGCGCTGGGGCGCTCGCGCTTGGCCTTTCGGATGGCCTGGCGTGCCTGGTTCACCGCCTCGGCGGTCACCGCGCAGGTATTGACGATCACCGCGTCGGTGACGCCCGCCGCGCGGGCCGCCGCCTCCATCTGGGTGGAGTCCAACGCGTTGAGGCGACAGCCGAAGGTCAGGATGGAAATCCCGTCTTCGCGTGCTGCCTCGGGCGCCGCGCCCGGAACGGTCACGCGGCCTCCGTCAGCATGGCGGCGGTCAGGACGCCCTCGAACTCATGGGCCACCGGGCCGGTCATGAGGACATGCGCGTCGCTCTCGCGCCATTGGATGGTCAGGTCGCCGCCGGGGAGAGTGATGCGCACCGTGCGCCCGGTGCGCCCCATGCGCACGGCGTTGACGGCGACGGCGCAGGCGGCGGTGCCGCAGGCGCGGGTGCGGCCGGCGCCGCGCTCCCACACATCGACGATCAGATGATCAGAGCCCGCCTGGCGCACGAAGGAGATATTGGCCCGCTCGGGGAAGAGGGCATGATGCTCCAAAGCCGGGCCCAGGCGATCGACGTCCACCTCTGCGTCCACGAAAAAGACCGCATGGGGATTGCCCATGCTGGCGAAGCTGGCTGGCCCGAGGGCCTCGTAGCCGGGAATGACGTAGGATGCGGTGTCGGGCACCGGGGCCGCCAGCGGGATCTCAGCCCAATGGAGGCGCGGGGCGCCCATGTCGACGGTGATGGTACCATCGCCCTCAACGTCGCAGATCAGAAGGCCGGCCGGGCTCTCGAACACCACATGGTCCGACCCCGCCCGAGCCGCTTCATAGGCCGCGATGCAGCGCGTGCCATTGCCGCAGGCGGCGGCTTCCGAGCCGTCGGAATTCAGAATGCGCACGAAGGCCGCGGTCTCCGGCCGGCGGGGCGGATAGAGCACCATGGCCTGGTCAAAGGGAACGGCCTGCGGGCGGGCGAGCGCGCGCGCCTCGGCAGGGGTGACCTCAACGGGATCCGAACGCAGGTCGAGCACCAGGATCTCGTTGCCGAGCCCGTTCATCTTCACGAATTGGCGATCCGCAAGCCTGGCCATGATGTCCGACAAATCCTGCCGCCGCGGGGCCGCCCGATGTGGCGGCCTCAAGCGCGTTCCGCCTTATATGGCGGGCACCCGCCCTTGCGCCACCCCTTCGCCATGCGCAGGGCGTATGCACACGATGAGAACATGATAAAAGTGCGCCGCAATAGCCAGGGCCGGCACGATCCGGCAGGAGTGAGCAAGCAATGAGCGGGTCGTCTCGCCTTCGCGCCGGTTGGTGGAACACGATGCGTGCAGGCGCCCTGGGGGCGATCCTTGCCCTTCTCGGCGTCACGGCCGGCGTTGCGCAGAATGCCCCCTCCCCTGCCGAGGTCGCGCCCCTGCCGGGTGGCCCGCCATCCCTCGGTGCGCCGCGCGCCGCCCCCGGACCGGGCCAGCAGCCGCCTCCCGTGCAGGACCTTATGTCGCCCGAGGAGGTGGTCCTCTCTCCCGTGCCGATCCTCAGCAAGACCGGCCAAGCCAGCTGGGAGAGCGGGTTCGAGATCATCGTCGGCACCCTGAAGGCCCTGACCGCCGAGATTGACCGCCTCGGTCTTAAGCGGGACGGTGATGTCATGGTGCTCTACACCTCCAGCGACGATGCTGGCTTCGAGTTCGAGGCACAGATCCCATTCAGCGGCACCACCCAGGACAAGCCGAAGGATGGCGTGACGCTGGGCGCCTCCTTCAGCGGCAAGGTGCTGAAATTCACCCATCACGGCTCTTTCGCCGACATGGATGAAACCTACGAATCCATCGCCAATTACCTCGACAGCAAGAACCTCCAGGCGCAGGACGCCTATGTGGAGAAGTACCTGACCGACCCGATGACCGCGTCTCCGGATGCCCTCGACGTGGACATCTTCGTTCCCTTGAAGTGATCGTCTTCCCACAAGCGGGCGAATCTCATTCACTGGACGCATTGCCCCGTCGAAGCGGTCCGTGATCCGGGCGGCCGGTTGGCGGGGGGAGTAGGAGGCGCACATGCCGCGACTCTTCACCGCCATCGAGGTCCCCGCCCCGATCGGCCTCGACTTGTCCATGCTGCGCGGCGGCCTGTCGGGGGCGCGGTGGATCGATCCGGAAAACTACCATGTGACGCTGCGTTTCGTCGGCGACGTGGATGACGGGCTTGGCCGCGAGATCATGTATTCCCTGGGCCAGGTGCGGCGGCGCTCGTTCGAGATGGCGCTCGACGGCCTCGACCAGTTCGGCGGCAACCGGCCCCGCTCCCTGTTTGCCACCGTGCGGACCAACCCGGCGCTGCTGGAACTCCAGGCGGAGCACGAGCGCATCATGCAGCGCCTCGGCCTGTCTCCGGACCGCTCCTACAAGCCGCACGTCACACTCGCCCGGCTGCGCGACGCCTCCAGCCGGCAGGTGGCGGACTATCTGTCCATGCGGGGGGCCTATCGCAGCCCGACATTCCAGGTGCCCCGCTTCGTTCTCTTCTCCTCCCGCGATTCGGTGGGCGGCGGGCCTTACCTCGTGGAAGCCGCCTATCCGCTGGCCTGACGGGGGCCTCTTGCGCCGGTGCGGGACGTCCCCATCTGAAATCCATGATGCACTCGTCTTCCGACCCCACCGACTGGAGCCGCCTTGAGGCGGAGGATGCCGCCGAGGCTGCCCGTGCGCGGGCGGACGAGGCCCGCGTCAAGCGTGGCTTCTGGCAGAAGATCCGCCGGACGGCAGCCTCCGTCCCCTTTGCCGAGGATGCGGTCGCGGCCTATTTCGCCGCGTTTGATCGCAACACGCCGCTGAAGGTGCGTGCGGGGCTTCTGGCGGCGCTCGCCTATTTCGTGCTGCCTGCGGACTTCGCACCGGACATCCTGCCGGTGATCGGCTTCGGCGACGACGCCGCCGTTCTGTTCACCGCCTTGAAGCTCCTGTCGTCCCACATCACCCCCACGCACCGCGACGCGGCGCGGGAGGCCCTGGACGAGGTGAAGGCCGGCGGCTGATCGCCGGCCGCAAGCGTCACAGGCCGGTGGTCAGTACCACCTTGCCCTTCACACGGCGTCCGGAGATTTCGCCAAGCGCCTCCACGCAGCGCTCCAACGGGAAGGTCTTGTCCACGTGGGCGGAGATCCGCCCCTCGACCGCGTAGCCGAACAACTCCTGCAGAGCTGCGCGCATCCAGGCCGGGTTGCGACGGGCATTGGTGCCGAAGGCAACGCCGCGGGCATCGCAATTCTTCAACAGGAGCAGGTTCAGCGGCAGCTTCGGGATGGAACCGGCGGCAAAGCCGATGACCAGGAGGCGCCCGAACCAGGCCAGCGACCGCACCGCCTGCTCCGACTGCTCCCCACCCACCGGATCATAGATGACGTCGATGCCCTTCTCCCCGCCAAGCCGCTTCAGCGCCGCCTTCAGGTCTTCCTGCGTGTAGTCGATGCCCTCGTCCGCGCCGTGCGACTTGGCAAAGTCGATCTTGTCCGGCGAGGAGGCGCAGGCGATCACACGCGCGCCGAGGATCTTGCCCAGTTCCACCGCCGCAAGGCCCACGCCCCCGGCTGCTCCCAGCACCGCCAGGGTCTCGCCGGGCTTCAATTCGCCCCGGTCCCGCAGGGCATAAAGCGACGTGCCATAGGTCACGGTGAGGCCGGCGGCGCGCACCATGTCGAGCCCGTCAGGCACCCGCGCCAGCGTGTTGGCGGGCACGACCACCTTCTCGCGCGCCGCGCCATACGTGACATAGCCCGCCACACGGTCGCCCAGGACGAGGTCCGTGACGCCGTCCCCGAGCGCGCTCACCACGCCGGAAAACTCGCCGCCGGGGGAGAAGGGCAGATCGGGCTTGGTCTGGTAGAGGTCGCGGATGATGAGGGTGTCGAAGAAATTCAGCCCGATGGCGGCCACCGTCACCACCACCTCGCCAGGCCCCGCGACGGGATCAGGCAGGTCGACGAACTCCAGGTCCTCGGCGGGGGCATGACGGACGCACAGCACGGCCTTCATCGTGATTCTACTCCCGTTTTGGCCCTATGGGCGCCATCCACAGCATGGCGCTAGGCATTGGCACGACTTGTGTTAAGGAAACGGCAAACTGTCTGTGTGCCATTTTTTGGTCGGCGTCCACCGTTAGGGGACGTCCCAGAGACGCAGCGGGCGAGCTGGCGGGGACACCTGCGGCCGCCCCTCCAGCCAACAAGGTGACGTCATGGCTCCTTTCCGTGCAAGTTCCGCCGCCCTTGGCGCCGCTCTCCTCCTGGCGGCCACCGGCGGCGCTCTTGCCCAGGCGCCCCAGCCCAAGGCGGTGGCCCAGTTCGGTGACTGGAGCGTCTATGCCAGCGGCAGCGGCAATTCCAGGGTGTGCTACGCCATCTCCCAGCCCAAGGATCGCCAGCCCGGCGGGCTGAAGCGCGACCCGGCCTATTTCTTCATCTCCACCCGTCCGGGCGAGAAGGTCACCAACGAGGTGAGCCTGAAGATGGGCTTCCCGCTGAAGGATGGCAGCGAGGCCAAGCTGACGGTCGGCTCCCAGTCCTTCATGCTCTACACCAAGGAAGATGGCGCCTGGGTTCGCAACGTTGCGGACGAGGGCAAGCTGGTGGACGCCATCCGGAAGGGCAAGGACGTGACGGTGGTCTCGACTTCAGTGCGCGGCAACCCCACCACCGACAAATACGGCCTGTCCGGCATCAGCCAGGCGCTCGACCGGGTGGCCCAGGAGTGCAAGTGATCGCGCTCACCCGACAGTGGACGCCTTGAGAGCGGGGTGAGGCCCGGTTCTGTGTGTCCGGCATGCGTGCCGGGCGCGCGCCGCAGTGGCGGCGGCGGCCGGAAAACGCTATGTGTGGCCCCATGACGCGCATGATCGAAGAATTCTCGGCGCCGGTTCCGGCCGGCGCCGCACTGCCGAGCCTCGCCGGCCTCAGCCGCGAGAAGCTCAACCTTGCCCTCGGCGCCATCGGCGTTCCCGAGCGCGAGCGGCGCATGCGCGTCAACCAGCTCTGGCACTGGATCTATCTGCGCGGCGCCACCTCGTTTGACGAGATGACCAACGTCTCCAAGCATTTGCGGGCGCGCCTTGCGGACAGCTATGGTCTTGCCCGGCCGGAGATCGTGGTCGAGCAGGTGTCCCAGGACGGCACCCGCAAATGGCTGCTGCGCCTGCCCGCCGAGACCCCCGGCGAACGCCCGCACGAGGTGGAGGCGGTCTATATTCCCGAGCGCGACCGGGGCACGCTGTGCGTCTCCAGCCAGGTGGGCTGCACGCTGAATTGCTCCTTCTGCCACACCGGCACCCAGCGCCTGGTGCGCAACCTCACCGCCGCCGAGATCATCGGGCAGGTGCTGGTGGCCCGCGACCGGCTGGGCGACTATCCCGGCCAGGAGCGCGCCGTGGGCCCGGGCCTTCCCACGGAAGGCGACCGGCTCGTCACCAACATCGTTTTCATGGGCATGGGCGAGCCGCTCTATGCCTATGATTCGGTAGCTGAAGCGATTGAGATTCTGGCGGACGGAGACGGGCTCGGGCTCGGCAAGCGGCGCATCACGGTGTCCACGTCCGGCGTGGTGCCGGAAATCGAGCGGCTCGGCCGCGATGTCGGCCCCATGCTCGCCATCTCGCTCCATGCGGTGCGGGACGATCTGCGCGACGTGCTCGTGCCGATCAACAAGAAGTATCCCATCGCCCAGCTGATGGAGGCCTGCCGGACCTATCCGCCCGCCTCCAACGCCAAGCGCATCACGTTCGAATATGTGATGCTGAAGGGCGTCAATGACAGCCCGGCGGACGCCCGCGCCCTGGTGAAGCTGCTGGAAGGCGTGCCGGCCAAGATCAACCTGATCCCATTCAATCCCTGGCCCGGCACGAAGTATGAGTGTTCGGACTGGGAGACCATCGAGCGCTTCTCGGACATCGTGTTCCGCGCAGGTTATGCCAGCCCCGTCCGCACGCCACGCGGCCGCGACATCCTCGCCGCCTGTGGGCAGTTGAAGAGCGAGACGGAAAAGCTCTCCGCCCGCGAGCGACTGGCCTTGCGCGCCATGGCGGCGGCGGCGGAATGACCCTCCGGGGCCTCAGCCGCCATATTTCAGGTTGATCAGGGAACTGGTGAAGCCCGAACTGGCCGTGCTGCCGCCGGTGAACAGTTGCAGCACCGGCGTGCTGGCGGTGTTCTCGGTGGCATCCCACATGATGGTGAAGCGCTTCAGCATCTTGTCCACCTTGGCGGGATCCTGGAGATCCGCCACATTCATCCGCGCTTTTATGGCCTTGGCTTGCTGATCGATATCCGCCGTGCCCATCTCGGTCGGGAAGCCATAGACGGTCTTGACCACCTTCCAGAGCGCGGTGTCGGCCAGAAGGCCGTAGGCGCTCTTCACGGTGGGCGCCATGCGCTTGAAGTAGAGGGCCAGCTTCACGCCCTGGTCGGTGGCGCCGAGATCATCCTCCATGCTCTGCTGCACATAGGCCTTCACCACATCGGAAGGCGAGGCGGCAGTGGCGAGAGAGGTGCCGTTCAGATAGCCGAACGCCTTGGCGAAGTTGGTGAAGCGGGAATCCGCGAGCTTGTTGGCAAAGCTGGCCTTGTCGGACAGGTCGGAGGTCAGCACCTTCTTCATGTAGGCCTTGGCATAGGCCATGTCCTCCAACCCGTACGCCTTCATGGCAAAGTTGAAGACGCGGTAATTCTTCACGAACGCATCCACCGTCTTGATCTTGCCCATCTGCGCCTCGAAATAGGCGATCTCGTTCTTGACGAGGGGCTCCTTGGCATGCTGGTCCAGCGCCTTGGCGCCGGACTTGTTCAGGTAGTTGTAGGTGAGGGTCGTCGAACCCAGATAGATGCTCATCGGATGCCTCACGCCACACGGTTCCTTCACGCGTAGCAGGGCAAGCTGGCGCGAGGCTGGCACACGCCGCCGGGAGACATGTCCCAATGCTTGACCATATCGGACTTCCGGTGTCGGACTTCCCTCGCGCCCGCGCCTTCTATGCGGCCGCCCTCGCCCCGCTCGGCCTCTCGCTGGTGATGGAGGTCAGCGCGGAGGAGACCGGCGCGGCGGCCCATGCCGGCTATGGGCAGACGGGCAAGCCGTTCTTCTGGATCGCGTCAGGCGGCTCGAACAACCCGAAGCCAGCCTCGGAAAGCCGTGTGCACGTGGCCTTTGCGGCCGAGAGCCGGGCGCAGGTGGATGCCTTTCACGCGGCCGCCCTCGCCGCCGGAGGACGCGACAATGGCGGACCGGGCTTGCGGCCGCACTATCATCCCCATTACTACGGCGCCTTCATCCTCGACCCGGACGGCCACAATATCGAAGCCGTCTGCCACCACCCGGCCTGATGGGCGCATGGACAGCTTCTTCCGTCTTCTCCTGCGTCTGGTGCTTGTGCCGGCAGGCTTTGTCACCGCGCTGACAGCGGGAGCGCTGGTGATCCTGTTTGGCCAGTGGCGGGTCGGCGCCCTGTTCGCCGCCGTGCCGGGCGGAGATCCCGAAACCATGTTCGCCCTGCTGGACGCGCTGTTTGCGGCCGGCTTCCTGGTGATGTTCCTGGTGTCCACCATGTGGCTGGTGGGGGCGATCGGCGTGCTCTTCTCAGAGGTCTTTGCCGTGCGCTCCTGGATGTTCCATGTGGCGAATGGCGCGGTCTCGGCCTTCGCCGGCGCCGCACTCTTCCCCCGCCTCTCCGGCGAGTTGGCGCCGATCGCGGACCCGTTCTACATCCTGGCGGCCGGCCTTGCCGGCGGCCTGGCCTATTGGCTCACCGCTGGCTGGTCGGCCGGCTTCTGGAAGCCCGTGCTGTCGACGCCCCAGCGCCCGCCACCACCGGCGCCCGGAGCGCCCGGAGCCACCGGCGCCGCGTGATGGGGCGGCGAAGCTCGTCCTATTTGACGGGCGCAGGGCGCCCATGGGCCAGGCTTGCGGCATGCTCCAAAGCATGTTCCAGGCGGTCATTGCCCCAGAACAGTTCCTTGTCGGCGGTGATGAAGGACGGCGCGCCAAAAATGCCGGCGGCACTTGCCTCCTGGGTGGCGGCGCGCAGGCGATCCTTCACCGTCTGGCTTTCCGCCTCCGCGCACAGATCCTCGCAGAAGTGCCCGAGACCGGCGAGAAGCTGGTGGATCACCGTGCGATCGGTAATGTCCCGTCCTTCAGCAAACTCCGCCTTGAAGGCCGCGACCGTGAAAGCGGGACGGGAGGCATCGTTCAGCCAGGTGGCGACGCGGGCGGCCAGCAAGGCATTGACGGGGAAAGGCTCGGGCTTGCGGATGGGTGGCAGGCCATAGCGCACCACCAGGCGCTCCAGGTCGCGCCACATATGCTCGCCCTTGAGCGGAAAGGCATTGAAGGGCGAGGTGGTGTAGCCCTGCGCGGCGAAAATGGGGCCGAGCAAAAACGGCTTCCAGCGGACATGGACGCCCGCCTCCTCCGCCAGGGGGCCGATTCGCACCGCCGCCAGATAGGAATAGGGCGAGGCGAACTCATAATAGAAATCCAGCGTGGCCTGGGCCATGATTCTCCCCGTGACTGGCCGACGCTTTCCCGCGCCGGGCACAAGCGCGGCGGCTCGACTTCCCTCCGGGCCAAGCACGCACTATATGCCCGAAAGTCTTGCGGCCCGACCGGGTCCCCCGCAAGGGTGCAGATCAAGGAAAGTGCGAACACGATGCGGATGCGCCGGTGAAGCTGACGGTTTTCTTCGCCCTGGTGGCCGGCGCCTCGATCGCCATCCTGTTCACGGTCTTCCCGGAATGGGACCTTGCCATCACCGGCTGGTTCTGGGACGCGGCCGCCGGCAATTTCCATTTGGCCGGCACGAAATGGGGCCAGGGGCTGCGCAAGGCGGGCAATATCATTCCCTGGCTGTTCGCCGGCCCGGCCTTCGCCGCCATCATTCTGAAGCTGCTCTTTCCCGGCGGGCGCATGTTCATGCCGGCGCGCGCGGCGGTGTTCCTGGCGCTCACCATGGCGCTGGCCCCAGGGCTTCTGGTCAACGGCATCCTGAAGGAGAATTGGGGGCGCCCCCGGCCGGTCCATGTGGAGACCTTCGGCGGCAAGGACGTGTTCAATCCCTGGTATGCCGTCGGCGGCGCCTGCCCCACCAACTGCTCCTTCGTCTCGGGCGAAGGGGCGTTGGGCTTCTGGATGATCGCGCCGGCGACCCTCGTGCCCGCCCCCTATCGCGGCCCGGCCCTGCTGGCCGCCGCCGCATTTGGCACCGCCGCCGGCGGACTGCGCATCACCTTCGGCGGACATTTCTTCACCGATGTGGCCTTCTCCGGGGTGTTGACCATCCTCATCATCGCGCTCGCCCGGTGGCTGATCTTCACAAGGCCCGGCGCCCCGACCGATGCGCGGATGGAGGCGTTCCTCGGGTCTTGCGGGCGGGCGCTGCACGGCCTCGTCCTGCGGCTGTTCCGACTTGCGCGGTGGAGCCTGAGGCACCTCTGGCGCGGGCTGCGGGCGCTGATCGCGCGCATCCCCTTGCCACGGCGCGGCTCCGGCCTATAGTCCGCCCGACTTTTCCGGCCCCTATCCATCCGAGAGAAACGATGGCGCGCGACGTGAAGAAGGTGGTGCTTGCTTATTCCGGCGGGCTCGACACCTCCGTGATCCTGAAATGGCTCCAGACCACTTATGGCTGCGAGGTGGTGACCTTCACCGCCGATCTCGGCCAGGGGGAGGAACTGGCCCCGGCGCGCGAGAAGGCCCTGCTGCTCGGCATCAAGCCCGAGAACATCTTCATTGAGGACGTGCGAGAGGAATTCGTGCGGGACTACGTGTTCCCCATGTTCCGCGCCAACACGGTCTATGAGGGCCAGTATCTGCTCGGCACCTCCATCGCCCGTCCGCTGATTGCCAAGAAGCAGATCGAGATCGCCCGCAAGGTGGGCGCCGACGCGGTGTCCCACGGCGCCACCGGCAAGGGCAACGACCAGGTGCGCTTCGAGCTCGGCTATTATGCGCTGGAGCCGGAGATCACCGTCATCGCCCCCTGGCGCGAATGGGACCTGACCTCCCGCACCCGCCTGCTGGAATTCGCCGAGGCCCACCAGATCCCGATCGCCAAGGACAAGCGTGGCGAGGCGCCCTTCTCGGTGGACGCGAACCTGCTGCACTCCTCGTCCGAGGGCAAGGTGCTGGAAGACCCGGCGGACGATGCGCCCGAATATGTCTACCAGCGCACCATTTCCCCCGAGGCGGCGCCCGACCAGGCGACCATCATCGATATCGGCTTCGAGCGGGGCGATGCGGTCTCCATCAATGGAGAAGCCCTCTCTCCGGCCACCCTGCTGGCGCGCCTCAATGCGCTCGGCAAGGAGAACGGCATCGGCCGCCTTGACCTGGTGGAAAACCGCTTCGTGGGCATGAAGTCCCGCGGCGTCTATGAGACCCCCGGCGGCACCATCCTGCTCGCCGCCCATCGCGGCATCGAGAGCATCACGCTCGACCGGGGCGCGGCGCACCTGAAGGACGAGCTGATGCCTCGCTATGCGGAGCTCATCTATAACGGCTTCTGGTTCTCGCCCGAGCGCGAGATGCTGCAGGCGGCCATCGACCTGTCGCAGAAGTATGTGACCGGCTCGGTGAAGGTGAAGCTCTACAAGGGCAATGTGTCGGTCATCGGCCGCACCAGCCCCTATTCGCTCTACAACCAGGACCTCGTCACCTTCGAGGAAGGGGCCGTCGCCTATGACCATCGCGACGCGGCCGGCTTCATCAAGCTGAACGCCCTGCGCCTGCGCACCTATGGCGCGCGCGCCCGCAAGACCGGCGTCTGACGCCCGTCCCGCGTCTCAGAACGAAGGCCGGCCCGCATCTGCGGCGCCGGCCGTTTTCATGTGAGCCCAGGTTTCATGCGAGCCCAGGTCACGCCGACTTGCGAAACACCTCGGCCTCGATCTCGTCGCCCGCGGCGCCGATCAGGCCCACCGGGTCGGTGGCAATCTCCAGGTCCGCTTCGTCGATTGGCGGCGCGGAGGCTGGGATGGGCTTGGGCTTGAGGAAAACGTAAGCCGCGCATGAAACCAGCCCCATCACGGGAACCACGACGCCAAGCGCACGTGCCGGATCGGAGAACAGGCTCGCGACCGCCGACCCCAGGAAGCCGCCGCCGATCTGCATGCATCCCATGAGCGCTGCCGCCGAGCCGGCCATGGTGGGAAAGCCGGAAAGCGCGGCCGTGGTGCCGCCGGGCAAAAGCAGCGCGACGCCGAAGGCCCACAAGGCCACCGGCCCCATCACGCTGGGAAAGCTGTAGGGCAGGAACCAGGGCAAGGCCGCCATGGTGGCGCCGCCCGCGAGCACCAAAGCGAGGCCGGCCGGCACAAGGCGATTGGCGTCCACCCCGCGCTTCATGACCTTGCCGGCCACAATGGTACCCAGCATGAAGGAGCCGGTCTGGCACACCATGGCATAGCCGAACTGGGTGGGTGTCAGGCCCACCGTCTCGATCAGCACGAACGGCACGATGGCCGCCAGAGAATAGATGCCGCCCAGCGAGAAGCCGATCATCAGGCTGGCGCGCATGAAGCCGGAATCCCGCAGCAGCGTGCCGTAATTGCGCAGCACCTGGAGGGGGCGTGCATTGGCCGGGTCGGGCGCCGCATTGGTCTCCGGCACCGCCAGGATCAGGAGGCCCATCGCCAGCACGCCATAGAGGACCATCACATAGAAAATGGGCTGCCAGCCCAGCGTGCTGAGGATGACGCCACCAATGGTCGGCGCCAGCGCCGGCCCAATGGCGAGCATGGTGCCGATGAGGTTGAGGATGCGCGCGGAGGCCTGCCCGGTGAACTGATCACGCACGATGGCCCGCGCGATGGCCGGGCCGGCGGCAACGCCTATGCCTTGCAACCCCCGGCCGATAATGAGCCACGTCACGTCCGAAGCGCTGGCGGCCACGATGCTGCCCGCCACATAGAGAGAGAAGAAGCCGATGGCGGCGGGACGCCGGCCATAGGCATCCGAGAGCGGCCCGCAAATGAGCTGGGAAAAGGCAAAGCCGCAGAAATAGACGCTCAGCGTCAGCTTCATCACCGAGGCGGAGGTCCCGAACGCATGAACCAGCGCCGGCAAGGCTGGCGTGTACAGCGACATGCTGATGGGGCCGAGCACGATGATCAGCGCGCCGATGATCGCGGTGCGCATCTCGGTCATGACCGGCTTCGGCGCGGGGGCAAGCATGCTCAAGGCTCCTCCCCCCGGTTGGACTGGCACAGATTGCTGCGCACGCGCGTCAGCACATCCCGGAACATGTCCCGCTCCGCCGGGCTGAGCCCCGCCAACGCATCCTCGCGGGCAAGGGAGGCGGCGGCTTTCACCCGTTCCAGCAACGGCTCGGCTTCCGGCGTCAGGCAGACGATCTTGGCGCGCCGATCGGTGGGGTCGGGCTCCCGCACCACGAGCCCGCGGGCCTCCAGGCGATCCAGGAAGCCCACCATGGTCATGGGCTCCACATTCATCCGCACCGCCAGGGCGCCTTGGCGCAGGCCCGGATTAATGTTGACGTGGGCCAAGGTGCGGGCCTCCCCGGCGGTGAGGCCAAGGCCCGCCTGATCAAAGGCACGGTCGATGCGGGCACGGTAGAGGCGCGCGGCATCGACAAGCAGGAAACCGAGAGGAAGTTCCGTCATAGCCAGGACAACATAATGTAAGTTAGCCTTACTATCAACCGATCCCATCCCCCCTCATTTTCACCTTGGGTCACCTGTCGCATTGGCGGGACAGGGTCCACGCCTTATCTCAGGGGCCACACGGCACGGAGGTCGGCATGCCCTGGTCACTCACGCTCGGACGGATCGGCGGCACCGCCGTTCGCATCCACGTCACCTTCCTGCTCTTCCTCGTCTGGATCTGGGCGGCTTACTACCGGCAGGGCGGCGCCCAGGCCGCCTGGGATGGCGTGATCTTCGTCGCGCTCCTGTTCCTGTGCGTGCTGTTGCACGAGTTCGGCCACGCCTTCGCCGCCCGGCACTATGGCGTGAAGACCCCCGATATCACGCTCTGGCCGTTCGGCGGCATCGCCAGCCTGGAGCGCATGCCGGAGAAGCCATCGGAGGAACTGGTGGTGGCCATTGCAGGCCCGGCGGTGAACGTGGTCATCGCGCTGGTGCTCATCCTCGTGCTCGGAGCGACCACCAATCCCGACGAACTGATGAAGATCGAGGACCCCGCCACCTCCATGCTGGCCAAGCTCGCGGGCGCCAACATCTTCCTCGTGCTGTTTAACCTCATTCCCGCCTTCCCCATGGATGGCGGGCGGGTGCTGCGGGCCCTGCTGGCCATGCGGATGGGCTTTGCCCGGGCGACCTCCGCTGCCGCAAGCATCGGCCAGGCGCTGGCGGTGGCGTTGGGGCTCATCGGCATCTTCACCAATCCCATGCTGATGATCATCGGCGTCTTCGTCTTCCTGGCGGCCTCCGGCGAGGCGGGCCAGGTGCAGCTGAAGGAAGCCTCGCGCGGCCTCATCGTGTCCGACGCCATGATCACCCATTTCGAGACGCTCGGTCCGCAGGCGACCGTGGATGACGCGGTCGAGGAGCTGATCCGCACCACGCAGAAGGAATTCCCGGTGGTAGACGGTGCGGGCCGGCTGCGCGGTCTCTTGACCCGGGACGCAATGATCCGCGCTCTGAAGGATCCTGGTCCCGCCACCGCCGTCATCAATGTGATGCAGGCGGACATTCCCACCGTGGACGCCCGCGCCCGCCTGGACGCGGCATTGACCCTTATCACCCAGTCCCGAGCGCCAGCCATTGGCGTCACCGACAGCACCGGGCGGCTGATCGGCCTGCTTACGCCGGAAAATGTGGGCGAGCTGATGGTGGTGCATGCCTCCCGGCCTGCAAGGCCCACGACACCCTGGGCGCGCAAGGTGTGAGAGGAACGCCATCCATGCCGTTGACGGACAGGCGGCGAACCCCCACGGTCGCTCACCGAGGGAAATGACATTCCCACCGCGCGGGGGAGCGGCCACATCTTGCTGGATGGCTTCAACAATCGTTTTCGCCGGCTGCAGGATCGCATGCCCATCGCGCAGCAGATCAGCCTGGTGGTGGCCCTCATCTGCATGCTCGGTCTGTCGGGCCTTGCGCTCTTCTCCGCCCGCGTCAGCCGCCAGGAAATGAGCGGGCATGTCCGCGCCGACATGGAGCGGGTCGCGGCGTCCCTGTCCGGGCAACTGGAGCGGGATCTGAATGAGCGCCTGTCCGACATCCGGCAGCTGGCGGACATGCAGCCCTTGACGCCCGCCTGGGAATCGGGCGTCAGTTCGCTGCGCTCTGTGCTCAGCCAGCTTCAGAGGATGATGCCGGTCTACGCCTGGATCGGCTTTGCCCGCCCCAGCGGCATTGTGGTGGCCGCTTCGCAAGGGCTGCTGGAAGGCGAGGACGTCAATCATCGTCCCTGGTTCAGCGAGGGTATGAAAGGCCTGTTTGTCGGCGATGTGAACGTGGCCCCGGCGCTGGAAAAGCTTCTTCCACCACGCCCGGACGGGGCGCTGCACCGCTTCGTCGACGTCTCCTTTCCTGTCCACTCATCCGAGGATCACCTGCTCGGCGTGCTCGGGGCACATCTGTCCTTTGCCTGGGCGGATGCCGCCCGGCGGCGGGCGCTCGACGACGAGCCTGGGCTTGAATTGTGGATCGTTGGCGCAGACGGCACCATCCTGTCTGGCCGCGACGGCGGTCCCTCGCCCTTTGGTCCCGAACAAATGGCCCGCTTCCGGGCGGAGAATAGCGGCACGTTTGAGGAAACCGACGGCGACGCCACCATCCTCGTCGGCTTTTCCCGCATCGATAGCGACCCAAAGATCGCGGCGCTGGGCTGGGTGGTCGTGGCGCGCCAGGATGCTGCCATCGCCTTTGGCGGCGCCAACCGCATCGCCGCCTCCATTCTCGGGATCGGCGCCCTGGTGCTGCTGGTGAGCATCTCTCTCGCGCTTGGCCTGACCCGTCTTCTGTCCCGACCGCTGAAGCAATTGACCATCGCCGCCCAGGCCATCGGTCGCGACCCCTCCGTAACCATGCTGCCGCGCGTCAGCGGCAGCCTCGACGTGTTGCATCTGTCCGGTGCCTTGCGCGCATTGCTGCGCCGCCTGGACATCGCCGAGCATCGGTTCCTGACGACCCAGCAGGCCCATAAGGAGGAAGTGGAGGCGCTGCGGCAGCTGGCCGACACCGACCCCCTGACCGGCCTTCTCAACCGCCGCTCCTTCCTGTCCATGGCCGAAGGGGCGTTGCAGGGCACCCGCAGCACCGACAGCCTCGGCATCCTCATGGCCGACATCGATCACTTCAAGGCCGTCAACGACACCTATGGCCATGCGGCGGGAGATGCCGTCATCCGGTATGTGGCGGCCACCATCGGTGCCAATCTGCGGGTGCAGGACCGGGTGGCCCGGTTCGGCGGCGAGGAATTCGTCGCCTTGCTGATGAATGTGGACGAAGCCGGCACCCTGGCCCTGGCCGAGCGCATCCGCTCCAGCATCAATGCCCAGGCCGTGCGCTTCGAGGGTCAGGACATCCGGGTGTCCATCAGCATCGGCGTTGCCATTGCCGACCCCTCCGACGGCGATCTCGACGCGATCATCGAACGGGCGGACTTTGCTCTCTATGATGCCAAGACCTCAGGCCGGAATAAGGTGGCGCTTGCACGGCGACCGTCGCGCGCCTCCTAAAGGGGGGAGAGCGGGATGTGCAATCTCTACAGCGAAGTGAAAGGTCAGGCCGCCATTCTCGCCTGGGCCCGGGCAATGCGGGACGCCACGGGCAACCTTCCGCCCCATCCGGCGATCTTTCCCGACCAGATGGCCCCTGTGGTGTGGACCGCGCCTGACGGCGTGCGCGAGCTCACCCGGATGCGTTGGGGCTTTCCTCCGGCGCCCGGCCTCGGCACGCGTCCGGTGACCAACGCCCGCAACCTTGTCAGCCGCTATTGGATGCCCTGGACAAAGCCGGAGCGCCGCTGCCTCGTCCCCGCCACCAGCTTCTGCGAGTATGATGAACGGGCGAGCGAGGGGACCACGAAGGGACCTTCGAAACGGCCCATGTGGTTCGCGCTCGATCCCTCGCGGCCCCTCTTTGCCTTTGCCGGCCTCTGGCGGCCCTGGACCGGCACGCGAGGCCCGAAGGCTGCCCCAGAGGAGGGCGAGCACCAACTCTTTGCGTTCGCCACCTGCCCTCCCAACGCAGAGGTGGCGCCCATCCATCCCAAGGCGATGCCGGTCCTGCTCACCACGCCGGAGGAGCTGGAGGTCTGGCTGCGCGCCCCCTGGGACGAGGCGCGCCACCTGCAGCGCCCTCTGCCGGACGGCGCGCTCCAGATCGTCGCGGATGGCAAGCGCGAGGATGGCCTCGACGCAGGGGAGCCGCCCCCCACCACCGCGACACCCTCCGTCATGGGGGCCCCCGCGCCAGAGGCGGCCGCGCCCTCCCCTGTCGCGGCGAAGCCCAGACAGCTGGGCTTCGACCTTTAGGCGGTCTACTCCGCGATGAAAGGGTTGGAGGCCCGCTCGTCACCAATGGACGTCACCGGCCCATGCCCGGGCAGGCAGACCATATTGTCGCCCAGCGGCAGCAGCTTTTCGCGGATGCCCTGGATCAGCTGATCATGGTCGCCATAGGGGAAGTCCGTACGCCCCACCGAACCACGGAAGAGGGTGTCGCCGACGATGGCCACCGACGTGGGCTTGTGGACGAACACCACGTGGCCGGGCGTATGACCGGGCACCTGCAGCACATCCAGCACCAGTTCCCCCAGCTGAACCGTGTCGCCCTCCGACAGATAGAGGTCCGGCGTCACCGGCCGGGCATCGGGGAGCGCGAAGCGGGCGGCGGAAGCGGGCAGGTCGTCCAGCAGGAACTGGTCGGCCGCGTTCGGCCCCACCACAGGCACGCCAAGGCTTTCCGCCAGGGCGGCGGCGCCCGCCGCATGGTCCACATGGCCGTGGGTCAGGAGAATCTTGTCGACCGTGATGCCGGTTTCCGCCAAGGCGGAGCGGATCCGGTCGAGGTCGCCGCCCGGGTCGATCACCGCGCCCCGGTTGGTGGCCGTGCACCACAGGATGGAGCAATTCTGTTGGAAAGGCGTCACCGGAACGATGGCGATCTGGATCGGCGGCTTGTCGGGGGAAGAGGTGGGCATGGCGTGTCCGAGGCTGTGCCCGGCGCCGGCCGGGACGTCTTTCATGCGCATAGGGCCTCACGCCTCTGGGTTCAACCGCAGTCGAACGCGGGCGCTGAAAGGAGGATGCACTACCCCACTTTGCGGATGATCAGGCCGAAGCAGGTGGATGCGAAGCCGTCGATCATGAGCTTGAGATGCTGCGGCGCCTCCCGCCAGGAGGGCACGCTGGCGGGCAGGTCGTCCGCATAGGGCGGCACGTCGATGAAGCGGTCCAACCGGCCAGCGCCCACATCGAAGTCGAGGGGCGCCACCTCATGGCCCTTGGCGGAGAGGCGGGCGGCGAGATCCGTGAAGTGGCGGCGCTGAAACAGCACGGTCGGCCAGTTGTCGATGGTGGCGTCGTCGCGCAGAAAGTTGAATTCGGTCGAATGCACCGCGATGCCGCCCGGCTTGAGCGTCTCGAGCGAGGCCTCGATGAAGGCAAGGCCATTGGCGATGGAGCCAAGGTGCTCCAGCGCGCAGATGGACCAGCAGAAATCGAAACTGCGCAAGCTCCGGTCAATGGCGTTCATGTCCATGAACTTCAGGTGAACCATCCGGTCGAACGTGGCTCGGTCCACCAAATGGGGCTTGAAGGCATGATCCAGCGTGCTGGCATGTTGGGTTGTGCTCACCCAGCCCCGCGCCAGGGCCTCGGCAGGATCGAGGTCGGTCACGGTCACGTCGATGCCGAGGGCCGCCATGGCGCTGGGCAACGGCTCCTCGCCGCAGCCGAAGCCCAGCCCCCGCGCGCCGGGCACCAACGCACCGCGTTCGCTGAGGGCCTGCATGACGTAGCACAGCTCCCAGACCTTGCGGTGATAGAGCGGAGCCATGCCCAGGCGCGCGCTCCAATACGCGACCCAGGGGGCCTCGATGTCCGCTTGCGTGGAGGGCTTGCTGGCAAGGCCGACAAAGCCCGGTTCGGCCGGAACCCTTCCGGCGCGAGCCTCGTAGAGTTCGCGTGCCAGCTCGTAGCCGAAGAACTTCACGTTGAGCTTGATGGCTTCAATGTCCTTGGCCATCGCCCACAGGCGATTGATGTTGGGCGTGGCGTCCGCGCGGACCAGATCGAGGAGCACGTTCAGATTGGCTTCGGTGTCGGCGGACTTGGAGAAGGGCATGGTCTCCCACTTTCTGCCGGAGCGCGACTACGGCATCCAGGAAAAGGTGCCGGAACGCCAAAGCCATTTGGGCGGTATTTTTTTCGCCTTGAGCGCATCACTCTAGTGACGGTGTGTCCCAAGGGGAAGCACGAGGGGAAGCACGGCCCGCCGGCCCCGCTCAGGGGCCTTGCCTGAAGCCGATTTCTCCGTGCACCGCATCAAATAGAACCTGATAGTGGCGGAAGACGAGGCCGCCGGAATTGAAGCCTTTCACGCTGCCATGAGGCGGGGCGTAGCGGTAGCGATTTGCCCAGAGCTGGCGGCCGGCCTTCACGGTCAGGTCCATCGCCCCTTCGACCCGCGTCCGCACCAGCGCGCCGCGCGGGACGGGGCTGTGCAGCAAGGCCGGTGAAAGGTCCGGCGTCTGGAAGCTGCCACTGCCGGCTCCCGTGTCAAAGACGGTCCCGAAGCATCCCTCCGGCCCTCCGTTCACAGAAAAGCAGGTGGGGACGGACTTGGTGTTCCACGCTTTCAGGCCGGCGGGCTGCGCACCGTCCGCGGCTGCGAAGGGGACACGCTTGAAGCCGGCTGTGTTCTCAGGCGTGAGGCCGACCACCAGGCGAGGCTGGACGGCGGGGTCGGCCACATCGTCCGCGACCACGATGAAGCCCGACGCGAGGTTGCCGGGCAGCTGGGCGAGCGGATTGAAGACCGGCAGCGGATTGTAGGCGACGCCCATGACGCCCATCTGCTGCGGTGCCCAGCCGGGGCAGCGGGGCACCTCAGGTTTGCAGGTGATGGACCTCACCACATGGACCGCGATGGGCGCCGCTGTCGCCACGTCCGGCTGGGAGCCGGGGAAGGCGACGCGGGCATAGCCGAGCACCCCGGTCAGCACATTGCCGCTGGTGTAGGAATAGTTCAGCGGCGTGTCGGTGAGTTGCACCTTCGGACCGATGGCCTCGGCGCGGATCCGCAGGCCCGTCGAGCCGGTGTCCAGCAGCACGCCGCCCGGCGGCCCGCCGGCCACCGACACCGCCACGAAATTGGCAAAGCCACTGTCTCCCGGCCGATCGAGGAGGGGAATGACGGCGCTCTCCTGAAGGGCCCTCTCCTGCGCCTCCGACCCGGCGGGAAGAAGCGCAAGGAGAAGCGCCGTCCCGAGGGCGCGGCGCCAGTTCCCGTCAAGCCTGAGCGGCGGCATTTCGGGCCATGTCGGCAAGACAGGCGACCAGGGGCGAAGCGGGGTCCGCCAATTGTTCCACCAAGGTGAAATGGTTGGTGCCCTCCACCACATGGGCCACCGTCGCGGCCCCCTGCGCGGCCCAGCCGGACGCCAGGTCCCGTCCCTGGCGGAGGAATTCGGCGCTTTCCAGTCCTCCGGTGAAGGTCTCGAACCGCCGCCCCTTCGGCACCGGCCACAGAGCCGGGGAGAGCCTGCGGGCCTCGTCGGCGGTCAGGTGCAGGCGGTCATTGAGGCTGGTTTGAACCAGGGGCTCCACCTCATAGACGCCGGAGATGCCGGCGCCGGCGGGGACGATGTCGTCCGGCACGCGGGGATCGATGTCGCTCCAGGAGGTGGCGGTGAGGCATGCGGCCAGATGTCCACCCGCCGAATGGCCGGTCACGGCGAAGCGGCGGCGGATGCGGTGGGTGAGGCAGACGGCCGCGCTGCGCGCCTGGCTGACGATGGTGTCGAGGGGCACGTCGGGTGCAAGATCATAGCCGGCGAGCGCGACGCCGATGCCATTCTTCAGCAGCCCCTCGGCGGCGAAGGTCAGGTCACGGGGATGCATGTACTGCCAATAGCCCCCATGGATGAACAGCACCACGGGCGCATCCCGCGCCGTATCAGGCCAGATGATGTCGAGGATCTGGCGCGCGGTTGGCCCATAGGGGATGCCAAGGTCCGCTGCCACCGCCTCGCCCCGCAGGCGGGCCGATCGGGCATGCCAATCGGCGAAAATGTCCGCCCAGTTCGGAACGCGGGCACGGTTGTTGTATTCGGCTTCAAAATCCAAGACCTGTCCTCCTGTCACAGGCACGCCGGACGGCGCTTATGCGCCTGGTGCGCGTCCATGCCTGCTGAAGATGCCGCCCAACGGGGCGGCCGGTTTGAATGCTCCATGTCACGCGAACGTTCCGGCGTGCCGCACCCGGATCTTCAGTCGTGATCGCCATGGGCGCGCCGGATCCGGCGCACCACGTTCCACACGAAGAGGACAGCAACAGGCACAGCCAGAGCCGTCACAAAGCCGGGATTGAGGGCAAAGCCCAGTTGGTGGTCGATGCCGCTCTGGTGAATGCCCTCCGCGGTCAGATGGACGAGACTTGCCACATAATAGCTGATGGCGGCGACCGAGAGGCCTTCCACGGTGCGCTGCAGGCGCAGTTGCAGACGCGTGCGCTCGTTCATGGACACCAGCAGATCCCGGTTCTGCTGCTCCACCTCCACGTTCACACGGGTGCGCAGCAGGTCGGCGGCGCGGGCCAGCTTGGCCGATATGTCCGCCTGCCGCGCCTCCACTGCGGCGCACGTCCGCATGGCCGGTGCCATCCGCCGATCAAGAAATTGCTGCCAGGTGGGAAAGCCTGGAATGGGTTGCTCCCGCACGGTGGCAAGCCGCAGCTTGACGATGTCATGATACGCCCGACTGGCGCCGAACCGGAACAGCGAAGCGGTCGCTCCGGCCTCAAGCTCGGCGGCGAGCACCACCAGTTCGTCCAGCATCCGCGCATTGCCGGCCAGACCTTCGGAATGACGCATCTCGCCCGTCATACGGGCCAGCTGCGCCTCGATGCGGGTGATGTCCGGGCCAAGCCGCTGCGCCTCCGGCAGGCCGAGCAAGGCGAGCAGACGATAAGTCTCGATCTCCAGGACGCGCTGGACCAACGCCCCCGCCGCCTCTGTCCCCAGCCCCCGGTCCCGCACCAGGATGCGGACAAAACCCGACGGATCGGGCTTGAAGTCGGTGGCGATCTCGGCGGCGCCGTCATTCACGTCTGAGCGGGCAAGGCTCGCCGGATCGAAGACCGCCTCGAGATGGAAATCCTCAGCCGTGTCTGTGACGAGGTGCAGATCGACAGCAACCAGGAGCGGACCGGGCTGGGGAATCTGGGTGAGCGGGCTCGCAAGGGCAAGGGCTGGCGGTTGGAACGGCAGCAGGCCGGGCGCCAGCTCCGTGGAAGGCAGATCCCAGGTATAGGTGGAGAACTCCGCATGGTTCTCCCAGCGCAGGATCGCCCCCCCCAGTTCCACCCTGTGATGCTTGGCGCCGGGAGCGGGACCGGCGACGCCGCGCTCGGCGCAGAAGGCCTCCACGCCCTCCCGGGCGGAGTGCGGATGGGCCGCGTCTGTGAGAAAAGCCACATGCAGGTAACGGCGCGGCGTGCTGGCGGGAAAGAAGGGCCGTGCATGAAGCTCGGCAAGCACCGCCGCCCGCAGCGGATGCGCCGCCATCGCCCGCCCCTCGCCAATGCCGAGATCCGCGGCCTCCGCCATGACCACCCCCTTGTTGCTCTCCCCGCAGAAGGGCTGACATGCTCAAGCGGCACTGGCAAGCGCGGGCGCCGACGCGTGAGAAGATGTCGCGGCTAGGAGGGTTGGAGGTGCGCCGTGTCATTGCAGCGAACGAGGCAAGCCTCGGTGCCCGTCCATTCGATCACATTCATCGTGCAGGGATCCTGCTTGAAGCGCCAATAGGCGCTCAGGGGCAGCCCAAGGAGATGGCAGAGCAGCACGCGGTTGACGCTGTCATGGCCGACGAGCACCACGCTGTCGCCAGCGTGATGGGCGAGAACATAGCGCAGGAGGTCCGACGCGCGCACCAGCACATCCTGTAGCGACTCTCCGCCGGGAAAGCGCACCAGATGGGGGGCGCTGCGCCAGAGCGCATAGGTCTCCCCGTCCTCGGCCTCCGCCTCCTCGTGGGTTTTCCACTGCCATGCGCCGTAATCAATGTCGCTAAATTCAGGACGGGCATGGGCATCGATGCCGCACGCCGCCGCGATGGCGGCTCCGGTGGCGATGCAGCGACCGAGGGGACTGGTATAGACGGCCACCGGCCGGAAGGCGGTGGCAATGCGAGCGGCCAAGGCATCCGCCTGGCGCTCGCCCGCAGGCGAGAGCGCCACTTCCACCCGGCCGCGGAACCGTTCGGGATGAATGCCGGGCACGAGCCCGTGGCGGGTCAGGATCAAGGTGGTCAAGGCAAACTCCCCTCAATGGCGAGCTTAACCTAGACTTTGCCGATGACACTTGTCTCGCAGCCTGGCGGCGCGGATGCCGCCGCGCCGCCAGGGCTTCTCATCGGGTGCGGGGCGTCGGGTCGTGGGCCGGGCCGCCATGCGGATCGGTTACGCGATGGGTCTTGGGCTTGGCCTTGCCAGTGGAATAGGACGTGTTCTGGGGAACGCCCAACACACCCTTCACGCCGCCAGCGACGCCACCTGCGACACCTCCGACGACGCCGCCCACGGCCCCGCCGACTGGCCCCGCCACATCCTGCCCCGTCGCCGCGCCTTGCTGGGCGCCGCGCACCACGCCCTGGGCCGCAACGGGGGAAGCCGTGAGCGCGGCGATGCCAAGGGCCACGAAAATCATGCGTGTCTTCATGATCATATCTCCCTTTCTGGCATCAGAACGGAGGCAGACCGGCAGCGGTTCCCAAGGGGAACGGGCTCCAGCCTTGCTCCGGGGCCTGTGGTCGCTCACATTGGCGTCAACGGGATTCCCTCATGTCGCCGCGACCCCTCTGCTTCCCCTCCGGCCAGTTGGCCGACCTGTCGAGATCCTCCGATTGCCCGCATTCGGCCAGCCTCGCGCGGCCACTGCCGGAGTCCCGGGAGCGTGCCGGCTGTGTCGGCGCCTCTCTTCTTCATTCGGCGCGAGCGCTGCGCATCGCAAAGGCGGACGAACATGGCTGAAGACCCCTCCGTTCCGCCGAAGCGCCGCCGCCGCAAGCCGGCGCCCCTGCTCCTTCCCTTCGACGATGCCGCTGCAGCGCCCGTCGAGGGCACAGCGCAGATGAATGAGGCGGCACCGGTCCTCGCCGATGCGCCGCATCACGAAGTGGAAACGCCCGTCGCTGCCGTCGAGACGGAAGACCCGGCCCTGTCGTCCGCGCCGGCAGAGCCTGTTGAGGATGAGCCCCCCTCCCCGCCCCGGCGCAGAAAGCGAGCCAAGGCCGCCCCGGCCCCCGTTGAAGCGGCCGCGCCTCCCGATGCCGATCAGGAAGAGCCTCAGTCCGAGCCCGCCACTGCGGGGGAAGCGGAGCCTTCGTCCGCGGCCCTGGCGGCTCCTGCGGCGGCCAGCCCTTCCGCTGAGCTCGTGACGCCGGGTGACATGGCCGAGCCTCGGGTCGTGACCGCAGGAACAAACGCTGTGCCTGCGCAGGCGCCGCCCGACGGCAGCGCAGGCGAGGAGGAGGTTTCAGGCAAAGGAACCGCCTCCGCTGTGGCTGAAGCTGAGGAGTCACAGGTCGAGGTATCCGCTCCGGTGACGGAACCGGATGGGTCTGCCAACAAGGATTACGTGCGCATGCACGCTTTGCCCTCGGAGGATGAGCCCGCAGGCCAGCCGGCCGACAGTCCGCACAGTCTGGAGGCCGCGGGCACCGCCGAGACGACGGAGGATGGCCCGGCCACCGCGGTGTTACCTCCCCTGGGGGAGGTCGACGAAGAAGGAGCCCTGCACGGCGAGAGGAAGGCAGAGACGACGCAAGCGGTGATCGCGCTCGACGCCACACTTTCCGAACGGACTGCGCCCGCTGTCCCCGCGCCCCAGTCTGTCCCGGCCAATCCGCCTGAGCCCCCGGCCGTGCGCGCGCCCCCGAAGGCAAAGGCGCGGCCTGCCCGCGCTTCGGCCATGCGTGGGCAGAAGCGCCTGCGCATCGGGGGGGTGGAAATCGGCGCCGCACAAGCTGGTGCATTGGCGCTTGGGGCGCTGGCCATCGGCGCCTTGGCCATTGGCGCCCTCGCCATTGGGCGCCTCGCCGTGGGCCGCGCCCAGGTTCGCCGCCTGGAGGTGGACGAACTGGTCATCGGCACGGTGAAGGAAAAGGACAAGCCGCGCCGTCGCTGACAGGCCGTGCTTGGGACATCGAGGCCCCCAGCTTTTTCCGCCCTGCGCCGGACCCCAATGGGCCCGGCTTGCCCTTCGCAGCGCGACGCGCTCACAGGTGCCGGAGCACGCGCACCGGCGGTTCGCTCAGGGCCCGCCAGGTCCCGATCAGGCCGAAGCCAAGTGTGAAAGCCAGGGCCACAACGATCACCACGCCCGCCGCCACCGGGGAGAAGGTGAAGCCGATATTCATCACCTGCGTGGCCACCCCATAGGCCGCCGCGCTGCCCGCCGCGATGGAGAAGGCCGCCGTGACAAGACCCAGTGCCGCATATTCCAGGGCATAGGCGCCCATCAGGCGGGGGCGGGTCGCGCCGAGGGTCTTCAGGATCACCGCGTCATAGACGCGATGCTGATGGCCCGCCGCCAGCGCGCCCGCCAGCACCAGCACGGAGGTGAGCAAGGTGACCAGGCTGGCGATGCGGATGCCGAAGGCGATGTCGCCCACCATCTTGTTCGCCTCGTCCAATGCTTCCTTGACGCGCACCGTCGTCACGCCGGGAAACGTCGCCGCCATGGCCTTGAGGAGCGCCGTCTCCTGCGCGGTGGTGGCGCCATCGGGATAGGTCAGCGTCGCCAGCACCGTATAGGGCGCGCCGGCGAAGGTGGCCGGCGAGAACACCATGACGAAATTGATGCCGAGCCGCTGCCAGTTCACATCCCGCAGATTGGCGATCCGGGCGGTGATGTCCCGGCCGAGCACATTGACGGTGACGGTGTCGCCGATGGCGAGGCCGAGCCCCTGGGCCAGCTTGCGTTCAAAGGACACAAGCGGCGCGGTCTCGCTTTCCGGCCACCAGCGGCCCTCAACCAACTTGGAACCTTCCGGCACCTCGTTGGAGAAGGAAATGCCACGGTCGCTCTGGAGCACCCAGGCGGCATCGGCGGAGGGCTTGGCCTGCTCAACGGGCACGTCCTTCAGGGCCGTGATGCGCCCGCGCAGCATGGGCACGGAGCGATAGTTCGATCCGGGCGCCTGCGCCGCCAGGAAGCTTTTGACGGCCTCCTCTTCGCTGTTGGGCACGTCCACGAAGAAGAAGCTCGGCGCCTTTTCGGCGAGCGTGCCGGTGATCTCCGAGGTGAGGCTGCGGTCGATGAGAGCGATGGTGGTCAGGAGCGACAGGCCGAGCCCCAGCGACAGCACCACCGTGGGCGTGAGGGCGCCTGGGCGGTGGATATTGGCAAGGGCAAGGCGCGCCATGGTGCCGCGCGGACGCGGCAGGCGTTTTGCCGTCGCCATGATGGCGGAGGCCACAAGCCTCAGAAGGGCGAACACACCGGCTGCCGCGCCAATGAAGATCAGAGCGGCCCGCTTGTCCTCGGCGGTGGCGACCGCAAGGGCGGCAAGGGCCAACACCGTTGCAGCGCACAGCACCATATAGAGACGCGGCGGCCGGCGGCGGCCAGCACCCGGCACGTCCCGGAAGAGAACCGACACCGGGGCTTCCTGCGCCCGCGCAAGCGGCCACAGGGTGAAGGCCAGCGTAACGAGGGCGCCATAGAGGGCCGCGAGGACGAGCGCCAGCGGGTCCAGCTTCGGGGCGAGCGGGAAAGGGATGAAGCCGGAAATGGCCGCGCTGGCCGCGAAGGGCAAGGCCGCCCCCAGAATGAGCCCGCCGCCAATGCCAATGGCCGCAAGGGCGGAGACCTGCGCGAAATAGGTGGCGAAGATCACGCCCCGGCTGGCGCCCAGCGCCTTGAGCGTGGCAATGGATGCGCGCTTCGTGGCCAAGTGGCTCGCCACCGCATTGGCGACGCCCACGCCTCCCACCAGCAGGGCGGTGAGGCCCACCAGGGTCAGATACTGGGCGATGCGCCGCACGTTCCGCTCCAGCTGCGGGGCCGCCGCATCACGGGTGCGCACCTCGAAGCCGGCGTGCGGAACCTCCTGCTTCACGCGCTCGGCAAAGGCCGCGAGGGCCGAGGGCGAGGGATCATTCAGCTTCACACGATAGGTCCATCGCACCAGGCTGCCGGGCTGGATGAGATGGGTGGCCTCCAGGCCCGCCATGGAGGTGAGAAGCCGTGGGCCGAAGCCGACACCGGAGGAGAGGCGGTCGGGTTCATCGGCGATGACGCCCCGGATCTCCAGGTCCGCCTCACCCACTTTCAGCCGGTCTCCCGGCTTGAGGTCCAGCCGGGCCATCAAGGTCTCGTCGGCCACGGCGCCGGCAACGCTCCCTCGTACGGCGAGAAGCTCCGCCAGCGGTGCGGCGGGATGGGTCTCCAGCGTGCCGAAGAGCGGATAGGCCCCGTCGACGGCCTTCAACTCCACCAGCGTCGCATCCCCCGACGGAGCACGGGCCATGGCGCGAAGCGAGGCGATGCGGGCGACCTGCCCGGCCGAGCCGAGGACGGCCAATTCCTCCGGCGTCGCCTCCCGCTGCACCAGGGCAAAGGCCGCGTCCCCGCCCAGAATGGCCTGGCCTTGCCCGGCCAGCCCCTCGGTGAGGGCGCGGGCGAACGAGCCGATGCCGGCAATGGCCATCACCCCCAGGACGAGGCACGCGAGAAACACGCCAAAGCCTCGCCGGGCACCGCGCAATTCACGGGCGGCGAGGCGGAAGGGGACGGGGAAGGCCGAGGTCCGGGTGGGGCCAGCGGGCCGGGCCGAGACCGGCAAGCGAGGCGCGGGCGCGTTCATGCCGGCACGCGCGCCTGGTCGGCTTCGATATGCCCCGACCGCAACCGCACAACGCGGCTGCAGCGGGTGGCGAGGGCGGGATCATGGGTGACGAGCACCAGCGTGGTGCCCCGCGCCCGATGGGCGGCGAACAGCAGATCCATGATCTGCCGGCCGGTGGCCTCGTCCAGATTGCCGGTGGGCTCGTCCGCCACCAGGAGGGCAGGATGGGGCGCGAGCGCGCGGGCAACCGCTACCCGCTGCTGCTCGCCGCCCGACAACTGGGACGGATAGTGCGTGAGCCGACCGCCAAGGCCGACCGCCTCCAGCTCTGCGGCGGCACGCTCGAACGCGTCCGGACGGCCCGCCAATTCCAGCGGCACGGCCACATTCTCGATGGCGGTCATGGTGGGGATGAGGTGGAAGGACTGGAAGACGATACCCACATGGCCACCACGGAACCGCGCGAGGCGATCCTCGTTGAGGCCCACCAACTCGGTTCCCGCCACCCGGACGGAGCCCCGGTCGGCCCGTTCCAGGCCGGCCATGACCATGAGGAGCGTCGACTTGCCGGAACCTGACGGCCCCACCAGACCCACGGTTTCGCCCGTTTCTATGGTCAGTGATAAATCCTTGAGCACGTGAACCCGCGCGGCTCCCTCCCCCAGCGACAGATCCACGTTGCGAAGGGCGATGGCGGGCGGAGAAGAAAGGCTGTCCATGAGGTCCTTACGCTTTGCGGTGCCGCCCGGATCGTCGCTATCGGCCGGACGCTTCGACTGGATGCACCGCGCGCTTCATCGGTGCGCCGCACACATTCGGGCATATGGCCCGTCCATTTCGTCACGGAAAGGGCTGATCCTGGCCATGGCTGCGTTCACGATCGCGTCAATTGCCACAGCGGAGGCGCGCACGCTGCGCGTCGTGGCGCTCGGCGACAGCCTCACCGCCGGCTTCGGCCTGCCCAAGGCCGACAGCTTCGCCTCCAAGCTGGAGGCGGCGCTGAAAGCCAAGGGCTATGACGTGGCCATCATCAATGCCGGCGTGTCCGGAGATACCACCTCGGGCGGTCTCGCGCGGCTCGACTGGAGCGTGCCGAAGGACGCCGATGCGGTGATCCTGGAACTGGGCGCCAACGACATGCTGCGGGGCACCGACCCGGAAGTCACCCGCAAGGCCCTCTCCGAAATCCTCTCCCGCCTGCAGAAGCGCGGCCTCCCGGTTCTGCTCGCCGGCATGCGGGCCGCCCCCAATCTCGGCGCGGACTACCAGGCGCGGTTCGACAAGGTCTTCCCGGACCTCGCCCGCACCTATCCGGTCATCTATTATCCCTTCTTCCTGGAGGGTGTCGCCGGGGACCGCTCCCTGAACCAGCCGGATGGGCTCCACCCCACTGCGGCGGGCGTCGACCGGATCGTCGCCGCCATCCTGCCGGACGTGGAGAAGCTGCTGGCGCGGGCAAAGGACAAGCCAGCCGGTCAATAGCGGACCAGTGCCCCCAGCACGATGCCATTCTCCTGCGGGGCGTTGCGGGCATAATAAGTCGAGACGACCGCTGCCATGAGCGAGACGCTGGGGTTGAGCTCATACATTCCGCCGATCTGCAGCTTGTAATATTCATAGGAGAGGTCGAAGACGGGACCGTCTCCGGCCCCCTCCGAGATCACGTTGAAGGACTGGAACAAAGCCAGCCATTTCGGCGCGACGCGCACGCCCAAGGTGGCGTCGAAGCGGAACTCGTTGGGCGGCGCGCCGTAGCGCTGGCGCTGGGCCACCTCCAGGTCCACAAAGCTGGAATAGCCCCAGAGGTCAAAGGAGATCCCAGCCAGCAGGCGCAGGTCCAGTTCGCCGTTCACATAGCCGATGACCGCCTCGCCCTCGGAGGGCTTGGCGCCTGGAAAGCGCGCCACCACCTGGGCAGAGACGACAAAATCCGACCCTAAGGTGTGTCCCTCCGCGAGCCGCATGCGCAGGCCCACATCCGTGTAGCCCGGGCCGAAATAGGACTGGTCGGTGGGTGCCCCGACGGAGATGCGCACGACCTCGGGGGCAACCATGAGGGTAAGCCAGTCGGCAGCGCCATATTCGAGGAAAAGCTGGGTGGTCACCTTGTCGTAGGTCTGGGCGGCGAACAGGCTGGAGGCGCCGTCAAAGGCATGGTCGGACCAGGTGGCCGTCGCCTGGAGGAAGGCCATCCCTTCTGATTCCCGCAAGGTCCAGGCGCCTGCGCGGGCCGGTTGCGCGGACGCAAAAAGGCATCCCGCGACGCCACACAGCACGACGCAGGCCGATGCCAGACGACGACGCCCCTGACTGCGCCGCATGTCCTTCCACCAGCGGAGGAAATCCCCACGGGCACAGCATGACACAACGGAAGCGAGGCTGTCCCTACGTTACGTTGCGGAAATTTCATCACGTGTGCACTTGCCCCGCATTTCGGAACTCACCATATTTGGCACGAGCCGAGGCTGGGCGCGGTATCGCTGCGTCCCCTCGGTCCAATGGAGAGAGACGATGTCCGATTATGATCGCAACGTCGCCGGGCGGTTCGGCGCGACGGCGACACGCTCGCAGGCCGCGATCGACCAGGGCCTGCGGTCTTATATGCTCAGTGTCTACAACTACATGACGCTGGGCCTTGCCATCACGGGCCTTGCTGCTTTGGGCGTCTTCATGCTCTCGGTCACGTCCGACCCCAGCCTGGCGGTCGGCCGCGTGGCCGGTGGCATCATGCTGACCCAGTTCGGCTATGCCCTGTTTGTGAGCCCCCTCAAGTGGGTGGTGATGCTCGCGCCCCTGGCCGCGGTGTTCTTCCTGAGCTTCCGCATCCAGAACATGAGCGTGGGCGCGGCGCAGGCGACCTTTTGGATCTATGCGGGTCTGGTGGGCGTGTCGCTGGCCACCATCTTCCTGGTCTACACCCATGAGAGCATCGTCCGGGTGTTCTTCATCACGGCCGCCTCGTTCGGCGCGCTGAGCCTGTGGGGTTACACCACGCAGCGGGACCTGTCCGGCATGGGCTCGTTCCTGATGATGGGCCTGTTCGGCATCATCATCGCCTCGCTGGTGAACATCTTCCTCGGCTCCACGATGCTTCAGTTCATCGTGTCCGTGGTGGGCGTGCTGGTGTTCGCTGGCCTCACCGCCTACGACACCCAGCGCATCAAGGAGATGTATTTCGAGGGCGACGACAGCGTGGTGTCCGGCAAGAAGGCCATCATGGGCGCCCTGACCCTCTACCTGGACTTCATCAACCTGTTCATGATGCTGCTCCAGCTCTTCGGCAACCGGAACAGCAACTGACCGGTTTCCGCTCTGCGCACCATCGGGCCCCGGCGACTGCCGGGGCCCTTTTCGTTTGGGCTCTCTGATGAGGGCAATGGTAGCCGCGCGCTTCCGCACCGCGCGGCCATCGGTCTAAAAGGGGGCGTTTCGTCCCCGCAAAGACCGCCCCATGAAGATCCGTCCCGCCCTTCCCGACCATGTCGCCGGCATCGCCGCCATCTATGACGATGCCGTGCGCCACGGCACCGCTTCCTTTGAGCTGGAGCCTCCCGACCTTGCCGAAATGATGCGCCGCTACCAGGCGCTGAAGGACGGGGGCTTCCCCTATTTCGTCGCCGAGGATGGCGAAGAGGTGCTGGGCTATGCCTATGCGGGCGCTTTCCGGCCGCGGATCGCCTATCGCTGGACATTGGAGAATTCGGTCTATGTGGCCCCCGCCGCCCATAAGCGCGGCGTCGGGCGCGCCCTGATGGAGGCTCTTTTGGCCGAATGCGAAGCCCTGGGCTTCCGCCAGATGGTGGCTGTGATCGGCGACAGCGCCAATGCCGGCTCCATCGCCCTCCATCGCGCATGCGGCTTCCGCCACATCGGCGTGCTGCCGGCCACCGGATTCAAGTTCGGACGCTGGATCGACACCGTGCTGATGCAGCGCGAACTGGGTGCCGGAGACGCCACCTTGCCGGGTGGATGACCTCCCCTCCACTGGACAGGCGCTGAAAACGTGCGATGGTCTGAGCGCATCTTCCGGTGCGCAGGACTGGTCTGTTCACCCCGGCGGCGCCATTGCCCGACATCGCCCTTCAAGCCCGCACGCTCACCGTTGACCTCGTTCTGGGCGCCTTGAGCCAGATCGACCAGGGCGTGCTTATTTTGGGAGATGACGGGCGCATCGCTTTTGCCAATCCGCAGTTTGCCCGCATGTTCAGCCTGCCGGACGACCTGGTGCGACCCGGCTGCCATACGCTCCACTTCCACCACCATCTGGCCTATCGGGGCGAGTATGGGGGAGGCGACCCGGAAGAATTGATCGCCCTGCGCGAGCGGGCCATCCGCCAGCGCCAGCGTTATCGGCTGGACCGGCGGCGGCCCAACGGCATGTACATTTCGGTGAGCGGGAATCCCGTGGGCGAAGGCGGCTATGTCTTCACCTTCACCGACGTCACCGAGCAGAAGCGCCTGCTGCTGGAGATGGAAAGCCGGGTGGAGGAGCGGACCCAGGAATTGCGAGCGGCGAACGAAGAGCTCATGCGCCTCGCCAGCCTCGACCCGCTGCTGGGCATCGTCAACCGCCGCAGTTTCCTCCAGGTGGCGGAGGAGGCGCGGCGACAGGCTGTGGCGCTGCGTTCGCCGCTGCACGTCCTGATGATCGACCTTGACCACTTCAAGACGATCAATGATCGCTTCGGCCACTCCCAGGGCGACATCGTCCTGGCGGCAGCAAGCGCGGCCATGCAATCTGTCTTGAGACCCGGTGAACTGCTCTCGCGCTATGGGGGCGAGGAATTCGTGGCGCTGCTGCCTCGCACCGACGCCGCGGACGCCATGTCCCGGGCCGAGGCCATGCGGCGGGCCGTTGCGGACAACCGGGTGGCGCTGGGCGGCGAGCCGACGGAAGTGACCGTCTCCATCGGCCTCGCGCGGCTGCGGGACACTGACGCGGACGTGACGCTGGCCATCGCAAGGGCCGACCAGGCCGTCTATGCGGCAAAGGCGAACGGACGAAACCAAGTGGTCTCCATCGACGCGGAATGCCCGCCACACCCGGATGAGGTTCAGAACGGGCCGCGGGAATAGATGGACTGGAGGACCTGGTTGATGGCCTTGATGCGGGCGTCATAGGCCCGTGTGAGACAGGCGGTGTCGCTGCCGCAGGACGCACGGTCCTTCAGAAACTGGCGCTGATCATCCTGGAGTTGGCCACGCTGGCCCATGCCCACCAGATGCCCGGCCACCTCGAACAGCGTGGCCATCCTCACGTCAAGGTCGGACAGTGCCATGGTCGCGCACACGGCCTTTTCGTCCGCCGCCTGCGCGCGGGTGCAGTCGAAGCTCGCGGCCTGCGCGGCGGGAAGCCCGGCGAGCGAAAGGAGCACGACAGGAAGCAGGCGGCGCATCACACCACCTCCTCGGCCCGGTAACGGGCATAACCCTGGGCGCGCAGGCTGCAGGCGGGGCAGGTGCCGCATCCAAAGCCCCAGTCGTGCCGCGCGCCACGCTCGCCCAGATAACAGGTGTGCGTCTTCTCGACGATGGCCTCCACCAGGGCCGGCCCGCCCAGCCTTTCAGCGAGGCGCCAGGTCTCCGCCTTGTCGATCCACATGAGCGGCGTGTGGAGCACGAACCGCTTGTCCATGCCAAGGTTCAGCGCCACCTGCAGTGCCTTGATGGTGTCGTCCCGACAATCCGGATAGCCGGAGAAATCGGTCTCGCACATGCCGCCTATGATGTGGCGCAGGCCCCGCCGATAGGCGAGTGCGGCAGCGAAGGTCAGGAAAATGATGTTGCGGCCCGGCACGAAGGTGTTGGGCAGGCCGCTCGCCTCCATCTCGATGGCGGTGGCCCGCGTCAGGGCCGTCTCGGAGACGAGGCCGAGCGCGTCCAGGCCAAGGACGTGGTCCTCGCCGAGCCGCGCCGCCCAGTCGGGATTCAGATCGGTAAGGGCTGTGCGGATGGAGGATCGGCAGTCCAGCTCGATGCGGTGGCGCTGGCCATAATCGAAGCCCACCGTTTCCACCCGCCCGAAGCGCTCCAGTGCCCAGGCCAAGGTGGTGGTGGAATCCTGCCCGCCGGAGAAGAGGACGAGCGCGCCCTCCCCCGACGGATGAGGCACGCCGTCCGCCATCACTCGCCCGGCGCCTTCGCTTCGATGGCGAGAGCGTGGAGGCCCTTGGCCATCTCGGACGACAAGAGCGCGTTCACGAGGCGATGACGATCCACCCGGCTCTTGCCCGCGAAGGCCTCCGATACCACGCGCACCTTCAGATGGGTGACGCCGCCATCCCAGCGCGCCGCTGCGCCCGCATGCCCGGCATGGAGGGCACTCTCGTCCTCAATGTGGAGGTCGAGAGGCGACAGGCCCTCGGTGAGGGCGCGGCGGATGTCGTCGAGATTGGAATTGGACATGGCCTATGGGTAGCGCCCGGCGACCGCGAGCGTCAATGCCACGCGCACTCGCGCGCATCGAACCGCGCGCACAGTCCTGCACGCACGGACCTGCATGCACGGACCTGCACACAGGCCATGGCGCAAAGGCGCGAGTGACCTTATATGGGAGCGGCGGCATCCTCCGAGCCGTGTCCCGCTGCGGCAGCCCCGGACAGCGGCGCCTCAGGCGTCGGACCGGGTGTCAGCCAAGCTTCAAATTCACTCGCGATTTCTTGCCGCAGCGCAGTGCGGCGGCCATACTCTTCGCCATGAAAATTCACTCGCCTCTCTTTGATCGCATTCGGGTCAAGCCCGAAGTGGACCGGCAGCGCCGCCGGCTCCTGCCCACGTGCCAATGGCCGGGGTGCGACCGCGAAGGCACGCACCGGGCGCCCAAGGGCCGCCAGGCGGAGGGGGAGTATTTTCACTACTGCCTCGACCACGTGAAGGAATACAACCAGTCCTACAACTATTTCGCGGGCATGAGCGACGCGGCCGTCTACGCCTACCAGAAGGACGCGCTGACCGGCCATCGCCCCACCTGGAAGATGGGCACGCGCGGGCCCGAGGAGAAGACCGAGAGCTATCGCGACCCCTTCGGCTTTGGCGGCGAGATGGGCGGGTTCGAGCGATTCGAGCAGCCGGTCACCGAGAGCCGGGCCATTCGCACCGCGGAACGCCGCGCGCTTGAGCAGCTGGGACTTGAGCTTTCCGCCAGCGCGGAAGAGATCAAGACGCGCTTCAAGGAACTGGTAAAGAAGCACCACCCCGACGCCAATGGCGGCGACCGGTCCACCGAGGACCGGCTGCGCAACGTCATCCAGGCCTACAACACCTTGCGTCAGGCGGGTTTCTGCTGACGAACACCGCACCCGCGACATTGGGTGCGATGCGAACGGTTTTTGCACCAGCGGAAAACCTTTAAGGTTCCGCACCGACCGACAACAAGGAACGCACGCAGGAGCGTTGCGCAGACGGAGGCGTTATGAGCGGCACCGAGACCATTGCCCCGACCCCTGACATGAAGGTGTCGGTGCGCCAGGTGTTCGGCATCGACATCGACATGGAAGTCCCGGCCTTTTCCGAGGCCGACCCCCACGTGCCTGATCTCGACCCCGATTATCTGTTCGACCGGCAGACCACCTTGGCGGTCCTCGCGGGCTTTGCCTACAACCGCCGCGTCATGGTCACCGGCTATCACGGCACCGGCAAGTCCACCCATGTGGAGCAGATCGCCGCCCGCCTGAACTGGCCCTGCGTCCGCATCAACCTCGACAGCCACATCAGCCGCATCGACCTGATCGGCAAGGACGCCATCGTGGTGAAGGACGGCATGCAGGTCACGGAATTCCGCGACGGCATCCTGCCCTGGGCGTTGCAGAACAACATCGCGCTGGTGTTCGACGAATATGACGCCGGTCGCCCGGACGTGATGTTCGTGATTCAGCGCGTCCTCGAAGTCTCCGGCCGCCTGACCCTGCTCGACCAGAACCGGGTCATCCGCCCCCACCCGTCTTTCCGCCTGTTCGCCACCGCCAACACGGTGGGCCTCGGCGATACGTCGGGCCTCTACCACGGCACCCAGCAGATCAATCAGGGCCAGATGGACCGCTGGTCCATCGTCACCACCCTGAATTACCTGCCCCATGACAAGGAGGTTGAGATCGTGTTGGCCAAGGCCAAGCACTATCGCAACCCCGAGGGCCGCGACATCGTCAACCGCATGGTGCGCCTCGCCGACCTCACCCGGCAGGCCTTCATCAATGGCGACCTGTCCACTGTGATGAGCCCGCGCACCGTTATCACCTGGTCCGAGAATGCCAATATCTTCAAGGATATCGGCTTCGCGCTCCGGGTCACCTTCCTCAACAAGTGCGACGAGCTGGAGCGGTCCATCGTGGCGGAATTCTACCAGCGCTGCTTCGGCCAGGAACTGCCCGAGAGCGCGGTGAACGTCGCCCTCTCCTGATCCGTCCGCCGGACCGGCCGCGCCCGCAGAAAGCAGGCGCGGCCCACTCCGTTCAAAGGTTGTTCGCGATGGCCCCGTCCAACAAGACCGCCAAGTCCGCGCCCAAGGAGGCGCCCGTCGAGCCCTTCAAGCGGGCGGTGGCGGGGTGCTTCAAGGCCATTGCCGGCGTCTCCGAGTTCGATGTCACCTTCGCCTCCGAGCGTCCCTCCCTCGGCCCCGACAAGGTACGCCTGCCCGAGCCGCCGCGCCGCCTCAGCCAGCAGGATGCGGCCATCCTGCGAGGGCACGCGGATTCGCTCGCCTTGCGTCTCGCCTGCCATGATCCCGGGGTCCACCGCCGCATGGTGCCCACCGGCGATGTCGCCCGCGCCGTGTTCGACGCCGTGGAGCAGGCGCGGGTGGAGGCGGTTGGCTCCAACCGCATGTTGGGCGTTCAGCGCAACCTGACTGCCATGCTCTCCGACCGCTATCACCGCGGTCCCTTCGCCGACATCACCGACCGCGCCGACGCGCCCATCGAGGATGCTGTCGCGCTCCTCGTGCGCGAGCGCCTGACCGGGCAGGCCCCGCCCCCCGCCGCGCGCAAGATCGTCGAGCTGTGGCGCGACTATATCGAGAGCCGCGCCGAGGGCGACCTCTCCCGCCTCGCGGGCAGCCTGGAAGACCAGAAAGCCTTCGGCCGCATCACCCGCGACCTGCTCTCCTCCCTTGAGATGGGCGAGGAAAGCAACCTGGAAAGCGACGAGGACCAGGAAAGCGAGGACGAATCCAGCGGCCGCGACGACAAGGCGGGCGAGGAGGGCGAGCAGTCCGAGGATGAGAGCCAGGAGGGCGCCACCGAGGTGGAAGCCGAGCTCTCCGAGGACGAACTGCCCGAAAGCGCCATGGAGAGCGAGGCCGGCCCGCCCGCCGAGATGCCCGACGAAAGCGACATGGGCGATGCGGACGAGGCGGCCGAGCCGTGGCAGCCCCGCCAGCCCCAGAACGCGGATTCAAAGGGGCCTGACTATCGCGCCTTCACGGTGAAGTTCGACGAGGAGGTCCATGCGGAAGACCTCTGCGACGCCGAGGAGCTGACGCGCCTGCGCTCCTACCTGGACAAGCAATTGTCAAATCTCCAGGGCGTGGTCTCGCGGCTTGCGAACCGCCTTCAGAGGCGCCTCCTGGCGCAGCAGAACCGCGCCTGGGAGTTCGACCTGGAGGAGGGCGTCCTCGATCCCGCCCGCCTGTCCCGCGTCGTGACCGACCCCACCGCCGCCCTCTCCTTCAAGCGAGAGAAAGACACCCAGTTCCGCGACACCGTCGTCACCCTGGTGATCGACAATTCCGGCTCCATGCGCGGTCGCCCCATCACGGTGGCCGCCACCTGTGCCGACATTCTCGCCCGCACGCTTGAGCGCTGCGGCGTGAAGGTTGAGGTGCTGGGCTTCACGACGCGCGCCTGGAAGGGCGGCCAGTCCCGCGAGGCTTGGCTTGCCGCCGGCAAGCCGGCCAATCCGGGGCGGCTGAATGACCTCAGGCACATCATCTACAAGGCGGCGGACGCGCCTTGGCGCCGGGCCCGGCGCAATCTGGGCCTGATGATGCGTGAGGGTCTCCTGAAGGAGAATATCGACGGCGAGGCGCTCGCCTGGGCCCATGAGCGCCTGCTCGGCCGGCCCGAGGCCCGCAAGATCCTGATGATGATCTCCGACGGCGCGCCGGTGGATGATTCCACCCTCTCCGTAAACCCCGGCAATTACCTGGAGCGGCACCTGCGCCATGTCATCGCCGAGATTGAGAACCGCTCGCCGGTGGAACTGATCGCCATCGGCATCGGCCATGATGTGACGCGCTATTACCGGCGCGCCGTAACCATCGTGGATGCCGAGGAGCTGGGCGGCGTCATGACCGAGAAGCTGGCGGAGCTGTTCTCCGAGAATGGCCCCGCTCCGGCGCGCGCCACCGGCGGCGCCCGGCGGAAGCTGCACTGACGCGCATGGCGCGTCTTTTCCCCAACCTGCCCCGCCCCGGTGCGCCCGCGCCGGGGCGGCGGCGTTTTCTCCTGGGCCTTGCTGCGGCCGGGCTGGTGGCCCCGCCCCTGGCCCTCACCTTGGCCCGGGCCTTCGCCAAGCCCACCGTCCTCCCGACGACGCCCGTTTCCATCGACGTGTCCTGCATCCCCATCGACCGTTTCCGGCCGGGCGGAGATGAGAGGCGCTTTGGCGCCCTCGCCTTTGTGGGAGGCCTGCGTCTGACCTCTGGCTTTCCCGGCTTCGGCGGCCTCTCGGGCTTGCGGATCGAGGGGCGGCCGGAGCGGTTCCTGTCCCTTACCGATGCCGGCCTTTTCGTGTCCGGGCGCCTGGACACCGACGGCGTGCGTCCCGTTGGCCTCTCGCATGTCCGTGCCGCCGCCATGCTGGACGAGACCGGAAAACCGCTCGCCGAGAGCGGACGGGGCGACACTGAATCCCTCGCCATCGGGCCGGACGGCATCTATGTGGGCATCGAGGGCGTCAACGAGGTCTGGCGCTTTCCCGGCCCCGATCCGCTCGGCCAGCGCGGCGTCAGCGTTCATGTGCCGGAGGGCGTGAAAGCGCTTGCCAACAACCGCGGCGTGGAGAGCCTTGCCGTAATCCCATCAGGTCCCCGCGCGGGCACCCTCATCGCCATTGGCGAGGCCGGGACCACGTCCAATCCCGACTTGCCGGGCTTCCTCATCGGCGGGCCGCGGCCGGGCCGCTTCCTCATCAAGAAGAGCTGGAAATTCAACGCCACCGATGCGGACGTCGGCCCTGACGGCCGGCTCTATCTGCTGGAGCGCCACTATTCGCCCGCCGACGGGGTGTCCATGCAGATCCGCCGCTTCGACATGGAGGCGGTGCGCCCTGGCGCCACCATTGACGGCGAGGTGCTGATCCGCGCCGACATGGGGTTCGAGATCGACAATATGGAATGCCTGTCGGTGACCACCGGGCCGTCGGGGGAGACGCTCCTGACCCTGATCTCCGACGACAATTTCAGCCCGCTCCAGCGCACCGTGCTCCTGCGCTTCGCCCTGGCGTGAGCGTCGCCTCTTACTTGCCGAAGAGGGGAAGGCGGGCCTGAGGGCTCTCGGGCGTCAGGAGGCCGCAGCGCGGATCCTGCACCTGCCCCGCCTCCCAGCCCAATATGGCGCGCTTGCGGGTGAGGCCCCAATGATAGCCGGTCAGGTCCCCGCTCTTGCCCAAGACGCGATGGCAGGGCACCACGAACGAGATGGGATTCTTGCCCACCGCAGCGCCCACCGCCCGCGCGGCAGCGGGGCGGCCCACATGGCCGGCTATGGTGGAATAGGTGGTGGCCCGGCCCATGGGAATGCGCAGCAGCGTCTCCCATACCCGCACCTCGAAATCGGTGCCGATGAAGACGATGCGCAGCGGCTGGTCCTCCCTCCAGGTGGCCGGATCGAATATGCGTCGGACCAGGGGCGCGGTGGCGGCGGGGTCCTCGACATAATCCGCATTGGGCCAGCGGCGGCGCATGTCGGCGAGCGCCTCCACCTCCTCGCCCAGATCCGCGAAGGCGAGGCCGCACAGGCCCCGCGCGGTGGACATGGCCAGCGCCCGGCCGAAGGGCGAGGGATGGAAGCCGTAGCGAATGACGAGCCCTTGGCCGCCCGTCTTCCATTCGCCCGGCGACATGGCCTCGTGGACCACGAAGAGGTCATGCAAGCGACCGGGGCCAGACAGCCCCAGTTCCAGCGCCGCGTCCAGCACATTGGAGGATTCCGCCAGTACCCGGCGCGCCTTGTCGAGGGTCACCGCCTGAAGGAACGCCTTGGGGGTGAGGCCGCACCAGCGGCGGAACAGATCCGTCAGCGCGCGGGCGCTGACGCCTGTGGCGCGGGCGATCTCCTCCACCTCAGGCTGGTCCCGCACATGGTTGGAGATATAGGACACCGCCCGCCGCACCACGTCGTAGTCGGCGGCGGCAATCTCCAGCTCGGTGGCCGGCGTGGGGATGGCGAGGGCGCCGGGTTGGGGAAGGTCCAGGGTAAAGCTCTCCTGCGCAAGCACCGGCTCATCTCCTCGCGACTGACGAGCCGGCATCAGACCACGGGCCCAAGGGGCTGCCCACCCGATTTCACGGCGGCGCAGAAGAGGCGTCTCAGAAGACCGAGCGCGTCACGCCCCGCTTCACCTCGCTCAGCGCCGAGGTCAGGTCGGCCGCCAGGGCGGCCTTCTGGTGCGGGCCGAGATGGATGCCCACGGGCGTGCGCCGGCCGCGCGATTCCAGGGCCATGTCGAGGGTGCCGAACTCCTCCACATCCCGCCGCCAGAGCCGGGTGAAGAAAGGGTTCATCTCCACATCCCGCGCCGCGCCCCGCGCCGGCACATGGCGCACCTGGATTAGGCTCGGGGTGATGCGGATATATTCGCGCGCCGCTGCCGCCTTGAAGTTGGCGCGGAAGGCCCAATAGATCAGCGCCACGTCGAGGCCGAAGAAGCCGAAGATGGGCCAGGCGCCCAGCGCCAGGAAGAACAGCCCGCTGACAAAGCTGATGCCGCCAATGGCCAGCATGACAATGAGGAAGCCCTTGCGTGACAAAGAGCGATGGGGCGCCATGACCGCCGCAAAAACGGTGGGCTCTCCATCCTCCGGAAAGGGCATCTCATTGGCGTGGGTCATGCGCGCCATTATAAGGAGAAAATGGCCCGGAAAACCATAGCCAACGCACCAGACGCCTCGGTCGGGCCCATCGAAGACAAGGGCGCGCCCGGCGCCGCCGCCCGGCCGAGAAAGCCCCCTGTCGCGAGGGCGGTGGAGCCGCCGCCGGGGAAAGGCCCCCTGGCAGGGCCCGCCGGGCGCCCGAAGGGCAAGGCAGACCTAGCCGCGCTCCTGCTCCCCGATCCCGCCCCGGCCCCGCGCCGACGCGCGGTCGCCAATGCCGCCGCGGCAGCGCATGGCAAGACGGTTCGGCCCTGGAGCAAGCGCGAGATCACCGAGGCCTTCACTCGCTTCGAGCAGCTAAACCCCGAGCCGCAGGGCGAATTGGAGCATTCCGACCCCTTCACCCTCCTGGTGGCGGTGGTGCTGTCCGCCCAGGCGACAGATGCGGGCGTCAACAAGGCGACGCGCGGCCTGTTCGCCGCCGCCTCCACGCCCGCCGCCATGGTGTCGCTGGGGGAGGAAGGCGTGGCCGGCCATATCCGCACGCTCGGCCTTTATCGGGGCAAGGCGAAGAATGTAGTGGAGTTGTCCCGGCTCCTGCTGGAGCGTCATGGCGGGACGGTGCCGCAGGATCGCGCGGCGCTGGAGGCCCTGCCGGGCGTGGGGCGCAAGACCGCCAATGTGGTGCTGAACATCGCCTTCGGGCATCCCACCATCGCCGTGGACACCCATCTCTTCCGGGTCGCCAACCGCACGGGCCTCGCCCCTGGCGCCACCCCCCTGGAGGTGGAAGAGAAGCTCGAGGCGCGTATTCCCGGCCGCTTCAAGCTGCACGCCCATCATTGGCTGATCCTGCACGGACGATACATCTGCAAGGCGCTGCGGCCGGATTGCCCGATCTGCCCCATCAACGACTTGTGCCGCTGGCCCGACAAGCCGCTGTGAGACGGCTCAGAAAACGCCGGGAATGATCCGCCGGGTGCGCGCGCAATAGGCGTCATAAGCCGGCCCGAAGGTCTGGCGCATCATGGCCTCCTCCCGCCCGACGCGGAAGGCGAACAGGATGCCGAAGCCGACGAGCCCGGCGGGACCGGCGAGCAGGTTGGGGAGAAGCAGCGCCTGCGCCACCGCCCACAGAAAGAAGGCGGAATACATGGGATGGCGCACATAGGCATAGACGCCCCCTGTCACCAATTGATGGGCATCCTTGATCTCCAGCGTCACCGACCAGTTGCGCCCGAGATCCCGGTGCGTGCGCCAGAACAGCCAGAGCGAAGCCGCAAAGACACAGATGCCAGCCACCACCTGAACCGGCGAGAGGGCATAGGTCAGCCCCTTGGGAAAGCCCGTGGCGGCATAGATGGCCGGAACGATGCCCAGGCCCAGCGTGGAAATGGACAGGAGCACCATCTCCCTGAGCGTGCGATGGCGGGCATCCGCCACCTGCGCGCGCTTGGCCTTGCGCTCGAAGGGCAAGCGGATGACGTACCAGGCAATGACGCCAAGGGCCCAGGCGATCTTGGAAAAGGCAAGCAGGGTCATAGACGTCTCAGATGTGCGCCAGGGATAAGGCTGCCGTCGGGGGCGAAGATGGCCATCGGCCCCTCCATCTGCGCCACCAGATCGTAGAAGGGCACCGGGGCGTGGATGAAGGCGTAGAAGTCGTAAGGGGCGCGGGTGTCATTGGCCAGGAAGAACTGGCAGTGCAGGCGCATGATGTCGAGCCGGTATCGGGCAAAGGTGCCCGGCGTCATCATGCCCCGGATGGTCACCTGCCGGATGAAGGGCCGCCGGCTGCCATCCGCATTGCCCGCATGGGTCAGGTGCACCGGGTCCACCTTGTAGAAGCTGACGATGTCATCCTTGGCCTGGAACTCGATCCATTCCAGGCTGGCAGCATCATGCACCGCATAGGCGGCCTCCCGCAGCCGGGTGCCGGCCGGATGAAGGGCGAACTTGGCGGCGGTGGAGCCCACGGTGAGCAGGCGCAGCGGCACATGCCGGGCGAAATCCGGGTCCTTGCGCAGCGCGATCGCCACCAGGCTCACCGCATGCATGGCGCCCAGACTGTGGCCGGCCAGAACGATCTCGTCCGCGCCACCTTGCCGGGCCACGGCGATGAGCCGGTCCGCGAAGGCCTCCAGGCGCGCGTCGATGGCGCCATGGCGCCCCCGCACGAAATCGACGGAAAATTCAGCCAGATCCAGGGATTGCTTCAGCTTCACCCGAGCGCCAAGCGTGGCCATGAGGCCGAAAAAGACGGCCAGCGCTGCCGCCGCCCCCGCCAGAACCGCCACCACCTGGCCAAGCGGCAGGGCAAGGCCATGAGCGACGATGCCCGCCGCGATGCCGAGCCCTGCCATGGCGAGCAGCATCACATAGGTCAGGGCGAAGAAAATGCCGTAGCGATGGCTGAACCGGAAGTAGCGGAGAACCGTGCCGGTTACCACCATGTCCCACAGGGCGCGGACGGTGCCGCGCATGTGGGACCAGCGGGAACGGGACATGTCCGCCTTGACGATGTCATTCCAGGTAAGGAGCTCGAACCGGGTGGCGCTCTCCCAGTTCGGCCCGGCGGCGCCGGCATCCCACCAGGCGCCGGTGGGCGTCTCGTGCAGCGCCTCCTCGCCCCAGGTCCGCACGCCCCAAGTGCCGGCGAAGCGGGCGCTTTCGCGCGCGAAGATGCGGTGATGGCCCACGACATCCATGGGGTCGTAGCCGGCCACGAAAAAGAAGTGGCGGCGGATGAAGGTGTGCGGGCCGTCCTGAGACATGGTCCGCGCCTTCTAATGGAGGACGGCGCCGGACGGAAGGGCACCGTGCCAAGAGGTCGTGGCATGAGGTCGTGGCATGAGCGACATCTGGCCGTGATCCGCCTTCCCAACGGATGACGGCCAGTCTACCAAGCCGGGGACGCCGGCCTCCCGCTGGCGGCAGGGAGGGTGCACTGGCAACGGCTCATCCGGCGACGGACTTGTCCTCGGTCTCCGTCGTGTTCGTGACCTATAACAGCCACGCCGTCATCGGCCGCGCCGTCGCGTCCGTGCCGGAGGCGTGCGAGGTGGTGATCGTCGATAATGCGAGCCCCGCCGGCACCGGATTTGCCGCCGAGCTGACACGCCCGGCGCGCCTCCTGCCACAACCGCGCAACCTGGGATTTGGCGCTGCCTGCAACCTGGGGGCGCAAGAGGCCCGAGGCCGCTTCCTTCTGTTCCTCAATCCCGACGCGGCCTTGGATGAGGGCGCGCTGGAGCACCTTCTGGCGGCGGCGGCCCTCTACGGCCCGGCCCTGCTGATGCCGACCATCCTGGCGGAAGACGGACGCCTCATGCGCAAGGAAGGTTCCATCCTGGAGCCCGTCCCCCGCGCCCGGCGTCTCTCGGCGCAGGAGATTGCGGGCGATTACTGCACCCGCTTCGTCCATGGCGCCGCCTTCCTGGTGGAGAAGGAGGTGTTCCTGGATCTGGGTGGCTTTGACGAGGCCATCTTCCTTTATCATGAGGACGACGATCTCGGCCTGCGGGCGCTGGCGAGACGCCGTCCCATCATCGTGGTGCGCGACGCGCAGGTCCGGCATGCCGGTGGCAAATCCTCCACCCCGGCCCTGTCGCAGACCTTCCGGATCAACCGCTGGAAGATGCGCTCGGAACTCTATCTGCGCCGGAAACACCATCGCCCGCCAGCCTTTGCGCCCATATTCGCCCGGCTGGCGGTGGGGATCGCGCTCGCCGCGCTCACGCTCAATGCCCACCGGGTCATGATCCGCGCCGGCAAGCTCGCCGGCCTCCTGGACATGCGCCGGCCGGGCGCGCGCACGGGCCCGGACTGAATGCCCCGGCGTCCCCGGCATGCCTCCCCCCTCCAATGGTCCATTGCGCGTGCGTTGCGCGTTGTTATTTGTGTATGTATGGCTCTCCGGTTAGGGAGCCGGAACAATGCCGCGCTCAGCGCGGCCCATGACGCGCCCCGGACGGTCCGGCCGGGCGCCAGACGCCGGTCCCGCAGCGGGCCGCGCCTTATTCGGCGGAGTGATAAGTGACGGTTTCCAAGACCCCGCTTCTTGATACGGTCCACGTGCCGGCCGACCTGCGCCGGCTTCCCGATGAGAAGCTCGCCCAGCTCGCCAACGAACTGCGCGCGGAAACCATCGACGCCGTATCGGTGACGGGCGGCCATTTGGGAGCGGGCCTCGGCGTGGTGGAACTCACCGTCGCCCTGCACCATGTGTTTGATACGCCTCATGATCGGCTGATCTGGGACGTGGGGCACCAGTGCTATCCCCATAAGATCCTCACGGGCCGGCGGGATCGCATCCGCACCTTGCGCCAGGGCGGCGGACTGTCCGGCTTCACGCGACGCTCGGAGAGCGAGTACGACCCGTTCGGCGCCGCCCATTCTTCGACCTCCATCTCGGCCGGCCTCGGCATGGCGGTGGCGCGTGACCTGTCGGGCGAGGAGCGCAACGTCGTCTGCGTCATCGGTGATGGCGCCATGTCGGCGGGGATGGCCTATGAGGCCATGAACAATGCCGGCGCCATGGACAGCCGGCTGATCGTGGTGCTCAACGACAACGACATGTCCATCGCCCCGCCCACCGGGGCCATGTCGGCCTATCTGGCCCGCCTCATCTCGGGGCGCACCTATCTCTCGCTCCGGGAGATCGGCAAGCAGCTGGCCGGGCACCTGCCCAAGTTCGTGGAACGCGGCGCCGCGCGGGCGGAAGAGTTCGCCCGCGGCTTCTGGACAGGCGGCACGCTGTTCGAGGAGATGGGCTTCTATTATGTGGGCCCCATCGACGGGCACAATTTGGAGCACCTGCTGCCGGTGCTGCGCAATGTGCGCGACGCCAAGACCGGGCCGATCCTGGTCCATGTGGTCACGCAGAAGGGCAAGGGCTACGCCCCCGCCGAGGCTTCCGCCGACAAGTATCATGGCGTCGTGAAGTTCGACGTGGTGACGGGCGCCCAGGTCAAGCCCAAGTCCAACGCCCCAAGCTATACGCGCGTGTTCGCCGAGAGCCTGATCACCGAGGCGCGCCGCGACGAGAAGATCGTCGCCATCACGGCCGCCATGCCGTCGGGCACGGGCATCGACCTTTTCGGACAGGCCTATCCCAAGCGCACGTTCGACGTGGGCATCGCGGAGCAGCACGCGGTGACATTCGCCGCGGGCCTCGCCGCCGAGGGCTACAAGCCCTTCTGCGCGCTTTATTCCACCTTCCTCCAACGTGCCTATGACCAAGTGATCCACGACGTGGCGCTGCAGGGCCTGCCGGTGCGCTTTGCCATCGATCGGGCGGGGCTGGTGGGCGCCGATGGCGCGACCCATGCGGGCGCCTTCGACATTACCTACCTCGCCTGTCTTCCGGGCTTTACCCTCATGGCGCCGTCCGACGAGGCAGAACTCACCCACATGGTCGCCACCGCCGCAGCGTTTGACGAGGGGCCCATCGCCTTCCGCTTCCCGCGCGGCGACGGCGTTGGCGTCGAACGGCCGGTGAAGGGCGAGATCCTGCCCATCGGGCGCGGCCGGGTGGTGAAGGAGGGCACGCACGTGGCCCTCGTCTCGCTGGGCACCCGCCTTGCCGCCTGCCTTGAGGCCGCGGAACGGCTCCTGGACCTCGGAATTTCCGCGACGGTGGTGGACGCCCGCTTCGCCAAGCCCATCGACGAGGACCTCATGCTGCGCCTCGCCCGCTCCCACGAAGCGCTGGTGAGCGTGGAGGAAGGCTCGGTGGGCGGCTTCGGAGCGCTGGTGCTTCAGCTGCTGTCCGACAAGGGCGCGCTGGACAGGGGCCTGAAGGTGCGCAGCATGGTGCTGCCGGACACTTATATCGACCAGGACACCCAGGCCCGCCAGCTGGCCGAGGCTGGCCTCGACGCCACCGCCATCTGCGCCAAGGTGTTGGGCGCCCTTGGCCGCACGGGCGACCGGAAGATGCGCTCGCTGAGCGCGTGATGCAAAAACGGGGCGGCCCGCGCCCCGCTTCGCTTCCTCGAAAGAACCCGTCGCCCGTCAATTGGCCTTGCAGGCGGCCTCGAACTGGCCATAGGCCTCGGGCGCGCCGGTCAGCGCCACCTGCTGCTTGGCGCCCTTGACCTCGACGGTCATGGTCTTGCCGCCCGCGAGCACTGCCTTCACATCGTCCAGCTTGGCCCCGGCTTCCACGTCGATGCCAGACGTGTCGTCGTTGGCGACCGCCCTTCCCGCCAGTTCCTTCTTGAGCTTGCCGGCGGTGAAGATGATCTTGGCCGGATCATCCGCCTTCAGGCCCTTGGCGCCGGAAACGCTGACCAAGGCCAGGGCCTTGCCGCGCTCGCATACGAACAGCAGCATGCTGCTGTCTTCGGTGCCGAAGGTGAGGTTGGCGCCGGAATCCGTCTCGGTGGTCGTCCAATTCAGCTTAACCTGTGCCGCAGCCGGCAGGGCCGAGACCGCAAGGACGGAAAGCGCCAGAACTGCGCGATACATGATGTGCTCCATGAAGGCAGGCGCGCGATCATAGCGAGACTTGTAAAAAGAAAAAGAACCCCCGCCACCGCGCTCAAACGTCCGCTGCGCACGGCACCTCCCGGCGGCGAGTCGGCCCTATCGCCGGGGCAGGCAGACCCGCTCGAAATCCGCAAGCCGCGGGCGAACACCGGCAAGAGGCAGGGACTGGGTCTCGCCCGGGAGCTTGATCACCAGGGTGTCGCCTTCGCGAAAGAGGTCGAGAACCTGAGTGTTCAGGCTGACCGCAGCCTCCACCACCAGGTCCCCGTCCGACGATCCCAGGAAGGCGGTGGCGGCCAGTTCCAGCCGGCGGCGGCCGTTGGAAAGCGACAGGGGCACGCCGTCGCCGGACGCGATTTTCTTGGTCTTCACCTCCACCGCGATCTGCAGGAGGTTGGCGGAGGGCTGGCACGTGGCGGCGAATGAGGGGTCCACATCGCGCGGCAAGGCATAGCGCAGGGCGAAGGTGTCCTCTCCCTTGGCGAGCGACCAGACCCGGGGATCGGGGGGCGTCGCGGGCTTGGGCTTGGCCTTGGACGTTGCCGCCTCAAGCGCGCCTGCGCCCAGCGCCAGGCATGCCGCTGCGAGGGGAAGAGCCAGGAACCTGAAACGCATCTCGTCTCCCATCGCGACCTCGCGGCCGGAGCATCGCACAGCCGCAAAGGCCATAGCGGCCGAGGCTGAGCCCAGGCTGGTGCGGAATGCGTGAACCCGGCGAATCCGCCTCAAACCGCGAGACTGCCAAGCCACCGGTCACACGCGAGCAACACCGCTGCCGGTGATCAGATCATCCCTCAGCCAAACCCATATCCTTATTATTTCAACGCCCTAGGCACGTCCATGCGGAACCGACAGGCGCCGACGCGCGCGACGGCTGGAGGAAGGACGCGCGTGCTGCCCCAAAATCATATGTTTCCCAACGTGTTCACCTCGCCTTGCAGCATCGCGGGAGCGGCAGCGGACTGCACATCTCTCAAAAGTGTTGCATCCTTGCCCCTCCCCGGGCGATGGAGCGCGCTGACACGAAGGGCGAGGCGAAGCGGGAATGGGGCGTGAGCGGATCGACAAGCTGATGGTGGCGCGCGGCCTGTTCGACAGCCGCGCCCGCGCCCAGGCCGCCATCGCCGCCGGTGGCGTCAGCGTCGCCGGCCGTGTCGTGGACAGGCCGTCCGAGATGGTCGATGTGGACGCCCCCATCTCCGCACAGGACGTGCACCCCTACGTCTCGCGGGGGGGGCTCAAGCTCGCCGCGGCCCTGGATGCCTTCGGCATCGATCCCGAAGGCTGCGTCGCCCTCGACCTTGGCGCCTCCACCGGAGGCTTCACAGACGTCCTGCTGCGGCGGGGCGCGCGGCGGGTCTATGCGGTGGATGTGGGGCACGACCAGTTCCATCCCCTCCTGCGGGATCGGCCTGAGGTTCGGCTTCTTGAGGGGACTGACGCCCGCCGTCTCACCCCCGCCCTTATCCCCGAGGCGGTGGACTTGGTGGTGGCGGATGTGAGCTTCATCTCGCTCGCCTTGGTTCTGCCGCCGGCTCTTGCCTTGGCGGGCCCCCGCGCGCGGCTTGCCGTGCTGGTCAAGCCCCAGTTCGAGGCGGGGCCGGCCCATCTGAAAAAGGGCATCGTGCGCGATCCCGCCGTACACGCCCAGGTGTGCACCCGCATCCAAGGCCTGATAGAAGACCAGGGATGGCGCGTCCGGGGCATCGTCCCCTCCCCCATTTCCGGCGGCGACGGCAATCGTGAATTTCTTCTGGGTGCAGAGCGCCCCGCGCAGATCCCGGCCCAGCGCCCATGACTGCGACACACAGGCAGGTCAGTCCGATGCAGGTTGAAATCGCGCGCATGGGCGCGCAGGGAGATGGCATCGCGCAGACCTCGGAAGGCCCGCTGTTCGCCAGCTATGTGCTGCCCGGCGAGATGGTGGAAGGGGTGCGGGAGAAGGACCGGCTGCGGGTCACCGGCATCCTGCAGACGAGCCCCGCGCGGGTGGCGCCGGAATGCGGCCATTTCGGCGTCTGCGGCGGCTGCCTTCTGCAGCATTGGGAGGCGGGCGCCTACAAGGCCTGGAAGCGCCAGATCGTGGTGGAGGCGCTGGAGCGGGAGGGCCTTGCCAGCGAGGTGAAGCCGCTCATCGACGCCCATGGCGCCGGCCGGCGGCGGGTCATCTTCCACGCCCGCCAGAAGGGACCGCGCACGGTGGTGGGGTTCGCCGAGCGCCGGTCCCATTCCATGGTCGCCATCACCCATTGCCCGGTGCTCGCGCCCGGCCTTGCCCGTGCGCTGGAGGCCTCGCAGGCGCTGGCGGAGGCGCTGGCGCCGCTGAACAAGCCGCTGGACCTCCAGGTCACCGCCACCGAAAGCGGACTCGACGTGGACGTGCGCGGCTCTGGCCCCTTGCCACCGCTGCTGGCCATGGACCTTGCGATGATCGCCGAGCGCTTCGGGCTCGCCCGCCTCACACGCCACGGCGAACTGGTGCTGCAGCGGGCGGCGCCTTTCCTGACCATGGGCGCGGCGCGGGTGGAATTGCCGCCCGCCTCCTTCCTCCAGGCGACCGCCGAGGGCGAGGCTTGCCTTGCCCAGCTCGCGCAAGCGGGCATCGGTGGCGCCAAGCGTGTGGCGGACCTGTTCAGCGGGGTGGGTACCTTTGCCCTGCGCCTCGCCGCGTCCGCGCGAATCCTGGCGGTGGAGAGCAATGCCCCGGCCATCGCCGCCCTGAAGCGCGCGGCGCAGGGCACGCCGGGCCTGAAGGGGGTGGAGACGGAGGTCCGGGACCTGTTCCGCCGCCCCCTCCTCCCCGAGGAAATGGCCAAGCTCGACGCGGTGGTGATCGACCCGCCCCGACAGGGCGCGGAAGCCCAGGCGCGGGAACTGGCCCGCTCCAAGGTGGGCCGGCTCGTCTATGTGTCTTGCTCCGTCGCCACCTTCGCCCGCGACGCCGCCCTTCTCACCGCCGGCGGCTTCCGCCTCGCCCATGTGACGCCGGTGGACCAGTTCCGCTATTCGCCGCACGTGGAGCTGGTGGGGATTTTCGAGCGCTGAGACCCGCCCTCGCCACGCCGAAGGCGCCAAGCTGTTCGCCACGCCATGTTTCTGTACAATGCCGGCGTAACGCAAAGACCAGGGGCAATTCCGTGAGTGGCCTTAAGACTGTCGCCGTGACATTGGTTCTCGGCCTTGCGATTCCCACGCTTCCCGCCGTTGCGCAGGATGCGCCCGGCCCCGCCCCCCAGGCCCTGGTCGCGGCGGCGCGGGTGCCGTCCACGGAGGCGTTCGTGAAGACGGCTGCGGCGGCCAACGGTTTCGAGATTGCCAGCAGCAAGCTGGCGCTGGAAAAGTCCAAGAACCCGGCCATCCGGGCCTTCGCCCAGCACATGATCACAGATCACACCCGCATCGGGGAGGCCTTCGTCGCAGCGCTCGGAAAGGCGGACACGGGCATCACCCCGCCCCCCGGCCTGACCCCGGACCTGGAGAAGATCATGGCCGATCTGTCCGCCAAGTCCGGCGCCGCGTTCGACGCCGCCTATGTGGTGGCGCAGACGCAGGGCCACATGGATGCGGTCGGCCTTTTCGGCGGCTATTCCAAGGGCGGCAGCAATGCGGTGATGCGCGCCTTCGCCACCGAGACGCTGCCCACCATCAAGATGCACCTGACCATGTGCTACGACCTCGTCACATCCAAGGCCGCCGCGCGCTGAGGCGGGGGTCGAGACGGTCAGTTGTTCCAGTTCTCCCGCCATAGCCGCTCGCCGATGAGGCAAGACAGGCGCGGCGGGCTGACGGCTGGGATGATGCGGGGCATTTCGGGCGGCCGCAGCCCTGCCACCTCCAGCACCAGCTTGGTCTTGATGGCGCGGGCGAACTCCGCCTGCTCGCGCACCGGGATGACGAAAGCCCCGGCGCCACCGATGACGCAATCCTCGTAATAGACATCGAGGTCGGGGATATCGATGGCGGAATTGGCGCTGCGCTTCAGCAGCAGGGGCAGGCCGTTGATTGTGATGCCCTGGGCCACAACCTCGTCCCGCGCCTGCTCCACCGGAGGGCCTTGGTTGTTCACCCCATCTCCGGAGACGTCGATGACGTTGCGCAAGCCCCGATAACCTGATGTCTTCAAGTGGTTTGCGGAAAAGAGCAGGGCGGAAGAGATCGAGGTGCGATAGACCCGCCGCAGCGGTGCCGCACGGATGGCATCCGAGAAGGCCCGCGCGCTGGCGGGGCTGTCGATGATGCGCCAGTCCAGGACGACCCTCTGCTCGCGCTCGCCGGCCCATTCCACATAGGTGGCCGCGATCCGCCCCCGCGGACCTTGGCGCAGGGCATTGAGGAATTCATCTGAGACGAGGGCCGCTGCATAGCCATCGCGTTGGAGCGCCTGCTCGTCAGGGTCCATGGAATAGGACACGTCCACGGCGAGGACCAGTTGCACGTCCACCACATTGTCTGCGGCGGGCGCCGCCCGGGCGGCGCCGTCTCCCAGCAGCGCCACGAGCAAGGAAGCGAGGCAAAGGGAAGGGGCGAACCGCCAGGCCATGGCGTCCTCCGAAGATGGCAGCCGGGATGCCCCATGCTGCCACCAACGCCGTGTCGGCAAAAGACCGCGTTTGCACGGCCGCACACGCCGGGACGCGCGCGGCTGTCACAAAGGCGGCATCAGGCTTCCAGCGGCTCGGTCTCGACGATCTCGATGCCGAAGCCGGCAAGGCCCACATAGGTGCGGGTCTTCGAGGCGAGCAGGCGAATGGAGACGACTCCGAGATCGCGCAGGATCTGGGCGCCGAGGCCGATCTCGCGCCAATGGCGATCACGCTCGGCCTCGCTGGCGGTCTTTTCGGTCTCGCCCACGGCGGTGGCGGGGACGCCCGCGGTTCCGTCACGCAGATAGACCAGCACGCCGCGCCCCTCGGCCTTAATGCGCTCCAGCGCCTTCTGCACCGACTTGGCACCGCCGAAGGCATCGCCGATGGGGTCCGCGCGATGCAGGCGCACCAGGACGTTCTCGCCGTCGCCGATGCGGCCATAGACCACCGCAAGGTGGTTCACCGACTCGAACGGAGTGAGGAAGGAATAGCCCTTCATCTCCCCGATGACGGTGGGCACGGGGAACTCGGCGGACCGGGTGACCAGCTTTTCGCGGGCCTGGCGATACGCGATGAGGTCCGCCACCGAAATGCGCACCAGATTGTGCTTCTCGGCGAACGCGGTCACCTGGGGGCCGCGCTGGACGGTGCCGTCGTCATTCACGAGCTCGGCGATCACCCCCACTGCCGGCAGGCCGGCAAGGCGGCACAGATCCACCGCCGCTTCGGTGTGGCCGGAGCGCATGAGCACGCCGCCTTCCTTGGCGATCAGCGGGAAGACATGGCCGGGACGCACGAAATCGGCGGCGCCCATGTTCGGATTGGCCAAGGCGCGCACGGTGTTGGTGCGCTCCTCGGCGGAGATGCCTGTGGTGGTGCCGTGCTTCACGTCCACGGAGACGGTGAAGGCGGTGCCCATGGGGGCGTCGTTATTGGCCACCATGGGCTCGAGGCGCAGGCGCTTGGCCTCGGAGGGGGGCAGCGGCGTGCACACGATGCCGGACGTGTTGCGGATGACGAAGGCCATCTTTTCCGGCGTGGTGAGGGACGCGGCGAGGATCAAATCGCCTTCATTCTCCCGGTCGTCATCATCGGTGACGACGACGATGTCCCCCCGGGCGATGGCCTCGATGGCGGACTGGACGCGGGACTGGACAGTATCGGTCACGGGCAAACCTCGGATGCGGGGGGCAGGCAGGCCGAGAAGGTCGTTCGGGGTCACGGCGTGACCCGTCGCCTCCGCGATCCGCTCGGCGGTCTCGCGGGAGACCCAGGCGCGCGCATCGTTGCACAGGGCCGTCACGCTGGCGGGGGAAAGACCCACCCGCTTGGCGAAGGCGCTGCGCTTGGTTCCGGTGCTTTCGAGCCAGTCCGCGAGCTTCATGCCCGAACGCTAGCAGAGGTGAATTTCAGCGACAATGAAATTTTGAAAATTTCAGCGATACTGAAATCAGCCTTCGAAAGGCCAATGGGGCGTTGACCCCACTTGCCCGCGATGGCGCAGCATATGGTCGGCCAGCACGCACCACATCATGGCCTCGCCTACCGGAACCGCACGGATGCCCACGCACGGATCATGCCGCCCCTTGGTCATCACCTCGGTTTCGGCTCCGGTGCGGTCCACCGAGCGGCGGGGGGTGAGGATGGAGGACGTGGGCTTGACGGCAAAGCGCGCAACAAGCGGTGCACCAGTGGAAATGCCCCCCAGCACCCCACCCGCATGGTTGGAGAGAAACACAGGGCCGTCCGGCCCGTGCCGCATCTCGTCGGCATTTTCCTCGCCGGTGAGGCGGGCGGCATTGAAGCCTTCGCCAATCTCCACGCCCTTCACCGCATTGATGCCCATGAGGGCGGCGGCGATGTCGGCGTCAAGCTTGCCATAGAGCGGCGCGCCCAGGCCCACGGGGACATTCTCGGCCACCAGTTCCACCACCGCGCCGATGGAAGAGCCGCTCTTGCGGATGCCGTCCAGATACTCCGTCCAAAGCGGCACGGTGGCGGCGTCCGGGCAGAAGAAGGGATTGTTGGGGACCTCGTCCCAGTCCCAGCGGCTGCGATCGATGGCGATCTCGCCGATCTGAACCAGCGCGCCACGCACGCTCACGCCGGGCAGCACCTTGGCGGCGAGCGCGCCGGCGGCGACGCGGGTCGCCGTCTCGCGGGCCGAGGAGCGGCCGCCGCCGCGATGGTCGCGCAGGCCATACTTGGCGTCATAGGTATAGTCGGCATGTCCGGGGCGGTAGCTGCCGGCAATGTTGGCATAGTCCTTGGAGCGCTGGTCCACATTGTCGATCTGGAGCGCCACCGGGGTTCCGGTGGTCACCAGCACGCCTTCTTCCTGCTCCAGCACCCCTGAAAGGATGCGCACCTCGTCGGGCTCGCGGCGCTGGGTGGTAAAGCGGGACTGGCCGGGGCGACGGCGGTCGAGGGCGGCCTGGATCTCCGCCAGGGTGAAGCGCAAGCCGGGCGGGCAGCCATCCACCACGCAGCCGATCGCGGGACCGTGGCTCTCCCCGAAGGTGGTGACCCGGAACATGTGACCGAAGGTGTTGAAGGACATGAATGCCTGCCGAAAGCCGGATGAACCGATGGCGCTCTCCTAGAGCGCGATGCGCCCTTTGGGCAATGTTTTGTTCCGCCCACCGCCGCCTAACGCAGCCCTCCGAAGGCCCAGGCGGCCTTCGTTCCAAGCGGTCATGGCGCACGAAAGGCGGGGATGGGATCGTCGCAAAAGTGTCAAGATCAAGCGGCGGCGCGGTTTTTGCCCCACCGGGCTTCGCGTTTTGGCCCTCGGCTGTGATATGGAGGAAGGGCACAGGTCACACTTTAAGCCATGCCCATAATAGAAATCCTGATCGTTCTCCTTCTCGTTCTTCTCAATGCGGTGCTTGCCGCTGCGGAATTGTCCATCGTCTCGGCCCGTCCCGCCCGGCTCCGGAATCGGGCGGATCGGGGACACAAGGGAGCCCAGGCCGCACTCGCGCTCGGCGCGGAGCCCGGCCGCTTCCTGTCCACCGTCCAGATCGGCATCACCCTCATCGGCATCCTGGCCGGCGCCTTTTCCGGCGCCAGCCTCGGCGCCTATTTGTCCGCGGTCCTGCAAGAGGCGGGGCTTGCCCAGGCCGCGGCCGACGGCTTGGGCTATGCGCTGGCGGTCGGCGGCATCACCTATGTGTCGCTGGTCATCGGCGAACTGATCCCCAAGCGCCTCGCCTTGCAAAATCCTGAGGCGCTCGCCTGCGTGATGGCCCCCTTGATGGTGCGCCTGTCCAAGGTGGCCGCGCCGGCGGTCTGGCTGCTGGACGCGTCCACCCGCCTCGTTCTGCGCCTGCTGGGCGAGAAGGGCCGTGGCGGGGAAGGCGTCACCGACGAGGAGATCCGCGCCATCATCACCGAGGCGGAGACCGCCGGCGTCATCGAGCCCGCCGAGCGGCGCATGATCTCGGGCGTGATGCGCCTGGCCGACCGGCCGGTCACCGCCATCATGACCCCGCGTCCCGACGTGGAATGGGTGGACATTTCGGCGAGCGCCGAGGAAATCCGCGACACCCTGCTCCAGACGCCCCACAGCCGCCTGCCCGCCTGCGACAAGTCACCCGAGGAGACCGTGGGAATCATCCAGGCCAAGCGCCTGCTGGATTCCTACCTCCAGGGCGAGACGCCGGACCCGCGCGCCTTCGTGCAGCCTGTGCCCTTCGTGGTGGAGACCGTGGGAGCGCTGGAGGCCATGCGCATTCTCAGGGGCGCCGACGTGCCCATGGGCATCGTGGTGGACGAATATGGCGACATGGTCGGTGTCGTCACCGGCTATGACCTGCTGGTGGCCATCACCGGCTCCATCTCGGAGGAGCACTCCTCCGACGAAATCCATGTGGTCCGCCGGCAGGACGGCTCCTATTTGATCTCGGGCGAAACGCCGGTGGACGAGCTGCGCGAGGTCCTGGACGTGGAACTGCCCTCGGACCGGGGCTTCCACACCATTGCCGGCTTTGCCCTCTCCCACATCAAGGAACTTCCGTCCGTGGGCGCGGTGTTCGATGCCTATGGCTGGCGCTTCGAGATCGTGGACATGGACGGCCGGCGCATCGACAAGCTGCTGGTGTTCCGCCCGCCCGTTCTTCACCGCCAAAAGGTGGTCGGCGAGGAATAAGGACGGCACCGGTCCGGGTCATCGCTGCCAAAAAGCCTGCGGTCTTTGGCGGCGGGGTTCGGCGAAGGCCGGCCCCGCCGCTCTTGTTTGGACCACCCGTGGGCCGGCAGGAACAAAGAACGGATATCCACAAGGTCGCGATTCGCTCGCCTCCTGTTCCCGCTCCAGCCCCTCCCCGATCCTCCTCCTGTCCCGGAATGGGACAGGGATGATCAGGCGGGATCGAGGGGCGCAGTGCCAGACGGGCGCCCGTCCGCATCGCGCACGATGGTCTCCACACGGGCCTCTGCGTCCTTCAAGAGCGCATCGCAGCGCTTCTTGAGGGCCTCGCCGCGCTCATAGATGGCGATGGATTCCTCCAGGGGCACGTCGCCCCGCTCCAGGCGCTGGACGATGGCTTCCAGCTCGGCCAGCGCCGCCTCAAAGCTGAGATTGCCGACGGCCGGAGCCTTGCCGGCCTTGGCCGGGACGGTGGGGGTTTCGGCCATGGGCATCTCCTCGAACGGGCGGACATGGGACCGCCGAATCCAATCAAATCGGCGCGCACCATAGCCTGATCACCCGCCGCTCTCCATGCGGGCCGTCCCGCGCAGCCCTCTCCCGCGCCCGCCGGGGTGGTGGCGGGGCGCTGCCTTTGCTAGAAGCCGCGCCAAACGCACGTGCACTCCCACAGGGCGAAGACATCCCATGGCCGAAGCGCCGCAGAGCCCCCTCCCCCCGCGCGACACCCGCGCGCTCGACGACGCTTTGCTGGCGCGGTTCGCCGCCGCTGGCTATGCGCCGTGCGACCCGCCCATCCTCCAGCCGGCGGACGTGTTCTTGGACGTGTCGGGCGAATCCATCCGCCGCCGCCTGTTCCTGACGGTCGATGCGGACGGGCGCGAGCTGTGCCTGCGGCCGGACCTGACCATTCCCGTCGCCCGCGAGGTGATCGCCCGCAATCAGCCCCTCCCGGCGGCGGTGAGCTATCTCGGCCCGGTCTTCCGCTTCCGGGGCGAGGCGTCCGGCGAATTCCGGCAGGCAGGGGTGGAATCCTTCGGCCGCACCGACGCCGAGGCCGCGGACGCCGACATCCTGGCGCTGGGCCTCGAAGCCTGCGCCCTCTATGGCGTGCCCGCTCCCAAGATCCGGCTGGGTGATCTCGGCCTGTTCTCGGCGCTGCTGGAGGCCCTTCCCCTCGCGCCGGTGTGGAAGCGCCGTCTCATCAAGGATTTCGGCCAGAGCCGGCTCGATGCCGACCTCTCCCGCCTGGGCGCGCCCCGCGCCAATGGCAGCACGGTGCCGAGCGGCGTGCTGAACGCACTGGCCGGCAGCGACCCGGAAGGCGCCCGCGCGCTCATCACCGACCTCCTGTCCATTGCGGGAATCAACACGGTGGGCGGACGCTCCGTGTCCGAGATCGCCGAACGCTTCCTGGAACAGGCGACGCTGGATGCGGGCGAAGGCCTCCCGGCCGAGACCTCCATGATCCTGACCCGCTATCTGTCCATTTCCGGCGACCCGGACAGCGCCTCGGCGGCATTGCGGGCGCTGGCAGCGGATGCGGGCATCGATCTGAATGCCGCCCTCGACGTGTTCGACCGGCGCACGGGCTTCTTCACCGTGCACGGCATCGAGCCCGCCGACATCGCCTTCTCCACCGCCTTCGGCCGGCCCATGGACTATTATAGCGGCATGGTGTTCGAGCTGGACGATCCGCAGGAGCGGATCTCCGGCCCCCTGGTGGCGGGCGGGCGCTACGATCCGCTGCTGGCGCGCATCGGCGCCGGACGCAGCGTGCCGGCGGTGGGATTTGCCGTTTGGGTGGAACGGCTCGCGAACCTGGAGGCGCGCTGATGAGCGAGACCTTGATCCTCGCCGTGCCCTCCAAGGGCCGGCTTCAGGAAAATGTGCAGGCCTTCTTCTCCCGCGCCGGCATGCCTTTGCTGCAGGCACGGGGCGCGCGCGACTATCGCGGCGCGCTTGGCGGCGTCGCGGACGTGGAAGTGGCCTATCTCTCCGCCTCCGAGATTGCCGGCGCGCTCGCCTCCGGCTCCGCCCATGTGGGCGTGACCGGCGAGGACCTGGTGCGGGAGAATATCCCCCAGGCCGAGACCCGCGTGACCCTGCTGCAGAAGCTGGGCTTCGGCTACGCCAATGTGGTGGTGGCGGTGCCCCAGGCCTGGATCGATGTCTCCACCATGGACGACCTCGACGACGTGGCCAGCCATTTCCACGGCCGGACCGGGCGCCGGATCCGGGTGGCGACCAAATATGTGAACCTCACGCGGTCCTTCTTCGCCCGCCACGGCATCGTGGACTATCGGATCGTGGAAAGCGCCGGCGCCACCGAGGGCACGCCTGCCGCAGGGTCTGCGGAACTGATCGTCGACATCACCACCACGGGCGCCACCCTTGCGGCCAACGCGCTGAAGGTGGTGGATGATGGCGTCATCCTGCGCTCGGAGGCCAATCTGGTGGCCTCCCTCACCGCCCCCTGGACCATGGGCGCGCGCGCGGCGGCCCGCGCCATGTTCGACCGCATGGCAGCGGAGCGGCGCGCCCGCACCATGCGGGAAGTGCGCACGCGCTTCGAGCAGTGCGATGCAAGCCTCGTGGAGCGGGCGGTGGCGGATTTCCGCTGCGTGGCCCCGTTCGGCGGGCCCACCTCCTCCGGCATGCTCACCCTGCACTGCCCGCCGGACACCTTGCATGGCCTTGCCACCTTCCTGCGCACCCATGGGGCGAGCATGGTGACCGTGGCGCCCATCGAATATGTGTTTGCCTCCGACAATCCGCTCTATGAGGCCCTGGAGGCCCGCCTGTCGGGCCGCTGACGGGCGAGGCCATAGGCGCGGCGCACCTGGACGCCGCGCTCCAGACGCTCCGCCATGCGGTTGAAGCGCACCTGCGCCGGGCGCTCGATGCGGGCATGGGTGAAGGCGGAGAGGGCCAGAACGGCGGCGAGGATCGCCGCCAGCAGCACAAGGCTGGCGGGCATGCCGCCGAGGTCATAGAGCGCCTTGGCATGCCCTTCCACCATCACCTGCCGCTCGAGATTCACCCCGAGGAGGCCCGCCATCGCCCAGGCGAGGAAGGCGGCGACCATGAGCACCCATTGGTGCGTCATGTAGATGGAATAGGACCACGCCCCCAGCCGCGCGAACGGCTTGGCGAGAAGCAGCCGCGAGACCGCTCCCCCTTGCCGGGCGAACACCAGAACCGCACCGGCAAACACAAGGGGCGCGGCGAGGCTCCAGGGCGCCACCTGGTCGGGTCCATGGCCGGCCGCCACGACGAAGCCCGCCACCGCGCCCACGGCGAGGAGTTCCAGCATGCTCGCCGCCGGGAGCCGTATGTCGCCGATGCGCGCGTGCAGGTGATAGGCCGCCACGCCCAGGAAGAAGCCTGCGACGCAGCGGAACAGGCCGAAATCGGCCGTTGAGTTCATATAGGTGGGCGATGCGACGGCCAAGACGATGACGCCCGCCAGCGAGAGCAGCAGCGCCGCCACCCAGAGCCGACGGGCGGCCAGCACCACCACCGCCCCAAACAGAAGGTAGGTGTAGAATTCCGCCCCAATGCTCCAGCTCGGGGCATTCCACGACATGCCATGGAGATTGGCGGCATTCAGCAGCGCCAGATGGATGGGAATGGAGACGAGCGAATATTCGCTCGGCAGCACCGTGATGTCGAACCTCTCCGGGTGCGGCACCAGGTTGACGAAGCCAATAAAGGCGACGAAGGCCGCCAGCATGGCCGCGTGCAGCGGCCACAGCCGACCCATGCGCCGCACGACGAAGCTGCGCCAGTGGGCGAGGCTTCCCAGCCGGTGCCCATAGGCGTGGCAGACTACGAAGCCGCTGAGGACAAAGAAGAAGTCCACCAGCAGATAAGCATTCGCGACGAGCCGCACCTCCGTCAGGGGTGAGACAAACACGAAGCAGAAATGAAACAGGACCACCAGCAAGGCGCAAATCCCACGCCACGCATCCAGCGCTTCAAAACGATCCATGCGCGTCTCCTCCGCTCTCCTCAATTGCTGCGGTGCGAAGGGGTTCCCCGCCGCCCATGAGCGCGGCGGGAAGCAGGTGCACGCTGGGCGCAGAGAAGCGGTTAAAAGGTGCGGCCTGCGTGCGAAGCCGCGCGGTCTTTCGCCCGCGCGCGTGAGGTCCTAAAGTCGGCGCAGACCGATAGACGGCGGGGGCGCACGGCGTCCCGCAGTGGCCCGGAGTGAACCATGCGTGATGCCGAACCCCGTCCCGTGCGCCTTGCGGACTATCGTCCGCCGGACTGGCTGGTGGAGACCGTGCATCTGGATGTCAGCCTCCACCCGGAGGCCACCCGCGTCGTCTCGCGCCTCTGCCTGGTGCGCAATGCCAAGGGCCGGCCGGGCGCGCCGGTGGTGCTGGATGGCGACGGCCTGACCCTGGTGCGCGTGGCCATTGACGGGCTTCCCACCACGGGCGGCGCGTTCGAGGCCAACCCGGCCGCGCTCATCATTCCACATCCCCCGGCCGATCGCTTCGTGCTGGAGGTGGAGACCCTGATCGACCCCACCGCCAACACCCAGCTGATGGGGCTCTATCGCACCTCCGGCACCTATTGCACCCAGTGCGAGCCGGAGGGCTTCCGCCGCATCACTTACTTCCCCGACCGCACCGACGTGCTGGCGGTCTACACCACCCGCATCGAGGCGGACCGGGACGAAGCCCCCGTGCTGCTGGGTAACGGCAACCTCATCAAGAGCGGGCCGATCTCCGGCACCAACCGGCATTATGCCGTCTGGCACGACCCCTGGCCCAAGCCCAGCTATCTGTTCGCGCTGGTGGGCGGCAAGCTCTCCAAGGTGCCCGGCCATTTCGTGACCGCTTCCGGCCGGCCGGTGGACCTTGGCATCTATGTGGAGCCGGGCAAGGAGGCGCGCGCCGCCTATGCCATGGACGCGCTGCGCCGCTCCATGCGCTGGGACGAGACCGCGTTCGGGCGCGAATACGACCTCGACGTGTTCAACATCGTCGCCGTCTCCGACTTCAACATGGGGGCGATGGAGAATAAGGGCCTCAACGTCTTCAACGACAAATACGTGCTGGCGAGCCCGGAGACCGCCACCGATGCGGACTATGCCCATATCGAGGCGATCATCGCCCATGAATATTTCCACAACTGGACCGGCAACCGCATCACCTGCCGCGACTGGTTCCAATTGTGCCTGAAGGAGGGCCTCACGGTTTTCCGCGACCAGGAATTCTCCTCCGACCAGCGCTCGCGTCCGGTGAAGCGCATCGCCGATGTGCGGCTTCTCAAGGCACAGCAGTTCACGGAGGATGGCGGGCCGCTCTCCCATCCCGTACGGCCGGATCTTTATCGAGAAATCAACAACTTCTACACGGCGACCGTGTATGAGAAGGGCGCCGAGGTGGTGCGCATGCTGCGCACCCTTCTGGGCGAGGACGGCTTTCGGGCCGGCATGGATCTCTATTTCGCCCGTCATGACGGGGATGCCGCCACCATCGAGGATTTCCTCGCCTGCTTCAGCGAGGCCACCGGCCGCGACCTGACGCAATTCTCGCTCTGGTACACCCAGGCCGGCACGCCGAAGGTGCGGGTGCAAACCCAATATGACCCCGCAGCGCGCACCTATCGCCTGGATGTCACCCAGGCAACACCGGCAACGCCGGGCCAGCCCGACAAGAAGCCGGTGGTCATCCCGCTGGCGGTGGCCCTGCTCGGTCCCAATGGCGATGCCCAGCCCCTCATCCTCGCCGATGGCACGACGGTGGAGACGGGCGTCCTGGAAATCAGCGCACCGCACCAGACCTTCACCTTCACAGGCCTGGGGGTCCGCCCCGTGGCCTCGCTCAATCGCGGCTTCTCGGCGCCCATCAACCTGGAAGTGGACCTCACCGCCGAGGACCTTGTCTTCCTCGCCGCCCATGACAGCGATCCGTTCAATCGCTTCGACGCCATCCAAGGCCTGGCGTTTGATCTCCTCAAGCGCGGCGCCCGCGAAGGCACGCTGCCGCCGGCGGATGCCCTGCTCCACGCCGCCGGCCTGCTGCTGTCGGACCCTGCCCTCGATCCCGCCTTCAAGGCCCAGGCCCTGGCCCTGCCGGGCGAGAACGAGATCGCCCGGGAACTGGCCACCCTGGTGGACCCCGACGCCGTCCTCCTCGCCCGCCGCCAGTTGAAGCGGGCTGTGGCGCAGGCGCTCTCCCCCGCCTTCGCGACGACTCACGCGGCTCTCACCTCCGGTGCGGCCTATTCGCCGGATGCGGCGGCGGCGGGCCGGCGGGCCTTGCGCAACCTGTGCCTGGACTATCTCACCGTCCCCGGTACGCCCGAGGCGCTGGAGCGGGCGCGCGGGGAGTATCTCGCCGCCGACAACATGACAGACCGCTTCGCGGCGCTCGCCGTGATCGCCCAGCATGACAGTCCCATCCGCGCCGAGGTGCTGGAGGACTTCCACCGGCGCTACGAGCGCGACCCGCTGGTCATCGACAAGTGGCTGAGCCTCCAGGCCCAGATCCCCGAGCCGGGGACGCTCGACCGGGTGCGGGCGCTCACCTTGCTGCCCTCCTTCTCCATGACCAATCCCAATCGGGTGCGCGCCCTCATCGGCGCCTTCGCCATGGGCAATCCCACCCAGTTCCACCGTCTGGACGGTGCCGGATACGACTTCCTGACCGACGTGGTGCTCACCCTGGACGGCACCAACTCGCAGGTGGCCTCTCGCATGCTGTCCGCCTTCAAGACCTGGCGGCAGATGGAGCCCCGCCGCGCGGCGCTCGCCGAGCGCGCCTTGCGCAAGGTGGCGGACACGCCCGGCCTGTCGCCGGATGTGGCGGATATCGCCTTGCGTTCGCTGGGCTAAGCTGGCGCCGCGGAAGCGCGTCGCCGCCCGCCCTGCCGGAAAAAGCGGCGGGAATGGGGATCGATTGCTGCCGAAACCGGCAGAGTGTGCACCGCAAACTGCACATTATCGCAGCGCCGCTTGGGACCTATCTTCACGTCATCGAAGGCGCCGGCCTCGCCGGCTCCCACCCTGACAAAGGATAAGTCCCATGCGTTACCTCACCATCGCCCCCCTCGCCCTTGCCGCTGCCATCGGCTTCGCCTCCATCGCCCAGGCCGACGAATATACGACCGAGCAGAACAAGGAGAACTACACGGTGGCGGCGCAGACGGGTCCCGCCTATGAGGCCGCTCCGCTGGCCTATGCCACCCCCGCCCACCAGGCCAATCCGCTCGCCCAGATGCCGGCGCCCCAGCCCACGGCCGCCGACCAGATCACCTTCAAGATCGGCGACCGCGGCCTCGGCACCAACTGAACGGCCCCCGCGCCGGTTGAGCCCTGAAAGCGCGAACTTGTGAATGAGGGGCGGCGGTCCGATCGGGACCGCCGCCCCATATGCATGGCATTGGCCGGCGCAGCGCGCGCCCCGGCCCCGGAGGCCCAATGATGTCCCGTCTCGACGATGTGGAAGTCTTCCTGCGCGTGGTGGAACGCGGCAGCTTCAACGGGGCGGCGGAACAATTGGGCATGCCCGCCACCTCCGTCAGCCGCAAGATCAAGGCCCTGGAGGATCGGCTCGGCGTCCAATTGCTCCATCGCACCACGCGCAAGGTGTGGCCGAGCGAGGCGGGGCAGGCCTATTACCGCAAGTGCGTGGACGCCATGGCCGCCCTCGACCATGCGGATGCCGCCATCCGCGCCCTGACCCAGGAGCCGGAAGGTCCGCTGAAGGTGCTCATCACCTATGCCCCGGCCATTCTCATCCTTGAGCCGGAGCTCGCGACCTTCCGCGCCCGCTATCCCAAGGTGCAACTGCACCTGACGCTGGACAATCATCCCCTCGATCTGATCGAACACGGCTTCGACGTGGGCGTGCGCACGGGGCCCGTGCGCGATTCCAGCTATCAGGTGCGCCGCCTGGGCCAGCAGAACCTGTCGTTGATGGCGAGCCCATCCTATCTGGACCGGCGGGGCCGGCCAACGCATCCCTCCGACCTCGTGGGCCACGATCTCATCGCCATCCGAAGCCATCCGGGGCCGCTGACCTGGGACCTGGACGGGCCGTCCGGCCCGGTGTCGCTCAAGATCACGCCGCGCATGGTGACCAATGACGCCATCATGGCATTGCGGCAGACCATTGGCGGAGCGGGCATTCTGATGATGTCCCGCTGCCTCGCCCGCCGGCGGTTGGATGCCGGCGAGCTGGAAGATGTGCTGCCGGACTGGCAGCGCCAGGAGCCCCTGGACACCGTCGCCCTGTTCCCCGCCCGCGCCACCCTCGACCTGAAGGTGCGGGTGTTTGTCGACTTCATGGTGGAAGCCTATCAGCGCTGGCTTCGGGCGGACGGAGCCTCCGCTCAATACTCCACCACGCCGTCCAAGGCGTAGTGCTTCACGCTCTTGCGGTTGGCGATCAGTTCCTCCACCGTGGGCTCGCCCTTCAGCGCGCGGGCGATGGCGAGCTTGGTGGCCTCGTAATTGGTCCGGTAGAGGTCTGCCTTGTCGAGGTTGGGATCCTCCGGGCAGCGGGGATCGAGCCAGATCATGATGATCATGCAGATCTCGTCCAGCCCTTCGCGGGGCAGGATGCCTTCGATGATGCAGTCGATGATGGCATCCCCGGTGGCGCCCTGCACCACCCCGCCCAGCAATTCCACATACTCGGCCGTGTGAATTGTGGCCTTGGTGGTCATCATGGTGGCAGGCCGCACCAGCTGGTTGAGGTCGCGCACCACGAACATGCGGGTGTGCCCCTGCACCTGCCCCATCATGGAGGCGAAGGCGGTGCCGGCGGGTCCGCGCACCGATCCGATGAGCACTTCCGGCATGGCATCGGTGAACTGGCCCTCGGCGGCAAGCACGGTGGCTTCGCCGGTTTTGAACCAGATGTCGGCAGCGGAGTGGGGCATGGCGAGAATCCTTGAGAGGAGGAGATTTCTGCCTACAGCGTGCGGGCTCGAAAAACAGGTCGGTCCCCGCAATTTTTCGCCTCTTGACTCCCCCTGACTCTAGACAACGCACCCCCGATTCGATTCCAATCGACCTTGATTCGGAGAGATGCGGCACGTCCCTCCAAGTCGAAAGAGGACGATAGGTCAAGGGGTGTGGCAGCCCTGAGGCCGGACAATCCGGAGAGGAGGCCGGCGATGGCACGCGCCAACGCTGCGAGCGCTGGCGTGCGCGGGCAAGCCATTGGGGGACTTGCTCGATCCGTAGCACGCCCCGCCTATCAGCGGCTGCTGGAGGCCGAGCCCTTCCTGCGCCGCGTGGTCCCCGCCTTGATCGTGACCTTCCTCGGCGTCATCGGCGTCGGCGCGGTGGTGCAGGTGCACGCCCAGCGCCAGGCCGCCATCGACGCCGCCAAGGATGACATCGCCCTTATGGCCCTCGCCACCGCCGAGGGCCTCGGCCAGCGCCTCGGCGGCAATCCCGCCCGCGCCCAGGCCGCGCTCCAGGACAGCCTGCCCCCTCGCGCCACGCAGGAAGGCCGCCGCGTCTATGTGACCGATCCCGCCGGCCGCGTCATCGCGGCGGCCCCCTCGGGCCTGCCCGCCGCGAAATCGCTCGCGGACATCCTTGATCCCTCCCAGCCCCTCACCGTGTTCGCGGAGCGCGCTGGCGTGCTGGAGGTGCCCGTCAATGGCGAGGACGCGCTCGCCACGGTGCGCAACCTCAACCCGCCGCTGGGCCAGATCGTCTATGTGCAGCCCGTCAAGCGGGCGCTGTCCGTCTGGTCCGAGAGCACCACGCTCACCATCACGCTGTTCACCACCACGGGGGCGGTGCTGCTGATTCTCGGCTTCTCCTTCCACTGGCAGGCAAGCCGGGCGCGGGAGGCGGACCATATCTACGACACCGTGCGCATGCGCATCGACACCGCCCTCAATCGCGGCCGCTGCGGCATGTGGGACTGGGACATGGCCCGTGGGCGCATGTACTGGTCCGACACCATGTTCGAGATCCTTGGCCTTGAGCGCCGGGACGAACTCCTGTCCTTTGGCGAAATCGCCAATCTCGTCCATCCCGACGACGGCGACCTCTACGAACTGGCCCAGGAACTGGCCGACCGCCCCGGCGCCTCGGTGGACCGGGTGTTCCGCATGCGCACCGCACGCGGCGACTATGTGTGGCTGCGCATGCGCGCCGAGGTGGTGCAGCAGGCGGGCGAAGACGGCCCGCACCTGATCGGCATCGCCATGGACGTGACCGAGGCGCAGCACATGGCCGAGCGCACGGTCACCGCCGACATGCGCCTGCGCGACGCCATCGAGAGCATCTCCGAAGCCTTCGTGCTCTGGGACAGCCAGAACCGCCTGGTGCTCTGCAATTCCAAGTTCCAGACGCTGCATGAACTGCCCGACGAGGCCATCGTCGCCGGCACGCCGTTCGACACCATCGCCACGGTCGGCCGTCACCCCATCACCCGCACTCCGTTGAAGCCGGAAGACAAGCCCGAGGAAGGCTCGCGCGCCTTCGAGGCTCAATTGTCCAACGGCCGCTGGCTCAAGATCGCCGAGCGCCGCACCAAGGATGGCGGCTACGTCTCGGTGGGCACCGACATCACCCCGCTCAAGCGCCATGAGGAACGCCTCATGGACAATGAGAAGCGCCTGATGGCGCTGGTGGCGGATCTGCGCAAGTCCCAGCAGACCCTGGAGCACCAGGCGCAGCAACTGGCGGAGCTGGCCGAGAAGTATTCGGAAGAGAAGAACCGCGCCGAGGACGCCAACCGCGCCAAGAGCGAGTTCCTGGCCAATATGAGCCACGAGCTGCGCACCCCGCTGAACGCCATTATCGGCTTCTCCGAGATCATGGAGAGCGGCATGTTCGGTCCGCTGGGGTCGGACAAATATTCCGAATACTGCACGGACATCCGCACCTCCGGCACCTACCTCCTCGACGTCATCAACGACATCCTCGACATGTCGAAGATCGAGGCCGGCCGCATGCAGCTGGAGCTGGAGGATGTGCGCCTGGACGAGATCGTGGCGGATGCCATGCGTGTGATGGCGCTGAAGGGCGAGGAAAAGCGCCTCGTCATGACCGCCGACACCAGCGAAGGACTGGCTTTGCGCGGCGACAAGCGGGCGCTGAAGCAGATCTTGCTCAACCTGTTGTCCAACGCGGTGAAATTCACGCCGGAAGGCGGCAAGGTGGCGGTGCGCGCCCGCATCAATGGCGGGGCGGCGGTGATCGCCATCGAGGACACCGGCATCGGCATCCCCCAGGATGCCCTTACCAAGATCGGCCGGCCGTTCGAGCAAGTGGAAAGCCAGTTCACCAAGACCCACAAGGGCTCTGGGCTGGGTCTGGCCATCGCCAAGTCCCTGACCGAGCTCCATGGTGGCGCCATGCGCATCCGCTCGACCGAAGGGGTGGGCACCTCCGTCGTCATCCGCCTGCCCCTGGACGGGCGCGCGGCCAATGCCAATGAGGCGCCCCGTCTCAGCGCGGTGATGTGAGGGCCGGCCCGAGCATGTTCGGGCCAGACGTCGCCGCCCCGGGAAACTCTAGTCTGCCGCGTCTTCGAGCACGCGGGTGAAGATCTCCCGCACCTTGGCCTGCGTCTCGCCAAGATCGGCATCGAGCGTCGAGAAGTCCGGCATCTGGCCGGCACGGGCGAGAAGCGCGCGCAGGGCCGGGCTCACCTCTCCGGTCAAAGCGTGGGTGTCGAGCGACAGGCGCAGCACCTGGGTCAAGTCCTGGTAGAGGCCGCAGGCCTTCGAGAGGGTCTCCACATCCGCCGCCGGCAAGAGGCCCAGCCAGCCGGCCACCGCCAGCACGCGGGCCGTAGCCGTATCGACGATCTCGGGATGGGTGGCCGCGTTGACCAGCACCAGATATTGGGCGAGGAACTCCACATCCACTTGCCCGCCCGCCGCGTGCTTGAGGTTCCAGCGCTCGCTTTCGCCTTTCTCGGCGGCAATGGCCCGGCGCATGTCCAGGATGTCGCCGGCGATCAGGCGGCGGTCGCGGGGCCGGCTGAGCACCTGGAGAATGACCGCCTCCACCCGCTCGGCAAAGCCGTCCGTCGCCGCGATGACCCGGGCGCGGGTGAGCGCCATATGCTCCCAGGCCCAGGCCTCGGTGCGCTGATAGCTCTCAAAGGAGGCAAGGCGCGTCGCCACCGGGCCGGCCCGGCCGGACGGGCGCAGGCGCAGGTCCACGTCATAAAGCTTGCCCGCATTGGTCAAGGCGGTGAGGGCGGAGACCAGGCGCTGGGTGAAGCGGGCGAAATAATGGGGTCCCACCAGCGGGCGCGGACCGTCCGAGGCCACGCCCGCATCGCCCTCATAGTCATAGAGCACGATGAGATCGAGGTCGGAGCCGGCGGTCATCTCCCGGCCGCCGAGCTTGCCCATGGCCACCACGGCGGTGGCCGCGCCGGGAATGGCGCCATGGGTCTCCACGAAGCGGGCGAAAACGCGCTTGTGCAGGGCGCGGATGATCACATCGGCGAGCGCCGCATAGGCCTCCCCTGCCCGCTCGGCCGCCAGCGTGCCGGAAACGATGCGCACACCGATGAGCACATGCTGCTCCTGCCGGAAGCGGCGTGCGCGGTCCAGCTGGTCCTCGTCATTCTCCGCCGTATCGAGCAGCGCATCGAGGCGCCGCTCCAGGGTGGCGACATCAGGCAGGATGTTGAAGAAGGCGGGATCCAGCAGCGCGTCCAGCAAGGAGGGCTGGCGCGCCAGCGTTTCGCCCAGGCGGGGCGCTGTGGTCAGCACATTGGCCAGCAGGCGCACCAGATCGGGATGGCGATGCAGGGCCGGCAGAAGCTGGCTGCCGGACAGGTCGGTCAGGAACCGGTCCATGGCCACCAGCGCGCCGTCGGGGTCCCCGCCCCGGGAGAATTGCTCCAGCAGGAGCGGGGCGATGGCGGCCAAATGCCCCCGCGCCGCCTCGCTCTTGAGCGCCCGATAGCTGCCCGCCAGCCAGCCCCGCACCCGCGCACTCGCCTGGGCCGGCTCGCGGAAGCCAAGGCGGGCGAGGGCGGCCAGGGTCGCGCGGTCGTCCTGGTCGGCCGGGAAGGACAATTGGCCGTCGAGCGCGGCGGGCGGCGGCGCATCCTCGAACAATTGGGAATAATGGTGCTGGACCCGGATGAGCCGATCCACCAGCGCAGCGGCGAAGGCGTCGCGGTCGGGATAGCCCATGAAACGGGCGAACTGGGCGAGCGCGTCCGCCTGCTCCGGCAGGACATGGCTCTGGGCATCCGCCACCATCTGGATGCGGTGCTCCACCCGGCGCAGGAACACATAGGCGTCGGCCAGGTCGTCCCGCACCGCCGAATCGATCCAGCGGTCGGAGACAAGGGCATCGAGGGCGGAAAGGGTGCGCGGGGAGCGCAGGTTCGGGTCGCGCCCGCCGGCGATCAATTGCTGGGTCTGGACGAAGAATTCCACCTCGCGGATGCCGCCGCGCCCGAGCTTCACATTATGCCCTTCCACCGCCACCACATCGTGGCCGCGAAAGGCATGGATCTCGCGCTTCATGGCATGGACGTCGGCGATGGCCTGATAGTCCAGCACGCGCCGCCACACGAAGGGGGAGAGTTCGGCGAGGTAGGCGCGCCCCACCCCCAGGTCGCCGGCCACCGCCCGCGCCTTGATATAGGCCGCCCGCTCCCAGGTGGCGCCCTCCCGCTCGTAATAAGCGAGCGCGGCGGCGGTGGAGAGGGCAATCTGGGTGGAGCCGGGATCGGGCCTCAGGCGCAAGTCCACGCGCAGCACATAGCCGTCGCCCGTGCGCTCCTGGAGCATGCGCACCAGGCCCTTGGTGATCTTCACGAAGAAGGGCGAGGGTTCGACGCCGTCTTTGAGCGGCGCCACGTCGCGGTCATAGACCACGATCAGGTCGACGTCGGAGGAATAGTTCAATTCGCGGGCGCCATGCTTGCCCATGGCGATTACGGCGAGGCCGCAGCCCCACGCCGGGTTCAGCGGATCGGGGCTGAGAAGGCGCCCTTCGGCTGCCGCTTCCCGGAGCAGGAAGTCCAGGGCGCTCGAGACGGCCGTGTCGGCCACGTCGGTGAGGGCGCCGGTGACGGCGGTCAGGTCGAAGACGCCGCCGATGTCGGCCAGCGCGATGACCAGCGCCGCTTCCGCCCGCATGCGGCGCAGCGCGCGCATGGCTGCCGCCTCATCGGCCGCCGCAGCCACCGCCGCACGGCCTTCCGCCACCAACGCGGCGATTCGCGCATCGGGTGCCGTCTCCAGCGCCGTGACGAGGCGCATCGGGTCGGTCCGGACGATCTCCAGAAGGAAGGGCGAGGCCTCGGCAATGCCGAGCAGCACCCGGTGGGCGAGCGGGAAGGCCTCGAAGGTCTCTTCCATCGCGGCGCGCCGGTGGGCATCGAGGCCTTCGAGCACCTGTTCCAGGCGAATGGAGGCGGTCGCCGGATCGGCAACGACCGGTCCTTCCCGCATCAGCGATGCGAGGCCGGGAGAGAGGGTCGAATCCGTTGCGTCGCAGCGATCCATTGCCTTCCTAAAGGGCACGATGCAACGGGCCTGTGCAAGCCCTTACCGGCGCGATCCTTAAGGCCGCTTCCAACGGATTGCAGACGGTAAAAACTGCACGCCTGACAGGCAGTCTGCAAATCCGCTCACGGGTTCGCCGGTCGCGCAGGAAGATGCAGGCAGACGCGCAAGCCCGGCGCGCCATCTTCCAGCGCGATGCGACCGCCATGAAGCCGGGCCACCGCCGAAACGAGCGAGAGTCCGAGGCCCGAGCCCGGCCGGCTGCGGCTGGCATCCAGCCGCACGAACCGCTCCAGCACCCGGTCGCGGTCTTGGGCGGGAATGCCCGGCCCGGTATCGCGCACGCCGATGACGGCTTCCTCGCCCTCTCGCCGCAGCGTCACCTCGATGCGGCCGCGGCTGCCATCGGCCGAAGTGCCATACTTGATGGCATTGTCCACGAGGTTCGCCAGCGCCTGGGCGAGCAATTCCCGCACGCCATGCACCTCCACGGGTTCGGCGGAGACTGTCAGGTCCAGGCCCTGCTCGTCCGCCAGCGGCTCGTAGAGCTCGGCCACGTTTTCCACGATGGCGGCGAGGTCCAGGTCCACCATGTTGCCCCGCGCCTGCCCGGCTTCCGCGCGGGCGATCATGAGCAGGGCATCGAAGGTGCGGATCAGGCCGTCGCTTTCCTCAATGGTGGTTTCCAGCGCCGCGCGCCAGTCCTCCTCGCTCGATGCATTGCGCAGCGCCTCCTCGGCGCGGTTACGCAGGCGGGTGAGCGGGGTCTTCAGGTCGTGGGCGATGTTGTCCGAGACCTCCTTCAGGCCGCTCATCAGGGACTCGATGCGATCCAGCATGGCGTTGAGGCTGTGGGCGAGGCGGTCGAACTCGTCGTCGGTGCCATCCACCGCGAGGCGGCCGCTGAGGTCGCCCGCCATGATGGTCTCGGAGGTGGCAGTCATGGAATCGATGCGCTTGAGCACGCGCCGGGTGACGAAGAAGCCGCCCACAAGGCCCAGCACCAGGATGATGGCGAGCGCCCCCTGGGCGGGCCGCACCACCATCTGGCGCAGCGTGTCGCGCTCCTCGATGTCGCGCCCCACCAGCAGGCGGAACCCGCCGGGCAGGATAAAGACCTGCACGAAGGCAAGATTCTCCTTCGCCCCCGGCTCCTCGGAGCGGCGATAGGGGGTGAAGGTCGTGCCGGGCTTGTCGAGGAGGCCGAGCGGCAGGTCCGAGACGTTGGAGGCCAGCACCTCGCCATTATAGGTGGCCAGCAGATAGATGGAGGAACCGGGCCGTCGCGTGCGCCGGTCGATGACCAGGACGAGCCGCTGGATGCCGCCGATGCGATACTGCTCGGCCAGTGCCTGCACTTCCGTTTGCACATTCTCCGCCACTTGCGCCTCGATGAGCTGGCGGGTGTGCCAGGCCACGTAGCCGATCATGAAGACGGCGAAGAGAGCGAAGATGACGAGATAGGCGGCCAGCAGCTTGAAGGCCGTGGTGCGCACCAGCCGGAAGAGATCGCGCCGCACCTTCATGGCCATGGCGCCCCGCGCGCCGCGCCGCAGGCGGGGAGCCCTTGCGCCCCGCTCACCTCAAACCTTCTCGCACCATGTAGCCGGCGCCGCGCACCGTGTGCAGCAGCGGCACGTCGAAGCCCTTGTCGATCTTGGACCGCAGGCGCGAGACATGCACATCGATCACGTTGGTCTGGGGATCGAAGTGATAATCCCACACGTTTTCCAGCAGCATGGTGCGCGTCACCACCTGCCCGGCATGGCGCATGAGATATTCCAGCAGGCGGAACTCGCGCGGCTGGAGGGGAATGTCCTTGCCGGCGCGGCTCACCCGGTGGGCGAGGCGGTCCAGTTCCAGATCCCCGACCCGATAGACGGTATCCGCCGCATGGGGTGCCGCGCGGCGGGAGAGGGCTTCCACGCGCGCCAGAAGCTCGGTGAAGGCATAGGGCTTGGGCAGATAGTCGTCGCCACCGGCCCGAAGGCCCACCACCCGGTCGTCCACCTGCCCAAGGGCGGACAGGATGAGCACCGGTGTCTTTTCGCCACGGGCCCGCAATTCGGACACCACGGACAGGCCGTCCCGGCGCGGCAGCATGCGGTCCACCACCAGCACGTCAAAGCGGCCGTCGAGGGCAAGGCTCAGCCCTTCCTCTCCGTCGGCAGCATGCTCCACCACATGCCCGGCCTCGCGGAAGGCTTTGCGCAGATAGTCGGCCGCATCCCGGTCGTCCTCGATGAGGAGCAGGCGCATGGCGAACGGATCACCCTGGTCAAGATTCGTCGTCATCGCAGTCTATAGCCCATCTGCGGAAGGTTTGCCGTGAAAACGAGAAAGGCGCGGAGAGCGAAAAGCTCCCCGCGCCGGCCAAACCGGGGCGGCTTTGGGCGACGGAAGCGCCACCTCGGCTCGACGCCTCAAGGCACGACTTGGCACGCTCCCCTTCAGGGGTGCAGCCCGGCCCTCGCTCCGTCTTTGCGCGAGCGAGGGCCGGCCGCCCCCTCTCGGGCGCGCACGGGTTGCGGAAGCCGATCCCGGCTTCCGGCCCGCCTCAGCCGCCCGCCTTGTTGTCGAGGGCGATGGCCACGAAGCGCACGCCCTGGTCGTTCTTCACCCGCACCAGCACCGCCTTGCGGTTCTCCGCCTTGGCGGAGGCAAAGCCGTCCTGCACGTCCTTCGGCGAGGCGACGGACTTGCCGCCCACGTCGAGGATCACGTCGCCGGAGCGGATGCCGCGCTGGGCGGCGGGGCCGGAGGGATCCACCTCGGTCACCACCACACCCTCGGAGCCAGCACCCTGCACGCTCTTGGCGGGGGCAAGCTGGAGACCCAGGCGCGGCACGCTCTGGCCGGAGAGAGCGCCGTCCTTGTCAGAGAGGCTGGCTTGCTGCTCGCCCGGCAGCTGGTCGAGCTTCACGGCCATCTGGAGGGTCTTGCCATCGCGGATCACCGAGAGCTGCACCGAAGTGCCCGGCTTCATCATCCCGATCTTCTTGGACAGGTCGCGGGCGTCCTTGACCACGTCGCCATTCACCTTGGCGATCACGTCGCCGCTCTTGAGGCCCGCCTTGGCCGCGGGGGCGTCGGGCTGCACCTGGGCGATCAGCGCGCCTTCGGTACCGTTGAGGCCGAGCCCAGAAGCCAAGTCGTCCGTCACCGGCTGGATCTGCACGCCAATGTAGCCGCGGGCCACCTTGCCGTTCTCGCGCAGCTGGTTCACCACCGTCTTCACGGTCTCGGCCGGGATGGCGAAGGCGATGCCCACATTGCCGCCGGAGGGCGAGACGATGGCGGTGTTCATGCCGATGACCTCGCCATTGAGGCCGAAGGTCGGGCCACCCGAATTGCCGCGATTGACCGCCGCGTCGATCTGGATGAAGTCGTCATAGGGGCCGGCGCCGATGTCGCGGCCGCGGGCCGATACGATGCCGGCGGTCACCGTGCCGCCGAGGCCGAAGGGATTGCCCACCGCGATCACCCAGTCACCCACGCGGGGCGCGGCGTCGGAGAGCTTCACCCACGGCAGGTCGGTCTTGCCCTCGATCTTCAGCAGCGCCACGTCGGTGCGCGGATCGGTGCCGATGACCTTGGCCACATAATCCTTGCCGTCGGTGGTGGTGACATCCACCTCGCTGGCGCCGTCCACCACGTGGTTGTTGGTCACCACATAGCCGTCGGCGGAGATGATGAAGCCGGAGCCCTGGCCCACCACGCGGCGCTCGGACGGGCCGCCACGGTCAGCCTTGGGACCGCGCGGACCCATGGGGCCATTGGGACCACCCTCGAAGCCGAACCGCTTCAGGAAGCGCTCGATCTGGGGCGGCACGTCGCCGCCAAGGCCGCCCATGCCCTCTTCGCCCATAGCCATGGACTGGGCATTCACGTCCTTCTTGACCTTCACCGAGACCACGGCGGGCGACACCTTCTCGACGATGTCGGCGAAGGAATTCTGGCCCGGGGCCGTATTGGTGGCGATCTGCGCCATGGCCGGGCTGGCATAGGGCGGAACGAACTGGCCGGCCACCACCCCGGTGACGGCGAGACCGACGACACCGGCGAGCAGCAGGTTGCGGCGGCGACGGATGCGAGAGGAAGAAGGCGTGGTTCCAGTCATCGGGACGTCGTCTCTCAAGTTTTTGCCCCCCCTGGGGCACCCTTGAGAGGGAATGTAGAAACGTGACCCTTACAGCTCCCTGGCTATGGGATTACCGATCTGTAATGCGCGTCACGGCTGCGTGAGCGGACCGCTCACGGCGAGGAGAAAGCCCACCCGCGCCCTTCTCGAAACGGCGGATGGCGCCCCGAAGGCAACACATGCGCCGGACTGCTGGAATAGAAGGACGGTGGTCTTGGAGGCGGGCCTGGGCAGCCCTCGGCCGCCCCGCGCGTGACCGGAACGCGCGTTGCCCGCCGCCTCTCGGCGGCGGGTTCGTCAAGGTCCGCCCGTGTGCGGCTCAGGTCGGCTCGAACTTGGCCGCGCGCAACAGCTCGGTGCCCTTCTTGAGATAGGCCCGCTGGAAGGTATCGAACGCGGCCGGCGTCTCGGTCGTGGGCTCGACGCCGATCTTGGCCAGCTGCCCGCTGGCAGCCAGAGCCGCCACTGCTGCGTTGATCGCCCCGTTCAGGGTGGTCACCAGATCTGCGGGCATGTCCTTGGGGCCCCACACGCCGTACCAGGAAAACTGGTTCAGCCCGGGCATGCCGCTCTCCGCGGCGGTCGGCACGTTCGGCGCCAGCGCGGTGCGCACATCGGAGGTGAGGGCAATGGCCCTCACATTGCCGGACTGCGCCGAGGGGAGCAACGCCAGCACCGGGTCGATCATCAGCTGCACATTGCCGCCGGACACGTCCAGCAGGCCCGGAGCCGTGCCGCGATAGGGGATCACATCGAGGTCGAGGCCGGCCAGGCGGTTGAACTCCAGCTCCGCCAGATGGCCGGGAGAGCCCATGGCCGAGGCGGCGAAGTTCCATTCCGTGGGCGACTTGCGTGCGGCGGCGACGATCTCGGAAATGGTGGTCTGTGGCCGCTTGGGCGACATGACCAGGATCATGGGCGCCACGCCGGCCCGGGCGATGGGGGTGAAATCGGTAATGGGATCATAGGGCGCCGATTTCATCACCGAGCCCACCATCACCTGCGTGCCCGCCGAGAACAGGATATTGTAGCCGTCGGGATCGGACTTCCGCACCGCATTGCCGCCCACCGAGCCATTGGCGCCGCTGCGATTGTCCACCACGACGGTGTAGTTCTTCAGGTCGCGCAATTGCTGGGCGATGAGGCGGGCAAAGACGTCCACGCCGCCACCAGGCGCAAACGGCACCACCATCTTGATGGGGCGGTTAGGAAAATCGTTTGCCGCCGCCGGCAAGGAGGCGGACAGGAGGCCCGCGCCCATGAGGGCGGCCGAGGAGATCAGGAAGTCGCGTCTCTTGAGCATGGTTTCCTCCAAGGCGCCCTTCTTGTTCTGGGTGGGCGGCCGTTTGGTATCAGACGTTATCGTCTCTTCAGGTTGGTGTGAAAACACCTCCCGCCGATCCAGACCGGCGGGAGGCGCAAGAGGTCGTCAGGCGGCGAGCGCGGTGTCGACGAGCGGATAGCCGGCGGCCTTCACGGCGGCGCGGATCTCGGCGTCGGCGGCATCGCCGAGCGGCTTCAGGGGCTCGCGGATGTTCACGTTATCGATCAGGCCGCGGGCGCGCAGGGCGTGCTTGAGCGCAACCGTGCCTTCCATGTGCGAGCCGCGGTGATAGACCGCGCGGGTGAGCGGCAGGAGCTGCTCGTGATACTTGCGGGCGAGCGTATAGTTCTGCGCCTTGCCGGCCGCGAGGAATTCCAGCAGCAGCTCGGGCGCCATGTTGCCGTAGCCCACCAGCAGGCCGTCCACGTCGAACATGGTCGGCAGCAGCCACTCATCGTGGCAGGACATGATGGCCAGGTTCGGGAAGGCGTTCTTGAGCGCGGGGATCTCGTTGTACCAGCGCTTCATGTCGCGCACGCCATTCTTGGTGGCGGTGACGCCGGGGATGGCGGCGATCTCAAGCTGGGTGTCGAGGTCGTAATTGGCCTTGGTGACGGCGGGATACTGGAACAGGATGCATTCCAGGCCGGACTGGGCGATGGCCTTGTAGCGGTCCTGCGGCGCGCCCTTCTGGTAGCCGAAGCGCAGCCAGCCGTGGTTCGGATAGACCAGCGCGGCGCTGGCGCCGGCTTCGATCTTCTGCTTGGCCTCGATCTCCGCGACCTTGGTGCCCTCGCCGGTGATGCCGGCCACCACCGGAAGGGGCGTGGCGTCCTTGTAGACGCGGATCAGCTCGAGCTGCTCGTCATGGGTCAGGAACGTGCCCTCGCCCGCATGGCCAAGGATCACGAGGCTCTTCACGCCGGGGATGGCCGCCAGCCACTTGGCGAGGCGGGCATTGCCCTCGAAGTCCACATCGCCATTGTCCTTGAACAGGGTGACGGGCGCCGGGTTCAGGCCCTTCCAATCGATCGCCATTTCTCTTGTCCTTCCTTGGGTTCTCGTGGGCGCGGCGCCGAATGAAAGAGGCGCCTGCAAGCGATCCCCCAACGTGATGCCCTCCAGAGAGGATCGTTAGCGGGAACGTTCCCAACGTTCGCCTGGAACGTTCCCGCTGTCAAGCGCCGTGTGATCGCCTCCGCCATTTCGGCGGCGCTTTATCTCGGACGCAGGACGCAGCAGAGGCAAGTCGCAAGCACGCGAACGTGCCGAGGCGCCCCACCGCGCATGGCGTGGCAGGTCAGGAAAGGAAGGGCGTGGCGCGGAACAAGCGCGGGCCGGGACCTCAGCGCTCTTCGCGTTGCTACTCTTCGCGGTGCTACTCTTCGCGGTGCTACTCTTCGCGGTGCTCTTGGGCCAGCAGGCGCGCGACGCGGGCTTCCTCGTCGGGTGTCAGGCGGGCCACTTCCGGCGGAGCGGCGCGCCGGCGCAGGGCCAGCAGCACAACCACCCCGCCCAGCATCACGGCCAGGATCGGAGCTCCCCAAAGCAGGGCGTTCCGCCAGGACAAGACCGGGCGCATCAGGACGAACTCGCCGTAGCGGTCCACCATGAAGGAGAGGACCTGTTGGTTCGTGTCGCCGGCCTTGAGCCGCTCGCGCACCAGGAGGCGCAAGTCGCGGGCCAGCGGGGCATCGGAATCGTCGATGGACTGATTCTGACAGACCATGCAGCGCAATTCCTTGGAGAGTTCCCGCGCCCGCCCTTCCAATGCGGGGTCGGAGAGCACCTCGTCGGGCTGCACCGCAAAGGCGGGGGCCACATGCAGCGGCAACAGAAGGGCGAAGAGGAGAAGCAGGACGCGCATGGCTATTCCGCCGGAACGGTGGCGACGGTCCGCCGCCGCGCCGTGCGCGGCGCGCCCACCCGCAGGCGGCGATCGGCCAAGGACAGGGCGCCTCCCACCGCCATGACCACCGCGCCGATCCAGATCAGTGTCACCAGCGGCTTCCAGGAGGCGCGCACCGAGACCACGCCGTCCGTGCTTTCCTCGCCCATGGCCACGTAGAGCTGGCTCAGCCCGAAGGTGCGGATGCCCGATTCGGTGGTTCCCATCTGGCGCGCCGCGAACTGGCGCTTGCCCGCCTCGATGGTGCCCTGGCTGACGCCGCCCTCTCGGATCTCGAACACCGCGACGCGGGCGCGATAATTGGGGCCGCTTCGGTTTTCCATGCGCGCAAGCGTGAGGTCTCGCGACCCGATGGTGATGGACTGGCCCACCTTCACCGCACCAATGCTTTCCAGGCTCCACGTGCTCTCGGAGACGATGCCGAGCAGGCACAGGCCGACGCCGAAATGGGCCACCGCCGTGCCGAAAGTGGACCGGGGAAGCCCGCGCAGCCGGCGCAGCGCCGTGGAAACCGGCACGCGGCCAAAGCCGGAACGTTCGACGAGGTCGGTGAGGGCGCCCATCATGATGAACACCGCAATTCCGATGGCCACCGGCGCGAGCACCGGGCCGCGCCCCTCCGCCGCCGCCGTCACCACCGCCGCCACCACGGCCAGCGCCGCCGCCAGCATCAGCCGCTGGCCCACCCCCAAGAGGTCGCCGCGCTTCCAGGCCAGAAGCGGGCCGAAGGGCATGGCAAAGACGAGGGGCAGCATCAGCCCGCCGAAGGTCAGGTTGAAGAAGGGCGGCCCCACCGTGATCTTGTCATCCGTGATGGCTTCCAGCGCCAGCGGATAGAGCGTGCCCACGAACACCGAGGCGGTGGCCGCGGTGAGGAAGAGATTGTTGAGCACCAGCGCTCCCTCGCGGGAGACGGGCGCGAACAGGCCGCCCTGCCGCAACTCGCCGGCGCGGAGCGCGAACAGGCCGAGGCCGCCGCCAATGAAGACCGTCAGGATGGCGAGGATGAAGACGCCGCGCGTGGGATCGGTGGCGAAGGCGTGCACCGAGGTCAGCACGCCCGAGCGCACCAGGAAAGTGCCGATGAGGGAGAGCGAGAAGGCGAGCACCGCCAGCAGGATGGTCCACACCTTCAAGGCGTCGCGCTTTTCCATCACCACGGCGGAATGCAGGAGGGCGGTGGCGGCGAGCCACGGCATCAGGGAGGCATTCTCCACCGGGTCCCAGAACCACCAGCCGCCCCAGCCCAGTTCGTAATAGGCCCAATAGGAACCCATAGCGATGCCGAGCGTCAGGAACACCCAGGCCGCGAGCGTCCAGGGCCGCACCCAGCGCGCCCAGGCGGCATCGATCCGCCCCTCAATCAGCGCCGCCATGGCAAAGGAGAAGGAAATGGAGAGCCCGACATAGCCGAGATAGAGGAGCGGCGGGTGGATGGCGAGGCCGGGATCCTGGAGGATGGGGTTGAGGTCCCGCCCCTCGCCCGGCGCCGGAACGAGGCGCAGGAAGGGGTTGGAGGTGAGCAGGATGAACAGCAGGAAGGCGGTCGCCACCGAGCCCTGCACCGCTAGCACATTCGCCCGCAACTGGTCCGGCAGGTTGGCGCCGAACACCGCCACCAGCGCGCCGAAGGTGGCGAGCACGAAGACCCACAGCAGCATGGAGCCCTCGTGGTTCCCCCAGGTGCTGGTGATCTTGTAGATGGTGGGCATCTGCGAGTGGGAATTCTCCACCACATTGACCACCGAGAAATCGGACGTGAGATAAAGCGCCACCAGTGCCCCGAAGGCGAAGGTGACGAAGCCGAACAGCACGATCGCCACCGGAGCGGCGACGCCCATGAGCACGCTGTCCCCCTTCGCCGCGCCCCAGGCGGGCACCACGGTCTGGAACAGGGCCAGAGCCAGCGCCAGGATCAGGGCATATTGGCCAAGCTCGGCGATCATTGGGTGAGGCTCCCGGGCGCCGTGGAGGCGGGCTTGGTGGTGGCGGCAGCGGGCTTGGCCTTGGCCGGGCCGTCGGCAGCGCCGGGCCTGGCCTGCTGAGCCTCTTCCATCCAGTGGCCCTGCTGCTTGAGAGCGTCGGCCACCTCGCGCGGCATGTACTTTTCGTCATGCTTGGCGAGCACCGTGTCGGCCTTGAAGGTGCCGTCCGGCTGCACCGCCCCTTCCGCCACCACGCCCTGCCCTTCCCGGAACAGGTCCGGCAGGATACCGGTATAGGCGATGGTCACGCGGGCATTGCCGTCGGTGACGGCGAAGCGCACGGACGGGCCCTCTTTCACCAGGCTGCCGGTCTCCACCAGCCCGCCGAGGCGGGTGCGGGTGCCGGGCGCGACCTTGTGTTCCGCCACCTCGGTCGGGGTGCGGAAGAAGACGATGGTGTCGTTGAGCGCTGTCAGGATCAGGCCTGCGGCAAGACCGAGCACGGCGAGCCCAACCCCGATCAGGACCAGGCGGCGACCTTTTCGCGTCACGTCCTCACACCCTCCACCTTGGCCCCGCTTTGCCCAAACGTCACTCGCCCAAACGTCACTTGCCCAAACCCATCCGTGCGACGGCGGATCAGCCGCCGACGCCCAATTCCTTCGCCGTCGCCTCGATCCGGGCGGTGGCCTCGGCATCGCCGCTGAAGGCGGTGCGCGCCTGATCCAGCGCCCCGCGAACCTTGTCCGGTTCGCCCAGCACCTGGAACGCGCGCGCCAGCCGCAGCCAGCCGTCCAGATCCTTGGGAGACGCCTTCAGCCGCTGCTCCAGGCGATCCACCATGCCCTGAACCATGGCCGAGCGCTGGTCCGCCGAGAGGCTGGAGGCCGCAGCCACATCTTGGGCGCTGGGACCGGGAATCGCCAGTCCGGGAGACGCCGGAGGCGCGAGGGGCTTCATTTGGGGCACCGGCGCGCCGGCGCGGGCGAGCGCGGCGCGCACCAGCCCGACCCAGGGCGCCCCCGGAGGCGCCTCTTCCACCAGCTTGGTCCAGATGGCCACCGCCTCGGCCTTGCGACCATCCTGCTCGGCAGCCAAACCAAGGAAATAGCGGGCCTTCGGCATGTCGGGCTCAAGCGCCAGCGCCGCCTTGAAGGCCCGCGCGGCGTCCTCGTTCACGATGCCGTCGCCCCGCAGCACCAGCGTCTCGCCCAGCGCCGCCTGCCGCTCGGCGGTGGAGCCGAGGATGCGGATGGCCTGGGCATAGGCGCGCACCGCATCGTCGAGCCGGCCCATGCGCACATAGACGGGGGCGAGCAGTTCGTAGCCCTGGCCGTCGGTGGGATTGGCGGCCAGATGCTCCTCCACCTTGCGCACCAAGATGGCCACGTCGGTGCGATCCGCGGGCGCCGCGAGCCGCTCGGCCAAAGGCGCGCCGGGAAGGGCGGGCGATCCCAGATGCCAGTAAAGCGCGGCGCCCATGACCGGCACCGCCACCAGGGCCAGTGCCGCCACCATGCGTCGGCGGCCGGTGCCCGAGCGCGCCGGAGCGGGGGCGCCGTCCAGCCCCGCCTGGTCGGCGGCCGCCAGCATGCGACGGGAGACCTCCACCCGCGCCGCCTGCGCCTGCTCCGGCGAGAGGAGGCCGGCGGCCAGATCCCGGTCCAGCTCGGCCAATTGGTCGCGATAGACGGCAAGGTCCGCCTCCCGCGCCTCGCGGGGAGCACGTCGACGGCTGAGCGGCCACAGCACGGCCATGACCGCCACCGCGGTCATCAGGGCCAGCGCCGCGAAAAGCGGGGCGGAGATCATGTTTATGCCGTTACCGGAGGATGCGGGCAAAGCAAAGGCTGCTTTCCGTCGCGGGGGGCGGTGGGAGGGCGTCGTTCAGGAAAGCGTGATCGTCCTGGCCCCCGCGACCATCGTTCGGGTTGCACCGGCGGCGCGTTCGCGCTTTTTGGTCGACCGTACAAGGATCAGAAGGAAGACGGCCCATGGCCCTGTTCGACAAGCTCAGCGGCGGGCTGGGCGGCCTCCTCAATTCCGGCCTTGCGGGCGCGATGATGTCCGGCCTGCCGGCCAAGCTCCAGGCGGCGCTGGCCGCCAGCCCCTATGGCGACCTCGACGGACTGCTGGAGCGCTTCCGCGAGGCGGGCTTTGGCGAGGAGGTGGCCTCCTGGCTGTCGCAGGGCGAGAATCGTCCTCTCACCCGCGAGCAGATCATGGAGGCGGTGGACCCCATGACCATGGGGGACCTGGCCGCCGCCATCGGCGTGCCCGCGCCCATGCTGCCGGGACTGATGGCGCAATATTTGCCCGTGGTGGTCGACAAATTGAGCCCCCACGGCACGCTGGAAATGCCCAAGCTCTGATCTGCCGGCCGCCTTGACGAAAGGCGCGAATTGGCGCCCAAGACCTGCCGAAGGGCGGCACGTTCCGCCGCCCGCACAGGCAGGGAGGCACCCTTGGGCGATCAGAAGGTGGCGGTGGTGACGGCCGGCGGCTCCGGCATGGGGGCTGCGGCGGCAAAGCGGCTGGCGGCGGACGGCTTCAAGGTGGCCATCCTCTCCTCCTCCGGCAAGGGCGAGGCGCTCGCCGCCGAGCTGGGCGGCGTGGGCGTCACCGGCTCCAACCAGTCCAATGACGACCTCAAGCGCCTGGTGGACCTGACCGTCTCCAGCTTCGGCCGCATCGACGTGCTGGTGAACAGCGCCGGCCACGGTCCCCGCGCCGCCATTCTCGACATCACCGACGAGGACTGGCACCGGGGCATGGACACCTATCTCCTCAACGTCATCCGCCCGACCCGGCTGGTGACGCCGATCATGCAGGCGCAGAAGGCGGGCGCCATCATCAACATCTCCACCGCCTGGGCCTTCGAGCCGAGCCCCATGTTCCCCACCTCGGCGGTGTTCCGGGCGGGGCTCGCCTCCTTCACCAAGCTGTTCGCGGACACCTATGCGCCCGACAATGTGCGTATGAACAATGTGCTGCCCGGCTGGATCGACAGCCTGCCCCAGCAGGACGCCCGCCGCGACGCCGTGCCCATGGGCCGCTACGGCACCTCGGCCGAGATCGCCGCCACCATCGCCTTCCTTGCCTCGGAGGGCGCGGGCTACATTACGGGGCAGAACATCAAGGTGGATGGCGGGCTCATGCGCTCCGTCTAGAGCCCGGCCCCCTCAGCGCCCCTCATATTCCGCCCAGGAGAGGGGCGTCTCGAACACCCGCACGGTGGCGAGCGGCGGCAGGAGCGGCTTGGCGCGGTCCCAGATCCAGATGGCGATGTTCTCGGCGGTGGGGTTTTCCAGCCCCTCCACCTCGTTGAGGCAATAATGGTCGAGCCGCTTCAGCAGCGGGTCGAACACCGCCTCCACGTCGAAGAAATCCACCACGAACCCCGTATGGGCATCCACCTCGCCCTCCAGCACCAGTTCCACCCGGTAGGAATGGCCGTGCATGCGGAAGCAGCGGTGGGTCTGGGGCACGTTCGGCAGGCGGTGGGCCGCCTCGAAGGTGAAGGCCTGGGTGATCTTCATGGGATGCCGACCATCTTGTGAGTCTGGACGGAGAGGCGCCAGTGCGGGTGGTCGAGGCAATAGGCCACCGCCGCGGCGGTGTTCTCGGCGCGCGCCGGGCCGTCCATGGGTTGCAGGAAGAAATGGGTGAAGGCGAGGCCCGCCATATCAGCCGGGTCGAGCCCCGCCTGCGGATAGACCAGCTTCAATTCCTGGCCGGCGGTGAGATTGAGCGCCGCGCCCGCCTTGGGGCTGACGCAGATCCAGTCGATGCCGGCGGGCGGCAGCAAGGTGCCGTTGGTCTCGATGGCGATCTCGAAGCCTTCCGCGTGGGCGGCTTCAACGAGCGCGTCATCCAGCTGCAGCAGCGGCTCGCCACCGGTGAAGACCACCAGCCGCCGTGCCCGCTCCGGCCCCCAGACGCGGGCGAGCGCCGCCGCCAGGACGGCCGCGTCCGCAAAGCGCCCGCCGCCTTCGCCATCCAGGCCGACAAAATCCGTGTCGCAGAAGCGGCACACGGCCTCAGCGCGATCCTCTTCGCGCCCCGACCACAGGTTGCAGCCGGCGAAACGGCAGAACACCGCCGCCCGACCCGCCTGGGCGCCCTCGCCCTGGAGGGTCTTGAACATTTCCTTCACCGCATAGGACATGGGCCAAGCCCATATCGCCGCAGGGGCGCGGAGGGAAGCCTCTGAATGGTCGGCCATGCCGCCTCGCAAGCCCCGTTTGCGAAAGCGCAGATCGCAATCCCGGTTATGAGCCCCTAACTGTGCATCAACGCCCTCGACACGCCGTGCCCGCCCCCAAAGCGGGAACCGGCGGGCGAGGGCTCCCCTTCCCCCTCCGACGGCTCAGGCCGATCGGAGACGCAGGAGACGCACCATGCAGCTCACCGGCATTCACCACCTCACCGCCATCACGGCGGATGCGGCCTATAACCACCATTTCTACACCGACACGCTGGGCCTGCGCCTCGTCAAGAAGACGGTGAACCAGGACGACACCTCCGCCTACCACCTGTTCTATGCGGACGGCGAAGCCAATCCCGGCACCGACATCACCTTCTTCGACTGGCCGGCGGCGCCCGAGCGGCGCGGCACCCATGCCATCGTGCGCACCGGCCTTCGGGTGCGCGATGAGGCGGCGCTGGAGTTCTGGGCCGGACGGCTGAAGGAGAAGGGCCTCGCCACCTCCGGCCTCATCAGCCGCGACGGGCGCACCGTGCTGGATTTCGAGGACAAGGAAGGCCAGCGCCTGACCTTGCTCGCCGATGGCGGCACCGGCCCCGGCGTGCCGTGGGAGAAGAGCCCCGTGCCCGCCGATCACCAGATCCGCGGCCTTGGCCCCATCACCCTCTCGGTGCCAGACCTTGCCCCCACCGATGCGGTGCTGACCCATGTGATGAACATGCGCCAGGCCCGCATCTACCAGGCCGAGGGCGCGGACGTGGCCGTCTATGAGATGGGCGAAGGGGGCCCGGCCGCCGAGCTTCACGTGCGCATCGAACCCAAGCTCCGCCCCGCCGGCCAGGGCGCGGGCGGCGTGCACCATGTGGCCTTCCGGGTGCCGGATTTTGCGCAATACGACGCCTGGGCCGAGCGCCTCGCTTCCCTGCGCGTGCCCTCCTCCGGCCCCGTGGACCGCTTCTATTTCCGCAGCCTCTATTTCCGCGAGCCCAACGGCATCCTCTTCGAACTCGCCACCGACGGCCCCGGCTTTGCCACCGACGAGCCGCTGGAGACCCTGGGCGAAAAGCTGTCCTTGCCGCCCTTCCTGGAGGGGCGCCGGGCGCGGATCGAGGCGGGGTTGAAGCCGTTGGTTACGGTGTGAGGATGGGGAGCGGGCGGCTCTAGGAGGGGCCGCCTGCGGTGGGGTCGCGACAGAAGCGGTTATTCTTGGAAGCGTTCATGCAGGTCTGCTCCGGACCCCGTTGCGGTCGTTCAGCTTGCCTTGCCCGCAGCCTGAAAACGGTCGAAAGGCATCCGAATAACGCCTTGAACGGGGCCGGTGAAGGACGGTCTGTTATCGGACGACGTAAAGGTCTAGCGGCCGTTCCAGTGTCAGCCGAACTGCATCGCATGGTTAGCCGTCGCCGCAGCCCATCTGCCTTCAGCGACCCTGTTAAACAGCCGTAACGAGGGATGCCGAACACACTGAGATTGGTCGTGTAGGCGACGGAAGTCGAGCCGAGATCACCGTTGCTCGTCGCTATCATCGTAGTATTCGTCAGGCTCGAACACATCGACGTCGCCAAGTTCAACGTCGATTCCATTCAGGTCGATTTCACATGACGCAAGTTCGATCTCCTGATCCTCACTTCCTAGATCGTGCATCCTGACCGTGACCGTAGCGCGGACATCATGAATTTCATCGACCTCGACCGATCGTCCGCCCATGCTGACTGATTCCCGATCGACGCTATCCCAAACAGAGAAATTCAACTCGACATGCACGCGCAGTTCAAGCTGGATAGGCATGCTCAGAACCGCGGTTACAATACCTCCCTCATCGGGATCGCTTGTCTCGATAATGTCTACATCGGCATCGTCTGCCCATTCGACCTTTCGCAACTCTGTGCCATAGGGAATCGCATCCAATTCACCAGACGTTGCATATCCGTTCACATCGACATCGAGATTGGTGATCACTCCTTCAAGTTCTTTTCGGATTTCAGCACGACCATCGCTATCTGCCGCAAGCCAACCTAAGATCGACTGCCTGACTACGAGCGGCGGATCATTGAGGAGCGCCAGCGCTGTTTCGAGTTCGGGCACGAGATAGAGACGCTGCGATTGTTCGCAGAATTTTCGCCAATCACCGTCTTTGGAGACGACCAAGAAAGATTTTTCGCGTAGGCGGGCTGTTGCTTCCAAAGCATGGAGCGCCAAAGCGTCGGGGAATTCATCTTTCTTTTTACCCGTACCGAACGGCGCCTGTCCACCGAAGTAGCCGTCGAACAGTTCCTTGGTCGTGACCAAGTCCTCGTCCGGCAGAATTTCACATCCCGTGTTCTGGACGTATTGCGCGAAACGCGTTTGAGCTGCTCCTGTAGCTGTTTGCCCTCCAGTGATTAGATCCAGTATATGATCTCTGGTGGGCTGGACCGTTTCAAACGCGTAGAGGGCCTCCCCAATTGCCTTGCGAACATTACGGAAGGCATCTTCGGCGCTTTTCTCAAGATGGCTGACAATCTCTTTGGCGACGGTGCCGGACAGCAGGAAATCGAATGGTCTATTGTTAAGGATAGCGACAGTTGCAAGTGGGGCGGCGCTAAGTTGTAGGCCTTTCTCGTCGAAAATATTGGTGTCGATCGAGAGCGCTGAGATTGATTGATTCCGCAAAATATTGCGCAACTCAATTTCTGGCACAATAGGCATTCAGTGATGTTCCAAACATGTGATGACCGTTGATACGTCGTGGGCGCAGCAAAGCAGAACGAACGACTGACATTGGGGGCGCGTCGCGGTCAAGTCAGCAGACGATCTGAATGGCCACTTTCGCAAATTCGTCGCCCGAAACCAGCCTGTCCGCAAACCACCCCATCTCAGATGCTCCCCCATCCCACCCCTTGCCCTCTGCCCTATACTGCCCGCTCCCATCCCCTTGAGTCGGAGCGTCCGCGCATCCCATGCCCCTCCGTCGCCTACCCCCCATCCTGATCGACCGCCTCGCCGCCGGCCCGGTGGTAGAGCGGCCGGCGGCCTAGGGAAGGTCGGGCGGGACGACGCCGGATGCTCCCGCGAGCACCATCGCAGGGCGCCCAAGCGCCCCCCCCCCCGCCCCCTCGCCCCCCTCACACCACCGCCGCCCGCTTCCCCCGCCCCGACAAAGCCCGCGTGAGCGGCGCCTCCACCCAGTGGTGGACGAGGAGACCCACCAGGCTGGCGGAGATCAGGGCGGTGGCGATCCAGCTGGTAAATTGCAGCCAGCCATAGGGCATATGGTGCACGAACACCGCGCGCAGCACGAAGATGAACAAAGCGTGGGTGAGATAGATGGAATAGCTGGCATCCCCCAGCCGGTGCAGCAGGCGGCAGTTCCAGCGGGCAAGGCCCGGCTCGTTGGCAAGGCCGCCCAGCACCACGAGCGGAGCGCCGAGGAAGAGGAGGAGGTCCTCCGCCCGCCCGCCAAAGGCAATGGCAAGAAGGATGAGGGCGCCCCCCAGCGGCAGGCAGAAGCCCCATCGGGTCAGGTCGCGGGTGTCGTACATCCAGCCGATGAACAGCCCCATGAGGAAATAAAGCAGGATATAGTCCGTATAGGTCAGCAGCACCGGCCCGCTCACCGCCACCAGCGCGCCCACTGCCACCAAGGCCAGGATGACGACGCTGTTGACCAGCACCACCGCGCCGAATGCCAGGGACAGGGCGAAGATGGCGTAGAAGAACATCTCGTAATTCAGCGTCCATCCGGGGATGAGGATGGGCCACAATTCATCCGGCCATTTCAGCGAATAATGGGGAATGAAGAAAAGCGAATAGACATAGCTCATGAAGAACTCATGGGCCCGCGGCGCCCAATCCTGCACCTTGTAGAGCAGAACCGCCGCGATGGTGGTGCAGATCCAATAGAGCGGCACCACCCGCACGATGCGGCGATAGAGGAAGCGGAGCGGGGTCTCCGTGCGGCCCACGCGATACATGATGAAGCCGCTGATGACGAAGAAGACATAGACGCCGGCCACCCCGATATTGAAGCCGCTCAAGGGATCGAACAGGCCGGGATCGGGGTTGCGCGCATGGTGCAGCACCACGGTGAGCGCCGCGAGCGCGCGCAGATATTGAATGGAGACGATGGTCCTTGATCCCGTCATCGGCTGTTGGCCCCCGCCTGCCTGCCGCCTTCCGCATGCGGCCTGTCACCGTGCGGCAAAGGTTAAGGCGGGGAAGCTGGCGCGGGGAATGAACAAAAATAGCCCGGTGCGCCCGACAGTGCCCTTTCGCACGGGACCCCGGCACGGGCGGCGCGGAGGGCCTATACTGGCGCCTCGGTTGTTCCGAGTCGCCCCGCTTGCCCCTGTCCCGTTTCGAGCCGCCTTATGCCCATCCGCCGCCTGCCCCCCATCCTGATCGACCGCATCGCCGCCGGCGAGGTGGTGGAGCGGCCGGCCGCCGTGGTGAAGGAATTGGTGGAGAATGCGCTGGATGCAGGCGCCAAATCCATCGAGGTGGTGATCGATGGCGGCGGGCGGCGGCTGATCCGGGTGGCCGATGACGGCTCCGGCATGGGGCCGGACGAACTGGCGCTCTGCGTGGAGCGGCACGCCACCTCCAAGCTGCCGGACGAGGATCTGCTCGCCATCTCCACTTTGGGGTTCAGGGGGGAGGCTTTGCCCTCCATCGGCTCGGTGGCGCGGCTTTCCATCACCTCGCGCCTGAAGGGCGCGCCACATGCCTTCGAGATCAAGGTGGAGGCCGGGGTTGTCGGCGCGGTGCGGCCGGCGGCGCTCAGCGCCGGCACGCGGGTGGAGGTGCGCGACCTCTTCTTCGCCACCCCGGCGCGGCTGAAATTCCTGAAATCCGATCGGGCGGAAGCAGCCGCCGCCACCGACGTGGTGCGCCGCCTGGCGCTGGCCCGTCCGGATGTGGCCTTCACTTTGGTCGCCGAGGAGCGCGGCCCCCTCACCTTTCCCGCCCGCGCCGATGACCCGGAAGGCCGCGCCGCCCGCATGGCCGATGTGCTGGGCGCCGAGGCCGGGCGCAATGTGATCCCGGTGGAGGGCGAGCGGGAGGGGGCGCGGCTCACGGGGCTTGCGGGCTTGCCCACCTTCTCCAAGGCCAATTCGCTGTCCCAATTCCTGTTCGTGAATGGCCGCCCGGTGCGCGACAAGCTGCTCATGGGCGCGGTGCGCGGCGCCTATGCGGACCTGCTGCCGTCCGACCGGCATCCGCTGCTCGCCTTGTTCATCACCCTCGATCCGCGCGAGGTGGATGTGAATGTCCACCCGGCCAAGACCGAGGTGCGGTTCCGCGATGGCGGCAACATCCGCGCCCTCATCGTGCGCACCCTCTCCACGGCCTTGGCCGAGCGTGCCCCCAGCACCGCCGCCACCATGGCGGACCGCCTGGTGGCGCTTGCCCGCGCGCCGGAACTGGAAGCGGGGCCGGCGGCGTCCGCCCTGCCCCCCGGCCTCCCCCGCCCGCTCCCCCGCCCCGATGGCGGCTGGTCCGGCCGGTTCCGGGCGCCCGAGCCCCTGCCCGCCGGCGGCCATGACTGGCGCACCTCCCCCGCCCGGCCGCTGGTGGCCGATCCCGTGGCCGCCGCCGTGCTGGCGGAGCCGGTGCAATCGGCCTTCGAGCTGGGCGCGCCCTCCGTGGATGCCCGCCCGGCTTTCGCACCGGTGGAGGCGGCTGATCTCGACCGGCCGCTGGGCGCCGCGCGGGCGCAATTGCACGAGACCTATATCGTCGCCCAGACCCGCGCCGGCATGGTGCTGGTGGACCAGCACGCCGCCCATGAGCGGCTCGTCTATGAGAAATTAAAGCACGCCCTGGAGCGCGACGGGGTCGCCCGCCAGGGGCTCCTGGTGCCCGTGGTGGTGGATCTCGACCCGGCGGAGGCCGATCGCCTCGCCGAGCGGGCGGGCGATCTGGAGCGGCTCGGCCTGGTGCTCGAATCCTTCGGCCATGGCGCGGTGCTGGTGCGCGAGGTGCCGGCGCTGCTGAAGGAGGCCGACACCACCCGCCTGGTGCGCGACCTCGCCGAGCATGCGGCGGAATGGGACGATGCCTTGCCCCTGGAGCGCCGCCTCCTGCACGTGGCCGCCACCATGGCCTGCCACGGCTCCGTGCGCGCCGGCCGCCGCCTGCGCTTGGAAGAAATGAACGCCCTCCTGCGGGAGATGGAAGCGACCCCCAATTCCGGCGAGTGCAATCACGGCCGGCCCACCTTCGTCACGCTCTCGTTGTCGGACGTGGAGAAACTGTTCGCGCGTCGGTAGCGGGGCCAATCCCCCGCATGACGCGCGAAAGACACACCGCGCGATTGTTGGTTCGCCGGCTGTGGATGACGTGCATAACGCTGGGGCCCCGGGGCCGGCCTTGTCCACAGGCCCAAAGAGGCCGAAACCCGCGTCGGGCCAAGGACGTTTACGACTTGTTAACAGGGATGGCGCGACTATATTTAGTAGGCAGCCAACGAAGGGAGCCCCCAAATCTGTGTTTGACGGCGGCGCCAGACTCGCTCTAGCGTCCACCTCCTCGACAGCGGGACACATTGGCCGAAGGCCGGTATTCACCCACTGTCGGTTCCAAACACAGCAGTCCGGTCTCCGGGACGGCGCGAGCCGTCGTACCCGCGCGTTTGCGTTCGGCTGCCGCCATCTTTGCTGAATGCCCTTGGGGGGCTGAGGAGTCTCGATATGCGCGTCGAACGCCGCTACACCACGGCCGGACAGTCGCCCTATGCCGGCATCGCCTTCCGCGAGACCGTCAGCGAGATCCGCAATCCGGATGGCTCGGTGGTCTTCCGGCAGGAAGGCATCGAGGTGCCCGCGCACTTCTCTCAAGTTGCGAGCGACATCCTGGCGCAGAAGTATTTCCGCCGTGCGGGCGTGCCCTCGCGCCTGAAGAAGGTGGAGGAGAATGCCGTCCCCTCCTTCCTGTGGCGCGCCAAGGCGGACCTGGATGCGCTGGCCTCCCTGCCCGTGGACAAGCGCTATGGCGGCGAGATCTCGGCCAAGCAGGTGTTCGATCGCCTGGCCGGCACCTGGACCTATTGGGGCTGGAAGGGCGGCTATTTCGACAGCGAGGCCGACGCGCAGGCCTTCTTCGACGAGCACCGCTACATGCTGGCCATGCAGATGGTCGCCCCCAATTCCCCCCAGTGGTTCAATACCGGCCTGCACTGGGCCTATGGCATTGACGGCCCCGGCCAGGGCCATTTCTACGTGGACCATGTGACCGGCGAGGTCCATGCCTCCACCTCCGCCTATGAGCGGCCCCAGCCCCATGCCTGCTTCATCCAGTCGGTCGGCGACGATCTGGTGAATGAAGGCGGCATCATGGACCTGTGGGTGCGCGAGGCGCGCCTGTTCAAGTATGGCTCCGGCACCGGCACCAATTTCTCGTCCCTGCGCGGCGAGGGCGAGAAGCTCTCCGGCGGCGGGCGCTCGTCCGGGCTCATGAGCTTCCTGAAGATCGGCGACCGCGCGGCGGGCGCCATCAAGTCCGGCGGCACCACCCGCCGCGCCGCCAAGATGGTGGTGGTGGATGCGGATCATCCAGACATAGAGGCCTATGTGGACTGGAAGGTGGTGGAGGAGCTGAAGGTCTCCGCCCTCGTCACCGGCTCCAAGCTCAATGCCAAGCACCTGAAGGCCGTGCTCAAGGCCTGCGTGAATTGCGAGGGCGCGGGGGATTCCTGCTTCGACCCGGAGAAGAACCCGGCCCTGAAGCGCGAGATCCGCGCCGCCCGCAAGGCCCATGTGGCCGATGCCGCCATCCGGCGCATCATTCAGTATGCCCGTCAGGGCTATACGGACATCGACATCGACATCTACGACACCGATTGGGACGGCGACGCCTACCTGACCGTCGCCGGCCAGAATTCCAACAATTCGGTGCGCGTGACCGACGCCTTCCTGCGCGCCGTGGAAGCGGACGCGGATTGGGAGCTGATCCGCCGCACCGACGGCAAGGTGGCCAAGACCATCAAGGCCCGCGAGCTGTGGGAGAAGATCGGCGCCGCCGCCTGGCATTGCGCTGATCCCGGCATCCAGTTCCACACCACGGTGAATGACTGGCACACCTGCCCGGCGGGCGGCGAAATCCGCGCCTCCAATCCGTGCTCGGAATATATGTTCCTGGACGACACGGCCTGCAATCTGGCCTCGCTGAACCTGCTTCAGTTCCGCGACGCCGAGAAGCGCTTCGACGTGGAGAGCTTCGAGCATGCGGTGCGGCTGTGGACCGTGGTGCTCGAAATCTCGGTGCTGATGGCGCAGTTCCCCTCGCGCCGCATCGCCGAACTGTCCTACGAATACCGCACGCTGGGCCTGGGCTATGCCAATATTGGCGGGCTGCTCATGTCGTCGGGCATTCCCTATGACTCGGCCGAGGGCCGCGCCATTTGCGGCGCCATCTCCGCCATCATGACCGGCATCTGCTATGCCACCTCGGCCGAGATGGCCAAGGAGCTGGGCACCTTCCCGGCCTATGAGGCCAATGCCGAATCCATGGCCCGCGTCATCCGCAACCATCGCCGCGCCGCCCATGGGGAGGCCGCTGGCTATGAGGGCCTCGCCGTCGACCCGGTGCCGCTGGACCATGCGTCCATCAAGGATGCGCGCCTGTCCGCCCATGCCCGCACGGCCTGGGACAAGGCGGTGGAGATGGGCGTCCTGCACGGGTACCGCAACGCCCAGGTCTCGGTGATCGCCCCCACCGGCACCATCGGCCTGGTGATGGATTGCGACACCACCGGCATCGAGCCCGACTTCGCGCTGGTGAAGTTCAAGAAGCTGGCCGGCGGCGGCTATTTCAAGATCATCAACCGCGCCGTGCCGGAAGCGCTGCGTGCGCTCGGCTATGGCGAGGCGCAGATCGCCGAGATCGAGGCCTATGCGGTGGGCCACGGCTCGCTCGCCCAGGCCCCGGGCATCAACCACACCACGCTGAAGGCCAAGGGCTTCGACGAGGCGGCGATCCAGAAGGCGGAAAGCGCGGTCAAGAGCGCCTTCGACATCAAGTTCGCCTTCAACCGCTGGACCTTCGGCGAGGAGTTCCTGGCCAAGACGCTGGGCGTGGCACCGGCGCAGTTGGCGGACCCCAAGTTCGACCTGCTGGCGCACCTGGGCTTCACCAAGGCCGAGATCGATGCCGCCAACGTCCATGTGTGCGGCGCCATGACGCTGGAAGGTGCGCCCTTCCTGAAGGCCGAGCACCTGCCGGTGTTCGACTGTGCCTCCCCCTGCGGGCGGCTCGGCAAGCGCTTCCTCTCGGTGGAGAGCCACATCCGCATGATGGCGGCGGCGCAGCCCTTCATTTCCGGCGCCATCTCCAAGACCATCAACATGCCCAATGACGCGACGGTGGAGGACTGCAAGTCCGCCTACCTCCTGTCCTGGCGCCTGGCGCTGAAGGCCAACGCGCTCTATCGCGACGGCTCCAAGCTCTCCCAGCCCCTCAACGCCCAATTGGTGGCGGACGAGGAGGACGAGGACGATGCGGTGGAGGCCCTGGTGGCCCAGCCCGCCGCCGCCCGCACCGCCTCGGTGACCGAGAAGATCGTCGAGCGCGTGGTGGAGCGCATCGTCGAGCACCGGGTGCGCGAGCGCGAGAAGATGCCCGACCGCCGCAAGGGCTATACCCAGAAGGCGGTGGTGGGCGGCCACAAGGTCTATCTGCGCACCGGCGAATATGATGACGGCCGCATCGGCGAGATCTTCATCGACATGCACAAGGAGGGCGCGGCGCTCCGCTCGCTCCTCAACAACTTCGCCATCGCCATCTCGCTCGGCCTGCAATATGGCGTGCCGCTCGAGGAATATGTGGACGCCTTCACCTTCACCCGCTTCGAGCCGGCCGGCCCGGTGCAGGGCAACGACACCATCAAGTACGCCACCTCGATCCTGGACTATGTGTTCCGGGAACTGGCGGTGTCCTATCTGGCGCGCAGCGACCTCGGCCATGTGGACCCCGCCGACACCGGCTTCGACGCCCTCGGCAAGGGCGTGGAAGAAGGCAAGGCGCCCTCGGCTGCAGCGGCCCGCATCGTGTCCAAGGGCCTGGTGCGCGGCAAGACGGTGAACCTGCTGGCCCAGGCCATGGCGCAAGCCGAGCCCCGCGCCTCTTCGGACAAGGTCACGGTGCTGCGCGCCCGGACCGACGGCGCCACCGCGCTCAAGTCCGAGCCAGAGCCCGAGGCCCTGCTGGAGGTGGATGCCGAAGCGGTGGAAGAAGCCGCCACCAGCGTCATGGACAAGCAGCTCCCCTGGAGCCCCAAGGCCCGCGCCGCCGAGCGCCGGGCAGAGGCCCGCGCCAAGGGCTATGAGGGCGAAGCTTGCCCCGAATGCATGAACTTCACGCTGGTGCGCAACGGCACCTGCCTGAAGTGCGACACCTGCGGCTCCACCACCGGCTGCTCGTGATCCTCACAGCTTAGGGCGCCCGGACTGGGCGCCCTGAAGCCTGTCTGATGACGACCCTTCGAAAACCTTGGGCATCCCCCTGCCACGAGGCGGGAACTGGCCGGCATGTGCCGGCCTTTTGCCGTTTCGAAACCACTGGTGGGCCAGGGTCCGCGTCGGCCCGCAAAGCGTGACGTTGGAGGCGCGGCGTTGGAGACTTCCCTTTACGAGCCCGTCAAGCGCTTCCTGGAGCAGCTCGGCTACGCCGTGAAAGGCGAGGTCGGGCATTGCGACATGGTGGGTGTGCGCGACGACGATTCCCCCGTCGTGGTCATCTGCGAACTGAAGATGGCCTTCAACCTGGAGCTCATCCTCCAGGGCGTGGACCGCGCGACCATGGGGGACGAGATCTGGCTGGCGGCGCAACTCTCCGCCCGCGGCAAGGGGCGGGAAAGCGATCCGCGCTACCGCAATCTCTGCCGGCGCCTGGGCTTCGGCCTGCTGGGCGTGTCGGCCGCCGGCCGCGTCGACATCCTCGTCTCCCCCGTCGCCCCCCTGCCCCGAAAGGATGCCAAGCGCCGCTCCAGGCTGATGGAGGAGCACAAGAAGCGCCAGGGCGACCCGGTGGCGGGCGGCGGCACGCGCAAGCCCATCATGACCGCCTACCGTCAGCAGGCGCTGGCGTGCGCCGCCGCCATGGCCGCCGCGCCGCAAAGGCCGCGCGATCTCAAGCCCACCTGCCCGGATGCGCAGAAAATCCTGCGCCGCAACGTCTATGGCTGGTTCGAACGGGCGGAGCGCGGCGTCTATGGGCTGACGGACCTGGGGCGCAGCGCGCTGGCCTCCTGGCTGCCGCAGGCTGCGCCGTCTGGCACCCTGCTGACCGGGGACGCCACCACCCGCGTTGCACCGCCGCCCTCAGAGTGACCCCCGCTGCCCCGGCCGGAGACGACGCGGTTCGTCCGCCCCGCCCTTTTGCGCCCGGCCAGGGTCTTCGCGACGCGATAGACCGCATCAGCCCCCAGGCGGCCCCTGGACCTGACGCGCGCGGGGCAGGTGCCAGCCGCGATAGATCGCCATCAGGCGCAGGAAGAAGCAGGCCGCGGCCCCCGCCAGCAAGGTGAGCAGCACCGGCACCCCGAACTGATGCCCCACCGCCACGATCGCCCCACCCGCCAGCGCCGCCACCGCATAGATGTCGGCGCGCAGCACGATGGGGATCTGCGCGGTCAGGACGTCGCGCATCATGCCGCCGCCGATCCCGCTCACCATGCCCAGGACGACGGCCATGGCCGGCGTGATGCCGAACTCCAGCGCCTTCTGGGTGCCGGTGACCGCAAATATGCCGAGGCCCACCGCATCGAACAGCAACACCGGGAAGCGCAGCCGCGCAATGAGGGAGGGGAAGCAGAAGGTGAAGAGCCCCGCCGCCACCGCAATGGCCGCAGGCTGCCAATAGGCGATGGATTCAGGGGGAATGGCCCCGATCACCACATCGCGCACGATGCCCCCCGCCACCGCCGTGACGAAAGCCAGGACCAGGGCGCCGAACAGATCCATGTTCCGCTGGCCGGCCACCACCGCGCCGCTGATGGCAAAGACCGCAGTGCCAATGATGTTGAGGACATCCACGATGTCGCTTTCGGCCAAAGGCGTGTCTTTCCCTGAAAGGCGTGGCGGCGCCTCAATTCATATGGCCTGGTTCCGGCCATGCCAATGGCAGTTGCCGGATCGGTTGTGCGCGTGCCCCATCACCGCCCGGACAGATTGGAGGATCTTCACCCGCCCGGGGTGGCGCCTCTTGGCCCGAGACCCTATCTCTTCTCCTTCAGCCTCATATGCGCGTCCTCCAGCCCAGGAAACCGCCGCACTCATGTCCGTTGCCTTCACACGCGAAAACGACCTGGAAGCCACCGCCGCCGACCTGCCGGACCGTCCCATTTCGCCCCATCCCAACCTGGTGACGGCAACCGGACTGGCGGCTTTGGACGCGGCATTGGCGCAGGCGCGGGCGGATTATGCAGCGGCGCAGTTGGGCGATGTCCAGGCGGACCGCACCGCCATGGCGCGGGCGACACGGGATTTGCGTTATTTCAGTGCCCGCCGGGCCACTGCCCAATTGGTCGAGCCCCCCACCGACGCCAGCACCGTGCAGTTCGGCACCCGCGTGACGCTGGACCGGGAGGATGGGCGGCGGCAGGTGTTCCGCATCGTCGGCGAAGACGAGGCGGACCCGGCCGCGGGCACGGTGTCTTACGTCTCCCCCCTCGCCCATGCGGTCATGGGCAAGAGCGTAGGCGACGTGGCGATGGTGGCCGGGCGCGAGGTGGAGATCATCGCCATCGCGGCCGTGAGCGAGGGGTGACACGGGGCGAGGCCAGAGCATCCTTGACCTGGCGCGCCTGACCCGGCGCGCCCTCCGGCACGCGGCGACACCGCCAATTGCTCCTGATGCAGGACCAGAGGACACGAGCCCGGCCGGACCGGTTCCCTCCGCCGGGATCGCCGTCTAAGACGGGGATGGGAGAGAGGCGGTCTCCTCGACGCTCCAGCTCTCCCATTTCGCATCGGCACGAACGCGGGCGGGCATGGAACGAACCGGCCAAGGGGGACGCGAGGCAAAGGTCACCCGCTGGCCCGCGCGGGTGCGCCTGCTGGCGGCGGATCTCCTCGTCTTCGATGCCCGCCGGCTCCATTGGGCGCTCGCCGCGCGGGGCATGGCCGGCCTGCTGGTGCCGCTGCTGCTGGCTCACGCCCTCCCCTGGCCTGACCTCGTGTGGACCGGCATTGGCGCCTTCCTCATCGCCATCGGCGATTGCATGGACGATGGCGACCGCCGGCAGGCCCTGCGCATCCTGGCCGGAACGGTGCTGGGCGCCCTCGCGCTCGCCACGGGCATCCTGGCCGGCGGGAGCCTGCCCTTCGCGGTGGCCGGCATGTTCGCCTGGGGGATCATCGCCGCGCTCATGGGCGCCTATGGCGCCGCGTTCGGCGTGATGGCCCTGCCGGTGGCCTGGGCCTATGTGCAGATGGGACTGCCGGCGACCGACCACTCGCTCGTCCGTGCAGGAACGCTCGCCGCCTATTTCGCACTCGGTGGCCTCCTCACCCTCGGCCTCACCCTGGCGCTTCCCCTGGGGCGGCCCCGGACGGTGCTGGACCGGCAGGTGGCCGGCTGTTTCCGGCTTCTGGCGCGCTACATGGCGGGAGAGGCGGCGGAGGGACCGGAGACGCCCGAGGCGCGCATGCGCGCGGCCATCGCCGAGGCCCGGCGGGTGGCGCTGGAGATGCGTCCCGACGGCGGCACGCGCGAAACGCGGGGCCTCGCCCTCGCCTTGATCGCCCATGCCGACCAGATGTTCTCACTCACAAGCGCCCTTCGGGTCTCAGGCGGCGATGTGCCTCCGGACATGGCCTCGGCGATCTCGCGCATGGCGGCGGCGATCGAGACCCATCGCATCCCCGCCGACCTTGTCCCGCCTTTGCCCGCTCCTGGCGAGACGGTGTCCGACCTCGGAGGCGATCGGGCCCGCGCCCTGGAGGCGCGCCTACGGTCCACTCTTCGCGCCAGCATCCTGCTGCTTAACGGCGCGCCGGACGCGTCAGGACCAGTGGACGGCCCGGCGCAGCAGCCCTCGGCGGTCGGCCTCCTGGCGCCCCTGCGCCCGGTTCTGGACTGGCGCACGCCGCTCGCCCGACACGCGCTGCGCTATGGGGTGGTGACGGCGGCGGCGGTGGTGGTGTTCTGGCTGTTCCCCCGCCCCTTCGGCTATTGGGTGCCCCTGACGGTGACGGTGGTGCTCAAACCCACGGCGGCGCTGACGGTGCTGCGCGCGCTCCAGCGGGTTGGGGGCACCTTGCTGGGCCTGGGCATCGGTCTCCTCGCCATGCCCTGGCTCACCGACCTGACGCTCCAGCTCGCCTTCGCCTCGACCTGCTTCACATTGCTGCTGGCGGTGCTGCCGCTCAATTACGGGCTCGCCATCGTCTTCCTGTCCGCCGGGCTGATCCCCTATGAGCATGTGCTCTTTCCCGGCATCGACCAGGACCTCGGCGCCCTGCGCCTGCTCGCCACCCTGATCGGCGCGGGACTTGCGTTGCTAGGCTGCCACCTGCTGTGGCCGAGCTATGAGCATCGCGGCGTGCCGGCCCTGCTGTCGGCCGCCTGCGCCGCCATGGCCGATTATGCCAATGGGGTGCTGGCGCGCCTGGAGGGGTGCGAGAGCGCCGATGTGCTGGAGGGGCGGCGTCGCGCCGGCGATGCCATGAGCGCGCTCCAAGGCGCGCTGCGGCGCGGCCTCACCGAAATCGGCGGCGACGGACCGACTTTGGCGCGGATCGCCGAGGCAAGCCACCGGCTCCAGGCCCTGTTCATCGGCCTCAACGGCCTGATGCAGGCGGAGGTGGAAACGCCGCTCGATCCCGCCTTCCGCCCTGCCTTCACCTTCCGCCTCGCCAGCGCCTGCACGGCGGAAGCGGTGACGGCGCCTCTGCCCGCCGCGATGGGAACCGGGCCCCTGGCGGCTCGGCTGGAAGACCTGGTCCGCACCCTGGATGCGCTGCAGGCCGTCGCCCAAGCGGTGCCGCGGCGACCGTGAGGCTCAGGCGAAGTCGCGGAACAGGCTGCCCCAGCCAGTCACCCGGGCGGGATCGACGCCGGCCAGCACGAGGCTCTTCCAGAGCACGGTGGCGATGGTGTCGTAGATGGGGATGCCGATTTCAGCTTCCAGCTTTTCCACCAGCGGTGCCGCGCGCAGGTTGGTGCACATGACGCCGATGGCATCGGGCTTTTCCAAAGCCACCGTGCGGATCATCCGGGTGAGCGTTTCAGCCGAGACCTCCGAGAAGGAGAAATTGTCCTGGATGCGCAGATGCTCGTCCCCCGCGCAGGCCATGCCGAGGCGGGCATAATTGGCGATGATCTTCTCCTGCACGTCGTCCAGATAGGGCGTCACGAAGCCGAGCCGCGTCACGCCCCGCCGCTCCAGCACCTCATTGAGCGCCAGCATGGAGGTGGTGGCCTTGATGCCGGTCGCCCCGGTGATGCGTTCGCACAGGCGCTCATCCGCCTCGAAGCCGAGCCAGCCGGACGAGGTGCCGTTCCAGCCGATTACCTCCACCTTGGCATGGGCGAGCAGCTCCGCCGCGCGCAGGATCTCGGTGTCGTCGAACTGGGCGAGCGCGCGGTCGGAGAGCGCGATCTCGGTGACCTTGAAGCGGCCGAAATGCACGGACACCTCGGGCAGCCCGGCCACCATGGCCTGGGTGACGGGCTCCAGCACCGTGTTGGAGGACGGGGTGAGCATGCCGAGAAGCACGCGCTTTTGGGCGACGTTGGACGTGGACATGGGAACTTCCCAGTTTCAGGAGGAGGCGTCCGCCGCGCGGCCGGGGCGCAGCAGATGAAGAATGTGGCGCTTGGCCTCGTTGAAGGCCGGGCCGGTGATGTCGCGGGGGCGCGGCATGTGGATCGGGATCACCTCGGAGATGCGGCCGGGCCGTGCCGACATGACCACCACGTGCGAGCCCAGCGTGAGAGCCTCGTCGATGCCGTGTGTGACGAAGACGATGGTGCCCTTGTTGGTCTCCCAGATGCGGATCAGCTCGTTCTGCATGTCCATGCGCGTCTGCTCGTCCAGCGCGCCGAACGGCTCGTCCATGAGGATGACGCCGGGATCCATCAGCAGCGCCCGGGCAATGCCGACGCGCTGGTTCATGCCGCCGGACAATTCGGCGGGATAGTGGTTCTCGAAGCCAGTGAGGCCGACGAGGTCGATATAGATCTGCGCCTGCTCCCGCCGCACCGACTTGGAGGCGCCGCGCATCTTCAGGTGGAACGCCACATTCTCCCACACCGGCAGCCAGGGCATGAGATTGGCCTGCTGGAACACCACGCCCCGGTCCGCGCCGGGCCCGGTCACCGTCTGCCCGTCCACCGCGATGGTGCCGGAGCTGGGCTTGTCGAAGCCGGCGATCATGTTGAGCAAGGTGGACTTGCCACAGCCGGACGGGCCCAAGAGGCAGATGAAGTCGTTGCGCTTCACCGAGAGGCTGACATCGCAGAGCGCGGTGACATCGCGCTGCCGCACCTTGTCGGTGAACACCTTCGAGACCTTGGAGATTTCGATATTGCCCATGGCTCAGCCCTCGCCCTGCAGGGTGGTGCCGCGCTGCCAGCGCAAGGCGCGGGCCATGACGAGGCGGATGGCGAGATCGCTCAGGAAGCCGAGCAGGCCGATGGAGGCCATGGCGGCAATGACGATGTCGTAGCGCAGGAAATAATAGGCGTCCCACAGCACGTAGCCGACGCCGCTCTTCACCGCCACCATCTCGGCGGTGACGGTGAGCATCCAGGCCGAGCCGATGGCGATGCGCAGCCCGGCGAAGATGGAGGGGAGCGCGGCCGGCATGACGATGTACCACAGCAATTGCCGCTGCCCGCCTCCCACCATGGCCCCCGCCCGGATGAGGTTGCGGTCACAGGTCTTCACGCCATGGATGGTGTTCAGCAGGATGGGGAAGAAGGCGCCCAGGAACACCAGGAAGATGGCCGGCTTGTCCGCGATGCCGAACCAGATGATGGCGAGCGGAATCCACGAGACGGGGGGGATGGGCCGCAGCATCTGCAAGGTGGGCTCGATGGTCACCTCGATGAAGCGGGACCAGCCGATGGCCACGCCCACCGCGACCCCGATGAGCGTGGCGATGGCAAAGCCCGCCGCCACGCGGGCGGCGCTGGCGGCGGCGTCGAAAATCCACCGGCCGGCATAGCTCTGGGTGTTGCCGTCGGTGTTGAACACCCAGTCCGCCCAGGCCCAGACCACGGCGGAGGGAGCCGGAAGAAGGGCCGGTGGCAGCGCGCCCGAGCGGGAAAACATCTCCCAGCCGGCGAGGATGAGGACTGGAACCACATAGCGTTCCAGCCGCACGTAGGAGAAAAATGCGCGCATGCCGCCGGTCCCGTCTCAGTAACCGAGGTCAGACTTAGGCTTGCCGGTGGCCTGTTCCAGGAAGGTGTAGTTCATGTTCTCCTCCACCTTCTTGGTCACGTCAGTGTTGATGTATTTCAGGTCGCGCATCATGTCGGCGATGGCGGCGGCCTGGGCGCGGTGCATCTTGTAGTCGGGATAGAGGTTGATGATGGCCCCATCGGCCACGCTCTTGTCGAGGCCGGTCACCTTGGTGATGACGCCCTGCCAGAGCACGTGGTCGGCATCGAGCTTCTCGTCCAGGGCGACGACGCCCTTCACCACGGCGGCCACCGCCTTGGGCTCCTTGGCGATCACGTCGGAGCGGGTGACGATGAGGTTGGTGAGTTTTCCGGCGGCCTGGTCATAGGGATAGGCGAACAGCTTGGCGGCCTTGGCCTGGAGGATCTGGGTGGCGAAGGGCTCCACGGTGCAGATCATCTCCACCTCGCCCCGGCGCAGCGCCTGGATGTGGTCGGAGGGGTTGGGGATGTTGATGAACTGGACGTCCTTGTTGACGTCGATGCCCTGCTTGGCGAGGGCGCCGCGCATGTGAATGTCCTGGGCATTGCCGCGGGAGGCGGCGACGCGGAACGGCTTGCCCTGGGCCTTGTAGCTGGCGATCAGCGCCTTCAGGGCGGCCCAGTCATTCTCCGGCAGCGGCAGGTCGTTGGCCACCACGATGGTGGAGCCGCCCGAGATCTGGCCGGAAATGGCGACGAGGTCGAAGCCCTTGTCGAGGCCGGTGACGTAGTGAAGGTAGGTCACCTGCGCCACGTCGATGCTCTTGGAGACGAGGGCGGTGAGCACGTCATTGCCGGTGTTGAAGCCGATGGCTTCCACCTTCACGCCCTGCGTGTAGTCGGGCAGCAGCGACATGGGCACGCAATGGGCGCACTTGGCGTAGCCCACTTTCACGGGGGTTTCCTGGGCTTTCGCGACGGGGGCGGCGGCAAGCCCCGCCACCACGGCGGCCGCCAAGGCAAGGCGGGAGAAAAGGGTCTTCATCGGTTCTCGTCCTCTGACTGGTTGCTCCGACGAACGGGCCGCCGGAATTCCGCATTCGGTATGCGATCTTTGTTTTGTGTTTATGTTTCAATTGTATATGCTCCATTGATATTGATTTTAAAGCTGCTTCTATAGGCGATGGACGGAGAATATGCCCAAATTAGAGGCAAGTATTGATATGATGGAGGAAAAGGCGGAGCCCGTCGCGCGCCCCAAGGCGCGGTATAAGTTCAAGCCCGCCAAGCTGAAATTGTCCGGGTCCGAGGCGGCCCAGCCGCTCGCCACCGCCTCGCTGCACGACCAGTTGGTGGTGCGCCTGCGCCAGATGGTGCTGGAGGGCGAGATCGCCCCCGGCAGCCCGCTGCCCGAGCGCATGCTGTGCGAGACCTTCGGCGTCTCCCGCACGCCCTTGCGGGAGGCCTTCAAGGTGCTCGCCTCCGAGGGGTTGATGGAGCTGCGCCCCCATCGCACGCCGGTGGTGACGCCGGTGGACCGGGCGGAGATCGCCGCCGTGTTCCAGGTCATGGTGGCGCTTGACCACCTGGCGGCGGACCTGGCGTGTCGCGCCGCCGGGACGGGCGACCGCGACCGGCTGGAGGAGATGCACGCTATGCTCGCCGCCCACCACGCGGCCGGCGCCCGCGCTGCCTATTTCCGGCTGAACCAGGACATCCATGGGGAGATCACCCGGCTTGCCGGCAATCCGGTGCTCCAGGCCAATTGGAGTACGCTCTCCGCCAAGATCTACCGGGCCCGGGCGCAGGTGAACTACAACCCCCGCCGCTGGGTGGAATCCCTGGCCGAGCACGAGGCCTTCATGGCCCGCCTGCGGGCCGGCGACGCGCCGGGCTTCGCCGCAGCCATGGCCGACCACACCCGCCGCACCGCCGATGCCGTGCTGGCGAGCCTCGATGCCCAGGCGGAGCGCCCCGCGTGACCGCTTCCCTCGCAGTCCCACCCGCACCGCCCTCCCCGTGCGACCTCCTGGTGGAGGCGCGGGCGGCATTGCTGATGGACGCCGCCGGCACCATCGCCTCCCACGTGGCGCTGGCTATTGAGGGCGACCGCATCCGGGCCATCGGCCCGGTGGCAGAAATGACGGCCGCCTATGCCCCCAAACGCCGGCTCGGTTCTGCGCGGCACCTGGTGATGCCCGGCCTCGTCAACACCCACAACCACACCCCCATCATGGTGGTGCGGGGGATGATCGAGGATCGAAGCTTCGCCCCGGCCTATACGCCGGGCGTCCCGCAGGGCGACCAGATCTCGCACGAAGACGCCTATCTGCTGGCCCGCCTCGGCGCCTATGAGATGCTGCGCTTCGGCTCCACCACGGTGGTGGACTTCTATCGTCACCCCGAGGCGCTGGCCCAGGCGGCGCGCGAAACCGGCCTGCGCGCCTTCGTGGGCGGACGCATCATGGATGCGGATACAAGCGCCCTCGCCCGCCGGGAATGGAAGGCGGATGCTTCCCGGGGCGAGGCGACGCTGACGGAAGCCATGGACTTCGTCACGGCCTGGACGGGCCGCGATCCCCTGGTGACACCGGTGCTCGGGCCCCATGCGCCGGACACCTGCTCGCCGGACCTGCTGCGCATGGTCGCTGGCCTCGCGACGAAGCACGGCCTCATCCTGCACACCCATCTCCATCAATCGCCCATGGAGATCGAGGTGGTCGCCGCCCGCGACGGCATGCGGCCAGTGGAACTGATGGCTGAGACCGGCCTTCTCGGCCCGGCCTTGGTGGCGGGCCACTGCATCCATATGGACGAAACGGACAGGGCGCGCTTCGGCGCCTCAGGCGCCCATGTGGCTCATATTCCCGTGGGCAATGCCGCCCACGGCTCGGTGGCGCCCATCCTGGCGCTGCAGGAGGCGGGCGCCGCCATCTCGCTGGCCACCGACACCAAGTCCGGCGACATGTTCGAGGCCATGCGCATGGCGCTGGCCGGCACCCGCATCCGGGGTGCTGGCTTCTCCGTGACGTCCCAGGACGTGCTTGGCTGGGCCATCACCGGAGGCGCGGCAGCGCTCGGCCTTTCCGGCGTGGTGGGCACGCTGGCGCCGGGCTGGAAGGCGGACCTCGTGCTCCTCGACCTCGACGCGCCGAACCTTGCCCCCCTCATCGACGGGCCGGGCCTGGTGGTGCACAGCGCGCAGGGCGGCAATGTGGATGCGGTGGTGGTGGACGGGCGCGTGGTGCTGGAGCACGGGCGGCCCACATTGTTCGACGGCGCCGAAGTGATCGCCGCCGCCACGAAGGTGGCCCGCCGGCTCTGGGAAAAGGCTGGCCACCGTCCCGCCATCGCCTGACCCACCTTACGGGTTCAGCTTCACCCCCGGCAGGCGCAGGCGATAGGCGAGCACCGTGGTGGCGTTGTCGATCTTGTCCGCATAGGGCTTGCCCTGCATCACGCCGTGACGGGTGAGGAAGTCGTTATCGTTGCCCACAAACAGGAAGAAGGTGTCGGGCGCCTGCTGGTCCAACGCCGGCACCAGCGCCATGGCTTCCCACTTCTCCGACAGGGTGTTCTCGTCCGGCGTCTCATTGCGGATGTTGAGGCCGAATTTACCCAGATCATCGGGATTGAGCAGGTTCACCAGCACGCTGGCCGTGGCGGGGCGGATGGAAGGGTCGAGCACGTTGCGCCCGTCCTGCGCCGGGGCGATGGGACGGGTGGTGGTCTCATAGTCGGTGCCGGCGAGGTTGGTGGCGCCGCTCACATCCACCAGCAGCACCACCTTGAACACTTCCGGCCCCGGCTTGGAGCCGAGCCCGTTGCCGTCGCGGGAGAGGATCAGGAACCGATGGTCATCGAGCGCCACCATTTCCGACTGGGCGGCGGTGCGGTCGATCTTGCCGTCGCCCTTGGAGGCAAAGACCGGCAAGGTGAGGGCATAGACCGCCACCGGCGCCTTTGGCGTCGGGTCGGTCGAGATGTCGTAAACGAGAATGCGGGTATTGGCCCGGTTGGTCTGGTCCTTGGAGGCGGAGGAATCCTGCACCGTGGCGCTCTGGAGCACGGCCACCAGCTTGCGGCCATCCGGCGTCACCGCCAGCGCCTCCAGGCCCTGATTGTTGCGCCGGCCGGTGTCGGGCGCCTTGGTGGAATTGAAGTTGATCACGCCGCCGGTCATGGGCACCAGCGCCGGGCCGGGATCGATGGCGCCGGTCATCCGCCCGTCGGAACCGAACAGATAGATGCCCGGCCCGTATTCGTCGCTCACATAGAAGCTGCCATCGGCCCGCATGGCCACGGCTTCCGCGTCCAGCGTGACCTTCCCCGCCCCCAGCGCGCCCGCCTTGGGCGCGGGCAAGGTGTGGCCGGCCTGGACGATGGTGCCATCGGCCGGGTCTGCCCCGGTGGTGGGCCGGCCCTCGAAATCCTTCAGCGCGATGCCCGCGCCCGTGGGCGTCAGGGTAAAGGCGCGGCCGGGCACGAAGGCGAGGTCGTAGGCAATGAGCCGGTTGGCATAATCGGCATATTCGCCCTCGTCCGGCGAATTGCGGCCCCGGTCCGGCAGCGAATAAAGGATCGCGCGATAGGTGTCGCCCTCCTTGCGCCAGGTGCCCGGCGCGATCGCCATGCCGGACATGGAGCCGAGCGTATCGCCCATGAAGTCCAAGGCATCGGCGGGCACGCGGGCCACCCCCACGAGCCCCAGATTCTGCAACGCCTGCCCCTCCGACATCACTGGCGGATCGCCCGCGCCCTTTGCGATGAGGGGGGTGGGCACCTCGATCCGGGACGGCTGGATCTGGGACGCCTGCTGGGCCCACGCCGAGCCGGCGGACAGCACGTAAAGAGCGGTGCCGGTGGCGACCAGCATCCGGCGCAGGGGTGAGAGGGTCATGATCGTCCCGCAGCTCCATGGCCGCGCGCCAAGCGCAGGCTTAGCCACTTTACACGCAAACAACGATGATGATGTGAAAGTGGGTCGCTGCGTTCAGCGCAGCCGCGCCGCTCCCGCGGGCGCGCGCATCAGCGTCGGTGAGAGGCGCTTGTGCAGGTGCACCATGAAGGCGGTGCCGAAGACCGGCGTGACCAGGTTGAGAATGGGCACCATGAGGAGCGGCGCCATGAGCAGGCCGGCCACGAAGACCTTGGTGGCATTGGCCTGCCGCAGCGCCCGCGCCTCCTCCGGCGAGGCATAGCGCATGGCAGCCAGCTCGAAATATTCCCGGCTCAGCAGATAGGCGTTGGCCACGAAGAAGGCGATGATGTTCACCCCCGGCACCAGCAGCAGCAGCAAGGCGGCGAGGTTCACCGCCAGCACGAGGCCGAAGAAGCGCAGCGAATAGAAAACCGAGCGCGCCACGGGCTGGGGCGTGCCCACCGGCTCGCCGGGATAGCTGGTTTTCTCAACCGCCTCGGCCACGTCGTCGAGGAAGAGGCCGGCCACCACGGCGGACACGGCCGGCACCATATAGAGCGCGCCCACCACGCTGCCGACGCCCACCAGGATGGCGATGGTGGTTTCAAGCCACGGATAAGGCAGCACCACCATCTGCTCCAGGAGCAGGTTGAGGCCGATGGCCAGCACCGCCACCAGCCCCAGCGCCAGAAGCACCGACTTGACCAGGACGCCACGCAGCAGCGGCGAGAAGACTTGCCCGAAGGCGGTCAGGGCATCGGAAAGCATGGGACCACTGTCACTCCGGGCAGGTCCGCCGCGTGGCGGGGCGGCATGACAGATGGGAATGCCGCCCCGCCACCTCAAGGGCGAAGGAAAGGTCAAGCATCAGCGGCCACGGCGGACAGGTGCCCGCACGCCCGATGGCTCAGGCCCGCACCCGCTCCACATAGGCCTTGAAGGCCTTGAGCTGACTGGCGATGAAGTCGCGGGTGCCCTCGTCGGTGAGGGTGCCGCTCTCGTCGATCTTCTTCTGCGCCTGGCCGACCATCACCTCGGGCACGTTCATCACGAACGCATCCAGGAAGACCATGATCTGGCGCAGGTGATACTGCGCCCGCGCCCCGCCGAGCACGCCCATGGAGGCGGACTGGATGAGCACCGGCTTGCCCTTCAGCGGGGCATCGGGAAGGCGGGAGACCCAGTCGATGGCGTTCTTCAGGCCGCCGGGCACGGAATAGTTATATTCCGGCGTCACGATGATGACGCCGTCCGCCCCCTTCAAGGTGGCGCCGAGGCCGGTGACTTCCGCCGGAAAGCCCTGGGCCTGGATGTCGGCATCATAGATGGGCAGCTCGGCGACGGAGGGCAGGAGCTCCACCGTGACGCCTTCGGGCGCCAGCCCCTGGAGCGCGCGTGCGATGGCGGCATTGTAGGACCCCTTGCGGACACTGCCCACCCAGACGACCCATTTCATGGCTTTGCTCCTTCTCGCCGTTTCCGCGGTCACGAGGCCCCGCCCCGCGCGCCGCGTTCGAACCATAACGGGCAAAGCTCGCGCTTGGTTTCAAAATCGACCGGAAATGAAGACGGGCCGGCCCTCGAAGGCGCCGGCCCGTCCACTGAAAATCGATGCGCCTCAGTGCGAGAAGAACAAGGGCAGCTTGCTGTCCTTCAGCAGCGCCTGGGTCACGCCGCCCAGGAGCCATTCGCGCAGCAGCGAATGGTTGAAGGCGCCGAGCACCATGAGGTCTGCTCGGAACAGCGACGCCTCGGCCTGCAATTGGGTCGCCACATCGCCGTCCGTGGGCACCGCATTGACCGAGACATTGACGCCATGGCGCGCCAGATGCGGGGCAAGCTCTGCGCCCGGCACTGCATTCTTCAGCGCCTTCTGCGGCGCGATGGAGAGGATCTCCACCGCCTCGGCGGCGCGCAGCAGCGGCAGGGCATCGTTGACCGCGCGCACGGCCGGCGTGCTGCCGTCCCAGGCGATGACGATGCGCTTGGCCGAGAAGGTGTCACAGCCCACCGGCACCACGATGAGCGGACGGCCGCTGTCGAACAGCACCTGCTCGATCAGGCCGCGGTCGATGTCGATGGTGGCCTCTTCCGCGTCGATGATGGCGAGGTCATGGACCCGCGCCTGCCGGACGAAGGCGGCCAGCAGGTCCGGATAGGACAATTGCGGGGATTCCACCGTGCATCCGACGCCGGCCGCCACGGCTTCGCCCCGCGCCCGCTCGGCCACCGCCTCCGCCAAGGTGCCGATGCGCCGGTTTTCGGCGTTGATCAGCGAGGCGGCCATGTTGCTGACCATGGCATGGGTCAACACCATCTTGATGGCCGCCGCCTGCACGGTGATGTGCGCCTGGGCCTGCGAGGCCAGCGACATGCCATATGCGAGCGCCGAGGAGGGCTCCTCGCGGCCTTCTTCCGTCAACCCGACAAGCACGCTCTTGATGTTCTGGATCACCGTTCGATCCTCCCTTGGAGCACGCGCCCCACCTGTTGCCATGCGGTCCGGCGGCCGCGCTCACGCCTCTTGCGGCTCCAGCGGCAGGGCCTGCCCTGCCCGCCTCGAACCGTCTCGACTTTTGTCGCATACGGCGCCCGCTTCACCTTGAGGCAGGTCAAGGAGGGCAGGAAAGCGCACGCAGCGCGAAGATGAAGCGATAACTTCCCTTACGTCACATCAAGCACAATGGACGAGACCCGCCTGCGGTTCCGCCCCAAGTCGCCCCGCGCCGGCCCCGGGACCAGGGCCGCAGAAAAAGAGAATAGGCAAGAAAATACACCCGCAAGGCGAGCCGACCAACCCCCGCTGGCAATTTCTCGTCGGTTGCGTCCGCGACAGGCAGCCGGCACCATGGCGACGGGATGGATTGGCGGCCGAGGGGCACGCAATCCGGGCACGCAATTCGGGCATCGTCGCCGCGGCCAGGGGTGGCCGCCGGCACTGGCGCAACCGGGGGACCCCACCTCGAACGGGCGAGGCCCGGACGCGGCTGTCCCGGAGCGGCGCGATGCAAGGCTCGACGCAGGCGGGGGATGGGACGGGATGTCGGATGATCTCAATCTGCTGGTAACGCAGTTCGTGACGCTTTGGGCGGTGCTGGAGCCCATCAGCCATCTATCCATCTTCATGGCCGTCACGTCGGAATTGTCGGACAAGGGGCGGCGGCGGGCCGCGGTGCTGGCCACCTTCTTCGCCTTCCTCATCCTGGTCTTCTTCATCGTCGTGGGACAGGCGCTGCTGGAGGCCATGGGCATCTCCATCCTGTCCTTCCAGGTGGCCGGCGGGCTGATCCTGTTCGTCTATGCCATGACCATGATCTTCACCGAGATGGGCAAGCCCCAAGCGCTGGAGATCGACGAGGACAAGCATTTGGCCGCCATGGCGGTCTATCCGCTGGCGACGCCGGTCATTGCCGGGCCGGGCGCCATTCTCTCGGTGATGATCCTGGCCAATAACAGCCGGCATTCCATCCATGACCAGGTCATCACCATCGCCGTGGTGGCCGCCCTCATGGTCATCATGCTGGTGCTGTTCTTCCTGGCCAAATACCTGCTGATGGTGATCCGCCAGTCCGGCGCCAACCTGATCCGGCGCATCATGGGCATCATCCTGGCGGCGCTGGCGGTGGACATTGTCCTCACCTCGCTCGCCAAGTGGCTGAACCTGCCGCCCATCTGAAGACGACCGCGCCCGGCACCACCGGGCGCGGGAGCCTTATTCGGAATAGCGCTGCTCGGTCCAGGGATCGCCGCGCTCGTGATAGCCGCGCTCCTCCCAGAAGCCGAGCTTGTCGGCGGGCAGGAATTCGATGCGCTTCAGCCACTTGGCGCTCTTCCAGAAATAGAGGTGCGGCACCACGAGGCGCACCGGGCCGCCATGGGCGCGGGTGAGCGGCTCGCCTTCCCAGCTATGGACGAGCATGGCATCGGACGCTGCGAAGTCTTCCAGCGGCAAGTTGGTGGTGTAGCCGTCATAGGAAGAGAGCAGCACGAAATGGGCCTCGGGGCGCGGGCGCACCAGGTCCATCAGGTCGCGCGTGCGCACCCCTTCCCAGCGATTGTCGTAACGCGACCAGGTTGTGACGCAGTGGATGTCGGTGACTTCGGTGGACTGGGGCGCGGCCTTGAAGGCGTCGAGGTCCCAGTGGATGGGGCTCTCCACCAGCCCGTCCACGTCGAGGCGCCAGCGATTGGGCGGCAGCATGGGCTGGAGGCCGAGGTCCAGCACCGGCCAGTCCTTCACCAGATGCTGGCCCGGCGGCAGGCGGTCGGAGTCGGGGCGCGCCACGCGACCGGTGAGGAACTTGCCCTCCTCGGCCCAGCGCTCCTTGGTGCGGGTCAGCTTCGTGGGGAGGGCCGATGGGGCGCTCCCCTCTGTCTCATCGCTCATCTGCCCCTCCTTCGCATGCGATTAGGCGGGCACGGGCGCTCCGGCTAAATCCGCATGGACCTCGGCGAGGATCTCATAGGATCGCTTGCGTGCCGAGGGGTCGAACATCGCGGAGGCCACCATCAGCTCATCCGCCGCCGTGCGTTCAAGAAAAGCCGCCAATTGCGCGCGCACCGTCTCCCGCGAGCCGACGAAGGAACAGGCCAGCATGGACGAGGCCTGCACCTTCTCCATGGGGCTCCAATAGGTGTCGATGTCGTCGATGGGCGGCGGCAGCAGGCCGCGCGTGCCCCGGAACATGTTGGTGAAGGCCTGCTGGGCGGAGGTGAAGAGGCGGCGGGCTTCTGCATCGGTATCGGCGGCGATCACGTTGCAGCCCACCATGGCATAGGGCCGGTCCAACTGGGCGGAGGGCTCGAACCGCTCGCGATAGACGGAGAGCGCCTGCATCAGGGCGTCCGGGGCGAAATGGGAAGCAAAGGCATAAGGCAAGCCGAGCATGCCGGCGAGCTGCGCGCCGAACAGGCTGGAGCCCAGGATCCAGAGCGGCACATGGGTGCCCATCCCCGGCACGGCGCGGATCTTCTGGCCCTCCTGCACGTCGCCGAGCAGAGCCTGCAATTCCAGCACGTCCTGGGGGAAGGTGTCGGAGGCGGCGGGATCGCGTCGCAGCGCCCGCAAGGTGCGCTGGTCGGTGCCCGGTGCGCGGCCAAGGCCGAGATCGATGCGGCCGGGGAAGAGGGTGGCGAGCGTGCCGAACTGCTCGGCGATCACCAGCGGCGAATGGTTCGGCAGCATGATGCCGCCCGCGCCCACGCGGATGGTGCTCGTGCCGGCCGCCACATGGCCGATCACGACAGAGGTCGCCGCCGAGGCGATGCCCACCATGTTGTGATGCTCGGCCAGCCAGAAGCGCTTATAGCCGAGCGCCTCCACGTGTCGGGCAAGGTCGCGCGAATTGCGCAGGGCGTCGGCCGGCGTGCCGCCTTGGGGCACATGGGCGAGGTCGAGGACGGAAAAGGGGGGCATCGGTTCACTCTCCTGCGCCATCGCCGGCAGCTTGCGCCCCCGCCGGCCCGCAAGAGATTGGGTCTTCCCGGCCCTCCCGCAAGGGCGCGATTGAAAGCGGCCCGTCCGGCGCACCGGACAGGCCGCCCTCCCCCACCCTTTCCGTCCAGCGGCCAGCCGCCGCCGGGGAAATACGAAGAGGCGCTCAGCCGAACTTGAACAGCACCCCGAACCCGCCGCGCGGATAATTCCACTCGATCTCGCCGGAGGGCTCGCACAGCACCCGGCAGGTGCCGCATTCGAAGCAGCCGTCGGGCACCACTTCCACCTGGCCGGAATCGGTGGTGGCATAGCAGCCTGCCGGGCACAGGCGCGTCATGGCGAGCAGGTTCGCCGAGGGCGTCTCATGGGGCAGGATCTTGATGTGGGGGCGGCCCACATCCACGAGATACCGGTTCTGGAACAGCTTTTCCTCAACCCGTGCGGTCATGGCGACCTCCTGTGGCGGGACGTGATGGAATGGGAGTGATCAGCGCCAGGCGCGGGCGAGCCGGAAGGCATCGCCGATGAGGCCCGGCCAGGACCGGCGCTTGACGAAGGAGCGGACGGTGGCCTTCTCCTTCTCCACCTTGGGCGTGCCGTCCACCCGCAGGAAATTCTGCGCGGCCTTCGACATGAGCTCGGGATAGGTGAGGAAGAAATTGCGCGACTGGGTGTGCAGCAGCGCCGGCATGTCCTTGTATTTCTTCAGGTCCTTCATGACGAAGGATTCCTCGACCATCTTCTTGTAGAGGGCGAGGTTGGCCTTGTTGAGCGGCTCCTTGCGGCTCTTCAGGTGGAAGATGGCCTCGGCCGCCAGCCGACCCGTGGTCATGGCGAGGTTGGAGCCCTCGCGGTGGATGGCATTGTTGAACTGGGCGGCATCGCCCACCACCAGCCAGCCATCGCCGTACAGCTGCGGGATCGCCTTGTAGCCACCCTCGGGGATGAGATGGGCGGCATATTCCTTCACTTCCGCGTCCGCCAGCAGCGGGGCGATGGAGGGATGGGACTTGAAGGCTTCGAGCAGCCCATAGGGCGTCTCCTGCCCGTCGCGGAAATCGGAGACGAGGCAGCCGAGGCCCACCGATAGGCATTCCTTGTTGGTGTAGAGGAAGGCCATGCCCGTCATGCCCTTGGAGATGGTGCCGGCGGCCTCGATGACCACGCCCTCATTCTCCTTCAGGTTGAAGCGGGCGCCGATGGCCTCCGCCGACATGAAGTGCATTTCCTTCACGGCGAGCGCCACATGCTCGGGCTTTGGCACCGGGCGCAGACCGGCGCGGGAGCCCAGCAGGCCGTTCACCCCTTCCGCCAGCACCACCACGTCGCCATGGACGATGCCGCCGGCCCGGTCGGTGCGCACGCCGATGACCTTGCCATAGGCGTCGTGGATGAGTTCCGTGGCGGTGGTCTCGCACAGCACGGTGACGCCGGCCTCCTTCACCTTGGAGGAGAACCACTTGTCGAACTGGGCGCGGATGATGGTGTAGCGGTTGGGCTTGTCCTCGTTGAAGTCGTCGGAGCGGTAGTGCATGCCGACGTGCGAGGTGTCGTCCATCATCCAGAAGCGCTGCTCCACGATGTGGCGCTCCAGGGGGGCGTCCTCGCGGAAGTCGGGGACGAGCTTCTCCAGCATGTCCGCATAGAGGATGGCGCCCTGCACATTCTTGGAGCCGGAATATTCGCCGCGCTCCAGTTGCAGCACCTTCAGGCCGCGCTGGGCCAGAGTGAGCGCGCAGGCATTGCCGGACATGCCGGCCCCGACGACAATGGCGTCGAACTTCTCATCGATCATGATGGGCCTCCTCAGCCGGCCAGCCGGTCACGGGAATGGGGGGAAAGCCGCCGGCGGAAAGCCTCGGTGAGGGCCGGCAGCAGGCGGATGGCGTCGGTGACGATGCCCACATGGGCAAAGTCGAAGATGGGCGCGTTGGGATCGGTGTTGATGGCGACGATCATGTCCGCCCCCTCCACGCCCACGCGATGCTGGATGGCGCCGGAAATACCGGCGGCGATATAGAGCTTGGGCCGGATGGTCTTGCCGGTCTGGCCGATCTGGCGGTCGGAGGTGATCCAGCCCTTCTGGACCAGGGGCCGCGAGCCGCCGAACTCGGCGCCCAGCACGGCGGCCAGGTTCCGCACCAGTTGGAAATTCTCCGCCGATTGCAGCCCGAGCCCGCCGGCCACCACCACGTCGGCATAAGCAAGATTCGCCTTGTTGGCGTCGCGGTCCGGCACGAAGGACAGGATCTTGGTGACGATGTCCTCTTCCGCCATGTCGAGCTTGTGTTCGACGATGCGGCCGACCGGCGCTTCCACCCGCTCGGGCATGGACATGACGCGCGGACGGATGGTGGCCATTTGCGGCCGGTAGTTCAGCGTATAGATGGTGCACAAAAGCGAGCCGCCGAAGGTGGGGCGGGTGGCGCCCAGCGACTTGTCGGCGTCCACGTCCAGTTCCGTGCAGTCGGCGGTCAGGCCGGTGAGCAGCGTGGTGGCCACCGAGCCGGCGAGATCGCGGCCCAGCGTGGTGGCGCCCAGCAGCAGAATTTCCGGCTTGTGGGTGTTGACGATGTCGGTGAGCGCCTTGGTGTAGGGCTCGTTGCGATAATGGGCGAGGATGGGATCCTCGCACAGATAGACGAGGTCCGCCCCATAGCAGAAGGCCTCGGCGGCGGCTTCCTTGGTGCCGCCATCGGGCGCGCCCACCACCACGCCGGCCAGTTCGCAGCCCAGCTTGTCGGCGAGCTTGCGGCCCTCGCCCATCAATTCCCAGGAGACGGGGTGCACCTGCCCCCGCTCCAGCTCCACGAACACCCACACATGCTTGTAGGCCTTGAAGTGCTCGGGCAGTTCCTTCTTCATCCCGGCGCGTCCGCCGGCGGCGGGTTTGGCGGCAGGTTTTGCGGGCGTGGTCATGGGGCGTCTCCTGCTCAGAAGCCGGCGGAGAGGCGGGCCATGTCCGCCTCAAGGGTGGGGGTGCGGGCGAACATGGCGTCGATGAGCGCATCGGCGGCGGCGCCGGCATCCTTGCCGGCAAGCTCCACCAGTTCCGCCTTCTCGGCGCGGGCGCCGGGGGCGAAGACGCGCTTGACCACCGTGGGCGAACCGCGCAGGCCGCATTTGGCCATGTCCTCGATGCCCGCTTCCGCCGCGTTCCAGGTGACAATCTCGGCGCGGGCGGCGCGCAAGGCATCTTCCATGGAGCCGCGGCGCATCTCGTTGGTGGCTTCCAGCATGGTGATGAGGCACGGCAGGCGGGTTTTCAGCACCTGCACCCCGCCCTCGGCGCGCCGCTCGATGGTGATGGAGCGGCCGTCGAGGTCCAGCTCCGCGATCTTGGCCACATAGGTCAGCTGCAGCAGGTTCAGCCGCTTGGCGATGCCGGGACCCACCTGGGCGGTGTCGCCGTCAATGGTCTGCTTGCCGGTGAAGACCACGTCCGGCGGGCCGAAGGTCTCGCCGATCTTCGCGATGGCGCTGGCCAGCGCGAACGAGGTGGCCAGCGTGTCCGAGCCGGCGAAGAAGCGGTCGGTGAGCAGCACCGCCCGGTCGGCGCCGAAGGTCAGCGCCTTGCGCAAGGAGTCGGAGGCCATGGGCGGGCCCATGGTGAGCACCGTCACCTCGCCCCCGAACTTGTCGCGCAGGCGGAGGGCTTCCTCCAGCGCGAACAGATCGTAGGGGTTGATGATGGTCGGCACCCCCTGCCGCATGATCGTGTTGGTGACGGGATGGACCCGGATCTGGCCGGAGTCCGGAACCTGCTTGATGCAGACCACGATGTGCATGGCGGCAACCTCGCTTTAAAAGCCTCTGCCCTCCTCTCGCATCACCCGTGCCAAATCCTCTGGAAGAAAATAATTTTGTATTTTCAATGCCTTGAAGAAATGTACGAGAGGAGGGCAGGCGCAACCTGTCGGCTTTGCGACAGGCGGCGTCAGGAGCGCTCCACGCCCTGGAACAAGGCGGTGAGCGGAACGAACGCGCCCTTGGGCGCGGGGCGGGTGGGGTCGCGGTCCTTCAGCACCTTGAACACACGCTGCTCCAGCGGCGAGGAGGTGAGGAAGTCCCGATAGGCGCGCTCCAGCGTGTCGGCGCAGGCGGCGCGGATGGCCTCGTCGCTCATGCCGGCAAAGTCGGCGGAGGCCAGATGCTGGCCCATGCGCTTCAAGATGTGCAGGCGTGCCACGTTCACGACACGCTTGTCGTAGGGCACGTCGAGGACGGAGAAGAAATCCTCCGCCGACGACAAGTGGCGCAATTGGATGAGAACCGACGAAACGGGAGCGGACGTGTCGGAAGCGGACATTGGGACCTCCTCTTGTCGCCCTTGCGACGGGAATGGCTGGGTTCAGGCGGCGGGATCACCGGCGCAGGGATCGGCCTCGGGCCGGCCCCGGCGCTGGAGGTGGGCGAGCCGCGCCTCCAGGAATTCGATGCGGTCCAGCAGGGAGGCGATGGCCTCGCCCACCGGGTCGGGCATGAGATGGTGTTCAAGATCGATGCGGCCGTCGCCGAGCCGCCGACGCTCGGCCGTCGGCTTCACCGGGCGGCCGGGAATGCCCACCACGGTCATGCCGGGGGCCACATCCTCGATCACCACCGAATTGGCGCCCACCCGCGCCCCGGCTCCCACCGTGATGGGGCCGAGGATCTTCGCGCCCGCCCCCACCAGCACCCCGTCCTTCAAGGTCGGATGGCGCTTGCCGGGGCTCCAGGAGGTGCCGCCCAGGGTCACGCCGTGATAGAGCGTCACGTCGTCCCCCACTTCCGCCGTCTCGCCGATCACCACGCAGGCGCCGTGATCAATGAAGAAGCGCCGGCCGATGGTGGCGCCGGGATGGATGTCCGCATTGGTCAGAAAGCGCGCCAGCCAGGACAGGAAGCGGGCTGGAAACTTGAGCTTTCGCCGCCAGAGGCGATGGGCGATGCGGTGCCAGATGACCGCGTGCACGCCGGGATAGGTGAGCACGATCTCCAGCGTGTTGCGGGCGGCAGGATCGCGCCCCTTCACGCAGGCCACATCCTCGCGGACCAAGGCAAGAAGGCCGGGCACAGACGACGAGCTGGGGGACATGGGCGCGGCCAGGGGGATGGCGGGATGACGGCGGCGGGTGCCTCCCATGATCATGGTTAGGCCTCCTCGACGGCGATGCGGCGGCGGCGGAGCGCCTCCTGCGTGAAGCTGTCCTCGTAGAAGCGCCGCAGCACGTCCTGGGGCACCACCTGCTTGGTGCGGGTGGCGAAGTCGCGCACCCGCTTCAGGATGGCCTTGCCCCGCTCGGGGTCCACCTTCAGCCCTTCCAGCGCCAAAGCCCGCTCGATGGCGGCGAGGCCGGAATGCTTGCCCAGCACCACCGTGTGGTCGCGCCCCAGCATCTGCGGGTCGAGCGCCTCGTAGGTGCGCCGGTCCTTCAGAAGGCCGGAGACATGGATGCCGGATTCATGGGTGAACACATCCTCCCCCACCACCGCCTTGGCGCGGGGCACGGGACGGCCGGCGGCCTGCGAGACGAGGGTAGCGAGGCCCTTGAGCGCCAGGGGATCGATGCCGGTCTCGCTGCGGCCGGTCTGGCGCAGCGCGATGGCCACCTCTTCCAGCGCCGCATTGCCGGCCCGCTCGCCGAGGCCCAGCACGGTGACGCTCACATGGCTCGCCCCGCCCATCACCGCCGCCAGCGCATTGGCGGTGGCAAGGCCGAGATCGTCATGGCCGTGGAATTCGATGTCGAGGTCGCATGCCTGGGCGATGCGCCCCACCAGCGCGCAGGTGGAGAAGGGATCGAGCACGCCCAGCGTATCGGCGAGCCGCAGGCGAAAGGCGCCGGCTTCGGAGGCGATTCCGGCCACGGCCACCAGGAAGGCGGGATCGGCGCGGGAGGCATCCTCGCAGCCCACCGCCACCGCAAAGCCGAGCCGGCGGGCCAGATTTACCGTTTCGCCCACCTTGTCCAGCGCCCAGGCGCGGTCGCGGCCGAGCTTGCCGGCCAGCTGCCGGTCGGAGGTGGGAATGGAGAGGTTCACGCAGGTGACGCCCGCCGCCACCGCCGCCATCAGGTCTTCCTCGCCCATGCGGCACCACGCCATGACGCGCAGCGGCAGCTTCAGGGAGGCGATGGAGCGGATGGTCTCGATTTCCTCGTCGCCCATGGCCGGTGTGCCGGCCTCGATCTCCGGCACGCCGGCAGCGGCCAGCGCCTCGGCGATGTCGAGCTTCTCCTTGCGGGTGAAGGCGACGCCGGGGGCCTGCTCACCGTCCCTGAGCGTGGTGTCGTTCAGGAATACGGTGCGGGGCGCAGGCGGGGGAAAGGGCGGCTTGGCGAGCATGGATCACCTCCGGGCGCGGATGGGCACCAAGGGGACCGGAGCCGCAGGGGCGCGGCTCCGGCACGATCAGGCATAGACGGGCTTGAACTCCTGCGCCGGCGCGCCGGCCCCGTTCCAGAAAGGCGAGAGGGCGCGCAGCTTGTCGATGATGCCAGGCATCACCTCCAGCACATGGTCCACTTCCTCCGGGCTGTTGTCGCGGGAGAGGGAGAAGCGGATGGCACCATGGGCCGCCGTATAGGGGATCCTCATGGCCCGCAGCACATGGGAGGGCTCCAGCGAGCCCGAGGTGCAGGCCGAGCCCGAGGAGGCGGCGATGCCCTCCCGGTTCAGGAGCAGGAGGATGCCCTCCCCCTCGATGAACTCGAAGGCGATGTTGGCGGTGTTGGGCAGGCGGTTGTCCGCATCCCCGGTCACGAAACAATTGGGGATGCGCTGGAGCAGGCCCTTTTCCAGCCGGTCGCGCAGTGCCCGCACGCGGCCATTCTCCTCGGCCATGTGCTCGGCGGCGAGCGCCGCGGCAACGCCGAGGCCCACGATGGAGGGCGTATTCTCGGTGCCCGCCCGCCGGCTGCGCTCCTGGTGCCCGCCCTTGATCTGCGGGCGGAAGCGCACGCCGCGCTTCACGTAGAGCGCGCCGATGCCCTTGGGGGCATGCAGCTTGTGGCCGGACAAGGAGAGCATGTCGATGGCGGTGGACTTCAGGTCCATGGGGATCTTGCCCACCGCCTGCACCGCGTCGGTATGGAACAGCGCGCCATGGGCTTTCGCCATCTGCGCCAGTTCCTCGACGGGGAAGAGCGTGCCCGTCTCGTTATTGGCCCACATGATGGAGACCACGGCGACCCGGTCGGAGAGCGCCTCCGCATAGGCGTCCATGTCGAGGCGGCCCTTTTCATCCACCGGGATGACATGGACCTTCACGCCCTTGTTCTTCTCCAGCCAGGAGCACAAGGAGAGGACGGCGGGATGCTCCACCGCGCTGGTGATGACCTCGCGGCGGCGGGGGCTCGCCTCCAGGGCGGAGAGGATGGCGGCATTGTCGCTCTCGGTGCCGCCGGAGGTGAAGATCACCTCATGGTCGAACTCGGCGCCGAGCAGGGCCTGGAGCTTGCCGCGCGCCGCCTTCACCGCCCCGCCCACCTGCGAGCCGAAGGCATGCATGGAGGAGGGATTGCCGAACTGCTCGGTGAAGAAGGGCAGCATGGCTTCGACCACGCGAGGATCGACGCGGGTGGTGGCGTTGTTGTCGAAATAGACCGGCTTCATCATCGCCTCCCGCTCACTTGACCGGCACGACGCGCAGCGGCATGCCCAGCTTCTCCATCAGGCGTTGCTGCACGCCGGATATGGTCACGGAGGCCATCTGGCAGCCGATGCAGGCGCCGGAGAGCTTCACGCTCACCGTGTTGCCGTCCACGTCCACCAGCTCGCAATCGCCGCCATCCTGCTGGAGATAGGGGCGCAATTCCTCGATGGCCTTGTCGATGAGCTTGATGCGCTGCACCTGGGTGAGCGGAGCCGGCGCGGAGGGCGGCGGCACCAGCGAGGCCAGCGGGCTCTGCTTGGGCGCGGTGGCCGAGAGCGGCACCTGAATGGGCTGGCCGGATGGCGCCGCCTTCTCCTTGGCGGGCTCCTTGTCCTTGCCGTTGCCGACGCGGGGCTTGCCCTTGAGGGCGCGCGGGTCCACCGAGCCGATGCGATAGGCGGCGGAGGCGGCGATGAGGCCCTCGGCCACCATGTCCGCATTCACGCGGGCGAGCACTTCCTCAATGGCCTCGAAGCAGGTGAGGCAACCGCCGCCGGCCTTGGTGTAGAAGGTCACCTGCTCGGGGGTGGTCAGCTTGTTGACCTTCACCGCCCGCTCGATGACGCCTTCGTCCACGCCGAAGCACTTGCAGACCAGCGCGCCTTCCTCGTGGTCGTCTTCCCAGGTCTCGCCTCGGAAGTTGGCCACCGCCGCCTGGAGGGCCTCATAGCCCATGACCGAGCAATGCATCTTCTCCGGCGGCAGGCCGCCGAGGAAGTCCGCAATGTCCTGGTTGGTCAGCGCCAGCGCCTCGTCCAGCGTCTTGCCGATGACGATCTCGGTGAGGGCGGAGGAAGAGGCGATGGCCGAGCCGCAGCCGAAGGTCTGGAAGCGGGCCTCGGTGATGACTTCCGTCTCCGGGTCCACCTTCAGCATGAGTTTCAGCGCGTCGCCGCAGGCGATGGCGCCCACTTCGCCCACCGCATTGGCGTCCGAAAGGAGGCCGGCATTCTTCGGGTTGAAGAAGTAGTCCTTGACCTTGTCCGTGTAATCCCACATGGCGCGCCCTCCTCAGCCGAAGGACTTGCCGCAGGCGCACTTGGACGCCGCGTTGGGATTTTCGAAGACGAAGCCGGAATTCTCCAGCGAGGTGACAAAATCCACCTTCATGCCGGAGACGAGGGGCTGGGAGCGGTCGTCGATGAACAGCTTCACGCCGCCCTGCTCGATCACCACGTCGCCGTCGCGGGGCGCATTCTCGAGCCCCATCATGTATTTGAAGCCGGCGCAGCCGCCCGCTTCCACCATGATGCGCAGGCCCTCGGCCCCGTTCGAGGTCTGTGCCATGGCGGTCTTCACCGCGTTAACCGCATTGTCGGTGAGAATGATCATGTCGGTGGTCCCCTCGAAACCGGAAGGATCTGAGGAGGATCACGCAAGCGCTGTGCCACAGTCTCAAGTCATTACAATGTAAAGACTATCCCTTGGACGACAGCTGTCGCAAACGCGACAAGACGAACACGGACATCCGACACGGCGGATTTGCGACAGGGGCGCATTCCTCTCGTTCCAAGGCATTCAGCGCCACAGGGCATGCTTTGCGCGACCGTCATGCCCGGGCTTGTCCCGGGCCTCCACGCCCACCCGCCGGGAGGAACAGGGCAAACGTGCTCCAGGCCGAACCCCGGAGATGGCCGGGACAAGCCCGGCCATGACGGCTGCTCTTTATCAGAGGGAGGAAGGTCGATCGGCCCTACAGCGCCTCGATCACCACCTTCACGTCGGCGGGCTTGGCCCAATAGGGCGCGGAGGTGACCAGCAGGCCGGCGCCCGCCCGCACATAGGCGGCGGCATTGGTGGCGTTCACGCCGCCGGCGGCGGCCACCAGCGTGTGGAGCCCCCGCCGCTTCACCTCGGCCACCACCTCGGCCAGACCTTCCGGCGTCATCTTCTCGCATTGGAGAATGTCGGGAGCGGCTTCCAGCACGAGGCCCGCGGTCTCCAGGTCCGCCACCTCCACCACCACCTTCTTCTCCGGCGCGGCGCGGCGCAGGGCGGAGAGCGCGGTCACGGGCTCGTCGAGAAAGACACGGTGCTCGGGGAAGACGAGAAGGGTTTCCGACAAACCCAGCCGATGGGCCTGCGCCCCGCCGGCACGGATGGCGGCCAGCATCAGCGCCTTGCTGCCGGGCAAGGTCTTGCGGGTGGTCACCACGGCCGCGTGGGGGTCCACCGCGCGGGCGGCCTCCACGATGGCAGCCGTGGCGGTGGCGATGCCGGAGAGATATTCCACCAGCGTCTGCGACACCTTCCAGGCCTTGTGCAACGCCCCGGCCGGCCCCTGGGCGGAGAGGAGGTGGGCGCCCGCCTCCACCCGGTCGCCGCTCGCCACATGGCAGCGCGCTTCAGCGCCCGCGCGGGTGATGAGGTCGGCGGCCAGCTCGATGCCGCACACCACCGCGTCCGCCCGCATGGAAAAGCGCATGCCGCCGGGGGCCTGGGAAATGCCGAGCAGGGTGGTCGTCAGGTCGCCGGACGGCACGTCCTCGGCCAGGAGCTGGTCCACAAGCGCGTCGGTCCACCATCTCTCGGCCACGGCGCAATCTCCCGGTTCGCCCTCGCAGTGAATGAACATGGCATCCATGGGAGAAAGATGACACTCGCCGCTCAATGGGACGAGGCGGCCGGCACCTGGCCGGCTTCCATGGCATGGACCAGGCGCACCGCATCCAGCGTCGCGGCCGCAATGGCGCGGGCGCGCGGGGCAAGGCCGGTCCAGCTGGGCGCCCCATCGAGGGAGGGGTCCATCTCGGCGATCTTCAGCCCTTCCGGCACATCGACGCCGCTGCGCACCAGGCCGCGCAGGCGGCCGGCGAGCGGGGCGGCGACCGGTGCGCCGCCGCAGGTGCCGAG
>NZ_JARBFX010000004.1:0-575207 GCF_028863665.1 Aquabacter sediminis
GTTCGGCCAGATCGAGTTCATCGACGAAGGCGTCAATGATGCGGACCGGGTTGTCTGCATCCACATAGTCTTCCAGGTACGTCGGCAAAAAGCTTGCTTGGCGGCGGTCAGCAGCTTCAACGAAACGTCCCATAGGGCACCCCGAAGCACTGCCAGATCATAGCATCATCAGGGGTTTTCGCACAGCCTCGGGCCGGGAGCAGACTGTCCGTTCTTTGGTGCTGAGGAGCGAATAGCTTCCTTGAAAACGGGCCTATCTCGACTGCGGCTTACGACCCCGTCTCGGCCATTCACGCCCCACTATAGCCATGGCAGCCTCTCAGCTTGAGCATCCGGTCGACTTACCTCGCGATGGCGTGGCGCGGCGTGATGTGGCTCGGCGATCCCAAGGCCGGAGAGGAACTCTCACGCAGCCGCTTTCAGGCCCCAAGCTGAGCTTCAATCGCTGCTTTGTCCACAATCGACCACACTTGGACGATGCGGCTCCGATCGAAACGATAGAAGACATTTTCATAGAATATAACGCGGCGGCCGTTAATCGGAAGGTCAAAGAACGATCGAGATGGTCTGCAATCAAACTTCAAACGGCTGCCGATCTGCGGCGGTTGAACGACCAGCAACTCCGTTTCAAAACGCAGGTCGGGGATGTCTCGGACGTTCTGTTCGAGCATGCCTCGGTAGCCCGTCAGTCCGAGTTTAATGCCATTGTGGACGACATCGGCGTCGACAAAATCGCCAAGCCTCGTCCAGTCGCGCTCGTTCAGGCAGGCGATATAGTCGCTGTAGATAAGGGGCAGTGTGGCTTGCTCCATCGGGCTATCCTCACGTCATTCCTTGCTCTGGGGCCTGATAATCCCCCCGCGTGATCTTCTGATGCACGACCGCCACCTCGATGCCGGGTCCGGAGGTGAGTAAGGCACAAAGGGGGTTGGTCACCTCATATTCCTTCACCTTTTGAGGAAAGGCCTGAGGGGGACGTCGCAATGGCATGCTCCACACCCGCTACGGCTTTTCTGTGCTGCTGTCGAACAGGGGGACCTCCACCTCCAGCTGACGTTGCACGGACGCGGCGTCGAGGCTGGCGGGGGGCTCAATCCAGTAGATGACGGTTTCCGGCCAGGCGATAACAATGGCCACGAGCAGAAGCTGCATCACAACCCACGGCACGGCGCCCCAATAAATGTCACGGCTGCGCACTTCGGGCGGCGCCACGCCCCTCAGATAGAACAGGGCGAAGCCGAAAGGCGGGTGCATGAAGCTCGTCTGCATATTCACGCACAGGAGGACCCCGAACCAGATGAGGTCGATCCCCAGATTCAGGGCCACCGGAGCCAGCAGCGGGACGATGATGAACGCGATCTCGAAGAAATCGAGGAAGAAGGCGAGGAAGAAGACGAAGACGTTGACCGCGATAAGGAAACCGGTGGACCCGCCCGGAAGGTGGGAGAGCATCCCCTCGATCCAGTGGCCTCCGTCCATGCCCTGGAACACCAGGCTGAAGCAGGTGGAGCCGATGAGGATGAATACCACCATGGAGGTCATCCGCATGGTGCCGGCCATGGCCTCGCGGATCAGCGCCACACTGAACCGGCCATGGAGGGCAGCCAGAACCATAGCGCCCACGGCGCCCATGGCGCCGGCTTCGGTGGGCGTCGCCAGGCCCAGCAGGATGGTGCCAAGCACCAGAAACATCAGCAGCAGGCTCGGCACCATGCCGGCAAGAACGCGCCTGAACAGAGGCCAGCCCAGCGGCGTTCGCTCAGCCCTGGGCAGAGGCGGCATGGCCGCGGGGCGCAGAAAGGAGAGCACCGCCACATAAGCGAGGAAGATCATCACCTGGAGCGCGGACGGGCCGATGGCCCCCATATACATGTCGCCCACCGAGCGGCCCAGCTGATCGGCCAGCACGATGAGCACCACCGCCGGAGGAATGAGCTGGGTGATGGTACCCGAGGCGGCGATCACACCGGTCGCCAGCCGCATGTCATAGCCATAGCGCATCATCACGGGCAGGGAGATGGTGGCCATGGCGATCACTGAGGCCGCAACCGTGCCCGTGATGGCTCCGAGCAGCGCGCCGACCAGAATGACCGCATAGGCGAGTCCGCCGGGGACGCCGCCGAAAAGCTGGCCTGTCCCCTCCAGCAGGTCTTCCGCGAGACGGCAGCGTTCCAGAACCGCCCCCATGAAGGTGAAGAACGGGATGGACAGAAGCAGGTCGTTGGAGATCACGCCGAAGAAGCGGAAGGGCAGCGCCTGAAGGAAATCCGTAGCGAAATAGCCGGCCTCGATGCCGACCACACCGAAAAGCAGGCCGACGGCCGCCAGGGTGAAAGCCACGGGAAATCCAAGCAGGATGAAGAGAATCATCCCGCCGAACATGGCCGGGGGCATGAAATCGGAGAAGGCCATCTAGTTGATCCCGATGATGGAGCCGGGCGTCCGGAGGAAGGCGCGACAGGTCGTGCCCGACGCGGTCACTGGAGCGGCTTTTCGTAATGCGGGTGGAAGTGGGAATGCCCGGAAAGGCCGGCAATCCGCTTGACGATCTCGGAGAGGCCCTGCGCGAGCAACAGGCCGAAGCCGGCCGGGAGCAGAAGCTTGACGGGCCAGAGAAGAAGCCCGCCCGCATTGCTCGAATACTCGCCGGATGCGACCGAGGCTGCAAAGAAGGGCAGGGACAGGACGAAGAAATACGTCACCGCCGGCATGAAAAGGAAGATGAAGCCCCACAGATCGAGCCACATACGCCCTCGCTCGGAGAGCGAGGAATAGATCACGTCGACGCGGACATGCTCATTCATCCGTAAGGTCTGCGAGGCGCCGAGGAAGACGACGGCGCCGAACAGGTACCACTGGATCTCCAGCCAGCCATTGGACGATAGGTTGAACGCGTAGCGAACCACCGCATTGCCGGCGCTGATGAGCACGGAAAGCAGCAGCAGCCAGTCGCAGAGCCCACCCACGGCATTGCTGAGGCGATCGATTCGTTTCGAGAGGCCAAGAAGCCTTGCCATCATGCCGGCACCCGCAAGTCGCCGCATACCATCCGGTGCGCACGTCCACCGATGCGAAAGCGCAGATCCTCGTCCGGCCCGCGAACCTCGACGCGCCCATCCCGCCCGAGCGCCCGGCCCTGCCGCGCCACATAGTCGGCACTCGAAGGCGCGAAGCCCTGCCACGCGGACAGAGCGGCCGCGACGCAGGCGTTCCCGCCCCCGCATACCGCATCCTCCGGCACGCCGATGGCGGGCGCGAACGAGCGCAACTCGGGCATGCGGGCGCCAGCCGGCGCCTGCACCTCGGCCACCACTGAAATCCCGTTGACCCGCTCCGCCAGGCTGAGCCGGGCGATACGGGCCATGTCGGGCGCGAGACGGTATAGGTCCTCGACCGCGTCGAGCGCGGCGATAATCCAGCGCGCCCCGGTATCGGCGATCACCACCTCGCGGAGGGCAGCCGGCCCATTCAGGCATTCGGCAACCTCGCGGACGGTGGATGCCGGCAGGGGCGAGACCTGAGCCGCCCCCGGCGTCCGGAAGGAGATGGTCTCGCCCCCCTCGTCGATACGCATCGACACAAGACCGGCCGCGCATCGGAGCGTGATCTCGCCAACCGCCGGAGCGGCGAGGGCGCGATCCAGCAGCGATCGCACCGCGCCGATGGCGGGATGGCCGGCGAACGGCAGCTCACAGGCCGGTGCGAAGATTTCGATATGGTGGGGGCCGCCCGCTTGGGGCGCGGGCGTCACGAATACCGTCTCCGGCAGGCCGATCCAGCGCGCGAAGTCCTGCTTCCAGCCCTTGCTCGCGCCGTCGCAGCCATAGGCGACGGCCACGGGATTGCCACGGCCGGGGAGATCGGAGAACACGTCCACGATATCGAGCGCGGCGGTTGGCGCCGGGCCGTCAAATGCGACCACGGCGCTCATCGGGGGGAGTTCCGCAGGGCCTGCGCCACATAGCTGTCGAAATACTGTTCGCCGATGACGAACCAGCTCGAGATTTCCCGTTGGTAGGGGCGCCAGCTGTCCAGGATCTTCTTGAAATGGGCGTTCTTGGCGGCCTGCTCGTCGAGCACTTCATTGGTCGCTGCGAACAGGCGGTCGAGGACGGGCTTGGGAAAGGCGCGCAGCACCGCCCCCTTCGCCACCAAGTCCCGCAACGCGATGGGATTGAGGTGGTCGTATTTCGCCTGGGTCAGGACATGGGCGGCAAGACACGCCTGTTCGAGCGCCGCGCGGTACTCGCCGGGAAGTGCGGAGAGGGCCTTGCTGTTTACATACAGCGAGATCTGTCCGGAGCCCTCCTGCCAGCCGGGATAATAATAGTTCTTCGCGATCCTGTAGAAACCAAGTTTTTCGTCGTCATAGGGGCCGACCCACTCACATGCGTCGATCGTACCGCGTTCGAGCGCCGGGTAGATGTCGCCCGCGGGAATGTTCTGCGGCACGCCGCCCACCTTGGCGAGCATCGCTCCGGCGAAGCCGCCGATGCGCATCTTGAGGCCGCTGAAGTCTTCCGGCGTCTTGATTTCATTGCGGAACCAGCCGCCCATCTGGCCGCCGAAGTTACCGCAGGCATAGCTTGTGATGCCATAAGGGTTCAGCACGTCCTGGATTTGCTGGCGTCCCCCGCCATAGAGGTACCAGGCATTGTGCTGGCGGGCATTGAGGCCGAACGGGATGGTGTAGTCGAAGGCGAGCGCGGGCTCCTTGCCCCAATAGAAGAAGCTGGCGGTATGCCCGCATTGCACGGTGCCATTCGAAACGGCATCGAACACCTGGAAGGCGGGAACGATCTCGCCGGCGGCGAAAACCTGGATGGTGAACTTGCCGCCGGTGGCCTTGGACACCATCTGGGACACCAGTTCGGACGCCCCAAACACCGTGTCGAGGCTCTTCGGATAGCTCGATGCCAGGCGCCAGCGGATTTCAGGGCTGCTCTGGGCGATCGCTGGCTTTGCCAGCGTGGAGGCGATGGCGCCGCCTCCCAGCACTCCGGCCCCGACCAGCATGTTTCGGCGTGTCGTCATTGCGAACCCTCTGTTTTCGTTGGTGCGAAAACGATAGGGGCACGCGGCGACCTTGCCAGATGCAGCTAGAAGGCAAGTGTACCTGCACAGTTGAGCAATGCGTCGAATTGCATAGTATTTGTTCAGAATGTCATCATTCGGAGCAGACAAACGCGCGCTTTGCGGCGCGGGGCAGTGTGGCGCAGGCGCGAACCGGCACGCGGTCCCTGTCACATCATGCTTCGGATAAGCCCGGCCAGTTGTTCATAGGCCAAGGCGATCTGAGGGGTCCACACCTGCCCGCAATTGACGCGGATATGGCTGCGGAAGCGGCCATCCGCCGAGAACATCGTCCCGGGCGCCAGCCCGATGCCGAACCCAAGAGCCCGGCGATGCAGTTCGAGGCAGTCCACATGGCGCGGCAATTCGAGCCACAGCAGGAACCCACCGGTGGGCCGTGCCATGCTGACGCCGTCCGGTATCAGGTCGGCGATGGCCTGGAGATGCTGCCCGACCTGCTGCCCGAGCACCCTCACCAACTGCCTCAGATGCCGTTCGTAGCCGCCGGACGCCATGTACTCCGCGAGGGCGAGCTGGTTCAGCTCGGGCTGACCGATGCTCGACACCCGCTTGAGATAGCTGATGCGGTCCGCCAGCGGTCCGCCGTCCACCCAGCCAATGCGCAGGCCGGGCGCAACCGTTTTTGTGGCGGACGCGCATAGGATCACGTTGCCCTGGGTATCGAAAGAGCGGGCGGCTAGCGTGTCCCCCGCGAATTGCAGATCGGCGAAGGTCGCGTCCTCGACAAGAGTGATGTCATGCCGCCGCGCGATCTCCACCAATTCCTTCTTGGCGTGTGAGGACATGGTGGCGCCGGTGGGATTGGACACCGTGGTCGAAAGCAGGCAGGCGCGGATATCGAACCCCCGCGCCGCGTCTGCGAGCGCCTCCACCGACATTCCGCTCACGGGATCACACCGGATCTCGATCGCCCGCAAGCCCAGGACTTCCAACAGGTTCAGGAACCCGTAATAGGTGGGGGTCTCTACCGCGACGATGTCGCCGGGCTTTGTTACGGCACGCAACGCCAGCCCCACGGCCTCCACGCATCCATTGGTGATGACGACGTTCGCAGGATCGAGGGTGCACCCCCATCGCAATGACCGGCGCGACACCTCCTGCCGGAGGTCCAGGGCGCCGGGTGCGAAATCGTAGGAGCCGAGAATTTCCGGATTGTGACGGATCAGCCTCGACATGATCGAACGAAGACGACCAAGCGGGAATAGAGCGGGACTTGGAACCGCCGCCCCGAATGGCAGGAGGCCGGGCCGCTGCGAGGCGGTCATCACCAATTGGGTCGCCTGGAGCGTGCGGACCTCGGTCGGCCGACCGCTGGTCCTCACCGGGCGCGGACGCCGGAACACCGGGGCCCTGGCGCGCACATAATGGCCGGAGCGGTCACGGGGCGCGATGAGCCCGCGGTCCTCCAGCACGCGGTAGGCTTCGACGATGGTGGGGATGGAGACGGATTTCGCACGGCTGAGTTCGCGGACGGACAGCAAGCGGTCACCCTCAGCCAAAGTGCCCGCCGCGATCATGGCCGCGAGCTCGTCCGCTATCTGCTGATAGAGCGGCATGGATGACCCGGTCCTGCGCGGCCCCGCCATCGTCATCTCCCTGCGCGGTGAAGACGATCTGTATAGGGAACATTGGAGAGTGGCTGCAACTGTCGACGTTGGACGACCTCGGCTAGCCTCCTGCGAGACGTTCAGTCAGGATATGCGGACCATGAAAAGCTACAGGGCCTTCCGGGCGGCGGCGTGCCACGTCAGTCCAATCTATTTCAACCTCGCCGCGACCATGGACAAGGCGTGCGCGCTGATCGCGGAGGCCGCTCGCAATGGTGCGGCGCTGGTCGCCTTTCCAGAGGCGTATCTCTGCGCATTTCCGGTCTGGTCCGGCCTCCGTTCCCCCGTGGAGAACCACGATTTCTTCTCGTCCCTGGCGCGATCATCCGTCGAGGTTCCCGGACCCGAGATCGCCCGCCTGCGCGCGGTGGCCCGCGAGCACGGCATTGTCGTCTCCATGGGCCTTAACGAGGGCACCTCCCAGAGCATCGGCTGTATCTGGGACACGAACATCATCATCGATGCCGATGGCAGCCTGCTCAACCGACACCGCAAATTGGTGCCGACGTTCTGGGAGAAGCTGACCTGGGCGAACGGCGACGGCAGCGGGCTGAAGGTGGTGGAGACCGCCATAGGCCGCGTGGGCGCCCTGATCTGTGGGGAGAACACCAATCCGCTCGCCCGCTATGCCCTCATCGCGCAGGGCGAGCATGTCCATGTGGCCTCCTATTCGCCGCGCTGGCCCACCCATCCGGCGACATCCAACGCGGGCTACGACCTTGAGGCGGCGATCCGCATTCGCTCTGGCGCCCATGCCTTCGAGGGCAAGGTGTTCTGCGTCGTGTCCTCCGGCTTTCTCAGCGACGCCGCCGCCGACCTGGTCTGCCGTGGGGAGCCGGCGGCCAGGACCCTGCTGGACAGCGCACCGCGCAGCGTCTCCATGATTATCGGGCCGAGTGGCAATGTGATCAGCGATACCCTCCAAGACGAGGAGGGGATCATCTATGCCGACATCGATATCAACGACAGCATCGTTCCCAAGCAGTTCCACGACGTGTCGGGCGGCTACAACCGCTTTGACGTCTTTGACCTTCAGGTAGACGATCGCGCATTGCAGCCCATCACCTTCCATCAAGGTCCGCCACTGCCCCACACTGGCGTGGCCGATGCCGGAAGCGAGGTCGCGGCGTGGTCTGGTTCGGGTGTCGAATGACATGAGCACGATCAACCTTTTCAGTGATACGCAGACCCTGCCAAGCCGCGACATGCGCGCCGCCATCGCCGACGCCGAGCTGGGCGACGAGCAACGCGGGACCGATCCCTCAGTCAACAGGCTGTGCGAGCGGGTGGCCGATATGCTGGGCTTCGAGGCGGCGCTTTTCGCGCCGTCGGGAACCCTGTGCAATCAGATCGCGATCCTGGTGCATTGCCGCCCCGGGGACGAGTTGCTCTGCGATGCGAGCGCACATGTGGCGAACACCGAGGCCGGCGGGGCCGCCGCGCTTGCGGGAACGGGAATCCGCGCCATCTCGACCCCGGACGGACGGTTCGGCGCGCGAGACATCCTCCCGCTTCTGCGTCCGCCCTCCGTCTCGGCCCCGCGCCCCCGCCTGCTGGTTGTCGAGCAGACCGTCAACTTCCTCGGCGGGCGCGTCTGGCCGTTGGATCAATTGCGGGAAGCGGTGGTCACGGCCGGGACCGCAGGCCTCACGGCTCATCTCGATGGTGCGCGCCTGCTCAATGCCGTAGCCGCAAGCGGCGTGTCCGCACGCGCTTTCGCCGCCGAGAGTGGCTTCGCAAGCGCATGGATCGCCCTCAGCAAGGGACTGGGATGCCCGGCGGGAGCGGTCCTATGCGGGTCTCGCGACTTCATCGATGAGGCCTGGAGATGGAAGTACCGGCTCGGTGGCGCCATGAGGCAAGCGGGGATTCTTGCGGCAGCCGGGCTCTACGCCCTTGACCACAATGTCGCGCGCCTGCCTGAGGATCACCGCCGCGCGAGGATGCTTGCCGCAGGCCTCGCGGACCGCTTTCCCGGTTGCGTCACGCAGGACACGGTCGAGACAAACATCGTCATCATCGATACCATTCCCCTTTGCCGACCTGCTGCCGAGATCGCCCGCGCCTGCGCCGTGGCGGGTCTCCAGTTGAGCGTGATTGGCGAACACGAGCTAAGGGCGGTGACGCATCTCGACATCACCGACGGGGACATTGAGCGCGCTACCGCACTTTTTGCCGATTCGCTGGCCTCGATGGCGCCCCCGACGGTCCCTCACCCCTTAGCTATGGCATAGTCGCGGAGAGCCGTTCATCGCTCTCGGGCATGGTCGCGGAGAAGGCGGCGGGGAATGCTGATTCAAGGTTCTTGGAAGAAGCCTTGGGAAGAGGGGAGAGGTTGAGTGGCCAAGAGATGAAGAGTCAGAGCGCATCAAGCCCCCTGCTGCTGCGAGGTGCGCGGATGCTCTTTGCGCGGATGACCGCCGATGGACGGGGAAGAACACGGCCTTCCTTGCGGGGGCGGGGGCGGATCCGCGTGGTGAAGATCGCGCATACAGTTCGGAGCCCGCGTCTTTCCCAAGCTCGCACGCCGGGCCACGCGATGACGTTCTGGCCCTCTCGATGGGCCAGAAAGACCTTCAAGCTGGATTATCCCAGAGGAACAACGTCACCATCGTTGCAGCCTTTTGAAGAGCGTCTTGCTGTGCCTTTAACTGCAGAACCGTCATACGATTGCCCCAAGGTCTTGGCGCAGGCATGACGCTCGAGCTTAGCGCTAGGGTGACCTCTGCAACAAGGTGTGGGTTCAGCTGAAACCCTATCGCGGTCACTAAACACAAGGTCGAAGGTTCAAGCCCCTCCGCCTTCGTCCGTTTTCAGGCGTTCCGCCAATTTCCGCTATTGGCGCAAGGGTGCCTACGCGCGGCATTTCACTAATGTCCGCTTTTGGACCGCGGCCGTTTCAAGATGAATGACCGAGATGGGGGCGCTTTGGTGACAGACTGCTCCGGGGCCGACAGCGGTCTGTCAGCTTTCGGCTGCAGCGGTATCCATAGCTGCCCTTCCGCAGCCGACTCGACAATCGACGGAATGGACCTCAAAAACGAGGAGCGCCTCCAAACGAGATCAAGCTCCAGGTTAAGCGGGCATGAAAATCGGAGGCATGCCGATCGCGGAGCCCTCGATCGAACTATCAACTATCTCGAACTGGCGGGCGAGCAGCTTCAGCAGGGTGGACTTGCCCGAGCCATTGTGCCCGATCAGGCCGACCACGCGCCGGGCGGGAATATTCAAGGTCAGGGGCTCAAGCAGCACGCGGCCGGCGACAGCGTAGGTCACGTCTTGCAGGGTGAACAGGTCCGTCGTTTCGGTCGTCATGGCGCGTTCTCCAATCCCATCCCCGGCCGGACCGCCCGGGCGTCCTCGACGATGCGGCCTCCGGCCATGCGGACGATGCGGTCGGCCAGGTGGAAATAGCGGTCGTCATGGCTGACCACGATCAGCGTACGGCCTTCGCGCTTCAGCTCGCGCCTTGAGATGGAGGTCCTGCTCGCAGAACTCCTCGCGCAGGTGGACCGCATCGAGGTCGACCCGCCGGAACTGGCATCGAACAACGTATTGCAGGGCTTCCAGCTCTTGCCGTGCCGGCTGTTCCGCGCCCCTTGCGCGTGAGGCCCAGGCTGGCGCGGGCTCGCCTGCGGCTCACTTGGGAGAGGCGGGGAGGGGGCATCTGCGCTGGGATCGAGCTTGAGCCGAGGGAGATGACAGCTCCCTCGGCCTCACCGTCCAGGCGCGGAAGGAGCCCGACCTGCCCGACACAAACATCCCTCGCTCAGCCACAACGGCCTCCCGCCCCTCCAAAGGGTGAACCCTTTCCTGCAAGCGAGATCTCTCACCCTAACGTCCTCGCACCCTGCCGTCCTCAGAGCCTAGACGTCCTCGCAGGCCCGCAGCCGGGCGAGGCCGCCCCAGCCTTCGAACAGGGGTTCGGCGCGCGCGCGGATCTCGTCGAGGGGCAGGCCGGAGCCCCGTCCGCTGCCGGGGAAGACCACGTAGAGGATATCCCGCTTGTCGGCGCCGCCATGGCGGGCGTCGGCCTTGAGGCCGAGGGCCGCGGCCAGCGCGAGGGAGCCTTCGCCGATCTCCCGCGCCGGGCCGATGTCGCAGCATTGTGCAAAGCTGAGGGCGCCCGTCTTGATGTTGTAGGCGACGCCCACATCGCCGAGCAGGGACGCTTCAGACGCGGTGAAGTGCCGTGACCGGCCGCCCCCGGGCAGGACGATATAGGGGATGGTGCTCGCATCCACATAGCGGGCCGGCGTGTTGGGCGCGGCACCGGCATTGTTGAGTGCGGTCTTGGACACATAATAGCCTGGCGCCGGATCCCCCGGCCCCTGCACCAGCGGCTCGCCCGCCGCATCCGTGCAGATGCCGTACCAATTGCCCGGCCGGCCGGCATTGATGAGATTGTCGAGGCCCGTTGCGCTGTCCGGGTGATAGGCCCGGGGCGCTCCATCGGCGCACACCGACATCTTTGCGCGGAACACGGCGGCCGGCACGTCCGAGGTCTCGAACACGCGCCAGCCTTCCGGCGCCTCGTAGGAAAGGCGCAGTTTTGATGAGGTCACGGAGAGGAGGCGGGTGGTGAGACGCGGACCGAAGCGCTCCTGCATCACCTGGTCGATCTCCGGCCATGTCAGCCCGGCAGCCAGGGGACTGGCGGTGGCACGCAGCTGGACATGGGGGGCGTCGTCGCGCGAGGTCCAGTAATGGCCCGGATCGAGCCCGAGGGCCTTGGCTTCTTCCGCATACACCTCGAAGCCGTTGAGCCCGTCCACCAGACGGTGGGTGGACCATTCGGCCTTGTTGTCCACCAGCCAGAAGCAGTCCACCGCCTCGCCCCATTGGTGCCAGGAATTGCCGGGCAGGGCGCTGGTGACGTCTCGCCCCTCCTGGGGACCCACGGAGGAAAGCACCTCCGCCAGATAAGGGGCGCCGACGTTCCGCAACATCTCGATCGCCGCGTCCACCTGCTGTCGGGAGCGGGATTGCCGCCAATAGCGCGCCTGCACATGGGGCGAGCGGACCGTGTGGCTCGGAACCATGGTGATGCCCCGCGCGGCGCAGCGCTGGAGCAGAAGCGCCACCTTGTCCTGGAATTCTGGAACGAGGTCTGTGATTGAAACCGCCATCGCCACCCCCACTGGTTGTGGGAATGGTTTTAACAAAATCTTAAGTTGTAGAAAAGCGTCCGCACACGCTGCGGCAGAGATTTTCCGGCCGCCGGAGGTCCAAGGGGTCAGTCCGCCCCTGGCTCGGCCGGGGGCAAGGGGAGGGGAGAGGCCTGGGGGATGGGCACCGAATAATAGCGGCGCGGGGGCACCGAGCCGGTTTCCGCCGGCGCGCCCTGTGTCGGTGCGTAGGACATGGGGCCGGGTGGGCGCAGTGTGGAGGGCTGTGGCACTGCGCCGGGTGGCATGAGCACGCGCTGGAACGGATCGCTCGGTTGCGCCGGCGGCGCCTTCACATAGGGGGGTGGATAGGCCGGCTGCGGGTAGGCGGCTTGGGCCGGCGGCTCCGCCTGAGGCGGCAGCGCGCCTTGGGGATGGGGCGAGATGTCCATGGGCGCGCCGGTGCCGCGCGGCCCGGCCTCGGGGGCTGCGGGCGGCAGGCTGGACATGGGGCCACCATACCCGCTGCTCGGCGCCTTCTGGGGCAGGGGCTGGGGATAGGATGGTGGCGCGATGGCGGGTTGGTTGCCATAGGGGAAGGAGGGCGGGGCAATGAGCGGATTGCCTGCCGGCGCCTTCAAGGGCATCTGCTGGCGGGCCATGACCGGGGGCGGCATGGGGCTCGGCTTGGGCTTGCAGATGGTGGCGCCCTTGGCGTGGCGCATCAGATCCACATGCAAGTGGTCGTAGTGGAAGATGTTGGAGCCCGGCGCCAGCGTGGTGGTGAACACATCGCATGCCCCCGCCTGCACTTGCAGAAGGAAGCCGCGGGCCTCGTTGGGGCCGCGCCAGTTGTTCTTCACGCTGATCTCGCGCCCATCCGCAAACCGAAACGCCCCAATGTCCAGCGCATTGCCGAAGGCGTGCTCGGAAATCTTGGCGTTGGGATCACCATTCATGCCGCGGCAGGAATAGGAGGACATCTGCGTGATGCCCACCACCGGCGCCCCCATCCAGGCCATGGCGGCCGGCTGGACCACTTCCTCCAGCCAGATATTGACGTTGCGCGCCATGGGGCAGGCGAGCACCGCGCGGGGCTTCACCTCCACCTGGCCATCATCAAAGGCGGTGATGCGGAAGGGATGCTCCATGCCGCAGACGCCGGGGCCGTTGATGGCCGAGGCCGGCTCCACATAGGCCGAGACCGTGATGCCCTTCTGGGCGATGCACTGCTCCTCCGCCTCGGCGCGCCAGGGCTCCCGTCGGTCGAACAGTCCGAACCGACACCCCGACAGGAGCCCCACGCAGACGAGCGGGGCTACGAAATACCTGAACACTCCGCGCGTCATGCCCTTGAGCATGGGGCGCGGAGATTGAAATGGCGTTAATGTCGCAGTGCGGTGGCCGGAAAATCACCGCCGGGCGCGGCCTCCGCCTCACTGGTAGCGGGCAAGGGTCAGACCCTCCATGTCGATCTCCGGTTTCCGGCCTGTGAGGAGGTCTGCCATCACGCGTCCCGTGCCCGCCGCCATGGTCCAGCCCAGCGTGCCGTGGCCGGTGGACAGGTGCAGGTTGGCATAGCGGGTCGGCCCAAGCACCGGCGTGCCGTCGGGCGTCATGGGACGGAGGCCGGTCCAGAAGGTGCCGGTCTCCACCTGTCCCCCATCGGGGAAGAGGTCGCGCACCACATGTTCCAGCGTGCCCCGGCGGCTCGGGCGCAAGGTCAGGTCGAAGCCGGCCAGCTCCGCCGTGCCGCCCGCCCGGATGCGGTCGCCGAGGCGGGTGACGGCCACCTTGAAGGTCTCGTCCATGACGGTGGATTCCGGCGCCCCCGCGGCATCGGTGATGGGGACAGTGAGCGAATAGCCCTTCACCGGATAGACCGGCACCGAAAGCCCGATGCTCTTCAAAAGCGCGGTGGAATAGGAGCCCAGCGCCGCCACATAGACATCGCCGGTCACAAGGCCCTGATCGGTGCGGATGCCGGTGATCCTGTCCCCCGCCGTCTCGATGCCGGCAATGGTGCGCCCATAGGAGAAGACGGCGCCCCGCTCGGCCGCCAGCGCCGCCAGGGCGGTGGTGAACTTGAAGCAGTCGCCCGTCTCGTCGCCGGGCAGGCGCAGGCCGCCGGCATATTTGCCGGCCACCCGCGCCAAGGCCGGCTCCACCGCCACGCAGCCGGCGGGGTTGAGGATTTCATAGGGCACGCCGAAGCGGTCGAGCACAGCGGTGTCGGAGCCCACATGGTCCAGCTGGGCCTGGGTGCGGAAGAGTTGCAGCGTGCCCTGCATGCGGGCGTCATATTGCACGCCGGTGCGCTGGCGCAGGGCGATCAGGCAGTCGCGGCTATATTCGGCAAGGCGCACCATGCGCCCCTTGTTGCGGGCGTAGCGCCCTTCCGTGCAATTGGCGAGCAATTGCAGGCCCCAGCGGATCATCTCCAAATCGAGGCGCGGGCGGACCACCAGAGGCGGGTGGGACATGAGCAGCCATTTGATGGCCTTGAGCGGCAGTCCCGGCCCCGCCCAAGGCGCGGAATAGCCGGGCGAGACCTCGCCCGCATTGGCAAAGGACGTCTCCAGCCCCGCTCCCGCCTGCCGCTCGATCACCTCGACCGCATGGCCTTCTTCAGCGAGGTAATAAGCGAGCGTGGTGCCGATGACGCCGGCGCCCAGAATGACGATGCGCATGACGGGCCTCTCCGAGAGCCGGCAGCGCCAGGCGATCATCGCCCGCGCCACGGCACCGCTTCAGACTAGGCGCGTTCCGCGCTCCGGGGAAAGGGGTGATGGTGCATTGCACCATTCAGCCATGGCCTGCACCGCCCTGCCCCCCGTGGCGCCCGCGGTCTTCAATCCCCGCGGCCTTGATCCTCCTCCGGCCATCCTGTGCCTTGCCGAGGGCTCCCGCAGGGCCTATCGACGCGGCGCGGGCGCTTTCGCCCGGAGAGCCATCCCTGATGATGGCCAGGGGTATCGCGTTTCACCCATGTCGCTGCTGGCCCGTACCTCCACCGTTTCCGCCGCCACGCTCGGCTCGCGGCTGCTGGGCTTTGCACGGGATGCGGGAACGGCGGCGGTGCTGGGGGCGGGGCCGCTGGCGGACGCGCTCATGGCCGCGCTCTCTTTGCCGCTGCTGGCCCGGCGGCTGCTGGCGGAAGGCGCGTTCAACGCCGCGCTCATTCCCGCCCTCTCCCATGCCGAGGCCGAAGGCCGGGAGGCGCGGCTGGCACGGGCCTGCCTCTTGCTCCTCACCCTTCTGCTGGCCGGTCTCGCGCTCGGGGGCGCGGTCTTCATGCCCTGGCTCATCCAGGTGCTGGCGCCCGGCTTTGCCATGGGGGGCGAGCGGGCGGACCTCGCCGTCGCCTGCGGGCGCATCGCGCTGCTCTATTTGCCGCTCGCCGGAGCGGCGGCGGTCTATGGGGCGGTGGCCAATGGCGCGCACCGGGTTCTCCTGCCCGCGCTCGCCCCGCTCACCGCCAATGCGGTCGTGCTGGTGGCCATCGTCGCCCTCTTGGCGGCGGGGCTGGTGGCGACCGCCGAGGCGGCCTTGGTGATGGCGGGCTTCACGGTTCTCGCCGGCATCGCCCAACTGGTCCTCATGGCGGCCGCTGCCCGGGGCGCGCCGGCGGCGCCCGGCGGCGCCGTCGGGCGCGCCGAGTGGCGGGCGAGCCTTGCCGTGCTGCGGGCCGCCGCGCCCGCGCTGCTGTTCGCCGGCCTCTCCCAGGTGCGCCTGCTGCTGGCTGCGGCGGTGGTGTCATCGGTGCCGGGATCGGTGGCGGCGCTCAATTATGCCCAGCGCCTGGTGGATCTGCCGCTTGGCCTCGTGGGTGCGAGCGCCGGGGCGGTGCTGGTGCCGCTGCTGGCTTCAGGTGCGGCCAAGGGCGACAAGGCAGCGCATGCCACCGGCGCGGTGCTTGCCGCCTTCGCGCTGGCATGGCCGGCGGGCCTCGGCCTCCTGATGCTGGCCGAGCCCATCGTCACCGTGCTCTACCAGCGGGCGAGCTTTTCCGCTGAGGACGCCAGGCTGACCGCCGGCTTGTTGCAGATGCTCGCTTTGTCGCTGCCCGCACAGGGCCTGGAGCGGGTGCTGTGCGCCACCGCCATGAGCCATGGATTGGAAAGGCCCGTGGAGCGCATCGGCCTTGCTTCCCTCCTTCTGGCGCTCGTCCTCGCTTTGCCGGCCTTCCATCTGTTCGGGCCGGAAGGTGCGGCGGGGGCGGTGGCGGCCTCGGCGCTGGCTTCCGCGCTCGCAATGTTGTGGCTGCTGGTGCGACGCGGGCATCTGGCCTTCACCGGGGCGACCCTTCGGCAGGGGGCGACGCTGATTGTGGCGGGCGGAGCCATGGCGGGGCTGGTGGCGGCGGGCGCGGCGGCCTGGCCGGCCCCGCAGGCCGGCACGCTTCTTGGCCTGGTGCGGCTCGGTTGCCTTGTCCTGGCGGGCATGGCGGCCTATGGCGGCGTCTGGCTCCTGGGACGGGCGATGCTTTCCCGGGCGAAGGATCCGGCGGCGTCATGAGCGCGCCACGGAAGGCTTTGCAGGGCCGGCGCGGGGCTTTATCGGTGGGATACCGGGACCGCCCGCAGGCCCGGTCCCCGCGCCCGAGAAGGATGGCCATGACCACGTGCAGCTATTTCGCCTATGCCAGCGACGATGCCCACGCTCTCTTCGGCCGCCGCTGGGGCGAGGAGAGCAAGGAGACGCCGCTCGTTTGCCTGCCCGGACTGACGCGCTCTTCCACCGATTTCGAGGCCCTCGCCGAGGCGCTGGCCGAGGGCGGCCGGCAGGTGGTGGCGCTGGATTTCCGCGGCCGGGGCGGCTCGGCCTTTGCGCCCTACACCACCTATAATGTCGCCCAGGAGGCCCGTGACACGGTGAAGGGGCTGGCGAGCCTCGGCATCACCAACGCCCATTTCCTCGGCACCTCCCGCGGCGGTCTCGTCATGATGATGCTGGCGCTGAAAGCTCCGGATCTCCTGGCGGGGTGCATCTTCAATGATATCGGCCCGGTGGTGGAGACCGCCGGCATCGCCCGCATCACCGGCTATGTGGGCGCCCCGCCGCCCCCCGCATGGCCGGACCTGATCACGCGGCTGAAGGCTGAGCAGGGTGCGCTCTTCCCCCGCCTCACGGCCGAGGAATGGGAGCGCTATGCTCGGCAGATCTATGCCGACCATGATGGCGTGCCCAAGCTCGCCTATGATCCGGCCATCGCCGAGGCCTTCAAGGAATTCGATCCCACAAAGCCGCTGCCCGCGTTCTGGGAGGGGTTCGACGCCCTGGCGGAGAAGCCGCTTTTGGTCATTCACGGCGCCCTGTCCGATGTCCTGTCCTCCGCCACCGTGGAGGCCATGGCCGACCGGCACCGCGGCACCGAGGTCTATACGGTGGACGACCAGGGCCACGCCCCGCTTCTGTGGGACGCACGCAGCCACAAGGTGATCGGCAATTTCCTGGCGCGGATCGAAGAGGCGGTCTGACGCCCCGGCACCGCGCGCCCCGCCGGCGAAGCGTCGGCCGCGTCTGCCCGCATGCCGCCCCTTGCCGCGCCCCGGCGGGCGTGGCATGAGGCGGCTCGTCCAAGCGGGCGTTTCGCACTGCGCCATTGGCGTCGGCGCGGGGCGTCCGCCTGTTCTTTTCGAGCGCGGGTGTTTGGCCCGCGTCCTGTCGTGCCGGACGGGCCGCTCCGCTCGGGAGCCCCGTCCTTGAGGAGGTCGCCATGGCGGCGGTCGCGGAACGCGTCTTCTCCGGTGTGCAGCCCACCGGCAATCTGCATCTCGGCAATTATCTCGGCGCCATCAAGCGCTTCGTGGAGCTCCAGCAGAGCCACGACTGCATCTATTGCGTGGTGGACCTGCATGCCATCACCGTCTGGCAGGAGCCCGAGGAGCTGAAGCGCCACACCCGCGAGGTGACGGCGGCCTTCATTGCCTGCGGCATCGACCCGAAGAAGCACATCGTCTTCAACCAGAGCCAGGTGTCCGGCCATGCGGAACTGGCCTGGATCTTCAATTGCGTCGCCCGCATGGGCTGGCTGAACCGCATGACGCAGTTCAAGGAGAAGGCCGGCAAGGACCGCGAGAACGTCTCGGTGGGCCTGTTCGCCTACCCGACCCTCATGGCCGCCGACATCCTGCTCTACCGCGCCACCCATGTGCCGGTGGGCGAGGACCAGAAGCAGCATCTGGAACTGACCCGCGACATCGCCCAGAAGTTCAACGTGGACTTCGCTCCCTCCATCGCGGCCCTCGGCCACAATGACGGCTATTTCCCGCTGACCGAGCCGCTCATCGCCGGCCCTGCCACCCGCGTCATGAGCCTGCGCGACGGCTCCAAGAAGATGTCCAAGTCGGACGCCTCGGACTTCTCGCGCATCAACCTCACCGACGATGCGGATGCCATCGCCGGCAAGGTGCGCCGGGCCAAGACCGATCCCGAGCCGCTGCCCTCCGAGGAAGCCGGCCTCAAGACCCGTCCCGAGGCGGACAATCTGGTTGGCATCTTCGCGGCGCTGAGCGATGTCAGCAAGGAGAAGGTGCTGGGCGAATATGGCGGCGCCCAGTTCTCCACCTTCAAGGCGGCCCTGGTCGACCTGGCGGTGGCCAAGCTCGGCCCCATCGGCGGCGAGATGCAGCGCCTGATGGCGGACACCTCGGCCATCGACGCCATCCTGCGGGACGGCGCCGAGCGGGCGGGCGTGATCGCCGAGGCCACCATCCGCGACGTGAAGGACATTGTCGGCATGGTGCGCTGAGGCGCGCCGGCTGATTGTGCCCGGGCGGTGCGGGTTCCGGGCGTCGCCCGGTCAAGGCGGGGCGAAACGCCCCGCGTCACCGGCCTTGCCGCGCCGCCTCCGCCTCCCTAGGTGGAGGGGGCCGGCACATTGGAGAGAGCCATGAACGAGGCGCGCACCACGGTCGATCCCGCTGAGGTCGCCTTCTTCGAGGCGCTGGGGGCCGAATGGTGGGACCCCAAGGGCAAGATGGCGCCCCTCCATGGCATGAACCCGGCGCGCCTCGCCTTCCTGCGCGACCTGCTGGTGCGCCGCTTTCACCGCGACCCCAAGTCCATGCGGCCGTTGAAGGGCCTGCGTGTCCTCGACATCGGCTGCGGCGGCGGGCTGCTCTGCGAGCCCCTGGCGCGCATGGGTGCCGACGTTGTTGGGGTCGACCCCGCGCCTGGAAACGTGGACGTGGCGCGCCATCATGCCGTGCAAAGCGGCCTTGAGATCGACTATCGCGCCACCACCGCCGAGGAACTGGCCGCGGCCGGCGAGACGTTTGACGCCGTGCTGGCGCTGGAAGTGGTGGAGCATGTGTCGGATGTGGCGGCCTTCCTGCGCGCCACCACAGCCCTTGTGGGACCGGGGGGGGTGATCGTGCTCTCCACGCTCAACCGCACGGGCAAGAGCTTTGCACTTGCCATCGTGGGCGCCGAATACATCCTGCGCTGGCTGCCGCCGGGAACCCATAGCTGGCAGAAGTTCGTCACCCCCGCCGAGATGGAAGCCGGGCTCGCCGCATGCGGCTTCTCGCCCGTGGAGATGATCGGCTTCGTCTATGATCCCCTCTCGGGGTCCTGGAGCCTCTCCCCAGACATGGACGTGAACTACTTCCTGGCCGCCGAGAAGGCCGGCTAGGCGCCGGCCTTCGTTCCGTCACGCCACCGTGCGCAGGCGATCGTCCAATTGCCGCTCCCAGGCCAAGGCATGGGCGACGATGGTGGGCAAATCGTCCAGCTTGGGCGTCCAGCCCAGCGCGGCGCGGATGCGGTCGGCCTTGGCCACCACGGCCGCCGGATCGCCCGCGCGGCGGGGCGCGAATTCGACCTTGAAGTCGACGCCTGACGCCTCCTTCACCGCTTTCAGCACTTCGAGCACCGAATAGCCGCGGCCATATCCGCAATTATAGGTGCCGCTCTCGCCGCCCGCGCGCAGGTGCCGCAGGGCGTCCAGATGGGCCGCCACAAGGTCGGCCACATGGATATAGTCCCGCAGGCAGGTGCCGTCGGGGGTGGGATAGTCGGTACCATAGACCTCGATGCCAGCCCTTTTGCCAAGAGCGGTCTCGCAGGCGACCTTGATGAGATGGGTTGCCCCGGCCGTCGACTGGCCCGTACGATCCTTGGGGTCGCCGCCCGCCACGTTGAAATAGCGCAGCGCCACATACCGCAGGGGCGTGGCAAAGGCCGTGTCCTGGAGCATCCACTCGCTCATGAGCTTGGAGCGGCCATAGGGCGAGATGGGCGAGAGCACGGCATCTTCAGCCACCGGGTCGATGCCCACCATGCCGTAGACGGCGGCGGTGGAGGAGAAGATGAAATGGGGAATGCCCGCCTTCACCACGCTCGCCAGCAAGGCCCGCGTCTTCACCGTGTTGGCGAGGTAGTAGCCGAGCGGATCGGCGACCGAATCGGGCACCACGATTCGGGCGGCGAAATGGATGACGGCGTCGATGGCATGTTCGTCGACGATGCGGGCCACCAGCTCCGGATCGCTCACATCGCCCAGGATGAAGGTCGCCTGCGGCGCCACCGCCCAGCGGAATCCGGTGGACAGGTCGTCCAGCACCACCACGGTCTCGCCGGCATCCAGGAGCGCAAGAACCATGTGGCTGCCGATATAGCCGGCGCCGCCCGTCACCAGAACCGCCATTTTCCTGCCTCCGTATGCGCGCGGACCCTGGAGCAGAGGGCGTGCGCGGTCAATGCGAAGAAACAATCCGCGCGCTACGGCGTTCCTGAACCCGACACGGGACGGCCATGCTTCCGCCAAGCCTGGCTGTGAGGTTCGTTCCGTCTTACCGCTGAAGCCTCGCCGCCGCGCGGGCGCGCCACCTTCACCTTGGCGCTTCCCTTGACGGCGCGAGGGCTTTAGGGACATTCCGTCGTCTCAAGATTTGGTGAGCATCGATGCCCAAGCCTTTGCGTAAAGCCATCCTCCCGGTCGCCGGCCTTGGTACGCGCTTCCTGCCCGCGACCAAGGCAGTGCCGAAGGAGATGCTCACGGTGGTGGATCGCCCCGTGGTGCAGCATGTGGTGGACGAGGCCCGCGCCGCCGGCATCGAGCACATCGTCTTCGTCACCGGCCGCAACAAGGCGGTGATCGAGGACCATTTCGACCGCCAGTTTGAGCTGGAAAAGACCCTCTCGGATCGTGGAAAGACCAAGGAGCTGGAACAGCTCGACCGCGACACGCCGAAGGCGGGCACCACCTCCTTCACCCGCCAGCAATTGCCGCTCGGCCTTGGCCATGCGGTATGGTGCGCCCGCGACCTGATCGACGATGAACCCTTCGCGCTCCTGCTCCCCGACATGCTCCATCTGCCCAAGAATGGCGGCAAGGGCTGCCTGGCGGAGATGGTGGAGCTCTATAACCGCACCGGCGGGAATGTGCTCTCGGTCTATGAGGTGCCCGAGGACCAGACCAACCAGTACGGCATCGTTGGCACGGCCCCCGCTGCGGGCGGCGTCAACGAGATCGTGCAGATGGTGGAAAAGCCGGCGCTCGGCACGGCCCCCACCAACCTCGCCATTTCCGGCCGCTATATCCTCCAGCCCACCATCTTCGATCTCCTGGCCCGTCAGGACCGGGGCGCGGGTGGCGAGATCCAGCTCACCGATTCCATGCTTAAGCTGATGGAACGGGAGCGCTTTTTCTCCGTCACCTTCGATGGCCCGGTCTATGATTGCGGCTCCAAGATCGGCTTCCTCATGGCCAATGTGGCCTATGCCTTGTCCCGTCCCGACATCGCCCCGGAATTCCGCACGGCGCTGGGGGAGATGTTGCAAGGCGGTAACGGCGCATGAAAGACGAACGGGAAGGCGGCGGCGGAAGGCGGGTGAGGGGGCTTGCGCGCCTTGACCCGGCTCCCGATCCCGTCTAATCGCCGACCCACCTGTCCTCCCCAGGAGTGGAGTCGACCGCATGCTGCAGTCCCAAGATCGTCACTGCGCGCCCGTTAAGCCGAAGTTCGACGATGAGATCCGGTTCCTGCAGTCATGGTTCCAGAGCCCCCTGAAGACCGGCGCGGTCTCGCCTTCCGGGCGGGCTCTCGCCAAGATGATGGCCTCGTATCTCGACCCGGCCACCCCCGGCCCGGTCATCGAGCTCGGACCTGGCACCGGCCCCGTCACCAAGGCGCTGCTGGACCGTGGGTTTGCCCCGGAGCGGCTGTTCCTGATCGAATATAATCGCGAATTCTGCACCTTGCTGCGCCGGCGCTATCCGGGTGTGACGGTGCTTCATGGCGATGCCTATGCCATGGCGGACACCCTGAAGGACCGGCTGCCCGGGCCGGCGGTGGGCGTCATTTCCTCCCTGCCGCTGTTCACGCGCTCTCCGGCGGATCGCGAGCGGATGGTAGAGGAGGCCTTCGACCTCTCCGTTCCGAACGCTCCGTTCGTGCAGTTCACCTACGCCGTCGTCTCCCCCGTGCCGCTGAAGCCGGGCCAGATTGACGGCCAGCGCTCGCCCCGCGTGTGGCTCAACCTGCCGCCGGCCCGGGTATGGGCGTATCGCCGGCCGTGACCGGCCCCCTCCCGCCGAGGAGGCCGCCCGCCGCATTCCAGGCGGGAGGCCGGGCGTGACCTCTTTCCTTTATGTCAGCCATCCCCAGGTGAAGGTGGACCCCAAGGTTCCGGTGCCGGACTGGGGGCTCTCCGAGATCGGCCGCGCCCGCGCCGCCGCCTTCGCCGCCCGCGCGGACCTTGCCGGCACAGCTCGCATCCTCTCCAGCGACGAATGCAAGGCCAAGGAGACCGCAGCCTTTCTCGCGCAGGCGCTCGGCCTTTCCGTCGAAGTGCGCGCGGACATGCACGAAAATGACCGCTCCTCAACCGGCTTCCTGCCCGAGGCCGAGTTCCAGGCGGTCGCGGACGCCTTCTTTTCCCATCCCGAGGCGAGCGTGCGCGGCTGGGAGCGGGCCATCGACGCCCAGGCCCGGATCGTGCGCGCCGTCACCGAGGAGATCGCCCGGGCCCCTCACGCGCCAACCATTTTTGTCGGCCATGGCGGGGTGGGGACCTTACTGCTGTGCCATTTGGCTGACATGCCCATATCCCGCGTCCACGACCAGCCCCCCGTCGGCGGCGGCTGCTGGTATGGTTGGACCAATGCGACGCCGCCCGACCGGTGGCGCGCCATGGAGGAAGGCCCGAACCCATGAGTGCATCCGCTCCAATCCTTCCCCCCTCTCCCTTCGGTCCCGATCCCCGCGACCGCCTCATTGTGGCCCTGGACTTCCCCTCCATCGCCGCCGCCGAGGCCATGGTCTGGCAGCTGGGCGATGCGGTCACCTTCTATAAGATCGGCCTGGAGCTGACCGTCTCCGGCGGTCTCGACCTCGCCGCCGACCTCATCGGCGCCGGCAAGAAGGTGTTCCTGGACCTCAAGCTCCACGACATCGACAATACGGTGGAACGGGCGACCGCCGCCGCCGCCGAGCGCGGCTTCACCATCCTCACCGTCCATGCCTACCCGAAGACCCTCGCTGCCGCCGCCCGTGGCGCTGCCGGCAGCGCGCTCAATGTGCTGGGCGTCACGGTGCTCACCTCCTATGACGATGCGGACCTTGCCACCGCCGGCTATTCCCGCAACGTGGACGAGACCGTGCTCATGCGCGCGGGCCAGGTGCGGGAAGCCGGCGTTGCCGGCGTCATCTGCGCGCCCACGGACGCCGCGCGCGTGCGGCCTCTTCTCGCGCCGGGCCAATTGGTGGTGACGCCGGGCGTGCGCCCCGCCGGTTCCGCTGTGGGCGACCAGAAGCGCTTTGCCACCCCCGCAGATGCCTTTGCGGCCGGCGCCAACGGCATTGTGGTGGGCCGCCCCGTCATTGCCGCCTCCGATCCCGGCGCGGCGGCACGGGCGATCCTGGACGAAATCAAGCCCTTCCTCTGAGCCCACGAAAGGGAAGGCGACATGCCCAAGGGATATTGGATCGGCCGGGTGGATGTGTCCGACCCGGAGGCCTACAAGGCCTATGTGACGGCCAATGCCGCACCCATCGCGGCCCATGGCGGGCGCTTCCTGGTGCGCGGCGGGCCGGTGACCGCCCTTGAAGGGCGCACCCGCGCGCGCAACGTCCTGCTGGAGTTCCCGTCCTTCGAGGCGGCGCTCGCCTGCTATCATAGCCCTGGCTACCAGGCCGCGGTGGCGCTGCGCCAGCCGGTGGCGGTGGCCGACCTTGTGGTGGTGGAAGGCACGGATGCGCCCGATGCGGCCTTAGGCGGGCCTGCCCCCGGCTACTGGATCATGGGCATCGACGTGATCGATCCCGAGGGCTACCGCGCCTATGCGGCCGCGGGCGGCACGGCCGCCTACAAGCCGCGCTTCCTGGTGCGCGGCGGGCGGCAGGAACAGGTGGAAGGCACGGGGCGGGCGCGGCAGGTGGTCCTGGCCTTCGCCGACGTACCGCAGGCGCTCGCCTGCTACCAGGCGCCGGACTATCAGCGCGCCGTCGCGCTGCGCCAGGGGGCGGCGGAGGTCGATCTCCTGCTCATTCCCGGCTATGAGGGGCCTCAGCCCGGCGAGAGCCCGACCCTCCCATAAGCGCTCCGGCGCACAGGAAACCGCGCCGCGCGGCGCCAAGGAGACACCGTGTCCGATCTTCGCATCGTCATCTCGGGAGCCGGCGGCCGCATGGGCCGGGTGCTGCTGCGCAATGTGATGGAAGGGGAGGGCCTGCGCCTGGTGGGCGCCCTGGAGCACGAGGGCAGCACGCATCTGGGCGAGGATGCCGGCCTTCTCGCCGGGCTCGGCGCCAATGGCATCGAGGTCAGCGCCGATGTGGCCGCCACCCTCAAGGGCGCCGATGCGGTGATCGACTTCACCTCGCCTGCAGCCTCCGTGCGTCTGGCGCAAGCCTGCGCCGACCTGGGCGTCGCCCATGTGGTGGGCACCACCGGCTTTTCCCATGCCGATCTCCAGGCCCTGGCCGAAGCGGCGCAGCGCACGGTCGTCGTCCGCTCCGGCAATATGAGCCTCGGGGTCAACCTGCTCGCCGCGCTCACCCGCCGGGTGGCGGCGACGCTGGGTGTGGACTTCGACATCGAGATCGTCGAGATGCACCATTCCCGCAAGGTGGATGCGCCCTCCGGCACCGCCTTGCTTTTGGGCGAGGCGGCTGCGGAAGGCCGGGGCGTGGACCTCGACACCCACAGCGCCCGCGGCCGCGACGGCCATACAGGCAGCCGCCGGCCGGGCGATATCGGCTTTGCCTCGCTGCGGGGCGGCTCGGTGGTAGGGGAGCACGTGGTGATCTTCGCCGGCCCGTCCGAGCGCATCGAACTGGTGCACAAGGCCGAGGACCGGGCCATCTTCGCCAATGGCGCGCTCACGGCGGCGCGCTGGAGCAAAGGCAAGGCGCCGGGGCTTTATTCCATGGCCGACGTGCTGGACATTGCGGCGATCTGACGCCCGCCTCGATCGCTTCCGCGCACCTTGAAAACGCAGAAGCGATCACATCACTCGTTGCAGGGCATTTCCTTCACGCGAACCGGTCCCACTTGGGCCGGAAACGCTCTAGCGGGCAGCCGCCTTGGCGCCGCCCGGGCCGAGGCCCGCCGCCAGCGAGATGGCGAGGCTCTTGGTGAAGCAGGCATAGGCCCAGTCGGTCAGGTGCAGGCCGTCCAGAATGATGACGGAGGACATGGGGACCTTGTCCTGCTCCACCCAGCGCTTCATCACCTTGTAGCGCGGGAAGACGGAGACCTTCTCCTCCCGCCCCACGGACGCAATGGTGGCCACCACGCCCGGGCTGTCGGGATCGAGATTGACCCAGGGCGAATATTGCAGGTCGATCAGCACCACATCCGCCCCCCAGGAGCGGATGAGGTCGATGCCCTTCTTCAGCGGCTCGGCGAAGCGACCGACGCCGAAGCTGCGCAGCGCATAGTTCGTGCCCACCTGCCAGAGCACCAGATCCGGCTTCAGGTCGCGCACGTCGCGCTCGAATCGCCACAGATTCTCGGCCGCGTCCTCGCCATTGCCGCCGCGATTGAAGACCTTGATCTCGGCACCGGGATAGCGGGCCTGGAGGTCCGCCTGCAGCAGGGCCGGATAGGTGCGCTCGGTGCTGGAGGCGCCCACCCCGGTGGTGGAGGAGGAGCCGATGGCGACGATGGTGAGCTTCTTCTGCTTGGCCAGCACCTCGGCGGCGTGGGGCACGGACAATGCCGCCTCCGCCGGGCTGGTGATGCAGGCCGGGCCGCTTGACTGGGCCACGGCCGCGCCGGGGAGCGACAATGCGGCGCACAGCAGCGCGCCGCCGAACGTGAAGCGGATGGTCCGCGCCATGATGATGCCGTCCCCGCCTGCGCCGCCGTTCAGTGGGCGTTCTTGAGCGACCAGCCGAACACGGCGGTGGCCACCCCGTTGATGATGAGATCGAGGCCCAGGAACAGGCCGAGGATGAAGACCGAGTTCACCGGCCAGCCAGCCATGATCTCGATGCCCAGCAGCAGGGTGATGATGCCGGACAGCAGCAGGAAGCCCCAGCCCTTGGCCGGGCGGGCGCCGAAGCTGGCGAAGATGCGGAAGATGCCGCCGATCACGAGGGACACGCCGATGAAGAGCGTGATGATGCCCGCCGCCAGCAGCGGCTGGTACATGATCAGGCCGCCGGCGATCACATAGAGCACACCCGCCAGCGCCCAGAACAGGAAGCGGCCCCAGCTCTGCACCCGGAAGGCATGGAGCACCTGCACCACGCCGCCCACCAGCACCATGGCGCCCACATAGAGCGCGGTGGCCACCGTGCTGGCCAGCAGGTGGCCCAGCGCCACAAAGCCCAGAATCACGAAGGCGACGCCGAGCGCGACGAACCAGCCCCAGCCGGCCTTGATGGAGGTGAGCTGGTCACGCGTGGCTGAGCCGGGCGTCGGGATGGTGGTGGGCATGGAGGGAACTCCGAACGGCAGGGAAGCTGTTCGCCTTGCTATCACATTCCCGTCAGGGCCGGGAGGAAATTGGCGCTTCTCCCCCTGCAGCCGGTGGCCGCTCCCCCAACGAAAAAGGGCGCCCGATGGGGCGCCCTGATCGAAAGGGGAAGACGCTGGACTCAGCGCTGCGCGGTGGGCGCGCCCGTCTGGGCGGATGCGGACTGGGACCCGGTCTTCGGCATGATGACCACCTTGGTGCCCACCTTCACGCGCTCATAGAGGTCTTCCACATCGTCATTGAGCATGCGGATACAGCCGGAGGACACGAACTTGCCGATGGTCTGCGGCTCGTTGGTCCCGTGGATGCGGTAGATGGTGCTGCCCAGATAGAGAGTGCGCGCGCCGAGCGGGTTGCCCGGCCCGCCCGCCATGAAGCGCGGCAGGTAGGGCTGGCGTTCGATCATCTCCGCCGGCGGGCGCCAATCGGCCCATTCCGCCTTCCGGGTGATCTTCTCGGTGCCCTGCCAGGTAAAGCCCTCGCGGCCGACGCCGATGCCGTAGCGCATCGCCTTGCCGTTGCCGAGCACGTAATAGAGGTACGTGTTGGGCGTATCGATGATGATGGTCCCGGCGGGCTGGCTGGTCACATAGTCCACCGTCTGGCGGCGGAACCGCGAATCCACCGGCTCGCTCGGATCCACATTCTCGATGCGGGGGCCGGACGGGGCCTGGGTGGTGCCGGGCACCACGGGCGAATTGGAGGCGTAGGACCCGGCGGGAGCGGGGGCCGCATCACGCACATAGCCCCCGGGGGCGTAGGAAGCGTTCTGCGGCGCAGGGGCGACGCCCTGCTGGCTGGCGCGCGCCTGCTGGAGAAGCTGGTCCTGCTGATAGGAACCCGCATAGCCGCCGGCGGGCGGCGGCTCGGCCGGCTGCGCCGCCGCATAGCCCGGCTGGGCCTGATAGACCGGCTGCTGCTGATAGGAGGGCTGCGCCTGCTGGTAGCCGCCCTGCTGATAGCCGGGCTGGGCGCCGTAATTGGCGGCCGGCTGCTGCGCCGGGATCGAGCCGGTGGCGCCGGGCGGGGTGATGGCCATGGGCTGGTTGCTGGGCGCGGCCGCCTGCTGGGCGCCGGGCTGGTAGCCATAGCCTGGCTGGACATAGCCCTGGGTCTGGCCCTGTCCCTGCACGCCAGCCGGCGGCGCGATGGGCGCGCTCTGCACGGCCTGCTGCCGGGAATAGGGATCGCGCGCATAGGGGTCGTTATAGCCCGGCACGCTGCCGGAGGGCACGACGCCCGTTGCCGAGGGAGATTCGGAGGTGATGGCGCCCGTCGCTTCCGGGTCTGCCTGCGCCTGCACCTGCACATAGGTGGTGCTGTAGGGCACACGCGATTGAGCGTGGGCGGACATGGCGAGGACAGAGACCCCGAGGGCCGTGAAGAGAGTGGTGCGCAGCATCATGGACTCGGTGCTAATCCTGAAACGTGACGAAATTGGAAACGGCCTGCGTTTTTTTTTCCGCCTCGATGGCGTGAAGCTCTCGCGGCCCTACTTGGTTCCGTGTAGCCCAATTGCCGTGCGTTCATGACGGCACCATTAGACCTATGCTCCGGGGCGTGCAACGCGCAGGGAACGCGCGGTGGCGTGCTTCGCGATTTTGTCATCATGCGTTGCAGAAAGGTGGCGCTTGAATTGAGGTCGGAATAAACATAAAGATATGTTTATGTCTTTAGGCCGATCCTCAGCGCGCCCCGCGCCCTTGTCCTATGCCGCCTTGCTGGAGGGCCTCAAGGCCGCCGGAGAGGACACGCGCCTGCGCCTTCTCGCGGTGCTGGACGCAGCGGAGCTGACTGTCACTGACCTGACCGAGGTGATGGGGCAGTCCCAGCCGCGCATTTCACGCCATCTCAAGCTGCTGGCGGAGGCTGGCCTGGTGGAGCGGCACCGGGAGGCCAGCTGGGTCTTCTATCGTCGCGCCGGCACCGGGCCCGGCGGTCAGGTGGCCGCTGGCCTGCTCGATCTGCTCGACCCTGCCGATCCCATGGTGTCGCGGGACCGGGCGCGCCTCGCCGAGGTGCGCGCCCAGCGCGCCGCACAGGCCCAGACCTATTTCGCCGCCCATGCGGCGCACTGGGATGCCATCCGATCCCTCCATGTGCCCGAGGCGCAGGTGGAGGCCGCCATCCTGGACGCGCTCGGCCCCGAGCCCATCGGGGATCTCCTGGATCTGGGCACCGGCACTGGCCGGATGCTGGAAATCTTCTCGCCCCGCATTGGCCAGGGCCTGGGCATCGACCTGTCGCCCGACATGCTGGGGGTGGCGCGGGTGAACCTGGAAAAGGCGGGCATTCGCAATTGCTCGGTCCGCCAGGGCGACATCTATGCGCCGCCGGCCGGCACCGGCTTCGACGCCATCATCGTCCACCAGGTGCTGCACTTCCTGGACGAGCCGGCCCGCGCGCTGCGCGAGGCGGCGCGCCTCCTGAGGCCGGGAGGGCGCCTCCTGGTGGTCGATTTCGCCCCTCACGATTTGGAATTCCTGCGCGAGGCCCACGCCCATCGCCGCCTCGGCTTTGCCGCCGAGACGGTGGCCGGCTGGATGGCGCAGGCGGGCCTGCGGCCTGACCTCCACCGCACCCTCGTGCCCTCCGGGGGCGGGGCCGACACTCTTACCGTCTCGCTCTGGCTCGGGCGCGCGGCCCTGCCGCCCACCGGCAGCGGGCCCGCCGGGCAGGACAGGATGACCTGGGAAATGAAGGAAATCGCGTGATGACGACCCCCATCCGGGCCAGCCGGGAACTGGGCAGGACCCCCGTGAGCGTCTCCTTCGAGTTCTTCCCGCCCAAGACGGAGGAGATGGAGCGCAACCTCTGGGCGAGCATCGCCCGCCTTGCGCCGCTCGGGCCCAAGTTCGTGTCCGTCACCTATGGCGCCGGCGGGTCCACCCGCGAGCGCACCCATGCCACCGTGGCGCGCCTGGTGCAGGAGACGGACCTGCAGCCCGCCGCGCACCTGACCTGCGTCGCCGCCAGCCGGGCGGAAATCGACGAGGTGGTGCGCGCCTATAGGCAGGCAGGCGTGCGCCACATCGTCGCGCTCAGGGGCGATCCCACCACCGGGGTGGGCACCGCCTATGAGCCTCACCCCGACGGCTATGCCCATGCCTGCGACCTGGTGGCGGGGATCCGCAAGCAGGGAGATTTCGAGGTGTCGGTCTCGGCCTATCCCGAGAAGCACCCGGAAAGCCCTTCCATCGACGCGGACATCGACTATCTCAAGGCCAAGGTGGATGCGGGCGCCACCCGCGCCATCACCCAGTTCTTCTTCGAGAATGACGTCTATTTCCGGTACCTGGACAAGGTGCGGGCGGCCGGCATCACCATTCCCATCGTCCCCGGCATCCTGCCGGTGACCAATTTCAAGCAGGCCGCGAGCTTCGCCGCCCGCACCGGCGCCTCGATGCCCGCCTGGCTCGCCCGGCGGTTCGAGGGACTGGATGGCGATCCCGAGACCCGCAAGCTGATCGCCGCCGCCGTCGCGGCCGAGCAGGCCACAGACCTGGTTGATCGCGGCGTGGGCGAGATCCATTTCTATACCCTCAACCGGGCGGACCTGGTCTATGCCATCTGCCACCTGCTGGGCTTGCGCGACCGGCCCGCAGCCCCGCCGCAAGCCTTGGCGGTCTAAATTCCTCAGAGCCTGACCCGATCGGGCCACATGAACCCGGTCGGAGCGTGCTTCAGAAAATTCTGCCGGCCCCCCGGCCAAGACGAGCCAGCCATGACCCGCGAGACCGACACCTTCGCCGCCCTCACCGCCGCCGCCCGCGAGCGCATCCTGGTGCTCGACGGGGCCATGGGCACCATGATCCAGGGTCTGAAGCTGGACGAGGCCGGCTATCGCGGGGCGCGCTTTGCGACCTGGAACCGGGATGTGAAGGGCAATAACGACCTTCTCAACCTGACCCAGCCCGACGCGGTGCGGGACATCCACCTGGAATATTTCCTGTCCGGCGCCGACATCGTCGAGACCAACACCTTCTCCTCCACCACCATCGCCCAGGCCGACTATGCCATGGAGGCGCTGGCCTATGAGCTGAACGTGGAGGGTGCGCGCCTCGCCAAGGCGGCGGCGAAGCTCGCGCAGGAGAAGGACGGCCGGCGTCGCTTCGTGGCGGGCGCCATCGGCCCCACCAACCGCACCGCCTCCATCTCCCCTGACGTGAACGATCCCGGCTTTCGGGCCGTGACCTTCGACGAACTGGCGGTGGCCTACGGCGAGCAGGCGCGCGGCCTGTTGGAGGGGGGCTCTGACCTCCTTCTCATCGAGACCATCTTCGACACGCTGAACGCCAAGGCGGCCATCTTCGCCATCGAGGGCCTGTTCGACGAACTGGGTTATCGCGTGCCGGTGATGATTTCCGGCACCATCACGGACCTGTCCGGCCGTACCTTGTCGGGCCAGACGCCGGCGGCCTTCTGGTATTCGCTGCGCCATTCCCAGCCCTTCTCCATCGGCCTGAATTGCGCGCTCGGAGCCAAGGAGATGCGCGCCCACATCGCTGAGATCGGCCGGGTGGCGGATACCTTCGTGTGCGCCTATCCCAATGCGGGCCTGCCCAACGAATTCGGCCTTTATGACGAGAGCCCGGAAGCCATGGCGGCCCTGGTGGGCGAGTTCGCCGCGTCCGGCCTCGTCAATATCGTCGGCGGCTGCTGCGGCACGACGCCCGCCCATATCCGCGCCATTGCGCAGGCGGTGGCCCCTCACAAGCCGCGCGAGATCCCGACCCTGGTGCCGCGCCTGCGCCTGTCGGGCCTGGAGCCGTTCGAGCTGACGCCGGAAATCCCGTTCGTGAACGTGGGCGAGCGCACCAACGTCACCGGCTCCGCCCGCTTCCGCAAACTCATCACCAATGCGGATTTTCCCGCCGCCTTGGCGGTCGCCCGCGACCAGGTGGAGAGCGGCGCCCAGGTGATCGACATCAACATGGACGAGGGCCTCCTGGATTCCCAGGCGGCCATGATCTCGTTCCTGAACCTGGTCGCCTCCGAGCCCGACATCGCCAAGGTGCCGGTGATGGTGGACAGCTCCAAGTGGGACATCATCGAGGCCGGCCTCAAGCGCATCCAGGGCAAGGGCATCGTCAATTCCATCTCGCTGAAGGAAGGCGAGGAGAATTTCCGCGCCCAGGCGCGCCTCGTGCGCCGCTATGGCGCTGCCGTGGTGGTGATGGCCTTCGACGAGCAGGGCCAGGCCGACACGTTCGAGCGCAAGACCCAGATCTGCGCCCGCGCCTATGCCATCCTGGTGAATGAACTGGGATTCCCGCCCGAGGACATCATCTTCGATCCCAACATCTTCGCGGTGGCCACCGGCATCGAGGAGCACGCCCCCTACGGCGTCTATTTCATCGAGGCCACCCGCTGGATCCGGCAGAACCTGCCCCACGCCCACATTTCCGGCGGCGTGTCCAACCTGTCCTTCTCGTTCCGCGGCAACGAGCCCGTGCGCGAGGCGATGCACGCCGTGTTCCTCTACCACGCCATCCAGGCGGGCATGGACATGGGCATCGTCAATGCCGGCCAGCTCGCCGTCTATGACGAGATCCCCGCTGCGCTCCGCGAGGCCTGCGAGGACGTGGTGCTGAACCGCGACCCCGACGCCACCGAGCGCCTCCTGGCGCTGGCCGAGACCTTCAAGGGCGGCGCCGGCAAGGAGAAGCGGGAGGCTGACCTCACCTGGCGCAGCTGGCCGGTGGAAAAGCGACTGGAGCATGCCCTCGTCAACGGCATCACCGAGTTCGTGGAAGTGGACACGGAGGAGGCACGCGCCGCCGCCGAGCGTCCGCTGCACGTCATCGAGGGGCCGCTGATGGCCGGCATGAACGTGGTCGGCGACCTGTTCGGCGCCGGCAAGATGTTCCTGCCCCAGGTGGTAAAGTCCGCCCGCGTCATGAAGCAGGCGGTGGCCTATCTCATGCCCTTCATGGAGGCGGAGAAGGCCGCTAATGGCGGGTCCGAGCGCTCGGCCGCCGGCCGCATCCTCATGGCGACCGTCAAGGGCGACGTGCACGACATCGGCAAGAACATCGTGGGCGTCGTGTTGCAGTGCAACAATTACGAGGTCATCGACCTCGGCGTGATGGTGCCCACCGCCAAGATCCTGGACGTGGCCCGCAAGGAGAAGGTGGACGTGATCGGCCTGTCCGGCCTCATCACGCCCTCGCTCGACGAGATGGTGGGCGTCGCCTCCGAGATGGAGCGCGAGGGCTTCGACGTGCCGCTTCTCATCGGCGGCGCGACGACGTCGCGCGTCCACACGGCGGTGAAGATCGCCCCCCGCTATGAGCGTGGCCAGGCGGTCTATGTGACGGATGCCTCCCGCGCGGTGGGGGTCGTCTCCAACCTGCTCAACCCTGCCACGCGCGAGACCTACAAGGCCGAGCTGAAGGCGGAATATGTGAAGCTCGCCGATGCCCATGCCCGCGCCGATGCCGCCAAGCAGCGCGTGCCGCTGGCCAAGGCGCGGGAGAACGGGCTGAAGCTGGACTTTGCCGGCTATCAACCGCCCAAACCCACCTTCCTCGGCACCCGCGTGTTCGAGGATTACGACCTCGCCGACCTCGTCCCCTATATCGACTGGTCGCCCTTCTTCGCCTCCTGGGAGCTGACCGGCCGCTATCCCCAGATCCTGGACGACGCCACGGTGGGCCACACCGCCCGCGCGCTGTTCGCCGATGCCCAGGCCATGCTGAAGCGCATGGTGGAGGAGAAGTGGGTCACCGCCCGCGCGGTGGTGGGCTTCTGGCCCGCCAATGCGGAAGGCGACGACATCATCCTGTTCCGGGATGATACGCGGAAGACCCCGCTCGCCACCCTTCACACCCTGCGCCAGCAGCTGGCCCGGCGGGAAGGACGGCACAATCTGGCGCTGGCCGACTTCGTGGCCCCGGTGGCCAGCGGCGTGCCCGATTATGTGGGCGGCTTCGCGGTGACCGCAGGCATTGGCGAGCAGGCCCGCGCGGAGGCCTTCAAGGCGGCCAATGACGATTATTCCGCCATCCTCCTCAAGGCCCTGTCCGACCGCCTCGCCGAGGCGTTTGCCGAGCGCATGCACCAGATCGTGCGCAAGGAATTGTGGGCCTATGCGCCCGACGAGGGCCTCGGCAATGACGAGCTGATCGCCGAGCGCTATCGCGGCATCCGCCCCGCGCCCGGCTATCCCGCCCAGCCCGACCATACGGAGAAGGGCACGCTCTTCACCTTGCTGGATGCCACCAACAAGATCGGCCTGGAACTGACCGAGAGCTATGCCATGTGGCCGGGCGCGGCGGTGTCAGGGCTCTATTTCTCCCATCCCGAGAGCGCCTATTTCGGCGTCGGGCGCATCGAGGCCGACCAGGTGGCCGACTATGCCGCCCGCAAGGGCTGGAGCGTGGAGCAGGGCGAGCGCTGGCTCGCGCCCATCCTGAACTACGACCCCGCCCGCCGCGCCGCGGCGGAGTGAGGCCTGCGGCGAGCGGGATCTATTGGGGCGAGCGGGATCTATGTCCCGCCGCCCGCTTCAGCCAGCAAGGCGTGGAGGCGCCCGGCCAGGGTGTCGGTGGTGAAGGGCTTCACCAGCAGGTCCATGCCTTCGGTGATGAAGTCCGGACGCCGGGCGGCATCTGCCGCGTAGCCGGTGATGAACAGCACCGGCAGGCCCGGCCGAAGCTGGCGCACGAAGTCCGCCAGCTGGCGCCCGTCCATGCCGCCGGGCAGGCCGATATCCGTGACCATGGCCCGCACCTCCAGGCCGCCGCCCAGCAATTCCAGCGCCGTCGGCCCGTCCTCCGCCGTGATGGGATCGTAGCCCAGCGCGGTCAGGATTTCCGCCACCAGATGGCGCACCTGGGGTTCGTCCTCCACCAGGAGCAGGCGCTCCCCTTGCCCGTGATGGGGGCTGGCCGGTGCCGGGGCCGGTCGCGCCGTGTCGCCTTCCGCAACGCACAGATGAAGCACGGCGCGCGTGCCTTCTCCTGGCGTCGAGGTCAGGGTCAGGTTGCCGCCGCTCTGCTTGGCGAAGCCATGGATCATGGACAGGCCGAGCCCGGTGCCCTGGCCATAGGGCTTGGTGGTGAAGAAGGGCTCGAAGGCCCGCGCCAGCACCTCCGGGCTCATGCCCGCGCCGGTATCGGAGACGGTGATGGCGATGATGTCGGGCTTGCCGTCGCGCTCCGTCTCCAGCGCCGTCTCGATGGCGAGGCGCCCGCCGGCGGGCATGGCGTCGCGGGAGTTCAAGGCGAGGTTGAGGACCGCATTCTCCAATTGGTTTGGATCGGTCCAGGCGGGCGGCAGGGGCGCGGCCAGCTCCAGCGAGACCGCGATGCCCTCGCCCAGCGTGCGGGCGAGCATGTCCTGCATGGCGAACAAGGTGGCGTTCACGTCCACCGCTTGCATCTTCAGCGGCTGGCGGCGACCGAAGGCCAGGAGGCGCTGGGTGAGGCGCGCGGCGCGCTCGGCCGCGGTGAGCGCCAGCTCCACATACCGGTCCGCCTCGGCGATGCGCCCGGCATGGATGCGCGCGCGCAGCAGTTCCAGCGAGCCCATGATGCCGGCGAGTACATTGTTGAAATCATGGGCGATGCCGCCGGTCAGCTGCCCCACCGCCTCCATCTTCTGGGCCTGGAACAGGGCCTCCCGGGTCTCTTCGAGCGCCTGCTGGGCCTTGCGCCGCTCGGTGATGTCGCGGGTGACCTTGGCATAGCCGATGAGCACGCCGTCCTTGTCGCGCACGGCGTCCAGCAGCACGCTGGCGAAGAAGCGCTCGCCATCCTTGCGGACGCGCCAGCCTTCCTTCTCATACTTGCCCGTGAGCGCGGCGGTGGCGAGCGCGCGGTCGGGCTCGCCGGCGGCCACGTCCTCCGGCGTGAAGAACTGGGCGTAGGGGGCGCCGATGATCTCTGCGGCGGAATAGCCCTTGATGCGCTCGGCACCGGGGTTCCAGGTGCACACGCGACCATTGGCGTCGAGCATGAAGATGGCGCAGTCGGTCACCCCCTCGAAGAGGATGCGCAATTGCTGCTCGGTTCCAAGACCGGCAAGGCGACTATCGGGGTCCAGCTGAAGCTGGGCGGGGATCGGCCGGCGGCCCATTCTTGATCTTCCGGCTCCATGCGAGATGGGGGACGGATGATAACGCCCCAAATGGAAAACCGGCTACCCTAACCGCTTCACAAACTGGCCAGACGGCGCCAGCGGCTCAATCCTCCTCCGCCCGGAACCGGTCGAGACCCTTGAGAACGAAAGGCGCCAGGAGGGCGAGGGCGGCCACCGCGAGCAGGGTCGCCGAGATCGGGCTTTGCACCAGAACCAGGGGGTCGCCGAGGCTGATGGAGAGCGCCCGCCGCAATTGCGCCTCCGCCATGGGGCCGAGAATCAGCCCCACCACCACGGGCGCGATGGGATAGTCGAAGCGCCGCATGAGGTAGCCGAGGATGCCGAAGGCGCCGAGCATGCTCAGTTCCACCACCGAGGGCTTGGCCGCGATGGTGCCCATGGTGGCGAACACAAGGATGCCGGCATAAAGCCAGGGCTGGGGAATGGCGAGCAGGCGCACCCACAGCCCCACCAGCGGCAGGTTCAGCACCAGCAGCATGACATTGGCGATATAGAGCGAGGCGATGAGGCCCCACACCAGTTGCGGGTGATCGGCAAACAGAAGCGGGCCAGGATTGAGGCCATATTGCTGGAAGCCCGCCAGCATCATGGCGGCGGTGGCGGAGGTGGGCAGGCCCAGCGTCAGCAGCGGCACCAAGGTTCCGGCGGCGGAGGCATTGTTGGCGGCCTCGGGGCCGGCCACGCCCTCGATGGCGCCCTTGCCGAATTCCTCCGGGTGCTTGGTGAGGCGCCGCTCGATGGCATAGGACAGGAAGGTGGGGATTTCTGCGCCGCCCGCCGGCAGGGCGCCGATGGGAAAGCCCAGGAAGGTGCCACGGATCCAAGGCTTCCAGGATCGGCGCCAGTCGTCGAGGCTCATCCAGAGCGAACCCTTCACCGCCAGCACCTCTTCGGGGTCGGTGTGGCGGCGGGAGGCCACGAACAGCGCCTCGCCCACCGCGAACAGGCCCACCGCCAGCGTGGTGATCTCCACGCCATCCAGCAGTTCCGGCATGCCGAAGCCCAGCCGCGCCTGTCCGGTGAGCTTGTCGATGCCCACCAGCCCCAAAGCCAGGCCGATGAACAGGCTGGTGAGCCCGCGCACGGGAGAATCGCCGAAGGTTGCGGACACCGTGACGAAGGCCACGCACATGAGGGCGAAATAGTCCTCCGGCCCGAACTTGACCGCGATCTCCACCAATGTGGGCGCAAGGAACGTCAGGCCCAGCGTGGCGATGGTGCCGGCCACGAAGGAGCCGATGGCGGAGGTGGCAAGCGCCGGCCCGCCCCGGCCGGCCTTGGCCATCTTGTTGCCCTCCAGCGCGGTGGCCATGGAGGCGCTCTCGCCGGGGGTGTTGATGAGGATGGCGGTAGTGGAGCCGCCATACATGCCGCCATAATAGATGCCGGCGAACATGATGAGCGAGCCGGTGGGGTCGAGCTTGTAGGTCACCGGCAAGAGCAGGGCGACGGTGAGCGCCGGCCCGATGCCCGGCAGCACGCCCACCGCCGTCCCCAGCAGCACGCCGATGAGCGCGAACAGCAGGTTGGTGGGCGCGATGGCGAAGCTGAGCCCGTGGAGAAGCTGCGCGAAGGTATCCATGGCCGGCCTCAGATCAGCTGTTCGAGGGGCCCGGTGGGCAAGGTGAGGGACAAGAGCTTGGCAAAGAGCAGGTAGGCCACCAGCCCCAGCCCCACCCCGATGCCGAAATCAACCAGAAGCGCCCGCCGCCCGAAGGCACGGGCGGTGGCCGCGAACAGCACGGCGGTGGCGATGATGAAGCCGCCGCCAAAGGCGATGATGGCGATGAGGGCGGCAAGCCCGCCCACGATCCACAGGATGGCACCGAGGTCGCCAGGCTCCCGGTGGGGCATGGCGCCGCGCCAGGCATTGACGAAATTGGCCACCGCCAGCACCGCGAGCCCGGCCGCCACCACCTTGGGTGCGGCGTCCGGCCCCAGGCCATAGGGGGAGAGGGCGCTCAATTTGGTGGCGTCCCACCAGATCACGCCGGCAAGGCCCGCGAGCGCTGCGGCGATCACGATCCCGGCCTTGTCCGGCCCCTTCACCTTGCTGTTCATGCGGCTCCCCCTGCCGGCTTCATCCGTGTCACACGAAAAGGGGCGCCGCGCGGCGCCCCGGACGGCTCAGGGCTTCACCAGCCCGACAGTCTTGAGCACGTCGGCAGTGCGCGCCGTTTCCTGCTTCAGGAGCGTGGTGAAGGCATCGCCCGTCACCAGGGCATCGTCCCAGCCCTTCTGCTTGAGCACTTCGGCCCAGGCGGGGGACTTGGCCATTTTCTCCACCGTGGCGACCAGGGTGTCGCGCTGCTCCTTGGAGAGGCCGGGAGGGGCGACGACGCCGCGCCAATTGGTGATTTTCAGTTGGATACCGGCCTCGGTGAGGGTGGGGGCGTCCACGCCCGGCAGGCGCTCGGAGGCGGTCACGGCGAGGACGCGCAGCTTGCCCGCCTTCACCTGGCTCTCGAATTCCCCATAGCCGGAAATGCCCGCCGTCACCTTGCCGCCCAGCAGGGCGGCCAGCGCCTCGCCGCCGCCGGAGAAGGGGATGTAATTGATCTTGGCGGGATCGGCGCCCGCCGCCTGGGCAAAGAGGGCCGCGGCGATATGGTCCACGCCGCCCGCCGACCCGCCGGCCCAGGTGACCTTGGCCGGGTTGTCCTTGATGGCCGCTGCCAGCTCCTGGATGGTCTTGATGGGGGAGGCGGCCGGAACGGCGATGGCCTCGGTCTCTTCCGTCAGGCGGGCGATGGGGGTGACCTGGTCGAGATTCACCGGCGCCTTGTTGGTGAGGATGGCGCCCACCATCACGAAGCCCATGACCATGAGCTGGTTCGGGTCGCCCTTGGCGCCATTGATGAACTGGGCGAGCCCGATGGTGCCGCCGGCGCCGGTGACATTGGTCACCTGCACGCTGCGCACGATGCCGGAGGACACCAGCACCTGCTGCATGGAGCGCGCGGTCTGGTCCCATCCGCCGCCGGGGGAGGCGGGGGCCATGATCTTCAATTCGGCCATCTGCGCGGCGGCCGGCGTCAGGCCGAGCGGGGTCGCCAAGAGGGCGAGGCCGAGGCCGGCCACCAGCCGGCGCGAGGGGCGAGCGAGACGATGAGACGACATATGGCTTCCTTCCCTGATCGGCCCGCTTGGAGGCGCCCGGCGGGCCAACTTGCGCCGGAGCGGTGCGACCTTACGGGAAGCTTGGCCGTTTCCGGCGTCGGAAGGAAGTGGCGCCGCGCCATATCCGCCTGATTTTTAACGTCAAATAGGCTTACCTAGCGGCATGCCGTTGCGCCTGTGCGGGTGTGCCGCGACCATGAAAAAAGGCCCGCGCCGGGGCGCGGGCCTCTCGATTTCAATCGGATACGTGCCGTCAGACAGCAGAGGGGTAGTTCGGGCTCTCGCGGGTGATGGTCACGTCGTGCACATGGCTCTCGCGCAGGCCGGCGGAGGAGATGCGCACGAAGCGCGCCTTCTCGCGGAACTCGGGGAGGTCCTTGCCGCCCACATAGCCCATGGCGGCGCGCAGGCCGCCGGCGAGCTGGTGCAGCACCGCTGAGACCGGGCCCTTATAGGCCACCTGGCCCTCGACGCCTTCCGGCACCAGCTTCAGCGCGTCGCGCACTTCCGCCTGGAAGTAGCGGTCCGCCGAGCCGCGGGACATGGCGCCCACCGAGCCCATGCCACGATAGGCTTTGTAGGAGCGGCCCTGATAGAGGAACACCTCGCCCGGGCTTTCGTCGGTGCCGGCGAGCAGGGAGCCCACCATGGCGCAGGAGGCGCCCGCCGCCAGCGCCTTGGCGAGGTCGCCGGAGAACTTGATGCCGCCGTCCGCGATCACCGGGGTGTCAGTGGCGGCGCAGGCTTCCACCGCGTCCATGACGGCGGTGAGCTGGGGCACGCCGACGCCGGCCACGATGCGGGTGGTGCAGATGGAGCCCGGCCCGATGCCCACCTTGATGGCGTCCGCGCCAGCCCCGATCAGCGCCCTGGCGCCCTCGGCGGTGGCGATGTTGCCGGCCAGGATCTGGGTGGCGTTGGACAGGCGCTTGATGCGCTCCACCTGGTCCAGCACCTTCTTGGAATGGCCGTGGGCGGTATCCACCACCACGAGATCGACGCCCGCATCGATGAGGCGCTCGGTGCGCTCATAGCCATCATCGCCCACCGTGGTGGCGGCGGCGACGCGCAGGCGGCCCTGCTCGTCCTTGGCGGCATCGGGATTGGCCACGGCCTTCTCGATGTCCTTCACCGTGACGAGGCCGACGCAGCGATAATCGCCGTCCACCACCAGCAGCTTCTCGATGCGGTGCTGGTGGAGGAGGCGCTTGGCCTCGTCCTGCTTCACGCTCTCATTGACGGTGATGAGCCGGTCCTTGGTCATCAGGTCCGAGACCGGCTGGTTGGGATCGTTGGCAAAGCGCACGTCGCGGTTGGTGAGGATGCCCACCAGCTTGCCGGCGCGGCCATTGGGCCCGCGCTCCACCACCGGGATGCCGGAAATGCCGAAGCGCTTCATGAGCGCAAGGGCATCGGCCAACGTCTCGTCGGGGTGGATGGTCACAGGGTTCACCACCATGCCCGACTCGAACTTCTTCACCTGGCGCACATGCTCGGCCTGGAGTTCGGGGGTCAGGTTGCGGTGGATGACGCCGATGCCACCCGCCTGGGCCATGGCGATGGCGAGGCGGGATTCCGTCACCGTGTCCATGGCGGCGGACAGGATGGGCAGATTGAGGCTGATGGTCTTCGTCAGGCGGCTGACCAGCGACACCTGGCCGGGCATCACCTCGGACGGGCCGGGCTGGAGCAGCACGTCGTCGAAGGTGAGGGCCTCACGGAAGGGCGAACCGGAGAAAGGGGGGATCGCGCCGGACGGATTGAGGGTCGACATCGCCAACTCCCTTATGGCCTTGCGGACTGGCGTAGAGGTGTCCGCCGGCAGTGATCGAATCCGCGCCGGAGCATGTGCGGCCGGCGTTTCGAGTTGGCGGTGGCCCATACCATGAGGACACGACGATTAGAAGACCCGGGCGGCGTCTTGGGCATGCGCGAAGCGCAGGGGAGGGTGGCTTAAGGTGCGTGCGCTGGGCCCCATCGGCCGAGGTTCCGGTGGCCGGGGCGGCCGAAACCGATGCCGCGGCGCACCGGTCCTGCATAAGGCTCGAAAAATTATCTCAATATATCATTGTGTTACCGATCTGGTGCGGCGCAATTGCCGGTCGACTCGAAGCCTCGACATGCTCTAAAGTCCCCGCGCCCGGGGGGCGGACCTGAAAAATGGGACCGCGGCCGTCGCGGGCGCCGAGCGAGAGGGCGGACGATCATGGTGGTGATGCTGGTCGGCCTTGTGGTGTTTCTGGGCGTGCATCTCATCGCCAGCCTGCGGGGGCTGCGGGCCAAGCTCATCGCTGCGCTGGGGGAGAAGCAGTATAAGGGCTTCTTCTCCCTGCTCTCGGTGGCGGGGTTGGGGCTCATCGCCTATGGCTTCGCGCTCTGGCGGGCAGCGGGCCCCGCGCTCATCTGGGACCCGCCCATGGGACTGCGCCACCTGGTGCTGCTGCTGATGGTCTTCGTCACCATCGCGGCGGTGGCGGCCTATGTGCCGAGCCATATCCGCACCTTTCTCAAGCATCCCTTGCTGGCGGCGGTGAAGGTGTGGGCGCTCGGCCATCTCTTGGCCAATGGAGACGCCGCCTCCATGGTGCTGTTCGGCTCCATCCTGGCCTGGGCGGTCTATGCCCGCATCATGGCCAAGCGGCGCGGCGCGCCTGTCCCGCCGGCCCCGGCCGGCTATGGCGGCGATGCGATCGCCGTGGTGGGCGGGCTTGTTCTTTACGGGGTTCTGGCCTTCTGGTTCCACCCCGCCATCATCGGCGTGCCGGTCATCGGCTGAGCCGGCCCGGCCGGGCGAGAGAGCCCGGCCCCTTGCAATCAATCAAAACAGAAAACCGAGGAACGCATCATGTCCATCCAGTCCGACGTGCGCCGGATCACGGCCCCGGAAATCCGCGCCCGCAAGGGCGGCACGCCCATCGTCTCGCTGACCTCCTACCATGCCCACACAGCCCAGCTCCTGGACCGGCATGTGGACGTGATCCTGGTGGGCGACAGCCTGGGCATGGTGATGCACGGCCTGGAAACCACGGTGCCGGTGACGGTGGAGATGATGATCGTGCATGGCCGCGCCGTGGTGCGCGGCACCAAGCACGCCCTCATCGTGGTGGACCTGCCCTTCGGCAGCTATGAGGCGAGCCCCGTGGAAGCGTTCCACACCGCCGCCCGCGTGCTGAAGGAGACCGGCGCCGGCGCCATCAAGCTGGAAGGCGGCCGCCGCATGGCCGATACGGTGCGCTTCCTGGTGGATCGCGGCGTGCCGGTGATGGGCCATGTGGGCCTCACCCCCCAGGCCATCAACACGCTCGGCTCCTTCAAGGCGCGCGGCCGCGACGACAGCGAGGCCTCCGTCATCCTGGACGATGCCCGCGCAGTGGCGGAGGCGGGCGCCTTCTCCATCGTGGTAGAGGCCGTGGCCGAGCCGGTGGCCCGCCGGATCACGCAAGAGGTGGCCCCGCCCACCATCGGCATCGGCGGCAGCCCCGCCTGCGATGGCCAGATCCTGGTGCTGGAGGACATGCTGGGCCTTGGCCAGCGGGTGCCGAAGTTCGTGAAGAAGTATGCCGATCTGGGCCCCGCCATCGAAGAGGCGGTGGGCCGCTATGCGGACGAGGTGCGCGCCCGCACCTTCCCGGGGCCTGAGCATACCTATGCGCCCAAGGCGCCGAAGGCCTGAGGCATGAAGATGGCCTTGCGTCCCGTGACGCCCCGACAGGATCTCGCCCGGTTGGGCCGTCAGGCCCTGTTGGGCGTGCCGGCCCTGTCGGCGGTCCTCTTCGCCGCCGGCCCCGCCCGCGCGGTGGAGGAGTGCTTCCTGGTGGCGGAGGTGAAGACCGGGCATGTGGCGGCCAAGCAGGGGCTGTGCGCCACGCGCCAGTCGCCGGCCTCCACCTTCAAGGTGCCGCTGGCCCTCATGGGCTTTGATTCCGGCATCCTGAAGAGCCCCGACGCCCCCGTCTGGACCACCCGGCCCGGCCTCGCCGAAGGCCTGGAACAGTGGAAGGGTCCGCAGACCCCCAAGAGCTGGATGCAATATTCGGTGGTCTGGTACTCCCAGCTCCTCACGCAGGACTTGGGCATGGACCGCTTCAAGGGCTATGTGCGGGCCTTCGACTACGGCAACCAGAACCTTTCGGGGGATCCCGGCAAGGACAATGGCCTTACCCGCGCCTGGCTGTCCTCCTCGCTGCGCATCTCCCCGCGCGAGCAGGTGGATTTCCTGCGCCGCATGCTGAAGGGCGAATTGCCCGTCTCGCCCGAGGCGGTGGACAAGACCATCACCATCCTGAAGGTGCCCGAAAGCCCGGCGGGATGGGATCTCTATGGCAAGACGGGCACCGGCTTCCAGCAACTGAGCGACGGCTCGCCGGACCGGCAGCGCCCCTTCGGCTGGTTCATCGGCTGGGCGGAGAAAGGCGGCCGGCAGTTCGCCTTCGCCCGCTTCATCACCCTCGACTACAATCCGCCCGAGCCGCTTGGCCCGATGGCGCGGCGCCAGGCGGTGAAGGCGCTGGAGCCGATCCTGACGGCACAGGAGAAATAGAGCGTCTCAGAGTTTCATGGAAACACTGAAACGCTCTATCTCTTTGTTTTCACGCATTTCCTTCACGGGAACCGGTTCCCACTTCGCTCGGAAATGCTCTATCAATACGTTAGAGGGCGATTCACCGATCAGATTGATTCAATTTGATCGGATCGCGCTCTAGGAGGCGGTCTCAGTCGTCCGCCTCCGCGCGCACCTCCACATCCGCCCGGGAGAGGCGGGTGAAGATGCGGCGCTGGCGCACCAGCGGCCACCAGTCATAGAGGAAGATCTCGATGGGCCGCCAATTGGCGACCCATCCCACGATGACAAGGCTTTCCTCGGCGAAGCTGACGAAGCGCGCCTCGCCGAACCGGCCCGAAATGGCCTGGGCCAGCAGGAGGCACAGGCCCAGCACGCACAGGCCGATGACGAGCGAGATGCGGCCCACCCGAAACAATTCCCGCAATTCCCGGGTCATTTCGGCGGCACGACCGGCGAAATAGTTGCGGACGGCGTCGGGAATGCCGCCGGCCTCAGGGCTGTCCGCCTCCTCGGCGGGCATGCGCACCACAAGGCGCAGCGGGCTGGCCTTGGGCAGTTCCTCCACCCATTCCACCAGATAGGCTTCCGCCGCCGGGTCCAGGTCCCGCTCGCCGAAGGGGCAGGGGTCCAGCATGTTGAAGAGCTGGGCAGTCTGGGCGATGCGGATCTGCAGGATGTCTGGCGCTGCGCCGCGTGTTGGTTCGCTCATGGCCTGCCTCCCGAGATCTTATGCCTCCGGCATGGCACAGCTTGCGGTCGCGAGCCAGCGGGCTTTACGCCGCTCCCTTCGCATGTCCGCGTGAGACGGTAACCGCCTCGCCCAAACCAGACGCGCTGAGACGGAGGGCTTCAGCCCTCATGGCATGCGGGACGGGAGGGTGAGGTCGGTCCCGTCAACCGCGAAATGACCATAGCCCTTGTGGTGGATGGTCCGCCGGTCGGTGATGGCCGGATCCTGCCAGGCCGCCACCACCTCCAGCACGAACAAGTTGAAGCGGTTGACCAGCCGCGTGTCGATGACGCGGCATTCCAGGTTGGCAAAGCAGCCGCCAATGAGCGGGGCCTTCACCAGGGACGCGGGATAAGCGGGAATGCCAAAGGTTGCGAACTTGTCCAGGTCGCGGCCCGAGCAATTGCCGATCTTGACCACGGTTTCCGCCATGGCCAGCGGGGGAATGCCGATGACGCAGGCGCGGTTGGCGCGCAGGGCCGTGAAGCTGAAGTCGCCGCCCGACACCACGCAAGCGATGCGGGGCGGCGTGAACTCCACCATCATGTGCCAGGACATGGCCATGACATTGTCCCCGGCGCTGCCATGGGTCGCCAGCAGCACCACCGGGCCGGGCTCGATGAGCGCGTAGACCTCCGCCAGGGGCAGCGGCTTCAGGCCACCAGCGTGCGTCACGCCTGCGGACGACGGGCCTGGACGGTGCGGGACTGCGGCAGCCAGGAGGCCGAGGGGGCGAGAAGGGCGACGGCGATCTTCTCGAAGGCGGCGAGGCCGGCGGTGAAGGCTGCGGTGAAACCAACCATGGAAAGAACAAGCGGGGACATGACACTCTCCTTGCCGGCAACCCTTGCCGGCGCGCCCTGCTGCAGTGCGGGAGGACGCTAAGCCAACGGACCCATCAGAGGCCCGATTTCCCCTATTTTTGTTGCGATGCATCAAAATCGCAAGGTCAAACGGTCGCAGCGTTCCCGGGTCCCTCCATCACCAGGAGGCCCCGTCCTTGCCGCTTTGCAGCATAAAGCGCTGCGTCCGCCCGCCGCAGGAGGTCGTCCGGCGTGGCGGCCGGCGGCAGGGCGATGCCCACCGACATGCCAACCTGAACGGGTCCGCCAGGCAGGTCGAAAGGCCTTGATACGATTGCAATCAGGCGCTCTCCGAGGCGCCGCGCGGAGGCCGCGGGGAAGAGCCCCGCATCGTCCGGCAGCGCGGGATGCAGGATGGCAAATTCGTCCCCGCCCAGACGGGCCATGAGGTCGCCTGGACCCAGCTCGGAGCGGCAACGCTCTGCCATGGCGCATAGCAGAGCATCGCCGGCCGCATGGCCGCCAGCGTCGTTCACCTGCTTGAAGTTGTCGAGATCCAGGCATAGCAGCGCGAAACCAGCGCCGTTGGCATCGGTCAGAGAGGCGTCAAGGCGCGACTTCAGAAAGGCGCGATTGGCAAGGCCGGTCAGGCTGTCGTGGGAGGCGAGATGCTGGAGCTTCAGCTCCGCTTCCTTGCGCCGGGAGATGTTGCGGACCGAAGTGACATAGCCGTCGGCCTTCCCGGTCGCGTCATAGGTGAGCTTGACGAAGGCCTCCATCCACACCCACGAGCCGTCCCGGTGGCGCTGGCGCATCTCGCTCACCGCCACGCCGATGCGGGCCGCCCGCATGTCGGCCATCAGCCGGCCGAACTCTTCCGCATCGTCGGGATGAACGATCTCCGCCGCCCGGCGGCCGATCATCTCCTCCGGCTCGTAGCCCAGAAGCGTGCGGACGGAGGGCGAGATATAGGTGCGCACCCCGTCCAGCGTCCCCCGCACGATGGTGTCGGTGGTGGTGTCCGCCAGCAGCCGATAGAGAGCGGCCTGCCGTGTGGCCGCGTCGAGGGCACATCCCTGTCGGGCCTGGGCCTGGGCCATCTTTGCAAAGCCGTCGAAAACGGCGCGGTCGGAGGCCGAGAGGGTGTCGCCGCCCGGGCGGGTGATGAAGAAGCGGCCGGCGGGCGCGCCATCCGCCGCCGGAAACGTAAGGCCCGCGAACAGGCCGGGGGCATGGGGGTGGGCGTCCAGCACGAGCGGGCCCTCCGCGCCATCCAGTCGGGCGAGAAGGGGGGCCAAAAGGGCGAGATCGCCCCCGCCGCCGCCCTCAAGCACGGTCGTGTCGGCGCTGATGAAACCCGCCATCTCCGCCCTCAGCGCCAGGCGGGCCGTGGCGCAGAGCGCGCGCAGCAGGTCACCCCCGCCCGCCTCTCCGGTCGCCGCGCCGCTCGTCGTCCCGACCCTGTGCATGTATCCCCTCCGCGGGGCGATGATTCCGCAGGTGCCTGTGCACCGCAAGCCATGACGGCCCGGGGCGTGGCGGCTGCTGTGGGGCATGGTGCATCCTCCATGCCGGCGGCCGCCATCGACAGGCCGGCTGGCGGTCGTCATAATCGCGCCAACACACAAGAAGGGGAGGAGCATCGGTGCAGTCGGAAGCAGCGGCGCGTCGGCTGCGGGACGCATCGAGCCATCCCGAATTCGGCCCCTGGCTGGCCCAGGCCTCCATCCTCGTGGTGGACGACGAGCCGGGCATCCGCAACTTCCTGGTCCGCACCCTCGCCCCCCGCTGCAAGCTGGTGGAGGAGGCCGCCGACACCCAGGAGGCTTCCGCCAAGCTTGATGCGCAGCATTTCGACGTGGTGATCGTCGACAATGTGATGCCCGGCAAAAGCGGTGTGGAGTGGCTGGCCGAGCAGCGCGCCGTCGGTCTGTTCGCCGACGCCATCCTCATCACCGCCTATGCGGACCTGGAGACCGCCATCCGCGCGCTGCGTGCCGGGGCGGTGGATTTCGTGCTGAAACCCTTCCGCTCCAACCAGATCCTGAATGCGGTGGCGCGGTGCCTGGATCGCATCCGGCTCCAGCATGAGAATTTCATGCTCCAGCACGAATTGCGCTTCAGCGCCAATCATGGCGTGCTACGCGACCGGCTGATCGGCGAATCCGATCTCATTGCCCAGGTGCGCGACACCCTCTCCCGCGTCGCCCGCCTGCCCACCACGGTGCTCATCACCGGGGAATCCGGCACCGGCAAGGAAGTGGCGGCGCGCTCGCTCCACGCCCTCTCGGAGCGCGCCGAGAAGCCCTTCGTGCCGGTCAATTGCGCAGCCATTCCCCCCGACATGATCGAGAGCGAATTGTTCGGCCATCTGAAGGGCGCCTTTACCGGTGCGCTGGCGGGCCGGGACGGGCTCTTTCTCCATGCCAATGGTGGCACGCTGTTCCTGGACGAAGTGGGCGAGCTGCCGCCCGCCACCCAGTCCAAGCTCCTGCGTGTGCTGGAGGATCGCCGGGTGCGGCCGGTGGGCGCCGAGCGCGAGGTGCCGGTGGACCTGCGCTTCGTCTTCGCCACCAATCGGGACCTGGAGCGGGAGGTGCGTGAGGGGCGCTTTCGGGCCGATCTCTTCTACCGCATCAATGTGATGAAGATCGATCTGCCGCCTTTGCGCGCCCGCGGCGAGGACGTGGCGGAGCTGGCCGCCATGTTCATGCGCACCTTGTCCCGCCAATTGGGCGTGCCGCCGGTGCCGCTGGATGCCGCCGCCTCCGTTGCGCTCGCCCGTTATGACTGGCCGGGCAATGTGCGGGAATTGCGAAACGTCATCGAGCGCACCTTGATCCTCGGTCGCCTGCCGGACGATTTCCCCGGCCGTGCGCCTTTGCGGCGCGAGGCGCTCGGAAACAGTCTCGACGAGGTGGAGCAGCGGCACATCCTCTCCGTGCTGGAGGCCTGTGGCTTCGACCGCAACGCGGCGGCCCGGCGGCTCGGCATCTCCCGCAAGACCATCGACCGCAAATGCGCACGCTGGAATGTCCGTGAGCCCTGACGGGGCGGGGACGCGCCCGCGCGGGCGCTCCGTCCGCTTCCGCCTCCTGGCGATCGCGCTCCTGCCCACGCTCGTGGTGGTGCCGCTGCTGCTGGGCGCCACCATGGCGCGGTGGAACACCAAGTTCGACGTGCTGCTCGCCTCCAAGGTCCATGGCGACCTGACCATCGCCCACCAGTATCTGGCCCGCCTCCTGGAGATTACCGGCGACCATGTCCAGGCGCTCGGCCTCTCCGCTCTGTTTCGCGATGTGGCGGCGGGGCGGCAGGCCAGCGACCTGTCGGAACTCCTGGAAACCCGGCGCCGGGCGCTGGGGCTGGACTTCCTCTATGTGCTCGACCCCGGCGGGCAGGTCTCCGCCGCCGCCCCTCCCGCGACCGGCGCGCCGCTCAAAAACGACTGGCCGGTGATCGAGGCGGCGCTGCGCGGGGAATTGCGCACCGCCATCGACATCTTCACGGCGGAAGATCTGGCCGCCGTTTCCCCCCAACTGGCGGACCGCGCGCGGATCGAGCTGGTGCCGACCGCCAATGCCCGCCCCACGGACCGGGCGGCGGAGACCTCCGGGATGGTGGTCCATTCCGCCGCCTCGGTGCGGTTCGCGGACGGGCGGGTGGGCGCGCTGGTGGGCGGCATCCTGCTTAACCAGAACCTTGTCTTCATCGACACCATCAACGATCTCGTCTACCGCGCCGCCAGCTTGCCGGAGGGCAGCCAGGGCACGGCGACGCTGTTTCTGGGCGATGTGCGCATCTCCACCAATGTGCGCCTGTTCGAGGGCAAGCGCGCGCTGGGCACCCGCGTGTCCAACGCGGTGCGCACCCAGGTGCTGGAAGAGGGCCATATCTGGCTCGGCAGCGCCTTCGTGGTGAACGACTGGTACCTGTCGGCCTACGAGCCGATCACCGATAGCTTTGGTCAGCGCGTGGGCATGCTCTATGTGGGCTTCCTGGAGCGGCCCTTCTTCGAGGCGAAGCTCTCAACCGTGCTCGCGGTGGTGCTGGCCTTCCTGGTGGTGGCGGCGGCGAGCGTGCCCCTGTTCCTGCGCTGGGCGGGGGGCATCTTCCGGCCGCTGGAGCGCATGAACGCCACCATCGCCGCCGTGGAGGCGGGCGAACGGGAGGCGCGCACGGGCCTGAAGCATGCCGATGACGAGATCGGCCGCGTGGCGCTTCATCTGGATCATCTCCTCGACCAGTTGGCCGAACGCGAACGGGAGCTGGTGCGCTGGAATGACGAACTGAACGTGAAGGTGGCCGAGCGCACCCGGGATCTCGAAATCGCCAACCGCCAGATCGAGGCCACCACGCGCCAGCTCATCATGTCGGAGAAGCTCGCCGCGATCGGCGAGGTGACGGCGGGTGTCGCCCATGAGATCAACAATCCCGTCGCCGTCATCCAGGGCAATCTGGACGTGCTGCGCGACGTCCTGGCCGATCATCCCGATCGGGGCCGCACCGAGTTCCGGCTCATTGACGAGCAGATCGACCGCATCACCCAGATCGTCAACAAGCTGCTGCAATTCGCCCGGCCCGAGGAATATGCCGGCTTCGTGGAGGCCAACGCTCCCGCCGAGGTGATTTCCGACTGCCTGCCCCTCGTGCAGCATTTGCTGAACCGCTCCGCCATCACCCTGGTGCGCGAGGATGCGGCCACACGGCTCATCGTCATGAACCGCACCGAGTTGCAGCAGGTGCTGGTGAACCTCATCGTCAACGCGGTGCACGCCATGCCCCAGGGCGGCCGCCTGACCTTGCGGACGCGCGATGCCGAGCATGAGGGACGCCCGGGCATCCGCATCGAGGTGGAGGATACGGGGATGGGCATGAGCGAAGAGGTGCTGGCGCGCATCTTCGACCCGTTCTTCACCACCAAGCGCCAGCAGGGCACGGGCCTCGGCCTGTCCATCACCCAGAAGCTGATCGCCCAGCAGGGCGGCGCCATTGACGTGCGCAGCACTCCCGGGGAGGGGACCGTCTTCTCCATCTTCCTGCCCGAGGCCAACTGAGGCTTCCCCCTCCCGTTTGGACAATTTGTCCCGCGCGCCGGACGAAATGTCCCGCGCGCCTGTTCCCCATCGGGCGGTCATTTCCGTCGGGTGATTGAAAACGCTGATCTTTCCCCGCGTGCGGCATGTGGCACGGCGTTTGCGGAAGGTGTCCCGGACAAAACGCACAAAAACCGGAGGACACGTCCGCAGTCGCCCCGCTTCTCTGCATTTCCGGCCGTCATGGCCGGTGCGGACGCGGAGCCGGCATCCAAGACAGCTCAATCGTGCCCACCGCCTCAGGCCGGCGGCGCACGCCATCAACCACATCGAGGGCACCTCGGGGGAAACGCATGACTGCAGGGATCGAGACCTATCACGGCGCGGCCGAGCAGGCCGGGCTTCTGGACCGGGAGCGCATCATTGCCCGTCCCGGCTTCAATCGTTGGATGGTGCCGCCGGCCGCCTTGGCCATCCATCTGTGCATCGGAATGGCCTACGGCTTTTCCGTCTTCTGGCTGCCTCTGACGCGCTCGCTGGGCGTTTCCCAGTCGGTGGCCTGTCCTGACCTGACTTTGGTGGGTGCGCTCTTCACCCGCACCTGCGACTGGCGGGTGGCGGATCTCGGCTGGATCTACACCCTCTTCTTCGTGCTGCTGGGCTCCTCCGCCGCCATCTGGGGCGGATGGCTGGAAAAAGCCGGCCCGCGCAAGGCGGGCGTGGTGGCGGCCCTGTGCTGGTGTGGCGGCATCGCACTGGCGGCGCTGGGCGTGGCCATCCATCAATTGTGGCTGATGTGGCTGGGCGCCGGCGTGATCGGCGGCATCGGCCTCGGCCTTGGCTACATCTCTCCCGTCTCCACCCTGATCAAGTGGTTCCCCGACCGGCGCGGCATGGCCACCGGCATGGCCATCATGGGCTTCGGGGGCGGCGCCATGATCGGCGCGCCGCTGGCCAACCTTCTGATGACCCATTTCCGCACCGCCGAGACGGTGGGCGTATGGCAGACCTTCCTGGTGATGGCGGCCGGCTATTTCGTCTTCATGATGGCCGGCGCCTTCGGCTATCGGGTGCCCCCGTCCGGCTGGCGGCCGGAAGGCTGGACCCCGCCGGCGGCCAAGTCGGCCCTCATCACCCATCGCAACGTGCATCTGCGTGACGCCCACAAGACCCCGCAATTCTGGCTGATCTGGGCGGTGCTGTGCCTCAACGTGTCGGCGGGCATCGGCGTCATCGGCATGGCCTCGCCCATGCTGCAGGAGATTTTCGGCGGCCGCCTCATCGGCCTGCCGGACCTCACCTTTACCCAGCTGGACGCCTCCCAGAAGGCGGCCATCGCCGCCATCGCGGCGGGCTTTGCGGGCCTGCTCTCGCTGTTCAACATTGGCGGCCGCTTCTTCTGGGCCTCCCTGTCGGACCGCATCGGCCGCAAGAACACCTACTACACCTTCTTCATCCTCGGCATCGCCCTCTACGCGCTCGCCCCCACGGCCGCGCACATGGGCAGCCAGGTGGCGTTCGTGGCCATCTTCTGCGTGATCCTGTCCATGTATGGCGGCGGCTTTGCCACGGTGCCGGCCTATCTGGCCGACATCTTCGGCACCCATTTCGTGGGCGCCATCCATGGCCGGCTGCTGACCGCCTGGGCCACCGCCGGCATCATCGGCCCGGTGGTGGTGAATTATATCCGCGAGGCGCAGCTCAATGCCGGCATTCCGCGGGCGCAGGTCTATGACTTCACCATGTATATCCTCGCCGGCATGCTGGTGCTGGGCCTCATCGCCAATGCCCTGGTGCGGCCTCTGCCCGAACGCTGGTACATGAGCGAGGCCGAGGAGGCTGCTCTCCAGGCCAAGAGCGCAGCCGCGCAGAAGGGGCCGTCCGGCTCGTTCGGCATCGGCCGGGGTGGTCTGGACCTGAAGGCCGCTTTGGCCTGGGCGGCGGTGGGCATTCCCATGCTGTGGGGGGTGTGGATCACGCTGCAGAGTGCAGCCATCCTGTTCCGCGCCGGCTGATCCCATGCCGGCCTGACACGACCGGGCGCGCCTATCCGGCGCGCCCGTTTTGCGTTTTGAAGAGGCCAGGTCGGGCGAGCTGGGCATGCTGCTGTGCCTGGGCGCCGAGCGCGATGCCGGCCATTTCGCTCCCCTGACGGGTGGATCGCTGGCAAAGTCCTGGAGGAGAGTCGGCGTTTCTCCTCGCCTTATTCCCGCTGTGCGATCCCGCGAGCGGGACCTGGGCCCGGCGGGAGATACATCCAAATGTGCACAAAAAAATGCCCTGCCGGTCTTCTAAAGGTATTCCCTAGCCGCGTGCCCGGCCTCCCGTAACGCTAAGGTTGCGCCTGCGCGGGAGGAGATAGAAGAATGACCACGCTGAGCGTCACCCTTACTCCCACTTTGCAGACCACGCTCCAGCAATCGGGCGTGTGGGCCTATGCGGTCTATTTCGGCAGTTCCGGTCCGGTCTGGAACCCGTTGGTGGAAAATGGCGCCCTCCAGACGACGGGGGGCGTTCTCGACATTGCCTTGCCCACCACCTTCAACGGCGGCAAGGTCTATTTCCTGATCCAGAGCCAGGATGCCTCCCAGCCCTATGATCTGACCACGCTGATCACCGGCGAGGACAATATCAACTGGACCAGCGCCCAAAGCTACGACTTCCGCTATGACAGCTTCGAGGTGTCGCTGCTGAATGCAGCCGGTGATGCGGGGAACCTGACCTCGGTGGAAGGCTTCGGCCTGCCCATGTCGGTGGCCATAGACTATTCCAACGGGACCAGTGCCTCGGTGGGCTACGGCATCACGGGCAGCACCGTGTTCCAGCAGATCGCCGCCATCGATGCGTCCAAGACCTATGTCTATGACTATACGTCCGGCCCCCTCGCGGGCCAGGACCGGGCAGGCATCTCGCCGTCCCAGGCGGTGGGCCTCACCCCGCCCAATCCCGCCTTCCAGGCCTCCGACTGGAACGCCTATATCCAGAGCCTGGAAAACACCACCGCCGCCTCCGCGGTCACGCTGGCGGGCTATTTCAACGGCGCGCCCGATGCCAATGGCATCTATCACAACGAGGCCTTCTTCTCCTACCAGCTGCAATGGGACTCTGGCGAGAGCGTCTTCTGGCTTGCACCGACCGAAAGCAGCAACGTCAAGGGCTATATCAAGATCACACCCGAGAACCTGGCCGACAGCATCTATTCGACGCTGGGCACGGTAGAGATCTATACCAACCAGACCGATACCACGCCGTACCAGATCCTCGACAGCACCTCGCCGGAGATGAATACCGGCCTCAACAACCAGTGGGGCGAGGTGCTCACCCAGTTCCTGACCGGCTTTACCGCCGGCTATTATGGCACCGTCGGCGCCTCGCCCAACGCGGCGGTGACCACGCCCGTCGACCTCAACGCCAACTGGAATTGGGACCCGACCTACGCTTTTGGTCACAACCTCACCTCGGCCCAGCCGGTCTATATGGATCCTTATTCGGAGATCTATTTCTTCAGTTCCAATTCCTATGGCTCGGGTTATTCCGACAATCTGATGCGCCAGTACAGCGTTGGCGGGCCGCTCATCTCGGTGTGGGACTCCCAGCTCGGCACCGACGTCACCACCATCTCGCTCACCATCTTCGACGACAGCGAGCAGCCCACCGGCTATACGACGCCCGTCCTCTACAACTACATCGCTCCCGTGGGCGGAAGCTATGGGGTGCCCACCTATAGCGGCGACGGCACCAATGTGGTGATGACCTTCTCCAACCAGGAAATGGTTCTGGTGGAGGACACGCCCATCGTGCTGCGCATCTATGACGGGATGAGCGGCGGTGCGGCGCAGTGGAAGGACGTGACCATCCAGGCGGCCTCCGGCCAGACGCTTTGGCAGAACTGGAATCTGACCTATGATTCCGGCACCGGCACCTATTCCGCGAGCCCGGTCTCCGGCTCATCGCAGCCGGTGGGCTCGCTTCTGGTGAACAACCTGCCCAAACCCGCCGACGGCACCGCGTGGTACCAGATCGTGGTGGGCACGGGCGATGCGGCCAAGACCTATAATCTCTATGCCAATGTCACCGGCGGCGAATTTGAAAACCCAGCCTATGCCGGCCAGGAGGGGAGCCTGGCCATTGACGGCCTGGCGCTCGCCACCCCCAGCAGCACGACGGCGCAGACCATTTCCACTTTCTCGCTCAGCTTCCTTTATGGCGGCTCCACCTCGCTTGATCCCAGCCTGCTGGAACAGAATACCGCCGCAAGCTATGTGAGCACCCGCGCCACGCCGTTCGCGCCGGTGGCCGGGACGCTGAGCGGCGGCGTCTTCACCGCCGAGCCGGACCAGGACAATGCGACCGCCAATTCCATAACGGTGTCCGAGGGGGCGATCGCCTTCGGCTGGACCGGGACCAATTCCGCCTCCGGCACCCCGTCCTGGATCTCGGGCTACACCAACAAGGTGGGCGCCCTGAACTGGGGCGTGCTTTCCGTCGTGGAGGCCGGCGGCAGCACCAGCTTCGCACCGCTGGGCGCCCAGGCGGACATTGACGGACAGTGGACATCCGCCGCCGCGACGCTGGGCAATGGCACCTACACGGTGACCATGACCGAATATGCCCAAGCCGACACCGGATTTACGACCCCGCTCGCGCCGCAAAGCTCGGCCCTGACCTTGACGGTCGACCTTTCCGACCTCCAGATCCAGACCACTGCGGGCAATGCGCTGAAGCTGCTGGATGACAGCTCGGCCACCTCCGGCAACTGGTTGCACTTCCAGGTGCAGTCCTCCAGCCTGCCCCGGTCCACCAGCGTGCTGCTCTATGTGGTCAACGACCAGGGCGAACTGGTTGCGCGCAATGGCGAGACAGGGGCCGGCGTGACGCTGGAAGATGCCGTCATCGGCACGCTCGGCGCCGCGGTTTCCGATGCCGGGGCGACCTTGTTCAACGGCTCTCAGATGGTCTATCTCGGCCTTGGCCAGGAATTGCGCTTCGCCCTTCAGACCGGCGCCGATTCCATCAACCTCACCCCCACCTTCTCGGCCACCGCTCCCGGTGATGGCTCGGTGGCGCTCAATGTGGGCGGCGTGAGCATGTCCGCCAGCGTGGACAACACCCTCTCCAGCGGGGCCGAGCTGGCCGCGCCCCAGCGCGCTTCCAACGAGGCGCTGACCTACCTCACCCACGGGGCAATGCTGGAGGTGGATGTGTCCGGCAGCTGCGCCAACACCAACCAGCTCTCCTTCGTGAAGGTCGACATCAATCCTGCCACCGGCGGGTGGAGCGTCAATGGCGTCGATTATGGCGACACGCCGGAATTCCATGCCGCCGTCCTGGCCAGCCTGGATGCGGGATATTCCGCCCAGCATGGGGGCGGCACCTTCCAGGCCTCCTCGTCCTGGACGGTCAGCGGTTCGGATGGCTATTACGTGCCGGTGCTGGTGACCCAGTCGGGCGCTGTCTTCCTGCCCGGGCAAGGCAATGCGGGCGGGCACGAATACATCCAGATGTATGGCGAGAACACGTTCGGCTTCGAAGATCTGACGGCCGCCCAAGGCTCCGACTTCGACTATAACGACATGGTCATGCGCCTCGTGCCGCACCTTTGAGGGGCGACGCACCGGCCTGAGGCCGGCGTCCGGGAGGGTCCGGCACTCCCCCCGCCGGCCAGCTCCGTTTCCCGGCGGGAGGCGGCCGGGCACGGCGTGCCGTCCCCCGCGCGATATCTTGGCCCGTGCGCGGCTGACCAGGCGGGGAGGGCGGCGCAACAGCTGCCCGCACATCCTGAAGATCGGCCGTTCAGATCCATCCGTCTCCCGCACAGAGGGGGCGGTCCTTTGCGGCACGGGCGGGAGGTGGCTCGGCCATCCGCCCCGCCTTCCGCTCTGGACCGCGCTTCGGGTTATGATGGGATGGATGGATTCATGAGGGTCGGGCGGGGATGACGGGCGGCTTCAGCATTTATCGCAATTTCTACATCAAGATCACTATATTGATGCTGGCGTCCATCCTGGTTTTCCCCGCCGTGGAAAACCTCAGCGCCGGCATTGCGGCGATCACGCTCTTGGATGTGGCGCTGATGCTGATGGCCATCCATTTGGTCTCCACCGGCTCCACCCGCCGCCGCTGGCGTCGGGTGCCGCTGGTCCTGCTGGGCATGGTGGCGATCGGGCTGGACCTATATTCTGTCTTCGTCCCGAACCGGCACTTCCTCCTGGCCGCCACGCTCTTCTTTTGCGGCTTCTATCTGTTCGCCATCTACAACATGTTGAAATACGTTCTCTCGCCGGGGCGCATCACGCTCGACCGCATCTTCGCCTCGCTCACCGCCTATATGACCATGGCGCTGTTCTGGGCGCTCATCTATCGCGCGCTCTATCTGGTGGAGCCCCATTCCTTTCGCTTCGACACGACCATCCAGCGGGCCGAAGTGCCGTTCTACGATTTTCTCTATTTCAGCTACGCCACCATCACCACCACGGGCTATGGCGACATCGTGCCCAACACCCATCAGGTCCAGTCCTTCGCCATCGTGGAGCAAATGGTGGGCGTCCTCTATGTCGCGATCCTGGTGGCGCGGCTGACCAATCTCTACGCGCCGACGCCGCCGCGCCGGCTCGGCCGCGCGCCCACCGCTCCCGCCCAGCGGCCGCGACCTGTGCACGGCGCCGCCGATCCCACTTCCCCGGATTGTCAGGCGCCGGCCGATGGGGTAGGAGAGGCATCGACGACTAGGCACCCGTAGCTCAGCTGGATAGAGCGTTGCCCTCCGAAGGCACGTGTCAAGCCGGCTGGTGCGAAAAGTGTGAAGAAAAGCGTTTTTGAATTCAACGACTTGCGAGGGTTGGGCCGAGGGCTTCACTTTCGCAGGAAATCCGAGTAAGCACTGCGTAAGCAGCAGGCACCCGTAGCTCAGCTGGATAGAGCGCCGCCCTCCGAAGGCGGAGGCCACACGTTCGAATCGTGTCGGGTGCGCCACTGCAACTTTTGATTGCGCCGGCTCTGCAGGGGCGATGGCCGTCAAAACAAGCGGTATAGAGCCTGTTTAGAGAGCGCCCAAACGCAACGATAGGCGGCGCATTCGAAAGTCCCCATATCGAGCATGTCTAGCGTGGTCACGACCGCGATGCCGCCAGCTATGCGACTCTCGACCCTAACTGCAACTTCCGGTACGAATATCGAGGTTTTATTCAACACGCCTGAGCAAGGATGGCTACGCCGTTTTCAACATCGATCGAATTGCGCCACCTACGTTATTTCGTCTCTGCCGCCGAGCAGGGAAGTTTCCGCAAGGCCGGGGTGGCACTTGAGGTCAAGGAATCGTCCATCAGCCGGAGCGTGCGAGATCTTGAAGACGAGATCGGTGTATCGCTTTTCATCCGGCACTCGAGCGGGGTGAACCTCACTTTGGCGGGGCAGCGCTTTCTGAACCGCACGCGGCAGGCCCTCGATCAAATCCGAGAGGCCACCGTCGAAGCGGCCACGCTCGGGCGCGCCGAGGAAGGCCACTTAAAGATTGGCTTGTTCTCCAACGTGTCCTCGGGATTTCTGCGCGACCTGTTCCAGGCCTATGACAGCCGCTACGCGGGCGTTCATATCGACTTTGTCGAAGCGCCTGCGGAAAATCACGCGGCCGCGATACGGCGGTTTGATCTCGACGCCGCATTCGTGCTGGGCCGGCAAAGCTGGCCGGACTGTGATGCGATTTACGCGTGGAGCGAACCACTCCTGTTCGCGCTGCCGCGGCTTCATTCTCTGGTCCAAAAGGATGTGCTGTCCTGGCGCGATCTCTTGGATGAGACCTTTCTCGTCCGCACCGAAGGCTCCGGCAATGAAGTGCGCGGTTTTCTTGAACGCAAATTCCGGGAACTCGACATCTCGCCGCGCATCAGCACGCAGCAGGTCGCGCGCTATAGCCTTCTCGGTCTGGTCGCCACGGGACGCGGAATCGTGCCGGTGCTTGAGTCGGAAACGGTCATCGGTCTCCCAGAGGTGGTATTCCGCCCTCTCGCCGGCGAGGCGATTCCGTTCTCGGTGATCTATTCGCCGAAGAACGACAACCCGGCGGTGCGTACCTTGCTCAGCCTCACACGGAAGATGGCACAGGACCGGGCTGCGTCGCGCTGATGCTCGCAGCGCCGCCAGCCTCGCGGCGCGCCTTGGCGAACTCGCGATCCGTGGCGATGAAGCGCTCCAGCATGGGCACGATAAGCTTTGCTGGATCCGGGACGGGCTGGCCGGTTTCCCGCGCGAGCACCTCGGCGTAGGCGACAAGATCGCGGTGCAGCGCGCCGGGTAGCGAGAGCGCCAGCTTCACCGGCTTGTCGTTCGCGATGGGTCCGAGTTTCAGCTTCGCCATGGTCAGTACCTGTAGGGTTCGAGGACGAGGTCACGGGTGACCATGACCCGCACCGGGAAGCCGGGCCGGATGGTCAGGGTCGGCGCGACGTTCAACTGCCGGCGGATGATCTCCTGGCCGGCATCGTTGATGGTGTCCTGCGCCCCACTCTGCAGTGCCTGGATCAGTTCGTCCTCATCATCCATGGCCAGCTCGGCGCTGACGGAAAGCAGCGTCGAGAGGCCGACCGCCTTGGCGAGATCCCACCAGTGCATGTCGACGCCGTCCTCAAGGCCGGCATAACCCTGCGCATCGGTGCCGGGCTGGCGCTCGAGCACGATGGAGCGGCCATTGGGGAAGATCAGCCGGTTCCAGACCAGCAGGATGCGGCGCTGCCCGTAGCCGACGCCATTGTCGTATTGGCCGAGCAGCCGGGTCCCCTGCGGGATGATCAGGATGCGCCCGGTCGGACTGTCATAGACATTCTCGGTCACCTGGGCGGTGATCTGGCCGGGCAAATCGGAGCGGATGCCGGTAATCAGCGCGGCCGGGATGACGGCGCCGGCCTGCAGAACATAGGGCGATGCCGGTGCCATGACCCGATCGGACGCGACCACACGTCGATCGACACTGGCATTGAGGAAGGCGAGTTGGCGATCCTGGGTCGAGGGCGTGGCGCCTGTTCCTGCCGAGCCAGGGCCGCTGAAGCCGGAAGCACCCGTCACTGAAGGCGCTGACGCGCGCCCCTGCGCAGCCTGGAAGAATACGCGGCTGGTCCGCGCGGCTTCCTGCTCGGCAAGACGCCGCTGCTGCTCGGGATCGACCTGTGGCGCCGTCAGTGTCGGCGGCACGACGGGCTGGCCGCGGTTCTGCGCCTCAAGGATCGGCCGGCCAAGATCGCCCGGCAGCGGCGGACCCAGGATCGGCCCGGTGTAGTCCCGCGGCAGGCCGGCAAGGCCATCGGCAGTGGAGCGGTTCTGTGTGGAGTAGAGTTCATCGCCGCCGGTTACTTTGTCGCGACCCTGCAGCGCATAGATCATGGCGCCACCAATGCCGAGGCTGACGACCAGCCCGGCACCGGCCATCACTTTCCGCGAAAGGCGCGTAACGCGCGGCGGCTCGGGACGCAGCCGCATGGTGGCGGCGTGATCGGTGGTCGGAGCGCCGAGATCCGCCTCGAGGTCATGATGATCCGGATTGCTCATGATGCGGGCCTCCCATCCGTGCGCTCGATCCGCACCTTCTGAGGCCGGTCGCCGCCACCGAGGCGCAGTTCGGCCGCCCCAAACAGCCGGTCGACGATCAGGACGTTCTGATAGGTGCGGCTATTGACGATCTGCGCCTCACCGTCGGCTCCGATGACGAAGAGCGGCGGCATCTCGCCCTGGATAATGCCGCGCGGGAACTCGACATAGACCTTGCGCCCGTCGTCATAGACGGCAATCGGCCGCCAGGGCGGAGTGTCTCCGGTGAGTGAATAGCGGTAGTTGCGGGCCGCGAAGGCCGGGATGATTGGCGTCGGAGGAACACTGGGTCGCTGCGCTCCCGGAAGTTGCGGATAGGCCCAGGCGATGGCCGGCATGTAGGGCTTCTCGCCAGCCCGCAGCTCGATCATGTAGCTGCGCCGGTCGGTGGTGATGACAAGATTCGTGGAGATGTCCGCCCGCGTCGGTTTCACCAGCACATGCACGCGCCGGTTCACACCTTCCCCGCTCTCAGTGTCGCCAATGATCCAGCGGGCGGTGTCGCCCGCCGCGATCGGCCCATTGCCGGTCAGGCTCTCGCCCGGCTCCAGTGCGATGTTGGTGATCTGGCCGGGCGCTGCATAGATCTGATAGAGCGCGCCCTCGCTCCAGGGATAGATCTGGATGGCGTTGTAATAGCCCTCGCGCCGCGGCTCCACGCGGGCCGCAGCATTGGCGTTCTCGACGCGGGCAACCGGGGTTTTCGCGTCCGTGCCGCCCTTGGCCGGCGTCCAAGCGGGAGGCGTATGGAGCGGGCGCGGCCGGTCATCTGCAACCACTGTCGGCACCGTCGGCAGCGACGGCACGTCACTGTCATAGCTGATCTGCGGCGGCTTCGGAGCCGAGGCGCAGCCGCCCAACATTGTCGCCGAGAGCAGAAGAACCGCAAAAGCGGATCGGCGCAGAGCCGGAGATGTGGATTTACGGAAAGACGTGTTCACTGGCTCATCTCCCGCGACCAGCTGATGGCGTTGACATAGATGCCGAGGGGATTGGTGCGCAGGCGCTCGGCATCGCGCGGTGGCTGGATCACCAGGGTCAGGATCGCGCTCCAGCGCTCGGTGGCGCCGAGCTGGCCGTTCTCGTACCGTCGTTCGACCCAGGCGAGGCGGAAGGAATCCGGCGAAGCGCGGATCACACTGGAGACCTCGACTGCGATCTGCTGCTTGCCTATCCGCGTGAAGGGATCGTTGGCGCGGGCATAGTCGTTGAGCGCGGCGGCGCCCCGATCGGTGGTTAACTCATAGGCTCGAAGCCAGTTCTGCCTGATGATGACGGGGTCGGCCGGCAGACTGCGCACCTGCTCGATGAAGCGGGCGAGATGCCAGGCAATCTGCGGATCGGTTGGGCGATAGTTTCCAGTTGCGGGCCCTACGGCCTGTGTCTGGCCGAGACGATCGACCTCGACCACCCAGGGCACAACGCTGCCCCGCGTCGATTGCCAGATCAATGCCGAGGCAAAGCCGGCCGAGAGAAGCAGACTGCCAAAGGCCATCAGCCGCCAGTTCTTGGCCTGCACACGGGCCGAACCGATGCGCTCGTCCCAGACTTGTGCTGCCTTCTGATAGGGCGTGACTGGCTCGGGCGAGGTGCCGTAATGGGTCGCGGGTCGCTTGAAGAGGCTCATGAGCGGTCGCTCTCATTGAGGGAAACGGAAGAGCCGCCGGCATGGCTGTCACCGGAACGGACAGCGTGGGCGGCGGCGGAGACGCCATGGCGAAGCGACTGGCCGCGCTTCATGCGCTTGGCCCAGTCGGGCACGTCACCGGCCGAGGAAGTCGAGGCCGTGCCGTTGATGGCGTTCGCCAGCGGTGACACGGCGGCGGAGCCCGCCGCGCGCGCGACGCCACCCAGTCCCGCGGCGACACTCGCCATGCCGGGCTGACCGGCCGCACCGATGCTGTAGGCTGTCGCACCTCCGCGCGCCGCGGCCGCCGTCGCGGAGAGCGCCGCCCCACCGCCCCGGACTGCGAGGCTGGCGGCACCGCCCGCTGCCATCAGGGCGCCACCGGCGGCGAGGCCCGTGCCAACAGCGGCCCCGGCGCTCAGCTGCGGGCCACCGGAGACAAGGCCGGCGGCAATGCCGGGACCGAAGATGCCGAGGCCGAGCAGGGAAAGGGCCGCCAGCACGATGGCCATGGCGTCATCGACGGTCGGCGTCTGACCACCGAAGCCTGCGGTGAACTGGCCGAACAGGGTCGAGCCGATGCCGATGATGACGGCGAGCACCATGACCTTGATGCCGGAGGAGACCACATTGCCCAGCACCCGTTCGGCCATGAAGGCGGTCTTGCCGAACAGGCCAAAGGGGATCAGCACGAAGCCGGCGAGCGTGGTCAGCTTGAACTCGATCAGGCTGACGAAGAGCTGGACGGCGAGGATGAAGAAGGAGAGCAGCACCAGCACCCAGGCAAAGAGCAGGCAGGCGATCTGGATGAAGTTCTCGAAGAAGGCGACCCAGCCCATCAGGTCGGAGATGGAGTCGAGCAGAGGGCGGCCGGCATCGAGCCCGGTCTGCGCCACTTTGCCGGGACGCATGAGATCATCAACCGAGAAGCCGGTGCCCGATCCCTTCAGCCCCAGCCCGGCAAAGCTCTCGAAGACGATACGGGCGAGGGTGTTCCAGTTGCCGATGACGTAGGCGAAGACGCCGACGAACAGCGTCTTCTTGATGAGCCGGGCGATGATGTCGTCATCAGCGCCCCAGGACCAGAACAGCGCTGCCAGCGTCACATCGATGACGATGAGCGTGGTGGCGATGAAGGCGACCTCGCCGCCAAGCAGGCCGAAGCCGCTGTCGATATAGGAGGTGAAGACCCCGAGAAAAGTGTCTATGACGCCGGTGCCGCCCATCTCAGCGACCTTCAATCGATGCGGGACGCCCGAGGAACCGGTCCCGCGTCTGAGCCCAGACCTTCAGACACGCTGTGTCCTGCGCGGCAGCCTCTCCCAATTGCTGGCAGCGGCGCTGTTCACCACGCAGAGGATCGTGCTCGGCCGCGACCGTCCGAATGGGTGAAGACTCCGGCGCCTTCTCCTCCCGGCTCATCTCCAGAACCGCCGCCGTACCGGCGATGGCCACGAAGATCACCGCGCCGAGCCGGGCCAGCATGGCTCCGTCCATGTCGGCCTCCCTCAGTTGCTGAACATGCGGGCGTTGCCGGTCTGGTAGCCGGCGCCCGGGGTGAGGAAGCGCCGGCGCTGCTCGCGGCCCTGCTCGACGGCGGTCGCGCGTTCCGCCTCGGACAGCGCCGCGGCGCGCCCATTGGCGGACATCACCGCGATCAGGTCGGAGAGCTGCTGCGACTGCAAAGCGAGCAACTGGTTGCCGGCCTGCGTGGCCTGAAGGGCGCCCGTGGCGCCTTGGCTTTGGCCGACGAGGGTCGCCATCTCGGCCTTGTTGGCGTCGACATTGCCGACGACGCCCGCCTGCACCAGCAGCGCGTCCTGCAGGCCCCCGACGGTCGTCTGCCAGCGCGCGCGTGCACCGGCGACGAGATCGGCATCGGAGGCCGAGAGCGGGATGTTGCCATAGCGCTGCTGGAAAGCCTGGTCGATCTGACCGACATCGAAAGCGATGCTCTGCGCCTGCCCGAGCAACTGCTGGGTGCGCTGGACCGATTGCTGGATCTGCTGCAGCGAGGAGTGCGGCAGGCTGGCGAGATTGCGCGCCTGGTTGATCAGCATCTGCGCTTCGTTCTGCAGCGAGGTGATCTGATTGTTGATCTGCTCCAGCGCCCGCGCCGCCGACATCATGTTCTCCGCGTAGTTCCACGGGTCATAGACCGTGAGGGCCTGCGCGGGCGGGGACAGCACGGGTGCGAGGGCGAGCGGCGCGGCCAGCAGCGCGACGGCGAACGCGGATACGCGCGGACGGAACAGCGTCATGGCTGCGTCTCCAGATTGGTGAGGTTGGGAAGGAGGTCGGCGGCCCAGCCGAGGCCGCGATGACGCAGCCAGGCCGCAAGGAAGCCGTCGCGCCCATGATCCTTGACGATCTTGCTGATGGCCTGCTGGTCGGTCTTGGAGGACGCCGCGCACAGCGTAAGCGCCACGTCCGACAGGCCGAGCTCGAACAGCCGGTTGCCGCGCCGCGACTGGCAGTAATAGTCCCGCTTCGGCATGGCCCGCGCTAGGATCTCGATCTGTCGGTCGTTCAAGCCGAAGCGGCGATAGATGGCGGTGATCTGCGGCTCGATGGCCCGCTCATTGGGGAGCAGAAGACGTGTCGGGCAGCTCTCGATGATCGCCGGGGCAATGGCGCTGCCATCAATGTCGGAGAGCGACTGCGTGGCGAAGATGACGGAGGCGTTCTTCTTGCGCAGCGTCTTCAGCCACTCGCGCAGCTGGCCCGCGAAGCCCTCGTCGTCCAGCGCCAGCCAGCCTTCATCGATGATGATGAGGGTCGGTGATCCGTCGAGCCGATCCTCGATCCGATGGAACAGATAGGCCAGCACCGCCGGCGCGGCCTCAGTCCCGATCAGTCCTTCGGTCTCAAACGCCTGAACGGTGGACGAGCCCAGATGCTCGCTCTCCGCATCCAGCAGCCGGCCCCAGGCTCCGCCAAGGCAATAGGGACGCAACGCCTGCTTGAGGTCGTTGGACGCTAAGAGGACGCAGAATCCTGTGAGGGTGCGCTCCTCGACCGGCGCCGAGGCGAGCGAGGTCAACGCCGTCCAGATGTGCTCCTTCACCTGTGGCGTGATAGGAACACCTTCTCGGGTGAGGATCGCTACGATCCAGTCGGCGGCCCAGGCGCGTTCCGCAGCTTCATCGACGCCCGCCAGCGGCTGGAGCGAAACGCTCTCCGCGCTCCCCTCACTAAGTCCGCCGCCGAGGTCGTGCCAGTCCCCGCCCATGGCAAGCGCCGCGGCCCGGATCGAACCGCCGAAATCAAAGGCAAACACCTGCGCGCCCGCATAGCGCCGAAACTGCAGCGCCATCAGCGCCAGCAATACGGATTTGCCGGCGCCGGTGGGGCCGACGACGAGGGTGTGGCCGACATCACCGACATGGAGGCAGAACCGGAACGGGGTCGAGCCCTCGGTCTTGCCGAACAGCAGCGGCGGTGCATCAAAATGCACGTCGCGGCACTCGCCGGCCCACACCGCCGAGAGCGGGATCATGTGCGCGAGGTTCAGCGTCGAGATTGGCGGCTGGCGGACATTGGCGTAGACGTGCCCAGGCAAGCTGCCGAGCCAGGCATCGACGGCATTGATGGTCTCGGTCATCGCCGTGAAGTCGCGGCCCTGGATGACCTTTTCGACCCGTCGCAGTTTCTCGTCGGCGATGCGGGGATCGGCGTCCCACACCGTCACTGTCGCGGTGACATAGGCGATGCCAGCGTGATCCGCGCCGAGCTCCTGCAGCGCGAGGTCGGCATCTTCAGCCTTGTTCGCGGCATCGGAATCCACGAGGACGGATTGCTCGTTGGTCATCACCTCCTTCAGGATGGCGGCGATGGATTTGCGCTTGGCGAACCATTGCCGGCGGATCCTGGTGAGCAGCCGGACCGCATCCGTCTTGTCGAGCAGGATCGCCCGGGTCGACCAGCGATAGGGAAAGGCCAGGCGGTTCAGCTCATCGAGCAGGCCGGGCGTCGTCACCGTGGGAAAGCCGGTGATGGTCAGCACCCGCAGATGCTGGTCGCCAAGCCGGGGCTCCAGCCCGCCGGTGAGCGGTTGATCGGCAAGCAGCGCGTCGAGATAGATCGGCGTCTCCGGCACGCGGACACGGTGCCGATGCGTCGAGACGCAGCTGTGCAGATAGGTCAGCGTCTCGCCGTCATCCAGCCAGCGGCATTCCGGCATGAAGGCGTCGATGAGGTTGAGGAGCCGATCGGTTCGGTCGGCAAAGCCGCGCAACGTCTCATGGGGATCAAGGCCCGCCTGATCGCGGCCCTCATAGAGCCAGCCTTCGGTGCGCGCAGCATCTTCGGCCGGCGGAAGGAAGGTAAAGGTCAGAAAGTAGCTCGACTCGAAATGGCTTCCCGCCTCTTCGAAATCGGCCCTCCTCTCGGCATCGACCAGTGCGGAAGCGGCATCGGGAAAAGTGTTCGCCGGATAGGTTGCTGCGGCATGGCGCTGCGCCTCCACAAAGATCGCCCATCCCGAGCCGAGACGGCGGAAGGTGTTGTTCAGCCGCCCAGCGGCCGCGACGAGCTCGGCGGGCACAGCACTGTCGAGGTCCGGCCCGCGAAAAGATGCGGTTCGCTCGAACGAGCCGTCCTTGTTCAGCACAATGCCCGGCGCGACCAGTGCCGCCCAGGGCAGGAAATCGGCGAGGCGGCGGTTGCGGCTGCGATATTCGGCGAGGTTCATCATCACGGCACCCCGCTCAGACCGAGAGGTGCGTCGGGATGCGCAGATGCCGGCGCACCGCCTCGACGAAAAGCGGATCGCGCTTCGCGGCCCACACCGCCGCGACATGGCCGATCATCCCGATGGCGAGGCCGATCAGCCAGAGACGCAGGCCAAGGCCCACGGCGCCGGCGAGGGTGCCATTGACGATGGCAATGGCGCGTGGTGCACCGCCGAGCAGGATCGGCTCGGTGAGCGCCCGGTGGACCGGAACGCTGAAGCCGGGAATCTCAACCGTCTCGGCCATCAGACGAGCGCTCCGCCGCCGAAGGAAAAGAACGACAGGAAGAAGCTCGAGGCGGCGAAGGCGATCGACAGGCCGAACACGATCTGGATCAGACGTCGGAAGCCACCCGACGTGTCGCCGAAGGCCAGCGCGAGGCCGGTCGAGATGATCACGATGACGGCGATGATCTTGGCGACCGGCCCCTCAATCGACTGGAGGATGGATTGCAGCGGCGCCTCCCACGGCATGGACGAGCCAGAGGCATGAGCGCTGGCCATTGTCATCAGGCTGATGCAGATGGCAGACGCGGCCAAGCGGGCTGCGCTGACGGCGCGATGGAGCGATCGGATCATGTGGGATCTCCGGTGATGACAGGGGTGACGCGGTAGTCGCCATCGGGGCCGAGGCCCTCGATATGGGCGAGTTCAGTGAGCCGGCGTGCGGAGCCGCGCCCCGAAAGCACGGCCACGAGATTGATGGTCTCGGCGATCAGCGCGCGCGGGACGGTGACGACGGCTTCCTGAATGAGCTGCTCCATCCGCCGCAGCGCGCCGATGGCACTGCCGGCATGGATGGTACCGATGCCACCTGGGTGGCCGGTGCCCCAAGCCTTGAGCAAATCGAGCGCTTCCGCGCCGCGCACCTCGCCGATGGGGATGCGGTCGGGACGCAGCCGAAGCGCCGAACGAACAAGGTCGGAGAGCGAGGCGACACCGTCTTTGGTGCGCAGGGCAACGAGGTTCGGCGCCGCGCATTGCAGCTCGCGCGTATCCTCGATGAGGACGACGCGTTCTTCTGTCTTCGCGACCTCGGCGAGCAGTGCATTGGTCAGGGTGGTCTTGCCCGTCGAGGTACCGCCCGCGACGAGGATGTTGGCGCGGGATGCAACGCCCCGGCGCAGCGCGTCGGCCTGTCCTGCGGACATGATCCGGACGCGGACATAGTCCTCGAGCGTGAACACCGCGACGGCAGGCTTGCGGATAGCAAACGTCGGTGCCGCCACGACTGGCGGCAGCAGGCCCTCGAACCGTTCTCCCGTCTCGGGCAGTTCGGCCGAAACGCGCGGGGCGCCAGCGTGAACCTCGGCGCCGACGTGATGTGCGACGAGCCGCACGATGCGCTCGCCGTCAGCGGGCAAGAGCCGCTCACCCGTGTCGGATAGTCCCTCCGAGAGCCGGTCGATCCACAGCCGTCCGTCCGGGTTTAGCATCACCTCGACGACGAGCGGGTCTTCCAGGTGCCGGGCGATGGCCGTCCCGAGCGCCGTGCGCAGCATCCGGGCGCCGCGGGCAAAACCCTGATGATGATGTGCTGCCGCCATCCCAACCCCGACAATGCCGGGGTCCTGACGATCTCATCCCGGTCGGGGATGATTAAAAGAGCCCGATATTGGGCCGGTTCAACAGGATTCCCTCCGCGTCGCAGCGTGGCGTGCAACGACAGGCGAACGGCGGAGGTGCGCCATAGGCCGAGGTTCGCTGTGGCTGCAGCGAACGGCCGGTTTGGGGCCGAGAGCGGACCGTCCGGATCTGGGGCGAGAACTGTCGATAACGGACGCTCACCGCCGTGTGAAGGTCATTCAAACCGGTTTCATGCGCCAATGTTCCGGCTGACCGCTTCCGTCTTTAATCGTCAAAGCGCGCACAGGCGGCATCGATTGGACCGTGGGCAGAGCTAGAAATGCATCCCAATGTTTTCGGTGCTAACGAAGTGCGGGGCCGTTCGCAGCCGCGACGATGGGCGGGACGAGTTCGCGTCACGAAGATCCGGAATCTGGTTGTTGACCTGCCAGTGCGGACTTTCTTCGAGTTTTCTGCCGCGGTCACAATATCGGTGCATCGGTGCGCAGGGTCCTTGGACTGCGCCATATGTCAGCGGCGAAAACGTGGGGTCCAACTCTCGATGAGATTCTCATCCTTATCGTCGTCATCGGAATCTTCGTCCTGGCCGATGCTGGTAGAGACAAGAATGGTCAGGACCTTACCGTAGCGGCCAAGACCGACAGCTTCCTCTGAAACCGTAGCCTTTGTGGTGCCCCCGAGCCAATCGCTCACGTCAACTTCTTCTGCCACACGCTCCCCGGCCAGAACAGCATCCGACCGGGCAGCTAGGCGCGCCGTGGCCGTTCCCTTGGGCAGGGGCGATCCTTTGCGTATCCAGTCGAGCTTCGGAAGCGACTTCATGGCATCGGACATGAAGCAATAATCGATAGCGGCACCGGTGCTGACGATGACGGCAACAGCAACGTTGGAAAGTTCCGCGAAGCGGATTGCGGTAGCTGTTCGGGAGGTAAGGCAGAGTTCCGACACCGCGTCGATTGCATCCAAGCCGGGGTCATAGAGGCCCATCGCCTTCCGAAAGGGCGTTTCGGGCATCAGGAGCCCGGCCGCGAAGTGATCGGCCTCTAACTCGTAGGGATCGTTCGTGATGAACCCCGCGCGCGAGACGTGCAGACCGTTCTTCAGAACCTGATCTACATGGCCCGGCAGAAAATAGTGGCCGAGTTCATGGCTCACGCTGAAGCGCTGGAAACCGATGCTGGGGATGCGTGTCGCATAGATGATGCCGAAGTCATTGCCGTGACGCAGCAGCATACCCGACACCCCATCGTGCTCCTCCGGTTTGCCTTGGACCGTGATATCCCGGCTCTCTGCGATGGCAAAGGGATCGACCGGCAGCGCCGTAATGCCTTCCTCCGTTAGGAAAGCCTCCGCCGTTTGCCGGGCGAGCTTGAGGCTAAAGACCCGACTCACTCGTCCCTCTCTTTCCTAGCCTTGCGATTGGCCAGCATTTCAAGAAAGTCCTTCGCGATCTCGCGATCGTGGCCTGTCAACTTGGCGACGTCGCGGAACAGCGGATCTCCATCCTGGGCCAGTTCCGGACTGTCGACCCGGCCGAGCAGGTAGTCAGTGGTGATCTCCAGCGCGATAGCGAGCCGCCGCAACGAATCGAAAGACGGTTTGCGGCTGGTCTCAAAATGCGCAATCGAGCTGGGAGGCATTCTCGCACGCTTTGCCAGATCTTCCTGGCTGTAACCCCTTAATTCTCTGGCACTTTTCAGTCTTTCGCGAAAAATGTCGGTTGAAGGTTCATCTTCGGCCATGTCTTCTCCGCCAGGTGAATCTTGACGCCAATTGGGGCCATCCCTACATTCTAGACATGTATTCCATGTCGATGGCGACATGCGCAAGTGATGATCACGGCATAGGCCGCCCGCTCGGCTCCTGCCGCCAGAAACAGGAACTGCCGATGACCTTCCATGACCCCTTTCGCCAGACGGTCGCCCTCGACGAGGTTCTCCTCGACGTCGCCGCGCTCATCGAACTAAGCCCCCGCGACCGACGGGTAGCCGAAAACCGGTATCGGCTCCTGAAGCGGCACCTGGAGCGTAAGGGTAGTCCCCTCGCGCCGTACCTGATCGACGGTGTAAGCCTCATTTACGCGCAGGGTTCGATCGCCACGAGCACGACGATCGTCAGCGGCACCGAGGACGACCGGTTCGATGTCGATGCCATCGTGGAGATCGATGTTCCCGACGACTGGAACGACAGCCGCGCACTCGACGAGCTGGAAAAGGCGCTGCAGGGCTTCCCCGGCGCTGTCGCCATCGTGCGCTGCACCCGCTGCGTCCAGCTCCAGTTTCCTTTCATGCACATGGACGTGACGATCATGGATCGGCGCGGCCGGATCGTCATTCCCCGCGCCGGTGAAATCTTCCATTCGCCGGATGAGGGGGACGCCTATCGCGTTGACGCCAACCCTTGGGGCTTCACAGCATGGTTCCGGTCCATGGTTGGAATTGGTCAGGTGGTATTCGCCGAGAGCCTGGGCCGGCACCGCGCCGCGGCGGCGCGCAGTCGCCTGCAGTTCATCGATGAGCAGGAGCGCCTCGTAGTGATGAAGGCGGACCAACTCGACCTGCCGCCGATGATCCCGAGTGCCATTGACGCGCAGGAGGCCGTGGCCCTCAAGCTTCTGAAGCGGTTTCTCAACCTGCGTTACGAGAGCCTGCCCCTGAACCGCCCGCCGTCGATCTATCTCGCGAAGCGTGCAGGCGATGTAGGCTACGTGCCCCTCGGCTTGTCAGCGCAGCTCTTCGTGCTGTCCGACTCCACGGCGAAAATCCTTCGGGGGCATATCCAGAACGGAACCCGCCCGGAGGAGCAGAATCCGTCCTATCCATCCGACCGGATCAATGACCGCTGGCCGCGCGCCGGGCGCGACGGCATTGCCGACATGCGCACGCTCGCCGAACAGCTCGAGTATCTGGCGGAGAAGCTGGAGACCATGGCGATGGCTCCGCTCGCCGACATCGCGAAGGCGATCGACGACCTCTTCGGAGAACGCATCGGGCGGGAACAGCGGGCAGTTCTGGCTAGTCGGCACGACAGGCGCACGGGCGCGACGCCCATTCTGTCGGCGGCGCGCTCCGGCGCGATCCAGGCCCCCGCCATCGTGGTGACACCCGAGCGGTACCGCGAGGTGCCGCGTCATAACTTCCACCCCTTCGTGCTGGACGGTGGGGATGACGAATAGAGAGCGCAAGCACCGGTCGCCCGACGCACAGCTTACGGCGATGCGCCGCCTGTGGCCCGATTTCGAGGGCCGCAGGCTAGGCGACGGTACACTCTGGTGGCGGGGGCCGCTGCGGCCCAAAGCTCAGTTCTATGCCGTGGCGCTCTTCTGGAAGCCCGGAGCCATGTCGCTGCCCTACGTGATGGTCGATGACCCACCACTCACGCCCCGGCCGGACAGCACATTCGACGCGATACCGCACCTGATCTTTCACGCTGAGGAACCGACTCGGTCGGGACTGTGCTTATTTGATCCTGAAGGCCGGGAGTGGACGCCCGCGGACCTAATTGCAGAGACGACGATCTGGTGGGCCGCCGAATGGCTAGCCTACTATGAGCTGTGGCACATGACTGGCGAATGGCTGGCGCCCGGCGTCGGCTACGAGAGTGTCGCTCGCATGCATGCAGCGGAAGCGCTTACGGTGAAGGAGGTCTTGGCCGATGTTCACTGACCGACGCGTCAACAGCCTGGGTGCAAAGCGGCGGCGCCAGCCGTGGCCGAAGGACAAGCCGTTCAAGATCCTCTCGCTCGACGGCGGCGGCATCAAGGGAATCTACACTGCGGAGTTTCTACATCGGTGCCAGCAGACTCTGGGCCGCGGAGAGCCTGTCGTCCGGTATTTTGACATGATCGCGGGCACTTCCACGGGCGGCATCATCGCCCTCGGGCTGGGGCTGGGGCTTTCCACGGCCGATATCGTGACCTTCTACCGCGACGACGGGCGTAAGGTTTTTCCTCCGCTGCCCGGACGTTGGTGGGCCAGGGCATGGCAGTGGGTGAGTTGGCGGTTCTTGGGTCCGAAACTGGCACATGAGGAGCTGGAGAAGGCGCTGAAACACCGGTTCGAAGATCATCTTCTCGGTGAATCTATGGTGCGGCTGGTGATCCCGGCCTTCATGATGCCAAAGACGGAGATCGCGGTCTTCAAGACGGATCATCACGAGGATTTCCAGAACGACCATCGGACACCGATGTGGAAGGTGGCCCGATCGACCTCGGCCGCGCCGACCTATCTCAAAGGTCATAAGCACGAGGATAGCGGACGCATTTTCATCGACGGTGGTGTGTGGGCGAACAATCCCGCTATGATTGCACTGGTCGACGCACTTACTGCGTACGACCTAACGCCCGAGCAGATCGAAGTCTTCAGCATCGGGACGGGGAATCCGCCATTCAACTTGAGCCAGCCAGACGTCTTCGGCGGACTGTTTGCGTGGAAGGAAATCATCAAGGCGGCGATGTTCCTCACGACTGACAACGCAACAGCGCAAACCAAGCTCCTGCTGGGGCCGGACCGTTGCTTGCGCGTGGAACCGGCGGGTGAAGATGCGCTCGTCGAGATGGACGATTACGGCGCGGCTTTTGCCCGACTTCCGGCTCTAGCTGAGCGTGATTTCAATGCGAACAAAGAGGCTATTTCACGGTTCTTCACGGCTACTGTCGAGCCCCGCGAGCGCCACTACACATAGTCGTATTTGTTTTATTTTCACGAGCATCTCTAGTCTTGATGGCTGGAATTTTGGACAAACTGTACACGGGGGGATGAATGGCAAGCGCAGATGAGCAGGTTGAGCGGTTTCTTCGGGCGTTGGTCGACGAGCTGGCGATACCCGAGTCTCGGTATGAACAGGCCGAGACGAGCTATAAGTCTCTGGGTGATTGGTTTCACCGGCCAGAGAGTGCCGTCCGGGGTTTCGACCCTGCGGTCTATGTGCAGGGATCATTTCGTCTCGGGACGGCGATCCGGCCGATCAACGACGCCGAAGAGTATGATGTCGACTCTGTCTGTGAGCTGAAAAAGCTCAGCAAGAACGACCTCACGCAGTTCGAACTGAAGCAGCTCCTGGGTCGCGAGATCAAGGCCTATCACGACGCCAAAGGGATGACGAAGCCCGTTCGAGAAGGACGGCGCTGCTGGATCCTCGATTACGCGGATGGTGCCCAGTTTCACATGGACATCGTCCCCGCGCTGCCGAATGGCGCGGAACAGAGGCTTCTTCTCGAAAGGGCGCAGTTCGATGCGCGGTGGGCCGACACCGCGATCGCCATCACGGATCGTGAAGTGTCGACGTACCTGGCTCGGACGACAGATTGGCCGCGCTCCAATCCCAAGGGATATGGCGAGTGGTTCAAGTCACGTATGGCGGCGGTCCTGGCTCGACGCAAGCAGATGCTGGTGGAGTCCCTGAGGAGGCGAGGCGTTACCGCGAGCATCGAGAAATTGCCCGACTATCGCGTGCTGACGCCGTTGCAGGCGGCAGTGATGCTTTTGAAAAGGCACCGGGACAACATGTTCTCCCGTGATCCCGATCTGAAGCCCATCTCCGTCATCATTACCACCTTGGCGGCCCACGCCTATAGCGAGGAGGACACGATCGCGGGCGCGCTCTTTTCAATCCTCGAGAGCATGGACCGCTACATCTATCACGATGGCACGAAGTACGTGATCCCGAACCCGACTGACCCGTTTGAGAACTTTGCGGACAAATGGGAGAAGGAACCGCGCAAAGCGCAGGCTTACTTCCAGTGGCTCGATCAGGCTCGTGAGGACTTTGGTCGTGCTGCTCGAGCCACGACGATCCAGGGCATGAACGAGGCGGTTTCGGCGAGGATGGGAACCGCACTGAGCGATCGTGCAGCCAGGAAGATCGGCGGAAGCGGCGGTGGGCTCTTGCGCACGGCTTCCGTTGCCCCGGCAGTGGCTGTTCCGACCTTCGGAAACGCGCCACGCGTGCCCACGACGCCCAAGGGCTTTGCATGAGCTGGTGGCTGACCAACACCACCCGTGCCAAGTTCGAGCGGGTTGCTCTCGCCCAGTTGGCGGAGGGCGCTGGATGGCTGTCAGGTATCAGCTGGAGGATCGGTGATGACCTTCAGCTGATCGTTGATTTTGACATTCAGCACGACGGTGAGATTTTCGGCCTCTTCATGGCATATCCGTCGACCTTTGCAGATACACCGCCGATGGTGCGGTCGCGGGAAGGCAAACGGCTTTCCTGGCACCAGTACGGAGCGGAAGGAGAGCTCTGCCTCGAGCACCGCCCCGACAACTGGGATCCGTCTATCACCGGCGCGATGATGGTGGAGAGCGCACATCGTCTCCTCTCGAGTGAGAAGCCGACGGGAGACGAAGACGGCATCGTCCAGTCCGCTCATCAGGCATCGATTGGCCGCGAGGCACGCGGCGAGTTCATGAGGTTCGTGATTGCCGGAAGTGCCATCGAAGCCTTGGCGCGCCTTCCCATGGACGGTCCCATACCCATCACGGCCTGGGACAGGCTTGAAAAGCCGACATGGGTCGCATCTCTCGTTAGCGTCGGAGACGAGGGTTCGATCATCTGGTCGCAAAGCGCTCCTCAGCCCTCGGGATCCTCGATTGCGAAGGGGTTTGCGTTTAGGACAATGCGGGAGATTGATCGCTTCCGGGTAAGCCCAGGGAGTTTTGCCGAAGCGTTGCCTGCCGAGTTTCCCGAACTTGCCGAACAGCTTCCTCAAATCCCTTTTGATGGCTTCGTCCTGCTTGGGAATGGCGACCGGTGGGTTGCGCTGAACCTCTATGCCTACGAGGGAAAGCAGACCGTCTTCCATTACAGGGTGATCGTTGCACCTGAAGCGTCTGGCCGACTTCCCGCCACTTACGCTGGTCTCGCCGAGAAGCGGATCGCGATTGTCGGATGCGGTTCGGTCGGATCGAAGATCGCTGCCACGCTCGCCCGATCCGGGGTCCGCAAATTCACGTTGGTCGACGACGATATATTCTTCCAGGCGAACCTCGTCAGGAATGACCTCGATGCGCGAGCAGTCGGCGGGCACAAGGTCGATGCCTTGACGATGCGTCTCAAGGATATCGTTGCAGATGCTGAGGTTTCGAGCCGGCGCGTGGCCCTTGGCCAACAGGAGAGCGCCGGGACAACCGAGTCGGTCATGGAGGAGCTGACGCAGGCCGATCTGTTGATCGACGCGACTGCTGATCCGCGCGCGTTCAACCTGCTGGCGGCAATAGCGCGGCGGCGACGAAAACCTATGGTCTGGTGCAAGGTGTTCGCCGGAGGCATCGGAGGCGTCGTCGCGAGGGCGAGGCCGGATCTCGACCCACCCCCGACGTTTGCCCGCACACAGGTCCGGGCTTGGTGTGACGGCCATGGTGTGTCGTGGGCGGGAGCCGCCGATGCGGATTATGGGGCGCGGTCGGAAGATGGCTCTCCGCTGGTTGCCGATGACGCCGATGTCAGCGTTATTGCCGGCCATGCGTCCAGATTGGCATTGGATATCCTGACGCGCGAGCAAAGCATCTTTCCTTCCTCGGCTTATGCGATCGGATTGGCAGCGGAATGGATTTTCCAGGCGCCGTTCGACACGTGGCCAATCGAACTACGGCCGGAAGGAGAGTGGGGCGAATCCAAGGACGCTGCATCCGCGGAGGACCTAAAGGACCTGTTGTCCTCTCTCTTTCCGGGATCCGCAGCGTGATTCAGGTCGAAATTCCTGCGGACACGAGAGTTCGTATGAAGCAGGCCCTTCGACGGGCTGGGTCGCGCGAGATTGGTGGCGTCCTTATGGGTCAGGAACTCGCGGCCGGTAATTTTGTGATCGTCGATTTTTCTCTGGATGAAATCTCGGGAGAGCACGCCCACTTCGTGCGGGATGCCGACCATCACCGGAAAGCACTGGAAGAGTTTTTCGATCGGACGGGTCACAAGTATCAGACGTTCAACTATCTGGGCGAATGGCACTCGCATCCGAGCTTTCTGGCGCGACCAAGCATCACCGATCTTCGTTCGATGCAGGATTTGGTCGACGGAGAAAGAGGAATCGACTTCGCGGTGCTCCTGATCGTGAAACTAGGTTTTTTTCGTCGCTTCGTTTCCTCGGCGAGCCTTCATCGTCGCGGTCGAACGCCGGAATCTGTCGAACTGACGACCACCTGAAGAGAGCCGCCGATGAGCTGGGATACAGTTGACTTTGTGATTCGATCTGCGACGGCCTGGTTCTTTCGAGCCCGCAACGCGGAGAGTTGGATTTTCCGCGGTGCTGTCGCGGTGCTGATTGCGGTCCATGGCGCAAATTGGGTCTTCAAATACTCCGGCCCAATCGGCGCGAGCCCCGTTTCTGTGGAGATTGGAACTGCAGGGACAATTCCCGATGGCATTCTCTGGAGCGTCACGGTGGTTTGCGCTCTCCTAATGATCTGTTCAGCCGTTTGGGCGTGGAAGCGCTACGCCGGCGAGCAAGAGAGACTCTCGCGGAAGAAGGTCTTCGTAATCGAGGGCAGAGGACTGCGGGACGACGATGGCTCGCCATTGAAGGCTGCCATCCCCGATAGCATTGCCGGCCTTCGGATGGACTATCTTCTGGACCTGCGCCAACACAAGGATGGAGTCATTGTCGAGCCTGAAGATCTTCTCCATCGTATTGGTGCCATGAAGACCTTTTTCCATCAGGCTCAGAAAGGAAATGACCGAAGCGACCTGACGACCGTCTATGGCGGATTGACGGCGGTGCCGTTCACCTTTTTGACCGGAGTGCTCCTCGACGATGAGGGCGATGTCGTCGTCATGGACTGGGATCGCACTGCGAGTAGGTGGCGTTTGCTGGACGGATCAGACGATGGTCTGCGTTTCGAAGTCACGGGGCTCGAGGAGGCGCGTGGTGCCCGCGATGTAGTGCTCGCCGTGTCGGCCTCATACTTGGTGAAGTCGGAAGATTTGGCGACTACCTTCACACATCCGGTTGTTCGGGCGACGTTGACCGACTTCCAGTCCTCGCATTGGTCTAAAACCAAGCAATCTGCCATGGCCGAGCAGTTTCTCGGTGTCGTTAAGAAACTTGACGCGATGGGAATAGGCCGGATTCATTTGGTTGTGGCCGCGCAAAATAGCATAGTCTTCAATCTTGCTCGACGTTACGACAAAAGAAATCTGCCAAATGTTACAGTTTATCAGTTCGAGCGAGCGCAGGACACACGATATCCGTGGGGAGTGGAAATGCCGGTTGCGGGTATAGGGACGTCCCGCGTGGTGCACGTAGCGGGATCTGAGATGCAATCTCGCCTCGGGTGACCGTCCATGGGGCAATCGGCGGTGATCGCGTAGCTATCTCGTGGAGTATCGCACCATAGCGTGCAATCGGCGGGCGGGCCGGATGAGATTCGAACATATACGCCGAAGTAATCGGCTGGCGCCCGGCTACGCCATAAACAATGTCGGCTTTCGGGAAATCGCAAGTGTCAGTCGAATGGCAGGAATGGGGGCGCAAGGCGGACGTCGCTGGATTGGCTGTCGAGGGGCAGTTATGGCTCAACTCCGGCTGGCCCCGTCATTCTCCGATCCCGCAACATCCTCCACAATTTCCTGCCGCAGCTGCGGCCCCTTGGCGAGGCGCCGGCCGAGCGCGCGGGTGTAGGCTGCGTAGCGCTCCGAGACCTTGGCCCGGGCCGCCTGGGCGGCGGGTTCGGGCAGTGCGGGGGTGGTGGCGAGCCAGAAGCGGATGAAGGTGGCGAAGGCTTCGGTCGAGATGCCGAGATCCCGCTCCAGCCGGGCCAGGCGGCGATCAATCTGGCCGAGGCGACGGGCAAGAGCGGCCTCCTGATGCTCAGCACTGTCGGGCGACAGGAAGGAGGCGATCGCGGCCTGAGCGATCAGGGACATGGACTGGTCGCGCTGGGCGGCATAGTGCGCCAGCATGTCCATGATGTCGGGCTCGAGATAGACGGAAATCTGCGCTTTCTTCGTGCGACCTGCCATGGCGATCACAGCTCCATGCCGTCATTGGGATTGAGGCTGACCTGACGAGCGACGCCTTGCATGAGGCCAGTCATGCGCCGGTTCCGGGTGGCGACATCCTCCATCTCGTCGTCGCGATCCGTGTCGAACTCGAACTCGTTCTCGATGGGCTGGCTTTTCTCGACAGGCTTCACGCGGCTGAGCTCGGGCTGATGCCGGTGCTCGGAGCCGGTCGGATCATCGTCTCGACCTTCGTCCGCTGAGCTCCCGCCGGTGCCCTCCTGTTGCCTTGGCAACGGCAGCGCGGTCCAGTCATCGTGCTGCACAGCCGAACCACGGGAGGGTGTTGGCGGCGGTAGGACCCGGTCCCGGAAGCGCGCGTCCTCGTAATAGCGCGCCTTCTTCGCCCGGATTGGAGGCGTGCCGGCGACCATGACGATCTCGTCCGTGGGCGGCAGCTGCATGACCTCGCCGGGGGTGAGTAGAGGGCGGGCGGTTTCTGATCGCGACACCATGAGATGACCGAGCCAGGGCGAGAGCCGGTGGCCGGCATAATTCTTCATCGCCTTCATCTCGGTGGCGGTGCCGAGCGCATCAGAGACCCGCTTGGCGGTGCGCTCGTCGTTCGTGGCGAAGCTCACGCGGACGTGGCAATTGTCGAGGATCGAGTTGTTCGGCCCATAGGCCTTCTCGATCTGGTTCAGCGACTGGGCGATGAGGAAGGCTTTCAGACCATAGCCGGCCATGAAGGCGAGCGCCGATTCAAAGAAGTCGAGCCGCCCCAGCGCGGGGAACTCGTCGAGCATGAGCAGCAGACGGTGGCGTCCGCCCTTGGCCTGCAGGTCCTCGGTGAGGCGCCGACCGATCTGGTTGAGGAGCAGGCGGATCAGCGGCTTGGTGCGATTGATGTCGGAGGGCGGCACCACGAGGTAGAGCGTCGACGGTCGCTTGCCGCCGGCGATATCGGCGATGCGCCAGTCGCAGCGCCGCGTCACCTCGGCGATCACCGGATCGCGGTAGAGACCGAGGAAGGACATGGCGGTGGAGAGCACCCCCGAGCGCTCATTGTCGGACTTGTTCAGCAGTTCGCGAGCGGCGCTGGCGATGACGGGATGCGGGCCCGCCTCGCCGAGATGGGCGGTCTTCATCATGGCGTCGAGCGTGGTCTCGATCGGCCGCTTTGGATCGGACAGGAAGGCGGCGACGCCGGCGAGCGTCTTGTCCGTCTCGGCATAGAGCACGTGGAGGATGGCACCGACGAGCAGGGCGTGGCTGGTCTTCTCCCAGTGGTTTCGCTTTTCCAGCGAGCCCTCGGGATCGACGAGGATGTCGGCGATGTTCTGTACGTCGCGCACTTCCCACTCGCCGCGGCGCACCTCGAGCAGAGGGTTGTAGGCGGCGGACTTGGCATTGGTCGGGTCGAACAGGAGCACGCGTCCATGCTGGGCGCGGAAGCCGGCGGTGAGCTGCCAGTTCTCGCCCTTAATGTCATGGATGATGGCCGATCCTGGCCAGGTCAGCAGCGAGGGCACCACCAGGCCGACACCCTTGCCGGACCGGGTCGGCGCGAAGCACAGCACGTGCTCCGGCCCGTCATGACGTAGATAGTCGCGTTCATGCCGACCGAGGATGACGCCATCGGTGCCGAGCAGCCCGGCGATGCGGACCTCCTCCTTCTCGGCCCAGCGCGCCGAACCATAGGTCTCAACCCTAGATGCCTCGCGGGCCCGCCAGACCGACAGGGCGATGGCGACGGCGATGGAGAGGAAGCCGCCAGAGGCGGCGATCAGCGCCCCCCGGAAGAACACCTCCGGCGCATAGGCGTCGAAAAAGTACCACCACCAGAAGAAGGCCGGAGGGTAGTAGACCGGCAGACCGAGAGGCGCGAACCACGGGGCGCCCAGCTGGGCCTGAAAGCCGAGGCGCCAGGCCACATATTGTGTGGCGCCCCAGATGGCCGCCAACACGATCAGCAGCACGGTGAGGATCTGCCCCCAGAGGATTTTCGTCGCCGACATGGTGATGATCCTTCTCTGCGGTCAGAGGCCGAGGCCACGCTTGCGGCCGAAGCTCCAGTCGACGCCGCCATCGTTACGGGCGACGCCGGAGACATGCTTGCCGAGCTGGCGCTCCAGAGACGGCGACCAGGGCACGAGCTGGAAGCCGAGCCCGTCGTCGAGCATGGCGAAGCGACCGGACGCGAGCACAAGGCGCTGGCGATACGTGCCGGCGACATATTCGCCGGTGCCGGCCCTGTTGAACGGAATGCCGGTCTTGGAGGCGATCTTGTCGCCGACGATGTCCAGTTCCCTGCGACGCAGCGTCTCGATGAGGTTGCGGGCGAAGACGACACGCCGTCCCTGCCGCTCGGCCATGCCCTCGCGGATGAGATGGTCGGCACGCCGGTCAAGCGCCTGGCTCACCTCCGCGCCGAAGCCGCCGTCGGAGAGAGCAACGGGGTCATGCGCAATGGCCTGACGGTCGAGCCAGGTGGCGCCGGTGGCCGTGACCTGATGGGCGAGATCGAGATCGGAGCGCACGGCGAGCGCCACGCGCCGTTTGCCGTGCGCATCATCGAAGGTGCGCAACTCGACGATGGAGCCCGGTGCGCCATCGCCGGCGGCATCGAGGTCAGGAAGCCGGATGTGATGGGAGCGGCCGTCCACGCCATCGACGATGGCATAGGCGGAGCCGTGGAGTTCATCATCAAGACCACGTGCGACCAGCCGGCCGATGACCGGCACATCGAGGCTCTCGGCGGCGAGGACATAGCTGGCCGTGCCGCGCTCGATCCCGAGTTCGGTGAGGGCGCGGTGCATGCGCTTGATGATATCGCCACGCTCACCGAGCGCGCGGAGGGTTGATTCCGCCTCCGGCTCCATCACCCATTGCGCGTTGCCGATCTCACTGGCGAGGCCGAGCGTCTCGAGTTTGCGAAGGCGTCCGATCTTGAGCGCATGATGGTCGTCCGGCTGCCGGCCTAGAGCCGGCGCCATGTCGATGATGCCGCTCTCCCGGGTCTCGCGGAGAAGCTGGCGGTCGAGCTCGGTCCAGCGCTCGGCCTCGATCTGGCGTTCGAAACTCCGGCGGATATCGAGCTCGGTACGCGGGCCTAGTTCCTGGGTGATCAGGTCGCGGGCGCGGTCGCGCATGCCTTGCCTGATGTAGTCTCGGGAGATCACGATGTCCTGGCCGTCGTCGCTGCGGCCCCGGACGATCAGATGGACATGGGGATGCTCGGTGTTCCAGTGATCTACGGCGACCCAGTCGAGCCCGGTGCCGAGATCCTTTTCCATCTGCCGGGTGAGGTCACGGGTGAAGGCCCGCAGGTCCTCCATCTCCAGGGCATCGTCAGGCGAGATGATGAAGCGGAAATGGTGACGGTCCTCGCGGCAGCGCTCGGTGAAGGCGTCGACATCCACACTCTCGCTCTCGGGACCGAACAGCCGCGCCTTCTCGCCGCCTCGCGTCACGCCCTCGCGGCGAAGATAGGTGAGGTGCTGACTGAGGGAGCCCGCACGGGCCGTGTGTCGGACGACGCGGGCTTTCACCACGGCGCCACGCGAGTGCGGCGTGATCCGGCGGCTGGCCTGCAGGCTGGCGACCTGTCCGCTGCCGAAGCGCGAGCGGTTGCCGGAGGCGATCTTGCCTGACCGAGAGACCCCGCCGCCGGCCTTTCGGGCTGCGGCGAGCGCCTGGGCGACGAAGGGGCGGGCCTGCTGGGCGCGGGTCGAGCGGATGCGGCCGGGACGGACGCGGAACTCGCGTTCATCGCTCATGGCGAAGCCTCGCAATGTGCGGAAAATCGTTGATGCGGTGCCATTTGCGGCACGCGCAAACCTTGTGGTTCGGCTCCGCAAGGTGCCGAAGGCGCAGGAAAGATGTGCAGAAACAACACCCCGACCGCCGCGCAATGTGCGCCCTTTTATCCTGCCCTCGTGCGGTCGTGGGTAAGCGTCCGGCCCCTGCACAGTATTGGCGTGGTGCAAAATCGGGGCATGTCGGGTTCCTTCGTAGCATGGAGGATCTCCGATGAATTTGAGACATTTCGAGAACACGGCGCGGCAGTCCTTTTGGGTTGTTCACATCGAGGCGTGGCGGCAGAGCGGGCTGGACCGGACGAACTATTGCCGCCAGCACGGACTCTGGAAGTGCACGTTCGATCGCTGGTTGAAGTATCTGGCCGGCAAGGAAGCGGCCCGTAAGCATGTGGAATATCAGGCGGAACTGCGCCGGTCGAAGCGCCGTGAAGCCGAGGAAAAGCGCCAGAAGAGACGCGCCCGGCTGCGCTTCAGCGTGAGCACGGATGAGCGCAACCGTGCGCTTCAGGCGTTCTGGGCGATGCATGTCGAGGCGATGAACTGGAGCGGGATGGGCATGCGCGAGTACGCCGCTGCGCTCAATCTGTCGCCGACGAGCCTGCGCAAATGGCGCGACCGGCTGGACGAGGGCGAGGTGGAGATCGACTGGCGCGCGCATCTTCACCCCTCCGCCCGTCCGGTCGTTGGCACTAGTGCCAGCAAAAAGCCGGCGGACGGCCTCTTGACGGCTCCATCGAAGGGTGAACCGGAGGCGCCGCGGCAGCCGATCCGGCGTGTCTTCAGCGACGAGGAAAAACGCGCCATCGCACTCGAGAGCGACCAGGCGGGCGTCAGCGTGTCGAGCGTGGCGCGCAAGCACGGCATCGTCACGGGACTGCTGTTCCGCTGGCGGGTGCAGTTCGGCGTGGCGCAGAAGAAGCGCGCGAAGCTGGCGCCCGTCGCGCTGGACGAAGGTACGCCGGCGGCACGTGTGCTGCAGGATCTGATGCAGCGGCCCGACGGCATGATAGCCGTCGAATTGGCCGACGGGCGGCGGGTCTTCGCGCCGGCCGGCAGCGATCCCGATGCTGTGCGGGCGCATGTCGAGCGCGGGGAGATCGCACCATGATGATCGTTCCCGCCGGCGTGAAGGTGCATCTGGCGCTGGGCTACACCGACATGCGCAAAGGCCTGGACGGGCTCGCCATGCTGGTGCAGCAGACGCTGAAGCAGGACCCGTTCTCGGGCCACCTGTTCGCCTTCCGGGGAAGGAAGGCGTCGATGCTGAAGATCCTGTTCTGGGACGGCAACGGGCTCTGCCTGTTCACCAAGCGGCTCGACCAGGGCAGCTTCGTGTGGCCGGTGATGGCGGGCTATGACGGCGCGATCACGTTGACGCCGGCGCAGCTGGCCATGCTGATCGAAGGCATCGACTGGCGTGCGCCGGAACGTGTCTGGAAACCGGCACTGGCGGGATGAAAAGGCAGGCAAATGCTGACAGATGAAGGCTTCTAAGCTTGGGTGCGACGCGGTTTTGCAGTAGAATCGCGCATGCGGCTCGATCTGGATAACCTGCCCTCCGATGTCGACCTCCTGCACCAGCTGGTGCGCGAGATTGTGGGCGTCGTCGAGAGCCGCGACGGCGAGATCGAGCGCCTTCAGTCGATCATCAAGAAGCTGCAGCGGGCGCAGTTCGGCCGCCGTTCCGAGCGCCTCGATCCCGACCAGCTGGCGCTCGCCCTGGACGATCTCGATGCCGATATCGCTCGCATCAGGGAGAGCAGTCCGGACGTCGCGAAGCTGCCGTCGGAACGCACGTCTCATCGCAAACCGCTGCCCGATCACCTGCCGCGCCAGGAGGTTCGGCTCGACATCGAGAGTGAGGTTTGCGCGTGCTGCGGCGGCGCGCTCCATGCGATTGGCGAGAGCCAGGCCGAAATGCTCGACTGGGTGCCGGCGCAGCTGCGAGTGATCCGCATCACCCGCCCGAAATATGCCTGTCGCCTCTGCGAGAGCGTGGTTCAGGCGCCGGCGCCGGAACGGCTGATCGCCGGTGGAGTGGCCACGCCGGCGCTGCTCACGCAGGTTCTCATCAGCAAATATTGTGACCATACGCCGCTCTATCGGCAGTCGCAGATCTTCGCGCGGCACGGCATCGATCTGGCGCGCTCGACGCTCGCCGGCTGGGTCGGTGGCGCATGCTGGTGGCTGGAGGCGCTTCACGACAAGCTGGCGAAGAATATCCTGGCTTCCGACTATCTCTTCGCCGATGACACGCCAGTTCCGGTGCTCGATCCCGGCCGGGGACGCACCAAGACCGGAAGGCTGTGGGTCTATGCCCGTGAACAGCGCGGGTGGAGCGGACCGGAACCTCCAGCCGCTATCTACATGTTCGCACCCGACCGGAAGGCCGAGCGCCCGGCCAGACATCTGGCGTCCTATAGAGGCGTACTGCATGTCGATGGCTATGCCGGCTTCGAGACGCTCGCGAAGGCCGGGACCATCAAACTTGCCGCCTGCTGGGCGCATACGAGGCGCAAGTTCTACGATGTCGCGCAGGCCACCGGCTCGCCCATCGCCGAAGAGGCCATGCGCAGGATCCGCGATATTTACGTGATCGAAGCAGAGCTTCGCGGGCAGTCGCCGCCGCACAGGCTGGCGGCACGACGAAGCCGCTCGAAGCCACTGGTGGCAGCACTGGAGGCCTGGCTGAAGGCACAGCTGGCGCTCATCCCCGCTGCCGGGGAACTGGCGAAAGCCATACGCTATGCGCTCTCCAGATGGGACGGCCTCACCCGGTTCCTGACCGATGGCCATGTCGAGATGGACACCAATCCTGTCGAGCGGGCGATCCGCCCCGTCAGCCTTGGGCGGAAGAACCACCTCTTCGCCGGCAGCGACGGCGGAGGGGCGAGATGGGCGATCCTTTGTTCGCTCATCGAAACCGCCAAGCTCAACGGAGTCGAACCCTACGCCTATCTCGCCGACGTTCTCCAGCGCATGGTCGACGGCCATCCCGTCAACCGGCTCGATGAACTCCTGCCATGGGCATGGAAAGCAGCGAATCTTGCCAAGAGCTGACATCATGTGCAGCCCCCGGACGCATACGGTCGTGGTTCCTGTCCTGCGCCTCCCCACCCTCCACGGAACGCCAGAGCCCGACACCATGCGAAAGCGGGCCCGCCTGCTCATGGCGCCCTCCGCGATGGCAACGGTGCAACGAACAGCGCGTCCGATCGCGGCGCGAGGAGCGCGGCATCGGTGGGATTGCTGCGCGCGGGCGGCGCGGCGAACAGCGGCGCCTCACGCCAGCTTTGCGCCATTGGCCGGCCCAATTCGGTGGCGCCGGCTGCAGACTCTTTGTCGATGATCGGCGCCAGAGCCGCGATGTACGTGCGCGTCTCCGGCGGCAATGGCGCGCCGGCAAGCGACGCCTCATAGCGCGCCGGCCCGGCATTATAGGCCGCGAGCATGGCGCGGATGCTGCCATAGCGGTCATGGAGCTGGCGCAGATAGGCGGCGCCAGCGAGGATGTTGTCACGCGGGTCGAACGGATCGGCACCGAGACCGTGATGGACGCGAAGCTCATCCCAGGTCGCGGACATGATCTGCATCAGACCCATGGCCCCGGCCGGTGAAACGGTGCGCGGATCGCCGCCGCTCTCGGCCTGCAAGACGGCTCGGATCCAGCTGGCCGGAAGCTCGAAGCGCTGCGCGGCTTCGTCGATAAAGGCGGCGTAGGACGTGACGGCGTGCGCCTCAGTCGGCGACGTGGTCTGCGCGGTGGCAGAGCCGGGCGAGGCGCCCCCGATCAGCAGTCCGGATGCGAGAAGGAGCGTAGCGCGATGCATGTCAGCGCACCGCCGCGCGCCAGATGAAGTCACTGTTGCCGGCTTCATCCGTGAGGAGTGGCATTGCCCGCCCGATGACGGTGCCGTCTGAAATCGGCCCGAAATACCGTCCGTCGAGACTGTCGCCGACGTCCGGGTTCATGAGGAAAAGGTAGCCTGGCTCAACACGACGGCAGCCCTGCCAGACCGGCAGGTCCCGACCCAAGCGATCGCGCGGCAGCGCCTCGCCCAGCGGCACGCCATCGACCGTGATGGCGTCACTGAAGCGGCAGACATCCTGCCCCGGCAGCCCCATCACACGCTTCAACAACGGCGTGCCTTCTCCGAGATAGCCACGGGCGATCAGGAACGCGGCGAGCGGCGGTGGCGGCATCACCGCGACCAGATCGGTGATCTCGAGATGATCCGCCGGCTCGACAGAGTAGAGCCCGACAGGGACGCTCGCCGAGACATTCCACACCAGCTTGAGCGACGTCGGCACCGTGGCGGCGAAGGCCACACCGACGCTGGCGACGATCGTCATCAGCACATAGGCGGCGCGGTTCATTGTCCGCACTCCCGCCGCTTCAGCCACGCCTGATGGCGCTCTGCTGTATAGGCGCGCGGCTCGAAGCCGACGCTCGTACGGTGGGCGACATGACCCCAGTGATCGGGAGCGACACTGGCAGGATCGATGCCGATCGCCTCGATGACGTCGATGTGCTGTAGAATTTTCTCGACCTTCGGCCAGCCATCCACCCGTAACAGGATCTCACCGCCGGGACGCACGAAGGGCAGCGTCTGGTAGCTCTCGCCCGGCGCCACGCAGCGCACGATGTCGAGGCGGGAGGCCACGGTACCGAAGTCGTTCGACGCCCACCGGACAAAGGCGAAGATGCTGCCGGGAGGGAAAGACAGGATGCGTCGACGGCGATCCAGAAGCTGCTCATGTGCGTGATGGCCGAAACGGATCCAGTTCTCGATGCGCTTCTCGATATGGGTCAGCTCGACATGGGTCAGGGCATCGGACGGGGGACTGGACGCGGATGTCGTGCTGGCCGCACGGGGCGCAAACGCCGCGCTCATGGCAGATCTCCAGATTGGGGAGGGAATTCGCGCGCGAGGAGGTCGCGCAGCATCTCGGCGACGGTGACGCCGCGGCGGAAGGCGGCGACCTTGATCCGCCCGCGCAGTTCGGGCGTCACATCAATGGTGAGCCGCGCAGTGAACGCGGCGCCGGGGCGGTGCTCTGGCGCGACATCTGCTGCCTTGATCCAGTGCTCGGGATCAGCAGGCCGAGAGGCGAAGTCGCGGCGGATCGGGCGTTCGCTCATGGCGCGAGCCTCCCGAGGTCGAGACCATTGATCTCGGCGCGGAGCGCGGCGATCTCGCGCGTGGCCGGCCCCGCATCGTCGCGCTCGAAGACGAGACGCCCGGACTGCGCCGCAGCCGCAAAGGCGATGCGCTGACCGATGGTGCTGGCGAGCACCGGGGGATCGTGGTCGGCCAGCGTCCGCGCGGTCTCGCGGGCGAGAACGGTGCGCGCGCCGCAGCGGTTCAGGACGAACCGGACCACCATCTCCGGGCGGTAGATCCGCGCCTCGCGGATCAGCGCCAGCATCTCGGCCGAGGCCCAGCCATCGAAGGGCGAGGGCTGCACCGGGATCAGCACCAGATCGGCGGCGAGCAGAGCTGAGCGCATCAGGCCAGCGACGCGAGGCGGTCCATCGATGACGATGTGATCGGCGTCACGCGCGAGCTCGGGGGCCTCCCGGTGCAGCGTATCGCGTGCAAGCCCGACGACACCGAACAGCCGTGGCAGGCCCTCGCGGCTGCGCTGCTGCGACCAGTCGAGGCTGGAGCCCTGCGGATCGGCATCGATCACCGTGATCCGCTGTCCCTGCCGAGCCCATTGCCCGGCGAGATGCAGCGCCAGCGTCGTCTTGCCGACCCCGCCCTTCTGGTTGAGGAGCGCGACGATCATCGCCGATCTCCACCGCGAGGGGGTGTCTGCGAAGATATGCCAGGCGGCGTCTTCCCAGGCCGTTTTGCCCGCTGCCGATGCTGATCTGCAGCGCTCTCAAAAGCGCTCGCGCGCCTCTTAAAGTTAGATTCTGGGTTAGACTCTAAGTTAAGGGCGCGATTTTCTGATGTATGACAGGGAGTTAGGGCCTGTTTGGGTTCCTGATAGCACGAGGCACCGGTTCCCGATGGCACGATAGTCCGGGTTCCCGATAGCACGAGGCTATCCACAGGCTGTCCACAGGGGGCGGCTGGCTCGAAGGCGAGCTTCAGCCGGCCGCTGACCTCGACCTCGACGAACAGCATGTAGCCGGGAAGCGGCTGGCGCCGGATCAGATCCCTGAGTTCGAAGGCGAAGCGCTTGAACGGCGACAGGCTGCCGGACTTCTGATGCAGGTGCCGGAAATCGAAACGCCACCCATCCTGCTGTCGCCCGCCATGCTTGCGCACCAGCCGGTAGAGCCAGCGTTCCAGCCCGCCCGTCAGCCCGAAATAGGCCCGGTCTATGGTGAGCACGAGCGCGTCGTCGAGCACGGCGCGGTAGAACCAGTCCGGCAGGATGAGGTCGACGCCATCAGGCCGGCCACTGCGGTCGGTGCGTTCCTGCCATTCATTGATCCAGGAGAAGCGGTGCCGGCGTCCCTCGGCTGGTTGACGGATCGTGGTTGAGATCGTCGTGGATTGGAGACGGTCGAGCGCGGCCTTGAGGCGCTGATAGTCGCGCAGGGAGGTGCCGCGCCCGACAAAGGTGAGGATCTCATAGGGCGTCGCCGCCATCAGGCGCGAGGTGCGCAGCCCCGCGTCGCGTGCCTCGACGATCTGGCTGGCGGCCCAGATGAGAATGTCGGCGTCCCAGATCGTCGCCATGCCGTGGTCGGGCACGGCCTCGACCCGGATGGCGATGCTGCCGGTCCGGAAATCGATCGGCGCGACGCGCGGCGTCTTGGAGAGGGAGAAGAAGGGATAGGCCATGAGATCCTGCGCATCTCGTGGCGCGAACTCGCCTGGCAGGGCGCGGAACAGATCCAGCTGTCCGCGCTCCGAGAGGCTGTGATGCCGCGCTGCCATGGGGAGCGGTCAGCGCGCGGCGCGGCCAGCGAACGAACCGGCGACAAGCCCATGGCGCTTGGCCGGCAGGACGGTGCCGCGCGGATCGGAGGTCGAGGTGACCGCGCCGCGTTCCGTCCAGGCCTGCAGGTCGTCGATGGAATAGACGACGCGCCCGCCGAGCTTGCGATAAGCGGGGCCGGTGCCATAGGTGCGGTGCTTCTCAAGCGTGCGGGCCGACAGGCTGAGAAATGCGGCGGCTTCCTTGGTGCGCAGATAGCGCGGCGGGAGGGTGGCGAGATCGGGTCGCATGGAGCGGGCCTCCGTGGGCGTGGCGGGAGCCGCCGGAGTGCGGCGGCGGACGGTGACCACGGTGGCGGAGGAGGAATGTCGGGAGGGATGGGGAAGATTGGGGGGCTAAAATCCCCACCCAGTCACGTGCGGCGACGGTGGCGGAAAAGCCGCAGATATCCGCCGGCGATCAGCCCGGTGCCGCCTTCCACCAGGCCGATGACGCGGTCGCGCAGGGGAGACGTCTTCCAGGGATCGGCCGCGACACGCTCTGTGCCGAAGATGGCCTCCGCGATGGCGCGGTAGCTGGCGCCCCGGCACCGTCCGTCGCAGGCCTGAAGCATCAGCCGCAGGCGTCCGCGCTGCTGGCGGGTGATGCGGGTGTCGGGTGGAATCCGCTTCCCACGCTGCGCATGCCAGAGGCGGTTCAGCGCCTCGATACGGCCGGGCATGTCGTCGTCGAAGGGGATCAGGGCCGCGATCGATGCGCAGGGTTCAACGACGGTAAGCAGAAGGTGCGGCGGCGCCGCATGATCAGGTGGTTCGGCAGGCACAGCGTGAGGTGCCATGCCGGTGCCCAGCAGATGGTCGGGAAGCTCGGTGAGGACGGTGACGGCCGGATTGATCCGTGGGGACCAGTGGACTGGTTGACGGGTCGCGGGGAGCGAGGGGTTCGCGGGGACATCGCAACCCCCAGAGATGTTCGGCCTCGGCTGGGAGAGGTGCAGCCGCTCTCTCGGCGTCCACAAGGTCCCGATAGGCCTGCTGGTAGGATGGATCCCGCCTGAGGCACTCCCAGGCCAATCCCTCCACCGAGAGATCATCGAAATAGTCGTAGGTCCGACTGTCTCGCCAGCGCGACGTATCGGGCTTCATGAGCGACTCCCAGACGGTGCATGCCGTGGGGTCATCAATTGAAGATTGTATCTCCGGGCAGAACTCACCTCACAGGCAACAGGTGATGCGTCGCGCGCATCACCTGGATAGCGGCGCTTCAGTTCACGCGATGTGGGAGCAGATCGCGATAGCCTGTCTGGGCGAGCCAGCGGGCGCGCTCCAGATGGCTGTCATGCACCGCGCGGGCGCGGGCAGGCTCCTGCGCCGGATCGATCCCGAACAGCACGACCACCACTTCCTGCCAGTCGGCTCCTTCAGCGGTCGCGTCGAGGAGGCGCATATAGAGCTTGATATGGGTGCGATCATAGGCGGTCAGTTCCTGACCCGACGGCGCCCTATCCTCAAACGCCTTGGCCACGTCCATTCCCCCGCAGGCTGCCGTTTCTTCTGTCGCAACCCAAGCCGTCGGCGACGGCGTGGGGCTGCAATTTGGGATCATTCTATCATGCGCGCTCATAAAGCCGAACGCTGCGTCGCCGGTGCGCGCAACTGATCCACGATCTCTTTGGCACTGACGGTGCGAGGCATCAGGCGACCACTGCCCACACCATGGCGAGTGCAATGTAGAGAATACTCCGTGGTGAAATACTCATCAAGCGATTGCTCTCTCGGTCATGGAGATCCGAGAGGTGTTCGCGCGCAATCTGAAGGCCTTGCGGCTGGCCAAGGGGCTGTCGCAGGAGGAGCTTGCGCACCTCGCGGACATTGACCGGACCTATATCAGCTCGCTCGAGCGGTGCGTTTACAACGCCAGTATCGATGTGGTGCAGCGGCTCGCCTCGGTTCTCGGCGTCGAGGCTTCCGACCTGCTCCTGCGTCCGCCGAAAGAGCCAGTCGAGACCGATCTCAAGGACGGCAAGTAGGGCTGGACTTTAGCTGTCGCGGTAATCGCGTTTGCCGATGAAGAGCGCCCCCGGCCTTGCCGGCCGGGGGCGCAGCCCGCACGTCAGTCGCTGCGGCGCCCGTTGGGGCGGGACCAGATGAGGGAGAAGTTCTCGCCGTCCTCGTCATCGAAGAGGTTGGCGTAGATGGCGGCGGTGAAGCTCGGATCGTCGAGCTTGAGGCCCAGATAGTCGCGGCCCTCGGTGGAGCGCTTGGACCAGGCGGCCCCGATCTCGGCGCGGCCGACCAGGACCCGGTGGCTGGGGGCGTTCTCGCCGGTGGCGCGGGTGTCGGGGATGATACGCACGCCCCGGGCCTGCACGCCGAGGGTCACGATGTCGCCGGTAAACTCGTTGGTGCCGGTCTTCTTGAAGGTGCCGATGGTGGCCATGTTCCGTCTCCGTCCTGTCCTCTGAGCCCGCACCATTGCGGCCTCGATGGCGATCGGGAGGCCGGAGGCGAGCGACGCCACATCGCCTCGGGGCCCCGTCGCGCTCGCGCGATGGGGTGAGGATTGCGACCGCAGCGCAGCGGAGGACGGCGCAGGCGCGACTTTGTTGCTTCGCGAGGAATGACGGCGATCCAGGGTCCCCGCGCAGCGCGCGGGGTGGGCGTCGGCAGGGGAAGAAAGTCGCGACCAGCCATTGTGGCATAGGCGATCGAGGCGCAGCCGTCCTTCGGCCAGATCAGGCCATTGAAGAGGCCGTTTGGAGCGGGCACTGGCGGGCGGATGACGGAGAGGTGCGGCCCCGCACCGGATACGCAGACCCGACCGACCCACACCGCCAGACGATGCCGTGAGTCGGGTCAATCTGCCCATTCCCCGTCCCGCCAACGTCGCGAATGCTCCGCCCCGAGGGGTCTTTCGGCTGCGACACGGCCGCCGTCCTCCACGCGCACCAATCTTGCCGCGTTAGAGGGCGAAGCTGGCGCGCCGGATCTCCGCTCCCTCCCGGCCCAGCCAGGTTAAGCGGACGATATGCCGTTCACTGTCTGGTGCGCCGAACCGCATCGCGGTGTCAGGGACGGGAACTGTGCCCGTCAGAAGGGCCGAACGCCTTCGTCTCGGTGATGCGCACGCAGGCGACAATGCCGACCACGCCGGCTCCGATGATCGAAAACACCATCTGCCACGTCGGCGAGGGCATGGTGTGCTTCACGATGCCATGGGTGGCGTGGAAGCCTGCGGCGGCAGCCGGGACGACGAATGCGGCGGCGATGAGCAGACGGGACCAGATCGGGTGGACGGTGGCGAGCAGGAACCGGCCCATACCGAAGGTCAGGGCTGCGGCAGCAAAGCCGACAAGGATAGCTCCGGGCCATCCGGCGCCGGTGCCATAGGCCCATGTGCCCGCCATGATGCCCGCAAACAGCGGGAATGCGAATACCGCCAGCGTGAAGAGCAGCCAGCAGAGGGATGCGGTCGCCGCCATGCTGAGAAGAATGCCGATGAAGATCATGGGGGCGGCTCCATAAAATCAGATCGACGCGCCTCCACCACCACGATGCACCGGCGGGATTGGCGTTGGCGTCTGAGCACGAGCGCACGCCGCCTCCGTCGGTAATGGCCGCCTGTTCGCCTCTCAAGAGGCGAAGGGGTCGATTTCGCGGACGATGGCGGCTTCGTCGCCGTCATATTCTGCAGCGGGGGCGACAGAGAGCGTGCCGTCGCCGGCGCGGAAGATGACGACGGTGGCCATCAGGGTGGTGGCGAGGCTGAAGGCGAAGGCGTGAGCGATCTGGGCGGACATCGACCTGGCTCCTGCGCGAGCGGAGGTCCATCCCCCGCTGACAGGCGCCCGAAAGGGCCGGCCGGTGGCCGCAATCACCGCGTGAGGCGCAGCCGGAGCGGCGGCACGCGCAGCGTAGTCCGACCCTTCATGGGTTGATGGCGTCAGGCCATCGGCTGGACCCAAGGATCAGCGTCGTGAAGCGGGGATGGTCGTCCGGTCAGGAGACCGTGATGGCGGGTTGCCGCGCAGGTCGCTTCCGCAGCGTTGTCAGGTTCAACACGTGCTGACTGTGGCAGGTCGTCAGCGTTCCACGTTCCACGGATTGATGACCGCCACACCGGCGGCGTCGAACGCGCTGGTATCGCGCGTGGCCACAGTGAAGCCTCGGGAGGCTGCGATTGCGGCGATATAGCCGTCGGGCGTCGGAAAGCCCTTCCCGGCCGCACGCGCCTTCACGGCAAGGTCGGCATAGCGTCGTGCGGCAGCAACATCGAACGGCAGGATGCGGTCGGCGAACAGCTCCATCACCCCGTCCAGGGCTTCGGTCAGCCGGTCTTTGCGCTTGCCCGCGGGCAGCGCACCGATGCCATACAACAGTTCGGCAATGGTGACGCTGGAGAGATAGAGCGTCTCGGCCGCCTGCTCGTCGAGCCACGCCCGCACGGTGTCGTCGGGGACGGGCTTCATCGCCTCCGAGATGACATTGGTGTCGAGAAGGATCATTCGAAGCTCATGGGCTCGGCGGGCGTCCTGTCGCGCGCAGGGCTGAGGGCATCGACGTCCTCATTGGTCAGGCCGAGGCGGCGGCTGCGTTCCGCAAGCGCCGTGCCGAGGCGAAGTCGCGTGTCAGGGCGAACGGCAGTCTCTAGGATCTCGCGCATCTCGGCTTCGGTGCTGCGGCCATGCTGGGCCGCGCGCACCTTGAGGGCACGGTGCGTCGCCTCGGAGAGGTTGCGGATTGTCACTGCGGGCATGATGGCGCCTCCCAGTAAGGCTGATAGCGTTGATAGCAAAATAGATAATTTGCTATCATATTCAAGATAGCAGGTCAGGTGGCGCTTATGCGCCACCGGAGCCGAAGCGATAGACCGGGATGCCCATCTTGTGGGCCTTGTCGGCGAGATTGTCCTGAATGCCGGTGCCGGGGAAGATTACGACGCCGATCGGCACCACGTTCAGCATCTGGTCATTGCGCTTGAAGGGGGCAGCCTTGGCGTGCTTCGTCCAGTCAGGCTTGAAGGCCACCTGCGGCACCTTGCGGCTGTCGGCCCAGAGGGACGCGATCTTCTCGGCGCCCTTTGGGGAGCCGCCATGCAGCAGCACCATGGCCGGGTGCCTGGCGTGGATCTGATCGAGCTTGGCCCAGATCTGCCGGTGATCGGCGGTGTCGCCACCAGAGAAGGCGATCTTTGGCCCGGCGGGCACAAGCACCTCAGTGTCGGCACGCCTTCTGGCGGCGAGGAAATCCCGGCTGTCGATCAGCGATGCAGTGAGATGGCGATGGTTGACCCGTGATCCGGCCCGTGGCGTCCAGGGAGAGCCGGTGGCGATACGGTAGCGGTCGGCGGCGGCCTCGCGGAAGGTTTCCATGCCGTCGCGCCGGTCGATCAGGTTCATGCCGATGTTGATCAGGCGCTCGAGCTCCAGTGACTTCACCTCCGAGCCGTCCTGTTCGCGCTGAAGCTGCTTCTGGGTCTGCTCATTGTCGTCGAGCTTCTGTTCGATCCGGTCCACGGCGCGGTGGAATATGTTGACGGTCGACCAGAGGAGATCGGGAAGCTCGGCATCAAGGCTGGTGTCGGTGATCGTGGCGACCAGGGCATCGAAGATGTCGGCAACGGCGCCTTCGGTGAGGCGGTCTTCCGGCGGCGGGCGCTGGTCGCGTTCGTCCTCGGAAGGACGATGACCGTGGAGCTGCAATTCCTGGATCAGGTGCTCGGTCGGAGATGAGACGTGGTGCGGCTCGTGGTCGTCATGCGCGCTCATGGGATGCTCCGTCGGTTTGGACCGCTTGCCGTGGCGGCCTTCATGGCGACGAAGCCGGCGGACGGGACGGACCTGCACCCGGAGCGCGGGCATGGTCCCCGAAAGTGGGAACCGGTTTCGGGACAAGACCCTGCCGGAAAAGCGCAGAGGGCCGCAGCGCCAGCGGAGGATGGCGAGAAGCCGGCGATTTTGCCTCGCGATGGAAAGCGGCCCGAAGGCCGCGCCGGAAAATCGTCGGCGGCAGCCATTGCCGATCCGGCCCGGCTGACGGCCGATCGCCCTCTCGAAGGCGCAAGGCGCGGTCCTCTTGCCGTTACCGACGCATCCTTGCCGGCATGGCGGCCACGTCTCGCGGTTCAGCCCGTTTCGGCTATGGGGCCAGGCTCATGAAGCGCACGACATCTTCCGGGACGAGTTGCACCCGAACACCCGTCCGCAGGGCATCGATACCGAGCCGTTGGAGATCCTCGTTGAAGTCCTCGAGCGCTGGCGACAATGGGATGGTCTCGATCCCCTCGGCGTTCGCCCGTTGGATCAGCATGTCCCGTGCGCCGTCTCCCGCCGGATCGTTGTCGCGGACGATGTAGAGCCGCCGCAGCCTCAGTGGGAACAGGATGGCAGCCAGATGTGCTGCCGAGAGCGCGGGCGCCATCGCCATGCTCGGCAGGACCTGCCGGAGAGACAGCATGGTCTCGATGCCTTCGCCTGCCGCCATAACGTCACCGGCCACGCCGATGCGGACACTACACCCAAGCAGATCGCCCATCGCCTTGCGCGGCGTGTCGACTGGAGCCTTGTCCGAGCCGTCGGGTGCAAGCCAGGTGCGGTGTACGCCGGTGATCCTGCCGGAGAGATCGGTGACGGCGGCGATCATGGCGGGCCAGGTCTCGCTCGGGCCGTCGTCAGGCTTGTAGTAGCAGCGTGGATGGAAGCGGAGGTTTGCGGTTCCGTGCAAAAGCGTAATGCCGCGTCGGCGCAAATACGTCTCTGCGATGGTCCCGGCGATGGGCTGCGACATGGCAAATAGCCGGCGAGCCGCTTCGACCGACCCTGATGGAGCCGGCATGACGCGGCAACGTGGTGCTGCGGGCTCCAGTTCGGGATGCGGCAGGTTGAGAAAGGTCCGCGCCTCGTCGGCAACGTCAGCGAAGTCGGTGAGGCCCAGCGATCTGCGGATGACGTCGAGGAGATCGCCATGTTCGCCGGTGGCGGCATCGGTCCATTTGCCAGCAGGCCCCTTCGCGGACACCTGGAGCCGGACAAAGAGCGAGCGGCCGGGCGTGTTTCTGATATCGCCGACCAGCCAGTAGCGCCCCTCCCGGCGCCCATTGGAGAGATAGTGACGGCACACGGCTTCGGCCCGATCGGCGAGCCGGCGCGACAGATCGTGAGCAATCCCGGACATGGCGAGCTTTTCAAAAACAAAGGCCCGCCGACGGAGCCGGCGGGCCGAGGTTCAGGATCGTGTTGAGGGTTACTCCGCCGCCACGGCAGGGGGGATGTCCGTGGTGTATTCAGTATCCTCAAGACTCTCGTCTTCGCCCATGACCGTTTTGCCGTCCTGCGCCGCCGTTTCTTCGCCGGCCTCCGGTTCGGTTCCGCGCAGCGGTTCCGGGAGCCAGCCGGTATCAGCCAGCAACGTTTCGGCCTCGCGGGCCATGTCACCCTTCTTCAGGTGCGCGATGCGATCCGACGCACGCGCCCCCTTCGCCTCGCTCACCGCCAGCAGAATGCGGGCCTTGGTGACCCGGCCGAGGAAATTGTCCACGGTCGGCTTCCACCCGGCGGCCGACATGTCGAGGTCGACGGCGCGGGCGAGTTGATCCGCATGGTGGAGTGCGCGGGGGCGCCGGTTCCAGGCCTCGTGAACGGCGTTCACCGACAGGCTCACCACATGGGCGAACAGGCCGGAGCGGCTGTCGCTGTCCCAGTCGTGCAGAGCTTCCCAGAGATCGACCGAGTCCTTGGGCAGAAGCTTGGCCCAGCCCTCATGCCGGGCGTGGATCGCCGCAGCCGAGGCGCTGTCGTTCAGCCCCGGCGCCTGCGCGCTGAAGGTGACGCTCTTCAGGTCGAGTTCGAGGCAGCTATCCAAGCCGTAGCGATAGAAACTCTTCAGCGTCAGGGTATGAAGGGCGGCGAGGAAGGCGACATCGGGCCGCTCGCCCAACGCCTGGCGCAGGCCGAGCGTGCGATGCGAGGTCAGCTCGGTCATGAGCCGGTCCGAGAGCGCCGACAGCCCTTCGTCCTCCTCGGGCTCGGGCGTCGACACGTCTGCCATGACGGACTCGCCGGTATGCATAGCCGCCGCCGCGATGTGGTGCGGCCCGGCGTCTTCCGCGACGACTTCGGGCTCCACCGGCAGTTCGTCCTCCGGCCGCACATAACCGCGCTCAATGCGCACCGTGCCATCATGGGCGATGCTGACGAAGGCGCCGGCGCGCGCCACATCCAGCGGATCGAAGGTGATCGGACGCGCCTCGAAGGCCTCGATCGCCGTCTCGATCTCGCCGAGCCGGGCGTCCACCTCCTCCGGCAGTTCATCCGCCTCGGCGTATTCCGTGGACAGGCGATCATATTCCGCCTGAAGGGCATCGCGGCTGGCTTCTTCCTCGGCGGTGGACGGGATGGTTTCGCCGCGTAACTGGCGCAGGCCGTAGGTGTGGCCATAAGCGAAGTCCGGGGCCATCTCGACCCATTTCCAGCCCTCGGCGGCGACAGCGTCGGCCTCGGCCTTCAGCTTCTCGGCCACCAGCCGATCGACCAGCGCGACATCCTGCAGCCAGCCGCCATCATCACCCTGGAACAGGTCGCGCAGGATGGTGCCGCCGGCCTCGATATAGGCCTCGAGGCCGATGAACTGGGCGCGCTTGTCGCAGGCGCGGACAGCACCCTCGGTCAGCATGCGGCGGATGGCGTAGGGCTGCTTGTCATAGGAGGTCTTCAGCCGGTCAAAGACCTGCTCCTGGCGCGCATGGTCGCCGGAAACGGTGAAGGCCATGAGCTGGTCGAGCGTCATGCCGTCCTCGGCATAGACCTCCAGCAGCACCGGCGAGACCGAGGCGAGCCTCAGGCGCTGCTTCACCACGCTGGCGGAGACGAAGAATGCGGCGGCGATCTCTTCCTCGGACTGGCCCTTCTCGCGTAGGGCGAGGAAGGCGCGGAACTGGTCGAGCGGATGCAGCGGCGCGCGCTGGACATTCTCTGCGAGGGAATCCTCCTCGGCGATGCCGCCCTCCCGGATGACGCAGGGAACTGGCGCGGTCCTGGCGAGCCGCTTCTGCTTCACCAGCACTTCCAGCGCCCGATAGCGTCGCCCGCCGGCCGGAATCTCGAACATGCCGGTCTCGACGCCGGCGTCGTCAACCACAGGCCGGACGCTCAGGCCCTGCAGCAGGCCACGGCGGGCGATGTCCTCGGCCAGTTCCTCGATCGAGACCCCGGCCTTGATGCGCCGGACGTTCGACTGGCTGAGCAGGAGCTTGTTGAAGGGGATGTCACGCGAGGGCGAGAGCGTGATCTTCTGAACATTGGTCGCCATGGAAGGCACCTCCGCGACGGGCGGCCAAGAGCCTCTCTCTCGACCTCCAACCCGTCACGAAGCGCAGCGCCGCCCTCTCACTCTGGAGGGCGACGCCGAAGAACCGCAGATCCGCAAAAGCGCAAAGCCGGAGACACGGATCTCTGCATCTCCGGCTTTCCGGAAGTCAGGCGGCCCGATCGAGCAGCTTCTTGGCCCGGCCCTCAAGGTCGAGCCGCGCATCCTGGTGGGGCTTGTCGCGTGCGAGCGCGGTGATGCCCTGCACGAAGTCGAAGATGCTCTCGGGCTTGCGCCCTTCCTCGGCCAGCACCGTGTCGATGATTTTCGCGGTCTCGGCCCTGGAGAAGCCCCGGTTGCGCAGGAAGTCGCTGCGGTCCTCGTCAGTGCGCGCGACGATCTTCTCCCGTGCCGCCTTGATGCCGTTGACGAAGGGCATCGGCGAGGAATTGGCGAAGCGGGTCAGGGCCGGCGCTGCCTCGTGCGCGAAGCGGGAGGCCGCATACTTGGAGTGGCGGATGGTGATCGCCTGGAAATCCTCGACGCCCCAGAGATTGCGATTCTGGCAGACGGCACGCAGATAGAAACTCGCGATGCCGAGCGTCTTGGCCCCCACCTCCGAGTTCCAGCAGTAGAAGCCCCGGAAATAGAGGTCCGGCGAGCCGTCGGGCAGCCGCCCGGCCTCGATCGGGTTGAGATCGTCGACCAGGAACAGGAACACGTCGCGGTCGGAGGCGTAGAGCGTCGTCGTATCCTTGGTGATGTCGACACGCGGATTATAAACGCCCGTCGACCAGTCGAGCACGCCCGGCACCTTCCAGCGCGTGTCGCCGGTGCCGTTGCCGGCGATGCGCTGCACAGCCTCGACCAGTTCGTGGTCATAGATCCGGCCATAGTCCGGGCCGGTGACCGCGCGCAACTCGACGCGGCCATTGGCGGTCTCATAGGTCTTGATCTGCTCGGCGCGGTGCGAGGTCAGGCCATATTGCAGATTGATGCCGGCCAGCGCGGCTGGAAGCTGGCGCAGATACGCGGCCGGCGCCCCGATCTGGGCCGCGAGCTGGCCGAAGGACCAATGGTTCGGCTCGACGGGTGCATCCGCCCCGGGCAGCACCAGCGCCAGCCGCTCGGCATTGGAACGGCTTGCCTCGACATGAATGCGGGACGTCTCCACAAGGCGCGACCGGCTGTGATCGGCCCGGCCCCGCACCATCGCGGCCAGTTCGCCGAGCGACAGGAACCGTTCGTCGTCTGGCCTCGAGAACCACTCCGACGACACGCGGCCGACCCGCTCGCCGCGCGTGACATCCACCTTGTAGCCGCCAATGGCGTCGCGACCGGAATCCAGAACCTGCATGTTCATGGGGAACACCTCCATGACGGGCGCCGGAAGCCTCTCTCCCGGCCCTCCACCCGTCACGGAACCCAGGTCCATCCCCTACCTTTCATCAGGCATCGACGAATCCGGCCTTGCTCAGACCGTGAGGCCGTAAGGGCGGGAATAAGCTGGTTGCTCGCAAATTCGGTTTCGGATTTGACCTTGATCAGGGAGGCATGGGCTCCACATCGCATAGAGTTTGACGACAACTTGGTCCCCTCTGTGGAGACCCACAGTTTGACTCTTTGCTTGCATGTCCGCCGCGTTAAGACACACGCGAAGTCGACTGACGTTGAGCAAGGGGTAGGCATTTTTGATAAGGGCGGATGACATGTCGGCCGCATCCAGACCGAGGACCTATGAGGGGCACCCGTTTCTGTCCTTCGGTTTCCGCCCACTTTTCCTGCTCGCCTCCCTTCAAGCGGGATTGGCCATCTTGATCTGGCTGCCGTTTATTTCCGGCCGTCTCGACGTGCCGACCGCCTTCTCCCCAGTCGACTGGCATGTCCATGAAATGCTGTTCGGCTATCAGGCTGCGGCGATCGGAGGTTTTTTGCTGACAGCCATTCCGAACTGGACTGGGCGATTGCCCGTTCAGGGCATACCGCTCCTGGTTCTTGCTCTTGCGTGGATCGCAGGCCGCCTTGCGGTTTCGGTTTCGGCGCTGGTGGGCTGGCAAATAGCCATGGTCATCGATTGCCTGTTCCTCGCCCTGCTTGCGGGCGCGGCCATTCGCGAGATCGTCGCCGGACGCAACTGGCGTAACCTGAAGGTCGTGGGGGTTCTCTGCCTTCTCACACTCACCAATGTGGCATTTCATCTTGAGGCCCACCTGGCGGGCGAGGCCCTATATGCCCGCAGGCTAGCGATCGCCGCGATCCTCAGCCTCGTCGCACTCATCGGCGGACGCATCATCCCGAGCTTTACCAACAACTGGCTGGCCTCGCGCGGCGGGGGGCGCTTGCCTGTTCCCTTTGCAGGTTATGACAAGCTCGTCCTTATCCTGACGGCAAGCTCCCTGGCCCTTTGGGTCGCGGTTCCGGAAGGGATGGCCAGCGGGGTGGCACTCAGCCTCTGCGCGGCGCTCCACTTGGTGCGACTCGGGCGGTGGGCAGGAGAGCGGACCTGGCGCAATCCACTCCTGGTCATTCTCCATATCGCCTACCTTTTCGTTCCGGTGGGGTTCGGCCTCACGGCTGCAGCCAGCTTCGGGCTCATCCCAGCGGGAGCCGGCCTCCATGCATGGACCGCCGGCGCCTTCGGCACGCTGACGCTTGCTGTCATGTCGCGGGCCAGCCTCGGACATACCGGACGGCCCCTGAATGCCACCTTGGCAACCAAGGTCAGTTATCTGCTGGTTTTGGTCGGCAGCATCGCCCGCATCATTTCTGCGCTCGATGCAGGTTGGCCCGTCCTTCTTGATGCGGCAGGGCTCTGCTGGTCACTCGGGTTCATCCTCTTCTCGGTGGCATATTGGCCCGTCTTCACAGGGCCGCGTATCGGACAGAAGACACCGAGCATCGCCGTCCAGCGCTGACTTGCATCCTTCTGGACCGGTTTCGTGGGCGCCAGCCATCCTTCAATCGAGCGCGGCACTTCCGGACCTATGCACAGGCCCGGAGGAAATTCGGGTTTCATCGCCCTGAATGAGGCATACAATATTCAAAATTTGAGGGATGGAAATCATGTCCAGAATGACTGTAGCGCCAGCCGCCACCCAACAAGGCCTCCGGACCTTCGAGGTGGAGAGCCGCGCGCAGGAGAGCGAGCAAATCACTTCGTTCACCCTCCGCCCTACTGATGGCCTTCCACCGCCGCCGCACCGCGCGGGCCAGCATCTTGTCCTCTTCGCCGACATTCCGGGGGCGGGTCGACAGAAGCGCAACTACACCATTTCCTGCGCTCCGAACGGGCGCAGCTTCCGCATCTCGGTGAAGCGGGAGGATAGAGGCACGGTCTCACGCTGGCTCCACGACTTTGCGCAGCCGGGCACGCGGCTCGATATCGGCGGGCCGGGCGGTAGCTTCGCGCTGGATGCGGCGCGCGCTCACCCGATGGTCCTGCTCAGCGCGGGCGTTGGTCAGTCGCCCATGGTGGCCATGCTCGAAGCGTTGGCCATTGATGGCGCCTCCGCGCCGGTGCACGCCATCCACTGCACCCGTAATGGCCGCCTCCATGCCTTCGGCGCGCATGTGAGGAACATCGCCGCGACGACGGCGGGCGTCACCTCCACCGTCTTCTACACCCAACCGGACGCGGACGATGCGGCCCAAGGCCGGTTCGACGTCGAGGGGCGGGTAACGCTTGACTGGCTTGCAGAGCACACCTCGCTTGCGGAAGCCGGCTATTTTATCTGCGGGCCGTTCGAATTCCTGAAGACTTTTGTCTGCGGCCTCGCCCGCATGGGCGTGTCCCGCGAGCGACTGCACCATGAATTCTTCGGCCCGGTCGCGGACCTTTGGGACGAGGATGACGGCGCACCGTCGGCGCCGCCCTCCTCTGCCACAGGCGCGACACGCACCTCGCGGCTCACCGGGGGCTTTACCCGCGTCGCGATCGGCGATGCCATGATCGACGCCGCAGGGGATGGCGTGGTCGTTTCCGACGCGCATGGCACCATCACCCTCTGGAATCCCGGTGCTGAACGCATCTTCGGATTTTCAGAGGACGAGGCGCTCGGCAAGTCGCTCGACATCATCATTCCCGAGCCGTTCCGCGCCCGCCACTGGGAAGGCTATCGCGAGACGGTGGCCACTGGGCAAAGCCGATATGGGGCCGGAGATCTGCTCGCTGTACCTGGCTTGCGCCGAGACGGCAAACGCATCTCCATCGAGTTCACCATCGTTCTCGTGAAAGACAGCGCGGATTGCGTAACGGGCATGGTCGCCACCATCCGCGACGTGTCGGTGCGCTTCGATGAGACGAAGGCGCTCAAGAAGAAGATCGCGGACTTGGAAGCCAGGGTCGGCTAAAGCAATCCGGCTCCAAACTTATAAGTGAATGCACGTGGAGAGCGCATCCGAACACTGAGGCTGAAAATCTTGGTATTTCCGGGAGACTCTGTGGCTATCAGCATGTCAGAAGAAGAAGCCGTGCGCGCCCGCGCTTGCCCCGAGAACCGTAACGGCGGAGGCGAGCAGCAGCAGTATATGAAGACGCAGCGCCCGTGTGAGGAAGGCCTGCGGCCGCAACCGAGCAGCCTGCATCAGCCGTGGGCCCAGGAGCGGTTCGATGACGAACACCACCGTCATGAACAATATCCAGACGGCGACCATGGCCGTCATCCACCAGAAGGCCGGTTCGGCAAAGCGATCCCACAAATCCATGCGCCAGGTCATCCAGAAGCCACTTGCCCCAGCGAGCGGAATGGAAGCCCGTACCTGCCGGGAGAAGCCGTGCTCAATGCGCTCGAACAGGTCGATCCCGGCGGCGCCACAGCGCCGGGCGAGCGGCAGCACGATCAGCGTCACGAAGGAGACGCCGCCGATCCAGTGGACAACGGCCAGCACATGCAGCGCACGGGCGATGGTGATGTCGTCGATCATCACGCTCCCCTGGGGCGGAAGGCCGATATCAGGGCAGGATCCGTCTCGATGCGCCCAGCGCCGATGAGGTCGAGGCAATACGGCACGGCGGCGAAGACGGCGTTGAGGCAGGTCGCGATGGCGGCCGGCTTTCCGGGGAGCGCGATGATGAGGGTGCGCCCCCGAACACCCGCCTCCTGACGGGACAGGATGGCAGTGGGCACTTCGGCAAGGCTGGCGGACCGCATCGCTTCTCCGAAGCCCGGCAAGGGCTTCTGGATCACCTCGGCCAATGCCTCTGGGGTGAGGTCGCGCGGCGCGGGACCGGTGCCGCCGGAGGTGAGAATGAGGTCCAACTGCTCCTCGTCACACAGCAGGCGCAGGCAATCCCTCACGCTCACCAGGCCATCTGGGATGATCAGCCGCCGAGGGTCCCAGGGCGAAGTGATGACCCGGCGCAGCCACGCCTCGATGGCGGGACCGCTGAGATCGTCATAGGTACCCGCACTCGCGCGGTCCGAGATGGTGACGATGCCGATGCGGACCATTTCAGCCCCCCAGTGCCGACATATGCCGGGCTAAAGCCGGCGCGCCGCCCCGGCTGATGACGAAATCATGCCCCTTGGGCTTCGCTTTTATTGCACCGGCGATGGCCGCGTTGAGCGCCGGTTCGCCCCCGTCCCGCAGCGGGGTCTTCAAGTCCACCGCATCCTCCTGACCAAGACAGGTGTGCAGCACGCCCGTCGCGCTGACACGCACTCGGTTGCAGCTCTCGCAGAAGGAATGGCTCAGCGGGGTGATGAAGCCTATGCGACCGCCCGTCTGCTCGACACGCGCATACCGCGCCGGCCCGCCCGTGCGCTCCGCCGTGTCCGCGAGATCGAGGCGGGTCTCGATCAGCGCGCGCAGCCGGTCCAGCGGCAGGTACTGGTCAATGCGGTCCACCCCCACATCGCCGAGTGGCATGGTCTCGATGAAAGTCAGGTCCATGCCCTGGCCGTGCGCGAATTGGATGAGGTCGAACACCTCGTGCTCGGTGGTCCCGGCCAGCGCCACCGCGTTGAGCTTCACCCTGAGCCCGGCATCGCGGGCGGCCCGTATCCCGTCCATCACCTGCCCGAGGGCGCCCCGCCGGGTCAGCACCTTGAACCGGCCGGCATCGAGCGTGTCGAGCGAGACATTGATGCGCCGGACGCCGTGGCGAAAGAGATCGCCGGCATGGCGGGAGAGCTGGGTGCCGTTCGTGGTGAGCGTGAGTTCCTTCAGCGCTCCGGTCTTCAGGTGGCGAGACAGGCTCCCCACAAGGTCCATGATGCCCCGCCGCACCAGTGGCTCGCCGCCTGTGAGGCGCAACTTGGTGACCCCGAGGCCGACGAAGGCAGAGGCGAGGCGATCCAACTCCTCAATGGACAGAACCTGGTCTCGCGGCAGGAAGGTCATGTCCTCGGCCATGCAATAGACGCAGCGCAGGTCGCACCGATCGGTCACCGAGAGGCGCAGATAGGTGATACGGCGGCCGAACAGATCGACCATGGCGCAGGCGGGCGGGCTCGGAACGGTGGGGTTGGGCATGGCTTGGCTCCGGCTCACTCGTCCTGCGCCGCGCTGGGACGGCGGGCAAGGGAGCGATCTTGCAGCGCGCCGCATGTGCAGGCGGCGCCGCAGCGGGCGGCGTCCGCGACGTCCATGGAAAGGAAGGCTGCCATGGCATGGAGCCGCACGGCACTCATGGGCTCGAGCGGTGTCGCGGCGATCAGATCGAGTGGCGCGAGGGCGGCGAATTCCCCACTCGACGACAGGGTGGTGCCGAGATCGCGCAAAAGGCCGTCGCCGATGCCGTAGATCCAGCCGTGAAGCGTGAGTTCCGCGCCCCGCGTCCAAGCGGAACGCATGACCGGTGTGGCGGCGAGCCGCCGCATCTGCAGGCAGACATTCAGCTCGCACAGCCGGTCGAGGCGCGCGGACAGTTCCGGCAACGCATCCATTTGTGCGCGATGGCGGCCATAGAGATCGACGATGGGTGCCAACCAGTGGTCCACCAGCCCCTCCCCGCCCGGCCCCTGCGCATTCTCGATGGCCCGCCGAACGCCGCCGCAGCCATAATGGCCACAGACGATGACATGGCGGACGCCCAGCACATCCACAGCGAATTCCAGCACCGCCAACAGGTTCATGTCACTGGAATGCACCACATTGGCGATGTTGCGATGGACGAAGATTTCGCCGGGGTCGAGGCCCACCACGTCATTGGCCGGCACCCGGCTGTCGGAGCAGCCCACCCAGAGGAAGCGGGGCGCCTGCTGTTCCGCGAGGCGTCGGAAGAAGGTCGGGTCGGCCGCGTGCTTGGCATTGGCCCAGGCGAGATTGTTGTCGAACAGTTCGTCGAGCACGGTGCCCGGCCGCGCACCAGCCGAATGCGAGTCAGCCCGGCCCATGGTCGTGACCTCCGCACCCGCCGCCTCCCCCACAGCCGCAGCCACCTTCCGGCTGGGGCTCGAGCGCCTTCGCATCCATGCGGAACGACCATTCCATCATGGTGCGCAGGCAGGTGGCGGCGGGGTCCTCCCCCCGCTCCAGGGCGGTCATGAGGGCGAGCCAGTCCTCGTCCGAGGCGCCGCTGCTGAAGCGGGCGCAGGCGGCCGAGGCATAGTCCGCCGCCCCCTCGCCGAACGGCTCCCCGGCCTGGCGGGCGCGCTCCGCGAGGGTGACATCGCCGAGGGCGAAGAGGGTCTCGCCGGCAAACCGTTCGTCCTCCAGTTGCTTGAGCAGGCTTCCGAGCAGCACGGATACCTCCTATTGAACGAGGGGCGATACGGCCCCTTCCATCGCGATGCCCCGGATCTCGGCGCGTCCGACCAGCAGCGTCAGATATTGCCGCGTGGCGATGTGCCAGGCCGTCAGCTCCAGATGTCCCGCAATCACCGGTTCCGCCATTTCGAACGGGAGGTCACGCCCTTCCACCCGGTGGGCGAGGAACACCACATGGAAGCCGTAGCGTGTCTCCACTGGCTCGGGATGCACCTTGCCGGGGACCATCCCTGCGAGGGCGGTCTCGAACTCGCTCACCGTCTGCCCGCGCCCGATCTGGCCGAGGCTTCCGCCCACCTCGCGGGAGGGGCACGCCGAGTGCGACCGAGCCATCTCCGCAAAGTCCGCCTGTCCGGACAGGAGGGCCGCGAGGATCGCCTGCGCCTTCGCGCGGGCTTCCATACGCCGCTCGCCGTCGTCCGGGCCGGCGGGGATGAGGATGTGAGCGACCTCGAACAGGTCGCCGGTGCGGAAGCTCCCCCGGTTGCGCTCGAAGTGGCGCCGGCAGGTCGCGGTGTCCGCCTTCGGCACGCGAACCTCTCGGGCAAGAAGGGCGCGGATGGTGGCCTCTTCGTCGGTCTCGCGCGCGCCGTCCGGATGGGTGGCGGGTTCCGCTGGGATGCCGATGCGGTCGGCCTCCGCCAGGAGCAGTTCGCGCACCACGAGGGCGCGCGCCGCCGCATGCCAGGCCTCCGCCGGAGTGCCGGCCTGGTGGTTCTGGATCTCCCGCGCGATTTCGGCGCGGGAGATGATGACGCCGTTCACGGAAACCTCGTCCGGCCGGGTGGCCCGGACGGGGCGAGAGGCGCGATGGCTGATGATTTCGGTCATGCCGCTCACTCCGCCGGGCTACGCGCCGGACGACCCGCGACGGGCCCCACGGCGGCGATCGGCATTGACGCTTCGGGACGGCGGCTATGCTGGGGCCGGCGGGTGCGCACCACTTGATAGCCGGTGCGGCCGAGATACCAGACCGGGGCGCTCCACACATGGACGAGCCGGGTGAAGGGGAAGACGAGGAAGATTGTCATGCCAAGGAGCAGGTGCGCCTTAAAGACGAGGCTCACGTCCGCGACATAGGCGGCCGCCGAGGGCTGGAGGGTGAGGATGCCCTGCGCCCAGTTCATGAACTTCACCATCTCGTGGCCGTCCATGTGCTGGAGCGACACGAAAATGGTGGAGAGACCGAGCGTGAGCTGCACCCACAGGATGAGAAGGATCGCCGTATCGCCGAAGCTCGAATTGGCGCGGATGCGCGGATCGAAGAGGCGGCGGTGGGCCAGCAGCGAGATGCCGATGAAGCACATCACGCCGGCGATGCCACCTGCCGTGATGGCGAGGCCCTGTTTGAACGAGTGCGAGATGCCGATGGCATCAAACACCCAGATCGGGGTCAAAAGACCACCGGCATGGCCGAGGAAGATGACCAGGATGCCCACATGGAACAGGTTCGAGCCCCACCGCAATTGACGCTTGCGCAGCAATTGGGATGAACCCGTCTTCCATGTGTATTGCTCCCGATCGAACCGCACGAGGCTACCGAGCAGGAAGACCGTGAGGCACAGATAGGGATACCAGCCGAAGAGCGCGGAATTGATGGCGTCAGACATGTCCTGCCTCCTTCAGGCGGCGGAATGGCGCGCGTCGCGTTGCGCGGCGCGCAATTGGGTGCGGAAGCGGTCCACGGAGCAGCCGCCCATGGCGTCGCCGGGGCCGAACGTGACGGCGGTCTCTTCCCATTCCTTGTCGAGGGCAGCGAGTTCGTCCTCCGGCGAGGGCTTGGGTTCACTCGGCGCCTCCGCCAGCTCCGCGCTGCCGGCAAGGCTGCGCAGCGCGCCGAAAACCGCCGCATAGGGAGAGGTGCGGGATATCAACCGCTCTTCGAGGCCGGCCAGGATATGGTCCACGTCGGCCAACAGGTCCTGCGCCTCCTCACGCGGCCGGGTGGCGGCATATTCGAGGAACAGCGGCAGGAAATCCGGCAACTCGTTGGTCGCGATGAGCAACCCGCCGGTTTCGTAAAGCGCGGCCAGATCGACCATGGCTTGCCCCCGGTCGCGGCTTTCCCCATGCACGTGTTCAAACAGGTGCAAGGAGAGGCGACGGGTGCGGTCGAACAGGCTCACATAGGTCTCTTCAAGTTCGTAGAGATCCTCCTGCGCGAGATTGCGCAGGAGCGGGGCCAGGGCGTCGAACGCGGCCGGCGAAACCCGGCCTTCCTCGGCCAGGGCAGAGGCCAAAGCGGGGACGGCAGCGGTGAGCGCCGCGTCGGGATAGGTGAGAAGCGCGGAGAGCGCGCGCAGCGTGATGTCGGTGCCGGTCATGCGCCTTACTCCACTTCCATGGGGGTGCGGGCCTTCTTGGACGGGCTGCCGAACAGGTTGAGCTCGCTCTCGCCGCCCGAGCAGCCGTTGCCGAAGGTGAAGCCGCAGGAGCCCCGCAGATCGAATGTGTCCTCGCCCACTTCGCGGTGGGCGGTGGGGATGACAAAGCGATCCTCGTAATTGGCGATGGCCATCACCTGGTACATGTCGTCGATGGCCGCGCCGGTGAGGCCGACGCGCGTGGCGATCGCCTCGTCGATGCGCCCGTCCACGGTCTTTGCCCGCATATAGGCGCGCATGGCCAGCATGCGCTCAAGCGCCCGGGCCACCGGCTCCTCATTTCCTGCGGTCAGAAGATTGGCGAGGTACTTCAGCGGGATGCGCAGCGAGCGCACGTCCGGCATGTCGCCGTCCATGCCCATCTTGCCCGCGGCGGCGGCGGACTGGATGGGGGAGAGCGGCGGCACGTACCAGACCATGGGAAGCGTGCGGTATTCGGGATGGAGGGGAAAGGCGACCTTCCATTCCATGGCCATCTTCCAGATGGGCGACTGCCGCGCCGCCTCGATCCAGGCATCCGGCACGCCGTCGGCGCGCGCCTGCGCCACCACGGCCGGGTCCTTGGGATCGAGGAACAGGTCGAGCTGTGCCTGATAGAGCTTCTTCTCGTCCTTGACGCTCGCCGCTTCCTCGATGCGGTCGGCGTCATAGAGCAGCACGCCGAGATAGCGGATGCGGCCGACACAGGTTTCCGAGCACACGGTGGGCTGGCCCGCCTCGATGCGCGGATAGCAGAAGATGCACTTCTCCGACTTTCCAGAAGACCAGTTGTAATAGATCTTCTTGTAGGGGCACCCCGAGACGCACATGCGCCAGCCCCGGCACTTCTCCTGGTCGATGAGGACGATGCCGTCCTCCTCCCGCTTGTAGATGGCACCGGACGGACAGGAGGCCGCGCAGGTGGGGTTGAGGCAGTGCTCGCACAGGCGCGGCAGGTACATCATGAAGGTATTCTCGAACTGGCCGTAGATGTCGGCCTGCACGCCTTCGAAATTCACATCCTTCCGGCGCTTCTCGAACTCGCCGCCGAGGATTTCTTCCCAATTCGGGCCCCACTCGATCTTCTCCATCCGCTCCCCCGAAACCAGGGAGCGCGGGCGCGCGGTGGGGAATGCCTTCGATTCCTTCGCATTGTGAAGATGCTCGTAGTCGAAGGTGAAGGGCTCGTAATAATCATCTATCTCCGGCAGGTCCGGATTGGCGAAGATGTTCGCCAGGATCCGCCACTTGGCGCCGATCCGCGGCTCGATCTTGCCGTTGGCCTTGCGGCGCCACCCGCCATTCCACTTCTTCTGGTTCTCCCACTCGCGCGGATAGCCGATGCCGGGCTTGGTCTCCACATTGTTGAACCAGGCATATTCAACGCCCTGGCGGCTGGTCCAGACGTTCTTGCAGGTGACGGAGCAGGTGTGACACCCGATGCACTTGTCGAGGTTCAGCACCATGGCGATCTGGGCACGGATCTTCATTGGGCCATCTCCTTGGCCGGAGTGTTGGAGGCGGAGGGCTGAAGCTCCTCTTCAAGCCAGTCCACCTTGCTCATCTTGCGGATGACGACGAATTCGTCGCGATTGGCGCCCACGGTGCCGTAATAGTTGAAGCCGTAGGATTGCTGCGCGTAGCCGCCGATCATATGGGTCGGCTTCAGCACCGTGCGGGTCACGGAATTATGGATGCCGCCGCGCTTGCCGGTCTGTTCCGAGCCGGGCGTGTTAATGATCTTCTCCTGCGCGTGGTACATCATCATCATGCCCGGCATGACGCGCTGGGAGACGACGGCCCGCGCCGTGAGCGCGCCGTTGGCGTTGAAGACCTCGACCCAGTCGTTATCGACGATGCCGGCGGCCTTCGCGTCGTCCTCCGAGATCCACACCACCGGCCCACCCCGGTTCAGGGTGAGCATCAGCAGATTGTCCGTATAGGTGGAGTGGATGCCCCACTTCTGGTGCGGGGTGATGAAGTTGAGGACGATCTCCGTGTGCCCGTTGGGACGCGCGTCCTTGTGGCCGGGGATGGTCTTCAGGTCCACCGGCGGCTTCCAGGTGACGAGCTCCTCGCCGAACGCCCGCATCCACAGGTGATCCTGGTAGAGCTGCTGGCGCCCGGTGATGGTGCGCCAGGGGATCAGTTCGTGGACGTTGGTGTATCCGGCATTGTAGCAGACCGTCTCGCTCTCGATGCCCGACCAGGTGGGCGATGAGATGATCTTGCGCGGCTGGGCCTGCACGTCGCGATAGCGGATCTTCTCGTCTTCCTTGGGAAGGGCGAGATGGGCGTGCTCGCGGCCGGTATTGCGGGAAAGCGCCTCCCACGCCTTCACCGCCACCTCGCCATTGGTCTCCGGCGCGAGCATGAGGATGACCTCGGCCGCGTCGATGTCCGTGTCGATCTTCGCCAACCCCTTGGCCGGGCCGTCGCGGTGCACGCCATTGAGCGCGCGCAGCGCGTCCACTTCGTGCCCGGTCTTCCACGAAATGCCCTTGCCGCCGTTGCCGATGCTCTCCATCAGCGGGCCGAGGGAGGTGAAGCGGGCATAGGTCGCCGGATAATCCCGCGTGACCACCGTGACGCTCGGCATGGTCTTGCCGGGGATCGGCTCCACCTCGCCGCGCTTCCAGTCCTTCACGTCCATGGCCTGGGCGATCTCGGCCGGGGTGTCGTGCAGGATCGGGGTGAGGACGGTGTCCTCCTCCACCCCCAGCACCTCAGGCGCGACCTCCGAGAAGGCGCGGGCGATGCCCTTGTAGATCTCCCAGTCGGACCGCGCCTCCCAGGCCGGGTCCACCGCCGCGGACAGCGGATGGATGAAGGGATGCATGTCCGAGGTGTTGAGGTCGTTCTTCTCGTACCAGGTGGCGGTGGGCAGCACGATGTCCGAGTAGACGCAGGTGGTGGACATGCGGAAGTCCAGCGTCACCAGGAGGTCGAGCTTGCCCTCGGGCGCCTCGTCCCGCCACGCCACCTCCTTGTTGCGCACGGCGCCCTCGGCGCCGAGATCCTTGCCCATGACGCCGTGCTGGGTGCCGAGCAGGTGCTTCAGGAAATATTCATGCCCCTTGCCGGACGAGCCCAGCAGGTTGGAGCGCCAGACGAAGAGGTTGCGGGGCCAGTTGTCCGGGTGGTCCGGATCGTGGCAGGACAGTTCGAGCTCGCCGCTCTTCAGGGCGGCGGCGACATAGTCCTTCGGCTCCTGGCCGGCGGCCTTGGCGCGACCTGCTATCTCCAGCGGATTCTGCCGGAGCTGCGGGGCGGAGGGCAGCCAGCCCATGCGCTCGGCGCGCACGTTGTAGTCGATGAAGCTCTGGTCCCAGTCACCCTTGGGCGCGGTGGGCGAGAGGATCTCGGACGCGGTCAGCGTCTCGTAGCGCCACTGGTCCGAGTGGGCATACCAGAACGAGGTCGCGTTCTGGTGCCGCGGCGGGCGCCCCCAGTCGAGGCCGAAGGCGAGCGGCTGCCAGCCGGTCTGCGGGCGCAGCTTCTCCTGCCCCACATAATGGGACCAGCCGCCGCCGGACTGGCCGACGCAACCGCAGAACACCAGGAGATTGATCACCCCCCGGTAGTTCATGTCCATGTGGTACCAGTGGTTCATGGCCGCGCCGATGATGATCATGGACCGGCCATTGGTCTTCTCGGCATTGGTCGCGAATTCGCGCGCCACCGTAATGATGGCGTCCCGCTTGACGCCGGTGATGCGCTCCGCCCATGCCGGTGTGAAGGGCACGTCCGCATCGTAGGACGTGGCGACGTTCCCGCCACCGAAGCCGCGGTCAAGGCCGTAATTGGCCATCATCAAGTCGTAGACGGTGGCGACCTTCATCACGGCGCCGTCCGCGCCCTGGATGAGCCGGACCGGCAGGTTTCGGGTGAGGACCTCGCCATGGTCCGTGGCGACGAAATGTTCGGTGGCCCGTCCCCCGAAATAGGGAAAGTCCACGGGCACCATCTCGTCCTCGCCTCCCGCCAGCGACAGCTTCAGGCGGATGGCGCGGCCGGCCCCGTCCTTCTCCTCCAGGTTCCACTGGGCGCTCTCGCCCCAGCGATGGCCGACTGAACCGACGGGAGCCACAAGGTCTCCCGTCGGTTCGTCGAAGGCGACCGTCTTCCATTCCGGATTGTTGGTCTCTCCCAGAGCGCCGGGCAGATCGGCCGCGCGCAGCAGTCGCTCGGGCACGAGGCGCCCGTCCCGCTCTTCCAACCGCACCAGGAAAGGCATGTCCGAATAGCGACGCAGATAATCGTCGAAATACGGCACCTGCCGGTCGAGATGGTACTCGCGCAGGATGACGTGGCCCATGGCCAACGCGAGGGCGGCATCAGTGCCCTGCTTGGGGTTCAGCCAGATGTCGGCGAACTTGGTGGCCTCGGCGTAGTCCGGCGTGACAACCGCGCTCTTGGTGCCCTTGTAGCGGACCTCGGTGTAGAAATGGGCGTCGGGCGTGCGGGTCTGGGGCACGTTGGAGCCCCACACGATAATGAAGCCGGCATTGTACCAGTCGGCGCTCTCCGGCACGTCCGTCTGCTCGCCCCAGGTCTGCGGTGAGGCGGGCGGCAGGTCGCAATACCAGTCGTAGAAGGACAGGCACACACCGCCGAGCAGCGAGAGATAGCGCGCGCCCGCCGCGTAGGAGACCATGGACATGGCCGGGATCGGCGAGAAGCCCGCCACGCGGTCCGGGCCATGCTTGCGGATGGTGTGGGCATTGGCGGCAGCGACGAGTTCGTTCACCTCGTCCCAAGAGGCGCGCACCAGCCCGCCATGGCCCCGGATGGAGGTGTAGGAGGCGCGCTTTTCCGCGTTCTCGACGATGGAGGCCCAGGCGGCCACCGGCGGCAACTTGGACCGCGCCTCGCGCCAGAGCTTGAGCAGGCGCCCGCGCACCATAGGGTGCTTCACCCGGGCGCCGGAATAGAGATACCAGCTATAGGATGCACCACGGGCGCAGCCGCGCGGCTCATGGTTGGGCAGATCCGGCCGGGTGCGGGGATAGTCGGTCTGCTGGGTCTCCCAGGTGACGATCCCGCCCTTGACGTAGATCTTCCACGAGCACGATCCGGTGCAGTTCACGCCATGGGTCGAGCGCACGATCTTGTCGTGCTGCCAGCGCTTCCGGTAGGCGTCCTCCCAAGAGCGATCCTCATGGGTGACGATGCCGTGTCCGTTCGAGAACGGCTCGGTCTGCCTGCGGAAGAAGGTGAGACGATCGAGAAAATGGGACATGGGGATGCCTTCCGTTACTCGGCAGCAGCCGGACGGTTGATGGCGCGCGGGGCGATTCCGCGCTCGAGGTCATGGAGAAGGCCGCCCTTTCGGGTGTAGACAGCCCAGGTGAGCAGGAGGCAGCTCACATAGAAGATGAGGAAGGCCCACAAAGCCGCCTCCGGCGAGCCGGTGAGCGCAATGGAGGAGCCGTAGCCCTTCGGGATGAAGAACGCCCCGAAGGCTGCAATGGCGGAGGTGAAGCCGGTGATGGCGGCCGCCTCCTTCTCCGCCTGCCGGCGCCGCGTCTCCGCATCCGCTCCGGGCAGCAGGCGCTCCATTTCCTTCGCCATGATCGCCGGGATCATCTGGAAGGTGGAGGCGTTGCCGACGCCGGTGGCGAAGAACAGCACCAGGAAGGAGGCGAAGAAGGCCGAGAATGCCCAGGGCTCCGCCCGCATGCCGATGGACCACAGCACGCCGCTGACCCCGGCCATGGAGAGCAGGAAGACGTAGATGGTCACCCGTCCCCCGCCAAAGCGGTCAGCGAGCCACCCCGTGCCGGAGCGGGCAAGTGCGCCGACCAGCGGGCCGAGAAAGGCGTATTGGAGCGCGTTCACCTCCGGAAAGAGGATGTTGGTGAGCAGCGGGAAGCCCGCCGAATAGCCGATGAATGAGCCGAACGTGCCCGTATAGAGCCAGCACATGATCCAGTTGTGCTTGCGCTGGAAGATCACCGACTGCTCACGGAACGACGCCTTGGCGGAGGCGATGTCGTTCATGCCGAACCAGGCCGCGAAGGCGGACAGGACGATGAAGGGCACAAAGAAGAAGCCGGCATTTTGCAGCCATACCGGGACGGGGCCGGCCGGTGTCTTCACCATGGCCGGGTCGCCGCCCAGGGCGCCGAACAGGCCCGCCGTGATGACGAGCGGCACCACGAACTGCACCACGCTGACGCCGAGATTGCCGAGTCCCGCATTGAGCGCGAGGGCGTTCCCCTTCTCCTTCTTGGGAAAGAAGAAGGAGATGTTGGCCATGGAGGAGGCGAAGTTACCGCCGCCGAAGCCGCACAGCAGAGCCAGGATCAGCAGCACCACATAGGGCGTGTCAGGATTCTGAACCGCATAGCCGATGCCCAGCGCCGGGATGATGAGCGACCAGGTGGTCAAAGTGGTCCAGAGCCGCCCGCCAAAAATGGGCACCATGAAGGAATAGAAGATGCGCAGCGTTGCGCCGGTCAGGCCCGGCAAGGCGGCGAGCCAGAACAATTCCTCCGTGGTGAAGCGGAAGCCAGCCAATGGGAGCTTCGCCACCACCACCGACCACACCTGCCAGATCGCGAAGGAGAGCAGCAGGGCCGGAATGGAGAGCCAGAGGTTGCGCCGCGCGATGGCGCGCCCGGTCTTCTGCCAGAAATCCGGATCCTCCGGCCGCCAGTCGGTCAGGACAGCGCCGCGCACCTTTGCCGGAGTGGGAACAGGGGTGGCCACCGCCGGGGCGAGGCCTTGCATTTCCGGCAGCTCCGGCAACGTCTTCAGCGCATCGCCCGTGGCTTCCTTCTCCATCTGCCGGATGGCGAGGTGCATCCAGGTCAGGGAGATGGCGGCGATAACGAACAGCAGCATGAAGCAGCTGGTCCACAAGCCGGTCAGGTCGTTGAGCACGCCGAACAGCAGCGGAAGGACGAAGCCGCCGAGGCCGCCGATCATGCCGACGAGGCCGCCGACAGCGCCCACGTTCTGCGGATAATAGACGGGGATGTGCTTGTAGACCGCGGCCTTGCCGAGGGCCATGAAGAATCCGAGGATAAAGACCGCGACGGTGAAGCCGACGACCCCCATTTCCATGTGGAATTCGATCGGGCCGTTGATGCCGCGTACGATGTAGTCCGTTGGGGGATAGGACAGGACGAATGTGGCGACGACCGACACGAGGAACGTCCAGTACATGACCCGCCGCGCGCCATACACGTCCGAGAGATGCCCGCCATAGGCGCGGAAGATGCTCGCGGGGACGGAAAAGAAGGCGGCGATCATGCCCGCGGACTTGATGTCCAGCCCGTAGACCTTCACCAGATATTGCGGCAGCCAGAGCGCGAGCGCCACGAAGGCGCCGAAGACGAAGAAATAATAGAGCGAGAAGCGCCAGACCTGGATGTTCTTCAGCGGCTCCAGTTCGAGCCAAGCGCTCTTCGGCTTGATACCGAGCCGGCGGCGCTCCACGAGCACCGGATCATCCTTGGTGGAAACGAAGAAGACGACCGCCATCACCACGAGGGCGGCGGCCCAGACCTGGGCCACCATCTGCCATCCATAGGCGACGAGGATGAAAGGGGCGAGGAACTTGGTGACCGCCGCGCCCACATTGCCCGCGCCGAAGATGCCGAGCGCGGTCCCCTGCTTGCCCGCCGGATACCAGCGCGAGACATAAGCAACACCCACCGCGAACGATCCGCCCGCGATGCCGACGCCGAGGGCTGCGAGCAAGAATTGGGGATAGGTGGTGGCGAAAGTCAGAAGGAAGGTCGCGACCGCCGCCGCCAGCATGGTCAGCGTGAAGACGACACGACCACCATAAAGGTCGGTCCAAATCCCCAGCGCCACGCGGATAAGTGAGCCCGTGAGGATGGGGGTGCCCACCAAGAGGCCGAACTGCGTGTCGGTAAGCCCCAGATCCTGACGGATGCGGATGCCGATGATGGAGAAGATCGTCCACACCGCGAAGCATACGGTGAAGGCGACAGTGCTTAAGGTGAGCGAGGTCCGCTGGTCTGCGACGCTCACGTCTTGAGTTGTTTGCATGGCTCAATCTCGCCCGTTGCAAGTGCACGGCTACGTCGTGCGTCAGCAAAATGGCCGATCTCGCCTCATCCTTCTTTGATTTGTATCAGCTTTAATGAAACGCACTGGAGATATTATTGTATTTGAATTTATATGTTACTTAATTATATTATGTAATCCGCTGAATTGAATATTTCAGTTTTATCTCTTGATATTTATCAATTCGAATGCTGTCCGCGGCCTGTTTAATGGATGCGGGACAGGAGGATCGCGTCGGGCGGGCCAGCGGATCTCCGGTTGAGCCTCAGCCGCCCGACGGAGCTTTCATGCGATAATAGGGGCGATGGTGCTGGAATGAGACCCGAAGACACCGACGCCGTCAGGCAGCTTCCGTTGTTCCGGGACGCGCGCAAGGAGACGTTCGCAAAGATGATGCGCGCGGGCCTCCTCCAGCGCTTCCCGCCCGGCGTCACCATCATCCACGAAAGCGACCATGCCGACTTCCTCCACGTGGTGGTCGACGGTTTGGTGGAAATGTTCGCCATCGATGGGGATCGCGAGACCTCGATCAGCTTGGTTCGTCCCGTGGGCACATTCATTCTCGCCGCCGTGCTCACCGGTCAGGTCTATCTCCAGTCGGCCCGGACGCTGCACAAATCCCAGTTGCTCATGATTCCGGCAGAACATGTCCGGTCCGCTGTTGGGACGGATGAGGGCTTCACCCGCGCAGTGGTCCCTGAACTCGCACGCGGATATCGGGGTGCCGTAAAGGAGCTGAAGAACCAGAAGCTGCGGACTGGCGCGGAGCGGCTGGCCAATTGGCTGCTGCAAAGCGCGCATTTTCATGAAGGCGAGAGCGTTGTCACGCTCGATTTCGAGAAAAAAAAGCTCTCGTCCTTGCTCGGAATGACGCCTGAAAACCTGTCTCGCGCCTTTTCTGCTATTAAATCCGTGGGCGTCTCCACAGCGGGATCTGCGATCAGGATCGAGGATGTCGCAGAGTTGCGTCGTTTTGCACGGCCCAATCCATTGATCGACGGACTGGAGTGACCACCCGCCTGGTCTGTCCTGTGTCGCGCAAATACTGGGCTGGCGGCGAGCGCCTAATGGAGTTGCATGCCATGCCCGCTTGATAGGCATTTGGCCGTTCGAAAACCCGCTCTGAGGCTGGGCTGAACCGAATGGCTGGCGCCGATAGGTGTGGAACCGAGCCTTCATTGGAGTTGGCATAATTCGTGCGTGCAAAATCGCGTCAATGAAGACGACCGCTCGCCGGTATACGTGGCCAATGGCGGCCAACGTGCAGGGCATGTCAGGGAAGCCTCGAACAAGAATCGAGGATTGCTGGCGCGCGTCGTGACGCATTTTATAACATGCTCGCCTTCCTGCACCCGGCACGCGGTCGCTCCCTGGAGGACGCACCGTGACGTCAGTAAAGGTCCGCCGTCGACTTGTGGTCGTCGGCAATGGCATGGCCGCCGGCCGCATGCTTGAAGAGCTGTTCGCGCATGACGAGCAGGGATTCGACATCACCCTTTTCGGCTCCGAGCCGCGGGTCAATTACGACCGGATCATGCTGTCCCCCGTGCTGGCTCGGGAGAAGACGTATGAAGACATCATCATTCATGACGAGGGCTGGTATGCGCGACATGGCGTGCGGCTGATCCTCGACGACCGGGTGGTGGTCATCGACCGGGCGGCCAAGACGGTTACGAGCGCGTCCGGTCTGTGCGTGCCTTATGACGTTCTGGTGCTCGCCACCGGCTCGGACCCCTTTGTCATTCCGGTGCCCGGCGCGGATTTGCCGGGGGTCGTCACCTTCCGCGATCTCGATGATGTGGAGCGGATGCTGGCGGCCGCCGACCGTGGCGGCCGGGCCGTGGTCATCGGCGGGGGGCTGCTGGGCCTTGAGGCTGCCGCAGGCCTGGCGCTGAACGGCATGAGCACCAGCGTGGTGCATCTCATGCCGTTCCTGATGGAGCGCCAACTGGACCAGAACGCCGCCTATCTGCTTCAGAAGGCCATCGAGAAGCGTGGCATCGACGTCTACACAAGCGCGAACACCGTTGCAGTCCTAGGCTCTGACCGGGTCGAGGCCGTGCTGCTGGAGGGGGGACGCTCCCTGCCTGCGGACCTTGTGGTGATGGCTGTGGGTATTCGGCCTAGCGCGGCGCTCGCCCGAGCGGCGGGGTTGGAGGTGAAGCGCGGAATCGTCGTCGATGACGCTCTTACAACCAGCGACCCCGACATCTACGCCTTGGGCGAATGCGTCGAGCACCGGGGCGCCTGCTATGGGCTCGTGGCGCCGCTTTACGAGATGGCCAAGGTACTCGCAGCGCGCCTCGCCGACGTCGCGAGCAACGAGTATCGAGGCTCCGTGACCGCCACGAAGCTGAAAGTCACAGGGGTCGACCTCTTCTCCGCCGGAGATTTTTCCGAAGGGGACGAGACGGACGAAGTGGTTTTGCGCGATCCGGCACGCGGCATTTACAAGCGCGCAATCCTGCGAGGCGACCGCCTCGTTGGCGCGGTGCTCTATGGTGATACCGCCGATGGGGCATGGTTCTTCGATCTCATCAAGACCGGCGCGGACGTCTCCAAGATGCGCGACACGCTCATCTATGGCCAGGCATACCAGGGCGGGGGCGTAGCGCTCGACCCGGTAGCCGCGGTGGCCGCCCTGTCCGACGAGGCAGAAATCTGCGGGTGCAATGGCGTCTCCAAGGGCGCAATCGTCTCGGCCATCCGCTCGAAGGGCCTGACCACCATCGACGATGTGCGCGCCGTCACCAAGGCATCCGCCTCGTGCGGCCAGTGCACATCGAAGGTTGAGGCGGTACTCGCTGCCACGTTGGGCGCGTCCTATGCCGCTGCCGGCCGGAAGGCCATGTGCAAGTGCACTGACCTGACGCATGACGAGGTGCGCGGCTTCATTGCAACAAAAGTACTGAAATCGGTGCCTGCCGTCATGCAGGAGCTCGGCTGGAAAACCTCGTGCGGCTGCGCCTCCTGCCGTCCGGCGCTCAACTACTACCTGATTGCGGCCTGGCCGGGCGAATATCGAGACGACCCGCAATCCCGCTTCATCAACGAGCGGGTCCACGCAAACATTCAGAAGGACGGCACTTTTTCCGTGGTGCCGCGGATGTGGGGCGGTCTCACCACCGTCCAGGAGCTGCGCGCCATAGCTGATGTCGCGGAACGCTATGACGTGCGCACCATCAAGGTCACGGGAGGACAACGAATAGATCTACTCGGCATCCGCAAGGAAGATCTCCCTGCAGTCTGGGCGGAGCTGAACGCCGCCGGGATGGTGTCCGGCGCGGCCTATGCGAAGGGCCTGCGCACGGTCAAAACCTGTGTCGGCTCCGAATGGTGCCGCTTCGGCACACAGGATTCCACCGGCCTCGGCGTCAAGCTGGAGCGCCTCATGTGCGGCTCCTGGACCCCCGCCAAGGTTAAGCTGGCGGTTTCGGGCTGTCCGCGCAACTGCGCGGAGGCGACGGTGAAGGACATCGGCATCATCTGTGTCGAGTCGGGCTACGACATCCACGTGGCGGGTGCCGCGGGCCTGCATGTGCGCGCCACGGACCTGTTGGGCCATGTGGATACGGAAGAGGAGGCCATCGAGGTCTGCTCGGCCATACTCCAGGCCTATCGCGAGCAGGCGACCTATCTGGAGCGCATCTACAAGTGGGTCGACAAGATCGGACTGGACACGCTCCGCTCCCTCGTCCTTGAGGATCTCGACTCCCGCCGGGCTCTGTACGAGCGTTTCCTGGTCTCCCAGCGCGCCGTCCACCGCGACCCTTGGGCCGAGCGCGCGGCCGGCCGCGAGCTTCACGAATTCATGCCGCTCGCACGCCTCGATGGTGTCCGCGCGGCCGTCACTTCGGAGTGAGAGCCATGCAAATCGCAGATGAATACTGGTTCGATCTCGGTCCCCTCAGCGGCATTCCGCGGCGGGGCGCACGCACCGTCAAGGTCCCTCGCCGCGAGATCGCCGTGTTCCGCACGGCGAACGACGAGGTGTTTGCCCTGGAAAACCGTTGTCCCCATAAGGGCGGCCCGCTCTCGGAAGGCATCGTCCATGGCCGCAAGGTGGCCTGCCCGTTGCACAATTGGGTGATCGACCTTGATAGCGGCGAGGCCGGCGGCGCCGACCACGGCTGCGCCCGTACGTTTCCGGTCAAAGTCGAGAATGACCGCATCTTCATCAACATGGGAATCGCTGCGGCTCCCTAACGCGCGATCTGCTCCGATTGAAACAATCCGAGCGGTGAAACGCCATCTGCCTCTCTGAAGACAGACGGCTTCACCGATCACATTGCATCGCGCGACGGTTCGATGTGACCGGCTCCCATTCCGGGCACCAACGACGGCATCCCTCACCGCTCACCTCACGAATTTAAACTTTCCTGGAGTACCGATGGCCTATCTCGCCCCTTCCGAATTCGTCAGCAAAATGGTCGACGCTGGAGAAATGAAGATCTTCATGTCGACTCGCGACACCTTGATCCGCTCCTACATGGCAGGAGCTATCCTCGCGCTCGCAGCGGCCTTCGCCATCACCGTCACGGTGAACACAGGCAACCACCTCATAGGCTCGCTCTTATTCCCGGTCGGCTTCGCCATGCTCTACCTGCTTGGATTCGACCTGCTGACAGGGGTCTTCACCCTTGCTCCGCTGGCCGTGTTCGACAAGCGGCCTGGCGCCACGTGGAACGGGGTGCTGCGCAATTGGGGGCTGGTGTTCATCGGCAACTTTGCCGGGGCGCTGACGGTCGCGTTGTTCATGTCCATCATCTTCACTTACGGCTTCACCGAAGCTCCCAACGCAGTTGGTCAGAAGATCGGCAGCATCGGCGAAGGACGCACCGTGGGCTATGCCGCGCATGGCTTTGCCGGCATGCTGACGCTCTTCATCCGGGCAGTCATGTGCAACTGGATGGTCTCGACCGGCGTTGTGGCCGCCATGATGTCCACCACGGTGTCGGGTAAGGTCATCGCTATGTGGATGCCGATTTTGGTGTTTTTCTATATGGGATTCGAGCATTCCATCGTGAACATGTACTTGTTTCCGTCGGGCCTGATGATGGGTGGGCATTTCACGATCATGGATTATCTCTTGTGGAATGAGATTCCCACAGTAATCGGAAATCTGGTGGGTGGGCTGACATTTGTGGGCGCAACACTCTATTCAACCCACTACAAGACGGCACCGAGTCGCATCCCTGGCTGACGCAGAGCCACGCCACAAACACCCTTGCGCCAGGCCCCCGCATCGGCGGGGGCCGTTTAGGGAGTTCGTATGCCGAAAATCCTCAGTGTGTCCCTAGGGCAATGTTCGGAGGCGGGCCTTAAGGCGGACAATCAAGACTTTCATGGCGCGATCATTCCGGACGGAGCGGCACTCACCCTTAAGGGAATAGCGCTCGCGATCGCTGACGGCATCAGTTCAAGCAGCGTGAGCCGCGTCGCGAGCGAATCGGCGGTCAAAGGGTTCCTCACCGACTATTACTGCACCTCCGACGCCTGGAGCGTGAAGACGTCCGCCGAGCGCGTCCTGTCTGCCACGAATTCATGGCTCCATGCCCAAACGCGACGCAGTCAATGGGCCTACGACCGGGACAAGGGCTATGTCTGCACCTTTTCCGGCCTGGTACTCAAGGCGACTACCGCTCACCTTTTTCATGCGGGCGACAGCCGAATCTACCGGATGACGGGCGGTACGCTGGAGCAACTGACCGACGACCATAGGCTCGTCGTCTCTCCAACGGACTCTTTCCTGTCCCGTGCGATGGGCATGGACCGCAACATCGAGATCGACTACCGGGCGCTGCCGGTGCAACCCGGTGACACCTTCGTCATGGCGACGGATGGTGTGTATGCGCATGCGAGCGCGAAGTTCATAGCCAGTGCCATCGCCGCGAACGGCGGCGACCTCAACGCGGCCGCCCGAGCCATTGTGCTGGAGGCGCTTCACAAAGGGAGCCAGGATAACCTGACGGTCCAAATCGTCCGGGTCGAGACGCTCCCGGACGATGAGGCGCGTGACGTCCTGGGGCATGCCCTTGACCTGCCGCTGCCCGCATTGCCCGCGCCGCGCCAGATGCTGGATGGCTATAGGATCGAACGTCAGGTCCACGCATCCAGCCGGAGCCATTTGTATCTGGCAACTCATGTCGAGAGCGGCGCGCAGGTGGTCCTGAAACTGCCGAGCGTGGAATTGCGCGACGACTCGACCTATCTGCGGCGTCTCTTCATGGAAGAATGGATCGCGCGTCGCATCGAAAGCCCGCACGTCCTGAAGGCTGCCCCGCCACAAATCCGCACCTCGCTCTATACCGCGATGGAATATGTGGAGGGCCGAACACTGTCCCAATGGATGCGGGACAATCCGCGGCCCGACCTGGAAACCGTCCGAGGCATCGTCGATCAGATCGCGATTGGGCTGAACGCCTTCCATCGAAAAGACATGCTTCACCAAGACATACGGCCCGACAACATCCTGATCGATCCGTGCGGCACGGTGAAGATCATCGACTTTGGTTCCACAAGGGTTGCGGGCATCATCGAATCCACACGCGACTCTGCGGAGACCGCAATACTCGGGACAGTTCAGTACACCGCGCCGGAATACCATGGGGGGGTAAGCGGGACACCCCAATCTGATCTCTATTCTCTGGCGGTGATCACCTACCAGATGCTCACCGGTCAGCTTCCCTATGATCCGCGCGCGCTGGTCGCGCACGCGCGTGGTGGGCGACAACGGCTTGTCTATATGTCGGCGCTCGACCCCGTTCCCTCGCTGCCCCCTTGGGTGGACGATGTGCTTGAGACCGCGCTGTCCACGGATCCCAGCCGTCGGTTCGCAGATGTTTCCGAATTCACCTATGCCCTGCGTCACCCTGACGGGAACTATTCACGACGATCTGCGCGCCCCCTACTCGAGCGCGACCCGCTTGTTTTTTGGAAGGCCGCTGCGATTGCCTTAGGGGCAACATCAGTCTTGCAGGCGATTTTACGGCTTAGCGGGAATTAAGCCTGTGGTGCGGATATCTGAATCCGTAAGGCGCATGCTCGGATGAATTTCATTCGACCCCACTGTCCGCGGCAACCCTGCGCAAGTAAGTGGCGAGCATTTCCTTGCTGTATTTCTGATCTAGCGAATATTCAGCCTGTTAGAATTCGATGACATCAAGAATAAAATGAATGAACTCACATAATTTGTCGGATCCAATCTATGAGAACCGCATGACGCCATTTGCCGAGTTGCTTCAACAGAGGGCAGGAAGCTCCTGGCTGTTCATCGCGAGGACCATCCTGCTCGGCGCGCTGCACGGGCTGGAACCGGGCCATTCCAAGACGGTGACGGCCGCCTTCATCGTAGCGCTGCCTGGAGTTTCGGCCCATGTGGTCCCTCTCGGCCCGCCGGCCATAGTGTCTCACATACGGCGCGCTCTCGGCTTCTTCTATGCACGGCTGATCGCGGTGGGCCTTGATGTCGGCGGGCGCCGCCGGAGCGGCATCGCCGTGCTCGCCAGCGCGCAGGCGGTGTGAGACATGCTCGCTGTCCTTGCGAACCGGACATACCGGCACCTGTTCCTCGCACAGGTCATTGCCCTGATCGGGACCGGGCTGGCGACCGTGGCCCTCGGCCTTCTCGCGTATGACTTGGCGGGGGCGAATGCGGGGTCGGTGCTGGGCACGGCACTCGCGATCAAGATGATCGCCTATGTCGGGGGCGCGCCGGTTGCAGCTGCCTTTGCCGAGCGACTGCCTCGGCGGACCATGCTGGTTTCGCTGGATCTGGTTCGTGCCGCCGTCGCGCTTCTGCTGCCCTTCGTGAGCGAGATCTGGCAGGTCTATGTGCTGATCTTCGTGCTCCAGTCGGCCTCCGCCGGGTTCACGCCGACCTTCCAGGCGACCATCCCCGATGTCCTGCCGGATGAGCGTGACTATACTCGTGCGCTCTCGCTATCGCGGCTCGCCTATGATCTAGAAAGCGTGGTCAGCCCGATGCTGGCCGCCGCCTTGCTCACGCTGATCAGCTTTCACAGCCTGTTCGCCGGCACCGTCGTCGGCTTCCTTGCCTCGGCCGCACTCGTCGTGTCGGTGGTCCTGCCGAGCCCGCAGGCGATAGAGAAGCGGGGCATTTATGATCGGACCACGCGCGGCATCCGCATCTATCTCGCGACGCCGCGCCTGCGCGGCCTGCTCGCGCTGAACCTTGCCGTCGCCGCGGCCAGTGCCATGGTCATCGTCAATACCGTGGTCCTGGTTCAAGCGGTGCTCGGCCTCGATCAGAGCGCGACCGCGCTGGCGCTCGCCGCCTTCGGCGGGGGCTCGATGGTGGCGGCACTGGCGTTGCCTCGGCTGCTGGATACGGTTCCCGACCGCGCCGCCATGCTCGCCGGCGCCGGGATCTTGGTCGCGGGGCTTCTTGTCGGATCAGCGCTGCGCAGCTTCGCGTTCGTGCTGCCGCTCTGGTTCCTGCTGGGGCTTGGATATTCGTTGGTGCAGACCCCCTCGGGGCGACTGCTGCGCCGCTCCTCGCGGCCGGAAGACCGTCCCTCCCTCTTCGCGGCGCAGTTCGCACTGTCGCATGCCTGCTGGCTGATCACGTATCCTCTTGCCGGCTGGTTCGGCGCAAGCATGGGGTTGCCGGGCACGTCCGCCGTTCTTGCCATTCTTGCTGGGGTCGCAGCTCTCGCCGCGATGCGGCTTTGGCCGGCAAGAGATCCCGATGAACTGGAGCATGTCCACGACGCGCTGCAGGACGATGATCCCCATCTGGCCGGCGCTATTCCCGTTTCCGGCGGGCACCGGCATAGCCATGAGTTCGTCATCGACCACCATCACACAGCATGGCCGCGCGGGTGATGCCTCCTGGCGATCGCGGACGACCATGACCGAGCTGACGGCCTTTGCCGGCCTCTTCTTCAGCGCATTGATCGCTGCGACGATCCTGCCGATGCAATCGGAAGCCGTTCTGGTCGGGTTGCTGCTAGCGACCGACTATCCGCCCTGGGTGCTGGTGGGTGTGGCGAGCCTCGGCAATGTGCTGGGTTCGGTCATCAACTGGCTGCTCGGGCGCGGCATTCACCGGTTTCGGCGCCAGAGATGGTTTCCCGTCAAGCCTGCGGCCCTGGCGCGCTCGGAGACCTGGTACCGCCGCTACGGCAAATGGTCCCTGCTTCTCAGCTGGGCGCCGGTCATAGGCGATCCGCTGACCGTCATTGCCGGGGTGCTGCGCGAGCCGCTGCCAATGTTCTTGGCTCTCGTCGCTCTGGCCAAGGTCGGACGCTACGTGGTTCTTGCGGCCGTTACGCTTGGGCTGGGCTGATCATGGCCTTCTGGCAGTACATTGTCGGTTTCCAGCAGGAAATCTATCAGGCCTTCGCCGCACAGATCCGGGATGTCGCGGGGGCGGGCGGCTGGGGGGCGTTCATCCTCTATCTGCCAATGGGAAGCCTGTTCGGCGCCGCGCACGCGCTGACCCCTGGACATAGCAAGACGATCCTCGCGACCTATCTTGCGGGCTCCCACCTTGGCATCCTGCGCGGGCTGGGGGTCTGCCTGGCGCTCTCCTTTACCCATGTGCTGATGTCGGTTCTGATCGCGCTTCTGGCGCTCCCGCTGATCTCCGCATCACTGGGTAGCGTTGGCCGCACGCCTGTTCTTGAGGATGTCAGCCGGGCGCTTCTGGGCATCATCGGCCTCTGGATGTTGTGGCGAGCCTGGCGTCGGCACTCGCATGTTCATGGTCGGGGCGAGGGCCTGATGGTCGGCGTCATGGCCGGCCTCATTCCGTGTCCATTGACGCTCTTCGTCATGACCTTTGCCATGGCGCGCGGCGTGCCGGAGGCGGGGATCGCCTTCGCCGTAACAATGATGCTCGGGGTCGCGCTCACCCTGTCCACGGTCGCCGTCGCGACAATCCTCTTCCGCGATCGGCTGATGCGGCTGCTGGAACATCGGGGGAGGCTCCTGGAACGCTCGGCGCGGTTCATCGAGGCCGCCGCCGGGCTCGTGTTGCTGGCGGTTGCCTTGAGAGAAGTGTGGCTGCGCTGATCGCGCGGCTTGCGGGCGACGGACGAGTTCAGCTAGAAGCGGGATAAGGGGTTATTCGCGATTGCCCCGTGAGGCGGCAGCCCAAAGATCGCGTCCATGTTCCCTGACAAATGGGATGGACGCTCATGCCGTCAAACACTGAGATCACCGTTTCCCAGCTCTCCCGTCTCATCGGTCTTCCGGGCGCGCCTGCGATCATCGACGTGCGTATGAGAGACGACATCGACGCGGACCCGCGTCGGCTACCGGCGTCAAGCCGGTACGAGGCGCAGGCTGTGCCGTCCTGGGCCTCGCAGTTCGCCGGCCGTGAGGTGGTTGTGGTTTGCCAGAAGGGCGGCAAGCTGGCGCAGGGCACGGCGGCATGGCTCCGCCAATCGGGCGTCCGGGCCGAAACGCTCGAAGGCGGCTTCGAGGCGTGGCGTGCCGCTGGAGGACTGCTCGTCAAACCTGACAGGCTGCCCGTGCCTGACGCGGCAGGACGAACCGTCTGGGTCACACGCGCGCGCCCCAAGGTCGACCGTATCGCCTGCCCGTGGTTGATCCGGCGGTTCGTCGACCCGTCGGCCGTGTTCCTCTTCGTCGGCGCCTCCGAGGTTGCCGCCGTCGCCGATCAATTCGATGCGACCCCCTTCGACATTGACGGTGTGTTCTGGAGCCATCGGGGCGATCGCTGCAGCTTCGACACCATGATCGAAGAGTTTGGCCTCTCCTGCACGCCGCTGGAACGGCTGGCCGACATTGTGCGCGCCGCCGACACGGACAGGCTCGACCTCGTTCCGCAGGCGGCCGGCTTCCTTGCCGCCTCCCTGGGACTGTCGCGCATGTTTCGCGACGACCTCGAACAACTCGACGCCGGCATGACGCTCTATGACGCTTTCTACCGCTGGTGCCGCGACGCGACCGAGGAGACCCATAACTGGCCATCGCGCTCGAACCCGGCGTGAGGGAGGCGACCATGTCGACATCCACCACGAGCGTCGCGGCTTCCGCGAGCGACCCCGCCGTTCCGTCCTTCCGCGAAGCCACCAAGGTGTGGGCGCGCATCGGCCTGCTCAGCTTCGGCGGCCCGGCGGGTCAAATCGCCCTGATGCACAAGGAACTGGTCGAAGACCGCCGCTGGATCGGCGAGCAGCGCTTTCTGCACGCCCTGAACTACTGCATGGTGCTGCCCGGCCCGGAAGCCCAGCAACTCGCCACCTATATCGGCTGGCTGATGCACCGGACCCTGGGCGGCCTCGTTGCCGGCCTGCTCTTCATCCTTCCCGGCGCGCTGGTCATGTTTGGCTTGAGCGTCCTTTATGTCGTCTACCGACACGTGCCGCTGATCGATGCCGTGTTCTTCGGCGTTAAGGCGGCGGTCCTGGCGGTGGTCGTGGAGGCCGTTTTGCGCATCGGCAGGCGGGCGCTGAAAAACCGTGTGATGATCGGCATCGCGGTGGCCGCCTTCCTCGGCATCTACCTGCTGCGCATACCGTTTCCGATCATCATTCTCGCCGCCGGGTTCGTTGGCTGGCTCGGGAGCCGGACCGCCCCTGCGGTCTTTGCCGGTGGCGGACATGGCGGCAAGGGCGGTGTTGCTGACGCCCATGGCGTGATCGATTGCATGTTCGAGCGCGGCCAGCTGACCCATGCCGTCCCCTCGACGCGACGTACCGTTCGCGTCGTGAGCCTGTGGGTCGCCATCTGGCTCGCGCCGGTGCTGCTCCTGTGGCTGTCGACCGGCGGTTCCAGTCTGTGGACGCAACTCGGCACCTTCTTCGCGACCATGGGCGTCGTGACCTTCGGCGGGGCCTATGCGGTGTTGACCTATGTGGCGCAGGCCGCGGTCGACAGCTTCGGCTGGCTGGCACCGGGCGAGATGGTCGATGGCCTCGGGCTCGCCGAGACCACGCCGGGACCGCTGATTCTGGTTCTGCAGTTCGTTGGCTTTATCGCCGCCTACCGAGCGACGGGTACGCTTGATCCCTTGGTGGCGGGTGGATTTGGCGCCCTGCTGACCACATGGGTGGTGTTCGCGCCGTCCTTCCTGTTCATTTTCGCTGGCGCGCCGTACGCCGAAGCTCTGCGGGGCAACCGGGCGGTCTCGGCGGCTTTGTCGGCCATCACCGCCGCCGTCGTCGGCGTCGTCATGAACCTTGCCCTATGGTTCGCCTTTCATGTGATTTTTCATGAGGTTCGAACTTTCGAGCTCTTCGGGTTTGGACCGGAGCTGCCCGTGCTCTCGTCGATCGACTGGCGCGCGGCGCTATTGGCCGCCGCCGCCATGGTGGCCATGCTCCGCTTCAAGGTCGGCATGCTTCCGACACTAGCAGTGTGCGCGTTAGCGGGCGTGTTGCTTCACATGTGACGGCGGAACGAAGTGCCCCAGATTCGCCCGACTGCGGGGGGGGGGGGGAGCGGCCGCATCGGCGATATCGCGAGCAACCGAACGTTCCGATAGGTGTTCTATTGGAGCGTGAGAGAAACATGACACCACGCTCGATATCATTGCTGGTGCTGCTGGTCGCTTTGGCGACCTTGGCTATTTTTGTCCCCGACATCCTGCTGATTGCTTTCGTGGACGCCGCCTATGCAACGAGGCTATCGCCTTCTTCATATTCTGTATTCGGGTCACTTGCCGCTCGCTGAAGAAACCGTGCCAGTGCCGCCTTGCGGGAGCCGCGATCCAGAGCATAAGCTGTCTGCTTGTACTTAATGCCGTCAAGTAAGCCCTGGATGTAACCTGATATTGTATCCGCAGCCATGATCAGCGCAGTATCGAGTGTGTGAATGTATTTGCTGGTGACGGATCCCTTCGAGTGGCCGACCAGGGCGGCGATCGTAACTTCGGTGAAGCCGAGGTCGTTCGCGATGCTGGCAAAGCTGTGACGAAGGACATGGGGCGTAACATCAGATAGTGGGGATTTCTTGAAAATCTGCTCCCATTGATTCGGGAAGCTGCCGAAGGCAATGTCCTCCGCACGTGAGCCTGGGAACACGTGGGTCCCTGTGCGGCGCGTCTTGCGATCCTCAAGATATTCGACCACGGGCAGGCCAATGGGACGGATGGAGGCGCCTTCCTTGCTGTCGATCAGTCGGAGGCAACTGGAAGCGGTGTCGACCTCAGCCCACCTCAGCTTAATCATCTCGGTGCGACGGCACCCCGTCAGTGCGATCTGACGGATGATGTCGAGCGTTGTTGCAAACTTCTCATTTGCAGCAGCTTTCCTGAGCATCTCACCGAGGACACGGTACTCGCCTTCCGTCAGGCGCCGGTCCCGTACCCGATCCTTCGGCTTCCTAATTCCATGTGCAGGGTTATGCGCAATGATGCCGGCCTCAACGGCATAGGTAAGGATGCCGCCAAGCAGCCCAACCGTTCGGGTCGCCGTTCCGGCTCCGCCACGGACGACAGCCCGGCCTCGCAGGTTCTTGGTTCTAACCGAGCACCGTGTCTTCCCGGCCATGATATCCTTCAGAACCTTGTGAATATCGGCCTTAGCCAGGTCCTTTACCCTGAGGGTCCCAATTAACGGGATAATATGCCGATGGATGCGTCCGGTGTCGGTGATCACGGTGGTCGGCTTCTTCGGGCGCCCCCCCTTTCCGAGGATGAGACCCGCTTGGAGGTCCGCGATGTAAAGTGTGCAGAGTTCTTTGACGGTGATCGCCTTGTGATCCAGCTGCCTTTCCTCCGCCGGATTGTCACCCTGCGCGACTCGACCAAACTGGATCCTAGCCTCCTGCCGGGCGGTCTCAGGTGTCCAAATACCGTGTAAGCCTATTGTGTAGCGGCGTGATCGGCCGCCTGCTCGATACTGGATAACGTAACTCCGCTTGCCAGAGGTGAATATGCGGAGGCCGAAGCCAGGCAGTTCGTCATCCCAAATGATGTAGTCCTTATCGGTGGGCACGGCGGCGTCGACGACCCTTTTGGTGATCTTAGCCATGAAGCTCACTCCGGCTGATACCCTTCTTCCGCGTAAGCACCGCGTAAGCACGAGGGCGGAAATTGTGGCGCAGGTTCGGATAAGTGCGTGTTGCTCCTTTATAAGATAGTCCAGTTAAATCAGATGGATATCGAGCCATGGCGTGCCCTGTCGCATATTTGGGACGGGCAGCCTAAATTGCTCCGAAGGCAAAGGTCGCACGTTCGAATCGTGCCGGGTGCGCCATCGCAATCAAAGGCTGTGGCGACCTTTGTGCCGGCAGGCACGCTTTCAGGGTCAGCGCAGAGAGCAGGGGAACTCGCCGGAAGAGGTGGGATCACCGTCCAGAACATTGTGAAAGCACCGAACAAATAGAATTGAATGGCGGCGCGGCGCAGCAGCGTTCCCGAAAATCTCTCCCGCCACACCTCCACTCATTCGAATGTCAAGCTGTCCAAGTGGCGGGGCTGGATGCATGCCCAGCGCCCTGCCACTTGGAACGCGTCGAGGACCGTTATCGGGGATCTTCCTCCCGCGACAACAAAGAATTCAACGCCGCGGACTGAAAGCAGGTGCGCGTAAACCTTGCGCTTGAGGGGGAAGGGAAAACGAGGTCTGAAGGCTCACGTTTCCGCCTCCGCCACTTACGCAGCCAGGGCCTGGATCTGAGCCTGCGCCGCCTCGAGCGACCGCTTCTGCGCCTCTTCGCCCAGCGCCAGACCCTCTGCACGCACGAAATGAAGGTCCTTCACGCCGAGGAAGCTGAAGAAGGCGGTGAGGTGGCTCTCCTGATGGTCGAAGGCGGCATAAGGCGAACCGGAGGTGAAGATGCCGCCGCGCGAGGACACGACAATCACCTTCAGGCCGCCGCACAAGCCTTCCGGCCCGGTGGCGCTGTAGCGGAAGGTCTTTCCGGGCACCGCGATGTAATCGAGCCACGTCTTCAGCTGAGACGGAATGCCGAAATTATACATGGGCGCGCCGATCACGACGGTGGAGGCGGAAAGAAACTCCTCCAGCACCGACGGATCGCCCCCGCCCACCTGCGCAAGGTGCGGCAGCGGCTGGGAGGCGAGATCACGCAACACCACGGTTTCGGAAGGGTTCGCGGCCTTGAGGCGGGCCACCACACCCGCGCTGAGAGAGCGGCTGACGCTGTTGGCGCCATTTATGCTGCTGTCGATATGCAGTATGGTCATCAAAACGCATCCTAGTTGTACCAGGTAACCTGGTTCCATTGTGATGCGAGGGATATTGATAGAACTGCGGCGGTACACAAGGAGGCACTTTGATGTTGCAGAGGCACACCGAGGTAACCATCGACTTCAGAGAGGACAGGTGCTGCCCCGTCGCCCGTGATGTTCTGACCCGGGTGGGAGACAAATGGACTGTCTACACAGTCATTGTTCTCGGATCTGGGCCCAAGCGCTTCAATGAGCTGAAGCGTGCGGTCGACGGCATTTCGCAGCGGATGCTGACCTTGACGCTCCGCACACTCGAACGGGACGGAATCGTGACGCGAACCGTATTCCCTACGGTGCCGCCCCGCGTGGACTATGCCCTGACGCCGCTCGGCATGACGTTGCTGCGGACGCTGAAGGAACTCCACGATTGGGTCAGCAGCCATGCGGATGAGATCCAGCAGGCGCGAGACGCGTTTGACCGCAGAAGCGCGGTTCCAGAGCCGATTTAGCGCTGCGCGGCGCTCAATCGCGTTCCTGGGTGTGCCGCACCCCTCTCTTTGCATGGCAAAGGGGCAGCAGGGATCGAAGACTAGGAGCACTCGGCATTTCTGTTGTGCGCCCCGGTCTTGTTTATGATCTGCTGGCGATGGACCTGGAGTTCCCGGATGATGTCGTCCTTCATGGCTGGAAACCGTGAGGTCGGCACGGGCACGGAAATGGCATAGATGCCGCCGGCCGCATCCCGGAAACCGATGCCCACAGCACTGATGCCGACCGTGTGCTCCTCGTGGTTGAAGCCAATCCCCGTCCGCCGCACTTCCGCGATTTCCGCCAGAACCGCATTCAGCTTCCGCGTGCCGGGAAGCTCCTTGCGGATGAGCGCGCGTGCCCGCTCGGGGTCCAGCAAGGCGAGGCAGCATTTGCCATTGGCGGTGTTCGTCAGGGGAAAGATGTCCCCCACCGCTGATACCGCGCGCAGGCGGTGCGTGCCGGTCACCTGATCGAGAAAGAGCACCTCGCTTCCCCGCAACACCGAGAAGTCGACGGTCTCGCCAGTGGCTTGCGACAGGGCGACGATGTGCGGGCGCACCAGCTCCACGATGTCCATCTTGCCCGAGCGTGACAGGGCATGGATTTCTGGGCCGAGACGATAGCCGCCCTCCGGGCCTGCCGAGATCACAAGATCCTCCTCCAGCAGCGCGTTGACGATGCGCTGGACCGTGGAGCGGGGCAGGTCCACGCGGGCGGCGATCTGGGCGAGGCTGAGGCCGGAGCGCACATTCTTCAACGCCCGGAGAATTGCTGCCGCTCTTGCGATGACCTGGATTCCCCCTCCCTCACGGATCGACGCTTCCGCCCCCGACATGCGCTCTCTCCTCGCTTGTGTATCGCGATACAATACACATGTATCATTAGATTTGACCACCCCCGATGGTGCGTCCTATCCCAGGCACAACAAAAAAATCCGCGCCTTCGGGTGCACGACGCTGGGAGGCGTTAAATGACTGTCACGATCCGTGGCATTGAATTTCAGTCAAACCTTAAAAATGCGATGGGAATCGAATTTTATAATCTGTCGCATCGGTTCGGATTTCAGTCGCCAAATTGGCCATATTTTCAGGATGTGCAGATTGATCGCATCCATTACATGGCAAAATCTGGTGTTCTGACCCAGCGCATCACCACGACGATGCACAACACCACCCATATCGATGCGCCGGCCCATGTGGTGGAGGGCACGCCCTTCATCGATGAAGTTCCCCTGCCGCATTTCTTCGGCACCGGCATCGTCGTTTCGATCCCGAAGGAGAAGTGGGAACCCATCACGTACGAGGACCTGGAGAAAGCCGCCGGCGCGCATGTACGGCCCGGCGACGTGGTCATCGTCAATACGGGATGGCACAAGCGCTACGAGGACAATGCGGAATACTTCTGCTACGCGCCCGGCTTCGTCGCCTCGGCGGGCGACTGGTTCGTCGAGAAGAAGGTGAAGGTGGTCGGCCACGATACCCAGGCCAATGACCATCCGCTGGCAACCGCCATCGGCCCGCACCGCAACGGCCCGCTGCATCCCCATCTTGCGGAGGAGTACAAGGCCTGGTCGGGCGGGCGCGACTGGAAGGACGATCATCCCGAGTGGGAGCCGGTCCACCGCAAGCTCTTTACCAACGGCATTCTCGGCATTGAAAATGTCGGCGGCGACCTGGACGCCGTCACCGGCAAGCGCGTGACCTTCGCCTTCTTCCCCTGGAACTGGGACCGGGGCGACGGCTGCATCATCCGCCTTGTCGCGATGGTGGACCCCCAGCAGGCGTATCGCATCGAGGCCGGCACGCCGCTCTGAAACATCCCCGACCCGACCTGCCCCGGACTGAGCCGGGACAGGTCCCGCCCTGTGCTTTCCGCAGGAGGAGAGGGCATGACCACGCACCCCGTCACAGCCATTATCGGCGCCGGCCTCATGGGGCATGCCATCGCCCAGGTCTTCGCAGCGCGTGGACATCAGGTCCGCGTGTTCGACCCGGTGCCAGAGGCGCTGGCGACCCTGCGCAGCCGCATTTCCGGCAATCTCCGGGCACTCGGCGCGGACCCGTCGGCCGCCGAGGCGGTCGAGCCCTGCGCCGCTCTGGCGGACGCGGTGGCCGGCGCGGGCCTCGTCGTCGAAGCGGCCAGCGAAAATCTGGAGGCAAAGCGACGCCTGTTCATCGAGATCGAGGCCCATGCGCCGCAGGATGCGGTGCTGGCGACCAACACCTCCGTCATCCCCATCGGCAGCATCATGGCGGGGTTGGCGCACCCCGCGCGGGCGCTGGGTACCCATTGGTGGAACCCGCCCCATCTGGTGCCGCTGGTGGAGGTGATCGGCACGGATCGCACCGCGCCAGAGGTCATAGCGCGGACCATGGATATCCTCGCCGCCGCCGGAAAGACGCCCGTTCATGTGCGGCGGGACGTGCCGGGCTTCATCGGAAACCGGCTTCAACATGCCCTCTGGCGGGAGGCCGTCTCCCTCGTGGAGGCCGGCGTGTGCGATGCCGAGACCATCGACACGGTGGTGAAGACCAGTTTCGGGTTGAGGCTGGCGGTGCTGGGGCCGCTGGAAAACGCGGACCTCGTGGGCACCGATCTCACCCTCGCCATTCACGAAACCATCCTGCCCGCCCTCAATCGGGATGCGGGACCGTCCGACTATCTGCGGCAACTGGTGGCCGACGGGCGCCTCGGCATGAAGACGGGCGAAGGCTTCCGGTCCTGGCCGCAGCAGGCGGCCGATGAGGTCAGGGCCGCGCTGGTGCGGCACCTGAGGCAAGCCGTGCAGCGGCCCGCAGCGGGAGAGGACGCGTGAAGAGATCCAGCAAGGTCATCATCACCTGCGCCATTACCGGGGGCATCCACACCCCCACCATGTCGCCGGCTTTGCCGTTCACGCCCGAGGACATCGCGGCCCAGTCCATCGCCGCGGCGGAAGCGGGCGCGGCCATCCTGCATCTGCATGCCCGGGACCCCAAGGACGGGCGGCCGACGCCGGACCCTAAGGTGTTCATGCAGTTCCTGCCGGTCATCAAGCAGGCGACGGACGCGGTGCTCAACATCACCACCGGCGGCAGCCTGAACATGAGCGTGGAGGATCGCTTGGCGGCGCCATTGGCGGCGCGACCTGAGATGTGCTCGCTCAACATGGGCTCCATGAATTTCGGCATCTACCCGCTGGCCGACCGCTACAAGCAATGGCGGTTCGACTGGGAGGAGCCCTATCTGCGGAGCACGGACGACTTCATCTTCCGCAATACGTTCCGGGACATTGAGCGCATCCTGAAAATGCTGGGCGAAGAGCACGGCACCCGCTTCGAGCATGAATGCTACGATGTGGGGCACCTCTACAACCTCGCCCATTTCGTGGATCGCGGCCTTATCAAGCCGCCCTTCTTCGTCCAGACCATTTTCGGCATCCTCGGCGGCATCGGCCCCGAGATGGACAATGTGCTGTTCATGAAGCGCACCGCCGACCGCCTCTTCGGGGAGGACTATGTCTGGTCGGTGCTGGCGGCGGGGCGGCATCAGATCCCCGTTGCCACGCAGGCCGCCATGCTTGGCGGCAATGTGCGCGTGGGGCTGGAAGACAGCCTCTTCATCGGCCGCGGACAGCTTGCGGCGAACAATGCCGAGCAGGTCCGGAAAGTGCGGCGCCTCCTGGAGGAGCTTGGCCACGAGATCGCAACGCCAAGCGATGCGCGGTCCATGCTCGCCCTCAAGGGAGGGGACCGCGTGGGGTTCTGAAACGCTGAAAAGCAATAAACACAGGGAGGAAGAACAATGATGCATCGCGTGTCGCGCCGGGGACTCCTGGCCATTCCCGTTCTTGCCCTTGCCCTCGCGGGCACGGCCGCAGTCGCAGCCGAACCGATCCGCATCGGGGCAATCCTCTCCACCACCGGCCCCGGTGCCGGCGCGGGCATTCCCCAGCGCAACGGCCTGCAACTGGCGGTGAAGCTCGCTAATGAGAAGGGTGGCATCAATGGTCGGCCGGTCCAGCTCATCGTCGAGGATGACGGCTCGAGCCCCGATGTGGCCGTGACCAAGGCGAACAACCTCATCTTCTCGCAGAAGGTGGAGGCCATTATCGGCCCCACCCTGACGGCCTCGACGCTTGCCGTGGGGGGCGTCGCGGACCCCGCCAAGATCCCCGTCATGGCCTTCACCGGCCTGGGCGTGGCGATGGAGAAGACCCGGCGCTGCGTGTTCCACATGCTGCCGTCGCAGGACCTCAACGCCCGCGCGCTGCTTGAGGTGGCCACCAAGGGCCTTGGCGTGAAGAAGCTCGGCGTGCTGCACGATTCCGCCTATGGCAACATCGTGATGGCGAAGATCCGGGAAGTGAGCCCCGACTATCCGGTGGAAATCGTCGCGGTTGAAAAGTGGGAGGTGGGCGCAACCGACGCCACCACCCAGGCCGCGAAGGTGAAGGCCGCGGGCCCGGATGCGGTGGCCGTCATCGGCAATTCGGCGACGCCCTTCCGCAACGCCCGGCAGATCCGCATGACCGTGCCTCTGCTGTCCGGCATTGGAACTGCGACCTATGAATATGTGAAGGCCATGGGCGACGCCGCGGACAATATCGTCTTTGCCGAATTCCTGGTCGCCGAAGATCCCCTGCCCAGCCAGAGCGCGTTCGTCGACGCCTTCAAGAAGGAATATGGCGTGCTGCCCAAGACCATGGAAGCCAGCGCCTGGGACGCCTTCAACGCGGTGGCCGCGGGCCTTGCAAAGGTCGGCCCCGATGCCCAGCCGGGAGCCCTGTGCGAGGCGATCCGGGGACCGTTCGACGGCGCCATGGCGCGGTTCGATTTCTCCAAGGACGACCTGACCGGCCTCACGCTGCAAAGCTACGTCTTCTCGAAGCTGGACAAGGGCAAGTTCGTCCGCCTGCCGTTCAAGGCCGGCTCCTGACCTCACAGACAGGGGGATCGTCCCTTGGCCTTGATGCTCATCACCCAGGCACTGCTTGCCGGTGTCACCAACGGTTTCGTCTATGCTCTGGTGGGGCTTGGCATTGCCGTCATCTTCAAGGGCAGCCACGTCATCAACGCCATGCAGGGCGAACTTGCGGTGGTGGGCGCGGCGACCGCCGTGTTCGCGGCCACCATGTGGGGCCTCCCGCTGTGGCTGGCTGTCATCACCGGCGTGCTCACGGGGATGGCCACCGCCATCCTCGTGGAGCTGGGCCCCATCCGGGCTCTGTTCGCACGGCGGGCGCGGGAGGAATCCTTCCTCCTGCTTACGGTGGGCCTCGGCTTCACCTTCTCGGCGGGGGTGCTCTATCTGTTCGGGCGGGAGGAGCATCTGCTGCCCCCGCTGGGAGACGAGGTGTACGAGATCTTTGGCGCCATCATCCGGGAGCATGCCCTCTGGGTGATCGCCATCTCTGCCGGACTGATCCTGGCGCTGCGCCTGTTCTACCGGCACACCCATCTGGGGCTCTCCATGATGGCCGCTTCGATCGACCCCGACGGGGCATCCACCACCGGCATCAATGTCCGCCTCATGCGCACGGCGACCTTTGCCTTGGGGGGCCTGCTTGCGGCGCTCGCCGGCCTTCTGGCGGCTCCGCTCATCGGTGTCGGTTACCAGATGGGGCCGCTGCTCACGCTGAAGGGGTTCGCGGCCGCCATCCTGGGTGGCCTCACCAATCCGCTCGGCGCGCTGGTGGGCGGCCTCGTCATTGGCATCCTGGAGGCGATGTCGATCGTCTTCGTCTCCTCCGGGATGAAGGATGCCGTCGCGCTCACCCTGCTCATCGTCATCATGATCTTCGTTCCGGACGGCATCCTCGGCCGCGCCGGTCGCAAGGGAGGCTGAGACATGCCACGCACCACAACGCGCGCCGCCCCTCTGGCCGCCGCTGCGGCCCCTTCCCAGTCCATCCTGACGACGAACAGCGGCAACGGCGCCTCCCTGATCGCCCTTGCTCTGGCCGGCGCCGTCTTCCTCCTGCTGCCGCTGATCCTGGAGCGGCACGCCGTCGACCTCCTGGTGTTCTGCGGGCTTTATGCCATTGCGGGGGCGGGGGTGGGCTTCCTGCTGGGGCAGGGCGGCATCGTCAATCTGGGGCAAGCCGCCTTCTATGGGATCGGCGGCTATGCCAGCGCCTATTGCTCCGCACGGCTCGGCTGGCCGGCAGGGGCCGGGATCTGCGTCGGCATTGCCATCTCCCTTGCCATCGCAGCCCTCATTGGCCGTCCGATCCTTCGGCTGTCCGGCTATTTCCTGGCGCTCGCCACGCTCGCCCTCGGCATCATCTGCACCAACATCTATTTCGAGGCGGACTTCATCACCGGCGGCACGCTGGGCGTGCCGGGCGTTCCAAAGCTTGCCATTGGCAGCTTCATCTTCGACACGCCGGAGAAGTTCTACTACCTGGTCTGGCCCATCGCTTTCGCGACCATCTTCGCCATGCACAACCTGATGGGAAGCCGCATCGGCCTCGCGCTCCAGGCGATGCGGGATGCGCCCGAGGCCGCCATGGTGATGGGCATCGACAATGCGCGGCTGAAGCTCTGGATCTTCATGCTCTCGAGCGCCCTAGGAGCCCTGTCCGGCAGCCTGTTCGCGCATTATGTGGGCTTCGTGAACGTGGACAGCTTTGGGGTCGACAAGTCGATCCTGTTCCTGCTGGTGCCCGTCATCGGCGGGGCGGCGGTGCCGGCGGGCGTCATTGTCGGCGCACTCTTCATCGGTCTGGTTCCGGAGTTCCTGAGCGCGCTGGGTGACATCCACCGCGTTCTCTTCGGGCTTGCCCTGGTGGCGTCCGTCGTCTTTTTCCCGGATGGCTTATGGGGCGTCGGGCGCAGTGTGGTCGCCGTCTTGCGGCCGCGCCCTGGCTCCGGGGATGGAAGGGGCGCGTCATGATCCAGGCTGCTGCTGCCCTCCCTTCCCGTCCGGATGCACCCCTGCTGGAATTGCGCGCTATCGCCCAGCGGTTTGGCGGGTTCCAGGTGCTTCACGGTGTGAGCTTCGCGGCGCCGGCCGTGGGTATCACCGGCCTGATGGGGCCGAACGGCTCCGGCAAGACGACCCTCTTCAACATCGTCTCCGGCTTTCTCACGCCTACGGCGGGAGAGGTGCGGTTCGACGGCCGCGATATCCGGGGCGAGAGCGTGCGTCAGCGCAGTCTCGGGGGCCTTGTGCGCACCTTCCAGACACCGAAGATATTCGAACGCCTGACGGTGGCCGAAAATGTCATGGTGGGGGGCTTCAAGCAGGGACGCTCCGGCTTTTTCGCCGGACTTGCCAGCTTGCCATCCTCGCGCCGCGAAATGGGGCAGATGCGCGCGCGCGCCTATGAAACGGCGGTGCGCTTCGATCTGGGAGCCGTGTTCGAGCGCCCCTCGTCTCTGCTTACGGCGGGTCAGCGGCGGCTTCTGGAACTGGCGCGGGCCTATCAGGGCCGGCCGCGTCTGCTGATGCTGGACGAGCCGTCTTCCGGCCTCACCACGACGGAGATCGAGGTGCTCATCAGCAAGCTGAAGCTGCTCGCGGAGGAAGGCATCGCCATCCTGCTGGTGTCGCACGACATGGACCTGATGGGGATTGCACAGACCATCCATGTCCTGAATTTCGGACGCATCATCGCCTCCGGAACCATGGTGGACGTGCAGGACGATCCCGCTGTGCGCGAGGCCTATCTGGGAGTGTGAGATGTTGAGCGTGAAAGGCCTCTGCGCCGGCTATGGCGCGCTGACCATTCTCGAAGGCATAGACCTCAGTGTCGGCACGGGCGAAGTGGTCGGGCTGGTGGGTGCCAATGGCGCCGGCAAGACGACGCTCGTGCGCGCGCTGTGCGGACTGCTGCCCGCCCGGTCGGGCGAGATCCGGCTCGGCGGTCAGGATATCACCCGCATTCCTGCGCACCGCCGCGGCGGGTTCGGCCTCGGGGTGGTCCTTGAGAACCGCAATCTGTTTGTCGAGCTGACGGTGCGCGAGAATCTCGCGCTTGCGGAGCGGGCTGGCCGGCGGCGCAGGCGGGTGTTCACCATGGAGCGCATCGTGGATCTCTTTCCGGCCGTGGGAGAAAAACTGAACGTGCGCTGCGATCTCCTCAGTGGGGGACAACAGCAGCAGGTGGCCATCAGCCGGGCGCTCCTGCTGCAGCCGGACATCATCGTGATGGACGAGCCCTCCACCGGCCTTGCGCCGAAGGTGGTGAAGGACATCCTGGATGTGCTCGGTCGTCTGCGCGCGGACGGCATGAGCATCATCCTGGTGGAGCAGAACATCGCCATCGCCTCCAGCGCCACGAGCCGGGCCTATGTGATGGCAACGGGACGGATGGCCCACGAGATTGGCGAGGGCGAGTGGCCGAGCTTCCTGGCGGATGGGAGGCTGGTGAGCTCGTATCTCGGTCAGCACTGATCGGATTTTATGAGTTTTGCGGTGGGGCAGCGAATCTGAAAATCAATACGGCAGCGATCCAGTGTCCGTCCCGATGCTCGGCCTCGATATGGTCGAGGCGGCCACGGTCACGGGTGTCGAGCGCATGGTCAGGAAGTCGCCTGGGTCCACTTTGGCGGTGGAAAGAAACGGCCTGAACAAGCCCGCTTTGGCTCCAGCATTACCAAAAGTTGGGCGAGGCTTCGCATTTGGAATTTGGTGTGTCCTCTCCGTGATGGGATGTCAGCGCAGGCCCGGAAGTCCTGAAACTGGGGCGATGGGTAACACTGAAGGGCCAGCGGGCCCTGATCCCTGGGGAGGGAGACCATGCGCGCGAAATTGTCCCTGGCAGCCGCTGTGGCGGGCTTGCTGATTGCGGCCCCTGTTCAGGCCCAGATGGCCGATGGCAAGATCAAGATCGGGGTGCTCACCGACCTGTCCGGCCTCTACACGGACAATACGGGGACCGGCTCCGTCCTCGCCGCGCAGATGGCGGTGGAGGATGCCGGCGCCAAGGTGGGGAACACGCCGGTGGAGCTGATTTCGGCTGACCACCAGAACAAGGCGGATGTGGGCGCTGCCATCGCCCGGCGCTGGTACGACACCGAGCAGGTGGACCTGATCGTCGACGTGCCCAATTCCGCTGTCGCGCTGGCCGTGCAAGCCATTGCGCGGGAGAAGAACCGCATCGTCATCTTCTCCAGCCCCGCCAGTTCGGATCTGACCGGCAAGGCCTGTTCGCCGGTCGGCGCCCACTGGACCTATGACACCTATGCGCTGGCGCAGGTGGTGGGGCGCGCGGTGGTGGCGAAGGGCTACAAGGACTGGTTTTTCCTGACAGCCGATTACGCCTTCGGCCATGCGCTGGAGGGCGACACCTCGGCCGTGGTGAAGGCCTCGGGCGGCAAAGTGGTGGGCAGCATCAAGGCACCGGCCAGCACGCCGGATTTCTCCTCCTTCCTACTTCAAGCACAGGCCTCCAAGGCGCAGGTGATCGCGCTCGCCACCGCCGGCGCCGACACCCAGAACGCCATTAAGCAGGCGGCCGAGTTCGGTGTCACCCAGTCCGGCCAGAAGCTGGTGACCCTGCTCCTCGCCATCAACGAGGTGCATGCGCTCGGCCTGAAGGCCACCAGCGGCATCATGCTGGCGAGTCCCTTCTATTGGGACCAGAACGCGGAAACCCGTGCCTTCGCCAAGCGCTTCTTCGAGCGTCACAAGGCCATGCCCTCGCTCTACCAGGCCGGCGTCTATAGTGCCGTCTCGCACTATCTGAAGGCGGTGCAGGCGGCCGGCACCGACAGCGCGCTGACGGTCATGGCGAAGATGCGCGATCTGCCCATCAACGACTTCATGACCAAGAACGGCAAGTTGCGCATCGACGGCCGCGCCATCCGCGACATGTATCTGTTCGAGGTGAAGGCGCCGGCCGAGTCCAAGGCGCCGTGGGATTATTACAAGATGGTCGCCACCATCCCCGGCGACGAGGCGTTCCGCCCGCTGGCGGGCTCGCCGTGCCCGCTGGTGGCCAACAACTGAGCATGACCTGAAAAGAGAAGAGCCGGGCGCGCTGCCCGGCTCTTTCGCGTTCAGGCGAAGCGGAAGCGGTCCTCGAAGCGGCGCACCTGAGTCATGGACCGGAATGGGATATGCCCGGCCAGAAGCCAGGCCCCGGTGTCCGCGCAATGGGAGAGCAGCCGGCGGCGGGTGGCGGCGGCGAGCGGCGCGTCGAAGTCCGCGCGCATATGCATGTCGGGCAAGTCGAACTGGATGGGGTGGTGGAGCGCATCCCCGCAGATGAGGGCTTCCTCTGCGCCGCTGGCGGCCCGCACGCAGCAATGGCCCACCGAATGCCCCGGTGCCGGCATGAGTGAAATCCCGCCGCCCGCTCCTGGCAGCACCGTGTGGGTCTCTTCCACGAAATGGGCGAGGCCGGCTTCCACCACCGGCAGCACGCTGTCGGCGAAGGCGCCGTGGTTCACAGCCGCCGCACCCTCGGTCCTGTACCGCGCGAGGAAATGCTCATATTCCCGGCGCCCGAACAGGTGGCGGGCCTTGGGAAAGGTGGGCACCCAGCGGCCATTGTCCAGCCGCGTATGCCAGCCCACATGGTCGCAATGCAGGTGAGTGCACACCACCATGTCCACGTCCTCGCAGCGCAGCCCCAGCGCGCCGAGATTGTCGAGGAAGGCGCTGGAGCGCAGATCGTGCTGCCAGGGGGCGGTGGGCCTCTGCTTGTGGTTGCCGTTGCAGGAATCCACCAGGATGGTGAGCCCTTCCGTCCGCACCACATAGGCCTGGAAGGCAAGCCCCAGCGTCATCGCGGCGGGATCGAGGAAGCGGGCGTCGAGCCAGTCGGCGTTCGCCTCCATCTGCGTCTTGGACAGGTCGTTAAACAGGAACGAGACCGGCATCATGCGATGCGCGATCTCGGGGAGAAGGTCGATGGCCAGGCCATCCAGCTGGAGATGGCGGATCGCGCGGTCTGTCATGCGGCGGGGCGCTCCCCGCTGGCCTTCAGGCCGCTGGACCACTTTTCCAGCCACCAGGCATAGGGGCGCGGCCAGGCCTCGAAGGCGCCTGTGACCCCCAGGGCCTCGGCCGCATGATGGGCCCAGAAAGGGTCGAAGAGCATCTGCCGGCCAATGGCGATGATGTCCGCCGCGCCCTCCTGGAGCAGGCTTTCGGCCAGTTCCGGCGTGCGGATGAGACCCACCGCCTGGCTGAGAATGCCGGCCTCCTCGCGCACACGGCGGGCGAAGGGTGCCTGGTAGGCGGGCCGGCGCGTCAGGTTGGAATTGGTGGCGCCCCGCAGCAGGTTGCCGCCGGAGGAGCAATCCACCAGGTCCACGCCCGCGAGGCGCAGTTCGCGCGCCAGCGCTACGCTGTCGTCCATTTCCCACCCGCCCTCGATCCAGTCCACCGCCGAGATGCGGGCAAAGAGCGGGGTGTCCTGCGGGATCGCCGCACGCACCGCGCGGGCCACTTCCAGCGGGAAGCGCATGCGGTTGTCCCGGCTGCCGCCATAGTCGTCCGTGCGCTTGTTGGCGATGGGCGAGAGGAAGCTCTGCAGCAGGTAGCCATGGGCCATGTGCAGCTCGATGATGCGGAACCCCGCCTTCAACGCCCGGAGCGCCGTGGCGACGAAGGCGTCGCGGATCTCGTCCAGGCCGGCGCGGTCGAGCGGATGGGGCATGGGCCAGCCATCGGCAAACGGCGTCGCGGACGCGCCGACGGGCTGCCAACTCTCATCCCCGTTGGCGAGGTTCTCCGCGGTGAGAACCCCATTGCCTTCCCAGGCCCGCTGGGCGCTCCCCTTGCGGCCGGAATGGTTGATCTGGATGGCCGGCACCGCCCCCTGCTCGGAAAGAAAGGCGGCCAGTGGCGCGAGCGCCTCCGCCTGCCCGTCTTCCCAGAGGCCGAGGCAGCCATTGGTTATGCGCCCCGTTCGGGTCACGGCCGCCTGCTCCACATAGACAAGGCCCGCCCCGCCCATAGCAAACTTGCCGTAATGGGTGTGGTGGAAGGGCACGGGGTAGCCGTTCCTGGCGCAATACATGGCCATGGGCGACACGGCGATGCGGTTGCGCAAGGTCACGCCCCGCACGGTCAGGGGCTGAAACAGAAGCGGCGTCTGGTTGGGCATCGCAAGCTCTCCGCGGGATCGGCGGGTCGAAGGGGGAGGGTCAGGCGCGGCTGGCCTCCCGGTGCGGGGCGAGGGCGGCAGGCACGCCGTGGGGCGCGAGGATCTGGCGGAGCGCGCCGCCCGTGGCCAGCCGGTCGAAACCTTCATTGATCTCGTCGAGGCCGATGACGCCGTCGAGCAACGCGTCCACGGGCAGGCGCCCCTGGCGGTAGAGATTGATGAAGCGGGGAATGTCGCGCACCGGCACGCAGCCGCCCATGTAGCAGCCGCAGATGGACTTGTCGTTCGAGACGAGGTCGCCCTGTTCCACGCACATCAGCACGCCCGCGGGCGCAAGGCCGGAGGTGGTCACGCGCCCGCCGCGCACGGTCAAGTCATAGGCGGACTTCAGCACGGAAGGCGCCCCCACGAAGTCCAGCGCGTGGTCCACGCCGCCTTCCGTCGCCTCGCGCACCTTGGCGTCGAGGCCGGGATCGCGGGCATTGAAGGCATGGGTGGCGCCGAGGGTGAGGGCCTTGGCGAGCTTGGCCTCGTCCAGGTCGATGGCCACGATGGTCTCGGCGCCCGCCACACGCGCGCCCATCACGCCGGACATGCCGACGCCGCCCACCCCATAGACCGCCACCCGCTCGCCAGGGGAAACACGGGCGCTGTTCACCACCGCGCCCACCCCGGTCATCACCGCGCAGCCGAACACCGCCGCCTCGGTCAGCGGCAGGTCTTTGGTGATGACCACCACGGAGCCGCGATGGACCACGCTGTATTGGGCAAAGCACGAGACGCCCGCCTGATGGCGCAAGGTGCGACCCTCGGCATCGCGGATGCGCGAGCCTCCGGAAATGAGCTCGCCCTTGGCGCGGGCGGCGGGGGCCGCCTCGCAGATATTGGGGCGCCCGCCAAGGCAGGCCCGGCAGCGGCCGCAGGCGACGGAAAACTGGAACACCACATGGTCGCCCACCTTCACGTCGGTGACGGCGGCTCCCACCTCCACCACTTCGCCGGCACCTTCGTGGCCCATCACCATGGGCACGCCGCGCCCGCGCGATCCGTTGATGACGGAAAGGTCGGAATGGCAGAGGCCCGCGCCCATGACCTTCACCACCACCTCAAGCGGCCCCGGCGGGTCGAGCGTGATCTCCTCGATGGCGAGCGGTCGGCTCTGCGCATAGGGCTGGGGCAGGCCGAGCGTGCGCAGCACCGCGCCCTTGCAGGTGATGGTCATCACATCCTCCCCCATATTTCGGAGCGCCGGCAGGGCTCCTGTTCTTGCCCGCACCATAGCCGCGTTCGCGCCCGGATGCCGCTGAGGGATGGTCAGGCCAGCCAGACGTGAGGTTCGCCTCGTGGTGATTTGGCCTCCCCGCCATAACCGCAGGTTAAGCTGGTCCAAACAGCCCCCGACTGTCGCGCCGCGCCCTCGCATGCTCTCATGACACCCAAGCGAGAGCCGGGCGAGCGCCCGCACAAGACACGCGCCAAGGACAGGACGATGCACACCAGAACCGAGGCCCGCGGCCATTATCCAGAACTGGGCCAGCTCATTGGCGGCGCCTACGAGACCGGCGGGGGCCGGGTGATGCGCGATGTGGTGGATCCCACCACCGGCATCCCTCTTGGCCAGTATCCGGAAGCCACCAAGGCCGACATCGCCCGTGCCCTGTCGGCTGCGGAGCACGGCTTTGCGGTGTGGCGCAGGCGCCCGGCCTTTGAGCGCGCCAAGGTGTTGCGCAAGGTCGCCGATACCATGCGAGAGCGGGCGCAGGACCTGGCGCGGCTGGTGACGCTGGAACTGGGCAAGCCCTGGAAGGAGGCGGTGGCCGAAGTCGAGCAGGCGGCCGGCATGTGGGAATGGTATGCGGAAGAGGGCAAGCGCGCCTATGGCCGCCTGATCCCCCCGCGCGAGGCCTATGCCCGCCAGATGGTCATGCCCGAGCCGCTGGGCATCGTCGCTGCCTTCGGGTCCTGGAATGCCCCGCTCATCACCCCCTCGCGCAAGATGGCGGGGGCGCTGGGTGCGGGCTGCGCCATCATCATGAAGGCCTCCGAGGAGGTGCCGGCCTGCGCGCTGGCCATCGGCCGCATCGCCTATGAATGCGGGCTGCCGGAAGGGGCGCTGTCCATCCTCATCGGCGATGCGGTGCTACTGTCCGAGCGCCTGATCGATGCGCCGCAGGTGCGCGGCGTCACCTTCACCGGCTCGACCCAGATCGGCAAGCAATTGTCCGCCCGCGCGGTGGCACAGATGAAGCGGCCCATCATGGAACTGGGCGGCCATGCGCCGGTGCTCGTCTTCGACGACGTGGACATCGAGGCCACCGCCCGGGCGGCGGCGGGGGCCAAGTTCCGCAATTCCGGCCAAATCTGCATCGCGCCCACCCGCTTCTATGTGCAGCGGGGCATCTATGATGCCTTCAACGCCGCCTTGGCGCAGGCAGCGCGGGACCTGGTGCTGGGCTGCGGCTTCGAGGCCAAGACCAGCATGGGTCCGCTGGTGCATCCCCGTCGTGTCCAGGCCATGGAGAGCTTCGTGGCGGACGCAAGGGAGCGCCGCCTGCCGGTCCTGGCCGGCGGCGAGGCCCTGGAAGGGGAGGGCACCTTCTTCGCCCCCACGGTCATCGCCAACATCACGCCAGAGACGCTGGTCTCCAATGTGGAACCCTTCGGCCCCATCGCCGCCACCGCCCCGTTCGACACCTATGAGGAGGGCATCGCGCTCGCTAACCGCCTGCCCTTCGCGCTGGCGGCCTATGTGCAGTCCACCAATGTGCACACCATCAACAAGGCCATCGAGGACGTGGAGGCCGGCAGCGTCATCTGCAATGGCTGGCGTGTCTCGCTGCCCGAGACGCCGTTCGGTGGCCACAAGGACAGCGGCCTGTTCGCGGAAGGCGGGATCGAGGGGCTCCAGGCGTTCCAGAACGTCAAATATGCCTATGTGGCGTAGCGGGCGCGGCCTTGCCCGCTGGTTCGGCGCGGGGAACGGGCGCGGAGCGGGGTGACATTGCCACCTTCGGGCGGCGCCTCCCCGGCCTCCTCCGCCGCCATCGCCGCGAGCCAGTCGATGAAGCGGCGGGTCTTCTGGGCCAGCGACTTTGTCGTCGGCCACACCGCATAGAAGGCGGCGCCGGTGGCCACCTCGCAGGCGAAGGGTCGCACCAGCGCGCCCGCGTCCAGTTCCGGCTTCAGAAGGGCCAACTGGCCGATGGCGAGGCCGAAGCCCTGCCGGGCGGCGCTGTAGGTGAGGAGGGAGGAGTCAAACTCCGTACTGGTGCAGTCACCCAGCGTGACGCCTGCCCCGGCCGCCCAGATGCCCCATTCCTCCCGCCGATAGCGGGACTGGAGGATGTCGGTGCCAGAAATGGTGCGGTGCTCCACCTGCGTGGCGAGGCGCTCGGCACAGCCCGGCGAACACACGGCGTCCACCTGCTCCTCGAACAGAAATTGCGCCTTCGCCTCCCGCCAGGAGCCCTGGCCCAATTGGATGGCGAGATCAAGATAGGTGCTGCGGAAGTCGAGCGGCTCCACCGTGGTGTCGAAGCGGACGCGATATTGCGGGTGAAGGGCGGTGAAGGCCTGCAGGCGCGGCATCAGCCAGTGGTTCAGGAAACTGGGATAGACGCGCACATTGATGGTGGCATCGCTCTCATCGGCCAGGATCTGGGCGGTGGCGCGCTCGATGCCGTCGAACAGGCCGGCAATCTCGTGGCCGAAGCTGCGGCCGATGTCGGTGAGTTTCACCGAATGGGAGGAGCGCTCGAACAGCTTCACCCCCAGATAGGCTTCAAGGATGCTGATCTGCCGGCTGATGGCCACCTGGCTCACCCCCATATGGCGGGCGGCGGCGGTGAACGAGCGATGGCGCGACGCGATGGCGAAGGCGCGCAGGGGATTCAGCGGCAGGCTGCGGTAGCGCTCTTCCAACGGCGTGTCTCCTTTCCCTCCGTCCAGCTTGGCACCGCCTCATGCCTCGCGTCCAGGGCGGTCGGCCGGATCATGCCAGGCAGACCACGTCGCCGCCGCCATCGGGATGCGGCGCAAAGCGCGACAGCACCTGCGGATCATGGCCCGGCACGAGCCGCGCGTGCGATCCGGCCAGCGCCGAGAGGCGGCGAAAGGCATTGAGCTCCCCCGCCACGTCCACGAGCGCGGGAAACGGGTTGTCCTGTTCGAGATTGGCGTAATAGTGCACGGCGTCCGAGGCGATCACCAGTGGGCCGGTGATGGTGGCCACCTCCACCGCCTGAAGCCCCGCCGTGTGCCCGGGAGCGTGGTGGACCCGCACGCCCGGCGCCACCTCGCTTGTGCCGTCGTGAAAGCAAACCCGGCCCTCATGGATCAGATGCACGAGGGTAGCAAGGTCGCGCGCCTCGTAATGCGCGCGCAGCAGAGGGTGCGCCATGTCCGGCCCTGTGGCGGCCGCCACTTCGCGGGCCTGCACATGGAAGGTGGCGGCGGGGAAGTCGGCGAGATTGCCCACATGGTCGTAATGCAGGTGCGTCAGGATCACGTCGCCCACCTGTTCGGGCGCGATGCCGATCCGCCGCAGCAGGTCCGTCGGACGGTGGAGATAGGGGCGGCGGCGCTTCTCCGAGGAGAAGGGGCTGAAGCCGGTGTCGATGACGATCGCCCGCTCACCCGCCCGCAGCGCCCAGAAGAAGAAATCGAGGCGTACGAGGCGGTCGGGTCCCTTCCAGGTGAGGAAGGTCTGGGATGCGAGGCGGTCAATGGTGGCATAGCGCAGGGCGAACGCTTCATAGGCGGGCGCGGTGTTGGTCATGCGTGTCCTCCCGGTGGAAGCGCCGCCGCCGTGATGAGGTCCGTGACATCGGCCGCAGCGTCGATCCGCCAGAGGCCGTCCAGCAGCCGCTCCGCCTGTCCCGTCCCCAGCACGGGCGCCGCGAGCCCCAGGAACTTGTGGGAAAGGGCCTCGTCGTCCAATGGCAGAAGGCGCGAACCCAGCGCCTCCATCGCCTCCCGCCTGAAGCATCGAGACCCCGTGCGCACGGTGACGCGGGCCGGCCTCAGCTCCGGATAGAGGCGATCCAGCGCCGGGTCGATGCTCACCCGCACCCGCCGGCACAGGTCGGCCAACGTGGGGTCGGCCCGTGTCTCGACGGAAAAGTGCGCCAGCTCCACGGCGCCGAAGCGCAGGCCGAGGGCGAGGATGAAGGGGAAGGAGAGTTGCGCCGAGGCAAAGTCGGCCCAGCCGGTCTGCGCATGGGCGGCGGCGATGGCATAGGTCTCTACGTGAATGTCCTCGACGTCCTCCGCGTTCAGCCCCTCGTCCGCCATCAGACCCATGAGGGCCTCCAGCGCCGGCTGGAGATGGCGGCAGCAGGCATGGGGCTTGATGTAGCAATCGAGGATGCCGAAGGCGCCGAGGTCCAGCATGAGGCCCTCCGGTGCGCCAGCGAAGGCCTGGAGGAAGCCGTCCGGCGCCTCGATCACATCCGGCGGCCCCGCGACGCCCTCCCGGGCCAGAAGCGCGGCCATCAGGCCCTCGCGGGCGGCGTGGCCGGCATGGAGGCGCTTCACGTCCCCGCCGCCACCGAGAAAGGCGAAGAGGCCCGCCGCGCTGCTGGCTGCAAGGCCCAGGGCGCTTTCCAACTGATGGGGCGCAAGGGCCTCCAGGCGGCCCACCGCCATGGCGGCGCCCAGGGCGCCCACCGTTCCGGTGGGGTGAAAGCCCCGCGTGCGCAGCGCCGGGTGGGCGGCGCGCGCGACGGCGGTCACGGTCTCGTATCCCGCCACAAGGGCCTCCAGCAGGCGCGGGCCGCAGACACCGCGGCCATGGGCCATGGCCAGCAGCGCGGGAACCACGGCCACGCCCGGATGTACCGAGCCCTGCCGGTAGCCGTCGTCGAGCTCAATCCCATGCGCGCCCGTTCCGCCCACATAGGCGGCGTCCAGCCGATCGAGCCGGCGGGTGCGGCCGGGCACGGGAACCGGACCGGCCGTCCGCTCTCGCGCGAGTACGGCGCACAGACGGCCGGCCACATCCCCCGCGCATCCGGCCACCATGACACCGACCGTGTCGAGCAGATGCCGCCGGGCCGCGTTGCGCACGTCGGTCGGCAGGTCGGCCCACCGGAGCGACCCCGCCCGGGCCACCAGCGCATGGGTGGCCCCGGTGCCTGAGGCGGGGCGGCGGCGAGCAGCGGACATGGCCGTCACGCCGCCCCGGCTTCAATCAGCCGGATCATGGCGGGATAGTAGGCCTTGCCGTAGCCAGCCTTGCTCGTCTCCTCCAGCAAGGCGAAGGTGCGCCGCGCGGCATCGGCATCGATGCCGGCCTGCTCGGCCAGTTCGAGCGCCAGCTTGATGTCCTTGATGGCATAGTCGGTGGGGAAGGTCTGTTCCGGGAAAACGTCCGGCACCAGGGCCTTCTGGCCGGGCGTGCGCAAGGCAAAGCTGTCGGCGGAGCCCTTCGACATCACGTCGAACAGAAGCGCCCCGTCGACCCCCGACTTGCGGCCGATGGCGAGCGCCTCGGCGAGCGCATGGACGGTCATGAAGACCACCATGTTGTTGAGGATCTTCACCACCTGCCCGGTGCCCACGGCGCCGCAATGGGTGATGTCCGTGCCCATGGTGGCGAGGAACGGGCGCACCGCCTCGAAATCTTCCGCCGTGCCGCCCACCATGATGGAGAGCGTGCCATCCTTCGCCGCCTGCCGCATGCGGGCGACGGGAGCGTCCATGAAGGTGATGCCATGCGCCGCCATGCGCGCGGCCAGTTCGCGGGTGAGCTTTGCCGGGCTGGTGCTCATGTCCACCACGGTGTGGACCCGCCCCCCCGCGCTGGCGAGGCCGCCGGGGCCGAAGCAAACCTCCTCCACCTGCACGCCGCTGGGCAAGGAGAGGAAGACCACGTCGCTTGCCTGCGCCACCTCCGCCAGGCTTGCCGCCGGACGCAGCCCGAGGGCGGCAAGCCGTTCCACGGGTTCCGGCATCCGGTCGGTGCCCGTCACCGGCAGGCCACCCTTGCGCACCAGGTTGGCGCACATGGCCTCGCCCATGACGCCGAGCCCGACAAAGCCGAGCGCTTCGATTTTCTTCATGATTGTGATCTCGCGATGGGCCGGCGCGCCGAGCGCGCCAGCGCGTCTCAGTTGGGCTTCTGCACCAGCGGGCATTCGCTCTGCGCCAGCGGGCGGAAGGCGTCCTTCCCCGGCGTAGTGGTCAGCAGCGAATAGTAGTCGTAGGGATATTTGGACTCCGCCGGCGCCTTCACCTTCATCAGGTACATGTCGTGGAGCACGCGGCCGTCCGGCCGGATGGCCACGTTGGTGTTGTAGGCGTCGTTCACCGGCGTGTCGTGCATGGCCTTGGCGACAACGGCGGACTCGGTCGTGCCCGTTGCCTTCACGGCGGCCAGATAGTGCCGAACGCCGCTATAGACGCCCGCATGGACCATGGTGGGCTTCTTGCCGTTCATCTGGGCCGAGAAGCGCGTGGCGAGCTTGCGGGTGCTGTCGTTGAGGTCCCAATAGAAGGAGGTGGTGAGCACCAGCCCCTGCGCGACGTCGAGGCCCATGGCATGCACGTCGGAGATGAAGACCAGCAGGCCGGCAAAATTCTGCCCGCCTTGCACGATGCCGAACTCGCGGCCTTGCTTCAGGGAGTTGATGGTGTCGACGCCGGCATTGGCGAGGCCGATGATCTTGGCCTTGGAGGCCTGGGCCTGAAGCAAATAGGAACTCAGATCCTGGCTGCCGGTGGGATACTTTACCGAGCCGAGCACCTTGCCGCCGGCCTCTTCCACGAATTTGGTGACATCGCGCTGGATGGCATGGCCGAAGGCGTAGTCGGCGGTGATGAAGAACCAGCTGTTGCCGCCCTGCTTCACCAGGGCCTTGGCGGTGCCGTTGGCGAGCGCATAGGTGTCGTAGGTGAAGTGGAAGGTGGTGGGGCTGCACCCTTTGCCCGAAAAGTCCGGGGCGGCCGGGCCGGAGACAACGAAGATGGCGCCCTTGGATTTCGCCACCTCATTGATGGCGAGGCCTGCGGCCGAGGACGCGCCGTCGGCGATGAGGTCATAGCCTTCCACCTCAATGCCCTTGCGCACGATGGCGGCGGCAATGTCCGGCTTGTTCTGGTGGTCCTGCACCACCAGCTCGATCTTGCGGCCGTTGATCTCACCGCCGAAATCCTCGATGGCGAGGCGCGCGCCCACCACCGAGCCCATGCCGCCGGTCTCGGAGAAAATGCCGGTCTGGTCGTTGATGACGGCGATGCGGATGGGTTTCTTGTCCTGGGCCGCCGCCGGCCCGAGGGCCAGAACCAGCGCCAGCGCCGTCATGGCGATGCGTGTCATGATGTCCTCCCGATGGCCCCTTGGGGCACGTCTTGTGTGAGTGCCGGGGCGCCTCAGGCCGCCCGGCTTGTGGTGGGTCCCTGCGCGATCTCGCCGAGGACCGGCAGCAGGTAGGAGATGAAGCGTTCCGGATCCTCGCTCATGGGGAAGTGGCCCAGGCCCTCCATGATGGTGGCCTTGGCTCCCGCGATGCGACGCTCCAGGTCGCGGGTATCCTCCGGCGTGGCGGAATAGTCGTATTCGCCGGAGAGCAGGAAGAGCGGGCAGCGGCCGGTGTCGATGGCGCTCACCGCGTCCCGCATGTCGCCGTCGAGCTTGTAGAAGTGGAGGTCGCCCTTGAAGACGCCGGGGCCCCCCTGCATGTAGTGCCAGAGCGTTTCCCATCGCTCCTTTTCCGGTGCCGAGGGGCCGACGAGGCCGGAGACCACGCCCGCGCACACCTCGCCGCCATGCACCATGGGATGGTGGAGCCAGGTGAGGTCGTAATAGGGGTCCACATGGGCGCCCGACTGAAGGCCGATGATGGCGCGGAAGCGCTCGGGATGGCGCAAGGCCAGGTGCAGCACCACCCGCCCGCCAATGGAGCAGCCCATGACAATGGGGGCGTCGAGCGCCATGGCATCGGCCACCGCCAGCACCATGTCCACATAGGCCTGAGAGGTGAGCTTGTATTCCTCGCGCTCCCAACCCTCCGGCGGGGAGGACTTGCCGTGCCAGGGCATGTCGAAGGCGATGACCCGGTGCGTGGCGGTGATGCGCGGATCATTCATGAGCCCGCGATACTGGCGGGTATCGGAGCCTGCCGTGTGCAGGCACAGAAGGGGCGTGCCCTGGCCAGCCTCCTCCACATAGAGCCGGTGGGGCCGGCCCGCGAGGTCCAGCGTCATGTAGCGCCCGATGATGGGCTCGAACGTCGCGCTCATCGGGCGGCCTCCGGGCTGCACAGCGTCGCCAGGACGCCCTTGAAATAGAGCAGGTTGGCCATGAAGACATGGAGGTCGCCCTCGATCTTCAGCACGCGCCGCTTCAGCATGGCGAACAGGTCGTTGAAGCCCGGTGGCGGCAAGGGCTGGAAGAAGCTGGCCCAAGCTTCCGCGGGCGCGCGCAGGGCGAAGGTCCAGCTGGGCATCACGAAGGGGCCACGGCGCACGCTGGCGATCCGGCCGCCTTGCACCTCCACGAGAAACGCCGTCTCTCCGATCTCGATCAGGAAGGTGGTGTCCACGAAGCGCCCCCGCCGCACCAGGACTGGGTCCGCTTCCACGAGGGCCGGCAAGTGTTCGATCCGCATGATCTTTTCGTCTGTCATTTTTTGAAGGCTCTCGTCACTCGGCTGCCAGGCGCTGGGCCCGCTGGTCGAACCGGCGGTTGAAGATGTGCTCCGCAATGCGGTTTTTCAGAACCTCGATGGACCCGCCGGCGATCATCCAGCCGCGGGTGCGCCGCATGCAGTATTCGGTCAGGGCCTCCTGGCTGTAGCCAAGGCCGCCCATCACCTGCACGCAGTCATTGGCCACCTCGAAACCGGCAAGGTTGCAGGCGGTCTTGGCGATGGCCGTCTCGTACGGGTCGGGCAGGCCCGCCGCGCCGGCATTCACGGCGGCCCGGTAGAGCAGAAGCTGGGCGCTCTCCAGCTTCAGCGCCATGTCGGCGAACTTCCATTGCAGGCCCTGGAACTCGCACAGCGGCCGGCCGAACTGGCGCCGGGTGGCGGCATGCTCGCGGGCCCGCTCGAAGGCATAGCGCCCGAGCGCAAGGGAGCGGGAGGCATTGCCGATGCGCTCCACGTTGAAGCCCGAAATCTGCTTCTGGAAGCCCCCGGGCCCCAGCAGCACATTCTCGGCGGGGATGCGGCAATCCTCGAAATAGAGCTGGCACCATTCCTCGCCGCTCATGAAGGGGGAGGGCTGCCCGATGGAGAATCCCGGCGTGCCGCGCTCCACCAGCACCGACCCGATGCCCTTGGTGCCCGGCCCGAAACGCACATAGATGAGGAAGAGATCCGCGTCCGGGCTGTGGGTGGAGAAGACCTTGGTGCCGGTGATGAGATAGTCGCCGCCATTCTTTCGCGCCGTGGTGCGCAGTTCGGTGACGGCGGAGCCGGCCTCCGGCTCGCTCATGCCGAGGCTGATGACCTTTCGGCCAGCCAGCAGATCAGGCAGGAAGCGCTTCTTCTGATCGGGGCTGGCATATTCGGCGAAGGTGCGGATGGGGCCGAAATTGCCCGCCTGCACCACGTCGGCGCTGCGCGGGCAGGCGGCCGCCACCTGTTCGATGGCGATGACCGCATCCATCAGGCTGCCGCCCTGGCCGCCATCCTCCGGCGCCATGGTGATGCCGAGCAGTCCCTGCCGCGCCATGTCCTGCGCCACGTCACGGGGGAAGCGCGGATCGTGGGCGCGCGCGAGCGCCTGCGGCTGGAGCGTGTCCTCGGCGAACCGCCGGACGCTGTCCGCAAACAGCTTCTGTTCTTCGGAAAAGGCGAATTGCATGGTCGTTCCGTATTTTATCAGTCCACGTGGGCGCCGGTCGCCTCCACGACCTTGCGCCATTTGGCGAGTTCGGCTCGGATGAAGCCGTCCAGGTCCTGTGGCGTGCCGCCGCCCGGATAGGCGCCGAAGCCGGCGAAGCGTGCGCGCACCTCGGGGCTGGCGAGGGCCGCATTGGCGGCGCCATTCAGCTTGTCGACGATGGTGTCCGGGGTCTTGGCCGGGGCGAGGAAGGCGAACCAGGCCACGGCCTCGTAGCCCGGAACGGTGGCGCTCACCGGCGGCACGGCGGGCAAGTTGGGATCGGCCTTGGTGGATGTGACGCCCAGCCCCTTCAGCCGCCCCGACTTGATGTGCGGCGCGGAGGTGGGCAGGCCGTCGACCATCAGCTCCACATGGCCGCCGAGCAAGTCGTTCATGGCCGGGCCGCCGCCCTTGTAGGGGACATGGACGATGTCGATGCCGGTCATCGCCTTTAGCAATTCCGCGCTCATGTGCGTGGTGGTGCCGCTGCCGGCGCTGGCATAGGAAATCCTGCCCGGATTGGCCTTGGCGAGGGCGATCAGGCCGGCCATGTCATCGGCGGGAAACTTCGGGTTGGCCACGAAGATGTTGGCCAGCGTGCAGGCCAGCGCAACGCCGCGGAAGTCGCCGGTCGGGTCATAGGGGAGCTGGCGGTAGAGGCTGGGATTGATGCCGTGCGTCCCGCCGGACGCATAGAAGAGCGTGTAGCCGTCCGCCGGCGCCTTGGCGGCGAGGCCCGCGCCGATATTACCGCCCGCGCCGCCCTTGTTCTCCACGATGATCGGCTGGCCGAGCTGGCGGGCCATGTCCTCGGCGACGATGCGCGCGGTGACGTCGGCGGGGCCGCCGGGCGGGAAGGGCACGATGAGGCGAATGGGCCCTGCGGGATACGCGCCGTCCGCCGCTGCCATCCGAGGCCGGGCGGCAAGAGTTGCGAGCGACAGGCCCAGCAGGCAGGCGCGTCGGCTGAGGGGCATCTGGCGTCATCTCCCGAAGCTCCCTCCTGCGAACGGGCGCAAGGGGAGGTTGTTTCAGACGACGTTGCCGCGAAGCGGGCGGCCCCGACACTTCGCAGACCTCATAGGTGGATGACTTTTTGGAATGCGAGCAGGCTTCAGGCGTCCCGGCGGGCCGCGTCCACGAGCCAGGAGCGAAAGGCGCGCAGCCGCCGCCGGTTGCCCATGCCTTCGGGCGCGATGAAGTAATAGCCGAGGTCGCGCTCGACCATATGGTCAAAGGGGCGGACGAGGGCGCCGCTTTCCAATTCCTTCTGGAGCATCTTGGCCTGCCCCATGGCGATGCCGAGGCCGTCCTCCGCCGCCTGATAGGTCAGCAAGGAACTGGCGAATACCGTCGGCTCCTCCTCCTGGTGAGGCGGCAGGCCCAGGGAGAGGAACCAGTCGTCCCAGTCTCGCCGACGGTAATGGGAATGGAGCAGGGGATAGCGCAGCAGGTCCTGCGGCTGCCGCACCGGCGGGCCGCGGTCCAGCAAAGCCGGACTGCACACGGGCCCAAATGCGTCCTTGAACAGGAAGGTGACCTCGGCGCCAGGCCAGGTGCCATCCCCCAGCTGGATGCCCGCGTCGATGCGGTGGCGGGTGAAATCCACCGGGGCGACACTGGCGGTGGCGCGCACCAGGACATCGGGATGCCGGGCCTGGAAGTCCGGCAGCCGGCGCATCAGCCACTTCGCCATGAAGGTGGGATAGACCTGGAGCCGCAGCGGCTCGCGGCTCGTGCCTTCCGATAGGCGCGCGGTGGCCTCGATGATGGTCTGGAAGGCGGGCGCCACCTCGGCCAGATACTGGACGCCGTCCGGTGTCAGCTTCAGTCCCGGCCGCTCGCGCAGGAACAGGCGAACACCCAGATAATGCTCCAGCACCGCCACTTGCCGGCTGACCGCCGACTGGCTGACCCGCAGTTCCTCTGCCGCCCGCGTGAAACTGCAATGTTGCGCCGCGCACACGAAGACGTGCAGCGGATTGAGGGGAGGGAGGCGCTGGCTCATCCGTTGGCATTACCAAAACTCATGACGGGGCGACAACTGCGAAGTTGCTCCCCTCGCGGGAATGCGGGGACAAGGGGCGGACGACTTCAACACGGTAAGCCCATGCATTTCGCCCTTTCGCCCGAACAGAGCGCCTTCGCCGACACCATCCGCCGGTTCGCCCGCGCGGAGCTGGCGGAGGGCGCCCTTCAGCGTGCGCATTCCGCCAGCTTTCCCTGGGACGTGGCCCAGCGCCTCGCCGAGATGGGCCTTCTGGGTATCACCGTGCGCGAGGAGGATGGCGGCATCGGCGGCACCCTGATGGATGCGGTCACCGCCATCCAGGAGCTTGCGCTCGTGTGCCCCAAGAGCGCCGATGTGGTGCAGGCTGGAAATTTCGGCCCGCTGCGCACATTCGCCGAATATGCCAGCCCGGCCCAGAAAGAGCGCTTCCTGCCCGACCTGCTCGCGGGCCGCAATCTCATCGCGCTTGGCATGAGCGAGCCGGATGCCGGCTCCGCCGTCACCGAGCTGAAGACCACGGCCCGCCCGGACGGCGAGGGGTTCCGGATCACCGGCTCCAAGGTCTTCTCCACCCACAGCCCGGAGGCCAACCTCTTCCTCGTCTATGTGCGCTTCGGACCGGGGGTCGGCGGCATCGGGTCGGTGCTGCTGGAGCGGGGGATGGAGGGCTTTTCCATCGGCCAGCCCTCCGCCTTCATGAGCGGCGAGGAATGGTGCCAGCTCTACATGGAAGACTGCTACATCCCCAAGGAGAACGTCCTGCTCGGGCCGGGCGGGTTCAAGAAGCAGATTTCGGGATTCAACGTGGAGCGCATCGGCAATGCGTCCCGTTCGCTGGCGCTGGGCCGGCACGCCTATGAGGTCGCCCGCGAGCATGCCCTCACGCGCCATCAGTTCGGCCGGGCCTTGTGCGAATTCCAGGGGTTGCAATGGAAGTTCGCCGACATGGCGCTGAAGCTGGAAAGCGCGCAGCTGCTCCTCTACCGCGCCGCCGCGAGCGCAGATGGCGGCTTGCCTTCTCCCTACGAGACCGCCATCGCGAAACTTGCCTGCAACCAGGCCGGCTTCGAGGTGGCCAATGATGCCTTGCAGGTGATGGGTGCCTATGGCTACAGCACCGAAGCCCTGGTGGAATATTGCGTGAAGCGGACGCGCGGCTGGATGATTGCCGGCGGCTCCATTGAAGTCCTCAAGAACCGCGTCGCCGAGCATGTGTTCGACCGGCGCTTCAGTCAGCGTGCATCATGACCGCGTCTCTTCAGCCTTTGTCCGTGCCCGCATCCGCCTGGGCCGATGCTCTCCTGCGCCCCCGCTCGGTGGCGCTTGTGGGCGTGTCGGATGATCTCACGAAGACCGCCGCCCGCCCGCTCCAGTTCCTGCGCCGCGCGGGATTTCCGCACCGCATCTATCCGGTCAATCCCACCCGCGCGACGGTGCAGGGCGAGAGGGCTTATCCGTCTTTGGCGGCGCTCCCCGAGCGACCGGACCATGCCTTCATCGTGGCCGGGACGGAAGCGGCCATCGCGGCCGTGGAGCAGTGCGGCCAACTGGGGATCCCGGTGGCCACCATCCTTGCCGGGGGCTTCTCCGAATCCGGCCCGGACGGCGATGCCAATGAACGCAGGCTGAAGGCGTTGGCGGCGCGCCATGGCGTGCGGGTGCTGGGGCCGTCCAGTATCGGCATCGTCAACCTGCACGAGCGGCTTGTCCTGACGGCGAACGCTGCCTTCGCGGAGCCGGATTTGCCTGCCGGGCGGATTTTTGTCGGCTCGCACAGCGGCAGCCTCATCGGGGCGCTGGTGTCGCGCGGGAAGGCGCGCGGCGTGGGGTTTGCGGGGCTGGTGTCGGTGGGCGTCGAGAGCGACCTCAGCATGGGGGAGATCTGCACGGCCACCCTCGATGACCCGAACATCTCGGGCTATCTGCTCTTCCTCGAATCCATGCGCCATGCCGATGCCCTTGAGGCGTTCGCCCACGCCGCGGCGCGCCGGGGCAAGCCGGTTGCGGCCTATAAGCTCGGCCGCTCGCCCGAGGCTGCAGAACTGGCGGTCTCCCACACGGGCGCCCTTGCCGGGGCCGATGATGTGGCGGATGCCTTCCTGCGGGAGTGCGGCATCGCCCGTGTGGACTCCTTTGAAGGACTTCTCGACATCATCCCCGTTCTGGAGAAGCTTCCGGCGCGGCCTGCCCGCCGCACGCCCACAGTGGGCGTTGTCACCACCACGGGCGGGGGCGCGGCGATGGCCGTGGACCAGCTTGCGGTGCGTGGCGTGTCGGTGATCCCGCCCTCCGAGGATACGCGGGCGCGGCTGGCGGCTGCGGGTGTGAGCGCGGGCCATGGACGCATCGTCGACCTGACATTGGCGGGGACACGCTACGAGGTCATGAAGGCCACGCTGGATGTGATGCTGACCGCCCCGGAATTTGATCTGGTGCTGGCCACGGTGGGGTCATCCGCGCGCTTCCAGCCGGACCTTGCGGTGAAGCCGGTGATCGATGCCGGGCATGAGCACGAGCGGCCGGTGGCCGCCTTCATCGTGCCCGACGCGCCCGAGGCGCTGGTGCGTTTGGCACAGGCAGGCATCCCCAATTTCCGCGCACCGGAGACGTGTGGAGACGTGATCGCGGCGGCCTTTGCCCGGCGCGCCCCGCGTGCGCGCCCTATGCTGCCGGCGGCGGGGCATGAGGACGCCACCGCGCGCCTGCTGGACGAGGCGACGGCCTATGAGCTGTTCGCGAAGGTGGGCATCCCCCACGCCCCGGTCATGCTTCTGGACGCGGATGGGCCGGTTCCCCGCCTGCCCTTCTCGTACCCGGTCGTCGCCAAGGTCCTGCACGCTGAGATCGCTCACAAAACGGAAATGGGCGGGGTGGAGCTTGGGATTCCCGATGCCGAGGCGCTAGCCGAAGCGATGCGGCGCATCAAGCGGACAGTGGAAGCACGAAAGCCGGGGATTGCCGTGTCTCGCATTCTCGTTCAGCCGATGACCCGTGGGCTGGGAGAGGCCCTTATCGGCTTCCGTCGGGATCCACAGGTCGGGCCGGTCGTGATGCTGGCGGCTGGGGGTGTGTTTACCGAGCTATATCGCGACCGCAGCCTCCGCCTCGCTCCCATCGACCGCGACGGCGCGCTGGAGATGATTGCGGAGGTGAAGGCGATGCGGATGCTGGACGGCTATCGCGGCAAGCCGAAGGGCGACCTCCCGGCGCTGGCGGATGCAATCGTGGCCGTCTCTCGCCTCGCCATGGAGCCGGGGATTGACGAGGCGGAGATTAATCCGGTCCTCATCCGGCCTGTCGGAGAGGGCGTGGTGGCTGTGGATGCATTGGTACGGCGCGTGGGCTGAGCAGATCGCGTCCCTCGCTGTCGACGTGTGAGCGTGCAGCCTGGGCGGCATGCCGGAAGGTGTGCCGCTCGTGGGGTCGCCCTTAAGGGCCAGTTCGGTGCCGAAGCGGTCCTCGCCGGCGCGCTGGCCGCCCCGCTGGCCGCCCCGCTGGCCAGGCGTACTCCATGGGCTCAGACCTGATCATCGGGGAAGAGGCGATCTGCCTTTCCAGAAGCGCAACCGCCTGACAGGGGCGCGGGGCCCTCGCGACGCGGAAGGAGTTCGTATTATAAACGGACACTTTTCGCGGGACTCATATCGAAGATGGTCAGGGACAAGGGCCCGGAGGCTGCACGGGGCAGCGAGCGCGCACGGCCGGTGGCTCAACTTTTCGAGCGCAACTGCTCCGTGGGTCGGACGATTTCGATTGTCTCTGATGCCTGGAGCTTTCTCATCATTCGAGAGGCTTTCTTCGGCGCGCAGCGGTTCGAGGAGTTCCGCACCGCCCTCGGCCTGCCTCGGGGCACGCTGTCCGAGCGCCTGAAGCGCCTGACCATGCGGGGCATTTTCCGGCAGGTGCACTACTCGGACACGTCGAGCCGGGTGGAATATCATCTGACGCGATGCGGCATGGATCTCTATCCGAGCTTCGTCGCCCTGATCCGCTTCGGCGACCGCTGGCTCTGCGGGCCGGAGGGGCCGCCACTCAAGCTGATCCATGCGACCTGCGGACAGGAGTGCGAGCCTTATGTGGCCTGCTCGCATTGCCTGGGAGAGGTGCACGCCCACCGTGTCAGCTACCGGGATGGCCCCGGCGCCGGGCGTACACCGGTGGAGCCGGCCAAGCGCGCGCGGCGGACGGCCGAATCCGCCAGCTTCTCACAGGGACGCCCGAGTTCCGTGTCCCGCTCTCTGGAGATTATCGGTGACCGCTGGAGCTTCCTCATCCTGCGGGAGGCCTTCTTCGGCGTGCGTCGGTTCGACCAGCTTCAGAACGAACTCAAGATTGCACCGAACATTCTTGCGGAGCGGCTCGGCCGTCTCGTGGCGCGAGGCGTGTTCGAGCGGCGCAAGTATCAGGACTTGCCCGAACGCTTCGAATACCGCCTGACCGAGATGGGCAAGGATCTCTACGGCGCCTTCATTTCCATGGCGGCATGGGGAGATCGATGGTTGTCTGGGGGCGATCCGCCGCTCATCCTGACGCATCTGGATTGCGGGCATGATTTTTCGGCGGTCGTCATCTGCAACAAGTGCCGGCAGCCGGTCGAGGCCCACGCGATGCGCTATCGGCTGAACTACGATCCGGCCAGATACGGCGCGCCCCAGGCGAGTGATCGCATGGAGCGCGTGATGGCGGGGGCGGCGGGCGGGACCCAGGCAAAGGAGCCCGCGCGCAAAGCTGGAAAGGCTACTTCTTCACCAGCGGGCACTGGCTCTCGGACAGCGGCCGGAAAGCCTGGTCGCCGGGGATGACCTGGACGAGCTTGTAGTAGTCCCACGGATACTTGGACTCCGCAGGGGTCTTGACCTGGTAGACATACATGTCGTGAACAAACCGGCCATCGGCCCGCAGGTATCCGCCCTTGGCGAAGAAGTCGTTGACCTTCATCTCGCGCATCTTGGCAAGGACGGCTTGCGCCTCGTCGGTGCCCGCGGCTTCGACCGCCTTCAGGTAGAAGATGGTCGAGGAATAATCGCCGGCATCGCCCATATGCGGCTTGCGCCCCATGCGTGCCTCGAACTTCTTGGAGAAGGCGCGGGTTTCATCGTCCCGATCCCAGTAGAAGGCATTGGTCAGGACGAGCCCCTGCGCGTTTTCAAGGCCCATGGAGTGCACGTCCGTGATCCAGACAAGGAGGCCCGCCAGCGATTGCTTGCCCGACTGGGTGAGGCCGAAATCGTGGGCCGCCTTCACGGCGTTGATGAAGACGGTGCCGGATCCGGCGACGGCGATGACATCAGCGCCCGACCCCTGGGCCTGAAGCATGAAGGAGCCGTGGTCCAAGGTGTTGATGGGGTAGCGGACGGAGCCGACCACCTGGCCGCCGCCGGCCTTGACCACCGCCGCGGTGTCGGCTTCCAGCGCATGGCCGAAGGCGTAGTCGGCCGTGAGGAAGAACCAACGCTTCTTGCCTTGCTTGATGAGCGCGTTGCCCGTGCCGACGGCAAGTGCGTAGGTGTCATAGGCATAGTGGATGGTGTTCGGGGTGCAGGCGTCGCCCGTCAGGCGTGAGGATCCCGATCCGTTGACGATGGCGATCCCGTTCTTCTCCTTCGCGACGCTGGCGACACCCATGGCGACCGCGGAATTGATCAAGTTGGCGATCATGTCCACCTGGTCCACATCGAACCATTCCTTGGCCTTGGAAATGGCGACCTCGGTCTTGTTCTGGTGGTCCGCCACGATGACGTCGATGGGCTTGCCGAGAACCTTGCCGCCAAAGTCCTCCACCGCCATCTTCACGGCCGTGACGGATCCTTCTCCCGCCTCGTGCGAGAACTGGCCCGACATATCCGTGAGCACACCGATCTTGACGGTGCCATTGGCCATTTTCCCCTGAGGCGCCGCCGGCTGCGCCTGCGCCAGACACGGCATCGGGATGGCAAGCGCCGCGCATACCATAAGTGACTGGACGATCCGGGACATGATTTTCCTCCTCCCTGCGTGCGCGGTTTGGCCCACGCGACGTGCCTGATTGTTGCTACGGTAAATGGACGGACGAATGGGCCGCTTGGCGAAGGCTCCGTTCTCCGTATGGCTGAGCACTGTCTGGCTGATCAGCGCTCCGGCATTTTTGCTGCGTTACCTGGATCTCTACGGGATCGCTCCATTGACAACAGCATTTTCAGTCTAATAATGCAAGTCATAGAGCGAGCGATCGCTGCCTGAATTCGGCCGAGCGCAAGGCGTGCGCCGGCTCGGCGCCGATCGGGCGCGTGCCTTGCCACCAGTGCTTCAGAGGGTGAATGTGACTGCGCGCGCCACACCGGAAAGGCGATCCGCCTATCGACATTTCCGCGAGATCACGACCCGGTGGATGGACAATGATGTCTACCGGCACATCAACAACGTGGTCTATTATTCCTTCTTCGATACGGCCGTTTGCCAGTATCTGATCGAGGCGGATGTTCTCGATATTGAGCACAGCCCGGTCATCGGCCTCGTAGCCGAGACACGGTGCCAGTATTTCTCCTCCATCGCCTTTCCCCAGCGGGTGACCGCGGGTCTGCGGGTGGGGCGGCTCGGAACCAGCAGTGTCCGCTACGAAATCGGCCTGTTCCGGAATGCGGATGAGACCGCGGCGGCGCAGGGGCATTTCGTCCACGTCTATGTGGATCGTGCCAGCCAGCGCCCTGTGCCGCTCCCCCCCAAGCTGCGCGAGATTCTTTCCCCTTTGGTCGTCCCGTCCGACCTTATTCAGGAGGCCTAAATGAGCGAGCTTCTGGTCGCCGTGGATGGCCCGATCGCGACGGTGACACTGAATCGCCCCGCGCAACGCAATGCCATGACGCTCGCCATGTGGCAGGGTGTGGCCGGCATCTTTTCCGAGCTTTCGCGCGACAATACGGTGCGCGCCATCCTGTTGACCGGCGCGGGTCAGGATTTCAGCGTCGGCGCGGACATTGCGGAGTTTCCCCGCGTGCGCCACACCCTTGAACAGAGCATCGCCTATGAAGAGGCGGTGGATGCGTGCTCGGATGCCATCGCCGGTGCGGGCAAGCCGACCATCGCCGTCTTGTCGGGCTATTGCCTGGGCGGGGGATGCCACCTGTCCATGGCGTGTGACTTCCGCATTGCGGGGCCGTCCGCCATTCTCGGCATTCCGGCGGCGCGGCTGTCCATCGTTTATGGCGTGCGCAGCACCCAGCGACTGTTTGCGCTGGTAGGGCTGACCCAAGCCAAGCGCATCCTGTTCACCGCAGATCGTATCCCGGCGGATGAAGCGGCGCGCATCGGGCTCGTGGATGGCGTGGAGGATGATGCGCAGGCGGCGGCGCGTGCTCTGGCGGCCCGCATGGCGGAGAATGCGCCGCTCTCCCTGGCCGGTGCGAAATTCATCCTGGACGGCCTCGCCATGGGGCCGGGCGCGCTTGATCTGGCCGATGCGCAGGCCCGCATCGATGCTGCCTCGCGCAGCTTTGACTACCAGGAAGGGCGCAATGCCTTTGCCGAGAAGCGCCCGCCGCGCTTCGAGGGGCGGTAACGGCCGGGAGGAATTGGCGATGAAGATGCATGTGCTATCCGGTGGCCGTCTGCGGATGAAGCGGCACGTCTATGAGCCGGATGCCGACCGCAGCGAGACCATCGAGCTTCCCGTCTCATCCATCCTCCTGCGCCACCCGCAGGGCAATGTGCTGTTCGATACTGGCTGCCATCCCTCCGTGGTGACGCAGGCGGAGGCGCGTTGGGGCGGCGTCGCCCGCGCTATGACCCCGATCATGGGGCCGCAGGACAATGTGGTCTCGCAGCTCGCCTGCACCGGCCTCGGGCCGGACGATATCGATGTGGTGATCTGCTCGCACTTCCATCCCGATCACTGCGGCTGCAATGCCTTTTTCCGCCGCGCGACGATGGTTGTGCACGCCGACGAGATGGCGGCCGCGCGCGCCGAAAATGCGCAGGCGGCCGGCTATCTGCCGGTGGAGTGGGACCAGCCCAATCCGGTCGATCTGATCGATGGGCAGAGGGATCTGTTCGGGGACGGGCGCATCACCCTCATCCCGCTGCCGGGCCACACGCCTGGGCTCACGGGAGCGTTGGTATCTCTCGACCAGGACGGCGCCTTCCTGCTGGCCTCCGATGCGGTGAGCCTGCGCTCCAGCCTGGAAGCGGACCTGGTGCCGAAGAACACCTGGAATGCTGATCTCTACCGGAACTCCCTCGACGAGATCCGCAGGATCGAGGCCGCAGGCGCGACCGTGCTCTGCGGCCATGACGATGCCCAGTGGGCCACGCTCCGCAAGGGTGCGGACGCCTACCAATAGGGACCGTCCGGTTTCTCTCTCGAACACATAATCGCGGAAGGCGAAACGTCCATGGATCTGGAATTGAAGGGCAAGGTGGCGCTGGTGACGGGCGGCGCCCGTGACGTCGGTCGGGAAATCTCGCTGGCGCTCGCCGCTGAGGGAGCCAGGGTGGCGGTCAACTATCGCAACTCCGCGGAAGAGGCCCAGGCGGTGGTGGATGAAATCCGCGCGCGCGGGGGAGAAGCCAAGGCCTACAAGGCTGATGTCGCCGATCTCGCCGCCGTGCGCACCATGGTGGAGGCGGTGGCTGGCGATTTTGGCGGGCTCGACATTCTCGTCAACAATGCCGGCCTCGCCATTCGCCAGAGGTTCATCGACTCCACCGAGAAGGAATGGAAGGCGCAGATCGATACGTGCCTCTATGGGGCCATTCATCTGGCGCATGCCGCCGCGCCCCATCTGGAAAAGAGCGGGAACGGTCGGCTCATCGCCGTCGTGGGGGATAGTTCCCGCGTGGGCGAATCCGGCCTTGCCATCGTGGCCGCCGCGCGGGCCGGAACCGTTGCCCTCATGAAGTCGCTGGCCCGGGAAATGGGTCGCTTCGGCGTCACCGCCAACACGCTTTCCCTGGGCCTGATCGAGACCGCCCATGACCGGGCCTGGGTGGAGGCGAACCGCGACAAGCTGACCAAATTCTATCCGCTGCGCCGGCTCGGTCAGCCCGAGGACATCGCCCCTGCGGTGGTCCTCCTCGCCTCGCCGAAGGGCTCATGGATCACCGGGCAGGTGATCAGCATTTCTGGTGGCTTCAGCATGGTTTGACAACGCCGCGCACAGAAAGCGGCGGGTTGATCGGAGGACAACATGCTCAAGGCGGACCTCATCGCCCCGGTGCCGGATCTGCTCCGGCGCCACGCCCGCGAGCAGGGCGCGAAAATAGCTTATCAGGATGCGGGTCGCTCCGTCTCCTATGCGGAGCTGGAGCGACGCACGGCCAATCTCGCGGGGCACATGGCCGAACGCGGCATCCGGCCGGGGGAAAGCGTCGCCATCTACCTGCCCAACAGCGTGGCATGGGTGGAGGCGTGCCTTGCCATCGTGCGGGCTGGCGCTGTGGCCGTGCCGATCAGCGCCGAGGCGGCGCCCGGGGAGGTGGAATACCGCCTCACGGATGCGGACTGCCGCCTGGTCATCACCAGCGAAAGCGGCGCCGCGCTCGTTGAGGCGCTGGACCGCCCGGAGCCGCTGTCCCTCATCAGCGTCGATGCGCCGGACGACGCGCCGCGCAGCTTCTCCGCCTGTGCGGACCGGCCGTGCGCGGAGGCAGCGCGCGATCTCGATGATATAGATGCGCCGGCCTTCATCATCTATACGTCAGGCACGACCGGCCGCCCCAAGGGCGTGGTGCTGACATGCCGGAGCATGTTCTGGGTGACCGCCGCGTGCTGGGCTCCGGTGGTCGGGCTCTGTGCCGATGACAGGGTGCTGTCACCGCTTCCGCTGTTCCACTCCTACGCGCTCAATTTCTCCGTCCTGTCCGTGCTCGCGGTGGGCGCGAGCGAATATCTTCTTGAGAAATACTCGACGCGGGAAACCCTGCGCCTGCTGGAGACCGGTGACTTCACGGTGCTTCCCGGCGTGCCGACCATGTTCCATTACCTGAAGGATGCCGCACAGGCGCAGGGCTGGTCCAAAATGCCGGGGCTCCGGGTGTGCGTGTCTGCCGGCGCCATCCTGCCGGCGCCCCTGAATGCGGGGTTCGAGGCCGCATTTGGCGTGCCGTTGCTGGACGGCTACGGCATCACCGAGACCTCCACCATGGTGACGATGAATTCTGCGTCGGCCACCCGCATCATGGGCTCCTGCGGCCTGCCGCTGCCGGGGGTCGCGCTGCGCCTCGTGGACCCGGTCAGCCTGAGGGATGTGGATGCGGGCGAGGAGGGTGAACTCATCGTACGCGGGCCAAACGTCATGCTCGGCTACCACGCCAAGCCGGAGGAGACCGCGAAGGCCCTGCGCAACGGGTGGTATCACACGGGCGACCTCGCCCGAGCGGACCGGAACGGCTTCGTGACGGTGACCGGCCGGCTCAAGGAACTCATCATCCGCGGCGGCCAGAACATCGCGCCGGCGGAGATCGAGGAGGTCATCCTGACACTGGCGGGCGTGCGGGACTGCGCGGTGGCGGGCATTCCCCATCCGACGCTCGGGGAAGTCCCCGCCGTCTTCATCGTGCCAGGTGAGGCCGCGCCCGATGTGGAGGCCCTGCTCGATCACTGCCGGGCGCGCCTGTCTTCCTACAAGATCCCGCACGTGGTGCAGTTTGTGGAAGAAATCCCGCGCACAGGTTCGGGCAAGGTGCTCCGCTTCCGCCTGCGCGAATTGCTGACCACCGCCGCCTGAGATAGGCGGCGGTGGCCGGTGAGATCGAGTGATGGAGTGAGGCCGGGAGCGGCCGGTCTCACGCTTCTTTGCGCGCCTGTTCCACCAGCTGGAAAAGGCGCTCCGGCGTCACCGGCAGCGTGTCGATCTCGATGCCAAGATGCGCCAGCGCGTCGGAGACGGCATTGGCGATGGCGGCTGGCGCGCCGATTGTGCCTCCCTCGCCCATGCCCCTGAACCCGCCCAGATTGGCCGGCAACTCCGCCTCCACATGCAGGATTTCGATGTCAGGAACGCTGGTGGCCACCGGCACCAGATAGTCCGCAAGACTGGCGGTAAGCAATTGCCCCGTCGCGTCATGGACCACCTCCTCCAGCAAGGCGGCGCCGATGCCCTGCGCCACCGCACCGTGGACCTGACCATCCACGATCAAGGGATTGATAATCCTCCCGCAATCCTCCGCCACGGCGAACCGCCGGATGGTGACGCCATAGGTTCCCGGGTCCACCTCGACCATGGCCAGGTGCGTGGAGGAACAGGCCGTGCCCAGATAGGGGTCATAGGTTTCCTCCGCGACCAGATCCTCCCGCACATCATGGGGAATGCGGCCCATCTGCGCATAGACGGCATGGGCGAGCTGCTTGAAGGTCATGGTGCCATTGGAGGAGCGCGCGCGGATGATCCCGTCCCTTGCCTCCAGGTCCTCCAAGGGCACATCCATCAGGAAGGCAGCCGCCCGCAGCACCTTCGCCTTCACCACGCGCGCCGCCTTGGTCGCCGCGCCGCCGCCGAGCACCGCCGAGCGGCTGGCATAAGTGCCGGTGCCCATGGGAACAAGCGCGCTGTCGCCGTGCCGGATTTCCACGTCCTCGAAGCGGCAGCCAAGCTCGTCCGCGACCACCTGCGCCAGCGTGGTCTCAAGGCCCTGCCCGTGGGATGAGACGCCAAAGGCGGCGGTTACGGCCCCGGTCGCGTCGATGCGGATGGAGGCGGTCTCTGTCCCGGTATTGATCGGCATTCCCGGCGCGACGGCGATGCGGGAGCCGATGCCGGTGAGTTCGGCATAGCTGGCGAGCCCAATGCCGACCCAGCGTCCTTCGGCGCGCGCGGCATCACGGGCTTTGACGAGGGCGGGGTAATCCACCAGCGTGCAGACCCCCTCCAGGCACTCCTGGAAGGCCGAGCGATCCCAGATGATCCCTGAGCCCGTGCGATAAGGAAACTCCTCGGATCGCACGAGGTTGCGACGGCGGATTTCGGCCGGATCCAGCCCCAGCCGGCGGGCCGCCATGTCCATCAGCCGCTCCATGGCAAAGGTGGAGGACGGTCGGCCGACGCCCCGATAAGGCCCGGTGGGCGGCTTCGGCGTGAGGACCCCGCGGACCCGGCCCTCATAATGCTCCATGCGGTAGGGGCCGGGAAGGAAGCTGACCACCTGCACCGGTTCCAGCGCGCCGGTCCAGGGATAGATGGAATAGGCGCCGATATCGCCGATGACATCGGCCTTGAGGCCCAGAAGCCGCCCCGCCCCATCCACCGCCAGTTCCGCCTCGATCAGTTCATCGAAGGCCTGGCTCATGGCGGTGAGGTCTTCCATGCGATCGGCCGTGAACTTGATGGGTCGCTCCAGTTTGCGCGCCAGGATGGAGACCAGCACTTCCTCCGGATTCAGCGAGCCCTTGCCCCCAAAGCTGCCGCCCACATCCGGGGCCACCACCCGCATGCGGTTTCCGGGCAGATCGAGGCAGGTGGCCAATACGTCGCGGATGATCCCGGGAATGTTGGTGGCCGAATGGAGCGTCAGCGCCTGCCGACGGCGGTCCCATTCAGCAAGATAGGCCCGGCCTTCCAGCGGCATGGGCGTCTTCCGCGTCATCCGGAAGCGCCCTTTCACCACCACCGAGGCGGACGCGAGCGCCGCCTCCGCATTGCCTCGCCTGAAGGTGCGGGAGATGATGACATTGCTGCCCGCCTCCTCATGCAGGAGCGGCGCCTCGGCCTTGACGGCCTCTTCCTGCCGGATGGCGAAGGGCAGGGGATCGTAGGCGACGGATATCGCCCCCACGGCATCTTCCGCCGCATAGCGGCTCTCCGCGAGCACCGCCACCACGGGCTCCCCCACATAGCGCACCTTGCCGAGCGCCAAGGGGCGGATGGGCGTGGCGTAATAGCCAGCCATGCGGGAGGTGGGAATGGCGGGCTGGAAATCGCCCGAGACGTCCTCCGCATCGAACACCGCCACCACCCCCGGCACCGAAAAGGCGGCGGAGGCGTCGATGGAACGGATCCGGGCGTGGGGCTGGTCGCTGCGCAGAAGCGCGAGGTGCAGCATGCCTGGTGGCGACATGTCGTCCACATAGCGCCCGTTGCCGGTGAGCAAGCGGAGGTCTTCGGTGCGTTTGATCCGTTGACCCACAAGGCCGGGCCGCATTTCCACAGCGGAAGCAATGGAGTTCATGGCAGCGGGCCTCTCTCTCGCGCCAGCTCCCGCACTGCGTTCACGATGTGCTCGTAGCCGGTGCAGCGGCAGACGTTGCCCGACAGCGCCTCCCGGATGTCCTCGTCGCTTTCCAGGGGGTGGTGCCGCAGCATGTCGGTGACGGTCATCAGGAAACCCGGCGTGCAGAAGCCGCATTGCAGCCCATGATGATCCCGGAACGCCTGCTGGATCCGGCCCAACTCGTCCATGCGCCCAAGCCCCTCCACTGTCTCGATGACAGCGCCATGGGCCTGAATGGCAAGGGTCAGGCAGGAACGCACGCTGCGCCCGTCCATCAGGATGGTGCAGGCGCCGCAGACCCCATGCTCGCACCCCACATGGGTGCCGGTGAGGCCAAGCTCGTGCCGCAGGAAGTCACTGAGCAGAAGGCGTGGCTCGACCGTACGGGTATAGGTGAGGCCATTGACGGTCAGGCTGATGAGGCTACCGGTAATCATGCCACCGTCTCCTGTGCCCGGCTGGCGCGTGTCCAGGCTTCGGCAAGGGCGCGCTGCGCGAGGACGCCCGCCAGATGGCGGCGATAGTCGCTGGAGGCATTGAGGTCCGACGACGGGGTGATGCTGTCCCGCAGGGCCTCCACCGCCTTCGCGATGACGGTGGGGTTCGCTTCCCGTGCCTCAACGGCCGCCTCCACGCTGGGCAGGCGCAAGGGCGTGTCGCCCACCCCCATCATGGCAATGCGGACGTTGCGGGCCTTGCCGTCTTCTTTGTCCATGAGCACCGCGACCGCGGCGAGCGCATAATCCCCGTGGCGCCGGGCAAACTCCTGGAAGCCCCAGCCAACCCGTGGCGAGGGCAGGGGAAGGTCGATCCCCGTTACCATTTCGTCCGGCTCGAGCGCCGTCACCAGAGAGCCGAGAAAGAAGCCCCGCGCGGCGAGTGTGCGCACCCCTCTCACTGAGGCGACGTGAAGGGTGCCGTCCAGCAGCATCATCATCATCGGCATCTCGGCGGCAGGGTCCGCATGGCAGACGCTGCCGCAGAAGGTGCCACGGTTGCGGATGGTGAGGTGCGCCACATGCGCCATGGCGGCACGCAGCACCGGGAGGTGGCGGGCAACGAGTTCATTCTCCGCGGTCATGCGGTGCCGAACCAAGGCTCCGATGTGGAGCGCGCCGGGGCGGCGTTCGATGCTTTCCAGCCCGTGCACCTGGTTGATGTCCACAATGACGGACGGTTGAACCAGTCGGAAATTCATCATCGGCATGAGGCTTTGTCCGCCCGCCAGGATCTTTCCATCCCCTCCGGCTGCGGCCAGTGCTTCCACCGCGTGGGGAATGCTCTCGGCCCGCACATAATCAAAGCTGGCGGGCTTCATGCGTCTTGTCCCGACATCATTGTGTCCATTCTCTAGTGACTTGCATTATTGAACTATGTTAGGGGATGTCAAGGTGCGGGGACGCCCGGGGCGTCCTGTCGGAGAGGGAAAGCCATGAAGACCAGGGCTGCGGTGCTGCGGAACATGGGAGCTCCGATGCCTTTTGCCGAAAGCCGGCCACTGCGCATCGAAGAGGTGGAATTGGATCCGCCGGGCCGCGACGAGGTGCTCGTGAAGATCGCGGCGGCCGGCCTTTGCCATTCTGACCTTTCGGTCATCAACGGGAACAGGCCAAGGCCGATGCCCATGGCGATCGGCCACGAGGCTGCAGGCATCGTCGCCCAGGTGGGTGCAGGCGTTACCGACCTTGTTCCGGGCGATCATGTGGTCATGGTGTTCATGCCCAGTTGCGGCCATTGCCAGCCCTGTTCCCGGGGGCGTCCGGCCCTGTGCGAGCCCGGCGCGGCGGCCAATGGGAAGGGAGAATTGCTGAGCGGGGCCATCAGGCTGCATCAGGATGGCGCACCTTTGCACCATCATCTCGGATGCTCCGCCTTTGCGGACTATGCGGTGGTGTCGCGGCGATCTTTGGTTCAGATAGACAAGGATATTCCATTGCCTGTGGCCGCCCTCTTTGGGTGCGCGGTGCTGACGGGCGTGGGCGCGGTGGTGAATACGGCGCGTGTTCAGGCCGGTGAGAGCGTGGCGGTGGTCGGCCTTGGGGGCGTGGGCCTTGCGGCGGTGCTCGGCGCGCGCGCCGCGGGCGCAGCCCGGATCGTCGCCGTGGATCTCGCGCCGGAGAAGCTCGCCTTGGCGATGGAACTGGGCGCCACCGGCATTGTGGACGGCCGCGCCCCCGACGCCATTGATCAGGTGAAGGCTCTCACCCAGGGCGGGGCGGATTTCGTGTTCGAGTTCGCCGGTTCCGCGCGGGCGCTCGAAAACGCTTACCGGATGACCCGGAGGGGTGGCACCACGGTGACCGCCGGCCTGCCATCGCCCGACGCGGTTCTCCCCGTGAATATCGTGAGCCTGGTGGCCGAGGAGCGCACGGTGAAAGGCAGCTATATCGGCACCTGCGTGCCCGTGCGGGACGTGCCCCGCTATGTGGAACTCTACAAGGCGGGACGCCTGCCCGTAGACCGGCTGATGAGCGGCCGCATTCCGCTGGAAGACATCAATGCCGGTTTTGACCGGCTTCACGAAGGTTCAGTCGTACGGCTGGTGGTCGAATTCTAGTCGCAAGCCATCGATTGCCCCGCATGCGTCGCGGGCGGTAATGGAGACCAGTGCATGGACATGAGCGGTGAACAGCGCATTCCCGCTGCGCAGGCGACCGTCTGGCAGGCGCTCAACGATCCGGAGATCCTGAAGGCCTGCATTCCCGGCTGCCAGGATCTCGTAAAAGAGACGGACACACGGATGAGTGCCCGCCTGCTCCTGAAGGTCGGCCCGGTGAGCGCCCGCTTCGAAGGATCGGTCGTCCTCTCGGACCTGGACCCACCCAACAGCTACCGCATCACTGGCGAAGGGCAGGGGGGCATGGCCGGCTTCGCCAAGGGGGAAGCACGGGTGCGTCTCCGGTCAGATGGGGGCGAGACCATCCTGTCTTACGAGGTGACCGCCCAGGTTGGCGGAAGGCTGGCCCAGCTCGGCGCCCGTCTCATTGATGTGACGGCAAAGCAGATGTCGGCCGCCTTCTTCAAACGGTTTGCCGAGGAGATCGCGGCCCAGAGCAATGGCGGCCCCCGTGAGGCGGCGGATGAATCAGGCGCGGAAAAACCGGAGGGCCAGATCCCCCTTACGCGTCCGCCGCACTCTCGCCCGCGTCCGTCGTCCGCGCCGTCCCGGAACAAGGGCATGCATTGGCTGGCAGGGCTGGTCGTCCTGTCCGCCACTGTCATTGCAATTCCCTATCTCTACGGCGGTGGGGTGGCCGGTGGCATGTCCGGATGCGGACCATTCTCCGCAGAATTTATCGCTGCCTTGGTTCTCATCCTGACGGCTGCGATGGGATACCTGGGAGGCAGGCTTGCCGCTCTGGAGCGAGATCGGTGAGGCGACCATTCAGAGCCCAGGTGATCAGGATGTGCCCGCGGAAATCCGCGGGCAAGTCATTCGTCCGGGTGATGGTGACCATGCTGCCGAGGATCACCTTCTTCATGCCGCCGGTCGGTGAAGAGCGTGGCATGGGGCCGCGCGCCTGGCGCCAGGGTCCCGGGGACCAGGGCTGACGCGAAGCCAGCCCCAGCCACTCTATTGGGCCGGTGCCGCTGTCGGCGCGACGCCTTCATCTTCCACACGGCGGTGGGTCTCACCCATCAGCACATAGGCTGCGGGCACCACATAGAGGGTGAACAGCGTGCCGATGGCGAGGCCGGTGGCGATGACGAGGCCCAGATTGTAGCGCGACGCCGCGCCCGCGCCCGAGGCCAAGATCAGGGGCACGACGCCCAGCACCATCGCCGCCGTGGTCATCAGGATGGGCCGCAGCCGGAGCGTCGCGGCCGCCTGGATGGCCTCGCGCTTCGTCTTGCCCTCCAGCTGCAGTTCGTTCGCCACTTCCAGCATGAGGATGCCGTGCTTGCTGATGAGCCCCATCAGCGTCGTCAGCCCCACCTGCGTGTAGATGTTGATGCTGGCGCCGCCGATGCCGAGGCTGATGAAGATCAGCGCTCCGGCCAGAGACATGGGCACCGAGAGCAGGATCACCACCGGATCGCGGAAGCTGTTGAACAACGCCGCCAGCGACAGGTAGATCACGATGAGCGCGAAGGCGAACGTGGTCACGAAGCCGCCGCTCTCCTGCACGTACTGGCGCGAGGCCCCGCCGAAGTCGAGGGTATAGCCCGGCGGCAGTGTGCGTTGGGCGAGGTCCTTCAGCGCCGTGATGGCATCGCCCGTGGTGATGCCGGGGGCGACGACGCCGGCAATGGTGGCGGCGTTCACCTGCTGGAAGTGGTTGAGGGATTCCGGCACCGTCTTGGTCTCGATCCGCGCGACGGTGGAGAGCGGAACCATGGTGCCGTCCGAGGTGCGGATGTAATAGTCGAGCACTTGGTCCGTGTTGAGCCGGGCCTCCTGCTTCACCTGCGGAATGACCTTGTAGGAGCGGCCATCCAGGCTGAAATAGTTCACATAGCCGCCACCCATGAGGGAGGAGAGCGCGCCGCCCACATCGCTCATGGACAGGCCCAGCAGCGAGGTCTTCTCCCGGTCGATGACGATGGAGGCCTGCGGCTGGTCGATCTTCAGGTCATTGTTGAGGAAGATGAACAGGCCTGTGTCCAGGGCGTCCTGGAGGAACTTGGCGGCGACCTCATTGAGCTTGTCGAAGCCGTCCGAGGTGCCGATGACGATCTGCATGGGCAGACCGTTGGAGCCGGGAAGCGGGGATTGCTGGAAGGCGACGATCTTCTGCCCCGCCACCTGGTTCAGCTCCTGCTGGATCATGGGCTGGAGCTGCTTGGTGGTGGCCTTGCGCTCGTCCCACGGCTTGAGCACCCATCCCGCGATGCTGGTGCTGGGTGCCTCCACCTGGAACACCGTCTCGGTCTCCGGGTGCTTGGCGAAGGTCTCGAAGGTCGCCTTGTTGTAGAGTTGCTTCTGCTGCAGCGTCGCGTTCGGGGCGGAGATGCTCTGCGCCAGGATGATGCCCTGGTCCTCCTCCGGCGCCAGTTCGCTCTGCGCGGTACCATAGAGCCAGTAGATGCTGGCGAGCACCAGCCCCGCGAACACCGCGATGACGGGCAGGTAATTGAGCGCGGAGGCGAGCGAGCGGGAATAGGCGGCGGTGACTTTACCCATCACCTTGTCCACCGCCAGCACCATGCGTGATTCCAGGTCGCCGCCCGCATGGTCCACGGGCTTCAGCATATGTGCCGACATCATGGGCGTCAGCGTGAGCGCCACCACCGCCGAGATGGTCACAGCCCCCACCAGCGTGAAAGCGAATTCGGTGAACAGCGCGCCGGTGAGCCCGCCCTGGAAGCCGATGGGCACGTAGACGGCGATCAGCACCACCGTCATGGCGATGATGGGATTGGCCAATTGCCGCGCCGCCGCAAACGCCGCCGCGCGGGCGCTCATGCCCTCCTCCATGTGGTGGTTGACGCTCTCCACCACGATGATGGCATCATCCACCACAAGGCCGATGGCGAGCACCAGGGCCAGCAGCGTCAACAGGTTGATGCTGAATCCGAAGGCCAGCATCATCAGGAAGGTGCCGATCAGCGACAGCGGGATGGCGATGACCGGAATGAGCACCGAGCGCCAGGACCCCAGGAAAGCGAACACCACCAGCGTGACGATGGCCAGCGCCTCCACGAGGGTGTGGATCACCTCCTCGATGGAGGAGTTCACGAAGGCCGAGGCATCATAGATGACGCCCATGCTCAGCCCGGTGGGCAATTGCGCCTCGATGCCCGGCAGCGCCGCGCGCACCCCCGCAATGACATCCAGCAGGTTGGCGGAGGGGGCGATCTGGATGCCGATGTAAACAGACTCGCGGCCGCTGAACATGGTGGCCGAGTCATAGTCGTCCGACCCCAGCGTGACATTGGCCACGTCCTTCAGCCGCACCACGGCCCCATTGGCCTGCTTGACGATGAGGTTCTTGAACTCATCCACATTGTGCAGGCTGGTGGAGGCGGTGAGATTCACCTGCACCATCTGGCCCTTGGTGTTGCCGAGGCTGGCGATGTAGTCGTTGCTGCTGAGCGCAGTGGAGACCTCGGAGGCGGTGACGCCATAGGCGGCGAGGCGGATGGGATCGAGCCAGGCGCGCATGGCGAACGTCTTGCTGCCCAGGAGTTCCGCCGTCTGCACCCCTGTCACCGCCTGCAGCTTGGGCTGCACCACGCGGATGAGGTAGTCGGTGATCTGGTTGGCCGCGATCGCTTCGCTGCGGAAGCCGATATACATGGAATCGATGGTCTGGCCGACCTTCACGGTCAGCACCGGCTGCTGGGTGCCGGAGGGCAATTGGTTAAGCACCGAATTAACCTTGGTGTTGATCTCGGTGAGCGCCTTGCCGGTATCGTAGTTGAGCCTGAGGTTGACCGTGATGGTGCTGGTGCCGGTGGTGCTGGTGGAGGTCATATAGTCAATGCCGTTCGCCTGGGCGATGGCATTTTCCAGCGGGGTCGTGATGAAGCCGGCCACCACGTCGGGATCCGCGCCGGGATAGGTCGTGGTCACGGTGACGATGGCGTTCTGGGTGCGCGGATATTGGAGGATGGGCATGGAGCTCATGGCCCGAAGCCCGAGCACCAGGATCAGCAGCGAGACCACGATGGCCAGGACCGGCCGGCGGATGAAGATATCGGTGAAGGATGACATGGCTGCCTCCGCTCACTTGTCGATGATGGAGGGCGAGGGATTGTCGGTGGGCAGCACGGCGTTGTTGATCTTCACCTGCGAGCCGTTGTGCAGCTTCATCTGGCCGGCCACCACCACCTCGTCCCCGGCCTTGAGGCCGGATGTGATGGAGATCTGGTCGCCACGGGTCTCGCCGGTCTTCACGAACACCTGCCGGACGGTCAGGCCGGTGGCTGAGCCTTCCGCCTTCTCCACCACGAAGGCGATGTCGCCATAGGGGTTGGCGGTCACCGCGGTCTGCGGCACCGTCACGAGCTCGTCGGGCGAGCCCACCGACACCTCCACGGTCGCGAACATGCCGGGCACCAGGCGGTGGTCGTCATTGGGGAATTCCGCCCGCACCTGCACGTTGCGGGAGGAGGAATCCACCTTCGGGCTGATGGCCGTGATGGTGCCCTCGAAACCTTGACCCTGATAGGTGTCGACGCTCGCCTTCACCGTTTGGCCGGTGCGCACCTCCGCCAGCGCCTGCTGGGGCAGGTAGAAGTCGATGAAGATGGGGTTGAGCGACTGGAGGGTCACCACCGCCGTGCCTGCGCTCACATATTGGCCGAGGTCCACGGAGCGGATGCCGAGCCGGCCGGAAAAGGGCGCCTTCAGCGTCTTCTTGTCCACCACCGCCTGCTGCTCGGCCACCTGGGCGAGCGCCTTCTTGAGATTGGCGGTGTCGCTGTCGATGGTGGCCTGGCTGACGGCGTGGATCTTCAACTGCTCCTGGTCGCGGTTCAGGATGATGGCGCTGACATTGGCGGTGGCCTTCAGCGCTTCCAGATTGGCCAGCTCCTGTTCGTTGCGGAGCTGGAGCAGGATCTGGCCTTCCTTGACCTCGTCTCCGGACTTGAAGTTGAGAGCCGCGACGATGCCGGAGCTTTCCAGCGAAAGGTCCGCGCCCGCCTCGGCGCGCACACTGCCCACCGCCTTGATGGTGTCCTGCCAGGGCGTCATCGCGGCGGGCATGGTGGCGACCGTCTGCGGTGGATCCTTGAGGGAAGCCAGCGCCTGCTTGATCATGGAGGCCTTGAAGGTCTGGAAGCCGTAGAGCCCGCCAAAGATGAGGCCAACGACAGCCAGCATGAGGATCATGCGCTTTTTCATGTCTTGCTTCTCCTCGCAGATGCGGGGCTTTGTTCTGGAAACGGGGGAGCGCGAGGCCGCTGGCCGGTCGCTCAATGATCCTGGAAATAGCCCGCGTTCGTGCGGGGCGTGGCCTGGGCGGTCTGATCCACGCGGTTCCACCAGCCCCCGCCGAGGGCCTGGAACAGGGCCGCCGTGTCGGAGAAGCGCAGCGCCTGCGCCTTCACGCGGGCGATGACGGCTTGCTGGTAGTTCTGCTCGGAGGTGAGCACCGAGGGATAGGTGACGGCGCCGGCCAGATACTGGGTGCGCGAGATCTTCACGCTCTCCTGCGCGGCCCGCTCATAGGCCAGCTGCGCCTTGAGCGTATCGGCATCCGCCTGGATGGCGCGCAGCGCGTCTGCCACGTCCTTGAAGGCGGAGATGACGGTGCTCTTGTATTGCGCGAAGGCCTGCTCACGGCTGGCAATGGCAGATTCTTTGTCGTGGAACAGCGTGCCGCCGTCGAACACCGTCTGCGCGGCGCTGGCCGCGATGCTCCAGGCGGCGGTGCCGGGATTGAACAGGCTGTCGGGGGTGAGGCCGCTGCGCCCGTAACTGCCGGAAAGTTGGATCTGCGGGAGCATTTTGGCCACGTTCACGCCGACCGTGGCGGTGGCCTTGTGCAGGCTCGCCTCCGCCGAAGCGATGTCGGGCCGCTGCCGCACCAGGGCCGAGGGCAGGCTCACGGGGAGGTCGCGCGGCAAGGTGAGGCTCGCCAACGTGACGTGTTCGCCGCGATCCTCGCTGGGCAGCCGCCCGAGATAGGCCATCAGCTGGTTTCGCTGCTGCGCCAATTGCTTCTGCAGAGGCGGCAGGGTCGCTTGCGTCTGGGCGAGGTTGGACTGCTGTGAGAGCACGTCCGATTGGGCCACCGCGCCCAGCTCGAACTGGCGCTGAACCAGTGTCAGTTGTTCCTGCTCGGACTTGATGATGTCGTTGGTGGCGTCGATCTGCGCCCGCAGGGACGCATCGGAAATGGCGGCCGTCACCACATTGGCGGTGAGGCTGAGATAGGTGGCTTCCAGCTGATAGAGCTGGTAGTCGGCCTGCGCCTGCAATGCCTCCACCTGGCGGCGGGTGCCGCCCCAGGCGTCAAGCGCATAGGTGACGCTAACCGAGGCATTGTAGAGATTGTAAGGGCTGGTATTGCCGCTTTCGCCCTGGGTCGCCAGCGAGGTCACCTGCCGGGTCGGCCCGGCGCTGGCGGACACCTGGGGGAATAGCGCCCCTTCTTCCGCCAACGCATTCTCCCGCGCCGCGCGCAGGGCGGCCTGGGCGGCGGCGATGTCCGGATGGTTGCGGATGGCCTCGGCGACGAAGGCGTCGATCTGCTTGTTGCGGAACACCTTCCACCATTCTCCGGGCAGATCGCGGCCGGGCTTGAAAGCCTGGCTGCTGCCGCCATGCACGTCGGCGGAGGCGGTGGCCTGTGGCGGACCTCCTGGAAGGTAGCCGTTCACCCGCGGCGCATCGGGGCTCTCGAAATTCGGCCCCACCATGCAGCCGCTCAGGAGCAGCAGGGACGCAGCCATGGCGCCTCCCTTGAGGCAGGTCGCCAGCCGAGGGAGGACGGGCAGGTCTCGCATGATTAGGTGCATCCGGCTACTGATCTGAACCAGACCGTTCAGTTCGATAGACGAGTAGGGCGACATAATCGCGGAGTCAATATGGACTGCACCGTTCAGTTCGATTAAATTGCAGGCATGTCACAAAGCACTGAAGAATGCCCCGCGCCGCAGGGGGCGAGCCGCCTGAAACCCAAGGCCCTGGAGGCCCTCACGGCAGCCCGATCTGTCTTTCTTGAAGCCGGTTACGACGGCGCCTCGATGGATGCGATCGCGCGCGTCGGTGCGCTTTCGAAGGCGACGCTTTACGCGCACTTCTCCAGCAAAGCCGCGCTCTTTGAGGAGTTGATCCGCGTGGAATGCCGCGCCGTCAACGCAAACCTCTATGGGCCGGACCCGAAGAGCCCGTCAGTCGCGTCAGAGTTACGGAGGGTTGCGGTCAATTACCGGCGCCTCTTCGCCCAATGCGAAGGGCTGGACGTCTTCCGCATTCTGGTCCCGGTCGCGCCCCGCTTTCCCCGTCTGGCGAAGGTGTTTTACGAGGAGGGGCCCGGCGCATCGATCGAGCAAATCGCCGTCTATCTTGCGGCGCTGAACCGTGACGGGCGCTTGCGTATTCCCGACCCCCACGCGGCCGCGCGCCAGTTTCTCGCACTCGTGGCGGAAGATGCCAGGCTTGCAGGGTCGCTCGGCTTACCTGCCCCGCGAGCCCGGGATGCCGACCAACTGATCGATGGCGGCATCGCCATGTTCCTCGACTTCTACAAGGTCTGAGTGCCCGCCGACGGATCGCGGGTCGACGCGCCAAAGGTGCGAAAACCAGGTGCAGCGGGCGCTCCACACCCGGCAGATTGTCGAGCCGGCCGCCACGCCGAGGGCTTCACCCGGACGGCGTGGCTTGACGTTGGAAGGTGGGCCTCTCTTTGGCTCCTTGGGCAGCGCTCAAGGGGCAGACCCGGACGCTCTGCGCATCTGTGGCCCGCGCTGGCCTCGCGGCATGGGCCGGCCCACGCTCCAGCGTGGGCTCAACCTTGGCGGACAGCGCCGCGCAGGGTGGGCAGGCCGATGCCGGCTGCATCGAAGCCGCCGTCTACGGCAAGCTCTTGCCCGGTGATGTAGCTGGCCTTGTCCCCACACAGGAAGAGCACGGCCTCCGCGAGTTCGTCCTCCAGGCCGTAGCGGGCAAGCGGAATGGCGTCGTGATAGTCGGCGCGGATGGCGGCCGAATGCACCGCCTTGGCCATCGCCGTGTCCACGGGGCCCGGCGCCACCGCGTTGACGCGGATGCCCATGCCTGCGAGCTCAACTGCAAGCTGCTTTGTGAGGTGGGCAAGCCCAGCCTTGCTGGTGCCGTAGGCGGCCCGCAGGGTCGAGGCCCGCAACCCGGAAATGGAGGTGATGTTGACGACAGCCCCGCCGCCCTGCCGTGCAATCAGCGGCGCTGCGGCTTTGGTGCAGTGGAACGGGCCGGACAGGTTGACGTCGAGCACGCGGCTCCACTCCGCGTCCGTCGTCTCAAGGATCGGCTTGAACACCGCGACACCGGCATTGTTGACCAGCGCATCGAGCCGTCCGAACCGAGCCTCGATCGTCTGCATGGCCGCGGTGACCGCGGCCGGATCCGCCACGTCGCAGACGAGAGCAAGCGTGCGCTCAGGCTCCGCCAGGGCGGCGACCGCTTCCTCCAGCAGAAGCGCTTCGATATCGAGCATTGCCACCCGCCAGCCATCGGCGAGGAACTTGCGGGCCACGGCAAGGCCGATCCCACGTGCCGCGCCGGTGACGAGGGCGACCTTCAGATCTGGGGAGCTGGATGTTTCAGACATGGGCGTTTCATTTTGATTCATGTTGCGAACGCTCATATCCCGCCCGACGTCGAAACGGAATGCCCTCCTGGCATGGCCCAGCCGAGAGGTGCGCAGCGCACGCGTGACACGTCCTGCTTCTTGTCGGGAGGTCGCGCGGCGCCCATTTCGGCGTGGCACGCGGCGCGCAGCATGAGGCCGCGTGCGAACAGCGAAAGGTCACGAGCGAGGCTACAGCGTGCGTTGCCGAAGACGATCCATTGGTTCGACGAAGGACCGGCTCCTGTCGCCCATGTGGCTCAGCAGATCCGCGGCAACTGGTCGCCCACCAGCATGTCCACGATGCGCGCGCCACCGAAGCGGGTTTCCATCACGACCCTGCCGGGGCGATCGGCGGTGGCGACGCCGATGAGCGCGGCACCCAGGCCGAGGGGATGGGCGTGCAAGGCCGCGAGCGCGGCCTGGGCTTCGTCGGCCGGCACGGCGGCGACCAGCTTGCCCTCATTGGCAAGATAGAGCGGGTCGAGGCCGAGGATCTCGCAGAAGCCCGCCACTTCCGGCCGCATGGGCACGTCCGTCTCGCGGATGCGCACGCCCACTTGGCTCGCCTCGGCCAGTTCGTTCAGCACCGCCGCGACACCACCGCGCGTGGCATCGCGCATCATGCGGATGCCCGGGGCTGCGGCGATGAGGTCGGCGATGAGCCCATGAAGGGCGGCGCAGTCGCTGGCGATCTGCGTGTCCAGCGCAAGATCGCCTCGGGCATTCAGGATGGCGGCGCCATGGTCGCCCAGAAGGCCGTTCACCAGCAGCACGTCGCCGGGCCTCACCCGGTCAATGCCCAGGTGAAGGCCGGAGCGAATGACGCCGATGCCGGTGGTGGTCAGGAAGAGCTTGTCGCAGGCGCCACGCGCCACAACCTTGGTGTCGCCGGTGACGATGGGCACGCCCGCCGCCGCCGCCGTGGTGGCGAGGGAGGTGGCGACCGCCCGCAAGGTCTCCAGCGGCAATCCTTCCTCGATGATGACGGCGCAGGACAGCGCAACCGGGCGCGCCCCGCCCACGGCGAGGTCGTTGATGGTGCCGCACACGGCCAGCGTGCCAATGTCCCCGCCGGGAAAGAAGAGCGGGTCCACCACGAAGGAATCCGTGGTGAAGGCGAGGCGGTCGCCCTGCGCCACAAGGGCTGAAAGGTCGAACCGCGCCTGGTCCTCCGCCGCGCTCGGCGCCCCGCCCGCGAAGGGCCCGCGGAATACCTCCTCGATCAGGTCGCGCATGGCCGAGCCGCCGCCGCCATGGGCCAGCGTCACCTTGGCGCCTGTGACGGGCCGGGCGCGCCGGCTCGCCGCTTGAAGCGGAACGGCCGGCGCGCTCATGCCGCCCCCCGCAGGCCGGCATACTGATAATAGGCCGCGCACGCCCCCTCGGACGACACCATCAGCGCGCCGAGCGGCATGTCGGGCGTGCAGGTCGTGCCAAAGGCGGGGCAGGCCCAGGGCTTGGCGGCGCCTGTCAGAACCTCGCCGCAGCGGCAGGCGGCGGGGTCAGCCACCTTGATGTCGGGCACCGCGAACCTGGCCTCCGCATCGAAGGCGCGATACGCGTCCCTCAGCCGGACGCCCGAACCGGCGATGGAGCCGAGCCCGCGCCACTCGAAGGTGGGACGGGGCTCATAGACCTCATGAACCGCCTTGAGCGCCGCCGGATTGCCCGCTTCCGGCACCACGCGGGCATATTGGTTCTCGATCCGCGCCACGCCCGCATCCATCTGCCGGATGACCATCAGGAGGGATTGCAGCAGGTCCACCGGCTCGAAGCCGGACACCACCAGCGGACGGCCGAATTCCTGCGCGATGAAGTCATAGGGCGCGGTGCCGATGACCATGGAGACATGGCCTGGCCCGATGAAGCCATCAATGCCGAAATCGGGCTGCTCCAGCAGCGCGCGCAGCGTCGGGATGATGGTGATGTGGTTGCAGAACAAGGAGAAGTTGGTGATCTCCTCGCGCGCCGCCCGCAGCACGGTGAGCGCGGTGGAGGGCATGGTGGTCTCAAAGCCCAGGCCGAAGAACACCACCTCCCGGTCCGGGTGCCGGCGGGCCAGCGCCAGCGCGTCGAGGGGGGAATAGACCATGCGCACATCCGCCCCATCGGCCTTCGCCTGGAGCAGGCTCTTGCGCGAGCCGGGCACCCGCATGGCGTCTCCAAAGGTGGCGAAGATGACCTCGGGACGCTCGGCGATGGCGACGCAATCATCCACCCGCCCCATGGGCAGCACGCAGACCGGGCAGCCGGGGCCGTGGACGAACTCAATGAGGTCCGGCAGCAGCCCTTCCAGGCCATAACGGAAGATGGCGTGGGTGTGCCCGCCGCACACTTCCATAACGCTGACCGGCTTGTCCCGGCCGCGCCCCAGGCGCACGCAGAGCGCCTCGATCTCGCGGATCAAAGCGGCGGCAAGGGCCGGGTCGCGGAATTCGTCCACATAGCGCATGGCTTATCTCCCTCAGCCCGCCTTCGACAGCAGCTCGACGCTGCCGGTGCGCATGGCGTCGATCTCCGCCTCCGCCTCGCCGATCTCGGAGAGCACCTTCAAGGTGGCGGCGGCCTCCTCCTCGTCGATGCGGCTCATGGCGAAGCCCACATGGACGAGCACCCAGGCGCCGATCAGATCGTCAAGCAAGGCGCCGGGCTCGGCCACGCACACCACGTCGACCGTCCGCCGCACGCCCGAGACGTCCACCACCGCCAGCATGGCCTCTGCATCGGCTATGGCGACGATGCGGCCGGGAATTCCAAGGCACATGGCAGGTCTCCTAATGGCGGGCGAGGGGGCGGCCGGGGGCAATGCCGTAGCGGTCGAGCTTTGCGCGGAGGCCGACGCGGGAGAGGCCGAGCTCTTCCGCCGCCCGGCTCTTGTTCCAGCGACAGCGCACCAGCGTTTCCAGGAGGATGGAGGCCTCCATGCGCTCGATGCGGTCTTTAAGCGGCCCATTGTCCGGCAGGGCAATGGCGGCGGCCTCCGGTGGCGGAGCGGCGGCGGCACGCAGGACATGGGGGGAGAGCAGGTCGGCGCCCAGCAGCGGCTCGGTGGTGAGCACCAGCATGCGCAGCACCTCGTTCTGCAGTTCCCGTACGTTTCCCGGCCAGTCATAGGTGGAGATGCAGGCGAGCGCCTCCTCCGTGAAACCCTTGGCGGCCTTGCCGTGCTGGGCGCACAGAGAATCCAGGATGGCGAGTGCCAAGGGCTTCAGATCGCCCCTTCGCTCCCGCAGCGGCGGCATGGTGAGCACCATGGCGCTGAGGCGATAGAACAGGTCCTCGCGGAAGCGGCCGGCCTCCACCTCCTTGACGAGGTCGCGGTGGCTGGCGGCCAGCACCCGCACATTCACGCGCTTTGCCTCGTTGGAGCCCACGGGGCGGATTTCGCCCTCCTGGAGGAAGCGCAGCAGCTTGACCTGGAAGGCGGGGGAGACGTCGCCGATCTCGTCCAGCAGGATGGTCCCGCCATCTGCCTGGTCGAGCAGGCCGATGCGGGTCACATGGGCGCCGGTGAAGGCCCCCTTCTTGTGGCCGAAGAGTTCGCTCTCCAGCAATTCGTCCGGGATCGCTCCGCAATTGACGGCGAAGAAAGGCCGCTCGGAGCGCAGGCTCGAATAATGGATGGCGCGGGCCAGCAATTCCTTTCCTGTGCCCGTTTCGCCCTGGATCAGCACCGGTACGTCGAAGGCCGCCACCTGCGCGGCGCGGCGGCAGGTGGCGTTGAGCGGGCTGCCGGCGGCACGGATGAGGGTGTCGAAATGGAAGTTCTGCGCCACCTCCGCCCGCTTGCGGGCAAGGCGCGCCTCTGCGGTTGGGGCGGCGAGGCGCAGTTCCAAAGAGAGCCGGTCATGCTCGCGCTGAAGGGAGAAGAGGTGCGCGGCGTTGCGGGCCACCAGCAGCAGCTGGTCGGGATGCCAGGGCTTGCTCACATATTGGTAGATGCCGGCCTCGTTGATGGCGCCGATCATGTCCTGCGGGTCGGTATAGCCGGTGACGATGACCCGCACGATTTCCGGCCAGCGCTCGCGCACTTCGGTGAGGAAGGCAACGCCCGGCACTTCCGGCATGCGCTGGTCGCAGAAAATGGCCTGGATCCACTCCGCCTCCAGGATGCGGCGGGCCTCCGCCGCGCTCAGCGCCGTGAAGACCTCGAATTCTTCGCCCAGCACGCGCGCCATCACCTCCGCCGAGCGGGGCTCGTCATCCACCACGAGGAGGGCAGGGCGCGTCGACATGGCTCAGGCTCCGATCGCGCTGCGCAGGGCCTCGGCACGGGCCTGCGCGCCGGCGGCCAGCGCATCGAGGCGCGCCGCGCGGGCTGTGGCAAGCCAGGCGAGCCAGGGGGCAAGGCCAGGTCCGCCGCGCGCGGAAACGGTGAGGATCTGCGCCTGCGGATTGATGCGGGCGACGTTGGCCCGCAGCAGCTCTTCCGACACGTCCAGGTGGGGCAACAGGTCCGCCTTGGTCAGCAGAACCACGTCGGCGGTCTCGAAGATGTCAGGATATTTCAGCGGCTTGTCCTCGCCCTCGGTGACTGAGAGCAAGGTGGCGCGCTTGGCTTCGCCCAGATCAAAGGCGGCGGGGCACACCAGGTTGCCCACATTCTCGATGAACAGGACGCCGCCGGGCGGCAGCGGCAGGCGCTCCATGGCGTGACCCACCATATGGGCGTCCAGGTGGCAGCCCTTGCCCGTATTCACCTGAACCGCCGGAACGCCCACGGCGCGGATGCGGTCGGCATCGTTGGAGGTTTGCTGGTCACCCTCAATGACCGCGCAGGGATAGCGTTCGGCGAGCGCCTTCAAGGTCTCCACCAGCAAGGTGGTCTTGCCCGCGCCGGGGCCGGCCAGGATGTTGAGCGCCAGAACCCCGCCCTCGGTCAGCCGCGCGCGGTTGCGGGCGGCGAAGCGGTCATTCTTGGCGAGGATATCCTGCTCCAGTTCCAGGAGACGGGGGGCGCCCGCCGGAGCGGCGTCGGCGTGGGCATGGTCGTGAGCGTGATCGTGGGCATGGCCATGGCCATGATGGTGGTGATGACCATGGCCGTGGTGGAGAACGTGATCGTCGTGATGATGGGCATGTGCATGGTGAGGATCATTGTCATGCTCATGGGAATGGTCATGACCATGTGCCTCATGACCATGCGCCTCATGGCCATGCGCCTCATGGCCTTGCGCCTCCTGGCCTTGCCTGGCTTCGCCCCAGGGGCCGGAAAGGATGGCGGCGTCGGTGCCGCAGCCGCAGGTCACGCACATCACAGCACCTCCAGGTCCTTGATCTTCATGTCCGTGCCGCCATTGGGCAGCAGGCGTTCCCCGCCGCAGCGCGGGCACGGGTCCAGCCGGCCCGCCAGCGGCACCGTATCATTGCAGTCGAAGCACCAGGCGGTGCCCGCTTCCTCCAGCACCACCAGGTCCGCCCCCTCGGCGGGCGAGCCGCGCATCACCACGTCGAAGCCGAAGCGCAGCGCCTCCACCTCCACCCCGGCGAACCGCCCGATGGCGAGGCGCACCCGCGTGACCCGGGAGAAATTCTGGGCGCGGGCGGCATCCTCGATGGCGTCGCGCAGGCTTTCGCATATGGCCATTTCGTGCATGTCAGGCCTCTAGGTGCCCAGCAAGGCGCACCGCCACGCAGGGATTGACGGCGAGAAGGGAAAGCCGTGCGATGAGGCCCGACTCTGCCCGCGCGGGAATGGCGTCGAGCATGCGTTCCAGCAGCCCGCCGGGCGTCAGCGTCCAGCGGCTGGGTGCCAGCATTCTGTAGGACACCACGCGCCCCTCCGCCACGTGGGCGCGATGGACCAGCATGCCGCGCGCCGCCTGGGCGAAGCCGATGCCGTGGGGGCGGGCGCCGCTCAAGGCCTTGGGCGCAGAGGGGCCGAGGCACGCGGACAGGTCCAGGATGCGCGCCAACAGGCGGGCAAAGAGGCTCGGGCCGTCGCGGGCGATGAGAGCCGCGAGGAGGGGCATGTCGCGCACGCGGGCAAGAAGGGTGGCGTCTCTGGCCGGCGCGGCAGTTTCGTCCGCCAAGTTGGCTTCTGCCTCCACGAGGGTGAGGTCCGGCAGTTCCGCGCGTGCCCAGGCGGGATCGAGGGCGGCGACACGCGCCAGGGAGCGCGCGGTGGCTGTCTCTCCGCGCGCCAGGAGGGCGTCCAGCTCTGAGGGCGAGAGGTCGCCCAGCGATAGGACGTCGGGCGCTTGTGGGCCGAAAAGATGGCTCGTCACGCGGGCGGGGGCGTCTTTGGTCTGCAGGAGGGCCAAGCCCTCATTGTCGCGCGCCTCGCCCAAGGCCATGGGCAGGTGATGGAACAGGAACAGACCATGCTCGCGGGCGATCTCGGCGCGGATGGCGTCCCCGCTTCCACCGGAGAGGCCCAAAGCGGCAGCCGCAGCCGCGCCTTGAGCGGCGGCGCCCACATTATAGAGGCGCGGGATGAGCGCCGCCGCCTCTTCCGGCACGCGACCGAGCAGCACCCGTTCCGCGTCCGGCATGGGCGCGTAGGTGAAGGGCCGCGCGGTGCGGGCGGCCATCACGAGGTCGCCTCCCGCCGCGCCGCGCCCGCGCCGAAAATGAGGTCGCGGCGGGTGGGGCGGACCGGGGCGGCCGGCGCGTCGCTCGGCGCGCCGGCAGGGGCCGTGTTCGACGGTGCTGCACCCGTCTCTGCCTCTGCTGCGCGCGCCTCCGCCTCGCGGGCCTCGGCTGCGGCGATCTCGGCCTCGCGGCGGCGGCGGATCTCGCCGGTCTGCGCGCCTTCCTCGCGGATGTCGGGATCGAACAATGCGCCCAGCGCCGCCTGCGCCGTCTCCACCGCCTGGAGCATGGAGGAGAAGTCGAACATGGGCGAGAACAGCGAGCAGGCTTTGTAGGGACCCACTTCCGGCCGGTTGGCGCCGAGGAATTCGTACCAACCGGATGGGAACTCGATGAGTTCCTTGGCGCCGGTGGCCAGCGCCGACCAGTCGTCGTCCGGCCCGGGCAGCAGTACCAGATTCATGAACCAGGGGGTCACCAGCACGCCCAGCGCGCGGCCCTCATGGGGCCGGAACCCCACCGCCTTCACGCCCAGGGTCTCGTTGACCATGGGCACGCCGCGCATCTGGCCAGCATGGATTTCCCGGAAGGCGGCCTCCAGGCGCGGCGGCACAGCGGCGATGATGGCCTTCAGCCGCTCGTCCTGCTGCGGTGTCACGGCGGCTGGCGCGGCATCGGCGGGCACGTCCAGCACCATGAATTGGTCCCGTGCGCCGTCACAGACCGGGCAGCGCCAATGGTCGGGCAGGTCGGCGAAGGCCGTGCGAGGGGGCACCTGCCAGGTCTCGCAGCCTTCCGCCGGATCATAGACGTGCCAGCAGATCTTGCATTCGAGCCGGGTGGCGGGCGGCAGGTCCGCGCCGCCCGCGCGCAGCGAGCCTTCAAACCGCGCCATGGCCGTCCTCCTGTGCACCCATCAGCGTCTCCAGCACCTCGGCGAGGCGTTCGGCGGAGTCGGCGAGGTCCTCGGGGGCGGCGGCGGCCACTTCCGGCAGGCGGGTGATCTCGATGGTATCGAGGATCAGCATGTCGTTGGAATTGTAGTAGCGCACCCGCCACACATCCTTCAGCGCGCAGGCATCGATGCGGCAATTGCCATAGCCGCGGGACAGGATGGTGAGGCTGCCTTCGCCCAGCACCGTTTCGATCAGGGCGAGGTCTTCCGGCGTGTGGGGGAGGAGCGAGAAATTGATGACGTGGGAGATCCCGTCTCCGGACAAGGCCTGCGCCTTGTGCACGATCTCTGTGATGACCGGCGGGGCATTGAAGATGCCCGGCGCGGGCACGGAGAGGGCGGGGAGATCCACCGTCCAGCCTGGCCGGAAGGCACGAACCAAAGCGCCGCGCGGGAAGGGGCCCACCTCGATGCGGTCGACACCGCCGGCGCCGCGCACACGCCAGACGCCGGCGAAGGTGGCTTCCTGGATCTCCAGTGGCGCGTCGCCGCTCACCTTCACCGCCACCTCGCCCTCGCCCAGGCATTCATCGATGAGCGCGCGATTGGCTGCGTCCAGTGGCGAAACCGCAAAGGAGGCGTGCGCCCCGGCGCGCCAGTTCTGCAGCGCCTCCCAGACCTGCGTGAGCAGGTTGAGCGCGGGCGCCAGGCGGCGGGTATCCACCGCGTCTGGCACATGCGGCTCGAATACCCGCATGCCGGAGGGCAGGGGCATGTAGGCGAGCCCGTCGTCCTCCTGCGGCTGACTGCCGGGACCGAAGCCGATGGGGGGCTGGGTGGCGAAGGGGGAGGAGGCCATGGGCGGCTCGCGAACGGGGTCAGTGGGTGGAAGTGGGCGGCAGCAGGGCGGAGAGGCGGGCGAGATACTCGTCCCAGTCCCGCATACGGGCGACGGACCCTGCGACGGCGCCTGCGCGCACAACCACCAAGGCCGGCAAAGCGAGGCCCAGGGCGCCACGCAGTTCGGTCTCCAAGGCGGGCCCCGCCACCGCGCCGGTGAGGCGGGCGCCGGAGGGATCGAGCGCCTTAACCAGTTCCGGCAGCACCACCGCGATGTCCGGTGTCTCCAGATGCGCCTTGGCATGGGAGGGCAGGAAGAGGAGCACATCGCGCGGCTCGACTAGGGCGTCGAGCGCTTCCGCGTAGGCATAGCCGTGGCAGGCCAGGAGCCGTTGCACCAGGGGATGGAGCGTGGAGGCGGGGGGAGGGGGGGCGGTGTCGAGCATCAGGCCTCCTTGTGGCCGGCGGCATAGGCGGCGGCGAGATGGGGCGGGAGCTGCGGCTCCCGGTCGAGATCGGCAAAGGCACGCTCGAAAATTGCGGGGTCTTCACCCGCCATCACCGCCGACAAGGCGGCCAGCGCCTCGGCGATGCGGGCGGCTTCCTCCGGGTCGAGATGGCTGCGGGCGGCGCCCAGGAAGACGAGGAGATGGTCGCCCACCTCCGCCTCCGGCACCAAGGAGAGGTCCACTGGCTGCGGGCCATCGGCCCCGGCGCACAGGCCGGCATCGCCGGAGCGGGAGATGAGGCGCATGGGGATGCCGACGCACATGGCTCAGGCTCCCACGCCGCGGGCCAGCACGCGGGCATCGCCGATGCGGCAGGCGTCCTCTGCGCTGGGGCGGCCGGCCTCATAGGCGGCCCGCGTTACGGCGGGGGCAAGAATGTCAGGGACTGAAGCGGCGCGCGGTCGGGGATCGACGTCGAACTCGGTCCGCAGGAGACCGACCACGTGGTCCGCCGCCGGCGCCACCTGGGCGGCGACACCTTCCGTCAGGCCGCCGCCATAATCGTCGAGCGTGTGGGGCTGCACCCCCACAAGGACGAGGCGGCGCGGCGCGCGGCCACGCAGGCGCAGCAAAGCCAGCACCTCCTGGAAACCGGTCTGGTGGAGGCTGACCTTGCGGGCGGACAGGGCGACGGGAACATCCTCGTCCCGCACCACATGAAGGGTAGTCGGCGGCAGGCCATAATCCACCGCATCGAGGATGATGACCGTGTCGGCGTCTTCCAGGTGGGGCAGCAGGTAAAGGCCCTGCGTGCCGCCATCCAGGAGGCTCACCGTGTCCGGGAAATCATAAGTGGCATCCAGGTGCTCGACGGTGCGCACGCCGAAGCCTTCATCCGCCCACAGGATGTTGCCGATGCCGAGTATGAGAATGCGTTCGTCGGCCATGGCGACGTTTTTCCCCTTGAGCCTCCCGGCGCGGTCTGACGCCGCGACTTTCGAACCGTTTCAATTCAAAAGCCGTGCCAGCCGGGCGACAGAGGAAAGACCCCTTGCACCGCAAGCCTTTCCCGGCTCGGTTCAGCGCAAGGGAAACATAGGGGTGGAAGGCTGTCTTCCATTTGGATCAAAAAACGGAAGGAAAACGACCGGGGCCACGTTCTGCCCCGGTCGGGCGTTCACTCCGGATCGTCGTCCCGGAACGTGCGGTAGCCATTGGTGATGGCGGAGATCATGGTCTGGCGGGACATGATGTCCTCGCGCACCACCGAATAGACGTGGATGATCACGAAGAGGATGATCACCCACATGCCCAGGTGATGCAGCGTGTGCACGGACAGGCTGCCCCCAAGCAGGGGGATGATCCAGCCGAACAGCTTGTCCTGCCAGGAGCCCAGTCCCTCGCCCTCGGAATAAAGGGCAAAGCCGGTGCCGATCATGAAGGCCGAGCCCAGCACCATCACGAAGAAAAGGAAGGTCTGGGCCAAGGGATTGTGGCCGGTGAACTTCAGTGGCCGTGTCTTCAGGAAGGCGTACCACTGGGCTTCCACGAACAGCCCGCGCCAGAAGCTCTTGCGCCAGAACGGGAAGGTGAAGAGCTCGCGGGAATAGGTGTTGCCGAAGAAAGCCCAGATGATCCGCCCCACAAAGCCCACGGCGAAGATGTAGGCGGCTGCGAAGTGGATGAAGCGGATGGTGCCCATCATGTAATGGGCGCTCGCTTCGCCCGACAAGGTGGGGAGCGGCGAGCCGATGAGATAGCCGGTGATGCACAGCACCACGATGGACAGCGCATTCACCCAATGCCAGAGGCGTACTGGCGCCTCATAGACATAGACCGTGGTCAGCTTGCGCCCCGCCGGGTCCCGTTCCGCCGGAATGCCGGCGGCGGGGGGAGAGGCGGGGGCGGGCAATGCGGGGGAGGCATCCGACATGGCCGCCTCCTCAGCGCACGGTGACGCGGGCGAGTTCCTCGCCGCCCGGCGACATCACATGGGTGGAACAGGCCAGGCACGGATCGAACGAGTGCAGCGTGCGCAGGATCTCCACCGGCTCTTCGGGGCGCATCATGGGGGTGTTCATGAGCGAGGCTTCGAAGGCGCCGATATTGCCCTTGGGATCACGCGGCCCGCCATTCCAGGTGGTGGGCACCACGCACTGATAGTTCTCGATCCGCCCGTCCTTGATCTTGATCCAGTGGCCAAGGCCGCCGCGCGGCGCGGCTACCGTGCCCACGCCCTTGGCTTCCTTCGGCCAAGTCTTGGGGTCCCACTTCTCCATATTGGCGGTGGCGGTGTCGCCGGCCTTGATGTTGGCGATGAGGTTGTCGAAGTCGCCCAGCATCATCTCGGCGCAATAATGGGCCTCCAGCGCGCGCGCCAAGGTCCGGCCGATGGTGGTGGGCAAGGCCTGCTGGGGCGTGAGGTTGGTGCCGGCGAGCGCATTGAAGCGCCCGAGCGCCTCGTCCACCTGCCCCTTCACATAGGGCACGCCATGGGCATAAGCGAGGATGTAGCGTGCAAGCGGACCCACTTCCACCGCATTGCCCTTCCAGCGCGGCGCCTTGATCCAGCTGTACTTGGCCGCCTCGTCCACCGCCTCGATATTGGTCTTGGTGCCCTTGGCGGCCGGGCCCAGCTCATATTTGGGCTCTGTCACGCCGTCCCAGGGATGCAGGCCCTTGTCATTGTTGCCGGCGCCGTAGCTGTACCAGGAATGGGTGACGAACTCTTGGACTTGCGCCGGGTCGCGGGGATCGATGGGATGGATTTCGTTCCAGTTGCCATTGAGGATCACGCCGCCGGGCAGCCGGTCGGTGGATTTCTGGCCCTGGATGGCTTCGTAGTCGCCATAATCCATCACGTTGGTGGCCGAGAGCCCGCCGCCATAGAGCCAGCCCTTGTAGAAGGAAGCGATGGCGATCACGTCCGGCACATAGACGTTCTTGGAGAATTCATAGGCTTCCTGAAGCTTCAGCTTCACGAAGTTGAGCCGCTCCATGTTGAGCGGGGCGCCCGCCGACATGTCCCCTTCCATGTTGATGGCGCAGGGCACGCCGCCCACCATGTAGTTGGGATGGGGGTTCTTGCCGCCGAAAATGGTGTGGACCTTCACGATCTCCCGCTGGAAGTCGAGGGCTTCCAGATAATGGGTGACGGCGAGAAGATCCGCCTCGGGCGGCAGCAGATAGGCCGGGTTGTCCCAATAGCCGTTCTTGAAGATACCGAGCTGGCCGCTTTCGACAAACTTCTTCAGCCGGTTCTGCACGTCGCGGAAATAGCCGGGGGACGACTTGGAATGGTCGGAAATGGCCTGCTGGAGCGCGGAGGTCGCCTTGGGGTCGGCCTTCAGCGCATTGATGGGGTTCACCCAGTCGAGCGCATGCAGGTGGTAGAAATGGACCACATGGTCATGCCACTGCAGCACCTTCGCCATGATCTCGCGGATCAGGAAGGCGTTGTTGGGGATCTTGATGGCGAGGGCGTCCTCCACAGCGCGCACCGAGGTGAGCGCGTGGCAGCCGGTGCACACGCCGCAGATGCGCTCCACGAACGCCCAGGCGTCGCGGGGGTCGCGGCCCTTCAGGATCACCTCCAGCCCGCGCCACATGGTGCCGGTGGAGACCGCGTTGCGGATGACATTATTGGCATCCACATTCACCTCGCAGCGCATATGGCCTTCGATGCGGGTGACGGGATCGACGACGATGCGGCGGCCGGACGTGTCCAGGCTGAAGCCGTTGGGGGTCTGGATGGTCACTTGGCGCCTCCCTGGTCATGGGGCGTGGCGGAAGAGGCGGGCGGCGGCGGGGCTGCGGGCTTGGGGCCGTCCCCCTTGTGCTGGGCGCGCTTCAGCGCGCTGACGGCGGCATGGACCGCAACTGCGCCACCCACGATGCCGGCGGCGGCAAGGCCCACCTGGTCCGCATTGGCCTCGATGCCGAAGCCCTCGCCCTTCAGGTCGGTGAGGCGGGCATACCAGGATCCCTTGTCCCAGAAGCCGTCTTCCGAGCAGCCGATGCAGCCATGGCCAGCCTGGATGGGGAAGGACACGCCGTCATTCCAGCGCACGGTGGAGCAGGCGTTATAGGTGGTCGGGCCCTTGCAGCCGACCTTGTAGAGGCAATAGCCTTTGCGCGCGCCTTCGTCGTCGAACTGCTCCACATACTGGCCGGCATCGAAGTGGGGACGCCGGTAGCATTTGTCGTGGATGCGCTGGGAATAGAACATCTTCGGCCGGCCCTGGCGGTCGAGCTCGGGGATGTGGTCGAAGGTGAGCATGTAGGTGATGACGCCGGTCATCACCTCGGCGATGGGCGGGCAGCCCGGCACCTTGATGATGGGCTTGTCGAAGATCACCTCGTGCACCGGGGTGGCGCGGGTCGGGTTGGGGCGGGCGGCCTGGACGCAGCCATAGGAGGCGCAGGAGCCCCAGGAGATGATGGCCGCCGCGTCCTTCGACACCTTCTTCAGCTGGTCGACGAAGGGCTTGCCGCCGATGATGCAATACATGCCGTCTTCATTGAGCGGCGGATTGCCTTCCACGGCCAGGATGTAGCGGCCCTTATACTTGGTCATCACCTCGTCGAGGATGGCTTCCGCCTGATGCCCCGCCGAGGCCATGAGGGTGTCGTCATAGTCCAGCGAGATCATGGACAGGACGACGTCCTTCACCAGCGGATGGGCCGAGCGGATGAAGCTCTCCGAGCAGCAGGTGCATTCCAGGCCGTGGAGCCAGAGCACCGGCAGGCGCGGCTTGGTTTCCATGGCATGGGCGATTTTGGGCGCGAATTCCGGCCCGAGGCCAAGCGCGGCGGCGGTGAGCGAGCAGTATTTCAGGAATGAGCGGCGGGTGATGCCCTGCCGCCGCATGACGTCATAGAAAGTTTCGAGGCCGGCCATGCGGCGTCCCTCCCCGGTGGAACCTCGCGCTGCCGGCGGGGCTGAGCCCCTTGTGGTCCCGTGCGCGCTTGGGGATGTCTTCAGCAACCGCCGTGCCACAGATTGGAACTGTTGCAAGTCAAGGCTTTCGGCATGTGCGGAGGGTGCGCGAGGCGGAAAGCGGGTTCCCGGTGGACGAGCGGGGCGGAAAGCGCGTGACCGGTCAGGCCGTGTGCCGCGCCGCCGCCACCACCGCCTGGCCCAGCGCCAGACCGCCATCATTTGTGGGCACATTGGCCGAAGTGAGCACGCGCAGGCCCGCATTTTCCAGGCGCAGGCTGAGGCTTTCCATCAGCCGGGCATTCTGGAATACGCCTCCGCACAGCGCCACCGTGCTCAGCCCCTCGTCCGTGGCGATGCGCAGCGCGGCCTGCGCGAATGCGTCAGCCACGCCGTCATGGAAGCGGGCGGCGAGGGTTGCCGCGGGTGCGTCCGCGGCTCGGTCGGCGAGAGCGGCGCGCCAGAGCAGGCTGGGATCGATCTCCAGGAGGTCCTCTCCCACCAGGCCGTTGCGCACCTCGATGACCATGGGATAGGGCGCCCGCTCCTGCCATCCTGCCGCCGCCTCCAGCGCCATCGCCGCCTCACCCTCGAAGGAGAGGCGATCGGGGGCAAGGCCAGCAAGGCACGCCATGGCGTCGAACAGTCGGCCGGCTGAACTGCTGAGCGGCGCATTCAGCCCCTTCCGGGCCATGGCGCGCAGGGTGGAAAGGGGCTTTCCGGCGAGGAGTTCATCGGCCGCCGCCCCTTCGCCCGCCGCGTCGAGATGCGCCAGCAGCATGCGCCAGGGCTCGCGATTGGCGGCATCGCCCCCCAGCAGCGGCACCGGCTTCATGCGGCCACGCCGCACGCTGGAAAGATAATCGCACACCAGGATTTCACCGCCCCAGACCGTGCCGTCGGTGCCGTGCCCGAGGCCGTCGAGCGCAATCCCCAGCACCCTGCCGTCCGCGCGCCGCCAGCCTCCTTCCGCCATCACCGCCGCCACATGGGCATGGTGGTGCTGGACCTCGACCAGTGGCAGGCCGTGCCGTTCAGCGAGATCGGCGGCGAAGCGGCTGGGGAAGAGATCGGGATGGAGGTCGCAGGCGACCGCATCGGGCCGATGGTTGAACAAGGCGGAGCAATCGACCAAAGCGGTTTCGAAGGCCTCGGCGGTCGCCGGCTCGTCAAGGTCGCCCAGATGCTGGGAGAGCAGCGCACGCCCGCTTTGCGTCAGGCAGAGCGCATTCTTCAATCCACCCCCGGTGGCGAGAATGGCCGGGCTTCCGGCGAAATCCTCCGGCAAGGGGAGGGGAATGGGGGCAAGGCCGCGCGCGCGCCGCAACACCCTTTGCCGACCACCCACCACCTGCACGACACTGTCGTCGAGCCGGCGGGCGATGGGCCGGTCATGGGTCAGGATGGCATCCACAAGGCCGCTGAGTTCGGTGCGGGCCTCGTCATCGCGATAGACCTGCGGTGCATTGGAGCGGTTGGCGCTGGTCATCACCAGCGGGCCGCCGAAGGCCTCCAGGAGCAGGATGTGAAGCGGGCTGTAAGCCAGCATCAGGCCGAGCCGCTGCTGGCCGGGTGCCACGGAGGGGGCGAGGCTCACCTCATTGCGGTGGCGCAGCAGCACCACGGGGGCAGCGGCGCTTTCCAGGGCTTCGGCTTCCAGAGGCGCCACATGGCAGAGCGCGCGGGACGCCGGAAGATCCGCCACCATTATGGCGAAGGGCTTGGCGGGGCGGTGCTTGCGCTGGCGCAGCTCGGCAACCGCCGCCTCATCGCAGGCATCACAAGCGATGTGGAAGCCACCGATGCCTTTCACGGCGAGAATGCCGCCCGCCTTCAGCCGCGCCACTGCCGTCGCGAGCGCCTCCTCTCCCACAAGGGAGGGCGCGTCCGCCGCCTGGAGCATGAGGCGTGGCCCGCACGTCGGGCAGGCTACGGGCTGGGCATGGAAGCGTCGATCGGCGGCGTTCTCATACTCGGCACGGCACTCCGGACAAAGGGCAAAGGCCGCCATCGTCGTGCGCGCCCGGTCATAGGGCAGGCCGGTAACGATGGAAAAGCGCGGGCCGCAATGGGTGCAATTGGTGAAGGCGTAGCGGAAGCGGCGGGCGGGGGGATCGGCCATCTCGGCCCGGCATGCGGGGCAGGTGGCCATGTCCGGCACGATGCCCACGCTCACCTCGCCGGCCGCGCTCTCTATGATGCGGAACCCGTTTTTCGGTGGCGGCGCGGCGGGCGTGCAAACGATGCTTTCGACGCGGGCGAGGGTGGGGGCCTCGTTGCGCAGGGCCTGTTCCAGGGCCACGAGGGCGACGGGCGGGCCACCCGCATGGATCACCACCCGCGTGCCCTCATTGGCCACCGTGCCGTGAAGGCCCAGCCTCTCTGCGAGACGCCAGACGAACGGCCGGAAGCCCACGCCCTGCACGATACCACTGACGATGATCTGCGCGCCTGCGTCCTCCGCCATGGTCGCCTCAATGCACCGTGCAGACCATGCAGGGGTCGAAGGAGCGTACGATATGCTGCACGGAGAGGGGCGTTTTCTCTCCTGCCTCCACTTGCGCGCCCACGAGGGCCGCCTCCAACGGACCGGGGATGCCTTGCGCGTCGCGGGGAGAGAAGTTCCAGGTGGTGGGGGCGATGATCTGGTAGCGGGCGATGCGGCCCTTCTCCACGCTCAACCAATGGCCGAGCGCGCCGCGGGCCGCCTCGGTGAGCCCTGCTGCCTGGCCATTGGCGGGATTGACCCCTTCCGCGCACCAGGGCGCGTCGGGTTCAAGCGCGCGGACCCAGGCTTCCATAGCCATGAGGGTGCGCGCAGTCTCCAGGAGGCGGGCGACCACGCGGGAATAGACGGTGCCACCACCCTCCGCCACCAGGGCGGTCAGAAGCGGCTGGCCATCCACCACCTGCCGCGCCAGCGCGCCAGTCTCGAACGGGCGGCCGAAGAGGCGCGGCGCCTTGCACCAGGTGTAGCCGGTCTCGTCCGCCGCATCAGGCAGGGTGGAGCCGGCGAAGGGATGGTGCGGGTGACCGCGCTCCTCCATGCGGGCGAAGGTGTGATCCTCGGTTATGCCTGCGGGATCGAGCGTGCCCCGATGGCCCTCCGCCACGATGCCGGCGGCATAGAAGGGGCCATCCGCGCCCGGATAGGCGCCATGGCTCAGGAAGCGGTCATAGGCTCGCCCCATGCGGTCAAGCCCGAGGTCGGCGGCGATTTCCAGGAACAGGCGAAAATCCCCGTCCGGCCCGTTCGCGCGCCAGGCTTCCAGTTCCAACGGATCGGATAGCTCCGCCACCTGCTCCAGCGGTGCGCCGAAAAGCTGGGCCTCCAGCACCCCACGCACGGCGCGCAAGGTGGCGAGGAGGCGCATCTGGTCGCGCCGGTCGGCCCGCCGCGTCACCCCGCCGGGCTGGATGGCCAGGGTGTGGGGCCAGCGGCCGGCGAGCAGGCCCAGCACATGAAACAGTGTCGCCCGCGCCTCAACCATGCGGCGCGCGCTGGTGCCGCGCCCAGCTTTGAAACGGGCTTCGGCGGCGGGAAACCAAGGCCGCCCGGCATAGGCGGCGCGGGCGAAGTCCGGCATGAAGAAGAGGTGGAAATGGGTGAGATGATCCGCCACATTCTCGGTCGCCACCAGGAGATTGGTGGCGATGCGGCCGTTTTCCGTCGGCCCGATGCCCTGCAAGCCCGCCAGCGCCAGCGCCGCCGCCTGGGATTGGGACACCGAGCAGATGCCGCAGATGCGGGGCGCGATGATGAGGGCATCGCGCGGATCGCGCCCCTCCAGGATGCGCTCGAAGCCGCGAAACAGGGGCGATGACACAAAGGCCGCCCTCACCGCGCCATCCGCCACCTCCAGGCGCACTTCCAGGTCGCCCTCGACGCGGTTGAACGGGCCGACAATCAGCCGGCGGGGAGCCTCTTCCGCCCCCGTCTCCAGGATGCTCATCGCCGCTTGATGTCCCGCACCGTGGGCGGCACCACCGGATGGTCGCTGACCGCATTGCGCTTCAGCCGCTCTGGCGTGGCCGCCTTGGCCAGCGACGACAAGGCGATAAACCACGCCTTGGGCATGTCGGTGGGCAGGCCGATGGGAATGCCGGCGATCTTGGGCGTCTCCAGGAAGGGGTGGCCGGGCTCCTCGAATTCGGGCGCGGTGCAGTTGATGCAGGAATACCCGCCACGGGTGCAGGAGCCTTCGCCGTTCCAGGGCCTTGTATTGCAGTCCGCATGGGCCTGGGTGCCCAGGCAGCCCAAATGCTCCATCATGCAGCCGAGGTCTGAGAGCTTTTCGGCGCTTGCCTTGTATTCATAATATTCGTTGCGGGTGCAGCCGTGATGGACCAGATGGTCCGCATAGAATCGCGGCCGGCGATAGGCGTCCAGATCCTGCGGCGAAAGCAGCCCCGCCGCCAGCAGCATCAGCGTTTCCGTCACCCAGTTGGGGTGGGTGGGACAGCCCGCCACATTGATGACCGGCAGGCCCTCCCGCGAGCGGAACGAAACGCCCAGCGCCCCGCCTTCCCGGCGGCCGTCATATTGCAGGCCGCAGGCATCGGTGGGGTTGAGACCCGCGGCCGTCACCCCGCCATAGGCGGCGCAGGTGCCCACCGCCACCACGTATCGGGCAAGCTGAGCCAATTCGCGCACCCATTCGATGGTGGCCCGCCCCGTGCCGGCGAGCACGTGGAAGCGCCCGGTGCCGTTGGGCCCGCGTAGCAGCGCACCCTCGACGCAGAGCGCATCGAGCACGATCTCGCCGCTCTGGATGCGGGAGAAGAGGTCGAGCACCTCGTCCCCCGTTTCCTCCGAAAGACTGGGGTGCCACAGGAGCGAAATGCCGGCGCCCTCCAGCGTGGTCATCAGGTCCGGCCCTTCGGCGCAGAGCAGCGACATGGTGCACCCGCCGCAGCCGCCGGACTGGAGCCACAGCACGGTGAATGGGGCGTGCAAGGTGCCGGAGAAGGTGGCAAGGCCGCTCATGCGGGGCCTCCTGGGCGAGGCGCCTCGCCGCGGGCGGCAGGCAGGGACAGGGTCAGCACCGCACCGCCCTCGGGATGATTCGCGGCGGTCAGTGCGCCGCCATGTTCGGCGGCGATGCGATAGGAAATGGACAGACCGAGACCGGTTCCCTTGCCCACCGGCTTGGTCGTGAAGAAGGGGTCGAACATGCGGCAGGCCACCTCGTCGGGCAAGCCCGGGCCGGTATCGCGGACGGTGAGCACCACCTTGCCGTTTTCCTGTGCGCCGGAAATCTCCAGGCGGCGCTCCGGACGGCCCTCCATGGCATCCGTGGCGTTCTGAATCAGGTTCATCACCAATTGGTGGAGATGGCCCGGATGGCCCTCCACCTCAAGTCCGTCGGGCAGGTCGATGCGGGTCTCGATGCCCGGCATCTGGGCCTTTGCCACCCAGTCGAGAGCCGATCGGACCAGAGGACCCATGTCGAAGATCTCCAGCGCCTCGCGCCGGTCGGCGGAAAAGCGGCGCAGGTCTGCCACGATGTCCCGCACCCGCTCGGCGCCTTCCAATATGCCGGCGAGCGTGGCGGGTAGGTCGGCGCGGGTGTGATCGAGCTTGAGGGACGTCCGCAGTGCCTTCAACTCCGCTGGTGCCGCGCCGCGCTCCACCGCGTCGAGAAAGGCGGAGATGCGGTCCGTATAGCGCTTCAAGGCGTGGGCGTTGCCATAGACGAAGGAGATGGGATTGTTCAGCTCATGGGCGACGCCCGCCACCAGGCGGCCGAGAGAGGCCATTTTTTCCGCGTGGACCAGTTGCTGCTGAGCCTGCTTGAGCCCCTCATGGGCGGCGGCCAGATCCCGGTAGGCCTTGCGCAGCTCGCCCACAGGCCGACCCATGAGGACCATGCCCACGGCGCGGCCGCGGGAATCAAACCGCACCGCGCCATTCACAGACACCGGGAAGGGCCCCTCGGGCGTGGCGAAGGCGAAGTCCGTATCGACGATGCGCTGGCGTTGGGCGACGATGGCAAAGACGTCGGCGACACGGGTGGGGGAGGATGGGTCGATCAGGTCGGCGAGCGGCATGTCCTGCAGGGCGGAGCCCGGCCGCCCAAAGAGGCGTTCGGCTGCCACATTCACCTGCTCGATCCGTCCGGTGAGATCGCTGGCGATCAGCACGTCCGTCATGGAGGCCATGATGCCGGCGATGAAGGCCTGCGCTTCCTCCAGAGCCTCGTTCTTGGATTCCAGTTCCACCTGCTGAGCGAGCAATTCGGCGTAAGTCTCGTCCATCTTGCGGATGACAGAGATCCAGGCCTGCTCGGTGTCCCGTTCGCCCGCTTCGTCCGGTGCTCCAAGTCCCGGCGCGTGTGCGCCACCCCCGGAGGGGGAGGCGGCATCGGAAGGCGCGCGGGAGGAAGGCATGGCGTCTCGTCAGGAAAGACCAAGAGCCATGCTACCCCCGGAGGCTGCCCGGCGACAACAGCGCCGGGCAGGAGAGATGTCACCAGCGCGCCCAGCTGCCGGGCACGAACACCCAGACGCCGCCGCGATTGACCCAGCGGGCGCCGACATAGCGGTAGCCGCGCCGTGCCGGAATCCAACGGCCAGGCACCCAGACGTACCGCCAGCTGCGCGCGCTCCAGGTCCAGTGACCCGGCGCCCAGACGAAGCCCGGGCGAGGTGGGGGCACCCGCTCCCAGCGTGCGGGCGGCGGCGGCGGGGGGCGGCGGCCGGGGCGGGGCCCGCCGGGGGGCGGCGGTCCGGGAGGGGGAGGACCGGGCGGTCCGGGCGGAAACCAGGGCTGGGCCTCGGCCTTGCCGGCCAGGGCCGCCAGCGGCGCGGCGGCTGCGGCGGCGACGAGGCCCTTCAGGAAGCGGCGGCGTTCGATCATCAGTTCTTCCTTCTGCGCGCGCCATTCGGGCTGCGGCGAGACCGGCCGGGCCGGTTCCGCCGGCCTGGAGCGGCGCGGTGCGTCGAAGACGCTTCAGAAGGCATTGAGGTTCCCGAAGGGGGCAAAGATGGGGCGCGCGGGCGCCGTCCGGCACCCTGGGCGCGCCCGTCGCGGCTCTTGGTTAACGGCAGGAGGGTGCAGCCTCAGGCGCTCGCATAAAGCCCTTCGATTTCAGTGGCATACTTCTTCTGAATGTTGGAGCGGCGCACCTTCATGGTGGCGGTCACCTCGTCATCGTCGTGGTCGAGCTCCTTCACCAGGAGATGGAAGCGGCGGATGTGGGAGACCTGGGCCAGCTGGGCGTTGGCTGCGGCGATCTCGCCCTCGATCAGCTCGCGCACCTTGGGATGCTCGGCCAGCGAGCGGAAATGGGTGTAGGCCACGCCCTTCTCCTCGGCCCACTTTCCGACCGTCTCGGCGTCGATCTGCACCAAAGCGGACACATATTTGCGTCGCTCGCCGATGACGATGCACTCCTTCACATAGGGGCTCGCCTTGACGGTGTTCTCGATCTCGGAGGGGGAGAGGTTCTTTCCTCCGGCGGTGATCATGATGTCTTTCAGCCGGTCGACGATCTTGAGCTGCCCCTGCACCATTTCCGCCACGTCACCCGTATGGAGCCAGCCGTCGCGGATGGCGGCGGCGGTGGCGTCGGGGGACTTGTAATAGCCGGCAAAGACGATGTCGCCGCGCACCAGGATCTCGCCTGTCTCCGGGGCAAGGCGCATCTCCACGCCGCGGGCCGGGCTGCCGACGCACGCCGGCACCAGATGATCCAGCCGCTGCCCGCAGGCGAGGCCCGAGGTTTCGGTGGCGCCATAGACTTCCACCAGGGGGACGCCCAGGGTGCGGAAGAAGCGGACGATCTTGGCCGAGATGGGGGCGGCGCCGGTCATGGCCACCTTGCAATGGGTGAGGCCGATATAGTTCTGGAGCGCCCGAAAGACCGCCACATAGCAAACCGCAAAGATCGCACGCTGCGCCAAGGTGCGGCGGGCGGGTGGCACTTCGGCGAAGGGCTCGCACAGGGCGTAGGCCCGCTCGAACAAGGCGCGGCGCACGCCGCCGGCCTCGATGAGCTTGATGTAGATGGAGGCGTTCAGCTTCTCCCAGATGCGTGGCACGCCCAGGAACATGGAGGGCGCGACCTCCCGCAGGTCCTCCTGAACGGTGCGGATGCTCTCGCCGAAATTGATCTGCGATCCCAGATAGATGGGTGCCATGGTGGTGAGCATCTGCTCGGCCACGTGGCAGAGCGGCAGGTAGGACAGATGCGTGGTGGATGCATCCAGGGAAAGCGTGTCCACCACCGCGATGGCCTCGGCCCTGAGGTTGCGATAGCTGAGCATCGCGCCCTTCGGCTTGCCCGTGGAGCCGGAGGTGTAGATCATCAGCCCGATGTCATCGAGGCTCTGACGCGAGAGGCACTCCTCGATGAGGCGGGGATGCGCGGCGCCATACGCCCGGCCGAGCTCTTCTAGCGCCGCGAACGAGATGACGAGGCCGTCCGGATAGGCGCGCAGCCCCTTCTGCTCGATGACGACGATGCGCTTGACCTTGGGCAGTTCGGCCTGGCGCTCCAGCACCTTGTCCACCTGCTCCTGGTCCTCGCACACGACGATCTGCGCGTCCGAATGGTCGAGCACATAGGCCACTTCGTTGGAGGGGCTGGTGGCATAGACGCCCACCGTCACCCCGCCCACGAGGCCGGCGCCGAGCTGTGCCAGCACCCATTCCACCCGGTTCTCGGAGAGAATGGCCACGTGGCCGCCCTCGACGAGGCCCATGGCCCGGAAGCCTAAGCCCGCGGCGCTGGCGCGCGTGAAATAGTCCTGGAAGCTCAGCGGCTTCCAGATGCCGAAATCCTTCTGGCGGATGGCGGTGCGCGCCCCATTCTCCTGGGCCTGGCGGCGCAGCATCTGGGGCAAGGTGAGGGCGGGGGGATCAAAGACGGGCGTCGCGGTCATGGGAGGGTCCTCAGGACAGCCAGCGCTTGCGGCGCTTGTAATGCTTCACGTCGCGATAGCTTTTCTCCGCTCCTTCGCCGCCCATGCCGAGATAGAATTCGCGCACATCCTGGTCGCGCATCAGCTTTTCAACCGGGCCGTCGATGACGACCTTTCCCGTCTCCATGATGTAGCCGTAATGGGCGACCGCCATGGCCACCGCCGCATTCTGCTCCACCAAGAGCATGGAGACGCCGCGCTCCCGGTTGATGCGGGCGATGATGGTGAAAATCTCCTCCACCAGCTTGGGCGAGAGGCCGAGGGACGGTTCGTCCAGGAGGATGAGGCTGGGCTTGGCGATGAGCGCGCGGCCGATGGCCAGCATCTGCTGCTCGCCGCCGGAGAGATAGCCCGCGCGGCTGGTGCGCCGTTCCTTCAGGCGCGGGAAATAGTCATAGACCTCGTCGAAGGGCGTGGGCGGCAGGCCCCGGCCCGACAGGGCGAAGGTGGCGGCGGTGAGGTTTTCCTCGACGGTCAGGTCTTCGAACACCCGCCGCCCCTCCATCACATGGAAAAGGCCCTTGCGGACGAGGCCGTGGGGGGAAAGCCCCGCCACGTTGCGCCCGTCGAAGGTGATGGTGCCGGCGGTGACGGCGCCATCCTCGAGGTCCAGCAGGTTGGAGATCGCCTTCAGCGTGGTGGACTTGCCCGCCCCGTTGGAGCCTAGCAGCGCCACCACGGACCCCCGCTCCACCCGGAGCGAAAGTCCGCGCAGCACCTGCACCGCCTTGTTGTAGACGACCTCGATATTGGTCACCTCGAGAATCGCGTCAGTCATGTCCGGCCCTTTGCCCGTCAGGAGGCGACGTTGATCCAGTCGGAATCCGCCACCATCAGCTTCTTGGCGGCGTCGTAGCGATAGACGCGACCGACCGGCACCGAATTGCCGGGAATGGAGACGGGAACGCCGATGATGCCGCCGGTGTCGAAGTCCTTCAGGCTATTGAGCGCCGCCTTCAGGTTCGTGCCGTTCAGCTCCTTGCCAGCGCTGAGCGTGCGCTTGGCACTCTCCAGGAACAGCATGGCCGTGAAGAAGCCCTGCATATAGGCGGTGGACTGGTATTCCGGCCGCATCTGCCGGATCTTGTCCAGCATGGGGCTCTTGCCGTCGGCGTCGTAATAATAGCGATACGGCATCACGCCCATGAAGCCGTCCGCCGGCTCGCCCACCTTGGTCCAGAGCGAATTGTCCATGGACCAGAACGTGCCCATGAACTTGGTGGCAAGGCCCATCTGCTTGGCCTGGCTCATGAACTCCGGAATGGGCGCGAGCACGTAGCCGTGGAAGATGGTGTAGTCGGGATTGGCGCGCCGCAGCTTCAGGATCTCGGTGGACACGTCCACGGCGGTGGGCGGGGTGACGATGGTCTCGGTCATCTTCAGGCCGAGCTTCTTCACCTTCTCCTGGCCCGCTGCGATGGGATCGCGTCCGAACTCGGTGTCCGAATGCACGAAGGCGATCTTCGCGCCCGGCTTCGTCTTGGCCACATATTGCAGCAGGATGTCGAACATCTGCGTGTAGTCGGGGCCGGCGATGAACTGGAAGGGATATTTCTTGGGGTCGTTCAGCTCGCTGGCGAAAGAGGCACCCGCCATCATAATGGTCTTCTTGCGGTCCAGCTCCGCATTGATGGTCTTCGAGAAGCCGGTGGAGTCGCCATAATAGAGGTTGATATTGGCCTGACTGGTGAGCTTGTTGAACACCGCCACCGACTGGTCGACCTTGTAGCCGGTATCCTCGGCCAGATACGTCACCTTGCGCCCTGCGATGCCGCCGCCATCATTGATGATCTTCACATAGTCCTGGATGCCCGCATGGATGCCGATGCCGGCAAAGGCGAACACGCCGGACAGCGGGATCGAGCCGCCGATGACGATGTCGTCCGCCGCCGCCGAGGGGCGGATGCCGAGCCCGATGGCAGCGCCCGCGCCAAGGGCCAGAGTGAGGGCCTCGCGTCTGTTCAGGTTCATGATGTTTCCTCCCGGGTTGCCCGCCTTTGCGGTCGGGTCTGTCACGTCGTCAGGTCTTGAACGGCCACAGATGAAAAAAGCGCCGCGTGCGCCGCCAGATTTCGGCAAGTCCGTGCGGCTCGAAGATCAGGAAGCCGATGATGAGCGCGCCGAACACGATGGTGCGCACCGGCGAGAGAATGGCCACCGCATCGGGCAGGATGGGGGAAAGCACGCCCACCATCAACTTCAAGACTTCCGGCACCATGGTCATGAAGATGGCGCCGAGAATGCCGCCCAAGATCGTGCCCATGCCGCCAACGATCACGGCGGCCAGGAAGAAGATGGAATAGACGAAGGGGAAGCTTTCCGGCGTCACCACCCGGAAGAAGTAGGCCCACAGCCCGCCGGCCACCCCCGCATAGAAGGAGGAGAGGGCAAAGCTCATGAGCTTGTAGCGCAGGAGCGGAATGCCCAGCACCTCGGCGGAAATGTCCCGGTCGCGGATGGCGATGAAGGCCCGGCCGATGCGGGTGCGGAACAGGTTCGCCGCCGCCAGCACCATGACCGCCATCAGGGGAAGGATCAGCCAATAGAGCGCGAAGGGACGCGACAAGGTGAGCCCGAAGACCGAGGCCGGGGCCACATTGATGCCGGACACGCCATTGGTCACCGAGGACCAGTTGGCGAAGATGAAGTGCAGGATGAAGGAGGCCGCGATGGTGGCCATGGCCAGGTAAAGGCCTTTCACCCGCAGGCTGGGCAGGCCCACCACCGCCCCCACCAAGGCGGTCATCAGGCCGGCGAGCAGGAGGTTGAGCAGGGCCGGCGTCCCGAGCCGCCCCTCCAGCACCGCCACCGTATAGGCGCCCACCCCCATGAAGGCCGCCTGGCCCAGCGAGACGAGGCCGGTGAAGCCGGTGAGGATGTTGAGGCCGGTGGTGGAGATGATGTGGATCCCCACCAGGCAGGCCAGATAGAGGAAATATTCGTTGGCGACGAACGGCAAGGCGACGAGCGCAACCGCCAGCACCACCAGCCAGGCCCGCTGGGTGGAGGTGTCGAAGAGCGCCTCGTCTGCGGCGTAGGTTTCCTTCAGCGTGCCGATGCGCATGTCACAGCCTCTCGATCTCGACCGTGCCGAACAGCCCGTAGGGCCGCACCAGCAGCACCAGCATCAGCAGGCCGAAGGTGGCCAGCATCTTGTATTCGCCCCCCAGGAAGGTGCCGGCCCACGCCTCGATGAGGCCCACCAGGATGGCGCCGATGAGCGCGCCGGAGATGGAATCCAGGCCGCCCACGATCACCACCACAAGGGCGGAGAGGCCGAACACGCCCATGGCCGGCGAGATGCCGCCCACCGCGCCCACCAGCACGCCCGCGCCGGCCGCCGCCATGCCGGCGAACACCCAGGCCAGCGAGAAGACGGCGGGCACATTGATGCCGCAGGAATAGGCCGCCGCCTGGTCGGTGGCGGTGGCGCGCAGCGCCACGCCGCCGCGCCAGAAGCGGAACACCAGAAGGAAGGCGGCAATGACCGCGCAGGAGACGGAGAAGCCGATGACCACCTTGCGGGAGACGTAGGCATCGAAGATGAACACCGCGCCGCCGCCCATGAAGTCCGGCAAGGCCGTGGGCGCCGCGCCCCAGATGATCTCCGCAAGGCCCATGAGCACCGAGCCGATGCCGATGGTCACCATGAATACCGAAATGGCATTCTCGCCCAGCATGGGACGGATGACCGTGCGCTCCAGCACCGCGCCCAGGATGCCGCCCCCCACCAGCGCCGCGGGGATGGCCACATAGGTGGGAAGGCCAAGCCCCGCCGTGAAGGAGAAGAAGAGATAGGCGCCCACCATCAGGATTTCGCCGATGGCAAGGTTCACCACGCGGGTGGCCTTGTAGATGAGCACGAAGGCAAGGCCGGTGAGCGCCAGCAGCGCCGCATTGCCGAGGCCCGCGAGCGTCACCTCGAAGAAGAACAGCCAGTCGAACTCCATCACGCCGCCTCCCGTCCCTGAATGCGGCGCTGGAGCGCCTCAAGGTCCGTGCCACCGAGATAGGCGCGGATCACGTCCGGATTGGCGGTCACCTCCGCCGGCCGGCCGCGGGCGATCACCTGGCCGAAATTGAGCACCACCACATGGTCGGAAATGTCCATGACCATGCCCATGTCGTGCTCCACCATGAGGATGGTCACGCCCCACTCCTCCTTCACGTCCAGGATGAAGCGGGCCATGTCCTCGGTCTCCTCCCGGTTCATGCCCGCGACCGGCTCGTCCAGCATCAGCACCTTCGGGCGCATGGCCAGCGCGCGGGCCAGTTCCACGCGCTTGCGCAGCCCATAGGGCAGCGTCGCCACGGGCTGGTTGCGGATGTGGTTGATCTCCAGGAGATCGATGACCTTTTCCTCGATCTCGGCGCGCAGCTCCATTTCCTCCTTCTGCGCCCGGCCCCAATAGACGAGCGCCTCCAGCAGCGAGGTCTTCATGTGGGCGTGGCGACCGAGCTTGATGTTGTCGAGCACCGTCATGCCCCGGAAGAGGGCGATGTTCTGGAAGGTACGGGCGAGGCCCAGGCGGGCGCGCTCGGGCGGGTGGGTGCGGGAAATGTCCTGCCCCTCGAAGCGGATGGCGCCTTCGCTGGGATGGTAGAAGCCGGAGATGCAGTTGAAGAGCGAGGTCTTGCCGGCCCCGTTCGGCCCGATGACGGCGGTAATGGAACCCGGCGCCACGTCGAAGGTGACGCCGGAGAGCGCCTTCAGGCCGCCGAAGGACAGGCTCATGGCATCGACCGAGAGGATGGGCGCGCTCATGCTGCGCCTCCCGCGGGCCATGCGGGCCCGGTGACGGCGCGCACGCGCTCCCCGCTGCGCGGTTGGCCTTTGCCCTGATGGGCGCGCACGACGCCGCCTGCGGCTGGTGCCGTCATGGTTTCCTCCCTCCCGGCGGCGCTTTGGCGCGCTCTTGGTGATTTTTGTGGTGCCTTCTCTCCCGGTGGCGTTGGCGCGCCGGCCGGGAGCGCTTGTTCAAAGTGTCATGTGCTGCGGCAGGCTGCGGGCGTAGACGCGCTCAACCGGCTCGTCGAGATCCCGCCCGGCCCGCTCGAAGCCCCGCCGCCAGTCATAGATATGCCGGCGCATCCACAGGCGCGCCGCCTCCAGGTCCCGCGCCGCGATGGCATCGATGATCTGGCGATGGGCGAAGATCATGCGCGCGGGGCCTTCCGGCACGCGCCGGCAGATCAGCTCGGACGTGGGAAAGAAAAGCAGGCTGCACGGCTCGCGCGACAGGGTCAGCACCCGGTTGCCGGTGGATTTCGCCAACAGGACGTGGAAGTCGAAATCCACCTGGGAAATCCGGGTCGGGTCGTTGGCGGCGGCGGCGGCTTCCAGTTCCTTCTGGTTGTCCTCCAGTTCGGCGATGGCCTCGGGCGAGGCAGCGGCCACCGCCTCCTCCGCCGCCGTCACCTCCAGCACCAGGGAGACCGAGAACAGTTCGCGGAACGTCACCTCGTGCAGCGCCAGGGCGCGGCTCATGCGCGAGGACAGGCGGTTGTAGCGGGGCAGGCAGGCATAGAGGCGCCGGTCCGGCCCGCGTTGGATGAAGCCGCTCTCCTCCAGCGCCCGGATGCCCTCCCGCACCGTGGAGCGGTTGACGCCGAACTGGCGCACCAATTCGGCCTCGGTGCCCACCGGCTCGCCCGGCAGGAGGCGCCCCGACACCACCTCGCGCTCGATCGCCTCGGCCACCAGCTGATAGGCCGGAGCAACCTGGATGCGCTCAAAACGTGTCTGCGAGGGGGCGACCATTGTTCGTCCATCCTGAACCGACAGAAGCCTAGCATGAGAAGATCGGACATTGTCAACAGTCGCTGGAGGTGGCCACGTTTCTTTATTTTGTAAGCAGTTGCGAGATGCGTTCTTCGCGAATGCAGCACAAAAGTCCGTTTGTCGGACAAACAACACTTCAGTGCATTTGGGGCGCTGCGCCCGAGCCTGCGACTCCGCCGGGCCGCGGTAAGGCATTCAGCTTTCCATCGCGCGCATCAGCCGTTATCTTCAACCGCATAAGAGTGAAGCCATTTGCGGTGGGCAGGCGCATCACTGAAGCCGTGCCTTTGGCCGGTTTCAGCCCTGGGAGGGGCGCAGGTGACGGTGTGGGGGGATAACGCCGCCAAGGTGCTCAGGCAGATTGCGGGTCGGGGGCTGATCATGATGGCAGCCATCCTGATGGTGGCGGCCATTGTCGCGATCCAGGCCTATACGCTCTGGCAGGCCCGGCAGGATGCCTGGGACAATGCTGTCCGCGGGGCCGACAACGTCCTGACCACCCTCGTCGCGGCCATCGGGCGCAATCTCACGCTCATTGATGCGTCATTGTCGGGTGTCCAGGATGGCCTGCGGCATACGGAGGTCCAGTTCGTGTCGCCGGAACTGCGCAACCTGATCCTGTTTGATCGGGCGACGGCAGCGGAGCATGTGGATGTGGTGCTGGTTCTGTCTCCAGCCGGCGACATCGTTTTCGATTCCCGCTCGCCCCTTCCCGGGCCCGGAAACTTTGCCGATCGGGATTTCTTCAAGGCGCACCGGCACAGGGACGGGGGGGCCTATCTGGGACAGCCCACCAACAGCGGGCTTCAGCCGGGCATCTGGCAGGTGACTATCAGCCGCCGCCTGACCAACCGCGACGGAACATTCGGGGGTGTCGCGGCGGCCAGCCTGCGGTCCAGCTATTTCGACGAGCTCTTCTCCGCGCTCGACCTCGGACCGGGCAGCATTCTCACCCTCATGCGAACCGATGGCGTCGTGGTGGAGCGCCACCCCACGGAGGAGGCGAATGGGGGCGCCGGCGTCGACGTGGCGGGGAAGGACGTGTTCGAGGCCATCCGCCAGGGTCGCCCCAGCGGGTTCAAGGCCGTCTCGATGTATGAGGAGAAGGAGAAGTACTTTCTTTACAAGTACATCAATGACTTTCCCCTGGTCCTTATGATCTCCATCCCGCTCGACACGGTGCTGAAGCCCTGGCGGAACCAGGCCATTGTCGTGGGTCTTCTGACCATCTGCGTCTGCGGCCTGATCCTCTTCCTGGTGGCTTTGGTGCAGCGCGCGCTCAACCAGAGCTTTTCCATGGCCGACCGGCTGAAGCTTGCGGCCTCCACGGACTTTCTGACGGGCCTGACCAACAGGCGTGACTTCGACCGCTATCTCGCCGCCGAAATGAGCCGTGCAGCCAGGGATGGCTCGGTCCTGTCGCTGGTGATGGTGGATGCGGACCGGTTCAAGCTGGTGAATGACCGGCACGGTCACCTGGTGGGAGATGAGCTCCTGCGCGAGATCGCAGCCAGCATTCGCCGCTCGCTGCTGCGGCCAGGAGACCTGGCCTCGCGCTATGGCGGCGAGGAGTTCGCCATTGTCCTGCCGGGAACAGATGGCGCCGGCGCGCGCGTGATTGCAGAGCGCATCCGAAAGGTGGTGGAAGGCACGTCCGTTCCGCTCGCCGATGGGACCCGCCTGTCCGCGACGGTGAGCATTGGGGGCGTCAGCGCCCATATCGGCCCCACCGCCCGCATGGAAAGCCTGGTGCGCCGCGCGGATGAGGCGCTCTACATGGCAAAGGGGCGGGGGCGCAATTGCGCCGTGTTGCTGGACGGATTCGGAGTGGACAGCAGTGTCACCAGCATGCTGAGCCTGATGTACGTCTGATCTGCGGAGGCAGTTCCTGTCAGGGCTTTTTGTAAAGCCGGCGACCCATGACCCAGGTCTCGTCCACCGCCCGCTCGTCGGCCACGCTCATGAGGCCGAAGAGGAGGCCGGCAGCCTCTTCCACGGTTTGGGGACGCTCCCCCTCCAGGACCATGGACTGGCGCCAGGGGAGGGCGGCCGGTCCCCCATTCCAGTCCAGCACCACGAAGTCCGCCTCCTTGCCCGGCTCGAAATTGCCGAGCATGTCATCGAGATAGAGGCCCTGCGCGCCTCCCAGCGTGATCGACCAGAAGGCGCGATAGGGCGAGAGCTTGTTGCGCTCGGCCTCGGCGGCATCCCGCCGGGCGGGATCGACGGCGCCGTCGAGGAGCGTGGCGTTGCACATCCCCACCTTGTAGGCCTCGTCCAGCACATTGAGCATGGAGAAGCGGTTGCCGCCGCCAATGTCCGAGCCGAAGGACAGCCGCACCCGGTGTTCGGGGTCCGTCGCGCGCCCGAGCCGGAACAGCCCCGATCCCAGGAACAGGTTTGAGCAGGGGCAAAAGGTGATGGAGGCCCCCGCTCGCGCCATCCGCCGGAACTCGCCGTCCGACAGCCAGACCCCGTGACCGCCCGAGAAGCGGGGGCCAACGAGGCCGTACTTCTCATAGACGGCCAGATAATCCGGGCACTCCGGAAACAGGTCCATCACGCCGCGGCACTCCGCTGGGGTCTCTGAAATGTGCGTGTTCACCCAGCAATCGGGATGTTCCGCCTTCAGGCGCTCGCAGGCCGAGAGCAGCTCGGCGCTGGCGCCCAGGGCGAAGCGGGGGGTGATGGCGTAGAGATTGCGGCCCTTGCGGTGATAGCGGTCAATGAGGCGCTTGGTGTCCGCGTAGAAATTCTCGGGCGTGTCGGTGAAGTCCTCCGGCACGTTCTTATCGATGCCGGTGAGGCCCGCGATGACACGCACATTGCGGCGGCTGGCTTCCTCGAAGAAGGCTTCGGTGGAGACGGGGGAGGCCGTGGTGAAGGCCTGGCAGGTGGTGGTGCCGGATGCCAGCAGCGCATCGAAGAAGCGGACCGCGCCCTCGCGCGCATAATCGGGATCCTTGTAGCGCAGTTCCTCCGGGATCACCCACTTCTTCAGCCAGGGCAGCAATTGCTCGCCATAGGAGCCGACCATGCGCGTCTGGGGAAAGTGAATATGGCCGTCGATGAAGCCGGGCAGGATGAGCCGGTCGGGATAATGGGTGACCGCCAGATCCGCATAGGCCGGGGCGATCTCAGGGAAGGGGCCGAAGGCGCGGATGATGCCGTCTTCCACCACCAGGAGGCCGTCGGGCAGGAAGCGGGCGGCCTGTTCCTCGGCGCCCACATGCGCCCAGGGGTCGTCCACGAAGTCAAAGAAGCAGCCGCGAATGCCCACGAGGCTCATGTGCCGGCCTTTCCCGTCGGGCGAGGCCCGCCGAGGCCCACAAGGATGGGACAGGGCGTTGTGATTTCGGCGCCCGGCCCTTCCCGCATGTCCTCTCCCATCGCCCGCCCTTTGCGCCGGACCGCCATGGCCGGCTGCTTGCTGCACTGCAGCTTACAGGCGGTGCAGCGCCACGCAAGCGCAGCAGGGGATCAGATATAGTCGACGAACGACTGGAGCGAATCCTGGTCGAGATCGCGCATTTCGGCGAGCGTGCAGGTGTCGAGCACGGTGCCGATGGCGTCTCGCACCCGACCCATGAGCAGGCGGACATGGCAATGGGTGACGTTGCAGTCCTCGCACGGCACATAGGCGTTGCGGCTGGCGCAGGGGAAAGGCGCCAGCGGGCCGTCAAGCGCACGGATCATCTCGCCGACGAGGATGTCCTCCGGCGCCTTGGCCAGCCGGTAGCCGCCCAGCTTGCCCTTCTTGCTGGTCAGGAAGCCGGCATTGCGCAGCTCGCCCAGGATCACGTCGAGGAATTTCTTCGGGATCTGATTGGCGTCCGCGATCTCCGCCACCTGGACGGACGCGCCCGGCGCCAGGCTGGCGAGATGCACCGCCGCCTTAAGCCCGTATTTTCCCTTCTTGGTCAGCATGCCTTCACCTCGATCCTCGGCTTATGGGGCGGCACGGGGATCGGGTCAACACGGGAGCAGGCCGCGGGGTGGATCTGCCCCCGGCGGCACCGGGCGGGTCACGTGTCGAGCAGGGTGACGATGGCGCCGTGCAGGCTGCGCGCGAGCGCCTGGGGACTCGTGGCATCCGGATCGGTATCGATGCGCAGCTGCGGGTGGCCGATCTTCAGCGCGAGGCGCGATTCCACCTCCAGGGCCAAGTCGTTCAAGGCGTCCCTCAGCTGGGACGTGGCGGTGGCGCCCAGTTCCGGAGCATGGACCAGCTCGCGCAGGAACTCGACACGCCCCGTGCCGTTCCCCAGCGCGCCCGCATAGAAGGCCAGGGCTGCCTCGTCCACCTGTCGGCCCAGCACCCCGAGAAAGGCGTCCCGCACGAACTGGCGGCGCTGGGCAAGGGTGCCGCCCGCGCTGCCATGCTCCGGCGCGCGACCTTCGGCGATGCGGTGCAGGCTGTCCTGGACATCCAGATGAATGAGCGCGCCGGCCCGAGGAAAATCGTCGAGGGCGTCAGCCAGGGCGGCGGTCACCGCCACCTGATCCTGGGCGAGCATGTGGCGCAGCTCGTTGAGCGGGTCGCTTGCGGCCTCCTCCAGGTCCAGGGCGCGCAAATAGGCCAGGGCCGCGTCCTGTCGGCGACCGGTGATCTTGAGCAGGTGACCCAGCTGGAGATGCGTGTCCCAGTTCATGGGGTCGGCGCCCAGGGCCCGCAGATAGGCCGCTTCCGCGCCGATCAGCTGGCCGGATTCCTTGTGGGCATGGCCGAGCTGAACCCAGATGTGGGTCATGTCCGGCTTGCGGCGCAGGGCCTCCACATAAAAGGACGCCGCCTTGCGCCAGTGGCGCTGGGCGCGCTGGGCGTCACCCAGCCGCACGCATTCGGCGGGGGAGGGGCCTTCACGGCCCAGACCCATGAAGCGCACCCCGCGCACCAGAGCGGGCGCGTCCTCCCCATCGGGGTTGAGGGCCAGTCCTTCCACCCGTCGGGCCCGCGCGCTGTCATCGAGCATCCGCCCCGCCAGCGCCGCCTCGAGCGCAAGGCAGGCGCGTTGAAAGGCCCGCATGTCGCGCGGCTCGCCCCGGGTGGATTTGGTCCGTTGCCCCATGTCTTCCGAATATCCCTGCACAGCGGCACAGTAATGCGCGGGCGCGAACGAGGAAAGCGCGCCTTGCGACCAAAGGTCGGGCCGGTGGCTGCGGGCTGCCTTCGGTTGCCATACTTCCCTGTGCATGCTACCGCACCCTTCAGTATGGCGGGGGCGCCGGGCTTTGGCCGGTGGCTGTACAAGAATAGGGGTGGGACACCATGCCCAAGGCCGCGCCCTCCGGCGCCTTCGAGACTTATGTCCGCGATCCGGACCAACTGAAGAGTTCGGACCGCTCTTTCGGCCGCATCATGGCGGTCTTCCTGCTGATCGTCGCAGGCTTCCAGTATCACCACGAGCGGGCGATGCTGGCCTTGGGGCTGGCGCTTGCCGGTCTTGCCTTTGCAGGGATCGCGCAGGTGCGGCCGCACGTGCTGCACCGGCTGAACCTTCTGTGGTTCCGCTTCGGCCTGCTGCTGCACAAGGTCGTCAATCCCGTCGTGATGGCGGTGATCTTCCTGGGCGCCGTGGTGCCCACCGCCCTGGTGATGCGCCTCCTCGGTAAGCGACCGCTTGCCCTTTCCTTTGATCGAACGGCGACCAGCTACTGGATCGCGCGCCAGCCGCCCGGTCCCTCCGGGGACAGCATGTCGCGACAGTTCTAGCGCCACCGGTCGCTTCTCGCGTCAAAACGCAAAAGACGCCCATCCGGCGGGATCTCGCGGTCCTCCGGCGTGCGGCCAAGGGGGTCTCATGGGGTTCGTTTCCGAGTTGTGGCAGTTCCTGCGGGTGCGCAAGAAGTTCTGGCTGCTGCCCATGCTGGTGCTGATGGCGGCGTTGGGTGGGCTTTTGATCCTGGCCAAGGGGTCTGCGGTCGCTCCCTTCATCTACACCATGTTCTGAGGGCGGCGTGCGCATTCTCGGCCTGTCGGCCCTCTATCACGACAGCGCGGCCGCCTTGGTGGTGGACGGCGAGATCATCGCCGCCGCCCAAGAGGAGCGGTTCACCCGCCGCAAGCATGATCCCCGCTTTCCCGAGCACGCTATCCGCTACTGCCTGGAGGCGGGCGGCATCAGCCTGTCGGATCTCGACCATGTGGTGTTCTACGACAAGCCCTTTCTGAAGTTCGAGCGGCTGCTGGAGACCTATGTCTCCTACGCGCCCAAGGGCTTTTCCTCCTTCCGCATCGCGCTGCCGCTGTGGCTGCGCGAGAAGCTGTTCCAGAAGGACCTTCTGGCCAAGGAACTGAAGGGGTTCGACAAGAGCTTCGACGCGCTGGGCAAGCTGCTCTTCACCGAGCACCACCTGTCCCACGCCGCCAGCGCCTTCTTCCCCTCGCCCTTTGAGGAAGCTCTCGTCCTGACCCTGGACGGGGTGGGCGAGTGGGCCACCACCTCAGCCGCCATCGGCCGGGGCAACAGCCTGGAGATCTTCAAGGAGATCCACTTCCCCCATTCGCTGGGGCTGCTCTATTCCGCCTTCACCTATTATACCGGCTTCAAAGTCAATTCCGGCGAGTACAAGGTGATGGGCCTTGCGCCCTATGGTGAGCCGCGCTTTGTCCAGACCATCCTGGACCATCTCATTGATGTAAAGCCCGACGGCAGCTATCGGCTGGATCAGAGCTATTTCGACTATTGCGTCGGCCTGACCATGACCAACCGGCGCTTCCACGACCTGTTCGGCGCGCCGCCCCGCAAGCCGGAAGAGCAGCTCACCCAATTCCATATGGACCTTGCCGCCTCCGTGCAGAAGGTGACGGAACTGGTGGTAGAGCGCCTTGCCCGCTCGCTTGCCCGCGAGACCGGGCAGACGAAGCTGTGCATGGCCGGCGGCGTGGCGCTCAACTGCGTCGCCAATGGCGTGCTGCACCGGCTTGGCCTGTTCGAGGACATCTATGTTCAGCCGGCGGCAGGCGATGCGGGTGGGGCGGTGGGGGCGGCGCTGGCCGCCTACCACCTCCATGCCGGCAAGCCGCGCGTTTCCGGCTCCGACCGCATGCGCGGCGCCTATCTGGGCCCGGCCTTTGATCAGTCGGACATCGAGCGGAGGCTGGCCTCGGCGGGCGCGGTCTTTACGGTCCTGGACGACACGGCCCTCATCGATGCCACCGCCCGGGCCCTGGCGGACGAAAAGGCGGTGGGCTGGTTCCAGGGTCGCATGGAGTTCGGGCCGCGGGCCTTGGGCGGGCGGTCGATCCTGGGCGATCCGCGCTCGCCGACCATGCAGAAGACCTTGAATCTGAAGGTCAAGTACCGCGAGAGCTTCCGCCCCTTCGCGCCTTCCGTTCTGCGCGAGGACGTGGCGGATTGGTTCGAGTTTAACGACGACAGCCCCTATATGCTCATGGTCGCCCCCGTGGTGGAGCGCCGCCGCCGGGCCATGACCCAGGAGGAGCAGGCTTTGTTCGGCATCGACAAGCTGAACGTGCCGCGCTCCGATATCCCGGCCGTGACCCATGTGGATTATTCGGCCCGGTTGCAGACGGTCACGGCGGACACGGCGCCGCGCTATCACGCGCTGATCTCGCGCTTCAAGGAGCTGACCGGCTGCCCGCTGGTGGTCAACACGTCCTTCAATGTGCGGGGCGAGCCCATTGTCGGCACGCCCGAGGATGCCTTCCGCTGCTTCATGGGCACCGAGATCGAGGTGCTTGCGGTGGGCAATTGCTTCCTGCGCAAGGAAGACCAGGACCCCGCGCTCAAGCTGAACTACGAGACGGCCTTCGAGCTGGATTAAGCCGGGACAGGGGCCCGGCACAGGCCGGGCCCCGTTTCCTCAAACGATGGTCACGTCCAGCGTGGCGACGCCATCGACACCACCTGCCAGCCGGTCCCCCGCCTTCACCGGGCCGACGCCGGCCGGCGTGCCCGCGAAGATCACGTCGCCGGGGGCGAGGCGGAACAGGGTGGACAGCTCCGCGATCATCTCCGGCACCTTCCAGATCATCTGGTTGAGGTTGCCCTCCTGCTTTACGGTGCCGTTCACCGACAGCCAGATGCGACCCTCCGAGGGGTGACCGATCTTTTCTGCCGGAACGAGGGCCGTGCAGGGTGCAGACTGCTCGAAGGCCTTGCCCACTTCCCACGGGCGCCCGAGCTTCTTGGCCTCGCCCTGGAGGTCGCGGCGGGTCAGGTCGATGCCGACCCCGTAGCCATAGACATGGCTCAGGGCGTCTTCCACCTTGATGTTCTCGCCGCCGCTCTTCAGCGCCACCACCAGCTCTATCTCATAATGCATGTCGCTGGTGCGCGGCGGATAGGGGACCGAGGGGCCAACCACCAGGTTGTCGGCGTTCTTCTGGAAGAAGAAGGGCGGCTCGCGATTGGGATCGTGGCCCATCTCGATGGCGTGGTCGGCGAAGTTGCGGCCCACGCAATAGATGCGGTGCACCGGGAACAGGCCTTCCGAGCCCTCGACGGGCAAAGCGGGGATGGCGGGAGGGGTGATCACATAGGCACTGGCCATGGAAACCTCAGGCTCCTTTCGAGCCGGCGGATGGAGAACGGCCGCCGCGGCGGGAGGCGACATCTTGCATGGAAGATGCCCGCCTCCAAGGGGGTGCGACGGGGTCCGAAGGGGGGACGTAAGGGCAGGACGCTCCGTTAGCGGGGCGCCACCGGCGGCACGCACAGATCCCGATGCGCATCGAGATAGTCCAGAACCGCCCTTGCCGCTGCGGCATGTCCCGCTGGCGTCCAGTGTCCGTCATGGGCGAAAGACGCGCCCGCCACCGGCAGCTTGTTGCGCTCCATATAGTCGTACATGTCGATAACCGGGATGCCGCGCGGGTCCGCCAGCTCCTTGAGCCGCTTGAAGCGCAGGCCCGTGGGCTCGTCCATGCGCATGGACTCGATGGACAGGATGAGCAGGGTCGCGCCGTCGCGCGTGGCGCGGGTCTTGAATTCGTCGAGGGCATAGCCGGAAAAGGCCATGGCGTCCTGGAAGGCCGGCGGCAGCTGCGGCCAGGAGAAGGGGGCGTCCATGCTCAGCATGGTGGCGTTGGTGGAGGTGTTGCGCGCCGGGTCCCAGCCTTCCAGCAGCTTTTCATTGCCCGGACGCTTCGCCAGCACTTGCGCCCGTTCCTTGAAGAGCTGTCCCATGTCCTGTCCCGACAGCCAGGCGGCGGCCTGCGGGGCCACCATGGTCAGCTTGGTGAAGATCCAGGCGTAGAAATAGGAATGGGTGACGAGGTAGGTGTTCACGCGCGGGATGAAGTCGCGCGTCCGGCTGGGCACCTCCAGGAGATGACTGCGCCAGCCCGCATTGTCCACGGGCAATGGCTCGAAGCCGCCGGAGGCGGTGCGTCGGGCATACATGCGGTGGGGATGGTCTGGATCGATGCCGCCGCGTATGCCTTCGAGCACCGCCGAATTGTTGGCAAAGTCGTTGCCCACGAACACCAGGAGCACGATGCGGGGGCGGAAGGCGCGTGCGAATTTGTCGTAGAAGGGCAATTGATTGAGCTGGCCCGTGCCGCCATAGCCATAAGCCGCGACCGCAAGGTCGAGCGGCGGGTTCTGCGCGGCCGCCAGGTTCGTCAATTGGCGCGGCAGCTTCTGCTCGATCTCCACTTCCAGGGCCGACACGAAGCTGTCCCCGATCACCGCGATCCGGCACGCCTTGGAGTCGGAGACGGGCGGCTCCTCGGCCAGGAAGCCTTGCGAATTGGCTTTCTGCTCCGTCCAGAAGTCCAGGCCATTGGTGGCCCGTGCCACGCCGCCGGGCGTGAAGAGGAGGCCCACGTCATCCACGAAGGTCAGCGGCCAGTCGCCGTTCAGGAAGGGGCGGGTGAGGCGGAAATAGGCTTCTCCCGCGCCTGCCACCACCAGCATCATCACGGCGGTTACCGTGAGGCTGGTGAGAAGGTCCTTCACCCAAGACGAGGAAGGGCTCCCCTTGTCCTCCGACATGACACGTCCCCAAAGGTCAGGGGACGCATCCCCGCCGGTCCAAGGGCCTGGACCGGCGGGTCATTGGGCGGGGCCGAGCCCTCCGGCCCGGCCACCGGAGCCTAGGACGCGACGGCCACGATACCAGTGGGGCACGCTATGCCCGTGCCGCCAAGCCCACAATATCCCGCCGGATTCTTTGCCAGATATTGCTGGTGATAATCCTCGGCGAAATAGAAGGGGCCGCCCTCGGCGATCTCGGTGGTGATGTCGCCATAGCCGCGCGCCTTAAGCGCCGCCTCATAGGCAGCTTTCGAGGCGCGGGCCTCTTCCTGGCGGGTGGCATCCGCCACATAGATGCCGGAACGGTATTGGGTGCCGATGTCATTGCCCTGGCGCATGCCCTGGGTGGGGTCGTGGCTCTCCCAGAACACCTTGAGCAACTGGCCGAAGGACACCTGCTTGGGATCATAGACCACCAGCACCCCTTCGGTGTGGCCGGTACGGCCCGAGCAGACCTCCTCATAGGTGGGATTGGGCGTGTGACCGGCCACATAGCCGACCGCCGTCACCTTCACGCCCGGCACCTGCCAGAACTTGCGTTCGGCCCCCCAGAAGCAGCCGAGCGCGAACACCGCGCTCTCCAGCCCTTCGGCATAGGGGCCCTTGAGGGCGGCGCCGTTCACGAAATGGCGTTCGGCGGTGGGCAGGGCGGTCGCGCGGCCGGGAAGGGCCTCGGCGGCGCTCGGCATGGAAAGCGGCTTGCGGGACCAGAACATGGCGAACTCCTCGCGCACCCGCCGCGCGGGCCTTTTGGCCGTGCGAAAGTCAGGGTACGCCGATCAGAGGGGGAGCTTGATTTCCGCCGTCCTGTGGATCGGGCGGGAGCTGCTCCGGAGGCTCGGTCCCTAATATGGGATCACACCTGCCATTGCGCGAGGGGTCAGGCGTCGAAGCGCGAGCGGCGCCTTTTCCGGCCCGCCGCCATGAGCAGGAAGCCCAGCACGCACAGCAGGGCAAAAAGGGGCAGGTTTAGCACCGGCACGGCTGCGTCCGCCCATGCGGCTGCCGACAGGCCGGCGATCGCCACCTTTGCCTTCTCAAGGCTCGCGGGCGACAGCGAGGACCAGGCCGAGAGCGCCGAGATGAACTCGATCTGCGAAGCGGCAATGGAGCGGGTGCCGTCCACCACCAGGGCGACGACCCCGCCGGCCAGCAGCCAGAAGCCGATAAAGCGCAGCAGGAACCTGATCATGCCATCCACACTTTTGCGTCATCGCGCCCGGCCGCCCGCGCCGCCGCTGTTTGTCCCTGAATAGAGCGCCCTGGCGCGGGAGGGAAGCGGATCGAGGCGCGGCGCGCGCGTCCTGTAAGGGGTCCAAGCTGCGCCTGGGACGCTCAAGCCTCTTGAAGCGACGCACAGTGTTTGCTTCCATTCAGGCATGGGCACGGGTCTGATCGAAATCCGTCGAGCGACGGTTACGGATGCAAGGGCCATAGCGGGCGTCCACGACGCGGCTTGGCGCACGGCTTATCGTGGCCTTATTCCCGGCCTCGAGCTGGAGCGAATGGTGGAGCGGCGGGGTCCCAACTGGTGGGAACAGGCCATCCGCCGCGGCAGCCGGGTGTCGGTGCTGCTCGCTGGTGACACGCTGGTGGGCTACACCAATTTCGGTGGCAACCGCGCCAAGAGCCTGCCCTATGGTGGCGAGATCTACGAGATCTATCTCGACCCGGTGCACCAGGGCCTCGGCTTCGGCCAGCGCCTGTTCGCGGCGGCCCGGCGGGATTTGTCGCGGGCGGGTCTCAACGGCCTGGTGGTGTGGGCGCTGAAGGACAATACGGGCGCCACAGGCTTCTACGAGGCCCTCGGCGGGCAACCGGTCGCAGCATCTTCGGAGCGCTTCGGCACAAAAACCCTGGACAAGATCGCGTTCGCTTGGCAGCGGTAGCCGCGGCACGCTGCATCGCAGCGTCTTCCGTGGCTTCAAGCGAGTGGTGTCATGATCATCGACGCGATCAAGATCGGCAAGAATCCCCCCAATGAAGTGAATGTGGTGATCGAGGTGCCGATCGGTGGCGAGCCGATCAAGTACGAGCTGGACAAGGAGTCCGGTGCGCTGTTCGTCGATCGCTTCCTCTATACGCCCATGCGCTACCCGGGCAATTACGGCTTCATTCCCCATACGCTCTCCGGCGATGGCGACCCGTGCGACGTGCTCATCGCCAATACCCGCCCCATCATTCCCGGCGCGGTGATGAGCGTGCGCCCGGTGGGCGTGCTGCTGATGGAGGACGAGAGCGGCGTCGATGAGAAGATCATCGGCGTGCCCGGCTCCAAGCTCACCAAGCGCTACGAGAATGTGAAGAACCACACCGATCTGCCGGAGATCACCCGCGCCCAGATCGAGCACTTCTTCTCGCACTACAAGGACCTGGAGCCCAACAAGTGGGTGAAGATCATCCGCTGGGGTGATGTCGAGGAGGCCCATAAGCTCATCCTCGAAGGCATCGAGCGCGCCAAGACCGCCTGAGCAGGCTTGGCGGGAAGGCCCGGCGCGTGCCGGGCCTGATCCTTACGACAGACCGCCGATGACGCCGTCGGCGGTCACAAACATGCCCTCGGCCGCCGGCACGGAAGGCAGGCCCGGCATGGTCAGCACGTCGCCGGTCAGGGCCACCACGAAGCCCGCGCCCGCGGAAAGCCGAACCTCCCGCACCGGCAGCGCATGGCCCGTGGGTGCGCCGCGCAGAGCCGGATTGGCCGAGAAGCTGTACTGAGTCTTGGCCATGCAGACGGGCAAGGTGCCGAAGCCCGAGGTCTGCAGTTCGTCCAGTTTCTTGGAAACCTCGGCGCTGAACACCACCTCGCCGGCCCGGTAGATTTCGCGGGCGATGGTCTCGATCTTCCCCTTCAGCGGCATCTCGTCGCCATAGAGCGGCTGGAACGCGCTGGGGGCGTCGGCGAGCGCCACCACCTCGCGGGCGAGATCCTCTGCGCCAGCGGCCCCGTCCGCCCAATGGCTGCAAACGTGCACGGCCACGCCCAGCGGGGCGAGGGCGGTGCGCACGGCTTCGATTTCGGCGGGGGTATCGGCGGTGAAGCGGTTCAGCGCCACCACCACCGGCAGGCCGAACTTGCGCAGGTTTTCCACATGGCGCACCAGATTGGCGGCGCCGGCGGTCACGGCCTCGGCGTTCTCGGCCGAAAGGCCCTTCAGCGGCACGCCGCCATGCATCTTCAGCGCGCGGATAGTCGCCACCACCACCGCGGCGGAGGGGGCAAGACCCGCCTGCCGGCATTTGATGTCCAGGAACTTCTCCGCCCCAAGGTCCGCCCCGAAGCCGGCTTCCGTCACCACATAGTCGGCCAGCGCCAGCGCGGAGCGGGTGGCGATCACCGAATTGCAGCCGTGCGCGATGTTGGCGAAGGGGCCGCCATGCACGAAGGCGGGCGTGTGGCCCATGGTCTGCACCAGGTTGGGCTGGAAGGCGTCGCGCAGCAGCGCCACCATGGCCCCAATGCCCTTCAGCGCGCCCGCTTCCACGAGCGCCTTGGCTCGGGTCTGGCCGATCACCATGCGGGACAGACGCTCTTCCAACTCGCTCAGGGTCCGAGAGAGGCAGAAGATGGCCATCACCTCGCTGGCCACCGTGATGTCGAAGCCGTCCTCGCGGGGGAAGCCGTTGGCGGCGCCGCCCAGGCCCACCACCACCTGCCGCAGCGCCCGGTCGTTCAGGTCCACCACCCGGCGCCAGGAGATGCGGCGGGTGTCGAGGTCGAGCCCGTTGCCCCAATAGATGTGGTTGTCGATGAGCGCCGCCAGCAGATTGTGCGCGGCGGAAATGGCGTGCAGGTCGCCGGTGAAGTGCAGGTTGATGTCCTGCATGGGGATGATCTGGGCATGCCCGCCGCCTGTGGCCCCGCCCTTGGCGCCGAAGACCGGGCCGAGCGAGGGCTCCCGCAGACAGATCGCCGCCTTCCGGCCGATGCGGGCGAGCGCATCGCCGAGGCCGATGGTGGTGGTGGTCTTGCCCTCTCCCGCCGGCGTCGGGCTGATGGCGGTGACGAGGATCAGCTTGCCCTGCGGGCGGTCTTCCAGGCCCGATATGTAATCCAGCGAGAGCTTCGCCTTGTAGGGACCGTAGCGATAGAGGTCGGCGGCGGGGATGCCGAGCTTGGCGCCGATCTCCTCGATGGGCGCCGGCGTCACGCTGGCCGCGATGGCGGCGTCGCTGGCGGGGTCGATCTGGCGGGCTGTCACCTGATGCATGGGGAAGCTCTTTGTTGGGAAGGTCAGCCCGGCCCGGTGAGGCGCAGGGATAGGGAGGTGGAAAAAAGCGAGGGCCCGTCCACAAAGGACGCGGTTCTGAGGCGCGGGCCGGGAATTCCGGCTGGTCCGCCCGCGTGAGCGGGGGCAGGCCAGCCGTCGAGGGTCAGGCGCTCCGGCCCCTTGGCCCCCACGGGGCGAGTGGTGGACCGCCAGGTGAGCAACCGCTCGATTTCAGCCGGCGCGAGGTCCTTCACCGGATTGAAGGCGCGAAGGGGGAAAAGGGCGGGCGGCGATGGCTCGGCATCCGGGTCGTCCGCGCGCGGAGCGGGCAGGAGCGGCACGAGGCCAAGCGCTTCGGCCGCGAGCGCCAGCGCCGGGACGCGCAGAGGGCCAGCCGGAGGCGATGAGGCGCCCAGGGGCGCGAGCATCTCGGCCATGGCATCGGCCATGGGGACAACAGGCAGGGGCGCCAGCGTCAGGCCCAGCGCCCCGGCGAGCCGGAGGCCGGCGGGGGGCGCATCTTCCAAGGACCCCAGCACCACCGCCTTCACCTTGTCCGCCCCGATGGCGTCGAGCGCCAGCACCGCCGAAAGGCCGCCATCCGCCACGGTGCTGAAATCCAGGATCAGGCCGTCCCGCCCGCTCTTGCGCACCAGGTCGCGCAGGGCCAGGAGGCTGGCCTCGTAATCGGCGGCATCGCCTTCTGTGCGCTGGGCGAAGGGTGCCTCCAGGCACCGCCAGCCATTCTCGAAGCGCTGCCAGGTGGTCATGCGCACGCGCGGCTGGAAGCTCGGGAACTGCATGGGCAGAGAGCGATCGGCATTGAGTGCCAGAGAGGCGCCATCGAACACCCATTCGCCCGTTCCGCCCACCGCATTCACATGCAGCAGCGGCAGGTCGCATTCCACCACCCGGGCCACGATGCGGCTAAGGCGGCCATCCGCCCCTTCCCGGCAATAGGGCGCGGCGTCCGGCACGATGAGGATTTCGGCGCCGGTTTCCGCCAGGCATTCGGGCACGTCGGGCGTGTCCATGTCGGAGCCAATCGCCACGCCGATGCGCACCCCCTTCACCGCCAGCGGACCGGGCAGGGGACCGGGCGACACCATGTCCGCCTCCCGCACCCCGCCCCGGGCCCCGGTATCCACCTTGGCGCGGCTTGCCGCCACCTTGCCGTCCGCGATCAGGAGCATGACGTTGAACAGGCGGTCTCCCTCCCGCCAGGGCGTGCCGACCAGCACGGCGGGTTGGCCTTCGCTTTCATGGGCGAGCCTGTCCACAGCCTCGGCGCAGGCGGCGATCATGTCCGGTGAACGGGCAGGGCCGATGAAGGGGGCGCCGGACAGGAAAAGTTCGGGAAAGACAATGAGGTCCGCCTCCTGTCGCCCGGCTTCGTCTCGCGCGGCGCGAACGGCCGCGAGATTGGCGGCCACGTTGCCAAGTTCGGAATCGAGCTGGGCGACGGCGATGCGCAGGCTGTCGGCGGGGAGGGACGTATCTTCGGCGGTCATAGGCTCATGCTTTCTGCGCCCCCTGATGTAGAGGGCGATCTCCCCCGTGGGAAGCGGCGAGGCGACAGGCGGCAAGGCAACAGGCTAGAGGGCTTACTCGGCGGCCTCAGGCAGCCTTTCTTGGCTGGCCGCCGCCCGCGCGGCCATCATGTCGCCACCCCACCGGGCGAGGGCGGCTAGGGCCTCCCGCAAGGTCTCGCCCGTCGGGCTCAAGGCATAGCTCACCTGCGGCGGCGTGGTGGGCACCACGCTGCGCGCCACGATGCCGTCCGCCTCCAGTTCCCGCAGTGCCTTGGTCAGGATGCGCTGGCTGACATGGCCCATGGCGCGCCGCAATTGGGAATGGCGCTTCTCGCCGGTGGCAAGGTGGAAGAGGATCGAGCCCTTCCATTTGCCGCCGATCATTTCCAGCGCCACTTCCACCGGGCAGCCGGGGCAATCGAGTGCTTCGTGGCGCCTGGCCATGGGGTGCCTTGCCTCCTGCGTCATGTGCGCGGGCAAGATACCGGCCTCGACCGCGCCCGTCACCCGATGGACAGGTGTCTGGCGCGACGTATATCGTATTCCAAAAGAGGAAACGCGACGCCGCCATGCTGGACCCCTATCTCGCCGGCCATCTGGATTTCGTGTCCGGAGCCGAGCCCCCCTTCCTGCCCCCGCTTGAGCCAGGCCGCTACGGCCTCGGCCTGTTCGCAGAGCGGGACGCCCATCTGGTGGTGCCCCCCGGCCTGGAGCCGGGCCGGCCGGCGCCCCTCATGGTTCTCTTTCATGGCGGAGGCGGCAGTGCCCAGAAGATCCTGCCCATGATGGAGCGGCACGCGGCCACCAAGGGCTTCCTGCTGCTCGTGCCCCAGTCCCAGTTTCCCACCTGGGACCTGGTGATCGCGGGCAACGGCCCCGACCGGGAGCGGCTCGATACGGCCCTCGGGGCGGTCGCCGCGCGCTTTGCCATCGATCCCAAACGGGTCTGCTTCGCCGGCCATTCCGATGGCGGCAGCTATGCGCTCTCCCTCGGCCTCACCAACGGGCAATTCGTGACACACATCATCGTGTCCTCCGCCGGGTTCATGTCGGTGCAAAAGCAGGCGGGCGCACCCCGCATTTTCATGTCCCATGGGGTGAATGACGAGCAGATCCCCATCGATCGCAGCGCGCGCACCCACGCGACCTTGCTGCGCGAGGCGGGCTACGACCTGACCTATATGGAATATAACGGTCCGCACGCCTATCAGCCGCCGGTGGTGGCGCTGGCGGTGGACTTTTTCCTGGCGCCCCTGCCGGCGCGCGCGGACGCTGCTTCCGCTTCAGCCTGACGGCCGGCGGCCGGTGCCGCGCAAGGCGGGCACGAAAATGTGCCGTCTTGCGGTGCGGCAGGAACTTCCGAAATTGGGCGGCATATGGACCCGTTTCGGAGACCCGTCATGAAGGCTGTCGGCTACGTCCAGTCCCTTCCCATTACAGATCCGAAGTCGCTGTTCGACTTCGAGGCTCCCACACCAGTTCCCGGCCCCCGTGACCTTCTGGTGCGGGTGGAGGCCATTTCGGTCAATCCCGTCGACACCAAGGTGCGCATGCGCCGCCAGGGCACGGCCGAGGCGCCGGTCATCCTGGGTTGGGATGCGGCCGGCATCGTGGAGGCGGTGGGGGGCGAGGTGAGCCTCTTCCGTCCCGGCGACGAGGTCTATTATGCCGGCTCCATCGCCCGGCCCGGCACCAATGGCGAACTGCACGCGGTGGACGAGCGCATTGTCGCACGGAAGCCCAAGTCGCTGAGCTTCGCGGAGGCGGCCGCCTTGCCTCTGACCGCCATCACCGCCTGGGAGGGCCTGTTCGACCGCCTGCGCATTCCGGTCGGGAAAGGCGGCAGCGGCGGGGCCCTCCTCATCATCGGCGCGGCCGGCGGCGTGGGCTCGATCGCGGTGCAACTGGCACGGCGCCTCACGCCCTACACGATCATCGGCACCGCCTCGCGCCCCGAGAGCGAAAAATGGGTGCGCGAACTTGGCGCCCATCACGTGATCGACCATTCCCGCCCCTTGAGCGAGGGCCTGAAGGACATCGGCATTCCCCAGGTGGAGGCGGTCTATGCCCTCACCAACACCGACAAGCATTGGGCCGAGATCGCCGCCAGCCTGAAGCCTCAGGGCGCCGTGTGCGTCATCGACGATCCCGGCCCGCTGGACATTGCGCTCCTGAAGCAGAAGGCGGCCACCTTCGTGTGGGAATTCATGTTCACCCGCTCGCTGTTCGAGACGCCGGACATGGAGGCCCAGCACCACCTCTTGAGCGAAGTGGCCGCCCTTGTGGACGAGGGGCTGGTGCGCACCACGCTCGGCGCGCATTTCGGCGCCATCAGCGCGGAAAACCTGCGCCGGGCCCATGCGGCCCTGGAGAGCGGGCGGAGCGTGGGCAAGGTGGTGCTCGAGGGCTGGTGACAGCAAGAGGCGCGCGGGCGGTCCCAAGGGGCCGTCCGCACGCCCTCAGGCGCTTGCGAACACCCGGTAGCGGCGGGGCACGAGGCCGATCTCGGTGCCCACGGGCAAGGTGTCGCCATGGGGCACCGCCGCCTCCACGACCACGTTGCCCCCGCTGATCTGGATGTCCGCCCGCCGCGTGGGGCCGAAGGTGCGCACGCCCAGCACCTTGCCGGAGAGGGGGGCCTCTCCCGCCGCCGCCAGTTCCACGTCGTGGGGACGGGCCAAAATCCGGGCCGGTCCCGTCGCGACGCCCTGCGGGTCGAGCCGAACGGGCCGGTCGCCCACGAACAGGGTGCCATCCCGCACATCCGCCGGCACGGAGAGGCTTTCGCCGATGAAGTCGTGCACGAAGGCGGTGGCCGGGCTGTCATAGACCTCGGCCGGCGTGCCGACCTGCTCGATGCGCCCGCGGCCCATCACGACCACCGTGTCGGCCAGTTCCAGCGCCTCTTCCTGGTCATGGGTGACGAGCACGGACGTGACCGGCAGTTCCTCGTGCAATTGCCTCAGCCAGCGGCGCAATTCCTTGCGCACCTTGGCGTCGAGGGCGCCGAAGGGCTCGTCCAAGAGGAGCACGCGCGGGGAGATGGCGAGGGCCCGCGCCAGTGCCACGCGCTGGCGCTGGCCGCCAGACAATTGGCCGGGATAGCGATCGGCCAGCCAGTCGATCTGGACCAGGGACAAGAGCTCGTTCACCCGCTCCCGGATCTTGGCCTCGGGCAGCTTGTTGGCGCCCTTGCGCACCCGCAGCCCGAAGGCGACGTTCTCGAACACGTTCATATGGCGGAACAGGGCATAGTGCTGGAACACGAAGCCCACATTGCGCTCGCCCACGGAGCGGGACAGCGCATCCTGTCCATCAAACCGCACCTCGCCGCTATCGGGCCAGTCGAGCCCGGCAATGATGCGCAGCAGCGTGGTCTTGCCCGAGCCGGAGGGACCCAGGAGGGCGACCAGCTCGCCGCCGGGAATGTGCAGGCTCACATGGTCCAACGCCTTGAAGGCCTTGAACTGCTTGGTGACATTGACGACGTCGATGCTCATCGGTGGTCCTCCGCGAGCCGGCTTTCCAGGATGGTCTTGGCGATGAGGGTGACGAGCGCCAGCAGCGCCAACAGCGAGGCAACCGCGAAAGAGGCGACGAACTGGTACTCGTTGTAGAGAATCTCGATGTGCAGCGGCATGGTGTTGGTGAGGCCGCGAATGTGACCGGACACCACCGACACCGCGCCGAACTCGCCCATGGCCCGGGCGTTGCACAGAAGCACGCCGTAGAGCAGCGCCCATTTCACGTTCGGCAAGGTGACGCGGAAGAAGGTGGACAGCCCGGACGCCCCGAGCGAGAGCGCCGCCTCCTCCTCCGCCGTTCCCTGCTCCTGCATCAGCGGGATCAGCTCGCGCGCCACGAACGGGAAGGTGACGAAGATGGTAGCGAGCACGATGCCAGGTAGCGCGAAGACGATCTTCACGTCCCAGTCCTGCAGCTGCGGCCCCAGCAGGCCCTGCGCGCCGAACAGCAGCACATAGACGAGGCCGGCCACCACGGGGGAGACCGAGAAGGGCAGGTCGATCAGGCTGATGAGCAGGCTCTTGCCGGGAAAGTCGAACTTGGTGATGGCCCAGGAGGCCACCAGGCCGAAGATCAGGTTCGCCACAACCGAAATGACGGCGACGAGCAGCGTCAGCTGGATGGCGGCGACCGCGTCGGGATCGATGATGGCGGCCACATAGGCGCTCCAGCCCCGGCGGAACGCCTCGTAGAACACATTCACCAGTGGCAGGCCGATGAAGAGGCAGAGGAAGCCGAGGGCGATGGCGGTCAGGGCGATGCGAACCGCGCGCGGTTCCGTGCGCACCGGCTTGTGCCCGGTCGCGGCGCGGGCGGCCTCCGCGCGGGCCAGACCGGTGGGAAGGCCCTCGGAGGTGGGAAGCTCGGCCACGGCGCCGTCCGACCGGGAGGTCAATGGTCCCTCCCGCGCGACTGGGTCCAGCGCTGCAGGCGATTGATCACCAGCAGAAGCGCGAAGGACGCCACCAGCATCACGCAAGCGATAGCGGTGGCGTCCGCATAGCGGAACTCCTCAAGCCGGATCACGATGAGGAGCGGCGCCACCTCGGAGATGCCTGGCAGGTTGCCGGCGATGAAGATGACGGAGCCATATTCGCCCACCGCCCGGGCGAAGGCGAGGGCGAAGCCGGTCAGCAGGGCCGGCAGCAGGGACGGCAGCACCACACGCCACAAGGTCTGGACCCGGTCCGCCCCAAGGCTCGCCGAGGCCTCCTCCAATTCCTTGTCGAGATCCTCCAGCACCGGCTGAACCGTGCGCACCACGAAGGGCAGGCCGATGAAGATGAGGGCGACCAGGATGCCCAGAGGGGTGAAGGACACCTTGATGCCGAGCGGCGCCAACAGGCCGCCGATCCAGCCGTTTTCCGCATAAAGCGTGGTCAGCGCGATGCCGGCCACGGCGGTGGGCAGGGCGAAGGGAATGTCGACGATGGCATCCACCACCCGCTTCAGCGGGAAGTCATAGCGCACCAGCACCCACACAACGATGGAGCCGAATACCAGGTTGATGGCGGCAGCCGCCAGCGACAAGCCGAACGAAATCTGGAGGGCGTGGAGGGTTCGGGCGCTGGTGATGATGGCAATGAAGCGCTCGAAGGAAATTTCAGACGTCTTGATGAAGAGCGCCGACAGCGGCAGCAGCACGATGAGGCACAGCCATGTCAGGGTCAGGCCCATGGTCAGGCCAAAGCCGGGAATGACAGTCTTTCTGCGCCGGGAGAGAAGGATGGGGGATGCTGCCGCGGTCGCCATCTGTGTCCTTGCGGGCATGGGAGGGGCCTGCCGTGCAGGCGCTGAGAACGCACATGGCCCCGCCCTTCCGGGGCGGGGTCCGCCTTGCGGCTTGTCAGTTCGTGTAGATCTGGTCGAAGACGCCGCCGTCGCCGAAATGGGTTTTCTGCGCCTTGGTCCAGCCGCCGAAGACCTGGTCGATGGTGAAGAGTTCCACCGGGGCGAACTTGTCCTTGAACTTGGCGGCCACAGCCTCGTTGCGGGGGCGGTAATAGTGCTTGGCCGCCAGTTCCTGGCCCTCGGGAGTGTAGAGGAACTTGAGATAGGCCTCCGAAATCTCCCGGGTGCCGCGCTTGTCGACCACCTTATCCACCACCGTCACCGGCGGCTCGGCCAGGATGGAGAGGGAGGGGGTGACGATGTCGAACTTGTCCGGCCCGAGTTCGTTGACGGACAGATAGGCTTCGTTCTCCCACGCGATGAGCACATCGCCGATCCCGCGCTCCACGAAGGTGACGGTGGAGCCGCGCGCGCCCGTGTCCAGCACCGGGGCGTTCTTGAAGAGGGCGGTGACGAAGGCCTTGGCTTTCGCCTCGTCACCTCCGTTCTTCTTCAACGCATAGCCCCAGGCCGCCAGATAATTCCAGCGTGCGCCGCCGGAGGTCTTCGGGTTTGGCGTCACCACCTTGATGCCCGGCTTCACCAGGTCGTCCCAGTCCTTGATGTTCTTGGGGTTTCCCTTGCGCACAAGGAAGACGATGGTGGAGGTGTAGGGGGCTGAATTGTCGGGCAGGCGCTTCTGCCAGTCGGCGGCGATGAGGCCGCGCTCCGCGATGGCGTCGATGTCGTAGGCGAGCGCAAGAGTCACCACATCCGCGGCGAGCCCGTCGATCACGGAGCGCGCCTGCTTGCCCGAGCCGCCATGGGACTGGCGGATGGTGACCGTGTCGCCCGGATGAGCGGCCGCCCACTGGGCCGCGAAGGCCTTGTTCACATCCACATAGAATTCCCGGGTGGGGTCGTAAGACACATTCAGCAGCGTCGTTTCTGCCGCCAGGGCCGCGGTCGGAGCCAGAAGTCCGGCCGAAAGTCCGATCACGAGGGCCGTCCGGGCGAGCCGCTGGAGGATGCGGGCGGGCATGCGGATCTCCTGTGGTGTCAAGGCGTGGAGCGCTTGAGCGGTCAGGTCGCAACGATGACAGCCGCGCTCAAAGCGGTCAATTATTAATTCCATTAAAATGCTATAAAAATAAACTTACATGAGATTCGAGGGATTAGGTCTGATCCCCGTGAGGCCCTGCGCTGAGCACAAGCGGATGCGGACCGGCGTCCGATCGCGATGGATCGGCGGCCAGTCGATGCACAAGGGGTCGGAATAAGGCTGGAGAGCCCGTCACGCGCGTCAGGCGCCGCGCGGGGCGCGCGGCATGAGCGGCCGGCAGGACCGGCCAGCAGGACGATGTCGGGACTGGGAGGGGGCGTCCGTGTGTCGTCAGGCGGCGCGCACAGTCGTAACGGCCGCCCGATGCAACAGCGGACCCGGGTTCACCAGGAGGTGTGGATGCCGCACTCGGTCTTGGACGAGCCCCGCCAGCGTCCGGCGCGCGGGTCTTCACCGGGTTGAACGCGGCTGGTGCAGGGCATGCAGCCGATGGACGTGAAGCCCTGGGCCTTCAAAGGATGCTGGGGCAGATTGTGGGCGCGCATCCAGCCGATGATTTCCGCCGCGCCCAGGGCCGCCAGCGGATTGAACTTCACACGGGCGCCGTCCGCTTCAACCGTGCGGATGGTGGCGCGGCTGGCCGACTGGAAGCGCTTGCGTCCATTCACCCAGGCCGAAAACGGCGCGAGCGCCCGCTGGAGGGGCTCGGTCTTGCGCAGGGCGCAGCAGGCATCCGGTGCGTCTGCCCACAGGCTGGTCTGGGGATCGCGCGCCGCCAGCGCCCGCTCATCCGGTGCCACCGAGCGCACGTCGGTGAGGCCGAGAAGGGCGGTCAGCGTGTCGCGGTAGGCCAGTGTTTCCGGGAAGTTGTGGCCGGTGTCGAGGAAGATGACCGGAATGGTCCGGTCCACCTGCGCCGCCATGTGCAGGAGCACGGCGGATTCCGTGCCGAACGAGGAGACAATCGCCAGGTCATTGCCGAAGGTGCTGCGCGCCGCGCCCAGGATTTCCAAGGGAGAGGCATCGCGCAGGCGCGCGTCCAGCGCGTCGGCCAGCGGGCCGGACGCGGCCAGGCTTTCGCCATCTGGGATAGAGGTGAGCGCGATGGTCATTGCGGTCGGCCTCAGTGAGCGGTCCGGCGCAGATCGAGCGCGGTGGCGCGCCCGTCCCCGGTGGGCTGGTAGAAGACGGAATAAGTGGCAAGCGCAGATGCGAAAGCCTCAACGTCCGACGGCTTGGTAATCTCGAACGCATCGAAGCCACATCGCGCCATCAGCAGGATCTGGTCGCGCAGGACGTTGCCGCTGGCTCTCAGCTCGCCGGAAAAGCGCAGCCGCTCGCGCAGCAGGCGCGCCTGGCTGTAGGCGCGGCCGTCGCGGAACTTGGGAAAGCTCAGCACCACCACCGACAGGTCGTCGATGAACGGCGCAAGGGTCGTCACGTCGGCATCATTGGAAACGGCAACCCCCACCGGGCGGTTGCCGCCGATGAGCGTCTCGTGTTCCGCCAGGAGCCGGCTGAGCGGCACGATGACCGGGCCGTCGGGCAGGGGACCCTCCGCATCAGCGCGCATGAAGGCATCGGGCACCACGGCCCCGTTCTTAACGAGAGGCATAGGCGCGCTCCTTGAAGGGTTCGATGCCCAGGCGCTGAACCACCGAGATGAACGGTTCGGCCGGGCCGGAGCGCAGCTCCAGATAGGTGTCGACGAGACGCTCCACCACATCCACCACCTCGGTCTCCGACACCGCCGGGCCGAGCAACTCGCCGAGCCGGGCCTTGTGGTTGCCCTTGCCGCCGAGGGTGATCTGGTAGAATTCCTCGTCCTTCTTCTCGACGCCGAGAATGCCGATATGGCCCACATGGTGGTGGCCGCAGGCATTGATGCAGCCCGAGATATTCATGTGCATCCGGCCGATATCGGCCGCCCGCGTCTCGTCTGCGAAGCGCTCGGACAGGCGCTGGGCGAGCGGAATGGAGCGGGTATTGGCCAGCGAGCAATAGTCCAAGCCCGGGCAGGCGATGATGTCGGAGATGAGCCCCACATTGGGGGTCGCCAGGCCAAGGCCCTTCAGCGCCTGCCACAGCTCGGGGAGGTCCTTCTGGCGCACATGGGGCAGCGTCAGGTTCTGCTCGTGGGCGACCCGGATCTCGCCATAGCCGAAGCGGTCGGCAAGGTCGGCAATGCCGTCCATCTGCTCGGCCGTGGCATCACCGGGAGGCCCCCCCACCGGCTTCAGCGAAACCGTGACGATGGCATGGCCGGGCACCTTGTGGGCGGTGATCGCGTTCTCGTACCAGCGCAGGAAGTCGGGGTCCGCCTTCGCGGCCTCAAGGGCGGCAGGGCCGTCGGCGAGAGGCTCGAACTCGGGGGTGCGGAAGCGGTCGCGGATGGTGTCGAGGGCCGCCTCGTCGAGCCGCAAGGCGCCGTCGCGGATTTGCGCCCACTCGTCTTCCACGCGGCGGGAGAAGTCCTCCGTCCCCACCTCATGGACCTGGATCTTGATGCGGGCCTTGTAGATGTTGTCGCGCCGGCCACCGGAATTATACACCCGCAGGATCGCCTCCAGATAGGAGAGCAGGTCTTCCTTGGGCAGGAAGTCGCGGATGGTCTTGCCGATGAAGGGCGTGCGTCCCAACCCGCCGCCCACGATCACCTCAAAGCCGGCCTGGCCGTCCCGCTTATGCAGCCGCAAGCCGATGTCGTGCACGCGGATGGCGGCGCGGTCATGCTTGGCGGCGGTGATGGCAATCTTGAACTTGCGGGGCAGGTAGGTGAATTCCGGGTGCAGGGTCGACCACTGGCGGATCACTTCCGCATAGAGGCGCGGATCCTCGATCTCCTCCACCGTCGCCCCCGCCCATGGGTCTGTGGTGGTGTTGCGGATGCAATTGCCGGAGGTCTGGAGACCATGCATGCCGGCCTTGGCCAGGTCATCCATGGCATCGGGCAGCTCATTGAGCTTGATCCAGTTGAACTGGATGTTCTGCCGGGTGGTGAAGTGGCCATAGCCCCGGTCATAGGTGCGGGCCACATGGGCGAGCGCCCGCATCTGGTCCGACGACAAGGTGCCGTAGGGAATGGCGACCCGCAACATGTAGGCGTGAAGCTGGAGATAGACGCCGTTCATGAGACGGAGCGGCTTGAACTCCTCCTCATTGAGCGCGCCGGACAGGCGGCGTTCCACCTGGTCGCGGAACTCGCGGACCCGGTCCTGAAGGAAGGCGCGGTCGAATTCGTCATAGACATACATGATGAAGTTCCGGTCCCGCGGCTCAGGCGGACTGTGAAAAGGCGACGGTGGGGCCGGCGACGCGGATGCGCTCCCGCAGATTGACCGGGTGCACTTCGCTGCCCTCCGCCGCGACGCGGGCGGGATAGGCGCCCACGGCAGTGTTCTCATCGGCATTGGCAACGTTCAGAAGTCCAAGCGCCGCCTCGGACGTGGTCACCACGGCGGCGTCGGCAAGGCGCGTCGACCAGACATGGTCCTCCGTCAGCCAGACCACCACGCCGTCGGTAAGCCGGTTGGCTGTGATCACAGTGGGACCGGTGATCTTCAGCTTCTGCTGGAGCGGGGACGTCATGGTCGGATTTCCATATTAATCACGTTAAAAAAACGTGATTTAATTGATCATGTCTTGATGAAAGGTAGAATAATTCATTCTCCTGTTCAATGGCAAAAAGAACAAAAAAGTTATGTTAAATGAAGACGAAAAAAGAGCCGCTCGATTTGGGCGTGCGGCTCAGACCCGTTGTTTCACAAGCGCGCGGCAGCCTCTCGCGCGGCGTTGAATTCGGTGATGAGGCGCTGGCACAGCTCCGCGGCGGGCGGGGCATCAAGGACCGATCCCACGCCCTGCCCGGCGGACCAGACGTTTTTCCACGCTCGCGCCTCGTGGTTCAGATCGAGGGTCGCGTGATCGGGGAGGGCATTGGGGTCAAGCCCCGCGGCCAGGATGGATGGCGTCAGGAAGTTCGCATTCACGCCGGAAATGGCGGGGGTGTAGAGGATGTCGGCCGCGCGGGCCTCCATGAGCATGGTCTTGTAGGCATCCGGGGCCGCGCTCTCGCGTGTGGCGATGAAGCGCGTGCCCAGATAGGCCAGATCCGCCCCCAGCAGGCGCGCGGCGGCCACATGGGCGCCGGTCGACATGGCGCCGGACAGGAGGATTGTGCCGGAGAACATGGAGCGGATTTCCGGCACCAGGGCGAACGGGCTGAGCGTGCCCGCATGTCCTCCGGCACCCGCGCAGACCGCGATGATGCCGTCGACTCCCGCCTCGACCGCCTTTTCGGCGTGGCGCCGGTTGATGACATCGTGAAACACGAGTCCGCCATAGGAATGGATGGCCTTCACCACGTCCGGCACCGCCCCGAGCGAAGTGATGACGAGGGGCACCTTGCGGTTCACCGTCACCTTCAGATCTGCTTCCAGTCGCGTGTTCGAGCGGTGAACGATGAGATTGACCCCGAAGGGGGCGGCATCCGGCGTGTCGGCGAGCCGTCCATTGATCTCGTCGAGCCAAGCGGCATAGCCCTCGGTGCTGCGCTGGTTCAGGGCCGGAAAGGTCCCCAGAAGCCCGCTGCGGCAGGTTTCCACCACCAGGTCCGGGTTGGAGACCAGGAACATGGGGGCGGCGACGATGGGGGCTTTCAGGCGGCCTTCGAGCTGAGCCGGCAAAGGCATGGGCGGGTGTCCTCCAGTCATTGTTACAGCGACCTTGGCTGTGCGCAGGGGGCTTGGCAAGGCGGACCCATGGCCTGCGGCGTGCCGACGCGGGCGCCGGCAGGTCTGGAGGACCCTGCCGGGCCTTGCCGGTTTGTGGGCCATGGTGCAGCCTCCCCGGCAAATGGCGCCAGGCGCGCCAGTCAGCCGGGAGGATTGCATGTCGGACGCCGAACCCATTCTGTTTCAAAAGGACGGCGGCGTCGCACGCATCCGCTTCAATCGCCCGCAGGTTCTCAACGCCCTCGACGAGCGCATGATCCTGGCCTTCGCCGACGCCGTGGCGCGCGTGGCCGATGATGGCACCGTTCGCGTCGTCGTGCTCTCGGGAGAGGGGCGGGGGTTCCTTGCGGGGGGCGATGTGGGGCGCTTCCATGCGGCGGGCGCGGATGCCCCCTCCGTGGTGGATTCCATCATTGGTCCCTTCCACAGCGCCATGACACAGCTCACGACGCTTCGGGCGCCGGTGGTCGCGGCCCTGCATGGTCCGGTGGCGGGTGCCGGCCTGAGCGTGGCCTTGGCGGCGGACCTTGCCATTGCGGCGGAGGACGCCAAGTTCACGCTGGCCTATAGCCGCATCGGCACCAGCCCCGATGGCGGCGCCTCCTGGAGCCTGCCCCGGGTGGTCGGTTTGCGCCGGGCCATGGAGATGGCGCTCCTGTCCGACGTCATCGACGCAACCGAGGCGCTGCGCCTTGGTCTGGTGAATAAAGTGGTGCCGCAGGACCGTTTGGCGTCCGAGGTGGAGGCCCTTGTCGCCCGCCTGGCTGAGGGGCCGACGCACGCTTACGGCAAGATCAAGGCCCTGTTGCGGGGTTCGCTCCAGCACAGTTTACCGGAGCAGTTGGAAGCGGAGCGCCAGTCATTCCTCTCCTGTGCGGGAACCGCCGATTTCGCGGAAGGCGCCGCGGCCTTCGTGCAGAAGCGGCCGGCGCGGTTCGAGGGTATATAACATAATTTTTATGTTATATTGACAATAAACACGTAGAATTGGAATATCGCTCCACAAACTCCATTGGAGATGTGGAATGTCTCGTCGCGCTTCGGATGTGCTGCTTCCCCGCCGCTCCCTCGGGACCGTGGGCACGGCTGCCTGCACGACCGCGGCGGCCAGCCGCGTCGCCCAGTCCTGGCGGGATTGGATGCTGTTTTCGATGGCCTACGGGATCATCGTCGCGGCCATCCTGTTTACCGGCCCTCATTGAGGCCTGTCGCGGATCGCTGGCAGTCCAATGGCCGGTGGTGGGCGCACGCGTCACGTGCCGCAACGGCGGGGCAGGGGTGAAGGGCCTCAGTCCCAGACGCGGGAAGGCGCAAGACCAAGAGGATGGAATGGCATTGCGGCGCCATTCGCCCGGATCGCGTTCCCACGTCTTCGTTTCAAGGCCATTGCTTCACGCGAGCCGGTTCCCGCCTCGCTGTGACTAGGTCCCGCGGGTCTTGCGCGCTGGCCGGGGCCGCTGGCGTCCGCGTCAGGCGTCCACCTTCTCGCGCTCCACGGCCACCACGCGGCCGCGCTCCACGGCCAGGGCGAGACGTCCGGCCTTCAATGCGAGCGCCCGTTCCCCAAACAGTTCGCGGCGCCAACCCCGCATGGCGGGAACAGGGGCCTCATCGTCTACCGCGATCCGCTCCAGGTCGTCCGTGGTGGCGATGACCTTGGCGGCCACCGCATTCTGTTCCGCCGTCATGCGCAGCAGAACCTTCAGCAACTCCACCGTGGCGGAGGCGCCGTTGGGCAAGGGCTTGTCCCGCTCGATCCGGGGCAAGGTGCGGGGATCGCGGGCGATGCCCCGCTTCACCGCCTCAAGCACGGCCTCGCCATAGCGCGAACGCTCGAACCCCTTGGGCAGGGAGCGCAGTTCCGCCAGCTTCTCCGGTGTCTGGGGCTGCTGGGTGGCGATCTCGCCGATGACCTCGTCCTTGATGATCCGCCCGCGCGGAAGGTCCCGGGTCTGGGCCTCCCGTTCGCGCCAGGCGGCCACTTCGATGAGGACCGCAAGCTCGCGCGGCTTGCGCACCCGCGACTTGAGCCGTTCCCAGGCGGTCTCGGGCTCCTGCCGGTAGGTCTCGGGCGAGGTGAGCACATGCATCTCCTCCCCCACCCATTCGGCGCGACCGCGCGCTTCAAGATCCCTGAGCAGGGTCAGGTACACTTCGCGCAGGTGCGTCACATCCGCCGCGGCATAGGCCAGCTGCGCCTGCGAGAGGGGCCGCCGCGACCAGTCGGTGAAGCGCGAGGACTTGTCCAGGGCGTGCCCGCAGATGCGCTGCACCAGCTGATCGTATGAAATGCTGTCGCCATAGCCGAGCACCATGGCCGCCACCTGGGTGTCAAACACCGGATGGGGGATGATGCCGGCCAGGTGCCAGATGATCTCGATGTCCTGCCGTCCCGCATGGAAGGCCTTCATCACCCGTTCATTGGCCATGAGGGTGAAGAAGGGGGAGAGGTCCATGCCCTCCGCGAGCGCATCGACCACGATGGCTTCGTCGGGGGACGCAATCTGCACCACGCAGAGCTTCGGCCAGAAGGTCGTCTCGCGCAGGAATTCCGTGTCGACGGTGACGAAATCGTGGCGGGCGAAACGCTCGCAGGCGGCGGCAAGGGCTTCAGAGGTCGTGATCAGCTCCATGAGGGCAACATAACGGACCTTGATGCTGCCGCGAAAGAGCCAGATTGCTGTGATCGTCAACGAGCCATGCGCGCGGCGAGGGCCGCAGCCTCTTCTTCTCCCATCGGGCGGCCGAGGAGGAAGCCTTGGACATGCGTGCAGCCTTCTGCCCGCAGGATTTCCAGCTGTCCCTGCCGCTCCACCCCCTCGGCGGTGATTTCCACCTTCAGCGCCTGTGCGAGCCCGATCATCGCCCGCACGATGGCAAGCCCTTGGCCGCCTTCCTCAAGACCTTCCAGGAAAGTTTGGTCGATCTTGATTCGGCTGAAGGTCAGCCGGCGCAAATAGGACATGGAGGAATAGCCGGTTCCGAAATCGTCCAGCGCCACGCAAATGCCCTGGGCGCGAAAGCTCTCGAACGCGGTCTCGGCGGCATCGCTTTCATCGAGCAGGGCGGTTTCGGTGATCTCAACCTCCAGCCGGTGGGGCGAAAGGCCGGATTGGCGAAGCGCGTTGGACACCTGCTGGGTGGCCAGATGGCCGCGGAACTGGATTGGCGAGAGGTTGACGCTCACCCGCACACCCTCAGGCCATTGCGTGGCAGCCCGGCAGGCCTGCTCCAGCACCCACGCCCCTACCGGAATGATCAGTCCCGTCTCCTCCATCACGGCCATGAAGCTGCCGGGACTGACGAGGCCCCGGCTGGGGTGGCGCCAGCGCAGCAGGGCCTCGAAACCCACCAGGCGCAGATCGCCGATGGCGTAGATGGGCTGGTATTGGAGACAGAACAGGCCTTCCCGCCAGGCCGCGTCCAGGTCCAGTTCCAGGGTCCGCCGGGTGAGTGCGTTGCGCTCCATCTCCCGGTGGAACACCCGCGCCTGACCGCGACCGTCGCCCTTGGCGCGGTAAAGGGCGAGGTCGGCATTCTTGAGCAGGTCGGTGGTGGTCTGCCCATGGTCGGGCGCGATGGCGACGCCGATACTGCCGCCGGCCACCACCCGGTGCCGCTCCACGACGAACGGCGCGCGGATGGCCGCGAGCACCCGCTCGGCCAAGGCCAGGGCGCAATCCGCATCGGTGCGCGGCTGCAGGATGGCGAATTCGTCGCCGCCGAGCCGCGCCACCGTGGCATCGGCGCCCACGCATCCTTCGACGCGACGGGCGACCGCCTGGAGCAGCGCATCGCCCACCGCGTGCCCCAGGGTGTCGTTGATGGACTTGAAATAGTCGAGGTCCAGGAACAGCACCGCCAGGGGGAAACGGGCTTCGCCCCCCTCCAGGGCCTCCTCGATCCGCTCCCCCAGAAGCAGACGATTGGGCAGGCAGGTCAGCGAATCGTGGCGCGCCGTATAGTGGGCGCTGGCGGCAAAGCGGTGCTGGGAGCGCAGGAAGCGGATGGCCACCACCACCAAGCTGCCAATAACCAGGCACAACAGCACCGCGCCGGTGAGAATGGCGAGGGCCTGCGGACGCACGGAACGGTTCACGGCGGCCGTCGTGTCGGTCACCATGACCGCCATGGGATAACGCTCGGAGGGGTGCACCGCCACCAGGCGTTCGCGTGCGTCAAACAGCCCCGGTGGCGCGACTTTCGGGCCCGGTCGCGCCAGGATTTCGCGCGCGTGCTCCTGTCGCGTCTGGGTCGCGTCGGGCAGAGGGACCGAATGGGGGTAGCTGGCCAGATAGGCGCCGTCCTCCCGCACCAGCAGGATCGCGCCGTCCTGCCCCAGATTGATGGCGCCGAAGAAGTTCTCGAAATACGCCTGCTCCATGGCGCCCAGGACAAGGCCAAGGAACTTCCCGTCCGGCCCGGTGAAGCGGCGGGCCAGATAAATGGTCATGGTGCCCGTGCCGCGATTGGGCACCGGGATGGAGATGAAGGTGTCCGGGCCGGTCATGGACTTCAGGGCGATGAAATAGTCCCGGTCGGAAATGTTGACCGGGGGAATCGGCCAGTAGCGCGAGAAATTCAGCAGCTTGCCGTTCTCGTCGATGATGGTGACGGCATCCACATAGGGCAGGGCGTCGATCTTCTCCCGCAGCGTCTGGTGCATGCCCATGGTGGACACGGCGCGCTCCAGCCCATCGCGGTCGGTCACGCCGGCGGCGGCGACGAAATCCACCACGGACAGCTGAACCAGTTCCAGCGCCTCGAAGGCGCGGGCGGTCTGCTCGGACAGGGTCAAGGCGAGATTGGCCATCTCGCGCTGCCGGTCCGCCACCGCGTGGCGCTCCAGGGACAGGACCATGACCGCCGCCGTCGCCAGTGCGGCGAGGGCGAACACAGCGCCCAGAACGGCGACCCACACCACGCCTTTCGCACGCCCCGGCGCCGGTGGGCGAGTGAGATGCGGCACGGTCGGGGAATGGTCCGGCGGGACGTCCATCGGGCGCCTTATGACACGGGCGTGTTTCCGGCACGTTACACGGGTTGCTCCCTGGCACCTAGACGACACCGGATGAATGTTCCCACGCTCCAGTCCGCACGCGCCAGCTTCCGTTCGGTGCGCCCGTGCCTGCATCCGTGCACGTGCCGCCCTTGACAAGGTTGGGCCCGCGTGCACCTTCCGCGGCCTGCGTTCCGGCCTCGCGAGGGGCGGAGCGCGCTTGTTTTGAGATTTGCCCGAAAGGTCCGCCCCATGCACCGCTACCGCACTCATACCTGCGGCGCGCTCACCGATGCCCAGGTTGGCGAAAGCGTCCGCCTCTCCGGCTGGTGCCATCGCATCCGTGATCATGGCGGCGTGCTGTTCATCGACCTTCGGGACCATTACGGCCTGACCCAGGTGGTTATCGACCCCGACAGCCCTGCCTTCGCCGCCGCCGAGAAGGTGCGCGCGGAATGGGTGGTGCGGTTCGACGGCAAGGTGCGCCTGCGCCCCGAGGGCACGGAAAACGCCGACCTGCCCACCGGCAAGGTGGAAGTCTATGCCACCGAACTGGAAGTGCTCGGTCCGGCGGCGGAACTGCCGCTGCCGGTGTTCGGCGATCAGGACTATCCGGAAGACATCCGCCTGCGCTACCGCTTCCTGGACCTGCGCCGCGAGCGCATCCACGGCAACATCATGAAGCGCGGCCAGATCGTTGACAGCCTGCGCCAGCGGATGAAGGGCCAGGGCTTCTTCGAATTCCAGACGCCCATCCTCACCGCCTCTTCGCCGGAAGGCGCGCGCGACTTCCTGGTGCCCTCGCGCATCCATCCCGGCAAGTTCTACGCGCTGCCCCAGGCGCCCCAGCAGTACAAGCAGCTGATCATGATGAGCGGCTTCGACCGCTACTTCCAGATCGCCCCCTGCTTCCGCGACGAGGACCCCCGCGCCGACCGCCTGCCGGGCGAGTTCTACCAGCTCGACCTGGAAATGAGCTTCGTCACTCAGGAAGACGTCTTCGCGGCGGTGGAGCCGGTCATCCGCGGCGTGTTCGAGCAGTTCGGCGACGGCAAGCCGGTGACCCAGAACTGGCCGCGCATTCCCTATGCGGAAGCCCTCCGCAAATACGGCTCCGACAAGCCGGACCTGCGCAACCCGCTGGTCATGCAGAATGTCTCGGAGCACTTCCGCGGCTCCAACTTCAAGGTCTTCGCCCGCCTGTTGGAAGACCCCAAGAACGAGGTCTGGGCCATTCCCGGCCCCACCGGCGGCTCCCGCGCCTTCTGCGACCGCATGAACAGCTGGGCGCAGGGCGAGGGCCAGCCGGGCCTTGGCTACATCATGTGGCGCGAGGGGGGAGAGGGCGCAGGCCCGCTCGCCAACAATATCGGTGCCGAACGCACGGCGGCCATCCGCGAGCAGCTGGGTCTCAAGGAAGGCGATGCGGCTTTCTTCGTGGCCGGCGACCCGTCCAAGTTCTACAAGTTCGCCGGCCTTGCCCGCACCAAGGTGGGCGAGGAGCTGAAGCTGGTTGACCTCGACCGCTACGAGCTGGCCTGGATCGTCGACTTTCCCTTCTATGAGTGGTCGGACGAGGAGAAGAAGATCGACTTCTCCCACAATCCCTTCTCCATGCCCCAGGGCGGGCTGGAGGCTCTGCAGTCGCAGGATCCGCTCACCATCAAGGCGTTCCAGTACGACATCGCCTGCAACGGCTATGAGATCGCCTCCGGCGGCATCCGCAACCATCGCCCCGAGGCCATGGTGAAGGCGTTCGAGCTGGCCGGCTATGACGAGGCCACCGTGGTGGAGCGGTTCGGCGGCATGTACCGGGCGTTCCAGTATGGCGCGCCGCCCCATGGCGGCATGGCGGCGGGCATCGACCGCATCGTGATGCTGCTGTGCGGCGTCACCAACCTGCGCGAGATCTCGCTCTTCCCCATGAACCAGCAGGCGCTGGACCTGCTCATGGGCGCGCCCTCCGAGGTGGCGCCCAAGCAGCTGCGCGAGTTGCACATCCGCCTCAACCTGCCGCAGAAGTGAGCGGCCTGTCGGCCGCACCCCCAAGATGAAACGGCCGCCCGAGCTGGGCGGCCGATTTCGTTTATGGGGTCTTGGGCCGCCTTGCGGGCGGGCGCCCTGTCTTCGCGAAATGACACGGATTTGCCGACCGCACGGCATCGCAGGCCGATCCGATGCGGTCGAAGGCGACGCTAACTCATTGATAGAGAATGCGTGAGCCGCCCAGATGGCGATGCCATCCGAGCGGCGCAGGCTCTAAGGCTTGGTCGCCGTGACGGTGATGGAGAAATTCTGCAGCGCCAACAAGGGTTCGGAGCCGAGCACATCCATCAGCCGGGCGCCGTCGCGTGGCGTGACGGAGACGGTGAGGGTGCCGGGATCCTTGAGGAATGTGCCGATGGCCGCCGCAATGCCCGGCGCAGACGGGAAGGCGGGCGCGGCCTGATCGGCGGTCTTGGTAAGTTCCGCGATGAAGCCGTCCCGGAAGGACTCCGGCGTCTGGTCCGTCGCCTGCGCCTGTCCGCGCACCGCCATCTCCACGAGGCCATGGTCCGTGAGCGTCAAGGTCATGGGCCCGGGCGCGATGGCGGGCGCGGAGGCCACCAGGGTGACCGGGTCCTCGAACGCGCTGGCCGGCACGTTGGTAAGCATTGCCTTTGCGGAAAGCGTCGCCGCCTTGTCCAGCATGATGCGGGCGGGGTCCAGGGTGAGGGTGTTCGAACTGCGATCATAGGCAAGGCCGAGATCGAGGTCGAGCGTGGCCACCTTCATGCCGGCATTGGCCAGATAGCTGAAGGGCGCGCTGTCGCCTTCCGAAATGGGGCCGCCGAGCCGGGAGACCTTCAGCGTGAACCGCCCCGGAAGCATGCCCACATAGTCGCCCCACGCCATGTCCAGCTTCTGGAGCGTGACCGGTGGCTGGCCGGGCTCCTCGGGATAGGAAAGGCCGGCAATCTCAATGCCCTTGAGCCCCTGCAGCAAGGCCAGCGCCGCCTCGACGGACGGTTCGGTGCCCTCGCGCATGGCCTTGGCCGAGACGGCGAAGATGGGCGTGAGGCTGAAGCCCTTCAGCACCAGGGACTCAAGCTTCAGCGGCTGCCCGTCGGAAGTCTTGCCCTGAAGGCCCCGGAGCGCGAAGCTTTCAAGGGTGCCGTTCCGGAAGTTGCGCATCCCCACCGAGGCCAGCTCGACCGAGCTTTCCGCGTCGCCCGCCTTGATGTCCTTCAGTTCCGCGGACACGAGCGCGGCGCCTTTCAGCACGTCCGCGGAAATGTCGAACAGGCGCGCGCTCTGGTCGTGTGACAGGCTGCGGCTGTTCTGCGTGAGAGCGGTCAGCTCGTCCATCCGCTTGAAGGACAGGATGGCGGGGTCGATGCCGACCCCCTCGGCGAGGATGGAGCCGACCGACATGGTGGGGCCGTCCGTCTGGGTCAGCGAATAGCCGGTGGCGGCGATGCGGCCATAGATGGTCCGGTATCCCCCGCCGGTGCCTGCCGCAGTTCCGGTGGAGGCAAGGGCGAGGACAGGGGCCGTGTCGATCTCGGAGGCGTTGAAGTTGCTGAGGTGGCCTGTGGTGCGCTCGTCGGGGCCGGGGCCGGTGGCCACATTCTCAAAGGACATGCGGTCGAAGGAGAGGGTGGAGATTTTTCCGCCCTTGATCCCCTCGCCGAGAAGCAGGCGATAGGTGGCATCGAGCGTGTGGGGGCGGTCATTGGGTGGTATCGTGGTGATATGCGCCGCAAGGTCCGGCACCTCCACGCGCGCCGCCGTGGTTGCCGCGAACTGGGCAAGGCCGAAGCGCACCGCCTCGTGCTTGTCTCCGCCGGTGGGCACCGCAAGCGCGGTCGCCGGGCCTTCGAAGCCGCGAATATGGACCACCGGAGCCTCATAGACCGACTTCTGGTGAAGTGCCGGCTCGTCCAGGCTCACCTGGAGCGCATTCAACGCGATGCTGTCGGCCGAGAAGCGGCCGGAGACCACGGGGGAGACACCGCCCGCCACGAGACTGGCCACGGCGATCGACTTCGATCCATCCGCGCTCCGGATGGCGATGTTCGAGACGGTAAGGGTGCGGGAGAACAGATCGAAGCCGACCCCTCCATGGGTCGCCGTGGCCCCGCTCTGCCGCAGGGCGGTGAACGTCTGCTCCACCTGGGCTTTGGCTTGGGCCTTCCCCCAGGCGACCACGCCGAGAAACGCGCCGCCCGCCAGCAGGAGCACCGCACCGATCCCGATCAAAACCTTCTTCATGTCCCGTCCCTGCATCTGTCGTCGGCACCGTGCCTTTCCCGCCCGCAAAGCTCAATGCCCGCGAAGACAGGAAAATCAAACTTCCACCCGTGACATCCCCCGTTTCGGGGGCTACCGTGCCGGCCCTTTTCCAGAGCCGGTTCCGCGCACGGTGAATCGGGTGGAGATCAAGACGTGCGCGGGGAATGCGTCTCTGTACAACGGGTTAGAGTGCGAACCGGCGGAGTGAAGCCGGCCTGGGCCACCCGCTCGGCCGGATCGCACTTTAAAGGTCCACGCGCGCGACGGCTGCATAAGGTTGGGGGAGGACATGGCGTCCAACATGTCGAACATTTCCGACGATCTGAAGTCGGGAGCACTCATTTATCACCGCCTGCCGCGTCCCGGTAAGCTGGAGATCCAGGCCACCAAGCCGCTCGGCAACCAGCGCGACCTCGCGCTTGCTTATTCTCCCGGCGTCGCCGCCGCTTGCGAGGCCATCAAGGCCGATCCGCTCCAGGCCGCCGAACTGACCACCCGCGCCAATCTGGTGGCGGTGGTGTCCAATGGCACTGCCGTGCTCGGCCTCGGCAATATCGGCCCGCTCGCCTCCAAGCCGGTCATGGAAGGCAAGGCGGTGCTGTTCAAGAAGTTCGCGGGCATCGATGTGTTCGACATCGAGCTGGCGGCCACCGAGATCGACCATCTGGTGGAGACGGTGGCGGCGCTGGAGCCCACTTTCGGCGGCATCAACCTGGAAGACATCAAGGCGCCTGAATGCTTCGAGGTGGAGCGGCGCCTGCGCGAGCGCATGAAGATCCCGGTCTTCCATGACGACCAGCATGGCACCGCCATCATCGTCGGCGCCGCCGTGCGCAATGCGCTGGAGATCGGCAACCGCAAGATCGAGGATCTCAAGATCGTCGTCTCCGGTGCGGGCGCGGCGGCGCTCGCCTGCCTCGGCCTGCTGGTGACGCTCGGTGCCAAGCGCGAGAACATCTGGGTCTGCGACATCGAGGGCGTGGTCTATGAAGGCCGCGAGACCCTCATGGACCCCTACAAGTCCATCTATGCCCAGAAGACCGACGCCCGTTCGCTGGGCGAGGTCATTGACGGCGCCCACATCTTCCTTGGCCTGTCCGCAGGCGGCGTGCTGAAGCCGGAGATGGTGGCCCGCATGGCCGAGCGGCCGCTGATCCTGGCGCTGGCCAATCCCAATCCCGAGATCATGCCGGAAGAAGCGCGCGCCGTGCGCCCCGACGCCATGATCTGCACCGGCCGGTCGGACTTCCCGAACCAGGTCAACAACGTCCTGTGCTTCCCCTACATCTTCCGGGGCGCATTGGATGTCGGGGCCACCGACATCAACGCGGAAATGAAGATGGCGGCGGTGGAAGCCATCGCGGCGCTTGCCCGTGAGACGCCCTCCGACGTGGTCGCTCGCGCCTATGGCGGCGAGACCCGGGCTTTCGGTCCGGACAGCATCATTCCCTCGCCCTTCGATCCACGCCTCATCCTGCGCATCGCGCCGGCGGTGGCGAAGGCGGCCATGGATACCGGCGTCGCCACGCGGCCCATCGCCGACCTGGAAGCCTATGTGGACCAGCTGGACCAGTTCGTGTTCCGCTCCGGCTTCATCATGCGTCCCCTGTTCCAGCGGGCGAAGCTGGAAAAGAAGCGCGTGATCTATGCGGAGGGCGAGGACGAGCGCGTGCTGCGCGCCGCACAGGCCGTGGTGGAAGAGGGCATTGCCCGCCCGATCCTGGTGGCGCGCCCCGGCGTGCTGGAGACCCGCCTGCACCGCTTCGGCCTGTCCATCCGACCGGGCGTCGATTTCGACGTGATCAATCCCGAGGATGATCCGCGCTATCGCGACTTCGTGCGCTCCTATGTGGAGATTGCCGGCCGCCGGGGCGTGACGCCCGATGCGGCCCGTACGCTGGTGCGCACGTCGGCGACCGTGATCTCGGCGCTGGCCGTGCGCAAGGGCGAGGCGGACGCCATGCTGTGCGGCATTGAGGGCCGCTTCATGCGCCACCTGCGCCATGTGCGCGACATCATCGGCCGCGCGCCGGGGGTGAACGAACTGGCCGCCCTATCGCTGCTGATCACGCCCAAGGGCAATTTCTTCATTTGCGACACCCAGATCCAGGCCGAGCCCACCCCGGCGGACCTCGCCGAAATGACGGTGCTTGCCGCCGCCCATGTGCGCCGGTTCGGCATCGAGCCGCGGGTGGCGCTGCTGTCGCATTCCAACTTCGGCAGCCACGAGACCACCAGCGCCAAGCGGGTGCGCGCGGCGCTCGATCTCATCCTGGAGCGCGACCCTGGCCTTCAGGTGGATGGCGAGATGCAGGCGGACACCGCTCTGGTGGATGAAATCCGCCAGCGCACCTTCCCGGCTTCCAACCTCGACGGCCCTGCCAATGTCCTGGTGATGCCCGATCTCGACGCGGCGGACATTGCCTACAACATGATCAAGGTGCTGGGCGACGCCCTGCCGGTGGGCCCCATCCTGATGGGCACCGCCAAGCCGGCGCACATTCTCGGGCCCTCCATCACCGCCCGCGGCATCGTCAACATGACGGCGGTGGCGGTGGCGGAGGCTCAAGGGACGCTCTGAGCGAGGGCTTTGGTCCGTCGCTCAGGCCACGCCCTTATGGGGATGTGAGAGCGGTACATGCGACGGCCCGGCTCATGCCGGGCCGTTCGCGTTTCAGGCCCCCGTCTCCTGCAACGCCTCCGCGCTCACCATGTGTAGCGCAGGCCGAGGGAGACCGTCTGCGCCGTGAGGTCATCGGCCACCTGCAGTTCATATTGCGCCGAGATTCTCAGATTACTGGTCTGCTGCGCGGATAGGCCGGCGGCCAGAACTCCGATATTTCGCCCAAGGCCGGTGGCGGTCACCGTAAAGGGCACACCTGGCGCGCCGATGAGGCTGGCCGTGGTGCCGACCGTCGTGTCTCCGGCATTGTAGTAATAGCGGGCGCTCAGTTCCGGCGTAAGGGTGAAGGCACCGGCGTCGAGACGGCTCGACAGGCGCGCGCCGATGGACGGCAGGATGAGGTCCAGCGTCTTCGAGGCGACGTCGAGGCCCGCAGCGCCGGCCCCGGATTCGGCGAATGCGCTTCGGGTGAGGCGATACCAGTCGAAGCCGAGGCTCGGCTCGAACGTTAGGGCCCCCGCGCTCCAAACGCCGCCCGCCTTCAACGAAACCGCGAGGTTGTCCCCATCCGCGCTACCGGTTGCCATCCGCTGCAGGGCGCCGAAGGACAGTGCGCGCGTGGTGGAATAGTCCGCATGCGCATAGGAGGCCGTGGCATCGAGGAACAGGTTGCCGGACTGGAGCGCGCCATAAAGCGAGACCTGATAGGTGTCCGCGCTCCCATTGGCGGTGTTGGCGCCCTGCATGTTGAGGCTGCCATAGGCGAAACTGATACCGGCGAGACCGGAGCCAAAGCCCTTGTCCATCCCCAGCATCACGCCCACGCCGGTCATGTCGAAGCTGCCCGGACCACCAATGCTGCCGGGCCCGCCCAGCACCCGCGCCCAGGCCGAAACGCCGTCCTCATCGCCTGCCCGTCCCGGCCTGGCCACATCCGCATCTTGCAAGGTGCCGGTCGCAGCGGCCAGCGCGCCCCCAAGCCCTGAGGCGTCGGAGCCTGAAACCGTCAGCATGCCCGTGGCGGCGGCCGGCAGGCCGCCCGCGTCCCGTCCCGCGCGGCGGGCAGAAATGCGATCCTCCAGGGCACGGGTGAACTGGCCCTGCTGGATGGCGCTTGCCGTCAAAAGATTGCCGATGGACACGCCGGACAACTGGTCGAGTGCATTGGCACCAGCAGAGACCGTGTCGGTGGTGTCGAGCCCGTAGAAGACGTTGTCGAGGTCCCCTTGGCTCGTGGGGCGGTAGGCGGCGTTCAGCGCCGAGGCGACTGCTTTCTGATTGGCCGTCGTCGCCGGGGCCGCGAAGTCCCGGGCGAAGGTCACCGACACCCCGTTGCCGGCATAGTGGAGCGTCTGGGACAGGAAGGGCGAAAGGTCGACCACCTCATCATAGGTGCCGGCCATGGTGCCGGTGGAGGTGACGAAGGTGAGGGTCTGGTTGATCAGCTTGTCGGTGGGGTCGGTGACGATGCGGACGGTGCCGTCGAGGGCGAGCGCGCCCGTGACCACCAATTGGTCCGCGCGCGTCGGGTCCACCTCCAGATGGTAGACGGAATTATCGGTCAGCGTCAGGTCACCGTTGATGGTGAGGGTGCCGATGGAATTGCCGGGCGCGATCAGGCCGGCTGCGACGATGCCGCCGCCCTGGTCCATGCGGCCGGTCACGATGGTCCCGGAGCCGCCGAGAACCGTGTCGGGCAGGGTTTCCAGCCGATATGTCACGAAGGGCGTGGCACTGTTGATCTTGAGCGTGCCGCCCGCCAGCGTGGTGAGCTGCCGGCCTTGTCCTTTCACGGCCTCGCTCTGGCCATTGGCGGAGGTGTCCATGGTCGAGCGGATGTCCAAGGTTCCGGCGCCGGTCTTGGTGAGGTTGCCGTCGCCGGACACGGTATTGCCGGTGAGGGTGAGGAGCGCGCCAGCATCCGTATGGAAGGTGCCCCCTGCCTCGCCGATCGCGATGTTGCGGGTCATCTGGAAACTCCCGCTCGCCGAGATGCCGCCGCCGCGCAGGGTCAGGAGGCCAGACCGAGCGCCCAGATTGTCATCCGTGGAAATGCGCACCAGGCCTTCATCCACCCGTGTGCCGCCCTGATAGGTGTTGAGGCCTGCGAGTGTGAGCGTGGCCTCACCCTGCTTGATGAGGGAACCGGTGCCGCCGATCACGCCGGCATAGGTTTCATCGCGCACGTCGATATTGGCCACGTGCGGCATGGTCAGGGTGACCGGCGCGCCATAGTCGAGCCGGTCGGAGTTCATGGCGAACGCGGCGATGATGGCGTGGCCCGCCGTGGTGGGGTGGAACTGGTCCCAGAACAGGAAGGTCTCGGCTGCGGTCTTCGAGCAGCCATTGACGAAGTTGCCGGTTTCCGAATCCACGCAATTGTTCTGAACGTCGGTGAAGCCGTAGGCTGCGGGGTTTGACTGGATTTCCTTGAACAGGGCGGCCGCATCGACCACCACCATGCGGGTGAGGGCGTTGCCTGCCGCAAAACTGGTTCCAAGAGCGTACATGCTTTCCTTCAGCGACCGGTTCATGCTGGTAATGGCATCGCTCAAGGCGGCCTTGTCGTCGGGTGCCAGGGTCTTGAACTTGGGCGAGGTGGACGCGTCCGGCAGCGTCAGGACCATGTATGTGACGCCATTCTCCGCCACGTCCCGCCGGGCCTGGAACGCCGCATTCATCTTGGTGAGGTCGGCCGGGATGTTCTTGAGGATGAGGTCGCGCTGGAAAGTGGGCGAGCGGAGCTGTTCCGCCGTCAGGCCGAGGAGGCTTGGAAACGTGTCGAAGGCATCGGCATCCACATAGGGTTGCCGGAAATTGTTGCCGCCGATCCAGAGCGTGACCAGGGGATGCGCGCCATACTGGGAGGCGGGACTGAGCGTGGGGTTCAGCCAGCCAGTCGTCTTGGTGAGGCCGTTGGCGAACTGGTCCACCTGAGCTTCCAGATGCGTGACAAAGGTCTGAACGCTTTGCCGATAGGCCGTTCCGGTGACCGCTCCGCCCCAGGACAGATTGTGGTCTGCCACGTAGGGCAGGCCCTCGTTCGCGGCGAGGTATTCCAGCCAAACGCGGCCGTTGGAGAACCGGCCGTCATCGTAGTTCGGCCCCTTGGGGGCCACGTAGCGACTGGGTGCGAAACGTTTGAGATAGTGGTAGGTGCGGCCGGTATCGCTCAGGCTGTCTCCCACCGACCAGATGGACGTGTATTGAAGATCCGCTCCGGAGGCGAGCGCCGTGGAGGACAGGAGGGCCAGCGAAAAAACGGTCAAGCCAAGCTTCAAGATGTCCCCCACACAGCAAAGTGCGCGGAGGCTAGAAATCACCCTGAGCTTGGTCAATGAAATAAAACGAAATATTGCTGTGAGAGTGGCTGCAATTTCGGTCAGCTGCCCCATCGTTGTGGCCGATAAAAGGTGTGAACGCCGATCTTGTCCAGCTTTCTCATCTCACGCACCCAGCGGGGGTGTACCCAATAGGCGTGGTAATGGGTGGCTCTTCCCACGCTGGGCAGCCACAATTTTCCGTCCAGCATGTCGGCGGAGATCTGTTTGGCCTGGACCCACATGTCGGGCTCGCGGATCACGTCCGGGACATCGTCGCAGGCGAAGGTGAACTGGCAGGCGAGGTGGCGGTGGGCGTTCTGGTAGACGGTCTTGCAGACGTCCGCCGGGTAATAGCCGGAGAAGACGCGGTTCATGATCACCTGCGCCACCGCGATCTGCCCGCGCTTGGGTTCGCCACGACTTTCGTAATAGATGGCCTCGGCCAGGCACTTCTCGGCCTGCGCGCGCTCCGCGCCCATCAAGGAGAGCCGGATGGCGGGCGTGACGATGCTGGGCATGGCGGGCTCTTCGCCCTCCGTGCCGTCCTCCGCATGCTGGAAGGTGAGGGCGGGAAACAGGCGGGTATCGCGCCCGAAGATGAGGCTTGCATCCCGCTGGACCGGCTGGTCGGCGCCCCAGGAATCCATCAGGGCGGCCAGCTGCGCCTCGGCGTCACTGGGAGCGCTGCTGTCGGTGCTGGCCTCGGTCCGGTCATCATCTGCCCCGGCAGGCGGGGTGGCCTCAAGGCCAGCGACCTCCGGGCCCGCGGGCGCTGCCAACTCGCCTTCGGAGAGGGCCAGCGGATCTTCGGCCGCATCGTCCACCAGGCCCGGCAAGGTGAGCAGCGTATCGAGTGCCAGTTCCAGATAGGCCAAGCCGGCCGCCGGTTCAGGACCGAACAGGTCCGCCGCAGCTTCCCCGGAGAGAGCCGGGGCGGTGATTTCCGGTGCCAGCAGGTCCGGTCCCATCGGGTCCGGCGCGGGGCCGCCCTCGCTCCCCTTGGTGAGGGTCCCCAGCACCAGAGGGGGAGGAAAGGCCTCCGCCGACGCGCCGGCGGCGCTGTCCGCGATGGAAGCTGGCAGATCCTGCCATTCAAGTGTGGCGACGCGCAATGCCCGCATGGGGCCGGCCAGGAGACCCGGCTGGGCCCGGTCCGCAGCCGAGCGGGAGAGGAAGGCGTCGGACGGCAGGCTTTGCGCATGGCCCGGGGCGGGCGACAGGCAAAGAGCCAGCGCGCACGCGGCCGGCGTGAGCAGGCGGGCGGATCTGCGCGGAGCAGCAGGAGCCGGCATGACCATCGTCCTCGATCGCCAGGGCGCCCCTTGCCCCCGTCAGCGGAATGCTGCCGGCCGCGCGCCCGCTGCCGAGGCTTGGCCCCGGTTGTCCAGGGGGCCTCGGCGGCATATCGAGAAAATCGCCCATTAAGCTTACGGGGTGGTTAAGCGCCGCGCGAACGCGGCCTCCCGGGTGAAGGGGCCGCCGGCCGGCAGTTCCATGCGGCGGGCACGCGCCAGCCCTTCCGTGCCGAAGCGGACCCGGATCGCCTCCTCCACCCAGCGCGCCTCTTGGGCCTTGCGGCGCGCATCCGCCCGTCCGCCCTCGGAAAGATGGAGTTGATGGTCCCGCACCGACTGTGAGAAGGCCGGGAGACCCTCTCCCGTGGCTGCCGACAAGCGGATCACCGGCACCTGCCAGCCGCCCCCGCTTCCCGCCAGGGACAGGGCGCCCGTCACATCCGCGGCCGCGCGGCGCGCGATTTCCGCCATGTCGGCTTTCGTGACGACGATGATGTCGGGTAATTCCATCACGCCCGCCTTCATGAATTGCAGGCTGTCACCCGAAGCGGGCTGGATGCACAGCACGACCGTGTCGGCCACGAGGTCTATGTCGGCCTCCGACTGGCCCACGCCGACCGTTTCGACGATCACACGGTCATAGACCGCCCGCAGCAGGGCCACCGCCGCCACCGCATCGTCCGACAGGCCCCCCAGCCTGTCGCGTGCGGCCATGGAGCGCACGAACACACCACGATCTTCCGGATCGGTCTGGATGCGGGCGCGGTCTCCCAGAAGGGCGCCGCCCGTGCGGCGGGAGGAAGGGTCCACCGCCAGGACGGCAATGGTTTCGCCGGCCGCGCGGGCCTGGCGCACCAGGGCATTGGTGAGGGTGGACTTGCCCACCCCCGGCGGGCCGGTCAGCCCAAGCACATGGGCACGCGCGGACTGGACGGCCGCGTCGAGCAGGGCGGTCAGATCGGCGGAGCCGCGCGCGGTCTCCACAGCGGCGAGTGCGCCGGCCATGGCGCGCTTGCCGCCGGACCTGAGGACTTCAAGGCTGGGAATCGAAGGGCGGGGACGCTGCATGGCACAAGCTTAATGCAGGTGCGAAGGCTTGGCACCCGGAGGGCGGCCGACATGCGTCATGCCGGCCGTCGCCAAGGCACTGGCGCGGGCCCAACGGAACAATGCCGGCCTGGATGGGGGAGAGCGAGTGAACCGTTCTCGCCAGTTGAAATCTGGAGACGCAGAGAGCGAGATGAAACGAAAAAAAGGCGTCGACTTGCGTCGACGCCTTTTCCACTGATCGGAACCGTGCGGGGGAACGAAACCGATCAATAGCTCTTCATTGGCAATAGGCTTTCGGAACCGTCATCACTTGGCCACTGTTGTCGCTATAATAGCAGCGACCATTATTCCAGAAATAATATGTACTCTGCTGCTGCTGGTTCAGGGCTCCGCCCAGGATCGCACCGGTCGCTCCGCCGATCACCGCGCCCGCCGCTGCACCCCTTGCGTTACCCGAGACCGCTCCACCAATGATCGCCCCTGTGATGCCCCCCATCACCGCCCCCGCCGCCACATCGTCCTGGGCGACCCCGGCGCCTGGAAGGCAACTGGCCAGAAGCAGCACTGCCATGACCTTCTTCCACATCTCACAGCTCCGACTCGATCCCTTTCGGATATCGACCGAACCTTGTGCGACGCTTTCAAAAGCTAGTTCCACCAACATGAACGGGAGATGAGCGAGAGGTGTGAATGCAATTTTGGAGGTATTATGTCAGCGAATCTCGGTTCTCTAACCGCTTGATACTCTTGCCAAGCTCGAGGTGCCGAATTTGCGCAACATTATGAAATATCTCGAAAAATTCTGGCTATAAAGGGTGCGATGGGTCGCTCGATCACGGGCGCGTGATCGCTGAGGCAGTTTCGCGCGCTGCGCCGCACGCGGATGATGCGCGAGAATGCGTGGCAACCCTTGCCTTGCGTGCCTCTCTTGGGCACGGTGCTGCCTCTTTCGGGAGACGTGTGAGATGAGTGAGTTCAATCCGTTTGGCGGCCGAATCGTCCATCTGTCTCCCCAGGAGGTTCAGGCTGGCCTTGATGACGGCACCGTCCTGCTGGTGGATGTCCGCGAGCCGAACGAGATCGCGGCGGAGCGCATTCCCGGCGCCGTCAATATGCCGCTCAACAGCTTCGATCCGGCGGGCTTGCCGGACCCGGAGGGCAAGCGCCTGGTCTTCTCGTGCCGGTCCGGGCAGCGGTCGCAGAAGGCGGCCGCGCTCGCTCAGGCCGCCGGCCTGCCCTATGTGGAGCACATGCAGGGCGGCATTCTCGGCTGGAAGGACGCCGGCTTCGAGACCCTCAAGGGCTGAAGCCGGGCGCGCTCTCAGGCCCGACCCTCCGGCCGAAGCGGGAAGGTCAGGCGCACGCACGTCCCGGGCGATGCGGCAAGAAACGCCAGGTGCGCGCCAAGCTTGGAGGCCATGGCGCGCACGATGCGATTGCCGAGCCCGGTGCCCTTGCTGTGTTCCTGCGGCATGCCCACCCCCTCGTCCGCCACGTCCAGGCGAACCTCGCCGTCCGAATGGGTCAGGTCCACCCGCACGGGGCCCGATCCGCTGGGATAGGCGTATTTGGAGGCGTTGATCACCAGTTCGGTGACGATTACGCCGATGGCCACGGCCCTGTCCGGATCGATCTCCAGCGGGTCGGAACGCACCTGAAGGGTGACCCCCACCTCCCCATGCCGCGCAGAGACCTGAAGGTCCTCCGCGAGGGCCGCCAGATACTGGTCGAGCGCGACGCTTGCCACGTCCTCGGAGGTGTAGAGGCGCCGATGCACCTGCGCCACCGCGGCGACGCGGCCGCGGGCGGACTGGAGGGCATCCTGCACTTCCGGATTGTCGGTGGCGCTGGCCTGGACGTGCAGCAGGGACACGATGATCTGCAGGGAGTTGCCCACCCGGTGATTCATCTCCCGCAACAGCAGCGCCCGTTCCGCGGCCAGCGCCTCGAAGCGGTCGCGGGCGGCGCGGATCTCCGCCTCGGCGGCCTCATGGGCGCGTCGCATGCGCACGGTCTCGATGGCCGCGTCGATGGCCGAGCGGAGCAGTTCGATGAAGTCGCTCTGGACTTCCTTGATCACATAGTCGACCGCACCGGCCTTGAGCGCGGCAACGGCCACGCGGCTTTCCTGGGTGCCGGTCACATAGACCACGGGCGGCGGGTCGGGCAGGCGGCGGATGTCGGCAAGAGTGGAGAGGCCATCCTGGCCGGGCATGAAATGGTCGAGCGCGACCACGTCGATACCCCCGGCGGCAATGCGCATGAGCCCTGCCGCCCCGGTGGGGGCCGTCTCGACGGCATAGCCCAGGCGCTCCAGCTTCCGGCGCACCAGGCTGGAAAGGCCAGGATCGTCATCGATATAAAGCACCCGTCGCGGGCGCGCGGATAGGTCCGCTGCGTCTGCGGAAGGCTCCGCACCCTCGCTGCCGATGGCCGCCTCCACCCGTGAACTGTCAGTCATGGCCATGATGCCACATCATTTCGCCTCGGGAACCTGGATCACCGAGAAGAACAGGCCGAGCTGGCGGATCGCATTGGCGAAGTTCTCGTAATTGACCGGCTTGGTCACATAGACATTGGCGCCGAGGTCGTAGCAGCGCTGGATCTCGCGCTTGTCGTCGGTGGTGGTGAGCACCACGACCGGAGACCGCTTGAGGTGTTCGTTTTCCTTGATGCGCTTGAGGATATCGACGCCGGTCATGTCCGGCAGGTTGAGATCCAGCAGCACCAGGAGGGCCTTGCCGGCATTGACGGCGCCCGTGCCGTCGGCACCGAACAGGTGCTTGATGGCGCTCGTGCCATCCCGGAAGGGAGTGATCTCGTTCATCACGCCGGCGCGGCGGATGTTCTTCTCGATCAGGCGGGCGTGGCCTTCATCGTCCTCGATCATCACGATGGAAACGTGCTCAACCATTGTCGTTCCCTAGGTTTTGCGGCGCGAGCACGCGCGGCAGGGTAATTTTGAAGGTGGTTCCCTCGCCCAATTGGGAGTCCAGCACGATGGAGCCGCCCATGCGGCGCACCAGGGAGCGCACGTGGGCAAGGCCGATGCCTTCGCCAGGCTTGTCCTGCGGACCCGAGCGCCGGAACAGCTCGAACACCCGGCCGCGATCCTCGGCGGCGATGCCGCGCCCATTGTCCGAGACCAGGAAGGTCACATAGCCCGGCGTCTCAAGAGCCGACACCGAGATCCGGCCGGGCACGTCGGGGCGCAGGTACTTGACCGCATTGTCGATGAGGTTGGTGAAGACCTGCTCGAGCGCCATGCGATCGGAAATGATGTCCGGCAGCGGCGTGACATCGATGCGGGCGTCCCGCTCCAGCAGTTGGTGCGCCATCGTCTCGGCGATGGACGTGACGAGACCGCGCACATCCACTCCGGCGGGATGGAATTCCGCGCGGCCCTGCCGGGAAAGCTCCAGGATCGCCTTGATGAGCCGGTCCATCTTCACGATGGACGCCTTGATGAAGCCAAACGCCTCCTCGAAGTCCGCCGCCAGGTCCGCATCCTCGTCCACCTTGCCGCCCGTCTGCTGGCGCAGCGCGGCAAGCCGGTCGAAGAGGTCGGTGCGCATGGCTTCCAGCTCGCTGGTGAAGCCCATGATGTTCACGAGCGGCGAGCGCAAGTCGTGGCTGACGATATAGGCGAAGCTCTGGATTTCCTTATTGGCCTCTTCCAGATCCGCCGTGCGCTCGCGGACGCGCTGCTCCAGGGAGAGGTTCGCGCGCTCCAGGTCGCGATGGGCGAGGCGCAGGTCTTCCGTGTTGCGCCGCACGAGAAGCATGGACAAGGCCGCGATGATGAGGATCGCGATCACGCCGATGACGTTCATGACCAGCAGCCAGGTGGCTGTGGCGTTGGACGCGGCGGTTCGGGAGGCCAGAAGCGCCTCCTCTTCGTTCTTCATCTCGGAGATGAGGGTGGACATCTGCCGCATGAGGGTCTCGCCCCGACCCGCTTCCACCACGGCCAGCGCCTCGTCCGCCTGCCCGGCCTTTCGCAAGGCAACCGTGCGGGTCAGCTCCGCCACTTTCTCGCGCACCATGGGGACCAGCTTGCTGATCCGGGCGCCCTGGCTGGGATTGTCCGCCGTGAGTTGCGAGAGGGTCTCCAGCGCCGGCTCAATGTCCCGGACCGCACCGTCAAACACCGCGACGAAGCTGTCCCGGCCAGTGAGGAGATAGCCGCGCTCGGAACTTTCCGCCCGCCGGATCATGACCCTGAGCTCGGACAGGCTGTTCTCGACCTTGAGCGTATGGGCGACCTTGCTGGAATCGTCCCGCGCCCGGTTGACCAGGAAAATGGACGCCGCGCTGATGGCGATGAGCATGGAAAAGCCAAGGCCGAGCAGAACCGGCTGGCTGAGAAAGATGGCGCGCTTGGTGTGCGGCGCGGAAGGGGCGGCCATTCAGGTCGTCCAACCTCGGACAAGTGTGAAGGGTGATGATCGGAAGATGGACAAGAATGAAGGTCGCGATTTTGATTCCTGACCTTCTCTCTATAAGAAATCTCAGTGGCGCGATAGCGCAACGGCTGGGCGAAAATAAAGTCGCGGTTCAGAAAAGGTCATATAAAGCTATAGCTTGTCCGTAAGCAGCCAATATGCTCCTATGAGCCGGTTCATTTGGACGATGGAGTATCATGCAGGTTCCAGAACGCAGTCGCCTTCTTCAGGGTGCACCTGAAGCGCAGAGTGGGGCTCAGGAGGCCCCCCTGATGGTTTCACCCGCGCAGGGCGCGGCCCCGGTCGAGGCCGGAGACGAGGCGAAATCCTACATCCAGTCCTACGGTGTGCCCGACATCGTGGAAGTCCTCCTGCCCGACACCAGCGGTGTGCTCCGCGGAAAGTGGATCCCCGGCCAGTCCATGGCCAAGATATGGGAAAGCGGCGTCGCCATTCCCCTATCCATCTTCGGCCTCGACATCTGGGGCTGCGAGGTGGAGGCCACCGAAATTCATCTGGAGACCGGCGACAAGGACGGCCTGTGCTGGCCGGTGCCCGGCACGCTGAAGCCGGTGCCCTGGTCTCCGCGCCCGGCGGCGCAGGTGCTCATCACCATGCATGAGCCGGATGGTCGCCCCTGGCTCCTCGACCCGCGCCAGCAACTGGCCCGCATTGTCGAGCGCTTCTCGGCGCTGGGGCTCACGCCGGTGGTGGCGTTCGAACTGGAATTCTATCTGCTGAAGCCCGGAGAGCCCGGTCAGCCGCCCGAGCCGGTCTTTCCGGCCACCGGGCAGGCGCGCCAGAACATGTATTCCATGTCTGACCTCGATGCCTTCGCGCCGGTGCTGCATGATATGCGTACAGCGGCGGCGACCCAGGGCCTGCCGGCCGACACGGTCATATCCGAGGCGGCGCCCGGCCAGTTCGAGGTCAATCTCTATCACCGCGCCGATCCCATGGCCGCGGCGGACGATGCGATCCTGCTGAAACGGCTGATCGACGGGGTCGCCCATCGGCACGGCCTGCGCGCCACCTTCATGGCCAAGCCCCTGCTCGATTTCGCCGGCAACGGCATGCATGTGCATGTGAGCCTGAAGGACAAGAGCGGCGCCAATGCCTTCTCGCGCGAAGGCGGGGAGGGCGACAAGCTGCTGCGGCACGCCGCAGGCGGGCTTCTCGCGACCATGGCGGAAACGCTGCTCTTCTTCGTCCCGGGCTTCAACGGCTATCGGCGCCTCGTGCCCGGCAGCTATGCGCCAACGGGCATCACCTGGGGGTTCGACAACCGCTCGGTGGCTGTGCGGGTCCCCAATGGTCCCCCCAACGCCAAGCGCTTGGAGCATCGCATCGCAGGCGCGGACGCCCATCCGCATCTGGTGCTCGCTGGCATTCTCGCCGGCATGCTGGAGGGGATCGAGGCCGGTATCGAACCGCCGCCCCCCTTGAGTGGCAATGCCTACGACCATGAGGCGGAAAGCCTTTCCCCCTCCATGAGCGAAGCCATCAACCGCTTCCGCAACTCGGACTTCATCGCCCGGGCGTTCGGAGAGGAATATCGGCGGATCTATGCCGTCATGAAGCAGGCGGAACTCGACGCACTTTCGCGCGTCATCTCGTCGCTGGAGTACGACACGTATTTGTAAGAGCAACCACCACCCCGGGGCGTCCATTGGATGCCCCGGCCATTAGCTTCTCGGCATCCCTTGGATGCCGGGGAGAGGGTGATCAGTGCGCCGGTCGCGGCCGGCGCCAATGCCTTCTACGGGCACGCTCCATATGCACCGGCTCCATATCATTGGGGATGCTGGGAGCGGTGGTGCGCCAGGTCACCACTTCGGTGATGGCGCCGCTGACGCATTGACCTGTGCTGCCGGAAATCGCTCCGGACGGCATGATGACATGACCATCGCTGTTTGGAATGGCAGCGGGGACGGAAGTGCGGCCCAAATCTTCCGGCATACGCCGTGCGACATGGCCCATGGCAGGTCCTCCTTATTATTCTGGGTTGTTCCCCCCATTGCCCATCAAGATGGTCCTTCCACCGGGAAAGTCCAGGGGGACTTCATCGGGCCTGGTTGGGTCCGACATGCGACCGGCGCATGGTTTGATCCGGATCAAGGGACGAAAGGGCGAGTCTTCTTAGCCTTGGCGGCAATAACCAAGGAGGATGCCATGCCCGCCGATGTCGCCCTTGTGATCACCGCTGTCGTTGCAGCTTTCGTGGTCTTCGCCGCAGTGCTCGCCTGGGCCGATTTCCATACCCGCCCCTCCCACTAGTCGGGAGGCCTTCATCAAGGCTGCGGCGGTACCTCGCTGCGGGGATCAGGCAAGGTGTGCTTCTCGATGGTGGACTTGGCCCCCGTCATTTCCGCCCCCGCATCCTTGGGAAGTCGAAGGAACGAGAATACTGAAAGCGCCGAAATGGCGGCGACGACGAGGAAGGCGGGCGTGAAGTCCGCCTGCACGAGGGTGTCGGACCCGCGGATCTCGCGCATGGCCTCCAGCACCATTCCGGCCACCGCGACGCCCACAGACAGCGAGATTTGCTGGGCGACACTTGCGAACGAGGTGGCGCGGCTCATGTCGGCCTGTTCCACGTCCGCATAGGCGATGGCGTTCAGCGCTGTGAATTCCAGTGACCGGAAGAAGCCGCCCACCAGCAGAACACCCATGATGATGAGGTGAGGCGTCTCCGGCGTGAAAAGCACGTTCGCCGCGATGAAGGCGGAGGATATGAGGCTGTTCACCACTAGGATCCGGCGGAAGCCGAAATGCCGGATGATGGGCGCGGCCGTTGACTTCATCACCAGCGCGCCGGCCGACGAGGCGAAGGTCAGGAGGCCGGAGGCCAGCGGCGACAGCCCAAAGGTGAGTTGCAGCATCAGGGGCAGCAGGAAGGGGATGGCGCCGATCCCCACCCGGAACAGGGAGGCCCCCAGTACGCCGGCCCGGAAGGTGGTCAGCCGTAGCAGGGTCAGGTCGATGACCGCATTGGGCGTGCGGTGCGCGTGGCGCACGTAGAAGCCGAAGATGACGACGCCGGCCGAGCCGATGGCGAGGGCCAGCCAGAGCGACATCATCGCCTCGCCCATGAGCGCCAGACCCGCCACGATGCCAGAAAGGCCGAGGCCGGAGAGCACGAGGCCGCGCAGGTCCAGCGGTGGCACGTCCTCCTCGCGCACGTTCTCGATGAAGCGGGTGGCCAGGATCACGCCGAGAATGCCGATGGGCACGTTGATGAAGAAGATGAACCGCCAGTCGAAATAGGTGGTGATGAAGCCCCCCAGCGGCGGGCCCAGCACCGGCCCCAGCAAGGCCGGCATGGTGAGCCAGGCGAGCGCCGAAACCAGTTCGGACTTGGGAATGGAGCGCAAGATAACGAGGCGTCCCACCGGCACCATCATGGCGCCGCCCATGCCCTGGATGATGCGGTAGAGCACGAAGTCCACGAGCCCGGTGGAGAGCCCGCACAGGATCGAGCCCAGCGTGAAGATGACGATGGCTGAGCGAAAGACCGTGCGCGCCCCGTAGCGATCCGCCGCCCAGCCGCTCGCCGGTATGAACACCGCAAGCGACAGGAGGTAGGAGGTCATCGCCAGCTTCAGCGAGACCGGATCCTCCTGCAGCGAGGTGGCGATGGCGGGCAGTGCCGTGGAGATGATGGTGGAATCCACCTGCTCCATGAACAGCGCGCAAGCCACGATGAGCGGGATGAGGACCTGTCGGGGCAACTGGCGGGGGAGGGCAGCCGGCATGTTCGCTCTGCTTTCTGTTCTCCTCCTTAAATGAAATCGGCGGGGTTGGAAAAGCGTGCCGCACGCAGAACCGCCGGCAAGTGCATGCGGTTGGTGCGGTGGAACAGCCGGGCCACATCCTGTAGAGCTAGCCTTGCCCGGCGGGGAACAGGAGATGTGCGTGGCCAAGGACCTCACCTCGGACTTCACCTCCCTCTACGCTCACGAATTCGTGCGGATCGCAGCCTGTGTGCCCCGAGCGACCGTGACCGATCCCGAATTCGCGGTGGAGGAGACGCTGCGCATCGCCCGCGAGGGGCATGCCGCCAAGGCCGCCGTGCTGCTGTTCCCGGAACTTGGCCTGTCCTCCTATGCCATCGACGACCTCCTGTTCCAGGACGCGCTCCTGGACGAGGTGGAGGCGGCCATCCGCACCTTGGTTGAGGCCTCCCGCGATCTGTTCCCGGTGCTGCTGGTGGGCGCGCCGCTGCGTTGTGAGGGACGCCTTTATAATACGGCGGTGGTGATCCATGGCGGATCGGTGCTGGGCGTGGTGCCAAAGACTTACCTGCCCAATTACCGGGAATTCTACGAGCGGCGCCATTTTACCTCCGGCGCGGCGGTGCGGGGACGGCGCATCGAGGTGGCGGGGCAGGAGGCACCGTTCGGAGTCGACCTGATTTTCCGTTCGGAAGGCACGGTTCCCTTCACCTTCCATGCGGAAATCTGCGAGGACATCTGGGTTCCTCTGCCGCCCTCCACCCGCGCGGCGCTGGCGGGCGCCGAGGTGCTGCTCAACCTGTCGGCGTCCAACATTACCATCGGCAAGGCGGGGAGCCGGCGGCTGCTCTGCGCCAGCCAGTCCGCCCGGACCATTTCGGCCTATGCCTATTCAGCGGCGGGACCTGGCGAATCCACCACCGACCTGGCTTGGGATGGTCATGCGGCGGTGTTCGAGTACGGCGACTTGCTCGCCGAGACCGAGCGCTTCCCGGTCGGGGCGGTGATTGCCACGGCGGATGTGGACCTCGGCCGCATCCGGCAGGAGCGCATGCGCATGTCCACCTATGGGGACAGTGTGCGAGAGGAGGGGGGCGCGGCTGTGTTCCGCACCATTGCTTTCCGCCTTGATGCGCCGGCCCATCCGGTGCCGCTCCAGCGTGCCATCGAGCGCTTTCCTTTCGTGCCCTCCAATCCGGAGCGGCTGCGGGAAGATTGCTACGAGGCCTACAACATCCAGGTGCAGGGCCTCGCCAAGCGGCTTGAGGCCACGGGCCTCCAGAAGGCGGTGATCGGGGTTTCCGGGGGGCTGGATTCCACCCAGGCCCTCATCGTCACGGTCAAGGCCATGGACCTGCTGGGCCGGGATCGGTCCAACGTGCTGGCCTATACGCTGCCTGGGTTTGCGACCTCCGATCACACCAAGGCCAATGCCTGGGCGCTGATGCGGGCGCTGGGGGTGAGTGCGCAGGAGATCGACATCCGCCCGGCTGCCCGGCAGATGCTGGCGGACATGGGCCATCCCTTCGCCAGCGGCGAGCCGGTCTATGACGTGACGTTCGAGAATGTGCAGGCGGGCCTGCGGACCGACTATCTGTTCCGCCTGGCCAACCAGGCCGGGGGGCTGGTGGTGGGGACGGGGGACCTGTCGGAGCTGGCTTTGGGGTGGTGCACCTATGGCGTCGGGGACCACATGTCCCACTACAACGTCAATGCCTCCGTCTCCAAGACCTTGATCCAACATCTGATTCGCTTTGTGGCCGGGTCCGGGGACGTGGACGTGGAGACCGCCGGGATCCTCTTGTCCATCCTCGATACCGAGATCTCGCCGGAGCTGGTGCCGGCGAGCGATGGGAAGCCGATCCAGTCCACCCAGCAGATCGTCGGGCCCTACGCACTGCAGGATTTCAACCTGTTCTACCTCACGCGCTACGGCTATCGCCCGTCCAAGATCGCCTTCCTCGCCCACCATGCCTGGGGGGATGCGACGCGGGGAGCCTGGCCAGAGGACATGCCTGAGGCCGAGCGAAGAGCCTATGCCCTCGGCGAGATCAAGGCTTGGCTCAAGGTGTTCTTGTCGCGATTCTTCGTCAGCCAGTTCAAGCGTTCCACCTTGCCCAACGGACCGAAGATTTCCTCCGGCGGGGCCCTGTCCCCGAGGGGCGACTGGCGAGCCCCCTCCGACGGCCAGGCCAAGGTGTGGCTGAAGGAGCTGGCGGAGAACGTGCCCGACGCCTGACGTTGGGTCAGCTTCAAATCCGAAGTGGCTTTACGCGGGACGGCCTTTGGGCCAGAAGGCATTTGCCACGATGAAGCCGCATGGATAGGTTACGCGCCCTCGACCGGGCGCTGGCCTTGTGCCGTGCGCTCGCCCTTGCGACCCGTGCGATCCCCCCTTTCCGGACCGTTCATGACCGATATTTTCCACGAGATCGAAGAAGACCTGCGGCGCGACCGCCTGCGCCGGGTCTGGGACCGCTACGGCATCGTGTTCGTCGCCCTGGTGATTGCGGTGATTGCCGGTTCGGCCGGCTATGCCGGCTTCAAGTGGTGGAAGCTGAAGCAGGATCAGGCCTCCGGCGCCCGCTTCGAGGCTGCCAGCCAGTTGGCCGCCGCCGGCAAGGTCGCCGATGCCGAGGCGGCCTACCTCGCCCTCGCCAAGGATGGCACGGCCGGCTACCAGATGCTGGCGCGCTTCCGCGCCGCCTCCGAGCTCGCCCCCACCGACAAGGCGAAGGCCGCTGCCGCCTTCGACGCCCTCGCCGCCGACGGGAGCCTCTCCACCCTGGCGCGGGACCTTGCCCGGGTCCGTGCCGCCATGTTGCTTGTGGACACCGCGCCGCTCGCCGACATTCAGGCCCGCCTCCAGGCGCTGGCCGACAGCCAGAGCGCATTGCGCTATTCCGCCCGGGAGATCCTGGCGTTGGCGCAGTACAAGGCCGGTGACCTGGCCGCCGCCAACAAGGCGGCCGCGCTCCTCCTGGAGGAACCGGAGGTGCCGCCGGGCGTGCGCAATCGCGCCGAACTCATCCGCGCTCTGACGGCTGCGGCCGTGCAGATCAATCCCGCCGCTGCCGCCACCCAGTGAGGACCGCAGACATGGCCCATCGCCCTTCCTTGTTCCTGCGCCTGGCGATCGTCATGGCCCTCGGCCTTGGCGTCGCCAGCTGCGAGACGCTGGAAAAGTTCAATCCCTTCGACGAGAAGAAGCCGCCGCTGCCGGGCGAGCGCAAGCCGGTCTTCCCGCAGGGCGTGCCGGGGGTGACCTATTCCGGCCCGGTGGCCCAGCCGTCCAATTCCAACGTGGATCCGACCGTCCTTCAGCCGCAGCAGCAGCAGGGCGGAACGAGCCAGCGCAACTGAGCCAGAAGGCTTCGGCGGTCCTTTCATGTCCTTTACCCTCGCCATTGTCGGGCGGCCCAATGTGGGCAAGTCCACCCTGTTCAACCGTCTGGTGGGCAAGAAGCTCGCCCTGGTGGACGATCGCCCCGGCGTGACCCGCGACCGGCGCGAAGGGGAGGGGCGGCTTGGCGACCTGAACTTCCGCATCGTCGACACGGCCGGCCTCGAGGAGGCGGATGCCGCCTCGCTGGAGGGCCGGATGCGCGCCCAGACCGAGGCGGCCATCGGCGATGCCGATGCCATCTTGTTCATCATCGACGCGCGGACCGGCCTCACCCCCACGGACCGTGCCTTTGCGGGCCTGGCGCGCCGCTCGGGCAAGCCCACCATCCTGGTGGCCAATAAGAGCGAGGGCCGGGGCGGCGAGGCCGGAACGCTGGAAGCCTTTGAGCTGGGCCTCGGCACGCCCATTCCGCTGTCGGCGGAGCATGGCGAGGGCCTGTCCGACCTTTATGACGCCATCTGCGATGCGCTGCCGGCGCAGACCGCCGCGCAGCTTGAGCCCGAGCCCGAGGAGGAGGAAGGCGACCGCGCCAGCCGCCCCATCAAGGTGGCCGTGCTCGGCCGCCCCAATGCGGGCAAGTCCACCCTCATCAATCGTCTTCTCGGCGAGGACCGCCTGCTGACCGGCCCCGAGGCCGGCATCACCCGCGATTCCATCTCGGTGGAGCTGGAATGGCGCGGCCGCAAGTTCGAGCTTTACGACACGGCCGGCCTGCGCAAGCGGGCGCGCATCGACGACAAGCTGGAGAAGCTGTCCGCCGCCGACGCCCTGCGAGCCATGAAGTTCGCCGAGGTGGTGGTGGTGCTCATGGACGCCGAGCGGCCGTTCGAGGAGCAGGACCTGCGCATCGCCGATTTGGTGGTGCGCGAGGGCCGGGCGGTGGTGCTGGGCTACAATAAGTGCGACCTCATCCCCACCGGCGGACTTGCCACCAAGCTGCGCGAGGAGGCCGACCATTGGCTGCCCCAGGTGCGCGGCGTGCCCGTGGTGCCCATGTCGGGGCTGACCGGCCGTGGGCTGGATCGCCTGATGGAGGCGATCGTTGAGACCCACCGGGTCTGGAACATCCGCGTTCCCACCAACCCGCTGAACCGCTTCCTCCAGGAGGCGACCGATTCCCATCCGCCGCCGGCGGTATCCGGCAAGCGGGTGAAGATCCGCTACATGACGCAGCCCAAGGCCCGCCCGCCGAGTTTCGTCCTGTTCTGCTCCCGCGCCGATGCCTTGCCGGAGAGCTATCTGCGCTACCTGACCAACGGCCTGCGCGAGGCCTTCGACCTGCCGGGCGTGCCGATCCGCCTGACCTTGCGCGAGAAGGACAATCCCTACGCGCCGTGAGCGCCCAGGGTTCAGGGGCCAGGGGCCAGCGGCCGGGCTCATTGTCCAGGGGCCGGGGCTTAGGAGATCCTTCACGCCCGCCCGGCTAAATCCGGGAGGGTCGGCGCGACCCGCTCCAGGAGCGGCGTGCCCGGGCGAACAGGAGGAGACGGCATGGAACGCGCGCGCATCGGCCGTCTCGGTCTGCTGGCCCTGGCCTTTTCGTTCGCCTTGCCATTAACCTGGCTCGCCGGTCCCGCCTCAGCCCAGACGCCCGCCCCCGAGGCCGTGGCAGGTAAGCCCGCCAAGGAATTGTTTGGCGCGGCCGCAACGCCGGCTCCGCTGGCCGCGCGCTCCATCGGCTTCTATTCCAAGGGCTGCGTCGCCGGGGCCTCCGCTTTGCCGGTCAACGGCCCGGCGTGGCAGGTGATGCGCCTATCGCGCAATCGCAATTGGGGCCATCCCGAGCTGATCGACTTTATCGAGGGCTTCGCGGTCACAGTGCCCAAGGTGTCCCGCTGGCCGGGCATCCTGGTGGGCGACATGGCGCAGCCGCGCGGCGGCCCCATGCGCACCGGCCATGCCTCCCATCAGGTGGGGCTCGACGTGGACATCTGGCTGACCCCGAGCCCCGGGAGCCAGCTTTCCCGCGAGGCCCGCGAGACCATGTCCGCCACCATGATCGTGCGGCCGGACCGGCTCGACGTGGACAAGGCGGTGTGGACCCCGGATCATGTGGCGGTGATCCGCGCCGCCGCCCTTGATCCCCGGGTGGAGCGCATCTTCGTCAACGCGGCCATCAAGAAAGCCCTGTGCCGGGACGCGCGGGGCGACCGCGCCTGGATGACCAAGGTGCGCCCCTATTGGGGCCACGATTATCACATGCATGTGCGGCTCGCCTGCCCGTCCGACAGCCCCCAGTGCCGGCCGCAGGAGCCGGTGCCGGTGGGAGATGGATGCGGGGCGGAGCTAGACTGGTGGTTCTCCGACGAGGTGCTGCACCCCAAGCCCTCCAAGGAACCGGCCAAGCCCAAGCCGCCTTTGACGCTCGCCGATCTGCCCGCCACCTGTACCGACGTACTGCTGGCACGGTGAAGCTGCATTTGCGCTGCAGCGCGGGAGCGGCTATCAGGAGTAGTTCTAGAATGATCACGCGCCAGGGCGGTGAGTGCGTGTCGCAGGAAGGTGCATGGGCCGTCTAGACCGGTACATCTTTTCCACCGCCGCCACGGCATTCGTGGGCGTGACGCTGGTCCTGACGGCCATGATCTGGTCGACCCAGGCGCTGCGTCAGCTCGATCTCGTGACGAGCCAGGGGCAGACCATCCTGTCCTTCCTGGCCATCACCGGGCTCACCGTGCCGACCCTGGTGCTGGTGATCGCGCCGGCGGCGCTGTTCATCGCCACCGCCTACACCCTTTTGAAGCTGAACGGCGATTCGGAGATCGTGGTGATGGCCTCGGCGGGCATGAGCCCGTGGCGGGTGCTGCGGTCGCTGATTCTGCTGGCTGCTCTGGTCTCGGCCTTCTGCGCGGCCCTCTCCATCGACCTGGTGCCCGCGAGCCTGCGGATGTTCCGCGAGAAGGTGACGAAGGTGGGCGCGGACGTGGTGTCCTTCGTGGCCCAGCCCGGACGCTTTGTGACGGTGGCAGACGGGCTCGTCTTTCATGTGCGCGACCGCGACAATACCGGGCTGATGCGGGGCGTCTTCATCAACGATTCCCGCGAGAAGGAAATCTCCACCTATGTGGCCGACCATGGCCGCATCGTGGACACCCCCAGCGGGACCTTTCTCGTGCTCGAAGACGGCTCCATTCATCGCCGCACCCCCGGGGCCTCCGGCAACGGCTCCGTGGTGGATTTCGAGCGCTATGCGCTGGGCTTGAACGATCTGGCGCCCGGCAAGCAGGGCAACGACTTCCGCCCCAACGAGCGGGAGTTCACCTATGTGCTCAATCCGCCGCCGAGCGACGTCTATGTGCTGCTGAAGCAGACCGGGCGCTTCCGCGAGGAGGTGCACAAGCGCCTGTCGGCGGGGCTTTATCCCTTCGCCTTCTTTGCGGTCGCGGCCTCCGCGCTGGCGAGCCCGCGCACCACGCGCCAGAGCCGTTCCATGGCGCTGGTGGCCATCATCCCCATCATGGTGGGCCTGCAGATCGCCTCCTTCGTGGTGGGCGGCATGCTACGCACCTCCAGCGCGGCCATTCCGCTCGCCTATCTGCTGCCGCTCGCCTGCATCGTGATCTGCGGCTTCGTGGTCCAGGGCTGGATCCGCTTTTCCGCGCCGCAGGGCCTGACGCGCCTGATGGAGGCCATGTCCCGGCGCCTTGCGCGCATGAATGCCGAGTGACCCGATGATCGGACCCACTCTCGGCTTCTATTTCGCCAAGCGCTTCTTCTGGGCGGTGGTGCTGATCTTCGTCTCCTGCGTCGCTCTCATCATGCTGGTGGACTTCCTGGAGATGACGCGCCGCACGGCGGACCGCGACACGGTCACCGCCGGCATGGTGGCCATGCTCACCCTCTACCGCACGCCCGCCTTCACCGAGCAATTGCTGCCCTTCGCCGTTCTGTTCGGCGGCATCGCGGCCTTCGTGACCTTGTCCCGCAAACTGGAACTGGTGGTGGCGCGGGCGGTGGGCCTGTCGGCCTGGCAGTTCATTTTTCCGGCCGTCCTGGTGGCCTTCCTGATCGGCGCCTTTTCGACCGGGGTGTTCAATCCCGTCTCGGCGGACTTCAAGGAGCGCGCGAACCGCATCGAGGGCGACATCTTCAATTCGTCGTCGGGCGGCGTCCTGCCCTCCGGGCGGGGGGCCTTCTGGATCCGCCAGCAGAGCATTGACGGCCAAGCCATCATCCAGGCGGCCACCACCCAGCACGGGGGGCGCCAGCTCATCGGGGTGACGGTGTTCGAGTTCGACAAGAACGACCGCATTGTGCAGCGCATCGAGGCGAAGTCCGCCACCCTGCAGAGGGGCTACTGGGAGTTGCAGGATGCGCGCCTGCTCATCCCTGGATTCGACCAGCAGACCTTCGCGACCTTCGTGGTGGCGACGAATCTGGACCCGGACCAGATCCAGGAGGCCCTGACCTCCCCGGACACCGTGTCCTTTTGGCAACTGCCCGACGCGATCGCCGCCGCCGAGCAAGCGGGCTTCGGCGCGCAACGCTACCGGCTGCACTTCCAGAGTCTTTTGGCGCGGCCATTTCTGCTGATTGCCATGGTGCTGATCGCCGCTGTGGTTGGGTTAAGGGTGTTCCGCTTTGGTGGTGTGGGGCAGACGATTCTCGGTGGCGTGGCTGCCGGCTTTCTGCTTTATCTTGGCACCAAGCTCGCGGAAGATCTTGGAGAGGCAGGCGTGATCCATCCCGTTGCCGCAGCTTGGTTTCCGGCGGTGGCTGGGATTGTTCTTGGGATTTTGGTCTTGTTGCACCGGGAGGACGGATGACCGTCGGGATTGCTCCCGCCGAGGATCGTGAAGTGAACCCCGTGCGCCCCCTCCGGCGCGCGGCCGGGGACGGCTTTGTCCGCGCCCGCACTTTCGCCTGGGTTGTTTTCTGCGCCCTCCTGTTCGCCTTCGGCCATGTGTGCGCTGCAGCAGCGCAATCGGCCGGCAGCAGCCTGCTGGCCAGCCGGGGCATCGATCATTCCGATCCCAACAAGAAGATGCTCGTGACCGCCGATGAGCTGGTCTACGACTACGAAAAGAATACGGTAAGTGCCGTCGGCAACGTGCAGTTGTATTATGATGGCTCCTCCCTGGAGGCCAAGCGCGTCACCTATGATCGGGCGAAGAACCTGGTGATTGCGGAGGGCAATGTCCGCCTGAAGGAGAAGAGCGGGCAGATCGTCACCGCGGACAAGCTCCAGCTCACCGAGGACTTCAAGACCGGCTTCATCGATTCTCTGCGGGTGGATTCGCCCGACAAGACCCATTTCGTCGCCGCCCGGGCCGATCGCCTGGAAGGCAACATCACCGTCTTCCAGAACGGTGTCTACACGGCCTGCGAGCCGTGCAAGGACAAGCCGGAGAAGCCGGTCCTGTGGCAGGTCAAGGCACAGCGCATCATCCATAACCAGGATGAGCAGATGATCTACTACAAGGATGCCACGCTCGAATTCTTCGGCATGCCCATCGCCTATTTCCCCTATTTCTCCACCCCCGACCCGACGGTGAAGCGCAAGACCGGCTTCCTGACGCCCGTCTTCGCCAATTCCTCGGAACTGGGGTTCGGCTTCGGCATCCCCTTCTTCTGGAACATCGCACCGGACCGCGACCTGACGCTGACCCCGGTCTATTACACCCAGCAGGGCCTGCTGATGCAGGGCGAGTGGCGCCAGCGCCTGATGAATGGCAGCTACAATATCCGCGCCGCCGGCATCATGCAGCAGGACAAGGACGCCTTTGCCGGCCTGCCTGGGTATCGTGACAATCGCGGCGTGGTGCAGAGCGCCGGCGAGTTCGTCATCAACGACTTCTGGAAGTGGGGCTGGGACGGCACGCTGGCCTCCGACCGCACCTTCATCAACGACTACAAGCTCGCCGGCTATACCGACCCGATGGGCCTGATCACCGCCACTCCCACGGAGGCGGTCTCGCAGATCTACCTGACCGGGCAGGGGAACCGCAGCTTCTTCGACCTGCGCGGGCTCTACTTCCTCGGGCTGTCCGTGACCGACAACCAGGATCAGATCCCGGTCGTGGGCACGTTCAACTACAATTACGTGTTCGCAAACCCGATTTGGGGCGGCGAGGCGGGGCTGAAGGTCAACTTCAACTCCATCAACCGCAACGAAGCCGACTTCGTCGGCATGTCGTCCTCGACCTCCTATGTGAATGGCGGCGTCGGCATTCCCGCCGGGGCGTGCGCCCTGACCAATCCCAACCCGACCCAGTGCCTGCTGCGCGGCGCGCCGGGGGATTACCAGCGCCTGTCGGCCGAGCTGTACTGGAAGAAGTCCATCACCGATCAGGCCGGCCAGATCTGGACGCCGTTTGCCAGCGCCCGGGTGGATCTGGCGCACTCCAACATCTCCGCCTTGCCCACCAGCTACACCAGCGGCATCACCCTGCCGGGTCAGAATCCGCTGCAGTCGGGCGAGGAAAGCATCATCCGCGCCATGCCCGTGGTCGGCCTGGACTATCGCTACCCCTTCATCTCGGTTGAGAACTGGGGCGTGCAGACCATCGAGCCGCGCGCCCAATTGGTCATCCGTCCCAACGAGACCGCCATCGGCAAGCTGCCCAACGAGGATGCGCAGAGCCTCGTCTTCGACGACAGCAACCTGTTCGAGGTGGACAAATATTCCGGCTGGGACCGGGTGGAAGGCGGCGGCCGGCTGAATGTGGGCATCACCTACACCGCCGCCATCAACAAGGCCGGCCTCGTCACCGCCTTGGTCGGCCAGTCCTACCACCTGTTCGGCAAGAACTCGTACGCCAATGGCGACATGGCCAATACGGGCCTGGAATCGGGGCTTGAGACCAACGTCTCCGACTATGTGGCCCGCTTCTCCTACTCGCCGACCTCGAACCTGGAATTCATCTCGCGCTTCCGGTTCGACGAGCAGAACTTCTCCATGCAGCGCTTCGAGGTGGAAGGGCGCACGTCCTTCGACCGGGTGTCGTTCTCGGCGGTCTATGGCCTTTATGCGCCCCAGCCGCTGCTCGGCTATTATTACGAGCGCGAAGGCGTCTATACGACCGCCTCCTACAAGCTGACGGACGAGTGGTCCATCGGCGGCGGCGTGCGCTACAACATCGCCCAGGCGGCCTTCGATCTGGTCTCGGTCGGCCTGAACTATGCCGATGACTGCTTCACCATGGCCCTGAGCTACATTTCCAATTATACGGTGAACGGGCCGAACGGATCGCCGTCCAACACGGTGATGCTGACCATCGGTCTCAGAACGCTCGGGCAGACCAAGGTGTCCGCCGGCGTGGGGTCCTCCAGCAGCAATTGATGCCAGGGGAAACCGGATGGGGCCTCTTGGCCCCATTGCCGCCACAGGGCCGGGCGAATTAATGTGCGCGAGGGCGTGGAAGACCGTGCCATGCCCATGACCCACCACCAGCCGGTGCGATCCCTCTGCCGATGATGCCTTTCCGACCGAACAGTGCCGCCCCTGTCCGCCGCACCCTCGCGTTTGCCTTCGGGCTGGTGCTGGCGCTCGCGGCCTTCGGCACGCCGGCCTCCGCCCAGCAGATCCTGGCCATCGTGAATGGCCAGCCCATCACCTCCTTCGACGTGGCGCAGCGCATGAAGCTGCAGCAGATGATCGAGGGCAAGGCGCCCGGCCAGAAGGAGACGCTGGAGGAATTGATCGATCAGAAGATCAAGATCCAGCAGGCCGCCAAGATCGGCATCACCCTCGACGACGAGGATCTGGATCGCCTTTTCAATTCCGTGGCCGAGCGCAGCGGCCGCACCCCCCAGCAGCTCATCCAGGGCTTCGCCCAGTCCGGCGTCGACGTCTCGGCCTTCAAGGAGAAGCTGCGGGCGGACAATGTCTGGCAGCAATATGTGCGCGCCCGCGCGCCGACCGTGAATGTGCGCGACCAGGACGTGGTGGCGGCGGTTCAGCAGCGCGGCAATGTCCAGATGGTGTCCACGGAGTACAAGCTCTACCCCATCATCTTCGTGGTGCCGCGCAATTCCAACGCCTATGGCTCCCGCCTGGCCGAGGCCAATGCGCTGAAGGCCCGGTTCAACGGCTGCGACGCGGGCCTGGAAGCCGTCAAGGGGCTGAAGGAAGTGGTGGTCCGCTCCCCGGTCTTCCGCCTCTCGTCCGAGATGCCGCCCCAGCTGCGCCAGATTCTGGACAAGACCGATGTGGGCCGGCTGACGCCGCCGGAAGTCACCCAGTCCGGGGTCGAGATCTTCGCGGTCTGCGGCAAGAACGAGGTCAAGGGCGAGGTCTCCACCAAGCGGGAGATCAAGGAGCAGCTGGCCTCCACCCAGTTCCAGGCGGAATCCAAGAAGCTCATGGCGCAGCTGCGCAAGTCCGCGCTCATCGTGTATCGCTGATGGGGCCGGAAACGGTCCCGCCCCTGGCGCTGACGCTCGGGGAGCCGGCAGGCATCGGCCCCGACATCGTCCTGATGGCCTGGGCCCGGCGCACCCGCGCCACCCCGCCTTTCTGCGTCATCGGCGATCCCGCCCTCCTGGCGGATCGCGCGCGTCTCCTCGGCCTTGATGTGCCCGTGCGCGAGGTGGCCCTGCCGCTGGCGGCGGACGGCTTTTCAGACGCACTTCCCGTGGAGCCGGCCGGCCCCCGCGCCACCGCCGCGCCCGGCCAGCCGGATGAGACCAGCGCTGCCGCCGTGGTGGCCAGCCTCGACCAGGCCATGGACCATGTGCAGGCGGGGCGGGCTGCGGGCCTCGTCACCGCGCCCCTGGCCAAGTCCGTGGTCTATGCCGCCGGCTTTCCCTTTCCCGGCCACACGGAATATCTCGCCGCCCGCTGCGCCGGGCCGGACGGTATCATGCCTCATCCGGTGATGATGATCTGGTCGCCCCGGCTCGCCGTGGTGCCGGCCACCATCCATGTGCCACTGAAGGACGTGCCGCGGCTTGTCACCCGGGAGCTGCTGGTGCGCACCGGTCGCATCCTGGCGCGCGACATGCGCCAGCGCTTCGGCCTTGAACGGCCGCGCCTGGTTCTGGCCGGCCTCAACCCTCATGCGGGCGAAGACGGGACCATCGGGCGGGAGGACGAGGACATCCTGCGCCCCGCCGTGGCGGACCTGCGCGCCGAGGGCATCGACATGCGCGGCCCATTGCCGGCGGACACGCTGTTCCATGAGGAAGCCCGTGCCACCTATGACGCGGTCATCGGCCCCTATCACGACCAGGTGCTCATTCCCGCCAAGACCCTGGCCTTTCATGACGGAGTGAATGTCACGCTCGGCCTGCCCTTCGTGCGCACTTCTCCCGACCACGGCACCGCCTTCGACCTCGCCGGCACGGGGCGCGCCAACCCCTCCAGCCTCATGGCCGCCATCGCACTCGCGGGCCGCCTTGCCGCAGCCGATCGCCGGGCGGGCCGGCGCCCTGGCGTGGGAGCTGCCGCGTGAGCGCCATCGACGAGCTGCCGCCGCTGCGGGATGTGATCCGCCGCCACGAGCTGTCGGCGCAGAAATCGCTCGGCCAGAACTTCCTCCTGGACCTCAACCTCACCGCCCGCATCGCCCGGGGCTCCGGCCCGCTGGAAGGGGCCTGCGTGGTGGAAGTGGGGCCGGGCCCGGGCGGGCTGACGCGGGCGCTGCTGGCGCTGGGCGCGGCGCGCGTGGTGGCGGTGGAGCGCGACCGGCGCTGCATCGCGGCGCTGGCCGAAGTGCAGGAGGCCTATCCCGGCCGCCTGCATGTGATCGAGGGCGACGCGCTCAAGGTGGACGTGCTGCCCCTGCTGGGCGAGGGGCCGGCCCGCGTGGTGGCGAACCTGCCCTATAATGTGGCGACGCTGCTCCTGGTGGGCTGGCTCTCCACCGATCCCTGGCCGCCCTGGTTCTCCTCGCTCACCTTGATGTTCCAGCGCGAGGTGGCCGAGCGCATTGTGGCGACGCCCGGCAGCAAGGCCTATGGGCGTCTCGCGGTGCTCGCCGGCTGGCGCACACAGGCGAAGATCCTGTTCGATGTCGCCCCCTCCGCCTTCGTCCCCCCGCCCAAGGTCACCTCCTCGGTGGTCCATCTGGTGCCGCGCGAAGACCCTCTCCCCTGCCGCCTGACCGACCTGGAGCAGGTGACCCAGGCCGCCTTCGGCCAGCGCCGCAAGATGCTGCGCCAGAGCCTGAAGTCGCTGGGCGTCGACACCGGAGCCTTGCTGGCGCAGGCCGAGGCCGAGGAAACCGCCCGGGCGGAGGAGATCGATGTGGCCGGCTTCGTCAGGCTGGCCAATGCCTTGGCGGCGCTGCGGGGCAAGAGCATAGTGGCCGCCTGATCGTCTGGCGGGAGCGGGACAATGGCGGGCATGAGCCGGGGGACGTGGCGCGGGTGGCGGCGGGCCGGAGCCCTGGCTATGGGCGCGCTGGCTTGGCTTTCCGGCGCCCCGGTGGCGGCTGAGCCGGTGCTCGACCAGGTGGTCCTGGTGCAGCGGCACGGCGTGCGCGCGCCCACCCAGTCCCCGCAGGTGCTGCAGAGTTGGGCCGCCCGCGCCTGGCCGTCCTGGCCGGTGCCGCGCGGCGAGCTTACCGACAAGGGCGCGCAGGTGGTGAGTCTCATCGCCACCGCCATCCGGGACCATTATGTGAAGGCCGGCCTCCTGGGCGCCGAGGGCTGTCCCGGCGACAGCGTGCGGGTGTGGTCCGACGCGCGGGACGAGCGCACGCGGCGCAGCGGCCGGATGATGGCGCAGAGCTTCTCCCCCGGCTGCACCGCCGAGGTGGCCCATCTGGCGGACGGGGTGCGCGACCCGCTGTTCCGGCGGGTGGGCAAGCAGTGCCGCTATGATCCCAAGGCCCTGGCGGAGGCGGTGCGCGCGGGCTTCGGCCCGGCCGGCGAACTGGTGGACCCGGCCTCTGCCCGCGCCATTGCGGGGGTGAGCGCCATCCTGCGCCCGGAGGGGCCGCCGCTCGATCCGGCCGCCTCCGCCTTTGTCGCCTCGCCCACCGGCGTGCTGCTGAAAGGTCCGCTGGCCATTGCGGCCGACGCCGCCGAAATCTTCCTGCTGGAATATGCCCAGGGCGTGCCGCTGGAGAATGTGGGCTGGGGCCTTGCCGCCAGCCCTGCTGCGCTGGCGCCGCTCATGGCCGCGCGCGATCGCACGGTCTGGTTCTCCCGCCAGATGCCGGAGGTGGCGCGGGTCCAGGGGGCGGGGATGGCGCGGGTGATGCTGGAGACCTTGGCCGGCCAGCCACGCGCCGCTTCGCCCGCCGTCACGCCGGGGCTGAAGCTGCTCGCCTTTGCCGGGCACGACGACAACCTCTCCAACATGGCCGGCATTTTCGGGGTGGACTGGTCCTTGCCGGGCCAGCCCGACAAGACCGCCCCCGCCACCGCCTTCGTCCTGGAGCGCTGGCGCGACCCGGGGAGCGGCGCGGTCAGCCTTGCCCTGCGGATCTGGTATGCGCAGCTGGACGGCATGCGCAGCCTCGATCCCGCCAGCGTGCACGCCGTCCCCGTGTCCTTGCCGGACTGCCCGGGCGAGGACCTCTGCCCGCTGGAGAAGGTGCGCGCCCGCATCCTGCCCGACCTGCCGGTCGCATGCGGCCAATAGGCCGCAAACGGCTCAAAGCGGGCCAGTAGGCCGCAAACGGCTCAAAAGCGGGCCAGTAGGCCGCGAACGGCTCAAAGCGCGTCGCGCAGGCCCTTCACGAAGTCCGCAAGGCCGGTGAGGCGACGGCGCTTCAGCCGTTCTGCCTGGAGGATGGACACCAGCTTGCCGAGGCTGTCATCCACATCCTGGTTGATGAGGATGTAGTCATATTCGGTGAAGTGGCTGATCTCGTCGGACGCCTTGGACATGCGCTGATGCACCACGTCGTCGCTGTCCTGGGCGCGGGTGCGCAGGCGCTTCTCCAGGTCGGCGGCGGAAGGCGGCAGCAGGAACACCTTCACCAGATCCTGCTGGGCGCTCTGGTCCAGCTGCTGGGTGCCTTGCCAGTCGATGTCGAACAGCACGTCCCGGCCCGCCGAGAGCGCCTCCTCCACCGCCTTGCGGGGGGTGCCGTAGAGATTGCCGAACACGGTGGCATGCTCCAGCAGCTCGCCTTCGTCCCGCATGCGCTGGAAGGTGGCCACGTCCACGAAGAAATAGTCCTTGCCGTTCACCTCGCCGGGCCGGGGCGGGCGGGTGGTGACGGAGACCGACATGGTGATGCGGTCGTCCTGCGCCAGCAGCTTGCGCGAGAGCGTGGTCTTGCCGGCGCCGGAGGGCGAGGACAGGACCAGCATCAGGCCGCGCCGGGCAAGGCCGGACTTCGAGCCGGGCTTCCAGCCGGGCAGGGAGAAGTGGGACGGGGTCGGGTTGGCCATGTGCGGGAACCGGGTCACTCGATGTTCTGGATCTGCTCGCGGAACTGATCCACCAGGAGCTTCAGGTCAAGCCCGATCTGGGTGAGGGCGACCGCATTGGACTTGGAGCACAGCGTGTTGCTCTCGCGGTTGAACTCCTGCGCCAGGAAATCGAGCCTGCGCCCCACGGGGCCGCCGGTGGCGATGAGTTCGCGGGCGGCGGAGACATGGGCGCGCAGCCGGTCCAGTTCCTCGCGCACGTCCGCCTTGGCTGCCAGCAGCGCGGCTTCCTGGTGCAGCCGCTCGGCATCCAGGGAAATGCCGGTGTCGAGGAGGGCGCGCACCTGCTCGGCGAGGCGGGCGCGGATGGCGTCCAGGCGCCGCTCCGGCAGGGTTTCGGCGGCATCCACGAGGGCGGAGATGGCGTCGAGCCGCTCGAGCAGGACGGTGCGCAGGGCGCCGCCTTCCCGCTCGCGCATGGCTTTGAGGTCCAGCAGCGCCGCCTCGAAGCCCGAAAGGGCGGCGGCGGTGATGCCGGCGCGGTCCTCGTCGACGGAATCGGCCTCGCTCACCTCCACGATGCCCTTCACCGCCAGCAGGGAATCAAGGCTGGCTGGGGGGAGCGAAAACCGCGCGGCGGCGGCACGGGTGGCGGTGATGAGTGCCTGAAGCGCGGCCTCGTTGACGGCCACGGACACCTGGTCGCCCTCGCGGCTCAGGGCGAAGGTGGCGGACACCGAGCCGCGCGAGAGGCCCCGCGTGGCCGCCGTGCGCGCCCCCGCTTCCAGCTCCTCGAACCCGGAGGGCAGGCGCAGGCGCACGTCCAGCCCCTTGGCATTGACGGAACGGACCTCCCAGCTCCAGCGCCAGGGGCCCGTATTTCCCTGGGCGCGGGCAAAGCCGGTCATGCTTTGAAGGGACATGGGCGTGATCCGGCGGCGTCCAGCCATCCGCTCCTCTGGAGGCGGGCGGGTGCCGCGCCTCGAACAATGACATCACAAGGGGCGACCGGCGCCGAGGCGCGATCATCCCCGCATCTAGAGCCGGTCTCCCGCCGCGGGGAATATGGTTTGCGCGCGCCGCGCGTAAAAGCGTGGTCCGCGCCTTGCGTGCACACGGGCGGCCTGCGCGCCGTCCGCTCAGTTGGCGGAGGCGGGCGCGCGGGGGGCCGGGGCGGCGGGGGCGGTCCCCGTTCCGGTTCCCGTTCCCGTGCCTGGGCCGTTCACATTGCCGCCCTGGCTGGCCCGCTGGCGGGCATCGGCCTCGATCTCGCGCCAGCGCGCCACGTTGCGGTTGTGCTGCTCCAGGGTCTCGGCGAAGGCGTGGCCGCCGGTGCCGTCGGCGACGAAATAGAGGTCCTTGGTCTTGGCGGGGTTGGCCACCGCCGCCAGCGCGTCCCGGCCGGGATTGGCGATGGGGCCGGGGGGCAGGCCATCAATGGCATAGGTGTTGTAGGGGGTGGCGGTGGCGATGTCCGTCCTGGAGATGGGCCGCCCCAGCGATCCCTTGCCGCCCACGATGCCATAGATGATGGTCGGGTCCGATTGCAGCCGCATCTTGCGGTTGAGCCGGTTGATGAAGACGGCGGCCACCCGCGCCCGCTCATCCGGCTTGCCCGTCTCCTTCTCCACGATGGAGGCCAGGATGATCATCTCCTGGGGCGACTTGAGCGGCAGATCGGGCGCGCGCTTCTCCCACAGCTCCTTGACCACCTTCTGCTGGTCCGCTGCCATGCGGGCGAGCAGTTCGTCGCGCCGCATGCCGCGCACCACGTTGTAGGTCTCGGGCAGGAGGGTGCCTTCCTGCGGCACGCGTGGGGTGCCGGCCAGGAGATCGTTGGCCATGAGGCGCTCCACCACCTGGGCGGAGGTCAGCCCCTCGGGAATGGTCACCTGGTGCTGCACCACCTTGCCCGCCACCATCTGGTCGAGCACGTCGGCGATAGAGATGCGGGGCGGGAACACATACTCGCCCGCCTTCAGCGGTTCGCCGCGCCGGGCGATCTGCTGGCTGGCGACGAACAGCGCCCAATTGTCCACGACGCCCTCGCGCTCCAGGATCTCGGCGATGTCCCGGCCGCCGGAGCCGCGGGGAATGAGCACGGTCTTCTCGCTCTGGAGCGGGCCGGGGGCGGTGTATTTCATCTGCCCGTACCAGGCCGCCAGGCCGCCGCCCACCGCCAGGAACAGCAGGAAGGTGAAGACCCCGCTGCCAATGACCACGGCGGGGTGCCGCGCGCCGCGCGAGGGTCGCTTCTTGGGGTCCATGGGCTTGGATTTCACAGGCTTGCGCCCCGAGGGCGTCTTGGGTGTGGCCTTGGGTGTGGCCTTGGGTGTGGCCTTGGGAGGGGCGCCCTTGCGGGACGGGGGCGCCGGCGCCTCCTCGACAGGCGCGGCACGGGCGGCCACGTCTTCAGGCGAGGCGGGCGCGGGAGTGGGCGGAAGGGGAGAGCCGGGTGCGGCTTCCGGCGTGACCCGCGCGGGCGCGGGCGACGGGACGGGTCCAGGCTCCGACGCCGCTGCGGGAGCCGGCTCGGGCGTGGGCTCGGCGCGGGTGGGAATGAGGGGCGCGCCAGATTCAGGGGAGCTGGAGGCTGGGGCGCCGGGTGCAGATGCTCCGGGCGTTTGGGCGCCATCGTGCGGGGAGGGGGCGTTCGGGTCGTTGGTGGCCATCGCGGACGTCTCCCATCACTCTCGCTATGCACCGCATGGGCGCGCGGGCGGCCGGCGAAGCGCCGGATCGGCCACGCAGTCCAAAGGGGCGACGAGACGACCTGGTTCCGGACCCGTCTTTCGCTGCGGCGCCCGCAAGGGGATAGCGCTTATCTGGACGGAAATGCGACGCCCGCACCGATCCGGTGCTTTTTATGGGACCTTGCTGTCCCCGCTGGCAGGGCCACCGGGGAGAAGCCGGCGGCCCGAAGGCCGCCGGAGAAGATCAGGCGTCCGCGCGGCGGAAGATCAGCGACGCGTTCGTGCCGCCGAAGCCGAAGGAATTGGACAGCACCGTGTCCACCTTCCGCTGGCGGGCCTTCTGGGGCACCAGGTCGATGGGGGTCTCCACCGACGGGTTTTCCAGGTTCAGCGTCGCAGGCGCCACTTGGTCGCGGATGGCGAGGATGGAGAAGATGGCCTCCACCGCGCCGGCCGCGCCGAGGAGATGGCCGATGGACGACTTGGTCGAGGACATCGACACATTGGCCGCCGCATTGCCCAGCAGCCGCTCCACCGCCTTCAGCTCGATCTCATCCGCCATGGTCGAGGTGCCGTGGGCGTTGATGTAGTCGATGTCGGACGGGGTCATGCCGGCCCGCTTCAGCGCCGCCGCCATGCAGCGATAGGCGCCGTCGCCGTCCGGCGAGGGGGCGGTGATGTGGAAGGCGTCGCCGGACAGGCCATAGCCCACCAGTTCGGCATAGATCTTGGCGCCGCGCGCCTTGGCGTGCTCGTACTCTTCCAGCACCACGATGCCGGCGCCTTCGCCCATGACGAAGCCGTCGCGGTCCTTGTCATAGGGACGCGAGCCGCGGGCGGGGTCGTCATTGAAGGCGGTGCAGAGCGCCTTGCAGCTGGCGAATCCGGCCAGCGACAGGCGATTGACCGGCGATTCGGTGCCGCCGGCCACCATCACGTCCGCATCGCCGAGCGCGATGAGGCGGGCCGCATCGCCGATGGCGTGGGCGCCGGTGGAGCAGGCGGTGACCACCGCGTGATTCGGACCTTTGAGCCCGTGGGCGATGGACACATAGCCGCCCGCCAGATTGATCAGGCGGCCGGGAATGAAGAAGGGGGAAATGCGGCGGGGGCCGCGATCGCGCAGGATGAGGGAGGCTTCCGCGATGCCCTCGATGCCGCCGATGCCGGAGCCGATCAGGACGCCGGTATTGGTCTGGTCCTCATAGCTTTCCGGATGCCAGCCGGCATCGTCCAGCGCCTGGGACGCGGCAGCCATGGCGAAGACGATGAACTCGTCCACCTTGCGCTGTTCCTTCGGCTCCATCCAATCGTCGGGATTGTAGGTGCCGTCGGTGCCGTCGCCCCGCGGAATGGTGCAGGCGATCTGGCAGGCAAGATCGGCCACGTCGAACCGGTCGACCCGCTTGGCACCGCTCTCGCCCGCAATCAACCGCCGCCAACTGGGCTCGACGCCGCAGCCGAGCGGCGTCACCATGCCGAGGCCAGTGACGACAACACGTCTCATGAGGGAACTCCGGGTACGATCACGACGACGGCCGCGGCGCGTGGCGCACCGCGGCCGTCAGTATCATGATGACGGCGATCAGGCCGCGTTCTTTTCCAGGAACTTGATGGCGTCGCCCACCGTCAGGATGGTCTCGGCGGCGTCGTCCGGGATCTCGGTGTTGAAGGCCTCTTCGAAGGCCATCACGAGCTCGACGGTGTCGAGGCTGTCGGCGCCGAGATCGTCGATGAAGCTGGCGTTTTCCGTAACCTTCTCGGGCTCCACGCCCAGATGCTCCGCGACGATCTTCTTCACCCGCTCGGCGATGTCACTCATCGATGCACCCTCGTTATCTGAAAAATTGTCTCTCTGCCGTACGGCGGCTGTGAGAGGGCATAAAGCCTTTCACGCGCCGTGCCCAGCCCCCTTGCTCGTATCCGACCGGGCAGATGGAAGCACCGTCGTCCAAGCCCCGTCCGTGCCTGGCACGACCGGGTGGTATGAGCGGCTCGTTACCACACTTCCCCCGGCTTGGCCAGCAAACCCGATCATCACCCGAAGGTCCAGAGCGGGCTTGGGTTTTCGCCGCATCCCGGTTTTCTCCGCCCGGGGCGGCAGACCCGTGATGCGGGGCGGGAGCGGCCTTCGGCGGGGGCCGAGGGCCGCATCCCGGTCATACCATGGCCATGCCGCCATTCACATGCAGCGTCTGCCCGGTCACATAGGCCGCCTCGTCGGAGGCCAGATACACACAGGCCGATGCGATGTCCTCGGGCGAGCCCAGGCGCGCGGCGGGCACCGCCTTGAGAATCGCCTCGCGCTGCTTGTCGTTCAGCACGTCCGTCATGGCGGTGGCGATGAAGCCCGGCGCCACGCAGTTCACGGTCACGCCGCGGCTCGCCACTTCCTGGGCCAGCGACTTGGACATGCCGATCAGGCCCGCCTTGGCGGCGGCATAATTGCCCTGGCCGGCATTGCCGGTCACGCCCACCACCGAGGTGATGGAGATGATGCGGCCCGACCGGCGGCGCATCATGGAGCGCACGGCGGCGCGGCTGAGGCGGAAGGTGGCGGTGAGGTTGACCGCGATCACCTGGTCCCAGTCCTCGTCCTTCAGGCGCATGAAGATGTTGTCGCGGGTGATGCCGGCATTGTTCACCAGGATGTCCAGCTGGCCGAGCTTCTCCTCGGCGTCCGGCACCAGCTTCTCCACCTCCTCGGTGTTGCCGAGATTGCAGGGAAGCACCACCACGCGCTCGCCGAGCTCGGCCGCGAACGCGTCCAGCACTTCCCGGCGGGTGCCGGAAATGGCGACGGTGGCGCCCTGGGCGTGGAGGGCCTTGGCGATGGCGCCGCCGATGCCGCCGGTGGCACCGGTGACGAGGGCGGTCTTGCCGCTGAGATTGAACATGAGGTCTCCGGAAAGAGAGGAAAAGCGAAAGGACGGCCTCAGGCGGCGGGCCTCAGGCGGCGGGAGCTTGGCGGGCGGCGATGAAGGCTGCCACATCCTCGGGCGTGCCCACGGCCGAGACGGCGATCTCGCGGGCGATGCGCCGCACGAGGCCGGAGAGCACCTTGCCGGCACCCACCTCCACCGCGCGGGTCACGCCCGCGCCCGACATATAGATGACGCTCTCGCGCCAGCGCACGGTGCCGGTGACCTGCTCCACCAGGAGGCGGATGATTTCCTGGGGATCGGTGACCGGGGTCGCCCGCACATTGGCGATGACGGGGACGCACGGCGCGTTCACGGTGGCTTCCGCCAGCGCCGCAGCCATGGCCTCGGCGGCGGGCTCCATCAGGCGGCAATGGAAGGGGGCGGACACGGGCAGCAGGATGGCGCGCGAGGCGCCCTTGGCCTTGGCGATCTCGATGGCGCGCTCAACGGCCGCCGTGGAGCCGGACACCACCACCTGGCCGTTGGCATTGTCGTTGGCGGCTTCGCAGACCTCATCGCCAGCCGCCTCGGCGGCGACCGCGACCACCTGGTCGTAGTCGAGGCCCAGCAGGGCGGCCATGGCGCCCTGGCCCACCGGCACGGCCTCCTGCATGGCCCGGCCGCGAATGCGCAGCAGGCGGGCGGCATCCGTGATGGAGAGCGCGCAGGCGGCGGCGAGCGCCGAATATTCGCCCAGCGAGTGGCCGGCCACGAAGGAGGCGTCGCGGGAAAGGTCGAGGCCGGCTTCCGTCTCCAGCACGCGGATGGCGGCGAGCGAGACGGCCATCAAAGCGGGCTGGGTGTTGGCGGTGAGGGTCAGCGCGTCGGCGGGGCCGTCCCACATGATGGCGGTGAGCTTCTCGCCCAGCGCCGCGTCCACTTCTTCGAACACGGCGCGCGCGGCCGGGAAGGCATCGGCCAGGGCCTTGCCCATGCCGACAGCCTGGCTGCCCTGGCCGGGAAAAATGAAAGCGGTGGTCATGCGCATCCCCTTGACGGGTTCCAAGGATTGAATTTTGGGGAGGGCAGAGACACCGCACGGCCCTGGGAGTCAAGCCGCGCCGCACCATGGGTGCCCTGCACCGCGCTTGCGGGACGCCGCGGGGAGGGGGCACGCGCGAGTTGCCTTTCCCGCGCATTCTGCTATACGCGCCGCTTCCGTTGCCCCGGCCGGGGGCTGAACGGACGGTCGGCTGTTGTCGCGGGCATCTGATGCCCCTGCAAGATCCGGCAGGGCCTGTGGTCCGTCGTCCCGTGTCCCCGCCTTCCGAGCAGACGAGCCTTTCCTGAAAGGCTTGAAAGGGCTTGGCGTCGGGGCGCGGTGGAACAGGAAAGGCAATAGGACACATGGCGCTCTATGAGCACGTGTTCCTCGCGCGCCAGGACATCACGGCGCAGCAAGTCGAGGAACTGACCACCCGCTTCAAGGGTGTGATCGAAGCGAATGGCGGCTCGGTCGGCAAGACCGAGTATTGGGGCGTGAAGTCCCTGACCTATCGCATCAACAAGAACCGCAAGGCGCACTTCACGCTCCTCAACATCGACGCCCCCGCGGCGGCGGTGCAGGAGATGGAGCGCCAGATGCGCATCGATGAGGACGTCCTGCGTTTCCTCACCCTGCGCGTCGAGGAGCATGAAGAAGGCCCCTCCGCCATGCTGCAGAAGCGCGACCGCGATGATCGCGAGCGCGGCGAGCGCGGCTTTGGTGGGGATCGTGGCTTCGGTGGTCGCGAGGACCGCCCCCGTCGCAGCCGTGACCGGGAAGAAGCCCAGGGCGAGGAGGCAGTCTGATGGCGTTCGCTCAAGCTGGTGGTGGCGGCGGTCAGCGCCGTCCGTTCTTCCGTCGTCGCAAGACCTGCCCGTTCTCCGGCCCCAACGCGCCGAAGATCGACTACAAGGACGTGCGTCTCCTGCAGCGCTACATTTCCGAGCGCGGCAAGATCGTGCCGAGCCGCATCACCGCGGTGTCCGCCAAGAAGCAGCGCGAGCTGTCCGCCGCCATCAAGCGCGCGCGGTTCCTCGGCCTGCTGCCCTTCGTGATCCGCTGATCGCGATTTAAGTTCGCCGCCGGCCTCCGGGTCGGCGGCACCCCGATGCGGCGTGCCCGAAGGGGCTTGGCCTTGTCGATTGATCTTTGAAGGACGGTGGTCCTCTTCCGGTTTGCCGCATGCGCGCCGGGGGCGGATGCCAAGGCTGGGGTGGGCCTCGACCCTCCTCTAACCGCTCATGGCGGGACAGCGAGATGATGGGACAGATTGCACTGATCGGCCTGGCCGCTGGCGCGGCTTCTGCGCTCCTTTCCGCCGGCGTTGCCGCGGGAACGGTGCTGGCCGTGCCGCTGTTCTATCTTGCCCCTCTTCCCATCATGCTGGCCGGCCTGGCCTTTTCCCACTGGACGGCGTTTGTCGGCCTGGTGGCGGCGGCCGCTGGCCTCGGCCTTGCCTTCGGCTCCACCTTCCTCATCGCCTATGTGCTCGGCATTGGCGGCCCCGCCTGGGTGCTGGCCTATGGCGCGCTGCTCGCCCGGCCCGATCCTGCCGCGCGGGACGGGCTGGTCTGGTTTCCCATCGGCCCGCTGGTGCTGCTGGCCGGGGCGCTGGCCAGCCTCAGCGTGATCGTGGGGCTGCTGTCGGTGGCCACCGACTATGCCGCCTATCAGGCGGCGGTGGGGCAGGCCTTCGAGCTGTTCATCGAGGCGGGCGCGGGGTCGGCGCGCACGGCGGATACGGCGCATATGTCGGCGCTGGTGGCGGCGGTGCTGCCGCCCATGGCCGGTACGCTCACCACGGTCTCGCACCTGGTCTGCCTTTACCTTGCGGCACGGGCCGCGCGGGTCTCGGGGCGCCTGGCGCGCCCCTGGCCGGACCTGGCCGCCACCCGTCTTCCGGCGGTGATGACGCTGGTGCTGGCGGTGCTGATCGCCCTGTCCGTGACCCCCGGAATGATCGGCCTGTGCGCCTCCGTGGTCACGGCGACGCTGCTCACCGCCTATGCGGTGTCCGGCTTCGCCACCCTGCATTTCGTGACGCGCGGACGCCCCGGGCGCCCGCTCATCCTGACCGCCGCCTGGATGGCCACCCTCGCGCTCGGCTGGCCGGCGCTGGCCGCCGCCTTGCTCGGCATCGTGGACACCATGTTCGACCTTCGCACGCGCATGGGCTTTCGCGGCGGGCCGCCCGCCGCCAACGACCGATAGACCTCAAAGAACCGGCGGCTCCGGCCGCCCTCCCGAAACTGAAACAGACAGAACCGATCAGGAGATCAAAATGGACGTCATTCTTCTCGAGCGCGTGGCCAAGCTCGGCCAGATGGGCGAAGTGGTGCATGTGCGCGACGGCTATGCCCGCAACTTCCTGCTGCCCCAGGGCAAGGCCCTGCGCGCCACCTCGGCCAACCGCGCCAAGTACGACACCATGAAGGCCCAGCTCGAGGCCCGGAACCTGGAGCTGAAGAAGGATGCCGAGGCGGTCGGCGCCAAGCTCAACGGCACCAATGTGGTGGTGATCCGCCAGGCGGGCGAGAGCGGCCAGCTCTACGGCTCCGTCTCCACCCGCGACATCGCCATGGCGCTGGAGCAGGCCGGCTTCACCGTGAACCGCCAGCAGATCGTGCTGAACCACCCCATCAAGCTCATCGGCCTGCACACCCTGCCGGTTTCCCTGCACCCCGAGGTCGAGGTGAAGGTGACCGTCTCCGTGGCCCGCAGCGCCGAGGAGGCCGCCCGCCTCGTGGCCGGCGAGGACGTGACCGCCCGTCGTGATGACGACGAGGACGAGGACGAAGTGGTGGAAGAGGCCGCCGAGGCCGCCGAGGACACTGCCGAGGCCTGATCTGCCCGCCTTCTGGGCGTTTACGCTACGTCAATTGAAGCGCCCGGCCCTGGCCGGGCGCTTTTCTTTTGGGCTGAAAGCACCGCAGCATATTGTCGATTGGCCGCGCAGGTGTTGTGATTGGCCAACTCCGATCTCATCTTCGGTGCAGGGGGCCCGAGCCTGACCGGCTTGGGCCGGTGCGGCACCGGAGGCGGCAGAACGTCAGAGGGAGTGGCGCGCCGCCGCAGCGGGCGCAGGGGGGAGGGCACGCGGGGACACATTTCAGACGGAGGCGGCCGATGGAAAGGTTGCTTGAATCTGTTTTGCGTCGCGTGGTCATACGCGAAGGTCTCGTCGTCACACTGGCCTCCGGCCGGACCATCACCTTGGGGTCCGCCCCGCCGGAGGTCCATATCCGCTTCACCTCGGCCAGGGCCCAGTGGCGCCTGCTGCTCGACCCGGAACTGGCGCTGGGCGAGATCTATATGGACGAGGGGCTGGTGCTGGAGCGCGGCGACATTGCCGGGCTGCTCCACATCCTTATGGGCCAGCCGCTTCTCCAGCCGACGCTTACCGCGCGCCTTTTCTTCAAGGCCCGCATGGCCTTGCGCCGCATCGCCCAGTTTAACCCGCGCGGCCGGTCCCGCCGCAACGTCGCCCATCATTACGACCTGGACGGGCGGCTCTATTCCCTGTTCCTGGATGCGGACCGGCAATATTCCTGCGCCTATTTCGAGCAGCCCGGCCAAAGGCTGGACGATGCCCAACTGGCCAAGAAGCGCCATATCGCCGCCAAGCTGGTGCTCGATCGGCCCGATTTGAAGGTGCTGGACATCGGCAGCGGCTGGGGCGGGCTGGGCCTTTACCTCGCCGGCATTGCGCGGGCGCAGGTCACGGGTGTGACGCTCTCCACCGAGCAATTGGGCGTCGCACAGGCGCGGGCGGCGGAGCAGGGGCTGGAGGATCGCGCCGTCTTCCGCCTCCAGGACTATCGGGACGTGGCGGGCCCCTTCGACCGCATCGTCTCGGTGGGCATGTTCGAGCATGTGGGCGTCGACCATTACGGCGCCTACTTCCGAAAGGTGCGCGAATTGCTGGCACCCGACGGCGTGATGATGCTCCATTCCATCGGCCGCTCCGACGTGCCGGGCATCACCAATCCCTGGATCGCCAAATACATCTTTCCCGGCGGCTACATCCCCGCTTTGTCGGAGGTGCTGCCTCACATCGAGCGGGCGGGACTGGTGGTGACCGACGTGGAGATCCTGCGCCTGCATTATGCGCAGACGCTGAAGGCGTGGCGGGAGCGATTCCTCGCCCGGCGCGAGGAGGTCGCGCGGCTCACCGATGCGCGCTTCATCCGCATGTGGGACTTCTATCTCGCCGCCTCGGAAATGGCATTCCGCCACCAGGGCATGATGGTGTTCCAGATCCAGTTGGCGCGGCGGCAGGAGGCGGTGCCGCTGACGCGGGACTATATCGGCGAGGAGGAAAGGCGCCTGCGGCTGAAGGAAAAGCGGGCCTCCACGCCCCTGCGGCTGGCGGGCGAATGAGGCCGGCGGCGGCGCCGTCCCGCCGCCGCGCCCGGCCTTTTCCCCATTGTTATGCACAGGTGGAAAACTACATCTGCATGGGAAAGAGATTCCGCTGGGTCGCTCTTAACGCGGCATCAGGGCGGATGGGATCTGCTAGGCTCCCCGCATCTCCAGGAACCGACCGCACGCAATGCTTGACCTGCCTGCCGCCCGTGACGACGTGGAACCGAGCTATCGTCAGGCGCCCCACAATCTGGACGCCGAGCAGGCGCTCCTGGGCGCCATTCTGGTGAACAACGAGGCCTTCTACCGCGTCTCCGACTTCCTGAAGCCCGAGCATTTCTTCGAGCCCATCCATTCGCGCATCTTCGAGCTGGCGGGCTCTCTGGTGCGGGCGGGCAAGGTGGCGACGCCGGTCACGCTCAAGACCTTTTTGCCGGCTGATTTTGAGGTGGGTGGGCTGACCGCGCCGCAATATCTGGCGCGGCTTGCCGCCGAGGCCACCACCATCATCAATGCCGAGGATTACGGCCGCACCATCTATGACCTGGCGGTGCGCCGGCAGCTCATCCAGATCGGCGAGGAGATCGTCAACGAGGCCTATGAGGCCCCCATCGAATCGACGCCGCAGGACCAGATCGAGGAAGCCGAAAAGCGCCTCTACGCCATCGCCGAGAGCGGGCGCTATGACGGCGGCTTCGTGCGCTTCGGCGATGCGCTGCGCGATTCGGTGGACATGGCCAACCGCGCCTTCCAGCGCGACGGGCATTTGTCGGGCATTGCCACCGGGCTTGATGACCTCGACCACCAGATGGGCGGCCTCCAGCCCTCCGACCTTGTGATTCTCGCCGGCCGCCCCGCCATGGGCAAGACCGCGCTCGTCACCAACATCGCCTTCAACATCGCCTCGGCCTATCGGGGCGAGCAGAAGCCGGACGGCTCCATCGCCACCGTCTCGGGCGGCATTGTCGGCTTCTTCTCGCTGGAAATGTCGGCCGAGCAATTGGCCACCCGTATCCTCGCCGAGCAGGCGGAGATCGCCTCCTACAAGATCCGCCGCGGCGACATTTCCGAGAGCGAGTTCTCAAAGCTCGCCGCCGCCGCCCAGACCATGCAGGTGATCCCGCTTTATATCGACGACACCGGCGGCATCTCCATCGCCCAGCTGGTTGCCCGCGCCCGGCGCTTGAAGCGCCAGCGCGGCCTCGATTTCATGGTCATCGATTACCTCCAACTGCTCTCCGGTTCGGCCAAGACCTCGTCCCAGGGCCGCGTGCAGGAGATCACCGAGATCACCACGGGCCTCAAAGCCCTCGCCAAGGAGCTGAACGTGCCCGTGGTGGCGCTGTCCCAGCTCTCCCGACAGGTGGAAGCGCGCGACGACAAGCGTCCCCAATTGTCGGACCTGCGCGAATCCGGCTCCATCGAGCAGGACGCCGACGTGGTCATGTTCGTGTATCGCGAGGAATATTACCTCAAGAGCCGCGAGCCCAAGCCCGGCACCGAGGAATGGTTCAAGTGGGAGGCGGACATGAAGGCCGCCGAGGGGGTGGCCGAAGTGATCATCGGCAAGCAACGTCACGGCCCCACCGGCACCGTGAAGGTGCATTTCGAGGCCCAGTTCACCCGCTTCTCCAACCTCGCCCGCGAGGACCGGCTTCCGGACCATAGATGACCGCTCAGACCCCCGCGTCCTCCGACGCGTCCGATGTGGCGCTCGCCCGCGCGAGCGCTGTCCTGACCATCGATCTCGACGCCCTCGCGGACAATTGGCGCACCCTGGCCGGCCTTGCCGCGCCGGCGGACTGCGCGGCCGTGGTGAAGGCCAATGCCTATGGCATCGGCCTGGAGCGCGCGGCGCCCGCGCTCTGGCAAGCGGGGGCACGCACCTTCTTTGTGGCGCTGCTGGAAGAGGGCGTGCGCCTGCGCGCCGTGCTGCCGGAGGCGACCATCTATGTGCTCGGCGGCCTCCTGCCCGGCACCGAGTCGGCGTTCGAGGCTCATGACCTGCGGCCCGTGCTCGGCAGCCTGCCGGAGATCGCCGACTGGGCGGCCCATGGCCGCGCATTGGGCGCGGAGCGGCCGGCGGCGATCCATGTGGACACCGGCATGAACCGGCTGGGCATCACCGTTGACGAGGCTTTGGCGCTCGGGGCGCAGGGGGCCGGCTTCCGGCCGAGCCTTGTCATGAGCCATCTGGCTTGCGCCGATACGCCCGGTCATCCTCTCACCCCGCGGCAGGTGGAGCGCTTTGCCCGTGCTGCCGCCGCCTTTCCCGGTGTTCCCGCCTCGCTCGCCAATTCCGCCGGTGTGCAGTCCGGTCCCGAATTTCGTTTCGACCTGGTGCGGCCGGGCATCGCCCTTTATGGCGGCATGGCCATTGCCGGCCGGGCGCCGCTGAAGCCGGTGGTGCGGCTGGAGGTGCCGATCATCCAGGTGCGCCAGGGGCTTCCCGGCGACAGCGTGGGCTACGGCGCCGCCCAGCGCCTGTCCCGCGACAGCCGCATCGCCGTGCTCTCGCTGGGCTATGCCGACGGCTTCCACCGCGCCTTTGGCTCCGCCGATGGGCGGCCGGGGGCGGATGCCATGATTGCCGGCCATCGCTGCCCGCTGGTGGGGCGCATCTCCATGGACCTGGTCACCGTTGATGTCACCGACCTGCCGCCCGAGGCGGTGCAGCGCGGCCAGAGCGCGGTCCTGCTGGGAGACGGCATCGGTGTGGATGAGCTGGCCGCCCATGGCGGCACCATCGGCTATGAGGTGCTCACCGGCCTCGGCGCCCGCTACCGGCGCGTCTATGTCAGCGGGGCGGGCTGAAGCATGGCCAAGCGTGGCTCCCATTTCGTCTGCCAGGCCTGCGGGGCCAGCTATACCCGCTGGCTCGGCAAGTGCGAGGCCTGCGGGGCCTGGAACACCATTGCCGAGGAAGTGGAGGTCGTCGCCTCCGTCCCCGCCGCCCAGCGGGCGGGCCGAAAGGGGCGGGCGGTGCCGCTGGAGAGCCTCCAGGGCCAGGGCACGCCCCCGCCGCGCCTCGTCTCCGGCATTGGCGAACTGGACCGGGTGGCGGGCGGCGGCTTCGTCCCCGGCTCCATCCTTTTGCTCGGCGGCGATCCCGGCATCGGCAAGTCGACGCTTCTGGTGCAGGCCTCGGCCGCTTTGGCCTCGGCCGGACACCGGGTCATCTATGTCTCGGGCGAAGAGGCGGTGGACCAGGTGCGTCTGCGCGCCGGGCGCCTCGGCCTTGGCGAGGCGCAGGTGGGCCTGGCCGCCGAGACCAATGCGGAGAACATCCTAGCGACCCTGGCGAGCGGGCCGCCCGTGCGCATGGTGGTCATCGATTCCATCCAAACCATGTGGTCGGACTCGGTGGACTCCGCGCCGGGCACGGTGACGCAGGTGCGCACCTCTGCCCAATTGATGGTGCGCTTCGCCAAGCAGTCCGGCGCCGCCGTCATCCTGGTGGGCCATGTGACCAAGGACGGCCAGATCGCCGGCCCCCGCGTGGTCGAGCACATGGTGGACGCGGTGCTCTCCTTCGAGGGCGATGGTGGCCACCAGTTCCGCATCCTGCGCGCCCAGAAGAACCGCTTCGGCCCCACCGACGAGATCGGCGTCTTCGAGATGACCGGCAAGGGCCTCTCGGAAGTGCCCAACCCCTCCGAACTCTTCCTGTCCAACCGCGATGCCGGCGCCCCCGGAACGGCGGTGTTCGCGGGCATGGAAGGCACGCGCCCGGTGCTGGTGGAGATCCAGGCCCTCGTTGCCCCCTCCACCCTCGGCACGCCCCGCCGCGCGGTGGTGGGGTGGGATTCCAGCCGCCTGGCCATGGTGCTGGCGGTGCTGGATGCCCGCTGCGGCGTGCGCCTTGGCGGCCATGATGTCTATCTGAACGTGGCGGGCGGCCTGCGCATCGGCGAGCCGGCGGCGGACCTGGCGGTGGCGGCCGCTCTGGTTTCGGCGCTCACGGGAGCGCCCTTGCCGCAGGAATCGGTCTATTTCGGCGAGGTGAGCCTGACGGGGGCCGTGCGCCAGGTCTCCCAGACGCCGGCACGGTTGAAGGAGGCGGCCAAGCTCGGCTTCTCCCGCGCCGTCATTCCCGCCGCCAGTACGGAAGGCCTGGATGCGCCCGTTGGCATCGATGCCGTTCCTTCCCTCGCAAGCCTCGTTGCCGCCATTGCGGCACGCGCGCCGCGCAAGGCTGCCCTGCCGCCCCGTGAGGCATCGGCGCAAGAGGACTGATGACGCGGGGGGCACATGAAGCTATACGTCCCACCCACGCGAGGCCTGTCATCCAGGTGTCGCCTCACCGTGTCGCCTCACCGGTCGCCAGGTCGGCGCCACCTTGAAGGGTAAGCCGCGCCGATGCCTGTGACGCTGCTGGATCTCATTCTCATTGCCGTGATGCTCATCTCCGGCCTTCTGGCCATGGTGCGCGGCCTGCTGCGGGAAGTCTTCAGCATCGTGTCCTGGATCGCCGCCGCCGGCGTGACCGTCTATTTCTATCCAAAGCTTCTGCCCTTCACGAAACAATATATCTCGCAGGACACGGTGGCCCTCGCCGTCACCGTGGCGATCCTGTTTCTGGGCACGCTTCTCATCGTCTCCATCGTCAGCGCCCGCTTGTCCGACATCGTGCTGGACAGCCGAATCGGCGCGCTGGACCGCACGCTGGGCTTCCTCTTTGGATTGGCCCGCGGCCTTCTCGTGGTGGTGGTCGCCTTCCTGTTTTTCAACTGGCTCGTTCCGGACAAGAACCAGCCGCCATGGGTTTTGAACGCCAAATCCCGCCCTGTGCTTCAAAATACAGGGAATTGGCTGGTCTCGCTGTTGCCGGATGACCCGGAGAACACCATTCTTAAGCGACTTAAGCGTTCGCCCGCCGGCGAGGAGGGCGAGACGCCCGCGCCCCCGAGCGGACAGCGCACGGAGCGTGGGGGCACCACTGTTGCAGCTGCATCGTCCGCCATGGCGGCAGGCGGTGAAGCCGGATACCGCCGCGGTGACCGGCAAGGGTTTGATCAGCTGCTCGAGAGTACGCGCGGCACCGGCCAGTGAGCCGCCGAGCGGAGGGTAAGATGGACATGGAGAGCGAAGGTTCGCACCCCGGGCATGGCGCTGCGGGGCATATGGGCGTTGAGGCGCGGGACAGGCAGGTTCAGGGGGCGCGCGAAGAGGCGCGGCCGCTCAACCTGGATCTCGACCTCAATGGCGACCGGCTGCGCGAGGAATGCGGCGTATTCGGCATCTTCAACCATCCCGACGCGGCGGCCATCACCGCCATCGGCCTCCACGCGCTCCAGCATCGCGGCCAGGAGGCGGCGGGCATCGTCGTCTATGACGGCAACCGTTTCCATTCCGAGCGGCGCCTCGGCCTCGTGGCGGATGCCTTCTCGGACGCGGCCGTCATCGACCGCCTGCCGGGCCATATCGCGGTCGGGCATGTGCGCTATTCCACCACCGGCGAGACGCTGCTGCGCAACGTGCAGCCGCTGTTTGCCGAACTGGATGCCGGCGGCTTCGCGGTTGGCCACAATGGCAACCTCACCAACGGACTGACGCTGCGCCGCCAATTGGTGCGCGAAGGCGCCATCACCCAGTCCACCACCGACACCGAGGCGATCCTCCATCTGGTGGCCCGCTCCAAGAAGCCGCGCTTCGTCGACCGCTTCGTGGACGCGCTGCGGGCCATTGAGGGCGCCTATTCGCTGGTGGCGGTCACCAACAAGAAGCTCATCGGCGCCCGTGACCCGCTGGGCATCCGCCCGCTCGTGCTCGGCGTGCTCGAAGGTTCCTATATCCTCGCCTCCGAGACCTGTGCCCTCGACATTATCGGCGCCACCTATGTGCGCGACATCGAGAATGGCGAAGTGGTCGTGATCGACGAGGAGGGCATCCAGTCGCTGCGGCCCTTCCCCGAGATGCAGCCGCGCCCGTGCATCTTCGAGTACATCTATTTCGCCCGGCCGGATTCCGTGGTGGGCGGGCGGTCTGTCTATCAGGTGCGCAAGACCATGGGCCAGGTTCTGGCCCAGGAAAGCGGTGTCGAGGCGGACGTGATCGTCCCGGTGCCGGATTCCGGCGTGCCGGCGGCCATCGGCTATTCCCAGGTGTCCGGCATCCCCTATGAGCTCGGCATCATCCGCAACCATTATGTGGGCCGCACCTTCATCCAGCCCACCCAGTCGGTGCGCGACCAGGGCGTGCGCATGAAGCACTCGGCCAACCGCTCCGTGGTGGCCGGCAAGCGCATCGTGCTGGTGGATGACAGCCTCGTGCGCGGCACCACCTCGGTGAAGATCGTGCGCATGATGCGCGATGCGGGCGCCACCGAAGTGCATTTCCGCATCGCCTCGCCGCCCATCACCCATCCCGATTATTACGGCATCGACACGCCGGACCGGGACAAGCTGCTGGCCGCCACCCACGATCTGGAAGGCATGCGGCGCTATATCGGCGCGGATTCGCTGGCCTTCCTGTCCGTGAACGGCGTCTATCGCGCCATGGGCTATGAGGCGCGCGACCCGGTTCGTCCTCAGTTCACCGACCACTGCTTCACCGGCGACTATCCCACCCCCCTGACCGACCGGTCGGGCGCGGTGGCCGCCCAGCAGCTCTCCCTGCTCGCCGAAGCCAGCTGATCCGGCGCCTCCTCCCGCGCGGGGGAGGCCACCCTCCTTCGCACGAGACCTGACCCATGACCGACCGGCCGCTCGCCGACAGGATCGCACTCGTCACTGGCGCCACGCGGGGCATCGGGGCGGCCACCGCCGTGGCGCTTGCCGCCGCCGGCGCCCATGTGGTGGCCATCGGCCGCACCGAAGGGGCGCTGGAGGAACTGGACGATGCGGTGTCGGCGGCCGGCGGCTCCGCAACCCTCGTGCCGCTGGATGTCACCGACTATGACGCCATCGACCGTCTGGGCGCCGCGCTCTATGAGCGCTATGGGCGTCTCGACGTGTTTGTGGGCAATGCGGGCGTGCTCGGCCCCATCACCCCCCTCGGCCATGTGGACCCGAAGGATTTCGACCAGGCCCTGGCCGTCAATGTGACGGCCAATTACCGCTTCGTGCGCTCCCTCGATCCGCTCTTGCGCCTGTCCTCGGCGGGGCGCGCGGTGTTCGTCTCCTCGGGCGCGGTGCACAAGGCGCGGGCTTATTGGGGGCCCTATGCGGTCACCAAGGCCGCGCTGGAATTGCTGGGCCGCACCTGGGCGGCGGAAACCGTCACGACCAATCTGAAGGTCAACCTCTTCAATCCCGGCCCCATCCGCACCCGCATGCGGGCCAAGGCCTTCCCGTTCGAGGATGCGCAGACCTTGCCGGCGCCCGAAGAGGCCGCCGCCGCCATCGTGCCGCTCTGCCTGCCGTCCTGCGACGTGACCGGCAAGCTCTATGACTATCCCACGCGCCGGATGCTGGATTTCCAGGCGCCGGCCTGATCCCTGCGCGACGCGCGGCGCGCGGCCTTCAACGACCCTGTACAGGCCAGCACATTCCGCATAGCGTTAAGCTATGCCTTATCCTTTGCGCGTGCGGTTCGCCGCTGGTGAAACCGGTGAATGGTCCATCACGGGCGTGTCCGCCGTGATCGGCGAGCCCCTGCCCACCGCTGCACGGCTGGCGGTGCGCTCCGGTTCCCAATTGACCGGCCCGGATGCCGGAGGTTCTCCGCCTCTCTGGTCCCTGGAAGGCACCACCAGCAACCTGCGCTACACGACCCACGCCGAAGAGGCCGCGCTGAAGGCTCGGCAAGAGGGGCTCGGCAGGCCGCAGGCGCGCTGCGCGGCGCTCATTCCCATCCGCAAGACCCAGGCATGGTGGGACCTGGCGCAGGATGAGCGGCGCGCCATTTTCGAGGACCGCTCCCGCCACATCGAGATCGGGCTCGCCTATCTGCCGGGCGTGGCGCGCCGTCTGCATCATGCGCGCGAGTTCGGCGGCCCGTTCGATTTCCTCACCTGGTTCGAATATGCCCCGGAGCATAAGGCCGCCTTTGAGGACATGGTCGGACAACTCCGCCGCACGGAGGAATGGGTCTATGTGGACCGCGAAGTGGACATCCGCCTGTCCGCCGCAGCCGGTGCCGACGGACCCTAGACCGCTTGCGTTTGTCGCCGGACGCGTGAGGGTCTAGACAAGGGACGGACGGCTTGCCCGTCCTGCCTTTTCCAGATCCTTCGCCTTCCGGAGCGTTCATGTCCGAGCCCGTCCTGACCCATTTCGCAAAGCACGGCACGCCGTCCGAGGGTGTCCTCATCGTCCTCACCGACGAGACCCTCGCCTTCGGCAAGGCCACGCAGGCGGTGCTGAAGCCGGCCACGGTCGCCATCCGCCGCGCCATGGAGGCGGACCGCTTCAAGGGCAAGCTTGGCGGCGCCGTGGACGTGCTGGCGCCCGAAAAGCTGACAGCGCCGCGCGTGATCGTGCTGGGCGTCGGCAAGGCGGAGGACCTGAAGGACGCCGACTGGCTGCGCCTCGGCGGGATCGCGGCCGGACGCCTGCCTTCCGGCACCCGCACGGCCACCGTGGTGGTGGATCTGCCCAGCCCCAATGTCGCCCCGGCGGCGGCGGCGGAAATCGCCCTCGGCCTCCAGCTGCGCACCTACAGCTTCGATCGCTACAAGACCCGCCGGACGGATGGCGAGGCTGACCGTGGCCCGCTGACGGTGACCCTGCTGGTGGCGGACGAGACGGCCGGCCGCGCCGCCTGGGCGTCGCGCAAGGCCTTGGCCGAGGGTGTCATCCTCGCCCGCGACCTTGTCAACGAGCCGCCGAACGTGCTCGACCCGCCGGAATTCGCCCGCCGGGCCGAAGCCCTGCGCAATGTCGGCGTCGAGGTGGAGGTGCTGGACGATGCGGCGCTCTCCGAAATCGGCATGCGCGCGCTGCTGGGCGTCGGCCAGGGCTCCATCAAGGAGAGCCGGGTGGTGGTGATGCGCTGGAATGGCGGCGCGGAAGGTGAGGCGCCCGTGGCCTTCATCGGCAAGGGCGTGACCTTCGACACCGGCGGCATCTCCATCAAGCCGGCGGCCGGCATGGAGGACATGAAGGGCGACATGGGCGGCGCGGCCTGCGTCACCGGCCTGATGCACGCTTTGGCCGCCCGCAAGGCCAAGGTGAATGCGGTGGGCGTCATCGGCCTGGTGGAGAACATGCCCGACGGCGCGGCGCAGCGCCCCGGCGACATCGTCACCTCCCTGTCCGGCCAGACCATCGAGATCATCAATACCGACGCCGAGGGCCGGCTCGTCCTGGCCGATGTGCTCTGGTACGCCAAGGAGCGGTTCCAGCCGCGTTTCATGGTGGACCTGGCCACCCTCACCGGCGCCATCCTGGTGGCGCTTGGCACCGTGCATGCGGGCCTGTTCTCCAATGACGACGAACTGGCCCAGCGCATCGCGGCGGCCGGCGAGACGACCGGCGAGACGGTGTGGCGCATGCCGCTCGGGGCCGCCTATGACAAGCTGATCGATTCCAAGTTCGCCGACATGAAAAATACCGGCGGCCGCAATGGCGGCTCCATCACCGCGGCCCAGTTCCTCCAGCGCTTCGTGGACAAGACCGCCTGGGCGCATCTGGACGTGGCGGGCACCGCCATGGCCTCGCCCAGCAGCGACATCAACAAGAGCTGGGGCTCGGGCTGGGGCGTGCGGCTGTTGAACCAGCTGGTCGCCGACCATTACGAGGGCTGATCGGCGACCCTTTCCGGTTGGGGGCCGCGGTCAGACGACCGCGGTCTCCAGCAAGGGGGCGGCGCGGGTGAGGCGCTCATAGGCGAGCGGGGAGAGATCGAGGCTGCGATAGCCGCCATAGGTGATCAGCTCCGCCAGCCCCCGCCCGACGGCGGGCGACTGCTGCAGGCCGTGGCCGGAAAAGCCGTTCGCCAGCAACAGATTGTCCACACCCGGCGCGGCGCCCAGAATGGCATTGTGGTCGAACAGGTTCATGTCGTAGTGCCCGGCCCAGGCGCGGCCCTGGCGGATGCGCTCGAAGGCGGGCACGCGCTCGGCGAGCACCGGCCAGATGCGCTCCTCGAAGAAGGTGTGATCCACCTCGAAGTCGGTGCTGTCGGGGTCCTCGTCCTCCGGCGGGGAGGTGCCGCACAGAAAGCCGGTGCCTTCCGGGCGCACATAGACGCCGGTGGGGTCGATCATCAGCGGGCAGTCCGGCACCGGATCGGCGCAGGTGAAGGTGAAGATCATCCGCTTCTTGTTGGCGACGGGGATCTCCACGCCGGCCGAACGGGCGAGCGCCGTTCCGCCGGCGCCAGCGGCATTCACCACCACCCCGCAGGACACGGTCCGCCCGTCGGAAAGCCGCACGCCGGTCACGCGACCGCCGCTCATTTCCAGCCCTTCGGCCCGCGCGGCGGCATAGGTGACGCCCAGTGACCGGGCCTTCTTGCGGAAGGCCTGCATGAGGCCATAGCCGTCGAACCAGCCTTCCCCGGTGAGCCCCAGGCTGCCGAGCGCGATGCCCTCGGTGCTCAGCCAGGGGAAGCGGGCGACGAGGGCCTCGGGATCGAGCAAAGCGATGTCGGCGCCGCGTCCGGTCTGGAGGGCGTTGGAGGCGCGCATGGCCGCCTCGCCGCGCGCCGTCGCCAGGAAGAGATAGCCGCCTTCCTTCAGGCCGATCTCCGGCCGGTCTCCGTCCACCTCCAGCCGCTCCCCGATCTCGCGCAGGAAGGTGATCCCGTAGAGCGAGATGTCCACATTGATGGCGGTTGAATATTGCTGGCGGATGGAGGCCGCCGAAAGCGCGGAGGCGCAGCGCTGGTAGCTGGGGTCCTGCTCCACCACCAGCACGCGGCCGCCGAAGGTGGGGTCCGCGGCCAGGTGATAGGCGGTGGAACTGCCGGTGACGGCACCCCCCACCACCACCACGTCATAGGTGTCGGCCATCTGGAAGGTCTCTGCTGTTCTGTTCGCCCTGATTCTCCAGCTATGGCCGATGCAGGGGCGGGGACACAATGGCCAAGTCCATATGCGCGCCGATGCTGCCGTGCACGGAACGCATGCGTCAGCGCGGCTGTCGTGCCTATATGGTGCAAGGCAAGGTCGTGCGGGCGCCGAGCGTATCGGCTCGCGCGTGCCGGGCCCGCAGGGGAGGGCATCGCTTGATCACCTTGAGGATCAGCCATCGGACCACGTACCGCTACGCCGAGCCCGTGCGCCTGTGTCCCCATCGCCTGCTGCTGCGTCCGCGCGAGTGGGGCAGTGTGCGCCTGCTGGGACACCAGGTGCTCACCGATCCCTATGGCCAGCTGTCCTTTGGCGCCGACGTGTTCGGCAACGGCCTGGCCACGGTGGTCTTTCCCGCGCCCACCGACCGCCTGTCCATCCAGGCCCTCTCAACGGTGGAACTGTCGGAGCCGCGGCCGCCCCGCACCGCCCTGTCGCCGGAGGCGCGCACCTATCCCTTCCGCTATTCCGATTCGGACTGGGCCGATCTTGGCCATCTCACCTCCCTGCATGCGCCCGATCCGGACGGGCGCCTCATGGCCTTCGCGCAGAGCTTCGTCGCCGGGCCGGGCACCGACACGCTCGCCTTGCTGTCCGACCTCAATGCGGGCATCGCCAAGCGCCTGCGCTATGTGATCCGCACCCTTGAAAGCGCGCAGGCGCCGCTGGAGACGCTGGACCTGGGCTTTGGCTCCTGCCGGGACTATGCCGTCCTCTTCGCCGAGGCGGCGCGGCGGCTGGGATTCGGGGTCCGGCTGGTCTCCGGCTATCTGTTCACGCCCAACCGCATCCCCTTCGGCCCGCAGGACCAGGGCGCGACCCATGCCTGGGCGGAGGTGTTCCTGCCAGGCGCCGGCTGGGTCGCGTTCGACCCCACCAACAGCACGGTGGCGGGGGGCGATCTCATTCCGGTGGCGGTCGCCCGCACCATGGACCTCGCCACGCCCGTGTCCGGCACGTATCTCGGCAATAACAATGTCTTCCAGGGCATGGATGTGGAGGTCACGGTCACTCCGGCGTGGTGAAATCAGGCCGGGGGAGTTCAGCCCCCTCCCGCATAGGCGGTGAGCCCTTCCACCAGGGCGTCGAACACCAGCCGCACGCGCCGCACGTCCCGCAGGTCCTCGTGGGTGACGACGAAGGTCTCCAGGGGAAAGGTCAGATCCGGCACCACCCGCTCCAACTGGGGCGCGCGGGCGGCAAGGCCCACCTGGCAGATGCCAATGCCCAGCCCGGCCCGGATGGCGGCCAGTTGCGCCAGGTCGCTGTCTGATCGGAAGGCAAAAGTGTCGGGGGTCAGTTCAAGGCCGTGCATGGCCTTGAAGGCGCGCACGGCGGCATTCTCGGTCTCATAGCCCACCATGGGCAGGCGTTTGGCCTCCGCCAGGGTGGCGGGCCGACCCCAGGCGTCCAGCAGCCGGGTGTGGCCGTGCAGGCCCAGAGCAATCACCCCCACGCGCCGCGCCACCAGCGCCTCCTGCACGGGGCGCACCATGCGCACGGCAATGTCCGCCTGACGGGCCAGCAAGTCCTCGTTGCGATTGGTGAGCGCCAGCTCGAAGACGAGGCCGGGATGGGCCTCGCGCACCCGCGTCAGCAGGGGCGGCAGCACCTCCATGCCGATCACCTCGCTGGCGGTGATGCGCACCGTGCCCGCCATGGCGCCCGCTTCGGCCGAGGCGGTGCGGGCGAAGGCGGCAGCGGCCGCCGCCATGGCCTCCGCCGGGGCGGCCAGTTCGCGGGCGAGCGCGGTGGGGGTAAGGCCGGCGGGGGAGCGGGTGAAGAGGGCGACGCCCAATTGCCGCTCCAGATCCTCGATCCGCCGGCGCACCGTGGGCTGGGCGGCCCCCAGCACCCGCGCCGCGCCGGAAAGGCTGCCCTCCCGCAGTACGGCCAGGAAGGCGCGCTGGCGTTCCCAGTCGATGGCGTCGAGAGAGGGTAGGCTCATAAAAAAGAGACTAGCCGATCAATCATTCTCGTCAATTTATATGGAGCCTTCCGGCGGGCAATGTGGCGTCACGTTGAAACCGTGATCCGAAGGAAGTCCGTCATGTCCGTGACCCCGTCCCGCATCGCCCTGGTCGTCGGCGCCCATGGCGGCGTCGGTGGCGAAACCGCGCTCGCCCTCGCCCGCCACGGCTGGACCATCCGCGCTTTGGTGCGCGACCGCGCCAAGGGGCCGGCCCACGCCGACTGGGACACTGTGCAGGGCGATGCCATGAACCGCGAGAGGGTGGTGGACGCGGCCCGCGGCTCCGCCCTCATCGTGCATGCGGTCAATCCGCCCGGCTACCGCGCCTGGGATCGGCTGGTCCTGCCCATGATGGACAACACGATCGCGGCCGCGCAGGCGAGCGGCGCGCGCATTCTCCTGCCGGGCACCATCTATAATTACGGGCCGGACGCCTATCCGCTCCTGGCCGAGGACGCCCCCCAGCGGCCTGCGACCCGCAAGGGGCGGATCCGGGTGGAGATGGAGGCCCGGCTGGAAGCGGCCGCCGCGCGGGGCGTGCGCTCGCTCATCCTGCGGGCGGGGGACTATTTCGGGCCGCGCACCGGCAACAACTGGTTCGGGCAGGGCTTGGTGAAGCCCGGCAAGCCCTTGCGCTCCATCCTTTATCCCGGTGCCCCCGGGGTCGGCCATGCCTGGGCCTATCTGCCCGACGTGGCCGAGACCTTCGCCCGCCTCGCCGGACGGGAAGGCGAACTGCCGGCCTTCGCCCGCTTTCATTTCGAAGGCCAGTGGGATGCGGACGGCACCGCCATGATCGAGGCCATCCGGCGCGCGGCTGGGGGCGCGCGCCTGCCCGTGCGGGCCTTTCCCTGGTGGCTGCTGGCGCTGATTGCGCCCTTCAACGAAACCATGCGCGAATTGCGGGAGATGAAGCCCCTGTGGCGCCAGCCCGCGCGGCTCGACAATCGCCGCCTGGTCGCCTTCCTGGGCGAGGAGCCGCACACGCCGCTGGAGGCGGCCGTGCAAGCGACGCTGGAGGGGCTGGGCGTGGGGATGGGCGGCCATGGCGGTCCCGCCCCCCTTGCCGCGCCGCGGCAGGGGTGAGGCTTCAGCGCCCAAGGAGCAGCAAAGCCAGCCCTTGCAGGATGGTCGCCCCGCCGATGGGGGCGGCCAGAAGCATCAGGAGGTTGAAGGCGAGGATGCCCAGCAGCACCCGTTCACCGCGGGCGGACAGGCGCCGCTGCGGCCGCTCGGGAAGGGGCTCGGGCCGGGGGCCCAGCATCTTTTCGTCGAGAAACATGGCGCACGCTCCCGCAGGCCTCCTGCCCAGCTCGAAGGCATGGAGACTTTAGCGCGAAATGCTTCCCGCGCGCACGAACATGCGCGACCGGCCGCCTCGGCGGACCCGGTTGCCCGCGCTGCGTCGCCCGGATCAGCGCGTGGGTGTGAACGTGCCCGTGGCGAGGGAGCCCGGGGCGGGCACGAAGCTGCCGGTGGCCAGGCTTGCCGTCTGCTGCGGGGCAGGGGCATAGACGGAGGCGGTGGCGCCGCTCGGCGCACTTGCAGGACGCGGGAGGGGCAAGGGCGCGTTGTCCGCCATGGTGGCGGAGGTGTCCGGCGCCTCTTCTTCCTTCGCGCCGCCGCCAAGCAGGTTGGCGATGGACAGGCTGCCGGACGCGGGTGTCGCGGCGGGCGCAGGGGCGTGCGGGTTGGAGCCGGGCTCCTCCGGCGCGCGCAGCGCCAGCAGGGACCGTCCATAGGTGTTGGTGGTCACATGGGTATTGGCGGGCGAGCCCACCGGGCTGAAGCCGTCATCCGCCACGTTCGGCGGGTTGGTCGTGCGGCCCGGCATGGTGCCCGGCGCGGGACCCGGCGGAATGGTCTTCAACTCCTGGCCCGGATTCTTTTCCTTGTAGCTGGCCAGGAAGATGGGGTGCATGCCGCCATCGATGCCGGCGCGGCTATAGGGCGCCGAGACGCTGCCCACCAGCGCGGCCACCTTCTGCTCGTCCGCATGCTGCTTGGCCTGCACGGCCTGCGCGATGGCGGGGGGGATGGTGTAGCTGGGGCAGGCCATGGTGGCGTCGAAGCCGCGGCCGGGGGCGGCGGTGGCGTTGAACACATAGCGCCGGTCGCAGACATTCACCTTCGGCTCGCGCATGGTGACGTCGAAGGCGTCCACGCCCTCCTTCAGGTTCTTCCAGAAGGGCATGTTGGGGTTGTTGCGATACTTGGCCATGTTGGTGGGCGTCATGCGGAAGGGCAGCGCCTGCACCTGGAACGACTTCTGCCCGCCGGCGAACGCCTCGCGGCCCAGCGCATAGATCTCGGCCATCTGCTCATCCGTCATGGAATAGCAGCCGGCGGACGAACAGTCGCCATGCACCATGAGGAAGTCGCCCGAGCGGCCATAGGCACGGTCATAGGCGTTGGGGAAGCCGAGATTGAAGGACAGGTAATAATTGGAGTTCGGGTTCATCTGGCCCGGGGTGATCGTATAGAAGCCCTCCGGCGCCTGGCGGTCGCCCACCTTCACCTTGGGGCCGAGATCGCCTGACCAGCGGCAGATGGGATAGGTCTTGAAGAGGGCGAAATCGCCGTCCGTCTTCTGCTTCCACACCTCAAGCTCCGCCTCCTGCTTGTAGACGCGGATCAGGATCGGGCTCTGCGGCGTCATCCCCTTCTCGGAAATGAGCGCGAGCGTCTGGGCGGAGAGAGGCTGGCGGGCGCGGGCGGAGGTTTCGTAATTCTCGCCATTGCAGCCGGCAAGCGCGAGGGCGGCCACCGCAGCAAGGGCGGCAAGGCGAAGGCGCGGAAGAAGAGGCAGCGGGCGGCTCAACGCAGAACTCCAACAACCGTTCCGGATGCGGTGAGCGACATGTCTAGATTCCCTGACCTTGCCACGTCGTTACCGCATGTCGCTCCAAAGGGGAAGAGCGGGGCTCGACCGGCCCAGCAAAGGGCGAAAATGCGGCCAAGGTTGGATCATATCCGGCCATCCTTGCCCTGGGATGACCTACTCACCAACCATTTGCGCGACATGGTTAATTCCGGTCAGCCGGTCAGAGCGTGCGGCCGATGGCCAGGAACTTCTCCCGCCGCGCCTTGCGCACCGCCGCCGGATCCAGGCCCGCCAGCTGCGAGAGGGCGTCGGAGATGGCGTCGCCGGTGGCCGCGATGGCGGCCTCGGGGTCCCGATGGGCGCCGCCGCGCGGCTCGCGGACGATGGTGTCCACCACGCCGAAGCGCTGCAGGTCCTGCGCCGTGATCTTCATATTGGTGGCCGCGTCCTGGGCCTTGGCGGTGTCGCGCCACAGGATGGAGGCGGCCCCTTCCGGTGAGATCACCGAATAGATGGCATGCTCCAGCATCAGCACCTTGTTGGCGGTGGCCAGCGCGATGGCGCCGCCCGACCCGCCTTCGCCGATGATGACCGCCACATTGGGCGCGCTCAGCGAGAGACAGGCATCGGTGGAACGGGCGATGGCTTCCGCCTGGCCGCGCTCTTCGGCGCCGATGCCGGGATAGGCGCCGGCGGTGTCCACCAGCGCGATCACCGGCACGTTGAAGCGATCCGCCAGTTCCATCAGGCGCACGGCCTTCCGGTATCCCTCGGGGCGGGCCATGCCGAAATTGTGCCGGATGCGGGTCTCGGTGGTGGAGCCCTTCTCATGGCCGATCACGCACACCGCTTCGCCGCGGAAGCGGGCGAAGCCGCCAATGATGGCCTCGTCCTCGCCGAACTTGCGGTCGCCGGCGAGAGGGGTGAATTCCTCGAACAGGCCCTTGGCGAAATCAGCGAAATGCGGCCGCATGGGATGGCGGGCCACCAGGGTCTTCTGCCAGGGGGTGAGGCTCGCATAGAGCTGGGCGAGCGCCTCGGCCGCCTTGGCCTCCAGGCGCTGCACGTCGTCGGCGATGGCGACGCCGTCCCCGGTGGACAGGGCACGCAATTCTTCCACCTTCGCCTCGAGCTCGGCCACCGGCTTCTCGAAGTCCAAATAGCTGCGCATGCCTGTCCGCTTAGGTTCTGAGGGGGAGAAAAGGGCCCCCGAAAGGGAGGCGGGAAGCTGCCCGCCGCAGGAGGAGGTGTCAAGCCGGGCCAAGCCCGGTGCGCCACCACGTCCGCAGTCGGACGCCACGGGGGTCGGTTAACGGCGAAACATGGCGCATCTGAGATGGCAACCGCCAAAAGGCGCGCCGGTCTTGCCTCCGCCGGTGCCTTGGGGTCGGAGTCCTGGATCGGGGGCTGTGTCGGTTGGCATGGCCGCAGCGGCCTTCCAAAGCCATGGGGACGAGAGCGGAGGAGTGTGGATAGGCGCCGTGTGCGACAGGGCGTCCCGGGTCCGCCATCCCGTCCGGTCGATGGCGAGAGACGGGTCCGTCTCTCGCCGTAGCGGCTTCAATCGAACGAGATGTCGTTGTCGTGGAGGTAGACGTTGCTGGCCTTGCAGATGTCGATGCGAATGGGTTCATCCTTCACTTCGCCACCCGACTTCCCGCGCCAGCCCACACGCAGCGTCTGCTGGCAGCTGCCGCCCGACTTGGTAAATTCGAGTTCGGCGCTGTCGCCGGGCTCGAGGGGCCGGCTCAGCCAGTTGGTGCTCCAGCCGGTCCCGTCATTTGTATAGAAGCCGACCACCGTATTGCCGGGTGTTTCATTGTGAATCGTGAATTCACCACGCTTTCCCGTCTGCGCTGACGCTGCGTCAATAGAAAGAGCGCCAGCGAAAACAGAAAGAATAACGGCGGCTACTTTGATTTCTAATTGCTTTCTCATCCTTGCCCCCGCGGCTTTGATTTGCGGGCGGACTTTTGCAAGGGGTCTGGAAAATATCAATGATTAATCTTGCCCCAATTCCGGTGCCGCCGCGCATTGGACAGGTATGGCACATGCGACCCCCAAACATCCCGTGCCGGTGCGCGTGCCGCGGCCGGGGCGACGGGCCCGTTTCCGCCCGGGGCGCCACCCTCGCGCCACCCTCGTGTGGAAAACTGCCGCTTGCTTTAGGTGGAGGTTCGCACTGTTCAAGGGCGCCGCCGTTGGGGTATTGCATGCGCGAACGAGGCGGGAAGCCGTCTTGTGCCGCCAGTCTGCCGAGGAAGTTCCAGCCGATGCGCGCCATTCTCGACGTCATCCTGATCGTGCTCCAGCTCTATGTCTGGGTGCTGATCGCCGCCGCCGTCCTGTCCTGGCTGGTGGCCTTCAATGTCGTCAATCCCTACAACCAGTTTGTCCGCTCCGTGGGCGAGTTCATCTATCGCATCACCGAGCCGGTCCTGGCGCCCATCCGGTCCATCCTGCCAAGCCTCGGCGGCCTTGATTTGTCGCCCATGGTGCTGATCCTGATCATCTTCTTCATTGAGCGGGTGATCGGCCTCTACATCTATCCCTACGTGTTCTGACGCCCGCCATGTCCTTCTGGACGGCGCGGGCGGACGGGGTTGAGGTGCGCGTGCGCGCCACCCCCAAGGGCGGGCGCGACGCCCTCGACGGCGTCGTCACCCTCTCGGATGGGCGCGAGGTGCTGAAGATTAGGGTGCGGGCGGTGGCGGAAGACGGTGCCGCGACCCAGGCGGTGGCCAAGGTGCTGGCGCAGGCGTGCGGGGTGGCCCCGGCGCGGGTGCGCCTCGTGTCCGGCGCGACGGCGCGGCTCAAGTCGTTTCATGTGGAAGGCCCGGCGGACGCCCTGGTGGCAGCCTTGACCGCGCGCTTGTCCTGACGCGCCAGTCCGGGGGGCGGTCGCGATCGCACGGGCCAAGAAGGAGGCGCGGCGCGCGGCGGCCCTGACGCGCCGGAGCCGCACCCCCTTCCGGCTTTCCCTCCGGGAAGGAGGGAAAACCTCTTTGTCCTGCCACGCGGACAGGCCCGTTTCGAAGACAATTTATGGACGCATTGTGCGCAACGCCGAACCCGTGGTGCCGCGCGGGCTCCAGCGTGAGCCTTGCATAAAATGCAGGGCAGGATTTCAGCCCTGCGAAGCTCCCGCCTTGTGGTGACGGGCCGGAAAGCGGAACGCTATCCCGCCCAAGATGCACGCACATGCCGGACGCTGCGGGGGCCCAAGGGGACGCTTGCGTCAATGCGCCGCAGAGAGCGGGCGGCGATCCCGGCGCGCCGGGTGGGGATCGCCGCCGGATCGGCGGACCGCACGCGCCGCGCCACGGCGGAGAATCGGGAAGCTGCGGCAATTCAAAGGGTTGGCCCCTTTTGCCGAGAAAAGGTTCTTCACCCCTGTTTCGGAACCTGTTCTAATGTGCCGAGGGCCGCTTGCAGCGCGCCGGCCGGGGCGGGGCCGAGCGGGGACTTGAGCGACGGCCTTGGTCGCCTGCCTTGGGCGTCTGCTTCCGTCCGCAGGGGCGTTTTCGATCGGATGGCGCTGGGGCATCCGGTGGGAAAGCGTTCTCGAACAAGGCCTTGGATCAAGGTGCCGACGTGGTCCGGAGCTGTGCGGGCCGGCGGGCGGATGACCTCCAAGGACGGCTCCAATGGACGGCTGACGGGGGTGCTCCAGACGTGCACCTCCGAGGAGCCGGAAGCCGGGGATCGGGAAGCGGGATGGGGCAGGTGGCGGGAAGCGAAGAGCGGACCGAGGCGTTTCGAGCGGCGGCAGTGGCGAGCTTCGTCGGTGCCTATGCGCCCCTGCCGGGCGTGCGCGACGAGATGATGGACGCGGACGGCCAGCCGCGCGCCCATTGGGCGCCGTTCCTGGCTGCGTTGGCGGAACTTGGCCCCGAGGAGCTGCGCCGCCGCTTCGATGCTGCCGACCGCTATCTGCGCGACAGCGGCGTCTTCTACCGGGTCTATGACGATGGCGGCGGCCGCGAGCGGCCCTGGTCGCTCAGCCATGTGCCCCTGCTGCTGGACAAGCCCGACTGGGACGCCCTGTCCGCCGGGCTCATCGAACGGGCGGAACTCCTGGACCGTCTGCTGCGCGACCTCTACGGCCCGGGAAGCCTGGTCAGCGAGGGGGCGCTGCCGGCGGCGGCGGTGGCCGGCAGCCCGGAATTCCTGCGGCCCCTGGTGGGCGTGAGGCCGAGGGGCGGCCGCTACCTGCGATTCTATGCCGCCGATGTGGGGCGCGGCCCGGACGGGCGCTGGTGGGTGCTGTCCGACCGCACCCAGGCGCCCTCCGGCGTCGGCTATGCGCTCGAAAACCGCCTTGCCCTCACCCGCGCCCTTCCAGACACCTCCCGGCAATTGCGCATGGAGCGCCTCGCCGGCTTCTTCCAGACCTTCCGCAATTCGCTCATCAAGCTCGACCGCACGGGAGAGGGGCGCATCGGCCTGCTCACCCCCGGTCCGCTCAATGAGACCTATTTCGAGCATGCCTTGCTCGCCCGCTATCTGGGCTTCCTGCTGGTGGAGGGCGAGGACCTGTCGGTGCGCTCGGATGCCGCCTTCGTGCGCACGGTGGCTGGCCTCAAGCGCATCGACGTGCTGCTGCGGCGGCTGGATTCGGATTTTGCCGACCCGCTGGAATTGAATGGCCGCTCGCGCCTCGGCGTGCCCGGTCTTGTCTCGGCGGTGCGCAACCAGGCGCTGGTGCTCTCCAATGCGCTGGGCTCGGGCCTGGTGGAGGCTCCCGCCCTCATGGCCTTCCTTCCGCGCCTCGCCGTGCGTCTCCTCGGCCGGCCGCTGGCGCTGCCCCATGTGGGCACCTGGTGGTGCGGGCAGGAGGCCGAGCGGACCCAGGTGATGGAGAATCTGGATTCCCTCGTCATCGCCTCCGCCTTCGGCCAGAAGGTAAGCGCGCTTGGCCCGCGCGGCTCGGTCCTGGGGGCGGACCTCACCGGTGCCGAGCGGCGGCGCCTGTCTGCCCTCATGGCCCGGCGGGGGTCCGACTTGGTCGGACAGGACGTGGCGCGCCTGTCCACCATGCCGGTCTGGACCGGCGAGAAGCTGGTGCCGCGGCCCTTCACCTTGCGTGTTTTCCTGTGTGCCACCGACGAGGGCTGGACCGTGATGCCCGGCGGCTTCTGCCGCATCGCGGAGAGCCTGGACGCGCGCGCCTTCTCCATCCAGCGCGGCGACCGCTCGGCGGATGTGTGGGTTCTGGCCGACACGGAGGTGGGCACCCAGACCCTTTTGCCCAGTCCCGACAATGTGCGGGTGCGCCGCTCCTCCGGCACGCTGCCGAGCCGCTCGGCGGACAATCTGTTCTGGCTCGGGCGCTATGTGGAGCGGGTCGAGGCGACGCTGCGGCTGGTGCGGGCGCTGGTCGGCCGCCTCGCGGAGACCGAATCCTCCTCCGGCCCGCTGGTCACGCGCATTCTCTCGCTGCTCTCCTCCTGGGGGGCCATGCCGGCCAACATGGCCCGCGCCACCCCCGGTTTCTGCGCCGTGGCGGCGCTGACCCGGCCGGACCTGCCGGGCGGCCTGCCGCAACTGGTGCGCTCGGCGCGCGCCTCCGCCTCGGTCATCCGCGACCGCTTCTCGCCTGATGCCTGGCGGGCGCTGGTGGACCTGGAAGCCTGCCTCAACGCCCCCGTTCCCGCCGCCCCATCGGAGGCGGACGCGCACGAGCGGGCGGACGCGGCGCTGCGCATCGTCGCCGCCTTTTCGGGCCTGGCCTCGGAGAATATGAACCGGCTCACCGGCTGGCGTTTCCTGGAGATGGGCCGGCGCATCGAGCGCTCCATCGTGCTCCTGCGCTATGCCCGCACCTTCGCCGAGCCGGGCGTGCCCAGCGGGGCGCTGGACGTGCTGCTGCAACTGGCGGACAGCCAGATCACCTATCGCAGCCGCTATGTGACGATGGAAGCGCGCGGACCGGTGCTCGATTTGGTGCTGCTGGACCCGGACAATCCCCGCTCTTTGGCCTTCCAGGTGCAGCGCATGGCGGCCCATCTCCAGGTGCTGCCCGGCCGCAATCCCGACGAGCCGCCGCCACTGTCGGAGCGCATCATCGCCCGCATGCGCGCCGACCTCATCGCTTCCAGCGCCGAGACGTTCGAGTTCGAGGATTTCGACGCCCTGGAGCAGGATTTGATGCTGCTCTCGGACGAGATTTCCACCCATTATTTCATCCAGGGGCCCGCCGCCGACGCGGAATGGCACGGTCCGAACTGAGGTGGCCATGCTCTACGACGTGCGCCAGACCACCACTTATACCTATGGCACAACCGTGCGCTCGGCCCGGCAGGTGCTGCGCATGACGCCGGTGGACCGCATGCCCCACCAGCATGTCATCGCCCATATGCTGAACACCCAGCCGCGCCCCAGCGAGCTGGAGCAGGGCACGGATTTCTTCGGCAATGCGGTGGCCTGGGCCACCTTCGACACGCCCCATGACCGGCTGGACATCTCCACCCGCGCCCGCATCGAGGTGCATCCGGTGGTGCTGCCCGATCCCGAGGCGACGCCCATGGTGGATGCGGTGCGCCGCGAGGCGTTCGCCAGCACGGACCTTGGACCAGCCTCGCCGGTCCATGCGCTCTATCCCAGCCGCGCCATTCCCCTTGATGGCGAAATCACCGACTGGACCGCCCAGAGCTGCCCCGCCAACCGGCCCATCCTCGCCGCCGCGCTGGAGGTGATGACGCGCATCCATGATGACTTCGCCTATATGCCCGGCACCACCGACGTCACCACCTTGCCGGCGGAAGCCTTCGCCGCCCGGCGCGGGGTCTGCCAGGACTTCGCGCATGTGATGATCGCCGGCTTCCGGGGCCTTGGCCTGCCGGCGCGCTATGTGTCCGGCTATCTGCGCACCGTGCCCCCGCCCGGCCAGGAGCGTCTCGCCGGCGCCGATGCCACCCATGCCTGGGCCGAGGTGTGGTGCGGGCCGATCCTCGGCTGGGTGGGGCTCGACCCCACCAATTCCATCCCCGCCGGGGAAGATCACATCATCCTTGCCATCGGCCGGGACTATGCGGACGTGGCCCCCGTGGACGGCGTCATTGTCGCCTCGGGCGAGCACGGGCTGGCGGTGGGCGTGGATGTGATCCCGGTGGAAAAGCCCTCGGCGGAGGCGCCGGCGTCCTGAACGGTCGGCGCGCTTGGGTCACTGTGCGGCCGGGAAAGCCGGCGCGGCCTTCAGCACCATGGCGCGGTCTTCCGGCAGCATCAGCCCCTCGGCGACGAGGCCGTCGGCCGCCTTGGCCAGCGCCGCCTCATAGTCCTGCGCAGAGCCATAGCGGGCGGAGAGGGGCGCGCGGCTGTCGGAGTTGAGCTGCGTCTTGGGGAAAGCCACAAAGCTGCCGGTGAGGCTGCACAGTTCGCCCGGTGCGAAACCCTCGCGGCGCAGGTTCCAGCCCCAATAGGTGCCGAGCGGCGCGGCCACCGGCACTTCCCGCACCCCGCCGAGCGCCATGCCGTCCCCATCCACCTTCGGCACCAGGATGGCATAGGCGGCGCCGTCCCTGGGCGGCACGGCGGTGTCGCGCACGTTCAGTCCATTCACCGGCGGGCGCGGCACGGTGCCCTCGATGCGCGGCAGGCCGAGCGTCTCGGGCGCCACCAGGGCCTCCTTGCCGGCCGGATAGACCGAAGCGCGCGGCGCCTTGCCGCCCCTCACCCAGTCCTTCATGGCCACCGTCAGCGCCCGCAATGTGGGGCCGACGCTCAGGGGATTGGTGGGAAAAAGGCAGGTCTTGTCGGCGCGCGATGAGGCGCCCCACGCATTGAAATGCGGCGCTCCCGCCAGGAAGAACAGGCGCACCGTCTCCGGCATGGTCAGGGCCGTGCCGTCGGGGGCGGTGGAGACGAGAGCCGCGCGGCCCTGCCAGAACTCGGTGGAGGTGTCGGTGTGGATCACTTTCGGGCAGGTCTGCGTCGCCCCGCAGGCCTTCAGGATGCCGTCCGTGCGGCCGCTCACCGGGTCGGTCATGTCCACATAAGTGAAGGGGAACTGATCGCCGGGATAATCGTGGTCCTCGTGCTGGCGGGAGTAGCGCCCGGGCTGGGCGAAGGGATCGTTGGTGAAGGTCTTCCGGGAGCCGGCAATGTGCGGCATGACGCCGTCGAAGACAGGCTTGCCGCCTGCGTCCGCATTGAAGCCCTGGTAGACGAGATCGCGCAGGAAGCGGCCGGACTGGGAAATGCCGAGGCCGATCGTGTGGTCGATGGGGCCGACCGGGCTCTTCACCCCTTCAGGTCCATGGCCGCGCAGGAAGGAGACGAGGTCCGCCGTGGCGATGAAGCCGAGGCCGGCGGGCACCGCGTCGCGGGCCGGATAGATGAACTCATAGATGGCCCCGCCATCGAGGCCCGCCGGGCGGGTGATCTCCACGGTCTGGGCGTCCACGAAGCGGAAGGAGAGGCCGGCGGGCGTCGCGCGGGCATCGCCCGTCTTCGCGCGCACGGTGAGGGTGGCCTTGGCGGGGTCGAGGTCGGCGGCCGGATAGGTGAGCTTGGCCGTGCTGACGGGTTTGGCATCCTCGAAAATGAATTCCTCGCGGGAGGGGGCGGTGACGCCCGCCAGCACCGGCAGGGCGATGTCCATGAGCGTGTCGCCCAGGTCCGTCTGCCAGCCGCTCCATACGATCGTGAAGCCCTGGCGCATCAGGAAGCCGTCGCCGGGATCGTCCACCGTGAAGGCGGGACCGGCCTTGGTCACCGCGTTCAGCAGGGGGAAAGACAGGTTCCGCCCCCGATTGGGCACCTCGTAGAACAGGGTCCGCGCCCCGGCGGCCGCGTCGAGGGGTGCGAGGATCACCATCTCGGTGGAGAATTCCACCTCGCCCTTGGCGTTCACCGGCGCCTTGTCGATGCCCGCCACCTTCCGCGCGCGTTCCGACTTGGGATCGATGGCGAAGTGCACCCGCGCCTCGATCTTCTCATAGGCGCCGGCACCGCCGAAGCTGCGGCCGTCATAGGCTGGGGTGCGCTTGAGGTCCTCAAGCCGCGTCACCTCTGCCGCCGCCGGACCGAGAAGGGCGCCGGAGGCTGCGAGGACAAGCGGCACGGCCAGGGCGCCGGTGCGGCGCGGGGGAAGGCCGGCTTTTCGGGCGGTGCGCGGGCGGGTGGGCTTGGTCATGCGTGTCCTCCCCCGCGGTGTGCGGGTGCGCGGGCCGGCGCGGCCGGCGGGTGAAGCGTTGCCGGCTGAGCCGGCCCGCAGACGGGCGAAAGGGAGACGTGGTGCGGAACGGCCCGCCCCCGCCGGGGCGGGCAGGGGGCCCCCTTATTGGGCCGGGCCCATCACCAGGTCCGGCAGCCAGGTGGCGATGCCCGGGAAGATGGAGAGAATGATGATGCCGAGGATCATGGTCAGCACATAGGGGAAGGCCCCCCACAGCACCTCGCTGGTGCGCACCTGCGGGGCAATGGCATTGACCACGAACAGGTTGAGCCCCACCGGCGGCGTGATGAGCCCGATCTCCATATTGATGGTCAGCACCACGGCGAACCAATAGGGATCGAAGCCCGAGCTGACGATGATGGGATAGAGCAGGGGGGCGGACATCACGATGATGGCCACCGGCGGCAGGAACATGCCGGCCACCAGGAGGAAGACGTTGATGAGCCCCATCAGCACCCAGCGGTTCACCTCCAGCCCGGCGATGGAGGCGGCGACCGACTGGGTGATGAAGAGCGAGGACAAGGCGAAGGCGAACAGCTCCGCCGAGGCCATGATCATCATGATCATCACGCTCTCGCGCATGGTGGAGCTGAAGATTTCGATGATGGGCTTTGGCTGGAACAGCCGGTACATGATGATGACGACGCCCAGCGTCAGGAAGGCGCCCGCGCCCGCTGCCTCGGAGGGGGTGGCCACCCCGCCATAGAGCACATAGAGCGTGCCGGCGATGATGAGCAGGAAGGGCGTCACCTTCGGCAGGGCGGCGAATTTCTCGCCCAGCGTGAAGACCTTGCCGGCATTGTCGAACGAGAACTTCTTGCGCCGGCAGTCGATCAGCGCCCAGGCCATGAACATGGCGGTGAGCATGAGGCCCGGCATCACGCCGGCCAGGAAGAGGCGGCCGATGGAGGTCTCGGTGGCGATGCCATAGACGATAAGCGTCACCGAGGGCGGGATGAGGATGCCGAGCGTGCCGCCCGCGCAGATGGAGCCGGTGGCCACCGAGGCGGGATAGCCGCGCTTCAGCATCTCCGGGATGCCCATCTTGCCGATGGCGGCGCAGGTGGCGGGGCTCGACCCGGTCATGCCGGCGAAGATGGCGCAGGCGCCGATATTGGACAGGACGAGGCCGCCGGGCACCCGGTTCAGCCAACGGTCCAGCGCCTCGTAAAGGTCGCGCCCGGCCGGCGTCGCGGCCACCGCCGCACCCATGAGCACGAACATGGGGATGGAGACATAGGCCAGCGAGGCGATGCCGGCGAACATGGTCTCTGCCAGCACCTCGAACACGCCGGGGCCGGAGGCGATCAGAAGGCCGCCAATGGCGGACAGGCCGAGGGCAAAGGCGATGGGCATGCCGGTGGCGAGCAGCGCCAGCAGGAGGCCGACAATCACAAGCCCGGACAGGGTGGGAGACAGGGCCATCATGCGTGTTCTCCGAACGGGCCACGGCCCTGCACCCGGCGGATGATCTCGGCCACATATTGCAGGGAGAGGAGGATGAACCCCACAGGCAGCGGCAGCAGCGGCACCCACAAGGTGATGGCGGCCACCGTGGAGGTGCGCCATTCATTCACATAGGCTTCGTGGAAGAAGATCAGGCTCGCCACGCTCATGGCGAGGCAGAAGAGCAGCCCGAAGCCGGCGCCGATAAGACCCAGCAGCCGGCGCGGGCCGGGCGGCATCACCATTTCGATCACGTCGACGCCCACATGGCCGCGGGTCAGCAGCACATAGGGCGCGCCGAGAAAGACGGCGGCGGTGGCGGTGAAGATCACGAAGTCGGTCTGCCAGATGGTGGGCGCCCGGAACACGTAGCGCAGGAAGATCATCTGGCAGGTCACCAGCATGGCGCCGATGAGCATCAGCGCCGCGATGACGCCGGCAAGCTTCGAGAGCATGTCCACGGCGGATAGGAACAGGCGGGTCATGGATCAGCCTTGGGCGGAAGGAACCGGACGCGGGAGGTCTGGACGCGAAAGGGGTGCGGGCGTTGCCGGCTCCCCCGTGCGGGAGAGCCGGCGGGGCCTCACTGGACCGCCAGGGCCTTCTTGATCAGCTCGTCGCCGCCCTTCACCTTCTCGGAGAAGTTCTTGTACGAGCTTTCCTGCGCCACCTTCAGCCAGGCGTCATAGTCGGAGGCGGACATCTCCACCACTTCGACGCCGGCCTTCTTGAAGGTGTCGATCAGCTTCTGGTCCGCATTCTTCACCTGCTCGGCGAACCAGGCCTGCGCTTTCTTGCCGGCGTCCAGGATCGCCTTCTGCTGGTCGGGCTTGAGGCGGTTGAACACCTGCTTGGACATCAGCACCGGCTCGTACATGAACCAGAGCGCATTCTTGCCCGGCGCGGTCAGGCACTTGACCTGCTCGTAGAGGCGATAGGAGACGAAGCTCTCGGACGAGGTGTTGGTGGCATCCAGAACGCCGGTCTGCATGCCCGAATAGATTTCGGACGACGGCATGGAGGCGATGGAGGCCCCCGCCGCCGCCAGCATCTGTTCGAAGGCGGGGCCGGCGGCGCGCGTCACCTGTCCCTTGATGCTCTCGGGATTGGTGATGCAGCCCTTCTTGGAGGCGAAGGCGCCGGACAGCCAGGCATCGGCGATGACGATGGCGCCCTGGGCCTCCACGATCTTCTTGATCTCCACCATGAAGGGCGAGTCATTGAGGCGCTCGGCGCGGTCGAAATTGCGCACCAGCCCCGGCATGAGGGTGGCGGAGAATTGCGGCACGCGGCCGGAGGCGTAGTCCAGGGGGAAAGAGGAGATGTCCAGCTGGCCCTTGGTCAGCGCGCCCCATTGCTCGTTGGGCTTGTAGAGGGAGGCGCCGGGAAAGACCTGGATCTTCAGGCCCACATTGGCCGCTTCCACGTCGCGGGCAATCATCTGGACCATTTCGTCGCGCGGATCGCCCTTGCCGCCGGGAAACTGGTGCGAAGCACGCAACGTGATGTCCTGCGCCAGAGCCGGGGCGGTCATCAGCAGGCAGGCGCCGGCGGCATAGGCCATCTGGCGCAAGGTGAAGCGACGGGTACGGGGGGCTTGGGCCCGGGGGAATCCGGTCATGGCATTCTCCTTGTGGCGGCCGAAAAGGCGGCCTTGGCGTTTCCTCGGATGCCGCCCGGTATCAGGTGCGGCGTGACGCTCTCGCGTGAAGTTCCGCGCGCGGTGACCACGCTGCGGCCCGTGCGGCTTGGCGGCCGGGACGGGTTTCTTGTTTCGCCGCCGGCGGACCGGCGGCGTTTTCATGGTCCGGTGGCCGCTGCGGCCGGTCCGGTGTTACGCGGCGGACTGGTACGCGTCCTTGTAGGTCTCGCGCAGCACGTTCTTCTGCACCTTGCCCATGGTGTTGCGGGGCAGTTCGTCGACGAAGAAGACCCGCTTGGGCAGCTTGAACTTGGCGAGCCGCTCCTCCAGCGCCTTGTGAATCTCCGCCTCGGTGACGGTCGCACCCTTGGTGCGCACCACCACGGCGGTCACGCCCTCTCCGAAATCCTTGTGCGGCAGGCCGATGACGGCGCTTTCCAGCACGCCGGGAATGGCGTCGATCTCGCCCTCGATCTCTTTCGGGTAGACATTGAAGCCGCCGGTGATGACGAGATCCTTGCCGCGCCCGACAATGTGGACATAGCCGTCCCCATCCACCTTGCCGAGATCGCCGGTGATGAAGAAGCCGTCATGGAATTCCGAGGCGGTCTTCTCCGGCATGCGCCAATAGCCCTTGAACACGTTCGGGCCCTTCACCTCGATCATGCCGATCTCGTCGGTGCCTACAACCGCGCCGGTTTCCGGATTGGTCACCCGCAGGTCGATGCCCGGAAGAGGGAAGCCCACGGTGCCGGCCCGCCGGTCCCCATCATAGGGGTTGGAGGTGTTCATGCCGGTCTCGGTCATGCCATAGCGCTCCAGGATCGCCTGTCCTGTGCGCTCGCGGAAGGCGCGGTGCGTCTCGGCGAGCAGCGGGGCGGAGCCGGAAACGAACAGGCGCATGTGGGCGGTGGCCTCGCGGGTGAGGCCGGGCTGGTCGAGGAGACGGGTGTAGAAGGTGGGCACGCCCATCAGGCTGGTGGCCTGCGGCATCAGGCCGAGGGCCTCGCGGGCGTCGAACTTCGGGCAGAAGATCATGGACGCGCCGGACAAGAGGATGATGTTGGTGGCCACGAACAGGCCGTGCGTATGGAAGATGGGCAGCGCGTGGATCAGCACGTCGTTCGACGTGAAGCGCCAATAGTCGCGCAGGGTCAAGGCGTTGGACAGGAGGTTCTCGTGCGAGAGCATGGCCCCCTTGGCCCGCCCCGTGGTCCCCGACGTGTAGAGGATGCCACCGAGGTCATCGGGCCCGCGCGGCACGTTTTCGAAGGTCTCCGGCAGGCCGGCGGCGCCCTCCGTCAGCGAACCCTTGCCGTCGGTGCCGAGCGTTTCCACATGGGGCACGCCGAGGCGGGTGGCGAGCGCGCGCATGTCATCAGCCACTTCCGGGCGCGCCACCATGACGGTGGGCTCGGCATCGGAAAGGAAGTACTCGATCTCCGCCAGCGTATAGGCGGTGTTGAGCGGCAGGTAGACCGCGCCCGCCCGCACGGCGGCAAGATAGAGCGCCAGCGCCGTCCAGGACTTCTCCACCTGCACCGCCACCCGGTCGCCGGGCTTCACGCCGCGGGCGACGAGCAGATGGGCGAGGCGCGCCGACAGGGCGAGCGCGTCCGCATATGTCTCGCGGCCACCATCGGGATGCAGCACGAGCGGCTTGTCGAGGGCCGGGATCGCCGCCTCGAAGGCGGAGAAGAGGTGGTTCTTCTTGGCAGGAGAGGTCATTGCACGGGCACCAGGCTGCGCGCGCTGGCCTCGCCGCGCAGCAGTTTCTTGACAGGAGCGCTCGCCACGACCTCGCCCTTGCCGGCATAGGCTTCGTGGTTCTTCTCAATGTCGGCCAGGACATAGCGGTAGTTCACCATCAGGCCGGCGGCCTGGGCGATGCCCTTGGGCGAGAGGTCGCCCATGGGATTGATGCGTTCCAGCCGCGCGCCATTGCCGAGGTGAAAGCGCGCCACCGGGTCGAGCGGCTTGCCCTTGGCGGTGCGCGCCACCAGGAAATAATGGGCGGCGAGTGCGTTGATGACCGGCGTCAGCTCGGCGCGGGCGGCCTCGTCCGCCTCCCAGCCCGCCGTGTCGAGGCGCGTGAGCACCTGCCGGTCGGCCGGGGTGAGGATGGGCGAGGTCTCGTCCGCGCGGGTGCTGTTCACGAAGGCGCGGAAGCTGGGCACCGGGGAGAGCGTCACGAAGGTGGTGAGCGAGGGGATCTCGCGGGAGATTTCCTCCACCACCTGCTTGATGAGGAAGTGGCCGAAGGACACTCCGCCGAGCCCGCGCTGGCAATTGGAGATGGAATAGAACACCGCCGTGGTCGCCGTGCCCGGGTCGAGCGGGGCGCGGGTCTGGTCCAGGATGGGGGCGATGGCGCCGGGCGTCTCGCGCATGAGCGCCACTTCCACGAAGATCAGCGGCTCGTCCACCAGGGTGGGATGGAAGAAGGCGTAGCAGCGCCGGTCGGGCGTGTCGACGCGGGCGCGCAGGTCGTTCCAGTCCTTGATCTCGTGCACCGCCTCGTAGCGGATGATCTTTTCAAGGACATTGGCGGGTGTCGCCCAGTCGATGCGGCGCAGCACCAGAAACCCCCGATTGAACCAGGAGGAAAAGAGGTGGCCGAAGTCCCGGTCCACCGGCGCCAGGTCGGGCCGCAGCGCCATGGCGTCCATCAGGTGCTCGCGCATGCGCACCAATTGCCCGGTGGCGCCGGGGGCCATGTTGAAGCGGCGGAACAGCTCCTGCCGGCGCGGCTCGCTGGCATTGTGCAATTCGGCGATGGCCGCGTCCGAGCCCGTCTTGCCATAGGCGGCGACCGCTTTTTCCAGGCGCGGCAGGTCGGCGCCGAAGGTCTCGTGCAGGGCCTCGAAGAAGGCGATGCGCTCGCCGGTCTTCATGCGGGCATAGCGGTCGAGAATATCGGTGGCGAGCGCAACGCCGGAGGCCTCGCCCTTGCCGGACAGCAGGTCCTGGCACCGGTCCACCAAGGTCGCCGCCTTGGTGGCGCCGCTCACCCGGCTGTTGCGGTCCAGGAGCGCCCGGCCGCGATCGGCAATGGAGTTCAGGAGGTCGCCGAAGAAGGAGGTGTTGGAGCTCATGGGGTCCTGTCCGCCTGTTCGATCAGTGTCCATTGGGCCGGTCTGCGGCCCGCATTGCAAGGCTGCCTTGGGGGCCTTTGGGACATTGTGTGGGCAGATGAGGCATGGAGCAGAGCTTCCCCCGTCGTCCTACACATCTAAGAGCCGTTTGCATCATTCGTCAATCATCATGTATGCAAGATTGGTGATGACTGTATGTGACGAGATGCTAAAGTGACGCTGAAGCTGAAGGAGCGAAGCGGTGAGGGGAGAGGCCACGCCGCGCCTGCGTGAGGCGCTGGAGGACGACATCGTCGCCGGCCGGCTGCGGCCGGGGCAGCGGCTGGACGAGGTGGGCCTCGCCGAACGCTTCCAGGTCTCGCGCACCCCTATCCGGGAGGCGCTGATCCAGCTGGCGTCCTCGGGCCTGGTTGAAATCCGTCCCCGGCGCGGGGCCTTCGTGGTGCTGCTTGGCCCGCGCGAACTGGTTGAGTCCTTCGAGCTCATGTCGGAAGTGGAAGGCGCCTGCGCGCGCCTGGCCGCCCAGCGCATGGAGCCGGACGACCGCGCGGCGCTGGAGGCGGCGCACCGCGCCTGCGCGGAGGCGGTGGCGGCGGGCGATACGGGCGCCTATTACCCGGCCAATGCGGTGTTCCACCAGGCCATTTATGACGCCACCGGAAACCGCATTCTGGCGGCGGAGGCGCGCCGGCTCCAGCGACGGCTTCAGCCGTATCGGCGCCTGCAATTGCGTGTCTCGCGCCGCATGGATGCCTCCTTCGCCGAGCACGAGGCCATTCTCACCGCCTTGCTCGCGGGGAACGGGGAGGCCGCCGCGGCCGCCATGCGCGCCCATGTGCTGGTGCAGGGCGAGCGCTTCCTCTCCCTCCTCACAGCCTTGCAGGACGAGACCGAAGGCACCGCCGCCACCGGGTGACCTGCCTTCGACTTATGGCGCATTCACAGCGCGCTCCTGGCATGGCCCAAGTGGAGGCGGATGCGGCCGGGGAGGCACAGCGTCGCTCTTGCCCCTGCGCCAGCCCCCCGCCACAGTCCCGACAACAAGACCGGGAGGCCGACGCCATGGCGGGGGAAGTGGACGACATCTTCGATTATATCGTGGTGGGCGCGGGCACCGCCGGCTGCGTTCTCGCCAATCGGCTCTCGCAAGACCCCAACATGCGCGTGGCGGTGGTGGAGGCGGGGCGGCGCGATGACTGGATCTGGTTCCACATTCCCGTCGGCTATCTCTATGCCACCGGCAACCCTCGCGCCGACTGGTGCTTCAAGACCGAGCCGGAGCCCGGCCTCAATGGCCGCGCGCTGAACTATCCGCGCGGCAAGGTGATCGGCGGCTCGTCCGCCATCAATGGCATGATCTCCATGCGCGGCCAGGCGGCCGATTATGACCATTGGCGGCAATTGGGCCTTCCCGGCTGGGGCTGGGACGATCTCGCGCCCCTCTTCAAGGGCAATGAGGACCATTTCCTCGGCCCCAACGCCCATCACGGCAAGGGGGGAGAATGGCGGGTGGAATTTCCGCGCATGACCTGGCCGCTGCTGGACGCCGTGCGGCAGGCGGCGGGCGAGGCGGGCATCCGCGCGGTGGAGGATTTCAACACCGGCGACAATGAGGGCGCCGGCTATTTCCACGTTAACCAGAAGCGCGGCGTCCGCTGGAGCGCGGCGCGCGGCTTCCTCAAACCCGTGCTGGATCGCGACAACCTGTTCATGATCACCGCCTCCCATGTGCGCAAGGTGCTGATCGAGAACCGCCGGGCCACCGGCGTGGTGGTGACCGGCCGCGCCGGGCCGCGCACGCTCATTGCCCGCCGGGAGGTGATCCTCGCCGCCGGTGCGGTGGGTTCGCCGCAATTGCTTATGCTGTCGGGCGTCGGGCCGGGGGAGCATCTCAAGGACAAGGGCATCGATGTCGCCCATCACCTGCCCGGCGTCGGCGGCAATCTGCAGGACCATCTGCAATTGCGGCTCATCTATAAGCTCCAAGGCATCGGCACCCTCAACACGCGCTACCATTCCCTGCTCGGCAAAGCCTGGATGGGCGCCCAATATGCCCTGTTCCGGCGCGGTCCCTTGACCATGGCGCCCTCGCAGCTGGGCATCTTCACCCGCTCCGATGCCCGGCAGGAGCGGGCGAACATCGAGTTCCACGTCCAGCCCTTGTCGCTGGACAAGTTCGGCGAGCCGCTGCACCGCTTCCCCGCTTTCACCATGAGCGTGTGCAATCTGCGCCCCACCTCGCGCGGCACCATCCGGCTGAGGGACAACGCCTTTTCCTCCGCCCCCGAGATCAGGCCCGGTTATCTCGCCACCGAGGAGGACCGGCAGGTGGCGGCCGATTCCATCCGGGTGGCCCGGCGCATCGTTGGCCAGAAGGCCCTTGCCCCCTATACGCCGCAGGAGATCCTGCCCGGTCCCGCCGTGCCGGATGAGGACAGCGCGCTGGCGCGGGCGGCGGGCGATATCGGCACCACCATTTTCCACCCCGTGGGAACGGCCAAGATGGGCCTGCCCTCCGATCCCTCGGCGGTGGTGGATGCGCGGCTGAAAGTGCTGGGGCTGGAGGGGCTCCGGGTGGTGGACGCCTCCGTCATGCCCACCATCACGTCGGGCAACACCAACACGCCCACCCTCGTCATCGCCGAGAAGGGGGCGCGCATGATCCTGGAGGATGCCCGCGCCTGAGGGCGGCTTGCCAATGGTGTAATCTCCCCGCCACCCCCATATGAGGGGGGCGATTCGGAGCTTTGGCCTTGGCGCAGCAGGCGGATTTCTTCGCCCTGATGAATCTGGACGAGGGCGAGGCGGTGCATAAGCCCCGCCGCCGCGCCCGCACGGCCGCCGTGCGCCCCGCGCCCGAGCCGGTGGCGCCGCCCGTGCCCGAAATCGCCTATGACGCGCAATATGAGGCCTGGGCCTGCGAGCTGGAGCGCACCGGGCGCTATCGCATCCTGCGCCGGCTGGAATTCCCCCCCGTGGTGCCCCGGCCTCTCAAGGCGGGGGAAAAGCTCGCAATCATCATCGACACCGAGACCACCGGCCTCGACCCCACCAAGGAAGAGGTGATCGAGCTGGGCATGGTGGCCTTCGCCTATGGGGAGGATGGCGCGGTGGGCGATGTGATCGCCACCTATAGCCAGCTCCGCGAACCCTCCGTGCCCATCAGCGCCGAGATCACCAAGCTCACCGGCATCACGCCGGAGATGGTGAAGGGCCATGCGCTGGATCTCGACGAGGTGGCCCGCTTCATTGCCCCCGCCGCCTTGGTCATCGCCCACAATGCCCGCTTCGACCGCCCCTTCTGCGAGCGCCTGCTGCCGGACTTCGCCCACAAGGCCTGGGCCTGCTCGGCCTCGCAGGTCGATTGGTCGGGCTTCGGCTTCGAGGGAGTGAAGCTTGGCTATCTGGTGGGCCAGTCCGGCTGGTTTCACAATGGCCACCGCGCCGTGGATGATTGCCAGGCGCTCCTTGCCGTGCTCGGAGCGCCCTTGAAGGAGGCGGAGGGCATCGCCTTTTCCCGGCTGCTTTCCACCGCCCGCCTTCCCACCTTCCGCGTCTGGGCGGAAGGCGCGCCCTTCGACATGAAGGACCATCTGAAGAAGCGCGGCTATCGCTGGAATGACGGCTCCGACGGGCGGCCCAAATCCTGGTGGATCGAGGTGCCGGAGGCGGGCCTCGCGGACGAATTGGCCTATCTCAAGGCCGAGATCTATCTGCGCGAGGTGGACCTGATGGTCCAGAAGATCACTGCCTTCGAGCGGTTTCGGCCGGGGGTGTGAGGCCTCCGGCGCGGGCCGGATCTGTCACAGGCAGGATTGGGCGGTGCCCGCCACGATCTTCGGCTCGGCGATGCGGGACCAGTTGCCGTTGGCATTGCGCCACTGTTCCTTGCGCGAGAAGGTCGTCTGCGCCAGCTTGGCGTTCAGCACGATGGTGATGGCGGGTCCTGCCTGCTTGAACTGGGGTGTGAAATCGGCCCCCTCGCGCCCGAACGCATAGGTGCCTTCGCCGATGGTGGCGCCGGTCTTGGCATCGCAGAGCTTCAGGTCGAACGATCCGGACGCGCTGGTGGGCAGCTTCTCGATATAGACGAGGTATCTGTCGCCCATATTCATCACTTGGCCCACATAGAGGCGCTCTTGCTGGTCCAGGGAGGGCTCGCGGCTCAAGCGAGCGGCGATACTGGCCACGTCCTCCGCGAGTTTGCCCGGATCCATGAATGTCCGATAGGCGATCACCGTGCCGACGATGGTGGCGATGAAGCCGATCACGGCCATGATCCGCTCAAGGATGGTCCACATGCCGCCTATCCCCCGCCCAACGCAAAGGTAGGGCCATGCCCCGCAGGTGTCGAGGCGGCATGGGGCGGCTCACCCCGCCTTCGGCGGCGCCAGGGCCCGAAGCGCCTTGGTGAGATGTTCGGCGAACTGCGCCCCCGCCAGCGGCAGGCTGCGGCCGCGCAATTGGGCGAGCACCATGTCGGCGCCGGCCAGATCATCGATCTGGCGCACCACGATGCCGGGCGGCATGGCGGCGGGGAGCGCGCCCAGCTCGATCTGGAACGAGATCATGCCGCAATGGGCCACCAGCCCGCGCAGCATCTCGAAGGAATTGCATTCCGCCGCCACCGAGAAGCGCAACCCTGAGCGGGCGATGCTCTCCTCAATCATCTGCCGCCCGCCCGTGCTGCGCTCGGCCAAAGCCAGCGCATACCCGGTGCAATCGGACAGGCGCAGCGACGTGCGCGCGGCGAGCGGATGGTCCGCCGGCAGGAGGGCGACGAGGCGCTGGGGCAAGGTGGTGAGCAGGCGCAGCGAGCCGACAAAGGGCGGGCGGAACACCAGCACCAGGTCCACCTCATAGGCGGTGAGCAGCGCCACGGCGCGCTCATGGTCGGCCACCGACACCTCGAAATTCATCAGCGGATAGCGCTTGCGGAAGGCGGCGATCTGCTGGGGCAGGAAATCGTGCGCCAGCGCCTGGCTGCAGGCGATCTTCACCGTGCCGCGTTTCAGGCCGCGCAAATCCTCGATCTGGGAGCGCATGCGCTCCGCGTCGGCCAGTTGCTCGCGCAGATAGGCCACGAACACCTCGCCCGCCGCGCTCAATTGAACGCCGCGCGGGCGGCGTTCCAGGAGCTTGGCGTCCAGTTCCTCCTCCAGATCCATGATGCGGCGGTTGAGGGCGGACGGCGTCACGTTCAGCCGCTCCGCCGCCCGGCGGATGGAGCCGGTGCGGGCCACCTCGTCCATGTAGCGCAGGAAGCGGAGATGGCGCATGGCGGGCCTTGGACGCAGGAAAGTTCGTAGCCTAATCGGCAACGCAATGTATCAAAATCGGCTATGGATCGCATCACCGATCGTGCCTAGGCTGTGTCACGAAAGGATCATGTTGCGGCGCACCGGAACGGACCGGCCCGGGCCAGCGACAAGGTTTCGTGAGCCGCCCATGCCCCCTTCATCCTCCGGCACTTTGAGCTTCGCGCGCCCCCGCCCTGCGCCGCGCCTCGCGACCTTCGCGGCGGAGCCGCAGTCGGCGGAACTGGACCTTTCCACCACTGCCCTCGTGGTGGTGGACATGCAGAACGACTTCCTCCACGCGGACGGCTGGTTCCCCCGCTCCGGCGTCGACCCGGCGCCCCTCAAGGCCGTCATCCCCGCCATTTCCCGCCTCGCCGCGGCAGCGCGGGCGGCTGATGTGCCGGTGGTGTTCGTCAATTGGGGCGTGCGGGCGGACGTGGCCGAATTGCCGCCGCTGGTGCTGGCCAAGGGCTCGGCGGGCGGCACGCGGCCGGTCTATGGCGATCCCTCGCCCGGCGGGCGCGGGCGCATCACGGTCGCCACCGACTGGGGCGCGGAGGTGGTGGAGGAGCTGGCACCGCAGGAGGGCGATCTCCTGGTGCACAAGCACCGCCTCAGCGGCTTCACGGACAATGAGCTGGATTCTGTGCTGCGCAATCGCGGCATCGACACCTTGCTGTTCACCGGCATCAATATCGACCGCTGCGTCTTCTCCACCCTCTGCGACGCCTCGTTCCTGGGCTATGGCTGCGTGCTGGTGGAAGATGCCTGCGCCACCCCATCCCCCGATTATGTGCGCGACGCCATCCTCTATCTCGTGCGCCTGCTCTATGGCGCCACCGCCTCGGCCGACGCGCTGACGGCCGCTTTCCAACAACAAGAAACCAAAGACAAACCTTGACCAGAAGGGAAGTTCTTCCGATGCCGTTCAAGTCCCTGACCCGACGTGCGCTTGCCCGACGCGCCCTTGCTACCGTGGCGGCCGGCCTGACCCTCGGGCTTGCCTTTGGCCTGTCCGCCGCCCCGGCGGCGGCGCAGACCAAGATCAAGCTGGTGCTCAACTGGAAGTATCAAGGCCCGCAGGCCATGTTCTTCCTGGCCGAGGACAATGGATACTTCAAGGCCGAGGGCCTCGACGTGACCATCGACCAGGGCAACGGCTCCGGCGCCGCCGTGCCGCTGGTGGCCAACGGCACCTATGATGCCGGCTTCGGCGACATCAATGCCCTCATCGAGCTGGTGGCCAAGAAGCCCGAGGACGCGCCCATCGCCGTCTATGTGATGTTCAACCAGCCTCCCTTCACCATCGCGGTGAAGGCCGACAGCCCCATCAAGACCCCGCAGGACCTGGTGGGCAAGACGCTCGGCGGGGCCGCCAATGACGGCGCGCTGAAGCTGTTCCCGGCCTTCTGCAAGCTGGCCAAGATCGATTGCTCGGGCATCAAGATCGTCAACATGCAGCCCAATCTGCGCGAGCAGATGCTGATGCAGGGCCAGGTGGACGGCGTGTTCGGCTATGTGAATACCATCCGCTTCTCGGCCAAGATGATCGGCATCGAGGACAGCCAGATCCGCTACATCAATTATGGCGATTACGGCATGGACCTCTATTCCAACGCCATCATCGTCTCCCAGAAACTGGTGAAGGAAAAGCCGGAGGCGGTGAAGGGCCTGGTGCGGGCGCTGAACAAGGGCCTCATCGACATGCTCAAGGACCCCAAGGCCGGCGTCGCGGCGGTTCAGAAGCGCGAGCCGCTCATCAAGCCGCAGGTGGAACTGGAGCGCCTGGAGGCGACGCTGCGCTCGGAGATGAACCATCCCGAGATCGCCAAGATCGGCCTCGGCAATGTGGACCCGGTGCGCCTGAAGCAGGCCATCGACATCCTGGTGGACGCCAACAAGCTGCCCACGACCCCCAAGGTCGACCAGGTCTTCACCCCGGCCTTCCTGCCGCCGGTGGCCGACCTGCCCAAGAAGCTGTTCTGACCCGGCGTTACGGACCGCCTCCTCCTGACCTCCGGCCGGCGCCGGCCGCGCCGGTCCATGACGAGCCCCACCTTCCCCCCAGCGGGGGAGGGCAGGGCGGGGTGTGCCCCGCGCCGCCCGCTTGCTTTCAATCAAGAACCCCCGGACGTGCCATGGACCTCAAGCTGAAAGATCGCGTCGCCTTCATCACCGGCCCCGCCAAGGGCATGGGCGCCGCCGTCACCCTCGCCTTCGCCGCCGAGGGCTGCCGCCTGGCCTTGGTGGGCCGGGACACGGGCGCCATCGGGCCGGTGGCGGAAGAGGCGCGGGCCAAGGGCGCAGAGGTGATCGTCCTCGGCTGTGACCTGACCGATGCGGCGGCCTGCGAGGTCGCGGCAGCGCAGGCGCTGGAGGCGTTCGGCGCCATCGACATCCTCGTCAACATTGCCGGCGGCTCCGGTCCCATCGGCAAGACCGGGGTCGAGACCACGCCCGAGGAGTTCGACGACATCGTCACCCTCAACATGAATGGTTGCTTCCACACCATGCGCGCGGTGCTCCCGGGCATGATCGCGCGCCGCTACGGCAAGGTGGTGAATGTGGGCGGCACCTTCGGCATGCGGGGCCGCGCCGGGCGGATGGCCTATTCCGCTTCCAAATGGGGCCTGCGCGGCATCACCAAGAGCTTCGCGCTGGAGGTGGGGCCGCACAATATCAATGTGAATTGCGTTGCCCCCGGCATGGTGGACGGCCCGCGTTTCCGCGAGAAAGTGTGTGCCAATATGGCGGCCAAGCTGAACATCACGGTGGAGGAGGCCATGGAGCGCCACGCCGCCGACTATGCGCTGCGGCGGGTGACGCAGGACGAGGACGTGGCCAATGCCTGCCTCTTCCTCGCCTCCGACGTGTCACGCCAGCTCACCGGCATCGACCTGCCGGTGGATGGCGGCTGGGCCATGCTGTGAGGAGGACGGAATGAGCGATCAGGATTTCCCCGCCGACCTCGTCATCACCGGCGGACAGGTTGTCACCCACGAGACCGTCCGCCCCGCCGCCATCGCGGTGAAGGACGGGCGCATCGTGGCGGTGGGCGAGGAAGGCGCCATGCCCGCCGCCCGGCAGACCTTCGATGCCACGGGCCTGCACATCCTCCCCGGCGCCATCGACGTGCACGTGCATTTCCGCGATCCCGGCTACACCCACAAGGAAGACTTTGAGAGCGGCACGGCGGCGGCGGCCTTTGGCGGCGTCACCACCGTCTTCGACATGCCCAACACCATTCCGACCGTGGCTGACGCGGCGAGCCTTGCGGAAAAGCACGCCATCGCCAGCGCGAAGGCCCATGTGGATTACGGCCTCTATGCGGTGCTGGGCGAGGAGAGCCTTGCCCATGTGCCGACGCTGGTCGAGGGCGGGATCATCGGCTTCAAGCTCTATATGGGCAACACCTTCGGCCGCATCCCCTCGCCCTCTACCGGGGCCATGCTGGAGGCGTTTGAGCTGGTGGCGCCCACCGGCAAGCGCGTCTCGCTGCATGCGGAAACCAATTCCATCATGGAGCGCCGCCAATCCCGCCTGGTGGAGGCCGGCCGTACCGATGCCCTTGCCCATCTCGCCTCGCGGCCTGCCGTTGTGGCGGTGGAGGCGGTGGCCCGCGCGGCGATCCTGGCCGAATGGACCGGCGCGCGCATCCACATCCTCCATATCTCCTCGGCCGCCGAGTTGGTCCCGCTGCGCGACGCCAAGGCGCGGGGCGTGGACATTACGGGGGAGACCGGCGCACATTATCTGATGCTGGCGGCGGAGGAGTATGGCCGCTGGGGCGGCATCATCCGCGTCAATCCCCCGGTGCGCGAGGCGGCAAACCAGGGGCCGCTCTGGGCGGCGCTCAGGGACGGCACCATCGACATGATCGCCACCGACCACGCGCCCCATACCCCGGAAGAAAAGACCCGGCCGGACATCTGGACGGTCGATTGCGGCTTCCCGGGCGTCGAGACGCAGATCCCTCTCATGCTGACCGAGGTGGCGGCCGGGCGCATGGCGCTCACGGATCTCGTGCGCTGGAGCGCCTATAATCCGGCCAAGGTCTGGGGCCTCTATCCCCGCAAGGGGGCGATCCAGTCTGGGGCCGACGCGGATCTGGCCTTTATCGATCTCGACCGGCGCTGGACCATTGACGACGCGGCCCTCCAGTCCCGCTCCAAGGTCTCGCCCTGGCATGGCCGGGAGGTGCAGGGCCTGCCGGTGCACACCATGGTGCGCGGGCGCTTCGTGATGAAGGACCGCACCTTGATGGCCGACACGCGCGGACATGGCCGCTCGGTCCACGCCATCCAGGACGTGGGCACCCCCAGCCCCCGCCACACCGATGAGACACTGGCCGCCGTGGTGGCGCAGCGACCGGAGGCGGCCGCATGAGCACGCCCCGCACCTTTGTCGAGTTGGAAGAGGTCACCCTCTCCTATGGACGGGAGGGTCACCAGGTCCACGCGCTGGGTGAGACCAGCCTGACCATCGGGCAGGGCGATTTCGTTGCCCTGGTGGGGCCTTCGGGCTGCGGCAAGTCCACCATTTTGAAGTTGGTGACGGGCCTCATTTCCGCCACCACGGGCCATGTGTTCGTGGATGGCCGGGAAGTGGGGGCCTCGCAGGTGCGGGTGGGCATGGCGTTCCAGAATCCCACCTTGCTGCCCTGGCTCTCCATCCGCGACAACATCATGCTGCCGCTGAAGATCGTGCCGCCCTTCCGGGCTGAGTTCCGGTCCAAGCGCCGCACCGAGTTCCGCGATCGCGCCGATGCCCTGCTCAACCAGGTGGGCCTGAAGGGCTTTGCCGATCGCTTTCCCTGGCAATTGTCCGGCGGCATGCTCCAGCGCGCCTCGCTATGCCGGGCGCTGATCCATGACCCGCAACTGCTCATGCTGGACGAGCCCTTCGGCGCCCTCGACCAGTTCACCCGCGAGGAATTGTGGGGCGTGCTCCAGGATCTGTGGCTTGACCGCAAGCCCACCGTGATCCTCGTCACCCACGATTTGAAGGAAGCCGGCTTCCTGGCCAACCGGGTCTGCGTCATGCGCGCCCGCCCTGGCCGCATCATCGAGGATTGCCATGTGCCGTTCGCCCGGCCGCGCAACATCGAGATGACCTATGAGCCGGGCTTCGTGAGCCTGACCCAGCGCCTGCGCGAGCTGATCGTCTCCGCGCGCGAACCCGTGGAGGCCGCCCGATGAACACCCAAGTGCGCCGCCGCCTGTCCTCAGTGGCCGTCATCATCGGCTTCTTCGTCATCTGGGAGCTGGCCTGTATCGCCTTCGGCATCAAGGAGATCGTGCTGCCCCGGCCGACCCAGGTTGTGGCCACCCTCATCGAGCGGGCGCCCGCCATCTGGCCCCACGCGCTCCAGACCCTCTATACGACGCTGGTGGGATTTGCCCTCGGCATCGTCTCGGGCGTCGCGTTGGGGGCGCTCATCGGCTCCTCGCGTCTCGCCTATGATGCGGGCTATCCATTGCTCATCGGCTTTTCCTCGATCCCGAAGGTGGCCCTGGTGCCCATCTTCGTGCTGTGGTTCGGGGCGGGCTCCATCCCGGCCATCCTCACCGCCATGATCATGAGCCTGTTCCCCATCGTGGTGAACGTGGCGGCGGGCTTGGCCACCACCGAGCCGGAGCTGGAGGATGTGATGCGGGCGCTGCGCGCCTCCAAGATGGACATTCTCATGAATGTGGGGCTGCCGCGCACCATGCCCTTCTTCTTCGCCTCGCTGAAGGTGTCGGTGACCTTGGCCTTCGTGGGCGCGGTGATCGCGGAGACGGTGGCCTCCAACCGGGGCATCGGCAATCTCATGATGATCGCCTCCTCCTCCTTCGACGTGCCCCTGGTCTTCGCCGGCCTCCTGGTGCTCGCGGTGCTGGGGGTGGGGCTCTACGCGCTCTTCTCCCTGATCGAGGGCCGCGTCATCGGCTGGGCGCGCCGCAAGGATGATTTCGCGGTCGGCTGAGGCCGGCCGGGCTTTTCAAAAAACATAAATCCCTTCCAGGAGTTGCTCATGAAACGCTTGCTGCTGGCAGCGCTTGGCGCGCTGCTGCTCGCCGGTGCGTCCCCTTCCGCTCATGCCGAGCCCACCAAGATCCGCTTCACCCTGGACTGGAAGCTCCAGGGTGTGCACGCCTGGTATTACTGGGCGCTGGAGAAGGGCTACTTCAAGGCCGAGAATCTCGACGTGACCATCGACCAGGGCGAGGGCTCGGCGGCCACCGTCACCCGCATCATGTCGGGGGTCTATGATGCCGGCTTCGGCGACATCAATGCCGTCATCCAGAACGCCGCCGCCCGGCCCGCCGAGACGCCGGTCATGGTCTATATGATCTACAACAAGGCGCCGTTTGCCCTGCTCACCAAGGCGGACAGCCCCATCAAGTCCGTGAAGGACCTCGCCGGCACCAAGCTCGGCACGCCGCCGGGCGGGGCCTCCTTCAAGCTGCTGCCGCTGCTCGCCAAGGCCAATGGGCTCGATTATGGCTCCATCGCCATCACCCAGGTGGCGCCCAACCTCCAGGAGCAGATGCTGCTGCAGGGGCAGGTGAGCACCATCGCCATCTTCTCGGCCACCAGCTACATGAACCTCGTGGCGCTGAAGCTCGATCCCGACAAGGACTTCCGCTGGATTTTCTATTCCGATGCCGGCATCGACCTTTATTCCAACGGCATCATGGTCTCCCAGAAGCTTGCCAAGGAGAGCCCGGAAGCGGTGAAGGGCCTCTTGCGCGCCATCAACCGGGCCATCAAGGAGACGGTGGAAAATCCCGACGCCGCCATCGCGCTCCTGGCGGCCAAGGAACCCCTCATCAACAAGGACATCGAGACGCGCCGGCTGATCTATGTCTACAAGTCCCTCATCGACACGCCGGAGGCTCGCTCGCTCGGCCTCGGCGATGTGAGCGATGCGCGGCTTGAGACCGCCATCACGCTGATCTCCGATGCCTTCGAACTGCCGAAGAAGCCGACCCCGGCCGAGGTGTTCAACCGGGCCTTCCTGCCCCCGAAGGCCGATCGCATGCCGCCGCAGGTGGGCCAATGAGCGCGACGCGCTCCCTCTCCTGCACCCACCTCCTGGCCGACCCGCGCGGGCCGGTCACCGGGCCGGCGCGGCTTGTCCTGGCGGATAGGCGCATCGCCGAAGTCGGTCCCGCCGCCGGGCCTGTGGACGATGTGTTCGTCATGCCGGCGCCGGTCAATGCCCATGACCATGGACGCCCGGTGCGCACCACTTCGGTGGGGGCGGGAGGCAAGCCGCTGGAGGCGTGGCTCAACTACCTCGCCCTCTTTCCCTCCGTCGATCCCTATCTGGCGGCGGCGCTGTCTCTGTCCCGCAGTGCGCTCGGCGGGTCGGGCATCGTGATGATGCATTACACCCGCGCGCAGGGTTTCACGGACCTGCCGCGCGAGGTTCAGGAGGTGGCCCGCGCCGCCCGCGACGTGGGCGTGCGGGTGGGGTTTGCCGTCTCCATGAAGGACCGCCACCCGCTCGTCTATGGCCCGAGCGAGCCTTTCCTTGCCACCATTCCCGAGCCGGCCCGCAGCGTGCTGGCCGGCCAGTTTCTCCGCGAGCCCCTGTCGCCCAAGGCCTTCATCGAACTGGCCGACGCGGTGGCCGAGGCGGCGGGCGGGCCCGACTTCGACGTGCAATACGGACCCAACGGCCCGCAATGGTGCTCGGATGCTTTGCTGGAAGCGGTGGCGGAGGCCTCTGCCCGCACCGGCCGGCGGGTGCATATGCACCTGCTGGAAACCCGCTACCAGCGGGCCTGGGCGGATGAGGCCTATCCCGGCGGCATCGTGCGGCACCTGGATTCCATCGGCCTCCTCTCCGAGCGGCTGACGCTTGCCCATTGCGTGTGGGCGCGGCCGGACGAACTGGAACTGCTGGCGGAGCGGGGCGTGACCATCGTCTCCAATCCATCCTCCAATCTGCATCTGCGCTCGGGCATCGGGCCGGTGGCGCAGATGAAGGCCAAGGGCTGCCGCGTGGCCATCGGCGTCGACGGCAAGGCGCTGGAGGAAGACGACGATGCCTTGCGGGAGATCCGCGTGGCCCACCTTCTGCACATCGGCACCGGCTTCCGCACCAAGGTCACCGCCGCCGACATTCTCGGCATGGCCCTTGTGAATGGCCGCCGCTCCGTCACCGGCCGGAACGAGGGCGGCGTGCTGGCCCCCGGCGCGCCGGCGGACCTGATCGTGCTCGATTGGGCGAAGATCGAGGATGACCGCCTGGGCGTGCCGTGCGACGTGCTGGACATGATACTGACCCGCGCCACCGCCCGCCACGTGCGCGAGCTGATCATCGGCGGGCGCACGATCGTGCGCGATGGCGTGGTCACCGGCATCGATTATCCCGCGGTGCGGGCGGAAGTGCTGGCTCGCATGCGCGCCGCCATGCCGGACAAGGCCGCCCTTGCCGCTGCCATGCCGGCGCTCGATGCCGCCGCCGGCAAACATTTCGAACCAGGATGCTGCTGATGCCCATCGCCAAGGTCCACCGGATCAGCGCGGCCGGGCCCGACGACGTGTCGGGTATCGAAGCTGCCATCGCCGCCCGCCAGATCCATCCGGCGGGCATCCTCGCCATCTTCGGCAAGACCGAAGGCAATGGCTGCGTGAACGATTTCTCACGCGGCCTCGCCGTGCAGTCGCTCGGCCTGATGCTGAAAGAGCATCTGGGCGCCTCCGCGCAGACCGTGTGCCTCGTCATGTCCGGCGGCACCGAGGGGGGCATGGCGCCCCACTGGCTGGTGTTCGAGCGGGCGGAGGGGGAGGGCACGCCCGGCCCGGCGCTCGCCATCGGCCGCACCCACACCGCCGATCTCCTGCCTGAAGACATCGGCCGCATGGGTCAGGTGCGCCAGGTGGCGGCGGCGGTGCGCCACGCCATGTCGGAAGCGGGCATCCACCGGCCGCAGGACGTGCATTTCGTGCAGGTGAAGTGCCCGCTGCTGACCATGGCCCGCGTCGCCGAGGCCAAGGCGCGCGGTGCCGATACGGCCACATCTGACACGCTGAAATCCATGGGCCTGTCGCGGGGCGCGAGCGCGCTGGGCATTGCCCTGGCGTTGGGCGAGGTGGACGAGACGGCCCTCTCCGACGCCGTCATCTGCTCCGACCTCTCGCTTTATTCGGGACGGGCGAGCTGCTCGTCCGGCATCGAGCTGATGGGCCACGAAGTGGTGGTGCTGGGCATGTCGCCGGACTGGTCCGGCCCGCTGGCCGTCGACCATGGGGTGATGGCGGATGCCATCGATGTGGCGCCCGTGCGGGCGGCCCTTGGCCGCCTCGATGCCCTGGAGGGCGACAGGCTGGTGGCGCTGCTTGCCAAGGCCGAGGCGAGCCGCTCCGGCCGCATCCGCGGCTATCGCCACACCATGCTGGATGACAGCGACATCTCCTCCACCCGCCATGCGCGGGCCTATGTGGCGGGCGCGCTGGCGGGGCTCGTCGGGCTGCCGGAAATCTATGTTTCCGGCGGCGCCGAGCACCAGGGCCCCGACGGGGGCGGCCCGGCGGCGGTGATCGTCCGCCGCTGAGCCGTCACTGGCTGGCCTCAGGCCACCAGGAAGCCGGCGCCCACCGGGTCCTCGCGGTCAATCACCCAGCGGGCGGTGCCGAGGATGGAGGCGGTGCCCTTCACGGTCGGGCGTACGAAGCGGGTGCCGTTGAGGCTGGTCTCGCCGATGAGGCAGCCCTCGAAGGTGCCCGAGCCGAGCAGCCCCTCCGAGCGGATGGTCTGGCCGATCTTCAGCGCGCCGCGCGCCTCGAACATGGCCATCATGGCGCTGGTACCGGTGCCACCGGGAGAGCGATCCAGCTGGCCGGCGGAGAAGACGTGCACGTTCTTGTAGAAGGCGCCGGGAATGGTCGCCTCATGCCAGAAGGTGACGAAGTTGAAGTTGTTGATGTGCTTGGACGCGGGGTGCTGGATCGCCACCTTCTCGCGCAGTTGCTCGCGGGCCATGACGCCCAGGCGCGACAGCTCCGAGCCGTTCTCGGGGCAGATCTTCAGCGCCGTGCCGCGCAGGTCGATGATGCCGAAATAATTGCCGCCCCAGGAAATATCCGCCTTCAGCGCGCCGACGCCGGGCAGTTCCAGCGGCACGTCCTGCGCCGCCACATAGGCCGGCACATTCTCGAACCGCGTCCACAGGACCGTTTCGCCTTCGTTGGCCACTTCCGCCACCACCAGGCCGGCGGTGGTCTCGAAGCGGATGGTAGTGCGCCCGTTCTCGCCCCGACGCACGAGGCCAAGCGAGACCATGGCCATGGCCACCGCGATGGTGCCGTGCCCGCACATGTGGGAATACTGGGTGCCGTCGATATAGATGAGCCCGGCATCGTAATCGGTGCTGGAGGGCGGGGTCAGGAACACGCCGAACATGTCCCGGTGCCCGCGCGGCTCGCGCATGAGGGCGCAGCGCAGCCAGTCATAATGTTCTTCGAGGAACGCGCGCTTTTCCAGGATGGTGGAGCCGGCGGGATAGGGAATGCCGGAATGGATGATGCAGAGCGGCTCACCTTCGGTGTGGGTATAGACGACGTCGAACACGTCCTGAGTGCGCATCATGTGCGGGGCTCCTTGGCTGAATGGAAAGGGGGTCACCGGCGCTCGGACAGCATGTCCAGGCCGAGGATCAGGTCGATGAGGATGATGGCGAGGCCGGCCACCAGGATGGTGAGCGCGGACACCGCCGCGATGGTGGGATCGATGGTGTACTGGACGTAATTGAACAGCTTCACCGGGATGGTGGTGAGGTCCGCCGTGGTGTTGAAAATGCTCAATTCCACGTTGATCCAGGAGGAGATGAAGGCGAACACTGCGCCCGCGATCACCCCCGGCCGGATCTGCGGCAGCGTCACCAGGAAGAAGGTGGTCAGCGGCCCCGCGCCAAGATCGGCGGAGGCGTCCTCCAGGCTTTTCTGGTCGTCATCCAGCAAGGGCAGCACGGCCCGCAGCACGAAGGGCGTGATGATGACCACATGGCCCACCAGCAGCGCCGCAAATGAGCGCGTGAGACCGATGGCGGTGCCGTATTGAAGCAGCGCCGCGCCCAGCACCACATGGGGCAGGACCAGGGGCGACATGAGCGTCGCGGAGAGCGCCCGGCGACCCACAAAGGCATAGCGGGCGATGGCCAGCGCGGTCGGCACCGCGAACACCACCGCCACCAAGGTGGCCGCCGCCGCGAGCACCGTGGAGGTGACGAAGGCCGACACATAGGACGGGTCGCCCAGCATCTTGGCGTACCAGGCCAGCGTGATCCCTTGCGGCGGGAAGGCCAGATAGCTGGTGGTGGTGAGCGAGGCACCCACCAGCACCACCAAGGGCAGCATCAGGAAAGCCAGTGCCAGCAGCGAGAGGAGGCGCACCGCGCCGGAGGCGCAGGCCAGGATCAGGCGATCGCTCATGCCGCCCTCCGCTCGCCGATGCGCCCGGCCAGCGCCACCAGTGCCAAGGTCAGCACCAACATGGTGAGGGACAGCGCGCCGCCATAGTGGAAGTCGAACACCGAGCTGTATTGCTGGAAGATCAGCATGGAAAAGACGGTGATGCGCCCGCCCGAGAGCAAGGCCGGCGTCACATAGGCGCTGGCGGCCAGCGTGAAGACCAGCACCGCGCCGGAAACGAGACCGGGCAAGGTCAAGGGCAAGGTGACGGTGAAGAAGGTGGTCCAGGGCGCGGCGCCGAGATCGGCCGAGGCGTCCTCAAGGCCGGGATCGACTTTGGCCAGCGTATTGCCCACCGCCAGCACCATGAAGGGCAGGAGGATATAGACAAGGCCGATCAGGATGCCAGTCTCGGTGCCGAGGAACCGCATGGGCCGCTCCAGAAGGCCGAGCCCCACCAGCGTGTCATTGACGAGGCCATTGCGGCCGAGCAGAACCATCCAGCCGAACGAGCGCACGATGTTGGAGGTGAAGAGCGGCACCACCAGCAGGATCACGCAGGCCCGCCGCCACGCCTTCCAGCGCACCATGCGCACCAGGTACCAGGCCAGCGGATAGCCGATCAGCACGCACAGCAAGGTGGTGAGGGCGGAGAGGCGGAAGGTGATCCAGATCACGTCCCAATGGTAGCGATCCAGCAGGATGCGGGCGTAATTGGCGAGGGTCACGTGACCCTCCCCATTGGTGAGGCTGGCGATGGCCACCACCATCATGGGCGCCAGGAAGAAGGCGGCGAAGAACAGGACCGGCAAGCCGGTGAGAAGGATGAGGGTGCGGAAGGGCGCCGTCATGGGGCTAGGCCGCGATGAGGTGGAGATCGGCGGGATCGATGCCAATCCGCACGCTGGCACCCCGGGCAAGGCCCGCCGGCAAGGTGCCACCGAGCCGGCTCACCAGCTGCGTTTCCCCGCAGGCCAGGGTGACCATGGCGTGGCTGCCCACATGGACGATGTCGGTGACGATCGCGGTGGCCGCCAGATGGCCCGCGGGCGCGTCGACGCCCTCCAGCAGGCGCACCTGTTCGGGCCGGAGAACCGCCACGGGGGCGTTTCCCTGAGTGCGGTCCGCGAGAGGCGCGGGAAGGGGCAGGATTTGCCCGCCCAGGGTCAGGGTTGGTCGGCCATCGATGCCGGTGGCACAGGGCAGGAAATTGGCCTCGCCGATGAAGTCGGCCACGAAGCGGGTGGCCGGGCGGCGATAAATCTCCTGGCCAAGGCCCACTTGCTCCACCCGGCCGGCATTCATCACCACGATGCGGTCGGCCATGGTCATGGCCTCTTCCTGGTCGTGGGTGACGAAGACGAAGGCGATGCCGAGCTTGGCCTGGAGCTGCTTCAGCTCGGTCTGCACCCGCTTGCGCAGCTTGTAGTCTAGCGCGCTCAGCGGCTCGTCCAGGAGCAGGAGCTTGGGCTTGTTGACGATGGCGCGGGCGAGCGCCACCCGCTGCTGCTGGCCGCCCGACAAATGGCGGGGCAGGCGGTCGGCAAAGCCCGACAGGCCCACCAGGTCCAGGGCTTCCCCGGCCCGCATGGCGGCCTCCGCCCGGCTCGCGCCCTGGCGGCGGGGGCCATAGGCCACGTTCTCAGCCACGGTCATATGCGGGAAGAGAGCGTAATTCTGGAACACGGTGTTGAGTGGCCGACGATAGGGCGGCAATTGGGTCACGTCCTCGCCGGCGATGCGGATGGCGCCGCTCTCGGCGAGGTGGAAGCCGGCGATGCAGCGCAGGAGCGTGGTCTTGCCGCAGCCGGACGGGCCAAGCAGGGCCACGAACTCGCCCTGCTCCACGTCGAGCGAGACATCGGTGAGGGCCGCCTGCCCGCCGAAGCGCTTGGACAGGCCGGCAACGTGAAGAAGAGGAGACCGCATGGCGGGGTTCCGGCAACCTTCATCAATGGGGCGAAGCGGCGGGCGCGGGCCCGGCCGTGGACAGGCAAAGCATCGGCCATGGCCCAGGCGCCGTGAAGCGCGGACCGTTCGTTCCTGGAAAAGAAAGGTTCGGGCGCCTGTTTGCCGGCGCACGGTGTCGCCGTTCCGCCGGGATCGGTGATCCAGGACGGCTGAGGGCGGGGAGAGGGAGCCACGCGTCGTGTGTCAGGGCAGGAACACGGGGTGCGTTGGCTGGCCCCCTCCCCAACCGTCCCTCGCGCGCGGGAGAGGGTGGGGGAGGGCGGCGGCCGGCCTCCCGGAGCCGGCCGCCTGACCGAAGGGCGCGATCTACTTGCGCGCGATCTCGCGGTTCCAGGTCTCGACGATCTTGGGGCGCAGCTCATTCACTTGGGCCCAGTCGGACAGGCGCAGGTCCTTCACCGAGCCCTTCTCGCCCCAGGGCAGCTTCTTGGCCACGTCCGCGGGCACGGTGACGTCCTTCACCGAGGGGCCGAGATAGAGCTTCTGGGCAAGGCAGGCGGAAGCTTCCTTGGTGAGGGCCTGGTCGATGAACTTCTGGGCGGCTTCCTTCTTCGGGCTGCCCTTCACCAGATGCAGGCGGGCATCGGTGGCCCACACGCCTTCCTTGGGCACCACGAAGCCGATGGGCAGGCCCTTGTCGGCCATGTCCCAGGCGCCCACGTTGAAGTGCGCGCCGATGATGGCTTCGCCGCTCTGGAAGGCATTGGTGGCCGCGCCCGAGGAATCGAAGAACAGGGCGGCTTTGAGCTCCTTGATCTTCTTGAAGGTGGGGGCCAGGTCGGTGGCCGGCACGCCCCAGGTCTTGGACAGGAAGAGCAGGAAGGGCACGCCCGAGGAATTGGAGGGCGACGGGATGGTCACCGCGTCCTCATATTCCTTCTTCCACAGGTCGTTCCAAGAGGTGGGCACCTCCTTCACCTTCTGGGTGTTGTAGGTGATGCCCACCGAATAATAGCCGGTGCCCACCGCATAGGCCTTGCCGCCCGCCGAATAGACGGCCTCGGGCAGGGTGTTGGCCATGTTCTTCACGGCGGCGGGGTCGAGCGTGTCGATCACATCGGCGGCCAGCGCCAGCTCGGAGATGCCGCCATCCATCCAGGCGGCGTCGATGGTGGGCGCGGCCTTCTGCTGCTGGAGCTTGGAGAGGGTGACGGTGGAGGTGCCGATCTCGCCATTCACCTGGATGCCGGTGGCCTTGGTGAAGGGCTCGGCGACGCAGGCGCGGAACGCATCGCCCCAATTGCCGCCATACCAGGCCACCGTGATGGACGTGGGCTGCTGGGCGTTAGCACCGGGCGCCAGAAGGGCGGCGCCCGCCAGGAGGGCCGCGACGGAGGCGGAACGCCTCAGGGCGGAAAGCGGGAGGCAGGTCTTCACGCGATGTCTCCTCTGGGTGCGCAGTTTGCGTCTTCCAGGAAGAAACCTTTCATGCCTGAGCCAGGGCCACTAGAAACCTGCTGTCTAAAAGTTGAATATTTCCGCCATGACGGATCTTCCCCGCCTTTCTCCCTCCGCCGCCGTCCCGCAGGAAGATGGCGCCGGGCCGCGCCTGCGGGTGGGCTTCATCCTGCTCGACCAGTTCACCATCGCGGCCTTTTCCGGCCTCATTGATGCCTTGCGCCTGGCGGCCGACCATGGCGCGCGGGGCCGGCAGGTGCATGCGTCCTGGACGGTGATGACGCTGGGGGGCGGCCCGCGCCGCTCCAGCTGCGGGGTGACGGTGACGCCGAACGGCGACCTCGTCGACCCGCCCGCCTTCGACTATCTCGCCGTGTGCGGCGGCAACGACTATCTCAATGAAAACCCGCCCGAAGCCTTGCTCGACTATCTGCGCCGCGCCGGCCGGGCGGGCGTGCGCATGCTCGGCATCTGCACCGGCACGTTCCTGCTGGCGAAGGCCGGGCTGGTGGGCGGGCGGCGGGTGTGCGTGCACTGGAACGTGCTCGACGCGTTCAACGAGCAGTTCCCCGGAATCCGGGCGGGGGTGGACCGGCTCTTCATCGACGAGGGGGACCTCATCACCTGCGCCGGCTCCACCGCCGCCATCGATCTGGGCCTTTACCTGGTGGCCCGCCATTGCGGGCGCGACAAGGCCCAGCAGGCCATGCGCCACATGATGGTGCAGGACATGCGCCCGGCCGCCATGCCGCAGGCCCACTTCTATGCCAGCCTCGAACATATCCGCGACGTGCGGGTGCGCCAGGCGGCGCGCTTCATCGAGCAGCGGCTGGACGATCCGCCGGCGCTGGAGGCGGTGGCGCGCTTCGTGGGGCTCAGCACGCGGCAGCTGGAGCGGGTCTTCCAGGCGGCTCTGGGTGTGGGGCCGGCGGCCTTCCAGCGCCAGCTCCGGTTGGAATATGCCCGCTGGTTGCTGGAGAACAGCGGCCGGCGCATCACCGATATCTCGCTGGATGCGGGCTTTGCCGACACCGCCCATCTCTCCCGCGAGTTCAAGGCCGCCTTTGGCCACTCGCCCCGCGCCTTCCGCCGGTCCATGGCGCAGGAGAGTGGCGCCTGATTGCTCCCCTTCAGCCCCGCCGTTCGGCGCGCACCATGGCCAGGAACGCATCGGCAGCGCGGCTGCGATAGCGCTCGCGATGGCGCAACACGGTGAAGGCCCGCTCCGGCAGGCGGAAATTCACCTGGGCCAGCAGCCCAGCCTCGAGGCTGGGCGCGGCGACCGAGGCCGACAAGGCGGTGGCGCCCATGCCCGCTTCCACGGCCGCGCGCACGGATTCATTGGAGGGCAGATCGAGCGGCACTTTCAGCCGGGCGGGATCGATGCCGATATGGGTCAACGCCTCCTCGAAGGCCGAGCGGGTGCCCGATCCCGCCTCGCGCAGCACCCAGTCGCCCTCCAGGAGATCGGTGGGCGTGAGCGTGCGTCCCGCCCATAGGTGGTCCGGGGCCACGACGATCACCAACTGGTCGTGCGCCACTTCAATGCGCTCGAAGGCGGCATTGTCCACCGAGCCTTCCACGAAGCCCAGTTCCGCCGTGCCTTCCTCCACCGCCTCCGCCACCTGGGCGGTGTTGCCCACGGACAGGCGCAGCTCGATCTGGGGATGGGCCCGGCGGAAAGCCACCATGTGGCGGGGCAGCCAATAGCCGGAAATGGTCTGGCTGGCCTGGAGCACCAGCGAGCCGCGCCGCAGCGAGCCGAATTCTGCCAGCACCTGTTCCGCCGCCTCGGCACGGGCGAGCACCGCGCGGGCCTCCGGCAGGAAGGCCCGGCCGGCTTCGGTCAATTCGATGCCGCGCCCCACCCGATGGAACAGCTTGGTGTCGTGCCGCGCCTCCAGCACCGCGATCGCATTGCTCGCCGCCGATTGGGCCAGATGCAGCGCGCGGGCGGCCTGGGTGACATGTTGGCGTTCCGCAACGGCCACAAAGATGCGAAGCTGCTCAAGCGTCATGCAATTATCCTAAGCTCGGCCGGAAGCAATCAAATCAATCTTATATCGAGATTGATTTGATGCCAAAGATCTGTTTGTGAGATGAATATCCCACCGGTATCTTGAGACCAGTTTTCGACGAGCGGGCGATCAGCCCGGCCAAAGGAGAGTGTCATGGCGACGATGCGTCAACCGCAGGCCGGAACCGGCCATCATGCGCCGTTCGGCGGTCTGCGCGAGGCGGTGCGTCAGTTCACGCCCAACTGGTTCGCGGCGACCATGGGCACGGGCGTGCTGGCCCTGGCGCTGAACCAGTTCCCCATCGCCTTTCCCGGCCAGCACCCCATCGCGGTGACGCTGTGGCTGTTCAATATCGGCCTCTTCAGCCTGTTCACCGCGCTCTATGCCTCGCGCTGGATCTTCTTCGGACATGAGGCCAAGCGCATCTTCCAGCACCCCGTGGTGTCCATGTTCTTCGGCACCATCCCCATGGGGCTGGCCACCATCGTCAACGGCTTCGTCACCTTCGGCATTCCCATGTGGGGCGACGTGGCGCTCAATATCGCCCATGTGCTGTGGTGGCTGGACGTGGCGATCGCGCTGGCCTGCGGGCTGCTCATCCCCTTCCTCATGTTCACCCAGCAGGACCACTCGCTGGAGAAGATGACGGCGGTCTGGCTGCTGCCCATTGTGGCGGCGGAGGTGGCGGCGGCCTCGGGGGGCGGGCTGGTGCCGGTGCTGCCGGCGGCGGAAGCCTATGGCGTGCTGTTCATCTCCTACGCTTTGTGGGCCTTCTCGGTGCCGCTGGCCATGAGCATCCTGGTCATCCTGCTGCTGCGCCTGACGCTGCACAAGCTGCCCAACCGCGACATGGCCGCCTCCGGCTGGCTGGCGCTCGGCCCCATTGGCACCGGCGCCCTGGGGCTCCTGACACTCGGCGGCAATGCCTCTCCCGTGCTTGCCCATGCGGGCCTGGAGAGCGTGGGGCCGGTGGCCTTCGGCATCGGCATCATCGGCGCCACCATTCTGTGGGGCTATGGGGCCTGGTGGCTGATGCTGGCCATGCTCAAGACCGCCCGTTATCTCAAGGAGGGCATGCCGTTCAACATCGGGTGGTGGGGCTTCACCTTCCCCCTCGGCGTCTATTCCCTGGCCACTATTGGCCTCGGCCGGGTCACGCACTTCGACTTCTTCACCATCGTGGGCGGCGGCCTGATCCTGCTCCTGACCGGGTTGTGGCTGGTGGTGGCGACCCGCACGGCGCAGGGCGCCTGGCGCGGCACGCTCTTCTTCTCGCCGTGCCTCGTCTCCGGCGTCGCTCCGGCCCAGAGCTTGCCGCCGGTGGCGGCGCAGCCCAAGGCGGCGTGACGCGCGGTCACTCCGGCACAGGCGCCCTCCGATCGTCCTGCCCCGCGCGGTCCGCCGCGCGGGGCTTTTGCGTTGAGGGGCGGGTTTGAAAATTCCTTCTCATCTCCCGTCAAAACCGACGCACCGTCCCGCCGCTTTAGCGTTCGCTTAAAGCCTGCCATGGCAAGGTTTCCGCAGATCGCGCGGGAGGGTCATGGGCCGTGGGGGACGTGTGGGCGTCAGGGGGAAGGCGGACGGAGGCCGGGGCCGCCGGACGGCGCACGCGCGCCGAAGCCTTGCCGGCCACGCCCGACCAGATCGCCTTGTTCGCCCGTCGCAGCGCGCGGGCGCTGGCGGCCCTTGGCCTGCTGGCGCTCGGCTCCGGCGGCGCGGTGCTCTGGGGCGAGGCGGCCGGCCTCTTCACCGGCGCCGCTCCCGATGCCCTCTGGCTGGTGGCCTGCGGCCTGATTGCCGCCGCGCTCGCGGCGGTTTCCGCAGGTCTTGCGCGCGCCGCCCGGCGGGTGGGGCGCGCCGGCCTGATGGCGGACGTCGCCTTGGTCACCCTGCACGGCCCGGCCGGTGAGTTCCTGGAGCTGGAGCACGCGCAATCGCCGTGCGCCGCTTTGGGGCTTGCCGCCCCGTCCGACCTGTTCGACCGCATCCAGGTGGCCGACCGCCCCGCCTTCCTTGCCGCCTTGTCCAGCGCGCGCGGCGGCGAAGGGGAGGCCCGCTGCGAGGTGCGCCTGCGGTGCGAGAATGCGGGCGAGACGCCCGCTTATGTGTGGATGGAGATGCGCGCGGTGCGCGCCGGCACCGGGCGCGACCGGCGCGGCCCGCTGAGTGGGGGCTTCACCCGCGCCCGCCTCACGCGGGTGTCGTGGCGCGACATCGACGCCGCCAAGCGCAAGGCCGAGCGCGAGGAAGCCGCCCGCGCAGAGGCTGAGCGGGCCAACCACGCCAAGAGCCGGTTCCTGGCCGCCATGAGCCACGAGCTGCGCACGCCGCTCAACACCATTCTCGGCTATTCCGAGCTTCTCGCCGGCGACGACATCGGCCATCTCGATGCCGCCCGCCGGGCCGACTATGCCCGCATCATCCATGAGAGCGGCCAGCACCTCCTCGGCCTCGTCAACGACATACTCGACCTCTCGCGGGTGGAGGCGGGGGCCTATGAGCTGTCGCCCGAGCCGCTCGACGTGGCCGGCCTCGTGGACGGCTGCCGGGACATGATGACCCTGGAGGCCGGCCGGCGGGGCGTGGACCTGAAGGTGCGCGTGGCGCCTCGCCTGCCGAGCCTGTCCGCCGATCATCGCGCGCTGCGCCAGATCCTGCTCAACCTTCTCTCCAATGCCGTGAAGTTCACGCCCAGGGACGGCAAGGTGGAACTGACCGTGCGGCAACGTAACGGCGCCGTCGCCTTCTGCGTGCGCGACACCGGTCCCGGCATGAGCGCAACCGACGTGGCGCGCCTTGGCGAGCCTTTCTTCCAGACCGGCGACATGGAGCATCGGCGCGCCGGCAGCGGTCTTGGCCTTGCGGTGGTGCGTGGGCTGGTTCTGCTTCATGGCGGCACCTTCCATGTGGCGAGCACGCAAGGACGGGGCACGGCGGTCACCATCACCATTCCGCTGGTCCGGGAGAGCGGCGTCGTCGCATTTGCCCGAGCGGAGGAGCCCAGCGCGGCACAGGCAGAGTTGAGGGACGGGAGGCGCAGCGCATGAGGATCGGTCTCGGACGCGAGGCGGTGGCCGCAATGCCTTCCCATGACGTGCCGCGTGAAGCGAACGGCGGCCGCATGGCGTATCGCATCGCCGACAGCTTCGCCCTTCTGGTGGCGCTGGGCCTGGCGGGCGCGATCCTGGCAAATGTGTTCATGAACCAGACCGGCGCGGTGATGCCCGCCGCCGATGGCAAGCTCATCCCTCTGGTGGAAAAGCCGAAGGCCACCCCGGCGCCCGCGCCGCTGCCGCCGGGCACGGCCGCCATGTTCAATCCCAATTCCCTGAGCACCTCGGTGCCCCAAGGCACGGTGCTGAACGGCGGAGCGGCTACCGCAGGCACGGCGCGCCCCACCGTGCCCGCGGGCGTGCCTGTCCCTCCAGCCTCGGTTCCGGCCAAGACCCCGGTGCCGCTCATTGCCGACATCCAGCGGGAACTGGCCCGTCGCGGCTTCTATGACGGTCCCGCCGACGGCCTCACCGGGCCTCGCACCGATGCGGCCATCCGCGCCTTCGAGCAGGCTGCCCGCCTGAAGGTGACGGGCGAGCCCAGCGACGCGCTGCTCGCCCAGATCCGCCGGTCTCCCGTCGCGGCCAGCGCCGCCGCGCAGGATGCAACGGGATCAGTGCGCCCGCCGGCGGACGTGCCGGGCTCCAACCGCATCCTCGCGGTGCAGAAGACCCTGGCCAAGCTTGGCTATGGCCCCATCAAGATGGATGGCAAGCCCGGCACCGAGACGCGCCTGGCCATCCAGCGCTTCGAGCGCGACCGCAACCTGCCGGCCTCCGGCGAGATCACCGACCGCCTGGTCCGGGAGCTGAGCGCCGTTTCCGGCATGCCGATCGAATAGAATGCGGCTCAAGAGCGCCATCTTCGTCGCCGCCATCATCCGTACCGCCAATGGGGCCGGTGCGTTCGCCGCCGTTCGCCGCAAGGGGGCGGAGGAGGCGGGCGCCGTCTTCGTCACCGTCTCCACCCTGGACGGCAAGGCCGCCCTCTACGGCCCCGCGCCCCAGACCGATTTCGACGAGAGCTTCCCCGCCGACCGGCGCTTCCGCGCCCTCGTCCCGCCCGGAAGTCCGGAGGCGGAGGGGTCGGCGCGGATGGAAAAGGAACTGCGATTCGATCAGGACCTGTGGTGGATCGAAATCGAGGACCGCCAGGGCCGCCCCTTCGTGGACCTTGCGCAGGACTGACCGGCTGCCCCGCCCGTTGGCGATTTTGCCGCTTTGCATGTTTCCCCCGCCCGCCCATGCAACCTTCGCCCCAGCCAGGCGTTGAAGATGCGGAGCTGCGCCGTTCGAGGCGCTGAAGGTCCGTTCCAGCCAGGGCAGGCGGACCGCAGAGGAGGGGAATATGGGCAATCTCGTCGCGTTTCCGATCCGCAAGGCTCGCCGCAAGTCACGCCCGGTGCCGGCCACCGGTGCCCAGATCATCATCCTGCCGGTGGTGCGCTATGAATATGCGGGTGCGCCGCCCGCCCGTCCGCTCTCGCGCGCTCCGGAAGGCGGCTCCAAGCGCGGCCTGCGCCGCTCCGGCTGATCGCTCTAGTTGGACGGGGCGCAGCTCGCCGCTTCCAGTTGGCGGCGAATGGCGTCGCGGGTGTCCGGATAGCGGGCGAACGCCCGGATAAGGACGACGCCCCGCAATGCGGGGGATTCCACAATCAGCCGGTCCGCGGCGGTGATTTCCTCGTCCTCCGGCAAGGCCGCCCGCTGCGCGGGGGAGAGCAGGTCCAGCTCGATGACTTGCCCCGCTGCTTGATCATTCAGGGCATAGAAGGCCACCCCGCGCGCCGTATAGAAGGACACGGACGTGTAGTCCGACGTAGCGGGAACGCGCACCTTCAGGGGATGATCGGCCAGGTCGTAGAGGCACACCGCGCTGACAAAGGCCGGGTCGGTGAGCGGCAAGGTCATGCTCTGTGGCGTCGGGTCCGGCAGCAGCAGGATGCCGTTTATAGGCGCGATCCGGGAAAGGCGGGCAAAGGCATTGTTGGTGGCCAGAAGGGGCATGGCCAGCACCGAGGTCAGGTGCACGATCCCCGCCAGCACCAGGATGAAGGCGAGACCGAACGCCAATTGCCCAGGCGCCTCTGCCAGCCAGGCCAGCACGGCGGCTGTGCGGCTGCGCCGTGGCGGCTGGAAGTCGAACATGGGCTCGGGCTCTACCGGACGACGCCAGAAGGCCAGGCGGTTGCGCCGGGTGGGAAAGGGCGGCGCGCTCATGGGCAGCGCTCCGTCACGATGCGCGGCATGTCCGCACCGTCCTGCCCCCCGGACGAGAAGCTGAAGGGGGCATCATACAGCCGCAACGCCACCTTCACCCGGCCCCGCGCGCCGGAGGGGAGCCAATTGCCCGCCCGCGCGCGGGGCGAGAGCACGATGTCGATCTCGCCATCATCCCGATAGACCGTTTCCGCGCTGGTGAAGCCGTGGCGCCGTGCCTCGTTGGCGATGAGATGGCCCTCTTCGTCGGTGAGCGTGATGGTCCAGAGGCGCGACTGGGGCAAGGTGCCGACGATGCGAATGTCGCAGCGCCCGTCCAGCGGCGTTCCGGCGCTGTCGCTGGAGGCCAGGAAAAGCAGGCCGTCCGCCAGTTCCAGCGGCAGTTCGCCGGAGCGGGCGAAGACCGCGCGGGCATAGGGGTCAGCCTGCACGGTGCCTGAGCGCGGCCAGCCCTCCCAGGGGCCGAGCCGCACCATGTCGAGCCCGCGCGTGCGGGTGACGGCCTCGTAAGTGGTGCCGAGCCCCACGGCCACGGAGGCGGCAAGGATGAGGGCGAGGGGGAAGAGGCGCACGGACGACCGGTCCCGCGTCAGTTGGTGCGCGCGGGGAGCGCCCGGGCATCCATGGCGGTGGGGCCGCCGGGCGTCGGGGGCAGCGGCGGGGCCTCCTTGAAGAGGCGTTCCAGCCGCACCAGCCGCTCCGCGCTGCGAGGCGAGAGCGTGATGGGGCGCGAGGCGGCTTCCAGGCCGGGAACCTCGATGGGCGCAGGTGGCGGATCGAGCTTGGGGGCGGGGGCATTGCCGACGCCGGGGATGAACTTCAAGTCGATGCCCTGGTGGGCGTAGGCCATCACCTTCTGCCAGGTCATGGCAGGCAGGGAGCCGCCGGTCATCTTGTTGGTGGAGGTGTAGTCGTCATTGCCGAACCAGACACCGCCCACATAATTGCCGGTGAAGCCCATGAACCAGGCATCGCGATAGGCATTGGTGGTGCCGGTCTTGCCCGCCACCTTGATGCCCTCCAGCCGCGCCCGGCGGCCGGTGCCGTTCTCCACCACATTGTTCAGCATGGGATTGATGTCGTTGATGACGGAGGGCGGGATCACCTGCACCGGCTGGGGCGCGTCGCGATCATAGCGCCAGACCACGTCGCCGCTGCCGATGCGCATCTCCACCACCGCGTGGGGATAGACGCTCTTGCCGCCATTGGCGAACACCGCATAGGCCGTGGTCATGTCGATGACCGTCACCTCGACTGCACCCAGCGGCAGGGGGGCCGTCAGCGTCAAGGGCGAGGTGATGCCCATGGATTTCGCGAGATCGACGATCTTCTGTCGGCCGAACTTCTCCGCCAGCCGGACCGCCACTGTGTTGAGGGAGTGCTGGAGCGCCGTCTGCAGCGTGATCGAGCCCATATAGGAGCGCCCGTAATTCTGCGGGCACCAATTGCCCAGGCAGATGGGGGCGTCCTGCACGATGGTGTTGGGCTTGTAGCCGTTCATGAGCGAGACGGTATAGACGAACGGCTTGAAGGAGGAGCCCGGCTGCCGCAAGGCGTCGGTGGCGCGGTTGAACTGGCTTTCCCCATAGTCGCGCCCACCCACCAAAGCGCGCACGGTGCCGTTGGGCTCCATGATGACGATGGCGCCCTGGCTCGCCTTGTAGTCCTTGCCGAACTGCCGGAGCGATTGGTCGAGCGCGGCTTCCGCCACCTTCTGGATGTTCGGGTCGAGGCCCGTGCGCACCACGAAGATGCGCTCGCTGACGGACTTGGGCAGCATCTCCACCAGCTTCTTCACCTCGGAGAAGGCATAGTCGAGATAATAATCGGGCACCGCGATATCCCGCCGGTCGATGGCGGTGGCGGGGTTGCGGCGGGCGCCGAATACCTGGCCCTCGGTCATGAAGCCGGCTTCCACCAGATTGTCGAGCACGGTGGAGGCGCGGGCGCGGGCCGCCGGAAGGTTCACATGGGGGGCATATTTGGAGGGGGCCTTGAACAGACCCGCCAGCATGGCCGCCTCGGCGAGGTTCACCTCGCGGATGGACTTGCCGAAATAATATTTCGCCGCCGCGTCCGCCCCATAGGCGCCGCCGCCGAGATAGGCCCGGTCCAGATAGAGCTTCAGGATCTGGCTCTTGGTCAGCCGGCTCTCCAGCCACATGGCCAGGAAGGCTTCCTTGATCTTGCGCTCGATGGTGCGCTCGTTGGACAGGAACAGGTTCTTGGCCAATTGCTGGGACAGCGAGGAGCCGCCCTGCCGGACCCCGCCCGCCCGCGCATTGGTGACCAGCGCGCGAGCGGTGCCGGCGATGTCGATGCCGAAATGCTCGTAGAAGCGCCGGTCCTCGGTGGCCAGGACCGCCTTGATGAGATAGTCCGGGAAGTCTTCCAGCGGCACGGTATCGTTCTGCCTCACCCCGCGCTCGCCCAGCACATTGCCATAGCGATCAAGGAAGGTGACGGCGAGCTCCGTGCGCTTCAGCCAGTCGTCCGAGGTCTCGTGAAAGGCGGGCAAGGCGAGGGCGAGCAGCGCGATGGTACCGGCGGTGCCAAGGGTAAAGCCCTCCGAAGCCATGCCCACCAGGAAGCGCTTGAAGCCGGTGAGGGCGAAGCGCTCCATGAAGGCGGAATAGCTGGCGGCGGCACGCAAGGTGCCGGTGCCCAGGCGAAACAGCCCGCTGTCGATGCGCGCGTCCGCATCCAGCAGCGTCTTGCGCAGCCAGGCCCGGAACGAAGATGTCTTGCGCTCGCTCACCGTTCGCGTCTCGTTTTGGCCCGTGCCGTTTTCCTTGTGCCCAGGAGGCATGTCGGAAAGACGGCGGCGGACATGGCCTGAAGCGCCCCCATCCGTCTATAGCGCGTGCCCGTGCGTCGGGCGAGGGCGACCTCCAGCCGATCCTGTGCCAAGGTATACAGGGCGTGGCCATCGCGCGCCTGGCGCTGTCGGACCGGCCATAAAATCGTCCCTGGCCGGTATGCCTTCCCGGTCCGTTGCAGTAGGAAGGGGCCATGGTGGACGACCCCTTCTGGCGCAAAAAGACCCTCTGGCAGCTTTCCGATGCGGAATGGGAAAGCCTGTGCGACGGCTGCGGCCGCTGCTGCCTTGTCAAGCTGGAGGACGAGGACACCGGCATGGTGGCCTATACGGATGTGGGCTGCCGTCTGCTGAACGAGGCCACCTGCCGCTGCTCCGACTATCCCAACCGCCAAGCCCAAGTGGCCGATTGCGTGCGCCTGACGCCGGAGACCGTCACCACCCTCTCTTGGCTGCCGCCCACCTGCGCCTATCGGCTGATGGAGGAGGGCGAGGAGCTGCCCTGGTGGCATCCTCTCGTTTCCGGCTCCCCGGATACGGTTCACGAAGCCGGCATCTCCGTGCGCGGCCGGGTGGCGGGACCGGAGCAGTCGTTCGGGCTCTTCGAGCTGATGGAGCATGTGGTCTCCTGGCCGGTGCGCTGGCCTCGCGGCGCCAAGGCCTTGCGCAAGCCGGCCGCCCCGATCGCCCGGCGTCCGAAGCCTGCCTAAGGTGCTGACCCTGGCGACGCCCCTTGCGTTGCAGCGCAACATGATCTAGCAAGCGCGCCCTTTCCGCGTTTCCGCATTCTTGCAAGGAGGTCCCCATGACCGCCTGCGGCCTCGATTTCGGCACCTCCAACACCACCCTCGGGCTTATCTCAGACCGCGTCCCGCACCTCGCGCCCCTCGAAGGCGCGGCGGATACGCTGCCGAGCGCCATTTTCTTTCCGCGCACCGGCGGGCCGCTGTTCGGCCGGGCGGCCATGGCCGCCTATGTGGAGGGCGAGCAGGGGCGCCTCATGCGGGCGCTGAAATCGGTGCTGGGCTCCGCCCTGGTGGAGGAAACCACGCCGGTGGGACGCGTCCGGCTCAGCTTCCGGGAGGTGATCGGCACCTTCATCGCCGAGGTGAAGGCGCGCGGCGAAACCGCCGCCGGCGGCCCTCTGCGGCAGGTGGTGCTGGGCCGGCCCGTGCATTTCGTCGATGGGGACGCGCAGGGCGATGCCCGCGCCGAGGCCGTGCTGGGCGCCGTGGCGCGGCAGAGTGGATTTGAAGACATCTCGTTTCAGTTCGAGCCCATCGCCGCCAGCCTCGATTATGAGCGGCAGGTGCGCGGGGAGGAACTGGCGCTGATCGCCGATATCGGCGGCGGCACCTCGGACTTCTCCATCGTGCGCATCTCGCGGGAGCGGGGCGGGCATGCGGACCGGGCCTCCGACATCCTGGCCAATGAAGGCGTGCGCATTGGCGGCACGGATTTCGATCGGCACCTGTCGCTGGCAACCGTCATGCCGCTGCTCGGCCATGGCAGCGCGCTGAAGCGGGCCGGCCTCGTCATGCCCGTGGGCCTCTATCACGACCTTGCCACCTGGGCGTCCATCAACCGCCTCTATGACGGCAAGGCCCTGCGCACCATTCGCGAGCTGGAGCGCGAGGCCGCACGGCCGGACCTGGTGGGGCGCCTGGTCCGTGCGGTGGAAGACGAGCGGGGCCACACTTTGGCGCTGGCGGCCGAGCGGGCCAAGATCGAGGTGGCCGAGACCGGCCGCACGGACCTGGATCTGGCCTTCCTGGAAGCCGGCCTATCCGTCGGCATCTCCCATGACGAACTGGTGGCCCATACCGGCGCCCTGGCGGACCGCATCGCCGCGCGCATCGGCTCTTGTCTCACGGCGGCTGGGCTCAAGGCGGGGGAGATTGACGCCCTGTTCCTGACCGGCGGCTCCACCCGCCTGTCCCATGTGCGCGCCGGGATTTGCGCCTGTGTCCCCCAGGCGCGCGTGGTGGCCGGCGACACCTTCGGCTCCGTGGGCACGGGCCTCGCCATCGAGGCCGGCCGCCGCTACGGATGAAGGGGCAGGCCCGCACCTGGCTTGTTTATTTCCTCCTCCCGCATAGTGTTGCCACTTCACCAATCAGCATTCGGATGCGGGGGCATCGCATGCGGGACGGGAAGAGGTCGCACGCCGACCCAAGTGCCAACTGGGCGGGCATCAACTGGGGCGGCACCGACTGGAGTGGCTCTGGCGAGCCGCGGATAGACGATGAGCGGGACCACGCGGCATCCGAGGGTTACCTCGGACCCCGTCCGCGGGACGTGGCCGTGGCTCTGGGCCTCGGTCTGCTGACGGCGCTCATCGCCTTTGCTTTCTTCCCGTGGCTCACCTTGGCTGTGCCAGCCTGTGTTTTCGCCGGGGTCTTTGCCGGCGTGGTCCTTTTTGGCCGACGCATCGCGTGCCGGGACTGAGAGGGCCACGGCGGGGAGCTGGCGCGCGGGGGCGCGGGTCTCCCCGCCGTCCCCCGCACCGCCGGAGCGCGGGCGGCCCCTGGCGGTGGTTTCCGACCTCTTCATGATAGGGCGCGTCATGGCTCCCAGCAAAAAGTCCAGCCACGGCTCGGGGCAGAGCTGGAAGGTCGTTGTTCCCAAACGCTTACGGGGTGGCGCGCCCCTTGGATCACGGGGCCTGCATCTTTATTCAGGCGAACAGAGATCCAAGCGCACCAGTGCTATGCATTGGCCCAGGACGGGAAGGGATCGGGCAGGTGGGTCCAGGCGGAGAAGTCCGCGCGGGTGCCGTCGGCCGGACCCAGCAGGCAGGCGTCGAGGGCGGCGCGGATGGCGTCAGCATCCAAGGACTGGCCGATAAAGACCATTTCCTGGCGCCGGTCGCCATAGCCGGGCACCCAATGGCGCTTCATCTCCCGGCGCCAGTCCGCGTCATTGGGCCAGCGCTCCTTCGGCACCGAGGACCACCAGCGCCCCATGCGCTCTGTGCGGCAGATGGCGCCGGCAAGGCTCATTTCGCCCACGAAGGCCGGGCGTGTGGCCAGCCAGAACAGGCCCTTGGCGCGGATCAGCCCCGGCCAGGTGGTGCGCAGGAAGGCGGAGAAGCGGGCCGGATCGAAGGGACGCCGGGCGCGATAGACGAAGCTGCCGACGCCATATTCCTCGGTCTCCGGCACATGGTCTGCAAAGCCATAGAGCTCGCGATACCACAGCGGATGGGTGTGGGCCGCCTCGAAGTCGAACCGCCCGGTCTCCAGCACTTCGCCGAGCGGCACCTCGCAGAAGTCCGTCTCGATCAGCCGGGCCGCCGGATTGAGGGCGCGCACGATGGCGCGGGCCGCCTCCAGCTGGTCCGGCGGCGTGGCGCCGACCTTGTTGAGGATGACCACGTCGGCAAATTCCATCTGGTCCACCAGCAGGTCCACCAGGGTGCGGTTGTCCTCCTCACCGAGGCTCTCGCCGCGATCGCGCAGGAAATCGCGCGAGCCATAGTCCTTCAGCAGGTGAGCGGCATCGACCACTGTCACCATGGTATCGAGGCGGGCCAGGTCTGAGAGGGAAAAGCCGGCCTCATCGCGGAACTCGAACGTGGCGGCCACCGGGAGCGGTTCGCCGATGCCGGTGCTCTCGATGACGAGGCTGTCGAACCGCCCTTCGCCCGCAAGACGCTTCACCTCGGCCAGGAGATCCTCCCGCAAGGTGCAGCAGATGCAGCCATTGGTCATCTCAACCAGCGTCTCGTCAGTGCGCGAAAGATCGGCGCCGCCCTGGCGCACCAGTTCCGCGTCGATATTCACCTCCGACATGTCGTTGACGATCACCGCCACCCGCCGGCCTTCGCGATTGGCGAGGATGTGATTGAGCAAGGTGGTCTTGCCGGCACCGAGAAAGCCGGACAGCACGGTAACGGGGAGGCGGGAATCCGGAGAAGGCATGTCTGGAACCGTAAGTGATATAATGTATCACATTCATGCCATGGCACGATGGTGTGTTCAAGCCTGCGTCCCCCGCCATGTGCTGCCGCCTCTGGGCTGTCCTCGATAACTGCCTGGACCAGAAGCCATTCCAGCGCTGGGGCGGGTGTCCTTCCACATGCGGGTTTCAACCGATTTGAATACCGCTGCCCCGCTGTGGCAGTCTGCCGAGCAACGGCGCCGCTCAGCGCGCCTGCAATGAGAGGAAACTCAGGATGACGTCATTCCGCGCCCGCCGGCGCACGCTCCGCGCCCTCGCTGCGTCCTTCATGATCGCCGCTGGCTCGCTGGCCTCCACCGGTGCCTTCGCGCAGGCGGATTATCCCAACCGTCCCATCCGCATGGTCGTGCCCTTCGCGCCGGGCGGCACAACCGACATCTTCGCCCGCATCCTCGCGGACCATATGGGGACGATCCTCGGCCAGCAGGTGATCGTGGACAACAAGCCGGGTGCCGGCGGCAATACCGGGGCGGCCGGTGTCGCCCGTGCCGACCCTGACGGCTACACCATCCTCATGGGTACGGTGGGCACACAGGCCATTAATCCCTTCCTCTATACCAAGATGCCCTATGACGCGGAGAAGGACTTCCTCCCCGTCGCCTTCGCCGCCGGCGTGCCGAACGTGCTGGAGGTGAACCCGAAGAATGTGAAGGCCACCACGGTCAAGGAACTGATCGCCGAGGCCAAGGCGGCCAAGCAGCCCATGACGATGGCCTCCTCCGGCAATGGCACGTCCATCCACCTTTCGGGTGAGATGTTCCAGCAGATGACTGGCGTGAAGTTCATCCACGTGCCCTACAAGGGCTCGGGACCCATGGTGAACGATCTCGTGGGCGGCCAGGTCGACCTCAGCTTCGACAACCTGCCGTCGTCCATCGCCCAGATCCGCGCGGGCAATCTGCGCCCCATCGCAGTCACCTCTGCCGAGCGCTCCGCCGCCTTGCCGGATGTGCCCACCATCGCCGAATCCGGCGTGCCGGGCTTCGACGCCTCCAGCTGGTTCGCCATCTTCGCTCCCGCCGGTACCCCGAAGGCGATCGTGGACAAGCTGAACGCCGCCGCCAACAAGTCGCTGGGCGAGGCCGCCGTGAAGCAGCGCTATGCGGAAGTGGGCGCGCAGATGAACGTCATGACCCCTGACCAGCTCGGCGCCTTCGTCAAGGCCGAGCAGGCCAAGTGGTCGAAGGTGGTGAAAGAATCCGGCGCCAAGCTGGACTGAGGAACAGGGGCGGGGCCGGGGGACGACCCCGGCCTCATTCGGACATAAATCGCCGTTGAGGCGAGATGGGGCTCATCGCCTTAATTGCCCCCGACGAAACACGTGCGGGGTGCTTTGGTATGATCAAGACAGGTATTTTGGGGGCGCTTTGCCTTCTGGCCTTGCCGCTGGCGGCGCAGGCGGGAGAAAACGATTCGGGTTTCATGCCGGCCAACGGCATTTTCATCGGCGCCGGCGGCGCCTGGAACGGGGCGAATTTCCCCGACCAGAACATCTACGGCTTCGGCGTGAGCCAGAACTACGCGATCGGGCGCGTTCTGGTGGCGACGGGCGCAGCGGCGGGAAATGCCTATCCCAATCTCGGAACGGATTCCTCCATTTCCCCCGTGATCCAGGCCGGCTTCTATCGCACCTTCGAGGGCACGCCCTGGATCTGGGGCGCGAAGTTTTCCTACAATCAGGTGGGCGTCACCGGCGTGGCGCGTGATGTCCTGATCCCGCAGTCGGGCGGCTATACCGGGCTCATTCAAGGCACCTTCACCGGCAACTACCTGCTCAGCTCCTATGAAGTCAGTCTTGACCACCAGTTCGCCCTGGTGCCGATCCTCGGCTATTCCTTCGGCCGGGGCTTCGTCTATGGCGGCGCCGGTGCGACGCTCTCGCGAATCACCAACAACATGAACGGCCTGGTGGGCTTTGCCGAGTTGGACCACCGCTATGCGGTCTCCGGCGCGCCCGCCTTCTTTTCTGATTCCAATTGGGTGTGGGGGGCAACGGCCACGGCGGGCGTCACCTATTTCTTCGCGAAGGGCTGGTTCATTGACCTGAGCTATTCCTACACGGCCTCGGCGACCCCCACCAATTCGTTCGCGAACCAGTTCGACACGCGCTATCCGCAGGTGGAGTTTGTTGGCGTCTCGGGCGGATACCGATCCGGCACCGTCGACAATCAGGCGCTGACGGTGACCGTCAACTACGCGTTCTGATCATGTCCCCCATGGCTTCTGGCGCGCGGCTTCAGCGGCGCGTCAGTTGCCTTGCCCGCCGGTTTTCATGAACAGATCTGCATCGAAGGGCGGGCCGAACTGGGTGGCGACGCAATCGGGACTGCGCGGCGGCAAGTCACGAGCAGGGCCCACGGCCGCGTCGAAAATATCGGGACGATAGACGCTCACCGCTTCGCGCGCTGCATCGGGCGCCCACTCGCCCTGACGGGCCTCCACAATCTGGTGGTAGATCCACAAAGCGTGCCCGGGATCGGGCCGGTTTGCCTGGTCGCGATGGAGCACCAGATAGTCGGGATGCACCCGCAGCGCTCCGCCCGGCGCGGTGCGCAGGCGTCCGTCCAGGGTCCGCCGCAGAACGTCCGCGGGCAAGGCGAGGTGCCGCGTCTCCCCTAGCAGGCGGGCGAGATCCTCGTGATTGGCCGGGTCCTCGCACCAGCGGGCTGCCGCATGGAGGGCCCGCACCAGCCGGTGCAATACGTCCGGCTCCGCATTGGCAAAGCGCGCATGCACGCCCAGTACCTTTTCCGGCACCCAGCCATAAAGCTCAGCGCCCAGCACGGCGATGCGGCCCACATCGGCATCCACCGCCACGCTGTTCCAGGGGCTGCCCACCGAGAAGCCGTGAATGAGCCCGTTGCGCAGGCTCTCGGCCATGAAGGGCGGCGGCACCACAACCAGGCGCACATCGGTGTCGGGATCGACCCCGCCGGCCTTCAGGAAGTTTCGGATGAGATAGGTGTGGGTGGAGAAGGCATAGACGGCCGCGAAAATGAGCGGCTCCGCGCCCGCTGCCCGTCGCACCCGCACCACCTGGCCGAGCGCCTTGGCGGCGCCGGGCGCGGTGGAGAGGTCGAAATCGGTCTCCGCCATCTGGGCATAGAGGCTTTTCGAGAGGGTGATGGCACTGCCATTGAGGTTCAGGGCGAAGGGCACCACCAGCGGCACGCGCACATGGCCGAGCCCCAGCGAGGAGGCGATGGCCAGTGGCCCCAGCATATGGGCGCCATCCAGCAGGCCGATATTCACCTTGTCGCGGATATTGGCCCAGGAGACTTCCTTGTGAAGGGCGATCTCGATGCCCTCGGCCATGGCAAAGCCCCGCTCGGCGGCGGCGATCAGCACCGCGGCGTCGGTCAGGGGAATGAAACCGATGGAAAGCCGTCTCATCGCAGCAACTCCGCGGCGGTGATAATGGATTGCGCGATGTCCACCAGCCGCTTTTTCTCGTTCATGGCGGTGCGGCGGATGAGGCCGTAGGCGGTCTGCTCGTCGATATTCTTGGCCTTCATGAGGATCAGCTTGGCGCGGTCCACCAGCTTGCGCTCCTCCAACTGGCTCTTGGCCTCCTCCAGCTCCGCCTTGAGGCGCGCGAAGGCCTGGAAGCGGGAGATGGTGGTCTCCAGGATGGGCTTCACGCGGTCCTTCCGCAGCCCGTCCACCACATAGGACGCCACGCCGGCCTCAATGGCATCCGCGATGGTCTTCCGGTCCGACTGGTCCACGAACATCGCCACCGGCCGCTTCACTTCGCGGCTGACCTGGAACATCTGCTCGATCGTGTCGCGGCTCGGGTTTTCCAGGTCGATCAGGATCACGTCCGGGTCGATGGCATAGATGCGCTCAAGCAGATTGTTGCGCCCTTCGATGCGCAGCACGTTCACGAAGCCGGACTCGCGCAGCCCCTCGTCCAGGATCGCCGCCCGAACCGGGCTGTCGTCCACGATCACGATGCGCAGGGACAGGTCGCTGGCCATTTCAGTCCGTGTCATTGCAGGCGACAGTCATTGAAGGCCACAGTCATTGCCACGATCTTTGGCAAGAAGCATGCCGGACAGGGAGTCCCCCGGCATTTGGGCGAGGGACAAGGCGAATGTGCGCGCGCGGGGGCCGGGGCTGAGCGGAACGGCGGGCGGGCTCAGGCGAGAGGCTCGCCGTGCCCGCCTCAGCCGTCAAGGGGAGAAGATTAGCCACATGCCCGCGTGCCCGCTCAATTGGCGGGCAGGGCCGCCGCATAGTCCAGGATGCGTGCGCGCAGGGCCGCAAGATCCGGCTTCTGTCGGGCGAAAGCCGCCCAATCATTGGGCACGGCGGCAAGAAGCGCCTGCTGAAGCTCCCGCGCCTTGGGATCGGCCTTGGCGCGCGCGTCCAGCCAGGTCAGCCAGCGCAGGTCCTGCATGCCGTCCACCATGGTGAGGATCAGGGCATCCACCGTGGGCACCAACTGGCAGCGGTCGGCGGCGAGCGGCAGGATGGTGAAGTCAGGCTCGCGCCCGTCGGTTGGGTCGCGCGGGTCGGCGGTGACGGCGCGGGCGTGCCATTGCAGATAGCCCTCGACACCCAGGCGCCAGAACAGGAACCCGGCCGCCGCCCGATGGTCGGGCATGTTGTAGAGCCAGGGCGTCACATTCTTGGAGCGCATGAAGTCGAAGATGGCCGAGGAGACGCCGAAGCCGTTGTTCACCAGCAGCGTATCGAACAGCGGCACCAGGTCCTGCACCTTGGCGTCGTTGAGATGGCCGGCAATGTTGGCGTCGGGGGCGGCGAGGCGGATGGCGTCGCGGATGGCGCGCAGCTTGCCCGCCTCCTCGCTGCCGGGCATGGGCTCGTCGGCGATGGACCAGAGGGGGAGAGGCAGGCCGGCGATGGCCAGCTCCTTCTGGATGGCCGCCACATCCTGCGCGGCCGCCATCTTGTCCTCCCGGTCCAGCAGGTGCTTCACCGAGGTATAGTCGAAGTAGGGCGGCTTGAAGCCGGCCTTCGCCACGAGCCGCATCTGGTCCACATAGCGGGCGCGCTTGTCGGCGAAGGGGGCGGTGATCTCCGGCGAAATGCCGGTGATGCCGAAGCTGCGCAGGGTGGCGAAGTCGCAGGCCATCAGGCGGTCGACGTCCGCGGGCGTCGGCGGGAACCACACTTCATCATTGGGCGCGGCCACATAATAGCCGATGGGCTTGTCGATCGCCGGCAGGATCTGGGGAATGACCGTGACGTTTGCCTGCGCCTGCACATTGTTTCCGGCGATGTTCATCTGCAGGACGATGGGCAAGGTGCCACTGGCGGTTTCGGGAACGGTGAAGGTCAGGTTGATGCGCCGGGGCACGCCGGCGACGATCCGCATGTGGTCGAGATTGCCTTCCAGCACATCGGACGTAATGGACAGCGCCCGCTCGCCTTCGCCTCGGCCGCGCATATAGGTCCACTTGCCCCAGCGCACCTGCGGGCTGATGCCGTCCGGTGCGGTGACCGTGACATTGGGCATCAGGTCGTCCTGGTCGGAAAAGGCCAGGAAGTCCACTGAGACCAGGGCGCCGCGCGCCGCCCGAATGTTGGTCTCGAAGGGCAGGGCGCCGTCCCAGAACGGATGCTGGATCCGATGGCCTTCACCCACCGCGCGCAAGGTGACACCCTTGGCAAGGCTTGGGTCCACCGGCTTGTCCACCACCGGCCAGCGCTCCAGGAAGCGCTTGCGGCGCCAGTCCTCGATGGCGTCGACTGCCGTGGTGCTGTCGCCCGGCTCCACCACCATGGCGGCGAGATAGCCGTTATTGGGCGGCTGGTCGGAGGAGAGCTGCACGACGATCTTGCCGTCGATCACGGGCACGGTGGCGGTGATGAGGCCGGCGCGCTCGCGGGCGAACACCTCCCACGGGCCGCCATCGATCATCGCTTCCTTCCACAGCCCGCGCTTGAACACCTGGTCGATCCATTGGCCGGGCGTGTAGCTCTCCTGGAGCACCACCTGGCCGTTGATGGCGATGGTTCGGTTGAGCGAGTGGGGGAAATACTCCCATTCGCCCTGGTCCTCGGTCCACAGCGAGATCGTGGCGGTGCTGCTCTTGGTCCAGGGCACGGTGACAGTGTGGATGCCATTGAGGCCGCTCGAGAGGAGCGGATCGTTCGGCGTGCGGGTCAGGCTGCCCGCCGGGCGGTCCAGGCGCTTGTCATCGGGCAGAACCGTCTCGAAGCCGGGCACGGCAAAGTCCGCGGAGGGCACGAAGCGCAATGCGAGGGCGTCGGAGGGGACGGGGCTCGCCCCTTCCACTGCGACGCCGCCGAGCGTGGCCGGGCCTTCGCCATCCCCGAGGGAGACGACGATGCGGGAAATCTTGGTGCGGTCCAGCCGTGCCTTGGAGGGCGTCACCCAGGAGGAGACGGGCGAGCGCAGCACGAAGGGGCCGGGTGGATAGGTGCCGCTGGCATTGGCACGGGAATACCAGTTCTTGGAATTCACATCGTCCACCCGCAGATGGACCGTCACCGGCTTGTCGGAGGTGTTCACGCCGGTGATGACCAGTTCCTGGTTGGCATCGAAGGCCACGGGGCTCGGAAATTCCTGCACCGCCGGGAAGCGCGCGCCCTTCAGCCAGGCTTGCCCCACCGAAATATCGGTGGGGGCGGGAGCGAGCGACCCCGTGGTCTGGCGCTTCTCGATGCGCACCGCCTCAATATTGGCGGTGGGCGCGCCTTCCGGGGTGAAGATCACGATGCGGGTGATGGCATTGATGTTGAGCTTGGACTGGCCGGGCGTCGGCAGCGAATCCAGCGGAATGCGCACCTGATAGGGTCCGGGCTGGACCACTGCCACATGGCCGAAGCGGGACATCCAGTTCTGCGAGGCCGTATCATCGATGCGGACGTTCAGCTCCACCGGTCCGCCGCTCGAATTGCTGCCGCGAATGACGAGGTCGTCCCCCACGGCGAAGGCGCGGGGCGGGGCGAACGGAATGTCCAGCGCCTGCTTGGTGCTGGTGTTGGAGGCGAGCACGCGCCCGTCCTCGATGCTTGCGGGGGTGAGCGCCTTCTGCACGCGCTCGGTGGTGATGTCGCCCTTAAGCCGGTCGATGATGTCCGGCCGGAACAGCACCACACCCGCCGCGCAGGTGGCCAGGAAGGCGAGCATGGCCCCCCAGGCGAAGCCGCTGAGCCAGGTTTTAAATCCGCCCATCTGTGTCTCCTTGAACGTCCAGGTGCCACCGCGCGGCGTCCCTCGGCGATCTCAACTCAACCGGCCCCGCCTCCGGCTCCCAAACTGTCCCTTGCATCCTCACGGGGCGGCACGGGGCGCACGTTTCCCTTGTTCCAGCCCGCGCGCAAGCGGGGGGCTCAATGTTCGGCGGGGATTTCGCTCCGCGAGGCAAATTTATCGCCTTTCAAGGCGTTAGCCGCGGTAGGCGGATGGGTGTCGCGACGCTTCCCAGCGCCGTCATAGCATTCTAGAAGCATGGCGCGTGGACCCTGGACCGGAGGTGGGGTGTGGCAGACAGGCACGAGGGCGGCCCGGCACGGGGCATCGGCTGGGCGAGGCTCGTCTCGCGGGGGCTCGTCTTCGCCATCCTCGCCTTGCTCGCTCTGGCGGTTATCGTGTTCCAGCAGCAGGCGGGTGGGGCCTTCGTGGCGGAGTTCTCGGCCAATAATGCGGACGAGGCCAGCCACTATGTCACCGGCCTTCTCTTCACCGACTATGCCCGCGCCGGCTTTCCCTCTCCGCTCGCCTTCGCGCGGGACTATTACCTGCACTATCCCAAGGTGGGCATTGGCCATTGGCCGCCGCTTTACTATCTCGCCGAAGGAGCGCTGTTCCTGGCCTCTTCCCCGGCGACGCCGGTGGCGCTGTTCCTGCCGGCGCTGATCGCCGCGCTGCTGGTGGTGAGCGCCGGCTTCCTGGCGGCGGTGACGCTCGGCCCGCTGGTGGGTGTGGGGGTGGGCGCGGTGCTCCTGGCCTTGCCGCTGCTGCGGGAAGCGACGCTCGTCATCGTGCTGGACCTGCCGGTCGCGCTGCTGGTGCTGCTGGCGATCATCGCCTATGCCCGCTATCTGGCTGCGCCCAGATGGGCGCCGGCCCTGATGTTCGCCGTGCTGGCGGCCATGGCGATCCTCACCAAGGGCACGGGCGCCGCGCTGGCCCTGGTTCCGCCCTTTGCCCTGCTTCTGACGGGCCGGTTCGGCCTGTTGCGCAGATTGGATTTCTGGCTGCCCTTGCCGGTGGTGGCGATCCTCGCAGGCCCGTGGACGCTCGGCACCTATGCCATGGCCGCCTCCGGCTTCCAGTATGGCTGGGGGCCAGCCTTCACCCGGCTCGCGGCTGAAACCTACTGGCATGGCCTCCTGGCGGGCATCGGCGCTCCCCTGATGGTTCTGGCGGCCATCGGCCTGCTCTTTGCCGCTGTGCGTGCCTGGCGTGGAGGCGACGAGGCGCCGGCGACGCAGCCTTTTGCGGCGGTCGGCGCGGGCCTCCTCGCCGTGCTGGCCTTCCAGTGCATTGTCCCGGCGGGGCTGGATCCGCGCTACCTGCTGCCGGCGGCGGCCCCGCTTCTGCTCATGTCCGCCTATGGCCTTGCTGGCCTCTTCAGCCTGCTGACGCGCAGCTGGCCGCTCATCACCGGGCTTCTGGCTTGCCTCATCCTCTTGGTGCTTGCCTCGCCCTTCATGCTGGTCGCGCTGACCAAGCCCTCCATCGGAATGGCACCGGCCGCCCGTGCAGCCATGACCACGGGGGCGGCCAATCCGCTGATCCTGGTGGGCTCGGATGCCATGGGGGAGGGAGCTCTTGTGGCGGCGGTGGCCCAGTCCGACCGGGCCATGCTCTATTTTGCCTTGCGCGGCTCGAAGCTGCTCGCCGTGTCGGACTGGAACGGCAAGGACTATGCTCCCCTCTATGCCGATGCAGCCGCCCTTCTGCGCGGCCTCGATGATATCGGTATCGGCTATGTGGCGCTCGACACCGCTCCGGCGGCGCAGGCCATCCTGCACAACCGGCAGCTCGCGGAGGCCGCCGCCGCCTATCCCGATCGCTTCCGTCTGATCGGCACCTATCCGCGCTCGGATCGCACGGGCGAGGTGCGTCTCTATCAGCTGGCTGGAAACGAGGCACGCCTGCCGGACAAGGGTGCCCTGCAACAGAAAGTCATGCAGGGTCGCAATTTCTGACCCATGATGCACCCTGCCGCAGCGCAGCGCTCATTCCTCCACACCCGGCGACCCATTCCCCATGCGTGACTTGAAGGACTATACGCTACGCGAATGGGCCAAGGCCGCGCCTTTGTCCCATCGGGCGCGCCGCCTGCGCAATGTCGCCATCGACGCCATCTACGCCCGCCGTCGTGCGCCGGGGCAGGAGGCGCTGGTGGCGGAGCTTTCCGCGCGGCGGAACGAGGTGCTGGCCTGCACGATCGCCTTCAACCTGCCGGAGGCGGTGGCTCTCCTGGCCGATGGCATGGCCCTGTCCGTCCCCGACGCCCGCCTGCTGGTGTGCGACAATTCCTCAGACCCGCAGGCGCGGGCGCGCATCGCCTCTGTGTGCCGGGATCGGGGCCTGCTTTACTGCTCCATGCCGCCGGCGCCCCGGCCGCACAAGCGGCCAAACGGCTCTCGCTCCCATGGGGTTGCACTCAACTGGGTGTGGACGAACCTGATTTACCCGTCCCGGCCGCGTGTCTTTGCCTTCCTCGACCATGACCTGTTGCCGCTGGCCCCTGACGATCTCGCCGCCCGCGTCGCCCATCAGCCCGCCTATGGCATGGTGCGCCACGGCACGCGCTTTGGCGGTTGGTATCTCTGGCCGGGCTATAGCGTGTTCGACTTTGCCGCCGTGGCCAACCTCCCGCTCGACTTCGGCACCGATACGCCCCTGACCCTGGACACGGGCGGGCAGAACTGGCGGGTGCTGTATCGCCACCTGTCCCTGCCGGCGCTGGCGCAAGCACGGACGCGCGAAGTATTCTTGGACGACCCGGAGACAGGGGCGAGTGAATCCTATCTCCTCGCGGACCAGTGGCTTCACGTGGGCGGGGCCGGCCATCGCGGGGGCGGAGCGGCCGCGCTGGAGCGTGTGCGCGCGGTCTACCAGGCCGATCCGGAGGGTCTGCTCGCGCGCCTGATGGCCTCGACGCGCGCCTGAGGCTGATCTGCGCCCGGGCCCTTTCCAGCACACGAGAGCGGCATAAAAAAACGCCGCCGGGAGACCGGCGGCGTCGAGAAACCTGGGACTGCGGCGAGCGGACTTGCCCCTCGCGCTATCCTCACTTGGCGGCGGCGGCCTTCTTCTTGCCGTCGCCGGTGCGGTCGGTGCGCTCGGCGATACGCGCCGACTTGCCGCGACGATCGCGCAGATAATAGAGCTTGGCGCGACGGACCTTGCCGCGACGCACGAGCTTGATGGAATCGATCAGCGGCGAATGGACCGGGAACACGCGCTCCACGCCCTCGCCGTAGGAAATCTTGCGGACCGTGAAGCTCTCGTTGAGGCCGCCGCCATTGCGGGCGATCACAACGCCCTCATAGGCCTGCACGCGGCTGCGGTCGCCTTCGACCACCTTCACGTTCACGATGACCGTATCGCCGGGCTGGAAGGCCGGAACCGGGCGCTTCTCGGCAAGACGGGCGGCCTGTTCGGCCTCAAGCGTCTGAATGATGTTCATGTCACCAACCTCTAGCAGTCACCGCAAACGGGCTCCCTCGCGGGAACCATGCCCCGGCGCCACATCGTGTCGTTGTAAGTTAAGGGACGGCGCGGCCTATAGCGCAGAACGGGCCGCCTGTCATGTGTTTTCCGTCATCCGCGCGTCATCGGCGCCGGCAAGAAGGTCCGGCCGTCGGGCGCGCGTGATCTCCAGCGCCTGCTGGCGCCGCCAGGCATTGATGCGCGCATGGTCGCCAGACACCAGCACCTCGGGGATGGGCGCACCCTCGAACATCTGCGGCCGGGTATATTGGGGATATTCCAGCAGGCCGGCGGAGAAGCTCTCATCCTCCCCGCTCTGCGCCTTGCCCATGACACCGGGAATGAGGCGTACGCACGCGTCCAGCAGAAGCAGCGCTGCCGTCTCGCCGCCGGAGAGCACCACGTCGCCCACGCACACTTCTTCCAACTGGCGGGCCGCGATCACCCGTTCGTCCACGCCCTCGAAGCGGCCGCACAGGATCACCGCGCCTGGACCGGCCGCCAACTCGCGGACGCGGGTTTGCGTGAGGGGGCGGCCGCGCGGGGTCATCAGAAGGCGGGGACGGGGGTCGTCGGGCGGGGCGGCGGCATCGATGGCGCGGGCAAGCACGTCGGCCCGCATCACCATGCCAGGTCCGCCGCCGGCGGGCGTGTCGTCCACGGAGCGGTGGCGATCGAGCGCGAAGTCGCGGATCTGAAGCGCCTCCAGGGCCCACAGGCCCCCGGACAGGGCGCGGCCGGCCAGGGCATGGCCGAGGGGGCCGGGGAACATCTCCGGATAGAGCGTGAGGACGCTGGCGCGAAAGGTCATGCGCCACTGATGGGCGAGAGGAGCGGCAAGGTCAATTCAGAGGCGGCCGGAATGGCTGGTGCCATGCCGGCCGGATCGCGCAGATCAGCTGATCTCGAACAGCGTGGAGAAACCCGAAATGTCGAACACTTCGCGAATCTGCGGCTGAAGCGCGGATAGCGAGAGATTGCGCTTGGCGCTGCGCATCGCCTTGCCCGCCACCAGCAGGGCGCGCAGGCCGGAGGAGGACACATAGTCGACGCCAGCAAGGTTCACCTGGATGCCGCCGCTGGTGGTGGACACCACTTCCAGGAGGCTCGCCTCGAACGGCTTGGCATTGGGGGTATCGAGGCGTCCCGATACCTTCAGCAGCACGTCGGCGCCGACTTGTTCCCGCTCAATCTGCATGAGCCTGTTCCCGCACGTCTTGAACCAATTGCCCTGCCGGATTAACCGCATTCGTGCCGGCGCGCAATGTGAGCGCCAGGCGATGCAGCAGCCAGACGGCCCGCTCGAACAGGCCGGTGGCGTGCTGGAGCGCCGCGAGGTCGGAGCCGGAGGCCGTCATGGATGTGGCGATAGCCCGCCGGTGGCGCTCCATCAGGGCGCTGCGGTCGCCGGTGAGGGCACTGAGCGTCTCCAGATCCTCAGCATCTTCCGCATCCACCAGCGCCAGGACCAGGGTGCGCAAGGATTCGGAGAGATTGAAGGCGAGCGCGGGCACGGTGCCGAAGCGGTCGATGATGTCGGACAGTTCCTCCAGCGTCATGCGCAGGTCTCGCATCAGCGCCAACTCGCCCCGGATCCGCAGCGCGAAGTCGAGGTCCTGCGGCGCAAGCCCGCGATGCAGCAGGTCGCTGATGAACAATTCGGTCTCGGAGGAAACCATGTTTGCGCCGCGGGAGATGGCCGCCCGGTGGGCCCGGTCGGTCTTGGCCCCCTGATCGAGATCGGGGATGAGGTCGGGCAGATGGCGCTGGAGGTGATGCGCTTCCCGTGCCGCCAACTCGATGGCGCTGGAGGGATCTTCGAGGGCCGCCGCATGAATATAGGTCGGCCGGGAGACATTATCCTCGTGGGTGGGCGGGCTGATCCGGGCCGCAAGGCGCGCGGTCCAATCCGGCGCGAGCGAGACCACCCCCGCCCCCAGCACTTGGAGGATCAGGAACTGGACGGAAATGGCCACCGAATCCTGCCCGTCCACCAACGTCCGCGCGGCCATGGGAAGATCGATGCCGAAGCCGTATTGCGCGATGAACCACGCGAGGCCGAACAGGGCGGTGCCCGACACCTTCACCAGGACATGCACGTAGCACAATTGCTTGCCTGTCCCGGCAAGCCCCGCCGTGGTCCACAAGGTGGCAAGGCCCGATCCCACATTGGCCCCGAGCACCACGATGACGGCATCATCAAAGGTCAGGAGGCCGGTCTGCACCAGCGGCAGCACCAGGATGGCGGCTGTGGACGAGGACTGGGTGATGAGGGCCACCACCATGCCCAGAATGATGCCGGTGATGGGATTGATGTAATCCGCAATGACCGCCGAGAACTCCGCCAGCGGCAATCCCTTGGGCGCGGTCTTGATGAAATCGAGGCCCATGAAGAGCAGTGCGAGGCCCAGAAGGACTCCGAGCCATTCCCGCATCCGCGGCTCGCGATCCAGCTTGAACTGGTAGCCCATGCCGATCAGCGCGAGAAGATAGAGCACCGCGAGGCGGACATTGATGGCGGCCAGGAACACCAGCACCGACGTGCCCACATTGGCGCCCGCCACCACTGAGACGGCTTCGCGGGTGGTCAGGAAGGCGCTGCGCACCAGGTTCGCGGTAATCAGGGTTACCGCGTTGGAGGACTGGATGACGGCGCCGGCCAAGGTGCCGCAAGCCAATCCGACCGGAATAGAACTGGTGGCGGTCTTGAGCAGCGCCTTGATGCGGTGGCCCAGGGCCGCCTGGAGGTGCGAACCGACGAGCTTGAGGCCGATGAACAGCAGGCCAAGGCCCGCCAGGAGTTCCGCCAGGATCAGCATGAAGGCGCAACCCGGTTCGGGCAGCGGCTAGAGCATTTCCGAGCGAAGCGGGACCCGGTTCGCGTGAAGGAAAAGCGTGACAACAAAGAGATAGAGCCCTTCAGGGAGGCCATGAAAAGCTGAAGGGTGCTAGGCAGCCTTGGTGCTGGCAACCAGAAGCAGATGGTTTTCGTCGCCCTTGCGCTCATAGCTGATGGCCTCGAGGAAGTGCCGCATGAGGCGGACGCCATGACCACCGATTTCTGCGTCCTCGACACTCTCCGCCATGTCCGGAGAGACGACGGCGGTGGGATCGAACGCCACGCCGTTGTCGATGATCCGAACCAGGAAACGACGATCATCCAGCTTCTGGTATTCGAGCCGTATGACAGCGCGGTGACTATGATCTGGAAAGCCGTGATCGATGACGTTCGCCAAAGCCTCCTCAACGCTGAGCTGCAGCCCGAACAGGACGTTCATCGGCAGGTCGTCGCGTTCGGCGAGCGTCTCCAGCCACTCGCTCACCTTGGGAATCTCCTCCACGTCCGCAGTGATGGGCAACGTGTCGGTGGGGAGCTGCGAACCGCTGACCATCATGGATGCCGACCGATCGGGGGCGCGAACAGGATGCCCGGCAAGCCGGAGGGCAGGCGGGTGCGTGCAAAGCCGTGCCATCCCTTCTCGAACAAGGCAAGCTGCGCTGCAATATCGGTTGGGTCCACCGAAATCGCCTGCTCGCTGTCATGAAGACTGTGGTCGCGCACCATCAGGTAGCGCGCGTAGCCGCCATAGCGGCGGACGAGGCCATGGATGGGGAAGCCTTCCGCCAGCAGGCTGGCCCAGCTCGGCGTGTTGATGGGGGCAGCGGTGGAGAACAGCAGCATGGCGCGGGGCGCCATGGCGACGCGCGCCGCGATGGTGGCGCGCTGAAGCCCGCGCCCGCGAAAGGCCGGGGCCACGGAGGCGCCCGCCAAGCGCCCGGTGGCGGTGCCGGGGGCGACGTTCAGGTCCATCTCCCAATTGTCCTTGGGCGCATGCTCGTGCTGGAGGATGCCGTAGGCAACCAGGCAATGCTCGGCGTCTGCCTGGGTTTGGTCGAAACCGCCGATCACGCGGCCGCGTCCCGCCAGGATGCTTTCGAAATAGGAGCGGCTCTCCGGCTTGACGATGTCGGGCCGCACCACCGGACCCACGGCCAGGCGATGCAGCGCTTCCACGGCCTCGATGTCGTCCGGACCCAGCTCGCGCCAGTGCAGGGCACTGTCCGCCGTCTCCACCAGCGCCGCCCGCATCAGGCGATCACCTCGGCATAGTTGAGCATCACGATGGGCGGATAGACGCTGAGGCGCTTTGCGACCTTCATGTTGATGATCAGGGCGAAGCGCTTCAGCGTCTCGATGGGAATGTCCTTGGGCGCCCTCTTTTCCACCAGGATCTGCACCGCCTTGGAAGCGGCCAGCTGCCCGACCGAATAATAGCGCGAGACGAGGCCCACCAGGCCGTCGCCTTCGCGCAGGAAGAACTCGGTGGAACCGAACGTGGGCAGTCCCACGTCGATGGCCACCGGCGCGATCCGATTGAAGATTGTTGCAAGGAAGGTATCGGGCGGCAAATAGAGCCAGTCCGCGCCCTTGTTGCGCATGTCCCGCACGAACTGCTCGACGCCATCCCCGGTGGGGCGCGAGCCGGCCATGTTAAGCGGCTGGGCGAACAGCTCGGCGCCGATGCTGTCGCAGAAGGCCTTCATCTCGTTGACGATGACCACCGAGTTGCTCTCGTTGGGCGAATAGATGACGCCCACCTTGGAGAACGACTTGTAGGTCTGCATCGCGCGCATCTGCACGTCGGTCGGCACCACATGGACGGCGCCCGTCACATTGCGCCCGGAAGACGCGACGGAGGGCGCAATCTTTGTGGGCACGGGCGCCGCCACCAGGGCGAACACCACGGGAATGTCGTGCACGAAGCTGGAGCCGTCGGCGGCATCATAGGGGCCGGCCACGGCCAGGGTGTTGGGCGTGCCGTAGGTATAGATGAGGTCGGGCTTAAAGGTAGGCAGCGTCTCCGCGAGAATCCCCTTCACGCGGGAAGCGTCGCGCTCCACGTCGCGGGTGAGGAAGTCCGCCTTCACCCCCGCGGCCTCGAAGAAATAGCGGAAGCCCCGCTCCACGTCTGTCTCGCCGCGGAAGGTGAGCATCAGGATGCGGAAGGAGGGATCCCCGGAGCTCGAGGCGCCCGAGGTCTGGGCCGTGGCCCGTGAGATCCCGCCCAGCGCGCCTGCGGCGCCCGCGCCAAGGCCCAGCGAAAGGAGCGAACGCCGATCGATCACAACGGACTACCTTCTGGTGATACGTCTTGCGGGCCGCTGGCCGCGCCGGTCCGGGACCGGGTCTGGCGACCGGACAGAGCAAAGACGAGCGCCCCCGACATCACGAATACCCCGATCAGCGCCGTTGCGGAAGCAAATCCCGCCACCGCCAGCAGGAAACCGGCCGCCGCCGGCCCCGCCGCATTGCCGCTGCGCTCGATGAGGCGGAACAGGCCGAGCACGCCCGCCGATCCGCCGCCGGGCATATGGCGGGCACTGTCCGCCACCAGGGCCGATTGCGGCGCGATGGACATGGCCTGGCCGAGCCCCAGCAGCGCGAGCACCGCCGCCACAGTCAGCGGCGAAGTGCCCAGCAGCAGGAGGAGCGTGCCCGCCCCGGCCACCAGTCCGCCCATGGCGACGAAGCCCGCGCGGGCATCGAGCCGCTCCGCGAGCGCCGCGAAGATCGGCACGGCGAACACCATGAGGATGGGATAGATCATCTGCAGCCGTCCCACGGCCGCCGAGCTGTAGCCTTGCCGCTGCAACTCCACTGGCACCAGGTAGAAGCAGACCGCCACCAGCAGGAACTTGGCGGGCAGCGCGCACCCGAACAGCAGCGGGGCGAGGCGCGGGGCGCGAAAGGCGGCTGCGAGGTCCGCCAGTCCGACGCCGGCCGCATCCTTGCGCGGCTCCGAGCGCGGCAAGGTGAAGAAAGCGACCAGAAGGGCGATGGCGGCCAGCAGCGCAGAGGCCATGAGCGCCGCATGGCCGCCCAGGCGGTCGGCGATCACCCCTCCTATGGGGGGGCCACACAGGCCCGCGACCATGATGGCCCGCACGAACATGGCGAGGCCCGCCGTGCGCTCGGCGGGGCGGGAATGGTCGATCACATGCCCCTGCGCCGACACGAAGACGAGAGCATAGCCGATGGCGGAGGCCAGGCGCGTCGCCAGGAAGACGTAATAATTCTCCGCCAGTCCCGACGCCGCATAGGCGCAGGCGGCGATCACCGCGCCCAGCACGAAGCCGCGCCGCCGGCCGAGGCGCTCGGAGGCGACCGCGAACGGCAATTGGCACAGGGCCACGCCTGCCATAAAGACCACGATGGGCAAGGACACGGCCACATCCAGCTTCAGGCTGGAATCGGGCGGGATCATCCCTTGCACCAGGCGGGGGAGGAAAGGGCGGGTCAGCTCCTCCGCCATCATGAACAGGAACAGGGCCGGGCGGATGACGGTGGCGGCGTGGTTCTCACCGGGGTGGACGATGCCGAGGCCGGTGCGCGCGGCCATGGCGTCGAGCGCGGCGACCGCCTCTTCATCGCCCCGGCGAACCGCTTCGGCGCGGGCGCGGGCATGCCGCTGGTGCAGGAGCTGAACCTCCCGGTCGATGGGTCCGACCAATGGCGCGGAAGCATCCTGGCGCGCCTCATGCAGCCAGAGCCGGCCACGTGCCAGGGCGCGCACCCGCGCCTCGATGGCGGAGAGCGCCTCGACACCCCGGCTGCCCACCACCAGGGCCACCAGTTCCAGCGCCACCAGAAGGGAGACGATGCCGATAAAGGCCACGTCCACGAGAACGGCGTTCACGCGCTGGGCCACGACGCCCGGATCGATGGTGATGGCGAGGGTGCCGAGCGGGGCTCCGGTGGTCGCCGTGATGGCGGCCAGCACGCGGGGCGGGTCCTGCGTGTCAGGAGGTGCGCCGGACGCTCCCACCAGATGGCCGCCGATGGCGGTCAGGCGGATATCCGCCAGTTCGGGATTTCGCGTGCGTAGGTCGTCGAAATAGGCCTGCACCCCCACCAACTGGTCGATGGGAATGCCGGCGCGCAAGGCGCTTTCCACCAAGGCGGCCGCGGATCGGCTCACCGACTCGGCCTTTTCCGTAATGGCAGGCACGATCGTGCGTGATGCGGCCTGTTGCGCGCCCCAGCCGATGACGGCAAGGGCGGCGCACAGCACCACGGAAATGGCGATGGAAATGCCGGCCCGGAGCCCGATCATGACCGAGAGGCCTCCGGCGTGACGAGAGCGGCATGGGCGGCATCGGCGGCGGCGCGCGCCGAGAGGGCGGCCGGCGGCCAGGAGCCGGGATCCCAGGCCCGGCGCACCGCCCGCTTCAGCCCAAAGGCCAAGAGGAGGCCGATCAGCAACGTGGCAATCCCCGCCCCTGCCAAGGTCGGAATGGCAATGCGCCACAGATCCTCTGAGAGCGCTTTCGCCCCTGCCTCCAGAGCGTGCGGGTCATAGCGCACGACAACCTGTCCGATCAGCGCCGCCAGATCGTTCTCGATGCCGGCGGATACCGAATCAGTCGGTCTCCGGGGCTCCGAGGTGCCCACCCGGTCAGCCGCGCTGCTGAACAGCACCTGACCTTTGCGGTCCACCACGTCAATGGAGCGAATCACGGCGTCGAGGCGCTGCTCGCGGCGCAGCACGGCGGTCAGGGTCTCCTGGGTGGGCAGGGCGATGCCCAGCGCCTCCGCCACCTGCGCCGTCTGGGCGATGCGCTCCGCCGTGATGGCAAAGCGCGCCTCCACTGCCTGACGATGGGCATTCTGCAGCGTGATGAAGGAGAAGTAGGCACCGAACGCCACGCAAACCGCCGCGATCAGAGCAAACAGCGTAATCAGGCCCACGGTCGTACGGGTCATGACGGCTCGCTGGGTGACGTCGCCGCGCGTTCGTCAGGCGGCTCGAGAGGGCAGGGAAGCGTATCAACGCGTTCGGTATTTTCGATTCTGCTCAGTTTGGGTCTGGTTTGCAACGGCCCGGGGGGGTAACGTCCCGCGCGCTACACAAAACAGCATTTGTTCTTCATGGCGTTTGTCAGTCGGCTCGTCTTAGTGACCTTTTTGACGCTCCTCGTCGCGCTGGTGACGGTGGCTGGCGCAGCCTATTTTGCGGGCAGCAAGGTGGGCGAGGAAATCGAGACGGCCCGTGTCTCCCATCTCCTCGGCACGCTGCGCAGCGCCACGGAGGCAAACCTGTCCATTGGCCTTACGTTGGACCAGGTGTCGCTGCTGCAATCGCGCATTGAGCGGGAGAAGGTGAACGATCCTTCCATCGTGGCCATCGACATCTTTAGCGCGCAAGGGCGGTTCATCTATTCCACCGATCGGGGGACCATCGGTGAGGCGGTGGATAAGTCCTGGCTGGCAAGGCTGAAACAGGATGGCATCTGGCACCTGGAGGGACGGCGGGAGACGATTTTCGGCACCCACTTCGATGGCGATCTGGGGCTGGCGGGGGGCATTGCGGTTACGGTTTCCGATTCCACCCGGGTCCAGCGGGTACAGACCCTCGGGTTTGCATTGGCGACCCATTCCGCCCTCATCACCGCAGCCGCTTGCCTGGTGGGCGTGCTGGCGGCCATGAGCTGCGCCTATGTGATGACCCGTCCCTTCGCCCGCGTTGCCCGAATCCTGCGGGGGGAGGACATACGCCCCCATCGCGGCTGGCGGCTGGAGGCCCTGGCCCTGCGAACCCGCAAGGTCTGGGAGAAGGCGGACGCGCGTGCGGAAAGCGGCATGCGGGAATTGCAGGAGCTGGACGATGCGCACTGACCCGCAATCGCCCCCCACGGGCCGCGATCGCCTCACCTGTGCCGTGTTCGTTTTCCTGGTCACGCTCCTGGTGGGCGGGATGGCCGCTGCCCTGATCGTGACGAGCTTCCGTCAGCGGGTCGAGAATGAGGCTCGGCGGGATGCCACGCTGATCGGCACCACAGTCGCCCGGGCTTTGGCGTCCCAGTTCGAGAAGGCGGCGCGATACGGAATTCCCCTGAAGCTGCTGCCCGGCGTGGAAGCCTATCTGGACGAGACCCTCTCGCGCACACCCGGCCTGACACGCATCGTCCTGCGCGGGCCTGACGGGCGGGAATTGAGGAGCGCCGTCGGCCCTGGTGTTGGCACGGACACCGTTTCCATGCCCATTCAGGTGGATGCCATTCAGATGGGACAGGTGGACGTGGTGACCACCCCCACCACGCTCTCATACGCCTTCGCCGATCTTAACCGCGATGCTGTCCTTGCTGTGCTGGCGTGCGCCATCGTGGGGGCGGGCGTCGCGGCGGTCTTCGCGGGCGCCAGCCTTGCCCGCTCCCGTTCTCGGCTTGTCGCCATGCTGGGTAAGACCGCGTCAGGGGATTATGACCTTGGTCCGCCCCCCGCGATTTTCAGTTTCGGGGCTGTGGGGGCCGCCTTCCTCGCCTTGCGCGCCGGGGCCCGGCGTATCCTGGAGCGGCAGGCCTCGGTGCAGGCCTACGCGGAAGAAATCCTGACCGTTGATTTCGATGGCCGGCTGCGCCCCGAGGTGGAGCGGGTGCGACGCAAGGTGCTCGCGCGGCCGGATGCCAAGAGTGAAACGCCGGGAGGCGTGTGATGTTGCTGAGAACACGCATCACCCTCCTGGTGGGCATCGGCTTCGTATCGCTGTGCCTCGCCTTCCTCGTTGCCAGCTTCGTGCGCGACCGACTGGAGCATGGCCGCTCCTCGCAGATCGCCATTTCCCTTCAAGGCTCGCTTTGGACGGAGATTGTCGAGGCCCAGGTCTCCGATCTCGATCAGATCCTCGCCGAAATGGAAGCCTCCTCCTTTGCCATGGGGGCGTTGGGCGTGGGCGACCGTGAGCGGGTGCTCCAGGAGCTGAAGGAGCTGGGTTACGAGGAGGATATCCCCAACCTCGCGCTCGAGGTGGTAGACCAGCGGCGGGACGTTACCTTCAGCCTCGGCGATGCCTTCGGACGTGGCATTCTGGATGCGGGCGCCCTTGATCGGGCGCTGTCCGGCCGCGCTGTCGGCGGTCTTCGGTCGGTCTCCGCAACCGAGATCCTCGTGGTCGCCTCGCGCACGCTTACCCTGCCCGGTCGAGGGAGCGTGGTGGTGGTGCTTGCGCGCGACGCGCGGGTGGCGGTGAACCGTTTCGCCTCCAGTCTCGGTGCCGTCGCCACCTTGGTGTCGCTGCGTGGGCGCACGGTGGACACCTCCGACGAGGTCTTCTGGCGGCAAGCCGATCTTGCCGTTTCGCCCCGTGTCCCGCTTTACGAGCAGGTGGTGCTGGGACCGCGCACCTATTCCATGACCACCATCCCGGTGGACGACCTGGCCGGCTCCATCGTCGGGGCGGTGGTCAGCCTGAAGGACGAGACCGCAGAATGGGAAGCGCAATCCCTCTTGCGCCGCACCGCCATCTTCATAAGCCTGGCGCTGGTGGTGTTCGGCCTTATCGGCCTTTACACCTTCCTCTGGTACAGCTTCCGTCCGCTTGAAAATGCCATTGAGGTGCTCCAGGCGCTCTCCCGGGGCGACACGTCGGTCACCCTCGACCGCACCGGGGCCGATGAGATCGGCCGGATCGCCCAGGCGGTGGTGGGCTTGCGGGCCAATGCCCAGGCCCTCACCGAAAGCCGCCGTCAGCGCGAGCGTGTGCGCCGTCGGCAGGAGGCGGTGATCTCCACCGAATTGAAGGCCCTGGCCGACGCCATCGATCCCACCGACCGGGAAGAAGTCCTGGCTTTGCTCGCCCGTCCCGAGGCGAGCGAGGGCGACGACGAGCTCCGCCGGGTGGCGCGGGTGCTGCACGATTTGTCCCGGCGCATCGTCGAGCAATATACGCGCCTGTCCTCCATGGTGGTGGAACTGCGCGAAGCCCTGATCACCAAGACCAAGCTGGCTGGCCTGCAGCAAGAGCTGGAAATCGCCCGGCAAGTGCAACTCGCCATCCTGCCCAAGGAGTTTCCCCCCGATCCCCGCGTGATGGTGGACGGCCATATGACCCCGGCTCGCGAGGTGGGCGGAGACTTCTACGATTATTTCTTCATCGACCGCTCAACGCTCGGCTTCGTGGTGGCAGACGTCTCGGGCAAGGGGGTTCCCGCGGCGCTCTTCATGGCCATTTCGCGCACCTTGTTGCGCTCGACTGCCATGTTTGAGCGCTCCCCTTCCAGCAGCGTGCGCCGCCTCAATGACCTCCTGGCGGTGGAGAACGACCAGATGCTGTTCGTGACGCTGTTCTATGGCGTCATCGACCTGGACACCGGCCGCTGCACCTATGTGAATGCCGGCCACAATCCGCCCTATCGCATCTCCCGGGAGGGCAAGGTTGAGGCGCTGCCCACCACCAAGGGCATGGCGGTGGCGGTGATGGAAGGCTTCGTCTATGCCGAGCGTGAGATCCAGTTGGAGCCGGGGGATACCCTGGTCCTCTTCACCGACGGCGTGACCGAGGCGTTCGACATTGACGACGAGCCGTATGGCGAGAAGCGCCTGGAAGCTCTGCTCGCCTCCGGGATTCACGAGCGGCCGGTGCCGCAGGTGGAAAACGACGTGCTCGCCTCCATCCGCGCCTTCGAGCGCGGCGCCCCCCAGGCCGACGACATCACCTTGCTCACGCTCCGCTATTTCGGCGGGCATGGTCCGCGCATTACGCATTAGAAGCGCGGCGCGCGGTGGGCTAGAAGGGATGGAATCCAATGGTGCGCCCAGGACCGGGTAAGCGGTCGCCTCGCCAGCCGGCTGCGGCCGTGAAACGTGTGCCCGTGCCGGAATAAGGGTGACGTCCCAAGCAGGCGGCACCCGGGAGAGACGCGTGAGCCTTGCTGCCCCTTCAGCCGCCGTGCCCGAGCGCGAGATCGCGACCATCTCGGCCGTCGGGACCGCCCATTTCGTCAGCCACGTCCTGCAGCTCGCCCTGGCGCCGCTCTTCATCGGCATGCGCAGCGACCTCAACGTCTCCTTCACGGATCTCGGCCTGCTGCTCTCGGTGTTCTACCTGTTCTCGGGAACCGGACAGGTGCTGGCGGGGGTGCTCGTGGACCGGTTCGGCGCCGACCGGCTGCTGATCGCCGGCATGGTGCTCCAGTCCGCTTCCATGGCCGGTCTGGGACTTGCGCCCTCCTATGCAGCCATGCTGCCGCTCGCGGCTCTCGCCGGCCTCGGCAACAGCGTCTATCACCCGGCCGACCTTTCCATTCTCAGCCATCGGGTCCGCTCCGAGCGTCTGGGACGGGCGTTTGCGGCGCATGTGATCGCGGGCAATCTCGGCTTTGCCGTCTCCCCCATCGCCTCCGGCTTCCTGGCGCTCATGTTCGGCTGGCGCACGGCCCTCATGATCCTGGGCCTGACCTGCCTGACCATCGCCTGCGGCCTGCTGCTGGCGCGCCCGCTGCTGAAGACACAGACCCACGCGGCGCGCGCGGCCGCCCATCCGGATGGACTTCCCGCCATCAGCTTCGCCCACGTGCTGATGACGCCCGTGGTGCTTCTGGCCTTCCTGTACTTCCTGTCCTCGGCCATGGCGCTGGTGGGGGTGCAGTCCTTTTCGATCACCGCCTTGCAGGAAGGCTATGGCTTCTCCGCCTCCCTCGCGGCTCTGGCGATCGGCTGCTATCAGCTCGCAACCATTGTCGGCGTCTCCATCGGCGGCGTGCTGGCTGACCGGGCGACACATCACCATCGGGTGGCGATGGCGGGATTGGCGCTGGCAACAGTGACCTGCGCCAGCATCGGGATGGCGGTACATCCCACCTGGATGACGGTGGCTCTGATTTCGGGCATCGGCCTGTTCTTCGGCCTCACCATGCCGTCGCGGGACGTGCTGGTGCGCCGGGCCGCGCCGGTCGGGGCCACGGGCAAGGTGTTCGGCGTGGTCTATTCCGGGTTCGACATAGGCTCGCTGCTGGGGCCGCTGATCTATGGCGTGCTGCTCGACCACCATATGAACCAGGCGGTGTTCCTCGCGGCCTCCGTGCCGCTTGCCTTCTGCATCCTGGCCGTGCTGGGCGTGGGTGGGCGCCAGCGGCGGTCCTGACGGGTCAGCCCATCAGCACCTTTCCGGGATTGAGCAGCCCGCGTGGGTCGATCGCGGCCTTCAGGCGCGCCATGAGGTCGAGCGCCACCTTGTCCTTGTAGCGCACCAACTCCTCACGCTTAAGCAGGCCGATGCCGTGCTCGGCGGAGATGGAGCCGTCCATCTGCGCCACCAGATCGTGCACGATGCGGTTGAACCCCTCCCAGGAGGCGAGGAAGGCGGCCTTGTCCATGCCCACCGGCTGGCTGAGATTGAAGTGAATGTTGCCGTCGCCCACATGGCCGAAGGCGCAGACCCGCACGCCGGGCATGTGCGCCTCGCACCGCCGGCTCGCCTCCACGACGAAATCGGCGACGCAGGAGACGGGCACCGATACATCGTGCTTGATGGAGCCGCCCTCGAATTTCTGCGCCTCCGACATATTCTCCCGCAGCGCCCAGAGCCCGTCGGCCTGGCTTTCGCTGGCGGCAATCACCGCATCCTCGATTTCGCCGGCCTCCAGGGCATCGCCCAGCACGGCCTCCGCAAGGCCGGAAAGGTCGTCGCGGGCGCGGGGGGAGGTGAGCTCGATGAGGGCATAGAAGGGATGCGTGCCCTGGAGCGCGCGCACCATGCCGGGCATGTGGCGCAGCACCGTCTCCATGCCGAAGGCGGGGATCATCTCGAAGCCCGTGAGGGCATCCGCCGCCTCGGACCGCACGCGCTCGAACAGGCGCAGCACCAGATGGGGATCGGGGACGCCGGCGAGCACCGTCGCCCGCTGGCGCGGCTTGGGATAGAGGCGCAGCACGGCGGCGGTGATGAGACCCAGGGTTCCTTCCGAGCCGATGAACAGGTCTTTCAGGTCGTAGCCCGTATTGTCCTTGCGCAGCCGGGAGAGGCCGTTCCAGACGTCGCCGTTTGCCAGCACCACTTCCAGGCCCAGCGTCAGCTCGCGCGTATTGCCATAGCGCAGCACGGCGGTGCCGCCGGCATTGGAGGCGAGATTGCCGCCGATGCGGCAGGACCCCTCGGAGGCGATGGACAGGGGAAAGAGACACCCGGCTTCCGCGGCAGCCTGCTGGACGGCATGCAGCGTGCAGCCCGCTTCCGCAGTGAGGGTATAGTCGCTGGCATCCAGCCGACGGATGCGGTCGAGCCGCTGGAGCGAGATCACCATGCCGCCCAGCGGTACCTGCCCGCCCACGAGCCCGGTATTGCCGCCCTGCGGCACCATGGGAATGCCCGCCTCGGCGCAGGCCGCGACGCAGAAGGCCACCTCCTCGGTGCTTCCCGGGCGGAGCACGGCCGGCGCGACACCCCGGAACAGGCCACGGTCTTCCATCAGATAGGGCGCCATCTCGGCGGCTTCCACGATCACGTGGCGCGCGCCGATACGGGCTGCGATGCGCTCGAGAACGGGGGCGGTGATTTCGGCGGGGAGATGAAGGGGGGCGGGGGCGTGGCTCGACATGGGCGGGAGACTGGATCAGGGACCTGCCCATCGCAAGCGGAACCTTAAGGGGTCCCTTCCACGCCAAGGCGAACGGCGAGGCGCGCCATCGTGCGGCGGAACACATCCGGCTCGTCCAATGCCCGCGCCAGCACCAGCGCGCCCTGGATCGCCAGGACAGCCTCTTCTGCGTCCGCAGAGGCGGCATCGGCCGGGCGGCCGGCCCGCACGAGGGCGTCAGCGAGCGCCGCGGTCCAGCGCACGAAATAGTCCTTCACCGCCGCCGCAAACCGATCGCGCGCTTCCACCAGGGCGAAGACACCCACCAGGCACACCCGGTTGCCGGATCGGAAATAGGCATCCACGCCCCGAATCATATGGGCGATGGCTGCGTCTGGGTCCGGATCGCTCCGCAGCGGCGCATAGATTTCGGTCTCGAACCAGGCGTCAATATGGGCGAGCACGGCCTGCGCCATCTCCTCTTTCCCGCCGGGGAAGAAATGATAGAGGCTTCCCTTGCCAAGTCCTGTCCGCGCCGAAATCACGGACAGGCTGGCGCCTTCATAGCCGTGCTCCCGGAATACCTCGCCGAGGAGGGGAAGCACGTCGGAACGCTCATGGACGGTGCGCGCCATCAAAGTCCAAGTTCGGTGAGGCCGGGATGGTCGGCGGGGCGGGGGCCCTTGGGCCACAGGAACTTGCGCTCTTCGGCCGAGATCGGGACATCATTGATGCTCGCCTGCCGCCACCGCATCAAGCCGGCTTCGTCAAACTCCCAATTCTCATTGCCATAGGCGCGGAACCAGGCGCCTTCCGCCGTGCGGTACTCGTACTGGAAACGCACGGCAATGCGGTTGTCGTGGAACGCCCACAATTCCTTGATGAGGCGATAGTCGAGCTCCTTCGCCCACTTGCCGGCCAGGAAGGTGACGATCGCGTCGCGCCCGGCCAGAAACTCGGAGCGGTTCCGCCAGATGCTGTCCTCGGTATAGGCCAGCGAGACCCTCACCGGGTCCTGATGGTTCCAGGCATCCTCTGCCATTTGGACCTTCTGACGTGCCGTTTCGAACGTGAATGGCGGGAGGGGAGGGCGAGACATGGGCATTCTCCGTACCAATAAGACTTTTCTGTACCAAATGGTACATTCGCGGATGGCCCTGTCAAGGGGCAGCGTCTGCTGGGCTTGCCGCCCCCAGCTCTGGCAGGTCGATCGCGTACGACCTATATTGGGGAAGGCGGCAAACTCTCAGGGGGCCGCATCTGAATGAGGAATGGCCGGATGGCCGATGATCACTTGCGCCTGGCGGACTTTCTCTGCTTTGCCGTCTATTCCGCGAACCACGCTTTCAACCGCGTCTACAAGCCGCTGCTGGACGAACTGGGCCTGACCTATCCGCAATATCTGGCCATGGTCGTCCTGTGGGAGAAGGATGGACAGACCGTGGGCGAGATCGGCGAGCGGCTGTTCCTGGAATCGTCCACGCTAACGCCGCTCCTGAAGCGCCTGGAGGCGAACGGGCTGGTGAACCGCTTCCGCGATGCCAGGGACGAGCGGGTGGTGCGGGTCAGCCTCACGGACGCGGGGCGTGCCCTTCGCGCCAAGGCGGCCGATGTGCCGCCCTGCATCTTCGCCGCCACGGGGGGCAAGATGGAGGATCTGGTTCGGCTGAAGGACGAGCTGGTGGCGTTGCGTGAGACACTCGGCGAGGCCGGCCCCAATGAAGGGAGCCGCGGCTGACGCGCCGTCGCCGCCCGAGGGTGCGTGTCAGCGCGGCGGTGCGCGCGTAATGGCGCTGGCGAGCGGCGTGCCGCAGCCGGAGGCAGCCGCCTCACTCAAGGCGCGTGCCGCACGGTTCTCGGCCCGTCCCCGCACGGCCTCCTGGTGGATGGAATAGAGGCCAGCGCCCACCACCAGGACCGCCCCCACGCTCGCCCAGCCATCCGGCGTGTGGCCGAAGACGAAATAGCCCACCACCAGTGCCAGAGGCACCAGCACGTAACGCAGTGGCGAGACGGCCCGCACGGGCGCATTGCGGAAGGCGTAGACGAGGCAGAGCGTCCCGGCCGCATAGCAGATGCCGGACCCCGCCATGTAGAGGAGCGAGGTCAGGTCTGGCCACGTCCAAGGATGCATGATGGCAAACAGCAGCCCGGTGACCGAAAGCACCACGGAGCTGGAAAAGGAGATGACTGTGGCCGGCACGGCGGCCGCGATGGAGCGCGTGCCGATGTCTCGGATGGAGCCGAACAAGGCCGCCAGCAGGGGCAGCAGGGCCAGCATGTCGAATGTGCTGGGATCGGGATGGGTGACGATCACCGCGCCCGCAAAGCCCACGATGATCGCGCACCAGCGCTTGAAGGAGACGTTCTCACCCAACATGGGCACCGCGAGGGCCGTGGTGATGAGCGGCGCGGCCATGTAGATGGTGGTGGAAGTGGCGATCGGCAGCACGGCCAAGGCCACCACGTAGGTATAGGTGGTGGCGGAATCGAGCGCGGAGCGGATGGCGACCTTCCGTCCAAATGCATGGCGCACGTTCCGGATGTCGCCGGTGACCACCAGCAAGGCGAACAGAAGCGCGCCCGCCATGATGGAGCGAATGCCGATGACTTCGGCCACCGGCAGCTTGGCGGTGGCGAGCTTCATGAAGGTATCGTTGCCCATGAACAGCACCATGGACGTGATCATCGCCACGATGCCGCGCATGACAGGACTGAAAGCCACCGGAACGTCTCCTCGCGGCCTACGCTCAGATTGGGGCGCGGGCCAAAGCCCGGCGCCGCGCGAGAAGCCGATGGCGCTTTCTAACCGATTTGGCGGCTTGGCGCCGTTGCGGAAAAGGCTGGTCGCGGTCCCCAGCCCGTCGCCTGCGGCATGGGTCCGCCATGCCGGCGCCGCAATCCCGAACGGGCAGTTAAGCCTTTGGGGATACGGAGAAAGTCGTCAAGCTTGGGAGAGGTAGAACCTAGCCGCCGGTGGTGCTCATGTGCCGGTGCACTGCCGGGGAGCGGGTGGCTCGGTCGATGACGAAATCATGGCCCTTGGGCTTGCGGAAGATGGCGGCGTCGATGGCCGTGTGTAGCAGGCTGTCGTCAGGCGACGCCCGCAGAGGCGCCCTGAGGTCCGCCGCATCCTCCTGGCCGAGGCACATATAAAGGGTGCCCGTGCAGGTGATGCGCACCCGGTTGCACCCCTCGCAGAAATTGTGGGTGAGCGGCGTGATGAAACCGAGCCGACCCCCGGTCTCCTTCACCTCAACATAGCGGGCAGGCCCCCCGGTGCGATAGGGGATGTCCTCCAGTGTGAAGCGCTCCTCGAGCTTCGCGCGGACCTCGGATAGCGGCAGGTATTGATCCACCCGCTCCGCCCCCACTTCGCCGAGCGGCATCACCTCGATAAGGGAGAGGTCATGGCCTTCGCCATGGCACCATTCCATCAGGCTGGTGATTTCGTGCTCGTTCACGTCGCGCAGGGCCACGGCATTGATCTTCACGTGGATGCCCGCGGCCTTGGCCGCCTTGATGCCGTCCAGAACCTTGCCCAGGTCACCCCAGCGGGTCACCTCACGGAACTTCGCCGCGTCCAGGGTGTCGATGGACACATTCACCCGCCGCACTCCGCAGGCGGCCAGATCCGCCGCATAGCGGGCGAGCTGGGAGCCGTTGGTGGTCAGGGTCAATTCTTCAAGCTTGCCGCTCTCCAGGTGCCGGGAGAGGGCACGGAAGAGGGTCATCACGTCCCGTCGCACCAGGGGCTCGCCGCCGGTGAGGCGCAGCTTGCGGACCCCGCGCTCCACGAAGGCGGAGCAGAGCCGATCCAGTTCCTCAAGGGAGAGCAGATCCTGCTTGGGCAGGAAGGTCATGTGCTCGGCCATGCAATAGACGCAGCGAAAATCGCAGCGGTCCGTGACCGACACGCGGAGATAGCTGACCGTTCGGCCGAACGTATCCATCAGCGGACCCAATGAGGTGCTCGCGCCACCGCTCCGGTCACTCAGGTCCCGTGCCATCCGCGTCACTGACCGTTCCTCTCTGGTTTTGTGCGGTCTTGACCCCGTTATATCGTATGCCTGAGCGGAAAGGGTAGGGGCTGGCGTGCGATCGGGCTTGAGGCTTCGGTGCGCGGGCGTCTATCACCACATCATCAGTGCGGGGCTGGCGCGCCGGTCCGAAGCATCTTCATCGGGGGAATAGCCCATGTCCGATCAGCCCGCCGGCCAGATGCCGCCTTCCCCGTCCGTGCCCGCAGACCCATGGCCCAGCGAATTGCGCTTGGCCCAGGACAAGCACGCTTTGGTCGTGACCTTCGAGGATGGGGCCAGCTTCACCTTGCCGGCGGAATATTTGCGGGTGGAAAGCCCGTCTGCCGAGGTCCAGGGGCACGCGCCTCACGAGAAGGTGACCGTCCCCGGCAAGCGCATGGTCCGCATTGCAGAGCTTCACCCCGTGGGCAGCTATGCGGTTCGCATCGTGTTCGATGACAGCCATTCCACCGGCCTCTACAGCTGGGTGCTGCTCTATACGCTCGGTCTTGAGCAGGAGACGCGCTTCGCCGCCTATTTGGACGCGTTGAAGGAGAAGGGGCTGAGCCGGGGGTGATCCGACCGTTCGCCCGCGTCACGCGACGGGGGCAAGCATAGTGTCCGCCGGCGCAGCGGCCTCGCCGATGAGGCGCCGGATTTCCGGGAGGCAGGAACCGCAATTGGTGCCGGCCTTCAGGCGGGTGCCGACCGCCTCGGGCGTGGTCGCCCCGCCTGCGATGGCCGCGCAGATGGGCCCTGCGCCGACCCCAAAACAGGCGCACACCAAGGGGCCGCCGGCTTCCGCCCCGTCGCCATGTCGGCCGGACAGGATCACCTTGCGGTCCGCGTCGCCCACAGGACCATGCTCGAACAGGCGGATCAGGATGTCCCATCCCGGCACGCTGCCGCGCGGGCCTGCCATGAGGACCAAGGCGAGGCTTCCATCCGGCTCGAATGCGGCGAGGCGGTAATGTCCGCCTGCGCGATCCTCCAACTCGGCGTACTCGCGCCCCGCGAGGAGAGGCCGCCCGAATGCCTTCCAGACGTTGATGTCCAGATCGGCGAGCACCTTCCAGCCGTACCCGCCCGCAAGCGCGCCCCGTGACCAGAAACTCCCCGGCGGCAAATCCAGCGAGGTCCGGGAGAGAATAAACGCCTCCTGAGGTGAGGGCAGGGGGGTGAGGCCGACAGGTGTCGCCTTCATGTCCGGCTGCCCGGAGAAGGGGTCTGTGTCGTCTTGCACCAGGGGGCCGACGCGGCCGTCCGAGCAATTGGCGCCGCTCCAATGTATGGGTGCGAAGACCGTCCCAGGGCTCTGCCCGTCATCCACGCGCACCTGAAGTCGCACCGTCCCGTGCGCGGTGGTCAGTCGCGCGAGACCTCCATCCTCCAGCCCCACGTGCGCCGCGTCCCTCGGGTTCACCGCGACGAACGGGGCAGGGATATGCCGGGCAAGGCGGGGGCTCAAGCCCGTCCGCGTCATGGTGTGCCACTGGTCGCGGATGCGGCCTGTATTGAGCAGGAGCGGGAAGTCCGCCGTGGGCGTGGCCGCCCGTGGCAAAGCGGGGGACACGAAACGGGCCTTGCGGTCCGGCGTGAAGAAGCCGCCGTCGCCAAACAGCCGCGGCCGTCCCCGCTGCGCACCCGGTCGAACCGGCCATTGCACCGGGGCGAGGGCCTCATAGGCCGCGTCGGAAAGATCGGCGAGACCGGAAATATCGAAGTCGCGGCTGCCCCCATTCTCGAAGCCGGACAGGGTGGCATGCTCGCGGAAAATGTCCCCCGGCCCGCGCCAGGCGAAGGCGCCGCCACGGCCCAGGCGCTTTGCCACTTCCGCAATGGCCCACCAATCGGGCTTTACGCTGGCGGGGCGGGGCAGGAAAGGCCGCTGGCGGGAGATGCGGCGTTCGGAATTGGTGACCGTCCCGTCCTTCTCGCCCCAGGCGGCGGCGGGCAACAGGACGTGAGCGCCGCTGGCGATGGTGTCGGTGTGGCGCACATTGTCGGAGACGACGAAGAGGTCGAGATTGGCGAGCGCCGAGCGCACCGCTCCGGCGCGCGGCAGGCTGACGGCGGGATTGGTGCCCATGACCCAGAGCGCCCTGATCTCTCCGCGCCCGATGGCGGCGAACATGTCGACCGCTTTGAGGCCCTCTTTCTGCGCCATGGCGGGCGCATCCCAGAAACGGCGCACCCGGTCCACCTCTTCTGGCGAAAAGCCCATATGGGCGGCCAACTGGTTGGCGAGCCCGCCCACCTCGCGCCCGCCCATGGCATTGGGCTGGCCGGTGAGCGAGAAGGGCCCCATGCCCGGCCGCCCGATGCGTCCGGTGGCCAGATGGCAATTCAGGATGGCGTTCACCTTGTCGGTGCCCTGGGCCGACTGGTTCACGCCTTGGGAATAGCAGGTCACCGTCCGCTCGGTCGTCGCAAACAGGGCGAAGAAGCGAGCCACGTCCGCCTCGGGCAGGCCGGTCGCGGAGGCGGTGGCGGCAAGGCTTGGAGCGATGCGGCGGGCCTGTTCCAGCGCGGTCGCAAAGCCGCTGGTATGGTCGGCGATGTAGCTTTCATCCAGCGCACCCAACTCGGCCAGATGCACCAGGAGGCCGCTGAACAGCGCCGTGTCGGTGCCATGGGCGATGGGCAGGAAAAGGTCCGCCTCCTCTCCCGTGGCGGTGCGGCGGGGGTCGATCACCACCAGTTTGGTGCCGCGCCGCTGGCGTGCCGCCACCATGCGGCGGAACAGGACAGGATGGCACCACGCGGTGTTGGACCCGGTGAGGATGATGAGGTCCGCCTCGTCCAGATCCTCATAGCTGCCGGGCACGGTATCGGAGCCGAAGGCCCGCTTGTGGCCGGCGACGGAGGAGGCCATGCACAGGCGCGAATTGGTGTCCACATTGGCCGTGCCGAGGAAGCCCTTGGCCAGCTTGTTGGCGGCGTAATAGTCCTCGGTCAGCAACTGGCCGGACAGATAGAAGGCAATGGCCTGCGGCCCGTGGCGCTCCAGCGTGTCCCGCAGGCCTTGGGCCACATGGTCGAGGGCGTGATCCCAGGAGACCGGCGCGAGGGCATCGCTCCCAATGCGCATCATCGGCTCCAGGAGCCGTGTTCCGTAGCCCACCGTTTCACCCAGCGCCGCGCCCTTGGAGCAGAGCCGCCCGAAATTGGCGGGATGGGCGGCGTCGCCCGCGATGTGCACCGTGCCGGCTGGCTCCGGGGTGGCCACCACGCCACAACCTACTCCGCAATAGGGGCAGGTGGTGTGCACGGCTGTGGGGTTCTGGACCGGCGCGTTCATCGGCTCACCCCGCTCCTGCCCGAGGCTGTGCTGAGCGCAGCCCATTCTCCCACGCTGCCCATGCCGCGTCCCCTCAATAGACGTCGGCCTGGTAGCGGCCGGCTTTCTTCAGGTCGGCCAGGAAGGCCACCGCCTGGTCCGCAGACAGTCCGCCTTCCGTGCTGGCCACGTCAATGATTGCCTTTTCCACGTCCTTGGCCATGCGCTTGGCATCGCCGCAGACATAGAAGTGCGCGTCCTCGTTCAGCCAGGCCCAAAGCTCCGGGCCAGCCGCGCGGATCTTGTCCTGCACATAGACCTTGGCGCCGCCATCGCGGGACCAGGCAAGGTCGAGTTTGGTCAGCACGCCCTTGGCCTGGAGGCCGGACAGCTCGTCCTCATAGAAGAAGTCGGTGTCGCGGCGCTGGTGGCCGAAGAACAGCCAGTTCTTGCCGGGCGCGCCCGTGGCCATGCGCTCATGCAGGAAGGCGCGGAAAGGCGCGATGCCGGTGCCCGGGCCGACCATGATGACGGGACGGCTGGCATCGTCGGGCAGCCCGAAGCCATGCGCCTTCTGCACATAGGCCTTCAGGCGCGCGCCCGGCGCCACGCGGCCGCCGAGAAAAGTGGAGCACACCCCAAGGCGCGTGCGCGCGCCGATGGCGTAGCGCACCGCATCCACGGTCAGAGACAGGCGCCCCGGGGTCGCGGCGGGGCTGGAGGAGATGGAGTAAAGGCGCGGCTGAAGCGGATCGAGGCTCTCGATGAAGGCTTCCGGATCCGGCCGGATGCCGGGAAACTTTTCCAGCGCCGCCAGCACGTCGAGGCTCGCGGCATCGCCGTCCGGGTCTTCCCCCGCCGCCAGTGCCTTGGCGAGCGCCTTGCGAGCGCCGCCCGTGACATAGGAGATGAGGGTGAAGAGCGGATCGGGCGCCGCGCCGAGGCTCACCTCGCGCAACAGCACTTCCGCCAGCGTCTTCTCGCCGATGGGAAAGTCGGCGGGCGCATGAAGGGCGGCGATGACCGCTTCCACCAGAGCCGGATCATTCTGGGGAAACAGGCCGAAGCTGTCGCCGGCCCGATAGTCGATGCCGGAACCCTCCAGGTCGAAGTCGATATGCCAGGTCTCCTTCTCCGACCCGGCCTTGTTGAGACGCGTGCGGCCCAGGAAGATCACCTCGCCCGGATTATCCCGCGTGCCGACGGCGGCGATGACTGGCGCCGACGCCGGCTTCGCAGTTGTGGGGGCGGCGGCGACGGGCGCGGCCTCTGTCTCGGCTGCGAGCTGCTTGAGCATGCGCAGCGTGTCCTTGCCGCCGGGTGCGCAGAGGTTGAGGGCAGTCTCGGTGCCCTCCGCCAGGGCCTTGGAATAGGTCTCGCAGATGTAGCCGCACTGGCCGCAATCCTGCTGCGCCATGGCCGCCATCATGCGGCGGGCGAGCGGGCGCCCCTCGGCGAGCTTCATGCGCTCGGCCAGTGGCATGGCGGCATCATGCCAGGGCGCGCCGTCATCCTCCTCCGCCGGGGCGGGCATGAGGGCGGCGCCCTCGGCCGGGGACAGGGCGGTGGCGCCCGACGGGGCGTCAGCCGAGAAAATGCCGGCGAAGAAGCCGTTCAGCCAGGCCCGCTGCTCGTCCGAGAAAGGCGCGCTTTCCGGCAGGAAGGGCACGAAGGGGGGGCGGGTCTGCACGGTCATGCCACAAGCTCCGCATCGACCAGGCGTTTCAGGGCTTCGGCGCCCGTGCGCCGGGTGAAGTCCGCGAAGGTCTCGGTGCCGATGCGATGGGCGAGATAGGCGGCCAGCAGCCGTTCCACGGTGGCGGGTACGTCCTGCGCCTTCACATCGCGATAGAGCTCGTCGGCGATCGCTGCCGCGCTGCCGAAGCCGCCGCCCACCAGCAGGTGGAAGCCATCCACTGTGTCGCCCTCGTCATTGATGGCAACCCGCGCGCCGATGAGGCCGATATCGCCGATATAATGCTGGGCGCAGGAATTGTGGCAGCCGGTGACGTGGATGTTCACGGGACCGTCCAGGTTCACCCGTCCGCCGCAATGGTCGGCGATGGCGCGGGCTGTTCCCTTCGTATCCGCATTTCCGAACTTGCAGCCGCGCGACCCGGTGCAGGCGACGATGCCGGCTTGGAGCGGGTCCGCCTCCGCCGAAAGGCCGAGCGCATGGATGCGGGACTTCGCCTCGTTCACGCGCCCGTCCGGCACGCCGGACAGGATGACATTCTGCCAAACTGTGAGGCGCAGGTCGCCATCCCCATGGGAGGCGGCGAGGTCGGCGAGGCCGCGCATCTGTTCCACCGTCACCCGTCCCACTGGCAGGCCGACGCCGATCCAGTTGAGCCCCGCCTGCTTCTGCGGGTGGACACCCAGATGCGCCAGCCGGTCTGTCTCGGGGCGCGGGAGGATGGCTTCGGTGGGAAGGCGGGTGAAGGGGCTCCCGAGCTTTGTCTCCACGGCCTTCAGGAATTTCTCGAAACCCCAGGCATCGAGCACATATTTCAGCCGAGCCTTCTTGCGGTCGGTGCGGTCGCCGCTGTCGATGAAGACACGCACGATGGCGGCGGCCACCTTGGTGGCCTCTTCCGGCCGCACCACCACGCCGGTGTCGCGCGCAAAGTCCTTGTGGCCGGTGATGCCGCCCAAGGCGAGGCGGAACCACACGCCGGCCTCGACACCATGTCCGGCCTTCACCTTCACCGCCTGGAAGCCGATGTCGTTGGTGTCCTCCAGCGCACCAATGCGTCCGGCCCCGTCAAAGGCGACGTTGAACTTGCGCGGCAGCCCGTACATCTCGCGGGTGTTGAGGATGTAGTGATGCCATTCCCGGGCATAGGGGCGCGTGTCGAGAAGCTCCTGGGGATCGATGCCGGCGGTAGGCGTGCCGGTGACGTTGCGGATGTTGTCCGCTCCCGAGCCCTTGGCGGTCAGGCCGAGGTCCACGAGCTTTTCCAGGAGGATGACACCGTCCGTTGCGGGGATGTCGCGGATCTGGAGATTGGCCCGCGTGGTCACGTCCGCATAGCCGCCACCATGGCGCTCTGCGATGTCGGCGAGGCCGCGCATCTGCCAATGGGTGAGAGTGCCGTTGGGGATCCGCAGGCGGCACATAAAGCTGTCCTGGGCGGGAGCCACATAGAACAGGCCGTGATACTTCCAGCGCAGAAGGTCAGGGCCCTTTGGGAACTCGCCCTTGGCCGCTGCCTCCTTCATGCGGGGATAGCTGTCGAGCCCCAGTTCCTCGCGCTTGGCCTTCTCCTCCGGGCACAGCTTGCGCCCCTCCGCCTCGGTGCGGGCCATGGCGCGGTGGCTGGCGGCCTCGGGGCCGGTGGTCTCGGCGGCAGGAGCCGTCTGCGCGGGCGCGGCGCCTTTCATCACGCGCGCGGCCTGCGCGCCGGAGACGAAGCCTTCCAGATAGCGCTTCTGGTCGATGGTGAAGTCGGCGCTCATGGGCCTGTCTTTCGCAAAGGGGGAGCGGCCTCAGGCCGCCCGATCGAGCGCGGACCGCCCGAAGGCAAGGTCCGCACGCAGATGGGCGACGGGCGCGTGACGGGTGATGAGGTCGAGATAGAAGAGGCCGTCTGACGTATCGCCGAACAGCACGGCTCCAACGAGGCGCCCGTCTTTCAGGATCAGGCGGCGATAGGTGCCCCGGCCGGCATCGGTGAGCAGGATGTCCTCGCATCCCGGGCCGCCTGTGATGTCGCCGGCGGAGAAGACATGGACGCCGGAGACCTTCAGGTTGGTGGAAACGGTGCTGCCTTCATAGGCCGCCCGTTCCCCGCACAGACGGGCGGCAAGGGCGCGCGCCTGCTCATAGGCAGGCGCCACCAGCCCGTAGACCGCGCCGCGATGCTCGGCGCATTCGCCGATCGCGAAGATGTCGGCATCGCTTGTGACAAGCTGGTCGCCGACCAACACGCCACGGCCGCAGGAGAGGCCCGCCGACCGGGCAAGGTCCGCATTGGGGCGCACCCCGCAGGCCATCACCACCAGGTCGGCGGGCAGGAGCGTGCCATCCTTGAGGCGCAGGCCGGTCACATGATCCGTGCCCTCGATCCGGTCACTTTCGGCCTCAAGGCGCACTTTGACGCCACGCGCCTCCAGACTCCCCCGCAGGAGGGCGGCGGCGGCGGGATCCAGCTGGCGCTCCATCAGCCGGTCCATCAGGTGGACGAGGGTGGTCTCGGCGCCGGCGGCGGCAAGTCCGCTCGCCGCCTCAAGCCCCAAAAGCCCCCCGCCAATGACCACCGCGCGGGTGCCGGGTCGCGCGGCGGCAAGGAGATGCTCCACGTCCTTCAGGTCCCGGAAGGTGAGCACGCCCGGCAGGTCCGCCCCGGGCAAGGGCAGACGGATGGGATGCGAGCCGGTGGCGAGCACCAGCCGGCCATAGGGCAGCACTTGCCCATCCGCCAGCGTTACCGTCTTTCCGGTCCTGTCGATGCCGGTGGCTGCGACCCCCTGGATGACCTCAATGGCGTTGCGCTCCCACCAGGCGGCGGGCTTCAGCGCCAGGTCCTCCATCGCCACCTTGCGGGCCAGCACGTCGGAGAGGAGCACCCGGTTGTAGGCCGGATGCGGCTCCGCCCCCACCACCGTCATCGGGCAGGCCGGATCACGGGCACGCAATTCCTCGCACAGCCGCGTGGCGGCCATGCCGTTGCCGATGATGAGAAGGCGGGCGCTCATGGCGTGCGGTTCCGAGCGGGGATCAGGCTGCTTCCACGAAGCGGTGCCGCTCGTGGAGGAATTTCAGCACTGCCTCGCGGGCTTTGAGGTAGGTGGGGTTGGTGACGAGGTCGAGCCGCCGCCGCGGACGCGCCAGGTTGACGTCCAGCACCTCCCCGATGCGGGCGGAGGGGCCGTTGGTCATCATCACGATCCGGTCGGAGAGCAGCACCGCCTCGTCCACGTCATGGGTGATCATGAGGATGGTGTTGCCGAGGCCTGCATGGATCTGCATGACGCTGTCCTGCAGATGGGCGCGGGTCAGCGCGTCGAGCGCCCCGAACGGCTCGTCCAGCAACAGGACTTTCGGCTCCATGGAGAGCGCCCGGGCGATGCCCACGCGCTGCTTCATGCCGCCCGAGACTTCCGCCGGCCGCTTGTCCTTGGCATGGGCCATCTGCACCAGGTCGAGATTGTGCATGGTCCATGCGTGGCGCTCCGCCCGCGAGCGCGTGCCGGAGAAGACCTTGTCCACGGCGAGGCGGACATTGTCATAGACCGTGAGCCAGGGCAGCAGAGAGTGGTTCTGGAACACGACGGCCCGGTCGGGACCGGGAGAATTGACCTCCCGGTCTTCCAGCAGCACGCCACCGGTGGTCGCGTCGGTGAGGCCGGCCACGATGTTGAGCAAGGTGGACTTGCCGCAGCCGGAATGGCCGATGATGGAGACGAATTCACCCTTCTCGATCTCCAGCGTCACGTCCTTCAGGACATTGGTGGAGGCGGAGCCGCGGGTGAAGGTCTTGTCGATATGGTCGAGCTTGAGATACGCGCCCATGTCAGCCTCCTCAGGATGCGGCGGTGCCGCGGGTGACGAAGGCGCCGATGGAGGCAATGATCCGGTCCAGAACGAACCCAACCATGCCCACATAGATGAGCGCCACGATGATGTCGCCGATGAGCGACGAGTTCCAGGCATCCCAGATGAAAAATCCGATGCCGACGCCGCCGATGAGCATCTCCGCTGCGATGATGGCGAGCCAGGACAGGCCGATGCCGATGCGAAGCCCAGTGAAGATGTAGGGGGCGGCCGCCGGCACCATGATCTTGGCGAAGAATTCCAGCGGGTTGAGGCGCAGAACGGCCGCCACGTTGCGATAATCTTGCGGGATATTGCGAATGCCGACGGCCGTATTGATGATGATGGGCCAGATGGCGGTGATGAAGATCACGAACACGGCTGCCGGCTGGCCATCGCGGAAAGCCGCCAGCGACAGCGGCAGCCAGGCGAGGGGCGGCACGGTGCGCAGCACCTGGAAGAGCGGGTCGAGGCCCCGCATGGCCCAGGTGGACTGGCCGATGAGGGTGCCAAGACCGATGCCCACAATGGCAGCCAGCGAATAGCCTATGGCCACGCGCTGCACGGACGCGAGGATGTGCCAGAACAGGCCCTTATCGAGGCCGCCGCGGTCATAGAACGGGTTGGAGATCAATTCCCAGGAATTGGTGATGATTGAAGAGGGGGGCGGCAAGGCGGAGCCCGGTGCGCTGCACAGGAGTTCCCAAAGTCCCACGAGGAGCGCCACCACCAGGAGCGGGGGAATGAGGACGGCAGCGACGTCCTTCAGGAGCGGTACGATCCGCTCTGCGATGGGCTTGCGTCGGGGCGACATGGGCAGGACGGTGGCAGGAGGGGCCGTGCGCACGGCCGCCTCGGTGGAGTGCAGCTTGAGGGCGGGAGTGGTCATTTCGGTCTCCTGATGGAAAGGGGGCGGCCGCCCGCGGCGGGGCGGCCGGCTTTGTCAGGCGATGCGCTTGATGCCGAGGCTGGCGAGATAAGCGGACGGATTGGCCGGATCGAAGACCTTGCCGTCGTAGAAGGTCTCCTTGCCGCGCGAGGTGGATGTGGGCACCGCGCTCGACGAGACGTTCAGCGCCTTGGCGGCATCGCGCCACATGTCCTCGCGGTTCACCTTGGAGATGAGCGCCTTGGCATCGTAATCGGGTTCGAACTTGCCCCAGCGCTGGTCTTCCGTGATGAACCACAAATCGTGGCTCTGGAAGGGGTAGGAGGCATAGTCTTCCCAATACTTCATCATCACCGGGCTTTTCTCGACAACCCGGCCGGTGCCGTAGTCGAACTTGCCCAGCATGCGGTCGGTGACATCCGCCACGGGCACATTGATCCATTGCCGCTTGGCACAGATGGCGGCCACTTCCGCCCGGTTCTCCATCTTGTCGCACCACATCTGCGCTTCCATCACCGCCTTCAGCAGCGCCATGGAGGCCTTGGGATTCTTATCCACATAGGCGGCGCGCATCCCGAAGGCCTTTTCGGGATGGTCCTTCCACATCTCGCCGGTGGTCAGGGCGGTGTAGCCGATCTTCTGGTGGATGAGCTGCTCGTTCCACGGCTCGCACACGCAGAAACAGTCCATGGTGCCCACCTTCATATTGGCCACCATCTGGGCCGGCGGGACGACGATGGTCTCGATGTCCTTGTCCGGATCGATCCCGCCGGCGGCGAGCCAGTATCGGATCCACAAATCATGGGTGCCGCCGGGAAAGGTCATGGCGGCCTTCACCGCCTTCCCGGACGCCTTCTTCTTCTCCAGCGCGACCTTAAAGGGCGCCGTGTCGAGGCCGACCTTCAGGTCGAGATATTCCTGGCCGACCGAGATGCACTGTCCGTTCACGTTGAGGCGGGCGAGGATGTACATGGGCGTGGGGACGTTGTTCTGCGTCACCTTGCCGGCCGAGATGAGGTACGGCATGGGGGTGAGGATGTGGGCCCCGTCGATGCCGTTGCCTTCCGAGCCCAGCACGATGTTGTCGCGCGTGGTGCCCCAAGAGGCCTGCTTGGCGACCGTCACGTCGGTCATGCCGTATTTGTCGAAAATGCCCTTTTCCTTGGCCACGAAGAGTGGCGCCGCATCGGTCAGGGCAATGAAGCCCAGCACGGCCTTGTTGGTTTCCGGTGCTTCGCTGGCATAAGCCGAGGGCACGCCGCCCGGGAAGGCCATGCGGACGGCGTCGAACAAGGCGGCGGTGCCGAGCGCGGCGGCGCTGCCCTTGAGCAGGGAGCGCCGCGACAACTGGGCGGGTTCCCCCGTGGCGGGAACGGCAGCAGGAACGCTCGGATCGGACTTGTTGGACGGCGCGTCGGTCATTCTGTTCCCCTGTGGTCGGCGAAAAAGGCGGGCCAGAAACGAAAAAAGCCGCAGACATCACGACGGCCTGCGGCCATCGGTGTCAGCGGCTCTGCTGCGGGTCCCGCCTTTGGGACGAATGGAATGGCGCGATCAGCGTCGACCGCACACGCATCCTCTCTTTCAAGAGTTGTGCCAAGTGCAGCGTTTTAATTAAGTACTTGTTTTATATAAGTAAAATAATATGCTTAAAATTTAATCTGCCTGGGTCGGTGCAAAAAGGATGCGCAAAATCGCGTCACTTGATGCCTTGGCGTGCACCGCGTGTGGTCTGCTGCCACGATTGCGCCCCCCGCCTGTCCCGAAATGACGACGCCGCCGAATGCGGCAGCATCCGGCGGCGTGACGGGGATAAATGATCGGGCTGCGCAGTCAGGCCTTCACAGGCGTCAGGCCCTCCAGCGCCTCCTTGGCGATGGGGGACAGGCCCTCTCCGCCATGGGCCATGTGTTCGGCGATCTTCTCGCGCATGCGCGGGTCCCAGAACTTGCGGATATGCGTCCGCGTGCCCTCCACCGCTTCCGCATGGGGCTGGGTGGCGAAGAATGTGGCGATCTGGTTGGCCATATAGACCAGTCGGTCGGTGGTGCTATGCGACATGGGCTTGCCCTGCGGATGGCCCGGTGCCGATGCGGTCCGGGTGGGTGAAGACTTCAAAGCCATCGTCCCGGACGATGGCGCAGAGGGTAATGCCCGCCCGTGCGGCGGTGTGCACGGCGAGGGAGGTGGGTGCCGAGACCGCCGCGATGACGCCGACGCCGAGCACCGCCGCCTTCTGGACCATCTCGATGGAGACGCGGCTGGTGAGCAGAAGCAGGCCACGGGAAGGAGAAGCCTGAAGGCGCGCAACCTTGCCCACCAGCTTGTCGAGGGCGTTGTGGCGGCCCACATCCTCGCACACCGCCAGAAGGCCCCGCTCCGGCTCGAAATAACCGGCCGCGTGGACGGCGCGGGTTTCCCGGTTCAGGGCCTGGGCCGGCGAGAGAAGGGCCATCGCCGCCAGCAGCTCGCTGGGCGAGAAGCGGGCTTGCGTGGTCACATGGGCGGCCGGACGGATCGCCTCGGCAAGGCTCTCCACGCCGCACAGGCCACAACCGGTCGGCCCCGCCATATGGCGACGGCGGGCGGAGAGCACGCGCATCTTCTCTTCGGCGATCCACATGCGGGCCTCAATGCCATCCTTCACCGCGATCACGTCGAGGGAGAGAATGTCGCCGGCCTGGGCGATGATGCCTTCGGTGAGTGAGAAGCCCAGCGCGAAGTCCGCAATATCCTGCGGGCTCGCCATCATCACCGCCTGGGTGGTGCCGTTATAGGTGAGCGCCACCGGCGTCTCCTCGGGCACTGCCCGTTCGCCTTCAGCCTCGACCCCATTGCGCCATGCGGCGCGGGCGACGCGGCGCACCGGTTCTGGAAAGTCGGGAATGATCGGGTGGTCAGACATGGCCGGTCCTCGTGCGCGCGAACCCTTCCAAGGTCGTGCGCCCGCCCGCGAACTTCAAGCGGAGCCGGGCAAAGGCCCGGTCCCGCTTCATCTGTTCCGGACGTGAAGACACCGCCCGCCCTCACTCCGCCGCTTCGGCGATGCGACGGCTTTCGCGGGACAACTTCTCATACTCTTCCTGCCACTGGCTCGGTCCGTTGGAGGGCGCGACCTGCACCGCCGTGACCTTGTATTCCGGGCAGTTCGTGGCCCAGTCCGAATATTCGGTGGTCACTACGTTCGCCTGCGTCACGGGATGGTGGAAGGTGGTGTAAACCACGCCAGCCGGAATGCGCTCGGAAATGATCGCCCGCAGCGAAGTGGCGCCCGCCCGGCTTTCCAGCCGCACGAAGTCGCCGTCGCGGATGCCGCGGTTTTCCGCGTCGTGCGGGTGAATTTCCAGCACGTCTTCCGCATGCCAGGCCACATTGGCGGTGCGCCGGGTCTGGGCACCCACATTGTACTGGCTGAGGATGCGGCCGGTGGTCAGCAGCAGCGGGAAGCGCGGTCCAGTCTTCTCGTCGGTCGGGACGTACTCGGTGAGCATGAACTTGCCCTTGCCGCGCACGAAGCCACCGATATGCATGATGGGCGTACCTTCCGGCGCCTTCTCATTACAGGGCCACTGCACCGAGCCCACCTCGTCCAGCTTCTTGTAGGACACGCCCGTGAAAGTGGGCGTCAGGCGGGCAATCTCGTCCATGATCTCGCTGGGATGGGCATAGTCCATCTCATAGCCCAATGCCTTGGCAAGCATGAGGGTGACTTCCCAGTCCGCATAGCCGTTCTTGGGGGCCATGACCTTGCGCACCCGCTGGATGCGGCGTTCCGCATTGGTGAAGGTGCCGTCCTTCTCCAGGAAGGTGCAGCCCGGCAGGAAGACGTGGGCGTAGTTGGCGGTCTCGTTCAGGAAGATGTCCTGCACCACCAGGCATTCCAGCGCGCCAAGACCGGCGGAGACATGCTTGGTGTCGGGGTCGGACTGGAGGATGTCCTCACCCTGCACATACATGCCCTTGAAGGTGCCATCCACGGCCGCGTCGAACATGTTGGGTATGCGCAGGCCCGGCTCGTCATCCAGCGTCACGCCCCACAGCGCTTCGAAGGAGGCGCGGGTGGCGTCGTCGGAGATGTGGCGATAGCCCGGCAGCTCGTGGGGGAACGAGCCCATGTCGCAGGAGCCCTGCACATTGTTCTGGCCCCGCAGCGGGTTCACGCCCACGCCGTCGCGGCCGATATTGCCGGTGGCCATGGCGAGGTTTGCGATGGCCATGACGGTGGTGGAGCCCTGGGAATGCTCGGTGACGCCCAGGCCGTAATAGATGGCCCCGTTGCCGCCGGTGGCATAGAGGCGCGCGGCGCCGCGCACGTCCTCGGCCTTCACGCCGGTATATTTTTCCACCTCTTCCGGGCTGTGGCGGGGGTCGGCGACGAAGGCCGCCCATTCCTGGAAGTCGTCCCAGTCGCAGCGCTCGCGAACGAAGGCCTCGTTCACCAGACCCTCTGTCACCACCACGTGGGCGAGCGCGGTGACGATGGCGACGTTCGTGCCGGGGCGCAGCGCCAGATGGTACGAGGCCTCCACATGGGGTGAGCGGACGATGTCGGTGCGGCGGGGATCCACCACGATGAGCTTGGCACCCTGGCGCAGCCGCTTCTTGAGGCGCGAGCCGAACACCGGGTGGCCATCGGTGGGATTGGCGCCAATGATGAGCACGACGTCGCTCGCCTCGACGGAATCGAAGTCCTGCGTGCCCGCCGAGGTGCCATAGGTCTGGGAGAGGCCATAGCCGGTGGGCGAGTGGCAGACGCGGGCGCAGGTGTCCACGTTGTTATTGCCGAAGGCACCACGAATCAGCTTCTGGACCAGATAAGTCTCCTCATTGGTGCAGCGCGAGGAGGTGATGCCGCCCACCGAACGGCGGCCATATTTCGCCTGGATGCGCTTGAATTCGGAGGCGGCGTAAGCGATCGCCTCCTCGTAGCTCACTTCCTTCCACGGCTCGTGGATGGAGGCGCGGATCATGGGCTTCAGGATGCGGTCCTGGTGGGTGGCATAGCCATAGGCGAAGCGGCCCTTCACGCAGCTATGGCCCCGGTTCGCCTTGCCGTCCTTGTAGGGCACCATGCGCACCAATTCATCGCCGCGCATTTCGGCCTTGAAGGCGCAGCCCACGCCGCAATAAGCGCAGGTGGTCACCACCGAATGCTCGGGGGTGCCGATCTCGAACATAGCCTTCTCATTGAGCGTGGCCGTTGGGCAGGCCTGCACGCAGGCGCCGCAGGACACGCACTCGGAGGACAGGAACGGCTCGTCCATGCCGGGCGAAACGCGCGAGCCGAAGCCGCGGCCGGAAATGGTGAGCGCGAACGTGCCCTGCACTTCCTCGCAGGCGCGCACGCAGCGATTGCAGACGATGCACTTCGACTGCTCATAGGTGAAATAGGGGTTTGACTCGTCCTTGCCGAGCTTGGTGTGGTTTTCCCCCTCATAGCCGTAGCGGACCTCGCGCAGACCCACCACGCCGGCCATGTCCTGCAATTCGCAGTCGCCATTGGCCGAGCAGGTCAGGCAGTCCAGCGGATGGTCGGAGATAAAGAGCTCCATCACCCCCTTGCGGATCTGCTTCAGCCGCTCGGTCTGGGTCTTCACCACCATGCCGTCCATCACCGGGGTGGTGCAGGAGGCGGGCGTGCCGGCGCGGCCCTCGATCTCCACCAGGCAGAGCCGGCAGGAGCCGAACGCATCCAGCATGTCCGTGGCGCAGAGCTTGGGAATCTGGTTCCCCACCTCCATGGCCGCGCGCATGATGGACGTGCCCTCGGGCACCTCCACCGTCATCCCGTCAATGACGAGGGAGACAAGCTTTTGCGACTTGGAGGCCGGGGTGCCGTAATCGATTTCGTGCACGAGGGACATGGCGTTCCTCCTATTCGGCGGCTGCGGGCAGCTTGGGCGCCGCTCCGAAATCTTCGGGGAAGTGGGTCAGCGCGCTGATCACCGGATAGGGCGTGAAGCCCCCAAGGGCGCAGAGCGAGCCGAGCTTCATGGTCTGGCAAAGGTCGGTCAGGATGGCGAGATTGGCCTCGCGCCGCTGGCCGGCGATGATCTTGTCCAAGGTCTCCACGCCGCGCGTGGAGCCGATGCGGCAGGGGGTGCACTTGCCGCAGCTTTCATGGGCGCAGAATTCCATGGCGAAGCGCGCCATGTGGGCCATGTCAACGGTGTCGTCGAACACCACGATGCCGCCATGGCCGATGAGAGCGTCCTTGGCCGCGAACGCCTCATAGTCGAAGGGCGTGTCGAACTGGGAGACCGGCAGATAGGCGCCGAGCGGTCCGCCCGCCTGCACCGCCTTCACCGGGCGGCCGGAGGCGGTACCGCCGCCGATGTCATTCACCAATTCGCCCAGCGAAATGCCGAAGGCGGTCTCGAACAGGCCGCCATATTTGATGTTGCCGGCGAGCTGGATGGGCATGGTGCCCCGCGAGCGGCCCATGCCGAAGTCGCGGTAGAAATTGCCGCCCTTGTCGAGGATGACGGGGACGGTGGCCAGCGAGATCAGGTTATTGATGACGGTGGGGCGGCCGAACAGGCCCTTGAGCGCCGGCAGGGGCGGTTTTGCGCGCACTACGCCGCGCTTGCCCTCCAGGCTATCCAGCAGCGCCGTTTCCTCGCCGCACACATAGGCGCCGGCGCCCATGCGCATTTCCACGTCGAAGTCGTAGGAGGAGCCGGCCACGTTCTTGCCGAGCAGCCCGGCTTGACGCGCCTTGGTGATCGCCTTCTCCATCACCAGGATGGAGAGCGGATATTCCGAGCGGCAATAGACATAGCCCTTGGTGGCCCCGACGGCGATGCCCGCAATGGTCATGCCCTCAATGAGGCAGAACGGGTCGGCCTCCATGATGAGGCGGTCGGCGAAGGTGCCGCTGTCGCCCTCGTCCGCATTGCAGACGATGTATTTCTGGTCCGCCTGGGTGGCCGCGACCGTGCGCCATTTGATGCCGGTCGGAAAGCCTGCGCCGCCGCGACCCCGCAGGCCGCTCTGGAACACTTCCTCGACGATGGCCGCCGGGCCAAGCGTGAGGGCCCGCTCCAGGCCCTTGTATCCGCCATGGGCGCGATAGTCGGTCAGCGACAGCGGATCGATAATGCCGCAGCGGGCGAAGGTGAGGCGCGTCTGGCGCTTGAGATAGGGGATTTCCTCCACCAGGCCGACGCAGAGCGGATGGGGGCCCCCATCCAGCATGCCGGCGGCGAGCAGGCCCTCCACGTCGGAGGCCTTCACCGGGCCGTAGCCGACGCGGCCGGCGGGCGTCTCCACCTCCACCAGCGGCTCCAGCCAGAACAGGCCACGGGAGCCGTTGCGAACGATGTCCACCAGCGTGCCACGGGCGGCGAATGCGTCCGCGAAAGACCGGGCCACCCGATCGGCGCCGCAGGCGACGGCCGCGGCATCGTTGGGAACGAAAATGCGAACGACGCTCATCGGCCGGACTCCGCAACCAGTTCGTCGATGGTCTCGCGATCAAGGCGCCCCACGAGGCGGCCGTCGATCAAGGCGGAGGGAGCGCAGGCGCACAGGCCGAGACAGTAGATGGGCTCCAGCGTCACCCGCCCGTCCGGCGTGGTCTCGCCCATCTGGATGCCGAGCTTCTCCTCGGCATAGTCTGCGAGGCCCTGGCATCCCATGGCCTGGCAGGCCTCGGCCGCGCACAGCTTGATGACATGGCGGCCCGGCGGCTCGCGCCGGAAGTCATGATAGAAGGTGACGACGCCATAAACCTCCGCCCGCGACAGGTTGAGCGTCTCGGCGATCATCGGCACCACCGGGTCCGGCACGAAGCCGAAGGCCTCCTGGATGGCGTGCAAGATCGGCATGGTCGCACCCGCCATGTGCTGGTGGGATGCGATGATCTGAGACGCGCGGTCCGCGCTCCACGGTTCGTAGCCGGCCGTCGGCATGCTCTCTCCCCCGGCCGCATGACGCGACCACTTTTTGAGATCGTTCAAAGGAGTGTCTCACAAGAAGAACTCCAATCAAGCGACCTGTGGGATGTTGCGATAGAACATGCCTATTAAAAATGGAGGTATTATAATAATTCATCCCGCAGTCAAAGGGCTCGTGCCGCGGCTGAAAGGCCAGAAGGCGCTGAAATTTTGTATTTCAATCGCGCTTCTCTATGTGCGGGGGCGTCCTGCAGCTGGCTATTGCTGCAATGCGGCGAGGGCGGGGTCCGGCAGGACGGCAGCCTCAAGGCGTGGCGCGATCCGGCGGGCTTCGGCCACAAGCGCCGCTGTGAGCGGGGTGGTTGGCTCCCGGTGGGGCACGACAAGTCCGATGGAGTGGGTGATTTCCGGCTCAAGAATGGGAATGGACCGCACGATGGAGGTCAGCCCCAGGGAATCGGCCAACATGGCCGGCATCACGCTCGCCCAGTGTCCGGTTCGCACATGAGTGAACAGCACGATCATGGAATTGGATTCGAGCGAAGGCTTGGGCGGGCCGCCGGACGCGGAGAGGAGGCCATCCACAATGCGTCGGTTCTGCATGTCGGGGGTCAGCAGGCAGAGCGGCAATTCAGCTACCTCGGCCCAGGTAACCTGGTCGCGGTCGCCATATTTGGCCTTGGGTGAAGTGACCAGGCGATAGCGCTCCCGATAAAGAGGCACGGTGTTCACGCGGCCGAGCGGCTCATTGTCCAGATAGGTCAGGCCTGCATCGATCTCCAGATTCTCCAGGTGATTGAGGATCTCGATGGAGGTGCGGGAGATGATGGTGAAGCGCACGTCCGGATGCCGGGCCCGGAACGGCGTGGTCAGCGCTGCCACCATGGGCAATGCAGTGGGTATGGCGGCGATGCGAAGGGGGCCGGAGAGGCCGCGCTTCAGGGCGTCGATGTCCTGACGCATGGCGCGTGAATCCGCCACGATGCGCCGCGCCCATTCCAGCGTCCGCTCCCCTTCCGGCGTGAAGCCCATGAAGCGGGAGCCACGCTGCACCAGGAGCACGCCGAGCGTGTCCTCCAACTGCTTGATGCCGGCCGATAGCGTGGGCTGGGTCACCCCGCACGCCTCTGCCGCCCGCCCGAAGTGCCGCTCGCGGGCGAGGGCAATGAGATATTCCAGCTTGTCGATCATGCCGCTCTCCGCCAGATCGGGTGACCCGATGCAGTGTGTCTCTCACCGGGAGCGGTAACCGCTCCCAGGGACTTCAGCCGTCCCAAGGCTCACCGCAGATGATCACAAATTCGCGCGCCGGTACCCAAGCCGGGGAACCTGAGGGTTAACGAACCGTTGACGGTCAGGACGCCTCCCTGCGGCAGGAGGCAAGGGCGAAGCTGAGCTTGGGAAGCCAAATTTGGGGAGTTTTGCCATGCCTGCGATTGCACGTGGTCTGGTGATGATTTCGATGATGGCTCTGCTGATGACCGCTTCTGCGACGGCTGTGGTCGCGCCTGGGCCTGGGTTCGCGCCACAGAAGGCGCCTGAAGCTCCCCGCTATACGGGACCCGCCTTATTCGCGTGAGCCGTGGTCAAGCAACCGGCCACACTGCGCTGACGCAAATGGGTTCAGGAGGCCGCGGCCTGCCGGTGCGGCTGGGTGGCCTCCTCGGCCGAAGCCAAGTCTGCGACAGGCTGGGCTTCAATCCGCTGCACAGGAGCCGTGGCCTTAGGTTCTGTTGAGGTCGCACCCGCAGCAATTCGGCTGGCGATTTCGACGAGGCGCTCACGCACGAGCGCCAGGTCCTCGTCACGAGGTCCTGCTTGCGCACTTCCATGAGGCGGCGCGGCGGCAGCCTGGGCCTCAGCTGCCAAAAGTTTCTGTCGCGCGGCTTCCAGTTGCGCGCGCGCCTCGGAGTTGGCAGCCGCGAACGCCTCCCGCGCCTCTGTCGCGGCCTGCTCCTGCGCCTGGAGCTGGGCGGAGAGACGCGCCATTTCTGCCTCGCGCGATACCAAGGCGGCACTCAAGGACGTCGTGCGTTCCTCTTCGGTTGCCAGCGACTGGCGCAGTTCGGCCAGGGTCGCCTTCATCTGCTGCTGTTCAGCCTCCCGCGTGGCGAGGGCCACCGCAGTGTCTGCGAGGGCGGCCACCCGCTCTTCCAGTGTGCGCTGGGTTTCCAAAAGGCGCGCGGACAGCGCATCGCGCTCATCTTGGAGCGCGGCAATGTTCACCTCCCGGCTGGCGAGCGTGTGCCCGAGTTCCACCGCCTTCAGCCGGTGTTCTTCCAGTGTGCGGGCATCTCGCATCAACTGGTCGCGCAAGGTTTCGATCTGGATCTCCAGGCGGCGCTGATTCAAGGCGAAGCCGGCCCGCTGGAGGTCCTTGTCCGCATGAATCTCAAAAATGGAGGTGGGCACCGCCGCCTCGATACGCCGCGTGGTGAGGCGAACCGCCCGGTGCCAGATGGCGGGCAGGACCATGAGAGCCACAAGCGTCGCCACCAGGACGCCGAGCACGAAGAACATGACCTGCTCGATCACGCGGAACCTATGCCTTCATACGGGGCAGGGCGGCCCGACACTCCGGTCCCCTCTGCCGCATCTTCGCGAGCCAAGTCCCAGCCCCATGCCGGTGGGCTGAGCTGGGTCTTTCGCGCAAGCTCCTTCATACGCCGCCACCCGCCGGAGTGCCAATCGGTATCCGTTGCGCTCAGCGGTGGCGCGGTCAGAAGGGGTTCCAGGTCGCGGCGGGGGTGAACTTCAGATAGCCGAGATTGGCTCCAAGCCGCACGCCCACCCCGGAGCGGATGGGCACCACCACGATATTGTCTGCGGTGAGGGCGGTCATACCGAAGCCCGCGACCAGGTAAGCGGATCCCGAAATGCCGCCGAAGCGCCGGAAGATGTCCTCCACGGTCCGCAGGTTGTAAACCAGGATCATGGTGCGGGCGCCGTCGCCGCCAAAGTCCCACCCCAGCGACGGCCCCTGCCAGAAGACTTTCAGGTCACCGGCATTGCGGGTGTAGAGCACACCTTCGCCATAGCGCAGGCCGCCGACAAACGCGCCGGATCCTTCCTGGCCAAGAATATAGCCGTTGGGCTGCCCCCACTGGCCGACCGCCTTCTCGATGGCGAGCGCCAGATCCTTGGAGACGGTGCCGAAGAAGGAGTGGCCCTTGCTGACCAACTCATTGGTGGAATAGGGCGCAGGCTGTTGCCGGGGCGCCCCCGGGGGCGGTTGCTGCGCGCTGGCACCTGCGGCGCTGGCGGCCAGGAGGAAAAGAGCGGCGGCGAAGCGGGCGACGGCGGAGGTCAGGAAGGGCATGGATCTCTCGCGATGGGCTTCGGGCGGACGCGAATCGGCAGGGGACAGTGTCCCCACAGTGTGACGCGGACAAGGCGTGGCGCAAAGGCGCGCGCTCAAGCACCGTCTGTGGCCAGCATGGGGCCGTGGGGTTAACGGAAGTTGTCCGACCCGCTTGGCTTGTGGAAGGGCGGGGGGAGGTTTATCAGACCCAACGCTTTTCGCCGCGGTGCCTGCGGGCGTGCGCCTCAAGGCCGCATGCCGGTGTGCCTCGTCCATGGACTGGAACTCTGCCGGACTCCCCCATGCCTGCATCCGACGCCCCCGTGACCTTCGCCGTTTCTGCCTTGGACCTCGCTGCGCTCCTGTGCTCGCGGGTGTGCCACGATGTGATCAGCCCCGTGGGCGCCATCGTGAACGGCCTTGAGGTGCTGGAGGACGATGATTCCGCCGACATGCGGGACGTCGCCCTGGAACTCATCGCCAAGAGCGCCCGTCAGGCCTCGGCGCGGCTTCAGTTTACGCGCCTGGCTTTCGGTGCGGCCGGATCTGCGGGCGCGACCATTGACCTCGGCGACGCCGAGAACGTGGTGCGCGGTATGATGGAAGACGCGCGCACGCGCATCGAATGGAGCCTGCCGCGCGAGTTCCAACCCAAGAACCGGGTCAAGTTGCTGCTCAATCTGGCCTTGCTGGCCGGGACCACCATCCCGCGCGGTGGCCTCATCAAGGTGGACCCGGCGCCAGGCGGCGTTGCGAATGGGTTCGTGCTCACCACGGAAGGCGTGAGCGCGCGCATTCCCCAGGCGGTGCCGCCGCTCCTGGCGGGGGAGGCGCCCGAAGGCGGACTCGACGCTCATGCCGTGCAGCCCTTCTATGCCGGCCTTTTGGCGCGGGACTGCGGCATCACGGTGAGCTTCGCGATCGACGGCGAGAGGGTGACGCTTTCCGCCACTGCCGTCTGATTTCTCGCAAGTCCTTCTACCTTTTGCGAAACTGTTGATCGATGGCGATTGACAGTCCCTCTTTCCGCGCCCGAAGCTAAAGGGCGTGCTCCAGCTTCCCTCGCGTCCTTGCGCAGGGGCAGGAGCACGCGGCAGCGGCGGGCGGTGAACGCACCCCGCACGGTGCCCGCGCGAGACGGGCGGGGAATGAGGGGCATCATGAGTGTCGTGGGGGTCGCCGACGGAGTCGCGACGGAAGTGCGTCAGCCCAAGGGCCTGACCTTCCTTTTTCTGGCCGAGATGTGGGAGCGCTTCAGCTTCTACGGCATGCAGGCCCTCATCGTGCTCTATATGAGCAAGGTGCTGGGCTTCAGCGACGCGCGCGCCAGCCTCACCTATGGCGCCTATGCCGCCTTCGTCTTCCTGACGCCCATTGCTGGCGGTGCCTTGGCAGACCGGGTGCTGGGCTTCCGCTGGGCGGTGATCGTCGGCGGCGTCATCATCATGATCGGCCATATCGTACTGGCATTGCCCTTCGGCGCGCTCTCCATGTTTGCCGGCATGGCCTTCGTGGTGGTGGGGACGGGCTTCTTCAAGTCCTCGGTCTCGGCTGTGGTCGGCCAGCTCTATGGCGAGGACGACCCCCGGCGGGATGGCGGTTTCACCATCTTCTACATGGGAATCAATGTGGGCTCGCTGCTGGCCACCTTGATCGTCGGCTATGTGGGCCAGCAGGTGGACTGGCATCTGGGCTTTGGTCTCGCCGCCGTGGGCATGGCGTTCGGCCTGGTGGTGTTCGTCCTGGGCACGCGCCATTACTCGGCCAAGACGCTGGAATGCCCGCGCCCGCGCCTCATCCTGCCGACCATCATCGGGGCGCTCGTGGCCGTTCCCATCCTCACCTATCTTCTCGCGGAGCCGGATGGCGCCAAGCTGATGATGCTGGTGGGCGGCGGCCTGACCTATGCCTATGTGGTCTACCGCGCCTTCACGTCGGAGCCGGAATATCGCCGGCATTTGGTGGCCATCCTGATCTATGTCCTGTTCGCCAGCTTCTTCTGGGCGCTGTTCAAGCAGAAGGACGGGCCGGTGCTGCTTCTGGTGGACCGGGCCATCGACCGGCATGTCCTGGGCTTCGAGATGCCCTCGGCCATGTTCACCTCCTTCAACCCGTTCATGATCCTGGTCCTGGCGCCGATCTTCGTCCGCATCTGGGCGGCCTTTGCCGCCCGGGGCAAGCCGGTCTCCACTGGGGTGAAGTTCTTCCTGGGTCTCTTCTTCGCTGGCGGATGCTTCGCGCTGGTGGCGGGAGCGGCCTATTCGGCCTCCTCGGGCCAGCCGGCCTCCCTGCTCTGGGTGGCGGGCGCCATCTTCCTTCTCACCTGCGGGGAACTGTCCCTGTCGCCGGTGGGGCTGGCCATGGTTTCGGCCCTTTCGCCCCCCTCGCTCACGGGCCTCATGTATGGCGCCTGGTTCCTCTCCACCTCGTTCGGCGCTTATGCCGCCGGCTGGATCGGGACGCTCGCCACCGTGCCGGAAGGGGCAGCCGCGAGCATCGCCACCTATGCGGCCGCCTGCGCGGATGTGTACATGAAGGTGGCGCTGCTGGGCTTCGGGGCAGCCGCGGTGTTCCTGATGCTGCTTCCGGTCATGCGGCGCCTCCAGGCGCACCACTGAAGACATCGGCGGGCGGCAGCGGAGTGATCTGCGCCGCGCGCCGACGCTGCGCGAGGCGGCTTTCGCCGCTCTCGTCGCCGAAGCACGCCTCGAAATCTGAGCAATCCCGGCAACTGGGCGCGGAGCACAGGACGAAGCCTTCCGCCTCGCACAGGCGGCGGTAGAAATACTTCTTCCATTTCATGTTGTTCACATTCCCCGCCGCCAGGAGCGGGAAGTGGCGGCCCAGCAGGCGGGACAGCTCGCTGCGATTGGCGAGGCCGAGATCCTGCCACAGGTGATCCGCCTCCATGGCCCGGCGTGCGATCATGCCGGCCAGGATGCGTCCCTCAGGCGTGCGCGCGTGATGACGGAGCATCTCTTCGAGTATCTCCTCCTCTTCGCCCGCCTGTGCCTCTCCGATGGGTACGGCGAGGGCGACGAAGGCTCTGGGAGAGAAATAGCGAGCGAAGACGTGTTCAAGGTCGTGACCACCCACGCCCAGATGCCGGGCGAGGTCATGACCCTCCGCATCCGCTTCGGCGGCGGCGATGGCGATGATGGATGCGAAGATGTGCGCGTCGAACCCGACATCAAAGGTGGCCGGCTCAGTGGCCTTGTGGTCCGCTTCACTCCCGCGCCGCACCTCTCGGGTGGCCGGCTCCGACGCGGCCCCGGCCTCATACGCGGCCATCAGCGCACCGTAGAGGGCGGGCGCGGAGCGAGAGCGGCGGGAGAGGCCCATCTGCGCCTCCCTCAGGCCGCGATCTTGTCGGCGGTGACGTGGGTCTGGCAATTCTTGGGGCAGACGCGGGAGCAGGCGCCGCAGCCGATGCAGGCCCCCGCATTGTCCACCACCATCACCTTGCGGACCAGCTCGCCGTCGAAATCGTCGTCGTCGTCCTCATCCACCTTGCCGAGCATGGCGTTTTCCTCGCCCACGCCCCACAGATGCATGACATCCCGCGAGCACACCTTGTAGCAGCGGCCGCAGCCGATGCAGGTGGTCTCGTCGATGGCGACCAGATAGTCCGGCGTCCAGGCGCTGCCGTCGCGCGTCGTATAGGCCATGGCTGTTCCCCTTCCTGGCTAGGCCTTGCTGAGGGCCGCCGCGTCAGGCGGCTTGGGATTCAAGGGCTTTGAGGGCCTTGCGGGCCTCGTCCAGCGCCTTGAAGGTGGCGTAGGTCTCCTGCGCCACCTCGAGGATGTTCTGCCAGTTGGTGGGCAGGTCCTCGGACAGGTCATGCAGGTTCATCTTCCAGGTGACGGATTTGGAGGAGAGCTTCTTGATCTCCGCCTTCAGGGTCTCGACGTCAGACATGGGTGCCTCCTCTCAGATGCGGGCGACTTCGGGATAGGTGTTGATGGCGTCCACCGCGTCCGCGAGCGCCTTGGAGCCGGCCTCCGCCAGCTTGGACAGGGTCTCGAATCCGAAGCGGTGCACGTCGCGCAGGTGCTTGGAGAGCACCACCAGTTTGCCGGCGGTGAGCAGCACGCGGCCAAAGCCCTCGTGGCTCATCTTCATCATGGGGCTGGCGATGAGCCCGGTCTCCGCCTCGATGGCGAGGCCCACGGCGGTGTAGAACATCTCCACCCGCCACAGCACGTCCGGGTCCGGATCGCCCATGATGGGGATCTGCCGGCGCTGTTCCTTGGTGAGGATGAAATCCTTCAGCAGCAGGGCGTCGGAACGGCCTTCCCAGCTGCCATAGGTGTCCTGGGCGCGCATCAGGCGCACCAGGGATTTCAGGAAGGGCGTGGCGAGGGCCGCGCCATCGGCGTCGACCCCTTCAAGCACAGCGGCGTCGGTCATGGCATGCTCCTCGTTGGTCAGTCTTCGTCATCGATGAAGGAGGGCTTCGGCGCGACGGCGCCGGCTTCCGCGAGCACCTTGCGCAGCCAGGGCGGCGGCGAGCCGGCCAGCATCTCGCGCGTGCGCTCCAGCACCACGTCGATGGGCTGGGCCTGGGCGATCTTGATGGGGTGGATCTTGGCGGTGACCACCTTGGCCGCCGACGGCCCCCCGATAGCCAAGCAGAACAGGAGATGGCAGCCGCGCAGCGCCTCCACCTTGGGCGTGATCTTGTCGTCGCCGTCGGTCTGGTGCTTGCCGCCCTCGTCCGAGACATTGTCGAACGCCACGGTCTCCACGAAGGACCAGCCATCCACCGTCACGTCATAAACGGCGAACTTCTTGGCCGAGCCGAAATGGGCGTTCAGGCCCTTCATGTCCTGGGTGGCGATGGCGACCCGGACGGCCGGCCCCGTGCGCGGGGCGGCCGGCTCCTCGGTCTCAACGAGCCGCAGTCTGCGCGTGGCTGTCATCGGTCTCTCCGCGATCACGGAACGGGTTCAGGGATTGAGGGGTCGGCTCGTGCCGGGTGGCCTGGAAGATGTTGGACACCTCAAAGATGAGGTTCCGCGTGCCTTCATGGCCGATGGTCAGCCGGTGCTGGCTGCCCAGCCGGTCGAAGATGGGAAAGCCGGCTCGCATGAGCGGTATGCCCAGCCGCTCGGACGCCTGCCGGCCATGGCTGTGCGTGACGAGGAGGTCGCAGCCCCCTGCACGGTCTTCCAGGTCCTGCAGGTCGCCCACCAGCACTTCGGCCGCCGGCACCTTGCGCAGGATGGGATTGGCACCCGTGGTGGTGACCGCCACCTCCACCGTGGCGCCGAGACCGACGAAGAAGGTCGAGAGGGCGAACAGCAGGTCCGGCTCGGCGGCGATGGCGATCTTCTGGCCACCGAAATGGAAGTGCCCGTCCAGCAAAGCATCCTGGAGCTGGCTGCGCTGGCGCCGGAGCTTGGCGGGCACAGGCCGGCCGGAGAGCTGGGCGAGCAGGCTTACGAAGCGATCGGCCGGCTTCAGCCCCGTCAAGGTCTCGAACATCGTGAAGGGCACGCCCGCCCGTTCCTCGATGGCCGCCGCCGCGCCGCGCACATGCTCGGCCAGCACGATGGTGTGCACGGAGCGGCCCATGGCGCGGATATCCGGCACCAGCGTGCCGCCATAGGCGGTGGGCACCCAGCGGTCGGGCACCGTGCCGTCCAGCGACCCGGAAATGTCCGGCAGAATGATGGGATCGAGTCCGAAAGCCTCCACCGTCTCGCGGATATATTCGAGGTCTGCGACCGTGTGGTGCCAGCCGGGCAGGATGTTCACCTGGTTGAGGCTCACCACCCGGTCCGCATTGTGTGGCACCAGGGCCTCCACCATGGACAGGACGGCCTTGGACCAGCCTTCCTCCATGGCGCCCTCGAAGTCCGGCGTCTGGGCGAGCACCACCTCGGTGCCCTGCAGCGCCTCCGCGTTGCGGGCGCGGATGAGCTTGAGGTCGCTGGCGAAATCCTCGCCGCGCGTCTCCACCAAGGCGGTGGTGCAAACCCCAATGAGGCTCGGCTTGGTGCGGGTCTTCAGGTTGAGGATGGCCTCTTCCAGATGATCCGCACCACCCAGCACGGTTGCGACCTCGTCCATGGCGGTGGTCTGGAGCGGGATGGTCTCCTTGAAGTGGCGCACCAGCAGGACGAGCGCGAAGGACGTGCACCCCTGCGAGCCGTGGAACAGCGGCATGGCGCCGTCCACGCCGAGATAGGCGAGCGCAGCGCCCAAAGGCGGGGACGACTTCAAGGGGTTGATGGCGGCGGCCTTCAGGAGGGGCGTGACGCTGGTCATGGCGGCGCCCTCAGCATTCGGCCAGGTCGTCGGCACCGGCGCCGGCGAACTTCTTGCGGGTGTGTGCGAGAAAATGGGGATCCTCCCCGCCGCCTTCGCCCAGCCCCTCGCCCACGGGACCTCCAGGGCCGGACAAGAGGTTGCCCTGCGCATCCCAGGGGGCGGGCTCGCGCACCTCGGCCCACATGGGATTGGAAATGGCGATGTCGATGCGCTTCACCAGCTCCACCATGCCGTCATAGCCCGCATAGGGGAAATGGCGTTCCTGGTTGATGTCGAGCCAGGGCATCTTGGCTTTCAGCGCAATGAACTGGGTGCGCCCGCCGGAGAGCATGATGTCCGCCTTGTTGGACGCGAGCATCGCGTAGAGATCACGCGGCGCCATGCTGTCGAACATATGGTTTTCGTCTTTGAGGAGCTGCTTGATGCGCTCCTTATCCTCCAGCGTGGACTTCTTCACGGAGGTTCCGACAATCTCGATACCGATTTCCATCAGCGCGGCCACCACCGACCAGGACTTCACGCCACCCGTATTGAGCAGCACCCGCTTACCTTGGAGGCGGGGGCGAAATGCCTCCAGCCGGGTCCAGGCGCGGGCCTCTTCCTCTGCAATCAGTGCCTCGGTGCGGTCCAGCAGGGCGGCATCGGCGCCGCGCTGCACCAGCAGGCGCGCGGTCTGGCGCAGCGCCTCCGAAGTGTCGGAGATGCCGTAGAACGAACCTTCGAAGAAGGGGATGCCCCAGCGCTCTTCCATCTTGCGGGCGAGATTGATGAGCGCGGTGGAGCACTCCATCATGGTGGCCCGCGCGGTGTGGGCGGCGGCCACTTCGTGATAGCGCGCATCGCCCGGAATGCAGGCGCGGATGCGGATGCCGAGCTTCTCGAACAGCGGCTTCACCGCCCAGAACTCGCCGGAAAGATTGAATTCGCCGAGAATATTGATGTCGAGGGGGCCGGCATCGTCCGGCTCTAAAGTGCCGATCACATGATCGAGCAGGGCCTCGCCGGCGAGCTTGTTGCCGAGGTTTTTCGAGCCCACGAAGCCCGGCGCGTTCACCGGCACAACGGGCAGCCCATATTTCGCAGACGCCGCCTTGCACACCGCCTCGATGTCGTCGCCGATCAGCGCCGTCACGCAGGTGGAATAGACGAAGATGGCAGGGGGATTGAAGCGTTGCGCGATCTCGCGCACGGCCTTGTAGAGCTTCTTCTCGCCATTGCCCATCACCACGTCGAGCTCGGTGAGGTCGGTGGTGAAGGAGCGCCGCCACAGATCGGAGCCCGAGGAGCCGGCGCCGCGATTGTCCCAGCTGTTGCCCTCGCAGGCGAGCGGAGCATGGATAAGATGCGCCACATCCGTGATGGGCTGGAGCACGATCTTCGCGCCATCGAAGGCGCAACCGCCCGCGGCCGCGCCGGGCGTCAAGGGTTTCGAGCAACCCTTCTTGCGCTCTTTCGCGCCCTTGGCCTGGTTCTTGTCGCAACCTGGCTCGTTGAAGACGTCGGCGATCTTGTCCTTGAGCATGGCCATGCCCTCCGGCGCGATCCTGATGACTTGAAAGACGCTCCCGGACCTTATGTCCGGGAGCGCAAGGAACGTCGCCGCGAGCGATGGGGGGCAGAATTTGTGCGGCGACGGGTCTCGTGCGGAGGCGGGCGGAGCCGCCTCGGATTCAACGGGTCAGGTCGAACGAATAGTCGGTCTTCGCCGGCGTGATCGTCTCCTGGTCCAGCGTATCGAAGATCTTGTCGAGGATCGTGGTCAGCAGGCGCAGGCCACCCTGGTAACCCATCACCGGGAAACGGTGATGATGATGCCGGTCGAAGATCGGGAAGGCCGTGCGGATGAGTGGGGTCTTGGTGTCGCGCTCCAGATACTTGGCGTATGAATTGCCAAGGATGAAGTCGACCGGCTCGGTGAAGAGCAGCGACCGAAGGTGCCACAGATCCTTGCCGGCCCACACCTGGCCCGCCGCACCGAAGGGCGAGGAGGCAAGAAGCTCCTTCATCTCTTCTTCCCACTGCTTGGTGCCATTGGTGGCCAGGCAGTGGATCGGCTCGCCGCCGGTCTCCAGGATAAAGCGGGTGAGGCCATAGACCACATCCGGATCGCCGAAGATCGCGTATTTCTTGCCGTGCAGCCAGGACTGGCTGTCGGCCATGGCGTCGATGAGGCGGCCGCGCTCCAGGGTGAGGGCCTGCGGGACGTCCTTGCCGGTCAGCTCGGAAATCTTGAACAACAGCTCATCCGTGCCGCGAACACCGAGCGGATAGTGGAAGTTGACGACCTCCTGGCCCTTGGTGGCGACATAGTCGAGCGTCTTGCGGGTGCAGTATTTCTGCAGCGAGAGCGTCGCCTTGGCATTCAGGGCATCGGCGGTGTCCTCCAGCGTGGTGCCGCCGGAATACATGCGGAACTCGCCATCGGAGGGCGTGTCATAGGTGTCGGAAGCGTCCTGGAGCAGCGTATAGTCGACGCCCATCAGGTCGAGCATGCGCTTCAGCTCGCGGTTGTTGCCGACGCAGAAGCCGTCGAAGCCGGGGATGATGGTGACCTTCTCACCGGCGACCCGCTCCTTATCCTTCCAGAAATGCTCAAGGATACCCTTGATCATGTTGTCGTAGCCGTCCACATGGCTGCCGACGAAGGCAGGCGTGTGGGCGTGGGGCACGTCGAAGTCTTGCGGAACCGAGCCCTTGTTCTTGGCATTGGTGATGAATGACTGAAGGTCGTCACCGATCACTTCCGCCATGCAGGTGGTGGACACCGCGATCATCTTCGGCTCGTACAGCGAATAGGTGTTCGCTAGGCCATCGATCATGTTGTTGAGGCCACCGAAGACCGCCGCGTCCTCCGTCATGGAGGAGGAGACCGCGGAGGCCGGCTCCTTGAAGTGACGGGACAAATGCGAGCGGTAATACGCGACGCAGCCCTGGGAGCCATGGACGAAGCTCATGGTCTTTTCGAATCCGGCGGAGGCAAACACCGCGCCGAGCGGCTGACAGGCCTTGGCGGGGTTCACGACCAGGGCTTCGCGAGCAAGGTTTTTCTCGCGATACTCCCAAGTCTTGGCATATTCGCGTTGCGCATCCACGGATTCATTGGAAGCGGGGCATTCGAATTCTTCCCGCTTGCGCGCGAACATTTCCTGATATTCGGGCTCGCGGAACAGCGGGGCGTGGTCGAGCACGCGGTCGGCTGATTGCGGCATGGTCAACTCCTGTCCTGTTCGGCGTGGCCGCGCCATACGGCGGCACACGGCTCGGGATTAGGACGGTCTCCCCGCAAGGGGCGGCCGGGTTCGGCTCAGGCAAGGTCCGCCCATTCGCGCCCAAGGGCACGCTGGCGATCCTTGTGGATCAAAGGGTTAGATCCGGCCCGCCCGAGGCGGGCCGGAGGGGGATGTCACTCCGCTGCCTGGAGCAGCGGGGCGGCATCCTTCTTCTTCCAGGGCGGATCGAACAGGCCCCAGACCGGATTGTTGATGGCCAGGTCCATGTCGCGGGCGAAGATGGCGAAGCCGTCATAGCCGTGATAGGGGCCGGAATAGTCCCAGGAATGCATCTGGCGGAAGGGAATTCCCATCTTCTGCACCGGATACTTTTCTTTGATGCCGGAGCCCACCAGATCCGGGCGGATCTTCTCGATGAACTTCTCCAGCTCGTAGCCGGTGACGTCATCATAGATGAGCGTGCCGTCTTTTACGTAATGACCGGTGCGCTGGTAGTCGTCGTTATGGGCGAATTCATAGCCCGTCCCGGCGATTTCCATGCCCAGGTCCTCATAGGCGGTGATGACGTGGCGGGGGCGCAGGCCACCCACGTACAGCATCACTTTCTTGCCTTCGAGGCGTGGCCGGTATTTGGCGATGACCGCATCGACCAGGGGCTGGTACTTGGCGATCACGGCTTCGGCCTTTTCCTCGATCTCCGGCCCGTAATGCTTAGCAATCTTGCGCAGCGAGGCGGCGATCTGGGAGGGGCCGAAGAAATTGTATTCCATCCACGGGATCGAATACTTCTCTTCCATGTAGCGACAAATATAGTTCATCGACCGATAGCAATGGATGAGGTTGAGCTTGGCCTTGGGGGCCCGCTCGATCTCGGCCAACGTTGCATCGCCGGACCAGTTTCCAACGATCCGCAGGCCCATTTCTTCCAGCAGAATGCGAGACGCCCAGGCGTCGCCGCCGATATTGTAGTCGCCGATGACGTTGACGTCATAGGGCGAGGTCTCGAATTCCAGCGTTCCGTCCTGCTTCTCGAACACCCAGTCCCGGATGGCATCGTTTGCGATGTGATGGCCGAGCGACTGAGAAACGCCACGGAATCCTTCGCACCGGACAGGCACGATGGTCTTGCCGATTTCCTTGTTCTTCTTCTTCGCCACGGCCTCGATATCATCGCCGATCAGACCGATGGGGCATTCCGACTGGATGGTGACGCCGTGATTCAGTGGGAACAGGGCCTCGATCTCGGTGATGACCTTGTCGAGCTTCTTGTCGCCGCCGAAAACGATGTCCTTCTCCTGGAAGTCGGACGTGAACTGCATGGTCACGAAGGTGTCGATGCCCGTCGTGCCGATATAATAGTTGCGGCGCTGGGACCAGGAGTACTGTCCGCAGCCAACAGGGCCATGGGAAATGTGGACCATGTCCTTGATGGGACCCCACACCACGCCCTTCGATCCAGCATAGGCGCATCCGCGGATCGTCATCACGCCGGGGATGGACTTGATGTTGGACTTCACATCACATTCGGTGAGGAGCTTCTCCTCGCCTTCGGCTGTCTCTTCGACTTCATCCACGCCCTTGGCGACAGACAAATGCTTGCGCCGGCGCTTGGCAAATTTGTCGGGATAGGCGGACAGCACGTCCTCGATGATCTTCTCGTGGAGCGCGCCGTCGTTTTCATAATCGAGGCTCATGGCAGTCGACCTCTCAAAGTGAGCGGCGGGGCGGCCCGGCGGGGTGCCGGGCCGCGTTGGGTCAGACGGCCGCGGCGGCGGCCTTGGCGGCTTCCTTGGCGGCGAGCTCGGCGAGCTGCTGTTCCTCGGTCTTCATGATGCCGAAGTCCAGCAACATCTCTTCCAGTTCTTCCATGGTGATGGGGGTCGGGATGGTGCCCTTGCCCGCATTGCCATGAACCTTGTTCGCCAGGGTGCGATATTCTTGCGCCTGCTTGCTGTCGGGCGCGTATTCGATCACGGTCTGACGGCGCAGCTCGGCGTGCTGGACGATGTTGTCGCGCGGCACGAAATGGATGAGCTGCGAATTCAGGCGCTTGGCCAGAGCATCGGCCAGGTCCCACTCGCGGTCGGTCTGGCGCTCGTTGCAGATGAGCCCGCCCAGGCGCACGCCACCGGAATGGGCATACTTGAGAATGCCCTTGGCGATGTTGTTGGCCGCGTAGAGGGCCATCATCTCACCGGACATGACGATGTAGATTTCCTGCGCCTTGTTCTCGCGGATGGGCATGGCGAAGCCGCCGCACACCACGTCGCCGAGCACGTCGTAGGAGACATAGTCCACATCATCATAGGCGCCATTCTCTTCGAGGAAGTTGATCGAAGTAATGACGCCGCGTCCGGCGCAGCCGACGCCCGGCTCGGGACCGCCGGACTCGACGCACTTGATGCCCTTGTAGCCGATCTTGAGCACGTCCTCGAGCTCAAGATCTTCCACCGAGCCAGCCTCGGCCGCCAGGGACAGGACGGTGTCCTGCGCCTTGGCGTTCAAGATCAGGCGGGTCGAATCCGCCTTGGGATCGCAGCCGACGATCAGGATCTTCTGACCCATTTCGACGAGCGCGGCGAGGGTATTCTGGGAAGTAGTGGACTTTCCGATGCCACCCTTCCCGTAGAAAGCAATTTGGCGCAGACCGGCCATGGTCAAACCCCACTTGGTTGTTCCGACATCTTGCGATGCCACCATTGGCGCGCGGCGCTCGCCGCCACCGCACTTCCTCCCGCAACCGGCGTGCCAAGCGGCGAACAGGTCGTGCCATTTTCGAAAAGGCAAAGAAAACAACAGGTTGCGCGGGTATGTGCGCCGCGTGTCGGCGGTGTGGGGGCTGTCTCGAAACCGACAAAACACGACAGCCATGTGCGCTTCCGAAAAGCCGTGTCGGCCTTTCCCCATCCCGCCAGGATTGTCGGACGCCTTTGTCGGGTGCGCGACAGGGATGTCGGCGACGGGCCGGAAACCGCCTGTGATCTCGGCTTAGGAGGCCTTTTCAGCGCACGGAACAAGCCAATTCAAGGCTTCCGGCTCTGGTGTCGAACTTGCACCGGCTCCGCCGGCTTTACTTGAGAAGGACTTTGCCATGACGCTCATCGATCAGACCGCCTTCGCCCGCCTCGAGAGCGAGGGGCGGCTCCTCAATCCCGTGCTGAAGGGGCCGACCCACAAGCCGGGCCGGTTCGGCTTCCGGGGCGAGCTGGCGCTCAAGTTCACCCCCACGGTGGCGGGCGAGAAGCGGCCGCCGGAACTGGCGGTGGACCAGGTGCTCTCGGTGAGCCGGGAGGGGGAGGCGACCATCTCCTTCTTCGCCGCCTATCTGCTGTCCTTCGAATATCTGAGCATCCTGGCGGACGTGCTGGGCGATACGCTTTCGCCGGAAGGGAAATATTTCCTCTTCTGCAACAACATCCCGCTCGACAAGAAGTTCAAGGTGACGCTCGCCGGGGCCACCTTCCTTGTGGTGCCCATCGACGAGGCGACGGTCTACAACGAATTGCTGGAGCTCCTGAAGATCGAGAAGAACGACCTGAAGAAGCTGGATACGGCCGGAAAGCAGGATTTCATCGCGGACAAGGCGGCCAAATTCTCTGCCAAATGGCCGGAGCTGACCTTTGCCGAAGGGCTCGCCCTCATGGGGCCGGTGCGCGATCCCGGCGAGAACCGGCCGGTGTGAGGCGGCCCGGCGGGCGCGGTCTGCCGCCGGGGCGGTGGTCCGCCACAGATGGGGACCGGGCGGGGCCTCAGGCCCCGCTTTTCTTGTCGCAGGCGCCAAGGGCAGTCAGGACGGCGGGCACGCCCTCCAGGGGCAGCTTGACCTGCTCCGGGCCGATGATCGCGGTCAGCGTCTTGCCAGTCCGCAGCGCCTTCAACTGCCCATCGCGCAGGAAAGTGCCCATGCGCGCGTCGTCCATGCGGTAGAAGACGGCCTTTGCGCCCTTTCCGTCCACCTCGACGCGGCCCTTCACCTCCTCGCCGGAGGCCGTGGAGGGCACCAGCAAGGTCCAGCCCTCGCTGCTCTTCTCCAGGGCGGCGGCCAGGCCCAGGGCGGCCGGCGGGGCGGCGGCGCAGCGCAGATATTGGCCGTCAATGCTCACCGCCACAACGGTCCAGCCGCTCACTTCGGCGAACTTGGTCTCCACGGGCGCGGGGTCGGAGGCCGGCGTCGCCTGGGGGCTGGGGACGATGCCCGCGAACAGGCTCGCGCCGAGGAAAGCGGGCGCGAGGTGCACCGACAGAAGCGACAAGATCATGCGATCCCCCTGATGCGTCGGTCTGCGAAGGCGCCGGAAGCCCCCCTGGACGGGGCACGCAAGCCGGTCTCCTTCCCTATAAGCATGTCTGCCCTGCGCTGGCGAGATGCTTGTGGCGGGCCGGTGCTGAGCCGGCGCGAGGCGTGACAAAAAGGCCGGCCCGCAGGGCGCGGACCGGCCTGATGACGGGGCGATGCCCGGCGATGCGAGAGGGCGCGGCGGCGGGCCGCCGCGCCCGCCTCACACGCCGATGGGCCGGCGCAGGTCCAGCGTGGTGGGGAACTCGTCCGGCGCCGTCTCGGCCGGCACATGGGTCATGCCGGGGGTGTGGCCATGGGGCTGGAAGCGCGCCAGGCGGCGGGCCTCGGCCTCATAGGAATTGACCGGATAGGTCTCGTAGTTGCGCCCCGCCGGATGGGCCACGTGATAGACCACGCCGCCGCGCGAACGCCCGCTCCAGGTGTCGATGATGTCGAAGGTGAGCGGGGTATGAACGGGGATGGTGGGGTGCAGGCCGTTCGGCGGCTGCCAGGCCTTGTAGCGCACGCCCGCCACGAAGGTGCCGTTGCGCCCGGTGGGGGCGAGCGGCACGCGGCGGCCATTGCAGGTGAGGATGTAGCGGGCCGGATTGAAGCCCTCCACCTTCACCTGGATGCGCTCCACGGAGGAATCCACATAGCGCACGGTGCCGCCGATGGCCCCTTCCTCGCCCAGGACGTGCCAGGGTTCGAGCGCGCTGCGCAGTTCCAGGTCCACGCCCGCATAATGCACCTTGCCATAGGCCGGGAAGCGGAACTCGAACTGGGCGCGGAACCATTCCGGATCAAAGGCATAGCCCGAATCCGAGAGGTCGGAGAGCACGTCCTTGAAGTCTTCCCACACATAATGGCCGAGCATGAAGCGGTCATTGAGCGTGGTGCCCCAGCGCACGCAGCCGCCGGTGATGGGCTGCTTCCAGAACATCATGATGAGCGCGCGCAGCAGCAATTGCTGGGCAAGGCTCATGCGCCAGTCCGGCGGCATCTCGAAGCAGCGGAACTCCACGAGGCCGAGCCGCCCGGTGGGTCCATCCGGCGAATAGAGCTTGTCGATGGAGATTTCCGTGCGGTGGGTGTTGCCCGTCACGTCCATCAGGATGTTGCGCAGCAGGCGATCCACCAGCCAGGGCGGCGGCGGCAAGTCCGTGCCCGGATAGGGGAATTTGGAGAGGGCTATCTCCAGCTCGTAGAGGCTGTCGTGGCGCGCCTCGTCGATGCGCGGATGCTGCGAGGTCGGGCCGATGAAGAGGCCCGAGAACAGATAGGACAGCGAGGGATGGCGCTGCCAATAGAGGATCAGGCTTTTCAGCAGGTCCGGCCGGCGCAGGAAGGGGCTGTCGGCCGGGGTCGCGCCGCCCACCACCACGTGGTTGCCGCCGCCGGTGCCCGAATGGCGCCCGTCCAGCATGAACTTCTCGGTGCCGAGGCGGGTCTGGCGGGCCTCGTCATAGAGAATGCGGGTGGTGTCGACGCAGCCCTGCCAATTGTCGGAGGGGTGCACGTTGACTTCCAGCACGCCCGGATCAGGGGCGATGCGGATCACTTCCAGGCGCGGATCATAGGGCGGGGGATAGCCTTCCAGATGGATGGGAAGGTTCAGTTCCTCCGCCACCGCCTCCACGGCGGTGACCAGCTCCAGATAATCCTCCAGCGCGTCCACCGGCGGCATGAACACGCACAAATGTCCGTCGCGCGGCTCGATGGCGATGGCGGTGCGCACATAGAAGGGGCCGGCGGGCGGGGAATAGGTGAGGTATTCCTGCACGATGGCCCGCGCCCGCACGGCGGCGGGAATGGCCCCGCTGGTGCCGTCGCGGCGATAGGCCTGGGCGATCTCGTCCGGGTCCGGCAAATCGGGGCGCGGATCCAGCGGATCGGCGGGAATGGTGTGGGGATAGAGGGTGGCGGGGATATAGGCCAGCGAATCCAGCGGCAGGCGGAAGCCGATGGGGCTGTCGCCGGGCACCAGGAACATGTGGCCGCGGCGGAAGCGCCAGGCTTCGCTCAGCCAGCCGCCGCCGGCGCGGGAGTTCAGCCGCTGGACCGGAATGGCAAAGCCCTTGGCGGTGCCCAGTCCCTGGGCGAAGGCGTCCGCCATGGCCTTGCGGGCGATGGGGTCCTTGATGCGCGGGTCGCCCGGCTCCAGGTTGATGGGCAGGTTCGCCTCCTTCATGATGAAGTAGGCGATGTCCTCATAGGCCGGGATGACGTTCTCGTCCCTCAGGCCGAGCCGCTCGGCGAGCGCGCTGGAGAAGCGCTGCGCCTCGGCGGCGCCCACCCCGTAATGGGTGGTCTCGTAGGCGATCAGCTTCTCGTCGTGCCAGATGGGCTTGCCATCCTTGCGCCAGAACAGGCCGAAGGACCAGCGCGGCAGGTCCTCGCCGGGATACCACTTGCCCTGGCCGTAATGGAGAAGGCCGCCGGGGGCGAATTTCTCGCGCAGGCGACGGATCAGTTCGTCCGCCTTGCCCCGCTTCATGGGGCCCAGCGCTGCCGTGTTCCATTCCGCGCCTTCATAATCGTCGATGGACACGAAGGTGGGCTCGCCGCCCATGGTCAGGCGCACGTCATGGGCCTTGAGATCGGCATCCACGGTCTCGCCCAGGGCGTTCAGCGCCGCCCAGCTCTCGTCGGAGAAGGGCAGGGTGACGCGGGGGGCTTCCGCGATGCGGTCCACCCGCATGTCGAAGCCGAATTCCACTTCCGCCGGCTCAACCAGGCCCGAAATGGGGGCCGCGGAGCGATAGTGCGGGGTGGCGGCCAAAGGCAGGTGGCCTTCGCCGCACAGGAGGCCGGAGGTCGCGTCAAGGCCGATCCAGCCGGCGCCCGGCAGGTAGACCTCGGCCCAGGCGTGGAGGTCGGTGAAGTCCACCTCGGTGCCGGACGGACCGTCCAGCGACTTCACGTCGGGGCGCAGCTGGATGAGATAGCCGGAGACGAAGCGGGCGGCGAGGCCGAGGCGGCGCAGCACCTGCACCAGCAGCCAGCCGGAATCGCGGCACGAGCCCAGGCCCTTTTCCAGGGTCTCGTCCGGCGTCTGGACGCCCGGCTCCATGCGGATGACATAGCCCACCTGGGACTGGATCTTCTGGTTCATCTCCACCAGGAAGTCCACCATCCGCTTCTTCTCGCGCGGGATGGCGGCCACATAGGCGTCGATGAGGGGGCCGGCGTCCTCCAACTCCAGATAGGGGGTCAGTTCCTTCTTCAGCTCGGGCGCATAGTCGAAGGGGAAATGCTCGGCATAGTCCTCGATGAAGAAGTCGAACGGGTTGATGACCGCCATGGAGGCGTGGAGGTCCACCTCCACCTTGAACTCGGTGGTCTTCTCCGGGAAGACGAGGCGGGCCTGCCAGTTGCCGAACGGGTCCTGCTGCCAGTTGATGAAGTGCTCGGCCGGCGAGATCTTCAGCGAATAGGCGGGCACCTCGGTGCGGCAATGGGGGGCGGGGCGCAGGCGGATGATCTGGGGCCCGAGCGCCACCGGCTTGTCATAGGTGTAGCTGGTAACGTGATGCAGGCTCGTCAGGATGGGCATGGTGTGTCACCGGCTGCGGTGGGCAAATGGCAAGCCCAAGGTTAGACAAGGGGTTAGCGGCATGAAAGCGCGTCTTTGCGGCGCGCGCTGCCGAAAATAAGGGCAGGACGGAGGCCGTCCTGCCCTCATGTCTCACGCGGGATGCGCAGCGCCGCCCTTGGCGGGTTCCGGCCCGCCTTCACCCGGCCGCGTGGGCTTCTTCTTCAGCACCTTCTCCTCGAACTTCTGGAGCACGGTGAAGAAGGAGGGCACGAACAGCACCGCCAGGCAGGTGGAGGCCAGCATGCCCGAGACCACCGCGATGCCGATGGACTTGCGGGAATTGGCGCCGGCGCCGGTGGCGAAGACCAGCGGCAGCACGCCCAGGATGAAGGCGAAGGAGGTCATGAGGATGGGGCGGAAACGCAGCCGTGCCGCCTCCACCGCCGCATCCATGATCTCCATCCCTTCCAGGCGTTTGTCGCGGGCATATTCCACGATCAGGATCGCGTTCTTGGAGGCGAGCGCGATCAGCAGCACCAGGCCGATCTGGGTGTAGAGGTTGTTGGCAATGCCAAGCCCCACCAGCGCGGACACCGTGCCGAGCAGCGCCAGCGGCACCGCCAGGATGACCGAGAGCGGCTGGATCCAGCTTTCATACTGGCCCGCCAGCACCATGTAGACCAGCACGATCGCCATGGCGAAGACGTAGTACATCTGGTTGCCGACCTGCTTCTCCTGGTACGACATGGCCGTCCATTCGAAGCCCATGCCCGGGGGCAAGGTGGCCTTGGCGATCTGCTCCATCAGGTCCATCGCCTGGCCGGAGGAATAGCCCGGCGAGTTGACGCCCACGATGGTGGCGGTGGGATAGAGGTTGTAGAGCGAGATCAGCGGCGCGCCCGGCATCACGCGGATGTCGATGAGGGTGCCCAGCGGCACCATCGTCCCGTTGCCCGCCTTGACCTTCAGGTTGTTCAGGTCCTCGGGGTGAATGCGGGCCTTGCTGTCGGCCTGGGCATAGACCTGGAAGACGTTGCCGAACTTGTTGATCTGGGTGACGTAGCTGGAGCCCACATAGGTGGAGACGGCCGAGAACACCTGGTTCACGCCGATGCCCAGCGTCTCGGCCTTGATGCGGTTGACCTCCACCTGCAATTGCGGCGCGCCCACCCGGAACGAGGTGGACAGGTGGGAGAGGCCGGACTGCGACTCGCCCTTCTCGATGATGGCGTTGGCCACCTTGGAGAGCAGCACGTAGTCGAAATTGCCGTCGCGGATCTGCGGCTGCATGGTGAAGCCGGAGGCGTTGCCGATGCCCTGGATGGCCGGGGGCACCAGCACCAGCACCGAGGCCGACTGCACCTGCTCGAAGTCCTTGTTGAAGCGCATATAGAGGGAGCGCAGGTCCTCGCCCTTGTTCTTCTCGCGCACGCTCCAGTCGGTGAAGGTGACATAGAGCACGCCGGCATTGGACAAGGTGGCGTTGTTGTCGAGGGCCGAGATGCCGGTGATGCCGAGCACTGTGGCCACCCCGGGCACCTTCTGGGCGATGGCGGAGACCTGGTTCACCACCTCCTGGGTGCGCTCCATGGAGGAGCCTTCCGGCAGCTGCACCGCCAGCACCACATAGCCCTGGTCCTCGATGGGCAGGAACGAGGTGGGCACGCGGCTGATGCCGTAGATGGCGATGGCGATGAGGGTGAGCGCGAACACCACCATCAGCTTGGAATGGTGCACCATGCGGCTGATGAGGCCGGTATACCAGTGCTCGCACTTGTCATAGACCGCGTTGAAGCCGCGGAAGAAGAAATTGCGCTTCTCCGGCGGGGTGGGCGGGCGCAGCCAAAGGGCGCACTGGGTGGGCTTCAAGGTGGCGGCGTTGATGGCCGAGATGACCGCGGTGGCGGCGATGACCAGCGCGAACTGCTTGAACATCTCGCCCGACAGGCCGGGAATGAAGGAGGCGGGCAGGAACACCGACATCAGCACCAGCGTGATGCCGATGACCGGGCCGAACAGCTCGTCCATGGCCTTTTCCGCCGCCGGGCGGCCCTCCATACCCTCCTCGATGTGTCGCGCCACCCCCTCCACGATCACGATGGCGTCGTCCACCACGATGCCGATGGCGAGGATGAGGGCGAACAGCGTGGTCAGGTTCACCGTGAAGCCCAGCGCCGCCATGGCGGCAAAGGCGCCGATGATGGTCACCGGCACGGTGGTGGCGGGCACCAAAGTGGCGCGCCAGTCCTGGAGGAAGAGGATGATCACCACCAGCACCAGGATGCCGGCCTCGTACAGGGTCTTGTAGACCTCGTCGATGGAGGCGGAGACGAACTTGGTGGTGTTGAAGGGGATCTCGTAGGCGACGCCCTCGGGGAAGGAGGTCTTCAATTCCTCCATCTTGGCTTCCACCGCCGCCGCCACGTCGAGCGCGTTGGCCTCGGGCAGCTGGAAGATGGCGATGCCGGTGGCGGGCTTGTTGTCCAGGGTGAAGGTCTTGGAATAGGACTGCGCGCCCAGTTCCACCCGGCCGATGTCGCGGATGCGGACGATGCGGCCGCCGTCCTGGTTGTCCACCTTGACGATGATGTTCTCATAATCGGGCACGTCGTTGAGGCGGCCCTGGATGTTCACCGTATATTGGAAACTGGCCTGGCCGCCCGCCGGTGGCGCGCCCACCTGGCCGGCGGTCACCTCCTGGCTCTGTCCCTTCACCGCCTGGGTGACGTCGGAGGGGGTGACGCCGACCGCCTGCATCTTGTCCGGATCGAGCCAGATGCGCATCGCATAGTCGCCGACGCCGAAGATGAAGACGTTGCCGACGCCCGGCAGGCGGGCGAGCTCGTTCTGCACATAGATGGCGGCATAGTTGGACAGGAACAGGCCGTCATAGCGCCCGTCCGGCGAGGTCAGCGACACGAATTCCAGGATCGACGTGCCCTTCTGGAGCACGGTCACGCCCTGGGTCTGCACCGATGTGGGCAGCGAGGCCATGGCGATGGAGACGCGGTTCTGCACCAGCACCTGCGCCATGTTCGGGTCGGTGCCGATGGCGAAGGTCACCACCAGCGTATAGGTGCCGTCCGAGGCTGCCCAGGACTGCATGTAGAGCATGCCCTGGACGCCGTTCACCTGCTGCTCGATGGGCAAGGCGACGGTGTCGATGATGGTCTTGGCGCTGGCGCCCGGATAGGAAGTGGACACCGTGACCGTGGGCGGCACGATGTTGGGATATTGCGCCACGGGAAGGCGCAAGAGGCACACCGCGCCGATGAGCACGAAGAGAAGAGCGAGGACGTTGGCCAGAACCGGTCGCTCGATGAAAAAGCGCGAGATCATGTTCGCCGCCTTGGGTTCGAGGAGCCGACGTCAGTTCTTGGGGGCCGGCGCGGGGGTGCCGGGGGTGTTGTCCGCGGGGCTGATGGGTTTCTTCTGCTGCGGCGCCACCATGGTGCCGGTCTCCGGCGTCACGGTCGCGCCGGGAATGGCGCGCTGGATGCCATTCACGACCACCTTGTCGCCGGCGGACAGGCCCTGGGTGATGGCGCGCAGGCCATTGTCCTGGAGCTGGCCGAGCTGGACCACCTTCTGCGACACCTTGTTGTCGGAGCCCACCACCAGCACGTAGGAGCCGCTCTGGTTGGCGCCCACCGCGGTGTCTTCGATCACCACCATGTCCTCGGGCTTGCCGAGGGGCAGGCGGACGCGGGCGAACAGGCCCGGCAACAGGCTGAAGTTCTTGTTGTCGAAGATGCCGCGCACGGTCAGCGTGCCGGTATTGGGGTCGACCTGGGGCGCCACATAGTCGAGCTTGCCCTTGTGGGGATAGCCCTGCTCGGTCTGGAGGCCGATCTCCACCGGGATGTCGGCGATGTTCTCGGCCACGTGGGCAAGCGTCTTGCCCTGGGCGGCGAGGCCTTCCTTGATGCGCAGCACCTGGGTCTCGGAGAGGGTGAACCACACATAAATCGGGTTGATTTCGACGATGGTGGCCAGCTTGGTGGGCCCGCTATAGCCCACCAGCGCGCCCACATCCTGCAAGTGCGCGGTGACCACGCCGTCGAACGGGGCCATGACCTCGGTATAGCCGAGATTGATCTTGGCGGTGTCCACCTGGGCCTGGGCGTTCTGCACGTTGGCCACCGCCTGGTCGCGCTTGGCGCGGGCCTGGTCGAGAGTGGCCTGGGAGGCGAAGTCCTGCTTGGCCAGCTGATTCTGCCGGTTGAACTCGGCTTCGGCCTGCACCTGGAGCGCCTGGTTGGCGGCGAGCGTGGCCTTGGCCGATTCCAGGCTGGCGATATATTGGTCCTGCTCGATGGTGAAGAGGACGGTGCCCTTCTTCACCAGGGCGCCGTCCTTGTACTTGATGCCGGTCAGGAAGCCCTGGACGCGGGCATTCAGGTCCACCGTATTGATGGAAGCGGTGTTGCCGGTCAGTTCCAGGTAGCGCGTGACCGGCTGGACGGGAGCGGCGGCCACGGTGACGGTGGGCGGGGGCGGGGCGACATAAGTGTTCTTCTCCTCGCAACCCGCGAGGGCAACCGAGACGAACGCCGTTGCGGCCAAGATGAACCCCGGATGACCAGCACGGAGTTCAGACTTGCGCGCACACGTACCGCGGACCAATACCGTCATACCCAACCCCCGATCGAGCGATCGCGCGGATACTAAGCAGCGACCTGTGGCGTGTCCATGAAAGAGAATGGACGAAAGGCGTTCGCGGACGGGCGTGTTGCCTGCGCCACGGCTTGTGTTTCTGCGGTTTGTCTGCCGCCCGCCGCGCCTGCGGCCCCTCTGGCGCGACGGGCAAAGCGCAGGCCGCGCACGCCCGCTCTCATTGACAAGCCTCCCCCCCGTTCATAAGTGTCCCCGCGGTATGGTGGCGACCCCTGCACCATGCCGTCCGCCCGCGTGCGCCCCTTCCGTTGCGGAAGTCGGGCGCGGCAGTGTTTGGGGCTCATGGATGCCGCTTTTGTGGTGTCCAAGGTTCCGGGCGCGACGAGGGACGCGACGTGGAACGCGCTGTGGTCCGCGACGTGGTCCGCGACGTGGCCCGCGACGTGGCCCGCGACGTGGCCCGCGACGTGGCCCGCGACTTGGGACCAGATTTCCGGAGGGCCGGGCCGCCCGTCTGCCCCCTCCGCGCTCCGAGACGGAACGGATAGAGATTTAACGATGTTCGGTGGACTTGCCCGCAAGATTTTCGGCTCCGCGAACGACCGCAGGGTCAAGGGCTTGCGCCCCAAACTCCAGGCCATCAATGCCCTGGAGCCGCAGATGGCGGCGCTCAGCGACGACGAATTGCGCGGGCGCACGGCCGAGTTCCGCGCCCAGCTTGCCGCCGGCAAGACCCTCGACGACCTGCTGGTGCCCGCCTTCGCCACCGCCCGCGAGGCGGCCAAGCGCGTGCTGGGCATGCGCCCCTTCGACGTGCAGATGCTCGGCGGCATGGTGCTCCACGAGGGCGGCATCGCCGAGATGAAGACCGGCGAAGGCAAGACGCTGGTGGCCACCGCCCCGGTCTATCTCAACGCGCTCGCCGGCAAGGGCGTGCACGTGGTGACGGTGAACGACTATCTCGCCCGCCGCGACGCCGAATGGATGGCGCGCATCTACCGCTTCCTGGGCCTGACCACGGGCATCATCGTCCACGGCCTCGACGACGAGCAGCGCCGCGCCGCCTATAACAGCGACGTCACCTACGCCACCAATAACGAGCTGGGCTTCGACTATCTGCGCGACAACATGAAGTATGACCGCTCGCAGATGGTGCAGCGGCCGCACTTCTTCGCCATCGTCGACGAGGTGGACTCCATCCTGGTGGACGAGGCGCGCACGCCCCTTATCATTTCCGGGCCGCTGGACGACCGGTCCGACTTCTACAACACCATCGACAAGTACATCCCCCGCCTCACCAAGGACGACTATGAGGTGGATGAGAAGCAGCGGTCCGTCGCCATGACCGAAGCCGGCATGGAGAAGATGGAGCAGATGCTCTCCGAGGCCGGCCTGCTGAAGGCCACCTCCCTCTACGACATCGAGAACGTCTCGGTGGTGCACCATGTGAACCAGGCGCTGCGCGCCCACACGCTGTTCCAGCGCGACAAGGACTATATCGTCCGCAACAACGAAGTGGTCATCATCGACGAGTTCACCGGCCGCATGATGCCCGGCCGGCGCTATTCGGAAGGATTGCACCAGGCGCTTGAGGCCAAGGAGCGGGTGCAGGTGCAGCCGGAGAACCAGACGCTGGCCTCCATCACCTTCCAGAACTATTTCCGCCTCTATGAGAAGCTCGCCGGCATGACCGGCACCGCCTCCACCGAGGCGGCCGAGTTCGCCGACATCTATCGCCTCGACGTGGTGGAGATCCCCACCAACGTGCCGGTCTCCCGCATCGACGATGATGACGAGGTCTACCGCACCGCCGCCGAGAAGTATGACGCCATCATCAAGGTCATCCACGAGGCGCACGAGAAGGGCCAGCCGGTCCTGGTGGGCACCACCTCCATCGAGAAGTCGGAGCTGCTCGCCTCGCTCTTGGTGAAGGCCGGCTATATCCAGAAGGACTTCTCCGATCCGGAGGCCTTCAGCGGCCACACCCCCGGCAAGGTGTTCGCGGTGCTGAACGCCCGCTATCACGAGCAGGAAGCCTATATCGTCGCCCAGGCCGGCGTGCCCGGCGCCATCACCATTGCCACCAACATGGCGGGGCGCGGCACCGACATCCAGCTCGGCGGCAATGCGGACATGCGCATCTCCCACGAGCTCACCGACGTGCCGCCGGATTCGCCCGAGCGCGCGGCCCGCGAGCAGGCCATCCGCGACGAGGTGCAGGCGCTCAAGAAGAAGGCGCTGGAGGCCGGCGGCCTGATGGTGCTCGGCACCGAGCGCCACGAGAGCCGGCGCATCGACAACCAGCTGCGCGGCCGCTCGGGACGCCAGGGTGACCCCGGCCATTCCAAGTTTTTCCTCTCCCTCGACGACGACCTGATGCGCATCTTCGGGTCCGACCGGCTCGACGGCATGCTCCAGCGCCTCGGCCTGAAGGAAGGCGAGGCCATCATCCACCCCTGGATCAACAAGGCGCTGGAAAAGGCGCAGCAGAAGGTGGAAGCGCGGAACTACGACATCCGCAAGAACCTCCTGAAATATGACGACGTGCTCAACGACCAGCGCAAGGTGGTGTTCGAGCAGCGCCTCGACCTTATGACCGACGACAATGTCGCCGAGACCGTGGAGGAGATGCGCCACACGGTCATCGCCGACCTCGTCGCCAAGTACATCCCCGCCAATTCCTATCCCGAGCAGTGGGACGTGAAGGGCCTCGACTTCGCCGTGCGCGATGTGCTGACGCTCGACCTGCCCATCGAGGACTGGGCCAAGGAAGAGGGCATCGGCGCCACCGAGGTGGTGGAGCGCATCACCCGCCGGGCAGACGAATGGATGGCCGGCAAGGCCGCCAAGTACGGCCCCGATTTGATGCGCTACGTGGAGAAGTCCATCCTTCTCCAGACGCTGGACCATCTGTGGCGCGAGCATATCGGCATGCTCGATCACCTGCGCCAGGTGGTGGGCCTGCGCGGCTATGCCCAGCGCGATCCGCTGAACGAGTACAAGTCGGAAGCCTTCAACCTGTTCTCGGCCATGCTCGGCCGGCTGCGGGAGATCGTCACTTCGCAGCTCATGCGGGTGGAGATCGTCACCTCGCCCCCGCCCCAGGAAGAGCTGCCGCCCATGGAGGCGCACCACATCGACGCCACCACTGGCGAGGACGAGATGGCCTCCGCTGCCGCGGCCTTGGGGTTCCGTCCCGCGCCTGAGTTGACGGGCGATGTGGCCGTTGCCGACCGCGACCCCAACGACCCCTCCACCTGGGGCAAGGTGGGGCGCAACGAGAACTGCCCTTGCGGCTCCGGCAAGAAGTTCAAGCACTGCCACGGCCGCTTCGCCTGAGGCAGGGCGCGCCTGCGGGCGCTGACCTTTAAGGTTGAAAAGGGCGCTCCCGCCGGGGGCGCCCTTTTTGTTTGCGCCGACGGTGAGGCCCCGCACGCACGGCGGGTGAAACTTTCACATCGGGTGGGTTAACCCGATTGACAGGAGGGGTTGCACCTTGTTCTGTGCCGGGCACATACCCGGAGCCCCGTCATGGTCACCACCACCCTCGGCATCAAGGTTGACGACACCCTCAGGGAGCGGCTGCGCCTCGCCGCCGAGCGCCATGGGCGCACGCCCCATTGGATGCTGAAGCAGGCCCTCGTCACCTTGCTGGACCGGCTGGAGGCGGAAGGCGGGACCACCGACCTCTCCGGCGCGGATGCGACCCTGGCGGAGGCGCTTGCGGGCTCCGGCGGGGAGAATCCGTTCCTCGACTTCGCCCGGGGCGTGAAGGCGGAAGGCCATCTGCGCAGCCGCATCACCGCCGCCTATCGCCTGCCGGAAGACGAGTGCGTGCCCCGCCTCGTCGCCGAGGCCAGCCTGCCCGACGCGCTCGCCGACGAGGTGGCCGCCACCGCCCGCACCCTGGTCACTGCCCTGCGCGAGAAGGCGGGACGGGGCGCGGTGGAGGCGCTGATCCGGGAATATGACCTCTCCAGCCAGGAGGGCGTCGCCCTCATGTGCCTCGCCGAGGCGCTGCTGCGCATCCCCGACCGCCCCACCCGCGATGCCCTGATCCGCGACAAGATCGGCCGGGGCGACTGGCTCTCCCATCTCGGCCACAGCCGATCCCTGTTCGTGAACGCGGCCACCTGGGGGCTGCTGGTCACCGGCAAGCTCACCGCCACGGCGAGCGAAAGCGGCCTGTCCTCGGCGCTCACCCGCCTTGTGGGCAAGGGGGGCGAGCCGCTGATCCGGGCCGGCGTGGATCTCGCCATGCGCATGATGGGCGAGCAGTTCGTCTCCGGCCAGACCATCACGGAGGCCCTCGCCAACGCCCGCAAGATGGAGGCCAAGGGCTTCCGCTATTCCTATGACATGCTGGGCGAGGCGGCCATGACGGCGGCCGATGCGGACCGCTATTTCGCCAGCTACGAGCAGGCGGTGCATGCCATCGGCAAGGCCTCGGGCAAGCGCGGCATCTATGAGGGGCCGGGCATCTCCATCAAGCTGTCGGCCCTCCATCCGCGCTATTCCCGCGCCCAGCGCGAGCGCGTCCTGGCCGAGCTCCTGCCCCGCGTGCGCGCTTTGGTGCATCTGGCGCGGTCCTATGACATCGGGCTGAACATCGATGCGGAGGAGGCGGACCGGCTGGACCTCTCCCTCGACATCCTCGAGCAGCTCGCCTTCGACCCGGAGCTCGCCGGCTGGAACGGCATCGGCTTCGTGGTGCAGGCCTATCAGAAGCGGGCGCCTTTCGTGCTCGACTTCGTCATTGATCTGGCCCGTCGCAGCGGCCGGCGCATGATGGTGCGCCTGGTGAAGGGCGCCTATTGGGATGCCGAGATCAAGCGCGCCCAGGTGGATGGGCTGGAAGGCTTCCCGGTCTATACCCGCAAGGTCTATACGGACGTTTCCTATCTGGCCTGCGCCCGCAAGCTCTTGGCCGCGCCCGACGCGGTGTTCCCGCAATTTGCCACCCACAATGCACAGACGCTCTCCGCCATCCTGGCCATGGGCGGCGGCAATTATTATCCCGGCCAGTATGAGTTCCAGTGCCTCCACGGCATGGGCGAGCCGCTCTATGAAGAGGTGGTGGGCGCAGACAAGCTGAACCGGCCCTGCCGCATCTATGCCCCCGTGGGCACCCACGAGACCCTGCTCGCCTATCTGGTCCGGCGCCTGCTGGAGAATGGGGCCAACACCTCCTTCGTTCACCGCATCGCGGATGCCACCATTCCCATCGAGGCGCTGATCGCCGATCCGGTGGCGGAAGCCGCCGCCATCCGCCCCCAGGGCGCGCCCCATCCACGCATCGCCCTGCCGCGCCGGCTTTTCCCCGACGGCCGGGTGAATTCGGCGGGGCTGGACCTGTCCAACGAGCAGCAATTGGCGGCGCTGGGCAGCGCTCTTCTGGCGGGCGCCCATGAGGCCCATCTGGCCGAGCCGCTGCTGGCCGACGGCGCGGTGGAAGGGGAGGGGCGCCCCGTGCGCAATCCCGCAGACCTCCGGGACGAGGTGGGCCGGGTGGTGGAGGCCGATCCCGCGCTCGCCGCCCGCGCGGTGGAAGAGAGCGCGCGCCTCGGCGCCGTGTGGCCCGCAACCCCGCCGCATGAGCGGGCACGGTGCCTGCGCCGCGCGGCGGATCTCCTGGAAGAGCGCATGCCGAGCCTGCTGGGCCTCATCGTGCGGGAGGCCGGCAAGTCCCTGCCCAATGCGGTGGGCGAGGTGCGCGAGGCGGTGGATTTCCTGCGCTATTATGCCGGGCAGGCGGAGAGCTTCGACAATGACACCCACCGGCCCCTGGGACCGGTTGTGTGCATCAGCCCCTGGAACTTCCCGCTCGCCATCTTCACCGGCCAGGTGGCCGCGGCGCTCGCGGCCGGCAATACGGTGATCGCCAAGCCGGCGGAGGAGACACCCCTCATTGCCGCCGCCATGGTGGGCATGCTGCGGGAGGCCGGGGTGCCGGCGGGCGCGCTCATCCTCCTGCCCGGCGATGGCGCGGTGGGCGCGGCGCTGGTGGCCGATCCCGGCGTGCGGGGCGTCATGTTCACCGGCTCCACGGAAGTCGCCCGCCTCATCCGCGCGACGCTGGCGCAGCGGCTGGGTCCCGATGGCCGGCCCATCCCCCTCATCGCCGAGACCGGCGGGCAGAATGCGCTGGTGGTGGATTCCTCCGCATTGGCGGAGCAGGTGGTGGCGGATGTGCTCGCCTCCGCCTTTGATTCCGCCGGCCAGCGCTGCTCGGCGCTGCGCGTGCTGTGCCTCCAGGAGGAGATCGCCGACCGCACGCTGGCCATGCTGCGCGGCGCGCTCAAGGAATTGCGCATCGGCAATCCCGCCCGGCTCGCCACCGATGTGGGGCCGGTCATCACCGCCGGCGCGCGGGAGGGCATTCTCGCCCATGTGGCGGCCATGCGGGAGAAGGGCTTTCCCATCGAGGAGGCGCCCCTGCCGGAAGAATGCCGGCACGGCACCTTCGTGGCGCCGACCCTGATCGAGATCGATGCCATCGGCGCGCTCACCCGCGAGGTGTTCGGCCCCGTCCTCCATGTGGTGCGCTATGCGCGCGAGGACCGGGACGCGCTGCTTCAGGCCATCGCCGCCACCGGCTATGGGCTCACCTTCGGCCTCCACACCCGCATCGACGAGACCATCGCCGAGGTGACGGCGAAGGCCAGCGCCGGCAATCTCTATGTGAACCGCAACCTCATCGGCGCCGTGGTGGGCGTGCAGCCCTTCGGCGGGCACGGCCTGTCCGGCACCGGCCCCAAGGCGGGCGGGCCGCTTTATGTGAACCGGTTGCTGGCGGTGCGTCCGCCTTATGCGCCGTCCGAAGGCAACGCCCCGGCGCCGGATACCGCCGCCCTGGCCTGGGGGGCGCATCTTACCGCCAAGGGCGTGCCCGAGGCGGTGGTTGCCCGCTGCGCGCGGCTGGCGGAACGGGCCTTGCCCGGCCGCGTGCAGGACTTGGCCGGGCCGGTGGGCGAATCCAACCTGTATGCGTTGAAGGCCCGCGGCACGGTTCTGTGCCATCCGGCGACCTCTCTCGGCCTTGTGCTCCAGGTGGGGGCGGCGCTGGCGGCGGGGAATCGGGTGCTGCTGGATGCCCCGACCTCCCTCGATGGCCTGCTGGAGGGCCTGCCCCCCGCCGTCGCCGCCCGGCTCACCCGGGTGCGCGGTCTGCCGGAGGGGCGGCTCGATGCCGTGCTGTTCGAGGGTGACAGCGATACGCTTCTCGCGCTCGACCGCCAATTGGCCGAAAGGGATGGGCCGCTGGTGGCGGTGCATGGCCTCTCCGCCTCCGAACTGGGGGAGGGGGTCGACTATCCCCTGGAATGGCTGCTGGAGGAGCGCTCCATCAGCACCAACACGGCGGCGGCGGGCGGCAATGCCTCGCTGATGACCATCGGCTGAGACGCGCGCCGTCTTGCAAGGCTTGAAGCCCTCTCCCGGCCCGGGAGAGGGCTTTTTTGTTGCCGAAGGTTTTCCTGTGTGACTCCCGAGGGATGGTGCGGCCGTTCGGGCCGCTGGGAGAGGCGGCAGCGGGGAGTCGCGCAAATTCCCCTTGCGTATTTCTGATGAATTTCGATATTCATCAGAAATCAGATTGGAAGGCCCCATGGCAGTGACACGGCCCAAGGAGACGGCGGACGAAACCCGCGAGCGCATTGCGCGCGTTGCGGAGGAATTGTTCCGTCGCATGGGATTTGCCAAGACGGCGGTGGCGGACATCGCCGCCGAGCTCGGCATGTCGCCGGCCAATGTCTATCGCTTCTTCCCCTCCAAGACCGCCATCGTCGAAACCATCTGCAATCGCTGCCTCGGCGAGATCGAGCAGGAGGCGCGGGAGATCGCGCGGTCCGACCTGCCCCCGGGCCAGCGGCTGGAAGACATGTTCATCGCCATCATGCGCTACCACCGGGAGAATTTCCTGGTGGAGCGGCGGGTGCATGACATGGTCCTGGTGGCCATGGAGAACAATTGGAGCTCCATCGAGGCCCACAAGGAAAACATCAAGGCCATGATCGCCCAGGTGCTCGCGCAGGGCACGGCGGACGGGGTCTTTCGCGCCTATGACCGCGCCGATGTCTCCGAGATCATCATGGGCTGCATGGTGCGGTTCTGCCATCCGGTGCTGGTGGTCCAGTGCATCGACGAGGATCTGGAGTCCCAGCTTCGGGTCACTATGCGCTTCCTCCTCGGCGCCCTCGCGCCCACCCCGGCCTGACAACTCCGGCGCCCGTCGGCGCCGGGTTTTTTGTACCTTTTTTCTGACGAAAATGAACTTTCGTCAGTGATGACACGTAACCCTTCACCCCGTTGAACCGGACTTTGCGCCATGCCCGCTTTCACGTCCTCTGATCCGGTCCAGCCCGCCTCCGGGCGCGCTTTCTTGCTGCGACTCCTGCCCGTCATCGGGTTCGGCCTGCTGCTCGCTGGCTGCGGCGATCCGGCCCCGGCCGAGGAGGCCGGTCCGCCCGCCCGCCCGGTCCAGGTGATCACGGTGGCGCTCACGCCTCTCGAAGCCGACAAGAGCTTTGTCGGCGTGGTGCGGGCGCGCCGCGAGATCGACCAGTCCTTCCGCGTGGGCGGCAAGGTGGTGCAGCGCTTCGTGGATGTGGGCCAGAGGGTGCAGGCGGGCCAGGTGATCGCCACCCTCGACCCGCAGGATCTGCGCCTGCAATTGGAAAGCGCCGAGGCGGAATTTGCCGCCGCCACCGCCAATCTCGCCCAGACGGCGGCCGAGGACGGGCGCTATCGCACCCTCACCGCGCGGGGCTTTGCCTCCAATGCGGACCTGGACCGCAAGTCGGTGGCCAAGGAAGAGGCCGCCGGCCGGCTGGAGCGCGCTCGCCGCTCCCTCGACCTTGCCCGCAACCAGCTGGCTTATACCGACCTGAAGGCCGATGCCGACGGCGTGGTCATGACCACGTCCGCCGAGCCCGGCCAGGTGGTCACCGCCGGCCAGACCGTGGCGCGCATCGCCCGCCTGGACGAGAAGGAGGCCGCCGTTGCCTTGCCGGAGACGGCACTGTCCGCCGCCCGGTCGGATTCCGCCACCGTCACCTTGTGGGCCGAGCCCGACCGGGTGTTCAAGGCCCGCCTGCGCGAGCTGTCTCCCCAGGCCGATGCCACCAGCCGCACCTATGCCGCCCGTTTCACCATCGAGAAGGCCGACGATACGGTGGCGCTGGGCATGACCACCTTCGTCAGGCTGCATCCCACCCAGGTTCCCAATGTCGCCCGCCTGCCGCTCTCGGCGGTGTTCGACAAGGGGGCGGGGCCGCGCGTCTACGTGGTCGACCCTGCCACCCACGCCTTGGAGGCGCGCCCGGTGACGGTGGCCGGCTACACCTCGGATTCGGCCCTGGTGTCGGAAGGGCTCTCGGGCGGCGAGCAGGTGGTGACCATGGGCGTCCAGACGCTGGATCCCGGCCGGGTGGTGCGCACGGTGCCCGCCAAGGTGGACGTGGCGCGCGCCACGCCCGCCGCATCCTCCAAGTGAGTGGCGGGGACGGATCTATGTCTGACGATGCATCCCGCGGCGCGCCGGCTGGCGGCTTCAACCTCTCCCGCCTCGCCATCACCCATCGCGCCCTGACGCTGTTCGCCATTCTCCTGGTGGCGGCGGCGGGGGTCTATTCCTACTTCAACCTGGGCCGGGCGGAGGACCCCTCCTTCACCATCAAGGTCATGGTTGTGAGCGCGGTCTGGCCGGGGGCCACCTCCACCCAGATGCAGGAACTGGTGGCCGATCCCATCGAGAAAAAGCTGCAGAGCCTGGCCCATCTGGAGCGGGTGGAGAGCTATTCCCGCCCTGGCGTCAGCTTCATCCAGGTGATCCTGTCGGATTCCACCCCCGCCTCCGACGTGAAGCCCCTGTGGTACCAGGTGCGCAAGAAGGTGGACGACATGAAGGACGAATTGCCGTCCGGCACGATCGGTCCCTTCTTCGACGACGAATATGGCGACGTCTATTCCAATCTCTACATGCTGTCCGGCGACCAGGTCGCGCCTGCCGAGCTGAAGCGGCAGGCGGAGATCATCCGCCAGAAGCTGCGCCGGGTGGCCGGCGTGCAGAAGGTCGACATCATCGGCGAGCGGCCCGAGCGCATCTATATCGAGTTCAGCCACGCGCGCCTCGCCACCCTCGGCATCACCCCCCAGCAGGTGTTCGACGCGGTGGCGCGGCAGAATGCGGTGGTCTCGGGCGGCGCCGTGGATACCAAGGCGGACCGCATCAATCTGCGCCTGTCCGGTGCCTTTGCCGGGCCGGACGCCATCGCCGCCGTGCCGGTGGCGGCGGGAAATGCGGTGTTCCGCCTCGGCGACATCGCCACCATCAGGCGCGGCTATGAGGACCCCGCCTCCTTCCTCATCCGCCAGAACGGCCGCGATGCCGTGGGCATCGGCGTGACCATGGAGGCCGGTTCCAACATCATCAGCTGGGGCGAGGCCGTGAAGGCGGCCATGGACAAGGCGGTCGCGGAACTGCCCGTGGGCATCGACGTGACCCAGATCGCCGACCAGCCGCACATCGTCTCGCTTTCGGTGGGCGAGTTCCTGCGCACCTTCGCGGAAGCCCTGGTGATCGTGCTGGTGGTGTCCTTCCTCTCGCTGGGCCTGCGCACCGGCATCGTCGTGGCGCTCTCCGTGCCCTTGGTGCTCGCCATCGTGTTCGTGACCATGCTGTCCATGGACATGGACCTCCATCGCATCACGCTCGGCGCCCTCATCATCGCGCTGGGCCTGCTGGTGGACGATGCGATCATCGCCATCGAGATGATGGTGGTGAAGATGGAGGAGGGGCTCGACCGGGCGAGCGCGGCCACCTTTGCGTGGAGCTCCACCGCCTTTCCCATGCTCACCGGCACGCTGGTGACGGCGGCGGGCTTCCTGCCCGTGGGCTTCGCCAAGTCGTCCTCGGGCGAATATGCCGGCGGCATCTTCTGGGTGGTGGGCATCGCGTTGATCGCCTCCTGGTTCGTGGCGGTGATCTTCACGCCCTATCTCGGCTACATGCTGCTGCCCGACTTCAAGAAGAAGGCCGGCGCGGCCGGGCAAGGGGGCCATTCCGCACATGGCCAGCATGACGGGCGCCTCTATCGCATGCTGCGGTCTGTGCTCAATGTGTGCCTGCGCCACCGCTTCCTGGTGATCGGCATCACATTCGGCCTGTTCGCCGCCTCGGTGGTGGGCTTTGGCGCGGTGCAGCAGCAATTCTTCCCCACCTCCACCCGGTCCGAACTGTTCCTGCAGATCCGACTGCCCGAGGGCACCTCCATCTCGGTGACGGAAGCCACGGCCCGCAAGGCCGAGAGCCTGTTCGCCGGCGATCCGGACGTGATCACCGCCACAACCTATGTGGGCCGGGGCACGCCGCGCTTCTGGCTGGGGCTCAATCCGGTGCTGCCCAATCCCAACTTCGCCGAGATCGTCATCGTCACGAAGGACACCGAGGCGCGTGATCGCCTCAAGGCCAAGCTCGATGCCGAGATCGCCGAGGGTGCGCTCAGCGAGGCGCGGGCCCGCGTGGACCGCTTCGTGTTTGGCCCGCCTGTGGGTTTCCCGGTGCAGTTCCGCGTGGTCGGCCCCGACCCCCTGCTGGTGCGCCAGATCGCCGAGGATGTGCGCACCGTCGTGGCGCGCGATCCGGCGGTGATCGATCCGCACCTCAATTGGGGCGAGCGGGTGAAGTCCATCTCCCTGGAGGTGGACCAGGACCGCGCCCGCGCCATCGGCCTGACCCCCACCGACATGGCGCAGACGCTGCAGACCCTGCTCTCGGGCTACACCGTCACCCAGCACCGGGACGGCAACCTGCTCATCGACGTGGTGGCTCGCGCCGTCCCGGAGGAGCGCATCGACCTGGAGAAGCTCGCGACCCTCACGGTGGGCACCCGCAACGGGGTGGCCGTGCCGCTGGGTCAGGTGGCGCGCATCGTCTATGCCACCGAAGAGCCCATCCTGTGGCGGCGCGACCGGGACCTGGTGCTCACCGTGCGGGCGGACATCAAGGACGGCGTGCAGGCGCCCGACGTCACCGCCCGCATCCTGCCCAACCTCGCGACGCTGAAGGCCGGGCTGCCGGCAGGTTACCGGGTGGAGGTGGGCGGCTCGGTGGAGGAGAGCGCCAAGGCCAACAAGGCGCTGGCGGCGGTTTTCCCGGTGATGATCATCGCCATGCTCTCCATCCTGATGATCCAGCTCCAGAGCTTCTCCCGTCTCGCTTTGGTGCTGGCCACCGCGCCCCTCGGCCTCATCGGCGCCACGGTGGCGCTCCTGGTGGCCCACAAGCCGTTTGGCTTCGTGGCGTTGCTGGGCCTGATCGCGCTGGCCGGCATGATCATGCGCAACACCGTCATCCTGGTGGACCAGATCGACACCGACATCGCCGCCGGCCATGCCCCGGGCGAGGCCATCGTGGACGCCACCTTGCGCCGCGCGCGGCCGGTGGTGCTCACCGCGCTGGCGGCGGTGCTGGGCATGATCCCGCTGTCCCACTCGGTGTTCTGGGGACCCATGGCCATCACCATCATGGGCGGCCTGCTGGTGGCGACCGTCCTCACCCTGCTGGTGGTGCCGGCCATGTATGCGGCCTGGTTCCGCGTGAAGCTGGGCGCCCCGGCGTCCGCCACCACGCCCGTCGCGCCGGAGGCTCTGCCGGCGGCGCGCTGAACCGCCGTTCCCTGGAGGCGCCACTCCCTTGGAGCCACCAGTCTCTTGGAGCCACCAGTCGTTGGAGGCGGCAGTACCGCTGCTGCCGCTTCCCCGTTCCGCCGGCCGCGATTGGACCCCTTGTCGCGCCGAGGCGGAGGACCCCGCATCCGGCCACCGCCCCCCTTCGGCCGGATGCGGGGGACACCGCGCCAATAACCCGCGCACACGCGCCGGTTCGCAGCGTCGGTGTCAAGCGTGAGCCGGCGTCAGACCTGCCCCGAAGGGCGCGGCCAGGAACACACACACACACCCGTCCCCGTGAACGGCCCGCCGCGTGTTCAGACCGCTACGGCCTCTTCCACCAGCGAGATGCGCAAGGGCTCGTGGCCGGTGACGGCCAAAAAGCGCAGCAGCTCGCCGGGGGCCAGCGTGGTGGTCTTCTCGTTGGTGAGCGGGTGGCAATTCACATAGGGAGCCGCCAGCAGCACCTCGTCGATGGCGATGGTGACCTCGCGCTGGGGATCGTTGGCGGCGGCCAGAAGGGTGACCGCGCCGGGCAGCACGCCGAGCTTCTCATAGAGGGCTTCCGCCGAGCCGAAAGATAGCCCGCCGCGCGCCCCGAGCTTGGCGCGCAGGCCCTTCAGGTCCACGGGCGTGCCTTCCTCGATGGCGACGAGGTAGTAGTTCTTCTTGGAATCCCGCAGGAAGAGGTTCTTGGTGTGGAGACCGGGAATCTCACCCCGAAGCGCCTGCGATTCCGCCACCGTATGCACCGGGGGGTGCGAGTGGGTGGTGGCCGCGATACCGTGGGCGTCGAGAAAGTTGATAAGGCCGTCGGGCGTAAGAGGCATGGTTCAACTCTGATCCGGTCGCGAGCGGAGCTGGACGGCATGCAGGCTGGGGACCGAAGGCCGTCCGGGCTGCGCCTCGCGGCGGTCCCCTTGACCTTTCCCACGCGCCCGCCGGATCCTTGGCGGACCCCGGCTGCCGCCGACTTCGGACAGCGTCGCTCTGCCCTGGCCGAAGCCCGAACTCCCCGCGCATCTACTCCCTGAAGCTTGCACCAGACGGCAGATGCCGCCTCGTGAGCTTGCGCCAGCCCGGCGGAGCCGGCCGGACTGGTCCTTGGTAACCCCGCCGGAGCGGAGATCGCTGCGCCGCAACGCGTGCGGCGCAATACAGTGCGTCGGACGGCGACCGGACGCAAGCCGGCTTTCCATCCCACTTTCGATGAATCTTCCCGGTCTTCAGATCTTCTGGTTGTACTCGCCCACTTCCGGGTGGGTGCGCAGCACCGAATCCACCGCCTCGAACATCTCGCGCATGCGCGCCTCGGAGACGGGGCTTTCCACCACCACCACCAGTTCGGGCTTGTTGGACGAGGCCCGCACCAGGCCCCAGGAGCCGTCCTCGGTGGTGACGCGCACGCCGTTCACCGTCACGAGGTCGCGGATCTTCTGGCCGGTGACGAGCGCGCCCTTGGCCTGGAGGTCCTCGAAATGGCTGACCACCTTGGCGACGATGCCATACTTGGCCTCGTCCGCGCAGTGGGGGGACATGGTGGGCGAGGACCAGGTCTTGGGCAGCGCCAGGCGCAGCTCGGAAAGCTTCTTGCCCGGATTGCGGTCCATCATGTCGAGCACCGCGATGGCGGAGACGAGGCCGTCGTCATAGCCACGGCCCACGGGGGCGTTGAAGAAATAGTGGCCGGACTTCTCGAAGCCCACCAGCGCCCCGGTCTCGTTCACCCGGCGCTTCATGTAGGAATGGCCGGTCTTCCAATAGTCCGCCTTCACGCCCAGCTTGATCAGCTCGGGATCGGTGGCGAACAGGCCGGTGGACTTCACGTCCACCACGAAGGTGGCGCCGGGATGCAGCTTGGCAAGGTCGCGGGCGAGCATGACGCCCATCTTGTCGGCGAAGATCTCCTCGCCCTCGTCATCCACCACGCCGCAGCGGTCGCCGTCGCCGTCGAAGCCCAGCGCCAAGTCTGCCTTGTGCTCCAGCACCGCGTCCCGCATGGCATGGAGCATCTCCATGTCCTCGGGGTTCGGATTGTACTTGGGGAAGGAGTGGTCGAGCTCGCAATCGAGCGGGATCACTTCCGCGCCCAGCGCCTCCAGGATGCGGGGGGCGAAGGCGCCGGCGGTGCCGTTGCCGCAGGCGCAGATGACCTTGATGGGATGCTGCAGCTTCGGCCGATTGGTGAGGTCCTTGATATAGACCTCCGGGAAGCCTTCCACGAACACGTAGGAACCGCCGCCGCGCAGGTCGAACTTGGCGGCCAGCACGATCTCCTTCAGGCGGGTCATTTCGTCGGGGCCGAAGGTGAGGGGGCGGTTGACGCCCATCTTCACGCCGGTCCAGCCATTGTCGTTATGGGAGGCGGTCACCATGGCCACCGCCGGCACGTCCAGCGCGAACTGGGCGAAATAGGCCATGGGTGACATGGCAAGCCCGATATCGTGCACCTTGATGCCCGCCGCCATGAGCCCGGAGACCAGCGCCAGCTTGATGGAGGAGGAATAGCTGCGGAAGTCGTGGCCGGTCACGATCTCCGGTCGCACGCCCATCTCATGCATCAAGGTGCCCAGGCCCATGCCCAGGGCCTGGATGCCCATGAGGTTGATTTCCTTCTGGAACAGCCAGCGTGCGTCATACTCCCGAAAGCCGGTCGGCTTCACCATGGGCTCGGATTCGTAAGCATAGGTGTTGGGCGTCAGAGCGGGCTTCGGGGTCGGAAACATGCACGGCCTCTCCGGCAACAATGGGACGACACGACAAGCCTTGCCCGACAGACGAAAGCAAGGAGAAAAACTTGCCGCTTTCGGGTGGCCATCTGGTTGCCCGCGAACCGAGCCTTCAATGCGACGGAACTGCGAAGGTTCCATGGCCGGTTCGCGGAAACAGAAAGAATGTTGCGGCGCAACGAGATGCGGCCTCGAAAAATTCTGCGCGGGGGGTGTCGGGATGCCCGGTCCCCCGTCGTCTTCCATGGGAGGATGGGCGCGCTGCCCGTGCCTCCCGCCGGGGATGGGCGGATCGACCGCAGGCCGGGCGTCACCGGCCAGGGGAGGGGATGCCTTATGATCGTTCAGCCCTATCTGTTCTTCGACGGCCAGTGCGAAGCCGCGCTCGACTTCTACAAGGCGGCGCTGGGCGCCGAGGTGGAGATGATGATGCGCTTCGGCGAAGCGCCGCCCGCCCCCGACGGTGCCGCCTCCGAAGGCTGCGGTCCGGGCCCCGGGGCGCAGAATGCCGACAAGATCATGCATGCCTCCTTCCGGGTGGGCGATACCGTGATCATGGCCTCCGATGGAAATTGCGGCGAAGCGCCGAAATTCGACGGCTTCTCGCTCTCCATCACCGTGTCGGACGTCGCCACCTGCAACCGCGTCTTCGCTGCCCTCGGGGATGGCGGGGCGGTGATCCAGCCGGTGATGGCCACCTTTTTCTCGCCTGCCTTCGGCATGGTGCGAGACAAGTTCGGGGTCTCCTGGATGATCCTCGTCTATGGCTGACCCCATCCCCCGGCCGGGCGCCGCAACCCGCCTGGCCGGGGGAGGCGATGTGTGGCTTTGGTTGTTATTAATTTTATATTGCAACCTTGAGTTATTCTTGGTTCAGTGACCCCTACTGGGATGGGGGATCACATGAAGCGTGCATTCGCGGCGGGCCTCGCCTGCCTCATGGTCGCCGGCTGTCAGACGGACCGCACCGCGCTGGCGCCGCCGAAGCCGGCCTACAGAGACTTGGGGCCGACCATTCGGAGCATGGGCTTCGACGAATTGCTGCTTCCCTCCACCGGCTATGGACCGGGCTCCTTGGTCACGTCGCGCAAGGGATCCGGCGGCGTGAAGCCCCCGTTGAAGCTCGCCTATCTTTGCAGCCCTGAAGACGTTCGCTTTGTCCCGAAAATTCAGCCGGAACCGGCGCCCTCCGCCGATGTCGTCATGAATCTGAGCGGAGGCTTCAACGTGGAGGCGCCTCTGTCCCAGTTCGTCGGCGGCGTCAGTGCCGATCATGTGGAGGCCGTGACCCTTTCCCTTTCCGACGTGACGGTGGAGCAGGTGGCCCTGAGCGATCTCGATGCGATCATCGAGAGTCTCGGGCCCAAATGCACGGCGCGGCTGGCCAAATACAGGGACAAGGGCACAGCCTATCAAACCCTGAAGGCATTGCGCGCCACCGTGACCTACAAGGTCACGTTCAAACAGGGCGTGTCCGCCCAGTTGAAGACGGCGGTGCTCACCGCCTTCGGGGTGAAGCTCGGTGCCAATGCCCAGCGTGACGGCGAGAGTTCGGTGGTGGTGAAAGGCCTTTATCTGGGCCTCGACCTGGAAAAGGTCGGCGGCTAATCGCGCTCCGGCCCATGCCCCTCTCGCCCTGACGTGCATTTGGCCCGGCGACCCGGCGCGCACCGCCCCGCCGGCGCGCGCCATCCACAGACCTCCGTAATTGCCCGTGCAGACTTCCCCAACTGCCTCTAAGCTGAGGGTCCCGCCTGTCCAGCGCATTCCGCTGGGTCAGGCCGCCGGGCCTTCTTTCGCGGAGGGCGCGGCGTCGACGTAATCTGGTCCCGGTCTTGCAAGCGCCGACGGCAATCGCTGACCGGGACACCGCTCCGAACGTCAAGGCCGCCATTCAGGCGGCGCAGAGGGAAGCCAGATGATGAAGAAGCTTTTGATCGCAGCGGGCCTCGCCCTGGCCGTGGGAAGCCTGCCCGCTTCCGCCGACGTGCTCGACAAGATCAAGGAAAAGGGCGTGCTCGTGGTGGGCGTGAAAGCCGACTACAAGCCCTTCGGCTTCCGCGATCCCTCTGGCGCGATTGTGGGCATCGAGCCTGATCTTGCGGCAGACGTGGCCAAGCGCCTGGGCGTGAAGCTGGAACTGGTGCCGGTGATCTCCGCCAACCGGATCGAGTTCCTGCAGCAGGGCAAGATCGACCTGATGATCGCCACCATGTCGGACAAGCCCGAGCGCCGCAAAGCGGTGCTGGCCATCGACCCGCAATATTATTCCGACAGCGTCAACATCCTGCTCTCCAAGAAGGCCAAGCTCGCCAGCTGGGACGACCTGAAGGGCAAGGTGCTCTGCGGCACGTCCGGGGCCTGGTACAACAAGGAAGTCTCCGCCAAATACGGCGCCGAGGTGAAAGCCTTCGACGGCTCGGAAAAGCCCCTGTTCGCCCTCAAGGGCGGCGAGTGCATCGGCTACCTGTATGACCAGACCTTCGTGCAGGGCAAGCTGCTGGATGCCGAGTGGAACACCGACTATGCCATGCCGCTCCCGGGCGTGATGGAAGCCCCCTGGATCCTGGCGGTGGCCCCCGGCGAGGACAAGTTCGCCAAGTTCATGACCGACACCACCCTCGACTGGATGAAGACCGGCTTCATCGTCAGCGAGGAGAAGAAGTGGGGCATCGAGCCCACCGACTATTCCAAGCGCATGCACGAGAAGTACAAGGGCAGCTGAGCCGCGGCCTGATCCGGCCGGCCGGGCGCGCCTCGTGAGGGCGCTGTCCGGCCGTCTTCCGCTCCTGTCGCCGGTCGCGCCCCGCGCGCCCGGCGTTCAAGTTTCGGCGTTTCGCGGGGGCACGGCCCCCGGCTTCCTGCGGCGGCTCATCCATGGAAATGGTCTCGGACTGGTTTCGTGAGCTTTACGAAACCACGGGCATCAACCTGACCATCGTCTATGACGCCTATGACCGGCAGCGTTTCCTGTCGGGCCTCGGCATGACGGTGTATCTGTCGGTTGTGTGCATTCTCATCAGCCTCGTCATCGGGGCGGTGGGCGCCTGGGCGCAGGGCAGCCCGCTGCGCATCGTGCGGGCGCTGGTGAACGGCTTCGTCGTCATTTTCCGCAACACCCCGCCGCTGGTGCAGATCTTCTTCTTCTATTTCGGCCTCGGCCAGATCCTGCCCCGCATCGAGGGGGCGGACGGCATGCGCGTGCCCATCCTGTCCAACGTGCAATGGGCCATCGTCTCGCTCTCTTTGTTCGCGGGCGCCTTCAACGTGGAGATCTTCCGCTCCGGCCTCGAGGCCGTGCCGCGCACCACCACGGAGGCGGCGGAGGCGCTGGGCTATACCCGCCTTGGCGTCTATCGCCATGTGCTGCTGCCGCTCGCCTTGCGCATCTGCTTGCCGGCGCTCAACAACAATCTCGTCAATTTGCTGAAGACGACCACACTGGCCTATGCCATTGCGGTGCCCGAGACGCTTTATGTCTCCAAGCAGATCTGGACCGACAGCCAGAACGTGCCGGTGATGATGATCGTGCTGCTCATCGTCTATACGGCGCTGGTGGGCCTGCTGGTCTTCATCATGCACCGGTGGGAGAAGATGCTGGCCATTCCCGGCTTCGGCCAGGCGGGTGCGAAATGAGCAAGTCCTCCTTCTCCACACCGCCCGCTGCCACCGCCGTCGCGCCGCGCGACGTCCTGCCCGTTCTCCTGCCCTATCGCCTGCGTCCCACGGCGCCGCTGCGCTGGCCACGCCTCGGCCTGATCTCGTGGGTGGGGATCGCCGGCCTTGCCTTGTTCATCGGCGGCGTCGCCCATGCCCAGTCGGGGGCGGACCGGCTCTCGGCGGTTGCGGTCATCTGGAAATGGCTGCCGCTGCTGATGTCGGGCTTTGCCTTCAACATCCTCATCTCGGTCCTGTCCATGTCGCTTGGCACGGTGGCCGGGCTGGTGCTGGGCCTCGCCCAGGTGGGCGAGAACGCGCTCCTGCGCAAGGCGGCCTGGGGCGCCACCCAGTTCTTCCGCAACGCGCCCTGGCTGGTGCTGCTGTTCTTCGCCATGTTCATGATCCCGTTCCAGTTCCGGATCTTCGGCACCACCATTCCCTTCCCGGACTGGGTGAAGGCGGTAATCGGCTTTGCCCTGCCGGTGATGGCGAACGTGTCGGAGATCGTGCGCGGGGCGGTGGCCTCGCTGCCGTCGGGCCAGTGGGAGGCGGCGGAATCGCTGGCCTTCTCCCGCCGGCAGACCATGTGGCGGATCATCCTGCCCCAATGCGTGAAGCGCATGCTGCCGCCCTGGATGAACCTCTATTCCCTGGTCACCATGGCCACCGTGCAGGCCTCCATCGTGGGGGTGACGGAAATGCTCACCCTGACGGCGCAGGTGCACGCCGCCGAGGGCGGCCGGCCGGATCTGCTGGCGCCGCTCTATGGCTTCGCCATGCTGTGCTTCTTCGTCTACTGCTACCCCATCGAGCGCTTCACCCTCTATCTTGAGCGGCGCTTCCACCTCCACCAGTGACCGGCGCGCGGAGGCCCTGTTGACGGCTCCCCACTCTTCCAACCCGGCCGAGGATTTCGGCTGGACCCCCGACCAGCCCTTGGTGCGGGTGATGGATGTCTACAAGTCCTTCGGCACCTTGCCGGTGCTGCGCGGCGTCTCGTTCGACGTGCGCAAGGGCGAGGTGGTCTGCATCATCGGCCCCTCCGGCTCGGGCAAGTCGACCCTCATCCGCTGCATCAACGCGCTGGTGCCCATCGATTCCGGCACCATCCGCGTGGAGGGGCAGGAGGTGAACGACCCCGACCTGGACAAATTGGCCCTGCGCCGCAAGGTCGGCATGGTGTTCCAGCAATACAACCTCTTTCCCCACCGTACCGCCCTGCAGAACGTGATGATGGCGCCCATCCACGTGCTGAAGCAGGACAAGAAGGAGGTGGAGGCCCGCGCCCGCGCGCTCCTCGCCAAGGTGCGCCTGGCCGGCAAGGAGGATGCCTATCCCGGTCAGTTGTCCGGCGGCCAGCAGCAGCGCGTGGCCATCGCCCGCTCGCTCGCCATGCGGCCCGATGTGATGCTGTTCGACGAGGTGACCGCCGCCCTCGACCCGGAGACGGTGAAGGAGGTGCTGGTCACCATCCGCGAGTTGGCGGAAGAGGGCATGACCTGCATCCTCGTCACCCACGAAATGGGCTTTGCCCGCGAGGTGGCGGACCACATCTATTTCACCGATGCCGGTGTCATCGTGGAGCACGGGCCGCCGGAGGAATTCTTCGCCGCGCCCAAGGACCCGCGCACCCAGGCCTTTCTCGGCCAGATCCTGTGAGGACGACAGGGCATCCGGTGTCGCAAGGGCGCGCCAATCCCAAGTTGTGCAACGCGCATCCGCGCGTCTTGAGGTGTTCGGTGGTATTATAGAGCGGATCGAGGCGAGCCTGACATGCCGGTTCCGTCGGTCCCCCGTCGCCACCAAGCAAAGGTGCGCATTAAGTTTTAGCAATGTCCCGAAATACCACTGGCGCGACCTGGAGCTTCGGCAAGGTGCGTGATAGTGCCTGAAGCGTGGCCATGTATTGGCCTGGCTGGGGGCAGTCATGACATCAGTGCGGGGCGTATCACGCGCGTCGGAGCCTAGCGTCGGAAGCGTCTACCAGGCGTCCACGGCGCGGCTGAGGCTTTCCACCGCCCTGTCCAGCACCCTGGCTGGCCTTGCCTTCATCGCTGGCGCGGGCCTTGGCGGGACGGCCGTTGCGCAGACCCAGGTGTTCGTCCCCTATGTGTCCAATGTCGCGGGTGCCGGCGGCGGTGGGGGCGGGAGCGACTATTATCACACGGATGACGCCCAGGGGAGCACGGGCGGGGTTGGCCAGACCTTCGGCGTCAGTTCATTCCAGGTGAACGGCGCCACCAGCGGCGTGCCGACCGCCCTGTCCATCACCAATATTGGCGGCGTCGGCGGTAATGGCGGCTATGGCCATAGCTGGACCGGCTATGGCTCGGGCGGCACCGGCGGCGCCGGCGGGTGGGGCGGCGAGCAGACCATCACCATCACCAGCGTGAACGCCGCGACCACCGCGAATACGGTGGCGATCCAGTCCCTGGGCGGGGCCGGGGGCGCAGGCGGCTACGGTTCCAGCCGGTACGATTGGGCCCAGGGCGGCGGTGGCGGGCAGGCGGCGGGCGGCGGGGCGATCACGCTGAACGTGGCAAGCTCCACCTTGTCCACTGGGTCGCAAGCCATCTTTATCCTGACCATGGGCGGCGGAGGCGGAGCGGCCAATTCCGGGACTACCCGGACCTCCAGCGGCACCGGCGGCGTCGGCGGTGTGGGTGGCGTCGGCAACTGGATCGACCTCGACATTTCCGGCTCCATCCTCTCGGGCGGCAGCAGCGGGAATGGCTTTGCGGTGTTCGCCCAGTCCGCCGGGCAGACCGGCGGCACCGGGGGCTATGGCAGTTCGTACACCACCACCGCGCGCGGCGGCGCGGGTGGTGCTGGGGGAACCTCGAGCACCTTCGTCTCCGCCTATGGCACCGTGACCAATTCCACCATCACCGGCGCTGCGGGGGGCATCCAGATGCTGTCCACCGCCGGATGGGGCGGCGCTGGCGGCAACGGGTCCAGCGGCGCCGGCTATTCCTATGGTGGCGCCAGCGGCGCTGGCGGCAACGTGGTGGGCGTGACCGGCCTTGCCATCTCGGGCTCCACCATTACCGCCAATGGCGGTGCGGCCATCGTCGTGTCCTCCGTGGGCGGCCTGTCCCTGGCGGCGGGCTGGGCGTCCAGCGACTCGAACAAGTCCTATGGCGGCAATGGCGGTACCGGTGGCAATGGCAACACCGCCAAGCTTGTGTTGTCCGGTTCCACCGTCAGCGGCACCACCAACGGAGTCACCGTGTGGTCCGGGGGCGGCGCCGGCGGGGCGGCGGGCTCGGGCGCCGGCGGCACGGACCACGGTTATGGCGGCACTGGCGGGCAGGGCGGCACTGGCGGCTATGCCTATGCCCGGATCTCCGGCGGCAGCGTCTTCAGCGCCAACGGAACGTCCATCTTCATCTCGTCCGTAGGCGGCAATGGCGGCGCGGGTGCCGAAGGCCACTCCACCGGGAGCAGCGCCGATGGCGGCCTTGGCGGCGCTGGCGGGGCTGGCGGCAATGCCGGGCTGACCTTGACCGGCGCGTCGGTGGCCGGCGCTGTGGGGGTGCTGGTGCAATCCCTGGGCGGCACGGGCGGGAATGGTGGCGAGGGGGATGCCACCTTCGCCAACGCAACCGGCGGCAATGCCGGGGCTGGCGGCAATGCCGGCGCGGTGACCGTCGCGGTTGCCGGCGGCAATGTCCAGCCCTGGGGTGCGGCGCTGGTGGCGAAGGCCAATGGCGGCGCCGGGGGTACCGGCGGCTACGGTTATGGCGGGGCGTCCGAGGCCTGGGGCGGCACGGGCGGGGCAGGTGGCGCGGGCGGCACGGTGTCGGTCAGCCTCGCCAATGGGGTGGTCATCTCCACCGGCGGCGCCAATGCCCCGGCGGTTGCCCTTTATGCCAATGGCGGCGCCGGCGGAACCGGCGGCATGGCGCGGGCGAGCGCGGAGACGCAGGGCGCCGATGGCGGGGCGGGCGGCACGGGCGGAACCGCCGCGCTCACCGTGGGCAATGCCACCATCTGGACCGGCGGCAGCTATGCGGCGGCCATCCTGGTGGCGGCCAATGGGGGCGGAGGTGGCGCGGGTGCGGCGGCCAGCGACAGCCTGAACGAGACCGGCGGCAATGGCGGGGTGGGCGGAAATGCGGCCGGCGGTACGGCGGCAAGCGTCGTCATCCAGGCCGGTGCCAATGTCTATACCAAGGGCTTTTCCTCCAATGCCGTCATCGCCCAGAGCCTCGGCGGCACCGGCGCGAACGGCGCGAGCGTGGGCGGCTTCTTCGGCAGTGATGGCGGACAAGGCAGCCCGGGCGGCACGTCGGGCTTTGTCTATCTGAACACGGCCGGTCGCATCTCCACCAGCGGCGACCAGTCCGTCGCGGTGGTCGTGCAGTCGGTGGCGGGTGGCGGCGGCAATGGCGGCTCCTCCAATGCGGTCATCGCCCCCATGGGCGGTAATGGCGCGGCGAGCGGCGATGCGGGCGGCGTCACCGCGCTGAATTCCGGCACCATCTCCACCACCGGCAATTATGCCCATGGCATGCTGGTGCAATCGGTGGGGGGCGGCGGCGGCAGCCTGCTGGGCGGTTCCGGCTCGGCCATTTCTGTCGGCGGGACCTCCAGCTCCGGCGGCACCGGCGGCGGCGCCGAGGCGCTGGTGCGCAATTCCGGCACCATCACCACCACCGGCAATTTCTCCGACGGCATCCTGGCCCAGTCCATCGGTGGCGGCGGCGGCAATGGCGGCGGCGCAGGGGGCATCGCCTCCCTCGGCGGGCAGGGCGCCTCCGGCGGCAATGCGGATGCCACCAAGGTCTATCATAGCGGCCTTGTCGCCACCTCCGGGCGCGACGCCATCGCCATCACCGCCCAGTCCATCGGCGGCGGCGGCGGGCGGGGCGGCGGTGCCATGTCGGTGGCGCCGGGCGAAGCGGCGGCCATTGGCGGGGGCGGCGGCAGTGGCGGCGCCGGTGGCGGCGTCTATGTCAAGACCTACGGCCCCAGCGCCACCACGCTCACCGTCTCCACCACCGGGCGCTATGCCACCGGCATTCTCGCCCAGTCCATCGGCGGCGGCGGTGGTTCGGGCGGCAGCGCGGTGGCGGCGACCGTGGGATTTGCGGCTCTGGCCATTGGCGGCACCGGCGGGGGCGGCGGCAACGCGGCCTATGCCACGGTGGTGAACGCGGCCGGCATCAGGACCACCGGCGACCGGGCCTCGGCCATCATCGTTCAGTCGGTGGGCGGGGGCGGTGGCTCGGGTGGCGCGGCGCTTGCCGCCAGCGCCGGCATCTATTTCGCAGCGGCCGTGGCGCTGGGCGCGTCCGGCGGCAGCGGCGGTGCGGGCGCGGCGGCGTCCGCCACCAATTCCGGCACCATCGCCACCGCCGGCGCGGATTCCTTCGGCCTTTTGGTGCAGTCCATCGGCGGCGGCGGCGGCAATGGCGGCTCCTCGGCGGCCTATAGCGCGGCGGCCGGCATAGACGGGGCGGCGGCGGTCTCCGCGGCGCTGGGTGGCTCCGGCGGCTCCGGCAACACCGCTGGCAATGCCAGCGTCGAGAATTCCGGCACCATCGCCACGGGCGGCGCAGGGGCGAGCGCCATCCTCGCCCAGTCCATCGGCGGCGGCGGCGGCACGGGCGGCGATGCCACGGCGCTTTCGGTGGCGGTGTCCACGGGCGCATCGGTGAGCGTCTCGGCCGCGCTGGGCGGCACCGGCGGCTCGGGCGCCAATTCCGGTACGGTCACCGTCACCAATTCCGGCACCGTCACCACCTCCGGCGATTTTGCCGACGGCGTGCAGGCCCAGGCCATTGGGGGCGGCGGCGGCAATGGCGGGGTGGGCTCCACCTCCGCCAATGCGGTGAACCTCACCGGCAAGACCTCCATCTCCCTGTCGCTGGGCGGTGGCGGGGCCGGGGGCGAGGCGGGCAATGCCTATGGCGTCACCGTCACCAATTCCGGCACCATCGGCACCCAGGGTGCCAGCGCCAAGGGCGTGTTCGCCCAGTCGGTGGGCGGCGGCGGCGGCGTGGCGGGGGGCGGTGTTGCCAATTCCAATGGCGGCCAGGTGGCCATCGGCGTGACGCTGGGCGGGTCCGGCGGCGGCGGCGGCGCGGGCGGCACTGTGGCCGTGACCAATACCGGCACCGTCACCACCACGGGCGATGATGCGGACGCCCTCTTCGCCCAGTCCATTGGTGGCGGTGGCGGCGTGGGCGGCAGCGCGTCCAGCACCACCAAGGCGGGGGCGGACAACCTCGCCGACCTCAGCAGCAAGCTGACCAATTCCAATTCCTCCTCCTTCGGCCTCAGCGTCGCCCTGGGCGGCTCGGGCGGCGGCGGTGGCGATGGCGCGGCGGTGACGATCACGTCCGGCTCGAGGGCGGCGGGCGCCACCGTCACCACCACCGGCGACCATGCGGTGGCCATCTTCGCCCAGTCGGTGGGCGGCGGCGGCGGCAAGGGCGGCGCGGCGGCGGGCACCGAGAGCGGCGGCAAGGTGGGGCTTACCTTCTCCCTGGGCGCCACGGGCGGCGCGGGCGGCACGGGCGGCGCCGTCACGTTGGGCAGCTATGGCACGGTGAGCACGGCGGGCACGGATGCGATCGCCATCCTCGCCCAGTCCGTGGGCGGCGGCGGCGGCAATGCCGGCAACACCAATAGCGCCGCATCCGCCAAGATCGGGCTTGGCGGCGCGCTGGGCGAAAATGGCGCGGCGGGAGGCGAAGGCGGCACGGTGGCAGTCACCACGGGCGGCACCATCACCACCCGGGGCGATCTGTCGGACGGCATCCTCGCGCAGTCCATCGGCGGCGGCGGCGGCGTGGGCTCCACGGCGGGGGCGGACGCCCATGCGGCGGGCAAGCAATCGGTGTCGCTGGCGGCGACGCTCGGCGGCTCCGGCGGCGTGGGGGGCATCGGGAACACCGTCACGGTGGAAAATGGTGCAGCCATCTCCACCAGCGGCGACCATGCGGACGGCATTCTCGCGCAAAGCATTGGCGGCGGCGGCGGAAAGGGCGGCGCGGTCTCCTCCAAGGGGGCGGGCGGCGCCTACAACATTTCCGCCGCGCTGGGCGGTTCGGGCGGCGCGGGCACGTATGGCGGGGCGGTCACCGTCACCAATACGGGCGTGGTGCGCACGTCGGGCGACCAGTCCATCGGCCTCCTCGCCCAGTCGGTGGGCGGCGGCGGTGGCAGCGCGGCGGGCGCGGCTTCTTCAGCCAATGGCGGCAGCGTGGCGGTGAGCTTCACCCTGTCGGGCGGCGGCGGGAGCGGCGCCTATGGCGGCGCCGTCTCGGTGTCCACCGGCGCCAGCGTCATCACCACCGGGCAGGGCTCCACCGGCATCCTGGCCCAATCCATCGGCGGCGGCGGCGGCAATTCCGGCAGCGCCTCGGACACGGCGCAGGCGAAGATCGGGGTCGGCGGTTCGCTTGGCCTCGCGGCGGGCGGCGGCGGCAATGGCGGCGCGGTGACGGTCACGGCCTCAACCGGCGGCAGCGCCACCACCTATGTGGCCACCACCGGCTCCCATGCGGACGCCATCCTGGCGCAGTCTATCGGCGGTGGCGGCGGCAACGCCTCGGCGGTCAGCAGCAAGGCGGCGGGCGCGGGCAATAAGGGCGTGGGCGTCAGCCTGTCCATGGGCGGCGCCGGCGGCTATGGCGGCAATGGCGGCACGGTGAGCGTCAATAACGGCACCCTGGCCCTGCCGGCGGCCATCGTGGTGGCCAAGGGCGAGGATGCGAGCGCGATCGTCGCCCAGTCCATCGGCGGCGGCGGCGGGCGCGGCGGCGCCTCCTCCAGCGCCACCGATGGCTCGGGCATCGCCAATGTCTCCGCGACCCTGGGCGGGTCGGGGGGAAGCGGCGGCACGGGCGGCACGGTGAACGTGGTCAGCTACGGCATTGTCAGCGCCGAGGGCGGCCATGGCAGCGCCATCCTGGCGCAGTCCATCGGCGGCGGCGGCGGCAATGCCAGCGCCACCAGCACCTCCTCCTCCGACTTGAAGGCGGATGCCAATGTGTCCGCGACGCTGGGCGGCTCCGGCGGGTCCGGCGGCGCGGGCGGGGCGGTGAATGTGACCAGCCTCGGCGCTCTCTTCACCAAGGGCACGGCGGGCACCGCCCTCATCGCCCAGTCTGTGGGCGGCGGCGGCGGCAGCGCGGCGGTGAGCCAGGCCAAGGATTCGGGTGGCAAGGTGTCGCTCTCCTTCGGGCTGGGTGGCTCGGGCGGGTCCGGCGGCAGTGGCGAGACCGTGACCGTCATCGCCTCCGGCGACATCTCCACGGTGGGCGCCCATGCGCTGGGCCTCCTCGCCCAGTCCATTGGCGGCGGCGGCGGCAATGCGGGCAGCGCCTCCAATGCGGCCAGCGCGAAGATCGCCCTCGGCGGCGCTATCGGCGGCGCGGGCGGCGGGGGTGGCGATGGCGGCACGGTGAACGTGACCTTGGGCACCGGCCTTGCAGCCTCCACCATCGTCACCACCGGCCTTGGCGCGGATGCGGTGCTGGCCCAGTCCATCGGCGGCGGCGGCGGCAATGCCGCCGCAGGCAATGGCAAGGCGGACGGCGCGGGCGGCCAGGGTGGCAGCCTGGAGGTGACGCTGGGCGGCGCGGGCGGGGCCGGCAGCACGGGCGGAGCGGTTACCCTCACCAATGCGGGCACGACGCTGGCGGCCATCTCCACCTCGGGCGACCATGCCAATGGCCTGGTGGCCCAGTCCATCGGCGGCGGCGGCGGACGGGGCGGGGCCTCCAGTTCCACGTCCGGCGGATCGGGCGTCGCTTCACTCAGCGCGGCGCTGGGCGGGTCCGGCGGCGCGGGCGGGACGGGCGGCATCGTCACCCTGACCAATGCGGGCACGGTCACCACTGCCGGCGCCCATGCGGACGCGGTCATCGCCCAGTCCATCGGCGGGTCGGGCGGCAATGCGGTGCTGGCCAGTTCCACCAGCAAGGACGCCCAAAGCGATGCCAGCATCTCGGCTTCTCTGGGCGGCACCGGTGGCGCGGGTTCCACTGGCGGCGCGGTGAATGTGGCGCAGAGCGGCACGCTGGCCACCAAGGGGGCCTTCTCCTTCGCCATCCTCGCCCAGTCCATCGGCGGCGGTGGCGGCAATGCGGGTGCGACCGCCGATACCGGCACGGGCGGCAAGGTGGGGGTGACGCTGGGTCTCGGCGGGACGGGCGGAGCCGGCTCCACCGGCGGCACGGTCAGCGTGACCAATTCCGGCTCCATTCACACCGAGGGGCACGGCGCGAGCGCGCTCGTCGCCCAGTCCATTGGCGGCGGCGGTGGCAATGGCGGCAGCGCGGTGAATGCCGCCACCGCCAAGATCGGCCTCGGCGCCGACCTCTCCGGTACGGGCGGGCAAGGGGGCGTGGGCGGCACCGTGACGGTGACGCTCGCCACCGTTTCGGGCTCGCAGATCACCACCTCGGGCGCGGCGGCTGACGGCCTGCTCGTCCAGTCCATCGGCGGTGGCGGCGGCAATGCGGGCACAGGTTCCGGCAAGGCGGACGGCAAGGGCGGCGATGGCGTCAGCCTCACGCTGGCGCTGGGCGGCACCGGGGGTACCGGCGGCACGGGCGGCGCGGTGAATGTCTATAATGGCTCGGCCACCAGTGCCGGGCAGGCCATCTCCACGCGCGGCCACGCCGCGAACGGCATTGTGGCGCAGTCCATCGGCGGGGGCGGCGGCAAGGGCGGCGGCGCCAGCTCCAGCGCGGGGGGAACGGGCGTCGCCGCGCTGTCCGCCAGCCTGGGCGGCACGGGAGGCACGGGCGGCGCCGGCGGTGCGGTCACGCTGAGCACCTTTGCGGAGGTCGCGACGGAAGGCGACCATGCGGCCGGTCTTCTCGCCCAGTCGGTGGGCGGCGGCGGCGGCCTCGCTGTGCTCTCCAATTCGCTGGCGACCGATCAAGCAAGCGACGCCAATGTGGGCGCAAGCCTGGGTGGCGCGGGCGGCTCGGGCAATGACGGCGGCACGGTCACGGTCGCCTCGGATGGGGCGATCACCACAAGGGGCGCCTTCGCGGTCGGCCTCCTCGCCCAGTCCATTGGCGGCGGCGGCGGTGCGGCGGCGGCGACCTCGGAAAAGGGCTCCGGCGGCAAGGTGGATGTGGGCTTCACACTGGGCGCCAGCGGCGGCACGGGGGGCGGCGGCGGCACGGTTGCTGTCACGGTGGCGCAGGCGATTTCCACCTCGGGCCATGGCGCCACCGGCGTGCTCGCCCAGTCCATCGGTGGCGGCGGCGGCACCGGCGGCAGTGCCAGCAGCGCGGCCACCAGCAAGATCGCGCTGGGTGCGGCTCTGGCGGGCGACGGCGGCTCCGGCGGGGCGGGCGGCAGCGCGGGCGTGTCGCTCGCGGGGGCGAAAGCGGGCCTTGCCATCGCGACCACGGGCAAGAGCGCCGACGCGGTGCTGGCCCAGTCCATCGGCGGCGGTGGCGGCACCGGTGGCAGCGGCGACGGCAAGGCCACCGGCGCGGGCGGCAACGGCGCCTCCGCGCAGGCAGCGCTGGGCGCCAGCTTCAGCGGGTCCGGCGGCGCAGGGGCCACCGGCGGCGTCGCCACCATCACCAATGGCGGCAACGGCGCCACGGCCATGACCGTCCACACCACGGGCTTCGGCTCCAACGGCCTCGTCGCCCAATCCATCGGCGGCGGCGGCGGCCGCTCGGGCCATGCGGCCTCGGCGGCGGCGGGCTCGGCCAAGGCGACGCTCTCCGCCAGCCTGGGCGGGTCTGGCGGCAGCGGAGCATCGGGCTATAGCGCCTCCGTCTCCAATGCCGGCACCCTCGTGACCGAAGGCGGCCATGCGGCGGGCATCTTCGTTCAGTCCATTGGCGGCGGCGGTGGCGCGGCGAGCCTCGACGGCTCCACCGGGAAGGGCCAGGGGGCGGACTTCCAGCTCTCGGCAGCGCTGGGCGGGGCCGGCGGCACGGGCGGGGCGGGCGGGACGGCCACCGCCACCAATTCCGGCAATATCTTCACCTATGGCAGCTTCGCCCATGCGCTCCTCGTCCAGTCGGTGGGCGGGGGCGGCGGCAATGCGGGCGCCACCGCCTCGACCGGTGCCGGCGGCACCGTCACGCTGGCCCTGGGGCTGGGCGGCTCCGGCGGCACGGGCGGCACCGGCGGCGCGGTGAACGTGACCTCGGGCGGCATCCTGATGACGCAGGGGGAGGGTGCCAGCGCCATCCTCGCCCAATCCATCGGCGGGGGCGGCGGGCGCACCTCCACCGACAGCACGGATGCCTCCGGCGGCACGGTGAACGGGTCGCTCGCCATGGGCGGCAGCGGCGGCTCGGGCAATGGGGGCGGCGCGGTGAACGTGGCGCTGACCGGCACCATCGCCACACGCGGCGGCAATGCGGCGGGCATCCTGGCCCAGTCCATCGGCGGCGGCGGCGGGCTGGCTTTGACCTCCACCGCCAATGCCGGCACCAAGGTCGCCCTCGCCTTGACGCTGGGCGGATCTGGCGGCAGCGGAAATGATGGCGGGGCGGTCAATGTGGGCCTGTCCAGCGCGGCGGCCATCGCCACCGCCGGCAGGAATGCCCATGGCGTGCTCGCCCAATCCGTCGGTGGCGGCGGCGGCATTGGCGGCACCGGCTCGGCCGAGTCCATCGCCAGCCTCGCCTTTGGTGGCAATGGCGGCAGCGGCGGCGATGGCGGGGCGGTCACCGTCACGTCCGCCGGCGTCATCGAGACGGCGGGGGCGGGCGCCAGCGGCATTCTCGCCCAGTCCATCGGCGGCGGCGGCGGGCTGGCGGGCGATGCCTCCAGCACGGTGCTGACCGTGGCCGACGGCCAGGTGGGCACTGGCGGTGGCACCGGCAATGGCGGCCTCGTGAGCGTGACCACCACCGGCCAGGTCCTGACCACGGGCGCCAATGCGGCGGCCATCAATGCCCAGTCCATTGGCGGCGGGGGCGGATCGGTGAATGCCGGCACCGTCAACGGCGTCGGCACGGCGGGCGGAGCCGGCGCGGGCGGCGCGGTGAATGTCTCCGTGGGCGGCAAGGTGGCGGCCACGGGCGCCAATTCCGCAGCCATTTTCGCGCTCAGCAGCGGCGGCACCGGCGCGGGCAACATCACGGTCACGCTCGGGGGCGGAGCCAATGTGCAGGGCGGTTCCGGCAGCCAGGGTGCCGGCCTCCTGCTTTCGGGCGGCGCCGAGAACAGCGTTACCATCGCCCAGGGCGCCACACTTTCGGCGCTGAGCGGACAGGCGATCCTCGCCGGCTCCGGCAATGAGAGCGTGACCAATGCGGGCACCCTGACCGGCAGCGTGGATCTCGGCTCCGGTGTCTCAAGCCTGACCAATGCGGGCCTGTTCAATTCCGGCGCCGTGGTGCAACTGGGCAGCGGCACCTTGAACATGGCCGGCGCATCGGCCGTGCTCTCGCCCGGCGGCAAGGGAGCCATCGCCACCACCGCCTTGACGGGCAATTTCGCCATGGCGTCCGGCACCGTCCTGGTGGATGCGGATTTCCGCCAGCAGAAGGGGGACCTTCTCGCCGTCAGCGGCACCGCGCAGGTGGCCGGAACGGTGCAGGTGGTGCCCGCCAAGGTGGTGCCCAATGGCCAGGTGATGTTCCTCGCCGCCGGCCAGATCACCACCCAGGGCCTTGCGGTGGCGGACACCTCCATTCCCTATCAATGGGAGCTGACGCCCCAGTACACCAACAGCCTGCTCACCGGGCTCGGCCTCGTCACCCAGGCGAACTTCACGCCGGCGGGCGTGGTGCTGAATGCCAACCAGCAAGGTGTGGCGCAGCATCTCCAGGCCACCTGGGACGCGGGCGGGACCAAGAATTCCGACCGGCTCTACACCTCGCTCGCCTCCGCCTCCACGGTCCCAATTTACCAGGCGGCGCTGACTGACCTGTCACCGGAACTGCTCGGCGCCGTGGCCTCCGCCCGCACGTCGGACGCGCGGGCGGTGATGAACCGCACCATGAGCTGCCCGGTCTTCGCCGACGACACCACCTTGCTGGTGGAGGATCAGTGCGCCTGGGCCCGGCTCATCCTGGGGCGCACCACCCAGACCACATCCGCCAGCAACCAGGGCTTCTCCACCAATTCCATCACCGCCCAGACCGGCCTCCAGGCGCGCCTGGCGCCGGACTGGTTCGGTGCCTTTTCGGTGGCCTACCAGGAGAGCTGGACCTCCGGGGCGGGCAATAGCAGCTGGACCTCCGCCTCCGGCCTCGACGTGACGGCGGCGCTGAAGCACCAGGTGGGGCCGTGGCTGTTCGCGCTTGCTGGCGACTTCGGCTATATGAGCGCCGACAGCACCCGCACCATTTCGGCTATGGGGGCGAGCCCGCAAAGTTCGTCGGACACCTACAGCCTCACCGGGCGCTTCCGCATCGCCTATGACATCCCCTTCAAGGACTGGTACCTGCGGCCCTATGCGGATTTCGACGTCTCCTATGTGAATGTCCCCGGCTATTCGGAAGCCGGCTTCAGTGGCGCCGAGCTGCAGATCCAGGGCCAGAGCCAGACCACCTTCATCTTCAGCCCGAATGTGGAGATCGGTGGCCGCTTCAATCTCGCGGGCGGAACGGTGCTGCGCCCCTATGCCACCGCTGGCGTCTCCTTCCTGTCCAATGACAGCTGGGTGACCACGGCGAGCCTGATCGGCGCGACGGCGGGCTCGGGCACCTTCAACACCACCACCTACATGCCGAACTTCGTGGGCAATTTCGAATTCGGCCTGCAAATGCTGACCGTCCAGAATGTGGAGTTCAAGCTCGACTATGGGCTCTCCGTCGGCCAAGACTATCTGTCCCAGGCCGGCATGGCCCGAATGGCGGTGCATTTCTGATGGGTGATCCTGAGGTGATCGAGGACCAGACCAAGGGCATGGGGGCGGCACCCGATGCCCCTCCGGCCGCGGCGGCGGGGGCGGGCGAGCCCGCCGCCCTCACCACCGAGCTGACTTGCTCGCGTGGATTTAGCGAGTGGCTGGCCCAGCACAATGTGAGCCTGGCCTTCTCCTCCTACCAGAGCGGGCAGCTCTTCCTCATCGGCCGCTTTCCCGACGGCACGGTCTCCTTCCATCAGCGTGACTTCGTGCGCGCCATGGGGCTGTGGGCCGAGCCCGGCCGGCTGTTCCTCGCTTCGCTCCTCCAGGTCTGGCGGCTGGAGAATGTGCTGGCGGACCATGAGCGGGCGAACCAGCATTTCGACCATCTCTATGTGCCGCGCACGGCGCGCATCACCGGCGACGTGGACGCCCACGAACTGGGGGTCGACGGACGGGGACGGGTGATCTTCGTCAACACCAAGTTTTCGTGCCTGGCCACCTTCAGCCTCACCCATTCCTTCCAGCCGCTCTGGAAGCCCAAATTCATCTCCCGCCTCGCGGCCGAGGATCGCTGCCATCTCAATGGCATGTGCATGGATGGCGGGCAGGTGCGCTATGTGACGGCGGTCAGCCGCACGGACGTGGTGGATGGCTGGCGCGAGCAGAAGGCGGGGGGCGGCGTCGTCATCCGGGTGGAGGATGACGCGGTGGTGGCGGAGGGGCTCTCCATGCCCCATTCGCCGCGCCTCTATGGCGGCTTCCTGTGGGTGCTGGATTCCGGGCGCGGCTATCTGGTGCGCATCGACCCGGCGACCGGCGCGCGGCAGGACGTGGCCTTCTGCCCCGGCTTCCTGCGGGGCCTCGCCCTCCATGACGGGCACGCCATCGTCACGTTGTCCCTGCCGCGCTACCTGAACTTCAAGGGGCTGCCCATCGACGAGGAGATCGCCCGGCGGGGCGGCCAGCCCTGGTGCGGCGTGCAGATCATCAATCTGGCCACCGGCGACATCGTGCAGTGGATCCGGCTGGAGGGCCATATCCGCGAATTGTTCGACGTCACCGTGATCCCTGGCGTCGCCTGCCCCATGGCCGCCCCGCTCCAGGGGCCGGACCTCGCCAACCTCATCACGGTGGAAGCCCCGCCGCGCTCCCTGGACGAGCCCGGCCCGCCCTGAGGGGCGGGAGATCAGCCCCGCGCCGCGCGGCGCGGGGGCTCTTCCTCGTCGAACGTGCCTTCGAACACGCTGATGAGCGCCCGGCGGATGGCCGACTGGCGGGCGGCGGAGGTGATCTTCGCGCCCATCAGGTCGGTAACGTAGAACACGTCCACCGCCCGCTCGCCGAAGGTGGCCACATGGGCCGAGGCGATGTTGAGGTTGAGGCGCGAAAGCGTGGTGGTCAGCTCGAACAGCAGGCCGGGCCGGTCGAGGCCGGAGACCTCCACCACCGTGTGGCGGTTCGACCAGCTGTTATTGACGGTGACCTCGGGCTCCACCGTGAAGGTGCGTCGTGCCTTGGGCAGCTTGCGGGCCATGACCTCGGGCAGGCGCACGGTGCCGGTGAGCGCCTGCTCGATGGCCTCGCAGATGCGGCCGGCGCGGCGCTCCTCATCCTCGTCCCGGTCAAAGGCGCGGCGCACCGAGATGGTGTCGAGCGCCAGCCCGTCCGTGGTGGTGGAGATCTGAGCGTCCACGATATTGGCGCCCGCCGCCGCGCAGGCCCCGGCGATCACCGCCAAGAGCTTGGGATGATCGGGGGCGAGCACCGTGAATTCGGTGATGCCGCGCGCCTGCTCCATGTCGGCGCGGGTGGAGAGCGCCTTGCCGGCGGCCTCGGTGGCCGCGATGAACCGGGCATGGCGGACCTTGGTGTCCAGGTCCATGCGCAGCCAATAGGGCGGATAATGTCGTGCCGCATAGGCCGCGAAGGCTTCGTCCGACCAGTCCGTCAGCGCATGGCGCAACTGGTTCTGGGCGATCTGCACGCGCTTGCCGCGATCCACTTCCGAGAAGCCGCCCGTGAGCACCGGCTCGGTTTCATAATAAAGGGTCTTGAGAAGCTGGGCCTTCCAGCCGTTCCACACCCCCGGGCCCACCGCGCGGATGTCGGCGGTGGTCAGGATCAGCAGCATCTTCATGCGATCGAGATTTTGCACCACGGCGGCGAAATTCTCGATGGTGCGGCGGTCCGAGAGGTCGCGGGACTGGGCGACCGTGGACATGACCAGGTGCTGCTCCACCAGCCAGGCCACCGTCTCCGTCTCCACCGCATTCAGGCCGAGGCGGGGGCAGATGCGGCGGGCGACGCGAGCGCCGGCGATGGAATGGTCCTCGGGCCGGCCTTTGGCGATGTCGTGCAGCAAGAGCGCCACATAGAGCAAATGGCGCGGCTTGATGGTGCCCATCAATTCGTTGGCCAGCGCATTCTCAGGGTTCGTCTTGCGCTCGATCTCCGAGAGGATGCCGATGCAGCGCAGCAGATGCTCATCCACCGTATAGTGGTGGTACATGTTGAACTGCATCATGGCCACGACCTTGCCGAATTCCGGCAGGAAGCGGCCGAGCACGCCCACTTCGTTCATGCGCCGCAGCACCGTCTCGGGGGCGTTGCGCGAGCACAGCACCTCCAGGAACAGGCGGTTGGCCTCCACGTCCTCGCGCAGCTTGGCGTCGATGAGGGAGAGCGAGCGGGCGGCCAGGCGCAGCGCGTCGGGATGGAAGGCGAGGTCGCGCTTGTCGGCGATGTGGAACATGCGGATCAGATTGATCGGCGCGCGCTCGAAGGCGGCCTCGTCGGCCACGTTCAGTCGCTCATTGTCGATCACGAAATCCGGGGTCTCCTTCAGGCGGGTGCGCTTGGAACCCATGCGCAGGCGCCCCACCATGCCCTTCAGGCCCGGCACCGGCTTGTCGTGCCGCGCCTCCAGCGCCGCCGAGAGAATGGCGGTGAGGTCGCCCACTTCCTTGGCCACCAGGAAATAGTGCTTCATGAAGCGCTCGACATCCCGCTGGCCCGGATGCTCGGTATAGCCCAGGCGCTCGGCCATTTCCCGCTGCACGTCGAAGGACAGGCGCTCCTCTGCCCGGCCGGTGAGGAAATGCAGGTGGCAGCGCACCGACCACAAGAAATCCTCGCAGCGGGTGAACAGGCGCACCTCGTCGCGGGTGAACACGCCCTTGGCCACCAACTCATTGGCGGAGCGCACGCGATAGACGTATTTGGCGATCCAGAACAGGGTGTGCAGGTCGCGCAGGCCGCCCTTGCCGTCCTTGACGTTGGGCTCCACCACATAGCGGGACGAGCCGGCCTTGCGCAGGCGCTCCTCCCGCTCGGCCATCTTGGCGGCGACGAACTCGGCGGCGGTGCCTTCCACCACCTCGGCGTCGAAGCGCTTTTCCAGGTCCTCGAACAGCACCTTCTCGCCCACCAGGAAGCGGGCTTCCAGGATGGAGGTGCGGATGGTGATGTCGGCTCGGGCCTGCCGCAGGCACTCGTCCACCGAGCGGGTGGCATGGCCCACCTTCAGGCCCAGGTCCCACAGCATGTAGAGCACAGCCTCGGCGACGCTCTCGCCCCAGGCGGTCTGCTTGTAGGGCAGCACGAAGAGGATGTCGGTGTCCGATCCCGGCGCCATCATGCCCCGGCCATAGCCGCCCACCGCCACCACCGCCATGCGCTCGGAGCGGGAGGGATTGTCTACGGGGTAGAGCACGGTGGTGGCCACCTCGAAGGCGGCCGCGATCACCGCGTCCTGGAGCGCGGACAGGCGCTGCGAGCAGGTGCGCCCGTGGCCGTCTTCCATCAGCAGCCGTTCCGCCTCGGCGCGGCCTTCGGCCAGCGCCTGCTTCATGCGCGCCACTACGGCCCGGCGCAGGTCGGGCTCCGGCCCCTTGTGGTCGCGGGCGATGGCGAGGACGTCCGCCTTCATCCGGGTGCCGAGGAACGGCTCGGCGATGGTGCGGGAAGACCGGTTCGTCCGCTGCGTACTCATGCGATCCCGACGACCTTGCTGGCGTTGGCCCCAAGCGGGGGGAAGAAATTTGCTTTAACGCAAACAAGGCCCGCCGTCACGGCGCGGCGCGGCATGACCTTTGGGAACCGGTGGCGCGTGCGGCCGGGCCGCTGGGGAAGGTCGCGGGCGCGCCGTTAACCGCCCCTTAAATGGCCGCAATCGAAGGTCGAATAGGGACATCGATCCGGACGGGCCGCACCTTGCCTGTGCCGGGACTGATGACGGATCCGGCGTTCAGGGGCCACGGCGCCCCCGGATCTCCCTGCGTTGGGCGAATCAGGCGTGCGAGAGCCTCGCGCGAGAGCCTGGCCCAGCTTCCGGTGGTTCGGGGCCGCGTCCCCGCCTGTCATCTTCCCGCGTGCACCAAGGCGGAGACGGCGCGTCGAAAGTCAAGGAATGGCGGAAAAAATCAGATGGCGTGGAAAGGCAATGGAGACGGGGAACGGCGCGAGCCCATGCTGGACGCACGCCCCGACTCGCGCTTCGACATCCGCCTCGACGCCAATGACCGCGCCGCCGGCGCACCGCCGAGACTCGACCGGAATTCCGAGCGCAAGCCAGACCGAAAGGGCGAGCGCACCGCCGTCAACCGGGCCGAGCCGCGCCTGTCCGCCCCTCGCGACGCGGCACCGGAGGACCACGTCTCTTCGCCTGACGGGTACGACATGAGCGCCCGGCGCGAGCCGGCACGCGGCGGAAGCGGCAAGTCCACGAAAGGCGCCAGCAAGGCCACGCGGACGCAGAAGGCGCCGCGTCGCCGCAAGCGCGGGTCCTTCCTGTGGTTCTTCATCAAGTGGAGCTTCGTGCTCGGGGTGTGGGCGGTTCTGGTGGTCGGCGGCGTCGTCGCCTACGAGGCTTCCAAGCTGCCGCCCATGCAGACCCTCATGGTGCCCAAGCGCCCGCCCACCGTCATGATCCAGGCGGCGGACGGCAAGCCCTTGGCCACACGCGGCGACATGGGCGGAGCGGCGGTGCCCCTGAAGGAGGTGCCGGCCTATCTGCCCAAGGCCTTCATCGCCATCGAGGACCGGCGCTTCTACGAGCATATGGGCCTCGACCCCCAGGGCCTCGCCCGCGCCATGGCGGCCAACCTCGTCTCCCGGCGGGTGCGGCAAGGCGGCTCGACGCTGACCCAGCAATTGGCCAAGAACCTGTTTTTGACCCAGGAGCGCACCTATTCGCGCAAGATCCAGGAACTGGTGCTGGCGCTCTGGCTGGAGCAGAAATTCACCAAGAACGAGATCCTCGACCTCTATATCAACCGCGTCTATTTCGGCGCTGGCGCCTATGGCGTGGAAGCCGCCGCCCAGCGCTATTTCGGCAAGTCCGCACGCAACGTGACCTTGGCCGAGGCGGCCATGCTGGCGGGCATCGTGAATGCGCCCTCGCGCCTTGCGCCCACCCGCAACCTGAAGGCCGCGCAGGATCGCGCCGCCTTGGTGCTCGCCGCCATGCGCGAGCAGGGTCTCATCACGCCGGACATGGCGGCCGCCGCTTTGTCGCGCCCCGCCGTCCTCGTGCGCCCGGCAGCCCCCGATTCCTCCGGCTATGTGGCCGACTGGGTCATGGACCAGCTGGATTCCTATGTGGGCGAACTGTCCGGCGACGTGGTCGTGCGCACCACCATCGACGCCGCACTTCAGGGGGCCGCCCAGTCCGCGCTCACCGATACGCTGGCCAAATCCGGCGGCAAGTATGGGGTGGGGCAGGGGGCGCTCGTCTCCCTCGACACGGACGGGGCGGTCAAGGCGCTGGTGGGCGGCAAATCCTATGAGGAGAGCCAGTATAACCGCGCCGTGGTGGCCCGCCGTCAGCCCGGCTCCTCCTTCAAGCCCTTCATCTATCTGACCGCGCTGGAGCATGGCCTGACCCCCGACACGGTGCGCGAGGACGCACCCATCCAGCTGAAGGGCTGGCGGCCGGAAAACTCCACCCACGATTATCGCGGGCCGGTCACCTTGCAGCAGGCGCTCGCTCTGTCGCTCAACACCGTGTCGGTGCGCCTGGTGCTGGAAGTGGGCCCCAAGGCGGTGGTGGCCACCGCCAAGCGGCTCGGCATCACCTCCAACCTCGATCCCAACCCTTCCATCGCGCTGGGCACGTCGGAAGTCTCGGTGCTGGAGATGGCGGCGGCCTATACGCCCTTCGCCAATGGCGGCATCGGCGTCATTCCCTATGTGATCGACAATGTGAAGGCGGCCAACGGCAAGGTGCTCTATGCCCGCGCGGGCCAGGGGCCGGGACGGGTGATCGCGCCCGAATATGTCGGCGAGATGAACCGCATGATGCAGGACGTGCTGATCGCCGGCACCGGCCGACGGGCCGAACTGCCCGGCTGGCAGGCGGGCGGCAAGACCGGCACCTCGCAGGATTATCGCGACGCCTGGTTCGTGGGCTACACCGCCCGCTACGTCACCGCCGTGTGGTTGGGCAATGACGATTCCTCGCCCACCAAGAAGGCCTCCGGCGCCAATCTGCCCGCCGAGATCTGGAGCCGCTACATGAAGGTGGCGCACCAGGGCATCCCGGTGGCCGAGCTGCCGGGCGGGGGCCGCGCGCCCGGCTTCGGCTTCCCCTTCCCGCAGGGTGGCCAGCCCGACGATTTGCCGCCCGCCGTGGTCGGCTCCATCCCCCAGCAGGCGCCCCCGCAGCAGCAGGAGCCCATGACGCTGGACCGCTGGTTCGTGGACACGTTCCTGGGCGGGCGGCGATAGAGCATTTCCGAGCGAAGTGGGATCCGGTTCGCGTGAAGGAAATGCGTCAAACCAACGAGTTAGAGCGCTTCAGCGTTTCCGCGAAACTCTGAAGCGCTCCAGGCTCCTATTCCGGCTGGTGGAGCGTCGGGGCCGGGCGGGTCACCGTGCGGCGGCCGGCCTTCATGGCGAAGAGCGGCTGCGCCAGTTCCGCCACCGCCTGGGCGCGGCTCTCGCAGGCGAGCGCCACCAGGTTCGCCGGATGGCCCACTTCGATGCCGTAATCGGCCACGTTCATCAGCTTGGCGGATGACGCGCTCACCATGTCCAGGCAATCGGCCATGCCGGCGGGCGTGCCCACCTGGGCGACATTGGCATAGAGGTTGGCGATGCGCACCGTGGAGCAATCGCCGAAGGGGGTGAAGGGGTTCAGCACATTGTTGGTGGAGAGGGAGCAGGTGACCCCGATCTCCTTCAGCTTGTGCGCCAGCGCCACCCCGCGCGGGACATTGTGATCGTACTCCCGGCCGATCAGGAACAGGTCGGTGGAGGGCAGGGCTGTCAGTGCAACCCCGGCTTCCGCCAGGCGCTTGCCCAGCTCCATGAGGCGCGGTTCCGGCACGGCGGAGAGCTTGGTTACATGGCCGATGGCCACCCGCCCGCTCCAGCCCGTTTCTTCCGCCAGCCGGCACACTTCCAAGAGATCCAGGTGCGAGGGGTCGAGGCCGAAATCCAGGTGGAAGTCGATGTCCACGTTGAAGCGCTGGGCGAGCGCGAAGATGCGGGCGATCTGGCCGTGGCTGTCCTTGTCCATGTAGGGCGCGCCGCCCACCACGTCCGCGCCGGCCTCCAGCGCCGCCACCATCACGTCCTCGCAGCCGGGGTCATCCAGGAGGCCTTCCTGCGGGAAGACGCACAGCTTCAGGTCGATGGCCCAGGCATAGGCCTGCTTCAGCTTCAACAGGGCCTTCACTGAGGTGAGCCCGATGCGCGGGTCCACCTCCACATGGGTACGCATGCGCTGGGTGCCCTGGAGGATGGCCTTTTCCAGCGTGCGGGAGGCGCGCTCATAGACGTCCTCCTCGGTAAAGCCCTTCTTGGCGGCGGCCACTGCCGCGATGGCCTCGTCCAGCGTGCCCTTCTGGCACTGGCAGCGGCCGAGCAGGCAGGATTTGTCGAGATGAATGTGGGTCTCGCAGAAGCCCGGAACCACCAGGCGGCCGCCCAGATCCTCCTGCGGCCCATCTGCCTCCAGCTTCACCTCAATGGCGGCGAACCGGCCATCCTTGATGCCGATGTCGAAAAGCGTGTCCTCCCGGCCGGCGATGCGGGCATTGCGGAAGATGTGATCGAGGCTCATGGGAAAGGGCTCCTTGAAATCGATTGGGCCGCCGGGACCTATTGGGCGGCGGGACCTATTGGGCCGCCGGTTTGGCGCCGAGATAGGCGGCTTCGAGCGCCGCATCGCCGGTCAGCTCCGCCGCGCTGCCGGCCTTCACCACCCGCCCGCTTTCCAGCACATAGGCCCGGTCGGCGACGGTGAGGGCGAGGGCGGCCATCTGGTCCACCAGGAGGATGGTCACGCCCTCCTCGCGCAGCTCGGCGAGCACGTCGAACACCTCGTTGATGATGGCCGGGGCAAGTCCCAAGGACGGCTCGTCCAGCAGGAGGATATCGGGCTTCGCCATCAGGCCGCGGGCGAGCGCCAGCATCTGCTGCTCGCCGCCCGAGAGAAGGCCCGCCCGGCTGGCGATGCGCTCCTTCAGGCGCGGGAAGCGGGCGAGCTGGGCGGCAAGGTCGCGCTCCAGGGTGGCGGCATCGGGGGCATCCCGGCGGGACGTGGCGCCCAGCAGGATGTTGTCGCGCACGGTGAGTTCCGGGAACACCTGCCGGCCCTCCGGCACCAGTGCCAGCCCCATGCGGGCGATGCGGTGCGCGGATAGAGACGAGATGCGCACGTCTTTCAGCACGATGTCGCCGCCAACCGGCCGCAGCAGGCCGGTCAGCGCCTTCATGGCGGTGGACTTGCCCGCGCCATTGGCGCCGAGCAGCGCTACCAGCTCGCCCGGCCGCACCTCCACGTCGACGTCTTCCAGCACCGGGGCGGCGCCATAGCCGGCGGTGAGGCGGAGCGCGGTGAGCACGGCGTCGCGCGGCCCGTCCCAGGGCGCCGCGCGGCCGCGGGCGCGGGTCTGCGTGCCACCCAGATAGGCGGCGATCACCTGCGGGTTCTCGCGGATGGCGGCGGGCGATCCGGCGGCGATGGGGCGCCCCGCATCCAGCACCACCACATGGTCGGAAATGCCCATGACCATGGCCATGTCATGCTCCACCAGGATGACGGCGATGCCGGCGTCCGCGATGCGCCGCAGGAGCCCGCTCAGGGCATCCTTGTCCGCCCGCATGAGGCCGGCGGCGGGTTCGTCCAGCAGCAGCACGCGGGGGCGGGTGGCGAGCGCCCGGGCGATCTCCACCAGGCGCCGGTCCACATGGGGCAGATCGTCGGCACGGGCGGCCAGCGCCCCGGCATAGCCCACGAAGGCGAGCAGGGCCTCGGCGGTGGCGGCATCGGCGCCGGCGATGCGGACATTCTCCAGCACCGAGAGCGTGCCGAACAGCTGGGTGGTCTGGTAGGTGCGGGCGATGCCGGCGCGGGCCACCTGATAGGCCGGCGCGCCGGCCAGGTCCTTGCCCTCACCGAGGCGGATGGAGCCGGCATCGGGCCGGTAGAAGCCGCCGATCATGTTGAGGACCGTGGTCTTGCCGGCCCCATTCGGGCCGATGACGGAGGTCACCGCTCCCGGCTGAGCCTCAAAGCTCACCCCCGCCGCCGCCTTCACCCCGCCGAAGGAAATGCCGAGCCCCTCCACACGCAGCGGGGCGGCATTCTCCGGCCTGAGCCAGGACATAGGCACGGGCAGGCCGTCGCGCGCCGCGCGCGGGTCGGGCCGGCGCAGGCGGGCGAGGAGGCCCACAATGCCCTCCGGCGCGATCCACAGCACCGCCAGCAGCAGTGCGCCGAACAGCAGCAGGCGATATTCGGCGAGGCCAGAGAGCAGTTCCGGCAGCCCCGCCACCACCAGTGCGCCCAGCACCGGGCCGAGCACGGTTCCCGCCCCGCCCAGCACCACGGCGAACAGGAACAGGATGGATTGCGAGAAGGGAAAGGAGCCCGGGCTGATGAACATGAGGAGCGGCGCGAACACCGCGCCCGCCAGTCCCGCCAATGCCGCCGAAAGCGCAAAGGCCAGCGTCTTCAGGCTCACCGGATTGAGCCCCACGGATTGCGCCGCCACCTCGCTGTCGCGCACCGCCCGCATGGCGCGCCCGAGCCGGCTGCCCGCCAGCGCCCAGAAGCCGAGAAGGCATAGAGTGGCAAGGAAAAGTGCCAGCAGCGCCATTTCCCGCTCGGCAAACATGATCGGGCCCACCACCGGCGGCAGGATGCCCATGAGGCCGTTGGCGCCGCCGGTGACGTCCTTCCACTCGATCAGCGCATGCTCGACGATGAAGGCAAACGCGATGGTGACCATGGCCAGATAGGGCCCGGACACCCGGAGCGCCGGCAGCGCCAGAAGCGCGCCCAGCGCGGCGGCCACCAGCACCGCCAGCGGCAGGGCGGCGAAGAAGTCCCAGCCCTTCAGGATCAAGATGCCTTCCACATAGGCGCCGATGGCATAGAAGCCCACATGGCCGAGCGACACCTGCCCTGCGAGGCCGAGCAGGATGTTGAGGCCCACGCCCACGATGATGGTGAGCGCGATGAGAGCGATCACGAATTGCGTGTAGCTCTCCGCCATGAAGCAGAAGGTGGCGACGGCGACGGAGCCGAGGAGGATGGCGAGGGGCAGGAGGAAGCGTCCCATCTCACACCTTCTTCACGGCGGCCCGGCCGAACAGGCCGTTGGGCAGGAAGGCGAGGGCGGCGATGACCGCCGAGAAGACGAGGATCTGAGTGTAAGAAGAGCCCAGATAGGCGGTGATGAGCGCTTCCGCGAGGCCATAGAGGAACCCCGCCACCATGATGCCCGTGGCCGAACCGATGCCCCCCAGGATCGCCACCGCGAACGCCTTGATGCCGAACATCAGCCCCATGTCGGAGGCCACCGACAGCAGGGGCGCGATCAGCATGCCCGCCACCGCCGCCAGCACCGCCGAGGCGGCAAAGGAGAGCGCGATGGCCCGCTTCACGTCGATGCCCATGAGGCGGGCGGCGGACGGGTTCTGCACCACCGCCAGGAGGCGCTTGCCGGCCTTGGTGTGGCGCAACAGCACATGGAGGCCGGCGGCGATGGCGATGCCCACGACGGGGATAGTGAGCTGGAGCGGATAGACGCCAGCGCCAAACAGGCTCACCGGCTTGGTGGCCAGCAGAGAGGGCAGGGAGCGGGGCTCCTTGCCGAAGGTGAACATCACCGCATTGTCGAGGATGATGCCGCCCGCCACCGTCGCCATTAGCCAGGCATTGGAACCGCGCGCCGCGAACGGGCGGACGAGAAAGCGCTCCACCACCAGGCCGAACAGCGCCGCCAAGGCCAGCGCGCCGATGATTGCCACCGCCAGGGGCGCGCCGAGCGTCACCCACAGGGTGTAGCAGAGCACGGCTCCCAGCATCACCGAGGAACCCTGCGAGAAATTGACGGTGTTCGAGACCGCGTAGGTGACGTGATAGCCGAGCGCGATCAGCCCATACATGGCCCCAAGCGAGAGGCCGGAGACCAAAGCGGAGACGATCAGCATTCGGGGTTCCTCGTTCTTCTTGGTGGCGGGCGATCGGCGCCCTTGGGCAGGCTTGCTTCAGGCAAACCCTGGCCTCTTGGTGGGCCCGCTTCGATTTCACCCTCTCCCGCGTGCGGGGGAGGGCAGGGAGGGGGAGCGCGCGCATTGTCGGCGCACCGTGCCTCCGTGTGGTCCGGCCCCCTCCCCATCCCTCCCCCGCACGCGGGAGAGGGGGCAGGGCGCGCCGGCGTTGACGTTTGTCCAGGTGCCCTTGCAGGGGATGCGCCCCAACAGCCCCGTGCACGTTCTCCAATTTCACCCTCTCCCGCTTGCGGGGGAGGGCAGGGAGGGGGAGCGCGCGCATTGTCGGCGCACCGTGCCTCCGTCTGGTCCCGCCCCCTCCCCATCCCTCCCCCGCACGCGGGAGAGGGGGCAGGGCGCGCCAGCGTTGACGTTTGTCCAGGTGCCCGGGCCTTGCAGGGGATGCGCCCCAACAGCCCCGCGCACGTTCTCCACTTTCACCCTCTCCCGCGTGCGGGGGAGGGCAGGGAGGGGGAGCGCGCGCAGTGTCGGCGCACCATGCCTCCGTCTGGTCCGGCCCCCTCCCCATCCCTCCCCCGCACGCGGGAGAGGGGGCAGGGCGCCCGCGCCGCCTCAGTTCACGGGCACGATCTCGGCGCCCTTGAAGTGGGTGAACATGTAGTCGTCCTTGGAGAGCGCATCCTGGTTCTCCGGCGAGAAGGGCTTCGCATAGGTCTTGATGAGACCCTCATAGGTGCCGATCTCGTAGAAGGCCTTGCGCAGCGCCGGGCCGTCGGTGGTGCCGGCCTTGGCGATGGCGAGCGCCAGCAGGTGCATGGCGTCATAGGCATTGGCGATGCCCACCGCCGGGGTCACGTCGGCGAGCGTGGTGATCTGCGGATACTTGGTCTTCAGCGCCGCCAGCACCACTTCGCCCTTCTTGGAGAGATTGCCCGAGAAGGAATAGGTCTGGACCATGCGCACCTTTTCCGCGCTCGGGCCGCCCAGCTCCGTGAAGCGCCCGCCCGCCGGGCCCCAATGGGAGACCACCGGCACGTCCCAGCCCATGCGATCGAGCGACTTGACCACCTGCGCGGCCGGCTGGACGTTGGCGACCAGGAAGATGGTGTCGGCGCCCGCCTCCTTCAGGCGGGTGAGCTGGGGCACCATGTCCACGTCGTTATTGTCGAACTTCTCGGCGCCGGCGACGGTGAGGTTGGCGGCGGCGGCCGCGGCTTTCAGGCCCTTCTCATTGCCCTCGCCCCAGGGATTGTTGATGAGCATGAGGCCGGGCTTCTTGGTCTTGTAGGTCTTCATGCCGTAATCGATCATGGCCTGGTCGACCAATTCGTCCACGGCCGAGACGCGGAACACGTAATTCTCCGCCGCCCCGTTGCGGGTGATGGCGGTGCCGGCCGCCCACACGCCGATGAAGGGCACCTTGGCCTGGTTGGCGAAGGGCACGATGGCCAGCGACACCGGCGTGTCGATGCCGCCGAAGAAGGCGGCGACCTTTTCCTTCTGTACCAGCTCGCGGGCGGCCACCACGCCCTTGGCGGGGTTGCTCTCATCGTCGCGGCGGATCAGCTCGATCTTCTTGCCGAGCACGCCGCCGGCGCCGTTGATCTCGTCAATGGCCACTTCCAGGCCGCGCGTGATGGCTTCGCCGGACTTGGCGGACTGGCCCGAGAGGGCGGCGACGAGGCCCACCTTGATGGTGTCATCGGCGCGGGCCGCACCGCCCATCACCAGAGCGGCGCCGAGGCCGAGCATGGCGGCGCGGCGGGTGAAGGCGGGAAACTTTCGATGCTGCGAGGACCTGCTCATGGGGATCACTCCTCTCCCGGACGTCACGTCCCCTTCCGCAAGCATCGTGCCAGGGGGCGCCAGCACTGGACTCGCCGCTCTTGTGCCGGAGGGAGGGGCAGGCGGGTTCGACCTGGAGCATCCAATCGCCCAATCATTGGGCATTTTGTGCACGAAGGATAGTCAAAATCGTATACGATTTATGGGCGGCGTGATCTCTTTCGCCCGTATCATGGGGTGATTTCCTCTGCTGCCGTCATGGCCGGGCTTGTCCCGGCCATCCACGGGGATTGGCCAGGCGCACGTGAAACAAGTTTTGCCTCGCGGAGAGGCGTGGATGCCCGGGACAAGCCCGGGCATGACGGTGGCAGGAGTGCACGAAATGTGTGCCTAAAATCGTATACGATTTTCTCTCATCTTGAGCCGCAAACGCTCTCGTGCCATTCAAAGGTGGAATGGAGACCCAGATGAAGCAGCGGGGCGAGCGAGTCGACGCGATCTATGCGGGCCTGCGCCTCGCCATCCTGGAGCAGGTGCTCCAGCCGGGCATGAAGCTTCCCGAGGATGCCATTGGCGAGCAGTTCGGCGCCAGCCGCACGGTGGTGCGCCGCGCCCTGGAACTGCTGGCCAGCGAGGAACTGGTGGACATCCGACCCAATCGCGGCGCCACCGTCGCCAAGCCCTCGCTGGAAGAGGCGCGCGATCTCTTCAGCGTGCGGCAGGATGTGGAGCAATTGGTCATCCGCCGCCTGTGCGGCAATCTCACCCCCGCCCAGGTGAAGCGCCTGGATGCCCAGATCGCAGCGGAGGAAAAGGCCCATCGGGAAGGCCGGCCGGAATATATCCGTCATGCCGCCGAGTTCCATCTGGTGCTCGCCGAGATGACCGGCTCGCCTCTGCTCGCCCGCTATATGCGCCAATTGGTGGGGCGCAGCGCCCTGATCCTCGGCCTCTACGGTCGCCCGCGCTGGACCGATTGCTCGGTGCAGGAACATCGCGATCTCGTGGCCTGCCTCGTCTCCGGCGACCGGGACCGGCTGGAGCATCTCATGCACGACCATCTGGAGGCCGTGCTCACCCGCGCCATCGAGACCGCCGGCCGCGACAAGGACCGCATCCTGCGCGACCTCCTCGCGCCTTATGCGGACGCTTCGCGGGGCGCTTAGCCGCCCTTACACCACCACCCGCAGCGGCGCCGCCGGGCGGGCGAGCAGAGCCGCGAGCAAAGCGAGGCCGTCCTCTAGCGCGCCGCGATCCGGCGCGACGCCCAGGGACAGTCGCACCGCCTCTTCCGCCGGGGTGCCGATGGCAAAGGCGGAGCCGGCCACGATGGACACGCCCGCCCGGTCCGCATGTTCAGCGAAATCGGCCGCGCGCCAGTGGGAGGGAAGGCGCAGCCAGACATGATGGCCGTGCGGGTCGGCGGCGAAGGCGTGGCCTTTCAGCGCCGCCCGCGCAAGCGCCTGGCGGGCCGTGTTCTCCGCCCGGATGGCGCGGGTCAGCAGGTCCAGCGTGCCATCGAGAATCCAGCGACTCGCCAGCGCCGCCATGAGCGGCGGGGCCATCAGGCTGGTGGCGCGCAAGATGCCCGCGAGCCGCTCCGCCGCGTGGGCATCGGGCGCGACCACATAAGCGGTGCGCAAGGCGGGGGTGGCGCATTTGGAGAGGGTGGCGATGTGCCAGCACCGCTCGGGCGCCAGCGCCGCAAGCGGCGGGATGTGCGCCGGGCAGAGCGGGGCGTAGGGATCATCCTCGATCACCGCCAGATCGTGCCGGCGGGCGAGGTCCGCCAGCGCCTGACGGCGGGCGGCGGGCAAGGTGGCGGTGGTGGGATTGTCGAGGGTGGGAATGAGATAGAGCGCGCGCGGCGTGCCGGTGCGGCAGGCGGCTTCCACCGCTTCCGGGCGGATGCCGTCCCCATCCATGGCCAGCGGCATCAGGCGCAGGCCCCGCTGGGCCGCCACGGCCTTGAGGCCGGGATAGGTGACATCTCCGGCCAGCAGCACGTCGCCCGGCTTCAGGAGCGCGTCGCAGACTGCGAACAGCGCGCATTGCGCTCCGCCGGCCACCACCAGGCGCTCCGCCGTCACATCCGGCAGCCGGCCAGAGAGCCAGCGCGCGCCCGCGGCCCGATCGGCGGGGGTGCCGGTGCTGTCCTGATAGTGCAGGGTGAGGAGACCGCGCGGGCCGGCCAGCAGGCTTGCCATGGCCTCGGGAATGCGGCGGGCGAACTGCGCCTCGTCGGGCTGGGGCGGGATGTTCATGCTCAGATCAATGAGCGGGCGGGGGGCGGGCATCTCGCCCGGCGCCGCAAGTGCCTCGCTCACGAAGGTGCCGCGCCCGGCCTGGGCGTCCACCAGCCCCCTTCGGCGCGCCTCGTTGAAGGCACGAGTGACGGTGGTGAGGTCCACGTCGAGGGCTTCGGCGATGGCCCGCTGGGGCGGCAGGCGATCGCCCCGCGCCACGCGGCCGGAGCGGATGTCCGCCTCCAGCGCGTCCACGATGCCGAGATATTTCAGCCGTGCGCCCGCCAGGACCCTGGGGTGCCACATGCTTCTTTTCCCCCGCCGCGATCCGGACATTGAGCTAGCATGTATGGATAAGGGGCGAAAGCTCAGCCTTCCTCGCGCAGCACCCGGCGGCCTTCCTCGGCCTTGTAATAATATTGGCTGGCCACCAGCCACCCCTTCAGCGGTCGCAAGGGCGGGATGCAGGTGAGCAGCATCACCGGCAAAGTGGTGACCAGATGCACCCAATAGGGTGCTTCATAGGCCACCTCGATCCAGATGCCGAACACCACCGAGGGAATGCAGGCAAAACAGATGACGAAGAAGGCCGGGCCATCAGCCGGGTCGGCAAAGGAATAGTCCAGGCCGCACACGTCGCAGGACTTGCGCAGGGTCAGGAAGCCGTTGAACAGCTTGCCCTCGCCACAGCGGGGGCAGCGGCCGCGCAGGCCGGCCCGCATGGGGGAGAGCGGCGGCCAGTGGCGGGTCTGGGACATGGAACGCTCCTTGGGGCGCGCGCTCTCAGGGGGGAGGGGTGAGCCGATGTCCGGCTTTGCACCCTCGGCGCCGTGAATGCCCGTATTTAATCCATACAATGCGCCGTTGTAAATCTAATGAGCCATACAATTTAGGGACCTCAGCCCCGCCCTCAGGGCGCGGCCGGAGACTTCACGGCGACCATCTCCGCCAGGAGCGCATGATCCCCGGCGCGCACAAGGCGCGTGGCGCAGACCGTGCGTCCGTGGGGGGCATCGGCCAGTTGGGTCAGGATCTCAACCGCGTCGCCCGGATCGATGTTCCCGTGATAGGCGACGTGCCGGCTGCGCGTGACGGTGGCGCGGGCGGGGGCATGGGAAAACAGCGCCCGCTCGGCGAGGCCCACATAGCTGGAAAAATAGAGAAAGCCGGCGCCGTTGAAATCCTCTGCCGGGCAGGGGGTGAAGGCGAGCCGCTCGCCGTCCGGCGCCTGCGGCACGGCCAGCGGCGCCGGCCGTGCGCCATCCCATTCGGGCAGGTCGGCAAGGCCCGGCACTTCGACGCGGCAGATGCGGCGGTTGCTCGTCGCTTCCCGCCGCACGAAGGCGGAAACGAGCGTGGCGGTGCCCGCCGGCGCGCCGTCCAGCATCAAGGCGTGACGGCTCAGCACCTGCGTGCGCGAGAGCCGCCACAGATGGGAGCGCACCGCCAGCCGCCCATCCTCCCGTGCCGCATCGAGGCAAAGCCCCTCAAGGCTCACATGCCGGAAGGCGGCATAGACCCGCGTGCCGCTGCGGTCGGCGATGCGGGAGGGCGGGCAGCCCAATTGGCGGGCCAGCATCTGCCAGTGGGCATCCCCCAGGTGTCGCAGCAGCCAGGTCTCCGACAGACCGCCGGGGACCAGATGCGGCATGCCCAGATGCACAGAACCCTCAAGGCCGGGATCGGGCACGAGGCGGGAAAGCGGGGGCAGAAGGCTCATGTCTTGCCCGCCTTTTCCTAGCCCGCCTTGGCGAGCGGCGGCGTGGCGCGCGCCTGGAGCTGGCCCACCACATAGGCCGCATCCGCCGCCACCCCGAGGAAGCGCCCGGACCCCCAGGTCCACAACCAGGGAAGACCGAGCACATAGAGCCCATCCACCGCCGTCACCCCCCGCTTGTGCACGGGATAGCCGGTGCCATCGAAAATGGGCAGGCCGACAAAGGACCAGTTGGGGCGAAAGCCCGTGGCCCAGATCACCGAGGTGATGCCAGCCGCCGCCAGATCCAACTCGGTGGTCTCGCCCGCGGGCTCCCACACGGGGGCATAGACGGAGGGCGGCGGGGCGGAGATGCCGGCTTCGGCGATATGCCGGTCGATGAGGGCGTTGATGCCGTTATAGACCCTGTCGGCGGCGTCCAGATTGTCCTTCAGATTGGGCGCGAACTGCATTTGCCCGCCGGACACGCCGGTGAGACGGCCGTAGAGGGCCATGCCCTCCCGTGCAAAGGCGCGCAGGTCGATGTCGCGCCCGCCCTCGCGGCCGGTGAGATAATGGTTGGTGTCGTGCTTCTTGCGGCCCATGCCGTCATCGGCCACCGTGATCTCGTAATGGCCGATGTCCCAGAGCCAGTCCACCACGTCGCGGCCGCGATAGAAGCGGGCGCAGCGGGGGGCATTGCCGGTGGCGAGGTGCACCTTGCGGCCGGCCAGATGCAGGTCCTCCGCGATCTGCGCGCCCGATTGGCCCGAGCCCACCACCATCACCGCGCCCTCCGGTAGCGCGGTGGGGTTGCGATAGGAGGCGGTGTGCAGCTGGACGATGCCGTCGGGGAGCCGCTCGCCGAGGCGGGGAATGTCCGGCTCGCCATAAAGGCTCACCGCCAGGATCACCGCATCCGCACTCACCGGGCCGGCGGCCGTCTCCAGGTAGAAGATGCCGTCCGCCTTCTCCAGCGCGGTCACCGGCGTGTGCTCCAGCACCGGCGCCTGAACCTTGGCGGCGAAGCGATCGAGGTAGGCGAGGATCTCGTCCTTCACCATGAAGCCGTTGGGATCGTCGCCATCATAGGGATGGTCGGGCAGGCGGCATTGCCAGTTGGGGGTGACGAGGCAGAAGGCGTCCCAGCGCTCGTCCCGCCATTTGTGCATGATGGTCTTCTTCTCGAACACCACATGCTCGATGCCCGCGCGGGTGAGATGAAGGCTGGCGGAAAGCCCAGCCTGGCCGCCGCCAATGACGATGGCGGGATAGTGCGACTTCAGCTTGGTCATGACGGCATGTCCTGATGGGAATAAAGGAAAGCGAGGCAGGTGACCTGCGCCGTGGGATCGTCGGCGAAGCGTCGGGAGGTGGCTTCCAGGCGCGCCAGTTGGCCGAGCGCCAAGGAACAGGGATGGCCATATTTGGCGGCGACGCGCTCCGAGGCGATGGTGAGCGCCGTCCGCGCCCGCGCTATGAAGTCGGGCAGGGCATAGGCGGTGCCTTCGCTCAAGTGCTCGCGCACCACGAGGGAGGGCGAATAGCAGCTCTCTTCCCGGCCATCGGGCCAGGCGATGTGGAAGCGCATTTCAGGCATGAAGGGCCTCCCGGCTCTTGGTCTTGGCCGCGAGGCGGCCATAAAGGGGCAAGTGGGCGCGGGCGACGTTTGACCAGTGGTGCCGCGCGGCGATCTGCGGCCCGAGCGCGGCTAGGCGCTCGCGTTCTGCCGGCTGAAGCGAGAGGGCCATGGCGTCCGCGATGGAGGCGGGGCGGGCGGGGTCGCACCACAAAGCGTCCCGTTCGCCCAGATATTCGGTGAAGGGCGCCATGGCCGAGACGATCACCGGCACGCCGCTCGCCAGCGCCTCCAGCACGGCGAGGCCGAAGCCCTCTTTCACCGAGGCGAAGAGCAAAGCATGGGCGAGGCGAAAGATGGCGGGCATGTCCGCATCCGCCAGCGGCCCGGTCACGTGCACGCCGCCGGTTCCGGTGCGGCCGAGCAGGCGACGGAACTCGCTTTGATAGGCGCAATGGTCCAGGAGCGAGGCGCCGCCGGCGATCACCAGTTGCGCGTCCCGGCGCACCTGGCGCAGCTGGAGGAAGGCCTCCAGCATGCGCACCGTATTCTTGCGCGCCTCGATGCCGCCGACGCTCAGGAAGATGGGCCCCGCGCCCAGCCCCAGCCGCGCGCGCAGCGCCTCTTCGCGCCCGTCCCGGCCAGGCGAGAAGCGCGTGCCGTCCACCCCATTGCCGGAAAGATGGGCGTCGATGCCGAAGCCATCCGCCAACTGATCCTGCCAGGTGCGGCTCACCGCCAGCCAGCCATCCGCCGCGCGGATGGAGCGGGACTGGAGGTCGAGCAGGCGGGTGTCTGAGAAGGTATCCACGTGATGCACCGTGCGCACGAAGGCGGGGATGCGGCCGCGTTCCTTCAGGGTGGCCAGCGCATTGCCGGAAATGCCGTCATGGGCGTGGAAGAGGTCGAAGCCGTCCGTGCCCGCAGCCTCGAAATGGCTGACATAATCGGCGATGCGCTGCTCCACCATGGCCGTCATGCCGGGCGCGGCAGGTGCCACCTTGAAGGCGACGGCCGGGCATTTCGGTGCGCGGAAGAAGCCTGTGCCGCGTGCGTCCGGCGCGAACAGGACCGGGGCATGGCCGAGCCCCGCCAACGCCTCGGCGAGCGCCATGGCATGGACCACCCCGCCGCGCGGATTGGTGGAATGGGTGAGAATGGCAATAAGCAGCGGCCGGTCCATCAGGCGGCCTCCCCGGCAGGGGCAAGGCCCATGAGGCGGGAGGCGGCAAGATCGCGCACCACGGCCCGGTGCGGCCCGTGCCGCACCGCCACGGCCGCGCCCGATGTCACCGCACCGATGGCGGAGGCGGTGAGGGCGCGGGCCTCGAACAGGGCGAGAAGTTCCGGCACATGAGCGGGCGGGACGGAAAGCAGAAAGCCGAAGCTCGGGAAGGACGCGAGCCAGCGTTGGAGGGGCACGCCGGCCGGCACGGGAAGCGCGGCCAGATCGATGGCAAGGCCCACGCGCGAGCATTCCGCCAGCATGATGGCGGTGCCGACCAGCCCCGCCTGGCTGATGTCCTTGGCCGCATGGGCAAGACCCCGCCGGGCGATCTCCGGCAGCAAGGCAAGGTCGCCCCGCAGGCGCTCCGGCGGCGCCGAAAGCGCGGCCTGCCAATTGTCGAAGGGCTCCCGATAGGCGCCGCGAAGGTCGATGGCCGCCACCAGCACGTCGCCAGGCCGGGCATCGAAGCTGGTGAGAAGGCCATGGTCCGCCCGCCCCAGCACCGCCACCGCCAGATGCTCGCCGCCCGCCTTCAAATTGGAATGCCCGCCCACAATGGGCACGCCATAGGCGTCCGCTGCGGCCTTCATGCCGTCCAGGATCGCCGCGCCATGTTCGGCGTCCCGCGCCCACAGGGCGTCCACCACGGCGAGCGGCCGCCCGCCCATTGCGGCGATGTCGGAGAGGTTCACCATCACCCCGCACCAGCCGGCGAACCAGGGATCGCGGGCGACAAAGGCTTCCAGGAACCCCTCGATGGCAAAGAGCAGATGGCCGCCCCCATCCGGCAAGGCGGCGCAATCATCGCCCACCGGCACGGCGCTGGCTTGAAGGCCGAGGCGGGCGGCGACCGTGCCGATATCCGCCTTGGCGGCGAGGCCCCGGCTGTGGCGCAGGCTCTCCACCAGAGCATCGAAGGCGGGCGCGTCCATCTCAGGCGGCCTTTCGCGGCAGAGCGGTGAAGCCGATTTCCGGCGAATGGCAAGGCGGGTAATGGCCAAGGTCCGCCTGCATGCGGAAGTGTCGCCGCCCGTGCAGGTCCACCTCCTCGAGCACATGCCAGTGCAGGCGGCGGAACAGCAGCGCGTTCTGCTCCTGCACATGGGCGAGGAAGGTGTGGCAGCCCATGGCATGGGCGGAGGACACGGCGAGGCGGATCAAGGTGGCGCCGAGCGCGCCGATGCGGCGATAGTCCGCGTCCACCGCGAGGCGCGAGCCCCACCAGGTGCCGGGCGTTTCCTCATGGATGCGCACCGTGCCCACCACCTTGTCGGGGGCCACCCCCAGCATGGCCAGCGCCACGATGGGGATGGCATAGGCGTCGATGGCGTCCTGGTCGGAGCCGGAAAACAGCTTCTGCTCGGTGGAGAAGACCTGTTCGCGCAGGGTCTTGGCCCCCTCGCGCTCCCAGCGGGAGGCGGCGAACTTGATGCGGTATTCGGCGGCGAGGAAGGGGGAGGTGGGGATCATCATGGCGCCAGCACCCGCTCATAGGAGGACAGCGCCGAGCACGCCCCGCACTTGCCGCAGCCGGCCTTGATGTCCACCGCCTTCAGCCCGCTCTCCACCAGCAGGCGCGAGAGCGGCGAGAGGATGGACTGCATGAAGGCCGGGCTGGGGGTGGGGTGGCTCTCCAAGGGCGTGCCCGAAATGGGCACGAAGGGCACCACGAAGGGATAGACGCCGAGCGCCACCAGCCGGGCGCAGACGGCGAGGATCTCCTCCACGCTGTCGCCGAGGCCGGCGAGGATATAGGTGGAGACTTGCCCCCGCCCGAACACGGGCACCGCCTGCGCGAACGCGGCCATATAGGCGTCCACGCCGATCTGCGCCTTGCCGGGCATGATGGCGGCGCGCACGGCCGGCGTGACCGCTTCCAGATGCATGCCCAGCGCATCGACGCCGGCCTCCTTCATGCGGCCGAACCAGGCGGCATCGCCGGGCGGCTCGCATTGGGCCTGGATGGGCAGGTCCACCGCCGCCTTCACCGCGCGGGCGCTCTCCGCCAGCACGGCCGCGCCCCGGTCCTCGCCCTTGGGGGTGCCGGTGGTCATGACCATGTGGGTGACGCCATCGAGCGCCACCGCCGCCTTGGCCACTTCCGCCAATTGGGCGGGGGTCTTGTGGGCGATGGTGCGCCCCGCCGCCAGCGACTGGCCGATGGCGCAGAACTGGCAGGTCTTGGTGCGGCTCTGATAGCGGATGCAGGTCTGCAGCACCGTGGTGGCGAGCACGTCGCGCCCATGCAGGGTGGCGATGTGGGAATAGGGAATGCCGTCCGCCGTCTTCAGGTCATAGAAGCGCGGGCGGAGCGGGAAGGAGACTTCACCCACCGCCCGGCCCTCCCGGCTGATGCGGCTCCGGCCATAGGCGTCGGGCTTTTCCACCAGATAGGGGCTGGTGAAGGCGGGCGCGGTGTGCACCGGCACCATCACCGTCATGCCGTCTATGGTCATCGCCTTGTGGTCGGAAGGGCCGGCCCCGCCGCGCCGGCTTTCGGCGCCAGCCTTCGGGTCAACCAGCCGCGCGCCGAAGGATTGCAGCTCGCTGATCAGAATCTCGGTCGGCAGCGGGGTCGAGGGCTCCATCGGAGAGGCTCCTTGCTTGCGGCTCAGCCTGGATGTCGGAAGGGGTGTGCAGCGGCCGCGCGGGCCGGGGATCGAGCACCAGATGGAGCAGTTCCGGCCGGGCATAGTGGCCCACCGAATCCATCATGCGCTTGCGCTTGACGATGAGGCCGAGGTCGAGATCGGCCACCAGCAGGCCTTCCCCGCTGGTGAGCGGCGGCGCCAAATGCTTGCCCTCGGGCGAGATGATGGCGGTCATGCAGCCGCCGCGCAGGGCGTTCTGGAGGCCGGCATCGGGGGTGATGGAGGCGATCTGTTCCTCGGTCAGCCAGCCGGTGGCATTGACCACGAAGCAGCCGCTCTCCAGCGCATGGTGGCGGATGGTCACCTCGATCTGCTCGGCGAAGATGGGGCCGACCAGGGAGCCCGGAAACTGGGCGACATGGATCTCCTCGTGCTGCGCCATCAAGGCGTAGCGGGCGAGCGGATTGTAATGCTCCCAGCAGGCGAGCGCGCCGATGCGCCCCGCCGCCGTCTCCACCACCTTCAGGCCGGCGCCGTCGCCCTGGCCCCAGATCATGCGTTCATGAAAGGTGGGGGTGATCTTGCGGCGCTTGAGGCACAAGGAGCCGTCGGCGTCGAAGACGAGCTGGGTGTTGTAGAGCGAGCCGTGGTCACGCTCGTTCACGCCGAGCACCACCACCATGCCGGCGCGGCGGGCGGCAGTGGCCACCGCCTCCGTTTCCGGGCCGGGCACGGTGACGGCCTGGTCGTAGAGCCGCACATGCTCGCGGCCGGAGAGCACCGGGGGCAGCACGAAGGAAAAATAGGGGTACCAGGGCACGAAGGTCTCGGGAAAGACCAGAAGCTCCACGCCCTTGCCCGCCGCCTCGGCGATGGCGTTCAGCACCTTGTCCATGGTGCCCGCGCGCGAGGTCAGATCGGGGGCGATCTGAACGGCTGCGGCGCGTACGGTCGCGGTGTCTTTCATGGTGCGGTCCTCGGTGGAAAGGGGGCGGCGGGTGAGCCCGCGCGCCCGGTTTTCGCGTGCGCCGGGATCACAAGGTCCAGGTGTCGAGGATGAAGGCGCCGTCGCGGCGGTGCAGGAGCACGAGGTCCAGCACGTCCAGCGGATTGATGGGGGTGATGCCCTCGATCAAGGACGGCTCGCCATGGCCATAGAGCGCCTGGAGCGCGAAGCGGCAGGCATAGACCTTGCCGCCCTCGGACATGAACTTCTTGATCTGGTTGTTGAAATTCTGGTGGCCGGGAAACGCCTCGTCGCCGAGCTTGGGAAAGCCGCGCTGCACGCCGAGCGTGACGCCGGGGCCGTAGAGCAGGATGGAGGTCTCGAAACCCTTGCGCAGCAGGCGGGTGGCCTGGAGCAGGTTGACGAGGCCGATGGAGCCCTCAAAGGCCACGGTATGGAAGGTCACCAGCGCCTTTTCGCCGGGCGTGGCCTTCACGTCCTCGAACAGCTTCTGCTCGTAATCGACAAAGAAGTCGCCGGTCTTATGGGGCGGGTGGGTCACGGCGGGCATGCTTCTCTCCTGATCGCTGGATCGCCCCGAGGGGGACGGGATCAGGTGAGCAAGCGGCGTGCCAACAATACGACGGTCAAAAATCCGATCATTTTGGAAGCTTGGCAGGATAATATCCGATCAAAGACGGCAGAATTGCCGTCAATGACCCGATTGTCGCATCCGGCCTGCCTCGCGAAAGGCGGCATCCTGTCTGAATCTGCCGCAGGTCCTCACGCAACAATGTGCGGTCAATAAAATCCTCGCCATCGCATGGCGATTGCGCCATACAATATAGAAACAAGATCCAGTCAATCGGCAAAATGAGGGGTTCAATGAAGGATTGGATGCCCCGCATGGAGGACGGGCAGGGGCCCCGTTACCTCGCCATCGCCGATGCCATCGCCGCCGACATCGCCGCCGGCCTATTGGTGCCGGGCGACCAGCTTCCGCCCCAGCGGCGCCTCGCCGCCGCGCTCGGCCTCGACTTCACCACGGTGGCGCGCGGCTATGTGGAGGCGGCGCGGCGGGGGCTCATCGAATCCACCGTGGGGCGCGGCAGCTTCGTGCGCGCCTCCGCCCGCAAGGCGCCCCAGCCGGAGCGGTTGCGGGCGGCCGACTTCACCATGAACATGCCCCCCGAGCCGGATGACCCCGACCTCATCGCCCGCATGCAGGAAGGCTATGCGGCCGTGGCGCGGGACCTGCTGCCTCTGCTGCGCTACCAGGGCTTTGGCGGTTCGCCGCTGGACAAGGACGCCGCCTCCGCCTGGCTCGGCCGGCGGGCCCTGGTGCCGGCGCAGGAGCGCATCTTCATCACGCCGGGCGCCCATCCTGCGCTGGTGGGCATCTTCTCGCTGCTGGCGAGCGCGGGCGACGTGGTGCTGTCGGAAGCCATCACCTATCCCGGCGCCCGCGCCATCACCGCCCAGCTCGGCCTCACCCTGGTGGGCGTCGAGATGGACCAGGACGGCATTCTCCCCGAGGCGCTGGAAGCCGCCATCCGCCGCCACGCCCCGAAGGCGCTCTATATCAATCCCACGCTCCAGAACCCGCTGACCATCACCACGTCCGAGCAGCGCCGCGCCGCCATCTGCGCCATCGCGCGCCGCCATGGCGTGCCGGTGGTGGAGGACGACGCCTATGGCTTCATCGCCTCCCACGGCCCGCCGCCATTGGCCGCAATCGCCCCCGATATCTGCTGGCACATTGCGGGCCTTGCCAAATGCATCGGCGCGGGGCTGCGCCTCGCCTATGTGGTGGCGCCCGACGCCAAGGCCGGCTGGTCCTTTACCGGCGCCATGCGGGCGGTCTCGGTGATGGCCTCGCCCGTGATGGCGGCGGTGGCAACGCGCTGGATCGACGATGGCACGGCCGACACCATCCTGCGCTTCATCCGCGCCGAGACCGCCGCCCGCCAGAAGATCGCCGCCCGCCATTTCGAGCCGGGCACCTATCTGTCCGACCCCATGAGCTTCAACATCTGGCTGCCATTGAACAATGGCTGGACGCGCTCGGCCTTCGCCAGCCACATCCGCGGCACCGGCCTCGGCGTGGTGGCGAGCGATGCCTTCACCGTGCTCGGCCCGCCGCCCGAGGCGGTGCGGGTGGGGCTCGGCGGGCCGGTGAGCCGGGAGCGCCTGGAGCGGGGCCTGGAATTCATGGCCCATGTGCTGGAGGCCCCGCCGGAGGTGGCGGCGGGCTATTACTGAGCGGCGGGAGCGGTTTCCGACTGGAGGCGAAAGGTGGCGGTGGCACTGGCCACCAGCCTTTCGTCGGCGAACAGATCCACCGCGCCGAAGCTCAAGGTCCGCACCTGCCGGACGACACGGGGCTTGGCGATGAGCAGTTCGCCCAGTTCCACCTTGTCCAGGAATTGCATGGTCAGCGTGATCGTCACCTGCCGCCGATTGCCGCTGCGCTCCCGCGAGGCCATGCCCATGGCCCGGTCCGCCAGCGTGCAGATGAGCCCGCCCTGCACCACGCCCGAGCGGTTGCGATGCTTGGCGCCGGTGAGGATGGCGTAGATCGTGCCCTCGTCCGTCTCCTTGTGCCAGAGCGGTCCCACCAGGGCCAGGAACCCGTCGTCGGGCATTTCGCTCCAGCCCTGTTTGCGCATGTCGCTTGGCCGCATGGTGTGCCTTCCGCCGGTTCGGGGAGGCCTCCTTAGCCCATGCCGCGCGGGCCGTCGCCCTCTGCAAGATGATTTTCAGCGGGAGGCAAGTCTTCAGCGGGAGGCCAGCGACATCAGCCGTGTGGCCAGCGCCACCAGTTCCGACTGGCGCCTGAGCCCCAGCTTCTGGAAGATGGAGCGCAGATGGGAGCGCGCGGTCTCATAGGCGATGGCGTTGAGATCGGCCGCCGCCCGCAGCGACACGCCACCCGCCAGGGTCTCCGCGAGCCGCGCCTCGGCGGGGGTGAGGCCCATCTCCCGCAAATGCTGGCCCACATTGCGCGGGCTTGCTTCCAGGCTGCGGATCAACACCATGGCCCCGCCATCGCCGAAGGCCATCACTTCCAGGGCGTCCATCTTGGGGCGGATGGGGGCGACTTCCGCATAGAAGGGCGCGCGTCCGCTCGGGCGGATAATCAGCACCCCGCCCGCCGCCGGCAGGACGCTGCCGGGCAAGGCCGACTTGATGGCCGCCTGGAGGCGCGCATCGGTGTTCGGCAAGGCAGCGTGGATGCGCCCATGGGCATAGCTCAGCCCGTCGCCGATGGCCTCGCGGGCGATGTCGTTCATGGTGCGCACGACGCCGTGCATGTCCAGAAGCACCACGCCCCAGGCCAGTTGCGCGATGGCACCCGACAGGTCGTCGGCAAGGCGGCGGGCCTCCACCATGGAGGTGGCCAAGGTGAGGGAGCGCTGGATGTGCGGAGCAAGCCGCGTCAGCGCCTCCACGTCTTCGTTCTGGTAGAGCTCCCGCCCGAGGCCCCGCTGTGCGGCTACGGACACCAGCCGTCCGGAGCCGACGGGCAGGAGAGCCGCCATGGATTGCTGGATGCCATGGGACCGCAAAAAGTCCTGGTAGAAGGGATCGCGCCGGACCTCCTCCTCCCGCATGACGATCCGGTCGGTGGCCACCGTCCCCGGCCGGATGCCCATGGAGAGAATGCGGCCGGATGGCGTGTCGTGCCGCCACCATCCCGCCTGGTACTGGGCATTGGCCTCCAGCAGGCTCTGCGAGGCCAAGGCCCGCATCACGCCTTCGGTGCCGAGCGGAATGATGCTGACCCCGATGGCGCCAAGGGCATGGGACACGGCGCCCAGCGCCTCGTCCCAGCGGTTTGGCTCCAAGGCGGCGGCATAGAGCTTGTCGATGGCGTCCAGAAGATCCAAACCCGACATGAGGCCTCCAAGGAGCCAGCCGCCTTCGCCGCTTGGCGGTCGCTTGCCGCGGCCCGATCAGAACCAACCGAATTCTATTTTGACGTGTGGCGACCTGTCATAACCCAAATGGGGTATGCGGCGGGTATTGGGTTCAGGCATCTTGATCTGCAGCGCCTTCGTGGCCAGACGGGCGTCATCAGGGCTGGCGCACGTCTGGCCATGGGGGCGTGGCAATCCCTGCCTGAGGTCATCACAATCCCTGCCTGAGGTCGTCACCTGGGGCGAGAGGCGTGCACCGGGCCAGGTCCGCCCATGGTGCAGAAGGGAATGGGCCGAGGTCCGCGCGGTGCGCATGCTGTTGGAACGCGGCCTCGATCCTATAATGTAAGCACCGGATGACGCACCTCCTCATTGACCGCATCTATGAATCCGCTGCCCTCCCGGAGCTGTGGGAGGGGACGCTGCAGCGCGTGGCGGAGCGGGTGGGGTGTATTGGCGGTCTCCTGTTCGTGCTGCGCGACGCCAAGACCCGCTGCGTCGCCTCTCCCGGCGCCCGCGACCTCTGGGAGGGGTTCGTTGCCGGCGGCTGGCTGGAGCGCAACAGCCGCGCGGAGCGTCTCCTGCGGTTCGATCATGCCGGGTGGGTCCACGACCTCGATCTCTTCACGCGGGAGGAACTGGACCGCGAGCCGGTCTATGTGGACTATTTTCGCAAGGTGGGCGGCGGCTGGGGCGCGGGCACGGCGATGGAGTTGCCCGACGGCGACAGCATGTTCTTCACCATGGAGCGGGCCTATGCGGCGGGGCCGTTCCCTGCGCACCAGATCAATGCGCTCGACGCCCTGCGCCCCCATCTGGGCCGGTCCGCCTTTCTGTCCATGCGCCTCGCCATGGCGCATGCGCAGACCACGGTCGCGGCGCTCGCCGCCGTGGACACCCCGGCAGCGGTGGTCCGCCCCAATGGCCGGCTGCTGGCGGCGAACCCGCAGCTGGAACGGCTCATTCCCGACATCTTCCTGGATCGGCAGGGGCGCCTGAGCCTTGCCCAGCGGCCGGCGGACGATCTGCTCGGGCGTGCCTTTGCCCAGCTTGCCGGTGCAGGCGTCGCCGATATCGCCTCCATTCCCATCAACGGCCGTAGCGATCTCGAGCGGGGCTTTGTCATCCACGTGCTGCCGGTGCGCCGGGCGGCCCATGACGTGTTCTCGGGCGGAGCCTTCATCGTCATCGCCAATATGGTGTCCCTCGCGCCCTCGCCCCGCGCGAGCCTGCTCTCCGCTCTGTTCGACCTGACGCCCGCCGAAGCCCGTATCGCGCGGGCGGTCGCCGACCTGAAGAGCCCGGCGGACATCGCGCTCGCCTGCGGCGTGTCGCGCGAAACCGTGCGCACCCAGATCAAGACCATCTATGCCAAGACCGGCCTTCGCTCCCAAGCCGCCCTCGCGCGCCTCGTCGCGGCGGTGGGCGAGGCGTCAGCCGTCTGAGGGCACCCATCCGGACGGCGCCCGCGCCACCGGCAGAGGGGCGACTGCAAGGGGCCGCATCCATCTCAATGCGGGACAGAGGCCGCGGCGCGTGCCCCGACGTGCGGTCAATAGATCCCCGTCTCCACCGCCACCCGCCGATAGGCCGCCCCTGCGGTGAAGCCGCCATCGATGACGAAGTCCTCGCCGGTGATGAAGGCCGAGCGGGGGGAGGCGAGAAAAAGCACCAGTTCGGCGATCTCTTCCGGCGTGCCGCTGCGCCCCAAGGGGGTGATGCCGATCATGGGTTGGAGGTGCGGGCTCGTGGCGTTCAGGGCCGTCACGACGAGGCCAGGGCACACGGCGTTCACGCGGATGCCGCGTGCCGCATATTCCATGGCGGCGCTGCGGGTGAGGCCGCGCAGGCCCCATTTGCTGGCGGTGTAGGCCGGATCGTAATGGCCGGAAAAGGCGCTGTTGGATGAGATGTTGACGATGCTGCCGCCGCCTGAGGCTTCCATCAGCGGCGCCACGGCGCGAATGCCCAGGAAGGCACCGGTGAGGTTTACTTTCAGCAGGCGCTCCCAGGCTGCGAGCGCGGTGTCGGCGATGGTGCTGCGATTGATGATGCCGGCATTGTTGACGAGGATGTCGAGACGGCCCTTCCAGGCGCGGATCGCTTCCCTGGTGGCGTCCCAGTCCGCCTCGTCGGTGACGTCGAGGGGGAGGAAACGGGCCTCGATCCCTTCGGCGGCCAGCTCCTGCGCGAAGGCTTCGCCCTCCGGGGCGAGCACGTCGCAGACCATCACGGCGGCGCCATGCCTGCCCAAAAGCCGCGCTTCCGCCGCACCCTGGCCGCGCGCCGCCCCGGTGACCAGCGCGACGCGCCCCTGCAATTCGCTCATGAGACGTGCTCTCCCCATGTCGAGCCTGTTCCCCAGTCCTATTTCCCGGGCCTGTTGCCCAGTCCTTTTGCTACGCTGCCCGAGCGGGCTGCCGCTGCGCGTCGCGTCCGCCTGAGCAGGACCGGCCAGACGCTAAGACGCAGGGCTCCGGGGCCGCGTGCTATCGCAGGGTAGGATAAAACAATTATCGCACAATAGGAGATTTTTTAATTTTTCTGGCACATCCCCGGGATGGGACGGGACGGAGACCGGGTGCGCGGCTCGCGCGGTCTTAGAGGCAATCTTCAGTCTGCGGTCGAGCCGTCCTCCACTGGCAGGGTGCGGATCTTGCGCGGGCGGGCGGCCCTCTGGGGTGGTCCCACGCTGGCTTGGCCGGCGATGGCGCCGGTGATGCGCGCGGCCAATTGCTTGATCTCGCTCACCAGTGCGTCCGTGTGGGCCGCATGGAACCGCGCCAAGGGGAGCGCGAACACCACGCTGCCCAGGATGCGCCGCTCCGCATCGAAGACCGGCGCGCCGATGCCCACCAGATTGGGAATCACCTCGCCCTGTGTGATGCAATAGCCGTCGCGCCGCAGCCGGGACATGTTGGCGCGAAACTGCTCCCAATTCTCGCCGAGCCCCGCCTCGCGCACCTGGTCCCCGTGCCAGAGCATGATGTTGCGCAATTGGTAGGGGGTCAGGTGCGCCAGGATGGTCTTGGCCATGGCGCCGCGGAACATGGGCATGGGCCGCCCCCGCTCGTAATGTTCCGGCACGGACCGCTCGGGCCACACGATGTCGGCGCACATGACCTTGTCGCCATAATAGCTGCACAGCATCACATTGATGCCGAGGCGCGCGCTGACATCCCGCATGGGGCCGCCGGCACCGGTCAGGAGCGGGTCGGCCCGGCGGACCAGGCGGTCCATCTCAATGATGCGCGGCCCCAGAACGTAGCTTCCGCCGGTGGTGGGCGCCAGGAGGCCAGCGTCGCACAGCGACTGGATATAGCGATACGCAGTGGCACGGGAAGCGCCGGTCGCCTGCACGTCCTCAAGCTGGATGTTCATCCGCTCTTCGCCGAAAAGGTCCAGGACCTTCAGCATCTTGTCGAGACTGCTCATGGCACCGTTCCTCGGCTGGCGGGGCCGGCGCGCGCGGGACGCACCCTGTCGCTGCATTATAGCCGACCCGCCGCAAATTGAAATTTGCGAGAAGTTTCAAATCTCCGCCCCATGCATCGTTCGGGGGCAGAAAAGCGCACTTCTGCGATCCTGAGAAAGGGCGTTTCGGACACAAAAATCACGGGATGAGGGTTCATGCAGGAGATTGACAATAATCTCGTAAATTGAGATTTTTCATTATTCGCTTGAAAATGAGCGAAACGGCCCGCGCAGACGGGCGAGCATGGTGCGCCCTCAGGCGAACCATGGTTGGGGGAGGAGACAAGAGATGAAGCGCGTGTCGGCTCGCACATGGATATCCATGGCGGTGGGAAGCCTTTCGCTTGTGGCGGCGTCCACGGCCCAGGCGCAGTTCACGGACGGCGTCTTGCGCATCGGCGTCCTCAACGACCAGTCCGGCATCTATGCGGACATGGCGGGGCCCGGCTCGGTGGTGGCGGCCAAGATGGCGGTGGAGGAGTTCGGCGGCAAGATCGGCAACACGCCCATCGAGGTGATCGTCGGCGACCACCAGAACAAGCCGGACGTGGGGCTCAACATCGCCAGGAAATGGCTGGACGTGGACGGCGTGGACATGATCGCCGACATCCCCAATTCCTCCATTTCGCTCGCCATCGTCCAACTGGTGAAGGACAAGAACAAGGTGGCCGTCATCGCCACCTCCAACAGCAATCGCCTGACGGGGGATTCCTGCACCCCCAACCATGTGCACTGGACGTTGGACAATTATGCGCTGGCCAAGAGCACGGCCACCGAGGTGCTCAAATCCGGCGGCAAGAGCTGGTATTTCGTGACCGTAGACTATGCCTTCGGCCATGACATGGAGCGCGAGGCGGGGCAGATCGTGAAGGCCGCCGGCGGCAAGGTGGTGGGCTCCGTCCGCCATCCGCTCAGCACGTCCGACCTGTCCTCCTTTCTGCTCCAGGCGCAGGGCTCCGGCGCACAGGTGATCGGCTTTGCCAATTCCGGCAGCGATTTTACCAATTCCATGAAGCAGGCGGCCGAGTTCGGCATCACCAAGGGCAACCAGAAGCTCGCGGCCTTGGCGGTCTATCTCACCGACATCAAGTCTCTGGGTCTCACCAGCGGGCAGGGGCTCTATCTCAGCGAGCCCTTCTACTGGGACCTCAACGATCAGACCCGCGCCTTCGCCAAGAAATTCGCTGAGCGCCATGGTGGCGCCATGCCCACCTCCTTCCAGGCGGGCGTCTATTCGGGCGTGCTGCATTATCTGAAAGCGGTGGCCGCCCTGAACAGCGATACGGACGGCCGCGCCATCGTCGCCAAGATGAAGGAGCTGCCCACCGACGACCCCGCCTTCGGCAAGGGCTCCGTGCGCATCGACGGCCGCAAGCTTCACCCCATGTATCTGTTCAAGGTGAAGACGCCTGCGGAATCCCAGGGGCCGTGGGACCTCTACGCCAAGATTGGCGAGACCCCCGCAGACCAGGCCTTCAAGCCGCTCGATCCGGCCTGCGCCCTCGTCAAGCCGAACTGACCTCGGGTTCCTGTCATCCCAACACAGGCACGGCCGGGGATAGCGGGCCCCGGCCGAAGCGCCTGCACATCCCGATCCCGCACCCCATCAGGAGCAGATCATGGTTGCCATCACCCCCGGCCTTGCCGGCGAGGACAAGCTCGCCCCGACGGATTCCCGCTACGTGGATGTCGCACGCCTGCCGTGGAAGCCCACGCCCACCAAGGGCATCGACATGAAGATCCTGCTCATCGACGAGGAGACCGGCCTGATGACCGCCCTCTTCCGCTGGGAGCCGGGCACCGTGCTGCCGCGCCACGAGCATGTGGAAATCGAGCAGACCTATGTGCTGGAAGGCAGCATCGTGGATGGCGAGGGCGAGGCGCTGGCCGGCAATTATGTCTGGCGTCCCGCGGGCAACCAGCACGTGGCCCGCTCGCCCAACGGCGCCCTCGTCCTGTCCATGTTCCTGCGGCCCAACAAGTTCCTGGATGGCGATCTCGCCGGGCAGGAATTGAAATAGGCGGCGATGGCCGCGACGCCGGCATCACGGCGTCGCGCGCGCAGGAAAAGGAGACAGGGCATGATTGTGGAAGAGCGCATGTATGTGCTGCACACCCATGCGGTGCTGGCGGACTATATGCGGATCTACACCGCGCAGGGGCTGCCGCTGCAGAAGGAGATCCTGGGCGGCTTCATGGGTTACTTCACAACGGAATTCGGAACGCAGAACCAGCTTGTCCATTTCTGGGCCTATGAAAACCTGGAGGAGCGCCGCATCCGCCGCGAGAAGCTGGCCCGGCAGCCGGGCTGGCAGGCTTGCCTGGCCCAGATCCGTCCGATGATCATGACCATGGAGAACCGCATCCTCCTGCCCACCGCCTTCTCGCCCTGGCCGGCAGCGCCGAAAGCGGACTGACCGGCACCTCGGTTGGGGAGGGCGCCGGCCGTTCAGCCACGATGCGAGGCACCAGGGTGAGGGTTTGGGGGTGACTGTTCAAACCATGTGAAGGTGGAGCATACGTCGGTATGGGCTTGGGAAAATGACCGTATAAAACCTCTGAACCTCCATAGAATACTCCGATGATATGGCAGATGGCACAGTACATCCATCGACAACGGAGTGTTCGATATGACCATCAAGACGCTGACCATCGCCACCGGCATCGCCCTCACCCTCGTTGCTTCCGGCAGTGCCGCTTTCGCCGACCCCTATATCGGTGTCGAGAACAAGGCCCAGTACGCCGTTTCCGCCCAGGAGACGCTCTTCCCCACGTCCGGTGCTGCTGCCATGCGCGAGCAGGCGGAACTGAAGCGGCCGAGCGCCTTCAACACCCCCGGCCCGTATTATGTGAACGAGGCCCCGTTCCAGTCCAACGACCCCCATTCCGGCCCGGCGCACGACGCCGACCAGGACTGAGCGGACGCCTGGAGCGCGACGGGGGCGCCGTGTCTCCCCCTTGGCGTCCCCTTGGTTCCCCTCACCCCGCCAACAAACCTCGCCGATCACTCGGCGGGGTTTTTTGTTGCGCCAGCGGACTTCGCGCGCCGTGGGGGGGCGGGTCAGCGGCCTTGAGCACCCCACGCGGGCACGTCCGTCAGGCCCCGTCCCGCCTTTGGCGAGGCGCTCGGCGGCGGATTTGGTCCGATGGCGGGGGACAAAAAAAACCCGCCGACGGGCAGTCGGCGGGCGAGGCGGGAGGAAGGGGAGATGTCAGCGGGTGCGGGTCGCCTCAAAGAGGAACCAGGTGCGGCGCTCGGCCTCGTCGATCCAATTCTCGATCAGGCTGGCGGTCGCCACGTCATGGTATTCGTCGCACACCGCATGGACTTCGCGCAGCGCGGCGACGATGGCCTTGTTGTCTTCGCAAAGCTCGGAGAGCATGTCCTGCGCGTCCACATAGTCGGCGTCATTGTCGGCGATCCGCTGCAGGCGGGCGATATGGCCGATGGAGCGCAGCGTGGTGCCGCCGATCTTGCGGGCGCGCTCTGCGATGTCGTCGGTGGTGGCGAAGATCTGCTCGCCCTGTTCATCCAGCAGAAGATGGTAGTCCCGGAAGTGGGGACCGCTCATGTGCCAGTGAAAATTCTTCGTCTTCAGGTAAAGCGCAAACATGTCCGCCAGCAGCAGCGTGAGGGCGGGGGCGAGGTCGCGGGTGGCGTTGGTTCCAAGGTCCGTCGGGGTGGCGAGCGGAGCCTTCTGGCGGTCCTTGACGGCAGGATTTGTCATGATCGTCGGTCCTGGTTCGGTGAATTTCTGCCGGCCGGAGTGGCATCGCACACCTGCGGGGCAAGCACCGTCACCTTAGGCTTGTGAGCGCGGGCCAAGAATTGCGCGATCGTTTTCTGAAACTATACGATCGTTTATCAGCCGCTCGGCGCGGGGAGGCACGCCCCTGTGCAGCAGGCGAGCCGGCGCGCATCAGGGCGAGGGGCGCCTTGCCGGACGCAAAGTGCCATTGAGGGATGGGGACGGGCCGGCACGGAGCAATGGCGGGCCGGGACCCTGCGGCCCATGGCGGGCTGCGACCAGTGCGCCGCTCAAAGCCGGCGCAAGCGCGCTCGATCAGGGGCGGGACTGGCCGGTGGCGCGCAAGGCTTCGTCGATGCACTGGATCATGGCGTCGCCCTCGAAGGGCTTGGCCAGGAAGCCGACCGCGCCGGCCGCACGGACCTGGTTGCGGATCCGCTCCTCGGGGAACGCCGTGATGAAGATGAGCGGCAAGCAATCGCCCTCGGTGCGAAGGCGCGCCTGGAGGTCGACGCCGCTCATGCCGGGCATCTGCACATCGGTGATGACGCACGCCGTGCTGTGCCGCTCCGGAGACCTCAGGAAGGCTTCGGCGGACGCGAAGACGCTGGCACCCAGGCCAAGGGAGCGCACAAGGCTCTCGGTGGCGAGGCGAACGGATTCGTCATCGTCGATGATCGTGATCATCGGAACATGGGACACGTGCAACACACCTCTATGGTCGTGCGGCGCTACGGGAGCACCGCCATAAGCCTACTATAGGCCCCCACGCCCCTCTTCTGAACTATACACGTGTTTGCTGCCTCATCCTTTCGCAACGCGAACGCCGAGGGCCTCGGCCATGCGCACGAGATCGGCAAGCGAATGGGCCTCCATTTTCCGCATCACGTTGCCACGATGAATTTTCACGGTGATTTCGCTCAGGCCCACTTCGCCGGCCACCTGCTTGTTCATGAGGCCGGACGTCACCAGCGCCATGATCTGCTTCTCGCGCTCGGTCAGGCTGGCATAGAGCGTGCGCAGGCGGGAGGCGGCTTCCCGCTCGGCGCGGCGCACCCGATCGATCTCGATGGCCGCTGCGACCGCATCCAGCATGTCCTGGTCGCGGAACGGCTTGGTGAGGAAGTCCACCGCGCCGGCCTTCATGGCCCGCACCGTCATGGGAATATCCCCATGGCCAGTCATGAAGATGACCGGCAGGTCCATCTCGGACTTGGTCAATTGGTTCTGGAAGTCCAGCCCGCTGACGCCCGGCAGGCGGATGTCCAGGACCAGGCAGCGGGGCGTGTCGGGCAGCTTGGCGGAGAGGAATTCTGCCGCCGACGCGTACAGTGCCACGTCGAGGCCGATCGACCGGAACAGGCTGGAGAGGGCCTCGCGCAGGTCCGCGTCGTCGTCCACGACGATCACCACGGGGCTGGCGGGGGCGGTTCGGCTTTGCGGGCGGCTGGTCACGACAGGGTGTCCTCAGGGCGCGGCGCGGAATGTTCGCCGGCCGCAGGCAAGGTGAAGGTGAAGCGCAGCCCGCCTTCGCACGCGGGGGCCGCCGTGATCCGGCCGCCATGGGCCTCGACAATGGAGCGGGAGATGGACAGGCCGATGCCGATGCCATCCTTCTTGGTGGAAATGAAGGGCGTGAACAGGGAGGGCAGCGACTGCACGGGCGCGCCGGGCCCGGTATCCTCCACCGTCAGGGCAATGGCGGCAACCGGTTCCGCCGGTCCGGCCTGATCCTGGCTGGGTTCGCCGGGACCGCCGAGCATGTCCAGGCCGGCTTTCGCCGGGGCGCTGCGGATGGTCAGCGTCCGCGCCTGCTCGGGCACGGCATCCATGGCCTGGATGGCGTTCAGTCCGAGATTGATGAGCACCTGCTGCAATTGAATCCGGTCGCCCTTGATGGGCGGCAGATCCGGGTCCAGCTCCAGCACCAGTCGCACGTGGTGGTTGGCAATCTCCCGCTCCAGCAGCAGGACGCTTTCCTCCACCAGCTCGGCGACGGGCAGGGGCAGGTGTTCCGGCTCGCCGCGCCGCACCAGGCTGCGCAGGCGGGTGATCACCTCGCTGGCGCGCCGCGCATTGGCGATCATGCGCGTGACCGTGCTCTCGGCCTCGCTGAGGTTGGGCTCCGGCCGGCGCAACCAGCGCAAGCAGGCTTCCCCATTGGTGATGACCGCCGCCAGCGGCTGGCTCACCTCATGGGCGATGGAGGCGGTGAGTTCCCCCATGGTGCTGACCCGCGTCACATGCGCCAGGTCCGCCTGGGCCTGGTGGAGATCGTTCTCGGCCTTCTTGCGCTCCGTGATGTCGTGATTGGTCTCCAGGATGCCGAGGCTGCGCCCGCGCGCGTCGCGTTGCAGGGACCAGCGGCTGAGGCAGGTCACCTTCCGGCCGTCGCGGGTGGTCTGGACCACTTCCCCTTCCCAGTGGCCGCTGGCCTCCAGGGCGTCCATGATCTCGGAACGGGACGCCGGCAGAACGGTGCGCAGCAGCCCGGCGGCTGCATAGCCGACCGCCTCGTCCCGCGGCCAGCCATAGAGGTGCTCGGCGCCCGCGTTCCAATAGATGATGGCGTCCGAGGGGTCGCGCACAAAGATCGCGTCGTGGGAGAGGTCCAGCAAGGCCGCCTGCGCCCGCAGCGAGGCGGTGGCCTCCTCGTTGCGCAGGCAGAGCAGGGTGGTCACCGAGATGGCGGCGATGCTCACCAGGCAGCGCATGACCGAGGCAAGATTGTAGTCGTGCGCATGCATGACCAGGAAGCTGATCACCGCCAGCCCCACGCAGCCGGCGCCGATGACGATCAAGCCGGTGCTGCGGAACCAGCTTGAGGCGAGCAGCACCACCACCACGTAGAGCACCGCAATGGCCATATCCAGCGGCGACAGGGTATCGATGATGAAGATCGCCAGGCACAGGACGGCCACCAGCAGATGGCCCAGCCAGCCGGTTTCAGCCGGTTCCGGCTTCGGCAACAGGGCGCTACGCGTGCCGGGCATGGTGTCCTCGATGGGTGGGCAAACCGAAGTCGGGCGAGAGGGGGAGGGGCTGGATCAGAAGGCCAGCATGCGAGAAGGGCGGCCGGCCCGTGGGAAGGTGGCTTGCGTTATACACTTCATCCCCCCTCATGCGTCCCGGGCCCGAGCAACGCTCTCCCTTCCGGCAGCTGCGTGATTGTCGGCGTTCCACCGCGTCACGGGGCGCGGCCTGGCCGAAAACCTGGGCCCACTATGCCAGCCATTCCCTAGCGTTGCTCCCATACCAAGGTATGCGCGCCTCGTCCCAGAATATGAACGGGCGGAGCCTCGGAATGTCCGCGCGCGAAGGGTGGGGCGGCACCGGCATCCCCTGCCCATAAACCAAGGTTCACCCCCCTCTTATTCCACGTATAATTTCGCCGATGCACCGCCCGCCTATGCTCTGGCTCTCCCCCTTTGAGACCATGTGGCAGGCCCATGAGCGCGCACGGCGACACCCCTCTTCCCGCAGCATCCCTGGCGCGGCCGGGCGCGCTGAACGCGCTCGCGACATCCAGCAGCCTCTTGCCGCGCCTTCTGTTCGGGCTGCGCCTGGCATCTTCGGTTTCCCTCGCGGCGTTCATCACCTACGCCCTGGAACTGCCCAACCCCTTCTGGGCCGCGACGACGGCGGCCATCGTCTGCCAGCCGAACCTGGGGGCCGCCCTGCAGAAGGGGCGCTTCCGTGCCTTGGGCACCACGGTGGGCGCGCTGGCGCTGGTTTTTCTCCTTGGCCTGTTTCCGCAGGAGCGTGTGGCGCTCCTCCTGTGCCTGGCGCTGTGGTGCGGCCTGTGTGGAGGCGCCGTGGTCCTGCTGCGCAATTCCGCTGCCTATGCGGCGGGGCTGTCCGGCATCACCGCCGCCATCCTCTTCGCCGATAGTCTGGCCGATCCCACATCCGCCTTCTTTCTTGGCGTCACCCGCGTGAGCGAGATCTGCATCGGCATTGGCGCCACTGCCGTGGTGATGCTGCTCACCGAGCCGGGCGCGGCCCGACTGGCGCTCGCCAGCCTGATGGAGCGCATCGCACTGAACCTGCGCGCCGGCTTCCTGGATACGCTGCAGCGGGAGAGCGAGACGTCGGCCATGGAGGCGGCCCGTCGCACGGTGGTGAAGGCCCTCGCGCCCCTTGGCGTCGCCATCGATGCCGCCCTGGGCGAATCCGCCGGCCTCTATGCCCGGCGCGGGGTGTTCGGCGCCGTGGTGGAAAGCCTCGTCGCCGCCCTGGTGGCCTGGCGCAATGTCAGCCGCCAGAAGGGGCGCAAGGCGGGCGCGGCGCTGCTGCTTCAGCGCGACATCGCCCTGCGCCTTGCCCGGATCAACCCGGCCTTCCCGGAGCGGCAGGGCGGCCTGGCCAAGGCCGCCGCCCTGCAGGCGGTAGCGGACATCGCGGCGCTGCGTCCAAAGGAGAATGATGACGTCTCCGCTCACCTCCTGGTGGAGGCTGCGCTGAAGGTGGCCGCCTGCCTGGTGGCGCTCATGGATGCGGTGGTCTTCCTGCGCACCGGTGCGGGGGCGGACCGGTGCGTGCGTCGCTCGCCCCTGGTCATCGCCGATGGCCTGCCAGCCTTGGTGGCGGGCGTGCGCGCTTTTCTGTCGGTGCTGGCGGTGAGTGCCTTCTGGATCGTGACCGCCTGGCCGAGCGGGGCCTTCGCCATGGCCTTCGCGGTCATCTCCACGCTGATCTTCGCCGCCTTCGCAGACGAGGCGCGGACCCGGGCGGCGGACTATGCAGTCGGGGTCGCCGTGATGGCGGTGATGGGCAGCGCGATCTATTTCTACGTGCTGCCAGTGCTGTCCGGCTTTCCCACCCTCGTGGGTCTGCTGTTCCTGGTCTATGTCCCGCTGGGCATGATGCAGGTGGGTGCCTGGCATCCCATGGTGTTTCTCGCCATGTCGATCACCTGCCTCCCGCTGCTGGCAATCGGCAATCCCATTGCCTACGACCCTGCCGGTTACTTCAACACGGCATTCGCCATCTTCGCCGGCACCGTGGTCGGCACCTTGTTCTTCGTCATCGTGCCGCCGGTGGGCCCCGCCCGGCGTGCCAGCCGGCTGATCCGCCTGTCCGTGCGCGATCTGCGCCGCCTGATCCTGAACCGGCGCAAGAGGGACGCCCGGCGTTGGCCGGCCTTGCTCACACGGCGGCTGGAGAGCCTGCCTTCCGAGGCGAGCCTGGACCAGGGCGGCGCCTTGCTGGCGCTGCTCGCCATGGGGGAGGCCGTCCTGGCCTTGCGAGCGGGCTTAGGCGGGCGGGAGGAGGCGCGGACGCTCGAAGCGGCCCTCGCGGCGCTGGCCTGCGGCCGGCTGGCTCTGGCGCTGGACTGTCTGGAGGACCTGCGCAAGCGGTTTGCAAAGGAAACGCCCGCCACGCCCTCCCAGGCCTCCACGTCCCAAGACAGCGCAGGCCGGGTGAGGGTCCAGATCCAGCTGGCCGTTCTGACAGACGCCATCATCAGCCACGCCCCACTGCTGGGCACGCGCGCCCCCGAGCCGATGACCGGGCCGGCCGATGGGCCGGCCACTGCCCCACGCCGGTGAGGAGAGACCCGCATGTTCTCGGACATCAACATCCTGGGCGTCTATGTGGCCCCGTTCGCAGTGATGATGCTCCTGGCCTATCTGTGCATGTGGCCGCTGAACCTGATCAGCGCGCGCATGGGGCTGTCGCGCCTGGTCTGGCATCCCGGCCTCGTGAGCCTCTGCCTCTACGTCATCGTGCTCGCGCTGATCGTGCTCGCCTTCGGCGCGCGGCCATGAGGCGCGGCCCATCCCAGTATTCCCCGCTGTCCTTCACCCCACCCACGGGAGAAACTCCATGACCGCCATCGACCTTCCCGCCGAAGCCCGGAAATCAGTCCTCATCCCCCTGTTACGGGGGCTTGCGACCCTCGCGGCCCTGGGGCTTGCGGGCATGCTCGGCTGGACCATGTGGACCGTCTACATGGCCACACCCTGGACCCGCGACGGCACGGTGCGCGCCTATGTGGTCACCGTCGCCCCGCAAGTGGCCGGGCGCATCGTCGACCTTCCCGTGAAGGCCGATCAGTTCGTTCACAAGGGCGACCTGCTCATGGTGGTCGAGCCGGACGACTACCAGATCGCCCTCGCCAATGCCGACGCCAATGTGGCCCGCGCCAAGGCCGATCTCGACAACAAGCAGGCGGAGGCCGAGCGGCGCTCGCATCTGAGCGCGCTTGCGGTTTCCGACGAGGAGAAGCAGATCTTCGCCGCCAGCGCCAACATGGCCCTGGCCGCCTATCAGCAGGCCCTCGCGGCCCGCGACAAGGCCGCACTGGACCTGAAGCGCACCCGCATCCTCTCGCCGGTGAACGGCTATGTGACCAACCTCATCACCCAGGCCGGGGATTTCGCCGCCGTCGGCCAGCGCGCGCTTTCGGTGGTGGACGCCGACAGTTTCTGGGTCGACGGCTATTTCGAGGAAACCCTGCTCAATTCGATCCATGTGGGCGACAAGGCCGAGGTCTCGCTGATGGCCTATCCCGACCGCCTGACTGGCCATGTCACCGGCATCGGGCGGGGAATTGCCGTTCCCAATGCCCAGCCCGACGGCACCGGCCTTGCCAGCGTCAATCCCGTCTTCACCTGGGTGCGCCTCGCCCAGCGCGTCCCGGTGCGCGTGGTGCTGGATGGCGTGCCGCCGTCCGTGACCCTCTCCGCGGGCCTGACCGCCACCATCTCCATCGTGCCTGACACTGCCCCGGTCGGCCGTCTTTAGCCCCGCGCCCCCGGCGTTGCGGGCGGCGGCAGGCCGCAAGGCGCACGAAAAGCCTTTGCCAGGGATCGCTGCGCCGGGGATCGCTGCGCCGGGGAGGGACGGCGCATGCCTGCGCGCTCCCGTCGGACCGCATACGCAGGTATGTCCCGCCCATATGTCGATCTGATTTTTCTTTGATGCGTCGGGGTTTAGCTCTTGGGTAATGCTGGCCGTCGATCGAAAGCGCTTCCCGTCCCCCTGATCCGGCGCCCGGCAACTTCCGAAAATCTTCAATCGGCAGGAGCACATCATGGGCGTCGCCAAGACCATTCGTCCCTATCACCACCCCGCCGGCGGATGGGGCGCCCTTCGTGCCATGGGCACGGCGCTGGTGCAGCAGCACGTGGCAGTCTCCGGCATGGAGACGCTGGCGCGCATGAACCAGCCCGGCGGCTTCGACTGCCCCGGCTGCGGCTGGGGCGATCCCAAGCACACCTCGCCGTTTGAATATTGCGAGAATGGCGGCAAGGCAGTCGCCTGGGAGATGACCGCGCGCCGCTGTACCCCCGATTTCTTCGCCGCCCACACCGTCACCGCGCTTGCGGCGTTGAGCGATTATGAGCTGGAGATGGAAGGGCGTCTCACCCATCCCATGCGCTATGACGCGGCCAGTGATCGCTACCTGCCGGTGAGCTGGGACGACGCCTTCGCCTTGGTGGGCGCGCACCTGAACGCGCTGCCAGACCCAAACATGGCAGATTTCTACACCTCGGGCCGGGCTTCCAACGAGGCTGCTTTCCTCTACCAGTTGTTCGCCCGCGAATACGGCACCAACAACTTTCCCGACTGCTCCAACATGTGCCACGAGGCCACCAGCGTCGGCTTGCCCCAGTCCATCGGCGTGGGCAAGGGCACGGTGCTGCTGGAGGATTTCGCGCAGGCCGACTGCATCTTCATCTTCGGCCAGAATCCCGGCACCAACTCCCCGCGCATGATGACGGAGTTGCGCAATGCCGCGCGGCGGGGCGCCACCATCATGTCCTTCAACCCGTTCCGCGAGCGGGCTCTGGAGCGTTTCCAGGCGCCCCAGAGCCCGATGGAGATGGCAACGCTCTCCTCCACGCCCATCTCCTCGCGTCTCTACCAGGTGAAAGTCGGGGGCGATGTCGCGCTTATCAAGGGCATGATGAAGCTCCTGGTGGCGGTGGACGAGGAGGCGCGGGTCAGCGAGGAGGCGCCGGTCTTGGATTGGGATTTCATCCGCGGCCACACCCATGGCATCGACGCGCTGATCGCGGACCTGAAGGCCACGTCCTGGGCGGATATCGAGCGCAAGAGCGGCATTTCCCGCGCCGACATCGCCCATGCCGCCGATGCCTATATGAAGGCCGAGCGGGCGATCCTCGTCTATGGCATGGGCATCACCCAGCATCGCCACGGCACGCAGAATGTGCAGCAGATCGCGAACCTCGCGCTGCTGCGCGGCAATGTGGGCCGCGCGGGCACGGGCATCTGCCCGGTGCGGGGCCATTCCAACGTTCAGGGCGATCGCACGGTCGGCATCACGGAGGTTCCGAGCCAGGCGCTGCTCGATGCGATCGAGGCCCGCTACGGCTTCACCCCGCCCAAGGCCCCCGGCCACAATGTGGTGACCGCGCTGGACGCCATGGTTAAGGGCGAGGCCAAGGTCTTCATCGGGCTGGGCGGCAATTTCGCCGCCGCCATCCCCGATTGGCAGGTAACGCAGGAGGCCATGCGCAAGCTGGACCTCACCGTCCACATCGCCACCAAGCTCAATCGCAGCCATCTCGTCCATGGGCGGGATGCGCTGATCCTGCCCTGCCTCGGCCGTACCGAGGTGGACATGCAGGCGAGCGGCCCGCAATCGGTGACGGTGGAGGACACCATGTCCATGGTCCACGCCTCCACCGGTCACAATGCGCCCGCCTGCGCGCAGCTGAAGAGCGAGCCGGCCATCATCGCCGGCATGGCGCGGGCGACGCTGGGGGTACGCTCCAAGGTGGCGTGGGAGAGGCTGGTCGCCGACTATGCGCTGATCCGGGAGGAGATCGAGGCCATCTTCCCCATCTTCCAGGGCTACAATGCGCGCATCCGCGCGCCGGGTGGCTTTCACCTCACGTCGCTCGCCCGCGAACGCATCTGGGCGACCGAGACGGGCAAGGCGAACTTCCTGGTCTGCGAGGGTCTGTGCGAGGACCCGCAGGCGGGGGCGGACGACGTGCTCTGGCTCACCACCGTGCGCAGCCACGATCAGTACAACACCACGCTCTATTCGCTCTCCGATCGTTATCGCGGGGTCTATGGCCAGCGCGACGTGATTTTCCTCTCGGAAGCCGAGATGGAGCGGCGTGGGCTGGCGGAAGGAGACCGCGTGGACATTGTGACGGTCTCGCAGGATGGCATCGAGCGGGCGGTGCGGGCGTTCCGCGTGGTGCCCTATGCGTTCCCGGAGGGGAGCTGTGCCGCCTATTATCCCGAGACCAACCCGCTGGTGCCGCTCTATGCGCATGATCCGCAGAGCTTCACCCCGGCCTCGAAGGGCGTACCTGTCCGCCTGGTGAAATCTCCCCCGCGCGCGGTGTGAGACCGGGGCGGCCGCACGCGGCGCCCCGACCGGACCTCGACCCGTCGCCGGCCCTTGGCGGTGGATAGGTCGAGGTCCTTTTCTTATGGCAAAGCTCAAGCCTCTGACTGGCGCGCGTCATCCCAAGGTATGAGCGCTCCACCGTCACGTCTGACAGCCTGGCATTGCGCCGCCAATTAAGGTTTCGCCATCCCCATTGCTTGTCATGACTTGAAAGGAGAGAGCCATGTTCTCGCGCAACGTTGCGGACCTCATCGTGGACACGCTGGCCGAGGCCGGTGTGGAGCGCATCTATGGTGTGGTGGGCGACAGCCTGAACGGCCTCACGGAGGCCCTGCGCACCACCGGCAAGCTGCGCTGGCTCCATGTGCGGCACGAGGAGGTGGCGGCGTTCGCGGCGGCGGGTGAGGCGCAAATCACCGGCAAGCTGGCCGTGTGCGCCGGCTCCTGCGGGCCGGGCAACCTCCACCTCATCAACGGCCTGTTCGACGCCCAGCGCAGCCGCACGCCGGTGCTTGCCATCGCCGCGCAGATCCCCTCCGCCGAGATTGGCGGCGGCTATTTCCAGGAGACCCATCCCCAGACCCTGTTCCAGGAATGCAGCGTCTATTGCGAACTGGTCTCGGACCCCGCCCAGATGCCTTTCGTGCTGGAAAACGCCATCCGCGCGGCGGTGGGCCAGCGGGGCGTCGCAGTGGTGGTCATTCCCGGCGATGTGGCGCTGAAGCCCGCCCCCGAGCGCGCCATTTCCGCGCCGCAGGGCCTCGTTCCGCCGGCGCCCGTTGTGGTGCCCGCCGCCCGGGAGCTGGACGCCCTGGCGGGCCTCCTGAACGGCGCCGAGCGCGTCACCCTCTTCTGCGGCCGTGGATGCGCCGGGGCGCATTCGGAATTGATGCAGCTCGCCGAAACGCTGAAAAGCCCCATGGTCCATGCGCTCGGCGGCAAGGAAGTCGTGGAATACGACAATCCCTATGATGTGGGCATGACAGGTTTCATCGGCTTTTCGTCCGGCTACGAAGCCATGCATGCCTGCGATGTCCTGCTGATGCTGGGCACTGACTTTCCCTACAAGCAGTTTTTGCCCACCGCCGTGAAGATCGCGCAGGTGGACATCCGCCCCGCCAATCTCGGCCGGCGCTGCAAGCTCGATCTTGGCATCGTTGGCGATGTGGCGGCGACCCTCACGGCGCTGCTGCCGCGCCTGGACGTGAAGGCCGACCGGCTGCACCTCGACGATGCCGTCACGCGCTATCGCCATGCGCGGGCGGACCTCGACGCGCTGGCGGAAGGAACGCCCGGCCGCAAGCCGGTCCACCCCCAATATCTGGCGCGGCTCGTCAGCGAGCGCGCCGAGGACAACACCGCTTTCACCTTCGATGTGGGCACCCCCACCATCTGGGCGGCGCGCTATCTGAAGATGAACGGCAAGCGCCGGATGGTGGGCTCGCTGGTGCATGGCTCCATGGCCAATGCCCTGCCGCAGGCCATCGGCATCCAGGCCGCCGAGCCCACCCGCCAGGTGATCTCGCTCTCCGGCGATGGCGGGTTTTCCATGCTGATGGGTGATCTCATCACGCTGAAGCAGGAAAAGCTCCCCGTGAAGGTGGTGATCTTCAACAATGGCGTGCTCGGCTTCGTGGCGCTGGAGATGAAGGCCGCCGGCTTCGTGGAGCTGGGCACGGACCTTGAAAATCCCGACTTCGCGGCCATGGCCAACGCCATGGGCATTTTCGCCCTGCGCGTGGACGACCCCGGCGACCTGCCGGACGCGCTGGACGAGGTGCTCTCGCACGAGGGGCCGGCGGTGCTGGACGTGGTCACAGCCACGCAGGAACTCTCCATGCCTCCCACCATCGGCATCGAGCAGGCCCGCGGCTTCGGGCTGTGGATGCTGCGCGCCGTGCTGAGCGGGCATGGCACTGAGGTCATCGACCTCGCCGGCACCAATCTCCTGCCGCGCTGAACCGGCCGGCCCCTCGGGGCCGGTCCGCCGCCCGACGCCGGTTCCTCCCAAAGCGGGACATCGCCATGGACATCACCGCCCTTCTCCTCTCGCGCGTCCAGTTTGCCTTCACCATTTCCTTCCACATCATCTTCCCGGCCTTCACCATCGGCCTTGCCGCCTGGCTCACCTTTCTTGAAGCCTGCCACCTCATCACGGGGGAGCAAATCTATCGGCGGCTGTCGGACTTCTGGATGAAGATCTTCGCCGTGGCCTTTGGGCTCGGCGTCGTCTCAGGCATCGTGATGGCGTTCCAGTTCGGCACCAATTGGAGCGAATTGTCCCGCCGCACCGGGCCCATCCAAGGGCCGCTCCTGGGCTATGAGAGCTTCACCGCCTTCGCGCTGGAGGCCGCCTTTTTCGGCGTGCTGATGTTCGGGCGCGATCGCGTGCCGCGCTGGGCCTATCTGGTGGCCTGCCTGATGGTGTCGCTGGGCACCAGCCTGTCGGCCTTCTGGATCATGGTCAATAACAGCTGGATGCAATATCCCACCGGCTTCAGCCTGACGCCGGACGGTGTCTTCGTGCCCACGGACTGGTCGGCCATCATCTTCAATGAAGCCGTCTGGACGCGCTTCCCGCACATGGTGCTGGCGGCCTATGTGACCTCCGCCTTCTGCGTCGCGGCGACGGGGGCCTGGTACATGCTGCGCGGCACGGCGGTGCAGGAGGGCCGGGCCATGGCCGTCATGGGCCTGCGGCTCGCCGCCATCCTGGTGCCTCTCCAGCTCGGCTTCGGGCACCTGGTGGGCGATTTCGTCCATGACCGCCAGCCCGTCAAGTTCGCCGCCATCGAGGGGCGGTGGAACGACCAGCAGCCGGCGAGCGAGATCCTCATTGCCTGGCCCGACCCCGCCAATGAACGCAACCTTTTCGAGGCGGCGGTGCCTTATCTCGGCTCCGTCATCGGCTCCATGAGCCTGACGTCCAAGGAACTGGGCATCAAGAGCTTTCCGCCGCAGGACCGGCCGCCGATGGCCATTCCCTTCTTCGCCTTCCGCATCATGGTTGGCTGCGGCCTCCTGATGCTGGCCTTGGCCTGGACCGGCACCGTCCTCAGCTTCGGCGAAGGCATCCTCAAGGCGCGCCTCTTCCTGGTGGCCACCGCCTTGTCCTTCCCCCTTGGCTTCATCGCCACCCTCACCGGCTGGTTCACGGCCGAGGTGGGCCGCCAGCCTTGGGTGGTCTATGGCCAATTGCGCACGGCGGATGCGGTGACGCCCTTCCTGACCACCCATGAGGTGGCCGTCACCTTCGTGATGATCGCGGCGGTCTATGCGCTGATCTTCGGCTTCGGCGTCCTCTACCTCTACCGGCTGCTGCGCGCAGGCCCGATCCCGGCGCGCGAGATTTCCCTCTACGCCACCAATCCCAAGCGTCCCATGTCCGTGCCCGGCGCCAGTCCTGGCGTGTCGGGCGTCGCCCCTCTTGGAGAATGACCATGGTCGAATTCTGGGCCTGTGTCCTCGGGCTTTCCATCCTCCTCTACATCCTGCTGGACGGCTTCGACCTCGGTGTCGGCATGCTGTTTCCCTTCGCCCCCAGCGAGCGGGAGCGCCGGCGGATGCTCGCCTCCATCTCGCCCGTCTGGGACGGCAACGAAACCTGGCTGGTGGTCTCCGCCGCCACCTTGTTCGGCGCCTTTCCGGTCGTCTTCTCCATCATCCTGTCAGCCTTCTACCTGCCGCTTTTCCTCATGCTCGCGGGGCTGATCCTGCGCGGCGTGGCGTTCGAGTTCCGCTACAAGGCCACCACCAGCCGGCCCATCTGGGATTTCGGCTTCGTGGCCGGGTCCTATGTGGCGGCCTTCGTCCAGGGCACGGCGGTGGGCGCCATCGTCCAGGGGCTTCCCATCGCGGACGGTGTCTATACGGGCAGCGCGCTTGGCTGGGCGAGCCCGTTCGCGCTCTTCTGCGGACTGGGGCTCTGCATTGGCTACGCCATGATGGGCGCATGCTGGATTACCGGTAAGGCGGACGGGGCACTCCGCGATTTCAGCTATCGCGTCCTTCCCGGCCTCATGGCGGCGCTGGCGGCCTTTCTGGTTGCGGTCTTCGTCTGGTCGGTGGAGATCCGCCTGCAGGTGCTCGGCCGCTGGATGGAGCGCCCCCTCCTGCTCCTGTGCCCGCTGGTCGGCTTTCTCGCCTTTGCCGGCATGGCCCTCGCCGTATGGCGCCGAAGCGATCGCATCCTGTTCCCGTGCGGCGCGCTCATCTTCCTGGCGGCCTTCGCGACGCTCGCGGGCTCGTTCCTGCCCTATATGCTGCCCTTCTCGCTCACCGTATGGCAGGCGGCCTCGCCGCATTCCTCGCTCGCGTTTCTGTTCTGGGGGGCGGGCGTCTTCGTCCTGCCGCTGACGCTGGTCTATACGCTGGTGGTCTATTTCATCTTCCGAGGCAAGCTGGTCTCGGATCGGGACGACTGAGCACCCGCTCTCCCGACCCTGCCTGGACAGGACCGAAAATGAAGGCGGCCGCTCCCCGTGTGGGGAGCGGCCGCTTTTGCCTTGAGACCTGGCGCCGGCGCGAGCGACAGCGGCTTGGAGACGGCGCCTCGGACGGCTGCATCCTGGACGTCGGCGCGTTGGGCATCAGCATATGTGGCGTCAGCATCTCGGGCGTCAGAGTCTCGTGCGTCAGACGCTTGGGTTTCAGAGGTTTGCGGGCGCGTGAGAGGCGCCCCGCCTCCTTCCCGGCGTCCAGCTCCCCCTTGAGGACCGCGCACGTGCCTGTCCCGCTGCGGGTGGCTCCCGCTGACTGTCGGCCTATCCGCTGCTCTCCCTAAGGGCTGGTCCAGCCGGAACGTCGGAGCAGGTCGCGCCCACCTGCACCGACGCTCAGCGCTCCGGGCATGCAGCGGGGCGTGGGACGACCCGGCGTGAGCAAGGGTTCACCGCCGGCCGGACACCTGGTGAAGGTCCCTGCCGCTTGCTCGGATAAATGGGGCGGGCTTCACGCGAGACCCTGCGACCAAGACGCAAAAAAAGCCCTGGCCAGCGCGTACGCCGGCCAGGGCTTTTTCATGAAGGTGGAAGGTGGCGCTGGCCGTCAGATGCGACGGCGCCACGCGATCAGCTGAAGGAGGGTGGCGAGCACCGCGAAGGCGGTCCCCAGCAGGCTCACCAGCGGCCAGCCGCCGGTCTGCCAGGCAAGGGTTGCCAGTGCCGAGCCCAGCGCGCCGCCCAGGAACATGGTGCCCATCAGCACCGTGTTGAGCCGCGCGCGGGCTTCCGGATGCAGGGCGAAGACGATGTGCTGGTTGGACACCAGGGCCGTCTGCATGCCGAAGTCGAGCAGCACCACGCCCACCACAAGCCCGGCCAGCGAGGTCCACAGCCCGAACACCAGGAAGGAAGCGAGCGTCACGAGGACACCCAGCCCCACCGCCTGCGCCGGTCCGCGCTTGTCGGCAAAGCGCCCGGTGAGGGGGGCAGCAAGAATGCCCACCGCGCCCACGAGGCCGAAGAGGCCCGCGATTTCTGCGCCGTAGCCGTAGCGCGGTTCCGCCAGATGGAAGGCGAGGATGGTCCAGAACACGGTGAAGGCGGCAAAGAGCGCGGACTGGGTGAGCGCGGCAAGGCGTAGCTGCGGGAACTGCCGCCACAGGTGCCAGATGGAGTGCAACAGGCGCGGATAGGCCAGGGTGGAATCCGGCTTGCTGTGGGGCAGCACGAAGCCCATGAGCGCTGCGGCCGCCAGCGCCAGGGGCACGGAGAGCCAGAACATTTCGCGCCATCCCGCATGGGCCGCCACGAAGCCGGCCAGCGTGCGGCTGAGCAGGATCCCCGTCAGCAGCCCCGCCATCACCGTGCCCACCGTCGCGCCCCGCCGCTCGGGGGCGGCCAGATGCGCGGCGAAGGGGACGATCTGCTGGGCCACCGTCGCCAGGAGCCCGACCGCCAGGGACGCGGCCACCAGCGTGAGTGCATTGGGCGCGATGGCCGCGAAGGCGAGCGCCGCCGAGAGCAGGACGAATTGCAGGATGATCAGCCGCCGCCGTTCCACCAGATCGCCGAGCGGCACCAGCAGGAACAGCCCCACCGCATAGCCGAGCTGGGTCGCGGTGGGGATCGCCCCGGCGAGGCGATCGGGCAGGGCCTGCTCGATCAGTTCGAGCATGGGCTGGTTGTAGTAGATGTTCGCGATCGCAAGACCCGCCGCCGCCGCCATGGCGAAGGTGGTTCCGTGGCCGAGCGTGTGCCGCACACGCGACGGGGCGATGCGCCCTCCAGGGGCGCTGTCCTGAATGGTCATGGCAGTCACCAAGTGTGAGGAGAAGAAGAGATCGCGCCGGTCGCCCTCAGCTCCGGCACGATCGGATGAATTGGGCGGGTCAGGCCCGCTGGCTGGCGGCTTGTCGCAAGATGACGACGAGGTTTGCGGCGTCGCGTGGCCCCTCATAGAGGCGGCCATTGATGAAGAGGCACGGCGTGCCGTTCACGCCGCCGCGCACCCCGCCGAGGAAATCCCGCTGGATCTTGTCGTCGTGGCGCCCCTCGAAGGCCGCCATCAGCAAGGCACGGTCGAGGCCGAGATGCTGGCCATAGGCGAGCAGGCTCTGGTCGCCCAGCGCCTCCTGGTTCTCGTAAAGCAGATCGTGCGCCTCCCAGAACCGGCCGGCCTCGGCGGCGGCTTCGGCGAACTGGGCCGCGCGCAGGGCGTGGGCATGGACCTCCACCAGCGGGAAGTTCCGGAACACGAAGCGCAAGCCGTGCCCCATGGCGCGCTGCACGGCCTTCAGTTCGGGATAGGCCTCGCCGCAATAGGGGCATTGATAGTCGCCATATTCCACCAGGGTCACAGCGGCGGTGGCGGGGCCGGCAACATGATCGTCGCCAGCAAGCGCAGGGATGGGGTGGGTCATGCTGCAGCTCCTTCGGCAGGGGCCGTGCCGAGCTTGTCCAGCGCGTCCAGGATGCCGTCGGCGCCGGGATTGATGCCGAGCGGAGAGACATAGGACCAGCGAATGATGCCGGCGCCGTCGATCACGAACAGAGCACGATCGGAAACGCCGTCGGCGGCGCGATAGACGCCATAGTGCCGGGCGGTCTCGCCCTTGGGCTCAAAGTCAGCCAGGAGGGGAAAGTGCAGCTTGCGCTCGGCCGCGAAGGCCGCGTGGCACCAGACGCCGTCGGTGGAGATGCCGACGAGCTGGGCACCCCTCTTATGGAATTCCGGCAGCACGGCGTTGAGAAGGCTCATCTCGTCCCCGCACACGGGGCTCCAATCGGCCGGATAGAAGGCCAGGATCACCGGATGGCCCCGCATCTCGGTGAGCGAGAGGGTCTGGTCCGGTGTCGCGGACAGGGTGAAATCGGGCGCCATGACGCCGGCGGGCAAAGCCGTCGCGGGCGCGGGGACAGACGGGTCTTGCATTGTGCCACTCCATTTCAGACCGTGCCCGGTGCCGGGATCAGCAGGCGATCCATGCCCGGCTCAAATCTGTGCAGGTCTGTCCGTTATTGTCGGAGGGCGGCCCGATGACGTGAATTGCGCCTTCGCGTGGGGTGCTCATACTTAGGTTTTCGTGTGCCAAACCCGCGGGGGTGGAGCAGGTCTTGCCGATCGGCTTGCTTCAGGGCAAGGGGATCGGGCGCGCGTGGGATCGGCCGGTGCGCCACAGCCGGGCCAGCAGCGCCAGGATGATGCCCGCGCCCACCAGCAGGCACCCGGTGAAGCCGATGGCCGGCAGGGCGAGCGCGCCCGCTGCGGCGCCCGCGACAAAGGCGAGCCAATTGAACAGCGAGGTGAGCACATGGCCCACCTTTGCCTTGCCACTCACCAGGCGCGCAAGGGACTGGCCCAGGTGGAACAGCATGCCGGTCACGAAGCCCTTCCCCACATCCACGCCACAGACCGCCTGGTGCAGGACGTTCTGGAGGCCCATGGTGAGGGCGACGATCATCACGCAAGGCAGCGAGAGGGACGCCAGTGCCGCAGCCATGGCTGCACAGAGCAAGACCGCCTCAAGGGCCAGCACGCGCGCGCTGAACTGGCCTTCATGATGATCCGCGATCCATGTGCCGGCGGCAGAGCCCGCCACGAAGGCGCAGATGACCGCGAGCACTGCCAGCATCCTGGGGATGTCCCAGCCGGCAAGCGTGAGGCCCAGATGCGTGCTGTTGCCGCTCATGAACGACACATAGAGATGATCGAACTGCACGAAGGCGGCAGCATCCAGGAAGCCGGCAAGCCCCGTGAGAATGAGCGCGAAGGCCAGGGGATGGCGAATGATTGCGGGTCGCGCCGGGGCGCCCGTGCCGGCCCATCGGTCCGGCGGGATGGCATCGGCGGCGGAGGGGCCAGGCATGTGCATCTGGGGAGGCGGGCTCATGGTGGTCCATTGGGTCATCGGGGGGAGAGGGAGGCAGGCGCCTGCGCGCCAGGGGACGAACAGGCCGCCGGTGCGGCGCGCCGAAGGTCGCATTCCTCCTCGCGGGCGGCCATCATGCGTGTGTTGGCCCGTCCGCGTGGTCCTATTTAACAACATTAAACGATTGTATATTCACCTTATATTGCAGTTCAAATACTCAAATTGACAATTGATCGACCTCGGTTGCCATGATTTCTTGCCTCTCGACCGAAGCATGGTGCGCCGTTTTCTTGTGTCGCGGCGCTCTTCATGCGCCTGTCCGACCTGCGGTGCAAACCTTGCTCCGCGCAACACGTCCTCCGTGAGAGGCCATAGGCAAGGAGTTCCCGATGACCGTCCTGAAGCAACCCATCGTCGGCAGCAGGGGAGCCGACATTGTGGGGCCGCGCAATCCTGAGGTGGAGGCGCAGAATCCCGACATCCTCATCCCCCCGGCCACCGACCATGGCGGCATTCCCAACCTGAAATTCCCCTTCGCCATGGCGCATAACCGTCTGGAAGACGGCGGCTGGGCGCGGGAGGTCACGCAGCGCGAGATGGGCTCGCTGAAGGAGCTGGCCATCGTCAATATGCGCCTGCCCCCTGGCGTGGTGCGCGAGCTGCACTGGCACAAGGAGGCCGAATGGGCCTATGTGCTCAACGGCCGGGTGCGCTTCTACCTGGTGGATGACCAGCGCCAGACCCTGGTCGAGGATCTCGGCCCCGGCGACCTATGGCTCGCGCCCGCCGGCTTCCCGCACGCCATCCAGGGTCTTGAGGAAGGGACGGAGTTCGTCCTCGTCTTCAATGACGGAAACTTTTCCGAAAACCAGACCTTGCTGGTGACGGAACTGTTCGCCCACATGCCCCGGGAAGTCCTGGCCAAGAATTTCGGAGTGCCGGTCGAAGCTTTCGATGGCATCCCGGCGCATGAGAAGTATATCTTCCGTCAGCCCGTCCCGCCGCCGCTGGACGAGGTGCGCACGGCGCTCGGTGCGGTGAGCTTCACGGACAAGTATGTGTTTCGCGCCTCCGAGATCGCGTCCACCCCGTTTCCGGGAGGCGCCACCAAGGTGGTGGACAACAAGACGTTCGGCGTCACCAATCTCGCCGCGCTGTTCATCGACCTTGAGCCGGGCGGCATGCGCGAGATCCACTGGCATCCGGATGCGGACGAGATCCAGTACTACATCACCGGCAAGGCGCGCATGACCGTCTTCGACGCCGTGGACAATGCGCGGACCTTCGATTTCGTGGCGGGGGACGTGGGCTATGTGCCGAAGACGCTGGCTCACTATATCGAGAATACCGGCGACGAGCCGGTGCGTGTGCTGAATGTCTTCCACACGGCCGAGTATAAGGATGTCTCCCTCAACAATTGGCTGGCCCTGACGCCCAAGCATCTGGTGGAAGGTCATCTGGACATTGGCGAGCCTCTCCTGTCCCGCCTGCGGGCGACGCGCCAGCCTCTCGTGAAAGGCTGACCCCTACACGCTGGAGCCCCGTGCCCGGCCGCGCCCTCGCGCGGCCGGGCCGTCGTGCTTGGAGGGCGGGGAAGGGGAGGCCAAATGAAAGGCCGGCCCAAAGAGCCGGCCTCGCCTTCGTTTCTTGTGGCAGCAGGCCATCAGGCCGGCGCGCGGTCTGCGGCTGCCCGTCCGCTCTGCATGGCCAGGGCGGGGAGGCCGCCGACGGCCGGATTCCACCTGGCGCGCGCTCGGTTTTCGGGGAGGGGACCTCGCGCGGCCATGCGGGCGCTTCGCCAGCGGGACGGCGTTTCGCCCACGATGCGGCCGAAGACGGTGGTGAAATGGGCCTGGGTCTGGAACCCCACCGCGAGGGCGACCTGCACGATCGGCAGATCCTCCTCGAGCAACTCCTTGGCCCGCGCGATGCGCTGCTGCAGGAGGTAGTCGTGTGGCCGCAGCCCTGTGGTGGCACGGAATTGGGCGGCGAAGTGCATGCGCGTGAGCTTGGCCGCCGCGCTCATGTCGGCCAGCGTGATGGGTTCGTCCAGATGAGCGGCCACAAATTCGGTCACGCGCTTCAGACGCCATTTGGGCAGAAGACCGCACGGCCGCCGGGTGGTGGTCGGGCAGGGCTTTGGCGCCTCGGCGCATCGGGCCGCCAGAAGCGCCCCGATGGCATCGGCATAGAGACCGGCGGCCAATGGGTCGTGCGGCAGGGCGTCGAGAAGGCTTTCAGCGAGCGCGGCCAACTCGGCGTCGTCGCCTGCGCGCAGGTCCACCATCAGGACGCCGCTTCGCCTGCGGGAGAAGAAGGCGGCAAGATCGGCGCGGGTGGATGGGACGCAGACAAGCGGCCCCGCATCCGCGAACAGCACCTCCAGCGGCGGGCGGGAGGCGGCCGCCTTCCGCCCGCCGGGCGGGACACGCGGCAGGGTAATGGCGATGCCGGCCTGCGCGAGGACCAGGCCGATCACGAACCCGGCCTCCGCGCCAGCCGCGCCTGGTGGAGGCGGGCGACGCGCCGGGGAGGCGGAGCGCGGGTGCGAAACATCGATGCCGGGATGGGGGGAAGGCTCGAACATGGTCTTTCCTCGCGATCGATGGGGCCTGTATTGCGCGCGGCGACGCGAAGCGGATCCGAAGGACCGCTGGCCGTATGACGCCGGCGCCGTGATCGATGCGAATTTAGAAAAATCCTGCGGAGCGCCCCATTCTACGAGCGGCGTCGCGAAGTATCGTTCGGGATAAGCGGACCTATACCAAGGTATGGTTTCGAGGATGGCGGATCCAATGACCAGGAGACACCGGGGCTTCTTGAAACGTCATCAGCCGAGATGCTCTTAAACCTAGGTATGAATGGGCGATCTGACTGTACAATTCTGCCGACCGCCGCCGCCATCTAGCTTCCATCCCGTAAGCAATGGCAGCAGGAGATCACGGCCATGGGCAGTTTCCCCATCGTTCCCGAACGGGCACAGGACGACGAAAACCGTGCCGTCGGGACGGCCGCGGTTCCGGTGGAGGGTCTTCGGATGACCCGACGGGAGGTGTTTGGCATCGCCGCGGGGTTCGCGGCGACCACGATGCTTCCGGCGCGCGCCAGTGCCACCACCCAAGGCGCCACTTCCGGCGCGACACACAGGACTGGAGAGACTTCCATGAGCAGCGGTTTCGTGAAGACGGCGGACGGGACGGAGATTTTCTTCAAGGACTGGGGTCCCAAGGACGCGCAGACCATCCATTTCCATCATGGCTGGCCGCTCTCGTCTGACGACTGGGATGCGCAGCTCCTGTTCTTCGTGTCCAAGGGCTACCGGGTGGTCGCCCATGACCGCCGCGGCCATGGCCGTTCCAGCCAGGTGGACACCGGCAACACCATCGACCGCTATGCGGCCGACGCCTCTGCGGTGGTGGAGCATCTCGACCTGCGGAACGTGGTCCATATCGGTCACTCCACGGGCGGCGGCGAAGTGGCGCGCTACGTGGCCCGTTACGGCCAGCCCCAGGGGCGCGTTGCCAAGGCCGTGCTGGTGGCGGCCATTCCCCCGCTGATGTTGAAGACGCCCAGCAATCCCGAAGGCACGCCCATCGAAGTGTTCGACGGTTTCCGCGCCGCGCTCGCCGCCAACCGCTCGCAATTCTACCTGGATGTGGCTGCCGGCCCCTTCTACGGCTTCAATCGCCCCGGCGCGAAGGTATCCCAAGGCATCATCCAGAACTGGTGGCGGCAGGGCATGATGGGCGGCGCGCTGGCCCAGTATGAGGGCATCAAGGCCTTCTCCGAAACCGACCAGACGGACGACCTCAAGGCCATCACGGTGCCCACCCTGGTGCTGCAGGGCGATGACGACCAGGTGGTCCCCTACAAGGATGCAGCGATCCTGCAGGCCAAGCTGCTCAAGAACAGCACCCTGAAGATCTATCCTGGCTTCCCGCACGGCATGCTGACCACCCATGCCGATGTGATCAATCCGGACCTGTTGGCCTTCGTGAAGGGCTGAGGTCAGAGCGGGGACGGCGGATCACGTGCCCCTCGCGTGGTCCGCCGGACCTGACATGGCTCATCCAGGTGGTCATGAGGGGGGACTGTTGGCCTCACGTGTCCCCTCGTGGCTCCCTGGGGCGGCCTAGCTTCCGGCCGTGCGCCGGAACTCGCCGGGCGACATGCCCACATGGCGCCGGAAGGCCCGCGTGAACGTGGATTGTGAGGAGAAGCGGCAGGCAAAGGCGATGTCCGCCAGGCTGCACTGGGTGTGGGCCAGAAGGTCCTGGGCCCTGTGGAGGCGCTGTTCGCTGATGAAGCGATGCGGCGGCACGCCAAGCGCCGCGCGGAAGGCGCGCGCGAAATGATGGCGGCTGAGGCAGGCAATGTTGGACAGGTCGGACAGGGAGATGTCCGCATCCAGATTGTCGCTGATATAGTCGAGCACGCGCCGCATCCTGAACGCCTCGATGGCGGGCGTCTCGCGCTCTTGCATCTGGTCGCTGCTGTAGGTGGCGACAAGATGGGCCGCCAGCGCGCTCGAAAGGCTGTCCACCAGCAGGCCGCCGACGGAGGTTTCCTCCTCCAGCTCGGCGCTGATCCTGTACCCGACCTGCCGGATGAAATCGTCCTCGATGCCGGCGCGGTAGGCAATGCTCTCGGGCAATACGGTCCGCGACACGGAACGCGAAACATCCTTGAAGACGTCATGTCCAACGAAGATGTGCAGGATGCGGCTGAGGTCATCGGTGATGCGGATGGACTCCTCCACCACGCCGATCGGGCACAGCCAGAGGGTGCCGGGCCGGGCGGGTGTGTCCTGGAATTCGCCGTTTCCGCGCCGCTGCACCCGGCCGTCCTGCGATCCGAACAAGGCCAGGGTGATTTCCATCTGCTGGGGGACGGGGGGCGGGATCTCGCCGGCCGGATGGTTGCGCACCTCGGCGGCGATCCGCGTCCAGTTCCGGCGCGTGGAGCTCAGCAGCACCTCGCCCCGGGGGAACTTCCTGCGGCCGAACTCATGTACGCCCGCCATGCCTTTATCCTCGATCTGGAGGACGCCCTCCCGCGTGACCCTTTATCTTGCGGCCAGCCGCACTGCCAATCAAGTCTGTCAATTCCGGCAAACACAATGCCGTTCTCGGCAAAGACCAAGCCATGGTACATGAGCGACACTCTCACCAGATCATCGGCACACCTCCGCGTGCATTCGGGACATGCGGCGGAGCAAGCGCAGTGAGAGGCGACCATGAACTCCAGCAGTCATGCTCCCGGCGTCTCCTTCGAGAGCGCCGCCCTTGCGCCGCATGCCTCCTATTTCATGACCCATGAGATCGCCACCCGCCTCCCGCGCCAGGATGCCCGCTGGTGGGCCAGCCTGATCATCACCTCCCGCAGCACCCACGGGGGCATCGAGGAGTTGCAGGTGGTGGATGAGGCGGGCGCGCCCTGGCGCATCCTGCTGGCGGAGTGGAACACGCCCCAGGCCTTCGGGCTCCTCGCCGATGCCAACCTTGCCTTGACGCTGGGCCACGAGCTTGCGGAAGTGCCGGCTTTCGTGGGCGAGCAGGAACGGCTCGCCCTCGTCTATCCGCCGCGCACGGCGACGGCCCTCGCCGATCTTCCCCCTGAAGGCGGGGAGATCGGGACCTTCATGGCGCTCGCCCTGGCCGCGAGCGCAGCCTTGATGGGGGTGCATCAGGCCGGGATCATTCATGGGGGCCTGTCGCCCACCCGGCTTCTGGTGGAGCCGGATGGACACGTGCGCTTCACCGGGTTCACGTGGAGCGCGGGGGCGCAGGCGAGCGCCGCCCAGGAGCATCGCATCGACGGGCCGGACGTGGCCTATGCGGCCCCGGAGCTGATCCGCACCGATCCCGCGCCGGTGGATGCCCGCACCGACCTCTATGCCCTGGGCGTGCTGCTCTATGAGCGCCTGTCGGGCCATCTGCCGCTCACGGCATCCTCCCTGTCGGGCTGGCTGCACGCCCATGTGGCCATGCAGGCGCCCTCCCTTCGCCTGGCCCGGCCGGAGATTCCCGCCAGCCTCGATGCCATCCTGCTGAAGCTCATCAGCAAGGATCCCAAGCAGCGCTACCAGACCGCCCGTGCGCTTCACGCCGATTTCTGGCGGCTGGCCACCACGCTTGCCACCACCGGGCAAGACGAGGACTTCGTGCTGGCGCGCGGCGAATTTGCCGAGCCACCCCGCGGCGCCAGCCAATTGTTCGGCCGTGCCCCGGAGCTGGCGCGGCTTGGCGCGCTCTACGCCGCATTCCGCTCCGCCTCCCAGCGGCGGATCGTGCTGGTAACGGGAGAGCCGGGCGCGGGAAAATCCACCCTGGTGGAGGCGCTGATCGCGGACATTCGGGAGGGGGGTGCCCTGTGCGCCTCCGGCAAGGGCGTCCAGCTGCGCGAAGGCACGCCCTTCGCGCCCATCGCCCAGGCGCTGCGCACCGCGCTGGCGCATGTGCTGGGCGGCGACGAGGCGGGCCTTGCGGCCGCGCGCCTGCGGCTGGGGGGCGTGGTGGGCTGCGGGCGCGTGCTCGCCGATCTCGTCCCCGACCTGACCATCCTGCCGCCCGAATCCCACCCGGTTGCCGATGTGCCCGCCCATCTGGCGCAGGTCCGGGCCGCCCGCATCCTGGCGCAGACCTTCGCGGCCCTCGCGAGCGCAGACACGCCCCTGGTCCTGTTCCTGGACGACCTGCAATGGTTCGACCACGCCAGCCTGAATGTGGTCCGGCAAATGTGCAGCGAGGCGCCGGCCCATGTCTTCCTCATCGGCAGCTATCGCCCGGAGGCGCTGAACCGGAAGGCGGTGCGCGAGCTCCTGGAGGTGGCCAGACGCGCGCCCGCCTTCGCGCAGGAACTGAACCTGGAACCGTTCGGGGAGGGCGACACCCTGGCCTTGGTGGCCTTCATCCTGAAAAGCGCGCCGGAGGCGGTCCAAGCCATTGCCGCGCGGGTCCACCGGGAGGCCCGCGGCAATCCCTTCTTCATCGGGCAGCTCCTCCAGACCTTGCTGGAGGAGGAGGTTCTCCAGTTCGATGCCGACCGGCAGGACTGGACCTGGAACGCGCGGCGCCGCCGGCAGCAGCACGAGATTGCGGATCTGATGCTGGAGCGCTTGAACACCTTACCGCCGCTCCAGCGCAGCTTGCTGCAACGCTGCGCCACGCTTGGCGGGCGCTGCTCGGCGGCCTTTGCGGCGCGATTGTCCGGTGCCAGCCTGGAAGAGACCGTGCGCGCGGCCAACGCGCTGGTGGCGGCCGGTCTTCTGCACCGCTCCGGCACCGACTTCGTCGTCGCCCATGACCGGGTTCTGGAAGCGGCCTCCGCGAGCATGTCGCCGGCCCAGAAGGCCCGAAAGCATTTGGGCAATGCCCGCGCGCTTTCGGCGCTCCACCCGGCGATCGAGACCGATGTCGCCTTCGACATTGCCTCCCAGGTGGATCATTGCACCCTTGAGGATTTGGCTGGGCATGAGCGTCCGCACTTTGCCCGGATCCTGCTTCTGGCGGCGCGCGCCTGCCGGTCGGCGGGGGAGGCCCATCGCGCCCTGCATTTCGTGGACCTGATCCGCCGCATCCTGCCGGAGGACAAGAACGAGGATGTCGCCGCGCTCGCCTTCGACGCCGAATGGCTGGAATGCGACTGCCTGCTGGCCCTTGGTCGCGTGGACGAGGCGCTGGCGGCGCTCGACGGCCTTTGGGGATTGCGGGACGATTCCATCAGCGTCGCGGAGCTGTGCCGCCTCAAGGCCACCGCCTTGACCGTCAAGGGAGCCTATGCCCACGCCATCGACAGTGCGCTCCAGGGCCTGCGCGCGCTGGACGTGGAGCTGGAGACCTCAGCCGGTCCCGACGAACTGGAGGCGGCCTATCGGATCTGTCTGCAAAAGCTCGAACGGGTAGCGGTCGAGGATCTCGTCAAGCTGCCGGACATCACCGACCGGCGCGCGCGGGCCGCCCTGTCGCTGCTTTCCACCCTCATCTCGTCCTTCTTCGTCGAGGGCGAACTGCGTTTCTTGCATGTCATCAAGATCGTGGAGCTGACCCTCGCCCATGGTGCGGCCCCGGAATCGGCCTATGGCCTGGCTTGGTTCGGTGTGCTCGCCGCCCATTATTTCGGGGCCTATGAGCAAGGTGCGGCCTATGCGACGGCGGCCACCACACTGGCCAAGCGCGACGGCTATGAGGCCCAGCGCACCGCGGCCCTGATCGCGCTGGACCAGGTGAGCCCCTGGACCTCTCCCATGCGCACGGCGCTCAGCCATGCGCGCGAAGGCGCCCGGGTGGCGCAGGCGGCCGGCGACCTCGGCATGGCCTGCTATGCCCGCAACCATATTGCCTCCGACTTGCTGGTCATCGGCGCACGGCTCGATCGCGTCCGCTCCGAACTGGTGGACAGCATCGCGATGACCCGCGATATCGGCTATGGCGACATCGAGCTGATCCTGGCCGCGCAACTGGGGCTCGTGGAGGCGCTCGGCTCCGGCGAGCCGCAGGATGGGGCGTCCGAGGCGGTGCTGCGGGCATCCTCGGTCGCCACCCGCTACTGGGTCCGCCATTATGCCGGCCTCCAGGCTTTCGCTCTCGGCGACCTTCCGGGCGCGCTGCGCCACCTGGAAGAGGCGGATGCCATGGCCTGGGCGGCGCCCGCCCATATTGACACTGCCATGACGTGCTTCTTCCTCGCCCTGGCCCGCGCGCAGGTCGAGGATGGGGCGCGCTCCGCCGACGAGCGCCTCGGGGGGATGGCGGTGGCGCGGGAGCGCTTCCGGGCCTGGGCGGGGCTCAACGCCGAGACGTTTTCCGCCAAGCATCTGCTTCTGGAGGCGGAAGCCGCGCGCCTCTCCGGAAAGCGCGCCGAAGCCATGGTGCTCTATGAGCGCGCGGCGGAGGCGGCAGCGGCCGCGCGCTTCGTCCATGACCAGGCGCTCGCCCAGGAGCTTGCGGCGCGGTTCTACCGGGACATCAACCTGACGGCACCCGCACAAGGCTGCCTGCAGAGCGCCATCCAGAGCTATCGGGAGTGGGGCGCGAACGGCAAGGCCGCGCAGCTTGCGCGCTTGCTCCCCGCTTCCGCCGGTCCCGACGCCGCAGCGGCGAGCCCCCGGCGCATGCAGCATGAGCTGGATCTGACCGTCATGGCGGCGGCCTCCCAGACCCTGGCCGAAGAGGTGGGCCTCGAACAGGTCGTCCGCACCCTGATGAAGAGCATGATTATCCATGCCGGGGCGCAATTCGGATTGCTGCTGCTGCTGCGGAACGGGGCGCCGGTCGTGGAAGCGGTCGCCCGTGTCCAGGGCCAGGAGATCGCGATCGCGCTGCAACCCGCCGCGACGCCGGAAGACCTGATGCCCGCTTCCGTGCTGAAGACGGTGCTGCGCACCGCGCGGCCTGTCACGCTTGCCGATGCCGCGCTGGAGGCCATCCCGCGCGGCCTGTCCCTGGGCGGGCGTGCCATCCGTTCCCTGGCCTGCATCCCGCTGGTCAAGCGGGGCGATCTGATCGGCATGCTCTATCTGGAGAATGCGCTGAGCGCCGATGTCTTCACGCCGCAGCGCATGGCCATGCTGGAGGTCATCGCGCCCCAGGCGGCCATATCGCTCGATGCGGCCCGGCTCTATGGCGACCTGATGGCGGAAAACCTCCGCCGCGCCCAGGCGGAGTTCGAGTTGCGGGAGGCCCGCAGCGACCTGGCGCGCGCCAACCAGATGACCGCCATGGGCAGCTTTGCCTCCTCCATCGCCCACGAGATCAACCAGCCGCTCGCCAGCCTCGTCGCCCATGCGGATGCCGGGCTGCGCTGGCTCAACCGGCCACAGCCGGACTTTGCCGAGGTGTCCAAGAGCCTCCAGAGCATCCGCCAGTCCGGGCGCCGCGCCGCGGACATCATCACCGCCCTGCGGGCCTTGGTGAAGCAGGAGCCTTCCGCGCTCCGCAAGGTGGCGGTCGAGGACGTGGTGGAAGACGTCTTGAAGATTATCGGCCCCGACATGCAGTCCAACCGGATCGAATTGGAGACCACGTTCAGCGATGCCCGAAGCGCGGTGCTGGCGAACACGGTTCAGCTGCAGCAGGTGCTCTTCAACATCATGACCAATGCCATCCAGGCCATGTCGGGGAAAAACGACGGGGCGCGGCGCCTGCACATCACCACCTCCAGCCTGGACGAGGCCGTTCAGGTGGAAATCGAGGATACCGGTGCCGGCATGTCGCCGGAGGTCATGGCCCGCATTTTCCAGCCCTTCTTCACCACCAAGAGCACGGGCATGGGGGTGGGCCTTGCCATTTGCCGCTCCATCATGGAGCTGCATGGCGGCGCGCTGGAATGCCGCTCCGCAGAGGGGCGGGGAAGCACTTTCGTGGTGCGGCTTCCCCGCGAGGGATGAGGCGCGCCGGCGCACACCGGCACGCAGTCCCTTGAAGGCGCAGGCCGGGATCAGGCGGACGCCAGTTGCAGCCCCTGTCCCAGCCTCTGGCCATAAGCGACGATGGCCTGCCCAACCGGCACCCGTGCGGCCTCGTAGGCGGCGAGCTCGGCGCCAATGTCCGCGTGCTCCCGCAGTGCATCGCGCAACGCGAAGGCATCGCCCGCCGCCTTGGCGACCCCCATGGCCGTGTGCGGCCGCGCCACGAAGGCGGCATCGCCCATGAGCGCCACGCGGCCTTTCACCATGTGGGAGGGGGCGTAGTCGAAGATGGCGTGAAGAAAGGGGCGAGGTTCGGCCGCCACCGCCGCCGCGAAGGAGGGGGGCAGCTCTTCGGCCGCATCGGTGTGGAGCGCGCGGATCCTGTCGGGCGGGACACGGCCGGGTGCCAGCGAGAACGGTCGGGCGAGGCCGTCCACATCCACGAGGACATGGCGCAACTCCTGTGGCGTGTAGCGCCGGTACCAGACCCAATTGTAGCGCCGCCGGCCCGCCGCGATGGACCCGTCGGCACCAGGAACGAGATAGCCGAGGATGTGCGAACCGGGGCTCTCGTAAAAGGCGAAGCGCTCGAACAGCTGGCGCGCCGCCTCGGCCGGCACGTGTGTCTCCGGCACCAGGCCACGCCAGGTGGCATAGCCCACATAGCGCGGATGCGCCTCCGGCCCAGATACGGCCGCCCGGACGAGGGAGCCGATCCCGTCTGCCCCGATCACCAGGTCCGCCCGTTCCTCATGGCCGTCGGCAAAGCGCACCCGGGCGCCTGCGGCGTCTGGCTCGACCGCCACTGCCTGCGCTTTGATGCGGTAGCGTGCATCCGGAACGAGGTCACGGAAGGTGCGGAACAGCACGTCCCAGGACAGCTGCGTCTGGGGCGTGCGCTGCCGGTGGACGATCTCACCCGCGCGATCGAGGAAGATCCGCTCGACGGCGGTCACGCCCACCTGGGCGAGGTGCTCGATGCCCGCCTCCCGCAGCATGGCGAACACCTCGCGCTGCGCCACCAGGCCCGCGCCGCGCCCCTCCAGGCCATGCTCGGACCGTTCGGTGACGGTCACGTCGAAGCCGGCGCGGCCGAGCAGAAAGGCGGCGAACAAGCCTCCCATGGACCCGCCGACAATGAGAATGCGAGGGCTCATGACTTTGCTCTCCCAGGTCCTTGAGCGCGATCCGGCGCTAATTGATGAAGTCGATGACGCCGCCATCCACCCGCAGCGCGGCGCCGGTGGTGGCCGAGGCGAGGGGCGAAGCGAGGTAGACCGCCATGCTTGCCACCTCCTCCACCGTGGACAGGCGCCGGATCAGGGAGGAAGGCCGCTGCGCCTTCACGAAGTCCGCGCCGGCCTGCTCCAGCGACTTGCCCCCCGCCGTCTCGGCCTTGAGCATCTGGGCAACCCCCTCCGAAAGGGTGGGGCCGGGCAGGATGGAGTTCACGGTCACCCCGGTGCCGGCCATGCGCTTGGCAAGGCCGCGGGCCAGCGCCACGTCGGCCGTCTTGCTGACGCCGTAATGGATCATGTCGGGCGGAATGTTGAAGGCGGATTCCGAACCCAGGAACAGCATGCGTCCCCAGCCCCGCGCCGCCATGCCCGGCAGGTAGGCGCGGGCGAGCCGCACGCCGGTCATCACATTCACCTGCCAGTGCCGCTCCCAGATGGCATCGTCCGTCTCGAAGAAATCCTGCGGCTGGAAGATGCCGAGATTGTTCACGACGATGTCGAATGCGGGCTCGTCGGCCACCAGTTCCCGGGCGCCCTCGGCGGTGGCCAGATCAACCGCCCGGCCGCGCACCCCACCGGGCATCCGGGCCAGGGCCTCCTCCACATTGGCGGCCGTGCGGCCATTGATGACCACGTCCGCGCCCGCCTCCTGGAGGCCCCTTGCGATGGCAAAGCCGATGCCGCCGGTCGAGCCGGTGACGAGGGCGCGCTTGCCGGTCAGGTCGATCTTCATGGTCTGCTCCTGTCGTAGGGCTTCCTGGGAGGATGGCGCGTGCAGGGCTCAAGCCCTCACGCCCCCATGCTCCGGGAGAGGGTGGCAAAGGCGGTGGGCAGCATGTGGCCGAGGGTGACGCCCAGGATGCACAGCGCCAGGGAGAGCACGACGTTCAGCACGGCACGGCCGGGCTCCCCCGCCTGCATCAAAGAGAGGGTCTGAAGGCTGAAGGACGAAAAGGTGGTGAATCCGCCGCACACCCCCACCAGGATGAACTGGCGGATTTCAAACGGCACCTCCGCCCCCGCGCGACCCTCGAACAGAGCGGCGAACAGGCCGATGGCGAAGGAGCCGCCGATATTGATGAGGATGGTCCCCCAGGGGAGCGCATCGCCCAAGAGCAGGGTGAACCAGCGGTTCAGTCCGAAGCGTAGGATCGAACCCATCGCGCCCCCAAGGGCCACATATCCATAGGCGAGCATGGCATCCCCTCTTCCCTGCTCGTCCCCGTTTCCGGCGGCGCGATGCACGGGGCAAAACTTGCATAAGGGGAGATTTTCACGGGGCGTCGGCGGGGGACATTCTACATGGGGCTCGCGCACCTGAACCAAGGTATGGCGGCAGCCTCATTTCGGCCGGCGGTCGCTATTTCTGGCCTTCAGCCCCGCTCCTGGAACGCCAACCGGACGCCGAAGGCGATGAGCACCGTCCCGGTCACGCCATCAATGCCGCGCGTGAAAAAGGGGCTCCGGAAGAGCCGGGTGAAGGGGCGCGTGGCCAGTGTGAGCCCCGAGAACCAGACGAGGCCCATCAGGGCGTGAATGCCCGCCAGCATCACGCTGAACGCGACAATGGGAACGTCCGCCGGAATGAACTGGGGCAGGAAGCTGACATAGAACACCCCGACCTTGGGGTTCAGCAGATTGGTCATGAGCCCGCGCCAGAACCAGGCGCGCCCCTCGCCTCTTCCCTCGCCTCTTCCCTTGCCTCTTCCCTTGCCGCCCTGCGCGCTGCCGTGCGGGGCCGCGCCGACGGTCGCGGGAGCGGCGGGGGAGGGGAGGCCGAGGCCAGGTCTCCCACGGCAGGCGCCGACCAGCAGCCGTGCCCCGAGCCAGACCATATAGGCGGCACCGGCATATTGGAGCAGGCGATATCCGATCTCCGACAGGGTCAGTACGGCTCCCAGGCCGAGCGAGGCCAGAAGCCCCCAGGCGAGGACGCCCGTCACCACCCCGGCGCCCGCCTGAAGCGCCGGACGGGCGCCCTCCACGGTGGCGGTGCGCAGCACGAGGGCCGTGTCCAGCCCCGGCGTCACCGTCAGGAGGGCGGCCGCGAGGGAGAAGGCGGCGATGGCGGACAGCGGATCCATGTCACCTCTCAAGGCCCCTAGCGGCGGCGGATCACCTGCGGCCCGACGACGTCCGCTCGGCCGCACGGCGCGCGCAACCCGGCCGCCCATTATAGGGACCCGATGCTGGAGGCAAACTGAAGTCCTTTCAGGACAATCCCCGTTTCCATTCAGGCCGCGCACTCTTGCGCTGGCAAGGCCCGGACCGGCGCGGCGCACGGTGACGGTCGGCGACCGATCAACGGCGGCCATTGCCTTGCGCGCCATAGAAGGTGCCCACCTGTTCCAGAAAGGCGGAGCGGGTGGGGCTGTCTGTGCGCTCATCCCAGATGCAGCACGTATCGTGACGCGCGTCCTTTTCCATCACGTCGAGAAAGGCAACGTCCGTGAAGCCGGAACGGACCAGGCAATTGGGCACCAGGGACACCCCAATCCCCTGGCTGACGAGACTGAGCACCGTGAGCCAGTGGCTGACCTCATGGGAAAGTTCAGGCTCGACCTCCGCAGCGCGCAACAGGCCCACGATGCGGTCGTGATAATGGGCGGCATAGGCGCGGGAGAAGACCAGCACGGTCTCTTCCTTCAATTCCCGCAAGCCGATGCGTCGGCGGCGGGCGAGGCGATGGGTGTGCGAGACGCAGCACACGAAGCGCTCGTCGAGAATGACCTTCTCGGCCATGCCGGTGGGCAGGGGGCAGGCATGGATGAAGCCCACGTCCAGGGCCCGTCCGTCCCGGTCGGCCCCGGCGAGGCGGGCGATCTGGCGGGCGCTGTTCAGCTCCTGAAGCTCCAGCGCGATGTGGGGATGTCGCTCGGTGAAGGCCCGCAGCATCTGCGGCAGGCCCCGGAAGATCATGGAGGGCACGAAGCCGATGCGCAGTGTCCCCATGGTGCCGGTGGCGGCCTCGCGCGTGACTTCCCACGCCTCGTCGAGCTGTCCGAGCCCCGCCGAGACGCGGGCCGCGAACAGCTTTCCCGCCGGGGTCAGGCGCACGCTCCGGCTGGTGCGGTCCAGGAGCTGAACCCCCAGCTCGTCTTCCAGCTGCCGCAGGCTCGCGCTCAAGGGGGGCTGGGAGATGTTCAGGCGCCGCGCGGCGCGCCCAAAATGCAGTTCCTCCGCCAGGACCAGGAAATAACGCAACTGGCGGAATGTGAAATTCATGGTGCCCCTCCCAAGCGCGGGCTGGCGCATCCCGCCACATTCATTCGTTAGACCGTATGGAATGATCTGAAAATGGTATTTTCCAGGCTATCGCCGCCCGCCTAACCTGCCGCCCATTCAAGATGCGATGCTCAGGGAGGACGAACGTGCAGGTCCAAGCCAGGGTGCACCGGAACATTCCGGACGGGTACGGCCGCAACCTGTATCTGGACGACCCCGCTTTCGCACGGCTGCTGCGCCTTTATCTCGACGGCGCGCTGCTGGATCGGCTCGAGAGCCAATTCATCCGCATGGGCCAGCTGGCCGGCGGTCAGCTGGAGACGTTCGCGCTCGATGCCGACAAGAATCCGCCCAAGCTGCACCTGCGCGCCCGCAATGGTGCCGATCACGAGCGGATCGAGAAGCACCCAAGCTATGTGGCGCTGGAGCGGACGGTCTATTCCGACTTCGGCCTTGCGGCCATGTCGCATCGGGGCGGCGTGTTCGGCGAGGCGGACAAGCTGCCGCCACTGGTGAAATACGGCCTGTCCTACCTGTTCGTGCAGGCCGAGTTCGGCCTCTGCTGCCCCTTGAGCATGACCGACGCGCTCACCCGCACGCTCACCCGCTTCGGCGACGAAGCCCTTGTCGCACGCTATTTCGATGAGCTGACCAGCCAGGATTTCGACACCCTGTTCCAGGGCGCCATGTTCATCACGGAGCAGGATGCCGGCTCCGACGTCGGCGCCATCACCACCACCGCGCGCTTCGAGGATGGCCAGTGGCGCCTTTATGGCGACAAGTGGTTCTGCTCCAATCCCGACGCCGCCCTTGCCATGGTGCTCGCCCGGCCCGAGGGCGGCGCGGCCGGCACCAAGGGGCTGTCCCTTTTCCTTCTGCCGCGTCACCTGCCGGATGGGCGTCGCAACGCCTATCGCATCCTGCGGCTGAAGGAAAAGCTTGGGACGCGCTCCATGCCCAGCGGTGAAATCCTGTTGGAGGGCGCTGTCGCCCATCTGGTGGGGGAGCCCGCCTCGGGCTTCAAGCAGATGACGGACATGATCAACATGTCCCGCCTGTCCAACGGCATGCGCGCCGCCGGCCTGATGCGCCGGGCGGTGAACGAGGCGCTGTTCATCGCCCGCCACCGCACCGCCTTCGGCGCCCGCCTCTGCGACTTGCCCCTCATGCGCCGCCAATTGGCGAAGATGCTGGTGGCGGCGGAGCAAGGGCGTTCCATGGTCTTCCACACCTCGGACGTGCTGCTGCGGGCGGACGCGGGGGATGTGGAGGCCCAGAAGCTGATGCGCGTGCTCACGCCGCTCATCAAGTTCCGCACCTGCCGGGACGCGCGCAAGGTGGCCGGGGACGGCATGGAGGTGCGTGGCGGCTGCGGCTATATCGAGGAATGGTCCGACGCGCGGGTGCTGCGCGACGCTCATCTCGGCTCCATCTGGGAAGGCACCAGCAACATCGTCGCCCTCGACGTGGCACGGGCCGTGCGGCGGGAGGGCGTCCTGCCGGTGCTGCGCACCTATCTTCATCGCCTGCTGGACGAAGCCGCCCTGCCTCAGGCGTGGGATGGCCCGCTGCGCGACGTCCTCGATCGCGCCGCCGCCCGCATGGAAACGGTGGCGGGCGCCCGCGCCCTGGAAGGGGATGTGCGAACCGCCGCGAGCGGGCTTTATCACGCCGTGTCGGCGGTGCTGATGGCCTGGGAGGCGTCCCGCATGGGCGGGCGCTGGGATCGCCTCGCTTTGGCCGGCCTCGTGCTGCGCCACAAGCTGCTGCCGCGCGACCCTCTCGCCGGCGCGGAGGAGGATGGCGAGGCCGTGGGCAGGCTGCTCCACGACGAGCCCGTCTCCCTTGAGGCGGCTTTCAAGGTGCTGGCATGAGCGCGGCGGCGTCCCCCGCGCCCGGGGCCTTGTCCGGGCTCAAGGTGATCGATCTCAGCCGTGTCCTGGGCGGGCCCTATTGCACGCAGGTGCTGGGCGACCATGGGGCGGAGGTCATCAAGGTCGAGCCGCCCTCCGGCGACGAGACGCGCGGCTGGGGACCGCCGTTCCAGGACCGGACGGCGTCCTATTTTCTCGGCCTGAACCGCAACAAGGCGGGCATCGCCCTTGACCTTTCCCTGCCGGCGGGGCGCGAGGTGCTGATGCGGCTGCTGGAGGATGCCGACATCCTGGTGGAGAATTTCAAGACCGGCACCCTGGAAAAATGGGGTCTCGGCCATGAGGAGGTGCTGGCGAAGCGTTTCCCCCGTCTCATCCATTGCCGGGTGAGCGGCTTTGGAGCCGACGGCCCCCTCGGCGGGCTGCCCGGCTATGACGCCGTGATCCAGGCCATGAGCGGCCTGATGAGCGTCAATGGCGAGGCCGAGGGCGGGCCGCTGCGCGTCGGCCTCCCCGTTGTCGACATGGTGACGGGTCTCAATGCGGTGATCGGCATTCTGCTGGCGCTGCAGGCGCGTGCCGTGACGGGCAAGGGCCAGTTCGTGGAGGCGGCGCTGTATGATTCCGCCCTGGGCCTGCTGCACCCCCATGCGGCCAATTTCTTCCTCTCCGACCGCCCGCCGGGGCGGACCGGCAATGACCACCCCAATATCGCGCCCTATTCCCAGTATCGCACGGGCACGCGGCCGATCTTCCTGGCGATCGGGAATGACCGCCAGTTCGCCCGGCTCTGCGAGATGATCGGTGTGGGCGACGTGCCGGCGGACCCCCGCTTTCACACCAACGGCGCGCGGGTCGAGAACCGCGAGGCTCTGCGCGCCGTGTTGGAGGCGGCGCTGGCTGCCCATGACGGGCCGGCGCTGGCCGAGCGGCTGATCAAGGCGGGCGTGCCCAGCGGCGGCGTGCTCGGCGTGGACGAGGCGCTGGCCCATCCCCATGCGGCGCATCGGGAGATGATCGTCGCGCACGGCACCTATCGCGGCCTCGGGGCGCCGGTGAAGCTCGCTGAGACGCCCGCCAGCTATCGCCGCCCGCCCCCCGCCTTCGGAGGCGATACGGACGCCGTGCTCGCCGCCCACGGCTATGGCGCGGCGGAGATCGAAGACATGAAAGTTTCGGGGGTCGTGCCGACGCCGCAATCCTGAACCCAAGGCAACCGGCCACCAAAGGCCGGAGAACACAAGCGGCGGATGCCGCAGACGGAGGAGACGATGAACAGACGCACCCTTCTCGCGTTCGTAGCGGCCACAGCGGGGCTTCTGGCCGCAAGCAGCACGCTGCCCGCCTTGGCAGGCGACTATCCCGACCGCGTGGTCAAGTTCGTCGTTCCGTTCCCGCCGGGCGGACCGACCGATGCGCTCGCGCGCCGTCTCGCGGAGGGGCTTCAATCGCGCTTCCCGGTGGGTGTCGTGGTGGACAACAAGGCCGGGGCGGGCGGCAATCTGGGCGCCGAGGCCGTCGCGAAGGCGGATCCCGACGGCTACACCATCCTGTTCGGCACGTCAGGGCCTCTCGCCATCAATAAGAGCCTCTACAGCAAGCTGCCCTACGACCCGCTCACCAGCTTCGCCCCGGTCATCTATATCGGCTCCCTTCCCAACGTCCTGGTGGTGAATGCGGACCTTCCGGTGAAGTCCGTGGCCGAGCTCATCGCCTATGCGAAAGCAAATCCCGGCAAGGTGACATTCGCCTCGTCCGGCAACGGGGCGTCCTCCCATCTGGCGGGGGTGCTGTTCAACCGGACGGCGGGAACGGAAATCCTGCATGTGCCCTATAAGGGCACCGGGCCCGCACTCAACGATCTTCTGGGCGGGCATGTGCAGATGACGTTCACCGACGTGCTCACCGCGCTGCCTCACATCCAGGCGGGGAAGCTGCGGGCCCTCGCCGTGACCTCGGCGGAGCGATCCAACGTGCTGCCCGACGTGCCCACGGTTGCCGAGCAGGGTCTCCAAGGCTTCGATGTCAGCGTCTTCTTCGGCGTCGTGGCTCCCAAGGGCACGCCGCAGCCGGTGATCGGAAAGCTGAACGAGGCCTTCGCCGCCGCCCTGAAGGAGCCCGCCATCCGCTCCGCCTTCACGGCGCAGGGCATCATGCTCTCTTCAGACACCTCTCCCGCCGCGCTGACCGCGAAAATGGAGACGGAAGGCGCACGTTGGGACAAGGTGATCCTGGAGGCAAAAGTCCGCCTCGATTGAAAGCCAGGTCCAGCCTGGTCTTGCTCCGGCGAGGGCGCGGGAGCAGGCCTCTCCTCAGGACCGATGAACGCTCCCGCTGGATCGGCGGGAGCGTTCGCGTTTTGGGCACCGGCAGGCGGAGGGGTCTGGCTTATCATCATCCCCCAAGGGAAGCGCTAGCCCGACCGTGTCCTGCACATTTTTGGGGCGGCCCGTGCGGCCGGACCTCCCCGTGCGCAGGCCGTACACCCGGCTCCAGGCGCTGAACCGCCCAAACCGCAGCCATTTTCTGCCCGTCCATGCCCAGTTCACGCGCTTGACACGCCATACATTCGAGTGAACTATTGCGTATACAGAATGGCATTCAATCATAATCGATTGGTGCCGCAAAAGAAATTCGCTTCCAGAACGCGGGACCAGACGACATGCATAAGCGTGAGGAGGTATTTTGATGCCTCTAGCACTGGCGTTCCCCTCTCCGTCCGAGGTCCGCGCCCAGGGCGAATCCGCCATCGCGGTGGAGGGGCTGACCAAGCGCTTCAAAACGGGCTCGGGCGTGATCACAGCGCTCGACGGCGTATCCCTTGATGTCCGGCAGGGCGAGTTCGTCGCCATTGTCGGCCCCTCGGGGTGCGGCAAGTCCACCATGCTCAAGATGCTCACGGGGTTGCTCCGGCCCACCGCCGGCTCGGTGAAGATCGGCGGCACGCAGGTCTCCGGCCCGCGTCGGGACATCGGCGTCGTCTTTCAGGCGCCGCTCCTGTTCCCCTGGCGCACCGTCCTGCACAATGTGATGCTCCCCGCCGACGTCCAGAGGCTCAACCGGAAGGAGCATGAGGCCCGCGCCAAGGCGCTGCTCTCCCTGGTGGGTCTGGAGGCCTTTCAGGACCGCTATCCCAACGAATTGTCGGGCGGCATGCAGCAGCGCGTGGCCATCGCCCGGGCGCTGCTGCACGAGCCGGCCATCCTGCTCATGGACGAGCCGTTCGGCGCCCTCGACGCCATGACACGTGAGCACATGAATGTGGAGCTGCAGAAGCTCTGGGCCCGGCACCACAAGAGCATTCTCTTCATCACCCACTCCATCCCGGAAGCGGTCTTCCTGGCCGATCGCGTCGTCGTCATGACGCCTCGTCCGGGCCGGGTGGCGGAGGTGCTGGATATCGACCTGCCCCGGCCTCGCCCCCTCGAGATGATGAGTTCGCCGGCTTTCGGCGCCTATGTGGCCCGGATCCGCTCCCATTTCGGCTCCGTCGGAGTGATCGACTGATGAGCAGCGCCCCGCCCATTCGCTCCACGCCGACCACCATCGCCCTGAGCCTGCTGCTGCTGGGCTGCCTGCTCGGCGCCTGGGAGCTGGCCGTCCGCATCATGCAGGTCCCCGCCTTCATCGTGCCGGCGCCCAGCGCCATGTTTTCCGCCTTCTATCGCGGCCTCATGAGCGGGCTCTTTGTGGAGCATTTCGGGATCACCCTGCTGGAGATCCTGGCCGCCTTCGTCATCGGCGCCTCGGCCGGCTTCCTGATCGGCGTCGGGATCGCCACCAATCGATACCTGGCCTTCTTCCTGTATCCCTATATCATCGTCCTCCAGTCGATGCCGAAGATCGCCATCGCGCCGCTCATCGTGCTCTGGTTCGGCCTTGGCATCACCTCGAAGATCGTTGCCGGCGCGCTGATCTGCTTCTTCGCGGTGATGGTGAACACTGCCGCCGGATTGCGCGCGGTGGAGCAGGACCGCGTGGACCTGATCCGCTCGCTCGGCGGCTCCGACATGCAGGTGTTCTGGATGCTGCGCCTGCCATCCGCCCTCCCGTACATCATGGCCGGGCTGGAAATCGCGCTCACCTTCGCCATCATCGGCGTCATCGTGGCGGAATTCCTGGGCGCCGAGCGCGGCCTCGGCATGCTCATGCAGAGCATGAACTCGTCCATGGACGTGGCCGGCTCCTTCTCGGTCCTGATCATCCTGGTGGCGCTCGGCCTGACCTTGAACCGCCTCATCGTCTATGCCCGCCACAAGCTGATCTATTGGGAAAAACGCCCGACGCAGGATGTGGCGGTCGAGGAATGAGACGGCCGGCCGTCGCGCACCGGATCATCAGTTTCAAAAAAACCAACCAGAGGTGACCTATGCTCCATCGTGTCGCTACCGCGCTCGGCGCCACTGCGCTGGCGCTCTGCGCCGTCCTTCCGGCAAAAGCTGAAACGAAGATCCGGGTCGGCTGGTGCGCGAAGACCTATAATGTCGCCGTTGCGCCCTTCGCCATCGCCCAGAAGAAGGGGTGGTTCAAGGACAATGGCGTCGAGATGGAGATGGTCACCTTCCCCGGCTCCATCGACTGCATGCGCAGCCTTGCCACCGGCGACGTGGCCATCACCCTCGCGGCGCCTGAGCCGCTGGCCATTCTCTCGCTCCAGGGCGTGAAGGCGAAGGTCTTCTTCGAAGCCTACCGGCGCAACATTTTCGGCCTCGCGGTGAAGGCCGACAGCGGCATCGACAGCTATAAGGATCTGAAGGGCCAATCGATCGGCGTGCTCTCCATGGGCTCGGTGGGCGTGCCGATCGCGAAATCGATCGCCAAATCGGCCGGCCTTAATCCGGATGCCGATATTCGTCTCGTCGTCACTGGAGAGCCGGCGCAGACCGCAGCCTTGGTGCGGCGGGGCGAGGTGAAGGTCCTCAGCCAGTACGACACCTATTATACTTTGATCGAGCGCGCCGGCGTGAAGCTGAAGCGACTGGACGACCCGGCCATCGAGAATTTCCCCAGCAATTCCTGGGTGGCCCTCGACGAGACCATCGAGAAGCGCCGGGCAGATCTTGTGGGCTTCAGCCGCGCCTATGCCATGGGCACCGCCTATGCCATCGCCCATCCGCGCGAGGCCATCAAGATCACGTACGAACTCTATCCGCAGACCCGTCCCTCCAACCTGGATGGCGAGGAAGCGGTGACTTATGATCTGGCGGTCCTCAACGACCGGATCCGCACCTGGAAGCTGTCGGAAGGGCAGACCCTCTGGGGCGAGGTGAACGTGGCCGCCTATCAGGCCTATATGGACTGGCTGCGCGAGGCCGGCATCCTCTCCGGTCAGGTGGACGCCAAGACCATCACCACCAACGTCCTGATCGAGGACATCAACAAGTTCGATCGCAAGGTGATCGAAGCCCCCTGAGGGCGGAGGGCGCGCCCCTGCGGCGCGCCCTCCATCGGCTGGGGAGGCCATCCTCGGCCGGCTCATGGCGAGGGAAATGGGGACGTCGTTTTCGCCGGCATCCCCGCTCAGCGCAGGGACATCAGGTTCGGCGCGATGTGGCGCTGCTGGAAGATCTCCCGCACCCGGGTCATGCTGTCGAGCCGCGCCATGACATGGGCCCGCGCCGCCTTGCTGGCGGCCTCCGGGTCGCGCGCGATGATGGCATCCGCGATGGCGATGTGCTGCTCCAGCCCGCTGCGCTCGGCATCCTCGAACAGGACTTCCAGCCACAAGGCCATCTGCAGTTGCTGGTAGACCTGTTCGGTCAGGCGGATGAGGGCATCGTTTCGGGTCGCCGCCGCGATCACCTTGTGAATCTTCAGGCCGAGATCGAGATTATGGGCGACATTGGCCGTATTGGACCGTTTCTTGTCCGCGAACGAAATCATCTCGTCGATGATGGCGCGGATGGCGTCCAAATCTTCTTCCGTTGCGACCGCGCAGGCCAGTTCCGCCGCGCAGGCGTCAAGCGCCGCGCGCACGTGCAGCAGGTCGCAGGCGGTCTTGATGTCGAAGTCGGCGACCACATAGCCGAGATTGCGACGGCCGACGACCAGGCCTTCCTCCTCCAGCTTCATCAGCGCTTCGCGCAACGGGGTGCGGCTGACGCCGAGTCGCTCGGCAAGGCGCGTCTCGGACAGGCGCTCACCGGGACGCAAGCGGCCGGTCAGGACCAGATCCTTCAACTCGGCGTAGGCCTGCTCGCGCAGGGAATGCCGCTTGTTCGTGCCATCCGCCGCTGCCTCACTCATTCACGCCGCCTCGCCACTACCAAGGATCATGCGGTCCGGGTTCGCCCGGCGCGCCGCAGGTCCGTCCAGAACAGTATGCAACTCTGTATCTTATTCGCAACGAAGCCCGGCGCGCTTTTTCAACGCCTCAAGCCCGGGTGAGAGGCTCCCATGCTGGGATCGGGTGCGAACCCTTCCTGGACGACACAGATCGATTATCGTATACAATTTTAAATGCAATATTGTTCGGACTTTGGCGGGCGCCCTCGGCGGTTCCCTGGCCGAGGCCGGCTTCTCTCCCTTCGGGGCCCCGCTTGAGATCGCAACCAAGGCAGATGAGATGAGAGACTTCGAGACGACCGGCCGTTCGCTGGCGGTGGGACGGGCGGGGATGGCGGCGACCTCCCACCCGGTGGCGACGCTTGCAGCGGTGGAGATTCTGAAGGCGGGCGGCAATGCCATGGACGCGGCCATTGCCGCCTGCGCCGTGCAGTGCGTGGTGGAACCCGGTTCCACCGGCATCGGCGGGGACTGTTTCGCCCTCTATGCCCCCGAGGCATCGACGAACGTCCTCGCCTATAACGGCTCCGGCCGTCTGCCGGCCGCGGCCACCTGGGCGGCGCTCGCGGCAGACGGCGCCACCGCCATCGAGCGGCATTCCCCCCACGCCGTGAGCGTGCCCGGAGCGGTGGAGGCCTGGGCGCGGCTGAACGCGGACCATGGCCGCATGCCGCTTCGCGAGGTGCTGGCCCCGGCCATTGCCATGGCGCGCGAGGGCTATGCCGTGACCCCGCGCGTCGCCTTCGACATGCGCCGGGAAGTGGAGCTGTTGCGCCGCGATCCCACTGTCCGGGACACCTTTCTGGTGGCGGGAGAGGTGCCTGCCGTCGGCGTCCTGATGCGCCAGCCGCTGCTTGCCGATACGCTGGACTGCATCGCCCGCGAGGGAGCCGCCGGCTTCTACCAGGGCGCCATCGCCGCCGACATGGTCGACTATCTGCGCGGCAAAGGCGGGCTCCACACGCGGGAGGACTTCGCCGAGGCGCAAGGGGAATATGTCACCCCGATCACGACGACCTATCGTGGCCGCACCATCTTTGAATGCCCGCCCAACGGGCAGGGCGTGGTGGCGCTGCTCATCCTCAACATCCTGAAGCGCTTCGACGTGACCGGCGACGCGCTGGATGCCGACACCCTGTTCCTGAAGGCGGAGGCCAGCCGCCTGGCTTATGCCGAGCGCGACGCGCTGCTCGCCGATCCCGCCCAGGCTCCGGTGCCGGTGGACGACCTGTTGTCCGATGCGCTGGCGGACCGGCTCGCGGCGAGCATCCAGATGGACCGCGCCCGCGAGATCCCCCGCCCGGCGCCTGCCGTGGAGCATGCGGACACCGTTTACATCTCGGTGGTGGACCAGGCGCGCAACACCGTCTCCTTCATCAATTCCGTCTTCCACGTCTTCGGTTCGGGCCTGATGGCGCCGAAGAGTGGAGTGTTGTTCCACAACCGGGCGCAGAGCTTCTCGCTTCAGAAGGGCCATCCCAATTGCGTCGCCCCGCGCAAGCGGCCCCTGCACACCATCATCCCCGGAATGGCCGCCAAGGATGGGCGTATCTGCCTGACCTTCGGCGTCATGGGCGGCCATTACCAGGCCATGGGACACGCCTATTTCCTCTCCGCCGTGCTCGATCACGGGCTGGACCTTCAGGCGGCGGCGGAACTGCCGCGTCTCTTTCCGCGGCCGGACAATGGCCATGTGGAGATGGAGGGGCGCCTGCGCACCCGGCTCGCCGCCGATTTTGAACGCCGTGGCCTCAAGGTGGTCGCCCCCTCCGGTCCCATCGGCGGCGCCCAGGCCATCGCCATCGACTGGGAGACCGGGGCGCTGTTCGGCGGGTCGGACTCGCGCAAGGACGGCTGCGCGCTCGGCTATTGATCCAAAAGAGATGGCCGGCGCGCGCTGCGCCGGCCATCATTTTGACGCTCGGACTGACCGTTCAGCCCAGAAGGGCGTGCAAGGCGGGCATGGCCGCCGACAGGCCCTTGGCATAGCGATCCACCGCCTCGTCGATGTCCGCGGCGGTGATGTTGAGGGGCGGTGAGAAGGAGTTCACGGGCGCAAAGGGCAGGGCGCGCGTCAGCACACCCGCTGCGGTGGCGTGCTTGGCGACCACCCGATGGGGAACCGAGCCCGCCGGGAAGGCCCGCCGGCTGTCCTTGTCCGCCACGAACTCCACCGCCGCCATCAGGCCGACGCCGCGCACGTCGCCCACGAACGGGTTTTCGCCGAGCGCGTGGCGCAGCCGCTCCACGAGATAGGGGCCGAGCCGCGCCGCATTCTCCACCAGCCCTTCGCCTTCCAGCAGATCGAGATTGGCGAGGGCAATGGCGCTGCCCACCGGATGGCCCGAATAGGTGAAACCGTGCATGAAGGGGCCCATCTCGCCCGATGCGGCCTCCAGGGTGGACCAGATGCGGTCCGAGACAATGGAGGCGGACATGGGGAAATAGGCGCTCGTCAGCCCCTTGGCCAAGGACACGATGTCCGGGCGCAGACCATAGAGCCCGGTGGCGAACCAGCAGCCGGTCCGGCCGAAGCCCGTGATCACCTCGTCGGCGATCAGCAGGATGTCGTGGCGGTCCAGCACCGCCTGAACCTTCTCAAAATAGCCCGCCGGGGGCAGGAACACCCCGCCCGTGCCCATGACCGGCTCGGCGATGAAGGCGGCAATGGTGTCTGCCCCCTCGCGTGCGATCAGCGCCTCCAGATCGCCCACCATCCGATCGGTGAAGGCCTCCTCGCTCTCGCCCGGCTCACCATAGCTGTAATAATGCGGGCACGACGTGTGCAGCACCCCCTCCAGCGGCAGGTCGAAGGCCTTGTGATAGGACCCGATGCCCGTGAGGCTGCCCGAGGCCACGGTCACGCCGTGATAGGCGCCGATGCGCGAAATGATCTTCTTTTTCAGCGGCTTGCCGCGCAAATTGTTGTAGTAGCGCACCAGCTTGAAGGCGGTGTCATTGGCGTCCGAGCCGGAGGTGCCGAAGAAGACGCGGGCCATGTGAGGCGCGTTCGCCTGCTCCCGGAACAGGGTGAGAAGGCGATCCGCCAGCCGGATCGTATCGGGGCAGGAGGAGCCGCCGAACAGGTGCTGGTAGCTCAGGGTGCGCATCGCCTTGGCGCCGGCCTCTGCCAGTTCCTCACGGCCGAACCCCACATTCACGCACCACAGGCCGGCGCCCATGTCGATGCGCTCGTCGCCCCCATGCGTGGTCACGCGCACCCCGTGTGCCTTGTCATAGATGGCCGGGCCATCGCGCAGCAGGTCGGCGATGGAGGTGGCGGGGTGAAACAATGCGGCCTTGTCCAGGTCTTCGAGGGACAGATTGGGAAGGTGGGTCATCGGGTTGATCCTCGCGGCACAGGCGTCCGCCGCGGCGCGCGGCGGGGCGTCGCAATCCATGCCGAACCGGTCGCGTCACGGGAGAGCGTGCGCAAATTGCAGCCCCACCCCAAGCCGGCGCCTTGTCCGTGATCATGAAATTCGCGATCTGCGATCGCATTAGAGCAGACAATCCGCCCCGTGCAATGGAAAACCAATATGGCCGACAAAATTGTATACGAGTGTGTCGGGACATGATGCCACCCGGTGCTCCGGCGCCCATCCGTGGCCGTATCAAATTGCTCCGCGCGCGGGTTTGGTGAACCATGGCGACGGGGGAGGGACCATCATGGCGGGGAAGATCACGCCGCGGACCGTTGCGAAGCCAGACGTGCAGCCCATCGGCCTGGAGGCGGTGGAAACGGTGCCGCTGCATGAACTCGTCTTCGCCCGTTTGACGCGGGCGCTGATGGCTGGCCAGATCCAGCCCGGCCGCAAGCTGACCTCCCGAAAGCTCGCCCAGGAGCTGGGAACCAGCGACATGCCGGTGCGGGCCGCCTTGGCGCGGCTTCAGGCGCTCCAGGCGCTGGTGGCGCTCCCCAGCGGGTCGCTGACATTGCCGCCCATGACGCGCGAGCGCTTCGCCGACCTCATGAGCACCCGCCTGATCTGCGAGGGGGCCGCGACGGAGATCGCCGCCGGGCTCATCACCAAGCCGCAGCTGCGCGGATTGCAGGCGGAGCAGGACGCGCTCGTGGCGGCCGCGCGAAACCAGGACATCGCCGCATTTTTGGCCCGCAATTACGAGTTCAAGTTTCAGGTCTACCGGGCGAGCCGCTCGGCGTCGCTGATCTTCCTGATCGAGACCCTTTGGCTCCAGGTGGGGCCGTTCCTGCGCCAGTTTTCCGGGCGGTTCGATGGCGGCCTGGTGGGCGTGCTGGATCTGGATTTCCACGACGAGGTGCTGCGCGCGCTTTCACGCGGCGACGGGCCCGCTGCCGCGGCCGCCATGCGCAAGGACATCTCTTCCGGCGGCCAGTTCCTGATGCAGCAGGCCGAATTCGCCTGATCGGCGGATCGGCAACGGGCGCCCGCCCGGCGCCCTTGACAGTGGGTCTCTAAATGTAACATCAATAGTTACATGAAACGCGATAGCCGCCTGTCTTCGGTTCTCCACGCTCTCCTTCACATGGCCGAGCAGGACCGGCCGATGACATCCGAAGCGCTGGGACAGTGTCTCGGCTGCAATCCGGTCGTGGTCAGGCGGACCATGGGCCTGTTGCGGGAGGCCGGCCTTGTGGCGTCCGATCGGGGCCATGCGGGTGGCTGGCGCATCACGGCCGACCTGTCCACCGTGTCCCTGCGCCAGTTGCACGAGGCCCTTGGCGAGCCCGCCATTTTTGCCATCGGCAACCGCAACGAGGCGGCGCACTGCCTGGTCGAGCAGGCCGTCAATGCCGCCTTGGAGGGCGCCATCGCCGAGGCCGAGGCCCTGTTGCTCGAGCGGTTTTCAGACATCACGCTCGCCCAGCTGGCCGCGGACTTCGCGCGTCGCCATGCCGCCCGGCGGGTCGAAAAGGACCAGACATGCAATATGATGTGATCGTCATCGGGGGCAGCTATGCGGGCATGGCCGCGGCCCTCCAGCTGGTGCGGGCACGCCGGGCGGTGCTTGTGATCGACGGCGGCACGCGTCGCAATCGCTTCTCCAGCCACTCTCATGGTTTTCTCGGCCAGGATGGGGTTGACCCTGCCGCCCTGGCGGCAACCGCGCGGTCGCAACTGGAAGCCTACAAGACCTTGTCCTGGATCGAGGGCCGCGCGACGGCGGTTTCAGGGGGGCACGACCATTTCACCGTAAGAACGAGCGACGGCGCGCTGCATGGGGGACGGCGCATCCTGCTTGCCACGGGTGTCGCCGATCAGCTCCCCGATGTGCGCGGCCTTCCGGAGCGGTGGGGCAGGAGCGTCTTTCACTGTCCCTATTGCCACGGCTACGAGCTGGACCAGGGGCGGATTGGCGTGATCGCGACCAGCTCGTTGTCGCGGCACCAGGCGGAGCTCTTGACGGACTGGGGCGAGCCGACCCTGCTGACGAACGGGGCCATGACCCTGGACACCGAGGCAAGGCAGGTCCTTGAGGCGCGGGGCGTCGCCATCGAGCCGACCCTTATCGCGGAGCTCGAAGGCGTGGCGGACGTTCGTCTCACCGACGGCCGGGTTCTGGCCTTTGCCGGCCTGTTCGTCGGCCCGCGCTGCCATCCCGCGAGCCCTCTTGCCGAAGAGGCCGGATGCGCGCTGGAGAAGACGGTCATGGGCGTGCAGGTGCGCACCGACGAGGCTAAGCAAACCTCGGTGCCGGGCATTTTTGCCTGCGGGGATGTGGCCCGTATCCCGCACTCGGTGTCCCTGGCCGTCGGCGACGGGGCATGGGCCGGTGCCCAGGTGCATCGCTCGCTCCTCTGGCCACACTAGCAGGCCTCGCCCATGTCCACTCCGCCGCCCAACCCGGCGGGGCAGCCAATGGCTGCTTTCGCGGACCCGGACGCGGTGGCGCGCTATGCCGAGCGCACCGCCCGCATGGTCCCGGGCCTTTCAGATCTTCACACCATGGCGCGGTTGCTCCTCGCCGAGCGCGCGCCAGAAGACGCCCGCATTCTGGTGGTGGGCGCCGGCGGCGGATTGGAGCTGAAGGCATTTGCCGTGGCCCAACCGCGATGGCAGTTCCACGGCGTGGACCCTTCGGCGCAGATGCTGGCGCTGGCCCGCTCGACTTTGGGGCCGCTTGCCGGGCGCGTGCGTTTCCACGAGGGCTATCTGCAGGGCGCCCCGGCTGGCCCGTTCGATGGCGCGGCCTGTCTGCTGACCCTTCATTTCCTGGATCCAGCCGATCGACGCGAGACGCTGCGCGAGATTTTCACTCGGCTGAGGCCGGGCGCTCCGCTCATCGTGGCCCATCACAGCTTTCCCGGTGATGACGGCGAAAAGGACCTGTGGCTCGCGCGTTTTGCTGCGTTCGCGGCGGCCTCCGGCCTGTCTCCTGCGCCCACGCAAGCGGGAATCGAAACCATTAAGGCCCGCTTGCCGATCCTCTCGCCGGACCAGGACGAAGCGCTCATGCGAGAGGCAGGCTTCACCGGCGTCACGTTGTTTTACGCCGGTTTCACCTTCAAGGGCTGGGTCTGCCACAAGCCGTAGGCCCGCGCCTAGCCGGGGCAGCCCGCTGTCGGCCCGGTCCGGACAGCAGGAGAGCCGCGCGAAGGTCCGTTTCCCTACCAGGGGACGGTGGATGACGAGCCGGCGATTTGGCATCTGCAGAGTGGAATGGCGCGCCCGAAAGGATTCGAACCTCTGACCCCCAGATTCGTAGTCTGGTGCTCTATCCAGCTGAGCTACGGGCGCCTGCCGCCTCTTCAGTGGGGCCCTTGGGCTGTCCACCGTGCCGGTCGGATGCTCCGGCTGAGAGGCTCACCGACGGTGTGCGTCGGCGAGGGCTGTCTCTTACCCGCCTCTCCTTTTGAAGGCAAGGCCCCTTGCGCAGATTGGCCATGCCGTCCGCGCTGGCCTGTGGATGACGCGGGCATGACACGGTGCCGGGTGGTGCGCGCTCACGCGCTGGCGCGGCGGGAGGCGAGGCGCAGGTCGGCGGTGCGGTCGGGAATGGAAATGAGGAAGGTGGCGCCCATGGTGCCTTCCACCAGGCGCAATTCTCCGCCGTGCGCGCGCACCAGTTCGTCGGCGATGGGCAGGCCGAGCCCGGTGCCGCCGCGGCGCGCCGAGGCCTGGAAGGCGGCGAACAGGCGCTCGCGGCGATCGGCGGGAATGCCGGGGCCGGTATCGCTGACCTCGATCTCCACCACCGTGCCGCGGCGGCGGGCGGAGATGCGGATCTGGTCGCGGGTGGGATCGTTGGGCGTGCGGGCCTCCAGCGCCTGGCGGGCATTGCGGGTGAGGTTGAGCAGCACGCGGAACAACTGGTCGGGGTCCGCATCCACGGCGATGGAGCGGTCGAGGGAGGCGATCCAGCCAATGGGCGAATCGGGGCCAAGGCCTAGGGTCTCGCGCACCTCTTCCAGCAGGGGCGCCAGCTCCACCTTGCGGCGCACGGGCAGCGCCTCCTGGGCACGGCCATAAGAGAGCGTCTGCTCGCAATAGGTGATGGCCCGGTCGAGCGCGTTCATGAGCTTGGGGGCGAAGCGCTGGACGGTGGGGTCCGGCAGGTCGGCGAGGCGGTCCGAGATGAGCTGGACCGAGGCGAGCAAATTGCGCAGGTCGTGGTTGATCTTCGACACCGCCATGCCCAGTGCGGCGAGGTGGGACTTCTGCGCCAGGGTCTGCGAGAGGCCGCGCTGCAATTCCGCGAGGGCCTCCTCGGCGATGCCGATCTCGTCGCCCCGGCCGGATGGCACGATGATGCGCGAGGCATCCTCCGGCGCCTCGCGATAGGCGCTCATGCGCTCGGTCAGGCGCCGCATGGGCCGCACGAACATGCGGTGGAGGCTCACATAGACCAGCAGGCCGGCAATGCCGGACACCAGCAGCGAGAGCACGGAGAGCGTGGCGCCGAACCGCAGCATGGCGGCGCGCAGCGGCTTTTCGGAGAGGACGATCTCCAGGAAGTCGCCGTCGCGGGGCGCGGCGGCCACCACGCGCAAGGTGCGGTCGCCGCCGGAAATGAGGGTGTCGACCGCTTCCCACACCGCCTCCAGCATGGTGGTCTGGCGCATGTCGATGTGCAGGTCGATGGTGGGCGGCATGTCGGACATGGCAAGCAGGCGCCGGGTGTCCTCGCGCTTGACCACCACCACCTGGGCCCCGACGCTTTCCAGCACCTGGCGGGCCAGTTCCGGCGGCACGGTTTCCTCGGGCGCCGCCTCCAGGACCAAAGCGGCAGTGCGCGCGGCGGCCACGCGGTCGGAGAGCCAGCGCTGGCGGAAGGTGGCCATGGACGGCACGAAGATGGCAAGCTCCGCCGCCGTCACGAAGGCGATGGTGAGCAGCAGGAGTTTTCCGGACAGCCCGAGCCGTACGCGCCGCTCCTTGAGCGCGCGTGTCGTACCGGAAAAGGAGTCCTGGAGCCTGTACATGCCTTCCAAGCCAAGGCGGCACGCACCTCTTGCGGCCACCATGCCTTCATAATCGCGCGATTGTGGCTTTCGGCAGGCTGCAAGGCCAGCTTTGCGTCACGCGGCGGCGCCCACGGAATGACGCCAATGGCCAGGCTGGAGCTTGCCCCGACATGCCGGCGAAGCCGGTGCGCCGGACCTATTCCTCTTCGCCGAACCGGTTGGCCACCAGGGCGGTCAGCGCCTCCATCACATCCTGCGCCTCCTTGCCGGTGGCGGTGACGGTGACGGTGGTCCCAGGCGCGGCGGCCAGCATCATCAGGCCCATGATGGAATTGCCTTCCACCGCCTCGCCATTGCGGCACACGGTGACGGAGGCGGTGAAGCGCTCCACCGTCTGCACGAACTTGGCGGAGGCCCGGGCATGCAGGCCGCGCTTGTTGATGATGGGAAGCACCCGGACGAGGGCGCCAGGAGGAGCGGGAGACCCACAGGCCTCGGTCACGGCCTCCGCTGGCACGCTCTCACTTTCCGGCAAGGACACGACTTGCGACATTGATGTATTTCCGGCCGGCTTCCTGCGCCACGTTTACCGCCTCGGCCAGAGGCAATTCGGCGCGGACCTTGGCGAGCTTCACCAGCATGGGGAGATTGATCCCCGCCACCACTTCCACGTCGGGCGCGTTCATCACGGAGATGGCGAGGTTGGAAGGGGTGCCGCCGAACATGTCGGTGAGGATGACCACGCCCTGGCCCGCCCGCACGCGGTCCACCGCCTCGATGATGTCGTGGCGGCGGCGCTCCATATCGTCGTCGGGGCCGATGGTGACCGCGGCAATCTGGCTCTGCGGGCCCATGACATGCTCCAGAGCGGAGCAGAATTCTGTGGCCAGGCGGCCATGGGTGACGAGAACGAGACCGATCATGTTCCCTCCGCCTCAGCCAGTTCGGGGCGGAGGCCTCCCGCAGTGCGGGACCGCCATATTCAGAGCGGCTCAAAAATTACGCAAGGGGTGCATCGCACAAAAGCACAAAACCCTTCAGGGATTCTTGCCCTTCAGGAAGGCCGCGACCACGAGCCGGGCGTCCATTCCTTGCGGAATTGAAAGGCGGGGGATCTGGAAGCCTTCCAGGCTTGCAAAGCTGCCCGCGACCTCCGGCAGGCGTGTGGCATCTCCTGCCGCAAGATCGATCACCAACCCTACCGGCGCGTACGCCAGATAGGGAAAGCGGCGGATGCCGAGGTAGCGCACCTCGATCAGGCCGGCGAGCGTGGACGGCGCGCGGGCGAGGAGGCCATCCGGCGTCGGGGTCAGGTGCACCCGGTCGTCAGCCACCAGATCCGCCGCCGGCAAGGCGCGGGGCGGGTCCAGCATGAGGGCGAGGGCGAGGGTGGACTTGCCGGCTCCCGATGGGCCACGGATCAGGAGCCCGGTCTCGCCCACACGCACGCAACTGGCGTGGATGGTGGGTGAGGGCGCGCCCGGGCCGGGACCGTCTGACACCGCTCAACCCGCCGGCAGGCGCACCATGAGGCGCGCGCCCAGCACCGTTTCCTCGCCGTCCGCATCCTTGCCCATGCGGTTCTCGGCCCAGATCTTGCCGCCATGGGCCTCCACGATCTGGCGCGAGATGGACAGGCCGAGGCCCGAATTCTGGCCGAAGCCCTGGTGGGGCCGGTCGGTGTAGAAGCGCTCGAAAATCTTTGCGAGCGCATCGGGGCGCACGCCCGGCCCCTCGTCGTCGACGATGATTTCCGCGCCCTGCTTCAGGCGCCGGCAGGTGACGGTCACGGTGCCGCCGCTGGGCGAGAAGGAGCGGGCATTGGAGACCAGATTGTCCACCACCTGGCCAAGCCGCGAGGCATGGCCGACGATCACATAATCCGCCGGCGCCCCCGGCGCGCGCTCGAACTGGAGGGCGACGCTCACCCCGTCATCCTTGCGCACGTCCTGGGCCATGCCCACCACCATTTCCAGCATCTGGCGCAGGTCCACATTGGTGGCTTCCTGGCGCTGGAGCTCGGCATCCAGGCGGCTGGCGTCGGAAATGTCTGAGATCAGGCGATCGAGACGCTTCACGTCGTGCTGGATCACCTCCATGAGCCGGTCGCGGGACTTGTCGGTCTTGGCGAGCGGCAGCGTCTCCACGGCGGAGCGCAGGGAGGTAAGGGGGTTCTTCAACTCGTGCGCCACGTCGGCGGCGAAGCTCTCAATGGCCTCGATGCGGTTATAGAGCGCCGAGGTCATGTCGCGGAGCGCGCCGGACAGGTGGCCGATCTCGTCCGAGCGGGAGGTGAAGTCGGGGATCTCCACCCGGCTCTTGATGCGCCGGCGCACACGTTCCGCGGCCGCGGCGAGCTTGCGCACGGGATCGGCGATGGTGCCGGCCAGCAGGATGGACAGGAGCACCATCACCACCGCCGCCACCAGGAAGACGCGCACGATGACGAAGCGCTCCGCCTCCACCGCCTGGTCGATCTCCCCGCCCTGGGTGGAGAGCAGCAGGACGCCGAGAATGGCGCGGAAGCGCTGGATGGGCACCGCCACGGAGACCACCACGCGGCCGCGATCATCCACCCGCACGGCGCTCGCCTTCTGGCCGAGGGCGGCGGAGGCGACTTCCGGATAGTCCTTGCCGCTCTGGGGGCCCAGTTCCTTGTAAAGCGGCAGTTCCCGCCGCCCGATCCAGCTCTGCACCCACCGCCAGGCGCGCTGCAGAAGGCCGGGCGGAGCCTCGGTGGGCGGGGGCAGGTCGAAGCGCAGGATCTCGCCCTTGGAATAGAGCGAGCGGGTGTCCAGCAGCATCACCCCGTCGCGGTCATAGATGCGCGCGCGGGTGCCGGTGGGGCCGACCAGGCGCCGCAGAACCGGGGCCACCCGTTCCGGATTGATGGGGAATTCCAGCGGCGCGAAGCCCTCTTCCGCCGGCCCGTAGCTGTCGCCGGTCTGAAGCTCCAGGAGCTTTTCCGGATCGATCGTGATGGCGTTGGTTTCCACCTGGGCCGAGCCGGCAATGGCGGCGGCGATGATCTCGCCCTGCACCAGGAGGCTCTGCACGCGGGCATCGATGAGGCCGGCGCGGAATTCCGACAGATAGAGAATGCCCGAGACGAGCGCGCAGAGCCCCGCCAGATTGAGCAGCACGATGCGCCGCGTCAGGCTGGAGAAGCTCTTGAACGCCACGAACTGGCGGATGCGACGCAGCAGGCCCCAGAACCCGCGCGGACGCGGGGCGGGGCGCAGGTCCGCCGGGATGTCTTCGGTCTGGGCCGTCATGGCTGTGGGCGCCGGGGCGCCCGGCCTCACATTTCCTTAAAGCGATAGCCGACCCCGTACAGGGTCTCGATCATGTCGAAATTGTCGTCCACCGACTTGAACTTCTTGCGCAGGCGCTTGATGTGGCTGTCGATGGTGCGGTCGTCCACATAGACCTGATCGTCATAGGCCGCATCCATCAGGGCATTGCGGCTCTTGACCACGCCCGGGCGCTGGGCGAGCGCCTGGAGGATCAGGAACTCGGTGACGGTGAGGGTGACCGGCTCGCCCTTCCAGGCGCAGGTGTGGCGCTCCGGGTCCATGCGCAGCTGGCCGCGCTCCAGGACCTTGGCGCTGTCGGTCTCGCGCGGCGCGGTGCCGTCCTTGGCGCCGATCCGGCGCAGGATGGCCTTCACGCGCTCCACCAGGAGGCGCTGGGAGAAGGGCTTCTTGATGAAGTCGTCGGCGCCCATCTTGAGGCCGAACAATTCGTCGATCTCCTCGTCCTTGGAGGTGAGGAAGATCACCGGCATGTCCGTCTTCTGGCGCACCCGGCGCAAGAGCTCCATGCCGTCCATGCGGGGCATCTTGATGTCGAAGATGGCAAGGTCCGGCGGATTGGTCTTGAAGCCGTCCAGCGCGGACACTCCGTCGGTATAGGTGTCGATCCGATAGCCTTCCGCCTCCAACGCAATGGAGACCGAGGTCAGGATGTTGCGGTCGTCGTCGACCAGGGCGATCGTGGGCATGACACCTCTTTCATGCGTCGGAGCGGCTGTTTTCAGCCTGTTTCGGTGAAGCCGGTTCGCGTGGCCGAAATGTGACACCGGGTCCGATCATTCCCGGAAAATAACGGGAAATCACACAATCTCCAAACCCTTCCCGTTTGCCTTGCTTGACGGATGGGGACAGGGGCCGCACATCCCCCGGTCAGAGCAGGAGAAAAGGCCATGTCGCAGCCTCGGGAAAAGGCTGCCGCGCGGGCGCGGCAGGTGGTGGCGGAAGCCGGTTTCGCGGCGCTTGCGACCCTGGAGCCGGAGGGCGCGCCCTATGCCTCCCTGGTGGCGGTGGCGCTCGATCTGGACGGCCGGCCGCTGCTGCTGCTCTCCACTCTGGCGCGCCACACCCGCAACCTGACGGCCGATTCCCGCGTCTCGCTCCTGTTTGCCGGTCCGCGCGGAGAGGACCCGCTGAATGCCCCGCGCGTCAGCCTTCTGGGCGAGATCGCCGCGGTGCCGGCGGAGGAGGCCAAGGCCATCTATCTCGCCCGCCATCCCCTGGCCTCCGGCTATGCGGACTTCACCGATTTCTCCTTCTACCGCATGGCGGTGCGGGAGGCCCATCTGGTGGAGGGATTCGGGCGCATCGTCACCTTGCCGGGCGCGGACGTGGGCGTGGACTGGACCGGCGCCGAAGCGCTGAAGGGGGCCGTGGACGGCATCGTCTCCCACATGAACGAGGATCACCTTGACGCCATCGAGGGCTATGCCCACCGCCTCCTGAAGGAGACCGACACCGGTTGGCGGATGCTCTCCATCGATCCCGAGGGCACCACGCTTATTCTCGGCGATCGCACCCGCCGGCTGGACTTTGCCGGCCGCATCACCAATGCCGGCGAGGCGCGCAAGATGCTGGTTGCGCTGGTGCGGGGCGGCGATTGAGAGGTGGTGGCGGGGCAGGGATGATCGGGCGATACTCCAAAAGCTGAGGCGCGCAGGCGCCGCAGCGGGCAAGGGGATGCTTCTTTTCCCCTGAGGCCGGGCAGCGGGCGAGGGGTTCAGCCACAGCCCATTCCCGTCTCCTTTTCCGGTCCTGATGGTCCCGCAGGAGTCCCGAACGTGGTTGAGATCGCATTGCGCGTGAACGGTGAAGCGCGATCCGCGCAGGCGGACGAGGGCGCTGCCCTCATCCATGTGCTGCGCAACCTCCTGGACCTGAAGGCGACGCGCTTCGGCTGCGGGCAGGAGCAGTGCGGCGCCTGCATGGTGCTGGTGGACGGCAAACCCACCTTTTCCTGCACCTTCCCCGCCACCGATGCCGCCGGCCGGGAAGTGGAGACCGCCGAGGCGCTCGTCTCCCATCCCCTGCGCGAGGCTTTCCTGGAGCTTCAGGCCGGCCAGTGCGGCTATTGCCTCTCCGGCATCCTCATGTCCGCCAAGGGCCTGTTGGACCGCGCCCCCGATCCGGCGCGCGAGGAGATCATCGCCGCGCTCGATCCCCATCTGTGCCGCTGCGGCGCGCACGAGCGCATCATCGGCGCGGTGGCGCTGGCCGCCGCGCGTCTGCGGGGAGCGGCGGCATGATCCCCAATGCCTTGCCCTTGAGCCTCCAGGACAATCCCCGTCTCGACCAGTGGGTCGGCTTCCCCGCGCCGGGCCGGGTGAGCGTGCGCACCGGCAAGGTGGAACTGGGGCAGGGTGTGCTCACCGCGCTGCTCCAGATCGCCGCCGAGGAGCTGGATGTGGCTCCCGAGCGCATCGACCTGACCTCCGGCGACACCGCGTCCACGCCCAATGAAGGCTTCACCGCCGGCAGCCTCTCCATCCAGGTGGGCGGGGCGGCGCTACGCCTGGTGGCGGCGGAAGTGCGCGCCCTGCTGCTGGAGGCGGCGGCACGCCAACTCCAGGTGGATGCGGCGCGGCTCGCCGTGGCGGATGGCACCATCCTCAAGGACGGGGCGCCGAGCGGCATCGACTATTGGCGTCTCGCCCCGGCGCTGGATCTGTCCCAGGCTGCCACTGGTGCCGCGCCGGTCAAGGCTGCGGGGCAGCTCCGCCTGGTGGGCCAGGACCTGCCGCGCACCGATTTGCCCGCAAAGCTCGGTGGCGCGCCCTTCATCCAGGATCTGGCCCCGCCGGACCTTCTCCATGCCCGCGTGCTCCATCGTCCCCGCCGGGGCGCGCATCTGGAAGCCGTGGACGAGGCCGGCGCCGCGCGGCTCGGCGCCGTGACCTTCCACCGCTCGGGCGATGTGGTCGCGGTGATCGGGGAGGATGAAGCGGAAGTCCAGGCGGCCTTCACCCGCCTCAAGGACAGCGCCCGCTGGACGGGCGGCGTGGAGCTGAAGGAAACCGACGCGGAAGCCGTCACCCTGCTGGATCGGCCCACCGCCCCGCCCCGGGTGGTGGAGCGCGGCGCTCCGTCCGGCGCGCCCGTCGTGCGGCGGCTGGAGGCGACCTATTCCAAGCCCTATATCGCCCACGGCTCCATCGCCCCCTCCTGCGGACTTGCGAAATTCGAGGAGGGCCGGCTGACTGTCTGGACCCATGCCCAGGGCGTCTTTGCCTTGCGCGGGTCCATCGCCCGGGCGCTGGGGCTGGATCCGGCCTTGGTCCATGTGGTCCACCACCAGGGCGCCGGCTGCTACGGCCATAACGGGGCCGATGATGCCGCCTTCGATGCCGCCTTCGTGGCTCTGGCGCGGCCGGGGCGCACGGTGCGGGTGCTGTGGACGCGGGAGGACGAGCTGAGCGTTGCGCCGTTCGGCGCCGCCATGGTGGTGAAGCTCGCCGCCGGCCTTGATGCGTCCGGCCGGCCGGTGGACTGGACCCTCGACGTGTTCAGCCCCAGCCATGGGGGGCGGCCCGGCATGAACGGCGCCGTCAACCTTCTGACCCCCTTGGCCCTGGCGACGCCACCCGACGATCCCGCCCCCACGGACCTGCCGGATGCGGCCGGGGGAGGTGCCTCGCGCAACGCCTTCCTGCTCTATGACCTGCCGCACCAGAAGATGGTGCATCATTTCATCACCGATGCGCCGGTGCGCACGTCCTCCATGCGCGGGCTGGGCGCCTTCGCCAACGTGTTCGCGCTGGAATCCTTCCTGGACGAGGCGGCGGAGGCGGCGGGCCTGGACCCGGTGGCCTATCGCCTCTCCCTGATGTCTGACCCGCGCGCCCGCGCGGTGATCGAAGAAGCCGCCCGCATGTGCCATTGGGACATGCCGCCCCCCGATGGCTTCGCGCGGGGCTTCGCCTTCAGCCGCTACAAGAATTCCGCCGCCTATCTGGCCATGGCGGTGGAACTGGCGGTGGAAGAGGAGGTGCGCGTCTCGCGCGTGTGGTGCGCGGTGGATGGCGGGCTGATCGTCAATCCCGATGGCGCCCGCAACCAGATCGAGGGCGGCGTCATCCAGGCTTTGTCCTGGACGCTGAAGGAGCAGGTGCGCTTCGCCGAGGGCGCGGTGTCGTCCAACACCTGGGAGACCTATCCCATCCTGCGCTTCTCCGAGGTGCCGCGCATCGAGACCCGCCTCATCGGCGATCCCGCCCATCCCCCGCTGGGGATCGGCGAGGTGTCGCAGGGGCCCACCGCCGCCGCGGTGGGGAATGCGGTGGCCGCTGCGCTCGGCGCGCGGCTGCGCCACCTGCCGCTGACGCGCGAGCGCATCATGGCGGCGCTCCTGGAGGCGTGATCGGGGGAGAGGGACGAACGGGGCGATTTTCGCTTTCCCTCTCCCGGCTCAAGTGATCAGATGATAAATACATAATGAAGAATGCGGCGCCCCTGAAGGCGCCGAAGGGAGGACGCACATGAGGATCGGCTTTGCGGGCATGGGGCGCATGGGCAGCGCGATGGCGCTGCGGCTCCTGGAGCTCGGCCATGACGTCACCGTCTGGAACCGCAGCCCTGACAAGCTGGCGCCCCTGGTGGCCGCCGGCGCCAAGGTCGCGGACACGCCCGCCGGTCTCATCGGCACGGATGCGGTCCTCACCTCCTTGCTGGACGGGCCAGCGCTGGAGGCGGTCTATCTGGGTGAGAACGGGCTGCTGTCCGTGCCCGCCCCGGGCCAGCTCTTCATTGACATGAGCACCGTTCTCACCCGCGAGATCATCGCGCTGGCAGAAAAGGTCCGCGCGGCGGGGGGCGTGTTCTTGGAATGCCCGGTGGGGGGCACCACGGGTCCCGCGCGCACGGGCAAGCTGCTGGGCCTTGTGGGCGGGGAGGCTTCTGACGTGGAGCGCGCGCGTCCGCTGCTCGACCAATTGTGCCGGCGGGTGGAGCATGTGGGGCCGGTGGGGGCCGGCGCCGCGCTGAAGCTCACCATCAATCTGCCGCTGCTGGTCTATTACCAGTCGCTGAGCGAGGCCTACACCTTGTGCCGCAATGTGGGCCTCGACCCGCGCTGGCTGGTGGATTTCCTCGCCGACACCTCCGGCGGCGTGAACATATTGAAGGTCCGTCCGGAGCCCATCGCGGCGTCTCTGGCCGGGCAGGATACCGGCCCCGCCAACTTCTCGGTGGACGGCATCCGCAAGGATCTGCGCACCATGCTGGAAGAGGCGAAGGCGCTCCACACGGACCTCCCCGTCACCCGCGCCGCGCTCGGCGCCTATGACGCGGCTGCCGAAAGCGGCCTCGGCTCCAAGGACGGGTCCATGCTCGCAGGCTTCTGGGCCAACAGGGCCGGCTGAGTGCGCCGGCACGTCGTCGGACGCTGAGCCCTCGGATGGAAAGACCCGATCTTTCGCATTGCATCAGAGGAAATGGTGCAATGCGAAGATAAAATCCGACCTCCGGGAAGTTACGTGAAAGTGCAGGTCGGACCCATTTTAATCGTTTTTATGGTTCGTCGGGGCTGTTCACAGAAAGGTCATGGGGCACTAACCTCCGCCCGCGTGATCGACCGCCCTTCAGGGGCGCCTGCAAGAATGCCCCACATCATGTTGAGGGAAAGAGGAGATACTCCGTGCTCGAGACTGGACATCGCAACAGCGCTTACGGCGCGGACAGGTTCGGGCTGCGGCACCTTACCGGCGTCCATTGGAACCTGATGGCGCCGGCGCTCTATGAGCACGCTCTTGAGCGCAAGGAAGGCCATCTGGCCGCCGGCGGCGCTCTCATGGCGGAAACGGGTGTTCATACGGGACGCAGCCCCAAGGACAAGTTCGTCGTACGCGACGAGACCACCGAGGGCGAGGTATGGTGGGACAACAACGGCGCCATCACCGAAGCCCAGTTCGACGTCCTCTACGAGGACTTCATGAAAGAAGCCGAAGGCAAGACGCTGTTCGCGCAGGACCTTTATGGCGGCGCCGACCCGGCCTGCCGCATCAAGGTGCGCGTCTATACCGAGTTCGCCTGGCACTCTTTGTTCATCCGCACCATGCTGCGCCGGCCGGAAGTGGCCGAGCTCGCGGACTTCGTGCCCGAGATGACCATCATCGACCTGCCCAATTTCAAGGCCGACCCCGCCCGCCACGGCGTGCGCTCCGACACCATCATCGCCGTCAATTTCAAGCGCGGCATCGTGCTGATCGGCTCCTCGTCCTATGCGGGCGAGATGAAGAAGTCGGTCTTCACCTTCCTGAACTATTTGCTGCCGGCCAAGGGCGTCATGCCCATGCACTGCTCGGCGAACGTGGGCAAGGACGGCGACGTGGCGCTGTTCTTCGGCCTGTCGGGCACCGGCAAGACCACCCTTTCGGCCGATCCGAACCGCACTCTCCTGGGCGATGACGAGCACGGCTGGAGCAAGGACGGCGTCTTCAATTTCGAGGGCGGCTGCTACGCCAAGACCATCCGCCTCTCCAAGGAGGCCGAGCCCGAGATCTTCGCCGCCTCCGACCGCTTCGGCACGGTGCTGGAGAATGTCATCCTCGACCCCGTCACCCGCGTGCCGGACTTCGACGACGGTCGCCTGACGGAGAATACCCGCTCGGCCTATCCGCTGGACTTCATCCCCAATGCCAGCCCGACGGGCCGCGCGGGCCAGCCCAAGAACATCATCATGCTCACCGCCGATGCCTTCGGCGTGATGCCTCCCATCGCCAAGCTGACCCCGGCCCAGGCCATGTATCACTTCCTGTCCGGCTACACCGCCAAGGTGGCCGGCACGGAAAAGGGCGTGAAGGACCCCGAGGCCACCTTCTCCACCTGCTTCGGCGCCCCCTTCATGCCGCGCCACCCCTCCGTCTACGGCAACATGCTCCGCGACCTCATCGCCGAGCACGGCGTGGACTGCTGGCTGGTGAACACCGGCTGGACCGGCGGCAAGTACGGCGTCGGCCGGCGCATGCCCATCAAGGTCACCCGCACCCTGCTGGGCGCGGCGCTCGATGGCTCGCTGAAGGACGTGTCGTTCCGCACCGATCCCTATTTCGGCTTCGCGGTGCCCACCTCCGTGCCCGGCATCGAGCCCCACATCCTCTATCCGTCCAAGACCTGGGCCGATAAGGCGGAGTTCGATGTCACCGCGCGCAAGCTCGTCAACATGTTCCAGGAGAACTTCGCCAAGTTCGAGAAGCATGTGGACGCCGCCGTGCGCGAGGCCCAGCCGCAGGTCCGCCTCGCGGCGGAGTGAGGGCGGGGGATCGTTGGCAAGACGCATGCCGACCCCTTGAAACGTCATGCCCGGGCTTGTCCCGGGCATCCACGCCTTCACCCCCTGCCGCTCCTGGCGGCACCCCGTGGATGGCCGGGACAAGCCCGGCCATGACGGTTGTTCTTGGGACCAGGGGGCAAGGCTGTGGGACTGTCTGTCGTTTCGAGAGGCGAGGGGCCTCGAATGTCAGTTCGGACAGGGCCGGCGGGCATCCCGCCGGCCTCTTCTTTTCCTGAGGCGGCAGGGCGGATCGCATGACGGGGCTCATCTCCATCGAACCGGACCAGCGCCTCGTGGTGCTGGCGCGCACCCTGGATGCGCCCTCCGCCGAGGGCGACGATGCCCTGGCGCGGGAGGCGGGGGCGTGGGACCAGCTTGGCCCCACCTGCCTCGGTCGCTCGCTCTATCGCCACCATTCCGTCTTCAAGAGCCAGTCGGATGCGCCCCTCTGGAGCCATGCGGAGTTCGTCTATTTCCGCGACCTGGTGCCCGCGGAAGCCATGGCCCGGCTGGTTCAGGACGCGCCCGCGCCCGACGTGCGGCTGCTGCGGGCCGAACTGCTGGTGACGACGCCGGGCGCCTTCCACTTTCCCGAGGGCTGGGCGGGATCGGCCCAGAGGCCGCATCGCAAACCGTCCATCGAATATCTGGACGTGGATGTGGCTTACCTCGCCGCCTACCGGGACATCATGCGGCGCTATATCGGGCCGGGCGCCGCGCGGCTGGTGGCGCTGGGGACGCTCGGGACCTTCCGCACCCTTGAGACCACGGCGGTGCTGTTCCAGGATCCGGCGCTCCGCACGCAGTGGAACCAGATTCATCTGAGCGAGGTGCCCGCCGAAGGGTTCCAGGGCTTCGGGCAGGCGCTCGACGCGGCGCTGCGGGACATCTCCCCGGATGGCGCCTTCACGTCCCTGTTCGCCGGGCTGGAGCGCATGCGCACCATTCCCCGCTGGACATTGAATGACCCTGTGATTGAGGCGGATGCCGGAATTGGCGCGTGGGCGGCGCGCCCTGCGGCCCCCTGATCCGGCCGTGGGACGGTCTTCCCCAACGTGACCTAAAGCTTTGGCGTGGAACCGAAACCAAAGCTTGGCGTTTGTCCGCCAATCGGGTCTGATCGGGTCAGCCGGTCCGGCCGCGAGGCGAGCGGCCGGACGCGGGCCGGCGGGGGCCAGGACATCATGACCGATCAGGTGGGGTCGGCGCAGCGCGCTTCGGCGCGGGCGCTGGGCGGGCTCAATTTCTTTCTCGCCGACGTGCGCGACGGGCTCGGGCCCTTTCTCGGCATCTTCCTCATCGGCCAGGGCTGGGCGCCCGACCAGATCGGCTATGTCATGACCGCCGGGGGCCTTGCCGGCATGCTGGCGACGGCGCCGCTCGGCGCGCTGGCGGATGCAACCGCCATGAAACGGGCGCTCATCGCCGTGTGCGCGGTGGTGGTGATCCTCGCCTCGCTGGCTTTGCTCTATGTGCCCCATGGGCCCATGGTGGTGGCCTCCCAGATCCTCACCGGCCTTGCGGGGGCCGCCATCGGCCCGGCTATCGCCGCCCTGACACTGGGGCTCGTCGGCCAGGACGGCCTGCCCGCCCAGCTCGGCCGCAACGAAGCCTTCAACCACGCCGGCAACATGGTCGCCGCGCTGCTGGCCGGCTGGCTCGGCTATGCCTATGGGGTGGAGGCGGTGTTCTGGCTGATGATCGCCATGGCGGCGGGCTCCTTGCTGGCATTGTCGCGGATCGATCCGGCCCTCATCGACAATGACGTGGCCCGGGGCCTGGAGAAGGGCGCGCAGGCTCATGGGGCGCCGGAGCCCAGCTTTCGCCTGCTGCTGAAGTCGCGTCCGCTGGTGGCGGTGGGGCTGACCTTGCTGCTGTTTCACCTCGCCAATGCGGCCATGCTGCCCTTGCTGGGTCAGGCGGTGGCGGCCCGTGGTGGGGCGGACCCGGCGGCCTATACGGCGGCCACCGTGGTGGTGGCGCAATTGACCATGATCCCCATGGCGCTGCTCGCCGCGCGGCTCGCCCATAGCCGGGGCTATGAGGTCGTCTTCCTGATCGCCCTCCTCGCCTTGCCGGTGCGCGGCCTGGTGGCGGGCCTTTGGCCCGCGCTGCCCGCGCTGCTGCCGGTGCAGATCCTTGACGGCGTGGGCGCGGGCCTCATGGGGGTGGCGACGCCTGGCATCGTCGCGCGCATCCTGCGCGGCACCGGCCATGTGAATGCGGGCCTCGGCGCGGTGATGACCATGCAGGGGGTTGGCGCGGCGCTGAGCCCCTCGCTCGCCGGCTTCATCGCGGTGGAGTTCGGCTATGGCACGGCCTTCTGCACGCTGGCGGGGGTGGCAGCGGTCGCGGTGGTCTTCTGGCTCGTCTGCACGCCCACGGTGCGCCGGGGCGAGCGGGGCGTCGGGCCGGCCGCGTCCGCGCCGGGCGGCGCGTGAGCCGGGCAGGGGGCTGCCCCTTTTGACGGTTAGGCGCGCCATCACGTTGGCGCGTACGCGCATTGTGGGGCGTGACTGGAACTGCTAAAAAGCGCCCATGATCGGGTTCCGCGAAAATGGTCCGTGCCGCTCCCTGGAGGCGTATTGCGCCGCCGGGTCGTTCGCGCGCACCACCATGGAATTCGCGGCGGTGCCCGATCATGTCCGATTGCCGGGACGCTTTTTCGGCCGCTTCACGACCGCTGCGCTCGCCGCCCTTCGGCGCTGACAGCCCGTCCAAGCCGCCTTTTCTCGTCACCGACGTCGCCCGCTGCCTTTTCGCGCAGGCGGGCCCCGTTCCTCAGGACACAAAAACCATGAACGCCAGCGCCCCGCGCACCCTCTACGACAAGATCTTCGACGACCACGTGGTGGAACGCCAGGAAGACGGCACCTGCCTGCTCTATATTGATCGCCACCTCGTGCATGAGGTGACGAGCCCGCAGGCCTTCGAGGGGCTGCGCATGACCGGCCGCACCGTGCGCGCGCCGTCGAAGACGCTGGCCGTGGTGGACCATAACGTCCCCACCACCGACCGCACCCTGCCGAACCCGGACGAGGAGAGCGTGGCGCAGATCGCGGCGCTGGCCGAGAATGCCCGCGATTTCGGCATTGAATATTATGACGGCTTCGATCGCCGCCAGGGCATCGTCCATGTGGTCGGCCCCGAGCAGGGCTTCACGCTGCCCGGCACCACCATCGTGTGCGGCGACAGCCACACCTCCACGCACGGCGCCTTCGGCGCGCTGGCGCACGGCATCGGCACCTCCGAGGTGGAGCATGTGCTCGCCACCCAGACGCTGATCCAGAAAAAGGCCAAGAACATGCGCGTCACCGTCGACGGGGTGCTCCCCGAAGGCGTGGGCGCCAAGGACGTGGTGCTGGCCATCATCGGCACCATCGGCACGGCCGGCGGCACCGGCTATGTGATCGAATATGCCGGCGACGTGTTCAAGGCCCTGTCCATGGAAGGGCGCATGACCGTGTGCAACATGTCCATCGAGGGCGGTGCGCGCGCGGGCATGGTGGCGCCCGACGAGAAAGCCTATGCCTATATCAAGGACCGGCCCAAGGCGCCGAAGGGCGCCGACTGGGATGCGGCCATGCGCTACTGGGAAACCCTCCTCACCGACGAGGGCGCCTATTTCGACACCGAGGTCCGGCTCGACGGGGCCAAGCTGCCGCCCATCGTCTCCTGGGGCACCAGCCCCGAGGACGTGATTTCCGTGGAAGGCTTCGTGCCCGATCCGGACCAGATCGCCGACGAGGCCAAGCGCGCGGCCAAGAAGCGGGCGCTGGCTTATATGGGGCTCACGGCCGGCACGAAGATCACGGACATCGCGCTCGACCGCGTGTTCATCGGCTCGTGCACCAATGGCCGCATCGAGGACCTGCGCCAGGCCGCCGCCGTCATTGCCGGCCACAAGGTCAGCGCTAATGTGAATGCCATGGTGGTCCCCGGCTCTGGCCTGGTGAAGGCGCAGGCCGAGGCGGAAGGTCTCGACAAGATCTTCAAGGAAGCCGGCTTTGACTGGCGCGAGCCCGGCTGCTCCATGTGCCTGGCCATGAATGCGGACCGCCTCTCGCCCGAGGAGCGGTGCGCCTCCACCTCCAACCGCAATTTCGAGGGGCGCCAGGGCTTCAAGGGCCGCACGCACCTCGTTTCCCCCGCCATGGCGGCGGCGGCTGCCATTGCGGGCCGGTTCGTGGACGTGCGGGAATGGCCGCGCGCCTGACCGTCATAAAGGTCTGAACAATCAGCCCCTCCGGTCCTCCGGAGGGGTTTTTTATTGTGCGCCGGCCAAACTCAGGACCCGGCAGCACTCATCCGTCAGAGCAGGACGGCGCTTTCGATGGACGCGTGAATGTCACGCGGCTCATGGGGTGCAAAGTAAGCAGCAACGCCCAGAATGGTCACCAGACCCGCGGTGACCGCCAGCTTGCGCAGCATGGTCAGCCTCCTCACATGTAGTGAAAGCGTAACGAGCCGGGTTGGTTAATGGTTCCTTAAACGCACGGCGCTCACAGGACCTTGATCATCTGCTCTTGTTGAAAGGTGCTGCATGTCTGACGCCGAAGATCCCGTGATCGAGATGACCGAGGCCGAAATGCAGGCGGCGCTCGACTGGCGTGGGCGGGCGGCCCCCTCGCTGGCGGATTTCGAGGTGATTGCCGACGAGGCCTTCGCGCGCCTGCCTGACGCCTTCCGGCGCCTGTGCGCCGGCGTCATCATCCAGGTGGACGACTTCCCCACGGAGGAGGTGCTGGACGAGATGGAGGCGGAAACCCCCTTCGACCTGCTGGGCCTGTTCCAGGGCATCGGCCTCGCCCAGGATGCTGCCGTCACCGAGACCGGGCGCATGCCCAACCTCATCCATCTCTATCGCCGCCCCATCCTCGATTATTGGGCCGAGCACGAGGAGAGCCTTGGCGCCGTCATCACCCATGTGCTGGTGCATGAGATCGGCCACCATTTTGGCCTGTCAGACGAGGACATGGAGCGGATCGAGGCGGAGGCACGGGACGACTAGTTGATCGGCAGCGCAATCCCGCAGCGTCATGCCGCATGGCGACATTCTCTGGCCATATTAGAACGAATATAAACTAAGGCTGAACAAGGGGTATGTCCAAAATGGCGGGTTCCATCCAGGCCGCGCGCTACTCTATGCCCATGCGCGCCATCCATTGGCTCACCGTCATGGTGGTCCTGACGACTTATGGCCTGACCTATGTGGTCGACCTGTTCGCCCGCGGCACGCCGGAGCGCGCCACCACCTGGTGGCTGCACATTTCCTTCGGTTGCGTGCTGATCCTGCTCGTCGCCGCCCGCTTCGTCGCCCGCTTCACCACCTATGTCCCGCCCACCTCGGCGGCGCTCTCCCGGCCCATGTCCATCGCCTCCCATGCGGTGCACGGGCTGCTCTATCTGCTGCTGATTGTCGTGCCGGCGCTGGGCGTGCTCAGCGCCTTCACCGATGGCAAGGCCATCACCCTCTTCGGCCTTATCGACATCGCCTCGCCGCTCACCGCCGACAAGACCCTCGCCCACCAGATGGAGGACATTCACGGCTTAATGGCCGACAGCCTTCTCATCCTGGCTGGGCTCCATGCAGCGGCGGCGCTCTGGCACCATTTCGTGCAGAAGGACGACGTGCTGCGCCGCATGCTTCCCGGCCATGGCCAGTGAGGCGGGCAAGCCTTTATCCGCGGGCGGTTTCGCACTAGAGTGACAAGGCATCGGAGGGTCGCAAGCGGCCGCCGATGCGCCATCTGCATGCCGTACCTGACGTCCTGAAGACGGAAAGGCCGCGCCCGGCGATTGAACCTCGCCCGCGCAGGCTCTAAGAACCGCTCCAAAGGGCCCACCGGCCGCAAGGGAGCCGCCCGGAACATGGAAAAGTTCACTGTCCTCGAAGGCGTTGCCGCGCCGCTGAAGCTGGTCAATGTCGATACCGACATGATCATCCCCAAGCAGTATCTGAAGACCATCAAGCGCACCGGCCTCGGCAAGGGCCTGTTCTCCGAGATGCGCTACAATGAAGATGGCACCGAGAATCCCGACTTCATCCTCAACCAGAGCGCCTATCGCAATGCCAAGGTGCTGGTGGCCGGGGACAATTTCGGCTGCGGCTCGTCCCGTGAGCATGCCCCCTGGGCGCTCCTGGACTTCGGCATCCGCTGCGTGATCTCCACCAGCTTCGCCGATATTTTCTACAATAACTGCTTCAAGAACGGCATCCTGCCCATCGTGGTGAGCCCCGAGGAGCTGGACAAGCTGTTCGACGACGCCGAGCGCGGCGCCAACGCCACCTTGACCGTGGACCTGGCCGCCCAGGAGATTCGCGGCCCCGACGGGGGCGCGATCAAGTTCGAGATCGACCCCTTCCGCAAGCGCTGCCTGCTGGAAGGCCTGGACGATATCGGCCTGACACTGGAGAAGGAAACCAGCATCACCCGCTTCGAGGGCACGCGCGGACAGACCCAGCCCTGGCTGTGAGCGACCGCTTCGGCCATGGGACCGGAACTCCGGCGTCGCTTGAGGCGCCGAGACCCGAAAAAAGTTGAAGCAATTGACGCAAGGTCAGATGGGCGCCACTTCGGCGCCCATTTTTTTTGCCTTATGCCGAAGTGAAATTGTCCCGTCCGTCCAAGCCTTTCGCCTAAAGTGTCGCGAGGCTGAAAAGGAATGGGGCGATCCTGCCGCCATACGCCCCCATGCATCTTCGGAGACGCCCGTGCCGCATCATTCGCCGCTCATCGCCACCATCGTGGGCGCCATCGTCCTGGCGTTCCTCCTCGGTGCCCTGGCACAGCGGCTGAAACTGTCGCCACTGGTGGGCTACCTCATCGCCGGCGTGCTGTGCGGCCCGTTCACGCCCGGCTTCACGGCCGATCCGGACCTTGCTCTGGAACTGGCGGAGATCGGCGTCATCCTGCTCATGTTCGGCGTCGGCCTGCACTTCTCGCTGGCGGACCTGTTGTCTGTGAAGGCCATCGCCATTCCCGGCGCCATCGTCCAGATCGCGGTGGCCACCGTTCTGGGCATCGGGCTGGCGCATTTTCTGGGCTGGAGCTTCGGCGGCGGCCTGGTGTTCGGCCTGGCCTTGTCGGTGGCGAGCACCGTGGTGCTGCTGCGCGCCCTCCAGGAGCGGCGCATCCTTGAGAGCGAGCAGGGGCGCGTGGCGGTGGGCTGGCTGATCGTCGAGGATCTGGCCATGGTGCTGGCGCTGGTGCTGCTGCCGGCGCTGTCGGAGGCGCTGGGCGGGCGCCCCGCCACCGCCACCGCGACGGCCGCCCTGGTGGGCCCCGATGCGGGAATTGGGGTGACGCTGGCGATCACGCTCGGCAAGGTGGTTGCCTTCATCGCCCTGATGCTGATCGTGGGTCGCCGCGTCATTCCCTGGATGCTGCACTGGGTGGCCCATCGCGGCTCGCGCGAATTGTTCCGCCTGGCGGTGCTGGCCATCGCGCTGGGCGTTGCCTATGGCTCGGCCTTGCTGTTCGACGTGTCCTTCGCGCTCGGCGCCTTCTTCGCCGGAATGGTGCTCTCCGAATCCCCGCTCTCCCAGCGGGCGGCGGAAGAGACCCTGCCGCTGCGCGATGCGTTCGCCGTGATGTTCTTCGTCTCCGTGGGCATGCTGGTGGACCCTTCCATCGTCGTGAAGCATCCCCTTGAGCTTATCGCCACCCTGCTGATCGTGGTGGTGGGCAAGTCGCTGGCCTCTTTCGCTCTTGTGCGTCTCTTCGGCTATGGCAACGCCACTGCGCTGACCATTTCCGCCAGCCTGGCGCAGGTGGGCGAGTTCTCCTTCATCCTGGCGGCGCTGGGTGTGAGCCTCCAGCTGCTGCCGCCGGAGGGCCGGGACCTGATCCTGGCGGCGGCGATCTTCTCCATTGTGCTCAACCCCTTCTTCTTCCTCGCCATCGACAAGCTGCGCCCCTATCTGGTGAAGGCGGCGCCGACGCCGGAGGCGGCAGCAACCCCGGCCTTGCCGCAGACCGAGAAGGCCGATCACACCATCCTGGTGGGCTATGGCCGCGTGGGGCGGCTGGTGGCGGCGGGGCTTGAGACCGCCGGCACCCCCTTCGTTGTCATCGAGGACCAGGAAGATGCGGTGGAGCGCCTGAAGAAGGCCGGCATCGAGGTGGTGAGCGCCAACGCCGCCGCCCTGGAGGCACTGGCTGCTGCCAATATCGCCCATGCCAAGCGGCTGATCCTGGCCATTCCCGATGGCTTCGCCGCTGCCGGCGTGCTCAAGAAGGCCCGCACGCTCAACCCCAAGCTTGACATTATCGCCCGCGCCCATTCGGACGCCGAGATCGACCGCCTGAAGCAGGGCGGCGCCAATTTCATCATCATGGGCGAGCGCGAGGTGGCGCGCGGCATGCTCGGCCATGTCTTCGGGCTCGACAAGAAGGCCACCTCGGATGCGGCCGCAGCGCCGGCCGCAACGCACAGCGAGGAGGCCGCGGCGCGCGCCATCGAGGCCGTGGAAGCCCCGACCGATTCCGCCTCCGACATCCTTGCCCCGGGCACGGCCTTGCCGGATCTCGGCGATGTGCTCACCTCCAAGGCGGACATTACGCCCGAGCGTGATGAGGCGGCGGATCGGGTGTCGGCTGCGCCGGCCGCCGCCGAGCCGGACGGGAAAGTCGTGGTGGCAGAAGCCCTTCCGCAGGACGAAGCCGCGCCTGCGCCAGGTTCCGACGCCCCCAAGCCGGCGGCCTGAGCCGCAAGGAAAGCCGGGGGTGGGCGCCTTCACCGTTGACGTGCGGGCCTCCTCCCCCTATAAGCCCGACCCGAACTCGGGCGGCTCCGGCTCCCGGGAGCCAAACCTTATTTTCGAGTTGGACTCGAGTGAGGTGGCAGGCGACAAGGGTCGCAGGCCAAGGCTTCTGGATCGCAGTTGGCGTCGCCAAAACCCCGGAGACAAGTACCGTGAAGCGCACCTATCAACCGAGCAAGCTCGTGCGCAAGCGTCGGCACGGCTTTCGTGCGCGCATGGCGACCCGCAACGGCCGTAAGATCATCGCCTCCCGCCGGGCCCAGGGCCGCCAGCGCCTGTCCGCGTGAGGCATGCCTCAGGCGGAGTTGCGTTCCATGGATCGCCTCCGCCAAAGGCGTGACTTTCTGGCGGCAGCCAAGGCCGACAAGGCCGGCGTCGCCTCGTTCCTGCTACAGGGGCGAAACCGTCGCGGCGAGGACACCGTGCGCCTTGGCCTGACGGTCACCAAGAAAATCGGCAATGCCGTGGTGCGCAACCGCATCCGTCGGCGGCTGAGGGCGGCGGCAGGGGAAGTCCTGCCCGCCCACGGCCGAGCCGGCTACGATTATGTCCTGGTCGCGCGCCCGCATGCTTTGCATGCGCCCTTCTCGGATCTCACCCGCGATCTCGAGCGCGCCATCGCCCGCCTGCACGGCGCGCCCTCGAAAAAGCCCAAAGACACGTCCGCCCCCGCCAACGGAGGCCGCCCGGCATGACCGACAATCGCAACATGTTCATCGCCATCGGCTTGTCGCTGGCGATCCTCCTCGGCTGGCAATATTTCTTCGGCATGCCGCAGGCGGAGAAGCAGCGCCAGCTGGCGGAGCAGCAGCGCCAGACGCAGCAGGCCCAGCAGGCCCCGGCCCAGCCCGGCAGCACCGCCCCAGCGCCTGGCGCCGAGGGTGGCGCCAGCGTGCCCGGCGGCACCGCCGCGCAAGGCCCCGCCAAGGCCCTGACCCGCGCCCAGGCGCTCGCCGCCTCGCCGCGCGTGGCCATCGAGACTCCCCGCGTCACGGGCTCCATCAATCTGCGCGGCGGCCGTGCGGATGATCTCTCGCTGAACGACTATCGCGAGACGGTTGCGCCCAACAGCCCGAACATCGTGCTGCTGGAGCCCTCGGGCGCTCCCAATCCCTTCTATGCGGAATTCGGCTGGACCAGCGCCCCCGGCGCCAACCTGAAGCTGCCCGGCCCGGACACGGTCTGGACGGCCCAGAGCCAGAAGCTGACCCCCGCCGCACCGCTGGTGCTGACCTATGACAATGGGGAAGGGCTGCTCTTCAAGCGCACCTTCACCATCGACACCGAATATATGTTCACGGTGAAGGACGAGGTGGAGAACAAGGGAGCGGGTCCCGTCACCCTCTATCCCTACGCTCTCGTCTCCCGCCATGGCCTTCCGCACACGGCCGGCTTCTACATCCTCCATGAGGGTCTCATCGGCGTGCTCGGCGATGCCGGCCTGCAGGAGGTGACCTACGCCAAGATGGAGGACAACCAGCCCCGCACCTTCAAGGCGACCGGTGGCTGGCTGGGCATCACCGACAAATACTGGGCGGCGACTGTGATCCCGGACCAGGCGACGGCGGTGGATGCGCGCTTCTCCTCCTCCACCCAGGCGGGCGTGCGCACCTTCCAGGCCGACTATCTGGCCGCCGGAAAGACGATCGCCCCTGGCGCCACCGAGGCCTCCCAGGCGCGCCTGTTCGCCGGCGCCAAGGTGGTGTCCGTGGTGGATGGCTATCAGCGCCAGTACCAGATCGACCGCTTCGACCTGCTCATCGACTGGGGCTGGTTCTATTTCATCACCAAGCCGCTGTTTATCGTCATCGACTGGATCTATCGCGTCGTCGGCAATTTCGGCGTGGCGATCCTGATCGTGACCGTGGCGCTGAAGGCCCTGTTCTTCCCGCTGGCCAACAAGTCCTACGCCTCCATGGCGAAGATGAAGGCCCTGCAGCCGGAGCAGCAGGCCATCCGCGAGCGCTACAAGGACGACCGTACCAAGCAGCAGCAGGCGGTGATGGAGCTGTACAAGAAGGAGAAGGTGAACCCGATCGCGGGCTGCCTTCCCATCCTGGTGCAGATCCCGGTCTTCTTCGCGCTCTACAAGGTGCTGTTCGTGACCATCGAGATGCGGCACGCGCCCTTCTTCGGCTGGATCCACGATCTGTCCGCGCCGGACCCGACGACCATCTTCAACCTGTTCGGCCTCATTCCCTGGGACCCGTCCACGGTACCCGTCATCGGCACCTATCTGATGCTCGGCGCCTGGCCGCTGATCATGGGCGTGACCATGTGGGTGCAGATGAAGCTGAACCCGGCCCCGCCGGACCCGACCCAGCAGATGATCTTCAACTATATGCCGATCATCTTCACCTTCATGCTGGCCCATTTCGCCGCCGGCCTGGTGATCTACTGGGCCTGGAACAACACGCTCTCGGTGATCCAGCAGTCGGTCATCATGAAGCGGCACGGCGTGAAGATCGAATTGTTCGACAATCTGAAGTCGACGTTCAAGAAGAAGCCGAAGGCCAACACCAAGGCCTGAGGCGGTCCCCGCTGCGGGGACCACAGACCCACCGGGACGGCGCCTTCGGGCGCCGTTCTGCGTTTTGAGCCGCGCGCGCGACGATGGGAACGGGACCTTGGGCGCGTGGCCTTCGGGCTCGCCCTTGCGTCGCACGCGCCTTGAGCCGATAAGCGGGACATGAGCACAGACGTTGGCGAGACCGCCGAAGACAATCCCTTCATCGAGCCCGGCCGGCTCCTGTTCGCGGCGGAATGGAACTTCATCACCGCCGCGCCCACGGTTGAGACGCTGCCCCCCATGACGGGGCTGGAGATCGCGCTCGCCGGGCGCTCCAATGTGGGCAAGTCCAGCCTGGTCAACGCGCTGACCGGCCGCAAGACGCTGGCGCGCACCTCCGTGACGCCCGGCCGCACGCAGGAGCTGATCTTCTTCCGCGTCGATCCGCGCCTGACCCTGGTGGATATGCCCGGCTACGGCTTCGCCAAGGCCCCCAAGGAGAAGGTGGACGCCTGGACGGCCACCATCCGCGCCTATCTGCGCGGGCGGGTGAATCTGGCGCGGGTGTTCGTGCTCATCGATTCCCGCCACGGCATCAAGCCAGTGGACGAGGAGATCCTGGACCTTCTGGACAAGGCGGCGGTGTCCTATGCCATCGTCCTGACCAAGGCCGACCAGATAAAGCCCACCGAGCTGAAGGCGCGCCTTGTGGAGACGCAGGAGCGCATCCGCAAGCGTCCGGCGGCCTATCCGGTCATCTTCCCCACCTCCAGCGAGACCGGCGCCGGCCTTGCCGAACTGCGCGCCGCCGTCGCCCAGCTGATGGCGGAACGCGGCGTCGCCTGAGGGCGGCGGGGCGCGGGTGTCGGGCCGAGAGCGAGACAAAGGTGCGCGACCAGCGTCCGTCCTGAACACGGCGAGCAGGGCTGGCGGGCGCCCATCTGGCGTCAGGGGGAGCGCCGCGCGGCAGGTTCGCCCCGCTTCCGGGTCAACACTTGCAGGATCAACGCTTGCCGGATCAACGCTTGCAGTGGCAACGCCCGCAGGCCAGCGCCCTCGCCACGCTCTCCGGCCCCCGGTCGGGACGCGGGATCAGTGCGGCTCCGGCGCGCGGCTCATGCAGGCGGGAGGCTGGACGTTCAGACCCTGTTTGGGATGCAGATGGGGGGCAAAGTGGCTCTGGGCCAGCGGTACGCGCTTGGCGCGGCGGCATATGGGCGGTCAGTGGCTGCTTGACGCTTCGGGATAGCCCTGTGGCTGCAGTCGACCGGTTTCGACGCCAGTCCATTTTCGACGCCAGTGCGTTGAGGAGCCGGCCCCGAGGGGCCGGCCCGTCGTGCCGAGGCAATGGCCGGGCGCGCGCCGATCGCGGGCCACCTGGCCTCAGGCATCGGCTGATGGCGTCTCAGCGCCGCTTGCGCTCGTCCTGGATGAGGGCTTCTGTCGCCGCAATGGCCCCCTCCAGCTCGGAAATCTTCCGCAGGGCGCCGTCGGAGGGAACAGTGGTGGCCTGTGCTGCGGCAAGCAGGAGGTCACGCTGGGCGTTCTTCAGTCGTTCGAGGAGACCCTTGAGGTCCGCCTCCGTTTGTTGAGCCATTCTGGGTTTTGCTCCGTACTGAAAGACCTGTCCGCGCCGCCCTGACAACGCTGACCTGTCGACTGAGAGAGGGCGGCGGGTTTCAACAAGGCCGGAGCCCGTGATCCAAAACCTGGCGCCCTCGCCAAAAAGAAAACGTTAAAGCCATCGGCCGGGTCGGATCATCCTGCCCCTTGGCTTCGGCCTCACGCGGGCTCTGTCCGCCCCACCGCAACAGATCGTGCCCTCGTGTCCCGTGCCCGGCCCTGCGCCACGCTCCCATGAATGGGAGACCGCACATCGGCAGCAAGCAAGGCTAAGCCTAATCGTAACAAGCCGCGCCTGGCGTTCCGTCGGATCCGCGTCAAGCCATGCTTGATCAGACCAGCGCGAGCAGGTCCGAAGGTGCGGACGGTCCGGCGCGTGGTTTTTCGGCGCGCCCTTTTTCCTGGTGCTCGTGCCCCGCGCCGCTCCCATGCAGGAGAGAACACATCCCACCCTCCAACTGGGCCCGCCATGGGGTCAGACTGAGGGTGCGCCTGAGGCGGGACCCCCTGGCTCTGCCTGTAGGGATGCCATGCCCGAGGATGCTCGAACGCAGGCCACATGGCACAACGGGCGGAAGAGTGTCTCTTCCGCCCGTTGGCTGTCATCTCGTCAAGAAGCGGATCAATCCGCGACTTCGATGCCGCGCGCCTCGGGACCCTTGGGACCCTGGCCGACCTGCACCACGACGCGCTGGCCTTCGCTGAGGTCGGACAGGCCGGAACGGGACACCACGGTCACGTGGACGAACACGTCCTTGCCGCCGCCTTCAACCGCGATGAAGCCGAACCCCTTGTCGGGATTGTACCACTTCACGGTGCCGACGCGCTCCTCGGTGGGGCCGGAGGCCGCACGGGGACCACCAGCGCCGCCGCCGAAGCCGCCCGAACGGGGGGCGCCGCCGAAGCCGCCGGGAGCCCGGCGCGGGGGAGCCGCTTCCGCCGTGGAGGTGTCCACGTCGAGAACTTCGGTGACCTGACGGCCCTTCTGGCCCTGGCCCACGCGCACGGAGAGCTTGGAGCCGGGGGGGACGCTTTCCTGGCCAGCGGCCTCAAGGGCGCGGGCATGCAGGAACACGTCGCCGGAGCCGTCGGAGAGTTCGACGAATCCGAAACCCTTTTCAGGGTTGAACCACTTCACAGTCGCGTCGATCGGCGGGCCGGACGGCGCGGGCGAGCTGAAGCTGCTGCTCGGCGAGGAAAACGCGCGCTCTCCTCCAAAACCACGGTCACGCGGCGGTGCAAAGTCGTCATCAAATCCGCGACGGCGCGGCTCTCGGAAGTCTCGGTTACGGCTCATGTGTATTTCCGTTGAGGTCAGGTCGCCAATCTTGGCCAGGGCCATCCACTTGCTGAACTTGTTTGCGTTTTTGATACTCACATCCTCAGACGACCCAACAGAAGTCCTGACGACACGCTCAAGTCAGCCACCCGCGTCTTGCCTTTCAGCCTACTGGACACACCCACCTGCCACGCGAGCCAAACGGAATACGCGTAGCAGATCGGCATTTATGACAGTAACACACATCTGTGACGTTTTGGTACATGAATTGTTGGCTCTTCAGGAGCAAGCTTCGCCGAGGGGAAAGAGGCCCTCTTTCCCGGCGGGTCAGGGCGCCCGCAATTGTCGAAGCGCAGGGGGTCACCCATGGCTGATCTGGCCGACCTCGCACCACAGCGGGTCCGCGCGCCACGGCGCGACGGCCTGCTGCCGAAGATCGTCACCACGTTCCGTCAAGGCTATGGTTTCAAGGACTTGCAGGCGGATGCGGTGTCCGGCCTCACGGTCGCCATCGTCGCTTTGCCATTGGCCATGGCGCTGGCCATCGCCTCCGGCACCGGCCCGGAGAAGGGACTGGTCACCGTGGTGGTGGCCGGCTTCCTCATTTCGGCGCTGGGGGGCAGCCGCTATCAGATTGGCGGACCCACCGGTGCCTTCGTAGTGGTTGTCGCGCATGTGATCGCCCAGCACGGCTATGACGGCCTGCTGCTGGCGACCCTCATGGCCGGGCTCATGCTGCTGGTGGCGGGGGCGCTGAAGGTCGGCACCTTCATGCGCTATATCCCCGAGCCCGTGGTCACCGGCTTCACGGCAGGCATCGCCGTCATCATCTTTTCCAGTCAGGTGAAGGACTTTTTCGGCCTCTCCATCGCCCATCTGCCGGCCGAGTTCCTGGGCCAGTGGCACGCGCTCATTGGCGGGGTCTCCACCCTTTCCCCCGTCACCACGGCGGTCTCGGTCGCGGCGCTGGCGCTGATCCTGGTGCTGCGGAAAGTCGCGCCCAAGGCCCCGGGCTTTCTCATCGCGGTGCTGCTGGGCGCGGTGGTGGTGACGGTCTTTCATCTTCCCGTGGCCACCATCGGCTCGCGCTTCGGGGCGCTGTCCGGCAGCCTTCCGGCGCCAGCCTTTCCCACCGTCACGCTTGAGCGCCTCTCCGACCTGCTGCCGAGCGCCATCACCATCGCCTTCCTGGCCGGCGTTGAAAGCCTGCTTTCCGCCGTGGTGGCCGATGGCATGACCGGCGGGCGGCACCGGCCCAATGCGGAACTGGTGGCCCAGGGTGTCGCCAACACCGCCTCCGCCCTGTTCGGCGGCCTGCCTGCCACCGGCGCCATCGCCCGCACCGCCACCAACATCCGCGCCGGCGCCCGCTCGCCCATGTCCGGGGTGCTGCATGCGGTGTTCGTGCTGGCGGTGATGCTCGTTCTGGCGCCGTTCGCGGTCTATATTCCGCTGGCGAGCCTGGCGGCCATTCTCATGGTGGTGGCTTGGAACATGAGCGAGATGGACAAGATGCGCCATCTCATGAGCGCCCCCATGGGCGACCGCATCCTGCTGCTCTCCACCTTCTTCCTCACCGTGGTGGTGGACCTGACCGTGGCCATTGGCGTGGGCGTGGTTCTGGCGGCGGTCATCTTCATGCATCGCATGGCGGAGGCCTCGTCCGTCGCCCATCTGCCCGACACCGATGAGACCGATTCCCGCGCCTTGCTGCCGCCGGGGGTGGAGGCGTTCGATGTGTCCGGCCCGCTTTTCTTCGGCGCCGCCGCGCGCCTGTCCGAAGTCCTCGACCAGATCGGCCAGCCCCCTCGCGCCTTCATCCTGCGCATGGAGGATGTGCCGCTCATCGACGCCACCGGTGCCGGCGCCATCGGCGATTTCGTCCGCCGCTGCCGCAATGGCGGCACGCGTGTGATTCTGTGCGGCCTCAGGCCTCAGACCGCCCGCGTGCTCAGCCAGATGGGGCTGAAGCCGGAGCCGCCCGCCATCCTGTGGGTGGACAGTTTCGATGAGGCGCTGCACGCATCCGCCGCCGATCCGGCCACGCCATCCATCGCCTGAGGGAGACTTATGGCGCACGCCCCCCATCACGCCTCCACCGCCGCGCCCCTCCATGACGGCACGCCGATCCAGGCGCCCACATCGCGGGAGATGCTGGAGCTTCTGGCGACGCGCCGCTCGCTGCCGCTGCGCGCGCTGGTCGCGCCCGGCCCGAGCGCGGCGGAACTGGACGCCATGCTCGCCATTGCCGCCCGCGTGCCGGATCATGGCCGCCTCGTGCCGTGGCGCTTCATCGTGCTGGAGGGGGAGGCCCGCGCCGAGGCGGGGCGGCGTTTCGATGCGCTCTACAAGGCGCAGAACCCTGATCTGCCGGACGCCAAGGCGCAGATGTGGCGGGATTACATGATGCGCGCGCCGGTGACGGTGGTGGCCGTGAGCCGGCCCGATCCCGCCGCCAAGGTGCCGGAATTCAACCAGGTGCTCTCCGCGGGCGCGGCCTGCATGAACCTGATCGCGGCGGCCACCGCCATGGGCTATGCCGCCCACTGGCTGCTGAAATGGCCGGGGCGGGACCCTGAGGCGGCGGCGCTTCTGGGCGTCACGGCGCAGGAGAAGGTGGCGGGCTTCCTGCATCTGGGGAGCCCGGCGGACGTGGTGGCCGACCGCCCTCGGCCGGACATGGCAGCCATCGTCACGCATTGGAGCCCCTAGAGCCAAGTCGGGGCACATTGAATCACATGGCGATCCGATGGGCTCGGTGAATCCGTCTCTATTCAATGAGTTGGAGGGTTGTTCCCCGTCCAGTCGGATCGCGCTCTAGGAGCCTGCTTGGACATTCGGGTTTTGGGAATTTCGCTGTGCGGGTGGCTGTGATTCAAGCTCTGGATGTGGACGCCAGAGCACATCAGGCTACAGATCCCAAGAACGTGTCTGCTCTGACAATCCACAAGCCTCGCGACAGGACCGCTCACTAACATCGCCCCACCGTGAAACGTGCGTTTCAGCTCTGGTCTACGGCTGCGGGGTGCCTATCGATGAAAAAGCTGCTCTTCGTCATTCCCCCCTATTTCAACGCGGCGGACTATCTCGACAAGACGCGTGCAGCTGTTCTTCCTGCTTTCACCATTCCCTATGGCATCCTGTCCATGGAAGCCTATCTGACCAGGCATTGCGAACGCCTTGGCGGCCTGCAACTGCTTGACCTGAATGTGACGCTGAAGCGGCTCGTGGAAGAGCGTTCGGTGGATTCCTATGACGCGGTCTTTCGCGCGGAGTTGACGGCCGTTCTCAAGGCGTTCAAGCCGGATATCGTAGGTGTGTCCGCGCTGTTCAACTCCTCTTTCGACTACATCCAGAGCCTGGTGAAGGCGGTGAAGGATTTCGATCCTAACACCTTGACCATTGCCGGCGGCGGGTTGCCGTCGGCCGCCTATAAGCTGATGCTGGAGCAGTGCCCTGATCTCGATGCGATCTGCAAAGGCGAGGGCGAACTGCCGCTGAAGGATCTGATCGATTCCCCCGATCCCGACGCGCTGATTGCCAATCACAAGTCCTGGATCAGCCGCTCGGCTGCGGCGGCCGGCAAGATACCGGAGCATACGTTCATCGCCAATCTCGATGACATTCCGCAGATGAACTACGCGATGCTCAATCTCGATCATTATAACAATCGCGGAATCGACAAGCGTTATACCGATCAGCCCAAGCGCGAGATGGCCATTCATACGTCGCGCGGTTGCCCGTTCCTGTGCGTGTTCTGCTCCAATCCCGCGTTACATGGCCGCGACGTGCGTTTCATGTCCATCGAGCGGGTTATTCAGGACGTTACGCGCATGCGTGACGAGTTCGGCATGACCGTGTTGATGGTGGAAGACGATCACTTCTTCCACGACCGAGCCCGCGCCAAGCGATTGTTGCGTGAACTGGCCAGCCTGGGCATCCGCCTGGAATTTCCCAACGGCGTGGCGGTCTATGCCATCGACGATGAAGTGGCGGAATTGTTCGCCAGTGCTGGCGTGTCAGCCGTGGCGCTGGCGGTGGAATCGGGTTCTGACCATGTGCTCAATAACATCATCAAGAAACCTCTGAAGAAAAAGTTGATCCGGCCTGCGGTCGAGGCGTTGCGCAAATTCAATGTGCGCTCGCATGTATTCATTGTTGTCGGCCTGCCTGGCGAGCAGGATGAGCATCGCCAGGAGACGCTAGAGATGTTGATCGAGAATGGGTTTGATTGGGTTCACGTCTTTTTGGCGATCCCCATTTTCGGAAGTCGCTTGTATGACATTTGCGTCGAAAATGGCTACATCGAAAATACAAACAATGCCAACTTCATCGCCACCAAGTCGGTCATCCGCTCGCCGGGCGTCGATCCAGAAAGATTGGAGCGGTATGCGTACGAGACGCAGTTGCGTGTTAATTTCGTTGAAAACTACAACATGAAAATCGGCCGCTACGATGTGGCTTTACATTATCTGAAGAACGTCGTTATCAAGTATCCAGACCACGCATTTGGTCATCTTTACATGTCTTTGTGCTACAGGGGGCTGGAAGAGACATCTCTAGCTGCCCATCACGCAGCCGAGGCTCTTGAGGTGTTCTCAAGGGATGCCTGGTGGCGCGAGTTGGCTCATCGGTATGATGTCGACTATCTCAGCATGTTGAACGGGTGTGGCAGTCTTGGCCACAGTCCCGCGTCCCTTAGCGCGGCCGAGTGCTGACGTCCTGAGGTGTGAGGACATAGGTTTCTTAAGAGCCGGATCCGTTCGCAGTGAATCGCCCAGCCGCTCAACCCTTTCGGGACGGGCTCTTAAGAACAAGTGCGCGCAAGGTCAGTTGGCGAGCTTGGCCTCGGCAATGGCGGCCATGCGGGCATAGCGGTAGGTGCCGTAGATGGCGACCACCGAGAACAGGGCCATCAGCACATATTCTCCGACGTCACCCAGGTTGAACAGGCCACCCACCGCCCAGCCGGCGGCGAGCGCGGTCGCCACGGCTTGCAGAGCCACGAACAGCGTCGCGCTGGCCACCGTGAACATATGCTTGCCGCCCGTGCGTGCGTTCCCTGCCATATCCCGTCCTCTCCCGTCGCCCTGTGCCTTTGCGGCCGGCGACCTCACACGTATCCATTCGCCCCGGCGGGGCCGGGCGTTTCGCGCCGGACACTGCGCCGCAAAGGCCGATGGGTCAAGCATGGCGGGCGCGGCCCAAGGGCTGCGGACCTGATATAGAGGCGCGACGGCGCCCCGGCGGGGCGAATCGCCAGCTTCGGAGACACCCGCAATGAGCCATGAGAGCACCCGCACCGGCCGGGGCATGGTCGCCACCCCCCACCACCTCGCCACCCAGGCGGGAAAGCAGATCCTGTCCGAGGGCGGCAATGCGGTGGAGGCGGCCCTGGCGGCGGCGGCGGCCATCGCGGTGGTCTATCCGCACATGAACCATCTGGGCGGTGACGGCTTCTGGCTGATCCGCGAGCCCTCCGGCCGTGTGCGCTACATCGAGGCCTGCGGCTTTGCCGGCGCCAAGGCCACCATCGCCCATTATCGCGACCTCGGCCACGACACCATTCCCTTCCGGGGACCGCTGGCGGCGCTTACCGTGCCCGGCGCAGTGGGCGGCTGGGCGCTGGCACACGAGGCGGCGCGCGCCTTCGGCGGCAAGCTGGGCCTCGCCGAGATCCTGGAGCCCGCCATCCGCCATGCCCGCGCCGGCGTGCCGGTGTCGCGCTCGCAGGTGGAGCTGACCGCGAGCCGGCGGGCGGAGCTGGAGCCGTCCCCCGGCTTTGCCCGCACCTTCCTGCCCGGCGGCAAGGTGCCGGAACTGGGCCAGGTGCTGGTGCAGCCGGGCCTTGCGCAGACGCTGGAGCATCTGGTGGGCGCGGGCCTCGACGATTTCTATCGCGGCGATGTGGGCCGGGAGATCGCCGGCGACCTGGAGCGTATCGGCAGCCCCGTCACGCGCGGGGATCTGGAGCGCTACCGGGCGGTGACCCGCGCCCCGCTCCAGGTGAAGCTTAAGGCCGGCACCGTCTATAACGCGCCCCCGCCCACCCAGGGCCTCGCCTCCCTCATCATTCTCGGCCTGTTCGACCGCCTGAACGTCCGCGCGCCGGAAGGCTTCGACCATGTGCATGGGCTGGTGGAAGCCACCAAGCGCGCCTTCCTGGTGCGCGACACCGTGGTGCGGGACCATGACCTGCTGGCCGAGGATGTGACGCGCTATCTCGATCCCGCCTTCCTCGATCCGGAGGCCGCCCGCATCGACACGAAGCGCGCGCTGCCTTGGCCGCAGCCGGCGGCCCATGGCGACACCATCTGGCTCGGCGCCGCGGATGCCTCGGGGCTGGCGGTGTCCTATATCCAGTCCATCTATTTCGAGTTCGGCTCGGGTTGCGTGCTGCCGGCCACCGGCGTGCTGATGCAAAACCGAGGCGCCTCCTTCTCGCTGAACGCGAAGGCGGTGAACCCGCTCACCCCCGGCCGGCGGCCCTTCCACACGCTCAATCCCGCGCTCGCCGACCTCGCGGACGGGCGCATCATGGCCTATGGCACCATGGGCGGGGAGGGCCAGCCGCAGACGCAGGCGGCCGTCTTCACCCGCCATGTGCTGTTCCGCGAGCCGCTGGGCGAGGCCATTGCGGCGCCGCGCTGGCTGCTGGGTCGGACCTGGGGCTCCACCCACAACAATCTGCGGCTGGAAAACCGCTTCGACGAGAGCCTGGTGCGCGCCCTCGTCTCCGCCGGGCATGACCTGGAGGTGCTGCCGGAGGCTTTCTCCGACACCATGGGCCATGCGGGCGCGGTGATCCTGCATCCCAAGGGGGGCCTGGAAGGCGCCCATGATCCGCGCGCCGATGGCGGGGCGGCGGGCATCTGAGGCGCGCGCGCCTCAGACCTTCTCGCCGATGCAGAAGGTGCGCGCGTCCGGGGTCCAGGAGCCGACCCCGGCGGATACGAGGTTCTTCATCACCCGGCAGACATAGCGTTTCTGGGCGGGCGTGTTGTTGGGGCCGGCATTGTAGCGGGCGAGTGCCATGGTCCAGGTGCCGTGGCGCTTCTTCAGCTCCTGGATGAAGCGGGCCGCCTGTTCCACGTTCAGGCGTGGATCGAAGATCTCCTCGACAGTCCGAAACTCCTGCTTGTGCCAGTAATAGTTCACCTGCATGCAGCCGATGTCGATGAGCTGCACGCCGCGCGCGCGCGCGGCGTTGAACAGCCTCAGCGCTTCCTGAAGGTTGCTGGAGATGTAGTCCTTGCCCTCGATATAGAGCGTGTAAGGCTGTAGGAAGCCGCGATAGCCGCTTTCTGTCAGCCCCACCGCATAAAGGATGGGCAGGGGCACATTATACTTGACCGAGGCGCGCTGCAGCTCGCGCTCGCACACATTGGGCGGGCCGCCGGGCGCGGGGCCGGCGGAGGCGGGGCTAGCCGTCCAGCAGGCCACCATCAAGGCCGCCATCAAGGCGAAGATCAAAGCCGGCATCGCGCGCGCCGCCGCGCCCGGAATTGCGAGAGCCTTGGTCGTCATGTCGTCCCTCATTGCGTCGTGAACCGTCCTGAGACCCCCCTTGCGAGCGGTCGCCCTGCGGATCGCCCCGGCGGTCATCGCCGGGGGAAGCCTGTGTCGTGCGCAGGTCCGGCCCCGTGCTGGGGCCGATGGCGGAGCCATCCGGGCCGGACACCTCCATCCGGTCCTCGCTGCAGCCAAATTCCCGCAGGATGCCCGCCAGCTGCGCCTTGTCCTGCTGGAGCAAGGCGGCGGTGCCGGCATCGGCGGCGCGCACCCGCACCTCAAGCCCGTCCGAGGTGAGGCGCAGGCGCACCGTCACCTTGCCGAGCCCCTCGGGCGACAGCGCGAGCTCCATGATCCGCACGGGATCGCCGGGGCGGGGGGCGGCGGAAAGGTCGGCGCCCGCATTGGCGCGCACCAGGCGGCTCGCCGCCTCCGAGAGCGCGCCGGCCACTGCGGCCGTGCCGGGCGAGGGCAGGGCCGTCACGCTCCCGCTGGCGGGCCCGGCGGTTCCCGCGCCCGCCCGTCCGGCGGAAGCGTCGGCCGAGACAGGGGAAGGTGCAGGCGGTGCCCCGCGCTCGTCCCGTTCCTCCCGCCCGCCGCGCCGCTCACCGGCCGGCCGGGTGGCGGCGGGAGGATCGCTCGGGTGCGGGGCAAAAGCGGGGTCCGCCGTCTTCACCGCGCCGGACCCGGCCGGCTCGGCGCGGCGCGTCTGGCGCTCGGGCAGGGTGCCAGAAGCAAGGGCAGCGCCCTGCGGGCCCGCTGTGTCGCGGACCTCTGCGACGTCCGTGAGACTCGCGGCTTCCCCGTTGGACATGTCGCCCATCGCCGCAACCGGGGCGGGGACCGGCCCGGACGGCGGGGCGACACCCGTGCCGCCGGCCGCCGGCA
>NZ_JARBFX010000004.1:575257-578532 GCF_028863665.1 Aquabacter sediminis
GGGGCCGGGGAGGGGCTTGGGGCAGGGGGTGCGCTTGGGAGAGGGGGGGCGCTGCCGGCGATGGGCGGCGCCGCGGCGGGGCTGCCCTGCGTCCCCGTCCGTGCCGGGTCGTTGGCGCGCCCGTCGCCCAAGGCGGACTGCGCCCGCAAAGCCGAAGCAGACGCGTCGAGGCGCTTGGCCTCCACCGGGGCCTCCATCGGGGCCTCAAACTGGGCCTGCACCTGGGTCTCCATCTGGACCGCCGCCGGGGAGAGCGGCCCCGAGGTGAGCGATCGGATGGGCGCGAAATGGGTCTGAACATCCAGGACCTTTGCCACCAGGCGCGGCGTCTCGCCCTGGGTCTCCTCCGGTCCATCCGCCAGTGCCGCGCCCCCGTGCGTGGGGCCGGCAGGGGCGTCCGGCTGGCCGTCAGACGCCTGCGCGCCGTCGGGGCGACCGGCGGAGGAGGGGGCGACGCAGACGAGCAACTGTCCCAGGCTGCCTGCTGCCATATGGTTCGCTGCGAATCCGGTCGCGCCGAACGTGGACATGTCACGTCCTGCAGAATCTTGTTTCGCGCTGTCTTGGCCTTCGGCGTCCGAGCCGGTCGCGTCCGGGGCCGTCGTGTCCAGCTCCTTCGTGTCCAGCTCCGTCGCGGTCATGCCGGCCGACGCCAATTCCATGGTCTCCCGAAGGGTGGCCCCGGACGGGCTGGCATCCGAGCGGGCGGCCGTCAGGACGGCTTCGGCCGGGCTTGGCGATGCGCCGGCCGCGCACGCGCGGGTCTGGAGGCGCTCTTCGGATCCCATCGGCCAAGGCGCGGGGCTAGAGGCCGTGCCATCGCCGACCTGTCGGGCATCGTTCATGGCCTGGGGCAAGGCGACCCCGCCGGCCGCTGCACCGAACCGCGCGGCGCCGGAAACCGGCGCGCCGGGGCGGGCCAGCGCGCGGGCGATCAGGCGGGAGAGCACGGTACCGCTGTCCGCAGGGTCGGCGCCCGCGCCCGCAGGCAGGGGCTCTTCCCCATCGCTGGCGGACGATCCGGCCCGCGCCTGTCCGCTCAGGTTCGCACTCTCCTCGGCGCTCTCCTGTGGGGTCTCAGTCGCGAGGCGCGTGCCCCGCCCCATCTCATCCAGGAGGCCGGCGAAGGGGGTGTTGCCGCTGCGCGCGGCATCGCCCTCGTCTGGCGCGCGGGTATCGTTGGCGGGGATGGGCAGGGAGGTGAAGCGGGCGTCGAGCGGCATCATCGGGGGGCCTCCTTCAACAGGGCGTCCACGGCCTCGATCTGGGCCCGGGCGCCCTTCACGGTGTCCGGTTCTTCCGACAGCGCCCCCGCCTGTGCGGCGGCGCCCTGCGCGGCCGCGGCCTGGGACGCGGCGGCTTGTGGACCTGCGGCAACTTGGGGAGCTGCCGCGGCTTGAGCCGCAGCAACGGCCGGGGGGGTAGCCACGGCTTGGGGCGCATTGGCCTTGCTCGCGGGCGCCGCGGGGGGCGGCGCGGGGGCGGTGGATGCGCCGGGTGCCGTGGAGACCTGCTGCACGGGAACGCGCGAGGCATCGCGCACCGTCCGCGCGGCCTCGGAGGCTGCATCAAGCAAGGCGATGTCGGACGGGTCCAGCCGGTTGCGGTCGAGGCCGGCGAGTGTCTTGAGGGCCGCCGCATAGCCGCCCGCCGACGCCGCCACCGCCGCCGCGCCATAAAGGCGGGCCCGCTCCGCATCGACGCTGGCCGGCGGGGCGAGCGCCAGGGCCCGCTCAGCACACAGCGCCGCCGCCGTGGTCCGGCCCTGGGTGAGGGCGGCACGGGCGATCAGGAGATAGATGTCCCGCTGGCCCTCGGGCTCGATGGGCTTCAGCATCTCCTCCAGCCGCACGAACTGGGCGGGATCGTTCACGAACGGCATGCGGGTGAGCGCGGCGGCAAAGCGCTGGCGGAAGTTGCCCGCATAGACGGAGTGGCGGAAGCGGAAGAGATATTGCCGGGTCAGGCGCTGGAAGCGGGAGATGTCGGGGCTCTGGCTCTCCACCAGGATCTGGCGGCGCAGCGCCGCCTCTTCCACCAGCGTGCCGGGCAGAAGCAGGCGGGCGAGGTCCAGGAGGTCGGAAGCCTTGGCCGGGTCCTGGCGCACCACCAGCGCCGCCTGGGCGAGGGCGATCTGGCCGCCCAGCGCATTGGGCTGAGTGCGCGCATCCACCTCGCCGAGAAAGCGCAAGGCCTCCTCGCCGCGCCCTTCCGCATAGGCCAGGATGCCGCGCAGGAGGCGAATGTCGCCGGACGGCGCGGGCTCGCGGTCCAGGATCTTGCGCAGCACGCCGGGCGTGCCGCCGCTGAGGAAATAGACCGCCAGCGCCCGGCCATTGCGCTCGTCCTGCCAGATCTCCTGCGGAAAGCCCGCATAGGCGGCATCGATCTGGGAAATCAGGTCGCGCTGGGCCGGCAGGCCCTCGCTGGTGCCGGCGGCGAGGCGGTCCTGCAGGCGCTGAAGGCGGCGCAGCAGGTCCACGGGACGGGTGTCGCGGGGCGGGGCGTGGGTATCCGGGGCGTGGGCGTCTTTAGCATGGCCGTCCGCAGCATGGGCCGCCGTGGCGGCGGGCCCCCCACCCTGGCTGCTACCCTGGTCGGGTTCCTCGGCCTGCTCCGGATCCGCCTCTGGGCTGGCGCCTTGCGCGGTGTCATGGGACGCGCCTTGATCCGCGTTGGAAGCCACTTCCTGCCCCTGTGCGGCGGTGGCGGCGGGCGGCTGGGGTGTCGTTTGGGGCGCCCCCTGCGCGGCCAAGGTCTGCGGCGACGAGATGGGCGCGACGGCGGCCGGGCTGTCGGCCGGCGCGGGCGCTGGGGTGGCTGCGGGCGGGGGCGTCACGGGGGCTGCGACCGCCGAAGGAAAGACGGCCGCCTGGAGCGCACCCACCGGGCCGGGCGCCGGCACCGGGAGGGGCGCTTGCGCCGCAGAACTGGGGGCTGGAAAGGCGTTCACGGCCGCGTCGAACATGTCTGCGGTCGGCGACCCGGTGTCGGCGTCCGCATCAAACACCGAGCGTCCCGCCACTTCGGGCGCGGGAGCATCCGCGAGGGCGGGGCCGGGGGCCTCGGGGGGGCGGGGCCGGGGCAGCGGAATGGCGGTGGCCGAAGGGCGCACGGGGGTTGCCACCGGGAGGGTGGCAGACGGCTGGGGGGCAGAGGGCTGGGGCGCAGAGGGCTGGGGTGTAGCCGTTTGCGGCGCGGGGGGGCCGGTCGAGGAGGCCGGGAGGGCGTGCGGCCCGGCGGGCGGCCCCGAGTGGCGCGGGGCCTGGGCGGGG
>NZ_JARBFX010000004.1:578542-586745 GCF_028863665.1 Aquabacter sediminis
TGGTATCCCCCTGCCCCCCCTTCGAGCCGCGGGGGGGGGGGGGGGGGGGGGGGGTGGGGGGGGGGGGGGGGGGGGGGGGGGGGGGGCCGCGGTGGGGGGGGGGGGGGGGGGGGCCGCGGCCGCCGGACGAACGGCCGGCGCGCTGGGGGACGCAGAGGCGGCCGGCTTCGGGCTTTCGCCCGGCGCGCGCATGCCGCCCCACGGGTCCGCTTGCGCGCCAGCCGGGCGCGGCGTCAGCGCAAGCGCACCGGCCAGCACGACCGCGGCCAGCGAAAAAGCGTGAGGGGCGCGGCCCGTCCTCATGACGGGCTCCGCAGCAGGATCTCGATGCGCCGGTTCTGGGCCGCGTTGGGATCGGTTGTGTTCTTGAGTTCCCGGTCGGCGAGGCCCTCGATCTTCAGCACGCGCTTCTCGTCGAGGCCGCCGCGCACCAGCATGTAATGGGCCATGTGGGCGCGGGCGGTGGACAGGCGCCAATTGTCATAGGTGTCCGAGCGGAACGGGCGCGCGTCGGTGTGCCCGCGCACCACGATCTCGCCGGGGCGGGCGGCCAGGATCTGGGCGATCTTGCCCATCATCCGCACCACCCGCGCATCGGGGACCGCCGAGCCCACGGGGAACATGGAGAAGTCGGTGTCGTCGGTGAGGTTGACCACCAGCCCCTCCTTGGTGAGGCGCACTTCCACGCGCGGCGCGCCGGGGCCGGTCATGGTGTCCTTGACGGCCTGCTGCACAGCCTGCTGCACCGCCTGGAGCTGGGCCTGGGCGGGGGTCTGGCCGGCGGAGCCGCCCTGGCCACCGCCCGTTCCGGTGGCGACGGCGCCGGGCTGGGTGCCCGCCTGGCCGGCCTTCTGGGCCTGGTCGGACTTGCCGTCCAGGCGGCCACTGTCGCCCTTTGCCTGATCCCCTTTCGCCTGGTCGCCCTTGGCGGCGTCGCCCTCGCCGGGAAGCTGGCGGGCTGCGGCGGCGTCCGGCTTGCCGCCGGGGGCGGGCATGGTGATGCGCGCGGGCTTGCCGCCCTCGTCGGAGCGCGGCTTGCGGCCCTGGCTCATCTGCCAATAGGTGGGGTCGAAGGGATCGCGCACGGTATCGCCGAAGGCATTGCCCTGCGCGCCCACCTCGCCGATGGCGGCATCCGGCGTCGCGCCCGGGGTGGGATCGGCGTCGCCAGCCAGCTTATCGAGCAGCGCATAGGGGTCCTGGAACGCGGTGCGTTCCTTGTCGCCCTGCTGGCGGTCGGCGCCGGCGCCTGTCTTCTCTCCCACCGTGTTCTTGAGCGAGTTCGACTTGTCGCCGTTGGAGGACGTGCCCTTGGCCTCGGTGTCCTCGGGATCGTTGAGGCCGTTCACGTCGGTGACCGAGGAGGCGAGATCCACCGGATTGAAGTACTGCGCGATGGCCTTGCGCACGTCCTTGTCGGTGACGTTGATGAGCCACATGATGAGGAAGAAGGCCATCATGGCGGTCATGAAGTCCGCATGCGCCACCTTCCAGGCGCTGGAATGGGCCTCGTGCTCCTCGTCGTCGTGGCGCTTGATGATGATGATTTCGCCGTGACCTTCCTTGTCGGACATTCCTGTCTCCTCAGTCCGAAAGGCCGGCAAGCCGGTCGCGCCAGGCGGTGAGCTGGGTCTCGATGACCGCGCCATCCGCCTCGATGCGCACCTCCGGGGACGGGCCGGGGGTGAAAGTGAGGCCCTCCGCCGCCTCGAGGCGCGTGCCGAGCGCGTCGAGGAGGTCCTGGGGGCCAGTGATGCGGATGACGCCTGAGCCGAGGGCGAGCTGTTGCTTCACAAGGCCCGCAAGGTCGCTCAGCGCCTGCGTCCGCACCCGCTCCTCCACGAAGGGGGCGAGGATGGGCGCGAGGGCGTCGGAGAGCTGCGTGCCGAGCCCCTCGATCGCGGCCTTGAAGCCGGCGGCGAGGCGGTCGGCCTCCCCGGCGGTCCAGTCCTGGCGCAGCTTCTCGATGCGGGTCTCGAAGGACTTCTGTTCCTGTGCCCGCGCGGATTCGGACGCGGCGAGGGCGGCTTCCGCCTCCATCTGCGCCTCACGCCGGGCTTCCGTCCGGGCAAGCTCCACGGCGCGCGTGAGGTCGTCCTGGGAGAAGCGGATTTCGGGACGGACGCGGTCCGACACCGGCGCGGGGCGCGCCAGGACGGGCGAGGACGCGGCCTTTTCCGCCTGTGCGGCGGGCCGCGCGGCGAGGGTCGGCCCCAGCGGGCCGAAATGGGGCAGGTGGCGGGACAGAGCGTGCATGGATCAGGCCCTCGCTTCCTGGTTCAGCCACTGGCGCAGGATCGCCGCGGCCTGCTCCTCGTCGAACTCGACGATCTGCTCCAGGCGCTTCTGCGGGTTGCGGTACATCTGGCCGGTCAGGTTCTCGATCAGGTTCAAGGTGGAGCTGGCGATGGGGCCATGGGATTCCTCCTCCGCGGGCGGGCCAGCGAGCGCCGGGGCGGCCGGCTGGGCGGCCAGCATGGTGGCCTCGATCTCGCGGGCCTCCAGCTCGGCGATCTCCTGCTCGCGCGGCCGCTCCAGGATGGACCGCACGGCGGGGCGCAGGCCGAACCAGATGAGGAGGCCGGCGACGATCAGGATGGTCACCGCATTGATGAGGGTGCCGGCCTGGCGCAGCAGCAATTCGGTCCACGGCAGGGCGGGCACGGCATCCATGTCGCGGCCGCCATTGGCAAACGCCACCGCCGCCACCTTCAGCTTGTCGCCCCGTTCCTTGTCGAAGCCGGCAGCGGAGGCGACCAGCTGCTCCACCTCGTAGAGCTGCTGTTCCACCGGAATGGCCTCCCCGCCTTGCGGGTTGGCGGCGGCGAGGCGGTCCTTGTTGAGCAGCACCGCGATGGAGAGGTTCTGCACCGCATAGGCGTCGCGCACGGTCTGGACGGTGCGCGAGGAAATCTCGAAATTGGTCAGCTCCTCGCGGCGCTGGTTGTTCTCGTTGGAATCGTTGCCGCCGTCCGGCGGGGTCTGGCCGCCGGGAATGTTCTGCTGCACCGAGGCGTTGGGCTGCTTGGTGCGATTCTGGGACTGGCCCTGCTCCTTCACCGCGCGCACCGAGCGCTCCACCTTGGAGGCCGGGTCGAACACGGTCTCGTTGGTGGTCACCTTGTCGGTGTTGAGGCGCGAGGAGACCGACACCTCGAAATTGCCGATGCCGAGATAGGGAATAAGGGTGCGGCGGATCTTCTCCTCCGTCTCCCGGTTCACCTGGCTCTGCAGCATGGCCTTCTTGCCGGCGGCGGCATTGGCGCCGTCCTCGCTGGAGCCGAGCACCGCGCCTTCGGTGTTGAGCACGGTGACATTGTCGAGCTTCATGCCGGGGATGGCGGCGGCCACCAGGTGGCGGATGGCGGCGGCGGAGGAGCTGTCGTCGGCATTCTCGGTGCGGATCACGACCGAGGCCGAGGCGCCCTGCTGGTCGCGCCGGAAGGAGCCGCGATCGGGCAGCACGATATGCACGCGCGCCGCCTTGACGCCCTTCATGGTCTGGATGGTGCGGGCGATCTCGCCTTCCAGCGCGCGCACCCGCGTGACCTCCTGCATGAAGGAGGTGAGGCCGAACGAGCGCATGTCGTTGAACAGCTCGTATCCGGTATTGGCGCTCTGGGGCAGGCCCTTCACCGCCAGCAGCATGCGGGCGCGGGCGGTGTCGGAATGGGCCACCAGCACGGAGGTGCCGTCGGCATTCACGTCGAAGGAGATGCCCGCATCCTTGAGGGCGCCGCCAATGCGGCCCACATCCTCGCGGTTGAGGTTGGCATAGAGCGTCTCGCGCTCCGGCTGGCTGAGATAATAGGCCCCGAGCGCGATGGCGGCCACAACGGTGGCGCCGATCAGGCCCAGCGCAATCAGGCGGCGGGCGCCCAGATTGCGAAGATTGGCAAGGATGGCTTCGAACTGCATGCGGCCGATCATCGGCGGGTCACTCGCGATTGCGGCCCGTCCCCGCACGCGCGGGCGCTGCGGGAAGGGAACGGGGACATTCGGGTCCAGCACGCACGGTTCCTGGCGGTTCCGTGCTCATGTGCCTTGGCGCAATCTCGACAGCCAACCTTGCCTGGGCGTTGCAGGGTCCTGAAAACACAAAAGCCACGCTCCGGGGGGCGGAGCGTGGCCAGTTGGCCGCAGGAGAGCGGCTGACCCAACAGGAACTCAAAAGAAAAGATATTCAAGCAGATGCCCGCCCCGGCGTCGGCCGGGACGGGCTTTTTTCACCGATCAACGGAACAGCGTCATCACGTTCTGCGTGGAGTTGTTCGCGATCGACAGCGACTGCACCGCCAGCTGCTGCTGCGTCTGGAGCGCCTTCAGCTTGGTGGATTCCTCTTCCATGTTGGCATCGACCAGAGAACCGATGGACGACGTGTTGAGGTCGATCAGGCTCTGGGCGAAAGTCTGCTGGGACTCAAGCCGGGTGGAAGTGGTGCCGAGCGTGGTGGCGCCGTTCTGCAGCTGCTGCATGGTGGCGTCGACAATCTTCACATAGGCCTGGATCTTCGCCAGGTCCGCAGTCGTGTTGCCCAGGGTGGACACGTCGAACTGCGCGATCGATTCGGTGCCGGTCGTGGCGGTACCGCCGATCTTGAACTTGGTGTCCATGAAGCCCTTCAGGCTGCCGGCCGCGGTATCCACGGCGACGGTGGCGCCGCCGGTGATGTTCGCGGCGGTGGCAACAGCGGTGACCGCCTTGTCGATGGTCGTGCTGGTGCCAGTGGAGGTGCCGGCAGTGGCGGCGTCATAGATGGCGAAGGCGCCGGTGTCGATGGCGGTCGAGCCCACGGTCACCGTGCTGCCGGTCCGGGAGAAGGAGGACAGCAGGTTCTTGGTGGCGTTGAAGCCAGTGGCGCTCGAATCCGCCGACAGCCAGTTGCTGCCGTTCATCACCGTGTTGTTGGCAGTGGTCTTGATCTCGCTCACATAGGAGGAGATTTCCGTCTGCAGCTTGGCACGGTCGACGTTCGGCGAGAGGGCCGCGGTGAGATTGTTCTTGATCTTGGACAGCGAGGAGATCACGGCGTTCACGCCGCTGCTTGCCGCATCCACCGAGTTCTTGTCCAGGCTCATGGCATCCTTCACCGCGCCGAGCGCCCCGTTGTCGGAGGTGAGCGTGGTGGCGATGGACCAATAAGCCGCGCCATCGGAAGCGGAATTGATGCGCTTGCCGGTGGAGACATGATTGTTGGTGGTGTCGAGCGTGCTGTTGATCGTCCGCAGAGTCTGCAGGGCGACCATCGCGGAAGTATTGGTGATCATGCTGGTCATGATGAATGTCCCTCGTTCGAGAAAGTGACGTTTGTCAGGGACATGCCGGACTTGCACCGGCATGGCAGGGCGGCGTCATGCCTTTGTTGGCCGTCCCTTGCGGGGTGCGGCGCGCTGCCCTTTCGAACAGTCAACCTGCCATGGGATGCACTGTGCGCCACCAAACTTGCGCGAGGCTTGCGCCGGCGGCGAGCCACCCGCTCCACATGCAAACGCCGCCCGCCGGGAGGTCCGGCGGACGGCGCATAAAACGGGCAGGGCCGGGGCTCAGAGGAAGGAGCGCACGAGCCCGCTCACCAGGAGGTTCCAGCCGTCGATCAGGATGAAGAACAAGATCTTGAACGGCAGCGCGATGACGGCGGGCGGCATCATCATCATGCCCATGGACATGACGAGGGTCGCCACCACCATGTCGATGATGAGGAAAGGCAGCACGATCAGGAAGCCGATCTCGAAGCCACGCCGCAGCTCGGAGATCATGAAGGCGGGGATGAGAACCCGCATCTCCACCTTCTCCGGCGGGGCCGGGGAGGGGGCAGGGGCGGTGGCGGATGACTTGCCGTCCCGGGTGCCCGGCGTCTTCAGTGCGTCGTTCATGTCGGAGAACAGGCGCAGGTCCTTGTCGCGCACCTGGGAGAGCATGAAGTCGCGGAAGGGGTCGGCGATGCGCTCCACCGCCTCCTGCTCGGTGATCTCGCCGGCGGTGAGCGGGCGCAGGCCGTTCTGCCAGGCCCGGTCGAGGGTCGGGCCCATCACATAGAAGGTCATGAACAGAGACAGGCTCACCAGCACCAGGTTCGCCGGCGTCGTCTGCAGGCCAAGGCCCGAGCGCAGGAACGAGAAGGCGATGATGAAGCGGGTGAAGCTCGTCGTCATGATGAGCAGGCCCGGCGCCACCGACAGCACGGTGAGCAGGCCCAGCATCTGGATGATGCGCCCGGAGGTGGAACCGTCGCCCGCCGGAATGAACTGGTCGAGGCTCGGCATCTGGGCGCTGGCGGGGCCGGTACCGGCGAGCAGCAGGGCTGCTGCCGCGAAGGCCAGGACGAGGGCAAGGCCCGTTGTGGCGCGCGGCGTCCGCCCGGCGCGGCGCGCGAGGGGGCGGGTCATCACTGCACCACCAGGGTTTCGAGCACCAATTCCTTGACCTTGCCGTGTCCGCGCACCATGGCGCGCTCGTTGAGGTCCTCCCGCAGGTGCTGGAGCGCGCTCGGCCCTTCCAGCTGGCTGAGCGAGATGGTGCGCATATAGGCCATGATGTCCTCGCGCACCTCGGCGGCGGTGGCCGCCGGATTGGGCAAGGCGCCGTTCTTGTAGATGAGAGCGCCCTCGATGCGCACGAAGGTGCTGGACGGGGCGGCCAGATTCACCACCACCGGCTTCAGGTCCTGCACCCCAAGGTCACCCTCGAACTTCAGGGGCTTTTCTTCCGTCTTGGGCGGCTCGGCGGCGATGCGGGCTTCGATGACGTTTTCCATCGTGCCGGCCATCTTGTAGCCGAGCCCACCCCCGCCGGCGCCCGCCAGAAGGGTCAGGATGACGACGGCGATCAGCGCGCCGCCCCCTTTCTTGGGCGCAGCGCCCTCCGTTTGCGGCTTGGCCGCCTTGTCTTTCGCCATGTCATGCCCCCCGGCTCAGAACGGCACGACGAGGTCGTAGATGCGCTGGCCCCAGGCGGGCTGCTGCACGTCCATGGACCGGCCACGCCCGCCATAGGAGATGCGGGCCTCCGCGATCTTGTCATAGGGGATGATGTTGTTGGCCGACACGTCCAGCGGATTGACGATGCCGCCGATATTGAGGACGCGCACCTCGTAGTTCACCAGGATTTCCTGCGAGCCGGAGATCACCAGATTGCCGTTGGGCAGAACCTCTGTGACCACCACGGCGATGGACAGGCGCAGCTTCTCGGACCGGTCGATGGTGCCCTTGCCCTTCGTGCTGGTGTCGGAATTGATGTCGAGATTGCCCGCCAGCGCGCCCGCATTCACGCCCTTGCCGAAGCCGCCCATGTCGAGGCCGGCATCGACGCCGAGGCCGGTCTTCGACTTGCGGGAGCGGTCGGTGGCATTGTCGAACTGGGCCTTGTCGTCGATGGCGATGGAGACGCGGATCACGTCGCCCACCTTGCTGGCCCGCAAGTCGCGATACATGCTCTGGGAATTGGCGAGGTCATAGGTGGAGCGGAAGGTCTTCTGCTCCGGCTTCTGGAACGCCACCGGCACCGGCTGGCGGGTGGTGTCGAGCCCGTTGCCCACGGGGGTCAGAGCCGGGCCGAAGGCAAGGCTGTCATAGCTGGTCTGGCAGCCCGCGAGCGCCAGGGCGAGCGGGAAGGCAGCGGCAAGCAGGGCAGTCGAGCGCATCAGCTGGCCCTCCCGTCGAGGGTGCGGCGGGAAATGCCGACCATGGTGGTTGTCAGGCGCGCGGCGCGGGCGGGATCCATCTCGTTGAGAATGGCGCTGGCGACACGAGGCGAGAGCTTGGCGAGAACGGCGGCGGCCGCATCCTCGCTCATGGCGGTCAACTGCGCGGAGGCGGCGTCCGGGCGCATCTGGGACATGACCTGCACCAGGGTCTCGTCCGCCTTCTTCAGGAACGCCTCGCGGCGCTGGAGCCACTCCTGGTATTCGGTGCGCTTGGCTTCAAGCTGCGCGATCCGCTCCTGGATCTGCTTCTCCATGGCGATCAGCGCCTCCTTCTGGCGCGCGAAGCGCGCATCGGCGGCGGCGTTGATGATGGAGCTGCAATATTGCAGCGCGTTCTCATTGTCCGGCGCGCCGATCGCCACCGGGGTCGCGGCGGCCGGGGCGGCCGGCTCGGCCTGCGAATAGGCGACGGGAGTGGCGCTGGCGGGGGCGGGCGGAATCGCCACGCCCGGTGCCAGCGTGGCGGGCGCTGCCGCGGCGGGCGGGGGGGGCGGGGGGGG
>NZ_JARBFX010000005.1 GCF_028863665.1 Aquabacter sediminis
GCACGGCCGCGGCCCCGCCGGCCGCCCCGGTGCCGCTGCCCATCCGCGCGCCGCAGCCCAAGGTCACCACCGTGGCTCTCGCGCCGGCCCCGCTGCCGTCCGCACGGCCAGCGGAGATTGCGGCGGCCATCGTCACCGCCCAGGCCGTGCTGGCGCCTTTGCCCAACGCGCCATTGCCTTTGCGCCGTCCCGCCACGGCTGATGCCAGCCTCCAGGCGGCCGATCCCATCCAGACCGCCTCCATCCCGCCGCTGCCCGCCGTCATCACGCGCGGCACCGGGACGCCGGAAGGCGCGCTCTCCTTCGCGCCGTCCGGCGACATGATCGGCGGCGCGCCCAACACCATCTTGAGCCCCAACCTGCAGCCCATGCCCCAGAGGCCCCGGGAGCGGGCGCGCACGGCGGACGTGCCGTTCGGCCGGGTGTTCACGGCACCGAACTTCGCCTTCGAGCCCTATATGCGGGCGCCGGAAATGCGCGTGCTCACCGCCTTCATGAGCGCACCCAAGGATGTGGTGGCTACCGGCTTCACGGCCGATCCCACGGCGGGCCTCTCCACCAGCCGCTTCTCTGGACCGGCCATCGCGGCGATTCCGGTCTATGCCTTCGCGCCCTCCAGCGTGCGGCTGACCCAGCGCTTCCAGTAGGGGCGACATCGGCGCCCAAGTAGACCCCCCAAGCAGCCCCCCCAAGCAGACCACCGCCCAACCGGGCGGCGGTCCTTGGCTCAAGCTCCGGCCATCCCCAGGCGTGCCCCGTCGACCCGCACAAGGCGCTGCCCGGACCGAATGGGCGTGCCGATCGGGCGCGCGACATCGCCTTGGACGCCCCTAAACCGCTCAGTTCACGGGACAAACGCCGGTTAACCTTAACGGGCGATTAACCGCGCGGGCGCACGGTCTAGTCATGACCGCCGCGATTCGCCCGCTCTCCCGCCGCACCTCATGCCTGCGCCCCTGGACGGGGCCGGCGGGGGCGTCATTGATCGCGCTGGTGGTGGCGCTGGGAGCGCTCGGCCCGGTCCTGTCGCCGTGCGCCTTCGCCCAGGAGGGGACAGGTGCCGCCTGGTCCCTGGCCGACCAGGCCTATCGCGCCTTCGCGGCCGGCGACTATGGCGAGGCCACGGACAAGGTCCGCTCGGCCCTGGCGCTCCAGCCCGACGTGGTGCGATGGCGCCTTTTGCTCATCGATGCCCTCATCGCCGCCAATCGCCTCGCCGAGGCTGAGACGGAGATCCGCCGCGCGCGGGCGCTGGGCGTCACCGATCCCCGCCTCGCGGAGCGGGAAAGCGTGGTCGCCGAGCGGGAGAAGGGCGTCGAGACGCAGCCCGTCATCCCCCCGGTGCGCCAGCCTCAGCCGACCCCGCCGCCCCAAGCGGCGCAGCAAGCTGCCCCTCCGGCCGCATCCCCGCCGGCACCGGCGCAGGCCGCGCCCGCCCAACCTGTTCCCGCCCAACCCGTTCCGTCGCAGCCCGTTCCGTCGCAGCCCGTTGCGTCGCAGGTCGCGCCCGCACCCACGCGTCCCTCCCAGGCCGGGCCCGCGCCCGCGGCGCCGCCTCCGGGCCAGGGCGCCCCGGCGCAAGGGGCGGCTGCTCCGGCCGCTTCCGCCCCCCGCCCCCCGGCGCCCCCCGTTCCGCCACCGGCCGCTCCCGCTACAGCGGAACCGGCGGCCCCGTCGCCCGAACAGGTGGCCTACCAGGCCGCGGACGCGGCCTACAAAGCCTATGGCGCGAAAGATTATGCCGGGGCCGTCGCGTCCGCCCGCAAGGCGGTGGAGGTGGCGCCGCAGAATGGCAGCTATCGCGCGCTGCTGGTGACCGCCCTGTCGGCCGCCGGACGCTTCGCGGAGGCGGTGCAGGCGGCAGGGCAGGGGCTCGCCCGCGTCTCCGCCAAGGCCGAGCTGCTGCTTCTGCGGGGCTTTGCCTATCAGAAGCTCGGCCGGCAGGCGCTGGCGGCCCAGGATTTTGCCGCAGCCCTGCGCGATCCCGCCTTGCCGGCGGCGCAGGGGCGCGAGGTGCGCCTGTCGCTGGCCGATGCGGCGCTGGAAGCCAGGCAGCCGGGCGAGGCGCTCGCGGCGCTGGCCCCCCTCGCCCGCGAGCGCAGCTATGACGTGGCCGCCCGCCGCGCCTTCGCGCTCCAGGCGCTCGAACGCCACGGGGAAGCGCTGGCCGCCTTCGAACTGGGCGCCGCCACCGCCCGCACCGCCGCCGACCGCGCCACCATGCTGCGCGGGGCCATCGGCGAGATGGTGGCGCTGAACCGCAAGGAGGAGGCCCGCCAGCTGTTCCTCGCCCGGCTCGCGGCCGGCGACTTCGAGACCTTCCGGCCCCTGGACGTGGCCTATCTGGCCAACCAGGTGGGGGCGGAGAAGGAGGCGCTGGTTTTCTTTGAGAAGGCCAAGTCCTACGGCCAGCTGCGGGGTCCCTCGACGCTGGACGCGGCCTATGTGGCCAAGCGCCAGGCGGAGAACGGCCAGGCCATCGCCTTCTTCGAGCAGGCGCTGGACGAATACCGCGCCGGCACGCTCCCCTTGCCCGCCCAGACCGCCTTCGGCGTGCGGCGGGAGGTGGCGGACATGGAGCGCAGCTGGGGCGCCTATGCCTCCCTCTCCTATGGCGCGGTGGGCGTCATGCCCACCTCCATCATGGCCCCGCCGCCCGGCGTCGGTCATTCCCTGCAGGCGGGCGGCGAACTCTATTGGCGCCCCCCGGGCATCGGCTACCGGAACGGGGCGCTGTTCGAGGTGTTCGGACGGGCGTTCGAGACCCTCTATGCGGAGAATGACGGCGTCACCGGCTGGCCGTCCGTGCAGCTCAGCGCGGGCGCGCGGTGGAAGCCCTTCACCGATCAGAACCTCATCCTGGAAGTGAGCTACCTCTTTCCCGGCGGCAGCGCGGCCCGCACCGACTGGCTGTTCCGCATCGCCTATTCCACCGGCGAGGGCTCGGACCTGAGGGTCGACGTGCCCGACTGGACCTATTGGCAGGTCTATGGGGAGGGCGACTATTTCGCCCTCAACCCCGAGACCATCGGCAATTTCGAGGCGCGCTACGGCCGCTCCTACCGGCTGGACGGGATCAGCGACAAGGTGGTCTTCACGCCTTTCCTGGCCATAGGCGGGGCCTATGATTCCGTGCTCGCCACCCCCGGCGCGCTGGGGGCAGGACCGGGGGCGAACCTGCGCTTCTGGTTCCGCGAGGGCACCTATGCGGCGCCCCGCTCCTATGTGGACTTCACGCTGCAATATCGCTGGCGGCTGGCGGGCGACGACCGCGCCCAAGGCGTCTTCGCCTCCGCCTTCCTGTCCTACTGATTGAGCGCGTGGGCATAGGCGGTGCGCAGCGCCCCGGCGCCGGATGCGGGGCCGGTCATGTAGGGGTGGAGCGCGAAGGCGATGAGGTGCTGCGCGCCGCTGGCGGCGGCCAGGTCGAGCTGGGCGGACAGGCGCACGAAGTCCGCCGCGTCGGCGGAGAAGGCGCCGGGTTCCAGGGCGTCCGTGTGCTTCTGGGCGAAGAGTTCCACCACCATGTCGAAGGCACGGCCGGTGGCACGGAAATGGGCGAAGAGGGGAGCGAGGTGGCGGTAATTGGCCAGGCCGAACACGCCGACCCCGTCCTGCACCAGCGGGCGCAGGGCAAGGTCGGCCGGCACGGCCTGCCACAGGTCCACCAGCGTGTGGTCCGGCGCATTGGCGCTGTGGAAGCAGGAGATGGACATGGGGCTCGTGCCGCCGGCCAGGCGCAGGCGCGCCAGGAAGGCGATGAGGAGCGCCCGGTCCGCCGGGCGCGCCCAGCTGGCCTGGTCGAGCTCATAGGGAATATACCAGCCGGCAAAGGCAGGATGTCCGGCAAAAGGCGCCGCCTCCAGGAAGCGGGCGGCTTGCGCGGCGGCGGCCTCCAGGAAGGCGGGCCGGGGGCGCGGGCTTCGGCCTTCCAGGACCGCCCAATAGTCGGGATCATAGGGCAGCCCCACCTGGAGCCGGCAGCCGGCGGCCAGGGCGAGGTCCATGAGGCGGACGATGAGGTCGGCATCGAGCGCATAATCGGCGCCGTGGGCCGTCCATTGCAGGATGAGGGAGGGGCAGCCCAGGGCGCGCGCATCCGCCACCTTCTGCGCCCATTGGGTGCTGGACAAAGCAAGGTCGTCGCGCCAGGGCTGGATGAAGGTGCCGTCGAGCCGGCCCGCGAGGCGCCAGGGATCGCGCGCCGAGCGGGAGAGGAGGGCAAGCGTGCCGAAAGCTGCCGCCGCCAGAATGGCGCGGCGGCCGACAGGCACGGGGCTCCTTCCAGGTGTCATCTCAGGTCCATGGGGGCAGGCGCAGAGGGGCGCCGTGGGACGGGTCAAAGAGGGGGCAATTGGAAATCATGCGCATATTGTCGGTGTTCGGCACCCGCCCCGAGGCGATCAAGATGGCGCCTTTGGTCAAGTCGATCGAAGGGGAAGCTGGACTGACCTCCCTTGTCTGCGTAACCGGCCAGCACCGCGCCATGCTGGACCAGGTGCTCGGCCTGTTCCAGATCACCCCCGATTACGACCTTGATGTGATGGTCCCCAACCAGACGCTCAACGGCCTGACCGCCCGCGTGCTCTCCGCCCTCGACCCGGTGCTTGAAGAGGTGCGGCCGGACCGGGTGCTGGTGCATGGCGACACCACGACGGCGCTGGCGGCGGCGCTGTGCGCCTTCAATCGCGGCATTCCGCTGGGGCATGTGGAGGCGGGCCTGCGCACCTATGACCTCACCCAGCCCTGGCCGGAAGAGATGAACCGGCAGGTGGCGGACCGCTTGTGTGGCCTGCTGTTCGCGCCCACCCCCGCGGCGGCGGACAATCTGCGGGGCGAGCGCCTCGCCGGGACCATCCACGTCACCGGCAACACGGTCATTGATGCCCTGTTCCTGGCGCTGGCGCGGATCGATTCCGATCCCGCCCTCGCCACCGAGCTGGCCGGGCAATTCGCCTTCCTGGACGGCAGCCGGCGCTTGGTGCTGGTGACCGGCCACCGCCGCGAGAATTTCGGCCCCGGCTTCATCGCCATCTGCGAGGCGCTCTCGCGGCTGGCGGCGCGCAGCGACATCGAGATCCTCTATCCCGTCCATCTCAATCCACAGGTGCGCGAGCCGGTGCATCGCCTCTTGGGCGGGCGGGCCAATGTGCATCTCATTCCCCCGCTGGACTACCTGCCCTTCGTCTATCTCATGCGCCGCTGTCATCTGGTCTTGACCGATTCCGGCGGCGTGCAGGAGGAGGCGCCCTCCCTCGGCAAGCCGGTCCTGGTGATGCGCGACGTCACCGAGCGGCCGGAGGCGGTGGCGGCCGGCACGGTGGAACTGGTGGGGACGAACGCGGACCGCATCATCGGGGCGGTCGAGGCGCTGCTGGATAATGAAAAGCGCTACGCGGATTTCGCGCGACAGAACAACCCCTATGGCGATGGACAGGCTTGCGGGCGCATCGTATCGGCCTTGCTTGGCCGGGCCAGCGCGCCCTTTGCCGGCGGAGGGCGCGCATGAACGTGATGGGACAGCCGGCTTCAGCACGTGAAAAGGCGCAATTTGAGCCGAATTGCGATGGAATGGACGCCCGCCGCGGCACCCGGACAGGGCCGGCCCGGCGCGAGAGGCAGGACAGCACCTTGGGCAAGACAGGACCTTTCACCTTGGCCGGCCGGATGACCGGCGGCACGCGCGGCGCCATGGCCGCGCTCGCCCTTCTGGGTCTGACCGGCGCACTGGCGGCTCCGGCCGTCGCGCAATCGCAGCCGCAGCGCCCGGCCCAGGGTCCGGTGCAGCTTTCCGGTCCCGGCCAGCGGCTGGCGCAGGTTCAAGGCACCGGCCAGCCCGCCCCCGCCGCGTCCGGCCTTGTCGAGGCCATCAAGGCGCTGACCGACGGCACCGTCCAGGTGAGTGTTGCCCTGTCGGACCTCGGCATCGTCCGCCCCATCAGTCTGTCGGGCACCGATTTCCGCCGCAGCCTGTACCTGCCCGTGCCCTCCGGCATCCCGCTCAAGGACGCCGTGGTGACGCTGGACGCGCGCTATCTGCGCGGCGATGGCGGGCGCACCTCGGTGGTGGCCTCCGTGGACGGCACCGCCCAATGGGCGAGTTCTCCGACCGACCCGGAAGGCACGTTTTCAACGCCCATGCGCATTTCCGGCCAGCCGCGCGCCACCGGCTTCTTGGACCTGACGGTGTCCTGGGCCTCCATGGTGGCCGAACAGGTCTGCTTCGACGACCGGTCCATTGGCAATGTGCTGGAGGTCCAGCCCTCCACCCGCCTGACCTATTCCTATGACCGCAACGCGGTGCAGGACCTCACCACCGCCTGGACCGCGTTGCCCGCCCGCACCCGCGTGCTGGTGGCGCCCGGCACCTTGCCGAAGGAAAGCTTCGATGCGGCTTGGCGTCTGGGCACCGTGCTGGAGCGCGGGGGCAAGCGCGTCGCCTTCACCGTCCTGCCGGCGGTGGGGAGCGCGGTGGATCTGACTGGCCTTGCCATTCCCCAGCCGCTGCGGGCGATCCCTGCCTTCGCCGCGCTGGCCGGTGGAGGGCGTCATACCCTTGCGAACGCGGCGGAGCTGGGGGCCCTGCTGATGTTGGCCGGCCACGGTCCGGTGGTCGCCGATGTGGTGGTGAGCGATGCCACGCTGCGGGTCGCGCTGACGGCGGCCATGGATGCGCTGCGCACCCAGATGGCGGCGGCCGGGCCGGAGGCGCTTGCGGCCTTCGACGCCTGGCGCGCCTCCGGCTTCACGGCCGAGCGCGAGATCAGCGGGCGCAATCTGAACATTGCCATGCTGGGCGGCCGTTCGGTGATCGCGGTGGATGCCGCCGCCGCTGGAGCCGCCGCCGGGGTGCTCTCCGACACGTGGCGCCGGACGCTCCAGGTGCCGGCGGTGAAGGTGGAGGCCGCCCTCGCCCGTGCTCCGGGCGACGCCCGCGGCATTCCGCTGTCGCGCCTGGGCGGCCTGTCCGCCTCCTTCGACGTGCTTGTGCGCGGCGACTGGAGTGCCACCTTCGACATCGGCAAGGCGGTGACCGCCGGCGGCCTTCCCTCGCGCCTGGACCTGGACCTGGCGGCGGCCCCCAGCGCGGCGGCCTCCGAGCCGGTGGCCTCGGTGTTCCTGAACGACTATCTGCTGGGGGCCCGCAGCCTTGGCGGCAATGGCGGGGCGGAGCGGCTCTCGGTGGACGTGCCCTATTACGCGCTCGCCCCCGTCAATGTCCTGCGCGTCTCGTTCCAGCGCCAGCCCATGGGCGACCGCTGCCGGGAGACGCCGCAGCCTTATCCGGTGGCGGTGCTGCCCTCGAGCCGTCTCTTCTCGGACAACGTGGCCACCAGCACCGACTTCGTCGGGGTTCTGGCGCGCCTGTCCGGGCCGCTCGAGGTGATCGTGCCGCCGGCCTATCTCCAGGCGCCCCTGGAGGGCCTTCCCCGCGTGGTTTCGCTGATGGTGGCTGCCGGTGTCTCGCCTGAGCTTGGCCGGCTGATCGTGGCGCCGGAGACAGGCGCGGTGAAGCCGACGGCCAACTTCCTCGCCTTCGACGCCCCGGTGGAAGGCGCGGCGCGCAAGGTGCGCCTCGACGGCGACCGGCTCGTCCTCCTGGGCGAGGGGGAACGCACGCTGCTGGACCTGACCGGCCTTGATCGGGTTGCGGTGGTGCAGGCCATGGCGTCCGGCGAGCGCGTGGGCCTCGACTACCGGGCCGTGGGGGCGGGACCGGGTGCGGCGACCTTCCAGCTGGGCACCGGCGATGTGGCGGTGGTTTCCGACGCAGGAACGGTGGCGCAGATCAACACCACCAGCGCGGCCGAGGCCGTCGCGCAACGGCCCTGGGATTATGTGATGATGGCCTGGCGCGAGCGCGCCACCTGGGGGCCGATCGCCGCCGGGATCGCCATCGTGCTGTTTTTCGCGCTGCTGCTGGCCGCCCGCGCCATGCGCCGCCGGAACCGGACGGGTCATTGATGACCATACGGGGACACCACGCGCTCCGCCCCTTGCCTGCGACGGCGGCCCATAGGCCGTCCGCAGGACGGGGGGGCGCGCGCTGGGCCCTGGCGGGGAGGGTCCGGCCATGCTGAGCGCCGTCCTCCTTTATCCCGTCGCCTTCTATTACGCGGCGGTGGAATGGATCGCGGCCGTGGTGGCCGTGCTCATCATGATCTCCAGCCTCGATGACCTGTTCATCGACGCCTATTACTGGGTGCGGGAAATCGTCCGCGGCCTCACCATCAAGCGCGCGCCCAACTACAAGCCGCTGACGGCGGAGGGCCTGCGCGAGGCGCCGGAAAAGCCCATCGCCATCATGGTGCCCGCCTGGATGGAGGCGAATGTCATCGCGGTGATGCTCGACACCATGGTGGGCACGCTGGAGTATCGCAACTACCAGATCTTCGTCGGCACCTATCCCAATGACGAGGCCACCATCACCGAGGTGGAGCGCATGAAGCGGCGGTTCAAGCAGCTTCAGCGCGTGGAGGTGCCCCATCCCGGTCCCACCTGCAAGGCGGACTGCCTGAACTGGGTGGTGCAGGCCATCTTCCTCTACGAGCAGAAGCACGACGTGGAATTTGCCGGCGTGGTGCTGCACGACTGCGAGGACGTGATCCACCCCCTTGAGTTGCATCTCTTCAACTATCTCGTGCATCGCAAGGAGCTGGTCCAGATCCCGGTCATGTCGCTGGAGCGCGACTGGTACGAGCTGGTGGCCGGCACCTATATGGACGAGTTCGCCGAGTGGCACGCCAAGGACCTCCCCGTGCGCGAAAGCCTGTCGGGCATGGTGCCCTCGGCCGGGGTCGGCACCTGCTTTTCCCGCAAGGCGCTGCTGGCTTTGTGCGAGGAGACCAACAACCAGCCCTTCAACACCGACAGCCTGACCGAGGACTATGACATCGGCCTGCGCCTGACGCGCCGGAACATGAAGTCCATCTTCGTGCGCTTCCCCGTCCATTACCGGGTGATGCGCAAGAGCTGGTTCGGTGGTGCCGACACCCCGGTCACCATCACCATGCCCCTGTGCGTGCGTGAATTCTTCCCCGACACCTTCCGCGCCGCCTATCGCCAGAAGGCGCGCTGGACCCTGGGCATTGCGCTCCAAAGCTGGGTGCAGCTGGGCTGGCCCGGATCGTGGGCGACCAAGTACCTCTTGTTCCGGGATCGCAAGTCCATCGTCACCTCGCTGGTGTCGATCCTGGCCTATTTCGTGTTGCTGAACTTCCTCGGCTTCTTCATTGCTGCCGAGCTGGGTTATGGGCGCGATCGCTTCCCGCCCATGTTCGTCAACAACGACTTCATGATCTTTGTCCTGTTCTTCAATTTCATCGCCTTCACGCTGCGGGTGGTGCAGCGCATGTATTTCGTGGGCCTTCTTTATGGCTGGCAGCAGGGCGTGCTCTCGCTGCCGCGCATGGTGATCTCCAACGCCGTGAACTTCATGGCGGCCGCCCGCGCCTGGAAGCTGTTCCTCGGCTCGCTGCTGTTCGGCACCCGCGTGACCTGGGACAAGACCACCCACGCCTTCCCGACCACGGCGCAATTGGCCAAGCGCCGGGCGCGGCTCGGGGAATTGCTGCGCGCCTGGCAAGTGGTGGACGAGGTGAAGCTCGACGCGGCGCTGGAGCAGCAGGCCCAAACCCAATTGCCGCTCGGTCGCCTGCTGGTGGCGCAAGGCTGGCTGGACGACGACACGCTCGCCGAGGCCATCGCGGCTCAAGAAGACCTGCCGCGCGTCTTCCTCACGCAGGACAAGATCGAGGGCCACGGCCACGACCTGCCCCTCGAACTGTGCGTCCGCTATCGCTGCGTGCCCATCGGGCCGGACGCGCACGGCGTGCCGCGCGTGGCGGTGGGCGGCCCGCTGCGGGGCGACGCGGTCTCGGCGCTTGCGGCCGCCTTCGGCCAGCCCCCCATCCAGTGCGTGGCGCGCGAGAGCGAGATCGCCGCCGCCTTGCGGCTGCTCACCGGTGCCTCCGACACGTTCGACGCGCACACCGCTCCGCCCCTCCTGGGCGATGTGCTGATCGCGCTGGGGCTCGTCCAGCGCGATGCCTTTGAGGCTGCGATGGAGGACTATCACCCCGAGCGCGACGGCCGGATCGGCGAGCACCTGCTCCATCGCGGCGTGGTCACCTCGGACGCCCTGCGGCGTGGCCTGGAGGCCCAGCGGGAGCGGACGGCGGCCTGACGACCGCCGCCATGCCCGCGCGGAGCGGCCTCAGCCCGCCTTGAAGGACGCCGCCAGTGCCTCGGAATGGCGCACCAGCAGGCCGCTGTCCGACCCCACCGCCGTGAACACGCAGCCGGCCGCCATGTAGCGGCGGGCGAGCGTCGCGTCGGGGGTCAGGATGCCCGCCCGGTTGCCGGCCTTGGTGATGCGGCCGATGGCGCCCTCGATGAGCGTGACCACCGCTTCTTCCCCCTGCCGGCCGAGATAGCCGATGGAGGCGGAGAGGTCGCCGGGGCCGATGAACACCCCGTCAATGCCTTCCACCGCGCAGATCTCTTCCAGATTGTCGAGGGCGGTCTGGGTCTCCACCTGCACCAGCACGCACAATTCCTGCTCGCACTTGGCGTAATAGTCCTTCACCCGGCCGAAGCGCGAGGACCGCGCCGCCGAGGCAAAGCCCCGGATGCCCTTGGGCGGGTAGCGCGTGGCGGCCACCGCCGCGCGGGCCTCCTCCGCATTCTGCACCATGGGGATGAGGAAGGTCTGCACGCCGGCATCCAGATAGCGCTTGATGACGACCGCATCGTTCCAGGGAATGCGCACGATGGGATGGGCCGTGCCGCCATTCACCGCCTGGAGCTGGCTGTAGACATTGGCCAGCTCGTTGGGGGTGTGCTCGGTGTCGATGAGCAGCCAGTCGAAGCCGGAATTGGCCAGGATCTCGGCGGTGAAATTGGACGGGATGGAGCACCACAGCCCGATCTGCTGACGGCGGGCATGGATGGCGGCCTTGAAGGTATTGACGGGCAATTCCACGTTTCACTCCCGGTGAAAAAGGATCGGTCAGAAGATGTCCGGCTCGCCCGCGGAGGGGCCGAAGCTGGTTTCCAGGAAGTCGAAGTCGCACCCCTCGTGCGCCTGCTTGATGTGGCGGGAGAACATCCAGCCATAGCCGCGTTCATAGCGCGGCGGTGGGGGGGCGAGGGCGGCCCGGCGGCGCTCCAGCTCGGCCTCGTCCACCTGAAGGTGGATGCTGCGGGCCGCCACGTCCACCGCGATGATATCGCCCGTCTGGACCAAGGCCAGCGGCCCGCCCAGATAGGATTCGGGCGAGACATGCAGCACGCAGGCGCCATAGGAGGTGCCGCTCATGCGGGCGTCCGAGATGCGCATCATGTCCCGCACGCCCTGCTTCACCAGCTTCTTGGGGAGCGGCAGCATGCCCCATTCCGGCATGCCCGGCCCGCCCAGCGGCCCCGCATTGCGCAGCACCAGCACATGGTCGGGCGTGACGTCCAGGTTCTCGTCGTCGATGGCCGCCTTCATGGCGGGATAATCGTCGAACACCAAAGCGGGACCGGCATGCTTCAGGAGGCGGGGCTCGCAGCATCCCGGCTTGATGACGCAGCCCTCGGGCGCCAGATTCCCCTTCAGAACCGCAAGGGCGCTCTGGTCGGTGGCGGGGCGGTCGGGCGTGCGGATGACATCGTCATTATAGACCTCGGCCCCGGCAATATTCTCGCCCACGGTGCGGCCGGAGACGGTGAGGGCGTCAAGGTGCAGGTGGCCGCCGATGCGGTTCATCAGCGCCGTGAGGCCGCCCGCATAGAAGAAGTCCTCCATGAGGTAGGTGTCGCCGGTGGGCCGCACATTGGCCAAGGTGGGGACCTTGCGGCTCGCCGCCTCGAAATCGTCGAGGGTCACCGGGCAGCCGGCGCGGCGCGACATGGCCAGCACATGGATGATGGCATTGGTGGAGCAGCCCATGGCCATGGCCACCGCGATGGCATTCTCGAAGCTCGCGCGGGTGAGGATATCGGCGGGCTTCAGGTCTTCCCACACCATGTCGATGATGCGCCGGCCCGCTTCCGCCGCCATGCGCATGTGCCCCGCATCCGCCGCCGGAATGGAGGAGGCGCCCGGCATGGTGAAGCCGATGGCCTCCGCGATGGCCGTCATGGTGGAGGCCGTGCCCATGGTCATGCAATGGCCGTACGAGCGGGCGATGCCGCCCTCAATGTCTTTCCAGTCCTGGTCGGTGATGTTGCCGGCGCGGCGCTCGTCCCAGAACTTCCAGGCATCCGAGCCTGAGCCCAGCACCTTGCCCTTCCAATTGCCCCGCAGCATGGGCCCGGCGGGCACGAAGATGGCCGGCAGGCCGGCGCTGATGGCACCCATGATGAGGGCGGGCGTGGTCTTGTCGCAACCGCCCATGAGCACCACCCCATCCACCGGATGGGAGCGGATCAGCTCCTCCGTCTCCATGGCGAGGAGGTTGCGGTAGAGCATGGTGGTGGGCTTGACGAAATTCTCCGCCAGCGAGAGCGCCGGCAGCTCGATGGGAAAGCCCCCCGCCTGCAGCACCCCCTTCTTCACGTCCTCCACCCGCTCCTTGAAATGGGCATGGCAGGGATTGATGCCCGACCAGGTGTTGACGATCGCAATGGCGGGCCGGCCCACGAAGTCGGAATGGGCATAGCCCATCTGGAGAATGCGGGAACGGTGGCCGAAGCCGCGCAAATCGTCGGCGGAGAACCAGCGCGCGCTGCGCAGGGTCTGCGGTGTCTTCTTAGGCTCTGGCATGACGGGACCTGAGGGGAGGGGAGACGCCCCCGCCCGGGCCTTGGGGACCCGGGCGGGGAAAAGACCGGCTTCGGGCTTGGCCCTGCTTGGGGGCTTGGCCCGCTTGGGGCTTGGCCCGCTTGGGGCGATTCACTGCGAGGGGCTGATCTTGCCCTCGTCGATCACGCCTTTCCACATGGCCTGTTCCTTGGCCTGGAAGGCCTCGAACTCGGCCGGTGTGCTGTTGACCACCTGGAAGCCGATATCGTTGAACTTGCGGATCACGTCCGGGTCGGTGAGGGCGGCCTTGAAGGCGGCCACGAGCTTGGCCTTCACGTCGGCGGGAAGGCCCTTCGGCCCGGCGGCCGCCTGCCAGGAATAGACCTCAAGCCCGGGTACGCCGGCCTGCGTCATGGTGGGGGTGTCGGGGAAGAGCGAGGTGCGCTCTGCCGCGGTGACGGCGAGGATCTTCAGCTTGCCGGCTTTCACCTGGTTGGCCACCGAGCCCAGATTCTGGAACGACACATCCGCATGGCCGCCGATCAAATCGGTTATGGCCGGGCCGCCGCCTTTGTAGGGCACATGCAGGCCCTGGGTCTTGGTCTTCTGCCAGAACAGGGCGGCGGTGAGGTGGTCGGAGGAGCCGATGCCGGAGGATGCGAAGGTCACCTTGCCGGGATTGGACTTCATGTAGGCGATCAGCTCGGCCACCGTATTGGCCGGGAAATTGGGGTTCGCCACCAGCACATTGGGGGTGCGCACCGCCACCGTGAGGAGGTCGAACTCCTTTTGCGGATTGTAGGAGAGGTTGGGCATCAGCGCCGGATTGATGGCGAAGACGCCGATGGAGCCCACCAGCAGCGTGTAGCCGTCGGCCGGAGACTTGGCCACGTGGGTGGCCCCGGTGGCGCCGTTGGCGCCGGCCCGGTTGTCGATCACCACGGGCTGGCCGAGGGTCTCGCTCATCTTGGGCTGCATGAAGCGGGCCGTGCTGTCGGACGCGCCGCCCGCGGGGAAGGGCACGACCACGGTGACGGGCCGGTCAGGATAGCCGGCGGCCAGAACGGACGCGGTCAGGCAGGGCGAGGCGAGCGCGGCGCCCACAAGGGCCGCGCACAAGAGCTTGATCGGTGGCATTGGGGGACTCCCCTGGCGTTTCCCTGGGACGCCCTGTCTTGAGGGCGCTTGCTGCCCGTCTGAGGCGGGTCTGGCGAAAACAAAAACACTAATGCATTAGCGCGTCAAGCGCGCAGTCGTGCTATCACAGACCCATGAATCGCGCACTGGATCCCCAGTCCCTGCCCTCCAACCTGCCGCGTCCCGCCCGCGACCGCTCGCGGCAGGCGGCCCCGCAGGTGTTCGACTATCTGCGCGAGAAGATCGTCTCTCTGGTGCTGCCGCCCGGCACCGTCCTGCCGCGTGCCGCGCTCCAGGATTTGTTCGGCGTGTCCTCCACCCCCGTGCGCGATGCCCTGATGCGGCTGGAAGAGGAGGGGCTGGTGGATGTCTTCCCCCAGCATGCCACGCGGGTGAGCCCTATCGACCTCTCCCAAGCCCGCCGCGCCCAGTTCCTGCGCCGCTCCATCGAGCAGGAGGCGGTGCGCCTTTTGTGCGCGCAAGAGGGGCGGGCCGAGGCGGTCGCCGCCCTGCGGGCCGTCCTCGCCCGCCAGTCCGCTTTCCTGGAGGTGGGGGACCTGGAAGCGTTCGACGGCGAGGACCGGGCCTTCCATGCCACCTTGTGCGAGGCGGCGGGCGCGGCCGAGCTCTGGGCCCTGGTGCGCCGCTGGAGCGGGCATATCGACCGGCTGCGGCGGCTCAACCTGCCCATCTCCGGCAAGGCCCCGCAGATCGTCCGCGACCACACCGCCATCGTCGACGCCATCGCCGCCGGAGACGCCCCCGCCGCCCAGGCCGCCGTCCGCGACCACCTCTCCCGCTCGCTGGCCTCCGCCGAGGGCATGCGCCAGGTCCACCCCGACTATTTCAGGGATTGAGGCGGCGGCGCCGCGCCCATCCCCCCTTGCCGGATGGCGCCTGCTCCTGCACCTTCCGGCGCCTAGAACAATCCGCCGAGGAACCGCCATGCTCACCACCGTCGCCGCCTTTGATCGCATCGGCGAGGAGAATGCCTTTGCCGTCCTTGCCCGGGCGACCGTGCTGGCGGGGCAGGGGAAGGACATCATCAATCTGGGCATCGGCCAGCCGGACTTCCGCACGCCCGAGCATATCGTCGAGGCGGCGGTCAAGGCGCTTCAGGATGGGCAGCACGGCTACACGCCCTCGGTGGGCATCCTGCCTCTGCGCGAGGCGGTGGCCCGCGACCTCAACCGCCGCTATGGCGTGGAGGTGGACCCCGGCCTCGTCATGATCGTGCCCGGCGGCAAGGTCACCATGTATGCGGCGATCCGCCTGTTCGGCGAGCCGGGCGCGGAAATCCTCTATCCCGACCCCGGCTTTCCCATCTATCGCTCCATGATCGAACATACGGGGGCGACCCCGGTGGCGGTGCCGATCCGCGAGGAGAACGGCTTTGCCTTCTCGGCGGAGGAGACCTTGGCGCTCATTACCCCCGCGACGCGCCTCCTCATCATCAACTCGCCCGCCAATCCCACCGGCGGCGTTACCCCCAAGGCCGAGATCGACAAATTGGTGAAGGGCTTGGCCGCCCATCCCCATGTGGCGCTCATGTCGGACGAGATCTACGACCATTTCGTCTTCGACGGCGAGCAGCACCAGACGCTTCTGGCCTATCCGGAGATCCGCGACCGGCTGATCCTGCTCAATGGCTGGTCCAAGACCTATGCCATGACCGGCTGGCGGCTCGGCTATTCCATCTGGCCGCAGGCGCTCTATGACCAGGTGCGCAAGCTCTCGGTGAATGCCTGGTCGTGCGTGAACGCGGCCACCCAATATGCCGGCATCGCGGCCCTTGAGGGCCCGCAGCAGCCGGTGGCGGATATGGTGGCTGAGTTCAATGCCCGCCGCCGCATCGTGGTGGACGGGCTGAACGCCTTGCCGGGCGTCTCCTGCGCCACGCCGAAGGGCGCTTTCTATGCCTTCCCCAACGTGTCCGGCACCGGCTGGCGCTCGGCCAAGGCGCTGGCCTCCGCGCTTCTGGAGGAGGCGGGCGTGGCGGTGATCGGCGGGCCGGACTTCGGCATCCATGGCGAGGGCTATATCCGCCTCTCTTATGCCAATTCGGCGGACAATATCCGCATCGCACTCGATCGCATGGGCGCCTTCCTCGCCCGCCGCGACGCGGCCTGACGGGCGGATGGCGGAGGCGCGCCGGGCGCGGGACGGAGGCTGGAGGCGCGGTGGGCTTCTGCTAAGCCTTGGTCTTGCCTTTGGACTTCCTTTGGGGATCGCCTTGGGTGCCGGCCTTTCCATCTGGGCGCCGCCCCGGCTGGGTGCGGCCGTCTCGAGCTGGGTGAACGGCCTTTTCGCAGAAGAGGCGCCCGGCGGCGCCCCTCATCCCTCCGGGCCGACGCCGGCGCAGGTGCTGACCCATCAGCTCACCCGCGCGCCGGGGCGGGATGGGGCATCCGCACGCCCAACCGAGGCCACCGGCCCTATTGCCGCTTGGCCCCTGGGGGAGCGCTGCCCGCGTGGGGAGATGTCACCGCGCGAGTTCAGCCGCTGCCTGTTTGATGCCGTCCGCCTCAGCGACACCCAGCTGAATGCGGCGCTCGACACCGCCATCGAGGTGATCGAGGCCCGCGCCGACCTGATGCCCACCCAGCGCGCCCGCTGGAAAGGGCAATTGCAGGAGACCCATTCGCGCTTCCTCCTGTTCCGCAACATGGATTGCCAGGCGGTGGCGCCCTATGAAGGGGGCCGGGCCATCGGCAATTTCGAGCAGCGCTCCTTCTGCCTCATCGTCACCAATGAGCGCCGGGCCCAGGATTTGCGGCTGCGCTATGGCGAGGTCCCGGCGCCGCCGCCCGTGCCGGTGGCGGCGACGCCGGCCGTGAACGTGGGCCTGCGCCCCGCCACCTGGCTCCAGGGCACGGCGCCGCCGGTGGATTGAGGCCATCCGTCCTTTGAAACGGTTCAGTTTTGCCGCGTGAGGGCTTGCGCCCTGGTGTCGCTTGGCCAAAGGTGCGCCTCCGGATCCGGCCGGCCGCGTGCCGGTCCACGCACGAAAAGGGCGGCCCGCGGCGGCCCTGGGGAGAGAGAATGGTTCAGGTTGTTTCCGTGGGCGAGGTGATGGTGGAACTGGCGCGCGGCGCCGATGGCCGCTTCGGCCTCGCCTTTGGCGGCGATACGTTCAACACCGCCGTCTATCTCTCCCGCGCCGGCATCGAGACCTCCTATGCCACCGCGCTCGGGGACGACGCCTTCTCCAGCCAGATCCTGGAGCTGGCCGCCGCCGAAGGGCTGGCCGGGCGCACCGTGCTCATCGCCAAGGGGCGGGTGCCGGGGCTCTATCTCATCACCACCGACGACAAGGGCGAGCGCACCTTCCATTACTGGCGCGACAGCGCCCCTGCCCGCAGCCTGTTCGAGCTGGAGGGCTGGCAGGAGATCGCCCAGCAATTGGTGGAGGCCAAGGCGGTCTATTTCTCCGGCATCACCTTGTCGCTTTATACCAATACGGGCCTCGGGCGCTTCCTGGCCACGCTGGAGATGGCGGGTGAGCGCGGTGCTTGGCGGGTGTTTGACGGCAATTTCCGGCCCCGCGGCTGGGGCGGGGATCTCGGGCGCGCGCGCACGGTGTTCGCGGAGGCGCTGAAGCGCGCTTCGGTGGCCCTGCCCACCTTCGAGGACGAGGTGGCCCTGTGGGGCGATGCCTCGCCCCGCGCCACCATCGAGCGCATCACCACCTATGGCGTCTCCGAGGTGGTGGTGAAGAACGGCCCGGGCGGTGCTCTCGTCCATGCGGACGGGCAGACCATCGAGGTGCCGGTGGAGCGGGAGGTGAGGCCCGTGGACACCACCGGGGCCGGCGACAGCTTCAATGCCGGCTATCTCGCCGCCCGCCTCAAGGGCCAGAGCCCGCTGGACGCGGCGCTCGCCGGCCATCGGCTGGCCGCCGAGGTTATCATGCATCGCGGCGCCATCATTCCCCGCGCCATCCAGGCGGGGGTCAGCGCCCACTGAGGGAGAAGACCCGGGCGCCTTGCCCGGGTCATTCCCTTCAGCCGAGCTTGGCGGTGCGCTTCAGGACGGAGGCCGCCTTGGCGAGGTCGCGGACCTTGCCGAAGTCGCCGGCGCGGATGGCATCGGCGGGGACCACCCAGGAGCCGCCCACCGCCACCACATTGGGCAGCGCCAGATAGGTTTCCACATTGGCCGGGCCGATGCCGCCCGTGGGGCAGAAGCGCAGGCCTGGCAGCGGGCCGGCGATGGATTTCAGGAACGGCACGCCGCCGGCCGCCTCGGCGGGGAAGAATTTCAGCACCTGGAAGCCCAGCGCCGAGAGGGCCATGGCCTCGCTCACGCTGGCGCAGCCGGGCAGGACCGGGACCGGGGCCTGGGCCAGATGCCGGGCGAAGTCCGGCGTGGTGCCGGGGCTCACCAGATAGGCGGCGCCCGCTTCCAGCGCGGCTTCCACATGGGCGTTCTCGGTCACCGTGCCGGCGCCGAGAATGGCGCCTTCCACCTCCGCGGCGATGAGGCGGATGGCTTCCAGCGCCACGGGCGTGCGCAGCGTGACCTCGATCAGGGGCAGGCCGCCCTCGACCAGGGCCTTGGCCAGGGGCACCGCATCCTCCACCCGTTCGATGACGACCACCGGAATGACCGGGGCGCGGGCCACCAGCGGGAACGGATCGGGCAGGCTCATGGGTTTTCTCCCTTGGAGCGCGCGGGCTGGATGGCTCTCCATCCAACCGGACGACGGGCTCCCTTGCATGTCAGAGGCGGAGTATAGGCTAAATCGATTGAATCAAACCCGCTCCGGCGCGCCAGACGCGCAGCGCCCGTGTTGAAGCGCACCCGCGCGCCCGTGTCGAGGCCTCTGTTCAAAATCGCGCGCGCAGGCCCGCCCCTTGCGCGTCTGCCCCTTGGTTATGGCTGAACGGTGCTGGACAGACAAAATGATACTCTGTATCAAAGCCTCATGTCTTCGCCTGCGCCCATCCTTGCCAAGCCGCCCGAGCCAGCGCGCACGTCGCCTGCCGGCCCGGAGCGGACCGCGTCGCGGGGGCGCGGGCACGGCCATCGGCATGGCGACGCGTCGCGCCGAGAGGCTCGCCTGCCCGGCCTCTCGGCGCTGCGCGCCTCTCTGGGAGTCCGGCTCGCCGTGGTGGCGGTGCTGTGCCTGGTCATGTGGACCGCAATCCTGTGGGTGGTGGCATGAGTGCGCCCGTCCTGCATTTCCGCGACCTTACGCTCGGCTATGAGCGCCATCCCGCCATCCATCACCTGGATGGCGCGGTGGAGGAGGGCGCGCTCTTGGCTGTGTGCGGCCCCAACGGTGCCGGCAAGTCCACGCTCATGAAGGCCATTGCCGACGTGCTGCGTCCGCTGAGCGGCAGCATCGAGCGGTCGGGCATCGGCGCGCGCGAGATTGCCTATCTGCCCCAGGGGGCGGAGGTGGATCGCTCCTTCCCCATCAATGTCTATGACCTCGTCTCCATGGGCCTGTGGCGCAAGCGCGGCCTGTTCGGCGGCATCGGCCGCGCGGACCGGGAGCGCATCCGTGAGGCGCTGGCCGCCGTGGGCCTGGAAGGCTTCGAGGCGCGGCCCATCGGCACCCTCTCCGGCGGGCAGATGCAGCGCACCTTGTTCGCGCGCCTGCTGCTCCAGGATGCCCGCCTGATCCTGCTCGACGAGCCCTTCACCGCGCTCGACGCCAAGACCGTCTCCGATCTCGTGGACCTGGTGCGGCGCTGGCATGGGGAAAAGCGCACGGTGCTGGCCGTGCTGCATGATTTCGAGCTGGTGCGGGCGCACTTCCCGCAGACGCTTCTTCTTGCCCGTGGCCCGGTGGCCTGGGGCGAGACCCGTGATGTGCTGGCGCCTGAAAACCTCCTGAAGGCCCGCCGCATGGGCGAGTCGTGGGACGAGGACGCCACCCCCTGTGCGGCGGCCTGACCCGCCGCCTCCCGCCCGGCCCTGTCCGGCCGCCTGGATTTGTGATGAACCCTTACGACACGCTCATCGCCCCGTTCGCGGAATTCGAGTTCATGCGCCGCGCTCTGGTGGGCGTGTTCGCGCTGGCGCTCGGCGCGGGTCCCGTGGGCGCCTTCCTGATGCTGCGCCGCATGAGCCTGACGGGCGATGCCATGGCGCACGCCATCCTGCCCGGCGCGGCAGTGGGCTTTTTGTTTTCGGGCCTCGATCTGTTCGCCATGACGCTGGGCGGGCTCACCGCCGGCGTGGTGGTCGCGGTGGGGGCGGGCATGATCGCGCGGGCGACCGAGATCAAGGAGGACGCCTCGCTCGCGGCCTTCTACCTGATCTCCCTGGCGCTGGGCGTCATGATCGTCTCGCTGAAGGGCTCGAACGTGGACCTGCTGCACGTGCTGTTCGGCACCGTGCTGGGCCTTGATGATCCGACCCTGATTCTGGTGGCGGGCATCGCCACGCTCACCTTGGTGGCGCTGGCCTTCATCTGGCGGCCGCTGGTGCTGGAATGCGTGGATCCTGCCTTCCTGTCCTCGGTGAGCCGGGCGGGGGGGCCGAGCCACATCATTTTCCTGGCTCTGGTGGTGATGAATTTGGTGGGCGGCTTCCATGCGCTGGGCACGCTGCTCTCGGTGGGCCTCATGATGCTGCCCGCCGCCACCGCCCGCTTCTGGGTGCGGGATCTCACGCCCCTCGTGGTGGTGGCCACCCTCATCGCCTTCGTCAGCGGGGTCCTGGGGCTCCTGGTGTCCTACCATCTGGGCACCCCTTCGGGACCGTCCATCATTCTCGTGGCCGGGGTCGCCTATGCGGTCTCGGTCGTGTTCGGCCCCGCCGGTGGCCTGCTGCCCCGGCGCTGGCCGCAGCGTCATTTGGAGGCCTGAACTCCGGAGGCCCGAGCCCGCACGCTCGCTTCTGTGAAGACCCAGCGGACGCCCCACCGGCGCCCGAACGACCGCTCTTGTCCTGACTGATCACGGAGATCGTCTTATGACCTTGACCCGCCGCGCCGTTCTCGCCGCCGCGCTGGCCCTTGCCAGCGTGCCGGCCCTCGCCCAGTCTACTCCCGCACCGACCACGCCCGCGCCGACCGCCGCCGAGGCCAAGCTGCCGGTGGTGGCGTCCTTCTCCATTCTCGGGGATTTCGTGAAGAACGTGGGCGGCGACCGGGTGGCCGTGACCACCATTGTCGGGCCCAACAGCGACACCCATGTCTACCAGCCCACCCCCGCCGACGCGAAGAAGCTGGCGGGCGCCAAGCTCATCTTCGTCAATGGCCTGGGCTTCGAGGGCTGGATGGACCGCCTCATCAAGGCGTCCGGCTCCAAGGCGACGGTCGTCGTGGCCACCAAGGGGATCACCCCGCGCGAGCGCACCGCCACCGAGCCGCAGGACGATGACGAGAAGGACCACGGCAAGGGCAAGAAGCACGCCCATGACCACGGCCCCATCGATCCCCATGCCTGGCAGTCCATCGCCAATGCCAAGGTCTATGTGGCCAATATCCGCGATGCGCTGATCGCCGCCGACCCGGCCGGCAAGGCCGTCTACGAGGCCAATGCCGCCGCCTATACCCAGAAGCTCGACGCCCTTGAGGCCGACGCCAAGGCCGCCATTGCCGCCATCCCCGCCGACCGCCGGGTCATCATCACCAGCCATGACGCCTTTGGCTATTTCGGCGATGCCTATGGCCTGAAGCTGCTGGCCCCCGAGGGCGTGTCCACCGAGAGCGAGGCCTCCGCCAAGGATGTCGGCCGCATCATCCGCCAGATCAAGGCGCAGAAGGTGCCGGCGGTGTTCCTGGAGAACGTCACCAATCCCAAGCTGGTGGACCGCATCGCCAAGGAAAGCGGCGCAAAGGTGGGCGGCGAGCTTTATTCCGACGCCCTGTCCGATGACAAAGGCCCTGCGCCCACCTACATCGACATGGTGCGCTATAATCTGCGCGAACTTTCGGGAGCCCTGTCCTCCTGAGAGTGAGCCGGGGGGCGCCATCTCAGATTTCCGGCCGGTGCGGTCCTCCCGCGCCGGCCATCGACCGTCTAGCGGGCGCCAGGCCCGTGCTGGAGTACCCCATGGCCGCTTCCGAGAAGATCCCCGTCACCGTGCTCACCGGCTATCTGGGCGCCGGTAAGACCACGCTCCTCAACCGCATCCTGTCCGAGCCGCACGGCAAAAAGTTCGCCGTAATCGTGAACGAGTTCGGCGAGATCGGCATCGACAACGACCTGGTGGTCGGCGCCGATGAGGAAGTCTTCGAGATGAACAACGGCTGCATCTGCTGCACCGTGCGCGGCGACCTCATCCGCATCATTGACGGGCTGCTGCGCCGCAAGGGCGGGTTCGACGGCATCATCGTCGAGACCACCGGCCTTGCCGATCCCGCTCCCGTCGCCCAGACCTTCTTCGTTGACGAGGAGATGGGCGCGCGCACCAAGCTCGACGCGGTGGTGACGGTGGCCGACGCCAAGTGGCTCACCGACCGCCTCAAGGACGCGCCCGAGGCCAAGAACCAGATCGCCTTCGCCGACGTGATCCTGCTCAACAAGACCGATCTCGTCAGCCCCGACGAACTCGCCGAAGTGGAAGGCCGCATCCGGGCCATCAATCCCTATGCCAAGCTCCACCGGACCCAGAAATCCCAGATCGAGGTGGGCGAGGTGCTCAATCGCGGCGCCTTCGACCTCGACCGCATCCTGAGCATCGAGCCGGCCTTCCTTGAGGAGGACGACCATCATCACCACGACCATGAGCATGGCCCGGACTGCGGCTGTGGCCATGACCACCATGACCACCACCATCACGGTCACGACCATGGCCATTCCCAAGGCCATTCTCACGGCGGCCTGAAGCATTTCCACGACGAGGACATGCAGTCCGTGTCGTTCGCCAGCCAGAAGCCGCTGGACCCGGAGAAGTTCTTCCCCTGGGTTCAGAATCTGGTGGCCACCGAGGGGCCGAACATCCTGCGCTCCAAGGGCATCCTGGCCTTCAAGGACGACCCGGACCGCTTCGTGTTCCAGGGCGTGCACATGATCCTGGACGGCGACCACCAGCGGCCCTGGAAGCCCGGCGAGGACCAGACGTCCCGCATTGTCTTCATCGGCCGCAAGCTGGATGCGAAGGCGCTGGAAGAGGGCTTCCTGTCCTGCGTCGCCTGAACCAGGTGAGTTGACATGAAAAGGCCGGGCGTCCGACGGGCGCCCGGCCTTTTCATGTGCGGACCCGGCCCCGGAGGGCCAGGGGATCAGAGGAAATAAAGGAAGGTCAGCAGCCCGAAGCAGGGCAGCAGAAACACGCAGGACCAGGCCATGTAGCCGAAGAAGCTCGGCATCTTCACGCCCCGGTGCCGCGCGATCGACAGCACCATGAAGTTCGGCGCATTGCCGATATAGGTCATGGCGCCCATGAACACCGCTCCGGCCGAGATGGCCTCCAGCGTCACGGCCAGCGGCCCCATCAGCGTGTGGGCATCGCCGCCGGCGAGATTGAAGAAGACGAGATAGGTGGGCGCATTGTCCAGGAACGAGGACAGGGCGCCGGTCAGCCAGAAGTACCAGACATTCACCGGCTCGCCGCCCGGCCCCGTCACCAGGTTCACCAGCGGCGCGAAGGGGCCTGCCGTGCCGGCCCGCAGGATGGCGATCACCGGGATGATGGTGAGGAAGATGGCGGCAAACAGCTTGGCCACCTCCCGGATGGGTTCCCAGTCGAAGCCGTTCCGCTCACGCACCAGCTTGGGGGTGATGGCGATGGACAGGAAGGCGATGGCGATCAGCAGCACATCCCGCGCGATCCACTGCAACTCAACATGGGTGCCATAGATGGAAAAGCCGATGCCCGGCTTCCAAAGCGCGCTCAGAAGGATGGCACCGATGATGCCGATCAGCAGCGGCACGTTTTGCAGCCCGCGCACGCTCACCCGCTCGGTGTCCGGCGTGGGATCCCTGAGCGGCTTGCCCTCGCGGGCGTAGAAATAGCTGTCGAGGGCGTAGAAGACCACCAGCAGGATGCCCGCCACCACCACCGTGTCGTGGAAGAGATGGGTGGTGGTCCAGAAGAAGCTGACCCCCTTCAGGAAGCCCAGGAACAAAGGCGGGTCGCCGAGCGGCGTCAGCGAGCCGCCGATGTTCGACACCAGGAAGATGAAGAAGACCACGGTGTGGACATTGTGGCGCCGATTGTCGTTGGCGCGCAGCAGCGGCCGGATCAGCACCATGGACGCCCCGGTGGTGCCGATGAGCGAGGCGATGATCGTCCCGAAGGCGAGGATGGCGGTGTTGGTGGCCGGGCTGCCATGGATGTTGCCCACCACCAGGATGCCGCCGGACACCGTGAACAGCGCGAACAGCAGGATGATGAAGGGGATGTATTCCAGCAGCGCGGCATGCACCACCTCGTGGGCGGTCAGGTTCGGCCCGTGGAGCGCGGCGAAGGGCACCAGGAAGGCGAGACCCCAGAACAGGGCCACCTTGCCGTAATGGTGGTGCCAGAAATGCCCGGCCAGCAGCGGAAACAGCGCGATGGACAGGAGCATGCCGGCGAACGGGAGCGCCCAGAGCGGCGAGAGTGAAGCGCCATCAATCACCGGCGCGCCGGGAGCGGCGGCCTGCGCCGCGAAGGGAAGAAGCATCGCGACGAGCGCCGTCGCCGAACCGAAACCCACTCGGACCCAACGCGAATCCTGCACGCGCCCCCTCCCTTACCGCGCCGCCCCTGGAGCGCCGGACGATGCCTTATACTGCGCCCGCTGCATAGGTCTTTCGCTCCGCCATCCCATACGCAAGGACGCGTCGTGCTGAAGGTTGACCCAGACGCCGCTTTCATGTCCTAGTCCGCGCGCCCTTGGATCCGCAGAAGACATGAGCACAGACCGTTACAACGCGCGCGAAGCCGAACCCCGCTGGCAGAAGATCTGGAAGGAGCGCGGCATTTTCCGCACGCGCAACGACGATCCGCGCCCCAAATTCTTCGTCATGGAAATGTTCCCCTATCCGTCGGGGCGCATTCATATCGGCCATGGGCGCAATTATGTGATGGGCGACGTGCTGGCGCGCTACAAGCGCATGCGCGGCTACAATGTCCTCCATCCCATGGGCTGGGACGCCTTCGGCCTGCCGGCGGAGAATGCCGCCATCGAGCGCGGCATCCATCCCAAGGCCTGGACCTACGAGAACATCGCCTCCATGAAGGAGCAGCTGGAGCTGCTCGGCCTGTCGCTGGACTGGAACCGCGAGATCGCCACCTGCGATCCCTCCTATTATGTGGAGCAGCAGCGCATCTTCCTGGACTTCCTGGAGAACGGCCTCGCCTATCGCAAGGAGAGCGAGGTCAACTGGGACCCGGTGGACAATACCGTGCTCGCCAACGAGCAGGTCATTGACGGGCGCGGCTGGCGCTCCGGCGCCGTGGTGGAGCGGCGCAAGCTCGCCCAGTGGTTCCTGAAGATCACCGACTTCTCCCAGGACCTGCTGGACGCCCTCGACACGCTGGACCGCTGGCCCGATCGCGTGCGCCTCATGCAGCGCAACTGGATCGGACGCTCGGAGGGCCTGGAGGTCCTGTTCGAGCTGGACAAGGCCACCGCCCGCGATCGCGCACCCGGCGTTGGCGCAGTGAAGGTCTATACCACCCGTCCCGATACCTTGTTCGGTGCCTCCTTCCTGGCGCTCTCGGCGGACCATCCGCTGGCCCGGATGCTGGGCGCCAAGGACAAGGCGCTCGATGCCTTCATTGCCGAGTGCAAGACCGGCGGCACCTCCGCCGAGGCCATCGAGACGCAGGAGAAGAAGGGCTACGACACCGGCCTTAAGGTGGTGCATCCCTTGGATGCCAGCCGCACCGTGCCGGTCTATGTGGCCAATTTCGTGCTGATGGACTACGGCACCGGCGCCATTTTCGGCTGCCCGGCCCACGACCAGCGCGACTTCGACTTCGCCCGCAAATACGGCCTGCCCATCACCCCGGTGGTCCTTCCGCCCGGCGCGGATGCCGCCACCTTCGCGCTGGGCGACGAGCCCTATGACGGGGATGGCACCCTGTTCAATTCCCAGTTCCTGGACGGCCTCGACGTGGCCGCCGCCAAGGAGGCGGTCGCCCGCCAGCTGGAGCGCTTCCGGGTGGAGGGCGAGCCGCAGGGCACGCGGCGGGTGAATTTCCGCCTGCGCGACTGGGGCATTTCGCGCCAGCGCTATTGGGGCTGCCCCATCCCGGTCATCCATTGCGAGGCCTGCGGCGTCGTGCCGGTGCCGCGCGACCAGCTGCCCGTGGAACTGCCGGATGACGTGACCTTCGACCGTCCCGGCAATCCGCTGGACCGGGCCAAGGCCTGGCGCGACGTGCCGTGCCCCAAGTGCGGCGCCCCCGCCCGGCGCGAGACCGACACCATGGACACCTTCGTGGATTCGTCCTGGTATTATCTGCGCTATGCTTCCGACAACGTGGCGCGCCCGCTGGACAAGGACGCGGTCGCCCATTGGTTGCCGGTGGACCAGTATATTGGCGGCATCGAGCACGCCATTTTGCACCTTCTCTATTCCCGCTTCTTCACGCGGGCGCTGAAGGCGTGTGGCCGAGTGGATGTGAGCGAGCCCTTCGCGGGCCTGTTCACCCAGGGCATGATCGTCCACGAGACCTATAAGGACCAGGCCGGCCGCTGGCTGTTCCCCGAGGAGGTGAAGCTCCTCGGCAACGGCAAGGCCGTGAAGATGGACACCGGCGAGGACGTGGTGGTCGGCCCGCCCGAGAAGATGTCCAAGTCCAAGCGGAACGTGGTTCCCCCCGAAGTGGTGGCGGACACCTATGGCGTGGACTGCGCCCGCTGGTTCATGCTCTCCGACACCCCGCCGGAGCGCGACAGCGAATGGACCCAGTCCGGCATCGAGGGCGCCTGGCGCTTTGTCCAGCGCATCTGGCGCCTGGTGCACGAGGCCAAGGAGCTGGGCTCCGAGGGTTCCGCGCCTGAAAGCTTCGGGCCGGAGGCTCTGGCCTTGCGCCGGGCGTCTCACGCCTTGGCCGCGACCGTTGCCGATGACGTGGAGCGCCTGCGCTTCAACGTGGCGGTGGCCCATGTGCACGAATTCGCCAATGCCTTCGGGCAGGGCGTATCGGCCGCGCGTGCGGGCACCGAGGGCGGCCTTGCCTATGCCCTGCGCGAGGCGGCCGAGATCGTGGTGCGCGTGGTCGCTCCCATGACGCCGCACCTGGCCGAGGAATGCTGGGCCTCGCTCGGCAAGGAGGGCCTCGCCGCCGAGGCGCCCTGGCCCGAGCATGACCCGGCCTTGCTGGTGCGCAACACCATCGTGCTGCCGATCCAGATCAATGGCCGCAAGCGCGACGACATCGAGGTCTCCCGCGAAGCCTCGCCCGCCGAGATCGAGGCGGCGGTGCTCGCCATGGAAACTGTGCAACGCGCCCTCGACGGACGCCCGCCGAAGCGTATCATCGTGGTGCCACAGAGGATCGTGAATGTTGTCGCCTGACCGCGCCGCGCTGCTCGTCCGCCTCGCCTTCGTCGGTGCCGCTTCGGTGGCGCTGGCCGGCTGCTTCCAGCCCATGTATGCCACCACCACCACGGTGGCGGGGCCCAGCCTTCAGAACAAGCTGAAGGACATCGAGATCGTCAAGATCGAGGGGCGGCTCGGCAACGACCTGCGCAACGATCTGATCTTCAATCTCACCGGCGGCAGCGGCAATCCGACCAATGTGCCGTACAAGATGCTGATCACGGTGAAGTCGTCCTCCAGCTATGCCATCGTCGACACCGCCTCCGGCCTGCCGGAAGCCAAGACGGTGCGCGTGCAGGGCGACTGGAAGCTGCTGAAGTCCGGCGAGGAAGACAAGCCGCCGGTGGCCACCGGTTCGGCCGCGGCCTCCGCCTCCATCGATGTCAGCGTCGAGCGCTTCGCCAATTACAGCGCCACCCGCGATGCGGAGACCCGCGCCGCCTTGACCCTCTCCGAGATGATCAAGGCCCAGCTGGCCGCCTATTTCGTCAAGAATCCCGGGTCCTGACGCCCATGGTGGCGGTGCGAGCCGGGGACGCGGAAACCGCGCTCTCCCGGCGCGATCCCAAGCGCCCCGTCGTCCTCCTGTTCGGCCCCGACACCGGCCTCGTGCGCGAGCGCGCCGAGGGGCTGGTGCGGCGCGCCGTGCCGGATATGGCCGACCCCTTCGCCGTGGTCCGCCTGGACGGCGACGAACTGGCCTCCGATCCCCGGCGCCTCATCGACGAAACCCGCACCATCGGCCTGTTCGGCGGCCAGCGTGTGATCTGGGTGAAGGCCGGCAGCCGCAACATCGTGCCCGCCTTGGAGCCGGCCCTCTCGCCACCCTGCGACGCGTTGGTGGTGGTGGAGGCGGGGGACCTGAAGCGCGGCGCGCCCCTGCGCAGCCTGTGCGAGAATTCCCAAGCGGCCCTCGCCATCGCCTGTTATGCGGACGGCGAGCGGGATCTCGCCCGCCTCGTGGACACCATGCTGGGCGAGGCCGGGCTCACCATCGACCGCGACGCCAAGGAGTTGCTGGTCTCCCTCATCGGCGGCGACCGGCTGGCCTCGCGCGGCGAAATCGCCAAGCTCGCCCTTTACGCCAAGGGGCAGGGGCGGGTGACCGCGGAGGACGTGCGCCAGGCGGTGGGAGATGCCTCGGCGCTCGCCCTTGACGACGTGGTGGATTCCGCGCTGGCCGGGGATGCGCCGTCCGCCGCCGCGGCGCTGGCCAAGGCCTGGGGCGCGGCCAGCCGGCCGGACGCCATTCTCGGTGCCCTGCTGCGCGGCCTCACCAGCCTCCACCAGATGGCGCTGGCGGTGCAGGGCGGCACCTCCATCGACCGGGTGCTGGACCAGCAGAAGCCGGCGGTGCATTTCTCCCGCAAGCCCTATCTGGAGCGCGCGCTGCGGAGCCTGTCCGCCGACCAGTGCATGAGGGCGCTGCTGATGGCCGATGATGCCATCCTCGCCGCCCGACGGAACGCGCAGATGGGCGAGGTGATCGCCGAGCGCTGCGTCCTCCAGATCGCCTTGCGCCGGCGGGACCTGGGCTGATCGGGCTGACCAGCTTGGCCTTTCGGCCACTTTTCGCCATGCAGGGCAAGCCTGGGCGGTGCCTTATAGGTGGATCGCGAGGCAGGGGAGGGTTCCCTCGTGCCCCCAAGCCCGCATGACCGCGTCCACACATGCCAGGAGCGCCGCATGAACTGGATCTTGCCCGAGCGCATCGACAATCATTTTCCCGGCCATCGCGCGGTGGTGGCGGTGTTCGTCGCCATCACGCTGATGACGCTCGGCCGCAGCTTCTTCCACGTCCTGGCGCCCGATGGCGGCGCCCAGTCGGTGGCACATATCCCGCTGACGACCTTCTCGCCCGTGCAGGCCGGCCAGGCCGTGATCTTCGTGTTCGCCCTGTGGGGGCTGTCCCAGCTGATGATGGGCTTTGTCTATGTGGTCGCCCTGGCGCGGTACCGGGCGCTGATCCCGCTGCTCCTGATCCTGATGTTCCTGGAATATTCCGGCCGCTACCTGATCGGTCATTTCCGGCCGCTCGACCTGACCGGCACGCCGCCGGGCAAGATCCTGGACCATGTCATGATCCCGCTGTCGCTGGTGCTGCTCTATTTCAGCCGCCCCTCGCCCGGACGGCGCTGACACGTCTCTGGCGGAGGGCGCTCAGCCCTTCGCCTTGGCCAGTTCGCCGAAATGGCCGCGCATCTGGAGATAGGCCAGGAGCGCGAGGCCGGGAATGCCGGCCACGACGGTGATGGCGAAGAAGAGAGGCCAGCCGGTCGCCTCCGCGATGAAGCCGCCGCCGGACGCAAGGAAGGTGCGGCCGACGGCGGTCAGGGCCGTCAGCAGGGCATATTGGGTGGCGGTGTGCGCCCGCGCGCCGCACAGCGCCGACAGATAGGCCACGAAGATCACGGTGCCGATGGCGCCGGTGAAATTCTCCACCACGATGGCCGCTGTCAGGAACGGCACGTTGGGGCCGATCAGCGCCTGCACGGAAAAGACGAGGTTGGAGAGCGTCTGCAGGATTCCGCCGATCCAGAGGCAGGCCACGAGAGGTCGTGTGCGCGCCAGCGCGCCGCCGGCAAAGCCGCCGGCCAGCGCCGCGATCAGCCCCACCCCCTTCACGATGCCCGCATAGGTCGCCTTGTCGAAGCCGATGGAGATCACGAACGGCGCGGTGAGCACGCCGGCAAAGGCATCGCAGAACTTGTAGAGCAGCACGAAGGCCAGCACGGCGATGGCCTGGGGCCGGCTGAGGAATTCCGTGAAGGCGCTCACGGCGGTGGCCACCACCCGCTGGAGCGCGCCGGCCTTCTGGCCCTTAGCTTCGCCGTCATGGCGCACCGGGCCTTCCGGTTCGCGGGCGAGGAAGGTGGCGATCAGGCCCAGTCCCATGCAGGCCGCCGCCGCCACATAGCCCCACATCCACACTTGCGCGCGCGGGGTCCCCTGCAACTCCAGCGCCGCCACCAGCGCGATGACGCCGGCGCCCGACACGAGCATGCCGATGCGATAGGCGGCCACATAACCGGCCATGCCGGCGGCCTGCTCCGAGGTGTCGAGCCGCTCCACGCGGAAGGCATCGACCACGATGTCCTGGGTGGCGGAGATGAAGGCCACCGCCACCGCGCCGGCCGCCACCATCAAGGGCGCGGCCACCGGGTTCTGGAAGCCGAGGAACAGGATCGCCGCCGCCAGCAGCAACTGGGTGGCCAGCAGCCAGCCCCGCCGCCGGCCGAGCCAGCGCGACAGGAGCGGCACGTCGAGCGCATCCACCACCGGCGCCCAGAGGAATTTCAGCGTGTAGGGCAGCCCCACCAGGGAGAACAGCCCGATGGTGGAGAGATTGACTCCCGATTCGGTCATCCACACCGAAAGCGTGGTGCCGGTGAGCGCCAAGGGCAGACCGGAGGAGAAGCCCAGGAGGATCACCACCAGCACGCTCGGGCGGAAATAGACCGCCACCGCCTCCAGCCAGGGGGCGCGTCGGGCGGGGGAGGCGGCGGGCTCGCTCATGGGGTGAAGGGGCTCCGGAGGGACGCGGACAAGGAAGGGTCGAGCCCCCGGGGCCGCGATCCGTCAAGGGTGCGGTCCAGGGAACCGCACCAGCATGGCGCCATTTGGTTCAGAATGCGTAGCCGCGCGCGGGATGGCCGTGCCTCACGCCTGGCCCTGGCTCCATAGCCCCGATTCCACCTTGGAGACGGCAATCACCGCCTGGGTGCGGCTTTCCACCGCGAGCTTCTGCAGGATGGCGGAGACGTGGGCCTTCACGGTTGCTTCCGACACCGACAATTCGTAGGCGATCTGCTTGTTGAGGCGTCCTTCCGACAGCATCATCAGCACCCGCACCTGCTGCGGGGTCAGGGTGGAGAGGCGGGCGATGATGGCGTCCGTCTCCGCGTCCGAGCGGGCGGCGAGATTCACGTCCGGCGGCGACCAGGCGCCCCCCGCCATGACGGCGGCGATGGCGTCCCGCATGCCGGCGGTGCCCAGTGTCTTGGGGATGAAGCCGGAGGCGCCCAGATCCAGGCAGCGGCGAATGACCGCCGGCTCCTCATTGCCGGAGACCACCACCACCGGCACGCCGGCATATTGGGCGCGCAGATAGATGAGGCCGGAAAAGCCCCGCGCGCCGGGCATGGTGAGGTCGAGCAGCACCAGGTCGAAGTTGGAATCCTTTTCCAGCGCCGCGTGCAGGTCGTCGAACGTTCCCACCTCGACGATTTCGGCGGCCGGATAGAGGGCGGTCACGGCCTCGCGCAGGGCGCCGCGGAACAAGGGGTGGTCGTCGGCAATGACGAGGCGGATGGCGTTTTCGGCCGCTTCTCCCAACGAGACCTCCCCCCGGCCGCGCATCGGCGGTCCCTTTCAATTCTGAGCCGTTCTATTTTGATTGGCCCGCAAGGCGCACGCAAGCCGATCAAGGCTCCGCGCAATCCCCGAGGAAGGACAGAACCACCTCGCGCATATGGGGCCGGTCGCGGTGTTCGATGAGGTAGACGCCCTGCCAGGTGCCGAGCAGCGGCGTGCCCTTCGCCACCGGAATGGAAAGGCCGCTGTCGGTCAGCATGGTGCGGATATGGGCGGGCATGTCGTCCGGCCCCTCCAGGTCGTGAACCCAGCGCCCGGAGCGGGGGGCGAGGCTGTGAAGGGCGGTCAGAAGGTCCGTGCGGACGTCGGGATCGGCATTTTCCTGAATGGTGAGGGAGGCGGAGGTGTGGCGGCAGAAGACGTGCGCCAGCCCCGTCCGTGCGCCGATCTCGGTCAGGAAGGCGCGCAGCTCGCGGGTAATGTCGGTGAAGCCCTCGCCGCGCGTCTGAACGGTGAGCAGGGATTGCGCCGCGGTCGGCGCGGCGATCCGTCGCGCGGGCGTGCGGGAAAGGTCAGCCATTCCTCCTCCTTCCCCAGAGGCGGCCTTGACGATGGCGCCACGGGTCTCAATCTGGCCCGGCCGTGTGGCGGGGGCGTGGGAGACTAAGCGAGCATGATCGAAATAAGGGAAGAGACCTTCGCGCGGGCGGCGGTGGATGTGGGCACGCGGATGGTCAACGAGGCCATCATCAAGGCGCTCGGCGCCATCCCCAATCGCGGCGAGCTGCCTCCGGCGGTGATTCGAAAGGCGCGCCTGGAGGGCAAGGGACCGTTTCCCCTGCCGCCGGAAAGCCCCCATGCCAGCACGCTGGAGATCGAGGCGCCGCAGGGCATCGTGCGCGTGCGCATCTATATGCCGGCGGGGGCGCCGAAGGGCGTCTATCTGCACATTCACGGGGGCGGCTGGACGCTGGGCTCGCCCCGGGAGAATGACGGCTCCAACGACCGCATCGTCACCCGCACCGGCTGGGCGGTGGTCTCGGTGCAGTATCGCCTCGCCCCCGAACACCCCTATCCCGCCGCTCCCGACGATTGCGAGGCCGCAGCCCTGTGGCTGGCGCGGGAGGCGCAGGCGCGCTTCGGCACCACACGCCTCGTCATTGGCGGCGAATCGGCCGGCGGAAATCTGGCCGCCGCCACCCTGGTCCGCCTGCGGGACCGGCATGGCCTTGCGCCCTTTGCCGGGGCGATCCTTACCGCCGGATGCTTCGACCTGCGCCTCACCCCCAGCGCCCGCCAGTTCGGCGATACGCCTCTGGTGCTCAACACGGCCGATATCCATCGCTTCGTGGCCTATTACTTGGCGGGCGGCGGCAGCGCGGAAGATGCGGATGTCTCGCCCCTGCTGGCGGACCTGGCGGGCCTGCCGCCGGCGCTGTTCCTGGTGGGCACCCGCGATGCGCTGCTGGACGACACCCTCTTCATGGCCGGCCGCTGGCTGGCGGCGGGCAATGCCGCCGAGCTGATGGTTGCGCCCGGCGGCTGCCACGTCTTCACGCACTTCCCCGGCAGCCTCACCGACCAGGCCATGGCGCGGTTCGACGCCTTCCTGGCGCGCCTGTAGGCGCGCGCGTCAGGTGGGATTGGCGGGCTCGCCGGCGCGCAGATTGTCCAGCATCTGCTTCAGGCGGCGCATGACGCGCTCGGCATAGTCCATGGCGGCATCGAGATTGGACTCGTCCGTCGCGGGCGGGGCCTCTCCCGCCTTGGGCTTGCCGCCCTGAAGGGTCTCAACCTGCTGTTGGAGCCGGCCGATCTCCGCCTCATAGGCGTCCCGGGTGTCCGGCACGGCCTCGCACAGGTAGTTTCCATTGGACCGGCCGCAGAAGGAGACCTTGCCGGTGAGGGTGTCGAGCTTTAGCGCGCCGCCCTCCACCGGGGCGAAGCTGTAGCGCGCTTGCGGCGGGGCGGGCGGTGCCGGAGGGCCGGGTGGGGCCGGGGGCGCGGGTGGCATCTGGGCCAAGGCCGGCGCGGCGGCCAGGGCGAGCACCGTGCAGGCGGCGAGGGCGGAGGCCGGGATACGGGGCATCGGACACCTTCGTGACATGGGAGAACGCGGCGTTTGGACCATACCCCGAGACCATGACCCAGGATCAGGGCGCAAGAACGGCGCCGCGCGCACGCGCACGGGAGAGGTCCCGGGGCACGCGCGGTCGCGAACCCCGGGCGCGCCTCAGTCCTTGGGCACGAAGCGGAAGGGCGCGCGGCCGGAAGCGAGCGCGTCATCCAGCAGGTCGATGCGATCCTGGCCCCAGAAGACCTCCCCATCCAATACGTAGGAGGGGGCGCCGAACACGTCGTTGGAGAGCGCCAGCGCGCGGTTCTCCGCGTAGGCGGCCGTGATCTCCTCGCTCTGCGCCCGCTCCACCAGCTCGACGCCGGGCAGGCCGGCTTCGGTGACGATGGCCGCCAGGCTCCCGGCATCGGCGAGATTCTCCTGCTTCTGCCAGACGCCGGAGAACAGGCGGGGCAGCAGGGTGTCCACGGACAGGTCGCCATCCAGCGCGGCCATCACGGTGCGGTCGGCGAGGGTGGCGTCGAACGGCCAGAAGCGGGGATGAAGATGGAAGTCGACCCCCCGCTTCACCCGCCAGCGCTGCAGTTCCACGATGCGGTAGCGCTGGCGTTCCGGCGCGCGCTTGGCCAGCGGCAGGCCGCCGGTCTCGGCGAAGACAGGCCCCAGCTCCACCGGCCGCAGGCGAACCTCGGCCCCGTGGCGCTGCGCCACCTCCATGAGGGGAGCGTGGCCGAGAAAGGACCAGGGGCTGGCGAGGGAAAAGAAATAATCGATGGTTCGGTTCATGGGCGCCTCCCTCCCTGTTTTAGAGGGCTGGCTCTGCCGCGCAAACCGACCACGGCGCGCGGCGGACGAAGATCATTAATACACAAAAATAATGGATTTAATTTATTGAATTGACAACGGGGCGTGAATTTAGGATCGTTCGGTTATCGGGATGTTTCGTTCGAGAGAGCGGACGTCTCCGGTCCTTTGGTGGGTCCTCCCTTCACACTGGGGTGCGGAACAATTGTTTCGCGCCCTTTCTTTTGTCCCGGGGATCGGGCATGGCGTCGCTGGCCCCAGGGCGACGGGTGACACGGAAGGTTGCCTGTTGCAGTCTTCACAGGCGCTGAACGCAGCCCGATCCCCTGGATCGGCAGATATCAGTGAGGGAGTGGGCGATGGCGGCGCGCAGCCGGAAAGCCGAATTGAACGCGCTGAGGGCGGAACTGGCGGGCGTTCCCGCGGCGCGGCGGCCGGTGGAAGAGCCGGCAGAGCAGATCGCCGCGGAAGCCGAGGCCCTCGCCGCTGCGGATCTTGCCGCCGAAATGGCTGCCGAAAGCGCGGCGGAATTGGCCGGTCGCGCCGGGGAGGCCCTGTCGGACGCCAAGGCGCGCGTGGCGGACGAGGCCAGCGCCGCAGTTCGCGGCGTCAAGCGCAGGATCGAGACCGCCGTGATCGCACGCCCGCTGGCGGGTGTGGCGGTCGCATTCGTCATAGGGCTCATGCTGGGCCGGGGACGGGGACGAGACAGATGAAAGTGGACAATGTGGTGCGCACCCTGCGGGTGCTTCTGCGCGCCAATACGATCATCGCCGACATCTATCTGCGCAACGCCTTGGCGCGCGCCGGCATCTATGCCTTTGCGGGCCTGATCGCGGCGTTCGGTCTGCTGATGCTCGGCATCGGCCTCTTCTTCGCGCTTGAACAGCTCTGGGGGCCGGTCTGGGCCGCCGTGGCGGTGGGCGGCGGCAATGTGGTGCTGGCGCTCATCCTGGCGCTCATCGCCGCCCAGGTGAAGCCAGGCCGCGACCTGGAACTGGCCAATGAGATCAACCAGTCGGCCATGGACGCCCTGACGGTGGAGTTGAAGACCGTCGAGCAGGATGTGCGCGGCCTCACCAATATCGTCCGCAATCCCCTGGATTCGGCCCTGTCCGGCATGCTGGTTCCGGTGCTGGGCATGGTGCTGAAGACGCTGCGGCGGAAATAGCCCAGGCGTCCCCCGCCCCTCTCAGGCCTTGCGCACCCAGCGCCCGTTCTCGTCCTGCTGCCAATAGGTGAGGGTATGGCCGGCCGCTTTTGCCGCCCGCCATTTGTCGCGGGCGGCGGCGACGGCATCGTCGTCCCGCCCGTCAAACATGTGCACCACCCGGACATAGGGCGAGGCATCCTCGATCGCCGCCCCATCCACCAGGAAGCGCACCTGGGCCCCGTTTGGATTGCCCGGCCCGAGCGCGATCAGCACCGGCTGGCGCTCCGGCAGGGGCTGCGCATCCGTGCCGTGGGGCAGGAAGGATGCATCGTCATAGGTCCACAGATGGGCATCCAGCGCGTCGCGCCGCTCGGGCGAGCTGCACTGGACCACGCAGCGCCAGCCCCGCTCCAGGCTCTTCTCCAGGAGCAGGGGAAGGGCGTCCTCCAGCCGGCGCCGCTCCAGATGGTAGAAGAACACTTCGGTCACGCGCGCTCCCCATCCGGGCCCAATCCCGCCAAAACGAGCTTATACAAGGCCGTCCAGCACATCCACGAGCCGTGCCAGGTCTTCCTCGCGCGACAGGCGGTGGTCGCCGTCCTTCACCAATGTGAACACCACGTCGTCCTCGGCCAGGCAGGTGACGAGGCGCATGGCGTGCTGCCACGGCACGTCCTCGTCCCGCGCCCCCTGAAGGATGCGCACCGGGCAGCCCACCGCGAAGGGCGCACCGAGAACAGTGTGGCGCCGCCCATCCTCGATCAGGGCGCGGGTGATCACATAGGGCTCCTCGCTATAGGCGGAGGGACGGGCATAGCGGCCGGTGGACAGGATCTCGTCCTTCACCGCCTGCGGGAAGCGGGCCCACATGAGGTCCTCGGTGAAGTCGGGCGCGGGCGCGATGAGCACCAGGGCTTTCAGCCGTTCCGCCGCCGCCCCCCCTTGCGCCGCGAGCGCCTTGGCCAGCAGCAGGGTGATCCAGCCGCCCATGGACGAGCCCACCAGGATCTGCGGGCCGTCCGTCGCCTGCTCAAACACCGCCTTGGCATCCGCCAGCCAGTCGGAAATGGTACCGTCCTCGAACCTGCCGCCCGAGGCGCCGTGGCCGGAATAGTCGAACCGCACATAGGCTCGCCCGCGCTCCATGGCCCAATGGGCCAGCGCCTCGGCCTTGCTGCCGGTCATGTCGGACTTGAAGCCGCCCAGCCACATCACGCCCGGCCCCTGGCCGGGAATGGCGCGCACCGCGATGCGGCGGCCGGCGACATCCAGATCGGTTTGCGTTTCGGCTCCCGGCGTCATGGGTCCTCCCTCTCAGGCGGGGATGGCGAAGTAACGGTCGATGATGCGGGCGTAGATCTGCGCCAGCGCCTCGAGGTCGGCCACCGGTGTGGCCTCGTCCACCGCATGCATGGTCTTGCCCACGAGGCCGAATTCCACCACCGGGCAGATGTCCTTGATGAAGCGGGCATCCGACGTCCCGCCTGAGGTGGACAGCTCCGGCGTCCGGCCGGTCACCTCGGCGATGGCAGCGCTCACCACGTCGACGAAGGGGCCCGGCGCGGTGAGGAAGCTCTCGCTGCCTCCGGCGCGGATCTCGAGGCTGTAGGCGATGCCCTCTCCCACGGCGGCCAGGCGGCGCCGGAGCTCCGCTTCCAGGCTGGCGAGGCTGTAGGTGTCGTTGAAGCGCACGTTGAAGCGTGCGGTGGCCGCGGCGGGAATGACGTTGAAGGCGGGATTGCCCACGTCGATGGACACCACTTCCAGGTTGGAGGGCTGGAAATGGGCGGTGCCGGCATCGAGCGGGGCAGCCAGCAGCGCCGTGACGAGACGCACCAGCTTGGGGACGGGATTGTCGGCCAGATGCGGATAGGCCGCATGGCCCTGGCGGCCCGTCACGGTGATGACGCCGGAGAGCGACCCCCGCCGGCCGATCTTCACCGCATCGCCCAGGGCCTCGGGGTTGGTGGGCTCGCCGAGCACGCAATGATCGATGCGCTCGCCCTTCGCCTTCAGCCACTCCACCACCTTGATGGTGCCGTCGAGGGCGGGGCCCTCCTCGTCGCCGGTGATGAGGAAGGACAGGCAGCCTTGCGCGGGCCGGCCATGCGCGAGCGCCGCCGCGAGGGCGGCGCCGACACCACCCTTCATGTCCACCGCGCCGCGCCCATAGAGCTGGCCGTCCACCACGTCACCCGAGAAGGGACCATGGCGCCAGTGGGCGGCATCGCCGGGCGGCACCACGTCCACATGGCCGGCAAAGCACAGGTTGGGGCCGGCCTCGCCGATGCGCGCATAGAGGTTGGCGATGGCGGGGCCGCCCGTGTCGAACGTCAGGCGCTCCACCGTGTAGCCGGCCGCTTCCAGGGCCTTGGCCACCACCTCCACCGCCGCGCCCGAATGGGGCGTCACCGAGGGCGTGCGCAGCAGGGCCTGCGTCCAGGCGAGGGCATCGCCGGCGAGGGTGTCTTTGCTCTTGACGGGGGCGGTGGGGCTGCTCATGGAAGGGCGCATTCCGTGACGATTTCGCGCCGTTCTAGAGCGGTTTCGCGCCGGAGGGAAATGGTCCCGCCGGAAGGGCTGCCTTGGATGCGCCGCGTTTGAAGGCTTGGAAGGCCGCCAGGAGGACGTTGCATGATCGGTTTGTTCGCGCGCCGCGCCGGCCCTGTCCGGGGGGCGCTCGCGGGCTTGGCCTTTGCCATCGCCTTGGTTCTGGTGGTCGCGCCCGCCACGCGCGTGGATGCCCAGTCTCCTGCCGCCCCGGCCGCGACGACGCCGGCGCCCGCCGCTTCGGGCGCCCCGGCGCCCGCCACAAATGGCGCCGCGCCGGCTGCGACGCCCGCCCCGGCCCCTGTCCCCGTGCCTGTCGATCCGGTGGCGCAGGCGGCGCGGGAGAAATCCGAATCTCTGCGTGCGGCCCTTGATAGCCTTGAGGCGGCCCTGCGGGTGGAGGGCTTGCGGGCCAATGATCTCGACGACCTGCGCTCGCGGCTCGACCCGGTGCGCAAGGACGTGCAGCGCCTCGCCGACGATCTCTCGCCGCGCCTGAACAACGCCAAGACCCGGCTGACCGAACTCGGCCCCGCCCCCAAGGACGACGCGCCGCCGGAGGATGCCACCGTTACCGCGGACCGCCAGCAGTTGCAGGCGCTGAACGCGCAGCTTGATGCCGCCCTGAAGCAGAACCGGGCGCTGGCCGCCCGGGTCGACCAGGTCTCCGACACCATCGCCAGCCGCCGCCGCGTCCTGTTTGCGGGCCAGGTGTTCGACCGGTCCGCCAGCATTCTGGATCCCCGCTTGTGGAGCGATGCGGCCTCGGCGCTGTCCGTGGAATGGCGCTCCATGAGCTATCTGGCCTCTGACTGGCTGGGCTATGCCCGCCAGCGCCAGGAGGGGCCGATCATTGCCGCTATTGCGTGCGGCGCCATCGCCATTTTTCTCGCAATCTATCTCATCGGCCGAAAGCTGCGGGCGCGGTTGCGCCGGCCGCCCCCCGTCGACGGCGAGGCCTATCATCGCCTGCGCGCCACGCGGGAGGCCTTGAAGATTGCCTTCTTCAACGCCGTCATCACGCCGGCCGCCACCATCGGTGCCTATGCGTTCCTGACCGGATTCGAGTTGGTCCCGCCTCGGGTCGGGGAAGTGCTGAACGGACTGGTGATCGCCGTGTGCATCCAGTCCGTGGCCATGGCCATGTCGCGCGCGGTCCTGGCGCCCAACGAGCCCTGGCGCCGCCTGCCGCCCGTCTCGGATGAAAGTGCGCGCGTCACCCATCGGTATTTTTCATGGACGGTGTGGACCTTGTCCATCGCCGTCTTCCTGAACGGCATGCACCGGTCGCTCTTCGCCCCGGTGACGCTGACGGTGGCCACCAGTGCCATCATGGCGCTGCTCATTTCCGTCTTCATCGCCCGCGGCCTCATCCTCATGGCGCAGGAAGCGCCGGACGATGAGGACGAGGCGCCCGCCAATTACGATCCCGTCACCGGTGCGCCCACCGGGACCGCATTCCGGCCCTGGGCCCGGTTCCTGGTCTGGGTGATCCTGGTGGTGCTGCTGAGCGCGCTGGTGGCCGGCTATGTGAGCTTTGCCGCCTTCATCGCCGCGCGCATGGTGCTCGCGACGGCGGTCTTCGGGCTGGTCTATCTGTGTTTCAATCTGGTGGATTCCTTCCTGGCCAGCATCCGGCCGGATACGCACCAGGCCAAGGTCTTCGCCAAGACGCTGGGCCTTGGCGCCCCTAAGCTCGAGCTGATCGCCATCCTGCTGGGGGCGATCATCAAGATCGCCACCGCCATCCTCGGCCTGATGTTGGTGGCGGGCAGCTGGGGGGCGTCCAGCGCCGACGTGCTCGACACCATCGAGCGCGTCTCGTTTGGCGTGCGCATCGGCAACACCACGATCACGCTGTGGAACGTGCTCTATGCGGTCATCCTGCTGCTTGTGGGCGTGGTGATCGCGCGGACCATACAAAGCTGGATGTCCAAGCAGGTGCTGCCGCGCCTGGGGCTGGAGCCGAGCCTGCAAAGCTCCATCTCCACGGTCATCGGCTATGTGGGCACCATCCTCGCCATCGCCATCGCGATGAGCGAGATCGGGCTCAACCTTGAGAACATCGCCCTCGTTGCCGGTGCCCTCTCGGTGGGTATCGGCTTCGGCCTCCAGTCCATCGTCTCCAACTTCGTGTCGGGCCTGATCCTTCTGGCGGAGCGGCCGATCCGGGTGGGCGACACCATCAATGTGAAGGGTGAGGAGGGCTATGTCCGCCGCATCAGCGTGCGGTCGACGGAGATCGAGACCTTCGAGCGGTCCACGGTCATCGTGCCCAATTCCGATCTCATCACCGGGATGGTGAAGAACTTCACCCATTCCAACACCACCGGCCGGGTGATCGTCTCCATCAACGTCACCTATGACGCGGACGTGGACGAGGTGCGCGACATCCTGGTGGGCTGCGCCTGCGACCATCCGCAGGTGCTCCAGACGCCGCCGCCGCGCGTGTTCCTGTCCAAGTTCGTGGATGCGGGCATGGTGTTCGAGCTGCGCTGCGTGGTGGCGAACGTGGATTATGGGCTGACCGTGAAGTCGGACCTGCACTTCTCCATTCTCACGCGCTTCCGCAAAGCGGGCATCGGCATGGCCTGCCAGCCCTGGGCCTCGCTCGCACGCGCCTCCACCGCCCTGGTGCCGCCCGCCGCAAAGCCCGAGCCGCCCCCGCCCACCACAGAGGACCTGGACCTGCCCCCCGCCAAGGGCGCATCGGACGCAGGCGCCAAGGATGGGCGCTAACGCTTCCTCAACCAGGCCGGCCTCACATGGCGGCACGTTCCCTTTTACGCGGAGGCCGCCATGCGGTTCGCGCCCTTCTTCGTGCTGCTCTCGCTTGGCTTGTCACTTGGCCTTGCCGGTTGCGGCACCGTGCCCACGGAAGACGCCAAGCCGGCCTTCTATGACAACCTCGCCAAGAGCGGCCAGCCGGTGGACCCAGAGGCCGCTGCGGCGCTCTTGAACTCCTACCGCGCCACCAAGGGCCTCTCCCAGGTCACCATCGACCCGACGCTCACCCGCATCGCGCAGGACCAGGCCAATGCCATGGCGGCGGCCGACACACTCTCGCACGAGGTGGGTGGGCGCACCTTCGTCGCCCGCGTCAAGGCGGCGGGCTACTCCCCCGCCATCGCGGTGGAGAATGTGGGCGCGGGCTACCATACTTTGGCCGAAGCCTTCTCTGGCTGGCGGGATTCCCCGCCCCACAACAAGAACATGCTGACGGCCGGCGTGACGCGCATGGGCATCGCCACCGCCTTTGCGCCCAAGTCCAAGTACAAGGTCTATTGGGCCCTGGTGTTGGCCCAGCCGGACGAGAAGTCCCGCTGATTTCAGGGCAAAGGCGCGCCGGCGCATGCCACGCCGGCTCGCGGCGCCGCAAAAAAGTGTCCGCGTCATCTCGCACACGCGAAATGATGTGGACGCGCACGCCTGCGCGATCTAGCTTGTTTCCTGCCTAAGCTTTAAGCAGGACATGCCGGATTGCTTCTCACTGCGTTTCCCGCCTCGGACCCTTATGAGCGGATGCGCGCAGCGTTCCGCTGGCAGATCCCCGCCCGCTACAACATGGCCGTCCATGCCTGCGACAGCTGGGCGGCGCTGGAGGCGGAACGGCCCGCGCTGCTGATCAAGGGGCGGAACGGCTTTTCTGCCTTGAGCTACGGGACCCTGGCGGCCCGCTCCAATGCCCTGGCGCGCGCGCTTGCGGCGCGGGGCATCGGGCGTGGTGATCGTGTGGGCATTCTCGCGCCGCAATGTCCCCAGGTGCTGATCAGCCATTTCGCGCTCTATAAGCTCGGCGCCATCGCTGTGCCGCTGGCGGCCGTGTTCGGGCCCGATGCCATCGCCTATCGCCTCACCGATTCCGGCGCCAAGGGACTGATCGCCGATGCGGCGGGTTTCGCGAAGGTGGCGGAGGGGCTCCCGGCGCTCGAGGTTCGCATCTGCATGGACGGCGCGGGCGGCGGGCTGGAGGGTTTCGATGAGCTGGTGGCGGGCGCGAGCGCAGCTCCGCACGAGATCACCACCGGTCCCGACGATCCGGCCCTCATGATCTACACCTCCGGCACAACGGGCCAGCCCAAGGGCGCGCTGCATGCCCATCGCGTGCTGATCCCGCACGTGACCGGCCAGGTCTTCACCCATGACGACCTGCCCCAGCCGGGCGATCGCATGTGGACGCCCTCGGACTGGGCCTGGGCCGGCGGGCTCCTCAACACCGTGCTGCCGGCCCTGGCCCATGGCGTGCCGGTGGTGGTGCAGCCGCCCGGCAAGTTCGATCCCGAAGCCGCCTTCGCCCTTCTGGCGGAGGCTGAGGTACGCAACGTCTTCATCCCCCCGACCGCGCTCAAAATGATGCGGTCGGTGGCGCGGCCCCGCGCGCGCTTCGGCTTTTCCCTGCGCACCGTGGGCTCGGCCGGCGAGGCGCTGGGGGCCGAGACCTTCGCCTGGGGGCGGGAGGCGCTGGGCGTGCCGGTGAACGAGTTCTACGGCCAGACCGAATGCAATTACGTGATCGGCTCCAATGCCCGCATGGGGGTCGCGCGTGCCGGCGCAACCGGCAAGGCGGTGCCCGGGCATGAGGTGGCGGTGCTGCGCGAGGATGGCAGCCCGGCGGATGTGGACGAGATGGGCCAGATCGCCGTGTGCACCCCCGATCCGTCCCTGTTCCTGTGCTATTGGAACCGCCCGGAGGCCACCGCCGACAAGTTTCGTGGCCCCTGGATGCTCACCGGGGACCTGGCCCGGCGGGATGGCGACGGCTTCATCCACTTTCTCGGGCGGGATGACGATGTCATCACGTCGGCGGGCTATCGCATCGGGCCGAGCGAGATCGAGGACTGCCTGTTGCGGCATCCCAGCGTTGCCTTAGCGGCGGTGGTGGGCAAGCCGGACCCGGTGCGCACGGAAATCGTGAAGGCCTTCATCGTGCTGGTGCCGGGCGCCGCCCCCAGCGAGGGGCTTGTGGGCGAGCTTCAGGCGCTGGTGCGCAATTCGCTCGCCGGCTACGAATATCCGCGCGAGGTCGCCTTCGTGGACGAATTGCCGCTGACCACCACGGGCAAGGTCATCCGCCGGCAGTTGCGGGAGCGCGGCTGAGGCGGAATCAGAGCGAGGCGGTCGCCGAATTCCCGCGCGGCTGCCAGACCGGCATGCGGGCGATCAGCACCCGATAGGGGCCCAGGAACAGGGCGATCATGGCCAGCTTCACCCCATAGTCGCACAGGGCCCAGTTCTGCCAGGGCAGATCCGTGCCGGCGAAGGCCAGGGAGAAGAAGAGGACCGTATCCACCGCGCTGGACACAAAGCCGGACATGAGCGGGGGCAGCCACCAGGCGCGCCGGCGCAGCCGGTCGAACACCGCCACGTCCAGCAATTGGGCGCACAGGAACGCCGTGCCGGAGGCAAAGGCGATGCGCGGGCTGGCGAAGGCGATGGACAGAAGCACCGCCAGGGCAAAGCCCACATAGACCACGCGCCGCGTGCGGCTGGGACCCAGCCGGCGGTTGGTCAGGTCGTTCACCAGGAAGGTGACGGGATAGGTGAAGGCGCCGTAGGTCAGGTAATCCGCAAGGCCGAACGGCTTGAACGGAAACTGCACGAGGATGTTGGCGGCCAGAACCGCCGTGCACATGCAGAAAACCGCGAGCGCGAACGCCCGCGGTTCCGAACCTTTGGGGAAGAACAGCTTGGTCACGCCGGTCAGGCGGCCGCGCTGGCCTCAGCCTGAGCCTTGGCGATCTGGCGCTTCAGCTCGAGCGCGAGGGGAGAGAGCTCCTCCGCGCGGGCCTTCTTGAGGAAGGCGTCGAGGCCGCCGCGGTGATCCACGCTCTTCAGCGCGTTGGCGCTGATGCGCATGCGCACGGAACGGTTCAACGTCTCGCTCTGGAGCGTCACGTTGCACAGGTTCGGCAGGAACCGGCGCTTGGTCTTGCGGTTCGAGTGGCTCACGAGGTGGCCGGTCAGAACCGCCTTGCCGGTCAGGTCACACCGCCGGGACATGGCAGAAGTCCTTCAAATTCGTTGCGCGAAGACGAGGGTGTCCAGGGCCGTAGAGCCCTTCGTCGCCCACCCGTCTTATCGGGAAGGCGCTCGTATAAGCGGCTCTGCGGCCATCGTCAAGGTGCGCGCGCCGCCCCCCATGACGGCACGCACGCCCTCGCGCCGTCGTCTCACGCATTGGCGCCGCCGTCCACCGTGAAGCTGGCGCCGGTGATCTGGCGCCCGGAGGGACCGGCGAGGAAGGCCACCATGTCGGCGATGTCCTGGGGCGTTCCGAACTGCTTCAGCGCCATGGAGGCAAGCTGTACCGCGCTGCCGGGGCCCTCGGCTGGGTTCATGTCGGTGTCCGTGGAGCCGGGCTGGACCACGTTTACCGTGATCTTGCGCTCTCCCAGGTCGCGGGCGAGGCCGCGCGTGAAGGAGACCAGGGCCGACTTGGTCATGGAATAGACGGAGATGCCGGGCATGGCGACCCGCTCGCCCAGGCACGAGCCGATATTGATGATGCGCCCGCCCTCGGACAGGAGCGGAATGGCCGCCCGGGTCGTGAGCACCACGCCGCGCACATTCACGCCGATCAGGGCGTCGATGTCCTCCAGGCTCATGGTTTCCAGCGGGCCGCCGCGACCAATGCCGGCATTGTTCACGAGAATGTCGACCCCGCCCAGCGCGCCCGCGGCCTCTTTCACCGCCGCCTCCACCGCCGCGCCATTGGCGGCATCCGCCTGAATGGCCCGGCCGCGCCGGCCCAGCGCCTCGATCTGCTTGATCACCTCGGCCGCGCGGTCCGCCGAGCGTTCATAGGTGATGGCCACGTCCGCACCGGCCTTGGCGAGGGTCAAGGCGATGGCGGCGCCGATGCCGCGGCTGGCGCCGGTGACAAGGGCTTTCTTGCCGGCGAGATCCTGTCCGTTGTGCTGCATGGGAGTCTCCTGGAGGAGGAATAATATAATGATCGTTACATAAATAGACTCGCAAAAGGCCGTCAAGGCATTATTTAATGAGCGATACAGAAAAAGGAGCGGGAGCCGGACATGGCGGCACGCGGCAGGCCAAGGGGCTTTGATCGGGACGCTGCGTTGCAGGCGGCCATGGAGCTGTTCTGGCGCAAGGGCTTTTCCGCCACCTCAATGGCGGACCTGTGCGGGGCCATGGGCATCAATGCCCCCAGCCTCTATGCCGCCTTCGGCAGCAAGGAGGCGCTCTATGAGGCGGCGCTTCAGCATTATTCCGAGGCCGCCACCCCGCTCATCTGGGGCGCGTTCGAAGCTGCCCCCACCGCGCGCGACAGCATTGCCGGCCTCTTGATGGCGTCCGCCGCCAACCTGCCCGGCACGGATCGCCCGCCCGGCTGCATGATCACCCTTGCGACCGCCGGCCAGGAAGGCTGCGCGCGGCTGGGAGACTTGGTGGCCCAGGCGCGGGCGGACGGCGAGGCGTTGATCGCCGCTCGCCTGCGGCGTGCCGTGTCGGAGGGCGAGCTCCGGCCGAGCACCGACATTGCCGCCCTCGCCGCCTTCTACGCCTGCGTCCAGCATGGCATGTCCATCGAGGCGCGGGACGGGGCCGATCGGCAGAAGCTGGAAGCCATCGCCCGCTGCGCGCTTTCCGCCTGGCCGATGCTCACCGGCGCGGATGCGCCTCCTCTGGCAGGAACAGGGTGCGCGCCTCCTGCACCTCCCGCACAATGAAGTCCGCGGCAACGCGGATGCGCGCCAAGGTGCGGGTGTCCGCATGGGTGATGAGCCAGAAGGTGCGGGTGATCTCCACCTCGTCCGCCAGCAAGGGGAGGAGATCGTCCTCCCCGTCCGCCATGAAGCGCGGCAGCACGGCGATGCCCGCTCCCGCCTTCACCGCCATGAACTGGGCCACCAGCGAGGAGGAGCGCACCCGTGGCCTCAGGTCTTTGGCCACGAGGGGCGCATAGTCCAGCTCGGGCGCATAGAGCAGCTCGTCCACATAGGAGATGAAGGTGTGCCGCAGAAGGGCCCCCCGCGTCTCGATGGGGCCATGGGCGGAAAGATAGGCCCGCGAGGCATAAAGGCGCAGGCGATAGTCGGTGAGCTTGCGGGCATGGAGGCGTCCCTGCTTGGGCCGGCTCAGGGAGATGGCGATGTCCGCCTCGCGCTTGGTGAGGTTGAAGACGCGCGGCATGGCGAGGAACTGCACCTCCAGCGCCGGATGCCCCGCCGCCAGCCGCCCCATGCGCGGCGCCAGGAAGAAGGTGCCGAACCCGTCGGGCGCGCCGATGCGCACGGTGCCGGCCACGCCCAGATCCGCCCCGCCAATCTCCTGCTGGGCGGCGGAGGCCAGTGTCTCCATGGCTTCCGCCGTGCCCAGCAGGCGTTCCCCCGGCGCGGTGAGCACATAGCCTTGGGGTTGGCGATCGAACAGCTTCGCCCCCAGCCGATCCTCCAGCGCGCCGATGCGCCGGCCCACCGTGGAATGCTCCACGCTGAGTTGCCGCGCCGCCACCGTTAGCTTGCCGGCGCGCGCGACGGCGAGAAAATAGCGCAGGTCCGACCACTCGAACTCACCGGCGGCCATGGGGCGGGGCTCCGATCATGCGAAAAAATGCACGCGCATGGTGCGCGAATTCGCCTTTATGTGCAAAAAATCATAAGCCATTGTGCCGGCCAACAAGCGGACCGAAATCAAGAACCCCCTTAGGAGGCGCCCATGCGCGAGATCGGACATTTCATCAACGGCAAGCATGTGCCCGGCACGTCCGGACGCTATTCGGATGTCTGGCAGCCCATGACGGGCGAAGTGGTGGGCCGTGTCGCGCTCGCCTCCACCGCCGAGATGCGGGCCGCCGTCGAAAACGCCAAGGCCGCCCAGGTGGGCTGGGCCAACACCAACCCGCAGCGCCGCGCCCGCGTGCTTATGAAGTTCCTGGAACTGGTGCAGCGCGACTATGACGCGCTGGCCGACCTGCTCGCCCGCGAGCACGGCAAGACCGTTCCCGACGCCAAGGGCGACATCCAGCGCGGCCTCGAAGTCATCGAGTTCGCCTGCGGCATCCCGCATTTGTTGAAGGGCGAGTTCACCGACGGCGCCGGCCCCGGCATCGACGTCTATTCCATGCGCCAGCCCTTGGGCGTGGTGGCCGGCATCACGCCGTTCAACTTCCCCGCCATGATCCCCATGTGGAAGTTCGGCCCCGCCATCGCCTGCGGCAATGCCTTCATCCTGAAGCCGTCCGAGCGTGATCCCGGCGTGCCCATGCGCCTCGCCGAGCTGATGATCGAGGCTGGCCTGCCGGCGGGCGTGCTGAACGTGGTGAACGGCGACAAGGAGGCGGTCGACGCCATCCTCGACGATCCGGACATCCAGGCCGTGGGCTTCGTGGGCTCGTCTTCCATCGCCCAGTACATCTATTCCCGCGCCGCCGCGACGGGTAAGCGCTGCCAGGGCTTCGGTGGCGCCAAGAACCACATGATCATCATGCCCGACGCGGACATGGACCAGGCGGTGGACGCCCTCATCGGCGCCGGCTACGGCTCCGCCGGCGAGCGCTGCATGGCCATTTCGGTGGCGGTGCCCGTGGGCCAGGAGGCGGCCGACCGGCTGATCGAGAAGCTGGTGCCCCGCGTGGAGAGCCTGAAGATCGGCCCCTCCACCGACATGACCGCCGATTTCGGCCCCCTCGTGACCCGCGAGGCGCTGGAGCGGGTGACCAAGTATGTGGACATCGGCGTCCAGGAAGGCGCCAAGCTGCTGGTGGATGGCCGCGGCTTCAAGCTCCAGGGCTATGAGAACGGCTTCTATCTGGGCGGCTGCCTGTTCGACCACGTGACGCCGGACATGCGCATCTACAAGGAAGAGATCTTCGGCCCGGTGCTCTCCGTGGTCCGCGCCAAGGACTATAAGGAAGCGCTGCGCCTGCCCACCGAGCATGAATATGGCAATGGCGTCGCCATCTTCACCCGAGACGGCGATGCCGCCCGCGACTTCGCCTCCAAGGTGAATGTGGGCATGGTGGGCATCAACGTTCCGATCCCGGTTCCGATCGCCTACCACACCTTCGGCGGCTGGAAGCGCTCGGGCTTCGGCGATCTCAACCAGCATGGCCCGGATGGCGTGCGCTTCTACACCAAGACGAAGACCGTCACCTCGCGCTGGCCGTCCGGCGTCAAGGACGGGGCGGAGTTCGTCATCCCCACCATGAACTGACGGTCTCCTTCCGGAGACGGACAAGCGCGGTGCGGCGCGGCCTCAGGCTGCGCCGCTTCCCAGTGCATGGCGGAGGAACCGCCAGCCTGCCCGTGGGAGGTTCCATGTTCGAGCTCACCGAGGACCAGATCGCCATCCGCGACATGGCGCGCGACTTCGCCGCCGCCGAGATCGCGCCCCATGCGGTCGAGTGGGACGAGAAGAAGCATTTCCCCGTCGACACCCTGCGCGCCGCTGCGGCGCTCGGCATGGGTGGGGTCTATGTGGGCGAGGATGTGGGCGGGTCGGGGCTGTCGCGGCTCGATGCGGCTTTGATCTTCGAGGCGCTGGCCACCGGCTGCCCGGGCACCTCGGCCTTCATCTCCATCCACAACATGGCCGCCTGGATGATCGACCGCTATGGCACGCTTGAGCAGCGCCAGCGGTTCCTGCCCGATCTGTGCACGATGAAGGCGCTGGCCAGCTATTGCCTCACCGAGCCCGGCTGCGGCTCGGACGCCGCCGCGCTGAAGACGCGGGCGGTGCGCGAGGGCGACCATTATGTGGTGGATGGACAGAAGCAGTTCATCTCCGGCGCTGGGGCGGCCGACTATTACGTCACCATGGTGCGCACGGGCGGGGAGGGGCCGAAGGGCATTTCCACCCTCGTCATTCCCGCCGGCCTGCCGGGCCTTTCCTTCGGCGCCAACGAGAAGAAGATGGGCTGGAACGTCCAGCCCACCCGCGCCGTGATCTTCGAGGGCGTCCGCGTGCCGGTGGAGAACCGCATCGGCGCCGAGGGCGAGGGCTTCCGCATCGCCATGGCCGGCCTTGATGGCGGCCGCCTCAACATCACCGCCTGCTCGCTGGGCGGCGCCCAGGCCGCCCTCGACAAGGCGCTGGGCTACATGGCCGAGCGCAAGGCGTTCGGAAAGCGGCTCGATGAATTCCAGGCGCTGCAATTCCGCCTCGCCGACATGGCCATCGAACTGGAGGCGGCGCGCACCTTCCTGTGGCGCGCGGCGGCGGCGCTGGACGCCAAGACGCCCGACGCCACCAAGCTGTGCGCCATGGCCAAGCGCTTCGGCACCGATATCGGCTTCGAAGTGGCCAACCAAGCTCTCCAGCTACATGGCGGCTATGGCTATCTAGCCGACTACGGAATCGAGAAAATCGTTCGGGACCTGCGGGTTCACCAGATCCTGGAAGGCACCAACGAGATCATGCGCCTGATCGTGTCTCGCGCACTGATTGCCGGCTCCAACTGACCTTTTGCCGGCGCAGCGCGCCGCGCCTTTCTCTTTGTCTCACCGCATTCCGTGCTGCGAACGGAGCGCCTTTCGCTCGGACATGCTCCAGGGAGGATCCTCATGACCCATGTCGCATTTCTCGGCCTCGGCAATATGGGCGGGCCCATGGCCGGCAATCTGGTCAAGGCCGGCCTGACCGTCACCGGCTTCGACCTCGTTCCCGCCGCTTTGGAGGCCGCCAAGGCGCGGGGCATCGCCATTGCCGCGAGCGCGGCCGAGGCGGTGGCGCAGGCGGATGTGGTGGTCACCATGCTGCCCTCCGGCAAGCATGTGCTGGGCGCGGTGGACGGCCCGGATGGCCTGTTCGCCCATGCCCGCAAGGGCGCGCTGTTCATCGACAGTTCCACCATCGACGTGGCCTCCGCCCGCGCCTTCCATGCCGCCGCCGCGGCGGCGGGCCATGAGAGCCTGGACGCGCCGGTCTCGGGCGGCGTGGTGGGCGCGGAAGCCGGCACGCTCACCTTCATGGCCGGCGGCACGGCGGAGGCTTTCGCCAAGGCGCAGCCGCTGCTCTCTCATATGGGCCGCAAGGTGGTCCATTGCGGCGAGGCGGGCGCCGGCCAGGCGGCCAAGATCTGCAACAATATGATCCTCGGCATCTCCATGATCGCCGTGTCCGAGGCCTTCGTGCTGGCGGAGAAGCTGGGCCTGTCCCATCAGGCGCTGTTCGACGTGGCGTCCACGTCGTCCGGCCAGTGCTGGGCGCTCACCACCAATTGCCCGGTGCCGGGCCCGGTGCCGGCGAGCCCCGCCAATCGCGACTATAAGCCCGGCTTTGCCACCGCCCTGATGCTGAAGGACCTGCGGCTCTCCCAGGAAGTGGCCGAGCAGGCCGGCGCCGCCACCATTCTCGGCGCCAAGGCGACCGAGCTTTATTCCACCTTCGAGGCGCAGGGGAATGGCGGCACGGACTTTTCCGGCATCATCAAGTGGGTGCGCGACCAGGAGGGCTGAGAGCCTCCAAAGAACGTCTCAGACGAGGTCCGGCCCGGCGCCATAGGCGTTCGGGCCGGGCCGCGAGGGCTGCGCCCACCAATAGATCAGTACCAGCAGGCCGATCAGCGTGACGGCCAGCAACTGCCACCAGCCGCTGCGCCCGATATCGTGAAGACGCCGGGCGGCGATGGCAATGTTGGGCACCAGGAAGACCAGCGTCACCAGAAGGTGCAGCACTTCTCCCGCAGTCTCGGAGACCAGCGAGCCGATGATGGCCGCGCCGAGAGAGACCAGGAAGTTGAAAAGGTAGAACCACCAGAATGCGCTGCGCGAGGAGCGCCCGCGAAAGGTGGCGTAGTTGGACAGGCCGCTGGAAATCGCCTGCGTAAATCCCATTTCCCCCTCCCGCATCCTGCCGGTTCGTCCCGCGATCTACCTCGGTCGTCGGCGGCCGCGCCCCTGCATGTCGCATCACATCCCACAAGCGCCGCCGAGGGAAGTGCGAATGCATGCGCGCGATCAGCTGCGCGCTCACGCAGGGAAGAGATATCGGAGCGGAAAACGGAAAGAGGTGGTAGCAGCGGGCGGACTTGAACCGCCGACCTCCGGGTTATGAATCCGGCGCTCTCACCAACTGAGCTACGCTGCCACGACCGGCCGGGCGAGCCGCCCAGCGCATGGAGCGCGCATATAGGAGCGCGCGCCGCAGGCTGTCAAGAAAGAGACGGGCCTTTGCCCACAGCCGTTCAACCGGCCTTCCGGCGCAGGCGTGCCAGCTTGAAGAAGCCGGCCGGGAAGACGGGGGCAATGCCGACCACTTCCATGTCGGGATGGCGCGCCGCCCAGGCATGCAGGCGGCTCGGGCGGAAGGCAATGCTCCAGCCCACTTTCTTCACCAGGGGGGCGAGCGCCGCCTCCACATGCATGGTGGGGCCGGAATCGGCACCGAACTTGGAGGCGATGATGATCTCGCCGCCCGGCCGCAGCACGCGGCGCATCTCGTCCAGGGCGCCTTCCGGATCCGGCACCAGCGTGATGACGAACGGAACGGTGATGGCGTCGAAGCGCTGGTCCGGGAAGCCCAGCGCGCAGGCATCCATGGCGGCCAGAAGCGAGACATTGGACAATTGCCGGCGATGGGTCTTGGCCACCGCCTTCTTGAGCATGTCGAATGACAGGTCGATGCCGGTCACATGGCAGGTGCGGGGGTAATAGGGCAGGACGAGGCCGGTGCCGACGCCCACTTCCAGGATGTCATTGCCGCAGCGGGCCGCCGCATGGGCCGCCTTCTTCTGCGCATCCGCAAGGAGCTTCTCGTAAACGGCATCATAGATGGGGGCCCATTTGGCATAGACCTTCTTCTGGCCCTCGAGATCGTACTGAACCGCCATTTTTCTCTTCGCCCCAGCCTCGCCGGCTTGCCCCGCCCGCGCACCCCAGTGTCGCCAAGCGTGGGCCTCGTCCTGTGGTCACACGCCCAATAGTCACACTTCAAATAGTCACACTTCCAAGACGGCTGTGCGACCCCCAAGGAGGTCGTCTGCCGCCCCCTTCACGCCACTTGCGCGCGCGCAGGTGCCGGCGTGGGCGGCGCCATCTCGGCGGGCAGCGTGCGCAGGATGGTGCCACCACCCAGGAGCCGCGCCGCGCCTTCCGCCCCATCGTAGAACACGCAGGCCTGCCCGGGTGCAACACCCTCTTCCCCGTCATGGAGGTGAACCAGAGGCGCCCCTTGCGCGTCGGTGCCCAGGTGCCCCGGCGCCGGCGGGCGCGTGGAGCGCACCTTTACGAACACCTCCGCCTCGGAGGCGCAGGCGGCGGCAAAGGGCAGGTCACCCAGCCAGTTCACGTCCTCGATGCGGATGGTGCGCACCTTCAACGCCTCGCGCGGGCCGACGCGCACTTCGCGCCGCGCGGCATCAATGGCCACCACATAAAGCGGGTCCGGCGTCGACAGGCCAAGGCCACGCCGCTGGCCGATGGTGTAGTGCATCACGCCCCGGTGGCGCCCCAGCACCCGTCCGTCCAGGTGGACGATATCGCCCGCCTCGCCCGCCTCGGGACGCAGGCGCTCGACCACCTCGGCATAGTCGCCGCCGGGCACGAAGCAGATGTCCTGGCTGTCCGGCTTGTCCGCCACCACCAGCCCGAAGGATTGCGCCAGCGCCCGCACATCGCCCTTGCGCAGCCCGCCGAGCGGAAAGCGGAGCTTGGCCAGTTGCTCGGGCGTGGTGGCATACAGGAAATAGCTTTGGTCTCGGCTTTCCTCGGCCGCGCGGCTCAGCACCCGCCGCCCATCGGGCAGGAGGCGGCTTGAGACATAATGGCCCGTGGCCAGGATGTCGGCGCCCAGGTCCTCGGCGGTGGCGAGGAGATCGCGGAACTTTACCGTGCGGTTGCAGTCCACGCAGGGAATGGGGGTGACGCCGGAGGCATAGCTGTCGGCGAAGCGCTCGATCACCTCCGCCCGGAAACGGCTTTCATAATCCAGCACGTAATGGGGGATGCCCAGCTTATCGGCCACCGTGCGGGCATCATAGATGTCCTGTCCGGCGCAGCAGGCGCCCTTGCGGTGGGCGGCCTCGCCATGGTCGTAAAGCTGGAGCGTCACGCCCACCACGTCATAGCCGGCATGGGCCAGCAGGGCGGCGACCACGGAGGAATCGACGCCGCCGGACATGGCGACCACCACGCGCGTCCCGGCCGGGTCGGCGCCCATCAGGTCGATGATGTCATCGCGGGAGAGGAAAGGGGTCATCCGGTTCTGTCTTTGTCAGGCCGCGCCGAAAGGGGCGGGCGACGGCCATTCTCTCCATTTACTATAGGTGCGCGCGGCGCGATCGCAATCCGGTGTCGATGCATGGGCATGGCGCGAGGGCGGCATGTCCGTGGGCAAAGGTGGCTGGGCGGTCTCGTCCATGTGCAAAGAGTGGCTTTTGGCGAAAGGCTTCTTGTGAGCCGGGCGGCTCTCTGCAAGTGTGCCGCAACGAAACTTCCACGATGGGGATGACCATGGTCGGGTTGAGGGGCTTCACACTGGCGGGACTGGCCGCCGCGGGCATCGCCATGGGCGCGGGCGCGCCGGCCTTGGCTGACCCGGTGAAGATCGGCTTCCTGGCCACCCTGTCCGGCCCCTCGGCGGTGCTGGGCCAGCACATGCGCGACGGCTTCCTGCTGGCGGTCAAGGAACTGGGTGGCAAGCTCGGCGGACAGGAGACGGAAGTCATCGTGGTGGATGACGAATTGAAGCCGGACGTCGCCGTCCAAAAGGCCAAGGGCCTGATGGAGCGCGACAAGGTGGACTTCATCGCCGGCCTCGTTTTCTCCAATGTGGCTGGCGCGGTGGTCAAGCCCGTGACCGCCAACGACACCTTCCTCATCTCCGCCAATGCCGGGCCTTCCCCCATTGCAGGCGCGGGATGCAGCCCCTTCTTTTTCGCCGCCTCCTACCAGAACGACCAGAACCACGAAGTGCTCGGCCAGTATGCCCAGTCCAAGGGCTACAAGAAGGTCGTGCTGATGGCGCCCAACTACCAGGCGGGCAAGGATGCGCTCGCCGGCTTCAAGCGCTATTTCAAGGGCGAGGTGGTGGACGAGATCTACACCCCCCTCGGCCAGCTCGACTTCTCTGCCGAGCTTGCCAAGGTCGCCGCCGCCAAGCCCGATGCCTTCTTCACCTTCATGCCCGGCGGCATGGGCGTGAACCTGGTCAAGCAGTATCGCCAGGCGGGCCTTGCCGAGACCATTCCGTTCCTGTCCGCCTTCACGGTGGACGAAACGACGCTGCCCGCCACCGGCGAGGCGGCGCTCGGCTTCTATTCTGGCGCTGCCTGGGCGCCGGACCTGAACGTGCCGGCCAACAAGGCCTTCGTGGCGGCCTTCGAGAAGGAATATGGCTATGTGCCCGCGCTCTATGCGGCGCAGGGCTATGACGCCGCCAAGCTCATCGACAGCGCGGTGAAGGCCACCGGCGGCAAACTTTCCGACAAGGAGGCCGTGCGCGCCGCTCTCAAGAAGGCCGACTTCACCTCCGTGCGCGGCGACTTCAAGTTCAACACCAACCAGTTCCCGATCCAGAACTTCTACCTGGTGAAGGTGGCCAAGCGCCCCGACGGCAAGGTGGAGACGGAAGTGGCCGAGAAGATCTTCTCCAATTATGGCGATGCCTATGCGGAGAAGTGCGCCATGAAGTGACGGCCGGGGAGGGCTTATCCCTCCCTGCCGGCGCCCGCATTTCCTGACGGCGCACCCTGAAGGCTCATGTCCACCACGCTGCTTCTCGTCCAGCTTCTCAACGGGCTTCAGCTCGGCATCCTCCTCTTCCTGGTGGCGGCCGGGCTGACGCTCGTCTTCGGCGTCATGGACGTGATCAACCTCGCCCATGGCGTCCAGTACATGCTGGGCGCTTATCTCATGGTGACCGCCACCGCGCTCACCGGCAGCTTCTGGCTGGGCCTGCCGCTCGCGCTTGGCGCGGCTCTGGTGCTGGGGCTCGTGCTGGAGCGCCTGGTCATCCGCCCGCTTTATGGCCGTGACCACCTGGAGCAGGTGCTGGCCACTTTCGGCGTCATCCTGTTCGTGAACGAGGCGGTGAAGATGGCCTGGGGCTCGGCGCCCTTGTCCATCCCCATGCCGGCCTTGCTCTCCGGCTCGGTGCGGCTGATGGATGGCCTGAACTATCCCGTCTACCGGCTGGTGCTCATCGGCGCCGGCCTCGCCGTGGCGGGCGGGCTCTATCTTCTCGTCACCCGCACCCGCACCGGCATGCTGCTGCGGGCGGGGGCCACCAATGCGCCCATGGTCTCGGCGCTGGGCGTGGATATCGGCCGCCTGTTCGCCAAGATCTTCGCCTTCGGCGCCATGCTGGCTGCCTTTGCCGGGGCGCTGGCAGGGCCCATTCTGTCGGTGGAGCCGGGCATGGGGGATGGGCTTCTCATCCTCGCCTTCGTGGTCATCGTCATCGGCGGCATCGGCTCCATGCGGGGGGCCTTCGTGGCGGCGCTGCTGGTGGGGCTGATCGATACGCTCGGCCGTTCCTTCCTCACCGATCTCCTGAAGCTCATCATGAGCGCCTCCGCCGCCACCCAGGCGGGACCGGCGCTCGCCTCCATGTCCATCTATCTGCTGATGGCGGGGGTGCTCTTCTTCCGGCCGCGCGGCCTGTTCCCGGCGCCGGCATGATGGCGCGCTTTCTCCTGCCGCTCGCTGTGTTCGCCCTGCTCGCCGCCGCGCCTTTGGTGGCGGACAATTATCTTTTGTCGCTCATCGCGCGCGGCATGATCCTGGCGATCGCCGCCGTGAGCCTGGATTTGATCCTGGGGGCCGGCGCGCTCGTCTCCTTCGGCCATGCGGCGGTGATGGGGATCGGCGCCTATGCGGTGGGCATCCTCGCCGAGGAGGGTGTGACGGACGCCCTGTGGGCTTTTCCGGCGGCCATGGCGGTGGCGGGGCTGTTCGCGCTCGTCACCGGCGCCGTCGCGCTGAAGACGCGCGGCGTCTATTTCATCATGATCACCCTGGCCTTCGGGCAAATGGCCTTCTTCGTGACGCAGAGCCTGTCCGCCTATGGGGGCGATGACGGCCTCCCCCTGGCGGTGCGTTCCACGCTCGCCGGCCAGCGCTGGCTGAAGGGGGCGGTGCCCTTCCATTACGCCACCCTCGGCTTCCTGGCGGCCACCTTCCTTGTGTGCCTCACCCTCCTGTCCTCGCCCTTCGGCCGCACCTTGCGGGCGGCCAAGGAGAATGAGCGGCGCACGCGGGCGCTGGGCCTTGATCCCTATCCCTACCGCCTCGTCGCCTATGCGCTCGCCGGCGCCCTGGCGGGGCTGGCGGGGGCGTTGTTCGCAAACCTCACCGAGTTCGTCTCCCCGGCCTACCTGTCCTGGCACCGCTCGGGCGAGTTGATCGTGATGGTGGTGGCCGGCGGCATGCTGATGGGGCGCATGGGCACGCTCACGGGCGCCATCATCGGCGCATTGGGCGTGGTGCTGGTGGAGGAAGGGCTCGCCCATTTCACCGAGCATTGGCGCATTCTGTTCGGCCCGCTTTTGGTGCTACTGGTCCTGCTGCCGCCGGCTCTGGCGCGCCTGATGCGGCGGGGGAGGGCGGCATGAGCGCGCCCCTCCTGGAGATTTCCGGCCTCTCCAAGGCCTATGGCGCCCTGGTGGTGACTGATGGGGTGGACCTGTCCGTCCATGCCGGCGAAATCCATGCGGTCATCGGCCCCAATGGCGCGGGCAAGACGACGCTGGTCTCGCAGATCGCCGGCGAGGTGACGCCCGATGGCGGGCGCATCCTGTTCGAGGGGCGGGACATCACTCGCTTGCCGGTGCACCGGCGCGCCAAGGCGGGGCTCTCCCGTTCGTTCCAGATCACCTCGGTCTTTGCTGCCTTCACGGCCCTGGAAAACGTCGCTTTCGCCCTCCAGGCCGCCTTCGGCCCCTCCTTCCGCCTGCTGCCGGCCTTCCATGCGGGGCGGCGGCAGAGGGCGGAGGCGCGGGATCTGCTCGCAATGGCGGGCCTGGAGGCGCGCGGGGATATCCGTGCGGCGGATCTCAGCCACGGCGAGAAGCGGGCGCTGGAGCTGGCCATGGCGCTCGCCTGCCGGCCCCGCCTCCTGCTGCTGGATGAGCCCATGGCGGGCACCGGGCCGGAGGAAAGCCGGCGCATGGTGACGCTTATCGAGCAGGTGCGTCAGCACTGTCCCATCCTTCTGGTGGAGCATGACATGGAGGCGGTGTTCCGCCTCGCGGACCGCATCAGCGTGCTGGTAGCCGGCCGCGTCATCGCCTGCGGCACCGGGGCCGAAGTGCGCGCCGACCCCGCCGTGCGGGCCGCCTATCTGGGGGACGAGGCATGAGCGCGCCTGTCCCGCTCCTCAGCGTGCGCGGCCTCAAGGCGGGCTATGGCGGCGCGCCGGTCCTGTTCGGCGTGGAGCTGGAGGTGCCCGAGCGGGGCATCCTGGCGCTGCTTGGGCGCAACGGCATGGGCAAGACCACCTCGGTGCGGGCCATCATGGGCCTGGTCACGCCGCAGGCGGGCGAGATCGTCTTTTCCGGCGGCGCCATGGCGGGCGCGCCCCCGCACCGCATCGCCCGCGCCGGCATCGGCCTCGTGCCCGAGGGGCGGCAGGTGTTTCCCACCCTGACGGTGGAGGAAAATCTCGTCGCCACCTCGGCCCCGGCGCGGGCCGGCCTGCCGGCCTGGACGCTGGAGCGCGTCTATGGCCTGTTCCCGCGCCTTGCCGAGCGGCGCGGCCATTATGGCAACAAGCTCTCCGGCGGCGAGCAGCAGATGCTGGCCATCGGCCGCGCCCTCATGACCAATCCGCGCCTCCTGATCCTGGACGAGGCCACCGAGGGCCTCGCACCTTTGATCCGGGCGGAAATCTGGGCCGTCATCCGCACCCTGAAGGGGGAGGGGCTCTCCATCCTCGTCATCGACAAGCATGTGGACGTGCTGGCGGGTCTCGCCGACCGAATGGTCGTGCTGGAAAAGGGACGGACGGTGTTCGCTGGCACGCCCGCCGACCTGCTGGCGGACCCGCAGGTGCGCGCGACTTATCTTTCCGTCTGACCCGCCACCGCCAGATGGTGGAGCACGATGCCGGAGGTGGTGGCGACGTTCAGGCTGTCGAATCCTGCGGCCATGGGAATGGAGACGGTGTGGGTGCGCGCCAGGATCTCGCCCGGCAGGCCTGGCCCTTCCGTTCCGAACACGGCGGCGATCCGAGGTGGCCGCGCCAGGCGATGCAGCGGCGTCGCGCCCGCGGGTGAGAGGGAGGCGACGGCGAACCCCGCCTCCTCCAGCAGGGCGATCATGCCCGCGCCCGTCTCCACCCGCGCATAGGGCACGATCAGGCTCGCCCCCACCGAGACGCGGATGGCTTTGCGATAGAGCGGGTCGCAGCAGGCGCCGTCCATGAGAACGGCATCCACCCCGAAGGCCGCCGCATTGCGGAAGATGCCGCCCACATTGTCGTGGTTGGTGATGCCCACCAGCCCCGCCACCACGGCGTGCTCCGGCAGTTCGGCCAGGAGCGTGGCGGCCTCCGGCACCGGACGGGGCGCCACCAGGGCGAGGATGCCGCGATGGATGTGGAAGCCGACAATGGCGTCCATCACCTTCTGCTCGGCCACGTGCACGGGCACTGCCGGATCGAGGCCCGAAAGGGCCGGCGCGAGGCGGGCGAGGCTCGACTGGGAGAGCAGCAGCGAGAGGATGCGGTGTTCGGGCCGCGACAGGAGCAAGCGCAACACCACCTCGCCCTCGGCGATGCAGCGGCCTTGCCGGCCCACCAGGTCGCGTTCCCGCACGGCGAGGAAGTCGGCGATGCGGGGGTCGTCGGGATCGGTAACGGGCAGGATCATCTGGCGTGGCGCGTGACCGGCTTGGGCGGCCCGGCGGAGCCGCGCACCACCAGGTTCGGTTCCAGCACCACCCGCTCCACCGGCCGGGCGGGGTCGGCGATGCGGGCCAATGCCAGGGTTGCAGCTGCCCGGCCATATTCGGGAATGCGCGTATAGACCGTGGTGAGGGCGGGATGCCACAGCGCCGCTTCGCCAATGTCGTCATAGCCGACGATGGAGACATCCTCGCCCACCACGAGCCCGGCGGCCTGGACACCGATCATGGCGCCGAAGGCACACAGATCGTTGAAGCTGACGGCGGCTGTGGGCGGCTCGGGCAGGGCCAGCAACTGCTCCATGGCATGGCGGCCATGCTCACGCGTGCCCCGGCCGGTCATGACGAGGGCTGGATCAAGGGGCTGGCCCGCCGCCTCCAAGCCGGCCTTGTAGCCGGCAAAGCGCCGCCGCCCGGTGGACGCCGCCTCGAAGCCCCCAATCATGGCGATGCGCCGATGGCCGAGCGCCACCAGATGGGAAACGGCCAGCCGCACGCCGGTCACGTCGTCCGAGCCGGCAAAGTCGAAGCCGGAGCCTTCCACCTCCCGCGTCACCTGCACCACGGCGATCCCGGTGGCAGCGAGCGCCCGCAAGTCATCCACGCCGGTGCCGGCGGCGGGGGAGACGATGAAGGCGTCGGGCCGGTATTCCGCCAGCGTGCCAAGCACCTGCGTCTGGCGCGCCACGTCCTCCTGCCCCACGCCCAGCAGCACCGTCTTGCCGGCGGCACTGAGCGCATCCTCCAGGGCGGCCAGAAGCTCGGTGAAGGAGGGGTTGATGATGTCGTGGAGGCCCACCCCGATGATGTTGGTGCGCGCCGTGCGCAGCGAGGCGGCACCGCGATTGGCCACATAGCCGCGCGCCCGCGCCACCTCTTGCACCTTCTGCCGGGTGGCTTCCGCCACCACCGGGCTGTCACGCAAGGCGAGCGAGACCGTGGCCGTGGAAAGGCCAAGTTCCAGAGCCAGGCGCTGGAGCGTCACCTTGCCCCGGCCGGCATGCAGCGTGTCGTCCATCGCCCCTCCCCCGATTGCTGTTCTTAGACGTTTCATGTGGGCGTTTCATCCATGCTAAACGATTTAATCCGCGCGACCAAAAGGCAATCTGCAGGGAAGGAGAGACCCCATGGAAAAGCCCAGGATCGGCTTCATCGGCGTCGGGCTGATGGGCCACGGCATGGCGAAGAACATCGTGGAGAAGGGTTTTTCCCTCACGGTGATGGGCCATCGCAACCGGGCTCCGGTTGAGGATCTGGTGGCGCGGGGCGCCCGCGAGGCGAAGACGCCGGCCGAGTTGGCCTCAGCTTCCGACATCGTTGTCCTGTGCGTCACCGGGGCGCCGCAGGTTGAGGCGGTGGTGCGCGGGCCGCAGGGCCTGGTGGCGGGCGCGCAGCCCGGGCTCCACATCGTCGACACCTCCACCTCCGAGCCGGCCTTGACCATGGCCCTGCACGCGGAGCTGAAGGAAAAGGGCATCCACTATTGCGACGCCCCTCTCGGCGGCACGCCGATCCAGGCAGAGGAGGGCAAGCTTTCCGCCATGGTGGGGGCGGAAGAGGCTGCCTTTCGCACGGTCGAGCCGGCCATTGCCGCCTTCGCCGCGCGCATCATCCATGTGGGCGGCCCGGGCGCCGGCCACACCATGAAGCTGCTCAACAATTTCCTGTCGCTGGGCTATGGCGCCATCTATGCGGAAGCACTGGCCATCGCCGCCAAGGTGGGGGTGACGCCGCAGGTGTTCGACAGCGTCATTTCCGGCTCGCGCATGGATTGCGGCTTCTACCAGACCTTCTTCAAATATGTGCTGGAGCGGGATGTGAACGCCCACCGCTTCACGCTGTCCAACGCCCACAAGGACATGCGCTACGTGAACAATCTGGCGAGCGCCGTGGGGGCGGCCAATTTCGTCGGCGCCAGCGTCAAGAATGTCTATGCGGCGGCAGAGGGTCTCGGCCGGGGGGACTGGAATGTCCCGCAGATTTCCGACGTGGTGGCGGAGCTGAACGGCGTCTCGCTCGGCCCGGTGCCGCAGCTGGAGCAGGAGGGCTAGGGCGCGATCCGGCGACATCGAGCCGCGACGCGGCTCTATCCGGTCGGTGGATCCGGCTCTGGCTTATTGAACAGAGGCGGATTCACCGAGCACATGGAATCGCCGTGCAATTCAATGTGCTGGGATCCGGCTCGAGGCGCGCTCAGCCCGTCGCGGCTGCCGGCGCTTTTTCACCCGCGCCGCAAGGGGCGCGCGTACCATAGGCCCTCAGGAAGAAGGTGGCGGCGCGCCGCGCGGACGTCTCGATCTGCTCAGGGGACGGCGTCTCCTCCGAGCCGCCCAGCAGGATGGGGGTCATCACCCCATCCTTGCACAGGAGCAGGAACTGGCTGGCGGCGGTCTCCAGGTCCTCGATCTCCAGCAGGCCCTGGTCCACCTTCGTCTTCAGGAAGGCGGCGACTCGCCGGTTGCCGGACATGGGACCCGCCTCCAGAAAGCGGCGCCCGATCTCTGGGAACTTGCCGGCGATGGCGATGACGGTGCGCAGGATGGCCACGTTGCAGGGCAGAACCATCATTTCCAGATAGGACGTGCCGAGCCTGGTGAGCGCCGTTGCCAGATCCAGGCCGCTGGCTTCCAGATGGAAGGTGCGCTCCGCCGTCCCGTCGCACTGGTGGGTGACCAGCGAGGCGAACAGGTCCACCTTGTCCTCGAAATAGACGTAGAGCGTGCCTTTGGAGACACCTGCGGCGCGGGCGATATCCCCCATGCTGGCGGCATCGAAGCCGCGCTCGAAGAACACCTGCCGGGCGCCATCAAGGATCTGGCGCCGCTTTTCCGGATCCTGCCCGGCGGCCGGCGAATCCCTCGTCTCCACATGCGTCAACTGGTGAACTCCTGCCGGACCCACGCCCCCCTTCAGCCCGCGTGCGAGCTTAGAAATGTTCTCCGGTAGAAATTGAGGCAAGGCAAGCGTTGCAGGGGGGGTGAGAGAAAAATTTTGACCGAACCGTTCGGTTTGATGTTGCGCGCGTCGGGAAAGAGGTCTAAAACACTTCCATTGACTGAACGGTTCGGTCTGATTTCGGACCGCAACCCGGGATCCGGCCGTTCCGGAGGGAGGAGAGCACCGCCCCCGCTCTCCTCCCTCCCTCCCTCCCTCCCCTCCTCCCCTTCGCCGCTCAGGCGTACGGGAAAGTCCATTCCGAAGCGGCGGACACTCCTCCCCTCATCTTTCCTGTCATCGGGTGACCGAGGGCCAGTTCGCGCCCTTTCCGGGACCGGAACGGCGCGCGCTGCACACAGGCTACGCCTCGACCCGAGGTGAACGGCGCGACGGCTTGCCGCGTACGTCTTGAGACTGTGAGCATCCTGGGCCATTTTCCGCACAGGCAGTCGTCAGGAGCGTTCAGATGCTCCGGACCCAACAGCGGATAAGACGCATGATGTTCGGCACGAAGCTTGGCGGCCTTGCCGCCGCCGCGGCCATTGCCGCACTGTCCGGCCTCGCGGCAGACGAGGCGCGCGCGGAGCCGTGCATCGAGCAGATCGTGGCTCTCCAGCAGAGGCTCAAGGCCACCGATCCGTCCGCCGCTCCCAAGCCGCCCACGCAGCCGCAGAGCATCGGCGCGCAGATTGATCGGCAGCCGACCCCCTCGTCGGTAGCTCAGGCCGAGGGCAACCTGCCTGCGCCGGTCGGGCCGGCCGCAGCGCTCAACGCCGCCCAGAATTTCCAGGCGGCCGGCGACGAGCAGTCCTGCCTCAAGGCCGTCGCCGAGGCCCGCAAGATGATGGACGGCAAGTGAACGCAGGTTGGTGATCCCAACGCCGGCCGGCGGCGCCGGACGGTCGCGGCCGGTCAGAGCCGGTCGCGCAGCGCGTAATAGGTCAGGCCGGCCACCATCATGGGATAGCGTAGAAGGGTGCCGCCAAAGAAAGCCGGCACTGGCAGCCTGCCGAGCAGGTCAAACCGGCCGACCTGCCCCGCCACCGCCTCGGCGAGGATCTTGCCGTAAAGCGGGGCGAGGGCGACGCCCTGGCCGCTATAGCCGGCAGAGACCATCACCTGGCTCGACAGCCTCCGCACGTAGGGCAGGCGGGTCATGGTGATGCCCAGCGTACCACCCCAGGCATAATCCAGCCGTGCGTCCGCCAGTTGCGGGAAGATGCGCAGCATGAAGGGCCGCACGAAGCTCTTCACGTCCGCGCGGAGCGTGCGGCGGTAGTTTTCGCCGCCGCCGAACAGCAGGCGGCCGTCCGGCGTCATCCGGTAATAGTTCACGACGAAACGGCTGTCGGCCACCGCCGCGCCATTGGAGATGATCTCCTTTGCCCGCGCGCCCAGGGGCTCGGTGACCGCGATGTAGTTGTTGATGGGCATCACATGGGTGTCCACCCGCCCGTCGAGCCCGTCCATCAGCCCATTGCCGCACAGGAGCAGCATGTCGGCCTTCACGGAGCCGCCGCCGTCCGTCACCACGGTCACGCCGCCGCCGGCCCCGTTTTCCTGGAAACGAACCGCGCGGGTCCCCTCATGGATGCGCGCCCCTGCCGCCAAAGCCGCGCGGGCCAGGCCGAGGGCGAAGTTGAGCGGATGCAGGTGCCCCGCCCCATGGTCGATCATGCCGCCATAATAGCCGTCTGACCCCACCAAAGCGCGCAACTGCTCGCGGTCCAGGAGGTCGATGCGGTCATAGCCGTACTCGGCTTTGAGACGCCGCACATAGGCTTGCGTCATCGGGACGTAATTGGGCTTGTGGTCGGCGATGATCAGGCCGTCGGACAGGTCGCAGGCGATGGCATGGCGCGTGACGAGGTCCCGCACCAAGCCCTTGGCTTCCTCCGCGAGCGCCCAGAGCTTGGCGGTATCGTCCTTGCCGACGGCGCCTTCCAGATAGTCCACGTCGCGGCGCTGGCCGGAATGGATCTGCCCGCCATTGCGGCCGGAGGCGCCGGAGGCGATGCGTCCGCCCTCCAGCACCACCACGCTGAGGCCGCGCTCGGCAAGGTGCAGGGCGGCGGACAGGCCCGTATAGCCGGCTCCGACAATGACGACGTCCGCCGTGACGGGACCGCGCAAGGCAGGCTGTTCGGGCAGGAGGTCCGCCGTCGCGGCGTACCAGGAAGGGGGATGGCCGGTAAGATTCATGTCGTGCACGCCGCATGCGCCGCGCGCCGAAGCGCGCGGCAGGGAAGCGCTGCGCCTCAGACGTTGAGCAGGAGATATTCCCGCTCCCAGGGGGAGATGACGCGCATGAAGGTCTCGAACTCGGCCTGCTTGACCGCCGAATAGGTGGTCACGAAGCTCTTGCCGAGCACTTCGGCCAGGTCGTCATTCTCCTCGAAGGCGGCGACCGCCTCCAGGAGTCCGCGCGGCAGGTCGAAGTCGAGATTCTTCGCGTCGCCCTCCAGCGGCTCGGTGGGGCGCAGGCCCTTGATCATGCCGAGATAGCCGCAGGCCAGTGACGCCGCGATGACCAGATAGGGATTGGCGTCGGACGAGGGGACCCGGTTCTCCACCCGGCGCGCGGCGGGTGTCGCCGGCGGCACGCGCAGGCCGGCGGTGCGGTTGTCATAGCCCCACTGCACATTGATGGGCGCCATGGAATCGCGGGTCAGGCGCCGGTAGGAATTCACATAAGGCGCCAGGATGCACATGACCGCCGGCAGGTATTTCTGGTGGCCGGCCAGGAAGGAAAAGAATTCGGGCGTCGGATCGCCGTCCTCGTCGGAGAAGATGTTCTTGCCGTTCTCCGCCGAGACCACCGACTGGTGGATATGCATGGCGCTGCCCGGCTCGTTGGCGATGGGCTTGGCCATGAAGGTCGCGTAGATCTTGTGGCTGAGCGCCGCCTCGCGAATGGTGCGCTTGAACAGAAACACCTGGTCCGCCAGTTCCAGCGGGTCGCCGTGGCGCAGGTTGATTTCCATCTGCGCCGCGCCGTCCTCGTGGATCAGCGTGTCGATCTCCAGGCCCTGGGCCTCGGAATAGTCGTAGATGTCCTCGAACAGCGCGTCGAACTCGTTCACGGCCTGGATCGAATAGGACTGGCGGCCGATCTCGGGCCGGCCCGAGCGGCCCACCGGCGGCTTCAGCGGATAGTCCGGGTCGGTGTTGGGCTCCACCAGGTAGAACTCGATCTCGGGCGCCACCACCGGCTTCCAGCCATGCTTGGCATAGAGGCCGAGCACGTGCTTGAGCACCTGGCGCGGCGCCAGTTCCACGGGGCGGCCGTCGCGGTGGAAGGCGTTGTGGATCACCTGGGCGGTGGGGTCCTGGGCCCAAGGCACGGTGCACAGGGTGGAGAAGTCCGGCTCCATGACCAGGTCGGAATCGGCGATCACCGAATCCACCAGCCCGTCATAGTCGGGATATTCGCCCGAAATGGTCTGGAAGAAGATGGAGAGCGGCAGGTTCATGACGGGCGAGGAGAAGAACTTCGACGCCGGCATGATCTTGCCGCGCGCCACCCCGGCGAGATCCGGCACGGTGCACTCGATTTCCGTAATGCCCCGCGCGGCCATCCAGGCCTTCGCTTCGGCAAGGGTCTTCACACCGCGCGGCATCTGAGCCGCTTCCTGATCGCCCGCTTTTCGTTTCGCCATGATGTCCTCTGGCGTGACCAAACGCACGCCCGCCAAGGGAACACCTCCACACGGCGAGGTGTCAACGCGGGCGTCGCAGTTTCATTTCGGGATTTAGGGGAACGGGAGCGGAACGAATCGCGAGCGAATCGCGTCGAAGTCCAGTTCGCGCTTCGCCCCCTCTCAAAAGTCGTGGGTTACGCCGGGCGGGTCACAAACGCGCGGCGCACTCTCACGGCCTGGGCCGAAAGCGTCCTAGGATCTGGTCCTAGGGCTTGGGTGAATTCACCGGGATGGTCTTCTCCTTGGCTTCCGTCTTGAAGCTGGTGGCCTCGAACAGGACGGTGCCCACCAAGGTGGCCACCTGCACCTTGAACGGGGCCATCAGCCTTGTGCCCGCGATCGGCACCAGCCAGACGGACATATCCTTGTTTTCTTGCATGTATTTGACGGTGCTGCGGGTCGGGCGGTGCCCGGCGACGGGGACATAGCGCACCTGGCACACCACCGCCTTGCCGGCAAAGCCCTTCTCGATCTTCACGTCCTCGACCCGATCGAAGGACAGGACGATGTCGTAGCGCTGCCGGCCGTCGAAGACCGGCACGGTCCGGTCGCAGGCGGCGGCGGAGAGCATGTCGGCCTTGCCCGGAACGGACACGAACGCGCCCGTCAACGGATCGGTCACGTTGAGGAGATGAGCGTCGGTGATTTCGATGCGGTCGGGATAGGGCTTGGGCGGCGGGCTGACATCCAGGTCCTTCACCACATTGTCAGTGATGGCGAACTTGATCAGCTCGTCCTTGCCGTCGGCCCGGGCGCTGACGACGAACAGGCGTGGCACGGACTTGCCGGCCGCCATGCCCCCGCGCGCCGCCACGCTGCCCTTGCCGGACGAAACGGCGCGCAGGACGCCCGTCACCCGGCCGGTTCCCAGAATGTCGTAGCCCGCATCGGTGGCGTTTACCGTCACTTCCGCGCGGCCCACCTCGATCCCCGCCAGCGACAACGCATACTTGGCTTCAAGCTGGCCATCCGCCGCGGCGGGAGAGACCGAGGCGAGAAGTCCGCTTCCCAGAAGCGCGGCCAGCGGCGCCTTGGACGCAAGGTGAGAAAACGCTTGCATCATGCGGGTTTCCCTGCCCACGAGTGGTTCAGCGGGGCGATGCATCATGACTGATCGCATGGCGCCGGAAGGCGGCTGAACTGTGGCTGCGGCGCGCCGAGGCCGCGGAAGCGGCAGGCGCGATGTGCGCCAATCGCCGCGAAACCGTTGTTGGTCATTGACTTTAAGCACGACAATCCCGATGTTCCCTCTTCGCCTGACATGGTGCCGGGCCTAGGCGCGTCGATCCGCGCCGGCTGTGCCACGTCCGGTCATGTTCAATGGCAGAGGAGATTATCGCCATTCGCCGCCCCATGAGACCCGTCGCGCCGGAGAAGGATGGCCCGCGCGTCAACGAAGAGATCCGCATCCGCGAAGTTCAGCTCATCGACCAGGAAGGCCAGAACCTGGGCGTCATGGCCACGCGCGACGCGTTGCTGCTGGCTCAGGAGGCCGGGCTCGATCTCGTGGAGATCTCGCCGAACTCCGCGCCGCCGGTGTGCAAGATCCTGGATTTCGGCCGGTTCAAATACCAGAACCAGAAGAAGGCCAGCGAGGCGCGCAAGAAGCAGAAGGTGGTCGAGGTCAAGGAGATCAAGCTTCGCCCCGGCATCGACACCCATGACTACGAAGTCAAGATGAAGGCCATGCAGCGCTTCTTTGAGGAAGGCGACAAGGTCAAGGTGACCCTGCGCTTCCGTGGACGCGAGATGGCCCATCAGGACATCGGCTTCAAGCTGCTTCAGAAGCTGAAGGAAGATGTGTCCACCATCGCCAAGGTGGAAGCCGAGCCCATGCTCGAAGGCCGCCAGATGATCATGATTCTCGCGCCGCGCTGACGCGCGCGAGACTGTCTTCGTGAAAACGCCTCCGCGGATGCCGCGGAGGCGTTTTGCGTTCTAGCGGTTGCCTCGCCGTTGGAGGCACATGCACCGGTCAGGACTTACTGACAGGCATGGCGCTTGCCGTCATAGCCCAGATAGGTGCCGCTTGCCGGATCGAAGGAGCGGTACTTGGACGAGCAATAGGCCACCCAGTCGCTCCCGCCTGCGCGGGCTGAGGCGGAATTGTTGGCGGCGGCAGCCGCGGCTGCCCCAAGGGCCAAGCCTCCGATCACACCGGCCGCGACGGCCGCACCATTGTTGTTACACCCGCCCCAACCGCAATTGCGGTAGCCGGGACCGTAGGCGTAAGGACCGCCGCGCCAGCCCGGGCCGCGATAGCCGGGATTGCCACGCCAGCCTGGATTCCCGCGCCAGCCCGGCTTACCCCGGTATCCTGGGCCACTGCGCCAGTTGCGGTCGCCTCGATACTGGACCTCGGTGGCCGCGCCCTGGCCCTTCAGGGCCGTTCCCTGCAGCGGGGCCACGGGTCCGAGTGCGCCGGCGGCGGCGCCCGCAATGCCCGACAGGAAGAAGGCGCCCGCCGCGGCCACGGCCATGACGCGGCCCTTGAAGCTGTGAGAAGTGCGTTTCATTGGCAATGTCTCCTTGCGGAAACAACGCCAGACGGGCGATTGAGGTCATCCGGCTCGCGGACCTGTGATGCCAGGCCGGGGCGGAAAAGGCGCTCCCCTTGGCAGGGGAGGCGCAGGGCGCGTGCGCTAAGACTAAACAATCACAAGGGGTTGTCCAAATGAACATCCGCCGCCCGAGGGCGGCGGATGAAGGGCTGCTGCGGCTCACGGGCAGGCGTGGCGCCGCCCGTCATAGCCCAGATAGGTGCCGGTGCGCGGGTTGTAGGACTTGAAGCGCTGGGAGCAATACGCGACCCAATTGCCATAAGCGGGCGCTGGCGGCGGGGGGCTGGCGGCGGCGGAGCCGATGATGATGCCGGTGGCCAAGCCCGGCCCGAAGCCCCAGCCCGGTCCCCAGCCCCAGCCTGGGCCATAGCCGGGCGCATAGCCCCAGCCCCCGTTCCAGACCGGCCGAGGTCCCCAACCAGGCCCCCAGCCCGGCCGTGGACCAGGCCCCCATCCCGGCCCCCATCCCGGGCGAGGCCCCCATCCGGGGCCGCCCCAGCCGGGTCGCGGGCCTGGCCCCCATCCGGGGCGTGGTCCAGGTCCCCAGCCGGGGCGTCCGCCCCAGCCCGGCCGACCGCCCCATCCGGGGCCGCCGCGATACTGGACCTGCTCGGCGGCCAGGGGGGAGGCCAGGGCCGTGGCCTTGAGGTGTGGAGCCGCCCCGAGGCGCAAGGCCTGGGCCTGCGCTCCCGACGTGGGAAGCATCAGGGCGGCGGTGAGGAGGGCGGATGAAAGACACAGCGTGCTGCGCATGGGACGTCTCCTTGCCGACAACCTGATAGAAGGCGCGGCGACAAGCTTTTGATCCGCTTGGTTTGGTCCATCTCACAGAAGTGACGCGGCGGCATGAGGGCGCCAACAGGGCGCCTTTGGGCACCTTCGCGGCGTCCGTGAGGCGGCTTGCCTTTTCGGCGCGCCTCCTGTAACGAGTGCGGCCTTCGGACCGGCCGGCTGATAAAGGGCTGCCGCGCTGGTCCCTGATGCTCACAGCAACAACCGGCTGGAGAGGTTGCGCCCCGCGCGCGATGCGTCTCGGCCACGGAGAGCCAAATGCCCAAGATGAAGACCAAGTCGGGAGCGAAGAAGCGCTTCCGCCTGACGGGTTCGGGAAAAGTGATTGCGGCCCAGGCCGGCAAGCGCCACGGCATGATCAAGCGGACCAACAACCAGATCCGCAATCTGCGCGGCACCACCATCCTGTGCGAGAGCGATGCGCGCATCATCCGCAAGTCGTTCCTGCCGAACGGCTGACGCCACCGCGATCTGAAGGAGATTTCCCATGGCCCGCGTCAAACGTGGCGTTACGTCCCACGCCAAGCACAAGAAGGTCTTCAAAGCCGCCAAGGGCTTTTACGGCCGTCGCAAGAATACCATCCGCGCTGCGAAGTCCGCCGTCGAGCGGTCGATGCAGTATGCGTATCGCGATCGCAAGGTGAAGAAGCGGAACTTCCGCGCCTTGTGGATCCAGCGCATCAATGCCGGCGTGCGCGCCCTTGATCTCGACCTGACCTATTCTCGATTTATCGATGGTCTCGGCAAGGCCGGGATCGAGGTCGACCGCAAGGTGCTCTCGGATATCGCCATCCACGAGCCCGACGCGTTCAAGGCCCTGGTGGAGAAGGCCAAGGCCGCTCTGGCCTGACCTTTCACCCCCGCCCTTTCCGAGACCCGATGAGCCCCGGCGGAATTCCGTTCGGGGCTTTTCGTCTTGGGGATGGGCTGGCTATAAGACCGCGCCCTCTCCGGGATGCCTTCGTCGCCGGGTCCACCGGCCATCCCCCAGGGCTGCGCCTCGATTGTGCCGTGATCGTGCTTCGACCGCGCGCGAGCCATTAAAGGACTAGGGTCCATGTCCGAACTCGTTCTCACCGATCATCCCGGCCTCGACGCGCTGGAGCGCGAGATCGCAAGCGGCATCCTGGCCGCCGGCGACGAGGCGGCCCTCGAACAGGTGCGCATCGCCGCGCTGGGCAAGAAGGGCTCGGTCTCCGAGCTTCTGAAGTCGCTGGGCGCCATGAGCCCCGACGAGCGCAAGATGATGGGACCGGCCATTAACGGCCTGCGCGACCGCATCCAGGGCCTGATGGCCGTGCGCCGTGAGACGCTGAAGGCCGCCGCCCTGGAGGCCCGCCTCGCCACCGAGCGGGTGGACGTCACTCTGCCCCTGCGCGAGACGCCGGCCGAGATCGGCCGCGTGCACCCCATCGCCCAGGTCACCGAGGAACTGACCGCCATCTTCGCCGACATGGGCTTCGCGGTGGCGGAGGGGCCGGACATCGAGACCGACTTCCATAACTTCACGGCGCTGAACTTCCCTGCTGGCCATCCGGCGCGGGAGATGCACGACACCTTCTTCCTGCCGCCCGGCCCCGATGGCGAGCGCAAGGTGCTGCGCACCCATACCTCCCCGGTGCAGGTGCGCACCATGCTCACCCAGAAGCCGCCCATCCGCGTCATCTGCCCCGGCCGCACCTATCGCTGCGACAGCGACCAGACCCACACGCCCATGTTCCACCAGGTGGAGGGCCTCGTCATCGACAAGGGTTCCCATCTGGGTCACCTGAAGTGGATCCTGGAGGAGTTCTGCAAGGCCTTCTTCGAGGTGGACCGCGTGACCATGCGCTTCCGCCCCTCCTTCTTCCCCTTCACGGAACCTTCCATGGAGGTGGACATCCAGTGCGACCGCTCCCGCCCCGGCGAGATCCGGTTCGGCGAGGGCAATGACTGGCTGGAAATCCTGGGCTGCGGGATGGTGCATCCCAACGTGCTGCGCAATTGCGGCATCGACCCGGACGAGTATCAGGGCTTTGCCTGGGGCATGGGGATCGACCGCATCGCCATGCTGAAATACGGCATGAACGACCTGCGCGCCTTCTTCGAGGCCGATGTGCGCTGGCTCTCCCATTACGGCTTCCGGCCCCTGGACTTCCCCACCCTGGCGGGCGGGCTGAGCGCGTGAGCTGGAAGAGGATCTGAGATCATGAAATTCACCCTCTCCTGGCTCAAGGAGCATCTGGACACCACCGCCTCCCTCGACGAGATCGTCGAGCTCCTCACCCTGATCGGGCTCGAGGTGGAAGGGGTGGAGGACAAGGCCAAGGCGCTTGCCCCCTTCGTGGTGGGCGAGGTGCTGACCGCCGAGAAGCACCCCAATGCCGACAAGCTGCGGGTCTGCACCGTCTCCACCGGCGGCGCGCCCATCCAGGTGGTGTGCGGCGCCCCCAATGCGCGGGCGGGCCTGAAGACCGTCTTCGCCGCCCCCGGCACGGTCATCCCCGCCACCGGCACGGAACTGAAGATCGGCAAGATCCGCGACGTGGAAAGCCGGGGCATGCTGTGCTCGGCCCGCGAGATGGGCCTCTCCGAAGAGCATGACGGCATCCTGGAACTGCCGGCGGATGCGCCCGTCGGCGCGCCGTTTGCCGAAGTGCTCGGCCTTGGCGATCCCGTCATCGAGATCGCCGTCACCCCCAACCGGGCCGATTGCCTGGGCATCTGGGGCGTGGCGCGCGATCTGGCCGCCGCCGGCCTCGGCACGCTGAAGACCCGCGACGTGAAGCCGGTGGAAGGCACCTTCCCCTCGCCGGTCCAGGTGCGGCTCGACTTCGGCGACACGCCCTCCCTCTGCCCGCTCTTCGCGCTGCGTGTGGTGCGGGGCGTGAAGAATGGCCCGTCGCCCGAATGGCTCCAGGCCAAGCTGCGCGCCATCGGCCTGCGGCCCATCAATGCGCTGGTGGATATCACCAACCTGCTCACCATGGACCGTGACCGGCCGCTCCATGTCTTCGACCTGAAGAAGGTTCATGGCGACCTTGTGGTGCGGCGGGGCCGGACGGGCGAGAGCCTCCTGGCGCTCGACGGGCGCACCTATGCGCTCGATGACACCATGTGCGTGATCGCCGACGACAAGGGCGTGGAGAGCCTCGCCGGCATCATGGGCGGCGAGGAATCGGGCTGCGACGAGGACACCACCGACGTGGTGATCGAATCTGCCCTCTGGGAGCCCATCAACATCGCCCAGACCGGCCGCAAGCTCGGCATCAATTCCGACGCCCGCTTCCGGTTCGAACGCGGCATCGATCCTGCCTTCGCGCTGCCCGGCCTGGAACTGGCCACGCGCCTGGTCATGGACCTGTGCGGCGGCGAGCCCTCGCAGGTGGTGGTGGCGGGCGCCGAGCCCGACACCCGCCGCACCCTCGACTTCCCCCTCTCCGAGGTGAAGCGCCTGTCTGGCCTCGAGGCCTCCGAGGCTGAGATGATCGGCGTGCTGGAGCGGCTCGGCTTCGTGGTGAGCGGGTCTGCGCCTGTGGTGCAGGTGGTGCCGCCCTCCTGGCGCGCAGACGTGGAGGGGAAGGCGGACCTGGTGGAAGAGGTGGTGCGTATCCTGGGCCTCGCCCGCGTGCCTTCCACCGAACTGCCGCGGGATGGCGGTGGCCGCCGGCCGGTGCTCACCGCCCTGCAATTGCGCACCCGCAAGGCCCGCCGGGCGCTGGCCGCCCGCGGTCTTGTGGAAGCGGTGACCTGGTCCTTCGTCTCCAAGGCGCAGGCGGAGCTGTTTGGCGGTGGCAAGCCGGAACTGGCCTTGTCCAACCCCATCGCATCCGACCTCTCCGACATGCGCCCGAGCCTCCTGCCCGGCCTCATCCGCGCGGCCCAGGCCAATGCGGACCGGGGCTATGGCGACGTGGCCCTGTTCGAGGTGGGCCAGGTGTTCGCGGGTGACCAGCCCAAGGACCAGACCATGTCCGCCGCCGGCCTGCGCCGGGCGACTGCCAAGCCCTTTGGCGCCGGCCGCCACTGGTCGGGCGCGGCCAAGCCGGTGGATGTGTTCGACGCCAAGGCGGACGCGCTGGCAGCGCTTGCCGCCTGCGGCGCGCCGGTGGGCAATCTCCAGGTCACGGCGGATGCGCCCGGCTGGTACCATCCCGGCCGCTCGGGCAGCTTCCGCCTGGGGCCGAACGTGATCGGCGTGTTCGGGGAGCTGCACCCCACGGTGCTGGAGGCGCTCGACGTGTCCGGCCCGCTGGTGGCGTTCGAGCTGACGCTGGACCGGGTGCCGGAGCCCAAGGCCAAGGCCACCAAGGTGAAGCCCCTCATCGACCTCTCCGCCTTCCAGCCGGTGCGGCGCGACTTCGCCTTCATCGTCGACCGGACGGTGGGCGCGGCCGATATCCTCAAGGCGGCCCAGGGCGTCGACAAGAAGCTCATCACCGGGGCGAGCGTGTTCGACGTTTATGAGGGCGCGGGCATCGACGCGGCCAAGAAGTCGGTGGCCATCGAGGTCACTCTCCAGCCGCGCGAACGCACGCTCACCGATGCGGAAATCGAGACGGTGGCGGGCAAGATCGTCGCCGAGGTGACCAAGAAGACCGGCGCCACGCTGCGTGCGTGATCTCGGTCTTAAGGGATGGGTGCGGGCGGCTCAGGCCGCCCGCGCCACCACCACCAGTCCCGGCACCGGCACGCTTTTTTCGGTGCGGGTGGAGACGGCGGCAAGCTCCAGGGGCGTGAACCCGGCCTTAGCGAGCGCGCGCTCCACATAGGCGCGGCCATGGGCATAGCGCAGGGTGTCGCGCAGGATCACGCCGTCCGCCTCGTGGGTCTCAACGGTGAAGGCGAGCAGCCCTTCTTCTTCTAGCGCTGTGCGCGCGGCGGCAAGAATGTCGGCAAGATCGCCGAGATAGCAGAAGGCATCCGCCGCCAGCACCAGATCGGCGCTTCGAGCCTCCTGGTCGCGCAGGAAGGCCACCATCTCCCCCACATGGAGCGCGGCATAAAGGCCGAGCCGCTCCGCGCGCTCCACCATGGCGGGGGCAAGGTCCACGCCCTCCAGCACGGTGCACCAGGGGGCAAACAGCGGCGCGGCGAGGCCGGTGCCGCATCCCAGATCCAGCGCGCGGGCAAAGGCGGGGGCGCGGCCGAGGCGCCGGCAGGCCGCCTCCACCGCCGCCGCCAGCACCTCCGGCCCGCGATAGGAGAGCTTCTCCCGCAAGGCGGTGTCGAATCGGCCGGCATATTGGTCGAACAGGGTGCGGACAAAATCCGCCGACATGGCCCCTTCCGCCGGCCGCGCGCCGAGGCGGGCGAGGCGCAAGGCCGCGCCCAGCGGGTCGGCGGCATCACGGGCCAGGGCCGCCTCATAGGCGGCGATAGCGGCGGCGGTCTGGCCCAGCCCCTCCCGCACCTCGCCCAAGAGGAACCACGCCGCGAGAAAATCCGGCGCCTCTTCCACCAGGTCCGCCAGCATGCCTTCGGCGGCTTCGCGGTCGCCGCCTTCCGCATAAGAGCGCGCCCAGTCCAGGCGCCGGTCGAGGGCGGGATGTCCCGAAGAATGCAACATGGCGCGCTACCTGGTCTCGCCCTTATGGATCGCGCCCCCATATAACGGAGAACCATGCGCCCGGAAGACCTGCTGCGTCCTTCGCCCCGCGGCCTTTATTGCCCCGTCGGCGACTTCTACATCGATCCGACCCGCGCGGTGGACCGGGCGGTGATCACCCACGGCCATTCCGACCATGCCCGCGCCGGCCACGGCCATGTGCTGGCGACGGAGGAAACCCTGCGCCTCATGGCCATCCGCTATGGGGAAGGATTTGCCGGCGCCAGCCAGCCGGTGGCTTATGGGGAGAGCGTGGAGGTGGGCGGCGTGCGTCTCACGCCCCATCCGGCGGGCCATGTGCTGGGCTCGGCGCAATGGGAATTGTCCTGGCGCGGGCTCACCATCGTGGCGTCGGGTGACTACAAGGACGCTCTTGATCCCACCTGCGCGCCGTTCGAGCCGGTGCGCTGCCATGTCTTCATTTCCGAGGCGACCTTCGGCCTGCCGGTCTTCCGCCATCCCGATGCGGCGGCGGAGACGGCCAAGCTGCTGGCCTCCGTGCGGCTGTTCCCGGAGCGCACCCACGTGGTGGGCGCCTATTCGCTGGGCAAGGCGCAGCGCATGATGGCGCTGATGCGGGAGGCCGGCTTTAGCGCGCCCATCCTCATCCATGGGGCGCTGGAGGCCATCAGCGCCTATTATGTCAGCCAGGGCATCCCGCTCGGTGAATTGCGCCCGGTGCGCGGCCTGAAGAAGGCGGAGCTGGCGGGCGCGGTGGTCATCGCCCCGCCCATGGCGCTCTCCGACCTGTTCCTGCGCGGCTTTCCCGAGCCCGTGAGCGCCTTTGCCTCCGGCTGGATGCGGGTGCGCGCGCGGGCGCGCCAGCGGGGCGTCGACCTGCCGCTGGTGGTCTCCGACCATGCGGACTGGGACGGGCTCATCGCCTCCACCCTCGCCACCGGCTGCGAGGAGCTGTGGGTCACCCATGGGGCCGAGGATGCCCTTGTTCATTGGGCCGGCACAAAGGGCCTTCGGGCGCGTCCGCTCCACATGGTCGGCTATGGGGAGGAGGAAGAGGAGGCGGCTCCTGCTCCCACGTCCGAGGCCAAGGAGGCGGCGCCATGAACCGCTTCGCCGCTCTTCTCGACCGCATGGGCTATGAGGCCGGCCGAAATGCCAAGATCCGCCTGATGGCGGACTATTTCCGCTCGACGCCCGATCCCGAGCGCGGCTTTGCGCTGGCCGCCCTCACCGGGGCGCTGTCCTTCGCCAATGCCAAGCCGGGCCTCGTGCGCGGCCTCATTGCCGAGCGCACCGATCCGGTCCTGTTCGCCATGTCCTATGACTATGTGGGCGACCTGTCGGAGACGGTGGCCCTCATGTGGCCGGTAGCGCCCGAGGCGCGGCCGAATCGTTCGCCGGAACTGTCCGAGATCATCGAGGCGCTCCACACCACGCCCAAGCGCGAGCTGCCCCAGCGTCTCGCGCATTGGCTGGACGGCCTGGACGAGACCGGCCGCTGGGCGCTCCTGAAGCTTATCACCGGCGCCTTGCGGGTGGGCGCGTCCGCCCGCCTCGCCAAGACGGCGGTGGCGAGCCTGGGCGACCTGGAGCCGGACGCGGTGGAACTGGTCTGGCCCGGTCTCACGCCGCCTTATCTGGATCTCTTCGCCTGGGTGGAAGGGCGCGGTCCCGCGCCCCGCAGCGACAATCCCGCCCCGTTCCGGCCGGTCATGCTGTCCCATCCCCTGGAGGCGGCCGACCTCGAAACTCTCGCCCCCTCCGAATTCCGCGCCGAGTGGAAATGGGACGGCATCCGCGTCCAGGCGGTGGCGGGGCGCATGGCGGATGGGAGCCGCATGGCGCGCCTCTATAGCCGCACCGGGGAGGATATTTCCCCCGCCTTCCCGGACCTCATGGAGGCCCTGGACTTCGAGGGTGCCATAGACGGGGAATTGCTGATCCTGAAGGAGGGGCGCGTCCAGTCCTTCAACGTCCTGCAGCAGCGCCTCAACCGGAAGGCCGTGACCCCGAAGATGCTGCGGGACTTCCCCGCCCATGTGCGGGCCTATGACCTGCTGGTGGATGGCACCCAGGACCTGCGCGACCTGCCTTTCCTGGAGCGCCGCGCGCGCCTGGAGGCCTTGGTCGCGCGCACCGCCTCGCCCCGGCTGGATCTCTCCCCGCTCGTCCCCTTCGCCACCTGGGAGGAGCTGGTCGCCGCCCGCGCCGAGCCGGCCTCCGCCGGGGCGGGGGAGGATGCCGAGGCGGTGGAGGGGGTGATGCTCAAGCGGGTGGACAGCCTCTATCTGCCCGGCCGTCCCAAGGGACCGTGGTGGAAGTGGAAGCGCGATCCCCACTCCGTGGATGCGGTGCTCATGTATGCCCAGCGCGGCCACGGCAAGCGCTCGTCCTATTATTCCGACTACACTTTCGGGGTCTGGACGGTGGCCGAGGGGCAGGAGGTTCTGGTACCCGTGGGCAAGGCCTATTTCGGCTTCACCGACGCGGAGCTGTTGCAGATCGACCGCTTCGTGCGGGGCCACACGGTCAACAAGTTCGGCCCGGTGCGGGAGGTGGTGCACACGGCGGACGAGGGGCTGGTGCTGGAAGTGGCGTTCGAGGGGCTCGCCCGCTCGGCCCGGCATCGCTCGGGGGTGGCCATGCGCTTTCCCCGCATCGCCCGCCTGCGCTGGGACAAGCCGCCCCGCGAGGCGGACCGGCTTGAGTCGCTGGAAGCCTTGCTGCGCACCGAACCGGGCGTGGCGCAGGACTGAAACCGCCCCGCGCCTGAACGCCCCGCGCCCTCGGCTTTACTGCGTGACCCAGATCACCCGCGCGATCCACAACAGGTCGGTGGTGGCGAACTGGCGGTCCTCATGGTCGGGATTGAGTGAGCGCAGCTCCACCGTGCGGGCGGTGCGGCGGACCAGCTCCTTGGCCAGCACCTCGCCCTCGCGGGTCTTGACGATCACCCGGTCGCCGCGCCGCACGGAGGCGGTGGGGGAGACGATGACAATGTCGCCTTCCCGGTAGACCGGCAGCATGGAATCGCCCGCGATTTCCAGCGCATAGGCATGCTCGTCCTCGACGCCGGGGAAGACGATCTCGTCCCAGCCCGCGCCAACCGGAAAGCCGGCATCGTCGAAATAGCCGCCCTTGCCCGCCTGGGCGAGGCCGAGATGGGGGATGGTGCGCACCCGGGCGGGCGCGGGCGCTTCCTCGGCAAAGCCGGGATGGGGCGGGCGCGGGGCCGGGGGCGGCGGCTCCCGTCCTTCGAGGAGGGCGGTGAAATCCTCGATGCTGGCGCCGGTGGCATCCAGCACCTTGGCGATGCTCTCGGTGGAGGGCCAGCGGGGGCGCCCGTCCGCGGTGATGCGCTTGGAGCGGTTGAAGGCGGTGGCATCAAGCCCCGCTTTCTTGGCGAGCCCCGACGCCGAGAGGCCGTGCAAGGCGGCGAGGCGGTCGAGGGCGGTCCACACCTGGCCGTGGGTGAGCATCTGCATGTGGCGTTCCGTCAAGCCGAAGCGCTGAAAGCGTCGCCTGCGCCCCATGCGCAGGCAGGAGACCGGAGAGAGCGCCCTGCTCGCCCCAACCGCCCCCCGTCACGCCAGAAGGAGAACTGCTGCCATCGGGTGCGCACAGCTCTCCTCGCCTTTAGGAAAATATGGTTTAAATGCGTCCCTGTCCAGGAATTTTGTCTTTAAAGCAACGCTTCTGTTTTCCCCCGCCCAGGACATTTGAATTGCCACGCCTCCTCAAGACTTTATCGCACCGCCACAGCTTTCAGGCGAGTGCTGTCCCGAGGTCGGTGAGTTGCAGGCGAGGGTGAAAACCCGCAGTGCGGGCGTCCGCAATACTGTGGCGCAACCGGGCCCCATCTTCCCAAGGGCACGCGGCCATGCTGTAGAGCCGGCGGAAGAAGGAGACGAGCGCATGACCGGCACCGATCCCGTGGTTTTCAAGATCGCCCCTGCGGCCCTCTGGGCTGAGGCCGAGGCGGCAGGGCGGTTCGGGGGCGCGCCGGTGGACCTCGCCGACGGCTATATCCACTTCTCGACCGCCGCCCAGGTGGCCGAGACCGCGCGCAAGCATTTCGCCGGGCAGGGTGACCTCTTGCTGGTGGCGGTGGATGCGACGGCTCTGGCAGAGGGATTGCGCTGGGAAGTCTCCCGGGGCGGCGCACTGTTTCCCCACCTCTATGGCCCTTTGCCCCTGTCGGCGGTGCTCTGGGTGAAGCCGCTGCCGCTGGGGGCGGACGGCGTCCACGCCTTTCCCGATCTGTCCGCCTGACGCTTCAGATCAGGGCAAGGGAAAAGGGCTCGCCTTCATAGGCGTCGCGGCCCCGGCCGATGGACTCGATGGCGCGCACCATCCGGCCGTCCCGCCGCAGCGCCCGGTCCGCCAGCGCCACCAGGCGCGCATTGGGCGTCGCGGTGGGGGAGGCGGCGCGCAGGCGCGTGGCAATCTCCGCCTCGTCCTGCTCGGGCAGCAGCGCGCACACGGTGGCATAGGCGGCGGCGGTGGAGCGGGAAATGCCCGCATAGCAATGGATCACCAGCGGCGCCTCGCGCGGCCAGGCGCGCACGAATTCCAGCAGCTCGTTCATATGCGCCTCGCCTGGGGCGACGAGGCCTTCCATCTCTTCCACGATGTCGTTGATGCCAAGGAAGAGGTGGTTGGTGGGGTCCACGTTCGAGGGACGGGTGAACACCGTATTGCCATTGATCAGGCTGATCACATGGCGGGCGCCGGTGGCCTCCACCGTCGCATGGAGACGGGCGAGGGAGCAGACATGGATCATGGCGCAAGCTCCTCGAAACGGGCGATGAAGCGGGCCTTCGCCGCATCCGCCGTCCAGGGTGTCAGATAATCCTTCTCGACCGTGTCGTCGAGCCGCACTGGGCGGCCGAAAAAGGCCAGGGCTTCCTGCGGCTCGAACCCGGCAAGGTGGGTCGCCTCCAGATAGGCGGCAGCCCGGTCCGCGCCCTTGGCCAGCTTCACCAGGGCGTCCGGCCACACCGGCGGCAGGCCGAAGCGGATGGAAATCGCCCCCAGCAGGCGCGCCTCCACCGCCTTGTAGTCGCCGCCCAGCACCGCCTTGAAGGGCGAGATCATGTCGCCGATGACATATTCGGGCGCGTCATGCAGCAGTACGGCGAGGCGCCAGCGCGGTTCGATATTGGGCGCGGTGCGGCGGGCGAGGCGTTCCACCAGGAGGGAATGCTGGGCCACCGAGAAGATATTGTCGCCCCGCGTCTGGCCGTTCCAGCGCGCGACACGCGCCAGGCCATGGGCGATGTCCTCGATTTCCACATCGAGCGGGGAGGGGTCGAGCAGGTCGAGGCGCCGTCCGGAGAGCATGCGCTGCCAGGCGCGCGGGGGAGGGGGCGCGGCCTTGCCGGCGGCGGGCGCGCGGCCAGGGGATGGGGTTTGGGGCGTCTGCGCCATCTGAAACTCGATCAGCCTTCACTCACGACACGAAAGGCGGGCCCCAGGGGGGGGCGCCTTTCCGTCCCGGTCCCGCGCACGCGACGCGCTGGCCCGGGCCGTCCTCCGGGTATAAGGAGGCGCACCGCAGGAGCAAGGCCCCGATGACACAGCCGGTCCGTCCCACGCTTGCCGCCAGCGCCGCCGTGTTCCGCGAGGGGCGGGTGCTTCTGGCCCGGCGCGGCTTCAATCCCGGCCTTGGCCTGTGGAGCCTGCCCGGCGGGCGGGTGGAGCCGGGCGAGACCGTGGCGCAGGCGGCGGCACGGGAGGTGATGGAAGAGGTGCAGGTCGAGGCGCGGGTGCTGGGCGTCGCGGCGGTGCTGGACTTCATCACCACGGACGAAGCGGGCGTGCTGAAAAGCCATTTCGTCGTCATTGCCCATGCCGCCCTCTGGCTGGCGGGCGAGCCGCAGGTGGGGGAGGAGGCAACCGAGATCGGATGGTTTCGCCCGGAGGAGGTGGCGGGCCTTGCCACCACGCGCGGCCTTGCCGATGTGGTCGCGCGCGCCGCGGGTCTCGTGTCGCTCCCGACGGCGACCGGCGCGGCTTGACCCGGCGCCCGGAACGCGCGACGACACACGCATGCGCCTGGCTGCCGTGCTCCTTGCTCTCCTCTGTGTCGCCTTAGGCGGGGCCGGCGCGCGCGCGGCGGAAGGCTCGACGCCGCCTTACGAGAGCGATCTCCTGCGTCTCGCCGAAATCCTGGGCGGGCTGCATTATCTGCGCCCCCTGTGCGGCATGAGCGCGGAGGCCCAGAGCTGGCGCAACGAGATGCAGGGCCTGATTGAGACCGAGCAACCTTCCGACACCCGCAAGAGCCGGCTCGTGGCGGCCTTCAACCAGGGCTATAACAGCTATGCGCAGGTCTATCGCACCTGCACGCCGGCCGCCGCCGTGGCGGTTCAGCGCCAGCTGGACGAAGGGGCCCGCCTCTCCCACGAAATCGTCGTGCGCTACGGCGGAAACTGACGCGCTGTCGGCCCACGCGATTGTGCGGGGCCTCTTCAAGGGCCGTTAACCTTTCGTTTAGAACTTCCACGACGCGCGGTCGTGCTGTGCTAGTGAAAGGGCGCGCCCGGGAGACGGCGCGCCGGAGGCCCCCTTGTCCAGCATCAGTTCATACCGTCCCTCCAAGGAGATCGCCGAGGCCGCGTCCGACGAGCGCCATGCGGCCTTGTCCTACCTGGACGATGCCTGGGTGGAAGCCATGCGGGATGGCCTGGACGAGGATTGCATGGTGCATGCGGCCCTGTTCACCGCCCTGCGCCGCCTCGTCTCCACCTATGGGGAGGACGCCTGCGCGGACTATGTGGAGAGCCTCTCCGCCCGCATCCGCGCCGGGGAATATACGGTGATCGGCCCGCGCCAATAATCCGCCGGGAGATCCCGGCGGTTCGTCTCAGGCTTCCGCCGGCTCCAAGGCCAGGCGCGCATAGGCCAGGAAGGCCCTGTCGTCCCGTGCGGGTCCACGGGCGGCGATGAACTGGTCCGGCCGCACCAGCACCCACCCGGGTTCCGAAAAGCCATAGCGCTGCAGAAGCTCGGGCGCCTCGCTCTCTTCGATGCCCAGCGCCGGCCCGATGCGCGCCGCATGGGCCCGCAGGGCCCCGTGGGCATCGGGGGCTCCCAGGAGCAGCAAGGTGTGCCGGGCACCGGAAAGGCGCGGCCAGAGGGTGGTGCCGTCGAAGGTGGCATCCAGGGCCCGGTGGCCGGGCGCGGGCGTCCCGCGGGCGGTGGTGCGCTCCACCGCCTCGATCAGCGGGCCGCTGTCATAGGCGATGTCGGTCTCCGACAATTCCACCTGTAGCTTGCGCCGCACCGCCGGCACCCGCGAGGCCACCGAGACCAGGGCGTCGCGCACCACCCGCGTCGCGGTGCTCGTGGACACCATGCCGAACCGCAATTTCTGGGCCGCACCCGCCACCACGTGGCGGGCCACCGGCCGTCGTTCGGCCTCGTAGCTGCCCAGGACCGCGTCGGCCACCCCTCGCCCGGACAGGACGGTGGCAAGTTTCCAGCCGAGATTCATGGCATCCTGGATGCCCGTATTCATCCCTTGGCCACCGGCCGGGCTGTGGATGTGGGCGGCATCGCCCGCCAGGAACACCCGTCCCCGGCCATAGCTGGCCACCAGGCGTTCATTCACCCGGAAGGCGGACAGCCAGGTGGGATCATGGGCCACCACGCCGAGACCCGAGGCGGTGAGGTGGCGCTGGATTTCTTCCAGCGTCGGGGGCGCGTCGGAGGCGGGGTCCTCCCGCATGGCAAAGGTGCGCCAGACGCCCGGCGTCACCGGGAAGAGGGCCACCGAGCCCGCCTGGCTCCACCAGATATAGATGGAGGCGGGGTCGAGCGGTCCTTCCATGCGGGTGTCGGACAGGATGAAGGTCTGGGGCTCCGTATAGCCCTCGAAGGGAATGTCGAGGCCGTGCCGCACCGCGCTGCGGGCACCGTCGCACCCCACCAGGAAAGAGCAGGCCACTTCCTCCTCGTCCCCGTCGGCGTGCACGAGGCGGGCTTCCACCACGGGGCCGGCCTCGGTGAAGCCGAGCAGTTCCACCCCGCGCTCCACCGTGATGCCGCTTCGTGCGAGACGCTCCGCCAGGATGGCCTCGGTGCGCGACTGGGGCAGGATGAGGGTGAAGGGGAACGGGCTGTCCACGCCCTCGGCGATGGGCATGGCGGCGAGGGGGTGGGAAGTGTCTCCAATTCGGATGTTTTCCATCCGCATTCCCTCGGCGATGAAGCGCTCGGCAAGGCCCAGCGCCCCGAAGGCCTCAAGGCTCCCGCTCCACACCGCCAGCGCCTTTGAGACGGTGGCGGGAGCGGCGAGCTTGTCGATGATGCGGAAGGCAATGCCCTGTGTCAGCAAGGCGTTGGCCAGCGTCAGGCCGGTCGGGCCGGCGCCGACGATGAGAACGGGGGAGGGCGGCGCCATCTTCGAACTTCCCTGCTTGTCCCACCACCTTCCAGGGAACGATGGATGCACGCAAGGGTCAAGCTGAGAATGTTCCACGCACCAAAGCGGGCAGGCGCAGGGCCTGGAAGCCGCCGCGCGCCGCCAGGAACACCAGAAGCGACAGCCACAGCCCGGCATTGCCCAGGAATGAGAGGGCGAAGAAGGCCATGAGATAGGCGGCGAGCGCCGCCACCATGAGGTTGCGCATGTCCCGCGACCAGAGCGCACCAATATAGATGCCGTCGAAGGCATAGGCGAACACGCCCACCATCGGCAGGATGGCCGCGAAGACCAGGAATGTCCGCGCGGCGGCCCGCACCTCGGCATTTGTGGTCATGAGGTCGATCACCATCGGCCCGGCGCTGAGATAGGCAAGGCAGGCGGCGATCGCCACGCCAAAGCCCCACAGGATCACCAGCCGCATGCCCTTCATGAAGGAGGTGCGGTCCCGCGCGCCCACCGCCTGGCCGCAGATCTGCTCGGCGGCGGTGGCGAAGCCGTCGAGGAAATAGGCGGCCAGCAGCACCATGTTGTTCAGGAGCGCATTGGCCGCCAGCGTCACGTCGCCCGCCCGCGCGCCTTGGGCCGCGAAGAAGCCGAAGGCGAACATGAGGGCGGCCGTGCGGATCATGATGTCGCGGTTCAGCGCGAGCGTCGCCAGCAACTCCCGCCGGTCCAGCAGCACCGCGCGGGGGACGGCGAGGCGGAACCCCAGCAGACGGGCGCACAGGACAAGCCCCACCAGCGCGCCGGCCATCTCGGCCGCCAGCGTGCCCGCCGCGGACCCCGCCACGCCCCAGCCGAGGCCCAGCACCAGCCAGATGGTCAGGGCGGTGTTGAGGAGGCCGATGCCCACCTGCAGCGCCAGCGCGTGCCCTGTGCGGCCGAGCCCCGTGAGCCAGCCCAGCAGGGCATAATTGGCGAGGCTGAAGGGGGCGGCGAAGATGCGCACCTGAAAATAGGTGGCCACCGCCGCGTTCACCTCGGCCGACGCCCCGCCCAGCGCCAGCGCCGCAGTCTCAATGGGATGGCGCAGCAGGATGAGGGCCAGGCCGCACACAAGGGCCAGCATCAGGGCACGGGCGAGGACCGCCCGCTCCTCCAGCTTGTCCCGGCGCCCCAGCGCCTGGGCGGCAAGGCCCACGGTGCCCATGCGCAGGAAGCCGAAGCCCCAGAACAGGAAGTCGAACACCACCGCGCCCAGGGCGACGCCGCCGAGAAGCGCGGCATCGCCGAGACGCCCGACCACGGCGGTGTCGATGATCCCCAGGAACGGCGTCGTCAGGTGCGCCACCGTCATGGGCAGCGCGATGGCGAGCACCCGGCGGTGCGTCACCGCCTCCGGGCTCGCGGTCAGGGCGGTGTTCACCGTCCCAGGCCGTTGAAGAGGCGCAGCAGCAGCCAGAGGGGGATGACCACCACGGCGCCCAGAAGGAAATAGCGCCAGACCCGTTCCACCGCGCCGAAGCCGAGGTCATAGAGGCCATGGGCAAAGCTCACCAGGCTGTCGAGGATGTTGCGCGGATCAAGCCCGATGGCGGCGAGGATGACCCCCACCACCACGCACAGGATGACCAGGCGCAGCAGGACCATGGTCGGCGATCCGCCGAAAAAACGCGTGAGCTGGTCATTCGCCATGGCAACCTCCGTCCGGTGCGGCCCGATCTAGCACGGGGCTGCGCCGGACGGGAGGCAGGCGCTTAGCGATACAGCTTCTTCTCCGCGAGCCAGGTCTGGATGAGGCCGGCCACCTCGTCGCTGTTGCGGTCCATCATGATCATGTGGCTGTTGCCCTTGATGCCCTTCTCGGGAAGGTTGACCACATCCACCGTGCCGCCGGCCTCGCGAACCAGCTTGGCGAAGTCCATGCCGCGCTGGCGGATGGTCGGCCAGCGGCTGTCGGTCTCGATATAGTCGCCATACAGCATGAGGACCGGCACGCCCGCGAGCTTGGCCGCCAGCTTGGGATCGCCTACGGCGGCGGGCTCCACGGCGATGAGCGCCTTCACCTTGTCCGGGTGCTTCTGGGCCATGTCGAAGCCGAACTTGCCGGCCTGGCTGTGCACCAGGATCACGCAGGGGCAGACCTTCTCGATCTCCTGGCTGTAGGCGTCGAGGATGAGGCTGTCGGTGGTGGTCCAGCGCGGCACGTTCTGCTTTATGAACTGGGTATAGGCGTCCACCGGGAACTGGTTGCCCGGCAGCACCTTGCGCTTGGCCGGATCATCCGACCAGGAGCCTGCGCCATCGCCGATGCGGAAGCGGTCGAAGGGGCCGGAGACGGTCAGGAAGACCGGTTCGCCGGGAAAGATGTCCGGATATTGCGCCCAACCGGAGCGGCCGCGCTCCACGGCGTCGGAATTATAGACCGCCCAGCCCTTGCGCAGGAAATAGTTGAGCCAGCCCTCGCGGCCATCGGGCGTGGTCTCATAGGTCACGCCCGTGAGCCCGCCGCCGTGCCACATGAGCAGGGGATAGGCGCCGCGCTCCTCCTGGGGAATGAAATACTGCACATACATCTGACCGGCGATGTAGGTGCCGTTGGGGTCGATCTTGGCCGGCACGCCGCCGGGCGAGAACAGGACCTCCTTCACCGGCTTGCCCGAGATCTCGAAGGTCTTGCCGCCGATATGGAAGGAGCCCATGGCCTTCAGGCTGATGGGCGGCTGCTGTGCCAGAGCAGGGGCAGGGCCGCTTGCGGCGGCGCAGGCCAGAAGCGTGGACGTGACGGCGGCTGCAAGCGTGGACTTCATTCAGGCCTCCCCGGGATGCCGGTGGCATCTCCATGAACCCGGTCCGCCCCGGCGCTTCGGCCGGAGGTCCAGGCGATTGTGGGAATGCCCCAGACCCTTCAGCTGGGGCATTCACCGGGGATTTCAGCTGAGCTTAGACCAAAGTCCAATGCGTGTTTTCTGCGTATTGATGCGCGCGGCGCATGAACGCCACGCGCGCGGGCGAAAGGCCTTGAGGAAACGGGCCTCACTTGCCGGGCTGGGCCACCACGCGGAGATACGGCTTCACCGTCTTCCAGCCCTCGGGGAACTTGGCCTTGGCGGCCTCGTCGGAGACGGAGGGGACGATGATGACGTCATCGCCCTGCTTCCAATCCACCGGGGTTGCGACCGCGTGCTGGGCGGTCAGCTGGAGGGAATCGATCACCCGCAGGATTTCCTGGAAGTTGCGGCCCGTGCTCGCCGGATAGGTGAGGGTGAGCTTCAGCTTCTTGTCCGGCCCGATCACGAACACCGAGCGCACGGTGGCGGTGTCGCTCGCATTGGGGTGGATCAGGTCATAGAGGTCGGAGACCTTGCGGTCGGCATCGGCGATCAGCGGGAAGTTGAGTTGCGCGCCGGTGGCATCGGCGATGTCCTGGACCCAGGCGGGATGGTTGTCGAGGCTGTCCACGGACAGGCCGATGACCTTGACGCCACGCTTGTCGAACTCGCCCTTCAAGTGCGCCACCTGGCCGAGCTCGGTGGTGCAGACCGGGGTGAAGTTCTTGGGGTGCGAGAACAGCACGCCCCAGCCATCGCCCAGCCATTCATGGAAGCTGACCGGGCCCTGCGTGGTCTCGGCGGTGAAATCGGGGACCACATCTCCCAGGCGCAGCGTCATGGCTCTCTCCAATAAACATTAAATCCATGGATTTAATTCTAATTACCATGGGTACCTGGCAATGGGAAGGGTCGCCGCGTTGCTTGCGTGAGATGTCGCAGGCCGTTCGGCGCGCGGCGGCGCCGCGCGCCGCACCGTTCAGCCGCGGGTCAGTTCCCCGGCGAGCGCCTTGGCAATCAGCGCCCGTGTCTCGGGAATGCCATAGGCGGCCACGAAGGTGCCGAAGCGCGGCCCTTCCTTCTCGCCCAGCAGCAATTCGTAGAGCGCGCTGAACCAGGCGAAGGAAACGCCCGGCCCGCCATTGGGGCCCTTCTTCTTCAGGTCCTGGTAGCGCGGAATGGCGCGGGCCACGTCGAGCACTGCATTCTGGATCGCCTCGCGATCCTCCCCATCCAGCACAGCCAAGGCCGCGTCGAGGGCGCTGAGCGCCTCCGCCTCGGTCTCGTCCGGCAGGCGATAGGTGCGGTGCGGCTTCACTCGGTCGACGAAATAGCGCACCGCATAGCCGGCCAGCTTGTCCACGGTGGGATGCGTGGCGGCGGACACGCCGGGCGCATAGCGCTCAATGAAGCGCCACAGCACGCCCTTCTCCTCCGCATTGGAGGCGGAGGCGAGCTTCAGCATCAGGCCGAAGGACAGAGGCAGCTCTTCCACCGGCGGGTTGCCCGCATGGATGTGCCACACCGGATTGCCGAGGCGGGTCTTCCAGTCCTGCGCGGGATAGCGGGCCAGGAAGTTGAAATATTCGTCCACCGCCTTGGGGATCACATCGAAATGCAGCTTCTTGGCCGAGCGGGGCGACTGGAACATGTAGAGCGCCAGGCTTTCCGGGCTCGCATAGGTCAGCCACTCGTCGATGGTCAGGCCATTGCCCTTCGACTTGGAGATCTTCTGGCCCTTTTCGTCCAGGAACAGTTCGTAGACGAAATGCTCGGGCGCGACGCCGCCAATGATCTCGCAGATGCGGTCATAGATGGGGGCGTTGGTCTGGTGGTCCTTGCCGAACATCTCGAAGTCCACGTCGAGCGCGGCCCAACGGGCGCCGAAGTCCGGCTTCCACTGCAGCTTCACCTTGCCGCCGGTGACGGGCAGCGTGGTCTCGGTGCCGTCCTCGTCGTCGAAGGTGATGGTGCCGGCCTCGGCATCCACCGCCTTCAGCGGCACATAGAGCACCCGGCCCGAGATGGGGGAGATGGGCAGGAAGGGCGAATAGGTGGCCTGCCGCTCCTCGCCCAGCGTGGGCAGCATCACCTCCATGATGGCGTCGTACTTTTCCGCCGCCTTCAGCAGCACCGGGTCGAGCTTGCCGGAGGCATAATACTCGGTGGCGCTGGCGAATTCGTACGCGAAGCCGAACGTGTCCAGGAAGCGCCGCAGCATGGCGTTGTTGTGGTCGCCGAAGCTGGCATAGCCGCCGCCGAACGGGTTCGGCACGCGGGTCAGCGGCATCTGGAGATAGGGCTTCAGCGCGGCGGGGTCCGGCACGTTCTCCGGGATCTTGCGCATGCCGTCCATGTCGTCCGAGAAGCACAGGAGCCGGGTGGGGATCTTGTCTTCGGTGAGGATGCGGAAGGCATGGCGCACCATGGTGGTGCGGGCCACCTCGCCGAACGTGCCGATATGGGGCAGGCCCGAGGGGCCATAGCCGGTCTCGAACAGCACCTCATCCTTGGGATGGCGCTTCAGCCGCTCGACGATTTTGCGGGCTTCCTCGAACGGCCAGGCGGCGGCGGTCTCGGCGACAGCCTTCAGCTCGCGGGCGAGATCGGCCGGATCGGCGAGGGCGGACGAGGGTTCGGTCATGACGGCAAGGCTCCCAAACGGGCCGCGGCGAGAGGTGTCTTCCCCGCCGTGGCACCGCCTCGATTTAGGTCGTGCGGGGCTCTCTATCAACGATTTAGAGGCGCAAAGGATGGGGGAGGACGATTCGACCTGCCCGATACCGCCTCTACGGGGCGTCCGGCCGGCTCGTCAACGCTGGCCTTGCCCGCCTGTGTCCTCGCCCCGCTTGCCTTTCGCGCGGTCTGCCTCACTTGGCGCGGCGACGGGCCAGCGGGATCACCAGATGCACCATGCCCACCACCATGAAGGGGACGGCCAGGAGCGTCGTGCCCCAATGGGTCCAGCCGGCGGTGAGGGGTGCCAGGAGTTCGAGCAGGAGGTTGATGAGCGTATAGGCCCCCGCCATCAGGATGCCGAGGAAGCGGATATGGCCGAGGAGAGCGAGCAGCGGCATGGGACTGTCTCTTTAATAAACGAAACGATCCGTTTCGATTGGAATTTGATATATACGATCCGTTTCGTTATGCAAGAGGAAAGAGCGCTTTCGCGCAGGGGAGACCATGGTGCCGGAGCAACAGGCCAAGACCGTCCGGCGAGCCTCCATCGGAGCCCGGCGCAATCCCGCCACGGAGGAGGCCATCATCACCGCCGCGCGGGACCTGCTGGCGGAGCGCGGCTATGCCGGCTTTTCCTTCGATGAGGTGGCCCGCCGCGCCGGGGCAGGCAAGCCTACCCTCTATCGCTGGTGGCCCACCCGTGCGGACCTGTTGATGGAGGTCTATTCCGCGGAGAAGGCGGCCACCATGACGGCGCCCGACACCGGGACTTTGTCCGGGGACCTCCTGGTTTACACCCGCGCGCTGTGGTCCTTCTGGCGGGAGACGCCGACGGGGAGGGCCTTCCGCGGGCTGATCGCCGAGGCGCAGGCGGGCGAGGCGGCGCAGGCGCTGCTTCGCGAGAAGTTTCTGCCGGAGCGTCTGAAAGACGTGCGGGCCATGTTCGCGCGGGCGGGGATGCGGGGCGAGATCGACGCAGAGACGGTGGACGACCTGATCGCCCTCTATGTGGGCTTCAACTGGTTCCGCCTCACCACCGGATGCATTGCCGACGATGCGCCCGCCATCACGCGCATGGCCCTTCTGCTCACGAAAGCGGGGGCTCCCGCAGGGGCGTGAGCGGAGGCGGCCGTCAATTCTGGCCGGGACCGGCCGGCGCCGCCGACGCACCTGCCTGGGTTCCACACGGCTCGCTGCCCATGAAGGCCAGCACCTCGGTGAAGGGTGCGCGGGGCACGCGCAACTGGCCCGTGAAGGGGCCATTCATTTCGATCACCAGGAAGATGGCGGATGCGATGCACACCATGGCCGCCAGGAAACCGCACAGGACCAGCGGCGTGCGCGGCGCGAACACGCCGAGGTTTCCATAGATCAAGGCCAGCCAGAAGATGACGGCGATGATGAAGGTGTTCGGTGTCCGGTCGCTCGTGTAGTCGCTGATCCGCCAGCGATATTCCAGCAATTGGTGGCCCAGCGAGAGAAGGGTCTCGCGCACGTCGTTCTGCGGCGTGAGATGGGAGAGCTTTCGGGTCAGGTCCAGCAGCAGGGCGGTGGCCGGGCGCGCATCCGTGAGGACCGGGGTGTCGTCCGTCTTGGGCCAGGTCTGGGCCAGAAGATGCGTGATGAAGTCTCGCAGCGGCCCCCGCAATTCACAGGCCGGGCCGCCGAAATTGGTGAGCTCGATGTCCATCCGCATCAGCGTGGTGGCATACATATGGACGTCCTTTTCGGCGTCCGAATATTGGTAGCGGGCGGAATTGACCATCAGGCCGAGGATGAGCGCGGTCATGGTGGCGACCAGGGCCATGGCCGCCTTCAGGCTTTCGATGGAGGGTTCGCCCAGAAAGCTCTCCGGCAGCCGGCGCGCCACCAGCGAGCCGCACGCGGCCGCACCGGCCATGGCGAGGAAGGCGACGATGGCCAGGGGCAAGGCGTTCATGGCACGCTCGATTCTCGCGGGAGCCGACTGTTCCAGTGGTAGCCACTGCGTGCCTTGACGCCAAGCTCACGCCATGTGCGTCATGGCGTGTTCTCAATAGAAGCCCACCGGGAACCAGCGCAAATAGAGGTCGGCATAGACCCCCTTCTCCCAGATCCGTTGCAGGGCATAGTCGATGGCCCGCTTCAACTGGTCGTTGCCGCTCTTCACGGCCACCGCGAGCCCATCGCCGAAATAGCGGCTCTCCGTGAAGGGGCCGCCCGCGAAGACGCAGCAGTTTTCCGAACTGGTGCCGTTCAGCCAGAGCGAGAGGCCGATGCCATCGCCGAAGAGGAGGTCCACCTCACCCTTCTTCAATGCCTCCCGCGCCGCAGCGGAATCGGGATAGGGACGGATGGCCGCTTCGTTGAAAAAGGCGCGCAGATACGCCTCGTGGGCGGTGCCCTGCACCACCGCCACGCGCTTGGCCGCCACTGCTTCCGGCGTGACCTGCGAGAGCACGTTCGCCTTGCGGGTGACGAACCGGGCGGGTGTGCCGAGATAGCGTTCGCTGAAGTCAGCCCTCTGGCGGCTCGCCGGGGTCGAGGCAAGGCCCGCAATAACCGCATCGCCCCGGTTCTGCTCAAGCCCGTCCAGCAGCGTATCGAAGGCAGCGGCCTCGATGGTGCAGGTGAGGGACAGCTCGGCGCAGATGGCGCGCGCCAGATCCACATTGAACCCGAGCAGCGCGCCGTCCTGGCCGACAAAGTTGAAGGGGGGATAATCGTCCGAGGTCAGGAAGCGGATGGAGGAGGGCAAGCGGGTGGCATCCGGCCGCTCCACCCGCCGTTCCACGTTCCAGAAATTGGGCACGACGGCGCCTTGCGCCCAGGCCCGGTCCACACTTTCCCCAAGCCCGCCGAGGAATGCCGCACACGCCAGCATATAAGAAATCAGGTTGCACAATCTTGATGCTGTCCGGATCGGTTGCTTCATCTTACGCTTCGGCATGCTGGGGCTCCCAGGCTGGGAGGGTGGGGCATGTTGGAAGAGCCGGGCGCGCGCCGCAAGCCGGTGGCGTGCGCGCGAAGCGTTGTGCGCACGCCGGACGGCCGCGAGCCGGGCGTTCGCGCGCTGGTGCCGCTCGAATTGAGGGCTCTCGCGCCGCTGGTGGATTGGCCCACCATGCAGTGGGCCATCGCGCGGGCGCAGTCCCTCGGGGTCAGCGCCGACGAGGTGCTGGTGGCCCATGGCTTCGTACATGCCGACACTGTGGCCGCCTGGCAGGGCGCCCATCTGGGGCTGGCCCCGGCGCCCCGGGAGCCGTTCGGCCTGCCGCCTGGAAGCGGGCCTGCGGCCCTTGCCATGGGCTTTGCCCTTGGGCCGCGGGACGGACCGGACCCGCGGATCGTCGTGGGCGCCCGGGGACGGGTGCTGCGGCGGCTGCGCCGTGCCCTCGCGGAGGATCCGGGGCTGCGGGAGCGCCTGCACCTGGTGTCGCCGGAGCGCTTCCGGTCGAAGGTGCGCAGCGAGTGCGCGGCGGACTTCGGCGTTCGCGCCGCCTTCGGCTTGAGGGATCGGGCACCGGACCTGTCCGCACAGACCTTGCGGCCCGGGGTGGTGCTTCTTCGCATGGTGGTCGCGCTGGCCCTTCTGGGCGCCCTCCTGGTGCTCCTTGTCCCGGATTTTGCCGCCGTCGCGCTCCCCGGTGCCTTGTCCGCCTTGTTCCTCGCGACCATCGGGCTGAAGGCGGCGGCCTGCCTTGTGCCCGCCGAGGTCGCGGCATCCCCGGACATGTCGGCAGGAGATGACGGGCGGCTCCCCGCTTATACCCTGATCGTTCCGCTCTACCGCGAGGTGGCCGTCCTCCCCCGCCTGCGCGACGCCTTGCTGGCGCTGGATTATCCGGTGGAGAAGCTGGACATCAAGATGGTGGTTGAGCCGGACGACCACGAACTGCGTCATGCCTTGGCCGCCACACCCTTGCCGCCCCACTTCGAGGTGGTGGTGGCCCCTGACATCGGGCCGCGCACGAAGCCGAAGGCGATGAACGCGGCGCTGCCGTTGGCGCGGGGAACCCTGGTTGCCATCTTCGACGCGGAGGACGTGCCCCATCCCCGCCAGCTGCGCGAGGCGGTGGCCGCGTTTGCCACCGGAGGCCGGCGCCTGGGCTGCGTGCAGGCGCGCCTTGCCATCGACAATGCCGCCGACAGCATCATCAGCCGCTGCTTCGCCATGGAATATGCGGTGCAGTTCGACGTGCTGATCCCGGCCCTTGCGGCGTTCGGGCTGCCCTTGCCGCTTGGCGGCACCTCCAATCATTTCCGGCGCGCCGCGCTGGAGGATGTGGGCGGGTGGGATCCGTTCAATGTCACCGAGGACGCCGATCTCGGCCTGCGGCTCGCCCGCATGGGGTGGCGCACGCGCACCATCGCCTCTACCACCCAGGAGGAGGCGCCCGTCACCGTGCGGGCCTGGCTGCGCCAGCGCGGGCGCTGGATGAAGGGCTGGATGCAGACCCTGATGGTTCACGGCCGCGCCCCCCGCCGCCTCTGCGCCGACCTGGGGCTCCTGACGGCGCTCGGCTCCGCCTTGGTGATGGCCGCGCCCATCATCGCCGTTCTGGTGCACCCGCTCTGCCTTGCGGTGGTGGCCTATGATGCCTGGGCCGGCGCCGTCTGGCGCGCGCCGACATCGCTGGCGCAGGTGCTCACCTGCGCCATGTGCTACACCAACCTGCTGCTGGGCTATGGGGTGATGGCGGCCTCAAGCATCCTGGGCGCCTGGCGCCGCCAGATGGTGGCATATCTGTGGGTGCTGCCCTTCATTCCGCTCTATTGGCTGCTGCAGAGCCTGGCCACCTGGCGGGCGGTGCATGGCCTCGTCACCGCGCCGCATCATTGGGACAAGACGGAGCATGGCCTCGCCAGGCGAGGTGCCGCTTGGCACAGCCAGCCGGCGGAGCGGCCGTCAAAGATTGCGACGTAGATCCGCCGCCGCCTCCGCAGGCGGGCGCTTGGCGTTGAAAGGCGCGAGGAAGGCGCCGGACTTGTCCATGAGGTAGATCACCGCCGTGTGGTCCATGGTGTAGTCGCCCCCGTCGAGCGGCACCTTCTTGGAATAGACGCGGTAGGCCCGCTTCATGGCGTCGATCTGCTCCGGCGTGCCGCTGAGGCCGCGGACTTGCGGATTGAAGGAGCTGAGATAGGTCTTCAACACCTCCGGCGTGTCCCGCTCGGGATCGACAGTGACGAACATGACCTGCACCTTGGAGGCATCGGGGCCGAGCGCGGCCAGGATCTCCGACATCTCGAACAAGGCCGTGGGGCAAATGTCGGGGCAATGGGTGAAGCCGAAGAAGATGAGGGTGAGCTTCCCCTTCAGGTCCGCCTCCGTGACCCGGGCGCCGGTCTGGTCCACCAGTTGGAAGGGTCCGCCGACGCTGGCGCTGCCGCTGCTTGTGCCGCCTTGCCGCGACGGCATGAGCGCCGTGGCGGCGATGACCAGCAGCAGGGCGCCGATGGCAAAGGCGGACAGCGGGAGGAGAAGCTTGGAACGGGACGACATCAAAAACTCCGGGCGGGGCAGGGCGAGGGCCCGTTGCCGGGACTGAACGGGCCGGAGGGGCAGGGGACGGCTGCGCGGGAGGTTCCGACGGGGGCCGGGGCAAGCCGGCAATGCACCATCACGGCATCACAGGCAGGTGCCGAGGCCGGCGGTGAGCGTATCGAAGAAGACCGTTCCGCCATGGCGCGCCCACAGCCAGCCCGCCCCCGCGAACAGGACCAGGCCAAGCCCGGCCACCAAAGCGATGCGCAAGGCGCCGACCGGGCGCCCCGTCTCGTCCTCCGCGACGCCAAGGCGCACAGATGCGGCGCCGACATCGCCGGGTCGCGCATATGTGTCGTGGCTCGAAACGGATGACATCGGACAAGCCTCTGATGCGACGCCCTGGTGCGATGGGTGGTGCGGCGTTGAACTCAGATGGGTCTTTTACCCCGCCCGCGCCCTCAGCGCCAAGCGGCCGGCTGTCACGCCGGCCGCACGTCACGCACAGTTGTTGGGGCCTGTGTCGCGGGCCGGGAAGCTTTTACCGCCTGGCGAGCTGGCCCCAGGCGAGCAGGACGATGATGGCGCCCACCACAGCACCGATGAAGCCGGCACCCTGGCCCGCCTCGTACCAGCCGATGGCCTGGCCCAGATAGGTGGCGACAATGGCGCCGACGATGCCGAGGACCGTGGTCAGGATGAAGCCCTGCGGCTCATTGGGCCCGGAATAGATGAGCTTGGCGACGATGCCCGCCACGAAGCCGATGATGATGGTCCACAAGATACCCATGTGCCCCTCCATGATGGACTAACCCGAAACGGCAAAGTCCGCGCTGGGTTCCCACCACTTCCTGTCATCTAGGGATTTTCAGCGCGCCCGCAACAGTCCCCGCGGTTGACGCCTTCCGCGCATGCGCCTAGTTTGCCGGCCATGTGCAGCATGCAGGCAGAGAGGCGCACGGCCATTGCGGCGCGGCGTCGAATTCTCCGCCCGGTCGATCAGGTCGGCCGGGACACCTGAGGCTTGTCTCTTCCCTTCTGCACGTGAGTCCTTCCATGTCCATGTCTTCCGGCACGCCGTCCGGCGTCGCGCCCTATCGTCTCGTGGTCGAATCCGAGCCGTCTTCCAATGCGCTGCTGCGCCTCCTGGAGCCGTTCGTGATCCATGATGTTCTTCCCCGCTCGGTGCGGTCCGAGCATGAATGCGGGGTGGTGAGCATGGTGATCGCCTTTTCGGCAACGTCAGACTTGGCCGCGCGTCTCCTCGCCCGCATGGAAGCCATGGTGACGGTGCGCGCCGCCGCCCTTGTCCCTTGCGACATGCCCATGAACGCGCCCACAAGCGCGTCCACAAGCGCGTCCGCATGCGCGCCCATCAGCGCGGCGGCCTGAGATCGATCAAAAATGGGTGCCATCCTCGCAGACATCGCCCTTGTGGTGCTTCCGGTGTTCGGCGTGGTGGCGATGGGCTTCGTCTCCGCAAGGACGCGCCTGATCTCCGACAAGGCCTCGGATGGCCTGGCCGAATATGTGTTCGGCCTCGCCGTCCCGATCCTCATCTTCAAGACCTTGAGCGAATCCCGCCTGCCCGAGGCGCAGCCCTGGGGCTATTGGATCGCCTATTTCACCGGCGCCTTCGCGGTGTTCGGCATTGCCATGGTGCTGGCCATCAAGGTCTTTCACCGCAGCAGGACCGAGGCGGTGGTTCATGGCTTTTCCGCGGGACAGGCCAACACGGTCTTCCTGGGCGTGCCTCTCATCCTGAAGGCCTATGGCGAGGAAGGGGCGGTGCCCCTCTTCCTGCTCATCGCCATCCACCTGCCGGTGATGCTGGTGGCCGCCACCGTGCTGGTGGAAGGCAGCGCGGGCATGTCCCTGGCCACTGGCCGCAAGCTTCTGCGCACCCTTGCCCTCAATCCGATCCTTCTCGGCATCTATGCGGGCGGCATCGCCAAGCTGCTGGGGGTGCAGGCGTCCGGCGTGCCCAAGCAGATCCTCGACCTGGTTTCCGCCTCCGCCTCGCCGTGTGCGCTCATATCGCTCGGCCTTGCGCTCAATCGCTACGGCATGTCCGGCGACCTGAAGGCCACCGCCATCATCTCCGCCCTCAAGCTGCTGGTCCATCCGGCGCTGGTGCTGCTGCTGACGCTGCTTCTGCCCATGCCGCCCGTGTGGGCAGGGGTGGCCGTGCTGTTCGCCGCCATGCCGTGCGGCATCAACGCCTATCTTCTCGCCCAGCGCTATGGGGCCGGCGTGCAGACCAGCGCCAGTGCCGTCTCCCTTTCCACCGCGCTGGGGCTGGTGACCATCGCTTTCTGGCTCTACGTGCTGGGCGTCGGCTGAGCCGCCGGTCAGCCAAAGCCCAGCCGCGCCCGCACGGTGCGCGCATCCGCGCCCGATTGCCGCAGCGCCGCCAGGCTCTGCGAACCCACGCTCTTGGACATCTTGCGTCCGTCCCCGTCGAGGATCAGACGGTGGTGGTGGTAGATGGGGGCCGGCAGGCCGAGGAGGCGCTGCAGCACCAGGTGCACGGCGGTGGACGCCCGTAGGTCTGCCCCCCGGATGACATGGCTGATCTCCTGCTCCGCATCGTCGATCACCACGCACAGATGATAGCTGCCGGGAACGTCCCGGCGGGCCAGGATGACATCGCCCCAGGCGGCGGGATCAGCCGCGACCTCCACGGGCGGGGCGAGGGGATCGTCGGGGGCTTCGCGCCAGGAGAGGTTCGGCCCCACATTTTCAAGCGCCGCGGCCATATGCAGACGCAGCACATGGGGGGCGCCGTCCGCCCGCCGCTTTTCCCGCGCCGCATCCGAGAGGGAGGCGCGGGAGAAGGGATAGAGCGGCGCTCCGTCCGGGTCGCGCGGCCAGGGCGCCTCATGCTCGCGCCGGCTCACCTCCTGGGCGATCTCCGCACGGCTCTCGAAGGCCGGATAGACCAGCCCGGCGGCCTCAAGGTGCGCCAGGGCGGCCGCATAGGCCGGCAGGTGCGCGCTTTGGAAGCGCGGGGGCTCAGGCGGCAACACGCCCAGCCAGGCGAGGTCCTCGCGAATGCCGGCCACGAAATCCGGGCGGGATCGGGTGGCGTCGATATCCTCGATGCGCAACAGGAAGGCTCCGCCGGCGCGCGCGGCGGCGTGGTGGTTCACCAGGGCGGAATAGGCATGGCCCAGATGCAGGCGGCCATTGGGGCTCGGAGCGAACCGGCAGCGGAAGGTCATGAGGAGCGTCCGGGGAACACCGGGGTCCGCGGGGCGGTTGCGGGGCGGATGTGTTTTGCCGGATCTTCGCCGGCATGTCGACGGGGAGGCGCGGAATGAGCAGGACGCATGCGGAGCCGCAACTTCATGACCAAGCCACGTTCGATGCCGCGTTCGATGAACTGCTCGCCCTCGATCCGCGCCTGGCGCCGCTCGCCACCCTCGCCGGCCGCCCGGCCCTGCGTCGCCGCCCGCCCGGCTTCGAGGGGCTGACCGCCGTGGTGGTGGCGCAGCAATTGTCGGTGGCGGCGGCCCGCTCCATCCAGCGAAAGCTGGAAGACGCCTTTGACGGGCCTCCCGCGCCGCAGGCTCTGCTTGCGGCGGATGCGGCGCACCTGCGCGCGGCGGGCCTGTCCGCGCCCAAGATCCGCACCCTCAAAGGCATTGCCGCGGCCCTCGTCTCCGGCGCGGTGGACCTGACGCATGTGGAGGGCATGGAGGCGGACGCTGCGGCGGAGTATCTCACCCGGCTGCCAGGCATCGGAACCTGGACGGCGGACATCTATCTCTTGTTCTGCCTCGGGCGGGGCGATGCCTTCCCCCATGGCGACCTGGCGCTCCAGGTGGCGGTGGGGGACGCCTTCGGATTGCCTGGGCGGGCCTCGGCCGTGGGGCTGCAGGCCATTGCGGAGGACTGGCGGCCGTTCCGGGGCGTGGCGGCGCATCTCCTCTGGGCCTATTATGGCGCCCGCCGCGCCCGGCTGGGCGCTCCCGCCTGAAGGTCGTCCATGCCGCTCATCGATGGTCCCCGTCTTCCGCCCCGCTCCGGCGGCGCGCCCGATGCCCTCGTGGTCCTGCTGCACGGCTATGGGGCCGATGGGCGGGACCTGATCGATCTGGGGTCGGCCTGGGGCGGCCTGTTGCCGGGCGCGGCCTTCGTTTCTCCACACGCCCCGGAGCCGTGCGGACAGGCGCCGATCGGGCGGCAATGGTTTGCGCTCACGGACCTGGATCCCCGCGAGCTGGCCTTGGGCGCGCGGGCGGCGGCGCCGGGACTTGCCGCCTTCATCGGCGCGGAGCGCCGGCGCCTGGGCCTTCCGGCGTCCCGGGTGGCCCTGATGGGCTTCAGCCAGGGCTGCATGATGGCGCTCCAGGTGGCATTGACCGGCGAGGAGCGCTTTGCCGCGGTGCTCGGCTATTCCGGTGCCTTCGTCGCCGCCGGCGCGCCACTCATTGCCGAGCCGCCGCCGATCCTGCTCATTCACGGCACCGATGACGAGGTGGTGCCGGCGCCGCTCATGATGGCCTCCGCCAATGCCTTGGCTTCGGCGGGCGTGCCGGTGGAGTGGCACCTGTGCCCCGGCCTCGGGCACGGCATCGACGAGGAGGGGTTGAGCATGGGCGGGACCTTCCTCGCCGACCACCTCGCCGGCCCCGCCCGCGCTTCACAAGACTGACACGGTCCATGTAGACTATGCCGGCGCGCCGGTCGGGGGCGTCCCGATTCGGCGAAGTTGGGGCGGGGAGTTCTATCCTTGACCGCTGCCGTATCGCCTGGAGCTTGGCCTGCACTGGTGCTCAACGCGGACTATCGTCCGCTGAGCTACTATCCTCTGTCTGTCTGGTCCTGGCAGGATGCCATCAAGGCGGTCTTCCTGGATCGGGTGAATATCGTCGAATATTACGACAAGGCGGTGCGAAGTCCGGGCTTCGAGATCCGCCTGCCCAGTGTGGTGTCCCTGCGGACCTTCGTGCGGCCCGCCCGCAACCCGGCCTTCACCCGCTTCAACGTCTTCCTGCGCGACCGCTTCACCTGCCAATATTGCGGCTCCCGCGAGGACCTGACCTTCGACCACGTCATCCCGCGCTCACGCGGGGGCCAGACCACCTGGGAAAACGTGGTGGCCGCCTGCTCTCCCTGCAATCTGCGCAAGGGGTCCGCCATGCCGGCGGACGCGGACATGTGGCCGGCGCAGATGCCGTTCCAGCCCACCGTTCACGATCTGCACCAGAATGGGCGCCATTTCCCGCCCAATTATCTGCACCAGAGCTGGCTGGACTATCTCTACTGGGACACCGAGCTGGACCCGTAGGGCCGTTCCTCAGCGCGCGCGGCGCGCCGGTATGGCGCCGAGGGCGGCAATGGCCGCGAGAGACAGCGCAATCAAAGCGTTCCAGCCGGCCATGGAGAGGCCGAACAGCCGCCACGCCGCCTCGTCGCACCGCGGCACATGGGCGGTCTTCAGCGCCGACATGATGTCGCCCACCGCCATGGGAGCGGTGCCGCTGCAGGTGGTGGGGCCCTGCCAGAACTGCCACTCGACGCCCGCGTGATAGATGGCGACCCCCGCATTGCCCAGCATGAGCAGCGCCAGCAGGCCCAGGCCCAGCCGGGGCGCGCGGTCATAGCCGCGGGCGATGAGCACCGCCACCGCCAGGGACAGCGGCACGGCCACGTAATAGGGAATGCGCTGCGTGAGGCAGAGGGGGCACGGGGCAAGGCCCACCACCAGCTGGAAATACCAGGCGGCCGCCAGCGCGAAGGTGGCGCCCAGCGTCACCAGCAGGCAGGCGGTCCTCGGGGCGTGCAAGTCCATGGGGTCGTTTCTCGAATGAGCGGTGGCGCAGCAGGATGCGGGGGTCGAGTAGCGGACGCCGCCCGCCAAGTCCACCACCGCCACATTCACAAGCAAGGCATTGGTGCCATTGAATTACATTAGTGCAACTACAATCTATAACGGTAGCAAATCGCGGCCCGATCCGTTATATCCGTATGTTCATGAGCGCGGACACGGGGTGCCGGGATCCGCAGGTCGATTGCCAGATTCGAGATTGTAGACACGACGATGACCGAGATGACACGTATCAGAGCCAGCATCGGCGACGGCGTGACGCTCCGCAGCTCGACTGTCGACGGGGACGCCGTTCTCCCGGTGGCGCAGCTGCGCGACGTGACCTCCGCCCGGCGCACCGGCTGTCCTTTTCATGACGTGCGCGAAATGCTTCGCGAAGTGGGCTTGCGCCCGACCCGCCAGCGCCTGGCCCTGGGCTGGCTGCTGTTCGCCAAGGGCGACCGGCACGTGACCGCGGAAATGCTGCACGAGGAAGCCATTCGGGCCCGCTTCCCGGTGTCGCTGGCCACGGTCTACAACACCTTGCACCAGTTCACGGAAGTGAGCCTGCTGCGCGAGGTGGCGGTGGACGGGTCCAAGACCTATTTCGACACCAACGCCTCGGACCATTACCACTTCTATGTGGAAGGCCATAACGAGCTGGTGGACATCCCCTCCGCCGAGGTCGCCGTGGATCGCCTGCCCCAGCCGCCGGAAGGCTTTGAGGTGGCGCGCGTGGACGTGGTGGTGCGCCTGCGCCGCAAGTCTGGCAAGGCCTGAACGTCCGGCCAGGCCTGAACGGTTTCCTTGCCCGCCAAGGGGCAAGACGCAGGCATGGCGTTTGCCCGCGCTTGCAAGAGCGGATTGCCAGAGTTGATGGACCGGGCCTGCATCGATGGATGCGGGCCCGTTTTCGTTTTGGCGCGCGTTCACGCCTGGTGCTCGTCATGGAAGCTGGCCGTGCCGCGCTTCCAATAGCCCGACGCGCGAATCCACGCGCCCGGCTGTCCCCGGTCCACCAGCATCTGGCGCAGGCGCTTGGCGGCCTGCGTCTCGCAGGCGATCCAGCAATGGCCGTCGCCTGCGGGCAGGGCCGTGCGCGCGAGGGCCTGTTCCAGCAGATCGGTGGTGCCGGCCTCCCGGCCGTCCCGGTGCAGCCAGGTGAGCTGGGTGCGCCGGTGCAGCGCGAAAGGCTGCTCGTCCGCGCGCGATGCCACCTCCACGAAGACGAGGCTGGTGGCATGGGGCGGAAGGGAGCCGAGGCGCCGGCCGATGGCGGGCAAGGCGGTTTCGTCGCCCATCAGCAGGTACCAGTCAAAGTCGTCGGGCACGAGGAAGGAGCCCTTCGGTCCGCCAATCATCATCTCCTGACCCGGTTGCGCCTGGAGCGCCCATGCGGTGGCGGGGCCGGCCTCGTGGAGGGCGAAGTCCACGTCCAAAGTCAGGGCCGATGGGTCGAAGGCCCGGGGGGTGTAGTCGCGCATGAGGGCAGGCGCGCTGCCCGGCACGGCGGTGCGGCCATCGGGGGCAAAATCCGGGAACCGGGCGGTCCCGTTCTCCATGTGTGGCAGGATCAGCTTGATGTGGTCGTCGAAACCAAGGCTCGGAAAATCCGCCAGGTCCGGGCCATGGAAGGTGACGCGCACCATCTGAGGCGTCAGGCGCGTCACAGCCTGGACACGGACGCGGCGCCGCTTGAGCTCATGGCGCACGCGGCGCACCGTATGACGCGGCTCGCCCTGCGGCGGGACCAAGGGAGCGCTTGCGGGCTCAGACATAGGTAAGAGATGAGACATGGGCCTTCCTTTCGAAGGCCCAGGCGAGTCACGTGAGAACTACACTTTTCGCGCGACGCGCCTGGGCTTCCAGGATCGTTCAGCGCGTTGGCTCACGTTAACGCCTACGTGCGGCGGTCAAGACGCCGCAATGGGGTAAGACTAGATCGCGCCGGCGCGCTCCGCAAGATGGAGCCGCGCCGGGACGCTTCGGCCCGCGACAGGCGCTCAGTCCACCTTTTCGTTGGGATAGACGCCCCAGAGCTGGCTTTGCTCCATATAGCCGTCGAACCCCTGGCCGATGAAGCGGCACCATTTGCCGTCGCAGCTCTTCAGGGTGCCCAATACGCCGTGCTCCAGCTGGGCTTCCACCTTCGCATCGGCCTTGGGCTCCGCCCGCAGCGCCACTGTGCCGGTCTTGTTCCACGGCGCCACCAAAGCGGTGCGGCGCCCCGACAGCATGGAATGATAGACCCAGCCTTCCGAGCCTTCCGCGTCGCGGATGCGCCGCCAGGTCTCGAACTCGGCGGTGATTTCCACCGGCAGGCCGGCGCGGGAGAACACCCAGGCCACGTCCTGGTTCTTGTTGGGGCCGTTGCGCACATTCACCTTGTCGGCCTTGAGCGAGACGAAGCGGGGAACGGGCAGTCCCGTGCCGGTCTCGTCGGCGCCATGTGCCAGTCCGCCCGCTGCGACCAGCATCGCCGTCGCCAGAAGAGCGGCGGCTGTGTTCGGCAGGAAGGAGGCTTTTCCCGACATCGGCATGGTCCGAGGATCCCTTTCAATGGTGTCCAGGTCGTCCCTGCATGTGTCTTACAGAAACATGAATCTTGTCTTCACGCCGGCGGACGGCGCCAAGCGGTGCCCTTGAGGTGCGCCTCTCGGGGGGCTGCGTCAAGGCACCGGCCCTTCACACCCTTTGTCTTTCCCCGATGGTCTGCTAGAGGGGGTGAGAAGTGTTGAAATCTCGGGACGGGGAAGCACATGGGGCGCCGCAAACCGCTCGTCGTCGTCACGCGCAAGTTGCCTGACACGGTCGAGACGCGCATGCGTGAATTGTTCGACGCTCGCCTCAACATCGACGATACGCCGATGGATCAGGCGGCACTGATCGAGGCGGTGAAGACCGCCGACGTGCTGGTGCCCACCGTCACCGATCGCATCGATTCGGCGGTGCTGTCCCACGCGGGCGACAATCTGCGCCTGATTGCGTCCTTCTCGAACGGCGTCGACCATATCGACGTGGCGAGCGCGCTCAATCGCGGCATCACGGTCACCAACACCCCCGGCGTCCTCACCGAGGACACGGCCGACATGACCATGGCGCTCATCCTCTCCGTGCCGCGCCGCCTCGCGGAGGGCGCGCAGCTGATGACCTCCGATCTCGACGAGTGGTCCGGCTGGTCGCCCACCTGGATGCTCGGCCGGCGGATCTGGGGCAAGCGCCTCGGCATCATCGGCATGGGCCGCATCGGCCAGGCGGTGGCGCGCCGCGCCAAGGCGTTTGGCCTGCAGATCCACTATCACAACCGTCGCCATCTGCCGGCCGCCATCGAGGAATCGCTGGAAGCCACCTATTGGGACAGCCTCGACCAGATGCTGGCCCGCATGGACATCGTGTCGGTGAACTGCCCGCACACGCCGGCCACCTATCACCTCCTGTCCGCCCGCCGCCTCAAGCTCTTGAAGCCGGACGCCTATGTGGTGAACACGGCGCGCGGCGAGGTGATCGACGAGAATGCGCTGACCCGCATGCTGGAAGCCGGCGAGATCGCCGGGGCCGGCCTCGACGTGTTCGAGCACGAGCCGGCGGTCAATCCCAAGCTGGTGCGCCTTGCCAAGCAGGGCAAGGTGGTGCTGCTGCCGCACATGGGTTCGGCGACCCTGGAAGGGCGCGTGGACATGGGCGAGAAGGTCATCGTGAACATCAAGACCTTCATGGACGGCCACCGACCGCCGGACCGCGTGCTGCCCTCCATGTTGTGAGGGCGGGCGCCTGCGCGATTCCCCCGGTTGCCGACCGCCGCCGGGGCCGTTATTTAGGCGGCCAATTCGCATCAAGGCGATCCGCCAGCCATCAAGGCCGGTGGGTGGACGCCGTGCCGTCGGTCCGGTTGAAGCCGGCACCGGGAGGAAGAGGGTCATGTTGGACCGGTTGGAGATCGCAGGAGCCGTCTCCCGCACCGTAGGCCGTCGAATCGGGCGCACCGCCCGAAAATGACGGCGGCCCGGCGCGCCGCGAAATCGCGCCCGTTCCACTCCTTTCCCAGATCACAAATAGAAAGACACGAGCCATGGCTCGGCTGGTGATGAAGTTCGGCGGCACCTCGGTCGCCACAATCGATCGCATCCGCAATGTGGCGCGCCATGTGAAGCGCGAAGTGGAGGCGGGCTATTCCGTCGCCGTGGTGGTCTCCGCCATGTCCGGCAAGACCAACGAGCTGGTGGGCTGGTGCCGCGAGGCGGCGCCCCTGCATGATGCCCGCGAGTATGACGCCGTGGTCGCCTCTGGCGAGCAGGTGACGTCGGGCCTCCTGGCCATCACGCTCCAGAATATGGGCCTGAACGCCCGCTCCTGGCAGGGCTGGCAGATTCCCATCTCCACCGACGATGCCCACGGCTCGGCGCGGATCATGGAAATCGACGGGCGGGTGCTCGGCGAGCAGATCGACGGCGGCGAGGTGGCGGTGATCGCCGGCTTCCAGGGCATCCACCTGCCGTCGGGGCGCATCACCACGCTGGGGCGCGGCGGTTCCGACACCAGCGCGGTGGCGGTGGCAGCGGCGCTGGGCGCCGAGCGGTGCGACATCTATACGGACGTGGACGGCGTCTACACCACCGATCCGCGGGTGGTGCCGAAGGCCCGCCGGCTCGGCTCCATCGCCTTCGAGGAAATGCTGGAAATGGCGTCGCTGGGCGCCAAGGTGCTCCAGGTGCGCTCGGTGGAGCTCGCCATGGTGCACAAGGTGCGCACCTTCGTGCGCTCCAGCTTCGAGGACCCTGACGCCCCCCACATGAAGACGGTGGAAGCGGCCGGCACGCTGATCTGCGACGAGGAGGAAATCGTGGCCAAGCAGATGGAATCCCAGGTCGTCACCGGCATCGCCTTCGCCCGGGACGAGGCCCAGGTCTCGATCCGCCGCGTCGCCGACAAGCCGGGCATTGCCGCGGCGGTGTTCGGCCCGCTGGCCGAGGCGCACATCAATGTGGACATGATCGTCCAGAACGTGTCGGCGGACGGCTTCACCGACATCACCTTCACCGTGCCCACCGCCGATTTCGAGCGGGCCAAGGCGGCGCTCGGCGCGGCGCGCGACGCCATCGGCTACCAGACGCTGGAAGGCGAGACGGATGTGGTGAAGGTGTCGGTGATCGGCATCGGCATGCGCTCGCACGCGGGCGTTGCAGCCGACGCCTTCCAGGCGCTCGCCGCCAAGGGCATCAACATCCGCGCCATCACCACCTCGGAGATCAAGATCTCCATCCTGATCGATGCGGCATATACCGAGCTTGCGGTACGGACTCTGCATTCGCTATACGGACTCGATAGCTGACGTCTGACTGGGCGCATGACCTGGCGCGGGGGGCGCCACCTGCAACCCTTCCGGGTACGCGGTCCCCGGTTTATTTTTTGAGGAACGGCCGATGCGTGGCGCGCTCGGCGGGCCCCGCGTGCTCTTGAGACGGCTCCGCGAGGTGATGGCGGAGCCGGTCAGTGCGCAGGACCGCCTGGACAAGATCGTGGTTCTGATCGCTGCCAACATGGTGGCGGAAGTCTGCTCGGTCTATGTGCTGCGCGTCGACCAGACCCTTGAGCTCTATGCCACCGAGGGCCTGAACCGGGACGCCGTCCACCAGACGGTCATGGATGTGCGCGAGGGCCTGGTGGGCCATGTGGCCCGCGAGGCCGAGTCGCTGGCCATTTCCGACGCCCAGAACCATCCCGAATATTCCTACCGCCCGGAAACGGGCGAAGAGATCTACAATTCCTTCCTCGGCGTGCCGATCCTGCGGGGCGGCAACACGCTGGGCGTGCTGGTGGTGCAGAACCGCGCCCGGCGCACCTATGCGGAGGAGGAGATCGAGGCGCTCCAGACCACGGCCATGGTGCTGGCGGAGATGATCGCCTCGGGCGAACTGACCTCGCTCGCCAAGCCCGGCGCCGAACCGGCGGTGCGCCGCTCGCTCCATCTGAAGGGCACGCCCCTGGCCGACGGGCTGGGCCTTGGCCATGTGGTGCTGCACGAGCCGCGCGTGGTGGTGACCAATGTCATCGCCGATGACGTGCAGCGGGAGGCCGCCCGGCTCGATGCGGCCATCGGCAAGCTGCGTGCCTCCATCGACCTGCTGCTGGAGGATGACGGCCTGTCCAAGGCCGGCGAGCACCGCGAGATCCTGGAAGCCTACCGCATGTTCGCCCATGACCGGGGCTGGATGCACAAGATGCGCGAGGCCGTGCTCTCCGGCTTGACGGCGGAGGGCGCCGTGGAGCGCGTGCAGTCCGACACCCGCGCCCGCATCATGCGCGCCTCCGACCCCTATCTGCGTGAGCGCCTGCACGATCTGGACGACCTGGCCAACCGGCTGCTGCGGGAACTGACCGGTCGCGGGCGCGCCTCGGACCGCACGGACCTGCCGGAAAACGCCATCCTCGTCGCCCGCAACATGAGCCCGGCGGCGCTTCTGGACTATGACCGCACCCGCATCCGGGGCCTCGTCCTGGAGGAGGGCGGCACCACCAGCCATGTAACCATCGTCGCCCGCGCGCTCGGCATTGCCGCCGTGGGGCAGGTGGAGAATGCGGCCGGCCTTGCCGATCCCGGCGACCCGGTGATCGTCGACGGCCAGGCCGGCGAGGTGCATCTGCGCCCACCCGGCGACGTGGAAGCCGCCTATGCGGAAAAGGCCCGCTTCCGTGCCCGCCGCCAGGCGCAATATGCGGCCCTGCGTGACAAGCCCACCATCACCAAGGATGGCGTGAAGGTCGACCTGAACCTGAATGCCGGCCTGCTGGTGGACCTGCCGCACATCGCCGAGACTGGCGCCTCCGGCATCGGACTTTTCCGCACCGAACTCCAGTTCATGATCGCGTCCACCTTCCCGCGCATTTCAGAGCAGCTGAAGCTCTATCGCGCGGTGCTGGACGCGGCGGAAAGCCGGCCTGTCACCTTCCGCACGCTCGATATTGGCGGCGACAAGGTGCTGCCTTACATGCGCATGGTGGAGGAGGAAAATCCGGCACTTGGCTGGCGCGCCATTCGCCTCGGCCTCGACCGCCCGGGCCTGCTGCGCAGCCAGCTGCGCGCGCTGCTGAGGGCAGGGGCGGGGCGTGAGGTGCGCATCATGTTCCCCATGGTGGCCGCCGCCTCCGAGTTCGATCAGGCCAAGGCCATCCTGGAGCGCGAGATGACCCATCTGCGCCGGCACGGCCACGGCCTGCCGGAACGGGTGTTCGTGGGCGCCATGGTGGAGGTGCCATCCCTCCTGTTCCAGCTCGATGAAGTGCTCTCGCGGGTGGATTTCCTTTCCGTCGGGTCCAACGACCTGGTGCAGTTCCTGTTCGCGGTGGATCGCGCCAACATGCGGGTGGCCGATCGCTTCGATCCGCTCTCGCCGCCGGCTCTGCGCGCGTTCCGCATGGTGGCGGAGGCCGGGGCGCGCCACGGCAAGCCGGTCACCTTGTGCGGCGAGCTGGCGTCCCGTCCGCTGGAGGCCATTGCGCTGGCGGCGGTGGGCTATCGCTCGCTGTCCCTGTCGCCGGCGGCCATCGGACCGGTGAAGGCGACCTTGCTGCAACTGGATGTGGCCGCGGCGCGCTCCGTCCTGATGCCGCTGCTGGAAGATACGTCCGGCCTGGTGGACGTGCGCTCCACCTTGCGGGCCTTTGCCGAACTGAGCGGGATGTCCCTTTGACGCTGTCTTTCCCGGTGCCCGCCATCCGCAGGGCGCGCCCATGAGCCCGGACCTCCAGCAGACCGGCCTTCCCGTGGCTAAGCTCGACGCGCTCGTCGCCCGCCATGCGGAGGTGGAAGCCCTGCTCGCCGCCGGCGCGGAGGGCGAGGAATATGTGCGGCTCGGACGCGAATTCTCCGACCTGACGCCCGTGGTGGACGAGGTCCGCGCCCTGCGGGCCGCCGTGCGGGACCTTTCCGACACACGCGAGCTGATGGCCGATGCCACCTCGGACGCGGAGATGAAGGCGCTGGCCGAGGCCGAGGAACAGCGCCTCCTGGGCGAAGTGGAGCGCCTGACCCAGGCGGTGCGCATCGCGCTCCTGCCCAAGGACGCCATGGACGAGCGCGGCGTCATCCTGGAAGTGCGCGCCGGCACGGGGGGGGACGAGGCGGCTTTGTTCGCCGGCGATCTCTTCCGCATGTATTCCCGCTATGCGGCCGAAAAGGGCTGGACCGTGGAGGTGCTCTCCGAAAGCGAAGGCACCATGGGCGGCTTTAAGGAAGTGGTCGCGGCCCTGCATGGGAAGGGCGCATTCGCGCGGCTGAAGTTCGAATCGGGCGTCCACCGGGTCCAGCGCGTGCCCCAGACCGAGGCGTCCGGCCGCATCCATACCTCGGCTGCCACCGTTGCCGTCCTGCCCGAGGCGGAAGAGGTGGACGTGGCCATCAATGATGCGGACCTGCGAATCGACGTGTTCCGCGCCCAGGGCGCGGGCGGCCAGCACGTGAACAAGACCGAGAGCGCGGTGCGCATCACCCATTTGCCCACGGGCATCGTGGTGGCGGTGCAGGACGAGCGCTCCCAGCACCGCAACAAGGCCCGCGCCATGGCCCTGCTGCGCGCCCGCATGCTGGATGAGGAGCGCCAGCGCAGCGAGGCGAGCCGGGCTGCCGACCGGCGCGGCCAAGTGGGCTCGGGGGACCGCTCCGAACGCATCCGCACCTATAATTTTCCCCAAGGTCGGGTCACCGACCACCGCATCAACCTGACGCTCTACAAGCTGGAGGAGGTGGTGGCGGGAACCGCGCTGGACGAGATCATCGACCCGCTCATCACCGAGCACCAGGCGGCGCTGATGGCTTCCGCGGACGGGGCCTGACCCCGTGCCCGCTTCGACCCGCAGCGGCTTGCGCCGGCAGATGGCCGAGCGCCTTGCGCAAGCGGGCGTGGAAACGCCGGATCTCGATGCACGGATCCTGATGGCCGAGGCGCTCGGGCTTGATCCGACCGAGATCGTCACGGATGGTCGGGCACTGGTGGGGGCGGCCGACGCAGCCCGCATCGCGGCGCTGATGGACCGGCGTCTGGCCGGAGAACCCGTGGCCCGGATTCTGGGCCATCGGGAATTCTGGAGCCTGTCCTTCCAGCTGTCCTCCGAAACCCTCGTCCCCCGCCCGGATACGGAAACCTTGGTGGAGGCGGCGCTGGACGTGCTGGGCGCCACACCCGCGCCTCGCATTCTCGACCTTGGCACCGGCAGCGGCGCCATCCTCGCCGCGCTGCTCTGCGAGCGGCCGGACGCTTTTGGCGTGGCCGTGGACCTGAGCCCGCAGGCGGCGCGCACCGCCCGCGACAATCTGGCGCGACTGGGCCTTTCCGACCGCTCTGCCGTGCTGGTGGGGAATTGGGCGAGCGCGCTTGCCGACCGCTTCGACCTGGTGGTCTCCAACCCCCCTTACATTCCCAGCCGCGACATTGCGGCCCTTGCCGTGGAAGTGCGGGCCCACGATCCGCACGGCGCGCTGGATGGCGGGGCGGACGGGTTGGACGCCTATCGCGCGATCCTGGCGGCCCTGCCGGGACTGCTGAAGCCCTCGGGCCGCGCGGTGCTGGAATTGGGGATCGGCCAGGAAGGCGATGTGGCGGCACTGGCGCAAGGGTATGGCCTGGACGTCTGCGGTCCCGCCCGGCGGGACCTCGGGGGTGTGGCCCGTGCCCTTGTGGTGCGCCCGCCTGCTGGCGGTACGGCAGCGCAAATGTGAGGCGCGGCGCGCAAAAAGTCCTTGGACACGGGCGGTGAACTGGCTAGTGTCGGGTACAGGAGTCGAACCGAAGCGTTGGCCGGGAAGGCCGAAGCGCGCTCCCGATTAATCCATATGGGTTCGGGTGTGGTCGGAGACGGTGTCGCGAAGGCGCACGGGCGAAGCGCCATTGCGGGTCTCCACGGTTCGTTCATTTGCCACTTTCTCACGCCACCGGCTCGGACACGGTGCGTGATGATCGGGCGTGCTGACCGCGCGCGAGCGCGGAGCGGGGCTCATGGTCGAATTGATCCAGATCAAGCTTTGTGCTCGGCAGTGCGAACCCGCAGCGTGCATGTGCGCGCAGCCGGACGGACCGCCTGGAAGCCGCTAGCTGGGGATCGCTTGATCGAGCCTTAGGAATGTCGTTGCGGCGCTGCGCAGCCGCGACGAGGGGTCCTGTCGGCGCGGTCCGTCCTTGGCGGCCCGCAGGCGGGAAAAGGGTGCGGTTCCGTGCGCCGCGAGGCGGATGGAATGAAGAACGGCGGTTCGCCGAGCGAGTAGAGAACGATCCAGATGAGAAATGGTCAGCAGAAGCGCATGCGCGGCCGGAACAATCGCCGCAGCTCCAACCCGGCGACTCGGGTCTATGAGTCGAACGGACCTGACGGAAAGGTCCGCGGCACCGCCCACCACATCACGGAAAAGTACCAGCAGCTGGCGCGGGATGCCCAGGCGTCCGGCGACCATGTGGCGGCGGAGAATTTCTTCCAGCACGCCGAGCATTATCTGCGCCTGATCGCCTCTCTCCAGGGCCAGTATGCGCCCCAGGCTGGCTTCGGCCGGGCCGACGACGAGATGGACGACGACGAGATGGACGATGTGGGCGGCCTCGACGCGCCCCAGCCGTTCGTGCGTGAGCCCTATCCCCAGCGTGAGCCGCGCCAGGGCCGTGACGACCGGCAGCCCCGTGACGACCGCTCGTCTCGCGACGACCGCCAGCCGCGCGAGGAGCGTCCCTATCGGGAAGAGCGCCAGTTCCGCGACGATCGGCAGCCCCGTGAGGACCGTCAGCCCCGCGATGACCGCCAGTTCCGGGATGACCGTGGCCCCCGCGAGGATCGTGGTCCCCGTGAGGATCGCCAGCCCCGCGATGACCGCCAGCCGCGCGACAATCGCCAGGGCAATTATCAGCGTCGCAATCGCGACGAGGAGGCCGGGGAAGGCTATGCGCCGCGGGAGTATCGCGGACGCAATCGCGAGGAGGAGGCCGGTGGATATGCGCCCCGCCCCGCCCGTGCCCCGCGCGAGGAGCGCCCCGCGCCGCAGGACGACGAGCAGCCCAGCCTGGGCTTGCCCTCCTTCATCACCGCGCCGGTTCCGGTGCCGGTGAAGGCGGAAGTGAAGGAGAAGCCGACCCGGTCGCGGTCGAGCGAATCCCGCGCCAAGGCCGCGCGGGAGGAGGAGCCGGCCGCTGCCCCAGCCGCCGCCGCTCCCGAGGCGGAGCCGGTTCTGCCGCTGGACACCGCTGCGCCGGCGCCCGCCGATGCGCCTGCCGCAGAGGGCGCCGAGGATCCCGATCGCTATCCCAATGGCCGCCGCCGGCGCCGCTACCGCTCGCGTGCGGAGCGCACGGACGAGGCTGGCGCGTCCGCCGAGACAAGCAGCGCCGAGTCCTGAGGCTCAAACAACAGGCCGCGCCCCTCGACCCTGCTTGCGGGTCGGTGGGCGCGGCCTTTTTGTTGCCTGGGGGGCGAGACTGTTTGCCTGTGCGCGAGGCCGTTCCTGGCCTCCCGACCCTTGAGAGGCGGCCGGTGAGAGCCCTTCAGCTTTTCATGGCACCCCTGAAGGGCTCTATCTCTTCGTTTTCACGCATTTCCTTCACGCAATCCGGTCCGCAATTCGCTCGGAAAAGCGTTAGACCCGGCCGGTCAAGGCGAGCACGATCACGACGATGAGGAGCACGCCGACCAGACCGCCGGGGCCATAACCCCAGCCGCGGCTATAGCCCCAGGTGGGCAGCGCCCCGATCAGCAGCAGCACCAGGATCACGATCAAAATTGTGTACATCTAAGCGTCCTCCCGACGAATAAAGTCTGCCGGGATAACGGTTCGCGTGCCGTGAAGGTTCCGCCCTCAAATCGGCGCGGTTGCTTGCTCCAGGAAGGCGCGGACGGCGGCCGGCACAAGCGGGCCGATTTCCTCAAGCACGCGGCGGTGATAGGCATCCACAAAGGCCCGCTCCTCGGGCGAGAGCAGGGCGGTGTCGATCAGCGCGCGATCATAGGGGGCCAGCGTCAGCACCTCGAAGCCGAGGGACGGTCGCTCTGCGCCGTCGGGATGGCGCGGCTCCACCAGAACCAGATTTTCGATCCGGATGCCGAAGGCCCCGGCTTTGTAATAGCCGGGCTCGTTGGACAGGATCATGCCCGCCTTAAGCGGCACGTAGCCGAGCTTGGAAATGCGCGCCGGCCCTTCATGCACCGACAGTCCGGCGCCGACGCCATGGCCGGTGCCGTGCTCGAAGTCGAGCCCGCATGCCCACAGGAACTGGCGCGCAAGCGGATCGAGTTGGGACCCGCTCGTCCCCTCGGGAAAGACCGCGCGGGAGATCGCAAGGTGCCCCTTCAGCACCTGCGTGTAGCGGGTCTTCATCTCCGCCGTGGGCGTGCCCACAGCCAGGGTGCGCGTCACGTCAGTGGTGCCGTCGGGATATTGCGCGCCCGAATCGATGAGGAAGAGTTCGCCCGTCCCGATGGCCCGGTTGGTCTCCTCCGTCACCCGGTAGTGCACGATGGCGCCGTTCGGCCCCGCGCCGGAAATGGTGGGGAAGGATACATCCTTCAACTCGCCGGTCTCCCGGCGGAAGGTTTCGAGGGCCTCCACCGCATCGATCTCGGTGAGGCCACCCTTCGGCGCGGTCTCGGCGAACCAGTGCAGGAAGCGCGCGAGCGCCACGCCATCGCGCACATGCGCGCTGCGCATGCCGGCGATCTCCGCCGCATTCTTGCACGCCTTCAGGAGGGTGACGGGATCGGCCCCCTTGGACACGCGCCCCCCGCCCCGTTCCACAATGTTCGCCAGATGAACCGGCGCCGTCGCCTGGTCGAGGCGCACAGTCCGGCCCTCGGCGAAGGCGGCCAGCGTCGTTTCCAGCGCCTCGACGGGGGCAAGGTCCGCCACGTCCGCCAAGGCGGCGCGCACGGGGGCGGAAAGCTTGCCATGGTCGATGAAGAGGCTGGGACGGCCCGCGGTGGGGACGAGGCACCAGGCCAGCGGAAGGGGCGTATGGCCCACGTCCGCACCCCGGATGTTGAACAGCCATGCGGTGTTGTGCGGATCGGAAATGAGCAGGCCATCCAGGCCGTCTCGGTCCTTGGCGAGCGCGGCCTGCGCCTCGGCGAGCTTTGACGCGGGGAGCACGCCCGCATAGGCCATGTCCAGATGGCGCACGGGCGCTGCGGGCGCGGCCGGCCGGTCGGTCCAGATGGGGTCGAGCAGGTCCTGCTCCACCGCCGCCAGGATGCCGCCGATCGCCGCCACGGCCTGGGCGAGCCGCTCGCGTCCGTCGAGCGTGGTGCGCCAGGAATCGAAGCCGAGCGAGGCGCCGCGGGGCAGGTTCTCCTCGATCCAGGCCTCCGGCGTCATCTGTGCCAGCGGCACCACGGTGAAGGCGGAGGTGTCCACCTGGGCCGGGGCCTGGAGCACATAACGCCCGTCCACGAACAAGGCGGCCTTCTCCTCCAGCACCACGCAGGTGCCGGCGGAGCCGGTGAAGCCGGTCAGCCAGGCGAGCCGCTCCTCGCGCGGCGGCACATATTCGTTCTGGTGGGCATCCGCCCGGGGAATCACATAGCCGCCAAGCCCCCGCTCGGCCAGGACCGCGCGCAGGGCGGCCAGCCGGGCCGCCCCGGCCCGGCCATCGGCCGCCGACACGAAGGACTGGAAGATCGCCTTGAAGGCAGGGGCAGGGGAGGGATGCGCGGCCACGGGAGAGGACATGAAGCAGGCCTGATCTGGTCGAAACGGACGGGACGGGGGGCCTGGCCGCGGCGCGCCATCAACCGCGATGCACCCAGGCCAACGCCGAGCCTTCATGCATAAAGCGCGAACGCGCCGGGGGAAAGCGCCCGCCTCCCGCATCTGGCGCCGGGCAGCGGGTGCCGTCCGGGCCTCACCCTGCCACGGGGTCATGGGGATTGCCGCGCATCCCCCCTTGCTGGCTGGCCCCGCCCCCGTCTATGGTGCAGCCGTCGCGGGCGTAGTTCAGTGGTAGAACGACAGCTTCCCAAGCTGTATGTCGTGGGTTCGATTCCCATCGCCCGCTCCAATTTCCTGCCTCAGAGCGTCTCAGAGACTATCACTTCTAAGCAATTTCAATGGGTTGAGCGTCTCACGGCATGTCATGCGCGCGCGTGGCGCTCCGTTGCATCTCAGAAAAATGTAGGCATTTTTGTAGGCATTGCGGCCAAAGGCCGATTTGAGATGCCTACACATGCCCCTCACCGACATTGCCCTTCGAAACGCTAAGCCGAAGGAGCAGGCCTACAAGCTCTTCGATGGCGGGGGGCTTTTCCTATACGTCACCCCCTCAGGCAGCCGTCTCTGGCGCCTTGCCTATCGCTTCGCGGGGAAGACAAAGCAGCTCTCCTTCGGTCCTTACCCCACCATCTCGCTTGCCGATGCACGACAAAAGCGCGATGAGGCCAAGCGCGCGCTTGCGGACGGCGAAGATCCGTCGGTGATTCGACAGAGGGCCAAGATTGAAGCGGCTGCCACCGCCGAAAACACGTTCGGCCTTGTCGCTGGGGAATATCTGGACCGACTTCAAGCCAAAGGCTGCGCACCCGCGACGCTGGCGAAAAACAGGTGGTTTCTCGAAAAGCTGGCCGGCCCTGCCTTGGGCCATCGGCCGATTTCTCACATCACCCCGGTGGAAGTGCTGAGCGTGCTGCAAAGCGTCGAGCGCAGCGGCCGTCTCGAAACAGCCCGAAGCCTCCGCTCGACCATCGGCAGCGTCTTTCGCCTTGCCATCTCGACATTGCGCGCGGAAACGGACCCCACGGCATCACTGCGTGGCGCTTTGCGTCCACCTCAGGTCGTCCATCGGGCGGCGCTTATCGATCCGAAGGAGGTGGGCGCGCTCCTTTGCTCCATCGATGAATATACCGGCTGGCCATCCCTTCGCGCTGCGCTGCTCTTCAACGCCCTGACATTCTGCCGCCCCGGGGAAGTGCGTGGCGCGCGATGGGTCGAAATCGACCTCGATAAAGCGGTTTGGACGATACCCGAGCACCGGATGAAGATGCGCCGTGCCCATCTGGTGCCGCTGTCGCGTCAAGCGGTGCATGTGCTGAGAGACATCTACCCCATCACCGGGGCAAGTGAACTCGTGTTTCCCTCGGTCCGCTCACATAAGAAGCCACTGAGCAATAATGCCTTCAACAGCGCCTTGCGCCGCATGGGCTTCACGCAAGACGAAATGACCGCCCACGGCTTTCGGGCCACTGCAAGCTCAATCCTCAACGAGCGCGGCTTTTCTCCCGATGTGATCGAAGCGGCCTTGGCGCATGTGGAGCCCAATGCCGTACGGCGCGCCTACAACCGCGCCACCTATTGGCCGGAGCGGGTTTCGCTCATGCAGGCATGGGCAGACATGCTGGATGAATTTCGTCGGCTGCGGTGAGGCGTAAAAAAATATAGCGCCTTAGGTCGTTTTAGATTGCCATCCGGAATCTAAAATCATAAAGTCCCTTATCGGCTCATTCGAATGAGCCGAATGATCAAGGGAGACCTAACAGTGACGACGAATAGCATATAACCCCGACGCGTCAAAGCGGGACGACCGCGCACCAGGGTGCCAAGCACCTTGCCTCTTGAGGGCAGCGCAAGTCACCCCGCATCCGGCCCAAATGGGCCGACAAACCCACCTTAAACTTCAGCGGAAAGGGCCCGAGCACCAGGCGGTGCGCGAACGAGGGCGCTTGTCCAAAATTCGAAAGTTGAAAGATGAAAACGTCACCTCCCGACACTCTCCTGCGTCTGAATCAAGTGCTCGCGCCTGAAGGACCTATCCCGGTATCGCGAGCCACTTGGTGGCGGGGAGTAAAAGACGGCCGCTATCCCCAACCAGTGCGCATTGGAGCACGCATTCGCGCATGGCGTCAGAGTGACATTGACGCCCTCATCAACTGAAACAGGAGTTAAAAATGCTGAATCGTGAAAATTTTTTATTTCGCAACATACGGAGAAATATTCTGAATTCAGACCGTAAATCAGTACTAATTACGTATCCAGTGACTCAATTTAATGATTATGAGGCGAAAAATACGCAGGACAGCAAAATGAAAGAAAATGAACATCAAGCCAAAGAATTCATCCTGGCCCTCCAGGAGATCCAAAAAAAGTACCTACCCAATGGACGCGGGCCGAGAAAGCACAATCGCAGCTTGATTGCAAAGACTGCGCGCTTAGTAAAGAAGGTCGAATCGAACAAGGTCGCTGTGCGGAAGCTTATGCGACACCCGTTCTGGCAGGGGGCCACAGTGCCGGTCAATTTTATGCACGCGGCTATGGCCTTTGTTGCCGGTTCAGAGTCAGACAAAGGATTTCGACAGGCCCTGAAACGTGCTCAGGCTGTCGAGTTTCTGATCAACCAAGGTTGGGAGCTTCAAGATCTGGAGCGCGGCCTGGAGGAAGGCATCAACAAAATCTGCGCGCGTTCTGGGAAAGGTCCTCGCAAGAGTGGTCCGAAGCAGCATACTTCCACGAAAAACGGACGAGAACGGGGGCGATCAGTAAATTCCGCAGTGGCGGATTGCAGTGCCACAAAACCCAAGGATAAGGGCGCCCTCAAGCCGGTCATCTTCACTGGCAAGGCCGCGAAAAATCTCCGGCGCTATCAGGATGGGCAATGCCTAAAGGTCATCATGAAGCTCCAGGATGCCACTACGCGGACCATTGAAATCATCGAGCTCAGCCCCTTGAAGGAGTGACCTCGAGCCAAATAAGGCACCAAAACGCGAAGGGCCCCCTGAGAGATCAGAGGGGCCCTTTTTCGTGGACGCCCCAATTTGAGGCCGCAGAGGTCTCAATTGCGATTCTGTAAAGAATAATGTTGGCCGTTTGATGTGCTGCGGAAGGCCCGGCACGCAAAACCAACTGCATACGCACTTTTTATGTGGTTCGTCTGATTTTTTGACGTTCCGCATATGATGTTTGTCGTCTAAATCAGTAAAAATAAAATATTCAAATATAAAAACCAATTAGAATAATGCATAAAATATTAAGATTAAATAATAATAATAAAAATACGAATAACTAAATCGCCATAGTGCAATGAAAATGCATAAAAGGAGAGTTGATATATGACGACTATGGTGAATAATATAGAAGGTTACTTCGATATAGATGCTTATTGCGATTGGGTGTCAAGCCTGTGCAATGCTGGGTACAAGCCGTTCCTGCTCACTTTCATGTTCAGGCCCATCCGCTTTTCTCCTAAGAAGAAAAAGGACATCATGGAGGACGCCATTGCGCACTTCTATTCGCGCGTCGTCACGCGCTTTACGCGCAACCCCAATCGGACTGCAGAACTCGACCAGCGACCCATCCTGATTGCCGCTGCCGATCTGCCGGTGCACAAAACGGCAAAAATCACCCTCCGAGACGCCTCGGTGAATGGTGGGCTGCATTTTCATGGAATGTTTCTGCGCCCGCCCGTTTCTCGCTTTAGGGGCTCGTTCAAGGCCTATGTGCGAGATAATCAGGAGGCGTTGATTGCCGAAACGTCCATGGCTCGCATTCATGTGGAGGTGGTCAGATATACCCCCGAGTATGCCACTCAATACGCCCTGAAATCCCTTGGGAGGGGCCTCATTAAAGGCGGCGAAGTGATGGTCCTCCCAGACAACGTCCGCAAGTGGAATCCAACAAATCGCGGCTATGACGAAGCAGCCCGATCGTACTCAGGTGCGTCTGTGCTATTCCCGGGACGAAGGCCTCTCTAGGTGCATGAGGGAGAGAGATTCAGGGCCTTCACTCGCCCTCAGGCGCGTATTCTTGGAAAGGCGAAAGGGGGCGTTCTGATAGCATTTTCAGCACCAGAAAGCCCCTTCATTCATCCCCGAATGATGATCTCGATATTCTCGACAGGGACGCCGAGCGTGCGAGACAAGGCCGCCTTCGCTTGCGGAATCGTCAAGGTCAGCGTGTCGAGGGAAGGCGCGGCAGGTGCGGCTTCCTCTTCGCGCTCGTCTGGCTCTTCCTCTGCCTCAAGCTGGGAGCGGTCAATACGCGCCACATCCACCTCTGCGCCCGCGGCTGCTTGCCCCAGGCTGCTCGCGCTCCACTCCCACTCAAAGCGCGAAACATTCCCCCTGCGGCCCACCACATAGGCTCCAAAGCCTGCTTTTTGCAGCTCCTTGGCCAGATCGACCGCCGCCGAACGGTCGCTGCGAATGATCTTGGCAATCCGGGAAATGCTCGTGCTCGATGGATCACGCTCGCGCATGGCCATCACCTCGAGAAACGCCCGTGCATTCGGACTTTTCGCCCTCAGTTCGCGGGCACGCTGGGCCAACAGCTCGAATTCGGCGTCTTCATCATACTCATCTGCGGACATGAAAAGCCTTCTAAGGTCCCTCTAGGCAAAGAAAGGCTATATTTTGCGTCTGACGGCGTCAATCAATGCCTTGTGGAGGAGGATGTTTGCGCCTCCCGCAGGCGCTGACAGGCACCAAAACGGCATCTGCAACCCACGCGCTAGTCGCCACATCAGGCACATTCAAAGCGGAGAATGCAGGCCATCAACAAAGACTTCTCCGTCGAAATGGAAATCAAAAACAAGGACGTTGAACTCTAGGTCAACGACAACAACGGTGAATTTAAGGGAGACCTCTCTATCACTCGGACTGGCCTGATTGGGTGTAAGGGAAAGACGAAGCTCGAGAACGGTGTTCCAGTGGACCCGGAGCAGTTTTCGAATAGATGGAGAACGAATGAAGGGAGGTGAAGGCCTCCCCTTTTTTTGTTTTCATCGCCGCATTTATATTGAGGTATTATGCGGCAATATCTAGAATCATTGGCATGAATTACGGCTATGCACGCGTTTCGACTGATGGGCAGTCTCTAGAGAGCCAGATCGAACACCTAAGTGCCGCCGGCTGCACGATCATCTTTTCTGAGACGGCCAGCGGGGCCAAGACGGAACGCCGCGAGCTGCGCAAATGCATCGGTAAGCTGAAGGCCGGCGACGTGCTGGTCGTGACGCGTCTTGACCGTCTTGCCCGCTCCACGCGCGATCTGCTCAACGTCCTTGCCGAAGTGGCCGAGAAGGGCGCGGCATTCCGTTCCATCTCTGATGCCTGGGCGGACACCACCACCCCTCACGGCCGCCTGATGCTGACCATTCTCGGCGGCCTGGCCGAATTCGAACGCGAACTGATCCGCACGCGCACAGGCGAAGGCCGCACGAGGGCCAAGGCACGCGGCATCAAGTTCGGCCGCAAGCCGAGGCTTTCTGCCGATCAGCAGGCCTATGTTGCAAAGCTCAAAGCCGACGGCGAAAGCGTCAGGCACATTGCCCGCATCATGGGAGTGAGCAAGGCGACCATCGGGCGGATCGGGGCGCCGGAAGCGGACTTTGACAGATGAGTACCTGACCGTCGGGTATGGGGCCGTATCCGGAATGGCAGCTATTGGGGACTTCAAAGGAGAAGCGGACATATGGCCGATGAAAGTAGAGGGCAGGCACTGATCCCTCTCTTACCTTGGCCGAGTTAGCTTTTGGACGGCGTCCCGACTCGGCAGCCTTGAGAGCATCAAGCCGGGAACCAGAATGTGCACAAAGCAAAGAACTGCATTCGGCTCTTCCGGCCGCCGAACAAGAGGAGGTCAACTGATTATGCCCGCCGTCTTTTGAGGCGCAAACCTATTCTACCAGATCAGCCGATGTGAATTCTTTCTCGACTGGCACCGGGGCGAGAACAATTGCCTAGCCGAACTGAAGGTCCTCGCTCCCCCCTCAAGCACGCTAGCACCGCCCCGTTCCATCTGCAGGAAGTGCTCGCTCCGCTACCTGGCGTATCCTCACCGGCTGTTCGCGCTTCGAGATCCAGGACGATCTTAAGGCCGGAGTTCCCGGTGGAATGGCGAGGATTCTGCTCTTCCGAAAGCCTTGTTCACCAAAGTTCAGAAGGCGGCCTCGACGCCGAAGGCCACTACCTCGCCCAGGAAAGTTACGTTACGATCCGGCCCTTAATGCATCACCGTCATCAAGCACTCTATGAGGGGGTCTGAATTAGCCATCGACTCAGTTTTGCCAGGCTGCGGAGGGCATTCCCGAGCAATTGAATTATTTACCTTCGCGCGGGACCCAGCGCCAGGCCGCTCCCTTTAGCTCTGGGGGCAATTCCGATGAAGTGACGGTGTCCTTCTTTATCTTCACAAGGTCATCCATAATCTTCTGAAGGGCGACGAGTTGGCTGTGGAACCGCTCGATATCGAGATCTACCACGAGCCAATCCACCAGCGCCGGGCACGGGAGAGGCTCCGGCAGAAGCCTCAAGTTCTCTGCCATCGCGGCGGCACGCCGTGCCATCGCCGGAGACCGATCAAACGCCGCGGCCAGCGATAACGCCGCCGCGATAGCGGCATCGGCCTGCTCGGCGGTCATGCCCAAGGAGCTTCCAGCCCCGGCTACCACTTTTTCCATTGCCGCGAAAAATTCATCCAGATCGACCCGCCTGCCGATCACGGCCTTGTGCAGCGCTATCTTGTGAAGCTTCGGATCGCGCACAAGCTCGGCGTTGTCGGCTAATATCCACGGGATCTGGCGCTCGTGGCACCAGATTTTGTCCCAACGCCCTTCGACCTCCTTGCAGTCCATGTCCTCCAGGATCGGAATGTGCGCCACGAGCCGCATCGGCGCGCCCAAGGTCTGAGACCTCGGCTTGTCGTCGACTGTCTTATCCGGGCGGATGTCGGCGATGATCAGAGCGTTCTCCGTCGGCGCCAGTGCGCCGCGGTCCGCGCCGTTCGACAGGAAGCCCGGAGTCACCCCGTGGTAGGGGTTCGGTGCCAGGGCGCCGTCGCCGCGAGTCTCCCAGCCCCCAGCGCCGATGAAGCAGCTGCCTCCGAATCCAGGCGCCGACCAATTGCAGAACGCGGTTACGATACCCGAAGCCAGATAGGCGCTCTGTGCGAAATAGTGATAGTCCGCATCGCGACTGGTAGCACAGGTCACGAACAGCAGACTTCGGCGCGGCTTGTGTCCTTCGGCCCCGCTGAATACTAGCGCTGCGTTCCGCGCATCGGCGACCACGGCCTCAAACCAGTCCTTCTCCGGCGCCACTTTGTACTTGGCCGCGACTTTCTCGAGGTGATCGGCGATGTTGCGCCAATTCAGCGGACCGTTGAAAACGAAGAGCTCGCTGCAGACTAACTCGTGGATGAATGACTCGATGCGGGTGAGCGAGCGGCTTACCGCCATCAAGGGTGTCAGGTCTCCGTGGCTGGGCTTGAACTCCTCGAACATTCCGATCGACGGATACTTCTTGGGCCTGTGGCGAATCCTTTCCGGGAGCTTTTGCTGGAAGATCGGCCCTTCGTCCTCGACCTCGCCGGTTGAAAGCACCGTCAGGAGATTGCCCGGTTGGGTCTCGTGGAAGACGACGCTGAGGTGGGCCTCCATTGGGCGTATGTCGGGATTCTGCTCAAGGCCGACGGGCACGTATGCGCCGTCACGGACCACTAGGCCGAAGCCGGTCTGCTGGCGGAATGTCCCGGCCCAGATCGAGATGTTGTAGCCGCGCTGACGGCAATGATCGACCATCCAGGTGATGGTCTCAGGCCAAGCCGAGTACTCCGGCATGACGAGGGCCTCGACACCTAAGGTGTCGCACGTCTCGAGCACCGCTGTCAGCACCTGACGGCGGCGGTGCTCGGCGAAGCTGAGCTTCCAATCGACGACGCCAGCCTCGACCCTTGGATACTTCCCCTCCTTGCCGTCGATTCCGTAGTTGGGGAATTTCTCCGGGTCGTAGCTGAGCGGAAAATCGTACTGAAGGATTGCCACCCGGCCATACCCGGTCTTGGCAAGGCCCGCTTCGGTGCCGCGCGCACGCCAGGCGCGATCGCGGCGAACCCGCCAGGCCGCCCGGCTGCCGGTAGGACCCGCAGCGGCCTTTCCAGCAACGGGCGCTGCGCCCGCGCCTTCAGGCGTGAGCGTAGGAGGAGGCTCGCTTTTGGCGTCTTGTTCCGGCGTTTGAGGCGGCTCGTGCGCCGCCTCGGGAACCGTCATGGGTTGCGGACCGAGCTCGCCTTGGGACTCCGCGTCATTCGAGTCTTCGGGTTCGAAGGCTTTATTGGTCGGCGCAATGGGTTGCGGCTCCGACTGCTCTTCCCCCTCCGACCTCCCGGCGGCGGGATTCATCGCCTGGGGCGCCGCGCCTTCGCTCTCGACCGCGGCATCCTTGAGCCCGGTGATCTTTCCCAGACTTTCGGAGATCAACTGCACGACCAGGATGCTGTCGCCGCCCTCCAGCATCGAGCAAGGGTGGACCAGACGATCCCCCTCCGGGACCGTTTCCACGCGGTCGATACGCTCACCGGCTGTCGAGATCAGGCTGCAACGCCACCACGGTAGGCGATAGCGACGACCAGCCGCGGTCACGAACTCCACGTGCTGGTCGGAAAGGACCAGACTGCTAAGCGGTGTCGGGTTCTCGGCCAACACCACGCCGGCAGCCTTCTGGATCGCTTCTAGGGCGCCGCGCGCCAGCCCGATGGCGCCTCGAAGGCCCGCCAAGTCGAGCGCGCTGGCCACTTCCCATGGCCAGCGATCGGGATCGTCGTCCGGTCGCGACGCGACCACCCCGAGCAACTCGGTCGCGAGCGCGCGCAACGGCGTCGCCAGCGCGGGATCCGGTAGCGGCAAAAGCCTCGGCCTGAGAGGGGGGGCGGTCTCCGTTGGCAACGGCGCCATCTCGAACGGTATGACCCCGGCGATCACGCTGATGATCGTGAGCCAGCCCGCGGTCGAGATTCGCTCAAGGCTTGCTCGCCCAGGGAGGGCCCGCTGGCCGAGCGCTTCAACCAAGGTGGCGAAGAGATCCTTGACCTGCCATTCGGCGTCGTAGCCCCAAGGTCTCGCTTCTCCCCCCGCCAAGGCCGCAGGCCGGCTTTCGCCCAGGCCAAAACGCGGCTCGATCAAGAGGAGCTCGCCGAAGGCGCCCAGTGCCGCGCATTCGGGGCGAACCTGAGCCAGGCGCCCCAGATCAGCCGGCGCGAACCGTGCAAGGATGGCCAGCACCAGGTCCTTCACCTCGAGTCGGAGCGCCGCCAACTCGAAGCTCAGGGCGGTCGCGCTCAGGACGGCCCTGCAACGGGCGTCTGTGGTCTGGTTTATCCAGGTGGAGATGGCGTCCGCGGTCCGGATGAGCGCCCGCCCGGGACGCGGCAGGCCAGACCGCACCGACGCATGCGCGAAGAGCCCCGCGTCGTCGGCCGCACGCAGTGATCTCCCGCCGACCGTTTCCAGAAAGCGAGCCCACCCGCCAGGCATATCCACGGCGAGCCCCAGGTCCATCCTGGCGCGCATGGCTCGCCCCGACAGCAGGAACTCCAGGGCGAGCGGACCGACCCTGTCATCTTCACCGGTCGCTTCCCGAAGGGCGTTGACGATACGGTGGAGGCTCATCGGCACGCTACGCGTGGCGAGCGCAGCCGAGACCTGAGCGGGATTGATCCAGCGCCCCCTCAGCCGCGAAAATGCCATGCGACGAAGCCGCGCCTGCAGTAGCCGCCGATCGCGCTTCAGGCCCGCCTGATGGTCCTCGACGGCACCATCACTGGGGATCGCGAAGAGATCCGCCACCGATTGGCCGATTCGCCAGATTTCGGCACCGGCGTGCGGCGAGCGCTGGACGGCGAGACCATCACCGCGCTGCTCGAAAATCAGCTGTTCGGCCTGCTCACGCCGAACGCGCCAGGCGAGCGCGAAGTAGGGGCTCGCTCCCTGAACTGCATCGGCCGCCTCCGCGCCGTCCAATTGCTGGACCGGACCGATCAGCGCGAAAACGTGGACCAGCGTCGTCTCCGGGCCCGGGTTGACCCCGTAGCGGGTCACAAGGCCGTCGAAGACGTCAGCGATCACCGCGAGATCGTCATCGACACGCCGCCGACCCGTGCGTGGATTCATCAGCAGGTCGCGATCACCAAGCTCGGCGCTCCAGCGCTGGAGATCGGCAATGGCCTCGCCCTGACGCCATTCAAGGTCCGCCGGCAAGATGGCCAGGGCGTCCGGGACCGCCTTTACGAGGATGGCGTGGACCGTGCGGCTCCCATCGGCGTCGGAGTAGCAAAACACGCCCGGTTGGTCTGCGATCGGCGGCAAGGGTAGGATTACCGCCTTGTCGACGAAGGTTCCTATCAATCCAGGACGTAGAGCCAAGGCTTCGCTCCGCCGTGGCCCAGCGGATAATGCCAAGAAAGCCGACAGGGTACGCATACGCCAGTCGGGCGGCGGGATCTCAGTTCCCCCAGCCAGCGCCCTGAACGCGCTCGCGATTGGATTTAGGCCCTCACTCCCGGCCGTCGGCGGCAGGAGTGTTAGGACCTTGTCGGCGGACCAAGCCATCGCCGCGGACAGAGCCGCGGGCGCCAAGATCTCCCCCCCAGCAGGCGCTGGGCCTCCGGCGACTTGCGCTTCGGCCGCAATCGCATGGAGCAGGCGGGTGACCGTCCCGCTATCGTTCTTGAGAAGCCCCTCCGGCGCGAAGGTGCGCATCCATCCAATAGCAACAAGGGCCGAGCCGGCCTCCGTCGGTGCCTCGATCAACGCACGCCGCGCGATTGCGAAATCGGGCTCGGGCTCGGGCTGCAATCGTATCGCCCGTGCCGCACGCTCCTCTAGTATCGCGCGCTGCAAAGTCAGCTGCGCGCCAAGATGATCGCGCACCAACTGCTGCGAACCGGGCGTGATTAGTCGCTGGAATAGCAGACCAAGAAGGCCTTCGTTGAGGATCCAGCAAAGTAGCTTGTTCTTTGCGCGGCCGATCGCGGTCTGGACCAGACGCGAAAACGTCGGGTTGCTCTCCGGACTTCCAAGGATGAGCCGCTCTAGCCCGGTGAGGAGGGCGCAATAGTCTCGAGCCGCGACCAACGCCTCGGCGAGCGCCATCTCGCTCGGGCGCACCCGGAGCTTCGGCGGCGCCTTCTCGTGCAGGGGCCGAAGGAGGAACTCGAAGAACTGGATGAAGCGCGCACAGGTCGATGCCTCTCCGTCATCCGTAGCAGCCAAGGCCGCCCTTAGGATAATGCGGCGGAGGATGTGGCCAAGGTCCGGCGCACGCAAATCGTCAGCCTGCGCTACCTTGGTCAGCATCAGCTCGAACTCTTCCCAGGGCGTCTGCTCTGGATCGTCCAGCGCGCTCCAGTGCAAGACGCTCAGGGCGGTGCGTCGGTCCAAAGTCGGGATATCGGCCCAGCTGCTGCGAACGTCAGGCGCCGGACTAGGTTGATCATCCGCTTCGCCATAGCCGACAAAGCCGGCCCCACGACGTTCGACGACCCAGTTGCGCGCGTCTTCCGCGCTCATCGGCGCGAGGTGCTCGGACTTTTCGTTCAGCTCCAGGCCAAGGCCTTCCAGCTTACTCTCGATCGCCGACCGTAGATTCCGAAGATCGTCGGGTGACCGAGCGGCAATGACAATGTCATCAACGTAGCGGGCGTAGAGGCCGCCACAGGCACGCTGGCCATCTTGCGCTAAGGCCTCCCCGTCCAGGGTCTTGACCCTCGCTTCCAACTCCGCGTCGAGTTCGAAGAGAACAATGTTGGCCAAATAGGAACTTAATGCTGGCCCCTGCGGCAGGCCTTTGGCGCCGCTTCCGCTGCACTTGGGCTGGCCATCGGCGGGCGCAGCGAAGCTGTAGCCATGCTCAATAGAGCCGAAGCTATGATCGAGAATCCAGCGCATAAGGCTGTCGCGCCGAGCGCCGCCATCCAGCTCCGCGCCGAACAGCGGCGCGATGTCAAACAGCACCATCGCGTCAGCGCTGGGCAAAGCTTGGTCGAGCGCACGCTCTACCGCGTATCGGGGCACGTGATCGTAGAACGACTTGATGTCCAAGCGCGCGATATAGATGAGGTCGGACCGCATCCGTTCGATGCGGCGGCCGATGTGCAAAATAAAGCTGTTCCAGCAATCCAAGAACGGCCGGAACATGTCGCGGCGGCGGTTTCGATCCGGTCGCTCCTCGAGCGCACGCATATCGATCTGGTAGGCGAAACTGACCGCGCTTTGTGGCCTAACCGCCCCCGTGACGACGAGCGCGGGCTGGTCGGACCAATAGCGCACCGCCGGAATGCGCTCGGCGATCTCCCGTTGTTCGCCGCGCACGCGCAGCAACTCGGTCAGCACGTATTGCTGCTGGATAGCATCTTCGGGACACGGTCCACATTTCAGCCGCGGCGCGCCGCTGTCCTTAGCCTCGTTGTGTGCGAGATATGGCCTTTGCGGCCCTTTGGGCCGCGCCAGGGATTGCTCAATCCAAGGCAAGAAGATCGACGCGCCTTCCTCAATGCGATCCCAGCTGGCGACGTCGACGGGATACTCCCGACTATCGGTCGATTCTCGGGCCAGGATCATCGCGTGCAACAGCGCCGCGTCCGCCGATCGCTCCTCTGCAATGAACGGCTCCGGCAACTTTCGCGCTACGTCGTCGGACGAGGCGCGCTCTAGCTCTTGAGAAAGACGACCGTAGGTTCGACTAAGCAGCCCAGCCTCTGACCGCGCGCCCAGAGTGGTCTCATCGGGGGCGAGATTCTGCCAGATCGCGGGCCAGTCAAGTTTCTGCAGACGCCGGGCCAGGCGGTTCTGGAGAATGATTGAGCCGCCGGCATCGAGCGCCTCCACTGCACCGGCCACGCCGGCGAATGAATGGTCGAGACTGACCGCAGCCAGCGCATCCAGGGCGGGCACCAAGGCCTCAAGAAGCGTTAGCCGGGCCTGGTGAGGATCGAGGCCGGCGAGAAGTTCATCGGGATCAATCTTGGTTCGGTCGTCGGCCTCCTCCATGTCCACGCCGACGACATCAACTAGGAACGACGCTTGCAGACCTTTGTGGAGGAGACGGGCTAGGGCGTCGGCCATACCTCGGCGCCCGGCCTTATCGGCATCGAAGAAGAGGTGAACCCTGAGGGCCCGTCCTGCTGATAGCGCCAATTCAGCAAGTTCGCCAATCGCCTCGACCTGCTTGTCGCTGATCGAGGCGCCAAACAGAGCTACCGCCGGCAGACCGAGACTTTCCAGCCGCAGGGCGTCGAAGACGCCCTCGACCAGGAACAGATCGAACCGGTCCGCGGCGGCATCAAGGGCGGCAGGCTCCTGGCCAGCGTCGATGCGTCGACGGACTTCGTCGCCTCGATATAAAAGGTCCGACTTCTTGAAGCCTTTGGTGAAGAGGTACTTCGGACCGTCGCCAACAACCCGTCGCGCCATGAACCCGACAGTCCTCGCGCGAAGATTCTTGATCGGGATGAGAACCGACGCGCCGCGCACGAACGGGGTCAGAGAGACCGACTTCAAGGACAGCGACAGCCCATTGTCCCCGGCGTAGCCAAGTCCCGCAGCAACGGCTTCGTCCAGCGCCGCTCGATCCTGGCCGAGACTGGCAAGGAAGGCTTCGGTAGACCCAATCACGATGCCTGCGGAAGTCAGGGTATCCAGACCGAACTTTCGCGCTTGCGCGAAAAGCTTGAGCTGCGGGAGGTCATTCTTCTCGTGCCAAAAGGCTTGAGCCCGCTGTCGGATGTCTTGGCGCGGCTCCTTGTTTCGCCATCCGCGCTGGCGAAGGTTCAGGCCATAGGTGCTCGCCAACCAGTCGATCGCGCCGGCGAAGTCGACGTGTTGACGCTGCTTGACGAGCTCGACCGTGTCGCCGTGTTCGTGGCAAGTGAAACAGTGATAGTGAGCGTCTTTCCCCTGGTAGAGATGCAGGGAAGGCTGAGTGTCGTTGTGAAATGGACAAATCGCTAGGCGGGGCGAACGCCGCCCCGGCGCCAGCTGTATTCCCAGTTTCTGCGCGACATCCACGATGTCAAGTTGCGAAATTTCGTCCTTCCAATCGGCCATAGTTTTTCAGCCTCATCCCCCAGTGAGGCGAACTGCGCCGATGGGAACCGATGACAATTTACCTATGGTGCAGCCCGGTGCCAAGGCACCAGCCATGCGTGTGCCGGGGAAAAGCGAGTAGTAGGCCTCACATCTGCCATCCCCTCGCTGGGCACATTTCGCCATCAGCTTCAGCGTTTGAACGTCTGAAATCCGGTGACATGCCAAAGACAGGAGTTTCGCCAAGGTGCCTTCGTCCCCTCGCGAATGTCCCCTTTCAGACCATGGTTGTTGGCACATTAATGACTGAAATGGGGGCGCAAAGCGGACGTCGCTGAAAGGGCTGTGAACGAACAGCAGAGAGTCAGAGGCGAAAGCAGTATCAGGCAGCGAGAATGCCGTCTCGTTTTGAGACTAAATTCTGAGACGCGTAACGGCTTGAAAAGACTGAGGCCGCCATACGTCTCATAACTTTTGAATTTTGAGACAAGTCATCCTTGATAATGGCGTCACGCTATCCGAATTGCGACAATCTGAAGCGCTGCATTGGACTTGGCCCGCAGTGGCCTATAGCTCCCCCCCGAAGACGCTTGATGCATCGTCGGCTTTGCGCCCTCATTGTCGCCGTTCACGCGCCAACCGGCGGCTTCCAATTCCTGACGGTCCCCTTCATGCCAGCCGGTGTATGCCAGCGGAATTGGCATGTCCTCATGCTCGGTGGAGATCGGAGCGGGTGCTTTTGAGCGCCAAGCCGCTTTTCCTGTGGTTCATTCAGGTACGGTGTCGCGGCCACCATGTGTCCAAATCGATCGTTCCCACCCAACAAAGGCCCTATCGTCACCGTCCCGGCCACGCCTATTCTGCCTGCCAATCAATCTGGTGGGCAATTGCTATACCCTGTGTACGCGCATACCGTGTGTGAAGGGGCAATGCGAAGGTAATAAGGTGCTTGAAGAGAAGCTTTTAGCGGAGTTCGCGGCAGGGCTCAGGGACGAAGCTAACGACAGGCTGATCGAGCTGCCGACGGAATTACCGTTGGCTTCGGAGACTGCGCTCGCTGAGGTGATCCTCGGTTACCTGGAGGAAGCCGGCTCGATAGCTGGCCATGACCTCTGTCCGCATGAGGATGTCGGACTTCATCGGCCCTGCCGGGTTATCGCCTATTCCCTGCCGGAAGATTCTGTCAGACTGGAGTTGTTTACGACGCTCGGCCTGAGTGCGGATCCGGTGCTGGCACGACGCGACATTGGTCGTCTCTCCGGATGGGCAGCACGCTTTTTCGAATATGCGGCAAAGGGCGATCACGTCCGTTTCGCGAATAACCCCGCCGCACTCGAAGCTGCTGCTCTGATCCAGACGGAACTGCTGCGCATTGAGGAAGTTCGGATCAACGTGCTTACCGACGCCCGTGTCAGGGATCGTGCGGTTGATGACATTGTCGTGCAAGGCCGGCGCGTCGAGACAGAGGTCTGGGATATCGAACGTCTCTATCGCGCGACAGGCGAAGACGTAACACGCGATCGGATCGAGATCGATTTCGCGAAAATGCTAGGCCGGCCGCTGGCATGCCTCGAAATGAAGCCGCGCCCGGCGGAATACGAGACATATATGGTCATCCTACCGGGGAAGCTGATCTACGATTTGTTTGATCAGTACGGGCCGCGCCTGTTCGAATTCAACGTGCGATCGTTCCTGCAGGCGAAGGGCGCCGTGAACAAGGGAATCCAGCGCACGATCAGGGAAGAGCCCGGCCGCTTCCTTGCCTACAACAACGGACTGACAGCCACGGCTGACGAGATCGAGGTATCGACTTGGCATGGTGAAACCGTCATCAACCGGCTGCGAGGGCTTCAGATCGTTAATGGTGCACAGACCACGGCCTCAATCCACCGCGCCCTGAAGGTAGACAAGCTTCCGCTGGACCAAGTGGCGGTTTCCATGAAGCTCACCCTCGTGCCACCCGAGAAGCTTGAAGAATTCGTTCCGCTGATTGCTCGCTTCGCGAATACCCAGAATCCGATTCAGGTGGCGGACCTCTCCGCCAGTGACCGCTTCCACCAGCAGTTCGAGGCGCTGTCGGAATCGGTCTGGCCTCCCGGCGAGGAAAGCCGCTGGTTCTATGAGCGCGCGCGGGGGTCATACCAAATGGCGCGGAACAGGCATGGATCGACGCCGGCCCGCCGCCGCGAATTCGATCGGACGTGCCCGCGTAGTCAGCACTTCGGAAAGACTGATCTCGCAAAATACCTGATGGCTTGGTGGGGCAGTCCCCAGATCGTAAGCCGCGGCGCGCAGAAGAACTACGCGACCTTCATGTTCAGCCTGCGCGAACGGCTTGGCGAGGCATGGAGCCCCGACAAGGACTTTTTCCGTCGCACGATAGCCAAGGCGCTTCTGTTCAAGGCCGCTCAGGGCGTGGTTCGCAAGGCTCGCCTCCAGTCATACGGGGCAAACGTTGTCGCGTACATGATCGCGCTTCTCGCCAGTCATCATGGCGACGGGATCGATCTCAAACGACTCTGGGACGAGCAGCAGGTCTCGAGCGAAATGGAGGCGTTGTTCGCGATGTGGGCGCCGCAGATCCACGCGGAAATCGTGGCGAGCGCTGGTAATCGCAATGTCACCGAATGGTGCAAGAAAGATGACTGCTGGGCCGAAATTGGCGCTCTCAATCTTCCTCTGCCATCGGCCATGCCGCCCGAATTTCGCGATGCGGCACCAGCGTCGAAGCAGCTCAACGGCAGTGAAGATCACAGCGAGTCGGACGATGATCTGATTGCGGAATGCGTGGATCTCGATGGTGCCGCATGGGCCAGGATCATGGCATGGGCGGCAGCGACACCAGCGATAGACGACTACGACCGCAAGGTGGTCCACACATTGAGCGGCTACGCGATGAATGGCTGGATCAAGCGTCCATCATCCAAGCAGGCTGTGCGAGGCAGCCGCGTCCTGAACGCCGCACGCAGCGCCGGGGTAGCGATCTGAAAGCCCAGTCGTCAGTAGTCTGGCCGTATTCCTCCACGACGTCCCGGCTTCGCGGTGCGCCTTCCCGTTCTGGGCGCAGCGGTATCACCATCATCCGATGACCTGGGCGCCTTGCGTAGGTTCTTCAGGATTGCCTCGGTGTTTCTTTCGCGGCGTGCGTCCGGCTTCCAGCTCTGCGCCTCCCGGATGAAATCCTCGTCGCCGATCGCTTCGCTCACGAGGTCCGCATCGAATTTCACCTGAACAAGCAGAGGGAAGCGTACCGCCTGTCCCGATACGATACCTTGGCCGCGACCGAATGCTTGCAAGATATTGGCGTCCGCCTCCGACAGGTTTTCCATCACTGACCGCACGAAGCTCTTGTCGCGCGGATTGACCAGACGGAGCACGAGGAAGCTGTTGCACTGTGCCAAGGTCGTCTCGTCCAGCCGGGATGGCCGCTGCGAGATGAGGATCAGGCCGGTGCCAAACTTTCTGCCCTCAGTAATCACCTTCCGGATCGTGGGCAGCGACGGAGTCTCGTCGGTCCCTTCCTGGCGGCTCGGGATGAAGTTGTGGGCCTCCTCGACCACGGCCTGGAAAGGAGGGATGATCCCGGAAAGCGTGGAGCGGTGGCCGAAGAGTGCCTCAAGGACCATGCTGACGATCGCCGACTGGTTGAGATGATCGTAGCCGGCGAGATAGAAAATCGAGACGGTTCCGGGCGCAACGATCTCATCCGGAGCATCGGACGGATCGGGCATCTCCTCGAAATCGTAGCTGGAGAAGCGGGACCGGCTGCGCAGCCTCGCATTATTCGACTCCATCTGCTCCAGATTGGAGAGAACGAATTCGAGCGATCTTTTGACCACGTTCATCGTGCCGCTGCGAGTGTCGGCGAGGTCCTCGGACAGGTCCTGACCGTCCTTGCGCCTCTTTTTCGCCGCGACCGCCTCCGCATGGTCGATCATCTTCCGTAAAAAGCTGGCGGCCGTCTCTCCATCCTGGACCTTCGCGTTGTTGAGTAGGTACAGATAGAACTGCTGCTGAGGATCGGTCAGCTTCTTTCCCATCTTGTCGATGAGATCGGAAATGATGCCGAGATTGTCCTGTCGCACGCGAATGACCGGATAGAGCACATTGATCCTGGTCTTCGGGAAACGGTCTCGGCTCTCATAGAAGCCGAGATAGTCGCCATGCGGATCGAAGATCACGAGCGGATATCGCAGCTCGATCAGCTCGCGAATGATCCGACGCGCTGCTACGGTCTTACCACCGCCTGTCATAGCGAGGATGGCCAGATGCCTGGACACGATATCGCGCGCCGACAGGCTGACCTCGACGTCGCCGCGGGCAATGAGACTGCCGACCAGCAGCTTCGCAGGAGCAGGGTCCGCTTGGTCATCGTCGCCAGTCAGCAGACGACGCACCGCGTCCGCCGGCGGATACAGCACCTCCGCGGAGGGTTTCACCGGGTAGGTTAAGGGAGAGAGCTGGGCGACACCAGGGTCGTCGCCGAACGTTGTGCCGAGGATCAGCACTTCCGCTTCGAGATGGTCACGGCTGCCTGAGAGAACCGTGTCGAGAAAGCGAATGTTCTCGTTCGCCAGCTCCTGGGCGGCCTCGGCCGGGAAAAAGGGATTGAAGCGATCGATGGACGTGATCCGGCCCCACACGGTGGCGATCTCGCGGTGGCCGGCTGACGCGACCGGCACCTCGACCCGAGTGGCAACGATGTCGCCAAGTTTTCCCTCAAGGTTCCGGAGAATGAAGGTATAGCGGCCCGTGGACGCCTCGCCCACGACGGTTCCGATACGCGGCCATGCCTCCGGCTCTGGTTTCGATCCCGCCCTTGCCATCTGCCCCCTCGATTCTCTCACGCACTCGGCCGGAACAGCCAATCCCGGCCCTTTGCGGCCAGCACTCTTTTCGCGAAGGCAACCGCCCTCGGATCGCCACTCTCGATCGCCCGCCTCAACAGCACGATCTGGTGTTGGCATTTGACCCCACGGCTTAGCCAAGCAGGTACTTTCGCGAAGCGATCCACGATGTCGAGGCCAACCGGAAATCCGTATGACGGTAATAGGCGGCTGGTGTGGAAGATCAGCGCCAGCAGGTCATCGAATCCATGGATGTCCTCGAAAGCTTCGACCCGGAAGGGCATCACCATCGCCGATGGCTTGATATAGGTCGTAAAAGCGTTGGGATAATCCCGAATCTTCCGTTTCCAGTCGTCCGGCCACTTGTTCTCCGGTCCCTGCCGCATGACGGGAGTTGGCACCACATACTCTCCGTCCCCTAGCACGACGTCGAGAAGCGAGGCATCATTCAGGCCGTAGGACAGTATCTTTCGCTCCAGTTCGCGCGCGTCCTTTTCCTTCAGGACCTTGCCGTCCTGGAGCCGATCGAGAATGCGCCGTAGGAAGACCGGGTCTCGCCCGATTGATCGCTCCACCGCACCTATCACTGGTGTCCCGGTCTCGCGGAGGCGTTCCAGCACCGTAAGATAGAGGGCAACGAACTGGCGTTCGCGCTCGTCACCTTCCCAGTCATCGTCATCCAGCAGCGTCCTGCAGGCATCGCGTCCGAAGGAAGGGAAATCTTCCAGCCCATAGGGCGCGACCGGATTGACCAGCGGTCCGTGCAGGATGATGGCGTCTACCCTATTTTCGCCAACGGTTTTCGCCAGCCGGTAGCCAGCGGCAACTTCGCTTACCATGCGCGCCGCGTCGCGCAGCTTCGCCACGTCGAGGAAATCGCTTTCGAAGAGAAATCCGGAATCGCTGAACAGGTCATCGACCAACGACAGCTCGATATTGAACTGTTCCCGTCTGTCCGACTCGTCCCCTGGCCGGACAATGTAGGACCCGACGCGAATGCCTATTGGCGCCGCCGATGGCAGCTCGATATTTGCGACGCCGCCGTCGACAAAGGCGAAAGACTTTCCGTGAAGTCTAGGCCAATAGTTATTGGGCGCATACTCGATGCGGCGTAGAAGATCGTTATTTTCCAGAAGCGCGCGGACGCTCTCGGCTATCCCGGAAAGATTCTCCACAAAGTCCGTGTGAGCCTGATTGGAGTGCTGCCGCGTGACTAGCAGCATGTTCGCCAGGAACTCGCCCTGGCCGATCCGCGCCTCTATCCGGTCCCTGATGTCCGCTTCAGCCAATACATCCCCCTGGAATCAGACTAGGATCCTCCCATGAGAGCGCAACATAATCCCGCCGAAGCGGATGAGGAACTGTTCATATCGGAGCCGGTAGCTCCCGAAGTGGCAGACGGTCGGGAAGTCGCGTCGCCGAGTCGGCAGCACCGAGGCGACTTCATGAGCCCGGGCACTCGAAGCGCCGTCATGAGCCGCATAAGGGGCCGCGACACAGGCCCGGAGCGCACGGTTCGTGCCATGCTTGAGGCACTTGGCCTGGAGTTCGAGAGTCATATCCGGTCGCTTCCCGGCAGACCAGACTTCGTGTTGTGGAAGCACTCGCTCTGCATCTTCGTCGACGGCGATTTCTGGCATGGCTGGCAGTTCGAAAGCTGGCGCATGAAGCTATCGGAAAAGTGGGAGGCGAAGATCGCGGCGAACCGGCGCCGGGACGATTGCAACCGACGCTTGCTTCGTCAGGCTGGGTGGCAGGTGCTCCGGATATGGGAACATCAGGTTCGCGAGCGCCCCCGTGGCTGTCGCCGCAGCATCCTCCTGCGGGTCAAGAGAGGGTTGCCGTTTGGCGCCGAGCCTGGCAACGTCGCAGTCGAAGATGTGTGAGACAGCGAAGTCGGGGGGGTGGTACGTGGTAAAAATCAGAGGGTTGGACCTATTTTGTGGCGCTGGAGGTAGCAGCCTCGGAGCCCGTGCCGCTGGCGTAGAGATGGTTGGGGCCGTCGACGCCTGGGATATTGCCACCGAAACCTACAAGGATAATTTTCCCCAGGCGGAGGTGATCACCACCCGTCTTGATGACAACAGCAGCGCAGGTCTCTTCTCCAAGGTCGATTCGGTCGACCTGCTTATCGCCTCACCCGAATGCACGCATCACTCCATCGCTCGCGGCGCCAAGCCACGATGCGAAACGAGTCGTCGATCGGGCTGGTATGTCATGCCCTTCGTTCGTGAGTATGAGCCGCGCTGGATCGTGCTGGAGAATGTCTCCGGCATGCGGCGCTGGGATGGGTACAAGGAACTGATCGACGAACTTGGCGAATACTATCATCTTCGTGCTCAGATGCTTGACGCGGCAAATTTCGGTGTGCCCCAGACCCGCAAGCGGCTGTTCATTCTTGGTGACCGGCTCCGCAAGCCGGCAAAGGTTCTTGCGAGCGAACCGTGCCCCCATGCCATCGCCATTCTCGACGATCCGTCAGCATGGAAGGCGCGCCCGGTATTCGGAGGTCATCTTTCCGAGAACACGATCGCACGAGTGAGCCGGGGCATGGCGGAACTGGGCAAGGGCAAGGATTTCCTGGTCGTGTACTACGGTTCCGATCGAGCGGGCGGATGGCAGCCGCTGGATAGGCCCATACGAACCCTTACCACGCTGGATCGGTTCGGACTGGTCCGGTGGATTGGAGGCGTGGCGACATTCCGCATGCTGCAGGTGTCGGAACTTCGCCGCGCGATGGGCTATCCCGAGGAGGCTAGGCTGGAACGAGGATCGCGTCGTGATCGCGTGAAACTGCTCGGAAACGGCGTCTGTCCGCCGGTCATGCGGGCGGCAGTGGAAACGCTTACTGGCGAAGCCGCGGAGAAGCCGGCGTCGTCACCGAAGACTCGCGGCGCCGGCGTTCCGATATCGATCGCAGCCTAGTTGGGTGGCTTTCGGTGCAGATATTCGGTCCCGACGAAGCTGCGACGGCCGATCTGCTGGTCGACGCCGTATATCAGGGCGGCCGCCGTGGCGGCGCAGGAGACGATCCCCTTCCGAACCTCGCAGGAGTCAGCACAGGCGGTGGCTTCCGCTACAGGGGCCGGATCGATCGCTTGGAGCTTGTCGTCCTGACTTCAAACAAGCGCGATCCAGACTGGCCTGATGCGCTTGATCGGGAAACCGGGGTCTACACCTACTATGGCGACAACAAGGTTCCGGGCCGGGCACTTCACGCAACGCCACGTTTCGGCAATGCCCTGCTCCAACGTATATTCGAGGACGCGAATGGCGGAGAGGAAGGGCGACGAAAGGTGCCCCCTGTCCTGGTGTTCACCTCGGCCGGTGAATGGCGCGACGTGATCTTCCTCGGTCTTGCAGTGCCGGGCGTTGCCGGACAGCGCCCGGCGGAGGATCTCTTGGCGGTCTGGCGCACGAGGGACGACAGCCGCTTCCAGAACTACAGGGCGCGCTTCACTATCCTTCGGACGGAGAGTGTAGCGCGCTCCTGGATTGAGAGCATTATAGCCGGTCAGCCTGACACAGCCCTGGCCCCGCCGGTGTGGACAACCTGGCTCGAGACTGGCCGGGTGGTACCCCTTCTTGCTCCCCGCACGATCCAGCACCGCAGGCGGGGCGAACAGCTTCCTTCAGATCCCATCGGGAAGGAAGTGATTGCGGTCATTCACGGCTTTTTCGCCGATGATCCGCATGGCTTCGAGCAGTGCGCTGCCGAATTGGCGCGGATGATGCTGCCCGACATCGCCAGCCTCGACCTCACCAGGAGATCGAGAGATGGTGGCCGTGACGGGATCGGACAGATGAGGATCGGCACGGGAGCGAGTGCGATCCTTGTAGATTTCGCGCTGGAGGCAAAGTGCTACGCCACCTCGCACGCCGTCGGCGTTCGGGAGATGTCCCGCCTGATTTCCCGGCTGCGTCACCGGCAGTTTGGCGTTCTAGTCACGACTAGTTACGTTGATGAACAAGCATACAAGGAAATAAAGGAGGACGAGCATCCCATTTTGGTAGTCGCGGCGAATGACATCGTCCGTCTGCTAAGGGACACGGGCTATGGAGCACCGGCCGCGGTTAGGATGTGGCTAGAAAGATCCTTTCCGTCTTCTCTGTGATTGAACGTCCCACTCTCTGATGTTTTACGATTAACCGTCAGGCTACTATCAGCTCGCCCATGCCGAAAAAATGCACATGAACGGACGTCCGCTTCCGGCCGACGACAGAACGCCTCCATCGAAATAACCTACTGGCGCTCGGCGCGGTCATAAGCAATGTACGCTTTCAGCAAGTCGTCATTATTACCCACACGTCCGGATTTAAGGCGCGAAGCGGTCATTCGCAACGGCGTGCCGGGAAGGCCGCTTTGGTTCAGTTCCAGCCTCGGGCATTCATTGGCGATATGTCCGCTTGCTGGTTGAACTCCCCGAAACCGGACAGTCCTATTTCGGCCCCATACTGCACGTTCAGGCGTGCATCGGGAAAGGTACGGTGCGTTGCGGATGGCGGAGGGGGGAGCAGGCGTCATCCGCCCACTCCCTTCGTGTCCTTCACACAAACCCCCATTTCCGCTTCGCCAGCTGCGTCTCCAGGCTGTCCGGATTGGCAAACGTCCACCCCTTGTCGATGAGGCGCTTGGCGGTCAGTTCGTTGCCTTTGATGGCGATGATGAGGAGGGCAGCGAGCTGGAAGCCGAAGCTGAGGGTGAAGGCAATGAAGGCCTCCCGGTCCGTCTCGGCGTTGGCGAGCTCCATGGCGAAGGGGGAGAGCAGGCTTATGGCGAGGAAGAGGGCCGCCCAGCCATAGAGCTTGCGCAGCATGAGGGGGATGCCGAAGAAGCCGGCGAAGAGGAACAAGGTCCAGCTGAAGCCGACCTTGATGGCCTTCAGCTCTCCGGTGCGGGGATTGACGAGTTGCACTTTCATAGGGCCTCCAGGGGGTGATGGGGGGATGAAAACGGGTGCCGACGCTGCCAGCGCTTTCGGCTGCGGCTGCGGCTGCGACGGCAAGGGCGCGGCACAGGCGGCCAGGAAGCGGTCAGCATCGATGCTGAAAGCGGGCGATGGCGCCTCGGCAGGCGGGGCGGGCACGGCTTGAGAGAGATCAGGCACTTGCCAGCCGCGCAGGGCGAGGCGGACGGTCGGGGCCGAGGGCTCGGCAAAGCGCCAGCCTTGCATCAAGAGGCGCCGGCCCCTGTGCCCGTTGAACTCGCGGCCGAAATAGATCGCGAAGGCCAGGATGATGCCGGTCGCGGATGAACCGCGCAGGCCGCCGCCACGGCCGTCAAGGACCAGGAAAAGCACGGTCCAGCAGACCCATAGGCCAAAGCCCAGGGCCAGGATCGGCCAGTTGAAGCCGATGCCGACGCGCGCATGAGCCCCCGTGAGGGGATGAACCAGTCGAACATGCATGGCATTGCCCCTCTCACGGTGCCCGTTTGGCTGCGGGAGACAGCCAGGCGAGGTCTTCGAGCGTGGCGAAGCGCCAGCCCCCCTTGCCGTTGGGCAGTTGCAGCGCCCGGAAGGCCAGCTCCAGCCAAGGCTTGTGGTGCACAAAACGGTAGTTGGCGAACCCCGAGCAGACCTGCGCGTCCCAGCCGGGAAAACGGTTCTCGATGTCGCCGAGATCAGCCGCCGTGGGCGTGCGCCAGATTGGGCCATCGGGCGCGAAGGCTTCTACCTGGAGAGCGATGTAGATGCCGCGCCAGGTGGTGTGGGGAACGAGACGGGTGCGTCCCGTGACGAGGAAGGAGGGATGCTGTGCCATGCGACGTGCGGCGTCCATGCGCCTTTCAGTTGTGGCGAAGCTAGCGATTAATGATGGCTATGGCCAGTGGTTTGATAGGCGCCGCAATCGTCAGCATGCGCGTCCATGAAGGGACGTGCCGTTCTGGCCTGGAATGTGCGGGCCCTGCGGGTTGAGCGGGGATTGTCGCAAGAGCGCCTGGCGGCGGATGCTGGGATCGACCGGGCGTATCTGGGCGGCATTGAGCGGCAGGTGGAAAACCCCACCATCGATCTTCTGGACCGCCTCGCTCAGGTGCTGAACGTGACCTTGAGCGACCTGGTGCGCCTGCCGGCTGAAGGGGCGACGCCTCCCGTGCCGCTGAAGCGCGGGCGCAAGAAGGCTTGAACTTACAGCCGGCTCTGGCCAGCCCGTCGCAGGCAAAGGTCAGCGCGGACCTCATCGGCAAAGCCGGCGATCAGCTCGGCTTCAAGATCCGATAGCAGGCCCATGCGACGCGAGACGATCACCGGCAGAATGCGGGCCTTGGCCTCAAGGCCAAGCGATGTGGATGCCTCCCGCCCTGCAATGCGCTCCAGCGCCCGTTCGGCGCGCCCCAGATGCCGCATGCCAAGAGCGCCGGCATAGCGCCCGTCAGCATCAGGATCAGCCTCATAGCCAGCCTTGAGCGCCGCCACGGCCTGCGCATAGAGCACGCAGTCGCGGATGAGGGCGCGATCTTTCGCGGCCTGCCTGCGGCGCCGACGGCGCCCATATCTTTGTCCCATGTGATGCTCACCTTTTTGCATGATCGGAGAGAGGGGGAGACGCCGCATGGCGGCGCCTCCACGTCGTCAGCCGGCATGCATGGGGTGCAGCAGGGCGAACTCGGTGATCTGGCGCGAGAAGTGGCCCATCTCCTCATAGTCGATGAAGACGCAGCTGGCGCGTCCCTCCACGAGGGTGATGACCTTGGCGGGCCACCACCCCTGGAACTCGCCGTCCGAATAGTCGGCCATCAGCACGACGTCGCCGACAGCGATGGCGCGCCAGAGGCGATCATCCACGGGCTTGGCGTCGACCTTCTCTGCAGGAGGAATGGCCATCGCGTCTCCGGGGGCCGAGGGCTCGGCCGTCACGGGCGCCTCAATGGTGGCAGGCGTGTCATCTGCGGCGGGCGTGCCGTTCGTGGCGGTTGCGACAGGCGCATTCTCGGCGGCCTGCGCCATGGCAGCGACAGCCGCCTCTTCGACAGAGGCCGCGTGGCCGGCAGAAGCTGCATGAATGGCCTCCGAGGCGTCGCCAGCGGCCGGCAGTGCCTTTTCGTCGACAGGCGTGGCCGCCGCCTCTTTCTTCGCCTCTGTGGCCTTCGGAGCGGTCTTGACGTTGATACGCGTGATCGAAGCCATGATGTGTCCTTTCATAGAGGGCTTGCGCCTATAAAAGGTATCATAGAACCTCAAAAATGTCAAGCGAACCGTTGCCACACCACGATTTCGGGCGCGAAAACGCTCCAAAACGCAAGGTGCGCTGGAGGGCTCAGAGGCGGCATTTGGAGGGGGGCGGCGGGGATCACGCCTCGCCGTGGATGAAGCCGGCGCGTCTTTCAGATGGGTCATCGGCCCCAAACGAGCGCCCAAAATGCTACACGGGGCAGGGGGGAGGGCTGCGGGGGTTGAATTGAGCGAGGCGATCCCGCAGCATGCCGTCTTGCGCGAAAAACTGTGTATGGGAACCGAACTTCTACAGGCGCGATTTTTGTAGGCATAAACGTAGGCATTGCGCTGTTCAGCGCGTATAATTTAATTGTTATATCAATGTTTTATCCTTCAAGTGTGACTCCCATCGCCCGCTCCAATTTCCTGCCTCAGAGCGTCTCAGGCCATCCTGTTTCCTAGAAAACGCCATGCGTTCAGCGCCGTGCAGTGGGTTCATGCGCGCGTCGGGGCCTGCTGCATCTGATCAATAGCCGGCATAGGCGCGGGCATACCGGCAGACGGCCGAGTTGAGATGCTTGCAGATGACCTTTCCGACATTGCCCTTTCAGCAGCCTCACGCATCGCCGCGCCAATCCCGGACCGGAACGCAGCAGACCGGTCTGCGGGATAAATCCGCCGCACGACCCAGCCCACGGGTCCAACCGTGCGGCGCAGGCCGTGCCGCCGTGGCCCGCGCCAAGCTGTGGGCCGGCCATGGCGGTCCTGTGTTGTCCCGGACTGCCGCTCAAAAATCGGGTTCGAATGCGAGGATGTCGCCCGGTTGACAGTCGAGGTATCGGCAAATGGCGGCGAGGGTTTCGAAACGGATACCCTTGACCTTACCCTGTTTCAGCAGGCTGAGATTGGCTTCGGTGATGCCGATCTGTTCGGCCAGGTCTTTGGACTTCACATTGCGACGTGCCAGCATAACGGCAAGGTTGACCTTGATCGGCATGGGCGTCAAACGATCTGGCTGTTTTCTTCGGCGAGCTGGGCGGCTTTTTGCATGGCCCAAACAAGGGCCGCAACCACGCCGGCAAACAGGGCCAGGATCATCACGTCCGAACTGATCTCGATGACGATCTGCTTCGGCCGGCCTTCCCAGCTCATGGCCAGCATGAACAGCATGCCCGCCAGCGGCTTGGCGATCGCGCTGAGCGCCGTGCCCAGCGCGAAGTCGCGCAGGCCGGCAATGCCTTCCGCGTCGAACGGGTGGCCCGTAGAGAACCGCGTCAGGCAGACCCGCAGCCGCCACAAGCCCCAGCTCAAGGGCAGGAGGTGCAGAAGTGCCGTGGCGATTGCGAACAGGCGCATGAGGTCTCCCTCGGCCACGCCTGCGCCTTCGGTGAGCCAATAGAAGATCGCCAGCGCGGGCAGCCCCGCAGCCAGGCAGACCGCGACGATGGCCAGGGCCTGAAACCCCCTGCGGGCTTGCCGCGACAGAGTCACGCCATTGGGCGCGGGGTCGAATTTATCCGAGCGGGCCGGCACGCCGGGGTGTTCCATGGCCATCACTCCCTCCATGAGGCCCATCTATCTGACGCAATAATTATCGTTTGACAATAAATTTATGCCGCTCAATATGGAGAAATTATTGTTTTGCGATAATCAGGTGCGCGAAAATGAACATGAAATGCACGATCGTGACCGCAATCGCTTGCCTCGGCGTCTCGCTGCCAGCCCAGGCAATGCCTTCGACCGCGACCGGCGAGATTTCCGTCGCCCAGGTGGTCGATCTCATCCAGCGCTCGTCCACGGACAATGCCGCACGCAATGCCGCCATGGCTTATCTCGCCGGGGTGGGGGAGGCGACGGGCCTTCTGGTCAAGGAGGCGCGCACGCGCGCATCGGACGGGCTCATCTGCGCGCGGCCGCTCGGCATGTCCAGCGATGCCGCCCTTGCGGCATTGTCACGGACGGACAAGGCCAGATGGCAACAGACGGCGGCCACGCCCATCCTTGTCAACGACATGATGGCCCGCGCAGGCTGTCGCTAGACCGTCAGCCGGCCAAACCAAGGTTTTCCCCGGCCGCTGGAGGTCGGCAAAAGCGCCGGCGCCCCTCACAATTTGCGCAGGCTGACTTCCGCGATCTCGTGGTCGCCGGCCTTGCGCAGGATGAGGTCGGCGCGCTGGCGGGTGGGCAGGATGTTCTCCTGCAGATTGGGCAGGTTGATGCGGTTCCAGATGGACAGGGCCGTCTGGCGGGCCTCTTCTTCGGTCAGCTTGGAATAGCGGTGGAAGTAGGAGAGGGGATCCTTGAAGGCGGTTTCCCGCAGCCGCATGAAGCGCTGCACGTACCAGTGCTCCAGCACGTCCTCGTCGGCATCGATATAGACCGAGAAGTCGAAGAAGTCGGAGACGAAGGGAATGCCGGTCCCGTCGCGGGGCAGGCGCCCGGTCTGGAGAACGTTCAGGCCCTCCACGATCAGGATGTCCGGGCGGTCCACCTCCACGCGCTGGTCGGGCATCACGTCATAAAAGAAGTGGCTGTAGAGCGGCGCGCGCACGGGCCGGCGGCCGGCCTTGATGTCGGTGAGGAAGGACAGGAGGAGGGGCAGGTCGTAGCTCTCGGGAAAGCCTTTCTTCTCCATCAGGCCTTCCTTCTCCAGCACCGCATTGGGCAGGAGGAAGCCGTCGGTGGTGACCAGATCCACCTTCGGCGTGTTCGGCCAGCGGGCGAGCAGGGCCTGGAGCACGCGGGCGGTGGTGGACTTGCCCACCGCCACCGAGCCGGCCACCCCGATGATGTAGGGCATCTTGCCCTCGCCCCGCGCCCCATGGTCGAGGAAGTCGCTCATGGCCCGGAACAGTTTCTGCGTCGCCCCAACATAAAGGGAGAGGAGACGCGAGAGCGGCAGGTAGATCTCCTCCACCTCGTTCAGGGAGAGCCGGTCGTTGAGGCCCTGGAGGCGCACGATCTCTTCGGTGCGCAGCGGCATGGGCGTGTCACGCCGCAGCTCCGCCCAGTCGGCACGGGTGAAGGTGCGATAGGGTGAAAGACGAAGGTCCAGACGCTGGTCCATGCTGCGTTTCTCCCCCATGCCCGCCTCAGCCCTGCTTTCTCGACGCCTTTTCCGCGAGCCCGGACTGTCCGGTGCGCCGCGCCAGTTCGGCATGGACTTCGTCCAGCTCCACGCCGCGGGCATGGAGCAGGACGGCAAGATGATACAGCAGGTCGGCACTTTCGCCGATCAGCTCCTGATGGCTGCCGGACAAGGCGGCGATCACCGTCTCCACCCCTTCCTCGCCCAGCTTCTGGGCGCACTTGGCGACGCCCTTGTCCAGAAGGGAGCGGGTGTAGGAGCTGCCGGCTTCCGCCGAGGCGCGTGCCGCGACGATGCGTTCGAGATCGAGAAGCGTCACGCGGTCGTCGGACATGGCTTGTCGCTCCTCGGTTCAGCCGTCGAGGCGCACGGGCAGGCCGGCGGCGGCGAGCCGGTCCTTGGCCTGGCGCACCGTGAAGGTGCCGAAATGGAAGATGGAGGCGGCCAGCACGGCGGAGGCGCCGCCTTCGCGCACGCCCTCCACCAGATGGTCGAGGGTGCCCACTCCGCCGGAAGCGATCACCGGCACGTGCACGGCATCCGAGATGGCGCGGGTGAGGGCCACGTCGAAGCCGAGGCCGGTGCCGTCCCGGTCCATGGAGGTGAGCAGGATTTCGCCGGCCCCGAGGTCCACCACCTCGCGGGCATAGGCGACCGCTTCCAGGCCCGTGGGCTTGCGCCCGCCATGGGTGAAGATTTCCCAGCGGTCCGGCTCGCCGGGGGCCGAGACCTTCTTGGCATCGATGGCCACCACGATGCACTGCTCGCCGAATTTCTCGGCTGCCTCGCCCACGAAGGCGCGGCGGTTCACAGCGGCGGTGTTGATGGAGACCTTGTCGGCGCCCGCATGCAGCAAGGTGCGCACATCGTCCACGGTGCGCACGCCCCCGCCCACCGTGAGCGGCATGAAGCATTGTTCGGCCGTGCGCTGCACCACGTCCAGGATGGTGCCGCGATTTTCGTGGCTGGCGGTGATGTCCAGGAAGGTCAGTTCGTCGGCGCCGGCCGCGTCATAGGCGCGGGCGGCCTCCACCGGGTCGCCGGCATCGCGCAGGTCGACGAACTGCACACCCTTGACCACGCGCCCGTCCTTCACGTCCAGGCAGGGAATGACGCGGACTTTCAGCATGGCGGTCCTCAGCCCCGGCCGGCCACCAGCGCCAAGGCGGCGCCGGGGTCGAGACGGCCGTCATAAAGCGCGCGCCCGGTGATGGCGCCGGCGAGCTTGGCGGCGCGGGGCTCGATCAGTGCTTCCACGTCCGCCAGCGAGGCAAGGCCGCCGGAGGCGATGACGGGAATGTTGACCGCGTCCGCCAGCGCGATGGTGGCGTCCATGTTGAGGCCCTTCAGCAGGCCGTCGCGGGCGATGTCCGTATAGATGATGGCGGCAACACCGGCATCCTCGAAGCGGCGGGCGATGTCCTCGGCGGGCAAATCGGAGGTCTCCGCCCAGCCTTCCACCGCCACGCGGCCGTCGCGGGCATCCAGGCCCACGGCCACGCGGCCGGGATGGGCGCGGGCCGCTTCCTTGACGAAGTCGGGGTCGCGCACGGCGGCGGTGCCGAGGATGACGCGGTTCACGCCCTTGCCGAGCCAGCCTTCCACGGTGGCCATGTCGCGGATGCCGCCCCCGAGCTGAACGGGAATGGAGACCGTCTCCAGGATGCGGTCCACCGCCGCCCCGTTCACCGGGCGCCCGGCAAAGGCGCCGTCGAGGTCCACCAGATGGAGATAGCGGAAGCCGATGGCCTCGAACTCGCCCGCCTGGGCGGCGGGGTCGCGGTTGAACACGGTGGCACGCGCCATGTCGCCCTGTTCCAGGCGCACGGCGAGGCCGTCCTTGAGGTCGATAGCAGGAAACAGGATCACGGGTGCCACTTCAGGAAATTGGCGAGAAGGGCAAGGCCCAGCTTCTGGCTCTTCTCGGGGTGGAACTGGGTGCCGGCCACATTGCCGCGCGCCACCGCCGCGGTGACGGTGCCGCCATATTCGGTGGTCGCCAGCCGGTCGGCCGGGTCGGCCACATGCATGTGGTAGGAGTGGACGAAATAGGCATGGAGGCCATCGCGGCCCGTGGGGATGCCGTCGAACAGCGGGTGCACGCGCTCCAGCGTCAGCGTGTTCCAGCCCATGTGCGGGATCTTCAGGCTGGGGTCGGTGGGCTCGATGCGCACCACCTCGCCCTTGATCCAGCCAAGGCCCGCGGTCTCGCCATGCTCGAGCCCGCGCTCGGCCAGCAATTGAAGGCCGACGCAGATGCCGAGGAAGGGGCGGCCGCGCTGGTGCACGGCCTCTTCCAGCGCCTCCACCATGCCGGGAACGGCATCCAGGCCCCGCCGGCAATCGGCGAAGGCGCCGACTCCGGGCAGCACCACCCGGTCAGCGGTGCGCACGATCTCGGGGTCGCTGGTGACGGCGATCCGCGGCGCGCCGAGGTCGAGCGCCGCCCGCTCCAGCGCTTTCGCGGCGGAGTGCAGGTTGCCCGATCCGTAATCGACGATGGCGACGGTCATGATGCACGCGGCTCCGGGAAGGATCCGATGATGGACGCGCCCGGCCGGGTGGGACGGGGCGAAATGAAGCCGGCGCGCAGGGTGCGTGGCGTCCAGCGCTTGAAGAAGCGGCGCTCCGCCTCGTCGCGGTCGCGCCCGGTGACGACGCCCGCCTCCTCATAGCCCAGGCGCCGCAGCTTGCGGACGCGCAGGTCGGGCAGTTCCAGGGCCACCAGCAGGTGCAGGCCCAGCGTCCCCGCCGCACCCACCACATCCGGCAGGCCGAGGGCAATCTCGATCGCGGCCAGACCGAGGCTTGCCGCCAGAAAGACGGCGAAGGCCAGCCACAGGCGATAACGCAGCAGGGCGAAGGGCGCGAACAGGAAGGCGAGAAGGGACACCTTCTCGCGCACCAGCACCACCCGCTCCGCGCTCTGCATCGGCGTGTCGTTCACCTGGTCCAGGATCAGGACGCTCCAGACGGCCATTTGGCTCTCCGCACGCGCGCTCAGACGCCGAGCGCGCCCTTGGTGGACGGGATCTCTCCAGCCGCAGCCGGGTCGATGGCCACCGCCGCGCGCAGCGCACGGGCGAGGCCCTTGAAGCAGCTTTCGGCGATGTGGTGGTTGTTGTCGCCGTAGAGCGTCTCCACATGCAGCGTCACGCCCGCATTGGAGGCGAACGCCTGGAAGAATTCGCGCACCAGCTCGGTGTCGAACTCCCCGATCTTGGGCGCGCTGAAGGACGTGCGGAACACCAGATAGGGCCGGCCGGAAATGTCCAGCGCCACGCGGGTCAGCGTCTCGTCCATGGGCAGGTGCAGATCGGCATAGCGTGTGATCCCGCGCATGTCGCCGAGCGCGCGGCGCACCGCCTGGCCGAGCACGATGCCCACATCCTCGGTGGTGTGGTGGAAGTCCACATGCAGGTCGCCTTCGGCCACGATGTCCAGGTCAAACCGGGCGTGACGGGCGAGGAGGTCGAGCATATGGTCCAGGAAGCCGATGCCCGTGGCCACGTGATTGCGGCCCGTCCCGTCGAGGTTGACGGACAGGCGCACCTTCGTTTCCTTCGTCTCGCGGACGATCTCGGCCTTACGCATGGAACTCCTCCAAGGCCGCGCCTTCTAGCAGTTTGGGTGCTGCAACGCCATATGGCGATTGCATGACGCGGCGCGCGGGTGTGCAAGGGGCTCGCGGCACCCGGCACCCGGCTGCCGCACCCCGTGCGGCCCGACGATCCTACGGGCGTGCCATTCCCCTTGAGTCCGTCCGCTCCCTCCTCTTCTATGCGCCTGCGTCGAGAGGATGAAGAATGGCCCTAGCCACAGATCCGCAGCTTTATGTGCATGTGCGCGTGGTGATGGGCATGATTCTCGGCCTGTCCGTGACGCGCATCCTGAGCGGCATCGCCAAGTTCATCCAGCACCCGCATGAGCATCAGATCAGCCGTATCCATTTGGGATGGGCGGTTGTGACGCTTTTGAGCGCGGTCATGTTCTGGTGGTGGGAATATCGACTCTCGTGGATCGAGTGGAATTTCGCCATATATTTCTTCGTTCTTGTTTATGCCAGCGTATTTTATTTCATGTGCGTCATTCTCTTTCCGGACCATCTCGGGGAATATGGCAGCTATAGCTCTTATTTCTATGCCAAACGCCGCTGGTTCTTTGGCATCCTCGCTTTGTCCCATATGCTGGACATGATCGACACCTCCTTGAAGGGCATGGAATATGTCCGCCTCGTGGGGGCGCTCCAGGCTTCGGTGTCGGTCCTGCTGATCGCCGGCTGCCTGGTCGCCATGCGCACGAAAAGCCCAAGGTTTCATGCCGCCTTCCTGGTGGTGGCGCTCGGCTGCCAGATCCTGCTCATCGCCCAACAACTTTACACCCTGTAACAAGCGGAGGCCCTTATGTCCGAATTCGCCACCAATGACGGCCTGATGCTTGCCTATGACGTGGCGGGGGAGGGGGCTCCGCTGCTCATCATTGGTGGCCTGTCTGCGGACCGGGCCTTCTGGTCCTTCAGCCGGCCGCATCTGACGGGCCTTCGCACCATCTGCTTCGACAACCGCGACATCGGGGCCAGTTCCCAGGCTTCCGCCGGCTACCGCGTCACCGACATGGCGCGCGACGCGCTGGCGGTGCTGGATGCGGCGGGGCTGGAGCGGGCCCATGTGCTCGGCCATTCCATGGGCGGCCTCATCGCCCAGGAACTGGCGCTCATGGCGCCCGAGCGGGTGGACCGGCTGGTGCTCTGCAACACCCTCGGCCGGCAAAATCTCTATACGCGTGAACTCCTTGGCTTGCTGGTGCGGCTGCGCACGGAGATTGCAGACCCCATCCTCTATGTCTCGACGCTCGCCACCTTCACGCTTGGGCGCGACACGCTGGCCCAGGTGCCGCTCGGCGCCATCGCCCAGGCGACGGTGGAGGCGGGCCCCCTCCAGCCGGTGGCGGGCTTCACCCGCCAGGCGCAGGCCTGCGCCGATGCGGACACCCTCGACCGGATCGGCGCCATCCGCGCGCGGACCCTGGTCCTGTCGAGCCCCGATGACCGCTTCTTCGCCCAGCCCTTCGCCGACGCGCTCATCGCCGCCATTCCGGGTGCCACGGGCGTTACGGTGCCGCACACCGGCCATTGCCCCATGGTGGAAGCCCCCGAAGTCTTCGCCGGCGCCGTGCGCGGCTTTCTGCTGGGCTGAGCGTGCCGCCTTGGCGGGGGCGGGACATTGCGCCGGCGCGGGAACGCCTTAAGTAAGAGGCGCAATCGGAGCCCCAAATGCATTCTCCCGACACCATCTATGGCACCACAATCGTATCCGTGCGCAAGGGCAACCGGGTTGCCATTGCCGGCGACGGCCAGGTCACGCTCGGCCAGACGGTGCTCAAGGCCAATGCCCGCAAGGTGCGCCGGCTCGGCAAGGGCGATGTGATCGGCGGCTTTGCGGGGGCGACAGCCGATGCCTTCACCCTGTTTGAGCGCCTGGAAGCCAAGCTCGAGCAGTATCCCGGCCAGTTGCAGCGTGCGGCGGTGGAATTGGCCAAGGACTGGCGGACGGACCGCTATCTGCGGCGCCTTGAGGCCATGATGATCGTGGCCGACGCCAATATCACGCTGGTGCTCACCGGCACGGGCGACGTCCTGGAGCCCGAAGCGGGCGTTGCCGGCATCGGCTCCGGTGGCTCCTTCGCGCTGGCGGCGGCCCGGGCGCTGCTGGACCGGGAGGAGGATCCGGAAGTGATCGTGCGTCGCTCCCTGGAGATCGCCGCCGACATCTGCGTCTACACCAATCGCAACATCGTCATCGAGACCATCGGCGGCTGAGCGTCGCGTTCGCCGCCGACCGCCTGCCGCGTTACGAAAGAAGACCCATGAGCGACTTTTCCCCCCGCGAGATCGTCTCCGAGCTCGATCGCCATATTGTCGGCCAGGGCAAGGCCAAACGCGCGGTGGCCATCGCCTTGCGCAACCGCTGGCGTCGGCAGCAGCTCGAAGGCCATATGCGCGAGGAAGTGCTGCCCAAGAACATCCTCATGATCGGCCCCACCGGCGTCGGCAAGACCGAGATCTCCCGCCGCCTTGCGCGCCTGGCTGGCGCGCCCTTCCTGAAGGTGGAAGCCACCAAGTTCACGGAAGTGGGCTATGTGGGCCGCGACGTGGAACAGATCGTCCGCGATCTCGTGGAGGTGGGCATCGGCCTTGTGCGCGACGCCAAGCGCAAGGACGTGCAGGCCCGCGCGCACCTCGCCGCCGAGGAGCGCGTGCTGGATGCCCTGGTGGGCGCAAGCTCTTCCTCGGCCACCCGCGAGGCGTTCCGCAAGCGCCTGCGGGCCGGGGAACTGGACGACAAGGAAGTGGAGATCGAGGTCCAGGCCGGCGGCCAGGGCATGCCCATGTTCGAAATCCCCGGCATGCCCGGCGCGCAGATGGGCGCGGTCTCCCTGGGCGACATGCTCGGCAAGGCCTTCGGAGGCCGCACCCGCACCCGCCGCGTGCTGGTGAAGGATGCCCATCCGCTGCTCCTCACGGAGGAGGCGGACAAGCTCATCGACCAAGAGGCCACCACACAGGAGGCCATCCATGCGGTGGAGAATAACGGCATCGTCTTCCTGGACGAGATCGACAAGATTGCCGGCCGGGAAGGGCGCTCGGGTGCCGATGTCTCCCGCGAGGGCGTGCAGCGGGACCTCCTGCCCCTGATCGAAGGGACGACGGTCTCCACCAAGCACGGGCCGGTGAAGACCGATCATATCCTCTTCATCGCCTCCGGCGCCTTCCATGTGTCCAAGCCCTCCGACCTGCTGCCGGAATTGCAGGGCCGCCTGCCCATCCGCGTGGAGCTGGAGGCTCTCACCCGCGCCGACTTCGTGCGCATCCTCACCGAGACCGAGGCGAGCCTCGTCAAGCAGCAGGTGGCGCTGATGGCCACTGAGGGCGTGACCCTCGACATCACCCCCGAAGCCGTGGAAGCCATTGCGGATGTGGCGGTGGAGGTGAATTCCAGCGTCGAGAATATCGGCGCCCGCCGCCTCCAGACGGTGATGGAGCGGGTTCTGGACGACCTGTCCTTCACCGCGCCGGACCGCTCGGGGGAGCAGGTGGTGATCGATGCGGATTATGTGCGCCAGCGGGTGAGCGACCTCGCCAAGAATGCCGACCTCAGCCGCTTCATCCTCTGAGGGGCGGTCCTGGTCATCAGCGGACACTCGCCCTCTGCGGACACTGGCAGTCTCCGAACAGATGGATCGCATTGCCGACCATCTGTTCGGGCCACATCGCAGGGCAGGTTTTAAGAAAAATATCCTAGACCATATTCCTAATTCCTCGCCCCTCTGCTATGGTTGTCCCACCTGGCACCAAGGAGGGGCGCGTCCGGAGCGGCCCGACGGGTGGTGTCGGGGGCGGGTGTCCGACGGGACGAGGCTTAACGCACCTCGCGCCCGTTAGCAGAGGAGGCTGAAGGCCCAGGCGCACCGATCCGGTTCTGGTTCGGCCGGTGCTGATGGGAGAACCTGTTGCCCACGCGGCGCAGGGCCGAGGCCATAAATCCCCGCGCGGGAGCGGACGGAGCGAGGCTCCGACGTCATCCTACACTTCTACGGCGCGCCGCCGCGCGCCGGCCGCTCCCGCATCCCTCCACCCCTGCCGATGGCGGGGATGTTGGTGCTGGGGCGTCAGAGGGGGCGCTTGCTCGTGGCGTTGTGTCCTTGCCCCCTCCCCAACCCTCCCCCGCTTCGCGGGAGAGGGGGCCGGTTCCGCCGGGGGAGAGGTCTGGATGACGGACGCTGAGGCAGAGCAGAGCTACCGCTCCGCCCAGGCGCACCAAAGTCCCCTCTCCCGCAAGGCGGGGGAGGGATAGGGAGGGGGCAAAGAGCCAGCGGCAGGGCGTAGCCTGGGGGGAAGAGGACGCTTCACTGTCCGCCATTCCCCCTCCCCAACCCTCCCCCGCTTCGCGGGAGAGGGGGCCGGTTCCGCCGGGGGAGAGGACTGGATGACGGACGCTGAGGCAGAGCAGAGCTACCGCTCCGCCCAGGCGCACCAAAGTCCCCTCTCCCGCGAAGCGGGGGAGGGATGGGGAGGGGGCAAAGAGCCAGCGGCAGGGGGTAGCCTGGGGGAAGAGGACGCTTCACTGTCCGCCATTCCCTCTCCCCAACCCTCCCCCGCTTCGCGGGAGAGGGGGCCGGTTCCGCCGGGGGAGAGGACTGGATGACGGACGCCGAGGCAGAGCAGAGCTACCGCTCCGCCCAGGCGCACCAAAGTCCCCTCTCCCGCGAGGCGGGGGAGGGATGGGGAGGGGGCAAAGAGCCAGCGGCAGGGCGTAGCCTGGGGGAAGAGGACGCTTCACTGTCCGCCATTCCCCCTCCCCGACCCTCCCCCGCTTTGCGGGAGAGGGGGCCGGTTCCGCCGGGGGAGAGGACTGGATGACGGACGCTGAGGCAGAGCGGAGCTACCGCTCCGCCCGGGCGCACCAAAGTCCCCTCTCCCGCAAGGCGGGGGAGGGCTAGGGAGGGGGCAAAGAGCCTGCGGCAGGGCGTAGCCTGGGGGAAGAGGACGCTTCACTGTCCGCCATTCCCCCTCCCCAACCCTCCCCCGCTTTGCGGGAGAGGGGGCCGGTTCCGCCGGGGGAGAGGTCTGGATGACGGACGCTGAGGCAGAGCAGAGCTACCGCTCCGCCCGGGCGCACCAAAGTCCCCTCTCCCGCAAGGCGGGGGAGGGATAGGGAGGGGGAACAGGGAGGGCGCGCGGGCGCCGCAAGATCACGCCCGCTCACCACCGATCCGTCCGCTCGCTCTCACCCCGCACTTCCGCAAGGCGGCGGGCGGTGCCGGGGGAGGTGTCGGCGGGCGGCGCGTCGAGGGGGAAGAAGGCGATTTCGCGGATTTCCGCATTGGGCTTGGGCGTCGGCCCACGGGAGAAGGCGGGCACGAGGAAGCAGGCCACATGGTCGCGACCCCCGAAGCGGGCGTTGAAATAGAGGCCGTGCAGCACAAGCGGCGCGGTGGCGGAAACGTTGGTCTCCTCCAGCAATTCCCGCCGCGCGGCGGCCTCGGCGCTCTCACCCGCATCCACGCCGCCGCCCGGCAAATGCCAGCCGGGCGCATAGCCGTGGCGGACCAGCAGCACATGGCCGCTCTCGTCCCGCACGATGGTGCGAACGCCAAGGGTGAGGCCATGGGTGAGACGGCGCAGGAGCGGGCGGAAGGGCAGCATGATCCGATTCTAAAGCCCTTCCGGCGCTGCGCCGCAAGGCCCGGCTCAGGCCTTGGTCGCCTGCTCCAGTTCGGCGAGGCCTTCCGCCTCGATGGCCTCGGCGCGCTGGAAGGCGGGGCGGGCGACGCAGCGGGCCACATAGGCTTCCAGCACCGGCCGATCCTTCACCAGCTTGAGCAGGTGCATTCCGTACCACAGGCTCATGCCCAGCATGATATCGGCGGCGGAAAAGCGCTCGCCCAGCACCCACGGACCGGTGGACAACTGGTCTTCCAGCACGCCCATGACCTGGTCGAAGCTGCCCCAGCCGGCCGAGCGCGACGGAATGGCAACGCCCGCCATGCGCTCCACGAAGGCGGCTTCCATGCAGGCCGTATCGAAGAACATCCAATGCAGATAGGCGCCGCGGGCGGGATCGCCGATACCAGGCGCGAGGCGCCCGTCGGGGGTAAGGTCCGCCACATAGGCGCAGATGGCACCGCTCTCGGCGAGCCGGGTCGGGCCATCCTCCAAGGCGGGCACCTTCATCATGGGATTGATGGCCCGGTACTCCGCGCTCTTGAGGCGCGCGCTGCCCAGCGGCACCATCTCCCGCTCATAGGCCAGGCCTGATTCCTCCAGCAGCCAGAGGGTGCGGAAGGCGCGGCTGTGGGGAGCCCAATAAAGCTTCATGGCGAATCCTCCTATGGGCGGGAACATAAGGGGAACGAAAGCCCCTGTCGATCCGCGTCGCGGCCATTGCCCTTCCGCCCGGCCCAAGCTAGAGCGGGCAGGCGGGAAAGGGCGCCGGGCCGGTGCGGCCTCACCGCGCGGGGCTGTCCGGTCGGTTTCCCTTGCCGTCGAAGGGTCATCGCGCGATACTGTCGCGACGGCCTGGGGTGCCGCGCATCATGTGCGGCTGAGATCATACCCATCGAACCTGTCTGGGTCATTCCAGCGTAGGGAGGAGCCGATGAGCCAAGGCTTGTCGTCCTTTAATTCTGTCCCCGCCGACCGCCCCCGCATCGCCATCATCGGCGCGGGCGTGATCGGCCTTGCCATCGGCTGGCGCCTTGCACAAGCGGGCGCCAGCGTGGATCTCTTCGATGCCGGAGTGGCCGGCCAGGGCGCCAGCCATGCCGCCGCCGGCATGCTCGCCGCCTGCGCCGAACTGGAGCCGGGCGAGGAAGACCTGCTCGCCCTCAACCGCGAGAGCCAGCTCCTGTGGCCCGCCTTCGCCGCCGATCTGGAAGCCGCCAGCGGCCAGGAGGTCGGCTATCGGGAAAGCGGCACCCTGGTGGTGGCGCTCAATGCCGACGATGCCGGCAAGCTGCGCCATCAGCACACGCTTCATCGCAAGCATGACTTGCCGGTGGAATGGCTGACCGCCGCCGAGGCGCGGCGCCGCGAGCCCTATCTCAACACCCGCCTGGCCGGCGCGCTCTGGTGCCCGGAAGACCACCAGGCGGACAACCGCCAGGTGGCGGCGGCGCTGAAGGTGGCGGCGGAAAAGGCCGGTGCCCGCATTCACGAGCACACGCCCGTGGACGCCGTGGAGACCACGGGCGGCGTGGCGCGCGGCGTGCGCATCGGCGGCCGGCTGCATGCGGCTGATGTGGTCATCCTCGCCGCCGGGGCCTGGTCGCGCGGCATCAATATCGCGCCCGCCGCGCCCTTGCCGGTGCGCCCGGTGAAGGGGCAGATGCTGTCCCTCCAGATGGACCCGGCCAATCCCGTGCTCACCCATGTGGTCTGGGGTCCGGGCATCTATATGGTACCCCGCAAGGATGGCCGGCTGATACTCGGCGCCACGGTGGAGGAGAAGGGCTTCGACACCACCATCACCGCCGGCGGGCAATTGGCCCTGCTCACCCATGCCTGGCGGGCGGTGCCCACCATCGAGGAATTGCCCATCCTGGAGCAATGGGTCGGCTTCCGCCCCGGCAGCCGGGACGATGCCCCCATTCTCGGCGCCTCCGGCGTGCCGGGCCTCATCCACGCCACCGGCCATCACCGCAACGGCATCCTGCTGCTGCCCGTCACCACCAAGGTCATTGTCGACCTGGTGCTGGAGGGCCGGGCCGATCCGCTGGCGGCGCCGTTCGGCGTCGACCGTTTCACCCCTCGCGCCGCGGCGGAATAGCCATGCCTGCGACGAACCCCATCAGCCTGAAGATCAACGGCGCGGCCGAGGCCCTGCCGGTGGACACCGTCTCCGCGCTCCTCGACGCCAAGGGCGTCGACCCGGCCCGCAAGGGCATCGCGGTGGCGGTGAACGGGTCCGTGGTGCCTCGTGCCCGCTGGGCCGCCCACCCGCTCGCCACAGGCGATGCGGTCGAGATCATCCAGGCCAAGCAGGGTGGCTGAGCGCTACCCGGGACAAGAAAACATGACCGCTTCTTCCGATCCGCTCGTTATCGCCGACCGCACCTTCACCTCGCGCCTGTTCCTAGGCACGGCGGGCTATCCCAACCAGAAGGTGTTCCTGGACGCGCTCGCCGCCTCGGGCTCCGAGATGGCCACCGCCTCCATCCGCCGCATGAGCCTGTCCGGCTATGAGGAAAGCCTCACCGACCTGCTCACCGGCCGCGTGCACATCCTGCCCAACACCGCCGGCTGCCAGACCGCCAAGGACGCGGTGCTCACCGCCGAGCTGGCGCGGGAAGCGCTGGAGACCCATTGGGTCAAGCTGGAGGTGATCGGCGACCGGGAACTGCTCTATCCCAATGTGGAGGAGCTGCTGAAAGCCACCGAGCAGCTGGTCCAGTCCGGCTTCGTGGTGCTGCCTTATTGCAATGACGACCCGGTCACCTGCCAGAAGCTGGCGGACTTGGGCGCCGCCACCGTCATGCCCTTGGGGTCCATGATCGGAACGGGGCTCGGCATTGCCAACCCGCATATGATAGAGCTCATCTGTGCCCGCTCGCCGGTTCCGGTGGTGCTGGATGCGGGCATCGGCACCGCCTCGGATGCCGCGCAGGCCATGGAGCTGGGCTGCTCCGCCGTGCTCCTGAACACGGCGGTGTCCAAGGCCCATGATCCCGTGCGCATGGCCGCTGCCTTCCGCCACGCGGTGGAGGGCGGGCGCCTCGCCCGGCTGTCCGGCCGCATCCCCAAGAAGACCCACGCGGAAGCTTCCAGCCCCGAATTCGGCTTGGTGGGCTCCTGATCCATGGCGCCTGCTCGCCTGCCCGATCCGCCGGTGCTGCTCATCACCGACCGGACCCAGGCGCGGGCGCCGCTGGGTGAGGTCGTGGCCGCCGCCTGCTCTGGTGGGGTGCGGTGGATCAGCCTGCGGGAAAAGGACTTGGCCGAGGCGGAGCAGAAGGCCCTGCTCGCCGCCCTGAAGCAGGCCGCCGCTCCCTTCGGCGCCCGCGTGCTGCTGCATGGTTCGGCTGAACTGGCCTTGGCGGCGGGTGCCGATGGCGTCCATCTGCCGGCGGACGGTGATGGACCTGCCGCTCGTGCTCTGTTGGGCGGCGAAGCGCTCATCGGCCAGTCCGTCCACAGCGCCGACGAGGCGTCGCGGGCGGTGCCTGGCGTGGTCGACTATGTGGTGGCGGGGCCGGCCTTCCTGACGCAGTCCAAGCCCGGCTATGGCCCGGCCCTGGAGGCGGCGGGCCTGGCCCGGCTGGTGGCGCTCTGCCCTGTGCCGCTTCTGGCGCTGGGCGGCATTGAGCCGTCCAATGTGGCCATGTGCCGCTCGGCGGGCATCGCCGGCATCGCGGTGATGGGCGGCATCATGCGTGCCGCGCGGCCGGACGAGGAGGCGCAAGCCCTCCTCGCCGCATGGGCGGGCGTCGCACCCGCCGGGTAGGACGTCTCAGCCCTTGGCCGCCAGCGCCTGCTCGCGAATGGCGGTCAGGGTGCGGGCGGGGGTGATGGCCTCGGGATCGAGCCGGCAATGCAGGATGGCCGGCAGGCCGCTCTCCTGGGCCCGCTTGAAGGCGGGGGCGAAGTCCTCGGTGCGCTCCACCAATTCGCCATGGCCCCCGAAGGCGCGGGCATAGGCCACGAAATCGGGATTGACGAGGCGAGTGGCCGAGACGCGGCCGGGATATTCCCGCTCCTGATGCATGCGGATGGTGCCGAACATGCCGTTGTCCAGCACCACCACGATGAGCGGGACGCCATATTGGACGGCGGTGGCGAATTCCTGGCCGTTCATCAGGAAGCAGCCGTCACCGGCAAAGGCCACCACGGTGCGGTCGGGGCAATGGCGCTTGGCCATCACCGCCGCCGGCACGCCATAGCCCATGGAGCCGGAGGTGGGCGCCAGCAGCGACGCGCCAGAGCGGAAGCGGAAGAAGCGGTGGATCCATGTGGCATAATTGCCCGCGCCGTTGCAGATGATGGCATCCGCCGGCAAGGTCTCCCGCAGCCACACCATGGCCTCGCCATATTGGAACGGGCCGGGCAAAGCGGGCGCCTTCTCGGTCCAGGCCAGATACTCGGCCCGGGCGACCTGGGTCTGCGGCTCCCACGGGCCGGGCAGAGCGGGGGCGAGGTGCTCCAGGGCGCGCACGAAGCTGGCCGGCGTCGCCTCAATGGCCAGTTCCGGCTGGTAGACGCGGCCCAGCTCCTCGGCACCGGGATGCACATGGACGAGCCGCTGGCCGGGCACGGGAATGTCGATGAGCGTGTAGGAGGAGGAGGGCATTTCCGACATGCGGGCGCCCACCAGCACCAGCAGGTCGGCGCTCTTGACCCGCTCGGCGAGCTTGGGGTTGGGCGAGATGCCCACATCGCCCACATAGCAGGGATGCTCGGCGGGGAAGAGGTCGGCGCGGCGGAAGGATGTGGTCACCGGCAGGCCACGGGCGGCCGCGAAAGCGGCGAACGCCGCCTTGGCCTCGCGCGTCCAGCGGGTGCCGCCGAGAATGAAGAGCGGACGCTCCGCATGGGCCAGCATCTGCTCGAAGCGGGCCATGTCGGCCGGCTCCGGGGCGGGGGCCGCCGGCTCCACATAAGGCGCGTCCACCACGGCCGCCATGTCCGTGAGCACGTCCTCCGGCAGGGCGATCACCACCGGGCCCGGGCGGCCCTGCATGGAGATGCGGAAGGCGCGGGCCACCAGCTCGGGAATGCGGGCGGCATCCTCGATTTCCACCACCCACTTGGCGATGGAGCCGAAGACGGCGCGATAGTCCAGCTCCTGGAACGCCTCGCGCTGCTTCATGCCGCGCTCCACCTGGCCCACGAACAGGATGAGGGGGGTGGAATCCTGGGCGGCGATGTGGAGGCCGGGGCTGGCATTGGTGGCGCCGGGACCGCGGGTGACGAAGCAGATGCCGGGCCGGCCGGTGAGCTTGCCATAGGCTTCCGCCATCATGGCCGCGCCGCCTTCATTGCGGCAGACCATGACATCGATGGACGCGTCGTGCAGCGCGTCCAGAACCGCCAGATAGCTTTCGCCGGGCACGCAAGTGATGCGCTCGACGCCCTGGGCGAGGAGCTGGTCGACGATCAATTGGCCGCCGGTGCGGGGGGCGGGCTGGGTGGTCATGGTCAACTCCCTGTTCGGCGCCGGGCGCCGCCTGGATCTTATGGCAAGGCCGGCCAAGGTGGCCGGCCGGGAACATCACGACTTGGAGGGCATGGCGAGGCGCGCGAGCACCTCCTGCGTATGGGCACCGAGGCGCGGGCTGGCGGCGGGAGCCACCATGCGCGTGCCGTCGAGGACGATGGGGCTCGCCACCGCCGGGACCGTGCCGCCGCCGGCCTCAGCCAGCGCCGCCTGGAGGCCGCGATGCATGACCTGGGGATCTTCGAAGACTTGGGCCACCGTGTTGATGGGGCCGCCGGGCACGCCCACCTTCTCCAGCTTCGCCAGGAGGTCGTCGCGGGCAAAGGTGGCGGTGAGGCGGGCGAGGTGGGCGGTGAGGTCCGCCCGGTTCGCCACGCGGTCGGCATTGGTGAGGTAGCGCGGGTCGATGGCCAGTTCCGGTGCGCCGAGGACGGTGCAGAAGCGGGCATATTGGCCGTCATTGCCCACGGCCACGATCAGGTGGCCGTCGGCGGCGGGGAAGACCTGATAGGGCACGATGTTGGGGTGGGCATTGCCCATGCGCCGCGGCGCCTTGCCGGAGGCGAGATAATTCATGGCCTGGTTGGCCAGCACGCTCACCTGGGTGTCCAGCAGCGCCATGTCCACATGGCCGCCGACGCCCGTGGCCTCGCGGCGGCGGAGGGCGGCGAGGATGCCGATGGTGGCATAAAGGCCGGTGAAGATGTCGGCGAAGGCGACGCCCACCTTCTGCGGCTCGCCGTCGGGCGCGCCGGTCAGGTCCATGATGCCGCCCATGCCCTGCACCAGGAAGTCATAGCCGGCGCGGGGTGCATAGGGGCCGTCCTGGCCGAAGCCGGTGATGGAGCAATAGACGAGGCGCGGATTGACTGCCTTCAGGCTCTCATAGTCGAGCCCATACTTCTTGAGGCCGCCCAGCTTGAAGTTCTCGATCACCACGTCCGAGCGGGCGGCAAGTGCGCGTATGGCGGCCTGGCCTTCGGGCGTATCGAAGTCGAGGGCCACCGACTTCTTGCCCCGGTTGGTGGCATGGAAATAGGCGGCGCCGATATCGGCGCCATCCGCGCCGGTCAGGAAGGGCGGGCCCCAGGTCCGGGTGTCATCGCCCGCGCCCGGCCGCTCCACCTTCACCACTTCGGCCCCAAGATCCGCCAGCGCCTGGCCCGCCCAGGGACCGGCGAGGATACGGGCAAGCTCCAGCACGCGGATGCCGGCGAGGGGGAGGGTCATGATCGGGTCTCGGTGAGGTCGGAACAGGCGGGAAGTTCCCTCCGGCACCGGTGCGCCGGAGGGAGAGGAGCTCAGAAGAAGGCCTGGATGCCAGTGATGGCGCGGCCGATGATGAGGGCGTGGATGTCGTGGGTGCCCTCATAGGTGTTGACGGTTTCCAGGTTCACCGCATGGCGGATCACGTGGAACTCGGCGGAGATGCCGTTGCCGCCGTGCATGTCGCGGGCGACGCGGGCGATGTCCAGCGCCTTCCCGCAATTGTTGCGCTTGATGTAGGAGATGGTCTCCGGCGAGAGGCGACCCTCGTCGAACAGGCGGCCGGCGCGCAGGCAGGCCTGGAGGCCGAAGGCGATGTCGGTGGACATGTCGGCGAGCTTCTTCTGCACCAGCTGGGTCGCGGCCAGCGGCTTGCCGAATTGCTTGCGATCCAGCGTGTACTGCCGGGCGGCGGCAAGGCAGGCCTCGGCCGCGCCCATGGCGCCCCAGCCGATGCCGTAGCGGGCGCGGTTGAGGCAGCCGAACGGACCCTTCAGGCCGGACACGTTGGGCAGCAGGTTCTCTTCCGGGATCTCGGCGCCCTCCAGCACGATCTCGCCGGTGACGGAGGCGCGCAGCGAGAGCTTCTTCTCGATCTTGGGGGTGGAGAAGCCCTTGGTCCCCCGCTCCACGATGAAGCCACGAATGGCATCCCCATGGGCGGCGGACTTGGCCCACACCACGGCGAGGTCGGCGATCGGGGAATTGGTGATCCACATCTTGCCGCCGGTGAGGCGGTAGCCGCCGTCGATCTTCTCGGCGCGGGTGCGCATGCCGGCGGGGTCGGAGCCGGCGTCCGGCTCGGTCAGGCCGAAGCAGCCCACCCATTCGCCGGTGGCGAGCTTGGGCAGGTACTTATTGCGCTGCGCCTCGTCGCCATAGGCATAGATGGGGTGCATGACGAGGGAGGACTGCACGCTCATGGCCGAGCGATAGCCGCTATCCACCCGCTCCACCTCGCGGGCGGCGAGGCCGTAGGAGACATAGCCGAGGCCGGCGCCGCCGTAGGCTTCCGGGATCGTGGGGCCGAGCAGGCCCAACTCGCCCATCTCGTTCATGATCTCCCGGTCGAAGCGCTCGTCCAGGAAGGCGGAGGTGACGCGGGGGAGCAGCTTCTCCTGGGCGTAGTCGCGCGCCGTATCGCGGACAAGCCGTTCTTCCTCGGTGAGCTGCCCGTTCAGGTCGAAGGGGTCGGCCCAATCGAAAGCGGCCTTGGTGGCGGTGTCGGCGGACATGGGGGTCTCCTCGGCTTCCCGGCCCTCCCGGCTGGGAGGCTTTACATTCCGACCAGTCGGAATATAATTCAAGGGCGTTGTCAAGACGGGTGGAGCAAACGTGGCGAAAAAGGCTGAGGCGCGGATCGAGGATGCGGCACGCGACGCGCTGCCGGCGCCCGCAGATGCCGGCCGCGCGGATCGGCGCCTGGGTCGCCCACCGCTGCTGACCGACCCACGCGCCGAGATCCTGCAGCAGGCGGCCCGTCTGTTCGCCGCGCAGGGCTATGCTGAGAGTTCGCTCGCCCAGGTGGCGGCGGCCATGAACTATTCCAAGGGCGCCATCTACAATTACTTCGCCTCCAAGCAGGAGATCTACGACGCCATCATCGTAGCGACTTTGAGGGGCCTTCACGAGGCGGGGCTCGCTGCCGCCGAGACCGAGGCGCCGCCGCCCGAGCGGCTGAAGGGCTTCATGGTAGCTCATGCCTGTTATCTGGCGGAAAACGCCGACGCCTTCCTGACCATGCTGGTGGGCTTCTCCGGCATGTCCGATGCCCAGCGCGCCGATGCCTTGCGACTGCGCGACGCCCATGAGGGCGTGCTGCGGGCCATCATCTCGGCGGGGGTGGCGGATGGCTCGTTCCGGGGCGTGGAGCCGGCCATCGTCGGACGCGCCGTGCTGTCCATGCTCAGCTGGATGGCCCGCTGGTTCCGCGCGGACGGCGAGAAGAGCGCGGAGGATGTGGCGCTCGATTATTACGACCTCATCGTGCGCGGCATGCGGCCCGCTGGCGCCTGACACCGGAGCGGGCGGGTCTCCAACTTTTCTCTTGAGGAACGCAAATTTCCCAAGCGTAATTGGTACCTCCGTCTGGGCGAGGTGCCACATGCCGTTTTGCCACCGCGTCGGTCCCAAGAGCTATGTCTTCGCCGACCTGAAGGACCTGATGGCCAAGGCCACGCCGCCGCGCTCCGGCGACATGCTGGCCGGCATCGCGGCGGCGAGCGCGGAAGAAAACGCCGCGGCGCGCATGTGCCTGGCCGAGGTGCCACTGAAGACCTTCCTGTCCGAGGCGCTAATCCCCTATGAGACCGATGAGGTCACCCGCCTGATTTTGGACGGCCATCACGCGGCAGCCTTCGCGCCCGTCTCGGGGATGACCGTCGGCGATTTTCGCGATTTCCTGCTGTCGGAGGCCGCCACGCCGTCCGCGCTGGCAGCGCTCGCGCCCGGGCTCACGCCGGAGATGGCGGCGGCGGTGTCGAAGCTCATGCGCAACCAGGACCTCATCCTGGTGGCCCGCAAGTGCAGGGTGGTCACGCGCTTCCGCAATACGATCGGCCTGCCCGGCACCATGGCGGTCCGGCTCCAGCCCAATCATCCCACCGACGACCTGGCGGGGGTCTCGGCCACCATTCTGGACGGCCTGCTCTATGGCGCGGGCGATGCGGTGATCGGAATCAACCCGGCGTCCGACAGCCTGCCGGTGATCGATAAACTGCTGCGGCTCATGGACCAGGTGATCACGCGCTTCGACATTCCAACCCAAAGCTGCGTCCTCACCCATGTAACCACCTCCATCGAGCTGATGAACCGGGGCGCCCCGGTGGACCTGGTGTTCCAGTCCATCGCCGGGACAGAGGCGGCGAACCGCTCGTTCGGGGTCGATCTGGCGGTGCTGAAGGAAGGCTATGAGGCGGCCAAATCCCTCAAGCGTGGCACGCTCGGCCAGAACGCCATGTATTTCGAGACCGGCCAGGGCTCGGCGCTTTCGGCCAATGCCCATCACGGGGTCGACCAGCAGACCTGCGAGGCGCGCGCCTATGCGGTGGCGCGGGTGTTCGAGCCGCTGCTGGTGAATACGGTGGTGGGCTTCATCGGCCCGGAATATCTTTATGACGGCAAGCAGATCATCCGCGCCGGGCTGGAGGATCATTTCTGCGGCAAGCTGCTCGGTGTGCCGCTCGGCTGCGATGTCTGCTACACCAACCATGCCGAGGCCGACCAGGACGACATGGATACGCTGCTCACGCTTCTGGCGGCGGCGGGCATCACATACATTATGGGCATTCCCGGCGCCGATGACGTGATGCTGAACTACCAATCCACCTCGTTCCACGACGCCCTCTATGTGCGCGAAGTGTTCGGGCTGAAACGGGCGCCGGAATTCGAGGTGTGGCTGGAGCGCATGGGCATTGCGGGAGCGGATGGGCGGCTCCTGCCGGCCAGCGGCTCTCATCCCCTCGTGGGCTTCGTGGCGGAGCGCGCGGCATGATCGACCGCGATCCCTGGCTCGCCTTCGCCCGTCACACGCCGGCTCGCATCGCGCTGGGGCGCACCGGCGCCAGCCTGCCCACGCAGGAGGTGCTGCGCTTCGCCCTTGCCCATGCTCAGGCGCGCGATGCAGTCCATACCCCCTTTGACGCTGGGAGTGTGGCGTCCGCCATCGAAGGCCTCGGACTTCCCGTCATCTCGGCCTCCAGTGCCGCGCCGGCCCGTGATGTCTATCTGCGGCGCCCGGACCTTGGCCGTCGCCTTTCCGATGAAAGCCGCGAATGCCTGGCTCAGGCCGGCGCGGCGGGGGCGCCGGTTGACCTGGTGCTGGTGGTGGCCGATGGCCTGTCCTCGGCTGCGGTACATGCGCAGGCGGTCCCGTTCCTGGCTGCCCTGAAGCCCTGGATCGCCGCCGAAGGCTGGCGTCTCGCGCCGGTGGTCGTGGCAAGCCAGGCGCGCGTGGCGCTGGGAGACGAGGTGGGCGCACTGCTGAAGGCGCGGGCCGTCGTGGTGCTGGTGGGGGAACGGCCGGGCCTGTCCTCGCCAGACAGCCTCGGCCTCTATCTGACCTTCGACCCGAAGCCCGGCCGCTCGGATGCGGAGCGCAACTGCATCTCAAACGTGCGCGCCGAAGGCCTGCCGCACGCTGCGGCGGCCTTCAAGCTGGCCTGGCTGATCAAGGAAGCCTTTCGCCGCGCCCTCACGGGCGTCGACCTGAAGGACGAGAGCGACCTGCTGCTCTCGGATGGCCGCCCGCCGGCCCGCCTGCCGGGCTGACGGGCGCGCCGGGCCTCAGACGGGCTCGACGGACACCACGCGGTAAGTGTGCATCTGCTCGTCCTCGCGGATGGACACATATTCGCCCACCGTGAAACGCTCGTCGCCGAAGCGGTAGCCCGCCTCGTCATCGTCGTCGCCCGACACGTCGTAGCGGAAGGCCCAGCTGCCGCCCGGCCGGCGCACCAGATGGCCAATCTCGTCCGCCTCGCTGGGGCGGAAGCGCACCACCCGGCAGGCGTCGCGATGCTTAGTCCAGAGCGCCGGCTCGATGCGGCCGCTTTCGTCCAGCGGGGCCACGAAGGAATAGCCGAAATCCCGCGCGCCCTGGGGATGGTCCTTCTCGCGGGCAAGCTCCAGGCGGATCTCGCGGAAGTCGTCGGGCAACTGGCTCATGGCGCTGTCTCTCCTCGGCTCTGGCCCAGTCGGGCTGCGGCTCCCCCCACGGGCGCGTCCTCGGGCGGGCGTGACATCGGTGTGCCGCGTTTGTGCTTCGCGCCATCCCGACCATGCCGCAGATGGACCTTAGGAGAAAGCGCGGCCTTGATCTGTCGCAATGACGAAATGGGGATGTGTTTATGATATGTTAAGATCTTAAGTCAGGGAGATCGACCATGAGTGACTCTCCGCTGTTCCAACCCTTCCCCGGTTGGGGGACGGGCAGCATGCCCCAGATGCCCTTCAAGTTGCCGGATGCCGCCGTCGGAGCCGCTTGGCCCATGACGCTCGCTCGGACCTATTGGGTGGACCTGCCCATGGCACTCACGTCCCATTGGCAGCGCTTCGTGGCCTCCCAGGTCCAGGAACAGGGGCGACTGTTCGCTGAACTGTCCAAGGTGGAAAATCCTGGTGTCGCCTTTTCCAAGGAGATGGCATTCCTCCAGCAGTCCACCCTCGCGGTGGGAGCCGAGATGATGGAACTGGTGGAACTCTGCCAGGAGAAGCTCCTCAACCCGGCCCATGCGGACACCGCCGCCGAGGCCCCGACCTTCCAGCAAGCCGCCTGACTCCTAGGCCAGCCGTTATGCGGGGGCGGCTGGCGGGGTGCGGTTGCGGACGGACAGGCTGGAGCCGATGGAGGCCGCCATGACGCAGGCGATGGCAATCCACTGGCTCACCGTCAGCCGCTCGCCCAGGATGAGGAAGCCCGACAGGGCCGCGCAGGCGGGTTCGCCGCTCATGAGGATCGAGAAGGTCTGCGCGGGCAGGCGCTTCAGCGCCAACATCTCCAGCGAATAGGGGATGGCGCTGGATAGAAGCGCGATGCCCACTGCGATGGGCAAAATGTGCGGCGTCAGCAGCGCCGCGCCGGACTGGGCGATGCCAACGGGTAGCACCACGCAGCATGCGATCACCATGCCGATGGCGGTCGCCGTGCCGGCGGGAACCACAGCGCTCGTGCGCTGGCCGAAGACGATATAGAGCCCCCAGCAGGCGCCCGCGAGGATGGCCAGCACGACGCCGAGGCCATCCAGCGGGCCGGCGCCCGAATGGATGGGCAGCAGAATGGCCACCCCAATGACGGCGAGCGCCACATAAAGCCAGTCCGACGGCCGGCGGGAATTGAGCACCGCCACCGTCAGCGGGCCGAGAAATTCCAGCGCCACGGCTATGCCGAGCGGAATGCGGGCGATGGACAGGTAATAAAAGAGGTTCATGAAGCCGAGCGTCGCCCCATAGAGCAGGAGCGGCCGCCAGGCCTTGCCTTGGGGCAAGGCGCGCCAGGGGCGGAAGACCGCGAGCAGGATGAGGCTGGCGAAAAAGATGCGCAGGGCCGAGGCGCCGGAGGCGCCCACCACGGGAAAGATGAGCTTGCCGAGGGCGGCGCCGACCTGCATGCAGCAGACGGCAACGAACACGGCCAGAAGCGCGAGCCAGACGCCGCGCTGGGTGGAGGCAAGCATAAGACGACTCAAGAAGGCGGGCGAAGCGGCCCGAAGGGAGGCCCGCGGAGAATGACGCGGCGCGCGCCGGACGCAAGCCCTCTGCGCGGCCGTGTCGCTGGAGAGGGGCGCGTGCGGGCGCGCTTTCAGGACGAGGGGGCGGCCAGCGCGTCCGCCAGTCGGCGGGCGGGCGCGGGCAGCAGGGCGAAATCCACGGCATAAAGGTTAAGCGCCCGGTGTGCCCAGGGGTCGGTGAGCGGGATGCTGGCAAGGCCGGTCTTGCCCAGCGCCTGGAAGGCTCCCCTCGCCATCACGCCGATGCCCATGCCGCACTCGATCATCCGGCACATGGCGGACAGGCTGTTCACCTCCACCCGCTGGCGCAACGCGCGACGCGCTTCCCGTGCCTCGCGATTGAGGCTGATCTGCACCGTGCTTGATCCCCGCATGCCCACCTGCTCGAAGTCGAGTGTCTCCGCAAAGGGGATTTCCGGTCGTTCGGCCAGGGGATGGTCGGGCCGGGTGACCAGCACCAGGTGCTCGGTGCGATAGGGGCGGGATTGAAGATGGACCGCGGCCTCGCTTTCTCCGCAGATGCCGAGGTCCGCTTCACCTGCCAGCACCGCCCGCGCCACGTCCTGGCTGCTGCTCTGATGGAGATCGATGCGGATCTCAGGGTGGTGCGCGGCGAAGGTGGCGAGGTCCGCGGGGAGGAACTGCTCCACCGCCGAGGCGCTCGCGGCCAGGCGCACCCGTCCGCGCACCCCTTGGGAGAATTCGTCCAGCGCGCTCCGCAGGCGCTCTACTTCGACCAATATGTCGAGGCCGTGTTCCATCACCTGCGCGCCCAACAAGGTGGGCCGGACACCCCGGGCATGGCGCACCAGAAGCGGACCACCCAGAAGGCGCTCCAGGTCCGCGATGCGCCGGCTGAGGGCGGAGGCTGCGATACGTCCCCGCTCAGCCGCGCGGGCAATGCTCCCGGTCTCACAGACGAGGACGAACAGGTCCAGTGTGCCGAGATCGATCTGCCGTAAAAATGTGCGAGATGCGGCTGGTGAGGGCATTTTGTGTGCAATCGATGTCCGGTGCGGCACGCTTGGGCGATGACCTCGCCCCTTCATTCCGAAGGCAAGGGACGGGCCGGCGCCACACCGCGCGCCACATGCCGCGCCTCATGGCATCGCCAATCGCGATGGCTCGCCGGAAGATTTTGAACTTCTCCCGCGTCTTGGGACGCTCCTAGGTTGCGGCCCCGCACCTGCCGTGGCCCATTTGTCCATGCCCGCACCGTCCATTTCCTGTCCCGCCGCCGCTCGCGTCGCCTCCATCCTGGTGGGGATCGGGGCGGTGCGCATCACCACGGCGCAGCCCTTCGTCTACACGTCCGGCTGGGCGAGTCCGGTCTATGTGGACACGCGGCTCCTGATGTCGGACGTGAGCCTTCGGACGGAGATCATGGATCTCGCCGCCACGGCCATGGCGCCGGTGGTGGAGGAACGCGGCATCAACGCCGTCGTGGGCGCGGAAAGCTCGGGCATCGCGTTTGCGGCTTGGCTGGCCGAGCGTCTCGCCTTGCCGCTGCTCTATCTGCGCAAGCGCCCCATGGGCTGGGGCCAGGCCGCGCGTCTGGAAGGCCGCCTGCCGCCAGCGGCGTGCCTCCTTTATGTGGACGATGTCACCACCGATGGCCGCTCCAAGCTCGCCGCCGCGAAGGCCCTGCGCCAGGGGGACGCGGCGGTGGACGATGTGCTGGTGATCCTCGACTACGCCATCTATCCCCGCACGGCCGGTCTGGCCGATGCCGCCGCGCCCCGCATCCATGCCTTGACCCATTGGCCGGACTTGCTGGCCGCCTTGCGCGCCGAGGGCGGGTTGAGCGCCGAGGCCGAGCGCACGCTGGCCGCCTTCGACGCCGACCCTGTGCGGTGGTCGCTGGAGAATGGCGGAGTGGGGGCGTGAGCGGGCGGGCGCAATTGGCGGCGGACCTCTTCGAGGAGATCCGCGCCCTCTCCGACGACGGCGTCGGCGTCACCCGCGAGGCCTACGGCGCGGGAGAGGAAGCCGCCATGCAGGCTGTGGAGCGCTGGGCCGCTGCGTTCGGCTTCACCGCTGCCCGCGACCGGTACCAGAATCTGTGGCTGCGCCTGCCCGAGGACAATCGGGCGGAGCCGCCCATCGTGATCGGCTCCCATCTGGATTCCGTGCCGCAAGGCGGGAATTTCGATGGGCTGGCCGGCGTCATCGCGGGCCTGCTCGTCCTGAAAGACCTCAAGGGGCGGGCGCGTCAGGTGCCGCCTGTCCGGGTGCTGGCGCTGCGGGGCGAGGAAAGTGCCTGGTACGGCAAGGCCTATACGGGCTCGCTCGCCCTGACCGGCCAGCTTCCCGCCAGCGCGCTGGCGCTGCGCCATCGCAGTGGAACCGGGACGCTGGGGGAGGCCATGGCCCGCAGCGGCGTGGATGTGGATGCGGTCGGGCGTGGCGAGGCGCTGGTGGGTCCCGCCGACATGGCCGCCTGGCTGGAACTCCATATCGAACAAGGACCGGTCATGATTGCCCGCCAGTGGCCGGCGGCGGTGGTCACCGGCATTCGCGGCAATATCCGCCATACCACCGTGACCTGCCAGGGCGAGGCGGGGCACTCTGGCGCCGTCCCCCGCTGGCTGCGCAAGGATGCGGTGCTGGCGGTGGCGGACCTGCTCTCTCGCCTGGATGAGCATTGGCGGGTCCTGCTCCAGATGGGCATGGACCTGGTGATGACCGTGGGCATCCTTGCCACGTCGCCAAAATCCCATGCGGTGTCGGTGATCCCGGGAGAGGCGCGCTTCAGCTTCGAGGTGCGCAGCCAGGACAAGGATACCCTTGAGCGCTTTTATGAACTGATGCTCCAGGAATGCCAGACGGTGGGGCAGGCGCGGGGCGTCTCCTTCTCCTTCGATGAACGCCTCATTTCCGCGCCGGCCACCATGGACCGCGGCTGGATCGAGCGCCTGGAGGCGGCCGGCCATGTCCTCGGACATCCGGTGGAGCGCATGCCCAGTGGGGCGGGTCATGATGCGGCGGTGTTTGCCAATGCCGGAATCCCTTCCGCGATGGTGTTCGTGCGCAATGCCAACGGATCGCACAATCCGAGCGAAGCCATGGAGATCAAGGACTTCCTGGCCGGGGTGGACCTGCTCTCTGCTGCCGTTACCTCAACACCGCCTGCCGCTTAGCTCTACCGGGGGTATCAGGCTTTTGTCGTCAGCTGCGCAAAACTGGCCCGCGGTTTGCTTTCCTTGAGCCAGCAACCAGGGGTTCCGAACCCATCACCGGTGCAGAAGGGGTCCAATCCGTCATGCTGTCCAAGCGCAGTTTCCTCGTCGCCCTCAGCCTGTCCCTCGCCACGTTCGCCGCCGGGGGCGCCATGGCGCAGAGCCAGCTGGACGACATCCTCAAGGCCAAGGTGCTGAAGATCGGCGTCCCCACCGACTACCCGCCCTATGGCTTCGTCGGTCCTGACCTTCAGCCCATGGGCCTCGACATCGATGTGGCAAAGCTGATCGCCGACAAGATGGGCGTGAAGGCGGAGCTGGTGCCGGTGGTCAGCGGAAACCGCATCCCCTACCTCCAGACCAAGAAGGTGGACCTCGTCGTCTCCACCCTCGGTCGCAATGAAGAGCGGATGAAGATCATCGACTTCTCGGTGGCCTATGCGCCCTTCTACCAGGGCGTGTTCGCCCTGAAGACCACCAATATCAAGAGCTTCGATGATCTCGCGGGCAAGACCGTGGCCGTGACACGCGGCGCCATGGAAGATGAGATGCTGGCCAAGGTGGCGCCGGCTTCCACCAATGTGAAGCGCTTCGAGGACCAGGCCGCCACCACCGCCGCCTTCGCCGCCGGCCAGACCGAGGTGATCGCCACCAGCGTCTCCAATATCGGCGTGCTCGCCCAGAAGAATCCCAGCCTTGGCGTCGAATACAAGCTGCTGCTGCGCGACAGCCCCTGCTTCGTGGGCATTGCCAAGGGCGAGGACGCCCTGCGGGCCAAGGTGAACGAGATCCTGCTGGCCGCCAAGGCAGACGGAACGCTGGAGAAGCTCTCCCAGAAGTGGCTGAAGCGCGGGACGGGGGACCTGCCGCTCTGAGCCAGCCCTGACGCTGGGCCGGGTCGGGGGATCCGACCCAGCGTGGGTGCGTCGCCTTTCCCCGAGAACGGGGCGGATGGCCGGCAGTGAGCCGAGCTAATCCGCGCGGCGCCTGACCTTCTTCCGCCTTCCGGATTCGCCCCATGCGCGTCGCACTCGATTTCTGGCCCCTTCTTGCCCAATGGCACTTGCTCCTGGTGGGCGCGGCCTGGACGCTGGGCCTGACCGCCATTGCCACCCTTCTTGGCTCGGCGATCGGCGTCGCCTGCGCCTGGGCGCGCGCCAAGGGGCCACGGCCGCTCGCGCTCGTCACCGCCGCCTATGTGGAGGTGATCCGCAACACGCCCTTCATCGTGCAGCTCTTTTTCATCTTCTTCGGCCTGCCGGCGGCGGGCGTGAAGCTGACCCCCCTCACAGCCTCCATCCTGGCCATGACCATCAATCTGGGGGCCTACGCCACCGAGATCATCCGCGCCGGAATCATCTCGACGCCGCGCGGCCAGATCGAAGCGGGGGAGAGCCTCGCGCTCAGCCGGGTGCAGGTCTTCACCCATGTCATCCTGCCGCCCGCCTTGAAGCGGGTGTGGCCGGCGCTGGTGAGCCAGATCATCATCGTCATGCTGGGTTCGGCGGTGTGCGGGCAGATCTCCATGGAAGAGCTGAGCCACGCGGCCAATCTTATCCAGAGCCGCAATTTCCGGGCCTTCGAGGCCTATATCGTGGCGACCGTGATCTATCTCGGCCTCGCCATTGCCGTGCGCCGCCTGCTCAACTGGGTGGGCCCGCGTTTCGTGTTCGGACGCTAGGAGGCGCGGATGGTTGACTTCACCTTCTGGGACATCCTGCGCAACCTGCTGCTCGCGGCCCGCTGGACCGTGATCCTCTCCCTCATCGCCTTCGTGGGCGGGGGCGTGGTGGGCCTCGCCCTGCTGGTCATGCGCCTGACCAAGAACAAGGTCGCCGACAAGGTGATCGGTGGCTATGTGCAGCTCTTCCAGGGCACGCCGCTGCTGATGCAGCTCTTCCTGCTCTATTTTGGCATTGCGCTGTTCGGCATCGATACCTCGCCCTGGGTCGCGGCGGCCCTGGCGCTGACCCTCTATACATCGGCCTATCTCACCGAGATCTGGCGCGGCTGCGTGGAGGCCATCCCCAAGGGTCAGTGGGAGGCGTCCTCTTCGCTTGCCTTGTCGTTCGGCCAGCAGCTCAGCCACATCATTCTGCCCCAGGCGCTCAAGATCGCCGTGCCGCCCACGGTGGGCTTCCTGGTGCAGGTCATCAAGGGGACGGCACTGGCCTCGGTCATCGGGTTCGTGGAACTGACCAAGGCCGGCGGGATGATCGCGAACGTCACCTACCAGCCCTTGCTGGTCTATGGCTGCGTTGCGGCGATCTACTTCATCCTGTGCTTCCCCATCAGCCTTTATGCCGGTTCGCTCGAAAGGAAACTCCATGTCGGCCGCCACTGAGCCGTCGCAGGCGGGCTCCGTGCTCGTCGCCCCGCACACCGAGGTGGGTGCGCCCATCGTGCGCATCACGGCGCTGCGCAAGTCCTATGGCGACCACGAGGTGCTGAAGGGCATCGACCTCGACGTGAAACGCGGCGAGGTGGTGGCCATCATCGGCAAGTCCGGCTCGGGCAAGAGCACGCTCCTGCGCTGCATCAACGGCCTGGAGGTGTTCCAGGAGGGCTCGCTGATCGTGGATGGCAAGCCCCTGCTGCACGACAGCGCGCTCGCCATGCGCGACCTGCGCCAGCGGGTGGGCATGATCTTCCAGAGCTTCAACCTGTTTCCCCACCTGTCCGTGGGGCGCAACGTCATGCTGGCGCCCCGGCTGGTGAAGAAGCGCAAGGGCGAGGAGAACGAGGCGCGGGCCCGGCAGTTGCTCGCCCGCGTCGGCCTGGCCGAGAAGTTCGACGCCATGCCCGAGCAGCTGTCCGGTGGCCAGCAGCAGCGCGTCGCCATCGCTCGGGCGCTGGCCATGGATCCGGCGGTCATGCTCTGCGACGAGATCACCAGCGCGCTTGATCCGGAACTGGTGGGCGAGGTGCTGCGGGTGGTGGAAAGCCTGGCAGACGAGGGCATGACGCTGCTCATGGTCACCCATGAGATGAATTTCGCCCGCAAGGTGGCGGACCGCGTCATCTTCATGCACCAGGGCCGCGTCCACGAGGCCGGGCCCCCGGCGGAGCTGTTCGGCGCGCCCCAAACGGCGGAACTCAAGCAGTTCCTCTCGTCCATCCACGATTGAGGCGCGGGCTTTCGCACCACAGAAGAACGTCAGACAGCCCGGAGAACGCCACCCGCGAGGTGCGTCCGGGCCGTCATGTCTTTAAGTGGAGGCTTGCGCCTGAAAGGGTTGTCCTCAGCGAGTGCCCTTCAGGTATTCCTTGCCGTCGGCGCCCATGGCCCAATAGTTGGTCCGGCCATCCGCCAGCCGCTCGGGCCGGTTAGAGCCGCTGACGTCTGTGATTGATCCCTCTTGGTTCTTTTCCCAGCCATTATACCAGGGTCGCCCACTTGCGCCGACAGTCCATTTCCCGCCGGCTGCCACAACGGTGCCTCCGCTGACGGGAATGAGTTCGTCGTCGGACAGCATCTGGTTCTCATTGGGCTCATTGGACATGGTCATCTCTCCTTTCTCTCGCAAGATGCTCCTGCAGACAGGGCTTTGATGCCGCGCATCGCGCCACCCTCAGCTCCGTGGGAGTCTGCTCTCGTACGTTTTTAACCGGGAGAAGTGATCGGTGGATCTGCGAGTTGATTTAAATTTCTGCCCCCGCTTTCGGATCGCACCTCAATTCAACCCGGTACGCCGAACAATATGCCAAATGTTCATTATGTTGGTGTGATAAAATTGTGAAAATTGATGTCTAAAGGGAGGAGTTTTTGAAAGAATGCGTAGCAATTATATTTAATCGGGTGATATAAACATTCTTAATGGCTCATCGGATGCTTTAGATTTCCAAGCTAGTGCCCAAGCCCTTCCTGGAACCGTATGCTCTCAAATGGTATCGCTGGGCGATCTGAGGTGACGGCAGCTCTCTTTGATTGTGTCCTAGGAAATGTGCCGCCGCGCCAGGTCCGTGAACAGTCCGTCCCGCTCCATGAGTTCCTCATAGGTACCTTCCTCCACCACCCGTCCGGCCTCCAGCACATAGATGCGGTCGGCGGCCATGATGGTGGACAGGCGGTGGGCCACCACAATGCGGGTCGCTTTCAGCTCCGACAGGCGGTCGGTGACGATCTGCTGGCTGCGATTGTCGAGGGCGCTGGTTGCCTCGTCGAACAGGAGCAGGTTCGGCCGGCGCACCACCGCCCGCGCGATCAGGAGGCGCTGACGTTGCCCGCCCGAGAGCAGCGCCCCGTTCTCGCCCGCAAAGGTGTGCATGCGCATGGGCATCTGGAGGATGTCCTCGTCGAGGCCCGCCAGATGGGCGGCGGCCCAGGCGTCGGCTTCCGTAAGCGGGGCTCCGCCCAGGATGTTGTCGAGGATGGAGCCGGTTGCGGCATGGCCATTCTGCAGCACCACGCCCATCTGCCGGCGCACCGCCCGCATGTCGATGGAGGCGGCATCCTGATGATCGAAGAAGATGGCGCCGCTGGCCGGCTTGTCGAAACCCAGCAGCAGGCGCAGCACCGAGGACTTGCCGGCGCCCGAGGGACCCACAAGGGCGATGAACTCGCCGGGGCGGGCGCGCAGGCTCACCCCGTCCAGCACCAACGGCCCATCCGCGTCGTAGCGGAAAGTCACGTTGTGGAACTCCACGTCGCCGCGCAGCACGCCGAACCCCGCGGGCCGGCCACCATCCTCCGGCGTGGTGCGCAGGAGCGGGGCCGCTCGCTCATAAAGGGTGCCAAGGGTCAGCAGGGCCGGCACCACGCCGGTCAGCGACAAGGCCGCCGAGAGGAATTGCCCGAAGGCCGCGTTGAAGGCGACGAACTGTGCGATGCCGATATTCACCAGACCGAAGCCCACGGCACCGATCAGCACGCCCGTTGAAAGGACGCCCAGCACCGCTCCCACCGTCTCAACAGCCACGGAGAGCCGGCGTTTGCGGAAGTCGAGGCCGCGACGCTCCAGGAACAGGCTCGCCCACCGGCCGAAGGCGCGGGATTCCGCGCCCGCCACGCGAAGCTTGCCGATGGCGGTGAGGATCTGAAGGGACAGCGCCTGCAGCCGGCCGTCGGTCGCCAGCGCCTGACGGTTCATGGAGATCATCACGATGCTGGACCCAACGGTCACCGCCACCTGAAGCGCCACCAGGACCGCCGCGATGGCCGCCAGCTTCCAGCTGTAATAGATGAGAAGGCAGAGGCTGGTCACCGAGAACACCGAGGACAACAGGGTGTTGAGCACCGTGCCGCCGATGGTGTCCCGCATTTGGTTGATTGCGGCCGCCCGCAGGGCCAGGTCGCCGGCGGTGTAGCCGCGGAAGAAGGTGGCGGGCAGGCGCAGGAGGCGGTCCCAGATCGCCCCCTCCAGGTCCACATTCACCAGCGTGGTCATGCGCAGCAGCAGGAAGCCCCGCACCAGCTCGAAGACGGTCATGCCCACGCCGAGCGCGGCAAGGCCGCCGACCAATTGCAGCAATTGGGGGACGGAACTTGAGGGGATCACCGTGTCGAACAGGATCTCGGTGCCGATGGGGGTGACCAGTCCCAGAAGCCCGGCAAGAAGCGCGACCATCAGCACGGGGATGGCCAGAGGACCCGCCAGGGGCAGGGCGAAGCGCAGCATGGCCTTGCCGTCTACCGGGCCGTCGGGAAGCGGGCGCTGGATGGCGTAGGCGATCTCGGACAAATGCTCGCCGCGTCCCAGCCAGGGCTGGCCATCCGCCTCGCGAATATCATAGCCGCTGCGCCAGCCGGAGCGGGCCAGGGCGGCCAGCGGGCGCAAGCCGTCGCGGGTGAACAGGATCAGGCTCTGGCCGCCGCGTTGCCAGCCCTGGGTCAGCCGCAGGGGACGCACCCGCAGCCGGGTCGCCAGGGCAAGGGCGGCCAGCCGGTCCTCGGGCGCGGTGGCCTCCACCGCCAGGGCGGAGGACAGGGCGTCTGCGGACACCTCGACGGCATTGGCTTGCGCCACCTGGAGGAACGCTTCCGTCAGCGCGTCTCCCTCGATCTCGGTGGCAGGGCGGCTTGTCCCGTCAAGTCCAGCGAACGGGCGCGTGGCGGCAGCACGATCCCGCGCCGGAGCGGTGCGCACCCTGTCCGCGGCGCGCCCGGCCTCCGCGGCCAGGCTGGCCGCCATGGCGCCCGCCACCCGCTCCAGATAGGCGCGGACGGCTTTCGGCAGGCGTCGCTCTCGCGCCAGCGTCGCGCTGTCCCGGCAAATCACGTCAGCGGGATCTTCCACCGCATGGGCGGAGCCCGGAGAGGCGGCAGACAGCGGCACGGGCGGCGCGCCGGCCTCAAGGGGATGGTCCGGATCAAGGTCGGGCGAGAGGCGCCCCTGCAGGATCTCGATCCAGAGCAGCCCCCGATGGGGACGCACGGCCATCTCCGCCGGCAAGGATTCGGTCTCGACAGCGATGCCGGTGACCCGTCCGGCCTCCGGATGCGCAAAGGCGCGCGCCATGCGCTCGACAAACGATTCCAGGCGGGTGATGGCGTCCGGATCGCCCGCCTCCAGGCGTGCGCAGAAGGCGTCCATCTCCATGGGCCGCACGGCTGTTTCCGGTGCCAAGGCGAAGCCGGCGAGGGTGACGTCGGGATGTGGCGGCAGGGCGAACAGGATCTCTCCTGCCGGAAAGGTCTCCGCCAGCCGTCGGCTGCCGGCCCGGCCGGGTGCTGAGATATAGAGCCCGAGCGTGCCCTCGGTCACTTCATAGGCGATCGTCCCGAGCGGCAGCGGATCATCGCCAAGGCGCACGGCGCCGGTGGCCTGGGAGGGGGAGGAAAGATCAGCCGGCACGGATCAGCTCCGCATAGGCGCCATCGGCCGCCCACAACTGGGCATGGGTGCCGCGCTCGATGACCTGTCCCTGGTCGAGGACCAGGATCTCGTCGCAGTCCCGGATGGCGCTCAGGCGGTGGGTGACCAGGATGAGCGAGCAACCGCGTCGGCGCAGGTTTTCCAGGATTCTGGCCTCGGTGCCGGCATCCAGCGCCGAGGTGGCCTCGTCGAAGACGAGGAGGCTGGGCTGGCGGGTGAGCGCGCGGGCGATCTCCAGGCGCTGGGCCTGGCCGCCGGACCAGTTGGATGCGCCCTCGCGAACCGGCGCGTCATAGCTGCCCGGTCGGGTGGCGATGACGTCGTGGATCTCTGCATCCTTGGCGGCGCGCACCATATCGGCCTCCGGGACAGTGGGGTCCCACAAGGTGAGGTTCTGGCGGACCGTGCCATCCATGAGGACGATGTTCTGGTCGACGAACCCCAGGGAGAAGGACAGCACTGCCGGATCGATGCGGCGCATGTCCGTTCCGTCGAAGCGAACGTCGCCGCCCCAGGGCTCGGCAAGGCCCACGATCATGCGCGCAAGGGTCGACTTGCCGCTGCCCGAGCGCCCGACCAGTGCCACCCGTCCGCCGGGCGGGATGGCGAGGTTGAAGTCGCGCACCAAGGGCGGGGTCAGCGGATTGTAGCCGAAGGAGAGGTCCTTCAGCTCCACGGCGCCCGAGAGGCGCCCCTGCGGCAGCTCCCGCGCGAAGGCGGCCGGGGGCGTGGTCCAACGCTCGTCCAAGGGGTAGCGCATCACGTCATTGATGCGCTCCAGATTGCCACGCAGCTCGCGCCGGGAAGAGGCGAGCCGCACCAGAGCGGAGACGTGGCCAGAAAAGATGGACAGGATGGTCTGGAAGGCGGCGAGGGTGCCCACCGTGATGATGCCGTCCATCACCTCCAGGCCGCCGACACCCAGGATCAGCGCCAGCGTCACGGCCCCAAGGATTCCAGGCACCATGCCCAGCACGAGGCTCGGCACCTGCATGGCCTGCACCGCATTGAGGAGGCGCGTCTGGTGGCTGGCCCAGCGGGCAAAGAAGTCGTCCTCCGAGGCATTGGCCTTGAGCGTCTCAATGGATTGGATGCCGTTCACCACCACGGAGGACAGGGCCGCATCCTCCCGCAGCAGGCCGCGTACGGCATTCTCCTGCCAGCGGGCGACCATATGCGCGAACACCGCGTTCAGCGCCGAGACGGCGATGCCGATGGTGGCCAGGAGCGGATCATAGAGCGTCATCAGCCAGGCATAGAAGATGGCCGCGAGTCCCGAGACGAACAGGGTGGAAACCTGGCCGGAAATAAGGGTGCAGATCTGCTCGGCGGAATGCAGCCGCGCCGCGACGTCACCTGTGTAACGCTGGGCAAAGAAGCGGGGTGGCAGGCGCAGGATGTGCCATGTGAGGTCGGAACCCACGACCGTGCCGAGCTTCCATTGCAGACGGGCAAGGAAATAGCCTTCCAGCCAGCTCAGAATGGCCCGCAGCACTGCGGCGAAGGCGAGGCCCAGCAGCAGGGGACGCAGCCAGTCCTTCAGATTGTTGAGCAGGATTTCGTCGACGAAGATCTTGGTGGCGGCCGGCACGAAGATGCCCGGCAGCAAAGCCGCGATGCCGGCAATGGCCAGGAAGGCGATGGCGCCCTTGGAATCCGACAGGAGATCGAGCACCGGACCCCACACGCGGGGCTTTTCGCCCCCCGGCTTGAAGTCGGGCCCCGGCTCCATCACCAGCGCGACACCCGTGAAACCGGCGTTGAACTCGTCATGGGAAACGGTGCGCGGGCCGCTGGCGGGGTCGTTCAGATAGACCTTGTTGCGGCCGATGCCTTCCAGCACGACGAAATGGTTGAATTCCCAGAACAGGATGATGGGGAGCGTCTTGCCTTGGAGGCCCGCGGGCTCCAGCCGCCAGCCCTGGGCCACCAGGCCATGTGCACGGGCGGCCTGCAGGAGGCTCTTGGCATTGCTGCCGTTGCGCGAGACGCCACAGGCGACGCGCATGTCCTCCAGCGGCACCCAGCGCCCGTAATAGGCGAGCACCATGGCAAGGCAGGCCGCTCCGCACTCGACCGCCTCCATCTGGAGAACGGTGGGGACCGACACCCGACGAGTCGGCTTGAAGCGCGTCTCGCTCATAGCCCGAGCCAGTGGCGGATGGCAGGGATCACAAGGGCGATGGGCCGCCCCGTGCGCACGGTGACCTGCCCATCCAGCAGCGTGCCGGAGGTGAGTTCCACCTCCTGGCCGCGCGAGGAGGTCCAGTCATAGCTGTCCGGCCCCTCGTCGCCCTTGTCGAGGAGGATCTCCACCTGGAGCGGTGGGCCCGCCTTGGTAAACTGGCGGGCCAGGTCGCGATTGCTCAGGCGCTCGGCGAGCGCCGTCTCCGTCTCCGGCACGGGATCCACTTTCACCACCCGGCCGAGAAGGGTGCCGAACTCTTCCTTCTTGGCGATGGTGGGAGAAAGCTGCACCTCCATGCCGGGCCGCACCTGTTTGCCTTGTTCGGCGGGCACATAGAGCAGCGCTTCCAGGCGCTTGTTCCCCGTCTCGATGACCAGGATGCGCTGGCCGGCCGAGACTAAGGCGTGGCTTGTCACCTCGTCGAGGACCACTGTGCCGGTGACGCGGGAATAGATGGAGGTGGCGAGGTCCTGGGAGAGGGTCACCTGAGTGAGCTGGCCTTCGCTGTCGCGGATCTGGCGGTCGATGGCGTCCAGCTCCTGGGCATGCTGGGAGCGCAGGGTGATCATCTGGGCATCGATGGTGAGGATGTCGGCGCGGGCCCGCGAGATGGCTTCGCGCGCGGCGAACAGCCGCTCGCGCACCTCCAGCACCCGGTCGCTGGTCATGAGGCCCTTGGATTGCAGGCCCTCGCGCGCATCCAGCATGGCCTGGAGCTCTTTCACGCGCGCCTCGCCCAGGCTGATGGCCTCGTTCAGCGCGTCGCGTCGGCGGGATGCGGCACGCTCCTCATTGGCGATGCGCTCGAAGAAGCGGGTGATGATCTCGTCGCGCTGACGCTTCAGCTGCACCAGCCTGCTGTCCGCGTCCGCGAGACGCTCCTGGCCTTCGGGAGAGGAAAGGCGTGCGATGAGCTGGCCCTGCTTCACGGCGTCGCCACGGTCGGAATAGCTCTCGAGCCATCCGGACTTGGGCGCATAGACTTGGACGAAGGAGCCGTTTTCGGGGACGAGCAGGCCGATCCCGCTCACAGTGACCCGATAGGTGCCGAAAATGGACCACAAGGTGCAGCCGGCAATGAGTGCGAGGGTGGTGCCCAGGGCAACCCAGCCCAGCGGGGAGACCACGCGCAGGTTCTGACCGAGTCCGCTGGCGCCGGACAGGCTTTCCAATGCTTCTCGCCTGAATAGGTCCGACACGTCCGTCTCTCCCGGCAGCGCCACCGCAGCGGTGCCGGTTTAGCGCGAAAGGCAGAGGGTGGGAACCTGAAGAATACGTAACTTTGTCAACGAGCTAAAAGGTCACGCCCGTGCATAGCTTAGAGTTGGTTGCAACAGGTCTTTCGCCAGAGGTGATGAAAACTCCAGTCGCCATGTGCCTGCTTTAGGATCGCCCGAAAGGGCGGGGCCGTCTTCGCCACGCGTCAGCGGCATCACACTTGGATGGAGAGGCGAGAGGGTGCATTTTCCCGGTCGAACGGGATGCATTTTGCGCACGATCTGTATACGCTCGCGCAGCAACTGACCGAAGACACAGCGCCATGGCCTCTTACGATATCATCATTTCCGGCGGAACCGTCGTGACGGCTTCCGATCGCACCGTCTGCGACGTGGCCATCAAGGACGGGCGCATCGTCGCCCTGGGAACCGGCCTCACCGGCGCGGACGAAGTGATCGACGCCACTGGCAAGCTTGTCCTGCCCGGCGGCGTGGATGCCCATGTGCACATCGCCCAACCCTCCGGCGAGGGCATCGTGATGGCGGATGATTTCGAGAGCGGCACACGCTCGGCAGCGCTGGGCGGCACCACAACCCTCATGCCCTTCTGCCTGCAGGAAAAGGGGCAGAGCCTGCGCAAGGCCCTGACCGACTATCACGCCAAGGCCGAGGGCATGTGCCATGTGGACGTGTCCTTCCACCTCATCATCTCCGACCCCACCGACCAGGTGCTGGGCCAGGAACTGCCGGCTCTGGTCGCGGACGGCTACACCTCCTTCAAGGTCTTCATGACCTATGAGGGTCTCGCGCTGAACGACCGCGAGATCCTGGACGTCATGTCGGTCGCCCGCGATACCGGCGCGCTCGTAATGGTGCATGCGGAGAATTACGACGCCATCCGCTATCTCACCGAAATGCTCGAAAAGCGCGGCCAGACGGCGCCCCGCTTCCATGCCACCTCGCGCCCCATCGCGGTGGAGCGGGAGGCGACACATCGCGCCATCTCGCTGGCTGAACTTGTGGATGTGCCGGTGATGATCGTCCATGTCTCGAACCGCGAGGCGATGGAACAGATCCGGTGGGCACAGCAAAAGGGCCTGAGCGTGCTGGGGGAGACCTGCACCCAGTATCTGGTCCTGACCGAGAAGGACCTGGATGGCCTCGGCATGGAGGGGGCAAAGTATGTCTGCTCCCCGCCGCCGCGCGACACGGCCAGCCAGGAGGCCTGTTGGGAGGGCCTGCGAACCGGCGTCTTCACCGTCTTCTCGTCGGACCATTGCCCCTTCCGCTATGACGACCCGGAGGGCAAGCTGACCCCCAGGGGCCGCACCTCTTTCCGCTGGGTGCCGAACGGCATTCCCGGCGTGGGCGCCCGCCTGCCGGTGCTGTTCTCCGAGGGGGTGATGAAGGGGCGCATCGCGCTCGAGCAGTTCGTGGCGGTCACCGCCACCAACCCCGCCAAGACCTATGGCCTCTACCCCCGCAAGGGCACCATCGCGGTCGGGGCCGATGCCGACATCGCCATCTGGGATCCCACGGTCAAGCAGCGCCTGACCCATGACCTCATCCAGGATGGGGCGGACTATACCCCTTACGAGGGCATCGAGATCACGGGATGGCCAGTGCACACCCTGGTGCGCGGCAAGAGCGTGGCGCGGAATGGCGAGATGGTTGGCCCCAAGGGCCTGGGTCAGCACCTGTCGCGCGCCAAGTCGCCTTATGCGGCGGCGCGTGATCCCCTGCTGCCCTGAGGTGGAGACCGGCCCAATGAGCGACATCGACGGCGAGGACGGGCCGGCCCGCGACAGCGGGCGCAGCAGCGGGATCAATCTTTCCAACCTTGCCTATAACGCGGTGTCGGAAATGATCCGCCATCGCCGCCTGCGCGGCGGTGAGATCATCGTGGAACAGCGCCTCGCCGAGACGCTGGGGATTTCCCGCACGCCGCTGCGGGAGGCTCTCCAGCGCCTGGAGGGCGAAGGGCTGGTGGTGAAGGGAACGGGGCGTTCGTTCCTGGTGCGCCATGTGGACCTGAAGGAATATCTGCAGAGCCTGCGGGTGCGGGAAATCCTGGAGCCCGAGGCGGCGGCCCTGGCCGCCGGCCGCATTCCGCCCGCCGAGATGGCGAGCGTGCGGGCCGAGATCAACGCGCTGCGCACCGCCGTGCCCTACCACACCGACGCGCACTGGCGCTCAGACGACAATCTGCACGAACTCTATGCGCGCAATTGCGGCAATCAGGTCCTGGCGGGCATGATCCGCATGCTGCGCGTCACCACGCGCCTGTTCGAGATTTCAAATCTCGCCGACCGGCTGGAGGCCGATTCGGCAGAGCACCTCCAGATCGTCGAGGCGCTCGGGCAGGAGGACTCCAAGGCGGCGCGCCGGGCGGTGACTCATCATCTGCGCAGCCTCAACAAGCACACCATCGACACCGTTAGATGATCCCGCCGGACTGCCCAAATCCGTGAGGAAAGCAAAGGACATGGGCGTTTGCGGCGGGAGCCACTTCAGCAGCCGGACCGATTAAATTTGACTTCCGCTGCCATAGCGGCCATCATGCACCCGTCGATAAACGGTCAGACGACTTGGCTTTGTGCCCGAAAAAGTGGCGCGTCGCTGACGATATCCCTCCGAAAAACATCTTTCGACGGTGCCGTCTAATCCACGGTGCGATATTCTATTTCTATCTGGAAAGGGTTTCCCATGACTACGGGAACCGTCAAGTGGTTCAACCCCGAGAAGGGTTTCGGTTTCATTGCCCCCGATGATGGCGGCGCCGATGCCTTCGTCCATGTGAGCGCGGTCGAGCGCGCCGGGCTGCCGTCCCTGCGTGAAGGTCAGAAGGTCAATTATGACCTCGTGGCCGACAAGCGCAGTGGCAAGAGCTCTGCTGCCAATCTCTCGCTCGCCGACTGAGGGGCCGTCCGGTCGGTGTGCCGACCGGACCTTGGGTTTCTGTCTTAGCCTTGGAGGCTGATCGGCCGGCCGGTTCCAAACCGCGCCAGCCTGGCCTCCAGCCGATGCCGGGCCTCACTGCCCGGCAGCTTCACAGCGCTTCTCACCGATCACGGATGTAATGACGGCGAAAATAGCGTAGTGAACCGGACAGAAAGCCCCGCTCCCTGGTGGATGCGGGGCTTTTCTTTGAAGCCGGGGGCCGATCCTGAACGGCCACACCCGAACGGCACCATGCCGGAAAGAGGTCATCTGCTTATGCAAGTTCTGGTTCGAGACAACAACATCGACCAAGCCCTGCGCGTGCTGAAGAAGAAGATGCAGCGCGAAGGCATTTTCCGTGAGATGAAGCAGCGCAAGGCTTATGAGAAGCCGTCCGAGCGCCGTGCCCGCGAGGGTGCCGAGGCTGTGCGCCGGGCCCGAAAGGCTGCCCGCAAGGCCGCCCAGCGCGAAGGTCTGCTGCCCAAGCCCCGTGCCAAGCCCCGCACCGTCGGCGGCCGTCCCGGCGCGCCGCGTCCTGCGGCTGCGGAAGGCGCTGCCAAGGTCTGATCGACCACAGGCCTGTTCAAAGGATGCGCGCGGCACCATTCGGTTGCCGCGCTTTTTTTGTTGCGCGCGATGCGGCGCTCAATGACGCAGGATCTTGGACACGAAGTCCTTGGTACGCGCTTCCGCCGGCTGGTCGAAGATCTGGGCCGGCGCGCCCGTCTCCACCACCCGTCCACCCGCCATGAACACCACGCGGGAAGCCACCTCCCGGATGAACGCCATTTCGTGCGAGACGATGAGCATGGTCATGCCCTCCTTCGCCAGCAGGCGGATGGTGTCGAGCACTTCCGATACGAGCTCGGGATCGAGGGCGGCGGTCACTTCGTCCAAGAGCAGGATTTCAGGGTGCAGCGCCAGGGCGCGCACGATGGCCACGCGCTGCTGCTGGCCTCCGGACAATTCGTCCGGGTAGCGCTTCAGCTTGTCGCCGAGCCCCACCTTGGCGAGGAGAGCGCGGGCTTCCTCCTCCACCTCCTTGCGGGGCCGCTTCTTGATCTTGACGGGCGCCACGCAGACATTTTCCAGCACGTTCATGTTCTGGAACAAATTGTACTGCTGGAACACGATGGCGATGCGGTCCCGCAGGCGGCGCACGTGAGCTGCATCCGCATAGTTCACGGGCAAGCCGTCGAGCTTCACGGTGCCGGCCACCGGCGGCAGCAGGCCCATGAGCACCCGCAGGATGGTGCTCTTGCCGGAGCCCGACGGACCGATGAGGCCGATCACGTCGCCCTTGCCGACGCTGATGTCCACGCCGGAAAGAACCGTATGTTCGCCGTAGCGGGCCTCAAGCCCGGCGATGTCGAGATGATGCAAGACGCGCCTCCAGATGCGCGCCGAGGCGCGACAGCGGGTAGGAAATGACGAAATAGACGAGAAGGATGACGCCGAAGCTCAAGGCGGCCGAGAAGCCCTTGTTGTTGAGCACCTTGCCCACATAGGTCAGCTCGATGACGCCGATCTGCGAGGCGAGCGCCGTGTCCTTGATGAACATGACGAAGAAGCCGAAGGCGGGTGGCAGCACGATGCGCCAGGCCTGCGGCAGCACCACGAGGCGAATGGTGTCGATGAGCGAGAAGTTCATCGCCGCTGCCGCCTCCCACTGGTTCACATGCACCGACTTGAAGCCGCCCCGGATGATCTCGCCGAGAAAGGCGCCTGCAATCAGCGTCACCGAGACGGCCGCGACCACGAAGAGCGGGATGTCATAGCCGGTCGACTGGAAGGCGAAGAAGCACAGCATCAGCGTGACCAGGAACGGCACGCGGCGGAATATTTCGGTGATCAGGAGCGCGACCACGCGCAGCGGCGCCAGCCAGCGGCTGGTCGTCACCCGGCAGACCGCAAGGCCAAGGCCAATGAGGCTGCCGAGCACGCAGCCCAATGCCGACAGAGCCAGCGTCGTTCCTGCCGCCTTGGCGATGAAGAGGAAATTGTAATAGGTGGCAAAGCGCGGCCACTCTTCGACGATCTGGCTCCACATCAGATCAGCTCCGTGCGGGCGCGGAAGAGGGCGCGGCCCATGAAGGCGAGCGCAAGCGAAGCGGCGAGGGTGAGCACCACATAGATGCCGGCGGTTACCGTGAAGACCTCAATGGAGCGGAAAGTCTGGGAATTGATGTTGAAGGCTTCGCCTGTCAGTTCCTCGACGCCGAAGACGGCCGCCATGGAGGTGCCGAGCGTCACGATGATGAACTGGTTGGACAAAGGCGGGAACAGCACCCGCGCCACATGGGGCAGGATCACGTAGCGGATCTGCTGAAGTCGGGTGAAGCCCATCACCTCCGCCGCCTCCATTTCGGGTGCCCTGCGGCTCTCAAATCCGGCGCGCTGAATTTCCGTGAGATAGGCACCGGCATTGAGCGTCATGCCGATGACCACGGCGGCGAAGGAGGACAGGAGGATCCCCATGTCCGGCAAAGCAAAATAAAGGAAGTAGATCTGCACCAGCTGGGGCGTGTTGGTGAAGAACACCACATAGAGGCCCACCACGCGGGAAAGCCATTTCGGGCCGAAGGACCGGATGGCCGCGCATGCGGTGCCGATCAAGAGCCCGCCGCAAAAGGCGAGCACCGCGATCTGCAGCGAGACCACGGCGCCCTCCAGGAGGCGGGGAAGGAAGGGCCAGATTTGGCCGTACTGGAGCGTGTAGGACATGGGGCCGCGTCGAAGAGGAGGGGGCCGACGCACGCGTCGGCCCGTTTAGCCGATGGCGCGATCAGATCAGAAGAAGGGCTGCGCGCCCACCGGCTTGATCATGTCCATGCCGAACCACTTCTTCCACAGTTCCGTGGTCTTGCCTTTCCGATAGAGGTCATAGACCGCGATGTTCAGCCAGTCCTTCAGGCCGGTGGAGTTCTTGGCGACGCCGAGGCTGCAATAATAGACGTCGATCGGGGTCTCGACGATCCGCCACTCCACCTTATGCTTGGACATGTGCTCGCCCATGAAGTCGATCACATCGATCATGGCGGTGCCGCGGCCCTGCGCCAAAGCGCGCACGGCGTCCGGATAGTTGTCGAGCAGCGTGACCTTCGCGTTCTTGAGGTTTTCCTCGATGAACTTGACGGGGGTCGAGCCGCGCACCTGCACGAAGGTCACCGAGGGATCGTCGAACTGCTTCCAGTCGGTGAAGGTATTGGCCTTGGTGGTGAGGACGCCCAGCACCTCGGTGTGCACGGGCACCGTGAAGTCGATGACCTTGGCGCGCTCGGTGTTGCGCGTCATGGCGCCCATCACGAAGTCGATCTTGCCGGAGGTGACGAAGGGGATGCGGTCGGGCGAGCCCACCTGCACCACTTCCAGCTTCACGCCCAGCAGCTTGGCGATCTCGCCGGCATAGTCCACGTCGAAGCCGACGATCTCGTTCTTGTCGTCGAACTTGCCGAGCGGGGGCAGCGTCGGGTTGACGCCGACGCGGATGACCCCCGACTTCATGATCTCATCCAGCGTCCGCGCCTCGACTGCCTGCGGCAGCACCGCGCCGGCGAGCGCCACCGCGAGTGTGGCGGCGGCGAGCAAAGACTTCAGCATGCGTGCTTCTCCAACCTCTGGAACCTCGGCCGGCGTCGCCTGTCTTGCGACTTCCCATTGCCAAACGGTAGACAATTTGTATACAGACTCGCTATCTGTAAAGTCAATTCGACAGGCTCCAGCGAGGTCATCGTGGACGGGACGGCCCTTTCATGAGCGCAGGCACATCCGGTGTTGGCGGCGATGCGCGCCCCCTCGTCACCATCCTGGTGGATGACGTGGCGGTGCCGGCCCGTGCGGGCGAGATGCTGACGACGGCGCTGGCGCGCAACGGGCTCTTGCGCCTGCGCCGCAGCCCCAAAGCGGGCGGACCGCGAGGCGCGTTCTGTCATATGGGCGTGTGCCAGGAATGCGCGCTGCATGTGGATGGCGTGTTGCGCCAGGCATGCCTGACGCCCGTCCGCGAGGGTCTCACCGTTGAGCGGCGAGGCGTGCTGTGAGCCACGATCTGATCGTTCTCGGCGCCGGCCCGGCCGGAGGCAATGCCGCGCTCAGCGCCGCCGAAGCGGGCCTCAAGGTGGTGCTGTTCGATCAGCAGTCGGACGCCGGCGGCCAGGTCTGGCGGGCGCCCTTGCCAGGCGTTTCCGCGCCGGCCTCGCCGGAGGCCGAAAACGGGGGTGCCTTGCGGGCGCGCCTTGCTGCCTCTGCGGTCGACTGCCGGTTCGGCCGCACGGTCTGGTCGGTTGGGGGGCGGTTCCGGGTGGATGCCGTGGGTCCGGCGGGCAACGAAACTGTGGAAGCCCCGCGCCTCATCGCGGCCACCGGGGCCCATGAACGTGTGGTGCCGTTTCCCGGCTGGACCTTGCCCGGTGTCATCGGCCTTGCCGCCGCTACTGTGCTTCTCAAATCCCATCGCGCCTTGCCCGGCCGGCGCGTGGTGGTGGCCGGCTGTGGGCCCCTTCTTGCGGTGGTGGCGGCGGGTATCCTTAAGGAAGGCGGCGAGGTTGCCGCCATTGCCGATCTGGCCGGCCCGCAGGAGTGGCTGCGGGCGCTCCCGGCCCTTGCCACGCAGCCGCGCCTTCTGGCGCGCGGGGCCGGCTGGGCCTTGAAAATCGGGAGCGCCCGGGTGCCCGTCCTGTTCCGCCATGGGGTTCGCGCGGCGGAGGGGGTTGAAGCCCTGGCCCGCGTGCGCCTCGCACCCTTGGACCATGCGGGGGCCTTCACGTCCGGGACGGAGCAGGTGCTTGATGTGGATGGCCTTTGCATCGGCCACGGGCTTGTTCCGGGCGCGGAGGTCACGCGCCTGTTCCGGGTGGAGCAGGGGTTCGACCGGCGGCGAGGTGGCTTTGTGCCCCAACTGGACGAAGACGGCCGCACGGGCCTCCACGGCCTTTATGCCTGCGGCGATGGCGCGGGTCTGCGCGGCGCCCTGGTGGCTGAGGCGGCCGGCCGCCTCGCTGGCCTTGCCGCCGCTCATGACGCGGGTGCGCTCTCGGCGTCCGCATTCGCAACCGCCGCTGCCGGCCCCCGCGTGGCCCTCGCCAAGGCCCGCGCCTTCTCGGATGCCATGGCGGACATGATGGCGCTCCGCCCCGCCCAGGTGTCCGCCATCCCTCCCGACACCGTGGTGTGCCGCTGCGAGGACGTGACGCGGGCGCAGATCGAGGCCGCCCATGCGGACGGGGCGCGCGACATGAATCAGCTCAAGCACTTCACCCGCTGCGGCATGGGGCCGTGCCAGGGCCGCTTCTGCGGCGACGTTGCCGCCGAACTCCTGGCTGCCAAGGTTGGCTCGCGCGAGGCGGTGGGCAGCTTCACCGCCCGCCCGCCCTTGCGCCCCGTGGCGCTGGCGGACCTCATGGGCGCCTTCGACTATTCCGACATCCCCATTCCCGCGCCGGCTCCCCTATGACCTACGATCTCGCAGTCCTTGGCGGCGGGGTTCATGGCTCCACCGTCGCCTTGTTCGCCGCCCGCGGCGGCATGAAGGTGGCGCTCATCGAGCGCGGCCAGCTCTGCCGAGAAGCCTCCGGCGTCAATGCCGGCACGCTCACCATGCAGATGACGCGCGTGGCGCTCATTCCCTACGCGCTGCGCGCCCACGCCATGTGGGCGAGCGCCCGCGACTGGCTGGGGCATGATGTGGGCGTGGTGGTGTGCGATGGCCTCTCCCTCGCCTTCACGCCGCAGGAAGAGGAATTGCTGACCTTCCGCGCTGGCAAGCGCCGGGAAGCGGGGGCGCCCATCGAGCTGATCTCCGGCACTCAGGCGTGCACCGTCGAGCCGGGTCTGTCGCAGGGCGTGCGCCTCGCTGGGTATTGCAAGGTCGATGGCTACGCCAATGCCTATCTCACGGGCCTTGCCTATCGCCGGGCGCTGCTGGAGGCGGGGGTGGACCTGCACGAGAACACGCCCGCCTCCGGCATTGTGCGGGAGGAGGCGGGCTTCGTGGTGGAAACCGCTCGGGGGCCGGTGCGTGCCAAGCGCATCGTGCTGGCGGGCGGGGTGTGGATCGAGCCCATGATGGCCTGGCTCGGCATCCGTCTGCCCATCAAGACGCTGGTGAACCAATTGGTGGTCACCGAGCGCGTGCGGCCGGTGATGCGCACCGTGGTGGGCATCGCCAACGGATTGCTCTCCCTGAAGCAATATCCCCACGGAACGGTGGTGATCGGCGGCGGCTGGCAGGGCGTCGGTGACCGGGAGCGGGGTGGGGTGGAGCTTCTGCCCGACCGGATCATCGGCAATGTGCGCCTCGCCTGCCACGCCATTCCCGACCTGAAGGCCGCGCGCATCGCCCGTGCCTGGGCGGGTCTTGAGGCGGAAACTGCCGATGCCTTGCCCGCCGCCGGGCCGATTCCAGGCATCCCGGACGCCTATGTCTGCGGCAGTGTCCATTCCGGCTATACCAGCGGCCCCTACATCGCCCGCCTCCTGGCGGACCGCATCCTGGGGCGCGAGCCGGACCTTCCCTTGTTTCCCATCGATCGTCTGCTTGCCCCGCGTGGCGTCTCCGAGGCCTCCCAATGACTGAAACCTTCGTCCAGCGCCTGTCTGGCATTCATGCGGCGACCGTGGTCCCGCTGCGCGCCGACTTCTCCATGGATGAGGAGGCGCTCGCCGCGCATATCGCTGGCGTCACCGCTGTCCCTGGCATTCGTGGGCTGCTGATCAACGGGCATGCGGGCGAGAACTTCGTTCTCTCGCTGGCCGAGAAGCGGCGGGTGGTGGAGATCGCGCGGGCGGTGGCGCCAAAGGAGTGCCTGCTGGTCTCCGGCGTGAACCACGAGTCCAGCCTCAAGGCGGCGCGCGAGGCGGCGGAGCTGGAGGCGGCGGGCGCCGACGGCCTTCTTGTCTTCCCGCCCAACAGCTGGGCGCTGGGCCATGCGGCGGACTGCACCTTGTTGCATCACCGGCTGATCGCGGACGCCACCAGCTTGCCGCTGATGCTGTATGGCGCGCCCGTAGGGGCGGGTGCCATGTCCTATCCGCTGGATGTGCTCTCCCGCCTCATCGAGAATCCCCGCTTCGTCGCCATCAAGGATGGCAGCTGGGAAGTGGCGGCCTATGAGGAGCATCTGCGCCTCATCCGCGCGCGGCGTCCGGACTTTGCGGTGCTGGGCTCGGGCGACGAGCATCTTTTCACCAGTTATGTGATCGGCAGCGCGGGAAGCCAGGTTTCTCTGGCCGCGGTGGTGCCGGAACTGGTGGTGGATCTGTGGAATGCCGCGGAAGCCAATGACTGGGCGGCCGCCCGCGCAGCCCATGAGCGGCTCTATCCGCTCTCGGTCGCCATCTATCGCGATGCCCCGGGTGGGCGTGCGACAGCCCGGCTGAAGACCTGCCTGAAGCTGCTCGGGCGGCTCAAGACCGATGTGATGCGTCCACCCCAGCCCGCTTGCGATTCCCGCGAAACCGCCGCTTTGTCCGCTGCCCTGAAGGGCGCGGGCGTGATGGAGTAAAGGCAAGGTGCGCGGGGGGGGGAAGACCTGGTACGGGCGACCGGACTCGAACCGGCATTCTTTGCAGAGACGGATTTTAAGTCCGTTGCGTCTACCAATTCCGCCACGCCCGCATCGGGCGGAGCTATAATCTGCCACCTGGATGCAGGCAAGCTTGGGTGCAGACAAGCTCAGGTGGTGCTTGCGCCGTCTGCGCCTTTTGCAGCCTATGCCCGCCTTTGACGTGGGATGGTGCTATCCCGTGCTGGCCGGGCCAAATGTTGCGCCATACGGTCTGACAGCACTGGGCCGCGTCCTTTAGGGGCTGCAAACAGGCTATCTCAACCTGCTTATGCCACGCTCGGCCGGTTCCCTCCTGGTCGCGCTTGAAGGTGGCAGAGGATAGCGCCGGCCATGAGGCCGCCGATAAGGCTCAGATGCTCAGCCGCTACGCGGAAATGAAGTAATCCCTCGTCGCCATCGAAGGCCCAGAAGGGATGGGCAATGGGGATGGTCAGAGCCACGAAGATGCCCAGTGCTCCAAAGCCTACCCAGGCCGCCACATTGAAGATGATCAGGACAGACGCAGCCAGGAGGGTGACTACCGCTGCCACAGCGAACGCGCTTGGCGGCATCAGTCCGTGGAGCGCCATCTCCGCGACGGTGCCCTGGAAATTCAGGAGCTTATCCAACCCCGCGCCCAGGAACATGGACACGAGCACAATGCGGCTCACAAGGAAGAAAATTCGGGATTCCAGTATCCCGGCGATAAAACTTGGAGTCATGGCGGCCCCCTCGGCGAGGGCAAATTGACCCGCCGGCCCGCCGGCGTCAATGCCGGCGAAACCCTTGCCAGTACTGGTTTCTCATTATACCGCCGGGCACACCTCAGAGGCGGTTCTCGGCTGCCTCCGGGGCCACCGGCGTGATCGCAACGGACTCCCCGCACCCGCAGGCGGAGGTCTGGTTGGGATTGTTGAAGACGAACTGGGCGGACAGCTTGTCCGTCTTGAAGTCCATCTGCGTTCCGAGAAGGAACAGCACCGCTTTGGGGTCCACGATGACCTTGACGCCCTTGTCTTCCACCACATCATCCAAGGGCGTGATCTCGCTGGCATAGTCCATGGTGTAGGACATGCCGGCGCAGCCGCCGTTCTTCACCCCGATGCGCACCGCGAGGGCCGGCGGATCGGTGCGGGACATGATCTGCCGCAGGCGGTTGGCGGCGGCATCCGTAATCTGGATCACGGGGGGACGAGGGCGAAGTCGCGACATCTGGACACTCCGAACCACGCCGGTTCAAGGCCGGCGGATCGATACACCTGTAACAATGGGGTTTATGGGCGCATCCGGCAAGAGCGCCGGGCGCATGGCGGAGTGCATGGCGATCTTTGCCCGCATGACAATCGCACCGAAGCGGTGTGTCTCAAGGGGAAACAGCGCAGAGCCATGCCGTTACGGGAGAATTTCAGCTAGAGTGAGAGGTGACGGGCCGGCCAAGTTGGCGTAGGTGCGTGAGACGATGTCGAACCGGCGCATCATCCTTGGGCTCACGCTGCTCTATGCGGCGTTTGCTTTCGCTTGGGTCTTGTCATCGGATCTTCTGGTGGAGTGGCTGGGCGGCATCGATCTCCTGGCCATGGTCTCCATCCCGAAGGGGCTTCTGTTCGTCGCCCTTACGGCTGCGGCCTTCTATCTTGTTTTGAATGCCGCCGTGTCCGGTCGGCTGGCCCGGCGGGTGGCACCACGTTGGCTCGGCCTGGCGAGTGGTCTGTTGCTCGCTGTCCTGTCGGTGGGGATCGGTGTCCTGGCAGCGGCGCTGGTCATGTGGCGCGCCTCCGGCCCTCTTATCGCCCATCAGGTGGATGAGCTGCGCACGATTGCGCGCTTTCAGATCGAGGCGCTGGAGCAGAATCGCCTCAAGGGGGAGGCCAATGCGCGCCTCTTGGCGGGTCGGCGCTTGTTCTATGAGGCGGTGGCCCGGTGGCGGGCCTCAAGCGATCCATTGGAGCGGGATCGCCTGCGGATCCAAATGGCCGACATGGCCGGCCTTCACGGCTTCAGCCGTGTGGAAGTGCTCGACGAGAAGGCCGAGCCCCTGCTTCATTTGCGCGGGGGGCACGGGAGCGGGATCGATCCCGCCTGGATCAAGGACGTCCTCCCCACCAGTCCGCCGACCTTCGTGCCTCTGCACCGCGCGGGCACGCTGCCCACCTACAGCTATGGCTTCTTGCTCTCCCTTCCGGCCGTGGCGGGTCCTGACGGTGCGCGGCCAGAGCCGCTCTTTCTCCTGGCCGAGGTGGATGCGGCGGAGTTCGTCTATCCGTATCTGAGCCATTGGCCGGTGCCGACGCGAACGGGCCAGTCTTTCCTGGTTCGCCCGCAACCCGACGGGTCCTATCTGCTGGTGTCGCCCATGCGCATGGGCCATGTGGCGCCTTTCACCCGCACTTTTCCGAAAGGCGCCTTCGGTTTCGCGCTCGCGCCCACGACGGGGGGCGAGGCGCCGCGCGGGACGGGTGGCGCCGGAACGGCGGTCCTGGCGGTGGCCGAACAGGTGGACGGCGGACCTCTCCTCCTGGTGGCGGAAATTTCGGAGGACGAGGCGACGGCCTCGGCGCGGGACGTCGCCATCATGGCCGGTCTCGTCCTGGTGCTGGCCATTGCTGGCGCCGTGGCTGCCGGGGCCGCGCTGCGCCAGCGCGACAAGCTCCTGGTCGCACGTCGCGAGTTGCATCAGGCGGAGGCCCTGCGGCAGGCGGAGATGCGGTTCCGCGCCACGTTCGAGCAGGCGGCGGTCGGCATCGTGCACCTGGGGCTCGACGGCATGTTCCTGCGCGTCAATCGCAAGGCCTGCGAGATGATGGGCTACGGCCGGGAGGAATTCCTGGCCATGAACTATCGCCAATTGCGCTACGCCGACCCGGCCCGCAACGATGATGCCGTCATCGCCCGCCTGGTCGCCGGTGACATGGAGCAAGCGGTGGGCGAGCGCTGCTACATTCGCAAGGACGGCACGCCCATCTGGCTCAGCACCACCACCACGGTGGCCCGTACAGCTCACGGTGCCGCAGAATATCTGATCGTCGTGGCCATTGACGTGTCGGCGCGCCATGCGGCCGAGGAGCGGCTGCGCATCAGCGACGAGCGTTTCAACCTCGCGCTCCTCGGCGCCACCGAGGGGGTCTGGGACATTGACCTCATCGAGGAGACGCTGACCGTCTCCCCGAGCTGGAACCGCATGCTCGGGCTGGACGAGGTGCCAACCGTTCATCCTGCCGCGCTGCTTTCTGCCCGCTTCGAGGCGCAGGACGCGGCCCTTCTCGCAACGGCGCTGGCGGATGCCAAGGCCGGACGGTTGCGCACCTTCTCCCTGGAGCCAAAGGCCCGGCGGGAGGATGGCACGCTCATCGACACGCTGATGCGCGGCCATGTGGTGCTCGACGATGCCGGCCGTCCCCGCCGGGTGGTGGGGACACAAACCAACATCACCGAACTGAAAGCCAACGAACGCAGACTACATCAGGCCGCCATCGTGTTCTCGACGGCGCAGGAGGCGCTGGTGGTGACCGAGCCGGACGGCATCATCTCGGCGGTGAACCCCGCCTTCACCGCCATCACCGGCTATGAGGAAGAGGAGGTCCTCGGGCGCAATATGAGCCTCTTGAGCTCGGGGCGTCAGGATCGGGCCTTCTATGCCCAGATGTGGGCGACGCTGCTCTCCACGGGCCATTGGCAAGGCGAGATCTGGAATCGGCGCAAATCGGGTCAGGTCTATCCAGAACTGCTCAGCATCCGCGCCATCCTTGACCAGAGCGGCGGCGTGAGCGGCTATGTGGCCTCTTTCAGCGACCTGTCCACCATCAAGCAGTCGCAGTCTCAGCTCGACCACATCGCCCACCATGACGCACTGACCGATCTGCCCAACCGCCTTCTGTTCCTCACCTTGCTCGACCACGCCGTGACCCAGGCGCGAGACCGCAGCAAGTGCGCCGTTCTGTTCCTCGACCTCGACCGCTTCAAGGCCGTCAATGACAGTCTCGGCCATGAAGCCGGCGACATGGCGCTGGTGGAAGTGGCGCATCGCCTGCGTGGAGCGCTTGGTGATCGCGATACGCTCGCCCGTTATGGTGGCGACGAATTCATGGTGCTGGTGGAGGATGTGGTCGGTCCCCAGCAGGCCGCGCTCACCGCCACGCGCCTGATCGCCTGCCTGTCCCAGCCCTTCTCCTTGCCGGGGGCGTCCGAGGTGTTCCTCGGGGCGAGCGTGGGCATCGCCATGTATCCGGAAGACGGGATTCTTCCCCAGCATCTGGTGCAGCGTGCGGACGTGGCGCTGGCCCGCGCCAAGGCCGGCGGGCGCGGCATCTATGTCTTCTATCGCGACGGCATGACCGAGGCGGCCAATTCCCGCCTGGAGCGGGAGGCGCGGCTGCGCCGGGCCATCGAACGCAATGAATTGTCGCTGGTCTACCAGCCTGTGGTGGACTTGAGCGACGGCACGATCCTGGGGGCCGAGGCGCTTCTGCGCTGGACCACGCCGGAAGGCACCATTTCGCCGGCGGACTTCATTCCCCTGGCCGAGGAAACGGGCCTGATCCTGTCCATCGGCGACTGGGCGCTGGAGGAGGCCTGTCGGCAGGGGGCGGACTGGATGGCGCGGGGGGTGCCCTGCGGCCGCATCGCGGTGAACCTCTCCGCCCGCCAATTCTATGTGCGGGACCTGCCCGGCCATGTGGCTGGCATCCTGCGGCGCACCGGCTTTTCGCCGGACAGGCTGGAACTGGAGATCACCGAGAGCATCCTCCTGGAAGACCGGGTGGACACCCAGCAGATCCTGCAGCGCCTGCGCGAGATGAAGCTGCGGGTGGCGCTCGATGATTTCGGCACCGGCTTCTCCTCGCTCAGCTATATCCGCCGCTTCCCGGTGGCCAAGCTGAAGATCGACCAGTCCTTCGTGCGCGATCTGTTGAGTGCTCCGGCCGATGCGCACATCACCATCGCCATCATCGCACTGGCCACGGCGCTCGGGCTGGAGGTGCTGGCGGAGGGGGTTGAGGAGCAGGAGCAGGCGGATTTCCTGCGCGCCCATGGGTGCCACCTGGCCCAGGGCTATCTTTTCTCGCCCCCCATCCCGGCGGCGCAGTTCGAGGACCTCGTCATCGACCGGGGCGGGCGCTGGCGGGCCTCTGCCCAGTAAGTCCCCCGCGGAGGCGGGCGACCCAACGCTTCACGCTCACGTCTGCATGAAAAAGGCCCGGGGCGATGCCCCGGGCCCTTCTCGTCAGCGTGAGAACTTCTTGTACTGGATGCGCTTCGGAATCGTGGAATCGAGACCGAGGCGGCGCTTCTTGTCTTCTTCGTAGTCAGCGAAGTTGCCCTCGAACCATTCCACATGGCTGTCGCCCTCGAAGGCGAGCATGTGGGTGGCGATGCGGTCCAGGAAGAAGCGATCATGGGAGATGATGACGGCGCAGCCGGCATAATCTTCCAGCGCCTCTTCCAGCGCGCGCAGGGTGTCCACGTCCAGGTCGTTGGTGGGCTCGTCGAGCAGCAGCACGTTGCCGCCCCGCTGCAGCGTCTTGGCGAGGTGCACGCGGTTGCGCTCACCGCCCGAGAGCATGCCCACCTTCTTCTGCTGGTCGCCGCCCTTGAAGTTGAAGGCGGCGCAATAGGCGCGGGACGGGATCTCGCGCTTGCCCACATAGATCACGTCATTGCCGCCGGAAATCTCTTCCCAGACGGTCTTCTTGTCGTCGAGGGCGTCGCGGCTCTGGTCCACATAGGCGAGCTTGACGGACTCGCCGATGGTGATGGTGCCCGCGTCCGGCTTCTCCTGGCCCGTGATCATGCGGAACAAGGTGGACTTGCCCGCGCCGTTGGGCCCGATCACGCCCACGATGCCGCCCGGCGGCAGCTTGAACGACAAATCGTCGATCAGAAGCTTGTCGCCGAAGCCCTTGCTGAGATTCTCGAACGCGATGACGTTCTGGCCCAGGCGCTCGGCCACGGGAATGATGATCTGGGCGGTCTGCGGGGCCTTTTCGGAGGCCTTCTTGACCAGGTCCTCATAGCGCTGGATGCGGGCCTTGTTCTTGGCCTGGCGCGCCTTGGGGGAGGCGGCGATCCATTCCTGCTCGGCGGCGAGCGCGCGCTGGCGGGCCTCGTCCTCGCGGCCTTCCTGCTGGAGGCGCTTCTGCTTCTGGGCGAGCCAGGAGGTGTAGTTGCCCTCATAGGGAATGCCGCGGCCGCGATCCAGCTCCAGGATCCAGCCGGTGACATTGTCCAGGAAGTAGCGATCGTGGGTGACGATCAGGATGGCGCCCGGATAGGTCCGCAAATGGCCTTCCAGCCAGGCGGTGGTCTCGGCGTCCAGGTGGTTGGTGGGCTCGTCGAGCAGCAACAGCTCGGGTTGCTCCAGCAGCAGCCGGCACAGGGCGACGCGGCGACGCTCGCCGCCGGAGAGCTTCGCGACGTCCCAGTCGTCGGGCGGGCAGCGCAGGGCGTCCATGGCCTGGTCGACCTTGCTGTCCAGGTCCCACAGGCCCTGGGCCTCGATCTCGTCCTGGAGGCGGGTCATTTCGTCCGCCGTCTCGTCCGAGTAGTTCATCGCGAGCTCGTTGTAGCGATCGAGGATCGCCTTCTGCTTCGCCACGCCGTCCATCACATTGTCGCGGACATTCTTGGCCGGGTCGAGCTGGGGCTCCTGAGAGAGGTAGCCGACCCGCACGCCGTCGGCCGGCTTGGCTTCGCCGGAGAAGTCCTTGTCGATCCCCGCCATGATGCGCAGCAAGGTGGACTTACCCGCGCCGTTGACGCCGAGAACGCCGATCTTGGCATCCGGATAGAAGGACAGGTGGACGTTATCCAGGACCTTCTTTCCGCCGGGATAGGTCTTGGTGAGACCATGCATGTGATAGGCATACTGATAGGCAGCCATGGCGGCGCGGCTCTCCGGACTTGTCGCGTTTGGGGCCGTTCTAGAGCGCCGCGCGGCTGGAGGGAAGGGCGAATGCGCCGTCCCCCTTGCGGGCGTCGGCCAAGTTCGCCGGCGACGATGGCGCTGCGGCCACCCCTTTCGCGGGCCGGCGCGGCGATCTAGCCTGCCGGCTCAAGCGGCGAAGCAGCTGGAGCCGAGCGCCGCACCGGGAGCCCAAGATGAGCCACAGCCACGACCATCCTCACGACCACGCCCCCATCGACTGGCGCGACACCGGCGTGAAGGTGATCCGGGGGGATCAGCTGGATCCCAATACGGCGCAGACGCCGGGCATGAACCGGGCCACAGCCATCAACCATGCACGTGCGGGCGCCGAGAAGCTGTGGGCGGGCACCGTGCACATCCACCCCGATGCGAAGACGGGGGCGCACCATCATGGCGACCTGGAAAGTGTGATCTTCGTGGTGAAAGGCAAGGCGCGCATGCGGTGGGGCGAGAAGCTGGAATATACCGCGGAAGCGGGGCCGGGCGACTTCATCTATGTGCCGCCCTATGTGCCCCACCAGGAGATCAATGCCTCCCCCGACGAGGTTCTCGAATGCGTCCTGGTGCGCTCGGGCCAGGAGCCTGTCGTGGTCAATCTGGACATCGAGCCGGTGGAAAAGCCGAGCGAGGTCAAGTGGATCGATCCCATCCACAAGTCGTGAGCGCCCGGCGCGAAGGGGCGCAAGCCCCTTCGCGGTCAAGCGCGATCAGAGATCGTAGCCCTTCTTCTTCATTTCCGAGCGGATGCGGTCCATTACTTCGTTGTTCAGCTTGGCAGCCCAGGCCTGAATGTTCTGGACAGCCTGCTGCACGATGGCCGGACGATCCGTCACCAGCTTCTGGCCCACGGGGGACTTGTAGAAGGCCAGCGCCTCCTTCAATTCCGCCTCGGTGAAGCGGGTGGCGTAGGACGTAGCGAGCATGTCAATGATCTCGCTCTGCCGCTTGTTGAATTCGGGCCGCAGGGCGGTCGCCAGGTCGCGCAGTTGCGGGGCGAGGTCGGGATTGGTCTGGAGGAAGCCGAGGGCCGCTCCATCCACCAGATTCTGGATCACGCCGTCGAAGGCATGGGCTTCGCCGTTGGCCTGAACCAGGTCGCGTGCGGTCTGGAGGGCGGCAGGGCTCGGGGCGGCGGGCTGCTGGGCGAGCGCCGGGGCGGCCACGAGCATCAGGGCCAGCATGCCCATGCCGATATGCCGGGCCGCGGTCGAGCAACGCATGATGATCTCCATGGGGAAGGTCTCGTTCGGTTCTGAGAGGGTGCGGCCCGGCGCGTACCAGGGGGTGCCGGGGGCCGCGCGATCAGGCTTCGAGGATCTCAATGCCGTTTGCGCCAGCCAGGATCACGCGGCGCGCGAGGCCGAGGAACAGGCCGTGCTCCACCACGCCCACCACGGAGCGGATGGCGGCATCGAGGCGGGCGGGGTCTGGAATGCGCTCCAGATGCGCATCGAGGATCACATTGCCCTGGTCGGTGACGAAGGTCTCGCCCGTCGCCGTCTTGCGCAGCACCAGCGCACCTTCGCATCCGGCGGCGGTGATGGCCTCCGCGAGGCGGCGGGAAATGGCCGGGACGCCGAAATCCACCACCTCGATGGGCAACGGGAAGCGGCCGAGCGTCTCCACCCGCTTTGAGGCATCTGCAATCACCAGCATCTCGCGTGCGGCGCTGGCGACGATCTTCTCCCGCAGCAGTGCACCACCGCCGCCCTTGATGAGGGCGAGGCCGGGCCCCACCTCGTCGGCGCCGTCGATGCACAGGTCGAGGGCGGGCACCGTGTCGAGGGTCGCCAGCGGCACACCGAGGCTCTCGGCCTGCGCGCGCGTGCGCTCCGAGGTAGGCACGCCCACGACGTTCAGGCCGCCGCGCACCTTCTCGGCCAGAAGGTCGACGAAGTGCTTGGCCGTGGAGCCGGTGCCGAGCCCGAGCTTCATCCCGTCGGTGACGAACTCCAAGGCGCGGGCGGCCGCTTGGCGCTTCAGGTCTTCGGCGTCTGACATCGGAACTCCGGAAGAGCGCGGGAGAGACATGTCTGGAAAAGGTCCAGCATCGCGTCCCGTTGCTAACGCCGATCGAGGCCGCCGACAAGCCGCGCGCTACTTCGCCGCCGGGGTGCACAGGATGGCGGGCTCGGTGCCGCCGCCGGCCTTGGGCACGTCGCGGACATAGCAGATGCTCATTTCGCCGGTGTCCGCATTGGCGCGGAAGATGCCCGTCTCGCCGGAGAAATTGGTGGCCACCAGCCGGTAATTGCCCGGCTTCTGCGCCCCCGCGCCTTCGCCCCGGGCGAAGCAGCGCGTCACCCCCACGAGCGCGCTGTCCGGCCGCTCGAACTGGCAGGCGGACATTTCCCCGGTGGCGCGGTTCACCGAGAAAACGCGATTGGCCTGGTTGGAGGGGGGAGCGCCGAAATCGAAACCGGCCTTGGTTTCCTGCGCCGTCGCACCCGCAAGAGTACCCATCAGGAGGGCGCCCGCCAGAAGGCCGCCGCCGCCGATCGCCGCCGTCGTCAACCTCTTGCCCGTCATCCTGTCCTCCCGGTTCAGCCGTCGAAGGCCGGGCGCGACGCGCCGGCCTGGATCGCGCCGGAGGCTGGACATCAAAAGCGGCAGGATTGTAGGCAAGGGGCGAATGCGACGGCGCGCCGCCGCTTTTCCTTCGCGCAGCTGTCGCATCGGGACGCAATGCTGCGGATCGAGCCCCAAAGGATGCCCCCAATGGCCCACGCGCCCCTCGTCGTCGCCTTCGATCTGGACGGAACGCTGGTGGATACCGCGCCCGACCTCCTGGATGCGCTGGACCATGTCCTCCACCGCCACGGCGTCGCGCCGGTGGATCGCGACCGCTCGCGCAACATGATCGGCCGCGGTGGGCGTCACCTGATCGTGCGGGCGCTGGAGCAGGTTGGGGTGGCGCCCTCGCCGGAGGAACTGGACGAGATGGTCCGGCAATTCCTGGCCTACTACACCGATCATATCGCGGATGGATCGCGCCCCTTTCCGGGCATGGTGGAGGCCCTGGAGCAACTCGCCGCCGATGGCGCGACGCTGGCGGTCTGCACCAACAAGCTGGAGCGCCTGGCGCGGATTCTCCTCGACCGCCTCGACCTCACGCGCCACTTCACGGTGATTACCGGCGCGGACACCTATGCTCGCAGCAAGCCGGACCCGCTGCCGCTGCTGTCCACCATCACGGCCTGTGGTGGTTCGCTGGCGGCGGCGGCCATGGTGGGGGACAGCGCCACCGACATCGCCACCGCCAAGGCGGCCGGCGTGCCCTCCGTGGCGGTTTCCTTCGGCTATACGGAAGTGCCGGCGGCCGAACTCGGCGCGGACCGTCTGATCGGCCATTATGACGAACTGGTGCCGGTTCTCGCCCAATTGGTGGAGCGTGTTCGGGCGTGAGGCGGGCGGCTGGGGCTGTGGATGAGAGGTGAAATTCTCCACCTGCCCTTGACACCGGGAGGGCTGCGGCTTTAAACGGCCCTCCTCGCCGATCGGCGCAGACGGCGGGCGATTAGCTCAGCGGGAGAGCACTCCCTTCACACGGGAGGGGTCGCAGGTTCAATCCCTGCATCGCCCACCATTCCTTTCCAAAACTCCGCCGCAGCAAGATGACCCGTTAAGTCCGGTCTCTTTCTCTCATGTCTGCGCCACGAACGCCGCAAGCCGTGCGTTGAATGCTTCGGGCCGTTCCAGGAATGGGGCATGGCCGGTCTCGTCGAGAATCACCTGCTGCGCGCCGGGCACCAGGGCCGCGATATGCTCGGCCATCGCCAGCGCGATCACCTGGTCTTCCCGGCCATGGACCACCAGCGTCGGCCGGTCGAGGCGGGCCAGCAGGTCGTCATACTCCGCCGGCCGCCCCATGGCCGCGCGCACCTGGGGCGGCACCATCATGTTGGCGGCGAGCAGGATCTCGAACGTGTCGGTATCGAGCGGAACATGGACGCAGCGGCGCAGGAAAGCGCGCGTGGCCGCGATGGCGGTGGCCGGTTCAAGGTCGGTCATCTGCTTCATCAGCCGGTTGCAGGAGCCGTAGAAGCCGCGCTCATTGCCGGTGATGGCATCCACGAACACCAGGCCGCCAAGATCCGCCGAGCCATAGGCGCGCAGATAGTCGCCGATAATGCGCCCGCCATAGGACCAGCCCACCAGGATGGGCCGGTCCAGGCCGAGCCCGTCCATGATGGCGCGCACGTCGCCAGCCCAGCGGTGCCCCTCCGCATAATGCGCCGGGTCCAGAGGCTTATCGGAGCCGCCATGTCCGCGCAGGTCATAGGTGACCAGGCGCAGGTGGGAGAGGGTGGGATCCTCCACTTGGCGTGCCCAGCACAGGCCGGCCTGGGAATAGCCGTGAATGAAGATCACCGGTCGTCCCTGCGGATTGCCGTGTTGGCGTACGGCAAGGCTCAGGCCATCTGGGGAACGGATCTGACGGGGGGCGAAGGCGTCTTGGGGAAGGGGCGTGTCGCTCATGGCGGGAAATCTAGACGAGCGTCCCGCGATCCGCAGCGCTTTTTCGGCCCGGCGGCCACCAGACGGATACAAGAGGCTGCCTGGTGCGTTCCTGCGGTGTCCAAGGGCGCAGGTCAGGGCAAAGGTCGGGGGCCAAAGGTCGGGGCGGAGGTCGATCATGAGAAGTGTACACGTGGCGGCCGGGGTCGCCTTGATCCTGGGTCTCGATATCCTTCCGGCCGCAGCACGTCCGGCCACCTACCGCATGACCTGCACCAGTGCGCAGCGTCTCGTGCAGCAGCAGGGCGGCGTGGTGCTCGATACTTCGCCCACCACCTTTGATCGCTATGTCGCCGACGTGCGCTTCTGCATGCCGCAGCAGGCGCTACGGCCCCAATGGGTGCCCGCCAAGGACAACCCGCAATGCTTCATCGGCTATACCTGCATCGATCCCGAACTGGGCTGGCGACGCTGGGGCTTCTGACCGGGGTCGCCTGGCGCGCGGGCCTGAGTTCAGGGGTCCTGCGAGGGCGGCTGGCCGAGAACGCGCATCATCCGCCAAGAGAGAGCCAGCACGATGGAGGCCAGAGCCAGCACGCCAAGCGGTATCGCAAACATGATCGTGTCCGGCTCCAAGCCGAGCGCATCCTGCGCGTATGCCATGAGGGCGTTAAGACTGTGCATTGACCCGGCGGATTACGGTTCGCTTGTGGACGCTGACGACTTTAGAGGGCCGTAACCCGATACGAAAGCGCCGTGTGAGCAGGCAGCCCCCCACTGGACCGGCGCGTGAATCCGGCATGCAGACGCAGCTGGAACACTGAACGCCCACGACCACCTTCTCACTCATGGCACGCAAGGCGCAGGAGGGCGGCTATTGGAAACGGAAGCATCTGGACTCCAGCGACCTTCCGCTCCAGGTTCGACGAGAAGGGAGTACCGTTCGTGGCGCGGGCGGAAACAGGAAGACGCATGCAGTCGGGGATCGGGATGAGGCCGGCATGTTCCGTTTGACGCGGCACGCCGCGGCCAGTGGATGGGCCACCTTTGCCCTCGCCCTCATGCTGGTCATCATCCTGATCCTGGAGGCGGCCTCTCTCTGGCAAGGGCGAACCCAAGCCCTGGAAAATGCTCAACGCACCTCGGAAAGCGTCCTCAACTCCCTAAGCGTTGCGGTGGAGCGCAACCTGAATGTGCTCGACGCGTCCCTGCGCGGGATACAGCATGCGATAGCCCTCCCCGATCTTGAGACCTTGCCGGCACCGGTGCGCCAGCTGCTGTTGTTCAACACCGCCGACACGGCGGAATATGTAAGCTCCATCCTCGTCCTCAACGCGGACGGGACCATCCGCTTCGATTCCAAATCTATCGAGCCGCGCTATTTCAACGCGTCTGAGCGGGACTATTTCCTGGTTCAGCGCGAGCGCGATGCGGGTCTGTTCATCAGCCGGCCCTTGAAGTCGGGGCTCGGGCCCGCGGAGGAGGTGATCGTCCTGTCCCGGCGGATCTCCGATGTGGAAGGCACCTTCGAGGGGGTCGCCGCTGCCACGCTGCGCTCCGCGTTTTTCCGCACCCTGTTTGCGGGCGTGAGCCTGGGCCAGCGGGGCATTATTGCCATCTTCTCGACCGACGGCATCATGGTGATGCGCAGCCCGGCCACCGATGGCAAGGGCAATGCCGGCCTTGATATGTCGCGCAGCGCGACCTTCAAGCGGATCCGTCAGGGAGACGCCTCCTTCACCGGTACGGCGACGGTGGACGGGGTGGAGCGGCATTATCTCTCCCGGCAGATCGGGACCTACCCTCTTTACCTGTCGGTCGCCTTCGCGCCCGGCGAGGTGCTCGCCCCCTGGCGGCTGCGCGCTTTGCTGACCGGAGGGGTCCTGATCGGCATGTGCCTTGCCATTCTCATCCTTTTCGTGCGGTTCCAGGCGGTGCTTCGGCGCAGCTTTGAACTGGAGCACATGCTCACCACCGCCGCTGCCACCGACACGCTGACTGGCCTTTTCAACCGTCGCGAATTCGACCGTCGGTTCGACCAGGAATGGCGCCGCTGCGCCCGAAACGGGGCGCCCATCAGCCTGCTTCTGGTGGATGCGGACCGCTTCAAGGCGGTCAATGACAGCCACGGCCACAAGGTGGGCGACCAGGTGCTCAAGATGATCGGCCAGAAGATCGAGCGGGTGGTGCGCCGGCCGGCCGATGTGAGCGCGCGCTATGGCGGCGAGGAATTCGCCATCATCCTGCCGGAGACCCGCATCGAAGGGGCGGCGGCCATTGCGCAGGCCATCCGCGCGAAGGTGGAGCGTTCCGAACTGGCGCTCGACCATGGCGCGGCCGTGCGGGTCACCGTGAGTGTGGGGGTCGCCTGCGTCGTGCCCAGCGGCAAGATGGAGAAGGACGACCTGTTCGTGTTGGCCGACGCGGCCCTCTACAAGGCCAAATCCAGCGGGCGCAACCGGGTAGAGGCCGTTCCCGCGCTCGAGCCGGGCCCGCGGACCGAACTGAGCCTCCCGTCTGGGAGGGCTGCCGGCGAGCCGCCCAGCGAGCACACGTCACAGCCGCGTGCGTAAGTCCATGTTTCGAAACAATCTGGTTGCGGGCGGTCGCGATTTGCGGCCCCATTGAGGCCGGGGGGCTGGCACCGGGCGCTGACCGGGCCGGCAGACGACGTTGCGTCAGATGCACAGGTGACATCATGAGCGTCAAATCGGTTGCGTACGCCGCCCTTGTTTCATGCCTCCTTGCCGTCCCGCTGGCGGCGCCTTTCACCTCATCCGCCACCGCCGATGACCGGGCCGACATTTTCGGCTTTGCGGCCCTGTTCGGCGGCGGCTTTTCCGGCGTCACGGCGGGCACATCGCCCATTCCGCGGCAGGTCGTCGCGTTCGATCCGAAATACAAAGCCGGTTCCGTCGTGGTGAATACCTCCACGCGTCGGCTCTATTACATCACCCAGCCGGGGCAGGCGATCCAATACGGCATCGGCGTCGGGCGCGAGGGCTTCCAATGGTCGGGGGTCAAGGTGGTGAGCGCCAAGAAGGAATGGCCGTCCTGGGTGCCCCCGGCGCAGATGCTGAAGCGGCGCCCGGACCTGCCGCGCTACATGCCCGGCGGCATCGACAATCCGCTGGGTGCCCGCGCCATGTATCTGGGCTCCAGCCTCTATCGCATTCACGGCTCCAATGAACCCGAGACCATCGGCCAGGCGGTGTCTTCCGGCTGCATCCGCATGACCAATGACGACGTCGTCGACCTCTACAACCGCGTCAAGGTCGGGGCGACCGTCTATGTGATGCGATAGGGACGCGGGACGGGATTTCTCGGGCCGGGCGCCATCCTCCCGGTTGACCGATGGGATCGGGCAATGGTCCTGTGCGCCATCACGGCTCACGCCTCATGCCATCGGTCGACCATGCTGCATCGCTCCTACGACGTGCTCGCCGCCTATAATGAATGGGCCAATGCCCGCCTCTACGCGGCCGCCGCCCGCCTCTCTGATGCCGATTACCGGGCGGACAAGGGGGCCTATTTCGGCTCCATCCACCGCACCTTGAACCACTTGCTGGTGGTGGACCGCATCTGGATGGACCGCTTTATGGGGCTTGGCTGCCGCCCGCCGTCGCTGGACCACATCCTGTTTGACGACCTCGCTGCCCTGCGCATGGCCCGCGCGGCGGAAGACACCCGCGTCCGCGCCTTCGTGAAGGCACTCACTCTCGACGATCTCCTCACCGAGATCACCTTCACCCTGGTGACGGGCGAAGAGATGACGCAGACGGTGGCGGCCGCGCTCGATCACTTCTTCAACCATCAGACCCATCATCGCGGCCAGATGCATTGCCTGCTCACGGTCATCGGCGGCCGCGACGCGGCGCCCACGCTGGATCTCCTCTTCTATCAGCGCGAGCATCAACCCGTGCCGTGATCCTGGCCGGGAGCGGTCACGCCGCCTGGGCCGGCCGCTCGGGCTCTCCGTCCGTAAGACGGGTGAGGATGGCGGGCGGCTCGGCTTCCTCGGGCAGGGCGCACAGGCCGGTGCGGACCATGAATCGGCCAAGGCGGGGGTCGGCGGAGAGCACAGCGAAGGGAATGGCCAGCCAGCAGCCAGCCAGAAGCGGCGTCACATAGGCGAGCAGGAGGGGCGAGATGGCGGCCGCGCCTGCACCCGCAACGAGGCCATACGCCGTCACCGGCCAGAGCGCGGCGGCGGCCTCGCTCCAGGCGACCCGGTGCGGATCTCGCGCCTGGCCGTTCCATCCGGCCCGCGCCCGTCCCAGCACCATGCGGAAGAGGAGGCCGGTCACAGACAGGCTGGTAATGGCTCCGAGCAGAAGCGAGAAGACGATCTCGCTGACAGCCGAGACGGCAAAGCGCAGGGGGCCGCCATAGCGCGCCGCCCCTCCGGGCGAGAGCGCCACGTCCGCCAGTCCGAACAGCTTGGGGGCCAGGGAGAAGAGGAAGATCGCACCATAGAGCCCGGCCGCAATGGCGGCGGCCAAAGGCGGCGCCCCCCATGCGGCGAGCGGCAGCAGCAGCAAGGCGAGGGGAACGGCCGGCTGGGTGGCGAACATCAGGATCGCCCAGATGAGCTGAAAGCGGCTGGTGGCGGGCAAACCGGCGGGAAGCAAGCCGGGCGTTCCAATGAGGCGGATATATTGCAGATTGCCCATGCACCAGCGCAGGTCCCGGCGCACGAATTCCGGCAAGGTGGGCGGGTTTTCCTCGTAGCTTTCGCTTTCCACCGGCAGCACCCGCACCTCGTAGCCGGCGGCGCGCATGAGCACCGCCTCCACCTGGTCGTGGGAGAGGATCGGACCTCCCAAGGGCGCCGCGCCCGGCAGCACCGGCAGGTGGCAATGGGCGGCGAAGGGCGCGATGCGCACCAGCGCATTGTGACCCCAATAGGGTCCGCAATCCCCGCCCCACCAGGCGGAGCCGAGCGTGTAGCAGCGCATGCCGTGGCGCATGCCGAACTGGAACAGGCGGGCAAAGGCGCTCTGCGACGGCAGGCCCACGACCAGGCTCTGAAGAATGCCGAGCCGCGGATGGGACTGCATGATCCGCACCATGGAGAGGATGGTGGATGCGCCCATCAGGCTGTCCGCATCCAGCGGCAGCATGGCCTCGAAATGGGCGCCATGGGTCCGGCAGAAGTCCCGCACATTGCCGGCCTTGAAGCCCTCATTGTCGTTGCGGCGACGATAGTGAAGCCCGACCCCGCCTTCCATCGCGCGCCAGGCGGTCATGGCTGCCTCTTCCGCCTGGGCAATGTCCGGCAGGGAGGTGTCGGAGAGAACGAAATATTCGAACGCACCGCCGTAGGGGCTGTCGTCCAGCTCAGCCTTGACCGCACGCAGACGTGAAATGGCGCGCTCGGGATCTTCATTGCGGAGCGTCATTAAAATGGCAGTACGCATGGTCACCGGCTTGTCTTTGACACCGGCGAGGAATGGGGCGGCGGACGGCAGGCCATGCCGCTTGACGTGAAGAAGCCAGAAGCCAATTGCCGAATTCCAGAAACCGATGGCGTTCCACGGCGTTGCTGCCAGGACGCAGAGGAGCAGCACGATGTCGACCGCGCGCCATCCCGCCGAGGAGGCCGCCCAGCCCCCCGCCAGTGCCACGGCGGCGAGCGTGGCAAGGTTGGCGCCGAGCACCGCGAGACGCCGGCCGCGCAGAACGGCCGCCGCGGATGCGGGCACCGGATCAGGAAGGGTACGCAGGAGCATGGGGCTGGACTTTGGCTCGGGGTGGCGCGGGTCGGTTGCTAATACGGGGTCGGATCGATGGAGATGAAATCTGTGGCAAAATGCCACGCTCAAGCCGAAGCGACCGCCCTGTGGTACGCCGCTCCCCACACCGTGCGCCTGGAGCGGGAGGCGCTCCCCACGCCGGCGGGCGACGAGGTGCTGGTGGCGGCCGCCTGGAGCGCCATCAGCCGGGGCACCGAGCGGCTCGTTTTTTCCGGACTCACCGATCCCTGCCATCGGGAGCGCATGCGATCTCCCATGCAGGTGGGCGAATTCCCCTTCCCTGTAAAATATGGCTATTGCTCGGTCGGCGAGGTGATCGCCGGCCCCGCCCGGCTGGTGGGCCGGCATGTGTTCGCCTTCCATCCCCATCAGGACCGCTTTCTGGCCGGGCTTGATGCCGTGACCGTCATACCCGAGCATCTGCCGCTCCGGCGCGCCACGCTGGCCGCCAATATGGAAACGGCGCTCAACACGCTTTGGGACAGCGGGGCAGGCGCTGGTGACAGGATCGTGATCGTCGGCGCCGGTTTGGTGGGCCTGCTCGTGACCTATCTGGCCGCCCGCCTGCCGGGCACGGAGGTCACGGCCATCGATCCCAATCCCGGCCGGCGCGCCCTGGTGGAGCGTTTTGGCGCCCAGTATCGGGAAAACGCGGCCCAGGTGGCGGAGGCGGACGTGGTCATCCATGCCAGCGCCACGGCCGCGGGGCTGGAGACGGCGCTCTCCTGCTGCGCCACCGAGGCCACGTTGGTGGAGGCAAGCTGGTATGGCGACGCCACCGTTACCGTGGGCCTGGGCGGCCCTTTTCACGCCAAGCGGCTTCGCCTCGTCTCCTCCCAGGTTGGCGCGGTGCCCATGGAACGCCGGCCCCGCTGGAGCCGCCGCCGGAGGCTGGCAAAGGCGCTGGAGCTGCTGGGGGACGAGCGCCTCGACGCGCTCATCACCCATGAAGTGAACTTCTCCCACCTTCCCGAACGTATGGATGCCATTCTCAATGGCGCCCCGGACGCCGTGGCCACTGTGGTCCGCTATTGAGCGCTGATCGGAGCAAGACATGTTTGCGGTGGAAGTGCGTGACCACATCATGGTGGCTCACAGTTTCAAGGGCGCGGTCTTCGGTCCCGCGCAGGGTCTGCATGGCGCCACCTTCGTGGTCGACGTGGCCTTCCTGGCGCCAGAGCTCACCGAGGATGGCATCGTGGTGGATATTGGCCTCGCCCATGAGGCCCTGAAGGCGGTGCTGGCGCCGCTTGCCTATCGCAATCTCGACGACCTTCCCGCCTTCGCCGGGCGCAACAGCACCACCGAGGTGCTGTGCCGCCACATCTTCGATGGCATGGCGGATGCCGTACGCTCGGGGACCCTGGGGGAGACCGCCATCACCCGCCTCAAGGTGACGCTGCATGAATCCCACGTGGCCCGGGCCTGGTTCGAAGGCGATGTGCCATGACGCTTGCCGCGGTGCTGGCCTTTCCCGGTGACCTGTCCACCCCGACGGGCGGCTATGCCTATGACCGGGCGGTGATCGCCGCCTTGCCGGGGGTGGGCGTGGACATTGTCCCGCTTTCGCTGCCGTCCGGCTTTCCCTTTCCCGGGCCCCGGCAGGTCCGCGCTGCACTGGACCTGCTGGAGCGCGTGCCCGCCGATCACGTGCTCCTGATCGATGGCCTCGCCCTTGGTGCCCTGCCGCCGGCCGACATGGCGCGCCTGCCTCACGCCAAGGTGGCGCTGGTGCACCATCCCCTGGCGCTGGAAGCGGGGCTTGAGGAGCCGCAGCACGCGCATTTCGCCGCCAATGAGCGCGCGGTGCTCGCCACCTGCGGGCAGGTGGTCTGCACCAGCCCCGGCACGGGGCGCACGCTCGTGGCCGATTATGGCGTCGATCCCGCCCGGATGACTGTGGCGCTCCCGGGTACAAGCCCTGCCCCCCGCGTGAGCGCGGATGGCGACCCGCCCCGGCTGCTCGCGGTGGGATCAGTCATCCCCCGCAAGGGCTATGAGACCCTGGTGGCGGCCCTGGCTGGCCTCCAAGACCTGCCCTGGATGCTGGAAGTGATCGGCGGGCTCAGCTTCGATCCCGCACATGTGAGCGCCGTGCGCGCCGCCGTTGCGCAGGCGGGGCTGGGCGATCGCATTCAACTGCGGGGGGCCTTATCGCCGCAGGATCTCGAAGCGGCCTATGGGCGGGCGGACCTGTTCGTCCATCCCTCGCTTTATGAAGGCTACGGCATGGTGCTGGCCGAGGCCCTGCGCCGCGGCCTCCCCTTGGTGTGCACCACCGGGGGGGCGGCGGCGGAAACGGTGCCGGACGGTGCCGGACGAAAGGTGCCGCCGGGGGATGCCGATGCGCTGGCGCAGGCGCTGCGCCCGCTCCTTGCCGATCGCATGGCCCGCCGCCAGCTGGCGGATGCAGCGTTCGAGGCAGGGCGCGCGCTTCCCGACTGGCAGGACACGGCTCGCGCCATAGCCGGCGCCTTGGCCAAGGCCCATGCGTGCGCGCGAGAACCGGTATGAGCGGATTTTCGGCCCACTGGCTCGGCCTGCGTGAAGCTGCCGACCGCGCCGCGCGCAATGCGCCCCTCGCCGCCCGCCTGGCGGACCTGATGGCGGCGCACGACCCCATCCGCATCACCGATCTGGGCGCCGGAACCGGCTCCAACCTGCGCGCCAGCGCGGAACTGTTCGGTCCGCGCCAGGACTGGACCTTGCTCGACCACGACGCGGACCTTCTGCGCGCGGCGTGCGCGGAATTGTCGGCTTGGGCGGAGCAGGCGGAGGATGATGGCGAGTGCCTGGTGCTTCACAAGGCGGGCCGGCGCATTCGCGTCGCCTGCCGCGTGGGCGACTTGGCGGCGCAGCCCGATCTGGTGCGGGTGGGCGCGCCGCATTTGGTGACAGCATCCGCCTTTTTCGACCTGGCCTCCGTCGACTGGATCTCGCGCTTTGTTGCGGAAGTGGCACGGGACGGTGCGGCTTTCTACACCGTGCTGACCTGCGATGGCGCGGACGCCTGGGACCCGCCCCATCCCCGCGACGCGGACATTGCTGCGGCGTTCCGCGCCCATCAGGGCCGGGACAAGGGCTTTGGGCCGGCGGCGGGCAACGGGGCGAGCGCGGCTCTGGAAGCCGCTTTCGCTGAAGCCGGCTATGGGGTGGAGTGGGCGCCGAGCCCCTGGCAGCTGGCGCCCGGCGACCCGCTCATTCCCGCGCTTGCCGAAGGCACCGCTGCGGCGGCGGTGGAGGCGGGGACGGTGCCGCCGCAGGAAGCCCGGGCCTGGGCGCAAGCCCGCGCTCAGGCTGGTTGCGTCATCGGACATCTCGACCTTCTGGCGGTCCCGCCCGGGACCAGGATCACCGGCGGCTAAGCGCTGGGATCATGCGAGAGAGAACGCCGTCGCGCTTCACGATGCCATGCCAGAGGCCGGCGAGGATGTGCAGGCTCACCAGCCCCGCAGTGACATAGCCCAGGGCCTGGTGGGCGCCGTTCAGCCGGTCGGACAGCGCCTCGTTCTTCGCCACCAGGTCCGGCAGGGTGAACAGGCCGAAGACGGAGACGGGCGCTCCATAGGCGTTGGAGCCCGCCCATCCCAGCAGGGGCATGACGAAGATCAGCAGATAGAGCGCGTGGTGCACCGCGTTGGAGGTCGCGCGCTGCCAGCGCGGCTGGTTTGGCACCGGGGGCGGAGCCCCGTAGGCGAGCCGCACCGCCACCCGCAGCACGGCCAGACACAGGATGAGGAAGCCAACCGACTTGTGCAGGTCGAACAACTGGTCCTGCGCCGGTCCCGAGGGCAGGCGCATCATGACGAGGCCGGCGGGAATGACGGTGAGGATCGCAAGGGCGGTGAGCCAGTGGATCCAGCGGGCTGGGGCGGAATAAGGGGTCACGGCTGCGGGCATGTCCGTTCTCCTGGATCGCGTCCGTCTGTCGCGGAGGGCGCACCCAGTGTGCCCTTCCGTTAAGTGTCGCGAAACAAAGACGCACGTTCCCGCGGGTTGGATTTATCCGACCGGGTCCAGCGCCTCCTATTCGATCCCGCTGTCCGCGCGCCCCGAGCGGCGCAGGTCGCATTCAAAGAGCACGTCGCCATCCGGGAACACGGCGCGGCGGGTGGCCGGGCGCATGGCGGCACGCAGGGAGGCGATGGGGCGCAGGTCAAGGCCCGTGCGGCCGGAGCCGAGGATCACGGGCGACACCACCACGTGCAGCCGGTCAACGCACGCCGCATCAATGAAGGCGGCGAGCGTGCGCGGGCCCCCTTCCAAAAGGATGCGCCGCAGCCCCGCGCCCGCCAGCGCCTCGAGCACGGCAGCGGGCGCGAGGACCCCGTCCCGATCGGCGGGAAGATCCAGCGTCTCGAGGCCTGCCGGGACGGTCGCCTGGCATCCGGCACGGCGGACCAGCAGGCGACGGGCGCCGTCGGCTCCGAGACAACGGGCGTGCGGATTGACGCGGCCGGAGGGGTCGAGGATCACCCGGGCCGGATTGCGCCCCGGCACGCGCCGCACATTCAGAAGCGGGTCGTCGGCCATGACCGTACCCACTCCCACCAGCACCGCGTCGGCGGCGGCGCGCAGCCGATGGAGATGGTCAAGCGCATGGCTGCCGCTGATATATTTCGAGTCCCCGGAAGGGGTGGCGATGCGTCCATCCAGCGATTGGCCGAGCTGGCCGATCACGACCGGGCGATCCGCATCGTAAGAACTGGCAAAAGGATCCGAAAACGGATCATAGTCCTGCATCAGCTTGGCCCTGGCCTTGCATTGCGCGAAGTCTGGAACTTCCAGGCCCTCCGTGCGGTTGTGGAGCGGGGACGGGGCGGCCCAGTTCTTCAGACCTGGACATGTCCGTCTCCGGATAAAGTGGTGCGCGCATGCGGGGTTCCGCCGGCGATCGCCGCAGCGGATACGGCCTCGATCCGGCGGCCGGATCAGGCGGGGACTTGAACATTTCGCCCCGCTCCACAAGTTAAAGCGTTGTGTGAGGCGCCCATGTCCCCTGTGAAGAGCTCGTCCTTGAAGAGCCCAACCTTATCCCAAACCGAGGTGCAAGCCACCGGGCGAGGCGATGAGGCCATGGGACGCGGCGCTGATCCGCTGCCTGCTCGCCGTCGTAATGGGTCAATGTCGGAGCCTGACCGCGTGGTCACGGTAGCCGAACCTAAGGTCCCGTCCCGCGAGGCTTCCATGTTTCCAGATTGGCCCCCCGTTCTCGACCTGCTCGGTCAGGGTTCCGCTGGCGCGGCGGTTGCCGCCGAACGAGCCATCGCCGAAGTGCGCGCCGGCCGCCCGGTCCTGGTGTGCGCTGGCGGCCAGTCGGCGCTGGCCATCGGCGCCGAAGCCTTCGAGGCGCCGGTCGCCAATGCCTTTGCCGCCATCGCGCCGGGCGCCTTGCGGCTCGCCTTGCCAGGGCCGCGCTTGACGCGTCTCGGCGTGCGGCGTGAAAGCTCCGGCTCTGTTTCCATCTCGGGCAGCGCCGCCGCGCGGGTGGAGGAGCTGGCCTTGTCCCTGGACGCCCGCTTGGACTCCCCGGTCGCCGACGCGCTTCCGCTGGACCTTGCGGCCCTTGATCTTCTGGGCGTGGCGCTGCTGCTGCCGGCGGCCGTGATCGCCCCGTGCGATGCTGCGGCCTTCCCGTCCGTGCTGCGCGTCTCTGACCTGGACATCAAGCTCTATCGCGAACGGCAGGCGCGATCCCTGCGCGTTGTTGGCCGCGCGCCCGTGCCGCTGGAAGGCGCGCCGGATACCGAGTTCGTGGTGTTCCGCGGTGGCGAGGGCCTGCGCGACCAGGTGGCCATCGTGGTGGGCCGGCCGGACCTCTCCCGCCCCGTGCCGGTGCGCCTGCACTCGGCGTGCCTGACGGGCGACCTGTTCGGCAGCCTGAAGTGCGACTGCGGCGACCAGCTCCGCGACACCGTCCGCCGCATGGCGGAAGGCGCGGGCGGAATCCTGCTCTATTTGGACCAGGAAGGCCGCGGCAATGGCATCGCCAACAAGATGCGCGCCTACAAGCTGCAGGCGGACGGGTTCGATACCTATGACGCCGATGCCGTCCTCGGGTTCGGCCTGGACCAGCGCCGGTTCGACTTCGCGGCGGAGATGCTCCGCCAATTGGGGGTGAGCGCGGTGGAGGTGTTCACCAACAACCCGGTGAAGATCGCCGCGCTGAAATCCGCTGGTCTCGACGTTGTGTCGGAAGAGCGGGTCCTCGGTCGCAAGACCCGCGAGAACACGCGCTACCTGGCCTCCAAGCGCGACAAAGCGGGGCACTATATCGATTTCGAAGCCCTCGCGGCGCGGGCGGTGGACTGATCCATCGCCCCATCGCGCGCACACTCGCGTACGGGTTCGATAAAAACGATTAGAGCCTTGGTGGATAAAGCCCTCCGCGCCTGAAATTGGGCCTTCGCCCGCGATGCGATCTCCGCTAGAGCCTAGAGCGGACCCGCGAGACAGCGGGTTCGCGCGTCCGTGTGCCTTCATGGCCCGGCGAGGTTCAAACAAGCCGCCCCCCGCGCCGCGCGGATGAGGTGCGGCGCTGCGAGGAGATGCGCCATGTCCCAGTCCAGGATCGCCATCGTGACCGGAGCCGGCTCCGGTGTGGGCCGCGCCGTGGCGCAGGGGCTGGCGAAGGCCGGCTGGACGGTTGCACTGGCCGGTCGCCGGCGTGAGGCGTTGGAGGCGACGGTGGCGAGCCTAAACGGTGCGCCCTCTCTCGCCCTTCCCACCGACGTCACCGATCCCGCGTCCGTCAAGGCGCTGTTTGCCGCCGTGAAGGAGGCCTATGGCCGCCTCGACCTTGTCTTCAACAATGCCGGAACCGGCGCGCCGCCCGTGCCCATGCACGAGCTGACTTACGAGCAGTGGCGCACGGTGGTGGATACCAATCTGACCGGCCCCTTCCTGTGCACCCAGGAAGCCTTCCGCATCATGAAGGACCAGGACCCGCGCGGCGGTCGCATCATCAATAACGGGTCGGTCTCCGCCACCGCCCCGCGCCCCTTCTCCGCGCCCTACACGTCCACCAAGCACGCCATGACGGGCCTCACCAAGTCCACCTCGCTGGACGGGCGGGCCTATGACATTGCCTGCGGCCAGATCGACATCGGCAATGCCGACACCGACATGGCGCAGAAGATGAAGGCGGGCGTTCCGCAGGCGGACGGCTCCATCCGCGTCGAGCCGGTGATCGATCCGGTCCATGTGGCCGATGCCGTGGTCTACATGGCCAGCTTGCCGCTGGAAGCCAACGTTCAGTTCATGACCGTCATGGCAACCAAGATGCCCCTGGTGGGTCGCGGCTGACCACCTCCGGTGGCGCCGCCGGGCCCTGCACAGCCTGACGCAAGGCACCCTTTGCAAGCCTCTCGCGGATATGCTCGTCTGTCACGCGAGCGTCATGCGTCGCCACCCCATCACCTCGCCAGAGGGGAATCGGGATGGCAGCGACGTGAGCCGAGCGGGGCCCGGACGGGGACGGGGAGGCACGATGAAGGACGATAAGCACGGCAAGGGCCAGAAGAAGAAAAAGCACGCCGGAGAGGCCGAGGCGCAGCTCGCGACCCCGGCCGAGTTCCAGCCGCTGGATGCGGAGGAGAAGGAGACGGCCTTCTATTCCGACGGCCATCCTCTCGATGATGTCCACTATATCGAGGCGAAGATCATCCTTCAGGGCCTGCGCTTCACATCGGTGCAGAGCTTCTTCGATTTCGCCAAGATCGTTGCCAAGGTGGCCAAGCGGTATGGCGTGGACTTCGACCCCATGGCGGGGCGCGGCATCCGGCCCCAGATCCGCGAAGTCCTGTTCCTGGATACCCAGGACTTCAAGCTCTACAACAACAACTTCATCCTGCGCCGGCGCATCGTCTATGAAGACGGCTTCCCCGTCGGCGAACCGGAGATCGTCTTCAAGTTCCGGCATCCCGACCGCGACACGGCCGCTGCCCTTGATGTGCGGCCCCAGATTCCGGGCAGCTACCGCATCAAGTTCAAGGAGGAGCTTCTCCCCCTGAAAGGCCACATCGGCGGGGTGCGCTCGCTCTACTCCCACAATGTGGAATTCCCCTTCCGCCCCCGCGGCGTCGCCGACCCCTCCGCCGCGTCGACGCTGGTCAAGGTGTTCCCGCCGCTCGGCAGCGTGCTGACCAGCGGGCGCAAGCATGTCTCCCTCGTCAACCGCACGGCGGTGGAGGAGGTGCTCCAGCAGCTCGGCAATCTGGATTTCGGCAAGGGCATGCTGGCGCCCTGCAATGTCTCGGTCTGGCGCACCCGTGGCGACCAGCACCAGCTCGTGGGCGAGTTTTCCTACCAGGTGCGCTTCCTCCGCCGCGAGGAGCTGAGCACCAGGGCACTGGAGCGCAGCCACGAATTCTTCTGCGCCCTGCAGACGGAGGCGCAGGACTGGGTCTCGCTGGGCACCACCAAGACGGGGGCTGTCTACCGGCTGAAGGGCAATCCGCCCCAAAGCCATGAGTGACACCCCGGCCTCCCCTCAAGGCGCCCCAGCGCCGGGCGCCCCTCCTTCGGGGGGCGTCCCCGATGCCGCTGTCGTGGCGCCCGGCTCGGTGTCGCTGCTCGACATCTTCGTGGGCTTCTTCGTCATCGGCGCCACCAGCTTCGGCGGCGGCGTGGTGGCCTATCTGCGCACCGGTCTCGTCAACCGGCGCCGGTGGATCGACGACGTCACTTTCGTCGAGCTTTTGTCCATCTGCCAGACCTTGCCGGGCCTCAATGCCTCCAACATGGCCATCCTGGTGGGGGACCGGCTGCGCGGCACCGCTGGAGCGGCCGTGGCCCTGATGGCCATCTGCCTGCCGGGCGGATTGATGATGATGGCGGCGGCCGCTGCCTATGCGGCCTCCCAGGGCCATAGCGGCAATGTGGTGGGCGCGATCCTGCATGGCGCCTCGGCCGCGGCAGTGGGGCTGGTGCTGTCCGTCACCTTCCAGCTCGGGCGCAAGACGCTGGGGCGCTTCATGGATTTCATCTTCGTGGCGCTGACCGTCATCGGCGTGAACGTGCTGCACCAGTCGGTGCTGCTGGTGCTGTTCGTGGTGGGGGCCATGGCCATCGTGTGGTACCGGCCCGCCGCCAAGCCGTTGGGGGAGGGGACGAAATGAACCAGATCCCCATGCTGATCGGTGTCTTCGCCTACCTGTCCCTGCTGACGGTGGGCGGCGGAATGGCCGCCTTCCCCGAGATGAAGACGCTTGTGGTGGACCACGAGAAGTGGATGACCTTCCCGCAGCTCATCCATCTTTATTCCATCGGCCAGATGGCGCCTGGCCCCAACATGATGATGATCGCCGGCATCGGCCAATGGGTGGCCGGGCCCATCGGGGCACTGGTGGTGGTTCTGGCCTTCTTCCTGCCGACCGGTCTCTTCACCTTGTGGGTGGGGCGCATGTGGACGCGGCTGGAGCACTGGCCCTGGCGCAATTCCATCCAGCGGGGCCTCGCGCCCGTGTCCATCGGCCTCCTGCTGGCGGGCGCCATCTCCATCTCCAAGGGCGCCATCACCGGATGGGCCAGCGCCGGCATCATGGTGACGGTGTTCGTGGTGTTGGTGAGTTCGAAGGTGAACCCCATCCTGCTGATCGCAGCGGGGGCTCTGGCCGGCTATTTCGCTTTCTGAGCCTTTGGGGCCAGCTCAAATGCAAACGGGCGCCGCGCGGCGCCCGTTCGTGTGTCGAAACCGATGGGAAGCGCTCAGCGCCGGAACCCGCCGCCGCCGAAGCGATCACCGCCAAAGCCGCCGCCGCCGAAGCCGCCTCCGCCGAAGCGGTCGCCGCCATAATTGCCCCAGCTGCGGGCCTGGTTCTCGCGGTTGAACTGGCTCATGTCGGCGTTGCGGTCCACCGACTGCCAGCCGTTTCCGGTATTGCGGCTCCAGCCATCATTGGAGTGCTGGTACACGTTGCCGTTGCGGTCGGTGTAGACGTTGCCGTTGTTCCAGGCGACGGAATTGCCCGTCTTGGTGTTGGTTGCAACGCCCTTGCTGTCCACGTCCACCTGGCCATTCTCGCGGCTGACGCTGGTGGACGAGGCATGCCCCGTTCCCGTGGTGGGATTGTAGCCGGCTGACGAGCGGTTGGCGTCGTAATTGCCGGTATAGGCATTGCCCGTCACGCTCGCGCTCGAGGTGCCCCGGGCCCCGGTATAGGGATTGTACCGGGTGTTGTCGCGGGCGGCGCCATAATTGCCCGTATAGGGATTGAAGGCGGCGGCGGAACGGCCGGCGAAGTCCGTGCCGCGAGCGGTGGTGCCGTCCCAGGCGCGGGTGGACCAGTTGGTGCCGTTCCAGGTGGTGCCCCAGGCATGGTTCACCGTGGCATTGGCGCCCCAGCGGCCATAGATGTTGGTCTGGTTGACGTTCACATAGCCCCAGTGGCCGCCATAGGGGCCGGCGCCCCAATAGGGACCCCAATAGGGACCGACCGCTGCGCCCCAGGCCCAGCCGGCCGCGAAGCCGAAGCCGAAGCCGGCTGCCGCGCCGAGCGCGAAGCCCGCGCCATAGCCATAGGTGGTCGGGCAGCCATACCACCAGGTGGCCCCCACATAGCCGTTGCAGGCATAGCCGGAGCCATAGACCACGGTGCCGCCGGGGGCGACCATGACGCCCATATAGCCGGGGGTGTAGCCCACCACGACCACTTCGGGCTGCACGGAATAGACCCGCACATAGGTCACATAGTGCACCGGCGAGTTCACCGGGATGGTGTAGATCACCGCCGGCACGGTGGTGGCCACCCGCCAGGGACCGGTGGGCGCGCCGGCCATGAACCAGACGCCGTTGGACACCATGTAGTAGGCGGTGGGCGAGACCTGGATCACCGGCAGGGGCGTGTTGACCGCATATTTCAGCGGCGTGCCTTCCACCGGCACGAACTGGGGCGCACCCTGGTAGGAGACGGTTGCGGTGGCCGACTTCTTCACCGTGGAGGTCTGCGGGATGGTGGCCGCGATGGCCGCCTCCTTGGCCTCGGGCGTGCCAGCGACCGACACCAGGACGTTCGCCTTGGCGTCGTGGGGCGAGATGTTCTTGAAGTCCGCCGGCAGGGCGTCCGGGGGCACGAAGGCCCACGGCCCTTGGAGGCCGCGGCCCTTGAACCAGCGGCCCGAGATCAGCACGTAATAGTCGTTATTGGACGGATCCATGAACACGGCATGGTCCGCATTGCTCATGGTCAGCAACTGGGTGCCCTGCACCGGCAGCAATTGAGGCTGGCCGTTGGTCTGGATCAGCTCCGTCGGCACCGTGGAGACCATGATGGCCGGCGGCGGGCTGATGGGCTTGCCGTCCTGGCCGAGCAGCGGATCGGGATTGCCGGTCTTGGCCGCGGCCTTGGCCGCCGCCTGGAGCGCCGAGGAGGGCTTGGGCGTCACCACCCAGGTGCCGTCGAGCGCCGTGGTCTCATACCACACGCCCGCCGCCTGGAGATGATAGAGGCCGCCCTGGTCGCGCAGCATGAGCGGGCGGGTGTTCATCACCCGCTGGAAGCCCTGTGCTCCCTCGACGGGACGCAGGACCGGCTCGCCGGCAATAGGGACAAGGATGGTCAGCGTATCCGTGAACAGGATGCGCGGGGGGGTGTTGTCCACCGGCTGGGTCTGCAGCTTGGCGATCTGCTGGTTCACCGCATAGCTCGCCTGGAGCTGGCTCAGGGGGGTGGTCAGGCCCTCCTTGGGCAGGCGCTCCTGGATCGCCTGGCGCACCGCCGCAGCCTTGTCGGGGGCGGTGGGCACCTCAACCTTGGTGATGCTGATGGTGTCGAAATGGACGAGCCCGGCCGCCTTGTCGATGGTGGCGCTGGCGGAGAATTCCACCATGCCGTAGGTGGGCGATCCGTTCTTCGGCCCGAGCGCAATGGCCGAGCGCCCGGTGATCGTGTTGCCATCCAGGCTGTCGATCTGGGGCTGGTAGATTTCGAGGCGATTGTCGCCCACGTCGAAATCCCGCGGCCAGGCGACCCCGGGCTTACCGATCGGAGCGTTCTGCGACGGTGCCGGCTGCTGCTGGGCATAGGCCACCGGCGGCAGGACCAGACCTGTCATGGTGAGCGCCAGGACGACGCTCCGGCTCACGGCTGAAGCCGAACCCATTCTTCATCTCCCTCAAAGCAACCCGCGCGGGTGAAGCTTTAGCACTCCCGCCGCGACGATGCCCTATCACTATTTGGCCGCGCCGCAGCGGAACCGCTTCGCAGCAGGCGCCATGATGGCCGGCGGCCGGATTTGAGGCGATCACGTTTTCTGGCGCGCCACCGGCTTGATGGTGTCCCCTGTGGGGGCACGCGGGGTCAGCGGCGATCATGTCCTCCGCCGCCATGATGATCCCCGCCCTTGTGGTGGGAGGAGTGATCGCGATGATCTCCCCCGCGGTGATCCCCGTGATCGCGATCACCGTGGTCCGCCGAATGGTCCCGGTTATCCCGATCCCGATCGTCCCGGTCCCGGTCACTTCGGTCCCTATCGCTTCGGTCCCGGTCGCTGCGATCCCGGTCGGCACGGTCTTTGTCGTCCCGGCCCGTATCGGCGCGGTCATGGCCGTCCTCGTCCCGCCGCCCGTCTGTGGCAGAGCGATCCTCCTGACGGCCGGTATCGTCCCGGGTCTTGTCTCGATCCGGGCTGGCGGCGGCATCCGTCGGACGATCATCGGAGCGGTTGCTGCGGGCAGCGTCATCCGACGTGCTGGTGCCTTCGCGGGGCGTCGGGCGCGCCGGCGTTCCGCTCTCCTTGCTTCCGGTGGAGGTCTGGGGACCCAGGTCACCGGGTGTGTTGCCGCGGGAGGGGTCCGATTTCTGCTCGGCTGGCCCCAGCCCTTGCGAGGCCTCGGACTTGCTGGAGCTTTCGCCCTTGTTCGGCTCGGCCGGCCCCGGTCCCTGGTGGGTGTCGGGCTGGCCGGACGTGCCGCCCTGCGGCGCGCGTGCGGGCCCCGGTCCTTGCGGTGTCGCGGGCCGCCCCTGGCTTCCGCCCTTGTTCGGCTCGGCCGGCCCCGGTCCCTGGTGGGTGTCGGGCTGGCCGGACGTGCCGCCCTGCGGGGCGCGTGCGGGTCCCGGCCCTTGGGGTGTCGAGGACTGACCTTGGCTTCCGCCCTTGTTCGGCTCGGCCGGCCCCGGCCCCTGGTGGGTGTCGGGCTGACCGGACGTGCCGCCCTGCGGGGCGCGTGCGGGTCCCGGCCCTTGGGGTGTCGCGGGCCGGCCCTGGCTTCCGCCCTGCTCGGGTCGTGCCGGCCCTGGTCCCTGGTGGGTGTCGGGCTGGCCGGACGTGCCGCCCTGCGGGGGGCGTGCGGGTCCAGGTCCTTGCGGTGTCGCGGGCCGCCCCTGGTTTCCGCCCTGTTCGGGTCGTGCTGGCCCTGGTCCCTGGTGGGTGTCTGGCTGGCCGGACGTGCCACCCTGCGGGGGACGCGCGGGCCCCGGTCCTTGCGGTGTCGCTGGCCGGCCCTGGCTTCCGCCCTGCTCGGGTCGTGCTGGCCCTGGTCCCTGATGGGTATCGGGCTGGCCGGACGTGCCGCCCTGCGGCGCGCGTGCGGGCCCCGGTCCTTGCGGTGTCGCTGGCCGGCCCTGGTTTCCGCCCTGTTCGGGTCGCGCCGGTCCTGGTCCCTGATGGGTATCGGGCTGGCCGGACGTGCCGCCCTGCGGAGCGCGTGCGGGTCCCGGCCCTTGCGGTGTCGCTGGCCGGCCCTGGTTTCCGCCCTGTTCGGGTCGTGCCGGCCCTGGTCCCTGATGGGTATCGGGCTGGCCGGACGTGCCGCCCTGCGGGGCGCGTGCGGGCCCCGGTCCTTGCGGCGTAGCTGGCCGGCCCTGGCTTCCGCCCTGCTCGGGCCGTGCCGGCCCTGGTCCCTGATGGGTATCGGGCTGCCCGGACGTGCCGCCCTGCGGGGGCCGCGCGGGCCCCGGTCCTTGCGGCGTAGCTGGCCGGCCCTGGCTTCCGCCCTGCTCGGGCCGTGCCGGTCCTGGTCCCTGATTGGGATTGGGCCTGCCATTCGGGCCGACGGAGCCTCGGTTTCCATCGGGGCCTTGGTGTCCAGGGCCGCTGCGATCGGGATTTGACGGGCTGCCCGGGCTGGGCCGGTCTGGCCCGTTATTGTTGATGGTGGTGTGGTTGTTGTTGATGGTGGTGTTGTTGATGGTGGTCGAGTTCACGTGAACGTTCACGTTCTCGGACATGTACCGACCACCATAGGCGCTGAATCCGCCGAAGCCGAAGCCGAAACCGGCGCCACCGAAGCCTATTCCCACCCCGCCCCAGGCACCATGGGACCAGGCCGAGACGCCGATGCCGACGCCGCCCCAGCCGCCGCCAACCGCGATGCCCTCGCCCCAGCGGCCATAGATGTTGGCGGCCCCCACATCGGCAAAGCCCCACCCCCGGCCATAGGGAGTGGCGCCTGCATAGGGTCCCCATGCCGGCGCCGGTCCGGCGCCCCAAGACCAGCCGGGGGAAAAGCCGTAGCCGAAGCCACGCGGGCCGAGAGCAAAGCCCGCACCGACGCCATAGGTGACGGGTGGCGCGATCCAGCGTGCGCCCGCATAGCCGGGCGTGGCATAGCCGGAGCCGTAGACGAGGGTGCCGCCCGGCCCGGGCAGCACGCCCATATAGGTCGGCGTATAGCCCGTCAGGACGCTGCCGCCGCCGGTGCCGTAGACCCTCACGCCGGTGACATAATGGACCGGGGAAGCGGCCGGGATGGCATAGATGGCGTCGGGCACGCGGGTGGCGACCCGCCACGGCCCCTCAGGTGCCCCGGCCATGAACCACACGCCGTTGGAGACCGTGTAGAGCGCGTCGGGCGCGACCCGGATGACCGGGCTCGCGGTATTCTGCGCATAGGCCAGCTCCGTGCCGGCAATGGGCAGGAAGTGCGGCGCGCCCTCATAGCTCACGGTCGTGGACGCGGTCAGCGGCACCGTCGCCGTCTGCGGCAAGGTGGCGGCGATGGCGGCATTTCGCGCTTGCGGGGTGCCTGCCACCGAGATCAGTACGTTTGCCTTGGGGTCGGTGGGCGAGATGCGGGCGAAATCCGCGGGAAGAGCGTCAGGCGGCACGTAGGCCCAGGGGCCGCGCTCGGAGGGAGCCGTGAACCAGCGGCCGGAGATCAGCACATAGAGTGCGCCGGTGTCGGGGGCGCTGAAGACCGCGTGGTCCGCATTGTCCCAGGTGGTCAGCCGCGTGCCGGAGACCGGCCCGGTCTTTGGCGGTCCGTCCGTCTGGATCAGCTCGGTCGGGTCGGTCGCCACCAGGATGGCCGGCGGTGAGGCGGGCGGCTGGCCCGATGCCGGCAGGAGCGGATCGGCGGGCTGCTGCGCCTGCGCCGAACGGGCGGCGGAAACGACGTCAGGCGGCACCTCGGCCGTGGGAATCCAGGGGCCCGTGAGGGCGGTCGCCTCGTACCAGGAGCCGCCAGCCTGGAGGTGAAGGACCTGGTCCACATCCTTCAGCAAAAGCGGCTGGGTGTTGATGGCGCGCTGAAAACCCGCGGTGTCCGGGACAGTGCTCCAGTCCGGGGCCCCCGCCAGCGGCACCAGGATGGTCGGGCTCTGCGCGAAGACGATGGTGGGTGGCATCGTGCTGACTTCTGGCGGCGGGGCGCTGGCGCGAGCAAGGTCTGCCGCCACCAGGGACGCCGGGAGCCGGACCCCGCGTTCGCGCAGGTTCCGGTCCACCGCGCGCCGCACGGATTCGGCCTGGTCCGGGGCCAGCGGAATGTCGACGGAGGCAATGCGGATGCGCGACAGAGTCACCGTGCCGCTCGCGTCATCCCTGCGGGCGTGGGCGGAGAAGGTGGCGCGTCCGTAGAGGGGCGCCCCCGACGTCGGCCCAAGGGCAAAGGCCATGGTGCCGGAAACCCGGTCGTCCTTGGACGCGTCGATGCTCGGGGGATAGAGCTGGAGCGTATTCGCCCCCACCTTCATGCTGCGCGGCCAGGCCGGCTTGGTCGTCTTGGCTGTTGTCTTGGCTGTCGTCGCGGCCTGCACCGCGGGCGGCGCGCTGCCTTGTGCGTATGCACCGAGGGGGTATCCCGTGGCGGCGAGCAGGATGACGGCTTTGAGCACAGGGCGATGGAACATGGCTTCCTCCGCAGAGGAGGGCGTTATAAGCACCAAGGCCAAGGTTCAGATAGATAATATTTTGTAATAAAACGTCTTTCCCGGCTTGATGCGAAACGGGCGCGCCGTGGCGCGCCCGTTCCTTCATCGTGTGCGGCGATGGTTCACTCGGCGGCCTGGGTGCCTTGCGGCATCTTCTGCTGCTGGGCGGTCTCGGAGGCCTTGGCCCGGGTCATCTCGGCCAAAGCGGCGCGCACCCCCGCGCCATATTCGGGATGGACCTTCTCGAAATGGCCGAGCTGGCGCTCGATGATGAAGTCCGGAACTCCGAACATGGCTTCCGCCAGGTTCTGGAACAGGCGCTGGCGCTGGCCGGCATCGAACAGCTCGAACAAAGCGCGGGGCTGGGAATAATCGTCATTGCCCACGCGGTGGCTGTAGCGCTCCGCGTCGCCGGAGATCTTGAGCGGGGGCTCCAGGTAAGCGGGGTTCTCAGCGGCGCCGTTGAACGAGTTGGGCTCGTAATAGGCGTCCGTATTGCCCGTCATCTGCGGGAAGAACCGCATGGCACCGTCCTTGTGGTAATGGTGGACGGGGCAGCGGGCGGCGTTCACCGGCAGGTGCTCGTAATGGGTGCCGAGGCGATAGCGGTGGGCGTCCGCATAGGAGAAGATGCGGCCCTGGAGCATCTTGTCCGGCGAGAAACCGATCCCGGGGATGATGTTGGAGGGCGAGAAGGCGAGCTGCTCGATCTCGTTGAAGTAGTTTTCCGGGTTCCGGTTCAGCTCCAGGATGCCCACGTCGATCGGCGGATACTCGCCGTGCGGCCACACCTTGGTGAGGTCGAACGGATTGTAGGAGGTCTTCTCCGCATCCGTCTCCGGCATGATCTGGACCTGCATCTTCCACTTGGGGAAGTCGCCCTTCTCGATGGAGGAGAACAGGTCTTCCTGGGTGGATTCGCGGGTGCGGCCCACCACCTCGGCGGCTTCCGCATTGGTCCAGTGGCGATGGCCCTGCAGGGTCTTGAAGTGGAACTTCACCCAGAAGCGCTCACCCTCCGCATTGATGAAGGAGAAGGTGTGCGAGCCGTAGCCGTTCATGTGCCGCACGTCGGTGGGCAGGCCCCGGTCGGAGAACAGGATGGTCACCTGGTGCAGGCTCTCGGGCGAGAGCGACCAGAAATCCCACATGGCGGTGGGGGAGCGCAGGTTGGTCTTGGGGTGGCGCTTCTGCGTGTGGATGAAGTCGGGGAACTTGTAGGGATCACGCACGAAGAAGACGGGGGTGTTGTTGCCAACCAGATCCCAATTGCCTTCCTCGGTGTAGAATTTCAGCGCAAAGCCGCGCACGTCGCGCTCGGCATCCGCCGCGCCCAGCTCACCGGCGACGGTGGAGAAGCGCAGGATCATGTCGGTCTTCTTGCCCACCTGCGAGAACAGCTTCGCCTTGGTGTAGCGGGAAATGTCGTTGGTGATGGTGAGGGTGCCATGGGCGCCCCAGCCCTTGGCGTGCACCACGCGCTCGGGGATGCGCTCGCGGTTCTGGTGCGCGAGCTTTTCCACCAGCTGGTAGTCCTGCAGCAGAACCGGGCCGCGGGCACCCGCGGTCAAGGAATTCTGGTTGTCGCCGACAGGTGCGCCGGCCGTGGTGGTCAAAGTCGGCTTGGTCATTGGACGTCCCCTTTCTCGCCACCCGGCGGGCGGCAGAGTTCCGTTTCGGGGGGCACTGTGGCCCCGGACGGGCATCAGCACAAATCAGTTTACATGCGTTCTACGATAAGATTTATTTATCGCATGCTCTCCACCCGTCAGCTCCGCTATTTCGAGACCCTCGCGCGGCACCTGCATTTCGGCCGCGCCGCCGAGGAATGCGCCGTCACCCAGCCCGCCTTGTCCATGCAGATCCGGGAGATGGAGGCCTATCTGGGGGTCGAGCTTGTGGAGCGCGGCCGCACAGGCGTGCGCCTGACGGCGGCGGGAGAGGAGGCGGCCGAACGGGCCCGCGGGGTGCTGGCTTCACTGGCCGATCTGGAGCGCTCGGTCCGCGCGCGTGGGCGCCTCCTGGAAGGCCGGCTGCGGCTGGGCGTTATCCCCTCGGTGGCGCCCTATCTGCTGCCGCGCCTCCTGCCCGAGGTGGGGCGCCTCTATCCGGGCCTGGAGCTGGCGCTGCGAGAGACGCAGACGGAGCAATTGCTGGCGGAATTGTCCACCGGCAGCCTCGACCTCGTGATCCTGTCCCTGCCGGTGGAGGATCCGGCCCTCGCGAGCCTTGCTTTGTTCGACGATGCCTTTCTCCTCGCCGTGCCCGAGGCCGGGGCGCGACCCTTGAGTGGCCTGGCCTCCCCCGACCAGCTTCCCCCTGAGGACCTGCTCCTGCTGGAGGACGGCCACTGCTTCCGCGACCAGGCGCTGCAGGTGTGCGGCACCATGGACCAGCGGCGCCTGCGCCGGTTCGGCGCCACCAGCCTGTCCACCCTGGTGCAATTGGTGGCCAACCAGCAGGGCGTGACCCTTCTGCCGGAAATGTATGTGACCAGCGAGGGCGGCCATGTGCCCCGGGTCCATCTTCTGCGCTTTCCCGATCCCCAGCCTTACCGCACCATCGGCCTCGTCTGGCGCCGGACTTTGCCCTTCACCGGTGATGTGGAGGCGTTCGCGCGGCTGGTGGAGAGCTGTCGGCCCGGCCTTTCGCCACCGGCGCGGCGCGTCGAGGGCACGCCCCAGGTGCTCTGAAAGGCATGAGAAAGGGCAGGCGGCGCGGTGCGAAACCCTGCCATGCCTTGCCTCCGGTGCGGTTCGCGGCTAATCCCCGCTGACAGTGCGAGGATGACATGGCTCAGGACGGTCTCAACTATCGTGACGCGGGCGTCGACATCGATGCCGGCAACCGGCTCGTGGATCTCATCAAGCCGCTTGTGAAGGCGACCGCCCGTCCGGGCGCGGACGCGGACATCGGCGGCTTCGGCGGGGTGTTCGACCTGCGCCGCGCCGGCTTCACCGATCCCCTGCTCATTGCCACCACAGACGGCGTTGGCACCAAGCTGAAGATCGCCATCGAGACCGGCTGCCACGACACCATCGGTATCGACCTGGTGGCTATGTGCGTCAACGACCTGGTGGTGCAGGGCGCCGAGCCCCTGATGTTCCTGGACTATTTCGCCACCGGCCGGCTCTCCCCGGAAGTGGGCGCGCAGATCGTGGCGGGCGTCGCCCGCGCCTGCCGGGAATCGGGCTGCGCCCTCATCGGCGGCGAGACGGCGGAAATGCCGGGCATGTATCGCGATGGCGACTATGACCTGGCGGGCTTCGCCGTTGGTGCGGTGGAGCGCAACGCGCTCCTGCCCCGTCCCGACGTGGCGCCGGGCGACGTGATCCTCGGCCTCGGCTCGGACGGCGTCCATTCCAACGGCTATTCCCTGGTGCGGCGCATCGCCGAGCGCTCGGGCCTGGCCTGGAGCGATCCGGCGCCCTTCGCGCCCGGCCAGACGCTCGGCGCGGCGCTGCTCACCCCCACGCGACTTTATGTGAAGAGCGTGCTGCATGTGGTGCGCGGCACAGGCGCGGTGAAGGCGCTGGCCCACATCACCGGCGGCGGCATCACCGAGAACCTCCCCCGCGTGCTGCCCAAGCGCACCATCGCCCGCATCGACCTGTCCAAGCTGGAACTGCCGCCGGTGTTCAAGTGGCTGGCGGCCACCGGCGGCGTCGACCCCATGGAGATGCTGCGCGCCTTCAATTGCGGGATCGGCATGGCCGTGGTGGTGCCCCAGGCGGCGGTGGCGCGCGTGTCCAGCGCGTTCACGGCGGCGGGCGAAACGGTGTTCGAGCTCGGCACCATCGTGTCCGGCGAGGGCGATGCCCGCGTGGTCTATGAGGGGGAACTGGGCCTTCAGGCCTGATCCGGAGACAAGATGCAGAAGAAGCGCACAGCCATCCTCATTTCCGGGCGTGGCTCCAACATGGCCGCGCTGCTGAAGGCGGCGCAGGCGCCGGACTATCCAGCCGAGATCAGCCTCGTTGTGTCCAACCGCGCCGATGCGGCCGGTCTTGAGGTGGCGGCGGCGGCGGGCATCAACACCATGGTGCTCAGCCACAAGGACTTCAAGGATCGCATCGCCTTCGATGCGGCGCTCGACGCCCATCTGCGCATCGAGGGCATCGAGATCATCTGCCTCGCCGGCTTCATGCGCCTGCTCACCCCCTGGCTGGTGCAGCGTTGGCGGGACCGCATGATCAACGTGCATCCCTCCCTGCTGCCGAGCTTCAAGGGCCTCGACACCCACGAGCGGGCACTGGCGGCGGGCGTGCGCTTCCATGGCTGCACGGTGCATCTGGTGCGGGCCGAGATGGACGAGGGCCCGATCGTGCTCCAGGCGGTGGTGCCGGTGCAGCCGGGCGACACGCCCGACAGCCTCGCCGCGCGCGTCCTGGAGCAGGAGCACGTCATCTATCCCGCCGGCCTCGCCCTGCTGGCCAGCGGCCGCCTGAGTGTGGAGGACGAGCGGGTCGTCCTCGCCGGCGTCACGGCGCCCCGCCAGGTGCTGATTTCTCCCGAAGTCTGACCGCGTCCCGGCGGGTCACGCCGGGATCGCCTGCGCCTCGATCTTGCGCAGGCGCACGCGATTGTCGTGGAAGGCGGCGCCGCCCACCGGCGCCACCGGATCCGCGCCGGTCAGCGTGTTGATGCCCCGCCCGCCCGCATGGGCGCCATTGGGGTGGATCTGCTCGGCCACCACAACGCCCCGGCGCAGGCCGTCGAACAGGCGCGCCTCCAGTTCCACGCTGCCGCGCGGATTGGACACCTCCACCCGGTCGCCCTGGGACAGTCCGAGCGCGGCGGCATCCTCGGGATGAATGAGCAGGCTGGGCCCGCCCTCCCGCTTCACGGAGGTGGGGGTCTGGTTGAAGGTGGTGTTGAGAAAATTGCGCGCCGGCGCTGTGACCAAACGGAAGGGATGTTCCGGGGTCGCATCCTCGATCACCGCCCAATGGTCCGGCAGTTCGGGCATCTGGTCATGGGGGCCGAAGCGGCCGGGGGCAGGGAAGGGGACCTTGGCCCAGTCCGGCTTCAGGTGGAAGCGCCCGTCCCGATGGCCGAAGCCCTTGAGGTAATGGGCGGTCTCGAAATCCGGCTGCACGTCGATGAAGCGCGCCGCCTCCAGCCCATCGAGATCGCCGCGCCCGGATTCCCGCAAGGTCCAGTCGATGATCTCGCGCGGCGTCATGGCAAAGCCGGGGTGCTCGGCGCCGAGACGGTCGGCCAGAGCCGCGATGACATCGTGGTTGGAGCGGCATTCGCCCGGCGGCTCCACGAGCTTGGGGCCGAGCAGCAGGTGCTGGTGGCCGCCGCTCTGGTAGAGATCGTCGTGCTCGGTGAACATGGTGGCGGGCAGCACGATGTCCGCCTGTCGGGCGGTCTCGGTGAGGAAATGCTCGTGCACCGCCACGAACAGGTCGTCGCGGGCAAAGCCGCGCTTCACCCGCTCCTGCTCGGGGGCAACGCTCATGGGATTGGTGTTCTGGATCAGCAGCGCCTTCACCGGCGGGCCGCCGGACAGCACCTCCGGGTCGCCCTCCAGGATGGCGCCGATGCGGGATTGGTCGAGCTGCCGCACGGCGGGGTCGAGCCGGTCGAGGCCCTCGATCAGCGTCTTCTTCAGGCGATAAATGCCGGTGTTCGAATGGAAGGCGCCGCCGCCCTCATGCTGCCACGCCCCGCTCACCACGGGGATGGAGGCGATGGCGTGCATGTTCACCGCCCCGTTGCGGCTGCGGGAGAGGCCATAGCCGATGCGGAAATAGGCGCGGGGCGTCGTCCCCACCAGGGCGGCGAAGGCCTCGATCTCCTCCACCGAAAGGCCGGTGATGGCGGAGGCCCAGGCCGGGTCGCGGGGCTTCAGGTGCGCTTCCAGCGCCTGCGCGTCCCGGGCATAGCGCGCGAGATAGGCGCGGTCGGCGTGCCCGTCGCGGAACAGGATGTGCATGACCGCGCACGCCAGGGCCCCGTCCGTGCCGGGACGCAGCAGAAGGGGGATGTCCGCCTGCTCCATGGTGGCGGTGCGATAGACATCCACCACGGCCACCTTGGCGCCGCGCTCCTTGCGGGCGCGCACGGCGTGGGTCATCACATTCACCTGGGTCGCCACCGCATTGGTGCCCCAGATCACCACCAGGTCGGACCGGCCGATCTCCCGCGGGTCGGCGCCCGCGAGCCGGCCGGTGCCGGCCATGTAGCCGCTCCAGGCCGGGTTCACGCAGATGCTGGAGAAGAAGCGGGAATAGCCCTTGGCGTGGGTGAGGCGGTTGATGCCGTCGCGCATCACCAGGCCCATGGTGCCCGCATAGAAATAGGGCCACACGGACTGGGCGCCGAACGCCCGCTCCGCGGCCAGGAGACCCTCTGCCACACGGTCGAGCGCTTCGTCCCAGGAGATGGGGGTGAACTGGCCGGACCCCTTCGGCCCGGTGCGGCGCAGCGGGGTGAGCAGGCGGTCGGGATGATGGGCGCGCTCCGCATAGCGGGCGACTTTCGCGCAGATGACCCCCGCCGTGTAGGTGTTGTCGGCGGCCCCGCGCACGCGGCCGATGCGGCCATCCTCCAGAACCTCCACCTCAAGGGCGCAGGTGGAGGGGCAATCGTGGGGGCAGACGGAGGGGCGGAGGGCGCGGCCGGAGACCGCGCCGGGGGGAACGTGGGACGTCATGCGCGAAGCAACTCCTTCGCGCCTTTATAGCATCACCGCGCCGGTCCGGCGCGGGGATGTCGGGCCGCCAGATCAGGCGGCCTGCGCCCTGTGGCGAGACCGCAGCACATAGCCGATGGTCACCACCACGATGGCGCCGATGGTGCTCGCCAGGTAGTGGGGCAGGTCGGCCGGCTTGACGCCCGTGGGCGCCTCGGCATCCGCCTTGACCCAGGTCGGGTCGAAGCCCTGGAGCCACTGCAGGGACATCACGTCCGACACCAGCATCTCGCCGGCAATCCAGCCGAGCAGCGCCGCGCCCGCCCACACCAGGATGGGGAAGCGGGTGAGGAGGGCCATCACCAACTGCGAGCCGGCGATGATCAGCGGGATGGTCAGCAGAAGGCCGAAGATGAAGAGCTCGGGATGGCCGCGCGAGGCCGCAGCGATGGCCACCACATTGTCGAGGCTCATGACGGCGTCGGCGATGGCGATGGTGCGCACCGCCTTCCACAGGCTGTCGGAGGCTTCCACTTCATGGGCATCGCCCTCGCTGTCGGTCACCAGCTTGACGGCAATCCACAGCAGCAGCAGGCCGCCGACCACCTTCAGGAAGGGGACGCCCAGCAGGTAGGAGACCACGAGGGCAAAGATGATGCGCAGGCCAACCGCCGCGCCGGCGCCGAGCAGGATGCCCCACCGCCGTTGCTTCGCGGGCAGGGAGCGGCAGGCGAGCGCGATGACCACCGCATTGTCGCCGGAGAGCAGAAGGTCGATCCAGATGATCTGGAGCAGGGAAAGCCAGAAGGTGGGTGAACTGAAGTCCATGCTATGTCCTCGTGTGACGTGGCTCCCGCCAGGGACGGGGCGTGTCGACGACCTCAGGATGTTTCCGTGATAACGTAAGGTAACTCTTTATCTTCCGCTACGAGATTACCTTAGGGAACTTTGGGGGTAAAGAAAAAGGGGCGCTGACGCCCCTTTCCACGTCGCAGGCGCTAGGCCTGCTCCGCCTTGGCCTTGCGCAGCCGGCCGAGGGCATAGGAGGTCCCCACCACCAGCACGGCGGCAATGGCAGCGGCCGGATGGGCCCAATGCTCGGCCTTCTCCAGGCCGCCCATCAGATCCACGACCGCAGCGTCGGTCACGAGCATTTCGCCCGCCACCCAGCCGAGGAGTGCCGCGCCCGCCCAGACCAGCAGGGGGAAGCGATCCAGGATCGCCATCACCAGCGAACTGCCGGCCACGATCAGCGGAATGGAAATGGCGAGGCCGAGGATCAGCAGCAGCCAGTTGCCATTGGCGACAGCGGCCACCGCCACCACATTGTCGAGGCTCATGACGATGTCCGCCACCGCCACGGTGCCGACCGCCTTCCAGAGGTTGTCGCTGGCCTGGACATGGTCATCGCCGTCCTCGCCGGGCAGGGCGAGGTCCACGGCAATCCACATGAGGGCGAGGGAGCCCACCAGCTTCAGCCACGGCAAGGCCAGGAGGGTGGCCACGATGCCGGTAAAAAGGATGCGCAGCCCCACGGCGACGCCCGCCCCCATGACGATGCCCCATTTGCGGGCGCGGTCCGGAAGCTGGCGGCAGGCCATGGCGATGACCACGGCATTGTCGCCCGACAGCAGAATGTTGATCCAGATGATCTGAAGCAGCGCGAGCCAAAGCGCCGGTGAGTCAATCGACATCGTTCCCCGTTCCCTATGCGCGTGTCCTGAGGGCGTGTGCGTCTGGTGCGCCGTATTATGCATGCCCAAGCGGGAGGCTAATCGAGGCGCAGCGGGGTCTCAACCAAAACCGGTCAGGACGCCAAGTAAAAAGATGATGCGGTGCATCCAAGGCGAGAATTCGAGCCCGCCAGATCTTGCCGCACGTTGAGGAAACGGACGGTCTCCTCGCTATGGCCGTCCTGGGATCGCATCGGACGACGCACGGCCCCAGCCTCCGCACCCGCCCTTTGGACCACCTGAAATGAGAAGAGAACCCGCGCCCCGCATCGCTTTCGCGGCCGGGGCGCGGGCTCTGACCTGCCGTTGGCCCTGCCCGCAAGGCGAGCCGGGCCTGACCTTTCCTAAGGGAAGGATCAGCCGACGATCTCGTTGCCGGCGAAGAACTGAGCGATCTCCACCTGGGCATTCTCGACGCTGTCGGAGCCGTGGGCCGAATTGGCCTCAATGGATTCCGCGAACAGCTTGCGGATGGTGCCCTCGGCCGCGTTGGCCGGGTTGGTGGCGCCCATCACTTCGCGATACTTGGCGACTGCGTCCTCACCCTCGAGAACCTGCACCACCACCGGGCCGGAGGTCATGAAGGACACGAGATCCTTGAAGAAGGGACGCTCGCGATGCACGCCGTAGAAGGTCTCGGCCTGGGCCTGCGTCATCAGCACGCGCTTCTGCGCCACGATCCGGAGGCCGGCCTTTTCGATCACCGCATTGATCGCGCCGGTAAGATTGCGACGCGTCGCGTCGGGTTTGATGATCGAGAAGGTGCGCTCGATCGCCATGATGACCGTCCTGTCTGTAAATTCCAAGGAATGCCCGCGCCCATGCGCGGACGGGCGCTCTTAGCAGTCATGTCCCCCGGCGGCAAGCAGGGCAGGCGACCCGCCGCGCGGGTGGCCTGCCCCAAGGGTCAAGCGGGCTGACGCTGGAGGAAGACCATGCTCTCGAAATCGAACACCAGCGTGCCATCCTGGTTGGTGGCGCTGTTATAGGCGGAGAGCATGCCGAACTGGGGACGGGACTTGGAATTGGCCTTGCTGCGGGCCTCGGTGGCATAGGTCAGGGTATCGCCTGCATAGACCGGCCTCAGCCACCGCATCTTGCGGAAGCCGGGGGAGGGACCGAGCTCCGGTACGGGCAGGCCATTGGCGATGCGCTCCGCCACATGGCGCTCATTGAAGGCGACGAACAGCTTCATCCACACCGCCGCCGTCTGCCAGCCGGAGGCCACCAGCGCGCCGAAATGGGTGCGCTTGGCCGCTTCCGGGTCCAGGTGGAAGGGCTGGGGGTCATATTTGCGGGCGAACGCGATGATGTCGTCCTGTTCGAAGCGATAGGAGCCCAGCACCTCCCGTTCGCCGATTTCGATCTCGTCGAGGAACTTCATGCGAGGCGCGCTCCCGGGTTGCGGCGGGCGAACAGGATCACGCAGGTCTGCTCGCAGGCGACCGCGCCCTTGGCCTTCACCAGTTCCAGCTTGAAGGTCACGAGCCCCATGTCGGGGCGGCTCTTGGAGGTGCGGCTTTCCAGGACGGTGCGGCGCAGGCGTAATTCATCGTCCGGGAACACCGGTTCCCTCCAGCGCGTCTCCTCGATGCCCGGCGAGCCGAGCCCGGCGGCGCGGCTCAGGAAGCTGTCGAAGAGGAGGCGCATCATGATGGCGCAGGTGTGCCAGCCGGAGGCGGCCAGCCCGCCCAGCATGGAGGCCTTGCCGGCGGCGTCATCCAGATGCATGGGCTGCGGGTCATATTCCCGCGCGAATTCAAGAATTTCGTCGCGGGTGACGATGGTGGGGGCGGACGTCTTTACGTCGCCCTCCACAAGGTCTTCCCAATAAATGTCGGGCAACTGGGCCTCCCGGTTTCTCCCCTCGCGTCATTGGGGAGGAAGCCGGGGGGCGGGTCAAGGCGTCACGGTGTCGAGACGCGGCTCAGTTTGCGAAGCGGAAGTGCAGCACGTCGCCGTCCTGCACCACATAGTCCTTGCCTTCCAGACGCAGCCGCCCCGCTTCGCGGGCACCGGCCTCGCCCTTGTTCTGCACATAGTCCTGGAAGGCGATGGTCTCGGCGCGGATGAAGCCCTTCTCGAAATCCGAATGGATCACGCCGGCCGCCGCGGGCGCCCGCGTGCCGCGGGTGATGGTCCAGGCGCGGGCTTCCTTGGGGCCGACGGTGAAATAGGTGACGAGGTGCAGCAGGTCATAGCCGGCGCGGATGACGCGGTTGAGGCCCGGCTCCTCGAGCCCGATGGCGTCCAGATAGTCCTTCTGGTCGTCGGGAGGCAGGATGGCGATCTCGCTCTCGATCTTGGCGGAGACCACCACCGCCTTGGCGCCCTCGGCAGCCGCGCGGGCGAAAACGGCCGCCGACAGCGAGTTGCCGTCATGGGCGGACGCCTCTTCCACGTTGCACACATAGAGGACGGGCTTGGCGGTCATCAGGCCCAGCATGCCGAAGGCGCGCTCTTCCTCGGGCTTGCGCTCCACCAGGCGCGCGGGCTTGCCCTCGCGCAGCAGCACCAAGGCGCGCTGCATGAGGTCGAGGCTTTCCTTGGCTTCCTTGTCGCCGCCCTTGGCCTTCTTCTCCAGCGCGGTGGCGCGCTTTTCCAGGCTGTCCAGGTCCGCGAGCATCAGCTCGGTCTCGATGGTCTCGATGTCGTCCACGGGAGAGATCTTGCCCTCCACATGGGTCACGTCGCCATCCTCGAAGCAGCGCACCACATGGGCGATGGCGTCGCATTCGCGGATATTGGCCAGGAACTGGTTGCCCAGGCCTTCGCCCCGGGAGGCGCCCCGCACCAGGCCGGCAATGTCCACGAAGGTAAGGCGCGTGGGGATGATCTGGCCCGAGCCGGCGATGGCGGCCAGGGTGTCGAGGCGCGGATCCGGCACGGCCACTTCGCCCACATTGGGCTCGATGGTGCAGAAGGGATAGTTGGCCGCCTGCGCCGCCGCGGTCTGGGTGAGGGCATTAAAGAGCGTCGACTTGCCCACATTCGGCAGGCCGACAATGCCGCATTTGAAGCCCATGCTCTGCAATCTCTCAAGGACAGGAGGCCGGCGCGCGGCTCCGATGGACGACCGGAAGCGATGCGGCGGCGGGTTGGGGGCTCCCTATCACATCGCAAGCGGCGACGGGACAGGGGGATGGGGAAAAAGCATGCGAGGCGGGGCGCCGCCCTCAGTCCTTCGCGCCCAGCACCTTCTGCGCTCCGAAGCCCTGGGCTTCGAGGAAGAGGTGGGCGCGGTTCTGGAATTCCTCGGGCTTGCCGGCGGCGAACTGGTCGGCGAAGTCGGCACTGGCGGTGCACACCGCCTCCACCCAGGGACGCTCCGACTTGGCGAAGTCGTTCAGCACATAGGCATGCACGAGCGCCTTGTCGCCGGGATGGCCAATGCCGAGCCGCACCCGCCAATAGTCGTTGCCGCAAAGCGCTGTGATGGATTTCAGGCCGTTATGGCCGGCATTGCCGCCGCCCTTCTTCACCCGCACCTTGGCGGGGGGCAGGTCCAGCTCGTCATGGAAGACGAAGACCTTGTCGAGGGGGATCTTGTAGAAGCGCATGGCCTCGGCCACCGCGCGCCCGCTCTCGTTCATGAAGGTCTCGGGCAGAAGGGCGATGGCTTTCTCGCCGCCCATCTCACCCTCGCAGGCCGCGCCTTGGAAGCGCCGGCGCCAGGGGGAAAAGCGATGGCGGCGGACGATCGCGTCCACCGCCATGAAGCCGATATTATGCCGGTTGCCGGCATATTTCGGGCCGGGATTGCCGAGCCCCACCAGAAGGAGCATGGGTCAACTCCGGCCCGGTTCCACTCACGCGGTGGCGGCTGCGGCGGCTTCCTCGGACTCGAGGGCCGCGGGCGCCACGATGGTGGCGAGGGTGTCGTCGCCGTGCAGCGCAGACACCACGCCTTCGGGCAGCTTCACGCCGGACAGGTGGATGCTGTCGCCGATTTCAAGGCCGGTGACGTCCACATTGATGGCCTCGGGGATGGCTTCCGCCGGGGCGTCCAGGGTCACCGCGTGGTGCACGATGTTGAGCACGCCGCCCGCCTTCAGGCCCGGCGCGGCTTCCTGGTTGATGAAGTGCACGGGCACTTCGACGGTCACATGAGCGCCAGCGGAAACCCGCAGGAAGTCCACGTGCAGGGGCAGGTCCTTGACCACGTCCAGCTGGTAGTCACGCGGGATCACGCGCAGCTTCTTTCCGTCCACGTCGATGAGAAAGAGCGTGGTCAGGAAGTGGCCGGCATAGATCGTCCGGGTGATCTCCTTGTGGTCCAGGGAGATGGTGATGGGGTCCTGCTTCTCGCCGTAAATCACGGCGGGCACGCGTCCAGCGCGGCGCTCGGCACGGGCGGCCCCCTTGCCGGCCCGCGGGCGCGCCACAGCCTTCAGTTCCTTGATGGCGGTCATGGCACTTGTCCTAGGTTAAAGGGTTCTCTAACGGCCGACGGCCGCTCGCGCGGCCGTCCGGCTTTCGCCCGTGGCACGCCTCCAGGGGGGCGCATGCCTCGGCGAAGGCGCGCTTATAGCGTCCGATCCCTTCAATTGCAACGGCCGCACACCCGTCCGGGGGGCGGCGAGGGTCGACTATTGCGCGACCGGGCCGCCGCAGGTCTTGGGCGGGGTGTATTTGAACCAGTTGCCGCACTTGTCGCAGGAGGCGGCGCTGAGGCCGAGCGCAATCACGACGGCGATCCGAACCAAGCTGCGCACCGGCAAATCCCCTCACGCATTGAGGCCCGCAGGATAGGGGCAAACCGAGCTTATGAACATGGGGCGGTGTATCGGAAACAACAAAATTACATCGTTAATTATCTAAAAGCACAAAATAAATTGACTCTATCGATTTTATGGAAATTATCTCCGCAACCCGTCGCGGAGCCTTTTCATGCGCAAAGCCGTCCTTCTTGCCCTCGCCCTTCTCCTACCGCCCGCCGCCCTCGGAGCTCCGACACCGGCCCGTGCCGAGACCGGCCAGTTGCGGATCGCCCAGCAGTTCGGCATCGCCTATCTGCCGCTCATCGTCGCCAAGGAGAAAAAGCTCATCGAGGCGCGGGCGCTGGCGGACGGCGTTCCTGACCTGAAGGTGGAATGGCTGCGGCTCTCCGGTGCGGCGGCCATGAACGATTCGCTGATTTCCGGCGGTCTCGATCTCGCCACCGCCGGCATGGCGCCGGCCATCCTCACCTGGGACAAGACGCGCGGGAAGGTGGACATCTCGCTGGTGGCCTCCCTCGGCTCGATGCCCAATGTGCTCACCACCAACAATCCCAATGTGAAGACCATCAAGGACTTCACCGCCTCCGACCGGATCGCGCTGCCATCGGTGAAGGTGGGCTTCCAGCCCATCGTGCTGCAGATCGCCGTCGAGAAGGCGTTCGGCAAATACGACAAGCTGGACGACCTCACCGTCAGCCTGCCCCATCCCGATGCCACCGCCGCGCTTCTGTCCGGGACCGGGGGCATCACCGCCCACTTTACCGCGCCGCCCTTCTATGAGCAGCAGCTGGCGAGCGGGAAGGTGCACGAGGTGCTCAACAGCTATGACGTGCTGGGCGGGCCGCACACCTTCAACGTGGTCTATGCCACCAAGAAGTTCGTGACCGACAATCCCAAGGTCATCCAGGCCTTCGTCGAGGCCCTCGATGAAGCCAATGCCTGGATCAAGGCCAATCCGGCGGAGGCCGCCAAGCTCTATATCGCGGCCGAGACGTCCAAGCTGGACCCGGCTTTCGTGGAGAGCATCATCCGCGATCCGCAGATCAACTTCACCACCACGCCGGAGCGGGTCGAGGCTTTCGTGGACTTCGAGTACCGCGTCGGCCTCATCAAGCAGAAGCCGAGCTGGAAGGACCTGTTCCAGCCGGGCCTCCACGCCAAGAGCGGGAGCTGAGGCGGTGCACAGTCCATTAGGGGTCGGCGCGTCCAGCGCGGTGCCGCTCGCCGTGTCCGGTGTCACCTTGCGCTATCGTACCCAAGCCGGACTCGTCACGGCGGTGGAGGATGTCTCCTTCTCCATCGGCCGGGGCGAGCGGCTGGCGCTGCTGGGCCCCTCGGGCTGCGGCAAGTCGAGCCTGTTGCGGGCGGTGGGCGGCTTCCTGAAGCCGGAGGCGGGCACCATCCGTCTCAATGGTGCGCCGGTGCATGGCCCCGGCCCGGACCGGATGGTTGTGTTCCAGGAGTTCGACCAATTGATGCCGTGGCTGACGGTGGCGGGCAATGTGATGTTCGCGCTCCGCAAGGCCCGGCGCATGGGCAAGGATGAGACCCGGACGGTGGCCCTCGACTGGGTCAGGCGCGTGGGGCTCGGGCCGTTTGCCGATGCCTTTCCCCATACCTTGTCGGGCGGGATGAAGCAGCGGGTGGCGATCGCCCGAGCCTTTGCCGTGCAGCCCGCCATCCTGCTGATGGACGAGCCCTTCGCCGCCCTTGATGCCCTGTCCCGCCGGCGCATGCAGGACGAATTGCTGGCGCTGTGCGAGGAAACCGGCGCGACCGCCCTGTTCGTCACCCATGCCATCGAGGAAGCGGTGCATGTGGGCACGCGCATCCTGGTCCTGTCGCCCCATCCCGGCCGCATCGCCGCTGAATATGATGTGGCAGGGGAGGCGGGGCGTCGCGGCACGGCTCAGTTCGCCGCTCTCGAAGCGGAAATCCAGTCTCGCATCTTCGCCGGCCATGGGCCGCGCGAAGGGAAGGCCGATCATGTCCTCGCGCACGCTTGAAGTCGCTGCCCCAGCCGGGCGGGCACCCCTGGCCCTCGGCCCCGGGGCGCGGCAGGCTATTCTCCTGGTGGTGCTGGCCGCCATCTGGGAGGGCTATGCCCGCTCTCTCAACAATTCCCTGCTGCTGCCCAGCTTCTCCGAGACCCTCCAGGCCCTGGTGACGGCGACGCTGAACGGCGAATTGCCCGGGCGCACCGCGGCGTCCCTGTCCGTGCTGCTGTCGGGCTATGGCATCGGCATCGGGCTGGCGGCCCTCATCACCGGGCTCGCCGCCTTGAGCAGATGGGGCGAGAGCCTGCTGACCCTCCTCACCTCCATGTTCAATCCGCTCCCGGCCATCGCCCTGCTGCCCATCGCCTTGCTGTGGTTCGGCGTCGGCTCGTCGAGCCTCATTTTCGTGACCGTTCATGCGGTGCTCTGGCCGCTGGCCCTGTCGTGCCATGCGGGCTTCCGTTCGGTGCCGCAGACCTTGCGCATGGCCGGGCGAAACCTGGGCCTTGCCGGGCCGTCTTATGTCTTCACCTTGCTGGTGCCGGCGGCGCTGCCCTCCATCCTGTCCGGCCTGAGGCTGGGCTGGGCCTTTGCGTGGCGCACGCTCATTGCGGCCGAGATGGTGTTCGGCGCCAGTGCGCGCTCGGGTGGCCTCGGCTGGTTCATCTTCACCAACCGGGCGCAACTGGACACCGCCAATGTCTTTGCTGGCCTGCTGGCGGTGATCCTGATCGGCCTCGTGGTGGAAACCGTCATCTTCGCCACCCTGACCCGCCTCACCGTGCGGCGCTGGGGACAGGAGAGCTGAACCCGCATCAAAGGAAGGTCATCGGGTCCACATCGATGGCCACCTTCACATTGCCGGTGGGCTTGGGCGCCACGGCCCGCCAGGCGCGCAGATAGGCGGAAAGGTCGTAGCCGCGCGGCGAGCGGGCCAGCAGCCGCCAGCGATGCCGCCCGCGCAGGATGGCCAAAGGCGCCTCGGCAGGTCCGAGCACCCGCACGTCCCGGTCCCGGGGCGCGCTGGCCAGCAGCGCGCGGGCATGGGCTTCCGCTGCCTGGGCTTCGCTGGCCGAGACAATGAGGCTGGCGAGGCGTCCGAAGGGCGGCAGGTGGGCCTCTTCCCGCGCCGCAATCTCGTTTTCATAAAAGGCGGCGCGGTCGCCCTTGACCAGCGCCTGCATGACCGGGTGCTCGGGCATGTGGGTCTGGATGAAGCCGCGCCCTTCCGCCGCGCCGCGCCCCGCTCGCCCCGCCACTTGGTGCACCAGCTGGAAGGTGCGCTCGGCCGCGCGCGGGTCGCCATGGCCGAGGCCCACATCCGCATCCACCACCCCCACCAAGGCAAGGCCGGGGAAATTGTGGCCCTTGGCCACCAATTGGGTGCCGACGATGACGTCCACCTCGCCATTCGCCACCGCATCCAACTCCGCCCGCATGCGCTCGATGCCGCCGGTCAGGTCGGAGGAGAGCACCAGCGAGCGGGCATCGGGGAACAGAGCCGCCACCTCCTCTTGCAACCGCTCCACGCCGGGACCGCAGGGAATGAGGCTGTCCTTGGCCTGGCAACTGGGGCAGGTGTCCGGCACCGGGGCCTGGTAGCCGCAATGGTGGCAGGTGAGGCGGCGGCGGAAGCGGTGTTCCACCAGCCAGGCCGAGCAGGAGGGGCAGCGCATGCGATGCCCGCAGCTGCGGCACAAAGTGAGCGGGGCATAGCCGCGCCGATTCAGGAACAAGAGCGCCTGCCCGCCATCCTCCAGGGTTTGGTTGATCTCGCTTTCCAGGCGCGGGGCGATCCAGCGGCCGCGCGGCGGGCCCTCGCGCCTGAGATCGATGGGCGCAAGGCCCGGCACCTTGGCGCCGCCGAAGCGCTCCGGCAGAGGCAGCCGGCGATAGCGCCCGCGCCGTGCATTCACCTCGGTCTCGATGGAGGGCGTCGCGGACGTGAGCACGATGGGCGCCCCGGCAAGCCGCGCCCGCACCACCGCCATGTCGCGGGCGTGATAGGCAACGCCGTCATCCTGCTTGTAGGCGGGGTCGTGCTCCTCATCGACGATGATGAGGGCGAGGTCCTTGAAGGGCAGGAACAAGGCCGAGCGCGCGCCCGCCACCACCTGCGCCTCGCCCCGCGCCACCGCCGAGAGCAGGCGTGCCCGCCGGCGGGTGGAGACGCCCGAATGCCATTCCGCCGGCTTGACCCCGAAGCGGCGGGTGAAGCGATCGAGAAAGGCCTGGGTGAGGGCGATTTCCGGTAGCAGGATGAGGCATTGCCGTCCTTGCCGCACCGCCTCCGCCACGGCCTCGAAATAGACCTCGGTCTTGCCGGAGCCGGTGACGCCGTCCAGGAGATGGGGCGCGAAGGCGCGCGCCTCCACCGCGTCTTTCAGGATCTGCGCCACGCCCGCCTGCTCCGGGGAGAGGGTAGGGGCGGCGTGGTCGGGATCGGGGGGATAGGCGGCGGGCTCGGGCGGCAGGACGAGGGATTCCAGCACCCCTTCATCCACCAGCCCGTCCACCACGGAGGGCGAGACGCCCGCCTCCCGCGCCGCCTCGCTCTTGCCACGCACGAAGCCATCCGCCAGCAAAGCCAGCAGCTTCTCCCGCGCCGCCGAGCGGCGGACCGGGTCCTTGCCCGTGGGCCGCACGCCCACCCGCTCGCGCGCCTCGCCCGGGCTCTCCCCATGGCGCAGCGCCATGCGCAGCACCATGCCGCGGGGGGCAAGGGTATAGTCCGCCATCCAGTCGATGAGGCGCAGAAGGTCGGGCGGCAGCGGCTCATAGGCAAGCTTCGCCTTCACCGCCTTCAGCTTGGCCGAGGGCACCACTTGGCTCTCGCCCTTGCGCGGCCAGACGCAGCCGATCATGCCGCGTGAACCCAGCGGCACATGGACGACATCGCCGGGCGCAAGGTCCAGCCCGTCGGGGACGGCATAGGAATAGGGAGCATCGAGGCCGAGCGGGAGCAGGACATCGACGGTGCGGGCGCTCATGTTCCTCTTTTGATCCGGCGGCGGGAAAAGGTCAAAGGGGCGGGATGCCCGGTCCACTGTTGCAAACGGGTCGTCTGTCTTTGGCAAGCGGAAGGGCGGCCATGCGCAGGACACCCTTGCGTCGCGAGCCGCGCGCGTCTACCTCCAGGCCATGAAATTCCTCGATCAAGCCAAGGTCTATGTCCGGTCCGGAGACGGGGGCGCAGGGTGCGTCTCGTTCCGGCGCGAAAAGTTCATCGAGTTCGGCGGCCCCAATGGCGGGGACGGCGGGCGCGGCGGCGACGTATGGATCGAATGCGTCGACGGGCTCAACACGCTCATCGACTACCGCTACCAGCAGCACTTCAAGGCCAAGAAGGGCGAGCACGGCATGGGCGCCAACCGCACCGGCGCCAAGGGCGCCGACGTGGTGCTGAAAGTGCCCGCTGGCACCCAGATCCTGGACGAGGACGAGGAGACGGTGCTCGCCGACCTCACCGAGGTGGGCCAGAAGATCAAGCTGCTGGAAGGCGGCAATGGCGGCTTCGGCAACGCCTATTTCAAGACCTCCACCAACCAAGCCCCCCGCCGGGCCAATCCGGGCCTGGAAGGCCAGGAGCGTTGGATCTGGCTGCGGCTGAAGCTGATCGCCGATGCCGGCCTCGTCGGCCTGCCCAATGCCGGCAAGAGCACGTTCCTGGCCGCCACCACGGCGGCCAAGCCCAAGATCGCCGACTATCCCTTCACCACCTTGCATCCCGGCCTCGGCGTGGTGCGGGTGGACGGGCGCGAATTCGTGCTGGCCGACATTCCCGGCCTCATTGAGGGCGCCCACGAAGGGGTCGGCATTGGCGACCGGTTCCTGGCCCATATCGAGCGCTGCCGGGCGCTCCTCCATCTGGTGGACGGCACCAGCGAGCATGCGGGCAAGGCCTATAAGACCGTGCGCGCCGAGCTTGTCGCCTATGGGGCGGGGCTGGAGGACAAGCCGGAGATCGTGGCCCTGTCCAAGATCGACGCGCTCTCCCCCGAGCTGCTGAAGCAGCAGAAGGAGCGCCTCCAGCGCGCGGCGAAGAAGAAGCCGCTTTTGCTCTCCGCCCAGTCCGGCGCCGGCGTGGAAGCGGCGTTGCGCGCCCTTCTCTCCACGGTGGAGACCGCCCGCGCGGAAGAAGAGGCCGCCGCCCGGCCCAAGGCGGAATGGCGGCCGTGAGGCGCGTGTGCTAGCATCATTGCAAAGGTAGCTAGCAGATGGCGCGACAGCTCAATATCCGAAGCGACGAGGCTGTGGAGACGGCCAAGCGCTTGGCCAAGCGACATGGCCTCACGACCACGGAAGTGGTGGTACAGGCTCTGCGTCGACTGGAGCGCGCCGACCAATCGTCCGCCGACCAGCCGTCCGCCTACCAGATGACATCCGATCAAGTGGCACACTTCAATGCTCTTCTTCGGTTGTCCGAAGAGTCGGCCCGCCAAGCGCGTCCGGGCGCCACGTCCGACCATCGCGACATGTATGACGATAATGGTTTGCCCATTTGATCGCCCTGGACACATCCGCCATCGTGGCCATTGCCTTGGCGGAGGAGGAGCGCGATGCCTTCATTCGCGTCATTGCAATTCGCGGGGCTTTGGTCGGCGCTCCCACACTGCTGGAGACGCGTCTTGTGCTCTCTTCCCGTATCGCTGCACCTGACACCTTCCTTGAGGGTCTGATCGGGCAATCCGTTATTCACACCGTGGACTTTTCCCTCGATCACTGCCGCCTCGCGGCGACGGCCTTTGATCGGTTCGGCAAAGGGAGAGGGCACAAGGCTGGCCTCAACTTCGGCGATTGCCTCTCCTACGCGGTGGCCCAGGCGCGCGATGTGCCTTTGCTGTTCAAGGGCCAGGACTTCATCCATACCGACATCCGCCCCGCGCTCTGACGCGTTATGTGGCCGGGTGGTGTGCGCGATGGCCGCGCCTCCGCCTCCGGCCTGCGCATCCGCCCCTGTTCCTGACGCCTCGCTTGGAGTATCGAGACGGCCCCTGTTCCAGCCGTGAAGCCCCGACCGTGACCGCTCAGACGCCCGCCCTCACCGATTTCCGCCGCATCGTCATCAAGGTGGGGTCGGCCCTCCTGGTGGATTCCACCCGTGGGAAGGTGCGCCTGGCCTGGCTCTCCTCGCTGGTGGAGGACATTGGCGCGCTCCATGCCAAGGGCAAGGAGGTGATGGTGGTCTCCTCGGGCGCCATCGCGCTCGGGCGCACGGTGCTCGGCCTGCCGCGCGGCGTGCTGAAGCTGGAGGACAGCCAGGCGGCCGCCGCCGTCGGCCAGATCGCGCTTGCCCGCACCTGGGCCGAGGCGCTGGCCCATGAGGACATCACCGCCGGGCAGATCCTGCTGACGCTGGGCGACACCGAGGAGCGTCGCCGCTACCTGAACGCCCGCTCCACCTTGGCGCGGCTGATGGAGCACCGGGCGGTGCCGGTCATCAACGAGAACGACACGGTGGCCACGTCCGAGATCCGCTATGGCGACAATGACCGCCTCGCGGCCCGCGTCGCCACCATGGCGAGCGCCGATCTGCTGGTGCTGCTGTCCGACATTGATGGCCTCTACACCGCCCCGCCCGCCAACAATCCGAACGCCGAATTCCTGCCCGTGGTGCCCCGCATCACCGCCGAGATCGAGGCCATGGCCGGGGCGGCGGGTTCGGAACTGTCACGCGGCGGCATGCGCACCAAGATCGAGGCGGGCAAGATCGCCACTTCGGCGGGCACCCACATGGTGATCGCCTCTGGCCATCGGAAAAACCCGTTGCGGGCCATTACCGAGGGGGCGCGCTGCACGTGGTTCCTGACCGGCGCCACCCCCGCCCGCGCCCGCAAGGCCTGGATCGCCGGGGCGCTGGAGCCGCGCGGCGTGCTGCATCTGGACGAAGGGGCGGTGGCGGCCCTGCGGCGGGGGGCGAGCCTTCTGCCGGCGGGTGTCAAGCGCATCGAGGGCACGTTCGAGCGTGGCGACGCGGTGTTGCTGCGCGGGCCGGATGGGGCCGAGATCGGGCGCGGGCTGGTGGCCTATGACAGCGACCATGCGGATCGCATCATGGGGCGGGGCACCGATGAGATCGAGGCGCTGCTCGGCATTGTCGGTCGCGCCGAGATGATCCACCGCGACGACATGGTTGTCAGCGGAAAATAGCCGGCTCACTGATCCTTTTCATGCGGCGCGGGCACGCGCACAACGCCTCCACCGGCCAGACCTACATCCACCGCCGGGCGCCCCTTCTCCTGCGCCAGCGCGAAGTTCGAGGCGGCGGGGCGCGGCAGGGGCGCCTGACCGATCTGATGGGCGGTGCCGCGGAAGGAAATGAACACGAGGCTCCGACGGTCGCGCGAGGGCACCGCGAGGTCCGTGACTCCATCCCCGTCGAAGTCCGCTGCGGTCGAAAGGCCCTGCGCGGCTGAGCCGGCCACATGGTTGGAGACGCCCGGAAAGGTGGCGATCTCCTTCAGTTGTCCCTGGTCCAGCGTGTACACCCGGAGCAGGCCGACCACGTGGGGCTGCTGCACATAGGCGACGTCCAGCCGGCCATCTCCATTATAGTCGGCGATGGGAACCGGGTTGAGCCAGCGGTGCGGCGCGCCGGTGGAAGGGCTGTGCGCCACCATGCGCAACGTGTCTCCGGCGAGCGCGATCACCACAAGGTCGGTGCCCGTGCGACGGTTGCTGCGCACCAGGACAATCTCGTCCTGGCCGTCGCCGTCGAGGTCGGCAAGGCGGGGGATGCGATCCTCGAACACCTCGTCTTCCGGCAAGACGAGGCTCACCACATGCCCTTCGCGGGTGCGGACCACCAGCCGCGCCGCCTCCATGCGGGCGCCCAGGACGAAATGATCGTAGCGGCCCGTGGGATCGCTCAGCCAGGCCAGTGCGATATGTCCCGTGCCCGTGGCGACCACCGAGCCGGGCAAGGGCGCGCCTGCCTCACCGGCATGAGCGGGCGGCGGGAAGGCGAGGAGCAGGAACGCCAGAGCAAGAGCGGCGCGCGACATGATCAGGTCTCCTCCGCCAGGGCGTGGCGGATCGGGATGCTATGCGTGTCATACGCAGCTTCGCCGTCGGCCATTACACCAAGTGGAGGCCGCTCGGCGCCTGCGCCCCTGTCACGGGAGGTGAGGCGATGCTATGTGTGACCTCCCGCCGGGTCAGGCGGGCCAGAACATTACCCGTGAGCAAAGCCATGTCCGTCTCGTCCGCTGCCCGTGCGATGGTCCCCTCCCTTGAGGGGTCTGCCAAGCCGCCGGCGGACGTGAATGCCTATATGCTCGACCTCGGCCGCAAGGCGCGCTCTGCCGGCCGCATCCTCTCCGTGGCCCATGCGGACCAGAAGACCGCCGCTCTGAAGGCCGCCGCCGCCGCAATCCGCGCCGCCGCCCCCGCCATCCTGGAGGCCAATGCCCGGGACCTGGAGCGCGCCAAGGCGGATGGCATGAGTGCGGCCTTCCAGGATCGTCTGGCGCTCACGCCCGCGCGGGTGGAGGCCATCGCCGCCGGCGTGGACATGGTCGCGGCGCTGCCCGATCCGGTTGGCGCCGTCACCGAGAGCTGGACGCGGCCGAACGGCCTGATGATTGAGCGCGTGCGCACGCCGCTCGGCGTCATCGGCGTCATCTATGAAAGCCGCCCCAACGTGACGGCGGACGCGGCCGCCCTGTGCCTGCGTGCCGGAAATGCGGTGATCCTGCGCGGCGGGTCCGACAGCCTGAATTCCTCCGGCGCCATTCATGCGGCCTTCGTGCAGGGTCTGCGCGATGCGGGATTGCCCGAGGACGCGGTGCAGTTCGTGCCGTTTGCTGATCGCGCCGCCGTGGGCGCCATGCTGGCGGGGCTCGGCGGCAATCTGGACGTCATCGTGCCGCGTGGCGGCAAGGGCCTGGTGGGCCGGGTGCAGACTGAGGCGCGGGTGCCGGTTTTCGCGCATTTGGATGGCATCGTGCATGTCTATGTGCACGGGGCGGCGGATCTCGAAATGGCCAAGACCGTGCTCCTGAATGCCAAGATGCGGCGCACCGGCATTTGCGGCGCGGCGGAAACGCTGCTGGTGGACGAAGCCTGCGCCGCCACCCACCTCGCCCCGCTGGTGACCATGCTGCTGGATGCCGGCTGCGAGGTGCGCGGCGACGCGGCGGCCCAGGCGGTCGATCCCCGGGTGAAGCCGGCGGTGGAGGCCGACTGGGATACCGAATATGAGGACGCCATCATCTCCGCCAAGGTGATTGAGGGCATCGACGCGGCCATCGCCCATATCGAGGGGCATGGCTCGCACCACACGGATTCCATCATCACGGCGGACGCGGCGGCGGCGGCCAAGTTCCTCTCCGAGGTGGACTCGGCCATCGTGGTGCACAATGCCTCCACCCAGTTCGCCGATGGCGGCGAGTTCGGGTTCGGCGCCGAAATCGGGATTGCCACCGGCCGTATGCATGCGCGCGGCCCGGTGGGCGCCGAGCAACTCACCACTTTCAAGTATCGCGTGCACGGCACCGGCCAGACCCGTCCGTGATGCGGGGAGGGCGGCTCGTGCGGGTGACGCAGGCGGAGGCCGAGCGGCTGCCCATGGCCGTGCCCGGCCTGAGGGTGGGGCTGTTCGGCGGCACCTTCAATCCCGCCCATGAGGCGCACCGGGCGGCGAGCCTTCTGGCCTTGCGGCGGCTGGGGCTGGACCGCATCTGGTGGCTGGTGACGCCGGGCAATCCCTTGAAGGACAATCACCGTTTGCCCGCGCTTGCCGCCCGGGTGGCGGCGGCGCGCCAGGTGGCGCGCCATCCGCTCATCGATGTGACCGGCGGCGAGGCCATGCTGGGCACCCGCTACAGCTGCGAGACGGTGGCGCGCCTGAAGCGGCGCATGCCGCGCCTGCGCTTCGTGTGGATCATGGGGGCGGACAATCTCGCCTCCTTCCACAAGTGGCAGAGCTGGCGGGAGCTGGCCGATCTCGTGCCCATTGCGGTGGTGGATCGCATGGGCTCCTCGCTCGCGGCGACCGCCTCCATTGCCGGCCGGGCGCTGGCCAAATATCGCATTGATGAAAGCGACGCGGCCATCCTGCCGACCCTCTCCGCGCCGGCCTGGGTGTTCCTGCACGGCATGAAATCCCCCGTCTCCTCCACGCGCATTCGCGCTGCACAAGAGGCAGCGGAACCGGGCGGCATCGGAGAGGGAACGCGAAATCCTTGATGTTTGCTGGATTTTAAGGCATTGTTAGCGGTGCGGCTCCAGGGATCGGCTTCGTCGGTTCCCAGGGGGCCGTTGATTTGATCGAGAGGATCTGGACCCCTGTCAACGACGGCTCTTCTGGCGGCCGCCCCCAACCCGGCGCCCGCTTCAGTCTCCGAAGCGCAGCTTGATGCGGAGGAGATTCTCGCCTTCGTCACTGCCAGCCTCGATGACGACAAGTCGGAAGACATCGTCTCCATCGACCTGCGGGGCAAGACATCCATCGCCGATTACATGGTGATCGCGTCCGGCCGCTCGCAGCGGCATGTGGGCGCCATCGCCGATCACCTGATCGAGGGCCTCAAGGCCAAGGGCGTGCGCAATGTGCGCGTCGAGGGCCAGCCGGCTTGCGATTGGGTGCTGATCGACGCGGGCGACGTGATCATCCACGTCTTCCAGCCGGAAGTCCGCAGCTTCTACAATATCGAGAAGATGTGGTCCGGCACCGCGCGCGCCTGAGCGTTCGACGGCCGCGCCGCGCGGAGGAGGTGCGGTGCGCCTTCAGCTTGTCTGTGTCGGCCGCCTGAAGGCAGGCGCCGAGCGGGAATTGGTCGGCCGCTATCTGGATCGGGCGAAGGCCTCCGGCCGCGCGCTGGGGCTGGCCGGCTTCGAGGTGGCCGAACTCTCCGAATCCGCCGCCCGCCGGGCGGAAGACCGCATGGCCGAGGAAGGCGGGGCGATCTTGAGCGCGCTTGCCCAGGGTGCCCGCATCGTGGCGCTGGATCCGCGCGGCAAGCCCCTGACCAGCGAAGACTTTTCCACTCGTATCGCCACTGTGCGCGATGCCGGCGCGCCGGCCATGGCCTTTGTCATTGGCGGGGCGGATGGCTTGAGCCCGTCCGTGCGCGACAAGGCCGACCTGCTGCTCGCGTTCGGTGCCGCCACCTTTCCCCATCAATTGGTGCGCGTCATGCTGGCCGAGCAACTCTATCGCGCCACCACCATCCTTTCGGGGCATCCCTATCACCGGGCGTGAGGGGATGCTCACCGTCCCGGCAGGCTGGCGCCGCCATCGACGCCGATGACCTGACCGGTGATGAAGCTGGCATCGTCCGAGAGTAGGAAGGCGATGGCCGCCGCCACTTCATAAGGCTCGCCCACGCGCCCCATGGGCACGGCCCGCAGCGCCCGCGCCTCCGATTCGCTGCCCGGCGGGCGGGCGGTGCGAAACAATTCCGTTCCGATGGGGCCAGGGGCCACTGCGTTGCAGGTAATGCCGAAGGGCGCCAGTTCCAGCGCCCAGGTGCCGGTGCAGCCCATGAGCGCCGCCTTGGCGGCGGAATAGGCGGTGCGGTCGATGCTGCCATGCATGGCGCGGCTCACCACATTGACGATGCGGCCCTGGCGACGCGCCTTCAGCCCCTCGACGAAGAACTGCGTGACCTGCACCGCCGCCCGCAGATTGAGGTCCAGGACCGTCTGGAACGTGGCAAGGTCCACCGCGCCGAACGGCTGGGGCATGACCGCGCCCACATTGTTGACGATGCCAGAGACCGTGAAGCGCGCGGCGACCTCCTCCAGGGCGGCGGCGGTGGCCTGGATGTCCGAGAGGTCGCAGGAAAGGAGCGTGCCGGGAAAGGGCACGTCCTCCACGGCGCGGGCGAGGCCGACCACGGTTCGCCCCTCTGCGGAAAGACGCCGGGCGGTGGCGAGGCCGATGCCCTTGGAGGCACCGGTGATGAGAATGGCGGTGTCGTCCATGGCGTTCCTCCGCCGGCGGTGGCGCCGGGCGCACCCTTGTGGGGCCGGCTTTCTGCCGGTCATGGTTTACGTCTCCTAAACCCGCACCGGTTAAGACTGCGTTCATGACCGCTCGTTCGCGCCGGCACGCTCGCATCCTGACGCTCGGGGGCCTCGCCCTTGCGGGCGCCGGCCTGCTACCGGCCGTTCTCGCGGCGCAGACCAGCCCGCAGACCGCGCCCCCCGCCGCGACGCGCCCGGCACCGCCATCGGCCTCTCCCTCTCCCTCTCCCTCTCCCTCTCCCTTGCCCTTGCCCAAGCCCCGCCCGGGCGGACGGGCCAATCTGGGCGCGGCCGATCTTGATACCGAGGCCATACGCGCGGAGATCGCCCGCAACACCAGCTTTCAGGCGACCCTGCGGCAGGATCTGGAGGCCGCCCGGACCGATCGCGGCCGGCTCAACCGGCTCTTGGTGGACGCCACCACGCGCATCCGCACGGTCGAGCAGCAATTGATCGACCTGGAGCCGCGCCTCGCTGCCCTCGACCGCTCCGCCGCCGACCTGCGCCAATCGCTCGCCCAGCGGCGCGACCTGCTGGCGGAGGTCTTGGCCGCTTTGGTGCGCATGGGGCGCAATCCGCCCCCGGCTCTGCTCATGCGGCCGGACGATGCGCTCGATTCGGTCCGCTCGGCCATTCTTCTGGGAGCGCTGCTGCCGGAATTGCGGGTGGAGGCGGAGACGCTGGCCGCCGACTTGACCGAATTGTCCCGCGTCCGAACGGAAATGGTCTCCGCCCAGGAGGCCCTGAAAGGTCTGCGGACCGCATTGGAAGAGGATCGCGTGCGCATCGGCGCCTTGGTGGAGGAGCGCCAGAAGCGCGAAGCCGAGGCCCAGCCGACGCAGCCGGGGGACCGGGCGCAGGCCGAGCTGGTGGCGCGGAACACGCCCGACGTGCACGATCTCGTGACAAGGCTGGAAACGGAAGTGGCCCCGGCGTCCCGTGCGGCCGATGCCGCCAAGGCCGGGACGGGCGCTTCCCCGAAGGAGGGGCCGCCCGGAACAACCGAGCTTGCCGCCCTCTCCAACCCCGCGCGCCTGTCTCCGGCCATGCCCTTCGCGCAGGCTAAAGGCTTGCTGCCGCTACCGGTCGCGGGGGTTCGGGTGCGTGAGTTTGGCGCCCAGGACGCGGCCGGCGTCACCGAGAAGGGCATGACGCTCGCCACCCGCGCCGGCGCCCAGGTGGCCTCTCCCGTGGATGGCTGGGTGGTCTATGCGGGACCCTTCCGCAGTTACGGGCAACTCTTGATCATCAATGCCGGCGGCGGGTACCATATCTTGATGGCGGGGATGGAGCGGATTTCCGTCGATCTCGGCCAATTCGTCCTGACGGGGGAGCCGGTCGCGGTGATGGGCGGCGGATCACGATCTGCCGGTTCAGCCTCGGGACAGCCGCAATTGTATGTCGAGTTCCGAAAAGACGGAGTCTCGATCGACCCCGCCCCATGGTGGGCGGCAACGGACAGTCAGAAGGTGCGCGGATGATGCGTCGTACGTCTTTCTTTGTTGTCGGCGTCGCGGCCGGCGCCTTGGGGGCGGTTCTCGCCACCCAGCCGGGCATGCTGTCCAGCATGGCGGCGCAGGCGGCATCGTCCGACACCTACCGCCAGTTGAACCTCTTCGGTGACGTGTTCGAGAAGGTCCGCTCCGATTATGTCGAGAAGCCGGACGACGCCAAGCTGGTGGAAGCGGCCATCAACGGCATGCTCGCCGGCCTCGACCCCCATTCATCCTACATGGACGCGAAGAGCTTCCGCGACATGCAGGTGCAGACGCGCGGCGAGTTTGGCGGCCTCGGCATCGAGGTCACCATGGAGGATGGCCTCGTGAAGGTTATCTCGCCCATCGACGACACTCCGGCCTCCAAGGCGGGCGTGCAGGCCGGCGACATCATCACCAAGCTCGACGGCGAGCAGGTGCAGGGCATGACCCTGAACCAGGCGGTGGAGAAGATGCGCGGCGCGGTCAACACGCCCATCACCCTCACGGTGGTGCGCAAAGGCCAGGACAAGCCGATCGAGATCAAGGTGGTTCGCGACACCATCCGGATCAAGTCGGTGCGCTCGCGCATCGAGAATGGCGACATCGCCTATCTGCGCGTGACCTCGTTCAACGAGCAGACCTACGACAACCTGAAGAAGGCGGTCGAGGACCTGACCGCCCAGATCGGCCCCGACAAGATCAAGGGCTACATCCTCGACCTGCGCAACAATCCAGGCGGACTGCTGGACCAGGCGATTGCGGTGTCCGATGCGTTCCTGGACCGGGGCGAGATCGTCTCCACCCGCGGGCGCAACGCGGATGAGACCCAGCGCTTCAATGCGCGGGGCGGCGACCTGACCAAGGGCAAGCCCATCATCGTGCTGACCAATGGCGGCTCGGCCTCGGCCTCCGAGATCGTGGCCGGCGCCTTGCAGGACCATAAGCGCGCAACCATTCTGGGCTCGCGGTCCTTCGGCAAGGGCTCGGTGCAGACCATCATCCCGCTCGGCGGCAACGGTGCCCTGCGCCTGACCACCGCGCGCTACTACACGCCCTCGGGCCGCTCCATCCAGGCCAAGGGCATCGAGCCGGACATCGTCCTGATCCAGGACCTGCCCGACGAGCAGAAGGCCAAGATCGCCGCGGCCGGCGGGGACACCACCCGCGGCGAAGCCTCGCTGAAGGGCCATCTGAAGAACGGCGACGACGAACAGGCGGGCTCGCCCTCCTACGTGCCGCCGGATCCCAAGGACGACACCCAGCTCAAGATGGCGGTGGAGTTGCTGGAAGGCACCACCAAGAACGCGGCCTTCCCGCCCAACCCGAAGAGCTCCGTCGCCAACTGATCGGCGCTCGCTTCTGAAAAAATGGCCCGTCGGGGATACCCGGCGGGCTCTTTTTATTTTTGCGGCCGTCTTCTTTCGATCGAGATCAATGCGGCTGCGGCGCCATGGGTGGCGAATCGACGGTTTTCGCGCGCTTCCACGCCTGGCTTGCGCGAGGCGCGCCAGAAACGGCTTGATCACAGGAAAATCGGCGCCTGTGACGCTGCGGCATGTGGGCTGCCGGCGCCCGATTTGTGCCCCAGCGTCAGCAAAAAATGCGGCTTTGCGGCCTCCGGTGCGGCAATGCGGCACGAATGTGGGGGATCGGTCATGTTGCCGCGTCGCAAAGCCTGTGTTAGGCAACCCCCGCAAATCGGGAACCGGCCCTGCCGTGTTTCCGGGGGCTCACATCGATATTCCCAACAGATCAAGGATTTGGGCCTTGGATGGCGTGCTGGGCGCCGTCGGGCCGCAAGATCCGAGAGAGGCGCGGGTGGCGGAGACGATCGTGTCAGGCATGGCGGGGCGCTATGCGACCGCACTGTTCGAACTGGCTGATGAGGCCGGGTCCATCGACGCCGTGAAGGCGGATCTCGACACCCTGGGGGCACTCATCCAGGACAGCCCGGATTTTGCGCGGCTGGTTCGCAGTCCGGTCTTCACGGCCGACGAGCAGCTCAAGGCTGTGGTCGCGGTGCTGGAGAAGCTGGGCATCGGCGGTCTCGCCGGAAATTTCGTGAAGCTCGCGGCGCAGAATCGTCGCCTGTTCGCGCTTCCCGCCATGGTCTCGGCCTATGGCGCGCTGGTCGCCGCCCGCCGGGGCGAGGTGACCGCGCAGGTCACCGCCGCCGAGCCCCTGAGCGACACCCATATTGCCGCGCTGAAGGCAGCGCTGGCTGAAAAGACCGGCAAGGACGTGAGCCTCGACGTGACCGTCGATCCGTCCATCCTCGGTGGTCTGATCGTGAAGCTCGGCTCACGCATGGTCGACGCTTCTCTCAAGACCAAACTCAATTCTATCCGGCATGCGATGAAAGAGGTCCGCTGATGGACATTCGAGCCGCTGAAATTTCTGCCATCCTGAAAGAGCAGATCCAGAATTTCGGCCAGGAGGCGGAAGTCTCGGAGGTCGGTCAGGTTCTCTCCGTCGGCGACGGCATTGCCCGCGTCTATGGCCTCGACAATGTCCAGGCCGGCGAGATGGTCGAGTTCGAGAACGGCACGCGCGGCATGGCGCTGAACCTCGAAATCGACAATGTCGGTATCGTGATCTTCGGCTCCGACCGTGAGATCAAGGAAGGCCAGACCGTCAAGCGCACCGGCGCCATCGTGGACGTACCGGTGGGCAAGGGCCTGCTCGGCCGCGTCGTCGACGCGCTCGGCAACCCGATCGACGGCAAGGGCCCCATCATGTTCGAGACGCGCCGCCGCGTCGACGTGAAGGCCCCGGGCATCATTCCCCGCAAGTCCGTGCACGAGCCCATGCAGACCGGCCTCAAGGCGATCGACGCCCTGATCCCGATCGGCCGCGGCCAGCGCGAGCTCATCATCGGCGACCGCCAGACCGGCAAGACCGCCGTGGCGCTCGACGCCATTCTCAACCAGAAGCCCATCAACCAGGGCACGGACGAGAAGGCCAAGCTCTATTGCGTGTACGTCGCGGTGGGCCAGAAGCGCTCCACCGTCGCCCAGTTCGTGAAGGTGCTGGAAGAGCAGGGCGCGCTGGAATATTCCATCGTCGTCGCCGCCACCGCCTCCGACGCGGCCCCCATGCAGTTCCTGGCGCCGTTCGCCGGCACCGCCATGGGCGAGTATTTCCGCGACAACGGCATGCACGCGCTCATCATCCATGACGACCTGTCCAAGCAGGCGGTCGCCTATCGCCAGATGTCGCTGCTGCTGCGCCGTCCTCCGGGCCGCGAGGCCTATCCCGGCGACGTGTTCTATCTGCACTCCCGCCTGCTCGAGCGCGCCGCCAAGCTCAATGACGAGAACGGCGCCGGCTCCCTGACCGCCCTGCCGGTCATCGAGACCCAGGCGAACGACGTGTCGGCCTATATCCCGACCAACGTCATCTCCATCACCGACGGCCAGATCTTCCTGGAGTCGGACCTGTTCTACCAGGGCATCCGCCCGGCGGTGAACGTCGGCCTGTCCGTGTCGCGCGTGGGCTCCTCGGCCCAGATCAAGGCGATGAAGCAGGTGGCGGGCAAGATCAAGGGCGAGCTGGCCCAGTATCGCGAGCTGGCGGCCTTCGCCCAGTTCGGCTCCGACCTCGACGCCGCCACCCAGAAGCTGCTGAACCGCGGCGCCCGCCTCACCGAGCTTCTCAAGCAGGGCCAGTTCTCCCCGCTGAAGGTCGAGGAGCAGGTGGTGGTGATCTTCGCCGGCACCAACGGCTATCTGGACGCCCTGCCGGTGAGCAAGGTGCGCGAGTTCGAGCAGGGTCTCCTGCTGGCCCTGCGCTCCCAGCACCCCGAAATCCTCGACGCCATCCGCACCTCCAAGGAGCTCTCCAAGGACACCCAGGAGAAGCTGGTGAAGGCCCTCGACGCCTTCTCCAAGAGCTTCGCCTGAGCCCTGACGGACGCTCTACGGCTTCCGATGGAAAGTGACGCAAAGGGACGGGTGCGATGGCGAGCCTGAAAGACCTAAGAAACCGCATCGCCTCGGTGAAGGCGACGCAGAAGATCACCAAGGCGATGCAGATGGTCGCCGCGGCGAAGCTGCGTCGCGCCCAGATGGCGGCGGAAGCCGCCCGCCCGTTCGCGGAGCGTATGGATGCGGTCCTCGGCAACCTGGCCGGGGGCATGACCACCAGTGCGGATACCCCGCTCCTGCTCTCGGGCACCGGTTCCGACCAGCGGCACCTGCTGCTGGTCTGCACCGGCGAGCGCGGCCTGTGCGGTGCCTTCAACACCTCCATCGTGCGCCTGGCGCGCGAGCGGGCGCAGTCGCTGATGGCGCAGGGCAAGGACGTCAAGTTCTTCTGCGTCGGCCGCAAGGGCTATGACCAGATCCGCCGCCAGTTCCCCAACCAGATCGTCGAGCTGGTGGACCTGCGTGCGGTGCGGACCTTGAGCTTCACCAACGCCCAGGACATCGCCCACAAGGTGATCGCCCTGTTCGAGCAGGGCAGCTTCGACGTCTGCACCCTGTTCTATTCCAACTTCAAGTCGGTGATCGCCCAGATCCCCACGGCCCAGCAGATCATTCCCGCCACCTTCGAAGCGAAGGCCGGCGAGGCAGTGATCTATGATTATGAGCCCGAGGAAAGCGAGATCCTGGCGGACCTCCTGCCCCGCAACATCGCGGTCCAGGTCTTCCGCGCTTTGCTTGAGAATCAGGCCTCCTTCTACGGCGCCCAGATGAGCGCCATGGACAATGCGACCCGCAATGCGGGCGACATGATCAAGAAGCAGACGCTGGTCTACAACCGGACCCGTCAGGCCATGATCACGAAGGAACTCATCGAAATCATCTCCGGCGCCGAAGCGCTCTGACGGCAGCGGGACGAGGATAAAGGACGACGAAAATGGCGAACCCCACCGGACGCATCACCCAGGTCATCGGCGCCGTCGTCGACGTGCAGTTCGACGATCACCTGCCGGAAATCCTCAACGCGATCGAGACCACCAACCAGGGCAACCGCCTGGTGCTCGAGGTGGCCCAGCATCTGGGCGAGAACACGGTCCGCACCATCGCCATGGACTCCACCGAGGGTCTCGTGCGCGGCCAGGCGGTGACCGACACCGGCGCCCCCATCCTGGTGCCCGTGGGTGAAGCCACGCTCGGCCGCATCATGAACGTCATCGGCGAGCCGGTGGACGAGCTCGGCCCGGTGGTCGGCGAAGCCATGCGCGCCATCCACCAGCCCGCGCCCTCTTATGCGGAGCAGTCCACCGAGGCCGAGATCCTCGTCACCGGCATCAAGGTGGTGGATCTGCTGGCCCCCTATTCCAAGGGCGGCAAGATCGGCCTGTTCGGCGGCGCCGGCGTGGGCAAGACCGTGCTCATCATGGAGCTCATCAACAACATCGCGAAGGCGCACGGCGGCTATTCCGTGTTCGCCGGCGTCGGTGAGCGCACCCGCGAGGGCAACGATCTCTATCACGAGATGATCGAGTCCAAGGTGAACGTGGACCCCCACGAGCACAATGGCTCCTCCGCCGGTTCCAAGTGCGCCCTGGTCTATGGCCAGATGAACGAGCCTCCGGGCGCCCGTGCCCGCGTGGCGCTCACCGGCCTGACCGTCGCCGAGCACTTCCGCGACCAGGGCCAGGACGTGCTGTTCTTCGTGGACAACATCTTCCGCTTCACCCAGGCCGGCTCGGAAGTGTCCGCTCTGCTGGGCCGCATTCCCTCCGCGGTGGGCTACCAGCCGACTCTGGCCACGGACATGGGCGCGCTCCAGGAGCGCATCACCACCACCACCAAGGGCTCCATCACCTCGGTGCAGGCCATCTACGTGCCGGCGGACGACCTGACCGACCCGGCGCCTGCCGCCTCCTTCGCCCATCTGGACGCCACCACCGTGCTCTCGCGCTCCATCGCCGAGAAGGGCATCTACCCGGCGGTGGATCCCCTGGACAGCACCTCGCGCATCCTCTCGCCCATGATCCTGGGCGAGGAGCACTACAACGTGGCCCGTCAGGTTCAGCAGACCCTGCAGCGCTACAAGGCGCTCCAGGACATCATCGCGATCCTGGGCATGGACGAGCTTTCCGAAGAGGACAAGCTGGTGGTGGCCCGCGCCCGCAAGATCGAGCGCTTCCTCAGCCAGCCGTTCCACGTGGCGGAAGTGTTCACCGGCTCCCCCGGCAAGCTGGTCGACCTGCAGGACACCATCAAGGGCTTCAAGGGCCTGGTGGAAGGCAAGTATGATCACCTGCCCGAGCAGGCCTTCTACATGGTGGGTTCCATCGAGGAAGCCATCGAGAAGGGCAAGAAGATGGCCGCCGAGGCGGCCTGATCGATCCTGGAACCCCGCACGGGCGTTCCGGTTCTATGACCAGCACGGCCGCGCCTCGAGCGCGGCCGCTGCCGGACCCGAAGGTGGATCGATCCAGACCCGGATCGGCGCCGGGCCGGCGAAGTGACGGCGGATTGAGAGGCAGACATGGCCAACTTCACGTTTGAGCTCGTTTCGCCCGAGCGGCTGATCTTTTCCGGCCAGGTGGACAGCGTCGATGTCCCCGGCTCCGAGGGTGATTTCGGCGTCGGCGCGGGCCACGCGCCCTTCATCGCCACCTTGCGCCCGGGCATCCTGACCATTCACGGCCAGGGCGCGCCCAAGCGCATGTTCGTGCGCGGCGGCTTTGCCGAGGTGAATGGCGCAGGCCTGACCGTGCTCGCCGAGCGCGCCACGCCGGTGGAAGAGATCAAGCTCGACCATCTGCGCCAGCTCATCAAGGATGCCCAGGAAGACCTGGCGGATGCCCGCTCTGACGAGGCCAAGCAGAAGGCGCAGTCCCAGCTCTCGGACCTGCAGCAGGTCCTGGACGTGCTGACCCAGCAGGGCGGCACCGCCCACTGAGGTGACGCCCAGGCGGCTTTCAAGGCTCTGATACGAAAAGGGGAAGGCCTGTGCCTTCCCCTTTTTGCGTTTGCGGAGCCTGCGGGCGGTGGCAAGGGGACGCGCGCTCGGCGCACCCCTCTCCAACACTCACACGGTGAAGCGACGGAATTCCTTGGCCACGCGCTCATAGACCGGCCGCTTGAAGGGCACCACCAGCTCCGGTGCCCGGTCCAGGCTCTCCCACCGCCAGGCCATGAACTCAGCCTTGTGGTGGCCACCGCCGGGCTTGAGGATCTCGATCTCGCCCTCGTCGCCGGTGAAGGCGAAGGCGAACCATTTCTGAGTCTGGCCGCGAAACTTGCCGCGCCAGGCCTGGCCGACGATGCGGCCGGGAATGTCATAGGTCAGCCAGTCCTCGATCTCGCCCAGCTTCTTGACCGAGCGGATGGAGGTCTCCTCGTAAAGCTCGCGCAAGGCCGCCTCGTAGGGATCTTCGCCCTTGTCGATGCCGCCCTGCGGCAATTGCCAGGAATAGGTCATGTCCACATGCTCGGGCCCGCCGGCGCGCTGGCCCATGAAGACGTGGCCGGCGCGATCGAATACGGCGAGGCCCACACAGGGGCGATAGGGGAGATCGTCGGACGGACGCATGTGCGGCAGATCCTTTGGCTGGAGCGGTTGCCCTCCAGATAGCAGATCACGCCCGCCCATGCCCGCGGTCAGAGCGCGGAAAGCACGCTCGTCGGACCGCTGCCGCCCGCTCCGCCTATTCCCAGGCGGAGCGGATCCGACTGCCTCAGTGCGTGAGGGCGCGATGGTGGGGAAGGGCGGTGGAGCCCCAGGCGCGCAGCGAGGCCCAGGTGCGCCGCTCCAACTGGAAGCGGTCCACCGGCACCGAGGCGCCGAGCGCCTTCACGCGGCACAGGCCCACCCCGCACCACTGGAAGGCGCACTTCTCCAGCACCCGGCGAGAGGCCGGATTGACCACGCGGGCGGCGCCGAGAATGCGGTCGTGGTCAGTCTCGGAGAAGACGAAATCGATGATGGCGCGCACCGCTTCGGTGGCGATGCCGCGTCCCCAATGGGGTTCGCCGATCCAATAGCCGATCTCGGGCGCAGTCTCGCCCTTGCGCTGGCCGAAGCCGCACATGCCGGCGAAGGCGAAGCCGCCTTCCTGCTTGAGGAAAATGGCGAAGGTGATGCCGTTGGCGGTGGCGGCCAGCGTGTCGACGAAGGCGCGGGCGTCCGACGGGCGATAGGGATGGGGCAGGTTCGCGGTCATTTCCGCGATCCGGACATTATTGGCGAGGGCAGCAATGGCGGGCACGTCCTCGACCCGGGGCATGCGGAGCACGAGCCGCTCGGTTTCGAGGACGGGGATACTGCTCTCCTGGAGCAGGACCTGCGACGGGCATTCGACGATGGTCATGGCGGGCTCCTTGCCTCAAGGGTCTTCAGGACCGTGCGGACAAAACAAAACCGGGGAGACTGCCCGTCTCCCCGGTTTCATTCAGGAGCCAATGACACCCATGTCAGGCTCCCACCGGTTCGACGAGACCGGCGGGACCCTGCATTTTCAGGTCTCGCCGCTTATTCGGCCGCCTCAAGGGCGGGGACAACGGATACGAAGGTTCGGTCGTTGGCTTTGGTGCGGAACTCGACTTTGCCCGGAATGAGGGCGAACAAGGTATGGTCCTTGCCCATGCCCACATTGGTGCCGGGATGCCATTTGGTGCCGCGCTGGCGCACGATGATATTGCCGGCAATGACCTCTTGGCCGCCGAACTTCTTCACGCCAAGGCGGCGGCCGTCGGAGTCGCGACCGTTGCGGGACGAGCCGCCTGCTTTTTTATGAGCCATCTGAGCTCTCCAATCCTAAGATCAGGCGTCGGCAGCGGCCTCGGCGGCCGGCGCGTCCTGGGTGGTCTGGGCAGCCTTGGCGCTTTCGCCGCCGGGGCCGGTGATCTCGGTGATGCGCACCACGGTCTGCTCCGCGCGGAAGCCCCGCTTGCGGCGCGAATTCTGGCGGCGGCGCTTCTTGAAGGCGATCACCTTGTCGCCGCGGGTCTGTTCCACCACCTCGGCGGTGACGGTGGCACCGTCAACGAGGGGGGCACCAATGACCGTGGCCGCGCCGGCCACCATGAGAACCGGGAAGGACACGCTCGCGCCGGCTTCGGCCTCGATCTTGTCCACCGTGATGACGTCGTCGGCGGCGACGCGATACTGCTTACCGCCTGTCTTGATGACCGCGAACATCTTGTCTCGCTTTCGTGTTCAGCCAAGCCTCGAAGGGCCGGCTTCTTTCGGTCGGGCTGGGATATGGGGCGCATGTCCCCACGCGAAGGGTGTCCCCTATCTGCGGGAGGCCTTTTTGTCAATGCGAAAAGGCCGGGGATGGCTGGCATGAAAGCCGGCAAATCCTGTCCGCCTGCGGCTTCCGGTCTCAGTTTGGCATCGCTAAAAGGAGTCCAACACAGGGGGACATCATGCGTGACAAAGAGGCCGGGATGCCGGACGAGGTTCCGTCCATCCGCACCATCGCCATGCCGGCGGACACCAATCCCAATGGCGACATTTTCGGCGGCTGGCTCATGTCGCAGATGGACCTGGCCGCGGGCAATGTGGCCACTCGCCGGGCGCGGGGCCGCGCGGCGACCGTGGCGGTGGAGGCCATCACCTTCCTGGGGCCCGTGGCGGTGGGAGACGAAGTGAGCCTGTTCGCCAAGCTCACCAAGCTCGGCCGCACCTCCATGCGAATCGAGGTGGAAGCCTGGCGCCGGGCGCGGGCCAGCGAGGAGACCTTCAAGGTCACCGAGGCCACCTTCACCTTCGTGGCCATTGACGAGGCCGGCCGGCCCCGCCCGATTCCCGTGGAGTGAGCGTCCTCAGGGTGGCGCGGGCGCGGCAGCGCCGGCGGCGATGGCCTGGGTGATCTGATGCAGCATGCCCGCATGGGCGGCGATGGCTTCGTCCAGGGAGAGGGCCGAGCGGATCCAGATCATGGACACCACCGCCACCATCCGCCCCTCCACCAAAACGGGCGCCGCAATGCTGGAGGTCTTGGGGCGGAACTCGCCCCCGTCCCGCACGCCAAGGCCCCGCCGCCGCACATCCTCGATCATGCGCGCCAGCCACGCCTCTTCCAGGAAGGGCTTGTCCTCCGGCTCGTCGAGGCGCCGGAGATGGTCGAGAATCATCACCCGCTCCTCGGGCGCGCAGAGCGCCAGATAGGTGCGGCCGGCGGATGTGCGCAGCATGGGCAGGCGGTAGCCGATCATGCCCCGGTCGATGGAGAGCGGCGAGCGGGTGTGGGTGGTCTCCTGGATCACCATGGCCGCATTCTCATAGACGGTGAGATCCAGCGGCCAGACGAGCTTCGGCCCGAACGTCCCGAAGACGGGGCCGGCGGCCTGGCAGACCCGCGAATGGGCGGCATAGCCGTCCCCGAGGCTCGCCGCGAGGCGCGTCACCCGCACCTGGGCGGAGGAGGCGGAGAAGGAGAGATAGCCTTCCTCCTCCAGCGTCTGGATCAGCCGGTAGACGGTGGGGCGGGGAATGTTGAGGGCGCGGGCGATGGCCGAGGCGCCGGCGCTGCCCACCGAATTCACATAGCGCAGCACCGCGAGGCCGCGGCTCAAGGCCCGCACGCTCTCGCTTTTGTCCTGTGGTTCCTTGTGCAGGCCCGCCGGGCTGGGCGCCGCGTCGGTCTCGTCCATGGCAAGGTCCGTCCGGCCGAAGGGGTCGGCGATATCAGATCAACCGCCCCCGCCGGCCGCACGTCAAGCCCGGTGCCGAAGCGCTCCCTTGCGCCAGGGGGATCGCGGGTGCCGTCCTGCGCGCCGCCGCTGCGAGATGAGCGGCGGCCGAGGTCGACGCCCCTCATCCCGGTGGCGCTCCCGTGGCGTGTGCGGGTGAAGGACGCAGACGACCGGGGCGAGACCTCCGGCGGATCGAGGGTCAGGCCGCCGAGGCGTGGGTCGGCCGGTAGGGGGCAAGGGCCTGGGAGAGGGCGGCCAGCTCCGCCACATCATGGGCCGCGCCGGCCACATAGCGGTCCGGGCGCACCAGGAGGGCGGAGGCGTCCGCCTCGTCCAGCAGCGCGGCGAGGGCCGGACCGTCTGTCTCGGTGAGCACCGCGATGCCCGCCTCGGTGAAGCCGCGCCGGACCCCTTCACTGGCCGCGCGCCAGAGGCTTTCGCGCGCCAGCAGGGCAAAGCCGTAACCCACCGCCTCGTCGAGCCGCCGGCCATCGGCAAGGCGCGGCTGGGGAATGCGCTGGCCGGCGCGGTCCGCCCGCCCGGCGGCCAGGCCCGCGCCCAGCTGCGGCACCCGGCTCTTCAGGCGGGCCACGCCGTCTTCGTCGCGGAAGGCGCTGGCCAGCGCCGCCTCGGTGTTGCAGGTGTTGATGAGTCCGCCGAGGCGCATGGCGGTCTCGATATAGGCGCGGGCGTCGGGCGCGCGTTCGCTCTGATAGGTGTCGAGCAGCGCATCGGCCGCATGGCCGTTCACCACCGCCTCCAGCTTCCAGGCAAGGTTCGCCGCGTCGCGCACCCCCGAGCACATGCCCTGGCCCATGAAGGGTGGGGTCAGGTGGGCGGCATCCCCCGCCACCAGCAGGCGCCCGGCGCGCCACTGGCGGGCCACGGCGGAGTGGAAGGTATAGACGGCGGCCCGCTCCAGTTCCGCCTCCTCCGGCTTCAGCCAGGGGGCCAGCAGTTCCCACACCTTGCGGGGCGTGGTCATGGTGGCGGCGTCCTCGTGCGGATGCACGGTGATTTCCCACCGCCTGCGGTCGCCGGGCCCGCGCACATAGGTGGCGGGGCGGGCCGAGTCGCAATATTGGATGGTGTGGTCGCCCAGCTCCGGCTTGTCCCGCCGCAGCATCACGTCCAGCACCAGCCAGCGCTCATGGAAGCCGAGGTCCTCCAGGGAGGACCCCATGAAGCGGCGCACCAGCGAGCGGCCGCCATCGCAGCCCACCACATAGCGGGCGCGCACCGTGCGCGGTGTGCCGGTGCCCAGCTCTTCGTAGCGCACCTCGACGCTCGCGCCGTCATCGGTGAAGGCGAATACATCGCAGCGGGTGCGCACCTCAACGGAGGGGAAGCGCGCCAGCCCGGCGCGCAGGATGCGCTCCAGGTCCGGCTGGTGGAAGCGGTAGCTCGCCTGCCAGCCTTGCGGGCTCTCGCCCTGCGGCCGGGGCCAGTCCAGAAGCAGGGCGCCCTGCGCATCCACGAAGCGCATGCCGGGATTGCATCGGGTGGTAGGTTCGATCTCGTCGGCGAGGCCGATGGCCTGGAAGACGCGCATCACCTCGTCGTCGAAATGCACGGCGCGGGGGAGGTGGTAGGCGTTGGTCTCGCGCTCCAGCACCAAGGTGGAGACGCCCTTCAGGCCCAGCAGATTGGCCAGGCAGGCCCCCACCGGGCCGAGGCCCACGATGGCAACGTCGAAGATGTGGTCGGTATCGGTGGGCGCGGAAGTGAGCGTGGACATTTGGGTCCCTCGCGAATGTCAGGGGAAGAGGGAAGGTCTCAGCCGGGGACGTGGCCATAGAGCCAGGGGCAATCCACGACGGCGGGCGCGCGAACGCCGTTGGCGGCGGCGTCGAGGCGCATCTGGCGCAGCCGCGCGCGAGGCTCCTCGGGCAGATAGAGCCGCTCATGGCCCCAGAAGCTCGGCCCCGCGAAGGTCTCGTGGGGCTCCCAGGTGGCCGGGTCGATCACCCGCCCGCCCCAGCCATTTTCCACGAAGAAGCCGGAGGGCGAATGGGCGTAGAAGGAGGTCATGTAGTCGTTGGTGTGACGGCCCAGCGTGTAGGCGACCCGGCCCTCCTGCAACTGGGCGAGGTCATAGCCCTGGCCGACATCGTCGAGATTTTTGAACTCCACCATGAAGTGATGGAAGCCCGTCTGGCCCGAGCCCACCATGGCGAAGGAATGGTGGCGGCCGTTCACATGGAAGAAATAGAGCGGATAGGGGGTGAGCCCGTAATCGGAGACGTGGAAGCCCAGGAGATCCCGGTAGAAGGGCAGCAGGGCCTCGATGCGCACGGCGTGCAGCACCGCATGTCCCATGCCCAGCGCCCCGGTGTTGAAGCCGGAAATGGGCCGGCCGGGCACGAAGGGATCTTCCGCCCGCATGGGGTTGAAGAACAATTCCACCCGGTTGCCGTCGGGATCGTCGAAGGTGATGAGGTCTTCCACGAAGCGCTGGTCGGCAAGGCCGCGCGTGCCCCGCTTCACCGCCACCCCCGCAGCCTCCAGCCGGGCGCCGAAGGCGTCGAGGTCGCCCTTCTCCTCCACTTCCCAGCCGATGGCGGCCAGCGTCGAGCCGGGCTCGTTGGCAACGAACAGGCGCTGGCGCTGGTCGTCCATGCGGAAGGTGGCGTGGCCGGAGGTGACATCCACCGCCTGCATGGCGAGGAGGCCGGAGGCGAAATCGCGCCAGTCCCTCATCTTGTCGGAGCGGATGCCCAGATAGCCCAGTGCGATGACGCCCATGGCTCAGTCCTCCAAAGCGGAAAGTCGAATGCGGGGAAGGGCGCGCGGGCCGTTGGCCGGTCCGCACGCCAGGGGATCAGGGACGCGGGGCGCCAGTGGCGGGCAGTTCGGTTCCCAGCGCCTCGGTGGCCGGCACGCTGTCGCGCCGGGTGATGTGGAAGCTCGCCCAGAAGCTCAAGGCGGCGCACAGCGCGATATAGAGCGAGGGCGCGGCAGGCATCTGGGTGCGCTCGATCAGCATGGTGGCGGCCAGCGGCGCGAAGCCGGACAGGATGGTCACGCTCACATTGTACGACAAGGCGATGCCGGAAAAGCGCACCTTGGTGGGGAAGAGGTTGGCCAGCAAGGAGGGCCAGATGCCGCTCGCCAGGGAGAAGACCAGCGACAGAAGGCTCAGCACCAGCACCACGCTGGCCCCGTGATTGGCCAGCAGCATGAACAGGGGCACGACCGTGACGACCATCAGCGCCGAGCCGATGCGCAGGATCTGCTTGCCGGGCACATAATCCCCGGCCCAGCCGGCAATGATGAGGCCAATGGAGGACACCACCAGCGCCGAGGTCATGGCGAGTGCCACGTCGGGGGCCGCATAGCCGAGCGAACGCACCAGGAAGGCGGGCATGAAGCCATAGAGCAGGCCGTTGAAGCCGGCAATGATGGCGGCGATGCCGGCGGCCACGATCAGGGACCGGCCGTGATCGCGCACCAGTTCCTTGAGCGGATGGCGGGACGCCTTGCCGTGCAGGTTCACGAATTCCGGCGATTCCTCCAGCTTCCGGCGCAGGGTGAAGGAGATGATGCCGATGACGCCGCCGAACAGGAAGGCAATGCGCCAGCCATAGGACGCGACATCCTGGGGCGGCAGGGCATATTGGATGCCGAGATTGACCAGGGTGGCGATCAGCACGCCCACATTGACGCAGAAGATGATGAAGCCGCAGGCAAGGCCCGCACGCCGCGGCGCCGCTTCCACCGCATAGGTCACAGCGCCCGGCAATTCGCCGCCGAGGCAGATGCCCTGAACCAGGCGGAAGGCCACCAGCAGCAGCGGCGCCGCAATGCCCCAGGTGGCGTAGGAGGGCAGGAGGCCGATGGCGATGGTGGCCAGCGTCGTCAGGCCGAGCGAGGCGATGAAGACCGGCCGGCGGCCATAGCGGTCACCCAGGCCCCCCAGCAGCACACCGCCCAGCGGCCGCGCCAAGAACCCCAGCGCCAGCACCGAGAAGGACAGGATGAGCGACACATAGGGGTCGCTGGTGGGGAAGAACTGGGCCGAGATGTACTGGACGAAAATGCCGTAGATGATGAAATCGTAGAATTCCAGCGAGCCACCGAGGCTGGCCAGCATGATGATGCGCCACTGCGCGCGGCTGAGCCGGGGCGCGGGAGCGGGCGATGATGTGAGTGTGGCGCTCATTGGTCCTCAGGCCCTCCGTAAGCCTTCTTGATGGGCGGGAATTGGCAATGGGGGATCGTTCGCCCGACGCGCGCGGCGGGCGGCACCCGGGCGGACCGGGAGGTCTCAGCCTCGGCTCGGCAGATCGAGGTGCAGCGCGTCAGCCGGCGTGAGCCGCCGAAGGGAAATGGCGCGGCGGGCCGTCTGCGCTCTTGTCACTGCAAAGAAGATGTCCGGGTGGCGGTCAGGAAGGGATGGGTCGTGATCTCATCCGATCACGTCTTCCTGGCGCGCCGGTGCGCCTCGGCCTCATGGTGTCCTCCGGTTTTTCTTATGTGTCTGGCATAGGCCGGTGCGGCGACATGCAACAGAGGAAAACCCCTCCTGTCCGCCTGGCGGACAGGGTGGTGCAAGCCTTGCCTGCGAAGGATCGCGGTGGAAGCGGCTTCGGGGCCCGGCGCGCGCGCCCGACGCACCGTGCCGTGCGGCGGCCGGTGTTCGAGGGGTCGGCTGTTGTTCCCTTGACGCTTTGTTGATTTGAGGCGCCCGCGTGTGTCCCCCTAAGGCAGAGCTTGAGCAACGAAGAAAAACCAAAAGGTTCGTATCATGAGACCCAAAGGCCAGATGCTGTCCCACGTCTTCCTGGCAGGGATCCTGGGCGTCTGCCTCGTCACGGCTTCTGCGGCCGGGGATGTCTCCCGGGCCTGGGGCGATGACGATTACGCTGGCGAGCGCGGCCATCACGGTGGCGGCGGGCACCATGGCGCGCCCGGGCCGCTGGCTGGGGTTGGCCTGCCGGCTCTCGCCGTGGCGGGCCTCTATTATGTCATCCGCAAGCGCCGCCAAGGCTGAAGCGGCCGCCCCGCCTCCCCGCGCGTTTCAGCGACGGGACCTGTGGTGCGCGGTGTTGGTGGTGGGGCTCGGCAACGGCATTGCCGCCCGCGCCATCACTGCCATCGGTGAGGTGGGCTGGGCCGACGCCATCTATTCCACCTTCGATGTCTCCATCATCGTGTGGGCCGCCTGCGCGGTGCTGCTGGGCCGGGTGTGGGTCTTGCCCGAGGCGCCGGTGCGCCGGGTCGACCTCGCGGTGGCCTGCGCCTGCACCGGGGCCTTCTTGCTACCGGTAGGGCAGGCGAGCTGGTTCGGGTTGACGCTCCTCAGCGTCCACATGACGGTTTCCAGCCCGCGCGGGTCCGAGGGACGCCGCGCCGCCGCCCTGCTCCTGGCGCTCACCCTCGCCATGCTCTGGGCCCGCCTGCTGCTGTCTGTTTTCAGCGGGCCGCTGTTGCGGACGGACGCGGCCCTGGTTGCCGCTCTTCTGGGCGAGCAAGCGGTGGACAATACGGTGCCGCTCGCGGACGGTTCGGGCGTGCTGTGGATCGCGCCCGCCTGTTCCTCGGTGCTCAACCTGGCTCTGACGCTGCTCTGCGCCCAAACCTTCCTTGCCCGCTCCGGCCGGCCTTGGACGCTGCGGGCCGTAGGGTGGACGCTGGTGGCGGGCGCTCTCGTCTTCGCCCTCAACATTGTGCGGCTTGCGGTACTGGCGGCCTTTCCCCGCTACTATGACGTGTTGCACGGCCCGGCTGGCCAGGGGGTGTTCGGCCTCCTGACACTGGCGGTCATTGTCGGGGTGCTCGTCCTCGGCGGGGTGGGAGGGGAGGCGCGGCCTGGCCCACGTCCGCTCCAGCCCGTCCAGGACGAGGGGGCGACGCCATGACGGGCGTTCCGCTCCCCGGCGCTGCACGGGCGCGCCTCGCCCTTCTTGTGGCGGTTGCGGTGATGCTGGGCCTGGGAATTGGGCTCAAGCTCCTGGCCGCGCGCCATCGGCCAGAGGATCCGACCCCCCTGCGCCTCGCTGCCGCCCGCGCCTTCCTGGAAGGGCAGGGGCTTTCCGTGACCGGGCAGGAGACGACCCTCGACCTCCATTTGCTGACCGCACGCAAGGGCGAGGCCTGCCGCCTCGTCCTTGCGCTGCTGGCGCCGCAAGGCTGGCACGGGGGCGTGCTGCGCACGCTGGGGCAGCCGGGCGATGACCTCTTTTTCGTGCTCGACGGTCACGCCACCGACGCGCAGCCGGTGTGGCGGGCGCGGCTCGCCCTTTATGGCGCCTTGCTGCAAATCCAGTTCGGCATCACGGCTCGGCCGCCCGCGCTCCTGGGCATCGTCGCGCGGCCCGCCTGCGGGGCGCGGGATTATCCCTGGAGCCAGATCGAGGTCCGCTAGGAGCTGCGCCGGGGTGCATGCCCCTCATGCTGGGGGACGCCACGGCACGCGCCGTGCTCTCTGCCGGGCAGAACAGACTGCGATGCGACTGCCCTTCCTTCCCGCCGCCCATGGCCGGTGCCACCGGCTCTGACGCGGGCGGGCTCGCCTCACCAGCGCAGCAGGCGCCTGCCCAAGAGGGCCCCAAGGCCGGCCACGGCCAGGATGGAAAGGCCGTACCACGTCAGCACGAAGAAGGCGGAATCGTCCGGGCAGTGAAAGGCGTAGACGGCGGCGCCGAGGCCGCCCGCCAGGAAGCCTGCCGCCGCGCCGGCTTCCGCCGGGCGGGCCGGGGCGCCGCGCCGCAACGCCACCAGGGCCGCGCCCAGCACCGGAAGGGAGAGCAGCGGCACATAAGCGAGGCAATAGGGGGCGAAGCGGCCGATGAGGCCGGGCATCCAGCTGCGTTCCGGGGTCGTCAGCATCTCGCCCGCGCAGCCCGCCAGGGCCAAGGCGAGTGGCAGCAGGATGACGGCCCAGGACGGGCGCCGAGCGCCGGGCCGGGACAGGCGCAAAGTGAGGGCGCCGGCCGAGGCGGCCATGGCAAGGCCGACCGCGAATTTCAGCAGGATGCGCGGATCCGTCATCAGCCCGGCAAGGCCCGGCCGCACATTCAGCGTGGCGGCGAACAAGGCGGCCGCGGCCACCAGGCCGACCACAAGCGCCCCCGCGAGCCCGGCTTGAAGGCTCGGCCCCGGGCGGGGATCGCTGGCGAGGGCTCGGATCAGGTCGTCGGTCTTCACGCGCATCATCCTATTCGATGTCTTCGCCGCGCAGGCGATCGGCGAGGCGGGCGAAGGCGCGGTGCAAGTTCACCCGCACGGCGCCGGGCGTGAGCCCGAGGCGGCTCGCCGTCTCGCCGACCGAGGCGCCCTCCACCGCGATGGAGGTGAGCACATCGCGCTGACGCGGGGGCAGGGTGGCCAGATGGCGCTGCACGTCGGGGGCGTCGGGGCCGGGGCGCTGTTCCTCAGCGGGGAGGATCTCGGCAAAATCCTCGATGGGCACTTCCACCCGCCGCCCGCGCCGGCGCAGATGGTCCACGAACTTGTTGCGGGCGATGGTCCACAGCCAGGGGCCCAGCGGATCGGAGGACCGCCAGGTGTGCCGCTTCAGGTGAACAGCCAGCAGGATCTCCTGCACCACATCCTCGCTCTCCCCCGTCCCCAGTCCGATGCTGGAAAAACGCCGGCGGACGGCCGCGCGCAGCGCCGGCGCCAGTTCGCGCAGAAGCTGCTCATAGGCCTGCTGGTTGCCGGCAAGCGCATCCCGCATGCCCTGCGCCCAGCGCCGTTCGCGATCGTCCATCCACGCTTTCCCAAAGGTCATTCGCGCGACGGGGCCCCGGCGTTACATCCGCCCGGCCCCCGTCCTGTTCGTACCGCACGGCTCGGGAATGGCAAATGCAAAGGGGCGCCAGCATGCGGCATGGTGCTGCGCTCAGGTGGTGCCAGCATCCCCCGCGCGCCGCGCCCGGAAGCGGCTCACCTTGTCCCGGTTGCCGCATATGCTCATGGTGCACCAGCGGCGGCGCCCGTTGCGGCCTTGATCATAGAAGACCATGGAGCAGGCCGGATTGGCGCAATGCTTCAGCCGTTCCGGCTCGAAGTCGCAGAGGAAGCGCGCGAAATCGAGCGCGATGGCGCCCGCAATGCCGCCCGCTTCCTCGGACAGCACATAGCCGCTTCCTTCGATGCTCACGCGTGGTCGCACATGAACCGAGGCGAGCGCCCGGTTGGCGGCGTCCGCGATGTCCGCGCGGGGCGCGCCGCCCTGTGCCAGCTCATCAAAGAGGGCGCGCAAATCCCGGCGCAGGTCCAGCACGGCCTTGTGCACCTTGCCGCGTGCCGCAGGCTCGGGCGGCTGGACGCGGGCGAGCACCGTCCACAGCGCGAGATCGTCGGGCGTGGCGATGAGGTCGCGGGGGCCGTCCTCGGTGACCGGCGTGGTGTTGAGAAGGTCGATCCACAATCGCCCGCCCAGAAACGGCACGCCGTCCCGGAACTCCCCCTCCGCAGGGGAGGGGACGGGATGGGGGGTGGCAGGCTTTGGGGCGTGGGGCATCAGGGATCCGGCGGCAGGCGCGAGCCTCCCGCATCTAACGGATTTCCGAGCGAAGCGGAAACCGGTTCGCGTGAAAGGAAAACCGCCAAGCCAAAGAAAGCGCGCGTCTTGGCTTGGTGCCAGGACGGCCGGCGGACATGACGCCCGCCGGCCGCTCCGGCCTTAGCGCAAGGTGCGGTCGAGGAAGGCGAGGGTGGCGGCGCCGATCTCGTCCACGTGGGTCTCGAGGGCGAAGTGGCCGGCATCGAAGAGATGCACCTCGGTCTCGGGGATGCAGGCCTTTACATGGTCGACGCCGGCGAGGGTGAAGAAGGGATCATTCTTCCCCCACACCACCAGCGTGGGCGGCCGGCGGGCGCGCAGATAGGCGGCGAAGGCGGGATAGAGGGCCACATTGTCCTGATAAGCCTGCAGCAATTCCAGCTGGATGGCGTCATTGCCGGGCCGGTCGAGGCCCGCCTGGTCGACGATGTAGCTCTCCGGCGCCACCCGCTCGGGCCGGGAGGCGCCGTGCAGATATTGGAAGCGCGTGGTGTCGGCGCTCAGCAGGTTGCGTACCGGCGCCTCGCTTTCGGGCGTGCGGCTTTCCCAATAGGGGGCGATCTGGGCGACCACGTCAGGGTTCCAGCCTTCCACATTGGCCACCGCATTCTGGAAGATGAGCCCGCGCACCCGCTCGGGGTGGCGTAGCGCGAGGCGCAGGCCCACCGGGCCGCCATAATCCTGCATGTAGAGCGTGTAGTCCCGCGCGCCGACCGCCTGCGTGAAGCCCTCGATCACTTCGGCGAGGCTGGCGAAGGAATAGGGGAAGGCGTCCGGAGCGGGCGCGGACGAGATCCCGAAGCCCGGATAATCAGGCGCCAGCACCCGATAGCGGGTGGCCAGCAGGGGAATGAGGTCTCGGTACATGTGGGAGGAAGACGGGAAGCCGTGGAGCAGCAGCACCGCGGGGGCCTCGGCGGGGCCGGCCTCCCGATAGGCGATGGTCAGGCCGTTCACGGTCACGGTGCGGTGGAGGGCGCGCGTCGACGCCCCCGCAAGAGGTGCGGGCATAGGCAAGGCTCCTGGTTTGGCAGAGGGGCGCACGGCCCAATGCGGGCGGGCATCAGCCCCGGTATGGCCAAGGCATAGGAGGGAAGAATGTAACCTGTCAAATATTATTTTATAGGTTACTTTCCTCCCCTCCGCCGGCATTCCCGGCCAGCTCGCCCAGCCGCGCACGCAGGCGCGGCACGGCGAAATCCACGAAGCTGCGTACCTTGGCGGCGGCAAGGCGCGCCTCGGGATGCACCACATGCACGGGCATGGGCGGCGGCTCGAAGTCTTCCAGCAGCAGCCGCAACCGCCCGTCTTTCACCGCATCCGCCACCTGATAGGACAGGACGCAGGTGATGCCCCGCCCCTCAATGGCGGAATCGATCGCCGCTTCCGCGCCCGTCACCGCAAGGCGCGGGCGGATCTCCACCGGCCCGCGCCCCCGGCCGGTGGGAAAGGCCCAGCCCTGGCCTTCCGAGATCTGGCCGAAGGTGATGCAGGGCAGGCCGGAGAGGTCATCGGGCGTCGCGATGGGGGGCAGGCGTTCCAGCAGCGCAGGGCTGGCGCAGACCACCCGGCGCACCTCGCCCACGCGGCGCGCAATCAGCCCGGAATCCGGCAGGCGCCCGATGCGGATGGCCACGTCCATCCCCTCGTCCACCAGATGCACCATCCGATCGAGCAGCAGGAGGCGGCCCTGCACTTCGCTGTGCGCATCGAGGAAATCGTCCAGGATCGGGCGCACATGGCGGCGCCCGAACACCGCCGGCGCGGTGAGGGTGAGCACACCGCGCGGGGCGAGGTGCTCGCCCGAGGCCTGGGCGAAGGCCTCGTCATAATCGGCCAGCAGCCGCCGGCAGGCCATGAGATGGCGTTCCCCCGCCTCGGTGAGGTGCAGCGCGCGGGTGGTGCGCCGCAGGAGGCGCGTGCCCACCTGCTCCTCCAGGTCCGAAAGCGCACGGGACACGGCTGTGGGCGAACGCCCCAGGCGCCGGGCGGCAGCGGCGAGGCCCCCCGCATCCACCGCCAGCACAAAGGCCCGCATGGCGTCGATCCGGTCCATTTCCGATTCCCTTCGTGCGAGAACCGCAAGAATGTCTTGCGGCTTATGTCCATTCTACGCAGCAATGGGCGCGGATATTTCATGGCGCACCGGCCAAATCGGCCGCCTGCTCCATGAAAGGACAAGAGCCATGACCCGCATCCCCGGCGTCGACCCCACCACCGCCACGGGCCGCAGCGCGGACCTGCTCGGCGCCATCAAGGCCAAGCTGGGCGTGGTGCCCAACCTCTATCGCGTCGTCGCCCATTCGCCCGCCGTGCTGGAGGCGACGCTCGCCTCCGGCGAGACGCTCAATGGCGGCGTGCTCACCGCCCGCCAGCGCGAGGCCATCGCCATAGCCACGGCCGAGGCCAATGGCTGCGACTATTGCCTCTCCGCCCATGTGCTGCTGGGCCGTGGCGCGGGCCTGACCGAGCCGCAGATCGCCGCTGCCCGCCATGGCGAAAGCGGGGATGCCACCTTCGACGCGATCCTCGCCTTCACCCGCGCCTTGCTGGAAAAGAAGGGCCATGTGAGCGATGCCGAGATCGCGGCTTTGCGCGCCGCCGGTCTTGGCGATGACGCGCTGGTGGAGATCGTGGCGCAGGTGACGCGCAACATCTTCACCAATTATCTCAACCATGTGGCCCGCACCGAGATCGATTTCCCCGTGGTGCGCACCGCCGCCTGAGCGGCCTTCGACACAGACGGGGCGGCCGTGACGCCGCCCTGGATCCCCCATGGGAGACCTGTCATGACGCAAAGCACATGCGACATCGCCTTCACCCCCACCATCCGCGCCGAACAGGAGCGGCGGGGCTCGCGCGCCCGCTATGCGGCGGTGGAGGCACAGGGCGGCTTCCGCGGTGATCTCTCGGAGTTTCCGCGCGGCTTCCTCGCCCGCGTGGATACGGCGTTTCTGGGGACGGCCAATTTGGAAGGCCAGCCCTACGTCCAGCATCGGGGCGGCCCGCCGGGCTTCATCCGCATCGCGGACGACCATCATCTCGTGATGGCGGACTTCCGGGGCAACCGGCAATACATCTCCACCGGAAATCTCGCGGACAATCCCAAGGCCTTCCTGTTCCTGATGGATTACGAGAACCGCCACCGCATCAAGCTGTGGGGCCGCGCCCGCATGAGCGACGACATCGCGACCTATGCCGAGGTGCTGGGCATCGATCCCGCTGACCGTAAGGTGGAGCAGGTGCTCGTCTTCCAGGTGGAGGCCTGGGATGTGAACTGCCAGGCCCACATCCCCCAGAAGGTGGACGCCGCCGCTGCCGCCCGCGTGGTGCTGGCGCTCCGCGCGCGCCTGGAGGCCGTGGAGGCGGAGAATGCGGAATTGCGGGAGCTGCTGAAGCCTGGGGGCGGCGCCTGAACGCGTGGGCGTCTCGAAGGCACCGACCCCATGGCGTCGCTGAGCGCCTCAGAAGGGGGCGGGCCCCATGGTCCGCCGCGCATAATAGGCGAAGGCGGCGGCGTTGCGCTTGGGGGTGTTGATCCAATCGCGCGCCTCGCGGGCGAGGTTGGGGTCGATCGGCTGGATCGGCCCCGCCGCCATCGCGGCCAGCTGCATCTTCGCCGCGCGCTCGAAGGCCAGGGCGATGATGCAGGCTTCTTCAACCGTGCGTCCCGCCACCAGCAGGCCGTGATGGGCCAGAAGCAGCGCGCGCTTGGTGCCCAGCGCCGCCGAGATCAATTCTCCCTCGTCATTGCCCACCGGAACGCCGGGCCATTTGGGCACGAAGGCGACATCCTCATAAAGGATGCAGGTGTCCATGTGGGACACTTGGAGGGGCACCTCCAGCATGCTGAGGGCGGCGGTGTGGAAGGCGTGGCTGTGAACGATGCAGGTCACGTCCGGCCGCGCCCGATAGACCCAGGAGTGGAAGCGGTTGGCGGGGTTCGGCATGCCCGTGCCTTCCAGCACGCGCAGATGCTCGTCCACCAGCAGGAGATTGTCGGGGCTGATCTCGTCGAAGCCGAGGCCGAGGCGTTGCGTCAGGAAGGTGCCGTGCGTTTCCCCGCGGGCGGTGATCTGCCCTGCAAGCCCTGAGTCATGCCCGTTATAAAACAGGATGCGGCAGGTGAGGGCCACCTTCTCCCGCATGGTGTAGGCGCCCTCGTCCAGGTGCGCGCGCATCTCGTCCTGCGACCTCACCATCAGGCTGGTCTTGTCGAGGCTGAAGCTGTCCGGCTGCCCCATATTCATATCTCCTGTCTGGATTCGGTCAGCTCCGGCCGGCCGGGAAAAAGGGGCTCGTAGCCCGGCAGGGCCTCGATGCGCCGCAGCCAGCGGGTGATGGCGGGAAACTGCCCCATGTCCAGGCCGCCCATGGCGGCAAGACGCGTATAGGGATAGAGGGCGACATCGGCGATGCTTGGATGGGACGGGGTCGCCACCCACCCGCTCTCCCCCGCGGCTGCCAGCCGGGCCTCCAGCTGCCACAGGGCGTCTTGCGCCTGATGGCGCCAGTGCGCGAGCTGGTCGGGGGGCAAGGGCCAGTCTGGATGAAGCGCCAGATGCAAGCGCAACTGGGCCAGCGGATGCATGTGCTGGGACTGCTCGAAGGACAGCCAGCGCAGCACTTCGGCTTGCTCAAGCCGCGCCTTGGGCCACCACAGCGTGCCGTCCGCCAGATAGAACAGGATTGCCAGGGATTCCGATAAGGTCCGCCCGTCCGGCAGCTGGAGGACAGGCACCTGGCGCAGGGCATTCAAGGCCGCAAAGGCCTCGGTTTTCAGGTCGCCGCGGTCGATGGACAGCGATGTGCGCTCCAGCCGGAGGCCCAGGAAGCCCGCCAGCAGCCGCACCTTCCAGGCATTGCCGGAGCGCTGTGTGTCGTAGATGCGCATCGGGCCCTCACTGGATGCTGATGTGAGCGGCTTCAACCACTTTCGACCAGCGCTCGGTCTCGGCCGCGATATGCCGGGCATAGGCTTGGCTTCCGACGGGCATGGGCTCGATGCCCAATTCCTGGAACCGCGCCAGGAGGGTGGGGTCCGCCAGGACCTGTGCGAGCGCGTCCCGGAGCACCGTCACCCGGCTGTCGGGCGTTCCGGCCGGGGCCAGAAGGGCGTTCCAGGAACTGACCACCATGCCTTCCACGCCCTGCTCGGCGGTGGTCGGCAAATCGGGGAACGCGGCACTTCGCTTGGTGTCCGTGATGGCGAGGGCCTTCAGGCGTCCGCTGGCCTGGTGGGGCATCACCACGGGGATGGCGTCGCACACGATCTGGATCTGGCCGCTCAGCGCACCGTTGACGGCGTCGCCGCCGCTTTTGAACGGGATGTGCTCGATCTTCGTCCCGGTCAGAAGTTCAAGCAGCTCCAGGGCCAGATGGGGCGAGGAGCCGTTGCCGGCGGAGCCGAAATTCAGCTTGCCCGGTTCGGCCTTCGCCCGCTCCACGAGCGCCTTCAGGCTGTTCACGTCGAGCGCGGGGGAGACGGCGATGACATAGGGAGAATTGCTGACCAGGGAAATCGGGACAAAGCTGGCGGGGTCATAGGACAGGCGCGGATAGATCATCTTGTTGACGACCTGCGTGCCCACGGTTCCCAGAAGAAGCGTGTAGCCATCCGGCGCCGCAGTGGCCACCGACTGGGCGGCCGTGGCTCCTCCCGCTCCCGGGCGGTTCACCACCACCACCGGCTGGCCCAGCCGGTCCGACAGGCCCTGGGCCACGAGCCGCGCCACCACATCGGTGATGCCACCGGCCCCGAAGGGGACCACCAGCTTGATGGGCCGCGTCGGAAAGCCGTCCTGCGCCTGCACAGGGCTCACGCCGCCCGCCAATGCCCACGCCGCCAATGCCCACGCCGCCAAGACGCAGAGGCCAGCCAGGAGCCCCCTGGTACGATGCCTCAACATCCGTTCCCTCCCTCGCTATGGTCTGCGGTGCGGGGGAGCAAAATCCGTTTCACAGATCGAGTCAACAAGTTTCTTGTAGGAAACAATGTCTCTCAGTTTCAAGCTGCTGCGCCTGCGCGCCAATCTCACTCTGGAAGAGGTCGCCCAAGCCACGGGCGTCACCCGGGGCTATCTGTCCAAGATCGAGCGGGGTCTGGTGAAGCCGTCCGTGGGCTCCGCGCTGAAGCTCGCGAAGGTGCTGAACGTGTCCGTGGACGAGCTGTTCGGCGACGCCGAAACCGGCGACGCGGTGGTCGTCACCCGCGCCGGTGAGGGCACGCCGCAGGATACGCTGCGCGGCACACCCCGGCTGGTGGCCAGCACCCGGGGCGGACATCGCATGGTCGCCTTCGTCATGAGGCCGGGCGAAGCGCGGGAGCAAAGCCATCCCATGAGCCACCATGAGGGGGACGAACTGCTTTTCGTCCTGGGCGGTCGCATCCGCCTGGAATTGCCGAGCCGGGTGGAGGATCTCGAACGCGGGGACGCCGTCCAGTTCAATGGCGTGGTCCCGCACAAGATCACCTCGCTCAGCGGCGACGAGGCGGAGGTGCTCATCGTCATCAGGGTCGACTGACCTCCCGCCCTCCGCATTCCCGATCGGGGGCGGTTCGGCGCCCCTTTCCGGCGGGATGTTCGCGGCATCGCCCGCCCTTCACAGCGCCGTGACGCATGTAACGGCCAAGCCGTTTCCGTCGAATGGATCATCGGAACCCGGTCTCGCCCATCGCCCATGGGCGGCCGGCAGATCCGTCCGCTCCACGGAGACCGGCATGCTCGAAAGACTGCCCGCCTATCGGCCGCTCACAGGCGCCGATTTGCCCCTGCGCCTCGCCCATCGCAGCGAGATGACCGACGCCCTCGGCCCCATCACAGGCTGGCGCGTGCGGGAGATCGGCGACGGCAATCTCAACCTCGTCTTCGTGGTGGAGGGCGCGCGCGGCGCGCTCATCGTCAAGCAGGCGCTGCCTTATGCGCGCGTGGTGGGCGAGGGTTGGCCGCTCTCGCTGGCCCGCGCCACCTTCGAGTTTCATGCCCTGACGCGGCTCGGCGCCCGAGACCCCGGGCGCATGCCCAAGGTGCTCGCCTTCGACGAGACGCAGGCGCTGATCGTGATGGAGCATCTGACGCCGCATCTCATCCTGCGGCGCGGGCTCATTGCGGGCGAATTCTACGGCGATCTGGGCCGGCATCTGGGCCACTATCTCGCCCGCACGCTGTTTCGCGGCTCCGACCTTCATCTTGGTCCGGCGCAGCGCAAGGCGGACACGGCCCTCTTCTGCGCCAATGTGGAATTGACGGGGATCACCGAGGATCTGGTCTTCACAGATCCCTTCCTTGACCACCCCCGCAACCGCCACACGCCGGGCCTGGAGCGGGAGGCGGCGCATGTGCGCGCAGATCGGGCGCTGAAGCTGGCCGCCTGGCAGATGAAGGCGCGCTTCGCCACGCGGTCGGAGACGCTGCTGCACGGCGATCTTCACACCGGCTCGGTCATGGCCAGTGCCACCGATACGCGGGTGATCGACCCGGAATTCGCGGTCTATGGCCCCATGGGCTTCGATGTGGGCGCGCTCTTGGGCAATCTCTTCCTCGCCTTCTTCGCCCAGCCGGGCTTGCCGACGGGCAGCGTCGACCGAGCGGCCTATGGGGAATCCATCCTGGATCTCGCGGCCACCGTCTGGGCGAGCTTCACGGAGGAATTTTCCGCCCTCTGGCATTCCGAGCGCGTGGGAATGCTGGGCGGGCGGGATGTGTTCGAAGAACAAGGCGATCCGCGCGGCGCGCACCTCCTGCTGAAGGCGCGTCTTGGCGAAATCTGGGAGGACACGCTCGGCTTTGCCGGCATCGAGATGCATCGCCGCATTCTCGGCCTCGCCCATGCGGCGGAGTTGGAAGCGGTGGCCGATGAGCGAGTGCGCGCCGCCTGCGAGCGCCGGGCGCTGAAGGCGGGGCGGGCGCTCGCGGTGGGGCGCACGGGCTTCGCACGCATGGCGGATGTCTGCGCGCTGATGCTGGACCTGGCCGGCGGGGCGCGGCCGTGAGGGCCGCCCCCGCCCCGTCGTCAGCGCCGCGAAATGGCGATGCGGATGGTCTCGTTCGCCGCCAGCGGCGTGCCGTCCTTGGCCATCCAGTCGGGCAAGGCGGCAAGGTCCGCCCGGTCGAGATCGAGCAAATTGATGTGCCGTCCGAGGCTCGCCACCGCCTCCAGCGGCACGCCCACGGGGCGCCCGCCAAGGCCGAACCAGCCGCCATAGGGCATCACCAGCACGAGGCCGCCCTCCGGCGTGCGCGCCACCTCGGTGACGAAGCCGAGCGTGCGGTCGTCGAAGTCGAGGACCGCCTGGCCGATCAGGTCGCCCACGCGCGCTTTCTGGGGAAAGCGGCGCTCCATGCGCTGCTGCGGGGTGAGCCCGTCCTCCTGCGCCACCGGCTGGGTGTGCGCCCCGCCTTCGCGGCGGGTGATCTGCGGCCCGTCATCGGCGCGGGCGGGACCGGCCAGTGGCGCGGCGAGAAGCAGGGCGGCGAGCGTGGAGGTGAGAAGAAGTTGGATCTTCATTTGGATGAATGTCCGAATTGAAGTGATGAATTTAAAATATATCTGAAATTGAAATTCGTAAATCTAAATAAAGCGGGGCAGAAAATGTCAGATATATCTCTTGATATGGGGCGAGCTGGGGATCGTGCGCGCCGTCTGCATCCGCTTCCCTTGCGGATTATGCATTGGGTCAATGCTGTCACCATGGTCGTCATGATCATGAGTGGGTGGAAAATCTACAATGACGAAGTGATCTTCGGCTTTCTGCACTTCCCCGAAGAGATCGTGCTGGGGGTATGGGCGCAGCACGGGCTGCAATGGCATTTCCTCGGCATGTGGGTGCTGGTGCTGAACGGGCTCGCTTATCTGGCCTACGGCATCCTCTCCGGCCGCTTCCGCCGCATGCTGCTGCCCATCCGGCCGCGCGAGGTGATCGCGGAGGTCATCGCCGCGCTCACCTTCCGCCTGAAGCATGACGATCTCACCCACTACAACGCCGTGCAGAAGACCCTTTATGTGGGCGTGATCGGGGCCATCATCTTCCAGGTGGTCACCGGGCTGGCGCTGTGGAAGCCCGTGCAATTCCAGGGGCTTGTGAGCCTGTTCGGCGATTTTCAGGGCGTGCGCCTGGCTCATTTCCTCGGCATGGCAGCCATCGTCCTGTTCCTGGTGGTGCATGTGAGCCTCGCGCTCCTCGTGCCGCGCACCATCCTGGCCATGCTCACCGGCGGCCCCCGGCTGCCGGCCTCCCCGTCCTCCGACCACTGAAGGCGTGTCATGTCCTTGCGCAGGCGCCCCCTTTCCCTGTTCCGCCCGCAGAGCGGGCCCGATCGCGGCGTGCTGGTGGAGAACCGCAAACTGGTGGAGGCCATCGACCGCCGCAAGGTGCTGCGCGGCGCGCTGAGCCTTGGCGCGCTCACCCTTCTCACCGGCTGCAATGTCTCGCAGGACGAGAGCGTGCAGACCGTGCTGCGGGCGGTGTCCGACTTCAATGACGGCGCGCAGGCGGCCCTGTTCGATCCGAACAAGCTGGCCCCCACTTATGACGTCTCGCAGGTGGTGAAGCCGCCGCGCTTCAATGCCTATTACGAGATCGAGGATGTGCGCCCGGTGGACCTGTCCACCTGGAAGCTGGAGCTGGCCGGCCTCGTGAAGGACAAGCGCCCCTGGACGCTTAACGCCATCAACGCCTTGCCGCAGCAGGAGGAGATCATCCGCCACATCTGCGTGGAAGGCTGGGACTATATCGGCCAGTGGTCCGGCCCCAACCTGAAGGACTTCCTGACCCGCGTGGGGGCGGACCTGTCCGCCCGTTATGTGGCCTTCCATGGCGCCGACGATTACATGGAGAGCATCGACATGGCCTCGGCGCTCCATCCGCAGACCATCCTGGCCACCCATTATGCGGGCGAGCCCATCACCGATCCCTATGGCGCCCCGCTGCGGCTGCGCACCGCGGTGAAGCTCGGCTTCAAGAATCCCAAATGGGTGCGGGCCATCGAGGTGACCAACACCTACCAGCAGGGCTTCTGGGAGAAGCAGGGCTTCAACTGGTTCTCCGGCCTGTGAAAGGCCGCTCTGCGGCCCGCTACGGCCTCATGCCATGCTGAGCCTGCCTTCCGTCCTCGCCTGCGCCGCCTTGGCGCTCGTCCTGTGGGGCGGGCCGGGATGGCTCCTCGCCACCCGCCTGCGGCTGGGGCTCGGGGGCAGCCTCGCGCTGGCGCCCGCGCTCGGCTGGGCGGTCCAGAATGCGCTGGCCTTGCCGATGGCGCAGCTGTTTGGCTTCTCGCACGCCACGAGCCTTGCGGCCTCGCTGCTGGTCGGCGCGCTGGCGCTTCTTGCCGCGCCGCGGCCTGGGGAGCGGGGAGGGGTGGCGCCGGTGCTGCTGTTCGCCGGGGCGGCGGCCCTCATCGCTTTGCTGCCGGCGGCGGCGGTGTGGCCGAAGGCGGGAGATAGCGGCGTGCTGCTCTCCGCGCCCCTCTTCGATCATTCCAAGGTGGCGCTGATCGATGCCATCCTGCGGGAGGGTGTGCCTCCCGAAGATCCCGTCTATGGCGGCGCGCCGCTCGCCGTATCCTATTATTATCTCTGGCACTTTGGCGCTGCCCAACTGGCTGGTCTCACCGGCACCATGGGCTGGGCCGCGGATGCGGCGGGAAGCTGGTTCACCGCCTTTGCCGCGCTCTGCCTCATGGGCGGGCTGGCGGCGCGCCTGCGGCCGGGACGGCTCGCGCCGACCTTGGTCCTCGTGGCCGCCTTCTCCGGTTCGCTTCGCCCCGTGCTGGCGGCGTTGGTGGGGCAGGCGATCCTCGACAAGGTGCTGGAGCCCGCGAGCGGTCTGGCGGGGTGGCTGTTCCAGGTGAGCTGGAGCCCCCATCATGTGATGGCTGCCTGCTGCGCGCTGCTGGCGCTCGGCCTGTTTCAGCGCCTTGCCACGCGCGCTGGCCGGCCGGAGGCGCTGGTGACGGGCCTTGTGCTGGCGCTGGTTCTGGCGGCGGGTTTCCAGGCGTCGCTCTGGGTGGGTGGCATCACGCTGGCTCTGGCTGGCGGCGCGGTGGTGCTGGCGCTTCTGCGCGGATTGCCACCCCGGCGGCGTCTGGCCTTTCTGGCGCTGTGCCTTGGCGCGGCGCTGCTCGCCCTGGGGCTGAGCGCCCCCCTGCTGCACGCCCAGGCGGAGGCTGCGGCCGCGCGGGGGGGCGGGGTGCCGCTGATGCTCGGCTTTTATCCCGTGCTGGCGCCCGATCTGCCGCATACCGTGCGCCAGCTTCTTGATGTGCCGGCCTATTGGCTCGTCTTCCTGCCGCTGGAACTGCCTCTGGTCTTCTTGCCCGGCACCCTCTGGCTGCTGCGCGGCCGGGGGGAGGATGCGCGCTTCACCCGCCTGCTGGCCCTGTTCGCCTTCGTGAGCCTTGTGGGCGGCTGGGTGCTGGTGAGCACGGCGGGGGAGAATAATGACCTGGGCTGGCGCGCCGTCCTGCCCGGGCTTCTCATCCTCATTCCGGCCGCTGCCGCGCAGGCGGCGGAGTGGATCGGCAGGCGCGCCCGCGCGCCATTATGTGCACTCGCCCTGGCGGCGGTTGCGAGTCTTGCCGGCGGGGCCGTCATCGCAGTGGGAAATCTGCGCGGCGTGCCGTCCCCATCTGCGCAGGATTTCGCCCGGGCGCCTGACCTCTGGGCGGCGGTGCGCCGCCATGCGGGGCCGGGCGACCGGGTGGCCAACAATCCCGCCTCGTTCGCGGACATGACCCCCTGGCCGGTGAACATCTCCTGGGCGCTGCTGGCGAACCGACCTTCCTGCTTTGCGGGCAACGAATTGGCGCTGGCCTTCGCGCCGTTGTCGCCGCAGGCCCGGGAGGAGCTGACCGACCTGTTCGCCCGCGTCTTCGCCGGCACGCCGCAGGCGGGCGACGTGGCGGCGATGGTGCATCACCTCGGCTGCCGGGTGCTGGTGGTGACGCCGCAGGATGGGGCCTGGGACAAAGATCCGTTCCGCGCCGTCCCCGCTTTGCGGCTCGTCGAAGAGGAGCCCGGCCGCTGGCGCATCTATGTGGCTGAGGGATCAGGACAGTGAGAGCACCACCACGCCGGCGACGATGAGCGCCGTGCCGGCCATGCGGGCGGGCGGCATGGGCTCGCCCAGGAGAAAAGTCCCCGCCAGCGCCACCAGCACGAAGCCGAGGCCGAGGAAGGGATAGGCGAAGGAGACATCCACCTCCCGCAGCACCCGCAGCCAGATGAGCAGGCTGAGGCCGTAACAGGCGAGCCCCGCCAGGATGCCCGGCCGCACCACGAACAGGGCGAGCGCCGCAAGCCCGCTCTCGGCCTGCGGCACGCGGGCGCCCCAGCGCAGGAGCACCTGCGCCGAGGCATTGAGCGCCACGCTCGACAGGATCAGCGCCAGCGCGCCCGGCAGGCTCACGAGGCGCGCCGGGTGGGCGCCGCGCGCGCGCGGGCCTCGGCCGCGAAGGCGGCGATGCCGGCGGCGAAGTCCTCCTGCGGCCGCCATCCCAGAACGTCGCGCAGGCGGCGGGAATCGGCGGTGATGTGGCGGACATCCCCCAGCCTGAAGGCGCCGGTAATGACCGGCCGGGGGCCGGCAAGGGCTGTGGCGAGGGCGTCCGCCATCTCGCCCACCGTGCGCGGCGTGCCCGATCCCACATTAAAGGCGGCGACTCCTGTTTCATGGCGCTCCAGGGCCGCCACCGTGGCGGAGGCCACGTCGCGCACATGCACGAAGTCGCGCCGCTGCCCGCCATCCTCGAACACGCGCGGCGCCTCGCCCTTGAGCAAGGCCGAGGCGAAGAGGGAGGCCACCCCCGCATAGGGCGTGTCCTGCGGCATGCCCGGCCCATAGACATTGTGGTAGCGCAGCGCGGCGACGCTGCCTTGGGTCATGCGCGCCCAATTGGCGGCATAAAGCTCCTGCGCCATCTTGGAGGTGGCATAGGCATTGCGCGGATCAAACGGCGTCGCCTCATCCACCAAACGGTGCGCCAGCGGGCGGGCGCAATGGGGGCAGCGGGGCTCGAAGCGGCCGGCGGCAAGGTCTTCCGGCCTGCGGGGCGCGGGGGTGACGGCGCCATGCTCGGCGCAGTCCGCCTGCCCCTCGCCATAGACAACCATGGAGCTGGCGAGCACCAGTCGCGGCACCTCCTGCCGGGCCATCGCCGCGAGCAGGATGGCGGTGCCGGTGTCGTTGGTGCCGGCATAATCGGGCATGTCGTCGAGGCTCACTCCGAGCCCCACCTTGGCGGCCAGATGCACCACCGCATCGACCCCCTCCAGGGCTTCCATCACCAAGGCGGGATTGCGCACATCGCCTCTGAGGAAGGCGACGCCCGGGGGCGGATGCCAGTCGCCGGAGCGGTGCACGTCGGCGCGCAGGCTGTCGAGGACGCGCACCTCGTGCCCGTTGCGCAGGAGCGTCGCGAGCACATGGGTGCCGATGAAGCCGGCGCCGCCGGTGAGCAGGATGGTCATGGCGAAGTCCTTGGGAGGGGGGCGGGCGGCGTGCGGGCGCGGCGCAAGGTCAGGGCCAGCCGCAGGAAGGTGAGGGTGATGCGGAAGGCGGCGTTCAGGCCCGCCACCAGATTGCCGGACACCTTGGAGACCCCGCCCCGGCGGCAGCGATGGTCCACCGGCACCTCCAGGCACACGAGGCCGAAGGCGGCGGCGCGCATCTGCATTTCCAGGTTCCAGCCATAGGTTTCCTCACCCATGCCGAGGGCGGCGAGGCAGTCGGCGGGGATGGCGCGCAGCGGCGACATGTCGGTGAAGCGCACGCCATAGGTGGCGCGGAGCAGCACCCCCGCGAGCCGCCCCGCCGCAAGCTGCTGGGGCGTCAGGCTGCCCGGCTCGCGATGGCCGCGCAGCCGCGAGCCCATGACGAAGTCGGCGGTGCCGGCAATCACCGGCCCGGCCACGTCCCCAAGGAAGGCGGGCACGTCGCTGCCATCCCCATCCAGGAAGCACAGGACCGGCGTGGCGGCGGGTGCCGCCGCAACACCCGCCGCGCAGGCCCGGCCATAGCCGCGTTCCGGTGCCGCCACAACGTGCGCGCCGGCAAGGCGGGCGTTGCGCGCCGTCTGGTCGGTGGAACCGTTATCCACCACGATCACCGCGCCGACCCCTTGCGCACGCACGTCGTGCACCACGTCGGCGATGGCCTCTTCCTCATTCAGGCAGGGAATGATGACGGCCACAGAAGACAGATCCACCCGCGCCATCACGCCGCCTCCCGGCCCGCTTGGCGGGCGGCGAGGAAGGCGGCGGTGGCGGGGGCCGGCGCGCCGGCATGGCGCAGCGCCTCGGGCAGGGGGCGGCCGGCGAGGTCGTCCTCCAGCAGGGCATAGGTCGCCGCATCGTCCACGTCGTACCAGGGGGCGAGGACGAGCACCGGCAGGCCGATGGCTTCCGCGCGGGCGAGCGTCTCCGCCAGTACCGTCTCGGTGCTCCAGGCGATGTCGGCGAATAGGCGCGGCTCGCGAGAGGTCATGCCGATAAAGGTGTAGCCGCCATCGAGCGCCGGCCCCACCACCACCGGCGCGCCCTCCTCCAGCGCCGCCACCGCCTCGCGCAGCAAAGCGGGGGGCAAGGTGGGGCTGTCGGAATTGATCAGGATGGCGCCCCCATGGCCGGCAGCGAGCAGATCCGCCACCCCCCGGTCGAGGCGGGCGCCCAGGTCGCCCTCGCCCTGCGGCACCAGGCCCACCCCCTCCGGCAGCAAGGCGCGCAAGGCCGCTTCGCTGCCCACTGGCGTATAGACCGCATAGGCCCGCGCCCGTCCCTCAGCGTCCAGGTTGGCTAGGGTGCGGGCGAGATCGCGGATGAAACAGGCGGAGAGCGCCGCGCACTCCTCCGGCGCCAGAGGCGGGGAGAGGCGGGTCTTGGACGCGCCCGGCCGGGGCGTCTTGCACAGGATGGCGAGGGCGATGGTGGACATGGCGTCACCTCATCGGGTCGAGCGGGAAGGGAGGTCGGGCAGCAGATTGTCGAGGGCCTGGGCCAAGTCGTGGAACAGGTCGTCGGGGTCCTCCAGGCCCACCGACAGTCGCAGCAGGTCGTCGGGACACGGCGAGCCCGGCCCCTCGATGGAGGCGCGGTGCTCGATGAGGCTCTCCGAGCCGCCGAACGAGGTGGCGCGGTGCCAGAGCCGCACGCGCCCCGCCGCCGCGATGGCCGCGGCCGCGCCCTCCTTCACCCGCACCGAGATCATTCCGCCATAGCCCCCCGCCATCTGCCGGGCGGCGATGGCATGGCCGGGATGTTCGGGAAGGCCGGGATAGAGCACGTCCGACAAGGCGGGATGGAAGGTGAGGCGCACGGCGAGGCGCGCCGCGCTGCGGCTCTGCTCGCGCACCCGCAGGTCCAGCGTGCGCAGGCCGCGCATGAGAAGCCAGGCTTCGAACGGGCCGAGCACGGCGCCATGATGCTCCCGCACCTGCCGGATGCGGCGCCACAGATCGCTCTCGCCGGAGGTCGCGAGCACGCCGGCGATCACGTCCGAATGGCCGTTCAGATATTTGGTGGCCGAATGCATGACGAGGTCGGCGCCAAAGTCCAGGGGACGGCTGAGCACCGGCGTCGCCACGGTGGAATCCGCGCACAGGAACGCGCCGGCCCGGTGGGCGATATCAGCCACGGCGGCGATGTCGGTGAGGGTCCATAAGGGATTGCTGGGCGTCTCGATCCAGACGAGGCCCGTCTCCCCCGGCCGCACGGCGGCGCGGACCGCGTCGAGATCGGCCATGTCCACGAAGGTGACGCGATGGCCGTAGCGGGCGGCCTCGGTGAGCCACAGCTTGAAGCCGAAATACATGTCGCGCGGGGCCACCACATGGGTGGGGGCAAGGGCGAGGAAAACGGTGGTGGCCGCCGCCATGCCGGAGGTGAAGAGCAGCGCCTCGCTTGCCCCCTCCAGCTCCGCCAGCTCGTCCTGCGCCTGCTGGACCGTGGCGTTGTCCTTGCGGCCATAGACATGGCCGGTGCGATAGCCGTTATCGGCATCGCGGATATAGGTGGCCGAGACATCGATGGCCGGCGCCAACGCGGTGGCTGGCGAGCGGCGGGAGAGGCGGGCGCGGGCGGCCAGCGTCCGCGGCTTGGGGATGAAATGGGGCCGGTCGTCCATGGTCCGCTTTTGGCTGTGGCGCCCCGCCGACCGGCCGGGGGAGCCGGCGGCTTTCGGGGGTCACAGGGCCATACGCGGGCGGTGTGCGGCGCGTTACGCGCCGGCGTGGCCGTCGCGTTTTCGTGAAGGGTCGGCGGGAGGCGCGGTGTCAGGACCGCCGGGATTTTCCCGGCGCCTTTGCCGATGGGATTTTTGCGCGGGCCTTGCTCGTGGGTTCTGCGGCCAGCGAGGCTTCCAGCTGCGCCTTGGTGGCGGCGATGTGCCGGCGCATCAGGCGCTCGGCGTCGTCGGGGCGGCGCTCGGCGATGGCGGCGAGGATCTCCCGATGCTCCTGGAGGGCGCGGGCGCGCTGGTCCACGTCGCCGGACACGCGTTTGAGGCCCACCCGCATCTGGCCTTCCAGCGTCTGGAGCAGGTCATAGAGGCGGCCATTGCCCGATTGCTGGCCGATCACCGCGTGAAACTCCGCATTGGTGGCGAAATAGGCCTCGGCGTCATTGTCCTCAACGGACTTCGCCTGCCGCTCCAGGATCTCGTCCAGTTGCGCCATGTGGGCCTCATCGATGCGCTCGGCGCACAGGCGCGCGGAGAGCGCCTCGGCGAATTCGCGCACCTCGTGGATTTCCAGCAGGTCGCGCGGCTCGATGGTGACCACCACCACGCCCTTGCGCGGCTGTTCCACCGCCAGGCCGTTGGCGACGAGGTTCAGCACCGCCTCGCGCACCGGGCTGCGGGAGACATCCAGCTGGCGGGAGAGTTCCGGCACCGAGAGTTGCTGGCCGGGCTTCAGCCCGCCCTCGAAAATGGCTTCCTTCAGCTTTTCACTCACCGCATCCACCAGCCGCATGGCGGGCCGCAGCTTGGGCAGCTTGTCCATTCGTCCCTCAGATCCCTTGCCCGTGAAGCCGTGTTGTCCGTTCGGTATAGACCGTCCCGCCGGGGCTTGTCCTCCCGGCGGAATGGCGGGGCCCCCCTCGCGAGGGGCCTACTTGAACGTCACCTCGTCGATGCCGGTGACGGCAGTGCGCAGGAAGCCGGTCTGCTTCATGAAGTCGGCGAGGCCCTCGATGCCGGCGGTGCTGTCGGTGAAGTCGGTGTCGGGGTCCTTCAAGAGGGCCATGGCCTCCTCGGCGGTCTGCCGGCCGCCCATCTCCTGCGCCACGATGCGCCCCGCCTCCAGCGGGTCCTTGGCGATGAGGGCGATGGCGGTGGCGATGGCCCCTTGCAGGGCCGCGATGATGTCGGGACGCGCCGTGCCGAACTTCTCCGTGGCGAAGGACAGGGCGAAGGGCAGGGGGCCGAAGGCCTCCTTGCTGTCGGCGATGCGCCGCGCCCCGCGCGCCACCGCCTGGGACTGGAAGGGCGGTGAGGACATGTAGCCTGCGATCTGGTTGGTCACCACCGCCTGCAAGGCGTCGGGATGAGGCATGGCAAGCATGTTGGTGTCCAGCGCCCGCGCATCGCCGAAGGCCTGGAGGGCGAGCTTGCGCAGCACGAAGGCCTGGTTGGTGTCGGGAGCGGGCACGGCGATCTTCTGGCCCGGCTTGAAGTCCTTCACCGACTGGATGGCGGGGTCATTGGTGACCAGCCACAGATTGGTGCGGTTGAGCACGGAGACGGCCTTCACCTTGAAGCCCCGGTCGCGGCCCACCAGAAAGGGGGCGACGGAGCCCGCGCCCACCTGAACGTCGCCGGCCAGCATGGCCTCGCGGATGGCGGCGGAGGAGGCGATGGTCTTCCAATCCATCTCCACCTGCCCCACCTTCGCCTCCACCAGGCGATTGGCCTTGGCGATGAGGAGCGGGGCATAGGACAGGCCCGGCAGCATGGCCACCGTCACCTTGGTGGCCTGCGCCCGCACCAGAGCGGGGGCGCACAGGGTGCCGGCGGCGCTGAGCAGGAGGGTTCGGCGCGTGATCATGGGCGGGTCCCTTATCTGGTGGTTTGGGTCGAGGATTGCTGCTTCATGCCCCAGCGCACGATGGTGCGGCGCTCGATGGCGGCGAGGACGAGTTCCAGCGTGATGCCGATGAGGGCCACCGAGATGATTCCGGCAAAGACCTCGTCGGTGCGCAGGAAGTAGCGGGCGTCATTGAGGAAGTTGCCGAGCCCGCTCTTGGCGCCGGAGACCCCGAACACCAGTTCGGCGGCGATGATGGTGCGCCAGCCATAGCCAAGGCCGGTCTTGATGCCGGTCATGGTGTGGGGCAAGGCGGCGGGGAAGAGCACATCGGTGATCATCCGCCACCAGCTCAGGCCGATGTTGCGGCCCACATTCACCAGCGTCTGGTTCACCGTGCGAAAGCCGGTGGAGAGGGCCAGCGTCACCGGCCAGAGCACGGCATTCACCACCACGAAGATCAGCGCATTGACGTTGAGCCCGAACCAGATGAGCGCGATGGGCAGCATGGCCACCGAGGGCAGCGGGTTCAGCATGGAGGTGAACAGCTCCACCGCATCGTCCGCGAAGGTGGAGACGCGGGAGAGGACGGTGAAGATGAGCGCCAGCCCCATGCCGATGGCCAGCGACAGGGCGAGCAATTGCAGGGTGGTGAGGGTCGCCTGGGCGAGGCGCCCGGAGGTCCAGCCTTCCACCAGCGCCTGCCCCACCTGGAGCGGCGGCGGGAAGATGAGCGGGTCGACGCCCGAAGTGCGCGTATAGGCTTCCCACGCCGCGATGAGCATGAGGAATTGCAACGCCCGGCGCAGGGCCACGGGCAAGGCGGCCCAGCGCAGTTTCCGGCCCGGCCGGGAGGCGGGGGCGGCGTCAGTCGCCATGGACATGGCTTGCTCCTTCTCCCATCACGCCCGCCACATGGCGGCCGATCTCCAGCGCGCGCGGGGAGGAGGGCTCCCGCGCCGCCCGCGCGTCCACGATCTCCTTGATGCCGGAGGGGTGGCCGTCGAGGATGATGATGTCGTCACCGAGCAGCACCGCCTCGGCGATGGAATGGGTGACGAACAGGACGGTCGCCTGCGACCGGCGCACGATCTCCAGCAATTCCAGTTGCAGGCGGAGGCGCGTCTGCGGATCAAGCGCGCCGAAGGGCTCGTCCATGAGCAGCATGGCCGGGTCGAGCGCCAAGGCGCGGGCGATGGCGACGCGCTGCTTCATGCCGCCGGAAAGCTGGTGGGGAAAGCGGTCCGCCGCGTGCTCCAGCTTCATCAGCGCCAGCAAATCGCGGGCGCGGGCATCGGCGGCGGCGCGGCTGCGGCCGATGCGGCGCTGGGGATAGGCGATGTTGTCGAGCACCGTGCGCCAGGGAAAGAGCTGGTCGAATTCCTGGAACACCACCGCCCGGTCGGGGCCGGGCCGGTCCACCGCGCGGCCATTCACATGGAGCGTGCCCTTCAGCGGCGAGAGGAAGCCCGCCACGGCTTTCAGGATGGTGGACTTGCCGCAGCCGGAGGGGCCGAGCAGGATGGCCGTCTCGCCGCGCGCCACGGTGAAGGTGACATCCTTCACCGCCGTCACGGTCCCCGCCGGCCCGCCATAGCCCAGATGCAGGCCGGTGACGGCCAGCATGGGGCGTTCAGCGTCCGGCACGGTCTGTGCCTGAACCTGTCGCATCGTTTGTTCCTGTCTGGTCGGTTGCTCCGGCCTCTGCGGGCCGGTTTGGGTCCTGGTCTTGTGGTCAGATCACGGCGATGGCCTCGATCTCCACCTTGGCGCCGAAATGCAGGGGCCCGGTGGGCACCACCGAGCGGGCGGGGCGATGGTCGCCGAAGAAGTCCGCATAGGCGGCGTTCACCTCATCCCAGCCGGCAATGTCGGAAATGTAGAGGGTGGTCTTGGCCACCCGCGTGCGGTCGCAGCCGGCGGGCTTGAGGATGGCCTCGATGCTGGCGAGCGCGAACAGGGTCTGCTCGCGCAGCGACCGGCTCGGGTCCTGCCCGCGCAGCAGGCCCAATTGGCCGGACACATAGACCGTGCCGCCGGCTACGATGGCCTGGGAATAATGCCCGCCGGGGGCGGGAGCCTCGCGGCTCATGACGCGGGTGAGGGGCGGTTGGGTGGGGTTCGTCATAGGGATCACCAGCCGGAAATACGGGGCCAGAGCGCGCTGACCTTGCCGTCGGCGATGACCGCATACTGGTCATAGGCCGCGCAGGTCAGGCAGGCGTGATTGGGCAGGATGCGCACGGTCGCGCCCACGGGCAGGCGGGCGAACCAGGTTTCGTCGTCCACCGGCACATGGCCGTGCTCCTGGTGGACGGCGGTGACCGACAGGGCGCCGAGGCGTTCGCCGGTGACGGCATCGCAGACATAGCCATAGCCGGCATCGGGCAGGAATTTGTTGGCACCGATATCCTTGGTGAGGGCCAGCGCCCCGGCATCCAGGATCAGCGCGCCCGCCGCATGGTTGTGGCCGATGACGGTGGAGAGCACGGACACCGCAATGTCCTCCACCGCGCACATGTGGCGGGAGAGCTGGGCGAGGTCCCAGAACATATAGATGCCCGCCCGCGCCTCGGTGACGCCGTCCAGATGGTCGGCATGAAGGACCGTGGGCGTCGAGCCGATGGAGACGATCTCCACCGGGATGCCCGCCGCGCGAATGGCCTCAGCGGCGCCCACCGCCGCGTCCCGCTCGATGGCCGCGAGCGCCACCACGTCGGGGATCTGGTCGCTGCCATAGGAATGGCCGGCATGGGTCATGACGCCTCGGAAATCCAGATGCGGCGCGTCGTGGATGGCGCGGGCCAGCGTCACCACGTCCGGCGCGTCGGGCAGGAGGCCGGAGCGGTGCTCGCCGCAATCGATCTCCACCAGGAAGGAGAGGCGCGTGTTCGCCTCGACGCAGAACGCTTCCGCCGCCTCGATAACGGACAAAGCGTCGGTGACGAGGAGCAGGTCCACCCCCGATGCGCCGATGCGCGCCGCGCGGGCGAACTTGCCGGGCGCGATGGCGGTGGCGAGCAGGATGTCCTTATAGCCCGCGGCGGCGAAATATTCGGCTTCCTTCAGCGTGGAGACGGTGATGGCCCCTGGCCCGTCGGGCAGCGCCACGCGAGCCACCTCCACGGATTTCGCCGTCTTCAGATGGGGGCGCAGGAGCACGCCGAGATCCGCGCAGCGCGCCCGCATGCGGGCCGCATTGGCTTCGAGCTTCGCGCGGTCCAGCAGCAAGGCCGGGGTTTCGAGATCCCGCGCGGCAAGGCCGAGGGGGGAGGGGGCCGCTTCCATGTCACACCAGCTTCAGGAGAGGGTCGAGGGAATCGGCAATATAGTCCGGCCGGGCCGCATCCACCGGCCTCAAGCCCATGCGATTGTGCCAATAGACGGACATGCCCACGCCGCGCGCGCCCGGCACGTCGGAGGCGGAGCCGGCGACGAAGAGGGTGCGGGCGGGGTCGACACCGAGCTTTTCGAGCACCGCGCGATAGGGCTCGGGGCGGGGCTTGTAATAGCCGGCATCCTCGGCCGTCACCACGGCGGCAAAGTCGGTGCCGGTACGGGCCACCGCAATGGCGCCCAGCGTGCGAGAGCAATTGGTGGCGATGCCCAGCGGCACCTTGCCGGCGAGTTGGGCGAGGACGCCCTGCGCCTCCGGCCAGCAGGTCAGCTCGGCCTGACGCTCCGCCAGCGCCTGCGCCCAGTCCACCGGGAAGCCGCAGGCCTCGGCAGCCTGCGCCACCAGGGTCTCATAGGGCCGGTAGCTGCCGCAGCCATAGGTGAGCTCGAGATATTTCCGCCGCCAGCGCAGCCCCGCCTCCGGCGTGCCGGCAATGTCGTTCCACAGCGACCAGGAATCGATCAGCGCGGTCAGAAGATCGAACACCACCGCGTCATAGCGGGCCGCGCCCGTCGTGTTTGCCCCGTCCATCATCCGTCCTCCTGCATGTTACATGTAGCATGTAGGAGCCAGAGTCAATCGCTTCCCCTCTGCAAGGGACTCGGGCCGAGAAAAATGCGAGGGCGCGGCAACCTTCGGCGTGGCCGGGCGTTATGCCCACGGCTCGCGTGCGGGCCGGATGCTGCATGGGCGTGGTCGCCCTGGCGCCCGGCCACCGGCCGCGCGCCCGGTCCGCCATCCCCGGCGGGCGCGCGAAAAGCGAAGAAGAGGTTTTCCATGGCCATGTCCAAGAGCAGCCGCACCGGCACCCCGTCGAAAGCCAGCAGCGCGCCCAAGGCGCCCGCCAAAGCCACCGCTCCCAAAGCCGCCCCCAAAGCCGCCCCTGCAAAGGCCGCTGCCACCAAGCCCGCGCCCCTGTCGGACACCGCCGCCGCCTCCGCTCGCGAGCGCCGCCTCGGCCCGCTGCGCACCCCCACGGATCTCGGCGCCGAGGCGACCCAGGACATCGCCGCCGCGCTCACCCGGCTGCTGGCCGACATGTTCGCGCTCTATGTGAAGACCAAGAACTTCCACTGGCACGTTTCCGGCCCGCACTTCCGCGACTATCACCTGATGCTGGACGAGCAGGGCGCGCAGATCTTCGCCACGACCGATGATCTCGCCGAGCGGGTGCGCAAGGTGGGCGGCACGACGCTGCGCTCCATCGGCCACATCGCCCGTCTCCAGCGCATCCCGGACAATGAGGCTGATTATGTGACCGCTCCTGACATGCTGGCGGAACTGGCGCAGGACAACATCGCCCTCACCACCTATCTGCGCGAGGCGCATGCGGTGTGCGAGGACCATAATGACATCGCCTCCACCAGCCTGATCGAGAACTGGATCGACGAGGCCGAGCGGCGTACCTGGTTCCTCTACGAGGCCACCCGCTCCAACCACTGACGCGGGATTTTGCCGCCGCCTCCCGCATGCGAAGAGGCGGCGGACACCTCATTACGAATGAGGTGCAAAGCTATTTAAAATCAGCGACTTAATTTCGCGTGATTTGGCCCGCTTTTTCCGCCGGTTTTCACCCCCTCCCCGCCGCCCCCGCCGGATGCTCCGGGAGCAGCAGCGCGGCGCGAAATGCGCCCTCGCCGCCCGAGAGCACCAGCGCGCCGCCATGGGCGCGGGCAACCTCCACGGCGATGGCAAGGCCGAGCCCCGAGCCATGGGAGGCCACGCCCTTCTGGAATGGCTCGCACAAGTGCGCCCGCGCCTCCGGCGGGATGCCCGGCCCGTCATCGGTGACGGCCAGCGCGAAGCCCGAGGGGATATCCTCCACCGCCACGGTGAGGCGCGTGCGCGCGCCATGGGCGAGCGCGTTGTGGATGAGGTTGGACAGCGCCTCCCGCACGCTGATGGCGTCCGCTGCGATTGTTGCGGGGTCCTCATGCGGCAGGAAGGCGATGGACACCTCCCGGTCGAGGCTCAACGGCACCGCCTGGGAGAGAACGGACTTCGCCAGCGCATTGAGATCCACTTCGGTGAAGCGCGGCGACTGGGCGCGGTGCAGGATCATGGCGTGGTCCAGCAACTGGCTGGTGAGCCGCCCGAGATCGGACACGCGGTTCCGCAGCCGCTCCAATTCCTCGGGATTGGCGCTCCCCGCCGCCAGCAACTCGGCTTCCGCATCGATGGCGGCCAGCGGCGTGCGGATCTGGTGGGCGGCGTCCGCGATGAACCGCTGCATCATGCGCACCCGGGTGTCGAGCCGCTGCATGAAGCCGTCTATGGCGCCCACCAGTGCCCGCACTTCCGGGGGCGCGGCCACCGAGATGGGGCGCAAATCATCGGGCCGGCGGCCGGCTATCTCAGCCTCGATGCGGGTGAGCGGCGCGAAGACGAGACCGAGGCACAGAGCGGTCGCCACCAGAGCCAGCGTGTTCATGGCCGCGATCATGGCCAGTGCCTTCAAGGTCAGGTCGAAGGCGAGGGCATTGCGGGCATCCAGGGTCTGGGCGAGCACGATCTCGATCCAGCCGTCGCCGGGCGCATTCTCCAGCTTGCGGGCGAGCACCGCGATGCGCACCGTGTGGCCGCGAAACATGCCATCGGTGAGCACCACGCCGGCGCGGGCGGCACCGGGGGGTACGTCGGCGGCAAGGTCGTCATGCCCCGCCACCACCACGCCGCGCCCGTCCGTGACCTTGTAGAAGACGAGGTCGTAGGCCGAGAGCGTGGAGAAGGCCGCGGCCGGCGGATCAAGGGCCACCACCCCGCCCTGGAGATAGATGTTCTCCGCGATCTGGATGGCCCCGCCGATGAGCAATTTGTCATAGGCATCGCGGGCGGCCAGCGCCGCATATTGCCAGGCGGCGATGGACAGGATGAGCGAGCCCACCGCCAGCAGCGCGCCGACGATGAACAGCACGCGGGCGCGCAGCGAGGCGCGCAGCTCACGAAGCGAGGAGCTGATAGCCAAGGCCGCGCTCGGTGCGAATTTCCACGGGGGTTCCGGTGAGCTTGCGCCGTAGGCGGGCGACAAACTGCTCCACCGCATTGGGGCTCGGGTCTTGGTCGAAGCCGAACAATTGCTCCACCAATTCTTCCTTCGAGACATAGCGCCCCGGCTTGGAGGCGAGGATTTCCAGCACGGTCAGTTCCCGCCGGGTGAGGTCCAGGGGCTGGCCCGCCACCGCCGCCGTGCGCCCGGCACGGTCGATGACGAGCGGCCCCACCTTGATGGTGTTGTCCGACATGCCCGCTGCCCGGCGCAGCAAGGCGCGGGCACGGGCCTCCAGCTCGCGATAATCGAACGGCTTGGTGAGATAGTCGTCGGCGCCCAGATCCAGCGCGCTGATGCGGTCGTCCACCGCCGAGCGGGCGGTGAGCACCAGCACGGGCGTGCGCAGGCCGCGCCCGCGCAGATTCTTCAGCACGGTGAAGCCGTCCATGTTGGGCAGCATCACGTCCAGCACCACCAGATCATAGCTCTGCACCTCGATCAGCTCGCTGGCGGTGCGCCCGTCGGTCTCCCAGTCCACCGCATAGCCCACGCGCTCGAAGCGGCTCGCCACCGCGCGGCCGATCTCCTCCGTGTCCTCCACCAGCAGGATGCGCACGATTGTCAGTCCCGGTCAGGTTCGTGTCAGCGATGCCGGCTATGATCCTAAGCAAGGTTGCCTGAGTGCACCAAGAAAAAAGAACGCGCCTTGTCGCACGGGAGGGACGATGACACTGCATCCATCCGAGACTCAATTTGCGCCCTTGCTTTCGGTTGAAGGCGTGACGCTGCAATACAAGACGCCTGACACGCTGGTGACGGCGACATATCGCGTCGAATTCAAGGTCTATAATTCAGACCGCTTCGTTCTTCTTGGGCCGTCTGGCTGCGGCAAGTCCACTCTGCTGAAGGCCATTGGCGGATACTTGCGCCCCACCGAGGGCAAGATCCGCCTGAAGGGCAACGAAGTGCGCGAGCCCGGCCCCGACCGCATGATGGTGTTCCAGGAGTTCGACCAGCTCCTGCCCTGGAAGACGGTGGGCGAGAACGTCATCTTCGCCCTCACTTCCTCCGGCCGCGCCAGTGAGGTGGAAGCCCGCGAGCGCGCCCGCTCCTATATCGACAAGGTCGGCCTGACCAAGTTCATCGACAGCTATCCCCACATGCTCTCCGGCGGCATGAAGCAGCGTGTCGCCATTGCCCGCGGCATGGCCATGGAGCCGGACGTGCTCCTCATGGACGAGCCCTTCGCGGCGCTCGACGCGCTCACCCGCCGCAAGATGCAGGACGAGCTGCTGCAATTGTGGGAGGACACGCGCTTCACCGTGCTGTTCGTCACCCATTCCATCGAGGAGGCGATCAAGATCGGCACGCGCATCCTCCTGCTCTCTCCCCATCCCGGACGGGTGCGGGCCGAGCTGAACAGCGTGCCGGCCGAGCAGATGGGCACCACTCCCGCCGCGGAGCTGGAAGCCCGCATCAACGACATGCTGTTCGGGCACCACTGAGGAGACGCCAAGATGAGCGAGACGCTTGTTCTGCGTCCGGAGATCGTCAATCCGGACACCCCCCTCGGTCATGTGGAAGTGGAAGCCTCCCTATCCCTGTTCGAGCGGATCTATCGCATCGGCGCGGTGCGCAAGGCCTTCATTCTCATTGTGCTGGCCTTGATCTGGGAAGGCTATGGACGCTGGCTGGGCAACCCGTTGCTCTTTCCCACCTTCACCGAAACGCTCAGCGCTTTCTTCGAGAATATCCGCAATGGCGTCATTCCCGCCCGCACTTTGGTGTCGCTGGAAACGCTGCTGATCGGCTATGGCATCGGCGTGGCGCTCGCCGCCGTGCTCACCACGCTCGCCATCGGCTCGCGGCTGGGAGCGGACCTGCTGGAGGCGCTGACCTCCATGTTCAACCCGCTGCCCGCCATCGCGCTTCTGCCGCTGGCGCTGATCTGGTTCGGCCTCGGCAAGGGCTCGGTGATCTTCGTTCTCGTGCATTCGGTGCTCTGGGCCATCGCGCTCAACACCCATTCGGGCTTCCGCGCCGTGTCCAACACGCTGCGCATGGTGGGCCTCAATTACGGCCTGCGGGGCCTGAAGCTGGTGCGCCTGATCCTCATCCCCGCCGCCTTCCCGGCCATCCTGACGGGCCTGAAAGTGGGTTGGGCCTTCGCTTGGCGCACGCTCATCGCCGCCGAGCTGGTGTTCGGCGTTTCCTCCGGCAATGGCGGGCTCGGCTGGTTCATCTTCGAGAACCGCAACCAGCTGGAAACCGCCAACGTCTTTGCCGGCCTCTTCACCGTGATCCTGATCGGCCTCGTGGTGGAAAACGTGGGCTTTGCCACCATCGAGCGCAAGACCGTGCGCCGCTGGGGCATGCAGCACTGACCTTTCAGCACTGACCCCTCACGCATAAGGGCGCCCCACGCCAAAACCGGGGCGCCCGTCTAAACTCAATAGATTGGGAGGACAAAATGGGCTTCATGAAGCATGTGACCGCCGCCGCCCTCGGCCTTGCCCTGGTGGCCGGTGGAATGGGCGCGGCCCGCGCCGAGGTCAAGGAAGTCCGCATTTCCAAGGGATACGGCATCCTCTATCTGCCGCTCATCGTCATGGAAGACCAGAAGCTGCTGGAAAAGCACGCCGAGAAGGCGGGCCTTGGAGCGGTGAAGGTCAACTGGCTGATGCTGGATGGCGGCAATGTCATCAATGACGCCATGATGGCCGGTTCGCTGGATCTGGCCGGCACCGGCGCGCCGGGCTTCATCACGCTGTGGGCCAAGGCCAAGGGCATTCCCAATGTGGAAGTGGTGGGGGTCAGCGGCCTCAGCTCCACCGCCTTGTGGATGAACTCCAACAACCCCGCCATCCAGTCGCTGAAGGACTTCAAGTCCTCCGACAAGATCGCCCTGCCGGGCATCAAGACCTCGCTGTCCGCCGTCATTCTCCAGATGATGGCGGCCCATGAGTTCGGCCCCGCCAATTATGCCAAGCTCGACCCGCTGACCGTGGGCCTGCCCCATCCCGAGGCGCTGGCCGCGCTGGTGGGCGGCAAGACCGAGATCACCGCCCACTTCACCTCCCCGCCCTTCGCCTATCTGGAGCTGAAGGACCCCAAGGTGCATCGGGTGGCGAGCTCCGTGGACGTGATCGGCCGCCTCACCATGGACGTGACCTTCGCGCCCAAGCGCTTCGTGGATGCCAATCCGAAGATGGTCCAGGCTTTCATCGACGCCCTCGACGAGGCCAACGCCCTGATCGAACGCGACAAGCCGCTGGCGGCGGAGATCTATGTGCGCAATTCCAAGGTGAAGACCACCAAGGAAGAATTCCTGGAGATGCTCCAGGACAAGGACACCTGGTTCTCCACCACCCCCGAAGGCATCATGAAGATCGCCGACTTCATGTACCAGGCGGGCTCCATCAAGGTGAAGCCGGCCAACTGGACCGACCTCTTCGTGCCCCAGCTGAAGGATCGCAAGGGCAGCTGAGGCCTTTCCCTCGCACAAGAAGGCCGCCGCCGGGCAACCGGGGCGGCCTTTTCGTTTCAGGTTCCCAGATACTGCGCCTCGGTGACATGCTCCAGCCAGTCCACCGCCCGCCCGTCCAGGCGCTCCTGGATGGCGATGTGGCTCATGGCCGTGTCGGGGGCGGCGCCGTGCCAGTGCTTCTCGCCGGGCGGGAACCACACCACGTCGCCGGGCCGCAATTCCACGATCGGCCCGCCCTCCCGCTGCGCGCGCCCGAAGCCAGTGGTGATGATGAGCGTCTGGCCCAGCGGATGGGTGTGCCAGGCGGTGCGGGCGCCGGGCTCGAAGGTCACCAGCGTCCCCGCCACGCGGGCCGGCGCATCCGGCTGGAACAGGGGATCCTGGCGCACCGTGCCGGTGAAATAGTCCGCGGACGGCGTGAGCGAGGGCCGTTCGCCCGCATGCGTGATGTCCATCCCACCCTCTCCTTCATTTTGCCTTCCCCACACATAGACGCGAACCGCCGTCCCTGGCAGGGGGCAGGGCGGCGCGCTTGGTGTAAGGTGCGCCGAAAAAGGGGAGGCCCCATGCCCGCCGATCACCGCATCACCGATCTGTTCGGTATCCAATTGCCCGTCATCCAGGCCCCCATGGCCGGCTCTTCCACCCCCGACATGGCGGTGGCGGTAGCGGAGGCCGGCGGGCTCGGCTCGCTGCCCTCGGCCCAATACGCCGTGCCCCAGCTGCGCGAGGCGATCCTGGGAATCCGTGCCCGCACGGACCGGCCGCTGAATGTGAACTTCTTCTGCCATGCCAACCCGGCCGAGGACCCCGCCGCCCAGGCCGCCTGGCGGGCGCGGCTCCAGCCTTTTTATGACGAAGCCGGCCTTTCTGACCTCGTGCCCCCCGCCGGCCCCGGCCGCGCGCCGTTCGATGACGCCTTCTGCGCGGTGGTGGAGGAGTTGCGGCCGGAGGTTGTGAGCTTCCATTTCGGCCTGCCGTCGTCGCACCTCCTGGACCGGGTGCGGCGGACGGGCGCGCGGATCCTGTCCTCCGCCACCACGGTGCGCGAGGCCATCTGGCTGGAGAGCCAAGGCGTGGATGCCGTCATCGCCATGGGCGCCGAGGCGGGTGGGCATCGGGGCAATTTCCTCACCCACGACATGGCCGGCCAGGTGGGAACCATGGCCCTGGTGCCGCAGGTGGTGGATGCGGTCTCCGTGCCTGTGATCGCCGCCGGCGGCATCGCCGACAAAAGGGGCGTCGCGGCGGCCTTTGCGCTGGGCGCTTCCGCCGTGCAGGTGGGCACCGCCTATCTCTTCACCCGCGAGGCCAATGTGAACGCGCTCTATCGCGCGGCGCTGGAGGGCGCGGCGGGGGATGAGACGGCGCTCACCAATCTCTTCACCGGCCGTCCCGCACGCGGCATCCTCAACCGCCTGATGCGCGAGGTGGGGCCTCTCAGCACCCATGCGCCCGCCTTCCCGACGGCGGGCGGCATGCTGGCGCCCTTGCGGCAAGCGGCCGAAGCCAAGGGCGCGGCAGACTTCACCAATCTGTGGGCGGGACAGGCGGTGGCGGTCAGCCGCATCGCCAGCGCGGCGGACCTCACGCGAGAGCTGGCCGCCGGTGTGCCGGACTGATCCTTAGCCGGGCACGCCGGCCGCAAAGCCTTCCAACTGCCGCACCAGCAGGTCGGGCACCTCGATCGTTCCGGCCGCGCGGCGTTCCTCCCGCAGGCGCCGTGAGCCGTCGAAGGGCATGCGCACGGGTCCGCCGCCCGCCACCGGGCGGGTGGCGCGCACCGCCTCCCCATAGGCCGAGGCGTTGCGGCGGAACGTGTCCGCATCGCCCAGGAGGTCCGGCTTGAGGGTGATGATGACCATGCCGAAATCCGCCAGTTCCGGCGGGATGGTCGGCGAGCCCGCCAGCAATCCAAGCAGATGCACCACGATGGCGAGGCCCGATCCCTTCGGCCCGCCCCAGGCGGCAAACGCGCCGGCCAGGGCTGCGGCGGGGTCGCGGGTGGGCGCGCCATCGGGACCATAGGCGACGCCCTCGGGCAATTCGTGGCCAAGGCGCTTCGCCAGGGTGACTTCCGCATGGATGATGGCGGACGTGCCGATGTCCCAGATCACCGGCGCGTCCGCCGTGGGAAAGCCGAAGCACATGGGATTGGTGCCGAACCGCCCCTCCGTGCCGCCATAGGGCGCCACCCAGGGTGAGGCGTTCGAGGCGATCATGCTCACGAGGCCACGGGCGGCGGCCATTTCGGCATAATAGGAGAGCATGCCCGTGTACCAGGTTCGGCAGGCGCCCACCACCGCGATGCCGGCAGCGTCCGCCTTCTCGATGGCCATCTCCATGGCCCGATGCGCCACCAGATAGCCGATCTGGTCGCCGCCATCGAGGCGGGCGGAGACGGGCGTCTCATGGAGGACGCGGATGGGCTCGCGCGGCCTGGTGGTGCGCTGGAAGCGCTCGGCCACCGAGACGGCGCGGGCGAGGCCGCCATAATCGAGGCCCCGCAATTCGCAATCCATCAGATGGTCGGCAATGAGCGCCGCCTCCGCCGGGCTATGCCCGAAGGCTTCGATGACCCGCTCCGCGAGGCGCCGGGCTTCGTCGAGGGTGAGGCGCATGGCGGTTGCTCCTGGTGTTTGGGGGGCGGATGGAAGGCGGCGGGCGCGCGGCGGCCGGCGCGGACACCCGGACGCATGGCTGTCGCGCCCCCTCCGCTCGTCAGGCCCGGCCTTGTGCCGGGCATCCACGGGGTGGGGCCGGGCGGGCCGCAGTCGGTTCCGCGAACGGCGGGGCGTGGATGGCCGGGATAAACCCGGCCATAACGGCGGCCTCAGGTGCAATGGAGGCGCTTAGCATGCAGCCTTGGCCGCCGCGGCGTTGGCCTCAGCCCCCCGCCGCTTCCTTTTCCACCTCGTTGAAGGCTTCCTGCGCGGTGCGGAAGGAATCCACGCCCGCCGGAATGCCGCAATAGATGGCCACCTGGAGCAGCACCTCGCGGATCTCCGCCTTGGACACGCCATTCTTCAGCGCGCCCTTCACATGCATCTTCAGTTCGTGATTGCGGTTGATGGCGCCGAGAATGGCGAGGTTCAGCATGGAGCGCGTCTTGCGCGGCAACTGGTCCTCGCGGCCCCACAGCCAGCCCCAGCAATATTCCGTCGTCAATTCCTGCATGGGGCGGTTGAATTCGGTGGCGTTGTTGAGCGAGCGCTCCACGAATTCCTTGCCGAGCACATCCTTGCGAATGGAGAGGCCGCGCTCGAAGACGTCGTTGGTCATGGTGGTCCTTCCTGGCTTTCAAGGGTGAAAAGCGGCCCGGCGCGCTTGCGCCGGGCCGGAGGGGGAGCGGGGCCGGCGCGAGGGCGGATCCGCTCGGGAAAGGCCGGGTTCTCTGGTCCTGGCCTGGTGTGTCGGGGGCGCGTTGAGGCGCCTCAAAAAGCTTTCCGTCATGCCCGGGCTTGTCCCGGGCATCCACGCGGCGCCGCCTGGAGGGGCGCCGCAGGCCTGTTCTTGTTCTGATTGTCCGTTTCTTGTGACACGCCCCGTGGATGGCCGGGACAAGCCCGGCCATGACGGTTGTGAAGCGTATTTCTGCTTGGCGAAGCCTTGGGCTTAAGCCTTGCGATTACTTTTTCGGCCAGAAGGGCTCGGCCACCGCCAGGTCCTTCGGGAAGACGGTGACGGGGATGCCGTTCTGCCACTGCACGACCGTCATCTGCGCATCGACGCGCCGGCCCTTCTCATCGAACTTGATGATGCCGCCGGGATAGTATTTGGACGGCCCGCCATCCATGGTGCGCAGGGCGTCGGCCACCGCCACCTTGTCGGCCTTGCCGGCCTTTTCCAGGGCGTCCTTGATGACCCACATGTCGCCATAGGTGGAGATGGCGTTCTGCGTCATCCAGGGCTCCTTGTAGCGGGCGTTCAGCTCCTTCACGAGCGCCTCGTGGCCCTTGGTGGTCCAGGACCCCACGCAGGTCAGAAGCCCCTGCAGCAATTGCGGATTGATGGTCTGCAGGATGTCCGGCTCGGCGATGGCGATGCCGAACGAGATGGTGGGAATGCGGCCCTGGCCGAGGCCGAACTCGTTCATCTTTTCCAGCACCAGCTTGGCGTCGGAAATGACGGTGGGCAGGAAGAAGAGCAGGTCCGGCCGTGTGGAGCGCACCTTCTGGATCAGGGGGGTCGCGTCCGACAAGGGAGGCGTGAAGGTCTCGTCCATGACGAGCTCCAGCCCCAGCTCCTTCAAGAGGCCCTCGCGCATGGGCTTCACGGAGGCGATGGAGGCGCCGGTATTGTCGGTGATGATGGCCACCGTCTTCGGCCGCTTGCCGGAGGCGTCCTCGGCGAGCTTCATGATCAGCGGCAAGGCCTGGCGCGCCTGCGAGGCGGCGGTGGCCGAGGTCTGGAACACATAATGGAAGCCGCGGTCGGTGATGAGGTCGGAATAGGAGAGCGTCAGCATGGGCAGCTGCGCGCGCTCGGTGACCTCGGTGGCCGCCAGCGTGAAGGAGGACAGGTAGGCGCCGGTGGCGGCGACGAGGTCCGGCTCCTGCGCCACCATGCGCTGGGCGGCATTCTTGGCCTTCTCCGTGGTGTCGCCGGAATCCAGCACCACCAGCTTCAGCTTGGCGCCGCCCAGCGCCTTGACGCCGCCGGCCGCATTGATGTGGTCCACCGCCATTTCGGCGCCCATCTTCATGACATTGCCGGGGCGGGCATAAAGGCCCGACAGCGGCACCAGCAGGCCCACCTTCACTTCCTGCGGCTGGCCGGTGGCGGGGGCGGCGGCACTGCCTTGCGCGGGGGCGGGGGCGGGGCTCGCGCCCTGCGCCAGCGCACCGCCCGCCGCCAGCGTCGAGGCCACCGCCGCGAGCATGGTCCGGCGCGTCAGCGCGCGCGTCCAGGTCTCTTTCATGGTTGTTCCTCCCTTATGTTTGTTGAGATTTATTTGGTTTTGTTTTTTGGCGTCTTGTCGTCAGATGTTCAGTGTTCATTGCGATCTCTTCGCAAGCTCTGAAATGCTGGCGTCATGCTCGGGCTCGTCCCGGGCATCCACGGGGACCCCGGCGGGGGTCCCAGCGGTGAGGCGGGGATACCCGGGACAAGCCCGGGTATGACGGTCCAAAGGCGCGCGCGCCGGCCGGTCACTTCTTCGGCCAGAAGGGCGGGGCGACCGCCAGCGCCTCCGGGAAGACGGTGACGGGAATGCCGTTCTGCCACTGCACCACCACCACGCCCGCGCCGATGCGCCGGCCCTTGTCGTCGAACTTCAGGATGCCACCGGGATAGTATTTGGAGGGGCCGCCATCCATGGTGCGCAGGGCGTTGGCCACCGCTTCCTTGTCGGCCTTGCCGGACTGTTCCAGCGCATCCTTGATGAGCCACATGTCGCCATAAGTCGAGACCACGTTCTGCGTCATCCAGGGCTCGTTATACTTGGCCTTCAACTCGGCCATGAGCTTTTCCTGGCCCTTCACGCCCCAATTGGCGACGATGGTCATGATGCCCTGCACCACTTCCGGGCTCACCGACTGGAGCATGTCGGGCTCGGCGATGGTGATGGAGAAGGAGATGGTGGGCACCTTGCCCTGTCCGAGGCCGAATTCGTTCAGCTTTTCAAGACCGAGCTTGGCATCCGAAATGGCGTTGGGCATGAAGAAGAAGAGGTCCGGCCGGGTGGAGCGGACCTTCTGGATGATGGGGGTGGCATCCGCCAGCGGCGGGGTCCACACCTCGTCCATCACCAGCTCCAGGCCGAGCTGGGGAAACAGCTTTTCCTTCAGGGCCTTGGCGGTGGCGATGGAGGTGCCCGTATTGTCCATGGCGATGGCCACCGTCTTCGGCTTCTTGCCGGAGGCCTTCTCCGCCAGCTTCATCAGCTCCGGCAGGCCCTGCATGGACTGGGAGGAAGCCGTGGCGGCGGTCTGGAAGATGTACTTGAACCCCCGGTCGGTGAGCAGGTCCGAATAGGACAGCGTCAGTAATGGCAGGCCGGCGCGCTCGGTGACTTCGCTCACCGCCAAGGTGAACGAGGACAAATACGAGCCGGTGGCGGCAACGAGGTCCGTCTCCTGCGCCACCATGCGCTGGGCGGCATTCTTGGCCTTCTCCACCGTGTCGCCGCAATCGATGGGAACGAGCTTCAGCTTCGCCCCGCCCAGCGCCTTGACGCCGCCCGCCGCATTGATGTCGGCGACCCCAAGCTCGGCTCCCATCTTCATCACCGCGCCGGGCCGGGCATAAAGGCCGGACAGCGGGACGATGAGCCCGACCTTGACCTCGGCCGGAGATCCCTGCGCCATGGCGCGGGTGGAGAGCGCGAGACCGGTGGCCGCCGCCCCGCCGACGAAGGCGCGGCGGGTCAGCGCGGAAAAGAGGTCTTCGTCCATGTTATTCCTCCCTAGATCATGTGTTCCTCGGCCTTGTTCCGGCCGTGTTCGGAGCGTGTTCGCTACATGCCGAGATAGGCCTGGCGCACCCGGTCATCGGCCCGGAGCGTGGCGTTGGAGCCGGACAGCACCACCCGCCCGGCTTCCAACACATAGCCTTGGTCGGCCGACTCCAGTGCCTCCGCAACCCGTTGTTCAACCAATAGAATCGTCAGGTTCGTCTCGCGGCGGATCTCGATCAGCTTGTCGAAGATGAAGTCCGCAATGGCCGGCGCGAGGCCCATGGAGGGCTCGTCCAGCATCAGGAGCTTGGGCGCCGAGGCGATGCCCCGGCCGATGGCCACCATCTGCTGCTCGCCGCCCGAAAGGGTGCCCGCAAACTGCTCTGATCTTTCCTTAAGCACTGGCATCAAAGAGAAAATCAGGTCGAGATTGCGCTTGAAACTGCGTCTTCCGGCCTCGGTGAAGGCCCCCATTTCGAGATTCTCCATCACCGAAAGGGAGGGGAAAACCTGTCGCCCCTCCGGCACATGGGCGATGCCCAGGTGCGGCCGCTCGTGGGGAGGAACCTTGGCAAGGTCCCGCCCCTCGAAGCGGATGGCGCCGGCGCTGGGCGCTACCACTCCCGATATGGTCTTGAAAAGCGTGGACTTTCCCGCCCCGTTCGGGCCGACAATGGCGACGAACTGGTTCGCCTCCACGCGGATCGACACGTCTTTCAGGACCGGAACGACGGAATATCCCGCGCAAATCCCCTCAAGCGTGAGCATGAGTCACCCATTTCTTGCCGAGATAAGCCTCGATGACCGCAGGGTTGCGGGTGACGACCTCGGGCTCGCCATCCACCAGGACGGCGCCGTGGTCCAGCACCAGGAAGTGATCCACCAGGCGCACCATGGCCTGCATGGTGTGCTCGATGATGACGATGGTAACCCCTTCTCGCGCAAGGCGTTGCACCACGGCGACCACCTCGTCCGCCTCGCCATGGCCAAGCCCGGCCAGGGTCTCGTCGAGCAGCAGAAGGCGGGGTTGGCCGGCCAGCGCCCGGGCCAGCTCCATCAGCCGCAGCTCCTTGGTGGTGAGCTCCGCCGCCACCTTGTCGGCCACTGCGGAAAGACCAGCACGGGTCACCGCGTCATCGGCGAAGCGCAGCGCCTCCTCCTCGCTTTTCGCCCGCACATAGGCTCCCACCCGGACGTTCTCCCGCACGGACATGCGCGGGAAGGGGCGCATGACCTGGAATGTCCGGCCGACGCCGGCCTCGCACAATTCGTGCGGCCGGCGGCCCACCATCTCCTTGCCGTCGAACGTCACCGTGCCCGTATCCGGCTTGAGGAAGCCGTTGAGAAGGTTGAACAATGTGGTCTTTCCGGCCCCGTTCGGGCCGATGATGCCGAGGATCATGCCCTCGTGCACATCGAAGCTGACATCCTGCACCGCCTTCAGGCCGCCGAAGGCCTTGGAGAGGCCCCGCACCGACAGCAGCACCTTGCCGCTGCGCTCCCGCCGCTCCCGCGCGGGGGAGGGGGTGAAGGCCACCACATGGTCCGGCAGAACCGGCGCCACTGATGCAGGCGCCACCGAGCGCTTGCGCCACCAGTCGCGCACCTTCCAATAGACCCCCTCGGGTGCCATCAGGATCACCGCCATGATGGCGATGCCGAAGATGACGCCCTGGATGCCGGGCACCCGCGCGCCCAGTTCCGCGTGCAGGATTTCGGACACCGGAATCAGCACCGCGGCGCCGATCAGCGGCCCCCAAACGGTGCCGATGCCACCGAACATGGACACGGTGAGCGCCTGGGCGGACACCAGCATGCCGAACACCGAAGGCGGCGTGACCACAAGCAGGACCACGGCATAGAAGGCGCCCACGGCGCCGGCGATGGCGCCGGACAAGCAGATGGAAAAGAGCTTCCAGCGCAAAGTGTTGATGCCTGCTGCCTCTGCCGCGGCCTCATTCTGCTTGATGGCGAGCAGGGCGACGCCGAACCGGCAGCCCTCCACCCAGCGGGTGATGAGCACGACGATGAGCAGCATGGCGAGGGCGACGAAGGTGTACATGCGCGGATCGGAGAATTGCATGTACGCGAACGGCGTCTCCCTTTTGATCGGGATGGTCAGCTCCTGGTAGCCGAGCCACTCGAAAATATATAGCAACGCCAAAGGGTAAGCCAACATCGCCAGAGCGAAGTAGTGGCCCTTCAGACGGAAGGTGGGGAAGCCGATGAGCAGGCCGGCAATGCCGCCGATGACCGCCGAGATGGGGATGGAGATCCAGGGCGAGATGTCGAAATAGATCTGCCCGAGAACGGTCGCATAGGCGCCGAGCCCGAAGAAGGAGGCGTGGCCGAAGGAGACCAGGCCCGTATAGCCGGAGAGGAGATTCCAGGACAGGCCAAAGCAGGCCCAAACCAGCACCAGCGTGAGGGTGAGCTGGTAGTAGGAATTGGTGACCACCAGGGTCACGGCGGCGTAGATCGCCGCGACGATCAGCAAGGGGGCGAGGGAGCGAAGGGTCTGCATCACGTCCTCTCCACCATGCGGCCGAAAAAGCCCTGCGGACGCAGGAAGATAATGAGCAGGAAGACGACGAAGATCGCCGCGTTCTGGAGCTGCGTGGGCAGGACAAGGGTGGACAGCTGCTGCACCAGGCCGATGGTCATGCCACCCCAGAAAGCGCCCGTGATGGAGCCCATGCCGCCGAGCACCACGCCCGCATACATGACGATCACGTATTCCAGGCCGATGAAGGGATGGAAGGGATAGTTGGTGGCCAGCAGCCCGCCGGCGAGGGCGGTCACGGCGGTGCCAAGGCCGAAGGCGATGCGATAGGAGCGGTCGATGTCGATGCCCATGTAGGTGGCCGCAACGGGATTGTCCGCCGAGGCGCGCAAGGCCTTGCCGAGGCGCGTCCGGGCGATCAGCAGCCAGAGGCCGACCATGGCAACGACCGAGAACAGAGCCGCTATCCCTCGAGACTTGTTGACGAAAATGGAAACGAAGTCGCCCCAGAACGGACCCAGTTCCCAGGCGCTTGAGGACAGCGGCGTGCGGATGGAGGCGAGCACCGAGCCGAAGACGATGAGCCCGCCATTCTGCAGCACCAGCGCGATGCCGAGCGTCAGGATGAGTTGCGCGAAGTGACCTTCGCCTTCCAGTTGCGCGGTGCGCTGGCCCGTGACGCGCGAGATGAGCACCTTGTGGATGAAATAGCCGAACAGGAACAGGAGCGGCGCCGACAACACGATGGCCACATAGGGGCCGATCACACTGCCGAAGATGGTCTGTATTCCAAAGGTCAGGAACAGATAATAGGCAGCGTACATGCCGAGCATCATGAAATCGCCCTGGGCGAAGTTGATGACGCGCATGACGCCGAAGATGAGGCCCAGGCCCACGCACATGAGCCCGTAGATCGCCCCTGCCAGAATGCCGGCGGCCAGCGCCTGGAGGATATTCTCGACCATCTGCGACGTCATGGCTGCATCCTCGCAGCCAGGCGCGCAGTGCCGCGCGGCACCGTCTTCATTGCGTTGGTCCTCCCAGTTTTAAGCCGGGCTTTGTGCCCGTTGGTCAAATCCCTTCCGCTGAGCGAAAAGGCTTACGCATGCAGTGAGTTGGCCGTCGCGGCCGCGCGCACGGCGCTGTCGGATGGTGTTGCGCAGAGGGCCGCGATCCGGCCGGCATCGGCGGAGCGCTCGAGCTCGTCCACGCGCTCTTCGATCTCTTCAGCCCGGCCGGCCCCGATCACCGCGCCGGCCGCCAGGCGAAAGCGCTGGCGGATTTCGCTTTCGGTGGCGGGAATGACGTCGGGGAGGCGCCGGCTGATGGTGGCGCCGCCGGCAAGCTGCACCACCACCTCGGCGCCTTGGGCGGCGGGAAAGCGGGCGGTGAATTCCGCATCGCGCTCCAGGCGGATCAGCGCCGCGAGACGCAGGATTTCAGGTGCGTCCAGGCGGCGATAATTGTCTTCCTCAACCGCCCCCCGCACCAAGGCGGCGGCGACGCCGTACTGGATCGACATCTTGGCCTGGAGCGCCCGCTCATAGGGGCCGGTGAAGTCGCAGCCGGGATACCGGATGGCCGCTTCCGGGAGCAGGACGGTGACCTCGCGTATGGTCTCGCGGCCGTCAATCTGCTGCGCTACCCGCAGGGCGGCTTGGGTTGCGGTCTGGGCGAAATTGCACGCGGGGGCCGGCTTGTTATAGACGGCCAGCACCTCGGCTTGCCCGCGCGGGAAGAGCGTCACGGGCTGGGACAGAGGCGAGCGCCGGAAAGCCATCGCAAGCCCTGCCTCGCCCTCCAGGATATAGTCGGAGCCCATCGCGCCGGCGCGGGCGAGGTCCACAGACAGGATGGCCGCCCGCGCCGCGAAGCCCGGATGGAAATACATGTCGCTGCTGCCTTCATGAGGCCATTGATTGAGCCCGCCCGAGGCATTTGCGCCCAGCGCCAGTGCGGAGGCGCTCTGGCTTTCCGACAGGTCGAGGAGCCGGCTTCCCGCTGCCGCGCCCGCAATGGGGCCAAGGAGGCCCGTGGGACGGAACAGGCGGGCAAGGTCAGCATTGAAGAGCGCCCGCCCCAGCCGACCGCCCACCTCGTAGCCGACTGCGGCTGCGGTCAGGAATGCCGCGCCCGACACCGGTGCGCGCTGGCTAAGCGCCAGGAGCACCGGCCAGATCACCACGCCGTGATGGCCGATGCTGGCGGCATGCATGTCCTCCCGCACCAGCCCATGGCCGGCGGTGGCGTTGGCGAAGGCCGCATCGCCCACGGGGGCCGTGACGGACGTGCCGATGATGGTGGCGCCTTCGCTGGTACGGGGCGCGACGGAAGCGGCCTCGCGGCTCCAGGGTAAATCGGCGGCCTCGAAGGCGCAGGACAGGAAGTCCAGCAGGCATACCTTCAGCTTGTCTCGCGTGGCGGCGGAGAGGTCGTCAAGGCGCGTCGCCCGCGCCTGGAGCGCGAGGGTGCGCGAGATGGAAAGCGGGCGCGCGGCCGCGTCCAGCATCGTCATGGATGCGTCTCCTCGACCTTTTGCTTGTTGGCCCGTCCTGCCGTCGGCGGCGTGGGACGCAGCTTCTTTGTTCGCCTTTGCGATGTCTGGAGCGCGCCCGGGGCTTGGACCCGGACGCGCGAGGATCAGCCGCGGATCTCAACCCCCGCCCATTCCTCGGAGAGGCGGGCGATGCTCGTGAAGTCGGACTCCGCGCCATACTTGGCTTGTGTCAGGGCCAGGATCTGGCGCACCACGGCGCCCATGATCATGGGAATGCCCATGGCTTCGGCCTCGTCCAGGCACAGGCGAACATCCTTGTAGGACAGGCCGGTGGCGAAGCCGAAATCGAAGGTGCCGGGAAGCACAGATCGGGGGAACTTGTCCTGGGTGGCGCTGTTGCGGCCGGACGAGACATTGATGATGTCCAAGAGGATCTTGGGATCGAGCCCGGCCTTCACGCCCATGGCCATGCCCTCGGACGAGATGACCAAGGCGGCCGCCGCCAGCAGGTTGTTGACGAGCTTGGCCGTCTGGGCAAGGCCGGCCTTCTCGCCGGTATAGAAGAGCTTGCCGAAATGCTTGAGGATCGGCTGCGCCGTGGTCTCATAGACCTCGCGCGGGCCGGAGATCATGAGCGCCAGCGTGCCGCCCTTGGCGCCCGCAATGCCGCCGGAGACGGGGGCATCGATCAGCGCGATGTCGCGCTCCGCCAAACCTTTAGAAACGAATTGCGAGGCGCCTGGGCCGGAGGTGGACAGGTCGATGACCGTGCGCACGGCATTGCCGCGGGAGATGCCGCCCTCGCCGATGGTCACGGCCTTGACTATGTCGGGCGTGGGCAGGCTGAGGAGGACCGTCTGGGCCGTCGAGGCCACCTCCAGCGGAGAAGCCGCAAGCCGTGCGCCCCGCGCCACCAGCGGCGCCGTGGCGGCCGCCTGGGTGTCGAAGACGCACAATTCATATCCCGCATCCAGCAGGCGGCCCGCCATCGCGCTGCCCATGCGGCCGAGACCCACGAACCCTACAAGTTCACCTGACATGACGCTTCCCCGGCGCTCTCTTGGCGCTCCCTGGCCGCATGCAGGTCCAATCCCCAAGGGGCATCCTGCTGCGGCTCGTCGATTGTGGGGGAAGGCTAAACCGGAGAATTGGCGAACGTCATTGCCGTTTCCGGCATAACAGATTTCTCACCCCTGATCTTCGCGCTGCAGCGTGGAGGTGGAGACCGGCATGTTGGACGACCAGGCGCCCCGCCGCACCAGTTCCTGCACCTGCCGCCGCACCATGGAGGCGAGCGCCCGCGTGGAGAAGGTGGTGGGGCGCTGGCTGGAGGTGGCGAGGATCAGCTGGCGGGTAATGACCGGATCGACAATGGACCAGCTTTTCATCCGCCCCGCCTCGATCAGATGCCGCGCCGGGCCATAGGACAGCAAGGTATAGCCGATGCCGTTTTCCACCAGGCTCAAGGTCGAGGGCATGGCATCCACCTCAATGATGACGTTGAGGTCGATCTCCGCCTCGCTCAGCAGCGAATCCACCACCAGCCGCAGTCCGTGGGGCCGGGAGGGAATGATCATCGGGATTTCCGGGAGCCGGCTCGCCGGAATGGGCCCGTCGGGAAGGCCGAGCGGATCGTCGATGGCGCCCAGCAAATTGATCTCTTCCTGGAGGAGCGGCTCGGCGCGCAGATTGGAAGTGCGGGGTGCGTTGTAGAGCACGGCCACGTCGATTTTGCCGGTGGCGAGCCATTCCAGCAGATGGCCGGAAAAGCCTTCCACCACGCGGATCGCCACCATGGGAAACTCGGCGCGGAAGGTCTTCACCAGGGGCACGGTGAGCACCGCGCCCACGGAGGGGGGCATGCCCAGGGCAACCGTGCCGCGCGGAGAGGAGCGCAGGGCCGTCACCTCGTCGGTCGCGCGGGTGACGGTGTCCAGCACATTGCCCGCATAGCCGTGCAGCAGCTTGCCCGCCTCGGTCAGCACGATGCCGCGCCCGTTGCGGTAGAAGAGCTCGATGCCCAGTTCCTCCTCCAGCGACTTGATCTGCCGCGACAGGACCGGCTGGGCCACCGAGAGGACGGCGGCCGCACGCGAGAAGGAGCCGAATTCGGCCAGTGTCGTGAAGGCCTTGAGCTGCTTGAAGTCCATCCCTGGTCCGCTTTTCTGTTGCTTGGCTCTATTGCTTGGCCGCCCCTTGTGGCGCGGGCGGCGGCGCCAAATCCGGAATAACAGTTAGCACGCGGGCGAGTGCGGACACAGCGCGCCTCATCTGACAGTGTTCGCGTCCGCAGACGCCCATCTCGTCTCACCGCCAATCAAAGGGCGCACGTCTTCCCAAGGGCCATGCTCGCGGCAGGAGGCGCGTGCCGCCGCACGGCCATCCAAGGCCGGCGTCAGGGAGGACACAAATGCCTGAAGACAAGACGGAAACAGCGCTTCTCACCGGTGCCGCCGGCGGCTTCGGCCGGGCCATCGCCCGCGCCTTGATCGCCTCGGGACGCAAGGTGGTGCTGGTGGATCGCAACAAGGAGGCTCTCGTGGCCTTCGCGGCGGAACTGGGCGCCAATGCCTTGCCCGTGGTCCTCGACATTTCCGACTATCCGGCGGTCGACCGCCTGCTTGACCAGGTGCCCGCAGCCTTCGGCACGGTCGACATCCTCATCAACAATGCCGGCCACGACATTGGCGGGCGCATGCCCTTCGTGGAGGGCTCGGCCGACGACTGGACGGGGATCATCCAGACCAATCTCATCGGCACCATGCGGGTGACGCGCGCGGTACTGCCGCCCATGGTGAAGCGCGATCGCGGCCATGTGGTGAATGTCTCGTCCATCAATGCGGTGCGCCTGGTGCCGGACATGACCGCCTATTCCACCTCCAAGGCGGGCGTGCGCATGTTCACGGAGACCTTGCGGGGCGAACTGACGGAGAGCGCCGTGCGCGTGACCGAGATCCTGCCGGGCCTTGCCCGCACCGGCATCATCCGCACGCGCTACCGGGGGGACGAGGAGAAGGAAAAGGCCTATTTCGACCAGTTCAAGATGGCGCTCGACCCGGAAGACGTGGCCCGCACCATCCTCTTTGCCCTCGACCAGCCGCCTCACGTCCAGATCGCCGAGATCGTGGTTCTGCCGGTGAACCGCTACTGATCGCCTCGGCCCTCACGCTTTGCGGGCATCCAGGAAGCGGCGGAAGGCCTCCAGCGTGGTTTCGGAGACATAGTGCTCCATGCCTTCGGCATCGGTCTCGGCGGCCTCTGCGGGCACGCCGATGGCCACCAGAAGGTCCACCACGAGGCGGTGGCGGGCACGGACCCGCTCCGCCATGGCGGCACCCGCCCCGGTCAGGAAGACGCCGCGATAGGGGCGGGAGGTGACGAGCCCCTCCCGCTTCAAGCGCGCCAGAGCCTTGGTGGCCGTGGGGTGCGTGACGCCCAGGCGACGGGCGATGTCGGTGACACGCGCTTCCCCATGCTCGGCGATGAGGTCGCCAATGAGCTCCGTATAGTCTTCGAGGATTTCCGCCGAGCGGGCCGTGCGGGCGCGGTCGAACCGGCAGGTGTCGTCGGTGCGGTTGTCGTCGGTGCGGTTGTCGTCCGCCCGGCTTTTCTCCGGCGCCCCTTCCGGCAGCGTGCTCTTCTGCGGCTCGCCCGTGACCGGCAATTTCGCGGTTCGCGCCACTCCGTTTCCTCTCCGGGCCGTCCGAGCCGGGAGGCCCAGGACGGAATGAAATTTGCGCACACTATGAAGCCGTGGCTACGGATTGCAATCCGTGCCGTACGTGGTCGCTTTTGAAAGCCTGCTAGCCCCTTACACGTCGTGCCCATCGCCCCTTGGCCTTTCGTCGCAGCAGGAAGGCTCTTGCAATAGATGTAGCCGAGGCTACATTTATTGGTGCCAGCAACAAGACGCCTCCATGCCATGAGCGACAGCCTGTCTTCCGCCGCGCCCCGATCGGTCAGCGATCGCACCCGCCTCGCCATCGAGGAGGTGCTCTCCGGTCGCCGGCGAGGACCGCTCTCAGCCTTGCTGTTCGTCGGCCCCGCGGTGATCGCCTCCATCGCCTATATGGACCCCGGCAACTTCGCCACCAACATCCAGGCGGGCGCCGGCTATGGCTATACCCTGCTCTGGGTGGTGGTGATGGCCAATCTGGTGGCCATGCTGTTCCAGTCCCTTTCGGCCAAGCTCGGTATCGTGACCGGCCGCAACCTGGCGGAGCTGTGCCGTGCCTCCTTCTCCAAGCCGGTCGTGCTGGCCATGTGGGTGGTCAGCGAAGTCGCGGCCATGGCCACCGACCTCGCCGAGTTCCTGGGTGGCGCGGTCGGCTTGTCGCTGCTGTTCGGCTTGCCGCTCCTGGTGGGCATGGGCATCACGGCTGTCGTCACCTACGGCATCCTCCTGATCGAGGGGCGCGGATTTCGGCCCTTGGAACTGGTGATTGGCGGGCTCGTGGCGCTGATCGGCCTGTGCTACCTGGTGGAGATCCTGATCGCGCCGGTGGACTGGGGGCAGGTTGCACTGGGCGCCGTGACACCGCAGATTCCCGACGCCGCCGCCCTCACCATCGCCGTCGGCATCATTGGCGCCACGGTCATGCCCCATGCGCTTTTCCTGCATTCGGGCCTGACCCAAAGCCGCTCGCGGCCGCGCGACATCGGCCAAAAGCGGCTTTTGGTGCGCTTCTCCAATCGCGAGGTGGTGGTGGCGCTCTCCGTGGCGGGCCTCGTCAACATGGCCATGGTCATCATGGCCGCAAGCGCCTTTCATCTGGGCCATAGCGACGTGGCGGAGATCGAGACCGCCTATCACACATTGACCCCCTTGCTGGGCGCCGCCTCCGCCGGGGTGTTCCTGGTCTCGCTGATCGCCTCGGGCATCTCCAGCTCCGTGGTGGGCACCATGGCCGGGCAGATGATCATGCAGGGCTTCATCGGCATCCGCATTCCCCTGCTGGTGCGCCGCCTCGTCACCATGGTGCCCGCCTTCGTGGTGGTGGCCATGGGCGTGAACGCGACCCACGCGCTGGTGCTGAGCCAGGTGGTGCTTTCCATCGCCTTGCCGGTGCCGATGATCGCCTTGGTGCTGTTCACCGCCCGGCGCGACCTGATGGGCGAGTTCGCCAATTCCCGCCTCGTCAACGTGCTCGCCATCGGAGGCAGCATCGTCGTGCTCAGCTTGAACGGCGTGCTGCTGGCGCAGGCCTTCGGCGTGCCCATTCCAGGGCTCGGATAAAAAAGAAGGCCGGTGCGCGAGGGCACCGGCCAGCGGGAGGAAGCGGACGAGGAGAGGGCGCGCGGTGTCCTCCCCTCCAAGCGTTCAGTTCGACGGAAAAGGCCGGTGGAGCTGCACCTCGGGATTGAGGGAGACGCCGAAGCCCGGCTTGTCCAGGGCGGAGGCCTTCAGGCGGCCGTTCACGGGCACCGGCTCGTCCAGCAGTAGCGGGTGGAAGGCGGGGCGCACCTCGTCCGCATTGGGCGCGCTCATGATGATTTCCGTGAACGGGCTGTTATGGCGCGTGATCACGAAATGATAGCTGTAGGGGCCCGAGCCATGGGGCACCATGAGCTTGCCATGGGCGTCCGCGAGCGCCGAGATCTTGATCAGCTCGGTGATGCCGCCGCACCAGTTCACGTCGGGCTGGATGATGTCGCAGCAATTCATCTCCAGCAGCATGCGGAAGCCCCAGCGGGTGGCCTCATGCTCGCCGGTGGTCACCAGCATGCCGGTGGGCGCCTGGCGCTTCAGTTCGGCATAGCCCCAATAGTCGTCGGGGGAGAGGCACTCTTCGATCCATTTCAGGCCGAATTCCTGCGCCTTGTGGGCGAGGCGGATCGAATAGTTGAGATCGAGCGCCATCCAGCAATCATACATCAGCCAGAAGTCGTCGCCGACCTTGCTGCGCATGTCCGCCAGAAGCTCGATATTCTTCTTCAGGCCCTCGTCGCCCTCGGCCGGGCCGTGGAGCAAGGGCAGCTTGCCGCCGATGAAGCCCATCTTCTTGGCCAGATCCGGCCGCGCGCCGGTGGCATAGAAGGACAGCTCGTCCCGCACCGGGCCGCCCAGCATGGCATGCACGGGTTCGCCGCGGATCTTGCCGAGCAGGTCCCACAAGGCGATGTCGACGCCGGAAATGGTGTTCACCACCACCCCCTTGCGGCCATAGAACTGGGTGCCGAAATACATCTGGTCCCAGATCTTCTCTATTTCGGTCACCTGTCGCCCGATCAGGAAGCGGGAGAGGTGCTTCTCCACGATGAAGGCGCCGATCTCGCCCGCCGTGGTCACGCCGACGCCCACTGTGCCGTCGGAGGCTTCCACTTCCACCACCAGCGTGCCCAGCACGTTGATGCCGAACGAGCGGCGGCTCTGCCGGTATTCCTCATAGCGCGCCATGGGGGTGGCGATGTGGTCGTCGATCCAGTGATAGCCCTGGGTGTCGTGATAGTCGGCGCCGCCGCCGCGCACGGTGTAGGCGCGGACCGCCTTGATGGTCGGCATGGCCATGGTCTTGTCTCCTTATCGCCCCGCGCACCGCGCGGGGCGTCTGGTTTTCCAAAAGCGGGCAGGGTTCAGGCGCGCTTGGCCTTGGACGAAACGGGCATGGAGGTGGCCCGGCCGATGGCCAGGATGAGAACCGCACCCAGCAAGGTGGTGCCGGCCAGCAGGTAAAGACCAGCAGCCTGCGAGGCGAAGGCGGCCTCCGCCCAGGTCTTCACATTGGGCGCCACGAAGCCGCCCAGCGCGCCCAGCGAGTTGATGAGGGCGATGCCTCCCGCTGCGGCCACGCCGCCGAGATAATCGGTGGGGAAGGTCCAGAAGATCGGCTGCACGGCGATGAAGCCCGCCGCCGCAAAGCACAGGGCGATCAGCGCCAAAGCCGGGGAGGTGGTGGCCACCGAGGCGGCAATGCCAAGGCCGGAGACGGCAAGGATGCCCGCCGCATAGCCGCGACGGTTGCCGGAGGCATCCGACATGCGCGGCAGCACATAGGCGGCAACGAGCGCACAGACCCACGGAATGGCCGAGACGAAGCCCACCTGCAGGCCCACCTTGGTGCCGAGCAGGTTCGCCACCTGCGTCGGCAGGTAGAAGACGACGCCATAGACGCTCATCTGGATGAGGAAATAGATGAGCGCGAAGTGCAGCACCTTCATGTTGCGCATCGCCGCCAGCAGATGGGCGGGACCATGGGCGGTCTTGTGGCTCTCTTCGGCGGCAATGGCGCGTCCGAGCTCATCCTTCTGCGCCTGCGTGAGCCACTTGGCGTCGGCCGGCTTGTTGTCCAGGTAGAAATAGGCCCACACGCCGACGACCACCGCCAGCAGGCCCTCCACCATGAACATCCACTGCCAGCCATGCAGGCCGCCGAGGCCATGCCAGTCCAGGAGCAGGCCGGAGAGCGGCGAGCCGAAGATGAAGGCGAGCGGGGCGCCGAAATAGAACAGGCCCATGGCGCGGCCGCGCGCGAAGGAGGGGAACCAATAGGTCAGGTAAAGGATGACGCCCGGGAAGAAGCCCGCTTCGGCGGCGCCCAGCAGGACGCGCAGCACGTAGAAGGTGAATTCATTGTGCGCGAACATCATGGCGGCGGAGATCAGGCCCCAGGTGACCATGATGCGCGCCATCCAGATCTTGGCGCCAACGCGATGCATGATGATGTTCGAGGGCACCTCGAACAGGGCATAGCTCAGGAAGAAGATGGAGGCGCCGAGCGCGAAGGCGGCGTCGGAAATTCCAGTATCCGCCTGGAACGCCTTCTTGGCGAAGCCCACATTGGCCCGGTCCAGGAAGGCGAGCACATACATGAGCAGCAGGAACGGCAGGAGCCGCTTGGTGACCTTGGAAATCGTCGCCTGAAGCGACGGGGACGGGGCAGGCATCAGCCTCTCCATGTGGAACGTTGCCTCCGACCGTCTCGGGGTCATTCCCGGACGATTCTGTTCTTGGCGCGCCCGGTCTTGCCGGGCGCGCGGGAGACGGCGGCCTCATGCCGCCAGGATCTGTAGGAGATGAGCGGTCAGTAGACCGCCCGGCCGCCGGAAATGTCGAACACCGCGCCGGTGGAAAAGGCGCATTCGGCCGAGGAGAGCCAGGCGATGAGGGCTGCTGCCTCGTCCACTTCCAGGAAGCGGCCCATGGGGATCTTCGACAGCATGAAGTCGATATGCTCCTGCTTCATCTGGTTGAAGATCTCGGTGCGCGCGGCGGCGGGGGTGATGCAGTTCACCAGAATGTTCGCCTGCGCCAGTTCCTTGCCCAGAGACTTGGTAAGGCCGATGAGGCCCGCCTTGGACGCGGAATAATGGGAGGCGTTGGGATTGCCTTCCTTGCCGGCGATAGAGGCGACATTGACGATGCGCCCCCAGCCATTGGCGATGAGGTGCGGCACCACCACCTTGCAGGTGATGAAGGGGCCGACGAGGTTCACGTCGATCACGCGACGCCACACATCGGTCTCCAGCTCCCAGAGCTTGGCATTGCCGCCGGTGATGCCGGCGTTGTTGACGAGGATGTCGATCTTGCCATGGCTGGCGAGGACGCCCTGCGTGGCGGCGACGACGGAAGCTTCGTCGGTGAGTTCCACGGTCTGGGTGCTCACCGTTCCGAGCTTGGAGAGCTCGGCGGCCGCATCCGCGAGGCGGGCGGCGTCGATGTCCCACAGGCTCACCTGCGCGCCCGAGGCGAGCATGCGCTGGGCGGTGGCATAGCCGATGCCGCGGGCGCCGCCAGTGATGATGGCGACGCGGCCCTGAAGGTCGATCTTGGTCATGATTTCCTGCTCCCTCAGGCCTGGACGGTCGTCTGGCGTTGCTCGCCCAAGCCGGCAATGCCGAGCCGCATGGTCTGGCCGGCCTTCAGATAGACGGGCGGCTTCTGGCCGAGGCCGACGCCGGGCGGCGTGCCGGTGGAGATGATGTCGCCGGGCTGGAGGCTCATGAACTGGCTGATATAGCTCACCACATGGGCGACGCCGAAGATCATGGTGCGGGTGGAGCCGTCCTGGTAGCGGTGGCCGTCCACTTCCAGCCACATGTGCAGGTCCTGCGGGTCCTTCACCTCGTCGGCGGTGACCAGCCAGGGGCCGATGGGCGCGAAGGTGTCGCAGCTCTTGCCCTTGGTCCACTGGCCGCCGCGCTCGATCTGGTAAGCGCGCTCGGAGACGTCGTTGATCACGCAATAGCCGGCCACATGGGCGAGGGCGTCCGCCTCGCTCACATACTTGGCGATCTTGCCGATGACGATGCCCAGTTCCACTTCCCAATCGGTCTTCTGCGAGCCGCGAGGGATCTCCACATCGTCATTGGGGCCGACGATGGAGCTGGTGGCCTTCATGAAGAGCACCGGCTCTTCGGGCACCGGCAGGCCGCTCTCGGCGGCATGGTCGGAATAGTTGAGCCCGACACAGATGAGCTTGCCCACCTGTCCCACGCAGGCGCCGAGGCGCGGCGTGCCCTCCACCAGGGGCAAGGTGGCGGTGTCCACGGCCTTGAGGCGCTCCAGGCTTTCGGGGAGCAGCGCGGCACCGGCGATGTCCGGCACGAGGGCGGAGAGGTCGCGCAGGCGGCCGTCGGTGTCCATGAGACCAGGGCGCTCCTGCCCCGCCGCGCCATAGCGAACGAGCTTCATTCTAGTCCTCCCATGCGGTTGGCCGTTGCTTCGGTCACGGCCGGACCGGTTCGAGCCATTTCGCGCGGGACGCTAGCCGACTGATCGATAACGCGATAATGAGAAGTTCTGTTCGATCCATTCCATCTGGTTATCGCGATGCGCGACCTCGGCCCGCCCGCCCTTCTCTCGCGCCTGCGCTTCAAGCAGCTGCGTCTCGTGGATGTGCTGGGGCGCACGGGCAATTTGCGCCGCGCGGCGGCCGAGCTGAACATGACCCAGCCGGCCGCCACCAAGATCCTTCAGGACCTGGAGGAGATGCTGGGCGTGCGCCTGTTCGAACGCACGCCGCGCGCCATGCTGGCCACGGAGATCGGCGCCCATGTGGTGGACTATGCCCGCCGCGCGCTCACCGACGGGGAGCGCTTCGCCAGTGGCCTCGCCAATCTGAAGCGCGGCGGCTATGGCGCGCTGGCGCTCGGGGCGATCATGGCCACCGCCTCGGACCTCCTGCCGCGTGCCATCGCCGAGCTGAAGCGCCAGCGCCCGCTCATGACCATCCAGGTGCTGGCCACCACATCGGACCAGCTGATCGCCGCCCTCGATCGCGGCGAACTGGACCTCGTCATCGGCCGCATCCCCTCGGTGCGGGATCGGGCGAAGTTCGACTTCGAGCCCTTGTCAAAGGAGGAGTTGTGGGCGTTCGCGGCCACCTCGCACCCGCTGGCCGGGCGCGCGCATCTGGACCTGGCCGACATGGGCGACATGCCCTGGGTGCTCCAGCCGGCGCCGAGCCCCATGCGTCTCCTCATCGACACCGCCTTCGCGGCGGCCGGCCTGCGGACGCTGGACAATCTGGTGGAGACCTCCTCCATCTTCGCCACCCTCAATCTGGTGCGGCACGCGGGCATGATTTCCATGCTGCCGAAGACGATCGTGGCGCAGGAGGTGGCGAGTGGCGGCTTCGTGCGGCTGCCGCTGGAGGTGGAGGGGCGCCTGGACCCCTATGGCATCGTCACGCCGAAGGGCGTGGCGATGACGCCGAACGCCAGCGAATTCCTGACCATTCTCAAGGCGCTGGTGGCGCAGGATGCGGGCGAGGCGGCGGCGCGCCCGCGCCCCGCCCGAAAGGCCCGCGCAGGCCGGCTGCCGAAGGGCGCGCCGGCCTGAAGGTGGAATCAGGCCGCCGTGGCGATCTGGGCGAGCGGCGTCTCCACGTCCCGCACCAGGCTCTCGCGGGAGATGCCGGCCAGCGTCTTCGCGCCGGTGAGGGTCATGGCCACCCGCATCTCCTTGGCGATGAGGTCGAGGACATTCCCCACGCCCTGGCCGCCCGCCGCGGCGAGCGCATAGACGAAGGCCCGGCCCAGCAGCACGCCGTCCGCCCCCTGGGCCACCATGCGCACCACGTCGAGGCCGTTGCGGATGCCGGAATCCGCCAGTAGCGTGAGCTTGCCCTTCACCTTGTCCGCGATGGCGGGCATCGCCCGGGCCGAGGAGAGCACGCCGTCGAGCTGCCGGCCGCCATGGTTGGAGACCACGATGCCATCGGCGCCGAAACGCACTGCGTCTTCCGCGTCTTCCGGGTCCAGGATGCCCTTGATCACCATGGGTCCCTTCCAGAATTCGCGGATCCATTCCAGATCGCGCCAGCCGATGGCGGGGTCGAAATTCGCCCCCAGCCAGCCCACATAATCTTCCAGCGTGGTCTTGTGCCCGCGATAGGCCGAGACATTGCCAAGGTCATGCGGTCGGCCCATCAGCCCCACATCGAACGCCCAAGCCGGGTGGGTGATGGCCTGCAAGATCCGGCGAATGCCGGCATTGGGGCCGGACATGCCGGAATGGGCATCGCGATAGCGCGCGCCGGGCACCGGCATGTCCACGGTGAAGACCAGTGTGCGGATGCCCGCCGCCCAGGCCCGCTCCAGTGCATTCTTCATGAAGCCCCGGTCTTTCAGGACATAGAGCTGGAACCACATGGGCCGCGCCAGCTGGCTCTGCACCTCCTCGATGGGGCACACGGAGACCGTGGACAAGGTGAATTGCACGCCCCGGCTGAAGGCTGCTTTTGCCGCCTGCACCTCGCCCCTGCGGGCGAACATGCCGGTGAGCCCGACGGGGGCCAAAGCCAGGGGCATGGACAGGTGTTCGCCGAACAGGTTGGCCGAAAGGTCAACCTCGCCCACGCTCTTTAGCACCCGCTGGCGCAGGGCCAGCAGGGACAGGTCCGAGACGTTGCGCCCCAGCGTATATTCCGCATAGGCGCCGCCATCGATGTAGTGGAACAGGAAGGGCGGCAGGCGGCGGCGGGCGGCTTCGCGATAATCCGCGGAGGAGGAGATGATCACGGCGTGACGTCTTTCTTTGGGCGGGTATGGGATAAGGCGCGGGAAGATCGGTGCCGCCGGGCCGCATCCTCCTCGATCTGGCGAAGGGTCTGTTCGACGAAGTCGAGATGCTGTCGCGCCGCGTCGCGTGCATCTTCGGCACGCCCGTAGCGGATGGCCGTGGCTATGGCACGATGCTGGTCGTCGAGCGCCTGCGCGGTGCGGGGAATGAGATAAAGCCTCTCCAGGCTCTGCGAGATGCTCTGGCGGAGCAGGTCGAACAGGCCGGCCATCACTTGCCGCAGCACCGCATTGTGGGACGCTTCGGCGATGGCCATGTGAAATTGCGCGTCCGCGCGCGCCTGCGTGGCGGCATCGGCTTCGACCGAGGCGCAGACGTGGTGCAGGGTCCACTCCATGCGCTTCAGGTCCTCCTCCCCGGCGCGCAAGGCGGCATGGTAGGCCGTGTCGGGCTCCAGCGACTTGCGGATTTCCATGACGTCGCGCCAAAAGCCGAGCTCGCCTTCAGGCATCTGGATCAGCGGGGCGAGCGCGTGGGCCACGGGATGGGCCTGTTCGGGAGGGGCCACGAAGCTGCCGCCGCCCCGGCGGGTGACAAGACGGCCCTGGCTGGCCAGGTGCCGGAGCGCTTCGCGCAAGGTTGGGCGGGACACCTTGAGTTCCGCCGCGAGCGCACGCTCGCCCGGCAGCCGGGCTCCCGGCTTCAAGCCCCGCTCTGCAATCAAGCGTTCAATCGCGTGCGTCAGATCCACCACAACGGCCCCCTTCTCGGTGGCTCGTAGTGGTCATACCACCTATCATAGATTTTGCAACACGACCGAAAATCGAAACAAAAAAATGACGATCTACTCAATTTGGTCAGACCAGTTCGGCCACCGTGCTGCGCCCTTTCGGCGAGCGGGGGGCAGGTCACTCGCCGCGGGGCTGCAAAGGTCGCGAAGCTGCGACCGACATTTGGCGCCCCTGTGCCTGGGGCGATCGCGGGCGGTCGGATCATGCCTCAGCTTGCGTGCGGATCTTGATGCTTCATGTCTTGTGAGTGATCGGCGATGGCGCGCATGAGCGTGCACCGGTGTTCCCATTTGCTTGTCTAAAGGGCGCCGCTGGAGAAATCGGGATTCATCCTTCCATGGATGCGATCCCGGTTCTCCACTCACCTTACGCACATTTAATGATGTCGCAGCGTGTTCGTGACAGAGGATTGTGGCGAATACGCTTTGGTTCAGGTGAGAAGATGGCCACCCGGCGCATCCCTTTTGGATGGGCCGGGTGATGTCAGTATTTTATATCGAGGGCAAGGATATGCCGGACCGCACCGATTTGAACACGGGGGTGGAGCTCTTGGGGGTCCAGGCGCTCATTGCAAAGCTTGGGTCCGACAGGTCGGCCATGCAAGCTTTCGTCGGGCGCGTGAACAGTGCCGCCGCACTGGCGGCCTTCGCTGAAGAAAACAAGATTGTGTTGACCGCAGAGGAAGCGGAAGAGGCCTTTTCGGCGATGCAGTCTGCTGCCAGCGGCCAGCAGGCTGTGGACGACGCGCAGCTGACAGACGTGACTGGCGGGGCTTTGGCAATCAAGTCATTTTGGTCGCAGTACAATCGCATGAACAATCAGAACGGTGGCTGAGGGCTTAGCTTTACGTGACGCGGAACGTGGGCAATCCGGGCGGTCTCCCTGTTCGGCGCCTGTCGGGTAATTGAGCAGCCCTGCTGCTGATGGGTTTGCGGGATGACGCGGGTCCCGCAAGCTCGAACCCGCCGAAGCCGTTGAAGGCATGCAGGCTGGATCGCGCGTCCTTGGTCTCTGCAATTTTGCGTTGCTTCGTCGCGAGATGTCCTGCTGCGGCAAGGTGCTTGAATTGTCGCTGGTGTGGCGGCTATAGCATTCTCGCGGGAGCCTTGGTGAGGCCTCCCCTTCACCCTCATGTCCATCTGGCGTGGAAACGGCGTGCCGGTCTGCTGCCACAGGGGAGGCCGTGCCACGTGGCCAAGGCAAGTCGAAGTCGGAGCCAGGCACAGCCATCGGACGCGCAGCGGCAAGACGATCCTAGGGAACGCATCCTCTCCGCCGCCCAGCGGGTGTTTCTTGACCAGGGCTTTGAGCTTGCCACGGTGCGGGACATCACGCTTCGCGCCGAAGTGAATGTTTCTGCCATCAATTACTATTTCGGCTCGAAGGACGAATTGCTGGGCGCGGTCCTTGACCGCATCATGCAGCCCTATACCGAGGCCCGCGTCAGTGCGCTCGAGGGCGCGGAGCGAGAGGCGGGGCCCGACGGGCCGTCACTGCCCCAGATTGTGGAGGCTCTGATCCGCCCCATGGTGGAACTCAGCCGCGATGCCACCGGTGCACGCCCACTCACCAGGCTCATCCAACAGATCCGGGCGCGGCCGAATGAGGGAACGTCGCGCTTTTTCACGCAGCGTGTGGACCCTTCCGTTTTCCAGTTCATCAATGCATTGCAACGCGCTGTGCCTCATCTTGGGCGGGCCGACATTTTCTGGCGCTACAACTTTGCCATTGGCGCCGTGATGCAGGTTCTGATCGATTCCGATCCCGCCACTTTCCGCCTGAAGCGGCTTTCGGGCGACCTGTGCGATACCAGTGATGAGGACGAGATCATCGCCCAGTTGGTGGCGTTCGTCTCGGCCGGCTTTCTCGCCCCGTCCGCTGTCAAGGTCGCGCGCGGGGCTGGCTGAAATCTTTTGAAACTCAACTCGTTGTCTGCTTGGCACGCGGCTTCGCCTCGCCAGATGCGCCCGTGTGTCGACTCTGGAAATGGTTACGCTTTAGGCAGTTTGGCGCCCTCTTTTTGGGCTTCGTGCCTCAGGAATGCCGTTGACTGCTGAGCCGATTAAATTACGTTTCAAACAGTGATTGAATTTCGCAAGGAAGCCGCGGATGTCCACCTCCACCGCTAGGAAGATCACCGGTTCGTTCGTCGCCCTCGTCACGCCGTTCGACCGCGCCGGGCGTGTGGACTTTGGAGCCTTCCGTGAATTGCTGGCGTTCCATGAAGCAAATGGCACGGGCGCCGTCCTGATCATGGGATCGACGGGCGAAGTCTCCATGCTCTCCGCGGACGAGCGGCGGGAGATTATCGTGGAAACGGCCAAAATGAAGACGGAAAAGATGCCGATCTTCTTTGGTTGCACCGGCAACAACACCGAGACCACGATTGAGAACGTGCGCTTTGCCCGGGCCAATGGCGCTGATGGCGCGATCCTGGCGGCGCCGGCCTATATCTGCGCCCCGGAGGCGGATATTGAGCGCTTCTTTCTTGAGGTGGCGGATGCGAGCGACCTGCCGCTCGGCATTTACAACAATCCGCCCCGGGTGAAGAGCGATCTGCACTGGGATCATCTTCTGCGCATCTTCAAGCATCCCAACTACGTGGTGCATAAGGAATCCACCACCCGCGTGGGCCAGGTGGCCCAGATCCTGGCGGCGCGGCCGGATGTTTCCGTCATGTGCTGCGATAGCCCCAATCTCGGTCTCGTTGTGCCCACCATGAGCCTGGGTGGACATGGCACGGCGAACATGAGCGGCAATATCGCGCCCGCCGAAGTGGCCTATATGTCCCGTCCCTGGGCGAGCTATGACGAGGCCGAGGGCTTCAAGCAGAGCTACCTGAAACTCTTGCCTCTTCTTCATTACAACTATTCGGCCATCAATCCGGTGGCGGTGAAGTCGCTGATGAAGGCGGTGGGTCTGCCGGTGGGCGAACTGCGCCGGCCGCTCACGGGGCTTGAGGGCGAGGCGCTGGCGCGGGGCGTGCGCATCGTCCAGGAGCTTGGCCTCGACAAGGTCTATGGCTGGAAGATCGCCCCGATCTCCGCCGTTGCGGCCTGAGCCAGGGCCATGGACCTCGGCCTTTCCGGGCGCAGGGCGCTTCTGACCGGCAGCAGCCGCGGCATGGGTCGGGCGGCCGCCTTCGCCCTCGCGGCGGAGGGGGTTGATCTGACGCTTCTTGCTCGCACGCCCGATGTGCTTGAGCAGACGGCGGCGGAGATCCGGGCGCGTGCAGGCGTCCGGGTCACCGCCGTGGCGGGGGATATCACCACCCCCGCCGGCCGCGTGGCGGCGCTGGAAGCGTGCCCCGAGCCGGACATCCTGGTCAATAATGCCGACGGCGAATTGCCCGGCGATTTCCGGAACTGGTCACGCGAGGACTGGATCCGGGGTGTCGACAAGATGATGCTGACGCCCATCGAGATGATCCGCCTCACAGTGGATGGAATGATGGCGCGCGGCTTTGGACGCATCGTCAACATCGTCTCGCGCAGCGTGAAGATTGCGCAGCCAGAACTTGGCATGTCCAATGCCGCACGTTCGGGCCTTGTGGGATTTGTTGCCGGGCTGGCGCGGCAAACGGTGGCGCACAATGTTACCATCAACAACATCCTGCCCGGCATCATCGCCTCGGACGGCCAGCGCGGGCATGTGGAGGAACTGGCGCGCGTGACCGGTCGCCCCTTCGAGGAGATCTGGGCGCAACGGGCGGCGCAAAATCCCGCCGGGCGCTATGGTGAGCCCGACGAGGTGGGGGCCTATATTGCCTTCCTGTGCTCGGCGAAGGCCGGCTTCGTGAATGCGCAAAATCTGATGATTGACGGGGGCCAGTATCCCGGAACGTACTGAGCATTGGTGAACCAGTAATCGGCGCGGGCGGGGGGTCCGCTGTCTGTCGCAGGAGGCTAGACATGAAGATGTTCCACGCGCTTTCCATTGCGCTTGCACTGGTGGCCCCAGTGGCGCCTGCTGCGGCGCAGGGCTTTCCCGACCGGCCGGTGACCATCGTGGTCCCCTATCCGCCCGGCGGCTCCGTGGACGGTGTGGCGCGCGCGCTCGCCACAGCCCTCCAGACGAGGACTGGCAAGGCTTTCGTGGTGGACAACAGGGCGGGTGGCGCCGGCGGCGTCGTGGGGTCGTCCGAGGTGGCCAAGGCGGCGCCTGATGGCTATACGATCCTCCTGGATGCCTCCATCCATGTGGTGACGCCGCTCATCAACAAGAACGTATCCTATAATATATTCAAAGATTTCACGCCCATCGGCGAAGTTGCCGAGGGTCCTCTTCTGATCACCACCAACCCCAAGGTGAAGGCTGACACGCTGAAGGATTTCTTCGCGCTCGCCAAGGCCAAGCCGGATGATTTCTCTTTTGCAACATCGGGTTACGGCTCGGCTGGGCACCTTGCGGTGGAGATGCTGAAGCAGAAGGCCGGGGTGGATGTGGATGTGATCGCCTATAAGGGCGGCGGACCGGCCCTGAACGACATGATGGGCGGCCAGGTGCAGCTGATCGCCGATCCCATGCTGTCCTCCCTGCCTTATGTAAAGTCCGGTCGCCTCAAGGCCTTAGCGGTTACCAGCAAGACCCGCTCGCCGCTCGCGCCGGATGTGCCCACCGTGGATGAGGCGGGCATGGGACCGTTCGAGATGGTCTCCTGGTATGCCGTCTGGGGTCCCCGCAACCTCGATGCCAAGGCCTCGGAATTCCTTGTGAGCAACGTTTCGGCGGTGGTGAACTCCGACGAATTCAAGCAGAAGCTCGCCGTGTTCGGGTTTACTCCGAAGTACCGTGACCCGGAGGCGCTCCGCACCTTCGAGCAAGATGAAAGCGCCCGCTATGACGTCATCGTCAAGGCGGCCAAAATCTCCGTCGAGTAAAATTGCGTCGAGTGAGACCATGACCCTCTCCCCCCCGGCCATCCTCCCAAGCCCCACCTCCCGTCCCGGGCTGCGGCCCGGGAGCGGGGCGCGGGCGGGGCAGGGGGCTGAACAGGAGGCGGGGGCCGGGCTGGTGGGCACCCATTGGGGGCTCTACCGGCACCGGGGGGACATCTCCACCCTCGCCGACTTCGAGGGTGACGGCGATCCGGCACGGTTCGGGCTCGGGCTTGCGGGGGACCGTCTCGCGCCGTGCCGGGTGCTGCGTCCGGCGGTCCGGCGCTCCTATCTGGAGCACGGGCCGCTGGCGCGCCGGGGCCGGCGGGGGGCGGAGCCCTTCGTGGAGGTGTCCTGGGACGAGGCTTTGGACCTCGTCGCCCGTGAGATCCGGCGGGTGCGGGACACATATGGGCCGGGCGCGCTCTATTCGGGCTCCTATGGCTGGTCGAGCGCGGGGCGCTTCCACCATGCACAGAGTCAGCTCAAGCGCTTCTTCAACATGGCCGGGGGCTCGGTGCGCTCGGTTCAGACCTATAGCTACGCCGCCGGCGAAGTGCTGCTGCCCCATGTAATCGGCACGCAGGAAGGGCTGATCGCCGGCCATACCCCCTGGGCGGACCTGATCGGGCAGGCGGAGCTCATCGTCATGTTCGGCGGCACGCCCTTGCGCAATGCGCAGGTGAGCGCTGGCGGCATCGCCGCCCACACGGCGCGGGACGGGCTGCTGGCCTGCAAGGCGGCGGGGGCGGACTTCGTCACGGTCAGCCCCATACGGGCCGACGCGGCGGACGCGCTGGGCGCGCAGTGGATGGCGCTGCGGCCCAATACGGACACCGCGCTCCTCCTGGCGCTCGCCTTCGTCCTGATCCGCGAAGGCCTTCATGACCAAGCCTTCCTCGATCGCTTCACCACGGGCTTCGAGACCTTCCGCGCCTATGTGATGGGCGAGAGCGACGGCATCCCGAAGGATCCGGACTGGGCCGCCGCCATCACCGGCCTTGCCTCGTCCGACATCATGGCGCTCGCCCGGCGCATGGCGGGCCGGCGCACCTTTCTCATGATGGCCTGGTCGCTCCAGCGGGCGGACCATGGGGAGCAGCCTTATTGGGCGGCCATCGCCCTGGCGAGCCTGCTCGGCGGCATCGGCCGGCCGGGGGAAGGGTTCGGCTTCGGCTATGCAGCCATCGATGGGGTGGGCGTGCCTCATCCGGCGGTGTCCTGGCCCTCGCTGCCCCAAGGCCGCAATCCCGTGGACGACTATATCCCCGTCGCCCGCATTGCGGACATGCTGCTGCACCCCGGCGAGGCCTATGACCATGACGGCGCCGCGCGCCGCTATCCCGACATCCGCCTCGTCTATTGGGCCGGCGGCAACCCGTTCCACCACCACCAGGATCTCAACCGGCTGGTGGAGGCGTGGCAGCGGCCGGAGACGGTGATCGCCCACGAGCATTGGTGGAACGCCCATGCCCGCCATGCGGACATCGTGCTCCCCGCCGCCACCTTCTTCGAGCGGGACGACCTGGTGGCGAGCGGGCGGGACCGCTTCCTGGCCTATTCCAGCCGCGCGGCGGAGCCGCCGGGCGCGGTGCGTACGGATTACGAGATCCTCGCCGGCATCGCCGACCGGCTCGGCGTCGCGGACGCCTATACGGAGGGGCGCGACGCGGAAGGCTGGCTGCGCCATCTCTATGACCAGGCCTGGGCCAATGCCGCCGCCCGTGGCTTCGATCTGCCGCCCTTCGAGGAGTTCCGGGCGCAGGGCCTCATCGACCTGCCGCCCAAGCCCGGTCCCCGGCCGCTGCTGGGGGCCTTCCGGGCCGATCCCGAAGGCCATCCTCTGCGTACCCCCTCGGGGCGGATCGAGCTGGCGTCGGCGCGCATTGCGAGCTTCGGCTATGGCGACTGCCCCGGCCATCCCGCCTGGCGCGCGCCGGCCGAATGGCTGGGGGCGCCGCTCGCCGCGCGCTATCCCTTCCATCTCCTGTCCTGCCAGCCGGCGGACAAGTTGCATAGCCAGTGGGACCATGCGGCCCCTTCCCGCCGCACCAAGGCCGGCGGGCGCCAACCCATCCTCATGCATCCCACCGACATGGCCGAGCGCGGCATCGCTGCCGGCGACGTGGTGGAGGTGTCGAGCCCGCGCGGGCGCTGTCTTGCGGTGGCCGAGCCGTGCGGGGATCTCCTGCCGAAGGTGGTGCAACTGGCCACCGGCGCCTGGTTCGATCCGCAGGACCCCGCAGCGCCGGGATCGCTGGAAGTGAACGGCAATCCCAACGTGCTGACTGCCGACCACGGCACTTCGCGCCTCGGCCAGGGGCCAAGCCCCAATTCGTGCCTGGTAGACATCCGCCGTTTCGAGGGGCCCGTCCCACCGGTGCGGGCCTATCGGCCGCCAGATTTGGTGCCGGACCCGCGCCCGGCCCAAGGTTCTTCCGCGCTTTCCGCGCGGTCCCCGTCTTCCCGTCCCCCTCACCCCTAGCCCCGCGCCCCGGAGGCCGATCATGTCTCCTCCCCTGTCGTCCTCCTCACGGCCGTCCTCCTGGTTCAACCGGGACGTGGTGGCCGGCGCGCTGTTCCTGGCCATCGGCCTGTTCTTCCTGCTGAACGGCCTTGGCCTCTCCTTCGGCACAATGCGCAAGATCGGGCCGGGGGCTTTCCCGTCCATGGTGGCGGGGCTGCTCATCCTCACCGGCGTGGGCCTGTGCGCGAAGGGCTTGATCACCCGCGGCCCGGTGGCCTCGGTCTTCGGCGCGCCCCGCCCGCTCCTGGCGGTGCTCGCCTCGCTCATCCTCTTTGGCGTCACGGTGCGCGATGCGGGGCTCCTGCCCGCGGTCCTGCTGTGCACGCTGGCGGCGGCGCTCGCCATGCGCCCGCTGCGCCTGGGGGTGATGACACTCTACGGCATCCTGGCCGGCATCTTCTGCTGCGCCGTCTTCATCACCGCGCTCGGCATGCCCATGCCGGTCATCGGTCCCTGGTTCCGCTTCTGAAGCGCCACCGCCCTCCCGTCAGGAGCATTCCATGGACACGCTGAGCTCCATTCTTCTGGGCCTCAACCAGGCCATCCTGCCCGTGAACCTGTTCTGGTGCTTCACCGGCGCGCTTCTGGGCACGTTGGTGGGCGTGCTGCCCGGCCTCGGCCCGGCCGCCACGGTCGCCATCCTCCTGCCTTTCACCACGGGGCTGGACCCGGTCACCGCGCTGATCATGCTGGCGGGCATCTATTATGGCGCCCAATATGGCGGCTCCACCACGGCCATCCTCCTGAACCTGCCGGGCGAGGCCTCTTCTGTCATCACCGCCATTGACGGCTACCGCATGGCGCGCAACGGCCGGGCAGGGGTGGCGCTGGCCACCGCCGGCATCGGCTCCTTCATCGCCGGCACCATCGCCACCTTCGTGCTCGCCTTCTTCGCCCCGGCTTTGGCCGAAGTGGGGCTGATGTTCGGGCCGGCGGAATATTTCGCCGTCATGGTGCTGGGCCTTCTCACCTCGGTGGTGCTGGCGCGCGGCTCGCTGCCCATGGCGCTGGGCATGGTCTTCACCGGCATCCTGGTCGGCCTCGTGGGCCAGGACGTGCAGACCGCCGCGCCGCGCTTCACGCTGGGCCTTCCCGACCTTGCGGGCGGGGTGAACTTCGTCATCGTCGCCATGGGCATGTTCGGCATCGGCGAACTGGTGCGTGACCTGGAGAACCCGGAGAGCCGCACCGTCATCCGCACCACGATGGCCTCCCTGGTGCCGTCTCGCAGGGACTTCCGCCGCATGGCCATGCCCATCCTGCGCGGCACCGGCATCGGCTCGGTGCTGGGGCTGCTGCCGGGTTCGGGGGCGCTGCTGGCGTCCTTTGCCTCCTATGCGGTGGAAAAGCGCGTCGCCCGTCCGCCGGAAGGCTTCGGCAACGGGGCCATCGAGGGTGTGGCAGGGCCGGAGAGCGCGAACAATGCAGGCGCGCAGACCTCCTTCGTGCCCCTCCTTACGCTGGGCCTGCCCGCCAATGCGGTGATGGCGCTGATGGCCGGCGCACTCATCATGCAGGGCATCGCGCCGGGGCCGACCCTCATTTCCGAGCATCCGACCATCTTCTGGGGCGTCATCGCCTCCATGTGGATCGGCAATGCCATGCTGCTCGTGCTCAATCTGCCGCTCATCGGGCTGTGGACGAGCCTTCTCACCGTTCCGTTCCGCTATCTCTACCCGGCCATCATCATCTTCTGCGCCATCGGCGCGCTGTCGCTGAACAACGCCCCGTTCGACCTGTGGCTGCTGGCGGCCTTCAGCCTCGCCGGCTATGTCTTCTCCAAGCTGGAATGCGATCCGGCCCCCCTCATCATGGGCATGATCCTCGGCCCGGCGCTGGAGGAGAATTTCCGCCGCGCCATGTCGGTGGCCAAGGGCAATCCGGCCATCTTCATCCACCGGCCCATCGCCGCCACCTTGCTGGCCATCGCCGTCCTCCTGCTGGTCATCATGCTGCTGCCCAAGGTGAATGCGGCCCGCGAGGAGGCGTTTCAGGAATGAGCGGGCCAGGCATGAGCGCGTCGCCCGCAAGCACGCCCCATGTGGCGGTGATCGGCTGCGGCATCGCCGGGGTGTGCAGCGCCATTGCGCTCCTGAAGGCGGGACATCCGGTCACGCTCATTGAACCGGGCGCACCGGGCGGAGAGCAGGCGGCCAGCTATGGCAATGGCGCCTGGCTCTCGCCCGCCTCCATCGTCCCCATGTCCATGCCGGGCCTCTGGCGGAAGGTGCCAGGCTATCTGCGCGACCCGGAAGGCCCGCTGACCATCAGCCCGCGCCATCTGCCGCGCCTCGCCCCCTGGCTGGTGCGCTTTCTGGCGGCGGGCTGGAGCGTGGAGAAGGTGACGCGCACCGCTGGCCTCCTGGCGGGCCTGCTGCGCGATGCGCCGGCCCGTCACGCCGCACTGGCGGTCGACGCCGGGCAGGGCGACCTCATCCGCCGTGACGGCCTGCTCTATGCCTATCCCGACCGGGCCGCCTTTGCCGCCGATGCGCTGGGCTGGCGCCTGCGGCGGGAAAATGGTGTCGCCTGGCAGGAACTGGAAGGGGCGGCGCTTGCCAGCTTCGAGCCCGCCTTGAGCCTCCGCTATGGCTTCGGCGCGCTGGTGGAGGCCGGGGGGCATTGCCTCGATCCCGGCGCCCATGTGGCGGGGCTCGCCCGGCATGCGGTTGCGCTGGGCGCGCGGCGGGTGAGCGCCCGCGCCACCGGCTTCTCCTTTGCCGGCGACCGCCTTGCGGCGGTGGAGACCGACCAGGGGGCGGTGCCGTGCGACCGGGCCGTGATCGCCGCCGGTGCCCGCTCCGGTCCGCTCGCCGCCCTGGCGGGGGACCGTGTCCCGCTGGAAAGCGAGCGGGGCTATCATGTGGAGGTGGAAGACCCCGCCGCCGCGCCCCGCATTCCCGTGATGCCCTCCGATGGCAAGATGGGCAATACGGTCACGCGCGGGGGCTTGAGGGCCTCGGGACAGGTGGAATTGTCCACGCTCGATGCCCCGCCGGACTGGCGGCGGGCGGACATCCTGCTGCGCCATCTGGTGGCCACCTATCCAGGCCTCGGCCCGGCGTCCGCGCTGAAGGTGCGCCGCTGGCAGGGCAACCGGCCTTCCACGCCCGATGGCCTGCCGGTGATCGGCCGCGCCTCGCGCTGCCCGGACATTTTCCACGCCTTCGGCCATGGCCATGTGGGCCTCGCCTCCGGCCCGGTGACGGGCGAGATGGTGGCCGCGCTCGTCTCCGGCGCCCCCTCGCCCCTGCCGCTCACCCCCTTTTCTTGCATTCGCTTTCACTGAAACTGCCTGTGAAAAGCCCCAATCCGCGCTAAACTCTTTCCCAGCCTTCCGTTTCCGCCCGGCCGGCGCATTCCCTTGCCGGCCCCGCTCCAGGACTGATCATGACCGCCACCTTCCCCTGCCTGCCATGCCCCCCGCTCGCGCCCCTGCCGCCCAGCCCCGACCGGGACTGGACGCGCAAGGCCATCGCGCTGTTGCGGGGCGATGGGCGGCGCTCCGCCGACACCCATCTGGTGAAGCCGGTCTTCAAGGGGCTGACGGGCATCTCGGTCTATCTGAAGGATGAGTCCACCCATCCCACCGGCAGCCTCAAGCACCGGCTCGCCCGCTCGCTGTTCCTCTATGGCATCTGCAACGGCTTCATCCGCAAGGGCACCACCCTGGTGGAGGCCTCCTCCGGCTCAACGGCGGTGTCTGAAGCCTATTTCGCGCATTTGCTGGATCTGCCCTTCATCGCCGTGATGCCGCGCTCCACCAGCCGGCAGAAGATTTCCGCCATCGAGCATTTCGGCGGCACCTGCCATTTCGTCGACCATTCCTCGGAGGTCTATGTGGCCGCCGAGCGCCTCGCCTTGGAGCATGGCGGGCATTATCTCGACCAGTTCACCAATGCGGAGCGCGCCACCGACTGGCGGGGCAACAACAACATCGCCGAATCCATCTTCGAGCAGATGAAGGGCGAGCCCCATCCCGAGCCCGAATGGGTGGTGATGAGCGCCGGCACCGGCGGCACCTCGGCGACCATCGGGCGCTATATGCGCTACCATTCCATGTCGACGCGCCTGTGCGTCGTGGACGTGGAGCATTCCGCCTTCTATGCCAGCTACATGTCGGGGGACCGGGAGGTCACCTGCCTGCACCCCTCCCGCATCGAGGGCGTGGGCCGGCCGCGGGTGGAGCCCTCCTTCATTCCGGGCGTGATCGACCACATGATCAAGATCCCCGACGCCGCCTCCATCGCCGCCATGCATGTATTGTCCGAGCGGCTGTTCCGCCGGGTGGGTGGGTCCACCGGCACAAATTTCTACGGCCTGTGCTGGATCGCCGCCTCCATGATGGCAGAGGGGCGGGAAGGCTCGCTGGTCTCGCTCATCTGCGACAGCGGCGACCGCTATGCCGCCACCTATTACGATGCCGACTGGCTCGCCCGCGCCGGCATCGACATCACCCCCCACAGGGAGCGGCTGGAGGCCTTTCTCGACAGCGGCGATCCCAGCCTCATGAATGTGAGCTGAGCGCCCTGGATCGCATTGCGAGCGAAGCGGGGACCGGCGCGCGTGAAGAACGTGCGCCGAAACAGAGAGTTGGATCGCTTCCGTGTGTCCCTGAAACGCTGAAGCTCTATTGAGTGATCTCCGGCTCCACCAGCCGGGCGAGATTGCGCAGGCTCTCCTGCCAGCCCAGATAACAGGCTTCCACCGGGATGGCATCGGGAATGCCGGCCTGCTCGATCTCCACCTGCGTACCGACGCTGACAACGGTGAGCTTCACCGTCACCGTCATCTCCCCGGGCAAAGCGGGGTCGTCGAATCGGTCCGTATATTGGATGAGCGATCCCGGCACGAGGGTGCGGTAGGTGCCGCCAAAGGCGTGGCTCTCTCCGGTGGTGAAATTGCGGAACGACATGCGGAAGCTGCCGCCTTCCACCCCGTCCAAATGATGCACGGTGCAGGTGAAGCCGTTGGGCGGCAGCCACTTGGCGAGAGCGTCGGCCTCGATGAAGGCGCGATAGACCTTGTCGGGTCGGGTGGTGAGGATGCGGTGGAAGCGAACGGTGCCGGGCATGGGGTGATCTTTCAAGGTGGGCTCGGTTCCAGGACGGGCGAGGTGCGGCGGCGCCGACACGGCGGGCAAAGAATTGTGTGGGGGGCGATGCCGCGCGCGCCGGACAGCGAAAAATCCCATTGCCTTTCCGCGCGCCGCGCTGAAGATCCCGGAGCGGGGACAGCATGCGGGGGAATGAAGAGGGCGCTAAGCCTGGCACCTGAGACGGGACGGCGGGCGTGCCGCGGATCGGTCCGACCGGCTTGCACAGCAAGCGGATCGGCGCGCATTCTCGGCCCATAGCTCCGACGCTGATCTTGAGATCACGGCCCTTGGATGGGGCTCCGGCCGCCCGCGCAGCGTCCCCGGACGGCCGGATGGCCAGCCCGGAAAGGGCGCTGCCTGTCGGCCGGGATGCCGCTCCCTCGCCATCTTCCACATGATCGCTCGAACCGATCCGAAGTGCCTCGCGCCGATTGGCGTCGAGGACAGTCATGGAGTTGATGGCATGATCCGCCTCGCCCGCCTGCTGCCTGTGCTCGCCGCGGCCGCCCTTCTGGGCGCGTTCGGCCTTTCCGAGGCGCAGGCCCAGCCCCGCGGCCCCGCGCCCGGCGGCTTCTACCGCCAGGCCAACATGGCCGCCGTGATGTATCAATACGCCCCGGACCGCTACTGCCAGGTGCAGAACGAGGCGCAGATGGCCGCCTATGGCGGCTTCGGCCGGGTGCGCGTCGTGCCCTATCTGCAGATGTGGGGCCGTCCCACCGGCGCCTGCGGCTGGCCGAACGGCTTCTATCGCCGGGCCAACGAGACCGCCGTCTGGCAATTGGGCGGCGGGCCGGGCCAGGTGGGCAACATGATCTGCCATGTGCGAGACGAGCGGCAGATGATGCGCTTCGGCGGCTTCGGCCAGGTGTGGGTGGTGCCGCCCGGCTCCGATCTCATGCGCGGCCGCAGCATGATCGGCGGCTGCCCGGGCTGATCCGGGCAGCTCCATCCCGCGCCTGGGTTCACGCCGCGCCCACGGCGAGCGCTACGGCGGGTCGTGTTCAGGGCCGGGTGGCGGCGGGGTCCGGCCTCGCCGCGCCCTCGCGCGTGACCGGCGCCATCTGGGCCTCGGCCTCCGCCTGGAGCAGGGCCACAAGGTCCGGAAAGCGTTGGCGCAGATCCTCCCAGCGCAGACGGTTGGTGCGGGCATTGCCGCAATCCACCTGCCGGATGAGCCCGGATTCCCGCAGCACGCGGAAATGATGGGTGCGGGTGGCCTTGGTCACCGGCAGGTCAAAGGCACTGCAATGGCGCACCGTCTCTTCCGACGCCGCCAGCATCAGCACCACCTGCCGACGCAGCGGGTCGGCCAAGGCGGCGAAGATGGCCCCCAGCTCCATCTCGTCGAGATCCGGATGGCCCGTGGCGTCCGGCATGTCACTCCCGCCTTTCACGTCCGCGTGTCTGACTTTAGGGCGCGATCCCATGGGATGGAACCGCTTGCCGCTCCATCCCGTCGGCCAGTCGCCCTCTAACCTATTGAATAAAGGTCAGAGTCTCCTCGGATTGAACCGCCGCTGAGAGTCAATGCCGGGGGTCCGGATCTAAGGTACGACTTGCGTCGTACCTTACCCCATGCATGATGGCCTCACAACGCGGGAGGCAAGCGTCATGACTGAAAGCCGGATGGTCGAATTGGAGGCCTTCGGAGGGCCGGAGGTGCTCACCGTGGTCACGCGCGCGGTGCCCGCGCCCGGCCCCGGCGCGGCGCAGGTGCGCCACACCGCCATCGGCTTCAACTTCATCGACATCTATCAGCGCCAGGGCATCTATCCCCTGCCGCTGCCCACTGGCCTCGGCTTCGAGGCGGCGGGCGTGGTGGAGGCGGTGGGGCCGGGCGTGGACGGCATCGCCGTGGGCGACCGGGTCGCCTATATGAATGCGGGGGTCGGCGCCTACTCCGAACGGCGCAACGTGCCCGTCGACAAGCTGGTGAAGCTGCCGGACACGGTCTCCGACGAAGCCGCCGCCACCTTGCTGTTCAAGGGCATGACTGCCCAATACCTGGTGCGCCACACCCACAAGGTGATGCCGGGCGACGTGCTGCTGGTGCATTCGGCGGCGGGGGGCGTGGGGCAGATCCTCGCCCGCTGGGCGACCGCCCTCGGGGCGCGGGTCTATGGCACCACCAGCTCGCCGAAGAAGCGCGATGCGGCGCTGGCGGCCGGCTGCCTGGAGGTGGTGGACCTCAATGATCCCGACTGGCCGGACGCCTTCGTGGCGGCGGCCGGCACCAAGGCCCGCGTGGTCTATGACGCGGTGGGCAAGGACACGCTGCTGCGCTCGCTGGATTGCGCCGCCCCGTTCGGACTGGTGGTGAGCTATGGGGCCGCTTCTGGCAAGGCGCCCGCCATCGCGCCGGACCTGCTGGGGGCCAAGGGGGGGCTGTTCCTGACCCGTCCCTCGGTCTTCCCCCACAATGCAGACCCCAAGATGTTCCGGGCCAATGCCGCCGATCTGTTCGACGCCATCGCCAAGGGCCATGTGAAGGTGGATATCGGCGCCCGCTTCACGCTGGACGCCATCGCCGAGGTGCACCGGGCGGCCGAGGCGCGCGCGGTGACCGGGGCCATCCTCGTCACGCCGTGACGGGCGGGGCCTGACCGGGCAGGCCGCTCCGGGCTGCCACGCGGAGCCGGCATCCGGCTCCGCGCCGCGCCCGAGGACCGGCAGGGCGGTGCCGGCCTTCAGCTGATATTGCGGTCCTCGGCGAGGTAGCGGTGATAGGTCGCCCGGTCGAGCGGGCGCCGCACGGCCATGACGAGGATCACCAGCGAAAAGACGATGAGCAGGAGCGTATCCACGCCGCGCGGGATGACGCCGATGCCGCCATAGGTGCCCAGGTACGAGGCAAGCCCGAGCCCGAGGCAGTAAGGCACCAGCCACCAGGCCTGCGGCACGTCGAGGTCGGCAAAGCCGGTGCGCGCGGCCTTGACCACGAACAGGACGACGCCCAGCAGCAGGCACAGGCCCAGCTGCCACACGCTCTCCCACCCGCCCCAGAAGATCACCAGGGTGGCGATCACGAAGCCCGCCCCGGCCACGAAGCCCGCGAAGGGCACCCGGAAGGGGCGCTTCCGGTCGGGATCGAGCTTGCGCATGGTCAGCAGCACCACCGGCCCCACGGCGAAGGAGAGCGTGATGGCCGAGCCGCACAATTGCAGGATCTCCTCGAACGAGAAGAACACGAACATGATGATGGCAACGCCCAGATTGAGCAGCAGCGCCATGTCGGGCACGCCGCGATCGGAAATGGTGGCCACCTTGCTCGGGAAGAAGCCGTTCTCGCCCAGCGCGAAGGCCAGGCGCGCGGTGGAGCCCACCGACACCAGGGCGCTACCCATGGGCCCCACCAGCGCGCCGAAATTGAGCACCCGCGCCAGCCAGGCCAGGCCCACCGCCGAGGCCACCGCGCCGATGGGGCCATAGGCGCCGGTGATGTTCAGCTTGTCCCAGCCATTGGCGAGGTCGGAGGGCTGGAGGGCACCGATGAAGGCGATCTGCAGGCCGCTATAGATCAGGAAGCAGATGATGACCGAGCAGAGCAGCGCCGCCGGCACCGTGAAGCCCGGATTGCGCGTCTCGCCGGCGAGGTCGATCACATGGCGGAAGCCGATATAGGAAACGATGACGCCGCCCGCCGACACCGCGCTCAGCACGCCCTGCGCACCCATGGGGGCAAAGCCGCCCATGGCGGTGAAGTTGGAGAGGTTGAAGCTGGTGCCCAGCAGCACCAGGATGACCAGCACCGGAATGGTCAGCTTCACCCAGGTGATGGCGGTGTTGACGCGGGTGAAGAATTTCACGCCGTAGAAATTGATGGCCGTGAAGGCCACGATGAGCGCGCTCGCCAGCGTCAGGCCGATCCAAGACAGATTGGTGGTGCCCGGCTGGTGCAAGGCGGGAAAGTGTGGGCCGAGATAGCGCAGCGCCGCTTCCACCTCCACCGGCGCGGTGGCGCTGTAGCCCACCCAGGCGCTCCAGCCCATCACCATGGCCACCGTCTTGCCGTGGCTGAACTGGGGCAGGCGCCCGAGGCCGCCAGCCACCGGCAGCATGCCCGACACCTCCGCGAAGGACAGGGCGAGGAGGAACATCGCCACCGCGCCGATCACCCAGGAGATGACCGCCGCGGGTCCCGCGATCTGCGCCGATTGGAGGGGAGCGAACAGCCACCCCGAGCCGACGACGCCACTCACCCCGATGAAGGTCAGGCCGATGAGCCCGATCTCGCGCCGCATTTCTTGCATGGTTCACGCCCGCATTCTCGGGCACGGGGGTCCGTGACGGACCGCCCCGCTGCCCAACCCCCGCAACGGTCCCGTCCGTGCCGGAGGCTGGCCGGGCGGCGACCGATCTCGACGGCCGGCGCCGTCAGGCACCCGCCGTTTGGGGAAAGCTAATGCGTGACAGGGCGCTCGTCCCTGGCGTTTTTTGTTTTCTTCGCACTGCAGCGCAGGTGCGGCGGCGGAAAGAGGGCGTCAGGCACCCGCGAAGGGGAAGTCCTTCAGCTGGCGGGCGGCGGCCCCGGCGAGCAGGCCCACATCGGTGCCGATGGCGATGAAGGTGGCCCCCGCCGCATGGTAGCGCTGGGCCAAAGCGGGGTCGGAGGTCAGCACCCCCGCCGGCTTGCCATTGGCCCGAATGCGGGCGATGGCGCCTTCCACCGCCGCCACCACCTCCGGCGCGCCAGGACGCCCGAGGAAGCCGAGGTCGGCGGCCAGATCCGCCGGCCCCACGAACACGCCATCCACCCCGTCCACGGCGCAGATGTCATCGATGGCCGCCACTCCCGCCCGGCTCTCCACCTGGAGCAGCAGGCAGATTTCGGCATCGGCGGTGACGAGATAGTCGGTGACCCGGTTGAAGTCGGACGCCCGCGCCAGCGCCGCGCCGATGCCGCGCACGCCGTGCGGGGGATAGCGCACCGCCTTCACCAGCGTCTGCGCCTGCGCGCCACTCTCCACCATGGGGATGAGGAGCGTCTGGGCGCCGATATCCAACAATTGCTTGATCATCCAGGTCTCGCCCACCGGCGGGCGGACGATGGCGGCGGAGGGGCCGCCTTCAAGCACCTGGAGCTGGGCGACGAGGCTCTGGATGTGGTTGGGCGCGTGCTCGCCATCCACCAGCAGCCAGTCATAGCCGGCGCCGGCGCAGATCTCCGCCGTATAGGCATTGGCGAGGGCGAGCCACAGGCCGGTGAGGGTGCGGCCCTCCGCAAGGGCGGCCTTGAAGCGGTTGGTGGGGGCGGGCATAGGATTGCGGTCTCCGAACGCGCGGCGCTCAGGCAAAATGGCAGGACAGGGTGCCGGCGGCGCCGAAATCGGCGGTGATTGTGTCGCCGTGCCGGGCCTCGATGGGGCGGATGAAGGAGCCGGCCAGCACCACCTGCCCGGCCTCGATCCGCTGGCCATATTGGGCGAGGCGATTGGCGAGCCAGGCGATGCCGCGGGCGGGATGGTTCAGCACGCCCGCGCCGAGGCCGGTCTCCTCCACCTCCGCATTGCGCGAGACGATGGCGCCCATCCAGCGCATGTCGGTGGCATCAGGCGCAAGCGCCTTGCCGCCCAGCAGAATGCCCGCATTGGCCGCATTGTCCGACACGGTGTCCACAATCGTGCGGGCCTTCTTGGTCTGCGGGTCCACCCGCAGGATGCGGGTGTCGAGGATTTCCAGCGCCGGGGTGACGAACTCGGTCGCCCGCAGCACGTCGAACACGCCGATGCCCGGCCCCTCCAACGGCGCCTTCATGATGAACGCCACTTCCGCCTCGATGCGCGGCTGGATGAAGCGGTCGGGTGCGATGACGGCGCCGTCATCAAAGGCCATGTCGTCCAGCAGCACGCCGGAATCGGGCACGTTGATGTTCAGCGCCGCCTGCATGGCCTTGGAGGTGAGGCCGATCTTCCAGCCGATAATGTGCCGCCCGGCGGCCAGCTTGCGCTTCACCCAGGCGTCCTGGATGGCATAGGCCTCGTCCAGGGTGATGCCGGGATGCTTCAGGGAGATGAGCCCGGTCTGCACCCGCGTGCGCTCGGCGGCATCCAGCAGGTCCGCCTCGGCGGCGATCTGATCAGCGCTCAGCATGGACGTCCTCCCGCGTGACCTTATTCACCAGCGTGCCGATGCCCTCCGCTTCCACCTCGATCACGTCGCCCGGCTTCAGCCAGACGGGCGGGTCGAGCCGGGCGCCGGCGCCCGTGGGGGTGCCGGTGAGGATGATGTCGCCGGGCACGAGGGTGGTGAAGGTGGAGATGTAGGAGATGATCCGCCGGAACGGGAACATCATGCGCCCCGTCCGGTCGTGCTGGCGCACCTCGCCATTGACGCGGGTGGTCAGCGCGATGTCGGCGATCTGCGCTTCGTCCTCGAACGGGATGAGGGCCGGCCCGATGCTGCCCGTGCCGTCGAAATTCTTGCCCTGGGTCACGTTGAATTTGGCGTGCCGCACCCAGTCGCGGATGGTGCCCTCATTGGCAAGGGTAATCCCCGCCACATGCTTGAGGGCATCCGCCTCGCGGATGCGCCGCCCGGCCTTGCCGATGACGAGCACCACCTCGCCCTCATAGTCCAATTGCTCGGATTCGGGCGGCAGGATGAGGGGTTCGTTCTGCCCCACGAAGGAGCGCGGGAAGCGCACGAACAAGGACGGATAGGTGGGCAGGGCTTGCCCGTCCTTATATTCGGCATTGCGGTCGGGATAGTTCACGCCCACGCACAGGATCTTCTCCGGCGCCGGCACGGGGATTTCATAGCGCACGGACGCCGGATCGAGATCCGCCTTCAACCCCGCCGCCTCCGCCGCGAGGGACAGGAGGGCGCCGTCCGCGATCACTTCGCGCAGGCTGGGCCAGCGGGCGCCGGAGCGGGCGGAGAGGTCGATGATGCCCTCTGGGGTGAGCAGGCCATAGCCGGCGCGCCCCTGGTGCGTGAAGCTGACGAAATGCGGCCGCATGGCCCATCCTTCCGGAAACCGGCGCCGCCGCGCGGCGCCGCAAGATGAGGTCAGGGGGCGATGATGGGCTGGGCCTTCAGGATCGCCTCGGTGGTGGGCGTGCCGGCAAACAGGCTGCCATGCTCGAACCAGGACCGCGGCGCGGGCGCGCCCCAGAGCGTCTGGCGCTGCGGGTCCTTCAGGTCCCACTTGATGGGCTCGAGGTCGGGATCCACCGTGAGGTAGTCCGAGCAATAGATCTCGATGCGGTGGCCGTCGGGGTCGAGAATATAGAGGAAGAAGGCATTGGAAATGCCGTGCCGGCCGGGGCCGCGCTCGATATTGGCGAGATACCCCGTGGTCGACATGAGGTCCAAGAGGTCGATGATGTTGAGCGGGGTCGGCACCCAGAAGGCGGTGTGGTGCAGACGCGGGCCGCGGCCATTGGTGAAGGCGATGTCGTGCACGCCGCCCTTGCGGTGCATCCAGGCCGCCCACAGGCGCTTGCTCTCCTCGTCTTCCGTATATTCGGTGACGCGGAACCCCATCTCATTATAGAAGTCGACCGAGGCGTCCACGTCCTGCGTGAAGCAGTTGAAATGGTCGATGCGCAGCGGCTTCACGCCGCGATAGAGCGCGTATTTCTGGTGGATGGGCTCCAGGCGCTTCATCTCGAAATAGAATTCGAGCGGCGTGCCGAAGATGTCGCGGGTGGCGAGCGTGCGGCCCTGATAGGGGCGCTCCACGAAGTCCGCCGGCAGGCCCTTATTGGCAAACCAGGTCCGCGCCTTGTCGAGGTCCTCTTCCGCATAGACCTTCATGCTGAGAGCGGCGACTTCCGCCGCGGGGGCCTTGCGCAGCACCATGCAATGGTGGCCGCGCTCCTCCATGGCCCGCAGATAGATGGTCTCGTCATCCTCGTCGGTGACCTGGAGGCCCAGCGTATCCACATAGAAGGCACGGCTGCGGGCAAGGTCCGTGACGGCGAATTCAACATGGCTCAGGCGCACGATGTTGAAGGCCGGATAAAGGTTCGGCTTGGGAATGGGCACTTTGATCCTCCCCCGTATGCCCGCCCGCCTCCGGCGGCGCGGACAGATGGCGCGGGCGCCCTGGCGCCCGCTGGCGTTTTCGTTTGTTGAGGCCCGCGCTATTTGGCGAGTTTGGGCACCTTGTGGCCGGCGGTGGCGAAGGCGACGTTGCGGGTTTCCATATAGAAATCGAACGACCAGTCGCCGCCGTCTCGGCCGATGCCGGAATTCTTCACCCCGCCGAACGGGGTGGGCAGATGGCGCACATTTTCCGAATTCACCCAGGTCATGCCCGCTTCCAGGCCGTCCGTGAGGCGCAGCGCACGGTTGAGATCATTGGTCCACACATAGGCGGTGAGCCCATAGGGCACGTCATTGGCGAGCGCGAGCGCCTCGGTCTCGTCTGCGAAGGGAATGGCGGTGAGGACCGGTCCGAAGATCTCTTCCTGGGCGATGCGCATGCCATTGTGGGCGCCGGTAAACAGGGTGGGGGCCACATAGCAGCCGCCGCCCGGCCCCTCCACCTTCTCGCCGCCCGCCGCAACCGTCGCGCCTTCGGAGCGGCCGATCTCGAAATAGGACAGCACTTTCTTTTCGTGCACCGGGTGGATCAGCGGGCCGACCACCGTGTCGGGATCGAGCGGATGGCCAACCTTGATCGACTTGGCGCGCTCGGCCACCGCCGCGGTGAAGCGGTCATAGATGGAATGCTCCACCAGCAGGCGGGAGGAAGAGGTGCAGCGCTCGCCGTTCAGCGAATAGATCATGAAGGCGGCGGCGTCCGCCGCCTGGTCCAGGTCCGCATCGGCAAAGACAATGACCGGGTTCTTGCCGCCCAGCTCGAAATGCACGCGCTTCAGCGTGTCGGCGCCCTGGCGCATGATGTGGGAGCCGGTGCGGCTCTCGCCCACGAAGCCGATGGCCTTGATGTCGCGATGCTCGGTCAGCGCCTTGCCGGCATCCTCGCCGAAGCCGTTGACGAGGTTCCACACCCCCTTGGGCAAGCCGGCGCTTTCGGCGATCTCCACCAGGAGGCGGGCGGTGAGCGGCGAGAATTCCGCCGGCTTGTGCACCACCGTGCAGCCGGCGGCGAGCGCTGGCGCGATCTTCCAGGTGGAGAGCATGAAGGGGGTGTTCCAGGGCGTGATGATGCCCACCGGGCCGATGGGGACCCGGTTGGTGAGGTTCATCTGCCCCTCTGCCCGCATCACCCGGCCGTCTCGCGCCTCAGGCGCGCGATCGGCGAAGAAGCGGAAATTCTCTGCGCCCCGCAGGGCCGCCTTGGCCATGAATTTCAGCGACTGGCCGGTGTCCATGCACTCGATGAGGGCGATTTCCTCGGCGCGCGCCACAATGGCATCTGCGATCTTGTGCAGCAGCGCCTTGCGCTTCTCGCCCGAAAGTGCCGCCCAGGCCGGAAAGGCGGCTTTCGCGGCCTTGGCGGCGCGGTCAATGTCCGCGGCCTTGCCATGGGCGACCTTGGCCAGCGGCTGGAGGTCGATGGGGGAGATTGAGGCGAAGGTCTCCCCGTCCGCCGCTGGCACCGCCTGGCCATTGATGTGGTTCAGCACGCCTTCGCGCCGGAAGCGGGCGAGATAGGCCTCGGCCTTCGCGAGATTTTCTTCAAAGGTGGGCATCAGGCTCTCCCTGCCGGCCGTGCGCGCTCGCGCGCCGGCCGGTGGTGGCGGCGCGTGGGCGCCGTCGGCATTAGGATTGGGCGGCCGCCCGCAGGCGGGGATGGATGGCGTTGCGCTTCCAGCTCAAGGCGGAATGGATCTCCCGCACCTCCAGAGACAGCGCGAAATGGGGCTCCGCCAGAAGCGGGGCGAGGTGCCGGCTGGCAGCCGCGAAGATCAGCTCGCCCGCCCGCTGCCGCTCCTCTTCCGAGCGCCCCTCGCCGATGCGGAAGGACATGTCCAGAAAGGCGTTCTGGGGCAAAAGGTCGGCAATGGCATAGTGCCGCGCCGAGAAAGCGCGCACGCGCACGGCGCCCTCCTCGAACAGGCCGCTCGACAGGATCGCGGCGTGCAGATCCCGGCACAGGGTGCCCATGTCCGTCCGACCTTCGAGGTTGGCGGAATATTCCAAGGTCAAGTGCGGCATGCATCCTCCCGGCCGCGGCTTCTTATAATTAACACGTTAAGTATTTTGCGGCGGGTGTCAACTGCGGCATGTGGGACGGGGGCGTTTGGGCCGCCTTCCGTCCCGGCATTTGCGCCGGGTCAGGCTGTCCGCTGGCGCTGCAGACGAAGTCTCGCGCCCGGCCGGACCCCGTGGATGACCGGGACAAGTCCGGTCATGACGCATGGAGGCTGGTTCGCTCGGAGTTCCGAGGGCGTTCAGCCCCCGAAGCTGCCCACCGGCGAGGGCAGGTTGACGAAGGTGCGGTCGAAATAGAGGAGCGCCTCGCCATCCGCCCGCTGGCGCAGGCCCTCCACCCGGCCGATCAGCACATGATGGGTGCCCACCGTGTGCTGGGCGGTGAGCGTGCAGTCGAAGGCGACGATGGCCCCCTCCAGCATGGCATTGCCCGAGGGCTGCTCGTGCCAGCCCGCCGCCGCATAGCGGGCCGCCATGTCCGGCTCGCGGCCGGCGAAATGGTGGGCCAATTCCTGGTGCTCGCGCCCCAGCACGTTCACGCAGAACCGGCCATTCTCCAGGAAGGTGCCGCACTGGGCCGAGCCGGCATTCATGCACACCAAGAGGCTCGGCGGATCGTCCGTCACCGAGCACATGGCGGTGGCGGTGAAGCCACCGCGCCCCGCCGGCCCGTTGGTGGTGACGATGGTCACCGGCGCGCAGACCCGCGCCATGGCGTTGCGGAAGTCGGTCCGCGAGATGGGAGGCACGGGGGCTTCCGTGGCCGTGTCCATGGCCTCAGGCCTCATAAGGCGGGAACCAGGTGTCCCCGGTCCACCCCGCCTCGTCATAATCGTCCATGCAGGTGTCCACGAGGGCTTCCATCTGCTTCAGCAGCCCGCCGCGCTCGGCACCCTTGAGCACCTGGAGGCGCACTTCCTCGGGGGCGCCGGCATAATTGAGCTCATAGAGCGCATGGCGGCCGCCGAACTCGGTGCCGGTGGCATCCCACAGGAGTTTCAGGATCTTGATCCGCTCCTTGTGCCCCATGCCGTTGGAGCCGCGCACATATTGGCTGAGATACTTGTCGATCTCGGGATTGGCGAAGTCCTTGGCGGAGGAGGGCAAGTAGATGAGGCCCGAGGCCACCGTCCGCCGCACCAGGTCGATCACCTTCGGATAGGCCTCCGACATGAAGGTGCGATAGGAGAGCGCGGCCTCCATGTTGGGCAGCACCGCCCCGTTCGCCCATTGCACGGGATTGCGGGCCATGGCGTGAGAGAAGGACCAGAACATGTGGCGCAGCGCGATCACCTCGCCGAGCGCCGCCTGGTTTCCTCGGAAGGCATCGCCGCCGGTGCAGCGCAGGGCCTTCGCCAGGAGGCCCGCCAGGAAGTCGAGCTTCACCGCAAAGCGCGTGCAGCCTTGGAAGCAATAGCCGTGCATGAAGCCGGAGGCGGGGTGGAAGGACAGGATCTTCTGCGCATCCCGCAGCACGAGAACGTCTTCCCAGGGCACGAAGACATTGTCGAGAATGAGGATCGCGTCATTCTCGTCGAAGCGTGAGGAGAGTGGATAGTCGAAGGGCTGGGCCGTGCGGTTGGCGGTCTCCTCATAGGAGACGCGGCAGATCATCTTCAGGCCCGGCGCGTTCATGGGCACGATGAACATGACCGACATGGACGGGTCCTCGGTGATGGTCACCGAGCTCTGCGCCAGGAAATTATAGTGGGTGAGGGCAGAGGAGGTGGCCACCACCTTGGCGCCGGACACATAGATGCCGGCATCCGTCTCCTTGGTGATGTGCACGAACACGTCCTTCACCGCTTCCGCCGGCTTGTGCCGGTCGATGGGCGGGTTGACGATGGCGTGGTTCATGAACAGCACGGATTCCTGCGCCCGCTTGTGCCAGGCCAGCGCATTGTCGCGGAAAGGGCCATACCAGTCCGCATTGGCGCCCAGCGTGTTCATGAGCGCCGCCTTATAGTCGGCGGTGCGGCCCATCCAGCCATAGGACAGGCGCGCCCATTCGGCGATGGCGCCCTGCTGGGCGACGAGATCGTCGCTGGAGCGGGCGATGCGGAAATATTTGTGGGTGTAGCCGCCCGAGCCGGTATCGGTGGGGGAGGTGAGAAGGTCGTGCCGCTTGGGATCGTGGAGCGCATCATAGAGCCGCGCCAGGGAGCGGGCGGAATTGCGCATGGAGGGGTGCGCGGTAACGTCCGAAATCCGCTCGCCATTGATATAGACCTCCCGGCCATCCCGCAGCGAGGCGAGATATTCGGCGCCGGTGAAGGGGCGCTTGGCGTCTGCCCGCAGGGCCTCGGGGCGGGGCGTCTCGCTGGACGCGGGGCTTTTGGGCGCGGCGGTGGCGGCGCTGGGGCTCATGGTTTTCCTCCCGTGATCTTTGACGAAAGACTAAGCCTTGCCCCCGTGCCGCGCCATGGACAGAATGGCCATATGACTTGGACTTTTGCGAAAATCCTTGAGAGGGGAGCGCTGCGCCATGGCTGACCTCGTGCCGCGTTTCGCGCTCTATGGCGAGCCCGACCGGGGCGTTGCCGTGGGGTTTCTGCATGTGGAGCGGGTCATGACGCGGGGCCATCTTCACCAGGGGCAGGTGGAGGCCCACACCCACGACCAGATCGGCCAGATCACCTATTGGGTGAGCGGCGGCGGGCGCTATTTCATCGAGGATGAAAGCTTGGACTTTTGCGCGCCAGCCATCAGCTTCGTGCCAAGCCGGGTCGTGCACGGTTTCAAGGTGGCGCCGGGCTCCGACGCCATCGTCCTGTCCATCGCCGACGGCGCCCTCTCGGCGGTCGGGGCGCTCACGCCCTTCAGCCTCGCCGCGCCGGTCTTTCTCAACCAGCAGGCGGAGGATCCCGCCTGGGCGCGCCTCGCCCGCCTGATGGCGGCGGTGGAGGAGAGCCATGCCCTCTCCGCCGGTGGCGCGCAGGATGTGACCGCGGGCCTTGCGGTGGCGGTGCTGGGCGAGATGCGCCAGCTGGCCGCCGGCGCCGATGCCGCCCGCCCGGTGCCCCCGCTCGCCGCCGCCCTGCGGCAGATGGTGGAGCGGCAGTTCCGCTCCGACTGGGGCGTCCAGCACTATGCGCAGGCGCTGGCCACCACGCCCTATCGGTTGGGGGCCGCCAGCAAGGCCGCTTTCGGCCTCACCGTGAAGGACATGATCAGCGCCCGCCGGCTGCTGGAGGCCAAGCGCCTCCTCCTCTTCACCATCCGCCCCCTGGAGGACATCGCCGCCGAGGTGGGCCTGCCGGACCCGGCCTATTTCTCCCGTTTCTTCCGCGCCCGCACCGGCGAGTCGCCCACCACCTGGCGCCGCCGCCACAGAGCGGAGGAATGAGGCGCGGACGGCGCGCGAGAGGCGGCGGCCTCAAATGCCAGCCGAGGGAAAACCCACCCGCCCACCGCGTTGCCGCGTTAGACGTCGGGCGCCGTTTCTCTTCGACGAGGCACAGGGCGGCACACCGATCCGTTGAAACCGCGCCGCGGGCTCCCCCGCGCGCATTGCATGCTCAAAGTGTCATCGATCGAACCAAAATATTACGTAAAGTTCATCCTTAACAACAGCGTGATGATTTGTTTCCGAATACATGACGTCGCTCGACAGCAAAAGCAGGCGGGTGTAAACGAGCCACGCTCAAGGCTGAGCTGTTTTCCGAGCGCGGCTTTGGGTGTTCAGCACGTAGGGGGTGTTCAGATGTCCGATCAGATTCAGGCGGCTGGTGAACCCGGAACCGCCGCCAGCATTGCCCTGCTTCAGCGGATTGCGACCGACGCAGCCGAGATGAAACACTTCATTCCGGCGGCACAGAGCCCGGACGCACTGGCCGCCTACTTGGCGGGCAAAGGCATCGAAGTGTCCCTTCAGGATGCAGAAGCCCTGCGCGAGCTCCTCGCCGCCGAGCTGGTGCGCCAGGATGAAACGGGCGGCGCCACGCGGCTCGAGGATGCGGAATTGGATGCCGTTGCGGGCGGTATCGGCATGGGCGGCGGAGCGATTCAAAATTCGAGCGCCGAGAAGTGGGGCAAGGCGCTCCTCTCCTTGGCGGGCTTCCTGGTGAGCACCGTTCAGTCCGGCGGTCCTCTCGGAGCGATCCTCACTTCGGCCCTGTCGGATGACATCACGAGGATCGCCAAGTCCTGATTTTGGTCGGTCCGGGATAGTGCAGCGGCCTCGCGCATTTTCGAGCGAAGGGCGTTGTCTTCGCGGGAGAAGATGCGCGAGCCAAAATGTTGCGCCGGTGCGGTGAAGCCGTCTCGCCGACAGCGCTTGAGAGGCATAGGTGGCAAGTATGTCTAATGAGAGCCATGGATTCGAGGCCTCGCGCCTGGCGGATCTTCAGTCGCTTTTCACCAAGGTCGCCTCCGATCCCATGGAGGTCCAGCGTTTCGCTGGCTCGGTAAACGGAGCCCCGTCGCTGGCCGCCTTCACTGCGGAACGGGGCGTCGTCCTGACCGCGTCCGAGGCCGAGGCGGCTTATGAGGCGCTGGCGAATATCGCGGCGGCAAAGGCCGGTGCAGCGGGCGCCCCGGGCCTGATCGAGGACGCTGAACTGGCCGGGGTGGTCGGCGGGGTGAATTGGGGATCGGCGCTTCTGACCTTCGTGGAGATTGCCATCCCCGTCGCCGGCAGGGCCCGCATGCTCGGCGAATTCATCTACAACACGGTCAAGTCGTGACGTCTTTCCGTCATGGTCCCAACACCGGGGGCCATGACGGGGAAAATCAGGTGGGCGATCTCCAGGGCGCAGGCCTCGTCCGGCTCCGCAGGCGCCGGTTCGGTGCGAAAATCCCTGGATTGCTTCAGGGGTTCATGGAAACACCGAAGCACTCCAAGTGTTTGAAAGAGAATTCGTGTTCAGATCAGCCGGCAGTGCAGGCTGATCGGAGCCTGCTCTAGGCCCGCAGCCGCTGCGGCCCGCCGCCCAGCGCCGCGTCCTGCGGGGGTGCGTCCGTGTGGGGCGCCGCCGGCTTATGGCCGAGGCCGATATAGGTCTCCGTCACCTTGGGGTCGGCAGCCACCGCCTTCGCCGGCCCTTCCAGCGCCACGGCGCCCATTTCCAGCACATAGGCGTAGTCCGCGACATTGAGGGCCGCGCGGGCATTCTGCTCCACCAGCAGCACCGACATGCCCCGGTCCCGCAGGGCCGCCACCGCGTCCAGCACCTCGCGCACGATGCGGGGGGCAAGACCGAGGCTGGGCTCGTCCAGCATCAGCAGCTTGGGGCGGGCCATCAGCGCGCGGGCGAGCGCCAGCATCTGCCGCTCGCCGCCGGAAAGTGTGCCAGCCGCCTGGGCGCGCCGTTCTTTCAGGCGGGGGAAGAGGCCGTAGAGGGTTTCAAGATCCTGCGCGCGGCTATCGTCGCGCACATGGCGCCGGCTATAGCCGCCGAGCAGGAGATTGTCGGAAACGCTCATCTGGGCGAACAGCTCGCGCCGCTCCGGCACGAGGCAGAGCCCCGCGCACACCCGCGCCTCCACTCCTTCCGCGCTCACCTCTGTGCCGCCATAGCGGATGGTCCCCCGGCTCGGCAGAAGACCCATCAAGGCGTTGAGAAGGGTCGACTTTCCCGCGCCATTGGGGCCGATGACGGTGACGATCTGGCCGCGCGGCACCTTCAGGTCGATGCCGCACACCGCCTCCACCTTGCCATAGGCGACGGAGAGGCCCTTCACATCCAAGAGCAGGTCCGGGGCGCTCATGCGGTGCCTCCCAGATAGGCTTCCAGAACCGCCGGATCCGTCTGCACCTGCGCGGGGGCACCCGCCGCGATGGGGCGGCCGAAATCCATCACCACCAGCCGATCCACCAGGTTCATGACGAAGTCCATGTCGTGCTCGACGATGAGGATGCTCATGCCTTCCGCCCGCAGGCGGTCCAGCAAGTGCGCGAGCGCCTGCTTCTCGTGATAGCGCAGGCCCGCCGCCGGCTCATCCAGCAGCAGCACCAGGGGATCGGAGGCGAGCGCCCGCGCGATCTCCACGATGCGCTGCTGGCCGAGCGCCAGGGACCCCGCCGGCTGGTCGCGATATTCGGCGAGGCCGACGCGCTCCAGCTGCTTCAGGGCCTCGGCGCGCAAGGCGCCTTCCTCGCGCCGGTCCAAGCCGAAAATGGCGGAGAGCACGCCCTTGGAGCTGCGCCAATGGGCGCCGATGGCCACGTTCTCCAGCACGCTCATGTCGCCGCGCAATTGCACATGCTGGAAGGTGCGGGACAGGCCGAGCGCGGCGATGGCGCGGGCGGACAGGCCCGAGGCCGGCTTGCCCATCACCGTCAGCGCGCCGTCTGAGGGCGCGAGCACGCCCGACAGAAGGTTGAACAGCGTGCTCTTGCCCGCGCCATTGGGGCCGATGACGCCCAAAATCTCGCCCGCCTGGAGGCGGAAGGAGACGCCGTTCACCGCCACGAGGCCGCCGAACCGGCGCACCAGCTTTTCCGCCACCAGCACCGTCTCGCCGCGCGGCGGACGGGGACGGGCGGGAAGGGCGGGGGCATTGGCGGGGACGTTCAGGGGAGGCTTGGCCGGCAGGCGGCGGGTCACGAAGGGCACGAGGCCGGTGCGGGCATTCTGCAGCAGGAGAATGATCAGCAGGCCATAGGCCACCGTCTCCACCGCCCCGGACACCCCGAGGAAGCGGGAGGCCACGTCCTGGAGGCCGTCGCGCAGCACCACCATGACGCCGGCGCCCACCACCGCGCCCCACAGCTGGCCGATGCCACCCACCACCGCCATGAACAGATATTCGATGCCCACGTTCAGGCCGAAGGGGGTGGGGTTCACGAACCGCACCAGATGGGCATAGAGCCAGCCCGACACCGCCGCCAGCAGCGCCGCATGGATGAAGATGGCCACCTTCAGCCGCGTGGTGTCGACGCCGAAAGCTTCCGCCATGGTGGAGCGGCCACGCAGGCATCGGATGGCCCGGCCCGCCCGCGAGCCCAAGAGGTTGTGCACCGAGACCAGGCCCAGCAGCACGAAGGCCCAGATGAGATAGGAGAAGCGCCGGGCATCGTCGAACACGAAGCCGAACAGCGAGACCGCCGGCAGGCCGGAAATGCCGTCATGGGCGCCCAGCACCGCGATATTGCCCACCAGGAAATAGAGCGCCAGGCTCCAGGCGATGGTGCTCAGCGGCAGATAATGGCCGGACAGGCGCAGCGTCACCGCGCCGATGGCAAAGGCGCACAGGCCCGCCACCAGCAAGCCGAGCGGCAAGGTGAGCCAGGGGGAAAGGCCGAGCGCGGTGGTGGCATAGGCCGTCGTATAGGCGCCGATGCCCACGAAGGCCGCCTGCCCGAAGGAGGTGAGCCCGCCAATGCCGGTGAGCAGGATGAGGCCGAGGCTGGCAAGGCTGCCGAGGCCCACATAGTTCATCAGCGTCACATAATAGTCCGGCAGCAGCAGGGGGCCGGCGGCGCAGAACAGGAGGAAGGCGCCGAGCAGAGCGTGGCGGGCGGTCATTCCTCTTCCTCCTCCATATGGACGGCGGACAGGCTGCGCCACATCAGGATGGGGATGATGAGCGAGAAGACGAGCACATCCTTGAAGGCCGAGGCCCAGAAGGAGGACCCGGCTTCCAGCAGCCCCACCAGCACGGCGCCCAAAGCCGCCAGCGGATAGGAGACGAGCCCGCCCAGGATGGCGGCAACGAAGCCCTTCAGGCCGATGACGAAGCCAGTGTCGTAATAGATGGTCACCAGCGAGCCGATCAGGATGCCCGAGACCGCGCCGATGAGGGCGGCGAGCGTGAAGGCGAGCACGCCCGAGCCGGTGGCGGAGATGCCCACGAGCCGCGCGCCCACCCGGTTGAAGGCGGTGGCGCGCAGCGCCTTGCCCTGGAGCGTGTTGCCGAAGAAGGCGAACAGCGCGCAGATGAGCGCCAGGGTGATGGCGATGGCGAACAAAGACTGGGCCGAGAGCGGGAAAGCGCCCAGGAAGAAGGTGCCGTCCACCAGCGGCGTCACGCGCACCCCTTCCGCCCCGAAGGCGATGAGGCCAAGACCCGTGAGCACGAAATGCAGCGCCACGGCGACGATGAGCAGCACCAGCACCGAGCTGCCCGCCAGCGGCTGGAAGGCCGTGCGATAAAGGATGGGCCCGAGGGGGACCACGATGGCGAGCGTCAGCGCCACATTCACCAGCTGTCCGCCGCCAAGCGGCGCAGCCAGGGCGGCAAGGCCGCAGGCGAGAAGCGGCACGCCGGCATAAAGGGCGGCAGAGAGAAGCTGACCGCGATGGCGCGGGCCGCGCGCATAGGCCCATAGATCCATGCCGGCCGCGATGAGCCCGCCGGCCACCGCGATGAAGGCGGTGCCGGGCAGATGGCCGGCCTGGAGGCTCGCCAAGGTGAGCGCGCCATAGCTGACGATCTCGCCCTGGGCCACGAACATGACGCGGGTGACGGAGAAGACCATGACCAGAACGAGAGCCAGCAGCGCATAGATGGCGCCAGTGGTCAGCCCGTCCTGCAGAAGAAGCACGGCGATGACGGAATTCATGAAGGCTCCCGGCGCGAAGGGGAGGAGCTGCCGGCGGCGGATGCCGCCGGCTTGATCTTTCGGGATCAGTCGAGGGGCACGTAGACCCACTTGCCGCCGGCGATCTTCACGATCACTTCCGAACGGATGTCGGTGCCGTTGTGGTTGGTGGGGGTGAGGTTGAACACCGCCTCGGCGCCCACCACGTCCTTGGCATTCTCCATGGCATCGCGCACGGCGGTGCGGAAGGCCTCGTTGCCGGGCTTGCCGCCGGCCTTCAAGGCCGTCTCGATGCCATGGCGGGCGATCAGATAGGCATCCCAGGCGGTGGCGCCGAAGAGCGAGCGGCTGTTGGCGCCGTAAGCCTTTTCGTAGGTGGCGAGATAGTCCACGGCCACCTTCTTGATGGGATTGTCGTCGGGCAGCTGCTCGGCCACCAGCACCGGCGGGGTGGCGAGGAAGACGCCGTCCAGCGCCGCGCCGCCCACCCGCAGCACGTCCGCATTGGCCATGCCCTGGTTGATATAGATGACGCCCTTATAGCCGAGCTTGCGCAGCTCCAGGATGGGGGTCACGCCCGGCGTGCCGGCCGCGCCGATGATGACCGCGCCGGGATTGGCGGCGAGGATCTTGAGCGCCTGCGCCGTCACGGAGGTGTCGGTCTTGCTGTAGCGCTCATCGCCCAGCACCGGCACGTTGTGGGCGGCGGCGACCTTCTTGTAGGCGCCGATGAAGCTGTCGCCGAAGCTGTCATTGAAGCCGATGAAGGCCACCGACTTGATGCCGGTCTTGGCCAGATGCTGGAACACCCGCTCGCCCTGCATGCTCTCCTCGGGGGCGAGCTTGAAGGACCAGCGCTTGTTGCCCTCCACGGGGCTGGCGATGACGGAGGAGCCGGCAAGGCTGATCCCCGGCGTCTTGGAGCCGCCCAGCACTTCCAGGATGGCCAGCGACGTGGGGGTGATGGAGGGGCCGATGATGACGTCCACATTGTGCTCGTCCACCAGCTTGCGGGCGGCGCGGACCGCCGCGCTCGGGTCGCTGGCATCGTCGAGCACCACATAGCGCACGGTCTCCCCGCCGATCTGCTTCGGCATCAGGTCCACCGTGTTCTTCTCGGGGATGCCGAGCGAGGCCGCCGGCCCGGTGAGCGAGAGCACCGCGCCCACCACCACATCCGCCTGCGCCTGCGAGGCGGCGGCGAGGAACAGGGCGCAACTGGCAATCCGTGCGATGGCTTTCACGTGTCGTCCTCCCATATCGTGGCGCGCTGGCTTCTCGCGGCCGGGCCCTCATTTTTCGAGGTGCAGGAAGACCATTAACAAGTTAATTATCTCGACGCAATGGCGTTGTGGAGCACCATGGCACAACCGCGGACACAAGCAATTGTTGCCGGCGCATAATATGTTTAATACCAGATGTGCGGCCCTCTCCAGGCCGGTCTCACCCGCAGTTTGGCGCCCGCCGTTTCGAGAGGGCGCCCGTTTTCACGGGCCTTGCGACAAGGCCGTTCACATGGGTTTCACGGAGCCGCCATGACCAGCCGCGCCCGCCCCGAATTGTTGGACCCGGAAGGGGCCGTCCCGGCGACGCGGGTGCGCCTGCGCGACTTTTCCAAGTCGCTGCCCATGTCGCTGCTGCGCGCCCGGGAAGGGGTGATGCGGCACTTCCGCTCAAGCCTGCGCCATTTCGGCATCACCGAGCAGCAATGGCGCATCCTGCGTGCGCTGACCACGGTGGAAAGCCTGGAAATCACCGCGCTGGCGGAGGTCACCTTCCTCCTGCCGCCCAGCCTCTCGCGCATCCTGAAGGACCTGGACGAGCGCGACCTTATCATCCGCCGCAGCTCCGACACCGACATGCGGCGCGGCCTCGTCTCCATCTCGCCCAAGGGCCTCGCCTTGATCGAACAGGCGGGCATGTATTCGGAAATCATCTACCGGGAGATCACCGGCCGCTTCGGGGCCGAGCGCCTCGCGCTGCTGCAATCGCTGCTGCGGGAGCTGGAGGAGTGCCTGGACGGGCCGGCCATCGGCGATGCCATAGACATTGCCGACAGCGTGAACCTGCCGGCTCCCCGCCGCCGGGGCCGCCCGCCCAAGGTACGCGCGGCGGAGGGCGAGGAGGAATAAGGCGGGCCCGCCTCAGACCTGCGTTTCCGGAATGCGCACCCGCAGGCCATCCATGTCCGAGGATACGATCACCTGGCAACCCAGCCGGCTGCCGGCCTCGCGGGGGCTGGCGGCGAAGTCCAGCATGTCGCTTTCCCCCGGCTCCATGGCGGGCGCCAAGGAGAGGTCCGCCGGGTCCAGATAGACATGGCAGGTGGCGCAGGAGCACGAGCCGCCGCATTCCCCGATGATGCCCGGCACGCCGGCCGCGGTGGCCACCTGCATGAGCGACTGGCCGGTGGGGGCGGTGACCGCATGTTCGGCGCCGTCGGCTTCGATGAAAATGATCTGGGGCATGAGGTCCATCCGGCGCGTCACGCGCCACTTGGGTGGGGAGATCAGGCGCGTCACGCGCCCCTTGGGAGGGGGGGAAGGATCAGGCGGCGGGCGCCACGGCAGCCTTGGACAGGGCTTCCTTGGCATAGGCCTTCAGGTCGAAGCCTTCGCCCACATCCTGCGGGCTGAGGGGAATGCCGCGCGCCAGCATCTGCCGGGCCGCCATATGGTCCGAGGGGCGGTTGGCGCTCTCGACACCCAGGAAACGCCCGTCGCGGAAGCACAGCACGGAGCCGGTGCCCGGCGCCTCGCCCCGCTGCACGATGGCGGTGTCATGGCCCTGGGTGAGGCCGGCCATCTGCAGCTTGAGCGGGCCCTGGTCGCTCCAGAACCACGGCACGGCGTCATAGGCCGACACCGTTTCGCCCATGATGCGCTTGGCCACCAGGCGCGCCTGGTCGGTGGCGTTCTGCACCGATTCCACCCGGATCGGCCGGCTGGCAAAGGGGGTGGGATGCACGGCGCAGTCGCCGATGGCGAAGATGGCGGGGTCCGATGTGCCGAGCCGGTCATCCACCAGGATGCCGCCCTCCACCGCAAGGCCCGCCGCCTGCGCCAGTTCGCTATTGGGCTCGACGCCGATGCCGATGAGGACGAGGTCCGCCGGCAGGAGGGTGCCGTCCTGGAGGAGGACGCCGCTCACCTTTTCCTCGCCCACGATCTCCCCCACACCGGCGCCGAACCGAAGCTCAGTCCCGAGGCCGCGCTGCACCTCTTCAACGAGAGCGGACATGGCCGGCGACAAGGCGCGGGAGAGCACCCGGTCCTCGCGCTCCAGAACCGTCACCTCCAGCCCTCGGGCGCGCGCGACGGCGGCCACTTCCAGGCCGATGAAGCCGGCGCCCACCACCACGAGGCGCTGCGCGGCGGGCATCAGGGCCTGGAGCTTCAGCGCCTCTTCCGCCGTGCGCAGATAGAGCACGCCGGATTTCTCCGCGCCCGGCACGGCCAGGCGGCGGTTGCGCGCGCCGGTGGCGAGCACGAGGGCGTCATAGGGCAGGCGTTCGCCGCCCTGAAGCTCCACCTGCCGGTGCGCGCGGTCGATGGCCTCCACCCGTGCGCCCATGCGCAGGGTGATGCCTTCCTTTTCGTAATACTCCGCTGGCCGGTGCCACAGAGCTGACGCCTGCGCGCCCGCTGCCAGCGCGGCCTTGGAGAGTGGCGGGCGCTGATAAGGCAGGTCCGGCTCGTCGCCCACCAAGGTGATGGCCCCGGCATAGCGGGCCTGGCGCAAGGCGAGCGCCAGGTTGAAGCCGCCATGGCCGGCGCCGACGATCACCACCGAGGCGGGGAGGGGAGGCGTACCGTCCGTCATGCCATCGCGTTCCCAGTCTTGGCATCCCAGGCGCAGGGCAAATTGAGCGGACCCCGGAACACCCAGCCGCCGAAGCGCGTCGGCTCGGTGGCGCTGAGGCGCAGGCCCTTCAAGGAGGCGAAGAGCTTCGGCAGCGCCACTTCCCCCACCAGCGCCCGCGCCGCCCAGGCGCCCAGGCAAAAGTGCGGGCCGCCGCCAAAGGCGATGTGCGGCTTCTTGGGCCGGTTGATGTCGAAGGCGTCCGCCCGCTTGAACACGCTCTCGTCCCGGTTGCCGGAGGCCAGCACCACGCCAATGCGCGCGCCCTTGGGGATGAGCGCCCCGCCCAGCTCCGTCTCGCAAGTGGTCTGGCGCGGATACATGCCGATGGGCGAGATCCAGCGCACGGTCTCCTCGAACACGGCCTTCCACAGGGCCGGGTCCGCCTCCACCTGCGCCCGCTGGTCGGGATGGGCGAGCAGGGCATAAGCGGCCGTGCCGATGGCGTCGCGCGGCTCGTTGAGGCCGCCGCCGATGATGACCTTCACATTGGCCCCGATCTCGTCCCGGTTCAGCGGGTCGGCCGCGTGCAGCATGCAGGAGATGAGGGAGGAATCGGGCGTCGCGGTCAAGCGGCGGATGGCCGCGTCCACGGCCTCGTCGACGCCGGCCGCCGCTGCTTCCGCCCGCCGCCAGATGGCGGGATCGTCGCCGTAATTGCCGGTGCCGTCCATCATGGCCTGCGACCATTCCCGCAGATCCTCCTGCGGGGTCTCGGTGAGGCCCAGCAGGAGGCCGAGTGCGCGGGCGGCGCAGGGGGCGGCGAAACGGTCGAACAGGTCCGCCTCCCCGCTCTCCGGCAAGGCGGCGATGAGGTCGTCCACGATGGCGTGGAAGGCGGGCATCCAGTGGGTCTTGATGAGGGCCGGCTTCAGCGCCGGCTCGCAGGCCACCCGCTCGCGCTTGTGGGTGGCGCCGTCCTTGCGCAGCATGGTGTGGCCCATGACGCGGATCATCAGCGAATTCTGCTCGGAGGCGGAGAACACCTCCGGATTGCGCTCCAGCGCCACGATGTCCGCATAGCGCGTCACCAGATAGCGGTTGGCGGCGGGCACGAAGCAGGGCGGCTCGGCGCGCAGGCGCGCATAGATGGGATAGGGGTCGTCCCACAATTGGTCGAGGCGCACATGCGCGCCCGCGGACACGGTCCGGTCGTCCATTGGCGTCTCCTCCCGCCGCTTTGCGCGGCTCCGGCCCTTCGGGGCTCCATGGTGGCAGGGTGCCGGACTTTGCCTTGTTTTGCAAAATGGATAATTTGTTTATCAAATCCCGGTTTTTCCGGACAAGCCAGATAAGGCCCCAGAGGCGAGCCCATGCAGATCCCCCGCTTCTCGCTCCGCCAGCTGGCCTATTTCGTCGCCGTGGCGGAGGCGGGCTCCATCCGCGCGGCCTGTACGCGGCTCAACATTTCCCACGCGGCGCTGAGCGCGGCGGTGGAGGAATTGGAGGCGGTGCTGGGCACCTGCCTCCTCATCCGCCGGAGGGCGCGGGGCATCAGCCTGACGCCGGCGGGCACGGACCTGCTGCGCGAGGCCCGTGCGCTCCTGGAGGTGGCCGAGCAATTGCCCGGACAGGTGATGGCGGGGGAGGCGCGGCTCGCCGGGCGGCTGGGCGTGGGCTGCTACACCACGCTCGCGCCCTTCCTCATTCCCCGCTTGTTCAGTGCCTTCGGCGATCTCCACCCCGGCATCCAGCTGGACCTGACCGAGGGCTCCATCCACGACATCACCGCTCTCTTGCGCACCGGGCGGTGCGAGGTGGCCATCGTCTATGATTTCGGGCTGGGGGAGGAATTCCGGCTCGACCGGCTCTATGCGGTGGCGCCCCATGTGGTGCTCTCCGCCGGCCACCGCCTCGCGGATCGGGAGAGCGTGGACCTGCGGGACCTCATAGACGAGCCGCTCATTGTCTTCGACGTGCCCCAGTCGGGGGCGAACACGCAGGATGTCTTCGCCCAGCTCGGCCTCGTGCCCCGCATCGCCTATCGCTCGACCTCCTTTGAACTGGTGCGAGGCCTCGCGGCGCGGGGGCTCGGCTATGCGCTCATGCTGCAACGGCCCGCGGCGGCGGTGAGCTATGACGGCGCGCCCCTCGTCACCTTGCCGGTGGAGGGCTATGGCCGGCGGGTGCATGTGGCGGTGGCCACCTCCCATGCGGTGCGCCCGACGCTGCGCGCCGAAGCCTTCCGCCGCCACTGCCTTGAGGCGTTCGCGCAGGCCTGATTGATGTCAGGGCGCGGCCGGCGCCGCCGTGGACCCGCGCAGGATGGCGGCGGGCGGCAGCACCACCCGGCGCGGCGGGCAGGCGGGGGTCTGGATGGCGGCCAGAAGCTGGTCGGCGGCCTCATAGCCCATGCGGTAATGGGGAATCCGGACGGTGGTCAAAGGCGGGCGCATGCGGTCCACGAAGGGCATGTCGTTGAAGCCGGTAACCGAGACATCGGCCGGGCAAATGAGGCCCACCTCCTCCAGCGCGCGGATGGCGCCCACCGCCAGCCAGTCATTGGCGGCGAGGATGGCGGTGGGCGCCTCTCCCGTCTCCAACAGATGGCGCGTGCAGCGATAGCCTTCCGGCTCGGTGAAGGATTCGGCGATGACATCAAGGCGCGGGTCTGCGGGCAAGCCTGCCTCGGCGGCGAGAGCCAGGAAGGCGGCGCGGCGCGCCCGGCCGGTGGAGGTGTCCTGCGGCCCGCCAATATGGGCGATGCGGCGGTGGCCGAGGCCGATGAGGTGGCCGAACATCTGGCGCACGCCCTCGCCATCGTCGCTGATGACGGCGGTGACGGGGGCCTCGCTCTCCCGGTTCATGAGCACCAGCGGCACCTTGCGCCGCAGCGCGGTGAGCCGGGCCTCGTCCTCCAGATGCGCGGAGGCGAGGATGATGCCGTCCATGCGCCGGTCCAGATAGGTGTCGATGATGGCCTGTTCCTTGGCCGCGCGGAAATCGGAATTGGCCAGCATGGCGTGATAGCCCTCCAGGCCCAGCCGGTCCTCGATGCCGCGGAACATGGGGGGGAACATGGTGTTGGTGAGGTCTGGCACGATCACGCCCACCATGCGGCTCGTCTGCATGCGCAGGCTGGCGGCGATGGCGTTGCGGCTATAGCCCAGCTCGTCCGCCACCTTGCGCACCCGCTCCACCACGGAGGGGGAGAGGCGGCCGGCCAGATCCGGGTTGAGCGCGCGGGAGGCGGTGGACGGGTGCACATTGGCGGCCGCGGCCACATCGCTCAGTTTCGGCCCCCTCATCGCCTTTCCATCCGCTCCCGTCTCAGGTCCGCGCATCCTTGCCACAGATCGGGGCCACGCGAACCGCAGGATGATCCCGCAGGCCGCGCCGGCCACGGTTAGGGAAGGAGAATGCAACCGATTGCACAAACTGTCCAGACTGCCTAGGCTAGGGCAGATTGCGATCCACGCCGAGGGGGCGCCGCGCCTTCCCGCCGCCGGATCGTCCGCCGGAGCTTCGTGCCCATGGGTGCCTCTTCCCCCGCTGCTGCCATTCTGGATGACGGCGCGTCGCGCTACCGGCGGCTTTTTCTGCCCCTTTGGGTGGCCATGGTGGCGTTCCAGAGCGGGCTCCTGGTGCATGATGTCGCCGCCGGCTGGCTGCTGGCCTCGGGCGGGGCCAGCCGCAGCCTCGTCGCCTTGGCGCAGACGGCCTCCTCGCTGCCCTTCTTCCTGTGCGCCCTGCCGGCCGGTGCCCTGGCGGATCTGGTGGAGCGGCGCCGCGTGCTCCAGGCCACGGCCTTCCTCCTGTCGGTCGCCTCGCTTCTGGTGGCCCTGGCAGTGGGGCTCGATGCGGCGCCCCCCGCTCTGCTGCTGGCCGCGTCCTTCCTGAACGGCTGCGCCAATGCCGCCTTCGCGCCCACCTGGCAGGCCATCACGCCCGAACTGGTGGACCTGCCGCGCCTGCCCGGTGCGTTGGCGCTGAACAGCCTCGGCATCAATGTGGCGCGCTCCATCGGTCCGCTCCTGTCGGGGGTGATCCTGGCGGTGGCGGGTGCGCCGGCGGCCTTTCTGTTCAATGCGATGCTGTTCGCGGCGGTGGGCTGCACCTTCGTCTTCCTGGCGCCCCGCCATCCCGTGACGCCGAAGGAGAGCCTTGGCTCCGCCGTGCGGGCGGGCCTAGCCTATGCGACCCATGACGGCGGCCTGCAGCGCGTGGCACTGCGGGGCGTCGCCTTCTTCCTGTTCGCCAGCACCTTCTGGGCGCTGGCGCCGGTGGTGGTGCATGAATGGTTCGCCGGCACCGGCCTGCTTCTGGGCGTCCTGGTGGGCGCGGCGGGCTTGGGCGCCGTGCTGGCGGCGCTGCTCTTGAAGCGCCTGCGCGCCCGCTTCGATCTCGACGGCCTGATGCTGGGCGCCGGGCTGGCGGCGGCGGTGGCCCTGGCGCTGGTGCCTCTGGTGCCGGTCTTCACCGTGCTGGTGCTGCTCTATGGCGTGCTGGGCTTCTGCTGGCTGATTTCCTTTTCCTCCATCCATCTGGCGGCCCAGCTGCGTCTTGCGCCCTGGATCCGGGCGCGGGGGAGCGCGGTCTATCTGATCGCGGTGTTCGGCTCCATTGCGGTGGGCAGCTTCCTGGCGGGGCTGTGGGCCGACCGGCTGGGGGTTGGCGGAGCTTATGGGGTGGCGGCCGGCTGCCTGTGCGTGGCGACCTTGGCCGCCTATGGCCTGCGCATCACCGCCAAGGTGCCGGTGGCCCAGGAGCGCTCGCGGGTGCTGCCGGACGGTGCCGATGCGGCGGGGCCGATCGAAGTGCGGCTCCTCTATCCCCTTCCGGCGGGCGTCGACCCGGCGGCCGCGCGCGCCGCTTTGAAGGCCCTGCGGCCGGTGCGTCTGCGCTCTGGCGCGCGGAGCTGGTCGTGCGAGGCGTTGGACGGCAGCCTGGAAGAGCGCATCCGATATGCGGATGGGCCGGCCTTGGCGCGCGCCGCCGCCCGGCAGACGTCGGCGGACGGGCTCTTGGAGCAGCGCCTGCTCGATCTGGCGGCGCCGCCCTCCGTTGTCGTGGCTGCTGCCTAAGAAGGCAGGTCGGATGCCCAAGAGGGAGGCATTCGTCGTTCCCGGCCGGTGACAAGTCCAGCGGAAGCAAGTGTTCAGTTCTGGCACGGAATTTGATTGGAGGAATGGGATTGTGCAATCGATTGCAATTTCCCAGCGCCTCGATTGCGAACTGACCGGAGGTCCCATGTCACCTCGCTTTCCGCTCAACCGGCGCCGTTTTCTCCTGTCAACCGCCACTGCGGGTGCGGCTCTTGCCATGCCGTCGGTGCTGCGCGCGCAAGGCCTGACCAAGATGCGGGTGGGCGTGGTGCCCCTCATCTCCTCCGGCCCGGTCTTCATCGCCGCCGCCATGGGCTTCTTCCAGAAGGTCGGCCTGGAGGTGGAATTCCGCACCTTTGCGGACGGCGCCCTCGCCATCCCCGCATTGGTCGCCGGCGAACTGGACGTGACGGTCGCCACCATCAATGCCGGCCTCATCAATGCGGTGGCCAAGGGCGCCAATTACAAGCTCATGCTGGATCGGGGCGGCGAGAAGCCGGGCTTCGGCTCCACCACCATCCTGGTCTCCAACAAGATGTACGAGGCCGGCGTCACTGGCGTCGACAAGTTCGCGCTGCTGAAGGGCGCGCGCTTCTCCATGCAGGCGCCGGGGGGCATCGACAATTACCTGCTGGCGCGGGGGCTCCAGAAAGCGGGCCTCGATCCGCGCACGGGGGCGACCTATTCCAGCGGCCTGACCTATCCCGACATCATCAAGAGCCTCGGCACCGGCGTCACCGACGCCGCCCAATGCCCGGTGCCGCTCGCCTTCCTCGCCGAGACCAACAAGGTCGGCCACATCATCGGCACCGGTGCCGACATCGAGCCGGGCGCGCAGCTCGCCTGCTGGGCCATGCCCACCAAGTTCCTGGAGGCCAATCGCAAGGCGGCGGTCGCCTTCTCCATGGCCCATATCCATGCCGCCCGCATCTTCACCGCCGCCGAGACCAGCAAAGACCCGGAGATCATCAAGATCCTTGCCGCCGCCACCAACATTCCCGCCCCCCTCATCGAGAAGGCCGCGCCCCGCTGGACCGGCTACGACCCGGACGGCATGCCGGACGTGGCCTCCGTGATGCGCCAGGCCAGCTTCTGGGTGGACACCATGAAGCTCATCGGCGGCCCGGTGCCCAAGCAGGATGTGCTGATGGATCTCAGCGCGGCGGAAGAAGCCGCCAAGATGCTCAAGACCGGGAACCCCTTCACATGACCCTTGCCGCGCGCGCCGCCTCGGCGGTGGCCATCGCCTTCCGCCAGGTGCGGCTCGCCTGGGGCGCCAAGGGCCGCGACCCGGTGGTGGCGCTCGACAATCTGAACGGCGTCTTCGAGGCCGGGAAGGTCACCGCCATCATCGGCCCCTCCGGCTGCGGCAAGAGCACCATGCTCCAGATCGCGCGGGGCTTCGTCGCCCCCACCGAGGGCGAGGTGCGCTATGTGGACCGGCGCACCGGCCATTCCGTGCCGGCCCCGGTGATGGCCACCGTCTGGCAGAGCTTCAACCTCTTCCCCTGGCTGTCGGTGCTGGACAACGTGGCCTTCGGCCTGTCGGTGGCCGGCGTGAAACGGGCGGAGCGCCATGCCGCCGCCCGCGAGGCGCTGGCGGCGGTGGATTTGCGGGGCTTCGAGGACAAGTATCCCCGCCAACTCTCCGGCGGCATGCGCCAGCGCGTGGGCATCGCCCGCGCACTGGTGATGAAGCCGGACATCCTGCTCCTCGACGAGCCCTTCGGCGCCCTCGATGCCCAGACCCGCCTGGTGCTCCAGGAGCAGGTGGCCGGCATCGTCGCCGCCACCGGCTGCACGGTTGTGCTCGTCACCCATTCCATCGAGGAGGCGATCATGCTCGGCGACACCGTGTTCGTCATGTCGTCCCGCCCCGGCCGCATCGTGCGCGCCCTCGACGTGCCCCTCGCCAAGCCCCGGACCCTGGCCGACATGAAGGCGCCGGCTGCCGTCGCCCTGTTCGAGGACATCTACGAATTGCTGAAGGACGAAGTGGTGCGCGCCATGGCGGAATCGGGGGGCGGCCAGTGAGCGAGACCACTGCCGCCCGACCGGCCCCCGCCGTGCCCGCCCGCCCCACCTTCTCAAGCCGCCTGCGCGGCCTCTTGGACGACCAAAGGGTGGTGGGCTGGAGCTTCCTCATCGCCCTGCTGCTGGTGTGGGAAGGGGTGGTCTACAAGGCCGGCATTTCCCCGCTCTATCTGCCGCGCCCGAGCGGCATTCTCGCGGTGTTGTGGGACCAATTGGTCCATCAGGGCCTGACGGTGGATCTTGGCCTCACCCTCTACCGCATCTTCGCCGGCTTCTTCATCGCCCTCGTCACCGGCGTGCTGCTGGGCGTGTGGATGGCCATTTCCCGGCCCATTCAGGCCATGGCGGACATGCTGATCGCCGCGCTCTATCCGCTGCCCAAGGTGACGCTGATCCCGCTCCTCGTGATCTGGCTCGGCACCGGCGGTCCCTTCATGCTCACCATCAGCTTCATGGGCGCCTTCTTTCCCATCGTCATCAACACGGTGGTGGGCGTGACCCAGTGCGACCAGGGCCTGGTCCTCGCGGCGCGGGACCTGGGCGCCAGCACGCGGCAGATCGTGCTGCGGGTGCTGATCCCCAGCGCCATTCCCTCCATCTTCGCCGGCATCCGCATCGGGCTCGGCATTTCCATCATCCTGGTGGTGGCGGCGGAAATGGTGATCGCCAAGGACGGGCTGGGCGCCCGCCTCTTCATCGCCGGCCAGCTGCTGGACACCGAGCTGGTCTTCGCGGTGCTGGTGGTGCTCGCGCTGCTCGGCATCGTCATGTCCAAGGGCCAGGACGCCATCGACGCCCGCCTCGGCCTGTGGCGCGCTCAATAGGCCGACCAAGACCCCCATTCCTTCGGAGGATCGTTTCATGTCCGACACCAAGCCGCAGCTTCATGCCGTCCATCCCGAGCCGGAGAAGGCCTATATGATGCCTTATGCCCCGGCGGTGCAGATCGTGGGCGCGTGCAACCTCATGTTCATCTCCGGCGCCACCGCGTCCGACCTCTACCACCAGCATCCCCATGTGGAAGGGGAGCACGACCATTCCAACGACATTGGCGAACAGACCCGCCGCGCCATGGAATGCATCAAGTCCATCCTGGACACCGTGGGGGCAGGCTTTTCCGACGTGGTGAAGGTGACGAAATATCTCACCGATATCCGCGACGCCGACGGCATGCATGCGGTGATGCGCCCCTATTTCAATGGCTGGCGTCCGGCTTCCACGATGATCTGCATCAACCAGCTTTCCTCCCCCGGCGCGCGGGTGGAATTGGACATGATCGTCGCCCTGCCCGAAGGCAAGGTCGTGGGGACGCCCGCGTGAGCCTCCTCGTCCGCAACGGCCATGTGGTCACCGTGGACGGCGCCCGTGCCGTCCATCCCCACGGCTATGTCTGGTGCGAGGGCACCCGCATCCTGAGCGTCGGGGACATGTCCGACCTGCCCGAGGCGGCGCTGGGCGCGCGGGAGGTGATCGAGGCGGAGGGCTGCCTGGTGCTTCCCGGCCTCATCAACATGCACCAGCACCACTGGTACACACTCTTCAAGGGCCTGGCCGATGGCTATCTGCTGGAAGACTGGATCACCGATTTCGTCTTCCCTTTGGTCCGGCACCTGGATGATGAAGCCATGGGCCTTGCCGCCCGGCTCGATGCCATGGAGATGCTGGCCACCGGCACCACCACCTTCCTCAACCATTCCGTCACCACCACCAGCCCCTCCATGGTGGAGGCCATTCTGGGCGGCCCGAGCGAACTGGGCCTGCGGCAGGTGTTCGCCAAGGAATTGCGCTGCCGCACGCCGGGCAATCCCAACCATCCGTTGAGCCTCGACCAGTCGCTTGCCGCCTTTCGCGACCTGCTCTCCACCTGGCATGGGGCGCAGGACGGGCTGATCCGCATGGCCATGGTGGTGGAGGCCGCCGCCCATTGGATCTCCGCCGGCATGAGCACGGATGCCCTCGTGCGCGCAGGCCATGAGCTGGCGCGCGAGCAGGACCTGCGCATCTCCACCCACATCGCCGGTGGCACGCTCTCTTTGGACAAAGGCTTCCTGAAGCATCTGCGCGCCACGGGGCGCACGGACGTGCAATATCTGATGGAACTGGGCGTCCTCGATCATCACTGGCTGCTCATCCACGGCATCCATGTGACCGACACGGACATCGCCCAGATGGCGCATGTGGGCGCACATTTCGTCTATACGCCCAGTTCCGAGGCCATGCGCGGCGGCGGCATCGCGCCCTTCGCCAAGGCGCGGGCGGCGGGGGTGAACACGGCGCTGGGCACGGACGGGCCCATGGTGGACTATTCCGTCGACATGATCGAGCAGATGAAGGTGTGCACGCTCATGCAGCATGTGCGGCACCTGGACCCCACCCTCATGCCGGTGGAACGCACGCTGGAAATGGCCACCATCAACGGCGCCCGCGCGCTCGGCCTGGAGGCGGAACTGGGTTCGCTGGAGGCGGGCAAGCGCGCGGACATCGCCATCTTCGACATGCGCCGGCCCCATGTGGGCACGCTGAACCGTCCCCTGTCCACCTTCGTCTCCGCTGGCCATGGCTCGGATGCCAAGGCGGTAGTGGTGAACGGGCAGGTGGCGTACCGGGACGGCGCGTTCCGCGCCGGTCCCGGCTATGGCGCCGTGGTGGAGGAGGCGGAGCGCACCGCCGCCCGCATCGCCACCGCCGCCGGCCATGACACCCGCTTCACGCCGCTCTGGCGGTGAGGCTCATTCCCCCTTGAGGAAGGGCACCAGGGCGGCCAGCAATTCGGCCGGCCGCTCCTCGGGCACATAATGCCCGCATTGGGGGATGACCACGGAGGCGAGGGTCGTGGTCGCCGGTTCGAGGGCCTTCACCATGGCGCCGCCGATTCCGTAATCCCCGCCAATGGCCAGCACCGGCATGGGCAAGGGCGTGCGGCCGCTTTCCTCGTTCTGCGCCGCGCTCTCGAAGATGGCGCGGTAATAGTCGAGCCCCGCGATCCAGCGGCCGGGGGCGGAATAAGCGGCCACATAGGCCTCGATCACCTCCGGCTCGAACGTGGCCTTGAAGTTGACCGGCTTTGTCTCGAACAGCCAGGTCAGCAGATCGCGCTCGCGGCCCACCACCAGGCGTTCGGCGAGCCCCGGCACGAAGTTGAACGGAAAGTGCCAGACCTTGTGCGCGGTCACGGGATTGAACCCATAGGCCTCGTGCGGGGTGAGGCCGGGAATGGCCGCGTCCATCAAGGCGAGGCGTGTCACGCGCTGAGGATAGCGGGCGGCATAGGCATAGCCGATCCAGGCGCCGATATCGTGCCCCACCAGCAGCACCTTGTCCGCGCCGATGGCATCGAGCAGGGCATCCACATAGCCCGCCATGGCGGCGGTGTCGCCGCCCTTCCGGGAGGCCTCGCTGGTGCCGAGATTGGGCGGGTCGAAAGCCAGCACGCGGAAGTCCCGCGCCAGCGTTGGCAGCACCTTGCGCCAGGCCAGGAGGCTTTGCGGCCACCCGGCCATCAGCACCACCAGCGGCCCGGCGCCGCCTTCCACCGCGTCGAGCGTGATGCCGTCGGCGATGATCTTGCGGGCGGAAAATCCTGGCCCGAAGCCGGGGGCGGGGAGGGGAGCGGGATGAGTGGTCATGGCGTCACCGCTGGGGAAGAAGGTGGCGCCCGCGAGATGGGCGCGGCCTTGGCGATGGGACGAGAGCCGCGCACGGCGGCCCTGCGGAGGAGGGACGCCCTTTCTATCATCATCGCCGCGCCGCGCTCTTCACGCCTGCGTTCCCCAACGAAAGAAGCCCGCGGCCGGGGAAGGCCGCGGGCATCGACTCGTGCGCAGGAGTCAGGCGAACCCGACTTAAAGCCTCACTTCTTGGCGGCGACCATGGGGCAGTTGCCCTCGGCCAGCGGACGGAAGGCCTCCTTGGCGGGGATGGTCTCGATGAGATTGTAATAGTCCCACGGGCCCTTGGATTCGGCGGGGGTCTTCACCTGGAAGAGGTACATGTTGTGGATGTGCCGGCCATCGGCACGCACCTCGCCCTTGCCGAACAGCGGATCGTCGGAGGGCATCTCCTTCATCTTGGCCACCACCGTCTGGCCGTCGGTGGAATTGGCGGCGGCGGCGGCGCGCAAATAGTGGAGCGCGCCGGAATAGACGCCCGCCTGGTTGGCGGTGGGGCGGCGGCCGTTCATCTGCGCCGCGAAGCGGTCGGCGAAGGCGCGGGTGCCGTCATTCATGTTCCAGTAGAAGCCTTCGGTCAGGAACAGGCCCTTGGCCGTGGCAAGGCCAACCGAATGCACGTCGGTGAGCTGCATCAGCAAGGCGGCAAGGCTCTGCCCGCCGGAGGTGAGGCCGAACTCGGAGGCCTGCTTCACCGAATTGATGGTGTCGCCCACCGCATTGGCCAGCGCCACCACCTTGGCGCCGCTCGCCTGCGCCTGCACCAGGAAGGAGGAGAAGTCCGAGGTATTGGTGGGGTGGCGGACCTGCCCCAGCACCTTGCCGCCTTCCGCCTTCACCACCGCCATGGCGTCGGCCTCCAGCGCATGGCCGAAGGCATAGTCGGCGGTGATGAAGAACCAGGTGTCCTTCTTCTGCTTCAGCAGCGCCAAAGCGGTGCCATGGGCCAGCGCCCAGGTGTCATAGGTCCAGTGGACGGTGTTGGGCGAGCACTTCTCGCCGGTCAGCAGCGCCGTGCCGGGGCCTGAGGCGATGAACGCCACCTTCGAGCCGCGCACCGCTTCCTGCACCGCCAGCGCGACGGAGGAAAAGGGCACGTCCAGGATGGCATCCACCTGGCCCTCGGAGACCCATTTGCGGGCGGTGGCCGAGCCGATGTCCGGCTTGTTCTGGTGATCCTGCGAGATCACCTCCACGTCGAGGCCGGGCTTTTCCTTCTTGAAGTCCTCGGCGGCGAGGCGCGCCGCCACCACCGAGCCCATGCCCGTGGAATCGGAGGCAAAGCCCGACAGGTCGGTGAGCACGCCGAGGCGGATCTTGTTGTTGGGGATCTCCGCTCCCGCCGGCGCGGCGGCAGCGGCGAGGAGGGCGGCGCCCGCGGCGAGCGCGAGCGTGGTCTTCCTGAGCATGGTCTTCTCCCTTACGTGTTCTTGTTGACGGTTTCGCGCGGCTCAGGCGCCGCGCACTTCCTTGAGCACTTTCTCGGCCACGTCCATGCGCACGCTCGCGCGCTCCACCAGTATGCGGGCGACGGTGTCGATCTCCTCGCCCACGGCCCCCGCCATCATGGCGATGTTCTGGGCGTGGAGCGCCATGTGGCCCTTCTGGATGCCGGTAGTGGCCAGCGCTTTGAGCGCCGAGAAATTCTGCGCGAGACCCACTGCCGCGATGATGCGGGCAAGGCGCTCGGCGGTGGTGACGCCGAGAATGGCAAGGCTGGCGCGGGCCGTGGGGTGCACCTTGGTGGCCCCGCCGATGAGGCCCACCGCCAGCGGCAGCTCGATGGCGGCGGAGAGGTCGCCGTCCGCATTCACCTCATAGGTGGTCAGCGAGGTGTAGCGGCCGGAACGGGCGGCATAGGCATGGGCGCCGGCTTCCACCGCGCGGGTGTCGTTGCCGGTGGCCAGCACCACGGCGGAAATGCCGTTCATGATGCCCTTGTTATGAGTGGCGGCGCGATAGGGATCGGCGGCGGCGAACTGGTAGGCGCTGATGATGCCGTCGCGCACCTCTTCCCCGCCAATGTCGGCGGTCCGCCACACCGCATGGGCGCGGGCAAGGCGCCGGTCGGCGAGGTTGGAGAGGATGCGCAGATAGACCTTGCCGCGCGCCCAACTCGCAATGGCGGGGGCGAGTTTTTCGGCCATGGTGTTCACCGCATTGGCGCCCATGGCGTCGCGGGTGTCCACGATGAGGTGCGTCACCACCATGGTGCCCGTGGGGGTGTCGAGCAGGCGCACCTCCAGGTCGCGGAAGCCGCCGCCCAGATTGACCAGGACGGGGTCGCAGGCATCGCACGCGGCCTTGATCTCCTCGCGCTTCTCCAGGATGCGCAGCCGCGCCGCATGGGGGTCCTTCACGTCCACCGCCTGGACCTGGGCGATCATGAGATTGCCGGAGACGGAGGTGGCAAAGCCGGTCTCGTAATTCTGCCGGGCGGCATTGCACACAGCGGCCACCACGGAGGATTCCTCGGTGGCCATGGGGATGAGCACGTCCTCCCCGTCCACCTTCATGTTGGTGGCGACCCCCACCGGCACGTTCATGGTGCCGATCACATTCTCGATCAGCTTGTCGGCCAGCACCGGGTCCAGATTGCCCATATTGTCCAGGTGCGCCACCTGGGCGTCGGAAAGGCCGGCGAAGGCGGCCACCAGATCGAGCCGCTCGCGGGGGGACTTCTTGTGGAAACCGGCGATGCGGGAGGAGCGGTTGGAGCCGGTGGCGGACGTCATTCTGGGCCTTCCTTGTGATCCGTGCGGGCGCAGGGCGGCGGACATGAGGGCGCGCGACAACACGGTGCGCGCCGGAGGCGGCGCGTCGCGAGCGTTTCATCCCTGATCCTTGTCCGGCCGCTCCAGGGCGACCCGTTGCCGCGACTTTCCGCTGACCCCGCCGGTACGGCAAGGAACACTTTGCGTCGGAAACGCCGACGCCGTACCCTTCAGATCATGGGTACGGTTGCCGAGACAGACGCACAGACTGCAGAGGCGCCCTCGCGGGTGGGTGCCATCGTGCGCGCGCTCACCGAGCGCATCGACCGGGGCCAGATGCGCCCCGGGGAGCGCCTGCCCTCCATCCGCTCCGCCTTCTCGGCCTTTGGCGTGTCGCGCAACACGCTTGTTGAGGCCTATGAAAGGCTTGCCGCATCAGGCCGCATCGAGGCCCGCCCCGGCTCCGGCTTCTATGTGCTGGGCACCCCGCGCCCGGCCCCCGCCGTGCCCACCCGCCCCGCGGTGGTGGAGGCGGTGGACAGCGTCTGGCTGCTGCGCGAGCAGCTGGAGCAGCACTATGATGTGCGCGTGGGCGATGGCCGCCCGCCGCCCTCCTGGATGGAGGGCTCGGAGGTCGGGCGGTATCTAAAACCCATCAACCGTCCCGGCAGCCGTCCCTTTCCGGCAAGCTATGGCAGCCCGTTCGGCTTTCCTTTGCTGCGCGAGGCCATTGCCGCGCTGCTGGCGGAGCGGGCGATCGCGGGCGATCCCGCCCAGGTGCTGATCACCCAGGGCGCCAACCACGCCCTCGACCTCATCATCCGCACACTGGTGGAGCCCGACGACGCCGTGCTCGTGGACAGCCCCGGCTATTATCCGCTCTTCGGCAAGCTGCGCCTCGCCAAGGCCCGCATGATCGGCGTGCCCCGCACACCCGAAGGCCCGGATGTGGGGGCGCTGGAGCAGGCCATCGTGGAAAGCGGGGCGAAACTCTTCTTTACGCAGTCCCTGGCCCACAATCCCACCGGCTGCTCGCTCACCCCCGCCAGTGCCTTCCGGGTGCTCCAGGTGGCGGCGCGCCATGATGTGGTGATCGTGGAGAGCGATCCTTTCGCCGACATCCTGCCCGCCGCCCGCCCGCGCCTGGCCGCCCTCGACCAGCTGGAGCGGGTGATCTATGTGGGCACGCTGGCGAAAACCCTCTCGGCCAGCCTGCGCTGCGGCTATGTGGTGGCCGCGCCCCGGCTCATCGAGCGGCTCGGCGCGCTCAAGATGGTCACCTCGGTGAACAGCTCCGGCTATGTGGAGCGCATCGTCCACGACCTCATCACGTCCGGCCAGTATCGCCGCCATCTCAAGCGCCTGCGCTGGCGGGTGGATGCCGCCACCGCCGCCGCCCAGGCGACCTTGGGCCGGCTGGGCCTGCCCATGTTCGGCCCGCCGGGCGGGGGCTTCTATCTGTGGTGCGAACTGCCGGATGGGCTCGATGACGCCGCGCTGTCCCGCGCGGCGGCCAAGCGCGGCATTCTTCTGGCGCCCGGCGCGGTGTTTCATCCCCAAGGAGGCGCTCATCAAGTGGGTGCCCATCAAGGCGGCGCCCACCGGCCGGCCATGCGCATCAATGTGGCCTATGCGGACGATCCCCGCTTCGAGCGCTTCATGGCCGAGCATCTGCCGGTGGAGCACGGCGGATGACACCCGCTCCGGGCTGGCCCGGGATGCGCGGGACACGCTATGGATGGCAGGGTGACGACATCTGGTGACGGACCATTGTCCAGAGGGCAGAACAAGGAAGCCGCCACGGCGCGGCCCGCCGGCCGGGAAGCCCGGCTCTCCCGGCGCATCCCCTTCGCGCGCCAGGTGGCGGACCGGCTGCGGGACCGCATCATCCGCGGCGAACTGCCTCCCGGCGGGCGCATCGTGGAACGCAGCCTGTGCGAGGCCATGGCGGTGTCGCGGACGCCTTTGCGGGAAGCCCTGAAGCTCTTGGAAGCGGAAGGGCTGGTGGAGATTTCCCAGAACAAGGGCGCGCGGATCATGTCGTTTACGCCGGCCGAGGCCTCGAACCTGTTCGAGGTCATTGCCGGGTTGGAGAGCCTCGCGGCCGAGCTGGCGGTGACGCGCATGGCGCCCGCCGATCTCGCCGAGCTGGACGACCTGCACGCGCGCATGCTCGACCATTACCAGCGGCAGGAAAAAGACCCCTATTTCGCCCTCAACAGCGCCATCCATGACGCGGTGGTGCGCCTGTCGGCCAATCCCATCCTCATCTCCACCCATGCGAGCTTGATGCTGCGCGCCCGGCGGGGGCGCTACATGGCCATCATCGATCCCGAACGGTGGGCAGAGTCCGTGGGTGAGCACGAGGCGCTCATGTCGGCCCTTCACGCCCGCGATGGCCTCACCGCCGGCCGCGTGTGGCGGCGCCACCTGATGCGCACGGGCGAGACGGTGTGCGCGGTGCTCGCCGCCGTGGTGCAGGACGAGGCAGCGGATCAGGCGGAAGCCGAGGTATCCGACGCTGAGTGACAGCGCATCTGCACAAATAACAGGCGTCTTTGAGCTCTTTCAGGCGCGCTCGATGATCGGCGCGTGGCGAAGCTGGCTTGTGCGACGTCTGACTTAAGCCGTGGCGCAGGGGCGGAATTTTCGCGCGAATGGAAGTTTTGAGGGCGCGCGGTGTGCGGCACCGGCGCGTGCATTGGCGCGCCCTTGGGCGTGTTGCTGCCTAATCAATTGGCAGGTGCGACCTGGCCAATAAGGACTAACTTGCTGTATATATTGAATTAAATCAGATGGCATGCAATCTGATCAGAGGTTTAGCCGCCCTTCGGGGTCTTCAGGAAAGTGAGAGCCGCATGTTCTTCCCCCGTTCCGGGACCCCCGTTTCCCGCCGCCGTCTTTTCCAGCTGTCCGGCCTTCTCCTGGCCGCCGCCACATTCCTGCCGGGCGCGCTGACGCCCGCCAAGGCGGGGCCGCTGACCCTTGAGGACATCAAGAAGGCGGGCGTCGTCCGCGTGGGTGTGGAGGCCGCCTACCGGCCCTTCACCTTCCGCGACAAAGGCGAGATCGTCGGCTACGACGTGGACTTGGCGAAGCAGATCTTCGCCCCGCTGGGCGTGAAGGTGGAGTTCATCGACACCGCCTGGGCCGGCGTCATCCCCGCCCTCTATGCCGGCAATTTCGATGTGATCATGACCTCGCTCACCTACACCAAGGAGCGCGTGGCCAAGGTCGGCTATTCCATCCCCTATACTGAGGCGACGCAGGAAATGCTTATCCGCGCCTCGGACGCCAGCACCATCAAGAACCTGGACGGCATGGCCGGCAAGATCCTGGGCGTGAAGCTTGGCTCGGCCGGCGATACGATGAAGACCAAGCTGGAAGAGAAGCTGAAAGCCGACACCGGCAAGGGCTTCTCCGAAGTGAAGACCTATGACGACCACCCCGCCGCCTATCTGGCGCTGGCCCAGGGCTCCGTGGACGGCGTCATCAACTCGCTGGCCACCCTCACCCAGGTGGTTAAGGACGCCCCCGGCAAGTACGTCATCGTGCGCGACATTGGTCCGCGCAACTGGGCGGGCATCGGCACCCGCAAGGAAGACACCCAGCTCATCGACTTCCTGAACGAACGGATCACCGCACTCAAGGCCAATGGCGAGATCTACAAGCTGCAGGAAAAGTGGTTCGGGACGCAGATGAAGCTCTCCGACAAGATCCCCGACTTCTCCTGACCCTTGCTGATCGGGACGGGCACCGCGCCCGTCCCCGCCGCCCCCGTGACGCGGATGGATGCCTATGACCATTGACTGGGCCGTCGTCGAGATGGCCATTCCCCTGCTCGCCGTCGGCACGGTGATGACGCTGAAGATCGCCTCTCTGGCGGCGATCTTCGGCCTCGCCGGCGGCATCGCGCTCGGGCTCATCGCGCTCGGCGGCTGGACCTGGGCACGCTTCCTGGTGCGGGCCTATGTGGACTTCATCCGTGGCACGCCGCTCCTGATCCAGATCTTCATCTTCTTCTTCGGCCTCCCGCTCATGGGGCTGCGGCTCGGCGAGTTCTGGGCGGGCGTCATCGCCTTGTCCTTCAATTGCGCGGCCTATGTGTCGGAGATCGTGCGCGGCACGGTGGGCGCGGTGGAGAAGGGGCAGACCGAGGCGGCCAAGTCCATCGGCATGACGCAGGACAAGATCCTCCTCTACATCCTCTTGCCCCAGTCCATCCGCCCCATGGTGCCGGCGCTGACCAATGACGTGATCACGTTGTTGAAGAATACGTCGCTGCTCTCGGTTATCTCGGTCTATGAACTGACACGCTCCGGGCAGGCCATCATCGCCTCCCATTTCGCGCCGCTCGAAATCTTCGCGCTGCTTGCCCTCTATTATTACGCCATCATCTCCGTGCTCTCCTACATGTCGCGGGTGATCGAGCGGCGCCTGCCGGCCTGGTGAGGGTCATGATCGAAATCCAAGACGTCGCCCCCACGGTTACCGTGCACGAGAAGCCGCTTCTGTCCGTGCGCGGCCTGCGCAAGACCTTCGGCGAGCGGGAGATCCTCAAGGGCATCTCGTTCGACGTGATGGCGGGCCAGACTTTGGTGCTGATCGGTCCCTCTGGCTCGGGCAAGACCACGGTTCTGCGCTGCCTGAACTATTTGGAGACGCCGAGCGCCGGGCAGATCGAGCTTCAAGGCGAGCCCATTGGCGGGGCCTATGTGGGCGAGGCGGCCCGCTGGCAGCCCTTGCCCGAGGCGCGCCTGGCGCTTCAGCGCAGCCGTTTCGGCTTCGTGTTCCAGCGCTTCAACCTGTTTCCCCATCTCACCGCGCTGGAGAACGTGGCCATCGGCCCGCGCAAGGTGCTGGGCGTCTCCGCCGCGGTCGCCAGGGCCCGCGCCGCCGAGCAGCTGGCGCGCGTGAGCCTCTCCGACCATCTCCACAAGCGACCCTCCCAGCTTTCCGGCGGCCAGCAGCAGCGCGTGGCCATTGCCCGGGCGCTGGCCATGGAGCCGCGCCTCATTCTGTTCGACGAGCCCACCTCGGCGCTTGATCCCGAACTGGTGCATGAGGTGCTGGACGTGATGGGCACGCTCGCCAAGGAGGGCATGACCATGGTGGTGGTCACCCACGAAATGGGCTTTGCCCGCCGCGTCGCCGACCGCCTCATCTTCATGGCCGATGGCCATATCGTGGAGGAGGGCACGCCGGAGGCGGTCTTCACCGCCCCGCGCGAGGAGAAGACGCAGCGCTTCCTCGCCCATGTGTTGAACCGTTAAAGCCCATCGGGGTCCCCATGTCCGAAATGCTCTCCGGCGCCGAGCCGCTCTACGACCTGGTCGTCACCGGCGCCACGGTCCTCACCGGTGCTCCGGCGGACCATTCGATCGAAAATGCCGTCATCGGCATCACCGGCGGCCGCTTCGCGCTGCTGGAGGCGGCCAGACCCGGCGCGCCGCCGCCGGCGGCCCGGCGCATCCTGGACCTGCCGGGGCGGGTGATCACGCCGGGCCTCGTGAACGTGCACACCCACGCCAACCTTTCCATGGTGCGGGGCGTGGCCGAGGATCTGGGCTTTGCGCCGGCCTATACGCCGGGCATCCCGCAGGGCCACATGGTGAGCGAGGAAGAGGCCTATGCCATCGCCCGCCTCGGCGCGCTGGAGGCGCTGCTGTTCGGCTCCACCCTCATCAACGACACCTTCGTGCACGCCCATGTGGTGACCCCCGCCATGGCCGAGATCGGCCTGCGGGTCTGGTCTTGCGGGCGCATCCATGACGTGGATTTCTCGGGCGTCTCTGTGGGTCGCTGGGAGCATGTGGACGCCATCGGCGATCGGACCTTGCAAGACGCGCTGGATCTTGCCGCCCGCTACGAGGGCAAGAGCGCCGGCCGGATCGGCGTGCAACTGGCGGCGCACGCCCCCGATACCTGCTCCACACCCTTCCTGCGGCGCATCGGCGAAGCCGCGCGCGCCAATGGCCTGCGTGTCACCACCCATCTGTCCCAAAGCAAGGTGGAGGTCGCCCGCATCCGTGAGCGCGACGGCATCAGCCCGCCGGAATTGCTGGAGGAGGTGGGCCTCCTAAACGACCGCCTCACCGCCGCCCATTGCATCCATGTGAGCGAGAGCGACATTGCCCGCATCGGGCGGGCCGGCATCCATGTGGCCCACATCGCCAAGGGCAATGCCACCGGCGCCACCATTGCCCCCACCCACAAGCTGCGAGCCGCCGGCGCCAAGCTCACGCTGGGCACCGACAACATGCATGCGGACATGGTGGAAGTGATGCGCTGGGCGCTGGCCGTCGGCCGCATCCAGATCGGGTCTGTCACCGAGGACTGGCAGCCTTCCACCGTGTTCGAGATGGCCACGATGGCGGGGGCCCGCGCCATGGGGCTGGAGGATGAGATCGGCTCCATCGAAGTGGGCAAGAAGGCGGATTTCGTCGCCTTCGACTTCCGCCGGCCCCATCTGACCCCACGCACCAATGCGCTCGGCAATCTCGTTCATGTGGCCCACGGGCGGGACGTTGAACTGGTGGCGGTGGATGGCGACGTCGTGGTGGAGGATGGCCGACCCACGCGGGTGGATGCGGACGCCATCCGGCGGGAAGCCGCCATCGCCATCGAAAATCTGTGGCAGCGGGCAAAGGCGGGCTGACCCATGCGCATCCTGATGATCAACCCCAACACCTCCGCCGGCATGACCGAGAAGATGGCGGCCAGCGCCCGCCGCGCCTTGGCGCCGGACGTGGAACTGGTGCCCCTCACGGCGGAGGAGGGCGTGCCCTATATCGCGAGCCGCGGCGAGGCGCAGGTGGCCGGCACCACCACGCTCGACCTCATCGCTCGCCACAAGGCGGGCATGGATGCCATCGTGATCGGCGCCTATGGCGATCCCGGCCTCATCCCGGCGCGGGAATTGTTCGATGTGCCCATCACCGCCATGGCGGAAGCGGCCATGCTGACCGCCTGCATGCTCGGCCCGCGCTTTGCCATCGTTACCTTCTCCCATGCGCTGACCGCCTGGTACGAGGATTCCGTCGCCCTCTCGCGCCTGGACTCCCGCTGCGCCGGCATATTGGTGCCCGATGTCGCCTTCCGCTCGGTGGAAAATGTGCAGCACGAGCTGGAGGACGAGCTGGTGGCGCTTGCCTGCCGGGCGGTGCATGAGAATAAGGCGGACACGGTGATCCTGGCCGGTGCTCCGCTCACGGGCCTGGCCTCTCGCGTGGCGGACCGGGTGCCCGTGCCGCTGGTGGACCCGCTCGACGCGGCCGTGGGGCAGGCGACCTTGCTGGCCCGGCTCAATCCGCGACCTGCTTCCGCCGGCCGCTTCGCCCGGCCCGGTGCCAAGCCTGCGCGCGGCGTGCCGCCCGCCCTTGCCGCCTGGATCGAGCATCGGCCACAGGTGCAAAGCGCGCATTCTTGAACCGGACGCCGCGCGGAAACGCCTGCCCCCGCTCCGGCGTTGGTGCATCATGCGTGCGCGCGATCCGGGGAGAGGCAGATGTTTGGCATGGCGAAACGGACGGGCGGAGCGGCGTGGCGCCTCCTGCTTCTGGCGGGCCTTCTCCTGAGCGGGCCGGCCCTGGCGCAGGATTTTAACGCCGCCCCGCCCAACGTGCCCAGCCAGAAGCCCGCCTTTCCCGGCCAGACCCGGGCGCCGGTGATCGCGGACAAGATCGAGCTTCGCACCTCTGTGGTGGCTGAAGGACTTGAGCGGCCCTGGGGCATGGCCCAGCTGCCGGATGGCTCCTGGCTTGTGACCGAGCGCGTCGGCCGTATGCGGCTGGTGCGGCCGGATGGCACGGTTTCCCCGCCCATTTCCGGCCTGCCGCCCGTGGATTCCCGCGGCCAAGGCGGCCTGCTGGACGTGGCCGTGCGCGCGGATTTTGACCGCACCCGGCGCGTCTGGTGGAGCTTCGCCGAGCCGCGCGGGGAGGGGGCCAATGCCACGGCGGTGGCGACCGGAACCCTTTCGTCGGACGGCACGGCCCTGTCAGATGTGCGGGTGATCTTCCAGCAGCAGCCGGCCTGGCGCTCCACGATGCATTTCGGCTCAAGGTTGGTGTTCGACCGGGAGGGCGCGCTCTTCGTCACCGTGGGCGAGCGTTCTTTGCCGCAGCCGCGCCAGCTGGCGCAGGATGTCACCACTGATCTCGGCAAGGTGCTGCGCATCAATCCCGATGGCGGACCGGCGCCGGGCAATCCGAAGATCCCCGATGGCCGGCCGGAAATCTGGTCCTATGGCCACCGCAACGTGCAGTCGGCGACCCTCGGCCCGGATGGCGCGCTCTGGCTGGTGGAGCATGGCCCGCGCGGCGGCGACGAACTGAACCGGCCGGAGGCGGGGCGCAATTATGGCTGGCCGGTCATCACCTATGGCGAGGATTATAGCGGCCAGCCCATCGGGCAGGGGCTCACCGCCAAGGCCGGCATGGAGCAGCCCCTTTATTACTGGGACCCGGTGATCGCCCCGAGCGGCATGGCCTTCTATGAGGGCGACGTCTTCCCCACCTGGCGCGGCAGCATCCTCGTCGGGGCGCTGGCCGGCAAGGCGCTGGTGCGCCTCACGCTCGATGGGCAGAAGGTGACGGGTGAGGCCCGCTACCTGCAGGGCCGCTGGCGCATCCGTGACGTGGCGGTGGGCCAGGACGGGGCGGTCTATGTGCTCACCGATGCCGCCGATGGCGCCCTGGTGCGCCTGACTCCGGAGAAGTAGGCTTCAGCGCGCATCCTCAAGGATCAGCCGCGCGCCCTGCTCTGCGATCATGGCGGTGGGGGTGTTGGTGTTGCCCGAAGTGATGGTGGGCATGATGGAGGCATCTACCACCCGCAGCCCCTCGACGCCGAACACCTTCAGCCGCGCATCCACCACCGCCATCGGATCGGAGGCGAGCCCCATCTTCGCCGTGCCCACGGGATGAAAGATGGTGGTGCCGATGTCGCCGGCCGCCTTGGCGAGCGCGGCATCGTCATCGCCCACGGCAGGACCGGGCAGGTATTCCTCGGGCCGATAGGGGGCGAGCGCGCTCTGGCGCATGAGGCGGCGGGTGACGCGGATGGCATCGGCCGCCACCTGCCGGTCCTCGTCCGTGGAGAGATAATTGGGCGCGATGACCGGCGCCGCGTCGACTTCCGCCGAGGGGATGCGCACGGTGCCGCGCGAGGTGGGCCGCAGGTTGCAGGCGGCCACCGTGATGGCGGGGAAGCGGTGCAGCGGTTCGCCGAACTTGTCCAGGGAGAGCGGCTGCACGTGGAACTGGATGTTCGCCCGCTCCTGGTGGGGATCGGAGCGGGTGAAGATGCCGAGCTGGGACGGCGCCATGGTCAAGGGCCCGCGCCGGCGCAGGGCATAATCGAGGCCCATGAGGGCACGGCGGGGCAGGGAATAATAGGTCTCGTTCAGGGTGCGGATGCCCTGGACCTTGTAGATGGCCCGCTGCTGGAGATGGTCCTGCAGATTGCGCCCCACCCCCGGCCGATCAGCCTTCACCTCGATGCCCAAGGGGGCCAGCCACTCGCCCGGGCCGATGCCGGAGCGCTGGAGCACTTGGGGCGAGCCGATGGCGCCCGCGCACAGGATCACCTCGCCCTTGGTCCGCGCCTCCATCACCGCGCCATTGGCCCGGTAGCGCACGCCCACGGCGCGGCCATTCTCGAGGATGAGCCGTTTCACCGTCACGCCGGTCTCAAGGCGCAGGTTCGGGCGCGACAATGCGGGTTTCAGGAAGCCGCGCGCCGAGGACCAGCGCCGGCCGCGCTTCTGGTTGACGTGGAAATAGCCGACGCCTTCATTGTCGCCGGTGTTGAAGTCCGGCACGGACCGGATGCCCAGTTCGCCCGCCGCCCGCGCCACCGCGTCCAGCACCGCCCAGCTGATGCGCGGCGCCTCGATACGCCAGCCGCCGCCCGCGCCGTGAATGTCGCTCGCGCCGAGGAAATGGTCCTCCAGGCGCTTGAAGGCGGCAAGCGCGTCGTCCCAGCCCCAGCCGGGCAGACCCAGCTGGCGCCAATGGTCATAATCCGCCGCCTGGCCACGCATGGAGATCATGGCATTGATGGCCGAGCAGCCGCCGATCACCTTGCCGCGCGGATAGGCGAGCGCGCGCCCGTTAAGCCCTGGCTCGGCCACGGTGCGGAACATCCAGTCGGCACGGGGATTGCCGATGGCGAAGAGATAGCCCACCGGGATGTGGAACCAGATCCAATTGTCATCGCCGCCGGCTTCCAGCAGCAGCACGCGGTGGCGGCCATCGGCGGAGAGGCGGTTGGCCATGATGCAGCCGGCGGTGCCGGCGCCCACCACGATATAGTCGAAATCCCCATCTGCCTGCATGCCGCATTCCTCCCGCGCGCCGTTGCCCCGGTTGCGCTTGAGGGTGAGGTGCCAGCCTGGAGTTCTGCATTCAAGAACGATAATCTCCGCACCGATCTGCAAATTTGCAGGAATGAGGCTGGAGGGCGGGGCGCGCATGGATTGGGATGATTTGCGCATCTTCCTTCATCTGGCGCGTGCCGGGCGCATGTCCGGCGCCGGGCGGGCCTTGGGCATTGACGACACCACGGTGGGCCGGCGGGTGGCGCGGCTGGAGCAGGAGGTGGGCGCCCCCCTTGTGGCCCGCGCCGGCCGGCGCACCGTCATCACCGAGCAGGGCCAGCGCCTCGCCCAGGCGGCGGAAGAGATGGAGGCGGTGGTCCTGCGCAAGATTTCCGGCCTCGGCGAGGACGAGATGCAGGTGGCCGGGCGGGTGCGCATCGGCGCGCCGGAAGGGCTCGGCGTCGGCTATCTCGCCGCGCGCCTGGCGCGGCTGACCGCCGCCAATCCGCGCCTGGAGACCGAACTCGTGGCCCTGCCGCGTGCCTATTCGCTGGCCAGCCGCGAGGTGGACATCGCCCTCACCCTCGACCGCCCGCGCGCGGGGCAGGTGAGCGTGCGCAAGTTCACCGATTATGGGCTGGGGCTCTATGGCACGGACGCCTATTTCGCGATCCGCCCTTACCCCACCTGCGCGGCGGATCTGAAGGCCCATGTGCTGGCGGGCTACATTCCCGACCTGCTCTTCACCAGCGCGCTCGATTTCTCGCTGCTGGCCGACCATGTGGAGGTCACGCCGGCCGTGCGGTCCACCAGCGTGATGGCGCAAGTCAATGCGGTGCGGAGCGGCGCCGCGCTGGGCGTGCTGCCCCATTTCCTCGCCGCCGCCCATGGGGAGCTGGTCCGCCTTCTGCCGCAGGATCTCACCTACACCCGCAGCTACTGGATCTCGGTGCATGACGACATGCGCCGGCTGAACCGCGTGCGGGAGGTCCTCGACGCCCTCCATGTGGCTGCGCGGGAGGACCGGGGGCTTTTTGCCGGCCGGCGGCCGGAGGGCTAAAGGTTGTTCAGCCTGAGCTGACGCAGCAGCGGCACCAGTTCGTCGCGCGCGTGCCGGCGGTGCGCGCGCGCCGCGTCAGCTGCCGCCTCGGGATTGCCGGCCCGGATGGCCTGCGTGATTGCGCCATGGTCCTGAGCCGAGCGGGTGGGCAGGGGCCGCAAATGGAGGGTGAACAGGCGCGCCCGGTGGAGCTGGTCGGTCACCGTGCCCACCATACGGCCGAGCCGCTCATTGCCGCTGGCTTGCGCCAGGGCATCGTGGAAGGCCTTGTCCGCCTGCGCCCAGGCGGGCCGGTCCGCGGCGGCCAGAGCGGCATCCATGTCCGCCGTGTGGCGCTCCAGGAGCCCGGCATTGGCGCACCGCTCCGCCTCCGGCAGGCGGGCCAAGCGCTCGGCGGCGGCGCCTTCCAGCGCGATGATGACGTCGTAAATGTCCGCGATGTCGTCGGGCGACAGACCCAGGACCAGGATGCCGCGCTTGGGCAGGATGCGCACCAGCCCCTCTTCCTGGAGGCGGGCCATGGCCTCGTGGACGGGCGTGCGGCTCATGTCCAGCTGGCGGGCGATCTCCACCTCGCCGGCCTGATAGCCGGGCGGATAGACGTTTTCCAACACGGCGCGCTTGATGGCTTCATAGGCTTGGTCGGCCAGATTGGGCCTTGCCACCGCAGCCGGCGCGCGCAGGCGCAAGGGCGGGCCGTCGGCCCCTTGGCCCCCATCCTTCACCTGCGCCTCTGCTTCTGCGTCCGCCATGGCCGTTCCGTGTCGCCGCACCCGCCTTCCTTCTAGTGCGCCCCCCGCAAGAGCGAAAGCGTTCGCTGCCGGCCGGCCCGGGTGCCACCCGGCGCGGCCACGCCCGATCCTTGACTCTCCCATTCATCAATGCAAACTTGCATGCAACAAAAAATTCATGGGAGGGATCCATGCAGTCAAAGCTTCTCGCACTGGTGGCGGCCGCCGCCCTGTTCGGTGCGTCCGCCACTGCCGTCTCGGCTCAGTCCCGCTATCCGGAGCGGCCCATCACGATCGTGGTCCCCGCCGCCGCGGGCGGGCCGAGCGACACCGTGGCGCGCCTCGTCGCGCAGGCCATGACGCCCACGCTGGGCCAGCAGATCGTGATCGAGAACAAGGGCGGCGCCGGCGGCTCGCTGGGCGCGGGCGACGTGGCGAAAGCGGCGCCCGATGGCTACACGCTGCTGCTCTACCATATCGGGGTGGCCACCTTCGCCCCGCTCTATCCCAAGCTGCCCTACAAGCCGGAGGAATTTTCCTCCGTCGGCCTCGTCACCGAGGTGCCCATGGTGCTGGTGGGGCGATCGGACCTGAAAGCCAACACCATGCCGGAGCTGCTGGCGCTGCTGAAGGACAAGGACACCTCGCTCACCATCGGCACGGCCGGGGTGGGCTCGGTCTCCCATCTGTGCGCGCTGGTGCTGGCCAAGGAGACGGGCGCCAAGTTCGTGGACGTGCCCTATAAGGGCTCGGGACCGGCCATGCTGGACCTGGTGGGCAAGCGCATCGACCTCATGTGCGACCAGACCACCAATACGGTGAACCAGATCAAGGCCGGCGACATCAAGGCCTTCGGCGTCACCACCCGCGCGCCCATCGCAGCGCTGCCGAATGTGCCCACCCTCGAACAGAGCGGCCTCAAGGGCTTCGAGATCACCGCCTGGCATGCGCTCTGGGCGCCCAAGGGGACGCCGGAGGCGATCCGGCTGAAGCTGTCGGACGCCCTCAAGACGGCGCTGAAGGACCCCACCGTCATCGACCGCATGGCCTCGCTCGGCACCGTCCCCGTGCCGGATGCCCTCGCCACCCCGGCCGCCCTCGACCGGCAGTTCCGTGCGGAGATCGAGCGGCTCGGCAAGCTGCTGGCGTCCGTCGCCCCCAATTGAGCCTCACCCCCATTGAAACCTGAGACCCGGATCGTTTCGGAGACCCTGATGAAGACCTATAAGATTGCTGCCATTCCCGGCGACGGCATTGGCGGCGAGGTGATCTCGGCAGGCGTGGAGGTGCTCCACGCCTTGGCGGCGCGCGCCGGCACCTTCTCCTTCGCGGTGGACGAGTTCGATTGGGGCGGGGAATACTACAAGCGCCACGGCCGCATGATGCCGGAGAATGGCCGCGACCAGATCCGCGCCCACGACGCCATCCTGTTCGGCTCCGCCGGCCACCCCGACATTCCCGACCACATCACCTTGTGGGGCCTGCGCCTCGCCATCTGCCAGCCTTTCGACCAGTACGCCAATGTGCGCCCCACCCGCATCCTGCCCGGCATCACCTCGCCGCTGCGGGGCGTGGAGGCGGGGACGCTCGACTGGGTGATCGTGCGGGAAAATTCGGAAGGCGAATATGCGGGCGTCGGCGGCCGCGTGCACCAGGGTTCGCCGCTGGAGGCGGCGACCGACGTGTCCATGTTCACCCGCGCGGGGGTCGAGCGCATCCTGCGCTTTGCCTTCCGCCTCGCCCAGTCCCGGCCGCGCAAGCTGCTGACCGTGGTGACGAAATCCAACGCCCAGCGCCATGCCATGGTCATGTGGGACGAAATCGCCAACCAGGTGGCTGGCGAATTCCCGGATGTGACCTGGGACAAGATGCTGGTGGATGCCATGACCGTGCGCATGGTGATGAAGCCCGAAAGCCTCGACACCATCGTCGCCACCAATCTGCACGCCGACATTCTCTCGGATCTTGCGGCCGCGCTGGCCGGCTCGCTGGGCATCGCGCCCACCGCCAACCTCAATCCCGAGCGCGCCTTCCCCTCCATGTTCGAGCCGATCCATGGCTCGGCGTTCGACATTACCGGCAAGGGCATCGCCAATCCGGTGGGCACTTTCTGGTCGGCGGTCATGATGCTGGAGCATCTGGGGGAGGCGGATGCTGCGACCCGGCTGATGGCGGCCATCGAGCGCGTCACCGGCGATGCCCGTTTCCACACGCCCGATCTCGGCGGCACCGCCCGCACGGCGGATGTGACCGCCGCCGTCATCGACGCCATCGCAGGCGCCAACGCCTGACACACCGGCGGGGGCCCCGCGATCTGCCTCCGGCGGGTCGCGGGGCTTTTTGTGTGCCGGCGACATTCATTCGAATGTCATCCAACTGACGTCTCACCTTCAATGACCATCCCTAGGGTGCGCGCCATGTTCAAATGAACGTGGCGATGGATGGGTATGAACATAACGCCCCGGCAGCATGACATCGTGGACCGGGCGCGGCGCGGCGGCTTCCTCAATATCGAGGAACTGGCCGTCCTCTTCGGTGTCACCCCCCAGACCATCCGCCGGGACATCAACCTCCTGTGCGACGCCAATCTGCTGCGCCGCCGGCGCGGCGGGGCGGAGTATCTGGAGGCGCCGCGCGTCAACCTGCCCTATGAATCCCGCCGCATCATCCATCCCGCCGCCAAGGAGGCCATCGGCGCCCATGTGGCCGGCCTCATTCCCAGCGGCGCGTCGGTCTCCTTCGGCATCGGCACCACGCCGGAATTCGTCGCCCTGGCCATGCGCGGCCATGAGGACCTGACCGTCATCACCAACAACCTCAACGTGGCCATGGCGCTGAGCGGACAGCCCTCCAACCGCATCGTGCTGCCGGGCGGGGCGGTGCGCCTGCCGGACCGGGATGTCCTGGGCCCCCAGGTAGAGGCCATGTATCGCGACTACCGGGTGGATTTCGGCGTCTTCGGCGTCGCCGGCATCGAGCCCGATGGCACGTTGCTGGATTTCGACCGGGCCGAGGTGCTCGCCCGCCAGGCCATGCGCGAGAGCTGTCGGCGTTCCATCCTGGTGGCGGATGTCAGCAAGCTCGGCCGCCCGGCGCCCGCCCGCGGGGGGCGGCTGGAGGAGGCGGACCTCCTGGTGCTGGACGCACCCCCGCCGCCGGCCTTCGCGGACCTGTTCGCGCAGGAGGGCATCCGCTCGCGCCTGCACATCGCCCAGACGGGCGCGGACGGCACGGGAGGAGCCGCATGATCCCGCTCGCCTCGCCCGACGACTTCGTTCGCCTTGATCATGTCACCCGCACCTTTCCCGGCGGCGGCGGGGTGGAGGATCTCTCCCTCAGCGTCCCGCGCGGCAGCTTCACCGTGCTGCTCGGCCCCTCCGGCTGCGGCAAGTCCACCACCTTGCGCCTCATCGCCGGCCTTGAGACGCCCGATCGCGGCCGGGTGGAGATTGGCGGTCGGGACGTGACAGCCTTGCCCCCGGCTGCGCGCGGGCTTTCGGTGGTGTTCCAGTCCTATGCCCTGTTCCCCCATCTGACCGTGGCCGAGAATATCGTCTTCGGGCTGAAGGTGCGGCGGGTGCCGCGCGCGGAGCGGGACCGCAAGCTGAAGGAGGCGCTTCATCTGACGGGCCTCGAAACCTACGAGGACCGTCGCCCCGCCGCCTTGTCCGGCGGCCAGAGGCAGCGCGTCGCGCTCGCCCGCGCCATCGTGGCCGATCATCCGCTGTGCCTGATGGACGAGCCGCTCTCCAATCTCGACGCCAAGCTCCGCCATGCCGTGCGCCAGGACATCCGCGCCCTGCAGCGGCGGCTTGGCATGACCGTGATCTATGTCACCCACGACCAGACCGAGGCCATGGGCATGGCCGACCAGGTGATCTTGTTGCGCAACGGGCGCATCGAGCAGCAGGGCACGCCGGCCGACCTCTACATGACGCCCGCGACCGCCTTTGCGGCCGGCTTCGTGGGCACCCCGCCCATGGCGCTCATTCCAGCTCCCCGCCTGCTGCCGGACGTTGCCGCCGAACGGCATTTGATGGCGGGCGTGCGGGCGGAAGACCTGCGGGTGCGTCCTGCGGGCGAGGGACGCCTCGGCGCCCGCGTGACGGCGGCGGAATTCCTCGGCGCGGAGACCTTCCTCTATCTCACCCTGGAGGGCGGGGAGGAGATGGTCGCCCGCGTGCCCGGCCGCTTCGAGCCCGCAGCCGGGACAACGCTCTCCCTCGATTGGGCGCCTGGTGCGGTCCACGTCTTCGAGTGGGACAGCGGGCGCCGCGTCCCCACGCCCGCCAGTGCGGCCTGAGCCTTTCCCTTCACCCCCTGTACGCGTTCCTCCAACCCCCCGAAGGACACGAACATGAGACGCTTTCTCACCGCCGCCGCCACCGCGGCCGGCCTGCTTGCCGCGACGGTCTCGGCTTTCGCCAAGACCGAACTGACCATGTACTACCCCATCGCCGTCGGCGGCCCGCTCACCAAGGTGATCGACGGCATGATCGAGGGCTTCCAGAAGGACAATCCGGACGTTGCCGTCACCGCCGTCTATGCCGGCAATTATGACGACACCCGCGTCCGGGCGCTCGCCGCCATCAAGAGCGGCAAGCCGGCCCAGCTCTCGGTCCTCTTCTCCATCGATGCCTATGACCTCGTGGAGCAGGGCCTCGTGGTGCCGTTCGAGGACGTGGTGAAGACCGATGACGAGAAGGCCTGGCTGAACGGCTTCTATCCGGCGCTGATGGCCAATAGCCGTGTCGAGGGCAAGACCTGGGGCATTCCGTTCCAGCGCTCCACCATCGTCATGTACTACAACAAGGACATGTTCAAGGAAGCCGGCCTCGACCCCAACGCGCCGCCCAAGACCTGGGACGAGATGGTGGCCATGGGCAAGAAGCTCACCAAGGAGGGGCGCTACGGCCTGATGGTCCCCTCCACCGGCTATCCCTATTGGATGTTCCAGTGCTTCGCGATCCAGAACGGCAAGGAGCTCATGAGCAAGGACGGCGCGGCCGTTCATTTCGATGATCCGGCCGTGATCGAGGCGCTCCAGTTCTGGAAGTCGCTCTCCACCGAGCACAAGATCTCGCCCGCCGGCCTTGTGGAATGGGGCACGCTTCGCCAGGCCTTCGTGCAGGGCCAGACCGCCATGATGTGGCACACCACCGGCAACCTGACCGCGGTGAAGAACGAGGCGAAGTTCGATTTCGGCGTCGCCGAGCTGCCCGCCCACAAGCAGCCGGGCTCGCCCACCGGCGGCGGCAATTTCTACCTGTTCAAGAGCGCCAGCGAGGCTGAGCGCGCTGCCGCCCTCAAGCTCATCCGCTACATGACCGCGCCCGAGCGGGCCGCCGAATGGTCCATCGCCACCGGCTATGTGGGGGTGAGCCCCGCCGCGTATGAGACGCCCCAGCTGAAGGCCTATGGCGAAAAGTTCCCGCAGGCGCTGGTCGCCCGCGACCAGCTCAAGGTGGCCATCGCCGAATTCTCCACCTGGGACACGGCCCGTGTCCGCGAGGCGCTGAACAACGCCATCCAGGCGGCGCTCACCGGGTCCAAGAGCCCCGCCGAGGCGCTCAAGGCCGCGCAGACCACCGCCACCCAGCTGCTGAAGCCCTACAGCCACTGAGGATGAGAGCAGGCGCGGAGCCGAAAAACCCGCGCTTCGGTTTCAAGCGAAACCGTCATGCTCGGGCTTGACCCGAGCATCCACGGCCAACCGCTTGAATGGCCATTGGAGGCTTCGTCCAGGCCCATCCCGGTGGATGGCCGGGACGAGCCCGGCCATGACGGAGGCGGGACCGCAAGGTCCGCAAAATGGCTCCGTCGGTCTCAGTCGAACCCTCGCCGGGGGAGGGCGTCTCGCGCTCCCCCGGCTTTCCGGACGCTCCCATGCCCTTCCTCCGCGCCTCAGACCCCGCCCCCGACGCGCTCGCCCGGCGCCAGCGCCAGCTCCTCGCCCTTTATGGCTGGATGCTGGTGACGCCGGCCTTGGTGCTGCTGTCCCTCTTCGCGGTGTGGCCGACGCTCGCCACCTTTTGGGGCAGCCTGTTCTCGCGCGGCACGGCACGACGGCCGGCGGTGTTCAACGGCATCGAGAATTATGCCGATCTCATCGCTGACCCGACCTTCTGGACGGTGCTGGGCAACACCCTGATCTATGCGGGCGTGACCATCCCCGCTTCCATCATCCTGGCGCTGGCCATGGCGCTGTGGGCCGATGCGAAGATCCCTCTGCGCAGCTTTGTGCGCGGTGCCTATTTCACCCCCACCATCCTGCCCATGGTGGCGGCCGCCAATCTCTGGCTGTTCTTCTACACGCCCGGCCTCGGCGTCATCGACACGCTCACCGGCCTTTTTGGCCTGCCGCCCGTCAACTGGCTCGGCCAGCCGCAGACGGCGCTGGGCGCGGTGATCGTCGTGACCGTCTGGAAGGAGGCGGGCTTCTTCATGATCTTCTATCTCGCCGCCCTGCAGACCATCCCACCGGACCTGAAGGAAGCGGCGCGCGTGGAGGGGGCGGGGCGCCTGACCCTTTTGCGGCGCGTGCTTCTGCCGCTGCTGATGCCCACCACCGCCTTCATCTTCATCAATGCGCTCATCAATTCGGTGAAGCTCATCGATCACCTGTTCATCCTCACCAAGGGCGGGCCGAACAACGCCACCAAGCTGGTGCTCTACTGGATCTGGGAAATGGCCTTTTCCTATTTCGACCGGCCCCATGCGGCGGCGTTGACCGTGATGGTGCTGGCGGTGCTGGGGGCGGTCGCGGTGTTCCAGTTCGCCGTGCTCGACAAACGGATCCACTATCGATGAGCACCGCCTTCCTCCCCCGCTTGCGCCTCGTTCCGACGCTGGATGCCGCCGGCGCGCTGCTGCTCGCGCTCGTCTGGATCGCGCCGCTCCTGTTCGCGGCCTGGGCCTCGGTTCATCCTGCCGGCCAGGCGCTGGATTTCTCCGGCCGCGCGCCCTTCACGCTCGACAATTACCGCGCCGCCTGGGCCGCCGCGCCCTGGTTCACCTATGCGCTGAACACGCTGGCCTTGGTGAGCTTCACGCTCGCCGGCCAGCTCATCTTGTGCACGCTGGCTGGCTTTGCCTTTGCCCGCTTCCACTTTCCCGGACGCGAGGCGCTGTTCGTGCTGGTGCTGCTGCAGCTTTTCATCCTGCCGGAAGTGCTGATCGTGGAGAATTACGCCATGGTCTCGCGCCTAGCCCTCATCGATACCATCGCTGGCATGGGCCTGCCCTATGTGGCGAGCGCCTTTGGCATCTTCCTGCTCCGCCAGGCCTTCAAGTCCGTGCCGTTGGAGCTGGAGGAGGCGGCGCGGGTGGAGGGCTGCACATGGCTCGGCGTGCTCTGGCGCGTCTATGTGCCCGCCGCGCAGCCGGTCTATCTCGCCTACGCCCTGGTCTCGGTGGCCACCCACTGGAACAACTTCCTCTGGCCCCTGGTGGTCACCAATACGCCGGACACCCGCCCTCTGACGGTCGGCCTGTCCCTCTTCGGCGCGCCCGAGAGCGGGGTGAACATCTCTATCATCTCCGCCGCGACCCTCATGGTGGTGGCTCCCCTGATGGTGGCTTTCCTCATTTTCCAGCGCCAGTTCATCCAGGCCTTCCTGCGCGCGGGGATCCGCTAGACCAACGATGAAGTCGAGGGCGGTTCGCCGATCAGATGGCATGATGCGATCGCGCTCCGGGGCGGGGTCGGCGACGCCGGGTTCAACGCCGAGCTCACGTCTGTAATGGCAAAGCTTTCCGGTATGCCTCTTCTGCATCATTCATAGTGATCAATGTAAAGCTGGCGCCGTTCCGAGCCTTCGCGGGGGTTTTTGCCCGAGGGCGGAACCGTCCCGCCGCCCGGCCGTTTCCCTGAGGTCCGCGCACGGCGGCGCCGGCACAACGCCGTGCGCCACGGGCGGATGGACCGGACAATTCAAGGGAATGCCCCGATGGCTCAGCAGAAGTCTATGAAAGAGGATAATGGTCAGGACAATTCTCTGAACGAATTGTTCTTGGATACCCTCAAGGACATCTATTACGCCGAGAAGCAGATCCTGCGGGCGCTGCCGAAGATGGCCAAGGCGGCCCGCTCCGAGGAACTCAGGGCTGCCTTCAAGCAGCACCAGGAGCAGACCGAAGGCCAGATCGACCGCCTGGAACAGGTGTTCGAGATGCTCGGCAAGGCCGCCCGCGGCAAGCATTGCCCGGCCATCGTCGGCATCATCGACGAAGGCAAGGAAATCATGGAGGATTTCTCCGGCAAGGAAGCGCTGGATGCGGGCCTCCTCGCGGGCGCGCAGGCGGTGGAACACTACGAGATTTCCCGCTACGGCACGCTCAAGACCTGGGCCCAGCAGCTCGGCATGATGGATGCCGTGCCGCTCCTGGAGGCCACCTTGAAGGAGGAGAAGGAGACCGACGCGCTCCTGACCCGCCTCGCCGGCGCAGAGGTGAACGCCAAGGCGGCCTGACCGCCTCCAGACCAACGAAGGCTGCGCCAAAGGCTGGCCGGCGCAACGTGCGCCGGCCCACTGCCCGGTTTCCATAGGGAGGTCACCATGTGGCTGAAGCCGAAGCTGATCGCAGAACAGGAAGCAGACGGGCATGATGTGATGCCCGGCTGGTGGGCGGTGGCCGAGGACGGCACGCCGGTCTCCGGTCCCTATCCCAGCCGCGAGGCGGCGGTGGTGGGCATCGGCAAGCGCGGTGCGGAGCAACCCACCGGCCGGCCCGGCGAGGCTGGCCCTCCGCCGGAAGAATAAGGGCCGACCATGGGTCAGGGCCTCAGCAATGGCCCCCTTGGCGCGGGCACGGCGCATCTGTGCATCGACATGCAGCGCCTGTTCGCACCCGGCGGTCCCTGGCCCACGCCCTGGGCGCCCCGCATCCTGCCGGCGGTTCTGGCTCTCGTGGAGCGGGCGCCGGGGCGCACAGTCTTTTCAAGGTTCATGCCGCCCGACAAGCCGGAGGATATGCCCGGCGCCTGGCAGCGTTTCTATGCCCGCTGGCGCCATCTGACGGGCGAGATGATCGCGCCGGAATTGCTCGACCTGGTGCCGGAGCTTGCCGCCTTTTCTCCGCCCGCGCACGTGGTGGACAAGTCCCGCTATTCGGTGTTTTCGGGGCCGCTCTGCCTCCCGACGCTGCGGCGCCTGAACGTGGATACGCTCGTCCTCTCCGGGGCCGAGACGGACGTGTGCGTCCTTGCCACCGTCTTCGATGCGGTCGATCTGGGGTTCCGCACCATCATTGCGCGGGATGCCATGTGCTCGTCCTCGGACACCGGCCACGATGCGGTGGTGACCATGCTCCGCGCCCGCCTGCCGCAGCAGGTGGAACTGGCGGAAACGCAAGAAATTCTCGCGGCCTGGAGCCCTCTTGGCGCCTTCTGATGGTCAGGTCTGGGCCGCCCAACACCGGAGATCCCCATGAATGCACCTCCGCGCCCGCCGCTGCCGCCCCAGCAGCAGCCCATGCCGGGCACCACCAACGCCATGTCGCCGCGCCCGGACCATGGCGAGAGCACCTATGAAGGGTCCGGCCGCCTCAAGGGGATGAAGGCGCTCGTCACCGGGGGCGACAGCGGCATCGGCCGCGCCGTCTGCATCGCATTTGCCCGAGAGGGGGCAGATGTGTGCATTTCATACCTGGAAGAACATGAGGACGCGGAAGAAACGCGCCGCCTGGTGGAGGAGGCCGGGCGCACCGCCATCCTGTCCGCGGGCGACATTTCCGATTCCGCTTTCTGCAAGCGCCTGGTGGATGATGCCGCCGAGGCCTTGGGTGGCCTTGATATTCTCGTCAACAATGCCGCTCACCAGGCGAGCTTCGAGAAGCCGGAAGACATTTCCGACGAGGAGTGGGCGCATACTTTCGCGGTGAACGTTCACGCCATGTTCTATCTCAGCAAGGCCGCGCTGAAGCACATGAAGGCGGGCAGCTGCATCATCAACACGGCCTCCATCAATTCCGACCAGCCGAGCCCCTCGCTTTTGGCCTATGCCACCACCAAAGGCGCCATCCACAATTTCACGGCGGGCCTTGCCCAGGCGCTGGGCGAGAGGAACATCCGGGTGAATGCGGTGGCGCCCGGTCCCATCTGGACGCCGCTCATCCCGTCCACCATGCCGGAGGAGGCGGTGCGCACTTTCGGTGCGTCCGTTCCCATGGGGCGGCCGGGCCAACCGGCGGAACTGGCCACCTCCTATGTGATGCTGGCCGATCCTCGCTCCAGCTATGTCTCCGGCGCGACCATCGCGGTGACAGGCGGGCGGCCGTTTCTGTGACGGCGAAAGGCCCGGGCGCTGGCAGGCGCCCGGGCCTTTCGTGTGCGGCCGGGGCAATCTTTCACCGCGCGCCGATCACCATCTCTTTGATCCAGTTCACCAAAAGGCGGGTGTAGGCCGCCCGGCTGCGCTCATCCGAAAGGCCATGGTCGGCGCCGGATATGACCCTGTAGGTGAGCGAGCGCACCTTCCGGCAGGCGGAGATGTAATTGGCGATGGTGGGATGGGGGATGTAGTCGTCACTCTCGGATTCGACGATCAGCACATCGCCGCGAAACTTCGCACATGCCCCCAGCGCCCGGTTCTCGCGTGGGGATGTCTCCTGCGAGCGGAAGAGATTGAGGTCGATGCGGTCGATCTTGCCTTTGGGCCGCTCCCAATGCTTGTCGCGATAAATGGCGGGTACGCGCAGCGACATCCAGCGCACGGGCCGCGCCTCTGAGAGGAGCGGGGCGAGGTAGGCGCCATAGCTTGAGCCGATCACGGCGATGGCGCGCTGGTCGACGCCGGGCTGGGAGACGAGAAGGTCATAGGCTGCGAGCGCGTCCTCGAAATTCTGCCGGGGCGTTACGGTATCGCGCATTTCGCGGGTGGCGGCGTGGCCGCGCAGGTCGAAGGTCAAGCACATGCAGCCGAGCGCGGAAATTTCCGCAGCCCGCTTCAGATCGCTTTCCTGGCTGCCGGACCAGCCATGGAGGAAGAGAATGCCGGGAACGCCGGTGGCCGGCACCGCGAAGGTGCCGTCCACCATTTCGTCCCCGGCCATGAACTGAACCTTCTCACTCCGCATGGGATCGGGATTCGACGAGCGCGTATTTTGTGAGGTTTCCGACTTCGGGGTCGTCAGCATCGTAGTAGACATGGGCCTCTTCAGGCGGGCTTTCGGCGCGCCCATAGATTTCGTGGCAGGAGGCGACGACAAAGCGCAGTTCGTCATCGCCGGCGAACGCCTGCAGCGCCGCGATCTCCGCGCCGCTGGCGCCGCCGATGCGCCAGCTCTGCTCCAGCACCCCTGAACGCAGGGTGCCGCGCGCGTCGCGGCCGATGACCACGTCGTAATTGCGCCGCGAGGCAAAAAAGCCCGCAAAGTGCCGGTCGGCCGCGCTGTCAAATGCCCGGGCCTGATCCAGAGCCTGGCTCATCTGCGGGGAGAGGGTGGCGCGGGAGAAGGCGGAAAAACCGCCCCGCGCGCACAGGAGTCGCGAGCCGCCATAGGCCTCCCGGCCCTCATTGTCGCGGGTCGCGTGCTGGGTGCCCACATAGGCGATCTCGTGATCGCCGACGCGCACCCGTCCGACGGAAAATGTGGTGACATCGGAGAGGTTGGTTTCCAGCACGACGCCGCAGGCGGCCAGGTGATCGTCGGGCATCATGGCGATGATGGTTTCCGCGTCCACCGCGTCGCGCACCACATGCTGCTGAAGACCCCCATCGGCCCAGGCGGGCTTCAGACGCACGGGGCCATGCGCCAGCAATCGATAGAGCGCGGTGCGCGCGTCGCCCTTGGAGAAGGCGGAAAAGCCCGGCAAGGCGTGGCTCACCATGTCGCGCGCAAAATCCGCGCTCCAGCCCTGCGGATGCGTGCAGCCCGGGCTGGGCAGACCGTGCACGATCGCCTTGCCAGCCACCACGGGATGGGGCGCCACCCCGCCGAACACGTCGTCCTCTCCCGCGATGCTGAGCGCGACCGCCTCCTCCCCGATCAAGGTGAGGTCGGGAACCACATAAGGACGGCCGCGGCGCGCTCCCGCCGCCAGCGGCCCAAGGACCTCGGCCAGGGCAGCAACGCTCCGGCTCCGGTGGCCCAAACGATCCAGGCCGGCGGAGGGGTGATGAACAACGCCACCCGTCCGGTCGGGCGCAGCGGACAGGCCGGGACCGGGATATGGGCTTCGCATGGGCATGGGCGTGGTCATCCAAGGGTTGGGGCGCATCGCGCGGGTCTCCTGATCGCTGGGTCAACGCGGCTCTTGATCCTGCGTTCCCTGCGCAGACCTATCCGCGACAGCCCCTTTACTGCTGTTGGACCGGTGCATTGCCAGGCGCGGCGGGAGCGGTGGGCTGGGCAGGCGTCGCCGGATCAGACGGCGCGGGCGCGAGCGCGGGATCGGGATTGATGGTGCGCGTGGTGGGAATGAGGGCCATCACCATGCCTATGATGAAGACCAGGAAGGCGAGCGCGATAACGACGTTCCTGACAGACATTGAGCTTATTTCCTTATCAACGGACGGGGACGGCTCAGGACGCGTCTTCCCCCGGCAGACGCTGGCCGGTTTCCTGGCGGCGACGGCGGCGCTGCCAAACGCCATAGATGATGAAGCCGAGAAGGAGGGCGGCTCCGCCCACCACCCCGAAGAAGTAGAGGCCGGCGGCCGCATCGCTCGCTTGGGACCAATTCATGGGGGAGTCCTCCGATTCTTTAAGCCGTGCGGAACCTGCATTCCGGCAGCCATCATCGGGGCAACGGGGTGGAGACGGCTTGGTTCCTGAATGCGGGTGCGGCGCGCGGTCTCCCTCAGGCGCTTTCGCGGATCAGGATCGCCAGCAGGCTCGCGCGACGCATGGGCGATCGGTAACGCTTGAGAAGCTGGGAAAAGCGGCTCAGCGTGCCGTCCTCGAAGGCCTCCACCACCGCCGGCAGCACATAGCTCTTGCGGCAGATGGCGGGCGTGTTGTGGAGCGTCTCGGCGGCAATGCGCACCGCCTCCAGGATCTGTGCATTGCGGCGGCGGTCGCTCGTAGCCGGCTCGCGTGACGCCAGTTCCTCCAGCACGCGGGCGGAGGCCACCAGGGTGCGGAAGTCCTTGAGAGACACGGGGATGCCCGCGACTTGCTTGAGATAGGCATTCACGTCGCCCGCCCGCACCGGGCGCACCTCGCCTGCCCCGTTGCGATACTGGAACAGGCGCCGGCCGGGCAATTGGCGCAGCGCGGCCACAAGGGTGCGAAAGCGCGGATCGGAAATGGCACACACCACCTTGCGCCCGCCCTTGGCCTGGAAGCTGAGTTCAAGCCCTGCCGCCCGCTCCTTGAGGTTGGACTTCAGCAAGGTGGCGGCCCCGCGCGTGCCCCGTTCCCGGGCATAGGCCTCCTCGCCCGGGCGGATGGCGGTGAGTGTCACCAGTTCCACCACGCCGGCGAGCGCCAGCAGGCGCGATCCCAGCGGCGCGGAAAGGTCTCGGGCGACGCGCTTGCGGATGCGGGGAAGCGCCTCGGCGAAGCGGGCGAGGCGCTCCGCTTTCAATTGGCCACGGACCGCTTCCCAGTCGGGGTGATAGCGATACTGCACCCGACCGGCCGCATCCCGCCCCACCGCCTGGAGATGGGCGCGCGCATGCGCGGCAAAGCGCACGTCCTTGTAGGCCGGCGGCACAGCCAGGGCCGCGAGACGCGCGATCATCGCCGGGTCGGTGATGGGGGCGCCCGTCCCGTCGAAATAGCGATAGCCCCGGCCGTAACGGCGCCGGGTAATGTCCAGCGTGTCCCGTCGCACCATCACGAGCCGGGCGGCGCGGGCGAGTTGCGCGGTGGTGCGCGCGCGCACCTGTCGCGGGGAGGCGGGGGTGGCTTTCTTTGCCGATGTCCGGGTCGGTCTCGCAGCCGGCTTTTGGGCGGCTTCCGGCTTCGCCACCGACGAGGTGCCCGCGCTCGCCTGCATCTTTGGAGCGGCCTGCGCGGGGGATGGCGGGAGGCGAACGCTCGCGGGACGGGTGGAGGAAGGGGAAGGCTGCAAGGGCATCGGACAAGGTCATCCATCGGGATGGAGCGATGCGCGCCTGCGGAACGCCGGGCTGGCTGATCCTCCCCCGTGGCAGGGAAACGCGCCTGCCGCGTGCCTGTTCCGGACTGCGCGGGAACGCAGGGCCGCACACGGCACTTCCTGCTCCAGACCCAATGCGGGGGCACCCACAGAAGGATGGCCCGATGACAGAGACCCGCACCACCCGTAACAGCACCCCGATGGCAGACACGTCCCCGGAAACCGGTCCGTCATCCAATGCCTCGGCGCGGGTGCGCCAGGCGGTCGACAGTGGCAAGACCCGGGACAAGATCGGCTATTCCGACCCCGCCGCTGCCCCCCTGGGCACTGATGATGAGGCGGCCGGGAACCCGCCCCGCGCGGGCGGGCCGCCGGAGGCTGGTGACCGCATCGCCGATGGAGACACCGCGATCGGCGCGCTCTATGCGCCGGCGAGCGAGGAGGACAACCGCGCCCATGCCACGGCGCCGCCAAGCTGGCGCACCTGGGCCTTCATTGCCGCCGGCATCCTGGTGCTCGGCGTGGTGGTGGCCACCCTGGCCAGTTAAGCCGGGCCTCAGCGCCGCGCGGCATCCTTCTCCTCTCCCACCAGCGCGGCCGTGTCACCAAAAGTGGGTGAGTTGCCCGCCGAAAGATTGGTGGCAGCCAGCAGAAAGCGGATGGGAAAGCGCACGCCTTCGGCCTGGGCGCGTGAGAGGTTGCGGGCTTGAGTCTCCTGCCGCGCGGCCAGGTCGGCCTCCTTCAGCGCTGCCTCTATCTCCTGTTGGGTGAGCAATCCCTTCCGTCGGGCGGTCTCCAGAAGGCGGGACACCGCCAGGAGTAGGCCCTCGAGCTGCAGGTTGGCTGTATTCATAGGGCTCTCCGTTCTCGTTCATCGTCCATGGCATCACACAACCCAAACGGAAACGATGCTGTGAGGTTCCAGATATTGGGGCTGTCGGCGAATATTCTGGGAACCATATCGGTTACTTGAGATGGACATCTTTGTTGATCCTCCAGTGGCCGGACCGGCTTTCGCGCATGCCTGACCGCTATGCGGGAGTTCGGAGGCGCCGGGCGGTTTTCAACGCGTCAGAGGTGGCGAGCTCGTCGCGAGGAGGCCCACATGGTCCCTGTTGGTCCACGATAAGCTGAAAATATTGTTCCGAATTATAATTTTATTTGTAAATAATATTACTTTTAATTTTCTGCAGAAATGAGAATATTTTTTCTTTAAGCGTGAGTTTGAACTTTAAAGTAAGTGTCTTCGTCATTTCTTATCTTGGGCTCTGCTGCTCCGCCCACGGTCATGGGGGTGCGACCGAAAGGCGGCGAACAAGTTGGCGGGCCGGGCGTTGTCTCAGAACATGACCCGCTGCGGCAGGAGAAGAAGAAATGGACGAGAGAACAACCGCCTATCCTGACGATGCCCGTCAGAATCGCGCCGACCGCCGCGCACCGCCGATGTTCCAGCATGCCGCGCTGAAAGGCCCGTTCGATCATGCCGTCCACAACCAAGGGGGCGGAACCACCGGATCTGTGGGCGGCGATCGTCCGGCCGAGGTGCACGACAGCCCCCTCGCGCCGCGCGGGGGAACAGACGTGATCGCTGGGGACGATGCGCCGGAAGCGCATTGGGATGCACCGCTTCCCGTGCGCATCCGCATCGCGTCCGCCGACAATCTGGAGATCCGCACTCTGCGCCATGCGGGCGACCTGGTCTCGGGGCGCCACTTCACCTTCTCCCATTCGGCAGCCCTGCAAGGGTGCGCGGACGATCTGGTGCATGCGGCCCGGACCGGCGACCCCGATGATGTGGCTGCGGCCGCCATGAGTCTCCAGCGCCTCCTGCGGGTTCTGGAACTGGCCTGACCGGCGCGGGGAGCTTTGCCTTGGATCTTCCCCGCAGCGCCGGCGTTGACGTGGCATGACGCGCCTTGCCTCGCCCGCGCCCGCACGATGCGCGACCGATGAACGGCCCCGCTTGCGGGTCCTTACCTACAATGTGCGCCGGTGCCTTGGCCTGGATGGTCGATACGCGCCGGGGCGCATTGCGCGGCTGATCGCGCGGGCCAAGCCCGACGTGGTGGCGCTCCAGGAACTGGACGTGAACCGGCTGCGCAGCGGCAGCGTGGACCAGGCGCTGGCCATTGCCGCCGAACTGCGCATGAACCACCACTTCCATCCCGCCATCACCGTGCTGGAGGAGCTCTATGGGGACGCCATCCTCTCCCTCCATCCCATGCGGCTGATCAAGGCCGGCGCGCTGCCTGGTCCGGTCAACCGCCGGTGGGTGGAGCCGCGCGGCGCGCTGTGGGTGGAAGTGGAGGTCGCCGGCCAGCCGGTGCAGGTGCTCAATGCCCATTTCGGGCTTCTGCCCCGGGAGCGTCTCGAGCAGGCCCGCGCCCTCCTGGGGCCGGATTGGCTGGGGCATCCCGCGTGCCAGGGGCCGGCGGTGCTGCTGGGGGACTTCAATGCCCGCCCCGCCTCCGCCGCCTATCGCCTGCTCGCGACGCATCTGCGCGATGCGCAATTGTGCGATGGGCGTCCCCCCGCCGCCACTTTTCCCAGTCGGTGGCCGCTCCTGCGCATCGACCACGTGTTCGTGCGTGGCGCCCTGGACGTGGAGGGCTCCGAGGTCCTGAGCGGGAGGGAGGCCCGCATCGCCTCAGACCATCTCCCGCTCCTGGCGGACCTTGCCCTTCCCGCCCATGCCTCTTTGCCCCGCGCCCGCGATCTCAATCCTCCCGTCGGTCCCCGTCCTGTCAGCGAGATCACCTTATGACCAGTGCCCATCCTCAGGCGCGCGCCGGGCGCGGCGCCGTTGGACTGCTCGCGCGTGTGCGCGCCATGCTGGCGAGCCGTGCGTTCCAGGTGGGCTTCTTTGCGGCGGCGGCGCTGCTGGGTGTCGGTCTGCTCTGGCATGCCCTGAGCCGCTACAGCCTGGAAGAGATCGTCGCGGCCGTCTCGGCGGTCACCGGCCTGCGGCTTGCCACGGCGGCAGGCTTTGCGGCCGCCAGCTATGTCTGCCTGACCTTCTTCGACTATCTCGCCTTGCGCTGGATTGAGCGCCCGCTGCCCTACCGACAGGCGGCGCTTGCCTCTTTCGCCAGCCTGTCGCTCGGCCATTCCATCGGCTTTGCGGGCTTGAGCTCGGGGGCCATCCGCTATCGCTTCTATTCCCGCTGGGGCCTGAGCGCGGGCGATGTGGCGCAACTGGTGCTGTTCTGCGGGGTCACGGTCGGCCTCGGGCTGTGCATGCTCGCGGGCATCGCTCTGATGGTGGACCCGGGAACAGCGGAGAGCCTGCTGCGCTTGCCGCAAGCGAGCATCCGAGTGGTGGGAGGCATTGCGGTGGCACTTCCGCTCGCCTATCTCGCCTGGGCCATGCTGCCGGAGCGCCATGCCCGCCGCACCTTCTGGCGTCTTCGGCGCCCCACGGCGGGTATCGCTTTGGCGCAGATCGGGGTGGGTACGCTGAACTTCGCCCTGGTCGCGGCGTGCCTGCACCAGGTGCTCGCCCATGTGGCGGAGGTGTCCTATCCCGCCGTTGCCTCCGCCTATGTGGCTGCCAATACGGCGACCCTCATCACCCATGTGCCGGGCGGGCTGGGCGTGGTGGAGACGGTGGTGCAGCACGTTCTGCCCGGAGAGGACCTGATCGGCCCGCTCCTCGTCTATCGCTTCGTCTATTTCCTGGTGCCGCTGGCCCTGGGGCTCGTGCTGCTGGCGATCACGGAACTGGCGGCCAGGCGAGGCAAGATCGCCTGAGGCCACAGCCCTTCGGATTAAGGCGGATCACCGCCAGAGCTTTTGCCACAGCCGGGACAAGGAGAAGGGCTCCACCGGATCGAGAATCGGGGTCCCTGGAATGGGGTCGGTCGGTCCGTCGCGGTAGGGGGCTCTGAACGGCCGCAGTCGGCGGGGACCCCCATTGAGCGCATCGACCGTGGCCACAAGCGAACCGCTCGCCTCAAGATGGGCGGCAACGCGCTCGGGCGCGGCGCCCAGATGCTCGCCCAGCAGGCTGTTCCGGATGGCCGCGACGCAGTCGCGTTGCGCCGCGCTGTCCGCTTCCAGGGTCACGTCGAACTCGCTGTCGAGCCCGACGGAGCGATTGTTGAGGTTGGAGGACCCCACCCAGAGATAGGTGTCATCGGCCACCATCACCTTGGCATGGACCAGGATCGGGCAGGGGCCTTCCGGCCCTTCCACAACCGGGTTGAACACACGCAGGCGGCCATGGCGATCCGCCCGCGCCAGGCGCCGCAGCAGGCGGTTGCGGTTGGCCCCCATGATGGCGCGCTCGAACCAGGAATGGGTGGTGTCGCTGACCACCGCGACGATTTCGGGCCCGTCGGCTTCCCCAAGCCGCTGTTCCAGGATCTCGCTCACATGATGGGCGGTCAGATATTGAGCCTCGATATAGAGCGACCTCCGGGCGGCCTTCAGCACGTCAGCAAGCAGAAGCGGCGCTTCGGCGATGCGGGGCCGGTTCTTCCAGGCCGGCAGAGAGCGGGCGAGCGCCAGGCGGGTGTTCTCAAAGCCGGGTTCGGCGTCCTGCGGCCACAAGGTGGGATCTCCCGCGCGGCAGGGGATGGAAACCTCCTCGCCCGTGCAGCCGGTCCAGCGTTCATTGGCGAGGGCACAGATGGCGGAGGCCGCCGGGCCGTCCAGCATCAGCATGACATCATGGACGGGACCATAGGGGGTGCCGTCTGGCAGGCACCGATGGGGATCCACAGGGTGATGCCGGGACGTATCCCAGCGATCCACCGTCAGGTCCATGCCGCCGGTAAAAGCCAACGCCCCGTCCAGGCAGACGATCTTCTGGTGATGGGCCGCATAGGCAGGGTGGGTCGGGTCCAGCCGGACGCTGATGCGGGGATGATCCTGCCAGGCATCGCCGATCAGCAGCCCCACGGGCGCGCTCGGTCCATGGACGACCGCCGAACTCCACACCAACACGCGCACATGCAGGTCGGGATGGCGCTCCACCTGCCGGCGGAGCAATTCGCCCAGGGTTTCATCACAGGCGGGATCGTCGGGGCAAAGCCGAATGCGTCCGTCGAAATCCCATCCCACCACCAGGATGGAATGGCGCGCCTTCAGGATGGCGGTGCGCAGGGCCGAGAAGTAGGCATGCCCATCCACCAGCACCCGCGCCCGCCGCGCCTGGGTGATGCGCGAGCAATTGCGCCCCTCGCGAAACAACCGGCTGGGGGCCAGATCCGCGTTCAAGTGGGAATCCAGATCGGTTTGCCATTCCCGTTCTGCATTGGTCTGGCGCTGCGTGACCGTCGCATCCGGCTGCAGCGCGGGCGCGGCATTGCGCTCGCGCTTCAGGGCGATCGGGGAGTTCCACAGGGGCAGGGAGGGCGACGCAGCCACGGACATTTGCTCCAATCCATTGGATGTCCTGCCTTCAATGCCGGGCCGGCCGCGTTCGTTCCTGCGTGGGGCTTTGCCGTCGCCCCGCGTCGCCCGAGGTGACGCCCGGGCGCGAAGGCGGGGAACTTAAACCGGGCCTTCAGCCTTTCTCCCGGAATGCCGGTCCCATCCGCCGGGGACCGGCAAGGCGGAGATGGGACGTGATCGATCGTAGAAGCCTGATGCTGGGGGGCCTGCTCCTTCCGGCCCTGGATGTCGTGGCGGGCGTGGGAGCCGCTGCGGCCGCCCCCGCCGACGAGAACACACGGTTCGATGCCGGCACGGTGCGCACGCTCGCCCGCAACCTCGCGTCAGCTCCCTACAAAGCGGGCGACAAGGCCCTGCCCGGCGAGCTCGACAAGCTCAGTTATGACGATTACCGCAACATCCGTTTCAATACCGAGCGCGCCATCTGGCGGGGCGAGGGGCTGCCGTTCGAGATGCAGCTCCTGCATCGCGGCTTTCTCTTCCGCGACCGGGTCGACATCCATCTGGTGGCGGACGGCAAGGCCACCCGGCTGCGCTACGATCCGGCTTTCTTTCGCTTCGAGCATGGCGTGAAGCCCCCGCAGGCCAGTGCGGGGCAGGCCAATGCGGATCTCGGGTTTTCCGGCTTCCGTATTCACGGGCCCCTGAACCGGCCGGACGTGTTCGACGAGATCGCCGTCTTCCAGGGCGCCAGCTATTTCCGGGCGGTGGGCAAGGGGCAGGTCTATGGCTCCTCGGCGCGCGGGCTCGCGGTGCGCACGGCGCATCCCTCGGGCGAGGAATTTCCCATCTTCAAGGCTTTCTGGATCGAGACGCCCCGGCCGGGTGTGCCCTCGGTGGTGATGCACGGCTTGCTGGACAGTCCGAGCGCCGCAGCTGCTTTGCGCTTCACCTTGCGGCCCGGAGAGACCACCGTGATGACGGTGGAGATGGCGCTCTATCCCCGCGAGGACATCGCCGAATCCGGCCTGGGGCCGCAGACGTCCATGTTCCTGTTCGATCCCGGCGACCGCAGCGGCTTTGACGACTTCCGGCCCGCGGTGCGCGACGCCCAGGGGCTCGGCATCATCGACGGGCGCGGCGAATATCTCTGGCGCCCGCTGGCCAACCCGTCGCGACTCCAGATCAGTGAATTTGGCGGCACCAATGTGCGCGGCTTCGGCCTGATGCAGCGCCAGCGCTCCTTCTTCGACTATCAGGACCTGGAAGCGCGCTATGAGCGCCGTCCCAGCCTGTGGGTGGAGCCCATCGGCGACTGGGGCGAAGGCGTGGTGCAATTGGTGGAGATCCCCACCGACCAGGAGATCCACGACAACATCGTCGCCTTCTGGCGTCCAAAGGACCCGCTGCGCAAGGGCGGCGAATACAATTACACCTATCGCCTCCACTGGACCTGGGACATGCCCACCCCGGCGAGCCTTGCCCGCTTCTCCGACATGCGGGTGGGCGGCGATGCGGGACGCCGGCTCATGGTGCTGGATGTGGTGGACGGCCCCCTGCGGGACGTGAAGCTGGAGGACGTGGAGGCGCGGGTTTCGGCGGGCACCGGCAGCATCGCCAACGTGGTCCTCCAGCCCAATCCGGACATTTCGGGGGCCCGCCTGTCCTTCCTGTTCGATCCCAAGGGGGCGGAACTGTCCGAATTGCGGGCTGGCCTTTTTGCCGGCGGCACGCCCATCAGCGAGACATGGCTCTATCGATGGACAGCCTAGCCGAGCCCCTGCGCCGCGAGCGCCCCGCCGAGCCCCTGGAGGCGCCCTCCCGTCCCGCCCCGGCCTTGCCGCCGGAAGCACCCCTGGCCATGCCAACGCAGCCCTTGCACCGGCGCGGCGAACCCATGCGGACGGGCCGGGACGAGGCGCTGCGCCTCCTTGGTCGGCGGCTCTTCGTGTTCGGCGGCGCCATCCTGCTCACCGCGTTTGCGGCCTATGAGATGTACCGGGTGCTCGACGTGGGCGGGCTCACGGGGCTGGAAATGCTGGTCCTGGTCCTCTTCGTGGTGCTTTTTGCCTGGATCGGCCTGTCTTTCATGACGGTGCTGGGCGGCCTCATTGCGCCCCGCTTTCCCCTGGGGGTGCGTCCCGACGGCCCGCTGCCAAACCTTTCGCTGCGCACGGCCATCCTGCTGCCGGTCTATAATGAGGAACCGGCGCGGGTGTTTGCGGGGCTGGAGGCCACCGGCCAGTCGCTCCTGGAAACGGGACGCGGCGATCTCTTCGACGTCTTCGTCTTGAGCGATACCACCAATGCCGACGTGTGGGTGGCGGAGGAAGCCGAGTATCTGGCCTTGCGTGCCCGCATGCCTGCTCTTCGGCTCTATTACCGGCGTCGGGCCGAGAATGTGGACCGCAAGGCCGGCAACATCGCCGAATGGGTGACGCGCTTCGGCGCCGCCTACGAGGCCATGCTGGTGCTGGACGCGGACAGCGTCATGTCCGGCGATTGCGTGGTGCGCGCCACGGCCGCCTTGGAGGCCGATCCTGGGCTTGGGCTGGTTCAGACCTTGCCGGTGATCGTGGGCGGGCGCACGCCGCTGGCGCGGCTCCAGCAATTTGCCGGGCGGCTCTATGGACCGCTCATCGCGCGCGGGCTCGCCTGGTGGCACGGTCCCCATTCCAATTACTGGGGCCACAATGCGGTCATCCGCACCCGGGCCTTCGCCGAGAGCGCGGGCCTGCCCCATCTGAAGGGCCGCAAGCCCTTTGGCGGCCATGTGCTGAGCCATGACTTCATCGAGGCCGCTTTCCTCCTGCGGGCGGGCTGGGGCGTGCGCATGCTGACCCAGCTCACCGGCAGTTACGAGGAAGGGCCGCCCTCCTTGTCGGACCTCACCACGCGCGACCGGCGCTGGTGCCAGGGCAATCTCCAGCATCTGGCCATCCTGCCCGCGCGTGGCCTGCGCGGGCCGAGCCGCATCCATCTCTTGACCGGCATCGGCTCCTACGTGACCGCGCCGCTCTGGCTGTTGCTCCTGGTGGCGGGGCTGCTGACAGCCCTCCAAGCCCGCTTCGTGCCGCCCAATTATTTCCCCTCCGGCTTCGCGCTATTCCCCACCTGGCCGGCGCAGGACCCCATCCGCGCCGCTTGGGTGTTCGGCGGCACCATGGCGGTGCTGCTGGTTCCCAAGCTGTTCGCCTATGGGGCGATGCTGTTCGACGGGGAGGCGCGGCGGGGCTTTGGCGGGGCGGCATGGGCCTTCCTGAACCTCATGTGGGAATGCGTGCTCTCGGCCCTGTGCGCGCCGGTCATCATGGTCTCCCAGTCGCTGCATGTGCTGAGCATCCTGTCCGGTCGCGATGGGGGCTGGCAGCCGCAGCAGCGGGACGACGGCTCCATCGGGTGGCGGGCGGCGTTCTGGCAATTTTTGCCGCAGACGCTGCTCGGCCTCCTCTTCACGGCTGGCACCGCCGCCATTTCCTGGCCGCTGCTCGCCTGGATGTCCCCTGTCATCCTGGGCCTGCTGCTGGCGGTGCCGCTGGCGGTGCTGACCGGGCGCGGCCGTGGCCGACCGGTCTGGCTGGGCATTCCGGAGGATCGCGATCCCCCTGAGGTGCTGCGCCGGGCCATGGACTTGCGCGCCCGCGTGCGGCCGGCCCCACAGGACGCCGTGGCCCGCCTCGCCGCAGATCCCACGCTGCTTGCCTTCCACCGCGCCAGCCTGCCGGAGGGGGGACGACGGCAGCCGGGCGACGTGCGCGCCGAGCGGCTCATGGCCCGCGCCAAGGTGGAGGATGCGTCGAGCCGCGCCGAGGCCCTGTCTCGCCTGACCCCGCGCGAGAAGGTGGCGGCGCTGGGAGATGACGTGGCCCTGGCGGGGCTCCTGGCTTTGCCGGAGAGGACCGATGGGACCGTTCCGGCGAACGGCTGAGGCGCTTTCTCGGCCGACAGCCGGTCGCTCCCGCTCTGTTCCGGTGCCCTCGGCCGTGCATGAGGGGGCGGACCTGCCTTGCGTCAGGGGAACCTCGAATTCGGCGCGGGCCGTGCTAGGTTGCCCGCCGATTCATCGGACGGCCCTCCTGCGGCCGACGCCATCCCATAAGCTCAGAGGCTTCCATGTATCGCGACGTTCTGCTCCACATTGACGGCCAGTGGCGCGCGGCCGAGGGCGGCCGCACCATCGAGGTGCTCAATCCGGCCACCGAAGAGGTGATCGGCACGGTCGCCCACGCCTCGCGCGGGGATCTCGACGCGGCGCTCGCAGCAGCGGAAAAGGGCTTCCGGCAGTGGTCGAAGGTCTCCGCCTATGATCGCGCCAAGGTCATGCGCAAGGCCGCCGATCTCCTGCGCGAGCGGGTGACCGACATCATGCCCCTGATGACGCAGGAGCAGGGCAAGCCGCTGGGCGAGGCCAAGGTGGAAACGCTGGCTGCCGCCGACATCATCGACTGGTTCGCCGAGGAGGCCCGCCGCGCCTATGGCCGCGTGGTGCCCGCCCGCGCGCCGGGCATCTACCAGCTGGTCATCAAGGAGCCGGTCGGCCCCGTGGCCGCCTTCACGCCCTGGAACTTCCCCATCAACCAGGTGGTGCGCAAGGTCTCGGCCGCGCTGGCGGCGGGCTGCTCCATCATCGTGAAAGCACCGGAAGAAACCCCGGCCTCCCCGGCCGAGCTGATCCGCGCCTTCGTGGATGCGGGCGTGCCGGCAGGGGTCGTCAACCTCGTTTATGGCGTGCCGGCCGAGATCAGCGAATATCTGATCCCCCATCCGGTCATCCGGAAGGTGACCTTCACCGGCTCCACCCCCGTGGGCAAGCAACTGGCGGCGCTGGCCGGCCTGCACATGAAGCGGGTCACCATGGAGCTGGGCGGCCATTCCCCCGTCATCGTGTTCGAGGATGCGGACATCGAGGCGGCGGCCAAGCAGATCGCGGCGGCCAAGTTCCGCAATGCCGGCCAGGTGTGCGTCTCGCCCACCCGCTTCATGGTGCAGGAGAAGGCCTACGACCAGTTCGTGGAGCGCTTCGTCGCCTATGCCAAGTCGCTGAAGGTGGGCAATGGCCTGGAGGCCGGCACCCAGATGGGCCCGCTCGCCAATCCCCGCCGCGTGCCGGCCCTTGAGGCGCTGCTGGCGGACGCCACCCAGAAGGGGGCGGAGATCGCCACCGGCGGCAACCGCATCGGCAACAAGGGCTATTTCTTCGAGCCGACCGTTGTCACCGGCGTCAACCGCGAGATGCGGATGATGAACGAGGAGCCCTTCGGCCCGCTCGCCATGATCTTCCCCTTCGCCGACTTCGACGAGGCGGTGGAAGAGGCGAACCGGCTGCCCTATGGCCTTGCCTCCTACGCCTATACCCGCTCGGCCAAGACCGCCAACGCCATCGCCAATTCGGTGGAAGCGGGCATGATGACCATCAACCACCTGGGCCTCGCCTTGCCGGAAGTACCCTTCGGCGGCGTGAAGGATTCCGGCTTCGGCTCGGAAGGCGGCTCCGAGGCCATCGAGGCCTATCTGAACCCCAAGTTCGTGTCCCAGGCGGGCCTTTGAGGGTTGAGGCAAAAGGGGCCGGGCGGTGTTCGCTCGGCCCCTCCTTTCAAAGCGACGTCACCACTTTCTGGCGCTGGCGGCCGAGTCCGGCAATGCCCAGCTCCACTACGTCACCCGGATTGAGGAAGACCGGATTGGGCTTGATGCCCATGCCGACACCCGGAGGCGTTCCGGTGGCGATGATGTCGCCCGGCTCCAGGGTCATGTAGCGGCTGCAATAGGAAACCAGGGTCTTCACATCGAAGATCATGGTGGCGGTGCTGCCCGCCTGCATGCGCCGGCCGTTCACGTCCAGCCACATGTCCAGGGCCTGCGGGTCCGGCACTTCGTCCTTGGTCACGAGCCAGGGGCCGATGGGGCCGAACGTGTCGCAGCCCTTGCCCTTGTCCCATTGCGAGGACTGCATCTGGAAGGCCCGTTCGGAAACGTCATTGACCACGCAATAGCCCGCCACGTAATCGAGGGCGTCGGCCTCCTCCACATAGGCGGCGCGGGTGCCGATCACGACGCCCAGTTCCACTTCCCAATCGAGCTTGGTGGAGTGGCGCGGCTTCAGGATCGGATCGTCCGGCCCGGAAATGGCATTGTTGGCCTTCAGAAAGATGATGGGCTCGCTGGGGGCGGCGAGGCCCGACTCGGCGGCATGGTCGGAATAATTGAGGCCGATGCACACGAACTTGGAAATGCCGGTCCATGGCACGCCGAGGCGCGGGGTGCCCTCTACCTTGGGCAAGCTGGCGGCATCGAGGCCGGCCAGCGGCGCAAGGCCCTTTGCGATCAGGGCGGCATTGATGTCGGGCACCACGCCGGAGAGGTCGCGGAGCGTGCCATCGGCGGCCATGAGGCCGGGCTTCTCGGCGCCGGGGGCGCCGTAGCGGACGAGTTTCATGAGAAGTCTCTTTCAGGTGGGACGGTCACGCGGCTTCGGTGAGATAGGGCTCCACATCGTGGATGTGGCGGCCCTGTTCGATGGGCACGCAATCGGCCGGGAAATCCTGCTGGAAGATGGCGCCGGCCGCCTTGGCGCTGGCGATGAAGCGGTCGAGATGGACCATGGCGCCGGTGGGCAGGTCATGCAGCACCACGAGGGCATGGTCCTGCGCGAAGCACAGGTCCAGCGCCCGCTCCACCCAGCCGGCCGGGTAGGCCCAGTCCTCGGGGATCACATTCCACAGCACCAGCGTGTAGCGATGGGCTTCCAGGTGGGCGAGGGCCTCGCGGTTCAGCAAGCGCTGGTCCAGGAGCCCGCCACCGCCGAAGGGCCGGAAGAAGCGGCGGGGATGGGCGAGGTCGCCGATGGCCGCCTCCGTGCGGGCGATCTCGCCCGCCGACATGCCCTGCTCGGGGCTGAGGCCGAGCGGCACCAGGTGGTTGTAGGTGTGATTGCCGATCCAATGGCCTTCCGCGTGGGCCCGTTCGCTGAGGGCGCGGCGGTCGCGCAGCTTGTCGCCGACCACGAAGAAGGTGGTCTTCAGATCGTGTCGGCGCAGCGTGTCGAGCACCTGCGGGGTGACATCGGGGTCGGGACCATTGTCGAAGGACAAGGTGATGCGGGTCATCACGGGCTCCGGAGAGGGAACGTCAGGGCGAGGCGCGGCAATCAGCCGGCGCCTTCGCCAGAATGGGTGGCGAGACGCCAGTGGCGGGTGCGGCGCTCCAGCAGGCGCACCAACTGGTCGAAGGCGAAGACCAGGGCCACCACCACCAGGATGGCGGCGAACACGCGCGGGCTGTCCAGCATGGTGCGGTAGCGCGTGATGAGATAGCCGATGCCTTCCGACGAGGTGAGCATCTCCGCCACCACGATGCCGACGATCACCAGCGCCCCGCCGACGCGGAAGGACGACAGCACGGTGGGAATGGCGGCTGGCAGGAGCACCCGTGTGATCGTCTGCAGGCGGCTGGCCTTCAGGCTGCGCGCCACTACCAGATAGTGCCGGTCTATGGTCTGCACGCCGGCCATAGTGCCGAGCAGGCAGGGCAGCACGCCATAAAGGCTGGCGAAGGCGATCTTAGCCTGCGGGCCGATGCCGAACCAGGCGGTGAAGAGCGGATAGAGGATGACGAGCGGCACCGCATAGAGCCCCGAGGCGAGCGGCTGCGCCGCCTTCCGAATCCCCGGCACGGAGCCGGCGAGAAGTCCAAGGCCAATGCCACCGCCGCAGGCGAGCACCATGGAAATGCCCATGGCCTGCAGAGAAAAAGCGAGGTGCTTGAGGTAATCGGGCGCACCGCTGACGAGCGCCGCCAGCGTCTGGGTGAGCGGCGGCAGGAAGAGGGAAGGCACCAGCCCCAGGCGCGGCAGGCCCTCCCACAGCACCAGCAAGGCCAGCCAGATGAGCCTGCGGGTGGTGTCGGGGGAGAGGCCGGGCGTGCGGGCGGCCACGGGGCGCCCTTCGGCGCGGGCTTCGGCGAGGGCCATGTCAGCCCCCCGCCTGGGTCTTGATCTGGCTCCAGATGCGCTCGCGCAACTGCGCGAACCGCTCGGTGGCCATCATGGCATAGGTGCGCGGGCGGGGCAGGTCCACCTCCACCCGGTCGACGATGCGGCCCGGGCGGGCGGACATGACAATGATCTCGTCGGCCAGATAGGCCGCCTCGGTGAGGGAGTGGGTGACGAACACCACCGTCTTGCCCGTCTCTTCCCAGATGCGGAGCAATTCGTCGCCCATGGCGATGCGGGTCTGTTCGTCCAGTGCCGCGAAGGGCTCGTCCAGCATCAGGATGGGCGGGTTCTGCACCAGCCCGCGGGCGATGGACACGCGCTGCTTCATGCCGCCGGACAGTTCGTGGGGATAGCGGTCCTCGAAGCCCTTCAGGCCCACCAGGGCCAGTTTCTCGCGGGCGCGGGCCTTCCGCTCGGCCTTGGGCATGCCGCGCAGCGAGAGCGGGAATTCCACATTGTCCAGCGCCGTGAGCCAGGGATAGAGGCTCGCCTCCTGGAACACCACGCCCACCCGGTCTGGGTCCGGCTGGCGCATGGGCGCGCCCCCGCACAAGATCGTGCCGGAGGTGGGCGCGAGCAGGCCCGTCATCATCATGAGCAGGGAGGACTTGCCGCACCCGCTCGGCCCCACGATCACCACGAACCGTCCGGGCTTCACGTCGAGGGCGATGTCAGAAAGGGCCTGCGTCACCCGTCCGCCGGCATCATAGGTATGGTTGAGACCCTCGATGCGGATGGCGCCGGCCTCGCGGCTGGCCGCCTGGTCTGCGGGCGTGCCGGGGGCCATGCGAGCGCTTGTGTCGGTCATGGCGGGGGCTCCGGGAGCGGGTCTGGGGAAGGCCGTGTTCGCGATCAGGGACATCAGCTTCTCCAATGCTCGCAGCGGGCTTCGAACCAGCGGACCGTCTCGTTGAACAGGATGGCGGCGGCGGAAATGATGAGGATGGCGGCCAGCAATTCCTTCAGCTGGAAGTTCTCGCCCCAATTGGCCACCAACTGCCCGAGCCCGGCGCGCGAGGCGTACATCTCGGCCAAAAGGATGCCGGTGAGGTTGAAGATCATGGCGAGCCGCACCGCCTCCAGCAGCACCGGCGCCATGGCCGGCAGGTAGACGCGCAGCGCGATCTGGAGCGGTGTTGCCCCATAGACGCGGGCGACGCGGACCTGGTCGGCCTTGACCGATTCCAGAGCCGAGAAGGCACAGATGAGAACGATGAAGATGGTGGAGAAAACCCCGAAGCCCACCTTCTGCCCGAAGTTGATCCCGAAGGCCAGGATGAACATGGGAAGAAAAATGGTCTTCGGGATGGAGAAGAGCGTAAAGATGATGGGCTGGAGCACGCGGCTCCAATAGGCGCTTTCGCCGATGGCGATGCCCAGCACCACCCCGAGCGGGGCGGCGATGAGGAAGGCGACCATCACCTCCGCCACCGTCACGCCCGCCTGGGCGAGGAAAGCAGGACTGACGAGGAGCGTGCCGGCGGTGGCCAGCACCTCGCCCACCGGGGGCAGCAGCATGGGCTGGACGAGGCCCAGCGAGAGCACGGCCTGCCATAAGGCGAACAGGACGGCCAGCGTGCCAGCCCAGAGCAGGAGCCGCCCGCCCCTCCGCCAGCGCCGGGTGGACGGGGGCGGCGCGGCGTCGGCCGGACGGGTCAGGGCGGAAGAGCCGGTGGGGGCCGCCACGCTCACGACCCGAGGGTGACGGGGGTGAAGGCGGTGCTGACGATCTGGTCCGCCGGGGCCAGATTGGTGAAGCCGCCGATGCGGGCCAGCTCCATGGCCACCTTGATGTCGTCGGGTGTCATGCGCCCGTCGGTGGAGAGGGCGAGGAAGGTCTCCTCATATTCCTGCTTGGCCACGGCCTCGGGAACGTTGTTGGTCTCGGCGATGATCTTGATCGCCTGGTCGCGATTCTTGCGGATATAGTCCACGGCGCCATAAAGCGCCTTCAGCGTATTGGTGAGCAGCTGCGGTTTCTTGGCGATGATGGCGTCGGTGGATGCCCAACCCACCGCCAGGTGCTTGGGGATGGCGGTGGCAAAGTCCAGCAGCGAGCGGGCCTGGTTGTTCTGGAGCAACTGGAAGCTCAGCGGCGAATAGACAATGGCCGCGTCCACATTGCCCGACAAGAGGTTGGGCACCAGGCCGCCCCCGCCCAGCGGCACGCTGGTGAAGTCGATCTTGCGGTCGGAGCGCATCCACAGCGCCATGAAATCGGAGAGGGAGCCGGATGTGGTGATGCCCACCTTCTTGCCCGCGATCCCGGCCACGTCCTTGATGGGGGAGGCGGTGGGCACCAGCAGGCGCCAGCCCGTATTGGTGTCGGCACCAAGTGCGATGATGCGTGTCTCCACCCCCCGCAGGCGGCCGGCGCCCACTTGTGCCACCAGGCCGATGGTGAGGTCCGACGATCCCGCCGCCAGCGCCTCGAAGCCTTCGCCGCCGCTGCGATAGACGGTGAGGTCCGGGTTGAGGCCGTAGCGGGTAAACAGGCCCTGCTTCACCGCCACGTCGGCGACGATGGAGGGCCACCAGGTCTTGGTGGGCAGGCCGATGCGCACGGTCTCGGCGGCAAGGACGGGCCGTCCGCCAATGGCGAAGGCCGCGGCGCCGGCGGCGAGCGCCAGGGCGCCGCGACGGGTGAAGGCGGGGGCGGCGATCTGATTGTTCATTGTCTTTTCCCTCCCAGAAACGTTCCGCGCCAGGCGGCACCGGGTTGCGTGACGCAAACGCGTTGAAGCTGTCGGTGGTGCCGTCAAGCGGCGCATTCGTCGGTCGTTTTGCTGCTCAACTGGCGGATGATCTCGTCCACGCCGAGCACGTCGCCGTATTTCAAATCGATGTCGGCGAGGCTTTGGAGATGAGCGTCGGCGAGGCGGTCGGCGGTGGCTTCGCGGGCCACGATGGTGCGGAACCCGTGCTGGCAGGCATCCACGGCGGAAGCGCGCACGCAGCCGCTTGTGGTGCATCCGGCGATCACCAGCGTGTCCACCTGATGCGCCTTGAGGCGATCGGCCAGATCAGTGGCAAAGAAGCAACTGGCGAAGGGCTTGGCGAACACATGGTCGCCGGCCGCCACATGAAGGCGGGGGTCCTGCGCCACGCCGGGGCTGCCGGTGACGAGGGCCTGGAGCCCATGGATCTTCTTCGCCCACACGCCGGCCTCGCGGGCGGGATCATCGTAGGAGATGGTGGAGAAGAAGACCGGCGCGCCGCGTGTGCGGGCGGCGGCGATGAGGCGGTTGGCTTCGCCGATTTCCCGCTCCATGGCGGCGCCCAAGGGCGCGGCAGGGTCTGTGAAAGCGCAGGTGAAATCCACCACCAGCAAGGCTGGGGCCTGGCCGAAGCCAACGGGGGAGCCGAAGCCGCGCGCGTGCACGGCGGCGAGTTCAGACGTCATGGCGTCTCCTTCCCTCACCGGGGATCTGACGTCCCCGTATCATTGCCGCCGATCATGGGGCCATTCCCCGCTCTTGATTATCGGGAATTAAAAAAAGATATTATTTCCCAACCATCGATAATCCACCAACCGGGACGCGCACATGGCCGCCTTGCCCGACGGCCCGCTGAACGAGGCGAGCATCCTCTCTTTGCGTTGCTTCGTGGCGGTGGTGGAAACGCAGAGCTTCTCCTCGGCGGCACGCCAACTGCGCCTGGCCGCCTCCTCGGTCACCAAGCATGTGCAGGTGCTGGAACATGCGCTGAAGGTGGCGCTCGTCCATCGCAGCACGCGACGCATCTCCGTCACCGATGCGGGCGAGCGCTTCTATGACCAGTGCGTTGGCATCCTCGCCCAGGTGGATGCCGCCGCCACGGTCATGAGCACGGAGCGGGAACTGAGCGGCCACTTGCGGGTGACCGCACCGCCCTCTTTCGTCGCGTCCTCGCTCGGGCCCAATTTGCACGCCTTCCTCGCAGAGCATCCCGGCATCACGCTGGACCTGATGGTTTCGAGCGCCACGCCAGACCTGATCCGCGACCGCATCGACGTGGCCATCACGCTCCAGGAAGAGCCCATCTCCAAGCTCGCCCATGTGCTGCTGGCGCCCTGCGGCCGCATTCTGTGCGCGGCGCCGGCCTATGTGGCCCGGGCGGGCCTGCCGCGCACGCCGGAAGACCTCGCGCACCATGATTGCCTCGCCAGCCGCTTCTCCGACCTGGCCGAGACCTGGCTGCTGCGGGACGGGCCGGACGAGGAGTGGCGGTCCGTTCACACCCGAAGCCGCCTTCTCTCGGATAATGGCGACCTCCTGCGGCTGGCCTGCCTTTCGGGGGCGGGGATCGCGAATTTCTATGCCTTCCATGCCCAGCAGGACCTGGCGGCGGGCCGCCTGATTGCGGTGCTGCCGCAGGTGCAGATGAAGCCGAAGAACATCTATGCGGTGATCCCACATCGCCAGATCGTGCGCCCGCCCACCCGCGCCTTCATCGACTTCGTCCGTCGCGTCGCCACCGCCTCTCCGGTGCCGTGAGAAGCGAGGGCGCCTTCGCTATCACGCGACCCCGCTGATGCGGGCGATCAGGTCTTCGGGCCGGTCGGGAAGGCAATCGCCCCGCCAGGCCACGTGCTGGTCGGGCCGCACCAGAACGGCCTTGCGGTCATAGATGGCCGCCTCCGGCGTCGGTTCGACATCCAGCACCGCCAGGGGCACGCCGCACGCCTGCGCAACGCTCAAGAGCCCGCTCACGTCGAGCGACGGGTCGAAGCGCAGCAAGGTGTAGTCGGGACCGAGCGCGTCATAGAGCGAGCGGCCATCGGCCAGCCAGAAATGAGGCGCGCGGCAGCCGGGCACGGTGGAGGGCTCGAACGTGCCCATGCCATAAGCGGGCTGGGCCTCCCCATCATAGGCGATGAGCGGCGAGCGGTCGTAGAAATAGCCGAAGTTCAGGCCGGCGCAGCAATATTGCTGCACGTTGAGATCATACACATCCTGCCCGAAGGCGGCGCGCAGGGCATCGCCCTCCGGGCCGGGCTTCTCGATGTCCGTCGGCACCGCGCGGCGACGCTTGGCCATCTCTTCGGCATGGCGCATGGCGAAGTGGGAGACCTGCTGGGTGATGGGCTGGCGCTCGGCCTCGTGGGCATCGAGGATGGCCGGGCCACCCCAGCCGTTGAGATGGGCCGCCAGCAGCCAGGACAGGTTGGTGGCATCCGCGATGCCCGCATTCATGCCATAGCCCGCATAGGGCACCCAGATATGGGCGGCATCGCCGCAGATGAAGACGCGGCGATCCCGGAAGCGGTTGGCCACGAGGCGACGGCCGAACCAGTCCTCCCGGCTCACCACGTCATAGGAAAAATCCGGGCCGACGCCGAGAATGGTGCGGATGGCCCAGTCCCGGTCCACGGCCTCGAAGTCTGCCTCCTCGTCGCGCAGATAATTGTGCACCAGCCAAAGCTCTTTCCCGTCAATGGCATAGATGTTGCCGCTGCGGCGGGGATTGAGCGTGAACATGGACCAGGCGGGCGGCAACTGCATGTGCGCGATGAGGTCGGGCGCACGGATGAGGGTGGATTGGACGCGCTGAACCACCGCGTCGCCTTCGAGCCGCGCGCCCATCTGGCGGCGGATCTCCGACTTGCCGCCGTCGCAACCCACCAGATAGGCGGCCTTGATCTCGACGGGCGCGCCGGTCTCAAGATCGCGGGCGGTGGCGGTGACGCCGGTCGCGTCCTGCGTGAAGCGCTCCACCTGCGTGCGGTTGAGGATGCGGATCTTGGGCTGGCGCGCCGCATGGGCGAACAGGATGGGTTCCAGATAGATCTGGTTGATGCGATGGGGCGGCTCGGGGGTGGGCCACCAGGTGTCCGGCCCGTCCTTCGCGGTGTAGCGGTCCCGCCGACAGGGAATGGGGATGCGGGTGATTTCAGCGCCCACCGTCGAGGTGCGGTAGGACACGTCATTGGCATAGTCTTCCGGCAGCCCGGCATGGCGCAAGGCGCTGGCGACGCCCAGCCGGCGGAAGATTTCCATGGAGCGGGCCGAGACGTGGTTGCACTTGACGTTCGGCGGCTCGCCAGCGGCACGGACCTCCACCACCGTCACATCAATGCCCCGGGCGGCGAGGTCGAGCGCGAGGGTGAGGCCGACTGGCCCTGCGCCGACAACAAGCACGGAGGTGGCGAGGGGCTGGGATGGAACGGTCGGCGGGGCAGTGGTCGGCGGGGCAGTCATGGACGCGGTCATGAGCAAGGCCTCTGTTGGGCTGGGCATGCGCAAGGCGGGCCGCGCCGGGGCGCGGCCGCATCAAGGGGCGGGAGGCGAAGAGGGGCGGTTCAGTCGGCGGTGGCGCCGGTCGCCCGCACCACGGGCCCCCATTTGCCGATCTCCGCGCGGATATAGGCGGCAAAATCCGAGGGGCTGTCCGAGACCGGCTGCAGGCCGATCCGCCCGAAGGCCTCCGCCGTCGCCGGATCCGCCACGAAGGCGCGCAACTGCGTGCTGAGCGCCGAGACGATGTCCGGCGCAAGCCCGGCCGGGCCGACAATGCCTTGCCAGGCGGTGGCCTCGTAGCCGGCGATGCCCGCCTCGGCCAGGGTCGGCACGTCCGGCAGGCCGGCGAGGCGCTGGGCCGTGGTTACGCCCAGCGGGATGATCTTGCCCGCCTGGATCTGCCCGAGCGCTGGGGCAAGGTCTGAGACCATGAGGGAAATCTGCCCGCCCACCAAATCGTTCATGGCTGGCGCGCTGCCCTTGTAGGGCACATGGATCACGTCGATGCCGGTGCTGGTCTTCAGCAGTTCCATGAACAGGTGCTGGGGCGAGCCGTTTCCGGCGGAACCATAGGTGAGGGTGCCGGGCTTGGCCTTCGCCAGGGCGACAAGGTCCTTCAGCGTCTTCACACCAGTGGCGGGATTGGCCACCAGAACGAAGGGCACGTTGGCGACGAGGCCCACGGGCGTGAAGGAGGTGACGGGGTCATAGGGCAGCTTCTTGTAAAGCGCCGGATTGATGGCCAGCGTGGTGCTGGTGGCCAGGAGCAGCGTGTAGCCGTCGGGCGTTGCGCGCGCCACGAAATCGGCCCCCACGGCCGAGCCGGCGCCGGGGCGGTTTTCCACCACGAAGGGTTGGCCGAGCTTGTCCTGGAGCCATTTGGCCACCAGCCGGCCGAGCGCATCGCTCGCGCCGCCGGGGGCGTAGGGCACCACCAGGGTGACGGGACGGGTGGGATAGGTCTGCGCGACGGCAGGCGCACCGGCGCACAGGAGGGCGGCCGCAAGGCTCGCGCAGGCGCCGAGCAAGGTGCGGCGGGCGAAGGGGCGCGGGCCGGCGCGGGGGGCGGATCGGGTCTCGTCCATGGCGTGCTCCCTGTGTCGATGCTTTCCCGACCGTGACGGTGAGCCGGATGCATCTTGTTCGTCCGATTCTCGGACGATCATTGTTCGCTCTCAGCGAGACTTTTTGCTTAACATATTAAGGGAACGCCGTTCAAGGCCAATATAGCGCTAGAATGCGTTGCGAAACCATGGCATGACAGACGTCCGAATATCGGACGGCGTGGGTTATGATATGACGACAGATGGCCGGGAGGCGGGGGGCAGTTTCGCGCGGGCACAGCTTCTGCTGCGGGCCATCGCCCAGGCGGGGGCGGCCGGCGCCAGCCTGCGGGACATGATCCGCGCCACCGGCCTGCCGCGTCCCACCGTGCATCGGGTCCTGGCCATGCTGGAGGCCGCCGGCTGGGTCGTCCGCATGCCCGACGGGCTGTCCTTCCGGCTCGGGCTCGAAGTGCTGGCGCTGGGAGCGGGAGCGGCGGCCTGCCATCCCCTCGGCGAAGTGGCCGGCGCGCCCATGGCGCGGCTCGCCCTGGCCATCGCGCAGCCCGTCTATCTGGTGGTGCGGGCCGGGCCGGATTCGGTCTGCGTGGCCCGCGAGGAGAGCGGCCGGCGTATCCAGACCCTGGTCCTCCAGGTGGGCAGCCGCGAGCCGCTTGGCATCGGCGCCGGCTCCATGGCGCTGCTGGCGGCGCTCCCCGAGGATGAGATGCAGGCCTTCATTTCGGCCAATCGCGACCGCTACCGCCAGCGCCCGGATTTCGACGAGATGGCCTTCCTCGCCGCCGTGGAGCGGACGCGCACGCGCGGCTTTGCCGAGCATGACGATCTCTTCACGCCGGGCGTGAGTGGGGTGGGCGTCGCGGTGCGCAACGGCCGGGGCGAGGCCATTGGGGGCATCAGCACGGCCTTTGTGGGCCTGTGGCTGTCGGCCGAGGAGCGGGCCGCCATCGTCCCGCGCATCCGCGCGGCGGCAAACGAGATTTCCGCCCGCCTGCGGGGGGAGGGGGCGGCTGAGGATCGTGTCGAACCGGTGATCGGCCCCCTCAGGCGCCGACCCAGCCGGCCAGAACCGTCAGCACCAGGGGAATGACCGCCGCCGCCACCACCGTCTGCGTGGCGGTGATGCCGGCCATCAGCGGTGCATCACCGCCCAGCTGCCGTGCCATGATGTAGGCGGACGAGGCGGTGGGCAGGACCTGGAACAGGAGCGCGGTGGTCAGCGCCGGGCCGGTGAGGCCGAAGGGGATGGCCAGCAACAGGGTCGCCACCGGCATCAGAAGGAACTTCACTGCCGAGGAGGAGACCACCGGCCCCACCCATTGGCGGGCGGTGGAAAAATCCAGCGCCGCGCCCACGCACAACAGGCCGATGGGCAGCGAGGCCGCGCCCAGCGCCTTCAGCGCCGGCTCGATGCCGGGCGGCACATGCAGGCCCAGCACCTGAAGCGCGATGCCGCCGAGGCAGGCCAGCACCAGGGGATTGGTGGCAAGCTGCCGGGCAATGCCCCGCGCATTGAGCTTGGCGGTGCCATGGCGGGCGAAGACCAGCACGCACAGCACGTTCACCGTGGGCACGATGGCGGCGTTGCAGATGGCCGCCAGCGCGATGCCCTTGGCACCGAACAGGCCCGCCGCCAGCGTCACGCCCACATAATTGTTGAACCGCACGCTGCCTTGGAACACCGAGGTGAAGGCCGGTCCATCCACGCCCAGAAGCGGCCGCGCCGCCACCACCAGGCCCGCCACCAGCAAGGTGGAGGCGATCAGTGTCGTCACCAGCTCCCAGACCGGCAATTGGTCGAGGGTGGCGGTGGCAAGGCCGTGGAAGAACAGCGCCGGCAGCAGCACGAAATAGCCGAGCCGCTCCGCCTGCGGCCAGAAGGCCTCGGCCAGGAATTTGCGCTGCTTCAGGGCGATGCCGAGCCCGATCAGCAGCACCACCGGCAGCAGCGCGAGCAGGACGGCGCCCATCATGCGCGGGCCTCCAGCGCCGCCACCAGCCGGCGGCAGCCTTCCACGAGGGTTGCCTCATCGGTGGCGAACGACAGGCGGATATGGCCGGGCGAACCGAAGGCGCGGCCGGGCACGGTGGCGACCCCGGCGTCCAGCAGCAGGTCGGCCGCCGTCACGTCGTCGCTGCCATCGGCAAGGCGCGGGAAGAAATAGAAGGCGCCGTCGGGCACCGGCACCTTTAGGGCGCGGCTGGCGCTGAGCACCTTCAGGCCGGCATCGCGGCGGGCGCGATAGATGGCGTTGCGCTCGGCCAGCACCTCCTGCGGGCCTTCCAGCGCCGCGATGGCGCCGATCTGGCTGAGCGCGGCGGTCTGGGTGCAGTTCTGGGTCTGGATGGCGGTGATGGCCGAGATGATGCGCGCGGGGCCAAAGCCCCAGCCCACCCGCCAGCCGGTCATGGCATAGGCCTTGGACACGCCGTCGATGATCAGGATGCGCTCCCGCAGGTCCGGTGCCACGGCGGCAATGCTGGCATAGGTGCCGCCGTCATAGCGGATATGGGCATAGATCTCGTCGGACATGATGAGCGCGTCCGGCGCCCCGCGCAGCACTTCCGCGAGCGCTTCCAGCGCTGCGGCACTGTAGAGCGCGCCGGAGGGATTTCCGGGCGCGTTGAGTACCACCCAGCGGGTGCGGGGCGTGAGCGCGGCGGCGAGCGCCTCCGGGCGCAGCAGGAAGCCGTCCTCGGCGGGGCATTCGATCAGCACCGGGGTGGCCCCGGCCATGCGCACCATGTCCGGGTAGCTCGCCCAATAGGGAGTGGGGACGATGACCTCGTCGCCGGGCTTCAGGGTGGCCAGGAAGGCGTTGAAGATCACCTGCTTGGCGCCGCAGCCCACCGCGATCTCGGTGTCGGAATAAGCAAGGCCCCGGTCGCGGAAGATGGCGGTGCGGGCGGCGGCGCGCAGGGCCGGCATGCCGTTGGCGGGGGTATAGCCCAAGGGGCGGCGGGCGGCTGCGATGGCGGCTTCCGCCACATGGGCGGGCGGGGCGAAGTCCGGCTCGCCCAAGGTCAGGTCCACGATGTCCCGCCCCGCCGCGCGCAATTCAGCGGCGCGGCGGGCCATGGCGAGGATGGGCGATCCGCCGGCGGCGGGCGCGGAAGAGGCGGGCGATGCGGGGGACGAGGACATGGAAGGAGGCACCGGAAGGACAGGTTGCAGAAAAACTATCGCCCCCGAGGCCTCGTTAAAAATTCATAATTCTTGTCCCACCGACGAGAATGGCTCATGGTTCGTCGCGCGGAACCCCTCACGCCGCGTGGCCCTTTCCGGCCCCCATTGGAGACCCCATGTCGCTCCGCGCCCTGCGCAGCCTCAAGGCCATCGCCCATCACGGCTCGTTCGCGCGGGCGGGGGAGGCGGTGGGGCTCACCCAGTCGGCCATCAGCCTCCAGGTGCGGGCGCTGGAGGAGGAGTTCGGCGCCCAATTGTTCGACCGTTCCCGCCGCCTGCCGGTGCTCACCGAGGCCGGGCGCATCGTGCTGGCGCGCGCCGAGGAGGTGCTGGCCCTTTATGACCGCATCCCCGAGGCGCTGAGCGACGAGCGCTCGTTGTCCGGCCGGCTGAAAGTGGGGGCGATTCAGACCGCGCTTTCAGGCCCCATGCCCGGCGCGCTGGCGGATTTGCGCCGCGCCCATCCGCGCCTGCGGGTGCATGTGGGGGCGGGTATGTCCGTGGAGCTTGCAGCGCGGGTGGCGAACGGGGAGCTGGATGCCGCCGTCACCACCGAGCCGGTGCGGCCCCATCCGCCCGACCTCGTCTGGACCGAGCTTTATGCCGATCGCTTCTGGCTGATCGCACCGCCGGGCCTTGCGGGCGCCGACGTGGCTTCCTTGCTCGCAGACTTGCCCTTCATCCGGTTCGATGCGCGCGCCTGGGCGGGGCGCATGATCGCGCGGGAACTGCGGCGGCTGGGGCTGAAGGTGCGCGAGGAAATGGTTCTGGACAGCCAGGAGGTCATCCTGCGCATGGTGGAGCGCGGCCTTGGCGTCGCGGTGCTGCCCTTGCCGGACGCGGTGCTGGCGGAAGCGAACCTCACCTGCCTGCCCTTCGGCGACCCGCAGATGCGCCGCCGCGTGGTGCTGCTGGAGCGGCAGGACCGGCCGAGCCGACGCCTGTGCCTGGCGCTGGCCGAGGCGATCCGCGCCAGCATGGCCGCCCTGAGCGCGCCAGCAGCCCCTCAAACGCAGAACGGCCGCCGGCCCCAAAGGGCGCGGCGGCCATCGAAAAAGGCGTGAGGCGCCTCATCCCATCGGCGCCGGCCTTCGACCGGTGCCGAGTGGGTCCGCTCAAGCGCCGCGCGGGCTTGACCAGAGGCCCATGAGTCAAGCTCACGGGCCTTTGGCCTCACTCCACCGTGCTGGTGGTGGTCAGGATCGGCACGTCCTCGCCCTTCTGCACCTCGTAGAGCGCGAAGTCGCGGCTCTTGAGCATGCCGTTGGGCAGAAATTCCACAGAGGAGCTGGCGCCGTCATAATTGATGCCCTTGCCCGCCGCGAGCGCCTTGGCACCCTCTGCGAAGGTGGTGACGCGCTCGCCCGGCCCGTTGGCCACCTTCATGATGGCTTCCGCGATCTTCGGGCCCTCGGTGGACTTGGACGCCTCCATGCCCAGCAGCAGCAGGTTCATCTCGTCATAGGCGGCGCAGCCATAGGGGAACTGCACCTGGCCGTTGGGCTTGGCGCCGACGAGCCGCAGATAGGCGTCATAGGTGTCCTTGCCCACGGGCGGCACGGGCGAGCCGTGCAGGATGCCATCGGCCGCATTGCCTACCGCCTTCTTGAAGTCGGGGCCCACCGCGAAGGACAAGGTGAAGATCTTGCCCGTATAGCCGCCGCGGATCAGCTCGCGATAGATGGGGGTGAAGTCGGTGATGTAGCCGGCGATGAACACGGCCGGCGCGTTCATGGAGATCAGCCGCTCGGCCTCGGCCCGGTAGGAGACCTGGTTGGTGTTGTAATAGAAGGGCTCGCCGATGATCTTCCCGTCGACCTTGTTGAAGGACTTGGTGAAGCTCTCGGCCATGGACGAGGCGAAGTCATTCTTCGGGCCGGCGAAGGCCATCTGCTTGAAGCCGCGCTTGGCCGCAAGGTCCGCCAGCGCCACCGCCCAGGCCGAGTTCAGCGGCTGGAGATTGTAGCACAAATGCTTCTTGTCGCCGTTCGGCAGGTAGTCCGACGAGCCGGTGAAGAGCTGGACGATATTGGCTTCCTGGCAGAGCGGCATGATGGCCAGCGTGACCGAGGAGGCCCATGTGCCGACGATGGCGCTCACCCGGTCGGCGTCGATCATCTTGCGCGCCGCGCGCACCGCCACTTCCGGGTTGGTCTCGGTATTGTCGGTGATCAGCTCCACCTGCCGGCCCATGACGCCGCCATTGGCATTGACCAGCTCCACCACCGCCTTGTGGGCTTTCACCTTTTCCGGGCCATAGGGGCCGCCGCCGCCGGACAGGGGGGTGAGCGAGCCCACCTTGATGGGCGCCGACTGGGCAAGGCCGTGGCGCAGCAGCGCGGGCGTGGCGAGGGCGATTGCGGTGCCGGAGAGAAACAGCCTGCGGGAAACGTCCATGGCCTAACCTTTCGAGGGCGTGAGGGGAGAAGCGGGGGGAGCGGGCGCGCGGCTGACCTCCGGCATGAGCCCGGTGGGGCGGAAGCGGATGGTCAGGATGAGGACCGAGCCGATAACGATGAAGCGCAGGGCCGACATCTGCTCGGGGTCGAGGAAGGAGGTCCAGTGAGAGAGGAAGCGGCTGCCCTCATAGAGGGTCACCACCACCAGCGTGCCCACCACCGTGCCCACCATATTGCCGGCCCCGCCCACGATCATGGACATCCACACCAGGATGGCCACCGGCGTGGTGAAGTTCTCCGGCGTGATGGTCTGGACGTAATGGGCATAGAGCGAGCCGGCCCCGGCCATGAACAGCGCGCCGATGACGAAGGCCTGGAGGCGATAGAGAAAGACGTTCTTGCCCAGCGTCGCCGGCACCAGGTCATCCTCGCGGATGGCGCGCAGCGTGCGGCCATAGGGCGTCGTGGACAGGCGCTGGAGCACGAGGAAGGCCACCATCACCCCCGCCAGCACCACGGCGAGGATCGCCCAGGCGGTGACATCGCGCCCAAGGCCCGACATGACCGGGCGGGTGCTGATGAGAAAGCCGCGCGGGCCGCCCGTCAGCCAGTCCTCATTGTTGAAGACGAGGCGGATGGTCTCGGCAAAGCCCAGGGTGACGATGGCGAGGAAATCCCCCGACAGGCGCAGCGACAAAAGCGAGATCAGCGCGCCCGCAAGGGCCCCCGCGCCCATGGCCACCACGAGCCCGCCCACGAAGGGCAGGTGGAAGGTCTCGGTGGCGATGGCGCTGGCATAGGCGCCGACCCCGAAGAAGCCGACCACGCCGAAATTGATGAGGCCGGTGAGGCCATATTGCAGGTTGAGGGCCAGAGCCAGGATCACATAGATGCCGGCAATGGTGAGGATGGCGACCAGATAGGCGTCCATGGCGTCACTTCCTGTCCACTTTGTCGCCGAGCAGGCCCTGGGGCCGCACCAGGAGGACGAGGGCGATCACCACGAAGCCCACCGCGCCCTTGTAGGTGGGGTTGAGGAAGACGCCGGTCAGCTCTTCCGCAAATCCGATCCCGATCGCCCCGATGGCCGCCCCCAAGGGCGAGCCGAGGCCCCCCACGATGGCGGCGGCGATGACGGGGATGGCCACCGCCCAGTTGAGGTTGGGATCGATGGTCAAATCGAGGCCCACCAGCACGCCGGACAGGCCGAACAGCGCGCCGGCCACCATCACTCCGAAGGCCTCCACGGCGGGCACCGGAATGCCGCGCACATTGGCGAGCGAGGCATTGTCCGCCACCGCGCGCAGGGCCCGCCCGATGGGGGTCAGCGTGAGCAGCGCGCCCACCAGCAAGGTGGCGGCCAGCGAGATGGACAGGACCGCCACGGTCTCCCGCGTCAAACGCATCCCGGCGACGATGATGGGGCCGGTGAGCGGCAGGTCGAAGCCGCGGATCTGCCCGCCATAGAAGAAGCGGATGATGTTCTCGATGACGAAGGACAAGGCGATGGAGACCAGCAGCAACGTGCCGCCGCCCCGCCCGCGCAGGGGCCGGAACACCACCGCGTCCGCCGCCGCAAATCCGAGCGCGCTCACCGCCATGGCGCCCAGGCCGGCGATCCACAGCGGCAGGCCGAGGGCGGCATTCAGCGTCCAGGCGGCGAAGGCGCCGATGGTCACGAAGCCGCCAGCGGCGAAATTGGCATAGCGGAACAAGGTGAAGACGAGGGTGAAGGCGATGGCCGCGGGCGCGATGACGGCGGCGCTCGCCAGCGTGTTGATGAGGAGCTGCATCAGGCGGCCTCGCCGAAGAAGAGGGCGCCGAAATCCGGCTCGCGGGCAAGGGCCGCCGCATCGCCCTGGCGCACAACGCGGCCATCCACCAGGACGAGGGCACGGTCCGCCCGCTCCAGCGCGGCGCGGGCATTCTGCTCCACGATCAGCACGCCGAGATCGGCGGTGGCGGCGAGCTGGCGCAGGATGTCCAGCATCTCGCCCACCAGGAGGGGGGAGAGGCCGGCGGTGGGCTCGTCCACCAGCAGCAGCTTGGGGCGGGCCATGAGCGCCATGGCAAGGCCCACCATCTGGCGCTGGCCGCCGGAAAGGCCGCCGGCGCGCTTGTGCAGATAGGCGCGGATGGTGGGCAGGAGGGCGATCACCTCCTCCCGCCGCCGCGCCACGTCCTTGTGGCCCCAGGCGCTGACGGTGAGGTTCTCGGTGACGGACAGGGTGCGGAAGACGTTCCGCTCCTGCGGCATGAAGACGGCCCCGGCCTGCGCCCGGCCGGCGGGCGGCAGGGGGGCGAGGTCCTGCCCGTCGAGGGTGAGCGTGCCGCCCATGACGCGGGCGACGCCGGCGATGGATTTCAGCAGCGTCGACTTGCCGGCGCCGTTGGGGCCTACCAGGGCCACCATCTCGCCGCGCGCCACCGTGAGGTCCACGTCGTGCACGATGGGGCTGGCGCCGTAGCCCGCCTTCAGGCCGTTGAGGGAAAGAAGGGTCATGCGGCCTGCCCCAGATAGGATTCAATGACGGCGGGATTGGCGGCCACATGGGCGAAGCTGCCCTCCGCCAGCACCTTGCCGGAGGCCATCACCACCACCCGCGAGGAGAGGTCGCGGATGAAGCCGATATTGTGCTCGATCACCAGGAAGGTCTTGCCGTGGTCGCGGTTGAGGCGGGCGATGAGATGCTTGATCTCTTCCACCAGATGGGGCGCGACACCGGCCGCGATCTCGTCGAGCAGGATGATGTCCGCCCCCGCCATGAGGCAGCGCGCCAGTTCCAGGAGCTTCTTCTGGCCGCCGGACAGGTTGGCCGCGCGCTTGGCCGCATGAGGCGTGAGCGAGACCAGGGCGAGCATCTCCCACGCGCGCTCCAGGGCCGCGCGCTCGGCCCGCGCCGTGGCGGCGGGGCGCAGCAGCGCGCCGAAGAGCCGCTCGCCCACATTGTCCTGCGCCGCCAGCATCACATTCTCCAGCACGCTGAGCTGGTCCAGCTCCCGGGCGAGCTGGAAGGTGCGCACCAGGCCGAGGCGCGCGAGGCGGTGGGGCGGAAGGCCGGTGGCGTCCGTGCCGTTCACCGCCAGGCGACCGCCATCGGCTTTCAGCACGCCGGACAGGAGGTTGAAGAGCGTGGTCTTGCCGGCGCCGTTGGGGCCGATGAGGCCCAGGATCTGGCCCCGCTCCACCACGAAGGAGACATCGTCCACCACCGTCACGCCGCCAAAGCGCTTGGTGAGGCCGCTGGCGACCATGGCTGGATCGGTCATGACGACCTCCGCTGGGTGGTTCCGCGCCGGGCCGGCTTGCTTCGCGCGGAGGCTTGCGCTGGCGGTGCCTCGCAGGCCTCGGCACTGGGGAGGGTCTTGGTCGACTTCGGGACTTTGGCCGATTTCGGGGCCTTGGCCGACGCGCGCGGCTTTGCGGCGCCTGTCTTTGCGCCAGCCGGCTGCAGGGCCGGGGACGCGGCGGGCGGGGCGGTGCGGATCAGCGTGTCCACGCAATCGCACAGCGTCGCCAGGACGGCGCGCACGCGCTTCTCGTCGCGGTCGATATTGTCCTGGATCCTCAGGCCGCGCAGCGTCGAGACGATCAGGGTGATGATGATGTGGATGCGCTCGGGCGGCAGGCCCGAGGTGTGGAAGGCGCGGGCGCCCAGTTCCTCATAGGAGTGGAACAGGTCGGTGAGGATCTCGTTCACCGCCTCGCCCACGCGGGTGTCGGAGCGGCCGGACACCATGAGGTCCAGCATGGTCACGAGGGCGTTGGCGCGGAAGACTTCGTCATAGAGGCGGCCGACGAAAGTGGGCACGTCCGTGCGGCCCGCGCTCATGTCATCGGCGAGGCCCGCCACGATATCGCGGGCGCGCTGCCAGAAGTGGGCGGCGGTGTCGATGATGAGGTCATCGCGGGTGGGATAGTGATGCAGCATGGCGCCGCGCGACACGCCGCAGCGCTGGGCGATGGCGGCGGCGGAGGCCGCGTTCACGCCGACTTCGGCGATCAGCTCTTCGGTAGCGGCGCGCAGGCGGGCGCGCATGGCGGCGCCCTTCAGCTCGCGCCCATCCGAGGTCTCCTGCTCCGGCCGTGTGGGGGTGATGATGTCCATGCTCGAACCCTGCCATAGGCACTTTGGTGCCGCGCGACAAAAAAGCAGTCATGACTGATTGTTTTCTGGGCAAACCATGCGGGTCGTCATCGCGTGCGGGCCCAGGGGGAGGCGGTGCGGAGGCGGGGCTTGGTTTTAACAGGGGTGGGGCATGGAGGGACCAGTGGAATCGCAGCGTGAAATTTGTGCAGGCAGTATCTCTAATTACGCGAAGATTTGCAATTACTGAAAAAACTACATTTAAAAACTGTAAAATTATCAATTTAAGTAGATCATTTCATAGAAGATCAGTCAAGTCACCAATCTCATCTTGTTTGCCGCCGCCGCGCCCCCTGGTGTAGGTCAGTATTCGCAGCGGCTCGCGAGCAAGGGTCGCAATGGAGCGGCCCGCCCCCATCGGCCGCTGCGACGGGAACGAGCAGGGAGGGGCACGGTCCCGCACGGGGCGTGCGCCCGAGAGGAAACAACCTGGTGCTGTCCGAAGACCTGACAGAAAAGGCGCGTGTCTCCGGTCCGCCCGTGACCCTGGCGGACCTCGTCATTACGGGCGCCCGCCAGCTGGTTCTGTGCGAGCCGGACCGGCCCGATGGCATCGGCCTGATGGAGGGCGGCTGCCTCGCCATTGCCGGCGAAACCATCCTGGCGGTGGGCACGGCGGACGAAATCCGGCCTTTGATGGATGCCCGCACGCGTGTCATCGACGCGGCCGGCGGCACGGTGACGCCGGGGCTCGTGGACTGCCACACCCATCTCATCTTCGCGGGCGACCGCTCCGCCGAATATTTCCTGCGCACGCAAGGCCTTGATGATGCCGCCCTCACCGCCTCCGGCGTGCCGTGGGGCGTGCCGGCCTCGCGGGCGGCGAACACCGGGCTGTCCGCCGAGGCGCTGGCGCGCATTGCGTTGCCCCGTGCCCGCACCATGCTGGCCGCCGGCACCACGACGCTCGAAACCAAGTCCGGCTATGCGCTGCGCCATGCCTGCGACCTCGCGTCCCTCGAGGCGGCCCAGCGCGTCGCCGCTTTGACGGGTCTGGAGATCGTCGGCACCTATCTTGGCGCCCATGCCCGGCCGGAGCGGGATGCGGAGCGCTATCTGGATACGATCATCGCCGAGACCATTCCGGCGGTGGCCGAACAGGGGCTCGCTGAGTTCTGCGACGTCTATGTGGACCCGGACGTGTTTACCGTGGCCGAATGCGCCCGGGTGCTGAAGGCGGGCGCCGATGCGGGCCTTGGTGCCAAGCTCCACACCGATGCGCGGGTGAATGTGGGCGGCGCGCGCCTCGCCGCCGAAATGGGCGCGGCCAGCGTCGACCACGGCAACATGCTCTCCGACGGAGACTTGCGCGCGCTGGCCGATGCGGGCACCTCCGTCGCCTTCTTCCCCGGCTTCGACTTCGCCATCGGCCACCGCCATCCGGTGGACGCCCGGCGCTTCATCTGCTCGGGCGTCAATGTGGCGGTGGGCACGGACCTTTGCCCGGTCTGCTGGCACCTGTCGCAGCAGGCCTCCATGGGCTTTGCCTGCCGCCTGTCGGGCCTGACGCCCGAGGAGGCGCTGCTGGGCGTCACCTTGAACGCGGCGAAGGCCATTCGGCGTGGGGATCGCATCGGTTCCCTCACGCCGGGCAAGCAGGCGGACGTGGTGATCTTCGACGTGCCCGACTTCCGCCAGCTCGCCTTCCGCTTCGGCGCCAACTCCGCCGCATGGGTCATCAAGAAGGGCCGCGTCCTGGTGGACGGGACGCCGGCCGCCGCCGACAAAGATGGGAGTTCCACATGAGCGACCGCCGCAATGAGGGCCTGTGGGCCTGGCGCCAGCGCGAGAACCACAACCATATGATCGAGCTGCAGGAAAAGGCGCTGGGGCCGACCGGGGAGGGGAGCATCGAGCTCGCCTTTTTCGGCGGCTCCGCCTTCCGCATCACGACGCCCGCGGGCCTGACCCTGATGATCGACCCTTGGCGCAACCCGCCTTGGGGCAATTGGGACTGGTATCATTACGATTTCCCGGCCGAGACCGTGGACATCGCGCTCTCCACCCACGCTCATTTCGACCATGACGGCGTGCATGTCTTGAGCGCCAACGTCATCCTGGACCGCCTGATCGGCACCTATTCCTTCGCCGACGTGAAGATCACCGGCATCGCCGACAAGCATGTCTCCGACAGCAGCCACAATGCCTATGACTGGGCGGAGATGACGCGTCGCCTCACCGACACGCGCACCACCCCGCCCGACAATGCCCGCTCCTTCGACAATTGCCTGATCCTGGTGGAGGTGGCGGGGCTGAAGATCCTCCATTGGGGCGACAACCGGCCCAACCCGCCCGAGCACGTCTGGGAGGCCATCGGTGCGGTGGACATTGCCCTCCTGCCGGTGGACGGCTCCCAGCATGTGATGAGCTATGCCCAGGTGGAAGAGGTAGCGGCGCGGCTCAAGGCCCATCTGGTGGTGCCCCACCATTACGGCATCTGGGACGTGACCATGCGCGCTTCCACCCTCCTGCCGCCGGACGAATGGGTGAATGGCCGGCCGGGGTCCCTCTGGGCGGAAAGCGGGGCCGTGCGGCTCGATGCGGCCAGCGTGAAGGCGCACGACAATGTGGCCCTGTGCTTCGGGCCCCATGTGGCCTTCGACAAGGCGGCGATGCTGGCCAAGGGGCGGCGCTGACGCCTTGCGGGCGGCGCCCTTGGTCGGTCAGGCCACCGCCGCCTGCGCCGTCCTTGGGCAGGCACGGGCGAGGCTGCGCTCGATCTCGGCGCGGCCGATGCCCCGTGTGATGAAGACCAGGAAGGGCGCGCCCGCCTGATCGGCCGGCACATGGGTTGGGGCATGCATCACATGCTGCACCCCGTGAATGGCCAGCGCCTGCGCCGAGGACGTGGTGTGGAGCAGACCCTTCACCCGCAAAATGCGATCCCCATGGGCATGGAGCAGGGCTGACAGCCACAAGGTGAAGGCGGGCCAGTCCAGCGCGCCTTCCACCGGCAGGATGAAGGAGGCGGTCTCCCCCTCATGGGCGCTGCCCTCCGCCAGGAAGGGGGAGGGGGCGGCGGCGAGCTGGTCCTGCCCGCCGAGCACGTCGAACAGGGAGAAGTCCTCGCCTTGCGCATCGAGGATTCGCACATCGGGGGAGATGTCCGCCACCGCCCGGGCGATCTCCTCCAGGTTGGCGCCCTTGCGCATGTCGGTCTTTGTGACCACCACCGTATCCGCCAGCGCCACCTGCCGGCGCGCCTCGGAGCGGTTCGCCAGATTGGCGCGGCCGGCCACCGCATCCACCACCGCCACCACGGAAGCGAGGCGCACATGGGCCTTCAGCCAGGGGTCGCGGGCGAGCGTGGCGATGACGGGAGCGGGGTCGGCGAGGCCCGAGGTCTCCAGGATGGCGCGGGAGAAGCCGGCGCCGGTGCGCGCCATGCGCACAAGGTCATGGATGGCCTTCGAAATATCCGTGCGGCGGGTGCAGCACAGGCAGCCGCCATCCATCAGTTCCACGCGCTCCGCCGCATGGACGAACAGGCGGTGGTCGACGCCTGCCTCGCCGAACTCGTTCACCACGATGCCGGTGTCCCGGCCGCGCCCGGTCTCCACGAAGCGGCGGATGAGGGTGGTCTTCCCGCTGCCGAGGAAGCCGGTGACGAGGGTCAGGGGCAGGCGGTCATCCATGATCGTTCACCGGCACCAGGAGGGGTTCGGACAGGGGATCGACGCGCAGGCCGGAGAGCGCCTCCACCTGCGGCCACAGGTCGTTGAGGGTGGGCACGATCTTCTGCCGGCCCTGGGCATCGCCCAGCACCAAAGCCTCGCCGTCCCAGTCCTCGCAGACGAGACCGGCGGGGCCCACCAGGCCATTGATGAGGCCGATGCGGCGGGCGCGCTCGGCGCGGTAATGCTGGATGTCGGCAAAGGGAAACTGCGTGTCCCGCAGGCGCCCGAAATCGCTCCAATGCTCGCCCGCGCCGAAGATGGCGCACACCTCGCACATGGCCTCTCCTTTCCGCCGGCTCAGCCGGCCGCCTCTCCGCCGCCCAGCGACATTTCCATGTCCGGCAGCATGCTCTGGGTCAGGCTTTCCGATACGCGCTTGCGGGCAAGGCCCGCATGGGAACTGCCGAGGGCGTCCGCCCGCTCGGCGTCGCGGGCGCGGATGGCATAGACCATCTCCCGGTGCTCCCGCAGGATGTTGCCCACATGGGCCTCGTAGGCTTCCGCATTGGGGAAGCAGTCATAGGTCATGGCGAGGCGCGAGATGCGCAGGTTCGTGGTGAGCAGCTGGAGATAGAAGCGCTCCACCACCGAATTGCGGCAGCAGGCGGCGATGGCCGCGTGGAAGCGCCAGTTGATCTCCAGCATGGCCTCGTTGTCGCGCGCCTCCACCGCCGCCTCGAAGGCCGTGCATTCGGCCTCGATCGCCTGGATCTGCGCCTCCGTCCGCCGCAGCGCCGCCCAGCGGGTGACGAGCCGCTGGGCGAGGTCGAACGCCTCCAGGTGCTCGCGAATGTCGTTCCAGCCCATGGGGGCCACCCGCGTGCCCCGGTTGGGCAGGATCTGCACCAGCCCCTCGCCGGAGAGGCGCACCAACGCCTCCCGCAGCGGGGTGCGGGAGAGGCCGAGGCGCTGCACGAGGTCGGCCTCGTCCAGATCCGATCCCGGCGCGAGCGCCAGGGAGACAATCTCGCCGCGGATCACCTGGTAGGCGAACTCCGCCGAGCCGCCCTTCGAGATCTTGGGTGGCGCGAACTGGGGCTTGCCTGATTTTTGTACGCGTCGTTCCGACATGGGTTGTTGCAATGCTCAATTTATTTTGCATAAGATATGTATAAATGAGCGGCTTGTCTAGCCGAAAATTCAGCAATTCCAAATCATTGGGGACGAATCCGTGCTCTGGCAGTCCACCGTCAACGGGCTCCTGCTCGGTGGCCTCTACGGTCTCGCGACCATCGGGTTCTCGATGGTCTGGGGCGTGATGGGGGTCATCAATCTCGCCCATACCGGCTTCATCATGCTGGGGGCCTACACCACCTATGGCCTCTACCGCTGGGCGGGGCTGGACCCGCTGGCCTCCATTCCCGTCTCCATGCTGGTGATGTTCGCGCTCGGCTACGCGCTCCAGGCGCTGGTGCTCAACCGCATCATCCGCACCTCGCTGCTGCTCTCTTTGGTGGTCACGTTCGGGGTGGAGCTGGTGATGGTGGACGCGGTCTCCATCGCCTTCACCTCCGACGTGCGCTCGGTGAATGCCAGCTACGCGGCCTCCTCCATCGAGGTGTTCGGGGTGCTCATTCCCACGGTGCGGCTGATCGCGGCGTGCCTGTCCATCCTGCTGGGTGCCGGCTTCTACGCCTTCCTGCGCTTCACCAATGCGGGCCAGATGATCCTGGCCACTGCGCTCGACCGCGAAATCGCGGCCCTCATGGGCATCAACCCGCAGCGCATCTTCGCGCTCACCGCCGGGGCGGGCGCGGCGCTGGCGGGGGCGACGGGCTCGCTCGCTTCCATGCTGTTCCCCATCATGCCCACCATGGGCAACACCTTCCTCGGGGCGGTGTTCGTCATCACGGTGCTGGGCGGCATCGGCTCGGTGGAAGGGTGCATCGTCGCCGGCTTCATCTATGGGCTGGTGCAGGCCTGGTCGGGCTATGCGCTGGGGGCCAACTACCAGGAGATTGTCGGCTTCGGCCTGTTCCTGCTGGTGCTGGTGCTGCGGCCGCAGGGCCTGTTTGGCAAGGCCTTTTTCGGAGAGCACGCATGAGCCCCGCCGCGCGCACGACGCTCGGCGTCGCCCTTCTCGTCGTGGCCGTGGCACTGCTCGCCGCCGCCCCGCTGGTGCTCAACAATTATTGGCTGCGCGTGCTGACCACGGTCTTCATGTACGCCATCGTCACCCAGGGCCTGAACGTGATCGTGGGCCTTGCCGGCTACCATGCCTTCGGCAATGCGGTGTTCTTCGGCTTCGGCGCCTATGCCTGCGGGGTTGCCATGACGGCGGGCGCGCCGCTGCCGCTCGGCCTCCTGGCTGGCGTGCTGGTCTCGGCGCTGGTGGCGGGGGTGATCGGCTGGCCGATCCTGCGGCTGCGGGGGCATTATTTCGCCATCGCGACGGTGGCTTTGAACCTCGCCGCCATCCAGCTCGTGATCCAGGTGGGCGGCCTCACGGGCGGGGCGCAGGGGCTGGCGCTGCCGCTGTCGGACCTGGCGCCCGGTCCGCTCTACCGGGCCATCTATCTGGTCATGCTGGCCGGCATGGTGGGGGCAACGGCCCTGGTGTGGGTCATCCTGCGCCTGCCCTTCGGCTATGCGCTCCGGGCCATTCGCGACGGCGAGCGGGCGGCGGGCGTGATGGGCATCGACACCACCGCCACCAAGGTCCTCGCCTGGGCCATTTCGGCGGGCATCACCGGCTTTGCCGGGGCGCTCTGGGCCTATTGGATCACCTTCATCGAGCCCTCCAGCGCGTTCGATCCGGCCATCGGCGTGAAGGGCTACATGATGCTGATCTTAGGGGGGCTCGGCACCGTGCTCGGCCCGGTGATCGGCGCCTTCGCGCTGGAATTCCTGGCCACTTTGGTGTGGGGCGGGTTCCTCCAGGCGCACCAGATCGTGTTCGGCATCCTCATCGCCATCATCTGCCTGGTGGCCCCAAACGGCATTCTGGATGCCGGGCGCCGGGCGATCCGCAGCTGGAGGTCGCGCCATGGCGATGCTTGAGGCCCGCGACATCGAGATCCGCTTCGGCGGCGTGAAGGCGCTGGCGGGCGTGTCGTTCGACGTGGAAGAGGGCGAGATTTTCGGCGTCATCGGCCCCAACGGCGCCGGCAAGACGACGCTGCTGAACGCCATTTCGGCGGTCTATCCGCTCAATGGCGGGTCCATCCGCTTCGACGGGGTGGATGCCAGCCGCCTGCCGCCGCACCGGCTCTCCCGGCTCGGCATCGCCCGCACCTTCCAGATCGTCCAGCCATTCAAGCAATTGAGCGTGCGGGAGAATGTGGCGGTGGGCGCGATGTTCGGCCATGCCCGGCTCCGGTCGCGCCCCGCCTATCTCGCCGCCGCCGACGCGGCGCTGGAGCGGGTGGGTCTTGCTCCCAAGGCGGCCTTCCTGCCGCCGCAGCTGACGCTTGCCGACCGAAAGCGCCTGGAGGTCGCCCGGGCGCTGGCCATGGGGCCGAAGATCATCCTGTTCGACGAGGTGATGGCCGGGCTCAACCACACCGAGATCGAGCGCATGATCGACCTCGTCAAGAGCCTCAAAGCGGCGGGGCTCACCGTGGTCATCATCGAGCACGTCATGAAGGCGGTGCTCGCCTTGTGCGACCGCATCATGGTGCTGAATTTCGGCGCCAAGCTCGCCGAGGGCACGCCCGCCGATGTGGTGGCGAACCCCAAGGTGATCGAGGCCTATCTCGGCCAGCGCTTCGCCAAGGCGCAATCGGAGGCCAAGGCCCAATCGGACGCGAAAGCCCGCACCGTCAGCGGGGAGGCCCGGCCATGACCGCGAAGGGATCTTCCAGCATGCTCACCGTCGATCGCCTCGCCGTCTCCTATGGCGACAGCCGGGTCCTGTGGGACGTGGGCTTCGACCTCGCCAAGGGCGAGATCATCGCGCTGGTGGGTGCCAACGGGGCGGGCAAGACCACGCTCCTGCGGGCGCTGACGGGCCTTGTGCCCGTGCGCACCGGCGCCATGGTGTTCGAGGGCACCGACCTCGTGCCGCTGAAGGCCCATGAGCGGGCCAAGCTCGGCATCGCCATGGTGCCGGAGGGCCGGCGGCTCTTCTCCGGTCTCACGGTGCGCCAAAACCTCAAGCTCGGCGCCACCGCCCGCGCCAGCCGTGAGGGGGAGGAGGAGGACCTTTCCTTCGTCTACCAGCTCTTTCCTGAACTGGTACGGCTGCAGAACCGCCTCTCCGGCCTCCTCTCCGGTGGCGAGCAGCAGATGTGCGCCATCGGGCGCGCGCTCATGGCGCGGCCGAGCCTGCTCCTGGTAGACGAGATGTCGCTGGGCCTGGCCCCCGTCATCGTCGAGCGCATCGCCGATGCCATCCGCCTCATCAATCGCGAGCGCGGGATCACCGTGCTCCTGGTGGAGCAGGATGTGGGCCTCGCCCTGGAGATCGCCACCCGCGGCTATGTGCTCGACACCGGCCGGGTGACCATTGACGGCCCCGCCGCGGACCTCCTGCAGCGCGAGGACATTCGCGCCGCCTATCTCGGCCTTCATTGAAACCCCGTGGAGTTGCGCGTGTCCCGACCCTATGACCTCGTGATCGAAAACGGCACGATCCACACCCCCACCTCCTCCTACCGCGCCGACATCGCGGTCCTCGACGGCAAGATCGCCAATATTGGCGGGCCGTTCCTGGAGGCGGAAAAGCGCGTGGACGCCAAGGGGCTCGAAGTCCTGCCGGGCCTCTGGCACGTCCACTGCCATTTCCGCGAGCCCGGCCACACCTACAAGGAGGATTTCCGCACCGGCTCCTCCGCCGCCGCCGTGGGCGGGCTGACCATGTGCATCGACATGACCAACAACACGCCCCACCCCACGACCCTGGAGGATTTCGAGGCCAAGAAGGCCCTCGTCGCCCCCAAGGCGCATGTGGACTATGCCCTTTATGGCGGCGGCCTCTATCCGCGCACGGTGGAGCGGCTCGCCAAGGCCGGGGCCATCGGCATCAAGATCTTCAACACCCGCCACATCAAGGAAGTCTATCCCTATATTTCCGAGCTGGGCGTGCTCGACCACGGCATTCTTTATGAACTCTATGAGGCGACGCGGGACGTGGGGCTGGTGGCCTCCGTCCACCATGACGACCCGGAATGGTGCAAGCGCCTGACCTTCCGCGACTATATCGACAAGGGCCGCACCGACGCGATGGCCTATCATGAGAGCTTCTCGAAGGGCTACATGTATGGCCACGGCATGGTGGCCGGCCTTGCCGCCTCGCTCTATTACGCCCGCATCTGCGGCGTGAAGCTCCATGTGCTGCATCTCGGCGTCATGCCCAAGGGCGCCAATGAGATGATCCACCACGCCAAGTACGACCTCGGCCAGGACGTGTCGTGCGAGCTGGAGCTCGGCACCATGTTCATGAACAAGGAGCAGATGGAGAAGGTGGGGCCGCGCACCTACAATTGGGCCTATGACCCTGAGGCCGGCTGGGATGCGCTGAAGGACGGCACCGCCGACATGATCGTGCTGGAGCACGCCCCCCACACCAAGGAGGACGTGGATTCCGGCTGGCAGGACCTGTTCTCGGTGCCGCTCGGCGTCACCGGCGCGCAGGAATATGTGCCCCTTCTCATGACCGCCGTGAATGAGGGCCGGCTGACCCTCAACGACGTCGCCCGCTTCACCGCCGAGGCCCCCGCGCGGCGCTTTGGCATTTTCCCGCGCAAGGGCGTCATCCAGCCCGGCGCCGATGCGGACTTCACCATCATCGACCTGAAGCGCGAAGGCGTGCTCACGGCGGCCGACATGCTCTCCAAAGTGGGCTTCACCAGCTGGGAAGGCATGAAGACCAAGGGGGCGGCCGCCTACACCATCGTGCGCGGCGGCATTGTCGCGAAAGACGGCAAGCTCCTGGGCGAGCCCGGCTATGGCCAGTTCGTGCCCGGCACCGCCGCCGCCTGACCCTTCCAATTCAAGCAAAACAACCGACCAGAGCAGGAGTGGACCATGCACAGAAGAGACCTGATGAAGGGCGCCGCGGCGCTCGGGATCGCCTCGCTCGGCCTTGGGCCGCTCGCTGCGCCCACCGCCCGCGCCGCCGACAAGCTGAAGATCGGCGCGGCGGTGAGCCTCACCGGCAATTTCGCCCGCGAGGGCAATCTCCTGAAGAACGGCTATGCCTATTGGGAGAAGCTGGTGAACGATGCCGGCGGCCTCTCCGTGGCCGGCGCGAAGGTGCCGGTGGAGGTGGTCTATTATGACGACGAGAGCAAGCCGCAGACCTCCGCGCGCCTCACCGAGAAGCTGATCACCGAGGATGGCGCCAGCTTCATCCTTGGCCCCTATTCCTCGGGCATCGCCACCGCCACGGCGGCCATTTCGGAGAAGTACAAGGTCATCACCATGACCCCCATGGCGACGGCCGACAGCCTCTACCAGCGGGGCTACAAATACATTTTCTGCCCGGCCCCGCTCGCCTCCACCACCCTCGACCCCATGCTGTCGCTCTTGAAGACGGTGCCCACCCCGCCGTCCACCATCGCCATTGCCGGGCCGGACGACCTGTTCCCCAACGTGTTCGCGGCGGCGGTGCAGAAGAAGGCGGAGGCCGAGGGGCTGAAGGTGGTCTATGCCACCAAATATCCCAAGGGCTCGGCGGACCTCTCCAGCGTCGCCACCGCGCTCAAGGAGGCCAATCCCGACGTCCTCATCCTCACCGGCTACGTGCAAGATTCCATCCTGCTGGTGAAGACGCTGCAGACGCTGAAGGTCAATCCCAAGCTCATCGGCTTCGCCTTCGCGGTCGGCATCCCCGACTTCCTCAACGCGCTGGGACCGGCCGCCGAGGACCTGTTCGGCGTGCAGATCTGGGACAAGGCGTTGACTTATAAGGGCCCCGTGGTGGCCGACAGCGCCTTCTACGTGTCGAGCTTCCAGAAGCAGTTCGGCGGCGAGACGCCCACTTACATCACCGCCGCCGGCACGGCGGGCGCGCTGGTGCTGCAGCTCGCCATCGAGAAGGCGGGAAGCCTGGATCCGGCCAAGGTGCGCGAGGCCATGTTGCAGCTCGACACCGACACCTTCTTCGGCCCGGTGAAGTTCAACGATGCCGGCGTCGACGTGAAGGCCTCCGCCATCGTGGCGCAGGTGCAGGGCGGCAAGGCGGTGGCGGTCTATCCGCAAGCCATTGCCGAGGCCAAGGTGGTCTATCCCCGCAAGCCGTTCCAGTGAGAAGAGCCGTTTCCGTGACGATCGACGTTCACGCCCATGCCCTCTCGCGCGATTTCCTCACCGAACTCGCGCGAGAGGGGGCCTTCGGCATCGAGACCTGCCCGGAGGGCTTCCGCTTCTCCGGCTACGGTCCTCTCGATCCCCTCCTGTTCGACCTGGAGGGGCGACTGGAGAGCCTGGAGCGGCGGGGCATCGCGCTCCAGCTCGTCTGCCCGCCGCCGCGCATCGTCTCCACCGCGGGCTGGATGGCGGATTTCGACTTCTGCCGCCGGCTCAATCATCAGACCCTCGCCGTGGCAAAGGCGTCCGGCGGCCGCGTGGGGGGCCTGGCCCTGCCGCCTTTGACGGAGCCGGAGCGCTGCGCCGGAGAGATCCGCCGGGCACTGGGGGAGGGGCATGTGGGCCTCACCTTGCCCACCTCCGCCGGCGGGCGGCCGCTGGACGATCCGGCCTTCGAGCCCATGTGGGCGGAATGCGCCGCCCAGGGCGCCCTCATCTTCATGCACCCGACCTCGGCCATCGAGCGGCCGGCCTTCGGCAGCTACACCATGCTGCAACTGGTGGGCTGGCCCTCGGAAACCGCGCTCTGCGTCGCCCGGCTGATCTTTGCCGGCGTGTTCGAACGCCATCCGGGATTGAACCTGGTGCTCGCCCATGGCGGTGGCACCTTGCCCATGCTGGCGGGGCGGCTGGACCTGGCCTATGAGGCGCCGCTTTACGAGGCCAATCCCGCCTGCCGGACCCACATCACCCGTCCGCCCAGCACATATCTGCGGAACATCTTCTACGACACGGTGGTGGCCCATCCCGAGGCGCTCGGCTTCCTGATCCGCCTTGTTGGGGCGGACCGGGTGATGTTCGGCACCGATTTCCCCTTTGAGGTGGGCGATGCGGAAGGGGCCAAGGCCCTTCCCGCACTGGCCGTATGGGAGGAGGGCGCGCGGAAGGCGATCCTTTCAGGGAATGCCCGGGCGGTGCTGGGGCGCTAAAGGCGCGCCAGTGGGCCGTCTCAAGGGCGCCAAGACCGTCGTCAGAAGACACTCCAGGTGCCCGCCACGATCTCCTTTAGAAGCCGCAAAACCAGGCGGAAGCGGAACAATATGAGGCAGGTCGCGTTGAGGGGTTCCGGGGGCTCATCGCCCCTACCCCCTTCCCGCGCCGGGCAATGGAACCGGTGCTTTAACGGACCTGGACATGACCCTGAGAGGCGTTCTGAAGCACGAGACGGAAGGGCTCCACACCAGGCTTGATGCCGCCCTGTCCGCCCTCGACCTCGCCGACCCCTCCGATTACGGCCTTTTCCTGCGCGTGCATGCGGCCGCCCTGCCGCCGGTGGAGCGCCAGCTGGAGGGTGCGGGGATCGGCGCTCTCATGGATGACTGGCCGCGCCGCGTGCGACGGCCGGCGCTGGATGGCGATCTCGCCGCCCTTGGCCTCGTTCCGCCCGCTCCCATGGCCTTCGCGCCGCTTCTCGGCGCGGACGAGATGCTGGGCGCGCTCTATGTGCTGGAAGGCTCGCGCCTCGGCCACGCGGTGCTGCTGCGCCAGCTCCCCGGGGATGCGCCGACCCGCCGCGCCACCGGATTCTTGGCTCATGGATCGGGTGAGCGCCTGTGGGGTGCCTTCCTCGCCGCCCTTGCCGGGCGAGAGGGGACTGGCGCCGACGAAGCCCGCATGGTTGGGGCGGCCCGTCGCACGTTCGCGGCCTATCTGGCGGCTGTGGGGGACGTGCTCCCCACTGTGCCCGCCTCCTTGTCAGCGACGCCCCCGCCGGCGCCGCGCATGGATCTTGTGTCATGAGGGACATGGCACCGCCCGATCTTCTGGAAGTCTGTGCCCAGGAGCCCATCCGCATCCCCGGGGGCGTTCAGCCCCATGGCGCGCTGCTTGTGCTGCGCCGGGACGACTGCGCCGTGATCCAGGCCAGCGCCAATGCGGGCGCGGTGCTGGGCTTCGCGCTGGCGCCGGAGCAGGCGCCGCCCTTCGTCGACCTGCCGTGGGGCGAGGGATCGTTCGCCGACGAGATCATGCGCTGGAGCGCCGATGGCGAGAACTTCTACCTGAAGGCGCATCGCCTGGCGGCCGGCACGTTCGAGGTCTCCGCCCACCGCACGGCCCAGGGTCTCATCCTGGAGTTCGAGCCGGCGATGGAGCTGGGCGATGCCAGCGAAACCTTCTATCCGGTGCTGCGCGCCTTCCTGGAGGAAAGCGAAGGCCTGCCCGACACCTTGCACCTGTCTCAGGCGGTGGCCGCGCGCGTGCGCCGCCTCACCGGTTTCAACCGGGTGATGGTCTATCGCTTCGACCCCGAGTGGAACGGAACCGTCATCGCCGAGGACGGCGATGGCACGCTGCCCTCCTATCTGGACCTGCGTTTTCCCGCCTCGGACATTCCCGCCCAGGCGCGCGAGCTTTATCGCCTGAACCGACTTCGCATCATCCCCACCTGTGCCTACGAGCCCGTGCCGCTGGTGCCCGAGCTGAGCCCGCTGGATGGCGTGCCGCTCGACATGAGCTTTGCGGCGTTGCGCAGCGTGTCGCCTGTGCATCTGGAATATATGCGCAACATGGGCACGACGGCGTCCATGTCCATCTCGCTCATCGTGGCGGGCAAGCTGTGGGGGCTGATTTCCTGCCATCATGCCGGCGAGCGCCGCGTGGGCGCGCAGGTGCGCGCCGCCTGCGACTTCCTCGGCCGCATGGTCGCCCAGCAGATCGATGCGCGCGAGCGGGGCGCGGAGGTGACAGAGCGCCTGCGTCTCCACCAGTTGGAAACGGAGCTGGTGGCCCATCTTGCCCGCGCGCCGGCCTTCCAGGTGGGGCTGGTGGAGCGGGCGGCGCAATGGCTCGACATTGTCAATGCCAATGGCGCTGCAGTGCTCACCGAAGGCACCGTTCTCACCGCCGGCGTTACCCCGCCTGTGGAGCAGGTGGCGGAGCTGGCCGAGTGGCTGCGCACCCAGAATATCGAGCAGGCCTTCGCCACCGATTGCCTTTCCCGCCACTGGCCGCGCGGCCTCGACATGGCGGACGTGGCGAGTGGCATCCTGGCCGTGCCCATTTCGCGGCTGCATTCCAGCTTCATCATCTGGTTCCGTCCGGAGGTCATCCGCACCGTCACCTGGGGCGGTGATCCCTCGGCGGCCAAGCAGCAGGATGCGCAGGGCCGGCTCCATCCCCGCCGTTCGTTCGAGAGCTGGAAGGAGCAGGTGCGCCATCGCTCCACGCCCTGGCGCGCGGCGGAACTGATGGCGGCGGCGGATTTCCGCGTCGCCGTGGTGAACTTCGTGCTCCAGCGGGCCGAGGAACGCGCGCAATTGTCTGAGGAGCTCCAGCGCTCCAACAAGGAGCTGGAAGCCTTTTCCTATTCCATCTCCCACGATTTGCGGGCGCCCTTCCGCCACATCGCCGGCTATGCCCAATTGCTGGCGGAGGAGGAGCCCACCCTCAAGCCGCTCTCCCATCATTATCTGGAAGGCATCTCCCGGGCGGCGCTGTCGGCCGGTCAGTTGGTGGACGACCTCCTCCACTTCTCCCAACTCGGCCGCGCCAGCCTGAAAATGTCGCGGATCGACATGGCCAAGGTCATGGAGGAGGTGCGGCACAGCCTGGATGCCACCGAGACCGATCGGGACATCGACTGGCAGGTGGGGGAGATGCCGCCGTGCTGGGGCGATCCGTCCCTGGTGCGCCAGGCCTTGTTCAACCTGGTCGAGAATGCGGTGAAATATACCCGGGGGTGCGATCCCAGCCGAATCCGTGTGGAGGGCCGGGAGGAGGGCGACATGGTCGTCTACTCCGTCGTCGACAATGGCATCGGCTTCGACATGGCCTATGGCGGCAAGCTGTTCCAGGTGTTCCAGCGCCTGCACCGGCCAGAGGAATTCGAGGGGACGGGGATCGGGCTCGCGCTGACCAAACGGATCATCGACCGCCATGGGGGAAGCGTGCAGGCCAAGGGCGCCGTGGGACAAGGCGCCACCTTCTCCTTCTCCCTTCCCAGAAACGCGAAAGGAAAAGGCCGTGGCGACACTTAGGCCAATCCTCCTGGTGGAGGACAATCCGGCTGACGTGGAGTTGACGCTGGCCGCCCTCAAGAAGACCAAGCTCGCGAACGACATCATCGTCGCCCGCGACGGGGTGGAGGCGCTCGACTTCATCTTCTCGCAAGGCCAGCACGCCAACCGGGACACCGGCCATCCGGCCGTCGTTCTGCTCGACCTGAAGCTGCCCAAGGTGGATGGCCTGGAGGTGCTGGAGCGCGTCAAGCAGCACCCGCGCCTGCGCGCCATCCCCATCGTGATGCTCACCTCCTCCCGCGAGGAGAGCGACATCGTTCGGTCCTACCAGTTCGGCGTCAATTCCTTCGTGGTCAAGCCCGTGGAATTTTCCGCCTTCTTCAAGGCCATTCGGGATCTCGGCGTGTTCTGGGCAGTCCTGAACGAGCCCCCTCCCGGAGACATCTGACGGCAATGGCGACCCCGCTCCAGTTCCTCCTGCTTGAGGACAGCCCCGTCGATGCCGAGCTCATCGCCCACCAGCTTCGAAAAGTGGAGGGCGCGCCGCAGGTGACGCAGGTCAGCATTCGCCCCGAATATGAGGCGGCGCTGGCACGTGCCTCCTATGACCTCATCTTCTCGGACTATTCGATCCCCGACTTCCTCGGCCTCGATGCGCTGTCCATCGCGCGCGCCCTCCAGCCGGAGACGCCCTTCATCTTCATCTCCGGCGTGCTGGGCGAGGAGCGGGCGACGGAGGCCATGCGGGCCGGGGCCACAGACTATGTCACCAAGCGCGACCTCGCCCGCGTTCCCATGGTGGTGGAGCGGGCGCTGCGGGAAGCGCGCGACCGCCGCGCCGCACGCGAGGCGGCCACCGCCCTGGCGCTGAGCGAGGAGCGCTATCGCAGCCTGTTCAATTCCATCGAATCCGGCTTCTGCATCTTCGAGGTGGAGTTCGATGCGGACGGCAAGGCGCAGGATTATATCTTCCTTGAGCTTAATCCTGCTTTCGAGCGCCAGACGGGTCTGCGCGAGGCAGTGGGCCGCCGCATGCGGGACTTGGCACCGGAGCACGAGCAGCACTGGTTCGACATCTATGGCGAGGTGGCCCGCACCGGCGAGCCCAAGCGATTCGAGCAGAAGGCCAGCGCCCTGGAGGGCCGTTGGTTCGATGTCTTCGCCTATCGGGTGGGACGGCCGGAGGAACGGCGCGTCGCCGTTCTCTTCAACGACATCACCCAGCGCCGGCTCAATGACGAGGCGCTGAAGGAGAGCGAGGCCCACTACCGTTTCGCCGTCGAGCTGAACCCCCAGGTGGCCTGGACCGCCACCCCCGACGGCCAGTTCGACCGCGTGGCCGAGCGCTGGTCCGCCTGGACCGGGACGAGCGGGCTCTGCGAAAGCTGGACGCACGGCATCCACGAGGAGGATCGCGCGCGGTGCCTGGCCGCCTGGCACAGGGCGGTGGCGACGGGCGAGCCTTTCGACGTGGAATTGCGCATCCTGCGCAAGACCGGCGAGGTGCGGTGGGCGCGCTCGCGCGCCTTTCCCCGCCGTGACGAGAGCGGAGCCATCGTCAAATGGTACGGCACCACCGAGGACAATCATGAGCGCAAGCTCGCCGAGGAGGCCCTGAAGCGCCTCAATGAAACGCTCGAGCAGCGCATCATGGAGCGCACGGCCGAACTGGTGCGCGCCCAGGAGGCGCTGCGCCAGTCGCAGAAGCTGGAGGCCATGGGCCAGCTCACCGGCGGGGTGGCCCATGACTTCAACAATCTGCTCACCCCCATCATCGGCTCGCTGGACCTGCTCCAGCGCCGCAATGTGGGCGACGAGCGCACCAAGCCGCTCATTGAAGGCGCGCTCCAGGCCGCCGAGCGGGCAAAGACCCTCGTGCAGCGTCTGCTCGCCTTCGCCCGCCGCCAGCCGCTCCAGCCCACCTCCGTGGATCTGGCGGCGCTGGTGAAGGGCATGGGCGAGCTGGTGGCCTCCACCTCTGGCCCGCGCATCAAGGTCACCGCAGATGCGCCCGAGACCTTGCCGCCCGCCCATGCGGACGCCAACCAGGTGGAAATGGCCATCCTCAACCTGGCCGTGAATGCCCGCGACGCCATGCCCGATGGCGGCCAGCTGCACATTTCCGCGCAGGAGGAGGTGGTGGGCGCCGACCATGCCGCCAAGTTGCCGCCGGGGCGCTATCTGCGCCTCTCCGTGGCCGATACCGGCACCGGCATGGATGCGCAGACGCTGGCCCGGGCGGTCGAGCCCTTCTTCAGCACCAAGGGCATCGGCAAGGGCACGGGCCTGGGCCTGTCCATGGTGCATGGCCTGGCCGCGCAACTGGGCGGCGGCCTGACTTTGCACAGCCGGGTGGGGCTCGGCACCCGCGCGGACCTGTGGCTGCCGGTGGCGGACGAGAGTGCGCCCGCGCCGGCGCGGCCGCAGGAAGGGCAGGTGCGCGCGGGCCGGGGCACGGTGCTGCTGGTGGAGGACGAGCAATTGGTGCGCATCTCCACCGCCGAGATGCTGAACGATCTCGGCTATCAGGTGGTGGTGGCAAGTTCCGCTGAGCAGGCGTTGCATCTGCTGGGCCAAGGCGTGAAGCCCAACGTGCTCGTCACCGACCACCTGATGTCCGGCATGACGGGGGCGGAGCTCGCCCATTCCGATGCGGTGAAGGCGGCGGGGCTGCCGGTGGTTCTGGTGACCGGCTATGCGGATGATCCGCGCGTGGCGGAAAGCCTGGTGCGCCTGAACAAGCCCTTCCGTCGCGCGGAGCTGGCGCAGGCGCTGGTGGAGGCCGGGCAGAAGGAGCACGGCGCCCCGGCAGCGTGATCTAGCCCTTCACCTCGCGCAGCACCTGCGAGCGGGCGGCGATGTCGCCGAGGGCCTGGCGGATGGCGTGCTGGAAGGCGAGCGCCAGCTGCGACTGGGGCAGGTCGCGGCGATGCACCAGCACCGGCCGGATGGCCAGTTCCGGCACGAAGCGCACCATGGCGAGCCCCCCATAGGCGCCCGCCAGCACCGGGAAGGGATCGATGATGGCCACCCCCAGTCCGCGCGCCACCATGGCGCAGGCGGCAGTGGACTGGTTGACGGTGCTGGCGATCTGGAAGCGGGGATGGGCCTCGTGAAAGGCGCCGCGCACCGCCCGGCCGAGCGTGGTGCCGTCGGAAAAGGTGATGATGGATTCGCCCATGAGCTCGCTCGCGCTGAGGCGCGCGGCGCCGGCGAGGGCATGATCGCGCGGCAGCACGCACACCATGTCCGCCTCGCACAGGACCGAGGCCTCAAGCCCGGGATCGCGCACAGCCACGTCGGCAATGGCCAGATCCGCCTCGTTGCGGCTCACCTGCTCGATGGCATCCTTGGTGGCATAGGCCATCACGTCCACCGACAGGCTCGGCCAGTCCTGCCGCAGCAGGGCAACCGCGTCGGGCACGATGGAATTGGCGATGGAGGAGGAGGTGGCCAGCCGGATGCGGCCCGAGCGGCCGTCACGGATCTGGTCGGCGAGGTCCCGCAAATTCTCCACGAAGCCCGCGAGGCGCTTGACCTCCGGCAGGAGAAGCTGCGCCTCGGGCGTGGGCTGGAGGCGCCCCCCCACCCGGCGGAAGAGGGGAATGCCCAGTTCCTGCTCTGCCAGATGCACGGTCTTGGTGATGGAGGGCTGGGACACCCGCAGCCGGCGGGCGGCCGCGCTCACCGAGCCCAGATCCATCACCAAATCGACAATCAGCAGGTGACGGATGTTCATGGCGAAACCGGGCTGGCTCCCCCCGCGCGGCGCCAGCGGGTGCGCGGAAATCCCGCTTTGCGGCGAGGGTAGCTTCGGGCTTGCCGGGTGTCGAGCCATGGTGGCCGTGTCGCTCACAGCCCCAGGAAGGCGGCGGCGTTGTGATAGGCCCAGCGGGCCCGCACGTCGTCGGGAATGGGCAGGGCGTCGAGTTCCGCCACCGTGCGCGCCACCGGCAGCATGGGAAAGCCGGTGCCGAAGATGATCTGGTCTTTCAAGACCTTGGCGCCATAGACGAGGAGCGCCTCATAGCCCGCATGGGGCCGCTCCAGGAGGCTCGGGCGCACCGAGACGATGCCGATATTCAGGTTCTTGTGCCGCCAGGCCACCGCGATCAGTTCCTGCACCCAGGGCCAGCCGGGCGGGGAGGCGCAGATGCGCAGGTCCGGGAAGGTGCCGGCCACTTCGTCCAGATAAGAAGGGCGGCCATAATCCAGGAGGCTCGCGGTGGAAAAGTTGATGCCGCAATGGATGTTGACGGGGATGTTCAGCTCCAGGCACGCCTCGTAGAGCGGGAAGAGCAGCGGGTCGCTGGGCTTCAGGCGCAATTCGAAGCATTGCAGGTTGAGACCCTTGAGGCCGAGGCCGCGCACCGCATGGCGCAACTCGTCCACCGCCGCCGGGCCCTTGTGGGGGTCCACCCCGGCAAAGCCGATGAAGCGGCCGCCCTGTCCGGCGCAGAACTGCGCCACGTCCTCATTGGCGATCTTGAAGCCGAAGGTGGTGGTCAGGTCCCGCGCCTTGATGACGATGTGGCGGGCATCCACGGCGTCATAGGAGGCCAGATAATCGGCGAAGGCGTCGGGGCCGATCTCGGCGGCGCTGGCGGTCTCGCTGGATTTGTAGACCCGGCGATAATTGGCGAGGTGCCCCGCCGTCTTCTGGAATTGCGGCAGCGGCGGGCGGCTCGAAAAATCGATGAGCATGGCGGCCTCCCGGGGTCAGTCGACGGGCAGGAGCTGGGCGGCATCCGCCGGCCAGCCCACATAGACGGTGGAGCCCAGCACCGGCCGGGTGCGCAGGCGGTGGTTCAGCTCCTGAACCAGGAAGGTGTCGCCATTCTCCAGCCGCACCACATGCTTGATGCAGCTGCCCACCACCATGGAGGTCTCCAGCACGCCCTTCAGCGCATGGGTCTCGTCCGGCGCGGAGGCGATGTTGGCGCTCTCCGGGCGCACATGGAGCATGGCCGCGCATCCTTGCGACGCGGCGAAAGCCGGGCGCGGCACCTGGCGGGAGGACCCGTTGCCCAGCGCGATGACGAGCCGCTCGGCTGCCTCGCCCGCCACGGTGCAGGGCAATTGGTTGGAATGGCCGATGAAGTCCGCCACATAGGAGGAGGCGGGATTGAAATAAAGCTCGTCCGCCGTGCCCACCTGCACGCACCGCCCCTCCCGCATCAGCACGATGCGATCGGACATGGAGAGCGCTTCCTCCTGGTCGTGGGTGACGCACAGCATGGTGATGCCGGATTCCCGATGCAGCCGGCTGATCTCGATCTGCATTTCCTCGCGCAGCTTCTTGTCGAGGGCGCCGAGCGGCTCGTCCATGAGGATCAAAGCGGGGCGATAGACCATGCAGCGGGCAAGCGAGATGCGCTGCTGCTGGCCGCCCGACAATTCACGCGGCATGCGCGCGGCCACATGGGGCATGCGGATCAAGTCCAGCGCCTCCGCCACCCGCCGCTTGATCTCGGCCTTGGGCACCCGGCGCACCCGCAGCGGAAAGGCGATGTTCTCGAACACGCTCATGTGGGGCATGAGGGCATAGTTCTGGAAGACCATGCCGAGGTCGCGCTTGCTGGGCGGCAGGTTGGTGACATCCACGCCATCGATGCGGATGGTGCCGGAGGAGGGCCGCGTCATGCCGGCAATGAGGTTGAGCAGCGTCGTCTTGCCCGATCCGCTCGGACCCAGCAGGCTGACAAACTCGCCCTTGGCCACGGTGAGGTTGAACTCGGCGACCGCGAGGAAGTCGCCATAGCTCTTGGTCAGCCGTTCAATCTCGATCATCGACACCGGGGCAACTCCTGAAAACGGCAAGCCGGGCCGCGCGGGCGGCGGGCGATGGCAAGGGGATCAACGACGCGATCAACGACGTTTGGCATCGCGCAGGATCTCGCGGGCGGCATTGTGGCCGGGCACGCCGGTCACCCCGCCGCCGGGATGCACGGAGGCGCCGCACAGATAGAGGCCGGGCACCGGCGTGCGATAATCCGCGTATCCCGGCGCCGGGCGGCGCATGAACATCTGGTCGGCGCTGATTTCCGCATGGTGCACATGGCCGCCGGGCAGGTCGAACACGCGCTCCAGGTCCGCCGGGGAATAGATGTGGCGCTCGCGGACGAGGGCCTTGAAGCCGGGGGCGTAGGTTTCCAGCGTATCCACCACCGCATCGCCAATGGCTTCGCGCGCGGCGTCGGTCCAGCCGCCCTTGAGGTCATAGGGGGCGTGGCCGGCCATGATGCTCATGAAATGCCGGCCGGGCGGGGCCAGCGTCTCGTCCAGCACGGTGGGCGTCATGGCCACCATGAAGGGATGGCGGGCATAGTCGCCATATTTCGCCGGATCGAAGCTCTGCTCCAGATAATCCACGCTCGGCCCAATCCGCACCTGCGCCGGATAAGGGAAGCCGGCGGCGGCGGGATCGAAGGCGCTGAAGCGGGGCAGGGCGTCCAGCGCCAGATGCACCTTGTAGACCGAGCCCCGCGCGCGCAGGTTCTGGGCCGAGGCCGTCACCTCCGCCGGCACATGGCGGGCATCCAGCAGGCGGGTAAAGGTGGTGCGGGCGCTGGCATTGGCGGCGACGCGCCCCGCCCGCAGCGTCTCGCCGGAAGCGAGCACCACGCCGGCGGCGCGGCCATTCTCCACCAGGATGGAGGCCACCTCCGCATCGGTGCGGACCTCCATGCCATGGGCCTTGCCGGACGCGGCGATGGCGCCGCTGATGGCCCCCATGCCGCCCCGCACGAAGCCCCAGCCGCCCGCCGCCGTCTCATGGTCGCGCACCAGAGGGCGCAGCAGCACATAGCCGGTGCCGGGGGAGCGCAGGCTGGCGCTGCCGCCGCCGCCGGTGGCGTAGAAGCCGAGCGCGGCGCGGATTTCATCGCTCTCGAACCAGTGGCTGAGCACATCATGGGCGCTCAGCGTCAGCAGGTCATAGAGCTGGTAGAAATCCCCCACATAGCCGCGCTTGCCCCACAGGAAGCGGGCGGCGGAGAGCAGGTCGCGCGGGTTGGACGAGACGTTGAAGGGCGTGTCCCAGATGATCTCGCGCATGATGGGCGCAAGGCGGCGCATATAGCGCCGGTATTCGGGATAAGCCGCCGCATCCTTCTTGGAGAACTTGGCGATCTCCGCGCAGGTGCGGTCCTCCTCGTCGAAGAAGGTGAGCGAGCGCCCATCCGGGAAGGGCTGGAACATGGGCGGCGGCTTGAGGATCTCATAGCCGTAGCGCGCCAGCTCCAGGTCCAGGATCACCTTGGGCTGGAGGAGGGCCATCACATAGGAGGCGGTGGAGACCTTGTAGCCGGGCCACACCTCCTCGGTGACGCAGGCCCCGCCGATGAGGGGGCGGCGCTCCAGCACCAGCACCTTCTGGCCGGCCCGGGCAAGATAGGCGCCGCAGACGAGGCCGTTATGGCCGGCGCCGATGATGATGACGTCGTAGCGGGCGTCACGCATTTGCGGTGTCCTTCCGGGCTGAGTCCTTCAGGTGCCAGCCGGCGGTCACCCGGTCATAGGAATTGACCCGCAGGTCCGCCTGCTCGGCTTTCAGCACGTGCTTGGCCACCTTCAGCGAGGGGGTCTTGGGCAGGGCCGTGCGGAATTCGTAGAAGCGCGGCACCTTGAAGGGCGCGAGGTTGCGCTGGCAATGGGCGATGACCGCCTCCAGCGTCGCGGCGTCCGGCGCCTCGCCGTCCTCCAGCACCAGATAGGCCTTGATTTCCTCGCCGCGGGTCTCGTCGGGCACGCCGACGACCGCCGCCTCCATCACCACGCCGGAGGCTTGCAGCACCCCTTCCACCTCGCGGGCGGCGATGTTCTCGGCGGACCGGCGGATCATGTCCTTGGTGCGGCCCACAATGGTGAAATAGCCGCGCTCATCCACCCGGAACACGTCGCCGGTGCGGAACCAGCCGTCCAGGAAGGCCTCGCGCGTCGCGTCGGGGCGGTTGTAATAGCCGCGGAAAATGCCCTTGCCGCGCACCACCATCTCGCCCTCCTCGCCCGGCTTGACCGGCTGGCCCTCGGCGTCCACCACCTTGCATTCGCGGAAGGGGCCGGGCTGGCCGCAGGCGCCCGAGCCCACCATGTCGGTGGCCTCAATGGGCATGAAGAGGGTGGGCCCCAGCTCCGTCATGCCGAAGGCTTCCCGCGCCACCAGGTTGAAGCGCTCCTCCACCGCCGCATGCATGGCTTTCGGCAAGCCATAGACATTGGCGCGGACGATGGCGTTGCGGGCATCATCGGGGTGGGGCGGCTGCTTGAAGGCGAGGAAGGGCAGCAGGCAGAAATTGATGTTGTAGGCCCGCACCCAGGACATGAAGCGCGAGGCGCTTTGCTTGGCCGCCACATAGAGCGTGCCGCGCTGATAGAAGGTCATCAGCAGCAGCCACTGGGGGTCCATGTAGAAGAAGGGCGTGGAGGCGAGGATCCGCCGATAGACGCGCCCGTCGCGGGTGGCATTCACCTTGCCAGCCACCAGCCAATAATCCTGCGCCAGCAGGCACCCCTTGGGATAGCCGGTGGTGCCGGACGTGTATTGGATGTTCAGAAGGTCATCATGGCCGACGGGCTCGGAGGGCACGAAGGGGCCGGCCCCTTCCACCCGGCAGTCCTCCCAGGACGGATGACCGTCCGCCATTCCATCCACCAGGAAGGCCCGTTCCGCCGGCACGGTGATGGCCCCCTCGGCGCGGGCGGCTTCAAAGATGGGGCGCACGCTCTCGTGCAGCACCAGGAATTCCGCCTCGCTGTCATTGACCACATAGGCCAGTTCCCGCTCCCGGTAATTCACGTTCACCGGCACCATCACCGCGCCCATGACGCCCAGCGCCAGCCAGGTGAGCGGGAAGGCGGAGATGTTGGGCAGCATCACCGCCACCCGCGTGCCCTTGCGCACGCCGTGGCGGGCAAAGCCGTGGGCCAGCGCATGAACGGCGGCTTTGACCTCGCCATAGGTGGCGCGCTCGTCGCTCTCGAAGAAGTGCCAGGCCAACTGGTCCGGCACGTCGGCGGCGACCATCTCAATGAGGGCGGCGATATTGTCCGGCAGCGGCTCCGCCTCGATGGCGGCGCGCCGCTCCGCGACGGGGCGCACGGGCGCGGACAGGACTTCAACCTTGGACATCAGTGACCTCGGGGAGACTTGCGCAGGGCGATCAGAGCAATGCTGAAGACGAGCGAGAGAACGGTCAGCATGGCGGAGACGGCGGCGATGACGGGGGAGATTTCCCAGCGCAGGGCGCTGTACATCTTCACCGGCAAGGTGGTGGTGGCGGGGCCGGCGACGAAATAGGACGCAACCACTTCGTCGAAGGAGATGAGGAAGGCCAGCAGCGCCCCCACCACCAGGGAATCCTTGATCTGCGGCACCACCACCTGGAAGAAGACCCGCGCCCGGGAGGCGCCCATGATGATGGCGACGCTCTCCAGCGCCGGATCGATCTGGCGCAGGCCCGCGCTCACCGACACCACCACGAAGGGGGCGATCAGGATGGTGTGGGCGAGCACCAGGGCGAGGTCCGTGCCGCCGATGCGGAAGGTGTTGAAATTCAAATAGAATCCCAAGCCCAGCACCACCACGGGCACGAGGATGGGGCTCATGAGGAAGAGGTTCAGCGCCCGCCGGCCGAAGAAATCGCCCCGCACCAGCGCATAGGCGGCGGGCACCGCCAAAGCGAGGGTGAGGAGGGTGGAGGCCACCGCGATCTTCAGGCTCTGCACAGCCGCGCCCCACCAGGAGGGATCGGCGAAGAATTGCGCGAACAAGGCCAGCGAGAGCCGCTCGGGCGGGAAGGTGAGGTTCTGCGAGCCGTTGAGCGACACCGGGATGATGATGAGCGTCGGCATCAGCAGGAAGAGATAGCCGGCCCAGGCGACAAGGCCCCCGGTGGCCCGCCAGAAGCGCGTGGTGCGGTCGACCAGTTCGTTCATGGCGCCCTCACAGCACTTCCGCCTGCCCGCCCCGCACGCGGGTGAGCAAGGCGACGATGGCACCGGTGATGACCAGCAGGATCACGGCGATGGCGGAGGCGGCGGGCCAGTCGAGCGTCTGGCGGGTGTAGAAGTCCACGAGGTTGGCCAGCATCATGTCCGTACGCCCGCCCAGAAGAGCCGGCGTGATGTAGGAGCCGATGGCCAGCGACAGGCACATGAGGACGCCCGAGAGCACGCCCGGCAGGCTGAGCGGCAAGGTGATGCGCAGGAAGATGCGGACCGGCCCCGCCCCCATGGTCTGCGCCGCCCGCGCCAAAGCCGGGTCCTGCGCCATGAGGTTGCTCAGGATGGGCAGCACCATGAAAGGCAGCAGGAAGTTCAGCATGCCCAAGAGCACGCCGGTGCGGTTGAACAGCATCTGGATCGGCTCTTTGTTGCCGAACACGAAGGCGATGGCGCGGTTCACAAGGCCCGCATCGCCCAGCACGATGGTGAAGGCGAAGCTCTTCACCAGGATGGAGGTCCAGAAGGGCAGCATGACGAAGATCATCATTACCGCCCGGTGGCGCGGGGACAGCCGGGCCAGATGCATGGCGATGGCATAGCCCACCACCAGGGTCACCAAGGTCGCCTGGATGCCGATGACGAGCGTGGTGGTCAGCACCTTGTGGAACAGCGCGCTGGTCAGCAGGTCCAGATAGGTGGAGGGGTCGAGCTTGGCCCCGTGCAGGCTGGTCCAGATGATGGAGCCGGCCGGCAGCAGGAAGAAGAGCAGCATCACCACCATCAGCGGCGCCATCAGCAGCGCCACGAAGCGGGTTTCCAGGGCATGGTTCATGGCGCGGCACCGGGCATGCGGGGGCCTTTCGGAACGGCCTTCGGGAACGGGCTATGGAGCGGGCGAAGGAGTGGCCTGATATGGACTGACGGTCACCCTATCTCCCAAAAGCCACCGTCATGGCCGGGCTTGTCCCGGCCATCCACGGGGCTCCGCGATGACGGACTTAAGGGAGAGCCGTGGATGCCCGGGACAAGCCCGGGCATGACGTTTCAAGGGACGGGGAGGCGCTTCCCATCATGAAGCCTCCACCCCCGCGCCGCCCGACCGTCAGATCAGCAGCCACTCCGTGAAACGCTTCTGGAGCTTGGCGTAATTGTCGGACCACCACTCGTCATTGACGACCGCATTGGCGGGGTTCTGCAGGTCCGGCATGTATTGCCGGGCCGCGGGGCTCGCGGCGGCAAGGCCCTTCTTGGAATTGGGGCTGAAGAACAGCATTTCCGCGAACGCCGTCTGCCGGTCGGGCTTCAGGACGAAGTTCACATAGCGCATGGCCGCCTCGCGATTGGGCGTGCCCTTGGGTACGGCCAGATATTCCAGCGAGTTCAACGTCTGCTTGGTGGAGATGGCGATGGAGGCGCCGCCGATCTCGGCCGGCCGCACGCGGCTGATATAGGAATAGGTGAAGTCCAGCTCGTTGGCGGTGACGAGGGTCACCGTCTGCGGCGTGGTCTCGATCCACTTCTTGATGTGGGGCTTGATCTTGTCGAGGGCGGCAAAGCCGCGCTCCACGTCCAGCGGATAGAGCTTGGAGGGCTCCACGCCGCTGGCGATCAGCGCCATTTCCAGCGTCTCGGAAATGCGCGGGCGCAGGCCGCGGCGGCCGGGATAGGTCTTCACGTCCCAGAAGGCGGCGAAATCGGCGGGAGCCTTGTCCGCAGGGGTGCGCTTGGGATCGAAGGCGAGGCCGCCGGCGAACATATAGGTGCCCACATAAGTGGGGCCACCGGGGGCGAAGAGGTCGGAGCGGTCGACGATCTTGGTGTCCACCGGCTCCCACAGATTGTCCTTGGCGCCGGCCGTGATCTGCGGGCCGACGCTGTCGAACACGTCCCATTCCACCCGCCCGCTCTCCACCTGCGCCTTCATGCGGGCAAGGTCCGCATTATCAACCAGGCGCACGGCGATGCCGGTGGCCTCGGTGAAGGGCTTGGCAAAGCAGCGTTCCACGCCGGCGCGGTAGTCGCCGCCCCAGCAGGTGACGGTGAGCGTGGTGTCCGCGCGGGCGCGGCCGGTAATGACCAGAGGCGCCGCCAGCGCGGCGGAAGCACCGATGAGCAGCGACCGGCGATTGAGGCCGTTCGCGCCCGTTCCCTTCGTGTCTTGTGTCATGTTCTTTGCCTTCCCCTCACCAACCGGTTGTTTCCGGATCAGGTCGCGAACCAGACCGCCTTCAGGTCCATGTATTTCTCGATGGCGTGCAGGGACTTGTCGCGGCCGAAGCCGGACTGCTTGAAGCCGCCGAAGGGCACCGACATGGTGCCGCGATCAAAGCAGTTCACCCACACGACGCCGGCCCGGATGGCGCGCGCGGCGCGGTGGGCCTTCTTCACGTCCCGCGTCCAGATGGAGGCGGCGAGCCCATAGATTGTGTCGTTGGCGACCGCGAGGGCTTCCTCGAAGCCCTTCACGGGAATGGTGGCGAGCACCGGCCCGAACACCTCTTCCTGGGCGATGGCCATGCGGTTGTCGACGCCATCGAAAATGGTGGGCTCGACGAAATAGCCCCCCGTCTCGGTGAGCACCCGCCCACCGCCGGTGACGATGCGCGCGCCAGCCGCAGCGGCGCCCTCCACATAGCCCATGACCCGGCTCATCTGCGGCGCGCTCACCAACGGGCCGAGGCGGGTGTCGGCGTTGAGCGGATCACCGGGGCGCAGGGACTTGGCGATGGCGGCGACGCGCTCCAGCAGGTCCTCGCGGATGGCCTCTTCCACCACCAGGCGCGAGCCGGCGTTACACACCTGGCCGGCATTGGTGAAGATGCCGGCGGCCACCGCGCGGGCGGCGGCGTCCAGGTCATCGCAATCGGCCAGCACGATCTGGGGCGACTTGCCGCCCAGTTCCAGGCTCACGCGCTTGGCGTTGGAGCGGCCGGCATATTGCAGGAACAGCTTGCCCACCTCGGTGGAGCCGGTGAAGGTGATGCAGTCCACATCCATGTGCAGGCCGAGCGCCTGGCCGGCGGTCTCGCCATAGCCGGGCAGCACGTTGAGCACGCCCGGCGGCACGCCCGCCTCGGTCGCCAGTTCCGCCATCCGCAGCGCCGTGAAGGGGGACTGTTCCGCCGGCTTCACGATCACCGAATTGCCGGCGGCCAGCGCGGGGCCCACCTTCCAGGCGGTCATGGAGAGCGGATAGTTCCAGGGCACCACCGCGGCCACGACCCCCAGCGGCTCGCGCATGACGAGGGTGGTGAGGTCCGAAGAGGTGGGGGCCACCTCGCCATAGATCTTGTCGATGGCCTCGCCATAGAAGGCGATGCAATTGGCGGCGCTGGGAATGTCGCCATTGAAGGCGCTGGTGATGGGCTTGCCCACGTTCAGCGTCTCAAGCAGCGCCAGCTCCTCGCGATGGGCCAGCAGAAGCTCGGAGAAGCGCAGCATGACGCGCTTGCGGTCGGCGGGCGCCATGCGCGACCAGGTGCCGGCCTCGAAGGCGGCGCGGGCGACGCGCACCGCGCGGTCCACATCCTCCGCCTCGCAGGCGGCGACCTGGGCGATCTCCTGGCCGGTGCCGGGAAACACGCAGGGAAAGGTCTTGCCGGACGCGGCCGGGACGGACGTGCCGTCAATGAAGGCCTTGGTCGGCAGCGCCACAGCCTTTGCCCGCGCCGCCCAGTCCGTCGTCAAAATCTGAGACATCCCAATACCACCCGAATTCCGCCGTCATCCGTGTTGACGGGGGGAAGTGTCGAGGCGGCTACCCATATAGTCAAATATATAGTTTTACGTCATAAAGTTCATTAAAGTTATATGTAGACAAATAAACTAGAGGTTGTCCGTGGCCTGCGCCTCCCTCACCGCAGCGGCGCGCTGGCGATGAGGAAGGGCGCCTGGACGGGGAGAGTCATCTCGTTGCCGGGGGCCTGAAGCAGGGTGCCGTCGAGCGTCCGCCACTCCCCGTCGGGCCAGGGGTCCAGCAGCCGGACACTCGGCTCATCGTCTCCCTCCTGCGGCATCCGGGTGGGGACCAGAACGCGTACGCGGGCGCCGTCTGCCTCCCGTTCGAACCCGAACCAGCCCCAGGGGGAGGGGCCGAGCCGCAGCGCCCGATAGAGGCCGCCGCGCAAGGCGGGGGTGTCGCCGCGCAAGGCGAGGAGGCGGCGGGTGAGATCGAATTTTTCGCGGTCGGCAGCGTCCAGCGTGCCACCGCCTTGAAGCGCAGCCTTGCGCGCGTCCCAGTCCACGGGGCGGCGATTGTCCGGGTCCACCAGGGAGAAGTCCCGGAATTCCGTGCCCTGGTAGAGGTCCGGCGTGCCGGGCAAGGTGTGCTGGAGGATCACCTGGGCAAGGCCTATGAGCCGCCCGGCCCGCTCCAGCCGCGCCGCCAGCCGGGCGAGCGCGTCGCGCACGCTGGCGCCATCCTCCCCTTCGATCATCGCCGCGCTGAAGGCTTGCGCATGGGCCTCATAGGCTTCGTTGGGCGTCTCCCAATTGGTGTGGCGCTTGGCTTCCCGCAGGGCCTTGGTGAGATATTCGCCCATGCGCGCGACGCTCACCGGCCAGACCGAGACGAGGGTCTGGAGGATCAGCACCTGGTCGAGCAGGTCCGGCTGAAGCACGCCCTCCTCCTCCCGCGCCAGGGCGGTGCAGGCTTCGCGCGTCTCTTCCAGGAGGTCGAGCCAGGCTTGGGGCATGGTGCTCAAGGCGGCGAGGCGCGCGCGGGTGTCGGGGCCGCGCTTGGTGTCGTGGGTGGCGAGGGGCGTGAGGTCGCGGGCGCCGGCTGCCGCACGCACCATCTGGAGGTCGTGCATCTGCCCCCCGTCCCGCGCGGGATGGAGGAGGCTCCCGCCCACCTCGTTGACACACAACAGCACGGGATGGCGATAAAGCTCGGTGTCCTCGAACCCCTTGGCCATGGCCGGCCCGCTCAATTGCTGGAAGCGCTGGCGGAAGCGGCGGTCGCTGTCGATGCGGGGATTGCGCAGCCGGTCCAGCAGCACGGCGGCGGCGGCGGCGGTGAGCGGGTCCTCGGCGGCGACGAGCGCCTCGCCAATGGCATCCCAGATGGCCTCGTCCTCCGGCGCGTGCCGGTCCCAGGTGGCATAGGAACGATAGACCGGGCAATGCACCAGGAGCGCGGCCACCGCCTGCCGGATGGCGCCGTCCGTGAGGTCGCCTTCCTGCATGTCGCGGTCGAGGCCGTCGCGGGCGAGCGTCGTGAGCGCCTCCAGCTCGGCGGCAAGGCTGGACTGCAGCACCTGCCGCTTGGCATCGGCGAGACGGGCGGAGGGGGTGCCCGTGAGGAGGTTGCGGGTGCGCAGGTCGCGCTCCAGCATGGCGTATCCCTCACCCTCGACGAACAGGCCGTTGATCTCGTTCAGCCGCTCATAGCCGGTGGTGCCGGTGATGGGCCAGTCGCGCAGCGCCTCCCCCGGCTCCAGGATCTTCTCCACCAGCAGGGGCACGCTTGGCCCCGCCGCCGCCCGCAGCCGGGCGCAATAGCCGGCGGGGTCGGCGAGGCCGTCCACATGGTCGATGCGCAGTCCGTCCACGAGACCGCGCTCCACCAGCTCCAGGGGCAGGCGGTGGAGGAAGGCGAACACCTCCGGGTCCTCCACCCGCGTGCCCACGAGGTCGGTAATGTTGAAGAAGCGGCGGTAATTCAGGTCATGAGCCGCCGCGCGCCACCAGGCGAGGCGCCAGTGCTGGTCTTCCAGAAGCGCGGCGATGTCCGCCTGCGCCAGCACCCGTTCGAGCGCCGCGCGGCTTTCGTCCGTCAACGCTTCCCCCTCATGGAGGCCGGCGGTGGCGCGCAGCGCTTCGACGCTTTCGTGGCGCAAGGGATAGGCATGGTCGGCATAGGACAGCACGATCCGTCCGCTCTCCTGGAGGACGAGCGAAAGAGCACCCGCCTCCAGCGTCGCCTTCAGCGGATCGCCCAGCACGGGCAGCATGAGCTTGCCGGTTTCCCAGAACACGTCGAACAGCCGCGCGGCGGGGGCGTCGGGGCCCTGTTCCAGCATTTCGATCCAGAACGGATTGTGGCTGGAGGCGGCCATGTGGTTGGGCACGATGTCGAGGATCACCCCCATGCCGTGGGCGTTGAGCAAGGCGGCGAGCCGCTCAAAGCCTTCCGCGCCGCCCAGTTCGGGATTGATGCGGGTGGGGTCGGCCACATCATAGCCGTGGGTGGAGCCGGGCACCGCCGTGGTGATGGGAGAGGCATAAAGGTGGCTGACGCCGAGGCCGGCGAGATAGGGGACGAGAGCCTCGGCGTCGGCGAACGTGAAGCCGGCATGGAATTGCAGGCGATAGGTGGCGATGAGATCGCGCTTCATGCGGTGGCAAGGCTCCGGGCGGCAAGGCTCCACAGGGCGGCGGAGAAGGGGGGAAGGGCGAGGTGGCCATCGGCGCCTTCGACGACGGGGCCAAGGGTGGCGTCCGGCGCGCGCCCGGCGCAGCCTTGGGGCGGGGCGAGGGTGGCCTCCTGCGGGCCGGCATTGAGCACCAGCACGAGCGTGCCCGCCTCAAACCGCCAGGTGACCGCCAGCACATCCCCCGCCCGTTCCAGGGCGCTGTCCATATAAGGGCTCGCCGTGAGCGGCCAGACGAGGGACCGGCGCAAGGCGCAAAGGTCGCGGAAGGCGCGCAGGTGGGCCTGGGCGTCCTCGGTGGCGAAGTCGGTGGGGGCGAGAATGGCGGATTGGAAGGTTTCGTCCGCCAGCGGGTCGGGAAAGAGTGCAACCCCATGGGCGGCGAAGAAGTCGGCGAACTCGCCCCGCCGGCCCTGGCGCACCGCGTCCGCCAGGTCGCCCTCGAAATCACAGAAGAACGGGAAGGGCGTGGGAAGCAGCGCCTCCTCCCCCTGGAACAGCAAGGGGATGGCAGGAGAGAGCATCACCACGAAGCGCAGCAAGGCGAGGCGCTCTGGCGGCAGGGTGCCGGCGAGGCGGTCGCCCAGGGGGCGGTTGCCGATATGGTCGTGGTTCTGCGCGAACACCACGAAAGCGTCGGGCGGCAGATGGGTGGAGGGCGCGCCGCGCGGGTGCCCGCTCGCATCGGGATAGGGCTCGCCCTGGAAGACGAAGCCTTCGGTGAGCGCGCGGCCGGCCGCGGCCACGGGATCGGCGGCATAGGGGGCGTAGTAGCCGGTGCCTTCGCCAGAGGCCAGAACGTGGAAGGCATGGTGCCAGTCATCGTTCCACTGGGCGGTGAAGAGGCCGCGATCGCCCTCCATCCAGTGCGCGGCATTGTCGTGGTTTTCCAGCACCAGGAAGGCATCCGGCCGCACCGCCCGGCAGGCCTGCGCGATCTCTTCCAGCAGGCGGCCGGCGCTGTCGGTGGCGAGCGCATGGACCGCATCGAGGCGCAGCCCGTCTAAGCCGAACTCGGCCAGCCAATAGGCCGCATTCTCCGAAAAGAAGGCGCGCACATGGGCGTCGTCCAGGTTGATGGCGGCGCCCCAGGGGGTGGCGATGTCCTCCCGGAAGAAGGATTTCGCGTAAAGCGGCAAGTAATTCCCGCTCGGCCCGAAATGGTTGTAGACCACGTCCAGCATCATGGAGAGGCCGCGCGCATGGCCGGCCTCGATGAGGGCGCGCAGGTCGTCGGGCGTGCCATAGGCGCGATCGGGCGCATAGAGCAGAACGCCATCATAGCCCCAATTGCGGCGGCCGGGAAAATCCGCCACCGGCATCAGTTCCAGCACGGTGAAGCCGGCATCGCGATAATGGTCCAGCCGGTCGATCAGGGCGCGGAAGGTGCCCTCGGGCGTCGCCGTGCCCACATGGATCTCGGCGATCACCGCCTGGGTCCACGGCCGGGCGAGCGGGGCGGGCGCCACAGCGGGGGCGGTGAGCACGCTCCAGCCCTCCGCATCCTCCGCCTGCATGCGGGAGGCGGGATCGGGCGCCGCGCGACCGGACACCTCGAAGCGATAGCGGACGCCGGGCGACACGTCGGCGACGAAGCGCTCGAACATGCCGTGAGGTCCATGGGCCATGGGCAGGAAGCCATGCCCGTCCAGTTCCAGCATCACGTCCGCCGCATCCGGCGCGAACAGACGGAAGCGCGCGCCGCCCTTCTTCAGCTGCGGGCCGAAGCTCCAGTCGGGGCGGGGGAGGTCGTCGTCCGTGGAGACGGCGGAAGCGCTTGGCGTGTGCGGCATGTGGCTGGAAACCGTCCTGATCGAACCCAGGCGGACAACGGCCCCGGCCCCGCCAGCGTTCCGCCCGCGGGGGAGAATTCCCGGCGCGCGGGGCCGCGTGCGGCCTCAAGCTTGACGGTGCCATGCCCGAAAGTGTGCCCTGCCACGCAAAGAAAAGAGGAGCGGGACGGCCGGGGGAACGGTAAAAGCAAAGGGATCGACGAGGGCACCACGCACAGGCGGACCCGATGCGAGACAAGAGTGGAGATCTGACGGAGTCTTCTCCCCTGTGGAACCGCGTCTCTGCGGGCCACGGCGCCTTTGGCGCGCGTCTGCGCACCTGGCGGCGCATGAACAACATGAAGCAGGAGGCGCTGGCCCAGGTGCTGGGCGTCACCCAGAAGACCGTTTCCATCTGGGAAAGCGGGGTCGACCTGCCGTCCGCTGCCCATTTGGCGCGCCTCGAAAGCTTGATGGCGCAGACAGCCAGTTCCGAACTGGCGCTGGAGCGCCTGTTCACCGAGCGGCAGGCGGGGGTGCGGGCCCTGTTCGACGTGGACGGCACACGCCTCCTGGCGGTGTCCCGCGGCTATCGGGCCTTCTGGCCCAACACCGCCGATCTGGAAGGCGCCTTCCTGGTGGAATATCTGGTGAACGAGGCGCAGCACCTCACCGCCAATCCGGAATTTGCGCAGGCGATCCTGTCGGGCGACCTGGTGCTCGCCAGCGGCTACAGCCTGCGCATGACCAGCCTGGAACTGGACGAGATGGTCCCCCATCGCTGGCACGCCTGCTTCCGCCGCTATGGGGCGCGGACCATCGTGGATGTGGTGAGCGAGATGGGGCCGCTCGCACGCGAGCCGGGCATTGACGACATCGTCTACCTGGACGAGATCAAGCCCAGGTGAGCACAGCCCAGCTGAGCACAGCCTGGGTGAGCACAGCCCAGGTGAGCACAGCCCGCGCAATCGCCTCCTGCCTGAATTTCAGCCAGCCTGGCCGCGCAAAAATGTGCAGCGAGACCGGCGAAAAAATCACAAAACCATCATAGAATGAGGGGCATACATCGTCGAGAGTGCGATCGTTCAGACTGGCGCAGCCGGAGCGGCCAGGCGCCCTCTCGGTTTGCCATGAGCCGGATATGCCGGGCCGGCTCCAGACCAGGGATAGCAGCGGGCCCCACATGCCTCCCCAGAATGGAAAATTCGCCGCTATCCCCTCGCTGGAGGGGCGTTCCGGGGTGGGGCAGGGCGCCTTCGCCGCGCGGCTGCGGACCTGGCGGCGCATCAACGGCATCAAGCAGGCGGCGCTGGCGGAGATGCTGGGTGTGTCGCAGACCGCCGTCTCCATCTGGGAAAACGGCCATGAGTTGCCCTCGGCCGAACGCCTCGCCCGGTTGGAAAGCCTGATGGCCCATACCGCCCGCGACGAGGTGGCGGTGGAGCGCCTGTTCGTGGAGCGCCAGCAAGGCGTGCGGGCGCTGTTCGATCTCGACGGCATCCGCGTGCTCGCCGTGTCCCGCGGGTTTCGCGCGCTCTGGCCCCAGACCGGCGAGCTGATGGGTAGCTTCCTCATCGACTATCTGGTGAATGAAGCCCGCCGCCTCGCCTCCGACCAGAAATATGCCCAGGCCATCCTCTCCGGCGAACTGGTGCTGGCGAGCGGCTATAGCGACCGGATGACCGATCTCGACATTGACGAGATGGTGCCGCATCGCTGGCACATGTGCTTCCGCCGCTACGGCGCCCGCACCATTGCGGACGTGGTCTATGAGCCGGGCGAGGGGGAGCACGGGCCGGGCATCGACGACCTCGTCTATCTCGACGACCTCAAGGCGGAATAGACTCGCGCGGGGCGACGCGGGGGCGGTCTGCTGATAGGCTCCCCCTTCCGCATCGGCACCGTCAGGGGGCACCGCGTGTTCTATCCGTCCGGAAAGCCGTTCACCCGCTGGTGGTGGTTCGCCTGCGAGATCCGGCGGGGCGACATCACCGCCCAACTGGAATGGGTCAAGGCCAACGGCTTCGGCGGGGTGGAGATCGCCTGGATCTATCCTCCGCGCGGCGAGCGGCCCTGGCGGCGCCTTTTTCCCGACATCACGCCCGAGGAAGAGGAGCGCCGCGCCAAGGCCGCGCCCTGGCTTTCGGCGGAATGGACCGACGACGTGGCTTTCGCCAAGGCCGAAGCAACCCGGCTCGGGCTCGGTTGCGACTTCACCTTTGGCACGCTCTGGCCCTTCGGCGACAGCCAGGTGCCACTGGCCGATGCCAGCCGGCAATTCGTGGTGGATGCCCTCGGCACCGTCGTCTTCCCGCTCCAGGAGATCGACCAGTCGTGGGAGATGCCCGCCAAGGGGCGGGTGATCGATCATCTCAACCGCGACGCCTTCGCCCGCTATGCCGACCGCATGGTGGCGGCGCTCCAGCCTGCGCTTGCCGGCCCGCCCTCCGCCGTCTTCTGCGAAAGCTGGGAGGTGCGGTCGGAGACGCTGTGGACCGAGGGCCTCGACCAGGCCTTCCTGGAGCGCTATGGCTACGACATCCGCCCCTATCTGCCGGTGATGTGGGCGCCGGGCAGCGATCCGGACACCCGCCACGACTATCTGGAGCTCCTGTCGGATCGCATCATCGCCCATTTCTACCAGCCCTTCGCGGACCAGGCCCGGGCGGCGGGGGCCTTCTCCCGCGCCCAGGTGGCCGGCGCGCCGGTGGACATGCTGCACGCCTATGCGCTGATCGACGTGCCCGAGACCGAGGCCATGCTGTTCGAGCCCGCCTTCAGCCGCGTCGTCGCCTCGGCGGCGGTGCTGGGCGGGCGGGGCGAGGTGAGCTGCGAGGCCTTCACCTGCCTCTATGGCTTTCCCCGCTGGGTGCCGGACACCCACCAGTTCCGCGAGGAGGTGGGCGACCTCAAGCTGGTGGCCGATGCGCTCCTCGCCCATGGGGTAAACCAGTTCGTCTGGCACGGCATGCCCTTCACGCCGGAGGGGGCGGAGCGCGACTTCCCCTTCTATGCCTCGGTGCATCTGGGACGGAACGAGGGCGCCCTTTCGCGGGTCGCGAGGGACCTCAACGCCTATCTGGAGCGGGTGTGCCAGTTCATGAAACGCGGCCGCACCTATTCCGACGTGGCGGTGTGGCTGCCGCTGGAAGATGGCCGCATGGAGCTGGACTATCCGCCGGAGCGCCAGATCCCCGGCGCCAGCCATCCCTATGAGCTGCGCTATGTGAAGGCGCCGGAGGAGCTGGCGGGCTACCACCCCCTTTATGTGTCGAACGCCCTGGTGAAGGACGCGCGGGTGGTGAACGGGGCGCTGAGCGTGGGCGACGCGGTGTTCCGCGCCCTCTATGTGGACGTGAAATACCTCGCCCTTGAGGGCCTTGAGACCCTGGTCCGCCTCGCCCAGGAGGGCCTGCCGGTGGTCCTCAAGCAGGTGCCGCTCCAGCCGGGCCGCGCCAAGTCGCCCCGCTATGCGGCGCTGATCGCCCAGTTGCGGCGGCTCGGCGTGCACGGCGATTTCCGCCAGACCGTGCCCTGGCAGCCGCTGGCGCGGTCCGCCGACGGGACGCGCCTGCCCGACCATTGGGCGCGCGTGCTGGCGCCCAATGACATCCTGGTCTTCTTCGCCCATCCCCACGCCCAGGACCTGGCCATTCCCGTGGACCATGGCCGTGCCGCCCGCTGCCCGCCTGCCATGCGCACCGTGGTGCTCTCGCCCGATGGGGTTCGCCAGCACACGGTGCGCCTGCCCTTTGCGCCCAACCAGTCCATCCTGGTGCGGGTGCGGCCGAGCGGGGTGGAGTTCGTGGAGATCGTCTATCCCCGACCGGAGTGAGGGACGGGCGGCCGCCCTCCATCCAGATCGGCGGGCGCAATCAGGCTCGGGGCCACCAAATGCCGCGCCCGGAGCTTCAGGAGCGGGCGGGACATGAGCAGCGGCAACAGGCGGCGGTTGAGCCAGAGGCCGGCGGACGAGCGCGGCACATAGCTGCGCGCCATGGCCCGCGCCTGATGCTGCACGCGGGTGAGGGTGGGGCGAAGGCCCGCCTCCCAGGCGGCGAGCGCCTGCGCGAGGGCGCCAGACGGGATGGCGGAACCGCCGCCCATCCCGGCGGTGCGCAGCGCCTGCGCCAGGAGATAGGCCCCCGCCATGGCCATGGACGCCCCTTGGCCGGACAGGAAGGACAGGCCCCAGGCGGCATCCCCCAGCAGCACCGTCCGCCCGTCCCACCAGCGCGGCATTTCGATCTGGCCGAGGGCGTCGAGATAGGCCGCCTCCCAGTCCACCGCGCCATCGATGATCTGCCGCAGCACCGGCCAGGTGCCGGCATAGGCGTCCAAGACCACGCGGTGACGGTCGCGGGCTGGCACGGGGGCGAGGTCGTCGCAGCGCCAGCACAGCAAGGTGGAGAGCTCCCGCGGCCCCGACTGGTAGAGAATGACTTGCCGCCCCACCTCCATATAGCCCTCATAAGGCGGGTCGAGCCGCCCGTCGAACGGCATGCGCCAGGCGGCGCCGCGATAGCCGAGCGGCCGGCAGAACTGAGCCTCCGGGCCGAAGGCCAGCGCGCGCACCTGGCTGTGCATGCCATCGGCGCCCACCACCAGGTCGTAGGCCGCCGACGTTCCGTCACCAAGGCACACCTGCGCGCCCTCCCCCGCCTGAGCGAGCGCAGTGACCGTGCAGCCAAAGCGCGGGCCGGGATGGCCGGTGGCGGCGAGAGCCTCGGCGAGGCGGGCCACCAGCACGTCGCGGGGCACGTGCAGCATCTTGCCGCCGGTCAGCTCGGCCACCACCTGCGCCTTGTAGCGGAAGAGCTCGCGGCCCGTGGCGCCGTCGCGATAGACCGAATCCGCTGCCGGCAGGGCGCAGGCACGCACGTCCGCCAGCAGGCCGAGCCGGTCCGCCACGTCCCAGCCATTGGCCTGGAGGCTGACCACGTAGCCGCCCGTATTCAGCCGGGGCGCGCGCTCGATGATGTCGGCCCGCACGCCGCTGCGGGCGAGGCAAAGCGCCAGCGTGAGGCCGGCCGGGCCGGCGCCGACGATGAGGACCCGCATGGCGCCCTCAGAACCGCGCGCGGGCCTGGACGCCGATCATGCGCGGATCGCCGGGCGCGCCATAGGGGCCGTAGCCATTGTTGGTGGCCACCACATAATAGTCCTGGTTCAACAGGTTGAGCGCCACCAGATAGAGGCTCCAGTTCGACGCCTCGACGCCGAGCCGGGCATTGAAAATGCCGTAGGCCTCCTGCTGGATGGTGTTGTCCACGTCGAAATAGAAGGCCGAGCGCCAGTTCCAGTCCAGCCGCGCCACGCCGTTGAGCTGCGGCGTGAGCGGCGCCTTGTACTGGGCCGACAGGGACAGCGAATAGCGCGAGGCCAGCGGCTGCCAGTTGCCGTCCGCATTGCCGCCGGTCTGCGATGCCGGCGCATCCACGAAGCGGGCATCCAGGAGGCCGAGGCCGGCGAACAGTTCCAGGCCCTCCATGGGGCGCGCGGTGATCTCGAACTCGGCGCCGTAATTGCGCGACTGGGGCGCGTTGGCGATCCAGACCGAATAGCCGTTGAAGGAATAGATCTGCTGGTTGCGCCAGTCGAAATAGAACAGTGAGCCGGACACATCCACCCGGCCGTCGAACAGCGAGGCCTTGATGCCGGTCTCATAGTTCCAGGCGGCTTCCGCCGCATAGGACAGGTCGCTGGTGGGGGCGAAGGAGATGTTGTAGCCGCCGGCCTTGTAGCCCCGCGACACGGTGGCATAGGTGCGCACCTTCGGCGCGATCTCGTAGGAAAAACCGACCTTGGGCGAGAGGTCCGAGCTGCCCATGGACTGGGTCTGCGTCTGCCCCGGCGCGCCCAGCGTGATGCCGGCCACGTTGGAGGCGTGGGCATAGTCGATGCTGCGATTGTCATAGCTGAGGCGCGCGCCCAGCAGCACGTCGAAGCGATCACTCACATGCCAGGTGGCATCGCCGAACAGGGCCGCCGACCAGCCGGTGAGGCTGGAAGTGGTGCCCTCCTCATAGCCGGCCGGCAGGGCCGGCTGGCCGGGATAGAAGACATTGGCGGGGATCGCCATGTTGAAGCCGGTATATTCGTATCGCTCGTCCTTGCTCCCGAAGAAGAAGGCGCCGAGCGTCCAGTCCACGGTCCGGTTGGGATGGGAGACGAGGCGGAATTCCTGCGAAGCCTGGTTGTAGTCACGGGAGAAGCCGTTCTGGCGCAGCGGCGAGAGGGTGAAGTCGCCGCCGTCCCCGTCGCCCTGCGAGCCGCGCCAGGCGGTCACCGAGATCAGCTCCGCGATGCCTGCGTCATAGCTCGCCTTGAGCGAGGCGCCATAGCTGGAAATGCTGGAATCATAAGGGATGGCCGCGTTGTAGCCCTGCTGCCAGACGGTGCCGAACGGGCCGCGATTGCCGCGGCTGCCCTGGTCGGTGGCATAGTCGGCGGAGAACAGCAGGTCGAGCCCTTCCGTTGGCCGCGCCGCCACCTGGATACGGCCGCCGCCATCCTTGTCGCCGTCATAGTCCTTGCCATCGGGGGTGTTGGTGACCCAGCCGTCGGCGGTGTCGCCGAAGATCACCGCGCGCATGGCCAGGTCCTGCCCCAGCGCCGCATTGAGCACGGCGCGCCCCTGCAAGGTCATGTCGGTGCCGAACAGCACGTCGAAGGCAGTGTAGGAGGCGCCGAACTCGGGGGCCATGCTGCGCACATTCACCGCGCCGGCAATGGCGTTGCGGCCATAGAGCGTGCCTTGCGGGCCGCGCAGGATCTCGATCTGCGACAGGTCAACCATGGTCAGGTTGAAGGTGGCGTCATTGCCGATGAAGACATCGTCGCGATAGATGGCCACCGTCGGATCGGTGCCAAACGCGGTGTTGGCGACGCCGCGAATGGAGATGACCGAGGCATCGTTGCCGCCCCGCTGGCTGCGCATCACGGTGTTGACGCTGGCATCGAAGGCATCTTCCAGCCGCTCGATGGTGCGCGCCTGGATGTCGGGCGCGGTGAAGACGGCAATGCTCGCCGGCACCTCCAGCCAGGGCTGGGCGCGGCGCATGGCTTCCACTGTCACCTCGTCGAGGGTGATGTAGGTTTCGCCGGGCTGCGCCATGGGCGGGGGCACGCTCACCGCTTGCGCCTCCTGCGCCATCGCCGTGCGGCCAGCGTCCAGCGCGAGCGCCAAAGCGAGCACCGAGACGGACAGGGAGAGCGCGGCCCTGGGCTGCGTCGGGCGGGAAGACTGGGTCATGAGCTTGAACCCCGAAACCATGCGCCGCCGGACAGCGGCATCCTGCGATGACTTTTCGCAAACAAGGGCAGGTGGTTGGATGGGAAAGGCGTATGCCTTCAGCTCAAAGGCGTATGCCTGAGGCCCAGCCCCGCTCAGCGGCGCAAGGTGGAAGGGGCAAAGCCGAACCGGCGGCGGAAGGCGGTGGAAAAATTGGTGGGGTGGCCATAGCCGGCCCGATAGGAGGCTTCCGACACGGACAGCCCCTCCCGCTCGATCAGGGCGCGGCCGAGCAGCAGGCGGCGCTCGTTCACATAGGCGCCCGCGCAGGTGGCGAATGCGCTGAAGAAATCCCGCTTCAGCTTGCTGGCGCTGACCCCGAACTCTTCGGCCAGCCCGGCAAGGCTGACGATGCTGGCCGGATCGGCATCGATCCGCTCCCGAATGGCTTTCACCCGGTCCAGGTCCCGCGCCCGCAAGGCATCGGCGCCCTGGGGCGTCGCCTCGCCCACCGCCTCCACCAGGGCGCCGAGCAGATCCAGCGCCCGGCTTTCCAGCATGAGGGCGGCAAGGCCCGCCGCCTTGGGTGGCTCCAGCACCTGCCAGGCGATGCGCCGCAAATGGGCATCCAGCGGACGGCGCAGGACGTGGAGCGGGCGTTCCATGGAAAGGCGCAGCGGCTCGAAATCGGTGCCGGAATTGCGCCGCGAGGCTTCGAACCAGTGCGGCGTCACCACCAGTTCCACCGTGCGCACCTGCCGCCCGCCATGGAGCACCGTGCGGCAGGGCCGGCGGTCATTGTCCGAGGCGATCCACACTTCGTTGGGCCTGAAGCCGTCCACCCCCGGCGTATGCGAGGTGGCCTCTCCGTCCAGCACCACGCTGAGCGTGCTGGCCGGAAAGCTCTCGCTGTCGAATGTGAGCGGCGCGTCCACCGCCAGCTCCCGCGAGAGCAGGAACAGCCCGCTCTCCACCTCCACGGAGAGGAAGCGCGCGGCCCCCGCCCGATCCGCCCCCTGGGGCAGGTGCACAAGGCGGCGCAGGTCCGCGAGCGTGGTGGGGTGGTGGGTCGGCGTCATGGCGGCTCGGCTGCGGGCGGGAAGGCGCGGGTGGCGGCAGTCTAAAGATAAAAGCGCGCCATGCGTAGCGCTTCGTCAAAGACGTTATTTTGAATAACTCAAATAAACGTCGCGTGCCCTTTCTGTATTTCCGATCAAACCCCATCGCGCCGATCGCGGGCGCGGGCCCGCACGGTCTTTCTCGAAGCACGCCACGCCGGACCCACCGGGTTGCCGAAAATAACATAGCCCCCTATACTATTTTGAGGAGCACGACATGTCCCACACCCTCCGCGACAAGGACCGTCTCATTGCCCGTGTGCGCCGCATCCGGGGGCAGATGGAGGGCATTGAGCGGGCGCTGGCCGCGGAGGCGCCCTGTGCCGAGGTGCTGCGACAGGTGGCCTCCGTGCGTGGGGCCATGAACGGGCTCACCAGCCAATTGTTCGACGCGCACCTGCGCGCCCATGTGCTGGGCGCCGCCTCCGAGCCCGAGCGGGCGGACGGGGTGGAGGAGCTGATGGGCATCGTGCGCACCTATCTGAAATGAACCGCCGGTGGCGCGCATCCGCGCCGGCGAGAGCGCCAGGGAGAGCACGATGACGGAGGAGGCCATCCCGCAGGCCAAGGGCGCGTGCGACCTTTCCGACTTCCGGCACGAGCACGTCTTCCTCGGCGCCGACCACCGGCGCAACGAGCGCAAGGTGTGGGTGGTGATCGGGCTGACCGCCGCCATGATGGGCGTGGAGATCGCCGCCGGCACGCTTTATGGCTCCATGGCCCTGGTGGCGGACGGCTGGCACATGTCCACCCATGCGGGCGCCATGCTGATCGCGGCACTGGCCTATCTCTATGCCCGCCGCCATGCCCGAGATGCGCGCTTCACCTTCGGCACTGGCAAGCTGGGGGATCTGGCGGGCTTTGCCAGCGCCGTGGTGCTGGCGCTGGTGGCGGTGCTGATCGGCGCCGAAAGCCTGGTGCGCCTGGCCGATCCCGTGCCCATCAGCTTTCCCCAGTCCATCGCCGTGGCGGTGATCGGCCTGCTGGTGAACCTTGCCAGCGCGTGGCTGCTGAAGGACGAGCCCCACGGGCACAGCCACATGTCGCATCACGATCACCATCACGACCATCCCGGCCCCGGCGCAGGAGCCGCGCGCGACAACAATCTGCGCGCCGCCTACCTGCATGTGCTGGCGGATGCGCTGACCTCGGTGCTGGCCATCGCGGCGCTGCTGCTGGGCAGTCTGAACGGCTGGATCTGGGCCGATCCGCTCATGGGCCTGGTGGGCGCGCTGGTGATCGCGCGCTGGTCGATGGGCCTTCTGCGCGACACCGCGGGCGTCCTCCTGGACATGGTGCCGGCCACCCATGCGGCCGAGGAGGACCTGGAAGGCGAAATCCGCGCCGCCCTTGCGGGGGAGGGCGCCGTCATCACCGACCTGCATGTGTGGCAGGTGGGGCCGGGCCATCACGCGGCCATCGTCGCCCTCGCCACCCCCACGCCCAAGGCGCCCCGCCACTACAAGGCGCTGCTGGCGCCCATCCATGAACTGGCCCATGTGACGGTGGAGGTGCAGCCCGCTTGACCCGCCCTCGACCGGAGGCGGCGAGCCCTTGACGTGGACGCCGCACCGGTCCAGTCTATTTCCATGAACATCGAAATAGCCGCCCGCCAGATGGAAGCCCTGGGCAACGCCACCCGCCTCGGCCTCTACCGCACCTTGGTGCGGGCCGGCGAGGCGGGGCTGAGCGTGGGCAGCCTGCAGGAAAAGCACGGCATTCCCGCTTCCACCCTCTCGCACCATCTGCGGCGGCTCATCGACACCGGCCTTGTCACGCAGGAGCGCCAGGCGACCACCCTCATCTGCCGGGCGCACTATCCCAGCATGAACGCCCTGGTGGGCTTCCTGGTGGATGAATGCTGCGCCGATGCCACCTGCGCCCCCGGCGCCGCTCCCTTCACCGCGTGCGACGTGCGCGCGCCCTGATCGCCACCTTTATGTCGTCCAAAATTTCCATAGACCTGGAATAATGGAATAAGAGAATGCCCCTGTCGTCCCTTCCTGTCGCCGTCATCGGGGCCGGCCCCGTGGGCCTCGCCGCCGCCGCCCATCTGGTGCGGCGCGGCCTTGTTCCCGTTGTCCTCGAACAGGCGGCCGAGGTCGCCGCCTCCCTGCGCGATGTGGCCCATGTGCGCCTCTTCTCGCCCTGGCGCTACAATGTGGACAGCGCCGCCCGCGCGCTGCTGGAGGAGACCGGCTGGCGCGCGCCGGATCCCGAGGGCTTGCCCACGGCCGGCGAACTGGTGGCGGACTATCTTGCGCCGCTCGCCGCCCATCCCGCCCTCGCGCCCCGGATCCGCCTTGGCACCCACGTCACCGCCATCGGCCGGCGGGGGCTGGACCGCATGCGCTCCGAGGGGCGGGCGGAGGCGCCCTTCGTGATCCGCTGGCGCACCGCCGGCGGGGAGACGGGCCGCCTGGAGGCGCGCGCGGTGATCGATGCCACCGGCACCTGGGGCCATCCCAGCCCCATGGGGGCGGACGGCATGGCGGTGGAGGGGGAGGACAGTCTCGGCGAGGCCCTTGCCTATGGACTTCCCGACGTGGCCGGCCGCGCGCGGGCCCATTATGCGGGACGCCGCGTGCTGGTGGTGGGCTCCGGCCATTCCGCCACCCAGGTGGTGCTGGACCTGGCCAAGCTGCGCGAGGCGGACCCGGCGACCCAAATCCTGTGGGGGCTGCGCACCGAGCATGTGGCCAAGCTCAGGGGCGGTGGCGCGGCCGACCAGCTTCCCGCGCGGGGGGCGCTGGGCCTGTCCGCCGCCCGGGTGATCGAGACCGGCGCCGCGCGGGTGCTGGCGCCGCTGGCCATCACGCGGGTGGAGCGGCAAGGGGAGGGCGTCGCCGTTACCGCCACCCTTGGAGGCGGACCGACCGTGTTCGAGGTGGATCGGATCGTGGTCGCCACCGGCCTGCGCCCAAGCTTCGGCCTGCTGCGGGAATTGCGCGTCGCCATCGATCCCATCACCGAGGCGCCCCCCACCTTGGCGCCGCTCATCGACCCTAATCTGCACGCCTGCGGCAGCGTCCCGCCCCATGGGGCGGTGGAACTGGCCCATCCCGAGCCCGGCTTCTTCATCGTGGGCGCCAAGTCCTATGGCCGAGCGCCCACCTTCCTCATGGCCACCGGCTATGAGCAGGCGCGCTCGGTGGTGGCGGAGATTGCCGGCGACCATGCGGCCGCCCGGCGGGTGGAATTGGTGCTGCCGGAAACCGGCGTGTGCCGCGCCCCGCCCGCCTTGGAGCGGGCCGGGGTTGGCTGCTGCGGCGGGCCGCCGCCGGAAACGGCCCCGGAGACGGCTTCCGCCTGCTGCGCGGACGATGCCCGCGCCAAGGCGGAGGGCCTCACCGGCTGCGGCTGCGGCGTGCCCGCATGACATCGTCCGCGCCCGCCGGCGCCTATGTTCCCTTGAGCGGCCGCAGCCGCTTCATCACCGGGCTCGGCATCGGGCAGGTGTGCTCCTGGGGCTCGCTTTATTATGCCTTCCCCCTCATCGCCGAGGCCATGGGGCGGGAGATGGGCTGGACCAAGCCGCAGCTCTATGGCGCTGCGACGCTGGGCCTGGTGCTGGCGGGGCTCGCCGCCTATCCGGTGGGGGCGGCCATCGATCGCGGGCATGGGCGCCTGGTCATGTCGGCGGGCGCGGCCTGCGCCGGGCTCCTGCTGCTGGCCTGGTCTCAGGTGGAGGGGCTCGCCGCCTTCTATGTCTGCATCGCCGGCATCGGCATTCTCCAGGCCGCGACCCTCTATGAGCCCGCCTTCGCGGTGGTGGCGCGGCGGTCCGGCACGCGGGGCGCCCGCGCCGGCATCACCGCCCTGACCTTGTGGGGCGGCTTTGCCTCCACGGTCTTCATTCCGCTGACGCAGGCCCTGCTCGACCAGATGGGCTGGCGCGGCACGCTGATGGTGCTGGGCGCGGTGAACCTCCTGGTCTGCGCCAGCCTCTATGCCGGCGTCATCGACCCGGCCGCCGACCATCCCGACCAAAGGGAGGCCAAGAGCGCGACGGCCGGGGGCGGGGTGGTGCGCCATGTGATGCGCCAGCCGGCCTTCTGGGCGCTGGCGCTCGCCTTCACCGCCTATGCGGCCACCTTCTCCGCCTTCACCTTCCACTTCTATCCGCTGCTGGTGGAACGGGGCTTCGACACCGCCACCGTGGTGGCGGCCATGGCCATTATCGGGCCGGCCCAGGTGGCCGGGCGGATCGCCATCTGGGTGTTCGCGCCCAAGGCGTCCGTGCGCCTCATCGGCTGCGCCGTGGTGCTCGCCTTTCCCCTGGCGCTGCTGCTGCTGGAAGCAGGCCCGCCCACCTTCGTCCTGGTGGCGGGGGTGGCCGCGCTTTATGGCGGCGCCAACGGCATCATGACCATCGTGCGCGGCCTTGCCGTGCCGGAAATGGTGACGCGGGAGGCCTATGGCGCCGTCAATGGGGTGCTGGCCGCGCCCGCCACCGTCTCCCGCGCCCTCGCGCCCGTGGGGGCGGCGGCGCTGTGGGCCTGGAGCGGCTCCTATGACGCGGTGCTGCTGGCGGCCATTGGCGGCGCCCTGCTGCTGGTGGCCGGCTTCTGGGCGGCGGCGCTCCTCTCCGCCCGCACCTCCTAACACAGGGAAACCCGAACCATGTCCCTCTTCGAACGCTACCTGACCGTCTGGGTCTTTCTGTGCATCCTCGTCGGCATCGGGCTCGGCGCGCTGGCGCCGGGGCTGTTCCACGCCATCGGCAGCCTGGAGGTGGCGCGGGTGAACCTGCCCGTGGCCGTGCTCATCTGGCTGATGATCGTGCCCATGCTGCTGAAGATCGATTTCGGCGCGCTGGCGCAGGTGAGCCGCCACTGGCGCGGCATTGGCGTGACGCTGCTGGTGAACTGGGCGGTGAAGCCCTTCTCCATGGCGCTCCTGGGCTCGATCTTCATCGGCCATCTGTTCCGGCCCTATCTGCCGGCGGACCAGATCGACAGCTATATTGCCGGCCTCATCCTTTTGGCGGCGGCCCCCTGCACGGCCATGGTGTTCGTGTGGTCGAACCTCACCAAGGGCGAGCCCCATTTCACCCTCTCGCAGGTGGCGCTCAACGACGCCATCATGATCGTGGCCTTCGCCCCCGTGGTGGGGCTTCTGCTGGGCCTGTCCTCCATCACCGTGCCCTGGGCGACGCTGCTTTTGTCCGTGGCGCTCTATATCGTCCTGCCGGTGATCGCCGCCCAGATGCTGCGCCGGCAGGTGCTGGCCTCAGGCGGGGCGGCGGGGCTGGAGCGCATCCTGCGGGTCCTCCAGCCCGCTTCCCTGGTGGCGCTGCTGGCGACCCTCGTCCTCCTCTTCGCCTTCCAGGGCGAGCAGATCCTCGCCCAGCCTGTGGTGATCGCGCTTTTGGCGGTGCCCATCCTGATCCAGGTCTATTTCAATTCGGGGCTGGCCTACTTGCTGAACCGCGTCTCCGGCGAGGCCCATTGCGTGGCCGGCCCCTCCGCCCTCATCGGCGCGTCCAACTTCTTCGAGCTGGCGGTGGCCGCGGCCATCTCCCTGTTTGGCTTCCAATCCGGCGCGGCGCTCGCCACCGTGGTGGGCGTGCTCATCGAGGTGCCGGTGATGCTCTCCGTGGTCTGGATCGTGAACCGCTCCAAGGATTGGTACGAGGCCGGCGCGCGGGTGAAGGCGCACAGCGGGGGGAAGGGGTGAGGGGGCGCCTCACGCCGCCCGGCGCAAGGCGAAGGACCGGCCGTCCGGGGAGGCGACAAGCCCCATGCGGAACAAGGCTGTGAGCACATCGGCGACGGCCGCGCGCACCTTGGGGGCGGGCTTGAAGGTGGCGGCGATGGCGGCGGCGTCCAGGGGGCCGGCGGCCTCCATGAGGGCGGCCATGACCACGGCGGTCTGCTCCCGGTCGGTCTTGGGGAAAGCGGGGCGCGCGCCGGGGGCGGCGTCGGGCGTGTCGTCTCCCAGATCCGCCTCCAATTGCTCGGCCTTCTCCTTGGCGGAGCCGAAGCGGGGAATCTGGTAGTCCGGCCGCAGCCAGCGCACGAGGCCGCGCTTTTCCTCCGCCGCCCGTTGCTTGTTGAGGGCGACGAGGCGGGCGAGCACCTCTTCCTCGGGCAGGTCCACGGGCCAGCCATAGGCCTCCGCCACGGCGGCGTCGATCTTCTCGTGCAGCTCTTTCAGGATCAGGACGAGGCCGTCATCGAAGATGCGCTGCTCCTTGGCGTCGAGGTCGGCCCGCGCCGCCCCCGCCTTCAGGCGCTCCAGCACATTGTAGAGGCCGGTGAGGGTGAGATGCTCATGGGCCGCCAGCACGCGCTTGCGATGCGCGTCCAACTCCTCCGCGAGGTCACGGATGACGGCTTTTTGGGCTTCGGTGGCGGCGGGGAAGGGGAAGGGATCGAAAGTGCGGGATTTGACATAAACGGGATCGTTACCGATGCCGAGCCAGCCACCGGCTCGGAGGGCCCAGCGCACGTGTATTTGCGATGAAACAACTCCAAGTACGTATGCATCAGATGAAGAAATGGCAATAAGCTTGTTGTCGGGAGTGATTTCGTCTTTCAGAAACTGAAAAATAGTATGTCGAGATGTTTCTATAGTCGCGATGTATCGCTTTAGTCCGACCAGTGTCGGCCTTAGCTCTCGCCTGGGTTCGCCAAATATCCACCAATTATCCCGATACGAGGGGCGGTTGTTGTGATCCCGCTCCGGCTTCACGGTCCGCAACAGATGCTGATAGACCTCAGGGTATCGGTCCCGCACCTCATCGGCCTCCAGCCCGAAGAGATCGATCACCATGACACCGCGCGGTCGTGCCGCCAGATCGCGCCCATTGCGATAGGGGCGGATGTGCCGCTCCAGTCCCGGACGACGCCCCAGGCCCAGAGCGGCCGCTTCCTCCGGCGTCACAATGAAGCCGGACCCATGCAGTGACATTCCTCTCGACGATAGCCCCTCATTGGCGCGCAATGGGACGGCCGATGCAACATCCACCCCCACCGTCAAATCCGAATTGATCGTCCCCCTCCGCTCGGCAAAGCCGATGATCGGCGCGTCGGTGTCGACGCCCTCTTCGCTGGTCACCTCCCGCAGCAGGCCCTCGCGCTTGCCATTGACGGCCACCGTCATGGCGATGCGCACCGCCGCGCTGTCGCGGGCCGCCTTGGTCCAGGGATGGTCGGGAATGGCCATGACCAGGGAAATGGGCTTCTTGGCCTGGAGATAGCGCTCCATCACCCGGCGCTGGAACACCTGGCTGATGGAATTGGTGGTGACGAAGCCGAAGCGGCGCAGCATTGTGCCCTTGCGGGAGAGGATGTCCGCCGCCCGGTCCCACCAATACATGACGAAGTCGGCGCTCTCATTCATGTGCGGATGGGCCGCCCACAGCGCCTCGGCTCGGGCATCCCCGAGCCGCGCGCGCAAGGTGGCCCCACCGATGAAAGGCGGGTTGCCGACGATGAACTCCGCCTTCGGCCATTCCGGCACCCGCGCGCCGGGATAGGCCTCCTTGCCCGCAACGAATTGCGGGGCGGGAGAACCGTCCCAAGTGAGCACCGCGTCCATGGCCTTGATGTTCTTGAAGGCGCGCAGGATGGGCTCGCTCGGCTGGCCGCCGCGCGTGCGCACATGCCATTGCAGATGGCCGATCCACAGCACCAGCTCGGCGATGGCCGCCGCGCGCGGGTTCAGCTCCAGGCCCAGAAACTGATGCGGGTCCACCGTGTGGCCTTCCAGGCCGATGAGCGCTTCCTGGCCGCCCAGGTCCGCCAGCGCCTCCAGCACCTCGCCTTCCAGGCGCTTCATCAGCTCCAGCGCCACATAGAGGAAGTTGCCGGTGCCGCAGGCGGGGTCCAGCACCCGCGTGGCGCACAATTTGTCGTGGAAGGCCTTCACGGTGGCCGCCGCATCCTTGCCGCGCGCGCCCGCCTTCTGCCGCTCGGCGGTGGAGAGCACCTGCGCCCATTCCGCCCGGAGCGGATCGATGATCGTGGCGATGACCAGCCGCTCCACATAGGCGCGGGGCGTATAATGCGCGCCGAGGCGGCGCCGCTCCACCGGGTCCAGCGCCTGCTCCAGCAGCGTGCCGAAAATCGCCGGCTCCACGTCGCGCCAGTCATATTCCGCCGCCGCCCGCAACTCGCCGATGGCGCCCTTGTCCAGGGGCAAGGCGCGGCGGTTCTTGAAGAACTCGCCATTGAAGCGGCGCACCTTGTGCTTGATGGCGGCGGAAAAGGCGCCCTCGTCCATGGCGCGCCAGAGGTCCTCCAGCATGGCGGGGAAGATGTCCGGGCTCGCCTCGCAGGCGCGCAGCAGCGCCTTGAAGCTGTCCTTGGGCAGCAGCTCCACATCCTCCGCGAACATGGTGAAGAGCAGGCGCATGAGGAACATGGCCACCCCTTCGGCCGGCTGGCCGGCTTCCTCCAGGGCCTTGGAGACGGTGGCGAGGCGCACGGCAATCTCCCGCGTCACCCGCGCCGCATGGCGCGAGGGATCGAGCGACATGGGATCGCTCCAGATCGCTTTCAGCCGCCCGCGCACCTTCTCGTCGCGCAGATCCTCCAGATAGATGCGGAAGGCCGAGCGGTCCGGGAACTGGTCATAGGCCTTCCCGTCGCGGCGGAAATTGGCATAGACCTCGATGCAATGGCCGATGTCGCACACCAGCACGAAGGGCGGCGGCTCGTGGTCCGGCGGCAGCAGGCGCACATAATCCTCCGCCTGCCGGCGGGCATTCATCATCAAGACGTCCCACGCCCGGTCCGCGCCGCGCTTTCCGCGCGTCTTGCCGCCGCCGTCCTGCGGCGCGTCGGCGAGCTTCTTCTCGCCGGAAAAGCGGGATTGCTTGGCCTCCAGGATGAAGCAGTCGCGCTTGTAGAGATCGATGCGCTTGCTGGAGACCGTGCCGTCGCGGGCGGTCTCCTTCACCACCCGCTCGAACACATAGTCATTGCCCTGGGTGGAGGCGTTCGCCGGGTCGGGCGGGGCAAGGCCCAGGATGGCGCACAGTTCCGGCAGGAAGAGCGCGTAATTGGCCCGCTCCTGGCCGCCCTCCCGATCCTGCCACCGCGCGATGAACGCCTCGACCGCCGCACTCATGCCATCCCCCGTCTCAGCCGGGGACAGTAGGGGACGTGCAACCCACGCGGCAAGTGTCTCACGCCCTTGCCTTACGTCCCTGCCTCGCGCCCCACCCTGGCGGCGGCGCTCAAGTTCGCTAGGATGGCGCCGGTTCGTTCGATCCGGTGCCTAAATGTCCGTCTGGTCGCGTTTTTTCGCCGAGCCCGCGCCGCTTCCCGTGCTCGTGCGCCAAGCCTGGCATCCCGGGTTGATCGTGGGCCTCGTCTGCCTGGGCGCGCTGATCGGGCAGCTGGATGCCACCATCGTGCAGCTGGCCCTGCCGACGCTGGGGCGCGTCTTCGACGCGCCGCTCCAGCATGTGAGCTGGGTGGCGCTGGCCTATCTTGCCGCCTTCGTCTCCTTCCTGCCGGTGTTCGGGCGGCTGTGCGAGATGTTCGGCCGCAAGAGCCTCTATCTGGTGGGCTATTTCATCTTCATCCTGGCCAGCGCCCTGTGCGGCCTTGCCGCGAGCTTCGAGCAATTGCTCCTCTTCCGTTTCCTGCAGGGCATGGGCGGCGCGCTGCTGGGCGCCAACAGCATCTCCATCCTGGTGAAGACGGTCTCCCCCGCGCAGCGCGGCCGGGCGCTCGGCTGGTTCGCCGCCGCCCAGGCGGTGGGCATGAGCGCGGGGCCGGTGCTGGGCGGCCTGCTGCTCTCCACGCTCGGCTGGCGCTGGATCTTCTGGCTGACCGTGCCGGTGGGCGCGCTGGCCTTTCTGCTCGGCTGGCTCGCTTTGCCGCGCAGCGCCGAGGCCGGGCGCGCGGAGCCGTTCGACTGGGGCGGGGCGCTCCTGATCGGGCCGGCCTTGGTGCTGGTGGTGACCGTTCTGAACCATGTCTCGCGCGGCGGGCTGCTGTCGGGCGAAACGCTGGGCGGCCTTGCCGTGGTGGCTTTCCTCCTGGCGCTGCTGGTGAGGCGCGAGCGGGCGGCGCCGGCGCCCCTCATCCATCCGGCGCTGTTCAAGAGCCCGGCCTTCTGCAGCGCGGCCGTGGGGGTGATGCTGGCCTATGCCCAGCTGTTCGGCATGTTCTTCCTCATGTCGTTCGCGCAGGGCCATGGCTTCGGCGAGCCGCCGGGGGTGGCGGGCCTCCACCTGGCCATCATTCCCGTCGCCCTCGGCCTCACCGCGCCCTTCAGCAGCCGGGTGCGAGAGCGGATCGGCGAACGCTGGATCGGCCCTGTCGGCATGGCCCTGAGCCTTGCCGCCGTGCTCCTGCTCCTGGCGACGCTGGGGCGGGTGGAGAACCATCGCCTCAGCGACGGCATCGCCTATGGGCTGTTCGGCATGGGCCTTGGGCTCTACATCGCGCCCAACAATCATGTGGCGCTCGCTGCCGTGCCGCCGGCCTTGTCGGGGCCGGCGGGTGCGCTGCTCAACCTGATGCGGGCGCTCGGCACGAGCCTGGGCGTTGCCGGCGCCGCGAGTGTGCTGGCGCTGAACCTCGCCGGACGCGCGGAGGCCGCGAAAGGATGGATCGCCACCAGCGGCGCCGACATGGTCCTTGCCGTGCGGGACAGCCTGCCGGTACTGGCGGGAGTGGTGCTGCTGGCGGCCTTGGCGGCGGCCTCTGCGGCGCGGTGGGTGGCCGTGCGCGCCGAGCGCGGGAACGCCTCACATTGAATCCCCTGCACGTTTCAATGTGAGGGGTGAAAGCGTCTCTGTTCCATAATTCAGAGCGAGAGGTTGGAGGTGTCCGCGCTGCTCGCCACACGGTTGCCGCCCGCGCGCTTGGCGCGGTAGAGCGCTGCATCCACCTGGGAGAGCAGCGCATTGGCATCTTGCGGGCCGGCAGGGATGCAGGTCAGCACACCGAAGCTGGCGGTGACGACGCGGCCGGTGCGAGAGGCCTCGTGAACTATCTCGAGCGCCTCGATGGCGCGACGCAGCCCTTCGGCGAAGGCCATGGCCGCGGTTTGGTCGGTCTTCGGGAGAATGACGGCGAATTCCTCCCCGCCATAGCGCGCCGCGCGCGCGCCCGATTCCCCCGCCGCCAGCAGGACGGATGCGACCCGCCGCAGGCAGGCGTCGCCCGCGGGATGGCCATAGAGGTCGTTGAAGCTCTTGAAGGAATCAATGTCCAGCAGGACGAGAGACAAGGGCAGGCCTGCGCCCGCGTGGTGCTCCAGTTCGTCCAGGAGCGTCCCATCGAAATGGCGGCGGTTCGCCAGGCCGGTGAGAGCGTCGGTGATGGAGAGGCGCAGGATGCGGTCGTTGAGGCTGCGCAACTCTGCCTCCGCGGCCTTGCGGGCACTGATGTCGCGGACGATGGAGCAATTGTAGCGGACGCCTTCATACGCAACGAGGTTCACGGTCACCTCGATGGGAATGTCCTGCCCGGACTTGGAGCGGTTCACGGTCTCGATCTTGAACGAGCCTTTTTCCTCGATCGCACGCCAGTGCTCGCGCCAACGGTGCTCGTCGAACAGAGGATCGATGTCCCAGACACGCATGGTGCGCAATTCGTCGGCGGTGTAGCCCAACAACCGTGTGGCGGCGGGATTGACGAACACATAGCGGGCATCCGCATCAAGCCAGATGACCATGTCGGTGATCCGTTCGACCGTGTATTGCGTCAGCCGCGAGCGATACTGGTCCTCGCGGGCGCGCTGCGCGTCCTCGAGGATGACGGTGAAGGTGGCCGATCCTGTGGTGGCCGGCCGAACCGTCACCGTCGCGTCGCGCCACGCCCCAGCGCGCGGGCGATACCGGGTCTCCATCACCGCCCCATAGGCATGCTCGGGGCGGCCCATATAATCGCGGATGAGCCGGCATCCGTCAGCGGTGATGAAGGTGTCGATGGACGTACTCAGGAGCTCGGCGCACGGTAGTCCGGCCATGGCGCTCCAGCCGGCATCAGCCGACAGCAGGGTTCCTTGGGCATCAATGACGCCGCTGCCGCGGATCGGGCGTTGCCTCAGTGCATGGTCCACGATCCCGAGAGCCCCGTTTTCATCGCACGCTGCGCACTCACTACCTGTACGGGTGATCGCTGGGCTATGCGAGAGTGGCGCTCCCAAGGGGACTCGAACCCCTGTTTTCGCCGTGAGAGGGCGACGTCCTAGACCGCTAGACGATGGGAGCCGGCCGGGAAGGCGCTTCGTATATCCGCGAACGGGGGGCACATCAAGCCCTCATTCGCGGGGCGCGCAGTTTCGCCCCGCGGGCGGGGGCGGGGCTGTGGATAAGGGCTCGGCTTGTCCTTTCAGGCGGCGGGGCGGCCTGCCAGGGCGCCGACATAGGCGTTCAGGAAGGGAATGATCCGCTCGCCCAGCGAAGCGCCAAAGCGGGGATTGATCTCGAACACCAGGGGGCGCCCGGCCACCAGGCGGTAATCGATGCAGCAGATGCCGTCCCGGAATCCCGCCGTGGCGAGCATGCGCAGGAACAGCGGCAGGCAGGGCGTCGCCTCCAGCCAGTCGCTGCGCACCGGCCGCTCGCTTGCGCCCATCACATAGGGGCTGGCGCGCAGGGTGTGGCGGACAGTGGCCGCGAACAGCAACGCGCCGCCTTTCAGCAGGATGTGGGTGGCATATTCCATCGCGCCCGGCACATAGGCCTGGATGAATTCGGTCGCCCGGTCGAAGGCGACGGGCCCGTCGGGAGGCGCAAGCAGGATGCGCCCGCCCACGCCCCATTCCCCCTGGCGACGCTTGATGATGACCGGATAATCCTGCGCGGCGGTGGGAAGGTTTTCATGCATGGCTGGAACATGGGCGCCGAAGCCATGGATGCGCAGATGGGTGTTGAGCGCCACCTTGTCGTGGCAGAGGGCTTCCGCCTCCGCCGAGGGCAGCAGGCTTGCGGCGGCATCGCCCCGCCCGCAGCGCTCGGCCAGGATGCGGCGGTCGTCCAAGGTCAAGGGGACGATGCCATCGAAGATGCTCAGGTCCGCTGTTCCGAGCGGGTCCATGGCGTGTGCGAAGCGGGAGCCGGCGAGCCGATAGGCCAGCCCCTCCCGCCAATCGGGCTTCGCCCCGAACAGGATACTCACCAAGTGCCCCACCGCCGTCTCCCCCAGACGGTCGTCTCGCCGAACCCTCATCCCTCCGGGTGATGGTCTCCCGCAGACGACTTTTGGGGTGCCGACCCCCAGCAGGTCGGCACCCGGGCGCCATTAAGCGCCCGGAAAGCAACGTTCGTCCACTCCCCGAACGGGATCAGTCCAGCTTCACGCCGGTGGTCGCCGCCACCTTTTTCCAGCGGGCCACGTCGTCGGAGATCTGGGTGGCGAAGGCGGCAGGCGTGTTGGCGACGGGCTGCGCCCCCACGTCCAGCAGCTGCTTCTTCACCTCGGGCTTGGCCACGGCCGCAGCGACCGCCTTCTGGAGGGCGTCCACGATGGCCGGCGGAGTGCCGGCGGGGGCGAGGAGGCCGAACCAGCCGGAGACCTCATAGCCGGGCACCGTCTCGGCCACGGTGGGGATGTCCGGCGTGCCGGGCCAGCGCTGCGCGGTGGTCACCGCCAGCGCCCGCACCTTGCCAGACTGGATGGCCGCCACCGAGGACGGCAGATTGTCGAAGCCCACCGGAATATGGCCGCCGATCACATCGGTGAGCATGGGCGCCGCGCCCTTATAGGGCACGTGGGTCATCTTGATGCCCGCCATCATCTGCAGCAATTCCGCGCTCATGTGCGGCGAGCCGCCGGCGCTGGTGGAGCCGTAATTGATCTTGCCCGGATCGGCCTTGGCCAGCGCGATCAGCTCGGCCACGGTTTTCGCCGGGAAATCCGGGTTGACGATGATCACATTGGGCGTGCTCGCGACCACGGTGACGGGGGCGAAATCCTTCACCGCGTCATAATTGAGATCGGACTTGACCGCCGAATTGATGCCGTGGGTGTTGGCGGTCCCCATGAGCAGCGTGTAGCCATCCGGCGCCGAGCGGCCCACCGCCGAAGTGCCGATGGCCCCGCCCGCGCCGGGGCGATTGTCCACCACGAAGGGCTGCTTGAAGGTCTCGGCCAGTTGCTGGGCGATGATGCGGGCGATGATGTCCGTGGTGCCGCCGGCCGGATAGGGCACCACCAGCTTCACCGGCTTGGAGGGATAGGTCTCGGCGGCGGCCGGCACGGCGGCGAAGGCGGTGAGCGCGAGGCCGGCGGCGAGCGCCGTGCGCAGGATGGCGCGGCGGGGCATGTGGGTGCGATCCATGAGGTTTCTTCCCGATTGTTTATGAACGAAAGCGCCGGGCTCTTTTGCGGCCCGGTCGCGGAAGCTGGATGGGGCGGCTCAGGCGGCGTTCAGGCCCTTCAGGCGGGGCATGAGGGCCTCGGGCACTTCGATCTCGAAGCCCAGCACGGCGGCCGAGAGCGCCTTGCCGTAATTGTCCAGCGCCAGGCTGCGGGAGACCCCGCCCCCCAGCGCCCCGTGGGCGACGAAGTTCAGGGCGTCGATATTATCCACCTCATAGCGCAGCACCTCGCCGGTGATGGCCGCGCCATAGAAGGCCTTGAAGGCTTCCGCCGTGAGCTGGTCCTTCAGGTGGGGATAGAAATCCGGCTCATAGGCGAAGACAGAGATGTTGGACGTGTTGCCCTTGTCGCCGGAGCGGGCATGGGCGAGGTGCTGGAGCTTCACGCGCGGCATGGCTGCCTCTCCTCAGCTGACGAAATAGGACACGGACGGCGTCACCGCCGTGCGCGGCACGAGGGTGGACCACACGCCGATCACCTCGCGGGTACGATCCTGGTGGGGCACGCGCTTGCCCGTATGGGCGATGCCCGACACCGCCATGCCGTCCACCTCGCGGCCGACCTTGGCGGCCTCCTCGCGGGTGCGGGTGCGGGCGGCGACGCGCACCGCGATCTCATAGGGCTCGGGGGCATCGGCCGGGGTCGCTGCGCCATGCACCGCATTGAGGCCCAGGAAGTCGATGCGCATGTCCTCGGCCTTCAGATCGACGATCTTGAAGCGCTCGGTGAGGATGGTCTTGGCCAATTGCGCCCGCCGCAGCGCGCCGGGGCCGGCATAGAAGAACATGTCCTCGCCGATAAAGCCCTCGGTGCAGCCCATGGAGACCTTCAGGGTGGGCGTGCGCGGCTTGCCGGTGAGGCCGGTGACGCGCACCCGGTCGGGGCCCACCTGTTCGAGCTTGGCCTTGGTGAAGTCCACCACCACGTCGGGGGTGATGTAATTGGCGGGGTCGTGCACCTCGTAGAGCATCTGCTCCTTGACGGTGGCGAGCGAGACCATGCCGCCCGTGCCCGGCGTCTTGGTGATGACGACGGAGCCGTCCGCCTCCACCTCGGCGATGGGGAAGCCGAAATTCCACGGCTCGGGCACGTCCTTGAAGCCGGGATCGGTGAAATAGCCGCCCGTCACCTGCGCCCCGCATTCCATCAGATGGCCGATGCCGTTGCCGGCGCCCAGATGCTCATAGTCATCCGCCGCCCAGCCGAATTCATGCATCATGGGGGCGAGGAACAAGGAAGGGTCCGCCACCCGCCCGGTGAGGACGATCTGCGCCCCCCGCCGGAGCGCCTCCACGATGGGCTCGGCGCCCTGATAGGCTTCCGCCGAGATCAGCGTATTGCCGAGCGTGGCGGTGGGGGCGCCGTTTTCCAGGATGGTGTCGGTCAGTTCGATCACCCGCTCGGTGATGAGCGAGCCATTGACGGAGGCCACCTTCACGCCCGTGGCGCCCAGCTCCTGCAGCAGCTCCACCACCCGCTGGGCGGCGCCATCCGGATTGATCCAGCCCTGGTTGGAGATGATCTTGGTGCCCCGCTTCAACGCCGCCGGCAGAACGGCGCGCATGCGGTCATCCAGATAGGTGTCATAGCCCGGGAAGGTGGGGTCGCGGCGCGCCCGCACCTGGGCGGCGGAGATGGTGGCCTCCGCCATGGTCTCGAAGCACAGATAATCCAGATCGCCCCGCTCCGCATTGAGCCGCGCCGGCTCCACCCGATCGCCCCACCAGGCCGAGCCGGAGCCGATCCGCACGGTTTTGGTCATGGCTGTCCTCCCATCGTCATTCTCGTTGCGGCCATTCTTCATCCGGGGTGAAATGGCGCAATGCCTCGCGTGGCAAAGGGGTTGTGACGCTGCTTCACAGGGCAGTGCAGCATGAAGGGGAGGCATCGTGGACAAATATGGCGAGATGACCGTGTTCCTGACGGTGGTGGCGGAGGGCTCCTTTTCCGCCGCCGGGCGCAAGCTCGGGCTCTCCCCGTCTGCGGTCTCAAAGCTCATCGGCCGGCTGGAGGCGCGGCTCAAGGTGGCGCTGTTCGAGCGCGTGGCGGGCACCCTGCGCCTCACCGAGGAAGGCGACACCTTCCGCGCCGCCGGGGAGCGGGTGGTGGAGGCCATGGCGGCGGCCGAGGATGCGGTCAGCGCCGGCAGCGGGGCGGTGTCGGGCCTCGTGCGCATCCATACGGCGCTGACCACGGCCAAATATCTCATCGCCCCCCATCTGCCTGAAATCATCGACCGCCATCCCGGCCTGCGGCTGGAATTCGTGCTGGGCACGGAGCGGGCGAACTTCGCCCGGCAGGGGGTGGATGTGGCCATCCATTCCGGCCGGCCCACCGAACTCTCCCTCATCGGCCGCCCGCTCATGCGCCGGCCCTGGACCATTGCCGCCGCCCCTTCTTATCTCGCCCGCCATGGCGTGCCGGCGCGGCCCGACGACCTCCTCGCCCACCGCTGCCTCAACTTCACCATCCGCACCCAATGGAATTCCTGGACCTTCCACGAGGAGGAGGAGGGGCTGAAGACCATCGACATTCCCAGCCATATGGGCGCCGACCAGGGGGAATTGCTGCGCACCTTCGCGCTGGTGGGGCTCGGCATCGTGCGCCTCGCTCATTTCCACATCGCCCATGACCTGGCCGCCGGGCGCCTCGTGCCGCTGCTCACCGAGTTCCAGGAGCGCACGGACGATGACCGCTTCTATCTGCTCTATCTGCGCGGCCGCGCCCGCGCGCCGCGGGTCAAAGCGGTGATCGACTTCCTGGCCCGCAAGCTGAGGTGAGGGGAGGGATTTGCCGCCGGTCAAACTGTGCCCTGGCGTTCGCGGCTAAGCTTTGCCTTAGATCCGCCACGACCCGGGCGGAGCGGGGCGGCGTGGAATAATGTGGGGTGTGGACATGCTCATCGACCGGCGCAACCTGTTGCGGGCCTCGGCCCTTGGCGCGCTCACGGCGCCCTTCGCGGCGGGCGGCCTTCTTGGCGCCACGGGCGCGATGGACCAGACGGCGGCGGGGCGGCCGGGCTTCCTGAAGGCCAAGGACATTGCGGAAGCGGCCTATGTGTTCGGCCTGCCCATCGTGATGAATTACGGCGTGATGTACGAATACATCGTCGACCGCAACAGCGGGCAGTGGAAGGCGCCGTTCAACACCCTCTATAACGAGGCGCGGGTCTTCACCTGGCAGGATACCACCATCGTCACGCCCAATTCCGACACGCCCTATTCGCTGCTGTGGCTGGATCTGCGGGCCGAGCCCCTGGTCATTTCCGTGCCGGACGTGGACCCCAAGCGCTATTATTCGGTCCAGTTCTGCGACGGCAACACCTACAATTACGGCTATATTGGCAGCCGCGCCACCGGCAGCAAGGCGGGGAAATATCTCGCCGTGGGGCCGGACTGGAAAGGCGAGACGCCGGCCGGCATCAACGGCGTGTTCCGCTCCAGCACGCAATTCTCGCTGGCCATCTTCCGCACCCAGCTCTTCTCCCCCTCCGACATGGACAATGTGAAGGCGGTGCAGGCGGGCTATCAGGTGCAGCCCCTTTCCGCCTTCCTGGGCAAGCTCGCCCCCGCCGCGCCCGCTGAGGTCACCTTCCCCGCCTTCTCCAAGGAAAAGGCGAAGACGGACTTCCTGGACTATCTCGACTTCGCTCTCACCTTCGCCCCCGTCCGCCCGGAGGAGGCAGAGATCCGCGCGGCGCTGGCCCGCATTGGCGTCGGGCCGGGCAAGACGTTTAATTTCAAGGCGCTGCCGCTGGAGGACAAGGCCGAGGTGCTGCTGGGCCTTGCCGAGGGCAAGCGCAAGGTGGATGAGAAGGCCGCCTCCATCGGCACCGACGTGAATGGCTGGCGCCTGTCCTCCACTTTCGGCGACGCCGCCTTCTTCAACGGTGACTGGCTGATGCGCGCGGCGGCCGCCCAGCTGGGCATTTATGGCAATGACGCGGTGGAGGCGGCCTATCCCGTCACCCGCGTGGATGCCAAGGGCGAGACGCTGGATGGGTCCAAGAAGGCCTACACCATCACCTTCCCCGCCGATGCCCTGCCGCCGGTGAACGCCTTCTGGTCGATCACCATGTATGACGGCAAGACGCAGCTGCTCATCAAGAACCCCATCGACCGCTATCTCATCAATTCGCCCATGCTGCCGAATCTGAAGCGCAACGCGGACGGCTCGCTGACCCTCTATATCCAGGCCACCTCCCCCGGCCCGGACAAGGAAGCCAACTGGCTCCCGGCCCCCGCCGGCCCCATGTACATCGCCATGCGCCTCTATTGGCCGAAGGAAACTCCCCCCTCCATCCTGCCCCTCGGCCAGGGCACCTGGCAGCCGCCGGGGATCGTGGCGGGGTGAGAGGACGGGGGCGGCGTGGGGGTGACCCGCGCCGCCCTGGTGGGGCGGGATGCAGGGATCAGCGCGTCGCTGACTGGCTGCCCCGGTTGAGGACAGCTGTGCGTTCCATCTAGGTCGTTGATCTAGCTATGGCGGCCCATAAGCCACAAGTCTCGAGTGTGGCTTGCTGGGCGAAGTTCGGCATGCGATGCTCGCATTTCAAATCGATCCGGTCGCGAGGAACGCTTGGACACCCCTCTAAATGCGTCCGCCAGCAACGCTGGCGCGATTTTCGCAAACAACACATTTGAAATACCTCGGTTTCAGAGAGAATATTCATGGGGTAGCGATGAGGTGGGAGAATTCTGGTCTGATCTTCAAGGGAGCTTGGAATCAGAATCTTATTTCCTTGGCCTCATCATTTTGACCACGCCAAAAGATGACGAAGAAGCCGGCCGTAAGCGGGTAGTTGACGGACAGCAAAGAATCCTGACACTGAGTCTCCTTGCCAACGCCATCTATCATGAGGCGATAAGAAGTGACCGCAAGGCGTTAGCTGATCGTATACGGGCAAGCTTTCTGCGGTCTATTGATTATCACACGGATGAAGAGACGCGCCGTGTAAAGCTTACAGATGAAGCCGATGATACAACATTTCAGTTAATCCTTGAAACGGGCACTCGACCTACCAATATTCTAGACGAGGCGTCAGTTTCGGCAAAGTTGTCTGACTCTTACGACTTGATCGTTCGACGCCTTCGGGACGATTTGCGTGCGGATCCGTTCAAGCGGTTGGGGAAATGGACTGATTTCCTCACCAATAGGTTATATTTCGCGGTATTTCTCCATCCCAGCGCCGATGCCGCCTATCAAGTGTACGAAGTTATAAACACCCGCGGGCGCGATCTCACAACAGCCGATTTGCTTAAGAACTATATTCTGAGTCAATCGGGTGGCGATGAATCTTTCCGATATTCTCAGTGGCAATCAATAGCGAAGCAGTTTTCTACAGAGGGGACAAACAATTTCGTACAGTACATACGCCATGTTGTAACCGTCAAAAGCGGTTACATTCTGCCAAAAGACCTCTACGGGTTCCTTGCTAATCGGAAGCATATGGGTGATCGAGAGCCGCCTCGGTCGAACGAAATCATGTCGATGTTGGAAAAAAATCTCCCACTCTACATGCAAATGATTGATCCAACAGCGGCGGGTCCAGCTGAGCTTGGTGCGCTTGGCGTATTTTCATCGCTGAGTAGTCTAGGTGTCTTGACGGTTAGGCCTATACTTTTGGCATGTTCTGAAGTTCAAGATGCGCTGGACGGGATGGAGTGGATATTAAAGCTGGTCGTGCGCCGCATTGTCGTAGGAAATCTTGGTACCGGTAACGTTGAGCGAAGGTTGGCCGAGGCTGCAAAAGCAATTAACGACGCTAGAAGCTGGAAAGTTATGATCGACCAGCTTCAGGACTTAAATCCGTCACGCGAAGACTTCGTTGGTCAGCTCAGGAAGCGATCATTGAACAAAAACGTGCTGACATTTTTGAGGAGATCGATCATTCAGCGGTCGATCACGCCCACCCCGCATGGCTTCCTTCATTTTATATGGATCAAGTCCGCAGAGTTCGATGGTATCGATCAAGGTGGAGGTAGTTACTGGGGTTCAACGCTCGGAAATACCTTCATTTCCAGCCTCGAGAAGAGGCCGCGTGCGGCGTTGGACTGGCCTACGTTCAAGAGTTCCATGCTGTCGACCGGTGCTGATGGCGAGTGGGTTCATAAGCTAAATCACTTGAAGGACTGGGATGCGGGGGCGGTCGAGCAAATGGGTTTCGAGTTAGCTAGCGAAGCTGGTCGGATCTGGTATGATGATTGACGCCTCGGGTGTTGATAATGAATGCGAAATTCAAGTTTGCGAATTGCTCGACCGGAAGGCCGAGATAAACGCGCTTAAATCTCTCTCTTCGGCCCTCAAGTTTGAGTTGCCAGAGTGCGAGCTTGCAGAAACCGTGATTGCCTTCGATGCGAACGTGTTGCTGAGGATGAGCAAGCACAGTAGATGTGATGATATCGTAGATTATCTGCGTGCGAAGTTTCCCGGCCGGATTATACTTCCGGGTCAGGTTATCCAAGAGTTTTGGAATAACCAATTTCTCGGAGTAGAATCAATATCGGCCGCGCTGCAAAAAAAATTTAAAGAACTTAGCGATACAATTGGAGGGTTCGACGATCAATTTGGCGAATATGCTACCCGATTCAAGGATTTAATGCGTGAGTTTGATGAAGATTATGGTTACATATTCGACGATAATACAGCCAGAAAAACTAAACTGTTTGTTGATCTTCTTGTCGAGAAGGCTCGTGTTCCTTTCGTGACGCGCTCGCTTCTCTCCGCGTTGGCTGATGTACGGAAGAGGACGAGAACCCCTCCAGGTTTCAAGGATGGGGGGGATGGGGACTTTTTTGTATGGGCTGACCTGCTTTTAGGCTTAGCCGTGCTAAAAAAAGAAGGTGTAAAATATCGGCGTGTTACGCTCGTAACTCTCGACAAAAAGATCGACTGGAGTCGAGGTGGTATTCCCCACCCAATCCTGACTGCCGAGGTCCATGCGATTAGCGGCGCCGAATTCGAAACCATCACTCTGGAAAATTTGGCAAGGCGACTTTTAGGCTAATTCCCGATAAAACGTCAGCTGGCTTCGTGGGCCGATACGGGCGCGGGAGCTTTACCCCCGCCCCACCCGCTAGCCCCCCCCCAAAAAAAATCCCCCTCAATCCACCTTCGCCCCCGAAGCCTTCACCACCGCCCCCCATTTGGTGATCTGCGCCGCCACATAGGCGCGGAAGCTCTCGGGCGTCGAGGGTGGGCAGACGGCGCCCAGGTCCGCGAAACGGGTCTTCACCTCCGGCAGGGCCAGCACCTTTTCCACCTCGGCATTCATGCGGGTGACGATCTCGGCCGGCGTGCCCTTGGGGGCGACGAGGCCGTTCCAGGCGGTGGCCTCATAGCCGGGCAGGCCGGCTTCCGCGAGGGTGGGCACGTCGGGGGCGAGCGGGATGCGTTCGGCGGAGGTGACCCCCAGCGCCCGCAGCCGCCCCTCCTTCACATAGGGCAAAGCGGACTGGGTGGTGTCGAAGATCAATTGCACATGGCCGGCAATGACATCGGCGATGGCCGGGGCGCTGCCCTTATAGGGCACATGGGTCATCTTGATGCCGGCCATGGTGGCGAACAACTCGGCCGCCAGGTGCGTGGACTGGCCCACCCCGGAGGTGGCGAAATTGATCTTGCCCGGCTCGGCCTTCGCCGCCGCGATCAGGTCCTTCACCGTCTTGAAGGGCGAGGACGTGGGCACCACCAGCATCAGCGGGTTCTCGGTGAGCAGGGCCACCGGCGTGAAGTTGTCGAGGATGTGGTAGGTCAGGTTGGTGAACAGGGTCATGTTGATGGCATGGGCGGTGGTGGCCACCGCGAAGGTATAGCCATCGGGCGCGGAGCGGGCCGCCGCGTCCATGCCCAGATTCCCGCCCGCCCCGGCCCGGTTGTCGATGACCACCGGCTGGCCGATGAGGGGGGCCACCTTCTCCATGACGAGCCGCGCCGTAATGTCGGTGGAGCCCCCCGGCGGATAGGGCACGATGACCTTCACCGGGCGGCTCGGCCAGGTGTCAGCAAAGGCGATTTCGGGCAGGACGGGGAGGGCGCCGGCGGCGCCGGCGGCGAGCAAAAACGTGCGACGGTTGATCATGGGTTTTTCCTCCGGGAATTGGTCTTGTTCTGTTGGGGCTAAGCCGAGATCACAGGCCCGTTCCGGCCACTGCGAACACCACGGCATCGAGGGCCGTATCGGCCCCTTCGCCCACCATGAAGGGGTTGATGTCCAGCGAAACGATGCGGTCATCCGCCCGCATGAGCGCGCCCACGGCCACGGCGGCGTCGCAGTAAGTATCTAGATTCACAGGGATTTCTCCCCGCGTGCCCGCCAGAACCGGGGCGATGCGGAGCCTGGCGAGCGCCTCGCGCACATCCCTCTGGTCGAAGGGCGGCAGCAGGAGGGCGACGTCGGGCAGCGCCTCCACATATTTCCCCCCCTCTCCCACCACCACGACCGGCCCGAAGACGGTATCTCGGTGTGCTCCCAGCAACATCTCCCGGCGCCCCCGGACCATGCGGGAGACGATCACTCCATCGAAGGAAGCGTTCGCATTTTCAATGGCTTGGCGGCAGGCGGCGAAGGCATTTTCGACCTCTTCCGGGGTGGAAAGGCCGAGATGCACAAGCCCCAGCTCCGACTTGTGCGCCACATCCCGCGAGCACCCCTTGACCGCCACCGGGCCCTTCAACTCGGCGAGCGCCGCCAGGGCCTCCTTGGGCGTCCGGCAGAGCCGGTGCGGCACCACGGGAATGCCGGAAGTGCGAAGGAAATCAAGGCTTTCCGCCTCGTTGAGCAGGATCGTCCCGCCCGCGCGGGCCGGCACGTTCGCCACCGGCCCCGCCTGCCGCCGCTCGGCCCGCTCCATCAGCTCGTGATGCCCGATCAACTGGCTAAGCGCTTGAATCGCCTCGGCTTCTCCCGTGAAGACCGGAGCGCCATGGGCCTTGAACCGGGCCGCCACCGAGGGCTGGGGGGCCGCCACTACCACCGGCTTTCCGGTCGCCTCGGCAAAGGCCGCCGTGTCCCGGGCGAAGGCATCCACATCATAGCCCGCCCCCGCCACGGGCACCCCGACAAAGAACGCGTCCGCCGCCTTATCCCTTGCGATCACAGGCAAAATTTCGCTGAAGAGGCGGCTGTTGGTGAGCAGGGCGGCGGTGATATCAACCGGGTTCCGGGTCGCCGCAAAGCTCGGCAGGATGGCCCCCAGCGCCTCCCGCGTCTCCTGCGCCAAGGGCTCCAGGCTCAGCCCCCGGGCGGTCGCCGCATCCGCCGCCAGAACGCAAGTCGCCCCCGAATTGGAAATGGCCACCAGCCGCCGCCCCTCCGGCTTCCAGCCCTTCAGATAGACCTCCGCCGCCATCACTAAGTCACTGGTATCCTTGGCCCGCCAGATGCCGTGCTCCTCCAGGAACGCGTCCACCACAGTGTCTTCATTGGCCAAAGCGCCGGTGTGGGAGCGCGCCGCCGCCTGCCCCGCCGCCGTCCGGCCGGACTTCAGCGCGATCACCGGCACGCCCCGCTTCCGGGCGATGCGGGCGGCCTCGGCGAGGTGCTCGGGGTCGGGAATGCTCTCCAGATAAAGCAGCAGCAGCTGGACGCCAGGGTCCTCCGCCACCGCCATGGCAAGCTCGCAAACCGTTACGTCACAATCGTTTCCCGTGGCATGGGCATGGCGCACGCCGATCCCGCGCCCCCGCAGCAGACCATAGGGCACCACGCTCATGGCGCCGCTCTGGCTGACGATGCCCACCGGCCCGTCCTTGGGCTCCGCCTCGATAAACATGGTGGAAAAGGAGGCGATGGCGCCGGTGCCGAAATTGGCCAACCCTTGCGAATTTGGCCCCACCACCCGCATGCCCTGCGCCCGCGCCCGCGCCACCATGTCCTTCTGGCACGCTACGCCGTCCTCGCCCTCGGTCTCGCCGAAGCCGGAACTCATCATCAAGGCCAGCTTCACCCCGCTCTTGCCGCAGGCATCCAGCGCCTCCACCGCCGCCGCGCCCGGCACCGCGATGATGGCCATCTCCGGCGCCTCGGGCAGGTCGAGCAGCGAGGGGGAGGTGGCAAGGCCCTGAACTTCCTTGCGTTTCGGATTGATGGGGTAGATCTTGCCCTGGTATCCAAAGCGAGACAGATAGAGCAGCGGCCGCCCGCCAATCTTGTTGGGATTTTCCGAAGCGCCGATCACGGCGATGGATCTGGGATTGAGGGCGACATCCAGGCCGCTGCGCATCGGGTTACTCCACGCGTTCAAAATAGGGGACAAGGCCGGCGCCGAAGGGCCGGAAGCTGGCGGCAACCGCGTCGCCGATGGCGATGTCGGCGGCCGCGTGGGCCATCAGTCGGAAGCCTTCCTCGGCGTCGACCAGGACGATGCAATAGGGCGCATGGGCCCGCAGGTCCTCGGACGGTGCCCGGACCACAAGGGTCGCCGCATGCACCGTCCCACGCCCGCTGGCGGCGCGGGTTTCCATGTCTTTGGACCCGCAGTGCGGGCAAAAGCTGCGGGCAAACAGCCAGCGATGTCCGCAGGGCCGGCAGGCTTGGAAGGCAAGGGCTGGCTGGCCCTTGGTCCAGTCGCCGGAGAATGGGGTTTCATCGCTCATGCGGCGCGCTCCAGGACCAGCGAGACGTGGGAGGACAGAACGCCGCCATCGCCATGCAGCAGCGCCAGGGGCGCGTCCCTGGCGATCTGGCGGTCGCCGGCGCGGCCCAGCATCTGAAGGCGGGCCTCCACCAGATGCGCCATGGCACCGCCCACCCCGCAATGGCCATAGCTCAAGAGACCGCCATGGGTGTTCAGGGGCAGGGCGCCGTTCCGATCGAAATGCCCGTCACGGGCGAGCCGCCCCGCCTCACCGCGCGGGGCAAGGCCGATCTCCTCCAGAAGGATGGCGAGCGTGATGGTGAAGCTGTCATAGATCGCCGCATAGCCGATGTCGGCCAGCGAAATGTCGGCCTCGGCCAAGGCCTTGGCGGCGCTCGCCCTGGCGCCGAAATGAGTCAGGCTGGGGGCGGCGGTAATGTGCTGGTGGGTGTGAGCCTGGGCTGCACCGATGACCCGCACCGAGGCGCCGCCGAGAGGCTCCCGGCTGACGATAAGCGCCGCGCCGCCGTCGGAAACGGGGCAGCAATCCAGGAACTTCAGTGGCGTGGCGATGGGCCTGGACGCCATGACGTCGGCGACCGTGATCGGCGTGCGCAATTGCGCGCCGGGATGCCGGGCTGCGTTGCGGCGCATGAGGACGGACAGTTCCGCCAGATCCTCTTGCCTCAGGCCAAATTCATGCATGTATCGGGAGGCGACAAGCCCGTAATAAGCGGGAATGGTCGGCCCCAGCGGCACTTCGTAGATCGGGTGACCCACCTGGGCGAGGGTCTGCACGGCGGCGTCGCGGGTCTGGCCGGTGAGCCGGTTTTCGCCCGCCACCACCAGGATGTTGCGCGCCGCGCCCGATTGCACCAGCCGGTGAGCCAGCATCACCATGGCAAAGCCGGTGGCACCGCCCAATTGAATGGCATGGGCATAGTCCGGCGTCAGGCCGAAATGCTCGGCAAAGACGGTGGACAGCATGAGGTGAGGCAAGGTGGTGGAATAGCCGGTGATGAGGCCGTCAATGTCGGCGCGCACCAGTCCGGCATCGTCGAGGGCGGTCTGCGCGGCCTCGCTCATCAGCGCGAGCGTGTCGCAGCCCTCGCGCCGGCCGTAGGCGGTGTGGCCGGCGCCGGTGATAAAGCTCATGAGGTGGATTTCCTGCGTTTTCCGGCGACAGGCGGCGTCGCCATGCCAGACATCAATTCCCGTTTCATCAGGTCCGCTTCCCGCTGGAGGGCCTGGGCGAGCGCCTCCTCGCGGTCGCGGATGCGCTCGGTGAGGCCAGCAATGGAGAGGGCGGCGATGGGCCGGCCATGGGCGTCGAAGACCGGCACGCCGATGGCGCCCATCTTGTCGATGACGAAATCGAGCAGCATCACATAGCCACGCCGGCGGGCGTGGGCCGCCTCGTCCTTCAGCCGCTCGACGGTAACCTGCGGATAGGGCTGGAGCCTTGGTCCCAAGACATCGAGCACGGCTTCCGCCTCCCTCTCCGGCAGGAAGGCCAGAAGCGCCATGCTGCCGGCACCGACGCCGAGCGGGCGGCGGCTGCCGATGTTCAGGTAATTGGCGCGGATAGGGAAGGAGCCTTCCTGGCGCTCCACGCAGACGGATTCGACGCCGCTGCGGATGGACAGGAGCGCCGTGTCGCCCGAATGCTCCGCCAGCCGTACAAGGCTCGCCCGCGCCAGTTCGCGTACGTCATCCGAGCGCTTCTGGGATGCGGAAAACGCCAGCGCCTCCTGCCCGGGCACATAGCCTTTCCCATCCGGCGTGCGCTGGACGAAATTCTCCTGCACCAGCGTGTCGAGGATGCGCAAGGCGGTGACCTTGTTGAGCCCGGCGGAAGCAGCCAGTTCGGTGAGGCGCTGAGGGGCATGGGCACCGAGCGCCCGAAGGAGCGCGCACACCTTCTGGATGGAGTTAGTGTCGTTGTGCGCGCCCGCGGCGCGTGGGGCGCGGGCGGGAGAAGAAGCGTTGGCTTCCTTCGTGTTCATGGGCATGTCAGTCGACCTCGACGCCGCCGAGATAGACGCGGCGCAGGAGGGCGCTGTCCTGCAGTTCGGCGGCGCTGCCTGCGCCACCGATGCGTCCCGTCTCCAGCAGATAGCCGAACGAGGCGTGGCGCAGGGCCTTTTCCACCAATTGCTCCACCAGCAGCACGGCGATGCCCGTGCGGCATAGGGCGCTCGCCACATCGAGGATGCGGTCCACCACCAGGGGGGCCAAGCCGCCCGAGGGTTCGTCCAGGATCAGCAGCGCCGGCTTGGCCGCCATGCCCTGGCCCACGGCAAGGATCTGCTGCTGGCCGCCGGACAGGCGCGAGGCCTGCTGGTGGCGCCGTTCCGCGAGCTCCGGAAAGGTGTCGTAGATGGGCTCCAGGACCGAGCGATCAGTGACGTCACCGGAATAGGCGCCGATCAGGAGATTGTCCTCCACGGATAGGGAGGTGAAGACGCGGTGCCCCTCCAGGACCTGCACCATTCCGGCCCGCACGATGTCGCGGGCGCTGGACCGCGTGATGTCAGCACCGCCGAAGACGACAGCGCCCGCCCGCTTGGGGATGAGGCCGGAAATGGCGTGGAGAATGGTGCTTTTGCCGGCGCCATTGCGACCCAGCAGCACCACGAATTCCCCCCGGTGCACGGTGAAGGAGACACCGTGCACCACCTCGGCCTTGCCATAGGCCACATGGAGATTGTCCACCTCAAGGAGCGGCGTTCCGGGACGGTTGGCAGCGAGCATGCTCAGGCTCCCAGGTAGACCCGGACCACGTCCGCGTCGGTGCGGACCTCGTCCGGCGTGCCGTGCTTGATGATGCGGCCGCGATCGAGCGTGGTGACGCGGTCGCAAATGCGGAACACGAAGTCGGTGTGGTGCTCCACCAGTAGGATGCCCACGCCGCTGTCGCGCACCACCATGAGAATGCGGCGCAGATGGTCGATCTCCGCCCCGGTAAGCCCGCCTGCAGGTTCGTCCAGAAGAACGAAGCGCGGCCGCAGGACGAGCGCGCGGGCGATCTCCAGGAAGCGTTGCTCGGCATGCTCCAGGAGGTTGGCGCGCCGCTCGATCACGCGCGCGAGGCCGACGCCGTGCAGAAGTTCTGTGGCGCGGGCGCGCATGTCCCGCTCTTCCCGGCCCGAGCGGGACAGGGCCAGAGCGGTGGCGATGAAGCCCGAATTGACGTCCCGCCAGCCGCCCAGCATGGCATTGTCCAAGACGGTCAAGGAGCCAAGCAGGCGCGGCTTTTGGAAGGTGCGGGCAATGCCAAGGCGCGGGCGCTTCTGCACCGGCTGCCCGCCCAGGCTTGCTCCATCCAGCATGATGTCGCCGGCATCGGGGCGGTAATAGCCGCAGAGCAGGTTGAGGAGCGTGGTCTTGCCCGAGCCGTTGGGGCCGATAAGGCCATGAACCTCTCCAGCCTTCAGGTCCAGCGAGACCTGGTCGAGCGCCACCACGCCGCCGAAATGCTTGCCCACGTCGCGGGCGACGAGACCCGTCATGGCGCACCTGCCTGCCCGTCGAGGGCGCGGGAGAGGCGGGGCAGGTCGGGCTCGATGGCGAAGCTCTCCTGCGCGCTGCGTCGGCCAAACGAGATGATGCGCTCCAGCAGGCGGCCAATGCCGTCCGGCACGAGCAGCACCACCAGCAGCAAGGTCAGTCCGTAGAAGAAGTGGCCGAGCTTCGCCAGCGGCGCCACCAGTTCCGGCAGAGCGGTGAGGATCACCACGCCCACAAACGGACCAATAATGCTCCCGCGTCCGCCAATGATGATGCAGACGAAGAAGAACAGGCCCATCTCGAAAACGAAGGTGTCCGGCGTGATGTAGCTCTGGAGCGATGCGAAGAGGGCTCCGGCCACCCCGGCGGTGACGCCGGAAAAGATGAAAACGGTGAGCTTCAGCCGGAAGATGCCGATGCCCAGCGAGGCAGCCGCCACCTCGCTGTCGCGCACCGCAATGAGGGCGCGGCCCCACATGCGGCTCGCCACGTTCCAGGTGAGCCAGGTCACGAGGAGGCCCACGATCATCACGAGCCAGTACTGCCCCCAGGGCGTGTCGAAGGGGGCCGAGAAGAAGGGCACGGGAAGGCCGGTGCCGCCGCCGGTGAGGTCGCCGTGCGCCAACGTCATCTCTGCGACGATCAGCGCGAAGGCCATGGTGGCCATGGCGAAATAAAAGCCCGGCAGTCGCAAGGAGGGGAGGCCGAGCAGTGCGCCAGCAAGCCCGCCAAGGGCACCGCAAGCCAGCATGGCCAGTTCTGGGCTCCAGCCCAGGGTGCCCGCGAGAATGGCGAAGGCATAGGCTCCCACCGCCAGGAGGCCCACATGGCCGATGGAGAGCTGGCCGGCATAGCCGACCACCAGATTGAGCCCAGACACCAGCACCCAATAGGCGCCGATGAGCGCCGCCAGGTGGAGCTGGTAGAGGTCCGAGGTCCAGTAGGGCAAGGCGGCCAGCACGGCGATGCCACCCACCAGGGCGGGAAGGCGCAGGGAGGCACGCATCACACCGGCCTCACGCGCTTGGCGCCGAGGAGACCCTCGGGACGCACGATGAGAACGAGGAGAAGGAGGCCCACCGCAATGGTCTGCTGGTATTCGCCGCCGAAGAAATAGGTTGCGAAGGCGCCGAGAAGCCCGAGCGCGATGCCACCGAAAAGTGCCCCCAGGTTGCTGCCGAGGCCGCCCACCGCAAGCGCGATGAAGCCGTTCAGCGTCAAGGTGAGCCCAAGGGCGAAATAGGCGAAGGTGAGCTGCCCGGCTGCGAAGCCCGCCAAGCCACCGATCACGCCGGCCAGCGCATAGGAGAGGGCCCGCACCCGGTCCGTGGCGATGCCGCGGGCGCGGGCGGCGAAGGCATCTTCAGAGGTGGCGATGAAGAGCTTACCCCAGAGGGTGCGTCGGTAGAACAATTCCAGCGCCACCACCAGGATCAGCACCAAAGCGATGGGCAGCCAATATTTCTGGTCAAGCACGCCGGCTGAGAAATCCTGCGGGAAGAGGCGCGGGAAGGGGCGGGGCTCGGTGCCCCACCACAGGCCGACGGCCTGCTGCACCATTGTGGCGAGCGCCAGGGTTGAGAGCAGCCACAGATGCTCGTCGGAGAGCGCCAGGACCCGGCGCACGGCGATGATCTCGGTGAGCAGACCGAACACCGCGCCAAGGACGACGACGCCAAGCAGCGCGAGCCAGGCCGGCCAGCCCAAGCCGTTGATGAACCAGGCGCCGAAGACGCCGCCCAGCATGCACAATTGTCCGGTGGAGACGCTCAGCACCTTGGAGGTGGAGAACATCACGTTGTAGGCGAGGGCGACCGACGCATAGAGCGCGCCGATCGCAAGCCCGGAGACGATCACGGCCAGCATGGGCGCGTCACTTCATGGGAGCGGCGTCGTAGCAGCCGTCCTTGAAGCTGTCGGCGACATTGGCGACGATGTTGCTGTCCGGGAAGCCGTTATGGTTCTCCGGCGACCAGGAATAGGTGGCGTAAACGCCGGGCAGGTTCTTGGTGCCTTCGAGGGCCGTCTTGATCTTGGCCGGCTCGAGCGAGTTCGCCGTCTTCGCCGCGTGTTCGATGATCTTGACCGTGTCGTAGCCGAGCGCCACCCACCAGAAGGTGAAGTCGATCTTGCCGCCAAACTCAGGCTTGATCTTGTCGATCAAGGCCTGGGTGCGCGGCGGCAGCTTGCCATCCACGAAGGTGGTGCTGGTATAGCCCGCTGCGTAGGCGTTTTTCCAATAGTCCGGCTTGTTCAGCAGGCTCTTGATGGGCAGAGCCATGATCGCGGGATGGCCGACCACGGGCACGTCCCAGCCCATGTCGCCCCGCGTGTTGAGAATGCGCGCCATCAGGCCGGTGGCGGCGGTCCAGGGCATCACCACGTCGGCGCCTGCAGCCTTGGCCTTGGCCATCTCGTCGGTCAGGTCGGTCTTGTTGGGGTCAACAAGGACGGAATAGACCGGCTTGATGCCTTGCTTTTCCAAAAGCGCCGCGGCCGTCTTTGCGCTCGACGTGCCATAGCCGGAGGTGTCGCCGATCACGGCCACGTTCTTCTTCTTCAACACGTCGATGGCATAGGTATTGCCGCCCTCGATCCATTGCGTATTGGTATTGATGGCTCGAAAGGCGAGGGGATACTTCTTCGGGTCGATCAGCTCATCGATGGAGCCGATGACGATATTGGGGATACCGGCGCGTGCCACGATCGGGATGGTCGCCAGCGACTCGCCCGAATTCACCGGGCCGATGACGAACTGAACCTTGTCGCTGAACACGAGCTGCTGGGCCAGGTTCACCGCCTTGGTGGGATCGCCCGCAGTATCGCGGGTGAGAAGCTCGATCTTCTTGCCCAGGATGCCGCCGGACTTGTTGATCTCCTCCACGGCGAACTGCACGCCTTGGTTCTCCGCGATGGCGGCTGAAGACAGCGGGCCAGTCAGAGACGACAGCCAGCCGATCTTAATTGTTTCCTGCGCTTGAGCAGAAAAAGGCAAAGCGAAGATCATCGCGCCCATGAAAAGGGCACGTGAGCGTGAAAGCACGCGCATTGGATGTTCCTCCCGACCGAGTCCTTATGGATCTTCTGTCGTCCGAACGTTACGGCTGACCTCTCCTCTGTCAAACATAAATTCGGAATGCAGGAACAAAAAACGCATGCTAATGTGAGAAATCATGATTTCCAGCGAGTTTTGTTTCGTATGACGGAACATAATGGTGCGATCGCGAAAAGGGTCGTTTCGTGGAGTGAAACTTTTTGCGACTGCAAAACTAAGCCCCGGACGGTTCTGGATGCTTGTGGACATCTTGACCGGAAAAAAGGGGTTGGGAGGGCGGAAATGCACGGCGAGATGAAGGATGTGGCAACGGGGCTGCGCTTCCCGGAAGGTCCGGTGGCGCTTCCGGACGGTTCGGTGCTGGTGGTCCAGATCGCGAGCGGGACGCTCGACCGCGTCCGGCCGGACGGCACAGTCGAACTGGTGGCGCAACTTGGAGGCGGGCCCAACGGTGCGGCGATCGGGCCGGATGGGGCGTGCTACGTCTGCAACAATGGCGGCTTCCGCTGGACGCCGGAAGACGACGAAACCGGCCTTCGGCCCATCGGCCAAGCGGAAGACTATTCGGGCGGCCGCATCGAGCGGGTGGATCTCACGACAGGCGCGGCCCAGTGCCTCTATCGGGAAAGTGACAAGGGGCCATTGAAGGGGCCGAACGACATCGTCTTCGATGGGTTGGGCGGCTTCTACTTCACCGATCTCGGCAAGACGCGCGCCCGCGAGCATGACCGGGGCGCCATCTATTATGCCCGCGCCGATGGCAGCCACATTCAGGAGCTGGCCTTTCCGCTCTTCACACCCAACGGCATCGGCCTGTCTCCCGACGGATCGGTGCTCTATGTGGCCGAAACCGAGACGGCGCGGCTGTGGGCATTCGACCTGGAAGCTCCCGGTGTCATCCGCCGCGCCCCCTGGCCCTCACCCCATGGCGGGCGGCTGGTCATCGGGCTCGGCGGCTACCAGCGCTTCGATTCCCTCGCGGTGGAGGCCGGTGGCAACATCTGCGTCGCCACCTTGGTCACGGGTTCCATCTCGGTGATCTCGCCTCAGGGTCAGTTGGTGCGTTCGGTGCCGTTCCCCGAGCGGTGGGTCACCAATATCTGCTTCGGCGGGCCCGAGCTGCGCACCGCGTTTGTGACCCTGTCCAGCACCGGCCGCCTGGTGAGCCTGCCCTGGCCGGAGCCGGGCCTGCCCTTGGCGCACCTGAATGTCTGAACACCCGAAGAAACGCGGAATAAGCAAGAAAAGCGGAGGCTACATGAAGCACGCCCTTGTGGTCGGCGGCCTTGGGGTCGCTGGCGCCGGCATCGTCCATGCCTTGTCGGACAAGCCGGACTGGAAGGTGACCATTCTTTCCCGCCGGAAGCCGGAAGGCGCCAGCGTGCCCTGCGTGTCCGTCGATCTGCTCGACAAGGCGGATGCGGAAGCAAAGCTCGCGGACCTAAGCGATGTGAGCCATGTCTTCTACACCGCCTACCAGGAGCGCCCCACCTTCGCGGAGGAGGTGGCGCCGAATCTGGCCATGCTGGTGAACGTGGTGGAGGCGGTCGAGCGCGCTTCGTCCGTGCTGGAACATGTCAGCCTGATGCAGGGCACCAAGGCCTATGGCACGCATCTGGGCCCTTATCCGACGCCGGCACGGGAGAGCGATCCCCGTCACATGCCGCCCAATTTCTATTACGACCAGGAGGACTATCTGCGCGCCCGGGCGCCGAAGGCCCGCTGGTCCTGGTCGGCGCTGCGCCCGCGCACCATCTATGGCCACGCGGTCAATAGCCCCATGAACATGACCTCGGTCATCGGCATCTATGCTGCCATGTCCAAGGAGTTCGGCCTGCCGCTTCGCTTTCCCGGCACCGAAGCTTGCTATCGCACCATCCAGCAGACGGTGGACACCAACCTCCTTGGCCAGGCGGCGGTGTGGGCGGCGACCACGCCCAAATGCGCGGGTGAGGTCTTCAATGTCACCAATGGCGGGCTTTTCCGCTGGGAGCAGATGTGGCCGCGCATCGCCGCGATGTTCGACATGCCCTGCGGGCCGGTGATGACCATTCGCCTCGCCGACGTCATGGCGGACAAGGAAGCGCTCTGGAACCGGATGGTCGAGACGTATGGCCTCGTGCCCCGCAGCTATCGGCAGGCAGTGGCCTGGGCCTTTGGCGATTTCCAGTGGCACATGGACTATGACAGCCTGGTGGAGACCACCAAGATCCGCCGCTTCGGCTTCCATGAGATCGTCGATGACGAGGAGATGTTTGCCCGCCAGATCCGCGAGATGAAGGAAATGCGCCTCATCCCCGGTAACTGAGAGGCCGCGGGAGCGCGGGGCCCACCCCCCGTGCTCTTCAGCCGCCCTTTCCCTCCGATGCCGCGAGCCGCATATAGAGCGTGGAACGCGCGATGCCGAGGCGGCGGGCGGCGCGCGAGAGATTGCCGCCGCAGGCCTCCACAGCAGCGCGGATGGCTGCCTCCTCGACCGCCTTCAGGTCCTTGGCGTCGGATGTGCGGGCCGAGGTTCCACAGACCTCGGGTGGCAGGTCGGCAAGGTCGACCTCCCCTTCGCCGCGCTTCATGGCGACCAGCATGTCCACCATGTTGCGCAATTCCCGCACATTACCGGGCCACTCATAGGCGGTGAGCGCGGCGCGTGCGGCTTCGGAAAAGGACGGCGGTGGAAGGTCAGCCCGGGCGGCGGCGAGGGCGCCGAAATGCTCCATGAGGATCAGAACGTCGCCTTCCCGCTCCCTGAGCGGAGGAATGCGCAGGCGAAGCGCGGCTATGCGGTAGAACAGGTCCTTTCGGAACCGTCCTGCCGCCACTTCGCCGGTCAGGTCGCGGTTGGTCATGGAGACGAGGCGAAGGTCCACCCGGCGCCCCGTATGGCTGCCCACCCGATAGACGACGCCGTCCTCCAGCACCCGCAGCAGGTAGGATTGCAGTTCGAGCGGCATCTCGCCGATCTCGTCCAGGCACAGAAGACCGCCATTGGCCGCCTCCACCTTTCCCTGCTTGCCGGCAGCATCGGCGCCGGTGAAGGCGCCTTTTTCATAGCCGAACAGCTCGCTGGCGATCAGCTCGCGCGGCAGGCCTCCGCAATTGAGGGGGACAAAGGGGCCACAGGGCAGGCGCGCGCCGTGGATGGCGCGGGCAAACACCTCCTTGCCCACGCCGGTCTCCCCTTCGAGGAGGATGGGCAATCCGCTCTCCGCCATGCGCCGGGCCTTTTCTCGGGCTTCGCGCATCACCTTGCTCTCGCCGATGATGGCGTCGAAGAAGACCGTCTCGGGCTCCCGCGGCGTGTCCTTGGCGCTGTGGCGCACCCGGCGGGGGGCGTGCAGCACGAGGACGCCGCCGATCTCTTCCCCGTCTTCCCGCACGATTTCCACGCTCGCTCCCGGCAGAAACGCCGCGACGCGGGTGGGCCAGTCCTCGGGCCGCGTGTCCCGAAGAGCGGCCAGCCGTCCGTCTTCGACGAACCGGTCGGAGCGGCGGGCGACTTCTTTCAAGGCGCGGTCGGTGGAATAGATGAGCGTGCCCGAACGGCCGAACGCGATGATCTCCTCGGACACCCATAACCCACGCTTGGAGAGAAAGTGGCGCAGCACCTGCTCATGCTCCATCTCCAGCCGGCGGCCCAGAACCGCCTCGATCTGGTGCGCCAGCGCCACCGCATGGGCAAGGTTCTGCGGATTGAAGGTGTCGGTGGAGCCTGAAATGTCCACCGCACCGATCACGCTGCCCTCAAGGGGGTGGCGGACGGGCGCGGCGGCGCAGGTCCAGCGCTGCACCGGCGCACAGAAATGCTCGGTGGCGTGGATCTGGACAGGGCGACCGGAGGCCAGCGCCGTGCCGATGGCATTGGTGCCGATCTCGGCTTCGCACCACAGGCCGCCACGCTGAAGCTTGACCTCCTGGCCGGTATCCACTGCCCGGGCATCGCCCTCTGTCTCCAGGATGGTGCCCGCCGGGTCGGCGAGGATCAGCATGGAGCTGGCGTCGGCGAGCAGATTGCGCGCCTCCTCCATGGCGGGGCGCGCAGCGGCGAGCAGACGCATGTTCTGGCGGCGGCGGCGAAACAGTTCGGCCTCGCTCAGGAGCGGGGCCCCTGAACGGTCCGCTGCGATGGAATGCTGCCGTGAGCGCTGCCAGGAGGCGAGGACAGCGGGTCGCACGACGGGGGATGTGACGCCGTCCCGGTGGAAAGCCTCCCAGGCACGGGCGATCTCTCGATAAGGCACCAGCTCTGCCCTCCGGGCCGGGCGGCGCGGCGTTCCCGCTGGCGCCGCCTTAGCCGTTGGCCTCGCACGCGGCCTGCATGGGCGCGGCCGGGCGCGATGGCGGTTCACTCCCACTGTGCCGCTTTCGGTGTGGCGACGTCATCCCGCCCTGCGGCTTGATGGAGGAGAATAGACGCTCTGGCATGGTCATCGCAAGGCCCTGCTGCGTGCAAGTGTAGTCGTCGTTTGCGGTGATTGAAGCTCGGACAACAAGTGTCCGGAAATCGGACAATGAAGCCGAATTTAATTACATGTTGCGTTGCGGAAATGCGTTGAATTGGTGGGTTATTATGGGTGTGGCCGAGTTTGGCACGGGATCTGCTCTTTGAATGGCGAGCCGGCAGGAAAAAGCACGGCCGGCATAACAGGGAGGACCCGAGCGTGAACATACCCGTGGGAAACCTGCGCAACGTCCAGGTGCTCGGCATCGATGCCGGCGGCACCATGACGGACACTTTCTTCGTGGATGCGGACGGCGACTTCGTGGTCGGCAAGGCCCAGTCCACGCCCCAGAACGAGGCCTTGGGCCTCATCGCCTCGTCGGAAGACGGGCTGGCCAATTGGGGCATGTCGCTGCATGACGCGCTCGCCCAGCTCCAGACCGGTGTCTATTCCGGCACCGCCATGCTCAACCGCGTGGTCCAACGCAAGGGCCTGAAATGCGGCCTCATCGTCAATCGCGGCATGGAGGACTTCCACCGCATGGGCCGCGCGATCCAGTGCTATCTGGGCTATGCCTATGAGGACCGGATCCACCTCAATACGCACCGCTACGATCCCCCACTGGTCCCGCGCCAGCTGACGCGCGGCGTCATCGAGCGCACTGACATGATGGGCGTGGAGGTGATCCCGCTGCGCGAGGAGAGCGCCCGCGCCGCGGCGCGCGAGCTCATCGCATCCGGGGTCGAGGGCATCGTCATCTCGCTGCTTCACTCCTACAAGAACCCGAAAAACGAGCGCCGGGTGCGTGACATCGTGCTGGAGGAGGTGGAGAAGAGCGGCCGCAAAGTGCCGGTCTTTGCATCTGCCGACTACTATCCGGTGCGCAAGGAAACGCACCGCACCAACACCACCATCCTGGAGGGCTATGCGGCCGAGCCGTCCCGCCAGACGCTGTCCAAGATCTCGGAAGCCTTCAAGGATCGCGGCACCAAGTTCGACTTCCGGGTGATGGCGACCCATGGCGGCACCATTTCCTGGAAGGCCAAGGAACTGGCGCGCACCATCGTGTCCGGCCCCATCGGCGGGGTGATCGGCGCGAAATATCTGGGAGAGGTGCTCGGCTACAAGAATATCGCCTGCTCGGACATTGGCGGCACCTCGTTCGACGTGGCGCTTATCACCCAGGGCGAAATGACCATCAAGAACGACCCGGACATGGCTCGGCTCGTCCTCTCCCTGCCGCTGGTGGCCATGGATTCCGTGGGCGCGGGCGCCGGCTCCTTCATCCGGCTCGATCCCTACACCAAGGCCATCAAGCTCGGCCCGGACAGTGCCGGCTACCGGGTGGGCGTGTGCTGGAAGGAAAGCGGCATCGAGACGGTGACCATTTCCGACTGCCACATGGTGCTCGGCTATCTCAACCCCGACAATTTCCTCGGCGGGGCGGTGAAGCTCGACCGGCAGCGCTCGGTGGATGCCATCAAGACCCAGATCGCCGATCCGCTCGGCCTCACGGTGGAGGATGCGGCGGCCGGCGTCATCGAACTGCTCGACAGCGACCTGCGCGATTACTTGCGCTCGATGATCTCGGGCAAGGGCTATTCGCCGGCAAGCTTCGTCTGCTTCTCCTATGGCGGGGCAGGGCCTGTGCACACCTATGGCTATACGGAGGGCCTCGGATTCGAGGACGTGATCGTGCCCGCCTGGGCGGCCGGTTTCTCCGCTTTTGGCTGTGCGGCGGCGGACTTCGAGTATCGCTACGACAAGTCGCTCGACATCAACATGCCCCCGGACGCTCCGGAGGCCGACAAGGTGAAGGCGGCCGAGACCCTTCAGGCGGCCTGGGAAGAGCTGACCCACAACGTGCTGGAGGAGTTCAAGCTCAACGGCTATGCGCCCGAGCAGGTGACGCTTCAGCCCGGTTACCGCATGCAGTATCGCGGCCAGCTCAACGACCTGGAGATCGAAAGCCCCCTGAAGCAGGCCGGCACCGCCGAGGACTGGGACCAGCTGACCGACGCCTTCAACGCCACCTATGGCCGCGTCTATGCCGCCTCCGCCCGTTCGCCGGAACTCGGCTACTCGGTCACCGGCGCCATCATGCGCGGCATGGTTCCGATCCCCAAGCCCAAGATCCCGAAGGAGCCCGAGGAAGGCGAGACGCCGCCCGAGGAAGCCAAGATCGGCACCCGCAAATTCTATCGCAAGAAGAAGTGGGTGGATGCGCAGCTCTACCGCATGGAGGCGCTGCGCCCCGGCAACCGCGTGATGGGTCCTGCCATCATCGAATCCGACGCCACCACCTTCGTGGTGCCCGGCGGCTTCGAGACCTGGCTCGACGGCCACCGCCTGTTCCACCTGCGCGAGGTGTGATCGGCCGTTCCCCCTCCCGGCACCGGGAGGGGTTCGTGGCCGCCGCCGACCCCGGCGGCGGGCCGGAATTGCCAAGCCAAAACATGCGAAGGAAACGACCCGATGAACGTCAACGTCAACCAGAGCAGTCTTCACGGCGCGACCCGCGGCATCGTGCGCGGGGGCGAGACGCTGAAGGAACACCGCGACCGCTTGATGGCGGCCACCAAGGCCACCGGCCGCTATGCCGGCCTTGAGAAGCTGGAACTGCGGGAGAAGGAGCCCATCCTCTACAACAAGCTCTTCTCTCGCTTGCGGGCCGGCGTGGTGGATGCCCGCGAGACCGCCAAGAAGATCGCGGCCTCGCCCATCGTCGAGCAGGAGGGCGAACTGTGCTTCACCCTCTACAATGCGGCGGGGGACAGCCTCCTGACCTCAACCGGCATCATCATCCATGTGGGAACCATGGGTGCCGCCATCAAATACATGATCGAGAACAATTGGGAGGCCAATCCCGGTGTTCGCGACAAGGACATCTTCTGCAACAACGATTCTCTGATCGGGAACGTCCATCCCTGCGACATCCACACCATCGTTCCCATCTTCTGGGAAGGAGAACTGATCGGCTGGGTGGGCGGCGTCACCCACGTCATCGACACCGGCGCGGTGGGGCCGGGCTCCATGGCCACGGGCCAGGTGCAGCGCTTCGGCGACGGCTATTCCATCACCTGCCGCAAGGTCGGCGAGAATGACACGCTGTTCCGCGACTGGCTGCACGAGAGCCAGCGCATGGTGCGCACCACCCGCTACTGGATGCTGGACGAGCGCACCCGCATCGCCGGCTGCCACATGATCCGCAAGCTCGTGGAAGAGGTGGTCGCGGAAGAGGGCATCGAGGCCTATTGGAAGTTCGCCTATGAGGCGGTGGAGCACGGGCGCCTCGGCCTCCAGGCCCGCATCAAGGCCATGACCATTCCCGGCACCTACCGGCAGGTGGGCTTCGTGGACGTGCCCTACGCCCATGAGGACGTGCGGGTGCCCTCAGACTTTGCCAAGCTCGACACCATCATGCATGCGCCCTGCGAGATGACCATCCGCAAGGACGGCACGTGGCGCCTGGATTTCGAGGGTTCAAGCCGCTGGGGCTGGCACACCTATAATGCCCATCAGGTGAGCTTCACCTCCGGCATCTGGGTGATGATGACCCAGACGCTCATCCCCTCCGAAATGATCAATGACGGCGCCGCCTACGGCACCGAGTTCCGCCTGCCCAAGGGCACCTGGATGAACCCGGACGACCGGCGGGTGGCCTTCTCCTACAGCTGGCATTTCCTGGTCTCCGCCTGGACGGCCCTATGGCGCGGCCTGTCGCGCTCCTATTTCGGGCGCGGCTATCTGGAGGAGGTGAATGCGGGCAATGCCAACACGTCCAACTGGCTCCAGGGCGGCGGCTTCAACCAGTATGACGAAATCCATGCGGTGAACTCGTTCGAGTGCGCCGCCAACGGCACCGGCGCCACCGCCGTGCAGGACGGTCTCTCCCATGCGGCCGCCATCTGGAACCCGGAAGGCGACATGGGCGACATGGAGATCTGGGAGCTGGCGGAGCCGCTGGTCTATCTCGGCCGGCAGATCAAGGCGTCCTCGGGTGGGTCGGGCAAGTATCGGGGCGGGTGCGGGTTCGAGAGCCTGCGCATGGTCTGGAACGCCAAGGACTGGACCATGTTCTTCATGGGCAATGGCCACATCTCCTCCGACTGGGGGCTGATGGGCGGCTATCCGGCGGCGTCGGGCTATCGCTTCGCGGCCCACAAGACCAACCTGAAGGCGCTCATCGCCGATGGGGCGGACATCCCGTTCGGCGGCGACACCGATCCGGAACACCCCACCTGGGATGCCATGCTCCCGGCCGCCCAGATCAAGCGCGACAAGCAGGCGATCACCACGGAGGAGATGTTCTCCGACTATGATCTCTACCTGAACTACATGCGCGGTGGCCCCGGCTTCGGCGATCCGCTCGACCGTCTGCCCCAGTCGGTGGCCGATGACCTCAATGGTGGCTACGTCCTGGAGCGTTTCGCTGCCCAGGTCTATGGCGTGGTGGTCAAGAAGGGCGATGACGGCCTGTACGCGGTCGACACGGCGGCGACCGATGCCCTGCGGGCGCAGATCCGCAAGGATCGCATCGCCAAGTCCGTTCCCACCAGGGACTGGATGAAGGGCGAGCGCGAGAAGATCCTCGCCAAGGACGCTGCCACACAGGTGCGGCAGATGTTCGCCGCCTCCTTCCATCTGGGCCCGCGTTTCGAGCAGCAGTTCCGGGCTTTCTGGAACCTGCCGGAGAGCTGGACCTTGCCGGAAAGCGAGATCGGCGTTCCGACCTATGGCTCGCGCTACTCCATGGACATCTCCGAGTTGCCGGACGTGAAGACGGTTCAGTTCGTCGAGGAGTGAGCGCGCCGTCCCAAACCCCTCCCCGCGTGCGGGGAGGGGGAACCAAAATTTAGTGAATCAGGAGGAAATCCAATGGCCTACACCCGCGCCAAGATCGCCGATCTCGTCGATGGCAAGATCGATCCCGATACCCTGCACCAGATGCTGTCCACCCCGAAGGACCCGGAGCGCTTCGTCACCTATGTGGAAATCCTGCAGGAGCGCATGCCGTGGGACGACAAGATCATCCTGCCGCTCGGCCCCAAGCTCTTCGTGGTTCAGCAGAAGGTTTCAAAGCGCTGGACCGTGCGTTGCGAATGCGGTCACGACTTTTGTGACTGGAAGGACAATTGGAAGCTGCACGCCCGCATCCACGTGCGCGACACGCCCCAAAAGATGGAGGAGATCTATCCCCGTTTGATGGCGCCGACGCCCAGCTGGCAGGTGGTGCGGGAGTATTTCTGCCCGGAATGCGGCACGCTCCATGACGTTGAGGCGCCGACGCCCTGGTATCCGGTGATCCACGACTTCGAGCCGGACATCGACGCCTTCTACACGGAATGGCTCGGCTTGCCGGTGCCGGAGCGGGCGAACGCCTGAGCACAGACCTTTGCCGGCCAGCAGGCGTGACAGGGGGGCGCTCCGGCGACGGGGCGCCCTTCCTGTTCAATCGGAGCGGGCGCAGGCCAGCAGGACCGACTGTCTTCGGCGGCTGGCGGGCAGCCTATATGGGGTCGGAAAGGAGAGGCGCGAGCCGGGCGCCGGATTTGGTGGACTGCTTCACCTCATACATGGCCCGGTCGGCGATGCGGATCAGTTCGGCCGTATCGCGGCCGTGGTCGGGATAGACGGCGACGCCGATGGAGGCGCTCACATTCACGGTGCTCACGAGCCCTTCATTGGACACAGCGTAGGGCTTGGCCAGGTGCTGCACCAATTCATGCGCCTTGGAGGCGGCAGCCTCCCGGCTGGAGATGGGCGCGATGATGACCGCAAATTCGTCGCCGCTCAGGCGCGCGGTAATGTCCTCCTGGCGCACGCTGGTGCGCAGGCGTTGGGCGATGGCGCTGAGGACGAGGTCGCCGGCGGCATGGCCATGGCTGTCATTGACGGCCTTGAAGCCGTCAATGTCGATGTAGAGCAAGGCAAATTGCCCGCCATGGCGATCGGCAAAGGCCGCCTCTCGGCCCAGATGCTCCAGGAAGAGGATGCGATTGCCAAGGCCCGTGAGCGCATCGTGCGTGGCCATGTGGCGGATTTGTTTCTCGATCCGCTTGCGCTCGTCAATCTCGGCTTCCAGCTGCCGGTTCCGCCGCTCCAGTTCCTCCAGGGCGGCGGTGAGGCGCAGCTTGCTGGTGTGGAGGTCCAGAAACACCGTCACCTTGGAGAGGAGGACAGCATCATTGATGGGCTTGGCGATGTAGTCGACGGCGCCGAACGTGTAGCCCTTCAGGCGGTTGAGGTCGTCAATATAAGCGGCGGTCACGAAAATGACCGGAATGGTGCAGGTGCGCGGATCGTCCGCCAAGTGCTTTGCCACCTCGAACCCATCCATGTCCGGCATGTGCGCATCGAGCAGGATGAGAGCGAAGTCATGGTCGAGGCACAAGGCGAGGGCGTCATTGCCGGAGCTGGCCTCGTAGAGCTCCGCGTTGACGCTGGCGAGCAGGCGCTGCATCGCCTTCAGATTTGCGGCGATGTCGTCGACGATCAGGATCTTCGGCCTGTCGGTGCCATCGGGAAGAGCGGGGTGCAGCAGTGTCATCTTTCCTTAAAGCCGTTCAGAAATGCCGCCAGGTCCGCCACCTTGGCGCACAGATCGGCCCCCGCTCGATCAAGCGCCATCCGTGGCATCGCCTCCACAACCGCTTCGGCGGGATCCTGCACCAGGGCTGTTCCCCCGTTTTGCCGGATCACGCGAAGGCCTTCCGCGCCGTCGCCGTTTGCGCCGCTCAGAACAATGCCCACAAGTTCCTGTCTATAAACCCTTGCTGCGCTCGCGAACAAGACATCAATGCAGGGGCGTGAAAAGCCGATCCGTTCATCGACGGACAAGGCGAGCCGCCCCTGGCACTCGAAGAGAAGATGGTAGTCGTCGGGGGCGACATAGGCGTGACCGGGCTCCAGTGGCACGCGCTCGGCTGCCAGATGAACCGGCAGAGCCGAGTGCATGGCCAGCCCGCGCGCCAAAAGAGCGGCGCCACCGCGCCCCACATGGCTGACGATGACCACTGGCGCGGGAAGGCGCGGTGACAGGCGCGCCAGCAGCTCATGCAGAGCCGCAGGCCCTCCGGCCGAGCTGCCCACCACGACCGCCTCCATCAGGCCTCCATCGTTCGTCGCAGTCGATAAAGCTGCACATCCCCTTCCTGCCGCTGAAACGGCGCCGCGGCGGTAGAGAGCAGGTTTTCCTTCTGGCCGACGCACAGAAACCCTCCCCGGACGAGGGATTGCGCAAACAGCCCCAAAGCCCGCGCCTGCAACCGATCGTTGAAATAGATCATGACGTTGCGGCACAGGATCAGGTGGGCTTCGCAGAATACGGCGTCGGTGGCGAGGTTGTGTTCGGCAAAGGTCACGTTTTCCATCAGCCCGCTATCGAGCTTCGCCAGATCATAGCGGGCATGATAGTGGACCGAGAGGCTCTCGCTGCCCCCGCATTCCAGATAGCGTCGGCTGGCCTCGCGCATCTCCGCCGCCGGATAGATGCCTTCCGCCGCGCTCTGCAGGGAGGCCTTGGAGATGTCGGTGGCGAAGATCCGGCAGCGGGAATAGAGCCCGGCCTCCTTCAGCAGGATGGCCAGGGAATAGACCTCCTCGCCCCGGGCGCAGCCGGCTTGCCAGATGGTGATCTGCGGGTAGGAGGCGAGGACGGGGAACACTTTCATCCGCAGGGCCCGGAATGTTTCCGGATCGCGGAAGAACTCGGAGACCGGAACCGACAGGGCGCCGATCACCTCGGTGATCCGGTGGGGCGCATGCAGGACGCGGGCGGTCAGATCGGTGATGTTCTCCGCCTCGAAGCGCCCCACCAGATTGAGGATGCGGCGGGTCAGCGACGCCCGGCCATAGTCCCGGAAGTCGTAGCCGTACCGGCGCAGCACCGCCTCGATGAAAAGATCGATCTCCAGGGTTTCGAGATCACCCCTGTCGGCCTCGCCAATCATGCGGGGGGCAGCCAGGCGCGGATCATGGAAATGAGCCGCGGCACGTCGATGGGCTTGGCCATGTAGTCATTGGCACCGGCGGCCAGGCACTTCTCGCGGTCGTCCTTCATGGCCTTTGCTGTCAAGGCGATGATCGGCAGGCGTGCCCAGGCTCCGCCGCGGGCGCGGATCTTCTCCATGGCTTCATAGCCGTCCATGACGGGCATCATGATGTCCATGAGCACCATCTCCACGTCGCGATGCGCCTCCAGTTGCGACAGGGCCTTGGCGCCGTCCTGCGCGAGGGTGACGGTCATGCCCTTTCCCCGCAGAACCTTGGCCAGCGCGTAGATGTTGCGCATGTCGTCGTCCACCACAAGGACGTGCCGTCCTGCCAGGTCGCCGTCCGGGTGGTCCGGCACCGTGCCCTTCTCGCCCCGTACCGAATGCAGGAAGAGGCTGACCTCGTCCAGCAGGCGCTCGGGCGAGAGCGCGCCCTTGATGACGATGCTGTCGGTGTAGTTGCGCAGCCGCAGGCTTTCCTCAGGCGTCACCTCGCGTCCTGAATAGATGACCACCGGGACATGACGCGAGCGGGCGGAAAGATGTTCCAGCACGTCGAAGCCCGACATGCCGGGCAGGCCGAGATCCAGCACCAGGCAATCGAACTCGGCTTCGTCCATGCGCGCGATTGCGTCCTCGCCGGACTCGGCGGCGAACACTTCCACCCCTTCGCGGGACAGGAGCTTGACCACTGCGCGGCGGGCGGCCTCGTCATCATCAACCACCAGCACGCGCCGCTGCCGGCCCGGGGCGAAATGGGCGAGGTTCGAAAGCGCTTCCACCAGTTGCTCTGACCGCACCGGCTTGGTCAGGAAGCCGATGGCCCCCATCTGGCGCCCGCGGGGCGCCTCTTCCAAGGCCGAGACGATGTGCACGGGAATGTGCCGGGTGGCCGGGTCCTGCTTCAACCGCTCGATGACCGTCCAGCCATCCATTCCCGGCAGCATGATGTCGAGCAGGATACCGGTGGGATTGTGCGCGCGGGCAAGGGCAAGGCCACTCTCGCCATCGCCCGCTGCAAGAACCTGATAGCCGCTGCGCCGCACGATGTTCACCAGGGTCCGTGCGAACACCTGATCATCTTCCACCACCAGGATCCGCGCCTTTCCGTCCTCCAGCTTGTCCCGGTCGTCCTCCACCGTGACCGTGGGGCGCGCCGCGAGGCGTGGGGCGGGCGCGGGGCCTTGGGACACGGGATGGGCCGGCACCCGCGCCGTCTCACCTTCGGCGGGGGTGACCGGCAGTTGCAGGCGGAAGGTGGCGCCATCTCCCATCACCGAGCGGACGGTCAAGCTGCCCCCCAGCAATTGGGCAAGGCTGCGGGAAATGGCAAGGCCGAGCCCCGTGCCGCCATATTGGCGTCGACTGCTGGCGTCCACCTGCTCGAACGCCTCGAAGATCGCGTCCAGCTTGTCGTCGGGAATGCCAATGCCGGAATCGGCGACCTCAATCACGAGGCTTTGGCCAGCATCGGCGGCGGCAAATGTCACGGCCACGTTGCCGTCGTGCGTAAACTTGAAGGCATTGCCCAGGAGATTGTTGGTGATCTGCTCCAGCTTGCCTTCATCGCAGATGAAGGTTGCGGGCACGTCGGGAGCGCAATCGATCGAGAAGTCGAGCCCCTTGTCCTGTGCCACGTGGCGGAAGTTCCGCTCCATGCGCTGTGTGAAGGCGGCGACCGAGATGGGCTCGCGCATCACGTCCATCTTGCCCGCCTCCACCTTGGACAGGTCGAGGATCTCGTTGATGAGACGCAGGAGATTGGAGCCGCTGGAGTGGATGATGCTGGCCGATTCCACCTGCTCCTCGTCGAGGTTGCGGGACCGGTTCTCGGCCAGATCCTGCGAGAGGATGAGCATGCTGTTGAGCGGCGTGCGCAATTCGTGGGACATGTTGGCCAGGAACTGCGATTTGTACTGATTGGCCCGCTCCAGGTCGGCGGCCTTGATCTCGGTTTCCTTTTGGAGTGCCTCCAGCCGGTCCTTCTGCTCGCTGATGGCATCTGAATGCCGCCGGAGGTCCGAATTGGATTTCTGCAGTTCCTCCGCCTGCACCCGCAATTCCTCCTCGGATGCGATCAGGCGCTGCGATTGCTGCTGGAGCTGGTCGTTGGTGGTCCGCAACTCCTCCTGCTGGACGCGCAGCTCCTCTTCCGCAACCTGGAGTTCCTGCGCCTGCCGCTGGCTCTGTTCCAGGAGCTCGGCGGTGCGCAGGGCGCGCATCAGATTGTCAAGCGAGAGCCCCACCACCTGCGCCGCATCATCCACCAGGCGCTGGCGCATGGCGTCGAAGGGCTCGAAGCTCGCCAGCTCCAGCACCCCCAGCAACCGGCCCTTGGACAGGATGGGCGTGACGAGAACACAGCGGGGGCTTGCCTCGCCCGTGCCGGAATGGATTCGGATATAGTCGTCCGGCACCGGGCTGAGCAGGATCGGCTTGCGCTCCAGGGCACTCTGCCCCACCAGGCCCTCGCCAAGCCGGTAGGTGGTTGTCATGTGGCGCCGCTCGCGGAAGCCGTAGCTGCCGGAGAGGGTGAGTTCCTCCCGGGTCTCGTCGAAGGCGAAGAAGACGCCGACACCGGCATTGAGGCGGGGGGCGAGGTCCTTGAGCAGGGTGTCCGCGAAACTCCGCAGGTCCGAGCATTTCTGGATGCTGGCGGAGATGTCGCCCACGCCGGATTTCACCCAGTCGCTCTGGTAGGTGGCGACGGACATGGCCTTGAACACGCCCAAGGCGCGGCTGATGGTGCCCACCTCGTCACGCCGATCCCCATATGGCACCTCGATTGACAGGTCATGCCGCGCGAGCCGCTCCATGAGCTCGGCCAGATGGCGCAGCGGCTGGGCGATGGACCGAGCGGCGAGGAAGAAGGCGCCGATCCCCGCCGCGATGGTAAGGGCCAGTGCGGAGAGATTGAGATAGCGCAGCTGGGTCTCGCGTTCCTGGAGGAGGTCGCGGGTATCATCCAGCTTGGCATTCACAGCCTTGATGAGGGCATCCAGGCCGGCAACGATCCTGCGGCTGCCGCCGTCCTGTGCCTCGGTCGCGAGGAATTCGGACATGCGCTCGTCGCGCTCGGACGTCGAGGCGGTCCCTGCCCGCACCTCCTTGGCGAGCTGGACCATGGGAAGGCTGCTGGTGCGACTCCATTGGTCGTTTATCGTCGCCGCCGCCTGCAGGAGGTTGAGCAGCTTGGGCGTATCCTCCACCATGTCGGAGAGCGCCTGGAAGTCCGCGCGGACCGCGGCACTGGCCGCCTCATAGGCCGCTTCCGATGCATCGCCTGCCCCATAGACCAGGCGGACCAGCGCGATCTGCCGTCGGTTGAGGGAGCGGGCGGTCACATTGCTTTGGTTGATGATCTGCGCGAGGTCGTCCGCCTCCCGCTGGGCCTGGGTGGCGCTGCGCACCGCATAGGTATCTACGGCAAGGACGGCCATCATGAGCGCGATCAGGACGGCGATGACGGTGGCGAGCTTCCATTGAAGCGGAAGATTGGCCAGCAGGAAGCCGTTCGACCGTGTGTTGCCCATGCCACTCTCCACGCTTGCCTTCCGCTCCCGCAGCGCCTCACGGCCTGCGGCGGCCTAAGTCCGGGCCGAGGAAATGCCTTGCGATGGTATGTCTCAGGAAAGAGTTGAGGAAGCGTCAGCATCCGCAGTCGGCGTTACAGGATGGGAAGACCCGGCCGCGACGGCCTGTCCTCGCCGATGGTAATCTGACGCTACCGGGGCGGACGTGGCAGGGATAAGATCCTATGCGCCGGCTGGCTCGGTGGAGCGCGGGCCGGCGGCAAGGGGGAGTGGGGGTGGGCGACCACATGCGACTGACGGTGCCGCTGAATGCATTGCGTGCCTTCGAGGCGGCGGCGCGGCATCTGTCCATCAAGGAGGCGGCGGCCGAGATCGGCGTGACGCCCTCCGCCGTCAGCCATCAATTGCGAATCCTGGAGGAGATGCTGGGGGTCGACCTGATGCGCCGATCCGGGCCGCGCCTTGAACTGACCGAGGCCGGGCGCGCACTCTCGCCGGACCTTACCGCCGGCTTTGCCCGCATCAGCGCCGCGGTGGGCACCCTGACGGCAGAGCGGCGGGTGGGGCCGTTACGCCTCTCCATTCTCCCGACATTCGCGGTCCATTGGCTGTCGCCGCGCCTCGCCACCTACCCTTTCGCACGCGCCGGCTTCGAATTGGCCATAACCACCTCGCAGAGCGTGGTGGACCTGAATGCAGGCGTGGCGGACGCCGCCGTCCGCCACGGGGCGGGGGGCTGGCCGGGCCTCGTCAGCGATCTCCTGTTCGAGGACAATGTGGGGCTGCTGGGATGCCCCGATCTCAGCCGGGGGAGCGAAGCGGACCTGCGCGCGGTCATCGGGCGCTCCAACCTGTTCCTTTCGGAGCATCGCCGCGCCCATTTCGACCGATGGAATGCGAGTCTGCCGGGAGGCCCGGTGACCCCGGGGGCCATCACGGTCGTCGATTCCGTGGGGCTCGGCTTGCAAGCGGCCATCAATGGAGCTGGCGTCACCCTGGCGGGCACCGAGATCGTCGCCTCCGATCTCGCCAGCGGGAGGCTCGCTCTTCTGTTCGATCACCGCATTCCCGCAGGCGCGGGCTATTATCTCGTCTATCCCGAAGCCCTGGCCCGGGACCGGCGCGTGCGCAATCTTCGCAGCTGGCTGCTGGCGCAGGTGGAGCAGGCCGGGCCTTCCCGCGCCTGACCGGGGCGGGGGGTCACCACCCGCCGGTTCGGATCCATTCCTCCATCATGGGCAGGCGATCCCAGCCCCAGAAGGGCTCCCCGTCCACGAAGAAGAAGGGTGACCCGAAGACGCCGCTGGCCACAGCCTCTTCGGACACCAGACGCACCTTCTCCTTGATGCGCGGATCCGATGCCGCCTCGGCCAGCGCCGCGCCCTCAAGGCCCAGGCCATCGGCGACGCCCCGGACGTCATCCATGTTCCCGCTATCGATGCCTTGCGTGAAATAGGCCTGGAACACCGCCTTCGCGAAGGCGCGCGCGAGGGCGGGGTCCCGCTCTTCAAGCACATAGAAGACCCGCGTCGCCGCGAGGGCCACCGACGGGTGATGAGGGGGCAGCCTGAAGGTGACGCCGGTCCTGCGGGCGATCCGCGCCCAATCCCGCCACGCATAGTCCTTCTTCAGGGGTGTGGAGGAGAGCCCGCGCGCGCCCGTCACCTTGAAGGCGGTGCCCAGCAAGAAGGGCCGCCAGTGCACCGGCCGGCCCACGCGGCCCTCCAGGGCCTCCATCTCCAGCGCGGCGAAATAGGCGTAGCCCGAGGCGAAGTCGAACCAGAAGGGAATGGGAGAGGCCGCTTGGGTCATCTGTGTTCTCGTCAAGGGGGAAGCCCCTTCACGCATGCAAGATGAGGCAGGGGTGGGCAAATGAGAAAGGCTCATTGGGGCCGGAAAGATGCTCATTCGACAGGTGTCGATGCGCGCGGGAGGCTGTGGGTCCCTTTTCCTGACGGTGAGTGGCATGCGGGTGATGGACGGACATGGAGAGCGCGGATCTGCGGCGGGTCGTCCGTTCCGCATCCGCACCCCGGACCGGTTGTCCCTTGGTGGCTTCCTTTGGCGTCATCCTTCCAGCCGGCCGGACCGGCCCGTGGTGGTGATCGCCGCCGCGACATCGGTGCGCTGCCGCTATTATGCGCGCTTTGCTGACTATCTGCACGCCAACGGTTTCGATGTCGCCACCTTCGACTATCGCGGCATCGGGGAGTCGCGCCCGGCATCGCTCAGCGGCATGAAGGGCGACTGGGTGGACTGGGGTGAGCAGGATCTTGAGGCCATTCTCCAGCATGTGCAGCGGACCTTCCCAGGCCAGCCGGTGGATGTGGTAGCCCATTCCATCGGTGGCTTCGCCATTGGCGCGGCGCCCTCCGCCCGGCATGTCCGGCGCATCTTCACGGTGGGGGCTCAATATGCCTATTGGCGGGATTATGGCGCTGACCAGCGCCTGCGCATGGTCCTGAAGTGGCACGTCCTGATGCCGGCCGTGACGCGGATCTTCGGCTACTTTCCCGCCAAGCGCCTCGGCTGGATGGAGGACACCCCAGCGGGCGTGGTGCGGGACTGGAGCCGCATGAAGGCCCGCTTCGAGGACACGATCCGGCAAGGCATCTTTATCGGCGGCGAACGCGAAGCGGAAGTGATCGTGCAGCGTTTCGGCAAGGTCCAGGCTCCCATCCTCGCGGTTGGCCTGGACGATGATCCCCACGGGACGCAGGCCGCGCTCAATCGGCTTCTGGACTACTTCACCGCCAGCTGCCGGCTGCACCTGCGCATCGATCCGGTGGAGACCGGGCAGGAGAAGATCGGGCACTTCGCTTTCTTCCACGACCGGTTCAAGGAGACCCTCTGGCCCACGGCCTTGCACTGGTTGCGAAACGGCACGCTCCTGCCGGACGGCCCAGGCCGGCTGGTACGCCGTGCCGCCCCCTGTCCGCCCGGCCTGACGCGCCCGCGCGCTGTCCGCCTGGAGCGCTGATGGCGCTTGGAGCCTGGCTCGCGCCCCATACCGATGGGTCTGGGCGCTCCAATCGGTGGGGGAGGGGCTGTTCTAAGGCACGGGCTGCCAGGGCTCCATCCGCAGCAAAGTGCCGCCGAGCTTGGCGAAGGCGCGCTGGCGGCAGGTGAAGACGATGACCTGCTGACTCTCTGCTTGGTGGTGCAGGGCATCGAACATGCGCTCGATCCGGGCATCATCCGAATAGACGAGCGCGTCATCGAGAATGACCGGCACGGCTTCGCCGTTGCGTGAAAGCAGCCGGGCAAAGGCAAGACGCGTGAGGATGGCGAGTTGCTCGCGCGTGCCGCCGCTGAGCACGTCGAGCTTCTCGTCGAAACCATCCCGCACCATGGTGCGGGGCAGGAGAGTCTCCTCGTCGAAGGTCACCGAGGCATCGTCAAACAGCAGCCCAAGCAGCGGGCGCAATTCCTGGAGCAGCGGAGCGAAATAATGGTCCCGCGTCCGGGTGCGTGCCTCTTCAAGTGCTGATCGAAGACGCATGAGCACCGCCACCTCCCGGGCATAGGCGGCGACTTTTCGCTCGGCCTCTGCCAGTTGGTCACGGGTCTCCTGCAGAGCCTCCTCGACGGCGCTTTCCGAACGAGTCTGGATGCGGCCGTCCAGGGACGCCGCCTGCTCGCGCGCTTCTGCTATCTCCTTGCGGGTGACCTCGGCGACGGAGTGCAGCCGCCGGTGGCGGGCCTCAAGGCTTGCAAGGTCAGGCGCATCCCGCGACAGGTCGGCGACTGCGGCCATGGCGTTGGCATAGGTGTGTTCGGCCGCAGCGGCCTCGTCCGCCAGCTTCCCGTCCCGCTCGGCGCGCGCGGCCTCGGGACCGAGGCTGTCCGCAAGGCTCATCAGGCTGGAGGTGAGGCTGGCCGCCCGCCGCTCCGCCTCCACCACGCCTTCTCCCGCCACGTCCGCGCGCGCCTGTGCCGCGCGCACCTCTTCCCGGCCCCTGCGCACATCCATCTCGATGGCCGTCAGGCGCGCGCGGACGTGATCCGGGTCCTGCGTCACTTCGGCCGTGTCCTGTGCCTTGGCTTCCAACTGCACAATCTGCTCGCGCAAGGCAGAAAGGCCGTGCGGGGCCAGGAGGGCAAGGCGCTGGCGGGCGAGCTTGACCTCGCCATCCATCTCCCGCCACCGGATTTCCCGCAGGCGCCCTGCCGCCAGGTCCGCAATGCCGATCTGGTCCAGGAGCCCCCGCCGCCGAGCCTCAGCCTTGCGGATCTCGTCGAGGCCCTCGCCGTGGGTGGGAAACGATAGCGTCAGGCGCCCCACGCCCTCGATCTCCAGGGTGGTCGAACCGGCCAGCAATCGCTCCTCTTGCGGCGCGAGCGGCACCCCTTCGATCGCCACCCGGCCGACTGCCCCCGGCTGATAATCCATGCGCAGATGGGGTGCGCGCGCCGTTGCGGCGGCCCTCAGGACCGCCAACTGCGCCTCCACCTTCTCAAGTTCGGCCAGCGTACCGGGAGGGATGGCATGGCCTCTTAGCGCGGCCTCAAGGCTCTCCAATTGGCTCCGTGCTTCTGTGGCCTGGCGCAGGATGTCGCGGGCGTGGGCCAGTGCCCGGCGGGCCTCTTGCGCGGCGACGGCCCGCTCCAGGCTGGCGAGCTGCTCGCGCAAGGCGCGTTCCTGCGTCTCTGTCGCGGTCAAGGCCACCATGGCGTGGCGCGCCTCGTCCTGCGCCTGCCTCTGTCGCTCGCGCGCCTCTTCGCGAAGACCTGTCGCCTGGGTGGTCTCTCGGGCGAGCTGAGCGTGGCGCGAGAGTGCCTCGCGAAAGCGAGCCAGCGCGGCCACGGCCGTGTCGCGCCGGGCTTGCATGGCGGCGGCCTCGGCGCGCGCGGTCGTCAGGGCCTGCGCTTGGGCCTGGGCCTTGGCCAATGCCGCAGCCGCTGTCGCCACCGCCTCCTCCCGCTCCCGCGCGGCCTCGGGACTGTCGATCTCCGCGAGGCGGGCGCGCAAGGTCCGGCGCTGGTGGAGGGCGGCATGGAGATCGCTCACGCTAGCCGCCTGTTGCTCCTCGAGCTCCAGGAGGCGATCGCGTGTCTTAAGCGCTGCATCATAGGGACCGTTGGCCTTGGGGCGTCCCGTGGCTGCCGTGACGAGGCGCGATAGCTCGGCGTCGCAGGCGGCCAGCGCCTGCGCCATGCGGCGGCCGCCGGTGAGCACTTCCACTTCCCCCTGAACGGAGGTGAGGACGGTCTCCCGCGCCCGCCGCTCCGCCTCGTCCTCGGACCTGGCCTGCCGCTCAAGCCCGATGATGCCCTGGCGTACCCAGAGCAAGCCCGCAGGACCCCCGGCGCCGTCGCTGATGAGCCGGGTGATGAAGCGTTCGGCCTCATCCGCCTGGGCGAGGAGGCGCCCGCTGTCGCGCTCGCGCACCTGGGCCCGCTTGCCGGAGAGGAATTGCTTGCTTAGGCGGAAGGCGCCAGCGGGTGTGACGATGTCCGCCTCCACCAGGGGACCGCCGCCGCTATAGGGGCGCAGCGCCTTCACCGCGCCGGACGCGCTGGTATGGGCCTGGAAGAAGAGGGCATACAGGGCGTCGAAACAGGTGGACTTGCCCTGCTCATTGGCCGCGCACAGCACATTCACCCCCGCCCCGATCCCCTCGATCCGGACGCCGGTGCCGGCGAAGCGGCGCACATTGTGGAGGCGAAGCGCAGTGAGCTTCATGAGGGCAAAGCCGCGCAATAGGAGAAGAGCCGCATGAGCGCCTCGCGGGCGAGGTCACGCTCGGCCAGCGGGCGATCCGTATCGCGGCTCTCCGCCAGGAGGGAATCGGCGGCCTGCCGGAGTGCGCCGGAGCGGTCAATGAGGTCGAGATCCTCGCTCTCGCAGGTGAGGGCGAGGTCCTGTGCGTCCAGTTCCAGCAGGGCAAATTCCGGCGCGGCCGCCGCAATGGCCTGATCCAGCACGGCCCGTGCCTCCGGCCGCACCCGCCCCCTGGCTGCGATGCGCAAAAGGGCCTGACGCCGCATGGATCCCGTGGGGAGGAGGGCTGCGATGTCGCGCGCCATGTCCCCCTCGGGCAGGCAGTCCAGGGAGGCCGTGCGCCAGGTGAAGAGGCCGGTTTCCACCGGCTCCACCATGGGCGGCGCGCCGGCGCCGGCCAGGGTGACGCGCAAGGCCCGGCCCGGCGCGTCATGCTTGAAACGGTCGGGCTCGGGCGTTCCGGCATAATAGGTGCGTGTGCCAAGGCTGATCTGGCCGTGCCAGTCCCCCAGCGCGAGATAATCGAGGCCGGCCTGGGTCGCGCGGTCGGGCGCGATCACGTCGTCGGCGCTCCCATCCTCGGAGAAGGACTGAACCGGCCCATGGGCGAGCCCAATGCGCGCCACGCCTTCGACCGAGGGGGATTGGTTCATCCAGGCGGTGAGGTCCCGGCCCGGCCGCCGGGTGGTGCAGGGGGCCGGGAGAAGGAGGGCGCCGGGGCCAAGCGGCAAGGGCTCGGGAGTGGTGGCGAGCGTGAGATTCGGGGGGAGGGCCCGGGCGGCTGCCGCCCAGAGCTCCTCCGCCGCCAGCGAATCGTGGTTTCCGGGCAGGATGATCCAGCGCAGGTCGCCGTGCCCTGCCATGGCGGCCAGGGCCTGGCGAAGCACGGCGGGGCTGGGCGTCTCCGTGTCGAACACGTCGCCGGCCAGCAGGATGATGGGAGCGCCGCCCTCTCGGGCCCGGGCGGCCAGGCGATCGAGCACGGAATGGCGCGCTTCCCGAAGCCGGCCGCGGAGCTCTTCCGGCATGGAGCCGTAAGGCTTGCCGAGATGAAGGTCCGCGCTGTGCAGAAATCGGATCATCCCCGCTCTATAGCAGCACGGGCGCCGCCCCGCATGGGTTCAGAAGCGGCTCAGGAGGTCGGAGCGGAAGGAGGCGTCCAGGCGCCGCATGAAGCCCTCGGCGCAGCACATGTGCTCGTGCATGATCTGCCCCGCCTTCTGCACGTCCTGGGCCCGCAATGCGACCAGTAGCTCCTTGTGGCTGGCGATGTTTTCGTCGCCGAACCGCTCGTGCTCGGTCATGCTGGAGGAGCGGAAGCTCACCAGGTCCCGCAGCATGGCGTTCAGGAAGCGGCACATGAAGACGAGGATGACGTTGTCGCAAGCCTCGCACAGGATGTCGTGAAACTCGGTCTCCGCACTGCGCACCACCGAGCGCGCCGCCTGTTGGTTGGCCTCCTCGCACAGCCGGATATTCTCTTCCAACCGGCGATATTGGTCCTCGTTAAGCTTGCCGATGACGTTCTCGACAAGGATGACTTCGAGCACCTTGCGCAACTCATAGACGTGCTTGAAATCCACCGGCTGGAAGTGGAGATACTGGCGCAGCTGCTGCATCACGATGTCGATGGAGGAGCTCTGCACCTCCGGGCCGCCATTGGGTCCGGACACCATGCGCACCAGGCCTTCCACCTCAAGGGCTTTGAGCGCCTCGCGGATGGTGCCCTTGGAGCAGGCGTACCGCTCCATCAAAGCGCGCTCATTGGGCAGGCGGTCGCCGGGCTGAAGGCTGTCGCGGGCGATCTGCCGGCGCATATCCTCCGCCACCTGATCGGACAGCTTGATGCGCGGCAGTTTCCTGACATCCGTGCCGGATGAAGTTCGCCCGCCGCTCATCTGCTCATGCTTCCCAATTCAGGTCCCCGTCGAGGGGATATATGGGGCGCTTGAGCTTTTTGAAAGCAAACAAACCATAGTCGGACGCGGTCACCCCGCTACCGGCGCATTCCACCACCTGCGTGCACAGGGGTTCGAAGACCGGCCGGCAATACATGCGCGATTTCAGCACGAGAAAGCGGGACGGCAGGGGGGCGATGCCGAGGCATGAGAACACCCCGAGGTCCAGCGGTTCGTGAGGCTGCTCGCACACCACGATCATGGCCTGGTCGGTCTCAAAGGCCGCGGCGCGGCCCATGGAAAGGACTTGCCCGGTATAGATGGGCCCAGTGACCTTGTAGGTGCCCGGGCTCAGGGTCCGCACGCGGCCGGTAAGGCGCAGGGGCGGGCGGGGGGCAGGCAGGCCTTGTGCCGGCGTTTTATTGCCCAGGGCCAGGGTCAGGGACGCGCCTTCACCCGCCGCTAACAGGGTCGCGACGGCCTCCCGGTCCGCAATGGGACCGACGGCGATGCCGGTCTCTCCCGTGGCGAGCAGGGCCTCCAGCACATCCATGGAATCGCAGGGGCCGCCGGAATTGCAGTTGTCGCTGTGGTCGAGAAGAAGAACCGGCTTGCCATGCCCCGCCAAGCCCCGCGCGCGCGCGATCGATGCGGGCAGGGGCTCCTGGTCATAGACGAAGGCCGCCCGCTTCTCCCACGCCGCGCGGCCGATCTCGGCGGCGACCGTTCGGGCAAGGTCCGGCGTATCCGCCACCGTGACAATTGAGACGCCGGTCTCGGCCAGATCCGCGATGGGGAAGCCGCCGAACACGGTGACCGCCTGCACGCCCGGTCGCGTCTCGGCCGCGCGGGCAAGGGCAATGAGGTCCGCCATGGCGCCAGGCACAGTGGTGTTCATGCACAAGGTCGCGGCCAGCATGGGCGGGTGGCACAGTGCCATTGCGGGGCGCGGCGCGCCGTTCAGCAGCGGCTCCATCAGCCGCGCCACATGCTCGCCCGTCTCGACCATGTCCACATGGGGATAGGTCTTGAAGCCGACGATGACGTCGCAATGGTCCAGCAGGCGCTGGGTGATATTGCCGTGCAGGTCCAGGGCGACGCCGATGGGCGTATGGGGCGCTGCGCGCCGCACGCGGGCCACGAGTTCACCCTCGGCATCATCATGGCCGCGTGTGACCATGGCCCCGTGCAGGTCCAGCAGGATGCCGTCGCAGCCCCCGGCCACCGCCGCCAGGATGGCGTCCGCCATGGCATCGAAGGTGGCGTCATCGGTGGGGCCGGAGGGGTCCGCGTGGGCGATCAACGGCACGTTCATTTCGGCGCCGAGACGGCGCCCGAACGCTTCAAAGGCGCCGAGCGCCGTGGGGTGCCCTGGCGCCGCGGCGAGCGCCTCTTCTCCCCAGAGGGGACGGAAGGCCGAAAGAGGCGTCGGGACGGGAGAGAAAGTGTTGGTCTCGTGATTGAGCCGAGCGAGGACGAGGCGCATCAAGCGGCTCCCTTTGCCGGCTGTGCGGCGGCGATGCGGCGGTCATAGTCGAGCACGGCGCCGAGCAGCACCTGCGCGCCCGCGTGGCACTGTTCCTTGGAGGTGAATTCCTCCGGATTGTGGCTCAACCCCTTTTTCGAGGGCACGAAGATCATCGTGGTGGGTGCCACCGCCGCCACGTGGGCGGCATCGTGCCCCGCGCCTGAAATGATATCCCGCATGGACAGACCCGCTGCCTCCGCCGCGCGCCGCACGCTGGCGATGAGGTCGGGATGGAAGGCCACCGCAGGGACCCGCGAAATGGGGCGCAGGTCAAAGGTCAGGCCGAGCTCGGCCACCACCTGCTCGATCAGCGCCTTCACCTCGGCTTCCAGGGGATCAAGAACGGCGTCGTCATGGTGGCGCAGGTCGATGGTGGCGCGCACCCGGCTGGCGATGACGTTGTGGGAATTGGGCGTGATGTCCAGGAAACCGATGCTGCCGACGGCGTCGGGATAGGTCTTCGCGATACGGTCAATGCCGTCGATGATGCGGGCCATGCCCAGCAGCGCGTTGCGCCGCATGCCCATGGGCGTCGACCCGGTATGGGCTGCGGTGCCGTGTACCTCCAGGTCGAACCAGCGCATCCCCTGGACGCCCTGGACGACGCCGATGGTGGCGCCCTCCGCCTCCAGGATGGGCCCCTGCTCGATGTGCAACTCGAACATCGCGCCGATCTCGATGGACCCGGCTTTCGCCGCACCCCGATAGCCGATGGCCTCCAGTGCACTGGCGAAGGTTTCGCCGTTCACGTCCTCCCGGCTGTCGCAATAAGCACGGCTATAGGCGCCGGCATAGCAGCCGGAGCCCAGCATGGCGGGGGCGTAGCGGGAGCCTTCCTCATTGGTCCAGTTGGCGATCATCAGGGGCGCTTCGGTGCGGAAGTCCGCCTCATGGAGCGTGCGGACCACTTCCAGCGCCGCGAGCACACCGAGAACGCCGTCGAACTTGCCACCGGTGGGCTGGGTGTCCAGGTGGCTGCCCATGGCGATAGGGGCGAGGTCTGCGCGGCGGCCGGGGCGGGTGGCGAACATGTTGCCCACTTCGTCCACGGTGATGGTCATGCCGAGGTCGCGGCACTCCCCTGCGAACCAGTCGCGCACGGCCTTGTCCTCTGCGCTCAAGGTCAGCCGTGCGATGCCGCCGTCGGGCGTCCCGCCCATGCGGGCGGTGTCCATCAGGGCGTCCCAGAGGCGGTCGCCATTCACGTTCAGGTTGGACATTCTCTTCTCGCTTCCCGCTCAGGCGGCCTTGACGCCCAGATAGCGGTCGATGATGGACGTGTTGGTCCGGAATTCCTGGGCACTCGCCTCGTGGGCGATGCGACCCAGTTCCAGGATGTAGTGCCGGTCCGCCAGCTGGCCGCAGACCGCCAGGTTCTGCTCCACCAGGAGGATGGGCACGCCGTCGTCACGGATCTTGCGGATCTGGTCGACGATTTCCTCCACGATGATGGGGGCAAGGCCCTCCACGGGCTCGTCAAGCATCAGGACCTTCGGGCCGCCAAGCAGCGCGCGGGCAATGGACAGCATCTGCTGCTCGCCGCCGGAAAGCTGGCCACCGCCATTGCGGGCGCGCTCTTTCAGCCGGGGAAAGATGCGGTAGATGTCCGCCAGCGACCATCGGGCGCCCTTGCGCTGGGCGATGCGCAAATTCTCTTCCACCGTCAGGAGGTGGAAGATGCCGCGGTCCTCGGGAACCAGGGAAAGGCCGGCATTGGCGATCCTGTAGGCGGGTTGCCCGGTGACATCCTGCCCCCCCAGTTCCACCCGGCCGCGCGCCGGGGTGATGAGGCCCACGATGGTCTTCAGGGTGGTGCTCTTGCCGGCGCCGTTGCGCCCAAGCAGCGTCACCACCTCACCTTCGCGCACCTCCAGGGAGACGCCGTGCAGGATGTGGCTCTTGCCGTAGAAGGAATGGATCTCGTCGACCCTCAGGGCTGGTGTCACGCCATGTCCCCCGTGATCATGTTGCCGAGATAGGCGCGCTGCACCTCCGGGTCCGCGCGCACGACGGCCGGAGGTCCCTCCACCAGCTTGCGCCCGAGACGCATGACGGTGACGGTGTCGGAGATGTTCATGACGATCCCCATATTGTGCTCGATGAAGAGCACCGTATGGTCGCGGCCCAGGTCCCGGATCAGCGCCTTCATGTCCTCGATATCGTCGATGCCCATGCCGGACGTGGGCTCGTCCAGCAGGATGAGCTTGGGACGGGCCGCCATGGCCATGCCCACCTCCAGCCGGCGCTGCTGGCCGTGGGAGAGCTCGCCGGCAAGACGGTTCGCGACGCCGCTCAGGGCAAGGCGTCCCAGCACATAGTCCACCGTCTCCAACGCTTCCTTGTTGGCGTCCGCCCGGCCCCAGGGCAGCAAGGCGGGCCACGGGGTGCGGCCCTGGCTGGCGAGGCGCAGGTTTTCCTTCACGGCGAGGTTGGGAAAGAGGCTGGTGACCTGGAACGAGCGGGCGATGCCGGCACGCACGCGGTCATCATCCGAAGTGTCGGTAATGTCCCGGCCTTCCATCAGGATGCGCCCGGCGGAGGCGCGAACCCGGCCGGTGAGGGCGTGGAAGAGGGTGGTCTTCCCCGCCCCGTTGGGGCCGATGATGGAGTGCACCGAATTCTTGCGGATGGTCAGGTTGACCTCGGCCAGCGCCACGAACTTGCCGTAGGTGATGCCGAGCCCCCGGGTCTCCAGGGTGATGTCTGGGGCCGTGTTCGAGGTCTCAGACATGGCCGCCCTCCCGCGCATCCTTGGGCGCCGTCTTGCGGCTCGTGAGGGCGGCACTCGCCTTCTCCACGAGCCCCCACAGTCCCCGCTGCATGAACAGCGCCACCACGATGAGCGCGAGGCCCAGCAGCAGCAGCCAGCGCGGCCAGATGGTGGAGAGCGCATCCGCCATCAGCAGGAAGAAGCCCGCCCCCAGCACCGAGCCGAACAGGCTCGACGTGCCGCCTATGATGGTCATGATGAGGATCTGCTCGCTGGTGTGGTACTCGATGTTGGAGAGCGGCGCGACGCCGATCAGCATGGCGTGGAGCGCCCCGCCGAAGGCCGTCACCGCGCCGGAAATGGCGAAGGCCTGGGTCTTGAAGACCTTGGTGGGAAAGCCGATGGCGGCGGCGCGCGGCTCGTTCTCCCGGATGGCCAGCAAGGTCCGCCCGAAGGTGGATTGCGTGACGATCAGCAGGAGGCCGAACACCACCACGAAGCATATGGCGACGAAGATGTAGTAGGCCCAGGGATCGTTCAGCACGCCGCCAATATTGGGGCGCGGCACGTCCAGAATGCCGTTGTCGCCGCCGGTCAGGTCACTGAACGTATAGGCCAGGAAGTAGAAGAGCTGGGAAAAGGCCAGCGTGAGCATCACGAAATAGACGCCCTGCCGGCGGATCGACAACCAGCCCACTGCCGCCGCCACCACAGCTCCGAGCACGGTGGCGCCTGCGAGCACGACCGGCACCGCAAGGCCATAGCGCGTCAGGCCAACGCCGGCGAAATAGGTGCCGAGGCCAAAGAAGATGCCCTGGCCGAAAGACAGGAGCCCCGTATAGCCCAGCAGCAGATTGCAGGCGGCGACCACGATGGCGAAGATCAGAACTTCGCTCGCCAGGATGCCGGAAGACAGGCAGAAGGGCAGGGCGAGGGCCACCGCGACAGCGAGGCCGAATTGAACGAGAGGGCGGTCGACCACGTTCATCTCATGCCCTCCCCAGGAGGCCGCGGGGACGCAGGGCAATGACCAGCGCCATGGCCACATAGATCATCAGCCGCGCGCCTTCGGGCCACAGCGTCGTCATGAGGCTCTGGATGACGCCCACCAGGATGCCGGCCACCAAGGCACCCGTATAGCTGCCCATGCCCCCGATCACGACCACCACGAAGGCGATGGCCAGTGCCTCGGCGCCCATGAAGGGCTCGACGCCGCGAATGGGCGCGGCAAGGGCCCCAGCAAGTCCCGCCAGCCCCGCCCCGAAGCCGAACACGGCAGTATTGATGCGCAGCGTGTCATAGCCCAGCAGGGCCATGTTGGAATGGGATTCAGAGCCGGCCCGCACGATGGCGCCCAGTCGCGTGCCCTCCAGCAGCCACCACAGCAGCCCCGCCAGGACAGCGGTGAAGGCAATGGTGAAGAGGCGGTATTCGGGATAGACGAAATTGCCGAGGATCACGACGCCCTGGAGCCCGTCGGGCGCCGGCACGCTGCCGCCGAGCGGTCCCCACAGGATGATCGTAACCTCCTGCACCACCAGCGCCAGGCCCACCGTCACCAGGATGTGGAAGGAGTGAGGCAGGTTGTAGATGCGCCGCAGGAGCAGCACTTCCACCAGGGCCGCAAGGCCCGCCACGATGAGGGTCGCGACGGGCATGGCGATCCAGAAGTCGAAGCCGCGCGAGACCAGGTCGTAGGTGAGATAGGCGCCCAGCAAATAGAAGGCGCCGTGCGCGAAGTTGACGAACTGGAGCAGCCCGAAAATGACGCTCAATCCCACCGCCAGCAGGAAGTAGAGCATCCCGAGGCCGACGCCGTTCAGGATCTGGAAAAGATAGATCAAGCGACACTCCCGATCGCCAGGGACAGCCCGCCGCACCGCGCGCCTTCATCCGGCCGGCGACGGCGCGGCCCCATGAGCCGCCACCGTCGGGCCGCGCCGGGGGACGCGGATGTGGAGTGAACCCGCTACGGGGCGGGTCACGTGTCTGCGGGCGAGCAGGCCCGCCCGATGGGCCCTCAGGCGGGCATCTTGCAGCCGGCCTGCTCGGGCGACAGGAACGATTTGCCCGAGCTCAGGATCTCGGCGAAGTCGTCCTTGTCCTTCATGGCGCTCTTCGCCTTGCCCTTCAGCAGGTAATAGTCCTTGATCACCTGGTGATCAGCGGCGCGGATTTCCTCGCGGCCGGTGGGGCCTTCATAGCTCAGCCCCTCCAACGCCTTGGCAACCGCGGGGCCATCGGTGGATCCCGCCTTGACGGCGCCGTCCAGCAGCAGCTTCGAGCAGATATAGGAGCCAACGAACGAGTAATTCGGGCTAGAGCCGTACTTTTCGCGCACCTTGGGAACGATGTCGCGATTAAAGGGCGTGTCCGCCGTGTGCCAATACTGGGCGCCGAAATAGATGCCCTCGCACACATCAGCGCCCAGCGCCTCGAACTGCTCTAGCCCCGAGGCCCAAGCGACCAGGATCGCCATGCGCTTCTTCATGCCGAAGCTGATGGCCTGGCGCAGCGTGTCCGACGACTGCGAGCCGAAGTTCAAAAGAAGCAGAACGTCCGGCTGGGCGGCCATGGCATTGGTGAGATAGCCGGAGAATTCCTTGTCCGTCAGAGAGTGGTAGCTGTTGCCCACATGCTGGATGCCCTTCTCGGCGAAGATATCCTTGGCCGCCTTCAGCAATCCCTCTCCGAAGACATATTGGGGCGTGATCGTGTACCACTTCTTGGCGTTGGGCAGCAGGTTGATGAGCGGCCGCACCGTTTGATTGATCGCGCCATAAGTGGGCACCGACCAGCGGAAGGTGGCGCGGTTGCAGTCCACGCCCGTGATCTCGTCCGCGCCGGCGGTGGTCATGAAGGCGCCCTGGCCGCGATCCACTTCCTTGCCCATGGCGAGGGACTCGGAGGACAGGATGCCGCCGGCGAACAGCTTCACGCCGTTCTGTGCCATGGCGTCCTGCACCTTGCGTACGGCCACCGCAGGCTTGCCCTCGGTGTCGAGATCGAGCGTGGAGACCTGCTTGCCGCTGGCCTTGGAGACCACTTCGGCGGCCATCTGTGCGCCCATGGTGGCGTACTTGCCGTTGGCGGCATAGGCCCCCGAAATCGGGACGGGCACGCCGATCCGCAAGCCGTCATCGGCCGCCAGAACGCGGCGCGACAATCCAGGCGCCGCAACCGCCGCCGCCAGACCCGTGGTTACAAGGAATTGCCTGCGATCCATGTCCAGTCCCTTTGCTGAAAGGTTCATTCTTCTATTCATCATATTTATGCGTATAGATCGGATCGAGGCAAGCGCATTCTGGCGCCGGACTGCGCGTTTGACGCGGCGGCAGACAGCCGCCCGCTGGTTGCGGGATCGGCGGGAAAAAGGGGGGATGAGCGAGAGAGGGAGGACGGGCCGCGGCCCCAGGCGCTTGCCGGCGGCTCAGTCGGCCCAGCGAGGGAAATCGTAGAGGCGCGCCGGATTGTCCACGAGGACCTGTCGGCGAAGGTCGGGCGCGAGAAGATCGATCTGGTGTGCCAAATCCACGTCATCCGGCATGCCAGCCGACAGCTCCGTGTGCGGCCAGTCCGTCGCCCAGACGAGGCGGTCCGGCCGGTGTGAAAGCAGAGCCATCGTGAACGGCTTCAGGTCATCATAGGGATGCCCCCGGTGCGAAAGCCGATACGGCGCCGACATCTTCACCCAGAGGTCACCCGTCTCCAACAGGCGCAACACCGCGCCGAAGCGCGGATCATCCACCGGCCAGCGCGGATCCAGAAAGCCGAAATGATCGAGCACTAAAGGCACGGGGCATCTGGCAGCGAAGTCAGCCAGTTCCACCCCGCGCGCCAGTTCCACCTGCAATTGGAAATGCCAGCCCAGGGGCGCGATGCGCCGGGCGAGCAGCGTCGCGTCGTTCAAGGTCAGGCCACCGGGATTGCGCCGGTTGATCCGGATTCCGCGCACGCCCCTATCATGCAAGGCCTGAAGGGCGGAATCTGACACTCCGGGATCCACGACCGCGACGCCGCGCAGGCGCTCGGGCCGCTGAGCGAGGGCATCGAGGAGCGCGGTATTGTCGGCCCCGTAGACGCTCGGTTGGACCACCACGGCGCGGTCGATGCCGAGCGCCTGCATGATCTGCTCATAGTCGTCCAGCGTCACCGGCACGGGTGTGTAGCCGCGCTTCGGGCTCAGCGGAAAGCGGTCCACCGGGCCGAAGACATGCATGTGGCAGTCACAGCTGCCGGCGGGCAGAAGCCGCGCTCCGCCCGCCCCTGGTACGCGGGGCGGCAGGCAGGTGGGAGCCGCCCCGCTCATTCCTTCGCGCCGGGGTGGCGCACCAGGAAGTCGAAATCACACCCTTCGTCCGCCTGGAGAACGCTCTGCTGGAACAGCCGCGCATAGCCGCGTTCCGGCAAGGCGCGGGCCGGCAGAAGGGCAAGTTCCCCCCGGCGGCGCTCCAGTTCGTCCTCCGCCACCAGAAGGTCGATGCGCCGGCCCGCCACGTCGAGCCGGATCATGTCCCCGCTGCGCACCAGCGCAAGCGGCCCGCCAATGGCGGATTCGGGCGTGATGTGAAGCACAATGGTGCCGAACGCGGTGCCGCTCATGCGGGCATCCGAAATGCGCACCATGTCCTTCACACCCTGCCGCCCCAGCTTCTTCGGGATAGGCAGATAGCCCGCCTCCGGCATGCCCGGAGCGCCCTTGGGGCCGGTATTGCGCAGGACCAGGACATCGTCCGCAGTCACATCGAGATTGGGATCATCGATGCGGGCCGCCATGTCCACCACCGATTCGAACACCACCGCGCGGCCCGTGTGCTGGAGCAGCCGCTCGGTGGCCGCCGCCTGCTTCAGGATGGCGCCGCCGGGCGCAAGATTGCCCCGCAGCACCACCATGGAGCCTTCCCGCTTGATGGGAGAAGAGCGATCGCGGATGACATCCTGGCCGGGCACGTCCTCAGCCTCCGCCACCACATCGCGCAGCGTGCCGCCGGCCACGGTTGGGGTGTCGAGATCGATCAGTTCTCCCAGCTGCTTCAGCAGTTTGGGCACGCCGCCGGCATGGTGGAAGTGTTCCATGTAATGGGCGCCGGAAGGCTTCAGATCCACCAGAACCGGAACGTCGCGGCCGATCTCGTCCAAGCTCGCCAGCGACAGGGCGTGGGGTGTCCGGTTGGCGATGGCGGAAAGATGGATGATGCCGTTGGTGGAGCCGCCAATGGCCTGCATAACCACCATGGCATTGCGGAAGGCGGCGGGGGTGAGCAGTTCGCTCGGCCGCGGGCCGCCTTCCACCGCAAGCCGCGCGGCCACTTTGCCACTCGCCTCGGCAAGGCGCACGCGCTCCGCATGGGGCGCGGGAATGGTGGCGCTCATGGGCAGGGACAGGCCGAGCGTCTCGGTGATGCAAGCCATGGTGCTGGCCGTGCCCATGACCATGCAGGTGCCAACCGAGGGGGCAAGCCGGCCGTTGACGGTGTCAATCTCGGCCTCGTCGATCTCCCCCGCCCGGTGTGCGCTCCAGAGCCGCCGACAATCGGTGCAGGCGCCCAGCACTTCGCCGCGATGATGGCCCACCACCATGGGCCCCACGGGGACCACCACCGTGGGCAGATCCACGCTCGCCGCCGCCATGATTTGCGCCGGCAAGGTCTTGTCGCAGCCGCCGATCACCACCACCGCATCCATGGGCTGGGCGCGGATCATCTCCTCAGTGTCCATGGCCATGAGGTTTCGCAGGAACATGGACGTCGGGTGCGCGAAGCTCTCATGGATGGAGATGGTGGGGAACACCATGGGCATGGCACCCGCCAGCATCACGCCGCGCTTCACCGCCTCGATCAGTTGGGGCGCGTTGCCGTGGCAGGGATTGTAGTCGCTGTAGGTGTTGGTGATGCCGACGATGGGGCGGTCGAGGGCGTCGTCCGAATAGCCCATCGCCTTGATGAACGCCTTGCGCAGGAACAGCGCGAAGCCGTCGTCGCCGTAACTCGTCAAGCCTTTTCGCAATCCTCGGGCCATCCGCGCCTTCCTCGTGTCGATCATCGCCGACCTGGATGGCGACAATCTGCGCGGTATCGATCATTGTCAATAATGAATGCCGTTCAGGCGCATAAAGGATCGAAAATGCCGGATATGCGGAATCATTATTGACAATGTTGGCCACGACGCTCAGTCTCCCGGCAAAACCCACCCATAAGGGTCAAGACGGGAGCGAAGCGGATGAGGAGCATTCGAGGGACTGGTGCGGCGGCTATTCTGGCCATCGCCATGGGCTGGGCCGGGCATGCCGCCGCGGATCCCACCGAAATCACCATGTGGAGCAACTGGCCCGACGAGCCCGCCAAGAAGGAGTGGGTGACGGCCCGCGTGAAGGACTTCGAGGCGGCCAACAAGCAATGCACGGTGAAGCTGAGCTTCATCCCCAAGGCGGACATCTACACTCAGGCCAAGTCCGCCGTGCGCACCGGGCAGGCGCCCGACATTTTCTACATGGAGCCCGACCAGCCGGAATTCCTGGCCGGCGGCTTCCTGGAACCACTCGACGGCTATATCGATCTCAATGGTCTTGAAGACTGGGCAAAGCCCGCCTGGACCTCCAAGGGCAAGGTCTATGGCGTGCCGGTGGAGGCCTATACGGTCGAGCTTTACTATAACAAGGATCTGGTCAAGAAAGTCGGCGTGGATGTGCCGGCTTCCTTCCAACTCACGCAGGCCCAGTTCCTGGATCTCGTGAAGAAGGGCGTCGCCGCGGGCATCACGCCGGTGTCGCAAGGCGTGGGCGACCGCCCCTTTCCGGGTGGTCAGCTGCTGTTCGAGTCGCTCCTGCGAAAGCTCGGGCCGGACGATTACAAGAAGCTCTTGAGCGGCGAGTTGTCCTTCAAGGATCCTCGCGTCCAGCAGGTCATGACCTGGGTGAAGGAACTGGTGGATGCAGGCGCCTATCCCAAGAGCTTCTCAACCCTGAAGCTCGGCGAGTCCCATTTCTATTTCTACAATACGCCGGGCGCGCTGACCTTCCCTGATCCCAGCTGGTTTACGGGCCGCGCCTTCGCACCGCCGGAGAAGGGCGGCATGCCCGCGAACTTTCCGCTCGGCATCATGAAGTTCCCGGCCATGGACCAGGGGGCTTGCCCAAACTGCAAGACGCTGGCGGTAGCCGGCAGCTTTGTCATGTACTCCAAGGGCAAGAACAAGGATTGCGCCGGCGCGCTCCTGAAATCCATGGCGACCGCCGAGAACGGCACCAAGTGGATCAGCGAAGTCTCGCTCCAAAGCGGCCTCAAGTCCGATCCCGCCAAGATCGTCAGCCCGCACAAGGCCTATTTCGACGAGCTGAACGCCCGCAACAAGGACGTGACCTACTTCTTCGGAACGCCGCTGCTCTATTACCGGGCCAAGTGCGCCGAAACCTATGTGCAGGTTATGAACAATGCCTTCCCCGCCGGCCTCATCAGCGTCGCCGATGCGGCGGACAAGATGGATGCCGCCTGCCTGAAGAAGTGAGCGATGCCCGACGTTCTCTCCTTGCAGACCTCGGCCAAGAGCGGGGAGGTGAAAGCCTCCTCGCGGGCCACCCTCGCCGATCCCCGGCGTGCCACGCGGCTCGTGCTGGCGATCTTTCTCGGGCCGGGGCTTCTGGTTTATTGCGGGCTGACGGCCTATCCCGCCTTCCGCACCATCTATGACAGCTTCTTCACCATCGAAGGCCTCGATGCCACCTTCGTGGGCCTGGCCAATTATCGCGACCTGATGGGCGACGAGACCTTCTGGGTGGCGGTGCGCAACACCTTCATCTGGTCTTTCGTGGCGCCAATTCTGGACGTGGCGACGGGGCTTTTGCTGGCCCTCGCCCTTTATGCGGGCGTGCCGTTCGCCCGCTTCCTGCGGGTGGCCTGGTTCACGCCCGTGCTCCTGTCCTATGTGGTGGTCGCGATCCTGTGGATGTGGATCTACAATTATGACTGGGGCATCCTGAATGTGATGCTGCGGGCGGTGGGCCTCGGCGCCCTCGCATCTTCCTGGCTCGGCGATCCCAACCTCGCGCTCGGCTCGGTCATCGTGACCCATGCCTGGAAATGGGCCGGCTTCAACATGGTGGTGTGCCTTGCGGCCATCCACTCCCTGCCCAAGGAAGTGCTGGAGGCCGCCGACCTCGACAATTGCGGCTGGGGCGCGAAGCTGCGCTACATCATCATTCCCATGCTGCGGCCGACGCTGCTCAGCCTCTATATCCTGTCTTTCATCGGCAAGATGAAGGTGTTCGACCTGGTCTGGATCATGACGCAGGGCGGTCCGCTCTGGGCCACCGAGACCGTCTCCACCTACGTCTATAAGCGCGCCTTCAACTGGAACACCTTCGACCTCGGCTATCCCTCGGCCATTGCGACGGTGTGGTTCCTGGTGGTTTGCGCCTCGGTGATCCTCCTCAACCGCGTGCTCGGCTCGCGCGAGCGGCTGGAGTATTGAGATGTCCGCTACACACGCCATCCGTGAGGGCCGGGCGCCCCTGCCGCGCCTGTTCTCGCGGGGCATTCTCGGCCTCGTCCTGGCGATCTACACGATCTATCAGCTTGGCCCTTTCCTGTGGCTGGCCACCATGTCGGTGCGGACCACCGCCGAGATCAGCGCCGATCCCTATGCCTTTCCGACCCGCTTTCATTTCGACCAGTTCCGCACCGCCTGGGTGGATTCCGCCTTCGCCACCTATTTCTGGAATTCAGCCCTGGTGGTTGTGGGCGCGGTGGCAGTGGTGACCCTCATCGGGGCGGCGGCGGCCCATGCACTCGCCCGCTATCGCTTCCGGGGCAACCGGCTGATCTATGGGGTGCTGTTCTCCTCCATCATCTTCCCGCCGCAGATCACGCTGATCTCGCTCTACCAGATCCTGGTAGAGTATAATCTCTACAATAGCCTGTTCGGGCTGGCGCTGGTCTATGTCTCCCTTCAACTGCCGCTGACGGTCTATCTGCTGGAGGGCTTCTTCGCCCGCATCCCGCAGGACCTGTTCGATGCTGCCAAGATGGATGGCTATGGCGACCTGGAGATTTTCTGGCGCATCGTCCTGCCGGTGGGCATGCCGGCGATCGCCACCACCTTGATCTTGAACTTCATCCAGCTTTGGAACGAGTTTCTGTTCGCCGTGGTGCTGATCACCGATCCCGACAAGCGCACCTTGCCCATCGGCATCCGCGCCTTCATGGGCGATCATTTCCAGGACATCGGCATGATCGCCACGGGCGTCATGATCTCGGTCATCCCGGTCATCGTCGCCTACGTTTTCTTCTCCGAAAAGCTCATCCGCGGCATGACCGCCGGCGCGATCAAGTGAGGCTCCCATGGCCGTTGTGAAACTGGACAAGATCGTCAAGCGCTACGGGCTCATGGGGCCGACTGTGGTGGAGAATGTGGACCTGACCATTGCCGATGGCGAGTTCATGGTCCTTCTGGGCCCCTCCGGCTGCGGCAAGTCCACGACGCTGCGCATGATTGCGGGGCTGGAGACCATTTCCGGTGGCACACTCTCCATCGATGGCCGCGTTGTGAACGACGTGCCCGCCAAGGATCGGGACATCGCCATGGTGTTCCAGTCCTATGCGCTCTATCCGCATATGAGCGTCGCCGAGAACCTCGCCTTCGGCTTGCGTCGGCGCTCCTTTGCCACGGCCGAGGTCGAGCGGCGTGTGGCCGAGGTGGCCACTTTGCTCGGTCTTTCTCCGCTCCTTTCACGCAAGCCAAGTGCCCTTTCCGGTGGCCAGCGCCAGCGCGTGGCACTGGGGCGGGCCATGGTGCGCGAGCCGCAGGTGTTCCTGTTCGACGAGCCGCTCTCCAACCTCGATGCGGCGCTGCGCGTCAACACCCGCAGCGAGATCATCAAGCAGCATCACCGCCTCGGCTCCACCATGATCTACGTCACCCACGATCAGGTGGAGGCCATGACCATGGGCACCCGCATCTGCGTGATGAATGCGGGAAAGGTTGCTCAGATCGGCGCGCCGCTCGAGGTTTACTGGCAGCCGGCCAACACCTTTGTCGCCCGCTTCCTCGGCTCGCCGCCTATGAACCTCATGACCGCCCGCATCGCCGCCGGCGCGGGCCGGGCGCACAGCCCGGCGCTGGATGCGCCGCTCATCCGTTGGAGCGATGCCACCCTCGCCGCCCATGACGGGCGCGAAGGCGTGATCGGCGTGCGGGCCGAGGACATGATGGTCGACCCGGCGGGCCTTGAGGGCGCGCCCTTCGGCACGGTGCGGGGGCGGACCATCGCTGTCGAGCCGCTGGGTGCCGAGACCCTCCTGCTGCTCGAACTGCCCGGCGGCGGCGAGATCACCGCGCGCCTTCCGCGCCATGTGACCTCGGTGCCGGACGAGGCGGTGACCCTCTATTTCCGCGCTGATGCCGCTTATCTGTTTGATGGTCAGACCGGCGATGCCGTTTCCATGCGCGAAGCCGGCGCGGACGCTGTACGTGCGGCGGTCCAGCGGAGGACCCATTGATGGGCGCGCCACTTAAGGTCGGCCTCATCGGCGCGGGCTGGGTGACACAGCACCATTTAAAGGGCTGGGCGACCCTGCCTGATGCGGCGTGCGTGGTTGCCATCGCCGATCCTTCACGGCCGCACGCTGAGGAGCGCGCGGCTGCCTACGGCATTTCCGCTGTGTTCGACAGCGCGGAGGCGATGCTGGCCGCCGGTAGCCTCGATGCGGTGGACATCGCCGCGCCACGGGCGGTGCATGCGGATCTGGTGCGGCTGGCGGCGGACCATGGCCTGCCCATCCTGTGCCAGAAGCCGCTGGCGCCCACGCTTGCGGAGGCGGAGCAGCTGATTGTCGACATTGCCGATCGCGTGCCCCTCATGGTGCACGAGAACTGGCGGTTTCGAGCCTATTACCGCAAGGCGGCGGAATGGTTGCGGGCGGGCCGCATCGGGACCGTGCGCGCGGCCCATCTCTCGCTCATCACCTCCGGCACCGTGCCGGATGCGGAGGGCCGGCTCATGGCCCTGGAGCGCCAGCCCTTCATGCGCACGGAGCGGCGCATGCTGGTGGCGGAGGTGCTGATCCACCATCTCGATACCCTGCGCATGCTGCTCGGCCCCCTCACAGTGAAGGCCGCGGCCCTCAGCCGTACCTGCCCCGACATGGCCGGCGAGGATGGCGCGGTGATCCAGTTGGAAACCGCCTCCGGCGCTGGCGTCGGTGTCTTCGCCACTTTCGCGGCCCATGGTTCGCCGGCCCAGCAGAGCGACCGGCTCATGGTGCTGGGCGATCAAGGGACGCTGCGGCTGGATGGGACCGAGCTCAGCCTGGTGGGTCCGCAGCCCGAGCACGTCGCCTATGAGAGCGAGGCCACTTATGCCGGTTCCTATGCGGCGGCCATCGCCCATTTCGTTCACGGCGTGAGAACCGGCGCGCCGTTCGAGACCGGGGCGCTGGACAATCTTGAAACGCTGCGGCTGGTGGAGGATTGCTACCGCCTCTCAGGCTTCGAGACGCGCAACGGATCTGTCCCATGAGCGAGCCATCCCTTTCCCCGTCGCGGGCGGACGAACAGGCCGAAGTCCTGCGCCGCCTGGAGGACGACATCATCTTCGGCCGGCTGGCGCCGGGCGCGCGGCTCGTCGAGGACAATCTGATGGCCCGCTACGGGGCCTCGCGGCATTATATCCGTCAGGCCCTGGTGCAGCTGGAACGCACGGGTGTCGTGCGGCGCGAGAAGAATGTGGGGGCCACCGTCTGCTCCTATTCCGCGCAGGAAGTGGCCCAGATCTACCAGGTGCGGGAGATGCTGACGCGGCAGGCGGCGCTCTCCATCGCGCTGCCGGCGCCGCCGGACTTCATCGCCCGCCTCAAGGCCATCCAAGCGGATTATTGCCGGCACGCGGAAGCCGGCAATCTGCGCGGCATCCACGAAACCAACGACTTGTTCCACCTGACCCTGTTCTCCGGCTGCGGAAACCCGTATCTGGTGCGCACCCTGCAGGATTATATGGGATTGACCCTGCCCATGCGCGCCAAGAACCTCGCCGACCGGGAAGGGCTGGAACTCTCCCGCCGCCAGCATGACATCATGATTGAGCTTTTGCAGGGTACGGACCATTGGGCGCTGGCGCAGCTGTGCGTCGACCACATGCAATACAGCAAGGTGGATTATCTGGAGCGCACGGCGAACGGCCCCGCCAAGGGCCCGCTCCGGCTCGCCGATTGAGGCGGGGCGTCGCGCACTCTTTTCACGAAGGACGTGACTCATGGATCTTGGATTGAACGGCAAGGTGGCGCTGGTGCACGGCGCCGGTGGCGGCCTGGGCGGCGCCATGGCGAAGGCGCTTGCGGCGGAGGGGGCGCGGGTCGCGGTCGCCGGGCGCACGCTGGCCAATGTGGAGCGCACGGTGGCCGCCATCACCGAGGCGGGCGGCACTGCGTTGGCCCTGCAATGGGACCTTTCCGACCTCTCTGTGATCGAGGACCAGTTCAAGGCCATCGAGGCCCGGCTCGGGCCAGTGGATGTGCTGGTCAACAATACCGGCGGCCCTCCGCCCACCACCGCCGCCGGCCAGTCGCCGGACCTGTGGGCCAAGAGCTTCCAGCAGATGGTGCTCTCCGTCATTGCCATCACCGACCGAGCGCTGCCCGGCATGCGGGCCCGAAAGTGGGGGCGCATCATTACCTCCACCTCGTCCGGCGTGGTCTCGCCCATTCCCAATCTCGGCATTTCCAACGCGCTGCGCATGTCGTTGGTGGGCTGGTCGAAGACGCTGGCCCGGGAAGTGGCGCGGGATGGCGTGACCGCCAACATCGTGCTGCCCGGCCGCATCGCCACCGACCGCATCACCTTCCTGGACGAGCAAAAGGCCAAGCGCGAGGGCCGTGCGGTGGAAGAGGTGGCGGCCGAGAGCAATGCCGCCATTCCCATGGGCCGGTATGGCGATCCCAGCGAATATGGCGACGTGGTCGCGTTCCTCGCCAGCACCCGCGCCTCGTATCTCACCGGCTCCGTCATCCGCGTGGATGGCGGGCTGATCGCCAGCATCTGAAGGTGACTGCAATGGCTCTGACCGCCGAGGCCGCCGGCCTCTTCCCCATCGCTCCGACGCCCTTCCTGCCGGACGGCCGCATCGATGTGGCCTCCGTCGACACGCTCATGGCGCGCTACATGGCCGCTGGCGCCACCGGCGTGACCGTGCTTGGCATCATGGGCGAGGCGCCCAAGCTGGAGCCGGACGAGTCCCTCGACATCGCCTCCCGCTTCGTGACCGGAATGTCCGGCCTGCCGGTGATTGTCGGCGTGTCCGCCCCCGGCTTTGCCGCCATGCGCTCGCTGGCCCGCGCGGTGATGGACAAGGGCGCCGCCGGCGTGATGATCGCGCCCGTGCCCTCGCTGCGCACGGACGATCAGATCCTGACCTATTACCGCCAGGCCATCGAGGCCATCGGCGATGACATTCCGTTTGTGATCCAGGACTATCCGCTCACGCTCTCGGTGCAGATGACACCGAAGGTGATCCGCCAGATCGTTCAGGACCATCCCTCCTGCGTGATGCTGAAGCACGAGGACTGGCCGGGCCTCGACAAGATCTCCACCTTGCGCGGCTTCCAGAAGGACGGGTCCATGCGGCCCATCTCCATCCTCACCGGCAATGGCGGCCTGTTCCTCGATTTCGAGATGGAGCGCGGCGCCGACGGCGCCATGACCGGTTATGCCTTCCCCGAGATGCTGGCCGATGTGGTCCGCCTCCAGAAGGAAGGCGAGCGGGAGGCGGCGCACGATCTGTTCGATGCCCATTTGCCGCTGCTGCGCTACGAGCAACAGCAGGGGGTGGGCCTCGCCGTGCGCAAATATGTGATGATGCGACGCGGCTTTATCGCCTCGGACGCCCAGCGCAAGCCCGGCGGTACGCTCAATGCCGCGGCCCGCGCCGAGGTGGATTTCCTGCTTGAGCGCCTTGGCCGCAAGGACGCCCGCGCCCGGCTCTGACAGGGCAGGGCGGTTCATCGCCGCCCCGCTTCCTTGGGTGGAAGCGACCGCACGAATGACAGCGCGGCGACCATCAAACGCCGCGCGAAATTCTCGTCCGCGAAGGCATCCGGCGACACACGGATCCAGCCGGGCATGGGCCGGCCCTGCATGATCATGGGCTCCACGCCCTCGGCCTCCAGCGCCCAGACATCGTTTCCCTTGCCGAGACGAAGCAGCACGCCATCGGTGCGCGCGCCGCACAGCAGGTTGCCGTCGAGCAGCCAGGCCCAGCCGCCGAACATGGGGCCTTGCGTGAGCCCTGGCTCGCCCGCCACGAGGTCCCCGACCACCTCTTCCAGCCCCCTGTCCCGCGCCATCCCCGCCCCCTTCGCTCCGCTTCCGCCATGGTGGCCCAATCCCGGCGGCGCTTCACCGGCTTTCTGACGGCGCCCTCATTCGCGGCCGGAACCGGGCTCGGCCATCTTGCGATGCTGCTCGGCGAGCGTCCCCGCGGGCATGACATTGGCGAGCGCCGCCTGAATGCGGTTCTTCCACCCGGCCACCACGTCGCCTTCGCCCGACATCATGGCGTCGAAGCCGGCGCGGGCCACGTCCTGCGGGCGATCCTTCTTGTCCTGGCCCACCTTGGTGTCAATGAGGTCCGCCCGCTGGAAGAACTCGGTCTGGGTCGGGCCCGGCATCAGGCAGGTGACGGTGATGCCGCTGTCCTTCAGTTCGTTGCGCAAGGCCCATGAGAAGGAATCGATGAAGGCCTTGGTGCCATTATAGACCGCCTGGAAGGCGCCTGGCATGAAGCCGGCGATAGAACCAGTGATGAGGATGCGGCCGAAGCCTTGCGCCCGCATGACATTGCCGAGGCGGTGCAGCAGATAGAGCGTGCCGGTGACATTGGTGTCCACACATGCCGGGCGTCCTTGAAATCCTGGTCCAGGAAGGCCTTGCCAAGGCCATGGCCGGCATTGGCGCACAGGATCTCGATAGGTTGGCCGGTGCCCGCCACAAGATCGCACAGGCGGTCCACCCCTTGCGGGGTCGAGAGGTCGACCAGGAGGGCATGGACCGTGACGCCCGTGCCCTTCAGCGCGCCGGCCGCGCTCTCGATGCCCGGCTCATCGGCGGCAATGACGAGATCGTGGCCCGCCGCGGCGCACAGCTGCGCCAGCTCATAGCCGATGCCGGAGGAGGCACCGGTCACCACGGCAAGCCCGGTCCCGGCAGAGCGCGCGACGGTCATGTCGTGTCCTTTCATGGCTTGAGAACGACTTTGATGCAGCCGTCCTCCTTGTCGCGGAAGGTGCGGTAGAGGTCGGGGCCATCCTCCAGCCCCGCCTGGTGGGTGATGACGAAGGAGGGGTCGAACGTGCCGTCCTCGATCAGCTTCAGGAGCCGCGGCAGATAGCGCTGCACGGGCGTCTGGGCCATGCGGAAGGTCAGGCCGCGATTGATGGCCGAGCCCATGGGGATCTTGTCCAGGAAGCCGCCATAGACGCCGACAATGGAGACCACGCCGAAGTTCCGGCAGCACTGAATCGCCTGGCGCAGCACATGGGGCCGGTCCGTGCCCATGAAGGTCGCCACCTTGATGCGATCAATGCGGGCATAGAGGGAGGAGGAGGCATCCGCCTCCGTGCCCACCGCATCGATGCAGGCATCCGCGCCGCGCCCCTTGGTGAGCTCGCGGATGCGCTCGTAGATGTCCTCTTCCAGGAAATCGAGGGTTTCCGCGCCGCCGGCGCGCGCCAAGGCGAGGCGTTCGGGCACCGTGTCGATGGCGATCACGCGCTCGGCGCCGAGCAGAAAGGCGCTGCGGATGGCCATCTGGCCCACCGGGCCGCAGCCCCAGATGGCGATGGTCTCCCCGCCTTTGATGTCGCAGAATTCTGCGCCCATATAGCCGGTGGGGAAGATGTCCGAGAGGAACAGCACCTGCTCGTCGGTGAGGCCCTCCGGCACCTTGATGGGCCCGGAATCGGCGAAGGGCACGCGTAGATATTCCGCTTGTCCGCCCGAATATCCCCCCAGCATGTGCGAGTAGCCAAAGAGCCCCGCGGGCGAATAGCCCCACATCTTCTCGGCCATCTGGTGGTTTGGGTTGGAGCGCTCGCAGCCCGAATAGAAGCCGCGCTGGCAGAAGAAGCACTGGCCGCATGCGATGGTGAAGGGCACCACGACGCGGTCGCCCACCTTCAGCGCGGTGTTGTCCCTGCCCACCTCCACCACCTCGCCCATGGTCTCGTGGCCGAGCACGTCGCCATGCTCCATCGATGGGATCACGCCGTCATAGATGTGCACGTCGGAGCCGCAGATGGCGCAGGCTGTGACCTTGATGATGGCATCGCGCGAATCTTCGATGCGTGGATCGGGCACCTGCTCGCAGCGTATGTCGCCCTTGCCGTGAAAGGTCAGCGCCTTCATGTGCGTCTCCGGAGCTTGGCGGGTGTCCCCCGCTCCGAAGAGGCCCGTGCGGCGCGGGCGGGGATGCTCCAGGAACCGCCCGCCGGCCCCGTTGTTCCTCCAGCCGCGCTTGATGATTTGCAAGCCCCGCCAAGGTCTGGCTGGCAAAAGGGCAGGGCGCGCGCAATGGCAGCGGGCGTCGGCTTGGCGATGGCGGGCACCGCGAAGCTGGCGGGATCTCCCCGGCGCGCGGCAAGCCGCGCAGCGCGAAGGTGATTGCGCCGTCTTTTCTGAAAGGGCCGACTTGGCAGCTGAAACGAGTGGCTGGGGGACCTGGATTCGAACCAGGATTAACGGAGTCAGAGTCCGCGGTTCTACCGTTGAACTATCCCCCAACGGTGCTGTGCCGGGCGGGTTTGGGCCGCGCGCTGCAAGCGAGGCGCTCCTATACGCAATTCGATGCGGGCGGTCCAGAGGGGTGGTGAAGTTTTCCACACGCCACCGGGCCGCCGGGAGACGGTTCCTGGTATACGGCATCCGCAATGGTGCCATGCACAATCGGCCATGTTGCAATGCACTATCTTCCCCTATGTTAGGGGCCAGTTGATGGAGGCACACATGACCACGATGACCGCACACCACCACGGCGCCGAGCGTCTTTTCGGCCGGTTCGGTGCGATCGTGTCCGACTTCGTTGCCGCCGTGCGCGAGGCCCGCGAGATGAACGCGCGCTACGAGAACCTGACCCGCCTGTCCAATACCGAACTCTCCCGGATCGGCCTGAGCCGCGAGGGAATTCCGCAGGCGGTTGTCAACGGCCGCTGAGGCGGTTGGACACCGATTGGATTTGAAGCGGGCGGCGTTTCTCGTGCCCGCTTCCCGGGGGCTGACCCTCAGGGCCGGCCCCCGCTCTTCCCCCGTCCAGATCTTCGCGCCTGAGCGCGGGCGGTCTGGCGGTCTTTGATTGGCTTGCGCCCCTTTTGGGTCCTGCCAGGTCCACAGAGCTTCGCCGGCGGCTTTGCCCGCGCCCGCTTTGTGGTGCACGGCACGCATCAGCGCATGCCCCCTCGTGCATTGGCGACACGCGAGCGCGCGGCGTCGGTCCGGGTTGGTCTTTTCCCTTCCGCTCTCTTTTCCGCCTGCCACCTTCCCTTTCGTGCCAGGCGATGTCCGTACGTGTGCGGCCTGTGCCGCGCCTTCGGTGTGCCGGCATGGGAGCTGTGGCGCCTCCAGGTCCCCGTCGACGAGATCGAGCGGATCTGAGCGATCTGAGGCGTGGGAGCGTCTGTGCGGCGCCGCATCTTGGTGTGGCTCTCCATGCCGCGCCTCATGCGCCTCGCCTTCCGTCCTGTGGTGCCGCTGCGGCCTTCTCGCCGTGCATCTGACCGGGGAGTGCTTCCGTCCCGCTCCGGCTCTGCTTGCCGGCCTCGTGCTGCGGCGACGGGGCAGTGGAACTGCGGGACCATCGGCGCGAAGCGTGAGTGAGGGCAGGGCTCTCAGTCCGCCCTTGCAACCTTGTGCGCCCGCAGCGTGCCGGCTTTGATGTCTCCCCATCGCCCCCTCTTTGTTCCAGGTCTCTCCGCGCTTCCGTTTGCGCCTTGCCCCTGCCTTCCCTCCCATCTCCCTCCGCTGCCCCCTCCCATCCCTTCCCGCCTGCCCCCTCCGTAACTTTGCCCCGCGCCTGCCCCCTCCCTAACCCTCCCCCGCTTCGCGGGAGAGGGGGACTTTGGCGGGTCCGGTCGGGGCGGTGTTTTGCCCGTCATGGCCGCAGTTATCCGCACCTCTCCCCCAGCGCTACAGGCCCCCTCTCCCGCGAAGCGGGGGAGGGCAGGGGAGGGGGCAAGGACGCCACGCCACGAGCAAGCCGCCCCTCTGACGCCCCCAGCACAAACATCCCCGCCAAAGGCAGGGTGGAGGGATGCGGGAGCGGCCGGCGCGCGGCGGCGCGCCGTAGAAGTGTGGGATGAGGTGTAGCCGGGCTCCGTCCGCTCCCGCGCGGGGATTTATGGCCTCGGCCCTGCGCCGCGTGGGCAACAGGTTCTCCCATCAGCACCGGCCGAACCAGAACCGGATCGGTGCGCCTGGGCCTTCAGCCTCCTCTGCTAACGGAAACGGAGTGCGTTATTCCCCGCCCCGTCGGACACCCGCCCCCGACACCACCCGTCAGGCCGCTCCGGACGCGCCCCTCCTTGGTGCCAGGTGAGGACACCATAGCAGAGTGGATCGCAAATAGGAATATCATCTAGTATTTTTTCCTAAACACACACCCGTGCCGTGGCTCGCGGCAAGGACGCGAGCTCCGCGAATCTCTCCCTCCTGCACTGGGCCGCCGGACGTGGACGCTACCGCTTCAGTCTCCGGGTGCCCTGTGGAAAAGTGAAATGTCCTATAACTATTTGATTTAATTGAAAAATATAGACTATCTCCGGCTGCCGCGAGCCGGTTTCTTCGTCGCCTTCCGATAAAACCGAAAGAGGGGTGTTGCAATCGCCTCCAGCATTTGGCAATAGAACGCACCGCCGGCCGAGACATCGGGTCGGCAGATGGATGCGGGTGTAGCTCAGGGGTAGAGCACAACCTTGCCAAGGTTGGGGTCGAGGGTTCGAATCCCTTCGCCCGCTCCAAATTTCTCTAGAAAATCGAATGGCTTGCAGAATTCCCGCCTTCGGGCGGAGGCTGGCGTTTGGCAGCCGTTAGGCACCTGTGAGGCACGCGGATGAATCTGGCGCGTCGGGTGGCTCAAGCGGGCTCCAGCGGAAATGCACGCGGTTGACGTTTCCGCCTCAGCGGGCATCTGCATGGTAGAGCCACCCGCTAGAACCGCATCGCATCTGCTCGACGGGTCGGGCACCCAACAAAGCCGGGGGCATAGCGATTTCATTGCGGGTGGGGAGGATGCAAAGAGCCCGATATTCGGCGGGTTCGACAGGATTCCGTCCGCGGCGCAGCACGTAGCGTGCGACGACAGGTTAAGGGCGAAATTGCTGTGCAGTGATCGGAAGCGGCATAGGGAGCCTCCGCCTCACGGCTTGAAACAATGCTCCCTGTGCCAGCGCAGGAAATGAGGATGGGGTCGCTCGATCAACCTGCGTGGCGCGATGGCGCGGCCGTCTTTGTTGATGAAGGCGCGCACGCCGTCGGCATCGTTGGTCTGCCGGGAAATGAGGATGTCCAGATCATCCGAGAGGCTGATCAGTCCGCGATCGAACATCCAGTGCGCCGTGCCCGACAGCGCCAGCCCGTTGCTAACGATGTCGGGGCCATTCGCTTCCACCGGGCGGATATGCGCCGCGGCCACCTCGGCACGCCCGCCGCCATTGATCAGCTTCAGCCCGCTGATGGCGCAGCGCTCGTCATAGGCGCGCAGCACGACGCGCCGGAAGATGCGGTCGCGGACGATGCGAGAGGACAGAGTGTTGACGCGCTCGCGGGGCGGCTCGAACACGAATGGCGCCTGTTCTTCTTCAAAACCTGAGAGGGACGCTCCCTCGTCGACGCGGGGCAGCAGCGGCTCGCTATCATTCAGTCCGAGAGTGACGATCCGGTTGAAATCGTCCGGCGAGAGCGGACGCACGGCGGCTTGCGCACGCCCTGAAATATGCGCCCGTCCGCGTTCAGCACACCGCGCTCGACCACGCCATCCGCATCGGTGAAAGGCACCGGGCTGGCAAAATCGAGATAGCTGCCTGGTTTGATGAGAGCGAGATACATGCCCGGAGCGGTGGGATCAGGGACGACGCGCTCGACCCTGGCGATCGCGAAATAGCCCCGGGTCTCCGCCACTTTCCGGGGTTCGTAATAAACGATCCAGTCGCCGACGCAGGCCTCGACGCGTCCCAGATATGGGCGCGGGAACTGATACCGTACAGCCGGGCTGTCGTCATAGATCGAGTCCGAGCGGTGAATGAAGACGCCGAATCCCATGTGCCATCCCTGATCCCCATTCGATCGTAGCGCACAATGGGTATCATTCGGCAGCAGGTGGACCTTTCACCCCTTGGTCGCGCGCGTCACGTTATCGACCCGGCATCACGCTCTCAGTCTCCTTCGCGCTGCCATGAGCGATAGGACAGCTATCTATCAATCGCAATTCCGCTATTATGTGAGCGATAGAAAGGAATTCTATCGCTCATGGCTTGGAACTGGACCCAGCACGGCTGGCCGCATTTTGCCTATGATCCGGTTGCCCTCGAACCGCTGGAGCGGCGGTTCCTGCTGCTGACCGGCGAGGTGATCGGCGCGGTCCGGCATGTGAGCGATGACGAGCGGGACCTGCTGCGGATCGAACTCCTCAGTGACGAGGCCGTCAAGACCAGCGCGATTGAAGGAGAGACGCTGGATCGCCTCAGCGTGCAATCCTCTCTGCGCCGTCAGCTCGGCCTCGACACCGACAATCGCAACGTGAAGCCGAAAGAGCGGGGCATCGCAGAGATGATGGTCGATCTCTATCGGAGCTGGGCCGATCCCCTCGACGGCGATACGCTGTTCCGCTGGCACCGCATGCTGATGGCGGACAGCTGGCACTTGGAGACGATCGGCGGATATCGTCGCCATGAAGACGCGATGCAGATCGTATCCGGCCGCCAGGATCGGCCGACCGTGCATTTCGAGGCGCCGCCATCCTCTCGGGTTCCGGACGAGATGGCCGCCTATCTCACCTGGTTCAATGGCTCGGCCCCGAACGGCGACAATCCCCTGCCGGCACTCACCCGGGCCGGGATCGGCCATCTCTATTTCGAGAGCATCCATCCCTTCGAGGACGGAAACGGCCGCATCGGACGAACCGTCGCGGAAAAATCCCTCGCCCAGAACATCGGGCAACCGACGCTGATCGCGCTCGCCCATACCATAGAGCAGCATCGCAAGGCCTATTACGATCAGCTCGAGGTCCATCAGCGGACGCTCGATGTCACGGACTGGCTGGTCTATTTTGCCGAAACGATCATCGCGGCCCAGCAGACGACGCTCGGCCGCGTCGCCTTCCATATCGCCAAGGCACATTTTTACGATCGCTTCCGCGACAAGCTGAACGAACGGCAGGAGAAGGTGATCGCCCGTCTCTTCCGTGAGGGCCCCGGCGGCTTCACGGGAGGCCTGAGCGCGGAGAACTACCTCGCGATCACCGGCACCTCGCGCCCCACCGCCACACGCGACCTACACGATCTGGTCGAGAAAGGGGCACTGACCCGAACTGGCGAACGTCGCTACACGCGATACCACCTGAACCTGCAGAGTGCGGGCTGATTGTTGCGGGCGGCAACGTCAGTGGTGCAACCGCTTTGTCCTTTCGATCGCCCTTGGGGCATCCACTTCAAAGGATGCGCCAGTTGCGGACCTTGCCAAGAGCGGCTCTGAACGTCCGGTATGGGGCCGAGGCTGTGTGAAAACCCCTGATGATGCTATGATCTGGCACTGCTTCGGGGGTGCCAGATGGGACGTTTCGTTGAAGCTGCTGACCGCCACCAAGCAAGCTTTTTGCCGACGTGCCTGGAAGACTATGTGGATGCAGACAACCCGGTCCGCATCATTGACGCCTTCGTCGATGAACTCGATCTGGCCGAAC
>NZ_JARBFX010000006.1 GCF_028863665.1 Aquabacter sediminis
GAACGGCGCTCCTGGACCGAACGCGCCGGCGGCGCAGGCGCCCGGATCGCAGCGCTGGAGGCCCGCCGCGACGAGGCGCAGGCGGAACTGGACGGGCTGGCCGACGCCCCCGCCGAGATCATCCTGCGCCGCCGCCGCCTCCTGACCGAAACCGAGCAAGCAGAGGCCGGCCGCCGCGCCGCCGCCGATCGCCTCGCCGAGGGCGAGGCCGCGCTGGCCGCCGCCGACCAGGCTGCCAAGGACGCGCTCGCCGCCCTCTCGGCTGCACGCGAGGAAGCCGCCCGCTGCGAAGCGCGGCTGGAGGCCGCGCGCCAGCGGCGGGACGACGTGGCCCGCGACATCACCGATGCCCTGGACGGGCCACCCGAAACCGCCTTCACCCTCTCCGGCCTCACCGCCGATGCCGAGCCGCCGCCCCTCGACACGGTCGAGGCGGCCCTTGAGCGGGCGCGGCGGGAGCGGGACCGCCTCGGCGCGGTCAATCTGCGGGCCGAGGTGGAGCTTGAAGAAGCGGACGGGCGCCTGGAAACCCTCACCCGCGAGCGGGACGACCTGGTGGAGGCCATCCGCCGCCTGCGGTCGGGCATCCAGAGCCTGAACCGGGAGGCCCGCGAGCGCCTTCAGGCCTCCTTCGCCGTGGTGGACGGACATTTCCGCAAGCTGTTCGACACGCTGTTCGGCGGCGGCGAGGCGCAATTGGTGCTGACCGACGCGGACGACCCGCTGGAAGCCGGTCTCGACATCATCGCCAAGCCGCCCGGCAAGAAGCCGCAGACGCTCTCCTTGCTCTCCGGCGGCGAGCAGGCGCTCACCGCCATGGCGCTGATCTTCGCGGTGTTCCTGACCAACCCCGCCCCCATCTGCGTGCTGGACGAGGTGGACGCGCCCCTCGACGACGCCAATGTGGAACGCTTCTGCGTGCTGATGGACGAAATGACGCGGCTGACCGACACCCGCTTCCTGGTCATCACCCACAATCCCATCAGCATGGCGCGGATGGACCGGCTGTTCGGCGTCACCATGGCCGAACGGGGGGTCTCGCGGCTGGTGTCTGTGGACCTGCAGCACGCCGAGCGCTTACGCGAGGTGAGCTGATCGGTGCCAAGGGTTTGAGTTCACTGCCGTTTTTCGCGTGATTTCAGGCAGTTAAATCGCTCCGCGCTTTCCTTGACACTCAAATATGCCGCAACTATGGTGCCGCGCGGTTTCGGGGGGCCGTGATCGCCTGATCCACACCCGCGAAGCCGGAGTTCGTAGCATGTCGAAACGATCGGATTCCGATCCTCGGAAGACGGGCCAACGGCAAGCGGACCACGAACCAGAGGTGGGTGATCCCGGACTTGCGGATCGGCTTCAGCGTCTCAATGCCGCGCTTGACAAGGCGCGGCCAAAAGACCAATCGCAGCCGACGGGACCGCAACGCAACAACACCGCCTCGGGCATGGCTTTGGCCTTTCGCCTGGGATCGGAGTTCGTGGCGGGGACTCTGGTGGGGGCCATGATCGGCTGGGGCATCGACGCCGTCTTCTCGGTGTCGCCCTGGGGCATCATCCTCTTCACCCTGATCGGCTTTGCCGCCGGCGTGCTCAACATGATGCGCGCGGCCGGCGAGACCGGTGGAAAGAAGCCTCCGCAGGGATGAGCCCTGTAGAGGATGTGGAATTGTGGCGGCGCAAGCCGCACGGAACAGAGGCGCGTGTCGGATGAACATCGATCCGATCCACCAGTTTCAAGTGCAGCGGTACGTAGAGCTGCTGCATGTCTCGGGCGTCAGCGTCTCCTTCACCAATTCCGCCGCCTTCATGGTCGGCATCGTCGCCTCCATCTTCCTGTTTCTGACCTACGCCACCCGCGGCCGCACCTTGGTGCCGGGCCGGATGCAGTCGGTGGCTGAGATGTCTTACGAATTCATAGCCAAGATGGTCAGGGATTCGGCCGGCAACCAGGGCATGGTCTTCTTCCCCCTGGTCTTCTCGCTCTTTATGTTCGTCTTCGTGGCGAATGTGGTGGGCCTGGTTCCCTACACCTTCACGATCACCGCCCACATCGTCGTCACTGCCGCTCTTGCGCTGCTCGTGATCGGCACCGTGATCGTCTATGGCTTCTTCAAGCACGGCACCCACTTCCTCCACCTGTTCGTGCCGTCGGGCGTGCCCTCCTTCCTGCTGCCCTTCGTGGTGCTGATCGAGGTGGTGTCCTTCATCTCCCGCCCCATCTCCCTGTCGCTGCGTCTGTTCGCCAACATGCTGGCCGGCCATATCGCCCTGAAGGTGTTCGCCTTCTTCGTGGTGGGCCTGGCCTCGCTCGGCGTCGCCGGCTGGTTCGGCGCGGTGCTTCCCTTCTTCATGATCGTGGCGCTGACGGCGCTCGAGCTGCTGGTCGCGGTGCTGCAGGCCTACGTGTTTGCGGTCCTCACCTCGATCTATCTCAACGATGCGGTGCATCCGGGCCACTGAGCCCTGCCCTCATCTGAACCCTCACGTGTTTCTCAAGGAGCAGTACTATGGACGCGAACGCTGCTAAGTTCCTGGGCGCCGGTCTCGCCTGCCTCGGCATGGGTCTCGCCGGCATCGGCGTCGGTAACATCTTCGGCAACTTCCTCGCCGGCGCTCTGCGCAACCCCTCTGCGGCCGACGGCCAGTTCGCCCGCGCGTTCATCGGCGCGGCGCTCGCGGAAGGTCTCGGCATCTTCTCGCTCGTCGTCGCTCTCGTTCTGCTCTTCGTGGCCTGATCGGCACGACATAAGCGGCGGCTTCCGGGTGATCCCGGAAGCCTGATGGACGAAGGACGGACAGGCGAGCCATGACCAAGACATGGAAGCTGATAGGTGCTGCGGCTGTGACGGGAGCCCTGCTGATGGCGGGGCCGGTGACGGTGGTGGCCGGCAGCGATACTGCACCTCAGCGGGTGTGGAACACGGTGACCTCCTTCGTCGTCGCCGAAGCCCATGCGGCGGCCCCCGGCACGGGCGAACTCGCCCATGCCGTGCACGGCGAACATGGCGGGGATGGTGAGCACGGCGGCTTCCCGCCGTTCAACCCCACCCATTTCGCCTCCCAGCTGTTCTGGCTGGCTCTGACCTTCGGCGCCCTCTATTTCCTGATGAGCCGCGTGACGCTTCCGCGCATCGGCCGCATCCTGGAAGAGCGTCACGACCGGATCGCCCGCGATCTGGAAGAGGCCTCGCAGCGCCGGGCGGAAAGCGAAGCGGCCCAGGCCGCCTATGAGAAGGCCCTGGTGGAGGCCCGCAACAAGGCCAACGCCATTGCCGGTGAGGCGCGCAACCGCCTCGCCGCCGAGACCGAGACCAACCGCAAGAGCCTGGAAGCGAGCCTCGCCGCCAAGCTCGAGGAAGCGGAGCGTCGCATCGGCGCCACCAAGACCGAGGCCATGTCGCATGTGCGCGGCATTGCCGTGGACACGGCCAACACCATCGTCTCCAGCCTGGTCGGCACCACCGCCCAGAATGCGGATGTGGAGCAGGCGGTGGACGCGGCCCTCGCCCAGAAGACGGGCGCGTGATTTTCCCTGTCACCGCGTGCCGTGGGCACGGGTGACGACCTGATACCGGCGATCGAGGACTGCCATGAACGAGATGCAATTGGCCGAGCTCTGGGTGGCCATCGCCTTCCTGCTGTTCGTCGCCATCCTGCTCTATTACGGCGTCCACCGCACCATCGCCGCGGCGCTGGACAATCGCGGCGCCCGCATCGCCGCCGAGCTGGACGAAGCCCGCCGCCTCAAGGAAGAGGCGCAGAAGCTGGTGGCCGAATACAAGCGCAAGCAGCGCGAGGCGGAAACCGAGGCGGAATCCATCGTGACCGCCGCCAAGGCCGAGGCTGAGCGCCTCGCCTCCGAGACCCGCGCCAAGCTGGAAGACTTCGTCGCCCGCCGCACCCGCATGGCGGAAGAGAAGATCTCCCAGGCCGAATCCCAGGCCGTGGCCGACGTGAAGGCCGTGGCTGCGGACGCGGCGGTGAAGGCGGCCGAGCGGCTCCTCTCCGGCATCGCCCGCGACGCTTCGGTGGGTGAGCGGCTGGTGGGTTCGGCCATTGCCGATGTACGGTCGAAGCTGAACTGAGGACCATCGGAGACCTGCACCCGCAGTCTCCCCGTATCCAACGCATTTCAACGCCGTCGCGGCCCCGGCCCGGCGGCGTTTTTGCGTTTGGCCACCCGGGGGGCGCGCCCCTGCGCCCTGGAGAAACAGGAAAGAGAGGAAGCGGCCGCCTGCCGCAGTGCGGGCTCAGTCAGGCCCATGCGGCGCAGTCTGCGCCGCGCCCCTGCGGGACATCCCGTCTTGAAACCGCCGGCAAGGTCGGCCATTGCTGATGCATGACGCCCGCTGACGCCCCTGTCCCCTGCCCCTTTGCCCTGTGGCCAACTGCGGCCGCGCGCCGGATTCAGGCCGTGGCATGGGTAGCGGTGGTCGCGAGCATTCTCTTTGGCGCGGCCCTCGCTCAGGCGCAGGATTTGCGGCCACCGGGCAGCATTCCTCGTCCGCCGGCCAATGTGGGCGGCGGTGGCGGTGGCCTCTTCGGCGGCTGGAATCCCTTCGCCCCGCTCTTTCCGCCCCAGCAGCAACAGCCGCAACAGCAGGTGCAGCCCCAAGCTCCCAAGCCACCGCCCGAGCCGGAAGGCACCGTTTATTCGTCGGCCGACGAGGCCGTGCAGGGCAAGAAGCAGCCGCCCACCAAGTTTGTCCTGGTGATCGGCGACCGCATGGGCGCGCAGTTCGCCAAGGGACTGGCGGACGCCTATGTGCCCGAAAAGGGCAGCCCGGCCGTGATCGCCCGCACGGACGATGACAGCGGCTACCTGCCCGGCGAGACACCGGACATCACCGACTGGATGGCCAAATGGCCGGAGGCGGTCAATGCCGCCCGGCCGGGTGTGACGGTGGTGAGCCTCGGCGCCAACGACATTCATCCCATTCGCGACGGCGACACGCAGGTGGAGCCCTTCACCGACCGCTGGACCGAGCTTTATGGCAAGCGGCTGGACGACTTCCTCGCCGCCCTTCGGGCACGGGTCGGCAATGTGGTGGTGGTGGGTCTGGCCCCGGTGCAGAACGCAGCCACCATGGCCGATTACGAACGCCTCAACGACATCCTCAAGAGCCACGCGGCGAAGGCCGGCGTCATCTTCGCCAATGTGTGGGACGGCTTCGTGGACGAGGATGGCAAATACACCGCTTCCGGCGCGGCCGTGGATGGGCAAAGGCGACGCCTGCGCCTGAATGACGGCATCCGCTTTACCCGGGCCGGCGCCCGCAAGCTCGCCTTCTTCGCCCAGAAGGACATTTCGCGCATCCTGTCGGAAGTGGAGCAGATGCCCGACACGGGCCCCGGCGCGGATGGCACGCGAGGGCCCATGTCCCTGAACGACCGGCCGCGCTTGGGCGCCAGCGCATTGGCCGGCGGCACCACGCCGCTCCCCGCTGCGGTTCCGGCTGCGGCCACGGCCAGCGAATCGCTCCGCGCGCTGAAGGAAGGGTTGCCGGCTGCGGCACCCGCAGGGCGCGCCGATGATTTCACGTGGCCCCCGCGCACGACCGGACCGGCATCGCCCCCGGTCTCTCCCGCAAAGCCGGCGAGCCCTTAGGCCGGTCTCCCAGATCCTGCCGGTGAACACGGCGGGCTGAGCCAGTGCCCCCTTGCATGAAAAAAGCGCCCCGCTTTCGCGGAGCGCTCTCAGACGCCCGGGACCCGCGGGCGGGGACGCCTCAAGTGCCCCCTGCCTCGCGAATCAGGATCGAAGGGAGGCCGGCTCAACCGGCCTCGCGGCGCAGGTCAGGCCGCCTTGGCGTCCGTCGCCTCGGCCGCCGCCGTCACGCGGGGCGCCTCGGACGGAGCGGTGGCGATGGAGATGGTGCGGGGCTTCTTCGCCTCGGGAATGTTGCGCACAAGCTCCACGTGGAGCAGGCCATTCTCAAGGCGGGCGCCGCGCACTTCCACGTGGTCGGCCAGCTGGAACCGGCGCTCGAACGCGCGCGCAGCGATCCCGCGATAGAGGACCTGGCTGTGCTCCGCATTCTCCGCCGTGGCCTTCTCGCCGCGAAGGGTCAGGCTATTTTCCTTGCTCTCGATGGAGAGTTCGTCGGCGGTGAAGCCAGCCACTGCGACAGTGATGCGATACTCGTTCTCGCCGGTCCGCTCGATATTGTAGGGCGGATAGGTGGGCGCCGCGTCCACGCCACCGACGGTGTCGAGCAGCGAGAAGAGGCGGTCAAAGCCGACGGTGTTGCGATACAGGGGGGTCAAGTCAAAGCTACGCATGGCATATCCTCCTAAAGCGATACGCTTGGATCTGCCGGGCCCGCCGAAGCCGGACCCGGTGGGGTCGCGCCGTCTGATGACCGACGCTGTCCGGGATGTGGGAAGCAGGTGGACGGGCGTCAAGACCGGGCGAACGGCCATTTCATGAACGTCAGCTGAACAGCCTGTCCGCCCCCCATTCAGGGGCAGGGCCTATAGTCTCGCCGGCCTGCCAATCCCCCGGATGTCGGCGGGCGACCGCGACACCCTGGACGTTCGCCCCTGGCGGAGGCGCGGGCATTGATATAACCACCCGTCCTGCCAGCTTCGGGCAGGGAGGCGGAGCATGCGCACAGGCGCCGGACTTCTCACCCTCGCATTGGCCGTCAGTCTCCCGGGCTTCCAGGCTCCGGGGCCTTGCCGACAGATGAAGGACATCGTCGCAGCGGCCCATGCCTCCGGTGCCGCCCAGGCCGACGAGGCGGACTGGTACGGCCCTCCCGGCACCCTCGTGCGCATTTCCGCGCCCGAAGAACCCTTCCTGCCCATGACCTTCCCGCCTGCCGTACCGGCCGCCCCGCCCCCCGTGGCTGCCGCCCCCGCGCCTGCCCCGCTCACCCATGCGGGGGACGGTTTGTCGCGGGCCTTCTTCATGGCCCCCGCTTTGTCGCCCTATGTCACGCGCGCGGCCAGCACGCCGCCGCGCTCGCTGGGGGACATGGAGCGGCAATTGACGGCTTGGGGCTTTACCGAGATCACCAGCCTGGAGATCCGGGGCGCCAGCTATCTGTGCGAAGCCACAGGCCCCCGGCGCGAGCGCGTGCGGCTCGTGCTCGATGCGCGCTCCGGCGAGATCAGCGGCATGGAAGTGATCGGCTTCGCGAACAAGCGCTATTGAGCGCGTTTGCCGGCCGCCATGGGCGCGCTATAGGCTCTGAGCCCGCAATGTCCGTCAGGCACTCCATGCCCCAGCCGTCCGCCTCCGCAGAAACTCGACCGCTCCCCGGCGATGCAGCGGGGCCATCGGTGCTGCGCACCATTCCCGGGAGCCCTGTTCCGGCGGGGGCGGTGAGCGGCCATCTCGTCACCGCCGATTCGATCCGGATCCGTTTCGCCCATTGGCCGCCCGCGCCCGGCACGCCCTGGCGCGGCACGGTGACCGTGCTGCCCGGCCGGGCGGAATTCATCGAGAAATATTTCGATGTGGTGCGGGACCTGACCGCGCGCGGCTTCGCCGTCGCGACGCTGGACTGGCGTGGCCAGGGCGGGTCGGAGCGCCTGCTGGCCAATCCCCGGCGGGGCTATGTGGGCGACTTCCTGGACTATCAGAGGGATCTTGCCGCCTTCATGCGGCAGGTGGTGCTCCCCGATTGCCCGGCGCCGCATTATGCGCTGGCCCATTCCATGGGCGGAGCGGTGCTTCTGGACGCCCTCCTGGCGGGCCATCGCTGGTTCGACCGCGCGGTGCTCGCCGCCCCCATGCTCGCCCTCCAGCTGGGCGCCATGACCGGGACGGTGGGCGTCGTGGCGGCGGCTGGCACAGCCGTCGGACTGGGGCGCGCCTATATTCCGGGCGGTGGGGACACGCCGATCAATTTCCGGCCCTTCCCCATCAATCGCGTCACCTCCGACCCGGTGCGCTATGCCCGGGCTGCGGATTTCATCACCGCGCATCCTGAAATGGGACTGGGCTCGCCCACCTTCCGTTGGCTCGCCACAGCCTTCGCAGCCATGCACCGCGTCACGGCGCCGGAAGCGCTGCGCGCCATTCGCCTGCCGCTGCTGCTGATGGCGGGTGGAGCGGATCGCATCGTGTCCAACCGCATGGTGGAGCATGTGGCATCCCGGCTGATTGCCGGCGCCCAATTGGTGATCCCTGCCGCCAAGCACGAGCTGATGATGGAACGGGATGCCCTGCGCAGCCAGTTCTGGGCGGCCTTCGACGGCTTCATTCCGCCCACGCCCTTGCCTGGCAAGGCCGGGCCGGCCGAGCCCGTGCTCTAGGGAGCGAGGCGGTGCAGACACCGGCGTCCCTGCGCCTCGTCCCCACGCCGAGCCGCAGGCGGGCGATCTCGAGGCAGCCCGCGATTCGCCGGCCGGAGAGGTCAGGGGTCGGAGCGCATGCTGAAGCCTGATCCGGCCAGGGTGAATCAAGCCGGTCGATGACTTGCCCTCTAAGCGCCCGCGAGGAGCTCAAGGGCGGCGGCGTGAACGGCCTTGCTGCCGGCCGCCACCACCCGCCCCCCTTTGGTGGCGGGCTCGCCCTCCCAGGTGGTCACCACGCCGCCCGCGCCTTCGATGATGGGAATGAGGGCGACGATGTCGTGATTCTTCAGGCCGCTCTCGATGACCAGGTCCACCAGCCCGGCCGCCACCATGCAATAGGCGTAGCAATCCCCGCCATAGCGCGAGAGGCGCACGCGCTCTTCCACCGTGCGGAAGGCCGCCCGGTCGGCCTCGTTCATCAGCAGCGGGCTGGTGGTGAAGAGGATGGCGTCCTCGATTCCCGCGCAGGCGCGGGTGGTGAGGCGCCGGTCGCCGGCGGGTCCGCGATAGAAGGCGTTGGCGCCGTCGCCGAAGAAACGCTCCTTGATGAAAGGCTGGTGCATCATGCCATAGACCGCCGACCCTTCCTTCAGGAGGCCGATGAGGGTGCCCCAGGCCGGCATGCCGGAAATGAAGGACTTGGTGCCGTCGATGGGATCGAGCGCCCACACATAGGGCGCTTCCACCTGCTGGTCGTCGAACTCCTCGCCAATGATGCCATGGTCAGGGAAGTGCTGCTGGATCAGGCGGCGCATCACCTGCTCGGCGGCGCGGTCCGCCTCGGTGACAGGATCGAAAGCGCGGCCGTGGCTCTTGTCCTCCACGCCGAGCGTGGTGCGGAAGAAGGGGAGGATGGCCTCGCCCGACACCGTGGCGAGCTGGTGGACGAACGTATCCAGGGCGACAGGGGTCATGGGAAGCCTTCCAGGAGCCATAGGGGACGCGCCGGCGCGCGTGGGACTTCTCTAGATCAGGTCCGGCCCGTTGGCATCCCAAACTGAGGGGGCGCTCTCCTCCGATCCTGGGAGGACCGCGACCGCCGGATGGCACCATTCGGATTGGAGCCGGCGCAGGAAGGGGCAAAACGTTTTAAGGCTGCGCCCTGACGTTAGGCGCGGCAAGGCCAAGGGCTTGGCGTCCAACGAAAGTTCATCTGCGAGGCATGCCTAATATATCAGCAGGCGCCAATCTTGCGGCAGAGGGGGCTGGAGCGCATATTGATGCGGCGCGGCATTGCGTGCTGCAGTGCCGCTGCCCTCCTTGGGCGTTTCCTCCCTAGACTTGGGCCGCTCCGGCATACCGTGAGCGGCCCCTTTCTTTTTGGGCGTCATTGCGCCGTGGCCGGCTGTGCCGTGCCGTTTCTGCCCCCTCAACACATGCGCCCGGCCAGCAGGCCCGAACCCTCGCGCCAGATCCGCGACAGGGACCGCTGCTGCCACCCTTGCGCCCGGCCCGAACCACCTTCCCCGGGCCACGCGTGCAGCGCAACGCGCCCCTACGGAAAACGCATTCCTACCGCCGGAGAGGTCTTAAATTACCTTTTCCGGTAATATCAGACCTCACAACCGATTTTGATTGTCTTTTTCCCGCGTGGCCATGGGGTCACTCGGGCTCGAATCCCGGAACATTTGCCGAACAAAGCCGCAGATTCGGCCACGAGGCTGCATCACCCCACACCCCGCTGCACGTTTTCTCTTTGTTTTTCAACCGCTTACAGCACTCCACCGCAATGCGACAAACCAGCACTTGATTTCTGGCACCGCAATGGGCTATTGCTGCATTGCGACATGGCGATTGGCGTCGCTGTGTCGCTGCCCTCCTTGGGCGTTTCCTCCCTAGACTTGGGCCGTTCGCTTCGGCGGGCGGCCCCTTTCTTTTTTAGGGCGACCGTTTGGGACAGACGGTCTGCACGCGGGGCTGCGAAGCAGCGAACCGCCATGCGCAAATTCGTATATCTGCCATTCTGAAAACGCAAGGCCGTCGCGCCGCCTTTGCTGCGCAAACTTGCCGCGCCCCTGCCTCGCTACCCTGGCGCGCAGTATACCACGCCGGAAGCCTTGGCCCGGCTCACTCGGCCGCAGCGGCCCGGCGAGGCACCAGCACCTCCAGAACGGCGCGGTTGAGACAATCGGCGATGGCGCTCATGTCCGCCTGGACCCGCGCAAAGCCCGCCGCCCGCTGGTAATGCGCCTCGTCCATATAGAGGCCGCGATTGATCTCGATCTGAACCGCGTGGAGGCCAGCGACCGGATTGCCGTAATGCTCGGTGATGTAGCCGCCCGCATAGGGCTTGTTGCGCACCACCGCATAGCCGCGGGCGATGAACTCCTTTTCCAGCACGTCGGTGACGAGGCCACAGCAGCTGGTGGCGTAGCGATCGCCGAGCACGATGTCCGCCCTCACCCCCTCCTCCCGCGTCGGGCCGGAGGGCATGGAATGGCAGTCCACCAGCACCGCCACCCCAAAGGCGCGGTGGCTGCGCGACATGAGGCGGCGCAGGGCCTGATGGTAGGGCTTGTAGAAGGTCTCGATGCGCTCCAGCCCCTCGGCCACGGTGAGCCGGCGCTGGTAGATTTCCTGCGATTCGCCCACCACGCGGGCGATGGTGCCGAGCCCGCCGGAGACGCGGATGGACCGGGTGTTCGCAAAGGCCGGCAGGCGGCCGTCGAACATGCGCGGATCGAGCTCGTAGGGCTCGCGGTTGAGGTCAAGGAAGGCACGCGGGAACAGCGCGCGCATCAGCGGCAGGCCGTGGCCCACCACATCCTGAAACAGCTCGTCCACAAAACTGTCTTCGGACCGGCGCAAGGTGTCGAAGTCGAGCCGCACCTGATCCATGAAGGCGCGCGGATAGATTCGGCCCGAATGGGGAGAATTGAACAGGACCGGCCCCTGCACCTCGTCGGGCATCAGGATCTCGAACGGCGGGTCGATGGATTCGGCAAGGCAGGCTGTCATCGAGGCCCGTTCATCCTTCAGCGCGCGGAGCGGTCGGCGTGCATGATGCCCAAGCGGGAGGCCGCTTGAGAAGATGCAGAAAGGTTCACTTCGAATTTACCCGTTTTGAGGCAAGAAGCCTATGGAGGAACCGCCGCGCCCTTTCTCGCGCGCGCAGTGCCTCGCGACGGGTTGATTTCGTCCCGCACCGGGGCCAAGAGCGGGCAGCGAGAGCAGCGGCGGCTGGGCTTTGGTGATCCTGCCTTGAGGCGCGGGATGTGGGCAATCGAGGGGTAAGAGGCGTGTCGAAGATCCTTTTGGCCGAAGACGACAACGACATGCGTCGCTTCCTGGTGAAAGCGCTGCAGAATGCGGGCTACAACGTAGCCTCCTATGACAATGGCCGCTCCGCCTATGAGCGGATGCGGGAAGAGCCGTTCGAGCTGCTGCTGACGGATATCGTCATGCCGGAGATGGACGGAATCGAGCTGGCCCGCCGGGCGACCGAGCTCGATCCGGACCTGAAGGTCATGTTCATCACCGGCTTTGCGGCGGTGGCCCTCAATGCGGACGTGGAAGCGCCCTGCGAGGCCAAGGTGCTCTCCAAGCCCTTCCACCTGCGCGACCTGGTCAGCGAAGTGGGCAAGATGCTGGCCGCCTGAGAGGCGGCCCCCGCGCGCCCCGGTACGGCCTTCGGCATACAGCCTGGGGATGACGCAAATTTCCCTTTTCGAGGCGCCTTGCTTCCGGCCGACCGAGCCGATATAGAGGCCTCCTCCTGGCGGATGGGCGCGTAGCTCAGCGGGAGAGCACTACGTTGACATCGTAGGGGTCACAGGTTCAATCCCTGTCGCGCCCACCATCCGCACCTCCTGACATGACGGACAAAGACGACCGAACCGCCCCGAAGGGCGATCCGGTACCCGTCATCGCCGCGCCTATTTCTCGACGCGCCTATTTCTCGACGAACGCCTTGAACGCCTCCGCATAGGCGGGATGCCAGCGCGACAGCGGCGGGCGATTCTCCACGATGTCGCCGGCCGCCCACAGGATGCGCCGTTCATCGAGGGCGCGGGGCACGTCATTGTCGGGGCACAGGATGTAGAAGTCGCCCGCCTCCAGCCGCTCCAGCATGAAGTCCACCGTCTCGTCCGGCGTCCAGGCGCCGGCCGGCTTCTCGCTGCGTCCACGCGCAGTGAGGCCGGTGAAGACGAAGCCGGGAATCAGCAGGTGGGCGGTGACCCGGCAGCCGGGCGTGTTGCGTAATTCGTGCTGGAGCGCCTCGGTGAAGGCCTTCACGCTTGCCTTCGAGACATTGTAGGCGGGGTCGCCCGGCGGCGTGGTGATGCCCTGCTTGGAGCCGGTATTGATGATGAGGCCCGGTCGCCCTTGCGCGATCATGCCGGGGGCGAAGATCTGGCTGCCCTCGATCACCCCCCACAGATTGACCGCCATGATGCGCCGCCACTGGCGCTCGGTGTCGAACGTGGTGCTGCCCGGCTGGATGCCCGCATTGTTCATCAGCACGTCCACCGTGCCGAACGCGCCCCGCACGGTCTGCTCCAGATGCTCCAGCGCGCCGGGCTCTGAAACGTCGGTGGGCACGGCCAGAACATGGGCCGTCCCGGGCGGGGCTTCTGCGTCCAGCGAGCGTTCCGCCTCGGTCAGTGCCTCACCGGGCAAGTCGGCGATGGCCACCTTCAGGCCGAGGCCGAGAAAGCGGCGGGCGGCCGCAAGGCCGATGCCGGACGCGCCGCCGGTGATGACGGCCACATGGCCGGGGGTGAGAGCGGGATGGGTCATGACGGCTCCTGCGATGCGGCAAGCGGACGAGCCGAAGGAAAGCCCGCCTCCACCGCCGCCGCAACCCATCAACGCGGAGCTTGGCTTCCAGATCCGAGGATGGACTGGGGCAGGAGGAAGGGGCCGGCCGGCACCGCATTCATGCGCGCGTTCACGCCAAACACCTTGCGCAGCAGATCGTCCGTCAGCACGTCGGCGGGCGGGCCGGACGCCGCAATGCGGCCCGTCTCCACCACCACCAGCACATCCGCCGCCATGGCCGCCAGATTGAGGTCATGCAGGATGGCCAGCACGCCGCCGCCCGCGCGCGCATGGCGGCGGGCGACATCGAGCACGAGAAGTTGATGGGACAGGTCGAGCGAGGAGGTAGGCTCGTCCAGGAGAAGAAAGCCCGTCCCCTCCCCGCCCCCATCCAGCTGGGCGAGAACCCGGGCAAGGTGCACCCGCTGCCGCTCGCCCCCCGACAATTGCGCGATGCGCCGGGACGCGAATCCCGCCAGATCCACCCGCGCCAGCGCCTGCTCGATGCGCGCCTCGACGCCGGCCCCGGCGCCCATCAGGCCGATGCCAACCACCTCCGCCACCGTGAAGGGAAAGGCCACCTCGGTGGATTGCGCCAGCACCGCCCTTCGCCGGGCCAGGAGTGCCGGCGGCAGGGTGAAGATGTCCCGCCCTTCAAGCGTCACACGGCCGCGCGCGGGGCGCAGCTCGCCCGCCAGCACCTTCAGCAAGGTGGACTTGCCGGCGCCGTTGGGGCCGATGACCACCGTCACCGTGCCGGGCGTGAGGGCAAGGGAAACGCCGTCCAGGAGCCGACGCCCGCCGCGCTCCAGGACGATGTCCGCCATCTCATAGGTGCGCGCCGCGCTCATCCCAGAGCCCCCCGCCGCCGCATGAGCAGCCACAGGAAGAAGGGCGCTCCGATGAGGGCCGTGACGACGCCGAGCGGCAGTTCGGCGGGCGCGGCCAGCATGCGCGCCGCCACATCCGCCAGGAGGAGCACGGCGGCGCCCAGCAGGGCCGAGGCGGGCAGAAGCACCCGGTGGGAGGGGCCGAGCGTCAGGCGCACCAGATGGGGCACCACAAGCCCCACGAAGCCGATCACCCCGCAGGCCGCCACCGCCGCCCCGACGCCGCCCGCCACCGCGAGAATGGCGATGCGCTTCAGCCGCTCCACGCGGATGCCCAGGTGGAAGGCTTCCGCCTCGCCCAGCGCCAGCGCGTCGAGCCCGCGCGCGATCACCGGCATGACCAGGAGAAGCGCCAGCACGAAGGGCGCCGCCAGCGCCGCCTTCGCCCAGGTGGCACCGCCCAGGCTGCCGAGCGTCCAGAACAGGAATTCGCGCGACTGCTGCTCGGTCGACAGGAACACCAGGAGGCCGGTGCCCGCGCTCGCCAACGCGCCCAAAGCAAGGCCGGCAAAGAGAAGGGTCGCCACCGAGATATAGCCTTCCCGCATGGCGAGGCGGCCGATCAGCAAGGTGGTCACCAGGCCGCCCGCGAAGGCCGCCACCGACAAGGAGAGCGGCCGCAGCGCGCCGGGCAGCATCAGCCCCAGATCCCCCGCCAGCACGATGAAGGCCACCGCCGCCAGCGCCGCGCCGGGCGAGACGCCGACGAGGCCGGGATCAGCCAGCGGATTGCGGAACACGCCCTGGAGGATGGCGCCGGAAACCGCCGTCGCGGCCCCAGCCAGCGCGCCCAGCACGGCGCGCGGCAGGCGCACATCCAGCACCACCACGCGCTCGCGAATGCCATAGCCGGAGGGCGCCGCGGTGCCGGTCATCGCATCGCGCAGCACCGCCCACAGGCGCTCGGGGGCGATGCTCACCGGGCCGAGGCAAAGGGCGGCGGCGAAGGCGGCAAGCGCCAGCACGGCAAGCACCAGAAGGCCGAGGCCGGCCGGCGGACGCGTGCGGCCGGCGCGTCCCGGCAAGGCGAGGCTCACTTCCCGCCCCCCGCCCAGGGCCGTGGGGGCAGCTCAGGAAGGCTCTCGCCGGGATGGAGGGCAAGAGCCAAATCGCGCGCCGCCTGAGGCGCGCGGGGCCCGAAGCCCAGAAGATAGGAGCCCGGCAGAGCCACGAGACGACCATCATGGGCGGCGGGGGTCCCCTTGAAGGCGGGCAGGGAGAAGATCACGTCGGCGGTGAGCTTCTGCCCGCCATCGGTCATCACCACCACGGCGTCGGGATCGGCGGTGAGCGCCACCTCGTCAACCGCCGGCTTGAAACCGGGAATGCCGGCCATGGCATTGGTGACGCCGGCCAGATGAAACATGGCATCCGCGCTGGTGCCCGCCCCGCCCACCACCGGCGCGCCGCTGGAGGCGGAGAGCACGAAGACGGCACGCGGCTTTCCCTTCAGCTGCGCCACCCCTTCCGCGAGGGCCGTGAAATCCGCGCGCACCGCATCCGCCAGCGCCCGGCCTTTTTCCGGCACGCCCATGGCATCGGCGATGATCTCGATCTTGCGCACCACGCTTTCGGGCGTGTGGCCATCGGGAACGAGCACCACCGGCACGGACGCCTGCTTCAGCACATCCAGCGTCGCGGGCGGGCCAGCGCCCTCGATGGCCAGGATGAGGCTCGGATCGGCCGAGAGCACGCCTTCGGGTGCGAGCGTGCGGGAATAGCCCACATTGGGCCGGCTGCGCGCTTCGGCGGGATATGTGCTGGTCTGGTCGACGCCCACCACGCGATCGCCGAGGCCGAGGGCGAAGAGGATTTCCGTCACCGCCCCGCCGATGGAGACCACGCGGCTGGTGTCACGCACCTCCACCTGCCGGCCGGCGGCATCTGTGACCTGATGCTGCGCGAAGGCGTAAGGCGGGCCGGCAAAAACCGGGGCCGTGACCGCCAGGGCCACCAGAGCGAGAGACTTCAACACGCTGCGCATCGGCGCCTGCCTTCCCGAAAACCGACCGCCCCTGCGCCGTCATAAATCCAGATGGCGAATTCACAAGCCACCAGACGTAGTTTGGAATTTGTAAAACTATTAAAAATGAGCGTATCTCTATTTTTAATACATCCAATTATATTTGCAACACTACGTATGATTCCGTAAGGTTAGAGCTATTCAACTTGACCCTAGCCTCACCAATTCAGTAGGCGGAAAGAGAAGGCGCTTTTGAGGCGCCAGAGCGCGACGCGGTCCCTTCGGATGCGGCGCACGGCCCGCAAAGCCCGGCCTGCCGGGCGGTAGCCAGCCCAAACCTGATTTGGAGGCTTCCATGACCCGCACCTCCGCGCGGCCGGTTTCGCGCGCCCTGAACCGTTCGGCCCTCCTGTGCGGCGCGGCGGGCGCGGCCCTGCTCCTGGCCCCGGTCGGCGCCTTCGCTCAGCAGGCCGCCGCCCCGGCGGCGGCGGCAAGCAGCGGCAACGAGATCGCGCTCGATGCGGTGACCGTCATCTCCACCTTCACGGACTTGCCCACGGTGGACACGCTGGCGGGCGTGAGCGTGCTGCGCTCCGACCAGATCGAGCAGCTTGATCCGGCGCGGGCGGCGGACCTGTTCTTCGGCATGCCGGGCGTGACCGCCATCCAGAACGGCAATTCCTCCCAGACCTCCATCAATATTCGCGGCTTGCAGGATTTCGGCCGCGTGGCGGTGTTCGTGGACGGGGCGCGGCAGAATTTCACCCAGCTCGGCCATGCCAATGCGGCCGGCTCCTTCTTCCTGGAGCCCGCCCTCATCAGCGCGGTGGACGTCTATCGCGGCCCCTCCTCCAACCTCTACGGCACCGGAGCCATCGGCGGCGTGGTGGCCTTCCGCACCAAGGATGTGCAGGACATCCTGAAGCCCGGCCAGACCTGGGGCGTGGAGGGCACGGGCGAGATCGGCAGCAACGGCCCCATGGGCTTCGGCTCGCTCTTCGGCGCCGCGCGGCTGGGCCAGAATGTGGACCTGTTCTGGGGCGGCACCTATCGCAAGGCCAATGACTACAAGGACGGCAATGGCGACGTGGTGCCCGGCACCGCCTATGACACCTGGACCGGCATCGCCAAGGCCACCTTCCGGCCGGCGGACTATCACCAGGTGAAGCTGACCGCCATCAACTACAATTCCACCTATACGACCAGCAACGAATACCCCACCTCCACCACCAGTCAGTATGGCACGCAGGTCATCAACCAGACCCTGACCGCCAACTACAATTACATGAACCCCAACGACAATCTGTTTGCCTTCGACGGCAACATCTATTGGAACCGGGTGAAGGAAGACCAGGTGAAGGTGGCGGGCTCGGCCTCCACCATCACGGGCGCGGTGGGCAATCCGCGCTCCTTCACCATCGACACCACGGGCTTCGACGCCAACAACACCTCGCGCTTCGACTTCTATGGCCTGCGCAACGCCATCACCATCGGCGGCGACTATTTCCATGACGATGTGAACAACGTCGACAATTACGGCTTCGGCGACGGCTACAATCCCTCCGGCACGCGGGGCGTGGGCGGCGCCTTCGTGCAGTGGCAGGGCAATTATTCCACCTGGCTCGAGGCCATCGCGGCCGTGCGCTATGACAGCTACAATCTGAGCGGCGACGGCGTGACCAATAGCGGCGACCATGTCTCGCCCAAATTCACCCTCGGCCTCACCCCCGTGCCGTGGTTTACCGTCTACGGCACCTATGCCCAGGCCTTCCGCGCCCCGGCCGTCACGGAGACGCTGGTGGCCGGCGCCCATCCGCCCGCCATTCCCATCGTGACCTGCCCGGACGGCTCGTTCGGCGTGTTCTGCTTCGTGCCGAACCCGAACCTGGCGCCGGAGGTGGGCACCAACAAGGAAATCGGCATCAACATCAAGTATGATGATCTCTTCATGCGCGGCGACAAGATCCGCCTGAAGGCGAACGTCTATCGCAACGACGTGTCCGACTATATCGAGCTGGTGCAATACGGCACCACCCGCTACGGCACCACGGCGTATGCGCAATACCAGAACATCGCCAATGCCAAGCTCACCGGCTTCGAGCTGGAGAGCATGTATGATGCGGGCGCCTGGTTCCTGGGGGTGAACGCCACCGTCACCAATGGCGAGAACACCTCCAACGGACAGCCGCTCTCCTCGGTGATGCCCGACAACATCGCCACCACCCTCGGCGTGCGGCTGTGGGACAACAAGCTGACCATGTCGGTGCGCTGGATGGCGGTGGCGGCGGTGACGGCGGCGGACCTGCCCACCGACGGCGTCTATGAGCCCACCCCGGCCTTCAACCTCGTCAACTTCTACCTGGGCTATACCCCCTCGCCCAATGTGCTGGCCTCGTTCTCGGTCGAAAACCTGCTCAACGAACAGTACACTCAGTATCAGCAATTCCTGCCCAGCGCGGGCATCACGCTGAAGGGCGCCCTGACCATCAAGTTCGGCGACGGCCAGCTCGCCTCACTCTCGCCGACAGTGGCGAGCCTCACCAAATAGAGCCCGCGCCCTCGCGGAGCTGATCGAGAAGGAGTGATCCATGTATATCGCCATGAACCGTTTCAAGGTGAAGTTCGGGTCGGAAGCCGAGTTCGAGCGCGTCTGGCGCGAGCGCGACAGCTATCTGGCGACCGTCCCCGGCTTCGTCGCCTTCAACCTGCTGAAGGGCCCCCAGCGGGAGGATCACGTCCTTTATTCCTCCCACACGGAATGGCGCTCCAAGGCGGATTTCGAGGCCTGGACCAAGTCCGAAGCCTTCCGCGCCGCCCATCGCGATGCCGGCACCAACAAGGTGAACTATATCGGCCCGCCGGAATTCGAGGGGTTCGAATCCGTGCTCGCCCTGACACCCGCCGAAAGCGCCGCCTGACCTCCGCGACGCTCTCCCCGGCAGACCGCCCGCCTCCCCCCGGAGGCGGGCGGTTTGCGTTTGCGGGCCTTGAGGCAGCGCATTGACGAGGCGGTCGGATGGGGCCATGTGGCAGGCAATAAGCGCGGAACGCCTCGGACCCCGCCCGGGACCCCGCCCGGCGCTGGTCCAAAGGCGGGTTTCGCGCGTAGCCTTCCCTGAAGGGCTTCGCCGCCGGCGCGGCGGCGGCCCGAACCGGTGAGCCCCATCCCCGCCATGACTGCCTCCTCGTCCGTGTCCTCCGTCCCGCCCTCCCCCGTCGTTCCGTCCGCCTTGCCCGCCGACCATCCGAAGGTGGCGTTCGGGCGCATTGGGGTGCTGCTGGTCAATCTCGGCACGCCGGAGGCGACCGATTACTGGTCCATGCGGCGCTATCTGAAGGAGTTCCTGTGGGACCGGCGGGTGATCGAGGTCAACCGGCCGCTCTGGTGGTTCATCCTCAATGCGATCGTGCTCACCAAGCGCCCGGGGCCCAAGGGCAAGGACTATGACACCATCTGGAACAAGGAGCTGAACGAGGGTCCCCTGAAGACCATCACCCGCTCCCAGGCCCAGAAGCTGGCGGAGCGCCTCGCGGGGCTGGATTCCCGCATCGTGGTGGACTGGGCCATGCGCTATGGCAAGCCGCCCATCAAGGAGCGCATCGAGGCGCTTCAGGCGCAAGGATGCGAGCGCATCCTGCTGGTGCCGCTCTATCCGCAATATTCCGCCGCCACCACCGCCACCGTCTGCGACAAGACCTTCGACGCCTTGAAGGCCATGCGCTGGCAGCCCATCCTGCGCGTCGCCCCGCCCTGGCATGACGACCCCACTTACATTGATGCCGCCTGCACGGCACTGGAGGGGCACCTTTCCAAGCTCGACTTCGAGCCGGAGGTGATTCTGGCCTCCTTCCACGGCGTGCCGCTCTCCTATCTCCACAAGGGCGACCCCTATCACTGCCAGTGCATGAAGACCGGCCGCCTCATGCGCGAGCGCCTGGGCATGACCAAGGAGCGCTTCCGCATCACCTTCCAGTCCCGCTTCGGCACCGAGGAATGGCTCCAGCCCTATACGGACAAGACCGTGGAGGCGCTGGCCAAGAGCGGGGTGAAGCGGCTCGCCATCGTCAATCCCGGCTTCACAGCCGACTGCCTGGAGACGCTGGAGGAGATTGGCGGGGAGAACCGGGAGATCTTCGAGCACAATGGCGGCGAGAAGTTCGCGGCCATCCCCTGCCTCAACGACACGGACGAGGGCATGCGGGTGATCGAGACCGTGGTGCGCCGCGAACTGTCCGGCTGGGTGGGCTGAGGCCCCTCCCGTCCCGATGTGGGACAGGTCCCTGGTGGCGCATAAAACGCAGCGGGAACGAAAGGCGCGCGAATCGCGGCCGGGCGGATGTTCGCCGCCCGTTCCATCCTCGGCGCGCGTCCGGACGCCTGTCCCGGTTTGAAACAGGGCACCCCCGGCCGGAAAACGCAGCGCGAACGAAGGGCGTCCGAATCACGCAAAGAGCGATGTTCCCGGCTCGTTCGATTCCCTGAGCCACTGCCGGGGTGAGGCAAGGCTGGTGTCCCACCTTGGGATGGGACGGCCGGCGGACACGAAACGCAGCGCGAACGAAGCCCGTCCGAATCGCGTGCCGTGCGCCGTTCCCGGCCTGTTCGCGGAATGCAGCGCCCATCCCGTGAAGCTCTGGCCTTCTCGCACGCCCTTGTGCGAGAAGGCGCAGATGTCTTCCACGCAGGGCCTGTCATGAGCGCTTCTTCCGCCACCGAACGCGAACGCCCCGGCTCCCAGGGCGACTATGCCCATATCCTGCCCATCACCACCCGGTGGGCCGACATGGACATCTATGGCCACGTCAACAACGTGGTCTTTTATTCCTATTTCGACACGGTGGTGAACGAATATCTGATGGCGCAGGGCGTGCTCGATCCCGAGCAGAGCCCGGTGATCGGCCTGGTGGTGGAAACCCGCTGCGCCTATTTCCGCTCGCTCACCTTCCCGGCGCCGGTGCGGGCGGGCCTGCGGGTAGCGCGGCTCGGCTCCAGCTCCGTGCGCTATGAGATCGGCATCTTCCAGGGCGCGGACGAGAGCGCCTGCGCCCAGGGCCATTTCGTCCATGTCTATGTGGACCGCCACACCCGCCGCCCGGTCTCCCTGCCGGAGCCGCTGCGCGCGGCGCTGCTGCCGCTGGTGAGGGGCTGAAAGCGCGCGGGGCTGCGCCCCCCGGCCTTACGGCCCAAGCAGGTCGATCAGCGGGGGAATGAGGGGCTCGTCGGCGGGCGGCATGGCCAGGTCCCGCAGCTTGCCGGCGCGCACCCATTTGAGCGTCGTGTGCTCGCGCGCTTCCACGCGGCCCTCCCACCGCCGACAGATCCAAAGCGGCATCAGGAGGTGGAAGGTCTCATAGGCATGGCTGGCGAAGGTGAGCGGCGCGAGGCAGGCTTCCTTCACCTGAATGCCCAGTTCCTCGTCCAGTTCGCGGATGAGCGTCTCCTCCGGCCGCTCGCCCGGCTCCATCTTGCCGCCGGGAAATTCCCACAGGCCCGCCAGCGCCTTGCCTTCCGGCCGCTGGGCCACCAGGACGCGGTTGTCCGCGTCCACCAGCGCGCAGGCCACAACGAGCGTCAGCTTCATGACCGGTAGTCGCCGTTGATGGCCACATATTCCTTGGTCAGGTCGCAGGTGAGCACCGTGTCCTTGCCCTTGCCGAGGCCGATATCCACGGTGACGTCGATCACGTCGCCGGTCATGTACTGAGACACCACGCCCTCGTCATAGGAGGGGTCGCGCATGCCCTCGGCGGCGACGCGGATGTCGCCGAACCAGATGGAGAGGCGATCGCGGTCCGCCGGCTCGCCAGCCTTGCCCACCGCCATCACCACGCGGCCCCAATTGGCGTCCTCGCCGGCCACCGCCGTCTTCACCAGCGGCGAATTGGCGATGGACATACCGATGCGGCGGGCGGACTTCTTGGAGACCGCGCCCTTCACATGCACGCGCACCAGCTTGCGGGCGCCTTCGCCATCGCGGGCCACCTGCTCGGCCAGATCCCCCAGCACCCGCTGGAGTTCCTTGCGGAAGGGGCCGACGCGCGGATCGTCCAGGCTCTTGATGGTGGCAACGCCCCGATCCTTGGCGACGCCGGTGGCGAACAGCAGCAGCGTGTCGGAGGTGGAGGTGTCGCTGTCGATGGTGATGGCGTTGAAGGAGTTCACCACGCCCTTGGAAAGCAGCGCCTGGAGCACGTCGGTGGCGATGGGGGCGTCGGTGAAGACGAAGGAGAGCATGGTCGCCATGTCCGGCGCGATCATGCCGGCGCCCTTGGCGATGCCGGTGATGACCACGTCCGTCTCGCCCATGGGCACGGTGGCGGTGGACACTTTCGGGAAGGTGTCGGTGGTCATGATGGCGCGGGCGGCATCGATCCACGGGCCGGGCGCCAGGCGCTGGGCGGTCTCGTCCAAAGCGCCGCGGAACTTGGTGGCGTCCAGCGGCTCGCCGATGACGCCGGTGGAGGCGAGCAGCACCTCGGAGGGCTTGCAGCCCAGCACGGCAGACGCCACCTCGGCGGTCAGTGCGGTGGATTCGCGGCCCTTGAGGCCGGTAAAGGCGTTGGCATTGCCGGAATTGACCACCAGCGCCCGCGCCTTTCCCTTCTTGAGCACGGTGCGGCACCACTCCACCGGGGCGGAGGGGCACAAGGAGCGCGTGGTCACGCCCGCCACCGTCGTGCCGCGCACGAAGGAGGCCATCAGCACATCGGTGCGGCCCTTGTAGCGGATGCCGGCTTCGGCGGTCGCAAAGGTCACGCCCGGCACGGGCGGCGCTTCCACCAGGACCTTGGGTGCGAGGGGAGAGACGGACGCGGACATGGGAGCCCCCGGGGCAAAGGTCGCCGCACAATCGGCGCTGTGGGTGTGCCGCACCTCGCCGGCCAAGGCAAGGGGCGTCATGGGACGAGGCGCGGGTGACAGCGCAGCTCCCCTGGGGCCTTCCTGCGCAAGGAAAGCCGGCAAAGCCGGACCGGCGGAACCCCTTGGACAGAAGCAATGAAAAAGGGCCCCGCCGGACACCGGCGAGGCCCTTCACACCCTTCAGGCGGCGAGAGATGGCGGCCGGCGCGGCCGCCGACCCTCAGTTCTTCGGCGCGGCCGGGGTCGCGGGCGCCGCAGGAGCGGCAGGGGCCGCGGGCGCGGCCGGGGCGGCAGCGGCGGTCTTCTCCACCTTGGCGTCGTTGCGCAGCTTGGTGACGAGCTCGGTCTGCGCCTTGCGCACAAGATACTGGTCGATCTGGTCCTGCACCTGGTCATAGGTGGGGACGGGCTTCTGCCGCTTATCCTCGACCTTGATGATGTGGTAGCCGAACTGGGTCTTCACCACGTCCGAGACCTGGCCCTTGTCGAGCTTGAAGGCCGCATCGGCGAATTCCGGGACCATCTGTTCCTTGGTGAAGTAGCCGAGATCGCCACCATCCTCGGCGCTGTCCTTGGAATTTTCCTTGGCGAGGGTGGCAAAATCGGCGCCGGCCTTGGCCTTGGCGTCGATTTCCTTGGCCTTCGCCTCGTTGTCCACCAGGATGTGGCGGGCGCGCACTTCCATCTCGGGCTTGGTGGACTTCACGAACTCCTCATAGGTGGCCTTCTTGGCCTCCTCGGTGACGGCCTTCTTGGCCTCGGCGTTCAGCAGCGCCTCCATGAGCGCCTTGGTGCGCGCATAGTTCATGCGCTGCTTGAATTCCGCGCTCTGGTCCAGCTTCTGCGCCTCGGCGGCCTGGGCCAGCACCGTCATGTCGGTGAGGAAGGAGATCACATATTCACGCCGCTGGGCGGGCTGCACCTGGGGCAGGCCGGGGCCGATGTCTTCCTCGGCCAGGGCCACCTCGCTGGCGCGGATGGGCGTGCCGTTCACCGTGACGACCACGGGATCGGCATCGGCTTGCGCGGCGGAAGCGGGAGCAGCGGGTGCGGGAGCAGCAGGAGCAGCTTGGGCAGGCGCAGCCTGGGCGGGCGCAGCCGCCTTGGGGGCCGCCGGGGCCTGAGCCAGCGCTTCACCGCCGAGAGCCAGAGCCGAGAGAGCCACCGCCAGGACTGCGGTGTGGGCGGGACGCATCATATCCTTTATCCTCAACCTTTCGAAGGCGCCCACCAGGAGGTGGGGCGGGCCTGGGCTGGCCGGAAGCGGGGGCTCGACAGTCCGTCGGGACCGTGTGCCCCTTCAGGCGCGCGCACCCTCGCTCAGCTTTCCACCGGACACAAGGGGACAGTGAGGTGTCCCCGTGGCCAACCCGCGGTGGCTTCGCGGCAAAGGTGGGGCAAGGGAACGCAAGGGAAGGGCAAGGGACAGCCGGTGCCTTGCGCACCTTGCGGGAGAGCGGCGAAGATTAGACCGGAGAATCCTCCCCCGGGGCCTTCCGCTTCGGTCCGCGAGCCTGTATAAGGCGCGCCTCCTATCGAGAAGACTGGTTTCGCTCGCCTGCGCGAACCTACGCGGCAGGAACACTGGCTTACGACGTTTCCGGAGTTTGGACATGGCCGTCCCGAAGAGAAAGACCTCCCCGTCCCGTCGCGGCATGCGCCGCTCGGCTGACGCCCTGAAGCAGCCCACCTATGTGGAAGACAAGGATTCCGGCGAGCTGCGCCGCCCCCACCACCTGGACCTGAAGACCGGCATGTATCGCGGTCGCCAGATCCTGAAGCCCAAGGTGGAAGCCTGATCGCTTCACACACGGCGCGGCACATGCCGCGCCGGCGGGTCGGCGCGCCGCATCGCGGCGCGTGATTGGGGGAGAGGCGCTTGCCGGAGGACCTTCGGGCAACCGGCCTCGCGCATCCATCCGGATCAGCGCCAATCGCTTGATCCATTTGCGGTTTGTCCCGGCTTCCCACAGGGAGCGATGACAGGGGGCCGCGAATATGCCACCCATCCCGACGTGACTTTTCGCCTGTGAGGCGCATCCGAGCCGATCGGATCGCTCCTGCGCGCGCAGGTCGCGACGGATGAGAGGAATGTGCATGCTCACGCCCATCCCGCTGCTGATCGTACCGCTGGCCGTCTACAACATCTTCGTCTTCCTCACCCCCGGCCTCGACTGGCACGCCATCCTGGCGACCGTGCCCATGATGTCCGGGGCGAGCTGGACCATCTCCATCGCCGATGTCTTCCTCGGCTTCACCCTGCTGATCCTGCTGGTGGAAGTGCTGAAGGCGACGCGCGTGTCCTCGCGCAACATCTTCGACCATATCCTGTCCGTGCTGCTGTTCGCCGTCGCGGTGGGCGAATTCCTGCTGGTGGCGCAGGCCGGCACCTCGGTCTTCGCGCTGATGGGCCTGGTCATGCTGTTCGACGTGATCGCCGGCTTCTGGATTTCGGTCCGGGTGGCGCAGCGCGACGTGGCGCTGGATTCCCGCCTGGACTGAAACTACGCGCGTGCAGCCATAAGGCAGCAACAATCCGGTTTGCAATGAAGCCAGCCGCCGCTCATCTTAGGCGCGACGGCACAGCTTTGGTGTGCGCCCGGCAATCGGGCGGCGCGGGATGGCCGTCTCAACGAAACAGCCTCGTGAACAGGCGGGACGCGTCAGTTTGAGCCAGAAGCGTGCCAACGGACGGGCCGGTCGGACGCCGGCAGCGCAGGTGGATGGAGAGCCCTCTCCGCCTCCGACCGAAGGCGCGGGCGCGGACGGGCAGCCTCTGCTGCCCACCTCCTCGCCCCATTCCGGCGCCCTCCCCCCGCGGTCCGGCGCCTCACAGTCTTACCCTCTGGAACCGACGAGCACCTTGCCGGCGGTGGACGACACTCTCGGCCTGCTCAGCGCCGCCGGTGTTGCCGGCTACCGGTGGGACGTCGCCTCGGACGCCCTGGACTGGACCGCCAATGTGGACACCCTGCTGGGCGCGAATGCCGCCGCCCGATTCGCCACCGGCTCCGCCTTCCTCGCCCAAAGCCGGCTCGATCCCGCCTTTCCCGGCAGCCTGCGGGCGGTGCTCGCGGCCGGCAACACGGATGCCGGATCGGGGGTACCCTATGGCTCCTCCTTCCAGCTCCAGGCCGAACCCGATCGCCTGGTCTGGGTGGCTCATTCCGGGCGCTGGTTCGCCGGAACCGGCGGCCGGCCGGCCCATGCGGTGGGCATCCTCCAGGTGCTCGGCCCGGTGGAAGCGCCCCTGCACGCGGCCTTTCCGGGCCATTTGGACGCCCTCACCGGCCTTCCGACCCGCACCCGCCTGATGGAAATCCTGGCCGAGCGCCTTGCCCAAAGCGAACACCGCACCGTGACGGGCGCCGCGCCCGGACCCGGCTGGGCCCTGTTCCTGGTGGGCATCGACCATCTGGGACGGGTGAACGACACGTTCGGCTTCGACGTGGCCGACGAGATCATCGCGCGGGTGGCCGATCGCCTGCGGTTTGCCGCCACGCCGCAGGACCTGGTGGCACGCTTCTCGGGCAACAAGTTCGCGTTGCTGGTGGAGGACGTGCCCGCGAGCCGGCTGTGGCAGCAGGCGACCGCCCTGATCGCGGATATCCGCCGCGCCCCCGTGCTCACCTCCGCCGGGCCCATTCCGGTGTCGGTGACCGTGGGCGCCGTCGCCATGCCGGAGAAGCGCTCCTCCCCGGCCGAAGTGGTGGCACGGGCGCGGGAAGCGCACAGCATCGCCAAGCGGCGCGAGCATGGCTCGGTGGAGATCTGCGCCCCCCACTCGCCGAGCGAGATGCGCCGCCGGCGCAATGTGCGCCTCGCCGAGGAGATCATGCGGGCGCTGGAAGAAGACCGCATCCAGCTCGCGGTTCAGCCGGTGGCCGACACCTTGACCCGTGCGCCCGTCTTCCACGAGGCCCTGGCGCGCATCCTGCCCGCGCCGGGCCTGGATGGGCAAGGCACCGGGCGAATCGTGGAGGAGGCGGAAAAGCTCGGCCTGATGGGTGTGTTCGACCGCAAGATCCTGCGCCTCGTCACAGCCGCCATGCGGCATGATCCGGCACTGACGCTTTCGGTGAACGTCTCGCCCTCCTCCCTCGCCGACCAGGCCTGGCATGACCTGTTCACCCGGGAAGTGACACCGGACCTGGCCGCCCGTCTCATCCTGGAGGTCACGGAATCGGTGGCGGTGCATGACTTCGACGCCGCCCGGGACTTTGTGGGGGAAGCGCACCGGCTGGGCGCGAAGGTGGCCATCGACGATTTCGGCGCGGGCTTCACCTCGTTCCGCAACCTGCGGGGCCTGGGCATCGACATGGTGAAGATTGACGGCAGCTTCGTGCGCAACATGGCCCGCTCGCCGGACGACCGCACCTTCGTGGAGGCGATGATTCACCTCGCCCGCCAGCTCGGCATCACCTGCGTCGCCGAATGGGTGCAGAACGAGCGCACGGCGCACATCCTGGCCAGCGCCGGCTGCCACTATATCCAGGGCGCGCTGACCGGCCTCGCCCGGCCGCTGTCAGGCGCGGCGGGCACGGACACGGCCCAGGGAAACGGGCATTGGGATGACGGGCATAAGGGCTGACGCGAGACGGCGATGGCCTGAAAGCGCAAGGGCCTGAAAACGCAAGGGCCTGAAAGGGCAGTGGCCTGAAAATGGAAAGGCCGGAGCCGCGATCCGGCCCCGGCCTTGCTCAGGCGCTTTGCTCAAGCCCGCGAGGTCACTGTCCCTCGGGCTTGGACACCAGCTTTTCCAGCTTCTGCTGCATGTCGGCCATCTGGCGCTTGAGCGCCTCGAGGTCGTCCGTCGGGCTGGCGGCGGGGGTGGGCGTGGCCGGCGCCCCGGGGGTCGCGGCATCGCCCTCGCCCTTGGGGAAGGGCAGGAAGATGTTGAAGGCGCGCTCGAACATTTCCATGTTCCGGCGCACGTGGTCGTCGAAGCCGCCAAGCGGGGTTCCGGTCAGGGTCTTGGCGACCTGGTCGCGGAACTTCTCCTGCTCCTTGGTGAAGCTGTCGATGGACATTTCCAGATAGCGCGGCACCATCATCTGCATGCTGTCGCCATAGAAGCGGATGATCTGGCGCAGGAAGGCGATGGGAAGCAGATTCTGCCCCTTATTCTCCTGCTCGAAGATGATCTGCGTCAGCACCGAGTGGGTGATATCGTCACCATTCTTCGCGTCGAAGACGACGAAGTCCTCGCCTTCCTTGACCATCGTGGCCAAGTCTTCCAGCGTCACATAAGTGCTGGTGCCGGTATTGTAGAGCCGGCGATTGGCGTATTTCTTGATGGTGACTGGCTCTTGCGTCTTGGCCATTGTCCGGTCATCCGTTTCCTTGGGTTCAGGTCAGGTTAGGGTGTTTCCAGGCACACGGCTACCCTTTTGTGCAGTGCATGTGGATCCCGTGCCGTGCAACCCCACATGGTCAAGCTGGCGTCATGCACCAGTCGTTGACATGGGTCATTGACAGGGCCGCGCTCACCAACCAACCATGCGCCTCAACGAGTGCGGCGCACGATATGAGCCGCCCGCCCGCAGGAGATCACCATGAAGGACGACGTCGTCATCGTCGGGGCCGCTCGGACCCCGGTGGGTTCGTTCAACGGAGCCCTGTCCACGCTGCCGGCCCACGCGCTCGGCGCCATCGCCATCAAGGCGGCCCTGGAGCGGGCCGGTGTTGCTCCCGATTCCGTCAGCGAAGTCATTCTCGGCCAGGTTCTCACCGCCGCCCAGGGCCAGAATCCGGGCCGCCAGGCCTCCATGGCCGCCGGCATCCCGATCGAGAGCCCGGCGTGGGAAATCAACCAGGTCTGCGGCTCGGGCCTGCGCTCCGTGGCGCTGGGCTTCCAGGCCATCCAGACCGGCGACAGCGACGTGGTGGTGGCCGGCGGCCAGGAATCCATGAGCCTGTCCGCCCATGCCGCCCACCTGCGCAACGGACAGCGCATGGGCAACCTGGAATTCACCGACACCATGATCAAGGACGGCCTGTGGGATGCCTTCAACGGCTACCATATGGGCGTCACCGCCGAGAACGTGGCCCGCCAGTTCCAGATCACCCGCGACGAGCAGGACGCCTTCGCGGTGGCCTCCCAGAACAAGGCGGAAGAGGCCCAGAAGGCTGGCAAGTTCAAGGACGAGATCGTCCCCGTCACCATCTCCACCCGCAAGGGCGACGTGGTGGTGGACCAGGACGAATATATCCGCCACGGCGCCACCATCGACGCCATGGCCAAGCTGAAGCCCGCCTTCTCCAAGGACGGCTCGGTGACCGCCGGCAACGCCTCCGGCATCAATGACGGCGCCGCCGCCGTGGTGCTCATGAGCGCCAGCCGCGCCGCCGCCGAGGGCAAGACCCCGCTGGCGCGCATCGTCTCCTGGGCCCAGGCGGGCGTTGATCCGTCCATCATGGGCACCGGCCCCATCCCCGCCTCCCGCGCCGCCTTGGAAAAGGCCGGCTGGAGCGTGGACGACCTGGACCTGATCGAGGCCAACGAAGCCTTCGCCGCCCAGGCGCTGGCCGTGAACAAGGACCTCGGCTGGGACACCTCGAAGGTGAACGTGAATGGCGGCGCGATCGCCATCGGCCACCCCATCGGTGCGTCCGGCACCCGCATCCTGGTGACCTTGCTGCATGAAATGCAGAAGCGCGACGCCAAGAAGGGCCTCGCCACGCTCTGCATCGGCGGCGGCATGGGCATCGCCATGTGCGTTGAGCGGGACTGATCCGCTCGACTTTGGTTGCGCGTCAGCACGACGCGCCAAACGCGCTCGAACCTCGCCGGGGCGTTTCGTAGAAGCGACCCGGGGATGGCCACATCCCCGGAGCGTGGATTGCGCGTCTTCGGCGAGGGCAGAGCCAAGACGGCAGGGAGGGTCAGATGGGGCGTGTAGCGTTGGTGACCGGTGGAACGCGCGGAATCGGCGAGGCCATTTCCGTGATGCTCAAGGACGCCGGATATAATGTGGCGGCCAATTATGCGGGCAATGACACCGCTGCCGCCGCCTTCCATGAGAAGACCGGCATTCCCGTCTTCAAATGGGACGTGTCCGACTTCGAGGCGTGCAAGGCCGGCATCGCCCAGGTGGAAGCCGCGCTCGGCCCGGTCGAAGTGCTGGTGAACAATGCCGGCATCACCCGCGACACCACCCTTCACCGCATGACGCTGGAGCAGTGGAGCGCGGTCATCAACACCAACCTGAACAGCGCCTTCAACATGTGCCGCAACGTGATCGAGGGCATGCGGGCGCGCAAGTTCGGGCGCATCGTCTGCATCTCGTCCATCAACGGCCAGAAGGGCCAGTTCGGCCAGACCAACTATTCCGCCGCCAAGGCGGGCGAGATCGGCTTCGTGAAGGCCCTGGCGCAGGAAAGCGCGGCGCTCGGCATCACCGTGAACGCCATCGCCCCCGGCTACATCGCCACCGAAATGGTGCGCGCGGTGCCCGAGGACGTGCTGAAGAAGATCATCTCCAACATCCCCGTCGGCCGCCTCGGCGAGCCGGAGGACATTGCGCGCTGCGTGAAGTTCCTGGTGGCCGATGATGCCGGCTTCATCACCGGCTCGACGCTCACCGCCAACGGCGCCCAGTACATCACCTGAGCGCCTTCACCTGAGCGGCGCGGCGGGCTGATACCCACGCAAGCCGTCAGAATCGGCTATCAGTGCTCGGCCGGCCCCTCGGGCCGGCCGATTTCGTTTGGGCCGCCGCGTCCGGCCCCGCCCCATGGACGACCCGGCAATGACCGCCCCCAACGCCGCTCCCCTCTCCTCCCGCGCCGCCACCCGCATCGGCCTCGTGGCCATCCTTCTGTGGGCAACCCTGGCGCTCTCCACCGCCTCCACGGGCAAGGTGCCGCCCTTCCTGCTGACGGCGCTGACTTTCGGGGTGGGCGGCGCGGTCGGGCTCGTCGCGGCGCTGCGCGGGCCGGGGCTGTCCGTGCTGCGGCAACGGCCGGCCGCGTGGGTGCATGGCATTGGCGGCCTGTTCGGCTACCATTTCTTCTATTTCACGGCCCTGAAGCTCGCCCCACCGGCGGAAGCCGGGCTGATCGCCTATCTCTGGCCCCTCCTCATCGTGCTCTTTTCCGCCGCCCTGCCGGGCGGGGGCTTGAGGGCCGGGCACATTGCCGGCGCGCTGCTCGGGCTCGTCGGCACGGTGGTGCTGCTCCTGGGCAAGGGCGGGCTTTCCGGCTTCGAGATGCGCTATGCGCCGGGTTATCTCGCCGCGCTTGCCTGCGCCTTCATCTGGTCGCTTTATTCGGTGGCTTCCCGCCGCTTCGGCGACGTGCCCACCGAGGCGGTGGCCGGCTTCTGCCTGGGAACCGCCGTGCTGGCCTTTGCCTGCCACCTTCTCACCGAGCCAGCCATCTGGCCGGCGGACATGGGCGAATGGATCGCCGTGCTGGCGCTGGGCATCGGCCCCGTGGGGGCGGCTTTCTATGCCTGGGACATCGGCATGAAGCGCGGCGACATCCGCTTTCTGGGGGTGGCCTCCTATGCGGCGCCGGTGCTCTCCACCCTGCTTTTGGTGCTGGCGGGCTTTGCCCCGGCCCATTGGACCCTGGCGCTCGCCTGCGCCCTCATCGTGGGTGGGGCGGCCCTGGCCTCCCGCTCTGGTCGACAAAATGCCTGAGCGCCATCGCGCGCTTGTCAGCGGCGGCGCGAGGTATTAGCACTCGCCGCGCCAATCCCATCCGGGCCCTTTCAACGGCCCGCACCAAGGCGCGACGCAGTTCAGCGAAACGCCGCCACACAGGAACATGCCCATGGCCACGCACAAGCTCCTTCTTCTCCCCGGCGACGGCATCGGCCCGGAGGTCATGGCGCAGGTGAAGCGCGTCATTGCCGCTCTGGAGAGCCTCGGCCTTGCCTCCTTCGCGGTGGAAGAGGACCTGGTGGGCGGCTGCGCCTATGACGCCCATGGCGCCGCCATCTCGGAAGCCGCCATGGACAAGGCCAAGGCCGCCGATGCGGTGCTCCTCGGCGCCGTGGGCGGCCCCAAGTGGGCGAGCGTGCCCTATGAGGCGCGCCCCGAGGCGGGCCTGCTGCGCCTGCGCAAGGACCTGGCTTTGTTCGCCAATCTGCGCCCGGCTTTGTGCTATCCCGCGCTCGCTGACTCTTCGTCGCTGAAGCGCGAAGTGGTCGAGGGCCTCGACATCCTGATCGTGCGCGAATTGACCGGCGGCGTCTATTTCGGCGAGCCCAAGACCATCACCGACCTCGGCAATGGCCAGAAGCGCGCCATCGACACCCAGGTCTATGACACCTACGAGATCGAGCGCATCGGCCGCGTCGCGTTCGAGCTGGCGCGCACCCGCCGCAACAAGGTGACCTCCTCCGAGAAGCACAATGTGATGCGCTCGGGCGTGCTCTGGAAAGAAGTCATCACCGCTTTGCATGCCCGCGACTATGCGGACGTGGAGCTGGAGCACAATCTCGCCGACTCGCTGGCCATGCAGCTGGTGCGCTGGCCCAAGCAGTTCGACGTGATCGTCACCGACAATCTGTTCGGCGACATCCTCTCCGACATCGCCGCCATGCTCACCGGCTCGCTGGGCATGCTGCCCTCCGCTTCGCTGGGCGCGGTGGACGAGACCACCGGCAAGCGCGCGGCGCTCTATGAGCCCGTGCATGGCTCGGCCCCCGACATTGCCGGCAAGGGCCTCGCCAATCCCATCGCCATGATCGGCTCGCTGGCCATGGCGCTGCGCTATTCCTTCGGCCAGGGCGATGTCGCCGATCGCATCGAGGCGGCCATCGCCCAGGTGCTCGCCGACGGCAAGCGCACCGCCGACATCCGCACCGAAGGCTCCACCGTCATCGGCACGGAAGAGATGGGCTCCGCCATCATCGAGGCGCTGAAGGCCTGAGCCTTCATCGGCCCTTGATTTGTGCGGGCGACCGACGCATCCGTCCGTCATGGCCGGGCTTGTCCCGGCCATCCACGGGGCGCCGCTAGGGGCTGACCTCGGGGAGAGGCGTGGATGCCCGGGCCAAGCCGGGCATGACCCTCGATCTGGAGGATTCGGTCTTTCCAGTGGGATGGCTGCGACACGATCGGCCAATGCCGCTCGACCTGAAAGACCACGACGGCCGGGGCCCTGCCCCGGCCGTTTCGCTTTCAGATGCGCGGCACCACCACCAGCCGCTCCACCAGCGTGCCGCCCACCAGGTGCGAGGTGACGATCTCGTCAATGTCCTCCACCGTGCGCGGCCGGTACCAGACGCCCGCCGGATAGACCACCATCAGCGGCCCCGCCTGGCAGAAGCCCAGGCACCCGGTGGCCGCCATGGCGATGTCCCGCTGGCCGGTGGCCTCGATGCGCCGGCCCAGATGCTCCCACAGCACCTTGCCCCCCGCCGCCGCGCAACTGCCGCGCGGATGGCCCTCGGGCCGCTGCTGGAAGCAGGCGAAGACGTGGTGCTTGAAGACTTGGGGGATGTCGGCGGGCGACAAGGGGGATTCGGCGTGGGCTTCGGCGGCGGCTTGGGTCATGAATGGGCCTCGGGTTCCAACGGACAAGGTTGGAACCGTTTCAAACTCCGTGCCGCGTGAGGGCCGGGCCGGGCGGATTACGACCGAGCGAAGGTCGCCGCTCCATTTCAGTCGCTCCGCCAAGCGGTTAGGCGTGGATGCCCGGGACGAGCCCGGGCATGACGGGCCACGCAGGGGAGCCTCAGCGAAGCCATCCGCCTGTCCGCTTCGCGCCCGCTTGGCCGGAACCCGACACGCGCGCAACAAAAAGGGCGGGCGCGGCCCTGCCGCACCCGCCCTCTTTTCAGCGATGACCTGAAGCCTCAGGCCGCCTGGCTGACCGGCGCCTCGGGGGCGAAGGTCAGGTGGCCGCCTTCCACGCCCACCTTCACCCGGGCCCCGTCCAGGATCTCGCCGCCGAGGATCTTCTCGGCCAGCGGGTCCTGCACCAGCTTCTGGATCGTCCGCTTCAGCGGGCGGGCGCCATAGGCCGGGTCGTAGCCCTTGTCGGCGAGGAAGGTCCGCGCCTCCGGGGTGAGGTCCAGGACGATCTTGCGATCCTCCAGCAGCTTGGCGAGGCGCTTCAACTGGACATCCACGATGGCGCCCATCTGCTCGCGCTTCAGCCGGTGGAACATGACGATCTCGTCGATCCGGTTGATGAATTCCGGGCGGAAGTGACGCCGCACGGCCCCCATCACCAGCTCATAGGCCTCGTCGTCCGACACCACCTTCTCGGTCTCGTGACCGGGCAGGCCGAAGCCCACCGGCTGGCGAGGATCGGCGAGGAACTCGGCGCCGAGGTTCGAGGTCATGATGATCAACACGTTGCGGAAGTCCACCGTGCGTCCCTGGCCGTCGGTCAGGCGCCCGTCGTCGAGCACCTGGAGCAGCACGTTGAAGACGTCCGGATGGGCCTTCTCCACCTCGTCGAACAGCACCACCTGATAGGGCCGGCGGCGCACGGCTTCGGTCAGCGCACCGCCTTCGTCATAACCCACATAGCCGGGAGGGGCGCCGATGAGCCGGCTCACCGAGTGCTTCTCCATGTATTCCGACATGTCGATGCGCACCATGGCGGTCTCGTCGTCGAACAGATATTCGGCGAGCGCCTTGGTCAGCTCGGTCTTGCCGACGCCGGTCGGACCCAGGAACAGGAACGAGCCGATGGGACGGTTCGGATCCTGCAGGCCCGCCCGTGCGCGCCGCACGGCGGTGGAGACGGCGGTGACCGCCTCGTTCTGGCCGATGACGCGCTTGGCGAGCTCCAGCTCCATCTTGAGCAGCTTCTCGCGCTCGCCCTCCAGCATCTTGTCCACCGGCACGCCGGTCCAGCGCGAGACGACGCCCGCGATGTGATCGGGAGTGACAGCTTCCTGGGCCGTGCCGGAATTGCCGGTGGCCTCGATCTCGGCCAGGCGACGCTCCAGCTCGGGGATGACCGAATAGGTCAATTCGCCCGCCTTCTGGTACTCGCCCTGGCGCTGCGCGATGGTCAGGTCGGCGCGGGCCTGGTCGAGCTTGGACTTCAGCGTGGTGGCCTCGGAGAGCTTCTCCTTCTCCGCCTTCCAGTTGGAGGTGAGCACGGCCGCGCGCTCCTCCAGCTCCGCCAGCTCCTTTTCGAGCTTCTTCAGGCGGTCCTTGGAGGCGACGTCGGTCTCCTTCTTCAGGGCCTCCTGCTCGATCTTCAGCCGCACGATCTCGCGGTCGAGATTGTCCAGGGCCTCCGGCTTGCTGTCCACCTGCATGCGCAGGCGCGAGGCCGCCTCGTCCACCAGGTCGATGGCCTTGTCGGGCAGGAAGCGGTCGGTGATGTAGCGGTTGGAGAGGGTCGCGGCCGCCACCAGCGCGCTATCCGTGATGCGCACGCCGTGATGCAGCTCATACTTCTCCTTCAAACCACGCAGGATGGAGACCGTGTCCTCCACCGTGGGCTCGGAGACGAAGACCGGCTGGAAGCGACGGGCCAGCGCCGCGTCCTTCTCCACATGCTTGCGATACTCGTCCAGCGTGGTGGCGCCGACGCAGTGCAGCTCGCCGCGCGCCAAAGCGGGCTTCAGCAGGTTGGACGCATCCATGGCGCCATCCGTCTTGCCGGCACCCACCAGCGTGTGCATCTCGTCGATGAACAGGATGATGCCGCCCTCGGCCGCCTCGACCTCGGACAGGATGGACTTCAACCGCTCCTCGAACTCGCCGCGATACTTCGCGCCGGCGATGAGCGAGCCCATGTCGAGCGCCAGAAGGTTCTTATTCTTCAGGCTCTCGGGCACGTCGCCATCCACGATGCGGCGGGCGAGGCCCTCCACGATGGCGGTCTTGCCGACGCCGGGCTCGCCGATGAGCACGGGATTGTTCTTGGTGCGCCGCGCCAGCACCTGGATGGTGCGCCGGATCTCCTCGTCGCGGCCGATGACCGGGTCGAGCTTGCCGTCGCGCGCCGCCTGGGTCAGGTCGCGGGCATACTTTTTCAGCGCGTCATAGGCGTTTTCCGCGGTCGGGGTGTCCGCGGTGCGGCCCTTGCGCAGCGCCTCGATGGCGGTGTTGAGATTCTGCGGGGTCACGCCAGCGCGCGCCAGAATCTTGCCCGCCTCGCTCTCCTTCTCGATGGCGAGGGCGAGCAGCAGGCGCTCCACGGTGACATAGCCATCGCCCGCCTTCTTGGCGGCCTGTTCGGCGGCCTCGAACACGCGGGCGAGCGGCTGGCTGAGATAGACCTGCCCCGTGCCGCCCTGCACCTTGGGCAGCTTCTTGAGCGCGGCTTCCACTTCCGCGCGGACCTGGGTGGGGTTGCCACCGGCGCGCTGGATGAGGCCCGAGCACAGGCCTTCGGGGTCGTCGAGCAGCACCTTCAAGAGGTGCTCGGGCACGAACTGCTGGTTGCCTTCGCGCACGGCGAGCGACTGGGCCGACTGCACGAAGCCGCGGGCGCGCTCGGTATAGATTTCAAAATTCATTCTGTTCTCCTCCTCGCCGCCAGTCCCGCCTCCATTGAGCACGGGACGACGTTGGGATGCGGCGCCGGTTCCCGGCCGCCGCAGCGAAGGCGCGCCGTGAGGGATCACGTGCGCCGCCGCTGTGGCTCATGTGGGTGTGGCCCCACCGGAGCGGAAGGGGGGCCTTTGGCGTGCGTTGCCAATTTTTGCGTCATCGCGCCCGGGCGCTTTGATCCGGATCAGTTTGGCACCAGCCAGAGCGTGGCAGAAAAGGATGCGTGCCGGGCGGAAGCGGGACCGCAGCCGACGTCCCCCACCCTCGGCGCGGGCCTTTGAGGTCCGCTCGGCACGCCGTTTTTTCCCGATGCCCCGCACGGCCCTTCCCCGCCCCCAAACTTGCCGCTGAGGCCATCGTCCTCTAAGACGCGCCAACCCTTTTTCGTGCGCGGGCGCGGTATGCCCGCGCGCTTTTCCTGAAGAGTTCTCCCATGGCCAGCGACACCAAACCCAAGGCACGTCTCCCGCGCGGTCTCGTGGACCGCCACGGCGCCGAGCTTTCGGCCACCCGCGCCATGCTGGAGAAGATCCGCGCCGTCTATGAGCTCTATGGCTTCGAGGCGCTGGAGACCCCGGCCATCGAATATACCGATGCGCTCGGCAAATTCCTGCCCGACCAGGACCGGCCGAACGAGGGCGTGTTCTCGTTCCAGGACGATGACGAGCAGTGGCTCTCGCTGCGCTATGACCTCACCGCGCCGCTCGCGCGCCATGTGGCCGAGCATTTCGAAAAGCTGCCCAAGCCCTATCGCTCCTATCGCTCGGGCTATGTGTTCCGCAACGAGAAGCCCGGCCCCGGCCGCTTCCGCCAGTTCATGCAGTTCGACGCCGACACGGTGGGCGCCCCCTCGGTCGCCGCCGACGCGGAGATCTGCATGATGGCCGCCGACACGCTGGAGGCGGTGGGCATCGCGCGCGGCGACTATGTGATCAAGGTGAACAATCGCAAGGTCCTGGACGGCGTGCTGGAGGCCATCGGCCTCGGCGGGGCTGAGAATGCCGGGCGGCGGCTCACCGTGCTGCGGGCCATCGACAAGCTGGACAAGATCGGCATCGAGGGCGTGCGCGACCTCCTGGGCAAGGGCCGGCTCGATCCGTCGGGCGACTTCACCAAGGGAGCGGGGCTTGATCCCGCGCACATCGACAAGGTGATCGCCTTCGTCAGCGCGGGCGCTGGGCTCGACGGCCTCGACAAGCTGGAAATCGTGGTGGGCGACAGCGCCACCGGCCGCGCCGGCCTCGACGAATTGCGCCAGATCGGCCTCCTCGTCTCCGCGGCCGGCTATGATGACGGCCGCATCCTCATCGACCCCTCGGTCGTCCGCGGCCTCGAATATTATACCGGCCCGGTCTATGAGGCCGAGCTGACCTTCCAGGTGAAGGACGAGAACGGGCGCCCCGTGCGCTTCGGCTCGGTGGCGGGCGGTGGGCGCTATGACGGACTGGTGGCACGCTTTAGGGGCGAGCCGGTGCCGGCCACGGGCTTTTCCATCGGCGTCTCCCGCCTGCTGCACGCCCTCGCGCACCTGGGCAAGATGGACACCGACGCGGAGATCGGCCCCGTGGTGGTGCTCGCCATGGACAAGGAGCCCGCCCGCATCGCCGACTATATGAAGATGGTGTCGGACCTGCGCGCCAACGGCATCCGCGCGGAAATGTATCTGGGCGGCGCCGGCATGAAGGCGCAGATGAAATATGCCGATCGGCGCGGCGCCCCGGCGGTCATCATCCAGGGCTCCAACGAGAAGGAGGCCGGCGAGGTCCAGATCAAGGATCTGGTGGAGGGCGCCAAGATCGCCACCTCCATCTCCGACAATGCCGAATACCGCGCCGCCCGCCCCGCCCAGTTCGCTGTGAAGGAAAGCGAGCTGGTGGACGCCATTCGCGGCATCCTGGAACGCCGCGCGGCCCCGACGCTGGGCCTCGACGACTGACGGCACAGCGCCCCCCAAACGCAACGCGCCACTGCTGCGACGGGGGAATGGAATAGGGATGCGCGCCCCTGATGGTCATGGCCGGGCTTGTCCCGGCCATCCACGGGGACCGGCCTGGAGCGGCCATGGCCGGATCCTCCACGCAGCGGGGCGATAGGACCGGGTCAAGCCCGAGCACGACGGATGTCGGCTAAAAAGCGGCCCCGGGCGCCTCCCCTCACCCCGGCGCGGTGCCCTTCACCTTGGCCTTCTGCCCAAGCGCCACCACGGCGATGACGAGGCCCATGAAGAGATAGGTCTCCAGGTCCGGCGCCTCGCCATTGATGGGCCAGGAGAAGACCACGATCAGGAAGGTCTGCATCAGCTGCACCTGCCCGACGCGGGCAATGCCGCCCAGCGCCATGCCCTTGTTCCAGAAGAAGAAGGCGAAGAACTGGCTGACCGCCCCCACATAGATGAGCGCCACCCAGGCTGAGAGGGGCACGGCGTCGAAATGGCCGTAGGGCGCGGTGACGAGCGTGCCGGGCACGGTCACCACCAGCGACACCGCCACCACCCAGCAGATCACCTCCCAGCCGGGCATGTGGCGGGAGAGGCGCCCGGACACCGCATAGCCGAAGGCGCAGATGATGGCGGCCAGCGCCAGCAGGCTGTCGCCCGCCCCGAGGCTCCCCGCCGCGCCATTGCGGAAGGCGAAGGCCATGACCAGCCCGCAGCCCAGCGCGCTGATGGCGAGGAAGGTGAGGGTGGGCCGCTCACCCGCCACCAGCATGGCGCCGAGCGTCGTCATCAGCGGCAGGATGGCCAGAACCACCCCCGCATGGGAGGACGGCACGGTGAGGCTGCCATAGGCCATGAGCAGCGGAAAGCCGAAGACGAGGCACCCCGCCACCACCACGATGTCCCGCATGCGCGCGCCCCGGGTGTGGGGCCAGCGGGCGCCGCGCATCACCAGGATGGAAACGCCCAGCACCCCGGCGAGCGTGGCCCGCGCGAAAGTGAGAAAGGCCGGGTCCAGCCAATGCACCGCATAGCGCGTGGCCGGCACGGTGACGCCGAACAGGCACACGCCGATGAGGCCGAGCAGCAGGCCGAGAGGAACGGAGGACGGGGCCGAAGGGGTCGAAGGGGGGGACGACATGAAACCATCCGCCGCCCAGCCTCCCCCCGCCCTCGCGGGCGGGTTCGCCCGGAGCGGGGGCGGCTTGCCCACGCCGGACACTGGCGCGATCGGGTCGCGCTTTTTCCGCACGCACCGGGACGTGTGCTGCCCCGCGCACTGGGACCCGAACGGGACCGGCAGTGCGTGCAAGGCGGCGGGACGGCGCCGGTACGAAGCTAACGCTCTGAAGACACTCGCAATTACGCAAAGCCCCTGGTCGCGGGCGCGACTCGGCTGGCTTGCGTCCGGCTATAGCCGCCGCCCGGCGGGAGGGGAAATAAATCCCTGGCATGAAAGGTATCAATTCAGGAGATCTAACGCGCGCGCGGCCCCCTCTAATCGGGAAAAACTCGAGCAAAATAAGTAGTTTAATAGGTTCCAGGAAGGGCCTCGAACGGGCCGACCCATCGCCGGGCCGGCCCGTTCACATGTGGTTGCAGGCTCTTGCAGGTCCCTAGGCCTGCGCCCCCTACCCCGGATCGGGCACGATCAGCGCGTCGCACCGCACACCCTCCAGCACCGAGCGGGCGGTGCTGCCCACCAGGAGGTCCATCAGCAGGCCCTTGCGGCGGGTGCCCATCACCAGGAGGTCCGCCTCCACGGCCTTCAGATAATCCGGGATCAGCAGCGCCGGGTCGCCCCGCTCCACCAGCACCTCCTGGATGCGGGCGGCGCCGAGGCCGCTCTGCGACAGGAAGGCGTCGAGATCCTCGGCCACCCCCTTGCCATAGGCCTCCCGATAGGCGACCGGATCGGCGGCAAGGGCGGAATGGGGCGCGCTATAGGCGTGGAATACCCGCAGCGGCAGGTCCGGGAAGAAATCCACCGCCCGGTGCAAGGCCCGGCGGGAGGCCTCAGACACATCAGTGGCCACCACGATGCGCCGATAGGGCGCGCGGGGCCGCTGGCGCACGATCAGCACCGGCACGGTGGCCTCCTTCAGCAGCCGGTCCACGGTGGAACCGAGCAGCAGGCGCTCCAGCCCGTCGTCGCGCGCCACGGCGGTCACGATCAGGTCCGCGCCGCGCGTGCTGGCGGTCTTGAGCACCACCTCCGCCGGCGCGCCTTCCGCCACCACGACCGCGATGGGGCGGGTGGTCTCGAACGCATCCTGCTGCAAGCGGGCCGTGGCGAGGCGCAGCGGATCCGGCCCTCGCCGCCAGGACGGCAGGTCCGCCTCCCCCGCCGCGTGCACCTCCGCCCGAGCGTGCAAGGCATGGACAGCGATGAGATCCGCCTTCCACCCGTCCGCCAGCGCCACGGCGCGGTCGAAAGCCCGGTCGCAGCGGGCACCGAGATCGGTGGCGAAAAGGAGGGTGCGGGGCACGCCTTGGGGCGCGTCGGGCGCGGGATTATGGCTCATGCTGTCTCCATGATCTGGAGGAGGAAGCGCACCTTGTGGTGCGCGGCGGGCCGGACGCACGTCGTCGGGCCTGTCCGTCCGCGCTCCCCGCGCCGCTGGGACAGGCCGACGGCGTCGGCGTTAAGCCTCAGGGCGCAAGGCCCAGGCGGCGGAGCACGGCCTTCTCGCCCTCAAGCACCACCATGAGCGCCATGCCGGCCGAAAGGATGAGGGCGCCATCGGCCCACGTCACGGGGCGGGTGTCGAACACGGCCTGCAGAACCGGCAGATAGGTGAAGGCGATCTGCGCCAGCACCACGGCGCCCACCGCAAGCAGCACCGCCGGCGTGCCAAGCGCGCCCTGCCAGGTGAACGAACCGGCGCCGAGATAGCGCACGTTGAACAGGTAGAAGACCTCGAACACCACGATCAGATTGACCACCAGCGTCCGCGCCGTGGCCAGGTCACTCCCCCGGCCCAGCGCATAGAAGAACAGGCCCAGCACCCCGGCCGTGAACAGGCTCGTCACGAACAGGATGCGCCAGACCATGAAGGGCGAGAGGAGCGGCGCCTGGCTCGGCCGTGGCGCGCGCGCCATCACCCCCGGCTCGGACGGCTCGAAGGCGAGCACGAGGCCGAGCGTCACCGAGGTGACGAGGTTGATCCACAGGATCTGAACCGCGCTCATGGGCATGACAAAGCCGATGAGCAAGGCGGCGATCACGGCCACCACCTCGCCGCCATTGGTGGGCAGCGTCCAGGCGATGACCTTGCGCACATTGTCATAGACCGTGCGCCCCTCCTTCACCGCCGCGACGATGGAGGCGAAATTGTCGTCCAGCAGCACCATGTCGGCGGCCTCCTTGGCCGCCTCTGTGCCCTTGTGCCCCATGGCGATGCCCACGTCCGCCTGCTTCAAGGCGGGCGCGTCGTTCACCCCGTCGCCGGTCATGGCCACCACAGCCCCGGTGGATTGCAGCGCCCGCACCAGGCGCAGCTTGTGCTCGGGGCTGGTGCGGGCGAACACATCGGCCCGCCGTGCGACGGCCGGCAGGTCGGCATCGGCCGTGCGATCGAGGTCGGCGCCGGTCATGACCTCCGGATTGTCGGTGAGGCCCAATTGGCGGGCGATGGCGCCGGCGGTGGCGCCGTGGTCGCCGGTGATCATCTTCACCGCCACCCCGGCCGAGCGGCATTGGGCGATGGCGGCCATCGCTTCCGGGCGCGGCGGGTCGATGAAGCCCACCAGGCCGAGAAAGACGAGGCCGTCCTTCAGGTCGGCGGGCCCGAGTTCACCCGTCCCGGTGGAGGCCTTCAGCGCAAAGCCCAGCACCCGCTCGCCCGCCAAGGCCGACGCCTGGAGGGCTTCGGTCCAGCGGTCCGCATTCAGCGGTGCCGGCCCCTCCGGGCGGGCCTCGCGGGTGCACAGGGAGAGCAGGCGCTCGGGCGCGCCCTTCACGAAGATCACGGCGCCACCGTCGGGCGTCACATGGCGGGTGGCCATGGTGCGATGGCGGGCATCGAAGGGGATCTCGTCGCGGCGGGGCCATTCGGCGCGCAGATGGTCGGCATCCAGCCCCGCCTTGGCGGCGAGCGCCACCAGCGCCCCCTCCATGGGATCGCCGATCACGCCCCAGCCTTCGCCGCGCCGTTCCAGGCGGGCGTCGTTGCACAGGAGGCCGCAGCGCACCAGTTCCTGCGCCGCCTCCAGGGCCGCCACGTCGTCGGTGCCGTCCTGCGTGGTGAAGAGGCCGACCGGTCCATAGCCCTCCCCCGACACCGCCATGAGATGGCCGGCGGTGACAACCCGCCGGGCGGTCATCTCGTTGCGGGTGAGGGTGCCGGTCTTGTCGGAGCAGATGATGGAGGTGGCGCCCAGCGTCTCCACCGCCGGCAATTGGCGCACCACCGCCTTGCGGCCGGCCATGCGCTTGACGCCGATGGCGAGCGTGATGGTGATGACCGCCGGCAGGCCCTCGGGGATCGCCCCCACGGCGAGCGCCACCACCGCCATGAGCGCATCCTCCCAGGCGAGGCCCCGGCCCCAGGTCGCCACGGCGAACAGCACCAGCGATGCCGACAAGGCCAGAACCGTGAAATGCCGACCGAAACGGTTGATCTGGCGCAGCAGGGGCGTGGAATTGGGCTCGACCTCGGCGATGAGGGTGCTGATCTGGCCGATCTGGGTGGCCGTCCCGGTGGCGACAGCAACGCCCGCCCCGGTACCCGCCGCCACCAGCGTGCCGGAAAAGGCCATGGAGGTCCGCTCCGCCAGCGGTGCCCCCTGGGCCACACGAGCCACATGCTTTTCCGCCGCGACCGCCTCTCCGGTGAGCATGGATTCGTCGACCCGCAGCGCATGGGCGCGGATGAGCCGCAGGTCCGCCGGCACCCGGTCGCCGGCCTCCAGAAGAACCACGTCGCCGGGCACCAGCTCGGCGACCGGAATGGCGCGGCGCGTGCCCGCGCGCATCACCACGGCGCGGGGTGAAATGAGGGTGCGGATGGCATCCAGCGCGCGCTCCGCCCGTCCCTCCTGGACAAAGCCGATGATCGCATTGACCAACACCACCGCCGCGATGACGGCGGCATCCACCCCGTGGCCGAGCACGCCGGCCGCCACCGCCGAGGCGAGGAGGAAGAAGATCAGCGCATTGTTGAACTGAGCCAGGAACCGGCGGAAGGGACCCGGCCGGGGCGGTGCGGGCAGGAGGTTCGGCCCGCCCCGCGCGAGGCGTTCGGCAGCCTCCGTGCCGGAAAGGCCATCGGGTCCGCTGGAGAGCCGCGCCATCGCGTCCGCGTGAGCCATTGCATGCCAGCCGGCCTGCGCGGGCATGGCCTGGCTTGCGGTCGGCTCGGGAGACGGCGCGGGCGGAGGTGAGGACGCGACGGCATCGCGGTGCGGCAGAGGCGCGGAGGCAGGCTTGGGTCTCAAGGTGCATCCCCGTTTTGGCGGCGCAAGTGACCGTTTTACAACAAACGCCGAAGTCCAAGGGGTTACGGCCTTCCCCAAGGTAATAGCATGCGGGCGCCCGGCCTTGATCCGGGTCAACGTAGCCGCAAGGCTTTAGCCTAGCCCCTTGTGCGACGGCTTTATTTCGCCCCAAGCGGGCTCTAGATTGCACCCGTTGAAGCATCCGGCCGCAAGTGTCGGAGCACATAAAAACGAGCGATGGCCTTGCTCCGTCGCCGCATGGAGTTGTCGATGACACAGTCGCCGCGGCCCGGGCACGAGGTCGATCCCAAGCTGTTGGAAATTCTGGTCTGCCCTCTGACCAAGACACCGCTGACCTATGACCGGGCGCGCCAGGAATTGGTGTCCCGCGCCGCCAAGCTCGCCTTTCCCATTCGCGACGGCATCCCGATCATGCTGGCGGATGAGGCGCGCCGGCTGGACGAAAGCGAGCTGAACGGCTGACCATGCCATGATCAGCCGCCGCGCCGTCCTCGCTTCAGCCGCGGGCGGGCTGCTGCTCACCGCCTCCCGCCGGCTCGATGCCGCCCCCGCCTTCGAGGTGGTGGAGGAACCCTGGCGGGCGGGGGGCCTTTCCGGCACCCTGTCCTCCGCGCGGAACGGGCCGCGCACCTCGCCGGCGGTGCTGCTCATCGCCGGCTCCGGTCCCACCGACCGCAACGGCAACGGCCCGGGCCTTGCCACCGACCTCTACCGCCAGATCGCCCAGGGCCTGGCAGGCGCTGGCTATCGGGTGCTGCGCTATGACAAGCGGGGCGTCGGGGAAAGCCGGGCGCTGGTGCAGCGGGAAGAGGATCTGCGCTTCGACCAATATGTGGACGATGCCGCCTTCGCCCTCACCGCGCTGGCCGCCCGGCCGGACGTGGACGGGCTTCTGGCCATGGGCCACAGCGAGGGGTCGAGCGTTGCCATCCGCGCGGCGGGGCGCGTGCCCGTCGATGGGCTGGTGCTCCTGGCCGGGCCCGGCCGCCGGCTGGATGCCGTGCTCCAGGAACAATTCGAGGCCATGAACCTGCCGGATGCGGTGCTCCAGCGGGCGCTGTCCATCCTGCGCACTGTGGCGGCGGGCGGGCGGGTGGACAATGTGCCACCCGCGCTCAACATGGCCTTCCGGCCATCCGTTCAGGGCTTCCTCGCCTCCGAATGCGCCATGGACCCGGCGGCCGAGATCGGGCGGGTGCGGGCGCCCACCTTGCTTGTGCAGGGGCTGCGCGACCTCCAGGTGGGGACGGCGGACCTTAACGCCCTTCGCCGGGGCCGTCCGGATGCGGACGTGGTGGAACTGGCCGAGGCCAACCACGTGTTCAAGGCGGCGCCGCCCGAGCGGGCGGCCAATTTCGCTCTTTATAGGGACGCCTCGGCGCCCCTCCATCCGGGCCTTTTGCCCGCTTTGGTGCGCTTCATCGCCGCCACTGTGTAGCCCTCACGCCTCCAGCGTGACGGCATCGCCGGGGGCGATGCGCCCGCCCGTGAGCACCTTGGCATAGATGCCGCAATCGGTGTGGCCATAGGCCTTGTGGAGGCCCTTCACCACATTGAGGTCGCGCTCGGCAGTGTCGGGATTGACCGAGGTGGCGGCGCAGCGCTCGGTGCGCTTGAGCACCTTCAGCCGCACGGGGCCGATGGCGAGCGTCCGCCCCACCAGATCCAGCTCCGCGCCGGGCGCCCAGCCGTCCAGATGCAGGTTCATGCGGAAGCGGATGGGATCGACCGGCGCGCCCATGTGCGCCTCCAGGTCCCGCACGCTGGCCAGATTGACCAGCGAGACAAAGCCCGAGCGCAGGCTGTCTGTGAAGCGATGCCCCTCGGGCGCGGCCAGCACCTTCAGGGGGCCGCGCGCCGCCTCGCCCATGAAGGCGGTGAGGAAGGCCTCCACCTGTCCACGGCCCTCGGGCGTGCGCAGGTCGCCCGCCACGCCGACCTGAGGGCCGTTCAGACTGAAGACGTGGCTTTCGGGATCAAGATGCGTCTTCAAGGCAGCGATGCGGGCATTGCGCATCAGCACCAGGAAGGAGGTCTTGTCCTTGTAGGCGGGGGCCTCCGGATCGAACCCGCTCGGCCCGTTCTCCACCGCATAGAGCCGGTCGCCGGGAAAGAAACGCCCGGCCTCCAGCGCCACGTCCGCCAGGGTCTCGGCGGAAAAGCCCTTCACCGGATAGCGATGGATGGAGACGAGGCTGGCGGAGGGCATGGTGGCTCCTTGAATGACTCCTTTGCCGTCGCATGGCGGCAAGGGAGGGTCAAGGGAGGGTCAAGGACGCGATATAAGAAATATATCCTAGACCATATTCCTAATTCCTCGCGCCTCTGTTATGGTGGTCTCACCTGGCACCAAGGAGGGGCGCGTCCGGAGCGGCCTGACGGGTGGTGTCGGGGGCGGGTGTCCGACGGGACGGGGAGTAACGCACCTCGCGCCCGTTAGCAGAGGAGGCTGAAGGCCCAGGCGCACCGATCCGGTTCTGGTTCGGCCGGTGCTGATGGGAGAACCTGTTGCCCACGCGGCGCAGGGCCGAGGCCATAAATCCCCGCGCGGGGGCGGACGGAGCGAGGCTCCGACGTCATCCTACATTAACCCTGGCGCGCCGCCGCGCGCCGGCCGCTCCCGCATCCCTCCACCCCTGCCATTGGCGGGGATGGTGGCTCTGGAGGCGTCAGAGGGGCGGGCTTGCGCGTGGCGTGGCGTCCATGCCCCCTCCCCTGCCCTCCCCCGCTTTGCGGGAGAGGGGGCCGGTCACGCCGGGGGAGAGGTCGAGATGACGGGCGCCGATGGCGATCAAAGCCACCGCCCCGACCGGACCCACCAAAGTCCCCTCTCCCGCAAAGCGGGGGAGGGTTAGGGAGGGGGCAAGGAGCCGGGGGAGGGTTCCCGAGGGGGCAAAGGAGGGCTCGACCCGGGAGAAAAGCCGAATGTCAGCTCTTCTTCACCAGCGTGCAGGTGGACTCCGCCAGCGGCTTGAAGGCTTCGTTGCCGGGAATGGTGCGCAGGATCTTCATCAGGTCCCACTCATTCTTGGAGTCCGCCGGCGCCTTGGCTTCGGCCAGATACATGTCGTGCACCATGCGGCCATCCGCCCGGATGACGCCGTTCTTGGCGAAGAAGTCATTGACCGGATTGGCCTTCATCCATTCCGAGACCTTCGCCGCATCCTCCGAGCCCACCGCCTTCACGGCGTTCAGATAATGCATGGTGGCCGAATAGGCGCCCGCCTGCACCATGGAAGGCTGGGCATTGTTGCGGGCGTAATACTTCTTGGAGAAGGCGCGGCTCTCCTCGTCGCGGTCCCAATAGAAGCCGGTTGTGAACTTCAGGCCCTGCGCCACCTTCAGGCCCAGCGCCTTCACATCGGTGATGAAGACCAGCATGGCGGCGAGATTCTGCCCCGCCTGGGTGATGCCGAACTCGCTCGCCTGCTTGACCGAATTGACGAAGTCGCCGCCCGCATTGGCAAGGCCGATCACCTGCGCCTTGGAGGACTGGGCCTGGAGCAGGAAGGAGGAGAAATCGGTGGTGGAGAGGGGGGCGCGGGCATTGCCCAGCACCTTGCCGCCATCGGCCAGCACCACGCGGCTTGTGTCGGCTTCCAGCGCATGACCGAAGGCATAGTCGGCGGTGATGAAGAACCAGCTCTTGCCGCCCTCCTTCACGATGGCCGAACCGGTGCCGGTGGCGAGCGCATAGGTGTCGTACACGTAGTGGACGCCATAGGGCATGCAGCCGGCATTGGTGAGGGCCGTGGTGGCCGAGCCCGCGCCGATGATGACGCGCTTCTTCTCGTCGCCCAGGCGGAACAGCGCCAGTGCCGAGGCGCTGTCGGTGGATTCGATCACCATGTCGACGCCTTCATTGTCGAACCAGCGCCGGGCCACGCCGGAGGTGACATCCACCTTGTTCTGGTAGTCGGCGGACAGCACCTCGATGGGCTTGCCGTTCACCTTGCCGCCGAAGTCCTCGACCGCCATCTGCACAGCCGAGACCATGCCGGGGCCGCCGTGGCGGGAATAGACGCCGGTCATGTCGACGATGGCGCCGATCACCACCTTGCCGTCGGAGGCGTTCTGCGCGGCGGCAGGCAAGCTGGCGAGCGCGAGCGCGCAGGCGGCGGCGCCGGCCTGGCGCAGAAGGGTTGTGGGAAACGTCACGGCTTTCCTCCTTGGGTTCCACCCTTGTTGTCGCGCACCCCCTCGGACTGGTCCGGCGGGTGCGACGGGTGGTGTTTGTTCAGCAACCCTCGTGCCAAACGTAACACATTGAAAAATATAGAGTTTGAGTGTCCTCATGGTGGACACGTGTCCACCCGGAGGTCAGTTCCGCACACCTCCGTGTCTTCAGTGAGGACGACGGCGCGTCAGGGTAAACAATCGGTTTTTTCGCCGGGAACCACAGCCATACCGCCGCGTTGTGAAGGGCAGACGGCGTGCTCGGCGCGCCACATGACAGGGCCGGGTCGCTCAATCACCCGGCGCCGGCACAGGGATCGGAAAGGGAATTCAGATGGGCTCGTATTCCAAGATCACGCCTGCCACCACCACGGCTCCGCTCCGCATCGTGCTGGGCGCCCGCGAATGCGAGGTGAACTCCGTGAAGGAAGCCCGCGCCTTCTTCGAGGCGGAGCATGCGGACGAGGTGGCCGAGTTCCTCCTGTCGGATCTCGGCGACGATCCGCGCTCCCTCATCGCCTTGCGCGCGAAGCTCAACATGATGCGCGCCGCCCTCTGAGGCGCGCGCCTTATTCCTTCAGGGCAGCCAGAAGGCCCACTGCGGCCACGTCCAGCCAGCCCACGATCATCAGGACCCCGCCGAAAGGCGCGGAACCGCCCAGCAGTTTGACGTCCATCAAGGCTCGCGCCGCCAGGTCGCCCGAGAATAAAATCGTGCCGAGCGCGATGGCGAGCCCGCCCACCAGAAGCGTTGCCCGACCTCGCCCGAGGCGCGCGCACGTGGCGATGATTCCCATCAGCGCCGCGGCGTGGAACAGCAGAAACTGCGCCGCCGTCATGAGCGATGCGCCGCCGGTCACGTGGGCGGACATGGCTGCAAGGGCGACGCCGCTGGCGCCGAACAGGCCGGCGAGGGCGATGACGAGACGTGTCCAGGGCGACATGATCCCCTCTCCAGCGGTTCGGCCCGAAAGGGCGCTGCCGCCTCATAGCGCAGACGTCCGTCGCTTCCCAGCCAGGGGCGCGTCGGACGGCTGCGTCATGTGCGCCGCAGACGGGTGTCGCGGCCGCTTGACGTTAAGGGCCTTCGCCCAAAGTCTGCCCCGCCCCCGCCTTGTGGCATCCGAGGCTGCTCCCCATAATCCAGCCAAGTTCGCGCAGCCGCGAAGGCTGCGCCCCGGAGCCGGGGACATCAGCCCCGCGCGCTCCGGCGAAAGGGAGAGATGGCCCGCACGCCCGCTGTCACATGACGGCCGCGAAGCCGTCGCTAAACACGAAGCGCTTGCAGCGCGCTGCAAGGGGGAGACGAAGCCGATGTCCGAGAAGATCTATGAGGTTCCCGCCAATTGGAGCCAGCGCTCCTATGTGGACCATGACGAATACAAGGCGCTCTACACCCAGTCCGTCACCCATCCCGAGCAGTTCTGGGGCGAGCACGGGCTGCGCATCCACTGGTTCGAACCCTTCACCAAGGTGAAGAACACCTCCTTCACCCCCGGCAGCGTCTCCATCAAGTGGTTCGAGGACGGCGTCACCAACGTCGCCTATAATTGCGTCGACCGGCATCTGCCGCACCGCGCCGACCAGGTGGCCATCATCTGGGAAGGGGACGACCCGTCCGAGAGCCGCAAGATCACCTATCAGGAACTGCACGACGAGGTGAACCGCTTCGCCAACGTGCTGCGCAACCGCGACGTCCAGAAGGGTGACCGGGTCACCATCTACCTGCCCATGATCCCCGAAGCCGCCTTCGCCATGCTGGCCTGCGCGCGGCTCGGCGCCATCCATTCGGTGGTGTTCGGCGGCTTCTCGCCCGACAGCCTGGCCGGCCGCATCGCCGATTGCGGCTCCAAATGCATCATCACCGCCGACGAGGGCCTGCGCGGTGGCCGCAAGGTGCCGCTGAAGGCCAACGTGGACGCGGCGATTGCCCATGTGGAGGGCGGGGTCGACCATGTGATCGTGGTCCGTCGCACCGGCGGCAAGGTGAACATGGAGCCGGGCCGCGACGTCTGGTACCATGAGGCGGCAGATCTGGTGACGACTGAATGCCCGGCCGAGCCCATGAACGCGGAAGACCCGCTGTTCATCCTCTATACGTCCGGCTCCACCGGCAAGCCAAAGGGTGTGCTGCACACCACGGGGGGCTATCTGGTCTATGCCTCCATGACCCACCATTACGTCTTCGATTATCACGAGGGCGACGTCTATTGGTGCACGGCGGACGTGGGCTGGGTGACCGGCCACTCCTACATTCTCTATGGTCCGCTCGCCAACGGCGCGACCACGCTGATGTTCGAGGGCATTCCCAACTACCCGTCCGTCTCCCGCTTCTGGGAGGTGATCGACAAGCACCAGGTGAACATCTTCTACACCGCGCCCACCGCCATCCGCTCGCTGATGCAGGCGGGCGAGGAGCCGGTGAAGAAGACCTCCCGCGCCTCCCTGCGCCTGCTCGGCTCGGTGGGCGAGCCCATCAATCCGGAAGCCTGGGAATGGTATCACCGCGTGGTGGGCGAGGGCCGCTGCCCCATCGTCGACACCTGGTGGCAGACCGAGACCGGCGGCATCCTCATCAGCCCGCTGCCTGGCGCCACGGCGCTGAAGCCCGGCTCAGCCACCTTGCCCTTCTTCGGCGTGAAGCCGGAAGTGGTGGATGCGGCCGGCGTGGTGCTGGACGGTGCCACCGAGGGCAACCTCGTCATCGCCGACAGCTGGCCGGGCCAGATGCGCACGGTCTATGGCGACCATGAGCGCTTCGAGCAGACCTATTTCTCGGCCTATCCCGGCAAGTATTTCACCGGCGACGGCTGCCGGCGCGATGCGGACGGCTATTACTGGATCACCGGGCGCGTGGACGATGTCATCAACGTCTCCGGCCACCGCATGGGCACTGCCGAGGTGGAAAGCGCCCTCGTCGCACATCCGAAGGTCTCCGAGGCGGCGGTGGTGGGCTTCCCCCACGACATCAAGGGCCAGGGCATTTATGCCTATGTAACCCTGATGGCCGGCGAGCAGCCCACCGAGGAACTGCGCAAGGAGTTGGTGGCCTGGGTGCGCAAGGAGATCGGCCCCATCGCCTCTCCCGACCTCATCCAGTTCGCCCCCGGCCTGCCCAAGACGCGCTCGGGCAAGATCATGCGCCGCATCCTGCGCAAGATCGCCGAGGACCAGTTCGAGAATCTCGGCGACACCTCCACCCTGGCCGATCCCGGCGTGGTGGATGACCTCGTGCACAACCGCCAGAACAAGCGCACCGCCGCCTGATGGGAAAATCCCCTGGCGCCGGCTTCGGCTGGCGCCAGGGCGTCAAGATAGAAGGAAAGGCCACATGTCTGGGTCAGGCCGGCCGCACCAGCTTCAAGCCAGAGACGGGCGGTGCCGAACGGCCCCATGGGCGTGCCTCACATGGCGTCGATGCCGACCGCAAGGTCACGCAGGGATGACATGACGGGAAAGCCATAGCCCTTGTCGTGGTCATAGACGCGCAATCGCCCCTCGCGGTGGTACGTCGTGGTGTAAATGTCCGCCGCGATAATTTGCAAAGCTGACATGAGGGCTTGAAGCGCATCGACGCCCGCGCCCTCTCTCTTCACGGGTCCGTCCGGCCAGTCGATCTCATACCGACACGACCAAGCCGTGCCGACAGGAACCTGGAGCTGCACCGGCTGAAAAACGCGGATGTCGAACGCCCGCTCGCCCTTGCGGGTCTTCAGATAGAGGCGATGCGTCAGCACCAACATGATGGGACCTCCTGGATCGAGGCGGGGCAGCCCCACCTGAGTAGATCGCCTGCAGGACAATCCTACCGCGATCCTGGACGAGACCAAGTTCCTTCCCGCCGAGCAGGGATGTCACCGAGGGTGACCGATGCCGCCCGGCTCGCCTCCTCCTTGACCTCCGTCATATAAGATATTATTCTTATTTTGATTGATGGCAGGGAACATTTTGCTAGACGCAGGAGCGCATGCCGGTTCCACAGAATGCAGATCACCATGGCGCCCCCCGCCCGGTGCGAGAGATAGGCGTCCCAGCCTCCCTCCAGGGCTCATCCGAGGCGCTTGGGCTTGACCGGACATCGATGGGCCGAGCCAGCGGCCCATTGGCAATCCAGAATTCACGCATATTCTTCGTCAATTATACCTCAGCCACGCGGAGTGCGGGAAATAGGGTTTCGCTCCGTCAAGGCCCATGCTAATTTGCCGTGAAATGCGCCAAATCGCATAAACGGGATGTAAATGGAGAGCCCATGCTGAACCGCCGCACTTTTCTCGCGCTCGCCGCGGCCTCCTCGGCGGCCATGCCGCGCCTGGCCTTTGCGCAGCAGGGGCCGAACTCCATCCTCAATGTCTCCTACGACATCTCCCGCGAGCTCTACACCTCGGTGAATGAAGGCTTCGTCCCCGCATGGAAGCAGAAGACCGGCCAGCAGATCACGGTGAACCAGAGCCATGCCGGCTCGTCCCGCCAGGCCCGCGCCATCATCGAGGGGCTTGAGGCGGACGTGGTGACCTTCAATCAGGAACTGGACGTGGAAGTCCTGGCCAAGGCCGGCTTCGTCGCCAAGGACTGGAAGAAGAAGTTCCCCAACAACGCCTCGCCCTATTATTCCTTCCCCGCCTTCCTGGTGCGGGCGGGCAACCCGAAGGGCATCAAGGACTGGAACGACCTGGTTCGGGATGACGTGAAGGTCATCTTCCCGAACCCGAAGACCTCCGGCAATGCGCGCTACACGTATCTGGCCGCCTATGCCTATGCGCTGGAGCAGAACAAGGGCGACGTGGCCAAGGCCGACGCCTTCGTGAAGAAGCTGCTTTCCAACGTGCCGGTGTTCGACACGGGCGGACGCGCCGCGACCACCACCTTCGTGGAGCGCGACACCGGCGACGTGCTTGTGACCTTCGAGGCCGAGACCCGGGTGATCCAGGACCTTTACAAGGACAAGAAGCTCCAGACCGTGGTGCCCTCCGTCAGCCTCCAGGGCGATTTCCCCGTGGCGGTGGTGGAGAAGGTGGTCGACAAGCGCGGCTCACGGGCCGTCGCTACCGCCTATCTGGAATTCCTGTATTCGCCGGAAGGCCAGACCATCCTCGCCAAGGGCTATAACCGCGTGGTGGACCCCAAGGTGGCGGCCGAGTTCAAGGACCAATTCCCGCCCATTCGTCTGCTCACCGTCGACGCGGTCTTCGGTGGCTGGGAAAAGGTCCAGGCCGAGCAGTTCGCCTCGGGCGGAAAGCTGGACCAGCTCTTTACCGGGCGCTGATCGGCCCGAGCCGGGACAGCCCTTCGGAGCGGCCGATCGGAGCAGCTCTTGGGGAGCCATTCTTGGAAGCCATTCTTGGAAGCCATTCTTGGAAGCCATTCTTGGAAGCCATTCTTGGAAGCCGCTCTTGGGAGACGGTCCGCTTGGAGCATGCGCCGATCAGCCTGCACCGCAGGCTGATCGGATCACGCATTCTTTCTCAATAAGTGAGAGGGCGATTCACCGATCAGATTGGTTCAATCTGATCGGTGAATCGCCCTAAACATTCGAAGGAGCGGCCCTGCCGCTCCTTTTGTTTTGCGCACTGCGTGCTGGGTTGCCGCAAGACCCAGAAACATGCCCCAAAACGTGACGAAGCCCCGGCCCTTGCGGACCGAGGCTTCGTCTTCCCCTCTTCTTATCCTTTCGCCGGAAGACCGGCGTCCCTTGACGGCGGCCGGCCCGACCGGACCGGCGCCGGGGAAAGGGCGGAGCCGGAACGCTCCGCCCATCCCATCAGCTGTGGTAGGCGCGCTCGCCGTGCTCGGTGATGTCGAGGCCCTCGCGCTCCTTCTCCACCGACACGCGCAGGCCGACGACCGCGTTGACGATGAAGTAGATGATGGCGGAGCCGATGCCCGACCACACGACGGTGATGAGCACGCCCTTGATCTGCGCCATCACCTGGGTGGCCATGCTGTAATCGGCGACCGCACCGGTGGTGTAGTCGTAGATGCCCGTGCCGCCGAGAGCGGGGCTGACCACGATGCCGGTAGCGATGGCGCCGAAGATGCCGCCGACGCCATGCACGCCGAACACGTCGAGCGAGTCGTCATAGCCGAAGGCGTTCTTCACGGTGGTGCAGAAGAAGAAGCACACCACGCCGACGCCGAGGCCGGAGATCAGCGCGCCCATGATGCCCGCAAAGCCTGCCATGGGGGTCACGGCCACGAGGCCGGCCACCGCGCCGGACACCACGCCGAGCATGGACGGCTTACCCTTGGCCAGCCATTCCACCACCATCCAGGAGAGGGCAGCGGCGCAGGTGGCGATAAAGGTGTTCATCATGGCCAGGGCGGTCAGGCCGTTGGCTTCCAGGTTGGAGCCGGCATTGAAGCCGAACCAGCCGACCCACAGCAGGCCGGCGCCGACCAGGGTGAGGGTCAGAGAGTGGGGCGAGAGGGCTTCCTTGCCGTAGCCGGTCCGCTTGCCGATGATGATGCAGCCCACGAGAGCGGCGATACCGGCATTGATGTGCACCACGGTGCCGCCGGCGAAGTCGATGGCGCCCAGCTTGTAGAGATAGCCGGCATCGGCGAGCACGGCGTCCAGGGCCTCCTGGGCGGCGGTCTTGGCGGCACCGTCAGCAGCAGCGGCAACCGCCTTGGCAGCGGCGTCCACCGCGTCCGGGCCGGCCCAGTACCACACCATGTGCGCCATGGGGAAATAGATGAACGTGACCCAGAGCGGCACGAACAGCACGATCGCCGAGAACTTCACGCGCTCCGCGAAGGCGCCGAAGATCAGGGCCGGGGTGATCATGGCGAAGGTCATCTGGAAGGCCACGAACACCAGCTCGGGAATGGCAACGCCAACCGAGAAGGTGCCGCCGGCGGACTCGGTGGTCACGCCGCTGAGGAAGGCCTTGGAGAAGCCGCCGATGAAGTCCGAGCCGCCGGTGAAGGCCAGCGAATAGCCGTACAGAACCCAGATGATGCCGACGATGCAGACGGAATAGAACACCTGCATGAGCACGGACAGCATGTTCTTGGAGCGGACAAGGCCGCCATAGAACAGGGCCAAGCCGGGCACCGACATCATCAGAACCAGTAGGGCGGACACCAGCATCCAGGTGGTGTCGCCCTTGTTGATCACCGGAGCGGCCGCGGCGGCGGGAGCGGCATCGGCACCGGGCGTCGCGGTCTGCGCCAGCACCGGCAGGGCGATGGCCGCTGCGGTCAGGAGGGTTGGCAGTCCCACACGGGACCAGGTCTTGAGCGTCATGGAAAAGGGCTCCGTGAAATGAGAAAGGTCAGAGCGCGTCGGCGTCGGTCTCGCCGGTGCGGATGCGCACGGCGTGATCGATCTGGAAGACAAAGATCTTCCCGTCGCCGATCTGTCCGGTCTTGGCCGCAGCAGAGATCGCCTCAACGACCTTGGCCACCTGATCGGAGGACACCGCCACCTCGATCTTCAGCTTCGGCAGGAAGCTGACGGCGTATTCGGCGCCGCGATAGATTTCGGTATGGCCCTTCTGCCGGCCGTATCCCTTCACCTCGGTCACGGTCAGCCCGTGCACGCCGATACCGGTGAGGGCGTCACGCACCTCCTCCAGCTTAAATGGCTTGATAATCGCCATGACGATCTTCATGGATCGGTCCCTGTCCCCGTGATGCCCACCCGCCAGAAAGCGGCCAAAGGCGTTTTCTTCCCGGCTGTGCCGTGCGGGACGGGGAAAAAATCCGCGCAACGGCGACCTAGCCTGCACAGGACTGAATCAAGGAACGTGCCAATCCCGCAGAGTCAGGGCGTGGGCGTGCTTATTTTCTCGCCAGAAGACCTGCCGTGACGGCATCGCCCCCCTGATGCCCAATTCTTCGCACAAAAAATAGGCGAAGAGCACAAGATTACGTCAGGCTATCTCGCTATTGCGAGACAGGCCGCATCAATCCCTCTTGCGCTGCCGAAGCCACCAGCACGCCCTCGCGCGTGAAAAGCTCGCCGCGGCAGAAGCCACGCCCCCCGAAGGCGGCGGGGCTCTCCTGGACGTAAAGGAGCCATTCATCGGCGCGAAACGGGCGGTGGAACCACAAGGCATGGTCGAGGCTTGCCACCTGAAGGTCCCGGTCGAACACGCTGCGGCCATGAGGCAGGAGGGCAGCCTGGAGGAGGGACAGGTCGGAGGCATAGGCGAGCACCGCCTGATGCAGAGGCAGCCCCTCGGGAAGCGGTCCGCGGGTCCGGATCCAAAGGCTGGGTCGGGACGTATCGCCGGTCCGGCCGCTATAGGGTGCATCCAGGCCGGTCGGCTTTACCTCCAAGGGGCGGAGCGCCATCCAGTCTCGCTTGGAGGCATTTGGAAAACGGGCGATGAGCTTTTCGCGCCAGACATCGTCTGACGGAAGGTCTTCGGGCATGGGCACGTCGGGCATGCGCCCCTGGTGCATCAACCCGCCCTCCTCTACTTGAAAGGAGACCGACATGGAGAAAATGGCGCGGCCCCGCTGGATGGCCACCACGCGGCGCGTCGTAAAGCTGCGGCCATCGCGGATGCGATCCACCTCGAACACGATGGGCACGGTCGGATCACCCGCCAGAAGAAAATAGGCGTGCAGGGAATGGGCGATGCGGTCAGGCTCCACCGTGCGCTGGGCAGCGATCAAGGATTGTGCGATCACCTGCCCGCCGAAGATCCGCCCTCCGGACGCGCTGACGCTGCGACCCCGGAACAGGTTGATCTCCAGGGGCTCGAGATCAAGGATGCTCAGCAGAGCATCCACGTCGGTGGCGGGGCGGGACGTGGAATCGGAGGCGGGCTGGTCCATGAGGGTCGCTCGTTGGCGCGGGTCCGAGAAATCCGGATCGGCGCATGGGTTCGGTTCGCGCCCAACGAGCCATCCCGGGTTGCGCCCGTCAAGGTGAACGGCGCGGCGCTGTCCGTCGTATAGAGGGTCCGGTGCGGCGCCTTGGCGTCGCGCAGTAAGGTGAGCGAGGTCTGTCATGGAAGCGATGCAGCCGGGCATTCAGGGCGAGAGGGGGCAGAACGGCCTTCCCTCCCGCGCGGATATCGTGATTGCCGGAGCGGGACTTGCCGGACTGAGCCTTGCCCTCGCCTTGCGGGACGGGCTTGGCCGCGAGGCGGACATTGCCGTCCTCGACCCGGGCCTCAACCGTTCCTTTGATGGCGACATGCGCGCCTCGGCCATTGCCGCGGGCGCCCGGCGGCTGCTGACGGTTCTCGGCGCCTGGCAGCGCGTGGCGGACGCGGCGGAGCCCATGCGGTCCATGGTTGTCACCGACAGCCGGACGCGCGACGTGGCCCGGCCGGTCTTCCTGACCTTCGACGGCGACGTGGAGCCGGGCGAGCCTTTCGCGCACATGATCTCTAACGCCGTGCTCCAGCAGGGGCTCGCGGACCTTGCCCGCGAAGCCGGCATTCGGCTGGTGGCGGAGCCGGTGGCAAACTTCGTCGCCGACCGCTCCGGCGTGGAGGTGACCACAGCGTCGGGGGCGTCCGTGCGTGCGCAACTGCTGGTCGCCTGCGATGGCGCCAGGTCCCGCCTGCGTTCCATGGCCGGGATCCAGAACGTGGCCTGGACCTATGACCAGTCGGCCATCACCTTCACCATCGAGCACGAGCGCCCCCACGAAGGCCGCGCGGAAGAGCACTTCCTGCCGCCCGGCCCCTTTGCCGTGCTGCCCATGCGTGGCAACCGGGCGTCCATCGTCTGGACCGAGCGCACGGAAGACGCCAAGCGCATCGCCGCCTTGCCCGACTTCCTGTTCCAGGAAGAACTGGAGCAGCGCATCGGCCATGGCCTCGGCGCGGTGCGGCCGATTTCGAAGCCCGGCGTCTATCCGCTGGGCTTTGCCATGGCCCGCAGCTTCATCGGTGAGCGTCTCGCTTTGGTCGGAGACGCCGCCCATCTCATCCATCCCATTGCCGGCCAGGGCCTGAACATGGGCCTGCGGGACGTGGCGGCGCTCGCTGAGGCCGTCACCGATGCCGCGCGGACCGGCCTGGACTTCGCATCCCCGGCCGTGCTGGAGCGCTACCAGCGCTGGCGGCGGTTCGACACGCTGGCCATGGGGGTGGCGACGGACGGCCTGAACCGGCTCTTCTCCAACCGCTCCGACGCGCTGCGCCTGGTGCGGGACATGGGCCTCGGTCTGGTCGACCGGATGCCGCGCCTCAAAGGCCTGTTCATCCGCGATGCGGCAGGGCTCACCGGCTCGGTGCCGAAGCTGCTGCGGGGCGAGGCGCTCTGAGGGGCAGCCCTCAGCGAATGCCCATTTCGGCAAGCTTCTTGTAGAGGTAGGAGCGGGAGATGCCGAGCTCCTCGGCCACCCGCTTCTTGTTGCCCTTGTGCTTCTGGAGCGCCTCCCGGATCAGTGCCAGTTCCACATTGCCCACCGTCTCGCGGATGGTGGTGGCACCGGATGCGGGAACGGAGAGGGGGGCAGGCTCCATCTCCTCGCCCTCCAGATGCCGGAAGCTGGAGAGCGTCAGTTCCGGCCCGTCCGCAAAGATCATGGCGCGCTGCACCTCGTGGTGGAGTTGGCGCACATTGCCCGGCCAGGCCAGGCCCTGGAGCATCTCCAGGGCCTTGGGGTGCACGCGCCGGACGTTGGAGCCGATGCGCTGCCCGACCCGCTGCACAAAGTGCCGCACCAGGAGGGGGATGTCGCCGGCCCGCTCCCGCAAAGGCGGCACCTGGAGCGTCACGCCATTGATGCGGAAATAGAGGTCGGCGCGGAACGCCTCCTCGGCGATCATGCGCCGCAGGTCGCGGTTGGTGGCACTGATGAGCCGGAAATTGGTGTTGCGGGAGCGGTTGCTCCCCACCCGCTCGAAAATGCCGTTCTCGATGACCCGCAACAGCTTGACCTGAGTCTCCATGGGCATGTCGCCGATCTCGTCCAGGAACAGGCTGGAGCGGTCCGCCATCTCGAACTTGCCGATGCGCCCTTCCCGGCGCGCGCCGGTGAAGGCGCCGGCCTCATAGCCGAACAGCTCGCTTTCCACGAGATTGGCAGGCAGCGCGCCGCAATTGACAAGCACCATGGGCCGCTCGACCCGGCGGCTCAGATTGTGAATGGCATGGGCCACCAACTCCTTGCCCGAGCCGCTTTCACCGGAGACGAAGACGGGCACGTCGAGGGGCGCCACCTTGCGGATGTCGTCCTTGAGGCGGCGGATGGCCTCGCTTTCGCCGACGATCTCATCGAGGCCGAAGGCGCGGTGGCGCAGGCCCGCCAGTTCCTTCTTGTAATAGTCCACCTCGGCCCGGAGCGAGGAAATCTGCCGGGAGAGCTCATGCACCTCCTCCGGCGCCTTGAACATGACGCGGCCGATGGCACCCACGAGCTTGCCGTCGCGCAGGATGGGCACGCGGTTTACCACGCGGGTTACGTTCTGCATCTCCTGAACCTGGCCGATCTCGGCCGAGCCGGTGCGAGCCACCACATGGAGGCGGGTGTTCTGGATCACCTCCTGCACTGGCCGGCCCAGCGCATCGCCGCGCGCGAAGCCGAAGAAACGCTCGTGGACGGGGCTGAGATAGCGCAGCACCGCATCCCGATCGACCACCGTGATGCCCTCGAAGGGATTGGTCAGGAAGTGGTTGAGAATGTCGAAGGCAATGTCCACCGAAAGCACGAAATCCACCAGGGCCGAGCTTGCGGATTCTGCATGGACGAGCACGGCGGTGCCGCCGCCCTCCGTGGGCGCCTGGATCACCACATGCGAAGTGCCGCCAAAGGCGAAGGCGGACACGCGCTGATCTGACCCGACCCTCCGGACGTGGGCGCCCACCGCCTCGGCCAGCCCGCTGGCGCGCGCGCTCGGAGATGCGAAGGCGAGGCGGCCCGTGTCGTCCAAGAAGACAATATCGAGAGTCGTCGCCATCCCGGACCTCGCATGTTCTGATTGGAGACACCCCTAGCCCGCGAGTGTCGCCACCGCAAACACTATTCCCGGGCACCGCTCCGAGCCAGCAGATGAAATTCAGCACTGCCAATGCTTTAGACGTTTTGGCACGGGCCTTGCGGTAATCGTCGGACCAACGGGTGCAGACGATGAACATTGCCCAAGTGCCATATCCGTCCTCTCCGAGCGCCGACTTGCCCGAGGCGCGTGCGGCGGAGGCGTTTCGCATTCTCGACCATGTGACGGTGGTGGACCTCACCTCCTCCATCGCCGGTCCCTATGCCACCATGCTGCTGTCCGACTTCGGCGCCCGCGTCATCAAGGTGGAGCGCCCGGGGGGCGATGACTCCCGCCAGTGGGGGCCGCCCTTCCTGGACGGGGAATCGCTCTGGTACCTTTCGGTCAACCGCAACAAGAAGAGCGTGGCCTTGGACTATGGCACCCCCGATGGACGGGCCGTGCTGGAGGGTCTTCTCGACAAGGCCGACGTGGTGGTGACCAACCTGCTCGGCAAGACGCAGGCGAAACTCGGACTGGATGCCGCCCGGCTTCGGGAGAACCGACCGGGCCTTATCCATGTCTCGCTGACCGGCTTCGGGCTCGACGGCCCAAATGCGACCCTGCCCTGCTACGACCTGATCGCGGAAGGCTATAGCGGCGTGATGGACCTCACCGGCCCCACCGACGCGGAGCCCCAGAAGGTGGGCGCGCCGGCCGCCGACATGCTGGCGGGGGCGGATGCGGCGCTCGCCGTGCTCGCCGCGCTTCACAAGCGCGCTGCTACCGGAAAGGGCTGCGCCCTCGACATCAGCCTAACGCAGAGCATGATCCGCTTCATGTCGCCGCGCATCGTGCCCTATCTGGGTTCGGGCGAATTGCCGCGCCGCACCGGCGGCAAGGACAGCGTGATCGCCATCTACCAGACCTTCGAGACCGCCGACCTGCCCCTCACGCTGGGCCTCGGCAATGATGGAATCTGGAAGCGCTTCTGGGAGGCGGTGGGCGACCCGGCCGGCGCCGAGGGTGCGCATGTGGCCACCAATGCGGACCGCCGCACTCATCGCGACGAGATCGTGGCGCGCATCTCACACGTGCTGCGCACCCGGCCGCGGGCGGAATGGCTGGACCTGTTCGCCCGCGCCAAGGTGCCGGCCGGCCCCATCTACCGGCTCGACGAGGTGGTGGACGACCCCCATTTCCGCGCCCGCTCCGCCTTCTACCGCATCCCGCGCGAGGGAGAGGACCTGCCGCAGGTGGCGCTGGGCATCCATATGGATGGGGAGCCGGCTGGCTGCTTCTCGCCGCCGCCGCGCCTCGGCGAGCACAATGAGGAGGTGCTGCGCATGCTCCTCGGGTATGACGATCAGGCAATCGACGCCCTGCGCGCGTCGGGTGTCATCTGAGCGCCATCAAGCGTGAGCGCACAGATCGAACGAACAGAATGCACAGGAAGGAAAGCCCCTCCCATGTCCTACGAGACCATCCTTTATTCCGAAGACGGCCCGGTCGGTACGCTCACCCTGAACCGTCCGCAGGACGGCAACATGTTCAACGCCACCATGTGCCGCGAAGTGCGCGACTGCATCGAGCAGGTGCGCAACGAGACGCGCACCCGCGTGCTGGTGCTCACCGGAGCCGGCGACAAGTTCTTCTGCACCGGCGGCCGCAAGGACGGGCTGGAAAAGACCCAGCTCTATGCCGGCGTGCTGCCGACCCTGGAAATGTATGACGCCATCGAGCGGCTCCAGAAGCCGGTGCTCGCCTCCATCAACGGCTTCGCGGTGGGCGGTGGCAATGTGCTGCAGATGACCTGCGACCTCGCCATCGCCAAGGAAAGCGCCATCTTCCGCCAGGTGGGTCCCATGGTCGGCTCGTTCGACGCGGGCTACGGCACCTGGTTCCTTGAGGACCTGGTCGGCAAGAGGCGCGCCAAGGAGATCTGGTATCTGAACGAGAAGCTCACCGCCCAGCAGGCCCTCTCTTACGGCCTCATCAACAAGGTGGTGCCGGACGACAAGCTGGCCGAGGCAACCCGCGAGATGGCGCTGCACCTGGCGGACCGGGGTGCGTTTGCCCTTGCCTCGCTGAAGACCGCCTTCTCGGCCCGCCATTCCGGCGTCGGCGGGCTCGCGCGCATGGCCCACGACCTTCTGCTGCGCGGCTATCTGGACACCGAGGAATCCCACGAGCTGGCGGCCTCCTTCGCCGAGCGCCGCAAGCCGGACGCCTCCAAGTTCGGCAAGTGAGCCGGCCATGATGCCCCGCTCCACCGATGGGAAGGGGCCGCCGCTTATGCCGCGGCTCCTGACCCTGCACGACCCGGCCTCCGCGCGCTTCCACTACGCCACCGGCCAATGGCGCGACGAGACCCTCTATGGCTGCGCGGTCGCGCATGCGGCAGCACGCGGCAATGCCTTCGCGCTGCGAGACGCCACGCGCCGCCTCACCTGGCGGACGCTGGTGGAGTGGGCGGACGCTTTGGCGGGCGATTTGGAGGCGGCGGGGCTCAGGCCAGGCGACCGTGTGGGCGTCTGGTTGCCCAACCGCGTGGAGGCGACGGTCGCCTTCCTCGCTTGCTCCCGAAATGGCTATGTGTGCACGCCCTCGCTGCACCAGAACCATACGGTGGGAGAGATCACCACGCTCCTGGAGCGCTGCTCCGCCGCAGCGCTCCTCGCCCAGCCGGGCTATGGGGCCGATGCGGACCGGGTCGACATCTTCGCCATGGCCCGCGCCCTCCCCGCCATGCGGCGCATCTATGCCCTCTGCGCGGAAGATGCGGCCCCGCCTGAGGGCGCCACCGCCCTGCCGGGGCCGGACGGCGCAAAACCGTCGGCGGGGCCGCAGGCGAACCCTGACAAGGTGGTCTATCTCGCCTTCACCTCCGGAACCACCGGCCAGCCGAAGGGCGTGATGCATTCCGACAATACGCTGCTGGCCAATGGCCGGGCGCTGGCGGGCGACTGGGGGCTGGGGCCGGAAGGGGTGATCTATTCGCTGAGCCCCCAGAGCCACCATATCGGCACGGTGGCGCTGGAGCAGATGCTGGCCGCCGGCGCGGAACTGGTGGTCAATGACGTGCCCAAGGGCACAAGCGCGCTCGACCGCATCATCGAGACTGGCGCCACCTATGTGATGGGCGTGCCCACCCACGCCATCGACATCCTGGGCGAAGCGCAGCGGCGGGGCATGTCCCGGCTCGGCTCGGTCAAGACGTTCTACATGGCGGGCTCGGCGATCCCCATGGAGGTGGCGCGGCGGTTCCTGGCCTTTGGGGTCACCCCGCAAAACATCTACGGCATGACCGAGAATGGCTCGCACCAATACACCCTGCCCAACGACGACATGGAGACCATGGTGCGCACCTGCGGCAAGGCGTGCGCGGCCTATGAAGTGAAGATCTGGCGCCCCGAGGCGCCGGACGAGGAGGCCGCCCCCGGCGAGGTGGGCGAGATTGGCGGGCGGGGCGCCTGCCTGATGCTCGGCTATTTCGGCAACCAGACGGCCACCGAAAAATCGTTCAACGCCCATGGCTGGTTCATGAGCGGCGACCTGGGGCGGCTCGATGCGCAGGGCAACCTGGAGATCATCGGCCGGCTGAAAGACCTCATCATTCGCGGCGGGCACAACATCTATCCCTCCCAGATCGAGGACCTGGCCATCCGCCATCCCGACGCCTTCAAGGTCGCGGCCTTCCCGGTGCAGGACGACCGGCTGGGCGAGAAAGTGTGCCTCGCCGTCATCGCCCGCGAGGGCCGGCGGGTGGAGGCTCAGGACATGCTGGCCCATCTCTTTGCGGCCGGTCTCTCCAAGTACGACATGCCCGAATATTACCTGGCCCTCGACGCCTTCCCCATGACCGCCAGCGGCAAGGTGCTCAAGCGCGACCTGGTGGATCTGGTGCGCGCCGGTGCCCTTCAGCCCGAGCCGGTGCGCTTCGTAGCGCCACCCCTCACCCGTCCCGCCTGACCGCGCAGCGATCCGGAGGCTCTCCATGCTTGACCTTGCCCGCGACGGTGACCTTGCCGTCCTCACGCTCAACCGGCCGGAGGCGCTGAACGCGCTCTCCTTCGACCTCATCCACACCATCGGCGCCGCCTTGGATGAGGTGGGCGGATGGGACACCCGCGCCCTCATCATCACGGGAGCAGGCGAGAAGGCATTCTGCGCCGGGGCCGACATTACGGAATTGATGGGCCGCTCCCTGATGGAAGAGAAGACGGGCGCCGAGCTCGGCCAGCGCGTCTTCGCCAAGCTCGACACCCTCAAGGTGCCCTCCATCGCCGCCATCAACGGCTATGCCTTCGGCGGCGGCCTGGAACTGGCCATGGCCTGCACCTTCCGCGTGGCCGGGCCCAAGGCCAAGATGGGGCTGCCCGAGATCAAGCTCGGCCTCATTCCCGGCTATGGCGGCACCCAGCGCCTGCCGCGCCTGGTGGGCGAGGCGCGGGCGCTGGAGATGATCCTCACCGGCCGCACCATCACCGCGCAGGAGGCCCTCGCCATGGGGCTCGTCAACCGCGTGGCAGACGGCGACCTCCTGGAAGCGGCCAAGGCGCTGGCGGGGGAATTCGCGGGCTATGGCCTGCCCGCGCTCGCCCTGGCCCGCACCGCCGTGCAGCGGGCGCTCTCCATGCCCTTGTCCGAAGGCCTGCGGACGGAAGCGGACCTCTCCACCCTCGCCTATCGCACGCAGGACGCCGCCGAGGGCCTCGCCGCCTTCGTCGAAAAGCGCAAGCCGCAGTTCCAGGACCTTTGACATGAGCCAACGCAACATTTTCCTGACGGGCGCCAGCCGGGGCATCGGCGAGGTGATCGCGCTGGAACTGGCCCGGCGCGGCCATGTGGTGGGCTGCTTCTCCCGCAAGGGCCTGGGACCCGAGAACCTCTCCGTCCCCGCCGATCTTGCCCCCCGCCTCATCCCGCTGAAGGGCGATGTCTCCGATGCCGCCGCCGTGGAGGCCGCGCTGGCGCAGTTCGCGGGTGAGGCCGGCCCTATCACGGGCATCGTCAACAATGCCGGCCTTCATGTGGCCCGCCCCTCCGACAGCCAGCCGCTGGCGGAGTTCGCCGAGGTGATGGGCACCAATGCCACCGCCACCTTCTCCGTCTGCCAGAAGGCTTATCCGCACCTGGTGGCGGCGGGCGGCGGGCTGATCGTCAATATGGGCTCCTTCTTCGACAAGCTGGGCGTGCGCCACAACGCGGCCTATTGCGCCTCCAAGGCCGCCGTTGCCGCCTTGACGCGCTGCCTTGCGGTGGAATGGGCGGCGAAGGGCATCCGCGTGGTCACGGTCGGCCCCGGCTATATCGAGACCGACCTCAACAAGGACTATCTGGCCTCCGAGAAGGTCCGGGCCTTCCTCGCCGCCCGCATTCCCACCGGCGGGCCGGCCCAGGCGGACGAAGTCGCCCGCCTCATCGCCACCCTGTTTGGCGAAGACCTGCCCTTCCTGACCGGCGAGACCATTTATCTCGATGGCGGTCAGGGCATTGCCCACTGACGGAGGCGTTCCATGACCGTGCTTTCCCGCCTCGACGACCAATGGGGCCTGCCGGAGGATGAGGCGCTGCTGCTGGACAGCGTGCGCGCCTTCGCCCGTGACGAGGTGGCGCCTCGCGCCGCCCAGCATGACGAGACCGGCGAATTCCCCTGGGAGAATGTGAAGGGCATCAATGCCCTTGGCCTCAATGCCATGTTCGTTCCGGAGGCCTATGGCGGGGCGGGCCTGTCCTATCTCGCCTACCTTGCCTGCGTGCGGGAGATTTCCGCCGCCTGCGCCTCCACCGGCATCATCTGGGCCACCAATTTCCACGCAGTGAAGCCGCTCATCGATTTCGGCGCGGAGGAGCAGAAGGAGCGCCTCCTGCCCCGCATCGCCGAGGGGGGCCTCGCGGCGCTCGTCATCACCGAGCCGGACGCGGGCTCGGACGCCACCGGCATGCGCACGCGCTTCACGCCGGAGGGCGACGAGATCGTGGTGGACGGCTCCAAGACGTTCATTACGAACGGGGATGTGGCCGACCTCTATATCGTCTTCGGCAAATGGGCGGGGGTGGAGGACCAGAAGACAGCCATCTCCTGCCTCGTCATCGAGAAGGGCACGCCGGGCCTGTCCGTGTCGCGGCTGGAAGACAAGATGGGCCACCGCGCCTCCTCCACGGCCACCTTGTCCTTCGCCGGCTGCCGGGTGCCCAAGGCCAATCTGCTGCGTGGTCCCGGCGAGGGGCTGAAGCTGTTGCTAGCCTCCCTGAACAAGTCCCGGCCGTCGGTGGGCGCCCATGCGCTGGGCATCGCCCATGCCGCCTTCGATGATGCGGTGACCTATATCAACGGCCGCCGCCAGTCCGGCCGAAAGATCGTGGAATTCCAGGGCATCCAGTTCCTGCTCGCCGACCTCGCCGCCGAATTGGCCCTGTGTGACGCCTGGCTCATGCATGTGGGCCGGCAGGTGGATGCGGGGGTCGCGGACATCGGCATCGAGGCCTCCATCCTGAAGATGCGGGCTTCCGACCTTGCCATGCGCATGGCCACCGAGGCGGTCCAGCTCCATGGCGGCTACGGCTATGTGAAGGACTACCGGGTGGAGCGGCTCATGCGCGACGCCAAGATCACCCAGATCTGGGAAGGCACCAACCAGATCCACCGCCAGCTCATCGGCCGCAGCTTCATCGAGCGCTGAGGACATCCCATGACCGCAAAGATCACCATCGGCGTCGCCGGCGCCGGAACCATGGGCACCGGCATTGCCATCGTGGCCGCGCGCGGCGGCTTCCCCACGCTGCTGTTCGACCTGGACCCGGTGCGCGTCGAGGCCGCCCTCGGCCAGATGCGTGCCTTCTTCGGCAAGTCGGTGCAGCGCGGCAAGCTCACCCAGGCCGAGGTGGACGAGATCCTGTCGCGGGTGCGCGGAACCAGCACGCTCGACGACATGGCGGTCTGCGGATTGGTCATCGAAGCCATCTTCGAGGAATTGGAGGTGAAGGGGCAGCTTTTCTCGGCACTCAATGGCGTGTGCCCGCCCGAGACCCTGTTCGCCTCCAACACCTCCACCTTGTCCATCACGGAAATCGCCGCCAAGTCCGGCCGAGATGATCGCTTCGTGGGCATGCATTTCTGCCTGCCGGCGCAATTGATGAAGCTGGTGGAGATGTCGCCGGGCCTCAACACCTCGGACGAGAGCTTCGCCCGCGCCTGGACCCTGTGCGAGGAGATGGGCCAGCGGCCGGTGAAGACGCAGGATGCCCCCGGCTTCATCCTCAATGCCTTCCTGGTGCCCTTCAACAACGACGCCATCCGATTGGTTGAGCAAGGCGTCGCCGAACCGGCGGAGATCGACGCCGCCATCAAGGGCGCGCTCGGCTACGCCATGGGGCCGATGGAACTCCTGGACCTGGTGGGCCTCGATACCCAGGTGCTGCTGTGCGAGGCGCTCCATGGCGTCACCCATGAGCCCCGCGCCGCCTGCCCGCCTCTGCTGCGCCGGATGGTCGCTGCCCGCCGGCTCGGCCGCAAGACCCAACGCGGTTTCCTGGACTACCAGACCTCGGCCATCTTCGGAGCCTGACCCATGTCGCACCCTGCATCTTCCCACCGGGTCATCGCCTCCGGCACCAGCCGCTCCTTCCCCGCCCCCCATCCCTTGACCGAGGCGGCGAGCGAGGCCGGCGACGTTGTACTTCTCCTGGGCCCCGGTGCCGGGCGCGCCCTCGCCGCATTGGCTGACAAGGAACGCTACACCGCCATCCTGATCGAGCTGGGCACCGAATGCCTCGGCGTGTACACCGGCGAGAGCCGGGGCGAGGAAGGCGCGAACGTGCTGGGCTTTGCCCGCTTCCGGCTGGGGGAGGCGCCGCCCTCCGATCTGGTGGAAATCGTCCGTCAGCCTAAGACGTCGCCCGAAGCGATCGCGGCCGCCCGCGCCCTCTTCACCGCCCACGGCCTGAAGACCGCCGTCTGCGCCGACTTCCCCGGCCGCATCGTCGATCGACTTGTGCGCCCCTATTACAACGCGGCCCTCGCCAAGCTCGATGCTGGCCTTGCCACCGCCGATGACATGGACCTGACCTTGCGCCTGGGGCTGGGCTATCCGGAAGGCCCCATCGCGCTTCTAGAGCGCACCGGCCTTGCCGCTCATCACGACGTGACCTCGGCCCTCTACGAGGCCCTGGGCGATCCGGCCTATGCGCCAGCCCGCCGCGCGCAGGTGGCCAAAGCCCGCCAGTTGAAGGGAGCCTGAGCCATGCGGCCCCTCGACGGCGTCCTGGTGGTGGACTTCTCCACCCTCCTGCCTGGCCCCCTCGCCAGCCTCATCCTCGCGGAGGCGGGTGCCCGCGTGGTGAAAATCGAGCGGCCCGGCCGGGGCGACGAGATGCGCGCCTACGCGCCCAAGGTGGGCGAGGACAGCGTGAACTTCGTGCTGTTGAACCGGGGCAAGCAGTCCATCGCCCTGGACTTGAAGGCCCCCGACGCGCTGGAGCGCCTCAAGCCCCTGCTCGCCCGCGCCGACGTGGTGCTGGAGCAGTTCCGGCCCGGTGTGATGGACCGCCTCGGCCTCGGCTATGAGGCGCTGCGGCGGATCAATCCCAAGCTGATCTATTGCTCCATCACCGGCTGGGGGCAGACCGGCCCGAAGGCTCAGGTGGCCTCCCACGACCTCAACTACATGGCCGAGACTGGCGTGCTCGGCCTCTCCGCTGGTGCGGACGGCGCCCCGGTCCTGCCGCCGGTTCTGGCGGCGGACGTGGCGGGCGGAACCCTGCCGGCGGTGCTGAACATCCTCCTGGCCTTGCGCCAGCGCGACCAGACGGGGCTTGGCTGCCACCTCGACATCGCCATGGCGGACAACCTGTTCACCTTTCTCTATTGGGGCCTCGGGAACGGCTTTTCCGGCGCCGGCTGGCCGCAGCCCGGCGACGAGCTGGTGACGGGCGGTTCGCCCCGCTACCGCATCTATGCCACCAAGGACGGGCGCTACGTCGCCGCCGCGCCCCTGGAGGACAAGTTCTGGGAGAACTTCACCCGCATCATCGCACTGCCCGAGCCCCTGCGGGCGGTGGATGCGCCGGCAGATGCGGTCATTGCCGGCATCTGCGAGCGGATTGCCGGCCGCACCGCGGCGGAATGGCAGGAGGCCTTTGCGGGCCAGGATGTGTGCTGCTCCATCGTCGCGTCGCTGGAGGAAGCGGTGAAAGACCCGCACATCGCCGCCCGCCGCGTGTTCGCCCACTCGCTTAAGACCGCCGAGGGTGAACTTCCGGCCCTGCCCGTGCCGGTGGTGCCCGCCTTCCGCGCCGAGCCCGGCCGCGCCCGCGCGCCAAAGCTGGGCGAAACCACCGATCCCTATCTGGCCATCTGAGGAAGCCCCAATGCGCAGCTATCGCGTCTGGGAGCATGGCGCTCCCTCGTCCATGCAGATCGACACCCTGCCCGATCTGATGCCGGGACCCGGCGAGATGGTGGTGGATGTGAAGGCCGCCGGCATCAACTTCCCCGACACGCTGGTGGTCTCAGGCAAATATCAGATCCTGCCGCCCCGTCCCTTCGCGCCGGGCAAGGATCTGGCCGGCATCGTCCAAGCCGTCGGCGCCGGTGTCACGGATTTCGCGCCGGGCGACCGGATCATGGGCCAGGTGGAGCATGGCGCCTTCGCCGGACAGGCCCTCGTTTCCCCCTCCCAAGCCTTCCGCCTGCCGGACGGGATGGAATTCGCCGAGGCCGCAGCCATGGGCCTCGTCTATCAGACCGCGCATTTCGCACTGGTGGAACGCGGCCAGTACAAGCGGGGAGAGACCGTCCTGGTGGGTGGCGCGGCGGGCGGCGTCGGGCTTGCGGCCGTTCAGATCGCCAAGGGGCTGGGAGCGCGCGTGCTGGCCGGGGTGCGCTCGGAGGCGGAAGCCGAGGTGGTGCGGCAGGCCGGAGCCGATGCGGTGATCAACCTTGCCGTTCCCGATCTGCGCGACAGCCTGCGCGCCCAGGTGGCCGCCGCAACCGACGGCCATGGCGCGGACGTGGTGCTGGACCCTTTGGGCGACACATTCTTCGCCGCAGCCGTGCGCGCCATGGCCTGGTGCGGGCGGCTCGTGGTGATCGGATTTGCCGCCGGCGAGATCCCCAGCATCAAGGTCAACTATCTGCTGGTGAAGAACATCTCCGTCTCCGGCCTGCAGTGGAGCGACTATCGCGACCGCACGCCGGAAAAGGTACGCGCGGTTCAGGCGGAATTGTTCGACCTGTGGCGGGCAGGCGTCCTCAAGCCGCGCATCATGCGCCGCTTCCCCTTCGCTGCGCTGCCCGAGGCCCTCGACCTCGTCTCGCAAGGCAAGGTTCAAGGCAAGGCCGTCGTGCTGATGGAGGACTGAAGCCTCAAGCGCGCGGCCGCCACACGGCGGTGCGCTTGATCTCCATGTCCTCCAGTTCCCGCGTCACCGGCACCGAATAGACCTGAAGTTGCTCCAGCCGATCCTTGGGCAGATAAGAACGGCCTGGGTCGCCGATGAGCACGATGGCGCCCCGTGCCGAGAGGGTGAGCAGCCAGTCGAACACCCGCGCGGCAAGGTCGCGCTCGTAGCAGATGTCACCGGCGAGCACCGTCTCCCAGCCCTCGTCCGTGCCGATGAGGTCCACCTGCCGGCCCTCCAGCACCGCGTCATTGGCGGCACCGTTGAGGCCGATGGCGGCAAGGGCGAAAGGATCGATATCGGCGCAGGTCACAATGCGCGCCCCCGCCTTGGCGGCGGCTATGCCCACGAGGCCCGAGCCGGACGCAAAATCCAGCACGCTGCGCCCCTCGACCAAGTGGGGATGATCGAGCACATGGCGCGCCAGCGCCTGCCCGCCCGCCCAGGCAAAGGCCCAGAAGGGGGGCGGCAAGCCCATTTCGCCCAGCTCTTCCTCGGTGCGATGCCAGAGCGGCACTGCCTCGTCAGCCACATGAAGGCTGATTTCAGGAACAAGCGGCACGGGCCGCAGGCGCGTCTCGGCGGCCACGAAGGCGCGCGGATCAGGGAGCGGCGTCACGGGGCTCGGCATTTCGCACCTCATCTGGCGCGCGGGCATCCAGATGCCCGGCTGACGCCTCGCACGCGGCTTTTACTTCATTCATGAGCCAGTCAAAGCCCGGATCTCGCTGCGGCGGTGCGCGGCGCACGGCCACCACGGGAAAGGCAGGGACGTCGATCGGGACGGGCCATACGTCAAGGCCGAAGGGTGCCGCCAGACGGTCAGCGAGCCGATTGGAGACCGTGGCAATCGCGTCGCTCCTTGCCACCGCATCGAAGACCCCGAGAAACAGCGGAAGCGATCCCGTCACCCGCCGTCGCAGCCCCTTAGCCTGAAGCACCTCGTCCACTGGACCCGTGACCCGGCCAAGGAAGGACACCAGGAGATGGTCCAGCGAGAGGAAGGTGGCGAGATCGAGCCCCTTGACCAAAGCAGGATGGCCCCGCCGAGCGATCACGACGAAGTGCTCCTCGAACAGGAGGGTACTGGCCACTCCGCGCGGCAAGGCATGGAATCGCCCGATCGCCACGTCCACGTCGCCCCGGCGCACGGCCTCGCACGCCGCTTGCCCCACCAGAAAGGAAAACGAGAAGCGCGCCTGGGGGGCCGAGACCTGAAAGCGGCGGGTCAGTGGCGCGGCCAGGAGGGTGGAGATCAGGTCTGCGGCGGCGATCTGGAAATGCCGTCGCGACCCGAAGGGATCAAAGGTGCCCCCCGCTGGGGCGAGCGCCTGGGAGAGGGCGAGGATTTCCTCCACCACAGGCACCAGCTGGAGCGTGCGCGCAGTGGGCACAAGGCCATTGGGCCGGCGCTCGAACAAGACGTCGCCCAGCGCCGTGCGCAGCCGTCGCAAGGCATGGCTTACCGCGGACTGACTCAGCCCCAGGCGTTCCGCAGCGACCGTCGCCTGTCCGGTGGCGGCCAGTTCCCGGAACACAAGAAGCAGGCCCCCGTCCAGCCGACGGATATGATTGATATCGATATCCATCCTTCACCAAATTCACTGGCTCTCATAACTTAAGCATCGCAATTCTGGGCGCGAAAGGAGTTCGCGCATGCAGATCGCAATCATCGGCGCCGGTCATGTGGGCGGCGCGCTCGGGAAGGGCTGGGCACGCGCGGGACACGCCATCCGCTACGGGGTGCGCGATCCCTCATCCGCCGAGCTTGCGGCGGACGTGGCTGGCAAGGCGATGGTCGGCACCACCCCCGATGCCATTCGGGGGGCCGACCTCATCGTCCTGGCCGTCCATTGGCAGGACGTACCTGACGCGCTCAAAGCGTGCGGCGACCTGTCGGGCCGCATCCTCATTGATGCCACCAATCCCTTGGCCTTCGGCCCGGATGGCATCTCCCTCGCACTCGGCTTCGATCGATCCGGCAGCGAGGAGGTTGCGGCGCGGTGCCCGGGCGCTCTGGTATTCAAGACGCTCAATCAGGTGGGATACGAGGTGATGGCGGATACGTCCGGCTTTGTCGCCCCACCCGTGATGTTCATCGCCGGCCCTCAGGGGACCGCACTCCAGCAGGTATCCCAGTTGGTGACTGATCTGGGATTTGCCGCCAAGTGGGTGGGTAACTTGGCGCTGGCCCGCCTTCTGGAGCCATATGCCATGCTCTGGATTCACACGGCTCTGTCCGGCCGGATGCCCCAGGACAGTGCCTTTGCCCTGCTCAACCGCGCAGGAGACGCGTCATGATCGTGGAATATGTGCGTTATCGGCTAAAGCAGCATAGCCCGAACGCCTTGCTCGCCGCCTATGAGGAGGCGGGCGCTCATTTGCAGGCCTCGCCCGAGTGTCTGGGCTACGAGATGTCGCGATGCGCCGATGAGGCTGAGGTCTTTACCCTCCGCATCCTATGGCGGTCCGCCGACGACCACCTCAAGGGATTCCGCCAGGGACCCCACTTCCCGCCATTTCTTGCCCTGGTGCGCCCTTTTCTCGAGGAGATCGAGGAAATGCGGCACTATATCCGCACCGACCTCATCTTTGTCCGATGAGGCCCTGAGCGCCGCGCCGCAACCCGCAGCGCCGGCCCCCGGAACCCTGGCCCCGGCCCCGGCCTTGCCAGTCGGGACCGGGGGCACGCGGCGATTTAGCTTTGCGGGCCCGCCTCGGACAGCCCGAGCACCATCTCCCACTCCGCGTCGGTGACTGGCTGCACCGAAAGGCGGGAATATTTCATCAGCGCCATCTCCTGGAGCCGCGGATCGGCCTTGATCGTCGCAAGGCTCACCGGGAACTTCAGCGGGCGGACTGCCTTGAGGTCCACCATCACGAACTTGCCCGTGGGATCGGAAGGGTCGGGATAGGCCTCGCGGATCACCTCCACGATGCCCACGATCTCCTTGCCCTCGTTCGAATGATAGAAGAAGCCCTGGTCGCCCACCTTCATGGCCAGCAAATTGAGCTTGGCTGAATGGTTGCGCACGCCGTCCCAATGCGTGCCCTTGGCGCCGGCGGCCACCTGATTGTCCCAGGACCATTTGAACGGTTCGGACTTGTAGAGCCAATGGGCCATGGGACCCCTCATTCTCGCGACGGACGAAGGTCAGGCTTTAGCGAGACGTTCAGCGCCTTGGCAAGGGCCTGGCGGTCGGGGTGGGCCTTCGGGGCGTGCATTTCTGAAATGTCGTTGGAGGCGGGGGACAGCGCGCCGGTTTGCCTTTATTCAATCGGTTAGGGCGACCGGATCGGCCGCCCCTCTCACCTGGAGGCAGACGGCCGGCCGCCGGACGACAGGCGCTCCGTCGCACGCCAATCGATGCTCGGGAGGACAAGAATGGTCTATGAAATCGCGCAGATCGAAGTGAAGGAAGGCCATGAGGCCGACTTTGAGGCGGGCGCGCGCCTCGCCGTGCCGCTGTTCCAGCGCGCCAAGGGCTGCCGCTCCATGCGCATCGACCGCTCGGTTGAAAAGCCTCAGCATTATACGCTGGTGGTGGAGTGGGAGACCATCGAGAACCACATGGTGGACTTCCGGGAATCGGCGGACTTCCAGGAGTGGCGCAAGCTGGTGGGCCCGCACTTCGCCTCCCCGCCCCAGGTGGAGCATATGCATACGGTGCTCACCGGCTTCTGAGCCGGCCAAAGGGCGCATCGGCAGGAGCCGGTGCGCCTAAATCTCCTCGGAGCGCTGCGGGCGCGCCATCAGCGCCTCAATGGCGGCGGGGATGGTCAGATGGCCGCAGAGCACGCGGTCCACCGCATGGGCGATGGGCATCTCGACGCCGTGGGCTTGCGCCAACTCCACCAGCACCTGCGCGGTGAAAGCACCTTCCGCCAGCTTCCCTTCCGGTACGCGCCCCTCCCCCAAGGCGAGGCCATAGGCAAAATTGCGCGACTGCGGACCGGAGGCGGTGAGGATCAAGTCGCCAAGGCCGGAAAGACCGGACAAAGTCTCGCCCCGCGCGCCGAAGGCGCGGCCAAACCGAGCAAGTTCCGCGAACCCACGGGCGGTGAGCGCTGCAGCAGCGCTCGCGCCAAGGCGGCGCCCCGCAACGATGCCGGCGGCGATGGCCAGCACGTTCTTGGCGGCGCCGCCAATCTCAGCGCCCCGCACATCGCTGGAGTGATAGAGCCGGAATGTGGAGGAGCCGAAGGCGGTGGCCAGCGCTTCCGCCAGCACCTCGTCTTGGGCGGCGAGCGTCACCGCGGTAGGCAGCCCGCGCGCGACGTCGGATGCAAAGCTCGGCCCGGACAGCACGGCGGGGCGGGCCATGGGGGCCGCATCCGCAATCACCTGCGTCACGAAGGCGCGCGTGCCGCGCTCAATGCCCTTGGCGCAGGACACCATAGGCACGCCAGGCACAAGGCGCGGTGCGATGGCCTGGAGCACCTCCCGACACGCCTGGGTCGGCACCACCAGGAGAATGGCCTGCGTCAGCGCCACCGCCTCCAGGTCGGCCGTGGCCGCCACGCCGGGCTCCAGGGGAATGCCGGGCAGCCCCTTGCGGTTCTCCCGAAGGGCGGACAATTCCGCTGCCTGCGCGGGATCGCGGGTCCACAGCACCACCTGCCGCCCGGCGCGGGCGATCACATTGGCGAGCGCCGTCCCCCAGGAACCGGCACCGAGCACCCCGATGCGCTGAAATGCCGTCATGCCTCACCCCTTCGCGGCCACAGCGCCTGGGTCCAGCGGCCAGCGGGCCCGCGGACTGATGGAGAGCGAGTCGGTCAGGCCCCGGGACAGGCGCTCGGCCCCCGCCCAGGCAATCATGGCGCCGTTGTCGGTGCACAGCACCGGAGGCGGCACCGCAACCCGTGTGCCCATTTCGATCGCCACCCTGTGGAGCGCGTCCCGGATGGCGCCGTTGGCGCCCACGCCACCGGCCACCACAAGGGCGGTGGGCGCGCAGCCCATCAGGTCGCGGAACTGGCGCAAGCCCGCCCGCACGCGGTCGTCGATCACATCCACGACCGCCGCCTGGAAGGAGGCGCACAGGTCCGCCACGTCCTGGTCGGAAAGTGGAGCGAGGCGGTCGGCCTCCAGCCGCACGGCCGTCTTCAGGCCGGACAGGGAGAAGTCCGGTTCGCGGCGGCCGAGCATGGGGCGGGGAAACACGAAGCGGTTGGGATCGCCGTCCCGCGCCTGGCGCTCCACTTCAGGCCCGCCCGGATAGGGCAGGCTCAGCATCTTCGCCACCTTGTCGAAGGCTTCCCCCACCGCGTCGTCAAGCGTCGTGCCGAGGCGGCGATAGCGGCCCACATCCTCCACTGCCAGCAACTGGGTGTGGCCGCCGGAGACGAGGAGGAGCAGATAGGGAAAGGCGACGCCGTCCGTCAGCCGGGCGGTCAAGGCATGCGCTTCCAGATGATTGACCGCCACCAGCGGCCGGCGGGCGGCCAGCGCGATGGACTTGGCGGTGGTCAGCCCGACGATCACGCCGCCGATGAGCCCTGGGCCAGCCGCGGCAGCCACCGCCGCAAGGTCGCCGAAGCCGATCCGCGCCGTCCGCATGGCCTCGGCGATGACTTTGTCGAGCACTTCCACATGGGCGCGCGCCGCAATCTCGGGCACCACGCCACCATAGGGGGAATGCGCCTCCACCTGGCTGCGGATCACGTTTGAGAGGATATGCCCGGCCCCCGAGGGTGCCCGCGCCACCACGGCTGCCGATGTCTCGTCGCAGGTGGTCTCGATCCCGAGCACCAGAAGGTCCGCCACTTCACCCCTCCCCGAACCGGCCTTGCCGGTCTCTTTCCGCGCCGGCTATGCTCCAGCGCAGTCCGCATGTGCGCCACCACGCCCAATGCGTCACGCGCGCAACGCCGATCCAGCGCCTGCGCCGGAACGCCGCTCCATCCCCCCGCGATTCCGGCTATCATCCTATGCGACCACGACACAAGAGACGAAACATTCCCTCATGTCCTTGCCCTCCTTCTCTTCCGCCCGGCTCACCATCGGCACCCGCGGCAGTCCGCTCGCCCTGTGGCAGGCCCATGCGGTGCGCGATGCGTTGGCACAGAAGCTCGCGCGACCGCCGGAGAGCATCGTCATCGAGGTGATCCGCACCTCCGGCGACAAGATCCAGGACCGCGCCCTTTCCGAGGCGGGCGGCAAGGGGCTGTTCACCAAGGAGATCGAGGACGCGCTGCTCGACAAGCGCGTGGACCTTGCCGTCCATTCGGCCAAGGACGTGGCGACCCTGCTGCCGGAGGGGCTGCATCTTGCCGGCTACCTGCCCCGCGCCGATGTGCGCGATGCGCTGATCCTGCGTTCCGGCGCCAGCCTGTCAGACTTGCCCTCCGGCGCGCGTGTCGGCACAGCCTCGCTGCGCCGGGAGGCCCAATTGCGCCGGGTGCGGCCGGATCTCGACGTGAAGCTGTTGCGCGGCAATGTCCACACCCGCCTCGCCAAGGTGCAGGATGGCGAGTTCGACGGCACCCTTCTCGCCCTGGCGGGGCTCACCCGACTGGGGCTCGCGGAAAAGGCCAGCGCCCTTTTGGATACCGACGACTTCCTGCCCGCCGTAGGCCAGGGCGCGGTGGCCATTGAATGCCGCATGGACGATCCGGAAACCAATGCCGCCATCGCTGCCGTCGCTTGCGGCGACACGGGCATCGCACTGGCCGCTGAGCGGGCCCTGCTCGCCGCCCTGGACGGCTCCTGCCGCACCCCCATTGCGGGCCTTGCCACCGTGTCCGGCCGGGAGGTGCGCCTGCGCGGCCTCGTCATGACGCCGGATGGGCGCGACAGCGCCGCCATCGACATGAGCGGCGCCGCGGATGAGGCGGCCATGCTCGGCGCCGTCGCTGGCGCGGAATTGCGCGGCTCCGCGCCGGCGCGGGCGTTGGGCCTTTCCTGAGCAACCGGAATGCGCCTTCTCCTCACCCGCCCCGAACCCGGCGCCTCCGCCACCATGGCGCGGCTTGCGGGCCTCGGCCATGAGGTGGTTTGCGACCCTATGCTCCGGATCGTGCCCACGGGCAGGCCCCTGCCCCGGGGGCCATTCGACGCACTGGCCTTCACCAGCCTAAATGCGGTGCGCGCCCTGGCTGCGGATGAACGGGCGGCGGACTTCTTCTCCCGCCCTGCCTTTGCCGTCGGCCACCGCACCGCAGCAGAGGCGAGGGGAGCCGGGTTCCGTGAGGTGATCGACTGCGCCGGTGATGTCGCAAGCCTCGCCCACACCCTGGTGCAGCACCTGCCCCCCGGAGCCCATGTCCTGCATGCGGCAGGCGAGGAGCGCGCGGGGAGTATCGCCACGGCCATTCCCGGACGAACGATTTCGGTGGAAGTCTGCGTGCTTTATCGCGCGGTGCCGGCAACGGAACTGTCAACGGAGGCGCAGCAGGCGCTCGCCACGGGCGGATTGGAGGGAGCGCTGCATTATTCGCCCCGCACCGTAGCGGCGCTGCTGGCGGCGGTTGAGCGGGCGGGGCTGATGGACGCACTGGGCAAGCTCAGCCATTTTTGTCTGTCCGCCGCTGTGGCCACGCCGCTGAACGCCGCTGGCCTGCGGGTGGCGGCAGCCAGCCGGCCCGAAGAACCTTCCCTCCTGGCGCTCCTGCCGGCTTGCGACCCGGCGCGCTAGGGGCGGTTTCACCGCTCGGACGGGCCCTGCCCTGAGGGGGTCAGCCTCACCATGGCCATGCTGGCCACCTAGAGATCGATCACATCGTGTGAAACCATACTGCCACGTCGGCGGTTGCCCCGCAGGGTCGGGCGGTTTAAGCCGGACAGGCCCGGATCAAACGGACGAGGAGGCCCATGGCGAGGAACGATCGCAGCCGCAAGGACCCGACCGGCACCGAGCCGGGCCCAGCGAGCTCAGACCTGTCGCCGGAGGATCGCGCCTCCCGCCCCGCCCCCGAAGCGGTGGTGGACGATCCCATGCCCGCCGAACCCGATGCCATCCTCCCTGACGTGCGCGCGACGCCCACAGCCGCCGCGGACACTGCGCCCGCGAAGCCGGTGACCGAAGGGGAAGATGCCCCTCGCGCGGCGGTTGATGAGGCGCCGACCCAGGCTGTGCCTCCGCCCGGCAAGGCCCCGGACGCCCCTGAGGCCGCCCTCATTCCCCCGCCGCCCCCGCCCCATCGCCCCGGCCCCTCGCCCTGGATCGCCTTGCCGGTGGGCGCATTGGCCGGCGCGCTGGCGGCGGCTGCCGTCGCCTACGGCCTCAACTGGCGCATCGCGGGCGGCCCGGACGGCGACCTCGCAGCGCGCGTGGTGGTGCTCGAAGCGCGCCCCGTGGTGGATCCTGCGGCCCTGACCTCCCTGGCAGGGCGGGTGGCAAAGCTGGAAGCCGTGCCGCCGGTGGACCTGAAAACCGCTCTGTCCGGTGTCCAGGGCGATATCAATGCTCTGAAGCAGTCCCAGCAGACCATGCTGGGTGCAGCCAAGGACAGTGCAGCCGCCGCCGCCTCGGTCAGCCAGCAGGTGACCGCGCTTGCGGGCCGAATCGACGCGGTTCAAAAGAAGATGGACGAGGTGGCCGCCGCCACCGCCGCCTCAGACAAGACGGTCGCGACCCTGGCGGTGGTGGGCGCCCTTCGGGAGGCCATCCTGTCCGGACGGCCCTACACTTCGGAGCTGGCAGCGGCGCGTGCCGTGCTCGGCCCGGCCGCTGCGCCCCTCGACGCCTCCGCCGCCGCGGCGGCCACCGGCCTGCCAACACCTAGCGAACTCGCGCGTCGTCTCGCCGAGGCGGCCTCGGCCGCGGGACAGCCGGTCAGCGAGGCGCCCGCCCCCGCCGGCGCCTCCATGGTGGACCGCCTGCTCTCCAGCGCCGAAAGCCTGGTGCGCGTGCGCAGCACGGACACCGCCGCCGCGCCGGCCGCCGCAGAGCGGCTGACGGCGGCCCAGGCTGCGCTGCGGGCGGGCGAGCTGGACAAGGCGCTCGAGGCTCTGGGCGCCCTGCCCGCCGACCTGAAGACCAAGCTGGCCGCCGTCACAGCGCAGATCACCGCCCGCCGTGACGCGGCCAATGCCGCGACCACCCTTTATCAGCAGGCGCTGGCCGCCATTTCGGGGAAGGTTCCGTGATCCGCCTCGTCCTCCTTCTCGTTTCACTCGCCCTCATCGCCTTCGGCGCCGCCTGGATCGCCGATCGGCCGGGAGAGATGGTGATCGTCTGGCAGGGCTGGCGCCTGGAGACCACGGTCCCCGTGGCGCTGGCCGCGCTCGCCTTGTTCTCCGGCGTGCTCATCCTGGTCTGGCGGCTCATCTCCTTCATCTTCTCCTCGCCTCGCCTCCTGGCGCGCTTCTCGCGCCGTCGGCGGCGGGAGAAGGGATGGGACGCCATTTCTCGCGGCCTCCTGGCCATCGGAGCGGGAGACGCCGCCGCTGCCCGCCGGGCGCGCGATGATGCCGCCCGCTACCTGCCGCACGAGCCCCTGACCCATCTGCTGGCGGCCCAGTCCGCCCAGTTCGATGGCGACCGGGACGTTGCCGTTCAGTCCTTCCGGCTGATGCTGGAGGCGCCTGAAACCCGCATCCTCGCGCTCCGCGGCATGCAGATGGAGGCTCGCCGGGCCGGCGATCTCCCCGCCGCCCGCACATTGGCCGAGGAGGCCGCCAACCTCGCCCCGGCCCTGCCCTGGGCGGTGGACGCGGTCATCGAGGCGCGCTGCGCCGATGGCGACTATGCCGGCGCCCGCGAGACGCTGGAGCGGCAAATGGCCGCCCGTGGCATCGACAAGATCCAGTATCGCCGCCGCCGCGCGGTGCTGCTGGCGGCCGAGGCGATGGCCATCGAAACCAGCGACCCGGCTCTGGCGCGTGAACGCGCGGTGGAGGCGGTGCGCCTGGCGCCAAGCCTTGTGCCCGCCGCCACGGTGGCCGGGCGGCTGCTGGGCCAGGCCGGCGAGATGAAGAAGGCCGCCAAGATTCTCACCGCCGCCTACGAGGCGACGCCTCATCCCGAACTGGCCGAGGTCTATGCCCATCTGCGTCCGGGCGACGCCGCAGCGGACCGCCTGAAGCGGGTGCGTGTCCTGGCGGCGACGGTTCCAGATCATTTCGAGAGCCGCATCGCCCTCGCCCACGCGGCCATGGACGCGCAGGAATATCAGGAGGCCCGGGCCGTCCTCCAGCCGCTGGCCATGGAACCCACGCAGCGCATCTGCCTGTTGATGGCGGAGCTGGAAGCCAGCGAGAATGCCGATGTGGGCAAGGCGCGGGAATGGGCAGCGCGGGCCCTGCGCGCGCCTCGCGATCCGGCCTGGATCGCCGATGGCGTGGTCTCCGAGCATTGGGCGCCTGTCTCCCCCGTAACCGGCAAGCTCGACGCCTATGTGTGGGAGGTGCCGCCGGGCGTCACCGCCACGCCGCTCATCGAGCACGAAGCCGAGCGCCTGCGCGCCGCCATCGCCGCCGTGCCTCCGCCCAAGCCCGCCATCGTCCCCAACCCGGAACCGGCGAAGCCCTTAGAGACGGAGCCTGTCGAGGAAGCCAAGGCCGAGGCTGCGCCACTGCGTCCCGAGCCCAAGGCGGCGCCCATAGTGGCCATGCCGCCCCTTCCAGACGATCCTGGCCCCCTTCGGCCGGAGGAGGATGTGGAAGCCCGCCGCCCGGCAGCGCTCTAGAAGTGCCCCAGCGGTGCGCCCTGGCGCACCGCTCCAGCCTGTCGGCGCGCCCGGCGGCGGGATTGAAATCCGGAGCGGAGGCCGCTGCGCCTTGTGGGGTTTCGGCGCCGGTGCTATGCGGCGCGGATGACCGCGAGCGCCCAGACCCATATCCGCAATTTTTCCATCGTCGCCCATATCGACCATGGCAAATCCACGCTTGCCGACCGGCTGATCCAGCTCACCGGTGGCCTGTCCGAGCGCGAGATGTCGGACCAGGTGCTCGACAACATGGATATCGAGCGCGAGCGCGGCATCACCATCAAGGCTCAGACCGTGCGCCTCACCTACAAGGCGCAGGACGGCGAGACCTATACGCTCAACCTCATCGACACCCCCGGGCATGTGGACTTCGCCTATGAGGTGAGCCGTTCGCTCGCCGCCGTGGAAGGCTCGCTCCTGGTGGTGGACGCCTCCCAGGGCGTGGAGGCGCAGACGCTGGCCAATGTCTACCAGGCCATCGACAACAATCACGACATCGTCCCGGTACTCAACAAGATCGACCTGCCGGCCGCCGAGCCGGAGAAGGTCAAGAGCCAGATCGAGGACGTCATCGGCCTCGACGCTTCCGATGCCATCGGCATTTCCGCGAAGACGGGCCTCAATATCGATCAGGTGCTGGAAGCCATCGTCACCCGCCTGCCCGCGCCCGTGGGCGATCGCGATGCGCCCTTGAAGGCGCTGCTGGTGGATAGCTGGTACGACACCTATCTGGGCGTGGTCGTGCTGGTGCGCGTGATCGACGGCGTGCTGAAGAAGGGCATGCGCATCAAGATGATGGGCGCCGATGCCGTCTATGACGTGGACCGGGTGGGCGTGTTCACGCCCAAGATGGTCGCCATGGAGAATCTCGGCCCCGGCGAGATCGGCTTCCTCAACGGCTCCATCAAGGAAGTGGCGGATACCCGCGTCGGCGACACCATCACCGAGGACAAGCGCCCCACCGCCGAGCCGCTGCCGGGCTTCAAGCCGGCCCAGCCGGTGGTGTTCTGCGGCCTCTTCCCCGTGGATGCGGCTGATTTCGAGGACCTGCGCGCTGCCATGGGCAAGCTGCGCCTCAACGATGCCAGCTTCTCCTACGAGATGGAGACCTCGGCAGCGCTCGGCTTCGGCTTCCGCTGCGGCTTCCTGGGGCTCCTGCACCTGGAGATCATCCAGGAGCGGCTGTCGCGCGAGTTCAACCTCGACCTCATCGCCACTGCGCCCTCCGTCATCTACCAGATGGAGCTGACCGACGGCTCCACCATCGATCTGCACAATCCAGCCGACATGCCGGACGTGGTGAAGATCGAGGAGATCCGCGAGCCCTGGATCCGCGCCACCATCATGACGCCGGACGATTATCTGGGCGCCGTGCTCAAGCTCTGCCAGGACCGGCGCGGCAATCAGATCGAGCTGACCTATGTGGGCGCCCGCGCCATGGTCACCTATGACCTGCCGCTGAACGAAGTGGTGTTCGACTTCTACGACAAGCTGAAGTCCATCTCGAAGGGCTATGCCTCCTTCGACTACAACATCACCGACTATCGCCCCGGCGACCTCGTGAAGATGTCCATTCTGGTCAATGGCGAGCCGGTGGATGCCCTCTCCATGCTGGTCCACCGCACGCGGGCGGAATTCCGGGGCCGGGCCATGTGCGAGAAGCTGAAGGACCTCATCCCCCAGCATCTCTTCAACATCCCCATCCAGGCCGCCATCGGCGCCAAGGTGATCGCCCGCGAAACCATCAAGGCCCTGCGCAAGGACGTGACCGCCAAGTGCTATGGCGGCGACATCACCCGCAAGCGCAAGCTTCTGGACAAGCAGAAGGAAGGCAAGAAGAAGATGCGCCAGTTCGGCAAGGTTGAGATCCCCCAGGAGGCGTTCATCGCCGCCCTGAAGATGGACGATTGAGCCGGGGCCGACACCGGGGGGCGAGGTCAATGGGCGGCTCCAGGGAGCCGCCCGCTTCACTTGCGCAGCGCAGCGACCCCCGCATGGATGGCCCCGGCCAGGACAAGCGCGGGCAAGGTGGCGCCCAGGTCGGGCGCCCAGTTGGAAATGCCGTGAAAAAGCGCCACGCCGCAGCCCCAGGCAGAGAGCGCTGGGACGCTCCAGCCGGCCGTGAACCAATAGGCCCCGCCGTGCCGGGTGATCTCGGTGGCGTCGATCCGGCGCCGCCGGACGAGGAAATGGTCCGCCAGCACCACGCCGAACAAGGGCGCGAACACCGAGCCGATCAGCAGCAGGAAGCCCTCATATTTGGCGAGCGGCACGGTCAGCGCGATGAACGTGCACAGGGCGCCGAAGCCGAGCGCCAGAACGGGCACCTTGCCGAACACTGTCCCGGTTGAGACGGCGGCGGAATGAATGTCGGCGAAGGCATTGTCGGTCTCGTCGAGAAGGATCAGGAGCAGCGCCAGTCCCCCGCCCGCGGTGGCCAGAGCGGTGACCAGCGACATCTCCTCGCCCGTGGCGAGCCCATAGGCGGCGCCGAGGCCGTAGAACCACACATTGGCGATGAAATAGCCGAGCGCCGTGCCTCGGAACACGCCGCCAGGCGTGCGGCCGAAGCGGCTATAGTCGCAGATGAGTGGGAGCCAGGAGAGCGGCATGGCCACAACGAGATCCACCGCGCTCCCAAAGCCCAGGCCGCCCTCGGCCGGGCGGGTGAACAGGGCCCGCAAATCGTGCTCCGCCAGCAGGCGGAAGGTCAGCCAGCCGGCCGCCGCCAAAATCAGCCACAAGCCCCAGGCCCGCAGGAAGCGCCGGACGAAGGAGACGGGGCCGAGCACGGCAATGCCGGTGGCAAGTGCACCGAAGAGAACGGTCCAGGCCATCGGGGCAGAGACGTCCAGCGCGGAGCGCACCAGCGCATCCGCAGCCTGACTCATGATGATGATCTCGAACGAGCCCCAGCCCACCAGTTGGATGACGTTGATGCAGGTGGGCAGCATGGCTCCGCGTACGCCGAGGGTCGGCCGCAGCATGGCCATGGATGCAAGGCCCGTATCGGCCCCGATCACGCCGACCAGCGCCAGCAGGATGACGCCCAGTGCCGAGCCGGCCAGGATGGCCCCGAGGGCCGTCCCGAGGCTCAGGGCCGGCGTCAGGAGTGCGCCAGCCTGCAATACCAGCAGGCCAATGCCGAGGGAGAACCACAAGGCGAACGCATCCCGCGCGCTGAAGACCCGCTTGGCGGGCGCAACGGGGACAAGAGGATCATAGGAGGAAGAAGCTGCGTCCATGGGGTCCACCGGCAAGCTGTGCCGTGGTGGACCCTAGAGCATTTTCACGCGCTGTGGGAACCGGTACCCATAAGGAAAATGCGCCGGAACAAGGAGATAGAACAGTTCCATGCGCCGGCCCGACCCGGCTCACGCCTCGGGCCTGCCGCCGGAACAAGAGTGCCCCTTCCCGGCGCGCGTCGAGGCCCCCTTGCCCCGAGCGCGAGCGGGGCAAGCCGGCTCCGATGCCGCCGCGTCCCTCACGGCCAATGGAGAGAATGGGGCGAGAGAAGGCGTCAGCGGGCCATCACCCCCAAGCAATACCCCAAGCCATCACGGGCAGCGCACATAGACCATCGTGCCGTAGCGCTTCGAGATTTCCGGATCGACCCACTTCAGGACGAGGACATTGCCATTGAAGGAGACCACCTGGCGGTCCCGCTCGCCGCCAGCTGGATCCTCGGCCGGGCCAATGAAGACCGGCTGGCCGGGTACCTGCTTGGAGATGACCTCGGTGAGCTTGTTGTCATCCGCCAGATACATCATCACGCCGCCATTGGGGCCGGCGGTGATGACATAGGGATTGGAGCACTGGGCGCGGGCCTGATTTTCCGTACGCTGCGCATCCTCGGGCCGGTGATAGGCCGCAAGGCCATAGCGGCCGACAAGGCTCGCCGCTGCAATCGGGCTAGTATATTGCGGAACGGCAGGCGCGGGGGGCGGCGGAGGTTCGGAGGCGCAGCCCGCAAGGGCAAGGGCGGCGACAAGGGCTGCCGCGGCAAGCCGTCCGCGAGAGGCGTGCCGACCCTTGCGGCCCTCGTTTCGACCCTCGTGCCCGGCACGCAACCTGCCTGCGAGCGATGAAGCGGGAGACCAAGACATTCAACAACTCCGAAGCACGCGCCCGAACCGCATCGCCGTGCTCCCGGAAGGAACCGGCGCCTGGGACCATAGGGCCTGTTGGACGCGGCGTCGATGCTCGATCCGGACAGAGGTCCCCGTCCGCCGCCGCCAGCCCGCCCGCCGATGGCCTCAAGATCGCCAATCTAGCGGGGCATCTCTTACATAAAGGTAAGGACCGCCTTCTTGACGGACCGCCGGGGCCATCCTATCTCCGGTCGCGGATTGGCACTCTCCAGATGGGAGTGCCAACATTCGCGGGCTCAAGGCCCGCAGGGATAAACTGAGAGGATCAGGCCCATGTCCTTCCGCCCTCTGCATGACCGTGTGGTCGTCAAGCGTATCGAAGCCGAGCAGAAGACCGCTGGCGGCATCATCATCCCCGACACCGCCAAGGAAAAGCCCCAGGAGGGCGAGGTGGTCTCCGTGGGCCCCGGCGCCCGCGACGAGAGCGGCAAGGTCGTGGCGCTTGATGTGAAGGCCGGCGACCGCGTCCTGTTCGGCAAGTGGTCGGGCACCGAGGTCAAGATCGACGGCCAGGACCTGCTCATAATGAAGGAAAGCGACATCCTCGGCGTGATCGGCTGAGGCTTCGGCGCTTTTTCCCTTATCTCATTCAGGAGTACGGCACATGGCTGCCAAGGACGTGAAATTTTCCGGCGATGCCCGTGAGAAGCTGCTGCGCGGCGTCGACATCCTCGCCAATGCGGTGAAGGTCACGCTCGGTCCCAAGGGCCGCAACGTGGTGATCGAGAAGTCGTTCGGCGCCCCGCGCATCACCAAGGACGGCGTATCGGTCGCCAAGGAGATCGAGCTCGAGGACAAGTTCGAGAATCTCGGCGCCCAGCTGGTCCGCGAAGTCGCTTCCAAGACCAATGACCTGGCCGGCGACGGCACCACCACCGCCACCGTGCTCGCCCAGGCGATCGTCAAGGAAGGCGCCAAGGCGGTTGCCGCCGGCATGAACCCGATGGACCTGAAGCGCGGCATCGACCTCGCCACCGCCGAGGCCGTCCGTGACATCCAGGCCCGCGCCAAGAAGGTCTCCTCCTCCGCCGAAGTGGCGCAGGTCGGCACCATTTCCGCCAATGGCGATGCCTCCATCGGCGAGATGATCGCTGGCGCCATGCAGCGCGTGGGCAATGAGGGGGTCATCACCGTCGAGGAAGCCAAGACCGCCGACACCGAGCTGGAAGTGGTCGAGGGCATGCAGTTCGACCGCGGCTATCTGTCTCCCTACTTCATCACGAATGCGGAGAAGATGATCGCCGACCTGGAAGATCCTTTCCTGCTGATCTTCGAGAAGAAGCTCTCCGGCCTCCAGCCGATCCTGCCGGTCCTTGAGGCGGTGGTGCAGACCGGCAAGCCGCTGGTGATTGTGGCCGAGGACGTGGAAGGCGAGGCTCTGGCCACCCTCGTGGTCAACAAGCTGCGCGGCGGCCTGAAGGTCGCAGCCGTCAAGGCCCCCGGCTTCGGCGATCGCCGCAAGGCCATGCTCGAGGACATCGCCATCCTGACCGGTGGCCAGGTGATCTCCGAGGATCTCGGCATCAAGCTCGAGAACGTCACCATCGCCCAGCTCGGCCGCGCCAAGAAGGTCATCCTCGAGAAGGAAAAGACCACCATTGTCGACGGCGTTGGCGAGAAGGCCGACATCGAGGCCCGCGTTGCCCAGATCAAGGCCCAGATCGAAGAGACCTCCTCCGACTATGATCGTGAGAAGCTCCAGGAGCGTCTCGCCAAGCTCGCGGGCGGCGTCGCGGTGATCCGCGTCGGCGGCGCGACCGAGGTCGAGGTCAAGGAGAAGAAGGACCGCGTTGACGATGCCCTGAACGCCACCCGCGCTGCGGTGGAAGAAGGCATCGTTCCCGGCGGCGGCGTGGCTCTGCTGCGCGCCAAGAAGGCGGTCGAGGCCCTCACCTCCGACAACCCCGACATTGCCGCCGGCATCAAGATCGTGCTGCGCGCCCTCGAGGCTCCCATCCGCCAGATCGCCGAGAATTCCGGCGTGGAAGGCTCCATCGTGGTGGGCAAGGTTCTGGAGACCAAGGAGCCGAACTTCGGCTTCAACGCCCAGACCGAGGAATATGTGGACCTGGTGGCCGCCGGCGTTGTCGACCCGGCCAAGGTGGTGCGCACCGCCCTTCAGGACGCCTCTTCCGTGGCCGGCCTGCTGGTGACCACCGAGGCGCTCGTGGCCGAGCTGCCCAAGAAGGACTCCGCGGCCCCCGCCATGCCCGGCGGCGGCATGGGCGGCATGGACTTCTGAGGACGTCCAAGCCGACCACGGCTTTGAGTGCCCAGCCGGCAGCGCCGGCTGGGTGGCGGCATGGACTTCTGAGGACGTCCAAGCCGACCACGGCTTTAAGTGCCCAGCCGGCAGCGCCGGCTGGGTGATCAAAACAAAAAGAGGGGCGTGGCTTCGGCTGCGCCCCTTTTACGTTTCAGCAGGATTCGGCATAGGCCATGGCCTGTGAAAGCGCCGGCACAACGTCGCGACGCATTCGGGTGCCGTAGAAAAGCGAGAAGTGTCCGGCCCCCTTCACAAGGCGATGGCGATGGAAGGCTGCCGGAAGATGGGGACACAGCCTGTGGGCGGCCTCTGTCTGGCCGGGAGCGGCGATGTCGTCATCCTCCCCCTCGATGGTGAGGAGAAGGGTGCGGTCGAGGGCCGCCAGGTTCACGTCCCGCCCACCCACCTGAAAAGGACCACCGGCCAGAATCCGCTGCCGGAACACCCGATCCACATTCTCCAGGAAGAATTCCTGCGGAATATCCATCATGTCCCAGCACAGGCGTGCGAGCGGGTATCGCATGGGATCGTCGCCGTCATCGGCCACCAGCTTTAGGGGAAGCTCTCCTCCCGTCAGGCCCTGCCGCCAGAGATAGAAGCCGAACGCCTGCATCTGGCGACGGCGGGGAAAGACCCGCCGCCCCGCGCCGGGAAAGGCGGCCGGCACGGTCTCGAACAGCCCCTCGTCGCCCACCGAACCGGAAGAGGCGAGCACACGGTCCAGATTGGTGGGATGGCAGGCCGGATCAATGGGGCCGCCGAGCAGGGACAGGCTGGCGGGCGCCTGCCCCTCAACCGCCGCCAGCGCGCTGGCAACCAAGGCGGGCACCGCGCCCTGACACACACCGACTACGTGGCAGGCCCGTCCCATCTCGGCGATCATGCCAGCAGTTTCCAGGCAGTTGGCATCGAAGCCGAAGGCACCGCGCGCCACGGGGAGATAGCGGGCGTCGGGCCAGTCGGTGACCGCCACATGGTCGGCGAGTCCCAGGATGGCCACCACCAGGTCCCTGAGCAGATAGGGAAAGGCGCCCGCGAGCGGCGCCACCAACAAGACGCTGCGGCGCGCACCGTGCGCGGCGCGGAATGACCTGAGCTGACCGGCGCCGAACACCCGGCCCACGGTTTCCTCCACCGCCACCTGCGCACCGGCAGGCCCTGCGACGGACCGGATGCCGAAGGTGCGGAAGGCCCCGGGATCGAGGGGCAGGCCAGCCGGCCCGGCGGACGCCCCCCAGGACGGATGCCGTTCTGTTTCCTCCATCACCCACCTGCCCTGTCAGGAGACCGGAATGGAGAAAGGATACGCGCATCGGGCGGAAATACCGAAATCGGCCAAGTCCCGCAGGCCAGATGCGGGCGCGGACGCAGGTTTGCGAGGGGAAGCGGAGGCGGCCTAAAGGCTCGCCGCGGCGCGGGCCGCCTGGTCATAGTGGCCGGAGAGCGCGCGCAGTACAGCGGCCACTTCCGACAGCTTTTCGGCCGAGATGCCGGTGGCCGCCACGGTCGGGGTCAGCAGCGCTTCACGAACTTCGCGGTAGCGCCCGCACGCCTTGCGTCCGGCCTCGGTGGCGGAGAGGGTCTTCTCCTTGCCGCGGCGTCCGGCGGCGACCAGGCCGAGGCTCTGCAATTTCTTGGCGGCATAGGTGACGAGGTGGGTGTCCTCCACGTCGAGGACGAGGCACAGGTCCGCAATGGTCTTCGGCCGCTGGCGGTGCACCACATGATGGAGCACGAGGACATCGAGAGCGGAGAGGTCCGGGACCCCGGCAGCGGCCATGCAGCGGATCATCCAGCGCTGATAGGCATGGCTGATCATGTTGAGCCCGAATTCGAGCTCGGAGAGCGCCGGCAGAGCGCCGTCTGCCAGATGGGCCGAGGAGACGATGGACCCCAGGGAAGAGGTCGACAGCTTCGGTTCCGACATGGACAGGCACCACTTTCGGCAGAAAAGACCGGGCGGCCTTTCAGCCGCCCGGCGCTTTATCACTTCTTGAAGGCCTCGACGATGGCCTGGCCATCCGGCCCGGCCTTCTTCAGCCAGTCGGCGGTCAGCTGCTCGCCAATCTTCTGGAAGCCGGCCTTCAGCTCGGGCGAAGGCGGCTCAACCTTCATGCCATGAGACTTGAGCTGCTCCATGTACCACTTGGACTTCTCGATGGACGTCTGCCAGCCCCGCTCCTCGGCGGCGGCAGCCGCCTTGAGCACGGCTTCCTGGGTGGGCTTGTCGAGGGCGTCGAAGGCGGCCTTGTTCACGAAGACGAGGTTCTTCGGCAGCCAGGCCTGGACGTCGTAGAAATAGGGGATGCTCTCCCAGATCTTCACATCATAGCCGGTGGCGGCGGAGGTGATGAGGGCGGTCACCACGCCGGTGGCCAGTGCCTGGGCCAGTTCCGCCTGCTGCACGGTGACCGGCTGGGCGCCGATCATCTCGCCAATGCGGGAGGTGCCGGGATTATAAGCGCGCCACTTGGCACCCTTCAGGTCTGCGAGCGAGTTCACCGGGTTCTTGGAGAAAATGCCCTGCGGGGGCCACGGCACCGCATAGAGCACCATCAGGCCCTGGGAGGCGAGCTTCTTTTCCACCGCCGGCCGGGACAGCTTCCACAGCTTCTTGGAATCCTCGTAGGAGGTGGCCAGGAAGGGCACCACGTCGATGCCGAAGATGGGATCTTCGTTCTCGTGGATGGACATGATGACTTCGCCGGCCTGGGCCTGGCCGGTCGCCACCGCGCGCTTGATCTCCGGCGCCTTGAAGAGCGAGGCGTTGGGATGGAGCGTGATGATCAGCTTGCCGCCGGACGCAGCTTCCACGTCCTTGGAGAATTGGGCGAGGTTCTCGGTGTGGAAATTGTCGGCCGGATAGGCGGACGGCAGGTTCCACTTGGTCTGGGCCGCCGCAGGTCCGGCGGCGAGAGCGGCAAGGCCCGCGACGGCGAGCGCCGGGGCGAGGAAACGTTTAAGCGCCATAGTCTGTCCCTCTCGTGTTTGGCTTGCGACGTAATCAGCCCGGGAAGACCCAGCGCGGGAGCGCCAGGACGATGCCGGGGAACACCGTGATGATGGCAAGTGCCACATTGAGCAGGATGAAGAAGGGCAAGGCCGCCCTCGAAACGGCAAGCGTATCGCGGCCGCTCATGCTCTGCAGCACAAAGAGGTTGAAGCCCACAGGCGGCGTGATCTGGGCCATCTCCACGAGAATGACCAGGAAGACGCCGAACCAGACCAGATCGAACCCGGCCTGCTGGACCATGGGCAGGACGATGACGGCGGTGAGCACGATCATCGAGATGCCATCCACGAGGCAGCCGAGGATGATGTACATGATGGCCAGGGCGAAGGCGAGCATGTAGGGGCTCAGCTGCATGCCGTTCACCCAGGCCGCAAGGGCCGCCGGAATGCCGGTATAGGCCATGGCCGCCGTGGTGAAGGCCGCACCGGCAATGATCAGCATGATCATGCAGCTGAGACGGGTCGCGCTCATGATGCTCTCGATGAGCGTACGCCAGGTCAGCGTCCGGCTCCAGAGGGCCAGCAGGAGAGAGCCCAGCACGCCCCAGGCCGCGCATTCCGTGGCGGTGGCGATGCCCAGGATGAGCGACAGGAACACGCCGGTGATGAGCAGCAGGCACGGCAGCAGCTTGGCCGACTGCCGCATCTTCTCCCCGAAAGTCATGATCGGGTCGCGGGGCGGGGTCTTCTTCGGGTTGAGCAGCGACCACAGCGCGATGTAGCCGCTATAGAGCACCATGACCAAGGCGCCAGGGATGAAACCCGCCAGGAAGACCTGCAGCACGGAGACGTTGGCCGTCACCGCATAGACAACCATGGGAATGGAGGGTGGGATGAGCAGGCCAAGGGTACCCGAGCCGGCGAGCGAGCCCAGAGCCAGCCCCTTGTCGTAGCCGCGCTTGTCCAATTCCGGCAAGGCGATCTTGCCGATGGTGGCGCAGGTGGCCGCCGAGGAGCCGGAGACGGCAGCGAAGATGCCGCACCCCACCACGTTCACATGCAGCAGGCGGCCGGGCAGCCACTGCAGCCAAGGCGCGAGGCCGCGGAACATTTCCTCCGATAGCTTCGTCCGGAACAGGATCTCGCCCATCCAGATGAAGAGCGGCAGGGCCGCGAGCGTCCAGGAGGCGCTGGCGCTCCAGACGGTGGTGGCGAGCACCTGGCTGATGGGCACCGGCGTCGTCAGCACCATGGCGGCGAGGCCCACCAAGGCAAGGCCGATGGCGATCCAAACGCCCGAACCCAGAACCAGGATCAGAAGGACGAGCAGAAGGGCGGAGAGTTGAACGAGATCAAGAGAGGGCATGGTCAGACACCTCCCCCGGACGCGACGCGCTCCACCAGTTCCTCAGGCGAGGTGACCGGCTCCTTCTCATAGCGCGGGCTGTTGCCGCGCAGGACGAAGATGAGCTCGTCCAGCATGGCGATGGCCAGCACGGTCAATCCGGTGGCAAAGCCCATCTGCGGGATCCACAACGGGATGGCGATGACTCCCTGCGAGACATCGTTGAAGCGATAGGAATCGTAGGCCAGCTGGATCGCGCTGCGGGCGAAATAGGTGACGAAGGCGAAGCCCACCACCAGGCAGAACAGCTCCAGATAGCGCCGCGCCGGGCCCTTGAGGCGCTCCAGCACGAGCCCGACCCGGATCATCTCGCCATATTTGAACGTGTGAGCGAGGCCCAGAAAGGCCATGGCTGCCATGGACCAGGACGTGAAGTCATCGCCGGCGGGAATGTTGATGCCGAATTCCCGGCCAGCGGAAAGGGCGATCATCAGCAGAAAGATCACCACCAGGAAGCAGCCCGCTAGGATGCCGGACAGAAGGTAGAGGCCATCGAGCAGCTTCCGGATCATCGGCGAGGCCCCGTGATCGGAGGAAGCGCTTTGCCCACACGAGAGCGCGCACGCGCCCAGGTCCGCCATCGCGGGCGGAAGCGGTTCACTGTCATCTGTTCCCCTCGATTGGCGCCCTTGCGGCGGCGCTCTGTAGGCTGATGTTGGCGGGACATCGAATTTTCGTCAACAAAATGTTGACGTTTTTTTCGATGCATGACTTCATTCCGTCCACGCTCACGGATTGGGCGCAAGGAAAAGTCTGAACGACCGACTCTTGCCTCCCTTACGTCCGCGAAGCTGCATCGGCACCGTGCGCCAGCCGGACCGAGAAGATGAAATTCTAATTTGACCGTCATTCATACCCTTTTTGACATGAATGACGGACAGACGACGGTGCGGGCTTTCGCTCGGCCTTGGCAGGGGCGCGCCCGGCAGGTGGCGTGAGCCTGCACGGCCGTCGAATGGTCCCATAGGACGCAGGTTATTTCCGGATTGGCCGCGTGAAAAGACGGTGATCCTTTCCGGCGCAGCCGGACAAGACAGAGGTGGACAATCAGATGACGACGCGCACGGGTGAGGCAGAAGCCGCCGGAACCAAGGGCACTTGGGAGTTCTGGATCGACCGCGGCGGCACCTTCACCGACATTGTCGGCCGCAAGCCCGATGGCACTCTGGTGGCGCACAAGGTGCTCTCCGAAAATCCCGAGGCCTATCGCGACGCCGCTGTGCATGGCATCCGCGAACTTCTCGGCCTCGCCCCCGGCGCGCCCATTCCGGCGGGCCTCGTCTCCGCCGTGAAGATGGGCACCACGGTCGCCACCAACGCCCTGCTGGAGCGCAAGGGCGACCGCACGCTGCTCGTCACCACCCGCGGCTTCCGCGACGCCTTGCGCATCGGCTACCAGGCCCGTCCGAAGATTTTCGCCAAGAAGATCGTGCTGCCGGACATGCTGTTCGAGCAGGTGGTGGAGGTGGACGAGCGCATCCGCGCGGACGGGACTGTGGAGGAGGTGCCGGACCTCGCCAAGGTGCGTGCGGCGCTTGAAACCGCGAAGGCCGATGGCATCCAGGCGGTGGCAGTGGCCTTCATGCACGCCTATCGCTACCCCGCCCACGAGGCAATGGTTGCGGGGCTGGCCCGCGAGGTGGGCTTCCCCCAGGTGTCCGCCTCCCATGAGGTCTCGCCGCTCATCAAGCTGGTGGGGCGCGGCGACACCACGGTGGCCGATGCCTACCTCTCCCCCATCCTGCGCCGCTACGTGGCCCAGGTGGCCGAGGAGCTGGGCACGGGCGAAGAGGCGGAAACCATCCGCCTCATGTTCATGATGTCCTCCGGCGGCCTGACTGCAGCCGATCTGTTCCAGGGCAAGGATGCGCTCCTGTCCGGCCCCGCCGGCGGTGTCGTGGGCGCGTCCGAGACCGGCCAGATTGCCGGGCTCGACCGCATCATCGGCTTCGACATGGGCGGCACCTCTACGGATGTGTGCCATTTCGACGGCGAGCTGGAGCGGGCCTTCGACACGGAAGTGGCCGGTGTGCGCATCCGCGCGCCCATGATGCGCATCCACACGGTGGCGGCGGGGGGCGGCTCCATCCTGCATTATGACGGCGCCCGCTTCCGCGTCGGCCCGGACAGTGCAGGCGCCAATCCCGGCCCCGCCTGCTATCGCCGCGGCGGCCCGCTGGCGGTGACCGACGCCAATGTGATGCTGGGCAAGCTGATCCCGGACTTCTTCCCCAAGATCTTCGGCCCCGGGCAGGACTCGCCGCTGGACGCCGGGGCAGTGCGCGCCAAGTTCGAGGCCATGGCGGCCGAGATTGGTGATGGCCGCTCGCCCGAGGCGGTGGCTGACGGCTTCGTCACCATCGCAGTGGAGAACATGGCCAATGCCATCAAGAAGATCTCGGTGGAGCGCGGATATGACGTGACGCGCTATGCCCTGTCCTGCTTCGGCGGCGCCGGCGGGCAGCATGCCTGCCTCGTGGCTGACGCGCTGGGGATGCGCAAGGTGCACATCCATCCCTTCTCGGGGCTGCTGTCGGCCTATGGCATGGGCCTTGCGGCCATCCGGGCCCTGCGCACCAAGGCGGTGGGCGAACGCCTGGTGCCGGAGGCACTGGCCGGCCTTGCGACTTTGCGCGACGCGCTGGCGGCCGAGACCCAGGCCGAACTGAAGGGCCAGGGCGTGAGCGAGGCGGCCACCGACACCGAGACCAAGCTACATTTGCGCTATGAGGGCACCGACACGGCGATCCCCGTGGCGCTCGCGGACCTTGAGGCCATGGTCGCCGACTTCGAGGCGCGCCATCGCGCCCAGTTCGGCTTCGTCTCTCCCGAGAAGCAGATCGTGGTGGAGGCGATGGAGGTGCAGTCTTCTGGCGGTGGCGCGGGCATCGTGGAGCCTGACCAGCCCTTGTCCGAAGGCGCGCCGGAGCCTTGCCGCACCACGCGCTTCTACTCCGGCGGCGCCTGGCACGAGGCGCCCGTTGTCCTGCGCGCCGCCTTCAAGCCCGGCATGGTGCTGAACGGGCCGGCCATCGTCATCGAACCCAACCAGACCGTGGTGGTGGAAGATGGCTGGAGCGCCGAGGTGACCGCCAAGAACCACCTTATGCTCACCCGCACCGCCGTGCTGAAGCGCGCCGAGGCGGTGGGCACCCATGCGGACCCGGTGATGTTGGAGGTGTTCAACAACCTCTTCATGTCGATCGCCGAGCAGATGGGCGTGACGCTCCAGAACACCGCCTATTCGGTGAACATCAAGGAGCGCCTGGACTTCTCCTGCGCCGTTTTCTCAGGCAAGGGCGAACTGGTGGCCAATGCCCCCCACATGCCGGTGCATCTGGGCTCCATGGACCGGTCCGTGGAAACCGTCATCCGCGAGAATGCCGGCGCCATCCGCCCGGGCGACGTGTTCGCTTTGAATGCCCCCTATAATGGCGGTACCCATCTGCCGGACATCACGGTTGTCACCCCTGTGTTCGACGATGAGGGCAAGGAGTTGCTCTTCTGGGTGGCCTCCCGTGGCCATCATGCGGACGTGGGCGGCGTGGCCCCCGGCTCCATGAGCCCGCGGGCCACCACCATCGACGAGGAAGGCGTCTATATCGACAACTTCAAGCTGGTGGACCAGGGCCGGTTCCGGGAGAAGGAACTGGTGGATCTGCTCACCGGCGCCAAGTATCCCGCCCGGAATCCCGTGCAGAACGTGGCCGACCTGAAGGCCCAGATCGCCGCCAATGAAAAGGGCGTGCGCGAACTGAAGAAGATGATCGACACGTTCGGCCTCGACGTGGTCACGGCCTATATGGGCCACGTCCAGGACAATGCGGACGAAAGCGTGCGCCGCGTTCTGGATCGGCTCGCCGACAGTTCCTTCAGCTATGAGATGGACCAAGGCACCGTCATCAAGGTGAAGATCACGGTCGACAAGGCGACGCGCACCGCCAAGGTGGACTTCACAGGCACATCGCCGCAGCAGGGCAACAACTTCAACGCCCCCGAGCCTGTCACCCGCGCCGCGGTGCTCTATGTCTTCCGCGTCATGGTGGAGGACGAGATCCCCATGAATGCCGGTTGCCTGCGCCCCATCGAGATCGTGGTTCCCAAGGGCTCCATGCTCTCGCCGGTCTACCCGGCGGCGGTGGTGGCGGGCAATGTGGAGACCTCCCAGGCGGTCACCAATTGCCTGTTCGGAGCGCTCAAGGCCATGGCGGCCTCGCAAGGCACCATGAACAACCTCACCTTCGGCAACGACCAGGTGCAGTATTACGAGACCATCTGCTCAGGCTCGCCCGCAGGTCCCGGATTCGACGGCACGGATGCGGTCCATGTGCACATGACCAATTCCCGCCTGACCGACCCGGAAATCCTGGAGAGCCGCTTCCCGGTGTTGCTGGAAGACTTCCATGTGCGTGCCGGCTCCGGCGGAAAGGGACGCTGGACGGCGGGATCGGGGACCTATCGCCGGATCCGCTTCCTGGAGCGGATGGACTGCGCCCTCCTCTCCTCCCACCGCCGGGTGCGGCCCTTCGGTGGCGATGGCGGCGAGCCCGGGCTGGTGGGCGAAGGCTTCGTGCGCCGCAATGACGGCTCGTTCGACACCCTGCAAGGGTGCGACCAGACCGTTCTTGAAGCGGGCGAGGCGGTGATCGTCATCACGCCCACCGCTGGCGGCTATGGCGATCCGGCCCTTCGCGAAGAGTGAGCCAATGCCCGGGCGCGATACTGTCGCGCCCGGGCCTTCTCGGCGGAGCCGCCTGGCGCGGGAGAGCCTCGACGGCACCGGTGTGACTGGCAGGCGTGTGGCGGCAGCCCATTAGCAGGCGGGCCGCGCAAAGCCGGTGCGCTCGCAGATGATCCGGACCTTGCACAGCCACGGATGAGAGAGGGGAAGGCCCACTTTATGGGCGCGCCCGATTCCCTGACGACCCCTCAGGTGCCGTGGACAGCGAGCCCGATCGCCCTATTTGTTGCTGGCGCTGTTGCCATTTCCGGCCAGCCAGGCCAGCAGCGGATTGTCCGGGGTGCGGCCGGGCGCGTTGGGCACGCTTTCCACCACCACCACCTTGGTCACCTCACCGCGCTTATAGGCGGCCAGGAACTTGTCATAGTCCTTGAACGAGATGCAGCCGTTGGAATCGCCGCGCGGTCCCATCAGGTAGGAATGGGTGAGAAACCCGTCGCGCCCATACATCTTGCCCTCGCCCACCGGCCGCATGCGCAGCGCTTCCACGCCATGGAACAGGCGCTCCCGCATGGTCAGTGTGTAGACGTTAGGAGGGGTGGGCCCGATCATGCGGGTCGAGACGTAGGACAGGTTGTCCATGCCATCCCCGTAGCCCGAATGGGCTTCCAGCCGCTCGCCATTGGGCATGTAGACGGTCTGGCCCTTGATGTCATAGACGGCAAACTTGTCGCCGGGCTGGGGCAAGGCGATAGAGCGCTCGCCGGGCTTGGCGGGAGCAGGCTCCAGGGTGGCCGGCACTTCGGCGGGCGCCGGCAGGGCGGCAATACGCGGCGTTGCGGGCGCAGTCTCCCCGCTCGCCAGCGGATTGCGCTGCGGCATGGGCACAGAGGCCAGCCGCTCGCGGCTTTCGACCATCGCGCTGGCATCATCCGCCTGACCACGCGCCGCACCCAGCGGATTGGCCGTGGGCAAGGGGACGGAGCGGACCACATCCACACGCGAACCGGGGGCCGGTGCGGGAGCAGGCACGGTCGCCACCACCTTGCGACTGCCGCCGGCAATGGGGTTGGGGTCGTAGAGCCAGCTTGGCAAGGTGAAGAGGGTGGTGCGCACGGGCTCCATGGCCACGTCCGGCGGAATTTCTTCGTCGCTCGCGGCTTCCGCCGCCAATTGAGCAGCGCGCTCGGCAAGCGCCTTCTCGTCGAACACAGGCTCCGCAGTGCGGGTGAAGCCACCCACCGCCCAGGCGGCGACAACAGCAACAGCCGCCAGGCTCGCCACAGCCACGAGTGCGGTGCCTCCCACGCGCACAAAGGCATTCGCGCGCGGGGCGACGTAGGGCTCGTCGTAGGCGTCTTCGTCGTTCCAGGCCGTGTAGGTCATGATCCCCACTGCTCAGTCCGCACGGACGTGGGAGAGGCAGAAGCCATTGCCCAAGTCACACACGGCATCACCGTGGCGCATCGCCCGGAAACGGGTGCGCCTGTCCAAAGGCTCTCCGGAAAATCTTTCGATTTCCCTTCCGTCACGTCCCGCAATCCGACACCCAAGCAGACGCACGAGGCGGCGCAGCGTGATGGAACCCCACAGTCCAATTGGGACTTTATGCATTTTGTGACGCCTTCGGCAAGCGCGACGCGCCGACGCGCGGCAGAGCGCGCGCTGGAACATGCGCCGCCCAAGCTTTGAAAAGCAGTCACCGCACGCTTCACTGAACGCCCCTCACTGGGAGGTCGCGCGCGGCACACGCAGGCGGAAGCCGGCATACCCGCCATCGGCATCGAACAGATAGTCGAAGCGGTTGAGAAGCCGCACCGAGGTGTTCACGAAGGTCTCCCCACCCGAGCGGGGGACCAGGATGACGCGCGCCGGCGCGACCGAATCGCCCGCGTCGCCAACCGCGAAGGCGTAAGAGGGTCCTTTGCCCTCTCCCAGAAGGTCCACCTTTAGCCGCGCGCCTTGCGGCAAGGCGGGCTTGCCGTCGGGCGCTTGCGTCGTCTGGCCCTCCAGCTGGGGCGGCGGAAGGGTGAGATACATGGCGTCCACCCCCGTATCCACCAGCACGGTTCCGCAGGCGGGGGGCTGGCGATCGTTGAGGGAGAGGCAGGCCTGAATGGGCGCCCAGTCCGGCACGGTGGCGCTCTTTACCAGCTTGGCGAAGGTGAAGCCCCTGGCTCCCTCCGCGGTCAGTCCCACCTGGATGCCTTGCTTGGTCACCACATAGCCGCGGCGCATGGCCCCTGGCGCATCGGGTGTGCCCATGGCGGGCAAATTGAGCAGGGGATTCCTGTCCGGCGTGCCATCGGACTGCCGGTCCTTCTCCCGCGCAAACCCGATTCCCACCATCGCCACATGGGTGGGATGGGTGGTCACCCGGCAGTTGCGGGCCGTCTTCAGGCAATCGATGCGACGCACCGCAAGCACGGGGATCGGCCGGCTGGTGACTTGCGCTCCATTGGGACCCGACAAGGTGACGGGCGCGAGCACCCAGTCGCCCCGCATTATCCGTCCAGAGCTGGTGTAGGTGAGGGTTCCCGGCCCGAGCGTCTTCAGTTGCGACAGATTGGGGATCGACCGGGCTGCGATGACGACACCGGTGGAACCGGTGTCCAGCACCGCCCGCATGACTGGCCCGCCCGCGGAAAGCCCGACCATCGGTGGACGCGTGATGGGGGCGGAGGCGAGCGGCGCATTCAGGTAGGGCAGGAACACGCTCTGGGTGCTGCCCGAGAGGTCCGGCTGAGCATCGCCCGCCCGCGCGAGGGTCGACATGGCCGCTGCTAGGATGAGCGCCAGGCCGGCCGCACCGCCAAGCCGGCGACCCCGGTGCACCTCCGGGCGGGCCGAAAGCTGAAGCTTCATAGTGGCATACCGCATTTCAAGAGGCTTGCTCCCGCGCCCGGCTGATCGCACTGTGCATCTCCCTGACCCAGGATCATGGCAATCATGCGCACGGAAATCACTGGAACCACGCTTCCCGTCCTTCAGGTCACGCTCAAGCCAGGCGAGACGCTCATCGCCGAGACGGATCGCATGTCCTGGATGACGCCCAACATCGCGCTCAACACCACGACGGCCACCGGCGGTTCGGGGGGCTTCTTCGGGGCGCTCGGCCGCGCGGTGGCGGGCGGCGGGCTGTTCATGACGGAGTTCACCGCCGAGGGAAGCGAAGGCTTGGTGGCCTTTGCCGCAACCATTCCAGGCAACATCCTGGAAGTGCCGATCTCGCCGGGACGGGGCTATTTCATGCATCGCCACGGTTTTCTCGCCGGTGCCCATGGCCTTTCCGTCGCCATCGGCTTCCAGCAGAGCCTCGGCTCCGGCCTGTTTGGCGGCGAGGGCTTCATTCTCCAGAAGGTCACCGGCGAGGGCCCGGCCTTCGTGGAGCTGGGCGGCGAGATGATCTCCTACACGCTGGAGCCGGGGCAGAGCCTCTTGGTTCATCCCGGTCATGTGGGCATGTTCGAGGAGAGTGTGAACTTCGAGATCACCATGATGCGCGGCGTGCGCAACGTGCTTTTCGGCGGCGACGGTCTGTTCCTGGCGCAGCTCACCGGGCCAGGCAAGGTCTGGCTCCAGTCCCTGACCGCGCCCAAGCTCGCGCATGCCTTGCGGCCCTATCTGCCGAGCGGCGAACACCGCTGAGCGCAACGGCCGGCGCCGCCCTCAGCCGTGCATGAGGGCGGTGACGTGGGCCGCGGCGGAGCTGGCGAGGCCCTCCAGGTCATAGCCGCCTTCCAGAATGGAGACGACGCGGCCGTCCGCATGCTTGTCGGCGATGTCCATCAGGCGGCGGGTAGCCCAGCCGAAATCCGTGTCCACCAGCCGCAGCGAGGCCAGAGGGTCGCGCACATGGGCATCGAAGCCCGCGGAGATGATGATCAGCTCCGGGCCGAAGGCGTCGAGACGCGGAAGGATGCGGCTTTCCATCGCCTCCTTGAACTTGGCCCCGTCATCGCCGGAGCGCAGCGGGGCATTGACGATGGTGTTTGCCGCCCCGGTCTCGCTGACCGCGCCCGTGCCGGGATAAAGCGGCATCTCGTGGGTGGAGCAATAAAGGACGGTGTCGTCGGCCCAGAAGATTTCCTGGGTGCCATTGCCGTGGTGCACGTCGAAATCCACCACCGCCACGCGCCCGAGGCCATGCACGGATTGGGCGTGACGGGCAGCGATGGCGGCTTGGTTGAGCAGGCAGAAGCCCATGGGCCGCCGCGTCTCGCAATGATGGCCCGGCGGACGCATGGCGACGAAGGCGTTGTTGACTTTGCGCGCGACCACCTCGTCCACCGCATAGCAGGCCCCGCCCACGGCCCGCATCACCGCCTCCCAGCTGCCGGGGGAGAGGACCGTGTCGGAATCGATGCGCACCACGCCATCGGCGGGAACGGCTTCCGCCATGGCATCCACGAAATCGGACGGGTGCACGCGGATCACATCGTCCCGCTCGCCCAAGGGTGCGCTCTCGCGCAGCAAGGTGGCGAATTTTTCCTGCTCGAAAATGCGGTCCAGCGCCCGAAGCCGATCGGCCCGCTCCGGGTGGCCGGGCGGCGTGGCGTGGAGGAGGCCAGCGGGGTGCGTGATCAGAAGCGTGGACATCGGCGTTTCCGCCCTCTCTTAAGGAGGTTTCTCTTGTGACATACCATATCCCAGGAACCAGGGAACGGTTTTGAGGTGGCTCAAGGCCCCAAGGTCGCCCCCTGGCCTTACGGATCCGGGGCGGCACGTCGCCGATTGTCTGCTATAGGCACACCGCCACGAACCGGAGGAACCGCCCGTGCCCGCTCTCGAACTCGGCCTCGACACCTTCGGTGACGTCACCCACGGCGCGGACGGCACACCCAAGCCCCACGCGCAGGTGATCCGGGACGTGGTGGAAGAGGCCGTGCTGGCGGACGAGACCGGCATCGACTTCATCGGCCTCGGCGAACATCATCGCGACGACTTCGCCATCTCGGCGCCCGACGTGGTGCTGGCAGCCATTGCCGCCCGCACCCGCCGGATCCGGCTCGGCTCGGCGGTGACCGTGCTATCCTCCGACGACCCTATCAGGGTCTACCAGCGCTTTTCGACGGTGGATGCCCTCTCCAATGGCCGTGCAGAGGTGATCCTGGGACGGGGCTCCTTTACGGAGAGCTTCCCTCTCTTTGGCTTCGCCCTGCGGGACTATGAGACCCTGTTCGCCGAAAAGCTCGACCTGTTCGTCGCGCTGCTCGGCAACGGCCCGGTCAGCTGGGAAGGCTCCATCCGCTCGCCGCTGAAGGACCAGAAGGTCTTCCCACCCATTGAACGCGGAAACCTGAAGACCTGGATCGGGGTCGGCGGCACCCCGGAATCCGTGGTGCGGGCCGCCCATTATGGACTGCCCTTGATGCTGGCCATCATCGGCGGCGCCCCCGCCCGCTTCCGCCCCTATGCGGACCTCTACCGCCGCGCTCTCGCGGAGACCGGCAAGGCCGCCTTGCCCATCGGCGTGCACTCGCCGGGCTACGTGGCGGATACGGACGAGGCCGCACGTGACGAGGTCTTCGGCCCCTACAAGGCCATGCGCGACCGGATCGGCGCCGATCGGGGTTGGCCGCCCATGGGCCGCGACGAGTTCGAGCGCGAGGTCACCCACGGGTCCCTCTATGTGGGCGCGCCCGAGACGGTCGCACGAAAGATCGCCGCGACAGCCGCGGCGCTGGGGATCGATCGGTTCGACCTGAAATATAGTGGCGGCCCCATTCCCCACGGCCGCCTCATGCGCTGCGTGGAACTCTACGGGACAAAGGTGATCCCGCTGGTGCGCGACATGCTCGCCTGATCCCGCTCGATTTCCTTAAGCCGCGATCAACCATAGCGGCGAAGACCGGTGCGGCGGCAGGCGAGGTTCCGCCTGCCGGCAGGCCGTGCCGAGCCCTCACGGCCATGCATTTCTCCGTCGCCCGGTCGCGGCCACTCCCCACGCAAACGTGAGCCCCCGGCGCATCGACAGCGGGAACGGCAACGCCCATGTCGCATTGCACTTTCGCCCGGGCCAAAGCCCGGGAGCAAGGAGGACACGCCGCATGACAGGCGATGGCAGGCGGGTGAGCGTGGATTTCTGGCGGGGCTTCGCCCTGCTGACCATCTTCATCAACCACATCCCCGGAAACGTCGCCGGCAGCTTCACCTTCCGCAATTTCGGCATTTCCGATGCCGCTGAGTTGTTCGTCCTGCTCGCTGGAATCTCCGCCGCCTTCGCCTATCTGCGCCCGTTCGAACCCGGCGCGCGGGTGCGCATCACCGCTCGGATCTGGTTGCGCGCCTTCCAACTCTATGTGGCCCATCTCGCCCTGCTGCTGATCGCGGTGGCGGTGGTGGGAGGCTTCGTGGTGGTGAGCGGCGATGAGCGCGTCCTGGAATGGTACCACCTGGACGTGATCAGCCAGCAGCCCATCGAGGCGCTGGTGGGCATGGCGCTGCTCAGCTTCCAGCCGGCCTATCTGAACATTCTGCCGCTCTATGTGGCGCTCCTGCTGATGGCTCCGATCTTGATCCTGCTGATGCGGGCGAGCCTCCTGGTGGGCCTCGCCGCGTCGGGGGCGCTTTACCTGGTAACGCAATTCAGCGGCCTTGCGCCCGGGGTTTGGCCCAATCACGGGACTTGGTTCTTCAATCCCTTCGCCTGGCAATTCCTGTTCGCCTGCGGCCTTGCCATCGGGCGCCTCATCGCCACGGATGCGCCCCCGGTTGCGAACCGCGTGCTGGACGTTCTCGCTCCCCTCTATCTCGCCGCTACGTTGGCCTGGGTGATGGCCGGGATGCCCCTGCCCACCGACCTGTCGGCCCTGCCCGCCTTCCTGTGGGATCCAGACAAGACCAACCTCGCCCTGCCCCGGCTGCTGCATGTGCTGGCTCTCGTCTATTGCGTTTCGCGCCTGCCGCTCGAGAGCCTGCTGCGCGCCAGCCCTGCCGCGCAGCCGCTGATCGTGATGGGCCGGCACGCGTTGCCCGTCTTCTGCCTGGGAACCGTCCTCGCTTTGGCTTTGCAAATCCAAAGGGCAGTTTACGATGGGGGAGTGGTTTCCGACCTGCTCATCGTCGGAGCGGGATGCGCGATCCAATGGATGCTGGCGTGGGCGCTGGAATGGTACCGATCCGGTTCAAAGGCGGCATCGCGGAGATCCGCCGTCGCCTCGTGAGGTGCCCTGCCCTTTATCTTGGGGCGGCCGGGTGGCGGTTTGCGCGTCTCGCAGGCCTTGTCCTCGCCCTGACGCTTGCGGGCGAAACGATGGCAGCCTCCATATCGGGAACGTGCCGGGTGCCAGATATCTATCTGACCTTCGACAGCGTGCTCTCGCGCACCGAACGCCTCATCGACCGGGCCGCGCCGGTGCGCATTCTGGTCATTGGGCCGGAAATGGGCAAGGCGCCCCTGTCCACCAAGAAGCTGAGCAAGCTGGAGCAGGAGCTGGCGCACCGGCTGCCGGACATTCGCTTCACCATCCTCCAGGAACAGGCTGTGCCCGGACTGGCGCGGGAGGATTTCGGACGCATCCGGAACGCCGTCGAACGCACGCATCCCGATCTGGTGGTCTGGCAGGTCGGCACGGGGGACGCCCTGGCCGGGACCGATCCGGGGGATTTCTCCCGCGCATTGGACCAGGCCGCCCAATGGCTGGAAGGGCGGGACATCGACCTGATCCTGGTGGACCCGCCCTTCCTGCCCAATGTGCCGCACGAGGCACGGTATGGACGGATCGTCCAACAGATTGACACGGTGTCGGGCCGCGAGCGCCTGAACGTGCTCCAGCAATATGGAGCGACCAACTACCTGTTTTCCTCCCCCCAATCGGGCGCACGGGGGTCCAGTGGGCGCCTGTGCCTGCCGGAACTCCTCGCGGAAGCCATTTTGCGCTCCGCGACCCGCTAGGGGGCCATGGTGGAATCGCCGGAGGCAAGCCGCGCTTGTGCCACCCCCTTGAAACGACTTCGGCCCGCCAATGGCGGGCCGAAGCGATCCGGGAAGGCGTTTGATCAGGCCTGGCTGGCCGCCTTGCGGCCCAGCGCCGCCTGGGCTGCCGCAAGGCGCGCGATCGGCACGCGGAAGGGCGAGCAGGACACGTAGTCGAGACCCACTTCCTCGCAGAAAGCAACGGAGGCCGGGTCGCCACCATGCTCGCCGCAAATGCCGAGCTTGATGTCGGGACGGGACTGGCGGCCCCGCTCCACGCCGATCTGCACGAGCTCGCCCACGCCGTCGCGGTCGATGGAGACGAAGGGATCCACTTCCAGGATGCCCTTCTGAACATAGGGCCCAAGGAAGGTGCCGGCATCGTCGCGCGAGACGCCGAAGCAGGTCTGGGTGAGGTCGTTGGTGCCGAAGGAGAAGAACTCAGCCGCCTCGGCGATCTCCTTGGCGCGCAGCGCGGCGCGCGGGAGCTCGATCATGGTGCCCACCTGGAAGGTGAGCTTGGCACCGGTCTCGGCCTCGACCTCCTTCGCCACCTTCTGGATGACGGCGTTGACGATGTCGAACTCCGCCTTGGTGGCGATCAGCGGCACCATCACCTCCGGCACCACCATCTCGCCGGTCTTCTTGGCGGCGATGACGGCCGCCTCGAAGATGGCGCGGGCCTGCATTTCCGCGATCTCGGGGAAGGCGATGGCAATGCGGCAGCCGCGGAAGCCGAGCATGGGATTGACCTCATGCAGTTCCTTGTTGCGGCGGTCGATCCGCTCGATCTCCACCCCGAGGCTCTTGGCCACCTCCTGGGTTTCCGCCTCGGTGTGCGGCAGGAACTCATGCAGCGGAGGGTCCAGCAGGCGGATGGTGACCGGCAGGCCCTTCATGATCTCGAACAGCTCGACGAAGTCTTCCCGCTGCATGGGAAGCAGCTTGGCGAGGGCAGCGCGGCGCCCAGCCTCGTCGTCGGAAAGGATCATCTCGCGCACCGCCAGGATGCGGCCCGCATCGAAGAACATGTGCTCGGTGCGGGACAGGCCGATGCCCTCGGCCCCAAAGGACCGGGCCATGCGCGCGTCGAGCGGGGTTTCCGCATTGGCGCGGATCTTCAGGCGACGCACCTTGTCGGCCCAGCCCATAAGGGTGGCGAATTCGCCGGACAGCTCGGGCTGCTGCATCGGCACCTCGCCGGCCAGCACCTGCCCGGTGGAGCCGTCAATGGTGATCACGTCGCCCTTCTTGAAGGTGCGGCCGGACACGGTGAGCGTCTGGCCGGCATAGTCGATGCGCAGGGCGCCGGCGCCGGAGACGCAGGGCTTGCCCATGCCGCGCGCCACAACGGCGGCGTGCGAGGTCATGCCGCCGCGGGAGGTGAGGATGCCCTCGGCCGCATGCATGCCGTGAATGTCCTCCGGGGAGGTTTCCACGCGCACCAGAATGACCTTGCGGCCCTGGCCCTTCATGGCCTCGGCCTCGTCGGCGGAGAAGACGATCGATCCGGCCGCTGCGCCGGGCGAGGCCGGCAGGCCGGTGGCCACCACGTCACGGGGCGCCTTGGGATCGATGGCGGGATGCAGCAACTGGTCGAGAGCCGCCGGGTCGACGCGGGAGATGGCCTCTTCCTGGGTGATCAGGCCCTCGCTTGCCAGTTCCACCGCGATCCGGAGCGCCGCCTTGGCGGTGCGCTTGCCGGAGCGGGTCTGGAGCATCCACAGCTTGCCCTTTTCGACCGTGAATTCCAGGTCCTGCATGTCCCGGTAGTGGTTCTCAAGTGCCGTGGAGATGCGCTCGAACTCCTTGAAGGCCTCCGGCAGCGCGGTTTCCATGGACGGCTTGTCGGAACCGGCCTCCTTGCGGGCCTTCTCCGTGAGGTCCTGCGGGGTGCGGATACCCGCCACCACGTCCTCTCCCTGGGCGTTCACCAGGAACTCGCCATAGAGCGCCTTCTCGCCGGTGGAGGGGTTGCGGGTAAAGGCTACGCCCGTCGCCGAGGTCTCGCCCATGTTGCCGAACACCATGGCCTGCACGTTGACCGCGGTGCCCCAGCTCTCGGGAATGGTGTGCAGGCGACGATAGGTGATGGCGCGCTGGTTCATCCAGGAGCCAAACACGGCGCCGATGGCGCCCCACAGCTGCTCGTGGGGATCCTGCGGGAAGGGCTTGCCCAGTTCGGACAGCACCTTGGCCTTGTAGTCCACCACCAGCTTCGCCCAGTCGTCGGCGCTGAGGTCGGTGTCCAAGGTGTAGCTGTTCTGGAGCTTGTAATTGTCCAGCAGCTCCTCGAAGTGGTGATGATCGACCCCCAGCACCACGTCGGAATACATGGTGATGAAGCGGCGATAGCTGTCATAGGCAAAGCGCCGGTCGCCGGCGAGCTTGGCCACCGCTTCCACGGTCTCGTCATTGAGGCCGAGGTTCAGCACCGTGTCCATCATGCCCGGCATGGAGGCGCGGGCGCCCGAGCGCACCGACACCAGGAGCGGGTTGGCCGGATCGCCGAACGACTTGCCGGTGAGCGCGCCCACCTTGGCCAGGGCGACTTCCACTTCGCCCTTCAGCTCGGCCGGATAGGTCTCGCCGTGGGCGTAATAATAGGTACAGACCTCCGTGGTGATGGTGAAGCCGGGAGGAACCGGAAGGCCCAGATTGGCCATCTCGGCGAGGTTGGCACCCTTGCCGCCGAGCAGGTTCCGCATGTCGGCTTTTCCTTCGGCCTTGCCGTCGCCGAAGGAGTAGACCCATTTCGTCATCTGGAGATCCCTTGGGGTGGACACGCTTTACAGGAAGACTGCGCGGTTGCTTTAGCTCGCGCGCGCCGCGCCTTCAACTGCACTGTTGGCGCAGAACGCCCTCAATGCGGCACCAAGCCCAGAATCCCGATCAGAATCAGATAGATCGCCACCAGAATATTGAGCAGGCGCGGAAAGAGCAGGATCAGGATTCCGGCCACCAGGGCGACGATGGGCTGTAGGATCACCAAGTCGACCGTCATGCGATTTCTCCTTCGAGAGTCGCGGCGCCGCTCCCGGCCTGCCGCAAAGGTCCCGGCTGGTAAGACGATTGGCGGGCCGATTGGTTCCTGCTTTTCGCCCACGCCTCTCACGCCGCTGTGAAACACCGGCCATTGCAAAGCCATGGGGGTCTGTGCGGTCATGTGGCTCTCAAGCGAGCTTTGCGCGGGGCTTTGCCAGACGGGGGACGGCCATGGGGTGGAGTGCCGCGATTGCAGCATCACGCAAGGTCATGCCGGCGCTCGGGACCGCTCTTGGGCTCGCACTCACCGCGCTCGCGGCGACGCCGGCGCTCGCCCAGCCGGAAAAGTGCCCCCGCATGGTGGCGCAGGCGCCGTTCCGTGTGATTCCCGCGGCCTTCCGTCCCGCCGCAGCGGAGGCTGGAGAGGTGCGGCTGACCTTTGTCGGTCACGCCACCTTCTTGATCGAGAGCCCGGCGGGCGTGACCATCGCCACTGACTATAACGACTATGTCCGCCCGAACATGGTGCCCATGGTCGTCACCATGAACCGGGCGCACGACACGCATTATACCGACCATCCCGACCCGGGAATCGCCCATGTGCTGCGCGGCTGGAACCCTGCGGGAGGCGCAGCGAACCACGAGCTCACCCTGGAAGATGTGTGGATCCGCAACGTGCCCACCAACATCCGGCAGGGGGCCAGCACCTTCTATGACGGCAATTCCATCTTCGTTTTCGAGGTGGCGGGTCTATGCATCGCCCATCTCGGCCACCTCCACCATGTGCTGACGGCCGATCACCTGGAGGCCATGGGACGCATCGACGTGGTACTGGCCCCCGTGGATGGCTCCTATACGCTCGACATTGATGGGATGCTGGAAACGCTGAAGGCCATCAACGCACCATTGGTCATCCCCATGCACTATTTCAGCACCTGGGGCCTAGACCGCTTTCTCAGCCGGCTCAGCCAGGACTATGCGGTGACCCGCTCGGCCTCCCCAACCGTGATGCTTTCCCGCGAGACCTTGCCCGCAAAGCCGACCATCCTTGTGCTGCCGGGCCGGTGATCGCCCGGGCTACCCAGCAGAGCCGGCGGCGTAGCCCTCGATCACGTCGAAGGCGCACATGATGTGGTAGAGGCTGCTCGCGCGGCTGGGTTCGGCGACCGGTTCGCCCCGCGCATCAATGTGCTCCCACCAAGCCCCGGGCACCGGATGAGCGAAGAAGCGCATCAACCCCCGTGTGGCGCGCGCCGCGCGATCCAGCGAAGCCTCGCGCTCCCCATCCGTGGATGCGATGGCGGCCATGGCCACATGGGCCTTGATGCGCTCTGTCTGCGGCCAAAGGCGGGCCCGATCGTCGCGCACGGTCAAGTCAGCATTCAGTTCGTTGAGCGCAAGGTCGCGTTGGGGATCAACCCCATGGGTCTCGGCCAGATCCACCAGCCGGCGCGCTGCCGCCAAGGCATCGGCTCGCCCTCGCATGGTGCCCCAGCGCGTGAGCAGCCAGGCCCATTCGAACTGGTGGCCGGGCTCCACAACCGAGCCCGCTTTATCGGACAGCGCCCCCCAGTCGCCGTCATAGAACTCCCGAAGCGCCCCCGTATCCTCGGCCAGGAAGCGGTCGAGGCACAGGCCGGCCACCTCGTCGGCCAGCGCGTCCCACTGCGCACCGCCTGCCGTTGCGCGCCAGGCCAGGCTGGCCTCGAAGACGTGCATGTGGGGATTGGCTTTCAGGGGCAAGGTGCGCGGCAAAGCTTCCTCGAAGCCCCGCTCAGGGTGACGGAACCCGTCCATCCGCGCGCGGATGGCATTCGCATGGGCGAGGAGCGCGGGCGGCCGTTCTCCCACACCATGGGCGGCGGCAAGGCCGAATAGCACGAAGGCATGGTCGTAGAGGTCGAACTGCCGGCTGAGCGGCCGCCCCCCGGCCTCCACCAGCGGCACGATGGCGCCATCTTCGTCGAGATGCTGCCGCTCCAGAGCCTCCAGGCCATGGCGCACCACATCCCGGGCCGGGCCCGTCCATCCCCGATGCTCGGCGGTGGCAAAGGAGAAGATCTGCCGCCCCACCACCCGCGCCCGGCGCGGGTCGTCGGTCGGCTCCCCTTCCGGCGTCAAGCGCTCCACAAATCCACCCGCATTCTGGTCCACGCCCCGATCGGCCCAAAGCGGCAGCGCGATCTCGAACAGGAAGGAGCGCAGGTCAGTGCGGGCGGCTTCCAATGCGTGGGATACCATCATGATCGCCTCGTGAGCCTCTCGCGTCGCCGTTCCGTCACCGCATGACCGGCGCTGGCAGACTGGATCGTGAAATTGGCGTTAGAGCGGGGACAGCAGGCCTGCCACAAAGGCATCAAGGTTGCCGCCAGGGAAGAGATGGCCCTTCACACCTGCTGCCGAAGCAGCCGCAAGGTCACTGTCGCGATCCCCAACCAGGAAACTGCGCTCCACATCCACCGGCCATCGCTTCAATAGATCGACCAGCATTCCCGGTTCGGGCTTGCGCCAATCTGAAACCTTTCGAAAGGCCGCAACCGTGCCGTCTGGATGATAGGGACAGAACCGCTCGTCATCGAGGAAAGCGCCGACCTCGGCGAGCCCGTCGCGGATGTGGCCACGCACCGCGCGATAGCCCCCCTCATCATACAGCCCCTTGGCAATGCCGGCCTGGTTGGTCACCACAAAGGCGTAGTAGCCCGCTTGGTTGACCCGCCGCACCGCTTCGCGCGCGCCTTCAACCCACTCGAAGCGGTCCACGCTGCCCACATGGCCGTGATCCAGATTGAGGACCCCGTCGCGATCAAAGAAAACGGCTGGACGACGACGATGGCTCGGAATTTCCGTTTGCGCCCGCTGATAATCGTCGGGAATACCGATATCGATGAAGTAGCCGGTCCTCGGCACCCCCCTCAAAGCGCCGCCGTGGGCAAGGCCCGGCAGGACGTCCTGCTCGAGCGAGCATTGCGGCGCCAAATGGTCCAAAAGCGCACGGCGGAACAGATACACCCCGGCATTCACGAGGCCCGAACCCGGTGTTTCCGGCCTGGCTGAGAAGTCGGTGACGCGATCCTCATTCATCTCCACCACGCCGAAGCGGCCAGTATCTTCAAGGATACGCAAGCTCAGAACCCCGGTGGCGTCTGGAGATGCCGCGGCGCAGTCGGACAGGTCCGACAACAGCACATCAAACCAGGAATCGCCGTTCAGCAGAAAGAAGACGTCGTCCAGGTGCTCCCGTGCATGCCAAAGCGCGCCCCCGGTTCCGGCTCGGTCCGGTTCGACGCACACATCCACCTTAAGGTCGAGGTGAAGGCGCACGGGAAGATCGGCGGCCATGGCCCGGATTTGCTCGGATTCAAAAGCCGCAAGCAGCACGATGCGCTCGACGCCCTGACGCGCCACCTCCTCGACGAGGATCTCCAGAAAGGGACGCCCCGCCACCGGCAGGAGCGGCTTGGGGCATCTTGCGGTCAGTTCGCCAAGACGCGTGCCGAGACCTCCGCACAGGATCGCCGCCTGCTTCACGCGCATGCCTGTCCCCCACCTTGGCCAGCTTCGTCCAACATCAGAACTGCCAAGTCTCGCACCCGCGATGGGTGAACTTCACCGGGCTGGAGGATGCCCCTGCCCGTCCGAGCACATCCAGCAAGCGATAGCGATGCTCGGGATGCACCAGAAAGAACATGAAGCCGCCACCGCCAGCCCCGGAGACCTTCCCCGCCAGAGCCCCATTGTCCTTGGCGAGGGCCACGAGCTCATGGATCCGATCGGTGGAAATGCCATCCGCCGTCCTCTGCTTGGCCTGCCAGGACGCATCGAGGATTTCGGCCATGCGATCGATCTGCCCCAGCAGCAGCGCCCGCTTCATCTCCGCCGCATCGGCCTTGAGTTGGTGCATCGCGTCGATGGTCTTGGTCGAATGCGCGTTCAGGCCTGCCGTCTGCCGGTCGATGATGGCAGCCGAGCTGCGCGAGCGGCCGGAAAAGCAGACGACGAGCGAGGATTCCAATTCATTGTTGACGGCTTCGCGCACACGCAACGGATTTACGATGACCCGGTCGCCAGCGAGGAACTCGATATAGTTGATGCCGCCGAACGCCGCCGCATATTGGTCCTGCCGGCCACCCGACAGGCCGAGATCGATGCGCTCGATCTCATAGGCGAGGTGGGCGACATCGTAATCACCGAGCGGGGCACCGAGGATGGCTCGCATGCCATTCACCAGCGCCACCACGAGCGCGGAGGATGAGCCAAGCCCAGAACCGGCCGGCGCATCCACCGTCGTCCGTATGGTCAGTGCGAGGCGACGCCCGTCGTTGAACTCCCGGATCATGCGTTCATAGACGCCCCGATGAAGCAGCAGGGCGGCGCCATCGAGAGGCGAATCCAGGTCAAAGGTCTCAACCACGCCCGTGTCATCGGACTCAAAGACGATTTTGTTGTCGTCCCGTGGCAGGAAGGACGCGAACGCATAGCGGTCCACGGTGACGTTGAGGACCGCGCCTCCAAAATCATCGCAGTACGGGGAAAGATCCGTGCCGCCACCTGCTAGTCCAAGGCGCAGCGGTGCGCGGGCGCGCGTCCGCCGGAAGGTTTTCGAGTACATGCGACGCCCCCAGAATCCAACATCAGACCTGCCCAACCCCTCAGCACGTGCGCGCCTGGGCAAGCATTTAAGCCCCAACCCCAAGCAACAATTAAACGCCCGCCAAGTCGCGTTCAAAGGCTGCAAGTTCGAAATCAAGGACATCCCTGACAGTCTGGCGCAAGGGCACAGAGGGGCTCCATCCCGTCGCCTCCCGCAGCTTTCGCGTCGACCCCACGATCACCGGTTCGTCTGACGGCCTCAGAAGTTTTGGATCCACTTCATAAGGGAGTTCGCGACCAACCGCTTCGAAATACATAGTTAAAACTTCACGGATCTGGACGATATTTTCGGCGCAAATGTTGAACGCCTCACCATCCGCTCCACTCTTCGAAAGCAGGATAAGCGCAGCCACCATATCGCGAATATCGATGATTGCGCGGCGGGTCTCCAGATTACCGACTTTCACTGGATGTCCCAGGCGAAGCGCCTGCACGACCGAGCGCCCAAAATCGGAAACCACGTCATTCCGCTTGCGAGGGCCAGTGCAATTGAAGATGCGGGCCCGAACCCCGCGAATGCCGAAATTCACATGATACTGGTAGGTTAAGAGGTCTTGACCCACCTTGCTGACGCCGTAGGGGTGCAGGGGCAGCAAGGGCGCGTCCTCGTCGACTGGAACCCGCTCCGGAGTGAGGCTAGCACCATAGGCAGCGGAGGAACACGCAACAACGATCCTAGGATCATACCCCGACGCCGATTTCATGTCCTTCACCGCCTCGAAAACATTGACGGTGCCAATAAGATTCACATCCAAAGTCGTCCACGGATCAAGCCACGAGACAGTCGGCAAGCTTTGAGCTGCCAAATGATAGATCACGTCAGGGCGGAACTTTTCAATAATCTCATACGTGGCCTCACGATCGGTAACGTCTAGCGGAGTGAATGCAACGTCGCCCCTCACAGTCGCCAGATCAATTGTGGGCTTAAAGAAGGTGGCAACCACCTCTTCGCCTGCACCGACGAGCGCCTCCGCGAGGTGAGAACCGATGAGTCCGGCAGCCCCAGTAATCAATACCTTGACCATGATATCGCTCCACACACCAACCTAGTTGGCGCCAAATTCGGGGACGAAGCCGCCCAGAAGTCTTTCAATTGCCTTCTGAGAATATTCGCGATCGATGAATGCGAGCGCCTTCAGGGCTCGATCTTGGGCATCACGCGGGTTGTCGATTGCCCGCAGAATCATGGACGCGAAATCCTCGGCAGCCTCCGCCACAAAGGATATGTCTTCCGCATTTTCAATACCTTGCGCTCCTACCGGGGTCATTACCACCGGGGTTCCCTGGCCCATTGCCTCAATGACTTTGCCCTTCACACCGGCACCATAGCGCAGCGGCACGACAGACAAAGCACAGGAATGATAGAGCTCCGCGAGTTCCTCATCCGACACCCGGCCACATATTCTGACATCCGGAGCGGCGAGTTCCAGAACTTGGCGTGGCGCGTTTGACCCTGCGACATCCAGGGTAATGGATCTCCCCTTGCTGCGCAGGATCGGCATCACCTCATTCACGAACCAAACAATCCCGTCGACATTAGGCGTGTGAGAGAACCCTCCGACGAACATCAGCCGATGGGGGTCGCGATGCTGTGGCATCGCGAGGCGAGTTCTGGCACCTTCGATGTGCCGCTCAGATAGGATCGTAATGGGAAACGCGACCACCTGCACATTTGCCGGCAGGCGCGACCTCATATAAGCGGCCTCCACTTCACCGGGATAGAAGACAACATCGCTCTGCACGCACACGCCATACTCCATGGCATCGCATCTCTTGGCTTCCGCCAGCAAGGATGCAGAACCTGTTAATTCATATTGCTTACGCAGCCGATTCCCGTGAATATCATGACCATAATAAAATACCTTTGCAGAAGAATGACACCTGATCAAATAAACATACTTTTGGGAAACATGCGGACGACTCAGAAATGCATAATCAAAATAATCCCCAAATTTCTTGATCCACTCCTCAAATACATAATCAAACCCGCTTCCATAGATCACTTCCACGCCTAGTTTTTGAAGCTCAAGTGTATATTCTTTATCTCGGTTCAGGTTGTCCGGCCAGAAAGTGACGCGAAAACCCTTGTCTAGAAACAGGCGGATATACTGGTAGATCGTTCGCGACCCAGCATCCCTGTCCCATTGGGGCACATAATGATCGACAAAGAGAATATGCGGCTTTGCAGCAGAATGGTCGCGGGCCAGGAACACGTCCTCACCATTCGGAAAATGCTCGCGCTCGAGAACCTCTCCCCAGCGCTCGATCAACTTCCTGGTGTTGCTGACCTGGTAAGCCTTGATACCGGACGAAACGTCGCGCCCATGGCTGCGGCCCTCATGGTGGATGACCTCGGCGAAGGGCTGGTACACTGACCGCATCCCCTTGGCGCGTACGCGGAAGGCAATGTCCGCATCTTCGCAATAAGCCGGCGAGAAGTGCGGATCGAAGCCCTCTAGCTCACGCCAGACCGCCGTGGGCAAGGCAATCGCCGCGCCGGAGCAGTAGTCTGCGTCCTTCAGATAGTTGAACTCCGGACGGCGGGGGTCCTGGTTGCGGCCAAAATTCCAGGCCGATCCATCCTTCCAGAAAATTCCGCCAGCCTCCTGAAGAGTGCCGTCCCAGTTCAGGAGCTTGGAGCCAACGAGGCCGATCCCCGGATCGTCATCCAACGTTCCGACAAGCCTGTCCAGCCAACCGGACAGGATAAGGGTGTCATTATTCAGGAAAACGACATTCCGGCCGGACGCAAATTCGGCTACCCTGTTGCAGTTTCCAAGAAAACCCAAGTTCTGCGTGTGCCGTACCACCTGAACGACCCCGCCGATGCCGGACAGGATATCGGGCGTCGCATCCGGAGACTTGTCGTCTCCTATGATGATCTCGTAGGCGACGTCGGTCTCCTGCTCCAGAAGAGACACGAGGCAGGCGAGCGTGTCGAGGAGATTGCGATAAATGGGTATGATAATGGACGCGTCGAGCTGCCCCTTCTGGTGCATCGCCCTCTGGGTGGAAAGGAAGCGCGCACGGACAAACAGCGCGCGGAATTCCTGCGAAGTCAGGAAGTCCAGCGGAGCGTCGGAAAACCGCTCGATCGCCGCATAAAGATAACGGTAAAGATTGATTTGCCCGCTTCGCCCGCTGTCTGAGAGATAGTCATTGGCAGCCTGTGGCAACCAATACTCGATCACCGGAAGCTCTTCGCGCAGGTCCAGACCAAGATCGGCCGTCTCGCTCCGTCGAAGCATTTCGTCGACGCCGCCTGCTCCCTCTTCTCCATCAAGCATCTCGCCGAAAAGGTCCGACCGGCGCTGGCGCGAAAACGCCAGAAATTGGCGGGCAAGCGTCACGTCTGGATCGCGCGAGAACGAACGTCCTTCCGCTCGACCAAATAGCAGATAGTGGACGAACGGGTTCCCGCCGTCGGCCGCAACATCAGGATTGAGCGAGGTGTAGGCCTGGGTCTGAAATGCCGGATTTGGATCCCGCCCCTCTCGTGCCCCATGCCACACAAAGTGGACCAGCGGATTCTCGCCGGCCGACAAGACGTCGCGATTGCGCGCCAGATACCAATCGCCCTCGAAATAGGCATGGGGCGATCTCCCCTCGCGCCACCCCCAGACCAGGTAATGCAACAGGGGGTGGACGCCCGCAGCAGCCACATCCGGCGAATGGGAGAGATAATAGGCAGGATCGAAAAGGGGGTGAGGCGAGAGGTGGAACAGGGCAGGGTTAGTGGCATAATGACTGAGCCAACGCGCATCCTGCCTCAGCTCCGGCATTTGGCCGGCCATCCAATCGAGGTCGATCAGCGGGTGAACCGGCCGATGTTCACCTTCGCCGAACGCACGGAAATGGGCGAAAGCGTCCGCCTCTCGCTCGGCCACATCCGGATTTCTCTCCAGATAATAGTCGGGCAGGAAGAACGGATGCGGGGAAAGCCGCGGCCGCTCAGCCGACGATGCATAAGCAAACGGAGCCGGCAGGTTATTGAGAGCCCCGGGATGGCGCGATGCAAACCAGTAGGAGTGGAACAGCGGATGAGGCTCCAGCCCATCCTTCACACCCCGGCGCACGAAATGCGCCAGGGCGTCCGCCCCTGCCTCCGGTGTGCGGGCGAGGTACCAGGGAGCGTCGACCAAACCCAGCGCCTGCAAGGCAGACCGCGCACGCCGGCCCGGCCGGCTCGTGCGGAGGCGCGGCTGCTCGCGGCGAAGGGCATCACGGACCTCGCTGGCCGCATATCTGCGCTCGCTGGCGATCCGGGCGCGCAGGCTTGCGACTGCACCATGCGTCAGTGCTTCCATACGCTGGGCGAGCGCTCGGCTGAGTTCACGGCGCTGGGCGTCCTGGAGACGGCAGATCTCCTCCCGCCCTGCCTCGAGCGCCGCACGCAGGGCCTCGACTTCATCCTCCCGAGTTTGAAGGAGATCTTGTATTTCCTGGCTCGGTCCCTGGCACTGCAAATCGTGAATGGTCAGCTGAGCGTCGCGCAAGGCGCTGGCCAATTGCGCCGCATTGTCCAGCGCTGCCTTCAGGGCGAAATTGCGCCGCTCAAGCTCCTCGGCAAGTTCAGCGCTGCGATCCTCGGCGTGCTGCGCCGTGGCCTTCAGAATCGCGATTTCCGCCGATACGACCTCAGCATGAGCCCGGGCCTCGTCAAGCTCCCGCTCCTGCTCAGCGATTTTCCGTTGGAGCGTGTCGTTGGAAACACGCGCGAGAGAAAGAGCGGCGTCTCTTTCCTGAATTTCGGCGGCTCGGGCGCTCGCCGTTTGGTCGCGCTCTTCGGCGGCGAGCGCAATCTGGACCCTCAGATCATCGCGCTCGCCGGCAAGCTGCTCTATCTGCCGCTCAAGTTCCGCACTATTGGCTTGGGCATGAACAAGCTCGGCCTCTTTTCCCTGGAGACTTTCCACTTGATTGCGAAGGTGAGCACGTTCCCCCGAAATATGCTCCAGCTGCTGCTGATACTCCGTGGCAATCGCTTGCACACGTAATAGCTCGGCGCCCGCCTCCCTGAGCCGCCCCAATTCGTTACGCAGGACTTCCAACTCAGCACGCGCGGCTTCCAAATCGGTGCGCACGGGCGCAAGGACGGTGCGCTCGGCTGCAAGATCGCGCTCTGCCGTTGCGAGCCATTGCTCGAGCTGAGCAACCCGCTTGCGCAGTGCCTCGTCCTCTTCGTGGAGGCCTGAAGCCCAGGCAAGGGTCTTGTCGTGCTCGAACCACAGGTCGTCATCTGGACAATAGAAGACGGAGTGGGGATCCACCTTCCACTCCACCGGCTGGGTGGAACAAAACGCCAGGAAATACTCGGGATCGGGCAGTCGTGCGACACCATCATCCACATTGAGGCCGCCGCTGCCGTGCTCCCCCACATAGCCCCGATAGGCCGGCTCCTTAGGTAAGGGCACACCCTTGTCGGAGGAGCCTAGGGAAGAGACGAGGGCCATGCGCTGGCCCAACAGATGCACGTGCTTGAACGACTTCCCAAGAAGCATGGCGAATTCGCGCTTATCGAATTCATTCAGGTGAAAGACGTTCGGAGCCTTGAACCGGTTATAGACTGGCTTGTTGGGGGTTGAAACGATGAATAGACCGCCCGGCCGCAGCACGCGGTGAATTTCCGCGACCATCTTTTCTTGCTGTTCTGGAGTGACGTGCTCGATGATTTCCAACGCTGTCACGACATCGAAGCATTCGTCCGCAAATGGCAGCTCAAATGCGCTGCCGACCTGGAACAGCACCTTTCCCGGCACGCCGTACAGTACCGCCGCCGCCCCGACGCTTCCCGCGTCCACGTCGATGCCGGTAATGCGGGCCGCACATTCGCCCAGCAAGGCTGTGCCATAGCCGTCGCCGCACCCCACGTCGAGCACTTGGAGGCCCCGGACGAAGTCGCGACAGACCGCGTAGCGATGCATGTGTTCGTAGGCGATCCGCCCCTTCATGTCGGGCGTAAACCGTTCCAACTGCTGCACCTGCACCCCCCACCGGAGACTTCTTCGGCAGCACTTATCGCAAATGGTGCGCTGACGAAAGATGACAATCTAGGCGACCACTCGCCAAGCCGGGCTTTTGCGATTTCCGGTCACGCATGAAATTTCTCGTTAGCGGAATACCGACCGATACCCGGCGACGTGGCCTCCCGGAAGGGATTCGAACCCCTGACCCCAGGTTTAGGAAACCTGTGCTCTATCCTGCTGAGCTACCGGGAGACACCGCCGCACGCCGCCCTGAACGCGCAGGGCGATGCCCGCTATATGGGCCGGATCGCCGCCTGCGTTCAAGAGCCGAGGTGAACGGCACCGTGGGAAAGGATCGCACCTTGGGGAAAGGTCCGGTAAGAAAGGGTGAGCATGGTGGGAGGCGGGGTGCCTTGGAGGATGGGCCGCGGCCCGGTAAAATGCCGCGATGAGTGCGTTCCGCGAAAAGTCCCGCAGTGACCGGGACACCCTTTGCCTGGTCCAAGGAGACGTGGCGCGCGTTTCATCACCCGTTCAGCTTCCCGTTCGACAATGGACGCGCGCGGGGAGGACGCACATGGGGCGCAACGGGGAAGGAGCCATGGCAGCGGCAGTCAAGACAACGCCTTGCCCGCGCCACTCTCCCGCCACGTTGAACGGCACTTTCGTGAGGACGCGCGCGATGCGCCCTTGGTTCGCGCATGCGGGCGTACCGGACGCGGGCGCGTATGAAGTGGGCGCGACCGGATCCCGATGTCAGCCCACGCGAGCGCGGGCTAACGGCAAGGGTGGCGCGACGGAGGAGATGGATCGGTGAGCGGGCTGGGCAGGGCCGCAGGGACGAGTGAAGGCACTGCGCCCGTCGGGCGCGGCGGATTCGTCGTGCGCGCCTGTATGGCGGGCCTTGCGCTCTCTCTCCTTCTGTCTGGCTGCGCCGGCATTGATGCCGACCGGTTGGGGACGCCCGTGGGCCCAGCGCAAGCCCACGCGTCCACCGACGCCGACATGACCCCCGCCCAGAGACGGGAGCACGATCGCCTCGTGGCGAGCTATGGCGGGGCCTATGAAGACCCGGAGCTGAAGGCGCTCATCCAGCAGGTGGTGGAACGCCTCGTCGCCGCCTCCGAGCGGCCGGACCTTAAATATCGCGTGACGGTGCTGAACTCCCCCGCCATCAACGCCTTCGCCATGCCGGACGGCTCGCTTTATGTGACACGTGGGCTGCTCGCGCTGGCCAATGATACGTCCGAGCTTTCCTCCGTGCTGTCGCATGAAATGGCGCATGTCATCGCCCGCCATGCGTCCATCCGCGAGGACCAGGTCAAGCAGGCGGTGCTGGTGAGCCGCGTCATATCCGACGTGGTGAACGATCCCGACATGGGCGCGCTCGCCATGCAGAAGTCGCGCATGTCACTGGCGAGCTTCTCCCGCGGCCAGGAATTGGAGGCGGATGCCATCGGCGTCGGCATCTCCGCGCGCGCCGGCTTCGACCCCTATGGCGCCTCCCGCTTCCTGACCGACATGGGCCGCCACGCGGAGATCAAGAGCGTGGGCATTGGTGGCGCCGCGGCCCAGACCACGCCGGACATGGACTTCCTGTCCAGCCATCCGGCAACCCCCGAGCGCATCTCCATCGCCATTGCCAATGCGCGCGAATACGCCTCCATGCCGGTTGCTGCGACCAATGCCGGCGAGCGGGACCGAAACGCTTATCTTTCCGCCATCAATGGCATGGTCTATGGCGACGACCCCAAGGAAGGCTTTGTCCGCGGCCGCAAGTTTTTCCATCCCAAGCTCGGCTTCACTTTCGTGGCGCCGGAAGGCTTCTCGCTGGAGAACACCTCCCAAGCGGTGCTGGGAGCGACCGCCTCCGGCACGGAGGCCTTGCGCCTCGACGCGGTACGCGTGACAGGCGATCAGTCGCTCGGCCAGTATTTGTCGTCCGGCTGGATCGACGGGGTGGAAATCAATTCCGTCGAGACATTGACTGTGAATGGCTTCACCGCGGCCACCGCCCTGGCACGGGGCGAGCAATGGTCGTTCCGCATGTTCGCCATCCGGTTCGGATCGGACGTCTATCGGCTGATCTTCGCCGCCCGAACCCTCACCCCCGAGATCGACCGACAATTCCGGGCAGCCGCCGACACGTTCCGCCGCGTATCCAGCGACGAGGCGGAGACGGTGAAGCCGCTGCGCCTGCGCATCGTCTCGGTGGGCCTGGGAGACACGCCGGAAAAGATGGCGGCCCGGATGCAGGTTCCGGACCGCCCCCTGGAGCGCTTCCTCATTCTCAACGGCTTCGACAAGGACACCAAGCTGCGCTACGGCGAGAAGGTGAAGATCATCGCCGAGTGAGCGGCCAAGCCCCTCCGGGAGCATAGCGTCGCCTTTACGTTTCCCGCTTTCTCCAGCGCACTCTCAGGCGTTTGGCGGAGCCATTGCGGTAGGGGCGGACCTCAACCCCAGCCGCTGCACATGGCTGATGAGCGCCCGCGCGTCGGGCGGGGGCCGGCGCTCCACGCGCCGATAGGTGCGCCCATCGGGGGTGCGGTCCACCAGGCCCGCGTCGAACAATTCCCGCCGCAGCAGCGCATGATCGCCAAAGGTGTGCCAGCGCGCCAGCGCTTCATTCACCCGCGCCTCGGCGCCCAATGCACCCGGCTCAAGGCGGGACCAGAGCACCCACAGGCACAGAGCGCGTTCCGCGGCGCGGCCGGGCCAGCGCACAAGGCGACCCTCGGCATCGAAATGGCGCGTCGTCCGACGCACCCGCTGGAGATCCGCGGTCGGCTCCTCGGCGGGCGGTGCATCCAGCGCCCGGGCAAGCGCCGCGGCGGCACCGGCCTGCGCGCGCAAATGCTGGAAGTTCCGCAAGCCTGCGGCCCGCGCCAGCATGTTGAGCAGTTCCAGATGGGTGGGGACCGCCTCTGTGCCGGCCAACTGGCCCCGCAGAGACTTGGCGAAGGCCGAGATGTCGGCGGTGGCGAAAGGAAGAGGTGTTCTCGACATGGGGCGTCCTCGCATGCCGCGGGTCCCGGAGGGATGTCGGAGTCACCGGCTTGCGACGCGGCAGGAGCGCGAGTCGAAAAAGAAGCGAGAGAGCAGGTTTAGCTTCCCCGATGGCGGGGCGGTGACGTCTCGGTGAACTGCGGACCGTGCGTGGCCTTCTAAAGGAAGTGGACGCCGGCTTCAAGGCAAGAGGAGGACAAGGAGGACCCGAAATGATTTGGGCCGCGCCCCTCTTCGGAGCGCGGCCCGCTTACCGCTTGCATTGACATGAAGGTCTCACTGCTTGTGCGGCTGATCTTCCTTGATGGCAGCTTCGTGATACCAGCTGCTGCCAAGCACGGACTTGGTGAGGCCGAGAGCGGCGAGTTCCGCCATCAACTTGTCCTCAGGCTGACGACTGCGCAGGCCGGACCGGCCTCCCGTAGGGAAGGTGTAGATTTTGGCAGAGCCACTTCCATGGTTCATAGTCATTCCACTTCGTATGTTTGCCGGATGCCCTCACGAGCATCCCGTTGGAGCTCTTATAGCACGGATACGCCGAGACGTGCACAGCAAATATCCATCCTTTTGCATAACATGCATGTTTTTTAGGCATGTCTATTTTTGCTGTGCGACATCGGCATCATTCAACACTGACAAGCTATTGCGAGGCTGTTTTGCGCAGCGCACAGAGGCTTGCCACCTAAATGTTCACTGCACTTTTTTTGTTCCTCAGGCCTCTTGCATTGCGATCACGTTCGATGCAGCCGCCTAAACCGCCTGTTTAGCAGGCAAACCGGTGACAAAGCAGGCACATTGCCAAAGCATGAAAGGAAACAGGGGTTTGCTCTCATTCCCCCGACCTCGTCGTCGTGCGACGGTCCGCTCTCCCCACGACCAGAGCCGAGTTGGCACGCTCTGTGCTTTAGAAGGGTGGTCGCTCGCGACCGAGCACGCCCATCGGCGGTCGGCATGCTCCGGGAGGGTTCGGCGGTCACGTTCGGTTCCATGGGGAACTGGATAACGGCTTCAACTTTCCTGGTGCTTCGCGTCATCAGGTTATGAGAGAGCGCAATGACGAAGTACAAACTCGAGTACATCTGGCTCGACGGCTACAAGCCGACCCCGAACCTGCGCGGCAAGACGCAGATCAAGGAATTCGACCACTTCCCCTCGCTGGAAGAGCTTCCCCTGTGGGGCTTCGACGGCTCGTCCACCGAGCAGGCGGAAGGCCGCAGCTCGGACTGCGTGCTGAAGCCGGTCGCCGTGTATCCCGATCCGGCCCGCAAGAATGGCGCGCTGGTCATGTGCGAAGTGATGATGCCGGATGGCGTCACCCCGCACCCGACCAATGCCCGCGCCACCATCCTGGACGACGAAGGCGCCTGGTTCGGCTTCGAGCAGGAATACTTCTTCTATAAGGACGGCCGTCCGCTCGGCTTCCCCGAGCACGGCTATCCCGCGCCGCAGGGCCCCTATTATACGGGCGTCGGCTACAAGAACGTGGGCGACATTGCCCGTGAGATCGTGGAAGAGCATCTCGAGCTCTGCCTCGAAGCCGGCATCAACCACGAAGGCATCAATGCCGAAGTGGCCAAGGGCCAGTGGGAATTCCAGATTTTCGGCAAGGGCTCCAAGAAGGCCGCTGACGAAGTGTGGATGGCCCGCTACCTGCTGCTCCGCCTCACCGAGAAGTATGGCGTGGACATCGAGTTCCACTGCAAGCCGCTCGGCGACACCGACTGGAACGGCTCGGGCATGCACTGCAACTTCTCCACGAAGTACATGCGCGAAGTCGGCGGCAAGGAATATTTCGAGGCCCTCATGGCGGCCTTCGAGAAGAACCTGCACGACCACATCAACGTGTACGGCCCCGACAACCATCTGCGCCTGACCGGCAAGCATGAGACGGCGCCGTGGAACAAGTTCAGCTATGGCGTGGCGGATCGCGGCGCGTCCATTCGCGTGCCGCACTCCTTCGTCCGCAACGACTACAAGGGCTATCTTGAGGATCGCCGCCCCAATTCCCAGGGCTGCCCCTACCAGATCGCCTCCCAGGTGCTGAAGACCATCTCCGAGGTCCCCACCGCCAAGTCCGAAGCCGCCTGAGCGCGGCTCTGGACCCAGCCGGCTCGGCGTCACCGCCCCGGCTGACGGAACCTGTATGTAAAAAAGGACGGCGCGGGCTTCCGCGCCGTCTTTCTTTTTTTGGATCAGCGGCGCGTCTTCCCAGCCGGTGGTGCAACGTACGCCGCAGCGGCGGACTGGCCCTGTCGCAGGTTTGACATCAAAAGGCGGACTCCGCCTCGCTTTCGCCACCAAGCGGGACCACCCATCCGCAGCGCTTTCACGCACCGCAGCACCTATGGCCTTCCGTCGGGCGGCTCCGGGTATTACATGGAGAGCGCCGCAAGCGGGAGCAGCCTGTTGAACTGGATTTCCAACGTCGTTCGCCCGAAGATCCGCGACTTCCTCGCCCGTCGCGAGGTGCCGGAGAATTTGTGGGTGAAGTGCCCGGAGACCGGGCAGATGGTCTTCCACAAGGACCTGGAGGCGAACCTCTTCGTCATCCCCGGCTCCGGCTACCACATGCGCATGGACGCCGCGACGCGCCTGAAGTCCACGTTCGACGACGCGGCCTATGAAGAGGTGACCCTGCCCGAGGTGGTCACCGACCCGCTGAAATTCCGCGACGAGCGCCGCTATGCTGACCGCCTCAAGGACGCCCGCACCAAGACCGGCATGACCGATGCCGTGAAGGTGGCGACCGGCATGCTGGAAGGGCTCCCCGTCACCATTGCGGTGCAGGACTTCAACTTCATGGGCGGGTCGCTCGGCATGGCGGCCGGCGAAGCCGTGGTCACCGGCCTAGAGACCGCGGCCCGCAAGGGCACGCCCTTCATCATCTTCGCGGCCTCGGGCGGCGCGCGCATGCAGGAGGGCATCCTTTCCCTCATGCAGATGCCCCGCACCACGGTGGCCATCCAGGAACTGCGCGAAGCCAAGAAGCCCTATATCGTGGTCCTTACCAACCCCACCACAGGCGGCGTCACAGCCTCCTATGCCATGTTGGGCGATGTGCAGATCGCCGAGCCCGGCGCGCTCGTTGGCTTCGCCGGCCCCCGCGTCATCGAGCAGACCATCCGCGAGAAGCTGCCCGACGGCTTCCAGCGCGCGGAGTATCTGCGCGAGCATGGCATGATCGACATGGTGGTGCATCGCCACCAGATGCGCGAGACGCTGGGCCGGCTCTGCCGGATCCTGGTGAAGGCTCCCGCCGTTCCGCCCAAGGCGCGCCTGCCGCGCCCGGCGGGCGCATGATTCACCCACACCTTCTGCCCTTGCGAGGCTAGGTCCATGGCCCTGCCCCGGCGCATCGACGCGCCCGACGCCATATTGGAGCGCCTGTCCGCGCTCCACCCCAAGCGCATCGACCTGTCGCTGGACCGGGTGCACCGCCTGCTGGAGGCGCTGGGCAACCCGCAGCACCGCCTGCCGCCGGTGGTTCATGTGGCCGGCACCAACGGCAAGGGCTCCACCATCGCCTTCATGCGCGCCGCGCTGGAAGCGGCGGGGCGGCGCGTGCATGTCTATACCTCCCCCCATCTGGTGCGCTTCAACGAGCGCATCCGCCTGGCCGGTCGCCTGGTGGAAGACGCCCAGCTCTCCGAGGCGCTCGACCGGGTGGCGGCGGCCAATGACGGGTCGCCCATCACCTTGTTCGAGATCACCACGGTCGCGGCCCTGGTCCTATTCTCGGAAGTCGCTGCCGACGTCCTGCTGCTGGAAGTGGGCCTCGGCGGCAGGCTGGACGCCACCAATGTGGTGGACGCGCCAGCGGTCAGCGTCATCACGCCTGTCTCCATCGACCATGTGGACTTCCTCGGTCCCACCGTGGAGCAGATTGCCGGCGAAAAGGCCGGCATCATCAAGCCCCGCGTGCCCGTGGTGCTGGGCGCCCAGACGCCAGGCGCGCTCAAGGTCATCGAGCGGGTGGCGGCGCGCAGCCGGGCGCCGCTCTTCATCCGCGGTGAGCAATGGACGGTGCATGAGGAAGGCGGACGGATCGTCTATGCGGACGAGGACGGACTCCTGGATCTGCCCCGCCCGCGCCTGATGGGTGCCCACCAGATCGACAATGCGGGCCTTGCCGTTGCCGCGCTGCGGGCCGTGCCCGCTTTGCGCCTGCCTGCCGCCACCATCGAGCAGGGCCTGCGCAATGCCGAATGGCCCGCCCGCATGCAGCGCCTGCCCGCCGGCGCGCTCACCGCCCGTGCCCCGGCTGGAGTGGAGCTCTGGCTGGATGGGGGCCACAATGCCGCCGGCGGCACCGCCATTGCCGGTGCGCTGGTGGAACTGGAGGAACGCTACCAGCGCCCCCTGGTGCTTATCGTCGGCATGCTCGGCAGCAAGGATGTGTCCGGCTTCCTGTCCTCCTTCATCGGCCTTGCCCGTGAAGTGATCGCCGTGCCCGTGCCGGGCGACCATAAGGGCCTCGCCGCCGAGGACGTGGCCGAAGCTGCCAAGGCGCTCGGCCTTGCCGCCTCCGTCGCGCGCGACGTGGGCGCGGCCCTCGACCAATTGGGCGAGATCCCCACCCTCCCCCCGCCCCGCGTCCTCATCTGCGGCTCGCTTTACCTGGCGGGCGCAGTGCTGGAGGCCAACGGCACGCGGCTCGACTGAGGATTGGGGCGGGCGTCGTCCCGACAGGGCTGCGCCCCGCGCATGGTCTGAGGCGGCAGATGCGCCGCCCGAATTGATTTAACTTCGTTCAAAATCGCTCTAAAAGAGCCTCGCTCAAATTGTTGCGCAGGCCATCCTGCGCCGGACATAAAAGGCAAGAGGACATGCCCCAGTATCGCTCGCGCACCTCGACCCACGGCCGCAACATGGCGGGAGCCCGCGGACTCTGGCGGGCCACGGGCATGAAGGACGGGGATTTCGGCAAGCCGATCATCGCGGTGGTGAATTCCTTCACGCAATTCGTGCCCGGCCATGTGCACCTCAAGGATCTCGGCCAGCTGGTGGCCCGCGAGATCGAGAAGGCGGGGGGCGTCGCCAAGGAATTCAACACCATCGCGGTGGATGACGGCATCGCCATGGGCCATGATGGCATGCTCTATTCGCTGCCCTCCCGCGAGATCATCGCCGACAGCGTGGAGTACATGGTCAACGCGCACTGCGCCGACGCCATGGTCTGCATCTCCAATTGCGACAAGATCACGCCCGGCATGCTGATGGCCGCCATGCGCCTCAACATCCCCGCCGTATTCGTCTCGGGCGGCCCCATGGAGGCCGGCAAGGTGCTGCTCTCCACCGGCGAGAAGAAGGTGGACCTCATCGACGCCATGGTCGCCGCTGCCGACGACCGGGTGAGTGATGAAGACGTGAAGGTGATGGAGCGCTCGGCCTGCCCGACCTGCGGCTCCTGCTCCGGCATGTTCACCGCCAATTCCATGAACTGCCTCACCGAGGCCCTTGGCCTCGCGCTGCCCGGCAACGGCTCGGTGCTCGCCACCCATGCGGACCGCGAGCGCCTGTTCGTGGAAGCGGGCCACCTGATCGTGGATCTGGCCCGTCGCTATTACGAGCAGGACGATGCCAGCGTGCTGCCCCGCGCGGTGGCCTCCTTCAAGGCGTTCGAGAACGCCATGACGCTCGACATCTCCATGGGCGGCTCCACCAACACGGTGCTGCACCTGCTGGCCGCCGCCAATGAGGGCGAAGTGCCCTTCACCATGGCGGACATCGACCGACTCTCCCGCAAGGTGCCCGTGCTCTGCAAGGTGGCTCCCGCCGTCGCCAACATCCATATGGAAGACGTGCACAGGGCCGGTGGCATCATGGCCATCCTCGGCGAACTCGACCGCGCCGGCCTCATCCACACCGACCTGCCCACCGTCCATGCCCCCAGCATCGCCGACGCGCTGGAGCGCTGGGACGTGGTTCGCACCAAGTCGGACCAGGTGCAGACCTTCTATCGCGCCGCCCCCGGTGGCGTGCCCACGCAGGTGGCCTTCAGCCAGTCCCGCCGCTGGGACGACCTGGACCTCGACCGGGAGAAGGGCGTCATCCGCAGCGCCGAGCACGCCTATTCCAAGGATGGCGGCCTCGCGGTGCTCTACGGCAACATCGCCGAGGACGGCTGCATCGTGAAGACGGCAGGCGTGGACGCTTCCATCCTCACCTTCACCGGCAGGGCGCGGGTGTTCGAGAGCCAGGACGCCTCGGTGGAAGCCATCCTGTCCACCGGCAAGATCGTGCCCGGCGACATCGTGCTGATCCGCTATGAGGGTCCGCGCGGCGGCCCCGGCATGCAGGAAATGCTCTATCCAACCTCCTATCTGAAGTCGAAGGGCCTCGGAAAGGCCTGCGCCCTCGTCACCGACGGGCGCTTCTCCGGCGGCTCCTCGGGCCTGTCCATCGGCCACGTCTCCCCCGAGGCGGCCGAGGGCGGGGCCATCGGCCTGGTGGAGGAAGGGGACGTGATCGAGATCGACATCCCCAACCGCTCCATCAACCTGAAGGTCACCGCCGAGGAGCTGGCCAATCGCCGGGCCGCCATGGAGGCCAAGGGCGATGCCGCCTGGACGCCCGCCAACCGCAAGCGCGTGGTCTCCCAGGCCCTCCAGGCCTATGCGGCCCTTACCACGTCGGCCGCCCGCGGCGCGGTGCGCGACGTGAAGAGCCTGCGGCGCTGATCGGCGCCTACACGCATCGCGAAGACGACGCGCCGCCGGCCCACGGGCCGGCGGTTTTCTTTTGCCTGGCGCTCCCCGACGTCACCGGCAGGTCAGGCGCCCGTCGATATTGGCGATGTCGCGCCCAGGGCTGCACCAGCTGACGGCGGTGGTTGCATCCACCCAGCGGCCCTTGCTGTCCTGGCAGGTGGCCTTCAACCAGCCGGCGGACACGCGAATGTCCCGGCAGCTGGCCATGTAGGAGCCGGGCGGGGGCCGGTCGTTGTTGTAGGACGGCGGAGGGGGAGCCGGACGCGAGGGCGAGCTGCCCCAGCCTGAAGAAGACCCGCCCCAACCGGAGGACGATCCACCCCAGCCGGAAGATTTGCACACCAGCCGGCCATCCTCATTGGCGATGTCGTTGCCGGGGGAACACCAGCCGGGCGCGGTGGTCGCTTCCACCCACCGGCCGGACCGGTCCTGGCAGGATGCGCGCAACCAACCCGCCACGACCCGGACCTCGCGGCAGGATTCCAGATAGCTTCCGGGCGGCACCTCCTGGGCGAACGCCGGCAAAGCCAGACAGCTTAACCCTGCAACCGCGAAGCTCGCGATCCACACGCTCCTGACGGACATCAGCAGGTCTCCGTGAAATGAGGCGCTCTGTTAAAGCACATTCGAATGACGCGGGAACCGTTTCGCGTAAAGGAAATCTTTTGAAACAAAGAGATAGCGCGCTTCCACGGGGTCGATCTCGCGCGGGCGCGTGAGCGCGATCCTTCCCGCTGGAACCTCAAGACGGTTCCATCGGGTCGGTAAATCACGCTCCAACTTATTGAACAGAGGCGAATTCACCGATCGCATGGGAGCGCCATGTGATTCAATGCGCTCGGATCCGGCTCTGGCACAGCCATCGACACGTCCTTCCGCCTCCGGTAAAAGCGCTTTCGATCCTTTCCAAGAAGATGCAGTGATGACCATCCGTCTGCACCGCGGCGACCTGCCCGCGGACTTTGTCGCCGCGCCCGTCGTGGCCATCGACACCGAGACCCTCGGCCTCAACCCGCTGCGCGACCGGCTCTGCCTGGTGCAGATCTCCAATGGCGACGGCACTGCCGACCTTGTCCAGGTGCCCCGCGGGGCTGGCGCCGAGACCGCGCCAAACCTGGTGCGCATGCTGGCCGACCCGAAGGTGGTGAAGCTGTTCCACTTCGCCCGCTTTGACGTGGCGGTGCTCAAGCACACATTTGGCGTGGTCACGGCCCCCCTGTTCTGCACCAAGATCGCCTCCCGGCTGACCCGGACCTATACCGACCGCCACGGCCTCAAGGATCTGGTGCGCGAACTCCTCGGCGTCGACCTCTCCAAGCAGCAGCAGAGCTCAGACTGGGCGGCCGCCGATCTCACCGATGCCCAGCTCGCCTATGCCGCCTCGGACGTGCTCCACCTCCATGCCTGCAAGGCGAAGCTTGAGGCCATGCTGGAGCGCGAGGGACGCACCCAAATGGCCCAGGATTGCTTCCAATTCCTGCCCACCCGGGCCGCCCTTGACTTGGCCGGCTGGGACGAGGAGGACATCTTCTCGCATTCTTGATGCAGTGCAGCGACTTGCGCGCGGAAGGCGTTTTGGACCATTCTGACACCGGGGCGAGAGGCGTGCGCACCGGTGCGGGCCTGTTTTGAACGACGGGCAGGAGCCGGATGCGATGGCGGATCGAATTTCATGAGCCATGACGAGGCTGCAAATGCCCCGGAGCGACGGGAGGGCGCGAATTTTTCGGCCCGACAGGCGACGGACTTCCGGCGCGCCCTGCGGCACAGCGCCCGCGTGCGCTTCGCCAAGCGCGCCCTGCCCGTGCTGGTGGCGGGGGCGCTCGCGGCCATGGTCGCCGTGCCGCTGATCCAGCAATTCTCCCTGCAGTTCCAGTTGCCCTTCCAGATGGGCGCGCTGCGCCTGAACGGCACACGGCTGACCATGGAATCGCCGAAGCTGTCCGGCTTCACGGATGACAATCGCGCCTATGTGGTGACCGCAGCCACTGCCTCGCAGGACCTGACCAATCCCGATGAGGTCGACCTGCAGGACATCCATGCCCAGATGGAGCTCGCCAACAAGGGTTGGGCAAAGCTGACCTCCGCCACGGGTACCATGTTTCCGAAACGACAATATATTACGCTGCAAGGTGGGGTGGAGTTCGAGACCAACGCCGGCTATGTGGGGCATCTGAAGGATGCAGCCATCGATGCCAAGGCGGGCAGTGTGGTCACCCAGAACCCGGTGGTTCTGACCTTTCGGGACGCCAAGCTGGTGGCGGACAAGATGACGGTGAGCGACCGGGGAAACCGGGCGCTGTTCGAGGGCAATGTGCAATTGGACTTCCGCCCGTCGGACATGTCCAATGCGCAGTCCGTGAACGGAGCTGCTCAACAGGGCGCGAAGCCCGGAGCGGGAGCCCCCGCGTCCGGCAACCCGGCGCAGGCCGCGCCGCCTGCGGGAGGAAAGCGATGAAGTGGGCCCTTAGCGTTCTCGTGCTCAGCGCCGCGCTGGCCGCGCCGGCCACAGGCGCGATGGCCCAGCCGAAAGGCGCGGGGAGCGTCCCCAACGCGCTCCAGGGCTTCGCCACCAACCGCGACCAGCCGGTGCGCATCACCTCCAATTCGCTTGAGGTGAAAGACAAGGAAAAGACCGCCTTGTTCTCCGGCAATGTCATCGTGACCCAGGGCGACACCACCATGCGTTCGCCCGAGCTGCTGGTCTTCTATGAGGGCTCCGCCGCCCCGGCGGACGGGCAACCCACCCAGAACGGCCAGATCAAGCGCATTGAGGCCAAGGGCGGGGTGCTGGTCCAGACCAAGGAGCAGACCGCCACCGGCGAGACCGGCACGTTCGAGATGAAGTCGAACACTGTGGTGTTGACCGGCAAGCCGGTGGTTCTCACACAGGGTCCCAACGTGGTCCGTGGGCAGAAGCTGACGGTGGATCTCATCACCGGCGTCTCCAAGATCGAGGGCGGCCGCGTGGAAAGCCTGATCGTGCCGGGCTCGGTGAAGCCGCCGCCCAATGGTGCCCCGGCCGGCCAGACCGGCGCGCCGAAGCGATAGGCGCGAACTGAGGCGGCAGACGCGCCGCGATCTGGCGGCGGCGTGCCGGCGCCCGGTGAGCATGGACGCTACGCCGCGCCCGACCTTGGGAAGGTTGGGCACCGACGATGGCGCTGCTCCCGGATGGCGTTGAGCCGCATGAGCGGCTCAACCTGCCGAACTCGGGCACTTTGTCGCAATCGGCGCTTTTTACCGGCGGCCTGAATTTTGCATGTTGCAAACTCAGCCCGCGAGGGAAAGACTGAGCACCGTCAGAGGGACATTGGCCCGGAGGCGTGTGTGAGTTTTCTTCCCATCTTCGGCGGCAAGCGACAGGGCAAGGGCGAGGCCCAGCTCCCGACGGACGCCGCAGCGTTCGACGATTACGACGCCGCCGTCGCGGACCACGAGGCCGAGGACACCCTCGGCTATGGCGTGCCTCACGAAGATGCCGCTGCCGTCTCCCTTGCCGCCTTCGGCCTCGCCAAGAGTTATGGCGGGCGCAAAGTGGTGCGGGATGTCTCGGTGAATGTGCGTCGCGGCGAGGCCGTCGGCCTGCTCGGCCCCAATGGCGCCGGCAAGACCACCGTCTTCTACATGATTACGGGCCTTGTGAAGGCCGATGCCGGGCGCATCGAGCTGGAAGGCCACGATGTCACGCCCATGCCCATGTACCAGCGGGCGCGGCTCGGCATCGGCTACCTGCCGCAAGAGGCCTCCATCTTCCGGGGCCTGACGGTGGAGGGCAACATCATGGCGGTGCTCGAGGTGAGCGAGCCCAACCGCCGCCGCCGCAAGGAGGAAATGGAAGCCCTCCTTGAGGAGTTCAAGATCACCCACGTTCGCAAGTCTCCGTCCATCGCCTTGTCGGGCGGGGAGCGGCGGCGCGTAGAGATCGCCCGGGCGCTGGCCAGCCGCCCCGCCTTCATGCTGTTGGACGAACCCTTCGCCGGCATCGACCCGATCGCCGTGGGTGACATCCAGTCTTTGGTGCGCCACCTGACCTCGCGCGGCATCGGCGTGCTGATCACCGACCACAATGTGCGCGAGACGCTCGGCCTCATTGACCGCGCCTACATCATCCATTCCGGCACCGTGCTGATGGAAGGTGACCCGGATTCCATCGTGAACAGCCCGGATGTGCGTCGGCTCTATCTCGGGGAAGAGTTCCGCCTATGACGACCCACGTGTGCCTTCTCTGCCTGCTGGATCGCCGCGGCGCGGCAGGGGGGAGCGCGCGCTGATGGCCCTTTCGCCCAAGATGGAGTTCCGCCAGAGCCAGTCGCTGGTGATGACGCCGCAATTGATGCAGGCCATCAAGCTGCTGCAACTCTCCAACGTCGAACTTGTGGCCTATGTGGAAGCGGAGCTGGAGCGCAATCCGCTGCTGGAGCGCATCGTTGAGGGAGACGGGGCTGACGGCGGCGCCGAACCGACGCCCGCGCCCGTGGCGGACGAGGCGCCGCGGACTGGCGACTGGATGGAAGCCGGCGAGGAGCCGAGCCGCGCTTCCATGGAAACCCGACTCGATACCGATCTGGGCAACCTGTTCCCCGACGACGCCCCTGCCGAGCGCCCGGGCGCCAGCAGCGCCCCTTCTGCGGTGGACTGGGGCGGCGGCGAGCGGGGCGACGACTATAATCCCGAGGCCTTCCTCGCCTCGCAGACCACCCTCGCCGACCATCTGGAAGCCCAGCTCGCGGTGGCGGAGACCGATCCCGCCCGCCGCCTCATCGGCATCAACCTGATCGGCCTCATCGACGAGACCGGCTATTTTACGGGCGACATCGAGGCGGTGGCCGCCATGCTGGAGGCGAGCGTCGCGGAGGTGGAGGAGGTGCTGCGCCTCATCCAGACCTTCGAGCCCTCCGGCGTCGGCGCCCGCACGCTGTCCGAATGCCTCGGCATCCAATTGCGCGAGAAGGATCGCTGCGACCCGGCCATGCAGGCCCTGCTCGACCATCTCGACCTGCTCGCCCGCCATGACCGCAATGCGTTGAAGCGCCTCTGCGGCGTGGACAACGAGGATCTGGCCGACATGATCGGCGAGATCCGGCGCCTGGACCCCAAGCCCGGCCTCGTCTTCGGCGGCGGCGTCGTGCACCCCCTCGTTCCGGATGTGTTCGTGCGCCCGGCCTCCGACGGCTCCTGGCTGGTGGAGCTGAATTCGGAGACCCTGCCCCGCGTGCTGGTCAACCAGACCTATCACGCCACCGTGGCGCGGGCCGCCCGCTCCCCGAAGGAGAAGAGCTTCCTCGCGGACTGCCTCCAGAGCGCCAGCTGGCTGACGCGCTCGCTTGACCAGCGCGCCCGCACCATCCTGAAGGTTGCAAGCGAGATCGTGCGCCAGCAGGAGGCCTTTCTCGACCATGGCGTGCGCCACCTGCGCCCCTTGAACCTGCGCACCGTGGCCGATGCCATCGGCATGCACGAATCCACCGTCTCGCGGGTGACCTCAAACAAATACATCTCCACGCCACGCGGCGTGATGGAGCTGAAATTCTTCTTCTCCTCCGCCATCGCCGCCTCCGGGGGAGGCGAGGCCCATTCGGCGGAAGCCGTGCGCCATCGCATCAAGAGCCTGATCGACCAGGAAAGCCCGGACGACATCCTCTCGGACGACACCCTGGTCCAGAAGCTGAAGGACGACGGCATCGACATCGCCCGGCGGACGGTGGCCAAGTATCGGGAGAGCATGAACATCGCCTCCTCGGTGCAGCGGCGGCGCGAGAAGCAGTCCCTGCGGACCCTGGCGCCAGGCTGATCCCCTCACCCTCGCCCACGGCCAAGATGCCGCCCTTCCCGCCGCTGGACATCGGGCGCGCCCGGGTGTGAGGTGAGAGCAGCCCCGGCACGGGACGAGACCGGGGGAGAGATGGGGGACATGCTTCAAGGCTGGGTCGTCGTCTTCGCTGCGCTGGCCTATATCGGCCTGCTCTTCGCCGTGGCGAGCTTCGGCGACCGGCGGCGTTCAACCGAAGACAAGTCAGCGCCGCGGCCGCTCATCTATTCCCTGTCCCTGGCGGTCTATTGCACCTCCTGGACCTTCTTCGGGTCGGTGGGCCTTGCCACGACCCAGGGCTTTGACTTCCTGACCATCTATGTGGGGCCGATCCTCGTGATCGCGGCGGCAAGCCCTGTGCTGATGCGCATCGTGACCCTGGCCAAGTCCCAGAACATCACCTCCATCGCCGACTTCCTCGCCGCCCGCTATGGCAAGCACCAGGGCATCGCGGCGCTGGTGACGGTGGTGGCCATCGTCGGCTCCATTCCCTACATCTCGCTGCAATTGAAGGCGGTGTCCTCCTCGCTGGCGGCAGTGCTGGGGAATGTGGGCGGGCCGGCCCCTGCCGGCTCCATCGGCGGCGACCTCGCTCTTTTCGTGGCGCTGGCCATGGCGGCCTTCGCCGTTCTGTTCGGCACGCGCCACACGGATGCCACCGAGCATCAGGAAGGCCTGATGCTGGCGGTGGCGACCGAATCCATCGTCAAGCTGGTGGCGTTCCTGGCGGTGGGCGTCTTCGTCACCTTCTTTCTGTTCGACGGCCCCTCCACCCTCTTCTACGCCGCCCGCGAGATGAGCATGCTCGCGCCGTTCGAACATGGTTCGTCGCTGGAGAGCTGGCTGACCATGACGGTGCTCTCGGCCGGGGCTTTCATCCTGCTGCCGCGGCAGTTTCATGTTGCCGTGGTGGAGAACAAGGGCATCTCCGAGATCAAGCGGGCGCGGTGGCTGTTCCCGCTCTATCTCATCCTCATCAATCTCTTCGTGGTGCCGCTGGCGGTGGCGGGCATGGTTCTGTTCCCGCTCCAGACGGTGGACCCGGACGTGTTCGTCCTGGCTGTTCCGCTGGCCGCCGGTTCGGAATCGCTCGCGCTGCTGGCTTTCGTGGGGGGGCTCTCGGCGGCAACCGCCATGGTGATCGTGGAATCGGTGGCGCTGGCCATCATGGTCTCCAACGACCTGGTCATGCCCCTCATGCTGCGGCGCCGGGCGAACCGGGGCGAGAGCGGGCAAACCCGGCACGATATGGTGGCGACCCTGCTGCTGGTGCGCCGGGCCGCCATCTTCGTCATCCTGCTTCTGGTCTATCTCTACTATCGCACCACCGGCGATGTACAGCTGGCCCAGATCGGCCTTCTTTCCTTCGCCGCCATCGCACAGGTGGGGCCCGCCTTCGCGGCCGGCCTGACCTGGCGCCGGGCCACCGCCAAGGGCGCCATCTGGGCCATCCTGGCCGGCATATCCGTGTGGGCCTACACGCTCCTTCTGCCGACCCTTGCCGAAGCCGGCCTCGTGAGCCGCACCTTTGTGGAGCACGGTCCCTTCGGCCTGTCTTTCCTGCGCCCCACCGGTCTGTTCGGCCTTTCGGCGACGCCCCTCGCCCACGGTGTGGTGTGGAGCTTGGGACTCAACACCTTACTCCTGGTTGTGGTCTCGCTGGTGACGCGTCCCTCGGCCATCGAGCAGGTGCAGGCGGGGCTGTTCCTGAACTCCGAGGTGGCCGTGCGCCCCTCCTTCCGGCGTTGGCGCTCGGCGGTGACGGTTGAAGAGCTGATCGCCACCGTGGCGCGCTACCTCGGCGCCGACCGGGCCCGCTCGGCTTTTGACAGCTTCGCCAAGTCCAGCGGCCTGCGGCTCGACCCGCGCCACGAGGCGGACGCCCAATTGGTGCGCTATGCGGAGCGGCTCTTGGCCTCCGCCATCGGGGCGGCTTCGTCGCGACTGGTTCTGTCGCTCCTGTTGCGCAAGCGCGCGGTGTCCACCAAGGCGGCGCTGAAGCTCCTGGACGATGCCTCCGCCGCCATCCAGTACAATCGCGAGCTGCTCCAGAACGCCATCGACCATGTGGGACAGGGCATCGCCGTGTTCGACCGCGACCTGCGCCTCGTCTGCTGGAATCGCCAATTCGGCGCCATGCTGGACCTGCCGCCGGAATGCTATTCAGTGGGTGTGCCGCTCCGTGACATCCTCAGCCACGCCCATGCGGAGGACGAGGAGAGCACCGATACCCTCGATGCCCGCCTCGCCCGCTATTCCATGCCTTGCGGCACGTCCCACGAGCGCCTCCAGCGCGACACCGCCACCATCGAGGCCCGCTCGGACCCCATGCCTGATGGCGGCATCGTCGTGACCTTTACCGACATCACCGCCTCCGTGCAGGCGGAAGAGGCGCTGGAGCGGGCCAATGAGACGCTGGAGCGGCGGGTGCGTGAGCGCACGGAGCAGCTGGAGCAGTTGAACCATGCGCTCGAAAAGGCTCGCGCGGTCGCCGATGAGGCCAACGTCTCCAAGACGCGTTTTCTCGCCGCCGCCAGCCACGACATCCTCCAGCCGCTCAATGCGGCGCGGCTCTATGTGACGAGCTTGGTGGAACGGGCGGAAGGCAAGGACGAGGCGCGCCTTGCAGTCAACATCGATTCCTCGCTCGAGGCGGTGGAGGAGATCCTTGGCGCCCTCCTGGACATTTCCCGCCTCGACAGCGGCGCCATGCGCCCGGAGATCGCCCCGTTCCGCCTCGGCGAGGTGCTCAAGCAACTGGAGTTGGAATTCGCGCCCCTGGCGGCGGAAAAGAATCTGGACCTGACGGTGGTGCCCACTTCCCTCACCGTGCGGTCCGATCGGCGCCTGCTGCGCCGGCTGCTTCAGAACCTCATCTCCAACGCTATCAAGTACACACCCAAGGGCCGGGTGCTCGTCGGCTGCCGCCGGCGGCGCGGCAAGGTGCGGGTGGAGGTCATCGATACCGGAATGGGCATTCCCCGCTCCAAGCACAAATTGGTGTTCCAGGAATTCCAGCGCCTTGACCAGGGTGCGCGGGAAGCGCGGGGGCTCGGCCTTGGCCTGTCCATCGTGGAGCGCATTGGCCGGGTCCTGGAGCATCCGGTCACAGTCAGATCCGCGGCGGGTAAGGGGTCGAGCTTTTCGGTGGAATTGCCGGTCACTGCTCCTCTGCCTGAGGCGAAGACAGAGCCGACACGGCCGGCGGGCGCAACCACGCCGCTGCAAGGCCTCGTCATCCTGGCCATCGACAATGAGGCAGCCATTCTCGACGGCATGGAGACCTTGCTCACCGGCTGGGGCTGCCACGTCATCAAGGCGCCCAATGCCGCAGCCGCCTTGCGCGAGGTGAAGGCAGCGAAGGCCAAGCCTGACGTGATCCTGATCGACTATCACCTCGATGGCGGACACGGGATTGAGGCGGTCACGGGGCTGCGCTGGAAACTGGGCAAATTACCGGCGGTGCTCATCACCGCCGACCGCACCCGCAAGGTACGCGAGGCGGCCGAGGCGGCGGATATGACGGTGCTGAACAAGCCACTGAAGCCGGCCGCGTTGCGCGCGCTCCTCGCCCAGTGGCGTCTTTCTCGCACGGCAGCAGAATAGCTTTTATAGTTAACTAAGTATGACTATCCCCAGGCCGAGACATCGCCTTGGGATGATCTCCGTTCGCCCCAATCGGCGCCCCATATTCGCCCCGATCCGATGGCGTTCTTTACGCGTCGCAGCAAGAGATCTGAGGCACTACACCTTCGGTGAACAAGCTTCGATCATTTGCGGATGAGTAAAGCGCGTTAAGCCGGTGTTAACGATTTCGGAGATCGCCATGACCCTCACCATTCATGTCCCGATCTTCCCCATGCGGGAGGAAATCGAAGCCCGTCGCCAGCGCAGGTCTTTCTCCCAGGACACTGGGGGCAGCCGGCGCCGGTCGCGCGATGGCGAAGGGTTCCTGGAACTGGAACTGCTGCCGCTCGACGAGCTGGACAATGTGGAAAGCGCCACCGCCAAGGCCCGCCGCTGGGCCCGCAAGCTGTGATGCTCAAGCGTTGATGACATCGCCACGCGGGAGCATCCGCCGCGTGGCGTCCGCCGCTCCGATCCGGTAAGGTCCGGCCCGGACCGGCCAGCGGGGACCACCCGCGCCTGGTCCCTGGAGACGCCGCCGGCCCGATGGCCGGTCCGCCTCCGGAACTCTTCATCGAGACGAGGAGCCGGGCGCCCGCGCCGGCTCATCCTCTCGGGACATGGGCCAGGACGTCCGATGCAGCCTTCCTCCACCGACACCGCCGAGACTCATTTCGGCTTTCGTACCGTGCCGCTTGAAGACAAGCAGGCTATGGTGGATGACGTGTTCCACAAGGTGGCGCGGCGCTACGACATCATGAACGACCTCATGTCCGGTGGCCTGCACCGGGCCTGGAAGGATGCCCTCATTTCCAAGCTGCGGCCGCCCAAGTCCGACCGCCCCTTCCGCCTCCTGGACCTGGCCGGCGGCACCGGCGACATCGCCTTCCGCACCGTGCGCGCCGGAGGGCCGGGCACCCGCGTGGTGGTGGCCGACATCAATAAAGAGATGCTGGCCGTGGGCCGCGAGCGCGCCGAGAAAGCGGGACTTGCCGCCCAGGTGGAATTTGCCGAAGCCAATGCGGAGGAGTTGCCCTTCCCCGACCGCAGCTTCGATGCCGCAACCATCGCTTTCGGCATCCGCAACGTGCCCCGCATTTCCCGCGCGCTGGAAGAGATGCGCCGCGTGGTGAAGCCCGGCGGGCGCGTCATGGTGCTGGAATTCTCCCGCGTCGACGTGCCGATCTTCGACAAGGTCTACGACACCTTCTCCTTCAAGCTGATCCCCGAGATTGGCCGGCGGGTGGCGGGGGATGCCGAGCCCTATCGCTACCTGGTGGAATCCATCCGCCGCTTCCCCCCGCCCGAGGCCTTCGCCCAGATGATGCGCGATGCCGGGCTGAAGCGCGTGGACTACACCCTCATGACCGGCGGCGTGGTCGCGCTGCATTCAGGCTATCGCATCTGAGCGCACCCGTGCGGAACAAGACCCGCCGGGACGGATTGGGGCATGGTCCGCGAACGGGCCTGTCCATTCACCATGATCGAGCGCGGCGGGCGGCGTTTGCCCGCGCCGGCCGAGGGATGTGCGAGTGATCTTTCTTCTTGCCGATGCCGCCCGCCTCATGCGGGCCGGATATGTGCTCGCCCGGGAAGGCGTGCTGAGCCTCGTCCCGCCGGCGGCGGTGCCCCCGGCCGCGCGGCCGGGCCTGCGCCTCGCCCGCCTGATCGCGCGGCCGGATGCCGGAACCCGCGCCGCCCGCTTTTCGGCGGCGCTGAGCCGCCTTGGTCCTTCTTATGTGAAGCTCGGCCAGTTCCTCGCGACACGCCCCGACGTGGTGGGCGTCTCGGTCGCCCGCGACCTGGAAGTGCTGCAGGACCGCATGCCCGCCTTCGGACAGGAGGTGGCCGAGGCGACCGTGGCCGACGCGCTGGACCGACCCGTCGCCAGTGCCTTTTCCTATTTCGGCCCAGCGGTGGCCGCCGCCTCCATCGCCGAAGTGCACAAAGCGCAGGTGAGCGACCCCGACGGCACGGTGCGGGACGTGGCCGTGAAGGTGCTGCGCCCCGACATCACGCATCGCTTCAACGCCGACATGGCCTCGTTCGGCCGACTGGCGGAATTCGCCGAGCGTGTCTCCCCCGAGGCGCGTCGGCTGCGCCTCACGGCGGTGGTGGAAACGCTCGCCCGCTCCGTCTCCATGGAAATGGACCTGCGCCTGGAAGCCTCCGCCTATGCGGAGCTGGCGGAGAACACCGCCGATGACCTGGACATCCACGTGCCGCGCGTGGACTGGGACCGCTCCAGCCGCGAGGTGCTCACCACCCAGTGGATCGACGGCATCAGGCTCTCCGACCGCGCCGCCCTGGAGCGCGCCGGACACGACTTGCCCAACCTCGCCCGGGTGGTGATGCAGTCCTTCCTGCGCCAGGCCATGCGGGACGGCTTCTTCCATGCGGACATGCATCCGGGAAACCTATTCGTGGATGCGCAGGGCCGGCTCGTGGTGCTGGATTGCGGCATCATGGGGCGCCTCGGCCTCGCCGAGCGGCGGTTCCTCGCGGAGATTCTCTACGGCTTCATCACCCGCAATTGGCGCCGCACGGCCCAGGTGCATTTCGAGGCGGGTTATGTGCCCCGCCACCATTCGGTTGAGGACTTCGCCCAGGCCATCCGCGCCATCGGCGAACCCATCCATTCGCGCAGCGCCGAGCAGATCTCCATGGCGCGCCTTCTCTCGCTGCTGCTGGAGGTGACTGCCCTCTTCGACATGAAGACGCGGCCGGAACTGCTTCTGCTGCAAAAGACCATGGTGGTGGTGGAGGGCGTCGCCCGCTCTCTCGACCCGCAATTGAACATGTGGACCACCGCCGCACCGGTGGTGGAAGAGTGGATCGCCAACAATCTGGGGCCGGCCGGCCGCCTCCAGCAGGCAGGCGCCGGCCTCGGCGAGATCGGGCACTTCGCTCTCGACGTGCCCGGCCTTCTCACCCGCACGGGGCGGGTGATCACCCAGCTGGACGAGGCGACGCGCGATGGCCTGCGCCTGTCGCCCGACACGTTGGAGGGGATCGGCCGGGCGGAAGCGCGCCGCGCTTTCTGGGGCAATGCGGCGCTGTGGGTGATCGCGGCCGCGCTGCTCATGATCGCCTTGAAGTGACGGGCCGGGACGCCAGACCATGACCCAGCCGTTTCAACTGCGCGACGTCGAGCCCGGCGACGAGGCCCCCTGGCGTCAGCTTTGGGCGGGCTATCTCGCCTTTTACGAGACCGCGCTTTCTCCCGCTGTCACCGCCCACACCTTCACGCGCCTGCTCGATCCCGCCTCCCCCGTGAAGGGGCGCGTGGCGGAGCGTGAGGGCGCGCTGATCGGCTTTTCCACCATCGTCCTGCATGAAGACAGCTGGGCCCTCACCCCCGCCTGCTATCTGGGCGATCTCTTCGTGGCGCCGGAGGCCCGTGGGCTCGGCGTGGGGCGCGCGCTGATCGAGGATCTGGTGGCGCGGGGCAAGCAAGAGGGCTGGTCGCAGATCCATTGGCTGACCCGCCACACCAACCCCGCCCGCCGGCTTTACGACAGCTTCGTCACGGCGGATGACTTCGTGCATTACGCCCTTCAGCTCTGACCGGGGGCCGGGCCGGGTGAAACCGGCGGCAAATTCCGTTAAGGACAGGCAAACCGCCGGCCCGCTCGGCCGATGCGGAAAGGGAGGCCGCCCATGCTTCACGACCGGCGCATTCTGCTGATCATCGGCGGGGGGATCGCAGCCTATAAGTGCCTCGACCTTATCCGCCGCCTGAAGGAACGCGGGGCGAGCGTGCGTCCCATCCTCACCAAGTCGGCCCAGCACTTCGTCACCCCCCTCTCGGTGGGCGCGCTCAGCGGCGAGCGGGTGTTCACGGATCTGTTCGACCTCACGGCCGAGCACGACATCGGCCATATCCGGCTCTCGCGCGAGGCGGACCTGGTGGTGGTCGCCCCCGCCACCGCCGATCTCATGGCCAAGGCCGCCAATGGCCTGGCGGATGACCTCGCCTCCACCGCACTGATTGCCACCGACAAGCCGGTGCTCATGGCCCCCGCCATGAATCCGCGCATGTATGCCCATCCCGCCACCCGGCGAAATCTGGCGCGCCTGAAGGAAGACGGTGTCACCTTCGTTGGCCCCAATTCGGGGGCCATGGCGGAACGCGGCGAGTTCGGCGAGGGGCGCATGGCCGAGCCCATGGAAATCCTCGCCGCCATCGAGGCGCGCTTCGGGGAAGGTACGGCGCTGCTCAAGGGCCGGCGCCTGCTGGTCACGTCCGGCCCAACCCACGAGCCCATCGATCCCGTGCGCTATATCGCCAACCGCTCCTCCGGCAAGCAGGGCCACGCCATCGCGGCTGCTGCCGCCGCAGCGGGGGCCGAGGTGGTGCTGGTGTCCGGGCCGGTGGAGATCCCGGACCCCAAGGGGGTGCAGGTGGTGCGCGTGGAGACCGCCGCGCAGATGCTGGCGGCCGTGGAGGAACACCTCCCCATGGACGCCGCAGTGTTCGCGGCGGCGGTGGCGGACTGGCGTGTGGCGGGGGCCTCCGACCAGAAGATCAAGAAGGAGGGCGCCGGCGCGCCCGGCCTCAACCTGGTGGAAAATCCCGACATCCTCGCCACCGTCTCCCACCACCACACCTTGCGGCCGCGCCTGGTGGTGGGCTTTGCCGCCGAGACGCAGAATGTGGTGGCCCATGCCCGCGCCAAGCGCGAGCGCAAGGGCTGCGACTGGATCGTCGCCAATGACGTGTCGCCCGCCACCGGCATCATGGGCGGCGACCTCAACACCGTGCATTTGGTCAGCGCCGAGGGGGTGGAAGACTGGCCTTCCGCCACCAAGACCGAAGTGGCACGCAAGCTCGTCGCGCGCATCGCGGCGGCCCTGACGGAGACCTTGTGATGACCCCCCTCGCCGTACCCGTCCAGCGCCTGCCGCATGGGGCGGGCCTGCCCTTGCCCGTCTATGCCACCGCCGCAGCGGCGGGGCTGGACCTTCTCGCCGCCGTCCCCGAGGACGCTCCCGTGACGCTGGCCCCCGGCGCATGGCTGGCGGTGCCCACCGCGCTGAGCCTCGCCTTGCCCCCCGGCTATGAGGCGCAGGTGCGTCCTCGCTCCGGCCTCGCTCTCAAGCATGGCGTCACCGTGTTGAACGCACCAGGCACCATTGATGCCGATTATCGGGGGGAGATTCTCGTCCTCCTCATCAATCACGCGGCCGCACCCTTTGAAATCACAAGAGGAATGCGCATTGCCCAGCTCGTGGTCGCGCCCGTCATGCATATAAAGCTGGAAGAAGACGGAGAATTAGGAGAAACTGCACGCGGCGTCGGTGGTTTTGGTTCAACCGGGACCCACGCGCAGTCAAACCCTTGAAGCTACACACATGCCGCGTTTATCCGACAAGAGCCTGCTCGCCATTGCCGCCGTCGTGGATGTGGCAATCCACGCGCGGGGCGCGCCGGTCGCCGCCAAGGCCCTCGCCGCCCGTCACGAACTGCCCCCTCGCCGTCTGGAACCGGTGCTCCAGGCCCTGGTTCATGCCGGGGTCCTGAAGGGGGTGCGCGGCCCCCGCGGGGGCTATGAACTGGCCCGCGAGCGTCGGCGCATCTCGGTGGCCGAGATCGTCCGCGTCGTTGAGGGCGCGGAGGAGGAGCAGGAGATCGTTCTGCCGCCGCTCGTTCTTGAGGTCGTGCAGCCGGCGGTGGCCGCCGCCGAGCAGACCTTCGACGCGGCGCTGGACACCGTGACGCTAGAGGATCTGTGCCGATCCGCGGACAATAAGGGCCACGGCTCGGAACACGACCGCATCGATTTTACCATTTAGGGGCCGTTGCCAGCGATGCCGGATGGGCCGTGCGCGGCATCCGGCCCATCGTCGGCATCCGGGCGCCCGGTCAGGATGCCCGCAAAAGGCACCCGCATCACCTGGGAGAAAGTCCATGGCAGAAAACCCAGCCAAGTTGACGCCCGTGGAAGGCGTCCGCCCCGGACGGGGCCGGGTCTATGATTCCATCATCGAGACCATCGGCAACACGCCGCTGGTGCGGCTGCACCGGCTGCCCGAGCTGCGCGGCGTGAAGGCCGAGATCCTCGCCAAGCTGGAATTCTTCAACCCCATTTCCAGCGTGAAGGACCGCATCGGCGTCGCCATGGTTGCCGCCATGGAAGAGGCCGGCGTGCTGCATCCCGACACGGTGCTGGTGGAACCCACCTCCGGCAATACCGGCATCGCGCTCGCCTTCGTGGCCGCCGCCCGCGGTCTGCGGCTGATCCTGGTGATGCCCGAATCCATGTCGGTGGAGCGCCGGAAGATGCTGGCGCTGCTCGGCGCCGAGCTGGTGCTCACGCCCGCCAATCTCGGCATGAAGGGCGCCGTCGCCCGCGCCGAGGAACTGGTGCGCGACCTCCCCAAGGCGGTGATGCCCCAGCAGTTCAAGAACAAGGCCAATCCCGCCATCCATCGCCGCACCACGGCAGAGGAGATCTGGAACGACACCGAAGGCAAGGTGGACGTGGTGGTCTCGGGCGTCGGCACGGGTGGTACCATCACCGGCATTGGCCAGGTGCTGAAACCCCGAAAGGCCTCGCTGCGCATGGTGGCGGTGGAGCCCGAGGACAGCCCGGTGCTGTCCGGCGGCGCGCCCGGCCCGCACAAGATCCAGGGCATCGGTGCGGGCTTCGTGCCGGAGGTCCTGGACCGCGCGGTGATCGACGAGGTGGTGACGGTGGGCAACCAGACCGCCTTCGACACCGCCCGCGCACTCGCCCGCTATGAGGGCATTCCCGGCGGCATCTCCTCTGGCGCAGCCATAGCTGCAGCGCTGGAAATCGGCGCCCGCCCGGACATGGCCGGCAAGACCATCGTCGCCATCGTCCCCTCTTTTGCGGAGCGCTATCTCTCCACGGCCCTGTTCGAGGGGCTGTGAGGGCGACGGGGCGCGGCGTTCCTCGCCGCGCCGCTTCCTGACCAAATTTTGCCGGCTTTTTAGTCGGCTAATTCGCTCAAGGGCGACGCCTTGTCTGCTGGCAGGATGCGCCGCACCTCCTATGTTGAAGGTGTAACAGGAAGCGGACGTCCTCCCATGACCACGCATCAACGCAACATCGCCGCCGCCATTGACCCGGTGAAGCTCGACCGGCTGGCCGAGGTGGCGGTCCGGGTGGGTCTGGCGCTGCAGCCGGGCCAGGATCTTTTCCTGACGGCCCCCGTGGGTGCCCTGCCTTTGGTGCGGCGCATTGCCGAGCACGCCTACAAGGCCGGTGCCGGCCTCGTGACCCCCATCCTTTCGGACGAAGAAATCGCCCTGGCGCGCTATCGCAATGCGCCGGACGCCAGTTTCGATCGTGCACCCACTTGGCTCTATGACGGCGTCGCCAAGGCTTTTTCCGCCAATACGGCGCGCCTTGCCATTGTCGGCGACAATCCCATGCTGCTGGCGGGTGAGGACCCCGCCAAGGTGGCGCGCGCCAACAAGGCCAATTCCATCGCCTACCAGCCGGCTTTGGAGAAGATCGCTGGCTTCGACATCAATTGGAGCATTGTCGCCTTCCCCGGCACCTCCTGGGCCAAGCTTGTCTTCCCCGACGATGCGGAGGACGTGGCTGTGGCGAAGCTCGCCGATGCCATCTTCGCCGCCTCCCGCGTGGACCTGGATGATCCGGTCGCCGCCTGGGATGCCCACAATGCCGCCCTGCGCGCCCGCACCGGCTGGCTCAATGCCCATCGCTTCCAGGCCCTCCACTTCAAGGGTCCCGGCACCGACCTCGTCGTGGGCCTCGCCGACGACCACGAATGGCAGGGTGGCGCCTCGCAGGCCAAGAACGGCGTCATCTGCAACGCCAATATTCCAACCGAAGAGGTGTTCACCACGCCCCACGCCTTCCGCGTGGAGGGACACGTCTCGTCCACCAAGCCCCTATCCTACCAGGGCACGCTGATCGACGACATTTCCGTGCGCTTCGAGGGCGGGCGCATCGTGGAGGCCAAGGCCAGCAAGGGCGAGACGGTGCTCAACAAGGTGCTGGACACCGATGCCGGCGCAAGGCGCCTGGGCGAAGTGGCGCTCGTGCCCCATTCCTCGCCCATCTCAAAGAGCGGGCTGTTGTTCTACAATACCCTGTTCGACGAAAACGCCGCCTGCCATATCGCGCTCGGCCAGTGCTACGCCAAGTGCTTCCTGGACGGTGCCACCCTGACCCCCGAGGAGATTGCGGCCAAGGGTGGCAATAAGAGCCTCATCCATATCGACTGGATGATCGGCTCGGGCGAGATCGACATTGACGGCATTGCCGCGGACGGCAGCCGCGTGCCCGTGTTCCGCAAAGGCGAATGGGCCTGAGGGGCCCTGCCGACACCCTCGAACGAAAAAGCCCGGCTGCGCGCCGGGCTTTTTTATGGATCGGAACGGTAAATTGCCTTCGGCAGCCTACTCCGCCGCGGCGCGCCGCACGCCGCGCACGGCGGCAGAGAGGTCGCGCACCAGGCGCTCGACGGACGGCTGGGTGGACGCCGTGGCCTTGCCTTCGCTGTCGAGCGAGGTGCGCACCGCCTCAACCAGGGCCGAACCGACCACCACCGCATCGGCACCGGCCGCGATGGCGGCCGCCTGTTCGGGCGTCTTCACGCCGAAGCCCACCGCCACCGGCAGGTCGGTGTGACCCTTGATGCGCGTCACGGCCTGCGACACCAGATTGGCATCGGGCGTGGCCGAGCCGGTGATGCCGGTGATGGACACGTAATAGACAAAGCCCGCCGTATGGGCGAGCACCGTCGGCAGGCGCTTGTCGTCTGTGGTGGGGGTCGCGAGGCGGATGAAGTCCAGGCCCGCGGCCAGGGCCGGCAGGCAGAGTTCGTCATCCTCTTCCGGCGGCAGGTCGACCACGATGAGGCCGTCTACGCCGGCTGCCTTGGCATCCTCCAGGAAGCGGGGCACGCCATAAATGTAGATGGGGTTGAAATAGCCCATCAGCACAATGGGGGTGGCCGGTTCGCCCGCGCGGAACTCCCGCACCAGTTCCAGCGTGCGGGCCAGCGTCTGCCCCGCCTTCAGCGCCCGCAGCCCGGCCGCCTGGATGGCCGGACCATCCGCCATGGGATCGGTGAAGGGCACGCCCACCTCGATCACGTCCGCTCCAGCCGCCGGCAGCGCCTTCAGGATGGAGAGCGAGGTGTCGTAGTCCGGATCGCCGGCGGTGATGAACGTCACGAGGCCCGGCCGCCCGAGGCGGGCGAGTTCGGCGAAGCGGGTGGAGATGCGCGTGGTCATGGAAGGTCGCAGTCTTTGGCCGGTCCCGGGCGGGAACGAAGCGCAGGAACGTGAGCGCGGGAACGAGAGGCTCAGTTCGCCGGGCTGGTGATGGCGCACTTGGCGGTGGTGGCCGAGGTGGCCCCCATCAGGCGCACCTGGTCCGCCCCGGTGACGCCAGGCACGGTGCTGAACAAGGTGGTGTAGGATGTGCCCAGTGACTTGTTCTTGGCGGTGAAGAACTCGCAGGTCACAACGATCTGCGCCAGCACGATGGTGCTGGTATTCTTCACCTGGACGCTCACAAAGGCGCCCGCCGGGTCGGTGAGCACCTTTCCGGCTGTCAGTTCCAGCCCCTGCGGGGCCGCAAGGGCCGCGCCGGAGGTGGTGGCAAGCAGGACGAACGCGGACGCGACCTTCTTCATAAGTGCCCCCCGAGATGCTCAGCTACCGTGAAGATGTCCTTGTCGCCCCGGCCGGACAGATTGACCACCATGATGTGGTCCTTCGGCTTCTTCGGCGCGATCTCCATGACCTTGCCGATGGCGTGGGCGCATTCGAGGGCGGGAATGATGCCCTCCAGACGTGAGAGCAGCTGGAAGCCCTCCAGGGCCTCGCTGTCGGTGCAGGGAATGTAGGTCACCCGACCCACATCATGCAGCCAGGAATGCTCCGGCCCGATACCGGGATAATCGAGGCCGGCGGAGATGGAATGGGCCTCGGCGATCTGGCCGTCGCCATCCATGAGCAGATAGGTGCGGTTGCCATGCAGCACGCCGGGACGGCCGCCGGAAATGGAGGCTGCATGCTGGCCGCTGGAAATGCCGTGCCCGGCCGCCTCGACGCCGTAGATCTCCACGTCCTTGTCATCCAGGAACTCGTGGAACAGGCCGATGGCGTTGGAGCCGCCGCCCACCGCCGCGATCAGGCTGTCCGGGCCACGCCCTTCCGCTTCCAGGAGTTGCTCGCGCGTCTCGCGGCCGATGATGGACTGGAAGTCCCGCACCATGGACGGATAGGGATGGGGGCCGGCCACCGTGCCGATGCAATAGAAGGTGTCGTGCACGTTGGTCACCCAGTCGCGCAGCGCCTCGTTCATGGCGTCCTTCAGGGTGCGCGAACCGGAGGTCACGGGCACCACGGTGGCGCCCAGCATGTTCATGCGGAACACGTTGGGCTTTTGCCGCTCCACATCCACCGCGCCCATATAGACCACGCACTTCAGGCCGAAGCGGGCGCACAAGGTAGCGGTGGCGACGCCATGCTGGCCGGCGCCGGTCTCGGCGATGATCCGCTCCTTGCCCATGCGGCGGGCGAGCAGGATCTGGCCGAGCACGTTGTTCACCTTGTGGGAGCCGGTGTGGTTCAGCTCCTCGCGTTTCAGATAGATCTTGGCGCCACCCAGATGCTCGGACAGGCGCTCGGCATAATAAAGCGGCGAGGGCCGGCCCACATAATGGCTGAGATAGCCCGCCATCTCCGCCTTGAAGGCGGGGTCGACCTTGGCGTCCTCATAGGCCTGCTCCAGTTGCAGGATGAGGGGCATCAGCGTCTCGGCGACAAAACGGCCGCCATGAATGCCGAAATGGCCGCGGTCATCGGGGCCGGTGCGATAGGAATTCAGCGCATTCACGAGACTTGGCTTCCCACCTGAGACGAAGGAGTGGCACCCGCGCGCACGGCGCGGACGAAGGCGTGGATCTTTTCCGGCGACTTCACGCCGGGCTCAGTCTCCACGCCGGAGGATACGTCCACGCCATCCATTCGGACGCGTGCAAGAGCCTGCGACACATTGGACGGATCGAGCCCTCCCGAAAGCATGACGGGCCGGCCGGGGTCAAGGGCGCTGAGCAGGTTCCAGTCGAACACACGCCCGTTTCCACCCGGCAGCGCTGCATCAGGCGGCGGCTTGGCGTCGAACAGCAGGCGGTCGGCGACCGATGCATAGTCAGGCACAAGGGCAAGATCGGCGGCCTCTGACACGGGCAGCGCCTTCATCACCGGGCGGGCGAACCGCGCGCGGATCTGCGCCACCCGCTCAGGGGTCTCATGACCGTGCAATTGCAGGATGTCGGGGGCGAAAGTGGCGACGATGTCGGCGAGGAGGCGGTCATCTGCGTCCACCACCAAGGCCACGGTCGCGGCGCGGCCGCGCACCAGGGGGGTGAGGGCCGTGGCCTGCGCCAAGGAGAGGTGGCGGGGGCTCTTGGGAAAATGCACGAAGCCGACCAGATCGGCCCCGGCCTCCAGCGCGGCCTCCAGGGCCTCCGGCGTCTTCAGGCCACAGATCTTGACTTCGATGCCCATAAACCATGTGGGGGCGCCTCGGCGCCCCCCTCCTCGCTCGCCTGTCGCGGCCGGCTCACTCTAGCCGGTCCTGTGCCTCAGGTCTCCACGCGGGTGAACTGCCCCGCCTTGCGGAAGCGCCAGAGATAGCTCGGCAGGACGGAGGACATGGAAGCGGCCGCGATGCCCAGCCCCTGCAGGGTGCGCCCGTCCGCGATGGCGGCGTCGCTCACCACATTGTCGTGGCGCAGCAGTTCCACCTGGTCGCGCGTCAGCATGGGGGCGGGCAGCGCCTCCATGAAACGGGCGGCGAAGCTGGCGAGGCCGAAAGGCAGGTCGACGAGGGCGCGATGGCTGCCGATCTCGTGCAGCATCAGCTCCATCAATTCCTTGAAGGTGCGCACCTCCGGCCCACCCAGCTCATAGACGGCGCCGGGCTTCGCCTTGCCGTCCACAGCCCTCTGGGCCGCGGCGGCGACATCGCCCACGAACACCGGCTGGAAGCGCGTGGTGCCCCCGCCGATCAGCGGCAAAGCCGGCATGAAGCGGGAGAGGGAGGCGAATCGGTTGAAGAACTCGTCCTCGGGACCGAACACCAGGGAAGGGCGCAGGATGACGGCCTCGGGAACCGTCGCCCGCACCAGCGCCTCGCCCTCGCCTTTGGAGGCGGCATATTCGGATTCGGCCTTGGGGTCGGCGCCGATGGCCGACACATGAACAAGGCGGGCGCCCGCTCCCGCCGCAGCCTTGGCGATGGCCTTGGCGCCGAAAACGTGGACAGCCTCGAAAGTCTGGCGGCCGCTGGGGGCGAGGATGCCCGTGAGGTTCAGAACCGCGTCGGACCCTTGGGCCGCACGGGCGACCGAGTCGGGGTAGCGCACATTGGCCTGAACCACGTGGATCTGGCCCACATAGCCCAACGGCTGGAGAAAGCCGGCCAGTTCCGGACGGCGCACCGGCACACGGATGCGATAGCCGCGCTTGGCCAGCGCGCGCACCACATAGCGCCCCAGGAAGCCGGAACCGCCGAACACTGTCACCAGACTGTCGGTCACGGGCCGCTCGGCCACCGCCACTTCGCTCATGCCTCTGTCCCTCGGTCTGTTCGCAGGGCAACCTATGCTCAAGGTGGGTGACAGATAAGCGAGGGGGAACCGATCGTCCAGCGCGCACGGCGTCGCGGGAGCGACTATATATAAGGCCAGAGCAAGCGGACTGCGGCGGGGCCACTGCAAGACCCCGTTGACGCAAGACCCGCCAGACCTTATAAGCCCGGCACTTCGCTGGCGGCGTGAGCGGCCGGCACTGGAATTCATTCATCGCAGCGCGCCTGCCGGTCCCGGCTGGAATTTGCCTGCGACATAACAGGTAAAGGACGGCCGATGGCCAATACGCCTTCCGCCAAGAAGGCGGCGCGCAAGATTGAGCGCCGCACCGAAGTCAACCGCGCGCGCCGCTCTCGCGTGCGCACCTTCCTGCGCAAGCTCGAAGACGCCATTTCCGCTGGCGACGTCGCCAATGCAAATGCGGCATTCAAGGCTGCCGAGCCCGAGATCATGCGCGCTGTGACCAAGGGTGTGCTGCACAAGAACACCGCTGCCCGCAAGGTTTCGCGTCTTGCGCATCGGGTCGCCAAGCTCAGCGTCTGAGGAATACCTGCCTTCATCTTGAAGGCTGAGGGTCATGAACGGGGTCCGGCTTGCCGGGCCCCGTTTTCGTTGGCGTCGCGCTGTCCCGCTCCGCCCGGTCGCCTGTGCGACAGGCACAGATCGCTTGCTCCACCTCACTCGCCACGCGAAGGGGGCGGCACCGGCCAGCCGGCCGGCGGCATCTCTGCCGTTTGGATCGGATCGGGGGGGTGTCGGACGGATCTCGACGGGAGGGGACGGCGGGTGTGGACCCGAATCGCACCCGCACTGAAGGGGCTTGCCTCTCCAGCCGACGTCGTCAAGTGCACCCCCCATTCATACAGCCGACGCATTGTGGATGGAGCCACCTCAACCGCACAGGAAAAGCTGATGCGACTGAGGAGGTTAGCAGCCAAGCCAAAATGTCATCCCTCGCGTCCCTCGGTTAACGGTAATTAAGCACCGGGAGATTGGAATCCTAATCACTCCAACCGGGTCCAGGAATGGATTGAATCTCATTGTGTCATCAGAGGTTTGCCGGCTGACTTAAACCCCTTGCACGAGATGTCGCTGCGGCGCTTTTCCCCCACAATTCAGCCCCGCGGGGAAAGCCGTTGCACCCTCCACGAGGCCTGTGTATGTTCAATCTCACTCCGGGCACGGACCCGATCATCAACAAAAGACTCCTGATTTATCAGCTCTTTAAAGAAGGGGAGGGTGTTTCATGTGTCCGCATTCACACTCCCCGCAGAAAAGGGCTCCAGGGAGCATCACATTCAACCTCAGCTTGCTGGACGTATTCTCAACATGATCGTCCAACGGTGGTGAGCTGACGTTATATTCATATTTTTTCTGAACTCAACTTGGAGGCGCCCCGGGCTTTACCGGTGGCGTATGGGGCGGCTATGACTTCTGACACTGGTGCTGACATCGGCAAACATCCTGAGTGTCACTGCGTGTCCAAGCTTGTCCCCGACACCAAGTGCCCTTCGGCGGCAGAACCGGCGGAGCTCGCGATGGGCGTCATCTGAGCGCCCCGCACCCGTCGCTATTCCCCAACTCTTGATGTGCCCGCGCGCCTTTGGCGCGGCCGGCAGCGCGTCGCAACCAGGGAGCCGCACCAAGCGGCCAAGACCCTTATGCTGAAACCGGAACCCGTAGACGTCGCCCAATTCCGCCCGGCCCCCCGGGCCGTCGTGGCCACTGCCAGCTTCAGCCAGCAGTGGGAGCGGGTCTGCGCCCGGTTGCGCGAGGAAATCGGTGAGGAATCCTACACCAGCTGGTTCGCGCGCCTGGAGCTGGACAAGGTGAGTGCGGATTGCGTGCACCTGTCGGTGCCCACCCGCTTCCTGAAGGCCTGGATCCAGGACCATTATCTGGAGCGCATCGCGGATCTGTGGCGCGACGAGACCGGCTCGGCCCGCCGCGTGGACGTGGCCGTGCGCTCGGCCGTTGCCCGTCCGCTGCCGCTGAAGGCCGCCAACGAGCCGCGCGCCGTCATCGTCGAGCGCGCCGTGGAGCCGCGCCCCGTGGCGGTCGCCAGCACTCCGGCCGCCTCCCCTTCCGCCGCCGCCTCCGACATGACGGTGGGCTCGCCCCTCGACGCCCGCTTCACCTTCGAGACCTTCGTGGTGGGCAAGTCCAACACGCTGGCCCATGCCGCCGCCCGCCAGGTGGCGGAGGCCGCGCCCGGGGCCGGCCCCATCTTCAACCCGCTTTATCTTCATGCGGCCGTCGGCCTCGGCAAGACTCACCTGCTCCAGGCCGCCGCCTGGGCTGGCGCCGCGCGCGGCCGCCGGGTGGTTTACCTCACCGCTGAGCGCTTCATGTACGGCTTCGTGGCCGCCCTGAAGACCCATGCGGCGATCGCCTTCAAGGATGCGCTGCGCAGCATCGACACGCTGCTCATCGATGATCTGCAATTCCTGACCGGCAAGAACATGCAGCAGGAATTCTGCCACACCCTCAACGCCCTGATGGATGCCGGACGGCAGGTGATGGTGGCGGCCGATCGTCCCCCGTCCGAACTGGACGCCCTCGACGACCGGGTGCGCTCGCGCCTTGCCGGCGGCCTCGTGGTGGAGCTTGCTCCGCTGGAAGAAGACCTGCGCCACCAGATCCTCAAGTCGCGCTGCCAGGCGCTCGCCGAGCAGCACAAGGGCTTTGCGGTACCCACCCAGGTTCTGGAACTGCTGTCCCGCAATGGCGGACAGAGCGGGCGTGACCTTGATGGCGCCCTCAACAAGCTGCTCGCGGCCAACAAGCTCACCGGCGAGCCGGTGACCATGGAAATGGCCGAGAATGCGGTGCGTGACCTGGTGCGTCCCAACGACCCCAAGCGCGTGCGGGTGGATGACATCCTGCGTGTGGTGTCCAAGCATTACAACGTGTCGCGCGCCGACCTCCTGTCCCAGCGCCGCACCGCCACCGTGGTGAAGCCGCGCCAGATCGCCATGTATCTGGCCAAGGTCCTCACCCTGCGCTCCCTGCCGGAGATCGGCCGCCGCTTCGGCGGGCGCGACCACACCACCGTGCTTCATGCGGTGCGCAAGATCGACGGCCTGATCGCCACGGACCGCGCCTTGGCAGAAGAGATCGAGAGCCTGAAGCGCCTCGTCAACGAGTGAGGCGCCGGCCGCTCAGCGGCCGAGCGAGGCTCCCATTCCGCGCGCCCGCAAGGGTGCGCTTTCGTTTGGGAACTCTGCGAACGCGGGGAAAATCGTCCACACCCTCGGGAAATGGGGGCCGTGCCCTTGCTTTGCCGCACTGCGGACGGCAATGTCGGCGGCCCCGCCGGTTCGTCAGCGACGAGCACGAGGGGCCGAGGGAGCGCCGCTGCCTCGCGCATCCGTTTCCCCGAGCAGAGAGTCACGGATCAGGGCCATGAAGGTCACCGTCGAACGCGCCGAGCTGCTCAAGTCGCTCAGCCACGTCCACCGGGTCGTGGAGCGCCGCAACACCATCCCGATCCTCGCCAACGTGCTGATCCGCACCGGCAGTTCCGGCCTTTCGCTGAAGGCCACGGACCTCGACCTGGAAGTGGTGGAGACCATCGCCGCCGAGATCGGCCAGGATGGTGCCACCACCGTGCCCGCGCACGTCATCTATGACATTGTCCGCAAGCTGCCCGAGGGCTCGCAGGTGGGAATCGAGGCGAGCGGCGAGCGCGGCTCGCTGCTGGTGCGCGCCGGACGCGCCCGCTTCACTCTCCAGACCTTGCCCGAGACCGACTTCCCGGACCTCGCCGCGGGCGAGTTCACCCATTCCTTCAAGCTGAAAGCCTTCGAGTTGCGGCGCCTGGTGGACAAGACCCAGTTCGCCATCTCCACCGAAGAGACCCGTTATTATCTGAACGGCATCTACCTGCACGTGGCCGAGACCAATGGCGAAGCGCGCCTGCGGGCGGTGGCCACCGACGGCCATCGCCTCGCCCAGGCCGAGCTGCCGGCGCCCGAGGGATCCGCCGGCCTGCCGGGGGTCATCATCCCGCGCAAGACGGTGGCCGAGGTGCAGAAGCTGCTGGAAGACAAGGACGCGGAAGTCACCGTCTCCCTGTCCGCCACCAAGATCCGCGTGGCGGTGGGGGCCATCGTGCTCACCTCCAAGCTCATCGACGGCACCTTCCCCGATTATGGCCGGGTCATCCCCGCCGGCAACGACAAGACGCTGCTGGTGGACAAGGCCGATTTCGCCGCCGCCGTTGACCGCGTATCCACCGTCTCCAGCGAGCGCGGGCGGGCCGTGAAGCTCTCCATCGCCGATGGTCGGCTGGTCCTGTCCGTCACCAATCCCGATTCCGGCAGCGCCACCGAGGAACTGGAAGTGGACTACGGATCGGAAGCCCTCGATATCGGCTTCAACAGCCGCTATTTGCTGGACATCACGGCCCAGCTGGAAGGCGACACGGCCGAGCTGAAGCTGGCCGACCCCGGCTCGCCCACCTTGGTGCGCGACAGCACCAAGACCGACGCGCTCTACGTGCTCATGCCCATGCGGGTGTGAGCACAACGGATCAGCCGCCTTTGGCGCCGGAAGCGCCCCCTCCCCCGCCCGGGCCTCGCCCGGCCGGCTATCGGCGCACCGGCGTCCACCGCATCACCCTGACGCGGTTCCGCTCCTATCCCTCCGCTCATCTGGTGGCGGGCGACGGGCCGATCGTGCTCACGGGGCCCAACGGCGCCGGCAAGACCAATCTGCTGGAAGCCATTTCCTTCCTGTCTCCCGGACGGGGCCTGCGCCGTGCGCGTCTCGACGAGGTGGCCAACAGCGCGGGCGATGGTGCCTGGGCGGTGGCCGCCAAGGTGGAGGGCGCGCTCGGAGACGTCCTGCTCGGCACCGGCATGGATGCCCCCGGCGAAGGCGCCACGACCCGCCGCTACCGGATCGACCAGCAGCCGGTGCCCTCCGCCACATCCTTTCTCGACCATGTGAAGGTGGTCTGGCTGACGCCGGAAATGGACGGCCTGTTCACCGGCCCGCCCTCCGACCGGCGGCGCTTTCTCGACCGTCTGGTCCTGGCGGTGGACCCGCACCATGGCAGCCGGGTGAATGGGCTGGAGCGCGCGCTCGCCTCGCGCAACCGCCTGCTTCAGGAGGGGGCCAATGACCGCTTCCTCGGCGCGGTGGAGCACGAGGTGGCGGAATTGGCCATCGCGGTTTCAGCCGCCCGTCTTGAGACCGTGGACCGGCTGGCGGAGGAGATCGCCGCCGGGCTCGACGAGGCTTCCCCCTTCCCCTTCGCCCGCATCGCCCTGGACGGGCAGATCGAGGATGCGCTGCGCGCGGCCCCGGCCGTGGAGGTGGAGGACCGCTACCGCGCCCGCCTCCGGGAGATGCGCCCCCGCGACCGGGCGGCAGGACGCACGCTGGAAGGCCCGCATCTGTGCGACCTTGCGGTGACCCACGGGCCCAAGGACCTGCCCGCCGCCCGCTGCTCCACGGGCGAACAGAAGTCCCTTCTCATCGGCCTTGCTTTGTCCCATGCGCGGCTCGTCGCGGCCATGCAGGGCTATGCGCCGGTGGTGCTCCTGGACGACGTCGTGGCCTATCTGGACGGCCCGCGCCGCGCCGGCCTGTTCGAGGCGCTCGCCCGGCTGAACGGACAGGTCTGGATGACCGGGGCCGATCCCGCCGCCTTTGCCGGCCTGGAGGGTGCGGAGCGCTTTGCGGTCCATCCCGGCGGCGTCGTGGCCGAGCGCGCCTGACGGCGCACGCCGCAATCCCCGCGACGCGCCTTGACGCGCCGCAATCACAGGCGCGCGAGCGTGCATTTTCAACGGGTGTGGCCGGGCTGCAACCAGCCGGGAACCGGCACATGCTACGCATGGTTAAGCGATTCGCATCGACGAACCGGGGTTCCATGTCCAGCGACAGCCTTCCCGCCGCGAAGATCAGCCGCCGCCTGCTGGTTCTCGGAACACCTCTCATTCTGGCCGCGTGCCAGACAGACGGCCGTCAGCCGCTCACCACCCAGGTTTCCATGTACGGCCCCGTGCCGGGGGAGCCCTTCGAGGTGGACGCGGTCAACGTCGCCGAGATCGACCCGAAGTATCTGCGCCAGGAAGTGCCTTTCAGCGGCAATTATCCGCCCGGCACCATCGTCGTGAACGTGGAAGAGCGCTTCCTCTATCTGGTGCAGCCCGGCGGCAAGGCGATCCGCTATGGCGTTGGCGTCGGCAAGCAGGGCTATTCCTATCGCGGATGGGCGACCATCAAGCGTAAGGAGAAGTGGCCGAGCTGGACCCCCACGGCGAACATGATCCGCCTCCAGCCGGAGCGCTACGGCCCCTATGCCAGCGGCATGCCGGGCGGCGAGACCAACCCCCTCGGTCCGCGCGCGCTCTACCTTTATGACGGCGACCGGGACACCATGTTCCGCCTGCATGGCACCATTGAGCCGTGGAGCATTGGCGAGCAGGTCTCCTCGGGCTGCATCCGCCTGCTGAACCAGGACATTATCGACCTCTACGAGCGCGTTCCGCTCGGCACTCGCGTCTATGTGATGTAATTTGACACCGGCCCGGTCGAGGCCGGGGGACTGTCACACCTTCGTCAGGTTCCATGTGGGAAGTCTCCCCCAAGGCGGCCGTGCGCCGCAGTGTGTCGGAGGGGGATATGACCGGAGCCGAGGCCGTTGCGCCCTACACTGTGCTGTTCATCTGCAACACCAATGCGGGTCGCTCCCTCATCGCGGAAGCGATCCTGCGGCAGGAAGCCAGCGGCCATTTCACCGCCTATTCCGCCGGCGTGAACCCGGCGCACCAGGCAGATCCCTATGCGATCGAGACGCTGGTGGCCGAGGACGTCCCTGTCGCCGGCCTCCAGCCCAAGCCGCTCTCGGACTTCACCGGCCCGGATGCCCCGGAACTGGATTTCGTCTTCACGCTTTGTGACGAGTCCGCGGGTGAGCCGATGCCGGAATGGCCGGGAATGCCCCTTACCGCCCATTGGAGCATCGAGGACGCCGAGCATGTGGACGGCTCGCCCATCGATCACGAACGGGCCTTCGAGACCGTCTTCCATCATATCCGCAACCGCGTCCTTGCCTTCGCCGCCCTGCCGCTGCGGAGCCTCGACCGGCTGTCCCTGCACAGCCACATGCAGGCCATCGGAGCTGGTACCCACGCCCCCGCGGCCATCGAACGGTAATTCCGGCGTCCATCGCGGGAAAAGCCCTGCCGGTGCGGCAGTCCCGCGCCCGCAGGGCTTGACCTCGCGTGCGCATGCGCGCACACGGGGGGCATGGATTTTGGCACCCTCGCTTTCTTCGCAGGGATACTGACGCTGGCGGCCATGTCTCCGGGTCCCGCCGTGGTGGCCATCGTGGCGCGCACGCTGGCCCGCGGGCGTTCCGGCTCCGCCGCCTTCATTGCCGGCCTCGCGGTAGGCGATGTCATGTGGCTGGCGGCAGCCGCCCTCGGCATGGCCGCACTCGCCGCGACGCTTGGCAGCCTGTTCGTGCTGGTGCGCCTCGCCGGCGCCGCCTATCTGCTCTACATGGCCTATCGGCTGTGGACGGCGCGTCCCGCAGCCCCGGACTTTGCCGCCCCCAATGAGGGCGTCGACGGGGCCCGCCTGTTCGGCGCGGGACTTGCGGTCTCCTTCGGCAATCCAAAGACCATGGCCTTCTACCTCGCCTTGCTGCCGACGCTGGTTGATCTCAACCGCCTGTCGCTGCTGGGCTTCCTGGAGATGAGCGCGGTGATTCTGGTGGTGCTCGCGGGCGTTTTCGCGGCCTATGTGGTCCTGGCGGACCGGGCGCGGCGCTTCGTGGCCTCGGCCCGCGCCATGCGGTGGCTCAATCGGATCTGCGGCGGCGCCATGGCGGGCGCGGCGGTTGCGGTTGCCACCAAATAACCGCGTCTTTGCGGTAAAAGAGATTCAAGCGTTCCAACGATTCGAGACAGCATCATGGCCGAACCCGCAAGCGCGGCGTCCCCCGAGGAATACGGGGCACAATCCATCCAGGTCCTCAAGGGGCTGGACGCCGTGCGCAAGCGCCCGGGCATGTATATCGGTGACACGGACGACGGCTCCGGCCTGCACCACATGGTGTATGAGGTGGTGGACAACGCCATCGACGAGGCGCTGGCCGGCTATGCCAAGGAAGTCACCGTCACATTGAACGCGGATGGCTCGGTCACCGTCACCGATGACGGGCGCGGCATCCCCACCGACCTCCACCCGGAGGAAGGGGTCTCCGCCGCCGAGGTCATCATGACCCAGCTCCATGCGGGCGGTAAGTTCAACCAGAATTCCTACAAGGTCTCCGGCGGCCTCCACGGCGTCGGCGTCTCGGTGGTGAATGCGCTCTCCACCACGCTGGACCTGACCATCTGGCGGGATGGCAAGGAGCATTACATGCGCTTCCGCCACGGCGATGCAGAAGCCCCGCTCAAGGTGGTCGGCCCCGCCCCCGAGGGCAAGCGCGGCACCAAGGTCACCTTCCTGCCGAGCCCGGAAACCTTCACCCACATCGAATTCAACTATGCGACGCTGGAGCACCGGCTGCGTGAGTTGGCCTTCCTGAATTCCGGGGTGCGCATCGTGCTGACCGATGCGCGCACGCCAGAGGTCAAGGTCGAGGAGCTCATGTACGAGGGCGGCGTCGAAGCCTTCGTACGCTATCTCGACCGCAACAAGCAGGCGGTGCTGGCCAAGCCCATCGTCATCCGCTCGGAGCGGGACGGCATCACCGTGGAAGCCGCGCTGTCGTGGAATGACGGCTACCACGAGAACGTGCTCTGCTTCACCAACAACATCCCCCAGCGGGATCGCGGCACCCACTTCACCGGCTTTGCCGCCGCGCTCACGCGGCAGGTTATGTCCTATTCGGACGCCTCGGGCATCTCCAAGAAGGAGAAGGTCTCGCTTTCGGGCGAAGACTGCCGGGAGGGCCTGACCGCCGTACTCTCGGTGAAGGTGCCGGACCCGAAATTCTCGTCCCAGACCAAGGACAAGCTGGTTTCGTCCGAAGTGCGGCCGGTGGTTGAATCGCTGGTGTCCGAGGCGCTGAGCACCTGGCTTGAGGAAAACCCCTCCGAGGCCAAGGCCGTGGTGGGCAAGGTGGTGGAAGCCGCCGCCGCCCGCGAGGCCGCCCGCCGGGCCCGGGAACTCACCCGCCGCAAAAACCCGCTCGACATCGCCTCCCTGCCCGGCAAACTCGCCGACTGCCAGGAGCGCGATCCAGCCAAGTCCGAACTATTCATCGTCGAGGGTGACTCGGCCGGTGGCTCGGCCAAGCAGGGCCGCGACCGCGCTTTCCAGGCCATCCTGCCTTTGCGCGGCAAGATCCTGAACGTGGAGCGGGCGCGCTTCGACAAGATGCTCGGCTCCGATCAGATCGGCACGCTGATCACCGCGCTCGGCACCGGCATCGGCCGCGACGATTTCGATATCAACAAGCTGCGCTACCACAAGATCATCATCATGACCGACGCGGACGTGGACGGCTCCCACATCCGCACCTTGCTGCTCACCTTCTTCTTCCGGCAGATGCCGGAACTGGTGGAGCGCGGCCATCTCTTCATCGCCCAGCCGCCGCTCTACAAGGTGACGCGCGGCAAGTCGGAGAGCTACATCAAGGACGAGCGGGCACTGGAGGACTATCTCATCGCGGTGGGCCTCGACGATGCGGCGCTGCGGCTGGCCTCCGGCGAGGTCCGCACGGGCGCGGACCTTGGCGCGGTGGTGGAGACCAGCCGGCAGATGCGCGGCGCGCTCGGCGCACTGCATCCGCGCTATAATCGCGCGGTGGCCGAGCAGGCGGCGCTGGCCGGGGCGCTGGCCCCCAACCTGCTGGACGATCTGAACGCCGCCGCTGCGGCCGCCGCCCGCACCGCCGCTCGGCTCGATGCCCTGTCGGAAGAGACGGAGCGCGGGTGGACCGGCACGCTGGACGAAGCCGGCATGCGCTTCTCGCGCACCGTGCGCGGCGTGCTGGAGACCAACGTCCTCGACAACACCTTCCTCACCTCCCCCGACGCCCGGCGCCTGGACAATCTGGCCGGCGAGCTGGCCGGCGTGTTCGAGGGCGAGACTCTGCTGCGCCGCCGCGCCGACGACACCCGCCTGTTCGGCGCGGTGGACCTGTTCGACGCCGTTACCGATGCCGGCCGCAAGGGCCTCTCGCTCCAGCGCTACAAAGGGTTGGGCGAGATGAATCCCGGCCAGCTCTGGGAGACCACCCTGGACGTGAACGCCCGCTCCCTGCTGCAGGTGCGGGTGAAGGAAGTGGACGAGGCGGACGACCTCTTCAACCGCCTCATGGGCGACCTGGTTGAGCCCCGCCGCGACTTCATCCAGGAGAACGCGCTTAAGGCGAGCGTGGACGTCTGAGGGCGCGATCCGTCAGTGGGTAAATCGCAGCGCGGGCGCGCGTAGGAACGTGCGCCCTTCGATTGCAGTACAATCGGATTGCATCTAGTCGAGGCCGCGCAGCGTAAGCTATGCAGGCAAGATGTCGTCTGCACTCTTCGCATTTCGGGAGATTGATCTTGGCCCCCTCCCGGTGGAGGAGATCAACGCGACACTCGGACTTGAGTTGGAGCCGGGCAACGCGGTGCTGACGGTTGGCGCACAAAAGCACGTCTATAACCGGCATCCTGGTGACTTCGCGGCACACCTCGCCCATGTGGGGCTGGTCATCAAGGACCCGTCTTACATGGGCGATGATTTCCGAAATCGGGGAAAGATCGAACTCATCCGGCGGGTGCCCGGCCCGGCAGGCCTCTTGGTTGCGATCGTCATCGAACCGGATGATGACGGCAGGTATCACGTCGCCAGCTTCTATACGGTGACGCAATCCAGGATCGATCAGAGGCGCCAGAAGGGCACGGTTCTGAATACGCGCCGCAAATCATAAGGCCCGCCGGTGAGGGCGGGCCTTCGAAGCCTTGAACAATCTTCGGCAGGGTCCCAGTTTTCAGGCGGCAGCCTCGGCCAACCGCACTCCTGCATCTCTTCGCCGCGAGCGGCTACTTTACCGACCACACAGTCGGTGCGTGAGAAGGGCCTTCTCACCTCGAAACCTATTCAAGGTCGCGTTTAATATGGGGGACGCGGCCTGAAGCGTCAACGACCGCCGCCCCGTTCATTCGGCGCGGGAAACGAGCCCGCGGAGGCGCTGGTGGATGGCCGCCTCATGGCGCTGCCAGAACAGGCCGGCCCCCACCATGGCCAGTCCGATGGCGGACAAGGCGAGGGGGAACAGCAGACTGTCCCGGAACAACTCGAAGGATAGGTGGCCGAGATAGAGTGCCACGCCGATGGCGCCGAGAATGGTGAAGATCCGCCGGCCGATAACGGCCCCAAACAGCACCAGCACGCCGTTGAACAGGGCATAGCCCAGCCGAGCCGCCTCCGAGCCGCTGTCGCTCGCGGTCAGGGCCCCCCAAGCGGCCACAGCGCCGAACAGGTAGAGCCAGGTGGCGAAGTCCGGCCCGCCCCGCCGGTGGCGCAGACCATCCAGCACCCCGCCAGCCACGCACATGGCCAAGCCGAACACCAGCGAGACATGGCGCGCATGGTCGAGGTCCCATGGGTCGGTCCCCGCGGGCCAGCGGGCAAGATCCATGCTCATATACCAGAGCGTGAGCGCCACCGGCAGCACCAGGAAGGGGAGCCTCAGGCGCCAAAGCGCCAGGCCGCCGGCGAGCAGCGTCGCCAGTTCCAGCGTCAGCCAGCGGGCATCGATCCATTTGTGATACTGGTTGAACCGCGTCCCGGAAATGGCGCCGTCCATCTCGGGCCAGAGCCCCAGCGCATGCTGGGCCGACCAGGTGGCGAGCGGCACCAGGAAGACCGCCAGCGCCGCCAGGATGCCGGCCGGGATGGAAAAGCCCCTCCGCGCCAGCATTTCCGCCGACGTCCAGGCCACCATGGCGTAGAGCACGGCGAGCACCGCGATGCCCCATGGCCCCAGGACATCCCAGCTTAAGGTCATGAACAGGCTCATGGCCGAAATGGCCAGGAGACCGCCGAAATAATAGAGGGTGTGGCCGAAGCTGAAGCGTGCTTCTTCCGACTGCGCGCGCCCCTGCGCCAGGAACGCCCAGAGCGCCTCCACCCTCTCCGCCTCCACGAGCCCGGCAGACGCGGCCCGCTCCAGGTCGGTCCGCTCCAGGACGAGGCGCGCCGGTGGGGGGACGGAAGGAGCGGGAGAGTGGGTCATGGGCGAATCCGGCAGGTCATGGAACATGATTGTCCTCCCACCATGCGGAAGAAAGACGGCGGACATCCAACGACCCTGCTCGCCATTGCCTGCCGATCCGACCCCGGTCTAAACCCGTAGACAACTGGCTCCCGATGCCCGCGCATCGGCGGGCGTCGGCGCCCAGGCGCACGCAGGGCTTGGAGAGCGGATGACCTACGATTTCATCATCATCGGCGGTGGCATTGTGGGCCTTGCCACCGCGCTCCAGATCTCAACCCGCCGCCCCGATGCCGGCATCCTGCTGATCGAGAAGGAAGACCGCCTCGCCCGCCACCAGACCGGCCACAATAGCGGCGTCATCCATGCCGGCATCTATTATGCTCCCGGCAGCTTCAAGGCGGAGCTGTGCCGGAAGGGCGCGCAGGCCACCAAGGATTTCTGCACCGAGAACGGCATCCCCTTCGACGTGTGCGGCAAGATGATCGTCGCCACCAACGCGGACGAGGTCGCCCGCATGGATGCCCTCTATGAACGTGCCGTGGCCAACAACGTACCGCTGGAGCGGCTCGACGCAGCCGAGCTGAAGCGCCGGGAACCGCGCATCCGGGGGGTCGGCGCCCTGTTCGCACCCACCACCGGCATCGTGGACTATAAGCGCGTCTGCAATGCCATGGGCGACAAGATCACCAAGGCCGGCGGCACGGTGCGCCTCTCCGCTGAGGTGACCGCCATCACCGAGGGCCCGGAAAGCGTGGAGGTGGTGGCCGGCGGCACGACCTATCGCGCACGCAAGCTCGTGGCCTGCGCCGGGCTCCAGTCGGACCGGCTGGCGCGCCTCGCCGGGCTGTCCATCACCCATCGTATCGTGCCCTTCCGGGGCGAGTATTTTCGCCTGCCGCCGCGCCTCAATGATTTGGTCAAGAGCCTGATCTATCCGGTGCCAGATCCCACCTTGCCATTTCTCGGCATCCATCTCACCCGCATGATCGATGGCTCGGTAACGGTGGGCCCCAACGCGGTGGTTGGCCTTGCGCGGGAGGGCTATCGCAAGACCGCCATTTCGCTGCCCGACGTGCTCGACTATGCAGCCTTCCCCGGCTTCTGGCGCACGGTCGCCAAGCATCCCGGCGCCACCGCGCGGGAATTGCGCAATTCCCTGTTCAAGGGCGGTTATCTCGACGAGTGCCGCAAATATTGCCCGGAATTGGAAGCCTCAGATCTCGGCCCCTGCGAGGCCGGCATCCGCGCCCAGGCGGTGATGCCGGACGGGAGCCTCGTGCACGACTTCCTGTTCGTGGAGACGCCGCGCATGCTCCATGTGTGCAACGCCCCCTCCCCCGCCGCCACCTCCGCCTTGCCCATCGGCGAGATGATCGCGGACAAGGTGATGTAGGGCCGGGGGCAATCATGGGCGGCTTGTTACGAATCTATGGGCGCGCCCTGGCCCTGCTGGGGTCGCAGGCGAAGGTGGGCGTCGCGCTCGCCATCGGCAACCTGCTCCTCGCCATGGCCCAGTTCGCCGAGCCCATCCTGTTCGGCCGCATCATCAATGCGCTGGCGGGGGCGCAGGGCAGCGGCGCGACGCCGGGCTTCTCGGACCTCTTACCGCTGCTCGCCGCCTGGGCGGGGTTCGGCCTTTTCTCCATCGGCGCGGGCGTGCTGATCTCGCTGCATGCGGACCGGCTCGCCCATCGCCGGCGCCTGGGCGTGCTGACCGAATATTTCGAGCATGTCCTGCAATTACCCGCCGCCTTTCATGGCGAGACCCATTCCGGGCGGCTGCTGAAGATCATGCTCCAGGGCACCGACACGCTGTGGGGCCTGTGGCTGTCCTTCTTCCGCGACGATTGCGCGGCGTTGGTGGCCCTCGTGGTGCTGCTGCCCGTGGGCATCTGGATCAATTGGCGGCTCGGGCTCGTGCTCATCGTGCTGGTGGCGGTGTTCGGCCTCGTCACCGGCTATGTCATGCGCCGCACCGAGGCCATGCAGCGCAATGTGGAGCGCCACCATTCCTCGCTGGCCGAGCATGCCACCGACGCACTGGGCAATGTGGCACTGATCCAGAGTTACACCCGCATCGAGGCGGAGGTGAGCGGGCTGCGGGACACCGCCCATAGCCTCCTGGCGGCGCAGATCCCCGTCCTGTCCTGGTGGGCGCTGGTCTCCATGGCGACCCGCGCCGCCACCACGCTGACCATCCTCGCCATCCTGCTCATCGGGACCTGGCTGCATGTGAACGGCCTCGCCAGCATCGGCGAGATCGTGACCTATGTGGGCTTTGCCACCATGCTGATCGGCCGGCTTGACCACACCGTCTCCTTCGTGAACCGGCTGGTCTTGAACGCGCCGGGGCTCGCTGAGTTTTTCGGCGTGCTGGACACGGTGGGCCAGGTGCGCGACCGGCCGGGCGCGCCGGACCTTGGGGCGGTCAAAGGGGATGTGCGGTTCGAGGACGTGTCCTTCTCCTATGACGGCAAGCGCCCAGCCTTGCAGGATGTGAGCCTCCATGCGGCCCCGGGAGAGACGGTGGCACTGGTGGGGACCACCGGGGCTGGCAAGTCCACCGCGCTCGCGCTTCTCCATCGCATGTTCGATCCGCAATCGGGCCGCGTGCTCATAGATGGCGCCGATATTCGCGACGTAACGCTCTCCTCGCTGCGTCGGCAGATCGGCGTGGTGTTCCAGGAACCGCTGCTGTTCAACCGCTCCATCGAGGAGAACCTGAAGGTGGGCAAGCCGGATGCGAGCGAGGAGGACATGCGCCTCGCTTTGTCCCGCGCCCAGGCGCTGGAACTGGTGGAGCGCCATCCCGACGGGCTGAAGGCGAAGGTGGGCGAGCGCGGCCGCGCCTTGTCGGGCGGCGAGCGCCAGCGGCTGTCCATCGCCCGCGCGCTGTTGAAGAACCCGCCCATCCTGATCCTGGACGAAGCGACCAGCGCGCTCGATGCCGCGACCGAGCAGAAGGTGCAGGCGGCCCTCGACGAAGTGATGAAGCACCGCACCACTTTCGTGATCGCCCACCGCCTCGCCACTATCCGCACGGCCAATCGTATCCTGGTGTTCGAGGGGGGACGGGTGGTGGAGGCCGGCAGCTTCGAGGATCTGATGCGGCTCGGCGGACGATTCGCGGCGCTCGCGAAAGCGCAATTTCTCGCCGCGCCGGACCCCGACCGCCCCATCGCCGAGACCTGATGCCCCCTGACAAGCCTGCGCCAGGCTGGGCTTCCACGGCCTGCGACGGGGTTTCAGCTTTCCCGCGAGCGCGAAAAGCGATAAGGAGAAGGCTGGCCAAGGGGGCCCACCACCGTTACGGAGCCAGCTTTGCCGGGCTTTTCCAGTCTGCGCGCGGGCGTCGTCCTGCGCCAAATTGCCCTTGCGGCAGTCCTGATCGGCCTGCTGGGCACCGCCGCGCGCGCAACGCCCATGCTGCTGGTGGAAGCCGATACCGGCAAGGTTCTGGAGCAGCAGGAGGCCGGCCGGCCCTGGTATCCCGCCTCCGTCACCAAGCTGATGACCGTCTATGTGGCCCTGAACGCCGTGCGCGAAGGCCGCCTGACCATGGAGACGATGCTCACCGTCTCCCCCCTCGCCGCCTCGCAGCAGCCCACCAAGATGGGCTTCGGCCCCGGCAGTCAGGTGCCGCTCGACAGCGCGCTGAAGATGCTGATGGTGAAATCGGCCAACGACATCGCCGTGGTGATCGCCGAGGGCGTGGGCGGCTCGGTTCCCGATTTCGTCGCCGAGATGAACAGCACGGCCCAGCAGCTGGGCATGACGGGCTCCCATTTCGAGAATCCCAATGGCCTGCCCAATCCCGAGCAATACACCACCGCCCGCGATCTCGCGGTGCTCGCCCGGGCGCTGATCTATCATTTTCCCGAGAATGAAATGCTGTTCCGCATCCCCGCCATCCGGCTGGGGAAGATCGTGCTGCGGAACTATAACCGCCTGATCGACCGCTATCCCGGCGCCGACGGCATGAAGACCGGCTTCATCTGCGCCTCCGGCTTCAACCTGGTGGCCACCGCCACCCGCGGCAACAAGCGCCTCATCGCCGTCATCCTGGGCGCCCCCTCGGCGGTGGCGCGCACGGAGCAGGCCGCGCTTCTCTTCGAAAAGGGCTTCCAGCCCTCCTGGTCGATCTTCGGGGCGGCCTCGCCCACCCTCGACACCCTCGCCAATGTGGGCGGCACGCCGCCGGACATGAACATCTGCAACCGCAAGCGCGCGGTGGCGGCGGCCGAGAACGAGGACGACAACCTCTATAATCAGGGCGAGAGCTCGTCCTCCTATGCCATGTCCGCCGCTGTGGCGGCCGGCCTGAGCAAGGGAGAGGGCGCGGCGCTGCTCCAGAACCTCCCGCCCTCCATGCCGCCGGTCCCCGTCACCGCCATCGTGCGCATGCCGCCTGCGGAGGAGAAGGCCGACAAGAAGACCGGCGTCGCCATCAAGGACAGCAAGGACCCGGCCAGCGGCTCCAAGCAGAAGACCGCTGTCATCTCCACCGGCTCCGACAAGAAGCCGGACGCCGCCAGCGCGTCCAAGCCCGCCGCCAAGGACACGTCGAAGGATGGCGCGAAGGCGACGACGTCCGCCAAGGATGCGGGCGCCAAAAGCACGTCGTCCAAGGACGCCAAGCCAGCCGGAAGCTCATCAGCCACCGCTGCCGCCACGCCCGCGCCGAAGCCCGCCGCCAAGCCTAAGGCTTCCAGCGGCACAAGCGACAGCACCGATCCCCTGACCTTCGGCCCGCCGCCCGCCCGCCCGGGCACCTGAGCGACCGCCTCGGCCTGCGCCCCACCTTGAAGGTTCAAGGCGGGGCGCGGCGTGAAGGTCCCGAGTACCGACAGACATGACCGAGACCGCCTCCTCCACGCCGGACCGCCCTCGTCCCGGCCCGCCTGCGCCTCTTCCCGTAACGGTGCTCACCGGCTTCCTGGGGGCCGGCAAGACCACCTTGCTGAACGCGCTGCTGGCGGACCCCGCCTTGGCGGACACCGCCGTGCTCATCAACGAGTTCGGCGAGATCGGGCTTGATCATCTGTTCGTGCGCGAGGTGAAGGACGGCATCGTCCTGCTGGCCAGCGGATGCGTGTGCTGCACCGTGCGCGGCGACCTGGTGGCAGCGCTGGAAGACCTGCTGCGCGGGCGCGACAACAATCGCCTGCCGCCTTTCTCGCGGGTGCTGGTGGAGACCACCGGCCTCGCCGATCCCGCGCCCATCCTCTTCACCCTCATGACCCACCCCTATCTGGTGCTGCGCTATCGGCTGGACGGGGTGGTGACGGTGGTGGACGCCATCAATGGCTCGGCCACCCTGGATGATCACCCGGAAGCAGTGAAGCAGGCGGCGGTGGCGGACCGCATCGTCCTCACCAAGACCGACCTCGTGGAGACGCCCGCCCAGCGGGCGGCGCTCGCGGACCTGAAGGCCCGCCTGACGCGGCTTGCCCCTGCCGCGCCGGTGCTCGACGCCTCCAAGGGCGAGGCCACCGCCGGGGCGCTGCTCCAGGCCGGGCTTTATGACCCCGACCGCAAGATCCCCGATGTCTCCCGCTGGCTGGCCGACGAGCGCATCGCCGCCGCCCAGGAGGACATCGCCGGCCACGACCCCAACCGCCACGACGACCGCATCCGCGCCTTCACCCTCGCGACCGACGCGGCCATCTCCGCCTCCACCCTCGACCTCTTCCTGGAATTGCTGCGCGCCACCTATGGCGCCAACATGCTGCGGATGAAGGGCATCGTGCGGCTCGCGGATGATCCCTCCGCGCCTGTGGTGCTGCATGGGGTGCAGCATGTGATGCATCCCCCCACCCGCTTGCCGGGCTGGCCGGACGATGACCACCGCACCCGCCTCGTCATGATCGTGAAGGACCTGGACCCGGCGGTGGTGCAGCGCCTGTTCTCCGCGTTTCTCGGCGTGCCACAGGTGGACACGCCGGATCGTGCGGCCCTCACCGACAATCCGCTGGCCCCGGCCGGGCTTGCGCCCCGGCGCTGAACCGCGACCGCCTCAACGGGCACGGCCCAGATGGGCCAGGATGCCTTCGGCCGCCGCAAGGCCGGTGGCAAAGCACGCCTGGAGCAGATAGCCCCCCGTAGGCGCCTCCCAGTCCAGCATTTCGCCACAGGCGAAGACACCTGGCACGGCTTTGAGCATGAAGTGCGAATCCAGGTCGTCCCAGGAAATGCCTCCGGCACTGGAAATGGCGCGCTCCAGCCCGCTCGTCCCCGTCACCCCGAGAGGAACGTCCTTGATGCGGGCGGCCAGCGCCTGAACGCCTGGCGGCAGCGGCCCCGCCTCACGCAAAAGGCTCGCCGCCACAGGCGAGAGGCCGGCCCCCTTGCGCAGGCGATTGGCAAGGGAATAACGCTCCGGCACCGCCTCCAGCTTGCGCGCCAGTTGGTTGGCATCGAGATCGGGCCGCAGATCCACGGACATTTGCGCGGGTCCGCCCCCCTCCAACGCCGCCCGGACCGCCGCGGAAAGCGCATAGACCGCCCCGCCTTCCAGCCCACCGGCAGTCACAACCGCCTCCCCCCGCACACGCACGGCGCCGCAGGACAAGGCGATGCGCTTCAACGGCGCGCCGGCGAAGCGCAGCATGGGAGCCGACCAGCCGATGAGCACGCCCATATTGGCGGGCCGGAAGGGTTCGACCGACACGCCCCTTTCGCGCAGAAGGGGCACCCAGCCGCCATCGGAACCCAGTCGCGGCCAGGAGGCGCCCCCCAGCGCCAGCAGCGTAGCCGCCGGGCGTATGTCTTCCTCGCCCTCGGCCGTCGACAGGCGCAGCGCGCCATCCGGCGCCCACCCTCGCCAGAGATGGCGGGTCTTCAGTTGCACGCCCTCCGCCGCGAGGCGGCCAAGCCAGGCGCGCAGGAGGGGCGAGGCCTTGAAGCTGTCAGGAAACACCCGCCCGCTGGACCCCACGAAGGTCGCCTCGCCCAAATCCTGCGCGAACGCCCGCAGGGCGGAAGGCGGAAAGGCCCGCACGGCCGCCATGAGGGCCGGCGCCTGCGGGGCGTAGCGGGACAGGAACAAGTCCAACGGCTCGGAATGGGTCAGGTTCAGCCCGCCCCGACCCGCCATCAGCAGCTTGCGCGCCGGGGACGGCAAGCGCTCATAAACGCTGACGGCACAGCCCGCAGCGGCGAGCCGGGAGGCCGCCATAAGTCCGGCCGGCCCGGCGCCCACAATGGCCACTGGCATGTCGAGCAATGTCATCGGGAAGGCTTTTGCAGGGAGCGCGGGTGGCTGTCCATCCGACGCTCAAGGAATTACCAAACCTTATGTGGACGCGGTGCGGTTTTTTTGCCATGTCCACTCTCAACCGAAGGTCGAAGAATGCAACGGGACCTCGCCCAGCAGCGGAACCTCATCGTACGTATTCTCATAGGCACGGGCGTCTTGTGCATCGTGGGCCTGTGGACGTTCGAATCCGCGACGGGCTTGCTCTCCGATTATGATCGCTTCGGCTACCCCCTGCTCCTGGCCGCGTTCGGGATCAGCCTCGTGATCCTGCTGGCGGCGCCCAGGCACCACCACATTGCCGAGCGGCTCTCCTATTTCGGCTTTGCGCTTTATTGCATCTGCTCCATCCAGTTCTTCGACACGCTGGAAGAAGAATCCGGGATTTATACCATTGCAAATACATTGCAATGGATGACACTTCTTTATGTTTCCGCCTTTGTCTTGTTCCGCAAGTGGGAAGCGATCATCGCCGCCGCACTGGTGTTCGGTGCATCGGCGATCTCTCTTTGGGCGCTGCATCTGCACGGTGATGTCGCCCATTGGGACATCACCTACAACTCGCTGATGGTGAACGCCTATGTGGTCCATCTGCTGATTCTGGTCTCGCTGTCGCTGCTGGTCTTCACCCAGCACGCCTTCGACCGGATGCGCAGCGAAACCAAGGTGCTGGAGGATGCCGCGCTCACCGATCCCCTGACCGGCGTCGTGAACAGGCGTGGTCTGGAGCGTCTCCTGAAGGAACATGCCGCCGCCCCCGGCCGGCCGATGGCGCTCATCCTGCTGGACATGGACAACTTCAAGGGGGTCAACGACACCCAGGGCCACCTGTTCGGCGATCAGGTTCTGCGCACCATCGTCGACCGGCTGCGGCATGGCCTGCGCGGGGCGGACGTGATCGGCCGGTGGGGCGGGGACGAGTTCCTGGTGCTGGCGGCCAATGCGTCGGCAGACGAGGCCTGCATGCTGGCGGACCGGCTGCGGCGCTCCGCGTCGGAACTGCCCGAAAGCGCGGCCGGCGGTGTCACGCTCAGCGCCGGCGTCATGGTCTGGGATGGCACCGGAGGACCCGAGGAGGCGCTCCGGTGCGTGGATGATGCTCTCTATGCCGCCAAGCAGGGCGGCAGGGACCGGACCGCCCTCGGGCGTCCCCGGGGACGCCCGGTGCGGTCCGTCACCTGATCAGCGCTCGGCGCACGCTTCGAGCACGTCGTCAAAGGTGCGCAGGCCCGTGCGGGGCGCATTCACCAGCACCGCCATGTTGCCGGGGGCATGCTGGTTCTTCCACATCTTGGTGTGCGCCTGGGGGATCCGATCCCACGGGAACACCTCCGACATGCACGGGTCCACGCGCCGGTCGATGATGAACTGGTTGGCGCCCGACGCCTGCTTGAGATGCGCGAAGTGCGAACCCTGGATGCGCTTCTGCCGCATCCACACATAGCGGGCGTCGAAGGTGATGTTGAAGCCGGTGGTGCCGGCGCAGAAAACGATCATGCCGCCGCGCTTGCCCACCAGGGTGGAAACCGGGAAGGTGCTCTCGCCGGGATGCTCGAACACGATGTCCACGTCGCGCTTGCCGGTGATTTCCCAGATCGCCTTGCCGAACTTGCGGGCTTCCTTCAGCCACTCGTTATATTCGGGCGAGTTGACCTTGGGCAGCTGGCCCCAGCAATTGAAGTCCTTGCGGTTGATCACGCCCTTGGCGCCGAGGCCGAGCACGTAGTCGCGCTTGGTCTCGTCCGAGATGACGCCGATCACATGGGCGCCAGAAGCCGCCGCAAGCTGCACGCCGAACACGCCGAGGCCGCCCGAGGCGCCCCACACCAGCACATAGTCGCCCGGCTTCACCGTATGCGGGGGATGGCCGAACAGCATGCGGTAGGCGGTGGCGAGGGTGAGCGTGTAGCAGGCGCTCTCTTCCCAGGTCAGGTGCTTGGGCCGCGGCATGAGCTGGCGGGCCTGCACGCGGCAGAACTGGGCGAAGGAGCCATCGGGGGTCTCATAGCCCCAGATGCGCTGGGACGGCGAGAACATGGGGTCGCCGCCATTGCACTCCTCGTCGTCGCCGTCATCCTGGTTGCAGTGCACGACGACCTCGTCGCCCACCTTCCAGCGGGTGACCTTCGAGCCCACTGCCCAGACGATGCCGGAGGCATCCGAGCCGGCCACATGGAAGGGCGCCTTGTGCACGTCGAACGGCGAGATGGGCTGCCCGAGGCCGGCCCAGATGCCGTTATAGTTCACGCCGGCCGCCATCACGAGCACCAGCACATCGGTCTCGCCCAAAGTCCATGTGGGCACAACCTCAACCTGGAAGGACTCCTCCGGCGGCCCATGGCGCTCGCGGCGGATCGTCCAGGCATACATGTTGGCCGGCACATGGCCCAGCGGCGGGATCTCACCCAGCTCGTAAAGATCCTTCAGAGCAGTCGCTTGAGGCGCGCTCGCCGTCGCTGTCTGGCCCATAGCGTCTCGTCCTTCCTCTTCGATGGTTGGGCCGTTTCGGCCGCATGCATTTCGCACCGCAGCGTAGCAGAGAAAATCGGACTGGCGAGCCCCCCTCTTTCGAATGGTTGCAACTTCCCGAGCCGCCCGCCGTGCGCGCGGGACAGGGCGCGCATTCTTAGCCAAGATGCCGGCGGTGTCTGAACAGGGAGAGACCCATGGGCGCGCTGATCGGAATGCTGCTGGTGGGGGCGGTGGCCGGCTGGCTGGCGGGTCAGATCTTTCGCGGTGGCGGCTTCGGCCTATGGGGAAACATTGCCGTGGGCGTCATCGGCGCGCTGATCGGCGGCTTTTTGTTCGGCAACGTCTTCATCGTCGGCGGCATCATCGGGCGCATCATCTGCGCCACCATCGGCGCGGTGATCCTGCTCTTCGCCATAAGTCTTGTGAAGCGCTGAGCTGAAGCTGCCCCCGGCGACAAGATTCCCGTCGACGACCGCCGCGTTGCAGCGCACATTATGCAATGCGACGTTGTGCAAACGAGGATGGGATCATGGCCACCCGCGACAAACCCTGGCTGTTCCGTACCTATGCGGGACACTCCACCGCCGCGGAGTCCAACAAGCTCTACCGCTCCAATCTCGCCAAGGGCCAGACGGGCCTTTCGGTCGCCTTCGACCTGCCGACCCAGACCGGCTACGACAGCGACCATCCCCTGGCGCGGGGCGAAGTGGGCAAGGTGGGCGTGCCCATCTCCCATCTCGGCGACATGCAGACCCTGTTCGACGGCATCCCGCTTGCCGACATGAACACGTCCATGACCATCAATGCCTGCGCCGCCTGGCTGCTGTCGCTCTATATCGCGACCGCCGACGCGCAGGGCGCCGATCGCACCAAGCTGAACGGCACCACGCAGAACGACATCATCAAGGAGTATCTCTCGCGCGGGACTTATGTGTTCCCGCCCGCGCCCTCCATGCGGCTGACCAAGGACGTGATCCTGTTCACCACCAGCCAGCTGCCGCGCTGGAACCCCATGAATGTGTGTTCCTACCACCTGCAGGAGGCCGGGGCGACGCCGGTGCAGGAGCTGGCCTTCGCCCTCGCCAACGCCATCGCCATTCTCGACACGGTGAAGCGCTCCGGCGAGGCGGAAGGGCCTGTGTTCGGCGAGGTGGTCGGCCGCATCTCCTTCTTCGTGAATGCGGGCATGAAGTTCATCACCGAGATGTGCAAGATGCGCGCCTTCGTGGATCTGTGGGACGAGATCTGCGTGGAGCGCTATGGCATCACGGACGCCAAGCAGAAGCTGTTCCGCTATGGCGTTCAGGTCAATTCGCTGGGGCTGACCGAGCAGCAGCCGGAAAACAACGTCTACCGCATCCTCATCGAGATGCTGGCGGTGACCCTGTCCAAGAAGGCCCGGGCCCGCGCCGTGCAGTTGCCCGCCTGGAACGAGGCGCTCGGCCTGCCGCGCTCCTTCGACCAGCAATGGTCGCTGCGCATGCAGCAGGTGGTGGCCTATGAGACCGACCTCCTGGAATATGGCGACATCTTCGACGGCTCGGTTGAGATCGCCCGCAAGGTGGAAGAGCTGAAGGAAGAGGCGCGCGCCGAGCTCGCCCGCATCGAGGCCATGGGCGGGGCCGTGGCGGCGGTCGAGAACTCCTACATGAAGCAGGCGCTGGTGGAATCCAACACCCGCCGCCTGGAAGCCATCGAGCGCGGCGACCAGGTGGTGGTGGGCGTCAACCGCTGGACCGAGACCGAGCCGTCACCGCTCACCACCGGTGAAGGCGCCATCCTGACCGTGCCCGAGCATGTGGAACCCGAGCAGATCGAGCGGCTGAAAGCCTGGCGCGCCGCGCGCGACGGCGCGGCAGTGGACAAGGCGCTGGCGGAGCTGAAGAGCGCGGCCCAGGAAGGCCGCAACATCATGGAGCCCTCCATCGCCTGCGCCAAGGCGGGGGTCACCACGGGCGAGTGGGGCACCTGCCTGCGCGAAGTCTTCGGCGAGTATCGCGCCCCCACCGGCGTTGGCCGCGCGGCACGGACGGAAACCCAGGGTCTCGACGACGTGCGCAAGGACGTGGAGGCGGTGTCGGCCAAGCTCGGCCGGCGCATCAAGTTCCTGGTGGGCAAGCCGGGCCTCGACGGCCATTCCAACGGCGCAGAGCAGATCGCCGTGCGCGCCCGCGATTGCGGCATGGAAGTGGTCTATGAGGGCATCCGCCTCACCCCGGCGGAGATCGTAAACGCCGCCCTGGAGGAAGGCGTCCATGTGATCGGCCTGTCCATCCTCTCCGGCTCCCATGTGCCGCTGGTGCGCGACGTGATGGAGCGCCTGCGCGCCGAGGGCCTCGACGACGTGCCGGTGGTGGTGGGCGGCATTATTCCGCCTGAGGACGAGATCCAGCTCAAGGGCTTCGGCGTCGCGGCCGTCTATACGCCGAAGAATTTCGAGCTGAACCGCATCATGGCGGACATCGTCTCCATCGTGGACCGGGAAGCCCAGAAGGCGGCCTGAGCCGCCGGTTGGGACTTCACGGCCCGTCTGATCAGCCAGGTCGGATCGGCCAATTCAAACAAAGCCCGGACGCCCCGGCGCCCGGGCCTTTGCTTTCACGCCCGAGGCCACGCGCCCGGCCAGCTATTTCCGCACGATGATGTAGCCGCGCGACTTATGCACGGACCCGTCTTCCGTGTTCATGGCCGCGAACAAGCGCTCGGCTGGGATCCAACTGGGCGGCAGCTTGTAGCGCGCCACATCCAGGAAGAGGAAAGCGTCGGCCTCCGCATTATAGGCGGCGATGGGCGAGAAATGCCCGCCGCCCTCCTGGCCGAGCGTCTGCCGGAAGACATTCACCAGCAGCACCGCATTCTCGTCCGCCAGCGCTTTGCGCGCGGCGGTGCGGAAGGCGGCAAGGTCGGTATCCTGCGCATGCACCGCCTCCGCCTTGGCCCCGGCGGCGTTGAGCAGGCGGGTCAGTTCCTCCAGCGTCAGGCCCTGCGACTGGACGGCGAGCACCGGCTTCACCTCCAGCACCGCGCGGCTGAAAATGTTCTGCTGGTCCCAATATTCGTAAGGGTACCACTGGGGGGACAAAGGCGGCGCCACGCGCAGCGCATTGAGCGCCATGACCGCCGATGCCACGCCGCAGAAGGCCTGATTCTGCTCGGACACGAAGGCGGACATCAAGGGCCAGAAGGCGGCCTTCTCGCTCGCCGTGTCGAACAGGCGGGCCGTCTGCGGGGACGGCACATAGACCAGCGCATCGCCTGCATGAGCCGGCCCTGCCAGCGCCAGCGCCAGGAGTGCGGCGCAAACACGAAGATGCAGTTTCATGGCCCCCTGAGCTCCCGCCTGCGGATGCCGGGGCAGCGCGCCACGCCGCGTGCCGTCCCGTCGGCGCCTTCAGTCAAGCTCGTGATAGGGACCGGCAGGAGCCAGGGCAACGGCACAAAAGCGCAGCATGCGAAAACGCTGCGGGAGGACGGCCCGGCCGGGCCCCAGGCGCGGCCGGGCGTTGCTTCAGAACTTCAGTTCGGGCGGAGGCAAGTCGCTGGTGGGCGGCGCCAGATTGTCGAACTGCTGTTGCACCGCGTTCTGGTCGAGCTGAATGCCGCCGCTCTTATAGTGCGTGACCATGCCCGGGAAGAGGATCACCAGCGAGACCATGATCAACTGAATGCACACGAAAGGCACCGCGCCCCAATAGATCTGGCCCGTGGTCACCGGCTCCATGCGCTTGCCGGTGATCTTGTCCAGATACGGCACCTTGGGGGCGACCGAGCGCAGGAAGAACAGGGCGAAGCCGAAGGGCGGGTGCATGAACGAGGTCTGCATGTTCACCGCCAGGATGACGCCGAACCAGATCAGGTCGATGCCCAGCTTGTCGGCCGCGGGGCCCAGCAGCGGGATGATGATGAAGGCCAGCTCGAAATAATCGAGGAAGAAGGCCAGGAAGAAGACCAGGATGTTGACCACGATCAGGAAGCCCGCCTGGCCGCCCGGCATGGAGACCAGCAGCTCTTCCACCCATTTGTGCCCGTCGACTCCATAGAAGGTCAGGGAGAAGACGCGCGCGCCGAGCAGGATGAAGAGCACAAAGGCCGAGAGCTTGGCGGTGGAGAAGGTGGCCTGCCGCATGAGGTCGAACTTCAGGCGGCCGCGCCCGGCCGCCAGGAGCAGCGCGCCCACCGAGCCCATGGCGCCGCCTTCCGTCGGCGTGGCGACGCCGATGAAGATGGTGCCCAGCACCAGGAAGATCAGCGCCAGTGGCGGCACCATCACGAAGATGACCTGCTCGGCGAGGCGCGAAAGCAGGTTGAGGCGGGCCACCTTGTTGATGACCGCCACCACGAAGGCAAGGCCCACCGTGATGGACATGGCCAGCACCACATAGTCGGCGCCGAACTTCACCGAGGTGCGGTTCATGAGCACGATGGCGGCGGCAATGGCGAGCGCCAGCGCGATGAACAGCGAAGCGGTCAGCAACCGCGCCGCACCCGCCAGGATGAAGAACAGCAGGACAAAGGAGACCACGGCCCAGACGGCGAGGTTCGCCACACCGGGAATGAGGTCCGCCGTCAGGCCCGGCAGGGAGCCGGTGACGATCAGGACGGTGAAGCCGGCCGCCGCGATGGCGCCCAGGATGCGGGTGGGCAGGTGCTTCTGCTCGGGATCGCGCAGGTTCTGCGCCTCAAGCGGCAGGCCCGGCGCGGCACTCGGAAAGAAGGTGGCGACGATGAAGATGTAGCCCGCATAGAGGCACGCCAGCAGCATTCCGGGAATGAAGGCGCCCGTATACATGTCGCCCACCGAGCGGTTCAGCTGGTCGGCCATGACGATAAGCACGAGCGAAGGCGGGATGATCTGGGCCAGCGTTCCTGAGGCCGCGATGACGCCCGAGGCGACCCGCCGATCATACCCATAGCGCAGCATGATGGGCAGCGAGATGAGGCCCATGGAAATGACCGAGGCCGCCACCACGCCGGTGGTCGCCGCCAGCAGGGCGCCCACGAAGATGACCGCATAGGCAAGGCCGCCGCGGATGGAGCCGAACACCTGGCCGATGGTGTCCAGGAGGTCCTCCGCCATGCCGGAGCGCTCCAGGATCAGGCCCATGAAGGTGAAGAAGGGCACCGCCAAGAGCACTTCGTTATTCATGGTGCCATAGACGCGCTCGGGCAGCGCCTGGAGGAAGTCGGGCCGGAACAGGCCGAGCTCAATGCCGATGAGGCCGAACAGCAGGCCGTTGGCGGCGAGCGCGAAGGCGACGGGATAGCCCAGCAGCAGGAACACCACCAGCATGGCGAACATGATGGGCGCCATGTTGTGGGTGAACCAGCCGCGGAAGCCGGGTTCGGCAGCCAGTGCCAGGTCACTGGACACGGCGAACAAGAGGACGGCGGCGGCGAGAATCGCGCCGATCTTGGCGATGCGCTTCATGGGGGCCTCCCGCTCAGGACTTGGGGTTCGCGGCGGGAACGCCGGTTCCATCAATGGTCGGCGCATCTGCCAGCAGGCGATCCACCTCGGCCGCCAGGACGCCATGGCTGCCCGCATTCTCGTGCGGGTCGTCCATTTTGCCGGTGATGATGGCGATGCGCTTGATGAGTTCCGAGATGGCTTGGATGAACAAGAGGGCGAAGCCGATGGGCACCAGCATCTTGGCGGGCCATTGGGGCAGGCCGCCGGCATTCAGGGACTGCTCGTTGATCCGGTAAGAATTCAGGAAGAAGGGCCAGGAGGTGTAGAGCATCACCAGCGTGAAGGGCAGAAGGAAGAAGACGTGACCGAAAATGTCGATCCCGTCGCGCACCTTCTTGGGCAGGCGGAAGCTGACGATATCGATGCGGATGTGCTCGTTTTCCATCAGCGTCCAGGGCGAGCACATCAGGAACACCGCCGCGAACAGAACCCATTGCAGCTCCAGCCAGGAATTGGAGCTGGCGTCGAAAACCTTGCGGATGATGGCATTGAGGGCGGAGACGAGCACCGCCACCACGATGAGCCAAGCCACCGACTTGCCGATGCGCGCATTCACGGCATCGATCGCTCTGCTGAGCGCGAGCAGAAAGTTCATGACGCAACCCCTCGGCGCGGTTTCCGTTCGGAACGGCGGTCTCATTGAATGGGCCGCCATTGGCCGGGCAACATACGGACCCGGCATGAGCATTCAAGTACGAAACCGCACGGAGACTGGATTTCCCGCCGTTTGGAGTCCCGTTCTACGCCTTTCGTCTAAGCTGATGGGGCGCAAGCAACTGAACAGAGCGACCTGGCCGTGTGAGTTGCCTGCGTTTAAGGCATCTCACCATCTTGCCCATCGTCGCATCAGCGCCTCAAGCGGGGCGGACCGGGGGCGAAACGATCAAGCTCTGCGGAATTTGCGTAACGAGACTGAGAATATTCCAGGCTAGACTTTCCTCGAATCGCCTCCCTCCGGCCTGTCCGGAGCGAGAAGGCGTGCAGGATCGAGGACCCCGCCCATGATGTCCCTGCCCTTCTTCGGCATGTGCCTCGCCTTCATCCTTGTGATGGCAGGCAGGCGCCTTGCCTCCATCACCGTCTTCACCTTTTCGTTCGCGGTGCTGCTTGTCCTGTTCCGGATGCATGCCACCGACGCGCTCAACCTCAACCTTTGAGCGCGCCATGACTTCAGACATCTCCCGCGCCCTCAACGCGCTCGGCCTGATCGCCATCTGCGCGGTGCTCGCCTTCGCCTTTGCCGACCAGTTCCTGAACAATGACCTGCCCTGCCCGCTCTGCCTGTTGCAGCGTGGCGGCTTCGTGCTGGCGGGCTTCGGACTCGCCCTCAACATCAAGTTCGGCCCGCGCCCGAGCCACTATGCGATGATGATCCTGGCCTCCTTCGGCGGCGGCGGGGTGGCAACGCGCCAGGTCTTGCTGCACATCCTGCCGGGCTCGGGCAGCTATGGCGACGCCTTTGCCGGACTGCACTTCTACACCTGGGCGGACATCGTCTTCATCCTGATCGGCATTGGCGGCGCCCTCATGCTGCTGTTCGATCGCCAATTCGAGGACAGCGATCGGCCGGCGGCGCGCACCACTGGCCTTGGGCTCGCGGCATTGGCCTTCGCGGTGCTGATCGCCTTCGCCAACGGGGTGTCGACGGTGGCCGAGTGCGGTGGGGGCCTGTGCCCGGACAACCCGACCTCCTATCAGCTGCTCACCCCGGCGCCCGCCCGCTGAGGCGCCACGCCGCTCCCGACGGCCATGGCGCGTCGCCGGGGTGCCCCCATGCCCGTGAGAAGAGGCGACCCCCACCGTCGCCGCGCCCGAAGCCGGGCGGACGGATCGCGGGAAGTCTGGATTTTCCCATGCCTGCCTCACCGCCTGCCTCACCGCCTGCCTCCCTGGCTGCCCGCATCTTCCAGCGCCTGTTCGACGCGCCCTATGTCCTGCTCTCGGCCACGGCCTTCCTGTGGGCGGCAAACATGGTGCTCGGGCGGTATGTGGCCGGCCATATCCCGCCGATCGCCCTGTCCACCCTGCGTTGGACCGGCGCGACGATGATCCTCCTGCCTTTCGCCTGGAAGCAATTGGTGGCCGACGCACCGGTCATCCGGCGCTCATTTCCGACCCTCATCCTCCTCTCGGCGGCGGGCATCGCGTCCTACAACGCGCTCTCCTATTACGGCCTGCAATATACGGAGGCGCTCCACGGCGTCCTGCTGCAATCCATCTCGCCGCTGCTGATCGCCATCTGGAGCCTGATGCTGTTCGGCGACCGCATCACGCGCGGCCAGGGTGTGGGCATCCTGGTCTCGTTCGTGGGCGTCATCATCATCATCAGCCGCGGCGACCTGGACGTGCTGTTGCACCTCCATCCCAATGTGGGGGACCTCTGGATCCTCTTCGCGCTGGTGATCTATGCCCTTTATGCCGCAATCCTGCGCCTGCGCCCGCCCATGCGCCAATTGTCCTTCCTGGCCACCATCATGGCGCTGGGCTCGCTCATGCTGGTCCCCTTCGCCTTGTGGGAGATGGCATCTGGATACCTCCTGACATTCGACGGCGTGACCATCTGGACCTTGCTGTTCGTGATGACCGGCCCTTCGCTCGTCGCCTACCTCTTCTTCAACCGGGGCGTTCAACTGGTGGGCGCCAACCGGGCCGCGCCCTTCTTCCATCTCATGCCCGTCTTCGGCTCGGCCTTGGCTGTTGTGTTCCTGGGGGAGGCGCTGGAATGGTATCATGGCGCCGGCTACGCCTTGGTCATTGCCGGCATCTTCACCGCCACGCGCTCGGCCAAGGGACCCAACACGTCAGCTGACGAACCGCCCGCGGGAAGATAGCCGCAGGATAGACGCCCGAGCCGAAGCCCGGGCGCCGACATCCACACGCAGCACGCGTTCCAGAGGATCCGCATAACCGAGGGGGCTTTCTGCCCCGCGACGACGCTGGCATGTCGTGGGTGGCGGACCATGCGATGGCGCCGGGGGGCTGCCCACAGGCTCACGCGGCATAGCGTGTGGTCCCGAACCTCCTTGAACGCGCCCATCTCCCCATCCAACAGCACCGCGCTGAGCGCCCTGCGATGGGCAACGTCGCTCCGCGTGAGGACCCTGACCCTCCAGATCCACCCGATCCGCCCGATCCGCCCGATCCGCCCGATCCGCCCGATCCGCCCGATCCGCCCGATCCGCCCGATCCGCCCGATCCGCCCCCGGCTGAAACTTGGCAACAGCGTCAGAGCGCAAGTGAAATCATTCAAAAAGGAAGCGAGCCCCCCTCTACCGCTCACTTGCGGTATTAAAATACACTTCTCGTCGCGAAGGAACCTCCAACGTTGCCGGGCGTTCTGAACGTCGAGTACGGGGGAATTGCAGGATGGAAATGGCAAACCGGGCGCCCGACCCGTCACCGACGCCGGTGACCATATTGATCGTCGAAGACGAAGCCCTGGTGCGTCTCGTGCTGTCCGAAGCCCTGCGTGACGCGGGAATGCGGGTGGTGGAGGCCGCCACCGCGGAAGAGGCGGAGGCAGCCCTCAGGGCAGGTCTCCAGGTGGACCTTGTCTTCACCGACGTGCGGATGCCGGGCTCCTATGATGGCCTGGAGTTGGCGCGTCGGATCAAGCGCGAGCGGGCGGACCTGCCGATCCTGGTGACATCGGGGCACCTGGATGCGGAAAGCGTGCGCCCCATCGCCGTCTTCGTGCCCAAGCCTTACGTCCTCAACGACGTGCTTTCCACCATCTCCTCGCTGCTGAAACGGAGCGCAAGCCTATGAGATCTGACGACCCGCAGAAGGACGACCGTCCGGGCATCCTGATCGTGGATGCCGACGTTGTGGTGCGGCACGTGCTTGCGGAATATCTGCGCGCCTGCGGCTATCTGGTCGCCGAGGCGGTGAGCGCGGATGAGGCCCTCGACATCCTGGAGCACCAGGGCGAACGCATGGAGACGGTGCTCATCGACATGGATGCGCCCGGCACGCTCCAAGGCTTCAGCTTCGTGCGCCACCTGCGCACCACCTATCCCGACCTCACGGTGGTGACCGCCGCCAGCACGGCCAAGGCCGCGGACCATGCCGCCGATTTATGCGACGAGGGGCCCATGCTGGCGCGCCCTTATCATCCCCAGCAGGTCATGGACGAGATCCGCCGCCTCGTGGCAAAGGGCGAGCGCGCCCGTTAGAGCACGCTCTTTGCGCTTAGGAGACCAATGGATTGGCTGGGTTCAGCCGGATGGAGCCGCCCGCAGCGGCCGCCCTCAGGCGGCCACGCGGCGCAGGGCGTCGATGACCTCGTCGACCACATTTTCCACCAAGTCCCGGTCGTCGCCCTCGCCCATCACCCGGATCACCGGCTCCGTGCCGGAGGGACGGATCAACAGGCGGCCGTGATTGGCAAGGCGGCGCTCCGCATCGGCAATGGCCACCTGAACCTCCTCATGCTCCAGCGGCGCACCGGAGCGATAGCGGACATTCTTGAGGATCTGCGGCAGCGGATCGAACCGGTGGCACACCTCCGAGACCGGCCGCTCCTGGCGCGCGACCACAGCGAGCACCTGGAGCGCGGCCAGCAGCCCGTCTCCCGTGGTGGAATAGTCGGACAAAATGATGTGGCCGGACTGCTCGCCGCCCACATTGTAGCCATCGGCGCGCATGCGCTCGAGCACGTAGCGGTCACCCACAGACGTGCGTGCCAGGGACAGGCCCACATCCTGGAGGTAACGCTCCAGGCCCAGATTGGACATGACGGTGGCCACGATGCCGTCGCGCGACAGGCGGCCGTCTTCCTTGAAGCTCTCTGCCACCACCGCCATGATCTGGTCGCCATCGACCACATGGCCTTTCTCGTCGATGATCAAAACTCGGTCCGCATCGCCATCGAGCGCGATGCCGATGTCGGCGCGCACCTCATGCACCTTGGCCGCCAGAGCGGCCGGAGAGGTGGAGCCCACCTCCCGGTTGATGTTCATGCCGTCCGGCTCGGTGCCGATGGACACCACCTCGGCACCCAATTCCCACAGCGCCTCGGGCGCCACGCGATAGGCCGCGCCATTGGCGCAGTCCACCACCACCCGCAGGCCCTCGAAGGATTGGTCACGGGGCAAGGTGCGCTTGGCATATTCGATATAGCGGGCATGCACGCCTTCCAGGCGCTTGGCGCGACCGATCTCCGCCGGCTTGGCGAGCTTGCGCGCAAGATCCTGGTCCACCAGTTCCTCGATCTCCTCCTCGATGGTATCGGAGAGCTTAAAGCCATCGGGGCCGAACAGCTTGATGCCGTTGTCATCGAAGGGATTGTGCGAGGCGGAGATCATGACGCCGAGATCCGCACGCATGGAGCGCGTCAGCATGCCCACCGCCGGGGTCGGCACCGGGCCGAGCAGCAGCACGTCCATGCCGACCGAGGTGAAGCCGGCCACGAGCGCATTCTCGATCATGTAGCCCGACAGGCGCGTGTCCTTGCCGATCACCACCCGGTGCCGGTAGTCGCCACGCCGGAACGCCAGGCCCGCCGCCATGCCCACCCGCAAGGCGAGGTCCGCGGTCAGCGTGCCATTGGCGCGCCCGCGCACGCCATCGGTTCCGAAATACTTGCGTGCCATGCTTCAAGATCCTTCAACGCAACTCCTGCCACCGTCGGCGGCCGATGCGTCCCGCCCCGCAGGCTGGGCCGCATCCAGGTCATAGAGCGGGAAGCACGCGGCGGTTTTCAAGTGGAATTTCACCGCAGCGCCCGCGCACCGCATTCCGACATTGCCCTTGGACGGCTGGCGATGCTACGGCGAGAGAAACCTCTTCCTGGATTTCCTCACCCAAGAGCGTGGCCGTGACCGCACAGACTCTCAATACCCTGACCATCGGCAATGCGATCGTCGACGTGCTCGCCCAGGCGGAAGAGGACTTCCTCGCCGCCCAGGGCATGCCCAAGGGCTCCATGACCCTGATTGACGAAGCCCGCGCGGAGGGTCTCTACGGCGCCATGGGGCCGGGCGTGGAGATCTCGGGCGGCTCGGCGGCCAATACGGCGGCCGGCATCGCCTCGCTGGGCGGCAAGGCCGGCTTCATCGGTCTCGTGAAGGCTGACGGCCTCGGCAAGGTGTTCGCGCACGACATCCGTGCCGCCGGCGTCGCCTTCGAGACGCCAGCCGCGGAGGATGGGCCCGCCACCGCCCGCTGCCTCATCCTGGTGACGCCCGATGGCGAGCGCACCATGAACACCTATCTGGGCGCGGCGCAGAACCTGACCCCCGCCGAGATCGACCGCGCCCTGGTGGAGCGGGCGCAGGTGACCTATCTGGAAGGCTATCTGTGGGATCCGCCCCCCGCCAAGGAAGCCTTCCTGGTGGCTGCCGAGATCGCCCATGGCGCCGGCCGCAAGGTGGCCCTCAGTCTCTCCGACGCCTTCTGCGTTGATCGCTATCGCGAGGAGTTCCTGCACCTCCTGCGCACCGGTACGGTGGACCTCGTCTTCTGCAACGAGGGCGAAGTGAAGTCGCTCTACCAGACCGCCGACTTCGACGCTGCCCTCGCCCAGTTGCGCGCGGACGCCAAGGAAGCGGTGGTCACCCGCTCCGAGCGCGGCGCGCTGCACGCCACTGCTGGCGCGCTGGTGACGGTGCCGGCCCATCCGGTGAGCCAGATCGTGGATACCACGGGCGCCGGCGACCTGTTCGCGGCCGGCTTCCTGTTCGGCGTCACCAGCGGCCGCGACCCAGCCACCAGCCTGCGCCTCGGCGCACTGGCGGCAGCCGAGGTGATTTCCCACATCGGCGCCCGCCCCCAGCGCAAGCTGGTGGATTTGGCGCGCGAGGCCGGCCTCGTTTCGTGAGCGTTCCGGCGCAACGCAGCCTCGGGACCGCGGCGGCGCTGGACCATATGGAGGCCGGCGCCAGCGTGATCATGGTGCTGGGCGGGGCGGGAACCGGCAAGACCACCTTCCTGCACGAATTGCGAAAGCATGCGCGGGGGCGCCAGGTGTTCCTGGCCCCCACGGGGGTCGCCTCCCTCCATCTGGGCGGCCAGACCATTCACTCCTTTTTCGGCATTCCGCCGCGCATCCTCAACCCGGACGAGGTGAAGCCGCGCGCCCAGGTGCGCCGCCTGCTGAAGAAGCTCGACCGGCTGGTGATCGACGAGATCTCCATGGTGCGCGCAGACCTGCTCGATACCGTCGACCAAGCACTGCGTCTCTCCCGGGACGATCCCCGCCCGTTCGGCGGGGTGCAGATGGTGCTGGTGGGCGATTTCCTGCAATTGCCGCCCGTGGTGCCCATGGCCGAGCAGGAGATGCTCTCCTACATGGGCTATGAGGGCCCCTTCGCCTTCGACGCCAAGTGCCTGATGGACCAGGCCGTGGCCGGCGTGCCCTTCACCATCGTGCACCGCCAGTCGGACCAGGACTTCGTGCGGGTGCTGGGTGACATTCGCCGGGGCGTGGGCCTCGCCGAGGCGGTGGAAATATTGAACGACGCCTGCATGCGGCCCCATCGGCCGGGTGTGCTTCCGGTCATTCTCACCCCCACCAATGCGCGGGCGGAAGCCTATAACCAGCGCGGCCTTTCGGCGCTTTCCGGGGAGCCGCGTGCCTTCGAAGGCACGCTGAAGGGCGAGTTCGGCCTGGAGGGCGACCGCTTGCCCGTGCCCGAGCGCCTGGTGCTGAAGGCCGGCGCGCGGGTGATGGCGCTGCGCAACGATCCGGCCCGGCGCTGGGTGAACGGCTCGGTGGGCACGGTGCTGTCCATCGGGGCCCACAGCGCCTTGGTGCGGCTGGATTCCGGTCCGGCGGTGGAGATCGAGAGCTTCACCTGGGAGCGGATCCGCTATGGCTGGGACGAGCGCACCGGCCGCATCGAGGCGCAGGTGGTGGGGGCCTATACCCAATTGCCGTTGGTTCCGGCTTGGGCCATGACCATGCACAAGGCCCAGGGCCTGACGCTGGAAGACGTGCGCCTCGACTTCGACAGCGGCGCTTTCGCGGCGGGCCAGGCCTATGTGGCCCTCTCCCGCGCCCGCTCGCTGGAGGGCCTCTCGCTGGCCCGCCCCTTGCGCCGTTCCGACATCCGCCACGACCGGCGGGTCGCCCAGTTCATGGCGGCGTTCGAGCGGGATTATGCCTTGCCCCCCCTTCAACATGGCGCGCCCTGTTAAGACCGAGCTCGACACGGTCAGGGCCCCGCCCGGAGCGCGATGCGCCAAAAGCCAAGATTTGCCGGTTTATGGCGGCCATAAGCACTACCCAGGTACAGAGCGATTATCACTCTCCGCGCGACACTGTAACCCTTGTCCAGCTCAAGAATATGGAGCAGGCTAACTTAAAGGGAGAAGACAAATAGGAGGTGAGCGTGAGGCACGTGATCTTGCATCATCACATCTTCAAGAATGCGGGTTCTTCTCTGGATGCAGCATTGGCAGGCCATTTCGGCGATGCCTTCAGTGGAATAGAAAATGGGGGCGACCTCGTCAGCGCCGCTCAATTGCAGATGACGCTAAGGGAAGGACCAAAACTCCAGGCTCTTTCCAGCCATCATTTCTGCGGGCAGACTTTTGAAAATGTGCTGTCTGAACTTGGCGTCAGGGCGTTTCACGTGGCTCTTGTGCGGCGACCATGGGAGCGCATTATCTCTGCCTATAATTATCTTTCATCCTCAGATCAGAGCGATGAAGCTGCTCTGATTGCACAAAGCGAAGAGCCTCTTTATTTTATAAAGTGGACGCTGAATAATCAGCCCCACCAAATCAACAGCCCACAAGTCAATATTTTTGCAAATCACGGCTTTTATGCAAAAGCCGTGTCGGAATTAGATCTCGAAAGAGCCTGGAGTCGCTATCGGTCTTTCGCCCTCTGCGCGCCCACAGACCGCTTTGACGAAGCCATGGTGACGCTTGAGTACTTTTGCTCCCCTGCTTACCGCCCCCAAGGCCTGAAACTCCAATATATCCGCAGCAACGTTTCGAGGCCGAAAGCTGCTCTTGACGCGATCCGTCAGTCCTTGCCCAAGATGGAGACGGATTTGATCGATGAGATGACCAGATACGATGAAGAGCTGTACCACCGGAGCAGCGCGGAACTCGATCGGCGGATCTCTCTTGTACCGGACTTTCCTGAGCGCCTCGCTGAATTTAAGGAAAGATGCGCCCGGTTACGCGCGTCGCAGGAACCAACTGACATAGACCACAACGCGACCGTCGCAGCTTGACCGCAAGCGCAGCCGTTGTTCGCGCACGCCTTCACCCGAAGCACCGTCGGTTGGAATAGGGCTCGTCCGATCGATTTGACGGCATCTGGACCAGCTCTTTGCACACATAACTTGCATCCCCGCCTCAACAGGCCTATCCCCATCGGCGGGACACCTCCCCCCAACGGGAGGCGCCCATCTGTAAGGATGGATGACATGACGATGCATGATGCTCCGGCCCACCGTCCGGAGAACCCCAATTTCTCGTCCGGCCCCTGTGCCAAGCGTCCCGGCTGGACCCTTGATGCGCTGCGCGATGCGCCGCTCGGCCGCTCCCACCGGGCCAAGGTGGGCAAGGTCAAGCTGAAGGAAGCCATCGACCTCACCCGCGACGTTCTGGACGTGCCCGCCGACTACCGCATCGGCATCGTGCCCGCCTCGGACACCGGCGCGGTGGAAATGGCCCTGTGGTCGCTGCTGGGCGAGCGCCCCGTCGACATGCTGGCCTGGGAATCCTTCGGCGAAGGCTGGGTGACGGACGTCATCAAGCAGCTCAAGCTCGCCGATGCCCGCCTGCTCAATGCCCCCTATGGCGAGTTGCCCGACCTCACGCAGGTCGATTTCAGCCATGACGTGGTCTTCACCTGGAACGGCACCACCTCCGGCGTCATGGTGCCGGATGCGGAGTGGATCCCGGCCGACCGCCAGGGCCTGACCATCTGCGACGCGACCTCGGCCGCTTTCGCCCAGGCGCTCGATTTCTCCAAGCTCGATGTGGTCACCTTCTCCTGGCAGAAGGTGCTCGGCGGCGAGGCGGCTCACGGCATGCTCATCCTCTCGCCCCGCGCCGTGGCGCGGCTTGAGAGCTATAAGCCAGCCTGGCCGCTGCCGAAGATCTTCCGCCTCACCAAGGGCGGCAAGCTGATCGAAGGCATCTTCGAGGGCGAGACCATCAACACGCCCTCCATGCTGTGCGTGGAAGACTATATCGACGCCCTGCGCTGGGCCCAGTCGGTCGGCGGCCTTGCCGGCCTGAAGGAGCGGTCCAACCGCAATTTCGAGGCCATCGCCCAGTGGGTGCACCGCACCGCTTGGGTGGACTTCCTGGCCAAGGATCCGGTCACGCGCTCCAATACCTCCGTCTGCCTGAAGGTGGTGGACCCGGACGTGACGGGCCTGCCCGCCGACGCCCAGGCGGCCTTTGCCAAGGCCATCGCCTCCGGCCTGGAGAAGGGTGGCATCGCCTATGACATTGGCGCCTACCGCGACGCCCCTCCCGGCCTGCGCATCTGGTGCGGCGCCACGGTGGAAGCCTCGGACGTGGAGGCGCTCACCCACTGGCTCGACTGGGCCTATGGGGTGGCCAAGGCGTCCCTGACCAAGGCGGCCTGACGGGTCCGCCCGCGCTTTTCCCCCTCTCCCGCTTGCAGGGGAGGGCTGGGGAGGGGGCGTGTGTTCCCCTCAGACGCCCCGCCGCATCATCGCGTCCTTCCCCCTCCCAACCCTCCCCCGCAAGCGGGAGAGGGCTTAGAGCATGCGCCGATCGGCCTGCACCGCAGGCTGATCGGATCACGCATCCTCTCTCAATAAGTTAGAGGGCGATTCACCGATCAGATTGATTCAATCTGATCGGATCGCGCTCTAGACAGCCCGGCCTGCGCGCACGAGCGCTGCGGCCGCTCGCGCAACCCCATTCCGGAGCCCCCCATCATGGCCCCCCGTGTTCTCATCTCCGACAAGCTGTCCGACGCCGCCGTCCAGATCTTCAAGGATCGCGGCATCGAGGTGGATTTTCAGCCCGACCTCGGCAAGGACAAGGACAAGCTGGCCGAAGTCATCGGCAATTATGATGGCCTTGCCATCCGCTCGGCCACCAAGGTCACCCCGAAGATCCTGGAAAAGGCCACCCGCCTGAAGGTAATCGGCCGCGCCGGCATCGGCGTCGACAATGTGGACATCCCGGCCGCCACCGCAAAGGGCGTGATCGTGATGAACACGCCGTTCGGCAATTCCATCACCACCGCCGAGCACGCCATCGCCATGATGTTTGCGCTCGCCCGCCAGATCCCTGCCGCCGACGCTTCCACCCAGGCCGGCAAGTGGGAGAAGAACCGCTTCATGGGCGTCGAGCTGACGGGCAAGACGCTCGGCATCATCGGCTGCGGCAATATTGGTTCCATCGTCGCCGAGCGCGGCGTGGGCCTGAAGATGAAGGTGATCGCGTTCGATCCCTTCCTCTCCCCCGAGCGCGCGCTCGACCTCGGCGTCGAAAAGGTGGAGCTGGATGATCTGCTCGCCCGCGCCGATGTCATCACTCTGCACACGCCGCTGACCGAGAAGACCAAAAACATCCTCTCGGCGGAAAATCTCGCCCGCACCAAGAAGGGCGTGCGCATCATCAATTGCGCCCGCGGGGGCCTGGTGGACGAAGTAGCCCTGCGCGCCGCGCTCGACAGCGGCCATGTGGCGGGCGCGGCCTTCGACGTGTTCGTGGAAGAGCCGGCGGTCAACAATCCGCTGTTCGGCCATCCCAACGTGGTATGCACGCCGCATCTGGGCGCCGCCACCACCGAGGCGCAGGAGAATGTGGCCCTCCAGGTGGCCGAGCAGATGAGCGACTATCTGCTCTCCGGCGCCATCTCCAATGCGGTGAACTTCCCCTCCATCACCGCCGAGGAAGCCCCCAAGCTGAAGCCCTTCGTGGAACTGGCGGAAAAGCTCGGCTCGTTCGCCGGCCAGCTCACCGAGACCGACATCAAGACCATCCGCATCACCTATGAGGGCGCGGTGGCCGATCTAAAGGTGAAGGCGCTCACCAGCGCGGCGGTGGCGGGCCTGCTGCGGCCGGCGCTCGCCGACGTGAACGTGGTTTCCGCGCCCTCCGTCGCCAAGGAGCGCGGCATCGTGGTGGAGGAGACCACCCGCGCCGCCGAGGGCGACTATGACAGCCTGATCACCCTGACCGTGGTGACCGACACCTATGAGCGCTCCGTGTCCGGCACGGTGTTCGCGGATGGCCATCCGCGCATCGTCAACATCAAGGGCATCAAGGTGGATGCCGGCTTCGCCCCGGCCATGATCTATGTGACCAATGCGGACAAGCCCGGCTTCATTGGCCGCTTCGCCAGCCTCTTGGGCGATGCCGGCGTGAACATCGCCACCTTCGCCCTCGGCCGTGACCATGAGGGGGGCGATGCCATCGCCCTCGTGGCGGTGGACGGCGTGGTGCCGGCGGAGCTGATCGCCAAGGTGCAGGCGTTGCCGCAGGTGAACCATGTGAAGCAGGTCACCTTCTGACCGGTTTGCACGGACAATGAGAGGCCGCCGGGTTCACGCCCGGCGGCCTTTTTGTCTCAGGGCCGCAGCTTCGGCGGCCAGTCGAGGCCCGAGCGGCCGGCATCGGCGGGCGGCAGAGCGGCGGTGATGGCGGCAGCATCCAGGCCCGCTTCGGCCAGAACCTCGGCCGTGCGATCCGTGAAGTCGGTATCGCGGGCGACCGAAGGGGTGCGGGAGAGGCGCGGCACGGCCGGTACCTTGTCAGCGGCGCTGTCGGGATGGCGGGCCTTCACCTGCGGGTCGGACCAGATCTCGCCCGGCGCCAGAACCGGAGTGACGCAAGCATCCACGCCCGCAAACAGGGCCGCCCAATGGTCGCGCGGCTGGCTGGCGAAGGTGCGGGTCAGCGTCTCCTCGATGCCCGGCCAATTGGCGCGGGACATGTGATCAGGTACCTCGCCCAGGTCCAGCGTGCGCCAGAGCTGCTCGAAGAAGCTGAGCTCCAGCGCGCCCACCGCCACATGGCGCCCGTCGGCGCAGGCATAGGTGCGGTAGAAGGGCTTGGAGCCGGCGAGCAGCCCTTCGCCGCGCGCCGGCATGTGGGGCGAGCCCCAGAGCGGGAGGTGCATGGCCATGAGGGAAAGCGAGCCGTCGATCATGGCCGCATCGATGAACTGCCCCTGGCCGGAGGCCCGCGCCTCGTAGAGCGCCGCGACAATGCCCAGCGCCGCAACGAGGCTCCCGCCGGCAAAGTCCGCCACCAAATTGAGCGGCACCAGAGGCGGCCGATCCACCGGGCCCATGGCGCCGAGTACGCCGGTGATGGAGACATAATTGATGTCGTGCCCCGCCTCCTGGGCGCGGGGTCCGTCCTGTCCATAGCCGGTCAGGGCGCAATAGACGAGGCGGGGATTAAGAGCGGCCAGCTCCTCATAGCCCGCCCCGAGCCGCGCCGCGACGCCGGGGCGGAAGCCTTCCACGAACACATCGGCCGTCTTCACCAGCGCCTGGAGCGCGGCGCGGCCGGCGGAGGTCTTCAGGTCCAGCGAGATGTGCCGCTTGCCGCGCGAGAAGACGGGAATGGCCACCCCCGCACGCCCGCCGCCCACCACGATGACCTCGGCGCCCAGATCCGCCAGCAGCATGGTGCAATAGGGGCCGGGCGCGAGGCGCGACATGTCCACCACCCGCACGCCGCTCAAAGGTCCGCGCGGCGCCTGTGCCTCCGCCATGATGGTCTCCCCTCCCGATCGGACACTGGTGTGCCCTGTTCTTGGCGCCCGCTCTTACAAGGAGCGGGCGATGACGATGCGCTGCACGTCGCTGGTGCCCTCGTAGATCTGGCACACCCGCACGTCGCGATAGATGCGCTCCACCGGGAAGTCGGCGAGATAGCCATAGCCGCCATGGATCTGGATCGCCGCCGAGCAGACCGCCTCGGCAGTCTCGGAGGCAAACAGCTTGGCCATGGAGGCCTCCGTCAGGCAGGGTCGGCCGGCCTCCCGCAATTCGGCGGCATGCAGCACCATCTGGCGGGCGGCGGCGATCTTGGTTGCCATGTCCGCAAGGCGGAAGGCGATGGCCTGATGCTCGATGATGGGCTTGCCGAAGGTGACGCGCTGCTTGGCATAGTCGCGCGCCGCCTCGAAGGCGGCCTGGGCCATGCCCACGGACTGCGCGGCGATGCCGATGCGCCCGCCCTCCAGGTTGGAGAGGGCGATCTTCAGCCCCTCCCCTTCCGCACCAAGACGCAGGTCCGCGGGGATGCGCATGTCGGTGAAGGCGAGCTGGCAGGTGTCGGAGGCGTGCTGGCCAAGCTTCTCCTCCACCCGCACCACTTCATAGCCGGGCGTGTCGGTGGGCACGATGAAGGCGGAGATGCCTTTCTTGCCCGCGTCCGGGTCGGTGACCGCGAACACGATCACCACCTGCCCGTTCTTGCCGGAGGTGATGAACTGCTTGGCGCCGTTCAACACATAATGGTCGCCATCGCGGCGGGCGCGGGTGCGCAGATTGGCCGCGTCCGAGCCCGCCTGCGGCTCGGTGAGCGCGAAGCCGCCGATCCATTCGCCGCTGGCCAGATTGGGCAGGAAGCGCTCCTTCTGCCCGTCCGTGCCGAACTTCAGGATGGGCATGCAGCCCACCGAGGTATGCACGCTCATGATGGTGGAGCAGGCGCCGTCGCCCACCGCGATCTCTTCCAGCGCCAGCGTATAAGCGAGCACGCCGGCATCCGAGCCGCCATAGGCTTCCGGCACCAGCATGCCGAGGAAGCCCAGTTCCCCCATCTCCTTCAATTCGGCGGCGGGGAAGGCATGGGCCTTGTCCCGCGCCGCGGCGGTGGGGGCGAGGCGCTCGCGGGCAAAGGCCCGGGCGGCATCGCGGATCTGTTCCTGAGTCTCGTTGAGGATCATGGCGCGATCCTCAGGACAGGCGCTCGATGGCGACGGCGGTGGCCTCGCCGCCGCCGATGCACAAGGAGGCCATGCCGCGCTTGAGGCCGTGGGTCTTCAGCGCCGCCAAGAGCGTCACCATCACCCGCGCGCCGGAGGCACCGATGGGATGGCCGAGCGCGCAGGCGCCGCCATGCACGTTCACCTTGTCATGTGGCAGATCGAGGTCATGCATGGCGGCCAGCGCCACCACGGCGAAGGCCTCGTTCACCTCGAACAGGTCCACGTCCTTCAGGTCCCAGCCGGTCCGCTCGGACAGCTTGCGCAGGGCGCCGATGGGGGCGGTGGGGAAGAGGTTGGGCGCCTGGGCGTGGGTGGAATGGCCCACAATGGCCGCGAGCGGCGTGAGGCCGCGCTTTTCGGCTTCCGAGCGGCGCATCAGCACCAAGGCCGCCGCGCCATCGGAGATGGAGGAGGAATTGGCGGCGGTCACCGTGCCGCCTTCGCGGAAGGCGGGCTTCAAAGTGGGGATCTTGTCGAGCTTGGCCTTCAGCGGCTGCTCGTCCTGCTCCACCACCTTCTCGGTGCGGCCGGACTTCACCGTCATGGGCACCACCTCGCCGGCAAAGGCGCCGCCGGTGATGGCCTTCTGCGCCCGCTCCAGGGAGGCGATGGCATAGTCGTCCTGCACCTTGCGGGTGAACTGGTAGCTCTGGGCGCAGTCCTCAGCGAAGGTGCCCATGAGGCGGCCCTTGTCATAGGCGTCTTCCAGGCCGTCCAGGAACATGTGGTCGAGCACGCGGCCATGGCCCATGCGCAGCCCTGCGCGCGCCCGGTCCAGCAGATAGGGCGCACTGGTCATGCTCTCCATGCCGCCCGCCACCGCCACGTCGGCGGAGCCAGCGAGGATGAGGTCATGGGCCAGCATGGCCGCCTTCATGCCCGAGCCGCACATCTTGTTGACAGTGGTCGCCCCCGCCGAGAGCGGCAGGCCGGCGCCCAGCGCCGCCTGGCGGGCCGGCGCCTGGCCCTGGCCGGCGGGCAGCACGCAGCCGAACACGATTTCCTCCACCGCCTCGCGGGAAAGGCCCGCGCGGTCGAGGGCGGCGCCGATGGCGGCGGCGCCGAGTTCGGGGGCGGTGGCATCCTTCAGGTCGCCCTGGAAGCCGCCCATGGGGGTCCGGGCGGACCCGACGATGACGATGGGATCAGCACTCATGTCCGCAATCCTCCCTCTTGGCTGTCAGCGCGGCGGCATCCGCAGGGCGCCGTCCAGCCGGATGACCTCGCCGTTCAGCATGGTGTTTTCGCAGATGTGCCGCACCAGGGCGGCGAATTCCGGCGGCCGGCCGAGGCGCGGCGGGAAGGGCACGGACTTGCCCAGCGCGTCCTGCACCTCCTGCGGCATGCCGGCCATCATGGGAGTCTCGAAGATACCCGGCGCGATGGTCACGACGCGCACGCCGAACCGCGCCAGTTCCCGCGCCACCGGCAAGGTGAGCGCGGCGACGCCGCCCTTGGAGGCCGCATAGGCCGCCTGCCCCACCTGCCCGTCATAGGCCGCGATGGAGGCGGTGTTCACGATCACGCCGCGCTCGCCATTCTCGTCCGGCTGTTCCTTGACGATGGCGTCGGCGGCGAGCCGCAGCATGTTGAAGGTACCGATGAGATTGATGCTCACCGCGCGGGCGAAGCTCTCCAGGCGGTGCGGCCCCTCGCGGCCCACCACCTTTTCGCCGGGGGCAACGCCGGCGCAATTCACCAGGCCATGCAAGTGGCCGAAGGCATCGAGCGCGGTCTTCACTGCCGCCACGCCGTCGGCCTCGGAGGTGACATCGGCACGGGCGAAGCGGGCGGCATCGCCCAGGGCGGCCACGGTGGCGGCACCGGCCTCCGCATTGACATCCACCACCACCACCTTGCCGCCCGCCTCCACCAGCGCGCGGGCCACCGACGCGCCAAGGCCCGAGCCGGCGCCGGTAACGAGGAATACGCGGTCCTTGATGTGCATGCTCTGTCGTCCCGTCCCTGCGCGCGCCCGCCGGCGCGGCGCGCCACAATCTCATGCGTGCGGGGATGAAGGGCGTGCCGCCCATCCTGCCGCTCCGGCGCACTTCCTCGTCCGCCCTCTTGGGGGGCGGTGGTGTTCGACCGGATTAAGCGACGAAACCGTATGGTAATCCAGGCCCAAACGGATCTCGCGTCATGATCGTTTTTGCCACATGATCGTCGCTCATTCCGGGAGAGACATGGACACGCCCGCTTCCAGCCCCGACCGGCGCATGATCTCGGCAAGCTTCGTCGCCGATGCGCTGGAATGCCTTGCCCGGCACGGCATCGCGCAAGGCCCGGTGCTCGCCGCCGCCGGCCTGCCCGCTTTGGTGCGCGAGCCGGTTTCAGCCGAGCAATATGGGGCGCTCTGGCTGGCGGTGGCGCGGGCCATGGACGACGAATTCTTCGGCCTTGGCGCACGCCCCATGCGGCCGGGCAGCTTCACGCTGCTCTGCCACGCCATCCTCCATGCGGGCACGCTGGAACAGGCGCTGCGGCGGGCATTGCGCTTCCTCACCCTCGTGCTGGACGATCCGCGCGGCGCGCTGGAGGTGCGAGACGGGCATGCCCGCATCGTGCTGGCGGATGCGGGTGAACCGCGCTCGGCCTTCGCCTATCGCACCTATTGGATCATCCTGCACGGCATCGCCTGCTGGCTGGTGGGCCGGCGCATCCCCTTGCGGCGGGTGGACTTCCGCTGTCCCACACCGTCCCACGGGGCCGACTACCGCATCTTCTTCGGCGCCCCGGTGCGCTTCGGACAAGCGGCGAGCCAATTGGAGTTCGACGCCGCCTATCTGAAGCTTCCCGTTCTGCGCACGGAGCGGGCGCTCAGGGATTTCCTCCGCAGGGCGCCCGCCAACATCCTGGTGCGCTATCGCCATGATGCGGGCGTGGTGGCGTCCGTCCGCGCCATATTGCGGGAGACGCCACCGCCCGAATGGCCGGTCTTCGAGGACCTGGCTGCCCGCCTGCGCATCCCAGCTCCCACCTTGCGGCGGCGCCTCCGGGCAGAGGGGCAGAGCTACCAGGCCATCAAGGACGAAATCCGTCGGGCGCTGGCCACCCGGCTGCTGCTGGAGACGGGGGAAGGCGTGGGCGAGATCGCGGCCCGGCTGGGCTTTGCCGAGCCCAGCGCCTTCCACCGCGCCTTCCGCAAATGGACCGCCCGGAGCCCCGCCGCCTTCCGCGAAGAAGGCGGTCCGGGTTGAGCGCACCCTATTGCTTCTCGAACGGGAAGATGACCTTCCAGTCGGCCTTCATGTCCACCACGTTCCAGCCCCGCTTGGGCGCCTCGCTCAGCGCCTTGTCGAGCTTGCCCACCAAGGCGGTGCGGTCATAGGCCCATTCGCGCACCCCATCCGTGTGATGCACCAGGAGGCCGAAGCGGGGACCGGGACTGAGGGTGGTGTATTGCAGCATCTCCAGATCGCCATCCGAATTGCCCGCGGCGAAGATGGGGCGGTGGCCGATATTCAGCGCGATCGCCACCGGCTTGCCTGGCCCCACGGTGAAGAGGTCCACCTTGTCGAGGCGGACGATCTCCGGCTTGTCGCCGGCCAGGTGATAGGCAAGGCGGCCCGACGAGCCGAAAATCTGCTCGGGCGGGATGCCATAGGCCTTGGGCATCCAGGGCCGCATGAAGTCGATGCCGCCGCCGGACACGATGAAGGTCTTGAAGCCATTGGCCCGCAAGTAAGCGAGCAGCTCCATCATGGGCTGGTAGACGAGGTCGGTATAAGGCCGGTTGAAGCGGGGATGGCGGGCGGTCTTGACCCACTCGGTCACCCGCGTCTCGATCTCAGCCATGGTCCGGCCCGCATGGGCCTTGTTCAGCAGCAGGAGATACTGCTTCTCGGAAATCTCCCCGAGGCGCTTGATGTCATCGTCGAGCACCGCCTTGAACGGCTGGATCTTGTTCCATTCGGGATGATCCTTGGCCACCGCCTTCACCTCCGCCATGGCGAACACGATGGGCGGATACATGGGCTGCTCGGCAATCAGCGTGCCGTCGCTGTCGAAGGTGGCGATGCGCTCCGGCACGGGCACGAAGTCCGGCCCGCCCTCGCGGGTCACGCGGGTGACGAAATCGATGATGGCGGCCTTGCGTGGCCCCTCGTTCCAGGATGGGAGCGGGTCGGTCTGCGCCAGCACCGGCAGGACGGTGAAGGCCAGCGCCATCCCGGCCAGGAGGGCGGCGAGGCAGGCCGGAAGGCGCCGGCGGCTGATGCCGCGGGAGGGTGTCGTCATGTGTTTCCCCGCATGAGCCGACCCGAAGCGGGGCGGCGGGCGCATGGTGCCACGCGCCCGCAGGGAGGCAAGGGGGTGCCAGCGCGCTTCAGCGTCCGCCGGAAATGTCCATGAGGCTCCCGGTGACATAGCTGGACTCATCCCCCAGCAGCCAGGCGATGGCCTCCGCCACCTCTTCCGCCCTGCCGGGCCGACGCAGCGGCACGCCCGCGCCCAGCACCTGCGCCCGGTCCGGCCGGCCGCCTGAGGCATGGATGTCCGTTTCGATGAGGCCCGGGCGCACCGCATTCACGCGCACGCCTTGCGGGCCCAGTTCCTTGGAGAGCCCGATGGTGAGCGTGTCGAGGGCACCCTTGGAGGCGGCATAGTCCACATATTCGTCTGGCGAGCCGAGCCGCGCCGCCACCGAGGAGACGATGACCATGGACCCGCCCGCCTTCAGGCGCCGCGCACCCTCCCGGGCGCACAGGAGCGCCCCCATGACATTCACATCGAACATGCGCTTCAGCCGGTCGAAGCTCATGTCTGCGAGGCGGGACGAGGGGGCGACGATGCCGGAATTGATCACCACGCCCGAGAGCGGACCCAGCGCCGCCTCGCTGGCATCGAACAAGGCCAGCACCTCGGCCTCCACCGACACGTCGGCCTGAAGCGCCACCGCCAGCACGCCCAGCGCCCGCGCCTCGCTTGCGGTAGCCTCGGCCGCCTCGCCATCGCGCACATAATTGACGGCCACCGACCAGCCTCGCCGTGCCGCCGCCAGGGCCGTCGCCCGCCCAATCCCGCGGCTGCCGCCCGTGATGAGAACCGCCTTGCTCATGAAAGCCTCCCTTGACCTCTTGCCCGAAGGTTAGCCCAAGCCGGCACGCACCAGCCCCGCGCGGCGAGCAAGGGGGGCCTGCGCGGTGCGCTGCGGAAAGGGGCTTCACACCTCGGTTAGATAGGCCCCGTCCCGCCGGAACACCTCGGTCAAATGGCGCAGCACGGCGCGCACGCGGCCCATGAATTCCAAATCCTCGTGCACCGAGACGAACACGTCCCGCTTCACCACCACCTCGTCCGCCAGCACCGGGATGAGGCGCGGATTGGACTTGGCGGAAAACAGCGGCAGCAACCCGATGCCGGCGCCCGCCGCGATGGCATTTTGCTGGGCATGCATGCTGGTGGAGCGGAAGGAGACGTTGGGCGGGTCGAGCACATCCAGCAGCCAATGCACCGGCTGGATGGCGACCAGATCCTCCACGTAATCCACAAAGACATGGTTGGGCAGGTCCGCGCGCGAGGCGGGAAGGCCACGGCGGCGGATATAATCAGGGGCGGCATAGAGGGCGAGGCGGAACTCCCCCATTTTGCGCACCACCAGGCGCTGGCCGGAGAGCGGCACGAAGGAGATGGAGATGTCCGCCTCGCGCTTGGTCAGGTTGATGAGATGGCGCTCGGTGACCAATTCCACCACGATGCCCGGCTCCTTCACCGCCAACTCGGCAAAGCGCTCGGCCAGGAAAAAGGCGCCGATTCCCTCCATGGAGGCGACCCGCACCCGCCCTTCGGGGGCGCTCGGGGCGGCGCGGATGCCCTCCTCCACCTGCCCGGCCTCCTGCTCCATACGCTCGGCGATGACGAACAGACGGTGTCCCTGCTCGGTCAGCACGAAGCCGTCGGGCTTGCGGTCGAACAGCTTGACGGAGAGGTCCTTCTCCAGTTCCGAGATGCGGCGGCTGACCGTGGTGTGGTCCACTTTCAGGCGGCGCGCGGCCGTCATGAGCCGCGCCTGCCGGGCCAGTTCCAGGAAATAGACGAGGTCGTTCCAGTTGAACACGAGAAGGCCCTGCCGGCGCGAGGCTCCATCAAACTTGGAGCGGAGGGTCAATCGGGGAAGCACGGGCGGCTTCTAGAGTGCGATCCGACCAGGTGAAACCGCAACGCGGTTCCATCTGGTCGGTGAATCGCCCTCTCACTTATTAAATAGAGGCGGATCCACCAAGCGCATTGAACCGCCACGCGATTCAATGCGCTTGGATCCGCCTCTACGGCGAGGCCAGCAGTTTAGCCTGCCCGCGCCCCCCTGGCGCAAGGGGAAGCGAGCGGGAACCTCACATGCCGCGTGGACTTCATTAGGCGTGATGATCCGCGCCATCAGCAACAATCATTTTCCCGTATGGGAGCCCTCTTCTAGACTTGTGGCCCGATCCGCGCGCCGGGCGCGTGGCGACAAGACCCATAAGGGGCGGCCGGACGCCCCGCCGCAGGGAGCCTTTCAGACCATGATCCTGTCCCTTAATCCCGCCTCGGGCGAGGAACTGGCGCGGTTCGCGCCGCACACGCCTGCCGAGGTGGATGCCGCCCTTTCCGGTGCCGCGGCAGCCCAGAAGGCGTGGGCGCGCGTGCCGATCGAGAAGCGCGTGGATCTGCTGCGTGCGATGGCGCGGGCGCTGCGGGCCGGCAAGGAGCGTTATGCCCGCCTCGTGACGCTGGAGATGGGCAAGCCCATCGCCGAGGCCGAGGCCGAGATCGAGAAGTGCGCCTGGAACTGCGACTTCTACGCCGAGGCCGCGCCCCGCTTCCTCGCCGATGAACCGACCGCCTCCAATGCCAGCGAGAGCCTGGTAGTGTTCGATCCCTTGGGCGTGGTGCTGGCCATCATGCCCTGGAACTACCCCTTCTGGCAGTTCTTCCGCTTCGCCGCCCCGGCTTTCGCGGCGGGCAACGGCGCCATCCTCAAGCACGCCAACAACGTGCCCCAGTGCGCGCTGGCCGTTGAAGAGGTGATGCGGGAGGCGGGCTGCCCGGAGGGCCTGTTCCGCACGCTTTTGATCAACGCCTCCGATGTGGCCGGCCTCATCGCCGATGACCGCATCGCCGCCGTCACCCTCACCGGCTCCACCGAAGTGGGCGCGCTGGTGGCCGCCCAGGCAGGCAAGGCGCTGAAGAAGCAGGTGCTGGAGCTGGGGGGCTCCGATCCCTTCATCGTGCTCGCCGACGCGGACATCGAGGCGGCCGCCGCCATGGCGGTGAAGGCGCGCTTCATCAATGTGGGCCAAAGCTGCATCAATGCGAAGCGCTTCATCGTGGAAGAGGCGGTGGCGGACCGGTTCGCCGACGCCTTCTGCGCCGGGGTGGCGCAGCTGAAGGTGGGCGACCCGCTCGAGCGCGACACCAATATCGGCCCCATGGCCCGCGCCAATCTGCGCGACACGCTGCACGACCAGGTGGAGCGGTCGGTGAAGGCGGGGGCGGTGCTGCGGGCGGGCGGGACGCCGGTGCCCGGTCCCGGCGCCTTTTATCCGCCCACGGTGCTCGACCGTGTGGCCCCGCCCATGGCGGCGGCCTGCGAGGAGACGTTCGGACCGGTGGCTGCGATCCTGCGGGTGAAGGACGCGGACGCCGCCATCGCCCTTGCCAATGACACCGAGTTTGGCCTTGGCGCCGCGCTCTGGACCGGGGATGTGGCGCGCGGCAAGGCGCTGGCCCGGCAGATCGAGGCAGGCGCGGTCTTTATCAACGGCATGACCGCCTCCGACCCGCGCCTGCCTTTCGGCGGCATCAAGAAGTCGGGCTATGGGCGGGAACTGGGCGTCTACGGCATCCGCGAGTTCGTGAACATCAAGACGGTGTGGATCGGCCCGGTGAAGGGCTGAACCCCACTGCGCATTGACCGGGAGGAGACCATAATGAGTGAGACCGCGCGCAGCCCCGCCATCCTGCGCCCATCCGACATTCCCGCCCGCGCCCGGGGCGGCGGGGCAAAGACCATCCCTCTGGTGACCCGCGCCGTGGGGGCGCGGGACTTCATCAATGGGATCACCATCTTCGAGCCGAATGCAGCCATCCCGCTCCATTCTCACAATTGCGATGAGAGCGTGCTGCTGCTGGAGGGGAACGCCATCGCCGAAATCGACGGCGTGCAGCACGAGGTTCAGCCGGGGGATGTCACCTTCATCCCGGCGAATATCCCCCACCGTTTCATCAACCGCTCCGATACGGACGGCATGAAGATCCTGTGGACCTACGCCTCGGTAGACGCCACACGCACCCTCGTCGAGACCGGCGACACCCGCTCCATCGACGAGGAGCACAAGGCCAAGATCGTCGCCTGACGTTCAACGGTTGAGGCATCGATAAGGCCCGGGTCCTCGCCCGGGCCTTTGTGTTTGCGGGTCTTTCAGGCGGCGGTGAGCTTGTCGACGCCATAGACGGCGTTCAGCACCAGCAATGTGCCCACCGCGATCAGCATCTGCACGGTGCTGATGGCTGCGATGGACGGGTCGAACTGCGACTGCATGTAGCTGAGCATCACCACGGGCAGCGTATTGGTGCTGGCGGTCCCGAAGAAGAAGGACAGAGGCAAATTGTCCAGCGAGATCAGCACCGCAAACAGGCTGCCGGCGAAGATGCCCGGACGGATCAAGGGGAGCGTGGTGTAGCGGAAGGTCTGCCAGCGGGTGGCGCCAAGGACCGCCGCCGCCTCCTCGAAGTCCGGCGGCAGGGCGCGATAGACCGCCAGAACGGTGCGGCAGATATAGGGGATCGACACCACCGTATGGCTGATGAGCAAGGCGGTGAAGGAAATGCCGAACCCCATGGCTGACAAGAGATAAAGTAGCGAAAAGCCTAGGACGATGGCGGGGATGGAGATGGGCGCCAGCAGCAGGTTGCCCACAGCCGCCGCCGCGCGGCTGCGCGAGCGGGCCACCCATAAGGTGGCGGGCACGCCCAAAACGATGGCACAGGCGGCCGAGGACAAGGCCAGCTTGATGGAGACGATCAGCGCGTCCACGAAGGGCTGGTATTCCAGGATCCGCCAATACCATTGCAGGGAATAGCCCGGCATGGGGAAGGCGATGTAGCTGGCCGAGGAAAAGGAGACCACCACCACCGCCGCGATGGGCAGCAGCAGGAAGATCATGAACAGCACCACGAAGAGGCCGAGCCCCCAGGCCAGGAGATCCACCCTGCGGCGGGGCCGGCGGAGGGCGCCGGTGGCGCGAACAGTGCTCATGACTTGATCCCCTTGCGGCGGACAAAGCGCATCTGGAGGAACAGGCAGATCATGGCCGTCACCAGCAGCACATTGCCCATGGTGGCCGCAAAGCCCACGTCCTGCGTCAGGTTGAACTGCTGGTAGATGAGCAGCGAGAGCGTCTGCACCTTGCCGTCTCCCAGGAGCAGCATGGTCAGGAAGCTGCCATTGGTGATGACGAAGACGAGGATGCAGCCGGTGGCGATGCCGTCCAGCGTCAGAGGCAAAGTCACGTTGCAGAAGGCCCGCCAGCGGCTCGCGCCCAGCACGCGGGCGGATTCCTCCAGCCGCAGATCCACACCCTGGAGCACTGCCGTGATGGACAGCACCATGAAGGGCACCATCACGTGGACGAGGCCCATATAGACCGAGATGGGCTCGGACAGGATGGCAAGCGGGCGCGAGATGATGCCGAGATCGGTCAGCCACACATTCATCAGGCCGCGCCGGGCAAACAGGACCCGCCAGCCGAAAGTGCGCATGATGATGGAGGTGAGCAGCGGGGCGATCATGCAGAACACGATCAGCGTGTTCCAGCGCCCGGCATAGCGCACCATGAAATAGGCCACCGGATAGCCCATGATGAGGGTGACCACCGTGACGATGATCGCGACCTTGAAGGTCTCCAGGAAGATCCGGGAATAATAGGGGTCGAAGAACAGCTTCTCGTAATAGACCCAGGTATCGGCGGCGGCGGCCCCCAGCGTCACCGAGCGCACCGCATTGGAGACCAGCGGCACCACAAGGAACAAGATGAGATAGGCCACCACCGGCAGCGCCCAATAGGGCGTCGCCAGGCGGAACTTGCCCCGGCGCATGGGAGGTGGATCGGGGGGCGCCATCAAGGCGGCGGGGGCGGCCTGGTCGGTCATGCCCGCTCCTCGATCAGGACGGCGCTGTCCGCATCCCAGGTGAGGCCCACATCCGTGCCCTTGGGAAGCGCGTGGCGGGTCTGGCTGTAGGCCACCAGCGGCACATCATGGGTGGCGCAGTCCAGCTCATAGGCCACATAGGGGCCGCGGAAGACCCAATCGCGCACCCGCGCCTGGACGAGGCCCGTCTCCGGAGCCCCCAGCGACAGGCGCTCGGGCCGCACCACGAAGGAAACCTTGCGCCCCGCCGGCAAAGGCGCGGCGGCGCTGATGAGGCCCTCCACGGCGCCAGCGCCCAGCACCACGCGAATGGCATTGGGATCGTCGGCGGCGAGAACCGTCCCCTCGAAGATGTTGGCCGTACCTAAGAATTCGGAAACGAAGCGGTTCTTCGGCCGCTCATAGACCTCGGTCGGCCCGCCGATCTGCACGATCTCGCCCGCCGACATCACGGCGATGCGGTCAGACATGGTGAGGGCTTCCTCCTGGTCGTGGGTGACGAGGATGGAGGTGATGCCGAGCCGGCGCTGGATCTCGCGCAATTCGAACTGCATGCGCTCGCGCAGATTCTTGTCCAGCGCGCCCAGCGGCTCGTCCAGCAGCAGCACCTTGGGGTCGGTGACCAGCGAGCGGGCAAGCGCCACGCGCTGTTGCTGGCCGCCGGACAATTGGTGCACCTGGCGGTCCGCATAGGTGCCCAGCCCCACCAGCTCCAGCATGGCGCGGGCCTTGGCCTCCCGGTCGAGACGGGAGACGCCGCGCATCTTGAGGCCGAAGGCCACGTTCTCGCCCACGCTCATATGCGGAAACAGGGAATAGTTCTGGAAGACCATCCCGAGATCGCGCTTGTTGGGCGGCAAATCGGTGACATCGCGCTCGCCGATATGGATCGATCCGGTATCGGGGATCTCGAAGCCGGCAATGGCGCGCAGCGTGGTGGTCTTGCCGCAGCCGGAGGGGCCGAGCAGCGCCAGCATCTCGCCCGCCTTCACCTCCAGGTCGAGGGGTTTGAGCGCCTGGACCGCCTCGTAGCGCTTGCTGATGCCGCGGATGGAAAGGGGCACGCTGCTCATGTCAGGCCTCCGGTCGGGCGCGAAGGGAGGGAAGGGAAAGGACCTTGGAGGGTGCGCGTGCCGGAGCGCCGATCGTGCGGCGGGACGGGGTGCGCGGCGGCCTCAGGTCCATGGGGCGTCCTTACAGGTGTCGGTCGACGGAGATGGAGCCGATGATCCACAGCACTTTGGCAAGTTCCGTGCCGGGATTTGAGAAGGAATGGGGGATGGAGCTGTCGAAGACGAAGCTGTCGCCCTCCATCAGATGCGCCTCTTCTTCGCCCACCCGCAGGATGAACTCGCCGGACAGAACGAAGCCGGCCTTTTCAGCCGGATAGCGCATGGGCTTGTCGCCGGAGGAACTGCCGGCCGGAATGTGCAGGATCATCAATTGCAGATTGTGCGGCGTGCCGGCGGACAGCAGTTCCTTGCTGAGATAGCCGAGCTCCAGGCGCGGGCGCTGGTCGACGCGGCGCACGAAGGCGGGATCCTTCGCCGGGGGCGGCGCGGTCTCGGAGAAGAAGGAACTGGCAGGCAGGCCGAGCGCGTTGCGGATGGAGGTGAGGACGCGCAGCGAAGGGTTGGCGAGGTCGCGCTCCACCTGGCTGAGCATGCCGACCGACACGCCGGACATCTGCGCCAATTCCTGGAGCGACACGCCCTTTTCCTTGCGGATGCGCCGGATCATGGCGCCCACTTGCTCGCGGGCGGACCCCTCGGCGGCCGGCTCGGACGGCGCTTCCGCCGTGAGGGCGCTCTCGTCCTCAGACCCCAGCTTCACGGTCTTTCCTTCACTCAAGCCTCATCCCCTACATTCAGTATTTTAAAAAATTGAGGGACGCAACACACGGACGGCCAGCTTACGATGCAGCGGCCCGCACGCTCAACATGGCCAAAGGAAGAACGGTTGAAAATTCTGCATTTGCTCAATTTCAGAGCGGTTGCGGCACATTTTTTCCGCATCGCAAAACAAAAGGATCGAGCTCCAACGCCTTCAAACGGGTTGCGCCTATTTTTAGGATAGTGAATAGTGATTGAAATTTTCCCGGTTCCAGACGGGCTCATTGAAACAGAGGGGACAGTGATGAGCAGACGTACGGGTAAATGGCTTCACGCGGCCGTCGGTGCCGCTTCCATGGCGGGCCTCTGGTCCGGCCTCGCCAGCCCGGCCGGCGCGGCTGACCTGGTGGTCGGCGTGTTCGGCGGCATCTGGGAAAAGGCCTATCGGGAATGCGTCGTCGCCCCGTTCGAGGCCAAGACCGGCAAGAAGGTGGACCTCGTCCTCGGCTCGCCGCCCCAGTGGCTGAACCAGATCGCCGCCAATCCCTCCAAGCCCCCCCTCGACGTGATGATGGTCACCGGCGATGTGGCGTTCGACGCCATCAATCGCGGCCTCGTCGACAAGTTCACGGTCGAGAAGGTGCCCAATCTCGCCAAGCTCGCCAAGCGCTTCACCGATGTGGGTGACGGCTATGGCGTCGCCCACAATTATGGCGGCATGGGCCTCATCTACAACAAGGCCACGGTGAAGAACCCGCCCAAGGACTGGAAGGAGTTCGTCGAGGGCACCGCGTCCGGCAAGTGGCGCGCCTCCGCGCCCTCCATCAATTACACGGGTGGCGGCTCGCCCTTCATTGTCTACCAGCTCTCCACCCTCTATGGCGGCGGCCTCGACAACATCCAGCCGGGCCTCGCCCAGGCCAAGCGCATGCTGGACAGCGGCAATCTCACTTTGTGGACCGACCCCAACCAGGTACTCAACGACCTGAAGAGCGGCGAGATCGACATGGCCGCCTATTGGGATGGCCGCGCCTGGGCCTTCATCGACGATAACAATTCCGGCTTCGGCTACACCACGCCCGCCCCCGGCGCCATGGCCGGCATCACCTGGGTCCAGAAGCCCAAGAACGCGTCGGACCTCGCCTGGGAGCTGATCAACTTCGATCTGGATGCCAAGCAGCAGGGCTGCTTCGGCTCCAAGGTGCGCTATGGCACGCCGAATGTGGACGCGGTCTACGACCCCAAGGTCGCCCACGAGATCACCAAGATCGACGAGATCATCATCCCGCCCTTCAAGGATCTGCCGCCCCGTCAGGCCAACTGGCTGGAGCAGTGGAACAAGACCATCGGCCGCTGAGGCCCTTCACGGCGCGGCCTCCCAAGGGCCGCGCCGTTCCCATGCGCGCCGGCGCGCGCATCCCAACCTGACTTGACCTGATTTTTTGCTCCGGCCCGCGCGGCCGGCCGCTCGGAGATTGTCCCATGGGGTACCGGGTTGGGGTCGATATCGGTGGATCCTTCACCGACTTCGCCCTGTTCGATGAAGAGACCAAGACCCTCCAGTCGCTGAAAGTCTTCTCCCGCCCGGACCAGCCGGGCGCCGAGGTGCTGGAAGGCGTGCGCTCGCTGAAGGAGCGCTACGGCATCGCGCCGCAGGACATCGTCTACTTCACCCACGGCACCACGGTGGGCGTGAACACGGTGGTGCAGCGCAAGGGCCTCAAGCTCGCTTTGTTCACCACCGAGCATTTCCGCGACGTGCTGGAACTGGCCCGGCTGAAGATCCCGGACATGTATTCGCTGCTCTCCAAGCGGCCCGAGCCCCTCATCAGCCGCGACATGGTGTTCGGCATTCCCGGCCGCATGCTGCCAGACGGCTCGGTGGAAGCCGAGCTGGACACGGATGCCGTCGAACAGGCGGCGCTGGCCGCAAAGGCGGCGGGGGCGGAAGGCATCGTCATTTCCTTCCTGCATTCCTATCGCGACGGCGCCCTGGAATTGCAGGCCAAGGCCATCATCGAGCAGGTGGTGCCGGACGTGCCGGCCTTCTGCTCCTGCGAGACCTGGCCCATCATCCGCGAATATGAGCGCACCATCACCGCTGTCATCGGCGGCTATGTGCAACCCCGCGTCTCCCATTATCTTGGCTCGCTGCAGCAGGCGCTCAAGGATGTGGGCGTGCCCGCCGATCCGCGCCTGACCAAGTCCAATGGCGGCATCATGACCGCCGAGCAGGGCAAGCAGCAGTGCGTGCAGATGATCCTGTCGGGGACGGCCTCCGGCGTCATCGGCGCCAGCCATGTGGCGAAGCTCTGCGGCCTTGAGCGCTGCATGAGCCTCGACATTGGCGGCACCACCGCCGACGTTGCCCTTATCATGGACGGCCAGCCGCAATATGGCGTCGGCGAGCGCATCGGCGACTTCCAGATCTTCATTCCCTCGGTGTCGGTAAGCTCCATCGGTGAGGGCGGCGGCTCCATCGCCTGGGTGGACAAGCTCGGCGTGCTGAAAGTGGGCCCGGAAAGCGCGGGCTCGCGCCCCGGCCCCGCCTGCTACGGACGCGGCGGCACGCGCGCCACCATCACGGACGCCTTCGTCTCCACCGGCCTCGTGGGCCATTCGGACCTCGGCTACAATGCCGTGCAGGTGGACAAGGAGAAGGCCCGCGCAGTGGTGGGCGAGCTGGCCGACAAGCTCGGCCGCACGGTGGAGGAAACCGCCGAGGCCATCATCCAGATCGCCGTCTCCGGCATGTATTCGGAAGTCTCGGGCCTCCTCTCCCGCTTCGGCGTCGATCCGCGCGACTTCTCCATGCTGGCCTTTGGCGGCGCCGGCCCCATGATGGCCTGCTTCCTCGCCCGCGAATTGAAGATGCGCGAGGTGGTGGTTCCGCTCACACCGGGCGTGCTCAGCGCGCTGGGCGGCCTTATTGCCGACCTGAAGAATGACTTCATCAAGACGCTTTATCTGGACCTGTCGCCGGAGGCCCCCGGCGTGCTCCAGGAGACCTACAAGGACCTCTCCAGGAGCGCGTTGTCCTGGCTGAAGGATGAGCAGGGCTATGACGGGCCCTATCGCTTCGTGCTCTCTGCGGAGATGCGCTATCGCGGCCAGTCCTTCGAGCTGGACGCCCCCCTCACCCAGGAGATGGTGGATGCGGGCGACCTCGACGCCATCCGCGAGGCCTTCCACCTCGCCCATGAGCGCATGTATGGCCATGCGGACCGCAAGGCCGCCGTGCAGCTCATCACCGCGCGCCTGGTGGTGATCGGCGAGACCGAAAAGCCGGACCTGCCCCGGCACGAGCTCGTGCCGGGCACCGCCAAGGCCTCCGGCACGGCGCAGGTGTACCTCGACGGGGCCAAGCGCACCGTGGACCTTTATCGCCGCGCGGACCTGAAGCCGGGCGAGACCTTCGCCGGCCCCTGCGTCGTCATGCAGGACGACTGCACCACGGTGGTGCCGGGCGGCTTCGTCGTCACCGTCGACGCCTATGCCAATCTGCGCATTGCCCAGGGAGACCTCGCATGATCATCGACAAGGCGGTCCTCCAGGTCCTGGCCAATCACTGCGCGGCGGCGGCCGAGAGCATGGGCTACACGCTCATGCGCACCGCCTATTCCACCTTCGTGAAGGAGACGGAAGACTTCTCCTGCCAGCTCATGACGCGCACGGGCGCCACGGTGGCCTCGCCCAAGAGCATGGGTGCCACCTGGTATACGGGCCTCGATTACGGCCCGGTCATCCGCATGTTCGATGACTACCAGGAAGGCGACGTCTACTGCACCAACGACCCCTATAGCGGCTATGTGGCCACCCATCCGCCGGACATGCACATCTGGATGCCGGTGTTCCACAAGGGCGAGCTGGTCTGCTTCGTGGGCAACCACATCCACAACACCGACATTGGCGGCGCGGTGCCGGCCTCGCTGTCCCGCACGCTGACCGAGGTGCACCAGGAAGGCATCCGCATTCCGCCCATGCGCCTCATGCGCGACGGGGTGATGAACGAGGAATTGCTGCGCATCCTCGCCCTCAATGTGCGGGTGCCCGAGCAGAATTGGGGCGACCTCAATGCCCAGCTCGCCTGCGTGAAGGTGGGCGAGCGCAAGGTGCACGACATCATCGAGCGCTTCGGAGTGGAGGCCTTCAAGGCCGGCCTCGACCAGCTGCTCGACTATGCCGAGGAGCAGGCACGCACCATCATCCGCTCCATCCCCGATGGCGACTACACCTTCTCCGACTATGCGGACGAGGATTCCGCCGGCGGCTATCCGGTGCGCATCTGCGTCACCGCCCGCATCCGGGGCGACAAGGTGGTGCTGGACTTCACCGGCACCGACCCGCAGCTCTCCTCCTCCCTCAACATGCCCACCGGCGGCAATCCGCACCACTCGCTGGTGACGGTGGGCCTCGTCTATGTGCTCTACACGCTCGACCCGACCATCATCCTGAATTCGGGCACGGTGCGTATGCTGGAGACCATTCTGCCGGAAGGCTCGGTGGTCAATTGTGTGCATCCGGCGGCGGTGGGCATGCGCTCGCTCCTGTGCAACGTCACCCAGACGGCGGTGATCGGCGTGTTCACACAGGCCTTGCCCGACCGCCTGCCCGCCTCCCCGGGCAACGGCCTCAGCCTCGTGAACGTGAAGACCTCGACCCGCGACGGGCGCACCGTCATGGCCTCCATCGGCCCCATCGGCGGCGGCGGCGGCGGCGGGCCGTTCGCGGATGGCGCCGAAGGCAGTGGCGCCAACATGTCCTTCCTCAAGAACACGCCCGTGGAGATCAATGAGAGCGAGATCCCGGTGCGCGTGCGCAAATATGGCCTTGTGCCGGATTCCGGCGGCGCCGGGCTTTATCGCGGCGGCTCGGGGCTGATGATGGAGTTCCAGCTCTTCACGCCCCAATCCATGGTCACCGCGCGCAACCGCGACCGCTCCATCATCGGCGCCTGGGGCATCTTGGGCGGCAAGCCCGGCGCGGTGTCCTCCTTCACCCGCAACCCGGAAGGTCCCTCGCCCGAGGAATTGGGCAATGCGGACATCGTCCACATGCAGCCGGGCGACATCCTGCTGCTGAAGGGCCCGGGCTCCGGCGGCTACGGCCCGCCTCATGAGCGGCCGGTGGAGAAGGTGCTGCACGACGTGCACTGCGGCTTCATCTCCGCCGAGCGGGCCCGCGCCGATTACGGCGTGGCGCTCACCGCTGACGGCACCGTTGACGAGGTCACCACCGCCCGCCTGCGCGCCGCGCTCGCCGCCGAGCCGGTGGTCGGCCATTACGCCCATGGCGCCGGCCGCGTGGCCTTCGAGGCGGTGTGGACGGACGCCCGATACGACCTCCTCACCCGCATCCTCGCCAAGGTGCAGGTGACCTGGCGCTTCTTCGTGAAGCACCAGCTCTTCAAGGCCATGGAAGGCCAGGTGGCCGGCTCCGACGGTGGGGTGAAGGAGCTGGAGGCGGCCTATTCCGCCCTTGCCACCCGCTTCGCCGACCTGCCGGCCCTCGACACCATCGACCCGCCCGCCCGCGCCGGCGGCAAGGCCGCCGCGCACTGACGGCGCGGCCCTAAGACGCCCCGCCCCGCCTGAAAGCGGGGCGCGGTCTCACGCGGATCATCATCGGCCGGAGGCCCCAAGCCGTCCGACCTCCTGAATGGGGAGCGCCTCACCATGTCCGCCGCCACTGCCGCAGCCGCCCCGGAGGGCGCGCAGACGCTGCTCTTCTCGCCCTTCACCTTGCGCGGGATCACCTTCCCGAACCGCATCGTCATTGCGCCCATGCAGATGTACAAGGCGCGCCCCGATGGGCTGGCCACCGACTGGCATTTCCAGCATCTGGCCAAATATGCCATCGGCGGCGCCGGCACGGTGATGACGGAAGGGCTCATCGTCGATCCCATCGGTCGCAACACCTATGGGGATCTCGGCCTCTGGGATGACGCCCAGATCGCGCCGCTCGCCCGCATCGTGGACTTCCTGCATGGCGAGGGCGTGATCGCCGCCGCCCAGCTCCACCATGCCGGCCCCAAGTCCGCCCGGCAGCGCCCCTGGGAAGGGCTCGGCCCCTTGGGCGAGGCGGAAGCGGCCAAGGGCGAGCCGCCCTGGCAGCCGGTCTCCTCCACCACGGTGGCGAGCGTCTCCAACTGGCACCAGCCGCGCGCCTTGACCGTGTCGGAGATCGAGACGTTGGTCGCCGCCTATGGCGCCGCCGCCCGTCGCGCCGATGCGGCCGGCTTCGACTGCTTCGACATCCATGCCGCCCACGGCTATCTCATCCATTCCTTTCTCTCGCCGGTGGCCAACAAGCGGGAAGACGCCTATGGCGGCGACCTCGCCGGCCGCATGCGGATCGCGCTGGAAATCGCCGAGGCGGTGCGGGCCAACCTGCCCGCGCACAAGCCGCTCTTTTTCCGCCTCTCCTGCGTGGACTGGCGGGCCGATCTCGACAGCCGCACGGACGGCTGGACCATCGAGGACAGCTGCATCCTGGCGCGGGAACTGGCCGCGCGCGGCGTCGATCTCATCGACTGCTCGTCGGGCGGCATCAGGGCGGAAAACTCCATGATGGACTATGCCCGCGAGCGCAAGAAGCTGAAGAAGGGCCACCAGGTGCCCTATGCCGAGCGCATCCGCGCCGAGACCGGCATCCCCACCATGGCGGTGGGCGTGATCCTGGACGGGCCGCAGGCGGAGGCCATTCTCCAGCGCGGCCAGGCGGACCTCATCGCCATCGGCCGCGAGGCGCTGGTGGACCCCCATTGGGGCCTCCATGCGGCGCAGGCGCTGAACGCCGATCCGCTCTGGCGCCACTGGCCGCCCTCCTATGGCTGGTGGCTGCAATTGCGCGAGAAGATCGGCGTCGAGGACTGACGCCATCCCTTTTCCTTCCGCCGGCCCTTGCCGGCCCCGCCTTTTCGGAGTGCGCGCATGCGCCAGCCCCTCGACAGGATCGAAACCGACACCACCCTTCCCGACGCCGCCGACGTGGTGGTGATCGGTGGGGGGATTGCGGGCGTCTCCGCCGCCTACATGCTCGCCAAGCGCGGGCACAAGGTGGCGGTGCTGGAAAAGGGCATTGTGGGTGCCGAGCAGTCCAGCCGCAATTGGGGCTGGTGCCGCCAGCAAGGCCGGGACGTGGGCGAACTGGACCTCATGCGCCATGCCATCGGCCTGTGGCAGAGCCTGCCGCAGGAGATCGGCCGGGACCTGGGCTTTCAGCAGACGGGCGTGGTCTTCGTCACCGACAATCCTGCCGAACTGGCCTCCTGGGAGCGCTGGTCCAAGGTGGCGCGGGAGCATCAGATCCATTCCACCCTCCTGACCGCGGAAGAGGCGCAGGCCCGCACGCCGGGCAGCCGCAAGCGCTGGATCGGTGGACTGACCACCCCGAGCGACGGGCGCGCGGAACCGGCCATGGCCGCCCCCGCCATCGCCGCTGGCGCCCGGCGGCTCGGCGTGCAGGTGTTCGAGAATTGCGCCGCCCGTCTCCTGGAGACCACGGGCGGCAAGGTGAGCGCTGTTGTCACCGAGCGCGGCACCATCCGCACCGATGCGGTGCTGGTGGCGGGGGGCGCCTGGTCCTCGCTGTTCTGCCGCCGCCACGGCATCGACCTGCCGCAGGCCGTGGTGTGCGGATCGGTGGCGCGCACCACGCCGGGGCCGCAGGTGATGGTGGCCTCCACCTCCACCACTGGATTCTCGGCCCGTCCCCGCACCGATGGCGGCTATACGGTGGCCATGAGCGGGCGCGGCACGGTGCACATCACGCCCTCGCTTTTAAGATACGGCCTCGCCTTCCTGCCCACCTTCCGGCAGCGGCGGAAGGGGCTGAAGATCCGGTTCGGCCGGTCCTTCTTCGAGGAGCTGTTCCAGTCCGCCGCCTGGGGACCGGGCGATGTGACGCCCTTCGAGAAGACCCGCATCTGGGACCCGGCGCCCGACCCCGAGCTTCTGGCGCTGGCCATGGACGGCTTCAAGACCGCCTATCCGGAACTGGCGGACATTGCCATTGCGGACAGCTGGGGCGGCGCGATCGATTCCTTGCCCGATGCGGTGCCGGTCATCTCCTCCGTGCCGAAGATGGACGGGCTCTACCTCTCTACCGGCTTCAGCGGCCACGGCTTCGGCATCGGGCCGGCGGCAGGCGTGCTGGCGGCCGATCTCATCGAAGGCCGCGCGCCGGTGGTGGACCCCCACCCCTTCCGCTATGCGCGCCTCGTGGACGGCACGCGCCTCACCCCCGACAGCCGGCTGTAAGCGGCCTCACTCCATAAAGGTGCTGAAGCGGTTCCACAGGTCCTGGCCCCGCTTCAGCGTGGCCGGCAGGGTCTCGCGGCTGCGGCGGGCGGCGACGCCCACCAAGGCGCCGGCCAGGCTCATGAGGGCGGTGAAGGAATCGAACACCGACACGCTCACCGTCTCCACGATGAGACGGTGGCGGGCGAGCGGCACCAGAGGGGAAAGCGGGGAATCGGTCAGCGCCACCACCGGCGCGCCCAGCGCCTGGAAATGGCCGGCCACCTTCAGCCCGTTGGGGCTGTAGCGGCGGATGGACACGCAGATGAGCAGGTCCTCCGGCCGCACCCACAGCAGGCGATCCGCCAGCATGGCCTGCCCGGTTTCCAGCAGCACCACGTCGCGACGGCACAGATTGAGATGGGAGAAGATGAAATAGGCGATGGCGTAGCTGTCCTTCTCGCCGATCACATAGATGCGCCCCCGCGCGGCCAGCAGGGCGGCCACCACCGCGTCGAAGGCGGCCGGGTCCACCTGGCCGAAGGTAGCCTTCAGATTGTCGGTCTCGGCCGCCAGATGCCGGGCGAGGAATTCGGCGGTGGAGGCGGAGGGGTCGTCCACGAGGCCGATGCGATCCACCGGCGAATTCAGCTTGGTGGCCACCTCGCGGCGGATCTCGTCCTGGGCCTGGGCGAAGCTGTCATAGCCGAGCTTGGCAAAGAAGCGCACCACGGTGGCGGCGCTGATGCCGGTGGTGCGGGCGATCGCGGAGGCGGATTGCAGGATCGCCTGGGGATAGTTGCGGGCGAGGTAATGGGCGATGTCCTGTTCCCGCGCGGTGAAATTCGCCTGCGCGGCCTCCAGGCGCTCCATGAGCGTCATGTGCTGCCTCAACCCCGTTCACCCCATGCCCGAGCCACCTGTGGAGCCACGTTCGCCAACGTCCACATTTTGCGCAAGGGCTGCGAATGAAATGTTCTTTACACGATTGTTGTATTGAGAAACATTAGTTTCATCAGCTTCCACCGCGTCCCCTTCTCAGGGCCGATGGAGGCCTTCCGCTGACATAAGAGGGCCTGCAATGCCTCTGCCCGACGATCCCGTCGCCATCGTCACCGGAGCCGCCCGCGGCATCGGCCGCGCCTGCGCCGAGGAGCTGGCGAAGAAGGGCTTTCGCGTCGCTCTCGCCGACCTCGACAGCGACGATCTGGACGAGGCGACGCAGGCGGTGGGTGGCTTTGGCCCCGGCGCGCTGGCGCTGCGCGGCGACGTGGCGGATTTCGATCAGGTGCAGGTGCTCGCCAGCTCGGTGGTGGCCCGCTGGGGGCGGGTGGATGTGCTGGTCAACAATGCCGGCATCTCCCAGCCCAAGACCCTGCTGGAGATTTCAGAAGCCGAGTTCGACCGCACCATCGCCGTGAACCTGAAGGGCCACTTCAACTGGTGCAAGGCGGTGGCCGCCGGCATGGTGGAGCAGAAGGGCGGGCGCATCATCAACATGTCGTCGGTCAGCGCCGGCACGGGCGGCGCCCCCTCGGCGGTGAGCAAGTTCGCCTATGTGGCCTCCAAGGCCGCCGTGCAGGGCCTCACCCGGGCGCTCGCCAAGGAGCTGGCGCCCTATGTGACCGTGAACGCCATCTGCCCCGGCTCCATCGAGACCAGCCTCACCCGCGCCCTCATCGAGGCCCGGCGCGAGGCCATCACCGGCACCATTCCGCTCGCCCGCCTGGGCACGCCCTTGGACATTGCCGTGGTGGTGGCCTTCCTGGCGACGGTGGAGCCCAATTTCATCACCGGCGAGATCATCGACGTGGATGGCGGCCAGTGGGTCAACTGACGCCGCTTTCCTTCCCGCGACCTTGAGGATCATCCCATGAGCGCCGACGCCACCGCCCCTCTCGCCCCCCTCGCCGTCGTCACCGGCGCGGCGCGCGGCATCGGCCGCGCGGTGGCCGAACGTCTTCACCAGGAGGGCTATCGCCTCGCCCTCCTCGACCGCGAAGCCGGCGAGGTGGAAAGCCTCGCCGCCACCCTGTCTGCCGACGGCCCTGTTGCGCGCGCCTACGCCCCTGACATGCGCGTGACGGCGGCCGTCGGCGACGCCTTCGCGGCGCTTGCCCGCGACCTCGGCACCCCCGATGCACTGGTGAACAGCGCCGGCATCTATCCCGACGTGTCCGCCATCGACATGCGGGAAGAGGACTGGGACGTGGTGCTGGACGTGAACCTGAAGGGCACCTTCTTCGCCTGCCAGGCCTTCGCCCGGCTGCGGCGGGATGCAGGCGGGGGCGGCGCCATCGTCAACCTCGCCTCCACGGCGGCCTTTTCCGCCCGCGCCGGGGCGGTGCACTATGCCGCCTCCAAGGGCGGCGTGGTCATGCTCACCAAGGGCCTCGCCCTGGAATGGCGGGACCTCGGCATCCGCGTGAATGCGGTGGCCCCCGGCCTCATCGAGGTGCGGGAGGGGCAGGTTTCCGGCGCCTATCGCCAGCAATTCCTGACCATGATCCCGAGCGGGCGCATCGGCGTGCCCGCGGACATTTCCGGCGTGGTGGCCTTCCTGCTCTCCCCCGACGCCGCCTTCATGAATGCGGAATGCGTGGTGGTGGATGGCGGCTTCCTGGCCGGCCGCCCGCTGCAGCGCGCCGGCACCCCCAACCCGGCCGCCAGCTGAGCCCCATTTCAAGAGGAGCGCCCTCATGAGCGACACCCCCAAGCTCGAACCCTGGCAGTGGCCGGAAGAGCAGTGGCGCCGCATCGTCAACCAGGTGCGCGCCGGCCGTGCGCTGCGCCCCGCCGCCTGGCCCGGTGGCGCGCGCTGCGCGGTGGCGCTTTCCTTCGACAGCGACCACGAGACCTCGGAACTGCGCGACGGCGGCAAGTCCATCGGCCGCATGTCCTGGGGCGAATATGGGGCGCGCGTGGCGGTGCCACGCATCCTCAATCTGCTCGCCAAATATGACGTGAAGGCCACCTTCTACGTGCCCGCCGTGGTCGCCCTCCTGCACCCGGACGAGCAGCGCCGGATCGTCGCCGAGGGCCATGAGATCGGCATTCACGGCTGGATCCACGAGCTGAACTCGGTCCTGCCCTACGAGGACGAGCGCGACCTCATGCTGCGCTCCACCGACACGCTGGAGCAGATCACCGGCGTGCGCCCCGTGGGCCTGCGCACCCCCTCCTGGGACTTCAGCCCCTCCACCTTGCGGATCGAGAAGGAGATGGGCCTCCTCTACGATTCCTCCCTCATGGCGGACGTGGATTGCTACGAGCTGCTGCTGGATGGCGAGCCGAGCGGGGTGCTGGAATTGCCGGTGGAATGGATCCGCGACGACGCGGTCTATTTCATGATGCACCGCTTCCAGTCGCTGCGGCCCTATACGCCGCCCACCGACGTGCTGGACATCTTCCGGCGCGAATTCGATGGCGCGTACGAGGAAGGGGGCATCTGCCAGATCACCATGCATCCCCACATGACCGGCTACCGCTCCCGGATCTTCATCCTGGAGGAGCTGATCCGGCACGCCAAGGCGCGGGGCGACGTGTGGTTCGGCACCCACGCGCAAGTGGTGGAATGGGCACGCGACCATGCGGCCTGAGACCCCTCCCCGCCCCGCATCGGCCGGAGGCCGGCCATGAGCGGCACCGGCGCCCTCGCGGGTGAAGCGCCACGCGCCGAACGGTCCGGCGAGACACCGCCGCGGCGGATTGATGTGGCACGGCTGGTCTCGCTCGCAGCCCTGCTCGGGCCGGCAGTGTTGCTCTTGGGCGTGGGGCTGGTATGGCCCTTCCTGATGATGGCCCGCATGTCGGTGCTGGATCGCTTCCCCGATCCCACCGGCCTGACGCTCGAATATTTCCAGACCGTCCTCACCGACCCCTATTTCCTGCGCATCATCGGGCGGACCTTCTCGCTTGCGGTTGTGGTCACCGCCATCACCGCCGTGATCGGCTATCCCGTGGCCTGGTTCCTCGCCCGCTCGCGCTCGCGCTGGAAGCACCTGGTGTTCCTGGGCGTGATCTCGCCGCTGATGGTCTCCATCATCGTGCGCTCCATCGGCTGGACCATCATCCTGGGCAATGAGGGCTTCATCAACGCCCTGCTGACCGCCCTCGGCATCATCGATACCCCGCTCCGGCTCATGCAGAGCTTCTGGAGCGTCGTGGCGGGCATGGTGCACATCCTCATCCCCTTCATGGTGCTCTCCGTGGCCTCGGTGCTGGGCAAGATCGACCCCGCTTATGCGGAGGCGGCCACCGTCATGGGCGCGAACCCGGTGCGCACCTTCCTGAAGGTGACGCTGCCCTTGTCGGTGCAGGGCATCGCGTCGGGCTCGGTCATCGTCTTCTGCCTGACGGTGGGCGCCTATGTGACGCCGGTCATGCTGGGACGCGGCAAGGTCTCGGTGCTCGCCATGACCATTCACGAGCAGATGGTGGTGTTGGTGGACTGGCCGACAGGTGCGGCGGTGGCGATGGTGCTGACCTTCGGCACCATGGTGGTGCTCACCCTCTACGGCCTGTTCCTGCGCCGTCACGCGCGGCGATAGGAGGCGCGGATGTCGGACCTCTCCCTCGATCCCCCGCCGCCCCACGCCGCCCGGGCGCCCGCCAGCGAGCGCCTGCTGAACGCCTATGTGGTGGCGGTGCTGCTCTTCCTGGCGCTGCCCATCTTCATCGTGGTGCCGCTCGCTTTCAGCGACGATGTCTCGCTGAGCTTCCCGCCCCAGGGCTTCTCGCTCCGCTGGTTCGCCAACATCTGGGCGCGGCCGGAATTTGCCCGCGCCTTCGCGCTGAGCGCCGCCATCGCGCTTGTCGCCACCGCGCTTTCGCTGGTGGCGGGCACGCTGGCGGCGGTGGGGCTGGTGCGGCACCAGTTTCCCGGCCGCGACAGCCTCGTCACCTTCTTCATGACGCCGCTCATCTTCCCGGCCATCGTGCTGGGCGCGGCGGTGGCGCTGATGCTCGCCCCCATGGGCCTTTTGCGCAGCTTCTGGGGCCTGGCCCTCGCCCACACCGTGCTGACCTTCCCCTATGTGCTGCGCACGGCCGTGGCCACCTTGTCGGAGATCGACCGGGCGCTCGGAGAGGCCGCCTATACGCTGGGCGCCAATCGCTGGAAGACCTTCCGCCATGTGACGCTGCCCCTCATGCGGCCGGGGCTTCTGGCGGGGGCGACGTTCGCCCTCATCGTCTCCTTCGACGAGTTCACCGTGTCCATGTTCCTGGTGGGGCCGGGCATGATGACGCTGCCGCTCGAAATGTACAATTACGCCGAGTTCAGCCTCGACCCCACCATCGCCGCCATCTCCACCATCCTCCTCATCATCACCTCGGTGGCGATCCTCGTCATCGAGAAGCTGGTGGGGCTGGGCAAGCAATTCTCGTGACGCGTCCTCCGCAACACGCACCAGAAGGGAAGACCAGATGAGCTCCGACGACACCAAGGACATCCTGCGCTCCTTCGAGGGCCGGGCCAGCCGCCGCGCCATCCTGAAGGGCATGGCCGCGCTCGGCGCGGGCGGCACCGCCTTCCTCCAGCTCGCCGAGGCCCTCGCCCAGGCGACCGATGCGGAAGTGGCCCAGCTCACCATCCTGTCCCAGCCGGGCGTGGTGCCGGAGATCCTGAAGGACGTCACCGTCCCCATGTTCAACAAGGCCTATCCGAAGACGGCGGTGACGTTCGAAGCCGCCTCCAATGCGGTGGCCTATCCGAAGATGCTGGCCCAGCGGTCCAATCCGGTGATCAGCGGCGCCATGGTGAACGACCTGTTCGCCCAGCGCGGCATCAACGACAAGATGTGGGCCCATTTCGACATGTCGCTGGTGCCCAACGCGGCCAACCTGCCGCCGGACCTCACCACCCCCGGCGGCTTCGGCATTCCCTTCCACCTCTCCCCGTTCGGCATCATGTACAACCCGGACAAGGTGGAAGAGCCCAAGTCCTGGACCGACCTGTGGAACCCCAAATACAAGGGCCGGGTCTCCATGTGGGATGTCTATTACGACGCCTACATCATGGCGGCGGTGGTCACCGGCAAGGGGCCGGACGTGGTGGCCGGCATCAAGGCGTGGGAACCCTACAAGGAGAATATCGGCGCCTGGGTGAACTCGCCCACCGGCGAGGAGGACCTCGTCAGCCGCGGCGAGATGTGGCTGGCGCCGCACTGGGGCTCCTGGACCGCCATGGCCAAGTCGCAGGGCAAGAACGTCGCCTTCACCATCCCCAAGGAAGGCGGCGTGCAATGGACCGGCCACATGCAGGTGTGCGCGGGCTTCTCGCCGGCGGTGAGCAAGCTCACGCAGATCTACCTCAACACCTGGCTGTCCGATGAATGCCAGCTCGCCTGGATCGAGCGCGGCTTCTATTCGCCCGCCAGCACCAAGGTGAAGATCCCCGAGGCGCTGAAGTCGAACCCGGCCATCGTCACCGCCGACGAGGCGATCAAGAAGCTGATCCGGCCCGACTTCGTGAAGCTGGCGGCCGAGATGCCGAAGCTGAAGGGCCTCATCGACCGCACGCTCAAGTCCTGACGGGGTCTTCATGGCCAAGCTGAACGCGACCGACGCCGTCGGCGTCGACCTGCGCGACGTGAAGAAGTGGTACGGCTCCGTGCTCGCCGTGCGCGGCGTGTCGCTGGCCATCGCGCCTGGGGAGATGGTGTGTCTCCTCGGGCCGTCCGGCTGCGGCAAGACCACCACGTTGCGCATGATCGCCGGCCTCGAAACGCCCGATGCGGGGGAGATCCGCATCGGCGACACGCTGGTGAACCAGGTGGCGCCGTGGAAGCGCAACATCGGCATGGTCTTCCAGAACTATGCCCTATTCCCGCACATGAGCGTGTTCGAGAATGTCGCGTTCGGCCTTGCCATGCGCAACCGCCCCGCCGCCGAGACCCGCGCGGCGGTGGAGGATGCCATGGCGCAGGTGCGGCTCGCCGGCTTCGGCGAGCGCCGCCCCTCCCAACTCTCCGGCGGCCAGCGCCAGCGCGTGGCGCTGGCGCGCGCCATCGTCACCAAGCCCAACGTGCTGCTGCTGGACGAGCCCCTGGCCGCCCTCGACAAGAAATTGCGCGAGCAGATGCAGGTGGAGATCAAGCAGCTCCAGCGGGCGGTTGGCATCACCACCGTCTTCGTCACCCACGACCAGGAAGAGGCGCTCACGCTGGCTGACCGCATCGTGGTGATGGAGGAAGGCCGCATCGTGCAGATCGGCACCCCCTCCGATGTCTATGAGCATCCCCGCAGCCGCTTCGTCTCCGACTTCATCGGCTTCACCAATGCGGTGGCCGGCAAGGTGGAAGACGTGACCGCCGGCACGGCCCGCATCCGCACCGTCTCCGGCCACACGCTGGAGGTGCCAGCCACCGAGGGCACCGGGGCGGGCGATGCGGTGGACCTGGTGGTGCGGCCGGAAAAAGTGGTGATCGACCCGCCCGCCCATGCCCGCTGCGTGGTGCTGGAGGGGGAATTGGCGCACACGGTCTATTCCGGCGCCGTCACCTACTACCATGTGGATATCGGCCAGGGCGCCATCCTCATCGCCATGGCACCCAATGCCGGAGAAGCCGCCCGCGCCACCTTGCCGCCCGGCAGCCGGATGCGCCTCGGCCTTTATCCCGACACCCTCCTGACCTTCCCGAGCCGGGGCTGAGGCGTGCGCGCCGCCCGGCAGAAAGACCAGTCCGCCATGCCAGACCTGACCCCCGAGGAGGACGCTGTCCTCCAGTGGCTCGCGGCGCGCCGCGACGCCATGGAAGCCTTGCTGGTCGAGGTGGTGAACATCGACAGCGGCAGCTACCACAAGGCGGGCGTCGACCGCGTGGGCGCCGTCTTCCGTGCCCATCTTGCGGCAGCAGGCGTGCCCACGCAGACGGTGCCCGTCGCCGAGCAAGGCGACAACCTCATCGCCGAGATCCCCGGCCGCACGGTCGGCCCCCATGCCTTGCTGCTCGGGCACATGGACACGGTGTTCCCCGAGGGCACGGTGGCCGCGCGCCCCTTCCGCCGGGAAGGCGACCGCGCCTTCGGGCCGGGGGTGGCGGACATGAAGGCGGGGCTGGTCATGAACACCTTCCTCATCGAGGCCTTCCACGCGCTCGGCGGGGCGCCCATGCCGCTGAAGGTGCTCTATTCCAGCGACGAGGAGATCGCCTCCCCCTCCTCCCGTTCGGTGATCCAGGCCTGCGCCGAAGGGGCGGCGCTGGTCCTGAACGCCGAGCCGGGGCGGCCCAATGGCAATGTGGTGATCGCCCGCAAGGGCGCCATCTTCTTCACCCTGGAAGTCTCCGGCCGCGCCGCCCATGCGGGCGTGGAGCCGGCCAAGGGCGCGAGCGCCATCGAGGCCCTCGCCCGCAAGGTCTTGAGCCTCCAGGCGATCAACCGGCCGGGGTCGGACACCACCGTCTCCGTGGGCCTCATCAAGGGCGGGGAATCCGTCAACATGGTGCCCGCCTGCGCCAAGGCCGAGGTGGACGTGCGCTTTTCCACCATCGAGGCCATGGAAGAGGTGTGGCGGCAGATCCTCGCCATCGTGGACCGGGAAGACCTGCCCGGCACCGCCGCGCGCATCACCCGCAAGCGCAACTTCCTGCCCTTCGCCCAGTCCCCCGCCAGCGAGGCGCTGTTCCACGCTTATGTGGCCTGCGCACGGGACCTGGGGATGAATGTGGGCGGCGAGGCCACCGGCGGTTCGGCCGACAGCGGCTTCACCGCGGCGGTGGGGGCGCCCACGCTCTGTGCCACCGGACCCGTGGGTGGCGGCGCCCATTCGCTGGATGAATTCTGCGACCTCGACACTTTGGTGCCCCGCGCCCAGGCGGTTGCCCTCACCTTGCTGCGGCACGGCCAGCCCCTCTGAGCCCCCGCCCAGGACGGGGAGCGCGGCCAAAAGGGAGCGTCCCGGCGATGACGCAAGGGGATTTCGGTACGTCACCTCATCTTGCCGTACGGACAGCTTGTATGATAACTGGACAACATGACCTTCTCCATTCGCCGGGCGCCCGCATTGTCGGCGGAGGTGGCCCGCAGCCTCTCCGACGCCATCCGCAGCGGCGCGCTCGCGCCGGGTGACCGCCTGCCCTCCGAGAAGGAATTGGCGGAACGCTACGCCGTCTCGCGCATGGTGGTGCGTGAGGCGCTGTCCCGGCTGAAATCCGATGCCCTGGTGGAATCCCGGCAGGGGCTTGGGGCGTTCGTGGCGGCCGAGCCCGGCAAGGGCCTGTTCCGGCTGGAGGCGGACGCTTCCACCCGCGCCTCGCTGCGGCACGTCTTCCAGCTGCGCGTGGCGGTGGAGGGCGCCGCGGCGGGTTTGGCCGCCGTGCAGGCCTCGGACGCCCATCGCGCGGCCGTCGCCCGCGCCCTGGACGACCTGCGCGCGGACATCGCCGCCGGCCGGGACGGCATCGAGGCCGACAACAGCTTCCACGAAGCCATCGCCCGGGCATCAGGCAACCCCTATTTCGAGCGCTTTCTTTCCTTCCTCGGCGCCAGCTTGCGCGAGGTGATCGCCCATGCGCGGGTCAATACGCGCGCCCGGCATCCCGGCCGGATCATGGCGGTGCAGGCGGAGCACGAGGCGGTGCTGGCCGCCATCACCGCCGCCGATGCGGCCGGCGCCGAGGCCGCCATGCGCACCCACCTGTCCAACGCCATGGAGCGCCTCGGCTTCGGGCCGTTCGCTTCGGAGACCGCCCCATGACCGTCGCAGCCACAGCCGGCGCGCCCCCCTGCCAGGGGCCTGATCCCGTCATCCGCGCCCCCGCCTTCCCCATTCCCGCCGGGGCGGTGGACACCCATGCCCATGTGATCGGCGCGCACGACGCCTATCCGATGGTGGCCAACCGCAGCTACACCCCGCCCCCGGCGCCGGAAGCGGCCTATCTCGCCATGCTCGACGGCCTGCATATGAGCCGGGGCGTGCTGGTGCAGATCTCGGTCTACGGCACCGACAATCGTTGCATGGTGCAGACCTTGCGCGCCCATCCCGACCGCCTGCGCGGCGTGGCGGTGGTGTCCCCGGACGTGTCCGACCGGGAGCTGGAGGAGCTTGCCGCCGCCGGTGTGAAGGGCATCCGCATCAATGTCCTGTTCGGCGGCGGCGTCGCCATGGACGAGCTGGAGCGCCTCGCCGCGCGTGTCGCCCCGCTGGGGTGGCACATCCAGCTGCTGTTGGACGCCCGCGCGCTGCCCGAGCTTGGACCACGCATTGCCGCCTTGCCGGTGGAGGTGGTGGTGGACCATATCGGCCACATGCCGGTGACGGAAGGCATCGACCATCCCGGCTTCCAGATGCTGCTGCGCCTGATGCGCGACGGCCGGGCCTGGACCAAGCTTTCCGGCGCCTATCGCATTTCCGGCACTGGCGCGCCCTTCCACGACACGCTGGCCTTCGCCCAGGCGGTGGTGGACGCCGCCCCCGACCGCTGCGTGTGGGGGTCCGACTGGCCGCACGTGGCGGTCTCCGGCCCCATGTTCAACACCACCGACCTTCTGGACCTGCTGCCGCTCTGGGTGCCCGACGAGGCCCAGCGGAGGCGGATCCTCGTGGACAACCCCGCGCGACTTTACGGCTTTCCCACCCCGACCGCCGGCTGAACCGGCAGCGGCCCATCACCTGGAGGAATGTGCTCATGACCCGTCTGTTCTCGCGCCGTGCCCTGGCGCTCGCCCTTTCGGCGGCAACCCTCTTCACCGCCGTGCCGGCGCTTGCCCAGCAGAAGACCGTGCTGAAGCTCGGCTGGACCACCTCCGACGGCGCCCAGGACCCCTATGCGGTGGGCGCCCGCGACTTCAAGAAGGCCCTGGAAGAGGCTTCCGGCGGCCGGATCGAGGTGCAGCTGTTCCCCAACCGGCAGCTCGGTGACGAGAAGGCCATGCTCGACGGCATGCGCCTCGGCACCGTGGATGCGGGCATCATCACCAATGCGGTGGTGGCGCAGATCGAACCCTCCTTCCAGGTGGTGGACCTGCCCTTCCTGTTCGCCAACGAAGCCCAGGCCCAGAAGGTGCTGGACGGTCCCGTGGGCCAGAAGCTGGCCGCCAAGCTGGAGACCAAGGGCATCAAGCTGCTGGCCTTCATGGAAGGCGGCTTCCGCGACATGATCAACAATGTCCGCCCGGTGGAAACGCCCGCCGACGTGAAGGGCGTGAAGTACCGGGTGATGCAGAACCCGGTCTTCATCGGCATGTTCTCCTCGCTGGGCGGAAACGCCGTGCCCATGGCCTGGGGCGAGACCTTCACGGCCGTGCAGCAGGGCGCCATTGACGGCCTGGAGATCCCGCTCGCGGTGATCGAGCAGAACAAGTATTTCGAGGTCACCAAGTATCTCTCGCTGACCAACCACACCTATTCGGCCATCGACCTCGTCATCTCCAAGCGCGTGTTCGACCGCCTGCCGGAAGACCTGCGCAAGGCGGTGCTCAGCGCCGCCGCCAGCGCCACCAAGGCGCAGCGCGCCACCGCCGCCGCCGACGCCAAGGCGGTGCTCGCCAAGCTGGAAGCCTCCGGCATGAAGGTGAACGCGGTCAAGGACATCAAGCCGTTCCGCGAGTCCGTGCAGGGCGTCTACGAGCAGTTCAAGCCCACCATCGGCCCGGACCTGCTCCAGGAGACCCTCACCGCCGTCCAGTGAGCCAATAAAGGTCAGGGGCACGGCCATGGTCCATGCGATCCGCACTGCGGGCGAGCGCCTCCTGGCGCTCGTCACCAGCCTCCTGCGCGCCAGCCTCGTGGTGGCAGGCGCCGTCATGGTGGCCTGCATCACCATCCAGGTGGTGATGCGCTACGTGTTCGGCCGCACACCCTCCTGGTCGGAGGAAATGGCGGTGCTCATGTTTTCCTGGGCGACGCTGGGCGGGCTGGCGCTTGGCGTCCGGGAAGGCTTCCATGTGCGCCTCGACCTGCTGGTGGACCGCGTGCCGGCCAACTGGCGCCCGCTGGCGGAGCGGGGGCTTGATGCCATCGCCGCCGCCTTTGGCGCCTATCTGTTCTGGTCGGGCCTGCGCTTCTACGACATGGCCGGTGGCTCCATCTCGGCAGCCATCGGCTATCCCATCGAGATCCTCAATGCCTTCGCGCCCACGGCGGGCGCCCTCATTTTCCTGTTCGCCGCCTGGCGGGTGGTGACGGGTGCACCCGCGCGGGCGGCCGCCAGCGGGGAGACTGCGGCATGAACGCGGTTCTCCTCCTTCTCACCGGTGGCTTTGCCAGCCTGGTGATGATCGGCGTGCCCTTTGCCATCGCCATTGGCGTGGTGGTGATGCTGGTGCTCACGGTGGCGGACATCGAGCCGGCTTTCCTCGCCCAGCAGCTCATTGCCGGCTCCCAGTCCTTCAGCCTGCTGGCCATTCCGCTCTTCATGCTGGCGGGCGAGCTCATGAGCGCGGGCGGGCTCTCCCAGCGCCTCATCGACGCCGCCTCGGTCCTGGTGCGCCACCGCACCGGCGGGCTTGCCATGGTGGCGGTGCTGGCGGCCATCGTGTTCTCGGCCATTTCCGGCTCGGCCCCGGCCACCACCGCCGCCATCGGCGGCATTCTCATCCCGGCCATGGCAAAGGCCGGCTACGACAAGGCTTTCGCCACCTCCATCGCGGTGAGCGCCGGCGTGCTTGGCCCGCTTATTCCGCCCTCCATCGCCTTCGTCATCTGGGGCATCGTGGCGGAACAGTCCATCGGCAAGCTGTTTTTGTCGGGCGTGGTGCCGGGACTCTCCATTGCCCTCGGCCTGCTGGTTGTCTGCTGGGTCCATGCCAAGCGCAACAAGGTGCCCAAGCAGACCCGCGCCACCTGGCCGGAAATGGTCGCCGCCTTTAACCATGGCAAATGGGCGCTGCTGTCGCCCGTGGTGGTGCTGGGCGGCATCTATGGCGGCGTCTTCACGCCCACGGAAGCGGCCGGCATCAGCTGCGTCTACGCGCTGCTGGTGGGCGTCTTCATCGAACGCAAGATGAAGGTGAAGGACCTGCCGCGCATCATCCTCCAGGCCATGCGCACCAGCGCCATCGTCACCACCATCATCGCGGTGTCGGCCGGATTCGGGGTGCTGATCGCACAGGAACACATCGCCACCGACTTCGCCGCCTGGCTGGCGGACCACGTCTCCGAGCGCTGGATGGCCCTGGCGGGGCTCAACATCGCCTTCTTCCTGCTGGCGGCGGTGATGGACGAGATCGCCATCATGGTGATCCTCGGCCCCATGCTGATCGCCATCGCCAACCGGTTCGGGGTGGACCCCATCCATTTCGGCTCGATCATCGTCACCAACGTGGCCATCGGCATGGCGGCCCCGCCCATCGGCTATTGCCTGTTCGTGGGCATGGCCATATCCGGGCTGAGCCTGTCGCGCATCGCGCGCGCCATCTGGCCGCAGATCCTGGTGATGCTGGTGGTCCTGTTCCTGACGACCTACATTCCGTCCTTCGCTCTCATGCTCCAACCGGGCCGCTGATCGCACATCATGGACGCCTCTTCCTTCCTGTCCCGCCTCGGGACCCTCGTGGATTCCCGTGGCCTCGTCACCGCGCCTGAAGACATGGCGCCTCACCTCGTGGACTGGCGCGGCCTGTTCCGGGGCGACGCGCTGGCGGTGGTGCGCCCGCGCACCGCGCAGGAGGTGGCCGCCGTGGTCGCCGCCTGCGCCGAGGCGGGCGTCGCCGTGGTGCCCCAGGGCGGCAATACGGGGCTTGCCGGAGGCGCCGTGCCCGTGGGGCCCGCGCCGCAGATCCTGCTCTCCCTCTCCCGCCTCAACGCCATCCGCAAGGTCGACCGGGTGGGCATGCTCATGGAGGTGGAGGCCGGCTGCATCCTCCAGACCGCCCAGGAAGCGGCGCGCGCGGCGGGGCGCCTCTTGCCCGTGAGTTTGGCCGCCGAAGGCACGGCCCAGGTGGGCGGCGTCATCTCCACCAATGCGGGCGGCATCAATGTGCTGCGCTATGGCATGACGCGCCAACTGGTGCTGGGCCTGGAAGTGGTGCTCGCCGACGGGACTTTGGTGAATGCTTTGCGCCCGCTGCGCAAGGACAATGCGGGCTATGACTGGAAGCAGCTCTTCATCGGCTCGGAGGGCACGCTCGGCCTCGTCACCGCCGCGGTGCTGCGCCTCGTGCCCGCCCCGCAGCACAAGGTGACGGCCCTTCTCGCCGTGCCGAGCCCCGAGGCAGCGCTCGCCCTGCTCAACCGGGTGCAGGACGAGGTGGGCGACCAGGTGAGCGCCTTCGAGCTGATCTGCGGCCTCTCCTTCGACCTCCTGAAGCGCAATTGCGGCCTGGACCTGCCCTTGGCACCGGCCCCCTGGCTGGTGCTGATGCAGGCGGATTCCAGCCTCGCCGGCATCGCGGACAAGGTGGAGGAGGTGCTGGCCGGAGCCTTGGAAGCAGAGGAAGCCACCGACGGCGTGGTCGCCTCGTCCGAGGCCCAGGCCCGCCAGCTCTGGGCGCTGCGCGAGCACATCACCGAGGCCGAGCAACGGGAAGGCCCGAGCGTCAAGCACGACGTCTCCGTGCCCATCGCCGACATTCCCGCCTTCCTGGCCGATGCCGAGGCGGCGGTGGCCGCCGCCCATCCCGGCGCACGGGCCAACATGTTCGGCCATGCGGGCGACGGCAACATCCATTTCAACGTGCTGATCCCGCCCGGCACCGACAAGGCGGCGGTAAACCGCACCGTGCATGACGCGGTGGCCCGCTTCGACGGCTCCATCTCCGCCGAGCACGGCATAGGCCAGTACCGGGCCGGCGAGCTGGCCCATTACAAGCCCGCGGCGGAACTCGCCCTCATGCGCCGCATCAAGGCGGCGCTCGATCCCGACGGGCGGCTCAATCCGGGCAAGGTCCTGGCCTGAAGGCGCTGCGGAGCGCCAAAGCCCGATGCGCGTCCGGTGACCCAGCTTTCATCGGACGTGCGTTCGCTCATCCCTCCAGCAAGCGGCGCGCGCGCGCCGACAGGGGGCACCCCTTCTCGCTGAGAAGACGGACGGCCTCGCGCGCCACGTCCGCATTGGCCGTATTGCCGGCAAAGCTCGCCAGGGAATCGCGAAATTCCAGCACCACGTTCCAGGTGCCGAGGGTGGCGCGATAGTCCACCCGCGACACGGCGTCATATGGCTTGCGCCGCGTCCGAATGACCCGGCATTCCACATGATCGGGGTGAAGAATGAGCGTCGGCTTCAGGTCGCTGGACGAGAAGCCGAACCAGGGGACGCCCTTCCAGCCGGAAAACGCGGCCACCAGCGGCACGCGCAAGCCCTGCCCGTCCGGCACGATGCGGCTTTGCGCGGCCGCCGCCAGCTTGGCGCGCACGTGGAACAGCAATGCCGCGCCGATCAGGGCCAAAAGGAAGACCACCACGCAGGCAAAGATCATTGCCGCCATGGCTCAGGCCCCTGGAATGCGCGGGGCCGACGCCCGGGCGGAACGCGGCCACCGGCCGAGCGCAGCGGCACGTCCGGCCTCTTGCCATCTCCCGCGCGCCCTATGGCCATCCGCACAGGCCGGGCCCGGCGTCACACGGGGCCCGGCGCACAAGGACGCCGTCCGATGTGCGATACCCCTTGCCAGCCTCCGACCCATCGCGCCCTCCTTCCGCCGGGGAGAAGGGTGCATCATCCATCGCTCGGATCAAGCGCGCCGCCCGCCCACGCCTTCCGCACCCTTCCGGCGCGGGAGGGAAGCTTGGAGCGCGATCCGATCAGATTGAACCAATCTGATCGGTGAACCGCCCTCTAACGCGTTGAGAGAGAATGCGGGATCCGATCCGCCTGCGGTGCAGGCCGATCGGCGCATGCCCTAGTAGCTGATATAGATCCGCCCCTGGAGGGTCACGTCACCCGCCTGGGTATAGATCGCATCGGTGAGTGCCACACCGGCGATGAAGGAGGCGGTGACATTGCGGGCGAGGGAATAATCCAGGCCCACGCCGATGCCGGCCATGCTTACATTCTGGCTGGTCACAGGACCCAGCACCCCCTGATAGCCATAGGAATGCCCCCAGCCCACATCCAGGAAGGCGAAGGGAGAGACCTGGTCCGCCACATTGGAGAGACCGAGTCCCGACAGGAGCGGGAAGGTGGGCGTGCGCAGCTCGTTGCGCCAGAAGAAGCCAGTATCGGCATTGCCGTCGTCCAGCGTATAGCCGCGCGTGGCATACATGCCGCCGAGCGAGATCTGCTCGGTGTCCGGCAGGGCCTGGCCGGCGGCGATGCCGGAAAAGGCGGACACCCAGCTGAAGCCCGCGGGCAGGCGGGTGACGCGTGAGATGTCGGCGGCCGCATAGACATAATTCACGTCCGTGACCCGGCCACCGCTATAGGCGATCCAGCTCTGCGAATCGTTGCCCCCCACGACGCCGCCGGGATTGGCGAAGAGCTTCAGGTCGAGGCTGGTCAGGCCATATTCGTCGGGCTTGGAAATGGACCAGCCGAGCACCAGTTCGAACAGGCCCGCCTGGGCGCCGCCAATGCCCTCGCCGGTGAAGTAATTGCCGCGGTTGACGCCCTTGCCGGTCACGCCCAGCACCAGGTCGCCCAGATAGGTGCCAGGCAGGAGGTTCGAGATGGCGGTGCGGTAATAGACCGGCACTTCCAGCGTCTCATAAGTGTAGGAGAAGAGGGGAATTGTCCCGGCCTGACGGGAGGCCACATAGCTCGGGACGATCTCCAGGCTCTGCCGGTCGCCGAGCCCAAGCACCACCCGTCCCGCCTGGCTGTAGTAAAGCGGCTGCTGCGGACCCGTCCCCACGCTCCCCTGATCGCTCCAGAAGTCCCAGCTTCCGGTCATCTGGTAGGACACATAGCTATCCCGAAGCCCGGTGAGCGCGGCGCCGAAGCCGACGAAATAGCGATCGAAGCTGGTGGCGTGGGTGCCGGTATTGGACCAGCCGGCAAACACCTGCCACGGCTTCTGCTGGGTGACTTCCAGCGTGAGCGTCGACAGGCCCACCGCGTCGCCCGGCGCGAACACGCCCGACACCGTGCGATAGGGCGTGCGGTTCAGCCAGTTCAGGTCCTCGTCCAGCGCCTCGGCGGAGATGCGCTGGCCGGGAACGGCCCGAACCTGACCGGCAATGGCGGGATCCCCGCCTTGCACCCTCACCCCTCCAACCTTGAACTCCACCACCTGGAGCGTGAGGATGCCGCCCGTGATCTCCTGCGGCGGCAGGGACACGGACACGAAAGGATAGCCCGCGGCGCGATAGACCTTGGAGATGGCGGCCTGCACCTCGCCAATCAGCTTGCGCGTGACCGGTCGGCCCAGGAACGGCTGAAGCGCCTGCTCCAGGCCCGCATGGGGCAGGTCTCCAATATTGCCGATGGCAATGCCGGGCCGGGTGCGCCCCGCGATGCTGTCCTTCGGGCCCAGCAGGCGGATGCCGCGCAGGGCCACCCCAAGCGGTGTCTCGTCCTGGCTCAAGGCGAGGTCCTGGGGGCCGACCATCAAGCGCCCCTGCCCGGAAATGACCGGCGGGAGGTTGCGCTCCACGGGGGCGGCGGCGCGCTGTGCAAAGGCTGGCGCAGCCGCGGCCGCAAGGGCCAGAAGGGCGAGGGAGGAAGTGGCGAGAGCGGGAGTGGGGATGCGGCGCATGGATCTCAGTTCCCGCTCATGGACAGCCACCGGCCGTAGGTGAGCACGCTCGTCCCCGTGCGACTGAGCCCTTGGACCGGTTGCGTGGGCGCCGTGTCGAACACCACCCATGGCACATCGATGGGAGACGTCTGCACATAGGTGGGCTGATCGGCGATGGACACGACAACGACCGCCGCGGGTGACCCCCCCGTGACCGTCAGAACGCCCGGCACATAGGCAAGGGCATAATTGGCGCTCGCCGCCAGCGTGCCTTGCGTGATGTCATAGGCTCCCGCCGGCGAGGCGGCGGTCGCCGAGGTTTCCAGCTCACCGGAAAGCGTGTCGCCATTCACCAGCCCGCTTCCAGAGATTTGATAGGTCAGGGGCGGATTGGATTGCCCTATGGGCCGCTGCTGATTGTCCGCCGTGACCGTGATGGCCCGTGGCGTCACGCTGAGGCCGGAGGCGTTGTTCAGATAGGTGATGGCATAGTTCGACGCCGCGCCCGACGAGAACACGGCGTCGGAGGCGAGCAGGTTGTAGCTGCCCACATTCGACGTGCCCGTCGCAGACGAGGCGACCGTTGCGCCGGAAATGGTGTTCCCGTTCACCAGCCCGTCGCCCCCCACGGTCACCGCGCCCGAGGTCGGGTTGGCATTGCCATAGGTCCGTGACTGGCCATCGGCCGTCACCGTGATGACCCGCTGCGTCACACTGAGGCCAGAGGCATTGTCCAGATAGGTGATGGCATAGTTCGACGCCGCGCCCGAGGAGAACACCGCATCCGAGGCGAGCAGGTTGTAGGTCCCCACATTCGAGGAGCCCGTCGCAGACGAGGCGACGGACGCGCCGGAGATGGTGTTTCCGTTCACCAGCCCGTCGCCACCCACGGTGACCGCGCCGGAGGTCGGGTTGGCATTGCCGTAGGTCCGTGACTGGCCATCGGCCGTGACCGTGATGGCCCGTGGCGTCACGCTGAGGCCGGAGGCGTTGTTCAGATAGGTGATAGCGTAGTTCGACGCCGCGCCCGACGAGAACACGGCGTCGGAGGCGAGCAGGTTGTAGCTGCCAACGTTCGACGTGCCCGTTGCAGACGAGGCGACGGAGGCGCCGGAAATGGTGTTGCCGTTCACCAGCCCGTCGCCGCCCACGGTCACCGCGCCGGAGGTCGGGTTGGCATTGCCATAGGTTCGCGACTGGCCATTGGCCGTCACCGTGATGGCCCGCTGCGTCACACTGAGGCCGGAGGCATTGTCCAGATAGGTGATGGCATAGTTCGACGCTGCGCCCGAGGAGAACACGGCGTCGGAGGCCAGCAGGTTATAGCTGCCCACGTTCGACGTAGCCGTCGCAGAAGAAGCAAGCGTGGCACTGGAAATGGCATCGCTGTTCGCCAGCCCGGCGCCGCCCACGATCACCGCGCCGGAGGTCGGGTTGGCATTGCCATAGGACCGCGACTGACCGTCCGCCGTCACCGTGATCGCCCGCTGCGTCACGCCAAGGCCTGAGGCATTGTCCAGGTAGGTGATGGCATAGTTCGACGCCGCGCCCGAGGAGAACACCGCGTCGGAGGCGAGCAGGTTGTAGGTCCCCACATTCGAGGAGCCCGTCGCAGACGAGGCGACGGAGGCGCCGGAAATGGTGTTTCCGTTCACCAGCCCGTCGCCACCCACGGTCACCGCGCCGGAGGTCGGGTTGGCATTGCCATAGGTTCGCGACTGGCCATTGGCCGTCACCGTGATGGCCCGCTGCGTCACACTGAGGCCGGAGGCATTGTCCAGATAGGTGATGGCATAGTTCGACGCTGCGCCCGAGGAGAACACGGCGTCGGAGGCCAGCAGGTTATAGCTGCCCACGTTCGACGTAGCCGTCGCAGAAGAAGCAAGCGTGGCACTGGAAATGGCATCGCTGTTCGCCAGCCCGGCGCCGCCCACGATCACCGCGCCGGAGGTCGGGTTGGCATTGCCGTAGGTCCGTGACTGGCCATCGGCCGTCACCGTGATCGCCCGCTGCGTCACGCCAAGGCCGGAGGCATTGTCCAGGTAGGTGATGGCATAGTTGGACGCGGAGCCGTTTGCGAACACCGCATCCGAGGCGAGCAGGTTGTAGGTCCCCACATTCGAGGAGCCCGTCGCAGACGAGGCGACGGAGGCGCCGGAGATGGTGTTTCCGTTCACCAGCCCGTCGCCCCCCACGGTCACCGCGCCGGAGGCCGGGTTGGCATTGCCATAGGACCGCGACTGGCCATTGGCCGTCACGGTGATCGCCCGCTGCGTCACGCCAAGGCCGGAGGCATTGTCCAGATAGGTGATGGCGTAGTTGGACGCCGCGCCCGAGGAGAACACCGCATCCGAGGCGAGCAGGTTGTAGGTCCCCACATTAGAGGAGCCCGTCGCGGACGAGGCCACCGTTGCACCGGAAATGGCATCGCCGTTCACCAGCCCGTCGCCGCCCACGGTCACCGCGCCGGAGGTCGGGTTGGCATTGCCATAGGCCCGCGACTGCCCGTTCGCCGTGACGTTGATCGCCCGCTGGGTGACGCTAAGGCCGGAGGCGTTGTCCAAATAGGTGATGGCGTAGTTCGACGCCGAGCCCGACGAGAACACCGCGTCGGAGGCGAGCAGATTGTAGCTGCCCACATTCGAGGAGCCCGTCGCGGAAGAGGCGACCGTTGCACTGGAAATGGTGTTCCCGTTCACCAGCCCGTCGCCACCCACAGTCACCGCGCCGGAAGTCGGGTTGGCGTCGCCATAGGCCCGTGACTGCCCGTTCGCCGTGACGGTGATGGCCCGCTGGGCGATATTGGCGACGCCCACAAACGTGGTGCTGCCGCCGGCGGCATAGGTGCCGCTCATGCCCGTCACGGTGGTATAGGAGATGCCGGCGTTGGTTGAGGTGCTCAGCGTAGTCGTCGGCGTGCCCGACGTGGTGTTCCAGGCATTGGCGCCGAGATAGGTCACGGTGGCCGCCGCAGGATTATTTCCGTAGGTGCCGGTCTGCACCACGCCGACCACGCCGGAGACGCCGTACAACAGGGGCAGGGATGTCACGGTGGCGGGAGACCAGACCTGCCAGCTCCAGCCCTGGTAACTGGACCAGTCATGCATCTGGGCGGTGGTGAGGCCGGTGCCGCCGGCCGAACTGGCCTGGCCGGAGGTCTGCGTGTCCCAATAGGAGGAGGAGATCGTCCCCCCATTGGCGCCGACGAACCCACCATAATACACGCCGCTGGTCACGAGGCCGGTGGAATAACTCTGGGAGATGGTCCCCGTATTGGTACCGACGAAGCCGCCGACCGACCCGCTCGTGGCAGTCGCCGAACCGGTGGCGTAAGACTGGGTGATGCTGCCCGCATTCAGGCCCGCCAGGCCACCTGCGGTGCCGCTTCCCGAGACATTCCCGCTGCCGAAGGACTGGGTGATGGAGCCGCCGCTGGTGTTATAGCCCACAAGGCCGCCGACCGTTATGCCGCCCGTCACGGCGCCACTGGCGAAGGACTGCGAGATGGTACCCTCATTTTGACCGACCAACCCGCCCCCCCGGTCCCCGGTCGCCGTGACGGCGCCCGTCGCATAGGAGAACGTCACGACGCCATAGGACTCGCCGATCAGGCCGCCCGCCATTGTCGCCGCATTGACGGCTCCGCTGGCATAAGACGAGGTCACGTCCGAAGAGGTCCCGCCCACCAGGCCACCGGCAACTGAGGCGGTGGCGGTGACGGTACCGGTGGCGTAGCTCGATTGGATCGCAGAGTTGGCATAGCCCACCAGGCCGCCGACATATTCGTTGCCGGACACGGCGCCCGATGCCCAGCTGCCGGTGACAGCGGCGGACTCTCCGGCCAGCCCGCCCACACTGAAGCCCGTGCCGGTCACGGAACCGGTCGCATGGGATTGCGACACTGCACCGCCGGTATAGCCCACAAGCCCGCCGACCCAATTGGAGCCTTGGACGGCACCGGTCGCAGAAGAGGATGTGATCGTCGCAGCGAGGGTGTAACCGACCAGGCCGCCGACGTTCGCGCCGCCGGTGGTGACATCGCCGCTTGAGGACGACCCCGTGATCGTGCCGGATGACACATTGCCAAGCAGCCCACCCACAGAAGAATGGGTGCCCTGCACATCGACGTTGCTATGCACGTTGGAAATCGTGACTTTGGAGAGGGTCCCCGCCAGTGCGCCGAGAACAGCCCGGCCGCTGATACTGCCCCCGGACAGCGTAAGATTCTGCACCGTGACAGTGTTCAAACCATCCCCGACCTGAGCAAACAACCCTAGGCTCGAGTCAGTTGGCGCGTTGATGGTCAGGTTTGCAATGGTATGGCCTTGCCCGTCCAGGCTGCCGGTGAAGGTGTAGCCATTATAAGCGATGGACTGGAAGCCCTTCCCGCCCCAGACGCTGGACGAGGTCAGCGTGCTGTTGGTGGCGGCAAGGTCGATGTCGGCGCCCAGCACATAGGTGCCGGACAGGTTGGTGTTCACCAGCTGCAGTTGATGGCCATTCATGATGGTGGCCACCCCGTTCACCACCGGCGCGGCTTCCCAGCGGCCGATGGGGCGCATGTCGCCGGTCTGGTACCAGGTGGTGGTGAAATCCCAGTCATAGCTGGTGTAGTTGCGCGCCTGCGTGCTGGTCAGCCCCGTGGCGCCGCTGGCCGATGCGCCATTCAGGGCGCCGGACTGCGTGGTGCTGTCCGTGTCCCAATAGGCCTTGGTGAAGGTCACAGTGCCGCTGCCGACAAGACCGCCGTTCGCCGTTGTGGCGCCCGTCGCGGTCACCACGCCGGAGGCATAGACGCGCGTCAGGGTGGTGTTGGTGCTCGCTCCCACCAGTCCGCCGGCGTGGGAACTGCCCGCATTGGTCGCCGTAACCGAGCCCGTGGCATAGCCGTCGGTGATGGAGCTGGAATAGGACTCGCCGATCAGGCCTCCGGCTTTGGAGGCGCCCGACGAGACTGTGGTCGCCGAGACGGCGCCCGTGGCATAGACATTTGTGAGGGTGGCACCGGTCGCGTCGCCCACCAGGCCACCCACCCTGGCGATGCCGGAATTCGAGACCATAGTGACCGAGCCGGTGGCATAGGCATTGGTGATCTTGCCCGATCCGGTCATCAGACCCACCAGGCCACCTGCTTGGATCCACCCGCCCGTGACGGCGCCGGTGGCATAGGCATTGGTGATGATGCTGGCGCCGGTGGCCTGCCCGACCAGACCTCCCACCGGTGAGGCTCCCGTCACCGTGCCCGTGGCATAGACGTCGGTCAGCGTGCCGCCGGCATTCGTCCCGACCAGGCCGCCGATGATGTTGCGGGTGGAATCGCCGACATTGCCGGAGGCATGCGAAGACGAAATCGTCCCCGAATTATACCCGACCAACCCGCCGGACTCCCACCCCAGCACCGCGCCGGACGCGCTCGACTGTGAGACGACGCCGGTATTGTAGCCGACAACGCCGCCCGCAAAGTTGGCCGCGCTGACCGCAACGCCCGAGGTGACAGAGGAGACGGTGCCCTTGTTGTAGCCGACAAGCCCGCCCGAATAGAGAATGCTGCCGGAAACACTGCCGCCGTCCAGGATCAGGTTCTCAAGGATCGCACCCGTATCCGCATAACCGAACAGGCCGGAATAATAGTCCCCGCTGCGGACGATGGTCAGGTTCGAAATTGTGTGCCCCTGGCCGTCGAGGCTGCCGGTGAAGGGGGTGCTATTGTCCCCGATGGACTGGAACCCGCTGGCGCCCCAGACGCTGGAGGAGGTGGCCGTGCTGGCCGTTGCGGACAAGTCGATGTCGGCGCCCAGCACATAGGTGCCGGCGAGGTTCAGCTTCACCATTTGCAGCTGGTGGGCGTTGTTGAGGGTGGCCACCCCGTTCACCACCGGAGCGGCTTCCCAGCGGCCGATGGGGCGCATGTCGCCGGTCTGGTACCAGGTGTTGGTGAAATCCCAGCCCAGATAGCTGGAGGATTGGCGCGCCTGGGTGCTGGTGAGGCCGGTGGCGCCGGTGGCGGAGGCGCCATTCAGGGCGCCGGACTGCATGGTGCTGTCCATGTCCCAATAGGCGTTGGTGAAGGTCGCGGTGCCGCTGCCGACAAGACCGCCCGCCTCCGTCGTTCCGCCCGTCGCGGTGACGGCGCCCGAGGCATAGACGCGGGTCAGGGTGCCGCTGATGCTGGATCCCACCAGACCGCCAGCATTGGCTGCGTCATTATTGTCCGCAGTCACCGAGCCGGTGGCATAGCCGTCCGTCACGGAGCTGGAGTACATCTCGCCAATCAGTCCGCCGGCCGCGGAGGTACCCGATGAGGGCATCGTGACCGAGACATCGCCGGTGGCATAGACATTGGAGAGGGTGCCGCCGCTCAGGGTGCCGATCAGGCCACCCGCTTTGCCCTGCGACGCATTGGAGACCACGGTGACCGAGCCGGTGGCATAGGCATTGGTGATGGTGCCCCCGGTCATGTCACCCACCAGGCCGCCGGACTGCGTCCATCCGCCGGTGACGGCGCCGGTGGCATAGGCATTGGTAATGACGCTCGCGCCGGACACCTCGCCGACGAGGCCGCCCAGCGGAGAATTCCCCTGGACGGCGCCGGTGGCGTGGACGTCCGTCAGCGTGCCCCCGACATTGCTCCCGACCAGGCCGCCGACAGTATTGTCGGTCGTCGACCCAACACTGCCGGAGGCATGCGACGACGAAATCGCGCCCTGATTCTCCCCGACCAGCCCGCCGGAATTCCACCCGGTTACCGTTCCGGACGCACTCGACTGGGAGATGGTCCCGGTATTGGTGCCGGCGACGCCGCCGGAATAGCCCGCGGCGGCGACCGACACGCTCGAAGTCACCGAGGTAATGGCGCCCTTGTTGTAGCCCACAAGGCCGCCCGAATAGAAAAGGGAGCCGGAAACACTGCCGCCATCCAGGATCAGGTTCTGGAGGATCGCACCTGTGTCCGCATAGCCGAACAGGCCGGAATAATTGTCTCCGCTGCGGACGATGGTGAGGGCGGAGATCGTGTGGCCCTGCCCGTCCAGGCTGCCGGTGAAGGGGGTGCTGTTGTTACCTATGGACTGGAACCCGCTGGCGCCCCAGACGCTGGAGGAGGTGGCCGCGCTGGCCGTTGCGGACAGGTCGATGTCGGCGCCCAGCACATAGGTGCCGGCGAGGTTCAGCTTCGCCAACTGAAGCTGGTGGGCGTTGGTGATGGTGGCCACCCCGTGCACCACTGGAGCGACTTCCCAGCGGCCGATGGGGCGCAGGTCGCCGGTCTGGTACCACGTGTTGGCGAAGTCCCAGCCCACATAGCTGGAGGACTGGCGCGCCTGCGCGCTGGTCAGGCCCGTGGCGCCGGTATTGGCCGGATCGCTGCCGATGCCGACGGCCTGGCCGGTGCTTTCCTTGTCCCAGTAGGATTGGGAGACGGTGCCATAGCTCTGGCCAATGAGCCCGCCGATCTTGGTGCCCGTCCCGGAGACGGCACCGGAGGCGTAGGACTGGGAGACAGCGGTCACCGTGCCCGACAGCCCCCCCACATAGTCGGTGCCGGTGACGGCACCGGTGGCGTAGGACTGGGAAATGCCCGCTCCAGCGCCCGCCTGTCCCGCCAGGCCGCCCGTAAAGGCGGTGCCTGTCACGGCTCCTGTGGCGTAGGAATTTGAGACGGAGAAGCTCGTCCCGGTGATGCTCCCGACCAAGCCTCCGGTTTGTTCACCGGTGCTCGTCACGGCTCCGGTGGCATAGGAATTGGTGATGGTCTCACTGCCCGAGCCGACGAGGCCGCCGGTGCCGTTTCCGGTATTGGTGACCGACCCCGTGGCATAGGAGCCGGTTACGGTGGCGTTCTGAAGACCGGCCAAGCCGCCCGCATAATTTCCCGTCGCGCTGACATTGCCCGTGGCAGAGGAGGAGGCAATGGACGCGCTCGACGATCCAACCAAACCGCCCGCAGAGCCCCCAGACGTGGCGACCACGTCGCCGCCTGCGGACGAACCGGTGATCGAACCACCGAAGGCATTTCCAACCAGGCCGCCCACGGCGCGTTCGCCGGTCACGTCGACGCTGGCATGGACATTTTGGACGTTGCCGGAACTCAGCGCCCCTATGACGGAGCCGGCGTTTCTCTTGGCGGTGATGCTCCCCCCCGCAAGGGTGAGGTCGCGCACGCCGCTTCCGCCCGCCAGCGTCGCGATCGAGATCAGGCCGACATATTCGCTGGTCGGCGCATTGATGGTCAGGCCCGAAAGGGTGTGGTTCTGCCCGTCCAGGCTGCCGGTGAAGTTGGAGCCGAACCCAATGGACTGGAACCCGCTGGCGCCCCAGATGCTGGAGGAGGTCAGCGTGCTGTTGGTGGCGGACAGGTCGATGTCGGCGCCCAGCACATAGGCCCCGGCAAGGTTCAGGTTCATCAACTGGAGCTGATGCGCATTGACGATGGTGGCGACGCCGCCCACCACCGGCGCGGCTTCCCAGCGGCCGATGGGGCGCATGTCGCCGGTCTGGTACCAGTCGGTGGAGAAGTTCCAGCCCGCATAGCTGGAGGACTGCCGCGCCTGGGTGCTGGTGAGGCCGACGGCGCCCGTATTGGACGGCTCGTTGCCGATGCCGACGGTCTGGCCGCTGCTGTCCTTGTCCCAGTAGGACGTGGAGACGGTGCCGCCGGTGCGCGAACCGATCAGCCCGCCAATATTGCTGCCCGTGCCCGAAACGGCGCCGGAGGCGTAGGATTGGGTCACATTGGCGGACGTCGAGCCAACGAGGCCGCCAACATCACTCGTGCCGGTTACGCTTCCGGTGGCGTAGGAATTGGTGGTGCTGCCTTGGGAAGAGCCCGTCAAACCGCCAACATAGGAGACGCCGCTGACTGCACCGGTGGCATAGGAGTTGCTGATGGAAGAAGACCCGTTGACTCTTCCAACCAGTCCGCCTGAGAAGTTGCCGGACGTGGTCACCGCCCCCGTGGCATAGGAGCCCGTGATGGCGCCCCAGCTATTCCCCGCAAGTCCGCCCACATAATCCCCGGCCCCGCTGACATTGCCGGTGGCGAAGGAAGATGTGATGGTGGAAGTGGCTTCCCCAATCAGCCCGCCCACATAGCCACCCGCCGCCGTCCCGACCACGTTGCCGGCGGCGGACGAACCGGTGACCGCCCCGCCGAACGTCAGGCCGATGAGGCCGCCGATGATGCTTGTGCCAGTCACGTCGGCGCTGGCATGGACGTTCAGGACGGTACCGGAATTCATCGCCCCGATGACGGTGCCGACATTGGTGTTTCCCGTGATGCTCCCGCCAGCCAGAGTGAGATCGCGCACGCTATTGCCGGCCGAAAGCGTCGCAACCGAGAACAGGCCCACATAGTCGGCACCCGGCGCGTTGATGGTCAGGTTGGAGATGGTGTGGCCCAGGCCGGCGAAAGAGCCGGTGAAGGCTCCGGTCACGACAGAGGCGGTATAGGTGGTGCCCGTAGCATCAAGGTCCACCGCCAGCGCATATTTGCCGGCGAGCCCGGTGGTTTCAATGGCGTCGATGGCCGCCATGGAATGCAGCAGCGTATAGCTGGCGAGCGCGCCGGCGGCGCCGATCTGCAAGGTGGCTGACGCGCCGGACAGCGTGATGGGGGCCGCGACCGAATAGTCCTTGCCCGCGCCATACTGGATCACCAGCCCGGCATTGCTGCCGGTGGCGGTGATGGCGGAATTCACGATCACATTGCCTGCCGCCGCCAGCGTCAGCACGCTGTTCGCCGACCAGGAGATCGGCGCCGCCACCGTGATGTCGCCGGCCTGGTAGCCGTCGGAGCCGGTGGAGACCGTGACGTTCGCGGTGGCCAGCGCATTGGTCAGCGTCGTCACGTTCAGGACGCTGTTATCGCCAGTGGCGGTGAAGCCGGAGACATTGCTGTCGGTGCCGGTGGAGATGGTCAGGTTGTAGGGATCGAGCAGCAGGGTGCCGAACCGGCCGGCCGTGCCGCGCAAATCCGCCGTGCCGGCATAATCCAGCACGCCCTTGCCCGAGACTTCCGCATCGCCGCCGGCCGTGGTGCCGGTGGCGGAGATGGCGCCCGCGAAACGCGTGGTGCTGTCCGACCAGACCACCACCTTGCCGCCCGCGCCCTCGCGGCCGTCGGCGCGCAGGGACGCGTCGGCGTCCACCGACACGGTCTGCGCGGTGTCCACCGCCTCGGAGACGGTTTTCGAGCCGGCGTTGGCGCCGCCCTGATAGTCACCGCCCACCAGCACGATGCCACCCGAGGCGCCGGAGGCATCCAGGTCCGCGCCGCCAGCCAGCGCGATGTCGCGGCCGGTGACGATGATGGTCCCCCCCTTCGCCCAGGTGCCGGCGGCATTGGCCGTGCCGGAGGCATCGAGCTTGCCCGAAACGTTCACCTTGCCGGCGGACACCCGGATCTCGCCGCCCGAGGACTTGCCGCCGCTCTCGGCGCCGCGCGCCACCACCTTCTGGGAGACGGTGACCGTGCCACCATCGCCCGCCGTCAGGAACACGCGGCCGCCCTTGGTCGCGACGCCGGTGGCCTTGGTGAGGCTCTCGGTGTTGCCGGCCAGCGCATAGACATTGCCGCCGGAGGCGCGCAATTCCGCCTCGGCGGCCTTGATGACGCCGGAGGTCTTCACCTCCGTATCGGCGCCGCCCACCTTCACCACGAACTTGCCGTTGGACAGCGCGGTGTCGCGCACCAGCACCTCATAGCCGGCCGCCAGCGCCGCCGTGCCCTCCGGAGCCGAGAGCGTGCCCGCATTCTCGACCTTGCGGGCAATCAGGGCCACGTCGCCGCCCAGCGATCCGATCTGGCCGTAATTGATGACGCTCGCGGTGCTGGAGCCGCGGAAGGTCAGGTCGCGGCCGGCCAGGAAATCCGCGTCCGACACGTCATGGGTGGAGGCAATGAAGCGGCCGCCGGTGGTGACGGTGCCGGTCGGGCCAACCGTGATGCCGTTGGGATTGACGAGGTAGAGGCTGCCACTTGCCGACAGGGAGCCATCGATCTGCGAGCGCGTGAACCCGGTGACGCGGTTGAGCGTGGCGCCAGCGCCGTTCTCGAAGCGCACCGACCCGCCTTGCCCGATGGAGAAGCTCGACCAGTTGATGATGGCATTGGGCGTGGTCTGGGTCACCAGCATGGCCCCGGCGCCGGTCTGCGCGATGGCGGCCGTGCCCGCGCTCACCGTGCCGCCGGTGGGCAAGGCCTGCGCCAGTGCCGGCGTGGACGGAGATAAGAGGACGCTGGCTTGGGCGAGGAAGGTGACGCCGGCCAACAGCCATCTGGTCCGGCGGGCGATGATGCGCGGCTCTGCACTGCGAACGGGCCACAGAGTCGCTGCCGATTGATGGACCAGACCCATCGCCTTCCCCCGTCACGCGTGTGCGAATCCTGACGAATCCGCTCCCCACCCACGCATTCGACGAAAGAGATAGCTGATCACCTTCCATGATACCACCCACCACCCCTCGCCCTGCCCCTGCGGCACCCTCCCATGACCAGAGGGGTAACGTTTTGTTTCTGTTTGCCTTTCCGGATTTGCGACACATCGCGAGGCGCCGATGCGGCCAAAGAATTGCCGCCAGGGCTGTATAATTCTCCGGCACACTGTGGCGATTACGACACGCCCGGACAGCTTTGCGACCTCACCCCGCAGTCGGCGCCGGGGCGCGCGAGCCGAAGATGGCGCTGCCCACCCGCACATGGGTGGCGCCCTGGTTGATGGCGGCGGCGAAATCCGAGCTCATGCCCATGGACAGGCCCTTCAGCCCGTTGCGCGCGGCGATCTCGGCCAGCAGTGCAAAATGCGGGGCGGGCACGTCCTCCACCGGCGGGATGCACATGAGGCCGGCCACATCCAGGCCGAAGTCGCGCGTGCACTGGGCGATGAAGGCGTCGGCCTCCTGCGGCAGCACGCCGGCCTTCTGCGGCTCGGCCCCCGTGTTCACCTGGAGGAAGACGGGCAGGCGCCGGCCTTGGCGGTCCATCTCCTGCGCCAGGGCCTGGGCGATTTTCGGCCGGTCCACCGAATGAATGGCATCGAACAGCGCCACTGCCTCCCGGGCCTTGTTGGACTGGAGCGGGCCGATGAGGTGCACGGCAATGCCCTGCGCCTCGTCCCGCAGCTCCGGCCACTTGGCCTGAGCCTCCTGAACCCGGTTTTCGCCGAACAGGCGCTGGCCGGCGGCGATCACCGGGCGGATGTCGGGCGCGAAGAAGGTCTTGGAGACGCACACCAGCTGGACACCGGCAGGATCCCGCCCGGCCCTGCGGCAGGCATCCTCGATCTGCGCATGCACCTGCGCCAGGCGCTCCGCCGGTCCGTTCGTGTCGGCCATTCAAGTCCCCATTCATCATGGCGCGCAAGAAGATCCCGGCGCCCGCGCTCCGACTGGAGCGGTGCCGGCTACCTGTGGCATGCTGCACCCGCATCAGCTGCCGTCCCTTTTGCCCCTGACCGGCGCGCGAGAAAAGAGGCAGCCGATGCGCGGGCCGGCGCATCCCCGCCGGCACGCGGTCAAGGAGACAGTGGCGCCCCATGGCGGCAAAGAGCGACACAGGTGCGGTTCGGGCGCGCCGGCCGGCCGTGAATCTGAGGGTTCGGCTCGCGATCCTGTTCCTGCTGGCGGTGCTTCCCGTTGCGGGCGAGCGCATCTGGACCTTGCTGCACGAACGGGAGCGCCAGATCGAGGAGAGCCTGGAAGAATTGCGTGAATTCGGCGAGCAGGTGGCCCTCGTGCAGCGCGAGAGCATCGCCTCGGCCCTCGCGGTCACCCAGGTGCTGGCGCGCGAGGCCTCTCGCCTCAAGGCGGACCCGGTGGCTTGCACCGCCTTTCTCCATCGCCTGACGGCGGACTTGGTGGGCATCCAGGGCGCGATCATCACCGATGCCGCCGGCGTGGTGCGCTGCGCCACCAGCCGGGCGCTGCTGGGCCAGAATCTGTCCGACCGGCCCTATGTGCGCCAGGCTTTCGCCTCCCATCGCCCGGCCACCAGCGACCTGATCCGGGTTCGCGGCACGGGCACTCCCACCATCGCCATCGCCGAAGCCGAGCGGGACGCAGCGGGCACCCCCGTCGCCCTCGCCGCCGTGGCCTTGGACCTGCAATGGCTTTCGCGGGTGAGCGCCCTCACCCGGCTGCCGGTGGGGGCGGTGGTGGAGGTGCTTGATGGAACGGGCGTGGTGGTGACGCGCACGCCCTATCTGGAATCCGCGCTCGGCGCGAACTTGGCGGATCATCCGCTGTTCCAGGTGCTGTCCCGGACGGCGGAGGGGCAGGTCAGGGCGGTGGGCTTCGATGGTGTCGAGCGCTTCTATGCCTTCATGCGGGTGCCGGGGACCGGGATGCGGGTGCTGGTGGGGCTGCCGGCCGCCGACATCACCACGCCGGTCGATGAGCAGATCCTTCTGACCATCGCCTTGGTGGCTTGCGGCGCCGTGCTCATGGTGGTGCTGGCCTGGTGGCTGGCCGAGCGCATGGTGGTGGCGCCGATCCATCATCTGGCGCAGGAGGTGCGGGATGCCGGTTTCGAGGGCGGCATTGCGCTCGGCGAGCCGGAAGTGGCCGAATTCCGCCCCCTGGTCGGGGCCATCAACGAGATGGGCCAGCGCCTCGCCGAACGCACGGCGGAACTGCGCAATCACAATGGGCGCCTCGCCGCCCTTGCCCGCACGGACGGGCTGACGGGCCTTGCCAACCGCCGAACCTTCGACGTGCAGCTCTCCGCCGAATGGGTGCGCTCCGGTGACCGGGCGCTGCCGCTCTGCCTGGTCATGGTGGACGTGGACCATTTCAAGCTGTTCAACGACACCCAGGGGCATCTGGCGGGCGACGAGGCCCTCAAAGCGGTGGCCCGCATGCTGGCCGCCGCCTGCGCCGGAACACCCCACCTGCCCGCCCGCTATGGCGGCGAGGAATTCGTGGTGCTGATGCCCGACACGGATCTCTCCGGCGCCTCGGAATTTGCCGAGACCACCCGCCGCCTGGTGACGGCGCTGGCCATTGAGCATCCCAGCGTCCCCACGCGCCGGCTCACCGCCAGCTTCGGCGTGGCGATGGAAATCCCCGATGCGAGCGGGTCGCCGGACAGCCTCATCTCCGCCGCCGACCAGGCGCTCTACGAGGCCAAGCGCCTCGGCCGCAACCGGGTGGCCATCGCGCATCCGGACGGGACTGAACCGTGACCGGCACCCTTTCCCCGCCCCGGCCCGGCTGCGCCGCGCTGGCGGTGCTGCGCCGGGGCGCGCAAGTTCTGCTGGTGCGTCGCGCCAACCCGCCCGATGCCGGCCTGTGGGGCTTTCCGGGCGGGCGCATGGAGTGGGGCGAGACCATCGCCGAGGCGGCCGTGCGGGAGCTTTTCGAGGAGACCGGCATCGCGGCGGCGGCCGGTCCCGCCTTCAAAGTGCTGGACTGCCTGGACCGGAACGGCGACGGCGTGCTGGTGCACCACTATCTGATGGTCGCGGTGCTCTGCCATCCCACCGAGGCGCAGGCCGAGGCACAGGCCGCCGACGACGCGCTGGAGGCGGCGTGGTTCACCTTGCCCGACCTGCATGCCCTGGCGCCGCGCCTGAGTGCCGGCGTGGTCGAGACCGCAGAGGAGGCGTTCCGCCTCTCCCCCTGAAAGCCCAGCCTCAGGCCAGATCCAAGGCTTTCAGCGTCGCCGCCACCTCGGCCTCGATCTCGGGATTGAGCGGCAGGAGTGGACGCGGCGGCACGGCGCGGACAAGGCCGGTCAGGCCCGCCGCCGCATAGATGACGCGCAGGCTGGAATGGCGGCGGAACAGGTCCCAGAGCGGCTTCAGCCGGGCATCCAGCGCCCGCGCCCGGGCGAGGTCCCCGGCCGCCACCGCCCGGGCAATTTCCAGCGCTGGCGCGGGAAAGAGGCCTGCCACCACGCTGAACCAGGCATCCGCGCCGGCGGACAGCGCTTCCGTGCAATGCCAGTCGCCGCTATAGCCCACCACGCAGCCGGCCGGCACCGCCGCCCGCAGCTCGGCCAGATGCGCGCCGATCACCGCCGGCTCCGGCGCCGTGCTCTTGATGGCCACCACCTCCGGCAGTCGGGCAAGGCGCGCCACCAGGGCCGGGGTGAAGCGGAAATGGGTGGTGGCGGGATTGTCATAGATGCAGAGCGGCAGCCCCACCTCCCGCGCCACGGTGGCGAAATGCGTGAACACCTCGTCGTCGGTGAGCGGCGTATAGGACACCGCCGCCAGCAGGCCCGCCGTGGCGCCGGCCGCCTTGGCATCCCGGGCGAGGCGCACGGTCTCATCGGTCCGCAGGGCGCCGATGCCAACCAGGACCGGCACGCCGCCCGCCGCCGCGAGGCCCGTCTCCAGGGCGCGCCGGCGCTCGGCGCGGGTGAGGAAGGGATAGGTGCCAGTGCTGCCCAGAAGCCCGATGCTGTCCACACCGGCGGTGGCGAGGCGGGCGACGAGGCCGTGGAGGGCGCCGGCATCCACCGTGCCGTCGGCATCAGCGGGGGTGATGGGGAAGGCGGAGACACCCTTGGGCAGCACGGTCATGACCTTTAATGGCAGAGGACAAGCGCCCGCCTCCGGGGCGAGCGCGCAGACCCTATCCGCCATGCGGGCCGAACGCAGCCAGCGCGGCCTTCACGTTTGGCGACACTTTCCAGCTGGCACCGGGCCGTTTCAGGCGGAGAGCGCCAGCCGCTTTGCCGTGCGCAGGGGCAGGCCCGCATCCGCGATGCGTTGAAGGGCAGGTCCGAGCGGCTCGCGCGCCACCATCATATGATGCGCATTGGCATGAAGGAGGACATCCGGCGCCTCGACGATGGCCACATGGCCCGGCCAGAACAGGAGGTCGCCCCGCTGGAACGGCCCCTCCAGGGGACGGGACGCGCCCAGCGCCGCCTCCTGCTGGTGGCTGTCGCGGGGGGATGGGAAGCCACAGGCATTGAGCGCCGTCTGCACCAGGCCCGAGCAGTCGAGGCCCAGCGATGACCGCCCGCCCCACAGATAGGGCACGCCGAGAAAGCGGCTGGCCACCTCCACGAAGTCCGTCTCTACCGTTCCAAGCGGCTCCAGATGGGCGGCGAAGATCGCCCCCCGCTCGGTGAAGGCGAACCGCCCCTCCACGCGCCGCACGGCCACCAGGCTGGCGAAGCACAGTCCGTCCATGGGCGGCAGCTTGATGTCGGGGCCGGGAAAGAGAAAGGTGCGGCTCACCTTCACCCGGTGCGTCGGGTCGGGACCGGAGGTCCAGAGCGCGGCGGTGGGCATGTAGCCCACATAGCCATCGCTCGCGAGCTGCACCCAGGACCAGCCTTCCGCATCGTCCTCGAAGACGGTGACGGCCTCGCCATAGAGCGCCTCGGTGTCGAGGGAGGCCCCCGCATAGGGCTCGCGCCGCAGCGGAGCGACGGGCACCACCACCCGGCGCGCCTCCCCCACCACATAGCGGGGCGCGTCGACGATGCCCCGCAGGCTCTCCGCCGCCAGGTCCGCCCGCGCCGGTGTGAGGCGCGGATCGCTTCTTTGCTCACTCATTTCTCCACCCGCTCCGCTCATGCCCCATACCGCTCCGCCAAAAGGGCATCGAGGGCGCGGATGGTCTGCGCCTCCCCGCCTTCGGGACGGCCGGGCTTGGAGGACGGGTTCCAGGCATAGATGTCCAGGTGCAGCCAGCTCTTGGCGCGCTCCACGAAGCGGGAGAGGAACAGAGCGGCGGTGATGGAGCCGGCAAAGCCGCCCGACCCCGCATTGTTGATATCGGCCACCTTCGAATCGAGCATGGACAGATAGGGCCGCCACAAGGGCAGGCGCCACAGCGGATCGGCCACCGCCGCCGCATGGCGGGCCAGATCCTCGGCGAGCGTATCGTCATCCGTATAGGCCGGCGGCAATTGCGGACCGAGGGCCACCCGCGCAGCCCCCGTGAGGGTGGCAAAGTCGATCAGCAGATCGGGGCTTTCCGCATCCGCCAGATCCAGGGCATCGGCGAGGATGAGGCGGCCCTCGGCGTCCGTGTTGCCGATCTCCACCGTAATCCCCTTGCGCGAGCGCAGCACGTCGCCGGGCCGGAAGGCATCCGCCGAAATGGCATTCTCCACCGCCGGGATGAGCACCCGCAGCCGCACCTTGAGGCCGCGCGAGAGAATGAGATGAGCGAGCCCCAGCGCCGAGGCGGCGCCGCCCATGTCCTTCTTCATGAGCAGCATGCCGGCGGAGGTCTTGATGTCGAGGCCGCCCGTGTCGAAGGCCACACCCTTGCCCACCAGGGTCACCTTGGGCGCGTCCGCGGGGCCGAAAGTCAGGTCAATGAGGCGCGGCGGGCGGGCAGCGGCGCGGCCCACCGCATGGATGAGCGGGAAATTCTCGGACAGCAGCGCCTCACCCACGATGACGCGCGCCTCCCCGCCATGGCGGGCGGCGAGCGCCCGGGCAGCGGCCTCGATGTCAGCGGGGCCGAGATCGTTGGAGGGCGTGTTGACGAGGTCGCGCACCAGGCTCACCGCCTCGAAGGTGCGGGTGAGCGCGGCCACGTCGAGGGTCGCGCCGGGCTTCAGGCGCACGGCCTTGGGCTTAGCGGCGGCGCGGTAGCGGTCGAACCTGTAGGTGCCGAGCGCGAAGGCGAGCGCCCCTTGGGCGGGGACTTCCCCCTCCAGCCGATAGGTGCCGGCGGGCAGGAGGCCCGGCAGGGCGCCGAGCGCCAGGGCATCGCCCCCCTCCCCCGGCACGCCGAACAGGAAGCCCACCACCGCGCCCCCTTCGCCCGGCACCGGCAGGAGCTTGCCGCTCTCCCCCGCAAAGCCGGCCGCCGCAGCAAAGGCGCGGGCGGCGGTGGGAAGGCCCGCGGGCGGGAAGCCGGCGGCGCTCACGCACCAGACGGGCAGGCTCTCGGCATCGGCGGGGGCAAGGAATGCGGGGCGGGACGCGTCGGACATGGGGCACTCCGGGAACCGGGCCTGTGAATCAGGCACCGGAGTTTAAACCAGAGCGCCGCAGACGCGAGCGGTCAGGCCGCGCCCATCAAGGTGGAGAAGGGAAAGAGCAGGAGCGCCGCGCCCGCCAGCGCCACGCCATAGGGCAATGCCGGTAAGGCCGACAGGCGCAGGCGCTGCAAACGGTGGCGCCACAAGGTCGCCGCCACGAGCCCCGCGCCCAAAAGGCCGCACAGGAGGAGAAAGGCCGGCACCTGCCCCGGATCCAGCCAAGGCACCACGGCGGCGGCGAGCTTGGCATCGCCCGCCCCGATCACGTCGGCGGAAAACAGCAGGAACCCCACGCCCAGCACGCCCGCCGCCAGATAAAGGCGCAGCTTCAGGTCGGGCACGCCATGGAGGGCCGCCAGAAGGGCGAAGCCCGCCAAAAGGGCCAGCACCACCAAATTGGGAATCACCCGGCGGGCGAGATCCGTGGCGATGGTGGTGCACAGGGCCGTCGGGAACAGGCCGAGCACCAGGACATCGCCGATGAGGCTAGGAGCGGGCATATGCGCGTCAGTTCCCCGCCGCCGCGGCAGACGCCTTCAGGCGCACGAGGGTGACGCCGATCTGCGTGACCACAGTGACAATGGCCACCGACAGTCCGGCGGCGATCAAACCATATTCGAGCGCGGTGGATCCGCGTTCTTCCCTAACGAAGCGGGACAAGAGAACCTTCATCGCGCACCTCGGCCGCCGTGGCGGCACATGTCTCCCCGCGGCCGAGGCCGCTCCATGGGAGGACGCTAGGGGGCGCCCCTTGCAGGCTGGTAAAGATCCGCCCATCGGGGAAAAAGGATGCTATTCAGCGTGCCCAATTCGTTAACGCGGCCGCACGCGAGGCCGGCGGGGACCTGGCCGTTCCCCTATTCCCCGCATTCCACCGGGGTTGGACGGCGCGCCGCCGGCCGATCGAGGGCGGCGGACATGAGGCTCGCCAGCAGCGCCAGGAGCGACAATCCCACCGAGACGAAGGGCAGGTGCCCATAGGCGATGCCATGGGTGATGGCCACCGCGCCGATCCAAGCCCCCACGGCATTGCCCAGGTTGAAGGCGCCCTGGTTGAGCGTCGAGGCCAGGTTGGGGGCCGAGGCGGCGGTGTCCACCACCCGCAATTGCAGCAGCGGCACCAGCGCGAAGGCAAGCACGCCCCAGATGAGCAACAGCGCGAGGGCCGGCACCGGGGCGCGGGCGCCGGGCACGAAGGCCAGCAGCACCACCAGCAGTACCAGGATGGTGCCGATGAGGGACGGCATCAGCTTCCAGTCCGCCAGCCGCCCGCCCAGCATGTTGCCGGCGGTGAGCCCCACGCCGAACAGGAGCAGCGCGCCGGTAATGGCGGGGGCGGACAGGCCCGTCACCTCCGACAGCAAGGGCGAGATATAGGTGAAGACGCAGAACAGGCTCGCCGAGCACAGCACGGAAATGAGCATGGCCAGCATCACCTGCCCGTTCCCCAGCACCCGGAATTCCTTGAGGATGCCGCCATGCGCCATGGGCAGGCGCCCCGGCACCAGAAGGATCAGGGCGCAGAGCGCGGCAATACCGATGCCCGCCACCGCCCAGAAGGTGGCCCGCCAGCCCATCAACTGGCCGAAGGCGGTGCCCGCCGGCACGCCCAGCACATTGGCGATGGTGAGCCCCGCGAACATCAGGGCGATGGCCTGCGCCCGCTTCTGGCGCGGCACCAGGTCCGCCGCCACCACCGAGCCGATGCCGAAAAAGGCCGCGTGGCAGAAGGCGGTGACGATGCGCGCGCCCATGAGCAGGCCATAGCTCGGCGCCAGGGCGCACAGCACATTGCCGCCAATGAACAGAGCCATCAGCCCCACCAGCGTCGCCTTGCGCGGCAAGGCGGCGGTCAGGATCGCCATCACCGGCGCGCCGATCACCACGCCCAGCGCATAGCCCGTCACCAGCAGGCCGGCGGCGGGAATGGTCACGCCGAGGTCGCGGGCCACGTCGGGCAGAAGGCCCATGACCACGAATTCGGTCGTGCCAATGCCGAAGGCGGCGACGGCGAGGGCGAGCAGCGAGAGCGGCATGGGCAACCGGGGCAGATAAGGGAGAGAGCAGGGTGCACCTCTTGCTGCATTGCAGCAACCCCATGGGATGCAAGCCAGACATGCGGCGGCTTTCCGGGCTGCTCGTCTCGACGGACACGCTTCACAGCCGCCGCGCGCCCCCTCCGGCGACCACAGTTTGGACGCCAAAGCGTGGCAGGAGCAGACCATCATGCCTGAACCGATCACACTCGCCGAAGCCCATCCCGCCGATCTGCCGGCCTTCAGGAAAAACCTGCAGGAGGCATTCGCGCTGGCCGTCATCGAGGAATTCGGACCGCTGCAGGACGGCCCGATCCCGTCTGACGAAGATCTCGACAGCGCGTTCGCCGCGCCGGGCGCCGAGGTGCTTCATATCTTGCGCGACGGAGAGCAGGTCGGGGGTGCTGTGGTGACCATCAACACCACCACGAAACAAAACGCCCTCGATCTTTTTTTCATCTCGCCGGCCGCTCATGGCCAGGGCCTGGGACATCGGGCCTGGACCGCCATCGAGCAACGGTATCCCGACACGCGGGTCTGGCACACGCACACGCCCTATTTCGAGAAGCGAAACATCCACTTCTACGTCAACAAATGCGGGTTCAAGATCACCGCCTTCTACAATGCGCGTCATGCGGACCCGAACCGCCCCGGCACGCAGGACTTTCCAGGCGTGGACGAGGCGTTCGAGTTCGAGAAGGTCATGCCCGGCGCCACGGCCACAATCTGAGACAGGGCCGTGCATGCCCGCCTTGAAGCCGCCGGGGCCTGCGCGGACCTCAACGCTAACCCCGTGATTTATCTCCGGTCCTCTGATTGAATGGCGCCGCCCTTCAAGGACGACGCCATGCCGCTCCAGTTCAAGGACGACCTGTTCGATGCGCAATTCCTGCGCACCCTCGGCCACACCTTCTATGGCGGCGCCGATATCGGCGAATGCTTCGCGGTGGCCGGGCGCATCCCCAATGGCAATACGGAGCGCTGGTACGGAGAGTGGACCGCGCTCGCCCAGCGCCTCTACGATGCCGGGCAGGCGAGCCTCTTGGCCGGGCGGGGCGCCAGCGCCCGCGACGCCTTCCTGCGCGCCTCCAACTATTTCCGCACCGCCGCCATCTTCCTCCTGCAAGGCCCGCCGGACCCGCGCCTGAAGGAAGCCTATGAGCGCCAGCGGGAAGCCTTCGCCCGCGCCTGCGCCCTCATGCGCACGCCGGCGGACAGCGTGCGCATCCCGTTCGGCGACACCACCCTGCACGGCATTTTCCTGCGCCCCTCCGTCACCGACAAGCCGCGCCGCACCCTCATCATCACCGGCGGCTATGACGGCACGGCGGAGGAATGCTTCTTCTATAGCGGCGCGGCGGCGCTCCAGCGGGGCTATAACGTGCTCGTCTTCGACGGGCCGGGCCAGGGGGAGGCGCTGATCCGCCACGGCATGAAGCTGCGGCCGGACTGGGAAGCTGTCATCACACCGGTCATGGATTTCGTGCTCGCCCATGACCTGGTGGACCCGGACCAAGTGGTGCTGATGGGTCTCAGCCTCGGCGGATACCTCGCCGCGCGGGGCGCGAGCAAGGAGCCGCGCCTCGCCGCTCTTGTGCTGGACCCCGGGCAATATTCCATCCTGGAGGAAGCACGCTCCCGCCTGCCGGGCTTCATCGGCCGGCAGGTGCCCGATGGCAACGCCCTCGTCCTGTCCTTCCTCAACTGGCGCATGAAGCGGCTGATCGCCCACCCCACCGAAGGCTGGGCGCTGCGGCGGGGCATGTTCGTGAACGGGGCGGAGAGCCCGCTCGCCTTCCTGAAGTCCACCGCCGCCTACACGCTGGAGGGGTTCGCACCCGAGATCGCCTGCCCCACCATGGTGTGCTCGGCCGAAGGGGACGGCATCGGGGTCACCGCCAAGCGCCTGTTCGATGCGCTGACCTGCGTGAAGCGGCACGCGGTGTTCAGGACGGCGGATGGCGCAGGCGCCCATTGCGAATCCGGCGCCCGCACGTCTTTCAATCGCGAGATGTTCGACTGGCTGGACACGATCCTGGACCAGATCCAGGCGGGGTGAGCCCTCCAACTCATTGAGAGAGAATGCGTGATCCGATCCGCCTGCGGTGCAGGCGGATCGGCGCATGCTCTTGAGCGCTTCAGAGTTTCATGGAAACACTGAAGCGCTCTATCTCTTTGTTTTGATGCATTTCCTTCACGCGAACCGGTTCCCACTTCGCTCGGAAATGCTTCAGAGATCCACCACCAGCCGGTCCGAGGCGGAAAGGGCGACGCAGGCCACCAGCTTCCGCGCCCGGTCCGCCGGGCTCAGGATGCGGTCGCGATGGATGGGCGTGCCTTCCAGGTAATCCACCTTGCAGGCGCCACAAATGCCGCCCCGGCAGACGCAGTCCAGCTTGATGCCGGCGGCTTCCAGCGCATCCAGCATGGACACGCCCGCCGGCACGTCGATGGACCGTCCCGAACGGGCAAGCACCAGCGTGTAGGGGCGTGCGTCCGGGTCGACCACCAAAGGCGGGGGAACGAAGCGCTCCACATGCACCTGCCCTTCCGGCCAGCCTTCCGTAAGGGCCTCGAACGCGTCGGTGAGGCCCTGCGGGCCGCAACAATAGACGCGGCGGCCATCCGCCGGCGCGCCGATCAAAGCGGCAAGGTCCGGCCGGCCCGCGCGCGCGGTGTCGTGATGGACCACCCGCCCCGCCGCGACCAGCCGCGCCAGGTCCTCGGCCAGGGGCGCCGTCCCCCGCGAGAGGAGGTGCAGCGTGAAATCCGTGCGCCCCGCCTCCAGCAGGGCCGCTCCCGCCGACAAAAAGGGCGTGAGGCCGATGCCGCCGGCCACGAACACAAGGGGAGCGGACCCGGGTCCGCCCTCCAGGTCCAGCCCGCCGCGCGGCAGCCCGGCGCCGATCTCCGTGCCCGGCCGCGCAGCGTCGCACAGATAGAGCGAGCCGCCCCGCCCCTGCGCCTCCCGCTTCACGCCGATCACATAGCGCGCCTTGTCCGAGGGCGGGTTGAGCAGGGAATAGGTGCGCTTGTCCCCGCTCGGCAAGGTCAGGTCGATATGGGCACCGGGGCGGAAGGGGGGCAGGTCCCAGCCGTCCGGGTCGGTGAGCACCAGGCGGGTGATGTCGGGCCCTGCGGGCTCGGCCGCGCGGACCACCAGTCTGAGAAGCCGGGCCATCAGGAATTGCGCACCAGGTCGCCCACGCGCACCACGCCGCCCTTCAGAATCTTGCAATTGAGGCCCGAGCGATTGATGAGCGGGTCGAAGATGGCCTTGCCGGTGATTTCCTCGATATGCCGGCACGGCACCGACAGGCGGGTCGCCTCCAGCAGGGTCTCGCCGAGCAGGAAGCGCCGGCCCACCAGGTGGTTGAGCGGCACCCCCTCCACCGTCACGTTGCGCCGATGGTCCTGCGGACCCAGCTCGATCCCGTGGTCGCGCTTGAGCGCCTCCAGCGTCTCGATCTCGAACAGGGTCACCTGCCGGCCTTCCTCGGGCCGCTCGGAATAGAAGCCCTCCTCGCGGCCGATCATGTAGCGGTCGCCCTCAATGCCCTTGCCGGCGATGAGGGTGATCTCGTCCACCCCCCGCATGGGCAGGAAGGCGCGGGCGGTGATGTGCAGGTGGCGCACGATGCCGGTGAAGGCCAGGACCGGCTCTTCGGGCGCGAGGGAAAAGGTCTGGGTGAGCATGGTTCCTCCGGGATGGGAATCCGCCGGGCCGCGGAAGGGCCCGGCGGGTTGCCTCAGCTGATGTCCTTGCCGGCCGTCTCGGGGGCCTTGTAGGTGGCATAGGCGGTGATGAGGGCGCAGGCGATCAAATAGAGCGAGATGGGCCAGGTGGCCCCGCCGCTCCAGGTCATGAGGGACGCGGCGATGAAGGGGGTGAGGCCGCCGGAAATGGCCGCGCCGATCTGAAAGCCCAGCGAGGCACCCGAATAGCGCAGCCGCGCCGTGAACAGCTCCGAATAGAAGGGAGCGCCGATGCCGAACATCACCATCTGGCCGAAGGAGATGGCCACCACCACCGTGGCGGTGACGATCCAGGGGTCCTTGGTGTCGAGCAGCGTGAACATGGGGAAGGCAAAGCCCATGCAGAACAGGCAGCTCAGGTAGAACATGGTCTTGCGGCCCCACTTGTCCGACAGCCAACCGAAGAAGGGGATCGAGAACAAGGCGATGAAGGAGGAGGCCATCACGCCGTTGAGGATGGTGGCGCGCGGCATGCCCAATTTCTGGGTGGCATAGGAGATGACGAAGACGCCGGCGATGGAGGCGTAGGAAATCTCGGCGATCTTCAGGCCCACGGCGGTGAAGAAGGGCTTGCGGTGATGGGTGAAGATCTCCAGCACCGGCATGCGCGCCACTTCATGCTTGGCCTTCAGCTGGCGGAAGGCGGGCGTCTCTTCCAGGCGCAGGCGGATGAACAGGCCGACCCCGATCAGCAGGATCGACAGCAGGAAGGGAATGCGCCAGCCCCAGGTGATGAACTCGCTCTCGGGCATCTGGGAGGCCACCGCGAAAATGCCGAGCGCCGCCAGGTTGCCGATGGGATTGCCCACCTGCACCAGCGAGCCGAACAGACCGCGCTTCTTGTCCGGCGCGTTCTCCACCACCATGAGCACCGCGCCGCCCCATTCGCCGCCAATGCCGATGCCCTGGAGAAAGCGCAGCAGCACCAGCAGGATGGGCGCGGCGACGCCGATCTGCTCATAGGTGGGCAGGAGGCCGATGCAGAAGGTGCCCAGCCCCATGATGATGATGGTGGAGGCCAGCATGGCCTTGCGGCCGTGCTTGTCGCCCAGATGGCCGAAAATGGCCGCGCCCAAGGGCCGGGCGAGGAAGCCCACCGCATAGGTGCCGAAGGCGGCGATGGTGGCGAGCGCCGGGTCGCCCACCGGAAAGAACAGCTTGTTGAAGACGAGGGCGGTGGCCACCGCATAGATCAGGAAGTCGTACCACTCGACCGCCGTACCGATGACCGAGGACCAGACGATGCGGCGCATGCTCGCGGACCCCACAGAGGGCGCGGTGACCGCCATATGTTCGGTGATAGCCATTGAAAGACCCCATCTGGAAGGTTGTTTGTGTGTGGGACGCAAACTCCCGGCCACCGTCCGGCTTCTGCGTCCGGGCGGCGTCAGGCTGACGCGGGAAAGGGGCGACGGGCCGGGCGGTCAGCCCGGCAAGGCGGCGATGACGGCCACCTCCACCTTGATGGCGGGATTGGCGAGGCGCGCTTCCACGCAGGCCCGCGCGGGCGCTGCGCCGGCCGGCAGCCACGGGTCCCAGACCGCATTGAAGGCGGCAAAGTCGCCAATGTCCGGCAGCCAGACATTGGCGGAGAGGAGGTGGCCCTTGTCGGTCCCCGCCTCGGCGAGGATGGCGTCGATCTTGGCCAGCACTTCAGCCGCCTGGGCGCCGATGCGGGCCTCAAGGTCGTCCGGCACCTGGCCGGAGACGAAGACGAAGCCGCCGAAGACGGTGGCGGCCGAGAGGCGCGGGCCGGGATTGATGCGGGTAATCATGCTGGAACCGGACCTCTCGCAGTGTCAGGATGGGCAAAGGCCCGCTTGGTCATGCCCGCGACGGAGAAGCACGCGACTGTCATGCTTGCGACCTGCATGCTTGCGACCTGCATGCTCGCGACTTGCATGCGCGCGATTTTCATGACGGAAGCGGCTCCTTCCGGGCCGTCGGGGGGATGGGTGAGAGCCGGGTGAAGCGGCCTGCACGCATCGAACCAAGTTTACTGACGGAAATCAACAGCCCAAATTCCAGCCAAAGCGCCACCTGCCCGCTTTATGGGCTTCCGCGCCTGGATTTCCCCTGTATTCTCGCCGCAAACACACCCCTTGCCCAATCTTGGGTCGGGTGGTGCAAAAAATTTCTGCGAGTAAACAGGTTTACTGGAAGGTGCCAAGGCGCGCGCGCCTCGGCACCGGGCGTCGCGGCCTCCCCCGTGCCCGAGCGTCACGCCTCCAGTAAACAGAAGCGCGACTTGGATCGCGGTTGAAGCTATAAGACGGGCCAAGCGCGGGCGCTCACCGCGCGGCGGACCGGCCCCGGCTCCCGGGGGCCAAGGAAGGACGGATCAGGTGCTCGACATGTCCCGGGCCGACCGGCTCGGCCCCAATCTGAAGGAATTGCGGCTGGAGCGCGGGCTCACCCTCGACAAGCTGGCCGGCATGAGCAGCCTGACCCGCGGCTATCTCTCCTTGGTGGAACGCGGCCTGAAGACGCCGTCCATCACTGCCCTCCTGCGGGTGGCCGATGCGCTCCAGGTGAACATCGCCCAATTGTTCGACATGAATGCCGCCCCGGCCCCCCGCTATACGCTCCACCGCGCGTCGGACCCGGAACTCTCCTCCATCGACGGCACGTTCGGCCTCACGCCGCTGGCGGCGGGGCGCACGCGCAAGATGATGGAGCCCTTCCTCATGACCCCCTCCACCGGCCCGGCCGCCAGGACGGGGCCGCGCTGGGCCCATGGGGGCGAGGAGATGCTGTTCGTGGTCTCAGGCCGCGTCTCGGTCAATCTGGGCGCCGAGGAACTGGTGATGGATAAGGGCGACTGCCTTTATTTCTCCGGCGAGATCAAGCACGAGGTCCGCAGCCTCGGCCGCCAGAAGGCGCAGGTGCTGGTGGTCATCGCCCTGCCCGCCGAAGAGGCCAAACCCGCCTGAGCTACACCCGCGAGAGCGCCTCCACGGGATCGAGCCGCGCCGCGTTGCGCGCCGGCAGGAAGCCGAAGGCGATGCCGATGAGGCTGGAGCACAGCACCGCCGCCACGATGGAGGCCACCGAATAGATGGGCGCGAAGGGCGAGCCCATCAGGGTGAAAGCGAGGCCCACCGAGAGCGCCAGCAGCACCCCGGCCACGCCCCCCGTCAGGCACACCAGCACCGCCTCGATGAGGAATTGCTGGAGGATGTCGGACCGCCGCGCGCCCACCGCCATGCGCACGCCGATTTCCCCCACCCGCTCCGACACCGACACCAGCATGATGTTCATCACCCCGATGCCGCCCACCAGAAGCGAGATGACGGCGATGGCGGCGATGAGAAGCGTCAGTGTCTGGGTGGTGGCGGTGATGGTCTGGCGGATGTCGTCGGTGTTGAGGATGAAGAAGTCCTTGGTGCCATGGCGCTTCAGCAGAAAGCGGGTGAGCGCCTGCTCGGCCAGGTCCATGGCCGCCTCGTCGCGCACCCGCACGGTGATGGAGCGCAAGGTGGGACTGCCGAGGAAGCGGGTCTGCACCGCCGTATAGGGCAGATAGAGGGAGAGGTTCTGGCTGCCGCCGAAGCCGGTCTGCTGGGCCTGCGTCACCCCCACCACCCGCACCGGCACGTCGCCCGCCAGGATGACCTTGCCGAGCGGATCGGTGCCGGGCGTGGCGAACAGGGTCTTGCGGGTGTTCTCGTCGATCACCCCCTCCAGCGCCCGGGTGCGCACGGCGGTGGCATCGAAGAAGCGGCCCGAGGCGAGCTTCAGGCCCTTGGCGGCGAAATAGCTCTCGCTCACCCCGTTCACCAGCGCGCTCGCCTCCTTGGCGCCGTAGCGCAGGGTGCTGGAGGTGGAGACGGTGGGCGTCACCGCCGCCACGAAGGGCTGCTTGGCGAGTTCATTGGCATCGGCCACCACGAGGGTGGTGATCTTGCCCGATCGCATGTCGCCGAAATCCTTGCCTGCGAAGATTTCCAGCGTGTTGGTGCCCAGCGCCGAGATATTGGCCAGCACCCTTTGGCGCGAGCCCTCCCCCAGCGCCACCACGCTGACCACCGAGGCGATGCCGATGATGATGCCGAGCATGGTCAGGAAGGTGCGCAGGCGATGGGCGTTCATGGACAAGAGCGCCATGCGCAGCGCCTCCCCCACCCGGTCGAGCCGCGCCCGCCACAGATTGAGCGCGCGCGGCGCGGCCGGTGCCTCGGTCGGCGCGGGAGCCGGCTCCGCCGGCCGGTTCACGCGGTCGGCCAGGATGACGCCATCGGAAATCTCAATGATGCGCCGCGCCCGCGCCGCCACCTGCATGTCGTGGGTGACGATGATGATGGTGCGCCCGTCGCGGTTGAGGTCTTCCAGGATCTTGAGCACCTCCTCGCCGCTGGCCTTGTCCAGGGCGCCTGTGGGCTCGTCGGCGAGGATGACCTGGGCGTCGTTCATCAGCGCCCGGGCGATGGAGACCCGCTGCTGCTGGCCGCCCGAAAGCTGGCTCGGCCGGTGGAACAGGCGCGCGCCCATGCCGAGCCGCTCCAGAAGCCGTTGCGCCCGCGCAAGGCGGATGCCGCTGGGCGTCCCGGCATAGACCGCCGGCACCTCCACATTGCCGAGCGCGGTCAATTCGGAGAGCAGGTGATAGCGCTGGAAGATGAAGCCGAAATGCTCCCGCCGCAGCGCCGCCAGCTCGTCCGGATCAAGGCTGGAGGTCTCCCGGCCGGCGATCCGATAGCTGCCGGACGAGGGCCGGTCGAGACAGCCAAGGATGTTCATGAGGGTGGACTTGCCCGAGCCGGAGGCGCCGACAATGGCCACCATCTCGCCGGCGGCAATGGTGAGGTCCACGTCTTTCAGGACGCACAGCATGCCCTCGCCCGCCGGGAATTCCCGGCGAAGGCCCGACAGGGCGATGAGCGGCTCAGCCATGGTTCAGAACCCCATAGGCCCGGGCGGCCCGCCCTGCCGGGTGGTTGTGCTGGCGGAGCGCTCGCCCGTCACCACCCGCTCGCCGAGCGCCAGGCCGGAGCGCACTTCCACCATCACCTTGTCGTTGAGGCCGATCTCCACCTGCCGGAGCGCAACGGAGCCATCCGCCGCCAGCACCCGCACCGGATAGCGGCCATCGGCGGCGCGCGGCCCCAGGGCGGCGGCGGGGATCACCGGCACATCGGTGGCGCTGCCGAGCACGATATGCACCTCGGCGGTCATATAGGTGCGCAGCCGCCCGTCCGGGTTGGGCACGTCGAACACGCCGACATAATAGACCGCGGACGAGGAGCTGGAGCTCGACGAGGAACTGGAGGACGAGCTGGTGGAGGTGCTGAACGAGCTGTCCGAGACGATGTTCTCTGGCGCCGGCTCGATAAAGCCGAGCTTGGCGTCGAAGCGGCGGTCGGGCTCGCCCACGATGGTGAAGAAGAGCGGCTGACCGGGCGCCACCTTCACGATGTCGGCTTCGGAGATGTCCGCCCGCACGGTCATGACGTCCAGCTGGCCGAGAATGACGATGGTGGGGGTGGTCTGGGCCGCATTCACCGTCTGGCCCTGCTGGCTGACGATCGCCAGCACCGTGCCGTCCATGGGCGCGGTGATGCGGGTATAGCCGAGATTCGCCTCGGCCGTGGAGACCGCCACCTCCGCCTCGATGATCTGGGCCTCCAGCGCCGCAATCTGGGCGGCGATGGTCTTCACTCCGGCTTCCGCGCTTTCAAAATCCGCCTGGGAGACGGCGCGCTGGGCCACCATGGTGCGCTGGCGGGCGAGCGTCTGGGCGTTGAGCGCCTGGGTGGCGAGCTTCTCCTCCCGCTGCGCGCGCACATTGGCAAGAGACGCCTTGGCGGTGCGCAGGGCGTTTTCCTGGGTGATGGAATCAATCTCCGCCACCAGGTCGCCCTTGGCCACCTTGTCGCCGAGGCGCACCTTCACGGAGGTCACCCGCCCCGACGCCTGCGAGCCCACCGCCACCAGCCGCGCGGGCTTGAGAATGCCGGTGGCGAGCACCGTCTCCTCCACATTTCCCCGCGCCACTTCCGCCGTCATGAAGCCGGCGGCGGGATCGGCGGCGAGGCGGCCACGCAGCACCAGCCCGCCAGCCGCCAGGGCCACGAGCACCGTCCCGATCAGAAGGAGCCGGCGTCGCCGGGGCGCACGCGCGGGCAGGTCACTGGCCATGGGCGGCGGTGTCCTTTGCAGGCAGGAAGTCGGGCTTGGCGAGGTGGGGGACCATCTTGTCCACCACCTCCGGCCGGGACGTGTCGACGAAGCCGTCCCAGCCCCCGCCCAGCGCCTTGTTGAGGGCCACATAATCGGTTGCGATGGCCACCTTGCTCTGGAGCAGGGAATCCTGCGCCGAATAGAGCGAGCGCTCCGCGTCCAATACGTCGAGAAAGCTGGTGGAGCCGCTTTCATAGAGCGCCCGGGAAAGCCGCGCCGCCTCGCCGTAGGAGGCTGCACTCCGGCCGAGCTTTTCCGCGCGCGCCCGCTCCTGGCGGAGCGCCACGGCGGCATTCTCCACATCCTCCAGGGCGGTCAGCACGGCGGAGCGAAAGGCGATGAAGGACTGGTCGCGCTGGGCCTGGGTGACTTCCACCGCCGCCTGGAGCTGGCCGCCATTGAAGATGGGAACCGTCAGGCTCGGCCCGAAGGACCAGCTGATGGTGGAGCCCTTGGCGAGATCGCCGAGCTTGGTGCCGGTGGTGTCGATGGAGCCGGTGAGGCTGACGCTTGGATAGCGCGCGGCCTCCGCCTGGCCGATGAGGGCGGTGGACTGGGCCAGTTGCCGCTCCGCCTGCCGCAGGTCGGGGCGGGCGGTGAGGATGTCGGCGGGCACGCCCAGCGGCTGTCGTCCCGGCGGAGCGGGAATAGGGGCGGTGGACGCCATCCGGCTGGAAAGCGCGGTGGGCGGCCGGCCGGTCAGCACGCTCAGCCGATGCACCGCCTGGGCATAGGACGTTTCCAGCGAGGGAATGTCCGCTTCCGTGCCGGCGGCGAGGCCCTCCGCATTAGACACGTCCACCGCCGAGGCCCCGCCCGCGTCGAACTTGCGGCGGGTGAGCGCCGCGGTCTCGCGCTGGGTGGCCGCCGTGCGGCGGGCGAGCGCAATGCGGGCCTGATAGCCGCGCGCGGAAACATAATTGGAGGCGATGTCGCCGATGAGGGTCAGCAGGGTGGCGCGCAATTCGTCCTGGGCCGCCTGCTCGGCATAGAGCGCCGCCTCGGCGCCCCGCCGATTGGCGCCGAACAGGTCCAGCTCCCAACTGGCATCAAAGCCCGCCTGATATTGCGTATAGGGCCCGGAGACGGTGACGTCCCCGCCACCGCCCACATTGGAGCCGTCATCGCCGCGCGTGGCGGTGGCATTGCCGGTGAGACTGGGCAGGAGGGTGCCCAGCGCCTGGCGATAGGAGGCCCGCGCCTCCCGCACCCGGGCCTTCGCGGTGGCGACATCGAGATTGTCCGCGACCGCTTCGTCGACCAGCGCGGTGAGGGTGCGATCATTCAGCCGCCGCCACCATTGCGCGAGCTCCGGTGCCTTGTACGACGCGCGGGCGGGCGCATCTCCCCATTGAGGGGGCAGCGACAAAGCGGGGGTCTCATAGTCCGGGCCGACGGCACAGGCGGACAGGGCGCAGGCGAGCGCCAGAAGAAGGAGAGCGGACGCCGCGCGGCGCCCCGCGCCGGCCAGGGGTCCGCGCACGGACAAGGCGGATCGGGCCGATCGGGAGACGCAGGCGACCAGACGTCTCGGTACCACGCGTCTGCGCAAGGGACCATCCACAGGAGATCATGGCAGCCGGCCGCAACCCGACATCAGGAAATGCCGCGCAGCTGCCTGACCGGCGGCCGGTCCTGTGTGCCGCCCGCTCCGCGGCAATGCAAAAAGAGAATTGTAAGATATTTCAGCCCTTTGTTACCCAAGGTTTCCAAGGGCCGCCGGATCCTGAAGGGCGCTGGGGAATGGCGCTCAGGTTTCCGGCCCGGCGGGGGACGCCAATTCCCTGGACAAAGCGAGAAGATGGAGCGCCGCTGCTTCGGCCGCCGCATGCTCGATGGCGCGGTAGCGGGCAATGAGGGAGAGGCCGAAGGGGGTCAGCACCGCCCCGCCACCGCGCCGCCCACCCGTCTGCGCGGTCACCACGGGCGTGCCGAACATGCCGTTCAGGTCCTCCACCAGTTCCCAGGCGCGGCGATAGGACATGTCCATGGAGCGGCCGGCGGCCGAGATGGAACCGAAGGCCGCGATCTTCTCCAGAAGCTCGATCTTGCCGGGTCCAACGCGCTGGCCCGGCGCGAGATCGATGCGTACGCTCAAGGCCGCCATGGGTCCGCCTGGAAACGAGGAAAGCGGGCGCGCGCCGCGCGCCGGTCCTGCAGTCTAGCATCCGCCGCCCGCCAGGCAATGCAGGCGAACCACATAACGCCTGTGCACGGATGGCGGCGCAGTGCGGCTGCCGCGCGATCCGGCAAGCCATTGGAATGAGAAGTCTCTTTACCGGGACATGCCCCGTGCCCCTCTCCGACCGGCGCTCTGCGGTGGGCCGACGGCTTGCGGTCGCTATATCCGCGTGGATATAATGCTGGTCATCAGAGGTGAGCGGAGAAGCGGCATGGCCGGTGACGGGTCCGCACAGACGAACGATGTCTTTCAGGCCCTCGCCCATCCGGTGCGGCGGGCGCTCATGGACCTGCTGCGGGACGGGGACCGGGCGGAGGCGGAGCTTGGCCGCGCGCTCGATCTTGGCAGCGCGGAATTGACCGAGCAAGTGGCGCACCTGGCTCAGGCGGGGCTAGTGGAGCGCAAGGGCGATGCGCCCGGCACATGGCGGCTTTCCCTTGCGCCCGCAGCGCTTGGCCCGGTGGATGCGTGGCTCACCCCCTACCGCCCGTTCAAGCTGGTGCGCATGGCCGATTTCCGTCGCCTCGTGGAAGGCGAACTGCGCAACGGGCGGTGAACGCGGCCTTGCTGCCTCACACGCACATGAGCGGGGCGCACAGGCGCGCGCGGGCGGCGGTGGCGGTGCCGGCTTCCCCCAGATAGTCGATGCGGGCGCAGATCTGGTCGAGGATGGGGCGGGCCTTTTCCACATCCTCCCGGCTGCCGGCGGCAAAGCCCAGCATGCGGCCGGACTTCATCTCGCCCAGCGTGCCGAGCACCTGGCACTCGACGAAGGCGCCGCCGGCGGCCTTCACCCGTGCCGCCCGGTCGGAGGCGCGGCCGGTGGGCACCTCGCCCATTTCCACCACCAGCTTGCCGTCCAGGTGGCTGGAGAGCAGGCCGCACGGACCGTCATAGGCCTGCACGCCCGCATGGGCTTCCAGGCGCGTGATGACGGCATCGCAGCGGCTCGCCAGCGCGCAGAGGCCCATTTCGCAGGCGCCGGAGGCGCGGGCGCGGCCGCAAATATCGTCGGAATGCACCACCTCGTGCCCCGCCGCAGACAGGCGGCAGGCCAGCGCCGCGCCGGTGCGCGCGGGCGCCAGGATGGCGATGCGCATCGCCTCTCTCTCGGCCCTTTGCATGGCCTTGTCTCCCTTGGCACCTCCCAGCGGCCCGCCGGTCTTTGCCGGGGTTCCGCGTGCCGTCTTGTGCGGACGCCGCCATGATGACGAGGCGTCCGCGACCAGTCTTCCCTGTCCCGCCCTCGGGTGCAAGCCCCAGCGGGAGCGAGCAAGCCCCGAGGGGCCTCAGTCGGCAGTCCAGCCGCCATCCACCAGCACGGAGGAGCCGGTCATCAGCGAAGAGGCATCGCTGGCCAGGAACAGGACCGCCCCCATGAGATCCTCCACCTGCCCGAGCCGCCCCAGCTTGATCTTGGTGAGCACGCTTTCCTTGAAGCCGGGCTGCTCCAGGAAGGGGCGGGTCATGGGCGTCTCGATGAAGGTGGGGGCGATGGCGTTCACCCGCACCTGGTGGGGGGCCAGATCCACCGCCATGGCCTTGGTGAGCCCCTCGATGGCCCATTTGGTGGAGCAATAGACCGAGCGCCGCGCCCCGCCCACCTGCCCCATCTGCGAGGAGGTGTGGATGATGGAGCCGCCCCGCCCCGCATCCACCATGCCCCGCGCCACCACCTGGGCGACGAAGAAGGCGGCGCGGACATTAAGGTCGACGACCGCGTCGTAATCCTCCTCCGTCACGTCCAGGAAGGAGGCCGGCCGGTTGGCGCCGGCATTGTTGAAGAGCACGTCGAACGGGCCGGCCGCGCCGATCACCTCGCGCACGCGCGCCACGTCGGTCACGTCCAGCGCCAAGGCGGTCGCGGTCTGGCCACGGGCGCGGATGGCGGCGGCGGCCTCCTCGATCTCGCCGGCGGAGCGGGCGACGAGGGTCACGTCAGCACCCGCATCGGCCAGCACCGCCGAGGCAGCAAGACCGATGCCGCGCCCCGCGCCGGTCACCAGCGCGCGCTTGCCGGACAGGTCGAAGGTGGGCTTCCTGGGCAGGTCCATGCCAGTCTCCTGAAAAGGGGGGACCGCGCCGGGCGGCGGCCAGGCGCGGGAATCGAAATGCGCCCAACCCCTTACGGGATCGGGCGGGGCGATTGAAGCCGATCCGGGATGAGAAACCCGCGCGGGGAGGCCGCGCGGGTGTCAGGCCTATTCGGCCGCCGAGGCGTAGGGCACGTTGCGCCCGCCATAGCGCCGCACGCGCACATTGGCCTGCTCCGCATGGCCGGCAAAGCCTTCAAGCATGCACAGGCGCGAGCAATATTCGCCGATCATGGCCGAGGCCTCGTCGGTGAGCACGCGCTGGTAGGTGCAGGTCTTCAGGAACTTGCCCACCCACAAGCCACCCGTATAGCGGGCCGACTTCAAGGTCGGCAGCGTGTGGTTGGTACCGATCACCTTGTCGCCATAGGCCACATTGGTGCGCGGACCCAGGAAGAGCGCGCCGTAATTGGTCATGTTGCGCAGGAAATAGTCCGGGTCCACCGTCATCACCTGCACATGCTCGGAAGCGATGCGGTCGGCTTCCGCCACCATTTCCTCATAGCTGTCGCAGACGATCACCTCGCCATAATCCGCCCACGCCTTGGCGGCGGTCTCGCCGGTGGGGAGGATGGCGAGGAGGCGCTCCACCTCGGCCATGGTCTCCTGCGCGAGCTTTCGCGAATTGGTGAGCAGGATGGCCGGGGAATTGGCCCCGTGCTCGGCCTGGCCGAGGAGATCGGTGGCGCACATTTCGGCGTCCACGCTCTCGTCGGCGATCACCAGAGTCTCGGTGGGGCCGGCGAAGAGGTCGATGCCCACGCGGCCATAAAGCTGGCGCTTGGCCTCCGCCACGAAGGCGTTGCCCGGGCCCACCAGCATGTCCACCGGGGCGATGGAGGCGGTGCCCAGCGCCATGGCACCCACCGCCTGGATGCCGCCGAGGCAATAGATCTCGTCCGCGCCCGCCAGATGCTGGGCGGCGACGATGGCGGGGGCCGGCTTGCCCTGATAGGGCGGCGCGCAGGTGATGATGCGCTTCACCCCCGCCACCTTGGCGGTGATGACCGACATATGGGCGGAGGCGAGCAGCGGATATTTGCCGCCGGGCACGTAGCAGCCGACCGAATTAACCGGGATGTTCTTGTGCCCGAGCACCACGCCCGGCAGCGTCTCCACCTCGATGTCCACCATGGACTCGCGCTGGCGCTGGGCGAAATTGCGCACCTGCGTCTGGGCGAAGCGGATGTCGTCGAGATCGCGCGCGGTGAGCTGAGCAAGGCACGCCTCGATCTCGGCGTCGGACAGGCGGAAATCCTCCCTGTCCCAGCCGTCGAACTTTACGGACAGCTCGCGCACGGCGGCATCGCCCCGCGCCTCGATGTCGGCGAGGATGCCCTCCACCGTCGCGCGCACCTTCGCCTGGTCGTCCGCGCGCGCGGCGGCATCGCGGCCGCGCTTGAGAAATTCAGCCATGCTGGCGTCCTCCTGCCGGGCGTTTCGCCGGCCCTACTTGATGGCCTGGGGATTGATGGGCGAACCGGCGCCGCCCGGCAAGTGCATGGGCGGGGCGCAGAAAAAGAACTCATAGACGCCGTCGGCGGCGCAATCGGCGGCCAGGTCCTTCACATAGAAGATCTCGCCCATGGAGATGCCGATGGCGGGAATGACCACCCAGTGCCAGGGCTGGTTGGCCTCGTCCGTCTCGTTGGGACGCACCTCGCAGCCCCAGGTGTCCGAGCAGATGGCGGCGATGTCGGTCTCGCGGATCCAGTAGCAGGTCTCGAACGCAAAGCCCGGCGCGGCGCCGCCCGCATAGCCCGACCAGTCGCCCTTGGCGAGGCAGCGCTCCTGGTGGCCGGTGCGCACGATGACGAAATCGCCCTTGCGGATCTCCACCTTCTGGGCGGCGGCGGTGTCCTTGAGATCCGCGATGGTGATGGCATAGCCATCGTCCAGGCTGTCCACGCCCTTGAAGCGGGCCACGTCCAGGAGCACGCCCCGGCCCACCATCTTGTCGCGCACATGCTCGATGCCGAGCTTCTTGGCGCCACGGGCATCCACGAGGCGGGCGTCATAGCCATTGTACATCTTGTCATCGAGGAAGATGTGGCAGAGCGCGTCCCACTGGGTGGAGGCCTGGCAGGGCATGTTGATGGCGTCGTCCGCATAGCGCAGGTACGGCGCGGGCGTGTCCTGGTTGCCGGCGGCGGCGTCCGTGCCGGTGGCCAGCATGGTGTGGATGGGGTTCCACCGGCCGCCGAACAGGCCGGACTGGATGGGCTCCTTCAGCGACAGGCCGAGCGCGAACGTCTTGCCCTTGCGGATGAGCTTGCCGGCATTGACCACGTCCTCGGGCGAGACGTTGTTCAGCGTGCCGATCTGGTCGTCCGCGCCCCAGCGGCCCCAGTTGGAGAGCTTCTCGGCGGCTTCATAAATGGCGGCGCGATTGACCTTCATGGCATCCTCCGAAATTTGTTATCGATCGATAAATACATGATGCTAGGATGAGCGCAAGGCCCTCGCCGGGGCATCTGCGCGGTTCGGTCACCGAAGGCTCGGACCCGCGCAGGTTGAAACCGGCGGAAAGAGCGGCTCTATGGATGAGCGCCCCGCACGGCAGGCGGGGCGCCACACGGGAGGGGGCGAGGGTGGCAGGCAAGACGGCGCAGCCGGCGAAGGCCAAGCGCAAGCGGGCGACCTTGCAGGGCGAGCCCGGCACGGGCGGCGCTGCCGCCTCGGCCGGCGCCGCGCGTACGCATCGGCTCTCGGCGCAGGACCGGCGGCGCGACATCCTGGAAAAGTCCATCGCCTATTTCGCGCAGGTGGGCTTTGACGGCGGCACGCGGGAGCTGGCCCGACACCTGGGCACCACCCAGCCCCTGCTCTACCGCTACTTCCCCAACAAGGACGCGCTGATCCAGGAAATCTACAAGGTGGTCTATCTCGACCAGTGGCGCCCCGCCTGGGACGCCCTGCTGGAGGACCGCACCCGGCCGCTGCGCGAGCGGCTCCAGGTCTTCTATGAGGAATATACGGACGTCATCCTCACCCCCCACTGGATGCGGATCTATTTCTTCGCCGGCCTGAAGGGCGTGCCCATCAATGAGCGCTATCTGGCGCTGGTGGAGGAGCGCATCCTCACCCGCATCATCCGAGAGTTCCACCACGCATGCGGCCTGCCGGTGCCCGCCACGGTCTCGCCCGAAGACCTGGAGATCGCCTGGGACCTCCAGGGGGGCATCTTCTATTATGGCGTGCGCAAATATGTGTATCGCTCGCCCGTCCATGTGGAGAAGCCGGCCATGATCGCCCAGGCGCTGGACGTGTTCTTCGCCGGCTACAAGACGGTCCTTTCCCGGCGCAACGGACTTTAGGCCCCGCGCCGGGACGATAGGACGCCGATCCTCAGTCCTTCCGGCACATGTCCTTGAGCACGCCGAACAGGGCCGCCGTGTCCTCCTGGTTCCGCCCGGCGGCCAGCGCCGCCACATAGAAGGGCACCGCCGCCGCCATGAGCGGGATGGGCGCCTTTACGTCCTTGGCGAAATCGGAAATGAGGGCGAGGTCTTTCATATAGACCTCCATCTTCATGGTGGCCGGCTCGTAGCGCTCCTCGATCATGAGGGGGCCGCGCACCTCGAACATGCGCGAATTGCCGGCGCCGTCGCGGATGGCGTCGAACACCATGTGCAGGTCGAGGCCCGACGACTGGGCCAGCAGCAGCGCCTCGGCGGTGGCGAGGTTGTGGATGGTCACCAGGTGGTTGGCCACGAACTTCAGCTTGGTGCCGGCGCCGAACGGACCCACATAGCGGGTGTTGCGGGCAAAGCCGTCGAAGACGGGGCGCAGGCGCGTCGCCGCCGCCTCGTCGCCGGAGGCATAGAGCACGAGATCGCGCACCGCCGCCTGGGCGCCCGTGCCGCTCACCGGGCAGTCCAGCACATGGACGCCCTTGGGCGCGAACACGTCGCGGCAATAGTCCTTGGCCTTCAACGGGAAAGTGCTCATCTCCACCACCACCGCATCGGGGCGGATGGAATGGATCATGCCGTCCGGCCCGGCACACACGCTCTGGAGCGCCTCCACCGAGGCCAGCGCCACGAGAATGGTGTCGGAGGCCTCGGCAACGGCGCGCGGGGTCGCCGCCACCGTGCCGCCGGCCTCGGTCAGCGCCGCGAGCGCGGCGGGGGCCACGTCGAAGCCCACCACCGGAAAGCCGGACTGAAGCAGGTTGCGGGCATAGGCCATGCCCATGATCCCCAGGCCCACGATCCCCACAACGGGCTTTGGCGCCGCATCCGACATGGCGTTCCTCCGGTTTGTTTTCGCGCTAGAATGAAGGTGTTCGGAAAGCTGTTGACCGGGCCGCACCAAGCCTTAAGCCGAGCGATGCGCAAGGTACGTGAATTGGGCACGCGAGCCGGTCGTACCCTTCCGAAATAATTGACACATAAGGGGCTGACAACACTTATCGAGCGATAACAAATGCGCGACGGCGCCGCATCTTCGGCCCTAATGGGAGCCATCAGCGCCGCTGCTGCCCTTCCCCTCTCACATCCCCGTCCCTCCTCTCGCAAGGACCTTTGCATGACCCTTTCGCTGACCCAGGCGGTTGCCCTGGTGGATGCCGCCCTCGCCCGCGGGCGGGAACTGAATTTCGCCCCGCTCACCGTCGCGGTGCTCGATCCCGGCGGCCATCTGGTGGCGCTGAAGCGCGAGGACGGCTCGGGCATCATGCGGCCGGAGATCGCCATGGGTAAGGCGTGGGGCGCGCTCGGCATGGGGCTCGGCTCGCGGGAGATGGGCGAGCGGGCCGCCAAGGTGCCGCACTTCGCCAATGCCCTCATGGCCGCCAGCGGCGGGCGCGTGGTGCCGGTGCCCGGCGGCGTGCTGATCTGGAAGGACGGCAAGCTGATGGGCGCGGTGGGCATTTCCGGCGACACCTCGGACAATGACGAGATCTGCGCGCTGGCCGCGATCGCCGCCATCGGCTGCCTCGGCCAGACGGGCGCCACCCCGCCGGCGTGAGCGCATCGGGGGGCGGGCGCACCGCCCCCTTCAGCCCGCGCTAATGGTCGTGGTCGTGATGATCGTGACCGTCATGGTCATCTGCCTCCGGCAAGGTGAGGCCGAAGGTCTTCACCAGGTCAGCCACCTGCTCCGGCGAGAGGTGGCGGGGATTGAGGCCGCGCAGCAGGAGATAGAGCTTGGCCGTCTCCTCCAGCTCCTCCATGGCGAACACCGCCGCCTCCAGCGTATCGCCCGCCACCACCGGCCCGTGATTGGCCAAGAGCACCGAGGAATAGCGCCCCGCCAACCCCCTTATGGCCCCCGCCACCGCCGGGTCGCCGGGCCGGTAATAGGGCAAGAGCGCCGTGCGGCCGGCACGCATGAGATAATAGGGCGTGAGCGGCGGCAGAGCGGCCTTGGGGTCGATCTCCGGCAAAAGCGAGAGCGCCACCGCATGGGTGGAATGCAAATGCACCACCGCCCGCGCGCCGGAGCGGGTGTCATAGAGCGCGGTGTGGAGCGGGATTTCCTTGGTGGGCGCATCGCCCTCCAGCAGGCGGCCAGTGGCGTCGAGCCGCGAGAGCCGGGCGGGATCGAGGAAGCCCAGCGAGGCATTGGTGGGCGTCACCAGCCAGCCGCCATCCTCCAGCCGCAGCGAAATGTTGCCGGACGAGCCCGGGGTGAGCCCGCGCTCGAACAGCGACCGGGCGAACCGGCAGATCTCCTCCCGCAGCCGCGCCTCGCTCATGCGTGTCTCCCGTTTCTTTTGGCCTCAGGCGGTGGCGCCGGGCACCAGTTCAAATCCCACATCCACCTTCTGCGCCGGCGCCCCGGCGCCTATGAGACGGGCGGCGATGGCCCCCACCGCCACGCGGGGGGTGCGCAGGGTGGCGAGCGGCTGCGGGGTCAGCCGCGCCACGTCGAGCCCGTTATAGCCGAACAGAGCGAGCCGCTCCGGCACCGCCACGCCCCTGGACAGGCACAGGAAGTAGGCGCCCAGCGCCATGTCGTCATTGGAGAAGTACACCGCCTCCAGCCCCCGTGCCCGCGCCAGCAGCCGCTCCAGCCCGTCGCGCCCGAGCTCCACGGAAGAGGGCGCGGAGAAGACCTCGCGCTCCGGCGGCGCCACGCCGGCCTCGGCGAGCGCCGCCTCGAAGCCCTTCAGGCGCTTGGCGGCGCGGGTGTCGCGCACCAGATCGTGGCCCACATAGCCGAATCGCCGGTAGCCCCGCGCCAGCAGGTGGCGGGCGCTGGCATGGCCGGCGGCAGCGTTGGAAAAGCCCACCACGATGTCCATGCCCTCGCCGTCTGTGTCGAGCACCTCCACCACCCGCGCCGAACCGCCCGCCAGCAGAACCCGCGTCTCGTCCGCATGCTCCAGCCCCGCCAGCATGAGGGCGGCCGGCCGCCAGGCCAGCATGCCCGCCACATGGGCGGCTTCGCGATCGGCATCATATTCGCTGACCGCGATCACCGGCTGGAAGCCCTCCTCCTCCAGCGCACCGCTGGCCCCGCGCAGGAGGTCGGCGAACACCACATTGGCGAGAGAGGGCACCACGATGCCCACCAGCTTCGAGCCCGCCGAGGCCAGTGTCCCGGCGATGCGGTTGGGCACATAGCCCAGCTCCCGCACGGCGGCGCGCACGCGGGCGCGGGTCTTCTCGGAGACCGCCCCCTCGCCGCGCAGCACGCGCGAGACGGTGCTCTCGCCCACCCCGGCTCTTTCAGCCACATGGGCGAGGGTGACCGCCTCCCGCACCCGTCCCGGCCCCTGTTCCGACACCGCCTGATCCTCCCAACCGCGCCATCTTCCATGCCGGAGGGCGCCGCCGCAAGCAAATTGGCAGCGCTGCCAAAAATCCGTTGGCAGCGCTGCCAACGCCTTCTATAGCTGTCTTCCCGACGCTCCGATGCCGGCCGGCCCCACCGTCCCGCGCCGAAAAGAGCGCACCGGCAAAAAGGGCGGCGCGCCCCGGCGCAGGCGGCCGCCGGGAGGATTGCGCCCGGAGCCTGTCATGTCCGCCTCGTCTCATCCCGCTTCGCCAGGCGCCCCGCGCGCCGCTGTCATCGGCCTCGGCTCCATGGGCTATGGCATGGCCGCCTCGCTCCTGCGCGCGGGCTTTGCCGTCTCCGGCTTCGACGTGGCACCCGGGCCCATGGCGCGGCTTCAGGCCGAGAGTGGTTCCGCCGCCGGAAGCCCGGCGGAGGCCGTGCGCGGCGCGGACGTGGTGGTGAGCGTGGTGGTGAACGCGGCCCAGACCGAAGCGGTGCTGTTCGGGCCCGACGGCGTCGCCGATGCCATGCCGGACGGCGCCGTCTTCATCTCCAGCGCAACCATGGACCCGGAGGTCGCCCGCCGCCTTGCCGCCGCGCTGGAAGCGCGCGGCCGGCTCTATCTGGACGCCCCCATTTCCGGCGGCGCCGCCCGCGCGGCGAAGGGCGAACTGACCGTGCTCGCCTCCGGCCGCCCGGAGGCCTTTTCCAAGGCCCGCCCGGCGCTCGATGCCATGGCCGCCAAGGTCTATGAGCTGGGAGACGCGGCCGGCACGGGTGCCGCCTTCAAGATGATCAACCAATTGCTGGCCGGCGTGCACATCGCCGCCGCCTGCGAAGCCATGACCTTCGCAGCCAAACAGAATCTCGACCTCGCCAAGGTCTATGAGGTCATCACCGCCTCGGCCGGCAATTCCTGGATGTTCGAGAACCGCATGCCCCACGTCCTGGCGGGGGATTACAAGCCCCTGAGCGCGGTGGAAATCTTCGTCAAGGATCTCGGCATCATCCAGGACATGGCGCGCTCGGCCCGCTATCCCGTGCCGCTGGCCGCCGCCGCCTTGCAGATGTACCTGGCCGCCTCCGGCGCCGGCATGGGGCGGGACGATGATTCCTCCCTCGCCCGGCTCTATGCCCAGCTCTCCGGCACCACCCTGCCGGCCTCCCAGACCGAAAAGGCCTGAGCCATGGCCCTGCCGCTCGCCGCCATCGCCGACGACTATACCGGCGCCTCGGACCTCGCCAACACCTTCACTCGCGCGGGCCTGCGCACCGTGCAGACCATCGGCCTGCCCCCCGACAACCTCGCCTTGCCCGAGGTGGATGCGGTGGTGGTGGCCCTGAAAAGCCGCTCCATTCCCGCCGCCGAAGCGGTGAAGCTGGCCCGCACCGCCCGCGACTGGCTGGAGGCGCGCGGCGTCGGGCACATCCTGTTCAAGATCTGCTCCACCTTCGATTCCACCGATGCCGGCAATATCGGCCCCGTCACCGACGCCTTGCGCACCGATGCAGGCGCGCCGCTGGCCCTCGTCACGCCTGCCTTTCCCGAGACGCTGCGCACGGTCTATCAGGGCCATCTCTTCGTGGGCGACCTGCCCCTGAATGAAAGCCCGCTGAAGGACCATCCGCTGAACCCCATGCGGGATTCCGACCTGCGGCGGGTGCTCGCCCGCCAGTCCGCTCATCCGGTGGGGCATTTGCCGCTTTCGGTGGTGGAAGCCGGCGACGGGGCGGTGGCCGAGCGGCTCGCGTCCCTCGCCGCCGCCGGCATGGGCGCCGTGATCGCCGATGCGGTGTTCGAGCGGCACCTGGAGACGCTCGGCCGCGCCGCCCTGGCGCACAAGCTCTCCACCGGCGCCTCGGGCCTCGGCCTCGGCTTGGCCCGCGCCTTGGTGGCCTCCGGCGCGGCGGCGCCCCGCGCGGGCGCCGCGCCTTTCGCGCCTGTGGGCGGGCCGGCGGCCATCCTGGCGGGCAGTTGCTCCGCCGCCACGCTGGAGCAGTTGCGGGTAGCGGAGCGCACCATGCCCGTCCTGCGGCTCGACGGCACCCGCCTCGTCACCGATGCGGACGCCGCGCTGGAAGACGCCCTGGACTGGGCCAGGGCGCGAATGGCGCCGGGCCCGGTGGTGATCGCAGCCAGCGACACGCCGGAAGGGGTGCGTGCGCTCCAGGCCCGGTTCGGGCGGGAGGCCGCCGGCCACGCCATCGAGCAGGCCTGCGCCACCTTGGCCGAGCGCCTGGTGGCCTCGGGCGTCCATCGCCTCATCGTGGCAGGAGGCGAGACCTCCGGCGCGGTGGTGGACCGCCTCGGCATCCCCGCTTTCCAGGTGGGCCCGGAAATCGCCGCCGGCGTGCCCGTTCTGGCGAGCCTCGGCGCGCCCAAGCCCCTGCGCCTCGCCTTGAAGTCCGGCAATTTCGGCGGCCCGGACTTTTTCGCGCGGGCGCTGGTGCAGGTGCGGTGAGGGGGGCTCGGGAGGGATAAGTCGCGGCGCGTGTCCTTGAATGGGATGCGAGCCGTTTGTCGTTTCTCTCCCGTCACTTGCGCCATCACGTAAGGCCCGACGCACCCTCTCCATCTGTCATGGCCGGGCTTGTCCCGGCCATCCACGGGACATGACCGGGCGCACCCCATTTCCATTGTTGCACGAGCGGAGGGACGTGGATGCCCGGGACAAGCCCAGGCATGACCGTAAAGGGCGCTGCGGCCTGGATCGCCCGTCCGGTGGCCGATCGCTCCCCCTCACCCTGCCGGATACAGCAGCCGTGCCAGGTCCCGTGCTGTCGCCCGCAGGCGGGTGGGGTCGCCGTGGACCCGTTCCATCACCGCAAGGCCCCGGGTGAAGGTCACGATCAGGCGCGCCGCTTCGGGCGGCGGCAAGGCGAGGCCGGCACGGGCCTCCGGCCGGTCCAGGGCGGTGCCGATCGCGGTCTCAAGGCGGGAGAGAAGGTCGCGCACCCGCGTCGCCACCTTGGGGCTCGCCAGATCCCCCTCGGCGGCCAGCCGGGTGGTGAGGCAGCCGCGCGCTGCATCGTTGAAGGTCATGTTGGCGATCAGCGTCTCGAATAGGCGCTCCAGGCCGGCGGCACCCGGCGCGCCCGCGAGCGCGGACGCCACCGCACCGACAATGCGCGCCTCATAGGCATCGAAGGCGCGCAGGAAAAGGGCCTCCTTGTCGCCATAGGCGTTATAGAGGCTGCCCCGTTGAACGCCGGTGGCCTGCGCGAGGTCGCACATGGAGGTGGCCTCGAAGCCCTTGCGGCGGAACACCGCCTCGGCCCGCGCCAGCACCTCGTCCTCCTCGAACCGCCGCACACCGGCCATCGCCATACCTCGCGCGTCCGCCTTTCCGGTCGGCACTTCATTCTTGACACAAGCGTCAAACTTGACACTCATGTCAAGCATGCCATGGGGCAAGGGACCTTCCAAGAGGCCGGCCACCCGCCTCCCGAAGGCCCGACGCCCGCTCTGGGAGGACGGCATGATCGAACTTCTCTACTGGACCACGCCCAACGGCCATAAGATCGTCATCGCGCTGGAGGAACTGGGCCTCGACTACAAGATCACCCCGGTCAACATCTCCACCGGCGACCAGTTCAAGCCGGACTTCCTGGCGGTGAGCCCCAACAACCGCATCCCCGCCATCATCGACCATGCGCCGCAAGACGGGGCAGGCCCGCTCTCGGTGTTCGAATCCGGCGCCATCCTGGAATATCTCGCCGACAAGACGGGCAAGCTGCTGCCCAAGCCGCCCCGCGCCCGCTTCCAGACCCTGGAATGGCTCTACTGGCAGATGGCGGGCCTTGGCCCCATGGCCGGGCAGGCCCATCACTTCCTGCATTATGCGCCCGAGCACGTGCCCTACGCCGCCCAGCGCTATGTGAAGGAATCCAACCGCCTCTATGGCGTGCTCGACCGCCGGCTGGCGGTGGCGGACTATATGGGCGGCGACTTCTCCATCGCCGACATCGCTGCCTATCCCTGGGTGCGTTCCCATTCCCGGCACGGCCAGAACCTGGACGATTTCCCCAACGTGAAGCGCTGGTTCGAGGCCATTTCCGCCCGCCCCTCGGTGGTCAAGACCTATGAAATCGCCGCCTCCATCAATACCGTGCCGACCGTGAGCGAGGCCTCCCGCAGCCTCCTCTTCAACCAGACCGCCCAACTCCCCGCCGGAGGCGCCGCATGACCGTCAAGGCTCCCCTCACCCTCTACGAACTGGCCGGCGCCGACCCGCGCCTGCGCTTCAGCCCCCATTGCTGGAAGGTGCGCCTGGCGCTGGCCCATAAGGGGCTCGACGTGGACGGCGTGCCGTGGCGCTTCACGCAGAAAGAGGAGATCGCCTTTTCCGGCCAGGGCGCCGTGCCGGTGCTGGTGGACCAGGGCGAGGCGGTGAGCGATTCCTTCCGCATCGCCTGTTACCTGGAAGACCGCTATCCCGATCGCCCCGCCTTATTCGGCGGCGAGGTGGGTCGCGGCATGGCCCGCTTCGTCAACAGCTGGGCCGATACCGGCCCCATGGCCACCATCGCCCCGGCCCTGATGCTGACCATCTTTGGCCGCATCGCGCAGGAGGACCGGGACTATTTCCGCACCTCCCGCGAGAAGCGGTTCGGTAAGGCCCTGGAAGAGGTGGCCGGCGATGTGGACGCGCGCGTCGCCGCCTTCCGCCAGACCCTCACGCCCCTGCGCGCCATGCTCCAGCACCAGCCCTTCGTGTGCGGCGACACCCATGCCTATGGCGACTATGCCGCCTTCGGCGTCTTCATGTGGATCCGCTGCGTCTCCGACCTGGAGGTGCTGGAAGAGGCCGATCCCGTCCATGCCTGGCGTGAGCGGATGCTCAACGCTTTCGACGGCCTCGCCCGCACGGCGCCCACGCCGAAGGATTGCGGCCTCGCCGCCTGACGTTCCCTCCGCCGGGGCGCCCTGCCCCGGCGGATCAGCCCCCATGATGGGCGAAATTAAAGATCATAATTTGAAATCATGGCCCGATGCCCTCAAGGTGCCTTCATGTGAGGCCGCTGAGGAACAACAGCCGAAATGTCCGACCTGGAAACCTTGAACCCCATTCTTCCGCGCCATTTCCGCGACGTCCTCGGGGCTTTCGCGACCGGCGTGGTGGTGGTGACCACCAATGGGAGCGGCGGGCGCCCGGTGGGGCTGACCATCAATTCCTTCAACTCGGTGTCGCTGGACCCGCCGCTCATCCTGTGGAGCCTGGCGCTGAAAGCCCCAAGCCTGCCGGCCTTCCAGGCCAGCAATGTCTTCAATATCAACATCTTGGCCGAGCACCAGGAAGCCCTGGGCCGCCGTTTCGCCACTCCCGCCGAGAACAAGTTCGCCGACGTGGACCATGCCCCCGGCCTCAATGGCGCGCCCGTCCTGGCGGACACCGCGGCCCATATGGAATGCCGGGTCTATGCCCGCTATCCGGGCGGGGACCACGAGATCTATGTCGGCGAAGTCACCGCCCTACAAGATCGTGGGCATGCCCCCCTCGTCTATCACCGCGGCGGCTTCCGCCGGCTGCACGGCGGCTGAACCGGGGGCCCTCAGGCGGCGGGCGCCTCGTCCTCGAAATAGCCGGTCCAGAACCGGTTGAGCCGCACCGCCTCTTCCCGCAGAAGCTCCAGGAAGGCAGCGGCGGGGGGCACGATGACGCGGCTCGACGGCTCGATGAGGACGAGGTCAAGTGGTTGAACCGGATCGACAATCGGCTGCACCGATAAAGGCAGCCGGTCGATGTCCGCCGCCAGCATGATGGCGGGGACCACGGTCCGCCAGTCGGATGTGGCGACGAAATCCAGCGTGCCCATCATGGAATCCATCTCCAGCATCCGCTCCACCTGCACGCTGTTCGAGGCAATATAGGTCTCGATCAGGGTGCGGCGGGTGTTGGCGACGGAGGGCAGGACCAGCTTCAACGGCCCGAGCGTCCGCAGCCGCACGGGCTTGAGGTGGCGGGCGGGCTCCAGGCGGCTCACCAGCGTCTCGTGGGTCGTCAAAAAGTGCTGTGATTTCAAGCCCGGACGGCCGGGAATGGACGGCACGATGGCGAAGTCCAGCTCGCCATTCAGCACCGCTTGGGTGAGGATCGGGCTGAAGGCCTCCACCACCCGCACCGACACATTGGGATAGGCGGCGATGAACCGCCGCATGGCGGGGGCGAGCGTGACCCGCGTCATGGTGGGCATCAGCCCCACCGCAATGTCGCCGGAGACGCCAGACCCGAACATCAGCATGGTCTGGTGGGTCGCCTCGTGGAGGCGCAACATCTCCACACAGCGGCTGTAATAGGCATCCCCCGCCGGAGTGGGCGTGACGCGCCCCTTGTCGCGCGAGAACAGCCGCACGCCAAACCGTTCTTCCAGCTTGCGAATATGCTGCGAGACGCCGGATTGGGTGCCGTGTTCGCGATTGGCGGCCGCCGTGAACGACCGCTCCTCATAGGCGGCCACGAACAGGCGGATTTCTCTCAGGCTTTCAGCCACTTGGATACCCGTTCTCTTGTCACCCGACGACGCCGGCGGGATCCTCCCATCCAGCTAGGCTCGCATGACTATTGATCGCTGGCAAAGGGCGGGCGCCCGTCCGCGCCCGCCCTGATGCCTCAGGGGACCATGGCGAGACCGCCGGACTTGGCGGACGCAAAAACCGCCTCCAGAGCCGCCACATTCTCGATCATCTGGTCCATGGAGATGGGATAGGTCTCCTTGCCCTCGGCCGCCCGGGCGAATGCCTCCAGATTGGCGCGCACCGCCGGAGCAGGCGGGTATTCCAGGTCCTCCCGGGGCTTGCCGCGAATGACGTAAGTGGCCGTCCAGCCTTCCGAATTTTCCGGATGCGCCTTGTCGCGCACCTCGGCCCAGCCAGTGGAGCCATAGACCGCGATCCGGCCATCGAAGGGCGTGGTCAGGATGGCCGAGAGCAGCGCGTTGGCGCCGGACTTGAAATTGAGCGTCATGGCGAGCGTGTCGCCATTCTCAAACGAGGTGGCCAGCGTGGAGAGCGAGGTCAGAGCCCGCTCAGCCGGTCCAAGAATGGCGGTGGACAGGTCCAGCAGATGGATGCCGGTGGCGGTCACCGGCCCCACCGGGTTGGACGCACTGATGCGCCAGTTGCCGGGCGGCAGGGCCAAGAACTTGTCCTGGCTGAAATTGGCCTCCACCTGGAGAATGGTGCCCAGCTCACCCGCCTTGATGCGGTTCATCAGGTCGATGATCGGCGGCTCGAACCGCCGCTCATGGCCGACGCCCAGCACCCGGTTATGCGCCCGGCATACGGCCACGGCGCGCTCCGCATCCGCCCGCGTCAGGCACAGGGGCTTCTCGCAGAAGACGTGCTTGCCGGCGGTCGCGGCGGCGACGATCTGCTCGGCATGGAATTGCTGCGGGGTGCACAGGATGACACCTTCCACTTCGGGATCGGCGATGACCGCCTCGAAGGTGGGAAGGAAGCGCGCGTCACGCTCGGCCGCGAGTGCCGCCTTGGCGGGGTCGACATCGGTCGCTGCCACGATGCGGATGTCCGGGCTGCCGGCCAGCACACGCAGCATGGTGCCACCCCACCACCCCATTCCGATAAGTCCAACCTTGAGCATGCGTCTTTCCCTGTTTTTCAGCGTGTTGCGAAGCGTGGCGCCCCGTTCCGCTGCACTTTGCTGGCGCCGGGCCCGCAGCACAAATTATGAAGTCTTCTGTTTGCCAGTCATTTTTCTAATGGAGTTCAACCGGGGTCGCGCGCTCCGTCAGGTGGAGGGCAAGGGCGACCAGCACCACCGCGAGGCCGATCCCCATGGCCAGGGTCCAGCCGCCCACCACCATGGCCCAGGCGCCCACGGCGGAGCCGATCGCGCCGCCCGAATAGAAGATGGAGAAGAACAACCCATTGACCCGGCTGCGCCCTTCCGAGCCCAAGGTGAGGATCGTGCGCTGCCCCACCACCAGCGAGCAGGCGACGCCGCAATCGAGAAGAATGCCGGCAACGACCAGCAGCACCAGCCCGCTGTGCCCGGCTCCCGCCATCAGGCACAGTGCGAACGCCACGACGGAAGCGAGGATGCCGGCAAGCGCTCCGAGGCGTCCCCAGCCACGGTCAGATGCCCAGCCCACCAGGGGTGCGGCCCCTGCGCCCGTCACGCCCAGCAGCGCGAAGATGGCGATGCCCTTCTGCGTCATTCCGAAGGCGGAACTTGCCAGCAGGAGGGGGATTACCGTCCAGAACAGTGTGAAAGCACCGAACAGGCAGAATTGAATGGCAGCGCGGCGACGGAGAACGGGGTGATCCACAAGCAGCGCGCGCAGAGAGCGGAACAGCGTGCGATAGCGAAAGCCATCCGAGGGCGTGCGCCGGGGCACCACCAGCGCCATCACCAGCGCGAGCACCGTCACCACGGCGCAAGAGCCCAGAAACACCGCGCGCCAGCCATGGGCATCCGCCATCAGGCTGGCGATGGGCCGCGCCAGCATCATGCCCAGGAGTACTCCGGACATGACATTGCCCACCACCCGCCCCCGGTCAGCCGGCGCGGCGAGATGGGAGGCGTAAGGCACCAGGATCTGCGCCACCGAAGCCGAGATGCCGATGGAAAAGCAGGCGGCGAGGAAGAGCGGCGCATTGGCCGCGAGCCCCGCCGCCAGCAGGGATCCGGCCACAACCAGCAGCGTCGCGACGATGAGGCGCCGGTTCTCGAAACGGTCGCCCAGCGGCACCACCAGGAGCAGGCCGAGGCCATAGCCCACCTGCGTCACGGTCATGGCGATGCCAGCCGCCCAGGGGGCAATGCCGAGCGCCTCGCTGATGGGGGCCAGCAGCGGCTGGGCATAATAGAGGTTCGCCACCACGATGCCGCCGCCCACCGCCAGCAGCAAGGTGAGCCAGAAGCCGAGCATGGGAGGAACCTGCCCGGCCACCTGTTCGCCCTCTCGGGGCTCGGCCGTCATGGCCACATCCTGACGCCGTCATAGATGAGCTTCGCGCCCACCAGAAGCAGCATCACATAGACGCAGAAGAAAAGGCGCTCGCGGTCGAGCCGGTCATGCAGCTTGCGGCCGCAATAGGTGCCGAGCGGAATGGCCGGGATCATGGCGGCCGAATAGGCCAGCAGATGCAGCCGGTCGAGGCCGATGGCGGCCATCAGCGGAAGCCGGGTGACGTTGGCGATGGTGAAGACCGCCGACATGGTTCCCGCATACATGGTCTTGGTGAGGGTGCGGCGGGTGAGATAGACCGCCACCGGCGGCTGGCCGGCATTGGCGAGGAAGGTGGTCAGCCCGCCAAGCGCACCCCACCCGAAAGCCCGCGGAGGCGAGACCTCCAGCGGCGTGCCCGGCTTCGGCCGCAGGAAGACCTGCCGGGCGGCGAAGGCCAGGACAGCAAAGCCGATCAAGGCGGCGCTCAAGTGGCGCGGCAAGCCGCCGAGCAGCAGTGCGCCCACCACCATTCCCGCAAAAACCCCGCTGGCGATCCAGATCACATCGGGCATGGACCAGGTGCGGGGCGGAAAGGCCTTGAGCGTTGCAAGATCCATGAGGGGCAGCAGGGGCGCCAGCACCACGGCGGCATCCACCGGGTCCATCACGAAGGTAAGGATGGGAATGCCAACCACGGCGAGGCCGCCGCCAAAGGCCCCCTTGGAAAAAGAGATGATGAAGACCGCCGCCAGCCCCGCGACGATCACCTGCGGTGCGAGATCCATGCCCGATTGTCCCGTCTCGGCACCCGACACATGTCGGCACCGGCCCGCCCGCGTGTCGCTCAGAAGAAAATAAGGCGCAACCGGAATCCCGGCCGGGTTTCCGGTTGCGCCGTCACATCGAAGGATGTGTCACTCGGCGGCCTTGGGGGCGCGGGCCTCGCGGCCCTCCACCAGAGGGACCACTTTTTCCGCCAGGAGGATCATGGACTTGCGGCCAAGCTCGCGGTCGACCCAGTCCTTGCCCGCGTAAAGCAGTGTGCCGAACGGGCCGGTGATCTCCTGGAAGCGGAGCAGGTCGTCGGCCACCTTGTCGGGCGTCCCCCAGATGACCAGTTCGTCGAGCACGCGCTCGATGGTCAGGTCGTCGTCGGACATGTTGGGATCGGGCTTGAAGAGGTCGGCCCGCTTGTTGGCCTTCATCTTCGTCAGAAGCTGGTTGTAGTAGAAGCGATACGGGCTCTTGGGCCCAAGCGCATATTCGCGGGCGGTGGCGAGATCATCGGCCACGAATACGCTCTTGGCGACGCGCCAGTCGGCGGGATTAGCCACGCGGCCCACCCGCTCGCAGCCCTCCACATATTTGGGCCAATGGGTGGCCACCCACTTGGGCAGAAGGAAGTTGGCGGAGATGGGCAGCCAGCCACGCGAGGCCGCTTCCGTCACGCCCTTGGAATAGGGCGCCACCACGGTCACCACGATGGGGGGATGGGGCTGCTGGAGCGGCTTCGACATGATGCCCTGGCCGATGGCCGGCATCATCGTGCGCTCTGTCGAGATCTTCCAGTACTTGCCCTCGATATTGTAGGGCGCCTCTCCGGCCCAGATGGCCAGCACCGAATTGATGCCCTCGACGAACATCTCGTTCCGGTTGGCATCCAGGTTGCCGAAGACTTCCGCGTCAGAAAGCAGGCCGCCCGGGCTGATGCCGAAATTGAATCGACCATCCAGCATGTGGTCGAGCATGGCGATCTGCCCCGCCACGTTCGCGGGGTGGCTGTTGGGCATGTTGATGGTGCCCGTGCCCAGCCGGATCTGCTTGGTGTGCGAGGCGATCCAGGCCATGAACATCGCGCAGGAGGTGATGTTCTCCGCCTGGTCGGTCACGTGCTCGCCGCAATAGGCTTCCGTGTAGCCAAGTTCGTCCGCCAAGATAAAGGCGTCACGATCTTCTTTGAGAGACTGCCGCCAATCCTTGTCGATGGGGTGGATCGGCATGGTGAAGAAACCGAGCTTCATCGCTCAACTCCAGACTGCTTTCAGCCAGGATAATCTGGCCCGGCCATTCACTGAAATGATTGTTTCTGATGCGCCGGATCAGTCCGGCTAATCGCCCGGTCGATGCCGGCGCGGGGGAAGCCGCGCCGGCAAGGCCTCAGGCGGAGGCGCGCTGGGCCACCGTCTCGCCGGCCAGCCAGGAGCCCACGGTCGCATTGAAGGCGTCCGGGTTCTCCAGGATGATGATGTGCGAGGCCGGGGCGATCTCGACGAAGCCGGCACCGGGGGTGAGGGTCGCCATCTCGCGCATAGCGGCCGGCGGGGCACCGCCGTCCTGCGCACCCGCGATGAAGAGGGACGGCGCGGAGATGGAGCCGAGACTGCGCTTATAGTCCAGGCCCTTGAGGGCTTCCGCGCACGCGATATAGCCTTCCATATCGGTAGCGAGGATCATTCGCTTGGCCTCCTCCACGATGTCCGGATTGGCCTCGCGGAAGCCCTGGGTGAACCAGCGCTCGATCGTGAAGTCGACAACGCCCTGCATACCACCCGCCGCGCGGATGGCGGCGATGCGGGTGTTCCAGCTGTCCACGAAGGGCGGGATCGAGTCCGATCGGGCCGCCGAGCAAATCAGCCGGTTGACGCGGCTGGGATGATTGATGGCAACGCCCAGGGCCGTCATGCCGCCCATGGAGAGGCCGAGAATGTCGGCCTTCTCGATCCCGTAATGGTCCATCAGGCCGACCAGGTCGGAGGCGAACAGATCCATGGAATAGGGCGCGGGCGGCGCCGAGCTCTGGCCGTGGCCGCGGGTATCGTAGCGCAGCACCCGGTGGGTCTTAGTGAGAAGCGGCATCTGCAGCCGCCAGCTCTCATGGGTGCAGGCCAGGGAATTGGACAGGACGATCCAGGGCTTGCCGGCATCGCCATCCACGCGCGCCGCGATCTCGGCGCCGTTCACCTTCACCTTGTCAACATTGCTCATGGGATCCTCCCGAACGGTCTGAAGAAAAAGAAAAGACGAGCGCAGGTCTCCTTTCGCGGAACACATGCAGTCCCACGGGCCGAATACCGGTCGCTCGTCGAAGTGAGGGCACGGCTCTTGCGGCCGCTTTCGCCCACCGTCCGGCCGTCAGGGCCGCCGGACGGAATGCCTCATCCGCCCACCTTGCCGAGGTTCGGCAGCCAGGTGGCGATCTGCGGGAAGGCGATCAGAAGGCCGATCACCACCAGCAGGCAGATCCAGAAGGGAATGGCCCCCCGGAAAATCTCGCCCACCGATATCTTCTCGTCTGGCAAGGCGGCCTTCACCGTGAAGACCAGGATGCCGAACGGCGGCGTCAGGAGGCCGGTCTCGATGGCGATGATGCCGATCAGCGCGAAGGCGAGCGGGTCATAGCCAAGCGCTGCAGCGATGGGAGCAAACACCGGAACCGTCAGGAGAATGATCGAAATGGAATCGATCACACAGCCCAGCAGGAACCAGATGAAGATCATGATGCCGAGAATGGCGAGCGGCGGCAGGCCGGTATCCAGGAAAAAGGCCTGCACTGCCCCTGTAATGCCCGTCATCGACAGGACGCGGGAATAAAGCTGCGCCATCACGAGGAGCAGAAGCAGCGGCGCGGACGTACGGCCGACACTGAGCACCACGTCAAAGATCTGCTTGGCCCGCATGCCACGGCCAATGGCGATGAACAGGGAGAGCGTCGCGCCCACGCCCGCGCCTTCGGTGGGCGTGAAGAAGCCGAACCAGATGCCGCCGAGCACGCTGAGAATCAGCGCCAAGACCAGCAGCGTACCGACTAGGGACTTGCCGAACGCCTCGTCCTCCACGGGCTGGCGCGCGGGCGCCGGCGCCCGTCCACCGCCCATCCCAGCCACGGCGGCACCAGAGGCGGTGACACCCACCACCTCGGGTCCTCGGGCTGCCTCGCCCACCAGTGCCGGGTAGCGCAGGGCGAAGAGGACGATGTAGATGCTGTAGACCGCCACAACCAGGAAACCCGGAACGACGCCAGCCAGGAACAGGCTGCCGATGGACTGCTCGGTGATGACCCCCCATACGATCATCAGCACCGAGGGGGGAATGAGCATGCCGAGGCACGCCGAGCCGGCGATACAGGCGAGCGAGAACTGGCGATCATAGCCGTAGCGCTTCATCTCAGGATAGGCGATGCGCGAGAAGGCTGCCGCCGCCGCGATAGAGACACCCGACACGAAGGCAAAGATGGCATTGGCGAAGACGGTGGCGATGCCGAGCCGTCCCGGAAGCCATTTGGTGACGCGGTTGACCAGCGCGAACAGGTCCCGTGCCGCCCCACAGCGGGCGAGGAACTCGCCCATGAGGATGAAGAGCGGGATCACCGCAAAGATATAGTCGCGGATGGCTTCATAGGCGGTGTTCGAAATGAAGGTGACCACCACCTCCATGTCCCCGTTCATCATCAGATAGATGCCGAGGGCGGACGCCAGGCCCAGGGCCACCGCGATATGCGTGCCGAGGAAAACAAGAAGAAGCAGGACGCCGAGCACCAGCGCCATTTGGGTTCCGTCGAACATGGGCGCCTCCTTAGTGCGATACGCCGGTGATGATGACTTCGGCGCGGCGCGCGGCCACGATCTGGCGGCAGGCGAGCAGGATGTAGCCGAGGCAGGCGAGCAGGGTTCCAACAAGCACGGATAGGCGCACCGGCCACATGGGCACATGCAGGGCGCCCTCGCCCTCATATTCCCCGCTGGTCCAGGCATGCATGAAGCCCTCGACGGAGCCCCAGAAGATAATCCCGAACAGGAGCGCGCCGAGAAGCGAGCCGATGATGCCGAGGGCCGCCTGCACCGGCACGGGGAAGTGCACGGTGAAGGCATCCACCTGCATCATGCCGCCGGACAGAATGGCGTAGCTCGCCTGCAGGTAGCAGATGATGACAATGGAGCTCGAGACCAGTTCCGGCGTGCCCTTCAGGGGCGCGCTGAACAGGACGCGGCCGATCACATCGGCGCACACGACGAAGCAGAGGAGAAAGGCGAGCAAGGCGGCGAGCGTAAGCAGGCCCTTCGACACCCAGTCGAGGCTGGTGCCGATGAGAGACTGCGCGTCGCGCGACTGGCCCGACGCGGCGGACAGTGGCGAAGACATGGGCGCACCTGTCGAGAAGAGGGACGTGAAGCGGGCACCGCCCCGGACGCCTGAGGCCTCCGGGGCGCGCGGGATCAAGGCGTCACTTGATCTGGTAGCGGACCGGCCACTTGTGGCCGTGCTTCTCGTAGAGCTCCATGGCCATGGACAGGACTTCGGTGGCGGGCAGGCCAGCCTTGTCCAGTTCCTGCGCCTTCTCCTTCGGCCAGTCCTTCAGCGAGGTCGCCCATTCGATGCGGACGGAATCCGGAACCGCCGTCTTCACCTTGGCGCCAAGCTCCTTCAGCTGCGCGATCTGCTTGGGATAGTTGGCGTCGTTGACGGTGCCGGTCTTGGCCTCGAACTCGCGGGCGACTTCCAGGATGATGTCCTGCACGTCCTTGGGCAGCTTGTCGAAGCGGGCCTTGTTGATGGTCATGCCGTGCCAGGTGATCGCACCGAACCCGGTCTCGGTATAATAGGGCGACACTTCGAACAGCTTGAAGTTGACGACGCCCGACGGGAACATGATCCAGCCGTTATAGACACCCGTCTGCATGGAGGTGTAGGCCTCCGGCAGCGAGGACTGGACCGGGATCGCACCGGCATATTCCAGCCACTTCAGGTTCAAACCAGCGCCGGCGAGCTTGCGACCCTTGAGGTCGGACACCGTGTTCCAGTCGAACGTGGTGGTGAGGTTGTAGCCATTGTCCGAGATCAGGGCGATGAGCTTCTGGTTGAACTTCTTCTCGAAAACCTCACGCATGTACGGCACCTTGTCGTACACTTCGCGTGCCACCTTCACCGAGACTTCAGAACTCATGGAAGAGAAGGGCAGCATCACCTGGAACGCCTGCAACGGCAGGTTCGAGGGCTCGAAGCAGAAGCAATAGCCGCCAATGTCGATGATGCCGGACTGAACGCCTTCCAGTGTGTCCGCCACCTTGACCATGGAGCCGCCATAGCCCTCCACGAACTCAATCTTGTGGCTGGTCCTCTCGGCGACGCGCTTGGTGACCTCCGGAACGAAGAAGGTCTGCATCAGGTTCACATACGTATTCACCGCAGGGTGACCGGATGCAATCCGCAGCCTAAAGGTGTCAGCGTGCGCAAATCCCGCCATGCCAGCCACGAGGGCAGCGGAAAGGGCGGAGATTCGAAGCAGATTTCGCATGTCTTGTTTTCCTCCCGGACCATTTTCTTGATTCTGGCCGCACAATTATCGGCAGCCTTTTCGCCTGATTGATAAAGCGGGGGAGCGCGCCTTGGGGCGGCTCGGAAGATCACGGCCTGTGTCGGCCCACCCCTGAATGGACCTGTGCGGCGCGCGTGCACCGGATAATCATTTTTAGAGGCGGCCCAGCCAGATGGCCAAATGATCATTTATGATCGAGTTCATAATTCTGACTAATGGTCGAGCGCGGTGAGGCGCTCGATTGGGGGTCGGAGCTCGGCGCCAGCAGGGTGCGAAAACCCTTCACGCCAAACCTGTCAGGCTGCGTCACGCAGATGGGCCGTCACCTCCTGCGGAAGTGGAAGCGGGGCGTTGGCACTGTCGAGAAATTCGACGGTCGTGAAGACGAGTTCGGTGTCCCCGGTATTTTCAAGGTCATGAATCATGAACCCACCGGCCGGGAAGCTGAAATGGCGCGTCTCGCCGGGCGCATAGGTGACTTCGGCAACACGCCCGTCCGCGTAATGCGACCGGGCAGAGCCCCCCGTCACGGCGGTCCAGAAATAATCGAGCACATGGGTGTGGAACGAGATCCGCTCGCCCGGCTTCAAGGCCAGGTGCCACACCCGCACCCGCTCCGTCTGAGAAACAAGCCGCGACCCCACCTGCCCGATGCCCACACGCGCCTGAAACTCCGCGCGTCGTGCCGCATCCCAGCTGGCGGGCGGCTCCGGCCAGGCTTTGATCACATGCTCTCCCATGGCGTTTCTCCCTTTGTTTTCAGGCGGCGATGCCGACAGCCACCGCCGTCTCGGCCATGACGCATTCGGGCTGGCGATGATGCTCGGCGGCGGCGCGATCGGCCTCGCTCAACGGTTCGGTTTGCATATAGGCACCCAGGCGACGGGCGCGGCGCACCACCGCTTCGCCATAGGCCACGCGCTTGCGCGAGAAATCCGCCAGGGCAGCGGGAATGTCGTTGCCGTGCCGCTCCAAGGCCGCAACCAGCTCGGCCGCATCGCTCGCCGCCTTGGTCACGCCCATGCCCACATGGGGCCGCGCCACGAAGGCGGCATCGCCCAGAATGACTGTGTGCGGGGCAAGATCGAGCCGGGGCGTCTCAAGGTCGCGGATCACCTGGATGAAGGGTTGCGCCGTGCGCTCCACCACCTCGGCGAACTGTGGCGACAACGTCTCCCGCGCCGCTTGGCGGGCGGCATCCACCACGTCGGGTCGGATGCGGTTCGGCGGTATGGAGACGGGATGGGCCACGCCGTCGATGTCGGTGAGCAGGTCCTTCAGCACGTCGGGCGGTGCAGGTCGGTACCAGACGAAATTGAAACGCCTCTGGCCCCATTCCATGGATTCGTCGGCACCTGCCACCGGATAGCCGAGCATCTGCTCGGTGGCCGGCAGGCTGAAAGCGAAGTGGTCGCACAGAGCGGCGCGGGTGGCGTCGCTCAGCTCGTTCTCAACCACCATGCCGCGCCAGGCGATATAGCCGGCATAAGCAGGCTCGGCCTCAGGCAGGAATTGAGCGCGCACGGTGGAGCCGATGCCGTCGGCCCCCACCAGCAAGTCGCCCTCCGCACTGCTGCCGTCGGCGAAATGCGCCCGCACTCCGCCGGGCCCATCTTCCACTCGCACGAGGTCGAAGCCGTGATGATAGTGTTCGTCCGGCAGGACCGCGCGCAGCAGCCCGTAGAGATGCCCCCACGAGGTGACGATCTGTTCGAGCGGCAATTCGTGGGTCAGCCGCCCGTCGCGCGCGAAGACACGCCGGCCGGCCACATGCACCCCCACCCGGGCATCGGCGGCGTCCACGCCGCAGGCATGCATGAGATCCAAGAGTTCCGCATGGGTGACGATGCCAGCGCCGCGGCCCGACAATTCGCTCCCGGTGCGTTCATACACATCGGCCTGCCATCCGGCGCGACGCAGCAGCAGAGCAGCGAACAGCCCCGCCATGGAGCCACCGATGATGATGGCGCGTCGCCCCGCGCCGAGGTTCTCGCCCATGGTCCCCTCCTTGGCCGCCCGCCACCAGAGGCAACGGACATATTGATCATTTGATCAATCATCACCCAAGGAAGGGGCGCCGTCAACAGATATTGATCATCTGATTATTTAATGCGCCCCGTCCAGGTCGGCGAACACGGCGGGTGCACCGGACAGGAAGGCCCGCACGCGCAAGGCGATGTCCGCGTCGAGGTTCACCGGACGTGGAATTCCGTAGATGAATTCCCGCACACCCAGATAGAAGATCGCAGCGTGCAAGCCCCAGATGAGTTCCACTTCCTCGTCCCGCACGGGGGGATCCAGGGGCAGCCCGCGCTCATGTCGGATCTCCCGTGCAACACGGTCGAAGGCGGCGCCGCGCAGAAAAGCGAGATAGCGGGCGTTGAAGTCGAGCCCCTTGAGACCTGCGAACATGAACAGGCGCACCCATTCATGGGTCAGCAGCAGACGGGAATAGTCCCGATAGAACCGAACCAGCCGCTCCTCCAGCGAGAGGCTGCGATCTTCGAGCTGCGCCTCCCATTCCCGCCGCCACGGCATGAGGAAGACTTCCTCATAGACCCGATCAAGCAGGGCTTCCTTGCTGGGGAAGTAGCGATAAAGAAGGGACTGCGTGATCCCGGCCTCCGCCGCCAGATCGCGCGTGGTGCCGTCGAAGCCTTGCCGCGCGAAAAAGGAGATGGCGGCACGCAGGATAGCTGCCTCCCGCGCCTTGGGATCAAGGCGACGAGGGCCGGGCGGGCGGGGCTGCGGCATGGTCGTCGATGCGGTCCTGTTTTTCCCGCCATAGCACACGACACCCGCACCGGGGGAGCCCGTTGGGTCCCTCAGTCCTTCTTCACATGATCCGGCTTTCCAGCCCGCTTCGTAGACGCCATTTTTTCCAACTCCTTTTCGTCCATGCTTTCATACATGGACTTGGATGCCCCCTGCAGATCGGAGACCTTCTCTTCGCCCCGCTTGGCCGACAAGGCGGCGCCGGCGGCTTTCTGCTGGGCCTTGGACTTGGCAGGCATGACACCCTCCTTCTTTATGGGTCATATGCGGGCAACGCGGGCATGGCGCCTTGGGTTGCGTACCGGCAGACCGGCATGCGCGCGGGAGCGAGGAGGCCAGCTTCATTGTCATACCACCGACGTACAGTTTCGTAATAAACTGGAATTATTACAAACTAGGCAAATGCGTCATGCTCCCTGGCTTCGCCGCCCGCCGGCAGTTTTCCGATCTGAGTGAAAAGGAAATCCTGGCCCTCGCCATCTCCTCCGAGGAGGACGATGCCCGCATCTATGCGGACTATGCGGAAGCGGTGCGGGCGGATTATCCAGCGACGGCGCGGGTGCTGGACGGAATGGCCGCAGAGGAGGGCCGACACCGCCGCGCCCTCATCGCGGAGTTCGAGCGCAGGTTTGGAACCCACATCCCACTCATCCGCCGCGAACACATCTCCGGCTATTATGCCCGGCGACCGGAATGGCTGGTGAAGAACCTCGGCATCGAGCGCATCCGCGGCGAAATCGCCCGCATGGAAGAAGATGCCGCCAATTTCTACCTGAAGGCGGCGCAGCGGGCGAGCGATACCGGCACCCGCGCCCTTCTTGGCGACCTCGCGGGCCAGGAACAGGGGCACCAGGCGACGGCTGAGGCCTTGGAAGCGGCCAACCGGCCCGAAGAGATTCGCAATGAGGAGAGCGAGAAGGCCCGCCGTCAATTCGTCCTGACCTGGGTGCAGCCGGGCCTTGCCGGCCTGATGGATGGGTCCGTCTCCACCCTCGCCCCGATCTTCGCCACTGCCTTCGCCACCCAGGACTCCCAAACCACTCTTCTCGTCGGCCTCGCCGCTGCGGTGGGCGCAGGCATCTCCATGGGCTTCACCGAAGCCGCCCATGATGACGGGGTGATTTCCGGACGCGGCTCGCCGCTGAAGCGCGGCTTCGCTTCCGGCATCATGACGGCCGTGGGCGGCCTCGGCCATGCCCTGCCCTACCTGATCCCGGAGTTCTGGACCGCCACGATCCTCGCCTGCATCATCGTGTTCGTGGAATTGTGGGCCATCGCCTGGATCCAGAACCGCTACATGGAAACGCCCTTCCTGCGCGCCGTGATGCAGGTGGTGGTGGGCGGAGCCTTGGTACTGGCGGCCGGCATCCTGATCGGCGGGAGTTGACGCCCATCGCTCTGCGTCCTTGAGGCAGGTCATGGTCCCGCCGTTCGGAGCCGGCAAGCTGCCGGTGAAACCATCTGGAGGCGGCGATGCGGGCAATGGTGCTGGAGAGGCCCAGCCAACGTCTTGTGCTGCGCACCTTATCCGATCCTGAACCGGGTCCGGGGGAGGTGCTGATCAAGGTGGGGGCCTGCGGCGTCTGCCGCACAGACCTGCATGTGGTGGACGGCGACCTCACCGAGCCCTCTTTGCCCCTCATTCCCGGCCACGAGATTGTCGGCCGCGTGGCAGCGCTGGGCGCGGGGGTCAGCCATCTCAGGCTTGGCGACCGGGTGGGCGTGGGCTGGCTTGGGCGCTCCTGCCAGTGCTGCAGCTATTGCCGCGCGGAGGAGGAAAACCTCTGCGACCACCCTCTCTTCACCGGCTACACGCGCAATGGCGGCTTCGCCACCCACACGATCGCGGATGCCCGTTTCGCCTATCCACTCGGCGAAACCGGCACGGACGCGGAACTGGCCCCGCTCCTATGCGCGGGGCTGATCGGCTGGCGCACCCTGGTGATGGCCGGTCCGGGCAAGCGGCTGGGCCTCTACGGCTTCGGCGCCGCCGCCCACATCGTCGCCCAGGTGGCTCTCTGGCAAGGGCGCGAAGTCTATGCCTTTACCCGGCCGGAAGACGAGGCAGCACAGGACTTTGCCCGAAGCCTCGGCGCGGTGTGGGCCGGCAGTTCCCAAGCCTTGCCACCCGTCCCGCTGGACGCCGCTCTCCTCTTCGCCCCGGTGGGCGCCCTGGTGCCCGCGGCGCTGAAGGCCGTACGCAAGGGCGGACGGGTGGTGTGCGGCGGGATCCACATGAGCGATATTCCGAGCTTCCCCTATCGCTGGCTGTGGGAGGAACGAAAGATCTTCTCGGTGGCGAACCTCACGCGCCGGGATGCCCATGAGTTCCTGTCCATCGCCCCCGAGATCGGCATCGAAACCGCCGTGACGCCCTATCCGCTCGAGGCTGCCAACACAGCGCTCGACGACCTGCGCGCGGGCCGTCTCCAGGGGGCCGCCGTGCTGGTGCCGTGAAGACAGCCTCAGCGCTGCACCAAGTTAGCGCTGCATCACATAGGTGCCGGGCGCGGCCATGAGCGGCGGGTAACCACCGTCTGGCGCTCCCATGGCCGGGGGCGCGACTTCGGCGGTTGAATGGGCCGCAAGAAAACCCTCCCACGCCCCCCACCAGGAGCCATCCGTCGGCGCGGTGCCCGCGAACCATTCCTCCGGCCCGATATAGGCATCGCTTGCCGCGTGGTGACGCACCCGGTAGTGGCGATGGGGATGGCCCGGCTCACTCACGATGCCGGCATTGTGGCCACCGCTCGCCAGCACGAAAGTCACGTCCGTATCGGTGAGATAATGGAGCTTGTAGACCGAGTGCCAGGGCGCCACATGATCCCGCTCGGTGCCCACCGCGAAAATGGGCACGCGGATGTTCGGCAGGGCCACTGGATGGCCGTCCACCAGATAGCGGCCGGTGGCGAGGTCGTTCCGCAGGAACAGCTCGCGCAGATATTCCGCATGCATCCGGTAGGGCATGCGGGTGGAATCCGCATTCCAGGCCATCAGGTCGATCATGGGAGCACGATCGCCCATGAGATAGTCCCGCACCAGCCGCGACCAGACGAGGTCATTGGACCGCAGCATCTGGAATGCGCCCGCCATCTGGTCCGCGGAGAGATAGCCCTGGTCCCACATCATGCTTTCCAGGAAGTGCAACTCACTCTCGTCGATAAAGAGCTGCAATTCACCCGGCTCGGTAAAATCGGTCTGGGCCGCGAACAGGGAAATGGTGGCGAGCCGGTCATCCTTGACGCGGGCCATGGCAGCGGCGGCTATGGCCAGCAAGGTGCCACCCAGGCAATATCCGGTGGCGTGAATCTTCGCGCCCGGCACGATGGCGCCGATGACATCCAACGCTGCCATGATGCCGAGGCGGCGATAATCGTCGAGGGCAAGGTCCCGATCCTCGGCGGTCACGTTTCGCCAGGATATGCAGAAAACGGTGTGGCCCTGCGACACCAGATAGCGCACCAGCGAATTCTGGGGCGACAAGTCGAGAATGTAATATTTCATGATCCAGGCGGGCACGATGAGAACCGGCTCCGCCTTCACCGTGGGCGTTGCGGGCGCATACTGGATCAATTCGATCAGGTGGTTGCGATAGACCACCTGCCCGGGCGTGACCGCCACCTCCTGCCCCGGCACGAACTGGTCCGCCCCCACGGGGGGCTGGCCGCTGCCGGTCCGAGCGAGATCCTCCATTAGGTTGCGCGCGCCCTGGATGAAATTCTCGCCGCGCGTCTCCTTCGCCCGCCGCATCACCTCGGGATTGGTGAAGGGATTGTTGGAGGGCGAGAACATGTCCAGCATCTGCCGGGCGGTGAACGAAACCACGTCCTGGTGATGCTCGGAGACGCCGGGCACCTCGCGGGTGGCGTTGTGCCACCATTGCTGTGTCAGGAGAAAGCTCTGCGCCATCAGGCAATAGGGCCAGGCCTGCCAGGCCGGATCGCGGAACCGGTCGTCCCCCGGGAGCGGGGTAATGCAAGGCGGCGCCGACCGGTCGAGGCGGGCACGCATGGCATAGCCTTGCAGCCGCGCGACCTTGCGGGCGAGCTTGAACCACAGCTCCATCTGCTTGCCCGGCGCTGCCGCCAGATGCGCGCTCCAATCCATGAGGGCCAGGCCGAGCGAGACCGGGGAGAGGCCCCCCGTCCCGCGCGCCGCCAGCGCCTGGACCATGCGATCGAAGGCGCGGAAGCCCTCTTCTCCCAAGGGCGGCTCGAAGCCGGGCGCGGTTTCGGGAGAAGCGGGAGGCGCGTTGCGCACAGGTGCGGGCATGAAACCATCCTGCGGGTGACCGTTCAGGGCGCGAGAACAGGTTCGCCGCACCCCAGACCGCAGAAGCGATCCGGCGTGCGCGGTGAACCCTCTCGCCGTCCATGCGGCGCCCGTAATGGCCCCACATGCTCGGCTCGCGCCCTAAGTGCCAGCAGGAGATGGCCACGACCTTGCCCCATATCAAGAATGCGGCAATGCGAGAAATCGGCGGCCAAGGAAGAGGAGAGGCTCCAGGCTGTGCGCGGGGAATTCCACCTGGAGCCTCGTCCCACGCCGTGCCCCTTGGAACATGGGGCCGGTGCGCGGGAAAGGCGGGCTGAGCGTCGGGCGGACGCTCAGATGATCAGGTCCACCTGGGCGGGATCGAGAGTGCCGATGCCCACGAAGCCGAACGACACCTCGCCGCCCGCCCCGATGGTGCCGTTCCAGTCGGCATTGCCGATCACGTAGCCGGAGGCATCATGGGAGATGATCTTGGCATTCCAGATGTTTTCGATCTGGTAGGGCATGTCCACATGCACCTGCCAACCCGTCACGGCGGCTCCGTCATTGTCGATGACGATGGTGGCGTTGAAGCCGTTGCTCCAGGAATCCGCCACCTTGAGCACCGCCTCCAGGTCTCCAGAGGGCGTGGGATCGGTCGGGGTCGGATCCACCGGCGGGGTCGGGGTGGCGGCATCATCATCCACGATGGTCGCTGTCCCCAAGGCGACCCCCAGGACCGCGCCATGGGGGTCCGTGAGCATGACGGTGAAGGTCTCGTTCCCCTCGTGATTCAGGTCTGAAACGATGGGAATAGAGATCACCTTGGTCTGCTCGCCGGCGGCAAACAGGAGCGTACCGCTCTTGGACACGAAATCCGTATCCGACGCCGTGCCGGGCATGGTGTGATAGTCCACCGTGACGGCCCCGGTAGCCGGCTCAGAGAGGCTCACCTCGAACTGCGCGAAGACGGTCGGCGTGCCGTCCCCGCCGCCGGCCACGTCCGTGTCGAAATCGAACTGGATGGGCTTGAGATAGGCGAGCTTGGCGGTGTTAACCGAGGTCCAATCGCTGTTGAGGATGCCACCCGTATCGCCGGAATTGGGGTTCCAGGACCAGAAGGTCCAGCTCGGTCCCTTGTCGCCGGCCGCCAGGTCCGACACCCCATCATTGTCGAAGTCGCCCGACAAGTAGGAGGTGATGGCCTCCAGCCAGGGAGCATCCTTGGGATCGGTCAGGCTGGTGCCGAACTCGCCGATATAAACCGGCGCGATGCCTTCCCGATAAATGTAGCCCCACATCTGGTCGAACTTCTCCGGCAACTGGGCGGCGAAGTCGGAGGACTGGAACCACGGCTGGGCATAGACGGAATTGGGATAATCGTGGGCCGAATAGACCAGCTTGTTGGTCGCGTCGAGATCGATGGGCCGGTCGCGCACCCCCATGAGGTTGCCGCCCCACCAGTAATTGTTGCCCTCATACGTGCCCACGCCCTCGACGAAGATCAGCCAGTTGGCATTGACGTCGCCGATCGCATTGCCGGCCCGCTCGGCCGCCGCGGCCCAATCCTTGGCGCCGCCGCCCCCCCATGTGCCATTATAGGGCTCGTTGTGCAGGTCAGCGCCGATGACGGTCGGATCGTCCGCATAGCGCTGCGCCAGCATCTGCCAGTCGGAGATCCAGGCCGCCTCGGTATATTTGCTGTTGTACCACAGGCCGTTGTCCGATGTGCCGGTCCCCGAGTCCGAGCGATGATGGTCGAGAATGATCTTGAGCCCGATTTCGCCGGCATAATCGACGATCTTGTCCATGATCTGCAGGGCGGACAGGCCCTTCAGGTCCGGGTTCTTGTTGAAATCGATGCCGTTTGGCGCCGCTGAGGTGTGCAGCATTTCCGACGAGAAGGGCAGGCGGATGGTGTTGAACCCCTCATCCACCATCTGGTCCATCATCTCCTTGTAGTTCCGGGTCCACAGGCCGTGGGGCGCGAGGGTGGAACTCTCAAAGCCGAACCAGTTCACGCCCGCGATCTGGACCGAATTGCCATCCGCATCGACGATCTGGTTGCCGGACGTGCTCAGCCAGCCGGAAGCGGCCGCGCCGGTCGCGGGGTCGCCCTCCTTCACCTGGACGTCGGAAATGCTCACCTTGGGCGTCTGCCCCGGCGGTGTCGCCACGTCGTCATTGGTGATGGAGCCGGTGGCCGAGGCCTGGGCGATTGTGGCGCCTTTGGCCGAGGACAAGGTGACCTTGAAGGTCTCGTCCGGCTCGACCGTTCCATCCCCGAGGGCCGCCACCTGGATGACCTTCTGCGTCTCGCCCGCCGCGAAGGTGAGCGTGCCGGTCTGGGCCACATAGTCGGAGCCGGCCACAGCCGTCCCGTCGGCCGTGGCGAAGGAGACGGTGACGGCGCTCGTGGCCGCCTGGGAGAGGCTGACCACGAACATGCCATGGCCGGGGGTCGCCGCGCTTCCCTCCGCAAAGCTCGCGCCGGCGATGGAAAGCGTGGGCAGCGGAGCCACGTCGTCATTGACAATGGTGCCGGTGCCGGCGCCATCCGCCAGGGTCGCGCCGGAGGGATTGGTGAGGTTGAGGGTGAAGGTCTCGTTGCCCTCAACCGCCGTGTCGCCGTTCACCAGCACCTTGACGACCTTCGAGGTCTCACCTGCCGCGAAGGTCAGAGTCCCGCTCTTGGCGGTATAGTCCGAACCCGCAAGGGCGGTGCCATCCGCCGTGGCATAGGCCACTGTCACCGGGGCGGTGGCGGCGGACGAGAGCGAGACGGTGAAAGCCAATTCCTTGGTGCCCGAATTGCCTTCAGTCACGGACGCATCCGTCACCGAGAAAGCGGGCAACACAGGCTCCGGATCGCCGCCCACCGCCACGCCGTTCAGGAGAAAACCGCTCGCGTCGTGGCCAGCGGCGCCCGAATTGGCCTGGAAGCCGAACGCCGCCTGCTTGCCGGCGCCCAGGGTGCCGTTCCAGGAGGCGTTCTTGATCACATAGTGATTGCCCACATGGCTGACGATGACCGCGTTCCAGATATTGGTGATGGTGAAGGCAGCATCGAATTCCACCGTCCATCCCTTGAGGCCGCCAGGGCCCGCCTCCACCTTCATATCCGCCACAAAACCCGCGCCCCAGTCGTCGCGGACCACATAGTCCACATCGCCTGCAGCCACCGGGGCCGCGTCGTCGTTGCGGATGGTGCCGGTCGCCGAGCCATCGGCGATGGTGGCGCCGGAGGGGGAGGACAGCTTGACGGTGAAGGTCTCGTTCGCCTCCACATTCCCATCCCCGATGGCTGACACCGTGATGGTCTTCTGCGTCTCGCCCGCGGCGAAGGTCAGCGTGCCGGTTTTGGACGTGTAGTCGGACCCGGCCACGGCCGTTCCATCGGAGGTCGCATATTTCACTGTCACAGGTGTCGCCGAGGCGGCGGACAGGGTGACGACGAACGTGCCCTTGCCGGGCGCGCCGGCAGACCCCTCCGCGAAGGAGGCATCGGCGATGGACAAGGTGGGAAGAACCGGCGCCGCGTCATCGTTGCGGATGGTGCCGACCGCCACGCCGTCAGCGATGGTGGCGCCCGAAGCGGCGGTCAGGGTGACGGAGAAGGTCTCGTTCGCCTCCGACACCGCATCGCCGATGGCGGCGACCGAGATGGTCTTCTGCGTCTCGCCCGCCGCGAAGGTCAGCGTCCCCGTCTTCGCCGCATAGTCGCTCCCGGCCACAGCCGTCCCATCGGAGGTGGCATATTTCACCGTCACCGGCGTCGCCGAGGCGGCGGACAAGGTGACGACGAACTTGCCCTTGCCGGGCGCGGCGGCAGACCCCTCCGCGAAGGAAGCGTCGGCGATGGACAGGGTGGGCAGCACAGGCGCTGCATCGTCGTTGAGGATGGTGCCCTCCGCGACGCCGTCGCCAATGGTGGCGCCCTTCGGCGCGCTCAGAGTGACCTTGAAGGTCTCGTTGGCCTCAAAGGTCGCATCTCCCATGATGTCCACATGGACCATCTGCGAGGTGACGCCCGGCGCGAAGGTCACCGTTCCGGTGGTCGCCTGATAGTCGGACGCGGCCTTGGCGGTGCCGTCCGAGGTGGCATATTGCACCGTCACGGTCTCGCTGGAGGCCTTGTCCAGCGTCACCATGAACATGAAATGCATGTGCTCGCCATTGCCTTCGCTCACGGCGAGATCGGCAATGGACACCTTGGGCGGCGTGTTCGGGGCACTGTCCAGATCGTCATTGCGGATGGTGCCCACCGCCGTGCCATCCTTGATGGTGGCACCGGAGGGCGAAGACAATTGCAGCGTGAGGGTTTCGTCCACCTCCACCTGCGTGTCCCCGCGGACGGTCACCTGCACGGTCTTGGCGGTCTCGCCGGGGGCAAAGGTGATGCTGCCGACGGCGGAGTCATAGTCCGTGCCGGCGGTGGCCGTGCCGTTGAGGGTGGAATAAGAGACGGAGACCGGGGTCGTCGAGGCGGCGGAAAGACGGACGGTAAAAGTCAGCAGTGTGGTTCCGGATGATCCCTCCGCCACCGTGGCATCGTCCACTGAGAGCGTGGGCAAGCCCGCCGGCGGGGTGGCGGCATCCAGGAGGCCCTGCCATTCGGCACGAGCGGACGTGTCGAGGGCCACGATGTTGCTGAGATCGAGCGCATAGAGGGACACGCCCGGCAGCGTATAGGTCTGCTTGTTGCCCTCAATGGAGATGACGACCGCGCCGTTCTGCTCTGTCACCGAGAATTCGCTCGCCTTGAACCAGCCGAAGTCGAGCTTGTCCGTGGCTGGATGGAAGTCGAGCGTGGTGTTGACGCCATAAAGCCACTTGATCTCAAAGGTCGTCCCCACCTGCCCGCTCGGCGGGGCGCCAGTGCCCGCCTGCGTGGGCCAGGCCTCCGTGCCGGCGATGGGAATATCGCGTGCAATCACCTGCGAGGCCGGCACCGTGCCCGAGAAGCCCAGTTGCTGGGACACTCGGTCCTCATAGACCTGCGCCGAGTGGAAGACGAAATTCTGGATCGTCAGATCCGAGACCTTCACTCCAAGCAGGATCAGCGCTTGCCCGGTGCCCGAGTTGGAAATGACCACCCCTTCGGAGCTGTTGGTCATATAGATTTGCTCGCGGGTTCCGAAATACCGGAAGTCCACGATGTCCTTGGCCGGGTCAAAGCTCACCCGGTCCACCTGCCCGATCTCATGGGAGCGGGCATAGACAGTGTGCGGCGCCTGAACGATGCCGTGCTCCCAGGCCAGCGCTCCGCTCACATCCTGGCGCAGATGATCGTTGATGATGGGCGTGAAGCTGTCGATGGTCAGTTGGCCGAGGGAGACCCCTTGGACGATGGCAACCTCTCCCGACCAGGGATTCATGAAGCCGACGCCCTGCGGCGTGTCTACGATGATGAAATTGTGGACGGAATAGTCGCCCAGATCGAGCTTGTCGCGCGCCGGATCGAAACCGACAATGTCCGCGCCACCGGGATGCACCGCAAAGACCCGCCCCGTCGAGGTGGCCTGATTGCTCTCGCTTGCCATGTCCCGTCTCCGTCAGGGTGTTCCGCTGCCCTATGGAGTGCTTCTAGACACGGCGACGCGCGCGCCGCACCAGCTCGGGCGCCACCATTCGACGATCCCGGCGAAATACTCGACGGAACAGGCAGGCAATGCACGCAAGCGCTTGTCCGCACGAAGCTTTGCTTTATTCCTCTGCGTCGGACGCGCCCGTTGGGGGGAAACGTGAGCATCGAGAAGGTCCGGCGCCGCTGGAGAAACGCCACCGCTTTTCAGCGGGTGCAGGTGGCAGGCTGGGGCGCGTTCATCGTCATCGACCTGGTCATCCGTCTGGTCACATATGGCGATCCGACCATCTCCGTTGTCCTGACCATTATCTCAGTGATGCTCTTTGCCGGCGCGGCCTATCTTCTCCGCGCCTTCTATCGCCAGAGCGTTTTCACCCAGGACATGTCCACCGGCACTGCGCTGCGCGTCATTGGCGCATCCTTCCTGGCCGCTTTCCTCATCATCACCGCCATCTACACGCTTCGCCAGTCCATGGGATGGGACATTCCAGCCTGGCGGCCCATGCAGGAATATTTCGCCCCGCTCATCTATTACTTCACCGTGGTGTGTGGCGGCAGCTTTGCCTATTTCTGGGTGCGGACCGACTGGCGCCGCCGCGCCGAGCACCAGCGGGCGGTGCAGGCCGAGGCCGAAGCCCTGCGGGCCGAACTCCTGCAATTGCGTCTCCAGCTCGATCCTCATTTCCTGTTCAACGCCTTGAACGGCGTTGCGGAAGAGATTCCCGAGCATCCCGATGCGGCGCTGGCCATGCTGCGGCAGCTCTGCACCTATCTGCGCCACTCGCTGGACAGCATCGGCGAGCCGGTAACGACGGTGGCCGCAGAGGCGGATGCGCTCGCCGCCTATCTCAAGGTGCAGGAAGCCCGCTTTGGAGAGCGCCTCACCGCGCGCCTAGTGGTGGCGCCGGAGGCGCGGCAGCGGCCGATCGTCAGCTTCCTGCTTCAGCCACTGGTGGAAAACGCCATCAAGCACGGCACGCGGCGCCATGGGCTGCGCCTCACGGTATCCATCCTCTGTGTCGGCGACGCACTACACGTCCGCATCGAGAATTCCGGAGCCCTCGCCGAACGCACGCGCCCCTCGCGTCTGCGGCCCGGCGTCGGCTTGCCCAATCTTCGCCGCCGGCTCGCCCTCCACTACCCGACGCGGCACCGTTTCCAGCTCCGCGAAGGCAATCGGACCATATCGCCGGGAGAAGCCGCCCGGGAAGGGGACAGGGTGGTGACCGCAGAACTGGTACTGGAGGGAACACCATGCTCCGGGTGGTGATCGTCGACGATGAACCGCTCGCGCGCCGGGCACTCCGACGCTTGCTGAAGCCTCATGCAGGCGTCACCGTCGCCGGAGAGGCCGATACGGTCGCCGCAGCAGCAGCCTTGGTGGCACGGGAGCGGCCGGACCTGGTGCTGCTCGACATCGAGCTGGGTCATGGGGACGGGTTCGATCTCCTCGCCGCGCTCTCTCCGACACCGCGCGTGGTGTTCGTGACTGCCCACCCCCAGCATGCGGTGGAAGCCTTCAAGGTCCGTGCCGTTGACTATCTGCTCAAGCCCATCACCCAGGAGCGCTTCGACGAGGCCCTGGACCGGGTCCGCGCACTAGTGGCCCGCCAGAATGAGGCCTCGCAGGACACAGGCACCCTTGAGCTGCGCACCCCATCCCGCACCGTCATCGCGGCCCCGGGAGACCTGTGCGCCATCCGGGCGGAGGGGGATTTCTGCCACGTCCTGCTGGCGGACCAGCCCGCCTTAATGATCCTGCGCTCCCTATCGCAATTCGAGACCCAACTCCCGAACCCGCCGTTCCTGCGCCTCGACCGCTCCATCCTCATCAATCGCGACCGCCTGCGCCGGATCGATGCCCGCACGCGGGACGAGGTCCATCTCAGCTTCCAGGGCCTTGCGGACACGCTCCAGGTCGGCCGCACCGCCGCCATCCGCCTGCGTGACGCTCTGGCCGCAACGCGCTGATCCATCGGACGCATTGATCGGCCGTTCGAGGCCGAGGGGGATCGAAACCACACCACTTCGCCGGTAAATGCTCAAAATGAGCACTGCCTCTTGACGCCTATTTATGCTCACTTTAAGCATAAAGATAGAAAGCCGACTTCGCTTCGGCTCATTTTTTGACGCCAAATATACTCAGATCGAGCATATGGGAGGAAAACCATGCTGCAACAGGTGCCAATGCCCGAGCAGGCGATGCCCCTGCCCCATCTCTATGAAAAGGTGCGGCGCCACGTGCCGGCCATGGAATGGTCCATTCTGTCGGATGACGTGGAGGCGATCCTGCGCCTGAAGCGCGAGCGCAACGCCATCCTGCTGGCGCACAATTACCAGGCTCCCGAAATCTTCCACACGGTGGCAGACATCGTCGGCGACAGCCTCGCCCTCGCGCGGGAGGCGGCGGCGACCGATGCCGATGTGATCGTGCTGGCCGGCGTCCACTTCATGGCCGAGACAGCCAAGATCCTGAACCCGCACAAGACCGTCCTTATCCCCGACGAGAAGGCTGGCTGCTCGTTGGCCGAGAGCATCACGCCCGCCGACGTGCGCGCCCTGCGCGCCAAGCATCCCGGGGTCCCTGTGGTGACCTATGTGAACACCTCGGCCGCGGTGAAGGCGGAATCCGATGTCTGCTGCACCTCGGGCAATGCCCTCAAAGTGGTGGAGGGGCTCGGCGTGCCCCGCGTCATCATGATCCCCGACGAATATCTCGCCCGCAACATCGCCGCCCAGACCAAAGTCGAGATCATCACCTGGAACGGCCACTGCGAAGTCCATGAGCGCTTCACGCCCATGGACATCGCCGAAATTCGCGATGCCTATGCCAACGTCACGGTCATCGCCCATCCTGAGTGCCCGCCAGACGTGGTGGCCGCCTCGGACTTTGCCGGCTCCACCGCCGAGATGGTCTCCTTCGTCGCCAACAAGCGGCCTGAACGGGTGGCGCTCGTGACCGAGTGTTCCATGGGCGACAATGTGGCGGTCCATTATCCCGAGATCGACTTCGTGCGGCCCTGCAATCTGTGCCCGCACATGAAGCGCATCACGCTGTCCAACATCCGTCGGGCGCTGGAAACCATGGCGCCGGAAGTGACCGTCGACCCCGCGCTCATCCCCGGCGCCCGCGCCTCGGTCGAGCGCATGCTGGCCATCCGGTGACCGCCATGACCGACCCGAACGATCGCGTCATCGTCGTCGGAGCGGGGATCGCAGGGGTGGCCACCGCCCTCGCGCTCGCGCCCCTCCCCGTGCTCGTCATGGCGCCCACCGGCGTGAGTGCCGACGCGGCCACCACCCTCGCCCAGGGTGGCATTGCCGCCGCCATCGGCGCGGATGACGATCCCACCCTGCACGCGGCGGACACCCACGCCGCCGGGGCCGGCCTATGCGAAGCCGATGCGGTGGCCCGTGTCACGGCAGAAGGCCCGGCCATCATCGCCCACCTGGCCGCCCTCGGCATTCGCTTCGACACGAATGCGAGCGGCGCCATTGCCCTCGGCCTGGAAGCCGCCCATGGCCGCCCCCGCATTGTCCACGCCAATGGCGATGCCACCGGACGGGCGGTGTTGGAGGGGCTCATCGCCCGGGCCCGGTTGGCCCCGCACATCAGCCGGCGCACGGACCTCGTCGCCGTCCGGTTGGAGGCGCGGGACGGCCGGGTTCATGGCGTCTGGTGCCGCGACGGCAGCGGACGGCTGCTGCATCTGACCGGCCGCGCCGTGGTGCTCGCCACCGGCGGCATCGGCGGGCTCTATGCCTCCACCACCAATCCGCGCAGTGCCGTGGGCAGCGGCCTCGCCATGGCGGCGCGCGCCGGGGCGGTGTTGCGGGACCTGGAATTCGTGCAGTTCCACCCCACCGCCATCGCCACCGCCAGAGATCCCATGCCCCTTGCCACCGAAGCCCTGCGGGGCGCCGGCGCCATCCTGGTGGACGAGACGGGGGAACGCTTCATGGCCCACGTGCCGGGCCGGGAACTGGCGCCGCGCGATGTGGTGGCCCGCGCCATCCATGCGCGCATCCTGGCCGGCCATCGGGTGTTCCTGGATGCCCGCCCGGCGCTCGGCGCGCACTTTGCGCGCCATTTCCCCTCGGTCGCCCAATTGTGCCGCACCAACGGCATCGACCCGGAGAAGGACGCCATCCCGGTCCGCCCGGCCGCCCATTATCACATGGGCGGCATCAAGGTGGACGGGGCGGGACGAACCTCCCTGGGCGGGCTCTATGCCTGTGGCGAGGTGGCCTCCACCGGCCTTCACGGCGCCAACCGGCTCGCCAGCAACTCCCTGCTGGAAGCGTTGGCCTATGCCCAATGGATCGCGGCGGACATCGCCAACCGGGGCGCCTCCATGCCGTCGGTCGCCTCCGCGCCGCCGGCTCACCTGCCGCCCTCAAGCCTTGAACCGATGCGCGTCCTCATGGATCGCCAGATGGGCGTGGTGCGGGAGGAAGAGGGGTTGCTGCGGGCTCTGCGCCACCTCGCCCCCCGCATGCACGAAGACGACACCGCCTTGGTGGCCGGGCTCGTCACGCTCTGTGCGCTGGAGCGGACGGAGAGCCGGGGCGGGCATTACCGCGCCGACCACCCCGCGACCGGCGCCCCGCGCCACAGCGACATCACCCTTTCCGCCGCCACCGCGCGCCTCGCCGCGCATGTGGGGCACACGTTTCGGGAAGCCGTCTGATGAGCCTCAGAACCCTTGATCCCCTCCCCGCCCTCCTCACCGAGCCTTTGGTGCGTGCGGCGCTCCTGGAAGACCTCGGCCGGGCCGGCGACATCACCACCGAGGCGGTTATCGCCGCCGATGCGCGCATGGCCGTGCACATGGCCGCCCGCCAAAGCGGTGTGGTGGCGGGACTGGACCTTGCCATCCAGGCCTTTCGACTGATGGAGCCGACGCTCGCCATAGAGGTGCTCAAGGGAGATGGCTCATCCGTCGGCGCCGGCGAACCTGTGCTGCGCATCGAAGGACGAGCGCGTCCCATTCTGAGCGCGGAGCGGGTCGCCCTCAACTTCGCCTGCCGCCTGTCGGGCATCGCCAGCGCCACCGCCGTGCTGGTGGAAGCGGCCCGCGCCCATGGCCATGCCCGCATCACCTGCACCCGCAAGACCACGCCTGGCCTCAGGGCGGTGGAAAAATATGCGGTGCGGGCGGGGGGCGGTGCCAATCACCGCTTCGGGCTCGACGACGCCATCCTCATCAAGGACAACCATGTGGCCGCGGCCGGCGGCGTGGCTGTCGCCATCCGCCGCGCCCGCGCTTATGTGGGCCATCTGGTCAAGATCGAGGTGGAGGTGGATACGCTCTCCCAGCTGGAGGAGGCGCTCGGCGTCGGCATCGATGCAGTTCTGCTCGATAATATGGGGCCGGACGCCCTCAAGGAGGCGGTGCGCATGGTCGACGGGCGCGCCATTACTGAGGCGTCGGGCCGCGTGACGGCCGCGACCGTCCCCGCCATCGCCGCCTCGGGGGTCGACGTCATATCCTGCGGATGGCTGACTCACAGCGCCCCGATCCTGGACCTGGGGCTGGACGACATCTGAGTGGGCGGAGATCGCGCCGGTGGCAAATAGCGTCCATGGGCGATCCCCATGGACGCAGAGTCTCACATGAAGACGCCGAGCGCCTGGAGATAGAGCTCCACGATCGCCTCGTGCTCGCGCCGCTTGTCCACGTCTTCCTTGCGGATCTTGAGGATGGTGCGCAGGGCCTTCACGTCGAAGCCATTGGCCTTGGCTTCCGCGAACACGTCCTTGATGTCGTCGGCAATGGCCTTCTTCTCTTCCTCGAGGCGCTCGATGCGCTCGATGAAAGACTTGAGCTGTTCCTTGGCGAAGCCCGCCGGGGCGTCGGAAGCATCGTCCGTCACGGGAAAACCTTCTGGTCCTGCGAACGCGCCCGCCGCTCCGCAAGAAGCCGGCGGATCGGCGGGCGCGCCTGAATTGAGCGAGGCGGACAGCCGGAAGGCGCCCGCGCGAGAGGCAGGATAGAGCGCAAATCACGACGCCCGCGTCAAGGAAGCTTCCCCGCTATCCACCCTGTGGGCAGAGGGAATCGACACGCGCGGCGCAGCGGATCGTTCAGTGCGACGGCTTGGCCTGCTCAAATGCCGCCTTCTGCTCCGGCGTCGCCTCGCTCTGGTGAAGCGCCTTCCATGCCTCGTAGCTCATGCCATAGACCGCTTCCCGGCTCTCGCCCTTCGTCAGCGGCAGACCGGCTTCCTGGGCTGCATCCAGATACCAGTTGGACAGGCAGTTGCGGCAGAAGCCGGCCAGATTCATCAGGTCGATATTCTGAACGTCGGTCCGCATGCGCAGATGGGACACCAGGCGACGGAAGGCAGCGGCCTCCAGCTTCTCGCGTTCCGCATCCGAAAGCGCCCGCGGGGCGTCAGCTTGTTCGCTCATGGGGAAATCCTTTCTGCGCCAAAGCTGGGCTCTCCCCGGCAATGCCGCAAGAGGTTATCCAGGGCCTGCCTCTCTCTTGCCCCGATCACCGAAGACAAAGCCGGCGCGCGGCCCCCCGCGCAGTTCCGCCTGCCAAGCTCGGGCATTGACGCTCGCCCCCGGCAGGGGCACACCAGGGAACCGATGCGCCGTAGAGACCTGCCCTCTCCCACTCTGCCACCTCTGCCATCGCCGCGCACCCTTGCCGCGCTGTGCGCCCTTGCGCTCGTGCTGCTTCCGGAGGTGGCCTTGGCGGATTTCCGCCTGTGCAATCGCACCCAGAGCCGCATCGGCATCGCCGTTGGCTACAAGGACAATGAGGGCTGGATGACGGAGGGCTGGTGGAACGTGGCCTCCAACTCCTGCGAGACGCTGCTGCGCGGCGATCTGGTGGCACGTTTTTATTACATTTACGCGGTAGATTACGACCAGGGTGGGGAATGGTCCGGCAAGGCCTATATGTGCACCCGCGACAAGGAGTTCACCATTCGCGGCGCCGAGGACTGCCTTGCCCGCGGCTTTGAGCGCACCGGTTTCCTGGAGGTGGACACCAAGCAGCAGAAGGCCTGGACGGTCCAGTTGACCGAGCAGAACCAGACCCAGGCCGACAAGGCGCCCTTGCCCCCGCCGCTGCCAGGCGGCGTGCCCATGCCCACACCCGCCATAAGGCCCAAATAGGCGGCACGCTCAGCGTCCGCCCTCACGAAAAACTGGAGGATGCCATGAGACGCCAGCGCCGCACCAAAATCGTCGCCACCCTGGGCCCAGCCTCCTCCGATCCCGCCATCATTGAAAAGCTGTTCGTGGCCGGCGCGGACGTGTTCCGCATCAATATGAGCCACACGCCCCACGACAAGCTGCGCGCCTTTGTCGGCGCCATCAGGGACATTGAGGCCAAGCACAAGCGACCCATCGGCATCCTGGTGGATCTTCAGGGGCCGAAGCTGCGCCTGGCCACCTTCGAGAATGGCTTTGCCATGCTGGAGCCGGGCGCCACCTTCGTGCTCGATGCCGATCCTGCCCCCGGCAACGGGCAGCGGGTGCACCTGCCTCATCCCGAAATCCTGGCGGCCCTGGAGCCTGGCCACGGGCTGCTGCTCGACGACGGCAAGATCCGCCTCGACGTCATCGAGGCGAGCCCCGGCCGAGCCGTCACCCGCGTGGTTGTGGGTGGGCGCATTTCCGACCGCAAGGGTGTGAGCCTGCCGGACACCACCATCCCCTCCTCCGCCTTGACCCCCAAGGATCGCGCCGACCTGGACGCCGGCCTGGAAGCGGGCGCCGACTGGATCGCGCTGTCCTTCGTTCAGCGCCCCGAAGACGTGGCCGAAGCCCGCAAGATCGCCCGCGGCCGGGCAGGCGTGATGGTGAAGGTGGAGAAGCCCCAGGCGGTGGCGCGGCTCTCCGAGATCATGGAATTGTCGGACTCGCTGATGGTTGCGCGCGGCGACCTTGGCGTCGAGATGCCCCTGGAGCGTGTGCCCGGTGTTCAGAAGCAGATGACCCGCGCCGCCCGCCGCTCCGGCACGCCGGTGGTGGTGGCCACCCAGATGCTGGAATCCATGATCACATCACCGGTGCCCACCCGTGCGGAGGTGTCGGACGTGGCCACTGCCGTGTTCGAGGGGGCAGACGCCATCATGCTCTCGGCGGAAAGCGCGGCGGGCAAGTATCCGGTGGAGGCGGTCGCCACCATGAACCGGATCGCCGAGGAGGTGGAGCGGGACCCGACCTATCGGGCAGTGCTGAACGCCCAGCGCTGCGAGCCCGAGGCGACCACCGCCGATGCCATTGCCGCCGCCAGCCGGCAGATCGCCGAGACCCTGGACCTCGGCGCCATCGTCTGCTGGACCTCCTCGGGCGCCACGGCCCTGCGCGTGGCCCGCGAGCGGCCCAAGCCCCTTACCATCGCCCTCACCCCCAATGCCGGCACCGCCCGGCGGCTCGCGCTTGTGTGGGGGGTGCATTGTGTCGTCACCGAGGACGCCCACGATGTGGACGACATGGTGGAACGGGCCAGCCGCAACGCCTATTCGGACGGCTTCGCCAAGGCGGGGCAACGCATCATCGTGGTGGCCGGCGTCCCCTTCGGCACGCCAGGCGCCACCAATATGATGCGCATCGCTTTTGTGAAGGAGAGCTGACAGACGCAGAGGCCGCACCGGCCCGGCACCAAGCGAACCGGTGCGGACCCTTCAGAATTCAGCGGCCGGACGCCTTGATGATCTCGCCAGTCTGCGGGTCGAGTTCATTGCCCTTCTCATCATGAGTCCTTGCCCATTTGAGGAAGGCGCGGTCATTGAAGCACATGCCACCAGCCGCGGCCTCAGCCGCCGCGTCGGTCAGCGCCTCGGCTTCGACCTGAGGGTCATTCTGGACCTCAATCGGCGCCTTGGCCGCCGGCGCAGTATCGTGTTGCATCAGCCATCTCCGCTCGTCGAAACCAATACACGCCTCGTCCCTTCTCACGGGTCCTTGCCGCCGGAGCCAGGAGCGCGGTGGGCCCCTTTGGATGCCATGCCAGTCCAGTTCCCTGCGTGCGATGCGAGGAGCGTCGGCCAACAGACCGCGCTGGGCGTCGGCAAAACGAGCATCAGGCGGCGTTCGGCGCCTCACTCCTCCTTGAAGGGGATGGAGCCCGACAGCTGGACCGGGTATGCGCCCGCAAATGATGGCCCCAGATGTGGGGTCGGTGTAGCCGGCTCATCAACCTTCTTGGTGGACCTCCAGAAATTGCGCTGGAATTCCCCAAGGTTCGCCACCACACCACCCGCCGCCGCCTCGGCACTGGCGTCAGACAGGATGGCGGCGTCCTCGGGAGCCTCGGCTGAAGCCTCTGCGCTCTGTTCACTGTCGCGCTGCATCTTTGTCCCCCATCATCTCGCCCGCGAGAGGCCTTACACGCCGCAAACATCCCTGCCGAAGGGAAAGAAGTTTGAGCGAGGCCTGCTTTGCGCCATCACATCGGGCAACCATGTTCAGGCGCCTCATTCCTCTGGTACGGAGATCGATCCCGACAACTGGACAGGACATGCGCCGGCGAGTGGTAAATCGAGGCGGGGGGCCGGCGTTGTCGTCTTTTCGACCTTAATACGGACGCCGGGAACGCGGCCACCCACCACATCCTCGGCGGCGGCGTCGGAGAGGGAGGTGCCGCATTGCGGTGCCTCGGTTGAAGCCTCCGCTCCCAGTACATTGTCGCGCTGCATCTGAGGTCTCCATCATCTTTGCGCGGGAAGGCCGGCCCTGGTCAGACATCCTTGCCACCGGGGCCGGGAAGCGGGGCGGGCACGGACGGCTTGGCGTTGTGCCGATCCATCACCTCGCGGAGCATGTCCGGATTGTTCGCCCACAGGCCGCGCTGCACATCGACAAAAAGCGTCTTGAGGGAGCCGCCTCCAGCAGCAGCCTCCACAGCCGCGTCGGTCAGCTGCGCGGCGTCGACGGGCGCTTGATCCTGGCTCGCGGGAACTGGCTTGCCGTTCATAATCCTATTCCTTCTTGGACGATGCCCGATCTGGGGCTGATGAGCTTCAGTCCTTGCAGTCCAAGGCACCGGTGAGGTGAAGCCCACCCAATCCGGCCTCCCGCCTCCGGCAACAGCTTCGGCGGCCTCTTCGGCCACGAATTGCACTGCCTGCCCCAAAGCCGAACAGACTCTCTCGCAGGAAACTATTGTCCCGTCTCGCTGGTGGGAACCGCGGACCACCGCTCCTTGAGAAAGTCTCGGGCCTTTTCGGGGGTCGAGATGTCGCCCCGGAGCGACCCACGAAACACGATCTTGGAGACCTCAAAGATATCGAGGAGCCCCCCGCCGGCGATCGCCTCAGCTTCCGCGTCGGTCATCAATGCGGCGTCGGTCGGCGCGGCGACCGCATCTTTGCCATCACCCTCAGGATCGTTTCCCATCCTACCCCCCTCAAACCACTACCCAGGTCGCATCAGCTTCAGCAGGATTTGCGCGCTGAGCAGGTCACGCGCCTGTCATTCCGCATGCCAATGCGCCACGCGCCCGGCTGGGTCGCGCATCAGCGCTTCTTCTGGCCGGGCGTGGCCTGGATCGACTGCATGACCTGGTCCAGCAGCATCTTGCCGCGCGACACCTTCGTGTGCGTGAGGCGGTAGAAGTAATGACGCATGCTGTTTCCGCCGGAGATGTGCTCCAGCTCGGTCTCATCCAGCTGCCGGCCAAGCGGCGCCGAACCGGTCTTTTCGGCCTCTTGCTTTGACATGGTACGACCTCCACCATGGCGCACATCTGTTGCGCGCCAACGTGTTCTGCCCAAACCATGCGGCACGGGTGAGGATGAGATCAAGGCCGAATTGGTAAAAAATCAAGAATTTTGACGGCAACACCAAGAACAGACAGATAGAAAAGGCGCATTCTTACTTATTATTTCAAAACCTTTCCTTTGCCGTTCAAATATCCCGACCATCCACCGTAACGGCGAGCTCTTTGACCATGTCCTTCGCACCGTCGAGGTGCGGATTGATGGCGAGTGCACGCCGTGCGGCGGCAAGGGCGGCCTTGTCGTCGCCCAACTCGCGCATGATCAAGGCAAGGCCGAACAGCGCCGTATAGTGCCGGGGCTCGCGCGCCAGCACTTCGCCGATATCGACGAGGGCATCTGAATAATCGTCCTGGACATAGAAAATCGTGGCGCGACGGGTCAGGGCAGCCAGATGGTCCGGCGCGATGGCGAGCACCGAGTTGAGCAACTCCACCGCCAGGTCATATTCCTTGGCCTCTGCAGCCGCCTCTGCGCGGGCCATCAGAAGATCGGCGCTGGCACTGCCGGACTGAGCGAAGATGGCATCGATTCGATTGCCCACCGCCTTGGCGCTTTCATCGTCCGGGGCGATCTTCAGCGCCTCGAAGAGCGCATCAAGCTGCGCCCGGCGATCCCGCTGCGGGCGGACCCGCGGCGCGGCGCCATCCCGCGGCCCGCTCACCTCTGGCGCGCCAGGGCGAGGAGCGGCCGGTCCCGTGGTCTGCGCCACCGCAACGGGAGCCAGAAAGAGACAGACGGCGGCGGCAAGACCTGCGCGACCAAAGCGCCGCCGCACTGGACGGGAGATCGAGCGGCCAAAAGCCGAATGCGGCGACATGGAGCAGGGGCGCATGGGGGGAGTGTCAACCGCACATGCAAAAGCGTCAACCGCCCCGTCCCTTTCGGGCGGAGCGGCTGAAATCACGAACTCTCGATGAGAAGAACGCGGCGGGCCATCAGGCCCGGATCATCAACCCTGGCGCGCCTTGTAGCGCTTCTGGGTCTTGTTGATGATGTACATGCGGCCCTTGCGGCGAACCAGACGGTTGTCGCGGTGGCGGCCGAGGAGCGACTTGAGCGAATTACGGATCTTCATGACACACTAGCCTTCGGCCGACCGCGGCGCGCTTGCCGCGCGGCTCGTCGACACGTCTTGATGGATCGAGCCGGCGTGATACGGGCCGAGGGGCGCCTTGTCAACGCCCCGCGGCCGTAAATGCCCGGCTTTCCCCTCAAAGGGAGCGCGCGAAAGCCCCGCCCCGACTCACTTTCCCTGCAGCAGGGGCGCCAATTCCTTCTCCAGGTCCTCGGGGGTCAGAGCGCCCGACACCTTCTTGCCGTTGATGAAGAAGGTCGGGGTGGAATCCACGCCCAGCTCCTTGTTCGCATATTGGGCGCTGGCCTGGACTTTCTCCGCCAACTCCTTGTCCGTGAGGCACTTCTCGAAATCCGCCTCGGTCATGCCGGCCTGCTTGTAGACCGCCAGAAGCCCCTGCGCTGGATTGGAGCTGAACGCCCAGCTCTTCTGGGTGTCGAACAGGCTCGACACCATGGGGAAATACTTGTCCTGGGGCATGCAGCGCGCCAGCATGAAGCCTGCGGTGGCCACCGGGTCGAAGGGGAATTCGCGCAGGATGAAATAGACCTTGCCAGTGTCGATATATTTCGACTTCAGCTCGGGAAAGGTCTTGGCGTGGAAAGTGGCGCAATGGCTGCAGGTCAGCGAGGCATATTCCACGATGGTCACCGGCGCGGACGGATTGCCCAGTGCCTGGGGCGGCAGGGGGCTTGCGGCGGGCGCCATCAGCTTGGCCTGGTCAATGGCCTGCGCCTGGGCCGGCGTGATCGGCCCCAGCCCCGCCACATGCGCCAGGGGGCCGGCGATCGCGGCGAACAAGGCGATCTGGCTTGCGCCCTTCAGGAACCGGCGACGGTGCAACAGCATGGAATTCTCCGAACAATGGAAGCGCATGACGGCCGCTTCCAGGCCGTCCAACGGGAAGACCGGATGAGAGCCCGCAGCCCAACGGATGGCCTTTCCGATCGCGAGAGGACAACCCTCGTCCCGATCGACCACCTCCGTGCCGGACAGGACCCGACCAACCGGCGGCACCGCGTTATCCCTCAAAGATCAGACGTGGGCGTTTAACATGGCGGTCTTGGGGCGCCAATGCGCGCCCGTTCAAGATTTCCGGCGCTCCCGCCGCACCAGGGCGCCAAGCCGCGCGAGGGATGCGGCGAGCCCCTCGTTTTCGAACGCGCCGATCTGCCGGCGCGCCTCAGCCACGGCGGCAGGATCAGGCTCCACCGGACGAGGGGGAACGCGGCGCGGCGGCACCGGACCCTGGCGGAGCGCGATGCGCGTGACGCAGCGCCAGCCGAAATAGGTGTTGATCCGCTCCACGATCTGGGCGGCGGCATATTGCATTTCGATGGCGTATGGCCCCTCCACCCGCACCACCAAGGTGGCCTCCTGGTTGCCGTCGCGTGGCCATTGCAGCTTCACCGGCATGCTGCGGGGACCCAGCTCCGGTCCGGCGATCTCGTCCCAGTGGGTCACGATCTCGACAGTGGAAAACCCGGCGCGTCCACAGGCGTCCGCGATGGTGGGGCCGACCAGGTCAGCCAGGGGCCGGGGGCCGAACCTTTTCTTCATCCTCACCCTTCCACGGCGGACCGCATACCCATTGCCAAGCGCATCTTGCGGGCCGCGCCTTGCCCCGTCAGGGTGCAGGCATGACCAGCGCCATCCTATCCGCTCAGCACACGACAATGAAGGCTCAGCCCGATCCCGCCGCTCTCCTCGCCTGGTATGATCGCCATCGCCGGCGCCTGCCCTGGCGGGCGGAAGAGGGGCGGATGGCCGATCCCTATCACGTCTTTCTGTCGGAAATCATGCTCCAGCAGACGACGGTGAAGGCGGTTGGGCCTTATTTCGTGGACTTCCTGCGCCGCTGGCCACGCGTGTCCGACCTTGCCGCCGCGCCCCTGGAGGAGGTGCTCTCGGCTTGGGCGGGCCTTGGCTATTATGCCCGTGCGCGCAATCTCCATGCCTGCGCCAAGGCGGTGGTCGAGCGGCATGGCGGCGCATTTCCGGCCGATGAGGCCGCGCTCCTCGACTTGCCCGGCATCGGTCCCTACACCGCCGCCGCCATCGCCGCCATCGCCTTCAATCTTCCGGCGGCGCCAGTGGATGGGAATATCGAGCGCGTGGTGAGCCGGCTTTACGCCATCGATACACCCCTCCCCAAGGGCAAGGTCGAAATTCGCGCACGCACCGCCGCTTTGGTTCCTCCGGCGCGCCCCGGCGACTTCGCCCAAGCCTTGATGGATCTCGGTGCCACCATCTGCACGCCCAAGTCTCCGGCCTGCAGTCTCTGCCCCTGGATGGAACCGTGCATTGCCCGAGCGGAGGGTGACCAGACGCGCTATCCGGTCAAGGCCGCGAAGGCAGACAAGCCCCATCGGCAGGGCATCGCTTTCCTGGCGGTTCGGGGCGACGGGGCCGTGCTTCTGCGCACGCGGCCGCCCAAGGGCCTTCTGGCGAGCATGACCGAAGTGCCCTCCACACCCTGGGGGGCCGTTCTCCCGCCCCCGGAGCCCCACGCCCCGCTGGCGGCGCGCTGGCGCACGCTTCCCGTGACGGTGGAACATGTGTTCACGCACTTTTCCCTGACCTTGCGCGTCCTGCGGGCGGACCTGCCGGCCCAGACGCCCGCGCCCGACGGACACCGGTGGGTCCACCCGGACCGGCTTGCGCAGGAAGCGCTCCCGTCCGTGATGCGCAAGATCCTCGCGGCCGCAGAGCCTTCGCCTGATCGACGGCCAGCCTAGGGCGGATCCCTCACCCTTGAACCGCACACGCGGATTTCATGTGAGAGGCGAACCCCTGCCTACTCGCCCCTCGCCGGCTTAATACCTTAAGGGATTGGCCCGACCACGCGGTCGGATGCCTTTGCTCCGGCTCGCTTCCGGGCAGAACGGGCTGCGTGCTTCTCATCGCGAAGCGCGTTTGTGCCGCAGGCAACATGCCGCAAGGGAACTATCTTAGCGTTACGTCGTTTTGCGATGTTGATCCACATTCTGCAAATCTTACGCACGGGAATGTGAGTTTAAATTTTCCATTTTCATTTATATTTGAAATCAAATCCCAATAAAAATAGACAAAAACGTCTATTAAAATGGAATTAATTCACATCTAAACACAAATTAATCACTCAACAGGATGAAACCGATGGAAATTTCCGCCTCCTTCGACCGCCAGTCCTGTCGCCGGCTTTCCCGCCTCCCCGCGCTTGTGGCTGCTCTTGCGCTCGGGTTCTCCCCCTCGGCCATGGCGCAAGCGATTGCACCTGCGGGACCCCAGCCTCGACTTGACGTCCCTTATGTGCCGACACCCAATGATGTGGTCGCTCAGATGCTCGCCATGGGTGATGTGGGAGCCGAGGATTTCGTCATCGACCTGGGCTCCGGCGACGGTCGCATCGCCATCGCCGCCGTGCGGGATCGGGGTGCCAAGGGCGCCTTCGGTGTGGACATCAACCCGGAGCGCATCGCTGAGGCGCGGGAAAATGCCCGTGCGGCCGGGGTTGCAGACAAGGTGACCTTCGAGCAGCAGAACCTGTTTGAGACGGACCTCAGCAAGGCGACGGTCGTGACCATGTACCTGCTTGAGACCGTGAATGCGAAGCTGCGCCCGAAGCTATTGGAACTGGAGCCGGGGACACGCATCGTTTCCCACGCCTTCTCCCTGGGCGACTGGACGCCCGACCAGAGCGCAACGGTGAATGGTCGCACCGTCTATATGTGGACAGTGCCCGCCAGCGTGGAGGGGCGTTGGACCCTGACTGACGGAAGCGAGCGCCTCACCCTCGACCTCAAGCAGTCCTTCCAGAATGTTCAGGCCAGCGCGGTCTCCGGCGGACGCAAGGCGCAGGTGAAGGAGGTCAAGCTCTCCGGCGATGTGATTGAGTTCACCCTCGCCGGAAGCAAGGGTGAACGCACCTATAGCGGCACCGTGGCGGGCGACGCCATCAGGCCGTCGCATGGCAGCGGCGACTGGACGGCCGCCCGCAGCTGATCCGTCATTCCCAAACGAGGCTGACGCCCTTTCCGACGGCGTGGACGCTCCGCCGGGAAAGACGTCAGCCTGCCCTGCCAGATAAGCCTGCCGCGCAAGAGGGGCAGGATCGTGATCCGGCAACGCCTCGCCGCCGCCCCCTGTGCGCCCTCCGGAGATCCAGCATGCAAGTGGAAGCCAGCCGGCGCTCCGGCAATGGACTGTCTGTCGTCGATGGCGTGGCCTTCATGCTGGGGGTGGTTTTCGGGGTGGGCATCTTCAAGACGCCTTCGCTGGTAGCAGCCAATGTGGCCGGCGAACTTACCTTTCTGGCGGCCTGGGTCGCCGGCGGCCTGATCACCCTCGCCGGCGCCTTGTGCTATGCCGAACTGGCATCCGCCCATCCCCACCGGGGCGGGGAATATCATTTTCTCTCGCGTGCCTATGGCCGGCCGCTTGCCGTCCTGTTCGCCTGGGCGCGAGGCATGGTGATTCAAACCGGCGCCATCGCCGCTGTCGCCTTCGTCTATGGCGAATATGCCCAGGCCCTGCTCCCGCTCGGCGGTCGCGGCGCCGACCTTCATGCCGGGCTGGTGGTGATCGCCCTCACCGCCCTCAACATGGCCGGCACGCGCCGCGCCAGCCTTGGCCAGCGCATCTTCACGCTCCTGACAATCTTCGCCATTGCCGCAGTGGCGGTTGCCGGCTTTCTGGTGGAGGAGACGGTGGCGGCTGCGTCCCTCCCCACGCGCACCGATCCGACCGCCGCCTTTGGCATGGCCATGGTGCTGGTGCTGCTTACCTATGGCGGGTGGAGCGAAGCGGCCTATCTCGCCGGAGAAATGAAGGATGTGGCGCGCACCATCACCCGCACGCTGATCTTCGGCACGCTGGCGGTGGTGGTGACTTATGGGCTCTTCAACCTCGCCCTTCTCAATGCATTCGGCCTGGAGGGGCTGCGGGAGACCCAGACACCGGTTCCCGATCTGATGCGGGCCGTATTCGGCCGAGCAGGGGAAGTCGCCCTTGCCCTGGTGGTGGCGACCATGGCGGTGAGCACCCTCAATGCCACCATCGCGACGGGCGCCCGCGCGTTCCATGCACTGGGCGAGGATGTGCGGCCTCTCGCCTTCCTTAGCCGGGCGGACCTAAAGGTCAGCCCCCCTGTGGCCGCGCTGGCGATCCAGGGCGTACTGGCGCTTGTCCTGATCTTGTTCGGCTCGCTGGCGCGGGATGGCTTCCAGACCATGGTGGATTTTACGGCCCCTATTTTCTGGGCCTTCCTGCTGCTGGTCAGCCTGTCCCTGTTCCTCTTCCGCATGCGCGAGCCGGAGCGGGCGCGGCCGTTCCGCGTACCTCTCTATCCGTTCACGCCGCTTCTGTTCAGCGCGGGCTGCGGCTATCTGCTCTATGCCAGCCTCGCTTATACCGGCACGGGGGCGCTGGCGGGCCTCGCGATGGTGGCGGCCGGCGTGCCGCTGCTGTTCTTCATCACGCGCCGTCCGAAGGTCGCACCATTGACCGAGACCCCCGCGGAATAGGTGCGAATGCCAACGCGGACAATGCCTTCAGCGTCGTCCGCGCCGGCCTCAAATATCGCTTCTGGGCTTCACTCCGAGCGCACGCCCATTTCCTCGCGCAGACGGGCGCGCAGCATGTCGATGGGATGGCGACGGCCTTCCTGCTCCACATGCCAGAAGGTCCATCCATTGCAGGCCTCCGCCCCCTGGGCGAGGGCACCCATGCGGTGGATGGAGCCCACCGCCTGGGCATTGGCCAGCGCGATGGTGCCATCGGCGCGCACGACGGCGCGCACCTGACCCTTGGAATCGGTGAGTTCCAGGCCCGGCGTCACGAGCCCGCGCTCCACCAGGGCGGAGAATGCAACGCGCGGCGCCTCCCGGGCGCTGGGCGGGGCGATGAGGGCGGATTCAGGCAGGGGCTCCACCGCATCAATGCGGGCCTGGGCTGCCTGGGCATAGGTCTCGTCCCGCTCGATGCCGATGAAGCGCCGGCGCAGGCGCTTGGCCACGGCTGCAGAGGTGCCCGAGCCGAGGAAGGGATCGAGGACCACATCCCCCGGGCGGGAGGCCGACAGCAGCACGCGCGCGAGCAACGCCTCGGGCTTCTGGGTAGGATGGGTCTTGCGGCCCTGGGCATCCTTCAGGCGCTCATGGCCTGTGCACAGCGGAATCAGCCAGTCCGAGCGGACCTGCACATCCTCATTGCCGCCCTTCAGCGCCTCGTAATTGAACACATAGCCCTTGGCGCCGGGATCGCGCGCGGCCCAGATCAACGTCTCATGCGCATTGGTGAAGCGCCGGCCGCGAAAGTTCGGCATGGGGTTTGACTTGCGCCAGATGACGTCATTCAGGATCCAGAAGTCCAGGTCCTGCATCAGCGCGCCGACGCGGAAGATGTTGTGATAGGAGCCGATCACCCACAGCGTGCCGGTGGGCTTGAGCACCCGCTTGGCGGCGAGCAGCCAGGCGCGGGTGAAGGCGTCATAAGCCGAAAAGCTCTCGAACTGGTCCCAGTCATCGTCCACCGCGTCCACGCGGCTTTCGTCTGGGCGCTTCAGTTCGCCTTGGAGCTGAAGATTATACGGCGGATCGGCAAAGATCAGGTCCACCGATCGGGGCGGAAGGCTCGCCATCTGGGCGATGCAATCGCCGATGAGGATGCGATCCAGGCTCGAAGGGTCAACGGCAGTGTCCGGCTTCACCCGAGACTGGCGGGGCGCCCGGACGGGCGCCCCTTTACGCACCACACTCATATCGCATTCCCATACGCTACGCGGAACACGAGGGCAGTGTCGGGGGGCGGAGTGAAGAAGGGGTAAAGCGTGGACGCAGCGGGAGGTTTTTTTGGCCGATCACCCGAAAACCTCTACGCCGCCTCACGCTCAGCCGGCTTTAAACCTCCGACCACTGGCGCAGGAGGTTGTGATAGACGCCCGTCAACTGCACCGCTGAGGGATGGTTCGGAACGTCGTGGTTCAGGCGGATGATCGCCATGTCCATATCGAACAGCAGCGCCCGCCGCGTCACGTCCCGCACGAGGCTCTGCGTCCAGAAGAAGGAGGCCACCCGTGCGCCCCGTGTCACCGGCGTCACATGGTGGAGCGAGGTGGCAGGATAGATGATGGCATCCCCCGCCGGCAGCTTCACCGCATGGGTGCCATAGGTGTCCTCCACCACCAGTTCGCCGCCCTCATATTCCTCCGGGTCGGAGAGGAAGAGCGTGGTGGAGACATCCGTGCGCATGCGCTCGCCGGTGCCGCGCAGGGTGCGGATGGCATTGTCCACGTGGGAGCCGAAGGTCATGCCCTCCTCATAGCGGTTGAACATGGGCGGCAGGACGCGGCGCGGCAGCACCGCCGACATGAAGAGCGGCGAGCGCTCCAGCGCGGTGAGCACCATGTCGCCCAGTTCCGCCGCCTCCGGCCCGCCATCGGGAAGCTGGAGGTTGCGCTTCACCGCGCTCGACTGGAAGCCGGCGGTCACGCGGCCATCAGCCCAGGCGGCCCGGTCCATCACTTGGCGACAGCGCGCCACCTGCTCACGGCTCAGCACGTTGGGAATGTGGATCATCATGGCAGGGCATCCGAAACGGCAAAGCCCGCGCCGGGGGACCGGCGCGGGCAAGACTTTGAGGAGGGCGCTCAGAAGGTGGCGCGCGCCGTCAGCGAGGCATAGCGCCCGGCCGCCGGAACCGCATGACCACCATAATATTGCGCGTAGTACAGCTCGTTGGTCAGGTTGTAGACGTTGAGCTGGAGCTGAAGGTTCTTCGAGACCTGATAGCTCGCCATGGCATCGAAGTTCCAATAGGACGGCACATAGACTGTATTATTGGCATTGGCGAAGGTGTCGTCCGCATAGGTGATGCCGCCACCGACGGTCAGCTGGGGCGTGATGTCGTAAGTGGTCCAGAGCGAGAAGGAGTTGGGCGGGGTGTTCGGCAATTCCTTGCCCACCGTCTGGAGGCTGGCGATGGTGGGGTTGGAGCCCACCGACAGGATCTCCGACTGGAGATAGGTGTAGCTCGCCGTCAGGTTCCACTGCTGCGTGATGGCCCCGCCCGCACTGAGAGAAATGCCCTGCACCCGCTGCTCTCCACCCAGCACTGTCGGCGGCAGGCCGGCGGCGGGATCGGTGGGCACGCGGGTATTGGTCTTCATGGTGCGGAAGACGGCGCCGGTGAGGGTCACGCGCCCGTCCAGCACTTCCGCCTTCACGCCGGCTTCCAGCGTATTGTTGCTCTCGGGAGCCAGGGTGACCGTGCCAGTCTCCAGCACGCCATATTCCGAGGAGGGGTTGGAGGAGGTGCCGTAGGTCACATAGAGATTGACGGTCTTGATGGGGCTGTAGACCACGCCAAGCCGATAGTTGAACAGGCTCTCATCACTCTGGAGCGCCGAGGTGACGCCCGCATTGGTGAAGGCGTTATAGGTGGTGTCGGCAATGTCCCAGCGGACACCACCCATGACCTGCCACTGGTCGTTGATCTTGATCTGATCGCCCGCATAGAAGGCGACATCCGTCATGTCGGTATTGTTGTTGGACGGCAGGTAAGTCGCGAAACCGCCCACGCCGCCGGTCAGGGACACATTGTTTGGATAGGCCAGCGAGGTGCGGCAGACGGCGGCCGTCGGGCTGCACAGATTGGTGCGCCACTGTTCGCGGGTTTCCTTGGTCAGCTCAATTCCCGCATTGAGCGTGTGCTCGAACGCCCCCCATTTGAACTTCGCCACCATGTCCGTGAGGTTGGTGAGCTGGGTGTTGTCGGTGACGGTGTTGAAGCGTTGCATGCCAATGGTCATGGCATTGACGGGATAGTTGTAATAGGCGGCCGGCAACGGGCTGGCGAAGGCGGTGTTGTTGGCCGGGCCAAGGCTCCGGGGTGCCGTCACCGTGGCGTTGCGGTCGTTCGACGTGTAGCGCGTGCTATTGCTCAAGGTGACGAAGTCATTGAGCTCATGCTCGATGATGAGCGTCGCCATATTGGTGTCGGTGAGCAGGCGGTCCCGGAAGGGCCCGTTGGTCACGCCATACCAATTGCTGCGATTGACCGGCACCGGCGGCGTCGCCTGGCCGTTGCCGTAATAGCCGCCGACCGGCTGCCCGAAGGTGGCGGGATTGGAGCTCAGGGTCGGCTGCGGCAGGTAGGGCACACCATAGTCCGGCACGCTGTCTTCGTGCTGGTAATAATAGGAGGCGGTGAGCGTGGTCTTGTCGCTCAGATTGACAGTGAGCGAGGGCGCCACGCCCCAGCGGCTGGCGTTCACATTGTTGCGGTCGGCAGTGTCGACATCCTGCGCCATCACATTGATGCGGGCATAGACATTGTCGTTGTACTTGCCGTTGGCATCGAGCGTCGCCCGCCAGCCCTGGCTGGTATAGCCGGTGACGTCCGCCTCCACGAAGGTGGCGTTCTTGGGCAACTTGGACACCATGTTGATGACGCCGCCCGTGGACCCGCGCCCGAAGGCGAAGGAGGACGGCCCCATGAAGACCTCCACCGCCTCGATGTTGAACATGTCGCGGGTGTACCAGCCGGTGTCCCGAATGCCGTCCCGGAAGATGTCGCCGCGGGCGGAGAAGCCGCGGATGATCGGCGCATCGCCCTGGGTGCCACCCTCGCCGGCCGAGAAGGTGATGCCGGAAATGTTGCGGAGCGCCTGCTCCAGCGTGGTGGCATTCTCTTCGCGGATCACCTCCTGGGTGACCACATTCACCTGCTGCGGCATGTCGAAGAGCGGCACCGGCAAGCGCGTGATGCCGGTGGACGTGGCCACGTAGCCACCTGTGTCCGTCTGCACCTGCACGGTGGGCAATTCGATCTCGCCAGCAGGGCTCGCCTGCTGGGCCAAAGCGGGGCCGGCCATGGCTGAAGCCATGCCAACGCCCAATTGAAGGGGTCCCAATAGGCCCAAACGGCCTGCATCCGCATGCTTGGAAGCGCGGATGCCTCCAGAAAATCCAGCCGAACCCATCCCCAAACTCCGTCGCAATATAAAATATGGAATGGCTTGTCGTAACGTCGCCCTATTTCCCTTCTATGCGAAACGTTTCTCGAACATCAATAAGCAACACAAAGATACGAATTAGACATATGATAAACTGGTGGCAGTTCCAGTTTTTAGTTATTTTAATTTGAACTTCTTTTGATGCGGGACGAGCGGCCGAACCTCGCCCAAATGCAGACGGGACAAGCGGTTTATGCAAGACTGCCCGCCATGAGCCAGAGCCCCACTCCTTCGCCCGCCGCACTCAGCCCCTCGGCTGGAGATGCTCCCGCTCCGCCCAATGCGAGCCTTGCTTTGGTGGCGCGCATCAGCCGGACCTTGCGAAAGCTGGAGCGGACATTGTCGGAAGGCGCGAGCGCCAGCGGCATCCATGACGTACGCAAGGCGGTGAAGGAGTATCGCGCCTTGCTCCGGCTCGTGGACAGCGCGCAGGCCCGGCAGGCGCGACGCGCCGCAGGCGCCGCCGCACGTGCCCTGTCAGCGACCCGCGACCGGCAGGCGGCGCGAGATGCGCTGGCGGTTTTGCACAATGCCGGACGGCTGGGTGCGCCGGAGATGGACAGGCTGCTGCCGGCCATCGGAAACGACGAGACCGCTTCTGACACTGCCACCTCAGGCTTGGCGGGCCTCATGCAGTGGGTCCGCGATGCCCGGGCGCTTCATGCCGCGGTTCTCGACCAGCAGATTCTCGATGCCAATCTGATGCACGGCCTGCGCCGCGGCTATGCCCGCGCCCGGGCCGCCGGGCGCTGGGACACCCCCGAGCACATTCATGACCTGCGCAAGCGCGTGGTCACCCACCGCTACCAGATGTCCTTCTTCGCCAAGCTCCATGGCGGCGTGGGTCTCAACCGGGCCCAGAAGGTGCAGGATTTGCGGGAAGTCCTCGGCACATGCCAGGATATCGAGGCGCTCGGGGCCGTGATGGAGCGCGTCCGGGAGGACGACCCGGATGCCGTTCCGCCCTCGCTCCTCGCCCGGCTTGCCGAGGCGGGCAAGGGGCAGCAGGCCCATCTGGTGCGGCAGGCCAAGCGAGCCCATGGACGGCTCTTCCACCGCAAGCCCAAAGCCTTCATCGCGCGCCTGGAGCGCAAGTGGCGCGCGGCGCAGAACAATGCCGAGGAACAGGCTGGCCTCCCGGCTCCAGCCTGAGCCGGCCGGCCGCGCACCCCCCCGACAACCCCGAGATCTTCCAGGCAGCCTGCCGGGCCGTGGCGCGCTTGACAAGAATCGTTCGTATAGAAACAATCTAAACCACGGGAAGCATTTCGCGACTTTCCGAACCGCCGAAAACCAGAGGGGCGGAGCATGTCATTCCATCGGAAGGATGCTGCGCGCCGGCATGCGCGGCAGCAGCAGTGTCGTGCCGCGTTTGGGGCCAGGGCATGCCCGCTCCGGTAACGTTGACGGTGAACGGCACCGAGCATGCGTTCGCCTTGCCGGGCGAAACCCCTCTTCTTTACGTGCTGCGCAACGACCTCAGACTGAACGGCCCGAAGTTCGGCTGCGGCCTCGGCGAATGCGGGGCTTGCACGGTGCTGATGGATGGCATCGCCACCCGAGCCTGCGTCACCCGCCTCGCCAGCGCCGAGGGCCGGCAGATCGTCACCCTGGAAGGCCTCGGCTCGGCCGAGGCGCCCCATCCGGTTCAGGCGGCCTTTATCGCCGCGCAGGCGGCCCAGTGCGGCTATTGCCTCAACGGCATGATCATGACCACCGTCGCCTTTCTCGCCCGCACCCCACACCCCACAGAGACCCAGGCGCGCGAGGCGCTGCGGCACAATCTGTGCCGGTGCGGCACCCACGTGGAGATCCTCAAGGCCGTCCTCCTGGCGGCGGAAAGCCTTGCCGACGCAGGAACCGCGCCATGAACGGCGCCGTAACCGAGCCCCTCGCCGACCCCAAGGACCTGCTCTCCCGCCCGGGCACCCTGGCGGTGCTTCGCCCGGCGCAGGTGGTTGGCGGGCTGGTGCGCACAGCGGCGCCGGCCGAGGGCGCCCTCGACCTCTTCCTGTTCCTGGACGAGACGGGTCGCATCCTCGCTTTCAACGGCCATGTGGATCTCGGCACCGGCATCCGCACCGCGCTCGCCCAGATGGTGGCCGAAGAACTCGACGTGCCGTTGGATCGCGTCACCATGGTGCTCGGCCATACCGGAGGCACGCCCAACCAGGGCGCGACCATCGCCAGCGACACCATCCAGGTCTCCGCCGCGCCGCTGCGCCGCGCCGCTGCGCAGGCGCGCCATCACCTGGTCGCGCTGGCCGCGCAGGCGCTGGACCTGCCGCCGGAGGACCTCACTGTCACCGAGGGCATCGTCCATCCCAAGGCCGGCGGAAATGCGGGCCTGTCCTACGCCGCGCTGCTTTCAGGCCGCACCGAACGGCTGATGCTGGCGGATGCGGTGGCGCTGAAGCCCGTCTCGGAGCACCGCATTATCGGCCAGCGGGTGCCCCGCGTGGACATCCCCGCCAAGGCGCTCGGTCAATTTACTTATGTGCATGACGTGCGCGTGCCCGGAATGCTCCATGGGCGCGTGGTGCGCCCACCTTATGCGGGGCTCGACGCGGGCGACTTCATCGGCACCAGCCTCCTGAAGGTAGAGGAGGCCTCCATCGCCCACATTCCCGGTGTGGTGGCGGTGGTCACCATGGGTGACTTCATCGGCGTGGTCGCCGAACGGGAAGAACAGGCCGCCCAAGCCGCCCGCGAACTGGTGGTGCACTGGAAGCCCACCCCGCCTTTGCCGGACCTCTCAGACGTGACGCAGGCGCTGCGCGCCAATCCCAGCACACCCCGCCTGCTCCTCGACCGGGGCGACGTGGACACCGCCCGCGCCGCCGCTGCCCGGCCCATGGACCGGACCTATGCCTGGCCCTACCAGATGCATGCCTCCATCGGCCCGTCGTGCGCCGTGGCGCACGTGGGCACGCACGGTGCCACCATCTGGGCGGGCACGCAGAACCCCTATCCGCTGCGTGCCGACATCGCGCATCTCCTGGGCCTGCCCGAACCTGACATCGAGATCATCCGCTTCGAGGCGGCCGGCTGCTACGGGCGCAATTGCGCCGACGACGTGGCGGCCGATGCGGCCTTGCTTTCCCGCGCGGTGGGGCGGCCGGTGCGGGTGCAGCTCACCCGCGAGCAAGAACATGCCTGGGAGCCCAAGGGCGCGGCCCAGCTCATGGAGGTGAGCGGCGGGCTGAATGCGGACGGAACGCCGGCCGCCTACGACTTCTCCACCCGCTACCCTTCCAACGCGGCCGTCACCTTGGCGCTGCTGCTCACCGGTCGTGTCCCCGCGAACAATCCCGTCTTCGAGATGGGCGACCGCACCGCCATCCCGCCCTATGACTACGGCCATATGCGCGTGGTGGTCCATGACATGGCGCCCATCGTGCGGGCAGCCTGGCTGCGGGGCGTCTCGGCGCTGCCCAATTCCTTCGCCCATGAAAGCTATATCGACGAACTGGCCGCCGAGGCTGGCGTCGATCCGGTGGAATATCGCCTGCGCCACCTGCACGACCCGCGCGCCGTCGACCTGGTGAAGGAGGTGGCGGACCGCGCCGGCTGGGTCCATCGCACCGGGCCACGCCGCGAGGCGGTGGAGGGTGACATCGTGCGCGGGCAAGGCTTTGCCTATGCGCTCTATGTGCATTCCAAGTTTCCCGGCTACGGCGCCGCCTGGTCCGCCTGGGTGGCGGACGTGGAGGTGAACACCACCACCGGCGATGTGGCCGTGCGCAAGGTGACGGTGGGCCAGGATTCCGGGCTCATGATCAACCCGGCGGGCATCGAGCACCAGATCCACGGCAATGTCATCCAGTCCACCAGCCGGGCGCTGAAGGAAGAGGTGGCCTTCGGCGAGACGGCGGTGACCAGCCGGGAATGGGGCGCCTATCCCATCCTCACCTTCCCCGAGGTACCGGTCATCAATGTGGTGCTGATGCCACGGCCGGACGACCCGCCGCTCGGGAGCGGGGAATCCGCCTCGGTCCCCTCCGCCGCCGCCATCGCCAATGCCATCTTCGATGCCACTGGCGTGCGCCTGCGCGAGCCGCCCTTCACACCGGACAAGGTGCGCGCCGCGCTTGCGGGCGAGCCGCCTCCGAAGCCCACCCGGCCGGAAAAGGCCAAGCGCAAATGGTTCGCGCTGGCCGGCGCGACGCTGGCCGGCGCCCTCGGCATGGCCGCCATCGCCCTGCCCCTGCGCGGTACCATCGCCCCCATCACGCCCCCCGATCCGGCCTCCTTCTCCGCCGACATGATCGCGCGTGGCCGGCAATTGGCGGCGGTGGGCGCCTGCGCGGTCTGCCACACCGTGCCCGGCGGGGTGGAGAATGCCGGCGGGCGGGCGCTGGAGACGCCGTTCGGCACGGTCTATTCCACCAATCTCACGCCCGACCCGGAGACGGGCCTCGGCCGCTGGTCCTATGCCGCCTTCGAGCGGGCCATGCGCGAAGGCATCTCGCGGGATGGGCGGCATCTCTACCCCGCCTTCCCCTACCCCTCCTTCACCAAGACCTCGGACACAGACCTCCAAGCCCTCTACGCCTATTTCATGTCGCAGCCGGCGGTGAGTGCGCCGACGCCTGAGGCGCGCATGATGGCGCCGCTCAACATCCGCCCGCTCATGGCGGGATGGAACGCGCTGTTCCTGAAGCCCGGCCAATTGGAAGCGGACCCGACGCAAGCCCCCCAATGGAATCGCGGGCGCTATCTGGTGGAGGGCCTCGGTCATTGCGGCGCCTGCCACACGCCGCGCAACGCACTGGGCGCCGAGAAAACGGGCGCCGCGCACCTGTCCGGCGGATGGGCGGATGGCTGGGAGGCACCCGCTCTCACAAGCCTGTCCGCCGCGCCCATTCCTTGGACGCAGGACGAGCTCTTCTCCTATCTGCGCACGGGCTTCTCCCGTTTCCACGGCACAGCGGCCGGCCCCATGGCGCCGGTGGTGCAGGAATTGGCTCACCTTCCCGACGCCGACATCCGCGCCATGGCCACCTATCTTTCCTCCTTCTCCGGCCCGGCGGCGGCCGAGCCGGCGGCGCGGGCGGCGGAGCTGGAAGCGCAGGCGCAGGCCCGTCTTCGCCCCCTCGATACGCTGGGCGGCAAGCTCTATGAGGGCGCCTGCGCCGCCTGCCATGCCCAGGAGGGGCCGACCTTGTTCGGCGTGCGCCCGGCGCTCTCCCTCAACACCAATGTGCACGCGGCCCGACCGGACAATCTCATCCGGGTGATCCTCGACGGCATCCCCTCCCCCGCCGCCCGCGATCTGGGCGACATGCCCGCCTTCCGCGACGCGCTGGACGACACCCAGGTAGCGGCGCTCGCCCGCTATATCCGGGCCACCTTCGCCCCCGAGGCGCCCGCCTGGGAGGGCCTGGAGGCGCGGGTGGGGGAAGTGCGGGCCATGAAGACAGCCCACTGAGACCCGCATCGCAAAAAACCTAGGGTCAGCCCCCGCCTTTGGCCGGCAAGGCAATTGACAAGGCGGCGCGCATCCATTTTCATTAGTATACAAACAATTTTTCACACTACCGCCACGGCCCCGAACCTGCCCGGAAGTCCCATGAGCAATTTGATGGAAGAGCGCGTCCTGAGCGTGCGCCACTGGACCGACCGCCTGTTCAGCTTCACCACCACGCGGGACCCCAGCTTCCGCTTCCGCAATGGCGAGTTCACCATGATCGGCCTGAAGGTGGATGGCCGGCCGCTGCTGCGCGCCTATTCGGTGGTCAGTCCCAATTACGAGGACACGCTGGAATTCTTCTCCATCAAGGTGCCCGACGGCCCTCTGACCTCGCGCCTCCAGCATGTGGTGGAGGGCGATCCCATCATCATCGGCCGAAAAGCCACCGGCACGCTGGTGCTGGACAATCTGAAACCCGGCCGCACCCTCTATCTGCTCGGCACCGGCACCGGCCTTGCGCCCTTTCTGGCCCTCATCCGCGATCCCGAGACCTATGAGCGGTTCGAGAAGATCGTGCTGGTGCATGGCTGCCGGGAGGTGGCGGAGCTGGCCTATGGGGAGGAGATCGTCAGCGGCCTGGCTTCCCACGAACTGCTCGGAGAAGAGGTCTCGGACAAGCTCATCTATTACCCCACCGTCACCCGCGAGCCCTTCCGCAATCGCGGCCGCATCACCGACCTGATCGAAAGCGGCAAGCTGTTCGAGGATGTGGGCCTGCCCATGCTGGACAAGGCCACGGACCGGGTGATGCTGTGCGGCTCGCCGGAAATGATGGTGCAGCTGCGCCACATGATGGAGGCGCGCGGCTTCGAGGAAGGCAGCAACGGGGAAGCCGGCGACTTCGTCCTGGAAAAGGCCTTCGCCGAGCGCTGAATTTTTGTCACGCCCGCTCCCGAGGCTGCTTCCCAAGCCTTGGGACCGGGCGTAACATTCGTATGCTTACAAATAAAACAAGCCTTCCAGGAACCCGAATATGGCCCATGATGCCCCGGGCGGTCCCACCGGCCCCACCAAGCTCGTCATCCGCAATATCGGCCTTCTCCTGTCCGGTGATCTGGAAAGGCCGATCCTCGATGCGGACACCATCGTCGCCGAGAATGGCCGTATCACCGCCATCGGGCGCCTGAAGGACGTGGACACCGAGGGCGCCACCACCACGGTGGATGCCAATGGCGCGGCGGTCACCCCCGGCCTCATCGACAGCCATGTGCACCCCGTGGCCGGCGACTGGACGCCCCGTCAGCAGCAGCTCAACTGGATCGACAGCTTCCTCCATGGCGGCGTCACCACCATGATCTCAGCGGGCGAGGTGCATTATCCCGGCCGCCCCCGCGATGTCATCGGGGTGAAGGCCCTGGCCATCACCGCCCAGCGCACCTTCACCGCCTTCCGGCCCGGCGGCGTGAAGATCCATGCGGGGGCACCCGTCATCGAGCATGAGATGGTGGAGGAAGACTTCAAGGAACTGGCCGCCGCCGGCGTGAAGCTCTTGGGCGAAGTGGGCCTCGGCGGCGTCAAGGACGGCCCCACCGCCCGCAAGATGGTGGGATGGGCCCGCAAATACGGCATCCAGTCCACCATTCACACGGGCGGCCCTTCCATTCCCGGCTCCGGCCTCATCGACAAGGATGTGGTGCTGGAGGCGGACACCGACGTGGTCGGCCATATCAATGGCGGCCACACCGCGCTGCCCGACGGGCAGATCCGCTGCATCTGCGAGGGCTGCAAGCGCGGCCTGGAACTGGTGCACAACGGCAATGAGCGCGCCGCGCTCTATACCCTGCGCATCGCGCGGGAGATGGGTGACCTTCACCGCGTGATCCTCGGGACGGACGCGCCCGCCGGCTCCGGCGTGCAGCCGCTCGGCATCCTGCGCATGGTCTCGCTGCTCTCCTCCCTCGGCGACCTGCCGGCCGAACAGGCCTTGTGCCTGGCCACCGGCAACACCGCGCGCATGCGGGCGCTGGACTGCGGCATCATTGAGGTGGGTCGCTCGGCCGACTTCGTCATCATGGACACGGCCCAGCATTCGGCCGGCACCAACCTCCTGGAGAGCATCCAGCTGGGCGACCTGCCGGGCATCGGCATGACCATTATCGACGGCATCGTGCGCACGGAACGCTCGCGCAACACGCCGCCGGCGACCCGCGTGCCCTTCCTCGTGAAGGCCTGACGGCATCGGGATTTGCGTGCGGGCGGACCCTTTCCGCCCGCATTCCACATAACAGCCGCCCTTTAAAGCAGCATGCCCATTCCTTGCGCTTGACACTGCGGCCTATGTTCATTTTCATTAGTACACATATGAACTGAGCCGCAGGCCCGCTTGCGCCAGTTCATGCCCGGAGCCCCGCCATGCGCGACGACACTGCCCCTGCACCAAGCCCGGCGGACGCCAAGATCCGCTGCGATGCGTGCCCGGTCATGTGCTACATCAAGCCGGGCATGACGGGCGCCTGCGATCGCTATGCCAACCATGCGGGCGAACTGGTGCGCGTCGATCCGCACGTGGTGCTGGACCGCACCCTCGCCCAGGGCGGCACGGTGGTGCCCTTCAGCCGGGGCGATGACTGGGACGGCAAGATCCTCTCCAGCCCGGAGACCTTCGTCACCGCCATCGGCGCCGGCACCACCTATCCCGACTACAAGCCCGCCCCCTTCATCGTCTCCTCCCAGGTGGAGGGAGTGGACATGGTGACCGTCGTCACCGAGGGCATCTTCAGCTATTGCGGCGTGAAGGTGAAAATCGACACCGATCGGTACCTCGGCCCTGAGCAGGCCACGGTGCGCGCCCAGGGCGAGGCGGTGGGCCATGTGACCACCAGCGAATACGGCTCCCAGATGCTGTCGCTCGGCGGCGTTCATCACCTCACCGGCGGCGGCAAGAAGGAAGGCCGTGTCACCTGCGACGCCTTGCTGGACCTGTGCAATGGCAAGGCGGTGGAACTGGCCATCGATGGCGGCTCCACCGTTGTGGTCCAGGCTGGCAAGGCGCCCATCGTCAACGGTGTGGTGGAAGAACGCATGCGGGTGGGCTGCGGCTCGGCCACCATCGGCATGTTCGCCAAGCAATGGCTCGGCAAGGTGGACGAGGTGGTGGTGGTGGACGACCACATCACCGGCGTCCTGTCCGAGCACCAGGCCGGCAAGCTGCTGGATATTCCCGACACCGGCATCAAGATGAAGGGGCGCCGCTCCACCCCCGGCCGCTATTTCCAGGTGGCCGAGCCCGGCACCGGCTGGGGTGGCACCAATCTCACCGATCCTCTCGCCATCATCGGCCCGTTCGATCCCAAGGTGGCCTGGCCGGGCCTGCGCCTCTTCTTCATCTCCACCACCGGCGAGCACAGCGCCTATTTCGAGCTGGACGAGGCGCTCGTGCCGGTGGAGAAGCCGCTGCCGCCGGATCTGGCCGCCTCTGCGGAGCGGGTGAAGGAAAATTGCGAGCCGGCTCTGTCCACCGTGCTCTTCATGGCCGGCGCGGGCGGTTCCCTGCGGGCCGGTGTCACGGAAAACCCGGTGCGCCTCACCAAGTCGGTGAAGGATGCGCTGACCTATGTCACCAGCGGCGGCGCGCCGGTCTATGTCTATCCGGGCGGCGGCATCACCTTCATGGTGGACGTGACCCGCCTTCCTGAGAACGCCTTCGGCTATGTGCCGACCCCGGCTCTGGTGGCGCCCATCGAATTCACGCTGAAGCTCTCCGACTATGAGGCCCTCGGCGGCCATATGGCGGAGGTGCGTCCGGTGGAAAGCGTGCGCGGCCATGACGGGCTGCTGCCGCTGGCTCCGCTCCACGACAACCCCTGGCCGCTGGCGCCCGAAGGCGCCAAGCGCTCCCACGGGTGACACCATGGCCCTCGCCCGCCCCCTCCCCTCCATATCGCGCGCGCCCCAGGTGGCGCGGCTTGCCGATGGGCGGCGCCTGCATCTGCAGGACGGCCCCATCGACCTCGTGATCGAGGCGGACGGGCCGGCCGGCGTGGTGGAGGCGGCCTATGCCGCCGCCGCCCGTCGCTTTGCCGGCCTGCTGGACGCATTGTGCGCGGAACTGCCGGCCCTGCGGTCACCCGCCGAACCGGACGCCTCGCCCCTCCAGGGCACGGTGGCCCGGCGCATGTGGCAGGCGGTGCGGCCCTTCGCCGGCACGCATTTCATCACCCCCATGGCGGCAGTGGCCGGCGCGGTGGCGGAGGAGGTCTTGGCCGCCATGGTGCGGCCGGGCCTGACCCGCGCCTATGTGAACAATGGCGGCGACATCGCCCTCCATCTGGAGGCGGGCGCGACCTTCACCGTCGGCCTTGTGGACCGGCCGGACCAGCCGCGCATTGTCGGCACCGCCCTCCTCCAGGCCACCGAGCCGGTGCGCGGCGTGGCCACCAGCGGCTGGCGGGGACGCAGCTTCTCGCTGGGCATCGCCGATGCGGTGACCATCCTGGCCTCGACCGCCTCAGGCGCCGATGCGGCGGCCACCATCATCGCCAATGCGGTGGACCTGCCGGGGCATCCGGGCATCCTGCGGGCGCCCGCGTCTCACCTCCAGCCCGACAGCGACCTGGGCGACCGCCTCGTCACGCGCGCGGTGCCTGAGCTTTCCTCTGACGAGCGCGCCCGCGCGCTGGAGGCGGGCCTTGCTCGCGCGCAGGACCTCGTCCGCCAGGGCCTCATCCAGGCCGCCGCGCTCCACCTCCAGGGGGAGAGCGCCGGCACCGACCCTGAGCTGAATTTGAACGCCCCTCTTCCGGCCCTGGCCGGCCATTCCCTCGCGCACCGCCAACAACAAGGGCCGTCCCATGCCTGACGTGAAGATCCGCAAGCGCCTGCTCATCCTGGAAGAGACCCTGCACGAAGGCGGGCCAGTGGCCGCCGTGCCGCGCAAGCGCGGCGCCATCCTCACCGTGATCGAGAATCCCTTTGCCGGCCGCTATGTGGAAGACATTGCCGGCTTCATGGATGACCTCACTCCGCTGGGCATCGCCATGGCCGGCGACCTCCTGAAGGCCCTGGGCGGCGACAAGGCGGCGGTGGACGGCTATGGCAAGGGCGCCATCATCGGCGCCGCCGGCGAATTGGAGCATGGCGCGCTGTGGCACGTGCCCGGCGGCTATGCCATGCGCGAGATCCTGGGCGATGCCAAGGCCATCGTGCCCTCCACCAAGAAAGTGGGCGGTCCCGGCACCCGGCTCGACGTGCCCGTGACCCATGTGAACGCCTCCTATGTGCGCAGCCATTTCGACGCCATGGAAGTGGGTGTGCCGGATGGCCCCAAGGCCGACGAGATCGTGCTCGTCCTGGTGATGACCTGCGGCGCGCGGGTTCACGCCCGCGTCGGGGGCCTGGCCGCCGACAAGATCAAGGGAGAGGACGGCCTGCGATGAGCGCGAAGATCCGCAAGATCCTGGTGGTGGTGGAAGAAACCCTCACCGAGATGGGTCGCCCCGTACCCCAGCCCGCCAAGCGCGCGGCGGCGGTGGCCGTGATCGAGAACCCCTTTGCCGGCCGCTATGAGGAGGACCTCTCCCCCCTCATCGCCATGGGCGAGGAACTGGGCGGGCTGCTGGCCGAAAAGGCGGTCGCCGCCCTCGGCATCGCCGGCCCCGACGCCCAGTCCTACGGCAAGGCGGCCTTGGTGGGCGAGAATGGCGAATTGGAGCACGCCGCCGCCCTCCTCCATCCCAAGATGGGCACGCCCGTGCGCCAGGTGCTGGGCAAGGGCGCGGCGCTGATCCCCTCCTCCAAGCGCCGGGGCGGGCTTGGTGCCGAGCTGGACATTCCGCTCGGCCACAAGGATGCGGCTTATGTGCGCAGTCATTTCGACGGCATGCAGGTGAGCGTGCCCGATGCGCCGCGTGCCAACGAGATCGTGGTGGCCGTCGCCGTGACCACGTCCGGCCGCCCCCTCCCCCGGATCGGGGGATTGAAGGCGGAAGACATCAAAGGAGAGGACGGGTTGCGTTAGAGTGGCGCCGGGTTCGGCGCCAAGGTAGCGGCGGTACGTCGAATAACCAGAGGGGACGATCGCATGAAGAAGTCGATTTCAGTAGCACTGGCGGCCCTTGCGCTTGCGGCCGGCCTCGGCCGGGCGACGGCGCAGGAGATCAAGGTCGGGGAGATCAACTCCTATTCCGGCCTTCCCGCCTTCACCGAGCCCTATCGCAAGGGCTGGCAGCTCGCGGTGGACGAGATCAACGCGGCCGGCGGCGTGCTGGGCAAGAAGTTCACGGTCATCTCCAAGGATGACGGCGGCAAGCCGGCGGACGCCGTCACCGCGGCGAACGAGCTGGTCTCCAGCGACAATGTGGTGATGCTGACCGGGACCTTCTTCTCCCATATCGGCCTGGCCGTGGCCGACTATGCTGCGCAGAAGAAGATCCTGTTCCTGGCGGCCGAGCCGCTCACCGATGCCATGACCTGGGCGAAGGGCAACAAATACACCTTCCGCCTGCGGCCCTCCAACTACATGCAGGCCGCCATGCTGGCCGAGGAGGCCGCCAAGCTCCCTGCCAAGCGCTGGGCCACCATCGCGCCCAATTACGAATACGGCCAGTCGGCCGTGGCGGTGTTCAAGCAGCTCCTGTCCGCCAAGCGCCCCGACATTGAGTGGGTGAGCGAGCAGTGGCCCCCGCAGGGCAAGATCGACGCCGGCGCCGTGGTGCAGGCGGTGGCTGCGGCCAAGCCCGATGCCATCTTCAACGTCACCTTCGGCCCCGACCTCGTGAAGCTGGTGCGCGAGGGCAATACGCGCGGCCTGTTCAAGGACCGCACGGTGGTGAGCCTGCTCACCGGCGAGCCGGAATATCTCGACCCGCTGAAGGAGGAGACTCCCGAAGGCTGGATCGTCACCGGCTATCCCTGGTACGACCTGAAGACCCCGGCCCATGACGCCTTCCTGAAGGCCTATCAGGCCAAGTTCAACGACTATCCCCGGCTCGGCTCCATCGTCGGCTACCTGACCATGAAGGCGGCCGCCGCCATCATCACCAAGGCCGGCTCGACCGACACCGACAAGATGATCGCCGCCGCCGAGGGCCTGTCGCTGGACACCCCGTTCGGCCCCATCCTCTTCCGTGGCATCGACCATCAGTCGACGCTGGGTGCCTTCGTGGGCAAGACGGCGGTGAAGGACGGCAAGGGCGTGATGGTGAATTCCGTCTATCGCGACGGCGCCGCCTACCTGCCCTCCGACGAGGAAGTGAAGAAGCTGCGTCCGCAGAACTGACCGGACGAAGCAGGTCAAACGACGGCACCGCCCGGCCCGGCTTGCCTCCGGGTCGGCACTCCTCCTCTGCTCACGCATGGGCATGGCCACGTCATGGCCGGGCTTGTCCCGGTCATCCACGGGGTTCCGCTAGGTGCGGGCATCAGGGAGAAGCGTCGATGCGCGGGACAAGCCCGGGCATGACGTTAAAGGGGTGCCGGTCCCTGGCCTTTGTCTGATCGCCGGCCGGCTCTGTTGAAAATGGGCCCGGTCCATCGAGGGCGCGCTTTGCCCCACTGAACCTGACGTCTCAACGAAAGGCCATGCCGTGGATTTCATCGTCGTCCAGGCCCTGACAGGTCTTGCCAGCGCAGCTTCGCTGTTCCTGGTCGCCTCCGGCCTGTCGATCATCTTCGGCGTGACGCGGATCGTGAACTTCGCCCACGGCGCCTTCTACATGCTGGGGGCGTATCTCGCCTATACGCTCACCGAGCAACTGGCCGGAACCTGGGGCTTCTGGGGCGGCATCGTGATTGCCGCCTTCGTGATTGCGGTCCTGGGTGCCCTCCTGGAAATCGTGCTCTTGCGCCGCATCTACCGGGCGCCGGAACTCTTCCAATTGCTCGCCACCTTCGGCGTGACGCTGATGGTGCAGGACATCGTGATCCTGATCTGGGGCCCCGAGGACCTCATGGGACGCCGCGCCCCCGGCTTCCGGGGCGCGGTGGACATCATGGGCCAGATGGTGCCGGCCTATGACCTCCTGCTCATCGGGCTTGGCCCGGCCGTGCTGGGCCTCCTGTGGATCGTCTTCCACCGCACCCGCTGGGGCGTGCTGGTGCGCGCGGCGACCCAGGACCGCGACATGGTGGCGGCGCTGGGCGTCAACCAGAAATGGCTGTTCACCAGCGTGTTCGCCCTCGGCGTATTCCTGGCGGCGCTGGGTGGCGCCCTCCAGATCCCGCGCGATGCGGTCAACCATTCCATGGACTTGCGGATCATTGTCGACGTGTTCGTGGTGGTGGTGATCGGCGGCCTTGGCTCGGTCACCGGCGCCTTCATCGCAGCGGTTCTGGTGTCCGAGCTGAACGCCTTCGGCATTCTCATCTTCCCCAAGATCTCACTGGTGCTGGTGTTCCTGGTGATGGCGGTGGTGCTGGTGATCCGGCCCTACGGCCTTTTCGGCAAGCCGGAAGGCCCGCAGCGCTCGGCCATCGGCCTGTCCGTGCGCCCCTGGCGCCCCTTCTCCCAGGCGGAGCGCCTGGCGGTGGGCGCGGCGGTGCTGGTGGCCGCGAGCATGCCCTTCTTCCTCGGCAATTACGCACTGACCGTGGGCTCGGAGATCCTCATCTTCGTGCTCTTCGCCGCCAGCCTGCACTTCCTGATGACGGTGGGCGGTCTCGCTTCCTTCGGCCATGCGGCCTATTTCGGCCTCGGCGCCTATGGCGCCGCTTTCATGGTCAAGCTCATCGGCGCCCCCATGGAAGTGGCCCTCCTGGTCGGCCCGTTTCTCGGCCTCGTCGGGGCGGTGCTGTTCGGCTGGTTCTGTGTGCGCCTGTCGGGCGTCTATTTCGCCATGCTGACGCTGGCCTTCGCCCAGATCACCTGGTCCGTGGCGTTCCAGTGGGTGGAAGTCACCGGCGGCGATAATGGCATGCTCGGGATCTGGCCCGCCGGCTGGGCGTCCCGCCCCGCACCTTTCTTCTGGATGGTGCTGGCGGTGGTGACATTGGGCGTCGGCGTGCTGCGCCTCCTGGTCTTCTCCCCCTTCGGCTTCTCGCTGCGCGCGGCCCGCGACAATGCCCTGCGCAGCGAGGCGGTGGGGCTCGACCGCAACGGCACGCAATGGGTGGCCTTCATCGTGGCCGGCACCTTCGCGGGCATTGCCGGTGCCCTGTTCGCCTTCCTCAAGGGCTCCGTCTTCCCGGACAATTTGGCCATTCCCATCTCGGTGGATGGCCTGGTCATGGTGCTGCTCGGCGGCATTGAGACGGTGTCGGGGGGCGTGGTGGGGGCGCTCGTCTACAAGGCGCTCTCCATCTGGCTCATCAGCAAGACCGAATTGTCCAAGCTGGTGCTGGGCGGGGTGATCGTTCTGCTGGTGGTGGCCTTCCCGAAGGGGATCGTGGGCTTCCTCGAAGACCTGCGCCATCGCCGCCGACCGAAGGCACCGGACGGAACTGGTCCGCAGACTGCGCCCCTTGGCGCCCAAAAGGCGGAGGCGGCCCGATGACCCGTCTGTTGGAAGTGGAAAAGCTCGCCAAGTCCTATGGCGGCGTGCATGCGGTGCGCGGCGTCTCGTTCGGGCTTGAGGCGGGCGAGATCCTCGCCCTCATCGGCCCCAACGGCGCCGGCAAGAGCACCTGCTTCAACATGCTCAACGGCCAGATCCGCCCCAATGGTGGCGCCATCCGGCTCAAGGGCGAGAACATTGTCGGCCTGCCGCCGCGAGCCGTGTGGCGGCGGGGCGTCGGCCGCACCTTCCAGATCACCGCCACCTTCCCCTCCATGACGGTGCGGGAGAACGTGCAGGTGGCGCTTCTGTCCTTCCATAAGCGGGCCTGGTCGCCGCTCGGCTATGCGGGCGCGGCCCATCGGACCGAGGCCGACCGCTTGCTCGCCATGGTGGGCATGGAGGCCCAGGCGGACCGGCCGTGCGGGGAACTGGCCTATGGCGACCTGAAGCGCCTGGAACTGGCGGTGGCTCTCTCCAACGATCCCGGCCTCCTGCTCATGGACGAACCCACCGCTGGCATGGCGCCCAAGGAGCGCGTGGACCTCATGCGCCTCACCGCCGCCATCGCGCGGGAAAAATCCATCGGCGTGCTCTTCACCGAACACGACATGGACGTGGTGTTCGAGCATGCGGACCGGGTGATGGTGCTGAACCGGGGTGAACTGATTGCTGCCGGCACGCCTGCCGAGGTGCGCCAGGACCCCCAGGTGCGTGCCATCTATCTGGGCGAGGGCCTGCTCTATGACGCCCGCCACCGCGAGGGGAGCGCCGCATGAAGCTCGAAGTCTCCAGCCTTAACAGCCATTACGGCCCGGCCCATATCCTGTTCGACGTGACTTTCGAGGTGGGCGCGGGCGAAGTGGTGGCGCTGCTGGGCCGCAACGGCGCAGGAAAGAGCACCACGTTCCGCTCGGTGGTGGGGCTGGTCGCCGACCGCTCGGGCCAGATCCGCTTCGACGGCGCCGACATCTCCCGCTTGCCCACCTATGAGATCGCCCGCCGGGGACTGGGCTATGTGCCCGAGGACCGCCGCATCTTCACCGAGCTGACGGTGGAGGAGAATTTTGAAGTGGGCCGTCAGCCACCCCGCTCAGGGGTTGCCGCCTGGACGCCCGAGCGCATCTACAAGCTGTTCCCGAACCTCGGCGAGATGCGCCGCCGGCCGGGCGGCCATATGAGCGGGGGCGAGCAGCAGATGCTCACCATCGGGCGCACCCTCATGGGCAATCCGTCCCTCGTGCTTCTGGACGAGCCGTCGGAGGGCCTCGCCCCCAAGATCGTGGAGCAGATGGCGGATGCCATCCTGACCATGAAGCGCGACGGCATCAGCGTTGTGATTTCCGAGCAGAACCTTCATTTTGCCAAGCTGATCTCGGATCGCGCCTACATCATCGAGAAGGGGCGGATGCGCTTTTCCGGGACCATGGCGGAGCTGGAGGCCAATCCGGAAATTCGCGACGCCTATCTTGCAGTGTGAGGGAGGCCCTCACCATGACACGGACGCCTGGCGGCCGGAGCACTGAGATCCCGGGATCTCGGGGCTCGGACCCGGCGGCCCGAGAAAGAGGCCGGGGAGTGAGCACGAAGACAAAGGCGGGCGCGCGTCAAAGGGCACGCGGGGCTCCGCCCTACCAACTCGACGCCCAGGTGGGTTTTCTTCTCCGCCAGGTCTCCCAGCGGCACACCACCATTTTCGGCAGCCTGATCGGCGAGGACTTGACCCCCACCCAATGGGCGGCGCTGGCGAAGCTCCAGGAAAAGGGCCCAAGCTCCCAAAATCTCCTGGGCCGCCTGACCGCCATGGACGCCGCCACCATCAAGGGCGTGGTGGATCGTCTGGTGAAGCGGGGACTGGTGGAGACGCGTCCCGATCCCGAGGACGGCCGGCGGCTCGTGGCCGTCTTGACCTTGGCGGGCGAGCAGACCGTGGCGCGGGCGACCCCGAACGCCCTGGCCATCACCCAGGAAACGCTGTCGCCCCTGACGCCCGAAGAACAGGCCCTGTTTCTGGCCCTGCTGGAACGCCTGCGCTGACGCCACCTCGGACCGCTTGAAAACCAGAGGCCGGCGTGGGATCCACGCCGGCCCCTTTGCCTGACGCGCCGGCCTCAGGCCGTAGCGGTGATGGCGGCGCCCACCTTCTCGATCAGCTCGCCCACTTGCGCCTCGGAAATGATGAGGGGCGGGGTGAGCGCGATGGTGTCGCCGGTGGAGCGCACCATGATGCCCTGGTCGTGGAAGGCGGTCTCCAGCGTTGCATAACCGCGCAGCCCGGGCGTGCCCGCCTTGGGGGCGAGATCGATGCCGGCGGTGATGCCCACGGTACGGATGTCCACCACGCCCGGCTTCTCGCGCAGGCTCATGACCGCATCTGCCCACAAGGGCTCCAGGCGCTTGGCGCGGGCGAACAAATCCTCGCGGGCATAAAGGTCCAACGTCGCCAGAGAGGCGGCGCAGGCGAGCGGATGGGCAGAATAAGTGTAGCCGTGGAACATCTCGATGACGTGTTCCGGGCCCTTCATGAAGGCGTCGTGGATCTTGCCGCGCACGATGGCGCCTCCCATTGGCACAGCGCCGGCGGTCACCCCCTTGGCGAAGGTGATGATATCCGGCACCACCCCATAGCGCTCGGCGGCGAAGGCATGGCCGAGGCGCCCGAAGCCGGTGATGACCTCGTCGAAGATCAGCAGGATGCCGTGCTTGTCGCAGATCTCGCGCAGGCGCTTCAAATAGCCCTTGGGCGCGGGAATGACGCCCGTGGAGCCGGCCATGGGCTCCACAATCACCGCCGCGATGGTGGAGGCGTCGTGCAGGGCGACGATGCGCTCCAATTCGTCGGCAAAGTGCGCGCCATAGTCCGGCTCGCCCTTGGTGAAGGCCTGGTGGGCGCGGTCATAGGTGGTGGGCAGGTGGTCGACGCCCGTGAGCAAGGTGCCGAACGCCTTGCGGTTGGGCACGATGCCGCCCACTGAGATCCCGCCGAAGCCCACGCCGTGATAGCCGCGCTCACGGCCGATCAGGCGGGTGCGCGAGCCCTGACCGATCACATTCTGGTAAGCGAGCGCGATCTTCAGCGCGGTATCCACCGCCTCCGAGCCGGAATTGCAGAAGAAGACGTGGTCAAGGTCCGCCGGCGCCAGGGCTGCGATGCGGCTCGCCACCGTGAAGGCGGCGGGGTGGCCGAACTGGAAGGTGGGCGCGAAGTCCAACTCCGAGGCGGAGGCGCGGATGGCCTCGACGATCTCGGTGCGGTTGTGGCCGGGATTGGTGCACCAAAGGCCGGCGACGCCGTCCAGAATGGGTTTCCCCTCCGGCGTGTAATAGTGCATATCCTTGGCGCGGGCGATCAGTCGCGGACGCTTCTTGAAAGCCCGGTTTGCAGTGAACGGCATCCAGAAGGCTTCCAGATCGTTCGGCACGACACCCGTCACCACCCGGTCCGTCACGTCATCCAAAGCCATGATTATCTCCTTGCCGCCCTCAGGGCGGATTCCACCGGCCTCACAATCGCCGCGGTGGTGGAAGGCTATCAGGGCGCGGGACGGGAGGAAACACGTCACGCACAGCCGCCGGGGCCGGCCCGACGGACAGGCTCGAAAAACGCCGCGAATTGACTTAAGGTCAAGTGCCGCATCGGGGCCCCCGATCGTGGTGGCCCGCTCAGACAATGTGTGAAGAACAACGTGACGAATGCGTCCCTGAGTCCAGATCTGCCCGAGGACCAGAGCACCCCGCCTGACGAGGCGCGCGCGGCATTGGCGCGGGTGCTCGGCTCGGAAGAATTCGTCTCCTCCCCCCGTCTGGCGGATTTCCTGCGCTATGTGGTTGAGACCACGTTGGCGGGCCGGGCGGACGAGATCAAGGGCTACACCATTGCCGTTGAAGCCCTGGGGCGCCCGACCTCCTTCGATCCGCAGTCCGATCCCATTGTCAGGGTAGAGGCCACCCGCCTGCGCCGATCGCTGGAGCGCTATTATTCCGGCGCCGGTGCCGGAGATGGCATCGAGATCGTCATTCCCAAGGGGGCCTATGTCCCCCTTTTCCGCAATCGTGGGCAAAGGCCCGACCAATCGGAGGAAGCCGCGCCCCCGCCGGCCCTTGCGGAGACGCCGGCACCCCTTTTGCCGCGGCGCCGCCGCCTTTGGCCGATCCTGATCGGCGCGGGTGCCGCGCTCGCCGCGGCGGCGGTCGCTCTTCTCTCCCCCACCCTTGAGAGCGGGCCTTCCTCTTTTACCATCGCCTTCGGCAACCGCACCCTCAGCGCCGCCGATCTCGCGGACCGCATGGGCATGCCCATCCTAGAGGTTCGGCCCTTCGAACTGGCGGGCAACCCCGCCCCGCCGCCCGACGACATCCATGCGCTGGAAGCGCGCATGCGCGATGCCTTTGCCCGCTTCGACTTCGTCGACGTGGTCGCGCCCGGGGGCGAGGCCTCCGCCGGCGAATGCCGCGGCGCTCCCTCGCGCCCCGTCTTTTCACTGGGTGGCCTTGCCGAAGGCCATGACGACGGCACGCAGTCCCTCTTGCTGCGCCTCACGGACCGGTGCAGCGGCGTCATCGTCTGGTCCACCGAGATGGACGGGCTCAAGCGAAGCGCGGATCTGGAGCAGAAGGTGGTGCGCGACGTGGCGACCGCCTTGATGCAATTCCATGGCGTCCTCCCCACCCGGGCCCGCGCGCAGGCGAGGCTGGATGCGCCGGGGTCCGGCTTTGCCTGCATCGCGCAGACCTTTGGCGTGCTGAAGGGCGAAGACGGAGCCCAGCGCTCCGCAGCCCATGCCTGCATCGATCGCCTCGTTGCCCATGACAATGGCTATGGGGTGGTGCATTCCCTCAAGGCCCTGCTGCTGCTGAGCGAGGCGCGCGCCGAACCGGAGCGCGAACCCGATCCTGCTGTGCTCGCAGCCATCTCCCAGGAAGCGGATATGGGGGCGGACCTCGCCCCCACCAGCGCCTTTGCGGCTCGCATACTCGCCCAGTCCGCCTATCTGGAGGGCGATACAGAAACCGCACTCGTTGCGGCGGACAAGGCGCTCACCCTCAATCCGCTCGACTACGACACGATGGCCTCCATGGGGGCCATTCTCATTGGCCTCGGCCAGCCAGAGCGGGGGGAGGCCCTCATCCTGGCTGCCCGCGAACACGGGGCACCGCGCAGCACCACGCAGGACGCCTATCTGGCCATTGCCGCCTTCCTGACATCCGACACGCGGATGGCAGGAGCGGTGCTACCCCAGCTCAGCGGCAAGCCCGGCCTCGTCAGCCGCATCGCCCTCGCGCTGGCCCTGCGCACGCTCGGCCGCATGGAGGAGGAGCAGCAAGTGGTGGCGACCCTGGTGCGGGAGGCACCCGGCGGGTTTTCCGGCGTTCGGCGCGCCATCCGCAGCCTTCTGCCCGCCGGGCATACGGCGAACCGCGTTCTCGGGGAAATCGAGGCCGCAGCGCACCTGCAGGACGAGTTCAACGTCCACACCTCGCGCGGCTAGAGCCGGGTCCCATCACGTTGAAACGCATCGGAGGTTCAATGTGAGGGGTGGATCCTTTCCTATCCAATAGGCGAGAGGGCGATTCACTGACCGGATGGAACGGGAAGCGGTTCCATCCGGTCGGATCGGGTGCGGCCCGCCGAATGCTCCAACGACACCGCTTGCGCGGGCTACGCTCCACTCAAGACATGAGCCACCTCAGAACGCACGACGCCCGCCGCTGCGGCTGCAGGGCGGGCGTCGAAAACGTCAGGTCAGCCCCCGGCTCAGCCGGCGCGGGTCACCACAGATTGAGCGTGGCGCGGGCCTCTTCCGACATGCGGCCCTGGTCCCACGGCGGGTCGAAGGTGATGTCCACGGTGACGCCGGCGACGCCGGGCACGGTGTTCACCGCCCCTTCCACCATGCCGGGCAGTTCCGCCGCAGAGGGGCAATTGGGGGTGGTCAGGGTCATCTCCACGGCCACGGTGCGGTCGTCGGCGATGTCCACCTTGTAGATGAGGCCCAGCTCGTAGATGTCCACCGGGATCTCGGGATCGTAGACGGTCTTGAGCGCGCCGACGATGTCATCGGTCAGGCGCGTCAATTCCTCTTCCGGGATGCCGGACTGGAACTGCGGGACGTGGGGCGTTTCGTTGGTCAGCGTATCGGTCATGCGAACAAATCCTGCGCCTTCACGAGCGCCTCGGCAAGGCGATCCACGTCGGCACGCGTATTATAGAATGATAATGATGCGCGACAGGTGGCTGTCACCCCATATCGGGCGAGCAAGGGCTGGGCGCAATGGGTGCCGGCGCGCACCGCCACCCCATAGCGGTCCAGCACGGTGGCGACATCATGGGGATGGGCGCCCTTCAGCTCGAAGGAGAGGATGGCCCCCTTCCCCGCCGCCGTACCGAAGATGCGCACGGAATTGAGCGCGCCCAGCTTTTGGTGGGCATAATCGGACAGTTCCGCCTCATAGGCGGCGATGGCCGGGCGGCCGACCACTTCCATATAGTCCAGCGCCGCGCCGAGGCCGATGGCCTGCACGATGGGCGGGGTGCCGGCCTCGAAGCGGTGGGGCGGGGCGGCATAGGTGACGCGGTCCTCGCTCACCTCGCGGATCATCTCGCCGCCACCCTCATAGGGCGCCATTTCGGCCAGCAGCTCCCGCTTGCCATAGAGCGCGCCGATGCCGGTGGGCCCATAGAGCTTGTGGCCGGTGACCACGTAGAAATCCACGTCCAGGTCCCGCACGTCCACCGGCATGTGGACCGCGCCCTGGCAGCCATCCACCAGCACCTTGGCGCCCACCGCATGGGCGGCGCGCACGATCTCCTTCACCGGGGTCACCGTGCCCAGCACGTTGGACATCTGGGTGATGGCGACGATGCGGGTGCGCGGGGAGAGCAGCGCCTTGAAGGCCTCGAGGTCGAAGCTGCCATCCTCCTGCACCGGCGCCCAGCGGATCACCGCACCCTTGCGCTCCCGCAGGAAGTGCCAGGGCACGATATTGGAATGGTGCTCCATGATGGACAGGATGATCTCGTCTCCCGGCCCGATCTCCTGCCCCAGGCTGGAGGCGACGAGATTGATGGCGCCGGTGCCCGAGCGGGTGAAGATGATCTCGTCGGGGGAGGCCGCGTTCAGGAACACCCGCACGCTCTCGCGCGCCGCCTCGAAGGCCTCGGTGGCGGCATTGGCGAGATAGTGCAGGCCGCGATGAACGTTGGAATATTCGCTCTCATAGGCCTGCCGCATGCGGTCCAGCACCTGGCGGGGCTTCTGGGCCGAGGCGGCATTGTCCAGATAGGTGAGCGGATGGCCGTTCACCACGAGGGAGAGGGCGGGAAAATCGGCACGCACCGCCTCCACGTCGAAGGGACGGGTGGCGGGCGGGGCGGCGGACAAAGAGGCGTGGGTCATGGATTGATCATCCAACCATCTGAGTGACCGTCATGCCCGGGCTTGTCCCGGGCATCCACGGCTGTCCCTTAGAGGGCGGTCATCAAGCGAGCGCTCCGCCCACCCTCGATTGCGGTGAGAGACGGATCCCCCGCTCGTGTTGGACCGCCATGCGCCCCAACAGGCTGGACTCCGTCCCCGGCGGCGCCTCATGGATGGCCGGGCCAAGCCCGGCCATGACGCGCCCGCGTCTTCAGCCGGCGCGCTTCTTCAACCAGGTGACGGCGCGGGTCATGAGGGCCTCGCGCAATTCGTCATGCTCCACGAACTCGATGGCCTCGCCCACGAAGGCCTGGATCAGCAGCGCCTCCGCTTCCTTGGCGGGGATGCCGCGCGCCATGAGATAGAAGAGCAGGTCCTCGTTGATGGCGCCGGCGGTGGCGCCGTGGCCGCACTGGACGTCGTCGGCGAAGATTTCCAGCTCCGGCTTGTTGTCCATCTCCGCCGCCTCGCCCAGCAGCAGCGACTGGCTCATCATGCGCCCGTCGGTCTTCTGCGCCTCGCGATGGACGATGATCTTGCCCTGGAACACGCCCTTGGCCTCGTCCGCGAGCACGGTCTTGAACAATTCCCGGCTCTCGCAATGGGGCACCACATGGTCGAGCAGCAGGGTAATGTCCGCATGCTGCCGGCCGCGCGCCAGGGTGGCCCCGCGCAGCGCGCCCTCCGTATGGGCGCCGGCGAAGCGGCCATAGACGGACAGGCGAGAGGCCGCCGCGCCCGAGGTGAGCGCGAAGGAATGGAACTTCGCGTCCTTGCCCAGATGGGTCAGGAAGGTGCCCAGATGCAGGGCGGCATCGCCCTCCTCCTGCACCCGCACATAGTCGACGTGGGTGTGATCGCCCACGAACAGCTCGATGGCGTCATTGGTCACATAGGCCCGGCCATCGAGGCCCTGGAAGCTCTCCACCAGCGTCAGCTTTGCGCCGTCAGCCACATCCACCAGGCGGCGGGAGAACAGGGTGGCCGGCTCGTCGCCGGTGAAGATGTGAGCGACGTGAAGGGGACGCTCGATCTTCGCGCCCTCGGCCACATGGATCACCAGCCCCTCGCCCAGATAGGCGGTGTTGAGGGCATAGGGACCGTCATAGCGCTCGGGCGCGAGCATGCCGAGCCTTTCAACAGCGCCCCGGCCACCGGCCAGCGCGCTGGCGAGCGGCAGCACCGAGAGGCCGGCCTCCAGGCCGTGCAGGTCCGAATGGGCGCGAGAGAGCACACCGTTCACGAACAGGATGCGGCGGGCGCCGGGGATGGACAGCGCCCGGAACGAGCCTTCGGCCGCATCGGCATCGGACAGCGCCCCGGCGGGGGTTGGCGCGGTGCGCAGCAGGGCGCGCAGATCCGTGTATTTCCACTCCTCCACCCGGCGGTGGGGCAGGCCGAAGCGGGCAAAAGCGTCGGCGCCGGATCGGCGCAGCTCGCTGATGCGGGCGCCGAGCGGACCTTCCACCGGATCGGAGACGAGGCGGGCATCGAGAAAGCCCTTCAGGGCCTCCTCGGCCGCGGTGCGCGGCGGCTGGTTCTGGATGTTCATCGACCGATCCTCACGCCGCGTCCTGGCCATAGGCCGCATAGCCGGAGGCTTCCAGCTCCAGCGCCAGCTCCTTGCCACCGGAGCGCACGATGCGGCCCTTGTGCATCACATGCACCACGTCGGGCACGATGTGGTTCAGCAGGCGCTGATAGTGGGTGATGACCACCATGCCCCGGTCGCGGCCGCGCAGAGCGTTCACGCCCTCGGCCACCACTTTCAGCGCGTCGATGTCGAGGCCGGAATCGGTCTCGTCGAGGATGCAGAGCTTGGGCTCCAGCAGCGTCATCTGGAGGATTTCGTTGCGCTTCTTCTCGCCGCCCGAAAAGCCTACATTGACGCCGCGCCGCAGCATCTCCTGGGAGATGCCAAGCGGCGCCGCCTTCTGCTTGACCAAGCGCAGGAAGTCGGGCGTGGAGATTTCCTCCTCGCCGCGCGCCTTGCGCTGGGCGTTCAGCGCCGTGCGCAGGAAGGTCATGTTGGCGACGCCGGGGATCTCGATGGGATACTGAAAGGCCAGGAACAGGCCGGCGGCGGCGCGGGCGTCCGGCTCCATCTCCAGCAGGTTCTGCCCGTCGAGCAGCGCCTCGCCGTCGGTGACCTCATAGTCTTCCTTGCCGGCGAGCACATAGGACAGGGTCGACTTGCCAGAGCCGTTCGGCCCCATGATCGCGTGCACCTCACCTGGGTTCACGGTGAGGTCGAGGCCGCGCAGGATGTCGTTGTCCTCGATGCGGGCGTGCAGGTTCTTGATTTCGAGCAGAGCCATGGTCGTGTCCGTTTCGTTGGCGCTGCCGCCGGCCGCGGCGCCCTGACATGGGGCCGCGCGGGGCGCGCGATCACAAGGGATGCGGCCGGACACCCCGGCCGCGAAGAGCATCGGGCCTCAGCCCACCGAGCCTTCCAGGCTCACCGCGATGAGCTTCTGGGCCTCCACGGCGAACTCCATGGGCAATTGCTGGAGCACGTCCTTGACGAAGCCGTTGACGATCAGCGCCACCGCCTCCTCCTCGGAGAGGCCGCGCTGGAGGCAATAGAACATCTGGTCCTCGGAGATTTTCGAGGTCGTCGCCTCGTGCTCGAAGACGGCGCTGGAATTCTTCGCCTCGATATAGGGCACCGTGTGCGCGCCGCAGCGGTCGCCGATCAGCAGCGAATCGCAATTGGTGAAGTTGCGCGCATTGGTGGCCTTGCGGTGGGCGGTCACCTGGCCGCGATAGGTGTTGTCCGAATGGCCGGCGGCGATGCCCTTGGAGATGATGCGGCTCGACGTGTTCTTGCCGAGGTGGATCATCTTGGTGCCGGAATCCACCTGCTGGTAGCCATTGGAAATGGCGATGGAATAGAACTCGCCCTGGCTGCCGTCGCCGCGCAGGATGCAGCTCGGGTACTTCCAGGTGATGGACGAGCCGGTTTCCACCTGCGTCCAGGAGATCTTGGAATTGGCGCCGCGGCAATCGCCCCGCTTGGTGACGAAATTGTAGATGCCGCCCTTGCCGTCCTTGTCGCCGGGATACCAGTTCTGGACGGTGGAATATTTGATCTCCGCATCCTTGAGCGCCACCAGTTCCACCACGGCGGCGTGGAGCTGGTTCTCGTCGCGCTGGGGCGCGGTGCAGCCTTCCAGATAGCTAACATAGGCGCCCTCGTCGGCAATGATGAGGGTGCGCTCGAACTGGCCCGTATTGCGCTCATTGATGCGGAAATAGGTCGACAACTCCATGGGGCAGCGCACGCCCTTGGGGATGTAGACGAAGGAGCCGTCCGAGAAGACCGCCGTGTTGAGCGTGGCGTAGAAATTGTCCGAGACAGGCACCACCGAACCCAGATACTGCTTCACCAGGTCGGGATGCTCGCGGATGGCTTCCGAGATGGAGCAGAAGATGACGCCGGCCTTGGCCAGCTCCGCCTTGAAGGTGGTGGCCACCGACACGCTGTCGAATACCGCGTCCACCGCCACCTTGGGCGCGCCGCTCTCGATGCCCAGCAGCGCCTCGCGCTCGCGCAGCGGGATGCCCAGCTTGTCATAGGTGGCAAGGATCTCGGGATCGATCTCGTCCAGGGACTTGGGCTTCGCCTTGGGGGCGGAATAATAGTAATAGTCCTGGAAATCGATCTTGGGATAGCTGACCCGGGCCCAGGTGGGTTCCTCCATGGTCAGCCACCGGCGGAAGGCGTCGAGGCGCCATTCCAGCATCCATTCCGGCTCGTTCTTCTTGGCCGAGATGTAGCGGACGGTGTCCTCCGACAGGCCCTTGGGGGCCTTCTCGCTCTCGATATCGGTGACGAACCCATACTTGTACTGATCGACGTCGATCGACTTTGCGAGGTCGATCGTCTCCTGGACCGCAGGCATCTTCCTGTCTCCTCTCCCGCGCGGGTTCAAGGCCCGCGGGTCAAGTCCTCATGCCACCCGTGCCGGGCGACTGCTCAAACGCGGCACCGCGCGGCCAAGAGCCGCCAGCGCCAGATCCACATCCTCTTCCCCGCTCGACCAGCCGAGCGAAAACCGTATGGCGCCCGCCGTCGCCTCCGGCCCGAGGCCGGAGGCCGCCCCCATGGCCGCGAGCACATGCGAGGGACCGACCTTGCCCGAGGAGCAGGCAGACCCGGCGCTCACGCGGACATGGGCGAGATCGAGCGCGATCACCAGGGTTTCGGCCTTGAGGCCCGGAAACACCGCACAGACCGTATTGGGCAGGCGCGCCGCACCCGCCCCCGCGATCCACGCGTCCTGGAGCCGTTCCACAATCCCCGTTTCGAGGCGGCGGCGCAAGCCCGTCAGGCGCATGGCCTCTGCGCTCAGATGGGCCGCCGCGTCGGCGGCAGCAGCGCCGAAGCCGACCATGGACGGCACATTCTGCGTGCCGCCCCGTCGGCCCCGCTCCTGGCCCCCGCCCGCCATCAAGGGCACGCGGGCTCGGCTGTCGGGATGGGCGGCCACCAGGGCACCCGCCCCCTGCGGCCCGCCCAGTTTGTGGGCGGACAGCGTGACGAAATCCGCCTGCAAGGCGGCGCAAGTGGTCTCCACCCGCCCGGCGGCCTGGACCGCATCACAATGGACGACGCCACCGACCGCGTGCACCCGCTCTGCCGCCTCCGCCACCGGCTGGAGGACACCCGTCTCGTTATTGGCGGCCATGAGCGAGAGGTAGGGGCGAAGACCCATGGCGGCAAGGGCGGCGAGCCGGTTTTCGAGGACTTTGAGGTCGATTACGCCCGCCTCGTCCACAGGGATCACCTCGACCTTGTCGACCGGGAAACGGTGACCCGACAGGACGCAGGGATGCTCCACGGCGGAGACGAGGAGCACATCGCAGGTCACTGGCCGGCCGGCAATCTCCAGATCGGGGTGAAGGATGGCGCAAGCCGCCTCGGTAGCCCCCGACGTGAAGGTCACGCCGCGCGGATCCACATCCAGGAGCCCCGCCACCTGCCCTCGCGCCCGCTCGAGACGCGCGCGCGCGGCGCGCCCGTCCGCATGCACGGACGAGGCATTGCCGCCCGCCTCCAGCGCCTCAAGAAAGGCCGCTCGGGCGGCGGGACGCAGGGGGGAGGTCGCGTTGTGGTCGAGATAGGCGACCGTGCGTGGGGAGGTGAGGGAGGCGGCGCTCATGCCGCGCCCCTTAGCTTGAAGATTATGAGAGGCATAGAGGCTGGCGCGCGGACACAGGTCTGCGCGTGCGAGAAGGAGCCATCCTTCCGCCCGAGCCAAGGCTTGCAATTGCGCCCGATCTCGGTCATACCTCAAACTTCATCCGATCCTGCCTTGCCGCGAGACCACTCTCGCACGCCCGGCTGGGATAAATTAGAATTATTCTAAATAGATAGGGTGGCGTCCGGGCTGAGTCAAGACGTCGAGCACTGACGTCCGAGCGGGACGCGCGATTCCGGGGCACCCGGAAACGAGATCCCCGACTTCGCCGCGCCCCCCAGAGGTTGCGGACTCCATGCCAGAAGTCATCTTCACCGGCGAGAAGGGGCGGCTCGAAGGTCGCTATCAGCCCGCAAAGACGCGCAATTCCCCCATCGCCATCATTCTTCATCCCCACCCCCAGTTCGGGGGGACGATGAACAACCCGCTCGTCTACAATCTGTACTACCAGTTCGTGAACCGCGGCTTCTCGGTGCTGCGCTTCAATTTCCGTGGGGTCGGCCGCAGCCAGGGCTCGTTCGACCACGGCACGGGCGAACTCTCGGACGCCGCCGCGGCGCTCGACTGGGCGCAATCGGTCAATCCCGATGCGCGCGCCTGCTGGATCGCCGGCGTCTCCTTCGGCGCCTGGATCGGCATGCAGTTGCTGATGCGCCGTCCCGAGGTGGAAGGCTTCATCTCGGTGGCCGCCCCGGCGAGCCTCTATGACTTCTCCTTCCTCGCCCCCTGCCCCTCGTCCGGCCTGTTTGTGCATGGCGACAAGGATGCGGTGGTCCCCACCTCGGCGGTGGCGACCCTGGTGGACAAGCTGAAAACCCAGAAGGGCATCGTCATCGAGCAGCAGATCGTGCCCGGCGCCAACCACTTCTTCGACGGCAAGAATGACGAGCTGATGAGCGTGGTGGGCACCTATCTCGACAAGCGCCTGCCCGGCACGCGCAAGGACAGCGCGGCCTGAGCCTGACCCGGCGCCTTGCGGCGCCGCGTGCGAGACATCTGAAGCGCCCGGCCCTCGGCCGGGCGCTTTGCGTTTCAGCTCCCTTTTTGCGGTCCGGACCCGTCTCGCCTCAGTGCTTGTGGCGCAAGGCGCTTTCCGCGCGCACCACGCCATGATCGCCGATCTGTGCCTCCGCCAGCACCTCGTCGGAGACATAGGCCCGGAACTTCGCCTCGCTCAGGCGGCAGCGCACCGCGTGGTAGAAGACGCCGATGGAGAGCAGCACCACCAGGAGAGTATCAAGGCCGTGGGTGAGGACCCCCATGCCGCCGAATGTGCTCAGTCCCGAAATGGCGCCCATGCCAACGAAATAGGGCCCGAGCCAGGCCGCCTCCGCAAGGTCCGTCGTACCCTTGATGTGCCGTACCCCATAGGTGAAGAACAGCACCGCACCCGCCGCCAGGCACAGGCCGAGGCGCCACACGGTGCTCCAGCCCGCCCACAGGATGATGAGACCGCACACCACGAAGGCGGCGCAGGCCAGCACCTTCACTGCCGGTAGCACGATGGGCCGGCGCGCCGTGGGCAGGATATAGCGCAGCGCCACCACCCCCACCGGGCCGACGATGAAGGACAGCATGATGGCGGATTCGTTCAGCTTCACCACCTCCTCGAAGGGCAGGAGGATGAAGGTGAAGACCGCCACGGCAAGGTTCATGAACAGGGCGGTCAACGGCACGCCCCGGTCCGACAAGGTGGCGATGAGGCGCGGGAAGAGGCCGTTTTCGGCGAGGGCGAAGCTGATGCGGGCGCACGAGCCGGTCGCCACCAGCGCGCCGCCCATGGGACCGACCACCGCGCCCACGTTCAACAGGCTCACCAGCCACATGAGACCTAGCGCGCTCGCCACCGCGCCCAGCGGGCCATAGTCGGAGGACAGCTTCAGCGACCCCCAGCCATTCACCAGCTCCTCCGGCTTCAGGGCGCCGATGAAGGCCAGTTGCAGCCCGCCATAGATCAGGAAGCAGATGAAGACCGAGAGGATCAGGGCGGTCGGGATGGTGAAGCCGGGATTGCGCACCTCGCCGGCCATGTCCACCGCATGGCGGAAGCCGATATAGGAGAAGATGACGCCGCCGGACGACACCGCGCTCATCACCCCCGCCCACTGGAATGGCGCGAAACCCCCATGGTCGGTGAAGTTGGAGACCTCAAACCGGGTCGCCAGCAACATCACCACCAGGATCAGCGGGATGGCGATCTTGGCCCAGGTGATGGAGCTGTTCACATAGGCGAAGAACTTCACACCGATGGCGTTGATGACCACGAACACCGCCAGCAGCGTCATGGAGATGGCGATGCCGGTCCAGGACAAATCGGTGCCGGGGCCGGCCACATAAAGCCAGTTGGCGTGCGGCCCCACATAGCGCAGCATGGCCTCCACCTCGATGGGGGCCTGCGTGGTATAGCCCACCCAGCCGCTCCAGCCCATCATGGTGCAGACGAAATTGCCGTGGCTGAACAAGGGCACGCGGGCCACGCCGCCAGGCACCGGCAGCATGGCGGAGATTTCCGCGAAGGTGAGCGCCAGCAGCAGCATGGCGACGCCGCCGATGATCCAGGCGATCAGCGCGGCCGGACCCGCATGCTGGGCAGCAAGCAGCGGCGCGAACAGCCAGCCCGAGCCGATGATGCCGCTGACCGCGACGAACGTCAGGCCCACGAGCCCGATGTCACGGTGCATCTTGTGGGATCCGTGCGCTTCCATATTCCCCCCGCTGGGCCTTTTTCGTCACCCTGACGGATCGCCCGCTTTTCCCCCGCTGGCGGCCCCTCCGGGAGGTAGTCTAGCGCAACCATTTAGCCGCGCATCCCCCCGGCGGCGGTCAATCCGCTTGAAAAATCAAGCCGCCCGTGAGGGGGGCCGAGACCCCCGTTGTGGTGGGAAAGGTCAAGGGCAGGCCTCGCAGCGCGCGCACCGCCAGATACCCGAAGGCATGGGCTTCCAGGGCATCCGCCGACCAGCCCACCGCCTCCGCCGGTCGTACGGGGCGGTGGAGGCGCCCCTCCAACTGTCCCAGCAGCACGGGATTGCGCGCCCCGCCCCCGCCGACGATCCACATCTCAGGCGGGCGCGGCAGGAGGGGGACCAGTGCCGCCACCGCCGCGGCGGTGAGCGCGGTCAGCAGCAGAGCCCCATCCGCCGTGCTGCGGCCGGAAAGGCCGGCGCGATCCGCCACGAAGGCGCGGAAATCGTTCCGATCCAGAGACTTGGGCGGCGGAGCGGTGAAGAAGGGATGGCGGAGGAGATCGGCCAGAGCCGCCTCGTCCAGCCTGCCGGATGCGGCGATGCGGCCGCCCTCGTCAAACGGCAGACCGGTGCGGGCAAAAACGAAATCATCGATCAGCGCATTGCCGGGGCCGGTGTCGCAAGCAATGGGATCGGCCTTGCCGTCGAGCCAGGTGACATTGGCCACGCCCCCCACATTGAGCACCGCCACCGGACCGGGAAGGTTGAGGCTGGCCACCAGCGCCTGGTGAAAGACCGGCACCAAAGGGGCGCCCTGCCCGCCCGCCGCCACGTCGGCGGCCCGGAAATCGGCCACCACCCGAGTGCCGAGGAGCCGCGCGAGGCGCGCACCCTCCCCGATCTGCACGGTAAGCCCCGCCTCAGGGCGATGGAAGACGGTCTGGCCGTGAAAGCCCACCACGTCGAGGTCGGAGGGGGACAGGCGCAGCGGGGTGAGAAGCGCATGCACCGCCTGCGCATGAAGGTCCGTGATCCGCCGTTCCGCCGCCGCGAGCGCGCCCGGCCGGCCGTCCCGGCTGTTCAACCCGCGTGCGTCCTCCAGCGCCGCGCGCAGGAGCGCCCGGTCGTCCTCCCCATAGGGCAAAGTGAGGGACGGCCCGAGCCAGTGCACCCCCTCTCCGTCCGTGTCGATGAGGGCGGCGTCGATGCCGTCCATGGACGTGCCGCTCATCAGCCCCAAAGCCCGCATGACAGCTCCCCCGGCACGACCGATGCATTTATCGGCAAACCCTGTTAAAGGAGCCCCCTTTCCGAAGCCTTTTCGCACGGGCCCCCATGACTGGTTTTCGCTCCGACTTCATGCGCACCCTCGAGGCGCGCGGCTATATCCACCAGTGCTCCGACGCCGAGCGCCTGGATGCCAAGGCGTGCGAAGGGCCCATCACCGCCTATATCGGCTTCGATGCCACCGCCTCCAGCCTCCATGCCGGGCACCTGTTGTCCATCATGATGCTGCGCACGCTCCAGCGCACCGGGCACACCCCCATCGCGCTCATGGGCGGCGGCACCACCAAGATCGGCGACCCGTCCGGCAAGGACGAGGCGCGCAAGATGCTCACGGACGAGCAGATCAATTCCAACATCGCCTCCATCCGCCGCGTCTTCTCCCGCTTCCTGGACTTCGATGCCGGGGCGATCATGGAGAACAATGCCAACTGGCTGGACGAGCTGAAATATATCCCGCTGCTGCGGGAGGTGGGGCCGCACTTCACCATCAACCGCATGCTGACCTTCGATTCGGTCAAGCTGCGGCTGGAGCGCGAGCAGCCGCTCACCTTCCTCGAATTCAACTACATGATCCTGCAGGCCTACGACTTCGTGGAGCTCAACAAGCGCCATGGCTGCGTGCTTCAGATGGGCGGCTCCGACCAGTGGGGCAACATCGTCAACGGCATGGAACTGGGCCGGCGCATGCACGGCGCCGACCTGTTCGCGCTGACGACGCCGCTTTTGACCACCTCCTCGGGCGCCAAGATGGGCAAGACGGCGGGCGGCGCCGTGTGGCTGGATAGCGACCTGCTGCCGGCGTTCGAATATTGGCAATATTTCCGCAATACCGGCGATGCGGACGTGGTGCGTTTCCTGAAGCTCTTCACCGAGCTGCCGCTGGACGAGATCGCCCGGCTCGGCGCGCTGGAAGGCCAGGAGATCAATGTGGCGAAGGAAATCCTCGCCACCGAGGCCACCGCCCTTCTGCATGGCCGCCAGGCTGCCGAGGACGCCCGCGCCACCGCCCGCGCCACCTTCGAGGAAGGCGCTTTGGCGGTGAACCTGCCCACCATCGAAGTCCCCGCCGCGACCCTGGAGGTGGGCCTGCCGGTGGCCACCGCATTCGTGACCGCAGGCCTCGTCGCCTCCACCTCGGAAGCCCGCCGGCAGATCAAGGGCGGCGGCCTGAAGGTGAATGATGCGGGCGTCGCCGACGAAAAGGCCGTCCTCACGCCGCGTGACCTCACCCCCGAGGGACTGCTGAAGCTCTCGCTGGGAAAGAAGCGGCATGTGCTGCTGAAGCCGGTGTGACGCAAGAAACCGCCCGGCTTAACGCCGGGCGGTTCCGTTTTCAGGGGTTGCTCGGGACGAGGGCGCCCGGTCAGCGCTTCCAGCGGCCCTCATACTTGAATTCGGGGGCGGCCTTGAGGGCGTCGCGGGTGGTGTTCATCACCGCCGTCCATTTGGCGTCCTTGTCCGAATAGGCGATCTTGATGGCATTGGGGCGCACGATCACATAGCGCTCGCCGATGCCGAGGAAGCCGCCCACGGAGAGGATGTAGCCGGCCAGCTCGCCCTGAGAGAGGATGAGATCCTTGATCTCGCCCACACTCTCGTTCTGGCCGTTCACCACGTTCAGGCCGATGAGGTTGTAGCTGAGCACGTCGGTGGGACGAGCGGCGGTGAAGGTCTCGGTGGCGACCGCATTCTGCGCCATGGCGCCCGCCTGGGGCACGATCAGGGCGGCAGCGGTGGCGAACGCGATCAAGGTCGTCTTCATGGGAAAATCATCTCCTGCCGAGGCGCGCGAAGCCGTTCGGGCAGCGGTCACCCGCCCGGGACATCACATGCCAAGTCGTTGAGAGACGGACGCTCTTTGAACCGGCGCCGCGCGTCCGGGACAAGCCTCCGTCTCGGCAGGATAAATTCCCAAGCGGGGCTATTGGTTCCGGGGCGGCCGGAAAATACCCGCGCTGGACGCTAGGACGCGGCCCGGATGGAGCGGGAAGGCGCGGTCCGCCTTATCGTGGCGGCACAGGCGGGGCGTCGTTCTGGTCGCGGAACTCGAACATCTTGCGCAGGAAGCCCGGCGCCACGGCGGAGAGCGGGTTCACAGTGAGGCGCGGGCCGCTCAAGGGGCCGACAATCTCGAAGGTCACGCCCACCAGGCCCTCATTGGGCCCGCCGCCCAGCAGCGCCCCGATCACCGGCAGCTTGGAGAACAGGTTGTTGAGGCCATAGGCGGGCACATAGGTGCCGCGAATGCCGATCCGCTCGGCGATGAAGTCCACCGAGCCGTCCAGCGTCACGCCCGCCACCGGCCCCCAGATGGCGGCCTCGCGCACGGCGATGGCGCCGGGGGTGCGGGTGAACTTGGCCTGCGCCTTCTGGAACACCGCCGTGCCGGCTTCCGCCTTGCCCGAGGAATCGCGGGCGGCGTCGGAGAGGATGGCAAGGCCCGGCTCGCCGCGCACCACGAAGTCGCGCAGGTTGAGTGTGCCTTCCTGCGGCGAGGGATCGGAGCGGGGGGGGTCGAGCACCACCCACATCTCGCCGCCGTCGATCTTGGGATAGACGTCGAGGAAGCGCAGCACCGCGCCGGCATCGGAGGTGGTGACCAGCATGGCCCGCTTGCCGTTGGGCATGCCGCGGATCTCGCCGGCCACGGTGCCGTCGCGCCCCGCCTTGGCGCTCAACTGAAAGCTGCGCAGTTCCACGCCCCGGCGCCCCAGCGACAGGTCCATCTGGCGGAGCACCTCGCCATGATTGCCGGTGAGGGCGCCGATCTTGGCCTCCACGTCCACATCCTGGCCGGTGCGGTTCTGGCGCTGTTCGCGCCGCGCCGCCGCGCTCGACGAATTGGCAGTGGCGGCGGTGGCCGGAGTGCTCATGAGGCTCTTCATGATGCCGCGGGCGTCGATCACCTCGCCGGTGATCTTCACCTTCAGCACATCGCCTGCCCGGTCCGCCTTCAGGCTCGCCTTGTCGCCGTCGGAAATCTGGAAGACGGGGAAGTTGGCCCCGTTCACCTCGCCCGCATTGGACAATTCCAGCGAGCCCTTGATGAGGGTGCCGGAGCCTTCCAACGTCAGGTCATTGATCTTCAGCGACGAGCCGCTGTCCACCGAGGCGAACTTGGCTTTCAGCGGCTTGCCCGCTGGCTTGGTGAGGCCGGGCACCAGGTCGCTGATGCGGGCATTGGTGAGGTCGAGTTCGATATTGGCCCGGGTGTCCTTGTTGTTGGTGGTACCCACCAGGCGCACCAGCACCGGCCCGCTGACGGCGGGCAGGTTCACGCCCAGCTTGCCGCGGGCACTGTCATCCAGGGTGGCGTTCACCTTGATGTCGGCGTCGGCCACGTCCTTGCGCTTCTCGTATTCGAAATTCATGGGCGCGCCGGCAATCTTGCCGTCGCCGCGCAAGAGGATGCCCGCGGGGGTCGCGAAAGCGGAGACGGTGGCGCCCTCCACCCGCTGGCCGGCGAACACATTGTCGAGGCCGAAATCGGTGAGCGTCGCCTCCACCGAATAGTCAGTGTCTGTAGGATCGGCCACCTTCCGGAAATGGATATTAATCTGCACCAGGGCCGAAACCTTGCCCCGGGTGGTTGCGGGATCATAGGCGGTGCCGGTGGGGCCCTTGAGGGCGTCCATGCCCAAGATCTCAACACCCGCATCAGCGGGCCCGGCAAACTTCACCCGCACCTGCGCCTTGGGTTCGCGGGGGAAATAGTCGGGCATGAAGAAGACCCCGTCGGAAACCGCCAGCTTGCGGTTCTGCGGCGTCACCACGGTGCCTTCGGGGATATCCACGCGCACGGAGCGCCCGGTCACCACCACGGACAGGCGCATGTCGCGCAAAGGGGGCAGGCCCTTCAGTGCCATTAGGGTGAAGCCGGAGCCGGTCATCTCCAGATGCACCGCGTCCTCCGGCAGCGGCACTTCCTTCTGCCCGATCAGGTCGATGGGCATGTTCACCGTGACCTTGGTGCCGTCGACGGTGCCGCCGGAGAGGTTCTCCAGCACATAGGCGCGCGCAGGCGGGGCGATGCTCACGGGCCAGAAGCGCCGCACGGTGGAGGCCGGCATGCGCGAGCCGGTAGCGTTCAGCTTGATGGTGGGCACGTCCATGCCGAAATCCACCATGCCCGCGAAGGTCAGCGACCCGGTGGGGCCGGCGAGGGTGCCGGTGTCGAACATCAGGCGCTTGTCGGCGGGCACATAGCGCCCGGTAACGGAGACGGTATCCATCACCAGCGGCGGGTCGGGCATTTCCGGGCCGGCGAACAGCACCTTCTGCTGGCGCAGCACATAGGGCCATTCGGCGCCAGCGGTGGCGGGCACGGTGATCTCGCCGGTCAGCGCCACGATATTGGCATTCTTGCCAGCGCCGAGCGGATCGATGGTGATGATGCGCCGGGCGGGATCGAGTTTCAGCCCGAGCTTCATGTAATCGAGGACGAATCGCTCCTGCGGGTCCTCGCCATTGCCGATCTGGCCGGCGCCCAGCTCCACATGCGCCTCGCCCGCGAGCACCCGTCCATCGCGGGCGATACGGGCGGACACGGACGCATTGAGCGGCATGTCCATGTAGAAGCGCTTCCAGTCCTGGGTGAAGGCGTGGACCAGGTCCTCGGTCTCCACATTCTTCACTTCGAAGGTGAGCGAGCGCTCGTTCCCGGTGACGGGTCCCACCCCGGCCGTCAGGCTCGCGGTGCCGCTCGGCCCTTCCGTGCTGAAGGTGAGCACCGCGCCGCCGCCATCGGGACGGTTCAGGGAGATGGAGATATCGTCGAATGTGACGCGGCGGCCGTTGGATTCGTTCTCCACCTCCACGGTGGCATCGCGGATGCCGATCTCGCGCAACGCGCCGCCATCGAACACGCCGTTGTCCAGGTCCTCCATCCATTGGGCGAGCACCCGCAGGACCAGAGGATCCATGCCCGCGGCCCCGTTGGCGGCCGGAACGGCCGGCGCACCGGGCGCCGAGGACTGCGCCGGCGCCACCACGGGCGGGGCGGGGGCGACGGGTGTGGAGGTGATGGGCTTGGCGCCCTTGCCGGTGGAGACCGCCAGGCTGCCGGAGGCCGCGATCTTCACGAACATTTCGGCGCCGATCAGATCGAGGCGCCCCACCTTGGGCGAGAGGGTCAGGATGGAGCCTTCCATCTCCACCTCGGCGGAGGGGGCGGAGGCGATCAGCTCGCCCTTGGGGCCGAGCACGCGGATGTCGCGCACCACCAGAGCGGTTGAGCCCTTCTTCATGGTCTCGAAGGCGATGGCGCCGATCTGGACGTCATATTCGCCACCGAGGCGGGCTTCGATGGCGCGTTCCACATAGGGGGTGGCCATGTTGGCCGTCAGCACGCCCGTTGCGACCAAGCCATAGACGCCCAGCGCCAGCGCGCCCGCCAGCGCCACCAGCCACACCAGCGACCAGACGAGGATGCGCGCAAAACGCCCGCGCGGCACCAGCGCACCGGCAAGACCCCGCACATGCCCCCGTCGCAGATGGCGGCCGCCCGCAACGGTCGAGCCGCTCTCTTCGCTCATCCCCACGTCGTGCTCCGCGCCCTCATCGTGCCCCGCTGCGCTGCGCACCGCCTTTCCAAGGCCGGCAGAATGGACCATCCATGGTGTCAGGCAAGACCCGGACTTAACCGAGGTCCGCCTGGATGTCCTGCCGGTAGGACGCGCTCACGTCGAAAGGAAGGCAGATGACGAAGATTCCCGCGCCCGGCACGCCCGCACCCGCATTTTCCCTCAAGCGGGACGGCGGCGGGGAGGTGTCGCTCAAGGACTTCGCTGGCCGCAAGCTGGTGCTCTACTTCTATCCCAAAGCCAACACCTCAGGCTGCACAAAGGAAGCCATTGCATTCAACGGACTTCGGCAGGACTTCGAGAAGGCGGAGACGGCGATCCTTGGAGTCTCCGCCGATCCGGTGGCCGCCCAAGACAAGTTCAAGGCCAAGTATGACCTCGCCTTCCCCTTGGCCTCCGACGAGCAGACGCAGATGCTGTCCGACTATGGGGTGTGGGTGGAAAAGAGCATGTATGGCCGCAAATATATGGGGATAGAGCGCGTCACCCTGCTCATCGACCGCGACGGAACGGTCGCGAAGGTGTGGCCGAAGGTGAAAGTGGACGGCCACGCCGCCGAAGTGCTCGCCGCCGCACAGGCGCTGTGATTCGCGGCGGGCGGGAGGCACGCCCTCCCCGCCCGCCCGGTGCCCTGTAGCGGAGGCCGCCCGGCCCGCCGGTCAGTCGTCCCAACCCGCATTCACATGGGGCACCGACCAGCGCTCCACCGCCTTGGGCTCCAGCACCGGCGCGCCGAGGAACGGGGCAGAGAGGCAGTAGAGCCCCGCATGGGTGGACAGCCAGATGAGGTTGCGGTCCCACTCGATGAACACCGCCTCCGAAGTGCCCCGCCGCCAGCTCATATAATCCTCGATCTCCCCATCCCGGGGCGGGACGAAATAGGCCACCTCCTGTGGCGCGGTGGGGTCGGAAATGTCGAACAGGCGCAGGCCGGCATTGAGGTAGGACAGGGCGACGATCTCCGGCCGCGCCTTCCCCGGCGCGATCCAGTGCTGCATCACCCGCGAGGAAAACCGCCCGCGTGCCATGGCGAAGTCCTTATAGGGGGCGTCCGGATGGGGGATGGGGCGGGGGAAGAGGCCGATGATGCGCGGCTTTTCCGGGTCCTTCACATCGATCACATAGCTCGTATGGAAAGGCTCACGGCAATCGGCCTCCAGGCTCTCGGGGATGCCGATGACGAGATTTTGGAGGTGCGGGTGGGTCTGCGGGTCGGCTTCCACCGGCACCACATGGTGGAAGGGAATGCCGCCGATCGCCTCCAGCGGATGGGCGACCTTGCCCAGCACCTTCGGGCGGGTGATGTCCGAGAGATCATGGACATAAAAGCCGAAATGGCCCCAGCCGCCATAACCGATCCGACCGCCATCCTCCACGCGCTTGGGCACGATGCAGGGGGTGCGGTTGGAGGTCCATGAGCATTGGTCGCCGGCGAAGGGATAGGTGGCGCGATAGAGGGCCTCTTCCTCCAGCCGCTGGCCCGGCACCCACCAGCGCGAGACTTCCTTTACCGCTGAGGGATCGGCCATGTCGACGATCATGAGGCCGTTGGAGAAGACACGCTCGGTGCTCTCCATGCGCATCTGGTCGTCCCAGCCGCAGGCCAGATACGCATAGCGCCCACCATCATAGAAGGGCGCATGGACGCCGTGGCCGGTGGCGCCGGTTTCGAAGGCGTTGAGCAGGACCGGCCGTTCAGGGTTCGTCACGTCATAGGTCTTGATGCCCCGAAAGCCCGGATCCTCCATCGACTTGCGGGCATAATCGGGATGGTACTTGCCGCGCGGATATTGGGGCGTGCCGGGAGTGAGCGGCATCTGGTGGGCGACCACGCGGATCCACTTCTTCAGCGCGGTGTTGAAGACGCAACTCTGGAAGACGCCGAGCCCGCTCTCGCCAATCACGCTGGCCTTCAAGGGATCGGTGATGTCCACAAAGCCGCCCTGATAGGCGAGCATGCGCCGCGCGCCCCGCGCCCAGAGGCAGGAATGCTCGTCCCCGAAGATCATCAGCTTGATGTCGGGAAAATAGGAAACCACCTCCATGTTGGAGATGTAGGAGGCGCGGTCCAGATAGGTCAGCGCGCCCGCCGGCAGGCGAAACGGCACGGTGCCGCCGCCTTCCATGACGCCGGGAGCGGGGTGAGGCGCTTCGAGGTTGGGATGGGTGCCGTGGGGGTGATGATCGCCAGCCATGCGGTTTCCCTCGCCAGTGGCCCGCGCGGGCGTGCGCGGCAAGGGAACGCTAGCAGCATTAAGGCTTCTTTCAAATCACTTGAATAAAGAGAAAGAGACTTGAAGGAAGCTCGGGCGGCCGCTCGGCCGCCCGTCGGACGTCAGTCCACGTCCTCCACCTGGGCGGGGCCGCCGCCATAGGCACGCTGGGCGAGGGCGGCTTCCATGAACGGATCGAGATCGCCGTCCAGCACCTCCTGGGGGGTGCCGGAGGTCACGCCCGTGCGCAAATCCTTCACCAATTGGTAGGGCTGGAGCACATAGGAGCGGATCTGATGACCCCAGCCGATGTCCGTGCGGGCGGCCTGCTCGGCGGCGGCGGCTTCCTCGCGCTTCTTCAGTTCCATCTCGAACAGCTTGGCGCGCAGCATGTTCCAGGCGGTGGCCCGGTTCTTGTGCTGGGAGCGGTCGCCCTGCGAGACCACCGCAATGCCGGTGGGAATGTGGGTCAGGCGAACGGCCGATTCGGTCTTGTTCACGTGCTGGCCACCGGCGCCGCCGGAGCGCATGGTGTCCACGCGCACGTCGCTTTCGTTGATGTCCACCACGATGCGGTCGTCGATGACCGGATAGACGTCGATGGAGGCAAACGAGGTCTGGCGGCGGGCATTGGAATCGAACGGCGAGATGCGCACCAGGCGGTGCACGCCGGCCTCCGTCTTCAGCCAGCCATAGGCATTGTGGCCCTTGACGATGATGGTGGCGGACTTCAGGCCCGCCTGCTCGCCGGCGGACTCATCCACCAGTTCCACCTTGAAGCCGTGCCGCTCGCACCAGCGCCGGTACATGCGCAGGAGCATCTCGGCCCAGTCCTGGCTGTCGGTGCCGCCGGCGCCCGCATGGACTTCCAGATAGGTGTCGTTGGAGTCGGCTTCGCCGGACAGCAACGCGTCCAGCTCGCGTCGCGCCAGCTCCACCTTCAGCGCGTCGAGCGCGGCGGAGGCCTCGGAGATGACGCCCTCGTCGCCTTCCATCTCGCCGAGCTCGATCAGCTCGATATTATCAGCCAGGTCCTGGGTCACCCGGTCGATCGCGCCCAGCGCATCCTCCAGCGAGGTGCGCTCCTGCATGATCTTTTGCGCCCGCTCGGGATCGTCCCAGAGCTTGGGGTCCTCGGCGATGGCATTGAGCTCCGCGAGGCGCCGGCGCGAGCGGTCCACGTTGAGATGCTGGCGCAGCAGCTCAACGGACTTGTTGACCTCGTCGACTTTCGCGGCGAGTTCCGCACGCATGGTTCACTGAGCTCCGATGAAAGGCCGCGGAAAATAGCGAGGGGGGCCCGCAGTGTAAACGGCCCTTTGGGCAGGGCCGCCTCGGAAAAAGGCAGCCCCGCATGTCACGGTGGCGGGATTTAAGGTCCGGCTAATAGAGCCCGCCGGTGCCTGAGCGCACCGCCCGCTCCGCCTCTGGGGTGACGCCGAGGCTCGAATCGGACGAGCCGATCACCGAATAGCTGTCGGGGGGTGCCGTGCCCGGCTTGAAGGCTTCCAGGATGGAATTCTCGCCCGGCCCGGCGCGCAGGCCGCTCTTGGGATTAATGCGCACCAGCTTGATACCGGTGGGCACCCTGAAGGGAATGGCCGGCTGGTTGGCCAGCGCTTCCTTAAAGAAGTCGCGCACGATCGGGGCAGACAAGACACCACCGGTCGCGCCCTTGCCCATGGCGCGGGGACGGTCATAGCCGAGATAGACACCCACCACGAGCTGGGGGGTGAAGCCCACGAACCAGGCGTCCTTCTCGTCATTGGTGGTGCCGGTCTTGCCGGCAATAGGCCGTCCCAGCTCTTTGAGCGCGGTGCCCGTGCCGCGCTGGATCACGCCTTCCATCATGGAGGTGATCTGGTAGGACGACATGGGATCGAGCACCACCGGCCGCCGGTCGATCAGCGACGGCTCGGACTGGTTTTCCCACTTGTCCGCGTCGCAGCCCCGGCATTCGCGCTCGTCATGGCGGTAGATGGTGTGGCCGTAGCGATCCTGGATGCGGTCGATGAGCGAGGGCGTCACCTTGCGCCCGCCATTTGCGATCATGGCATAGGCGCTGACCATGCGCATGAGCGTGGTCTCGCCCGCGCCCAGCGACATGGACAGCACGGGGAGCATGTCGTCATAGATGCCGAACTTCTTGGCATAGTCGGCCACCAGCGGCATGCCGATGTCCTGCGCCAGGCGCACGGTCATCACGTTCCGCGACTGCTCCAGCCCGAAGCGCAGGGTCTGCGGGCCGTAGAACTTCTTGGCATAGTTTTCCGGCGCCCAGACCGGCATGCCCGGCCCTTGGTCGATCTCGATGGGGGCGTCCAGCACCACGGTGGAGGGCGTGTAGCCATTGTCGATGGCGGCCGCATAGACGAACGGCTTGAAGGACGAGCCCGGCTGGCGAAGCGCCTGGGTGGCGCGGTTGAACTGGCTTTCGTCATAGGAGAAGCCACCGACGAGCGCGACCACGCGGCCGGTCAGCGGCTCCATCACCACCATTGCCCCTTCCACGTCGGGGATCTGGTGCAGACGATACTGGCCGTCCTTGTTGGCGATGGGCTCCACATAGATGACATCGCCGGGCTTGAGCACCTGCGCCACCGACGTGACCGCGCGTCCCGCATCCGGCCCCTTGGTCCAGCGCGCCCATTTCACGCCATCGAGGGTGATAAGCCCCACGTCGCGCTGGGTGGAAATGATGCCGCCCTTCTCCCGCGGCGGCTGCAGGCCGATGCGCGCATTGTCCTTGCTGGAATCCAGGACCACCGCCAGCTTCCAGGGGATGTCGGAATAGGGTTTGATCTCGGCCAGCTTGGCGCCCCAGTCCGGCCCCAGCTCGATCTTGGTGATCGGCCCGCGCCAGCCGCGCTGCTCGTCGAACCGCACCAGCCCATCGGTCAGAGTCTTCTTGGCGAAGCGCTGGAGCTTGGGGTTGAGCGCGGTGCGCACCGAAAGCCCGCCCTCATAGAGCTTGTTCTCGCCGTAGCGGTCGATGATCTGGCGACGCACCTCTTCGGCGAAATATTCGGCCGCGAAGATCTGCGCGCCGGTGGGCCGGGGGGTCACGTCGAGGGACGACTTCTTGGCCGCCTCCGCCTGGGCGGCAGTGATGAAGCCGTTCTCGGCCATGCGGTCGATGACCCAGTTGCGCCGGTCGATGGCGCGCTCGCGGTCGCGGAAGGGGTTGTAGGAAGACGGCGCCTTGGGCAAAGCGGCGAGATAGGCCACCTCGGGCACGGTCAATTCGTCCACCGACTTGTCGAAATAGACCAGGGCTGCGGCGGCGATGCCGTAGGCGCCCATGCCCAGATAGATCTCGTTCAGGTAAAGTTCGAGGATGCGGTCCTTGGAATAGGCGCGCTCGATGCGCAGGGCCAGCAGCGCCTCCTTGATCTTGCGATCGAAGGACACCTCGTTGGTGAGCAGGAAGTTCTTGGCCACCTGCTGGGTGATGGTGGACGCGCCCTGCGGCCGGCGGTTGGAGCCGAAATTCTGCGCGTAGACCATGGCCGCGCGGAAGATGCCGGACGGGTCGATGCCGCCGTGCTCGTAGAAATTCTTGTCCTCGGCGGAGAGGAAGGCCTCGATGACGAGCTTCGGTACGGACTGGATGGGGATGTAGAGCCGGCGCTGGCGCGCCCATTCGGCCACCAGAGCACCGTCGTCCGCATGGACGCGGGTCATGACGGGCGGCTCGTAATTCTGGAGCTGGGTATAGTCCGGCAGGTCCTGGGAATATTTCCACACCAGGTATGTGGCCGCGGCGGCGCCTCCCAGCAGCACCACGGTGCCGAGCGCAAAGAGAAAGCCGAAGAACCTCAACAGCAGCCGCATAAGCGGGCTCCTTCCGCCCCTGGAGCCTGACCCGGCGAGCCCTTCGGCCCGGCCGACCTTTCAGCCTCGCCACCAACCAATAACACCTGGGCAGATCGCGCCGCGCATCCGACCCCGCACTTTCCATCCCCGGCACCACCCCGGAGAGGACCAGCCGCCCACAAGCCTCAACTCCGGCAGCGACGCAAGGGTTCGTTCACGAGCGCGAACTTTTGCGCCCGCTCTCCCCGCGGCTTCCGGACGGCTCAGAGTCCGATCCGGTCAACTGCGTGCCATGCAGTCTGATCGGAACCGGCTCCAGGTGCCTGTGGGTCCGCTATGTTGGCTAAAAGTGGCTGCTTCGCGGCCAAGCCCCCTATTCGCCCTGCGTCATGGGGCCCTGACGCACGGAAATGGCGCCCTAGCCATCTTACGCAAGGGCAGACCGGTCACTTTCCGGCGGGCGTACGGGCCGTGATGGTGCCGGTGGCGCCGACCCCGGAGGCAAAGCGCGGGGCGAAGAAGTCGTCGATCGCCCCCGCCATGGCCTGGGCCAGCTTTTCCCGCCAGGCGTCGGAGGTCAGCAGCTTGAGGTCCTCGCGCGAGGACATGTAACCCAGTTCGACCAACACAGAAGGCACGTCATGGGCTTTCAGCACCTTGAAGCCGGCAGACTTTACTGGCGTCTTGTGCACCCGCCCGACGCTTTTCATGGCGACCACCATGGTCCGGGCGAAGGTGGCGGAGAAGTTGCGCGTCTCGCGCTGAGCGAGGTCGAACAGGATGCCGGCCACCTCGTCGCTCTCCTCGGACAGATCGACGCCTGCGATGAGGTCCGCCTTGTTCTCCTTTTCCGCCAGATGGGCGGCGTCGGCGTCGGAGGCGGTCTCAGACAAAGTGTAGACGCTGGCGCCCCGGGCATTGCCATCGTCGCGGGCGAGGGCATCCGCATGGATGGAAATGAACAGCGCCGCCCGGTTGGCACGGGCGATCTGCACCCGCTCACCCAGCGGCACGAACACATCCGTGCTGCGGGTCATCACCACCCGGTAGCGTCCCGCGCGCTCCAATTCCGTGCGCAGCGCCAGGGCCACGTCCAGCACGATGTTCTTCTCGTTGAAGCTGGAGGCGCCGGACGTGCCCGAATCGATCCCGCCATGGCCGGGGTCGAGCACGATGACGGGGCGCACGTCGCCATCGGCCACCGGGCCCGGCGCCAGAGCGGCCGACGGCGCGCCGCGCGCCTCGGCGGCGGTGGCCACCGTGGTGTTGAAGGTGGCCGCATCCGTGCGCACCAGGTCCAGCACCAGGCGCGCCGGCTGGCCCTCGGCGGGGGGCAGCACGAAGGCCTTGTCGATCATCACCGGCTCGGTCACGTCCAGCACCATGCGGGCCTTGCCGGGGGCCAGGACGCCGTAGCGGAAGCTGGAGACGAGGCCGCGCCGGGTCTGCACGCGGGTCTCGGCGAGGGTGAAGGTCACATCCGTCAGATCGAGGATGACCCGATAGGGGTTGGCCAGGGTGAAGGCACGGAATTCCGCCGGCTTGCTGAGGTCGAGGATCAACCGGGTACGCTGCCCGTCGCCCGCCAGGCGCGCATCAAGGGCGGAGACCGGCGGCGGCTCCGTGGCCGGGTCCGTCGCGGCAGCCACCGGTACGGAGAGCGGGATGGCGGAGGGGGAGCTGGCGGCGGGGGCGGCGGCGGCGACCATCGGCGCGGGGTTTGGCGCACCCTCCCCCGCAACGCCGGCCGCGGACGCGCGCTCGCCCGCGCGCACCATGCCTGTGGAGCCGACTGCCCCCATAGCCAACAGGGCCGCTAGAGCGAGAAGCGCCACCAGCTTGCGGCCAATGGAACGGGCAACTCGACCGGCAGGGCGGCGCGAGAGCAACGGGACAAGGGCCCGTGCAAGGGCAAAAGCGGCACCCGGCGCGCCGGAGCGCTCCGCGCGCGCGCGACTCAAGGCCCGGAGTTGCGCGTTCCGGACGTGTGAGTTCCGAACCTGCGCGGACTGCCGCGTGTGCGCCACCATGGGCTCACCCTCGTCCCGATCGGCGAACATTATCATAGCCAAGGGATAGGCGCCCGCCGTTAATCGAGGGTTCACGGCCCCCAATCGCCCCCGCCCCGCGCGCCGGCCGGGCCTTCGGCGCGTCCCGCGCAACCTTTCGCCACGGGAGAATGTTGCCGCGCAAACAGGCATGAACCTTGCCAAGATGCGAGCCCGACGTTTAAGAAGGAACTCGCATATGGTTCGCGTTCCGGAGCAGGCTGTTCGGCCCCGGGTGCGCGGCACCCGCCGATACCTCCCTCCGGCCAAGCCGGGCCTGGGGTGTCACCCGTCGTGCGTTCTCCCCCGCCAGGCCGTTCATGCCAGGCCAGAGACCGGCCGGCGAGCGCGCGATACGCGTGCGAGGGCGGAGGGTCGCCATTCGACGATAGGCCGGGCGCCCCGCATTGAAGGGGACCGAGCGGACATATGCCGGGGTCGGACAGCAGTCCGATCCGAACGCTTCGCTTGAGGGACTGGTTACCCAGGGCATGGACGCTCAACCGCACGAACGCCGCGCAATGCGTGCTCCCGTGTGCCCCGACGCCGATCGCGTCGCGCTGAGGCCTGACTGCCGCCGCCCCTCACCTTCCTTCCGCCTTCATTCGTGGCGCAACGACGGTCCGCAGGCCTTGCCGCGCCGGCCGTTGCCGAGCCTTGGGTCCGCCCATGGCCGCAGCGCCGCCCAGAGAGATTTACATGGCCAACAAGATGCTCATCGATGCCACCCACCCGGAGGAGACCCGGGTGGTGGTCGTGCGCGGCAACCGGGTCGAGGAATTCGACTATGAGTCCGCGTCCCGCAAGCAGTTGCGGGGCAACATCTACCTTGCCAAGGTGACCCGCGTCGAACCCTCCCTCCAGGCGGCGTTCGTGGAATATGGCGGCAACCGCCATGGCTTCCTCGCCTTCAGCGAAATCCATCCCGACTATTACCAGATCCCCGTCGCCGACCGCCTCGCTTTGATCGAGGAAGAAGAACGCGCCGCCCGCCTTGCCGACGAGGAAGATGAGCGCCGCGAGCGTCGCCGCGAGCGCTCGCGCCCCCGCCGCGCCGCCGAGGACGACGCCGTCTCCGGCAATGTGGTGGAGATCGAGGACGCCGAAGTGGTGGAGACCATCGAGGACGGCCAGATTTCCGGCGGCGACCATGACGAAGATGGCGACGCGCCAGTCGCCGAAGCCCTGTCCGAGCAGCCGTCCGATCCCTCCGAGGCCCCGGAGGCCGACGGCGCCATCGCCGGCGAAGACGGCACCAGCACCGATGCCGTCGTCGGGACGGCAGAAGAGGCTCCCGCGATCGCGCCCGTCGAGACGCAGGGTGAATCCGCGTCGGAGGCAGCTTCCGCGCCCGAAGCCCTGCCCGCCCCCCAGGAGCAGGCCGCGCACAGCGACGCCGAGCAGGCCGCCGAAGCCCCCGAGGGTGAGCGTGAGGAGTCCCCCGTCGTCAACGCCTTTGCCGAGGCGGCCCCCACCGAGGCCTCCGACGACGAGGATGAAGACGACAGCGACATCGAGCAGATCGACGACGAGGAAGAAGTCGTCGAGCAGCTCGGCTCCGGCGACGACGCCATGGAGGAAGTGCCCGAGCGCACCCCCCAGCGGCGCGGCCGCACCTACAAGATCCAGGAGGTCATCCGCCGTCGGCAGGTGATGCTGGTCCAGGTGGTCAAGGAAGAGCGCGGCAACAAAGGCGCGGCGCTCACCACCTATCTGTCCCTGGCCGGCCGCTATTCGGTGCTGATGCCCAACACCGCCCGGGGCGGCGGCATCTCGCGCAAGATCACCAATGCCGTGGACCGCAAGCGTCTGAAGGAAGTGGTGCAGGACCTGGAGGTGCCCGAGGGGATGGGCGTCATCCTGCGCACCGCCGGCGCCAACCGCACCAAGGTGGAGATCAAGCGCGACTTCGAATATCTCCTGCGCCTGTGGGAGACAGTGCGCGAGCTGACGCTCAGCTCCAGCGCCCCGAGCCTCGTCTATGAGGAAGGCTCGCTCATCAAGCGCGCCATCCGGGACCTCTACAACAAGGACATCGACGACATCCACGTCGCCGGCGAGGAGGGCTTCAAGGAAGCCCGTGACTTCATGCGCATGCTCATGCCGAGCCATGCCAAGAACGTCATTCCCTATCGCGAGGCCCAGCCCATCTTCGCCAAGCATGGCGTGGAGCACCAGCTGGACGCCATGTTCTCGCCGGTGGTCCAGCTCAAGAGCGGCGGCTACATCGTCATCAACCCGACCGAGGCGCTCGTTTCCATCGACGTGAATTCGGGCCGGGCGACGCGCGAGCACCATATCGAGGACACCGCGCTCAAGACGAACCTGGAGGCCTCCGAGGAGATCGCCCGCCAGTTGCGCCTGCGCGACCTTGCCGGCCTCATCGTCATCGACTTCATCGACATGGAGGAGAAGCGGAACAATCGGGCGGTGGAGCGCAAGCTCAAGGACTGCCTGAAGAATGACCGCGCCCGCATCCAGGTCGGCCGCATCTCCCATTTCGGCCTCATGGAGATGTCCCGCCAGCGTATCCGCACCGGCGTGCTGGAAAGCTCCATCGAGGTGTGCCCCGTCTGCGGCGGCACCGGCCATGTGCGCTCCGCCGCCTCCGTGGCGCTGCAGTTGCTACGCGCTTTGGAAGAGCAGCTGCTGCGCTCCACCACCCATAACCTTATCGCCCGCACCCGCGGCGAGGTGGCCCTCTATGTGCTGAACCAGAAGCGCGCCCATCTGCGCGAGCTGGAAGACCGCTTCTCGGTGACGCTGATCATCAGCGCCGACGAGAGCGTCACCGGCCACCAGCCCTTCCTGATCGAGAAGGGCGACCTGGCCGCCCCCGCCCCCGCCGCGCCCCGTTCCGGCCGCGTGGTGCAGCCCGATTCCATCCTTCCCGACGAGGAGTATGAGGAAGAGGACGAGGCGCTGGAGGAGGCCGAGATCACCGAGGCGACCGAAAGCGCCGAGGAGAGTGAGGACAATTCCGAGCGCGGCGAGGATGGCGGCCGCCGCCGGCGGCGCCGCCGCCGTCGCCGTGGCGGCGAGCGTGACGTGGAAGCCCGCGAGCCGCGCCCCGAAGGCGAGGCCGCCGAGGGCGAGGATGACGCCGCCTCCACCGAAGCCGACGGCGAGGCCGAAGGCGAGGAGGGGGACGACGAGGACCGCTCCGAGAGCCAGAACGAGCGCCGCCGCCGCCGTCGCGGCCGTCGCGGTGGCCGCCGCAATCGCCGTGAAGGCGAGGAGGGCGCGCCCTCCGAGCGCGGCGAGGGCGAGGAGGATGGGGCCGAGGACGGCGAGGCATCGACCGATGCCGAAGCGCCCGTGACCTTTGCCTCCGGTGCCATCTCCGAGGTACCGCAGGCGGAGCGCCCGTCCGCCGAAGCCGCCAGCTTCGAGAGCCCCGCCCCCGCGCCGGACATGACGGCGCAGGACGCATCCACTCCCGCAGCGGCTGTCGAGCCGAGCGCCCTTGCCGAGCCGGCTCCCGTCGCAGAGGCGCCCGTCGCGGCTCCTGCGATCCCGGCAGAGCCCGCGCCCGAGCCCAAGCCCACCCGTCGCCGCTCGACGGTGCGCGAGAAGGCACCGTCCGTGCTCGCCGCCGCACCGGCCGAGACCATTGCGGCCGAGGCCGCCCCGGTCGAGGCCGCTCCGGCGGAAGCCGCTGTCACCGGCGAGGAGACGGCCCGTGCGGGTGAGCCGAGCATTGATGCCACCGGCGCCGACGCCTCCATGCCCATCTCCAACGCAGACTTCGCCAGCGGCGCTGGCGTGACCGAGACGCCGGCCGCCGAGCCGGCGGCCGAAGCCGCGCCGGCCGCCGCCCCCCCGCAGACCGAGGACGCTCCGAAGGACACCGGCAAGCGCAAGTCCGGCTGGTGGCAGCGCAAGCTGTTCGGCGAATAGTCCAACCTGCGCTTGAACGTTCCTGAGCGGCGCCGCCGCACCCGAGGCGGCGCCGCTTGCGTTTGGGGCGCACGGCTGCGCCTACAGCCCCGCGCCGGGCACATGACCGATGGCGGGGCGATGGCGTTATCATGGGGCAACCGGCCGGATCACACGCGCCGGGCCAAGACACGGGGTCGCACCCCGCAGGGAATGGAGATGCCAGGGCCCTCCGGTCGGTTGGATCAATGCGACCGGCATGTGTGCCCGCCATAGGTTTGATCGCAGACGGGGCTCGGCCGCGCCCTGGGTCACGGATGATCCGACGGCCAGGCTTCCGCCGTGGCAGAGGAGGCAGACCATGAAATGCCAGTTCAAGGACGATGACTTCCACCAGGCCATCCTCGACATCGTGGCCGACAAGGACGGGCAAGCCCTCGTGATCCAGGTGGTGGGAGGCGCCACCATCACCGGCTTCGCGCCCGTGAGTGTCGGCCGGGACTATCTGCGCTGCCAGGTTTCCGCCGGCGGCAATCACAAGGAGCAGATCGTCCCCTTCCACTCCATTACCTGTATCAGGTAGGGTGCCGCCCGCGCGGTCCCCGCGCCCGGTCTCTGCCGGTTCCCGCCTCCTTCGCCGACCGTCCCGGGCGAGCCGAGCTTGCCCCCGACGGCGCGGCATTCCCGCGCTCAGCGCGCTGTCCCGTCCTGAAGGAAGTTCCGCCATGGCTCTCACCGCTTCCGCCCCCATTCCCGGCGACGCGCCCGAATTTGCGCTGATGCGCGAGCAGATGCTGATCGGTGGGAAATGGGTGGACGCCGATGGCGGCGGGACCATCGCGGTGATGAATCCGGCCACCGGCGATCTGCTCGGAACCGTTCCGGATGCCGGCGGCGCGGAAACCCGCCGCGCCATCGAGGCGGCGGCCGCCGCCTTCCCCGCCTGGCGGGCAAAGACCGCCGCCGAACGCGCCACCGCGCTCCACAAGCTGGCCGACCTGATCATCGCCAACACCGATGAACTGGCCCGCCTGCTGACCACCGAGCAGGGCAAGCCGCTGGCCGAGGCCAAGGGCGAGATCGGCGCGTCCGCCGCCTATGTGCGCTGGTTCGCAGAAGAGGCCCGCCGGCTCTATGGCGATGTCATCCCCTCCCCCTGGCCCGGCCGCCGCATCCTGGTGACCAAGGAGCCGGTGGGGGTGGTGGCCGCCATTACTCCCTGGAACTTCCCCTCCTCCATGCTCTCGCGCAAGATCGGCGCGGCGCTGGCAGCCGGCTGCACCGTGGTGTGCAAGCCCTCCGAACTCACCCCCTATTCGGGCCTCGCCTGGGGCGTGCTGGCCGAGCAGGCGGGCATTCCGGCGGGTGTCATCAACATCGTGCTGGGCGATGCCAAGGCCATCGGCGCGGAGATGACCTCCAATCCGTTGGTGAAGAAGGTGACCTTCACCGGCTCCACCCCCGTGGGCAAGCTGCTCATGAAGCAGTCCGCCGACACCATGAAGAAGATCTCCATGGAACTGGGCGGCAATGCCCCCTTCCTGGTGTTCGACGATGCGGACGTGGACGCGGCGGTGGAGCAGGCCATCGCCTCCAAGTATCGCAATGCCGGGCAGACCTGCGTGTGCACCAACCGCTTCTATGCCCAGGCCGGCATCTATGATGCCTTCGTGGAAAAGCTCGCCGCCGCCTCGAAGGCGCTCAAGGTGGGCAACGGCCTGGATGAAGGCGTGGTGCAGGGTCCGCTGATCGAGGAGAAGGCGGTGGCCAAGGTGGAGCGCCTGTTGCAGGACGCGCTCGACAAGGGCGGCCGCGTGGTCACCGGCGGCAAGCGCTCGGAGCTGGGCGGCACCTTCTTCGAGCCCACCGTCATCGCCAACGCCACCTCCGACATGGCCTTTGCCCGCGAGGAGATTTTCGGCCCCATGGCCCCGGTCTTCAAGTTCGAGACCGAGGAAGAGGCGGTGCGCCTCGCCAACTCCACCGAATATGGCCTGGCCTGCTATTTCTTCACCCGCGACGTCGGCCGGACCTTCCGCGTCTCCGAGGCGCTGGAATATGGCCAGGTGGGCGTGAATGCGGGCGTCATCACCACCGAAGTGGCCCCCTTCGGCGGCGTCAAGGAGAGCGGCGTCGGCCGCGAGGGCTCCAAGTATGGCTGCGACGACTATCTCAACATCAAATATGTGTGCATCGGCGGGCTCTGAGTCCGGGATCACGCCCTTCACCTGCCGGGCAGGGGCGCCGGCCCGTGCGTAACCCAGCCTGCGACCGGGCCCGCTTCGGCGGGCTCTTTCGTTTCGGGCGCAGCGCAGATTGAGCGGGAAGAGAAAGAGAGAAGCGCGGCGCCTCTGGGTGGGGGGCGGAAGAGGCGCCGCGCTTTGCTTCGACCGATCCGAGGGTGGGGAGATCGGAGCCGGTTACCGAAGTGAATTCACCCTAGACGGCGAAGCTTGCGTCAGGCTGTTGCTGCAAGTGCGGTATGCACGGGCCACAGCGCGCGCAGGACGGGCAGACAGGCCGCGCCGGGCGAGGCATGATCGGCAAAATAGGAGGAATCATGCGCGTCCAGGCCTTGCTTCTGGCGGCCCTGCTCGCCCTCGCCCCGCTTGCGGCGAAGGCCCAGCCCGTGGCCCGGCCCAGCACGGAACCCGCCGTGCCGCTGGCGGTGGAGGTGCGCAATGACAGCGTGCCGGAGACCTGCGCCGAGAAGGACAATGTGGCGCTTACCTTCTCCAATCCGGCGGTGCGCCGCTTCCGGGTGGAGGCGGTCCATCCCGCTTATATCGGCACGCTCCAGCGCGACCGCACCGCGCCGGACTGGACCGCCTGCGACATGACGGCGGACCCGGTGGTGCCGGCCCGTCCCCGGCGGGACGTGCTGTTCAATTCCGATCGCTACCGGCTGGTGGGCTTCACCTTCCCCTCCTTCTGGCGGCCCGCCGACGTGCCGGTGCGCATCGGCGGCCATGTGTTTCCCGGGCTGCACATGGTGCAGCTCTTCGTGCCCCACGGGGTAGGGCGCTATGAGGTGCTGGTCTTCTATCCGCCTGACGGCTATTGGCGCGCCCGTCCCATGGCGCCCTTCCCTCTGCGCGAGGCCGCCTACGGCTCCTCCTTCCTCCTGGGCCCGGTGGAGGTGCAGGGTCGGCCGCTGGTGCGGCTGAAGGAAGTGGTTTTCGAGCCCGAGACCGGAAGCTTCACCTTGTCCTTCGCCGCCGGCGGCTCGGCTCAGTTGCGCATCGCCACCCTGGATGCCGAGCGCCAGGTCCTGGACGTGACCTTGGACGCCACGCCGGGCGACCGCCCGTTCGCGGCGCTGCGCTCCATGTATGTGACCGCTTTCAACAACGACGTATCGTCCGTGGCCTGGCGCGCGCCGGGTGCGGCCGGCTGGAAGGAAGGTCCGATCATGGACTTTCCTGGCGGTCAAGCCCTGGGCCTGTGGGCGGGGCGGCTCACGCCGTCCCGCCACAATACCAGCTCGCCCGACATGGTGTTCGGGCCGTTCGGGGCAAGCCCCTGACAGGGGGCGACCTCACATGGCCTTGGTGGGCAGCACGGCCATGTCGCGCACCTGCCCCGTGAGCCCGGTGATCTTGCCCTTCGCAATCGCCGCGCCGGAGGTGAGGTCCACCGAGTAGAGCGTGTCGCCGGCGATCAGCCACGTCCCATTGCCGGCGCCGTCGGACACAATGTCGAAGGCCACCCCGTTACCCACCACTCCGAGCTTGCCCACGCTATTGAGGACCCCATCATTGGGCGGAGCCTGCTTCAGCAGGGTGCCGGAGGCGTCGATGTCGAACAACGCCGTCTCCTTCGCCCCCTTCACCGAATTGGTATAGGCGCCGGCCACTACGGTGGGCTTCCTCTCCTTCATGGCATCCGAGCCGGCGAAGTTCAGGTTGCCATCGCGGATCACCTTCCCGTCATCCACATTGACCCGCAGATTGGTGCCGTCCGAGCCCATGAGGCGCAGGCGATCGGCCACCGGATTGAAGTCCACGGTGGCGGTGACGCCCGCCGGCAGCGTGCTTTCCAGTTTGGCCTTCATCGTCGCCTTGCCGGTTGCGGTGTCGAGGGTGACGATCGAGCCGTCGTCGATCACGGCATAGAGGAGGCCGTCGGAGGGCCGCACGTCGATGCCGAGCACCTTGCCGGAAACGCCCGAGACCGGCCGGCTCTTGCCGGCGCTCCTGGTGGCCACGTCGACCATCACGATCATGTTGTCGCCGACCAAGGCGGCGACGCTCTGCGCGCTCGCGCCGGTGGCGAGGACGGCGCCGGTTGAGGCGAGCAGCGTGGCGAAAAGGGTGCGCTTGAGCATGTGATGTCTCCCTGTGATGGGCCGGCCTGTCCGCCGGTCGTCAGGGCTACACGCCACCTCCCGCCCCGGATGCAGGGACCTTCAGAAAAATTTTCCCCGCGGCGGACGCATCCAAGTGCCGCTCCGGCATGTACTGTCACAGAACGGGAGAGAGCGACGCGATGACAGCCGCCGCGCGGACGGAACCGGTCCTTGATTGCGAAGCTGCGCTTCTTGCCTGTGCAAAGGGCGAACGGGAGGCGCTGCAGGCCCTCTATGCCGCCGAGGCCGGCCGCATGCTTGGGGTCGCCCGCCGCATCCTGCGCCGCGATGCCCTGGCCGAAGAGGCGGTGCATGACAGCTTCGTCCTGATCTGGCGGCAGGCGGGCTCGTTTGATCCGACGCGAGGCGGCGGACGCACCTGGATCTATGCCATCCTGCGCCATCGCGCCCTGAATATCCTGCGCGGGGAGACCCGCACCGACCTGATGGACGACATGGAGCCGCTCGGCCTCGAAGCGCCGGAGGACAGCCCCGAGGCGGCGATGCTGCGTCTGTCGGAATCCGGACGCCTGCGGGCATGCCTCGAGCGGCTGGAGGCGCCCCGGCGCGGCGCGCTGCTGCTGGCCTATGTGAGCGGCCTCACCCATGGCGAATTGGCCGGGCGCTTCGGCGTGCCGCTCGGCACCATGAAGTCCTGGATCCGCCGCTCCCTCCTCTCGCTGCGGGAGTGCCTGGCATGAGCGCGCCCCCCGACGAGACCGAACTGCTGGCCGCCGAATATGTGCTCGGCCTTCTGGACGCGCCCGACGAGGCGCGAGCCGCCCAGCGGGTGCACGCTGATGCCGCTTTTGCCACCCTGGTGGAAACCTGGCGCGCACGCTTCGCCGAGCTGGACATCACCGCGCCCGCAGGCGCGCCAGATCCAGCCCTGTTCGCCCGCATCGCCGCGACGCTGGACCAGGACGAGGCGCCAGCATCCTCCCCCAGAGCGGCACCCGAGCCCTCACCCGCGCGCGCCGAGACGGCGCCGGCCCGGCCGTCGGCCGGGCGCGCCACGCATGGCGGGGCGGACAGCCTTATGGCGCGCCTATGGGACAGCCTCGGCTTCTGGCGCACGGCGGGCTTTGCGGGCGCGGCGGCAAGCCTCCTCCTGGTTCTGGCCATCGCCTTCAGCCCGCTCGGGCGGGCGCCGCAGCCGCAATTCGTGGCGGTGCTCATGGAAGCCCAGGGCGAGCCGGCGGCGGTTGTGAACGCCTATGCGGACGGCACCGCCGACCTCATTCCGCTGCGCCCCATCGCCGTTCCCGATGGCCGGGTGCTGGAAGTGTGGACGCTCCAGGACCCGGCGCGAGGTCCCGTCTCCATCGGCCTTGCGGGCGAGGCGCGGCGCATCCGGCTCGACTTGAAGACTCTGCCGCGCACCGGGCCGGACCAACTGTTCGAGATCACCCTGGAGCCCCGTGGGGGCTCTCCCATCGGGCGGCCCACGGGGCCAATCCTGATGAAGGGCACCACCAGCCTCGCCTTGTGAGCGGGCGGGGCCGGCAAGAGACCAAAGGCGCCCAAAGGGTGCCCAATGTAAGCCGGCCATTGTCTCGCCGGCTTTCGGGTGTTAAGAACGCGCCCTTCAAGAGGACGGCCACGCCGATCCAGCCGACCGGGCCGAGAGCCCGGAGGTCCCCGCCCGACAGCGCGATGCGCCCTCGGGCGCGATGGGCGTTGGGCGCACCCTCGCGAAACCCCTCTGGCCTTGCGGCCGGAGATCACCGGACGGACCCATGTTCGACAGCCTTTCCGACCGCCTCGGCGGCATACTCGACAAGCTCAAGCGGCGCGGCGCGCTCACCGAGGCCGACGTCGGGGAAGCCATGCGCGAAGTGCGGCGCGCCCTGATCGAGGCGGACGTCGCCCTCGACGTGGTGAAGAGCTTCACCGACAAGGTGCGCGAGCGCGCCATCGGCGTCGAGGTGGTCAAGTCCGTGACCCCCGGCCAGATGGTGGTGAAGATCGTCCATGACGAACTCGTCGCCATGCTGGGCTCGGACGCCGATCCCATCGACCTCAACGCCCCTGCCCCCGTGCCGATCCTCATGGTCGGCCTGCAGGGCTCGGGCAAGACCACCTCCACCGCCAAGATCGCCAAGCGCCTGACCGAGAAGGGCAAGCGCCGCGTGCTGATGGCCTCGCTCGACACCCGCCGCCCGGCAGCCATGGAGCAATTGGCGACGCTGGGTTCCCAGGTGGGCGTGGCGACGCTGCCCATCGTGGCCGGCCAGTCGGCGGTGCAGATCGCCCGCCGCGCCATGGAGGCGGGCCGCTTCGGCAATTATGACGTGGTGATGCTCGACACCGCCGGCCGCGTCACCCTCGACGAGGGGCTGATGGCGGAGGTGGCCGAGGTGAAGGCCGCCACCGGGCCGCACGAAGTGCTCCTCGTCGCCGACGCCCTCACCGGCCAGGACGCGGTGAACACCGCCAAGGCGTTCGACGCCCGCGTGGGCCTCACCGGCATCATCCTCACCCGCGCCGACGGCGACGGGCGCGGCGGCGCAGCCCTTTCCATGCGCGCCGTCACCGGCAAGCCCATCAAGCTGATCGGCACCGGCGAAAAGATGGACGCGCTGGAGGATTTCGATCCCAAGCGCGTGGCCGGCCGCATCCTCGGCATGGGCGACGTGGTGGCCCTCGTCGAGAAGGCGGTCGAAAATATCGACGTCGAGAAGGCCAAGGCCGTCGCCGAGAAGATGCGCAAGGGCGCGTTCGATCTCGAAGACCTGCGCGACCAGCTCGGCCAGATGCAGAAGCTCGGCGGCATGTCCGGCCTCATGGGCATGCTGCCCGGCATCGCCAAGGTGAAGAACCAGATCGCATCGGCCAATATCGACGACAAGGTTTTCCGCCGGCAGGTGGCCATCATCAATTCCATGACCCGCCAGGAGCGGCGGAACCCGAAGGTGCTGGACGCCTCCCGCAAGCGCCGCGTGGCCGCGGGCTCGGGCACCAAGGTGGAAGAGATCAACCGGCTGCTGAAAATGCATCGTCAGATGGCCGACATGATGAAGGCCATGGGCGGGGCCGCCGGCAAGCGCGGCCCCATGGCGGGCCTCGCCAACATGTTCGGCCTTGGCGGAGGCGGGCCTTCACCGGAAATGCTTCAGCAGATGGCCGAGAAGATGCCCGGTGGCGCTGGCGGGCTGCCGCCGACCATGCCGGGCCTTGGAAAGGGCCTGCCTCCCAACTTCCCCGGCGGGCTTCCCGGCCTGCCGCGCGGCCTTCCGGGTCTCGGAGGTCCGAAGAAGAAGTGACCGCGCGGCGGAGAGCGCCGTCGCGGCCGGATCGACCGGCCGTGTGCGGACCTTCGCCCGCGCCTCCACCCCAACCCCGCGCCGGCCTCGCTTCTGCCTGGACGTCGCGGTCCGAAACATGACGCCTTGAAAGGAAAAGTCCCATGTCCCTGAAGATCCGCCTCGCCCGCGGCGGCGCCAAGAAGCGCCCCTATTACCGCATCGTCGTCGCTGACGCCCGTTCGCCCCGCGACGGCCGCTTCATCGAGAAGATCGGCACCTACAACCCGCTGATCGCCGGTGAGCGCGTCACCATCGACGTGGAGAAGGCCAAGGCCTGGCTCGAAAAGGGCGCCCAGCCCACCGATCGCGTGGCCCGCTTCCTCGACGCCCAGGGCCTCCTGAAGCGCGAAGCCCGCAACAACCCGAAGAAGGCCGAGCCCGGCAAGAAGGCCCAGGAGCGCGCCGCCGAGCGGGCCAAGGCCGCCGAAGCCGCCGCTGCCGCCGCCTCCGCCGAGTGAGGTGGCATGGACGGCTCCCCGCGCCGGTCGTCGTGACCGCGGGGGTGCCGTCCTTTCGCCCTGAAGCGCGGCGGCCCCGCCGGCGCGCTTTTCCGCCCGCCCCGGAGACGGTGGCGGGATGACACCGTTTCAGCATGCAGGGCCTGCCATGACCGACCGTGTTCTCATCGCGCGCATCGGCGCGCCGCACGGGGTGCGGGGCGAAGTGCGCCTGTTCGTCTTCGGGGCGGACCCCGAGGCGCTGTTCGACTATCCCCTCACGGATGAAGCTGGCACCCGCACCTTTACGGTGGCGAGCCTGCGCCCTGCCAAGGACCATTTCGTCGCCCGCCTGAAGGGCGTCGACGACCGCAATGCGGCCGAGAAGCTCACTAACACGGACCTCTTTGTGCCCCGCGAGGCCCTGCCGCCCGCCGAGGACGAGGACACCTTCTACCATGCCGACCTGATCGGCCTGCGCGCCGAGGCCCCCGATGGCACGCTGCTCGGCACCGTCACCGCCCTGTTCGACTTCGGCGCCGGCGACATTCTTGAATATGCCCCCGCCGGAGGCGGCAAGACGCGCCTCGTGCCCTTCACCCGCGCCGCCGTTCCGGTGGTCGAGGTGGCGGCCGGTCGGGTGGTCATCGACGCTCCCGCAGAAATCGAGGGCGAGCCGCAAGGCGGCACCGACAGCGAAGCCCCAGACGAGACCTGATGCCGCACAAGGGTGCCGAGGCGGCCCCCGGCTGTCGGATCAGTGGCCTTTGGCGCTGATCTTGTCGGAGAAGGCGAGCACCAGGCTCGAGCCGACGAACACCACGTGGATGATGACGAGCCAGGTCAGGTAGCTCGGGTCCGCATCCGGCTTCAAATTCATGAACGCTTTGAGCAGCGCGATGGCGGAGATGGCCACGATGGAGGCCAACAGCTTCTGCTTGAGGCCGGCAAAGTCCACCTGCGTCATCCATTCCGGCCAGTCCGGATGCCCCTTCGGGTCAATCTTGGAGACGAAGTTCTCGTAGCCCGAGAAGATGACGATCAGCACCAGGTTGCCGGTGAAGGTCAGGTCCACCAGCGTCAGCACGCCCAGGATGATGTCGCTCTCGGAGGCGCTGACCGCGTGGGTGACGAAGTGCAGCAGTTCGTGGCCGAACTTGAACAGCAGCACCAGCAGCGAGACCACCAGCCCCACATAGAAGGGCGCCATCAGCCAGCGGCTGCGGAACAGCACCTGTTCAAGCGCGCGTTCGAGCATCGTCCCCAAGCCCCCATCGTCGTTGCGTGAGGGGTGCCATGCGGCAGCGCAAAAGGCAACGGGGCCGCAGCCCTTCGGCCCCGGCCCCGCCCGGTCCCATGCCCCGTAGGCCTGACCCTATTCCTTCACCGCACCGGTCATGGATGAGACGTAATAGTCCACGAAGAAGGAATAGAGGATCACCACCGGCAGCGAGCCGATCAGCGCGCCCGCCATCAAGGCTCCCCATTCATAGACGTCCGATCGCACCAGCTCGGTGAGCACGCCCACCGGCACGGTCTTGTTTTCCGACGACTGGATGAAGGTCAGCGCATAGATGAACTCGTTCCAGGACAAGGTGAAGGAGAAGATGCCCGCCGAGATCAGGCCCGGCACGGAAAGCGGCAGCAGCACCTTGATGAGGATCTGCCAGCGCGAGGCCCCGTCCACCAGGGCGCACTCCTCAAGCTCATAAGGAATGGAGCGGAAATAGCCCATGAGCAGCCAGGTGGAGAAAGGCACGAGGAAGGTGGGATAGGTGAGGATGAGGGCAAGCTTGGTGTCGTAGATGCCGAGCTTGAACACCATCAGCGCCAGCGGGATGAACAGGATGGACGGCGGCACCAGATAGGCCAGGAAGATGCCGAGCCCGACCCAGCGCGAGCCATGGAAGCGCAGGCGCTCAATGGCATAGGCGGCGAACACCGAAGCCATCAGCGAGATGAAGGTGGCGCACACCGAAATCAGCATCGTGTTCCAGAGCCAGCCCGGATAGGAGGTCTCGAACAACAGATACTTGATGTGCTCAAGGGTGGGCTCCACCACCCAGAGAGGAGAGTAATTGGTGTAGTCGGTCAGTTGGTAGTTCGGCTTGATGGCGGTGATCGCCATCCAATAGAACGGAAACAACAGCACGAAGACAAAGATGAGCAGCGGCAGGACCACCGTGATCAGGCGCTTCGGCAGGCTGTCCAGATAGCTCATGCCGGTGGAATTGTCGGTGACGGACGAGTTGCTCATGGCCGGGCCTCCCGAAGCGGGGGGTGGATCGCGGTGCGGGGCGTGAGAAGGATGAAGGCGCGCATCAGTCGCCCCCGCCCTGCTGCCACTTGCGGCGCTGCAGGCCGAAATAGCTGAACAGGATCGCCGCCAGCAGGAAGGGGATCATAGCCACTGCAATGGCCGCGCCCTCGCCCAATTGGCCGCCGGGAATGGCCCGCTGGAAGGACAAGGTCGCCATCAGATGGGTGGCATTGAGCGGCCCGCCTCGGGTGAGCACATAGATCAACTGGAAGTCGGTGAAGGTGAACAGCACCGAGAAGGTCATCACCACCGCGATGATGGGCGAGAGCATGGGCAAGGTGATGAAGCGGAAGCGCTGCCAGCCGCTCGCCCCATCCAAAGTCGCCGCCTCATGCAGGGATTGCGGGATGGTCTGGAGGCCCGCCAGCAGCGAGATGGCCACGAACGGAATGCCGCGCCACACATTGGCGGCGATCACGGACGCCCGCGCATTGGTGGAATCGCCGAGGAAGTTGATGTTGTGATCGATGAGCCCCATTTTGATGAGAGCCCACGAAATCACCGAGAACTGGGCGTCGAAGATCCACCAGAATGCGATGGCGGACAGCACGGTGGGCACCACCCACGGCAGCAGCACGATGGCGCGGAAGAAGCTCTTGAACGGCAGGTGCTGGTTCAGCAGCAGCGCCAGCCACAGGCCGAGTGCGAATTTCAGGATTGAGGCGGCGGTCGTGTAGAGGACGGTGTTGAACACCGCCAGCCAGAACACGCTATCCTCCCACATGAACTGGTAGTTCTCCAGTCCGATGAAGACCCCCTCCCGGCCGATGCGCGTGTCGGTGAAGCCGAGCCACACGCCGAGCCCGAGCGGGTAGGTGAGGAACAGCAGCAGGAACACCGCCGCCGGCAGAAGAAATACGAGGCCGAGCACATGCCGCCCCTGGCCGATGCCGGCCCACCAGGATCTGCCGGATGCCCGAGGGGCCTCCCGCGCCGCCACGTCTGCCATGAAACCGCCTCTGAAGACTTGAACCGAAAGGAAGGATGAAGGCCCGGGGCGCGCCCTCGCGTCCCGGCTCTGTCAGCCGGCCTGCGCCTCCAGGGGGAGACGCATCACGGATGGAGCGAGCCGGGCGCCCAAGGGACGCCCGGCCCCGTCCTCAGCGATAGATGCGACTGGCGCGCTGCTCGGCGCGCCGGGCGGCTTCCTCGGGAGTGCGCTGGCCGGTGGCGGCTTCCGCCACCATGTCCACCACGATCCAGTCCGCCATAGCGGCCGCGGACTGGGGACCGAGCGGGCCGGAATAGCCGTTCGGCCGCAGGGTCTCGGACGCCCGCGAATAGGGCTTGTGGATCGGGTTGTCGGTCCACACCGGATTGGAGGCGAAGGCCTTGAGGGTCTGGCAGCAATAGGCGCTGGCACCCGTGATCCAGGCATTCATCTGCGGCGCGTCGAACATGAAGGCGAGATAGGCCTGCGCCGCCTGTGGGAACTTGGAATATTTGAAGATGCAGGCAGAGGTGGTCTGGTGCAGCTCGATCTCCTTGCCCACCGGGCCGATGGGGAAGTTGGTGGAGCGCATGTCCGCCGCCATGTCGGCGAGCTTGGGGTCGTTCTTGGCCCCGTAATACACCGACACACCATTGGCGGTGCAGGAGATTTCGCCGGCCAGGAAGGCGCGGTTGTTGTTCACGTCGAGCCAGCTCTCGGTGCCCGGAATGAAGGTCTTGTAGAGCTCGGCCACATATTTCAGGGCGGCGACCGTCTCAGGGCTGTTGATGACCACCTTGCCGTTGTCATCCACCATCTTGCCGCCGTGGCTCCACAGCACCCAGTGGCAGAAATTGTTGCCGTCGCCGACGCCATGGCCGAGCGTGAAGCCCATGGGATGGCCCTTGGCTTTGAGCGCCTTGCCGAGCTCAAGGAAGCCCTTGGTGTCCTTCGGGAACTCGCTGAAGCCGGCTTCCTTCATCCAGCTGTCGCGATAAACGACCGCATTGCCGATGGTTGCCAGCGGCAGGGCGATGAACTTTCCATCCTTCTTGGCATAGAGGGCGGGGGCCTCGTACCAGCCGCCATACTTGTTGCCGAGCGCAGTGGCCAGCGGCGTCACGTCCAGGAGCTTGTCGGGATATTGCTGGGCGTCATCGAACCACACCCACACGATGTCCGGGCCCGAGCCCACATTGGCGGCCACCGCCGCCTTGGGACGGATGTCCTCCCAACTCTCCTTGTCGATGCGCACCTCGATGCCGGTGGCCTCGGTGAACTTCTTGGTGTTGGCGAGCCAGGCATCCTCCTCGCCCTTCACGAAGGGCGACCAGCGCAGCACGCGCAGCGAGGCACCGGCTTCCGGCTTGAACTCGGGCATGGCGCCCTGCGCGAAAGCCGGCCGCCCGGCCATGCCGCCCAATGCGGCCGCGCCGGCAAGCCCGGCGCCGCTCATGAGAAGATTGCGACGGGAAATATCCATTTGGCGTTCCTCCGGTGACGTCTTGGGGTCACTTCAAGCGCCGGCCGCTTCGTCTTGTGCGAGCGGTCTTTTCGGCGCGGTTCAGCTGGCGAGGCGCGTACCGCTTGCCTCGTCGAACAGATGCGGCATGCCCTCCAGAGGCATGATGCGGATGGTCTCGCCGGGCGCAAGGGCCAGGCGCTCGCGGAACAGGAGGGTGATCTCCTGGCTGCCCTTGCCTTCCTCGCCGATGCGAGCCACCGCGAGGATCTCGGAGCCGGTCGGCTCCACCACGATGATCTCGACGGGCACGCCGGCGGGATCGAGCCGCACATGCTCGGGCCGCAGGCCATAGATGGCCCGGCGTCCGTCGCTGCCGGCGGGTGCGGTGTCGAGGGGGAAGGTGGCGCCGCTGTCGGTGACGAAGGTCGCCCGGCCATTGAGGCGCACAGTGCCCTTGATGAAGTTCATGGCCGGCGAGCCGATGAAGCCGGCCACAAACTGGTTGGCGGGCCGGTCATACAGGTCGAGCGGGGCGCCGATCTGCTCCACGATGCCGTCATGCATGACCACGATCTTGTCGGCCATGGTCATGGCCTCGATCTGGTCGTGGGTGACATAGACCGTGGTGGTCTTCAGGCGCTGGTGCAGTTCCTTGATCTCAGTGCGCATCTGCACGCGCAGCTTGGCATCGAGGTTCGAGAGCGGCTCGTCGAACAGGAACACCTGCGGATCGCGCACGATGGCCCGGCCCATGGCCACGCGTTGGCGCTGGCCGCCGGAGAGCTGGCGGGGATAGCGGTCCAACAGATGGGTCAGGCCCAGAATGCCCGCCGCCCGCTGCACGCGCCCGTCGATCTCCGACTTGGGCGCCTTTCGCAGCTTCAGCGAGAAGCCCATATTGTCGGCCACCGTCATGTGCGGATAGAGCGCGTAGTTCTGGAACACCATGGCGATGTCCCGTTCCTTGGGCGGCACCTCGTTGACCACGCGGTTGCCGATCAGGATCTCCCCACCGGTGATATTTTCCAGCCCGGCAATCATGCGCAGGAGGGTGGACTTGCCGCAGCCGGAGGGCCCCACCAGGACGACGAACTCACCGTCGCGAATTTCCACATCGACGCCGTGGATCACGGCCGTCGTACCATAGGCTTTCTTCACACCGCGAATGTCGACGGTCGCCATCCGTAAAAGCTCCCTGAGACTTCCAACCCGATCTATCGGCCTTCGGTCTCTCCGCCTTGAGGCGGGGCCGGGCCTTTCTTTGGACCGCAGGAAACGGTCGTTCGTCCGCCTTTTGCGGGAAGCCTCCGGCTGGAGCCGGACACGTCTCGGCGGTACGCGAACGATCATGGTGTGGCCGCCCGGCTGGATCAAGTGAATTTTAAAACGATTGAACAAGCCATTGAATCCGCCTGCCGGGGCGCTTATCCAGGCAAGGCCGCCACCCGGCGGCGGACCGCCCCCAACGACCGAGCTTGCGCCATGACCTCAGCCCCCCGCCCCTTCCTCCTCACCACCGGCTCTGTGATGGATCATGTGGTGGAGCGGCAACTGGCCGAGCATTTCACCCTGGTGGGCGGCATGGACGTGGAAGGGGCGATCGCGGCCCACGGCCCCGAGATCCGCGCCATCGCCACCCGCGGCCGCCTGAAGGTGGACGAGGCCATGATGGCCCGCCTGCCCAAGCTTGAGATCGTCTCCAATTTCGGCGTCGGCTACGACACCGTGGACGCGTCCGCCGCCGCGAAGCGAGGCGTCGTGGTCACCAACACACCCGAAGTGCTCAACGAGGAAGTGGCCGACCTGACGCTGGGCCTGCTGCTCGCCACCGTCCGCGAGATCCCCCAGGCGGATCGCTTCCTGCGCGAAGGCAAATGGCTCAACGGCGCCTATCCGCTGGGCCTCACCCTGCGCGAGCGCAAGGTGGGCATCGTTGGCATGGGCCGCATCGGCAAGGCCATCGCCCGCCGGATCGAAGCGTTCGGCCTGCCCATCTCCTATCACACCCGCACCCCGCAGGCGGACCTGCCCTATCGCCACTATGGCGACCTGGTGGCGCTGGCTGCTGACGTGGACACGCTCATCCTCATCCTGCCCGGTGGTCCCTCCACGAAGCACCTCATCAATGCGCAGGTGCTGGAGGCGCTGGGCCCCGACGGGATCCTGATCAATGTGGCGCGCGGCACCGTGGTGGACGAGCAGGCCCTTATCGCCGCCCTGAAAGCCGGGACCATCCGCGCCGCCGGCCTTGATGTGTTCGAGGACGAGCCGCGCGTGCCGGCCGAGTTGATCGCCATGCAGAATGTGGTGCTGCTGCCTCACGTGGGCTCCTCCACCCACTACACGCGCACTGCCATGGGGCAGTTGGTGGTGGACAACATCCTCTCCTGGTTCGCGGGCAAGGGGCCCATCACCCCGGTCGCCGAGACCCCCTGGCCGAAGGCCTGAGGCGGCCCGCCTTGCACCCGAGCGGACGACACCCGTCGTCCGCTCCCCGCCGCCTGCAGCGGCATTGACGCGCTTCCCCATTGCGGGGGCCTGGGCTAGCCTTGCCCCATGATGCGCCTGCCTACCGCCCCGCTCCTTCTCGCCTTGTGTGCCGCGAGCCTTGGCGCCGGGCTGGACGCGTCCATCTCCCCCACCTTCGCCCAAGGTGCGGGCACGCCGAAAAGCGAGCCTCGGCCGGCAACCCAGAAGCCTGCACCGCCCAGGCCGGCCAAGGTCGACCCGGCGCTCCAGGCGGCCGCCCAGAAGATTGCCGGCCCCTTCATCCTGTCCAGCGCCGATGGCGCGCGCACCTGCCCCCTGACGCTGCGCGCGGACCCCGCGTCAAATGCAGCATCGGGCTCCGGTGCGGCCTTCCTGGTCAGCCAGGAGGGGGGTCCCTGCACGGCCATCGCCTTCGCCCCGCAGATGGTCGCCTGGTCGCTGGACCCCTCCGGCGCCATCCGGCTGCTGGACGCGCAAGGCCGCCTTGGGGTCGAGTTCACCGAGGCCACGGGCGGCAGCTACGAGGCCCTGCGCGAGGGCGACGGCGTCTATTTCCTCGCCCATCCCGCCGCGCAGAGCGGCATTGAGGTGTCGGTGGAGGAGATGACCGGCGACTGGGACCTCGCCCGGACGGCCGGCAAGCCCATCTGCCGCTGGACCCTTTCTCCTGACCCCGGACCCGGTGGCAGCCTGATGGTGCGGGTGGCACCGGGATGCGACGCGGGGCTTTCGCAGTTCGTCCCTTCGGGCTGGCGGATCGAGGGCGGGAATGTCCTGGTGGAGTCCGGCTCGGGTGCACCGCCGGTGCGATTCGCGCGACAGGAAGATGGCAGCTGGGCGAAGGTTCCCGAGCGCGGTCGCCCGCTCCTCCTGTTGCGCCCCTGACACAGTCGGGCCGCAGGACAGGCATTTCCCACACGGAAAGAGGATGCTGCACTGCGGCCTAAACCTTGGCCGTGCGCTGAGTTTCCCCTGCCCGTTGCGATTTTGCAACATTGAAATCCAGCATTCATGCGGTGTTGTCTAATTTTTGGTCAGCGCGTGCTCCTTTTTTCACATTGGACAATGTGGAGAAATTTGGTCTCAATCAAATCAGATTTCTTCTTGGGGGTAGGTGTATGAAAAAGCTCGCACTCGCTGCCGCTGCCAGCACGATGATCGCCGGCTCGGCTTTCGCGGCCGATCTGTCGACGATGCCCGTGAAGGCCGTGGTGGCGCCGCCGCCGCCCCCCATGTGGGACCTGGCCTTCGGTGTGACTGGCACGTCCGACTATCTGTTCCGCGGCATCAGCCAGACCAACAACAACCCCGCCATCCAGGGCTATGTCGAGCTGCAGCTGTTCGACTGGGTTTACCTGAACGTGTGGGGCTCCAACGTTAACTGGGTCGGCACCACCATTTCGGGTCTCGGCTACACCAACCCCAACAGCTCGCTGGAAGTGGACTTCTCGGGTGGCCTGCGCCACACCTGGAACAACTTCACCCTCGACGTCGGCGCGGTGTACTACACCTATCCCGGCAGCAGCGCCTCGGTTGACCCGGCCACCGGCCTGTCCACCGGCCCCGGCTCGACCGACTACAATTACTGGGAAATCTACGCCAAGCCCTCCTATCAGGTGGCGCCCTGGCTGAACCTCGGCCTGAACCTCTACTGGACCAGCGACTTCGCTGCCACCGGCACCGACGGCACCGCGCTCTCGGTCACCGCCAAGGTTCCGCTGCCCGCGTTCGGCCCCGGCGGCGACTTCGGCTGGTACCTGTCTGGCGAGTTCGGCCATCAGTGGCTGTCCACCAGCGCCTACAATTACGACGTGACCAACGTCTTCACCGGCTACACCTACAACACCACGATCGCTGGCTACAATTGGTGGAACGTCGGCGTTGGCTTCACCTACAAGGCGGCCACCCTGGATCTGCGCTACTCCGGCACGGATCTGAGCAACGACAACTGCGCCTTCATGATCAGCAACCAGAATGCTTGCGGCAACAAGTTCGTCGCCAGCCTCTCCTTCGCGACCTCCTTCAACGCTCTGAAGTGATGTCGTCCTGGCTTCGGCCAGGGTTGCACCTCGCATCTGCCGCGCCTTGGCGCGGTGCTCGAGACCAGAAGCCCCGTCGGATCTCCGGCGGGGTTTTTGTTTGTCTCGCAAGTCAACGGGCGGGCGGGGACCGCCACGCCCTGATCCTGCCATCCCAAGCGCGCAAACAAGGGGATGCCACGCCCGGCGTGCTGCATTGCTGGGCGCCCAAGGGGGGATTGCTAGGCGGCGTGCCGAGCGTGGAGGTGGCTTGCGGGGGTGTGGCCCGTGTGTCTCGCGCAGGCGAACATGCCGGGCGCAGGCGTCGCAGATTCGGCGATCCCATGTCCAACCGGCGAAGCTGGGCGGCGCTCAGTTCCGGTCGGCTCAGGCCTGGCCTGCACGCACCATGCGGACGGATGGCGCGGCGGTCATCGCCTCGACGCGGGCAAGGAGCGTGTCCAACTCGAACGGCTTGGTCAGCAGCTCCGTGCCCGGCCGGCGGTCTGCCTGGCCGAGATCCAGCTCGTGGGCATAGCCGGTGACGAACAGCACCTTCAGGCCCGGACGCCGCGCCCGCCCCGCATCCGCCAGCTGGCGCCCGTTCATGCCGGGTAGCCCCACATCGGTCACCAGGAGATCAATCACGGCGCCGGACTCCAGGATAGCCAAGCCCGAGGGACCGTCGGCCGCCTCCATCACCCCGTAGCCGACCTCGGCGAGCGCCTCCACCACCAGGGCGCGCACCGCGGCCTCGTCCTCCACCACCAGCACCCGCGCCGTCTGGCCGGCATGGCGCAGCGTCAGGCCCGGACTGTCGGAGGGCGCCTGTTCGGCGGGTGCATCGCTGCGCGGCAGAAGAAGCATCATCTTCGTTCCCGCCCCTGGCGCGCTCTCGATGCAGGTGGAACCGCCGGACTGCTGGGTGAAGCCATAGATCATGGACAGGCCAAGCCCTGTCCCCTTGCCCAGCGGCTTGGTGGTGAAGAAGGGGTCGAAGGCCTTGGCCATGGTCTCGGCCGACATGCCATGGCCGGTATCGGAGACGGCGACAAGGACATAGTCGCCCGGCTGTGCCAGCCGGTAGCGTCGACACTGCGCCTCCTCCACCGGCAGGTTCCTGGCCGCGATGGCCAGCTGTCCGCCATGGGGCATGGCATCCCGGGCATTGATCGCCAGGTTGAGAATGGCGCTTTCCAGCTGGTTGGGGTCGCAGGTTGCGGGCCACAGGTCGGCTGGCGCCTGCACTTCCAGCGTGATCAGCTCGCCAATGGACTTGCGGATGAGGTCTTCCATCCCCCGCACCAGCGCCATCACATCCACGGGCCGCGGATCCAGCGACTGGCGGCGGGAAAAGGCGAGGAGGCGCTGGGTGAGCGATGCCGCCCGGTCGGCGGAGGCGCCGATGATGGATAGATAAGTCCCGACGTCCGCGCCCGCATCACGCGCACGCCGCCGGCGGATCATGTCGAGGGAGCCCGTGATGCCCGTCAGCAGGTTGTTGAAATCATGGGCGATGCCCCCCGTCAGCTGGCCCACGGCCTCCATCTTCTGCGCGTGGCGCAGCGCCTCCTCGGCGTGCAGGAGGGCTTCGGCATTGGCCTTCTGCTCGGTAATGTCGCGGCCATAGCCAAAGACGAGACCGCCCTCCCGCGCCGTGTGCCAGGAGATCCAGCGCAGCCCGCCGTCAGCGGTGCGGAATCGGTTCTCGAACGCGGTCAGGTCCTCCCCCCCGACAGCCCGCCGCAAGGCGGAGGCGGAGCCCGGCACGTCCTCGGGCGGCATGAATTCCGCAAAGTTGCGGCCGACCACCTGGTCCGGCGCATGGCCGAGGATACGGGTCCATGAGGGGCTGACCGAGCGAAAGATGCCATCAGCGGTCACCGTGACCAGCAGGTCGCGCGAATGGGACCAGATGCGGTCCGCACGCCGCCGCTCCTCCGCCAAGGCCGCCACATTGGCCAGGGCGCCGCTGATCTGCCCGGCCAGCAGGCGCGCGAGATCGGTCACATCGGTGTCGCTGCGCAGATAGGGGTTGAGGCCCAGCACCAGATGTCCCGCCGGCCCTTCCTCGGAAGCCCCGGGTATGGGCACCAGCAGCGCGCGCGCGGGCGGCACCTCCCAGGCCCCCATGGGGCGGGGCAGGTCCACCGGCAGATCAAGGAGGCGCCAGGGGGCTGCGCGGCTTTCCAGTGGCGCATCCAGGGGCCAGGGGTGGGACACAAGCGGCCCAGCGGCCTGCGAACAGGCAACGCCCCGCCACCCCTTCTCGCCCCGCAGATAGATCAGGGCGAATGGAAAATCGCGGGGATTGGCGCCCAACACGGTGCGGGCGGCGGCGCAGACCGCTTCATCGGTGGTTGTGCCCACCAGCTCCATGCCAAGCATGCGCAGCGAACCCAGCCGGCGCTCGGCGATGACGCGCTCAGTGACTTCCGTCACCACGCAGAGCAGCCCATCCACCGCGCCTGTTGGCCCGAACAGCGGACTGTATGAAAAGCTGTGATAGGTCTCCTCGGGAAAGCCGCTGCGCTCCAGCAGCAGGAGGAGGGCGTCGTTCCAGGTGGCCTCTCCCGCGCGCACGCGCGCCACCTGGTCAGCCACATCCTCATAGACCTCCGCCCAAACCTCGCGGAAGGGGCGCCCGAGCATGGCGGGATGCTTCAGGCCGAGGGTGGGAATGTAGCTGTCATTATAGAAGAAATTCAGGTCCTCCCCCCAGCCGAGCCACATCTCGAACCTTGAGGTGAGCAGCATGCGCAGCGGGATCTTCAGACCCTCCGGCCAGGACCGCGGATCGCCCAGCGGCGTTTTCGACCAGTCGTGCGCCCGCATGCGAGCGGCCATTTCGCTCGAGCCGGGAAACACCTCCGCGAGATCTGGACGCGGCTCCGCCACCTTGCCTTCCCCCTGACCTTATGCGGCGCCCAAGTTTGGGGCACCCGGCACAACGCCTCCGCCACGCTTTGGTTCACGCTGGCGGTGCGTTTTTGCGCCCGCGGTGAGAGGGCGAGCGCGGGTGCACATCATAAGGCAAGCGGGCGCCTCGGCCAGCCGTGCCCTGCCTGACGGCCTGAAAGGCGGGAGGCGTTCCACAGAGCGCAGAGTGGGAGCCGATCCTAACCCTGGTCACCTCCACCCACGGGAAGGACCGTGCCGGTGATGTAGGAGGCCTCGTCAGAGGCCAGGAACAGGATGGCAGCGGAGATTTCGGCAAGCTCCCCATAGCGCCCCAGATGGGTGGAGCGGACCGTCTGGTCCACCACCTCCTGCATCCAGGCCTTGTCCTGATCCGTGGGGAGGTCGGTGCCGCGCGGAATGCGGCGCGGCGGAGCGGCCACCCCGCCCGGTGCCACCGCATTCACGCGAATGCCGGTGCCGGCCAGCTCGAAGGCAAGCGAGGCGGTCAGCGCGTTCACGCCGCCCTTGGATGCTGAATAGGGGATGCGGTTGATGCCCTTGGTGGCGATGGACGAGACATTCACGATGGCGCCGCGCCCCTGCTCCAGCAGATAGGGCAAGGCTGTGCGGCAACCCCACAGGGTGGGAAAGAGCGAACGACTGATCTCCGCCTCGATCTGCGCCTCGCTGAAGGTATGGAAAGGCCGCATCCAGATGGCGCCGCCCACATTGGTCACCAGCACGTCGATTGCGCCGTGGGCCGCCATGGCGCGGGCCATGACGCGCTCATTGCCCGCATAGATCTCCAAGTCCTCCTCCAGCGCCACCACGGGAGCGGTGCCGGGAAGGGCCTCGATCTCCCGCGCCACCTCATGGATGAGGGGCGAGCGGTCAACGATGACGAGGCGCGCGCCCTCGGCGGCGGCCTCGAGCGCCACTTGCTTGCCCACGCCCTGGGCGGCGCCGGTCACCACCACGCTCTTGCCGGCGAAGCGGGCGCGGGAAGTCTTCTGGTCCATGGAACGGCTCGGCTCCTCGTCAGGTCCGTGCGGCGCGCCCAAACGGGGCGCACCGGTTCAGGGTTTCAAGCCGCCCCTCAATGGGCAGGAACATGGGCGCGGTCGACCACCGTCTTCGGCGCGTCGGCCCGCTCCTTGGTGAGCACGATGTCGAACGTCGTGCGGGCGAAGGGCTGGTTGAAACCGGCATCGCGGATCGCCTCCGCATCGGTCACGCGCTCCAGCGTCACCACCAGTTCCTCGCGGGTGCCGAAGGCAAAGTCGGTATAAAGATATTCGTCGCCGGTGAAGTTGAACTGCGTGGTCAGCTGGCGATAGCCCGGCGCCGAGATGAAATAATGCACATGGGCGGGGCGCTCCGCATGGCGGCCCACTGCCGTCATCAGCTGGCGGGTGGCGCTTTCCGGCGGGCAGCCATAGCCGTTGGGCACGATGGTGCGGGCGCGGTAGCGGCCTTCCGCGTCGGTCTCGATGCGCCGGCGCAGATTATAGGGCGCCTGCTCGCCATCGATGAAGGAATAGCCGCCCTTGGAATTGGCGTGCCAGATATCGACAATGGCGCCGGGAATGGGGGTGCCGGCCTCGTCGGTCACCTGGCCCTCGATGATGAAGATCTCGCCGGGATCGGTGCCGTCATCCATCCGCGCCTCGCCTTTGGAGAGCGGCGCGCCGGCCACGTAAAGCGGCCCCTCGATGGTGCGCATAGTGCCGCCCGAAAGGCCCGCGAGGCGCTCGGCCTCGTCGAGCCGCAGGTCGAGGAAATGCTCCAGCGCGACGCCGGGCACCAGCAGGCCCAGTTCGTCATTCTTGGCCGCCTTGCCGATGAAGGCGACAGCCGCCCAGAACTCGTCCATGGAAACATCGCACTCGTCGATCACCTGCATCAGGCGATAGAGCAGCTTCTCGGTGACCTCCTTGACGCGGGCATTGCCCTTGTCGGTGTCCGTGCCCGCGGCACGGGCGGCGAGCAGCTTCTTGTCGGCGTCGGAAATGAGGTTCGCAGGCATTGGCGTTTCCTGTCTTGGTCTGATTGGGTCAAGGCCCCCGAGCGATCCGGGTCGGCGGCGTGGAAGTTGGAAGGGTCGCGGCGTTCAGCCCGCCTGCCCGGCGGTGCTCACCACATGCAGCGAACGCTCTGCCCGGTCGCGGCGGAAGCGGGCGAGCTGGCGCTCGCTCAAGGTCACGCCGAGGCCGGGGCCGGTGGGGACCGCGAGGCCGAAATCGGAATAATCCAGCGGGGTTTCCAGGATTTCCTCGGTGAGCAGCAGCGGCCCGAACAATTCGGTGCCCCATTCCAGGCGGCCGAGGGTGGAGAAGAGATGGGCCGAGGCAGCGGTGCCGACCCCCGCCTCCAGCATGGTGCCGCCATAAAGGCCGATGCCGGCGGCTTCCGCAATGGCCGCCACCTTGGCGGCGGCGAACAGGCCGCCGGACTGCTCGATCTTCAGCGCGAACACGTCGGCCGCCGCCTGGGCGGCGAGCACGAAGGCGGTGTCCGGGCCGTAAAGGGCCTCATCCGCCATGATGGCCACCGGCGTCTCCCGCGCGAGGCGGGCGAGGCCCGCCACGTTGCGCAGGGCGACCGGCTGCTCAATCAGGTCGACACCCGCCTCGGCCAGCAGGGGCAGCATGGCGGAGGCGGTGGCCTCCGACCAGGCCTGGTTGATGTCCACCCGCACGGACGCCCGCGTGCCGAGCGCCCGCTTGATGGCGGCCACATGGGCCACATTGGCGCGCGGATCGCCCTTGCCGATCTTCAGCTTGAAGATGTTGTGACGGCGGCGCGCCAGCATCTCCTCGGCCTCGGTGATGTCGCGCTCGGTATCGCCGCTCGCCAGGGTCCAGGCCACCGGCAGGCGGTCATGCTGGCGCCCGCCCAGCAGCTCGGAGATGGGGAGCCCCACGCGCTGGCCGAGCGCGTCGAGAAGCGCCGTCTCCACCGCGCACTTGGCGAAATGGTTGCCCTGCACCGACGTGCCGATGGTGGCCATGGTGCGGGCGACGCGGTTGGCGTCGCAGGCCAGGAGGATGGGCGCCATATAGGTGTCGATGGCGAGCTTCATGCCCTCCGGACTCTCGGCGCCATAGGCCAGCCCGCCAATGGTGGTGCCCTCGCCGATGCCCACCGTGCCGTCGGACATGTGGAGGCGCACGATCATCAGCACCTGCTGGCGCATGGTGGCCATGGCCAGCTGGTGGGGGCGGATCGTCGGCAGGTCGACGATGAAGGTCTCGATCCGCTGGACTTTCACGGCCTCGGCCACGGGGTGCGCTCCTGCATCTTTGGAGAGAGAAAAGGGGCGGCGCGCAGGCGCGCCGCCGGAAAAGGAGGGGCGAAGGTCGCCCCTTTTGGTCAGTGCGCGGCGGGAACCGGCTCGCCCTGCGGCTCGGAGGAGGTGCGCACCGTGAGGGTGGCCAGCGCCGCCAGGGCCAGCGGGATGGCGAGCGCCATGAAGTAGCCGGAAGGACCGGCCCCCGAGAGCAGCTGGCCGCCAATGGCCGAGCCCACGATGGCCCCCGAGCGGCCGATGCCGATGCCCCAGCCCGTGGCGGTGGCGCGCAGCTGGGTGGGATAGGCATTGGCGATCAGGTAGTTCAGCACCAGCTGCTGGCCGCCGATGCCGAAGCCGGCAACGGCGATCAGGGTGAAGACCACCGGCCAGCGGTCGCCCGCCATGCCGAGCCCGATCGCCGTTCCGATGCCCACCAGGAACATGAACACCAGGAGCTTGCGGGCATCCACCTTGGGCAGGAACGAGGAGAGCGGCAGGGCCATGGCGATGAAGGCGGCGTTGACTGTGACCGTGCCATAGGCGGCCTGAGCCTTTTCGAGACCAAGCCCGGTGAGGGCCGTGGGCAGCCACTGGAGCAGCAGGAACCAGGCGATCCAGTTGAACAGATAGATGGCGGAGATGGCGATGGTCACGGCCCGGTAGCGGCCCTCGAACAGGCCGGCGATGGAGCCGCCGCGTTGCACCTTGGCGGGGCTGACGAGGCGGATGTCGGCTGGGATGCGCTGACCGGTCATCTGCTCCAGCAGCTTGCGGGCCTGGGCCTGGCCGTCATTCTCCTTGCGGGAGACGAGGTAGGCGGGGGACTCGGGCAGCAAAAAATAGATCACCACCATCAGCGCAAGGGGAATGGCACCGCCCAGCAGGAAGATGCCGCGCCAGCCGAGCACCGGCAGCCAGCTCGCCGCGATGAGGCCGCCCAGCATGGCGCCGGCGGGCAGGCCCAGCAGGACGCCGGTGATCATCATGCCGCGCTTGGAGCCGGTGCTGTATTCACCGGCGAGCGCCAGCAAGGAGGGGGTCGCGCCGCCCATGCCCAGGCCGATCAGGAAGCGCAGCACGATGATCTGCGTCGGCGAGGTGGCATAGGCGCCCATGAGGGAGAACAGGCCGAACAGGAAGACGGCGATCAGGATCGCCTTGCGACGCCCGAACTTGTCGCCGAAACTGCCAAGCCCGATGGCGCCCACCGTCATGCCGATGATGGAGGCGGTGATCACCCAGGTCATTTCCGCCGGCTTCATGCCGAATTCTTGCGCGATGGCCGGGCCGATGAAGGCGATGGACTGGGTGTCGAAGCCATCCAGCAGCGCGATGATGAAGCACAGCCCCACCACCGCCCAGCGGCGGCCGGTCATGGATCCGGCGTCGATGATGTCCTTGATGTCCCGTGTCGCCCCTCCCGGGGCCGTGATCGGTGTCGGCATGGGTTTCCTCGCTTGTTCTGATGGTTGCCTGATGAGGCGAAAGAGACGCGCACGGCCGCAGAGCGTGCGCGGCGCGGCCCGGGCCGCGTCTGGAAGGAGGATCTGAAGAGGGACGCGGGGGCGCCCGATCCTCCGGCTCTAAGGAAGCGGAAGGCGCGCGGGCGAGGCTGCGCCGAGGCGCACCGTGAGGCTGCCCGATCGTGCGGCGCGCGCAGGGAATGCGCCAAGCAGTTGAAAGGCCGTCATGTTTCCTCCCATGGCGCACCGCCACGCGCCCCTTAAGGGCACCCGCGACTGTCCGAGCACGCTCTTCTTCTTGGGGCTGACCCTACCCGGCGCCGGGCGCGCGGCCCAACATCATTTCGGTCTATCTTCATACCCTTTAGGTATAATAGGATCGGGATGGACACGCCGTGCGGGGGCAATCTGGCCGTCCACGCCTTGGATTTTCAACCCAAGCGATGCATACGTACCTCATCGCCATCCACGTCATACCTCCTGAGTATTCGCGACGGACATCCCCATGGATCTGCGACATCTGCGCTACTTCATCACCGTCGCCACCGAGGGCTCGTTCAGCCGGGCGGCGGAGCGCCTCCACATGGCCCAGCCGCCGCTCAGCCGGCAGATCCAGCAATTGGAGGAGGAACTGGGGGTGCGGCTCCTCGACCGGGGGCGGCCGCTGAAGCTCACCGAGGCGGGACGCCATCTGTTCGAGCAGGGCGCGCAAATCCTCCAGCGCATGGAGGAGATCAAGACCACCACTCGGCGCATCGGTATGCGCATGGTCTTCCAGTTCAATATCGGCTTCGTCGCCTCCACCCTCTATGACGCCTTGCCCGAGCTGATCCGCGAATTCCGTATCCACGCGCCGCAGGTGAATGTCCAGCTGCTTGAAATGACCACGCTGGAGCAGATGGCGGCGCTGAAGGATGGGCGCATCGATGTGGGCTTCGGCCGGCTGCGCTTCGAGGACGAGGCGCTGGTGCGCGAGGTGCTGCGAGAGGAGCCCCTCTGCGCGGCGGTGGCCGCCGCCCATCCCCTGGCACAGGCCGGCGCGCGGCCGCGCCTGGCCGACCTCCAGGCCGAGCCGCTCATCCTCTATCCCCATTCGCCCCGCCCGAGCTATGCGGACCAGGTGCTCTCCTTCTACCGGGAAGCTGGCCTCTCGCCCCAGATCGGCATGGAGGCGCGCGACGTGCAGACGGCGCTCGGCCTCGTGGCCTCCGGCATGGGCATCTGCATCGTCCCCGCCTCCATCCGCCGCCTGGGGCGGGATGACGTGCGCCTGCTGGACCTGAACGAGCGCTTCTCCAGCCCCATCATCGTCAGCTACCGACGCAATGACGGCTCCGCCCTGCTGCGGCAATTGCTCAAGCTGATGCAGAAGCTCAAGGAGAAAGGGTAAGGGCAAATCCTTCGCGGGGCTGGACGGGGGTGACATGCGGGTATATACACGCACCCATGACGACCCCCTGCTATTGCAATGTGCTCCGCAAGGCGGCCCGGCGTGCCAGCGCGGCCTATGATGCGGTGCTTGCCCCCTTTGGCATCAACGTCGCCCAGTTCGCCCTGCTGCGGATCATCACCGTAAAGGGACCGCTCAGCCTGACCGAGCTGGCGCGCCTTGCGGAGTTGGACCGCTCCACCATGGGTCGCAATGTCCGCGTGCTGGAAGGGATGGGGCTGATGAAGACCCTGCGCAGCGACGAGGACCAGCGGGAGACCGTGGTCGCCCTCACCGAGCGCGGCATCGGGCTTTTCAACCAGGCTTCGCCGGCCTGGGAAACTTGCCAGGGCCAGATCGAGGCGCGGCTCGGCCCCGAGAAGATCGCTGCGCTCAAGGACATTCTCGCCGCCGTGTGAGGGCGCGTCCGCGCGCCATTCTACGCTCATTTACGGGCATATACCCACATCTGGATCCGCCATGACCGCACCTTCCGCCTCCACCTCCCTCCCGCCCGGCCTGCCCGGCGCGTTCGCTGCGCGCGGCATCCACTATGGCTGGGTGGTGGCGGGCGTCACCTTCCTGACCATGTTGGTGACGGCGGGCGCCGTGGGCGCGCCGGGCGTGCTCATCGGCCCGTTGCAGGCGGAGTTCGGCTGGGCCACCGCCGACATCTCGTCGAGCTTTGCCATCCGCCTCATTCTGTTCGGCCTCATGGGCCCGTTCGCGGCGGCCTTCATGAACCGGTTCGGCCTGCGCCCCGTGGCGGTGGTGGCCCTCACCCTCATCGGCGCGGGCATTGCCGGCTCGTTCTTCATGAGCCGGCTCTGGCACCTGGTGCTGCTGTGGGGCGTGGTGGTGGGGCTTGGCACCGGGCTCACCGCCATGGTGCTGGGCGCCACCGTCGCCACCCGCTGGTTCTCCGCCAGACGCGGACTCGTCATGGGCTTGCTCACCGCAAGCACCGCCACCGGACAATTGGTGTTCCTTCCCTTGCTCGCCCGCCTCACCGATACCATCGGCTGGCGCGGCGCGCTGGCGCTGGTGCTCGGTATGATCTTCCTCGCTGCCCTCGCTTTGCTGGCGCTCATGCGCGACCGCCCCGCCGACCTCGGCCTCCTACCCTACGGAGCGACGGAGGCGGTGCCCACGCCCGCCGCCCCTTCGACGTTCACGGCCATGCTGGCCTCGCCGCTCCTGTCGTTGCGCGAGGCCGCCTGCACCGCCACCTTCTGGGTGCTGTTCGGCACCTTCTTCATCTGCGGCGCCAGCACCAACGGCCTGGTGCAGACCCATTTCGTTTCCCTGTGCGGGGATTATGGCCTGCCCGCCGTCACCGCCGCCGGCATGCTGGCCATGGTGGGCGTGTTCGATTTCATTGGCACGGTGGGGTCGGGCTGGCTCTCCGACCGCTATGACAGCCGCCTCCTGCTGTTCTGGTATTATGGCCTGCGCGGTCTCTCGCTGCTCTATCTGCCCTTCAGCGACTTCACCTTCTACGGCCTGTCGATCTTCGCGGTCTTCTACGGCCTTGACTGGGTGGCGACCGTCCCGCCCACAGTGAAGATCGCCGCCGACCGGTTCGGCGCGCGCTCCAACCTGGTCTTCGGCTGGATCTTCGCCGGGCACCAGATCGGCGCAGGCGTCGCCGCCTATGGCGCCGGCTTCAGCCGCACCTTCTACCAGACTTACCTGCCCGCCTTCTTCGTGGCCGGCATCCTCTGCCTCATCGCCGCCATCGCCATCCTGGTGGTGCGCGAGCGCTCCGGAAGCCCGCCCGCTTCGGCGAAGGCCTGACCCCCACTTCAGATCCCAACCCAGGAGGCCCCCATGGCCACCGACATCATCCTTGCCCATCCCGTGCGCACCGCCATCGGCGCCTATAACGGCGCCCTGAAAACCATCCCCGCCACCCAGCTCGGCGCCATCGTGGTGCGCGAGACCCTGCGGCGCGCCGGGCTCGATCCAGCCGCCGTAGACAGCGTGGTGATGGGCAATGTGATTCAGGCAGGCAACCGGATGAACCCGGCCCGCCAGGCGGCCCTGAATGGCGGCCTGCCCGTCGCGGTGCCCGCGGTCACGGTGAACCGGGTCTGCGGCTCGGGCGCGCAGGCCATCGTCAGCGCCGCGCAGGAAATCGTGGCCGGCGCGGCGGAATTGGTCGTGGCCGGCGGCATGGAGAATATGGACCGGGCGCCCTATCTCCTGGATGGCGGCCGCTGGGGCTATCGCATGGGGCCGGCCGAGATCCTCGACAGCATGCTCACCGACGGCCTCCAGGATGCCCTTTCGGGCGAACATTCCGGCTGGCACACGGAGGACTTGGTCTCGAAGCTCCAGATCAGCCGCGCCGCGCAGGACGCCTTCGCCGCCCGCTCGCAGCAGCGCTTCGCGCAGGGACAGGCGGCCGGGCACTTCGCGGACGAGATCGTCCCGGTGGAGGTGAAGGGCCGCAAGGGCGTGGAGCTCTTCGCTGTGGACGAGGCGCCACGCCCCGACACTACGGTGGAGACCCTCGCCAAGCTGCGCCCCGCCTTCCAGCCGGAGGGCACCATCACCGCCGGCAATGCGCCCGGCCTCAATAGCGGTGCCGCCGCCATGATCGTCGCCTCCCGCGCCGCTGCGGACGCCAAGGGCCTTGCGCCCATCGCCCGCCTGGCCGGCTACGGGGTCGCGGCAGTGGAGCCGGGCCTGTTCGGCCTCGGGCCGGTCCCGGCGGTGAAGCGCGCCCTGGCGCGGGCCGGCTGGGCAATCTCGGACCTGGAGCGCATCGAGATCAACGAGGCCTTCGCCGCCGTGCCGCTGGCCGTGGTGCAGGAACTCGGCCTGCCGGAGGACATCGTCAATGTGGAGGGCGGCGCGGTGGCCCATGGCCATCCCATCGGTGCGACGGGGGCCATCCTGGTGACCCGGCTGCTCCATTCCATGAAGCGGGACGGCCTCACCAAGGGCATGGTCACGCTGTGCATCGGCGGCGGCCAGGGCATCGCCCTGGCGCTCGAGGCGATCTGAGAGGACACCCCCATGACGGACCGGGTCCAGCCGCATGTTGCCGGGCCGTCACGGGCCCTGCCGGACGATCATCGCACCCGGCGCCTGCTGGAGGCGCCGGTGGTGCCGCTGCTGCTGCGGCTCGCCTGGCCCAATGTCCTGATCATGCTGGCCCAGGCCTCCTCCGGCCTGATCGAGACCTGGTGGGTGGCCAAGCTCGGCACCGATGCCCTGGCCGGCATGGCCTTGGTGTTCCCGGCGGTGATGCTGATGACGACCATTTCCGCCGGGGCGCTGGGCGGCGGCATCTCGTCCGCCGTCGCGCGCGCGCTGGGGGCGGGGCAGCGGGATGTGGCGGATGGGCTCGTGCTCCACGCCATCGCCATCAACCTGCTGTTCGGGCTTGCTTTCTCCGTGCTCTTGCTGGCCGCGGGTCGGCCCATCTATGCCCTTCTGGGGGGATCGGGCGGGGAGCTGGAGGCGGCGCTCACCTATTCCAATGTGGTGTTTGCGGGCAATGCGCTGGCCTGGACCATGAACGGCCTCGCCAGCGTGGTGCGAGGCACCGGCAACATGCTGGTCCCGGCCCTTATCACCTGCATCGGGGTCGCCCTGCTCATCCCGCTCTCGCCACTCCTGATCTTTGGGTTCGGCCCGATTCCTGGCTTCGGCATTGCCGGCGGGGGCCTGGCCTTGGTGGCCTATTATGCGGGCGGCACCCTGGCCTTGGCCGGGTACATCCTGTCCGGCCGCAATGCGGCGCGGTTTCGCTGGGTCCGCCTGCAATGGGCGCCGATCGTCTCCATCACCCGCGTCGGCCTGCTCTCCGCGTTGCAGTCGATCCAGACCAACATTGTGATCGCCGGCGCCACCGCTTTGGTGGCCGCCCATGCGGGGGTGGAAGCGGTGGCGGGCTTCGGCACCGGGGTGCGCCTGGAATATCTGCTCATTCCGCTCATCTTCGGCATCGGCGCGCCGGTGGTGGCGCTGGTGGGCACCAATATGGGCGCGGGCCAGAACGCCCGGGCCGTGCGCATCGCCCTCACCGGGGCCGCCTTGGCCTTCACGGTGACCGAGGCCATCGGGCTCACCGCCGCGCTGTTTCCCGAAGCCTGGCTGGCGCTCTTCAGCGCGGAGCCGGACATGATCGCCGTGGGCAGCGCCTATCTGCGCAGCGTCGGCCCCTTCTACGGCTTCTTCGGCATCGGCCTGTCGCTTTATTTCGCCGCGCAGGGGGCGGGGCGGCTGTTCTGGCCCACCGTTGGCGGCTTCCTGCGCCTCGTGATCGCGCTGGGTGGTGGCTGGCTGGCGCTGGCGGCGACCGGCTCGCTCCATGCGCTGTTCGCGGCGCTTGCGGTCGCGCTGCTGGCTTATGGCCTCTCCCTGCTGGCGGTGGTGCGCTCGGGCCTGTGGCTCAAGTCCCCTTGGGGCTGAGGACACGCCCTCAGTCCGCCAGCGGCGGAAGGCGGGCGCGCAGGGCCTCCGTGAACAGGTTGGTCATGGGGCCTGTGGTGCTGCGCGCCCGCGCCACGAGGGCCAGTGGCTGGGGATCGAGGAAGGGCTCCACCAGCCGGCGGAAGGCCAGGGTGCCCTGCGCGCATTCGTAGGCGACATCCAGCCGGTTCAACAGGGTCACGCGGCTGGTGCCGGTGACGAGCCGCTTCAAGGTCTGGATGGAATTGGTTTCCACCACCGGGGCGGCATCCACCGACATGCGGGCAAAGGCATTGTCGATGACCGCCCGCAGCCGCGCGCCGGTTTCCACCAGCACCAGCGGATAGCCGAGAATGTCCGAGAGGCGCAGAGCCGGCGCGGAGGCGAGCGGATGGGCGGCGTCCATCACCACCCCGAACCGCGTGTCGAACCGCATCAGAGGCCGCAAGCCGCTATTGGGCAGGAGATAATAGCCGAGCCCCAGATCCACATCGCCGCTGATGACCGCATTGGCGATGAGGTCCACACGCATGCCACGCAAAGCGATCTGCACGCCCGGCCGCTGCTCCAAAAAGTCCGACACGATGTCGGGCACCACCCCGTCGGCCAAGCCCGGGGTGAGCGCGATCTGGATGCGCCCGCGCACGAGGCCCGACAAGGCATCGAGCTTGGCAAGGGCACGGTGGTGCGCCTTCAGCGTCTCGCGCACATGCTCGATGACGACTTCGCCGGCGGCGGTGAGCAAAAGCCGGCGGGGCAGCCGCTCGAACAGGGGCATGCCCAATTCCTCCTCGAGCGCGATGAGCTGCCGGTTGATGGCGGAGGACGCCACGTTCAGCTCCGCCGCCGCCTTGCGGATGGAGCCGGTGCGCGCGATGGCGTCCAGATAGCGCAGCATGCGGGCGTGCAGCACGGGCGCCTCCTGTGATGCCTTTGCGGCAGCGCTCCGTGCTCTTTTAGGCGCTTTTAAGCTCCGCAGGAAGATGGGATGCCTTGGGGGTCGGCAAGGAGATCCAGCGCAATGGACGACATCCTCTATTCGGTGCGGGGCCCCAAGTCCTGGACCACCATGACGTCCCAGGAACTGGCGGAGCAATTGACGCTCACCGACGTGGTGCTGGTGCCCGTGGGCGCCATCGAGCAGCATGCGGGGCACCTGCCACTGGGCCAGGACAATTTCCAGATCGAGGAGATCGTCCGCCGCGCGGTGCTCAAGCTGGACGCCAAGGGGCGCAAGGCCATTTTCGGCCCCACCATTCCCTATGGCCCCATCTCCAACCTGCGCTTTCCCGGCAGCATCGACATCAAGCCGTCCACCCTCATTGTGCTGGTGAAGGAGGTCTGCATGAACCTCTACCGGGACGGAGTGCGCAACATCGCCCTCGTCATGGGCCATGACATGGCGCTCGGCGCCCTCATGGTGGCCGCCCGGGAACTGGCCAGCGAGACCGATGACGACCTGAAGGTGATCGTCATCAACTGGCTGCCCCTCATCGTGCAGATCCTGCCCACCATCCTCGACCGCCTGCCACCCGAACTGACCAAGAACATCCCGAAGAATGTCCGCGACGGTCATGGCGGCATGGGCGAGACCGCCCGCCAGCTCTGGCAGAATCCCGAATTGGTGGTGAAGGAGCGCATCAAGGACTATGTGCTGGAGACGGCGCCGCCCGTGGCCCCCTTCGTCTCCCCCATCGTGTCCGGCGGCGGGGTCTATGCGCCCCGCAGGACCACCAATCACGACCCGGCCTATGAGGGCATATTGGGCTTTCCCTCGGTGGCCTCGGCCCAGATGGGCGACGAAATCTATGCCGCGCTCGGCGACTGGGTCGCCGATGTGGTGAGCGAGTTCTGCTACGGCAGCCTTCCCAAGTCCTACAGTTACTGAGCCGGAACGCGGGGGACGATCATGCTGACCAAACGCACTTTCCTGTCTCTGGCCTTCGGCGGCGCCCTGGCAGTCGCCGCCGCCGCGCCCGCGCCGGCGCAGACGCCGGTGACCCTCTCCACCGGCTGGATCATCTCCGGCGACGGCGCGCCCCTGGTGCTGGCCGAGAAAGAGGGCCTGTTCGCCCAAGGCGGGGTGAAGATCGACATCGTGCGCGGCTTCGGCTCGGCGGACGTGGTCACCAAGATCGCCGCCGGCACCTACCAGGCCGGCACCGGCTATTTGCCGGCTTTGGTCCAGGCCATCGCCAAGGACCCGAACTTCGACGCCATCGCCGTCTTGATCGCCTTCGATGCCTCGCCCGACGGCATTACCGGCCCGAAGAAGACCGGCATCGCCAAGCCCACCGACCTCGCCGGCCACAAGATCGCCACCCAGCCCAATTCCACGACAAAGCTTACGTTCCTGCCGTTTGCGCAGGCCGTGGGCATCGACCCCGCTTCCATCACCTGGGTGGAGGTGTCGCCCGATCTGCTCGGCGTGACCGTGCAGCAGGGGCAGGCGGATGGCGTCGCCCAGTTCACCGCCACGGCGAACGCCAATTTCTCCAAGTTCGGCTTCGCGCCGGACCAGCTCTACCAGTTCAAATATTCCGACTATGTGGACAATCTCTACGGCAACGGCCTGATCCTCAAGAAGTCCTGGGCGGCCGCCAATCCCGAGGCCGCCAAAGCCGTCGTGCGCGCCTACGTGAAGGGCCTGCTCGCCTCCCATAAGGATCCGAAGGCCGCCATCGACGCGCTCATGGCCAAGGAGCCGCTGCTCACCCGCGCCGCAGAGCAGGTGTCGCTGGACTATGCGCTGGCCAATTACTTCTTCACCAAGCGCGTGCTGGAAAAGGGCATCGGCTACCAGACCAGCTCCGACGTGGACGCCTTCATCAAGCTCCTGGCCAAGCCCTTCTCGCTGCCGCGCGTGCCCACCGCTGCCGAGGTCTATACCGACGCCTATCTGCCGCCAGCGACCGAGCGTATGGTGCGCTGACCTCGAACACCTGTGACGGCCTTGACCGACGCTGCCGCTCCGATCTGCGATCCTCCGCCGGTGCTCTACGAAGCGCGCGGCCTCTCCTTTGCCTATCGCACGGCGGACGGGGCCTCGGTGGAGGCACTGAAGGACATCGACTGCACCTTGCGGCAGGGGGAGTTCCTCACCCTGATCGGACCCTCCGGCTGCGGCAAGACCAGCCTTCTCAAGTTGATGACCGGCCTCCAGCGGCCGGTCTCGGGCAGCCTCCTGTTCGAGGGGCGCACGTTTGACGGCCCGCCCACGGGGATCGGCATGGCCTTCCAGGATTCCCTGCTGCTGCCCTGGCGCAACGTCATCGACAATGTGCTGCTGCCAGTGGAAGTGAAGCGCCGCGTCACCGCCGAGGATCGTGACCGGGCCATGGCGCTGCTGGCGACCGTGGGCCTGTCCGGCTTCGAGAAAAAGAATGCCTGGCAGCTCTCCGGCGGAATGCGCCAGCGTGTCAGCCTGTGCCGGGCGCTGATCGCCGACCCGCAGGTGCTGCTGTTCGATGAGCCCTTCGCCGCCCTCGATGCCTTCACGCGAGAGGATCTGTGGCTTGTGCTCCAGGAATTGCACGGACGCACCGGCAAGACCATGGTGCTGGTGACCCACCAGATGAGCGAGGCGGTGTTCCTCTCCGACCGGGTGATCGTGCTGTCCCGCAGGCCCGGCCGCATCGTCCACGAGCAGGTCATCGACCTGCCACGCCCGCGCCCCAAGGACATCGTCTATGACGACGCCTTCAAGCGCGAGGTGGATGCGCTGCGGCACAGGATCGAGCACTGATGCCCGGCTTCCTCAAGCGCCCGCTGGAGGCCCTGCTCGCTCTCATCGCCCTGTTCGTCGTGTGGGAAGCGGGGGTGCGGCTCAGCGGCGTGCCGGTCTTCATCCTGCCGCCACCCACCGCCGTGCTTGCCACGGCCACGGCGGCCGCCCCGATCCTGGCGCAGCATGCCTTCACCACCATTTCGGGCACGCTTTTGAGTCTCGCCATTGGCGCCGCGCTCGGGCTCCTGGCGGGGCTGGCCATTGGCTATTTCCCGCGGGTGAGCCGGGCGCTCTATCCGCTGCTGGGCGGCTTCCAGGCTTTGCCCATGTCCGCCTTCATTCCCATCTTCGTGGTGTGGTTCGGCGTGGGATCGACGCCCAAGGTGATCGCCGGCGCCCTCATCGCCTTCTTCCCCGTGGTGGTGAACGTGGCGACGGGCCTGCGCACCATCGAGCCGGACCTGTGGGAGATGCTGCGGGTGATCGGCGCCAGCCGCGCCCAGGTCTTCCGCAAGGTGGGCATTCCCCGCACCTTGCCCTATTTCTTCGCCGCCCTGAAAGTGTCGGCGGCGGGCGCCTTCATCGGCAATGTGGTGGGCGAGATGATCGCCGCCGGGCGGGGGCTCGGCTATGTGCTGGTGCTGGCCACCACCTCGCTCAACATGCCCCTGGCCTTCTCCGCCCTCACCATCCTGCTGATGATGGGCATGGCCCTGTTCATGATCTTCGACGTGGCCGAGCGGCGCATGGCGCCCTGGGCCTTCCGCACCGAGGGATAGGGCACGCCCTCACATCCGCTTGCGCAGCCAGAAGCCCAGGAGCAGCGCACCGGCCAGCAGCAACACCAGTGCCCCGAGCGTCACCACCAGCGCCGACTGGTCGAGCCAGGCCACCACCGGCACGCAAGCCGCCAGCACCACGCCATTGAGCCCCACCCGCCAGGACGCGGTGTGCACGCCCGCCACGAAAGTGCCGAGCGCCAGCAGGAGCAGGATGGCCAGACCGGTGGAATTCACATTGGCCACCGCCTGCACACTGGGCAGGAAGAGCAGCGTCATAGCCACCAGGAAGGCGCCCCAGTGCAACAACTGCGTCCACACCACCCGCCAGCGGCGCTGGCCCTCGCGGCCCCAGCCCTCATAGATGCAGGCAGCGCAATTGAAGAGCGTCACTAGCTCCCAGTAATGCTGGAGCGGACTGCGGGCGAGCGCGGAATAGGCGACGCCGCCCACCGTCAGCAGCAGCATGATGATGTAGGGCGCTTCCCTGAGCCAGCCCCAGACGCCGCGCGGCGCTGTGGCGGTGGTGCCGTTCGTATCGGACATCTGAACTCTCCCCGAAAGCGCGCCTGCCACCCGGTCAGCGCAGCCAGCCCGGGAACATGGCGCCAAGCGCTCCGCCCACCATCTCCATGGCGATGGCAGCGAGAATGATGCCCATCAAACGTTTGGAAATCGAAAGCGCCGTGGGCGACAGGCGGCTACCGATCAAAGGCGCCAAAGCCATGCAAATGGCGAAGAAGACGAGATAGCCCACAAGGCCCAGATAAAAGCCCATGGCCTCGCGCGGCACGGAAGCCGTCTGCGCATAGACGATAATCGTGGCCATGGTGCCGGGCCCGATGGCGATGGGCAGGCCGAGCGGATAGACGCCCGGGTTAGAGGTGGACTTGAACGTCGCTTGCTCCTTGTCGGTGCCCGAATGGGAGGTGTGGTCGTCGCCGCTCAGCATGGACAAAGCGATCATCAGCACGATGAGCCCGCCCGCCAAGCGGAAATGGGCCACATCGATGCCGAACAGATTCAGGAGCACATGGCCCGCCAACGCGCAGACCACTGACCCGATGATGACGGTGGCCAGCATGGCAATGAGCGTGCTGCGCCGCGCCGCCGGGGTGAGGTCCGCTGTGAGCGCCAGGAAGATGGGCACGATGCTCAAGGGGCTCATGATGGCGAACAGTGCCGCGAATAGCTTCGCGGACAGTGCGAGATCGATCATGCCGGGCCTCCCTGAATGCCAGCCTCCGCTTTTGCCCGACGGGCTCTGATTTTCCTAATGATTTCCGCAGCGGCATCTCCGCCCCGGATCGCGGGAGGCCTCTGTGAACCCGCCCGGGAACTTTCCGACCCGGCAAGGGTCATCACGGGCGGGCGGCTCCGCCGCCGGCGCATTCGATACGGAGGAGAGGATGAAGGTACGCAAGTTCGCGGTTTCGGACGTGGCCCTGGAAAAGTCCCCCGGCCAGGATGCGGAGATTTTTGTGGGCAATCTGGTGGACGAGCGGCATGGCGGCCCGATCACCATCGGCTATGGCCGCTACGATGCCGGCCAGAGCTTGACCGAGACCATGGCGGTGGACGATGTCATGATCGTGCTGGAAGGGGAGATTTCCGTCACCACCGCCGCCGGCACCGTGACCGCGGGGCCGGGCGAGATCATCTACATGCCCAAGGGCGAGGTGGTGACCATCCTCTCCCACGCCAAAGGCGCGCTCACCGCCTATGTGACCTTCCCCCACTGGCGGCCCGCCCACGCCTGAGGGCGCCTTCACATCAGGCGCAGCCCTTTCAGGGAGGCGTGGCCGTCCTTGCCCACGATGATGTGGTCGTGCACCTCGATGCCCAGGGGCTTGGCCACATCGATGATCTTGCGGGTCATGTCGATGTCGGCGCGGGAGGGCGTGGGGTCGCCGGACGGGTGGTTGTGGCACAGGATGATGGCGGTGGCGGACAGTTCCAACGCCCGCTTCACCACCTCGCGCGGATAGACCGGTGCGTGGTCCACCGTTCCGGTCTGGAGCACCTCGTCGGCGATCAACTGGTTGCGCTTGTCCAGGAACAGGACGCGCACCTGCTCACGGTCGGCAAAGGCCATGGCGGCGCGGCAATAATCGAGCACGGCGGTCCAGGAGGACAAGACCGGCCGGCGCTTCACCTGGCCCCGCGCCAGCCGGTGGGCAGCGGCCTCGATGATCTTGAATTCGGTGACGATGGCGGGGGTGACGCCCGGCGTCTCGGCGAGGCGCGCGGCCGGAGCGGACACCACTTCGGCGAACGAGCCGAACCGCTCCACCAGCGCCTTGGCGAGCGGCTTGACGTCCCGCCGGGGCACGGCACGGAACAGCACCAGCTCCAGGAGCTCATAATCGGCCAGCGCCGCCGCTCCCGCGTCGCGGAAGCGGGCGCGCAGGCGGTCCCGATGGCCATGGAAGTGCGGCGGCGCCCCGATGCCGGCCTCCGCCAGTCCTTCATCGGGGTCCTGCGCCATGCGCGTCAGCCCTGTGTGTAGGGCGGCTTGTGATAGCCCTTGGGACTCAAGGTGAAGATCTCCACCCCGGTCTCGGTCACGCCCACAGCATGCTCGAACTGGGCCGAGAGCGAGCGGTCGCGTGTGACGGCGGTCCATCCGTCCGAGAGCACCTTCACATGGGGGCGGCCCAGATTGATCATGGGCTCCACGGTGAAGATCATGCCCGGCTTCAGCTCCGGCCCCTCGCCCCGGCGACCCACATGCACGATGTTGGGCTCGTCATGGAAGATACGGCCGACGCCGTGGCCGCAGAAATCGCGCACCACGCTCATGTGCTGGGGCTCGACGAATTCCTGGATGGCCGCCCCGATATCGCCCACATGGGCGCCCGGCTTGATGGCCTGGATGCCGATCATCATGGATTCGTAGGTGACGTCCAAGAGCCGCTCGGCGCGGCGGGGGATCTGGCCCACTGCATACATGCGGCTGGAATCGCCATACCAGCCATCCAGCACCAGCGTCACATCCACATTGACGATGTCGCCCTCGCGCAGCGGCCGGGCATTGGGCATGCCGTGGCAGACCACGTGATTGATTGAGGTGCACACCGAATAACGATAGCCGCGATACATCAGCGTCGCCGGATAGGCGCCGTGGTCCATGGCGAAGTCGAAGACCAGCTTGTCGATGGCCTCGGTGGAGACGCCCGGCCGCACCATCTCTGCCACTTCATCCAGAACCTTCGCGGTCAGCTGGCCGGCCCGGCGCATGCCCTCGAACCCCTCGGGGCCGTAGAGCTTGATATGCCCGGTCTTCCTCAGCGGCGCCTGGTCCGCTTCCACATAGCTCATGAAACCTGTCCTGCCGGCGGGACGGCGCGACGCCGCCCGGCTTTTCTCACCCAGATTTAGGCCAAGCGACGCGCAAAGCAAGTCATAGCATGACCTTGCCAGCCTTGCGCGAGGCGCGCGGCACGTGGCTCTGCGCCCCGCATCACCCCAGCATGGGCACTTCTTCGGCAACTTCGATGCCCGCTTGGTCGAGCGCGCAGACAAGGCCAATGGCCTCCACGCCCGCGGCGCGGGCAAGATCAAAGGCTGCGCCATAGGCCGGATCGAGATCCCGCGCGAGCGCGATGGAGCGGGCTGAGCCGATCTGACTGAGATAGACCATCACCGCCCGCGCCCCCTCCCCCGCCATGGCGGCCAGTTCCACCAGATGCTTGGCCCCGCGCGCCGTCACACAATCGGGAAATTCCGCCGCGCCGGGGGTGCGCATGAGGTGGACGTTCTTGATTTCCACGAAGCAAGGCGGGCGGGCATCGTCTTCCAGGAGCAGGTCGATGCGGCTGTTGCGGCCATATTTGACCTCTCGCCTTAGCCGGGAATAGCCGGAAAGCGCGGGCACCTTGCCAGCCAGGATCGCCTCCGCCACGAGGCGATTGGGATGCATGGTGTTGACGCCCACAAGTTCAGCCCCCGCGCCGAAATCCGCCTCCACCAGCTCCCAGCTGAAAGCAAGCTTGCGCCCCGGCCCAGCGGCAGGCGCCAGCCAGACGCGGGAGCCGGGTGTCGCCAGGCCCGTCATAGCGCCGGAATTGGCCACATGGGCAGTGGTCAGCGTGCCGTCGGCCAGCTCCACGTCCGCCAGGAACCGCTTGTAGCGACGCACCAAGGTCGCCGACACCAAGGGAACAGGAAAGCGCATCAGGCGCGGGTGTCGCTGCGACCAAGAAGGCAGATGAGCGTCTGGGTACCTGTGGCGCAATGGGTGCGCGCGCCCTCTTTCTCCGCAAAGACATCCACCTTGACGATGGTGAGCGTGCGGCCGGAGCGCACCACCTCTGCCTCCGCCACCAGGCGCTCACCCCGGCCGGGAGCCATGATGTTGATCTTGTATTCCACCGTCAGCACGGTGGAGTCCGCCGGAAACAGCGTGAAGGCGGCATAGCCGCCGGCGGTGTCCGCCAGCGCGCCCATCGCGCCGCCATGGAAAAAACCGTGCTGCTGCGTCACCCCCTCCGCATAGGGCAGCGCCACGCTGACGCGGCCGGGCGCTACCTCTTCCATGCGCGCGCCCATGCTCATCATGAAGGGCTGACGACCGAAGCTGTCGCGCACGCGGGTTTCGAAATCGGGGTCGGGGGGCGTGAAGGCGGGAGCGGGCGAAGGGGCGGCGGGCAAGGTCATGCGAGTCTTCCGTTTTGACGCGCCACCATAACGCCCCTGCCTGGGGAGGCCACCCCGCCTTCTGTTCAGGCCAGCATGAGACAGGCTCACGCTGGCCGCCCGTCACCGCGCCAATTTCACTGCACGAAGACGTTCTTCAGCGTGCCGATGCCCTCGATGCTCACCTCGATGTCGTTTGAGGGCTCCTTCATGGTGCCCACCCCCAGCGAGGTGCCACAGGCGATCAGATCGCCCGGCAGAAGCGTCATGTCGCGGGAGATCATCGCCACCAGCCGGGCCGGAGGGAAGATCATGTCGGAGAGCGGATAATTCTGCCGCTCCGCCCCGTTCAGCACCGTGCGGACGGAGGTGGCGGTGGGGTCGAGCTCGGTCTCGATCCAGGGGCCGAACGGCCCATAGGCATCGAACCCCTTGGCGCGCGCCCATTGGGGGAAGGTGGGGTCCTTCTGGAGGATGTCGGCGGCGGTGATGTCGTTGACGATGGTGTAGCCGAAGATGTGAGCGGCGGCCTCCTCCTCGGAGATGTTGGAGGCCGTGCGCCCGATGACGATGCCCAGCTCGCCCTCATAGACCGTCTTGCCCGCATAGGCCGGCGGGCGATGCACGGTGGCGCCGGGGGCGGCTACCGTGGACGGGGCTTTCAGCAGATAGAGCGGCTCGGCTGGCTCGGCAACGTTCAGCTTGGCCGCCAGCGCGTGGAAATTGTTCCACAAGGCAATGATCTTGGAGGGCCGACACGGCGCCTCCAGGGACACATCGGCCAAAGCGAGGGTCTCGCCCGTTGCCACCGGACCGGCGAACATGTCGCCCTCATGCACCGTGATGACCTCGCCCTCCAGCCGGCCGAACCCCGTCACGCCGACCGAAGCGCCCTTGGCCGAAAAACGCACCCACCTTGCCATGTGATCCTCCCTGGCGCCGCGCGCCAGAAAGGGCGTTCAACGGCGCGTCGATGAATTGATGCTGGCGAGGAGCTCCCTGTGGCGCCGCTCCTCATTGTCGTTATTGACCACCACCACCGCCCAGATGGCGGCCGGCAGCCAGCCGATCAGGGTGACCTGCAGCACCAGGCATAAAATGCCCTGGAGCACGCGCCCCCGGAGCATCAGCGCCAGAAAGGGCAGCAGGACCGCCACCGCGTAGATCATCAAAGTCTCCCTCCGCGCCCACAGGCGGGCGCCCCTTTTCAGATGGGGCGTGCTCGGGCCGGAGGGAAGAGGCGGGGCCGATCAGCCCTTCAGCACCTCGACGAGGGTCTTGCCGAGACGCGCCGGGGAGGGAGAGACGCGGATGCCCGCTTCTTC
>NZ_JARBFX010000007.1 GCF_028863665.1 Aquabacter sediminis
CATACCCCCCCTGCTTTCACCCCGCCGCGCAGCCGCGGCCCCCGCCGCCCCGGCGGAAGCCCCTGCCCCCAAGGTCGAGGCGCCCGCTCCCGCGGCGCCCGTGGTGGAGGCCCCCGCCGCCCCGGCGCCTTCGCCCGCAGCCGCCCCCGTGGCGGCCGCGCCTGCCGCTGCCAAGCCCGCGCCGACCGCTTCAACCCCGCCGCGCGCCTCCGCGCCGGCCGCATCCCAGTCCCGTCCGATGGATAATCGCACCACATCCTCGGGCGCGTCGTCGCGCCCTGCCGGCTCGTCTTCATCGGGTCCGGCCCGCACGGCATCCGGTGGCGCCTCGCGTCCCGGCGCCGGCCAGGGCCAGCAGCGGCCTGGGCAGGGCAATAACCGCCCCGGCCAGGGTGGACCCAATGCCGACCGCCGCTCCGGCGGTCCCGGCGGCCGTCCCGGCACCCAGCGCCCCGGCGGATCGGGCGTGGTGCTGCGCACCCTGACCGAGGAAGAGCGCAACGCTCGCGCCAATGCGCTCGCTGATGCCCGCGTTCGCGCGGTCGAAGAGCAGCGGATGGCGGAAGAGCGCCGCGTCGCCGAGGAGGAGGCCCGTCGCCGCGCAGAGCGCGAGCGCGCCGAGCGCGCCGAGCGGGAAGCCGCCGAAGCGCGCAAGCGTGAGGAAGAAAGCCGCCGCGCCCTCGAGGACGAGAGCAAGCGCAAGGCCGAGCAGGAAGCCCGCAAGCGCTTCGGCGAGGAGCAGGGTGCCTCGCGCGGCACTTCTGCCACGCCGGCGGCCCGTCCGCTCACGCCCCGCCCGGCTGCCGCCACCACGCCCACGGAAGGTGGCGAGGACGAGGAACGCCGTCCCGCTCGCCGCGGCGCGACCCCGCCCCGGCCGGCCGCTCCGGTCAAGCTCCCCAAGAGCCCCGGCAGCGAGAAGAGCCGTGGCCGCCTGACCCTCACCAACGCCCTGTCCAGCGAGGAGGAGCGCCAGCGTTCCGTCGCCTCGTTCCGTCGGCGCACCCAGCGCATGACAGGCCATCGGGCGATGGAGAGCAAGGAGAAGATCTCCCGCGAGGTGATCCTGCCCGAAACCATCACCATCCAGGAACTGGCCAACCGCATGTCCGAGCGTGCGGTGGACGTGATCCGCATGCTGATGAAGCAGGGCCAGATGGTGAAGATCACCGACGTGATCGACGCCGACACCGCCGAGCTGATCGCCGAGGATTTGGGCCACACGGTGCGCCGCGTGTCCGAATCGGACGTGGAAGAAGGCCTGTTCGACGTGGCCGACGCGCCGGAGAAGCTGCAGCCGCGGCCCCCGGTGGTCACGATCATGGGCCATGTCGACCACGGCAAGACCTCGCTGCTTGACGCCATCCGCAAGGCCAACGTGGTGTCCGGCGAAGCCGGCGGCATCACCCAGCATATCGGCGCCTACCAGGTGACCTCGCCGCTCGGCGGCAAGATCACCTTCATCGACACCCCCGGCCACGCCGCCTTCACCGCCATGCGCGCCCGCGGCGCCAAGGTGACGGACATCGTGGTTCTGGTGGTGGCGGCCGATGACGGCGTGATGCCCCAGACCATCGAGGCCATCAATCACGCCCGCGCTGCCAAGGTGCCGCTGATCGTCGCGATCAATAAGATCGATAAGCCCGACGCCAAGCCGGAGCGCGTGCGCTCCGAGCTGCTCCAGTATGAGGTGCAGGTGGAAAGCATGGGCGGCGAGACCCTCGAAGTGGAGGTCTCCGCCACAAAGCAGATCAACCTGGACAAGCTGCTGGAAGCCATCTCCCTGCAGAGCGAAATCCTCAACCTGACGGCCAATCCCGACCGCGCCGCGGAAGGCACCGTCATCGAGGCCAAGCTCGACCGGGGTCGCGGTCCCGTGGCCACCGTGCTGATCCAGCGCGGCACCATGCATATCGGCGACATCGTCGTGGCCGGTGCCGAGTGGGGCCGCGTGCGCGCCCTCATTACCGACGTCGGCGCCAACACCGATGCAGCCGGCCCCTCCTTCCCCGTGGAAGTGCTGGGCTTCAACGGCACGCCGGAGGCCGGCGACCGTCTGGCGGTGGTGGAGAACGAAGCCCGCGCCCGCGAGATCACCGACTATCGCCAGCGCCAGAAGCGCGAGAAGGCAGCGGCCCGGTCCGCCACCGTCCGCGGTTCGCTGGAGCAGATGATGAGCCAGGTGCGGTCCTCGGGCCGCAAGGAATTCCCGCTCATCATCAAGGGCGACGTGCAGGGCTCGGTGGAAGCCATCATCGGTGCGCTGGAGAAGGTCGGCAACGACGAGGTTCAGGCCCGGGTGATCCATTCCGGTGCGGGCGGCATCAATGAGAGCGACGTGACGCTGGCGGAAACCTCCGGCGCGTCCATCATCGCCTTCAACGTGCGCGCCAACAAGGAAGCCCGCGAGGCGGCCGAGCGGGCGGGCATCGAGATCCGCTACTACAACATCATCTACGACCTGGTGGATGACGTGAAGCAGGCCATGAGCGGCCTGCTGGCGCCGATCAACCGCGAGACCATGCTGGGCAATGCGCTCATCAAGGAAATCTTCGCGGTCTCCAAGGTGGGCAAGGTGGCGGGTTGCACCGTCACCGATGGCATCGTGGAACGTGGCCAGCATGTCCGCCTCATTCGCGACAACGTGGTGATCCACGAGGGCAAGCTGTCGACCCTGAACCGCTACAAGGACGCTGTGAACACCGTCCATGCGGGCCAGGATTGCGGCATGTCCTTCGAGAACTACCAGGACATGCGCGCCGGCGACGTCATCGAGTGCTACCGCGTGGAAGTGGTGCGCCGCTCGCTCTGAGCCGCGGCGTCGGCGCCCTCCGGGGCGCTCTGGATGGAGATGGCGCGGGGCCAAGGCCCCGCCGCTTTCCCGAATGACCCTCCCTCGCCCCGGGCCATCCGCCCGGCGGCGGGGGCGTTTTTTTGAGACGCGGCGGTCCGATTCCGCCCGGTCTCGCGTGAGGAGCGACGGGCGCGACGCGCAGTCGAGTGAAGGACCATGAAACAACAGAACAAGACCGGCGCCGGCCCCAGCCAGCGCATGCTGCGCGTGGGCGAACTGGTGCGCCACGCTCTGGCCGACGTGCTTTCGCGCGGCGACCATATCGACCCCGTGCTTTCCGGGCACATCATCACGGTGCCCGAAGTGCGCATGTCGCCGGACCTGAAGATCGCCACCTGCTTCGTCATGCCGCTGGGCGGCAAGGACATTGCGCCGGTGCTGAAGGCCCTGAGCGACAATGCCCGCTTCCTGCGCACGGAGCTGGCGCGTCGCGTGGAGCTGAAGTCCGTGCCGGAGCTGCGGTTCCGGAAGGACACCTCGTTCGACGAGGGTGCGCGGATCGACGCCTTGCTGCGTTCGCCCGACGTGGCTCGAGACCTTGAGACCGATGGCGAGAACGAAACGGATCAATGATGCCCATCGTGGATGACCGCTCCGAGGAGCAAGTTGCCGGCAACGACGCCGCTCACGACACCGCTGTTTTGACCCCGGCCGCACCGCCGTCGTCGGACTATGACCGTCCGCGCTACAAGCGCGCCGGCGAGCCGCCGCGCCGCCCCCAGCGCGACCCCAACAAGCCGCGCGAGCCCAAGCGCGACATTGATGGCTGGGTGCTGCTGGACAAGCCCATCGGCATGACGTCCACCCAGGCGGTGACGGTCGTGAAGCGCCTGTTCGGCGCCAAGAAGGCCGGCCATGCGGGCACGCTCGATCCGCTGGCCTCCGGCTGCCTGCCCATCGCCTTCGGCGAGGCCACCAAGACCGTCCCCTATGTGATGGACGGCCGCAAGACCTACCGCTTCACCGTCTCCTTCGGCACCGAGATGGACACAGACGACGCCGAAGGCTCGCCGATCGCGACTTCGGATGTTCGGCCCGCCGATGCCGAGATCGAGGCCGCCCTCGACCAGTTCCGCGGCGAGATCATGCAGGTGCCGCCGGTCTATTCGGCACTGAAGATCCAGGGCGAGCGCGCCTATGATCTTGCCCGCGAAGGCGAGACCGTGGTGCTGGAGGCCCGCCCGGTCGTGATCCATCGGCTGGAAATGGTATCCCGGCCCGACGCCGACCACGCGGTGATCGAGGCCGAGTGCGGCAAGGGCACCTATGTGCGCTCCATCGCCCGCGACCTCGGCCGGGCGCTCGGCACGTGCGGCCATGTCTCGACCCTGCGCCGCACGGCCGTCGGCCCGTTCCTGGAGGAAGACCTCGTTCCCCTGGACGAGCTGCGCGACCGCGCCGATGCCGGCATGCCCGCTTTGTCGGAAGCCATGGCAGATGTGGGATGCGCCCTTGAGGAGCTGCCCGAGATCGCTGTCAGTCCGTCGGACGCCCACCGCATGCGCTGCGGCCAGAACGTGATCCTGCGCGGCCGCGACGCCCCGATCTATGAGGGGCATGTGGCCGTATCCTGCCAGGGCTCGCTGATCGCCATCGGAGATATGGCGGGCGGCGAGGTGCGGCCCCACCGTGTATTCAATTGGGCGAAATCGGCGCCCAAGCCCTTGCGCCGCTCCGCCTAGAACAGCGGACGGAAGGCACCGGGGCTTTAGCGCGAGCGCTCCCAGACCGAAAGAAGAGGCCGCAGGAACCCTGTTTCTGCGGCCTTTCGCTTTGGAGGCGCATGCGCATCAGGCCACGACCGACGGGATCTATCGGAACGCACTCGACGAAAGTTGTATACAAAAACGTGACCGAAGCAGGCGACTGCATCCCGAATACGGCATGCAACTTGCGAGGGGCGAGCCTTCCTTAACCCTGGAAAGCGAGCCCATGCGCTTCGGATTTTCCTTTCTCTCCTCCGCCCTCGTCTCGCTGGCCCTTGCGGCCGGCGCTCCCCTGGCCGCACAGGCCGAGAACGTGGTCCGGTATGGCATCTCGATGGCCGACATTCCCCAGACCACCGGCCAGCCCGATCGAGGAGCAGGTGCCTATCAATTCACCGGCTATACCCTCTACGACCCCCTGGTCGCCTGGGAGATGAACGTGGCCGACCGGCCGGGCAAGCTGGTGCCGGGCCTCGCCACCGAATGGAAGGTAGATTCGACAGACCAGAAGAAGTGGATCTTCACCCTGCGGAAAGGCGTCAAGTTCCATGACGGCTCGGACTTCACAGCCGATGCGGTGATCTGGAACCTGGACAAGGTGCTGGACGAGAAGTCCCCACAGTTCGACAAGCGCCAGTCCGCGCAGGTGAAGACCCGCCTACCCTCCGTCGCCTCCTATCGCAAGCTGGACGACTATACGGTGGAGATCACCACCAAGGACGTGGACAGCTTCTTCCCCTACCAGATGCTCTGGTTCCTGGTGTCGAGCCCCGCGCAATACGAGAAGCTGGGCAAGGACTGGGACAAGTTCGCGGCCAGCCCGTCCGGCACCGGCCCGTTCAAGATGGACAAACTGGTCCCGCGCGAACGCCTGGAACTGGTGCGGAACCCCGATTATTGGGACAAGAGCCGCCTGCCCAAGGCAGACCGGATGATCCTCATCCCCATCCCCGAGGCCGTCACGCGCACCAACGCCCTGCTTGCGGGTCAGGTGGACCTGATTGAGACCCCCGCCCCCGACGCCGTGCCGCAATTGAAGGCAGCGGGCATCAAGATCGTCGACAATGTCACCCCGCATGTGTGGAACTACCACCTCTCGGTCCTGCCCGGCTCGCCCTGGACGGACGTGCGCCTGCGCAAGGCGCTCAATCTGGCGGTGGACCGTGACGGCATCGTCGCCCTCATGAACGGCCTCGCCAAGCCCGCCAAGGGCCAGGTGGACCCACAGAGCCCGTGGTTCGGCAAGCCCACCTTCGACCTGAAATACGACCCGGCCGAAGCCGCCCGCCTGGTGAAGGAAGCGGGCTATTCCAAGGAAAAGCCGGTCAAGGCCACCTTCATCATTGCCACCGGCGGCACCGGCCAGATGCTCTCCTTGCCCATGAACGAATATCTCCAGGCCTCCTTCAAGGAGATCGGGGTGGACGTGGAGTTCAAGGTGGTGGAGCTGGAGGCGCTCTATACCCATTGGCGCAAGGGGGCGAAGGATCCCATCAATGCGGGCATCACCGCGAACAACATCGCCTATGTGACGTCCGACCCGCTCTATGCGCTCATCCGCTTCTTCGATTCCCGGCAAGTGGCGCCGGTGGGCGTGAACTGGGGCTTCTATTCCAACCCGAAGGTGGATGCGCTGATCGATGAGGCCAAGCGCACGTTCGATGTGACCAAGCAGGACGAGCTGATGGCCAAGGTGCACGAGCAGGTCGTTGATGATGCTGCCCTCGTCTGGGTGGTGCACGACACCAACCCCCATGCCCTCTCCCCCAAGGTGAAGGACTTCGTGCAGGCCCAGCACTGGTTCCAGGACCTGACCACCATCGGCATGAAGTGAACGCGGCGCTCCGCGACGCATTGCAACCAACGGGCGCACGACCCGGCGGGCCTCGAAGGCCCGCCGGACTTTGCGCTGGCTCGCACCCGGATTTTGTGTATAGTTCAGCCGCGCTTCCGAAAGGTGGCGCAACCCTTCCGTTCGACCTGGACCGCGCTGGACGACATCCCGGCCCGGCCCGTCGACGGTCTGGCAATCCCGGTTCCGCCTGAGATGGCGCTCGCGATTGCCGCCCTTCTCAACCGAAAGGACGATCCGATGTCGATCACTGCAGAGCGCAAGCAGGCGCTCATCAAGGACTATGGGGCCAAGGACGGCGACACCGGTTCGCCCGAGGTGCAGGTTGCGATCCTCTCCGAGCGCATCTCCAACCTGACCGAGCACTTCAAGTCCCATAACAAGGACAACCATTCCCGTCGCGGCCTGCTGAAGCTGGTGTCCCAGCGCCGCAGCCTCCTCGACTACCTGAAGCGCAAGGACGAAGGTCGCTACAAGTCGCTGATCGAGCGGCTCGGCCTGCGTCGCTGACAGGGCTCCTGGCCCTTCGGGCATCGGCGTGATGGCCGGCCTGAAGGGTCAAGGGTCCCAAGGGCTCGGAACGGTGCGGTGGCCCTCATCGCACCGGAACGCACCCAAGCGCGCCGCATGACGCGGCGACGCATCGTGGCGGACATGGGGTCCGCCGCGCGCCCGCGAAGTCTAGGGAAAGTCATGGCAGGATCGCCGGACGCTACCGTCGTGCATCGCCCCACACCGGGGACGATGAACGGGCGGCGCGTCCGGCCGTCTTGCACATGGCTCTCCCGCTTCGCGCAATAGAGAGAGACATTCCATGTTCGACATCCATCGCGAGGAGCTGGACTGGGGCGGCCGCACGCTGGTCCTCGAGACGGGCAAGATGGCCCGCCAGGCCGACGGTGCGGTGCTCGCCAGCTATGGCGACACCACCGTTCTGGCCACCGTGGTTTCCGCCCGTGAGCCCAAGCCCGGCCAGGACTTCTTCCCCCTGACCGTCAATTATCAGGAAAAGACCTACGCGGCTGGCCGCATTCCCGGTGGCTATTTCAAGCGCGAGGGCCGTCCGTCGGAGAAGGAGACCCTGGTCTCCCGGCTTATCGACCGTCCCATCCGCCCCCTCTTCGCCGAGGGCTACAAGAACGACACCCAGGTGGTGGTCACCGTTCTCGCCCATGACCTCGAGAACGATCCCGACGTCGTCTCCATGGTCGCCGCCTCCGCGGCCCTGACGCTCTCCGGCGTGCCCTTCATGGGCCCCATCGGCGGCGCCCGCGTCGGCTTCATCGACGATGAATATGTGCTCAACCCCACCCTGGAAGAGGTGAAGGAAAGCGCCCTCGACCTCGTGGTCGCCGGCACCTCCGACGCCGTGCTCATGGTGGAGTCCGAGGCCAAGGAACTGCCCGAAGAGATCATGCTCGGCGCGGTCATGTTCGGCCATCGTCACTTCCAGCCGGTGATCGAGGCCATCATCCGCCTCGCCGAGAAGGCCGCCAAGGAACCCCGCGCCTTCGAGCCCGAGGATCACTCCGCCCTTGAAGCCAAGATCCGCGAGATCGCCGAGGCGGACCTGCGCGCCGCCTACAAGATCGTGCAGAAGCAGGCCCGCTACGAAGCCGTCGCCCAGGCCAAGGCCAAGGTGAAGAAGTATTTCGAAGGCCTCGCCGTGGAGGGCCAGCAGGCCCCCGCCCCGCAGGTCCTGTCCGAAGTGCTCAAGGGCCTCGAAGCCAAGATCGTGCGCTGGAACATCCTCGACGAGGGCGTGCGCATCGACGGCCGCGACGTGCGCACCGTGCGCCCCATCGTCTCCGAAGTGGGCATTCTGCCCCGGGCCCATGGCTCGGCGCTGTTCACCCGCGGCGAGACGCAGGCCCTCGTGGTCGCGACGCTCGGCACCGGCGAGGACGAGCAGTTCATCGACAGCCTGGAAGGCACCTACAAGGAGCACTTCCTGCTGCACTACAACTTCCCGCCCTTCTCCGTGGGCGAGACCGGCCGCATGGGCTCTCCCGGCCGCCGCGAGATCGGCCACGGCAAGCTCGCCTGGCGCGCCATCCATCCCATGCTGCCCGCCAAGCATGAGTTCCCCTACACCCTGCGCGTGGTCTCGGAGATCCTGGAGTCCAATGGCTCCTCCTCCATGGCCACCGTCTGCGGCACCTCGCTGGCTCTGATGGATGCGGGCGTCCCCCTGCGCCGTCCCGTGGCCGGCATCGCCATGGGCCTGATCCTGGAAGGCGAGAAGTTCGCCGTCCTCTCGGACATCCTGGGCGACGAGGATCACCTCGGCGACATGGACTTCAAGGTGGCAGGCACCGAGAAGGGCGTGACCTCGCTCCAGATGGACATCAAGATCGCCGGCATCACCGAGGAGATCATGAAGGTCGCCCTCGGCCAGGCGAAGGATGGCCGCGCGCACATCCTCAACGAGATGTCCAAGGCCCTCACCTCGGCCCGTGCGGAACTCGGCGAGCACGCCCCCCGCATCGAGGTGATGCAGATCCCCGTGGACAAGATCCGCGAAGTGATCGGCTCCGGCGGCAAGGTGATCCGCGAGATCGTCGAGAAGACCGGCGCCAAGATCAACATCGAGGACGACGGCACCATCAAGATCGCCTCGGCCGCCGCCGAGAGCATCAAGGCCGCCATCAACTGGATCAAGTCCATCGCTTCCGAGCCGGAAGTCGGCCAGATCTATGACGGCACGGTCGTGAAGGTGGTTGATTTCGGCGCCTTCGTGAACTTCTTCGGTTCCAAGGACGGCCTCGTCCACATCTCTCAGCTCGCCAAGGATCGCGTCGCCAAGACCTCGGATGTGGTCAAGGAAGGCGACAAGGTGAAGGTGAAGCTCATGGGCTTCGACGAGCGCGGCAAGACCCGCCTGTCCATGAAGGTGGTCGACCAGACCACGGGCGAGGACCTTGAGGCCAAGGAAAAGGCCGAGCGGGAAGCTGCCAAAGAAGCCGCTGCCAAGGACGAGGCAGGCGCTGCCGAGTGAGGCGGCCCGCTCTCCCCTGAAATGAGAAGGGCGGCCGCGCGGCCGCCCTTTTTCTTTGCTCTTGCGCCTCCCTTGTCAGGCAGCGCGCACCGTCTGGACGAAGTCTCGCACCTGGCGGCGCAGGTGCTCCGCCTGTTGGGACAGGTCGCGGGAGGAGGACAGCACCTGCTGGGCGGCAGCCGAAGAGGCCTGGGCCGCACGTTCCACCGCCGCGATGCTGGCGGTGACCTCGGTGGTGCCGTTCGCCGCGCTCTGAATGCTGCGGGCCACTTCGCCCGTGGTGGCATTCTGTTCCTCCATGGCAGCCGCAATGGCAGCCGCTGCCGCGCGCAGCTCGGCGATGGTCTGGCTGAAGCCGGAGATGGACACCACCACGTCGCCGGTGGAGTCCTGGATCCCCGTAATCCGTGAGGCAATGTCAGCCGTCGCCTTGGCCGTCTGTCCCGCCAGTTCCTTCACCTCCTGGGCCACGACGGCAAAGCCGCGCCCGGCCTCGCCCGCACGGGCAGATTCAATGGTGGCATTGAGCGCCAGGAGATTGGTCTGGCCTGCAATGGTGTCGATCAGGCTGACGATGGTGCCGATCTGGTCGGCCGACACACGCAGGCCGTTGATCTGGCCGTTGGTGGTCTCCACCTCGGTCACGGCCTGCTCGGTCATCTGCGAGGAATGCTGGAGGCGGTCGCCGATCTCACGAGCGGAGGTCGACAATTCCTCGATGGCCGCCGCGACGGACTGCACGTTCGTGGTGGCAAGGCTTGCTGCCGCTGCAACGGTTGCGGCCTCGTTCGTGGCTTCGTCGGCCGTCGCATTCAGGCTTTCGGCGGCCTGCTGGAGCTCGGTGGCCGCGTTGGCCACAAGGTCCACAACCGCGCCCACCGCCGCCTCGAACGACTGCGCAAGAGCGTTCATCTCCTCCTTGCGCCGAGCCTGGGCGGCGACCTCCGCCTCCTGGCGTTCATGGCGCAGACGCTCCGCCTCCATGAGGCTATCCCTGAAGAAAGAGAGCGCGCGGGCTTGGTCGCCGATTTCGTCCAAGCGGGCGGAGTGGGGAATGTCGATATCGAGCTCACCGCTCGAGACGCGTTCCATGGCACCGGCCACATGCCTCAAGGGACGGGCGACGCCAGCGATGGAATAGGCACCTGCGGCGATGGATGCGAGAATCGCAACGATCGAAAGCAGCATGATCTGGGTCATGCCGGCGTCCAGCGCCTCGTTGGCAATGGACTGCGCCTCGACTGCCTGGTCTGCGCTTTCTTTGGTCACCGTGGCCAGAAGCTTGGCGGCCTCGCGGGAGGCCGGAAGGAAGCTATCCTGCACCAGCTTGTCCCGCGCCTGGATCTCGGCCAGGCCCTCGCGGACGGCATCCACATAGCCGTCGAACAGAGATTTCGCCGAGGCGAGCTCGGGGGACTTGCCCAAGGCATCCTGGAGGTCGTCGAGAAGACGCATCCCACGATCCTGCATAGCCGAGATCAGCACCAGCTGCTTGCGATCCTCCTCCAGCGTGAACGTCGCGGCAGCAAGGCTGATGCCTTCCAGCAATTGTTCAAGCTGATGGGCTGCGCTGACCGAATCCGGCTTGCCGGCAGCGGACGCCGTGCTGGCGAGCATGGCGAAACTGCCCCGGGCGCGGGTTCCAAGGGCCGTACGGCTGTCGACGGCCTGAAGCTGGGTGGTCTGGGTTTCCCGGATGTCCGCGACCGTCCGGGCGACCTTGGCGAGCCGCTCCTTCAATTGGCGGAAGGTCTCAAGATCGTCCTCGTGGGTCTCCAGCTCCATGAGGCGATTGAGGTCGCCTTGGGCGGAAGCGACGTCCACCTTTACCTTGCGCAGCAGATCGTCATTGTCGAGGCTGGCGAAGGACTGGCGCATCTCAGCCGCGTTGAGGCGGATACTGCCGAGGAGAAGTCCCACCTCCTCCGTCATCTTCAGGATATCGGCCTGGCGGCGGGAATCTGCGAGGGCGGCATCGATCCGGCCAATGGCAATCTGCCGGCTGACGATCACGCCCGCGGACATGAGGACCAGGAAGCCGGCAACCAGGCCAAGCTTCAGTCCGATACCCAACCGCACGCCGCGCATGCCACCTCTCCCGATGTCCAGATGCGCGGCAGCAAAACCTGCCAGACTTGCCTGGACCTTGCGGCGGGAAGCGGCAGGGACTCAGCCGGGCGGGGCGCAGCCTTGCAGCGCCAGGACATCCAGCACCCGCATCAGGGGCTTGGGCTGAACGAGGATAATGCCTTCGAACGGCCCGGACATTTCCATGATGATGAAGAGGGCGCAAGAAATGGAGAGGGAACACAGGAGCAAGGCGCCCACCACCACGATGTTCGAGGGGGCAAAAAGGCCGAAGCTGATGAAGATCAGGGTCAGCCAGATGAGCAGCACCAGCACGAACACGCCCGGTATGTTGGTGACCGCTTCCTGGCTGATGGTCCAGCGGCTGGCCAGCAGGGTTTGAAGCCGTTCGGCGACAGACGCGCGGATCGCCCGCTGATCCTCGCTCTGCGGCGTCCAACTGCGGACCGCTCCATCCAGATCCAGCAGAATCTTACCCGTCTTCAGGTTCGGGGTCCCACTGTCATCCCCGCCAGACCACGCCTCCTCGATCACACCTTCCGTGTATCTCCTGAGAAGGTCCCGCGCCCCGCAGGCGTCTGGCCCGTAATGGCGCATGTAGGAGTCCACGGTCAGGATGTTCAGGGCATAGGTGTGCACATCCTTGTCTGTGGTGTCGAAGCCGCCCTTCACCGACGCCGTCATCAGGCCGAGAATGAGCGAGGCCATGGCCGCAATCATACCAACCCCCAGCTTTACCGTGTCCTGCGTCTCCTTGGAGACGTGGTGCTCGGGAAGCCGGCGGGCCACGAACATGGCGCCAAGCGCGCCGCCAAACATGCAGATGAAGGCGATGAGCGACGTCTGCCAGGGCGCCATGCCTCTCCCACTCCCCTGTCGGCGGGCCGGACCGTCCACCCCGCTTTCGATTCTGGCCGCGCCCGCCGCGGGCGGGCAGATGGCGCGCCGCCCCTAGGCGCGCCGCGTGAAATGTTCACCCCGGGCAGCGCTGCCCATCCATGTAGGTGATGACCTCGGTCAGCGCGTCCGGCGCGACCTGGATGGTCCCGTCGAACGGGCCCGCCATCTCCACGATCAGGAACAGGGCCCCGGCGATGGAGATGGAGCACAGGAACAGCGATCCCACCACCACCGCATTCAGCGGTGCAAACAGGCCGAAGCTTGAGAAGATCAGGGCGAGCCAGAGAATGACCACCACGATGAAGGCGGTCGGGATCTGGGAGCTGTTGTCGCCCGACACCTTCCAGCGCTCGGTGAGCACCGTGCGCATCTCGCCCAAGATGGTGTCCTTCAAGGATTTCAGACTGTCCGTCTCCGGTGTCAGATCGCGCACCGCATTGTCCAGCTGCGCCAAGGTGACTTGCGCCGGCGTGCCGCTTTTGGGCTTGAAGGCGGCCGGGGCATCCGCCCAAGTCTGCACAAGGACGCCGCGCGCATATTCGCCGAGCAGAACATGGGCCGGGCAGGCGTCTTTCCCATAGTGCCGCAGGTCCACGTCCACCGAGAGCAACGAGAGCGCGTAGCTGCGCACATCGGAGCCCGTGGAACTGAAAGAGCTCTGAACCGAGGCCACCATCAGTCCCAGGATCAGCGAGGCCACGGCTGCGATCATGCCCACGCCCAGCTTCACCGTGTCCTGGGTCGCCGGTGACAGATGATGATCGGGAAGCCGGGACGCCAGCGCCAGTGCACCCAACGCGCCACCGAACATGCAGGCAAAGGAGAGAACCGCGACGGTCCAGGAAGTCATCTGCGGAGCTTGATAAGAGAGAGGACAACGGGGGCACCGCAACCGCGGCGGCCCGCACTCTAGTGAGGAGAGGAACGGCTGGGCAACTTAAAACGCGGCAATATGATGCCTGGCGCAAGGGCAATTCCGGCGCCAGTTCAAGCGGGGCAGCCCCCTCCCGCGGGATCGCAGGAAGCGTCCCGCCCAAGCCCCGCTGAGAGGAGCCGCGCGGCCGATCGGCTATTCCGCCGCGTCGGCCGGCACTTCGCTGGCGAGCTTGGCTTCCGCATCCTCTTGGGTCTTGAGGACATCGGGATGCGGCATGGAAATGATGTTGTAGCCGCTGTCCACGAAATGGACCTCGCCCGTCACGCCGGTCGACAGTTCGGACAGGAGGTAGAGGGCGGAACCGCCCACCTCCTCGATGGTGACCGTGCGGCGCAGGGGGGCATGGCGACGCTGATAATTGAACATCAGCCGCGCATCAGCGATGCCCGCGCCCGCCAAAGTCCGGACCGGGCCGGCCGAAATGGCGTTCACGCGAATGCCCACCGGGCCGTAGTCCGCCGCCAGATAGCGCACCGAGGCCTCAAGCGCCGCCTTGGCCACGCCCATGACGTTGTAATTGGGCATGACGCGCGTAGAGCCGCCATAGGTCAAGGTGATGATGGACCCGCCATTGGGCATCAGCGCCGCGGCCCGCTTGGCCACCTCTGTGAAGGAGAAGCAGGAAATCACCATGGTGCGGGAGAAATTTTCCCGCGTGGTGTCCGCATAGCGGCCCTTCAGCTCGGACTTGTCGGAGAAGGCGACCGCGTGAACGAGGAAGTCGATGCTGCCCCACTCATCCTTGAGCCGGCTGAAGGCCTCGTCCACGCTGGCAAGGTTCTCAACGTCACATGGCAGGATCAGGCTGGAGCCGAGGCTCTGGGCCAGCGGGCGCACCCGCTTGGCCATGCCGTCGCCCTGATAGGTGAAGGCGAGCTGGGCTCCCTGACCCGCGAGGGCCTTCGCGATTCCCCATGCGATGGAGTGGTCGTTGGCCACTCCCATCACCACGCCGCGCTTGCCCTTCATCAGGTCCTGCATCGCTGGCTATCCTTCGTCACACACTGCCAGGGGCGATAGCAGACCTTACAGGCCGGCGCCACCTGCGCACGCGCGCTGGGCCGTGCTTTCCGCACAATCGGCCCAAGGCTCTTAACGATTTTGCACCAATCCGCCGTCAGGCGTTGGGATGCTTGAGCACCAGGCAGGCATTGGCGCCGCCGAAGCCGAAGCCGTTGGACAGCACATGGCCGAGCGCCACATCATCCATCCGCTCGCGCAGGATTGGCATGTCCGCGAACGCCGGGTCGATCTCGTCGATATTGGCGCTCTTGGCGATGAAACCGTTCTGCATCATCAGGATGGAATAGATGGCCTCGTGCACGCCGGTGGCGCCCTGGGAATGGCCGGTCAGAGACTTGGTGGCCGAGATGGGCGGCGACTTGTCTCCGAACACGGCCCGGATCGCCTCGATTTCCTTGAGGTCACCGATGGGCGTGGAGGTGGCGTGGGGGTTGATATAGTCGATGGGCGCCTTGATGTCGGCGATGGCAAGCCGCATGGCCCGCTCCGCGCCCTCGCCCGAGGGGGCGACCATGTCGGCGCCGTCCGAGGACACGCCGTAGCCGACGATCTCGGCATAGATGCGCGCGCCGCGGGCCTTGGCGACCTCCAGATCCTCAAGCACCAGCACGCCGGCGCCACCGGAGATCACAAAGCCGTCCCGGTCCTTGTCATATGCACGGGAGGCGACCGCCGGGCGGTCATTATAATTGGAGGACATGGCGCCCATGCCGTCGAACAGGACGGAGAGCGTCCAGTCCAGGTCCTCGCAGCCGCCAGCGAACATCCGATCCTGCTTGCCGTAGGCGATCTGCTCATAGGCATTGCCGATGCAGATGTTGGTGGTGGCGCAGGCGGCCGAGATGGAATAGCTCGGCCCCTTGATCTTGAACCAGGTGGACAGCGTCGCGGAAGCAGTGGAGGCCATGGCCTTCGGCACCGCGAACGGGCCGACGCGCTTCGGGCCCTTGGTGCGGGCGGTGTCGGCGGCCTCGACGATGGTGCGGGTGGACGAGCCGCCTGAACCCATCACCATGCCGGTGCGCTCGTTGGAAATTTCGTGGGCTTCCAGGCCCGCATCGCGGATCGCCTGGTCCATGGCCACATGATTCCAGGCCGTGCCGCCGCCATGGAAACGCATGGCGCGCCGGTCCACGACCTCTTCCGCATTCAGGCTGGGCGCACCGTGCACGTGCGAGCGAAAGCCCAGATCGGCATAGTCCTTCGCAAAGGAGATCCCGCTCTTGGCCTCGCGCAGGCTGGCGAGCACCTCCTGCGTAGAATTTCCAATGGACGAGACAATGCCCATCCCGGTGACGACCACGCGCCGCATGTCACTTCCTCAGGTGGAAAACCGCACCCTGCCCCGCAAAGATGGCGATGCCTTGTTCAGCCGCCAACGGCCGGCGCCGCATCCTGCTGGAACAGTCCGACTTTCAGATCCTTGGCCCGATAGATGATCTCGCCATCGGCGGACAGCCAGCCGTCCGCAATGCCGAGAACGAGCTTGGAGCGCATCACGCGCTTGAAATCCACGCCATAGACCACCTTCTGCATGCTCGGCAGAACCTGGCCGGAAAATTTCAACTCCCCGAGCCCCAGCGCGCGACCACGGCCAGGCTCGCCCAGCCAGCCCAGGAAGAAGCCGACCATCTGCCAGAGGGCGTCAAGGCCGAGGCAGCCGGGCATCACCGGGTCGCCCTTGAAATGGCAGGGAAAGAACCAGAGGTCCGGCTTCACCGCCAACTCGGCGCGCACGAAACCCTTGCCGAACTCGCCACCGGTCTCGGAAATCTCCGAGATGCGGTCGAACATGAGCATGGGAGGCAGCGGCAGCTGGGCGTTGCCGGGGCCGAAAAGCTCGCCACGCCCGCAGGCGAGGAGGTCTTCATACTCGAAACTGGTCTGCCGGTCCGCCATTCTCGCTGGTATCGCCATGCTGCCCACGAAGGGATGATTCGTTGCGGCTCAAAGCGCGGCGCGATCACATCGCCACCGGCACCCCTCGCCGACCGGCGCACTCCCTAACATAGGCGCCGCCGCGCTCAAAGTCATGAAAGCGTCACGCCGGCTCTTTGGAGGGGCAAAAATATCACGCAGCCGAAAAGAAGCGGCGTGAGGCGACAATTGGCGCCATACAGGCCAAGCTGACGTTGGCACCAGAGCGGGGCGGGTGCGTTGTCATCGGGGATCATCGGCACTGGGAAGGGAGAGCCATGCTCAAACAATTCCGCGAATTCGCAATGAAGGGCAATGTGGTGGACCTGGCGGTCGGCGTCATCATCGGCGCCGCCTTCGGTAACATCGTGAGCTCTCTCGTGGCCGATATCTTCATGCCGATCATTGGCGCGATCACCGGCGGCCTCGACTTCACCAACTACTTCATTCCCCTCGCGTCCAACGTGACGGCGGACAATCTGGAGGAGGCGCGGCGCCAGGGCGCGGTTGTGGCGTATGGCCGCTTCATCACCCTGGCCATCAATTTCGTGATCGTTGCCTTCATCCTGTTCTTCGTGGTCCGCGCCATGAACGCGATGAAGAAGCAGGAGGCCGTTAAGCCGTCCGTGGCACCGACCCGCACGGAGGTCCTTCTGGAGGAGATTCGCGACCAGCTGGCCAAGCGTCAGGTCTGACGCGCCCGTCACCGCAGGTCCGCGCCAACCGCCTGCGTCAGCGACGTGAAGCCGTCCGCCTTCAGGCGGGCGGCAAGCTCGGTCTTGATGCGGCCGACCAAGCCAGGTCCCTGGAACACCAGGGCAGAGTAAAGCTGCACCAGGCTCGCGCCGGCTCGGATCTTGGCATAGGCGTCCGCACCCGAGGCAATGCCACCGCAGCCGATCAGGGGCACGCGGCCCTCAACCAGGCGCGCGAAAGCCGCCAGGCGTTCCGTGGACAGGCTCATCAGCGGCCGGCCCGAAAGGCCGCCCGCCTCGCCCTTATGGGCGCTCTTCAGGCTGGCGGGGCGCGATAGGGTGGTATTGCCGATGATGACACCGTCCACCTTTTCCTCCAGCACCACCTCCGCAATGTCGGCAAGCGCCGCGTCGTCAAGGTCCGGGGCGATCTTCACCAGCAAGGGGGGGCGCTTGGCCGATTCCGCGAGGGTCTCGTCGCGCGCGGTGCGAGCGGTGGCGATCACCGCCGCCATTTCGCTGCGCGCCTGCAGTGCCCGAAGTCCCGGTGTATTTGGCGAGGACAGGTTGCAAACCAGATAATCGGCAAGCCCGCAGGTCGCCCGGATGCCGGCGTCATAGTCGTCAGCCGCGTTGACGGTTTCCTTGTTCTTGCCGAGGTTCGCCCCGACGATCCCCCCGGCGCCTGCCGCCCGGCGCCTGGCGAGGCGCTCCACGAAGGGGCCAAGGCCCTCCGAATTGAAGCCGAAGCGGTTGATGACCGCCTCGTCCTCGTCGAGCCGGAAGAGACGCGGCTTGGGATTGCCCGCCTGGGGTCGGGGCGTCACCGATCCCGCCTCCACATAGCCAAAGCCCAGCCCCAGCACCTCGTCCACCACTTCGGCATGCTTGTCGAAGCCGGCCGCCAGCCCCACGGGATTGGGGAATGTCATTCCCCACAGCGTGGAGGCCAGCACCGGATCATCGGGTCCGGGACGCACCGGGCGCAGGCCGGCGGCAAGCGCGCGCACGGTCAGCCCGTGCGCCGTCTCCGGCGAGACGAGGGGCAGGAAGGGGCGGGCGAGGCCGTAGAGATCCATGATGCCGCCATCACTCGCTGGCGTGGGAGGCCCCGCCATGGGCCTTGGACCAGCCATGGGGATCGTGCAGGAAGGCTTCGATCTCGGCGATCTGCTGGGGCGGGAAGCGGTCCATCTTCTTCACCGCCGCCAGGATGTCCCACCAGGTGCACAGGCGATGCAGGGACAGTCCCGCATCATCCAGGATGCCCTGCGCCTCGGCGAAGATGTCGTAGTAGAAGAAGACGAAGCAGTGGCCGCATTCGCCGCCTGCATTGCGCAGGGCCTGGACGAAATTCACCTTGCTGCGGCCATCGGTGGTCAGGTCCTCCACCAGCAGCACGCGCTTGCCGGGCTCAAGGAAGCCCTCGATCTGCGCGTTGCGGCCGAAGCCCTTGGGCTTCTTGCGCACATACTGCATGGGCAACATCATCCGGTCGGCGATCCAGGCGGCAAAGGGAATGCCCGCCGTCTCGCCGCCCGCCACCGTGTCCACCTGCTCGAAGCCGATGTCGCGATAGATGGTGGAGACGCCAAAATCCACCAGCGTCTGCCGCACGCGCGGGAAGGAGATGAGCCGGCGGCAATCGATATAGACGGGGCTCGCCCAGCCGGACGTGAAGATGAAGGGCTCGCCGGTCGAGAAGCCAACCGCCCCCACCTCGATGATCATCTTCGCGGTCAGTTCCGCGATGGTGGCCTTGTCCGGAAAAGCTGTGACACTGGTCATGGGCGGTTTCCCCTCGTTCGACCCCGATCGGTTGGGCATATATCAGAGGCCGCGCGCGGCGCCATGGGAAATGACCCCGTGGGGTCTGGCTTGGGGCCTGCCTTGGGCATGGCAGTCCTGCGCAAAAGGCACGGCGGGCGCGGAGGAGGCACAGGCGTGGCGGGCGAGATCTGGCAGCTTCTGGACGCACGGGGGATCGGCGGCATCGAGCGGCATGTCATCGTGCTTGCGCAAGCGCTGGGCGAAGCGGGCTTTCCCTGCCGCGTGGTGCTGCTGGCCGACCATGGCGAAAGCCCCTTTCTCACCCGTCTGAAGACGGAAAAGGTCGCCTTCACGGTGCTGGAGGGAGGCTTCGGCACCCTGCTCGGCCGCCTCAAGGCGGAGCGACCGAGGCTGCTGCACACCCATGGTTATAAGGCCGGCATCCTCGGGCGCCTCGCGGCGCGCCTCGCCGGCATCCCCTGCGCCTCCACTTTTCATGCGGGCGAGCGAGCGCCCTTCCCCGTCTCGCTCTATCAGCGTCTCGACGAGATGACCGCGCGCCTCGCCACCCGTATCGCGGTGAGCGCCCCCATCGCGGCCCGTCTCCCCCCACCTGTCAGCATCCTCACGAATTTCATCCCTGTTCCCCCGGCGCCACCTCCCCCGCCCACATCGGGGGTGGTGGGCTTCGTCGGCCGGCTCAGCCCCGAAAAGGGTCCCGACCTGTTCTGCGCCCTCGCCCGCCGCTTCTGCGACAGCGGCGCTGCGTCCGATATGGCGTTCGAAATGTTCGGCGACGGGCCCCTGCGGGGTGAGCTGGAACGAGACTATGGGGACGTGGTGCATTTCCACGGCCTGGTGACCGATCCCACCGCCATCTGGCCGCGCATCGGCCTGCTGCTGATGCCCTCGCGCGCCGAGGGGCTCCCCTATGCCGCCATCGAGGCCATGGCGGCGGGGCGCCCGGTGGCCGCAAGCGCGCTCGGTGCCCTGCCGGACCTGATCCGGCCCGGCGAAAATGGGTGGCTGTTTCCCGCGGGCGACCTCGAACGGGCCCGGGCCGCCGTCGCGGCCTGGCGCGACGGCGACGCAGCAGACCGTGCGGCTTGGTCCCAGGCCGCCTGGCGCACGGCGCGGGACGGCTACGGCACCGAGGCGCGCCTTGGCGATCTCCTCGCCATCTATGCCCGCATCGCACCGCTCTGACCGGTGACAGGCGCTTGTCAGGTGCGCCGCCCCGGAGGCTGTGCTTTCCTCGAAAGCCGTGTGCGGTTATCCAAGGGGGCGAACCGCCTTCTTGGATGAGGCCCATTCACGGCAGGTGCACGCCCGAGACGATCGGGCGCGACACATCTGGCCCGTGCCCGCCGGCGACGAGACAATCACGCGATGGAAGGCCTTTACCAGCCGCCGCCCCTGAAACGCACCACCAGCCACTGGCGGGACATCCTGATCGCGCTCGCCGCCACGGGAACCATGTTCTACCTGTGGATTGGCGTGGAGGGCGTGGAGTATCCCGTGCTCCTCGGCTGCCTGGCCATCGTGGTGGTGATGGGCTTCGACCGGCCCGCCATCCCCGTCATCCTGTTCGTGATCTTCTCCTTCCTGCGGGTGCATGAGGCATTCGAGATCCTCAATCCCTGGAAAATCCCGCAGACCCTCGCCCAGGTGTCCATCATCCTGGTGTTCTGGCACCTGGTTCTGGCGCGGACCATGAAGCCGTTCTGGACCCGCGAACTCACCATCTTCGCCATCTTCTTCCTGATCGCCAGCGCGACGGTCGCCACCGCCGTGTCGCGGGAGCTGGCCTACAAGCAGTGGTCCGACCTGTTTTCGAAAGTGGGCCTCATCACGGTGATCGTCGCCTGGACCACGCGGACGCCGGGCGACTTCCACCTCATCAACCGCATGTTCGTGATCTTCGGCTCGGCGGTGGCGAGTGTCGCCATCTATAACAAGCTCAATGGCATCGGCCTGGTGGAGGGCACCCGCGTCACCATCGGGCGGGCCACCGGATCGGTACTGGGCGATCCCAACGACCTGGCGCTGGCGCTGCTCTTCCCCTTGAGCTTTGCCGGCTCGCTCATCATCGGGCGCGTCAACATCTTCGACCGGCTGCTGGGGCTGGCAGGATTTGCCACCATCTTTTCCGGCATCATCTGCACCCAGAGCCGAGGCGGCCTCCTGGGGATCACGGCGGTCCTCGCCGTGCTGGGCAGCCGGTTCATCAAAAGCCGGGCGCTGCTCATCACCATCGGGGTGGTGGGGGTCATCGGGCTATTCGCCGTGGCGGGCATTTCCGGCCGGCAATCGGGCGGCGCGGCGGAAGAGGGAATCGACGAGTCCTCCCAGGGCCGCCTCAATGCCTGGGAGACCGCCTGGAACATGGCCAAGGCCCGTCCCCTCACGGGCGTGGGGCTGGCCAATTTTGCGCCCAACTACTTCTTCTTCACCAATGACTGGGACGGAAAGCCCCATGCGGTCCACTCCACTTGGTTCGGCATCCTGGCGGAGACGGGCTTTCCCGGCGTGGCAGTTTTCCTGACGATGGTGGGGGCGACGGCCCTGGTGGCGCGGCGCTCCTTGAAGGTGGTGGACAGCCGTGAGGTGGATCCGCGCCTGAAGACCGCCGCCGTTGCGCTGGCAAGCGGGCTGGCGAGCTTTTGCGTCTCCGGGACCTTCCTAACCCAAGGCTTTTCCTGGCCCTTCTACATGATCTTTGCCATGACCGTGGCGCTGTCGCGGGTGCTGTCCCTGGAGCAGCAACAGGCGCCCCCCCTGGCGGACGACTTGCCGCCTCTTCCCCGGAGGACGCCTGAGCCCGACCCGCGCACCGGCGCCAGGGAAGAGGGTCTCGGCCCGCCGCCGGGGCTTCCGCCACGCCGGCCGACCTCCCTCAGTGCGGGAGCATCGCCCTCGTGAGCTCGGATCTGGTTGTCTTTGGCGAGGATTGGGGTGGTCACCCCTCCTCCACCCAGCATCTGGTCAGCCGCCTTCTGGCGCACCATCGCGTGCTCTGGGTCAACTCACTCGGCCTGCGCCGCCCCCGGTTGAGCGCGCACGATCTGGCGCGGGTCGCCCGGAAGGTGCGCGCCATGCTGGGACAGGGCGCCCCGCCTTCCGTGCCCGGGCAAGGCCGTGCTTTGCCAGACGGCCTCCAGGTGCTCTCGCCGCGTGTCGCCTCCTGGCCAGGCAATCCGCTGGTGGAATGGCTGAACCACGCGTCTCTCGCGCGGCAGCTGGGTGCCGCCCTCCCCGCCGCCGGCATCAGCCGCCCGATCCTGTGGGCCTCCCTGCCGAGCGCGGTGGCCGCCCTCGGCACCGCGGGAGAGCGCGCGGTGGTCTATTATTGCGGTGATGATTTCGGCGCCCTGTCCGGTGTGGACCATGCACCCGTGCTGGAGATGGAGCGGCGCCTGGTGGCGCGGGCGGACCTGGTGATTGCCGCAAGCCCCACACTCGCCGCGCGCTTTCCCTCCGCCAAGACACACCTCGTCCCCCACGGCGTCGACTACGAGCTGTTCGCCACGCCTGTCGCGCGCCCCGCCGATCTGCCTGACGGGCCGGTGGCGGGCTTTTACGGCAGTATTTCCGACTGGCTGGACATGGGGATGATCGTGCGGGCGGCGCAGGCGCTGCCCGGCTGGCGCTTCGTCTTCGTCGGCACCGTGCACACCGATGTGTCAGCCCTGGCCCGCCTGCCGAACGTGGACTTCCTCGGACCCAGGCCCCACCGCGACTTGGCCGGCTATGTGCAAAACTGGACGGTGTCCCTGATCCCGTTTCGGGACACGCCTCAGATCCGCGCCTGTAATCCACTGAAATTACGAGAGTATCTGGCAAGTGGGACGCCCATTGCCGCAACCCGCTTTCCCGCCCTTGAACCCTATGCGAACCACGTGAGCGCCATCGACCCCGGGGACGACCTGGCCCCTGTCATCCTGGCCGCGGCCGCCTGCGCCACGCCCCAAGCCGCGGCCGCCCGCCGCGCGGCGGTGGTCGCGGAGAGCTGGGATGTGCGGGCGCTTGAGGTGGATCGCCTGCTCTGCGGCCTGTGACCGCGCGGGCTATTGCCCCTTGCCAAGCACCATTGTGGTGAAGGTGCGCAGGATGATCCAGAGGTCGGTCTTGATCCAGTCCACGGGATCCAGCAACCGCATGGCGTAGGCGTGGTCGTAGGAGACCTTGGAGCGGACATCCTCGATGGAGGCATCATAGCCCTGATTCACCTGGGCAAGGCCGGTAATGCCCGGCTTCAGGCCGAAGGTGCGCTCCACATAGAAGGGGATCTCTGTCTCTAGCTTCTGGAAGAAGACCGGCCGCTCCGGCCGCGGGCCGACGATGGACATCTCCCCCTTCAGCACATTGATGGCCTGGGGCAACTCATCGATGCGGGTCTTGCGCATGAAACGGCCGATGGGCGTCACCCGTGGATCGTTTGCAGAGGCCCAGACCGCGCCGGTGCCCGCCTCGGCGTCCACGCGCATGGTCCGGAATTTGTAGAGATAGAAGAGGTGCGTACAGGTGGGCGTCGACTGGCCAACGCGGATCTGGCGATAGAAGATCGGCCCCTTGGAGGTGAGCTTGATGGCGAGCGCCACGGGCACGAAGGCGATGATCAGCACCACCATGGCGATGGAGCCGACGACGATGTCGAAGGCCCGCTTCCCCACGCGCACCAGGGGATGGGTGAAGTCTTCCCCGTCCAGATCCAACTTGCTCTCCCCGGCCCGCGCCCAGCGGCCCTTGTCCCGCCCTGTCAGTTGGCGGAACGCTCCGACCAGCCCCGCCGCATGGCCTTCCACGAAATAGGCCGCCAGCCGCGCCGGCCTCGGCAGCGCTTGGGGCCGCACCATGGCGGCCGCCGCGAGCCCATAGAAGGCAACCTGACAGGCCAAGGTGAGCACATACAGGGCAGGGCCTGTGAAGGCGAGCACGAGATTGGTCGCAAACGCAACCGCCAACAGGATCGGCGCCAGCGCCCGCAAAGCTTTGCCGGAGAGGAAGACGAAGGCGAGGCCGGGGCGGCGGGGATCGGCGAGGGCCGCGAGGCGCAGGGCCTGCTGCACATTGCCGGAGGCGATGCGCACCCGGCGGCGGAATTCCTGGCCGCGCTCGGTGCGCTCCTCCTCATAGGCCACCATGCCGCGGTCATAGATGGCGCGCGCCCCAGCGGCGACCATGCGCATGGGCAGGATCACATCGTCATTGATCGTATCGGCGGGAAGCGGGGTGAAGAGTTCGCGGCGAAACAAATAGAAGGCGCCGTGGACCCCGATGGGCGCCGCCAGCGCGGCCTCGTCCGCCTTGATCGCCGTCTGGTAGGCCCAATAGCGCGCTTCGCCGGCGCTCCCGGCTTGCCGCAGCGCATAGGTGGCGGCGACCACCCCAATACCGGGGTCGGCAAAATGCGCTGCGGCCCGCTTCAGGGAATCGGGCGAGAGGTGCGCGGACACATCGGAAAGTGCGACGATGCCAGGCGGAAGGCTGCCGATCACGTCGTTCAGCACCGCCACCTTGCCGCGATTAAGAACGAACGCCCGGATCTCCGCGTGCAGACCGGCACAGGCGGGGGAAGCGAGCGCGGCACGGGCGGCCTCCTCCGTCCCGTCGGTACAGCCGTCGCAGGCGACGATGACGGTGAGGAGGTGGCGGGGATAGTCGAGGCGGGCGCAGTCCTCCAGTTTCCCCGCGATGAAGCGGGCTTCCTGGTAGGCCGGGATTACCAGCGTGATGGGCGGCAGGTTCGCTTCCGCCAACGGAGCGGGGGCATTGGGCGGCGGGCGCCGGCGGGCCAGGGCCCGCAGCAGAAGCGGGTAGGCGGCGTGGTGATAGACCACACCGATCACGCTGGCCCAGAACAGGATTTCGAGGATCAGCCTCATGGGCGGGAGAGGTCCGTCAGCTCGGCATAGGCCGCAACCATGCGGTCCCAGGAAAAATGGTCGAGAACAAATGCCCGCAGACCAGCCGGGCGCGGCGCGGCCAGGGTGACATGCAGCGCGCCGGCGAGCGCGCCTGCATCTCCGGGCGGAACGAGGCCGCCCGTGTCCGGGCAGATGCCCTCCTCCACCGAACCCACCCGGCTCGCCACCACCGGCACCCCGCAGGCCTGCGCCTCCAGGACCGAAAGCGGCAAGCCCTCATTGCGGGAAGGCAGGCACATGACGTCGAAAGCGGGGTAGACGGCCGGCATGTCACCGCGATGACCAAGGAAGGTCACGCGATCAGAAAGGCCAAGCGCCGCCGCCTGCGCCTTCAGGGCCTCCTCGCGGCTGCCGTGACCCACCAGGGCCAGATGCGCGCCAGGAAGATCCGCCATGGCAGCGATCAGGACATCATGACCCTTCACCTCTTCCATGCGTCCCGCCGACCCCACCAGGGGGACCCTCGGAGGCAGGCCGAGGCGGGCGCGGGCGGCATCCTGATCGGCCGGTTGGAAGCGATCCGTGTCCACCGCATTGCGGATGACCAGCACCCGGCAGGCGGGCATAACCTCCCGCACAACCCGCGCCACCCCCTCCGACACCGCGACGACCCGGGGCCGGACCAGGCGGGACAGCATCCGCGCCAGCTGGCGGCGGCGCGGTGCGCCGTAATGCCAGACATCGTGCTCCACATAGGCGACCACCGGCACGCCCGCGAAGCGGGCGGCCAGCCCGCCATAAAGCAGGGGGCCGATATGATGGGTGACGACGGCGCGGGGTTTCAGCTCCCGCAGGCGGCGCGCGAGGCTGAAGACGAAGGTCGGCTGCAGGCCCTCCGGCTTCTGAAGCCCCTCGACCATATGGGCCGCGGTCGCGGGCCAATGGGCACGGATTTCGGTGGTGCTCCAGTCCAGGCTGAGCACCGGGTTTTCCCCCGGCAGCCGAGCGGCCAGATCGAGCGCCAGCGTCTCGATACCTCCCGGGCTAAGGCGTTGAACGATTTGCACCATTCCGCCCGCCACGGCCGTCTCCACCGGTTGCCGATCGCGGCCAAATCAGCCGATCTTTACCAGCTATTAAGGTAAATCATTTGTTGTTGCGAGAGCGAGAGCGCTGCGTCGCAGCGCTCAGGCGACGGCGCACCGGGACGCCGTTCGGGGGAGTGTCATGGCAAGGCTGGTGGAGATCACGGAAGACATGGACGCCGCGGCCATGACCCGCCTGAAGCCCCTCTTCGAGGAACTGGGCGGCGGCGCGGACGACGTGACGCTGGATCTGTCCGCCGTGGAGTTCATCGATTCGTCTGGCATCGGGGGAATCGTTTTTCTCTACAAGCGCCTGCGCATCGCCGGCCGCAAGCTCCGCCTGCGCGGGGCAAGTGGCCAGCCGCTCCAGCTCATCACCCATCTGCGGCTTTCGGATCTCGTCGAGAACGGGCGCAAGGCATGATCTCGCGCGCCACCACGCTCCTCCTGCTCCTGGTCGGCCTTGCCGTATCGGGCTGCGCCAACGTCTCCTTCACGCCCTGGCCGCCGGAAGGCACGGGAGGGCTCGCGGAGCGGCGACCCTCCAACGATGCGCGCATCGATGCGCTCCAGCAGCGTCTGTTCCGGCTCGCCGAGCGCAACGCCCGCTATTATGCCGCCGCGGCCTTCCAGGACGCCGAATTGATGATGATCCAGGTGCGCCGGCTTTCAGACGGCGGATTTCCAGAGGATGCGGAAATCGAGATCGCCAAGCTGAAGCAGCAATTGAACAAGGTCGAACGCCAGGTGGCGGAATCCTCTGGCTCTGGGAAGGGCCCGTGACCATGCAGGTGACTCGCCTCCCCCTGACCACATCCCGGCCGTGGCTCGCGCTGCGGCTTCTGGCCTTTGCCTGGTCGCTGCTCGTTCTCCTTCTCGCCGCGCCCAGTGGGGCCCTTGCACAAACCCCCGCCGCGGACGACGACGCACGTCTGCGCGTGGGCGACATCCTGGCCATCGCCTTGCCAGGCGAGGCGGCGCTCAACACCGACCTGCCCATCGATCGGCGCGGCCGCGTCACCCTGCCCGAGGTGGGGCAAGTGGAAGTGGCCGGCCGCACCGTGGCGGAAGCCGGGACCCTGATCCGCAACGCCCTCTCCAAGGCCTATCGCGACATCGGCCGCCTGGCCGTCACCCTAAAGGAGCGCCGGCTCTACATCACGGTGCTCGGCTATGTGGGCAAGCCCGGCGAGGTGGACCTGCCTGCCAACGCCACCGTGCAGGAAGCCATCACGGCTGCTGGCGGGCTGCTGCAGGGCGCCCAGCTGGACAAGCTGCAGGTGCGGCGCGGCAACCGGGTCACGGTCTTCGACTACAAGAAGTACCTGGACACCGGAAATCCCAAGGACATTCCCCAGCTCCAGCCCCTCGACGTGATTTTCGTGCCCGCCTCGCCCGCCACCGGCAACGTGCAGATCAATTTTGACGGCAGGACCCTGGCGGAGCAGGGCGATGCCGCCGAGAGCACGCAGGCCGTGAAGGTCTTCGGAGAGGTCAACCGTCCCGGCTCCTTCGCCTATAAGGACGGCCTGACCGTGGTCGACATGATCATGCGCGCCGGTGGCATCACCCGCTACGCCTCCATCGACCAGATCCGCGTCATCGAGGGCGGCGAGCCCGCCGTGTTCAACCTGCGCCGCTTCCTGGACACGGGCGACGCCAAGCTCATGCCGCCGCTGCGCCCCGGCGCCACCATCTTCATCCCCCGCCAGGAGGAGGAGATCCGCCGTTCCGTGCGCACCGTCTATGTGATCGGCGAAGTGAACCGCCCGGGCTCGCTGGAGGCCCCGCCGGATTCCAAGCTGCTGGAAATCATCGCCAATGCCGGCGGACCGACCCGCTATGCGGAGACCACGCGCCTGCGCATCCTGAAGGCGGACGGCACTGTCGTGCCGTTCAACCTGTCAGCCTATACCGAGGGCGACAAGAAGCCCTTGCCGGAGATCATGCCCGGCGATGCCATCTACGTGCCGGAGAAGATCGAATCGGCGGACCGTCCCTCCTGGCTGAAGATTCCTCCCACCCGGGCGGTGGAGGTGATCGGCGCCGTCAACAAGCCCTCGCGCTATGAATGGTCGTCGGAAATGAGCCTGATGGATCTGCTGGGCGAAGCCGGCGGTCCCAACCAGCGCGGCGACATCGCCCACATCCAGATCGTGCGGGCGCGGGGCGATGGCAAGCCGATGATCTTCGACCTGGGCGCCTTCCTGTCCAATGGCGGCAATGTCAACGACCTGCCGAAGATCCAGGCGGGCGACGTCATCCGGGTGCCCGAGCTGCCGGAATCGCCGGTCGACAACAAGGGCAAGTGGGTGCAGATGGCGAAGGAAGACGTCATCTACATCATGGGCCAGGTGGCGGTGCCCGGTCGCTATGCCTTCAACAAGAGCATGACGTTCCTGGACATCCTGACCGCCGCGAACGGCCCAACCTCGACGGCCGACCTGCGCAATGTCCGCGTCTCCCATCGCGGCCTGCCGGGCTCCAAGGTGACCCAGGTCAATCTGGCCCAGTATTTCGCCACTGGCGACGAGCGCCTCCTGCCAAAGGTCCGCAACGGCGACGTGATCTTCGTGCCCGACCGGACCAACAAGGACTGGTTCGAGGATCCCAAGGAAACCACGGTGCGCGTGCTTGGGGCTGTCAACAAGCCGGGTCGCTACCGTTTCATTGCCGACATGACCTTGCTCGACCTCTTGGCCGAAGCCGGCGGGCCCAGCAACGACGCCTATGCTCAGAAGATCGTGGTGGTGAATCTGGGCTGCTGCCGCGAGCAGGCACGGGTCTTCAACCTGATCGAATTTGCCCGCACCGGTGACATTACAAAGCTGCCTGTGGTGCGCCCCGGCGACACGGTCTATGTACCCAACATCAACCAGAGCGAATGGAAGATCTTCGTCGACGCTCTGCAGAACATCATACCTGTCGTCGCTCTGATCGCGGCCTTTGGCGGTTGACCGTCCGAAGAAGGAAACGGACACCATGTGGGGTAGAGGCCTGCGAGAGGTCGAATCGGTCTATCTCGCGACCTTCGGGCAAGGCTCGCGAGTGGTGGGCATTACCAGCGTGCGCAGCGGCAGCGGCGTCAGCGTGCTGGCCGGCGCCCTCGCGGAGCGGTGCCAGCGCCAGAACCGGGCCTTGCTGGTGGGGCTTGCCGATCCCACCGCGGCCGTACCCGCTCAGGCGACGCAATGGATTCCCACGGACGAGGCCATCGAAAGCTATACCACGGCCGATCTTCGCGGCTTCGACAGCCTGATTGCCGCGCCGACCCCCGAGCAGAGCTTCTCGTTCCGCAATGCCGGGGCGATGCGCGCCATGTTTGATCGGCTGCTTGCCACCTATGACATGATCGTGGTGGATCTGGCGGCGGTGGATCCACGCGAGCGTGTGGCGGTGCCCGTCACCACGGTGGCCGCCGCCTGCGAGAGCGTCATCGTGGTCTGCCTTGCCGGGCAGGACACGCGCCCCGCCATCACCCGCGCCGCCAACCTGCTGCGCCAGGCGGGTGCTCCGCTTCAGGGCGTGGTGGTGAATGACCGGTTCAACCAGACGGTCGGCGAAGAACTGATCTCGGGGGCCAATCACTTCTCGCGATTTGCCCCGGGACTCGTCCACAAATTCATCGACTTCGTGGAACGCACCAAGATCCTGAACACCAAGCCCTGACAGATCGCCCGGCGCCCGCTTATTGCATGACCGGCCGGCCCACCTGCTGGATGCGGGGAATGCGGGCGATCACGGGAACGCCGAACAGGCGCGAAAAGTCAGAGGGCCGGCGCAAGCGGTTGTCCAGCAGCTCTGCCGCCCCTGCCAACGCACCGCCCAGCGCGAAGCCCGCGATGATACCGGCCAGCAAGTAGAGCACATAGCCGGGTGTGACCTTGGGCGCCGGATTGCTCGGCGGCTCCAGGACCTTGACGCGCTCCGGCGCCTCGAATTGGCCGAGCGCCCCGGTCACGCGCGCCATCTCATAGCGCTTCGCCAGGGATTCATAGTTGTCACGCGCGGAATTGACCGCCCGCTCCAGGGTCTGCTGTTGCTGCTCGATGGGGCCGAAGGCGGCAATGTCCCGCTGGAGCAGGACTGCCTGCTCCTTCATCTGCTCCACTTCCTTCTGCAGCGCCACGCGCCGGGCCTGCACCTCCTGGAGGCGCTGGAGCTGGGAGACCAGGAGGGGCGCATTCTTGGGCTCGGTGCCGTCCTGGTTCTGGGTCACGCCCGCCGCCATGTTCCAGAGCCGGTCCAGGTCGCTGGACTCGATGTCCCGCGCCGAGGCGAGCAGATGCTGGCGCTCCTCCTCCAGCCGCGTCAGCTTGCGCATGGCCGCCTGCACTTCCGAATGCTGGTCCGTATAGCGCGCGCGGAGCGAGGCCAGCTCCGCGGACACCTGGACGATGGCTTCCTCAATGCGACCGACCAGAGGATTGGTGGTGGCGAGGCGCTTGCGGAAATCCTGGGCCGTGGCGTCGGCGCTGCCGAGGTCCATCTCCTTGGCCTCGATCTGCTGCTGCAGCGTGGCGAGGCGCCCGACGGTGGAATTGTAGATGGCCGGCAGCTTGTCGGCATTGGCGGTCTTGAAGTCGGAAAAGGCCTTTTCCGCCTGGTCCAGCGCCTTCTTGCGCAGGTCCATCTGCTCCTTCAGGAACCGCTCGCTGTCCTCCACGGCTGTGCGCTCGGGCGACACCAGACGCTCGATGAAGCGGCGGGACAGAGCTTGCAGCACAGCCGAAGGAGATGTGGGATCGAGCGCACGGTAACGCATCTCGATGATGTCAGTACCCAAGAGCTGGATGTTCACCGAGCCTGAGAGGGCGCGGACCATATTGTCCCGCTCCTTCGGGTCGGTCTTGGGGCCGATCCGCCCCAGGTCCTCCAGCACACGGCCCAGCACCACTTCGGAGTGGGCAAGCGCGATCAGGGCCGACATGCGCTCCTTGAGATTGGGGCTCACGGCGATGTCGTTCAGGATCGGATTGAGCTTGGCATTTTCCTGCACCAGCAGGGTCATGCGCGCCTCGTAGCGCTGTGGGGCCACGCTCGCGGCAATGATGGCCAGCGGCGGCAGGAGCAGAATCGGAATGAAGGCCAGGAACCGCCGGCGCCATGCCACCTGGACGATGTAGGCAATGGTATCAGCCGTATTGTCCAACATTCCGTCTTAATTCCTCGCACCGACGACGATGCTTACCGTGTCCGGTTCGCCGGCGGGGTCATAAACCTGGGTGCTCGACCAGTCTGCCGGCAACAGCGACTTTACCGCACGGGCCCGCTTGTTCGCCAGAAGGGCCTGATCAAAAGGCGTTGCGCCGCCGCCGGGCCCGGCGATTAGGGTTACTCCCGTCTTAGCAGGGAGCCGTGCCGCCTTCAGCGCCTTGGACAGTGCGGCGGCCTGGGCGGCCGAAGGCTGATCGTCTCCGCCCTCAAAGCCCACCTCGAATCTCTTTCCGGAGGCGCCAGGCGTTGTCACGGAGCCCGTGGACACAGGCCCCGCATCGCCCTGCGGCCCCTTGGGCAAACCGGCGACCATGGCAGCCGCTGCCTGCTGGCTGGAGCGGCCCGCTTCGCCGCCCCCGGGAGCGGGTGTTGAGCCTGCAACAGTTCCCGGCGGCCCCATGGCCGCAGGTGCGGCGGCGGGCGCACCCACTTCTGACGACGCGGCGTTCCGGGCGGCGGCGAGCATCTCGTCCACCGACACGGCGCCGCTCCCGCCATTGGGTCCCGCCATCCGGTCCTCGGTGACCACAGAGGCCTGGATGGTGGACGGGATAAGGGCAACAGGATCGGGATTGGTCGCGCAGCCGGTGAGCAGAAGGCTGCACAGGGCAGCCAGAACCACCCCATGGGCCCGGCTTCGGATGGAGGTCCGCCGGCTTCGGCGCGGCGGGTTCGGCATCGCGCGAATCATGGCGGCGAGCATAATGCCAGCGGGAAAAAATTGCGCCCCGGGCGCTTCATAGCGTGGTCCAGGGACGCGGCCCGACAAATTCACATCCTTCCGCTTCACCTCGCGGCGAACCCGCTTTAGACCTGGGGCCGAGGGCCGGCGAGCCACGAGGCGGGGCCGGTACGGCGGCTTCGTGGGCGCGCTTCCGGCTCTTCTTTGGGGCGGCGGCGCGAACCGGCACGGGCAGAAATCTGCCCCAGCGCCAGGTCATGCCAGAGGCTGCGGACTGGGGATGGGCATGGCGACGGGTGAAGCGGAACGTTGGACCGGCGCGGGGCGCCCGTTGCCGGCCTCGATGATGTGGGTGCTGGCGGCGTTCCTGGTGAGTTCCTTCGCCGTAAAGGTTCTCGTCTTCGCCCTCTGGCCCAACACCTCCTATGCCGACGTCACCATGCAATACCTGGAGCAGGCGCACCGCCTGCTCTACGGGCAAGGCCTGGTGCCTTGGGAATTCGCGGTGGGCGCCCGCTCCTGGCTGGTTCCCGGCCTCATCGCCCCCGCGATGAAGGTGGCGGAACTGATCGGCGGCGGTCCCCAGGCGCAGGTGCTGGCGGCCGCGATGGTGTGCTCGCTGTTCTCGCTGCTGATGGTCGTCCCGAGTTTCCTGTGGGGGTGGCGCTTCGTGGGCACGCTGGGCGCAGTGTTCTGCGGCGCGCTGGGGGCCTTCTGGTTCGAGACCATCTATTATTCCGGCCATCCGCTTCAGGATACGTTCGGCACCTTCTTCCTCATCCCGGGCGTGTACCTGGCCTATCCCAACGGCCCGGAGCGCGATTTCCGCCGCCTTCTCTGGGCCGGCGTTTTCCTGGGCCTCGCCGTAGCCTTCCGCATGCAGCTCGGCCCCATGGCGGCCGTGGCCGCCATCGGCGTTGCTCGCCTCCACATCCGCAGCTATGTGGCCCTGGCGCTGGGCGGAATAGCCTCCATGGCGATGCTGGGCGTGCTGGATTGGGCGACCTGGGGGGTGCCGTTCAATTCCATCCTCCAATATGTGAAGTACCAGGGCTCCAGCATCGGCGAGACCGGCTCGGGCAAGTTCGGCTACATTCCCTGGTATTCTTATCCCGCCTGGATCCTGGCCTATTATTCCGGGGCCTTCGCCTTGATGGTCGTGACCGCGCTGGTCGGCATGCGCCGCCTGCCGCTGCTCCTGGTTATCGCGGTGGCCAATGTGCTGGTGCTGGAACTCGTGGCCATGAAGTTCCCGCGCTACATGTATCCGGGCATTCCCCTCGTGCTTGTCCTGTGCGGCATCGGCGGGGCGGAACTGACCTTGCGGCTGTGGGGCGGAAAGGTGCGCACCGGCCTCCTGGCCACCTATGGCGTGCTCTTCATCCTGGTCACTTCGGGCCTGCTGGGTGCGTTCGGCTACTTCTCGTCCCACTTCGTGCTCGGCCGGGGCACCATCCTGGCGACACGCGCGGTGAACGCGGACCCCAATGCCTGTGGCCTTGCCATCGCACCGGCAAGCGCCTGGTGGCTGAGTGGCGGCTATGTCTTCCTGGATCGCCGCGTTCCGCTCTATGGGACCGATGCGGAGGATCCTGCGAGCCGGCAGCAGAACGCGGCCTTCAACTACATCCTCGCCACCCGTGAGAGCCCGGGCGAGACACTTCAAACCTTCTCGGACCAGGGCTACACCCTGGTGGAGTGCTTCGCCAACGGCACCCGCGGCCCCGCCTGCCTCTGGCGCCGGCCAGGCACCTGCACACCGGGCGCCGCCTCCGCTTTGAAGGCGTCTCTGCCCGACTGGCTTGAGGTTCCGAAAGGCGGCGCCAAATGAACCGCGCCAAATGAACCGCAAAGGGTGCGGCCGCCCATGCTGATCGTCACCAACTACAAGGAGATGCCCCTCCGCTGGCGGGCCGCCAACGGCGTGGAGGGCCGCACCGTGATTGCCCGCGAGGTGCAAGACTTCAAGGAAGAGGGCGAGGCCAAGGACGCGGTGTTCCTGGTCAATTGCGATCCAGACCTCACCATGAAGCTGGCGCTTGCCCGCATGACATTACCGGGCTATCGCCGCCCCCTCATCGCCTCCGACCTGGTGCTGCGGCGACCCGGCCCAGGACTGAAGGCCAAGCTGGTCTTCGCCGCCAAGCGCGTCCTGCTCTCACGGGCGGACCTCTATCTCAACCTGTTCAAGGACACGACAGGGCTCAGCGAGGCCTATAGCATTCCCGCCGAGCGCTGCGCCTATGTCCCCTTCAAGGTGAATCTCGACCCGGCGGCAGTCGCCGCGGTGGAAAAGCACGAAGACTATGTGCTCTGCTTTGGCCGCTCGCTGCGCGACTTCGACACCTTCTTCGCCGCCATGGAGCGCCTGCCCTATCCCGGCGCCATCGCGGCTGTGAAACCATCCGACCTCGTCGGCCATGGCGCGCGATTCTCCCGCACGCTGGAGCAACTGCCACCGAATGTGGTCCAGCTTTCCGATGACGGCAGCGCTCAAGCCCAGCTGCGCATGCTGGCAGGTGCCAAGCTGGTGGTGATCCCGGTGCTGAAGACCAGCATCGTCGCCTCCGGCATCAGCACGGCACTCAACGCCATGGCAGTCGGCAAGTGCGTAATCGGCTCGGAAGGGCCGGGCATGTCCGACATCTTCAAGGAAGAAGCGCTGTGCGTCCCGCCGGAGGACCCCGACGCGCTGGCCGCCATGATCGACCGCGCCTGGCGGGACGATCTGCTGCGGGTGCGGACCGCCCGCGCCGGCCGACGCCTCGCCGCGAGCCTGGGCGGGGAGGCCGAGCTGATCCAGCGCATCATCGACAAGGTGGCGCAGACCTATGGCTGAGGACAGCCGCCCCCGCCTCAGCGTCATCATCCCGACCCGGGATTGCCTGGCCTACCTTCCGGAAGCCATTGCCAGCATCCGCGCCCAGGAGGACGGATCCGCCATCGGGCCGGGCGAGATCGAGATCGTGGTGGTGGACGACGGCTCCACCGACGGCACAGGCCCCTGGCTTGCGGCCGAGGCGGCCCGCGATTCACGGCTCGTCGCCCTGGTCCACCAGCCGGCTGGCGTCGCAGCGGCGCGCAATGCCGGCATCGCCGCCGCCACGGCCGAGATCATCGCCTTCCTGGATGCCGACGACCAATACCTGCCAGGGGCCCTTGCGGAGCGTCTCCAGCTGATGGAGCGGGACCCCGCCATCTCGCTCACCTTCGCCGACGTCATGTCGGTGGATCCGGACGGCAAGCTGGTGGGCTATCAGTTCGATTATTGGCCCCTGTTCCGCGCCTTCATCGGCGGCCGCTCGGGCCTGCTGCCGCTGGGGCCGAGCGCCTTCGCCATGCTGCTGGCGGAAATGGTGTGCGGCACTTCCTCCGTCATCACCCGTCGGCGCGCGCTGGAGGCGGTCGGCGGATTCAACGCGGATCTGCGCATCAGCGAGGACTGGGACCTCTGGCTCAAGCTGGCCCAGGCGGGCGCGGTGTGGTGCTCCACCCGCCGCTCCACGCGCTATCTGGTGCGGCCCGGCTCCACCAGCCGGAACATGGAGGTGCTGGTGGATACTGTGGAGCGGGTGTTCCGCGCCCGTGTGCCGGATCCCTCAACCGTTCCCCAGCCCTGGCGGGGGGTGGCGCTGGCCCGCCTGCATGATGCGCGGGCCGAGCTTGCCCGCAGCCGGGGCGACTGGCTCGGGGCTCTGCGCGAGCATCTGGTTGCGCTCGCCAAGGCCCCCTCGCGGCGTCTCGCGCGGGAAGCGGCCTATGACGCGGCCCGCCTGCTCAAGCTGAAATGAGCCCTGAGGGGCGAGCGCCCGTCAGTCCTTGTCGCCGCCCAGCACCACCAACGCTCCGGCGCGGTCCGGCTCGCGCGCCTTGAAGGCACCGAGCCCGCCGAGGCACAGGGGCATGGTCTCCCGGCGGAAGAAGAGGTTCCGCCTCAGAAGGGCGCCGGCCTGCGGATCATTGGTGAACAGGAAGACCGAACTGCATCCGCGCCGCGATGCGAGCGCCACCACCGCCTTCAGCGCGGCGGTCTGAGCACGGGAACTGGTTGCCATCCACTCGGAAATGCGCAGGAGCGACGGGGCATCCCCCTCCCCCGCGACCTGATCGAAGATGACGAGGGCATCCGGCCGGTCCGGCGCCCCGAGCGTGAGCATCTCGTAATGGCCACCCGGCTCCGCGCCATAGCGCCACGCAAACCACTGCGCCGACTTGTCCACCACGCAGCGCGCCCGCGGCGGAGGGATGTCCGGCAGCACGACATGCGTTTCTGGTCTCACCGGCACGACCCGCGCCCGAGGTCCGAGCAAAGCCGCTGCCCCGGCGTGAAGCCCCAGCGCCAGATCCAGCGGCCCCGCCAGCAGGCGCGGCACGCGTTTTGGCACACAGAGCGGTCGCACATGGCGCACCACGTCATCGATATGGCGCCAATCCAGCTTCTTCATGAACATGGGGTACGAGTTCTCGTTGGGAACCCCATACACCAGCGTGAAACCGCGCCGCTCGGCCTCGGCATAGCAGAAGCGCGCGAGCGTCACCGACATGTTCTGCCGGCGGTAGTCCGGGTGGGTCATGGTGTCGACGGACTGGGCGCCCATGACCTTTGCCCCGTCCAGGATCAAGGGCGTGGAGATAACCGCATAGACGCCCGCGCACCGCTCTCCATCCATGGCCAGCATGGGCGGGATGGGATCGAACGGGGCGTCGAAGAGCTTCCACGCCAGGTGCTCCACGCTCCGTCCCACGCCCCAGACTGTCCGGTAGAGGTCATGGATAGCGGGCAAATCGGCCCGTGTGGCGAGCCGGGGGACCCAGCGCGGTGCGGTACCTTCTTCAGCCATCTCCGCCTCCCGCAGCTCTCACCGCCGGCCGAACCAGCGCGGCAGCGGCCAATTGGCTCGCAGGCGCCCGAGGGCCAGTTGGTAATGCCGCCCGTCCACCACCTCGAAGCGGCCGGCGGAATCATAAGCGTGGACGCCGTTCATGGCGAAGTCGAAGCTGTCGAGCACAGCCACCGGCTCCTGCCGATAGGCCCCCTCGGCGTCGCGTGTCACTTCGAACAGGCCGAGCCCTGAGCCGTAGCGGCCGGCGGAATCCTGCGCCAGCCGGAACAGGCGGCCGTCCTTCTCCCACATCCGCCCGCCCGGTCGCGCGGTGCGCACATCGGAGACCACGGGATTGTCAGGGTCCGGCGTCCAGGGACCGCACAAGGCATCGGCGCGGAAGACATGCAGCTCGTCCCAGCCAAGGCCGCCCTCATAGGCGACGGACGCCAGCATCAGCCAGCCGGCCGATGTGCGCAGAACGCAGGCGTCGGCAATGTCGAGACCGGTCAATGGCGTGCAGGCCAGCTCCCATCGCCCCGGAAATTCAAGGCAGCGATAGACCTCCACCTGCCGCGCCGCCATGGTCTCCGGAATCAGATAAATTTCCCCGCCGTCGGCGAAAACCAGTGGATTCGACAAGTGGTAGGGCCGCTCCAGAACCGGCACCATGGCACCGAGCGTGCCGTCCTCCGCCAGTGGCGCGGCGCTGATGATGGCCTTTCCCACCCCCCAGTCCCAGTCCTCCACGAACAGCCATGTCCGGCCCTCATGCACGAACAGGAAGGGATCGGCATAGAAGCGATCGAAAGGCGCCTCCAGGAAGCGGAAACCCCGCGCCCAGGCCGCGCTGCCCCACGGCGCGTCCGGCGCGCCGGCGGGCGGGCGCACGCGCACCCCCACACGCCATTGCTCCCGCACCACGCGATAGGGCGCCAGCAGGCGGCGGAACAGAAGCTTCGCCCGGAGGCACCGCACGCCCATGACCGAAACGGCAGCCGGCGGCGGCGGCACATCCCGGCCCTGGCGGGCAAGCGCACGGGCAAGGAAGGCGTCGGCCCCCAGACGCGCGAGGTCTGACAGGGTGCGCAGGGCAATGGCGCGGGCCTTCCAGAGAGTGGGCGCCCGGGTGCGCCAGAGGGAGGCGTCGTTCACAGGGCCGAAGCTCCGCGAGAGGACGAGGGTGCCCTCATCCCCCCGTTCAGAGATCAGGTCGAGCTGGCAAAAGGTGGCGCCACGCAAAAGCTCGGTTACGCCATATTCCCCGGTCTCATTCAGCCGCGCTCCGCCGAGCCGGAACGACCAGGTCCCCAGACGCGCGGCAGGAGATGCCCCCCCGCTGCCGAAGTCCAGGACCACGTCGAGCCCCTCCGCAGGCCCGTCGCCGCCCCCGGACACCCGGCCCGACAAAGCCGGATAACGCTGCAGCAAGCGCTCGAACGTCACATGGCCCAGCGGATCCGGTGAGCTCGCCACCCGGTCTCGATCCCAGGCGGCATAGCCGGCGACGTGAGAAAGAAGGGGCGGATTGTTCTCCCGCCCGATCCAGGTCACCTCGAACCGGCCGTCGGCGACGACATCGCCCAGAAGGCGCGCCACCCATTCCGGACAGCCGCCGTGCTCCAGGCGAAAACCAATCCGCCAGCGGGCAGCGGGAGTGAAGGGCGCCGTGCTCATGGACAACCGATCAAGACCAGAACGGCGCAGGAAGCAGGGGGCCGAACCGACGGCCAAGCCTCGTGGCGAACACGTTAAGCATTTGCCCCGCCCGCATTTTTCGTGATCGATATTGGCGATGGCGGCATCGGCAAGTCAAGACATGGCGCCCTGGGTCCGCCTGCGCGCAAATGCCACCAGCGCAACAATGCTTTGATCTTGGGCCGTTGTGGGTCTACAGGAGCCATCCGGCTTCGTGATCCCCATGACATCACCTTCTTCCATCCCCTCCCTCGCCGACCTGCGCGCCGAGATCGATCGCATCGACGAACAGATGCACCGCCTCCTCATGGAGCGCGGCGAGATCATTGACCGCCTGGTGGCCGTCAAGCGCAACCAGACCGAGGGCTCGGCTTTCCGGCCCGCGCGCGAGGCCGCCATGATGCGGCGCCTGGTGGAGCGTCATCACGGCCTCCTGCCGCTCGACACGGTCGAGAGCATCTGGCGGGTGATCATCTCCACCTTCACCTATGTGCAGGCGCCCTATGCCGTGCACGCGGACCTCTCCGTGGGCGAGCCGCTGATGCGCGACAGCGCGCGGTTCCACTTCGGCTTCACCACGCCCTTCGTCCCCCACATGGGCCCGCGCGGCGTGATCGAAGCGGTAGCGGCGTCCAAGGGCGATCTCGGCCTGCTGCCGGCGGCGGCGCCGTATGGCGGCGAAGCGTGGTGGACAGCCCTCGAACCGGAAAACGCCCCCAAGATCATCGCCCGCCTGCCTTTCGTGGACCGGGCGGACCATCCGGCGGCGCTGCCGGTGTTCGTGGTGTCCCACCCCATCAATGACGCGGCCGTCACCGAAGTGGAGGTGTGGAGCGTGCGGGTGTCCGAATGGAGCCCAAAGGCCGCCGGCGCAGTGTCCGCGACGGCCGAGGTGGTGGCCGCTTCCGACGGCTCTCTGTCGGGCGCCGCCTTGTTGATCAGCGTGCCGGCCGGTACGCGCGACCGGGCGTTGTCCGCCCTCACGGAGGCGGGGGCCGGAGTGCGCGGGGCGGTGCTCGCCGGCAGCCACGCCGTCCCCTACCGACATTGCGCGGACACGTCCGCCCGCCCGTGATTCCGGAGTGTTTCCATGACCGCTCGCGCACATAATCTGCGTGACACCTCCCGTCCCCTGCCCCGCCCCGGCGTGCTGGCCATCGACGCCTATGTGCCCGGCAAGAGCCAGGCGCCCGGCGTGGAAAAGGTGTTCAAGCTCTCCTCCAACGAGACGCCGCTCGGGCCGAGCCCCAAGGCCCGCGCCGCCTTCCTCGCCACGGCCGACTATCTCCAGGATTATCCCGACGGCGCCGCCACGGCGCTGCGCGAGGCCATCGGCGCGGCACACGGTATCGATCCCGCCCGCATCGTCTGCGGTGCTGGCTCCGACGAGCTGCTGGCCCTCGCCGCCAAGGCCTATGTGGGTCCGGGCGATGAGGCGGTGTTCACCCAATATGGCTTCCTGGTCTATCGCATCGCGACGCTTGCGGCGGGCGGCACGCCCGTGGTGGCTGAGGAGACCCAGCACACCGCCAACGTCGATGCGATCTTGGCGGCCGTCAGCCCCCGCACGCGCCTGGTGTTTCTGGCCAATCCAAACAATCCGACCGGCACTTGCCTGCCCTTCTCGGAGGTGCAGAGGCTGCACGCCGCCTTGCCGGCCAACGTCCTGCTGGTGCTGGACGCGGCCTATGCGGAATATGTGCGCCGGCCGGGCTTCGATTCCGGCCTCGATCTCGCTCTGTCGGCGCCCAATGTGCTGATGACGCGCACCTTTTCCAAGATCTACGGTCTCGCCGCCTTGCGCCTTGGCTGGGCGGTGGGATCCGCCGAGGTGATCGACGCGCTCAACCGGGTGCGCGGACCATTCAATGTGTGCGCCCCGGCGCTGGCCGCCGGCATCGCCGCCATCGGCGACCAGGCGCACGTGGACAAGGCGGTAAAGCACAACGACCACTGGCTGGCCTGGCTCACGCAGAAGATCGGCGCGCTCGGCTTGAAGGTGACGCCGTCGGTCGCGAACTTCGTGCTGATCCATTTCGACGCCGAAGGCCCGCACAGTTCGCGGGCCGCCGATGCCTTCCTCACCCGGCGGGGCCTGATCCTGCGCCCCGTGGGCGCCTATGGGTTGCCCCATGCCCTGCGCATGACGGTGGGTTCGGAAGAAGCGAACATCCTCGCCGTCCGCGCCCTGTCGGACTTCCTGGCGGGAGCGGAGCAGTGAGCAAGGTGGTGGAGAGGCTCGCGGTCATCGGAGCAGGCCTGATCGGCTCGTCTGTCGCCCGCGCCGCACGCGAGAAGGGCCTGGCGCACACTGTTGTCGTCACCGACCAGTCTCCAGCCGTGCGCGAGCGCGTGCGCCAGCTTGGTTTCGCGCATCTGGTCCCGAACAGCACGGCCGAGGCCGCGGACGATGCCGACCTCATCATCGCCTGCGTACCTGTAGGAGCTTCCGGCGCTGTGGCGGCGGAAATCGCCCCAGCGCTGAAGCCCGGGGCCATCGTGTCCGACGTGGGATCGGTGAAGGCGGCCGTCATGGAATTCATGGCGCCGCACATCCCCTCCCACGCCCATCTGGTGCCGGCCCATCCGGTGGCCGGAACGGAGTTCTCTGGACCGGACGCTGGCTTTGCCACACTCTTCGAGGATCGGTGGTGCATCGTGACACCACCAGCCGACGCAGACCCGGCCGCCGTAGAGCGGGTCACCGCGCTGTGGCGGGGGTTCGGCTCCAATGTTGAGACCATGTCTGCCCAGCATCACGACCTGGTGCTGGCCATCACCAGTCATGTGCCGCACCTGATCGCCTACAATATCGTGGGAACGGCTGCCCACCTGGAGCAGACCCTCACGTCGGAGGTCATCAAGTTCTCGGCCGGCGGGTTCCGCGACTTCACCCGCATCGCATCCTCCGACCCCACCATGTGGCGCGACGTGTTTCTCTACAATCGTGAAGCGGTGCTAGAGATGCTGGGACGGTTCACCGAAGACCTGTCGGCGCTTCAGCGGGCCATACGCTACGGGGACGGCGAAGCCCTGTTCGACCACTTCACCCGCACCCGCGCCATCCGCCGCTCCATCATCGAGCAGGGCCAGGAAACCGCCGCGCCGGACTTCGGCCGCCGGCCCGGCGCACCGCCGAGCCAGTAAGCGCCGGGCGCGGCCTCAGCGGCGTTCAAACCGCAGGTAGGTGGGCACCCGGCCAGCCTTCAAGGCCTTGGCCTCGTAGCGCGTGCCAGGCCAACCCTCATAGGGTGTGCGCCAATCCTGCGCCGTCTCTGCCAGCCAGCGGAAGGCGGGGTGAGCGCGCACCTCGCGCAGTGTCCAGTCGACATAATCGGGCACGTCGCTGGCGAAGCGGAACACGCCATGAGGCCGCAGGACGCGTGCGATCAGGTCCAGATTGTCCGGTCGAACGAAACGGCGCTTCCAGTGGCGGCGCTTCGGCCAGGGATCGGGATAGAGCAGGTCCACGCGCCCGAACGCCCCCTCCGGCAAGCGTGCCAGCAGAAGCGCGGCGTCCTTGTCGAACACCCGGACATTGCGCGCGCCGGACGTGGAAAGGTCCATCAAGCCCCGCGCCATGCCGTTGACGAACGGCTCAACCCCAATGAAGCCCACGTCCGGCGCGGCTCGCGCGCAGGAAATCAGATGCTCGCCACCGCCAAAGCCAATCTCCAGGCGAAGGTCGCTGACAGGCCCCTCGAACAAGGCTTCCGGCGCCGCGGCCGCCTCCAGCTCCATGCCGTAGACCGGCAGCAAGCGGGCCAGCGCCTCGGCAGGAATGGACCGCAAGGTCTTGCCGACCCGTCGCCCATAGAAGGAGCCTTTTTCAGCCCGATCAAAGGGCGCAGCGGAAGACGGATCGGTGGGCACGTCAAACCCGGAAAGTTCTGGTGGATCAGGCCGCACGGCGGCCGGCGGCGCCAGCCATCGGCCGGAAAGGTGTGCGGACACGCCCCATAACGCAAATGGCCGGACGAACGCAAATGGTTCGTCCGGCCATTCAAAGGGTTGCGAGGAGATCAGGCCAGCGCGGTCTTCAAGGTGTCAGCCAGATCCGTCCGTTCCCAAGAGAAGCCGCCATCAGCCTCCGGGGCGCGGCCGAAATGGCCATAGGATGCGGTGCGCGCATAGATGGGCTTATTGAGGCCCAGATGCTCGCGAATGCCGCGCGGACGCAGGTTCACAACCTCACGCAGGGCTTTCTCGAGCTTGGCCTCTTCCACCTGGCCGGTTCCGTGGAGGTCCACATAGACGGCCAGCGGATCCGACACGCCAATAGCGTAGGCGAGCTGGATCGTGGCGCGATCAGCGAGGCCGGCGGCCACCACGTTCTTGGCCAGGTAGCGGGCCGCATAGGCTGCGGACCGATCCACCTTGGTCGGATCCTTGCCAGAGAAGGCGCCGCCGCCATGGGGCGCCGCGCCGCCATAGGTGTCGACGATGATCTTGCGGCCCGTGAGGCCGCAATCGCCATCCGGACCACCGATCACGAACTTGCCGGTGGGATTGACGTGCCAGATGGTCTCGTCGGAGATCCAGCCGTCGGGCAGGGCCTGACGGATATAGGGCTCGACGATGTGGCGGACATCCAGCGAAGACAGGTTCTCGTCCAGGTGCTGGGTCGAGAGCACGATCTGGGTCACACCGACGGGCTTGCCCTTCTCGTAGCGCACGGTCACCTGGCTCTTGGCGTCGGGGCCCAGAACCTTGGTCTCGCCGGTCCGGCGAGCTTCGGAGAGGACCTTCAGGATGCGGTGCGCGTAATAGATGGGCGCCGGCATGAGCTCGGGCGTCTCACGGACGGCATAGCCGAACATGATACCCTGGTCGCCCGCACCTTCGTCCTTGTTGCCGGCGATATCGACACCCTGCGCGATGTCCGCCGACTGCGCATGCAACAGGACCTCAACCTCGGCATTTTCCCAATGGAAGCCGTCCTGCTCATAGCCGATATCGCGAATGGCGAGCCGGGCGAGATGAGTAACGAGGTCCTTCGTGATGACCGACGGACCGCGCGTCTCGCCCGCAATCACCACCCGGTTCGTGGTGGCGAGGGTCTCGGCCGCGACCCGGACTTGCGTCGGGTCGAAGCCATGTTCGAGGGAGGCGCGGAAAAAGGCGTCAACCACTTCGTCGGAAATCCGATCGCACACCTTGTCGGGATGTCCTTCGGAGACGGATTCACTGGTGAAGAGATAGGATGAGCGCACCATCAGCCCTTTTCCGCTGCTAACCGATGCCAAGGTTTTACAGAGCACCAGAAGCCGGTCAAGACCTTCACGTCGGATTCGTTCTACAAATCGAACGCTACCCTTCCGCCTCTTCCCCGGCGATGGACGCCACGAGATCCACGATTCGGCGACGAACCTTGGCATCGGAAATCCGCATGAAGCTGCGGGTCAGCGCAAGACCGTCCGACGTGGCCAGGAAGTCGGAAACATAAGTTGGAGACGCAGTCTCGGAGAAGCCTTCCGCCTCCGGCCCAACAGTCGGGACACCCTCGAAAAAGAACGCAACGGGAACGCCAAGTACCACGGAAATCTGCTGAAGACGGCTTGCGCCGATCCGATTGGTACCTTTTTCGTATTTCTGGATCTGCTGGAATGTGATGCCGAGACTTTCGCCAAGTTTTTCCTGGCTCATGCCTACCATCATGCGTCGCATACGTACCCGGCTACCGACATGCTTGTCGATCGGGTTCGGCGCCTTCTTGGCCATGGTTTCTCCGGTGACTCGGAAATGAGTGTCTCACTTCGCGAAGCGAAGGCTGCCCTGACACACGCCAAGATAAGCATACAACGTATCAGCGTCGATCAACTTCTACGTGTTTTCGCGGATGCACGGAAAGAATTGTTTTGCTGAGGCAAACACCCAGCAGGGCCAGATAGATAAGCAGCGGGGGCAACGCACCATGACGGGACGAGAAGGGCGGATTCCCCAACGGCTGGGGCAAGTTTGTATCCAAGACCCCCCGCTCCCCTAGACCCAGGGTTGCGACAATTCGACCGAGCGGGTCGACGATCGCGGAGATCCCGGTATTGGCGGCACGCACGAGCGGCAGCCCCTCCTCGATGCTTCGCAACCGCGCTTGAAGGAAATGCTGATAGGGGCCGGGGGTCAATCCAAACCAGGCATCATTGGTCACGTTCAGCAGGAAGCCCGGCCGGCCACCCTCGGGCAGCACCGCGCCGGGAAAAATCACCTCGTAGCAGATGAGGGGACCGGCAGTGGGTGCCCCAGGGATGCGCAAGGCCTCCAGCCTGGACCCGGAAGAGAAGCCGCCGCGGACCCGAGTGAGCTGCTCCAGGCCCAGGCTCTCGAGGAAAGACTGGAAGGGCAGGTACTCGCCAAACGGCACCAAGTGCACCTTATCTGCATTCTGCAGGACCCGCCCGTCATGGTCCATGACACGAATGGAGTTGAAGAAACTGGAGGTCTGCCCCGGGGGCGGCGGGCCGCGACGTGCCGCTCCCGTCACCAGGGTCACATTCTCCGGCAACGTCGCGGCGATGCGCTGGCGCGCCCAGGGCTCATATTCATAAATGAAGGGAAAGGCGGATTCCGGAAAGATGAGAAGCGTGACATCGGCCAGCCCACGAGGATAGTGCGCACTGGGCTCGGCGCTTAGCTCCAGATACTCCTCCAGCACCGCCTCGCGCCGCGCATAGACGAACTTTTCGTTCTGCGGGATGGCGGGCTGAACCAGCCGGAGCCGGACGCCGGGAACCTCCCCGATCTGGGTCGTGGCGAGCCGCCATGCCCCCCAGCCCCAACCCGCGGCGAGGAGCGCAGCCGCAGACAGCACCACCACCATGGAGGCAGGCCGCCGAGGGCGGTCGAGCAGGAGGACAGGGGTCGAGAAAATCCCGATGGTGAGGAAGGTCAGACCCCAGAGCCCCACGAGCGCCGCGCCTTGCGCGAGCGGCAGCACCTCGGTGACCGCATAACCGAACGTGTTCCAGGGAAACCCGGTCAGGACGTGGCCGCGCAACCATTCCGCGCCGCCAAGGCCGACGCAGAGGGCGGCGATGCGCTCCGGCCCGCCGCGCCAGACCAGGCGTGCAACCGCAAGCCCAGCAGCGGAAAACAGCGCGAGGCCCGCTGGCATGGACACCACGGCAAAGGGCAAGAGCCAGGCAAAAACATCGGCCTCCACCAGGAAGGCATTGCCGATCCACCACAGGGAGGCGAGGAAATAGCCGAAGCCGAACCACCAGCCGACAGCGCCCGCGGCACGGACCCCGCGCCATCCAGGCGCAGTGGTGCCATCCATCAGCAGCACCAAGGCGGGAAAGGTGAGCGCCAGGACCGGCCACAAGTCGAAGGGCGCCGTGGAAGCCGCCGAGACGACACCCACCATAAAGGCGCAGCCCCATCGCCGCCATCCGGTCAGGGACCGCAACAGGTCCGTCGCGCGCCCCAGCCCGACCGCAATGCGCCTCACGCCGCTTCGCCGGTCTCTCGCGGGCCGTCCGTCTCCGGCGGGGAGGGCGGAATGATCCGCAGGCGTTTCACACGGCGAGGATCGGCCTCCAGGACTTCAACCGTGAAACCACCGGGGGTGAGAACTGTTTCACCCACCTTCGGCACCCGGGCGGCCAGAGTGACCACCAGCCCGCCGAGGCTGTCCACCTCGTCGACCAGCTCTGCCGGGGCGAAGTCGGGGCCGAGCACATCGATCACATCATCCACAGGGGTGCGGGCGTCAGCCAGGAAACTGCCATCGGCCTGCTTTTGGACGTCTGAATCCTCTTCGTCGTGCTCATCCTCGATCTCGCCGACGATCTCCTCCACCACGTCTTCCATGGAGACAAGGCCGTCGGTCCCGCCATATTCGTCGATCACCAGGGCGAGGTGGACGCGGGCGGCCTGCATCGAGACCAGAAGGTCAATGGCCGGCATGGACGGCGGCACGTAGAGGATGCGGCGGATGAGGTCCGTATCGGCCAGCGACTGGCCAAGGTCGAATGCACCAAGATTAAGGGCGGCGGGCTCCACCCCGTTGGCTTCCACCTCCGCGCGGGGCCGGCCGCCGGACGCGATGAAGGTCAGCAGATCGCGGATATGGACCATGCCCACCGGATCATCCAGGCCGTCATCATAGACCACCAGCCGGGAATGGCTGGCATTGGCGAACGCCACCATGAGTTCACCCAGGGTCACGTCCTTCTGGACCGCGACGATTTCCGCGCGCGGGACCATGATGTCCCCGATCCCCACCTCCTTGAGGTGCAGGATGTTGCGCAACATCTTGCGCTCGGACGGCGTGAATTCGCTTACCTCCTCGGCGGTGTCCTGCTCATCCAGGATTTCCTCCAGATCCGTGCGGAGGGAGCCCTGGGGCCGGAAGGTGCCGAGGAGGGCACGCAATCGATCGAGAAAACTCTGCGGCTCCGAAGAGGCGGGGTCGCTCGATGAATCGAGATTGGACATGGTCTCCCTTTAGGGTCTCAGTTCAGGTTTCGGCGGGCAGCGCGTAGGGGTCGGTGATTCCGAGGCCCGCCAGGATGCGCCGCTCCATGTCTTCCATTTCCTCGGCTTCGTCGTCCTGCTCGTGGTCATAGCCGAGCAGGTGCAGCGTGCCGTGCACCACCAAGTGGCTCAAATGATCAAGCGGCGCCTTGCCCTCGTCTGCCGCCTCCGCGAGCACCGTCTCCAGGGCGACGATCACATCGCCCAGCGGCTCGGGTGTTACGTCGTCAGGCACTTCCGCGGCGGGGAAGGACAGGACGTTGGTGGGCTTGTCCTTGTCCCGCCAGTCCCGGTTGAGCACCTGGATGCGGGCATCGTCCGTCAGGGTGATGGCCAACTCCACCGGACGGTCGAACGTTTCCGCATGGGCGGTCAGGACCGCCATCGCAGCAGCCTCGCAGCGCGCGCCGGCCTCCGGCAGAACGGCCCAGCCTTCCGCTTCCAGAAGGATGTCGATCTCTGCCGCAGGCCCGGGACTTCGCGCCGATGCCATGGCTCAGGCCCCCTTGCCGGACTTGGCCGCATCGTTGGCCTCATAGGCGGCGACGATACGGGCCACCAGTTCGTGGCGCACCACGTCCTGTGCCGTGAAGTAGGACAGGCCGACGCCTTCCACACCCTCCAGCAGCCGCACCGCCTCCGCAAGGCCAGACGTCTGGCCGCTGGGCAGGTCGGTCTGGCTCGGGTCTCCCGTGATGATCATGTGGGAGTTCTCGCCGAGGCGGGTCAGGAACATCTTCATCTGCATGGACGTGGCATTTTGCGCCTCGTCCAGGATCACCGCGGCGTTGGCCAGCGTACGCCCACGCATGAAGGCGAGCGGCGCGATCTCGATCTCGCCGGACTGGAGCGCCCGCTCCACGAAGGAGCGGTCCATGAGGTCGTAGAGCGCGTCATAGATGGGCCGCAGATAGGGGTCGACCTTCTCGCGCATGTCGCCGGGCAGGAAGCCGAGCCGCTCACCGGCCTCCACCGCCGGGCGGGACAGGATCAGGCGATCCACCATCCGCCGCTCCAGGAGGTGCACCGCATAGGCGACCGCCAGCCAGGTCTTTCCCGTGCCCGCAGGCCCGACGCCGAACACCAAGGTGTGGCGCTTCAGGGCGCGGATATAGGCGTCCTGCGCGGCCGTACGGGCGCGCACGGGACGACGACGCAGCTGGATCTCGTCGAAGCTCTGGCGGTCTTCGGCGGGGTCGAAATCGAACAGCGAACCCTGGGAGACGGCCTCGCGAATGGCACCTTCCACGTCGCCCACGCCCACGTCGCGGCCCCGCTTGAGGCCGTCATAGAGGTGCTCCAGGACGTGGCGCGCCTGCTCGCAGGCATCGCGCGGGCCTTCCAGCGTCACATGGTTCCCGCGTGAATCAGCCTTCACGCCCAGCTTGCGCTCAAGAAGCGCCAGGTTGCGGCCATAATGGCCGAACAGCAGCGTGGCGAGGCGGTTGTCGTCGAAGGCGAGCACCACCTGGGTGGGCGCGTCCACCCCCTGGATTGCCCAAGGGTCGGATATGGCTGCGCGGGCCGGGCCCTGGGGCACCGGCGGGCGGTCTCGATCGACGCCAGATCTGCGCAAGCTCAGGCCTCCATTGCCGCAAGAGGGCGGGCCTCCCCGGCCGCCGCGCCCGTTTCGGGCCGGCCGGAGAGAGAATTGGGACCCGCCTCCAGAATGGTGACGGGAATGACATCGCCGATCCGGGCGCCGGGCGCTTCCACGACCACCGACTGGAGGTAGGGCGAGCGCCCGATCAACTGGCCGGCATAGCGGCCGGGCTTTTCCAGGAGAATATCGAACGAGCGGCCCACGCAGGCGCGGTCAAAGGCGCGCTTGGAGCGCTCGAGGGCCGCCTGCAGGCGGGCGAGACGCTCGGTCTTCACCTCTTCCGCCACCTGGTTGGCATGGTCCGCCGCCGGGGTGCCCGGACGGGCGGAGTATTTGAACGAATAAGCGCTGGCAAAGCCCACCCGTTCCACGAGGTCCAGCGTCTCCTCGAATTCAGCCTCGGTCTCCCCGGGGAAGCCGACGATGAAATCGGACGACAGCGCCAGGTCCGGACGGGCCGCGCGCATGCGGTCGATGATGTCGAAGAACTCTGCCCGGCCATGCTTGCGGTTCATGGCCTGGAGGATCCGGTCGGAGCCGGACTGCACCGGCAGGTGCAGATAGGGCATCAACACCGGCAGGTCGCGATGGGCGGCGATCAGGTCGTCATCCATGTCGCGGGGATGGCTGGTGGTATAGCGCAGGCGCGCGACACCTGGGATCTCCGCGAGACGATGGAGGAGGCGGGCGAGCGACCACACCGTGCCATCCGGGCCGTCCCCGTGGAAGGCATTCACATTCTGGCCGATGAGCGTGATCTCGCGCACGCCCTGGCCGGCGAGGCGCTCCGCCTCGACCACGATCTTCGCCACCGGCCGCGACAGCTCGGCCCCACGGGTATAGGGAACCACGCAGAAGGTACAGAACTTGTCGCACCCTTCCTGGACGGTGACGAAGGCGGTGGGGCCGCGCTTGCGTGTCGCCTCAAGGCTTGGAGCGGGAAGATGGTCGAACTTGTCCTCGACAGGAAAGTCCGTATCCACCGCCTGACCACCGGCTTTGACCTTGGCGAGCAGCTCGGGCAGGCGGTGGTAGCTTTGAGGACCCACAACCAGGTCCACCACCGGCGCCCGGCGCATGATTTCTGCGCCTTCCGCCTGGGCGACGCAGCCGGCCACGGCGATGATGTTCTTGCGGCCCGTCTCAGCGCGCGCCTTGCGCATGCGACCGAGCTCCGAATAGACCTTTTCGGCGGCCTTTTCGCGAATATGGCAGGTGTTCAGGATGACGAGATCGGCCTCCGCCGGATCGCTCGTCTCCACATAGCCTTCCTTGGCCAGGGTGTCCGCCATACGATGGGAATCGTAGACGTTCATCTGGCACCCGAACGACTTCACATAAAGCTTGCGGGGCTCGTCCATTGCATCTCTGCCGTCGTCACCCTCGCGCCGCGACGCGACGCTGCTGTGACGCCGACGCTGTCTTCCCCGTGTCTGTAAGAACCATCCTCAGTCTTACCGGCAATTGCGCGATTTGGAAACTCACGTCGCTCCGCCACGGCCGGTCAGGCTGTCCTGCAGGAGGCGCTTGACCTCCTCCTCGCACAGACGCGTCACGGCCTTGCGGTCCAAAGGGCCATCCAGGGCCTTGGCTTCCCCGAAGGTCACCGTCACGTCGATGGCGCCCTGGCGCAGCACTTCCAGCAGGTGCGGAGCAAGATCCAAGTCGCCATACCAGGCGGCCAGGGGGCGGTGCTGGCGGCCCATGGGGATGCCTTGGACCTTCACATAGGCCACGGAGAGCGGCTGCACCCGCGCCTCGCTTCCCGCCGCCATCACGTCGCGCACGGCGCCCACCAGGGCCGAACGGAACGGAAGGACGCGATTGCCGTCGCTGGAGGTGCCCTCGGCGAACAGGACCACCGGATCACCCTGCGACAGGCGCTCGGCGATTTCCTGGTTCACCGCCCCGGTCTTGGCGCGGCGCTGGCGATCCACGAACACCGAGCGCTGGAGCTTGGCCAGAAGGCCGATCAGCGGCCAACCCGCCACCTCGGACTTGGCCACGAAGACCAGAGGCACCACCGATCCCAGGACGCAAATGTCCAGCCAGGTGGAATGATTGGACAGAAACAGAAGCGGCCGCTCAGCCACTGGGGCGCCCTTCACGGTGACCCGCACACCCATCAAGGCCAGCGCCGCGCGATGAAACAGCATGGGGATTTGACGGCGTACCGGCAGATTAAGCTTCAGTGCCACCCATTGCAGGGGAATGCCCACCGCCGTCACGCCGGCCAGGGCGACGAGCATGCCGCCCATGCGCAACCGGTCGAGGATCCGGGAGGCGGCCGGCCATTCGGGCCCGAGATTGGGCATGGGTTCCTTGTCGAAGGAATCCACCCACGGCGCAGGGCCCGGCACGTTCATGGTCACGCCGGCTTCTCCTCAAGGGGAACCACATAGAGTTCGAGCCGGTGGCCGACGATTCGATAACCCAGCCGCCGGGCGATCTCCTCCTGGAGGCGCTCAATCTCCTCGGACCGGAACTCCTTCACCTCCCCGCTGCGCAGGTCGATGAGATGGTCGTGATGCTCGTCCGGCACCGGCTCGTAGCGCGAACGGCCATCGCCGAATTCGTGGCGCTCCACGATGCCCGCATCCTCGAACATCTTGACGGTCCGATAGACTGTGGAGATGGAAATCTTGTCGTCGATGGCGCTGGCGCGGCGGTACAGCTCCTCCACGTCGGGATGATCCTCGGCGGCGGTGAGCACGCGGGCGATCACCCGGCGCTGGTCGGTCATGCGCATGCCCTTGGCGTGGCAGGCTTCCTCGATGGCGCTGATCTTGTCGCTCAAGGATACCCTCCTTCTTCGCCGAGCCGGTTCCTGCTTATGGCGTCGGTCCCCCGTCCGCAAGCGGGAGGCGCGGGACGGTTTGCCCTGGCCTTCAGAAGTCCAGGCGCATCACGAGGGCGTCGCCGGAGCCACCCGAGCCCGCATAATAGCCCTTGCGGCGCCCCACTTCCCCATAGCCGAGGCTACGATAGAGCTTGACCGCCGCGACATTCCCCGCCTCGACCTCCAAGTGCGAGGAGGTCACGCCAAGCCCGGCGAGGCGCTGGAGATGGTGGGTCAGAAGCAGACGGCCCAGCCCCTTGCCGCGAGCGGCGGGGGCGACCGCAATGGACAGGATCTCCGCTTCCGGCGCCACCAGGTGCGAGAGCACGAAACCCAGCACGTCCCCTGTTCCCCGCCACACCACGTGGGCCCGCGCCGCCTGACTGGCGAGCAATCGCTCCAGTTCGTCCGTGCCCCAGCCGCGATGGAAGGAGGCGGCGTGGATGCGCGCCATGGCCGGCATGTCGGCCGTCCATGCGTCGCGCACGACCGGTGCCTTGGGCGCGGAGAAGCCGGGGAACGAAATCACCGCCGGGCGATCCGCGCCGCATCCTGCGGCTTGGCGTCGGGAGCCTTCAGATAAAGTGGGCGCGGTTCCGCCTGGGCGGGGTCCGCCACCGCGCCGAGACGGGCGACCCACGCCACGTCGGGGGCGGCCATGACCTCCACCGTCTCCGGCGTCGCTTCCCCCGGCGGCCACATCTGCGCCACGAGGCCAGCCCCCGACCCCACAAGGCGCACCGCGCCGATGGCGACCGAGCGCGCCGCATCCTTCGCCGACATCACCCGCGGCGCGATCAGGGTGCGCCCTCCCGAGCCAAACATCTGCAGGAACACATGGTCGTGGCGGGCATCGATGGCGCTCACCACGGGCACGCTGTCATCCATGGCGAGGAAAGGGGCGGCCAGGGCCGCGAGCGTGGACACCCCCACCACCGGCCGCCGCGCCACCAGCGCGAAGCCGCGCGCGGCCGAGAGCCCGACGCGCAACCCGGTGAAGCTGCCGGGACCGACGGTCGCCACCACGCGGTCCAGCTCGGAAAAGTCCAGCCCGGCATCGCGCATGACCTGTTCGACGATGGGCACGAGCGCCTCCGCGTGCCCGCGCTCCATGTAAACGGAATCGCCGGCGACAATGGTGTCGCTTTCCCCGTTCAGCACCGCGACCGAGCAGGCGGTCAGTGCCGTATCAATGGCCAGAACATACATGTGGTGTGACAGCCCGAATCCCGGCTGCACAATCCCCCGAAACCGGCCTCAACGGAAGGGGGGCGGGAAAATCGCCCCGCCCAAGCCCGAACTGCGGCGCTGGAGCTTGCCTTTAGACCGGGCGAACCTCGACCACTTCCGGCACGAAATGTCGCAACAGGTTCTCGATGCCGTTCTTCAGCGTCGCCGTGGACGAGGGACACCCCGAGCAGGAGCCCTTCATATTAAGATAGACGATGCCTTCCTTGAAGCCGCGGAAGGTAATGTCGCCGCCATCATTGGCGACCGCCGGACGCACGCGCGTCTCGATCAGTTCCTTGATGGTGTCGACGATTTCCTCGTCCTCGGCGGCGAAGAACTCGTCGCCGTCCTCACTCGCGGCCACCCCCTCGGCCAGCACGGGCGCACCGGACATGAAGTGCTCCATGATGGCGCCGAGAATGGCGGGCTTCAGGTGCGCCCAGTCTCCCCCCGCCTTGGTCACCGTGATGAAGTCGGACCCCAGGAACACGCCGTTCACACCGTTCACCTCGAACAGGCGCTGGGCCAGGGGCGAACGCTCGGCTTCGCTCTCGCTGCGCAGTTCGAGGGTGCCATCGCCCAGGACAGTCCGTCCGGGCAGGAATTTCAGGGTCGCCGGATTGGGCGTCGCCTCGGTCTGGATGAACATTTTGATCTCACATCCTTCAAGGGGATGGCGGCAGAACCGCACGTCACCGGGAAGATAGGCATGGCCGGGCTTCAGGGAAAGGGTCGTCGCACCATCCCGATCTTGTGCCAGCGCGGGACACACGCCGAGAGAAGGCGAGATCGAAGGGGGAACGGGAGCAGTCCGAATCGCTGCTTGCCCAGCGATCTTCTTTTGTTCCCGCTCAAGGCGTGAAGCCTTGAACCGCAAGAATGCGATCCCCATCCTTAACGGCGCGGCATCCGCTTGAGCCTTTGCCGCCGAAGGAGAGAGGAATGAATTACGTACGGACGGCCATCCTGCTTGCGGGTTTGACCGCCCTTTTCATGGCCGTGGGGTTCGCTATCGGCGGCAAGGGCGGGATGATGATTGCGCTGGTCATCGCCGCGGGCATGAACCTGTTCAGCTACTGGAACTCGGACAAGATGGTCCTGCGCATGTATGGGGCGCAGGAAGTGGACGAGCGAACCGCCCCCGATCTTGTCGCCATGGTGCGCGAACTTGCGCAGCGGGCCGAACTGCCCATGCCGCGCGTCTACATCATCGACAATCCGCAACCCAACGCCTTTGCCACCGGGCGCAATCCGCAGAATGCTGCGGTCGCGGCCACGACAGGCCTGCTGCGCACCTTGTCGCGCGAGGAAGTGGCGGGCGTGATGGCGCACGAGCTGGCGCATATCAAGCATCACGACACCCTCACCATGACCATCACGGCGACCATTGCGGGCGCCATCTCCATGCTCGCCAATATCGGCCTGCTGTTCGGTGGCGGAAACCGGGAGAACGGCTCGCCCTTTGGCGCCATCGGGACCATCCTGATGGTCATCCTGGCCCCTCTCGCGGCCATGGTGGTCCAGATGGCCATCTCCCGCTCGCGGGAGTATGAGGCCGACCGCGGCGGAGCGGAGATTTGCGGCGAGCCGATGGCACTGGCCTCGGCGCTGGCCAAGATCGCCGGCATTGCCCACCAGGTGAACAATTACGAAGCCGAGGCGCACCCCGCCACCGCCCACATGTTCATCATCAATCCCCTGTCCGGCCAGCGCATGGACGGTCTGTTCTCGACCCACCCCGCCACGGAAAACCGCATCGCCGCCCTGCAGGAGTTGGCGCGGCAGATGGGCCGGGGCATGGGAGGCGGGATGGGCGGCGGCTTCGGGTCCGCTCCCCGTGCCGCCGGCCCCTGGAATGGTGGCGGTCGACGCGGCCCATGGGGATGATCCGACCCCGCGAACGCCGCCCGTTTTCCAGCCGGGACGGGGACGGGTTTCGTCGCTCGTCCCGGCGCACATTAGCCCCCGATTTGCAAAACGCTCCGGCCTGGCTTACCTGCCGCCCATGAAATCCCCCTCTGCCAACGCCTCGCGGCGTCCGCCGCCCTCTGGTCTGCCTGCGCGTCTCGTCGCCGCCGATGCGCTCGACCGCATTCTGCGCGCCAACCTGCCGCTCGAGGAAGCCCTGGAGGCCGCTGCCGGCCTCGACCCCCGCGACCGGGCGCTGGCCTATCGCATCGTTGCTACGGCCCTCCGTCGGCTGGGAACCCTGCGCGCCATCTTCGGCATGTTGCTGGAGCGTGGCACCCCGCGCTCCGCCCCCAAGGTGGAAACCGTCCTCCTGGTCGGCGCCGCCCAGATCCTGTTCATGGACGTGCCGGACCATGCGGCGGTGGGACTGAGCGTGGAAGTGGCCCGGCACGACAAGTCCACCGGCGGCTTTGCGGGCCTTATCAATGCGGTGCTCCGCCGCCTGACCCGGGAGGGACAGGATCTGCTGGCGCAGGTGGCGCCGCAGCTTCTCGACACGCCGGACTGGCTGCGCACCCGCTGGACCGCGACCTATGGTGCCGATGCGACCCGCGCCATTTGCGAGGCACTCTTGAATGAACCGCCGCTCGACCTGACGGTGAAGGCGGATCCCGAAGGCTGGGCGCAGACGCTCGGCGGCACATTGACACCCACCGGCACCGTTCGGCTTGCCAATGCCGGCCCCATTCGTGCCCTTCCGGGCTTTGAAGAGGGGGCGTGGTGGGTCCAGGACGCGGGCGCCGCCTTGCCGGCGCGCCTTCTGGGCGACGTGCGCGGGCGGCGGGTGGCCGATCTGTGCGCCGCACCGGGCGGCAAGACCGCCCAGCTCGCCGCCGCCGGAGCGGACGTGACGGCCGTGGACCGCTCCGCCGACCGCCTGACGCGCCTGAAAGAAAATCTGGCTCGCCTCGGCCTTGCCGCCAGCGTCATCCAGGCGGACGCCACCACCTTCAAGGCCGAGCCGTTTCACGCCATCCTGCTCGATGCGCCCTGCTCGGCCACGGGCACCTTGCGCCGCCATCCGGACGTGGCCTGGAGCAAGAGCCCGGCGGACATCGGCACGCTCGCCGCGCTTCAGAGCCGGCTCATCGACCACGCAGCCGAACTTTTGGCGCCGGGCGGCGTGCTGGTCTATTCCACCTGCTCCCTCGAGCCGGAGGAGGGGGAGGCGCAGATCGAGGCCCTGCTCGCCCGCAGGCCCGACATGGAGCGTGCGCCCATGGACAAGAATGAGCATCCGGGCCTCGAAAAATTCATCACTCCTCAAGGGGATTTGCGCACACTTCCCTCGGACTGGCCCGCGCCGAGGCCCGAGCTTTCGGGTATTGACGGCTTCTTCGCGGCCCGGTTGCGCAAGCGCGGCTGATCCGGCTTTGCCCATGTCGGGAGCGAGCGGTCCTCATTCTGGACCGACCTGCCACCCTCCCATGGCTGCCGCGAGGCTCGCCTTCCGAAGGACGGTCCGCGGGCAGGGGTGGCAGGACGCATGACACGGGGAGCCTTGGCAGAACGCGTGCGCCTGGCGGGCTATCTCGTCGGGCGTTCCTGGCGCTCGCTCTTGGCCCGCGCGCCCGCCGCGCCTTTGGCGCTGGGCCAGGTGAGCGTGCCGGTGCCGGAGCGCCTGCTCATCGCGCCCCAGGACCTGCGCACCGGCGACCCCACCCGCGCCAGCGAGATCTATGCAGGCCGCTTCGCCTTTGCCGGCAAGATCGCCATGCTGGAGGGGCACACGCCGTTTGAGATCGACCCGCCCTCCGAGGAATGGGCGGAAGTTCTGCACGGCTTCGGCTGGCTGCGCCACCTGCGTGCGGCCGGAACCACCATCGCCCGCGCCAATGCCCGCGCTCTGGTGGGAGACTGGATCCGCAATTCCGGCGTTGCGCGCAATGTGGCCGCGCGGCCGGACGTGACTGCGCGTCGCATCATCTCGTGGCTCACGCAGGCCCCTTTCATCCTCCAGGACGCGGACCACGATTTCTATCGCCGGTTCATGAAGAGCCTGGCGCGGCAAGTGCGGCATCTGCGGCGTGCCTCCGGCGAGGCGCCAGACGGCTATCCCCGCCTCATTGCTCTGATCGCGCTGGTCTTTGCGGGCCTGTGCATGTCCGACCAGTCTCGCCTGCTCCGCGCCGCCCAAAAGCGGCTTGTGGAGGAGTTGGACCGTCAGATTCTCCCGGATGGCGGCCCGCTCACGCGCAGCCCGGGCATGCTCATCGCGCTGCTGCTGGACCTCCTGCCGCTCCGTCATGCCTTTGCCGCCCGCAACCAGCCCGCCCCACCGGCGCTGATGAATGCCATCGACCGCATGATGCCCATGCTGCGCTTCTTCCGGCACGGGGACGGTGCTTTCTCCCTCTTTCACGGCATGAGCCACACGGCCGCCGATCAGCTCGCCACCATCCTGGCCTATGATGATGCGCGCGGCGCGCCGGTGGCCAATGCGCCCCATGCGGGCTTCCAGCGCATGGAAGCGCGGGGCGCGGTGGTGATCGTCGATACCGGCACGCCTCCCCCTCTCTCCGCCAGCGAGGAGGCGCATGCCAGCTGCCTCGCCTTCGAAATGTCGTCGGGGCGGCACCGCATCGTGGTCAATTGCGGGATGACGGAGATCAACCGCGAGCGCTGGCGCCAGGTGGCCCGGGCCACGGCCGCCCACTCCACGGTCGTGGTCGGCGATACCTCCTCCTGCCGCTTCTTCGCAGAGGGACGCCTTGCCCGCATGGTGGGCATCCCCATCGTCTCCGGCCCCAAGAGCGTGCCCGTGCAGCGGGGAAGCCGCGATGGCACCATCATGCTGCGGGCCAGCCATGACGGTTATGCAGAGCCGTTCGGCGTCATCCACCAGCGCTCCTGGCGCCTGGACGCGGATGGCGGCCGCCTGGATGGAGAGGACGTGTTCCGCTCCACGGCCGGGCCGGAAGCGGCGCTTCCGGCGGTCGGCTTCGTGGCCCGCTTCCACCTGCACCCGGCCATCACCGTGGAGCGCCTGGACGACCAAAGCACTGTTCTGCTTACAGTTCCTGGCGGGGAGGCGTGGGCCTTCGTCGCACCGAACCAGATGGTGCACGTGGACGAAAGCGTCTATCTCGCCGCGCCCGACGGCCCGCGTCGCACGCTCCAGCTGGTGCTCTCCGGCAATTTGGCCGAGACGCCCCGGCTGCTGTGGACCTTCGTGCGCACCCGCGAGGCGCCCTCCGTGCGACCCTCGCCCATCAGGGGCCCCGCCGCGCGAGCTTGATGACGAGGCACCGCCGGACGTGATAGGGCGAGCCCCGATCCCGTTCGGAGTGCCTCCATGACCGTCGATATCCGCCCCGTCACCCGCGCCCTCATCTCGGTGTCCGACAAGGCCGGATTGATCCCGTTCGCCACCGCGCTGGCGAAGACCGGCGTGCAACTCGTCTCCACCGGCGGCACCCGCAAGGCGCTGGCCGAGGCGGGACTTGAGGTGCTGGACGTGGCCGAGCTGACCGGCTTCCCCGAGATGATGGACGGCCGCGTGAAGACGCTGCACCCCAAGGTGCATGGCGGCATTCTGGCCATCCGGGCCGATGCCGGCCACCAGGCCTCCATGGCCGAGCACGCCATCGCTCCCATCGATCTGGTGGTGGTGAACCTCTATCCCTTCGAGGCCACGGTCGCGCGCGGGGCCGACTTCGACGAGACCATCGAGAATATCGACATTGGCGGGCCGGCGCTGATCCGCGGCGCGGCCAAGAACCACAATGACGTGGCCGTGGTGGTGGATGTGGCCGACTACGAGGCCGTCATCAAGGAGATCGAGCTGCATGGCGGCACCACGCTCGCCTTGCGCCGGCGCCTCGCCCAGACCGCCTATGCCCGCACCGCCGCTTATGACGCCGCCATCTCCAACTGGTTCGCCGGCCAGGTGGATGTCAGCGCGCCCAGCTACCGCGCCTTTGGCGGCAAGCTGCTGGAAGAGCTGCGCTATGGCGAAAACCCCCACCAGAAGGCCGCCTTCTATGCCACAGGAGAGCAGCGCCCCGGCGTCGCCACCGCCCGTCAGGTGCAGGGCAAGCAGCTCTCCTTCAACAACATCAATGACACCGACGCGGCCTTCGAGTGTGTGGGCGAGTTCCATCCCGCCCGCTCGGCGGCGGTGGTGATCGTCAAGCACGCCAATCCCTGTGGCGTGGCTGAGGGGGCGAGCCTGGAAGAGGCCTATCGCAAGGCGCTGGCTTGCGACCCCGTCTCCGCCTTCGGCGGCATCATCGCCGTCAACCGGACCCTGGACGCAGCCGCCGCCCGCCTGATGACCGAGATCTTCACCGAGGTGATCGTCGCCCCCGACGCCACCGAGGAGGCCATCGCCATCGTCGGCGCCAAGAAGAATCTGCGCCTGCTGGTGACCGGCGGCCTGCCTGACCCGCGCGCCGAGGGCCTCAATGTGCGCACGGTGGCCGGCGGACTGTTGGTGCAGAGCCGCGACAATGTGAGCGCCGACGACCTGGAGCTGAAGGTGGTTACGCGCCGCGCACCCACCGAGCAGGAGCTTCTCGACCTGCGCTTCGCGTTCCGGGTCGCCAAGCATGTGAAGTCCAACACCATCATCTATGCCAAGGACCTCGCCACCGTCGGCATCGGCGCGGGCCAGATGAGCCGCGTGGATTCCGCCCGCATCGCCGCCCGCAAGGCGCAGGATGCGGCCGAAGCCGCCGGGCTCGCCGTGCCGCTCACCAAGGGATCGGTTGTGGCCTCCGATGCCTTCTTCCCCTTCGCCGATGGCCTCCTGGCGGCGGTGGAGGCGGGCGCCACCGCCGTCATCCAGCCAGGCGGTTCCATGCGCGACGCCGAGGTGATCGCCGCCGCCGACGAGGCGGGCCTTGCCATGGTCTTCACCGGCGTGCGCCACTTCAAGCACTGAACCGGCGGTGCCGATCGGCACCGTCTTGTCCTGAATCAAGGCCCTGCATCGGCGGGCGCGGCATGAAGAATTCATGACCGCGCTCGCCTTTGCCCCCCGCTCCGCGCCCGCCCTGCCGTCCGCACAGGATCTCCTGGCCCGTTATGGCGGCCCGGTGCCACGTTATACGAGCTATCCCACCGCACCCCATTTTGGGCCGCAGGTGGATGCGGGCGTCTACGGGCAATGGCTCGCAGCGTTGCCAGCCGACGTGGACGTCTCCCTTTACCTGCATGTGCCGTTCTGTGCCGAGCTGTGTCTCTATTGCGGTTGCCAGACCAGCGTCGCGCGCACCTATACCCCCGTGGCAGCCTTCACCGACCGGCTGCTGGACGAGATCGCCCTGGTGGCCGAGCAGCTGCCGCACCGGCTGTCAGCCCGACACATTCATTTCGGGGGCGGCACGCCCACCATGCTGTCGGACGCGGACTTCACCCGCGTCATGACGCGCCTGCGGTCCGTCTTCGACATCAGGGATGGCGCCGAGATCGCCATCGAGATCGATCCTAGGGTCATGGATGAAGCCAAGGCCGCCTCGCTGGCGCGCAACGGCGTGAACCGTGTCAGCCTTGGCGTCCAGGATTTCGAGCTCGACGTGCAGAAGGCCATCCGGCGGATGCAGAGCTTCGAGGAGACGGCGCAGGTCACGGCGTGGCTGCGCGCCGCCGGCATACCGTCCATCAATCTGGACCTCATCTACGGCCTGCCGCACCAGACGCTGGAAACCGTGGCGCGCACCGTGCGGTCTGCATTGGAACTGGAGCCAGACCGCATCGCCGTGTTCGGTTATGCCCATGTGCCCTGGATGAAGCGCCACCAGGCCCTCATCCCGGAAGACTCGCTGCCCGGCCCCTCAGCGCGCCTGGACCAGGCGAGCCTGATCGCCCAAATGCTGAATGACGCCGGCTATGTGTCGGTTGGGCTTGACCATTTCGCGCAGCCCCACGACAGCCTTGCCGCCAAGGCGGTGGTCGGGGCTTTGAAGCGCAATTTCCAGGGCTACACCACCGACGACGCGCCGGTGCTTCTGGGCTTCGGGCCATCCTCCATCGGGGCGCTCCCCCAGGGCTATGTGCAGAACATCCCCGCCACCCCCGCCTGGCACAAGGCGGTAGCCGAAGGGATCCTGCCGGTGGCGCGCGGACGGCTTGTCACGGCCGAGGATCGGCTCCGGCGGGACGTGATCGAGCGCCTGATGTGTGACCTCTGCGTGGACCTTGCTGCGGTCTGCGCCCGCCACGATGTGCCGCTTGGTCATTTCGATGCGGAGCGCGCGGCTCTTGCCGCCTTGGAGGCCGACAGCCTGGTCGAACTCAGCGGCAATGTGATTCGCATCCCCGAAGCGGCGCGCAGCTTCACCCGTGTGGCCTGCGCCGTCTTCGACGCCTATCTGCCGCAGGCAAAAGAAAACGCCGCCGAGCCTCGACGGCATTCGGCGGCGGTGTGAGGTGGGGAGGAAGTTACGCAGATACGCGGGTACACAGGAAATGGATCGGCGCCTTCAGGAGTCGAGGCGCCGCAGGGCATGACGGTCACGCAGCATGACGCGGCGCGAGGAGGGCAGGGCGATGATCGCAGCCTCTTCCAGCGAGGTGAGGGTGCGCGAGACGGTCTCGATCGTCAGCCCGAGATAATCGGCAATGTCCTGGCGGGACATAGGGAGGACCACTTCGGTGGCCGGCTCGTGGCTGTTGGCCGAGCGGCGGGCAAGGTCCAGGAGGAACGCGGCCACCCGTTCCTGCGCGGTCTTGCGGCCGAGGAGGAGCAGATGGTCTTGCGCGCGGTGCAGCTCCGCAAAGGTCAGCGCCCAAAGGGCCTGGGCCAATTCGGCATCGTCGGAGGCGCGGGCGAAGAGGATGGAGCGCTTGACGCGGGCGAGGCGGCATTCATTGACGGCTTCAGCCGAAAAGCGATTGAGCGATCCGCGCTCCCAGCCAAAGGCATCGCCCGGCAGGCAGAACGCCTCGATCTGGCGGCGGCCATCGCCCAGAAGCTTGCAGATGCGCACCACTCCGGACAACACCACGTAGATATATTCCGCCGGCTCGTCCTCACCGAAGATTTCGGAGTTGCGGGCAAGCTGGACGACGGTTCCGAGGCTGCTGACCAGATCAGCAGCGCGGGAGACATCGACAGTCTCTCCCCACCGGACTTCGCCGCGGGCATTCAGCGCATTATGCGAGGACAGGGGGGCGACATGGACGTTCATCGGAGCGGTCTCCATCTGGACGTCGAAAGGGATAGTCCGTTGCCTGCACAGGCGAAATTCGGATTGAACCCTTACGTCTGCCTCCTTAAGTAATATCCCCTAGCCGAAAAGTGCGTGCTAACGTGAACGTCGAGCGCACGTTGCGATTCAGCCGGGGCCGCATGAGTTTCAGATCCAGTGACACTTCGGACCCGCCAAGAGCGTTCGGCGTGATGCCTCCGACCGTTCTGGGTGCCGTCGTCGGGGTAGGCGCGGCCACCGTGGTGACTGGACTCATCGGCTTCCTGAAAATGCCACCTTTCGGCTCGCACGCCGCCCTACTGTGCACTCTGGCTGTTGTGCTCGTGGGAACGCGCGGCCTCGCGGCGGGGATCGGGGCGCTCGTGGTCAGCGCGCTGGGGCTGCTGCTGCTCGCCAATACCGGCTCGGACCCTGTCCCAACCGACTGGTCGGTGCTTGCGCTTCTTCTGGTGGCCGGCCTCGGCACTGCCGTCCTGGGGGAGCGGCTGCGCCGGACCCGCGTCGACGCCGCCGCCCGCGACCGCGCCCTGCTAGCGAGGGAAGCGCATCTGTCGTCGATCCTCGACACGGTGCCCGACGCCATGATCGTCATCGATGAGCGGGGGATCATGCAGTCTTTCTCCACGGCTGCCGAGCGCCTGTTCGGCTTTTCATCGGCGGAGGCTGTGGGGCGCAATGTGGCGATCCTGATGCCCAATCCACACCGGGACGCGCACGATGCCTATCTGGGGCGCTATCTCACCACCGGCGAACGCCGCATCATCGGCATCGGTCGCGTGGTGGTAGGCCAGCGCAAGGACGGCACCACCTTTCCCATGGAACTGGCTGTGGGGGAGATGCGCTCCTCGTCCGGCCGCTTCTTCACCGGCTTCATCCGCGACCTGACCGAACGCCAGAAGACCGAGGCGCGCCTGCAGGAGCTGCAATCGGAACTCGTCCACATTTCTCGTCTGACCGCCATGGGCGAGATGGCCTCGACGCTGGCCCACGAGCTGAACCAGCCACTGTCCGCCATCGCCAACTATCTGAAAGGCTCGCGACGGCTCTTGGATGCCAGCGAGGACGCAACCTCCCAGATGCTCAAGGGTGCGCTGGACAAAGCTGCCGAGCAGGCGTTGCGCGCCGGGCAGATCATCCGCCGCCTGCGGGATTTCGTCTCACGGGGCGAGACGGAGCGGCGGGTGGAGAGCTTGGCAAAGCTGGTGGAAGAAGCCAGCGCGCTTGCCCTGGTGGGCGTTAAGGAATACGGCATCCAGGTGCGGTTCCACTTCGATCCGACCTGCGATCAGGTGCTCGCCGACAAGGTACAGGTGCAGCAGGTGCTCCTGAACCTCCTGCGCAATGCCGTGGAAGCCATGATGGAAACCCCCGTGCGCCGCTTGACCGTGCAAACGGCCCCAGCTGCTGATGACATGGTTTCCGTGACCGTGTCGGATACCGGGCACGGCTTGACCGAAGAGGTGGCGCAGCAGCTATTTACGCCGTTCGTCACGACAAAGCCCCAGGGCATGGGTGTGGGGCTCTCCATTTCGCGTACCATCATCGAGGCCCATGGGGGCCGCATCTGGGCGGAGCCCAATCCGGAAGGGGGAGCAGTCTTCTGCTTCACCCTGCGCGCCGTGCGGGAGGAAGGGGAGGACGATGCCTGATTCGCAGCTCATTCACGTCATCGACGATGACGATGCGGTAAGGCACTCGCTGGCCTTCCTTCTTGCGACCAACGGCTTCGACGTGAAGCAGCACGATTCGGCGGCCGCGTTCCTGGAAGCCGGCATTCCCGCCAAGGCGGGATGCATCATCACGGACGTCCGCATGCCCGGCCTCAGCGGCGTTGAGCTGCTTGAGAAGCTCGATCATGCCGGCTGCCGCGTGCCGGTCATCGTCGTCACCGGCCATGCAGATGTGCCCCTGGCCGTGGAGGCCATGAAGCTCGGGGCCTCCGATTTCCTGGAAAAGCCCTTCGACGACGAGGCGCTCCTGGCAGCCATCCGCACCTGCCTGTCGCGCGCGCAGGAAAATCAGAAGGTCGATGCGGTGCGCGAGGATGTGGAAGAGCGCATCGCCACGCTCTCCCACCGCGAACACCAGGTGCTCGAATATCTGGTGGCCGGGCACGCCAACAAGACCATCGCCTACGACCTCGGCATCAGCCCCCGGACGGTGGAAGTCTACCGCGCCAATGTGATGACCAAGATGAAGGCCGCGAGCCTGTCGGAGTTGGTGAGGATGGCGCTTCTGGCGGGGATCGGCACAGACGTCGCACCGAAAGGTTGACGTTTGGTCATACGCATTTGCCCCATGGTCACCGGCAAAGTCCCGTTGATCTAGCTCAAGGCTCCCCTTACCGTCAGAAGGGATACTTCCGGTAGCCCGACTGCGCGATCCCACGAGCAGCTCGTGGGAGATGTTTCAGATGCCTTTGGTTCACAGCGAGAGCAGCACATCAGGCGGGGGGGTCGTTCTCGTCATCGACGACGATCCCGCCGTTCGCGGCTCGCTGAAATTCTCGCTTGAGATTGAAGGCTTTGATGTCCGCACCTATGCCAATGCGGACGAACTGCTCCGGGCAAACGATCTTCCCAGCCGAGGCTGCCTCATCGTCGACTATTACCTTCCCGGCGTGAACGGCCTCGACCTGCTGCGCGAGCTCAGCGACCGCCATGTGTCCCTTCCTGCCATCCTCATCACTACGCAGCCGACCGCAAACGTGCGCCGCAGGGCACATTCGGCGGGCGTTGCCATCATCGAAAAGCCGCTCCTGAACAACGCGCTCAGCGAGGCCGTGCGCGACAGCTTTTCGCGTGGTGGCGAAGCTGCGAGCGGAATGCCGGCCTGACGCGAGCAACACCCGGGCGCAGCGGGTTCCGGTAAATTTCAGACATCCAGAAACCGACACGTGCATGGCGTGTTACCTTGGGGCACGCCTGAAGGACCGCGTTTTCAATCGCGCCTTGCGCGACACAGACCAAGCGAGGCCGGCGCATGACCACCCGCAATCTGGACGCCCTTTTCAATCCTTCCGCCATCGCCCTCGTCGGGGCCAGCAACCGGCCAGGCTCCATCGGAGCCGTCATTGCCCGAAACCTGTTTGAGGCCGGGTTCGAAGGGCCGATCCTGACCGTCAACCCCAGGGAGCGCGCCATCCGCTCCTCCCTGAACTACAGTTCAGTGGCCGAGCTCCCCATTCCCATCGATCTTGCCGTGGTGGCGACGCCTCCCGCCGACATCCCGCAGGTGATCGCCGATCTCGGCCAGAAGGGCTGCCGGGCAGCGGTTGTCATCACCGCCGGCTTCGGGGAAGGGGACCGCGCCTCAGGCAAGGAACTGCGCCAGCGCATGCTTGACGCGGCGCGCCCAAATCTCCTGCGCATCGTCGGCCCCAACTGCCTCGGCTTCATCTCCACCGGCCCGCGCATCAATGCCAGCTTCGCCCATCTCATGCCGCGCAAGGGCGACGTGGCCTTCGTCACCCAGTCCGGGGCCATGGCGACGACGGTGCTCGATTGGGCCAATGCCCGGTCGGTGGGCTTCTCTCACATCATATCGCTGGGCGACAAAGCGGACGTGGATTTCGGGGACCTGCTGGACCACCTGGCCCTCGACAACACCACCCGGGCCATCCTGCTTTATGTGGAGAGTGTCACCGACGCGCGCAAATTCATGTCGGCGGGGCGGATCGCGGCCCGCGCCAAGCCGGTCATCGTCATCAAGGCGGGCCGCAGCGCAGCCGGGGCCAAGGCCGCGCTCTCCCACACCGGCGCGCTGGCCGGCGCCGACATCGTCTATGACGCCGCCTTCCGCCGGGCAGGAATGCTGCGTGTGTACGAACTGCGGGAATTGTTCGAGGCGGTGACCACCCTGTCGTCGGGCATCCGCCTCCAGGGGGATCGCCTCACCATCCTCACCAATGGCGGCGGCGCCGGCGTTCTCGCCACCGATGCCATCGAGGGCACGCCCGGGCGGCTGGCGACGCTGGCCCCCGAGACCATCGCCAAGCTGAATGGCGTGCTGCCCTCCACCTGGTCGGGGGCCAACCCCGTGGACATTATCGGCGATGCCCCCGGCAAGCGGTACGAGGACGCGCTTTCCATCCTGTTGGAGGATCCAAATTCCGACGCCACCCTGGTGCTGAACTGTCCCACCGCAGTCGCCGACAGTTCGGACGCGGCCGATGCGGTGATCCGGGTGGTCTCGAAGCGTCGGCGGGCACCGGTGCTCACCTGCTGGCTGGGAGAGACGGCGGTCGCCGCCTCCCGCCAGAACTTTGCCGCCTGCCGGGTGCCCACCTACGAGACGCCGGACGAAGCGGTTCGCGCCTTCAACCATCTGGTCTCCTATCAGCGCAACCAGACGACCCTGATGGAAACCCCTCCGGCCCGCACCTTCGACGAACCGGACCGGGACCGGGCGCGGCAGGTGGTCCAGGCGGTGATCGACGCGGGGCGCAGTGCGCTGACGGAATACGAGGCCAAGCAGGTCCTTAGGGCCTATGACATCCCCACCGTCGACACCCGCATCGCCCGCACCCCCGAGGAAGCCGGCCGACTTGCAGCCGAGATCGGCAAGCCGGTGGCGCTGAAGATCCTTTCCCACGACGTGACCCATAAGTCCGACGTGGGCGGTGTGCGGCTTGACCTGCGCACGCCGGCCGGCGTCGAGGAAGCCGCGCGTGGCATGCTGCTCACGGTCGCCGAGCGCATGCCGGCCGCCCGCATCGAGGGCTTCACCGTCCAGGAAATGATCAACCGCCCCCACGCCCAGGAGCTGATCGCCGGCATCGCCAATGATCCCACCTTCGGCCCCGTGGTCCTGTTCGGGGAGGGGGGCATCGCGGTGGAGGTGATCGCCGACCGCGCCGTGGCCCTTCCGCCGCTCAACGGCGTTCTGGCCCGAGAGATGATCGAGCGCACCCGCATTGCGCGGCTCCTGGCGGGCTATCGGGACCGTCCGCCGGCCGACATGGAGGCCATCTCGTCAACCCTGGTGAAGATATCCGAGCTGATGGGAGACCTCCCCCAGATTTCCGAGCTGGACATCAACCCGCTCCTGGCGGACGCGCAAGGCGTGATCGCGCTCGATGCCCGGATCGTCGTGCACCCGACCAAGGGCATCGGGACGGAACGCTTCGCCATCCGCCCCTATCCCACCCGGCTGACCAGTACCATGACGCTCACGGACGGGAAGGTGCTGCTGGTGCGGCCCATCCGGCCGGAGGATGAGCCGCAGCTGGTGGACATTGTGCGCCGATCGGATCCCCGCGACGTGCGGATGCGCTTCCTCGGCTCGGTGAAGGACTTCCCCCACCTCATGGCCGCGCGCCTCTCCCAGATCGATTACGACCGGGAAATGGCGCTGGTGGCCGTGGACAAGGAGGGGGAGGTGCTGGGCGTGGTCCGCATCATCGCCGATCCGGACAACGAAGCGGCGGAATATGCGATCATGGTGAGGTCCGACAGCAAGGGGAAGGGCCTCGGCTTCCAGCTGATGACCCGCATCCTCGACTATGGGCGCCAGAGGGGCCTGAAGCGCATCTTCGGCGACGTGCTGCGCGAGAACATGCCCATGCTGCACATGGCGGAGGACCTGGGGTTCAAGATCACCGCCGGGAGCGACGATCCCACCGTCGTGAGGGTCAACCTGCCTCTGCAGTGAAGAAGAGAGCCACTGGCCTCAGCGGGCCGGCGCGGCATCCGGAATGGGGCTCATGGGCGGCGGGGTGGTTGCGATCAGCTCGCCCCAGGCCGCGAACGCGTCCTGGAACGCCTGGTCGCCGGTCGGCCCCTTCTCGAACGCGATGATGCCCCGCTTGTTGTTGGTATAGACCACCGGCACATCGATCCAGGGACGCGTCTGCAACAGCTGGATGTTGCGCTGCTTGTCGGTGGGCACGGCGGACAGGCCCACCAGGAAATAAGTGGGATTGACGCGCACGGAGAGGCCGGCGAGGGGGGCACCTTGGGCACTCTCGGTCTGCTTCATGCGGATGCCCGGAACGTTGCTGATGCCGCCATAGGCAAAATCGGGAGGCAGGCCGAAACCGATCTCGATGGTATGGGAGGCTGGCAGGGCCTGGTCCAGGTTGCGACGGAGCGTGAAGCTGATGGAAATCCGCCGCTCGGGAATCTGGATGTCGCCGCGAATGCCGATGTCCGGGGGAAGGCCCGGCCCGGCATTATAGGTCTCGGTTTTCCAGGTGACCGTGCCTTCGTAGGATTGCAGGCCCTGCGAAGCGCCGGTGGTCTCTTCGAAGAGCACGGCGCGCTGGGCGGCCGCATTCACCGGACGCATCGGCGGGGGCACCGCACGCTTATTGGCATCGCCCGAAGCCTGCGCGATCCGGTCATTGGACTTGGGCTGCTCGGCAGCCTTGGCCGGCTCAGCGGGCGCCGGGGCCGGCGCCGGGGCCTGAGCAGGCGCGCCGGAAACCAGCGCCATCAAACGCTCGCGCTCCACGGCCGCAAACACAGCACCGACGACCAGAATGGCCACCAGGATCGTGATGAGAAGGCTGCGGGTCCAGCGCGGGGATCCGGACGCCTGCTTCTCTGCCGGAAGCCGGGGCCGCGCGGTCTTGGCCGCGACGGGCGCCTTGCCGAGGATCGGCCGGCGGTCCGTCAGGGTCTTTTCATCGTCGCTGGCGGCCGGCGTCTCCGGCGCATCATCAGCGGCCTCGGACACGTCTGGGGCGGGGTCTGAGGTCGCTCCGCTCGAAGCAGGCGCCTCGCTCTCCATTGCGACCTTGCCCGCCTCTGGCCCCACGGGTTCAGAGGCAGGGGCAGGCTTGGACGGCGCTGGAGGCGGGGGCGCCTCTGTCGATGCCGGCACGGAAGCCCCGGCGCCGGCCGGCGCAGTGGGCCGGACGGTCGGCTCAGCCACCGCAGGAGGCTCGGGGTATTCGGCCGCGATGCGCCGGATCGCGTCTTCCAGCGACTGCCGCTCGCGGCCGATCTCGCCCTCGGGCAAGGGGGGCTCGACGCTGCGCAATTGCTTGAGCAGGGCTGCCCGCGCGCGGTCGAATACGATCTTCCGGGTCTCGGCCGTGTTCTGGCTCAAACCGGAGATCGCGCGAACCAGGAGCGGATAATAGTCAGCCATCGGTCGCGAGCTTGGTCCCTGTCCGCAGGATTGAGATTAGGCCTGGAACGGATTTTGAACCAGGATCGTGTCGTTTCTTTCCGGGCTCGTGGAAAGCACCGCCACCGGGCAGCCGATCAGTTCCTCGATCCAGCGCACATACTTGACCGCCTCGGCGGGCAGGTCCGCCCAGGAGCGCGCGCCAGCCGTGGACTCCTTCCAGCCCGGGATGGTCTCGTAGATGGGCGTGGCCCGCGCCTGGGCGCCGCTCTCGGCGGGGAGATAATCGATCTCCTCGCCATCCAGCATGTAGCCAACGCACACCTTGATCTCTTCAAACCCGTCGAGCACGTCGAGCTTGGTCAGGGCGATGCCGTGAATGCCGCAGGTGCGCACGGTCTGGCGCACCAGGACCGCATCGAACCAGCCGCAGCGACGCGGACGACCGGTGACGACGCCGAATTCACGCCCCCGCGTTCCCAGCGCCTGTCCAACCTCGTCGGTGAGCTCGGTGGGGAAGGGACCTTCGCCGACGCGCGTCGTATAGGCCTTGGTGATGCCCAGCACGTAGTCGAGCGAGCCCGGGCCGACACCCGACCCACTCGCCGCCGAGGACGCCACCGTGTTGGAGGACGTCACATAGGGATAGGTGCCGTGGTCGATATCGAGAAGCGCGCCCTGCGCACCCTCGAACAGGATCTTCTTGCCCTCGCGGCGGGCGCGGTCCAGCAGGTCCCACACCCGGTCCATGAAGGGCAGGACCTTCGGAGCCACCTCTTCGAGCTCGGCAATGAGCGCGCCCGCATCCACCTCCGGCAGGCCGAGGCCACGCCGCAGAAGATTGTGGTGGCTCAGCAGCCGCTCGACCTTGGCCGGCAGGGACGCGGTGTCCGCAAGATCCACGAGGCGGATGGCGCGACGGCCGACCTTGTCCTCATAGGCGGGGCCGATGCCACGGCGCGTGGTGCCGATGCGCGTGCCGGCATTGGCATTCTCGCGCAGGGCATCCAGTTCGCGATGCAGCGGCAGGATGAGAGGGGTTGTCTCGGCAATGCGCAGACGCTCCGGGCCAACCACAACACCCTGCGCCGCCAGCCGCTCCAGCTCGGCCACAAGGGCCTGCGGATCCAGCACGACGCCGTTGCCGATCACCGACAGCTTGCCCGAGCGTACGACGCCGGAGGGCAAGAGGGAGAGTTTATAGGTCACGCCGTCCACCACCAGGGTGTGGCCGGCATTGTGCCCACCCTGGAATCGAACGACCACGTCGGCCTGCTCCGAGAGCCAGTCGACGATCTTGCCCTTACCTTCGTCGCCCCATTGCGAGCCGACCACGACCACGTTGGTCACGGTGTGGGGTCCTCCGCGAAGCGCCCTCCCGAAAAGGAGGCGCGAACAAAGCAAAGCCCCGGCTTTGGACCGGGGCGTCCCTGTGCCTCTTAAGGGATCGGCGTCCCGGAAGCAAGGCGCCGCATGTGCTTGCCTCTCACCGCGGGGCGTCCGCCACGCTCAAATCAAGGTGGTCCTTTGCCGGGAACGCAGCGGTTCCAAGGGGCGCCGCCTCCCGAGGACGCCTTCCCCTCTGTGCAGAAACATCAGCCGCTGTTCCGCAAGCCCGCGGAAATGCCATTGATGGTCAGCTGGATCCCGTGCAGCACATTCTCATCCGGCACCTCGGCCGCCTCGTTGCGCCGATGCAGCTTGAGGAGCTGGATCTGGACGTGGTTCAGCGGATCCAGATAGGGAAAGCGGTTCCGGATGGAACGGCTCAGGAGGGGATTGCCCTCCAGCAGCTTGGCCTGACCGGTAATGGCCAGGAGGTGTGAGATGGTGCTCTGATACTCGGCGTTGATACGGCCGAAGATGCGCTCCCGCAGGTCCTCGTCCTCCACCAGCTCGGCATAGCGGGAGGCCACCGCAAGGGAACTCTTCGACAGCACCATGTCCATGTTTGACAGCAAGGTGCGGAAGAAGGGCCAGTCGCGGTACATGGCCCGCAACTGGTCGAGCCCGTCTTGCGGATGGGCGGCCACATAGGCCTCGATGGCCGCGCCGAACCCGTACCAGCCCGGCAGCATCAGCCGGCACTGGGCCCAGCTGAACACCCAGGGGATGGCGCGCAGGGCGTTGATGGAGCGGGTTTTCTTCCGCGAGGCCGGGCGGGAGCCGATGTTCAGGGTGGCGATCTCGTTGATCACGGTGGAGGACCAGAAATAGTCCTCAAAGCCCTCGGTCTCATAGACGAGGTTGCGGTAGGCGGCGAAGGCGGTCTGGGACAGCTCCTCCATGGTGGTGAGGAAGTCGGCCCGGGGCGCGTTTTCCTTCGGCTGGAGGAGGCTCGCCTCCAGCGTCGCCGCCACCAGGATTTCCAGGTTCCGGCGCCCCACGTCGGGGGTCGAATACTTGGAGGCGATGATCTCGCCCTGCTCGGTCACGCGGATCTGACCGTTCACGGCGCCGCCGGGCTGAGCCAGGATGGCGTCGTAGCTCGGCCCGCCGCCGCGTCCCACCGAGCCGCCGCGCCCATGGAACAGGCGCAGCTTGATACCGTGGCGGCGAAACACATCGATGAGCCCGATCTCGGCCTTGTACAATTCCCAGCCCGAGGTGACGAAGCCGCCATCCTTGTTGCTGTCGGAATAGCCCAGCATCACCTCCTGGACGCCCCCGCGGCTGTCGACCAGTGCCCGATAGGCGGGAATGGAGAACAAGCGATCCATCACCTCGGCGCAGGCGCGCAGGTCCTCGATGGTCTCGAAGAGGGGGATGATGTTGATGTCGCTTGTGCCATCGGCCCGCACGAGGCCCACCTCCTTCAGCAGCAACGCAAGCTCAAGAAGGTCGGACACCCCTTCGGCCTTTGAGATGATGGCATTGGGGATCACGGCTGGCCCGAGGCGCGCATGGGCGTCGGCAGCCGTGCGCAGGATATCCAGCTCCGACTGGGTTTCCTCCCCATAGCCCAGATAGGGCGAGGTCAGCGGCCGGGCATTCGCCAGTTCGCGGGTCAGCAGGGTGATCCGGGCGGCTTCGTCGAGGGCGAGATAGCCGGTGCCGGGCGCCACCTTCTCAAGCAGCTCTGCGACCGTGCGCTCATGCACGTCGGAATTCTGGCGCAGGTCGAGACTGGTCAGGTGGAAGCCGAAACAATCCGCCGCCCGCCTGAGGTGGCGCAGGCGGCCGCGGGCCAGGATGCGCGAACCATTCTGCACCAGGGAGTGGTGGATCAGGTCGAGATCGGCCTTGAAAGCAGAAGCGGTCGGGTACGGCGCCACGTCGGTCGGGGCTGAGATCCCCTTCAGCTGGGCGGACGTGGCGCGAAGACGCGCGGCGACGAGGGACAAAGCGAGCCGATAGGGCTCCTCCCGACGGGTGAGACTGCGGTCCGGAGACGCGTCCATCAGCGACACAAGGCCCGGCGAGACCTTAACCAGGCGTCCAGCGAGAGAGAGTTCGCCGGCCAGCGCCTCTACCTGCTCTTCATAGAAGCGCAGCACCCGATCCCGCTGGAGCGCCACCGTTTCGCGCAGCACGCTGGCGGTCACGAAGGGATTGCCGTCACGGTCGCCCCCAATCCAGCTGCCGATGCGCAGGAAGGAGGGCACCTCGGCCTCTGCGGCCTTCGGGTCAACTTTCGCCAGCTGGTCCTCGATGGTGCAGAAGAGACGCGGCACTTCTTGCAGGAAGGTATAATCGTAATAGGAAAGGCCGTTCACCACTTCGTCGATGACCGTCAGCTTGATCCGGCGCAGAAGTGCGGTCTGCCAGAGCGTAAGAACCGCCCGCCGCAAGGTCTCTTCCTCGAGCTCGCGCTCTTCGGGCGTGGCGGACACCTGCTCCCGGCGGTCCAAAAGGTCCGAGATTTCCATTTCCCGGTTCAGGGTACTCTTGCGCCGCACTTCAGTGGGATGGGCGGTCAGGACAGGGCTCACCAGGGCGCCGGCGAAGAAATCCTTCAGGTCGGAGGCGGTGAGACCGGCGTCCACGGCTTTCGACAGTGCGTTGGAGAGGGTACCGCGACGGGGAGCGGAACCGGCAATGGCATGGGCCCGGTTGCGCCGAATGTGGTGCTGGTCCTCGGCGATATTGGCAAGGTGCGAGAAATAGGAAAAAGCGCGCACGATCTGGACCGCCACCTCAGGCGAGAGCTGGCCGAGGATGGTTTCCAACTCCTGTCGGGCCCCCTCGTCCGCGTCGCGGTGGAAGCGGATGGAAGTGCGCCGGATAATCTCCACCAGGTGATAAACGGGCTCTCCCTCCTGGGCGCGCACGGTATCGCCGAGCAGGCGGCCGAGGAGGCGGATGTCGTCCCGAAGGGGCCGGTCCTTCTCGCTGCCGTCTTCCTCGCTGTCCCCCACCACGGCCCACACGGCGCTCGACATGCCAGCACTCCCCCCTGCTTTCGTCTAAGGACGGCAGTTTAGACACGTTTTTTCGCAGCCGCGAAGAGCACATGCACCCAACGCGACGCCAAGGGCGGCCTCTGCGGGCCTGGCGCCTGAGGAAACGGCGGGCAAGCAGGGCGAGCGTCGTAAGTTTGAAGCAAGCCAAGGTCATTAGGAGTTCGCTTCATTAAAGTTCGCTCATCTCTCCGAGCGTCCTTGCGCGGCAGCGGTTTTAACGTCAAAACCGTTGCTGGAACTTATCTTCGGCGCCTCGCGGGGGGCGGCATCGAAACCGGTGATTCATGACCCAGACGCATTCCACAGCGCGTCCGACACCCAGCCTTGCGCCGACCGCCCTCGACCTCGCCCTGCAGGCCGCCAAGCCGGCCATGTGGAGCGTGATTGCGTTCAGCTTCTTCATCAACCTGCTGGGCCTCTCCGGCTCCATCTACATGATGCAGGTCTATGATCGGGTTCTGGCCAGCCGGAACATCCAGACGCTGATCGTCCTGACCCTCATCATCGCCTTCCTCTATATGATCTCGGCCGGCCTTGAGGCGTTGCGCACGCAGTTGCTCGTCCGCGCCGGGGTCAAGTTCGACGAGAGCATCAAGGAACATGCGTTTGACGCGGTGCAGCGCGCCTCCTTGCGCCGCCCGTCCGCGAACCACGTCCAGGCGCTCCGCGACGTGGACACGGTGCGCGACTTTTTCACCGGCGCCGGCCTCGTGTCGCTGTGCGACGTGCCCTGGGTGCCGATCTACATCGCCTTTGCGACCTTGCTCCACCCCTGGTATGGCATCCTCGCGGTGGTCAGCTGCATCATTTCCGGCGTGCTCGCAGTGGCCAATGACCGCGTGAACCGTCCGATCCTTGATCGCGCCACCAAGGCCAATATCAACGCCAACAACCAGGCGGTGACCACGTTCCGCAATGCCGAGGTGCTCCAGGCGATGGGCATGGTGCGCCAATTGCGCGAGCGGTGGCTGGCGCACCGGGCCCAGGCGCTGGGCTGGCAGGGCCTTGCCTCCGACCGTGCCGCATTCCTGGTGGCCGCCACCAAGTTCAACCGCATGTTCATGCAAAGCCTGGTGCTCGGGCTTGGGGCCTATCTCGCCATCAACCGCGAGATCACGCCCGGCATGATGATCGCCGCTTCCATCGTGGTCGGCCGCGCCATCCAGCCCATCGAGATGGCCATCGGCAACTGGAAGGGCATCGTTTCCATGCGCTCCGCCTATCGGCGGGTCCAGGAGATGCTGCGCCTCAGCCCGCCCCAGCCACAGCGCATGCGCCTGCCCGACCCCACCGGGGTGGTGCATGTGGAGAATGTGTTCGTCACCGCCCCGGGCCGCGAGGTGCCCGTGTTGCGTGACGTGACTTTCGCCCTGCCGGCGGGAACCACGCTCGGCATCATCGGGCCGAGCGCGGCAGGCAAGTCCACCCTCGCCCGCGCCCTCGTCGGCGTCTGGCCGACATCCGCGGGCTCCATCCGCCTCGACGGGTCGGACCTGACCCACTGGGATCCGGAGCAGCTGGGACGTTCCATCGGCTACCTGCCGCAAGACGTGGAACTGTTCGCGGGAACCGTGGCGGAAAACATTGCCCGCTTCGGCGCAAGGGACGAGGCCAAGGTGGTGGAGGCCGCCCAGATGGCCGGCGTCCATGACATGATCCAGCGCCTGCCCCAAGGCTACAATACGGAGATCGGCGACGGCGGCGCCTCCCTGTCCGGCGGTCAGCGCCAACGGATCGCGCTTGCCCGCGCCGTCTATGGTCGCCCTGCGCTCATCGTGCTGGACGAACCCAATGCCAGCCTCGACGCCGCCGGCGAACAGGCCCTTGCCCAGGCCGTGCAGGCCCTCAAGGCGGGGGGATCCACCGTCGTCCTCGTCACCCACAAGACCAACAGCCTCGGACTGTGCGACCTGATCCTGCTGATGAGCGAGGGCACGGTGCACAGCTTCGGCCCGCGAGACGAGGTGCTGGCCAAGATGCTCGGCCCCCGTCTGGTCCGCCCGCGAGATCCCGCCGGCGAGCCGCCCAAGGTCGATGCCGGCGCGAAGAAGGGCTGAGCCATGATGAACCATCTCCACACGGGCTTTGTCCGCCTGAAGGATTTCATGCTGCGCCTGAAGAGCCGCCTGCTCGGTTCCGTGCTCGGCATCCAGCTGCTGCAACGCATGCCACTAAAAGGCACCAGTGTCGCGGCCGCACCCAAGTCGGGGCCCCTGCCAGTCCCGGCGTCGGCTATCGCTGGCCTCCCCGGCACCGAGTTGGAAGCGCCCGTCCCCTCCAGCGACTATCGGCGCGTGGCCCTGATCGGCTACGCCGTGATCATCGGTGCGTTCGGCGTCTGCGGCGGCTGGGCGGCCATGGCCAGCATCGACAGCGCCGTGATCGCTTCGGGTGTCGTCTCGGTGGAAAGCAAGCGTCAGGTGGTGCAGCACCTGGAGGGCGGCATCGTCTCTGAAATCCTGGTGAAGGACGGCCAGGAGGTGAAGCAGGGCCAAGTCCTGTTCCGGCTCGATTCCACCACCTCCCGCGCCAATTTCGAATCGGTCCGCGCACAGCTCGACACCCTGGTGGCGATGGAGGCGCGCCTTGAGGCCGAGCGCGGCCAGGCCAGCGCCATCACCTTCCCGCCCGAACTGCTCTCCCGCGCCGGCGAGCCGACGGTGAAGGCCGCCCTTGCCGACCAGCAGGCTCAGTTCCGGGATCGCAAGGCTTCCATGGACGGCCAGATCGACATTCTCAACAGCCGCATCCGCCAGGGGCAGCGCGAGCTGGAGGGCCTGGCCCGTGAGCGGGATTCCGCCGACCAGCAATTGTACTTCATCGATGACGAGCTGGCCGGCATCCGCGCGCTCAACGACAAGGGCCTTGTCTCGAAGCCCCGCCTTGCCCAGTTGCAGCGGGAGAAGGCGCGGCTCGAAGGGACGGTCGGCCGCAACATGGCCGATGCCGCCAAGGCGGAGACCAATATCGGCGAGATGAGCCTCCAAATCCAGCAACTGCGCCAAAAGCAGCAGGAAGAAGTGGCCGCCCAGATCGCCGACACCCGCCAGAAGATCGCCGACCTGCGCGAGAAGCTTTCCGTTGCGCAGAACGTGCTGAAGCGCATTGACATCCGCGCGCCGCGGGACGGCGTGGTGCAGAACATCAACCAGAAGATCTACACGGTTGGCGCCGTGGTGCGGCCGGGCGACACCATGCTTGAGATCGTGCCGCAGAATGACGAGCTCATCGTAGACGCCCAGGTGCCCACCACCGACATCGATCGCCTCCACAATGGCGTGACCGGCGTGGAGGTGCGTTTCCCGGCCTTCCACTCCCGCACCACGCCACTCATTCTCGGCGAACTGCGTACGGTATCGCCTGATCGGCTGGTGAACGAGAGCACCCACGAACCCTATTACCAGGCGGTGGTTGCGGTGAACTCCACCGATTTGCCGGACGACATGAAGGCGCGCCTGCGCCCTGGTATGCCGGCGGAAGTGGTGTTCACCACCGGGGAGCGGACCGTGATGAGCTATCTGACGCGGCCTCTGACAGACGCGCTGCTGAAGTCTTTCCGTGAACGTTGACGCAAGCCTGCTGGATTGAGCTGCGTTGACTTAACGGCACAAGACGGCGAGGGTCGCCCGGCCATTACGGTGAGGCGTCCCTCGTGCCAGATATCCACCCGCCCGCCTTCGAGCCAACCATCTATCGCAACGCGAACGCGGATCTCCAGGCCTTCGACGATGCGGCGCTCCTGCGCCATTTTGTCGACCATGGCCGGGCCGAGGGTCGCGTTGCTTCGCGGATTTGTCAGCGGAGCGACTTCCTCGCCCTCGTCCCACCCCGGGATGATGTCCTTGAGATCGGTCCCTTCCTCAATCCGTGCCTGCGCAGGGACGACCGTAACGTATTCTATTTCGACGTACTGGACCGCGAGCAACTGATCGCGCGGGCGCAGACCCTCGTTGCTGCCGGAGCCTTCGATCCCGCGCAAGGCGCAGATTTTATCGCCGGAGCGCCGTTTATCGACTTCGTCCATCCCCAGGGGGACCTGTCAGGGATAGAGCGCACCTTCAGCCACATCCTCAGCAGCCATTGCGCCGAGCACCAGCCGGACCTCGTCGGCCATCTACAGAGCGTCTCGCGCCTGCTCGAGCCCGGTGGCAGCTATTTCCTGATCCTTCCAGACCACCGGTACTGCTTCGATCACTTCCTGCCGGAGACCCGCCTGGTGGACGTCCTTGCGGCCCATATCGAGGGCCGGAAGCTTCATACGCCCTTGGAGGTGCTGGAGCATCGTCTTCTGACCACGCACAGCGATCCGATCCGCCACTGGAACGGGGATCATGGCCGGCCGCTGATCGAGACTGACCCGCCGCCAGCCATTTCGCATATTGTCGAAGAAGCCCGGCTGGCGAGGACCGCCTATGTGGACGTACACAGCTGGAAGTTCACGCCCGACGGCTTCCAGGCGATCGTGACCGGGCTGAAGGCGTTGGGGCTCGTGGATCTCGATGTCGTCGAAATCTACCCGACCCTGCGCAATGCGCTGGAGTTCTTCGTGCTGCTGCGCAAGCCGTGAGGGCGCGCGGTTTGCCGCAGATGTTGCGTCGCCACAGGGGTTCCGTTCGACATTGACAGCTTTCCAGGCCACTCCTACGTTGCCGCCCCCAAGGTATGCTGCGCTGCGGACACCGCTGCGTCAGCGTCAAACGCGGGACATTGTCCCGCGGCCATACTTCAAGTGTCGGTCTGGGGGAGCGCGCGGTAATGAAAATTCTCGTCCCCGTTAAGCGTGTCGTCGATTACAACGTGAAGGTTCGCGTCAAGTCGGACGGCACGGGGGTTGAGCTCGCCAACGTCAAGATGTCCATGAACCCCTTCGACGAGATAGCCGTCGAGGAGGCGCTGCGCCTCAAGGAGGCGGGAAAGGCCACCGAGGTGGTGGTTGTGTCGGTCGGCCCCGCGCAGGCGTCTGAGACCCTGCGTACCGCTCTCGCCATGGGCGCGGACCGCGGCATCCTGGTGAAGACCGACGTGACCACCGAGCCGCTGGCTGTGGCCAAGATCCTCAAGGCCGTCGTGGGCGAAGAAGCGCCCGGCTTGGTGATTCTGGGCAAGCAGGCCATCGACGATGATTGCAACCAGACCGGCCAGATGCTCGCTGCCCTGCTGGGCTGGGGCCAGGGCACGTTTGCATCCAAGGTGGTCGTCGAAGACGGCGCGACCCTTGTGACCCGCGAGATTGACGGCGGCTTGCAGACGGTGAAGCTGACCCTTCCGGCCATAGTGACCACCGACCTTCGCCTCAACGAGCCGCGCTATGCTTCGCTGCCCAACATCATGAAGGCGAAGAAGAAGCCCATCGACGAGAAGAGCCCCGAGGCGTACGGCGTTGACGTGACGCCGCGCCTCAAGGTGCTCAAGACCGCCGAGCCCGCGGGCCGCAAGGCCGGCGTGAAGGTCGGCTCGGTGGCTGAACTGGTGGCGAAGCTCAAGGACGAGGCGGGGGTGATCTGATGACGACGTTGCTGCTCGCCGAACACGACAATTCCACCCTGAACGGCGCCACTGCCAAGGCCCTGACCGCCGCCGCCGCTCTAGGGGGCCCGGTCCATGTGCTGGTAGCCGGCCAGAATGCCGGCGCCGTCGCCGAGGCGGCTGCCAAGCTGGCGGGCGTCGAGAAGGTGCTGGTGGCGGATGACGCCGCCTACGCGCATCGCCTCGCCGAACCCTATGCGGACTTGATCGTCTCGCTGGCCGGTGGATATGACGCCATCGTCGGCCCCTCCACCACGGCGGCCAAGAACGTCCTGCCCCGCGTCGCCGCGCTGCTGGACGTGATGCAGATCTCCGATATTACCAAGGTGGCCGCGCCCGATACGTTCGAGCGTCCCATCTATGCCGGCAATGCCGTGCAGACGGTGCAGTCGGGCGATGCCAAGAAGGTCATCACCGTGCGCACGGCCTCGTTCGCAGCCACAGGCGAGGGTGGCTCCGCCGCCATTGAGGCGGTGTCCAAGGCCGGCGATCCCGGCGTGTCCACCTTCGTGGAGGAGAGCCTCTCGGCCTCCGACCGCCCCGAGCTCACCGCTGCCCGCATCATCGTGTCCGGCGGTCGCGCCGTCGGTTCGAAGGAGAAGTTCGCGGAAGTGATCGAGCCGCTGGCCGACGTTCTCGGCGCCGCGGTCGGCGCGTCCCGCGCGGCGGTGGATGCCGGATACGCGCCCAACGACTGGCAGGTGGGCCAGACCGGCAAGGTGGTCGCGCCCGAGCTTTACGTCGCGCTGGGCATCTCCGGCGCCATTCAGCATCTCGCCGGCATGAAGGACTCCAAGGTCATTGTCGCCGTCAACAAGGACGAGGAGGCGCCTATTTTCCAGGTTGCCGATTACGGCCTGGTGGGTGATCTCTTTGCCGTGGTGCCCGAGCTGAAGGCCGAGTTGCAGAAGGCCAAGGGCTGACGGGCCCGCACTGACGGAACCGGTCGGGCCCTCCGGCCGGGACCCCACGGGGTCGGACACCCGGTCCGGCCTCGTCAACCAAGTGAAAGACGAGAGCAAAATGCCGCTCGAGATCAAGAAGGTGGGTGTCATTGGTGCCGGGCAGATGGGCAACGGCATCGCCCATGTCTGCGCCATCGCCGGCTACGACGTCGCCTTGCACGACGCCGATGCGGACCGCATCCGCTCGGGCCTCGCCACGATCAACGGCAATATGGCAAAGCAGGTCTCGAAGGCCACCATCTCCGAGGAAGAGCGCCAGGCGGCCCTGGCCCGCATCCTCGCTGCGCCCGCCATTGAGGATCTGGCGGAATGCGATCTCGTGATCGAGTCCGCCACCGAGAAGGAAGAGACCAAGCGGAAGATCTTCGCCTCGGTCTGTCCGGTTCTGCGGCCCGATGCGCTGGTGGCCAGCAACACCTCGTCCATCTCGATCACCCGCCTCGCCGCCTCCACCGACCGGCCTGAGCGGTTCATCGGCATCCATTTCATGAACCCGGTTCCGCTGATGGAGCTGGTGGAACTGGTCCGCGGCATCGCCACCGACGATGACACGTTCGAAAGCTCAAAGCAGTTCGTCACCCGCCTGCACAAGACCTATGCGGTGGCTGAGGACTTCCCGGCCTTCATCGTCAACCGCATCCTGCTGCCGATGATCAACGAGGCCATCTACACCCTCTATGAGGGCGTCGGCTCCGTGGACGCCATCGACCGCGCCATGAAGCTGGGCGCCAACCATCCCATGGGCCCCCTGCAACTGGCCGATTTCATCGGCCTCGACACCTGCCTGGCCATCATGCAGGTGCTCCATGAGGGGCTCGCCGACAGCAAGTATCGCCCCTGCCCGCTTCTCGTGAAATACGTGGAAGCCGGTTGGCTCGGGCGGAAGACCAAGCGCGGCTTCTACGACTATCGCGGCGAGAAGCCGGTTCCCACGCGCTGAGCGCCGGCGGGGACGCCGGGCGTCCCCGCGCAAGTGTCGGATGCGGTTGATCCGGCTATGAGCCGGGCTGCAGCGCCGCCTTGATGAGCGCCTGCGCATCCGGGCTCGCCCATTCGGCGGGGCCTGCCAGGAAGCCAATCTCGCAGCCTTTTGAGTCCACCAGCAAGGTGGTCGGCAGACCAAAGCCGCGACCGGCGGCGCGCAGCGCCTGGAAGCTCTTGGTGCCGGAATCCGCGAAGAAGCCGAGGGAGGTCACGCCGATCTCATTAAGGAAGGCCTTGGGCTTTTCCGGGTCGCGCGTGTCCAGGTTGATGGCCACCACCTCGAAGCGGTCCCCGCCCAGGTCCTTCTGAAGCGTGTCGAGCGCCGGCATTTCCTTCCGGCACGGCACGCACCAGGTGGCCCAGAGGTTCACCAGCAGCAGCTTGCCCTCGAAGTCCTTGAGGCTCATGGGCTTGCCCTCGCCATTGGCGAAGGTGAGCGGGGGAATGCGCCGCGGCTCCTGGGCCAGCGAAAGGGCTGCGATCTCGCCTTTCGCATAGGGCTTCAAGCGCTCGGCCAGGGAGACGGCACCAGCGCAATTGGGATCCTTGACGGGGGCGGAGGCCTCGGCCGGAGCAGCGGAGGACTTGGCCGACGGCGGCAGCGGTGCATTGCCCGGAAGGCCATTCATCCCGTATAGGGCAAGCGCGCCGACGAGGGCGCCGGCCAGCATCGCCCCGCCCACCAGGAGCACGGCCCCTGCCTTGCCTTTCTTGGGGGCCTCGGCATCTGGGGTGTGCGGCGCGGTCGGTTCTGTCATCAGTGGAAGGTCCGATATGAGCAACAAGATGTGGGGCGGTCGGTTCTCTACCGGCCCGGACGCCATCATGGAGGAAATCAACGCCTCCATCGGCTTCGATCAGCGTCTTTACGCTCAGGACATTGCCGGCTCCAAGGCCCATGCCGCCATGCTGGCCGCCCAGGGGATTGTCGGCGCGGAGGATGTCGAGAAGATCACGCAGGGTCTAGACACGATCCTGTCAGAGATCGAGGCCGGCGGCTTTACCTTCCGGCGCGACCTGGAAGACATTCATATGAATGTGGAGCAGCGCCTCGCTGACCTGATCGGCCCCAGCGCCGGGCGCCTGCATACCGCCCGCTCGCGCAATGACCAGGTGGCCACGGACTTCCGCCTCTATGTGCGCGACACCATCGACGCGCTGGATGCCCAGATCGCCGACCTTCAGCTGGCGCTCGCCGAGAAGGCGCTGGCCCATGCGGCCACTGTGATGCCCGGTTTCACCCATCTCCAGACCGCACAGCCGGTGACCTTTGGCCATCACCTCATGGCCTATGTGGAGATGCTCGGGCGCGATCGCGGCCGCCTCCAGGACGCTCGCGCTCGCCTGAACGAATGCCCGCTGGGCGCGGCGGCCCTGGCCGGCACCTCTTTCCCCATCGACCGGGAGGCCACGGCCCGGGCGCTCGGCTTCGACCGGCCCACCGCCAATTCGCTGGATTCGGTTTCCGACCGCGACTTCGTGCTGGAGACGCTCTCTGCCGCCTCCATCTGTGCCGTGCATTTGTCCCGGTTCGCCGAGGAGGTGGTGATCTGGACCTCGCCCTCCTTCGGTCTGATCAAGCTGTCGGACAAGTTCACCACCGGCTCCTCCATCATGCCGCAGAAGCGCAATCCGGACGCCGCCGAGCTGGTGCGCGCCAAGGCCGGGCGCATCATCGGCGCGCTGACCGGTCTGCTGGTGGTGATGAAGGGTCTGCCGCTCGCCTATGCCAAGGACATGCAGGAGGACAAGGAAGGCGCATTCGATGCCTTCTCAGCCCTTTCCCTGGTGGTGGCGGCCAGCGCCGGCATGGTGCGTGACCTGGAGCCCGACGTGAAGCGCATGAAAGCGGCGGCAGGCCAGGGCTATTCCACCGCCACGGACCTCGCCGACTGGCTGGTGCGGGGCCTGGGCATGCCCTTCCGCGAGGCGCACCATGTGACAGGCCGCATCGTTGCGCTGGCCTCCGCGCGCAACATTCCGCTGGAGCGCCTCAGCCTGGAAGACATGCAAAGCGTGGACGGGCGCATCACCAAGGATGTGTTCGGCGTGCTCTCGGTGACCAAGTCCGTGGCGAGCCGCGTCAGCTATGGCGGGACGGCACCCTCCCGCGTGCGGGCGCAAGCGCGTCGCTGGCTGAAGAAGCTGGAGCCCAAGGGCGCCTGAGAGCGCCACCACGTCCCGGGCGCCTGAGGGCGCCTGAACCGCTGGAGGCGCCTGTGGCCGAGCCGCCCGACTTCGATTCGGCCTTTCAAGCCCGGCTGCGAGACCTCCTGGTCTGGCGGCGGGACGTGCGCGCCTTCAGGACCAAGGCCTTGCCTGCCGGCACATTGGAGCGGCTCGTGGACGTGGCGGCACTCGCCCCGTCCGTCGGCCTCAGCCAGCCCTGGCGCTTCGTGGCGGTGGATGATCCGGCCCGCCGGGCCGCCATTCGCACCTGCTTCGAAGCCTGCAACGCGGAGGCGCTGCGGCAGCAGGATCCGGAGCGGGCGCCCTCCTATGCGCGGTTGAAGCTCGCGGGGCTCGACGATGCGCCCTGCCATCTGGCGGTGTTTGCGGATCGCGACACCGTGCAGGGCCACAGGCTCGGCCGCTTGACCATGCCGGAGACCATTGATTATTCCGCGGTGATGGCGGTGCACACCTTGTGGCTCGCGGCGCGGGCGGAGGGCATTGGGGTGGGCTGGGTATCCATCCTCGATCCCGGCCAGATCGCCGGCATTCTCGGTGTGCCCGAAGCCTGGCGCTTCATCGGCTATTTCTGCATCGGCTACCCGCTGGAGGAGAGCGACACACCGGCGCTGGAGCGGCTCGAATGGGAGCGGCGACGGACGCAAGCGGGCCTGCTCCTGCGTCGTTGAAGGACTTTTCCCGCACGCAGACTGGGTCAGGACGGCGGCAAGGGGCTACCCGGTGCGGCGCGGATGCATCGCCCGGGCTTCTCTTGCAGTGCGGGGCTCGCCTTTGGCGGCGCCGTCGCTATATTGGGCCGTGAATTTCGCAGGATCATCGGACGTGCCATTGCGCCTTACCCTTCCCATGGTCGCCGCTCTCGCGCTCGCGCTTGCCGCATGCGGCGTGAAGGGCCCGCTGGAGCCGCCGCCCAATCCGCAGGCGGGAAGCAGCCAGACTGGCAGCGCCCAGGGCACCACAGGCCAGGCGACGCCGACCACGCCAGCCCGTCCCACCGCCACCAACATGCCCAATTCCCCCACCAGCGAGGCCAAGGAAGTCACGCAGGAGGGCGAGGTGGCCTGGGGTTCCAACCCGGCCGCCACCTACACCTATGTGCCGCCGAACACGCCTGGGGATTCGGTCTCCCGTCCTGCTCCGAAGGATGGCGCCACCAACCCGGCCACCGCCAAGAAGCCATTCTTTCTCGATTTCCTGCTCTGAGGGCGGGTTCGCTCCATGCACCATTTTGATTATCGCGACGGCCGGCTCCATGCCGAGGACGTCGACCTGACCGCGCTTGCAACGCAGGTGGGCACGCCCTTCTATTGCTATTCCACGGCGACCCTGGAGCGGCACTACCGGGTGTTCACGCAGGCCTTCGCCGGCCGCGACGTGCTGCTGTGCTATGCGCTGAAGGCCAATTCCAACCAGTCGGTGATCTCGACGCTGGCGCGCCTTGGCGCGGGCGCGGACATCGTCTCGGGCGGCGAGCTGAAGCGGGCGCTGTCCGCGGGGGTGAAGGCCGACCGCATCGTCTTTTCCGGCGTCGGAAAGACACGGCAGGAAATGGCGGATGCGCTCGATGCCGGCATCCTGTGCTTCAATGTGGAGAGCGAGCCGGAACTGGAGGCCCTCTCGGAGGTCGCCACCAGCCTCGGGGCCATGGCGCGGGTGTCGTTGCGGGTCAACCCCGACGTGGATGCCCGCACCCACGCCAAGATTTCGACGGGCAAGTCAGAGACCAAGTTCGGCATCCCCATTTCCCGCGCCCGGGAGGTCTATGCCGATGCCGCGCGTCTGCCGGGCATTCTGGTTGCCGGCATCGACATGCATATTGGCAGCCAGATCACCGACCTCGCCCCGTTCGAGAACGCCACCTTGCTGATGGCGGAGCTGGCGCGCGATCTGATGGGCAACGGCCACAAGCTGCACCATCTGGACCTCGGCGGCGGCCTGGGCGTGCCCTATGCGCCCGAAGACCCCCTCCCCCCGACACCCGATGCCTATGCGGCCGTGGTGAACCGGGCGCTGGGCGACATCAAGCTGCCCCTCATCTTCGAGATGGGCCGCATGATCGTGGCCAATGCGGGCATCCTCGTCACCCGGGTCCTCTATGTGAAGAAGGGCGAGGGCAAGACCTTCGTCATCGTGGACGCGGCCATGAACGACCTCATCCGGCCGACCCTTTACGAGGCCTATCACGACCTCGTTCCCGTTGAGGCCGCCTCCGAAGGCGCGCCGAAGGCGGTGGTGGATGTGGTGGGGCCGGTGTGCGAGACCGGTGATTATCTGGCCCTGGCCCGCGCCCTCCCCGAGCTGAAGTCGGGCGACCTGGTGGCGGTGATGACCGCAGGCGCCTATGGCGCGGTGCAGGCGGGCACGTACAACACCCGCCCGCTGGTGCCGGAGGTGTTGGTGCGCGGCAAGGATGCGGCGGTGGTGCGTCCCCGACTCAGTGCAGAGGACATCATCGCCCTCGACCGCACGGCGCCCTGGCTCGGCTGATCCCCGGCCCCCTCCCCTTCCTCGCGTCTGCCTCGTCATGGAACCCCGGCGGCTACCACCGTGTTGGGGTTTCAAAGGAGAGCGCGATGAACCATTCTGACGCGCAGCGCGAGCGCCGCCGGTCTGGCCCGTCCCTATCGCCAGCTCAGGGCGAGCAGGCCTATGGGCGGGGCAGTCCGGAGGGACGGCTTGAAAGCTACGGGTCTCTTGAGACCGACAGCTCCACCTCGGAGTTCGAGCCGTCCTGGCACCTGTGGTGTCTCATCGTGGCGGCCATGACGGTGTCGGCCATGATCCTGGCCGTCCTGACCTTCCAGGCCGCCTGATCCTCACCCCGCGCCCTGGCGCCGCAGTGCCTTGAGCCGATAGAGCGCGTCCAGCGCCTCCCGGGGCGTGAGGCCATCGGGATCGAGCGCGTCCAGTGCCTCATCCACCGCATCATCCTCGGCCACCGGCACGGTCGCCACCGAAACCGGACGCCGGGCGGCAGCGAACAAGGGCAGCTCATCCACCAGCTTCTGGGCCGGCGAAGCCCGGTCCGCCGCTTCAAGCTCAGCCAGCACCGCCTTCGCTCGGGCGATGACCGCTGGCGGCAGGCCGGCAAGCTTGGCCACCTGGATGCCGTAGGAGCGATCCGCCGCGCCGGGTACGACCTCGTGCAGGAACACCACATCGCCTTGCCATTCCGTCACCTTCACGGTGGCGTTGGCGAGGCGCCGGCAGCGCTGGGACAGCGCGGTCAGCTCATGGAAATGGGTGGCGAACAGGGCCCGGCAGCCATTGACCTCATGGAGATGCTCCAGGCTCGCCCAGGCGATGGACATGCCGTCGAACGTGGCGGTGCCGCGCCCGATCTCGTCCAGGATCACAAGGGAGCGGGGCGTCGCCTGGTTCAGGATGGCGGCGGTTTCCACCATTTCCACCATGAAGGTGGACCGCCCCCGCGCCAGGTCGTCAGCAGCCCCCACCCGAGAGAACAGCCGGTCGACGATGCCGAGGCGGGCTGCGCGCGCAGGCACGAAAGCGCCGGCCTGGGCGAGCACCGCGATGAGGGCGTTCTGGCGCAGGAAGGTGGACTTGCCGGCCATGTTTGGCCCGGTGACCAGCACGATGCGGCCCCGCGCGTCGCCCTCCACGGGGGGCGAGAGGTCGCAATCATTGGCCACGAACGGCCCGCCGGAGCGGGAGAGCGCCTGCTCCACCACCGGATGACGGCCGCCCTCCACCTGGAAGTCCACCGCCTCGCTCATGTGCGGGCGCACATAGCGCTCATCCACGGCCAGCTTCGCGAGACCCGCGATCACATCCAGTTCCGCCAGCGCCTCGGCGGCGGCGCGGATGGCGTCGGTCTGCTCAACCACGGCGGCGGCGAGGCGGTCGAAGATCTGCTGCTCCAGGGCCAGCGCCCGTTCCCCGGCGCTGGCGATTCGGCTTTCCAGTTCGCCCAGTTCCACGGACGTGAAGCGCACCGCCCCGGCCAGCGTCTGGCGATGCACGAAGGTGCCGGCGAAAGGGTCCTCCCGCAGCCGGTCGGCATTCTGGGCGGTTACCTCGACAAAATAGCCCAGCACCGCATTGTGCCGGATCTTGAGGGAGCGGACCCCCGTTTCCTCGCAATAGCGCTTCTCCAGCGCCGCGACCACGCGCCGGCTCTCATCCCGCAGGGCCCGGGTCTGGTCGAGGTCGATGTCATAGCCGGGGCGGACGAAGCCGCCGTCGCGCCGGTTGGGCGGGGGCTCGTCGACGATGGCGGAAGCCAGTTCCCCCGCGAGGCCCGAATCGCCCTTGGCGAGGCGGGCGGCGCAGGCGCGCAGGTCTGCGGGCGCGTCTGGCGGAAAGGCGGCGGCGAGGGCGAAGCCCTCTTCGAGCCCCTGGCCGATGGCGGCGAGATCGCGCGGGCTCCCGCGGCCCAGGGAAAGGCGCGACAAGGCGCGGGCGAGATCGGGCGCGCGGGCGAGGCGCTGGCGCAGCGCCGCCGTGAGGCCGGTATCCTCCACCAGGGCCTCCACCGCATCGTGCCGGGCGCGGATGGCGGCGATGTCGGTGAGCGGCTCGCCGATCCGCCGGGCGAGCAGGCGGGCGCCGGCGGCCGTGACGGTGCGGTCGACCGCCGCCAGCAGGGAGCCGCGCCGCTCTCCGGACGTGGTGCGGGTCAGTTCCAGGTTGGTGCGGGTGCCCGCATCGATGAGCATGGACCCGCCATCGGCTTCGCGACTGGGCGGGGCGAGGGCCGGGCGGGCCCCCAGCTGGGTACGCTCCACATAGGCGACAATGGCGGCGGCGGCGATCAGTTCGGCGCGGGTGAAGGTGCCGAAGGCCTCCAGCGTCTTGACCGCGAAGAAGGCGGCGAGGCGATGCTCGGCGCCGGCCCCCTCGAAGCTCTGGCGCGGAAGCGGGGTGACCGCTGGCAGCTCCCGCCACAGCTCCCGCAGATCCCCATCCTCGAACAGGGCATCCGAGACCAGCACCTCGGCCGGGTCGATGCGGGCGATGTCGGCGGCCAGTTGCTCCTTGCGGCTCGCCGCCACGCGGAAGCTGCCGGTGGAGACGTCGGTGAAGGCGAGGCCATAGGCATGCTCGTCCTCCCCGCCGGCACGGGTGCGGGCCACTGCCAGGAGGACATTCTCGCGCTTGGCATCCAGCAGCGCGTCCTCGGTGAGGGTGCCGGGGGTGACAAGGCGCGTCACGTCGCGGCGCACCACCGCCTTGGCGCCGCGCTTGCGCGCTTCGGCGGGGTCTTCCAGCTGCTCGCAGACCGCCACCCGGAAGCCCAGCGCGATGAGCTTGTGGAGATATTCCTCGGAGCGGGAGATGGGCACGCCGCACATGGGGATGTCCTCCCCCATGTGCTTGCCGCGCTTGGTGAGCACGATGCCGAGCGCCTGGGAGGCCTTCTCGGCATCCTCGAAGAACAGCTCGTAGAAGTCGCCCATCCGGTAGAAGAGGAGGCAGTCCGGATTGGCCGCCTTGATCTCGATAAACTGGGCCATGACCGGCGTGACGCGGCCCTCCTCGGCCCGGGCGGCGGCGGGAGGGGCTTCGTCCGGTGGGGTGTCCGGGGCGTCGGTGAGGTCGGCGGCCTGTGGGATCATGGCCGAAAGCTAACGGGGCGGGAGCGCCCTGTCAGCGCCGCCCGCCCCGTGTTCGACAGGAAAGTGCGACGGCCCGCTCGGCCGCCGCCTGGCCAGGTCAGAAAATCTGGAGCAGCAGGATGTAGATGCCGCCCGCCAGGACGATGGCCGCCGGCAGGGTGAGCACCCAGGCCATGGCGAGGTTGCGCACGGTCGACCATTGCAGGCCCGAATGGTTGGCCGCCATGGTGCCGGCCACGCCCGAAGACAGCACATGGGTGGTGGACACCGGCAGGCCGTAATGGTCCGCCGCCAGGATGGTGCCCATGGCCACCAGCTCCGCCGCGCCGCCCTGGGCATAGGTCAAATGGGACTTGCCGATCTTCTCGCCCACGGTGACCACGATGCGCTTCCAGCCCACCATGGTGCCCAGGCCCAGCGCGATGGCCACCGCCACCTTCACCCAGATGGGGATGAACTTGGTGGCCTCGTCCAGCGAGCGCTTGAAGGCCGCCAAATTCTCCGTGGTCTGTGCATCGAAGCTGGGGGCGTGGGTCCGCTGCATGATGGCGATGGTCTCGGACGCCAGATACATGTCGTTGCGCATGTTCGGCACCGCCGCCGCCGGCACCTGCGAGAGCGAATTGTGTGTCGCCACCAGCTGCGCGATCTCGCCGGCCACGGCGGCCAGGGCCGGAACGGTGTCCGGCTGAACCTTGCGGTCACGGACGAAGACCGTGAGGCTGGCGCGGGGATCGGCGACGGGCGCGGCGCCAGGCTGATAGGCGATCAGGGAGGCCTGGGTGGCCTGCGCCAAGGCGCGGAACTGAGCCACGTCCGCTGGGTCAACGGCGCGGTTGAGCGCATAGGCGGTGGGCACGATGCCGATCAGGATCAGCATGATCAGGCCCATGCCCTTTTGCCCGTCATTGGAGCCGTGGGCGAACGACACGCCGGTGCAGGTGACCACAAGCAGGCCGCGAATCCACCACGGCGGGGCATGGTTTTCCTTCGGCGCGCGATAAAGCGCGGGGTTCTTCACCAGCACCTTCATGGAGAGCAGCAGCAGGCCCGCGGCCACGAAGCCCACCACCGGCGACAGCAGAAGGGAATAGCCCACATTGGCGGCCTGCCCCCAATCCACGCCGGCCGTCCCATCGGCCGTGTGCATCAGCTGATTGGCGAGGCCCACGCCAATGATGGAGCCGATGAGGGTGTGGGAGGAGGACGCCGGCAGGCCCAGATACCAGGTGCCGAGATTCCACAGGATGGCCGCCACCAGAAGGGCGAACACCATGGCCATGCCGGCGCTGGAACCAACATTCAGGATCAGCTCCACCGGCAGCAGCGAGATGATGCCGAAGGCCACGGCCCCGGAGGAGACCAGCACGCCGATGAAGTTCCAGCAGCCCGACCAGACCACGGCAAAATGGGCCGGCAGGCTGTTGGTATAGATGACGGTGGCCACCGCATTGGCGGTGTCGTGGAAGCCGTTCACGAACTCGAAGCCGAGCGCGATGAGGAGGGCAACGAACAGCAGCAGGAAGGGCGCAAACGTCAGGACGCCCACGTCCGCGCGCTGCATGTCCGACCAGATGGACCAGCCCACATAGGCCAGGCCACCCAGCAGGATGGCAAAGAAGATGAAGACCTCGCGCAGGCTCTTTTCCCGCTCGAAGCGGGCGCCCGGTTTGGCTTTATGGGCGTGAGACTTGTGACCCGTCCCCTGGGTTGCAATATGCGCCACGCGGCCCCCCTCGGCACCTGACTTGCCTTATAGGCGCAGCATGCTTGGCTCAAGGTGGTGACGCGCGAATGACGCAGCGCACCATGTCGCGGCGGCGTGGCGGGCAAGGTGGCGCGAGGCGCACACGGCGCCCCGCGCGACAGGTTGAGGGCTGAAAGGCGCTGCCTTCAGGCCGCGCCCGTCACTCCGCCCCGAGCTTGCGGCAGAGGAGGTCCAGCTGGTCGAGGTCGGAATAGCGGATGCGCAATTCGCCGCCCTCCCCCTTGGTCTGGAGCTGCACCTTCAGCCCCAGGGCCTCGGCGATGCGACGTTCCACCGCGCGGGTGTCGGCATCCTTCTCGGCGGGACGGGACGAGCCGGCCACGGCGGTCTTCACCTTGGCGAGGGCCTCCACGTCGCGGACATTGAGGCCCTTCTCCACCACCTCGCGGGCGATCCGCGCCGGGTCGTCATGGGTCAGCAGCGCGCGGGCATGGCCGGCGGTGAGGCGGCCGTCCGCCACATAGGTCTTCACCTGCTCCGGCAGCTTCATGAGGCGCAGTGTGTTGGCGATGTGGCTGCGGCTCTTGCCGATGACCTTGGAGAGGTCCTGCTGGGTGTAGGAAAACTCGGCCATCAGGGCCTCGTAGCCCTGGGCCTCTTCCAGCGGGTTGAGGTCGGAGCGCTGGACATTCTCGATGATGGCGACTTCCAGCGCCTCCCGGTCGTTCAGCTCCACCACCACCACGGGCACCTCGTGGAGCGCGGCGCGCTGGGCGGCGCGCCAGCGGCGCTCGCCGGCCACGATCTCGAACGCGTTCGGGCCGATGGTGCGCACCACGATGGGCTGGATGATGCCCTTTTCCTTCACCGAGGCGGTCAGGTCCTCCAGCCCCTCTTCCAGGAAGGTGCGGCGCGGATTGCGCGGGCTGGGGCGGACGAACTCGATCGGCACCTTGCGCACGCCGGCGCCCTTCTGCACCGGGGCGGGACGGGCATCGTCCCCGCCCATGTCGCCGATCAGCGCCGCCAATCCCCGCCCGAGCCGCGAGCGGCCTTCTTCCGCCATGTTGAGGGTCCCTCTCCTGCCGCGGCCGAAACCGCCGCCGTCCCATTCACATCAAAGAGCGAGGCGGCCTCAGGCCGCCACCGCCCGCGCCGACCGTTCCCGCTGGATCACTTCCGAGGCGAGCCGCAGATAGGCCTGCGAACCCGCGCATTTCAGGTCATAGAGCAAGACCGGCTTGCCATAAGAGGGCGCCTCCGAGACGCGCACATTGCGCGGGATCACCGTCTGGTAGACCTTGTCGCCCATGAATTGCCGGACATCCTGCATCACCTGGTCGGACAGGTTGTTGCGGGCATCATACATGGTCAGCACGATGCCGTGGATGATCAGGTCCGGATTGAGCGCGCCGCGCACCTGCTCCACGGTCTTCAGCAATTGGGACAGGCCCTCCAGGGCGAAGAATTCGCACTGGAGCGGCACCAATATGGCGTGCGCCGCCGCCATGGCGTTCACCGTGATGAGCGACAAGGAGGGCGGGCAGTCGATCAGCACATAGGAAAAGCGCGGACCGTTGGCATCCTCGGCCAGCGCCTTGAGGGCATTGCGCAGGCGGAAGGCGCGGTCGCGCTCGCTGGCGATTTCCAGTTCGAGGCCGGACAGGTCCAGCGTGGAGGGCGCCACATAAAGCGAGGGCACGCCGGTTTCCTGCACCGTCTCGCGCAAGGTGGCTTCGCCGCACAAGACATCATAGGTGGACAGGCGCCGGCGCGAGCGCTCGATGCCGAGGCCCGTGGAGGCGTTGCCCTGGGGGTCCAGGTCCACCACCAGCACGGTCTCGCCGATGGCGGCAAGGGCGGTGCCCAGATTGATGGCGGTTGTCGTCTTGCCCACCCCGCCCTTCTGGTTGGCGAGGGCGAGAATGCGCGGCGTGACGCCTCCGGTGATGGGGGCGGTGGACGGATGATCAGTCATGTGGCGCGTTTCCGCGTGATGCCGCCCCGGCGGCCGAACTGGCGGATGGGGGCGTAGAGGCCGCTTTCTCCAGATGCCGGACCAGGAGGATTCGTCCCTCGGACTCGACCCGGCTCGGCTGGAGCTCGACGTCGAGTGTCCAGTCTTTGCGCGCCTCGGTCAATTCACGCTCCCAATCCCGGCCCTTGGGAAACAAGCCCACGGCCCCAGCGGCAAAAAAGGGCTCGGACAGGTCCAACAGCTTGGGCAAGGGGGCGAGCGCGCGGGCGGAGACCACCTGGCAGCCGGGCGCAAGCGCCTGCGCCACCTTCTCAATCCGCTGCGGATGGACGGTGACGGGCAGGTCCGCCTGGCGGCTGGCTTCCCGCAGGAAGGCGGCCTTGCGAGTGTCGCTCTCCACCAGCTCCACATGGGCATTGACCCGCTCGGCGAGCACCGCTGCGACCACAAGGCCGGGGAATCCGCCCCCCGAACCCAGGTCCGTCCAGGCGGAAATGGAGGACGGAACAAGGGAAACGAGCTGGAGCGAATCGGCGATGTGGCGGCGCCACAGGTCCGGCAGCGAGGCGGGCGCGACCAGATTTATCGTTTTCTGCCATTTGGTTAGCAGGTCGGCGAGGATGTCGAGCCGGGCCAATGTTTCACGTGAAACGCTCCCCGCCACCTCGTCCCGCCCGCTCAAAACCCGCTCTTTGGCCACCATGACATGCTCCGAACTGGGTCGGAGGATCGCAGATCACGGCTTAAAGATCGACCCTCCGCGCCCTTGTTCCTCCGCGCTGCCGCGCGGAGGCCAGCTAACGGTTACCGTCCCCAGGATTCACACAAGAGGTCCTACCCCTCCACCGCCCGGGCGCCCGCGCCTTGGCGGCGGGCATAAGTGACGAGCAGAGCGAGCGCCGCCGGCGTCATGCCTTCCATGCGCCCCGCCTGCCCCACCGTGCGGGGGCGGACGCGGGCGAGCTTCTGCTTCAGCTCGTTGGAAAGGCCCGGCAGGTCGGCATAGGTCAGGTCATCGGGCAGGATCAGGCTCTCGTCGCGGCGCAGCGTGGCGATGTCCGCCGCCTGCCGGTCCAGATAAACCGCATATTTGGCGTCGGTCTCCAATTGCGCGGCGATGGGCGCGGGGATGGCGGCGAGTTCCGGCCAGATGCGGGCCAGGCGCGCCAGATCCGTGTCGGGATAGGCGAGCAGGTCGAAGGCGGTGCGCCGCTGGCCGTCCTTGTTGAGGACGAGGCCATGGGCCGCCGCTTCGTTGGGGGTGAGCGACAAGGAAAGGGCCTGCGCCCGCGCCGCCTCCAGCGCCGCCATGCGGGCCTCGAACACCGCGCGGCGCTTTTCCCCCACCAGACCCAGCGCCAGCCCGCGCGGGGTGAGGCGCTGATCCGCATTGTCGGCGCGGAGCGTCAGGCGATATTCGGCCCGCGAGGTGAACATGCGATAGGGCTCGGTCACGCCGCGGGTGACGAGATCATCCACCATAACGCCCAGATACCCTTCCGCCCGGTCGATCACGATCCCCTCCCCGCCCCCGGCGCGGCGGGCGGCGTTGAGGCCGGCGATGAGCCCCTGGGCGGCGGCTTCCTCATAGCCGGTGGTGCCGTTGATCTGCCCGGCCAGGAACAGGCCGGGCGCGCGCTTCACCTCCAGGGTGGCGGCAAGCTCGCGCGGGTCCACATGGTCATATTCGATGGCATAGCCAGGCCGCTTCACCCGCACCTTTTCCAGGCCCGGAATGGTGGCGAGGAACAGATGCTGTACCTCCTCTGGCAAGGAGGTGGACATGCCGTTGGGATAGATGGTGTCGTCGTCCAGGCCCTCCGGCTCCAGGAAGATCTGGTGGCCGTCCCGATCGCCGAAGCGCACCACCTTGTCCTCGATGGAGGGGCAATAACGGGGCCCGGTGCTTTCGATGCGGCCGGAATACATGGCCGAGCGGGAAAGATTGGCGCGGATCACGTCATGGGTGGCGGTGGTGGTGCGGGTGATGCCGCATTCCACCTGGGGATTGGGCAGATGGGTTGTGAGAGCGGAGAAGGGCTCCGGGTCTTCGTCCCCCGGCTGCATGTCCAGGCTCGCCCAGTCGATGGTCGTGCCGTCGAGACGGGGCGGCGTGCCGGTCTTGAGCCGGCCAAGGGTTAAGCCCAGCCGCGCCAGAGCGTGGGACAGACCCAGCGCCGGCTTCTCGCCGATGCGGCCAGCGGGAATCTGCACCTCGCCCATATGAATGAGGCCATTGAGGAAGGTGCCGGTGGTCAGCACCACCGCCCCGCAGGAATAGCTGCGTCCATCCCCCAGGATGAGGCCGGTGACGCGGCCCTCGGTGACAACGAGGTCGTCCGCCTCCCCTTCCAGGATGGTGAGGTTCGCTTCCTCGGCGAGCGCCGCCTGCATGGCGCGGGCGTAGAGCTTGCGGTCCGCCTGGGCGCGGGGGCCGCGCACGGCCGGGCCCTTGCGGCGGTTCAACAGGCGGAATTGGATGCCGCCTTGGTCTGCCACCCGGCCCATCAGGCCGTCCAGCGCATCCACCTCGCGCACCAGATGCCCCTTGCCGAGGCCGCCAATGGCCGGATTGCAGGACATGGCGCCGATGGTGGCGGCGGTATGGGTGACCAGTGCCGTGCGCGCGCCGAGCCGCGCGGCCGCCGCCGCTGCCTCGCACCCCGCATGGCCGCCGCCCACCACCATCACGTCGAACATCATCGCAGCTCCCATGGAGCGCCGTCCCTTCCGCCATCCGCCACGCGCCGCGCCTTGGGGCGCATGGCTTTTCATCGCTTGCGGGAGGAGGAAACCCAGTTTCGCGGCGGGGTCAAGGCAGCATTCGCCATTGGGGGTGCGGGAGGAACTCGTTGGGCGCCCCCCCAACGCATGGGCAGAGCACCACTGAAAGATTTCATAACAAACATAGGTGGTGAACAAGATGAGCCGATTAGGTCATCGCCGGCTTCCTAACCGAACCTTCTACCAGACGGTTCATTTTGGCGAAATCGTAAGTCTCCGAAAGAAGACTTCTTGCCTTCTCCATGCTTTTGTCTTGAGAGCGTTGGGAAGTTGCCGCATTCTGGCGCGACAAGACCGGCCATTCGATCAGGCGCCAGCGAACCGGCGCCCCAAGCTGGAGACGGCGACCATGACCACCGATCCCGATCCCAAGGCCCTCTCCGCGCAGGGCGCCCCGGATGCTCAGACAGACACCGAAGCTGCGTCCGACGCCCGCCCCCTCACCACCGAGGAAGGGGCGGACGTGGCCGGTGGCTTTCCCATCAACCCGAAGGTTTTTCCCGAGGCCCAGCGCGCCACCATCATGCGCCTGAATGGGTGGGACGCGGACCACGGGAAGAAGAAATAGCCGCCTCATGACCGGGCTCTTCAGCTGAGCCATCCCTCGTGCCGGACACGCGATCGCAATCGCCCGCCTAGTTCTGAAGGAAACAGCCATGACCGAACCTGCACAGGCCCGCCCTCCCTTCCCCGGGGGACCCAACGCGGCAGCCCACGCGACCCCACTCTCGTCAGAGCAGCAGGAACGTGTGTTCGCCGGCAACGTCATTTGGGGCTGGACCGCCGAGCAGGCCCAGAAGGCGGCGCGCGAGCGCGAAGAGAGATGGCAGAACATCAAGAACTGGTTCAGCAACCTGTTCTGAGCCCGATCCCCCCTGCGCCGTCGACCGCTGCACCGCAAGCCCTGGCGCGCGCCTCATGCCCCGGAGACATTCCATGACCAACTCCCCCAACCGCGCCTCCAGCCCCTCCCCCGCCCGGCCCTTGACCTCCAGCCAGGAGGAACAGGTGGCGGGCGGCGTGCTCATCAATCACGGCCCCCGCACCCCCGAGCAGCGGGAGCGCGACAAGGAAAACCGGCAGGAGATGCAGGGCACCTGGCAAGGCATCAAGACCTGGTTCGGCAACCTGTTCTGAGAATCGGCCTCACAGCTTGCGCATCGACCCGCGATTTGCCCCCCATAGCAAAGGACGACGTGGCATGGCCAAGGCGACATCTACCCCAAATGAGACCGGACAGAATTATCCGCTGACCGCCGAGCAGGAGGACCAGGTGTCCGGCGGGCACCGACCGGCCAATCCGGTGGTGCTGGAGCAATGGAAGAAAGACCAACGCCGGAAGCAGGAGAATTGGGAGAGCGTCAAGAACTGGTTCAAGAATCTTTTCTGATTATCGGCATCACAGCCTGCGCCCCACCCCGCGCCGAGAGCGCCTGCCCCGTTCCTGAAGCGCGCCTGCCCACACGGTGGCCGCGCCGTGGACGGCTGCCCCTTACCGCCCTAGAGTCCGGCCAGCCGGACCTGCGGGTCGGTGATGGGGGCAAATGATGAAGAGCGGCATGGATTTGCGCGTGCGGAGCCTACCGCGCGCGGGGGGAGAGAGGGTTCCGGCCCGACAGACGTCACGCGGCACGGCGCCCGCCACACGGTCGGCTGCGTACCTGGCGCTCGGCGCGCTCCTGGCGCTGGGCCCCGCGGCCAACGTCCTCTGCAGCGGGACGGCGGCCGCGCAGGAAAAAGCAGCCCCTCCCCCCGCCACGTCCCCCATCAGCGCGCGCGGCATCTTCCTGCCTGACGCGCCCTTGCGCGATCTGGTGCGCCCCATCTTCGCCATCGACACCGGCCTCGTGGACGAGATCCGCGTGGAAATGGACGATATGGTGAAGAAGGACCAGGTGCTGCTGACCCTGCGCTCACCCGATCTGGAGCGCAGGATTTCCGCCGCCCGCAGCATCGTCAGCCAGCGGCAGGCGCATCTGCGCATCATCACGCAGGCGGTGGAGGAACTGGACGCCGCAGTCCGCCAGGCGGAAAGCACGCGCCGCACCCAGGTGGAAGAGGCGCTTGCCATCCTGCGCAAGCAGAAGGAGGAGTTCGCGGCCTTCGTGGACGCGCGCAACAAGCTGCTCGCCAAGGGCCACGAGACCAACCTCTCCAATTATGAGTTCCGCTCCCGCTACGACCAGATGATCCTGGACATCAACCGCCTCCAGGTGGATCTGGCGGATAGCCAGATGAAGACGGCGGATGCCCGGGAGGGCCATGTGCTCGACCTGGTGCGCGCCCGCGACCAGGTGGACGAGCAAGCCTCCCGCCTCGCGACGCTGGAGCGGCAGTATGAGGAGATGAAGGAGGTCCGCGCGCCGCGTGATGGGCAGGTGAACTCTATCTATGTGTCCATTGGGGCTTCGATCACCCCCCGCGACGTGCTGATGACCCTCTCCAACACAGCGCCCACCTTGAATGTCTTTGCACTGGTGGATGCGCAGGACGCCCCCCTCGTGCGCCCCGGCATGACCGCCCAGATCACCCCTGCCCACGCCCACCTGCCCGCCCCGCTCAAGGCAACGGTGAGCTATGTCTCGACCACGCCCGTGGCCCGCAAGGAGATCGAGGCGATCCTCTTCGATCCGGACCTCACCGCTTTTCTCACCGAGGGCCGCACCGTCTTTCTGGTGGTGCTGCGACCTGAACCGGCGGTGACGCCGACGGCCAATGACGCTATTCGGTCCGGCGTCGTGGCGCGGGTGACATTTAGCCGGTAAGCGGTCGGCATGCTCGGTGGCCGAGCCTCGCAGTGCGGGGCGGATGTTTCACGTGAAACATTGGCGCGCCAGCGCGCAAAAAAAGGGCCGGTCCCAGCCGGCCCTTTTCTGCAGTCCTTCGGCACCTCTATTCGGCTGGCACCACCCGCGACCGACCGAAGGTGAACCGTCGCCCGAACCGCTGGCCGGGCTGCTCCACCAGGAAGAAGGTCAGGCTCGCCAGCGCCACCGTCCCGGCGAGGATGAGCGCCGCCTTGGGCAGCGCCGCCGCCGGCAGGAGACCAGACGCCCCCAGCACCCCGATCACGGCGGGATGGCCGAGATAGATGGAAAAGCTGATGAGGCCCAGATACTGCGCCACCGCATTCCCCAGCAGCGCATTCATCACCACGGACCGCCGGCTGCCCAGCGTGACCCAGGCGAAAGCCGCCAGCGAATAGGCCAGGAACTCGGCCTTCAGCGCGCCGGCCTGCACGCCGGGAATGAAGGCCACGGCCACCAGGGCTGCCAGGCCGCCCACCAGCGCCGCATCCCCCGCCCAGCCCGGGGCCTTCACCACCTCCCGCAGGCGGAAGGCGGCCAGGCCCAGCGCGAAGCAGAAGGCATAAGGGATCGGACTCCAGATGAAGGCGAGGCCCGCATAGTCCCGCGGCACCGGCAGCCAATTCAAGTGCGACAGACCCAGCCGATAGAGGGCGAACCCCGCTCCCACCACCAGCGCCACCCGCAGCAGGGTCCGCGCCCAGACAAGCACCAAGGGCAGGACGAGGTAATAGACCATCTCGATGGGCAGCGACCATTCCGCCTCGATGAGCGAATTGGCGATGCGATAGTCGAGGAAGCTCAGGAAGCTCACATGCATGAGCACGTTGTAGAGATTGGCCGGGGCGTGAAACACCGCCGCCCATCCTGACGGCGGCACGAGCCCCGCCGCAACGATGGCGATCCAGGCGTAATAAAGCGGCGCGATGCGCCAGAAGCGCCGGCCGAGATAATCGCCATAGGAGCGCGCCGTCAGATAGGAGGCGCTGACGCTGAAGCCGGAAATGACGAAGAAGACATAGACGCCCCCGCGCCCCGCCATCTCCACCCACGCCGCCCCCGCGGGCCCCAACTCCTTCAGCCCGGCACCGCCCGCATGGAGCAGCACCACGGCCAGGGCCGCGAAGGCCCGCAGACCCGTAATGAAACGGGTCTCTCCGTAATCCTTGATCATGTCACTCTTCCCACACCGGGGAAGAGCTTAGACCGAAACACTTCAGAAACAGAAATCAACGTTGGGAAACGGATGTGTCATCCGCCCGCACGCGGATGTTTCACGTGAAACATTCCCGGCGGCGGGAGCGAGAGGGTGCCGGATGTTTCACGTGAAACACGCACCCTGCGCTGTCACTTCCCAATGCAGAAGGTGCGGAACAGCGCGTCCAGCACATCCTCCACATCCACCCGCCCCACCACGCCATCCAGCGCACGCGCCGCGAGCCGCAATTCCTCGGCCAGGATTTCCTCGGAGGCACCCTGCCCGCCCCACAGCAGCGCTCGGTCCAGATGCGCCACCGCACCGCGCACCCCCGCCACTTGCCGCGCCCGCACCAGAAGCGCCGGCTCGCCACCGGCCAGTGCAGATGCCCGCTCCGCGATGTCAGTCACGAGATCCTCGATCCCCTGCCCCGTGGTGGCGGAGATGGCCAGCGCCTGCCCCTCGGTCCGCTCGGGCAGAAGGTCCGCCTTGGTGCGCACCCGGAGCGCATCGGAAAGGTCCGCCGGCGGCTCTTCGTCATCGGAGGAGAGCCACAGCACCAGATCCGCGCTCCCCGCACGGGCCCGGGCGCGGCGGACGCCTTCGGCCTCCACCACATCCTGCGTCTCGCGGATGCCGGCCGTGTCCACCAGCGTCACCGCCTGCCCGGCGAGATCCAGATGCACCTCGATGGCATCACGCGTGGTGCCCGGCACGGGTGAGACGATCGCGGCCTCACGCCCGGCGAGGCGGTTCAGAAGGGTCGACTTGCCCGCATTGGGCGGACCGGCAATGGCCACCACCAGCCCGTCCCGCACCCGCTCACCCCGCCCCGCATCGGCGAGCGCCAAGGCCAGTTCGGCGCGCAGCGCGGCCGCCTCGCGCACGGCGGGGCCGGCCAGGTCCTCCGGCACGTCGCCTTCGTCGGTGAAGTCGACGCTCGCCTCCACAAGCGCCAGCGCCCGGATGAGCCGCGCCCGCCAGCCCTCCACCGCGCGGGAGAGCAGCCCGCCCGCCTGGGCGAGCGCCTGCCGGCGCTGGGCGTCCGTCTCGGCGGCGATGAGATCGGCAAGGCCCTCGGCCTCGGCCAGATCCATCTTGCCATTGGCATGGGCGCGGCGGGTGAACTCGCCGGCCTCGGCGGGGCGGAACCCATCGAGCCGCCCAAGGGTTTCCAGGAAGCGGGCCACCACCGCCCGTCCGCCATGAAGATGGAATTCCGCCGTGTCCTCTCCGGTGGCGCTGGCGGGGCCGGGAAAGACCAGCACCAGCCCCCGGTCCAGCACGCTTCCGTCGGCGGGATCGCGCAGCACCCCATAGCGGGCCATGCGCGGCGGGGGCACGATGCCCAGCAGCGCCTGCGGCGCGGACAAGGCGGCCGGCCCGCTGACACGCACCACCGCGACCCCGCTCGGCAAACGACCGCTGGACAGGGCGAAGATGGTGTCCGATGACCGTGACATATGTTCTCCTTCCGGCCGCAGCGCCGGCCAACCCCGGAGCCGACCATGAGCGAAAACCGCCTGGCCGCCGAAACCAGCCCCTATCTTCTCCAACACAAGGACAATCCCGTCCACTGGTGGGCCTGGGGTCCGGAGGCTTTCGCCGAGGCCCGCCGCACCGGCAAGCCCGTCCTGCTATCGGTCGGCTATGCCGCCTGCCACTGGTGCCATGTGATGGCCCATGAGAGCTTCGAGGATGAGGGCGTCGCGGCGGTGATGAACCGCCTGTTCGTGAACATCAAGGTGGATCGGGAAGAGCGCCCGGACGTGGACCAGATCTATATGTCCGCGCTCCACCAACTGGGCGAGCAGGGCGGCTGGCCGCTGACCATGTTCCTGGATGGCGAAGGCGCCCCCTTCTGGGGTGGCACCTATTTCCCCAAGACCGCCAAATATGGCCGCCCCGGCTTCACCGATGTGCTCACCCAGGTGGCGCAGGTCTATGCCGAGAGCCCAGACAAGGTGCAGCACAATCGCGACGCCATTCTCGGTCGCCTGGAGGCCTCCGCCCGCCCCAAGGAGGCAGTGACCATCGGCCTGAAGGACCTGGACAAGGCGGCGGGCCAGATCGCGGATCTGTTCGACCGGGCCCATGGCGGCCTGCGCGGCGCGCCCAAATTCCCCCAGTGCGGGCTGATGGAATTGCTGTGGCGCGCGGGGGATCGGACCGGCACGGAACGCTTGAAGGCGGTGGCCGCCTTCACCCTCAACCGCATGTGCGAGGGTGGCATCTATGATCATCTGGGCGGCGGCTTTGCCCGCTATGCGGTGGATGAGGCCTGGCTCGTCCCCCATTTCGAAAAGATGCTCTACGACAATGCCCAGCTCCTGGAGCTGCTGGCGCTGGCCTATCAGGAGACCGGGGACCCCCTCTTCCGTGCCCGCGCCACTGAGACGGTGGGCTGGCTGCGGCGGGAAATGACTACGGCGGAGGGTGCCTTTTCCGCCTCGCTGGATGCGGACAGCGAGGGCCATGAAGGCAAGTTCTATGTCTGGACGGCGGACGAGATCCGGCAGGTCCTGGGCGATGCGGACGCGGAATATTTCGCCGGCTTCTATGACGTGACGCCCGAAGGGAATTGGGAAGGCACCACGATTCTCAACCGCACCCGCGTCGGCGATGTGGAGGCGGAGGACGAGGCGCGCCTTGCCCCCCTGCGGGAAAAGCTCCTCGCGGCCCGCGCGCACCGCGTGCGGCCGGGGCTCGATGACAAGGTTCTGGCGGACTGGAACGGCCTCATGATCGCGGCGCTCGCCCGCGCCGGCGCGCTGCTGGGTGAGGCTGATTGGGTCGCCATGGCCGAGCGTGCCTTTGAGGCAGTGTGCCGCCTCATGGGCCAGGCCAATGGCGGGCTGCGGCTCGGCCATTCCTGGCGGGCGGGCAAGCTCGTCGGTCCCGGCCTTGCCACCGACCTTGCCGCCATGGCGCGAGCGGGGATCGCGCTGCATGAGGCCACCGGTCGCCCGGAGCCGCTGGCCACCGCCGCCGCGCTTCTGGAGGCGCTGGAAGCGCACCATCTGGACCCCGCCACCGGCACCTATTTCCTCACCGCCGATGACGCGGACGGGCTCATTCTGCGCCCCTCCTCCAGCCATGACGAAGCGCTCCCCAACCACAATGGGGTCGCGGCTGATGCCCTGGTGCGGCTGGCTGCGCTGACCGGATCGGACCAATTGCGCGAGCGGGCGGACCGCATCCTCATCGCGCTGTCGGGTGCGGCAGCGGCCAATCCGCTCGCCCATGGCGCCCTGCTCAATGCGCTGGATACGCGCTTGCGGCTGATGGAGGTGGTGGCGGTGGGCGCGGCGCGCGACGACTTCGCCCGCGCCGCGCTTGGCCAGCCCTTCCTCGACCGGGTGGTGATGCGCCTCGCCGCGGGGGCGGATGCGCCGCCCAACAGCCTCGCCCGCGCCCAGGCGGAGGCCGCACCCGCCACCGGAGCCGCCTTCGTGTGCGCGGAGGGGCGCTGCTCCCTCCCGGTCACCGACCCGGACGCCCTCCCCGCCGCCATGGCGGCAGCACAGGTCAAAACGGCCCGTCCGAGCGGACGCTGAAACGCCATAGCCCGCCAGATGGCCAGAAATGGCCGCTGGCGGGCGTTTGTGTTCGGATGAAGAATGGATCGGAAGACCACCGACTTTGCCGCTGGTGACCTTCCTATTTCATCAACTTTTCGGAGAGTCGCGGTTGTAATACGACTTTCAGATGTGACCCGCGGCGACCGGTGCCACGGCAGCCCCCGGGGCCTGCTGTACCGACCCCGTGCCATTGCCCACCGTCTCACGGGGCGCGCCGGCGAGCAGAGTTGCACCTTCCGCCCGGTGACCCTGCCCGCGCAGGATGTCGAGGGTCACCCGCTCCACCACCGTGGCCCAGCGGTACCATTTCAGCGCGGCCATGCGCGCCCGCTCCGCTTCCCGACGGCCGGGCACTTCGAGCGCCTCGATGCCGGCGGCCAGATCGATCCGGTCGGTGAAATAAAACCCGTCCTCGCCGAGAATCTCCCGCGCCACCGCCGTGTCGCGGGCCAGCACGGCCATGTGGTGGGAGGCGGCCTCCAGCACCGGCAGGCCGAAGCCCTCCGCCAGAGAGCCGAACAGCAAGGCGTGGCTGCGATCATAGAAGGCGGCCAGTCCGGCATCATCGATGTCGTCCAGCCAGAACAGCTTGCGGCCATACCAGGGCGAGGCGCGGATCACGTCCACCGGCTCCTCGCTCATCCAGCCGCGCCGGCCGATGACCACGAGAGGCCGCTCATAGCCGGCGTCCCACAGCATCTCGAAGGTGCCCACCGCATCCCGATGGCCCTTCTTCGGCTCCAGCGTGCCCACCATCAGCCATGGCTGTTGCGCCAGCAGGGTGGCCGCGTGCTCCTCCAGCCGGGCGAGCCTGGAGCCCACGCGCACGGGCGCTGGGTCGAAACCATTATAGGCGATGGAGCCGGTGACGGCCTTGCGGTGCCAGGCGGCGAAGGTGCTCACCTCGGCCAGGGTATAGGCGGAAATGCAGTAATAATGGCTGACGATGTCGAAGGAGCGGGCGAGCCGCTTCGCGAAGTCCCAGCGCCAGGGATATTCGTAGAAGGTGGGCAACGTCACCGGCAGGATGTCGTGGACCAGGAACACCACTTCGGCGCCGGCATCGCGGGCGGCCGCGTAGACCTCCATGTCCATCTCGTGCCAGTAGCCGGGAGCGAACAGCACGTCGCCCCGGCCGGGCACCACGGCCTCGCCCAGTTCGCGCTGGCGTTCAAAACTCTTGCGAGTGTTCGGCACCAGCTCGGCGCACCAGGTGGAAAAACGCTGGACGGCGCGCTTCACGGCCTTGGTGGGCACCAGGGCCGCCAGCAGGCCAGCCGCCTCCTTGAGCACCCGCGACACATAGCGCAGCACTTCCAGGAGAATCTTGCCGCGCTTGGGAATGTCCTGGCGAACCGGAACGGCCTGCGCGGGGTCTTCCTTGCGCACATGGAAGATCCCATCGGGCGCGACTTCCACGGCGAGGATCTCGACGCCGGCGGCGGCCGCCACGGCCCGTCCATGGGTCACGTATTTCTCGACCACGCGGGGAATGCCGGTGGGCGTGGGATCAGGGGAAATGTGCGAGCAATCGACGATGATGCGCCGGATCGTCGTTCCGGGCCCGTCACTCACGGCTCGCAGCGGCGACACATCCATCGATCGCACATCTCTCTCGATCAATAAGGTCACCCGCCCGCTGCATCCAAGCCGGCCCCCCGCCCGCCGAATGCCTCAGCTGCATTGCACTGCAACCCTCATCAGGGCTTACAGGAGCCGCTACATGCGGTCAAATGACCATGTCTTCACACAAGGGCCCACCAGAAGATTGAAATTGCCTTTCCGCACCAATGGCCGGCAGGCCGGTACAAAAAAGTCGGGGCAAGACCCGTAGGACTATACCCCGACCTGGGCTTTCAACTGGACAAGGCGCGCCTTCCCTTTCGGGAGGCCCTCAGGTGTTCATGGAATCGAAGAAGTCCTGGTTGGTCTTCGTCTGCCGCAGCTTGTCGAGCAGGAACTCGATGGCGTCCACGGTGCCCATGGGATTGAGGATACGCCGCAGCACATACATCTTCTTGAGCACGTCGGCCGGAACCAGCAGCTCTTCCTTGCGGGTGCCGGAGCGGGTGATGTCGATGGCCGGGAAGACGCGCTTGTCGGAGACCTTGCGGTCCAGGATCACCTCGGAATTGCCGGTGCCCTTGAACTCTTCGAAGATCACCTCGTCCATGCGCGAGCCGGTCTCGATGAGCGCGGTGGCGATGATGGTGAGCGAGCCGCCTTCCTCGATATTGCGCGCCGCGCCGAAGAAGCGCTTGGGCCGCTGGAGGGCATTGGCGTCCACGCCGCCGGTCAGCACCTTGCCGGAAGAGGGCACAACCGTGTTGTAGGCGCGGCCCAGGCGGGTGATGGAATCCAGGAGGATGACCACGTCGCGGCCATGCTCCACCAGGCGCTTGGCCTTCTCGATGACCATCTCGGCCACCTGCACGTGGCGGGAGGCGGGCTCGTCGAAGGTGGAGGAGACCACCTCGCCCTTCACCGAGCGCTGCATGTCGGTGACTTCCTCGGGGCGCTCGTCAATGAGCAGCACGATCAGGAAGCACTCGGGATGGTTGGCGGTGATAGACTTGGCGATATTCTGGAGCAGAACCGTCTTGCCGGTGCGCGGCGGGGCGACGATGAGGCCGCGCTGACCCTTGCCGATGGGCGAGACGATGTCGATGATCCGCGCCGAGAAATCCTTCTTGTTGGAATCCTCGAATTCCAGCTTCAGGCGTTCGTCTGGATAGAGCGGCGTCAGATTGTCGAAATTGATCTTGTGCCGGGTCTTTTCCGGGTCCTCGAAATTGATGGTGTTCACCTTCAGAAGGGCGAAATAGCGCTCACCTTCCTTGGGAGACCGGATCTGGCCGTTCACCGTGTCGCCGGTGCGCAGGCCGAAGCGGCGGATCTGCGAGGGCGAGACATAGATGTCGTCGGGACCGGGGAGATAATTGGCATCCGGCGAGCGCAGGAAGCCGAAGCCGTCCTGGAGCACCTCGACCACGCCTTCGCCGATGATTTCGGTTTCGCTGGCGGCCAATTGCTTGAGGATGGCGAACATGAGCTCCTGCTTGCGCAGGGTGCTGGCGTTCTCCACCTGGTTTTCCTCGGCGAAGGCCAGCAGCTCGACAGGGGTTTTGGACTTGAGATCCTGGAGTTTCACTTCCCGCATAAGGGAAAGCCTCGAAATCTTGAATTGCGCCGATGGCACCGCGCGGAGCGCCGTGGCGTGAGGGAAGGGACGGGGGATCGCAGGTCTTCAGGAAGGCCTTATGGCGTGGCCTTGCCTTGCGTACGGTCCAACTCTGTCGGTCCAGGTCTCATGACGTGACCGAAGGACGGATTGCACGTTTCGCCTGCGTTGGGGAAAGCGATCTCACAATACCGGATTGCCGGGCTCCTGCGCAAGTCCTCCGAAAGGCGCACATCTCATCCGAGTGGTCACAGATTGACGCAGCCAGGACGGGTAAGCCGAAAATCCAGCTTTTCGCTGTATTCTCAATACATTAGCCCATGCGCCCCAGGCGTTCGCCGGGCCTCGGCCCAGACGGGACCCCTTCCACGCCCCGCCCCGCATGGCCTCAAAACGGCTTCAGCACCACCAGGAGAACGATACCGATCATCAGGAGGGTCGGTACCTCGTTGGCGATTCGGTAGAAGCGCGGCGTGTGCTTGCGCTCGTCATTGGCGAATTCCCGCACCCAGCGGGCCAGCATGCCGTGAAAGCCGGAGAGGATGAGCACCAAGGTCAGCTTGGCGTGCATCCAGCCATCCGTGATCCAGCCGCCGTCCCACAGGAGATAGAGCCCGGCGAGCCAGGTGGCGATCATGGCGGGGTTGCAGATGGCTTTCAGCAGCCGCCGTTCCATGACCTTGAACGTCTCGGACTGCTGCGAGCCCACCGGCGCGTCGCAATGATAGACCATCAGGCGCGGCAGGTAGAACATGGCCGCCATCCAGGAGATGACCGCCATGATGTGGAAGGCCTTGATGGACAGATAGAGCATGGCGCGTGTCCCCTCCCCTGCCGAAGTCGGGGGGAGAGGCCTCCCTTGTTCACAGGCTTTGACGGACCTTTTCCACAAGCTTTTCCACATGGGCGACCGGGGTCTCCGGGCGGATGCCGTGGCCCAGGTTGAAAATGTGCCGCGCGCCCGCGAAATCCTTGCGAATATTCAAGATTTCATCCTCCAGCGCGGCCCCGCCGGCAATCATGCGCAGGGGATCAAGATTGCCCTGGACAGCGACCTTATCCACAAGACGCGCGCGCACCGCCTTGCGATCGGCCGTCCAGTCCAGCCCCACCGCATTCACGCCCAAAGCCGCCATGGCCTCCAGGCCCTCCAGGGACGCACCCTTGGGGAAGGCGATGATGCGGGCGCCGGGATGATCGGCCCGCACGCCGGCGACGATCTTGCGCAACGGCTCCACGCACCAGCGCTGGAAAGAGGCGGGATCCAGCACGCCAGACCAGGTGTCGAACACCTGCACCGCATCCGCGCCGGCCGTGATCTGGGCGGACAGATGGGTGATGGAGGCCTCCACCAGCCGGTCGATCAAGGTCTGGAACAGGTCCGGCTGGCGCAAGGCCAGCAGGCGCGCCGGCCCCTGGTCGTCGGTGCCTTGCCCGGCCACCATATAGGTCGCCACCGTCCAGGGAGCCCCGCAGAAGCCGATCAGGGCCGTCTCCCGTGGCAGGCTCGCCCGAACCTGCGAGATGGCCGCGTAGACCGGTCCCACGCGATTTTCATCGAGCCGGCCGGCAAGCCCGGAAATGCCCGCCGCATCCGTGACCGGCTCCAGGCGCGGGCCTTCGCCCACCGCAAAGCGCAGCGGCACGCCCAGCGCATGGGGCACCACCAGGATGTCGGAAAAGATGATGGCCGCATCGAAGGCGAAGCGGCGGATGGGCTGCAGCGTCACCTCGGCGGCCAGAGCCGGATTGTAGCAGAGGGTGAGGAAGTCGCCCGCCTTGGCGCGCACCTCGCGATATTCAGGCAGGTAGCGTCCCGCCTGGCGCATCATCCAGAGCGGCGGCGGGTTGCGGGGTTCGCCATCCAGCACCGCCAGGAAAGGCGAAGAGGGGGACGCCAGCTTCTGGGACGCAGGCTTGTGGCTCTCGGTCATCCAACCCCACTTAAGAAAACAAGATTCTTTTTTAAAAGAGAGAGTCTGTTGGGTATTAACGGTTGATTAACTATTCGCGCGCCGATCGACAACCGCTCCACAGGAAGACACGTCCGCGCACCCCGTTTCGCACCGCCCGCGAACGGCCTCCAAAGCCGGTTAACAAAACACTAACGGCCCGGGTGCGGCGCGGAAATCCCCACTCCTCAACAGGAGGGGGTCTCAAACTGTCCCATGAAGCTGAAATGTGGATGACGATGCCCGCTATCCTGATAGGACGCTTGCGTGGGCCTGAACGGCGTGCCTTCCTGCACCGGCTGTCCACAGGGCCGGGAGGGCCACCGCCGTGGTGAATGCATCCAAGGCTCCCAATCCGAACTATTTCCACCTGCACCTGGTTTCCGACTCCACGGGCGAAACGCTCATCAATGTGGGGCGGGCCGCCTGTGCCCAATATGCGAACGTGCTGCCGATCGAGCACGTCTATCCCCTCGTGCGCTCCATGAAGCAGCTTGAACGGGTGATGGCGGAGATCGACAGCCATCCGGGCATTGTCCTCTACACCATGGTGGACAAGGAGCTGCGGGACCGTCTCAAGCAGGAATGCCAGAATCTGGGCGTGCCCTATCTGTCGGTGCTCGCGCCCGTGGTGCAGCTGTTCCAGGCCTATCTGGGCGGCGAGCCGCAGCCGCGCGTGGGCGGCCAGCACGCGCTGGACGCCACCTATTTCAAGCGCATCGACGCCTTGAACTTCACCGTCATGCATGATGACGGGCACATGACCGACGATTTGGAGCAGGCGGACGTGGTGCTGCTGGGCGTGTCGCGCACCTCCAAGACCCCCACTTCCATTTATCTCGCCAATCGCGGCATCAAGACCGCCAATATCCCGCTGGTGCCCAAGGTGCCGATCCCCCCCAACCTGGAAAAGCTGAAGAAGCCGCTGGTGGTGGGGCTGGTGGCCAGTCCCGAGCGGATCGTGGAAATCCGCCAGAACAGGCTGCTGGGCCTCAACGCCACCTCCGCCAGCCCGTCTTATGTGGACCGCGAGGCGGTGGCGGAGGAGATCGCCTTCTCCCGCCGCCTGTGCGGACGCAATGGCTGGCCGCTGATCGATGTGAGCCGCCGCTCCATCGAGGAAACCGCCGCCGCCATTATCGGCCTCGTCAGCGAACGCCGCCGCCGGAGCATCGTGGAGACATGAATCTGTGGATGGGCGCCGCGCCCTTGGCGCTGGCCTCCAAGAGTGCCGCCCGCCGGGCGGTGCTGGAAGCGGCCGGCATTCCCGTCGAGCCCATCGCGGTCGCGGTGGATGAGCGGGCGGTGGAATGCGCCGCCCCCGCCGCCGAGGCAGCCCCTGACGATGTGGCCCGCCTCCTGGCGCGCACCAAGGCATTGGCCGGCAGCGCGCTGGCGCCCGGCCGGCTGGTGCTGGGCGCCGACCAGACCCTGGCGCTCGGCCCGGTGGCCTTTCACAAGGCGCCGGACATGGCGGCGGCCCGCCTCCAGCTCTCCCGCCTCGCCGGCCGCACCCACGCCCTCCATTCGGCCATCGCGCTGGTGAAGGATGAAGAGGTGCTGTTCGAAACGGTGGAGACCGCCTGCCTCACCATGCGGCCTTTGTCGGATGAGGCGCTCGACGCCTATCTGGAAGCGGCCGGGCCGGCCATCTTGTCCTCCGTGGGCTGCTATCAGCTGGAGGGCCTCGGCGTGCATCTGTTCGAGGCCATTGAGGGCGATCACTTCACCATATTGGGGCTGCCGCTTCTGCCCCTGCTCGGCTTCCTGCGTTCCGAGGGCCTTCTGCCGTGACCTCTCCCAAGCTGTGCATCATCGGCCAGCCCGTGGCCTATTCCCGCTCGCCCTTGCTCCATGGCTATTGGATGGAAAAGCACGGGCTGGCCGGCAGCTATGGCCGCGAGGAGGTGCCGCTGGATGGCGCGGCGGATTTCTTCGCCGGCTTCATTGCGCGCGGTTACACGGGCGGCAACGTTACCGCCCCGGACAAGGAAGTGGCCTTCCGCGCGGTGGCCCATGCGGACGAGACCGCCCGCGCGCTGGGCGCGGTGAACACCCTTTGGGTGGAAGACGGCCGCCTCATGGGGGGCAATACGGATGTCTATGGCTTCATCGCCAATCTCGACGCCAATGCCCCCGGCTGGCGGCAGGCGGACCGGCCGGTGGTGGTGCTGGGGGCGGGCGGGGCTTCGCGCGCCATTCTGTTCGGGCTCCTGAAGGCGGGGGTGGAGCGCATTCACCTCGCCAACCGGACGCTGGAAAAGGCCGAAACGCTGGCCGGCTTGTTTGGCCCCAAGGTCACCGCCCTCCCCCTCGCCGACGTGACGCGGCCCATGGCGGAGGCCGGGGTCCTGGTGAACACCACCTCGCTGGGCATGAAGGGCCATCCGCCGTTGGATCTCGACCTCTCTGTCCTGCCGGACGATGCGGTGGTGACCGATGCGGTCTATGTGCCCTTGGAAACACCGCTCCTGAAGGCCGCGCGGGCACGGGGGCTCAGGGTGGTGGATGGGCTCGGCATGCTCCTCCACCAGGGTGTGCCCGGCTTCGAGCGCTGGTTCGGCGTGCGGCCGGAGGTGGACGAGGCCTTGCGCGCCCGCCTGGTGGAAGACCTGCGCGCCAAGGGCCAGTTGGAGGCCTGATCATGTGGGTGCTCGGGCTCACCGGCTCCATCGGCATGGGCAAGTCCGCCACCGCCGGCATGTTCCGCGCGCTGGGCGTGCCCGTTCATGACGCGGATGCCACCGTGCACGACCTTTATGCCAAGGAAGCGGTGGCCCCCGTGGAGGCCGCCTTTCCCGGCGTGGTGAAGGACGGACGGGTGGACCGCCCGGCCCTCTCCGCGCGTGTGCTGGGTGATGCCGATGCCATGAAGCGGCTGGAGGCCATCGTTCATCCTTTGGTGCGGGCGCGGGAAGAGGCGTTTCTCGCCAAGGCGCGGGCCGCCGGGGCGCGGCTGGTGGTGCTGGACATCCCCCTTCTCCTGGAAACGGGTTCGGCGGGCCGGGTGGATGCGGTGGCGGTGGTGAGCGCTCCGGCAGAGGTGCAGAAGTCCCGCGTGCTGGCGCGCCCCGGCATGAGCGAGGAGCGCTTCGCCCTCATCCTCGCCAAGCAGGTGCCCGACGCCGAGAAGCGCCGCCGTGCCCATTTCCTGATCGATACCGGACGCGGCTTCGACGCCGCCCGGCATCAGGTGGCCGGCGTGGTGCGCGCCTTGAGCGGGCCGGGGCGGCGGGCTTAGGGAGAGACCGGGATTTCTGCCAAGCAACGGGCGGCCAGAAGACGTGCCGCTTCGTCTGTCATGGCCGGGCTTGTCCCGGCCATCCACGCGTGGCGCGCGCGGCGACCCAGGCTTCCGTCAGTCGGTTGGCCGTGGATGCCCGGGACGAGCCCGGGCATGACGGGCGTCCATGTGATATGGACGGCGTGATCCTCAAAGCCGCCCTCAGGAGGCCCCATGCGCGAGATCGTGCTCGACACCGAAACCACGGGCCTGGAAGCCAACAATGGCGACCGGGTGGTGGAGATCGGCTGCGTGGAGATGGTCAACCGCATCCTCACGGGCAATGTCTTCCACGTCTATCTGAACCCCGAGCGGGACATGCCGGTGGAGGCGTTCAACGTCCATGGCCTGTCCAGCGAGTTCCTGGCCGACAAGCCCAAGTTCGCCGAGAAGGCGGACGAGTTCCTTGCCTTCATCGCCGATGACACGCTGGTCATCCACAATGCGGCGTTCGATATTGGCTTCCTGAATGCGGAGCTGGAGCGGGCCGGGCGGCCGGTCATCGCCCGCGACCGGGTGATCGACACGCTGGCGCTCGCCCGCCGCAAGCATCCCGGCGGCCCCAATTCCCTCGACGTGCTGATGAGCCGCTATGGCATTGACAGCTCCAAGCGGGTGAAGCACGGGGCGCTGCTCGACGCGGAATTGCTGGCGGAGGTGTACAGCGAATTGCTGGGCGGCCGGCAGGCCATGCTGGTGGGCCTGGTGGACGAGGAGAATGCCGCGCCCCGCCTCATGTCCGCCGAGAAAATCATCGCCCGCCAGCGACCGGTCCCCCTGCCCCCGCTTTTGACCGCCGACGAACTGGCCGCCCATGCCGCCTTCGTCGCCGAGATGGGCGAAAAGGCCATCTGGGCCACCTATGCCGAGCCCACCGCCGAGGCGCCGCCGGCAGCCTGAAGCTACTCCTCCACCGGCGCGCGGATGTCCTTCAGGCGCGCCGCCAGTTCGGTGAGGTTCTCCAAAAGATGCTCGCAGGCAGCCACCGCCGCCGAGAGTTGGACGAGGCTTGCCCCATCTCCTGAAAAGGCGCCGGACTGGGCGAGACGGTCCATCTGGGCATCGAGCGCGGTGACCGCGCCGCTGGCGGTTTCCAGCGTGGCATCGATGTCGGTGCCCGTCTCGCCCCGCATGCTGGCGGCCAGCGCCCGCGCGACGGTGGCCAGTGCGGCGGCGGCGGCGGTGAGCGCCGGGCCGGCATCGCGGCCCAGCTCCTTGTCCATGGGGTGGGCCGACCCGCGCAGCAGCATGATGACCGTGTGCCAGAGCCGCCGGCCCCCGCGCACCAGGGGGGTCATGTCCCGGCTCTGGCTGAAGAAGAATCCGATCCTCTCGCGCTTGGCCTCCCCCGCTCGTGTGTCGGCGGCGCGCAGGGCGATGCGCACGCGGGTGTTGGTGGCATCGAGCGCGGAGGGGTCAAGCGTGCCCTCCACCAGCCCGCGCGCGCCGAGATCGATCAGTTCCGCGCACCCGTCCAGCACATCCGCCACATGGGGATAGAGATATTCCCGCGCCTTCGAGGGCAGCACCAGCAGCGCGCAGGCCAGCCCCACGGCGCCACCCAGCGAAATTTCCAGGATCCGCTCCAGCCCGGAAATCCAGGGATTCACATGGGAGGGATCCGCCAGCATGACCACGCAGACGGTCACGGGCGCCAGCTTGTAGCTGGCGCTGCGGGCGGCGAGCATAGCCGCCAGGAAGGTGCCCAGCACCAGGAAGCCCAACGTGAGGGAAAAGGACGGGCCGGCCAGGATGGCGAAGCCCACCCCGATAACGCCGCCGGCCAGGGTGCCCAGGCATCGGTCGATGGCGATGGCCAGGCTCGCCCCCAGCGAGGACTGCACCACCAAGATGGCGCTCAGCACCGCCCAATAGCCCTTGGGCAAATCGAGCCACTCGGCCAGCAGATAGGCGAGGAACGCCGCCACCGTGGCCCGCAGCGCGAGGCGGGCATCGGCCAGGGTGAAGCGGGGAAGGGCGGGCAGGCGCATGGGGCGGGGTCTCGCGCGGGGCCATTGGAGATCCTGTCTCAGAATGGGTCTACACTGGATTGCCCCGTCCGACCGGAGTGAATTTTTCCGTTCGCACGAAGACCGGCTATAGGAAAGCCGGCCCGCCCTGCGGGAACCTTCGCCGCGCCTGGGCCTTCACCGGGATGGATGGGTTCCCGGCGGGCCGGGATGACAAAGGCGGGGCTCGGGTCGAAGGTGAAGATCATCGTCAGATGCTATCGCGTCGTCATGGATGCCTTCTGGAGCTTCGTGGCCGATGACGGCTGGGCCATCGCCAGCCACATCGCCCTTTCCGCGCTCATGTCGCTGTTCCCGTTCCTGATCTTCGTCACGTCGCTGGCCGCCTTCCTGGATCTGCGGCCGCTGGCCAACGAGACCATCCAGCTCATCCTGGACACCTGGCCCCAGCAGGTGGCCGAGCCCATCGCCCGCGAGATTTACAACGTGGTCAACCATGTGCGCACGGACCTGCTGACCTTCGGCGTGGCGCTGGCGCTCTATTTCTCCTCCAACGGCATTGAGAGCCTGCGCATCGGCCTCAACCGGGCCTATCAGGTGGCCGAGCGGCGGACCTGGTACCAGCTGCGGCTGGAATCCATCGCCTTCGTGGTGATCGGGGCGGCCGGCATGCTCGCTCTGTCCTTCTTCGTCGTGCTCGGCCCCCTGCTCTGGGAAAAGACGGTGCAGCATGTGCCGGCCCTCAAGCCGTTCGGCAACGTCGTCACCCTCATCCGCATCGCCAGCACCAGTGTGATCCTGATCATCGGCCTGCTGGTGGCCCATCTGTGGCTGCCGGCGGGACGGCGCAGCCTGTTGCAGGTGGCGCCGGGCATCCTGCTCACTTTGATCCTGTGGCTGGTGGCGGCCACCGTGTTCGGCATGTACCTGGCCGAGTTCGCGGGCAATTATGTCACCACCTATGCGGGCCTCGCCTCGGTGATGGTGGCCCTGGTCTTCCTCTATCTCAGCGCCACCATCTTCATCTTCGGCGGCGAGTTCAACGCTGCCATCGCCCGGGCACGCGAAGCGGCGACCCAGCGGCATCTGGCCGCCCTCGCCAAGGCCCGCGAGTGACCATGACGGCCCCTCCGAACCTGCCTGTCCCAAAGCCCGACGGACGCCAATCCCCCACCGCCTTGGCGCTCCAGCGCGGCGTGCTGCGCCATTTCGCGGCGCTGGGGCTCATGGGCATTCCTGAATTCTGCCTGGCGTCGGGCCGGCGGGCGGACATCGCGGCCCTTGATGGCAAGGGCGAGATCACCATCGTGGAGATCAAGTCGTCGGTGGCCGATTTCCGCGCCGATGCCAAATGGCCGGACTACCGGGCCTATTGCGACCGGCTCCTGTTCGCGGTGACCGTGGATTTCCCGGTCGAGATCCTGCCCGAGGAGGTGGGCATCCTGGTGGGCGACGCCTTTGGCGCCCATGTGCTGCGCCCGCCGCCGCTTCATGCGCTGCCGGCGGCCACCCGCAAGACCCTGCTCATCCGCCTCGCCCGCGCCGCCGCCGCTCGCCTTGCCGCGCTGCATGATCCGGATCTGCGGCCTTATGCGGATCTGTGAGCGGTGCAGTGGACAAAGGGCGACGGCTAAGCCAGGCGCGGGGCCCGTTGGGCGCTCGCCCACGCTTTCCCGCTGACCCCCTCCCCAACCCTCCCCCGCTTCGCGGGAGAGGGAGTGGGACCCGCGAGCGGAACGGGTTGTTTGAACCTGACGGACGCTGCCGCTCCCGGCGCAACGAACGCCCTCTCCCGCGAAGCGGGGGAGGGTTGGGGAGGGGGCGAACCGGGAGCGTCGGGATGGACGCAGGGTGAGGAGCGGGCCTGCACCCTCATGCCGGGACAAGCCCGGCCATGACGGATGAAGTGGCCATGAAACAGCCTCAGCGCGGGGCGCGCTTGGCCAGGATGCGCTGGAGCGTGCGGCGGTGCATGGAAAGGCGGCGGGCCGTCTCGGAGACGTTGCGGCCGCACAATTCATAGACCCGCTGGATGTGCTCCCATCGCACCCGGTCCGCCGACATGGGGTTTTCCGGCGGCGAGGGCTTGTGATCCGCGTTCGCCATGAGGGCGGCGACCACGTCGTCCGCATCGGCCGGCTTGGCCAGATAGTCCACCGCGCCCAGCTTCACCGCCGTCACCGCGGTGGCGATGTTGCCATAGCCGGTGAGCACGATGGCGCGGGCTTCGGGCTTCGCCTTCTGCAAGGCGGAGATGACGTCGAGCCCGCTGCCGTCGCCGAGCCGCATGTCCACCACCGCATAGGCCGGGGCAGCAGTCTCCACCTTGGCGAGGCCATCGGCCACGCTCTCGGCGGTGCTGACGGTGAAGCCGCGCGTTTCCATGGCGCGGGCGAGGCGCTGGAGGAAGGAGCGGTCGTCATCGACGATGAGAACGGACGGGTCTCCCTCTGGGGCCATCTGGACGGGTTCAGTCATGGTCAAATTCCTTCGGACTCGGCTTTCTTTGCAGCGTCCCGTCACTTCAAACCATGCGCCGGATCAAAGGTTCATGGTCGGACGTACACCGGCTGTCCCTGGAGTGCGGGACCGCCGCCGTGCCGTTGCGGGCACGGCACCTACGCGAAGCCTTAAACGTTCCTCCGCAGCGACCATGACCCATTGGCGTCGATTTGTCGCGTGATGGCGCGCACAAACCGCCGTTTTCCCGCCGAAAAAGCCGGGAAGCGTCATCTAAGCCATTCAAATGTCGAGGGGAGCGCGGATCGGCCCGCGCGCCTCAGCTCTCCAGGGCCACGGCATTGCGCATCCAGGAGATGCGCACCTGCGCGCCATGGGCGGGGGCAGGGCGGTTTTCCACCCACAGGCTTGCGCCGGTGCGCTCCAGCAGGGTCTTGGCGATGAAAAATCCAAGGCCGAGCCCACTTTCCTCGTCCGCCGCCTCGCGGTCGCGGGCCCGGCTCGTCACATAGGGCTGGCCGATGCGATCGGAGACCTCCGGCGAAAAGCCCGGCCCGTCGTCGGAGACTGTGATCTCCATGCGGGTGGTGGTCCAGCGCGCTTCCAGCTCCACGCGGCTGTCGGCGAAGTCCACCGCATTCTCCACCAGATTGCCGAGGCCGTAGATGAGGCCGGGATTGCGGTCCATCACCGGCTCGTCGGTGCGGTCCTCCGGCAGGTGAACGGTGATGGTGATGCCGAAATCCCGATGGGGACCGACCACCTCCTCCAGAAGGAGCGAGAGGGGCATGCGGTCGAAGGGGGCATCGCCAGAGCCCAGCGAGGTCAGCTTCTGGAGGATGTCCCGGCACCGGCGCACCTGGTCGCGCAGGAGCACGATGTCTTCCGCATGGGGATCGTCGGGCGTGCAGGAGCGCTCCATCTCCTTCACCACCAGGGCGATGGTGGCGAGCGGCGTGCCCAGCTCATGGGCGGCGGCGGCGGCGAGGCCGTCGAGCTGGGAGAGGTGCTGCTCGCGGGCGAGCACCAGTTCGGTGGCGGCGAGCGCATCGGCCAGCTCCCGCGCCTCCTCCGCCACCCGCCAGGAATGCAGGCCGATGAAGCCGATGGCCACCGACAGCGCCACCCAGGTGCCGGCCAGGAACAGGTTCGGCAGTTCCGGCTCGCTCGGCCCCATCCAGGGGAGCGGCTGGTGCCAGAGCCCCACGATGCCGGCGCAGAACACCGCGAAGACGCCCAGAAGCACGGTGGTGGTCCAGGACAGGGCGGTGGCCGAGATCATCACCGGCGCCAGGAACAGAAGCGCGAACGGATTGTTCAATCCCCCCGTGAGGTACAAGAGGGCGGTGAGTTGCAGCACGTCATAGGCGAGGAGGGGTCCCGCGGCCACGTCCGAGAGCCGTCGCGCCACCGGAAAGCGCACCCGCAGCAGGATGTTGAGCACCACCGAGAGGCCCACCACCGCAAGGCACGGGGCGAGCGGCAAGGGAAAGCCCAGCAGCAGATAGACCACCAGGATGGAGAGCGTCTGCCCGGCCACCGCCAGCCAGCGCAGGCGGATCAGCGTGTCGAGCCGAAGACCGAGAGATCTTCCGTTGGGGAAGCTTGCAAAAGCCGATGGCATGGCGCGTGCGGGCCGTTTCACTCAGTGGTTGGTTAGTTTCAGGAAAGCAATCTTGTGCATCATGACGTGTCACGTCTGAGGGATCTTTGGCGGAGATTGACGGTTTGACACTTTGACGACACCTTCGACGGAACAACACAATCGAGGAACGACCATGGCCATCGGTGAGTTCAGCGGCCCGGCCCGTCTGCCCGGAAGTGGCAGCGCAGCGCTCTCGTCACCCCTGTACTGGATGTACGAGATGACGCACGCCGCGCTCAATCCATCGCGCGCCCTGGCGGATGCGAGCCGTCTCATTTTCGAGAACCCCCTCAATCCGGCCGCCCACACCACCATGGGCAAGTCCATGGCGGCTGCCATCGAGCTGTTCGAGCGCACGACGCGGCGCTATGCCAAGCCCGACTGGCGCCTCACCCATACCGTGGTGGGCGGGGAGCGGATACCCGTTCACGTCAATACCGTATGGTCCCGGCCGTTTTGTCGCCTGCTGCATTTCGAGCGCGCCTTTTCCCAGCCGCCGCGCCGCCCGCAGCCGCGCCTGGTGGTGGTGGCGCCCATGTCCGGCCATCACGCCACGCTCCTGCGCGGCACGGTGGAAGCCTTCCTGCCCACCCACGACGTCTATGTGACCGACTGGATCGACGCCAAGCTGGTACCCCTCTCGGAAGGCCATTTCAGCCTGTCGGACTATGTGGACTACCTCATCTCCATCTTCCACCGCATGGGCGGCGACTGTCATGTGCTGGCGGTCTGCCAGCCGGCGGTGCCCGTTCTCATGGCCATCGCGCGCATGGAAGAAGAGGGTGACCCGCTGGCCCCCAAGTCCATGGTGCTCATGGGCGGCCCCATCGACACCCGGCAGGCGCCCACCGCCGTGAACCGGCTCGCCGAGAGCAAGGGCATCGATTTCTTCCGCCGCAATGTCATCACCACCGTGCCCTGGCCCCATGCGGGCGCCATGCGGCAGGTCTATCCGGGCTTCCTGCAGCTGAACGGCTTCATGAGCATGAACCTGGATCGCCATCTCCAGGCTCATTACGACCTGTTCCGCCATCTCATCCAGGGCGACGGCGATTCCGCCGAGAAGCACCGCGAATTCTATGACGAGTATCTGGCGGTGATGGACCTGTCCGCCGAGTTCTATCTGGAGACGGTGGAGCAGGTGTTCATCCGCCATGCCCTTCCCAAGGGCGAGATGTTCCATCACGGCGCCCGCGTGCGGCCGGAGACCATCCGCAACGTGGCGCTCATGACCGTGGAAGGCGAGAAGGACGACATTTCCGGCGTCGGCCAGACCTATGCCGCCCACACCTTGTGCCCGCTGATCCCGGACGAGAAGCGCGCCCATTGGGTGCAGCCGGGCGTCGGCCATTATGGCGTCTTCAACGGCTCGCGCTTCCGCTCGGAAATCGCGCCGCGCATTTCCGATTTCATCCTGTCGAACAACTGGCCGCGCAACCGCGACAACGTGGTCACGCCCCGGTTCGGCGATCGGGCCGCGCCCGGCGCGGAATGAAAGCGGCCCGCGAAGTCTCGCGGGCGTCTTTCACAATCTTTCGCTGTTCTTCCCGCTTAAGCCGGTAAGGGCTGGAACCTTTTGGCCGATCCCCAGCCAATTGGCATCGAGGACTAGCGCATCTGAGCGAATTCCCCCACATTTCCTGAAATGGAAAGCGAGACGTCCCCGTCATGGGGGCGTGCAAGGTGGGGAATGCTGTTTCGGCGGCGCGACAGGCATCCGCCCCCGCCTCCCGGCGGAGAGTGGATCGAGCTGCGGCTGGACGATGAGGTGGTGAAGGTGGCGGTGCGCCGTCATCCCTCCGCCCGTCGCCTGACGCTGCGCGTGCGCACGGCCACCCGCGACGTGGCGCTCACCGCGCCGCCCCATGTCTCCTTCGCCACCGCCAGTGATTTCGTCGCCCGCCACGTGGACTGGGTCCGCGCCCGCCTGGTGCGCCTGCCGGAAACGGTGCCATTCGTGCCAGGCGAGACCATCCCGCTGCGCGGCGTGCCCCATCTCATTGTCCATCGGCCGGGTGCCCGTGGCACCTGCTGGGAGGAGGAGGGGGCGGACGGGATGCGGCTTCTGTGCGTGGCTGGCGAGGAGCCCCATGTGGCGCGCCGGGTCCTCGATCACCTGAAGCGGCTTGCCCGCGCCGAATTGAAGGCGGCGGTGGCCCGTCATGCGGTGTCCCTGAAGGTGACGGTGGGCCCGATCACACTCCGCGACACCTCCAGCCGCTGGGGCTCGTGCTCGGCGGACGGCAAGCTTTCCTTTTCGTGGCGGCTGATCCTCGCCCCACCCTTCGTGCTGGACTATCTGGCCGCCCATGAGGTGGCCCATCGGCTGGAGATGAATCACGGCCCCCATTTCTGGCGGCATGTGGAGCGCGTCTATCCCGACCGGCGCACGGCGGAAGCCTGGCTGCGCGCCCATGGCGCCGGCCTCCACCGCTTCGGCGCGGCGGGCTGAGACCCCCCATCGGGCGGCCCGGGACGCGCCCGGGCTCGCCTTCTTTCTGCAAGGATCAGCGCTTTCCGCCCAGCGCGAAACGGCCGGCGCCGGAGACGAAATAGAACATGGTGCCGCCGACGATGGCCATGTTCTTCAGGAACTGGATCTGCTGGCCCATGGCCATGGCCGGGTCGGCGATTTCCCAGAAACGGTGCGAGGTGAGCGTCGCCACCAGCACGAAGCCGCCGGCGAGCACCGCTGTCACACGCGGCACCAGGCCCAGCACGAGGAGGATGGGCGCCGCGGTCTCGGCAACGCCGGCCGCAATGGCCAGGATTTCGGGCATGGGCAGTCCCTTGGCGGCCAGCATCTGGGTGGTGCCGCCAATGTCCATCAGCTTCTTCACGCCCGAGGGCAGAAGCAGGGCGGCCATCAGGATACGGCCGGTCAGAAGGGCGAGATCGTCCAGGAAGCGCATGAAATCCTCGTCAGCAGGCTGAATCGAGGTCTTCTTCATGCTGCACCGCAAAATCTCAATGCGGGAGGGGCGCACGATGACGTGAGGACGGCGGGGTCCGCCCCCTCCTCGCCCCCATGTCCGCACACAAGCCCGTGAGCGCCTACCAGTGCCGGCCGAGGGAGAGCGAGAAGCGCCCCGGCCCGGTGACCAGATAGAACATCAACCCGCCCACGATGCCGAGATTCTTCAGGAACTGGATGAATTGCAGGTCCCACTGGGCAGCGGGAAAGGTCCAGAATTTGTGCGAGACGAAGGTCGCCACCAAGGTGAAGGCGATCAGCCCGAGGGCGGAGAGGCGCGGAAAGACGCCGAGCAGGATGGCCAGCGGGCCGGCAATCTCCACCGCAATGCCGAGCACGGTGAGCACTTCCGGATAGGGCAGGCCGCTCTTCACCAGGCTTTGGGTCAGCAGCGCATCGGGATTGGTGAGCTTGTGGACCCCCACCGGCAGGAACAAGGCGGTGATCAGAAGCCGCCCCAGAAGCAGAATGACATCGTTCAGCCGGTCCATGCGCCCCTCCCCGTCCGCCTCCGGGCGGAACGGGGAAAGCTTAGGCGTCGCCTTTGCGGGCCGGAAGCCCCGGGCGGGTGTTCTGTCCCTAGCGCCCGCCCTTGCGCCCGCGCCCCGCGCTGAACAGGAGATGCGCCGCCAGGGGCATGGCGATGGACAGGCTCGCGAAGCGGAAAATGTGGTGGGCGCTCATGAAGGCGGGATCGAAGCCCAGGGCAAAGCCCAGGACGCTCATGGTCTCCAGCGCCCCCGGCGCAAACGCCATGACCAGCTTGCCGATCTCGTCTCCGGTCAGCCAGGCGGCCAGCAGGGCGAACGCGCCGGAAATGGCCAGTGCGACGAGCACCGCCGCCAGCGCCGCCAGGGCACTTGCCCGAAGGTCGGCAAGCCGCGTGCCCTCGAACCGCATGCCGACGCCGGCCCCCAGGATGATGAAGCTGGGCACCAGCAGGGCGTCGGGCAGTTGCGCGTCCACGAGCCCGGTGCCGTGCAGCACGGCGCTTCCCGCCAGCGCGCCCACCAGCAGGCCGCCGGGCACCCGCGCCCGCGCCGCCGCCATGCCGGTGGCAAGGCTGACCGCCAGCATCAGCGCCACCTGCGGCCAGTCGGTCTCATGGGCGGGGACCGCGATGGTGCCATGCCCCACCCCGGATGCCCCGATGAGATGGGGCAGGGCGGCCACCAGTACGAACAGGCGCAGCGACTGGCCGAGCGCCACCTTGCGCATGTCGGCGCCGGAGGTGGCGGCCATGGCCATCACCGCCGAGAGCGCCCCGGGAATGGAGGCATAGAAGGCGGTCTCGAAGGGCCAGCGGGCGATCCAGCACAGGAAGGCGGTCACCCCCAGCACGACGGCCACCACGCTCAGCGCCAGGAGCGCCATGGAGACGGGCCAGGTGGCGGCGCGGGCCAGCATGTCCGGGGAGATGGCCGTCCCCATGGAGCAGCCGAGCACCAGGAAGGCGCAGAAGCGGATGGGGTCCGGCACGCGCGTCGGCGCCCCGCAGAGCGCGAGGACCGTGACCGCGATGAGGGCGCCGGAGATCCAGGGCGCGGGAATGCCGAGCGCGTGGCAGGCGAGCCCGCCGAGCGTGCCGGCCACCAGAGTGAGGGTGGCCGGAAGGGCGGCGGCCCGCGCGTCACGGCGCAGGCGATGGAGGGCGTTGGCCGGAAAGACGAACCGCATGAAAGATCAGGCGCGCCCCTTGATCCAGCGGGCGAGGCGCTGGGCGGCCTCGTCCAACTGATGGGCGCCGCGGGCGAAGCACAGGCGCAGGAAGCCCTCGCCGCCGGCGCCGAAGGCGGTGCCGGGCGCAAGGCCCACATTGGCCTCGTCCACCAGCTTCAGGCCGAGCTTGCGCACGTCGCTTTCGCCGGCGATGCCGAAGAAGAGGTAGAAGGCGCCGGGCGGCTTCACCAGGTCCACCTTGCCGGTGGCCAGCAGCGTGTCGGCGACCAGGTCGCGGCCGAGGCGGGCGCGGGCGATCTGCTCCTTCACGAAGGGCTCGCCTTCCTCCAGCGCCGCGATCGCCCCGCGCTGCATGAAGGCGGCGACCCCCGAGGTGGAATATTGCACGAGATTTTCGATCACCTGACCCAAAGCGGGGGGCGCCTCGATCCAGCCGATGCGCCAGCCGGTCATGGCCCAGTTCTTTGAGAAGGTCTGCACGAAGAGGATGTGGTCGTCGGGCGCCATCACGTCATGGAAGGAGGGGGCCCGCTCGCCCCCCTCATAATAGAAGCGCCCATAGATCTCGTCGGCGATGATCCACAGCCCCTTGGCGCGGGCCAGCGCCAGCAGGGCTTTCAGGTCGTCATGGGTGGCGACGAAGCCGGTGGGGTTAGCGGGCGTGTTGATGAAGAGGGCGCGGGTGCGCGGCGTCACGGCGGCGGCGATGCGGTCGATGTCCAGGGTGAAGCCCTCCGGCCCATAGGCCAGCGGCACCTCCACCGCAGTGGCGCCTGCCTTCTGGGCGGCCGCCGCCGCATTGGGCCAGGCGGGGGTGGGCAGGATCATCTCGTCGCCCGCGCCCAGCGCCAGGGCCACCGCCACATGGATGGCCTGCATGCCCGAGCCGGTGACGAAATAGCGGGTGGGATCCGCCGGCACGCCATAGAGCTCCGCATGATAGCGGGCCAGCGCATCGCGCAGCTCGGGAATGCCGCGCTGCCAGGTGTAGAAGGTCTCGCCCCCATGGAGCGCCTTGGCGGCGGCCTCGCAGATGAAAGCGGGGGTGGGCACGTCGCCCTCGCCGGCCCAGAGCGGGATCATGCCGGGGCGGTTGCGGCCGTAATTCATCACCTCGACGATGCCGCTCTCCGGCAAGGCGCGCACATGGTCGCGCACGCGGTCGAGGAAGGGGTCGGAGGCGGATTCGAGCGGCAAGGCAGGGGAGGGGGAGGCAGTCATGGCGGGTTCCGGGCGGGGCGGCGCGCACCCCTGGTCGGCGGGTGGACGGACCATACAGGCAGACGGGCGCGCCTTCTCATCAAAACCCGTGATCCAGAAATCAGGACCATTGATGCATTCCCCATGGGAAGCGCGATTTTTTGCATTCCTGCAACGGACTATTGCAAAGACGAGGCTTCCCGAATGCCCTGCGCCTGCCTACCTCTGGCGCCATAAGCCCATCCCTGCTTCGGAGGAAGCGCATGCCCTACACGATCGACCAGGCGGCCCTCGACACCCTCTTTCTCAAGGCCCGGTCCCAGAATGGCTGGACCGACAAGCCGGTGAGCGAGGAGGAGCTGCGCGAGCTCTATCATCTCCTGGTCCATGCCCCGACCTCGGCCAACACCCAGCCGGCGCGCTTCGTGTTCCTGCGTTCGGAAGAGGCCAAGCAGCGCCTCGCCCCGGCCTTGTCGCCCGGCAATGTGAAGGCGCTGGCCGCCCCGGTGATCGTGCTGATCGGCTACGACCTGGAATTCTACGAGAAGATCCCGCAGGTGTTCCCGCACAATCCCGGCTTCAAGGACCTGTTCCTGAACAATCCGGGCATGGTTGAGCCCCACGCCTTCCGCAATTCCTCCCTCCAGGGCGCCTATCTCATCCTCGCCGCCCGCGCGGTGGGCCTGGATGTGGGTCCCATGTCGGGCTTCGACGCGGCCAAGGTGGATGCGGAATTCTTCCCCGGCGGCAAGGTGAAGACCAATTTCATCGCGGCGCTCGGCCATGGCGACCCCACCAAGGTGATGGACCGCCTGCCGCGCCTCGCCTTCGACGAGGTGGCGCAGGTCCTCTGATCCCTCTTTCGGGATAGCGGGTGAAGGAGAGGCGGCCGGAAATTTCCGGTCGCCTTTTCTTTGTCTTCCGTGGCAGCATCCCGCCATTGCCCTGACGCCGGAGGAGGACCTGTGAATCCGAAGCGCCAGATCCATGAGGCCGGCCATCGGCGCAAATTCCTCGTCATCATCGACGAGACGCCGGAATGCGACCGCGCGCTCTATTATGCCAGCCGCCGCGCCGCGCGCACCGGCGCGGGCGTGGTCATGCTCGGCATCCTGGAGCTGGAGGGCGTGGCCCAGCAATGGTTCGGGGTGGGCGATCTCATGCGCGCCGAGGCGACCGAGGCCATGCAGGAGCGGCTCGACCATTTCGCCGCCCGGGCCAAGCGCGTCTCCGGCATCGAGCCCGAGCCCGCCATCCGGGAAGGCAGCCGCGCCGAGGCCATCCTCTCCTTGATTGCCGATGACCGCGACATTGCCGTCCTGGTGCTCGCCTCCGGCACCGGCAGCGAAGGGCCGGGACCGCTGGTGACCTTGCTGGCCGGTCCCGCCTCCGCCCGCTTCCCCATCCCCGTGACCATCGTGCCCGGCGCGCTCTCCGACGAGGAGCTGGACGCGCTGGCTTGACGGGGCGCCGGCCGCCCGCCCACCTTGCGCAAGGGGCCGGGCTGGTTCCTTTCAGCGGGGCGGGATGCGGTGAGACTGTTCGAGGCGCGGCGTCCGGCGACGCTGGAAGAAGTGTCCTGGCTGCGCAAGGCGCTGCGGCGGCAATTGCTGCAATTGCGGGTGGGGGCCGACATTACCGACGAGGTGGTGCTGGCCATCGCGGAACTGGCCGCCAATGCGGTGCGCCACGCCTGGCCGCGCCCCAGCGAGATCGCGCTCTCCGCCGAGCTGGACGGCATCGTCCTCACCTTGACCCTGGAAGAGGATGGGGGCCCCTTCGAGGCCTTTCCCAAGCGCTGGGCCGGGGCAACGCTGGCCGGCACCGGGGCGGACGGCACATCGGGCCGGGGCCTGGCGCTCGCCCGCAGCGCGCTGGACCGCGCCGACTATGTGCCCGGAACGCCCAACCGGCTCGTGGCAAGGCGCCAGCTTGCCCGCCGGCGGCCGCTGGTGCTGGTGGTGGAGGACGAGGAGATCCTCCTCGACACCTATCTCAACCTGCTGGAGCCCCATTATCGCGTGCTGGCGGCCGCGACATTGAAGGAAGCCCTGGCCCTGGCGCGCGAGACTCGCGTTGATCTCATCCTCACCGACTTCCATCTGGCCGGGGAGCCCGGCACCGCCTTGGTGGAGGCGCTGGAGGACGACACCGCCCGCCCGCCCATCCCCATTGTCATGATCACGGGCGATCCCAGCGTGCGGGTGCGGGCGCTGGAATTGGGGGTGGACACCTTCCTCACCAAGCCGGTGCAACCGGAGGCGCTGCTGGAGACGGTGAAGCTGGCCCTGGTGCGGGCCATGCGCCAGCGGGCGCGGCTGTTCCGCTATTTCGGCTCGGCGCTGGAGGAACTGGTGCGGCCCGCACTGCCGGAGCGGCTCGGCCCCTTCCGCGCCACCCTGCGCACGGACACCGCCGACATTGGCGGGGGCGATCTGGTGGTGCACCTGCCGCTGGAGGGGCGCGACCGGGTGGTGCTGGTGGACGTGATGGGCCACGGCATCAATGCCAAGGCCGGCGCGGTGGCGCAGGCGGCCATGCTGCGGGGGCTGAACGCCGCCGCCCTTCTGCCGCCGGCCGAACTGCTGGCGCGCTGGTCTGGCGTGATCTTTTCCGAGCCGGCCTTCGACGCGGCGCTCGCCACGGCGCTGGTGGCGGACCTTCATCACGACGGCACCATCGAGATCGCCTCCGCCGGCCATCCCCATCCCATGGTGGTGGGCGCGTCCGGCGCGCGCAGCCTTGCCGCTGACGGGCCTCTGCTCGGCTTCACCGATGCGGCCACCTATGAATCGGTCACGCTCCGCCTCGCTCCCGGCGAACGGCTGGTGCTGGCCACCGACGGGCTCGACCCGGCCGAACTGGCCAGCGGCGGGCCGTGTCCCGATTGGCTGATCGAGATCCTCGCCGCCCAGGCCGCCGCCCCGCTGGAGCGCGCCGCCAACCGGGCGGCGGGGCGCATCGCGGCGCGGCTGGGGCCAAGCCCCGAGGACGATTGGCTGCTCATCCTCATCGAGGCGGAGGCCGACGCCGTCCTGCCGGAGGAGGGGGGCGAGGGGGACGATGTCGGTCGCCCAGCAGATATGGCCGCGCCCGCGCCCGCGTCTCCGCCCGAGATAAGGGAGCCGGTGGGCGCGATCCCGGCGCCGGTGTTGCCGGCGTCGGCGGACACGGACGTGGATTTTTCCGGGGTCGCGGCGCTGCGTCGGGCCGTGGGCGAGGAGAATTTCCAGCGCCTTGCCGGCCGTTTCGTGGACGGGACGGCGCAGCGCTTCGCCGATTGGGGGGAATTGGTGGCGCGCGAGGATGCGGACGCGCTTATTGCGCCGGCCCATGCGCTGGCCGGGCTGCTCGGCCAGTTCGGTCTGAACGGCGCGGCTGCCCTGGCGCGGTCGGCGGAGCGGGACCCGGAGGCGGATGCGCGGCTTTCGGCGGCGCGCCGTGTGGTCGCCCAGGCCGAGCGGGAAGTGGCGCTGCTCAAGGCCTGGCTTGCGGTGCCGCTGGATTAAGAATGCCGGCTAAATATCTCAGATAGCCGGCAATTCAGCGTCCTTCGCCCTCCCGCAACAGCCCGGCGAGGCCCTCCCGGAAGGTGGGATAGGCGAGCGCGACGCCCAATTCGTTGCGCAGCCGGTCGTTGCGCACCCGCTTGCTGCTGGCCCAGAAGCTCAGCGCCATCGGGCTCATGGTGGCGGCCGCCTCCTCGAACGGCACCACGCGCGGCGCCGGCAGGCCAAGCAGGCGGGCGGCCTCCAGGATCGGCTCGGCGGGGGAGGCGGGCAGGTCGTCGGTGACGTTCACGATGCCATCGAATCGCCGGTCCAGGGCAGCGCGGATGGTGGTCACGATGTCATCCACATGGATGCGGTTGAACACCTGCCCCTCCTTGTGGATGGGCCGCGCCTCGCCGGCCGCGAGCGCCGCCAGGGCATTGCGGCCGGGACCATAGATGCCGGCGAGGCGCAGCACGGCCACGGGAATGCCCCTCAATTCCCCAAAGGCCCGCCACTGTGCTTCCGCATCCAGCCGACGCTTCAGGCGGGCGACGCCGGAGGCGGGGGGTGTGAACTCGTCCACCCAGCCGCCCTTGTGGTCGCCATAGACGCCGAGCGTGGTGAGATAGATGACCTGCCTCAGACGGGGCGCATCTTCCAGCGCCTGGAGCGCGACGGCCATCACCGGGTCGCCGTCCTCGCCGGGCGGGGCGGAGAGCAGAAGCACGTTGGCGGCTTCGATGGCGTCGAGGAACGCCTGGGTCAGATGGGCGCCGTCAAAGACCAGACCGTCCACCTTCAGGTCGGGCCGCGACAGGCCGGCGAGGCGCGCCGCGCCCTCCGCCGTGCGGCTGGTTCCGATGATGCGCGTGATGCCGCTGCCGCCCGTCTGCGCGAGGCGGCGGGCGCAATAGCCCATACCGATGGCGAGGATCGTGGTCATGCTTCTCCCTTCGGCTGCCATTTCCTTCGCCTACCATTTCCTGGCTTGGGCGTCCTTCAGCATCCCCGGCGCGGGGCCGGTCGCCCGCTCACGCGGGTGGCCGTGATAGAGCGTTCCCGCCCCGCGCGTCGAAGGCGACGGGGACGGCACCGCCGGTCAAATGGGGTTGCGCGCCGACGGTGCCAAGGCCGGCGCGTGGTCGCACGCTCCGCCAAGCTGCCATTCCAGGCGCACCTCCTCGTCGGCTTCGCTGCGCACATGCTGCGCAGCAAGATCTGCAAAATGGCGCGCCTCCAGAAGACGCGACAAGGCCCAGACCGCCGCCCCGCGCACCACCGGCTCGGCATGGGAGAGATGGCGCGCCGCGCTTTCCGACAGCGCCGGATCGCCGGAATTGCCCATGGCGATGAGGATGTTGCGCAGCATGCGCGTGCGCCCCGTGCGCTTGATGGGGCTGCGGGCGAAGCGGGCGCGGAAGCCCTCTTCATCCAGCGCGGCGAGGCCCGCAAGGTCTGGCGCCCGGTTCTCGTCGCGGGCGGCGAGCTTCGCCTCCCGGCCCATTTGGGCGAACTTGTTCCAGGGGCAGGCGGCGAGGCAATCGTCGCAGCCATAGATGCGGTTGCCCATGAGCGGGCGCAAATCGCGCGGGATCGGCCCTTTGTGCTCGATGGTCAGGTAGGAGACGCAGCGCCGGGCATCAATCTGGTAGGGCGCCGGGAAAGCCGCCGTGGGGCAGGCGTCGAGGCAGGCCCGGCAGGCGCCGCAATGGTCGCGGGCGGGAGCGTCGGCGGGCAGGTCCAGCGTGGTGGCGATGGCGCCCAGGAACAGCCAGGAGCCGCGTTCGCGGGAGACGAGATTGGTGTGCTTGCCCTGCCAGCCCAGCCCCGCCGCCATGGCCAGCGGCTTTTCCATGAGCGGGGCGGTATCCACGAACACCTTCACGTCGCCCTTCATCCCCTCCCGGGTCGCGGCGGCCAGCAGCGCGCGGGCGAGGCGCTTCAGCTTGGCCTTGATGAGGTCGTGATAATCCTCCGCCTGGGCATAGACCGAGATGGCGCCGCGGCTGCGGGCGGCAAGCACCGCCCGGGGGTCTTCGTCGGGGCCGTAATTCAGGCCCAGCATCACCACGCGCTTCACGTCCGGCCACATGGCGCGGGCATGGACCCGGCGATCCAGCGTGTCAGCCATCCAGCCCATGTCGCCCTGCCGGCCTTCCGCCACCCATTGGCGCAGGCGCGCCCCGGCGGGGCCGATGGCATCGGGATCGGCGACGCCGAACGCGTCGAATCCCTCGTCCTGCGCCAAGTCGCGCAGGTGGTCCTTGAGGGTGAAAAGGGCAGAGGGGGGCGCGTCGGCGGCGGCCGGAGTGCTCAGAAGTCCAGGTCCGTATAGGTCTTGGACGGCGGCATGCCCGGCATGGAATCCGCCAGCAGGCCGCGGAAGGTCGGCCGCGACTTCATCCGCGCATACCAGGCCTTCGCGTCCTCGTCCTCTTCCCACGGCACATCGCCCAGATAGTCGGCCACCGAAAGATGGGCGGCGGCGGCAAGGTCGGCATGGCTGAGGCGGGATCCGCCGAGCCAGTTCCGCGCCCGCGCCAGCCACCCGATATATTTCAGATGATAGCGGATATTGGAGCGCGCCGCGCGCAGCGCCGTGGCATCGGGCGGCCCGCCGCCCTGGTCGGCCTTCATGTAGCGCTTGTAGATGCGCTCGCGCACCAGATGCTCGGTGGATTCCAGGAACATCTTTTCGTTGAACCAGGCCACCAGCCGCCGCACCTCCACGCGCGAAAGCGGGTCCTCGGGCAGGAGGCGCCGATCGGCGAGCGCGAGGCCCCGCGTCTCGTCCATATATTCAGCGATGATGGAGGCGCCGGGCACGGATGGGGCCTGCTGTTCAACCAGGACGGGGGTCTCACCAGCGGGATTGAGCACCAGGAAGTCCGCGCGCCGTTCCCATGTCCGCTCCTCCACCAGGACCGGCTCGATGCCGTATTCGGCGAGCACCAGCCGCACGAAGCGGGAATGGGGGCAGAAGGGGTGGTGGTAAAGTTCCATGAGGGAAGGTGCGGACCTGAAGCCTGTTGCCGGGGGCGGGCCCTGGAGCGGAGTGCCGGAAATGCAAGCCCCAAAGGAAGGTGGCCGTGCTCCCCTCGAAGCGGCGATCGCACGCTTTTCGCCTTGCGGACGATGATCGGTCCCGATCGCTGCCCCCGGTCTAGAGATGTTCTCGCACTGCCGCAAGACACAAAGGGCGGCGTCCTGTGGCCAGCCCGCCACATGGTGAACCATTGATCCACATGACCCTGGGGAGGGCGAAGCGCCCCCCGATTGCGCCCGCAGCGCCGACGCCGCAGGATGCCCGGGCCCCCTGGCCGGTCGGTCGGATCTCACCTTTCTGGACGCTGTCACATGACGCTCGGCACCATGATCGAGGCGCTGTTCCTCGGTCTCATCGAAGGCCTGACGGAATTCATCCCGGTCTCCTCCACCGCCCATATGCTGCTGGTCGGCCACTTCCTCGGCTTCGAGAGCAACGGCAAGACCTTCGAGGTGCTGATCCAGCTGGGCGCGGTGCTCGCAATCCTGGTGGTCTATTTCCAGCGCTTCCTGCGCATCGCGCTGATGCTACCCACCAGCGCCGGCGCGCGGCGCTTCGTCATCGGCGTGCTGCTGGCCTTCCTGCCGGCGGCGGTGATCGGGGCGGCGCTGCACGGCTTCATCAAGACGGTGCTGTTCGAATCGCCCATGCTGATCTGCGGCACGCTGATCTTCGGCGGCGTCGTGCTCCTGGTGATCGACAAGGTGGCGCCCAAGCCGAAATACAACAATGCCATGGGCTTTCCGCCCATGCTGGCGCTCAAGATCGGCTTCTGCCAATGCCTGGCGCTCATTCCCGGCATGTCGCGGTCGGGCTCCACCATCGTGGGTGCCATGCTGATGGGGGTCGACAAGAAGGCGGCGGCGGAATTCTCCTTCTTCCTCGCCTTGCCCACCATGCTGGGCGCCTTCGTCTATGACCTCTACAAGAATCGCGGCGTGCTGACGCTGGATGACGGCGTGCTGATCGCCATCGGCTTCGCGGCCGCCTTCTGTGCGGCGCTGGTGGTGGTGCGCAGCCTTCTGGATTTCGTCAGCCGCCATGGCTATGCGCCGTTCGGCTGGTGGCGCATCGCGGTGGGCGTGGCGGGCCTGGTGGGGCTCTATCTCACCCGCTGACCGGGCACGGGGAGGCCGGGCGCCTCCCCTTGTTTTTAGAAATCGCTGGCGATGCCGCCCACTTCCCAATCGCCATAGCGCACCGGCTCAGCGCCGCCGCGGCCATTGATTTCCTTGGGCATGGACTTGGCCACCGCATCAATGGCGGCGCGGCGCTCCGCCGCCTCGGCAAGGGCGCGCTTGGCCGCCTCGCTCAGAGGCGGGCGGCCCTCGGGCACCAGGGTGGCCGCTTCGAATTCAGACTTGTCCGTCATCGCATCGCTTCCATCAGGCGGCCGGACCACATCGCGGCCGGCCATCACGCTTGGGGCTTTCCGTATGGGGGCTTTCTAGCACAGCCCGCCCGCCGTGCCGAGGGATGCCTGCGCCGCGCCTTGCCCGCGCGCCGCAGGCATGCTAGCGACCCGCCACCGCAAGGGGGGCAGGTCCCCGCACAGGATGGAGACGAGCATGGCGACGCAGAACGGCACCCCGGACCCCAAGGCGCCCTCGCTCAATGTCCTCGCGCAATATGTGAAGGACCTCTCCTTCGAGAATCCCAACGCTCCCAACTCGCTGGGCGCCCCCCAGGGCCAGCCCGACGTGAACCTGCAGATCAACGTCAATGCCCGTCCCCTCCAGGGCCCGGACTTCGAGGTCGAGCTGAAGGTGGAAGGCAGCGCCACGGTGAACGGCTCCACCCTGTTCGCCTTCGACCTGACCTATGGCGGCATCTTCCGCGTGCAGAACGTGCCCGAGCAGAGCCTCCAGCCGGTGGTTCTCATCGAGTGCCCCCGCCTCCTCTTCCCCTTCGCCCGCCAGATCGTCGCGGACTCCGTGCGCAATGGCGGCTTCCCGCCCCTCATGATCGACCCGGTGGACTTCGCCGCCCTGTTCCAGCAGCGCATGGCCGCCGAAGCCCAGCGCATGGGCACTGTCGGCCAGGCGTGAAGGCCGCGCTCGCAGCCTTTGCCCTGATCCTGGGGGTGGCCGGTGCCCGCGCCGAGCCACCTGCTAGCCTGTCCTGCGAGGGCGTGTTTGCCCGCGACACCGACAAGGGCCGCCTCGTTGCCGCCTTCGGCGCCCCCCATGTGCGCGACGGGGAGATCCCTGGCGCCGAAGGGTCGACCGAGCGTGGCACCCTGGTCTTCGCCGACGATCCCGCCCGCCGCATCGAGATCCTCTGGCAGGACGAGAAGAAAAGCCGCATCCCCGCCATGGTGCGGGTGGGACCCGAAAGCACCTGGACCTTCGCGGTGCCGGGCGGCACCCTGAAACCCGGCCAAACCCTCGCCGAGGTCCGCGCCTTGAATGGCGGCCCCTTCGCCCTCTCCGGCTTCGAATGGGACTATGGCGGCACCGTCACTGATTGGAAGACGGGGCGGCTTGCCCGCATTCCCGGCGGCTGCACCCTCTCGCTCATCTTCGCCCCCGATCCCGACGCCCCTGAAAAGGCCCGCCTGAAAGTGTCGGGAGACGCCACCTTTTCCTCCGACGGCGCCGCCATGAAGGCCGTGCGCCCGAAGGTGGAGGTCCTCTCCTTCGGCTGGCCGGCCACGCCCTGAGAGGTGCGCGCATCGCCGCAGCGCGGCGTGTGCGGTGCGGTTCGCCTAAAGGCCGAAAAATCCCCCGTTGCGTCCGGCCCCGCCGTCGATAAGGATTGGCGGAATATCGCAACGCACAACATTCGGGGGAGTTGAATGACCAGCAGCGCCGCGCTTGCCGTCGACGAGGGCACTTTCGATGCCGTGGGCCTCGGCCGCGAAGCCACCACCACGCTGGAAAAGCTGCTGGCCGAAGTCACCTCCGAAATCCGCGCGCGGGTGAGCGAGGGCGGCAAGCTCTCCGCCCGCCTGCTGGACGGGGAGCAGCGCGCTACCCATGGCCTTGCCTGGCTCGCCACTTACGTGTTCGGCGTGCGCGAGCTGGTCCACTATGCCGATCGCCTCACCGAGATGGGCAGGTTCGGCGAGACCGAGCGGCTTCTCGTCCAGATCGGCCTCGGCGAATATGTTTCCCAGATCCTGGGCGGCATCCCCATGAGCCAGGGCGAGGTGGTCCGGCTCGACGATCTCTATGTCTCCGACGGCGCGCTGGCGGGCCTCCATGCGGACCTCGCCATCCGGTCGCTGGCCAAGAATGGCAATACTTCTGCGGCGCGTGCCGCGCTCGCCGCCCGCATCCGCGAGGCCCATGGCGCCACCACCATCGGCGATGCCGGCCTCGACGAGACCATGGAGGCCATGCGCACCGAGATCCGCCGCTTCGTGGAGGCGGAGGTGGCCCCCCACGCCCATGAGTGGCATCTGGAAAACGCCTATATCCCGCTGGAGATCATCCAGGGCCTCGCCGATCTCGGCGTGTTCGGGCTCACCATCCCGGAGGAGTATGGCGGTCTGGGCCTTCCCAAGGAGGCCATGTGCCTTGTCACCGAGGAACTCTCGCGCGGCTATATCGGCGTCGGTTCGCTCGGCACCCGCTCGGAGATCGCGGCCGAGCTGATCCTGGGCGGTGGCACGGACGCGCAGAAGGACAAGTACCTCCCGAAGATCGCCTCGGGCGAGATCCTGCCCACCGCCGTCTTCACCGAACCCAATACGGGCTCGGACCTCGCCTCCCTGCGCACCCGCGCGGTGAAGGAGGGCGATGTCTACAAGGTGAACGGCAACAAGACCTGGATCACCCATCCGGTCCGCGCCGACCTCATGACGCTGCTGGTGCGCACCAATCCGGCCGAGCCCGGCTATAAGGGCCTGTCCATGCTGCTGGCGGAAAAGCCCCGCGGCACCGACGAGGACCCCTTCCCCGCCAAGGGCATGACCGGCGGCGAGATCGAGGTGCTCGGCTATCGCGGCATGAAGGAGTTCGAGATCGGCTTCGACGGCTTCGAGGTGCCGGCCGAGCAATTGCTCGGCGGGGTGGAGGGCCAGGGCTTCAAGCAGCTCATGAACACCTTCGAGGCGGCCCGCATCCAGACCGCCGCCCGCGCCGTGGGCGTTGCCCAGGCGGCCATGGAGAGCGGTCTGCGCTATGCCGAGGAGCGCATTCAGTTCGGCAAGCCGCTCATCGCCTTCCCCCGCGTCGCCGACAAGATCGTGATGATGGCGGTGGAGATCGCCATTGCCCGGCAGATCACCTATTTCGCCGCCCGCGCCAAGGATGAGGGCCGCCGCACGGACCTCGAGGCCGGCATGTCCAAGCTGCTGGGCGCCCGCGTCGCCTGGGCGGCGGCGGACAATGCGCTCCAGATCCACGGCGGCAACGGCTTCGCGCTGGAATATCCGGTCTCCCGCCTCCTGTGCGATGCCCGCATCCTCAACATCTTCGAGGGCGCGGCCGAGATCCAGGCCCAGGTCATCGCCCGCCGCCTGCTGGAGAGCGGCGGCAACTGAGCGTGCGCGCGGGGCGGCACCCGCCGCCCCGTATCTCAGGGCTTCGAGGCGGGCGCCGGCTCGGCGCTGCGCAGCAGCGCCTCAAGGCCCAGCTTCTCCACCAGCCTCGCTCGCGCGGCGGGGCTGATGGTGCGGCGGAAATGGTCGCGGTCCAAATACAGGAACTCGCCATTGACGTGGGAGGCGCAGCCCGACGCATCGCAGAGCGCATCGGCGGGAACCGCCACAACCACATCGTCCCGCGCCCCTTTGAGGGAGCGGAAGGCCGCGCTCACCCCGTCCTGGACGGCGCTGATTTCCGAGCGGTCGATGCGGCCCACCTCCCGGTCGCAGGGCGCGCGCAGCAGCGCGCCGTCGCGCGCGGCAAGGCACGGCATGGGGTCGGTGTCCCAATGGGGAATGTCGCCGAACAGCACGATCTTGCGCCCCGGTGAGGCGAGGTCGGTGGACACCCGCAGCAATTCCTCCGCCAGCAGCCGATAGCCCGTCTCCATGCTCTCCGGCTTGCCGCCGGCGCGGTAGATGGCGTCGGGCATGAAGTTCCAGGCGGAGGCCAGGATCACCAGGCGGATGTCCGGGGCGGCCTTCAGCATCGCCCGCGTGCTGTCATAGGTGTCCGCGCAGATGGCCGGCAGGCCGGCGGGCGCCCGCCGCAGGCCCTCTCGCGAGAAGACGGCGGGGCAGGCGCGCACCAGGGCGATGGCGGTGTTGGTGCGCCGGCCGGCCTCGTCCAGCAGGTGCATCAGATGCTCGGCATGGCTGTCGCCCCAGACGATTCCGCGCGTGGTGGCGGTGCGCCAGTCCGCGCCAGCGACACAGAGCACCTTGCCTTCCCCAACGGCCGCCCGTTGCGGGCAGGGCCAGTTCCACATGCGCTCGAAGGAGCCGAGGGCGGCCAGCTGCGGCGACACGCGGTTCGCGACGCCCTCGGCCAGATAGATGGAAAAGCCCAGCGCCGCGACACCAAGGCCGGCCAGCGTGCCCGAGAGCACCACGCGCCGCGCCGGCATGGCCCGGTAGCGCCGCACCGGCTGCTCCACGAACCGCCAGGACAAGACCGCAAGCCCGAAGGCCACCGCCAGCGCGCCAATGGCCTGGAGATCGGTCAGGTGCGCGCCGTTCACATAATGGCGGGTGAAGGCCAGGACCGGCCAATGCCAGAGATAGAGCGAATAGGAGATCTGCCCCACGAACCGCACGGGCCGCAAGGACAGGGCGGCGGCGACCAGAGTGGGCGCGCGCGTGGGCAGCAGGAGGAGCGCTGTTCCCAGCACGGGCGAGACCGCATTGGGGCCCGGAAAGGGGCTGGTGGGGTCCAGCAGCAGCGCGGGCACCAGGATGGCCGCGACGCCCGCGAACTTCAGTCCCTCGGCGGCGCCGCGCGGCAGCCCGGCGAGGCGGTCGCGCACCAGCACCAGGGCGCCGCCAATGGCGAACTCCCAGGCGCGTCCGAAGGGCTGGTAGAAGGCGCTCTTGGCCCCTTCCGCCACCTTCACCACCGCGAGCGCGAAGCTGAGCCCGATCACCAGCACGAACAGGGCCGCCACCGCGTGCGGCCACTTGCGTGCGAGGCGCACCGCGCCCAGCAGCAGAAGCGGCCAGGCGAGGTAGAATTGCTCCTCCACCGCCAGCGACCACATGTTCAGGAGCGGCATCAGCTCGGCCGCGCCGTCGAAATAGCCGGTGTGGCGGAAGAAGAAGAAGTTGGCGAGGCCCACCGCCGTATAGGCAGCGCTGCGCCCGAGCACCGCGAAGTCGCCGGGCATCAGGATCAAGGCGCCCGCCGCCAGGCTCGCCACGAGCACCACCAGCAGCGCCGGAAGGATGCGGCGGACGCGGCGGTCGTAGAAACCGAAAAAGGTGAAGGTTCCCGCCCGCGCCTCGTTCAAGATGAGGTCGGTAATCAGGTAACCGGAGATCACGAAGAAGACATCGACGCCGATGAATCCACCGCTGGGCGGAAACCCGGCGTGAAACAACAGCACCAGGCAAACCGCTACCGCCCGAAGACCGTCAATATCGGTCCTGTACGTGCCCCCAACCATGCCAGAAACGCTCCGCAACAAAGCGGCCGGACCCTAGCCAGTCGCGGCGGGGGGATCAATGCGGGAGGGGGCGACATAAGCGACGCGGCGTTGTCCTTCTGGCGGGTCAGGTGCGCCGGGCGGTCACCGGGTCTCGGGCCGCTCCAGGAACCCGCCGGCCACCTTCAGCCCCAATGCGATGCCCATGGCTTCCAGGCCGAACAGATAGAGGCCGGGAATGGAGGGGATGGCAGGCAGCAGGGCCGCGATGAAAATGGGGGTCAGGCCCGCCATCACGCCGAAGCCGAAATTATAAGCGAGCGACACCCCCGAAAAGGCGACGGCCGGCGGGAAGCTCTTCACCATCAGCAAGGGCATGGCGGTCATGAGCCCGGTGCCAGCCGCCGCCAGGCAATAGCCCACCACCAGCAGCATGCCGCCGTGCCCGGCGGCGACGCCGAAGAAGAATTGGGCGGAAAGCCCCGCCGCCAATGCACCCACCGCCAGGGCGCGTCCAGGTCCCAGCCGGTCGAACAGCAGGCCCGAGGGGATGCAAGCCAGCGCCGTGCAGAAGGTGCCGAGTGACCCGATGCGCAGCGCCTCCGCCGCCGGGATGTGGAACTGGCTCTGCAGCAAGGTTGGGCCCATCAGCACCAGCACGGCGAAATGGCCCACCAGCACCCACAGCGAGAGGCCGGACACGATCAGCGGCCGTTGATAGGATGACACCACCAGCTTCAGCGGCAATTGCACCGCCAGGGCGCGGCGGCGCTGGAGGTCGCGGAAGACCGGCGTTTCCTCCAGCCAGCGGCGCAGGAACAAGGTGAGGAGCCCCAGCCCGCTGCCCATGAGGAAGGGCAGGCGCCAGGCATAGGCGAGGATCTGCGCATCGCTGGCGAGGCTGTGGACGAGGGTCGCCACGAACACTCCGAGGAGCGTCCCGCAGGTCATGCCCATGGCCATCACTCCGCAGGCCAGGCCCCGTCGGTCCTCCGGCACATGCTCGCTGGCGAACACATAGGAGCCGGCCACCTCACCCCCCACCGCACCGCCTTGGATGAGCCGCAGCAACGCCAGGAGGAGCGGCGCCCAGATGCCGAGCACCGCATAGCCCGGCAGGCAGGCCATGGCGAGGGTGGCTGCCGCCATCAGCAGGACGGAAAAGGTGAAGGTGCGCTTGCGGCCGATGCGGTCGCCGAAATGCCCGAACACCACCCCGCCCAGCGGCCGGGCCAGGAAGCCCACGGCGAAGACGGTGAAGGTCTGGAGCTGGGCCAGCCAGTGGGGAATGTCGGGCGGGAAGAAGACCCGGGACAGGACCGGCACGAAGAAGACGAACACCATGAAGTCATAGAGTTCGAGCCCGCCGCCCAGCGCGGTGAGGCCGAGCGTCAGCCAGTGCTTGCGGCGGAGCGGTGTTGCCGGGGCCGTCATGGCGTGCCTTTCGGGCTCAGGGGGAGGCGGTGCGAGGATCCCCCTGAGGTATCATCGCGGCGGCACGCCTGTCATGCCGGCTATGCCCGGCTCAGGGTCGTTCCACCTGTCCGGTGCGCCACAGATAGAGGCCGATGAGCGCCCCCATGAGGCTCAGCGCCAGGATGTAGTGGGCATGGGCGAACGGGTCCGCCTGCAGCGCCAGTGTCACCACCAGAGGCGTGATGCCGCCGAACACCGCATAGGCCACGTTGTAGGAGAAGGACACGCCGGAAAAGGCGATGGCCGGGGGGAAGATGCGCACCATCACATAGGGGGTGACCGCGATCACGCCCACGCACAGGCCGGCCAGCCCATAGAGCGGGAAGAGGGCGGACGGGTCCACGCCCACCGTGCGGTAGAGCAAATAGGTGCTGGCCCCGAGCGCCACCGAGCCCAGCAGCAGCACCCGCCCGGCGCCGAACCGGTCGCACAGGGCGCCCACGGCGACGCAGCTCACGCACAACAGCGCGGTGGCGAGGCTGTTGGCGGTCAGCGTGGTGGCGCTGTCGATGTGATAGAGCGAATGGAAGAGGGTGGGCGTCATGAGGATGACCACCACCACGCCCCCCGTCAGGAGCCAGGTCAGGAGCGCCGAGAGCAGCACTTCGCGCCAGTGATGCTGCACCACGAGCCGCACCGGCAGGCCGGAGGCAAGCGCCTTGCGCGCCTTCATCTCCTTGAAGACCGGGGTCTCTTCCAGCCAGGAGCGCAGATAGACCGCGCACAGGCCGAACACCGCCCCCAGCAGGAAGGGCACGCGCCAGGCCCAGTCATGGATGACTTCGGGCGTGAAGCTGCGATTGATGGCGGTGGCCACCAGCGAGCCGAGCAGGATGCCGGAGACCAGGCCCGCGGTGAGCACGCCGCAGGCAAGCCCCACCTTGCGCTGCGGCACATGCTCGGACACGAACACCCAGGCGCCGGGCACCTCGCCGCCAATGGCCGCGCCCTGCAGCACCCGCATGAGCAGCAGGAGCACCGGGGCCAGATGGCCGATGGTGGCGAAGGTGGGCATCACCGCCATGCCCAGCGTCGAGAGCGCCATGAGCAGGATGGAGAGCGTGAACATGCGCTTGCGGCCCAGCCGGTCGCCGAAATGGGCGAGCACGATGCCCCCCAGCGGGCGCGCCAGATAGCCGGCGGCGAAAATCCCGAAGGCCTGGAGCTGTACCAGCCAGTCGGGAATGCCGGGCGGAAAGAACAGCGTGCCCAGCACCGACACGAAGAAGACGAAGATGATGAAGTCGTAGAATTCCAGCGCCCCGCCGAGGGCGGAGAGGAACAGCGTGCGGGCATCGGCGGAGGTGAGCCGATGGCCGGCGCCGGACGTAGAAGAAGTGGTATTGCTCATGGGGGCGATGCAATGCCGTTAAAGTTTTTGCGGTGCAAGAGAAATGAATGGAACCCGCGGGGATGCCTGCCTTGCGGAAAATGAGCGGCGGAACCGGCCTTGCGCCAGAGCGTCGTCCATGAGGAGCGTGACATCATGAATGCAACCAGCTCGGCCTCGGGCACTTCGACGTCAGGCCCGCGTGGCGGTCCCGGCACATCCTTCCTGCGCGCGGCCACGTGCGCGCTGCTGATGGTCGCCGTGGCGGCCATCGGCGGGGCGGTGACATCGAGCCAGATCCCCACCTGGTACGCCACCTTGCCCAAGCCCTCCTTCACGCCGCCCAACGCGGTGTTCCCGGTGGCGTGGACCATCCTCTATTTCATGATGGGCATCTGCCTCTGGCGGCTGTGGGACCGCGCGCCCGACAGCCCGGCGCGACGGCCGGCCATCGCGCTGTTCCTGGTCCAGCTGGCGCTCAATTTCGCCTGGTCGCCGGTCTTCTTCGCCCTCCATGCGGTGTGGGCGGCCTTTGCCATTATCGTGGTGCTGATCTTGGTGCTGGCGGCGACCATGCGTTTCGCTTTCCGGGCCGATGCGCTGGCGGGCTGGCTTCTGGTGCCCTATCTGTTGTGGGTGTGCTTCGCCTCCCTGCTGAACGGCTCCATCGCCTTCGCGCTGGGCTGACCGGCGCAGGCGTCGTCGCCGGCCAGGGCGTCCGCCGCGCGAAGCGGATGCCCCTTCGCCCGAAAATGCTCTAACACTTCCCATCCAGACGCCGGCTCACTTCCGGCCGGGGATCGCCATGCTGCATTGGACCATCTATCTCCTCATCCCCCTCGCGCTCGCCGTGGTGGCGGGCGTGCTGCTGCTCGGCCTGTTCAACTTCGCGGCGGGTGGCTCGCCCAAGCGCTCGCAGAAGCTGATGCAGATGCGCGTGCTGTTCCAGTTCGTGGCGATCGTCATCGTCATGATCACCATTTTCGCCATGGGCCGCTGACACATGGTCAAGCTGAACAAGATCTACACCCGCACGGGGGACGACGGCACCACCGGGCTCGGCACGGGCGAGCGGGTGCGCAAGGACGATTTGCGGGTGGAAGCCTATGGCACCGTGGACGAGGCCAATGCGGCGCTGGGGCTCGCCCGGCTGCACCTGGCCAGCGCGCCGGAGGTGGAGGCCATTCTCCTGCGGGTGCAGAACGACCTGTTCGACTTGGGTGCCGACCTGTGCACGCCCGAGCGGGCGGGCGCGGCACCTCTGCCCTACGAGCCGCTGCGCATCGTGGAGAGCCAGGTGGCGCGGCTGGAAGTGGACATCGATGCGCTGAACGCCGACCTGCCGGCCCTGAAATCCTTCGTGCTGCCGGCGGGCGAGCCCGCTGCCGCCTATTTGCACCTCGCCCGCACCATTGCCCGGCGGGCGGAGCGCCTCATGGTGGCTTTGGCGCGGGAGGAGGGGGAAATCGTCAATCCGGCGGCGGTGCGCTACATGAACCGCCTCTCGGACCTGCTCTTCGTCGCCAGCCGCTACGTCAATGCGCGCGGCGCCGGCGACGTGCTGTGGGTGCCCGGGGCCAATCGCTGACCGGCCCCGGAGGGTCTGAAGCTCAGGCCGACAAGGCGCGCAGGGGCGAGTCCTGCGTCTCGGCGCGGGAGGGGACCTTCACCCAGGCTTCCCCTTCCAGCACCAGTTCGTCCTTCACCTTGCAGGTGCAGGCGAGGCGGGCCCGGCGGCGCTCGGGGATGAGCTCGGCCACTTCCACCCGCACCACCACCTCGTCACCGATTTTCACCGGCGCCTTGAAGTTGAGGGTCTGGGAGATATAGACCGCGCCCGGCCCCGGCAGGCGGGTGCCCAGCACCGCCGAGATCAGGCTCGCGGTATAGAGGCCGTGCGCGATGCGGGTGCCGAACGGGGTCTTGGCCGCGAAATGCTCGGACAGGTGGATCGGATTGCGATCGCCCGTGATCTCGGCGAAGCCTACCACGTCCGAGGAGGCGATGGTCTTGCGCAATTCTTCCGTCACGCCGACGGACAGATCCTCGAAGCAGAGAAGGCGAAGCTCGGGGAACATGGTCGCTCCTGATGGGTCGCGGGCGTCGGGCCCGCCGGCATGAAGGTCGGTTTCGCGCCGGAATTCAAGCCCGACCAATGTCAGGCCGGGTGGTCCGGTTCCGCGGGTCTGTGCTTTTGCCGGCCTGGGCCGCTTTCCCTTGCCGTTTCCCTTGGTGGTGCCCTTGGTACTGCCCTTGGGTCAAAAATTTGCCGGCGGGGCTGCCCCCCCTCGCATTGGCTTCGCGGTGTGCCTGTGGTTACCTGCGCCCCGGGCTGGGGCGATCGATGCCGGCTTCCGGCAGGCGCGGTGGCGGGGGCCATGCCTGCCAGCCCAAACCGTCTGTTGTGAGGAACATCATCATGTCGGGCATCATCCAGAAGGCCACGCTCGCGGACCTCGAGACCGCGTTGAAGGAGCGCGGCTTCCGGGCCGAGACCATCGATTGGCCGGGTGAGCGTAAGGCCGTGCGCAGCGCCAGCGGCGGCGTCGGCTTCAACATCGTCCCCGGCAATGCGGTGGACGGCGGCTTCATGGACTTCACCTATTTCGCCAGTTTCCGCGTGGAGGGGCTTCCGGTGGAGGACATCGCCGCCAACTGGAACCGCGCCCGCCGCTTCAGCCGCGCTTATACCCGCGACGGATTCCTGAATTTCGAAATGGACGTGGTCATTGGCCCCGGCGTGGCGCCGGGCTATCTCGCCGTGACGCTGGACCTGTGGGACCGCCTCCTGAACGAACTGCTGGCCGCCTTGCGCGAGCAGGCCGCGCAGCTCCAGCAGGCTGCTCCGGCGGAAGCAATGGCCGGCGCCACCTGAGCGCGGGCCCAGGCACCGACCAAAGAAAAAGGCCGGCGGATGCGCTCCGCCGGCCTTTTTCGTTCCCGTCAGGCCGCTTGGGCGGCCGCAGGCTTCACTGCTTGCCGGTGCGGCCCACGGTGAAGATCTGCACGCGGCGATTGATGGCGCCGGTGGGGTTCTTCGGATCGAGCAGCACTTCCTCGCCCAGGCCCACCGCTTCCAGGCGGCTGGCATTGACGTTGAAGGTGGTCACGAGTGCATTCACCACCGCGTCGGCGCGGGCCTGGCTGAGCTTCAGGTTGATCTGCCGGGTGCCGGTCACGTCAGTGTTGCCGGTGACGATGAACTTGTAGCCGTGCAGGATCGGATTGTGCATGGCGTCGGCGATGGCGCCGAGCGTCGCATAGGACGACGGCTCGATGATCGCGGAGCCCAGGCGGAACTGGATCTGCACGTTGATCTGCGGCAGCTTGTCCAGGTTCAGCGCCAGCGAGGGGCGGGTCAGCTCCTCGCCGGGATACTGGACCATGTGCTGCTTCACCTGGTCCCGCAGCTGCTGGGCAGTGATGACCGGCGCATTGTCGGTGAGGCCCTGGAGCCCCTGCAGGATCTGGCCGTCGGAAAGCGCGGTCTGGGCGCTGACGGGAGCGGAGAGGAGCGCGGCGAGCGAAGCTGCCAGCGCGAAACGGATCAGAGGCGACGTCATGGCTGTCGTCCTTCCTTCAGGCGTTCGGGTTGGCGGGATCAGCGGTAGCCGGCATCGGTGATCGCCTGGTTGCAGGCGGCCGAAACGACATTGGTGGCCTTCAGCAGGCAGGAAAGCAGGTTGCCGTCCTGCGGCACCATGCCCGGGCAGAGCTGGGCGGCGTCGCGGCCGCACACCTGCGCGATGGAATCCTGCGCCGCATCGCGCTTGGCGATGGAGGCGGTGGCCGTGGCGTAGTCAGCCTTGCACTGGGGGCTGACCTTGGTGATCTGCTTTTCCATGCAGTCCACCAGCTTGCCGTCGCCGAGATTCACGTTCGGGCAAAGCTTCGTAATGTCCTTGCCGCAGCTCTTGGCCAGAAGGCCGGCGGCCTGCGCGTAGCTCATGGTCTGCGCCTGCGCGCCAGCCACGGATCCAGCCAGCAGCGCCGCTGCCAGCATTACTCCAAAGCCCCTCATCTCATCTCTCCCTTTCCCAGCGGAGTGCCAGAGGCTTAGCAGAGGGCGAAACTTCGTCAAAGCGCTAAGAACGCAAGGGTTTTTGCTGCGCCGCACCTCGGCCCGACGCGCGGCCCGCGCAGTGGGCGTCCTGTCGCGCCCAACATGGCCGTTGCGGAACCCCCCAACGGATGCCGCTACGTCGCCCAACTGATTGCAACTGCGAAGTTTTAAGGGGCGCCGCCGACACGGCACGCGGCTCCTCTCAAAATCAGTCTTGACAGTTTCGCTATATAGTATTTTTCTTAAACTACATACCTAAAAAGGCGTGCCGACCTTCGGGCCGCGCTCGCCCAGCCCCGGCTGAACCGGGTCCAGATGAAAGGGAACGTAATGGAACCCACGCCCGGTGCGGGCGCGGCGGCGCGCGTGCGCCCGCCGGACGCCACCGTCATGTCCGCGTCCTTGCCGGCGCCCCTGCTGGCGGTCACGGACGTGACGCTGCAATACAAGACCCGCGACACTGAGGTGACCGCCACGCGCGGGGTCGGCTTCGATGTCTATCCGGCGGACCGCTTCGTGCTGCTGGGTCCGTCCGGCTGCGGCAAGTCGAGCCTCCTGAAGGCCGTGGCCGGCTTCCTGCGCCCGGCCGCCGGCGCCATCCGCCTCAATGGCGCGCCCGTCCGTGGGCCGGGGCCGGACCGGATGATGGTGTTCCAGGATTTCGACCAGCTCATGCCCTGGAAGACGGTGGCGCAGAACGTGATGTTCCCCATCCTGGCCAGTGGCCGCTTCCCCCGGGCCGAGGCGCGCGACCGGGCACTGGCCGCCATCGGCAAGGTGAAGCTCGCCAAGTTCGCCGATGCCTATCCCCACATGCTTTCGGGCGGCATGAAGCAGCGCGTGGCCATCGCCCGGGCCATGGCCATGGAGCCGGCCATCCTGCTCATGGACGAGCCCTTTGCCGCCCTCGACGCGCTTACCCGCCGCCAGATGCAGGATGAGCTTCTCACGCTCTGGGACGACACCCGCTTCACCGTGCTGTTCGTCACCCATTCCATCGAGGAGGCGGTGGTGGTGGGCTCGCGCATCCTGGTGCTCTCCCCCCATCCCGGCCGGGTGAAGGCGGAGCTGAATGCCCATGCCTTCGGCCACCAGCATCATGCCGACGCCGCGTTCGGCGCTCTCACCCACCGCATCCACACCATGCTGTTCGCGGAGGCCGGTCATGGCTGACACCCTCGCCTCCCTTGCCGCTCAGCCGCGCGTCCCCCCGGTCCGCCCCGAATTCGAGCGCGATTTGCCGCCCGTGGAGGAGCCGGGGGAGATTGTCCACCCGCTCTCCCTGTGGGAGCGCCTTGCCAATGTGGACGGGGTGCGGCGGGGGCTGATCCTCATCGCCCTCATGGCGCTCTGGCAGGCCTATGCGGTGATGCTGGGCAACCCGCTGATGTTTCCCACCCTCACCGACACGCTGGCGGCGCTGGTGGAGGGGGTGCGGGAAGGCACGCTGATCCTGCGCATCCTCTCCTCCCTGCAGGTGCTGCTCATCGGCTATGCCATCGGCATTGCGCTCGCCGCCGTCCTCACCTCGCTGGCGGTCTCGTTCCGCCTGGGGGCGGACCTGCTGGCGACGTTGACCGCCATGTTCAACCCGCTCCCCGCCATCGCGCTCCTGCCGTTGGCGCTGCTCTGGTTCGGGCTGGGCACGGCGAGCCTTGTCTTCGTCATCGTCCATTCGGTGACCTGGGCGGTGGCGCTCAACACCCAGACCGGCTTCCATTCCGTGCCCGACACCCAGCGCCTCGCCGGCCAGAATTATGGGCTGAAGGGGCTGCGCTATGTGGGCCTCATCCTGATCCCCGCCGCCTTCCCCTCCATCCTGGCGGGCCTGAAAATCGGTTGGGCCTTCGCCTGGCGCACCCTGATCGCGGCCGAGCTGGTGTTCGGCGCCTCGTCCCGCTCCGGCGGCCTCGGCTGGTACCTGTTCGAGAAGCGCAACCAGCTGGAGACGCCGGCCGTCTTCGCCGGGCTCACCTGCGTCATCATCATCGGCCTCGTGGTGGAAGGCTTGGTCTTCCGCACCCTCGAAGCGCGCACCGTGCACCGCTGGGGCATGAGCCGCGCCGGCTGATCCTCCCCCATTCCATTCAAGCACCAAGACTTTCCAAGCACTGAGACTTTCCAAGCACCAGGAAGAGGCACCCATGCGTATCCGTCTGTTGGGCACCGGCACGCCGACCCCGTCGCTGCGCCGGATGAGTTCCGGCTATGTGGTGGAGACCGGCGAGGACGTCATCGTCTTCGACCACGGGTTTGGCGCCCACCACCGCCTGCTGGAACTGGGCATCCCGGCCACCCGCGTCACCCATCTGTTCTTCACCCACCTGCATTACGACCATTGCGGCGACTATGGCCGCCTGCTGCTGACCCGCTGGGACCAGGGCGCCAACCGCATTCCCGACCTCAAGGTCTATGGCCCGCCGCCCATCGCCGAGATCACGGAGCGCCTGTTCGGCAAGGACGGGGTCTATGACGTGGACCTCATCGCCCGCACCTCCCACGGCTCCAGCCTGGACCTGTTTGTGGCGCGCGGCGGCACGCTGCCCCGTCCGCGTCCCGCGCCGCAAGTCCAGGTGCTCCATCCCGGCGACATGGTGCGCGAGGGCGGCTGGAGCGTGGAAACCACCAACGTCAACCATTTCCAGCCCTACCTCAACACCTACGGCTATCGCATGGAGACGGCCGAGGGCAGCTTCGTCTATTCCGGCGACAGCGGCCCGGCGGAAACCATGCTCAAGCTGGCTGAGGGCTGCGACGTGCTGGTGCACATGTGCCACTATCTCACCGGCACCCACTATTCTCCGGCCTTCTCCCACAGCTGCATGGGCCATATGGAACTGGCCGAGCTCGCCCATGCGGCGGGGGTCAAGAACCTGGTGCTCACCCACATCACCGAGCAGTTCGACTTTCCCGGCCTGCGCGAGCGGGTGGTGAGCGAGATGTCGCGCGTCTATGGCGGCAACATCTTCTTCGGCGAGGACAAGATGGAGATCCCGATCAAGGGACCCGTGCGCGACCGTTTGCTGTGACCGACCGCCCGCCGCCTCCGGGCGGCGGGTCCTTCCGCCTTCCAGACAAGACAATAAGGGGAACAGACCATGAAACGATCGACCCGATGGCTCGGCGCCTTCGCTTTCGCCGCGCTTTCCCTGTCCGCCGGGGCCGCCCGCGCCGCAGAGGTGCGGCTCGTGAGCGGGTTCGGCCTGTGCTACCTGCCGGCCTATGTGGCGGTGGAGAAGAAGCTGATCGAAAAGCACGCCGCCGCCCTCGGCGTGCCCGACGTGACGGTCAGCTACCAGCACCTCGCCAGCGGCCCCGCCATCACCGACGCCCTCATATCCGGTAGTGCGGACGTGGCCATGGCCGGCACCTCGGTGCTGCTGAATGTCTGGGACAAGACGGCGAAGTTCGCGCCCATCAAGGGGATGATGGCGATCTGCGATTCCCCCATCTATTTCAACACCATCGACCCGAACATCAAATCCATCCGCGATTTCAAGGACAGCGACCGCATCGCCATGGCCTCCGGCAAGGGCACCCAGCATGCTCTCGTGCTGGAGATGGCCACCGCCCAGGCCTATGGCTTCGACCAGCGCAACCGGTTCGACACGCTGGCGGTCTCCATGTCCCATCCCGACGGGGTGGCGGCGCTGCTCTCCGGCGGGGCGGGGGTGAAGACCCATGTGACCACCGTGCCCTTCATCCAGATGGAGCTGGCCAATCCCAATGTGCGCACCATCCTGTCGTCCTATGACGTGACCGGCGGGCCGAACACGCTCATCGTCGCCTACGCGGCGGACAAATGGCGCAAGGACAATCCGAAGCTCTACCAGGCCACTTTCGAGGCGCTCAAGGAGGCCATGGAGGTCATTGCGGCGGACAAGGGCGCTGCGGTGGACCTTTATCTGAAGGCGGAGAACTCCAAGCTCACCCGCGACCAGGTCCTGGCCATCGTCACCGATCCGGCGATGATGACCTTCTCGCCCACCCCCAAGAAGGTCATGGTGTTCGCCGACTATATGGCCAAGGCCGGCCTCTTGAAGACCCGTCCCGCCTCCTGGAAGGAGGTGTTCTTCGCCAATATCCACGATGCGCCGGGGGATTGATCCGGCCACCCCGTTGCCCCCGGCCTCCGTTCCCCTCAGATTGCTCGGCGCGCCGGCCGGCGTGGTGCCTCTCGGGGGCGTCGCGCATGCCGGCCGTCATCCTGAACGGCCCGCCACAAGGGCCGCCGGCTGGGAGCAGGCATGGACCAGAGGCGGGGCGCGCGTCCCTCGACGACCCTGAAGACGGCCCCCGGCGGCGCTCCGGCGGAGGCCGACACCGTCCGCGAGACGTCGGCGCAGGTGGGGGCGGAGGCATTCTGGGAGCGCTTCGGGCGGGCGGCGGCGGGCGGGCCCAAATATATCTTCCTGCGCGACCGCCTGTTGGCGGCCATGCGTGAAGGCTTCTGGCAGGAGGGCGACCGCCTGCCGCCGGAAAAGGATCTGGCGCTCGCCACTGGCCTCAGCCTGGGCACGGTGCAGAAGGCCTATGGGGAACTGGCCCAGGACGGCACCATCGAGCGTCGCCAGGGCCGCGCCGGCAGCGTGGTGAGCCGCCAGCCCCGCAGCGTCGACACCGTCTGGCACTTCCTGTTTTCCGACGACCGGCACGAGCGCTTCTTCTCGGTCTTCCCGCGCGTCGACCGCGTCCACCGCCACCGCGATCGCGGCTCCTGGAGCCTGCACCTTCACTGGGTGGAGGACGAGGTGGTCGAGATCGACCGCGTGGTGGACATCGGCCAGGAATTCCTGGTCTTCAGCCAGTTCTTCATTGATGCGCGGGTCTATGACCAGGCGCGCCGGGGCAAGAGCGAGCCGCTGGAGGGCATCAACCTGCGGCGTGAACTGAACCTCAACGTCCAGGGCCTGTGCTACGACATGCGCCTGGAGCGCCTGCCCCGCGAGGTGTGCGGCAAGATCGGGGTGAAGGCGGGCACGCTCGGCCTGGTGGTGGAAGTGCGCATGACGGCGAGCCCCCAGCAGCAGGGTTATTTCCAGCGCATCTTCATTCCCGAGACGCGGTTCTGGCTGCGCATCGCGGCCCAGCCCTTCCCGCGCGGCGGCTGACCCGCATCAGGCGCGCAGCGTCACCGGCGCGGGCGACCATTGCACCGGCCGCGCCAAGGCGATCACACCGGAGCCATGCATGCGCCGCTCGCCCTGCACCATGTCCGCCGGGGTGAGGGCGCCGGGATGGTGGGCGAGGCAATCCACGTCCCGATCCGGCAGCAGGATGCGCAATGGCTCCAGTGCCGCTTCCGGCATGCGCACGGGCAAGGCGTGGCGCCACATGCGCAGCGCGATGAGCCCGGCTTCCAGCACCGAAAGGCCCAGCGCCGCGGCAAACGCCACCATCGCGGCGGGCAGGCGCTCGGCCAGATCGAGCTGGGCCAGTTCCTGGCGCAGGAAGCCCGAGGCGCGCGCCTGCTGTGCGGCATGGGTCTGCGACACCGCCTGCGGCGAGACGGTGTATTCGTAGAGCACCTTTTCCACCATGCGGGGGCGGAAGAAGCGGATCCACAGCGACCACAGGGCGAAATCCTCGCAATGGTCGTAGCTGGCCAGGTGCGGATAGCCGCCCAGCGCCAGATAGACATCGCGCCGCGCCACCACCGAGCCGTGCGGGAAGGGGCAGCCCACATCCACGGCAAACCGCAGGATCGGACCCCATTCCGCCGGCCGCACATGCTCGGACAGGCGCTTGCCCTCGGGCGTCACCAGCACCATGCCGGTGGCACACAGGCTGAGGTCCGGGTCGGCGGCGAACAGCTCCATCTGCGCCGCCATCTTGCCGGGACGCCAGATGTCATCGGCATCGAGCCGGGCGATCAGGCCATGGCGGGCAGCAGCGAGGCCGCAATTGAGGGCATGGGTGACGCCGCGATTGGTGGGCGAACGCAGAATGCGCGCCGCCTGTCCAGCCGGGCCCAGGTCCTGGCGATGGCTCTCCACCGGGACGGGGCTGCCATCGTCCACCAGCAAGAGCTCCACCGCGCCGGGAAAGGCCTGGTCCTGGACGCTCTCCAGCGCGCGCCGCAGGAGGCGGACGCGCTCGGGCGCGGCATCGCGGAAGAAGACGGGGAGGAGGACGGTGACGTCCTTTGGACCGGTCTCGGTCGCGCTCATGCCCCGGCCCTCATGCGTCACCGAAGGCGCGCAGGAACTGCTTCTTGGCCAGCATCAGGTGGCCGAGCGGGGCAGGGTGGCGTGCGGCACCGGCGCCGAAGTCGAAATCCAGCAGATCCCGGTAGAATTGCGCCATGCCGAGCTTGCGAGCGGTTTCCTCGCCCCGCGCCAGCGCGCGGCGCAGGCATTGGGCATGGTGCACCGGGTCGCGCTTGCTGAGGGTATTGCCATCGCCGATGAGCAGGAACTCGCCCACCGCCTCCGGGATGAGGTGGAAGCGTCCGCCCGCCGCCAGCAGGGAGACGAGCAGGTCCCAATCCTCGAAATAATCCATGTCCTGCGCCACCAGGACCTCAGCCTCCACAAGCAGTTCCGTACGCACCGCATAGGAATTGGTGGGCATGAAATTGCCCGCCACCAGGCAGGCGGTCGGCAGCGGCATGTGGGAGGGCTCCGCGGCGGCGGCGCCCGGCAGTCTCTTATTGGTCAGGCCGAAGACCACGTCCGCCTCGGCGAGGCGGAAGCCCTCCAGCATGCGCCGGGCGAAGAGCGGGTAATAGACGTCGTCATCGTCCAGGAAGCAGACATAGTGATAGGTGTCCGCACGGGCGCGGGCATAGGCCAGTCCCACATTCCACGGATAGCCGCGCCGCTGGCCAGATGCATCCGCATGGAGGAAGACGGTGCGCCCCTGAAGGACCGGAGCGGTCGTCCGCACTTGCTCGAAGGCAGCGGCATCGCCATGGACGATGACGGCCGCCACCAGCGGCTCGCTCTGGGCATAGATGGACTGGAGGGCCGCCGCCAGCAATTCCGGCCGCCGCCCCTGGGTGCGCACCAGGCACAGGCCCTGTTCAACCCGGCCCCGGCGCGGGGGGCGCAGCGCGGGGGCGGGCCAGGCCACCTCCAGCAGGCGGCGCATGGCCGCCATCCGCACGCCGGCCATGCGCTGCTCCCGCCGCTCGCCCGGCTCGATCCGGCGCGGGGCGGAGCCGATGAGACTATCGGGCACCACCAGGATGGGCTCTTCCAGCGCGACGCGCAGCAGCAGGTCGTAGTCCTCCAGGCCTGCAAAGCGCGGCTCGAAGCCGCCGAGATCGGCGAGGAGGTCGCGCCGGAGCGCCAGCAGCGGTCCGGTGACCATGCCGAGCGCCAGGAGCTTGGAGGAATCGAAGGGCAAGGCGGTGCGGCGCAGCACCCGGCCGCGCTCGTCCACGTCCGCCGCACCACAGCCCACCGCGCGGGCGCGGGGGAAGATGCCGGCATAATGGGCGAGGATGCGCGTGGCATCGAGGCCGATCAGGTCGCCCGCTTCCAGGAAGAGCACGAAGTCGCCACCGGCCGCCTGGGCCCCTTGCGTCTTGCGCGCCGGCCGGCCCATCTGCCGTCCGTCGGACAGGATCGTCACGGCATGCCGGATCTGCGGGGGAATGTGGGCGGCCAGGTCCCCTGGCTCGCAGGCGGGATCGTCATTGAGCACGATCCAGTCGGCGCGCGGGCGTTCGGTCTCCTGGGCCATCAAGGCGGCTACGCAGGCCGCCGAGCGGCTCAGCGCCGGCCCGTCGCCTTCGAACACGGTGACAAGGGTGAAGGAGGGGTCCCTCGGGCTCTCCGGCACATGGGTGGGCGGCCTGCGGGAGGCGACACGTTGCTGGAACTCGTCCAGCGGGCCGAACCGCATGAACCACTGCCCGGCCTCGGCGCCCGCCGTGACGGGCTCGGCCGGCGCGCTGGGAGCGGCGGCGAGGCAACAATCGGGGGACCGCGGCCCGTCATAAAGCTGGTCCGGCGTCAGCGACATGATGCCGTACCAGCCGACCGGCGTGCTCTCGGAGCCGGTCAGGGCGCTTTCCGTTGCCTGCCCCCCGCCATAAAGCAGGTAATGGGTGAAGGGCTCGATGCCGCTCTCGGCCACGTCGGGGTTGGCCGCCAGATAGCGCAGGGGGTCGAAGTCCGGACGGGGGCGGCGGCCTTCCCAGGCACCCTTGCGCACATAATGGGTGAGCGGGCTGAGGCCCGAGCGGATCATGTCCGGGTAGGCGGCCGCATACCAGCGCGCGTCGAAGGCGCGGGTGCGCCGCAGGCGTTCAATGTCGCGCAAGGCGGACATGCGCCGGTCGAGCTTGCCCAGTGCCGGGAAGCGGGCGCACAGGTCGCGCCAGAGCCGGTTGGCCGGGCGCATCGGCTGCGGCCGACCGAGGGGCGCCAGGCCACCGGATGCGGCAGCACCGGCGGACGGCTCATTCGAGCGCATCCCCCGCAATGCTCCGGGATCTGGCGGTTCCGACGTCATCTCCCCCGGATCCTCACCTTCACTCTCAGGCTACTGTTTTAACGGCTATTGTGGCGGAACACCGGCGACGTTCAAGCTGTGGTCGCGCGGGGCGCGGCTTTGCCGCGCTTGGCGCCTCAGGCGGCCACGCGATGAAGCTGGCCTTCGGCTTCCAGGTCCGCGTCCACCATGATCTTGACCAGCTCGTCGAACGAGGTGCGGGGCTCCCAGCCCAGCTGGCGCTTGGCCTTGGAGGCGTCGCCGATGAGCAGGTCCACCTCGGAGGGACGCAGATAGCGCGGGTCGAACTCCACGAAGTCGGCCCAGTCGAGGCCGACGCGCTGGAAGGCGCGGTCGAGAAAGTCGCGCACGCTCCAGGTCTCGCCGGTGGCCACCACATAGTCGTCCGGCTGGTCCTGCTGGAGCATCAGCCACATGGCTTCTACATAATCCTTGGCGTAGCCCCAGTCGCGCTTGGCGTCGAGATTGCCGAGATAGAGCTTCTTGTCCTTGCCGGCCAGGATGCGGGCGAGGCCCCGCGTGATCTTGCGGGTGACGAAGGTCTCGCCGCGGCGCGGGCTCTCATGGTTGAACAGGATGCCGTTGGAAGCGTGCATCCCATAGGCCTCGCGATAATTGAGGACCTGGTAGTGGCCATAGACCTTGGCGCAGGCATAGGGGCTGCGCGGATGGAAGGGCGTGGTCTCCGACTGCGGGATGGCATGCACCGCGCCGTACATTTCCGAGCTGGAGGCCTGGTAGAAGCGGATCTTCTGCGCCGCGTTGCCGGCCACGGTGCGGATGGCCTCCAGGAGGCGCATCACCGACACGCCGCTCACATCGGCGGTATAGACCGGCTGGTCGAAGGAGACGCGGACGTGGCTCTGGGCGGCCAGGTTATAGACCTCGTCCGGCTCCACGATGTCGATGATCTTCTCCAGCCGGCTCCCGTCGGCGATGTCACCGTAATGGAGCCGCATGGGCGCGCCTTCCTCATGGAAGTCGCGGTAGAGATGCTCGATGCGGCCGGTATTGAAGGAGGAGGAGCGGCGGATGATGCCGTGGACCTCATAGCCCTTGGCGATCAGCAATTCCGCCAGGTACGAACCATCCTGGCCAGTGATGCCTGTAATGAGGGCCTTCTTCATGGGCGTCGCTCCTCGACGGCGGCGCGCGCAAGGGGGCGTCCGGTCTGCGATGGGGAGACGCGACGGACAAGAGCCCCACCGGCCGGCCCGGAACCGCGCCGCACGGGCGGACGGTAGGGGGCTGGGGCGGGGCGGGGCCAAGCCTGCCGCGCGGCGTTTGCGCGGCACATAAGCCCATCCCGCAGTCCCCGGCAAGCCGGGTGCGACGCTTTTAGGACAGTGCGAAAAAGGCGGCTCAGCGGCTCCGGCGGGCGTGGACACGCACGGGCTGGAGGACCATCTGCGCGGGAAGCTGCCGCGCCGCGCGTCGACCGCCGCGTCCGTCATCCTCGCCCTCCGACATGAGCATCACCGCGAAGCCCATCTGGGCGCTGGCGAAGGTCAGGCCCATGGCGAAGGCCAGGATGCCCAGCGCGAGCGGGCCGTCAGCGGAGGACTGGAGCAGGCTGCCGAGCCCATGGATGTCGAAGGCGACCAGCGCGCCGACAAAGACCGCCGCTACGGCAAAGCCGATGGCAGCGTGACGGGCCAGGAAGACCACCAGACGGGGCATGACATTCCTCCTCACAGGCGGGGGGATCTCCTCACAGACGCGAGCCTTGGCCGCGCGCAAGTGAAACGACAGGAAGAATGGTGCGCCGTCCGCGCACCCCTGTCCATGGTCCTTTCGCAGCGTAGCAGGACAACCTGATCCGCTTTGGGGCCAAATCCCGCCATTGTGAACCCTGCGGCAAGCCGTGCAGGCTGTCCTGCGGGCAAGGGAACCGGGGGGCTGCTATGCTAATGACTGACGAGTCAGTCAGTGAAGGTGCCGGGATGCCGCGAACGGAGGAAGAAGCCGGCAAGGGGATGCGCCGCGCGCGTCCGGCACTGGGGCCGGAACAGCGGGCCGCGCGCCGACAGGACATATTGAAGGCGGCTCTGGAGGAATTCTCCCGCTGTGGCTTCGGCGCGGCGCGGCTGGAGGATGTCGCTCGCGCGGCGGGCGTCGCCAAGGGCACCCTCTATCTCTACTTCCCCAACAAGCAGGCCCTCTTCGAAGGACTGGTGAAGGAGAATATCGCCCCGGTCATGGCCGATGCGGCCGATCTCGTCCCGCATTTCTCCGGTCCGACGCGTGATCTCGTCCGCCTCCTGGCCGACCTCCTGGTGGACCGCGTGCTGCACGGCCCGGCGGCGGGCGTTCTGCGCCTGATGATCGCGGAGGGCGCGCGCTTCCCCGAGCTGGCGGCCTTCCATCACCGCGAAGTGGTGTCCCAGACCATGCCCCTGGTGCGCGCCGTCATGGAGCGCGGGCTTGCCCGCGGCGAAATCACCTCCGATGCCGCAGTGCGCTTCCCGCAGATGGTGTTCGCCCCGGCCCTGACGGCGCTGGTGTGGAATTCCCTGTTCGGCGCCTTCGATCCCTTGGACACGCGCGCCTTCGTGGATGCCAGCGTGGACACGCTGCTGCGTGGCCTCGGCGAGCGGGGCCCGTCATGAGCGCCCGTCGCTTCGGCCTTCCCGCCGCCCTCGCTCTTGCCGTCGTCGCGGCCCTGGCGCTGGAGGGCTGCGCACGGACGCCGGAGGGGGAGTTTTCCGGCTATGTGGAAGGCGACCTTCTCTTTATCGGGCCGCAGGAGGCGGGCCGCGTGCTGCGTCTGCCGGTGGCGGAGGGCACCGCCGTCGCCCCGGGAGCCGTGCTGGCGGAACTGGAGCCGGACATCCAGGCGGCCGACCTTGCCGCCGCCGCCGCCATGCTGGCGGAAGCGCAGGCCAAGCTCGCGCGCCTGAAGGCCGCCGCCCAGCGCCCTGAGGAGGTTGCCATCCTGGAGGCGAGCGAGCGACGGTTGACCACGGCGCTCGATCTGTCGCGCATCGAATTGAACCGCCAGAAGACCCTGGTGCCCAAGGGCGCGTCCTCCCAGGCCAATCTCGACACCGCCCAGCACAGCTATGACCAGGCGCAGGCGAGCCTTGACGAGGTGCGCCGGCAGATCGATGTGGCCCGCATCGCCGGCCGCGACGAGGACATTGCCGCCGCAGAGGCCGCCGTGCGCAGCGCGTCTGCCAACAGGGACGCGGCGCAGGTTCGCCTCGACCGCCGCATATTGAAGGCGCCGCGCGCGGGCACGGTGCAGACCCTCTATTTCCGGCCCGGCGAGCTGGTGCCCGAGGGCAAGCCGGTGGTGTCCGTGCTGCCGCCGGACCTCATCAAGGTGCGCTTCTTCGTGCCGGAAGCCCAATTGCCCAAGGTGGCGCTGGGGGCGAACGTGGCCGTCCAGTGCGACGGCTGCCCGCCCTTGAGCGCGCAGGTGACCTTCATTGCCAGCAGCGCGGAATATACCCCGCCCGTCATCTATAGCCGCGAGGAGCGGGCCAAGCTCGTCTATCTGGTGGAGGCGCGGCCCTCCGATCCCGCCGCCGCGCGGCCCGGCCAGCCGGTTACGGTGCGGCTTGCGGGGGGCACGCCGTGAGCGCGCCGGACCCCATCGCCATCGAGGTGGAGGGGCTGTCCAAAAGCTTTGGCGGGCGCCGCGTGGTGGATGACCTGACCATGCGGGTGCGGCGAGGCCAGATCTACGGCTTCCTCGGCCCTAACGGCTCGGGCAAGACCACCACCATCCGCATGCTGTGCGGCTTGCTGACCCCCGATGCCGGACGCGGCACGTGCCTTGGCTATGACATTCTCACCCAGGCGCGGGAGATCCGCAGCCATGTGGGCTACATGACCCAGCGCTTCTCCCTCTATGCGGACCTGTCCGTACGGGAGAATCTGGAATTCGTCGCCCGCCTTTATGGCGTGCCCCGCCCCGAGGCGGCGGCGCGGGCGGCCTTGGAGCGGCTCGGGCTGGAAGGGCGGGGTCGCCAATTGGCGGGGGAATTGTCGGGGGGCTGGAAGCAGCGGCTCGCGCTCGGTGCCTGCATCCTCCCGCAGCCGCAGCTGCTCCTCCTGGACGAGCCCACCGCCGGCGTCGACCCCAAGGCGCGGCGGGAATTCTGGGCGCAGATCCATGCCCTGGCGGCGGAAGGCCTCACCGTGCTGGTCTCCACCCATTACATGGACGAGGCGGAGCGCTGCCACGAGATCGCCTATGTGGCCTATGGGCGCCTGCTGGCCCAGGGGCGGGTGTCTGACGTGATCGCCGCCTCGGGCCTTGCCACCTTCACCGTGGAGGCCACTGGCGCGCAGGTGGACAGCGCGGCGCTTGCCGCTCTCGCGCGGGAGCTGGAGGCGGCGCCCGGCATCGGCATGGTCGCCCCCTTTGGCACCTCCCTCCATGTCTCCGGCCATGACCTTTCGGCGCTGGAGGCGGCCATCGCGCCGTTCCGGGAGCGGCCGGGCCTCGCCTGGCGGGCGGATCAGCCCACCCTGGAGGACGTATTCATCGACCTGATGGGTCAGGCTTCCGACAACATGGCCGCCCCGCCGTCCGGGGGCGCGGCGCCATGAGGGAGACGCTCGGCTTCCTGCGGCGGGTCGCCGCCATGGTGCGCAAGGAGTTCATCCAGCTGCGGCGGGACCGGGTGACGTTCGCCACCATGATCTCCATCCCGCTGCTGCAACTGGTGCTGTTCGGCTATGCCATCAACACCACGCCGCGCAACCTGCCCACCGCCGTGCTGGTGCACGAGAACAACGAGGTCACCCGCTCCATCCTCGCCGCCATCCGCAACACCGCCTTCTTCGCCTTCACCCGCGAGGCGGCGAGCGAGGCGGATGCCGAGCACATGATCCGCTCGGGCGAGGTGCTGTTCCTGGTGGAGATCCCCTCCGGCTTCGAGCGCGCGCTGCGCCGGGGCGAGACGCCCCAGCTCCTGGTGGCCGCGGATGCCACCGATCCCGTGGCCTCGGCGAACGCGCTCGGCGCCTTGTCCGGCCTCGTCTCCACCGCGCTCATCCGCGCGCGCTTCGTGGAGGGGCAGGATGCCGCGCCCTTCGAGATCGTCCAGCACCGGCGCTACAATCCGGCCGGCGACAGCCAGCTGAACATCGTGCCGGGGCTGCTGGGCACCATTCTCACCATGACCATGCTCATCTTCACCGCCCTCTCGGTGACCCGGGAGGTGGAGCGCGGAACGATGGAGAGCCTGCTCTCCATGCCCATCCATCCGGTGGAGATCATGCTGGGCAAGATCATCCCCTATGTGCTGGTGGGGGTGATGCAGGCGGTGCTGATCCTGGCGGCGGGGATGGTGCTGTTCGGCGTGCCGGTGGAGGGCTCGCTCTTCCTGCTGACGGGGGTGACGCTCATCTTCATCACCGCCAACCTGTCCATCGGCTACACCTTCTCCACCCTGGCGCAGAACCAGCTCCAGGCGGTGCAGATGACCTTCATGTTCTTCCTGCCCAACATCCTCCTGTCCGGCTTCATGTTTCCCTTCGCGGGCATGCCGGTCTGGGCGCAATGGATCGCCGAGGGGCTGCCGCTCACCCATTATCTGCGCATGGTGCGCGGCATCCTGCTGAAGGGCTCCACGGCCGCCGACCTGACCTTCGACACCGGCATGCTGGTGGTGCTCATGGGGGTGGCCATGGCCATCGCGGTGGCCCGCTTCCGCCAGACCCTGGACTGACCGCGGCCGGGCCCTCGCCCGGGCCCTCGCCCGGGCCGTTCCCCCGCGCCCCGCCACGCTTTCGCTTGGCGCGCGCCATGCTTTCGCCACGCCTGCGCGGCCCCCCGCGACATTCCTGCGCACCTGACGTGCCGGGGAAGGCAAACCTCTTGGCGCGTCTGGAAACCCAGGCCTCCGCAACGTCCCGGGTGCGGCAAAGCCGCCACATCCGGGGCTTCCCTACCTTTGATTTGCATCAAAGCCAAAGAATGGCGCGGCCCCAATTTGGCCCAAAGCCAGCAGAGCGGTCGGTGCCGCTCCGCGAACGGGGTTGACCAATGTCCATCGTGCAGACACCGATCAAGAGGATGACGGCCGGCGAATTCGGCCTGCTGATCGTCTTTGCGGCGCTCGGCTTCCTGTCCATCGTGGTGGCGGCAAAGGCCCATACGACGGCCTATTCGTTCCACGCCTTCCTTTTCGCGGCGGCCTCCGTCGCGGCGGTGTTTGCCATCGGCAACCGCTACATGGACCGCCCGGCGGAATTGCCGCCGCAGACCATCAACGGCAAGCCCAATTACAATATGGGCCCGGTGAAGGTGGCGACCCTCGCCGCCGTGTTCTGGGGGCTGGCCGGCTTCACGGTGGGCGTGGTGATCGCGCTCCAGCTGGCCTATCCGTTCCTGAATTTCGACCTGCCGTGGATCTCCTTCGGCCGCATGCGGCCGCTGCACACCTCGGCGGTGATCTTCGCCTTCGGCGGCAACGTGCTTCTCGCCACGTCCTTCTACGTGGTCCAGCGCACCAGCCGCGCGCGCCTTGCCGGTGACCTGGCGCCCTGGTTCGTGATCCTCGGCTACAATTTCTTCATCGTCGTCGCGGGCACGGGCTATCTGCTGGGCATCACCCAGGGCAAGGAATATGCGGAGCCGGAATGGTATTCCGACCTGTTCCTGACCGTGGTGTGGGTGACCTATTTCGCGGTCTTCCTGCTGACCATCCTGAAGCGCGAAGAGCCGCACATCTATGTGGCCAACTGGTTCTATCTCGCCTTCATCGTCACCATCGCGGTGCTGCATCTCGGCAACAACACCACCATTCCGGTGTCGCTGTTCTCGCCCAAGTCCTACATCGTCTGGTCGGGCGTGCAGGATGCCATGGTCCAGTGGTGGTACGGCCACAATGCGGTGGGCTTCTTCCTGACCGCCGGCTTCCTGGCGCTGATGTACTATTTCATCCCCAAGCGCGCGGAGCGGCCGGTCTATTCCTACCGCCTGTCCATCGTGCACTTCTGGGCGCTGATCTTCCTCTACATCTGGGCCGGCCCCCACCACCTGCACTATACGGCCCTGCCAGACTGGGCGCAGACGCTGGGCATGACCTTCTCCATCATGCTGTGGATGCCCTCCTGGGGCGGCATGATCAACGGCCTGATGACGCTCTCGGGCGCCTGGGACAAGCTGCGCACCGACCCGGTCATCCGCATGATGGTGGTCTCGGTCGCCTTCTACGGCATGTCCACCTTCGAAGGCCCGATGATGTCGGTGAAGGCGGTCAACTCGCTCAGCCACTACACCGAATGGACCATCGGCCACGTGCATTCCGGCGCGCTGGGCTGGGTCGCCTACATCTCCTTCGGCGCCATCTACTGCCTGGTGCCCTGGCTCTGGAACAAGCGTGAGATGTATTCCGTGAAGGCCATCAACTGGCACTTCTGGGTCTCCACGCTCGGCATCGTGCTGTACATCTGCTCCATGTGGGTGGCGGGCATCCTGCAGGGCCTGATGTGGCGTGCCTATACGGCGCTCGGCTTCCTCGAATACTCGTTCATCGAGACCGTCGAGGCCATGCACCCGCTCTACGTGATCCGGGCGCTTGGCGGCATCCTCTTCCTGGCCGGCGCCGTGATCATGGCCTGGAACGTGATCATGACCATCCGCAGCCCCGAACTCGCCACCGAGGCGAACACGGCGGCGCTCGCCCCCGCCGAATGACGGAGACCTCCATGTCGACCAAATCTGCTTCGATCTGGAGCAAGCATGCCATCTTCGAGAAGCACAGCTACTGGCTGCTTCTCGGCGTGCTCCTGGTGATCTCCGTGGGTGGCCTCGTGGAGATCGTGCCCCTCTTCTACCTGAAGAGCACCATCGAGAAGGTGTCGGGGGTCCGCCCCTACACCCCGCTGGAGCTGGCCGGGCGCAACATCTATGTGCGCGAGGGCTGCTACAACTGCCACAGCCAGATGATCCGCCCGCTGCGCGACGAGGTGGAGCGCTACGGCCACTATTCGCTGGCGGCCGAGAGCATGTACGACCACCCCTTCCAGTGGGGCTCCAAGCGCACCGGCCCGGACCTTGCCCGCGTGGGCGGCAAGTATTCGGACCAGTGGCAGCTGGACCATCTGAGCAATCCCCGCTCGGTGGTGCCCGCCTCCATCATGCCCGGCTACCCCTTCCTGGCCCGCACCCCGCTGGATGCCAAGCACATTGCCGACGACATGAAGGTGCTGCGCATCGAGGGCGTCCCCTACACGGACGACATGATCGCCAATGCCCAGGACGACCTGCGCACCCAGTCCACCACGGACGCCGACGGCGCGGATGCCCTCCAGGCCCGCTATCCCAAGGCGCAGGTGCGTGACTTCGACGGCAACCCCGCCGAGCTGACCGAGGCCGACGCGCTCATCGCCTATCTGCAGATGCTGGGCACGCTGGTCGACTTCAAGCTCTACGACAACAAAGCCAACGTGAGGTAGCCCCCATGCGCGACCTCTATATGAGCCTTGCGAGCTTCGCACAGACCTGGGGCCTGCTGCTGTTCTTCTTCGGCTTCCTCGGTGTCATCGCCTATGCCTACTGGCCCTCGAAGAAGCAGAAGAAGAACTTCGACGAAGCGGCCCAGATCCCGCTGAAAGAGGATTGATCCCGTGAGCACCGCGCACGACAGCCATGACGGAGCCGTGGACAACGCAACGGGCGTCTCCACCACCGGCCACGAATGGGACGGCATCCGTGAACTGAACAACCCCCTGCCGCGCTGGTGGCTGTGGGTGTTCTACGCCACCATCGTGTGGGCCTTCGGCTATTGGGTCCTGTACCCGGCCTGGCCCCTCATCTCCAGCCACACCACCGGCCTCTTGGGCTGGAACTCCCGGTCGGCGGTGGCGCTGCAGCTGCAGGATCTCCAGGCGCTCCGCGCCGAGACCAGCACGCGCCTGACCAATGCCTCGCTGGAGGAGATCGAGAAGACCCCCGACCTGCTGGCGCTCGCCCGCGCCGAGGGGCGTGTGGCCTTCGCCGACAATTGCGCGCCTTGCCACGGGGCGGGCGGCGGCGGCGCCAAGGGCTTCCCCAACCTCAACGACGACGATTGGCTGTGGGGCGGCACGCTGGCCGACATCCAGCAGACCATCACCCACGGCATCCGCTCCGGCGACGAGGAAGGCCACCAGGGCAACATGACCCCGTTCGGCGGCGTCCTGTCCAAGGCGGACATCTCGGCGGCGGCGGACTATGTGCTCTCTTTGTCGGGGGCAGGTCCCGCCGACACGCCGAGCGCCAAGAAGGGGGCGGCCGTGTTCGCCGCCAATTGCGCGGTCTGTCACGGTGCCGATGGCAAGGGCAAGCAGGAGCTGGGGTCCAAGAACCTCACCGACGGCATCTGGCTCTATGGCGGCGACAAGGCCACCATCATGCAGACCATCACCAATGGCCGCGGCGGCGTGATGCCCGCCTGGGCCGGGCGCCTCTCGCCCACCACCATCAAGGCGCTCACCGTCTACGTGCACACGCTCGGCGGCGGCCAGTAGGCCACCGCTCCAGCCTCGCGCCAGCCAGGTGTGAGATACGGGCGCGCCCCGGCTGGTCGGCCGGGGCGGCCTGTTCCGCGAAGGGGGCCCGCCGGCTCCCCGGTCGCGGGTCCGAAGGGCGGCGCCGCAGGTGGCGCCCCCCGATCATCCCGCCCTTCAAAGGGTGGGAAAGGGTTTTGAACCATGACCGCTCCCGCCGTGAAGACGAAGACCCCGCCCGCCGCAGCGGCCAGCGCCGATGACGCGCCGCTCTACGAGGCGCGGCGCCAGATCTATCCCCAGAGCGTGCGCGGTCGCCTGCGCACCATCAAGTGGGTCGTCCTCGCGATCACGCTCGGCATCTATTACTTCCTGCCCTTCGTGCGCTGGAACCGCGGCCCCGGCGCCCCCGACCAGGCGGTGCTGATCGATTTCCCCGCTCGCCGCTTCTATTTCTTCTTCATCGAGATCTGGCCGCAGGAATTCTATTACGTCGCCGGCCTCCTGATTCTCGCCGCCCTCATCCTGTTCCTCATGAACGCGGTGGCCGGGCGGGTGTGGTGCGGCTATCTGTGCCCGCAGACGGTGTGGACCGACCTCTTCATGGCCGTGGAGCGCCTCATCGAGGGCGACCGGCGCCAGCGCATGGTGGAGGATGCCGGCCCCTGGACCCTCGACAAGTTCGCCCACAAGCTGATGAAGCATTCCGTGTGGCTGCTGATCGCCTGGTGGACGGGCGGCGCCTGGGTGCTCTATTTCGCCGACGCCCCCACCCTGGTCTACGAACTGGCCACCTTCCAGGCGCCGACCGTCGCCTATGTGGCCATCTTCACCTTGACCTTCACCACCTATTCGCTGGCCGGCCACATGCGCGAGCAGGTGTGCACCTATATGTGCCCCTGGCCCCGCATCCAGGCGGCGCTGACCGACGAATATGCCCTCAACGTCACCTATCGCTATGACCGCGGCGAGCCGCGCGGCTCGGTGAAGAAGGCGGCCGCCGCCCGCGCCGAGGGCAAGCCCGCCGGCGACTGCATCGACTGCCACCAGTGCGTGAATGTCTGCCCCACCGGCGTCGACATCCGCCAGGGCCTGCAGCTGGCCTGCATCCAGTGCGGCCTGTGCATCGACGCCTGCAACAACATCATGGACAAGGTGGACCGCCCGCGCGGCCTCATCGCCTATGAATCGGAGGCCAATCTCGAGGCGCGGGTGGCCGGCAAGCCGGCGGTGCGCCGCATCGTGCGCCCGCGCACCATCCTTTACACCGCCCTCATCGTGTTCGCGGGGGGGCTGATGCTGTTCACCCTCATGAACCGCGCCACCGAGGGCCTCAACGCCATCCATGATCGCAACCCGCTGTTCGTGAAGCTCTCGGACGGGTCGCTGCGCAATGCCTATACGCTGCGCCTCATCAACAAGGACCTGGCCGAACGGGCCTTCGTGCTCACCGTCACCGGCGTGCCGGGCGCCACCTTGTCGGTGGTGGGCACGGATGCCGGGCCGGATGGGGAAGTGGTCACGGTGGGGCCGGACCAGACCCGCGAAGTGCGGGTGCTGCTGACCACCAAGGACCGCCTCGCGCCCGGTGCGTCCCTGCCGGTGACGTTCCAGATCCGCGACCAGAAGAGCGGGGCGACCGCCACCGCCGCTGACCACTTCATCGGCCCGTGACGGGCGGAGGACAGGCCATGGCCAAGACCGCATCTCCCCACGCCGCTCTCCAAGCCTCCCGCCCCGCCGGGCGGCGCCCGGGCGAACTGACCGGCCGCATGGTCCTGGCCATGTTCCTGGGCTTTTTCGGCGTCGTCATCGCCGTCAATGTGGTGATGGCGCGCTATGCGGTCAGCACCTTCGGCGGCGTGGAGACGGAAAGCTCCTACAAGGCGGGGCTTGCGTTCCGCTCGGAGGAGGACGCCGCCGCCCGCCAGGGCGCGCTGGACTGGGCGGTGAACGTGGCCATCGCCCCCTCCGACACATCCGACCGCCGCCTGACGGTGGAGGTGAAGGACGCCGCCGGCCGGCCGCTCAACGGCCTTGAGGTGCGGGCCGAGTTCAGCCATCCCACCGATGCCCGCCAGGATGTGGAGACCACCCTCGTCTCCCTCGGACAGGGCCGCTACGGCGCCGAGGTGCAGGCCCATCGCGGCCAATGGGACCTTGTGCTTGATCTCTCGCAAGGCGGGCAGCGCCAGTTCCGGTCCAAGAACAGGATTGTCATGAAATAGCCGCCGGCCCCGCCCGGCCCGGCAAGATCGAAGCGAACATGTCCGAGGCAGTCGACTATTCCATCTTCCTGGCGCGCGATGCGCAGGGCCATGCCGAGATGAGCCTCGCGGTGGATGGAATCGACTGCGCCGCCTGCATCGGCGACATCGAAACCGGCATTCGCGCCCTGCCGGGCGTGGTGAAGGCCCGGCTCAACTACACCACCCATCGCCTCACCGTCGCCTGGGACGGGGAGGGGGCGCCGGCTGAGGTGGTGGATCGCCTCCAGGCGCTCGGCTATCGCGCCCATCCCTTTGCCGGCCGCGCCGAGGAGAGCGAGGCGCGCCACGCCCAGTGGCTGCTGCGGTGCCTGGGGGTGGCGGGCTTTGCGGCCATGAATGTGATGCTGCTGTCGGTGTCGGTCTGGTCCGGCAACGTCACCGACATCACGCCCGAGACCCGCGATCTCTTCCACTGGCTTTCTGCCTTGATCGCGCTGCCCGCCGCGGCCTATGCCGGCCAGCCCTTCTTCCAGAGCGCCTATCGCGCCGTGCGCACGCGGCGCCTCAACATGGACGTGCCGATCACCATCGGCGTGATCCTGGCGCTCGGCATGTCGGTGGTGGAGACGGCGCTCCACCAGGAGCACGCTTATTTCGACAGCGCGGTGATGCTGCTCTTCTTCCTGCTGGCGGGGCGCTATCTGGACCATGAGGCGCGCCGGCGCACCCGCGCGGTGGCCGGCAACGTGGCCGCGCTTCGGGGCGAGATGGCCCATCGCCTCGGCCCCGACGGGGTGCCCGTGCGCGTGCCGGTGCAGGCCTTGGCGGCTGGCGACCATATTCTGGTGGCTTCCGGCGAGCGGATCGGCGCCGATGGCGTGGTGGCCGCCGGCGTCTCGGCGGTGGACGAGGCGCTGGTCACGGGGGAGACCTTGCCCCGCCCGGTGGGTCCCGGCGCGCCCGTCTATGCCGGCAGCCTCAACGGGGCCGGCGCACTGACAGTGACGGTGACGGCCGGCGGCGAGGGCACGCTCATCGACGATGTGCAGCGCCTCCTGGATGGGGCCACCAGCGCCCGCAATTTCTATGTGCGCCTCGCCGACCGGGTGTCGCGCCTCTATGCCCCCATGGTGCACCTGACCGCGCTGCTCGCCGCCATTGGCTGGCTCCTGCTGGGCGCCAGGCTCCACCATTCGGTGATGATCGCCGTGGCGGTGCTCATCATCACCTGTCCTTGCGCCCTGGCGCTGGCGGTGCCGGTGGTGCAGGTGGTGGCCACCGGGCGCCTGTTCCGCGCCGGCCTGCTCATCAATGCCGGCGACATGGTGGAGCGCCTCGCCACGGTGGACACGGTGGTGTTCGACAAGACCGGCACCCTGACCTTACCGGAGCCGGAACTGCGCTTGCCCTGCGGGGCCGATCCCGTGCTGGTGGCTGCGGCCGCGCGCCTTGCGCTGTCGAGCCGCCATCCTCTTGCGGTGGTGCTCGCCCGCCGTGCCGCCGCCGCGCCCTTGGGCGAGGTGACGGAATGGCCGGGCCAGGGCATCAGCGCGATGATGGACGGGCAGGAGGCGCGCCTCGGCAGCCTCGCCTTTTGCGGTGCGCCGGCACCGGCGGACCTGCCGGCCACCGCGTCCCTCATCGCCTTTCGCCTGGGCGCGCGCACCCTGGTGGTGGGCATCGACCAGGACGTGCGGCCCGATGCGGCCGACGTGGTGGCGGGCCTGAAGGCGCGTGGCCTCGACGTGCGCATCCTTTCCGGGGACCGGCCCGAGGCCGTGGCCCCCGTGGCGGCGCAACTCGGCATCACGGATTTCGAAGCCGGGCTGAAGCCGGCGGACAAGATCGCGGCGCTGGACGCCCTGAAGGCCGCCGGCCGCAAGGTGCTGATGGTGGGCGACGGGCTCAATGACGCCCCCGCCCTCGCGGCGGCGGATGTCTCTCTGTCCCCCGCCACCGGCGCGGCGGTGACACAGGCGCAGGCCGACGCGGTGTTCCTGGGCACCAACCTCTCCCCCGTGGAAGCGGCCGTCGACGGGTCCCGCGTGGCCCGTCGCCTGATGCGGCAAAACCTGGCCCTGGCCGTGCTCTACAACCTCATCGCCGTTCCCCTGGCGGTGCTCGGCCACGTGACGCCCCTGGTGGCGGCGCTGGCCATGTCCGGCTCCTCCATCCTGGTCACGCTCAACGCCCTGCGCGCCGCGCGCTTCGGACGGCCGGTGATCGCCGTGCCGCAAGAGAGCCAGGAGAGGGCGCTCCCGGCGGGCGCGGAGGAGGCTGCCGCATGAATGTCCTGCTTTATCTCGTCCCGCTTGCCCTCGGCCTTGGCCTCGCCGGCCTGTTCGCTTTCCTGTGGAGCCTGAAGAGCGGGCAATATGAGGATCTGGACGGGGCTGCATTGCGGGTCCTGTCGGATGACGATCTGCGCGAGGAGCCCCGCAAATGAGGCGGGCGGCCCGCATCGGCGAACCGCGGGCCGGCATGCTCGTCTGCGTGTGCGATCCCCAACTGGACGTGCCGGCCAATGACAACCGGTCCCGCCCGGTGCCGCGCCTCGCTTTGGTGCTGGGCTTCGCCTTTGCCGTGCTGGCCCAGACGCTGGCCTCCGGCCTCCTGCCCATGGCGGGCGCGCTGCTGGCGCCGACGCCCGCCCTGATCCCCGTGCCGTTCGCCGCCATGATGGCCGGCGCCCTCCTCGCCTCTTTCCCCGCCTCCTTTCTCGGCGATGCGTTCGGCCGGCGCACCGGCTTTGCCCTGGGCGCTTCGCTGGGCATCGCCGGCGGCCTTCTCCTGGCGCTCGGGCTGATGCAGCGTCAGTTCGTCTGGGTCAGCTTGGCGGCTCTGTGGCTGGGCATGGCGCAGGGATTTTCCTTCTTCTACCGACACGAGGCGGCCGCTTCCGCCGGTCGGCCCGCGGCGGCCGCCGCCGGCGTGCTGGCGGGCGGAATGCTCGCTGCGCTGGCGGGTCCCACGCTGGCGGGCGCGGCGGAATGGCTGTTCGCGCCCTTTTTCCTCGTGGGTTCCGCCCTGCTGGCGGCCCTGGCCCATACCTGCGGCCTCGCGGTGGCGGTGTGGTATGCGCCCAATGCGGCGCCCCGCCTCTCGCCGGCCCGGCCCGCGCCGCTCAAGGCCATCGCTCTGCCCACCTTGGTGGGCGCCCTCGCCTGGGGCGGCATGAGCTTCGTCATGGCCGATGCGCCCCTGGCGCTGATGGGCTGCGGCATTGGCGAGGGGGCCGTGTTCGGCTTCCTGGCGCTGCATGTGGCGGCCATGTATGCCCCCGCCGCCGGCATCGCCTTCATCGCGCACCGGCTGCCTGCCATTCCCCTGGCCATCGGCGGCCTCCTCCTGGTGACCATCGCCATCCCCTTGATGCGCAGCGGCGACACCCTCGTCCTGACCGCCGCCCTGATCCTGGTGGGGGCTGGCTGGTCGGTGGCGACGGTGGGGTGCACCGGCTGGCTCTATGCAGGCCGGCCTCCGGCGCGCCTGGCTTTGGCGCTGCATGATGGCGCGCTGTTCGGCGCCGCCATTCTCGGAGCGCTGGCCTCCGGGCGCCTGCTCTGAGGCTGGCGCTCTCCCGTTTCGCGCCTGTTTTCCGTAAGTTGGGTGCCCATCCTGCCGGCGAGGGCGCCATGACTTCCATCTTTTCCCTGTCGGGGCGCACGGCGCTGGTGACCGGCGGCGCCGCGGGCCTGGGCTTCGAGATAGCCCGAGGCCTGGCGCAAGCTGGCGCGCGCGTGGTGCTGAACGGGCGCCGCGCGGAACCGCTCGCCGCCGCCCGTGCCGCCTTGCTGGCGGACCACATCCCCCCTGACCTCGTGCAGATCGCCGCCTTCGACATCTGCGACGAGGCGGCGGTGGCCCGCTTTGTGGCCGAGGGACCGATGGTCCACATCCTCATCAACAATGTGGGCCTCAGGGACCGCAGGCCCCTGTCCGATCTCGACGGCTCCGCCTTCCGCGCCATGCTGGAGGCCAATCTGGTGGCGCCGGCGCTTCTCGCCCGCGCGCTCGGCCCCGCCATGGCGCAGGCGGGATATGGGCGGATCGTCAACATCACGTCCATTGCCGGCCCCATCGCGCGGGCGGGGGATGCCGCCTACACGGCCGCGAAAGGTGGGCTCTCCGCTTTGACCCACGCTTTGGCGGCGGAGCTTGGAGCCTCCGGCATTACCGTGAACGCCATCGCGCCAGGTTTCTTTGCCACCGAGCCCAATGCCGCCATGGTCGCCGATCCTGAAATCGGCGCCTGGCTGGAGCGCCGCACCTCGCTTGGGCGCTGGGGCCGGCCGGAGGAAATCGCCGGGGCGGCTGTCTTCCTGGCGTCGCCAGCCGCGAGCTATGTGACGGGCCACACGCTCAGCGTCGATGGCGGTTATCTGGCTCATTTCTAAAGCGGTTCAGGGACTTGAGCATGAGATGGCCGGTCAGATCGGTCGCTTCGGCACAGGTGGCGAGGTTTCATGATACAGGTCATGGTCAGGCCTTGGCGACGGACGGCCCCGGGGCCTGCCGGGCAGACCCCCGGCGTCAGGCCGGGGGGCAGGAGGATTGGTGTGGTTCGGGGCGTTGAGCGAAAGCCATTGTAACGCCGTTGCTTTCTCACATATCCATGAAGGGGACGCAGGCTTGGGGGCGCCGGTGAAGGACACGCGGCTCAATCCGTGGACGGGCGAGTTCCTCTCCGAGGAGGAGGAGCTGTCCTATCGGGCCGCCTGCGCGCCCGAGGTGGAGCGCCAGGCCCGGCTGCTTTTCCTTCTGAGCATCGCCCTGAATGCCATCTTCCTGGTGACCGACTGGCAGCTGGCCATGCCGGGGCTTGGCACATCCGCTTTCGGGCCGTCTTCCCTCGCCACCTCGATTCTGTGCCGCGTGGGCCTCATGGGGGTGGCGCTGGCGGGGATCGTCGCGCTGCGCCTGCGGTGGGGCCATCGGCATGTGGAAGGCGTGCTCATCGCCTGGCAGTGGCTGAGCGCGCTTGGCGGCGCGCTCCTCTTGCGCCCCGGCACGGACATTTCGCTGTTCGTGGTGCTGGCCTTGCCCACCATCTATTATTTGGCGGTCCCCGTCCCTTTCCGCTGGTGCGTCATCAATGGGGTGGGCGCCTCGCTGCTGCTTCTGGCCGCCGCCATCGGGCTGCCCCCCGTGGGGGGGCGGGGCCTGGGTCTCCTGGTCGCGGTCCTGGCACTTAATGTGGGCCTGGCCCTGGCGGTCCAGCGCATGAATCGGCAGGCCCGCCTCGCCAGCACCGCGCTGGCCGCCGAGAGGGAGGCACGCGAAACCCTTCTGCAGAGCCAGCACCTCCTGGAACACACGTTCGCCGCCGTCCCCATCCCGCTGCTGATCACCGAAATCGAGAGCGGTCGCATCCTGCGCTACAACGAAGCTGGTGTCCGCTATTTCGGTGGCGATCCGGAGACGTTCGGCATCTCCTCGGTCACCCAGATCTATGCCGACCCCCGGGTCCGGCGGGCGTTCCTCGATCGCATCTCGAAGACCGGCCGCATCACCAATTTCGAGACCAAGATCCGCCTCGCCCATGGCGAGATCCGCTCGGTTCTGCTGGCGGCCGCTTTTTCCGAGATGGAAGGCCGCGCCTGCCTCATTTCGGGCGTGGTGGACATCACCGACCGGCTGGCGGCGGAGCAGAAGATCCGTTTCGCCGCCACCCATGATTCCCTCACCGGCCTGATGAATCGCTCCGCCTTCCTCACCCTGTTGGAAGCGGTGCTGGGCCAATCCGGGTCCAGTCCCGCCAGCGCAGCCCTTCTCATGGTGGACCTCGACGGCCTGAAGGACGTGAACGACACGCTGGGCCATGATGCCGGCGACATGCTGCTGGTGGAGACCGCCCGCCGGCTTGAGCGCCTGACCAAGGATGTGGGGCGGGTGGCCCGGCTCGGCGGCGACGAATTCGTGGTGCTGCTGCCGTCCCAGTCGTCGGTTCAGCCCGCCATGGATCTGGCCAGTGCGATCCTTGGCGAGTTCCGCACCCCCCTGGCGCTCGGTGAGCGGCACATGACCAGCCGCGCCAGCATCGGCATCGCGCTCAGCCCTGCGCCCGGTTATGCGGCGGGGGAGCTGATGAAGGACGCGGACCTTGCCCTCTATGCCGCCAAGGCCCAGGGCCGGAACCGGGCGGTGACCTATTCCCCCGCCATGCGCCGCTCCATGAACGAGCGCATCCTGCTGAGCCGGGAGCTGGCGCGGGCCGTCGCGAACGATCTCATCGTGCCCTACTACCAGCCGAAATTCTCGCTTGCCACCGGCCGGCTGGTGGGGCTGGAGGCGCTCATGCGCTGGCAGCAGGGACCGGGCCTGGTGGCGGGGCCGGACCGGTTCGCCCTCGCCTTCGAGGATGCCGAGCTGGCGCTGGCCATGGGAGACGCCATGCTGCGCGCCATTGCGGTGGATGCGCGGACCTGGCTCTCGCGCGGCCTGTCCTTCGGGCGCATCGCCTTCAACCTCGCTCCCGCCCAGTTCACCCAGCCGCGCCTGGCGGGCCAGCTTCTGGCCATCCTTGGGCAGGAGGGGGTGGAGCCCAACCATTTCGACGTGGAAGTGACCGAGACGGTGGTCATGGGCAAGGATGCGGACTTCGTGGCGCCGATCCTGGACGAGCTTTATGCCGCCGGCATGCGCATCGCGCTCGACGACTTCGGCACCGGCTATGCGGCGCTGAGCCATCTCAAGCAATTCCCCATCGACGCCCTGAAGATCGATCGCAGCTTCGTGGCCGATATCGAGACCGACACGTTCGACGCCGCCATCGTGTGCGCGGTGATCGAGCTCGGCCGCAATCTCGGCCTCAGGGTCATCGCCGAAGGGGTGGAAACGGTGGGGCAAGCGCGGTTCCTGAAGGACCGCGGCTGCGAATATGCCCAGGGCTATCTCTATGCCCGGCCCATGCCCGCGCCCCTGTTCGCGGATTTCCTTGCCGCCGAGCGGCACGGCCGCGCCAGCGAGCGGCTCGCCCGCCTTGGCGCATAGCGCGCCCCGCTTCGCCCGGAAAGGCGCGGGGGCGACGGCTCCCTCGCGCCTCAGTGGTGCAGGATCTGGCCGAGGAAGGTGCGGGTGCGCTCGTTCTTCGGATTGGCGAAGAACACGTCGGGCGCGCCCTCCTCCACGATCTCGCCCTTGTCCATGAAGATGACCCGGTCCGCCACCTGCCGGGCAAAGCCCATTTCGTGGGTGACGCAGATCATGGTCATCCCCTCGCTGGCCAGCGAGATCATGGTGTCCAGCACCTCCTTGACCATTTCCGGGTCCAGAGCGGAGGTGGGCTCGTCGAACAGCATGATCTTCGGCGTCATGCACAAAGCCCGCGCGATGGCGACCCGCTGCTGCTGCCCGCCGGAGAGCTGGCCGGGATATTTGTTGGCCTGCTCGGGGATTCGCACCCGCTCCAGATAGGTCATCGCCACCGCCTCGGCCTCGGCCTGGGACATGCCGCGCACCTTGCGGGGGGCGAGCGTGCAGTTCTGGAGCACGGTCAAATGCGGGAACAGGTTGAAGGACTGGAACACCATGCCCACTTCGCTGCGCACCTTGTCGAGGTTGCGCGTGGAGGAGCCCACTTCCACCCCGCCCACCTCGATGCGCCCACCTTGGTGATGCTCCAGCGCGTTGATGCAGCGGATGAGCGTGGACTTGCCGGAACCGGAGGGCCCGCACACCACGATGCGTTCGCCGAGGCGGACCGTGAGGTTGATGTTCCGCAGCGCGTGATAGGTGCCGTAATGCTTCTCGACGCCGTCCATGCGGATCATGACCGGCGCCTCGCCGGCGGCGGCGCGCGGGGCTTCGGGCGCGGAGGTCGGAGGGGTGGTCATGGGCGGTCTCCCGGCGGCGGCAAAAGGGATCAGCAACGGATGAGGGGCCGCGGGCGCAAGGCCCGCGGCCGTTTGGTCATCAGAAGGTGGGCAGGGTCGGAAGGGGGGTCTTGAACCACTTCTGATTGATGGCGTCGAGTTCGCCATTGTTCTTCACGAAATACAGGAAGGTGTTGATCCACTGGAGGAAATCCGTGGAGCCACGGCGCACGGTGATGCCGTTATACTGGCTGCGCAGCACCAGCTTGCGCTCAATCCCCATGTCCGGATAGGTGCTGGCGAGCTGGGCCCCCACAATGTTGTTGGCGCCGAGCAGGTCCACCTGGCCGGAGATGAAGGCCTGGGCGGCGGTGGCGTCATCGTCGAAGCGCATGATGGTCGCGCCCTTGGGCACCGAGGCGGTGAGCGCGGTGTCCTGGGTGGAGGCGCGGGCGACGCCGATCTTCTTGCCGGCGGTCTGCTCGATGGCGGAGACGTCCAGCTTCTTGGGGCCGATCAGCTGGATCTCGATGGCCGAATAGGGGATCGAGAACTGCACCTGCTTGGCGCGCTCCGGCGTGATGCCGAAGGTGGCCACCAGCACGTCCACCTTGTTGGTGAGCAGATAGGGAATGCGGTTCGGGCCGGTGACCGGGACGATATCCACCTCGACGCCGAGATACTTGCCCATGAGCTTGGCCACGTCGGCATCATAGCCTTCCGGCTTGCCCTCGGTGTTGAGGAGGCCGAAGGGCGGCAGGTCCACCAGCATGCCCACCGACAGCTTCTTCTTGGAGATGATGTCGTCGAGGGACTGGGCGGCGGCGGGGCCGTTGGCCAGGCTGAGTGCGCCGGCGGCAAGCGCCGCGACGCCGAGCGCGGCGAAGGTGCGCCGCGTGAGGGTGGCGAGGGACTTCAGGGACATCTGCTTTCCTCCGATTGGCCCTTGGCGGGCGGTGCTTTCACGGGTCCGGGGCCGTCTCAGCGCGAGACGGTGCCGAATTTCTTTTCCAGGTGGCGGGAATAGAGGGAGAGCGGCCAGCACAGCAGGAAGTAGATGCCGGCCACGATGCCGAACACCAGGAAGGGGCTGAACGTGGCGTTGTTGACGATCTGCCCGGCGCGGGTCAGCTCCACGAAGCCGATGATGGAGGCGAGCGACGTGCTCTTCATCAGCAGCACCAGGAAGCCCACGGTGGGCGCCACCGCGATCTTGGCGGCCTGGGGCAGGATCACCTCCTTCAGGCGGGTGAAATAATGCAGGCCGAGCGCGGTGGAGGCCTCCCACTGGCCCTTGGGCACCGCCTGGATGCAGCCGCGCCAGATCTCGCCCAGGAACGCGGAGGCATTCAGCGTCAGGCCGATGGCGGCAGCCAGAAGCGGGTCCACGGCGGCACCCAGGAGCGTGATGCCGAAGAAGACCAGGAAGAGCTGCATCAGCAGCGGCGTGCCCTGGAACAGCTGGATATAGGCGATGGCGATGGCCCGCAGCCATGGCCAGGGGGAGGTGCGCGCCAGGGCGACGCCGATGCCGCCGATCGCCCCGCCCACGAAGGCGATGGCCGAGAGCAGCAGCGTCCAGCGCACCGCCATGAGCAGGAAGATGAATTCAGCGGAGGTGAAGGGACGGATCATGGTTTCCTCCTCACCGGGCCGCGTCGGTGCGCGCGAACACCATCTTGTAGATGAGTGCGAAGGCACCGGAGAACATGAGGGACATGGCGAGATACATGGCGGTGACCACGATGTAGATCTCGAACGAGCGGAAGGTCTGGGACTGAAGATTGTTGGCAATCGCCGTCAATTCTTCCGCCGAGATGGCCGAGACCACGCTGGAGGTCAGCATCAACAGGATGAACTGGCTGGTGAGCGCCGGATAGATGGCTTTCAGCGCCGGGAAGATGACCACATAGGAGAAGACCTGGAGCGGCTTCAGCCCCAAGGCGAGCCCCGCCTCGATCTGCCCCTTATGGATGGTCTCGATGCCCGCCCGCACGATCTCGGTGGCATAGGCGCCCACATTGACCACCATGGCGAGGAGCGCCGCCTCATTGGCATCGAGCCGGATGCCGACCCGCGGCAGGCCGAAGAAGATGAGGAAGATCTGCACCAGGAAGGGCGTGTTGCGGATCACCTCCACATAGACGTCCACCAGCCAGCGCACCGGGCGGGGGCCGGCGGTCTTGCCGAGCGCGCAGACGATGGCCACCACGAGGCCGATGCCCATGGCCATGGCGGACAGGCGGATGGTGAGCCAGGCGCCGAGGAGAAGCTCGGGCCAATAATTGAAGACTTCGCCGAACTGGAACACATAGGTCATGGCCGAGAGCGGTCCTTGGCGCTTTCCGTGCTGCGGCCTTTTCCGTTTCCCTTGCCGGTGGCGCGGGGAGCGGGGCGGGACGGGGCGTGGGAGAGGGACGGGGCGGCACGCGCCCCGCAGGACTGGCGGATGATGAGCCGCGGGGGGACGATGATCTCTTCGCTGGGCAGGTCCGGCGCCGCCACACGGCGCAGCAGCAGGCGCGCCGCCTCCCGGCCCACGAGGCGCGGATCGGTGGTGAAGGTGGTGAGCGCGGGGCGATGAAGGGCGGCCTCGGTGACGTCGTCGCAGCCCACCACCGCCACGTCGACGCCGGGCTCGAGGCCCCGTTCGGTCAAGGCGAGCATGACGCCCAGCGCCACGATGTCGTTGTAGCAGACCACGGCGGTGGGGTGATCGGGGCCGGCGAACAGGTCGCGGGCCACCGCATAGCCCGACAGGCGGTCCAGCACCGCGCAGGGCACGATGGGGCCGGCCTTCAGCTTGTGTCGCTTCAGCGCCCGGCGGAAGCCGGCAAGGCGCTCGGAGAGCGGCGCGATGCGGCGCACGCCGCCGATGAAGCCGATATGGGTATGACCGAGGCCGATCAGGTGCTCGGTCACCATCTCCATGCCGGCGGCATAATCGGGGCCCACATAATCGCCCTGGAAGCCATCCACCCGCCGCTGCGCCATGACGCAGGGCAGACCGGCGCAATGGGCCTCCTCCAGCACCTCGGCGGTGGTGTTTTCCGCAGGCACCAGGATGAGGCCGTCGACACCGTGCTCCTGCATGCGGACCAGCACCCGGCGCTGGCGGTTCGCGTCCTCGGCGGTGTTGGTGATGAAGGCCACATAGCCTTCCGCGTCCAGCACCTCGTCGATGCCGGCGGTGAGCTGGGAATAATTGGGGGTGATGATTTCGCACAGGACGAGGCCGAGCGTGCAGGAGGCACCCGAGCGCAGGTTCGCCGCACGGCGATTATAGACATAGCCGAGCTCGGCCATGGCCGCGTCCACCTTGCGGCGGGTCTCGTCCTTCACCAGCGGACTCTTGCGCAGGACCAGCGAAACGGTGGCGCGGGAGACGCCCGCAAAGGCGGCGATGTCATTGAGCGTGACGCGCGGGGGATGGCCGCCGGGGCCGGCGCGCAAGACCGTCGCTCCACCCACCGGATCGTGTGTGGCGGGCGCAGGCAAGGCATTGGTCGTGCTACGCTTTTTGGGCGGCACGGGCGGCTCCTCGGTCGGGTTTCCGAACGCCGCGTTGTTCTGTTCTGGTGCGGCGGGACCGTCTTTAGGAAGGCCGGCCGGGGTCGTCAACGGAAAAATTAGATCGATCTAAAGCAGGGCAGGGCGATCCGGTCACGCTGCGATGCGGGAAGTGTTCGAAAAGGCGTAGGAATTGCCTAATTTAAAGCGGGTTGACATTTTTAAGGGGGCGCAGGGCTGGTTTCCCGCGCTCAGGGCGCCGACGGATCGGCCGCGAATCCGCCATTCCTTGGATCGATCCATACGGTGAGCCCCGCCTTCGGCCACCTGCGAAAAAGCCGCGCGCCCAGACAGCTCGCCCATGCCGCTCGCCAAGGTCGCTCGCCCAGGTCGCTTGCGGCCAGGCGGCGTCAATTCCCGTGGGACCCCGCCTTTCGGCGCAAGGTCGCGGGCCGGCGTCTTGGGGGGCGAGAAGGCGGACCGCTGCCGCCCTCTCGCGTCGGCCCAAGGCCCAAGGGGACGGGATTCAGCCCGCCCGGCCGGTCACATAAGCCCGCCAGCCGCCAAGCGCCGTGATCTCCAGCGCGCCATCCACGGCATAGGCTTCGCACAGGAAGCCGGGCACTTGCGTCCCGTCTTCCAAGGTCAGCTTGCCGATGCCAAGCGGCGCCGGGATGCGCTCAACGAAGCGGCCGAAGGCATCCGGCGGCAGGGCCCACACCTCCACGTCGAGGCCAGGCCCGGAAAAGCCCGGCGTGCGCACGAGGCCGGGCTTGGGCGGAGTGGTGTCGGGCAGCACATAGAGCCGGTAGTCCGGCGCCGTGCGGCAGCGGCGCAGCAGTTCGCCGCCCGATCCCGTCAGTTCGCCATTGAGCGGCATGCCGGTCAGATGGGCGCCCACCACCGCGAGGGGCAGGCGATCGGCCGTTTGGGTGTGCGTCGTCGCGCTCATGCCAGACCCTCCAGGACAGCGACCACGTCGCCTGTGCGCACGGTGCGGCCGGGCTGGATGCGGATGTCCCGCACGCGGCCCGGTGCATGGGCGGTGATGGAGATTTCCATTTTCATGGATTCGATGATCGCCAGCGTCTGCCCCGCCGCCACGGCGGCGCCGGGCTCCACCAGCACTTTCCACACATTGCCGGGCACATTGGCGCTGACCCCGAAGCAGCCCTCGGGGATCTCGCCCTTCTCTCCGCCCAGCACGCCTTCGTCGGCCACGAAGCTGTCGAGCCCCTGCTCCTTCCAATGGGCGCGCTCCGCATCGAAGGCCGCTTGCTGGCGGGTCTTGAAGGCGGAGATGTCGCCGGCATTGGCGGCCAGCATGGCGGCATAGTCGCCATAGGAGAAGGCGGTCTCCTCGATGGAGACCGGATAGGCCCCATGGGGGAAGGCGGCGCGGGCCTCCTTCAATTCCCGATGGTCCACGGGGAAGAAGCGGATCTGGTCGAAGAAGCGCAGCAGCCAGGGGGTGCCCGGCGCGAACTCCCGCGTCGCCCGCCAGGTGTTCCAGACCTGGATGGTGCGGCCGAACAGCTGGTAGCCGCCCGGCCCCTCCATGCCGTAGATGCACATATAGGCGCCGCCGATGCCCACCGCGTTTTCCGGGGTCCAGGTGCGGGCCGGATTGTACTTGGTGGTCACCAGTCGATGGCGCGGGTCCACGGGGGTGGCGACCGGCGCGCCGAGATACACATCGCCGAGGCCCAGCACCAGATAGGCGGCGTCGAACACCACCTTGCGCACCGCCGCCTCGTCCTCCAGCCCGTTGATGCGGCGGATGAACTCGATGTTGGAGGGGCACCAGGGCGCATTGGGGCGCACCAGCTCCTGATACTTGCGCATGGCCAGCTGCGCGTCCTCGTCATTCCAGGACAGGGGCAGGTGCACGATGCGGCTCGGCACCACCACGTCCTCGGCGCGGGGCAGGGACCGCTCGATTTCGTCCAGAAGCCCGATGAGCCGGGTGCGCGTCATGGCGCGGCCGTCATAATGGAGCTGGAGCGAGCGGATGCCGGGCGTGAGGTCGATCAGGCCCGGCACCTTCTCCCGCGCCACCGCCTCCGCCAGCAGATGGGCGCGCAGGCGAAGGGCGATGTCCAGCTTCATGTCGCCGAACTCGACCAGCAAATTGTCGTCGCCCTGCCGGCGATAGACCACCTCCACAGGCCCGTCGGTGCGGCGCGCGAGGATGGGCGAGCCCACCTCTTCGCCCGCCCGCTTCACCGCCGGCCCGGCCACGGGATCGTCGCGACGGGGGAGGGGATGGAAGCGGACCCGGTCGCCGGGCTTCAGCTGGCCCATCTTCCATTGCTCGTCCCGGGCAATCACCGCCGGGCAGACGAAGCCGCCCAGCGAGGGGCCGTCCGGGCCGAGGATTATGGGCATGTCGCCGGTAAAGTCGATGGCGCCCACCGCATAGGCATTGTCATGGAGGTTGGAGGGGTGGAGCCCCGCCTCCCCGCCATCGGTCCGCGCCCAGCGGGGCGTCGGGCCGATGAGACGCACACCCGTGCGGGCACTGTTGAAATGCACCTCGTAGGCGGCGCTGAAGAGGTCGTCGATGTCTTCGTCCTGGAAGAAGTCCGGGGCGCCGTGGGGGCCGTAGAGGACGCCGATCTCCCAGTCCGATGTCAGCGCCGCCGCCGGCGACGCCACCGTCGCAGGCAGAGGCGGCCGGCGGCTCTCCGCCACCAGATGGAGGACGTCACCGCCCTTCAGCGTGCCGGTGGCGTGGCCGCCAAACTGGCCCAGCGCAAAGGTGGCGCGCGAGCCTAGCACTTCCGGCACGTCGAAGCCGCCGCGCACCGCGAGATAGGTGCGCTGGCCCGGCCCTGAGATGGCACCCACCGCCAGCACCTGCCCCGCTTTCACCGGGAAGGCGGCATCATGGGGCACGGGCACGCCATCGAGGGTCGCCGGCATATGTGCGCCCGCCAGCGCCACGTCCGCGCCCGTGTGGAAGCGCAAGGTGGGGCCGTTGACGGTCAGTTCCAGCGCCGGCAGCGTCTCGCCATTGCCAACCAATGCATTGGCGCGGGCGAAGGAGCGCGGGTCCATGGGGCCGGAGGGCGGCACGCCCACATGCCAGAGGGTGAGCCGCCCCGGCAATTCCTGGATGGAGGATTGGGCGCCGGGGGTGAGCACCTCGATGCTTTCGGGCGCGAAGGCAAAATCCTTCAGCGCGGTGGTGGCCACATCGCCGGAGGCGAGCAGGTCCGAGGCGGCAATGGCTTTCAGATAGGCCAGATTCGTCTCGATGCCGCAGACGGAGGTCGCCTCCAGCGCCGCCTTGAGGGCCGCGATCGCGGCCGGCCGGTCGGTGCCGGAAACGATGATCTTGGCCAGCATCGGGTCGTAGAAGGGGGTGACCTCCGTGCCCGTCTCCACCCAGGTGTCGATGCGCGCCGCGTCGGGGAAACGCACCTGCGTCAGGAGGCCGGCGCTCGGCTGGAAATTGGCGTGGGGGATCTCCGCATAGAGGCGCACCTCCATGGCGGCGCCCTTGGGCACCAGCGGGGTGGCGGGGATCGCATCCTCTCCCGCCGCCTGCCGGATCATCCATTCCACGAGATCAATGCCGAACACCGCCTCGGTGACGGGATGCTCCACCTGGAGGCGGGTGTTCACCTCCAGGAAATAGAAATCGTCCCGCGCCGGATCATAGATGAACTCCACCGTGCCGGCGGAGGCATAGGACACCGCCTCCCCGAGCCGCACCGCCGCCGCATGGAGCCGGGCGCGGGTGGCGTCGGGCAGAAGGGGGGCGGGGGTCTCCTCCACCACCTTCTGGTTTCGCCGCTGGAGCGAGCAGTCGCGCTCGCCGAGCGCCACCACCCGGCCTTTGCCGTCGCCGAAAATCTGCACTTCCACATGCCGCGCCTTGGCGACGAAGCGCTCCAGATAGACGCGGGCATCGCCGAAGCTCGCCCGGGCCGTGCGCTGGACGCGGGCGAAGGTCTCGGCCAGCTCCTCCGGCGTGGCGCAGAGCTGCATGCCGATGCCGCCGCCGCCCGCCGTGCTCTTGAGCATCACCGGATAGGTGATGGCCTCGGCCCCCGCGAGGGCCGCCTCCACGTCCTCCAGCAGCCCGGTGCCCGGCAGAAGCGGCACGCCGCTTTGCTGCGCGATCTCACGGGCGGTGTGCTTGAGGCCGAAGGCGGTCAGGTGCGCGGGCTTGGGGCCGATGAAGGTGATGCCGGCCGCGGCGAGCTTCTCCGCGAAGCCCACATTCTCTGACAGGAAGCCATAGCCGGGATGCACCGCCTCCGCCCCCGTGGCGCGGCAGGCGGCGATCACTGCCTCCACGTCAAGATAGGACTGGGCGGCGGGCGCCGGGCCGAGGCGCACCGCCTCGTCCGCATCGAGCACGGGCCGCGTGAAGCGGTCCGCGTCGGAATAGACGGCGACGGATGAAATGCCCATCCGGCGCAAGGTTCGGGTGATCCGGCCGGCGATTTCGCCCCGGTTGGCAATCAGGACCTTCTTGAACATGGCTCAGCCCTTGTCCGCCGCAAACACCAGGACGCGGATGGGGGTGGGGTTGAAGCCATTGCAGGGATTGTTGATCTGCGGGCAGTTGGAGATGACGCACAAGACGTCCATCTCGGCTTTGAGCTCCACATAGTCGCCGGGCTTCGACACGCCGTCGACAATGGCGAGGTTCCCCGAGGACTCCACCGGGACATTCATGAAGAAGTTGATGTTCGGCACGATGTCCCGCTTGGACATGCCGTGCTTGGCCACCTCAATGGCGAAGTTTTCCCGGCAGGCATGGAGATAGCGGGTGTGCTGGCCGAAGCGCACCGTGTTGCTCTCGCACGAGCAGGCGCCCGCCGAGGTGTCGTGGCGCCCGCAGGTGTCGGCGGTCACGGTAAGCATGAGGCGGCCCTCATTGGATATGAGGCGGGTGCCGGTGCTCACATAGGCCGAGCCCTGGACCCGCAGCGTATCCTGGGAGGAATAGCGCTCGGCGAAATTGTCGGCGCGGTAGAACAGGGTGTCCACCGCCTGCTGGCCTTCCAGGTCGATGATGCGAATGGACTGGCCGCGCTTGACGAGGCCCGACCAGGGCGCCTCGGCGGGAATGTCATGCACCTGGACGGCATCCTTGGGATCGCGCACCGGGGCGGCGAAGAAGCCGGAGAGACGGTTCGACATGTTGGCCTCCTCAGCGCTTCAGGTTCTGGAAGCCGCGCCGGGCTTCGGGCGTGGCGGTGCGGCACAGATCGTCCGGGCCGGGCTTGTCGAGGGCGAAGCGGATCACTTCCACGGGCTTGGGGTCGTAGATGGGGTTGGGGTCCAGCGGATGGGGGCAGTTGGAGAGCGCGATCATCACCGGCATCTCGGCCCTCAGGTCCACGAAGTCGCCGGCCACGCGCGGCGTGCCCGCCCACACGAAGGTGCCGGCTTCGTCCGTGCGCACGGGAGCGAAGAAGGAGATGCACGGCGGCACGTCACGCTTTTCCAGGCCCAGCTTGAGGGCGGCGAGGGTGAAGTTGTCCCGCGTGTTGCGCAGCGTCTCCTTGCCATAGCGCTTGCGGTTGGAGGCTGGCGTCGAGCCCCCCATCAGCGCGTCATGGGCGCATGTGGTGTCCTCGGTGAGAGAGAACATCACCCGCCCCATGTCCGAGAACAGCACGCGCCCCTTGCCGAGCGCCGCGGTCCACTGGACCTTGATGGTGTCGGCATAGTTCAGCCGCTCGGACGTGTCGCCCGCGTTCCAGGCGATCATGGAGACGCAGCTCTCCCCTTCCAGGAGGGAGATGCGCAGCGTCTCGCCGGCTCTCAGGGTAGCGGTCCAGTACCAGCCGCCGGGAATGGTCTCCCGCCGGAGCTTTCCGGGGGGCAGCAGGGCGGTTCCCCGCTCGGTGGGTGGGGGAAGTTCCAGCGGGGCCTTGCCCTGGCCGGCGGCTTTGAGGGCCTCGTAATTGCGCCGGTTCTGCTCGATCCGGGCCAGGCTGTCTTCGCGCGCGGTCATGTCGTCTCTCCTCAGACCGTCATGAGCGCCGGGTCGTCCCGGCCATCGGTGAGAAGGGCAGTCGGGTCGTCCCGGTGCCCGTGGGGGGAAGGCTGGCCGGCGATGCGGCGGGGCCAGACCTCAATGTCGTGGGCGACGGTGGCCCCATAGCGGCCCTCTTCCTCGGGCCGGCGGCGCTTGCGCTCGAAGGCGATCACGCGGGTGGCCAGCGTGAAGGCCTCCTTCAAATCGTGGGTCACCATCACCACGCTCATCTCGCAAGAGTGCCACAGGCGCAGCATGAGGGCATGGATGTCGGCGCGGATGCCTGGGTCCAGGGCGCCGAAGGGCTCGTCCAGCAGCAGGATCTTGGGCTTGCGCATGATCGCCTGCGCCAATGCGAGGCGCTGCTGCATGCCGCCCGACAGGGCCGAGGGATACTTGTCCTCCGCGCCGGCCAGGCCAACCTCGGCGATGAGGGCGCGGGCTTCCTCCTGCGCCCGCCGCCGGGCGGCGCCGAACAGGCGGCCGGTGAAGGGCGCGGCAGGCAGTTCCGCCGCCAGCAGCACATTGCCCAGCACGGTCAGATGCGGGAACACCGAATAGCGCTGGAACACCACGCCCCGGTCGGCGCCCGGCTCGGGGGCGATGGGCTTGCCGTCGATGAGGATGGTGCCGCGGGTGGCGGTCTCTTCCGACAGCAGGATGCGCAGAAAGGTGGTCTTGCCGCAGCCGGAGGGGCCGACCAAAGCGATGAAGGAGCGGGGCGCGAAATCGAGGCTGATGTTTTCCAGCACGATCTGCTCGCCATATTCCTTCCAGAGATGCTCGACGCGGATGGCGGTCATTTCGCAGCTCCGAACCAGGGGAAGAGGCCGTCGCGCAGCCGCGCGAGGGCATAGTCCATGGCCACCGACAGGAGCGTGATCCAGGCGACGTAGGGCAGGATCACGTCCATGGCGAGATACCGGCGCACCAGGAAGATGCGGTAGCCGAGGCCCGAGTCAGCCGCGATGGCCTCGGCGGCGATGAGGAACAGGAAGGCCGGCCCCAGCGACAGGCGCAGCGCGTCGATGAGGCGGGGCAGGATCTGCGGCAGCACCATGCGCAAGGCGATCTGCCAGGTGGAGGCGCCCAGCGTCTGCGCCTTGATGAGCTGCTCGCGCGGCAGTTCCAGCACCCGCATGGCGAGGTCGCGGATGAGGAAGGGGGTGACGCCGATGGTGATCAGCGCCACCTTGGAGGCCTCGCCCAAGCCCATGACGATGAACAGGATGGGCAGGAGCGCCAGCGGCGGCACCATGGAGACCATGGCCACGAAGGGTGCGAGAAGCGCCCGCACCGCCGGCAGGAGCCCCACAGCCATGCCCACCACGAGGGCGATGGCGGTGGAGAGGGCGAGCGCCTCCCAGAGTCGGGAGAGGCTGGCCAGCGTATCGGACAGGAGCAGATAGTCCCCGGTGCGGGCATCGGCCACGAAGGCCACCCGCACCACCGCATCGCCCAGCGTGGCCAGGCTCGGCAGCAGCTTGTCGGCGGGGTTTTCCGCCAGCCGCGCCGCCGAGCCCAGCACATAGGCCAGCACCACCAGCACGAAGGGCAAGGCCGCCAGGATGACGCGCGTGCCGGCATCCGGCTTGGCGTTGATGAGGCGCATGGGGGTCTCCCGCTCCGGTCCGAAGGCGCGTCAGAGCTTGCCGTCGGCGGCGGCGGCCATGTAGGTGTCGGTGAAGCGGAACTTCACGTTCTTCGCATCCCCCAGCACCTTGCCGTCGGCCAGCTCGATGCCCACCGCGTCCGCCGACTTGGCGTTGTCGCCGAGCAGCTTCTTGGCGAACAGGAACTTGCGCACCCGGTCCATGGTGGTGCCCACGTCGCCGGACTTCACGAAGGCCACCGCCTCCGGCGCCTTGGCGAACAGCTTGGTGGCCGCGAGCTGGGAATCGAAGCCGGCGAGATCCGTGCCGGAGGCCTTGCCCATGGCGGTGCGGGCAGCGATGCCCTTCTCGCCGGGATCGGTCATGATGGCCATGGTCTCGTACCAGATGCCGGCCAGCGCCTTGCCGAAGTCCGGATTGTCCTTCAGCACGGCGGTGTTGGCGACCATCAGGTCCATGATCTCGCCGGGGATCTTGGAGCTGTCGAAGACGTTGTGGGCGCTCTTTTCCGTCAGGATTTCGGAGACCAGCGGGTTCCAGGTGACCACCGAGGTCACGGCCTTGGTCTTGTAGGCCGCCACCATGTCGGCGTCGGAGGTGTTGACCACCTTCACGTCGCGCTCGGACAGGTTGATGCTCTCCAGCGCCCGGGCCAGCAGATAGTGGGAGACCGAGAACTCCACCAGATTGACCTTCTGCCCCTTGATCTCGGAGAGCTTGGTCTTGTTCTTCAGGATCACGGCGTCATTGCCGTTGGAGAAGTCGCCCACGATGACGGCGGTGGTGTCGACGCCGCCGGCGGCCGGCACGGAGAGGGCATCCATGTTGGTCACCGTCAGCGCGTCGAAGGCGCCGGCGGTGTACTGGTTGATGCTCTCCACATAGTCGTTGAACTGGGTGACCTCGATGTTGAGGCCATACTTGTCCGCCCATTTCTTGACGATGCCCGTATCGGCGGCATAGCCCCAGGGCATCCAGCCCACATAGATGGACCAGGCCACCTTGAAGTCCTTCTTCGGGGCGGCAAGGGCCGGGGAGGCGCCGGCCAGGAGCGCGGCCGCGCCGGCCGCAAAGGCGAGCTTCGAAAGGCCGCGCCGGGTGACGGCAAGGCTGGGCAGGTTGAATTCGGAGAGGCTGAATTTGGAAAGGCTGAACACGGGAAGGCGTGAGCGCATAGATATTCCCCTTCGTTGTCTTCAAACGATGAGGAATTGGCGAGACTCCAGTGCCGCCAATTCCTTGGCCACCGAGGTCTCCCGGGCTTTTATCCCGCCGTGCGCCCGGCCGGATGTCTCCCGGACCGGCGGCAGCTCTCGGACCAGCGCACCCAAACGGTGCCGGAACCCTAGCCACCAACTCTGACCCCTTCAAAGCAAAGGGCGTGCCAGAAAAAGATCCTTTCGAATCAAGGGGCGATGTCGCAGCTCTCCCCGAAGAGTGGCCTGGATTCGATCAAGGTGCCGCGAAACTGGGCAGAATGGCGCACTCACTGTCGTCTTGCATGCAGAAGCCTTACGTCACCGCGTAAAACGCCGCCTGAAGCGCGAGGGGATCCCGCACCCCGTTCGCCAGCAGCAGCTGGAGCAGAACACGAGCCTTGGCGGGGTTGAGGAAATGGGCCGCGACAAAGCCGTGGCCGTCGTCGCTCACCTCGATATTGCGCAGCACCGGACCGGTCCCGACCCGGCTGGAGCGCACCACCGGGATGCCCGCCTGCACGGCCCGGCCCAGCGCCGCAATGGCCGCGCCGGACGCATTGCCGTCGCCGACGCCAGCCAGCACCAGCCCCCTGGCGCCACCCGCCACGGCGGCCTCGATCTCCAACCCATCCATGCCCGCATGGGCATAGGTGATGGCGACCCGCGGCAGCGGGGGCGCCGCGGGCAGGGCCAGCGCCAGCGAAGGCGGCACCGGGGGGGAGAAGAAGTGGACGCCATGTGGCGTCACATGGCCGAGGGGGCCGAAATTGGGTGAGACGAAGGTCTGCACGGCGGTGGTGCTGGTCTTGGTCACGTCGGCCGCGCCATGGATCGTGTCGTTGAGCACCACCAGCGCGCCCCGCCCGGCCGCCCGCGCATCGCTCGCCAGCTGAACAGCCGCGAAGAGGTTCATGGGGCCGTCGGCGCTGATGGCTGTGGAGGGTCGCATGGCGCCCACCACCACCAGCGGCTTGGCATGCGGCAGCACGAGATGGAGGAACAAAGCGGTCTCCTCCAGCGTGTCCGTCCCATGGGTGACCACGATGCCGTCCACGTCCTCATCCGCCTGCAGCGCCGCGATGCGCCGCGCCAAGGCGAACCAGACCTCGTCATTCATGTCCTGGCTGCCGATGGCCGCCACCTGCTGGGCGCTGATCCGGGCAAGACCCGCCACCTGCGGAACGGCGGCCAGCAACTGCTCCGGCGTCACCTGTCCCGCATTGTAGCCGCCCTCGGAGCGGGTATCGGCGGTTCCGGCAATGGTGCCGCCGGTGGCGAGTATGACAATATGGGTCACGGGCGCGGCTCCGGCAGGCGGGACAAGAGACAACAATAAGAGGCTGACCGAACATGCAATATGCGTCGCGTGTCCATCAAGCCGGGTGGCGCTGCGGCCTGCCCGCGCCCGCCAGCGCGTGTGAGGCGGGACTTGCGTGCGAGGCCGAGGCCGCATCCCCATGTGAGACGGCAAACAATGGCGCCCGCGGGAGGAGCCCCATCCATGTTTGATTCCATGAAAATCGAGCGCCACCTCACCAAGGAAGCGTTCAAGGAGATGGAGCCCAAGATCCGCGAGGGCCTTCTCGACCTGCAGTCCGAGCTGATCGCGCAGAAGAAGCGCTCCATCCTCATCCTGCTGAACGGCGCCGATGGCGCTGGCAAGGGTGCGGTGCTCAACCAGCTCTATGGCTGGCTCGACGCCCGCAAGCTGCGCACGCTGACCTATGGCGCGCCCACCGACGAGGAGCGGGCACGGCCCGCCATCTGGCGCTATTGGCGGGACATGCCGGCGGCCGGCGAAATCGGCATCGTGCTGGGGTCCTGGTATCACGCCGCCCTCGCCCGTCATGTGCTGGAAGCGCCCGATGGCGCCCGCTTCACCGAGACGCTCCATGCCATCAACCGGTTCGAGCAGATGCTGGCCTCCGAGGGCGTGATCGTCCTGAAGCTATGGCTCTATCTTGAACCCAAGGAGGCGCAGGAGCGCCTCAAGGCCTTGAATGAAGGTCCGGCGGACCGCCCGGTGGTGCGCGAATGGGATGAGGTGGCCAGCAAGAAGCTGCGGCGGCAATTGGAGGAATCCGCCACCGAGGCGTTCCGCATCACCTCCACGGTCGCCGCGCCCTGGGTGGTCATCTCCGCAGAGGACAAGCATTATCGGGATGCCATGGTGGGCTCGGTTCTGATGGATACGCTCGCCCGCGCCATCGCACCCGAGGCTCCGCCCGAGCCGCCACCCGTGCCGCTCAAGGCCACCGCGCCGCAATTGCCGGAGGTCAGCATCCTGTCCGCCCTGGATTTGACCAAGGCGTTGAGCGAGGACGAGTACAAGGTTCAGATCAAGGCCGAGCAGGTCCGCATCACTCGACTTGCTGCCTCCGATGCGTTCCGCAAGCGGGGCCTGGTCTGCGTGTTCGAAGGCTCGGATGCGGCCGGCAAGAGCTCCACCATCATGCGGCTGCGCGAGGCGCTGGACCCCCGCTGCTTCCGCGTGGTGCCCATCGGCGCACCCACCGACGAGGAACGGGCCCGGCCCTATCTGTGGCGGTTCTGGCGCCAGGTGCCGGCGCGCGGCCACACCACCATCTTCGACCGCTCCTGGTACGGCCGCGTGCTGGTTGAGCGGGTGGAGGGCCTGGCTTCGCCGGCGGCCTGGAACCGGGCCTATGGCGAGATCAATGATTTCGAGCGCCAGTTGCACGATGCCGGCTATGTGCTGGCCAAGTTCTGGCTCGCCATCAGCCCGGAGGAGCAGGCCCGCCGCTTCGAGGCGCGCGAGACCATCGCCTATAAGCGCTTCAAGCTGACGGAGGAGGACTGGCGGAACCGCGCCAAGTGGCCGCTTTATGAGCGCGCCGTCACCGACATGGTGGACCGGACCTCCACTTTTTTCGCACCCTGGACGTTGGTCGAGGCGGAAAACAAGCATTGGGGCCGGGTTAAGGTGCTACGCACCATCGCCGACCGGCTGGAGGAGGCGCTCGCCGAGGCGTGAGAGTCACTCCGCCCGGTTGCTGGCCCGGACCGCCGCCCAGAAGGCTTCGGCGGCTGGCGCGAGGCGGGCACGAGGGCGCAGCAGGCGCACCTCCATGGGCACGTCCCAGTCCGGTCCGCCGGCGCGGATCAGCCGCCCGCCGGGGGCAAGCTCCTCGGCGACGAGGCTCAGGGGGCACCAGGCAAGGCCCCGCCCCTCCAGCGCCATGGCCTTGAGCGCCACGGCGAGGTGCGAGGCGAACACCGGCTTCAGGGCGGCTAGCCGGCCGTCCCGGGCCCGGGCCGCTTCCAGAATGCGACCCATGCCCGACTGGGGGCTGTAGGTGAGCGCGGGAAGTGGGGCCTCCGCCGTGCCTGGCAGGGCAAAGAGCGGCGCGCCGCTGGCGTCCCGCGCGCTCACCGGGACGAGCACATCCGTGCCCAGGGGCATGGCGACGAAGTCCGGTTCGTCCAGGGATGGGGCGGCGGGGTGGTGGTGGCAGAGCAGGAACTGGCCGAGCCCGTCGCGCATCATGCGCTCGCAGGCCACCATGTGGTCGGCCAGCAACTGGATGGGGCCGCCGGCATGGTGGCCCTCCAGCCGTCCCAGCCAGGCGGGAAAGAAGGTCAGCGAAAGGGCATGGGTGGCGATGAAGCGCAGGCCCGCCTCGTCCTCGGCGGCGGCCTCGCGCGCCTCCTGCCGCCCCCGCTCCAGACGATGCAACACCTCGCGGGTGGCGGGCAGGAAGGCCTCGCCCGCCGGGGTCAAGGCAAGGCGGTGGCTGGCGCGATCCACCAGGGCGGCGCCCACCCAGCCCTCCAAGGCGCGGATGCGGCGGCTGAAGGCGGGCTGCGTGACGTTGCGCCGTTCGGCGGCCCGGGAAAAATTCAGGGTCTCCGCCAGGGCCAAGAAATCCTCCAGCCAGGCCGCTTCCATTCGTCCGATCCCCTGTCCTGTCCCTTGTCCATGCCGTCGTCACATGGATCGACGCCGCTTCGGCATTTGAGCCTTCCCGGTCCGGCCGTCTAGTGTCTGCGCCGACCCCCGCCGTTCGCCGGCGCAACAGGCCCAAGCCTTAAGGAAACCGCCCATGACGCAGTATCGCATCGCCGCCATCCCCGGAGACGGCATCGGCAAGGAAGTGGTGCCGGAGGGCATCAAGGTGCTGGATGCGGTGGGCCGGCGCTTCGGCCTGGCCTTCACATGGGATCAGTTCGACTGGAGTTGCGAATATTATGCCCGCCACGGCCGCATGATGCCGGAGGATGGCCTCGACCGGATCAAGGGTCACGACGCCATCTATCTGGGTGCTGTTGGCTTTCCCGGCGTGCCCGACCACGTGTCGCTGTGGGGGCTGCTCATCCCCATCCGCCGCCAGTTCCGCCAATATGTGGCGCTGCGCCCCGTGCGCCTGTTGCGCGGCATGACCAGCCCGCTCGCCGGCCGCACCGCCGCCGATATCGATTTCTTCGTGGTGCGCGAGAACAATGAGGGCGAATACTCGGAAGTGGGCGGACGCATGTTCCGTGGCACGGCCGACGAGATGGCCATGCAGGAATCCATCTTCACCCGCAAGGGCACCGACGCCATCCTGCGCTATGCCTTCGAGCTGGCCCGCACGCGGCCCAAGAAGCACGTGACCTCGGCCACCAAGTCCAACGGCATCGTCCACACCATGCCGTTCTGGGACGAGCGCTTCGCGGCCATGAAGGCTGAATATCCCGACATCCGGGCGGACCAGTATCACATCGACATCCTGGCGGCCCATTTCGTCATGAATCCCGACCGGTTCGACGTGGTGGTTGGCTCCAACCTGTTCGGCGACATCCTCTCCGACCTCGGCCCGGCGGTGGCCGGCTCCATCGGCATCGCGCCGGCGGGCAACATCAATCCGGAGCGGGACTTCCCCTCCATGTTCGAGCCGGTGCATGGCTCGGCGCCCGACATTGCCGGCCAGGGCATCGCCAATCCCATCGGGCAGATCTGGTCGGGGGCCATGATGCTGGAGCATCTGGGCCACAAGGATGCGGCGGACGCGGTGGTTGAGGCCATCGAGATCGTTTTGGCCGACCCCGCCGGTCGCACCCGGGACCTCGGCGGCACCGCCACCACGGTGGAATGCGGCACCGCCATTGCTGAGGCGGTGGCTGGCTGAGGCGCGCACCGGGCGGGTTCGCCCGGCCTGCCCTTTGACGCCGTGCCCGTTCGGGGCCACAAGGCGGTCGCGGCGCAGCCCCTCGCAGGAGGGAGCGCCGCGCCGTAGGGATCGAACGGGACCGCCGCCATGATCGTGACCCGCCTCATTGGCGGCCTGGGCAACCAGATGTTCCAATATGCCGCCGGCCGGGCGCTGGCGCTGCGGCGCGGCACCGAGCTGCGCATCGATCGGGGGGCGTTCGCCACCTATGACGTGCGCCCCTATGCGCTCGGCCCCATGGCGCTCAAGGCGGCGGATGCGCAGCCTTCCGATATTCCCCCGAGCCGGCCGCCCTCTTTGCTCAAGCGCCTGCTGCGCCCGCGTCCCCACACCTATCTGGTGAAGGAGGCCTCGCTCCGCTTCGATCCGGCGGTCTTTGCGGCCGTGGACGGCGCCTATCTGGACGGCTACTGGCAGTCCGAGCGCTATTTCGCCGACGCGCGTGACGCCATCCGCGCCGACTTCACCGTGGCCACCCCACCCGACGCGGCCAATGCGTCCATCCTCGCCCAAGCGGCGGGGGAGGGCAGCGTCTCCGTGCATGTGCGGCGGGGCGACTATGTGAGCAATCCCGACGCCCATGCGGTGCACGGCACCTGCACCCCGGACTATTACCGGCAGGCGGCGGAACTCCTCGCGGCACGGGTGGGGACGGGGCTCACCGCCTTCGTCTTTTCCGACGATCATGACTGGGCGCGGGCCAACATCCGCCTGCCCTTCCCGACCGTGCATGTGGATTTCAATGACGGCGACCATCCCCATGAGGACCTGCGCCTCATGAGCGCCTGCCGGCATCACATCGTCGCCAATTCCACCTTAAGCTGGTGGGGCGCCTGGCTCGACGGCAGGGACGGCCTCGTCATCGCGCCCAGCCGCTGGTTCGCCGCCGCCCATATGGACGCCACCGACATCGTGCCGGAGCGCTGGCTCAGGGTCTGACGCGGCGGGGGAACAGCGCCTCGCGCACCGGCCGCCAGGCCTCGCGCAGGGGGGAGGGCACGTAGTCGGCCAGAGTCTTGTGCTCGCCGCGGGGCGGATGGGCGAACAGGTGTCGGAAATAGGGCTTCAGTGGCGGCGGCACTTCCGCCTGCCGCTCCAGATGCTTCAGCGTCCGCATGCGCAGCCCCCGCAGGGTGCGCCACCAGAAGACGGCGACGTCCGGGTCGTCATGCAGCTGAGCGAACGCCTTCTCGAACATCAGAAGGCCCTCCCGCATGCGCAGCAGGCCATCATCGCGCACCTGCTCGGTCACCTGGTGGGCGACGCCCGTGGGGGTGATGATGAGCGGCTCCGCGGTGAAGGCGATGCGCGGCCGCTGGCGCAAAGCGCGCATGTAGAAATCGACGTCCACGTACCATTTCATCCGCGGGTCGAATTCCAGCCCCAGTGCGCGGCGGTGGATGGTGGCGCTTGGCGCGCCGATCACATTGCCCAGCAGCAGGCGCTCGGGCCGGCGGCGCAGGTCCGCCAATTGTGCCGCGTCGGCGCAATGGGTCCAGGTGCGGTCATTGACCATGTCTTCCACTTGGCTGGCGGAAAACCCCATCAGGCAGTCGGGATTGTCGTCCATGAGCGACACGAAGCGGCCGAGCGCGTCCGGGTGAGCGAAGCGGTCGTCGTGATGGAGGATCTTCACCAGCGGAGCGTGGGACTGGCGGATGGCCTCGTCCCAGTTGCGCGGGGACCCGAGGGAATGGGAGTTTCTGAAATAGCGCAGGCGGCCGCCGAAGTCGTAGGTGCGGATCAGGTCCTCCACCTCGCCATCGGGCGAATCATCGGTGATGACCACCTCATAGTCGGTGAAGCGCTGCTCCACGACCGAATCGAGTGCCAGCTCAAGATATTCGACCTGCCTATAGGCCGGGATGCAGATCGAAACGGCGGTCAAGGCTGAGCCTCTGCGTCAGGGAAGGGGGCGTATTCAACCGTTCGTTTCGCGCTGGATCAAGAGCATAGGGTGCATGGCGGCTTCCCAGCCGCTGCCCTTTTGCCTATGGCTGGGGGGAGACGGCGTGGGGTGGGTAATATCATGGCGGGCGCGGACGGATCGCGGGATGGAGGGCGGCTGTTCCAGCGCCCCGAGGCGAGCTATGTGGTGCCGGACAGCGTCATCGATGCGATCCTTGCGGATCGCGCGCAGCCGCTCGCCTGGATGGCCTCCCTGGTGCCGGACGGGGCGCAGGTGCTCGATGTGGGCGCCGGCAACGGAAACTTGGCGCGGACGCTGGCGCGCGCCGGGCGCAAGGTGACCATCGACGCCATCGAGCCCAATGCCTTCGCGGCGGATCTGGCGCGCCCCTTCTATCGCACCGTGCACACGGCCTTCGCGCAGGACCTGATCGCGCAAGGGGCCTTGCCGGCCTATGATGTGGTCACCATCGCCGACGTGATCGAGCATGTGAGCGACCCGTATGCCTTCCTCGCCTCGCTCGATCCCCTGGTGCGCTCAGGGACCACCGTGCTGCTCTCGGTGCCCAATGTGAGCTTCGGCGCGGTGCGCCTCGCGCTTCTCAACGGCGCCTTCGACTATGTGGATTCCGGTCTCCTGGAGCGCACCCACCTGCGCTTCATCACGCTGAAGACGGCTCTGGCCGTGTTCGACGCGCTGGGCTGGGCGGTGGAGCGGGTGATCCGTCTCCAGCGCAGTTTTGCCCGCGTGGAGTTCGCTCGCGCGGCGCTGAAGGCCCCGCCCAGCGTCCTGCGCCGCCTCGCCTTCGACGAGGAGGCGCGCACCTATCAGCATCTGTTCGTGCTGCGGGCCGGGCCCCAGACAACGCCCACCCGCTTCGAGAGCGCCGGGGCGAGCGCGCGGGACGTGCTCAGGGATCTGCGCCTCGACGGTCCCCGGGGCTGGCTGAAGGGCCTGATCGGCTGAGGCGCCGCGTCAGGCGAGGAAATCCAGCAGGGCCGCCAGCGTCTCGTCCGGCTGCTCCTCCTGAAGGAGATGGCCGCACGCCAGAGGTCCGCCGCGCACGTCCTCCGCCTTCTCCCGCCAGGTGGCCTGCACGTCATAAAGCTCGCCCACCACACCCTTGGCGCCCCACAGGGCCAGCAGCGGGGCGGTGATCCGTCGATCCCCATCCTCCGCGTCATGGATGAGGTCGATGCCAGCGGCGGCGCGATAATCCTCGCAGATGGCGTGGCGCGAGGCCGGGTCCATATAGCAGCGCAGATATTCCGCGAAGGCGGCCGGCTCGGTGGCGCCCGGCGTGCGGGTCTGGCCCGAGAGGTGCCGGGTCAGGAAATATTCCGGGTCCGCCGCAATGAGGCGCTCGGGCAACGGCTCCGGCTGGATCAGGAAGAACCACCAGAAATAGCGCGTGGCAAAGGCCTTGTCGGTGCGCGCATACATGGTCGCGGTGGGCGCGATGTCCATGACGCAGATCTTCTCCACCGCCTGCGGCCAGTCGAGGGCCATGCGGTGGGCCACCCGCGCGCCCCGGTCATGGCCCACCACCGCAAAATGCTCGAAACCCAGCGCCGCCATCAGGCGTACCTGGTCCCGTGCCATCTCGCGCTTGGAATAGGCCACATGGTCCGGCCCGCCCTCGGGCTTGGAACTGTCGCCATAGCCGCGCAGATCGGGTGCGATGACGGTGAAGTGGCGGGCGAGGCGAGGCGCGATCTTGCGCCACGTGATGTGAGTCTGCGGATGGCCGTGCAGCAGCAGGAGCGGGGGACCTTCGCCGGCCCTGGCAAAGCGCAGACCGAGGCCCGGCTCAAGCTCGGCATGATAGAGGCGGAAGCCGTCCATGAGGGGGGCGGAGCCCAGGTCTTCGATCCGCGCGGCCTGTGTGCTTGCCCCGGTCACCGGTGTCTCCCGTTCTCGTTCTTCTGTGCGCCCCTGCCGGAGCGGTGGGGAGACTGCCATGACCGGATGGCCGCGTCCCATGCCATTGCGGCATCAAACGATCCCTTCGCCGCAAACAAAAACGGCGCCGGTGGAGGCCACCGGCGCCGGATGCGGAAAAGGGGAGCCTGTCAGTGGCTGGCGGGCGCCTTCTTGGACTTCAGGAAGGCGATGGCCTCGCCGACGAAGCCGCGGCGGAACAGGGACACCACGATCACGAAGATCACGCCCTGGATCACCAGCACCCACTCGCCGAAGCCGGCGAGATAATTTTGCATGGTCACGATGACGGCAGCGCCGACCACCGGGCCCAGCACCGTGCCCATGCCGCCCACCAGCGTCATCAGGATCACCTCGCCCGACATGTGCCAGGACACGTCGGTGAGCGAGGCCAGCTGGAACACGATGGACTTGGTGGAGCCGGCAAGGCCCGCCAGCGCCGCCGAGAGCACGAAGGCCAGCAGCTTGTACTGGTTGACGCGATAGCCCAGCGAAATGGCGCGGGGCTCATTCTCGCGGATGGCCTTCAGCACCTGCCCGAAGGGCGAGTAGATGGTGCGGTAGATGATGGCGAAGCCGATCACGAAGATGGCCAGCACCACATAATAGAGGTTCAGGTCCTTGGTGATGTCGATGAAGCCGAACATCATCCGGCGGGGCACCGCCTGGAGACCGTCCTCGCCGCCGGTGAAGGGCGCCTGGAGGCAGAAGAAGAAGAACATCTGCGACAGGGCCAGCGTCACCATGGCGAAGTAGATGCCCTGGCGGCGGATGGCGAGCAGGCCGGTGATGAGGCCAAGCAGGGCGGCGGACGCGACGCCCGCCAGGATGCCCAGCTCGGGCGAGAAGCCCATGATCTTCACCGCATGGGCGCAGATATAGGCCGACCCGCCGAAGAACATGGCGTGTCCGAAGGAGAGCAGGCCCACATATCCCAGCAGCAGGTTGAAGGCGCACGCGAACAGCGCGAAGCACAGCACCTTCATCAGGAACACGGGATAGACCAGGAACGGCGCCACCAGCAGCGCGGCGAGCGCGACCACCACTAGGATGGTGCGGGTGGTCGAGGAGGTCGTGCCTTCGGCCGAGGCGAGGTTGGAGGAGGCGGAGGTCATTCTTTCCTCACTTCGCGGTGCCGAACAGCCCTGCGGGCTTGATCATGAGAACAATGGCCATGATGACGAAGATCACGGTGGAGGAGGCTTCCGGGTAGAAGACCTTGGTCAGGCCCTCGATCACGCCGAGGCCGAAGCCGGTGATGATGGCGCCCGCAATGGAGCCCATGCCGCCGATCACCACCACCGCGAACACCACGATGATGAGGTTGGAGCCCATGGTGGGGCTCACCTGGTAGGCGGGGGCGGCGAGCACGCCGGCGAGCGCGGCAAGGCCGACGCCGAAGCCATAGGTCAGCGTGATCATGCGCGGCACGTCGATGCCGAAGGCCTGCACCAGTTCCGGGCGCTCGGTGGCGGCGCGCAGGTAGGAGCCGAGCTTGGTGCGCTCGATCATGAACCAGGTGGCGAAGCACACCACGAGAGAGGCCACCACCACGAAGCCGCGATAGTTGGGCAGGAACATGAATCCGAGATTGGTGCCGCCCGGCAGGGGATTGTCGTAGGGCAGGCCCGAGGAGCCATACTGCCGGCGGAACAGGCCCTCAATGATGAGGGCGAGGCCGAAGGTCAGCAGCAGGCCGTAGAGATGGTCGAGATGATAGAGCCGCCGCAGCAGCGTGCGCTCGATGATCATGCCGATGATGGCGACCACGATGGGCGAGAGCACCAGCGCGCCCCAGAAGGGAATGCCAGCATAGTTCAGCAGCATCCAGGCGCCGAAGGCACCCATCATGTACTGCGCGCCATGCGTGAAGTTGATGACGTTCAGCAGGCCGAAGATCACCGCGAGCCCGAGGCTCAGCATGGCATAGAACGCGCCGTTGATCAGGCCGAGCAGAAGCTGGCCGAAGAGCGCCTGTGGGGCGACGCCGAGTAGCTCGAACATGGAGATGTCTCTGTCAAATGGCAGGCGGGCCGGCGTGACGCCGGCCCGCGGTTCGGCTGATCAGGTCTTCTTGACCAGCGGGCAATCGCCCTGGTCGAGCGGACGGAAGGCCTCGTTGGCGGGGATGGTCGCCTTGAGGCTGTAATAGTCGTACGGGCCCTTGGACTCGGACGGCTTCTTGACCTCGAAGAGGTACATGGGGTGGATCTGGCGGCCGTCGGCGCGGATCTCGCCCTTGCCGAACAGCTTGTCGTCGGTGGGCATCTTCTTCATCTCGGCCACGACGGCGGTGCCGTCCTTGGCCGACTTGAGGGCCGCCACGGCCTTCAGATAGTGCAGCACGCCCGAATACACGCCGGCCTGCACCATGGTCGGGTACTTGCCACCGTTGGCGGCCGCGAAGTCCTTGGTGAAGGCGCGGTTCGCGTCGGTCATGTCCCAGTACCAGGCGGAGGTCAGGTTCAGGCCCTGCGCCGTCTTGAGACCGATGGAGTGCACGTCGGTGAGGAAGATCAGCAGGCCGGCGAGCTTCTGGCCGCCGGAGACGATGCCGTATTCCGCCGACTGCTTGATGGAGTTGATGGTGTCGCCGCCGGCATTGGCGAGGCCGATGATCTTGGCCTTGGAGCCCTGCGCCTGCAGCAGGAAGGACGAGAAGTCGGAGGTGTTGAGCGGCACGCGCACCGAGCCGACCACCTTGCCGCCGTTGGCCTTCACAACTTCGGACGTGTCGCGCTCAAGCGCGTGGCCGAAGGCATAGTCCGCGGTCAGGAAGAACCAGGTGTCGCCGCCATTCTTGGTCACGGCCTTGCCGGTGCCGTTGGCGAGCGCCCAGGTGTCATAGGTCCAGTGCACGGTGTTGGGCGTGCAGGCCTTGCCGGTGAGGTCCGAGGTGGCCGCGCCGGAATTGATGAAGACCTTGTTCTTTTCCTTGGTCACGGTGTTGACCGCGAGGGCGACGCCGGAATTCGGCACGTCGATGATCGCGTCCACGCCGTCCACGTCGAACCACTGGCGGGCGATGGAGGTGCCCACGTCGGCCTTGTTCTGGTGGTCGGCGCCGACCACCTCGACCTGGAGGTCCTTATTGGTGGCGGCGAAATCCTCCACCGCCTTCTTGGCGGCCCACACGGAGCCCGTGCCGCCGAGGTCGGCATACAGGCCGGACTGGTCGTTGAGGACGCCGATCTTGACCTTGACCGGGGTCTGGGCGCTGGCGGCGCTGACAGCGAACACGCTGGCGGCCGCCATGAAAATGGCTGCGAGACGCATTGTTTCCTCCTGCCGGCATGCGCCGGCCGCGATGTCGAGATACTCTCGGTTCAGACGCCGAGCAGACTTTCGAGACGCGCCGCGTTCTCCGCGATCTTGTCGTTGGGCACCATGTCCACGACACGACCATGCTCGACCACGTAATGCCGGTCGGCCACGGTTGAGGCGAAATGGAAGTTCTGCTCCACCAGGAGAACGGTGAAGCCCTTCTTCTTCAGGTCCCGGATGATCTGGCCGATGTGCTGGACGATCACCGGGGCGAGCCCCTCGCTGGGCTCGTCCAGCAGAAGAAGCTTTGCGCCCGTGCGCAGGATGCGGGCAATGGCGAGCATCTGCTGTTCGCCGCCCGAAAGCTTGGTGCCCTGGCTGTACTTGCGCTCTTCCAGGCGCGGGAACAGCTCGTGCACCTCGTCCAGCGTCAGGCCGCCGGGGAGCACCACGGGCGGCAGCAGCAGGTTCTCGCGCACGTTCAGGCTAGAGAAGATGCCGCGCTCCTCCGGGCAATAGGCGATGCCGAGGCGGGCGATGTAGTTGGGCGCAAGGCCGATGGTCTCGGTGCCCTGGTAGGAAATGGAGCCGGACCGCTTGCGCAGAAGCCCCATGATGGCGCGCATGGTGGTGGTCTTGCCGGCACCATTGCGGCCGAGCAGCGTCACCACCTCGCCGGGATGGATGTCGAACGACATGCCGTGCAGCACATGGCTCTCGCCATAATGGCCGTGCAGATCCCGAACCTGGAGCAGGGGGGTGGAGGTCTCAGCCATGTCAGTGCGCTCCGTGCCCGGTGCCCATATAGGCCTCGACGACCTGCGGGTTCTTCGACACCTCGGAATAGGGACCTTCGGTCAGGATCTCGCCGCGGGCGAGCACGGTGATCATGTCCGACAGGTTGGCGACCACCGACAGATTGTGCTCCACCATGAGGATGGTGCGGTTCGCCGACACGCGCTTGATGAGGTCGGCGGTGCGGGCGATGTCCTCGCGGCCCATGCCGGAGGTGGGTTCGTCCAGCAGCAGCATCTCGGGATCGAGCGCCAGCGTGGTGGCGATCTCGAGGGCGCGCTTGCGACCATAAGGCAGTTCCACGGCCAGATGCCGGGCATAGGAGGTCAGGTCCACCTCCTTCAGCAGCTCCATCGCGCGGTCATTGAGGGCGTCGAGGGAGGTTTCCGACTTCCAGAAGTGGAAGGAGGTGCCGAGGGCGCGCTGCAGGGCGACGCGCACATTCTCAAGCACCGTCAGATGGGCGAAGGTGGCCGAGATCTGGAACGAACGCACCATGCCGAGCCGTGCCACGTCCGCAGGCTTCGTGCCGGTGATATCGCGGCCATTGAGGCTGATCGAACCGCGCGTCGGCTCCAGGAACTTGGTGATCAGGTTGAAGCAGGTGGTCTTGCCCGCGCCATTCGGCCCGATCAGGGCATGAATCGTATGGCGGCGGATTCGCAGGTCAACATTCTTGACCGCGGCGAAACCCTTGAATTCCTTGGTGAGGCCCTTTGCCTCAACGATGTAGGGCACGTCTGAGACGCTGACCATATCGCTACCAATGCCCTCGCTATTCCACTGGCCAGGGCGCCGCGCGCTCCCGACACTCCCAATTCCGCGCACCTTGGACAGTGCTTATGATCTTAACGCATAACTAGCATGCACGGATCGGCGGTCAATATGGGGAAATGAAGAATTTGAACGAGCGTCCGATTTATGTGGATGGCGGCGGCCTACCATTCCCCATGCGTCGGGCGCGGGGCTTGGCACCGCGCATGCGCTCAAGCCGCCAGGACCACAAGCGGCCGGCCGCTGCCGGCCGCCCGGGCTTTTCTTGCCCCACCAATCCCGCGCTCCTCCCTGCGGAGGTTCCCAGGGCGCAGGGGTCGGGGACCCCTCACTTTTTGGTGTCCGGCGCCATCCGCTTGGCAGGGGCCTTCGCACGGCCGCTCTTACCGGTCGGCGACGCTGCGGCGGCTTTCGGCCGGGCGGCCTTCGAGTGTGTGGGCGTGGCCTTGGCGCTCACGTGAGCGGCGGCCGCTGCATCAGGCGAGGCCGCAGCAGGAAGCGGGGCGGGCGCCGTCTGGCGGGGCGTGCGGGCCTGGCTGTGATAGGCTTCGTTCGGCCTCATGTCGGTGGCGGCGGCGATGCGGTTGGACATGTTGAAGAAGGCCGTCACCGCCGACACGTCCCAGATGTCCCGTTCGCTGAAGCCCACGGCGCGCAGCGTGGCGCGATCGGCATCCTCCACCTCCCACGGGCGCTCGGTGAGCTTGACGGCGAAATCGAGCATGGCGCGCTGGCGGGCATCGAGCCGGGCGGCGCGATAATTCATCACCATCTGCTCGCCCAGGATCGGGTCGCCGGACAATTGGCGCACCGCCGCGCCATGGGCGGTGAGGCAGTAATAGCAGCGGTTCACGCTGGAGACGGCCACCGCGATCATTTCCCGCTCCAGCTTGCTGAGGCCAGAGGGCGCCAGCATCAGGTCATTATACATGCCCGAGAATGCGCCGAGCTTGGCAAGATCAAAGGCATAAGCCTCCAGCACGTTCGGGACGAAACCGATCTTCTCCATGCACTTGTCGAAATAGGCGGCCGTCGGGGCGTCGAGTTCCGCCCGCGAAAGGCCCAGCGCAATGGCCGGATGATCGTCCCGAACCCGCGCTGGCGCGGCCTCTGCGGGGGCGCGCGCGGCCGAACCGGAATTGTGCGCTGCGGCAAGAACGGAGGCTGCCTTCGCCTTGGGCGCGCCTGTGCCTTCGGCAGATTTTCCCTGCGTCTTCTTCGGCTTGCCTGACTTACCAGGGAAGGTCATGGTGGGGCCCTTCTTGATGTTACGTCATCGTTCCATCGCGGCGGTGTGCCACATCGGGAGACGCAATGACGATGGGGGGCGGAGCGCCTTTGCTCCCGATCGCGCGGGGGGATAACGGGGAGTGCGTCATGAACGTCCAGGCCAATCAATCCGCCAACACGGTGTTCGGGACCAGCGAGCGTATTGCCGCAGCGGTGGCGCTGCTGGGTGAGAGCGTGCCGGAGTCCTTCGCCCGGGCGCTGCTCGTGGGCGCGGCGCCCGAAGACGTGGCGACCTTGCTGCCGGAAGCCCTCGCCTGCATGGTCCGCGAGGCTTATGCCCATCTGCGCCAGCGCCCGCCGGGCCGGCAGGACGTGAAGGTCTTCAATCCCGATTGGCCGGGCGCCCCCGCCATCACCGTCATCGAGGCGGTGAACGACGACATGGCCTTCCTGTTTGATTCGGTGGCCGGCGAATTGTCGGATCGGGGTCTCGAACTCAAGCTCGTCTCCCATCCCATCCTGGCGGTGGAACGGGATGCCGCCGGCACCCTCACCGCCCTCGACGGCAATCTGCACGAGGCCGAGGGGCGGCAGATGCCCCATGAGAGCTTCATCCACCTGCATGTCCAACGCATGGATGACGCGGCGGACCGTGCGGACCTGCAGGCCGCGCTCGACCAGACGCTTGATGACGTGCGCGCCACGAACCGCGACTTCGTGGCCATGCGCAATGCGGTGTACGAGGTGTCGAAGAGTTATCGCCGCGAGGCGCGTCCCTATGCGGAGGAGGAGCGCGAGGAAGCGGCCGATTTCGTCGAGTGGCTGGTTCTGGACAATTTCACCTTCATCGGGGTGCGCACCTATCGCTTCACGGCGGACGGCAACCTGGAAGCCGATGCGCAGAGCGGCCTCGGCATCCTGCAGGACCCGCAGGTGCGCGAGCTGCGGCTCGGCGAGGAGGCGGTGGGCGATTCGCCCGAGAGCCGGCAGTTCCTGAGCGACGCGGTGCCCCTCGTCATCACCAAGTCGAGCCTGCGCTCGCGCGTCCATCGCCGCGCCTATCTCGACTATGTGGGCGTGAAGCTGCATGACAGTCAGGGCAAGCTGGTGGGCGAGATGCGCATCATCGGCCTGTTCACCTCCAACGCCTACACCCACTCGGTGCGCCAGATCCCCTATCTGCGTCGCAAGGCCGAGACGGTGGTGGCCAAGGCGGACCTGGAGCGCGAGAGTCATTCCGGCAAGGCGCTTGCCACCGTGCTGGAGACCTATCCCCGCGACGACCTGTTCCAGATCGAGACCGAGCAGCTTCTCGGCTACGCCCTGGAAATCCTGTCGCTTTATGACCGGCCGCGCGTGCGCGTGCTGCCGCGCGTCGATCCCTTCGACCGCTTCGTCTCGGTGCTGGCCTTCGTGCCGCGCGACCGCTTCGACAGCGCGTTGCGCGAGCGGATCGGCGAGCGTCTCGCCAGCGCGTTTGGCGGGCATGTGGCGGCCTTCACGCCCACCTTCCTCGCCGACGTGCCGCTCACCCGCGTGCAATACATCATCGGCCGTCGCGAAGGGCGCACCCCCGTGGTGGACCGGGCGGAGCTGGAAGCCCAGGTGGCGAGCGACGTCCTGTCCTGGCCCGAGCGCCTGCGCGATGCGCTGCGCGACGCCCATGGCGATGCCGCCCCCGCCTTGATGGCCCGCTATTGCGCCGCCTTCGGCGCCGGCTATGTGGCCTCCACCTCCATTCCCACGGCCATTGCCGACATCGAGCTCCTGGAGCGCCTCTCGTCTGAGCGGCCCATCGCGCTCGACTTCTTCCGGCGCGAGGATGATCCGGCCACCCGCATCTCGCTGCGCCTGCTCTCCCTCGGCCAGCCGCTGCCGCTCTCGGTGCGCGTGCCCATGCTGGAAAACATGGGCCTCAAATCCATCAACGAGCGCACGTACCGCATCGTGCCGACCCGCGAGGGCGGCGACACGACGCCGGCCTGGCTGCACGAAATGTCGCTTGAGCGCACCGATGGCGGCACCATCGACGTGACCGGCGCCGCCGAGCGCATGGAGGACTTGCTCACCGCCGTGCTGCGCGACGAGGCGGAGAATGACGGCTTCAACGCCCTCGTGCTCGATACCGGCCTCGACTGGCGGGAAGTGGCGCTGGTGCGCGCGCTCGGCCGCTATCTGCGCCAGGCGGGAATCGCCTACAGCCAGGACTATCTGTGGACCACCTTGGTTGGCCACAAGGACGTTGCGGCGCAGATCGTCGCCCTGTTCCACGCCCGCTTCGACCCCGCGCTCGACCAGGAGCCCGAGGCCCGTGCCGCTCGCGAGGCCCCCATTCGCGAGGCCATCGAGGCGCGGCTCGCCGATGTGTCGTCCCTGGACGAGGACCGCATCCTGCGGCGCTTCGTGAATCTGGTGGATGCGGCGCTGCGCACCACCTTCTATCAGCGCGACGCCGAGGGCCGTGTGAAGCCGGTCATCGCCATCAAGTATTCCAGCCGCAAGGTGGAGGGGCTGCCCTTGCCGCGGCCACTCTACGAGGTGTTCGTCTATTCGCCCCGCGTGGAGGGCGTGCATCTGCGCTTCGGCAAGGTGGCGCGCGGCGGCCTGCGCTGGTCCGACCGGCCGCAGGATTTCCGCACCGAGGTGCTGGGCCTGGTGAAGGCGCAGCAGGTGAAGAATGCGGTCATCGTGCCGGTGGGCGCCAAGGGCGGCTTCGTCCCCAAGCGCCTGCCGGCCGGCGGCTCGCGCGATGCCATCCAAGCGGAAGGCATTGCCGCCTACCAGCTGTTCGTCTCCAGCCTCCTGGATATCACCGACAACCTGGCCGGCGGCACGGTGGTGCACCCGGCGCAGGTGACCATGCTCGATGGCGACGACCCCTATCTGGTGGTGGCCGCCGACAAGGGCACGGCCACCTTCTCCGACATCGCCAACGGCATTTCGCAGAAGCATGGCTTCTGGCTTGACGATGCCTTCGCCTCCGGCGGCTCGGTGGGATACGACCACAAGGCCATGGGCATCACCGCCCGCGGCGCCTGGGAGGCGGTGAAGCGCCATTTCCGCGAGATCAACGTGGACATCCAGACCACCCCCATCACGGTGGTGGGCGTGGGCGACATGTCGGGCGACGTGTTCGGCAACGGCATGCTGCTGTCCAAGGCGCTGAAGCTGGTGGCCGCGTTCGACCACCGCCACATCTTCATCGACCCCCATCCCGACCCGGCGCGGTCGTTCGCGGAGCGCCAGCGCCTGTTCAACCTTCCCCGCTCCAGCTGGGCGGACTATGACGCGAGCCTCCTTTCCGAGGGCGGCGGCATCTATCCGCGCAATGCAAAGAGCATCCCCCTTTCGCCCCAAGCCCGCACCACCATCGGCCTCGACAAGGCGGAAGCCACCCCGGCCGAGGTGATGAGCGCCATCCTGCGCGCCCAGGTGGACCTCTTGTGGTTCGGCGGCATCGGCACATACGTGCGGGCAGCCTCCGAAACGGACGCCCAGGTGGGCGACAAGGCCAATGACGCCATCCGCATCCCCGCCTCCGAATTGCGGGTGAAGGTGGTTGGCGAGGGGGCCAATCTCGGCATGACCCAGCGTGGGCGCATCGAGGCAGCGCGGCGCGGGGTGCGGCTCAATACCGACGCCATCGACAATTCGGCTGGCGTGAACACCTCCGACGTGGAGGTGAACATCAAGATCGCCTTGTCGCTGCCCGTGGCGGAAGGGGCGCTCTCCGCCCCCGACCGCGCCGCCCTGCTCGGCCAGATGACCAATGACGTGGGCAACCTGGTGCTGCGCAACAATTACGCGCAAACCCTCGCCCTCTCCCTCGCCGAGCGGGCGGGAACCTCGGACCTCGCCTTCCAGCAGCGCCTCATGCAGATGCTGGAATTGCGGGGCGAACTGGATCGCTCGGTGGAATACCTGCCCACCGACACCGAGATCCAGGAGCGCCGTTCGCGCGGGGAGGCCCTCACCCGGCCGGAACTGGCGGTTCTGCTGGCCTATGCCAAGCTCTCTCTCTATGACGAGCTGCTCACCTCCGACGTGCCGGACGATGCCTTCTTCGAGGGCGACCTGGTGCGCTACTTCCCCCAGGCGCTGCGCCAGCGCTTCCCCTCCGCCATCGACCATCACCGCCTGCGCCGCGAGATCATCGCCACCGGCCTTGCCAATGCGGTGATCAACCTGGGGGGGCCTGCGGCCATTGCCCGGGTGGCGGACCAGACCGGCGCGGATTCGGCTGCGATCGTGCGGGCCTTTGCCATCGTCAATCACAGCTTCGGCCTGCCCTGGCTCTATACGGCCATTGACGGGCTGGACAACAAGATCGACGGCAAGGTGCAGCTCGGCCTGTATGGCGCCCTGCAGGAACTGCTGCTCAGCCGCACCATCTGGATGCTGCGCAATGTGGGGGCCGGCGCGAGCCTTGCGGATGTGGTGAAGGAGTATGAAGCCGGCATCTCCGCCCTGTCCGGCGTGCTCGACGTGAGCTTGCCCACCGCTTGGCGCGCCTGGCGCGATCGGGAGGTGGCGGCGCTCATTGAGAAGCAGGTGCCGGATGCCCTCGCCCGGCAGGTCGTGTCGCTGCGGGCGCTGGGCGCCGGAACGGACATCGCGCTGCTCGCCCAGACGACGGGGCGCACCATTGCCGATGCGGCGCCCACCTTCTTCGCGGCGGGCCGCTACTTCGCGGTGGATGAGATCGGCCAGGCGGCACGGGGCATTGCCGCCCCCGATTATTATGACCGCCTCGCCCTCGACCGTGCCATGGGGCAGGTGGAGACCTTTGTCCGGCAGGTGACGGTGGAGATCCTGTCCACGGGCCTCTCCGGCGACGAGGCCCTGGAAGCCTGGGTCACCCGCCGCCGCAAGGAGGTGGAGCGCACCCGCGCCACCGTGCAGGACATCGTCGCGTCCGGCCTGACCTTGTCGAAGCTGACGCTGGCGGCAAACCTCCTGGCGGACCTCGCCCGGGCGTGACGACCTGGAGCCCTTCAGTTTTTCAATCCCTGAAGGGCTCTGTCTCCTTGTTTTCACGCATTTCCTTCACGCGAACCGGTTCCCCCTTCGCTCGGAAATGCTCCAGTCCAAAAGCCGAAGCCGAGCACGTGAACGCGCAAGGCGGTTCATGTGCTCGGAGACTCCGTTTCTCTTCAAGAGGCAAAAAGGTGATTGGCCGAACGGATGGACCGTCTCCCGGTCCATCCGTTCGGATCGCGCTCTTGTGGGCGCGTCCCCGCCGGGGACGCGCGCTTTCATAGGTCTGCCGTCAGGTGATGGCCTGGGCCGCATAGGACGGTGACAGGTGGCCCGTGCCGGCCGGTTGCCGTCGGGCCAGAGGGGCGCCGTGCGGCAAGAGTTGGCCTTCGGTGTCCAGCCCATAGCCAAGACGGGGCAAGGCAAAGTGAAGGGCGGCCGACCGCAGGAGCGCCTCTTCCGCCGGCCCCCAGTCCGCCGCGCCGTGCTGCGCCTGTCGTCCCGACGTCTTGCGGCCGATGGCCGTGGAGGGCAGCCAGCGCCGTGGCAGCACCGGCAAGCCGATAAACGCCGAGATGCGCTCCAGCTGGCCGGGCATGTCGAGGCACAGATCCTCATAGCGCAGATGGAGCACATCCGGTCGCCGGCTCCAGGCGGACACCTGGGCGCACCAATAGGCGGCGGGCGTCAGTTTCCCCTCCGGATCGCGGCGGCTGGGACATGCGAGATAGTCGATGAAGCTGAGGTCCGCCGGAATCTGGTAGCGCGGCTCGTGGCCCTTGCGGTCGAAATAATATTGCGACCGCAGCACGTCCCTGGGGTTCCGCACGATGTGCATGTGAAGAGCACTGGAATAGCAGGCGGTGGCGGCGACCCAGTGCAAATAGGAATGCCAAGGGTCGCGGCTGTGGGTCTTCTCGCCGAAATGGCGCTCATGGCTCTTCAGCACCACAGGCGAGTGGCCCAGGCGGGAGAAGAAATCCTCCTCCAGATGAAACCAGTCGCGGGCGACGGGGAAATTCTGCAGCAGCGTGTCGATCAGGAAATGGGTGCCCGAGCGCCGGTGGGAATGGACGATGATGGCGGACTGGAGCACCCCCTCTTCGCAGTCGCCGATGCCGCCGAGGAAAGCACCGTTATTGCCCGCCTCCTGCCGGCGGCTGTATCCCCATTTCACTGCTGACCATGCGCGATGCATCTTCCGCGTGAAGGATACCATGGCGTCATTCCAAGAAGAGGCTTCAACTGGAGCCGTACGCCCCCCGGCGTCGCTACATCAATGAGGCTAGCGCAAGCTCTCTCTTCTTGTAAGGATGAGGAAGGTAATGAAACAATTTGTTTCATGTCCCGTTTACAAGCGGGAAACATAAGGCACCTAGTGGCCGGCCCCAGAAGACTTCGCCCCCCCACCCGTCTCAAGGCGAGGGGGCAGCAATCGCTTCCCCCTTCAACCGAGTTTGGCTTATCCGTCTTTCAAACAGATGGGTGCCATGGGCAGAACCATGGGCGGCTCCATGGGCCGATGAGATTGAGTCCTCGCGCGTCAGAACAGCGGCGGAACGATCCCCACCGGGAACTTGCCCAGTTGCAGCACGCCCTGCCGGAACGTGATGGCGAAGGTGGACCCCTTGCGGCCCGCCACGTCGCCCGATTTTCCGGCGAGCGCCAGGGCGCCGACAATGGGTGCGATCTCGGGCGCAATGACGCCGGCGCGCGAGAGGTTCTTCAAGATGTCCTCCACCCCGGCAAAGCCCAGATTGACCGCGCCATTCAGGCGGCCTTGCGGGTCCACGGAAAGGCTGCCGCTGGCCGAGAGGGCCGCCTTGGGGGTCGTCACTTCGAACGTATCGAGACGGAAGGCGCCGCCCGCCTCCGCCCAGGCGCGGAGCCGGTCCGCGATCGGCATGGGGCGCATGTCGTCGGCCGCGCTCACATTGCCCTGGAGCTTCATGTCCAGTGGGCCGGGGGCCCCGGCTGCCGATAGGGTGGCGCTTTCCGCGCCGCGGACGCCGGCGGCAAAGTCCACCCCGTCGCGGCCTGCGCCGGTCGCGGGCGTGCGGCGGGCGTGGACTTCCAGATGGGTGGCGGAAAAGCCGGGCGTGGGCGCGGCGCCGGCCGCGAGCACCAAGTCGAGCTTGGGCTTTTCGATGACGATGGACATGCGCTGCGGACGGCCGCTGGTGTCGCCGACCCCGCTCATCTGGAGCAGCGACCAGGTGGCGTCGTAGACGCGGCCGGAGGCGAGGTCCTCCACCCGCGCGGGCGAGGCGAATTCGGCGACGATGTGATTGGGCGCCCAGACCTGCGCCACCGCATGGGCGCGCCCCGCCGTGATCTTGAGCGGATCTCCGCCCCGGGTTTCCAGCGAGGGGTTGCGGCAGATGAGCTCGAAGCGGAAGGGGAAGCCGGCGAGGCTGCGTTCCGCACAGGCCCAGGTGCGGCCCACAAGGGCCTCACGCTTGAGCCAGGCCTCGATTTCGGCTTCCGCCCGATGGGCCGCATAGAACCAGAGCCCGCACCAAACGGCCGCGAAGAGCAGGAGCAGCCCGAGCGGCACGGCAACGATCCAGGGCTTGCGGCGGCGGGGCGCGGCTTGCGTCGAGGTCATTCGCCTTCCTCTGTCATAGGCCGTATTGGCTTGGCCGTGTGTGCTTGGGACTTGCGGGCGGGGGAAGGCGCTGTTAGGCGACGGTGCGGCCCCTTTGTCAATGCACGCGATGGCGACTTCCCTTCAAACCGACCCGACCTGCGATGATCGCTGGGTGTTTGCCTATGGTTCCCTCATGTGGAATCCGGGCTTCCCGTTCGTGGAGCGGGCGGAGGCCCGCCTGCTCGGCGCGCACCGTTCGCTGTGCATCTATTCCACCCATCATCGCGGCACAGCCGAGCAGCCCGGATTGGTGCTCGGGCTGGATCTGGGAGGGTCGTGCCGGGGCATCGCCTACCGGGTCGCTGAGGAGCAGTGGGAAGAGACCCACGCCTATCTGATCGCCCGGGAACAGATCTCCGGGGTCTATCGGGAGGCCACCCGTCGGGTGATGATCCTGGATGGGTCCGCGCGGAACGCACCGGCGGTGGTCTATCTGGTGAACCGCGGGCATCCCCAATATGCCAAGGGCCTCGACCGTGAAGCCCAGCTTCACCTGGTGCGCCGCGCCCATGGCAAGTCCGGCCCCAACCGGGACTATGTGCTGGCCACGTGCGAGGCGCTGGAAGGCATGGGGCTCAGGGATGCGGGGCTGGAGTGGATCGCCCAGCATCTGCGCCATCAGGTGCCCGGCTGACGCCAGGGTCGGCGCACGGACAGGCGGCGCCGGGGGCGCTGCTTCTCATCCCCACGCATCGAGCTTACGGGCCTCATTCTCGGGGGAGGGCCCCAAGGTCGGCGGCCCATCGCATATGAAGCCGTCAGCTGGCCGCGCGATCCTCGCCCGGCGCGATGCCCCCGTCAGGCGGCATGGCGGCGGCTGAGTTCGCGGGGACGGGAGGCGGCAGCAGGCCGGAAATCGGGAAAGGCCGGCTGGGGAGACAGAAAGGGCTGAAGCCCCGCAGGCGGCGCCTCACCGAAGACGTGGATGTGGATTTCTTCCGCCAGGAAGCGGCGCGCGGCCTCGCGCGCGGGCTCGCCCGCCGGACCCGCCCACAGGGCGATGGGACCGGCCGGGGTGCGGCGCGCGACCACCGCGATGGCGTCCGGATAGTCCGGCGCCTCATGGGTCGCATAGACCGAAAACACGTGGCGCTGGCCGTCTGCGTCCCGCCAGAAACGGAAACGCGGACCAAGCGGTCCCTCCTTCAGTCCGGAGAGCCGACCGGCATCAACAAGAGGCACGAGGAGCGAATCAGTCGCGTTCATGAGAACGAAACTAGAACGACCCGATTCGCTGATCAAGACTTTTCCACAGGCCGGGAAAACGGGGATAATTTTGGCTTAAGCGGCGGGGTTTCCCCGTTCGAGCGGAGGCTCGGCCGTACCGCCGGACGGGTCCTCTCCCAGTTCCGCCCGGCCGAGCGCCACGATGCGGGCGGTGGCGGTTTCAATGTCGCGCTCGACGCGGGCCATGAACACCCCGCGCGGGAGATTGGCCGGGATGGCGGGCAGGATCTCCACCCGTACCGTGCCTGGGCGCAGCGGTCCTTTCCGGGGCCAATAGAGGCCGGAATTCAGCGCCACCGGCAGGCAGGGCACGCCGAGGCTGCCATAGAGGTGGGCGACACCGAACTTGTAGGAGGGCGGCGCCCCCACGGGGCGGCGCGTGCCTTCCGGGAAGATCAAGATCTGCCGGCCCTTGGCGATTTCCAGCTGGGCGCGGTCCGTCATGGCCTTGAGGGCGGCCGAGCGCGCGCCGCGGTCGATGGGGATGAAGCGGGCCTTCGCCACGTACCAGCCGAACAGCGGGATCCACATCAACTCGCGTTTCAGGATGAAGGCGGGATCCTCGAAAAGCGGCAGCAGCGCAATGGTCTCCCAGGCGGACTGGTGCTTGGCGGCAATGAGAAGCGGTCCAGGGGGAATGTTCTCGCGCCCCGTCACCTCCATGCGGACCCCTGCCACCGTGCGCAGCAGGAATGTGGTGGTGTGCGCCCAGACCAGCACGATCAGCTTCCACATGAAGCGGCGTGGCATCAGCGGCAGGAACGGCACCATCACCAGCATGTAGGTGAAGGTGCTGGTGAAAAACGCGAGGTGAAACAGGAACGACCGCAGACGGTTCAAGGCATGGGCCCCCGTGCCCGAAAGAGACGCTTCAGCGAGTGGCCGCGGCCTGCGGTCCTTCCGGATGCGGCGCAACGGCCGGCGCGACCGCCTGGGCGGGACGGATCTTCGCCTGCGCCATCATGTACTTCAAATATTCCTTGAGGAGGAGCTTCGCGGTCTGCGGCTCGGTCCACCATTGGGCGTCGAGCATGCGGTCGGTGACCACCGGGTAGGGGATCAGCTCCACCTCGGGCAGCATGCGGCCCATCTCGAACAGGGCGCGTGGCATGTGCCAGGTGGAGGTGACCACGAGCAGCGAGCGGAAGCTGCGCGCCCGCGCCCATTCGGCCGCCTCGATGGCGTTGCCCCAGGTGTTGAGCGCCTTGTGGCCGATATCGACGCAGCATTCCATCAGCGCCTGGCTCGCCGGCAAGGTGCGGCGCAGCTCCTCGGCGGTGGTGGTGCGGTTGACCCCGGTGATGAGCAGCCGCCCGCCGCGCCCCTCGGACAGCAGTTGAACCCCGTCATTGAGCCGCGAGGCGCCCCCCGTGAGCACGACGATGGCATCGGCGGAGCGCGAGGCCACCGGCTCGCGCGCGGAAATGCGGGTAACGAACACCATGAAGCCGACGACGAACGCCAAGGTGAGCACGCCCAGCAGCGAGCCGAGCGCCAGCGCCGCCACGCGCAGCCGGCGGTGCCGGTGGCGTGGCGCGCCGTGCGCGCTATTCGGGCCGGGTGCGGCAGGGTCTCCCTGGGTCGGTCTCATCAGCCGAAAATGGACACCGAATGCGGCAAAGCCGGGGAAAGACAGGCGCTTGCCTTCATTGAATGGCCCGCAAGGTGCGGTAGACCGTCACCCGCGAGGTCAGAGCGGTCACGGCCGCCACCAGCACCATGGCGAGGGCAATGCCCCCAAAGCCCCAGGGGCCGGGCGCCAGCCAGGTGAGAATGGACGGATTTTCCGGTTCCCCGCCGAGCCCGAGGCTGGGCAGGCTTGCAATGGCCAGGAACAGGAAGGTGGCGCCGAGCCCCCCGATCACGCCGCCCAGCGCGCCGATCTTCAGGAAGTGCCGCTGGAACTGGGCGGCGATGAAGCGATCGCGGGCGCCCACGAAGTGCAGCACCTCCACCACGGCCCGGTTGGTGGCCACCGCCGCGCGCGTGGCGAAGACCACGGACAGGACGGTGGCGGTTCCCACCAGCACCAGCAGGCCGAACCCGGTGATCATCACCCCCTCCGCCATGGCCGAGAGACGGCGCGACCAGGAGCGGTGGTCATCCAGCGTTGCGGTGGGAATGCGGTCGGTCAGCGTACGGCGCAGGCGGGTGAGATCGGGCGGGCTGGCGCTGTCGATGCGCAGGACGAGAATGCGCGGCACCGGCAGGTCGGCATAATCGAGGCCGGTGCCGAGCCACGGCTCCAACAGGCGGCTGGTCTCGTCGGGCGTGAGCACGTGTACGCTGGCGATGCCCGGCGTGCGCGACGCCAGGTCCTGGGCGGCCTTGACCTGGGCATCCACCATGGCCGGATCGCCGGCACGGATCTGGATGGTCACTTCCCGGCTGACATCGCCGCGCCAGGTCTGGGCGGTGGCGCGCACCGCCATCACGGTGCCCACGGTCAGGCTGGCGAGGAAGGTCATGATGGCCACCACCGCCACCAGCGCCCGCCCCGCCACGGTGGCGCGGGGCACGATGGAAGCCTGCGGCCGCGCCCGGTTGCCCCGGGCCCGCTCGGCGCCGTCCTCGGTCTCGGTGCGGGGTATGTCAGTCATAGACATAGAGCCGTCCGTCGGCGATCACGAGGCGGCGGGCGTCGAACTGGTCCATGAGCGCGATGTCGTGGGTGGCGAGCAAGACTGAGGTGCCCGACTTGTTCAGTTCCACGAACAGGCGCAGCAGCCGCCGCGCCAGGGTGGGGTCCACGTTGCCGGTGGGTTCGTCCGCCAGCAGGAATTCCGGCCGCCCGATGAGGGCACGTGCAATGGCGGCGCGCTGCTTCTCGCCGCCCGAGAGAACCGGGGGCAGCACATGCATGCGGTCGCCGAGGCCCACCCAGTGGAGCAGCTCGGTCACTTCACCCCGGTAGGATGATTCGTCCTTGCCCAGCACCCGCAAGGGCAGGGCCACGTTCTCGTATGTGGTCAGGTGGTCCAGCAGGCGGAAGTCCTGGAACACCACGCCGATGCGCCGGCGCAGCACCGCCACCTCGTCGGGATCGAGGGAGGAGACATCCCGCCCGAACAGGGTGATAAGGCCGCGCGTGGGCTTCAGCTGGAGGAAGAGCAGGCGCATGAGTGTGGTCTTGCCGGCGCCGGAGGGGCCGGTCAGGAACTGGAACGAGTTGGGCTCGATACCGAAGGTGACGTCCTTCAGCACTTCCGGGCCCATGCCGTATCTCAGGCCGACATTCTCGAAACGGACCAACGTCTCCACCTTCAGCGAATCGCGCCGCGCTCCATGCGGTGAAGCATAGCCCGAGTGCGCCCGCTTGAGGACATGGCTGCGCACGCCTTTGCCCGCAAAGCTTTACGCGGGCGGCGCCCCGGTCCATTCTCGCCCCCTATTCGAGGGAAGCCATGTCCTTGCCACCGGTCAAAGTTCTTTATGACGAGCACCGCATCGCCGCGCGCAACACGCAGTTGGCGCAGCAGATTGCGGGCCTGAACCTGGAGAAGATGCTCGCGGTCGCGATCCTGAAAGGATCGTTCATGTTCGCCGCCGATCTCATCCGGGCGATCCATAATGCCGGGCTCGCGCCGGAAATGGAGTTCATGCACCTGTCGTCCTACCGCAAGGCCACAGTCTCCTCCGGCCAGGTGGAGATCCTGCGCGACGTGGAAAGCGACGTGCGCGGCCGCGACGTGCTGCTGATCGACGACATCCTGGAATCTGGCCGCACGCTCGCCTTCGCCAAGGACCTGCTGATGGCGCGCGGCGCCAGCCGGGTCTTTGTGTGCGTGCTGCTGGAGAAGCCGGGCAAGCGCGCGGTGCAGATCGACGCGGACCTTGTGGGCTTCGAATGCCCGGACGTGTTCGTGGTCGGCTACGGCATGGATGTGGCCCATGCCTTCCGCCAATTGCCCTTCATCGGTCACATCGAGGGGCTGGAATAAGCCTCTAGAGCATGCGCCGATCAGCCTGCACCGCAGGCTGATCGGATCACGCATTCTCTATCAATAAGTTAGAGGGCGATTCACCGATCAGATTGGTTCAATCTGATCGGATCGCGCTCTACCGGCGGCCGGTAGGGTCGCAACAGGCCCAGCCCATAGGCAAGGAGCGTGGTGGCGGGCACCGTCACCACGCCGCCCAGCACCACGAAGGCCGGCGGCAGCAGCCAGAAGGACAAGGCGGTGCCGCCCGCCGCCATCAGCGCCACCAGCGCCAGCCGCCCCATCTGGTAGGGCAGGCGGATATAATATTGGGAGATCAGGTGGATGACGATGGTGCGCACGCTCTGCGCCACCAGCGTCGAGGCAATGGCGCCCGCCACACCGTAGCGGGGGATCAGCACCAGATAGAGCCCCACCACGATCGCGGCCCCCAGCAGATTCGTGAAAAGCGGGATGAAGCCGTCCTTGCGCAGGTAGGAGCCAAGCTCCAGCAGGCTCCCCATTTCCTGCACCACATAGACCATGGCGAGCCACGGCACGAAGAGCGCGGCCGCGTGATAGGCCGGCGGCGTCATCACATGGATGACCAGCGGCCCGCCAAGGCCCACGATGACCCCGCCCAGGATGGTGATGACGATGCCGATGCCCACCACATGGGCACTGCGTTCCACCCCGAAGGGTTCGCGCAGCACGATAAAGCGCTTTGGGAACCACCACATGTGGAAGGGCTGCAACAGCACCGCCGTGATCGCCCCAAGGCGAACGGCGACACCGTAGAGGGCGAGTTCCGCCGTACCCACGTCATCGGCCAGGAACCAGCGGTCGAGGCTGCCCAGGGCGAACATGGCCAGCGCCGAGACAAGGAGGGGGCCGGAATAAATGGTCAGCGGCCACCAGTCGATGCCGCGGATGCGCACGCCCGTCTCCCGCAGCACCACGAAGGCGGTGGCGAGGCCCTGGAACACCGCCGCGATCGCCATGGCGCTCAGAACGCCCATGAGGCCGTAGCCGGCCATGAGCAGCCCCACCGACAAGGTAGCGAAGATCACCGAGCGGCCCACGGACAACAGGAGGAAGGTGCCCGCCGCGCCCCGGATGCGCAACCAGGTGAGCGCCACGCCCAAAAGCCCCTCCATGGAGAGGGACACCACCAGGAGCCGCACCTCGTTGGCGCTGGGATTACCCGGCATGAGGCGCGCGATCTCACCGGCCAAGACGAGGCCGAGGACCCCCAGAAGCGCCGAGGTGAGGATGGCCACGGCGAAGATGTGGGCGCATACCTCCCGGCGCTTCTCCCAATCGTCATGGAGGCCCACAAAGCGCGACAAGGTGGTGGGCAAGGCCAGGGAGAAGACCACCCCGCCCACGTCCGCCAGCGCCATCAGCACTTCCAGCCGCCCATATTCGCTCAGCGGCAGGAAATGGGTGTTCACCGGCAGGAGCGCGAGCCCGATGGCGCGCATGGCGATGAGGCCGAGCGCATAATAGAGGCTTTCGCGCAAGGGCCCGGGTTTCCAGAACACACTGGCGCGGGCGATCAGGCGGGAGAGCATCGGCAAGGATCTCGCGAGGCGGGGGAGGCCGGGCAGAAGGCGCAAGGCATCAGGGCGGCCCGATCATGCGGCGGGCAAAATCGGCGGCCTGCCGTGCGAAGCGCTCGGGGCCGAAGCGGGTGAGGGCCTCGGCCCGCGCCGCCTCCCCCATGCGATGGCGCAGCGCGCCGCCATCCGCAAGGTGCGCGATGGCCGTCGCGAAGGCCGCGGCATCGCCGTCGGGGACCAGGAAGCCGGTGCGGCCGTCCTCCACCGCTTCGCTCACCCCGCCCACCGCGCTGGCGATGACCGGGAGGCCGGCGCCCATGGCCTCCAATATGCCCAGCGGAAAGCCCTCGGTGTGGCTCGCCAGCAGAGCCACATCGAGGGCGCCGTAGAAGCGGGCCATGTCTCCCTCGAAGCCGGGAAAGACGAACATGTCGCGCGTTCCGGTCTCCGCCATCAGCGCCTCCAATTGCGCGAAATGCGCGCGGTGGGAGGCCTCTTCGCTGAAATCTCCCACCATCAGGAAACGCAGGCCGGGATGGGTGCGGCGCAGGAGGCCGGCGGCGCGGATGAGGCTGGCATGGTCCTTCTGGGGATGGATGCGGGCCGCCATTCCCAGGACCACGGCGTCCCCGGGCAGGCCGTAATGGGTGCGCGCTTCGTGGCGGGGAACGAGGGCGGCCGGCGGCACCGCAGCGTCATAGAGCACCTCCGCCCGCTCCAGCGCGCAGGGAAAGTCCTGGTCGCCTTCCGTGGCCCGGGAGACGAACAGGAAGCGCTCCACCGGCTTCAGGAGCCAGCGGTCGATGTCGGTCATGTTGGGATGGGCGCAGCGCACATGACTGGTGGCGCGGGCGCCGGCTGCCCGGGCCGCCAGCGCCGTGAAGCACGCGCCCGCAATGTCCGCCCCGTGCACAAGGCCAACGCTCCTGCGGCGGAACCCGGCGGCGAGGCGCGCCACATTGGCAAGGAAGGGCAGGGGAAAGGCCCGGCGCGGCGCCACCTGGGCGTAGCGGGCGAGGGCGAAGCCGTGGTCGCGTACCAGATCCGCCACCTCGGCGGCACCAGGCAGGTCGGGCACATAGAGGATGTTGGCATAGCCATGGTCGCGCAGCGCGGCGGCAAGGCGCACGGTTGCCACCTCCGTGCCCCCCACATTGGCCCAGGGCAGGATATGGGCAATGACGCGTCTCGCCATACTGGCATCCGCCCCCGAAGTGGCCGCCGCATGCGGCGGTCAGGACATGCGGGAGGTCAAGCGCCGGACGAACCGAGCAACCGGGCTGGAAACCCCTCTGCGGCATCCAGCGGAATGCCGATCCCCCGCAATATCCCGACCTCGGCCGATTGCCAATCCGGAGGACGCCGATCAGGAGGACGCCGATCAGGAGGACGCCTTCCCGATGCGCGGCGTCGGCGCAGGCGGGACAGGCCGGGCCATAGCCGGTGTCCGGTTCCGCTGCTCAGAAGTTTTCCAGCAGCCGCTCGATATAGTCCAACTCCAGCTGGGGCCGGTTGGTCTGCTCCAGGCGGCGGCGTAGCTCTTCGAGGACCTGGCGGGCGCGCTGCACATCCACTTCGTTCGGGACCTTCACGGTGAAGTCGTCGCCATAATCCTGGTTGCGGAGCGGACGGCCCAGCGGGTCGGTGCGGGTTGCCTGCTCGGCGCCGGGACCACCGGGGCCGGGACCGTCTGAATTGCCCTGTTGCGCCTCCGCCATCGCCTGCGCGCCCTGGCGCAGGGCCTGGAGCGCACGGCCCTGGGAATCAAGGGCGCCTTGGCCGTTGCCCTGGCCGAGGGCGCCTTCGGCATCGCGCATGGCCTGCTCGGCCCGGCCGAACGCCTCGCCCGCCCGGCCCATGGCGCCTTCTCCGCCCTCGCCTTCCCCTTCTCCCTGCTGGCCTTCGCCTTGCTGGCCCTGTCCCTGCCCTTCCTGCATGCGGCGGAGGTCGTCGAGCATCTTGCCCAGGCGCCGGCGCAGCTCCTGCTGGCCCTGCTGCAGGTCGCCATACTCGCCGGGTTCGCCTTGCTGGCCCTGCTGTCCTTGCTGCCCCCTCTGGCCGCGTTGCCCTTGCTGGCCCTGTTGCCCCTGCTGGCCTTGACGGAAGGTGCGGTCGCGCAGCCTCTGCTGCTCCTGGATCATGTTGCCCAGTTCGCTCTGCTGGCCCTGCTGCCGGCCGGCCTGGCGATTGCCGGGCCGCAGATTGTCCATCATGGCCTGCAATTCATCGAGCATCTGGCGCGCCGCATCGCGCGAGCCCGAGCGCGCGAGATTCTCGATCTGGTCCATCATCCGCTGGAGATCCTGCGGGCGCAGGATGCGGGAGTTCTGGTCGAGGGGCCTGGCATCGGTGCCGCCGTCGCGCTTGGCCTCCTCGGCCAGTTGCCGCATCATCTTGTCCATGGCGGCGCGCAGGTCCTGCATCAGGCGCTGGATCTCTTCGTCGCTGGCGCCCCGCTCCAGGGCTTCGCGCAGCGCCTGCTGGGCGGCGCGCAGCTCGCGCTGGGCATCGGACAGATTGCCGTCCTCGATGGCGAGAGCCATTTCCCACAAATAGTCGACCACGCCGCGCAGGTCGTCCTCGGAGCGCGCATTTTGCAGCCGCCAATAGGCGGACCGCAGGCCGAGGAAGGTGCCCGCCTCCATGCCGAACTTGTCCGGGGCGAGGGTGAGGGCGGAGAGCACGGTCTCCACCCGGTTGCGGGCGCCGACATCAAGCGCCAGGGTCCGCCGCTCCTCAATGAGGGCGCGGGCCAGCGGATTGGAGAATGAGCGGGCCGGCAGGCGGAAGGTCTTGGTCTCGCTCGCGGCCTCGTGGCCGGCTTCGTCCTTGACCTTCAGCGTGATCATCACGTTGGCCCCGGCCCAGGGGTGGGTCACCAGGTCCTTGGTGGTCTGGGCACCGCTCTTGCCGCCCATCGGCAAGGCTAGCGGGAAGTCGGGCGCCGCGACCAGGGGCTTGCCGGGTGATGGAGTGGGGCGGTCCGGGCGGGCGAAGAAGGGCCGTTCGGGCGGGGCGGGCGCGAAATGGGCGGAGGCTTCCTTGGCTCCGTAATCGTCCTCAATGCGATAGGCCAGTACCAAGGCATTGCGCGCACCAGCTTGCGGGTCCTTCACGAAGCTGATGGTGGGCATGGTGTCCGGCTGGGCCTGGAAGCGCCAGACCACCGCGCGCTGGTCCGGCCCGGTGAAGGTCACGCCGCCCGACTGGGTGATGGTGAAGCGCCGCTCGGTTGCTGCGCCGGGACGCGCCGGTTCCGTCGGCTTGGCAGGCTGGCCCTCGGCGGTCGCCTCGGTCGCCTTCACCTCGACGATGCCCGGATCGGCCCGCAGGGCGGCCGCATCAAGGCCCACGGTGCGCACCACAAGCACGCTGCCGGCCGGCACCGATATGGCGGTGCCTTGCGTCTGCGTGACCTCGTCGGAACGCAGGCCCGGCAGGACGACGGGGGCGCGTCCCGTATAGCCGGGCGGATCCACCCAGGCATCCAGGCGATACGGGGCCTGCACCACCGCGCCCTTCCAGTTGAAGGCCGAGAGGATGCGCGACACGTGTTCCGAGCCGGCGAAGAAGAAGCTCGGCACGAGGACGAGGAGCGCGAGGGCACGGAAGGCGCGAGGATCGCGGGCCGCCATGCCGGGCGTGGGGATGCCCGCCTTCAGCCGGCGCACGCTCGCCAGCGTGCGCGCCATGTGCGCCCGCCACAAGGCGGCGCTCACCGGATCGTCCGGCCGGGTGGCGATGTCGTCCGCCATGGCGGTGGCGGGGCGGTGGGCGAGGGCGCTGGCGCGATCGAGCCGGGCGAGGGCTTCCGCCCGGGTGGCGGGGCGAACCTGAGCCAGTGGCCAGAGCCGCCAGGCCATCACAAGAGCGAACAGGCCCACGCCGATGATGCGGCCGAGGGGCGGCAGGGTGATCCAGAGGCCGGCCCAGGACACGGCGAGGAACAGGGCGGCAACGATGCCGGCACCCACCAAGGCGGGCCAGATCCGTTCCCAAAGGATGACGCGCCGTGCCCGAGCCACCGCCCGCGCCAGGTGCGCGCTCGCCTCCTGCTCCGCAGTGCGGATCTGATTTGATTCCGGTGTGGCGGCCACGAACCCTCCGAACACCAGCCCGTCCAAGCCATCAAGTCTAGCATGACGCACGGGCGACGCCAGCGGCGGCGGGGCCATTGCCGGTCACGACTGGTTCAGGTGAGCGCCCCCACGCCCGCGCCTTAGCCCCGCCGGCGCAGGATTTTCAGCCGGCCCAGCAATTCCGCCACGGCCTCCGGCGGAAGGAGGCCGATTTCCTTGGCCAGCAGGTTGGCAAGTTCGGTCGCTTCCGGCGTCAAGCCGGCCGTGTCCACCACCACGCGCGGATGGGAGACTTCGGCGAGGCGCTGGAGATCCTCAGCCTCGTCCCAGATGACGTTGAAATAGGCGATGATGCGCTGCACCATGGCCCATGTGGGCTGTCCGCGCTTTCCGTTCTCCAGTGCGGAGAGATAGGTGGGCGTCACGCCGATGGCCTCGGCCATGGCCGTCAGCGTGACGCCGCGCTCGGCGCGCAGGTCGCGGATGCGGCGGCCAAAGGGGGTCACGGCAGGTCGCCCCAGCCCCGGTCGGTCCCCTCGCGGCGGCGGCGCACACGCACATAGAGCGCGCCTTCCCCGCCATGGCGGCGGGTGGCGGTCTCAAACCCCACCACATAGGGGCGCAGGTTCGGCTCGGACAGCCAGAGCGGTACGGCCCGGCGCAGCACGCCGCGCCGCTCCTCCCCCGGCAGTGGCGCACCCTCCGCATCGCCCTTCCCGGTGATGACGAGCACCAGCCCGAAGCCGGCCGAATGGGCTTCCAGCAGGAACAGCGTCAGGCGCCGGTGGGCCGCCGCCTGGGTCATGCCATGAAGATCGAGGCGCGCATCCACCTCCGCTCCGCGATTGAGCCGCCGGCGCAGGCGGGGCTCCATGGGGGCGAGGGGGGTAACAGGCGCGGGTGGCGCGGGTCGGGTGGGAGTGCCCTTCGCGTCCGCCTTGCGCGCCGCGTTGGCCGGGGGATCCGCCGCTTCGGGCACGGGTGCCGGCAAAGGCGGGGCGATCTCAAGGGCGGTGCGGCCCTTCAGGGGCGTGACCTGGCGCATCACATGATGCCAGAGCGCCTTCTCCTCCGGATTGAGCAGCCGGATGCGGCGCCTGCGGCTCATCGGGACGCTCCGGCACTGGCAGGCACTTGGCGCGGTGCCAGCAGAAAGAAGTCGCCGGCATGACGAATGCCGCCCGCGATGCGCCCGGCTTCCGCTCCCGCCCCGAAAAAGAGGTCCGCCCGCGCTGGCCCGACAATCGCCGAGCCGGTGTCCTGTGCGATCATCAGGTGGCGGAACGGCGCCGGTGCAGGCCCGCCGAGAGGCAGTTCGGCGGAAATGAAGAAGGGGGTGCCATAGCCGTGTCGCGCCCGGTCCACCGCGATGGAGCGAAGCGGGGTGAGCGGCACGCCTTCCGCGCCCAGCGCACCAGCCTCTGCGGGCAGGTCCACCGCCTTGAAGAAGACGAAGGAGCGGTTCTCCCGCATCAGCGCGCGCCCGGCGGCGGGATCGGCCTCGATATAGGCGCGGATGCGCTCCATGCTCATCTCATTGCGTGGCACGAGGCCGCGCTGGATGAGCAGGCGGCCGACGGGCAGGTAGGGATAGCCGTTATGGCCATCATAATTGAGCCGGAGCACGCCGCCATCGGTGAGCCGGATGCGCCCAGACCCCTGGATCTGCATGAAGAACAGATCCACAGGATGGCGCAGATAGCAGATTTCCAGCCCCTGGTCCTTTAGCGCGCCATCCTCGATGGCCGCGCGGTCATGATAGGGGACGAGCCGGTCTCCCTCCTTGCGCAGGGCCCCGCCGCGATTGCTCTCGGAGGGTGGGGCGGTGGGGATGAGGTCCTTGGGGCGGGCATAGACGGGCACGGTGAACTCGGCGGTGGGCACCCGCGAGCCCTCCACTTCCACCTCGTAATAGCCCGTCAGGAAACCCGGCGGATTGGCCTCCGGCACAATGCGATAAGCGCGGAAATTCGCCTCGAAGAACAGGCGGGCCACCTGGTCCGACGGCTTGGAGGTGCCGAGCGCAAGTGCGGCTGCGCAGGCGTGCCGGAGCCCGGGCAGCAAGGCGGGATTCGATGTGGGGCCGCGTTCCGAAGGGGGCGCCGCAAGCGCGCCGCAGCTGGCCAGGAAGGCGCGGAAGGCCTCACCGGCGGCATCCTGCTGCCAGCCCGGGAGATGCGAATAGGCCACCGGGTCGAGGTGCGCGCCAGCCACCTCCGGTGCCCGAGCCAGGGGCGCGGGTGGCCCATGGCCAGCCATGCTTGTCGCCACGGAGGCCAGCAGCAGAAGGGCCGCCGCCAGCAGGGCAGACCGTGGAGCGCCCAGCGCGGATCCGACCTTCAGCGCTCCCGCGCGCCGCCGCTCGTCCCGCGCCATGGCCGTCCTCACTGCGCGGCTTCGGTCGCCACCAGCTTCCAATTGGGATCGCGGGCACCCAGCTCGCGGGCGAAGGTCCACACGTCCGTCACATCCGCCACGGTGTCCGGGCTGCCATCCACCACCGTGCCGTCCTTGGCGCGGGTGCAGGAAATGAGCTTGGAGACGAAGCGCACGGTCACCTGCGCCGTCGCGCCCTTCAGGCTGGCATCCAGCAGGTCCGCCTTCTCGATGGAGACAAAACGCGATTCCATGACCTCGCCGCGGCTTTCGCGATCGGAAATGGCCGCCACGAAGCCTTCATAGACGTCCTTGCCAAGCAGGTCCTTGAGCATGCGGCGGTCGCCATTGGCAAAGGCGAGCACGATCATCTCATAGGCGGACTTGGCACCGGTGAGGAAATGCTTGGCGTCGAAGTCCGGCTCGCGGGCGGCGATCTCGTCCAGGGTGTTGGCGAGCGCCGTGCCTTCCTCGGCGACGCCCTCCCAGCGATAGGCAGCGGGCTCGGCTTCTTCCACCGGCTCGATGCGTCCCGGGGCGTCCACGTTGCGCTCCGGCAGTTTCACCACCTTGTCGGAGGCGGGCGTCGGCCGCGCGGCGTCGCGTGAATAGGGGTCGTAAGGCGGCCGCTCCCGCCCGGTCCGCTGCCCGAGGACGCTGCGCAGGCGAATGAAGATGAACACCGCCAGGGCCAGGAAGATGATTGTGTAAATGTCGAGCACTGCGCTTCGCCATGCCTCCAGCGACACGGCAGGGCCGCGTGCGCCTCGATTGCGTTGATGCGGAACCCGGCTCCGCGCGGCGCAAGCGCCCTGCGGAACCCGATTCCCGTTTTCGTCCCCCGCGGTCCGGCGCGCCAGCCCCCGGCTTGCGCTTTTCCCGCACTTTGAACCTGTCGCGCATCACACCACAAGATCGTGGCGCAATACCGCCCGGCATTGCGGCGGGCTCCGGCTTTTTCCGGCGTCCCGCGCAGCGCCTGTCCCTAATGTACGGTGCGTTTTCCAGGATTCCAGACCGCGATGCGTCGCGCGAGTCTTTCAAGGCGACCTTACGTCATCCCGCGCCCGGGCGCCACACCGTCTCGCAGGGGCCGTCAATCCTGCGTTGACCAGGGGAGCGCGCTCGCCTAACGTCCACTCTAAACGATTAAATCGAACTGCCTCGAAGCAGTCATATGGGAGGACGACACCATGAAACGCCTGCTTCGCGCGGCGCTGGGGGCGGCTGCGTGCACCCTGGCCGCAATTGCTCCGGCCGCGCTCTCTCCGGCCCTTGCGGCTTATCCCGAGCGTCCCATCAGCCTGATCGTTCCGTGGGGCGCTGGCGGCGGCACGGATGCGGTGGCGCGGATCATCGCCTCTCTCCTGGAGCGGGACATCGGCCAGCCCGTGGCCGTGGTCAACCGCACCGGCGGCCAGGGCGTGGTGGGTCACCAGGCCATCGCGGATGCGACGCCGGACGGCTACACGATCGGCATTCTCACCGTCGAGATCGCCATGATGCACTGGCAGGGCCTGACCAAGCTCGACCCGGCCTCCTATACCCCCCTCGCCCTCATGAACGAGGATCCGGCCGGCATCCAGGTGAAGGCGGACGCGCCCTACAAGACCATCGACGACCTGCTGGCAGACGTGAAGGCCTCGCCCGGCAAGTTCAAGGCGTCCGGCACGGGCCAGGGCGGCATCTGGCACCTGGCGCTGGCCGGCATGCTGTCGTCCCTGAAGATGGAACCGGGCAGCGTGCCGTGGGTGCCGAGCCAGGGTGCGGCCTCGGGCCTGCAGGATCTCATGGCCGGCGGCGTCCAGGTCGTGGCCTGCTCGCAGCCGGAGGCACGCTCCCTGATCGATGCGGGACGCGTGAAGAGCCTCGTCATCATGGCCCCGGAGCGCTCCAAGCTCTTCCCCAACGTTCCCACCCTGAAGGAAGCGACCGGCTCCCCCTGGACCATCGGTGCCTGGCGCGGCATCGCGGCCCCCAAGGGCCTGCCCAAGGACGTCTCCGACAAGCTGCAAGCCGCCCTCAAGAAGATCTATGAGAGCAAGGAATATCAGGACTTCCTGACCAATCGCGGCTTTGGCGGGCGCTTTGCGGAGGGCGAGGCCTTCGCCACCTTCATGAGCAAGAGCGACGCCGATCTCGGCGCCGTGATGAAAGAGGTCGGTCTCGCCAAATAGGCACCCGTTCCCCGCGCGTCCCGCCTCCGCGGGGCGCGTCCGGCCGGTCGCTGCGAAACGGACGCGATGCCGCAGGCGCCGCGCTCGGGGAGCCATCCATGCGTGTGAATGACCTGATCCTGTCCCTTTTGGTCCTGGTGGCCGCCGCCGCTTTGGCTGCCGTGTCCCTCACCTTGCCGCCCATTCCCGGCCAGCGCTTCGGCGCTGCGGTCTTTCCGCTCACGGTGGCCTGTGGGGCTGCATTGTGCGGTGTCATCCTGGCCGTGGGGGCGCTGCGTGCCGGGGCGGGGCCGGCGGTATCGCTGTCCTGGGTGCAGGAACGGGGCGCCCTGCCCCGCGTGGCCGCCACTCTCGTCCTGGTGGTGTTCTACATCCTTGCGGCGCCGGTGCTGGGTTTCCTCGCCACCGCCATCCTGACCTTGCTGGCCCTGTTCCTGGTTTTGCGGGTGCCGATCGTGATTGCCGTCCCCGTGGCGGCGGTGACTGCGGCGGGAGTCTATTTCGCTTTCGCCAATCTGCTGCGCGTGCCGCTGCCCCGCGGCTTCATCGAGGGATGGCTGTGATGGGCGCGATCGAGACCGGCATCGGCATGGTGCTGCACTGGAACGTCATCCTCACCATCGTCGTCGCGTCGGCCTTCGGCCTGGTGGTGGGGGCCATACCGGGCCTCACCGCCACCATGGCCATTGCCCTCCTGGTGCCGATCACCTTCTTCATGGAGCCCATCCCGGCGGTCGGCGCCATGATCGCCTGCTCCGCCATGGCCATCTTCGCCGGCGACATTCCCAGCACGCTGATGCGCATGCCGGGCACGCCGGCTTCCGCCGCCTATACGGAGGAATGCTATGCCATGACGCGCAAGGGCGAGGCGCAGGTGGCGCTCGGCGCCAATGTGCTGTTCTCGGCCGTGGGCGGGCTGTTCGGCACGGCGGTACTCATCGTCTCGGCGCCGCTGCTGGCCGAGGTGGCGCTCGGCTTTTCCTCGTTCGAATATTTCTGGCTGGCCCTGCTGGGCCTGATGTGCGCCATATTCATCGGCACCGGCTCGCCGGTGAAGGGCCTTCTGTCGCTCTTCCTCGGCCTGTTCGTCGCCTCCATCGGCATCGACAATCCGGCCGGCGTGCCGCGCTTCACCTTCGGCAATGCGGAACTCCTGGGGGGCGTCGACTTCATCCCCGCCATGATCGGCCTGTTCGCAGTCTCCGAGGTGCTGCGCGCCATGGCCTCCGGCGCGCCGGACTGGGAGGTGAAGCAGACCTCCCTCGGCAATCCCTTGAAGGGCTGGGGACGCATGCTTGTGAAATACTGGCCCCAGCAGGTGCGCGGCAATGTCACGGGCACCGCCATCGGCATCCTGCCCGGCGCGGGCGCCGACATCGCGGCCTGGGTCTCCTATGCCATGAGCCGGAAATTCTCCAAGACGCCGGAGAAATTCGGCACCGGCCATGTGGAGGGCATCATCGAGAGCACCTCGGCCAACAATGCGGCGCTCGCTGGCGCCTGGGTGCCAGCGCTGGTGTTCGGCATTCCCGGCGACAGCATCACGGCGGTGGTGATCGGCGTGCTCTATCTGAAGGGCCTCAACCCCGGCCCGACCCTGTTTCTGAACAACCCCGAATCCATCTATGCGGTGTTCACCATCTTCATCCTGGCCAACCTTGCCATGATCCCGCTGGGGCTTGTGGCGGTAAAGGCGGGCACGGCCCTGCTGCGGGTGCCCCGGCGGCTGATGATGCCGATCATCCTGCTCTTCTGCATGGTCGGCTCCTATGCGGTGAACAATTCGGTCTATGGCATCGTGCTGATGCTGGTGTTCGGCGTGCTGGGCTTCCTGATGGAGGAGCACGAAGTGCCGATCGCGCCCTGCGTGCTGGGCATCGTGCTGGGCAAGCTCCTGGAAGATTCCTTCGTGACCTCCATGATCAAGGCGGACGGGAATCTCCTGGCTTTCTTTGAGCGGCCGGTGGCTGCGGGGCTGGGGGTGGTCACCTTGCTGGTGCTGGTGCTTCCGCTGGTCCAGGCGGCGCGTCGGCGGCGGGTGGTGGCGCCGGCGCCTTGATTCTTCCCGAAATCTCCGCGATTTCTGCCAGGGGTGCGGGATTCCTGCGCGCGCCGTCATGGGCGCGTGGAACGAATGGCGTACTCCGAGGTCTTAGTTAAGACCTTCCACGCCGCTGCGCGTTCCGCGCGGCATCGCCCCTCTCAGGACGAAAGTTCGGCGGACCCCCATGGCATCGACCATCCTGCTTGCGGACATCGGCGGAACCACCACGCGCGTCGCCCGCGCCGGGCCGGACGGGCGCCCGTTCGACGTGCGGGTGGAAGCCAATGACGGTTATGGCAGCCTGGAGGAGCTTCTGGGCGCCTACCTTGCGACCTTCGGCGCTCACAAGCCCCGTGCGGGCGTGCTGGCCATTGCCGGTCCGGTATCGGGAGACGAGATCCAGATGACCAACCGGTCCTGGAGCTTCTCCCGCCCGGCTCTGGCGCGGGCGCTTGGGCTTGATGCCCTCACCGTCCTGAACGATTTCGCCGCGCTCGCCCAAAGCGTCCCCATTCTCGGTCGCGCCGATTTGGTCCAGGTGGGTGCGGGCAAGGCCGCGCCGGGTTGCCCCATCCTGGTCTGCGGCCCAGGCACCGGGCTCGGCACGGCGGTGCTGGTGCCCAGGGCGGACGACGGCTTCGACGTGCTGCCCGGCGAGGGGGGCCATGTGCGGCTCGGCGCCGTGACCGCGGACGAGGCGCGGGTGGTGGCACACCTGGTGCGGGATCTCGGGCCGGTGAGCGTGGAACATGTGCTGTCCGGCCCCGGCCTGGTGCGGCTTCATCGCATCCTGTCGGGGGAGAGCCTGACCTCCCACGCCATCATCCAGGCGGCGCTGGGGGGACAGCGGGCGGAGCGGGACACCTGCCACGTCTTCCTGCGCCTGCTGGGCCGCATCGTGGGAGACTTCTGCCTGCTGGTCCAGGCCAAGGGCGGCGTCTATATCGCCGGCGGGGTGGGCGCTGCGCTGGCGCCTTTGTTCGCGGGATCTCCCTTCCGCACAGCCTTCGAGGAACATCCGCCCTATCACGATATCCTCGCCCAGGTGCCGGTGCAGGTGGTGGTGCATCCCACCCCCGGTTTGTCGGGCGCGGGAGAGGTGGGCCGCCGCCTGCTGGCGGCGCTCTGATCGCTCAGGCGGCGATGGTGTCGCGCGCCATGAGTTCCGAGCAGAAATGGGTCAGCGCGTCGGCCAGGTCCCGCGCCGCGCTGCTGGCGCCGTCCGCCAGTGCCAGCACCAGTTCCGTGGGCGGGACGGGAGGCAGTCCTTGGCGGGCATCGAGCACCCGATGCTCCGGCGTGACCACCCTCTGCTCCAGGAGCGCGATGCCGAGCCCGCAAGAGAGTGCTGCCTGGAGGCCGAGGATGTTGGGGCTTTCATAGGCGATGCGCCACGCCATTCCCGCCTGTTCCAGGCTGTGCACGGCGCGGTTGCGATAGATGCAGCCTTGGGGAAAGGCCACCAGCGGCACCGGGTCGCCCTCGGGCACGGGCTGGTTGGCGCCGGCGATCCAGACCGGCCGCTCCGGCCAACTGGCCCGCACCCCCCCAAGGCCCGGCTCGCGCTTGAACAAGGCGACGTCCAGTTCCCCTCGCGCAAGGTCCGAAGACAGGTCGCAGGACAAGCCACAGCGCACATGAAGCCGCACCCCCGGGCGTGTCGCGGCGAAGGCGGCGACTGTCTGGGTGAGGGGGATGAGGGCGAAGTCGTCGGGAATGCCCAGGCGCACCATGGCCGGGGCAGCATCGCCCGCCAGCGCCGCCTTGGCCTCGGCGCTCAAGGCGAGGATCCGCCGGGCATAGCCCAGAAGCCGTTCCCCTTCCTCCGTCAGCGCCACCTTGCGGCCGTCCCGGTTCAGGAGCGCGCAACCGGCCGCAGCCTCCAGCCGGCGGATCTGCTGGCTCACCGTGGATTGGGAACGATGGACGCGCTCGCCGGCGCGGGTGAAGCCCCCGGCATCCACCACGCTCACGAAGGCGCGCAACAGGTCGAGATCCAGCATGGGCGCAATCCTGCGGGCCGGCCGGCAGGGCGCAGGACCGATCCATTCATTTTTCCACTTTATCGCATCGAAACATCTCATTTTCAAATGCTGGCAAAATGTGGTTCTGAAGAGGAAAGGAAACCCCATGACCTCTTCGCCCACCGGAACCTCCTCCTCCCCCGGCCACCTCGCAGGTGATGTGACCGGCGATCCTGCTGTCGCGATCCCGGAGCGCCGCTTCGACTGGACGCTGGCGCTGCTGGTGGTGTTCTGCCTGCTGTGGAGCTCGGCCTTCGCCGTGTCCAAGATCGCAGTGGCCGAAGCGCCCCCGCTCCTTCTGCTGGCGACGCGCTTCCTTGCGGCGGGGGTGGCGATGCTGGTGCCGTGCGCCCTGTTTGGCGGCCTGGTGCGACTGCCGCCGCGGGACTTCCTGGCTCTGTGCCTCGCCGGTGTGCTGAACAATGCCCTTTATCTCGGGCTCGCTTATTGCGCGGTGGTGACCATCTCGTCGGGCTTCGTGGCGGTCATCATCAGCGCCAACCCGCTGATTACGGCCCTATTGGCCGGTCCGGTGCTGGGCGAGCGGCTCAAGCCCCTGAAGGTGGTGGGCCTGCTGCTGGGTCTTGCGGGGGTCGTCATCGTCCTGCGCTCGCGCCTTGCGGGCGGGCATGAGGACCTGTTTGGCACGCTGCTGGCGCTGGGCGGCCTGCTGGCCCTGTCCTGCGGAACGGTGCTGTTCAAGCGCCTGCGCACGCCCGCCAGCCTGTTCATGGCAAGCGGCGTGCAATCCCTGGCGGCGGGCCTTAGCCTCATGCCGGTGGCCCTGATGATGGAGCCCGTGCACGCGATCCAGATCACGCCCACGCTTGCCGCTTGCTTTGCCTATCTGACGTTGGGTGTGTCGGTGGGCGGTTATAGCCTGTGGTACGCCATCCTCTCCCGCAGCACCGCCACCAAGGCCAGCGCGCTGCACTTCCTGATGCCACCCTTGGGTCTGGCCTTCGGCTGGCTTCTCCTGGGCGAGGCGGTGCCGCCGCTGGATTTCCTCGGCATCATCCCCATCGCGCTGGGCATTCGCCTCGTCACCCGCTGACGGGGGGCTCCGAAAAGGCGGCATCGGCGGCGGCCTCCAGTAAGGCCAGGTCGCCTCCAAGGGCCGCCACCGTCGCCCGCATGTGCTCGGGGAACGGCGCGGACACCGTAACGGGCGGCCCGCTCTTGGCCAGCGGAACCACCACCCGCCTGGAATGGAGGTGCAGCAGCGGCCCGCCTGGCAGGCGGGAGGCGCCGCCATAGATGGCATCTCCCAGGATCGGATAGCCCAGATGCGCCAGATGGGCGCGCAATTGGTGGGTGCGGCCGGTAATGGGCGAAAGCGCCATCACCGTCAGTCCCTCGCCCCGATAGAGAACCTGCCAATCGGTGATCGCCTCCAGCGCGCCCGCCGTGCCCTTGGGCACCGCCTGCATCCACCAGCCCCGGTGGGGCGAGCGCTTGGCCAGCGGCTGGTCGATGCGCCCGCTTGTCTCCAGGGGCGCGCCGCGGGTCACCGCCACATAGGTCTTGTCCACCTTGCCCTCGGCGAACAGCCGGTTGAGCAAGGCCAGCGCCTTGGGATGGCGGCCCAGCACCAGGCAGCCGGACGTGTCCTTGTCCAGCCGGTGGGCCAGTTCCGGTCGCTTGGGCAGGCCGAAGCGCAGGTCGTCCAGATGGTCGTGCAGGGTCTCACCGCCCTTCGGCCCGGGATGGACCGGCAGGCCGGCGGGCTTATCGAGAACCAGCATCATCCCGTCGCGATGCAGCAGGCGGGCGGCGAGCGCCTCAGAGGAGGCCATGGGTGCGGAAGGCGTCATAGTGGTGGCGGGCGGAGGCATCCGAGAAACAGCAGAAGATCACATGCGCCACGCCGCCGGCGCCGTCCAGGGCCGCGCGCACGGCTTGAACCGCGATGGGCGCCGCCCGCTCCGCCGGAAAACCATACACACCCGTGGAAATGGCGGGAAAGGCGAGGGAGGCAAGGCCGGCGTCCGCCGCCAGCGCCATCGATCTTTCATAGCAAGCGGCGAGGAGCCGGTCCTCTCCCCAGCCGCCACCGCGCCAGACCGGACCGACCGTGTGGATGACATGGCGGGCGGGCAGGTCGTGGCCTTCGGTCATCTTCGCTTCGCCCGTCTGGCAGCCCCCCAGCGCGCGGCATTCGGCCAGCAATCCAGGACCCGCCGCCCGGTGGATGGCACCGTCCACGCCCCCGCCGCCCAACAGCGACGTGTTCGCGGCGTTCACGATGGCGTCGGTGGAAAGGGTGGTGATGTCGCCCACGCAGATGTCGAGGCGGGTCGCCCCCACTGTGGCACGATGGAGTGGAACCAAGGCCTCGTCCTTTCCCTGTGCTCGCCGAAGCGTGATCCCGGCGGCAGCGGCGCACGGCGCTGCGGAACCTATATGAAGCGTCATGCGCCTTGTCACAGTTCCTTCATCTGCTCGCCCCGCGTGTTGAAACTCCTGCTCCTCGGCTTTTGCGGGCTCTACCTGCTGCCCATTCTCGTCGCCGCGGGCCTCTGGGCGGCAGGGGATTCGCCGCGCGACTTCTGGTCAGCGGATCGCTCCAGCGCCGGCCTCCTGGCGCCGGCCGAGGCCCATAAGCCTGCCGTGGTGCGCGTCTTCGCCGCCCGGACCGTGCGCTGGCGGGGCATCTTCGCGGTCCATTCCTGGATTGTGATGAAGGAGGAGGGCGCCGACCGCTACCAGCGCTATGACTACACGGCGTGGGGTGAGCCCATTCGCGTCAACGGCTTCGTGGCCGACGGGCGCTGGTTCGGGCAGGTGCCGGACCTCGTCTTTGCCGCCGACGGGCCGGAGGCGGAGCGCCTCATTCCAGCGCTTCGCCGCGCCATCGCCGAGTATGGCCCCCGCCGTCTGGGCGATTATTCCGCCTGGCCGGGACCCAATTCCAACACCTTCGTGGCCGCCGTGCTGGCTGCGGTGCCTGGCACCGAAGTGGTGCTGCCGCCCACCGCCATCGGCAAGGACTTTCCGGTGGATGGACGCTGGCTCGCGCGCACGCCATCGGGGACGGGCGTGCGCGCGAGCCTCGGCGGATATGTGGGGATCACACTGGGGTGGGTGGAAGGCGTGGAATTGAATATTCTCGGCGCGGTGGCGGGCCTCGACCTGCGCCGCCCCGCCCTCAAGCTCCCGGCCTTGGGGCGCCTGGGCATGGCCTCGGCGGACTGATGGCCGGTCCTTTGCCGTCGTCACAACCCTGTCGCCTTGGGCGTGGCAGGGAGCAGGCGTGACGCCAAGCCCGGAGAGCCGCTTATGGCCCATACGCGAAAGACCGAACGCCGCCTGCTGACCGACACGGAAATGGAATTCGTGGAGCAGGCCCGCCATCCCGCTCTGGCGGGCATGACCCATGCGGATCTCGTGGCGCTCGTCCACCATCTGCGCGAGCGGCGGGACCGCGCCCAGACCATCGCCAACAACCAGCGCCGCAGCCTGCGCGGCAAGGGCGGCCGGGGCGAAGTGACCTATGACAAGGCCGAGTCCGGCAACCGCCAGAAGGCGGCGGTGCTCACCGACGCCCTCACCCGCGCCCGCCGCGAACTGAAGCGCCGCGATGACTTCGCCGCCCATCTGGAACTGGTGGCCAATGCCCGCCGCGCGCTGGAGATGAAGCGCGCCGCTGACGCGCCGCACCATCCCGACGCTGGCGACCATGCGAACCTTGGCATGCGCCCGAAGCAGAAGCGCCGGCTGGAGCGCATTGGCAGCCGCTCGGGGGAAGCAGGCCGCGTCACCAAGTTCGTGGCGGTGGCGCAAGCCAAGAAAGACTCGCGCTGAACTTGCCGTGCGGCTGGGAGAGGCCTACTCGGCCAGTTCCAGCCGCAGGTCCAGGGTGGAGCGCTTTCCGATATCGTCATAATGGGCGGAGAGGAAATCCTCCGCCGCCTGCCGGCCCACATCCCGCAAATGCTGCAGGAAGGCCCATTCGGCGTTCATCTTGGAGGTCACGTCCAAATTGACCAACTGGTCTGCACCGCCGATCCGGTGCAGGCGCACCCGCCGGAAGCCAGAGCCGCCCAGCGTCCAGCGGGTGAGCAGGCCCTGCTCGATGAGCTGGGTCACCTGGTCGATGGCGCGCAGCTGGGACAGCAGCGAGGCATTGAAAGTGATCTCGTTGATGCGGTTCTGGATTTCGGCCGAGGTACGCGGCGTCTCCTCGCGCAGGATCGGATTGATCTGCACCAGCAGGATGTCGTCCGCCTCCACCTTCTCATAGAGCGGGAAGAGCGGCGGATTGCCCATATAGCCGCCGTCCCAATAGGGCACGCCGTCAATCTCCACCGCCTGGAAGATGAAGGGCAGGCAGGCGGATGCCATCACCGCGTCCGCCGTCATGTCCTCGTGCCCGAAGATGCGGGCGCGGCCCGTATGCACATTGGTGGCGGAGATGAAGACCTTCACGCTGGAGGCGCGGATGGCCTCGAAATCCACGTGCACATTGAGGATTTCGCGCAGCGGATTGATGTTGAGGGGATTGAAGTCGTAGGGCGACAGGAAGCGGCTCGCCACCTCGAAGGCCAGATAGGCCGGGTTGCGCGCCAGCGACCAATTGCCCAGGAGCCGGTCGAACGCGGTCCGCTGGAGCGGGGAGAGCCGCCCGTCCCGCGACACGTCCCGCCAGAACAGGGTAAGTGCCGCCCGCGCCTCGTCCGGCCCGCCTTTGGCGAGCCCCGAGGCCATGACAACCGCGTTCATGGCCCCGGCGCTGGTGCCGGAAATGCCGGAGATGGAGATGCTCTCCTCCTGGAGGAGGCGATCCACCACCCCCCAGGTGAAGGCGCCATGGGCGCCCCCACCCTGGAGGGCGAGGGAAATCGCCTTCCGGGGGGAGCGCTTCGTGCCGGGGGCACTCATGGCGTCGGCCTTTCCGGCCGCAGGGATCTCACTCAGCGACCCAGCCGCCGTCGATCTGCTGCATGGAGCCGGTGATGGACCGGGCATTGTCGGAGGCCAGGAACACCGCCAGCGCCGCCACTTCTTCCACCGTGATGAATTCCTTGGTGGGCTGGGCGGCCAGGATCACGTCCCGCTTGACCTGCTCTTCCGTGATGCCGCGCGCCTTGGCGGTATCGGGAATCTGCTTCTCCACCAGGGGCGTCCAGACATAGCCGGGGCAGATGGCGTTGCAGGTGATGCCGAAGGTGGCGGTCTCGAGCGCGATGGTCTTGGTCAGGCCGGCAATGCCGTGCTTGGCCGAGACATAGGCCGATTTGAAGGGCGAGGCCACCAGGGCATGGGCCGAAGCGGTGTTGATGATACGGCCCCACTTCTTCGCCTTCATGCCGGGAATGGCGGCGCGGCTGGCGAAGAAGGCGGCGGAGAGGTTGATGGCGATGATCTTGTTCCAGGTGTCGATCGGGAATTCCTCGACCGGGGCCACATGCTGGATGCCGGCATTGTTGACCAGAATATCGCAGGCGCCGAGCTCGGTCTCAGCAAGCTTCACCATGCCGGCGATTTCCTCGGGGTCGAGCATGTTGGCGTCGGAATAGAGCGCCTTGACGCCGAAGTCGGCCTCGATCTTGGAGCGTTCCGTCTCGATGGCGGCGGCATCGCCGAGACCATTGATGACCACGTTCGCACCCTCGGCGGCGAAGGCGCGGGCATAAGCCAGCCCGATTCCGCTGGTGGAACCCGTGACGACGGCGACCTTACCCTTCAAGGACATGACTGATCCCCATTTCAAGACAGGACGGGCGGCATGGCGCCGCTCGTCCGAGGTTTAGTGCGAAGCTGTGACGCTGGCGTCACGTCTCCGGGCGCGCTGACCTTGCGCCGCAAAATCGGCGCGCGCAACCGGGCTCGATCAAGGCTGCTTGGCGCAGGCCGCCACGACCTCCTTCACCGGATGGAGGCATTCCACCACCGTTTTACCGCCTTCGCTGGAAAAAACCGCGATGTGCTGGAAGCCACGCTGAGGGTTCACGCAATAGCCGCCGATCAGCGCCTCGCCGCTTTCGCAGCTGACGGTGCAGCCGGCCTGCGGGCAGGCGGCGGTGCGCAGCGTGACAAGGCTGGCGGCGGAGGCTCCGGCCGGGCCGGCGGGACCAACGGGCCCTTGGGGGCCGCTCGGGCCGGCAGGACCCGCCGCGCCCACGGGGCCCATGGGGCCCGCGGGACCTGCGACACCGGCCGGCCCGGCCGGGCCCGTGGGGCCGGCAGGCCCGGCATCCCCCTTTGCGCCGGGCTTACCCTCGAAACAGCCCGCCAGAGGCAGGGCGATGGCCGCAACCAAGAGATACTTGAACAACCGCATGGAAGCCCCCTTGAGCCGGTCTGCCCGGCGGCCGCATCGTGCCGTTCGTGACCCTGGGGAACAAGGTGTTTTGGCAGCGCTCCAGCGTGGCGCGTGCACTTCGGAGCGACTACATTGGCGCCATGGCATCCTCCCAGTCCAGCCACCCCCATCACGACCATGACCATGCTGCCTGCGTTGCCGACGCGGTGGCGCGCTTCGAGGCGCGGTGCGCGGAGAAGGGCCTGCGGCTCACGCCCCTGCGTCGCCGGGTGATGGAGTCGCTCGCCCAGAGCCACGTTCCGCTCGGCGCCTATGAATTGGTGGAGCGGCTCGGCCGCACGGGCGAGCGTCCGCCGCCCATGTCGGTCTACCGGGTGCTGGATTTCCTGGTGGCAGAGGGCCTCGCCCATCGCATCGAGAGCCGCAACGCCTTCCTGGCCTGCGGCCACACCCACGGGGAGACCGATGTGGCGGTGTTCCTCATCTGCGAACAATGCGGGGCCGCCCAGGAGGTCGCCTCCCACGCGCTGGGCCGCGACCTCTCCTGGGCCGCCCGCGCCGCCGGCTTCGAGCCGCGCCAGCGGGTGCTGGAGGTGGCCGGGCGATGCGCGGGGTGCAAGGACAAGGGGGAATGAGGGCGATGGATGGGCGGTCTGGCGGGACGAAATGTGCGATCTGCGGGGGAACTGAGTTTCGGTTCCAGCGGGTGCTGTGGCCGGACTTGATCGCCGCATGGGGCCTCTCCCAGGAGGAGACGGACTATGTGGATCGGCAGCAAGGTTACGCCTGTGTGGAGTGCGGTGCGAACTTGCGGGTCGTGGCGCTGGGTGATGCCATTCGCGATGCCCTCGGCCGGCGGTGCGTGGTGCGTGACCTCGCCGCGGATGCGGGCCTCCACGCCTGCCGCATCCTGGATCTGAATGGCGCCGTGGCGATCTCCGAGGCGCTGTCCCGATTGCCCGGCTATGTGCGCGGCGACTTTCCCGAAGTGGATATGGAAAACCTCCCCTATCCCTCCGGCACCTTCGACGTGGTGACCCATTCCGACACGCTGGAGCATGTGCCACATCCCATCCGCGCGCTCGAGGAATGTCGACGCGTCCTGAAGCCCGGGGGCCGCCTCTGCTTCACCATCCCCGTTATCGTGGGCCGCCTCACCCGCGACCGGGCTGGCCTGCCGAAAAGCTGGCATGGCAATCCGGCGGAGTCCGGCGATGATTTCCTGGTGCAGACCGAGTTCGGCGCCGACATGTGGACTTATGTGATGCGCGCCGGTTTCGGCCGCGTGGCCATCCACCAGGTCGGCTTCCCGGCTGCCACCGCCATCACGGCTTGGGACGAGGACGGGGCGTGATGCGTTCGCTTTCGCATTGGTGATCCCGACTTGCTGGCCCCGGCTTCCGAGGTCAGGTAAAAGCCTGCCTCAATCGGATTGACGCTTCCGCGGCTTGGCCGCGGCGCGGTTCCAACGAGGCCCCCATGACCCAGTCCCCCGTCGTCCCCGACGAACTCCTGGAAGCCGGCCCAGCCCGGCGCAAGGCCACGGTTGGCGTGCCCGTGGGCCGCGTCATGGTGGGGGGCGGGGCGCCGGTGGTGGTCCAGTCCATGACCAATACGGACACCGCCGATATCGCCGGCACGGTGCGCCAGGTGGCGGCGCTGGCGCGGGCGGGGTCGGAGATCGTGCGCATCACGGTGGACCGCGACGAGGCCGCCGCCGCCGTGCCTCATATCAAGGACAAGCTCCTGGCCATGGGCATCGATGCCCCGCTGGTGGGCGACTTCCATTATATCGGCCACAAGCTCTTGGCTGATCATCCCGCCTGCGCCGAAGCGCTGGACAAGTACCGCATCAATCCAGGCAATGTGGGCTTCGGCGACAAGAAGGACCGGCAGTTCGCCGCCATCGTCGAGACCGCCATCCGCCACGACAAGCCGGTGCGCATCGGCGCCAATTGGGGCTCGCTGGATGGTGAGCTCCTGACCCGGCTCATGGACGAGAATGCCGCGCTCCCCCGACCCGCCGAGGCGCGGGCGGTGACGCGCGAGGCGCTCGTGCGCTCGGCGCTTCTGTCGGCGGCTCTGGCCGAGGAGATCGGCCTTCCCCGCAACCGCATCATCCTCTCCGCCAAGGTTTCGGCGGTGCAGGACCTCATCGCCGTCTATTCCGAACTCTCCCGCCGCTCGGACTATGCCCTGCATCTCGGGCTCACAGAGGCCGGCATGGGCTCGAAGGGCATCGTCGCCTCAACGGCGGCCATGGGCGTGGTGCTCCAGGCCGGCATCGGCGACACCATCCGGGTGTCCTTGACCCCCGAGCCGAACGGCGACCGCACCCGCGAGGTGCAGGTGGCGCAGGAAATCCTCCAGACCATGGGCCTGCGCACCTTCGTGCCGCTCGTCGCCGCCTGCCCCGGCTGCGGGCGCACCACAAGCACCGTTTTCCAGGAACTGGCGCAGAGCGTGCAGGACATGATCCGCGAGCGCATGCCGGAATGGAAGAAGTCCTATCCCGGCGTCGAGGCGCTGAACGTGGCGGTGATGGGCTGCATCGTGAACGGACCGGGCGAGAGCAAGCACGCCGACATCGGCATCTCCCTGCCCGGCACCGGCGAAACCCCCTCGGCCCCCGTCTTCATCGACGGCAAGAAAGCCGTGACCTTGCGCGGCGCCAACATCCAGGACGAGTTCCGGGCGCTGGTGGAGGACTATGTGGCCAAGCGCTTCGGGGTGGCAGCGAAGGCGGACGATGCGAAGGTGGATGCGGCGGAGTGAGGATGGGGCGCAGCTGAGGCGCCATCCTCTCGCCTTGTGGCACAAGCATAAGGGGCTCTCCTAACGTAAGGAGAGGCCCCATGAAGCATCTGCCGATCGCCGCCTTCGCCGCCGCTCTCTGCCTTGCCTCCCCGCTCTCGGCCCAGGAGACCACACAAAACCCTCACCAGGCCTCAGCCGGCACCTATGAGGCGGATCCCGGCCATACCCGGGTAACCTGGAAAATCAAGCACCTGGGTTTCTCCACCTATAGCGGCATCGTTCCGGCCATCACCGGCACGCTTGTCCTTGACCCGAAGACCCCGAATGCGAGCCGCGTGGAGGTCACCATTCCGGTGAACAAGATCGGCACGCTCGATCCCGCTTTGGATGCTCATCTGATGGCGGGGGATTTCTTCGATGTTGCAAATTTCCCGAGCGCCACCTTCAAGTCGACCCGCATTGAGGCGGATGGGGATGACGCGCGCATCACGGGCGAACTCACGTTGCGCGGCGTTACGCGGACCGTCACCCTCGAGGCAGAGTTCAATCAGGCGGGCGTCGCACCGACTGACAAGACCTACACGGTCGGCTTTGACGCAAAGGCCAAGATCAAGCGGTCGGACTTCGGTATGACGGCCTTCTTGCCCATGGTTGGGGACGAAGTGGAGCTGGCGATCGAAGCTGAATTCAAGAAGAAGTAGCGCCCGAGCCTTCCCAACGCCTCAATAGGGAAAGAACGGTCCGCCCCACAGCCCATAGTCGAATTCGTACGACTCATCCGGGATGGGCGCCATGGCGGCTTCGTTGCTCATGCGCTGCTGGTAGCGCACCTGCTGGTAGAGGCCGTAATTGTCCTCGGTGCCGTAATAGATGCAGTTGCAACCGGTCGGGTCGGCATAGAGATAGACGGTGCGCCCCTTCTGGGCCTGGGTCACGAAGGTGTTGGGCGGCAGCGCCTTCATGGAGGCGACGCGGGCGGGCGTGTCCGCCGGGCGCTGATGGAAGCCGGCGGCCACCAAGGCGTTTTCCTTCTGCTCGGCCGGGGTGGTGCAGCCAGCGGCGGCGAGGCCGAGCGTGGCCAGGAGCAGGGTGAAACGGAATTTCATGAGCAAGCGCCTCGGTTCCAGCTTGCACCCTAACCGTATGACCGCGCCTGTCTAGCCGATGGCCGGCAAGGCGTGGGCGGGGCGCAGAGGAACCGCCCCACGCCAACCGAGAGCGTCCGTCCCACGCCTGAAGAGGGGCGGCCCGCAAAGTGGGGTCCTGAAAGACGCCAGCCCCTCACCCCACCTTGCGGCGGTCCTCGATCGTCTTGGCATCGTCCGGCAGCGTGCCCCGCGCCAGAAATTCGAGGCGGCAGCGCAGCTTGGTGGAGGCGCGCAGATCGTCCAGCAGCGCCTCTTCCGCGAGGGCGGCGCCGTCAGCCAGTTCCACCTCCAGCAGCATGTCGTCGCTGGTGCCGTTATGGTCCACCACCAGGCGCGCCTTGGTGATGGCGGGGTGCTTCTTCACGGCAGAGGTCACCTGGATGGGATGCACGAACATCCCGCGGATCTTGGTCACCTGGTCCGCGCGCCCCAGCCAGCCGCGCAGCCGCCCATTGGTGCGCCCGCAGGCACTCATGCCCGGCATGAGGGCGGAGAGGTCGCCGGTGGCGAAGCGGATGAGGGGATAATCGGGCTCCAGCAAGGTCACGACCACCTCGCCCACCTCGCCCTCGGTTTCCACCGGATCACCTGTGCCCGGGCGCACGATCTCCACGATCACATGCTCTTCCAGGATCATGCCGTCCTCCGCCTCGCTCTCATAGGCGACGAGACCGAGATCGGCGGAGCCATAGGCCTGGCGGGCGGTGATGCCAGCGTCCCGAAGGGCGGCGCGCATGGCCGGCAGGAAGGCCTCGCCCGTCACCAGCGCCTTGGTGAGGGAGGAGATGTCGGTGCCCTCCTGGCGGGCCTTGTCCACCAGGATCTTCAGGAAGGAGGGGGTGCCGGCATAGCCGTGGGGGCGGATGTCGGCGATGGCGCGCAATTGCAGGTCGGTCTGGCCGACACCGGCGGGCACCACGGCGCAACCCAGCGCATGGGCGCCACTCTCCATCATCGAGCCGGCGGGGGTCAGGTGATAGGAGAAGGTGTTGTGCAGGATCTCGCCCTGCCGAAAGCCGCAGGCGTACAAGGCGCGGGCAAAGCGCCAGTAATTGGGACGTCGGCCTTCGGGATCATAGATGGGGCCGGGCGACATGAAGATGCGGGCAAGGTTGCCCGGCGGCGTGCCGTTCAGCCCGCCGAATGGCAGGCTTTTCGGCTGGAGATAGGGCAGGTCCGACTTGCGTGTGACGGGCAGGCGTGCGAGCGCAGCCCGGCTGTTGATGGCGTCGGCGTCCACGTCCTTCAAGAGGGCCGCGAAATAGGGTGAGCGGGCCTTGGCGGTGGCCACCTGGGCCGCGAGCGCGGTCATGAGCGCCGCTTCGCGCTCCTGCGGGTCGCGTGTCTCAAGGGCGTCAAAGAAGCGGTCGGTGTTGGTCATGTCGCCCTCGCTCATCAACTGAGCCATCTTGTATCGTGCGGGCCGTGGGCGCCGGGTCGAGCCCGAGCCTTCGCCGGCGTGCGCCAGGACTGTGCGGGGAGGGGTCCCCGATGAAATGTGCGGTCCGGCCTTTCCCGCCAGCGCGGGCGGAGCCGTCAGAGCCAGCGCTTGCGGCGCTTGAAGGATTTCAGGTTCTTGAACGACTTGCGCTCCTCGCCGCCGCCCTGGCCCAGATAGAATTCCTTCACGTCCTCATTGGTGGAGAGCTGCTCGGCCGTGCCGTCCAGCACGATCTTGCCCTGCTCCATGATGTAGCCGTAGTCCGCCACCGAGAGCGCCACGCGGGCATTCTGTTCCACCAGGAGAATGGTGACGCCCAGATCCCGGTTGAGCTGCTTGATGATGGCGAACACCTCCTTCACCAGGAGGGGGGAGAGGCCCATGGACGGCTCGTCCATGAGGATCAGCTTGGGGCGGGCCATCATGGCGCGGCCGATGGCCAGCATCTGCTGTTCGCCGCCGGAGAGATAGCCGGCAAGGCCGGTGCGCTCCCGAAGGCGCGGGAAATACTGGTAGACGCGCTCGATGTCGCTCTTCACCTCATTGTCGCGGCGGGTGAAGGCGCCAAGGCGCAGGTTTTCCAGGATGGTCATGTCGGCGACGATGCGGCGCCCCTCCATCACCTGGAAGATGCCGCGCCGGACGATCTGGTCCGGCTCAATGCCGTTGATTCGCTCGCCCAGGAAGGAGACGTCGCCCCGCGTGATCTCGCCATCCTCGGACTTCAGCAGCCCCGAAATGGCTTTGAGCGTGGTGGACTTGCCGGCGCCGTTGGAGCCCAGCAGCGCGACGATCTTGCCCTGCGGGACCTTCAGCGAGAGGCCGCGCAGCACCAGGATGACGTCGTTATAGACCACCTCGATATTGTTGACGTTCAGCATCGGCGGTGCCGTCTCGGCGGCCGGCTGCGGATCCATCTTCAGTGCGGCCTCTGCCATGGCGGGACCTTCGGGCTTGCGCCGTTCCCTCCGGTTGCGTCCCGGCGTCGACGGCGGTGCTTCATGCAAAAGGGAAGGGGTCCGAAGGGGGCCGGCGCGCGTCCGGCCCCTCGGAGGCCGGCCGCTCCTGACCGCGAACGGGATCAGGAGTGGCCGGATGGGGCGATCACCAGCCCTGCAGCTCAGTCTTGCGCGGCAGGTTGATGGTGGCGACCTTGTCGAGCTTGATGACGCCCTTGTCGACGAGCTCGGTCACGGTGCCTTCGGTCGGGCCGTTCACAACGGCGCGGTAGAGATCGACCGTGGTGGTGGGGCGATGATCGGTGGCGGTCCAGGTGGAGGGATTGCACACGCCGTCCGTGCCCTTCGGCACCCAATCCTTCTTCTGGTACATGCCGTCGCGGATCTTCACGCCGGTGACGCCGCCATTCTTGTCGGCCCACTCCATGGCTTCCTTCATGTACATGACGGTGCACACGGCGGCGAGGTAATGGACAGGGCGATATTCCTTGCCGTCCGGATCGGACATCTTGGAAATGGCCTTGAAGGTGGCAAGGCCCGGGGCCGAACCGGTCCAGGTGACGGCGGTGCGCACCGGGAAGATCACGCCATTGGCGGCCGAGCCGGCGGCCTTGGCCGCGTTCTCATCCATGCCCCACACATTGCCGAAGAACTGCGCCTTCACGCCGGCCGCTTCGCACGCCTTGAGCACCGAGATGTTGGAGCCGGCGGTGTTGCCGAGATAGGCGTAATTGGCGCCGGACTGCTTCAGCGTCAGGCACTGGGCAGTATAGTCGCCGGGGGTGAGGGCGAAGGTGATGGGGTCCAGCACCTCGAAGCCCAGTTCCTTGGCATAGGCCTCGGCCGCCGCCTTCGGCGAGTTGGGGAAGGGGTGGTTGGCGCCCATATGCACCCATTTGGGCTTGCCCTGGCCGCCCTTGGCCTTCCAGTCGTCGGCGGCCCACTGCACCATGGCGCGGGCGGCATCGGAGTAAGAGGGGCCGTAGAAGAAGTTGAACGGCGCGGCGCGCTCGCTCTTCTCGTTCACCTTGCCCTTGGGATCGGTGAGGGTGGCAGCGTAGGAGCCCGAATAATAGGGGATCTCCTCCTTGGTCACCATGGCGACGAGCGCCTCGGTGTCGGCCGTGCCCCAGCCCTGGATCGCCACCACCTTGTCGGTGCCCACCCACTTCTTGAAGGCGGCCAGTGCGCGCGGCACCTGGTAGCCATATTCGTTGAAGTCGGAATTGATCTGCTTGCCGTTCACCCCGCCATTCTTGTTGATCCAGGCGATGGTGTCCTGGACGCCCTGGCCATAGGGCTTGCCCACGTCCGAGGTGCCGCCGGAATAGTCTGCGAGGTGGCCGATATTGATGGACTGGGCCAGCGCCGGGCTTGCCGCGGCAAGGGCGAGGGCGGAAACGAGAGGCAGTGCAAACTTTTTCATCTGGCTTCTCCTTGGGGTCGTTCCTCTGCGGGACATCCGGGCGGTCTTGCGCCGTCCTTCTCCCGCGCCGTCAGTACGAGAAGGGATAGAGTTTCCAATAGGCCTTGATCTGGCGCCAGCGGTGGGCGAGCCCATCCGGCTCGAAGATCAGGAACAGGATGATGGTGGCGCCGATCAGCATCTCGCGCATGTAGGTGATGCCGTCCTTCAGGTGCAGCGCCTTGTCGATGGCGCTGCCCTGGAGCGCGGAGGCGAGCGCGCCGGTCAGTTCCGGCAGCAGGACCATGAAGATGGTTCCCAGCAGAGAGCCCATCACCGATCCCAGCCCGCCAATGATGATCATGGCCAGGAACTGGATCGAGAACAGGATGTCGAGCCCTTCCACCGACATGAAGCCGATATAGTGGGCATAGAGCGCCCCGCCGATGCCGGCATAGAAGGATGAGATGCCGAAGGCCATGGTGCGGTACTTGGTGAGGTTCACGCCCATCATCTCGGCGGAGAGATAATGATCGCGCACCGCGATCAGCGCCCGCCCGTCGCGGGTGCGCATCAGGTTGGTGGCGAAGAGATACATCACCACCACGAACACCAGCACCACGTAGAAATAGCGCGTGTCGCCCGACAGGTCGTAGCCGAACAGCTCGAACGGGGGTGCCATGGCGCCGTGCGTGCCGCCGGTGAACCATTCCGCCCGGACGAAGAAGTCCTGGAGGATGAACTGCGCGGCCAGCGTAGCGATGGCGAGATAAAGCCCCTTCACCCGCGCGGCCGGCAGGCCGAACAGGAGGCCCACGAAGGTGGTCCACACGCCCGCGAGCACGATGGCGACGGGCACCGGCACGCCCTTATTGGCCAGGAAGGCGGAGGCAAAGCCGCCGAAGCCAAAGAACACCGCATGGCCGATGGAGATCTGCCCCGAAAAGCCCACCAGGATGTTCAATCCCAGCGCCGCGATGCCCAGATAGCCGATCTGGATCATCAAAGAGAGCATGTAGCGGGACAGGAAGAAGGGCGCGAAGCAGAGCACCACAACTGCTGCAACGCAGAACAGCATGGTGAGCCGGGTGGCGAAGATGGTCTGGTCGGCCCGGTACGAGGTGCGGAAGTCGCCGCACGGGCGCATGGTGGAGATGGCCATGGCGTCACACTCTCTCGATGTCGCGGGTGCCGAACAGACCGTACGGCTTGATCATCAGGATGATGATGAGGACGTAGAAGGGCACGATCTCATAGAGGTTGCCCCAGTTGAGGAACTGGCTGTCGAAGAAGTGCGCCACATTCTCCAGGACGCCGATGATGAGCCCGCCCACCACCGCGCCGAGGATCGAGTCGAGGCCGCCCAGGATCACCGCCGGGAAGACCTTGATGCCGAAGAAGGAGAGCGAGGAGGACACGCCGTTCACGATGCCCACCACCACGCCGGCCACCGCGGAGACCGCCGCAGAGATGCCCCAGGACAAGGCGAACACCTGGCGGACGGAAATGCCGAGCGACTGGGCCACCTGCTGGTTGAAGGCAGTGGCCCGCATGGCCAGGCCCATGCGGGAATATTTGAAGAACCAGGCAAAGCCCGCCATGATCGCCAGCGAGACGCCGGTCGACATGAGATAGGCCGTCTGCACCTGCAGCCCCAATATGTTGACCTTCGCCACCGAGAAGATGGGCGGGAAGGGCTGGGCAAAGGTGCCGAACATCCACTTCATCAGGGCCTGGAAGAAGATGGACAGGCCGATGGTCACCATGATGACCGAGATGATGGGCTCGCCGATCAGGGGCCGCAGCACGATGACCTGAAGGGCGAAGCCGAACAGCATCATGAAGGCGAGCGCGATAAGGAAGCCCCAGATGAAGGGGATCTGCCAGTAGGTGAGCAGCCACCAGCAGGTCCAAGCGCCGATCAGCAGGAATTCGCCCTGGGCGAAGTTCACCACCTGGCTGGCCTTGTAGATCAACACGAAGCACATGCCGACCACGCCATAGAGCGTGCCGATGATGAGCCCGTTGATGACGAGTTGGAGAAGGAGTTGCGAGGTCATTGGGGCGCCCGCGAAAATCCTCTCCCGCTGGCCGGGGAGGGAGGGAAGGGAGAAGGACGGGAGACGAGCGGTGCGCAGGATCGGTGCGCTGGTTCGGGAAACGTCATGCCGCCCTCCGCTTGGAGCCGGGAGCCGCCGCGCCACTTCCCGCGGTCATGTCCACCACTTCGAGCACCGTCTTGATGCGCTGCTTGGTGCCGTCCTGGAAGGTGATGGTGGTGTCCACCGCGATCTTGGGATCGCCGCGGTACATGGCGTCGATGATGTCGCCATAGCGCTCATTGATGACGCCGCGGCGCACCTTGCGGGTGCGGGTCAGTTCGCCGTCGTCCGCGTCCAGCTCCTTATAGAGCAGCAGGAAGCGGGAGATGCGCTGCTTCTCGGCCAGCGTCTTGTTCACCTGCTCCACTTCCCGGCGCAGCAAGTCGATGACTTCGCGTCGCGAGGCAAGGTCCGTATAGGTCGTGAATGCGATGCGGTTCTTCTCCGCCCATTTGGAGACAATGGAGAAGCGAATGCAGATCATGGCGGCGAGATCGTTGCGGCCATCGCCCAGGATCACGGCCTCCGCCACATAGGGCGAGAACTTCAACTTGTTCTCGATATATTGCGGCGAGAAGCGGTCGCCATGGGCGGTGGAGGCCATGTCGCGCACCCGGTCGATGACCACCAGATGGCCGCGCGGATTGATGAAGCCGGCATCCCCGGTCTGCATCCACCCGCCTTCGGCGAACGACTTCCGGGTCTCTTCCTCGTTGCGGTAATAGCCGGCGAACGCGTTGCCGTGGCGGGTGACGATCTCGCCCAGGCCGTTGGGGTCGGGATTGTCGATGCGCAGTTCCACCCCGGCCATGGGCACGCCCACCGTGTCGAAATCCACGTCGTCGGCAGTGTGGAGGGTGTAGGCGCCCAGAAGCTCCGTCTGGCCATAGAGCTGGCGCATGGGCACGCCGAGCGCCAGGAAGAAGCGGAATGTATCCGGCCCCAACGCCGCGCCGCCGGTGGCGGCGGACTTCAGGTTGGAGAAGCCCAGCCGGTCGCGCAGCGCGCGGAACAGGATGAGATCCGCCACCGGGGAGCGCTTGCCGCTCTCAAGGGCCTTCAGGCCCAGCTTCATGCCATAGTCGAACATGGCCCGCTTGAAGGGCGAGGCATCCATGATGCGGGCCCGCACGTCGGCCGCGATCTGCTCCCAGACGCGGGGGGCGAACAGCACGAAGGTGGGGCCGATCTCGCGCATATCGGCCATGGTGGTCTCGGTCTCCTCCACGAAGTTGACCTTCATGCGGGAGATGAGTGCCTGGCCGAAGGCGTAGATCTGCTCCATGATCCATGGCATCTGGAGCACGCTGACATATTCGTCCTGCGGCCCGCGCGGATCGGCGGCCAGATAGGCCGCGCAGTGGCGCAGCAAGGCGCCGGAGGTCAGCATGGCCAGCTTGGGATGGGACGTGGTGCCCGATGTAGTGCACAGGATGGCGACGTCTGAGCCCTTGCCCTCGGCCACCATGCGATCATAAAGGCCGGCATCGGCGGCCGCGCGGGCGGCGCCGGATGCTTCCACGGCGGACAGGGCGATGAGACGCGGGTCGTCATATTTGCGCAGTCCGCGCGGGTCCGCATAGACGATGTGGCGGACCGTGGGGATGCGATCTTCCAGCTGGAGCAGCTTGTCCACCTGCTCCTCGTCTTCGGCGAAGATCACCTTCACGTCCGCATAGGTGATGAGGTAGGCCACTTCCTCGGCGAGGGCGTCGCGATAGATTCCCAGCGACATGCCGCCCACCGCATGGGCGGCGATCTCGCCCATCAGCCATTCCGGGCGGTTGTCGCCGATGAGGGCGATGACGTCGCCGCGCTTGGCGCCGAGCTCGGAAAGGCCCAGCGCCATGTGCTGGACACGCTGCGACACCTGGCTCCAGGTGTAGGAATTCCAGATGCCCAGGTCCTTTTCGCGCAGCCAGATGTCGCTGCCGTGATTGCGCGCATTGAAGGTCAGCAGCTTGGGCAAGGTATCGTGGACGGAAACGTCCGGCAGGGTCGCCTGGCTCATGGGGACGGCCTCTCTCACGCGGACAATGCCTGGGTCGAAGGGGGCGGCGCATCGAGCTCGTCTTCAAGCTCGGGATCCTCCTCGCCCAGATAGGCCTTGCGGACATGCTCGTTGGCCAGCACGTCGGCGGGCAGCCCCTCGGCGATCTTGCGGCCGAAGTCGAGCACCATGACGCGATGGGAGATGTCCATCACCACGCCCATGTCGTGCTCGATCATGATGATAGTCATGCCCCACTCCTCGTTGAGATCAACGATGTAGCGGGCCATGTCCTCCTTCTCTTCGAGGTTCATGCCCGCCATGGGCTCGTCGAGCAGGATGAGCTTGGGCTCCAGCGCCACGGCGCGGGCGAGCTCCACCCGCTTGCGCAGTCCATAGGAGAGGGTGCCAGCGGTGGCCTTGCGCACATGCTGGATATCGAGGAAGTCGATAATGTCCTCGACCTTGCGGCGGTGCTCCAATTCTTCCTTCTGCGCGCCACCCACCCAATAGAGGGCGCCGGTGAACCAGTTGTTCTTCAGCAGATGGTGGCGGCCGACCATGATGTTGTCGAGCACGCTCATATGATGGAACAGGGCCAGATTCTGGAACGTGCGGCCGATGCCGATGGCGGCGCGCCGGTTGGGCTTGAGCCGCGTCACGTCGCGGCCCTCGAACAGCACCCGCCCCTCGGTGGGCGAATAGCGCCCCGAAATGCAGTTGAGCAGCGAGGTCTTGCCGGCACCGTTGGGGCCGATGATGGAGAACAACTCGCCCTTGTCGACCGAGAAATGCACATCGCTCAGCGCCCGTAGGCCGCCGAAACGCAGCGAGACACCATCGACATTCAATAGCGACGCGTTGCCGGCCGATGCGCCTGAGGCATTGGCAGTCGACATATTTCCCTCCCGAAACCCGCTCATTTGGCGGGGTGGCTTCTACGGCCGTGTCTCACATTGTGAGATGATGTTGGCCAGATTATCTAGCGGGCGTTCGGTTCTTTCAAGGCCAATGCCGCCAGTCTCGATGAATTATTGCGGTTCACCCATTTTTGTCTCACATTGTAAGACATGGTCGACACTGAACATGAAAATGGCGGGCCGAAAGGCGCGCAGAGTCTTGGCCGGGCCATCGCCGTGCTGCGCGTGGTCGCCAATGCCGCGCCACGTCCCGTGCGCCTCGCTGATCTGATGCACGCCACGGGCCTCTCGAAAGCCACCGCCCATCGCCTCGCCACGACGCTCGTCCATGAGGGTTTGATGGCCTATGACAGCGAGACCCGCAGCTACACGCTGGGGAGCTTTTTCTCCAGGTTCGGGGCGGCCGATCTGTCGCAGGCGGCCGGGGACGACACCCCTGCCCAGCACGCTCATCCGGTAAAATACAGCGGCAGCAAGATTCCATTGGCTCATCTCCTGTGCGACCGGCACCTGGCTGTGAAGCGGGCCCAGCCCGCCATGATTCACGAGACCGTCTCCGGTCAGACCTCTGAGCTGAGCTTCGGAAAGCTCGCGGAATATTCGTCACGCTTTGCCCGCGTCCTGGCCGGCGCCGGCATTCGCAAGGGCGACCGGGTGGCCGTGCTCCTGCCCAAGGGCGTCGAGCTGGTCATCACCGCGCTCGCCATCTGGCGGATCGGGGCGGTGTATATGCCGCTCTTCTCCACCTATTCCCCGGCCGCCGTGGAGGCCCGGCTTAAGGCCAGCGGAGTCAAGGCCGTCGTCGCCAACCGCTTCCTCGTGGAGCGCGCTTCCCGCTACATCACGGGCAAGACCTTCGTCTGCCTTGTCGAGGGCGACCAGATCAACCGCCTCGACAGCAAGGCCACGCAGTTCTGGTCCTCCATCTATGCCTCCGAGCCGCTTGAAACGGTGGAGACTTATGGCGAGAACGACCCCTTCATCATGACGTATGCCCCGAGCTTCGTCGAAGCTAAGCTCGGTCTGCTCACGCCAGTCCGGGCCTTGGCCGGCATCGAGCAGTTTATGCGGATCGCCATCGATGTGCGGGACGACGACGTCTATTGGAACATGGCCGACCAGGGCTGGGAATACGGCATCTATTACGGCCTGATCGGCCCACTCCTGATCGGGTGCGCGATCCTGTTCTGCGATGGCCCCTATGATGTCTCCCAGGGCTATCGCGTCCTGTCCAAATTCCGGGTCACCAACCTCACGGCAGCCCCTTCCCAGATCAAGGCTTGGCGGCGCGGCGATCCCCACGACGGCGCCGCCCCCTTCGCCATTCGCCACGTCACGGTGTGTGGCGAACCGCTGCCGCTGGACGTTGTGTCCTGGGTGACGCAGAAGCTCGAAGTGCCGCTGATCAACCAGTATGGCACCCGCGAGACCGGCATGATCGTGGGCATGACCTACGATCCCCGCGATCCGGCCTTCTCGCAGCTCGCCTCCGTGGGGCGCATCATGCCGGGCTTTGCCCTGACGGTGCTGGACAAGAGTGGCGCCAAGCTGCCCGCGGGAGCGGAGGGCCTGCTGGCGGTGGACGTGAAGCGCTCACCGCTGTTCTGGTTCCGCTCCTATTTCAAGGATGAAGCCAATACCAAGATGCGCTTCCAGTTCGGCAGCGACTTCTACATTCTTGGCGATACCGGCCTCATCGATGAAGACGGGCTTGTCCACTATAGCGGGCGGGCATCCCACGCCATTTTGATGCAGAAAGACTGAAGCCGGGCGCCTGGCTTGGTCATGATTCTCTCCCATGTGGGCGGCGGTAGAACTTGGCGTCACGCCGGGTGCATCGGTCTTATGCCGGTTGTAGAAACAATCGAACGTTCTTTTTTTACGGGCGTCAAGGCTCTTTTTGCTGCCCTGCGGCTTGCGTGTCTGGCCGCGGGCGCTCACTCTACCCGCCGATCATCCCGTGGATGGTCTTACCGTCACACCAACTGGCCGAAGGGGCCTTCCGGTCGGGAGAGACATGGCGCGCACGGTCGGTTCCAATGGGGCGCGCACCGCCCAGGCCATTCGGCAGGCGGGCGTGCAGCTCATTTACAAGCACGGCTATGAGGCCATGAGCCTGCGGCAGCTGGCGGCCGAGGTCGGGCTGCAGTCGGGCTCGCTCTACAAGTATTTCGACAACAAGCAGAGCCTCCTGTTCGACATTGTGCGCGACCACATGGAAGACCTCATCCTGCGGGCGGAGGTTGCCCTCAGAGATGGCAAGGCGCCGCTCGACCGGCTCAAGGCGTTCGTCGATTTCCATCTGCGCTATCACATGACGCGCAACGCCCATGTCTTCATCGCCAACATGGAGATTCGCTCCCTGGACGAGGAGCATCGGGCGGTGGTTGTGGAGATGCGCCAGCGCTATGAGGCCTTGCTGGAAGACGCGCTGAGGACGGGTGCCGAGGCGGGGATGTTCCGCGTGCCGGAGCCTCGCGTCGCCACCTATGCCATCATTTCCATGCTGACCGGCATCTGCATGTGGTATCGCGCCGATGGCCGCCTGACCCAGGACGAACTGGTGCGAATCTACACGGACCTGGTGGTGGAGGGCGTCGCGCTTCCGGAGGCCACCCGCCGCGCCGCCCCGCCGCCGCTCGCCGCCGTTCCCAGGCGCAAGGTGAAAGCCTGATACGCAGCAGGCGAATTCGCTTGCAGCCGGTTTAAAAAAACGTACGATCGTTTCCAAGCCGACCACGATCGGCACGGGAGGAAAGACGGTCTGCGCTTTGTCCGGTCATGGCTGTCATGACCGTGTGCTACGCGCTTCCAAGTTCGGCTCCCGGAACATTCAAGGGTGAGGCGCGCATGGCGATCATCGAGGACGCGGTCGACCGGCGGTCGGAAGTCTTCCGCCGAAATCGCGAGGCACTGGCCGCGAGCGTCGCGGACCTGCGGGGCCATGTGGAGCGCATCGCCGAGGGCGGCGGGCAGGTGGCGCGCGAGCGGCATCTCAAGCGCGGCAAGCTCTTGCCCCGCGACCGGATCCGCACCCTGCTGGACACGGGCTCGCCTTTCCTCGAACTGTCGCAGCTTGCCGCCTACGGCATGTATGACGACGATATTCCCGCCGCCGGCATTATCACCGGCATCGGCCGGGTGTCGGGGCGCGAATGCATGATCGTGGCCAATGACGCCACGGTGAAGGGCGGCACCTACTTCCCCATGACGGTGAAGAAGCACCTGCGGGCTCAGGCCATTGCGCGGGAAAATCACCTGCCGTGCCTCTATCTTGTCGATTCCGGCGGTGCCAACTTGCCGAACCAGGACGAGGTCTTCCCTGACCGCGAGCATTTCGGCCGCATCTTCTTCAACCAGGCCAACATGTCGTCCGAGGGCATCGCCCAGATCGCGGTGGTGATGGGCTCGTGCACCGCTGGCGGCGCTTATGTGCCGGCGATGGCGGACCAGTCCATCATGGTGAAGAACCAGGCCACCATCTTCCTGGGTGGCCCGCCTCTGGTGAAGGCGGCCACCGGCGAGGTCGTGACCGCCGAGGAGCTGGGCGGTGCAGACGTGCACACCCGCACCTCTGGCGTCGCCGACCATATGGCCGAGAATGACGCCCACGCGCTGGGCATCGCCCGCACCATCGTGGCCGACCTCAACCGCGTGAAGGGCCACGGCCTCGATATCCGCCCGCCCAAGGCGCCGCTTTATGATGCCGAGGACATTTACGGCATCGTCTCGCAGGATCCCAAGAAGCCGTTCGACGTGCGCCAGATCATCGCCCGCATCGTGGACGGCTCCGAGTTTGACGAGTTCAAGCCGCTTTACGGCACCACGCTGGTGACCGGCTTTGCCCGCATCTTCGGCTATCCGGTTGGCATCATCGCCAACAATGGCATCCTGTTCTCGGAAAGCGCGCTGAAGGGTGCGCACTTCGTGGAATTGTGCTGCCAGCGCAATATCCCTTTGGTCTTCCTGCAGAACATCACGGGCTTCATGGTGGGCCGCAAATATGAGTCCGGCGGCATCGCCAAGGATGGCGCCAAGCTCGTCAATGCGGTGTCGTGCGCATCGGTGCCCAAGTTCACGGTGGTCATCGGCAATTCCTTCGGCGCCGGCAATTACGGCATGTGCGGCCGCGCCTTCGAGCCGCGCTTCCTGTGGATGTGGCCCAATGCCCGCATCTCGGTGATGGGCGGCGAGCAAGCCGCGAACGTGCTCGCCCAGGTCAAGCGCGACGGCATTGAGGGCAAGGGTGGCAGCTGGTCGGCGGAGGACGAGGCGGCCTTCAAGGCCCCCATCCAGGCCCAGTATGAGCGCCAGGGTCATCCCTATTATTCCTCGGCCCGCCTGTGGGACGACGGCGTTATCGACCCGGCGGACACCCGCATGGTGCTGGCGCTGGCTTTGTCCGCTTCCCTCAACGCCCCTGAGAAGGACACGCGCTTCGGCGTGTTCCGCATGTGATGAGCCTCCTTGTTTCCCGAGAGGACGGGGTCGCTGTCCTCACCCTCAACCGCCCCGAAGTCCACAACGCCTTCGATGACGGCCTGATCGCCTCACTGACCGCCGCCTATGGCGAGGCCGGGGCCGATCCGGCGGTGAAGGCCATCCTGCTGCGGGCGAATGGTCCCTCCTTCTGCGCCGGGGCCGACCTCAACTGGATGCGCCGCATGGCGGCCTATTCCCGCGCGGAGAATCTGGCGGATGCCGGTGCGCTGGGCGAGCTCATGCGCACCATCGACACCTGCCCCAAGCCCACTCTTGCGCGGGTGCACGGTTCGGCCTTCGCCGGCGCCATCGGCCTCATCGCCTGTTCAGACATTGCGGTGGCGGTGCCCGAGGCGCTGTTCGCTGTGACCGAAGTGCGGATCGGCCTCATCCCGGCGGTCATCAGCCCCTATCTGGTCCGCGCCATGGGCGCGCGGCAGGCGCGGCGCTATTTCCTCACCGCCGAGCGCTTCTCGGCGGAGACCGCCCTGGCGCTGGGCCTCGTGCATGAGGTGGTGCCAGCCGAGGAGCTCGATGGCGCGATCGCCCGCCATCTCAAAGCCCTGTCCGCCGGCAGCCCGGCGGCGCAGGCCGCCACCAAGGATCTCGTCGCGGCGGTGGATCGCCCGCTCAGCGCCGAGGTCATCGCCGACACCGCCGCCCGCATCGCCGACCAGCGCGCCAGCGCCGATGGTCGCGAGGGGCTCACCGCCTTCCTGGAAAAGCGCAAGCCACAATGGGGGCAGGCATGACCGGAACCCACACGCGGCCCATCCGCACGCTTCTCGTGGCCAATCGCGGGGAGATCGCCGTGCGCGTCATGCGCACCGCCCGTGCCATGGGCCTGAAGACCATCGCCGTCTATTCGGACGCCGACGCTCGCGCCCTCCATGTGGCGAGCGCCGACGAGGCCTATCCCATCGGCCCCGCGCCCGCCCGCGAGAGCTATCTGCGCATCGACGCCATCCTGGAGGCCGCGAAGGCTTCGGGCGCGGATGCCATCCATCCCGGCTATGGCTTTCTCTCCGAGAATGCCACCTTCGCCAAGGCGTGCGCGGATGCGGGCATTGTCTTTGTCGGCCCGCCGGCGTCCGCCATCGAGGCCATGGGCTCGAAGAGCGCCGCCAAGGTGCTGATGGAAAAGGCCGGCGTGCCGCTGGTGCCAGGCTATCATGGTGCGGACCAGGACCCCGCTTTGCTGGCGCGGGAGGCGGCGCGCATCGGCTATCCCGTGCTCATCAAGGCCTCCGCCGGCGGCGGCGGCAAGGGCATGAAGGTGGTGAGGTCCGCAGAGGAGTTCGCCGACGCGCTCGCCTCGGCCCAGCGTGAGGCCCGCAACGCGTTTGGCGATGACCGGGTGCTGGTGGAGAAATATCTCACCCGCCCGCGCCATATAGAGGTGCAGGTCTTCGCCGATACGCACGGCAACGTGGTCTATCTCCACGAACGCGACTGCTCCATCCAGCGCCGCCACCAGAAGGTGGTGGAGGAGGCTCCCGCCCCCGGCATGAGCCCGGAACGGCGTGCGGCCATGGGCCAGGCGGCCGTAGATGCCGCCCGGGCGGTGGGCTATGTGGGCGCCGGCACGGTGGAATTCATCGCCGAGGGCGACGACTTCTTCTTCATGGAGATGAACACCCGTCTCCAGGTGGAGCATCCCGTCACCGAGGCCATCACCGGCCAGGACCTGGTAGAATGGCAGATCCGGGTGGCACGCGGAGAGGCGCTGCCGCTGGCCCAAGCGGATATTCCGCTCATCGGCCACGCCATCGAGGTCCGCCTCTATGCGGAGGATCCTGAGAAGGACTTTCTGCCCCAGGTGGGCCGGCTCGATCATCTGGTCCTGCCCGACGCCATTGCCGGCGTGCGAGTGGATTCCGGCGTGCGGGCGGGGGACTCAGTCTCCATTCATTACGACCCCATGATCGCCAAGATAATCGCGGCCGGTGCCGACCGGTCGGAAGCGCTGGGACGCCTGCGTGCGGCTCTTGCGGCGACGCAGGTGGTCGGCCTGTCCACCAACCGCGCCTTCCTGCAATCCATCCTCGCCGAGCCGGCCTTCACCGCCGCCGATCTCGACACCGGCTTCATCGAGCGCCACCGCGACACCCTCTTGCCGCCGCCCGCGCCGGTAGACGAGCGCTCCCTCGCGCTCGCCTCCCTCTATGTGCTGCTGGACGAGGCCCGCGCTTCCGCGTCTTCCGCGGACCCGGCCGATCCCTGGTCGCCCTGGGGACTGGCACCGGGCTGGCGGCTCAATCGGTCGGCCTTCGTGGACCTGACCTTCGCCGACCGCGACACGCGCATCGCCGTGCGGGCTCATTATGCGGCGGATGGTTTCCAGCTGGACCTGCCGGGCGGACGCCTCGCCGTGGAGGGCAAGCTCTCCGACGACGGCACCCTCATCGCCCGCCTCGCCGGCGTCCGGCTGACCGCCCGCGTGGTGCGCTCCGGCGCTCGGCTCACCGTCTTCGCGGCGGGTGCCGAGCGCAGCCTCGACCATGTGGACCCGCGCCTTGCCAGCATCGAGGCGACCGGCACCGCCGGGCGACTGGTGGCGCCCATGCCGGGCACCATCACCCGCATCGCCGTGGCACCGGGTGATCTGGTTGAAAAGGGCACCGCTCTGGTGGTGGTGGAAGCCATGAAGATGGAGCATACGGTGGCCGCGCCCCGCTCCGGGCGCGTCGCGTCCATCCGGTTCGCTGTCGGCGACCTGGTGGATGATGGCACCGAGCTCTTGGTTCTGGAGGATCCGGCATGAGCCGTCCCGCTGAAGTGCGTATCGTCGAGGTCGGTCCACGCGACGGGCTCCAGAACGAAAAGGGCATTGTGCCGCTGGCTGCCAAGGTGGCGCTCATTGATGCCCTGGCGGATGCCGGCCTGACGGTGGTGGAAAGCGGCAGCTTCGTCTCGCCCAAATGGGTGCCGCAGATGGCGGATACGGCTGAGGTGATGGCTGCCATCACCCGCAAGCCGGGCGTTCGCTATCCGGTGCTCGTGCCCAACATGAAGGGCCTTGAGGCCGCGCTCGCCTGCCATGTGGACGAGGTGGCGGTGTTCGGCGCCGCATCCGAGGCCTTCAGCCAGAAGAACATCAACTGCTCCATCGCCGAGAGCCTGGAGCGCTTTCGTCCCGTGGTGGCGGCGGCGCTGGAGGCCGGCATCCTCGTGCGCGGCTATGTGAGCTGCGTGCTCGGCTGCCCCTATCAGGGCGAGGTGCCGGTGGCCAAGGTGGTGGAGGTGTCGGAAGCCCTGGCGGCCATGGGCTGCTATGAGGTTTCGCTGGGCGACACCATCGGCGTCGGCACGCCCGACAAAGCCAAGGCGATGGCCTCAGCCGTGGCCTCCGCCATTGGCGTCGGGCGCACTGCCGTGCACTTCCACGACACCTACGGGCAGGCGCTGGGCAATGTGCTCGCTTGCCTGGACGCTGGCATCCATGTGGTGGATAGCTCGGTGGCCGGCCTCGGCGGCTGCCCCTATGCCAAGGGCGCCTCCGGCAATCTCGCCACCGAGGATCTGGTCTATATGCTGGACGGCCTCGGCGTTTCCACCGGCGTCGACCTGGACAAGCTCGCGGCCGCTGGCCGCGCCATCACCGCCGCGCTCGGCCGCGAACCCACCTCCCGCGTGGCCCAGGCCCTCGCCGCCCGCTGCGCGGCCTGAAGGACTGGCCCCCGCCCACCGGCGAGGGCCGATCGCCGCTCAGACCGGGATGGGATTGGCGACCAGGGCCAGGTTGAAGCCGTGGACGAGCGCATGTTCGCCGCTGCCGGGATTGTCGCGCACCGCCTGCACCTCTTCCACCACCACTTCCTCTATCTCGGTGGCGAGGCCGGCCATGGTCTTCTCGATGAAGACGGGGAGCGGCATCGCGCGCGGATCCCCGCTCTTTTTAATGAGGTCGGTGTCCACCCAAGGCGGGGCGATTTCCTGCACCGTGACCGACGTGTCGCGCAGCATGAAGCGTTGCGACAGGGCGTAGGAATGCAGCGCCGCCTTGGTGGCGGAATAGACCGCCGTCGTCGCCAGCGGCAGATAGGCGAGGATCGAGGTGTTGTGGATGATGGTCGCCCGCGGCTGTGCCTTGAGGTGCTCGATCAGCGCCGAAGTCAGGCGGATGGGGCCGAGCAGATTGGTGGCGATGATCTTCTCGCAGACCGCATCGTCGATGACGCCGCTCGCATCGTCGAACGGCATGATGCCGGCATTGTTGATCAGCACGTTCAGGCTTGGATAATCCCGCACCAGTTCGCCCGCCACCCGCGCAATGTCCGCCGGGTCGGCAATATCGAGCTCCACACCCGCCATGCCCGGATTGGCTTGCGTGACCTCCTTCAGCAGCGCCGCGCGCCGCCCGGCAATGATCACCTTGTTGCCGAGCCTGTGGAATGCTTCCGCGAGGCCGCGCCCGATGCCGGATGCGCCCCCGGTGATGAAAATGGTGTTGCCGGTCGTCTGCATGATGTCACCCGCTGGGTTCGATGTGGTGCGGTGACAATGGCGCAGGCCCCTTATGGCGGAAATGTCATATAAACGGCAAATCAGGACATCAAGGTCGCCGGCGCTTCGGAGTCTGCATTTCCGCCTCCTAGGCGCAGCGTACGCCTCAGACTTTGCGGAGGGTGCCCGAAGAAGCGCAGGAAGGCGCGCCGCATCCGATCGCGGTCCGCAAAGCCGGTGTGCCGCGCCACCTCGTCGAGGGAATGCCGACCCTCTTCCAGCATGACCTTCGCCGCTTCCAGGCGCAGACGTTCGACAGCCTTGGCGGGTGACTGGCCGGTCTCCTCGCGGAAGACGCGGCTGAACTGGCGCGGACTGAGGCTGGCGGCCTCCGCCAGATCCTCCACCGCGAGCGTGCTGCGCAGGTTTTCCTTCGCGTAGATCAGCGCCCGCCGCACCCGGTCCGAACGCGGCTCAAGTTCCAGCATGGCGGAGAATTGGGACTGGCCCCCAGGGCGCCGGTGATAGACGACCAGTCGCCGGGCGATGGCGCGAGCGAGCGCCGCGTCATAGTCGTCCTCAATGAGGGCAAGCGCCAGGTCGATGGCCGCGCTCATGCCGGCCGATGTCCAGACATGGCCGTCCCGGACGAAAATGCGGTCGCCGTCCACGTGGACCTCTGGAAACCGGCTCTGAAGCGCACCGGCATGGGCCCAGTGGGTGGTGGCCGAACGGCCATCCAGGAGGCCGGCCTCCGCCAGAACGAAAGCCCCGGTGCACACGCCCGCGACCCGCCGGGCGCGCTGGCCGGCCGCGGTGACATAGGCCCGCAGGGCCGGCGAGACCGGGCGGGGGGAGAGCTCGCCCAGCACCATGAGCGTATCGGGGAACGCGCCGAGCGGCAGGGTCTCGATGCGGACGCCCAGAGTGGAACGGATCGGCCCGCCGCGTTCCGACATGACCGAAAGGCCATAGGCCTGTTCCCCCAGTTCGATATTGGCGAACTCGAAGGCAGACAGCGCTGCGAGACCCATGACCTGGAAGCCGTCTTCCATGATGAATCCCACCTGTCGCATGGCGCTTCCTCCGCGGCCGCGGTCCATCGAGGGCCGCCTGACGCCCCAACGGGCGTCAGGCGATCGAGCCCGCCGTGAGATCCCTTTCTAGAGGCGTGTGGGCGCACCTGTCGAATGGGGAGCCACGTGCAGAAGGATGCGCAGATGCGCCGCGGCCCTCATTTCACCAGGGGACAGCCGCTTTCCGCCTCGGGAATGTAGGCCTCCTTGCCGGGAATGGTCTCGACGAGGGTGAGGTAATCCCACGGCCCCTTGGACTGTGCCGGCTTCTTGACCTCGAACAGGTACATGTTGCCGAAGACGCGACCGTTCTTCCCGATGCGGGCATCCTTCATCATCATGTCGTTGACGGGCGTGGCGCGCATCTTCTCCGCGACCTTGTCGGCATCGTCGGTGCCTGTGTTCTTGACCGCCTGGAGATAGTGGCGGACGGCTGAATAGACGCCGGCCTGGTTCATGGACGGCTTGCGGCCGGTCTTCTCCTCGAAGCGCTTCGACCACGCGCGCGTTCCGTCATTCATGTCCCAGTAGAAGGAATTTGCCATGGTCAGCCCCTGCGCCACCGGCAGGGTCAGCGCATGGATGTCGTTGATGTTCAGTAGCAGACCCGCCAGGGTCTGGCCGCCCTGGGGCAAGCCGAATTCATTGGCCTGCTTCACGGAATTGATGGTGTCGCCGCCCGCATTGGCCAGGGCCACCACCTTGGCCCCGGAGCCCTGGGCCTGGACCAGGAAGGAGGAGAAGTCAGATGTGGCCAGCGGCACACGGACCCCGCCCTTCACTGTACCGCCCAGAGCCTTGACGGTCTTGCTGGCTTCCTCTTCCAGCGAATGGCCGAAGGCATAGTCGGCGGTGATGAAGAACCAGGTCTTGTCGCCCTTGGCCACCAGCGCCCGCGCTGTGGCGGCGGAGACGGAATGGGTGTCCCAGGTCCACATGAAGCCATAGGGGCTGCAGGCCTTGCCCGTCAGGTCAACGGCGCCGGGACCCGACATGAGGAAGATGCGCTTGCGCTCCTTTGTGATGCCCTGCACCGCCAGGGCCGCAGCGGAGTTTGGCACGTCGGCGATCACGTCCACCTGCTCGGTGTCCACCCATTTGCGGGCGATGCCGGCGGCCACATCGGCCTTGTTCTGATGGTCGGCCACCACGATCTCGACGGGAACGCCGTTGATGGCATTGCCGAACTCTTCCGCAGCCATGCGCGCCGCGAGGGCCGAGCCCTCGCCATTAATGTCCGAATAGACGCCGGTCAGATCCGACAGGACGCCAATCTTGATCTTGCCATCGGTCACCTGGGCCTGAACCGGCGCCGCCAACCCACTCAACGCGGCGCCGAGCGCGACCGCGAGTATCTGACCCTTCATGTGCTTTCTCCCTGCCTTGATTGTTGTTGGATGTCGGGGCGCGGCCTCACCGCGCCGTGTAGCCCCCGTCCACGGGAAGCACGGCCCCCGTCACACCGGCTGCGGCGTCCGAGCACAGGAACACCACTGCCGCCGCAATCTCCTGTACGGTCACTGGGCGACGGATGGGCTGGTTCTCCAGGAACACGCCCTGGATCACCGCCTCAGGCTCCAGACCGGTGACGCGCGCTTGGTCGGCCACCTGCATTTCGATGATGGGCGTCATCACCATGCCCGGGCAGACCACGTTGCAGGTGATGCCGGCCTGGGCGACTTCCAGGGCGATCGAGCGCGTGAGGCCCACCAGGCCGTGCTTGGCTGCCACATAGGCCGGCTTGTGGGGCGCTCCCACCAGACCCAGCGCCGAGGCGATGTTCACGATGCGGCCGAACCCGCGGTCGGCCATGTCGGGCACGGCGGCCTTGCTGGCATGGAACGCGGCCGACAGGTTCACCGCCAGCACCTGATCCCATTTTTCTTCCGGAAAGTCCGCCAGCGGCGCCACATGCTGGATTCCGGCATTGTTGACCAGGATGTCCACCGGCCCGAGCGTGCGCGCGGCTGTCTCCAGGAGATCCCTCACCTCGGCGGGGCGGGCCATGTCGGCTGCGCAATAGGCGACGGTGCTGCCGGACGTCTCTGCCATTTCCCGTCGAGCCGCCTCGACTTCCGCCGCGTCGCCGAACCCGTTCAGCATCACATTGCAACCCGCCGCTGCCAGTGCGCTTGCGATGGCAAGTCCGATGCCCGAGGTGGATCCCGTGACAACCGCGTTGCGACCCTTCATGCCTTCTGTCCTTCTGCTGTTAAGAGCGGTGTGCCCCTGCATGCGGGCGGCCCGACACGTTCCGGCCGATCGCGTTCAACATGCTTCAGCATGCTCTTTCCCATCCCGATGGCCCGTGACCGGGCATCCCTCTCCACGGCAGGAGTGGACTCCAACCCCGACGCCCCCGCGGAATCGTCAGCAAGGCGCATGCCACCACTGTGGGGAGTGCCAAGAGCCAGGGATCCCAAGGCTTCCCGGCCGGCGCCTTGCCGTTCCGTTGAACTTCATGTCCCAGATTGCGGACGCACTCCCAGCCGCCGCGAGAGACAGGATCGCTGAAGCCATTGAAGTATGGCCCCTATTGGTGTGTCCTGAGATGAAACAGGCGTCCAAGTTTCAGGACACGCGGGAAGGAAGCAGCAATGCCAATGGATGCAGAGGCCCGGCTTCTCGCCGCCCGCTCACTCCTTGAAATGGTGGAGGAGATGATTGACGGCGCCACCATCGTCGACGAGCGCGCGCGGGTGGTCTGGTTCAATCCCGGTCAGCTGGCGCTTCTCGGCGGCATTGAGTTGCGCGACGTGGTCGGCGAGGAGATCGAGCGGGTCATTCCCCACAGCCGATTGCGTGAAGTGGTGGAGACCGGTCGCCCCCAACCGCTGGACGTCATTCAATATGGCGACAAGACGCTCCTGGTGACGCGCCTGCCTTTGCGGGCGGCGACGGGGGAGATCATCGGTGCCTTCGCCTTCGCCCTGAAGAACAGCATCCCCCATCTGCGGCCCATTGCCGAGCGGGTGCACCACCTCCAGGCGCGCCTTGCGCGCATGGAGCAGGCGCTCTCGACCACACGCTCGCATCGCTACACCAGCGAGCAGATCCTGGGGGCGAGCCCCGTCATGCGTGACGTCGGTCGCCTGCTCCGGCGGGCGGGGGAAGTGCGCTCTCCAGTCCTGCTGCTGGGGGAGACTGGAACAGGAAAGGAGATGGCGGCCCATGCCATCCACGCCGCTTCGGGGCGCGTGAACCGCCCGTTCGTGGCGATCAATATGGCCGCCGTGCCAGAAAACCTCCTGGAGGCCGAATTCTTCGGCGTGGCGCCAGGGGCCTTCACCGGGGCTGCCCGTCAGCCGCGACCCGGCAAGTTCCAGATCGCCCACGAGGGAACCCTCTTTCTCGACGAGATCGGCGACATGCCCCTCGCGCTCCAGGCCAAGCTGTTGCGGGCGCTCCAGGAGGGTGAAGTGGAGCCGGTGGGATCAAACCAGCTCGCGCGCGTCGATGTCCGCATCATCGCCGCAACCAGCCGACCCCTTTCCCAGATGGTGGAAGCCGGCCGCTTTCGGCAAGACCTCTATTATCGGCTCAACGTGCTCTCCATCCGCCTTCCGCCGTTGCGGGAACGGGAGGGTGATATCGGCCTGCTTGCGTCGCGATTCTCGGCACGGGTCGCAAAGTCGCACGGCGTGGCCGCCCGACCGATCACACCCGAGGCCGAAGCCCTGCTGGAGCGGCACCGCTGGCCCGGAAACGTACGCGAGCTCGCAAATGTCATCGAGCAGATCTATGTGCGTGCGGAAGGCGGCTCCATCGAAGCGGTCGATGTTGCAGAGGCGTTGGGACTGGCCACCGAAGAGGCGCTGGCGCCCATGACGGCCCGGCCGGGCCGTTTGACTGAAGCGGTTGCGGCGCTTGAGAAATCCATGATCGCCGCCGCTCTCCGTCGTTCCGAAACACGAGAAGCGGCCGCCCGGGACCTGGGCCTCTCACGCAGCAATCTCTACGCCAAGATGCAGCGCCACGGTCTGACGACGCTGAGTCACGCCTCCGAAGAAGCGGATATGACAGGCCTGTGAACGGCTGTGGACAGGCCGCGCAAAGTGTTTGCCGGCCAAGGTTCTCCAGCGCCCCTCCGCGGCGGCGTCGGGTTTAGGAAACGGCGGTACGGACGGAAAGTTCCAAATCGGTGTTGACACCCCAAATTGGGGGTCCTATAAACCGCCCATCAACGACGGGCTGCGGCCGCGAGTTCAGCGGCTGGTTCGTCGTCTCTGGATGCTTCTCACGACTTGATGTTGTGACAGCCGGCTCAGGCGCCGGGTGATG
>NZ_JARBFX010000008.1 GCF_028863665.1 Aquabacter sediminis
CATCACCCGGCGCCTGAGCCGGCTGTCACAACATCAAGTCGTGAGAAGCATCCAGAGACGACGAACCAGCCGCTGAATTCGCGGCCGCAGCCCGTCGTTGATGGGCGGTTTATAGGACCCCCAATTTGGGGTGTCAACACAGGCTTCGCCGAAAAAATGAACGTGGCATGACGGAAACTGCCGAAAAGTTCGGCGGCTCAAGGCTTCGGCCTGTGGATGGCGTGCTGTTTTTTGGGCGTCAGCCCTGGCCAACAGACGGGACTTGCGGCGAGAATCGGAATTTCCGGCCCTGCTTCGAGCCCGCGTTCGCGCCCAAGCCGGCGGTGGGCAATGGGCCGTTCCCATATTCGGAGATGGCCTTGGCGATCCGTCCTCTCGTTGTCTTCCCCGATCCGCGCCTGCGCCTGGTGGCGGCCCCGGTCACCGCCTTCGATGCCGATTTGCGCGCCCTCGCGGACGACCTGCTCGACACGCTGCGCGCGGCGCCGGGCATCGGCATCACCGCGCCGCATGTGGGCGTGGCCGCGCGCGTGGTCGTCCTGGATCTTGGTTCAGGCGACCCCGACCCCGGCCATCCCGTGCGCATCCTGGTCAATCCCCGCATTCTGGCGCTGTCCGGCACCCCCGTGAGCCATGTGGAAGGCTCCATTTCCATGCCCGGCATCTCGGAAGAGGTGGAGCGTCCCGCTCATGTGCGCGTGGCCTACCAGGACCTTGCCGGCGCCGCGCACGAGGTCGAGGCGGACGGGCTGCTGGGCGTGTGCCTCCAGCATGAGATCGACCAATTGGACGGTCTTTTCTGGCTTCAGCGCCTGTCGCGGCTGAAGCGGGACCGGGCGGTGAAACGCTTTGCCAAGATCAACGGGCGGTGAGCCGTTAACCTGGCCTTCACCCTAAATGACAAAAGTTGGCATCCGGCCTGCGGCCGCCCGCCCTTTGCGAGGCCCGGCGCGCCATGCGAAAAGAGGGAATGCCTGTTGTCTACCTTGCCGGCCCGGAGGTCTTCCGGCCCGATGCCCTCGCAGAAGGCGAGCGCCTGAAAGCCTTGTGCGTCGAGGCCGGCCTTATCGGCCTCTATCCGCTCGACGGCGCCCCGCCCGAGGGCGAGGATGCCGGGGCCATCCGCGCCCGGTGCATTGCGGGCATTGAGCAGGCCGACATTCTGGTCGCCAACATCTCCCCGTTCCGGGGCGCCCACATGGATCCCGGCACCGCCTGGGAGATCGGCTATGCCCAGGCGCGGGGAAAGCCGGTGCACCTGTGGTCGGCCGACCGGCGGACCATGCGCGAACGCGTGCCCGCCACCTGCGGCCCCGACGGCTGGCGGGATGGCGATGGCCACCTGGTGGAGGATTTCGGCCAGGTCGAGAATCTCATGATCTGCGGGCCGGATGCCGTGGTGCATCCCAGTCCGCAGGCAGCCCTTGCGGCGGCAGCGGACGGCCTGGTCCATCCTGCACCGGTGCGGGCGGTCACGCGGCTCGACCTCGCCTTCAAGGTCGGCGTGGCCATGCTGATCGCGGCTGCGGTCAGCTTCGTGGTGCCACGCCTGATCGGCTGGTAGCGCCCCTCGTCCTCAGGGAGTCTGGAGCGCGGCGGCACCGGGGGTGGTGACCGCCCATTTGCGGGCGATGGCTTCCGCGTTGCGCCGCTCCTCCGGGGTCAGGGCGGAGACCACCCCGTCCAGATAGACATCACCCAGGCCGCGGCTCTTGGCGAGCAGATGCCAGCTGGCGGCAGCGGACTTGTCCTGCGGCACGCCGCGCCCCACGGAGAGCAGGCGGGCATAGCGGTTCTGGGCGATGGCGTTGCCATTCAGCGCGGCCTTGCGGAACAAGAGCGCGGCGGCCTGCTCGTCCTTGGGCACGCCATCGCCATTGAACAAGGCGATGGCCAGCTCCACCTGTGCGGTCACATGGTCCTGCAAGGCGGCGGCGGCCAGCAGGCGGATGCCTTCCGGCTTGTTTGGGGCCACGCCATTGCCCTCGCGCAGCAGGACGGACAGGGCATATTGGGCATCGGAGACGCCCGCGTCGGAGGCCTGCTTGAACCAGGTGGCGGCCGTGCTCACCTCGGGCGGCACGCCCCGCCCCTGGAGATAGAGCAGACCCAGATTATAGGCGGCGGCTGAATGCCCCTTGCGGGCGGCCTTCTCGAACCAGCTGGCGGCCTCGATGTCGCTCTGCGGCACGCCCTGCCCGGTCAGGCTCGCCATGCCCAGCGCGAACATGGCGTTGGTGTCGCCGTCCGCCGCCGCGCGGCGATAATAATCGGCCGCCTTGACGGGATCATAGGGCACGCCGAAGCCCCGGGAATAAAGCTCACCCAGAAGGGTGAGGGCGGCCGGGTCCTTCCCCGCTTCCAGGCGCTTCACCGCCTCCTGGGCGGCGGTGATGTAGTGGCCGGCCTGGTAGGCGCCGAACGCCACGTCGCCCCGCGCCGGGCCGGTGGAGGGGGTGGGAACCGCCAGGTTGGGCAAGGTGGGCTTGGCCGCCAGCGGCACGGTGGTGCTGGGCACGCCAGGGACCTGCGGCAAGGCGGGATAGGCCGAGGGCGGCGGCTGGATGGTCTGGCTCTGCACGGGGATGCCGGCCGGCTTGTCCATGGGCGCCGGTGTCTGGGCGCGGGCGGGCGCGGCGAGGGCGGGCATCGCCATGAACAGCGCCGCGAGGACGCGCGCGGTGGGCGCGGACAGCGGAACGAGGCGACCGGTCATGGCACCGCCTGCATGGGGCGGGCGGCGTCCGCCACCCGGGCATCGATGCGGGCAATGGCGGCGGCGGCCTCCGCCTGCGCCAGCCAGTCCCCGGAGAGGGCGACGAAATCCGCGCCTGCCTCTGCCAGCGCCACGGCCTCGGCCTCGGTCTCTGCCACGCCCACGCACGGCACCTCGAACAGGTCCGCCCACCAGCCGACCAGGTCCAGCGTCTGCTCGAACGGGAGGCCGGCATCGCCAAACAGCACATAATCGGCCCCGCCCTCGCCCGCTTCCATGGCGGAATGGCGGGTGGTGAGGCCGCCGGCACCGGCGATGAAATCGGGCTTCAGGCGCTTGACCGCCGCCTGGAAGGCAGGCTGGCCGCGCAGATGGGCACCGTCCGCATGGAGATCCGCCACCAGCTCGGGCAGGCCCTCGAGCAACAAGGCGGCGCCGGCCGCCTGGACCGGGCCGGCCAAGTCAGCCAGACGCCGGGCCTCGTCCGGCAGGGGAGCGGCGCCGGGCCGGGTGTCGCTGCGGGCCACCACGGCGGCCACGTCGCCGGCCTCCACCAGCGCGGCGATGGTGGCCGGCGAAACGGCGGGCGGCAGGAGCAGCATCAGCCGGGCCCGGTCTTCGGGCGATGTGTTCGTCATGGGTCGTGCGCGGTCCGCGTCCTGGTGCTGATGCCGGAATCGATGGGGCACCGATCCTTCAGGTTCCTATAGGGCCAGAGCCCGAAAGGCTCCAGAGCGTGGCGCCATCGGGCGACAGGAAGCCGGCGAAAACGCGGCGCGCCCCTTCCGGTGGGGAAGAAGGACGGCCGAAGGGCAAAAAGAAACCCGCCGCGCCGGAGGGCGCAGCGGGCGATGATGGGAGACGAGCTTGGATGGGAGACGGGCTTGGATGGGAGACGGGCCTGAGACCGGCGCCGGCACAGGGCCGGCGCCGCCGGGCTCACGCCGCCTTCTTTTCCTCGGTCGCCGACCACTGGCCGAGGGCGGCCAGCGAGTTCATGCGCGCGCGGTGGGTGAAGGCGGCCTGGGCGGCGGCCACGTTCTCGGCCTTGCCGGACCACGCCTTCTGGGGCGCGGCCTGGAGGGCGCGGCCGTAGGAATAGGTGAGCTTCCAGGGCAGGCCGCCCAGCTTCACCATGGCGTCGAGGTGGGCGGTGGCCTCCTCGTCGGACTGGCCGCCGGACAGGAAGGCGATGCCGGGCACGGAGGACGGCACGCAGGCCTTCAGCACGCGCACGGTCTTCTCGGCCACTTCCTCGACCGAGGCCTTCTTGGCGGACTTCTTGCCCGGCACGATCATGTTGGGCTTCAGCACCATGCCTTCGAGGCGGACGCGCTGGTAGTACAGCTCCTCGAACACGGTCTTCAGCGTCCACTCGGTGACCGCATAGCAGCGCTCGATGTCATGGTCGCCGTCCATGAGGACTTCCGGCTCCACGATCGGGACGATGTTGTTTTCCTGGCAGAGCGCCGCATAGCGGGCCAGCGCATGGGCGTTGGCGCGGATGGCGGTGTAGCTGGGAATGTCGGCGGCGATGTCGATCACGCCGCGCCACTTCGCGAAACGCGCGCCCAGCTTGTAATACTCCTTCAGCCGGCCGCCGAGGCCGTCGAGGCCCTCGGTGATGGTCTCGCCGGGGCAGAAGGCCATGGGCTTGGCGCCCGCATCCACCTTGATGCCGGGGATGGAGCCGGCGGCGGTGATGAGGTCCACCAGCGGGGTGCCATCCTTGGCCTTCTGGCGGATGGTCTCGTCGAACAGGATCACGCCGGAAATATAGTCCTGCATGGCCTGGGAGGTGCGGAACATCAGCTCGCGATAGTCGCGGCGGTTGTCCTCGGTGTTCACGACGCCGATGGCATCGAAGCGCTTCTGGATGGTGCCGGTGCTCTCGTCGGCAGCCAGGATCCCCTTGCCGTCAGCCACCATCTTCTGCGCAATCGCGTCGAGCTCAGCAGCGCTCATCTGTCTTCACCCCTCTGTTGGGAAACCGGGCCGCAGCCCGTTCGATTTCAAGTCTGATCAGGATCAAACGGAGGTCTCAGCGCCGCAGCGCCTCGACCCCCGGCAGGGCCTTGCCCTCGAGCCATTCCAGGAACGCGCCACCCGCCGTGGACACGTAGGAGAAGTCTCCCGCCGCGCCGGCATGGTTGAGCGCCGCCACCGTGTCGCCGCCGCCGGCGACCGAGAGCAGGCGCCCGGCCTTGGTGGCTTCCGCCACCGCCCGCGCCACCGCCACCGTGGCGGCATCGAAAGGCGGAAGCTCGAAGGCACCGAAGGGGCCGTTCCAGACCACCGTCTTCACCTGGCCGAGCTTCTCCTTGACCCGGGCCACGGTCGCCGGGCCGGCATCCAGGATCATCTCGTCCGCCTTCACGTCGTCGAGGCCGACCACGCGATGGGGGGCATGGGCCTTGAACTCGGTGGTCACCACCGCGTCCACCGGCAGGATGATCTCGCAGCCGCGGGCCGCGGCCTTTTCCATGATGTCGCGCGCGGTGGCGGCGAGGTCATGCTCGCACAAGGACTTGCCGACCGTGTGACCCTGGGCCGCGAGGAAGGTGTTGGCCATGCCGCCGCCAATGACGATCACGTCCACCTTGGCGGTGAGATTGCCCAGCAGTTCCAGCTTGGTGGACACCTTGGCGCCGCCCACCACCGCCAGCACCGGGCGCTCGGGCGCTTCCAGCGCCTTGGTCAGGGCATCGAGCTCGGACTGCATGGAGCGACCGGCAAAGGCCGGCAGCTTGTGGGCCAGCCCCTCGGTGGAGGCATGGGCGCGGTGGGCGGTGGAGAAGGCGTCGTTCACATAGAGGTCGCCCAGCTGGGCGAGCTCGGACACGAAGTCCGGCGCGTTCTTTTCCTCGCCCGCATAGAAACGGGTGTTTTCCAGCAGCAGCACGTCGCCATTGGCGAGGCCGTCGACCGCCTTGCGGGCCTCGGGGCCGACGCAATCGTCGAAGAAGTTCACCGGCCGGCCGAGCCGGGCCGAGAGCGCCGGCACGACGGGGGCCAGGGACTGGCTGGCATCGCGGCCCTTGGGCCGGCCGAAATGGGCGAGCAGGATGGCCCGCCCGCCCTTCTCGGAAATGGTGCGCAGAGTGGGGAGGATCGCCTGGATCCGGGTGTCGTCGGTGACGCGCCCGGCATCCATGGGCACGTTCAGGTCCACCCGGACCAGGACGCGCTTGCCGGCGAGATCCGCGTCATCGAGGGTGCGGAAAGCGGTCATGATGGCGCCCTCCCCGTCCGATCAACCGAGCTTGCCGAGGGCGACCGCGGTGTCGGACATGCGGTTCGAGAAGCCCCACTCGTTATCATACCAGGACATCACACGCACCAGCGTACCATCCATGACCTTGGTCTGGTCCATGTGGAAGGTGGAGGAGTGCGGGTCGTGGTTGAAGTCGATGGAGACGTTGGGCTGCTCCGTATAGCCCAACACGCCCTTCAGCTCGCCGTCCGCCGCCGCCTTGATGGCGGCGTTGATCTCGGCGACCGTGGTGGGGCGCTTGGCCACGAACTTCAGGTCGATGACCGACACGTTCGGGGTGGGCACGCGGATGGACACACCGTCCAGCTTGCCGTTCAGCTCGGGCAGGACGAGGCCCACCGCCTTGGCGGCACCGGTGGAGGTGGGGATCATGGACAGGGCCGCCGCGCGGGCGCGGTAGAGGTCCTTGTGCACCTGGTCCAGCGAGGGCTGGTCATTGGTGTAGGAGTGCACGGTGGTCATGAAGCCGCGCTCGATGCCGACCGCGTCATTCAGCACCTTGGCCACGGGGGCGAGGCAGTTGGTGGTGCAGGAGGCGTTGGACACCACCACATGGTCGGCGGTGAGCTTCTGGTGGTTCACGCCATAGACGACCGTGATGTCGGCACCATCGGCAGGCGCCGATACGAGCACGCGGCGGGCGCCGGCGGTCAGGTGGGCCGAGGCCTTGTCCTTCGACGTGAAGATGCCCGTGCATTCCAGGGCGATGTCGACGCCGAGATCCTTGTGGGGCAGCTGGGCGGGATCGCGCACGGCGGTGACCTTGATGCGGTTCTCGCCGATCACGAGCGTGTCGCCGTCCACCGTCACGGTGGCGGGGAAGCGGCCGTGCACGCTGTCGAAGCGCAGGAGGTGGGCATTGGTCTCGACCGGGGCGAGGTCGTTGATGGCCACCACCTGGATGTCGGTGCGCCCCGATTCGATGATGGCGCGCAGCACGTTGCGCCCGATGCGACCGAATCCGTTGATGGCCACCTTCACCGTCATGTCTTCCTCCATGTGCCCGCCCTCAAGGCCAGCCGTCCGATTATCGATCCCGCGGGCGCATCTGGCGCGCCCTCTCACATGCGAAAGCGGCCGGAGCCCGAAGGCCCGGCCGCCTCTTGAACCTCAGTCCTGCTTCAGCTGCGCCAGCGCAGCATCGGCAACCGCCTCTGGCGTAATGCCGAAATGCTTGAAAAGTTCCTTGGCCGGGGCGCTCGCACCGAAGCTGGACATGCCGATAAAAGCCGCATCCGAGCCGATAATGGCGTCCCAGCCCATGCGGATGGCCGCTTCCACGCCCACCTTGGCGGGCGCGGTGCCGATCACGGCGGCGCGCTCGGAAGCGGGGCGGGCGAGGAACAGCTCGAACGAAGGCACCGACACCACGCGGGTGGGCACGCCCTTGTCTTCCAGCAGCTTGCGCGCGGCCATGGCGAGCGAGACCTCGGAGCCGCTGGCGAACAGCGAGACCTGCGCCTCCCCGGAGGCGGGAGCGATCTCATAGGCGCCTTCGGCGACGCGGTTGGCCGCATCCGCCTGCCGCAGGATCGGCAGGTTCTGGCGCGAGAGGATGAGCGCGCTCGGCCGGTCCTTGGCGTTCAGCGCGATCTCCCAGCACTCGGCGGTCTCCACCGTGTCGCAGGGACGCAGCACCAGGAGGCCGGGAATGGCACGCAGCGCCGCCAGATGCTCCACCGGCTGATGGGTGGGGCCGTCTTCGCCCAGGCCAATGGAATCGTGGGTGAGCACATGGATCACCCGCTCGCCCATGAGCGCAGCGAGGCGGATGGCCGGGCGGGAATAGTCGGAGAACACCAGGAAGGTGCCGGAATAGGGAATGACGCCGCCATGGAGGGCGAGGCCGTTCATGGCGGCGGCCATGCCGTGCTCGCGCACGCCCCAATGCACGAAGGTGCCGGAGAAGTCATCGGGCGTGACCGAGGTCTGGCCCTTGGCGCGGGTGTTGTTGGAGCCGGTGAGATCCGCCGAGCCGCCGAGCATTTCCGGCACCGCCACGGTGATGGCGTCCAGCGTGATCTCGGAGGACTTGCGGGTGGCCACGGCGCCACCTTCGGCCGCCGCCTTCTCCTTCACCGCGCGGATAGCGGCGGCAAGCGCCTGCGCCGGCAGCTCGCCGGCGATGCGGCGCAGGAACTCAGCCTTCTTGTCTGCGGGGAGGGCATCGACGCGGCCTTCCCACTGCGCGCGGGGCGCGGCGGCGCGGGCGGTCGCCTCGGCCCAGGCCTGCGCCACGTCGGCGGGAATTTCGAACGCGCCGGCTTCCCAATTGAGGGCCTTGCGGGTCGCCTCGATCTCGGCGGCGCCCAGGGGCGAGCCGTGGGACTTCTCGGAGCCGGCCTTGGCGGGCGAGCCGAAGCCTATGGTGGTGCGGCAGGCGATCAGGCTCGGCGTGCCCGTCGCCTTGGCGGCGACGATGGCCGCAAAGATGGCGTCGGGATCATGCCCGTCCACGCGGGTCACGTCCCAGCCGGAGGCGGCAAAGCGGGCCAGCTGGTCGGTGGAGCCGGACAGCGAGGTGGCGCCATCGATGGAGATGCGGTTGTCATCCCACAGGACGATCAGCTTGCCGAGCTTCAGATGGCCGGCGAGCTCCACCGCCTCCTGGCTGATGCCTTCCATGAGGTCGCCATCGGAGGCGAGCACGAAGGTGTGGTGATCCACCACCTCGGCCCCGAAGCGGGCGGCCATCAGGCGCTCGCCCATGGCAAATCCCACCGCGGTGGCGATGCCCTGGCCGAGCGGGCCGGTGGTGGTCTCGATGCCGGTGGTGACGAAATTCTCAGGATGGCCGGGGGTGAGCGAGCCGAGCTGGCGGAATCGCTTGAGCTCCTCGATGGTCACGTCCTTGAAGCCGGTCAGGTGCAACAGCGCATAAAGCAGCATGGAGCCGTGGCCGGCCGACAGGATGAAGCGATCGCGGTCCGCCCATTTGGGGGCGGAGGGATCGAACTTCAGGACCTTCGAGAACAGGACGGTGGCGATGTCGGCCGCCCCCATGGGCAGGCCCGGATGGCCGGAATTGGCGGCCTCGACCGCATCCATGGCAAGGAACCGGATGGCGTTCGCCATGCGGTCATGCTGAGTTCGGCTGGCCATTCGGGACGTTTCTCCGGCGCGCACGCGCGCTGTCTTCAACCACGAGACGGGGCGCGGCCGGTCCGGCCATGCCCCAGCGGCGGCAGTGATAGCAGCGCCGCTCGGGGTGTCAAACGCAGCACGGGCCGAACGTCAAGCCCATCTTTTCGCAAGATGCCGCGCCGCATGGTCACGCGCTGCGGCGCAACGTGGCATTTCAGCCTGTCCTCAACGACTTGCGGTGCCCAGCAGCGCGCGCAGCGACTCCCGTGACCCGCCCCATTGCACGTCAGCTATGCGCCATCCATCGGCCGTCATGGTCAATTTGTAGGTGATGAGCTTGGGCTCGTCGAAGTTCAGGAAGCGGGCGGTGACGGTGGCTTCCTTGGGCGAGAGAGCGGTGGTGGCAAGTGTAACCCGGTCGATCTCGAAATCCTGCCCATCCACGAAGGGATCGAAATTCAGCCGGGGATCGCCGCGTTTCCCATCCGCCACCAGGAGCTTGGCCAGAACCGCATCGAAATAGGCGCGGGTGGTCGCGGGCGCGGTGTAGTCGAAGGGGATGAGCCGCTCCGGCTCGGTCTCCAGATAGTGCTTGTAGATGTCGCGGACCACCGTTTCAGGTGTTCCATTCGCCGCCGGCGCGGCCACCATTGGCGTGGACCACACCGCCGCCAGCAGGCAAGCCAGCGCCGCGATGACGGCCCGTCCCCGCCATCCCCATCCTTCCACACCCGCTCTTCTCCGCCCGGCCGTGCACCGCTCCACGTCCATCCCCTTCCCAAAGATCTGGCGGCCAACGGCTTTCCGCCGCCGGTTCCGCAAAGCCCCCGCCATCATGCGCCAGCTGCAATGCTGCCCCGCACGCCTTAAGGATCATTTATGCGTTGACAAGTATGAACAACTGGTCGCTTCGGCCGCGACTCGGATACATTGATGCCATGTATGCTCTGAAGCACCGCGCCCCGGACCCCAGTCCGATCGAAGCTGCCACCCAGCGGCTGCATGCCGCGCTGGACGCGCTCACCGCGGCGCTCGACCGGCGCAAGGACATGGACCGGCACCAGGAAGCCCTGCTGGCCCAGCTTCACGCCATGAGCAATGACCGCGCGCGGCTCGCCGCAGAGCTCGATGCCGCCCGCGAGCAGTCGCAGGCCCTCGGCGAGGTGGGCGAGGAAGTGGGCCGGCGGCTCGACGTGGCCATGGGCACCATCCGCGACGTGCTCGCCACCCACGGCGGATGACCATGGCCCAGGTGAGCGTCAACATCGCGGGACGTCATTACCGGATGGCGTGTGACGAGGGTCAGGAAGAACACCTGATGCGCCTCGCCAAGGACATTGACAGCCGCATCGGCCAGTTGCGCACCGCGTTCGGCGAGATCGGCGACCAGCGGCTGACCGTCATGGCGGCGGTGACCATCGCGGACGAGCTCCACGAGGCCCGCGCCCGCATTCGCGCTTTGGAGAGCGACCTGGAAGGCCAGCGCGACGCCCGCGCCTCCGCCCTCGCCCGCCTGGAAGCGGGCGAAGAGGCCGTCGCCCGCACCATAGACGAGGTGGCCGAGCGCCTGGAGCGCCTTGCCCGAGACATCACCCCGGCGCCCGTCACCACCATCGGGATGGGGTGAGCTTCACACCTCGGCGACGAAGATCAGCACGGCGGCCAATTCCGCAGCACGGATGCCAAAACGGCGAGATGCGCGACCAACGAAATAACATCGGGAGAAACCCGCTTGGCGGGTCCAGTCCAGAATCTCCCATCCGGGAATGGTGAACACGAGACTCCCCTTTTCCGGGTCAGCCGGGTTGCCGTGATACTCGGGCTCTTGCAGATGGACCAGTTTTCCATCCTGCAACTCAGCCTTCACCATGGACTTTTCCTGGCCATAGAAAAACGGAAAGGTACCGATGATGCGGCCGCCCGGCCGTAGAATACGACGTGCTTCGCGCAACTTGGCGTGGACATCGGGGACATGCTCAAGAACCTCGCATGTCACGTAGAGATCAAATGTCCCGTCCTGAAATGTAAGGGCCGTCACGTCTTCATGTCGGACGCCGGGATTGAGGGCCTTGGCCTCCTCGGTCGGCAAATACTCGCTGCCGGTGAAGCGCACCGGAAGCCGGTGTGAAAGAGTTGCCGCCAACGGCGTCAAAGCCTCAGGAGCATACACGTCTAATGGGTGACCAGCGTCGGTCAGGAAGGTCAGGATTTCATCCAAGACGGCCCGGATTCTAGCATTATGCCCGCCGAAACTGATGGTCTCACGATAGTTTTGGCTTGCTATTTCAATGTCGTGCGGCACTGCCCAGCCCAGGCATGGATCTTCTAGCCCAACGGCTCGCACAGAGGAAAGGTAGCGGCCAGTATAACCCGGGTCGGTGAGCCACGCCTCAGACTCAAACCAAGCCCTAAAATCTTCCAACGCACCGAGGATCTGTCGAACCTCATGCCACCTCTCCGCCATAAGCCCCCCCTCTGCGAAAAGATACACATGTTTAACACTTACATGGGGGCCAATACCACCCTAAAAAGAGAGACGACCAGATGCAACCGCGGGCGAAGCCATTCATCACCCCTGGCGCTTCACGCCATTCGCCCCTACATTGGTCTCAAGGCGGGGCTGTGGGGTTCGTTTTGGAGACTTTTCCCCGGGGCCTTATCGATCCTTAAGGGAGCTGTTCCTGACCTCGCCCCTGGGCTTGGACAAACGGCGCCCACCTACGTTGTAGGTTTCCCGGGATCGACCTCCGACGGCTTTTGCGGCTCCGCCCCATCTCATTCTTCTTCTTCGTGCGCCCCATGACCCCGCTGCCGCCCTCCGACGCCGCCGAAAAGGCGCGCCTGCGCACAGAGGTGCTGAAGCGCCGGGCCGCCATGGGGCCGGATGCCCGCGCCACCGCCTCGGTGCTCGCCGCCGGCAACGCGCCCGCGCTCCTGGGTTCGGTCGCCGGGCGGGTCGTGTCTCTGTTTGCCCCCTTCCGTGACGAGATCGACACCGCTCCGCTTGCCGCCGTCTTGTGGGAGGCGGGGGCGGAGGTCGCCCTGCCGGTGGTGGTGGACCGCGCCTCGCCCTTGCTCTTCCGCCGCTGGCGGCCAGGGGACGTGCTGGAACCGGTGGGCGCCTATCGTATCCCCACCCCCTCCGCCCTCCAGCCGGAGGTGGTGCCGCAGGATCTCATCGTGCCGCTGGCCGCCTTCGACCGGCGCGGCTATCGCATCGGCTATGGCGCGGGCCATTATGACCGGACGCTGGCTCTGCTGCGCGCCCATGGTCCGGTGCGCGCCTTCGGCTATGCATTTGCCTGCCAGGAAGTGGACCACGTTCCCGCCGAACCCCATGACGAAAGGGTGGAGGGAATGATAACGGAAGAGCGCGTTTTCACCTGCGGCGAGTAGCATGCGCATTCTCTTCCTTGGCGATGTGGTCGGCCGTCCCGGCCGCGAGGTCGTCACTGCCCATCTGCCGGGCCTCGTTTCCGGCTGGAAGCTCGATCTCGTGGTGGTCAATGGGGAGAATGCCGCCGGCGGGTTCGGCATCACCGAAGCCATCTATGAGGATCTGCGCGCCGCCGGCGCCGATGCGGTGACGCTGGGCAACCACGCCTTCGACCAGCGCGAGGCCCTCGTCTTCATCGAGCGCGTCGACCGGCTGGTGCGCCCCGCCAATTATCCCGCCGGGACCCCCGGCCGGGGGGCGGTGCTGGTGGAGGCCAAGAATGGCGCCCGGGTGCTGGTGGCCAATGTGATGGGCCGCACCTTCATGGACCCGCTGGATGATCCCTTCGCCGCCGTGGACCGGCTGCTGGACGGGGCGGAACTGGGACACATGGTGGATGCGGTGCTGGTGGACTTCCACGCCGAGACCACTTCCGAGAAGCAGGCCTTCGGCTTTCATTGCGACGGCCGGGCGAGCCTGGTGGTGGGAACCCACACCCATGTGCCCACCGCCGACCATCGCATCCTGCCCGGCGGCACCGCCTTCATGACCGATGTGGGCATGTGCGGGGCCTATGACGGCGTCATCGGCATGGACAAGGAAGAGCCGCTGCGCCGCTTCACCCGCAAGATCGGCGCCGGCCGGTTCGAGCCAGCAAGCGGCCCCGCAACGCTGTCGGGGGTGGCGGTGGAGACGGACGATGCCACCGGCCTCGCGATCAAGGTGGCGCCGGTGCGCATCGGTGGTGCGCTCAGCCCGGCGCGGCCGGACTTCTGGCAAGGCTGACGGGCCGCCGGGCACGACCCTGCGCCGACAAAAGGGCGCGCAGGGCTTCCTTGCCCTTTCCCCGCCCGCCGCCCTATAAGGCGCCACGGGCGCCGACCGGGCCGGAGCGGGGCAAGACCCTCCTGGCCCCCTCGGCCCCCGCACGAGCAATCGACACCAACAGGCCGGCCCGGGCGGCGCCGCATGAGGCGGTGCGCGGGGCCGCCCCAAAAACCCGGAGGCGGCCATGGCCGGACATTCACAATTCAAGAACATCATGCACCGCAAGGGGCGGCAGGATGCCATGCGCTCCAAGCTGTTCTCCAAGCTGGCGCGCGAAATCACCGTCTCGGCCAAGATGGGCCTGCCCGACCCCAACATGAACCCGCGCCTGCGCGCCGCCATCCTTGCGGCCCGTGCGGAAAACATGCCGAAGGACAATATCGAGCGCGCCATCAAGAAGGCCGCCGGCGGCGACAGCGAGAATTACGAAGAGATCCGCTATGAGGGCTACGGCCCCGGCGGCGTCGCCGTGATCGTCGAGGCGCTCACCGACAATCGCAACCGCACGGCGGGCGAGGTGCGCTCCTATTTCACCAAGTCCGGCGGCAACCTGGCCGAGACGGGTGCCGTGTCCTTCATGTTCGATCGCGTCGGCCTGATCGAATATGCCGCCGACAAGGCGAGCGAGGATGCGATCATGGAAGCCGCCATCGATGCGGGCGCAGACGACGTGTCTTCGTCCGAGGATGGTCATGAGGTGGTGTGCGCCGCCGATGCCCTCGCGGAGGTGCAGCGGGCGCTGGAAGCCAAGTTCGGCGAGCCCAGCAAGGCGCGCCTGGTGTGGAAGCCGCAGAACACCGTTGCGGTGGACGACGAGACCGCCGAGAAGCTGCTGCGCCTCGTCGAAAACCTCGAGGACAATGACGACGTCCAGAACGTGACGGCCAATTTCGAGATGTCCGAGGCGATGCTCGCCAAGATGAGCGGCGAGTGACGTCGCGGGGGCCTGGCGCCCCCGTATTGGCGCCCCCCCCCCAAGACGGATTGCCGCCAAAAGAAAAGGCCGCCGGTTCGCCCGGCGGCCTTTTCTTTTGCGGTGTCCCCTGCAGAAGGACCCGCCGTTTCGATGGCGTCGTATTGACGGGAGCGGGATGGCCATCAGCGGCGCCCGTCCGTCATTGCCACTGGCCGGGCCCGCCCGACCGATCGGTCAGGCCGCGGCGAGGCGCTCGGCGGTTTCCTGCAGCTCGGCGATGGCCGCGTCGATCTCCTGGCGCTGGCGCTGGAGCTGGGTGAGCTGGGACAGGCAGCGCTCGCGGGTGAGCGCAAGGCCACGGCCGCCGGCGGACTTCTCATGCGCGGCAACCAGGGAGCGGATCTCGGCGAGGGTGAAACCGAGGCGCTTGCCCTTCAAGATCACGGTGAGGCGATCACGGTCGGCAGCGGAATAGAGGCGGGCGAGACCTTCCCGGCGGGGGGAGAGGAGACCCTTGTCCTCGTAGAAGCGCAGGGCGCGCAGGGTGACACCGAAATCGCGGGCGAGGTCACCGATAGTGTACACCTCTTCGCCAAGCGGGCCACGTTCGTAGCTCTCGGCCCGGATCGACCGGTCGCGCACCGGGAAAGCGTTCAATTCCATCCGCACTCTCCTAAAGAGGGCTGGTGGGCTGTCGGCCCACCGGGATTGTCAAACACGAGGGATGTCACGACCCGGGAGGTATCGCTGCCACTCGCCACGCCACACGACGCACAGGCCGCCTGACGCACCGACAGGAGTTAGGCACAATCTTGCGGCAGCGGGAGAAGGTTGCAGGCTCCCTTAGGGAAAGTAACGGTTACCTGACCCCCATTTGGGGGGCGAAAAGCATTGTGAGCACAGGAAAACGCCGTCCGGCCCCGTACGGTTAACGCACCGTTTACCAAACCGGCCAAAAACTCCCTCCATCGATTCTCGGCGGCATCAGGCCGCCTTGTTCCGGGTGAGGAAGCGGCCATGGAGCTTGCACGCACGGCCCCGCAGGACGAACAGCAGCCCGCCGGAGGTGCGGCCGAAGGGACTGTGGCCCCCGCCGAGACCGGCGCGGCGCAGCCCTTGCCCTTCGCCCGTGGCGCCCTCGACAAGCTGCGCCAGGACGTGGTCCAGATGCGCCAACGCATGCGGGAAGATGCCGCCGCCCGGGCCGCCTCCGCACCCGCCCCGGCGCCCGCTCCAGTTCCCGCACCCGCTCCCGCGGCGGTCCGGCAGCCCCCCCAGGCCCGCCCGAAGGGCGAGGTCAATCCCTGGATCCTGGCCGAGCGGCTGGCCACGGAGCTGGACGCCGTGCGCGCCGATCTCGCCATGCTGCGGGCCTCCGATCGCTCCGAAGCGCTGGCCGGCGCCATCGACGCGCTGGGCCGCAAGATCGACCTCATCAACGCCAAGGCCCTGGACCCTGTGGCCCTTGCCCGTCTGGAACGCCAGACTGGCGAACTGAAGCTCGCCGTCTCCGATGCGGTGGCCCGGGCAGGCACACAGTCCCTGTCCGCCGAGGCGGTACAGGCGGCGGCCGTGGAAGCCGCCCGTGCGGCCGCTCGCGAAGAGGCGGCCCGGCATCAGCCCGGCGGCGATGCCGCTGCCTTGCACGACCGTCTTCACGCCCTCGCCGAGCATCTCGCCGCCCTTTCGGCTGAAGGCGGCCTGGGCCAGCTCGGCGCGCAAGTCGGCCTGCTGGTGGAGCGGATCGATTCGGGGACGCTCATGGACACCGAGGCGCTCTCGCCGCTGGTGGACGTGATCGAGCGCCACATGGTCACGCTCACGGAACGGGTGGTGGACACCCATCAGCGCCTCTCGCGGCTCGACCATATCGAGGATGCCCTGGAGCGGCTGGGCGATGAGATGGCCCATCTGCGCCATGCCTCGGCGCAGATTTCCACCGAGGCCGTGCAGGCGGTGGCCCTGCGCCTGTCCGCCCGCGACGATGCGCCGGCCCTGATCGGCCTGAAGCGGAGCCTTGCGGCGCTAGAGGCCCGGCAGATCGAGTTCGAGAGCCGCACCGAAGACCTTCTGGTACGGGAACTGGAACTGGGCCTGAAGGAATTGGTGGACGTGCAGGTGGTGCGTCCCGACGCGTCCGCCGGCGTGGGCGCGCCGGCGCAGGACGCCGCCCCCACCCCTACCCCCACCGCTGGGCCGGGCGGGGAGGCGACCCGGTCCTGGCCCATCCAGGTGTCGGCCGAGAAGATGGCGCCGGAAGTCATGCCTCCCGACATCCGCTCGCCCCAGGCCGGCCGCCTCGAGCGGGCCTCCAGCTTCAATCTGGACCGCCGCGTGTTCGAGGTGGCGCTCGGCGACCCCATGGCCGAAACCCATGACGCGCCGTCCATCGACTGGGTGGCGGCGGCCGAGCGGGCGGAGGTGATCGAGGCCCGCGAGAAGCCGCGCAAGCGGCGGCTCAGCCGCTTCGCGCTGTTCGGGCGCGCCGCCATGGTGGTGGCGGTGCTTGCGGTGGGCGGAGTGGCAGTGCTCCAGATTCTGGGCGCCAACCCGCTCCAGGCCGGCCTGGCGGCGCGGGGCCAGGTGGCGGCCAATCCTGCGGACGCCGCCCCGCCGGTGGCCGCGCCCGATCTGTCCCGCCTGCCCGCCGCCGTCGGCCCGGCCCCGCTGCGCACGGCGGCGGAAGCGGGCGATGCGGATGCGGCTTATGAGGTGGGCTTGCGCTACGCGGAAGGAAAGGGTGTCGCCGCCAACCAGCAATCGGCGGTGCGCTGGCTCACCTTCGCCACCGCGAAGGGCTCGGTGCCCGCAGCCTATCGTCTGGCCCTGATCCAGGAGAACAGCCTGCGCAACCTCCAGGAGGCCAAGCGGCTTTATGAATGGGCAGCGGTAAAGGGCAATGTGGCCGCCATGCATGCCTTGGGCGTGCTCGCCTCCGGCGGGACCGAGGGCAAGGCCGACTGGAGCGAGGCGGTGACCTGGTTCCGCAAGGCGGCCGAGCTGGGCTACCGGGACAGCCAGCACAATCTGGGCGTCATCTATGCCCGCGGCTTTGCCGGCCAGACCGACCTTCCCGAAGCCTATAAGTGGTTTACCGTGGCGGCCGGCCAGGGCGATACGGACAGCGCCCGCAAGCGCGACGAGGCCGGCGCCCGGCTCGATCCCACCATCGCCGCCAAGGCCAAGGCGGCGGCGGCCACCTTCGTGCCGGCATCCCCCAACCGGCAGGCCAATTCCGTGATGCCGCGCCCGGAATGGGACGGCACCGAGGACCGCCCCTCAGCCGCCAGCTGATCTTTCGATCAAGGACGTCCACCAAGGACGCCGCCCTCCGCCTGGAGGATTAGGAGACGGCCCCGTTCCATCGGGGCCGTCTGCCGTTCAAAGGCCCATTTGGCTCGGGCCGTCCTTGCTTCCTCAGGCCGCCTTGGGCGTCGGCAGGAACAGGTCCAGCATGACGCCCGTGGCCCGGCGCTGCGCCTGGAACATGGCCCCCGCCATGCCGCGCACGTCGGCGGTGGCTTCCTGGGCCAGCGAGACTGCCGTCGGATAGGGCGCAGTCAGTTCGGCCTGCACCTCGTCGTGCTCGAAGGACAATTCCGCGTCGAACTTGCGCACGATCTGCTGCATGCGGCGGTTATGGGCCAGGCAGCTCAGATGAAGGCGGCGGATGCCGCGATTGCGGGCAGCCAGGATCGACCGTTCCAGGAGCATCGTGCCAAGGCCCAGATTCTGGAAGGCACTTTCCACGCTGAAGGCCACTTCCGCGCCTTCGGCCATGATTTCCGAGTCCGGATAAAGCTCGGCGGCGGCGCGCAGCACGCCATCCACATAGGCGCCGTGGATGAGGGACCCGGACCGGAACACCCGGGCCGCATAATGATCGATGAACTCGTCCGAGACCGCCGAACAGAACCGGCTGCGGCGGCTTTCAGGGTCGAGCCGCAGGAGATGATCGCGCAGCATATGCTGCTCTCCGGGCCAGAGTTTGCGAATGATACCCGGTGCCACGGCTTCGCTCATGGCTCAACTCCGTTCGGCGACGTGACGAACTCTCCTCCCTTGCGTGGTCTTGAGGGGTGGGGACCGGCGCCGAACCTGCCCATTCCGCCTTCTTGGCCGAGCCATCCAGGGATGGTCGGCGGCACGGACCCGATGGTGCGGGTCCGGGACGGCGGAAATGAGGTGCACTGCACAAAAGGTCAAGGCGACTGACCTTTCAAATCCGATCCATTGTGGACGCATCTGCGCAGGCTGCGACATAATCGCTTGCCAACAAAGGCATTCTCACCGTCATGCCCCTGTCGCATGCCTGCTGCGCCGCAGCATCATGCCTGCGACCTGCTAGCGCACGAGGATGGCGCGGAAGTCGTTCACGTTGGTCAAAGTGGGCCCGGTGGTCACCAGACGGTCCAAAGCGGCGAAGAAGCTGTAGCCGTCATTATTGAGGAGCATCTGCGCCGCGCTCAGCCCGGCTGCCTCCGCCTCGGACAGGATGGCCGCGTCAAACCAGGCGCCCGCTGAATCCTCAGTGCCATCGATGCCGTCGGTATCGCAGGCGATGGCCGAAATACCCCCCGCGCCCTTCAGCGACAGCGCCAGGGCCAGCAGGAATTCCACATTGCGCCCGCCTCGCCCGTGGCCGCGCACGGTCACCGTGGTCTCCCCGCCGGAGAGCAGCACGCCGGGTGTCTTGAGCGGCACGCCGTGCAGGCTGGCGCAGCGGGCGATCCCGGCAAAGACATGCGCGGCCTCCCGCGCCTCGCCCTCGATGGCATCGCCGAGGATAAGGCTGGAAAGGCCCAGTTCCGCCGCCCGCTTCTCCGCCGCCCGCAGCGCCATGAGCGGCGTGGCGATCATGTGCACCGCCTGGTCGGGCGGCGTTTCCCCGGACACGGTGTTGGAGCGGATCACGGCCTCCAAAGCGGGCGTTGTCTCCACGCGCCAGGTGCGCATGAGGCTGAGCACCTCCTCGGGGTCGGACGCCTCGGGAATGGTGGGACCCGAGCCGATCGCCGCAGGGTCATCCCCCGGCACGTCGGAGATGAGATAGGTCACCGCCCGCGCCGGAGCGATGGCGGCGGCGAGCCGCCCGCCCTTGATGGCCGAGACCGCCTTGCGCACCTTGTTCATCACGCCGATGGGCGCACCCGACTTCAAAAGCGCCTTGTTCAGCGCCTGCTTGTCGGCGAGCGTCAGGCCCTCCGCCGGCAAGGTCAGCAGGGAAGAAGCGCCCCCCGACATGAGGCAGATCACCAGGTCCTGCGGCCCCGCCGAGCGGGCGAGGTCCAGGATGCGCCGCGCCGCGGCAAGGCCCGCCTCGTCCGGCACCGGATGGGCCGCCTCCACCACCTCGATGGAGCGGGTGGGGCAGGCATGGCCATAGCGGGTAACAATGAGACCTTCGCAGGGATGGGCCCAAGCCTCCTCGAAGGCCTGCGCCATCAGGGCCGAGGCCTTGCCGGCGCCGATGACGATGGTGCGCCCGCCGGGCCCCGGCGGCTCCGGCAGCAGGCCCTCGAACTTGCCCTGCGGCAAGGCGGCGGCGAGCGCGGCGTCATAGAGCGTGCGCAGGATCTGCGCGTCGGTCAGGGTCTGAAATTCGGCGGCTGGCGTGGACTCAGCGGCTGGCGTGGACATGGCCCATCTCCCTCGCGGCGTCCCGAACCCTGAGGGCGTCTGGGATTCATTATTTCAGGCAGTGGTAGCCCCGTCGCCGCCCGCGATCAATGGCCCTGCATGCCGAACCCTGCGCGCGGCAACGCTAAGTGTCCCCCATCCCTAATCCGGCGAAACCCCGACCTTGGCCCGGAAGGCCACGCGCAGCCCTTCCGCCAGCGCCGCCGCCGCCGGGGAGAGGGTGCGCCGGGTCGGGGTAATCAGCCCCAGCGCCCGCCGGACCACCGGCTTTTCCAGCCGCCGCATGACGAGCCCCTGGCGCGGGAACATGGCAAAGGTGAGCGCCGGCAAGGCGGTCACGCCGAGACCCGCCGCCACCAGGGCGACAGCGGAGGGGATCTGCTCCACCTCGAACCGGGGCGCCAGCGCCACGTCGGCCGCCGCAAGGCCGCCATCCACCAGCCGCCGCACCGAGGTGGAGCGGGCAAGCGCCACGAAGGGATGGCCCGCCAGCGTCCCCCAGGGCAGCGCGCCACGCCCCGCCAAGGGATGGTTACGTCGCATGAGGGCATAGACATCGTCCGCCCCCAGCGGTTCATAGGCCAGAAGCTCCCCCGCCGGCCGCATGGTGACGGCGAGATCCGCCACCCCGTCCTCCACCAGGCCAACGGCGCGCTCATGGAGCACGTCGCACACCGCCAGCTCCGCCTCCGGAAAGGCGCGGCGCAAGGCGTCCGTCGCGGCCGGGAGAATGGCGGCGGCAATGGAAGGCAAAAGCGCAATGCACACGCGCGGGCGCCGCTGACCCCGCTCGGCAATGTCCTGGAGGCCGGCGCGCACGTCGCGCACCACCTCCTCGGCGAGGCCCGCCAGTGCTTCCCCATCCTTGGTGAGGCTGAGGCGGCGGGTGGTGCGGTCGAACAGGCGCAAACCCAGCTCCGCCTCCATGCGGCGGATGCTTTCGCTCAAGGCCGGCTGGGAAATGCCCAGCACCTGCGCGGCTTCCGTGAAGCTCAAGGCGCGCGCGGCGCAGGCGAAGACTTCCAGCTGGCGCACGGTGACATTCATCGTATCACCCTATGAAATTATACAGTTGCATTATTTGACGTGATGAATGGGGGCTGTCTAGGATTTTCCGGACCGGCGGGGGAACGACCGGTGCAGCCGTAGTGCCCGCGCAGACGGGCCGGCACGGGAGGATGGGATGACGGACGTGGTGCGCATCGGCTCCGGTGCCGGCTTTGCGGGCGACCGGGTGGACGCCGCAATCCCGGTGGTGGCGGAACTGAGCCGCCATGCGGGGCCGCGCTTCCTCATCTTCGAGACCCTGGCGGAACGCACGCTCGCCGCCTGCCAGCTGGCGCGCCGCAATGATCCCACGCGCGGCTACAGCCCGGCGCTGGAGCGCTTCGTCGCCCCCATCCTGGCCCCGTGCCTGTCCTCCGGCATCCGCATCATCGGCAATTTCGGCGCCGCCAATCCCCGGGCCGCGGCGGCCCGTATCGCGGCCCTGGCCAAGGCCGCCGGCTTTTCCCCCCGTATTGCGGTGGTGGAAGGCGCAAGCCTGGAGGATCGCCTGAGCGTCGGCGATCTGGCCGCCCGCGAGGTGGGCGGTCGCCTGCTGGAGGGGCAGGACGCCATCGTCTCGGCAGACGCCTATATCGGCGCCACCGCCATCATGGAGGCGCTGGATCTCGGCGCCGACATCGTGGTGACCGGCCGCATCGCCGACCCCGCCTTGGCGCTCGGCCCGCTGCGCCATGTGTTCCGCTGGGAGGAGACGGACTGGGACCGCCTCGCCGCCGGGACGCTGGCCGGCCATCTCCTGGAATGCGGATCCCAGGTCTCGGGCGGCTATTTCGCCGATCCGGGGATCAAGGACGTGCCGGATCTGGCCCATGTGGGATTTCCCATCGCCGAGATCGCGCGCGACGGCACGCTCACGCTCTCCAAGCCGCCGGGGACGGGCGGGCGCATCGATCGCTTCACCGTGATCGAGCAGATGCTTTACGAAATCCATGATCCCGCCGCCTATCTCACCCCCGACGTGGTGCTCGACATCACCGCCGCCCGCGTGGACGAGATCGGCCCGGACCGCGTGCGGGTGAGCGGGGCGCGCGGCCATGCGCGGCCGGACACGCTGAAAACCACGGTCTGCTTCGAGGCGGGGCACCTGGCGGAAGCCGAAATCTCCTATGCCGGCCCCAATGCCGCCGCCCGCGCCGCGCTGGCCGCTGAGATCATCCGCACCCGCATGGGCGAGCAGGCGCCGAGCCTGACCGTGCGGGTCGATGCCATCGGCATTGCCAGTCTCTTCAACGACACCGCCGGCGATGTGCTCGCCGCGCGCCTGCCGGAGGCGCGAACGCCGGACGTGCGCCTGCGCTTTGCCGCCCAATCCAGCGACCTGAATGCGCTGAACCTGCTGCTGGACGAGGTAGAGGCGCTCTATTGCGTCGGCCCGGCCGGCGGCGGGGGCGTGCGGCGCCATCTCACGGCGCGCCTGTCCAGCGCCTCTTGCCTGGTGGAGCGCGCCTTCACGCAGCCCCGCGCCACCCTCCTGGAGGAAGCGGCATGACCTTGCACCACCCGGCGCCCCTTCTTCTGCACCGCCTCGCCTTCGCCCGCGCCGGCGACAAGGGCAACCGGGCGAACATCGCGCTGGTCTGCCGCGTGCCCGAGGCCTTCCCCGCCTTGGCCGAGCAGGTGACGGCCGAGGCGGTCGCCGCCCATTTCGCCAGTCGGCATCCCACCCGCGTGGTGCGCTACGACCTGCCGAGCCTTGGCGCCTTCAATTTCGTGCTGGACGACGTGCTGGAGGGCGGGGTGAACGCCTCTCTCGGCCTCGACGGTCACGGCAAGTCCCTGTCCTTCTGCCTGCTCGAACTGGAGCTGGCGCCGACGCCAAAGGTGCAGGAGGCGCTGTGCCTCCTGGCCGCAAATACGCTCGCAACCATCTGAAAAACCGGAGGAACCCCATGGACAAGACGCTTTCCGCGCCGCCTGGCGCCCGCCCCCTCACCCGCCGCACGGCACTCGCCGCCACCTTCGCGGCGGGCTTGGCCCTGGCCTTCGGCGCGGCACCGGCCTGCGCCGATACCTATCCCTCCCGTCCCATCAAATTCGTGGTGCCCTTCTCCGCCGGCAGCGCCACCGATACGCTGGCCCGCGTGCTCGCCCAGAATGTCTCGGCCACTCTCGGCGGGTCGGTGGTGGTGGAGAACGTACCCGGCGCCAACGGCCAGATCGCCGCCTCGCAGGTGGCCCGCGCCGCGCCGGACGGCTACACCATCCTCATCACCTCCAACTCCACCCATGCCTCCAACCAGGCGCTCTACAAGAAGCTGAGCTATGACCATGTGAAGGATTTCGAGCCCATCTCGAAGCTCGGCTCCATCACGCTCGCTTTGGTGGTGAACCCCTCCGTGCCGGTGACCACGGCGCAGGAGTTCATCGCCTATGCCAAGGCCAATCCGGGCAAGCTCTCCTTCGGCGCCGGCTCCGCGTCCTCCCGCCTTGCGGTGGAGATGCTGAAAAGCCAGGCCGGGGTCGACATTCTCTATGTGCCCTACAAGTCCAATCCCCAGGCGGTGACGGATCTGCTTGGCGGCCAGGTGCAGGTGATGTTCGCCGACATCTCCACCACCATGCCGTCCGCCCGCGCCGGCAAGCTGAAGGCGCTGGCGGTCTCGAGCGCCGAGCGCTCGGCGTTGGCGCCCGACCTGCCCACCATGCGGGAGGCCGGCCTGAAGGAGTATGAGCTGACCGCCTGGTTCGCCGCCTTCGCCCCGGCCAAGACGCCGAAGGACATCATCGACACCCTCGACAAGGCCTTCATCAAGGCCATGAGCGAAAAGAGCGTCCAGGACACGCTGGTGGGCGCCGGCATCGAGCCGTCTTCCTCCACCCCGGCGGAACTGGCCGCCTTCGTTGCGTCCGAAACCAAGAAGTGGGCTGAGATCACCAAGGCCGCCGGCATCGAGCCGGAATGAGATTGGCGCTTCGGGCCGGCGGGCGGGCGTGATTTCCAACGCCCGCCCGCCGGCCCTGCGCCTTTCCTCCCGCGCTTCCCGCGCCTATATGGCCGGCATGAGCCATCTCCTGTTCGATCGTCCCCTTCTGCGCCGGCGGCTGGCGCGTGCCGCGGGCATGGGGCCTGCCGATTTCCTGCTGGAGCGGGTCGCCGAGGACCTGGCCGACCGGGTGATGGCGGTGCGCCGCACCTTCGCCCGCGCGGTGGACCTCGGCACGCCCACCGATGCGGTGGCGCGCGCGCTGGCCGGAGCGGGCAATGTGGAACAGGTCTTCCGCGCCGCGCCCCTGTCGCTCGGCCTTGGCGCCGCCTGTCCGGGGGTGGTGGCCGACGAGGAGGCGCTGCCCTTCGCCGATGGTGCACTGGACCTGATCGTGTCCGGGCTTTCCCTCCAGCATGTGAACGACCTGCCGGGCACCTTTGCCCAGGTGCGCCGCGCCCTGAAGCCCGACGGGCTGTTTCTCGCCGCCATCGTGGGCGGGGCGAGCCTGACCGAATTGCGGGAAGCCTTCGCCGCCGCCGAGACCGAGGTCACCGGGGGCCTCTCCCCCCGCGTCGCCCCTTTCGCAGATGTGCGGGACCTGGGCGGGCTGCTGCAGCGCGCCGGCCTTGCCCTTCCGGTGAGCGACACCGACCGCCTCACCGTGCGCTATTCCAGCCCCTTCGCATTGTTCGCCGACCTGCGCCGCATGGGCGCCACCAATGCACTGCTGGAGCGGCGCCGGGTGCCGCTGCCACGGGCGGTGCTGCTGCGGGCGGCGGAAATCTATGCGGATCGCTTCTGCGACCCCGACGGGCGGGTACGCGCCACCTTCGAGATCGTCTGGCTCTCCGCCTGGGTGCCTCATGAGAGCCAGCAGAAGCCGGCCCGCCCCGGCTCCGCCCGCATGCGCCTCGCCGATGCGCTCGGCACGGTTGAGCTGAAGACCGGATCGACGCCGGGAGAACCCGCCTGACACGGCGGGCCCGCAGGTCATGCGGGCAACCGCGCCCCCTTGACCTTGCGCGGTCCAGCCCGTGGGGGCTATGCCAACCGCATCCCCTGGCCCACGGGGCCAGCCGGCGCCGCAGACGGAACGAGGCAGAAGACATGCGTGAGGAACGGCAAGCCACGGTCCGGATTGGCGCCAAGGACTATCTGATCGTCTCCGACGACGATTACCTCGCCTATGTGGCCAACGGGTTCGAGCCCGACACGGTGCGGCTGCTCAGCAGCCTTCTGCGCCCGGGCGACACGGTCCTGGATATCGGCGCCAATATCGGCTGCACTGCGCTTCTGTTCGGGGAAACGGCGGCCACCGTGCATGCCTTCGAGCCGTCCCCCACCACCTGCGCCTATCTCACCCGCAATGTGGCGCAGGCTCGGCTTGGCAATGTGCAGGTCCACAATTTCGGCCTGGGATCGCAGGCGGGCGAGACCAGCCTGACCTTCTCGCCCAACAACCGCTCCGGCGGCTTCGTGTCGGACCGGACCCAGGCCGGGGCGGACCATACCACCGAGACCATCCGCATCCGGACCCTCGACGAGGCGGCCCCGGCTTTGGGAATCGACAGGATCGACCTCATCAAGATCGACGTGGAAGGCTTCGAGGGGCACGTTCTGCGCGGCGGTGCCAAAACCCTGGCGCACCATCGGCCCGTGGTGACGGCGGAGCTGAACCACTGGTGCCTGAATGCGTTCCAGCGCACATCCGTGCCCGACTTTTTCGACCAGTTGCGGGCCACCTTCCCCCTTTTGCTGGCGGTGGATGGGGCGACCTATCTCGATCTGAACAACGAAGGCGAGCGCTATACGGTGATGTATCACCACATCCTGCACATGCGCTTCCCCAATTTGGTGGGCGCCTTCGAGGAGGGGCAGATCGCACCGCTCCGGGCGATGCTCACCCACGGCTTCGCAGGCTAAAGCCAAGCTCGCGCCGCCGATGTCAGCCGCCGTGCTTGTCGAGGAAGTCGAGCACGGTGAGCTGGCGGAAATCCTCGAGCGCGGCGCGCAGGCGCTCATGCTCCCAGTCCCACCAGGACAGGGCCACCAGGCGCTCCGCCACATCCTCGGGAAAGCGCCACTTGATCACCTGCGCCGGCACCCCGCCCACAATGGCATAAGGCGGCACGTCGCGGGTGACCACGGCTCCCGCCGCCACGATGGCGCCGGTTCCGATGGTGCGGCCGGGCAGGATGACCGCCCCGTGTCCCACCCAGACATCATGCCCCATGCGCACCGGCTGCTCGCGCCGCCACTGGAAAAAGCCGGGCTCATCCTCCGCATCGTCGAAATAGGCGGCCGCGCGATAGGTGAAATGGGACTGGCTCGCCCGCCACATGGGGTGGTTGCCGGGATTGATCCGGGTCATGGCCGCGATGGAGCAGAACTTGCCGATCTGGCTGTAGGCGGCCTCGGCATCCCCGGCGATGTAGGAATAGTCCCCCATCTCCACTTCCAGCAGCTTGGTGCGGGCGCCGACTTCCGTATAGCGCCCGAGCTGGCACAGCTTCACCTGGGCCGTTGGATCGAGGGTGGGAGCAACGCCGAGCTTCTTCATGGGAACGGCCTTCAGAGAGGACGGAGCGGCGCGCGGGCGATCTGGCGGAAGCGCGCGCCCGGCGCCTCCTGCCGGAACAAGGCGAGATCCTCCACCGGCAAGGGCAGATGGGCGCCGGAGGCGGCGAAGGCATCGGCCAGGGTGTTCTGCACATGGACGGCAGCATCCACCTCCAGCGGCCCCGACAGGGTCATGTGGAAGCGGAACTCCTCCATCACATAGGGATAGCCATACTGCTCCAGCAGCAGCATCTGCCGCTCGGAAAGTCGATCGGGATTGCGCTTGGCCCTCTCGGCCGCCGTCAGCGGTGCGCGCAGATGATCGAGCCGGGCCACCAGCTCGCCCGCCAGGTCATTGAGAACCGGCGTCGGCGCCGACGGCAGCAAGGCGATGAAAGTGCCGATCCCCTTCACGTCAAGCGGGGGAAGCTCGAAGGCGTGGTGCTGGGCCACGAGGTCGGTGAAGGCCCCGATGGCGTCCGCCTCCGACACGCCCTCGGCGAGGCGGAACGGGGGCTTCAGCGTGCCGTGGAAGCCATAGAGGCGCGGCTCGGCCGTCAGGTCCCGCCAGGATTGGGCATCGAAACCGGCCAGATCCAAAGGCGGCAGGTCTTCGCCCGTAATGGCGTCATAGCCGACCACGCGCGAACCGAATTGCCAGAGGGCGCTGTCGGGCGGGGGGGCGAGATAGACGGCGTAGCGCGGGGCCATTTCCTCTCCATTTCGGTTCGGCTCCCCACCCCGGCGGACCGGCCCGGCGGGGGCTCATCATGCCCCACTGCTATATCCCGCGCGGTCACCCCGGGCGAGGGCAGCGCTCAGAACACGCGCTGGCCCCGGACATGAACCTCGCGCACCACCGGCGTGTCTTCCACCATGCGGAACCGCAGGAGATCGGCCCGCAGCCCCGGCGCGAGGCGGCCGCGATCGGCCAGCCCCGCCATCCGGGCCGGCGCGCTGGTCACCAGGGCCAGCGCACGGGGCAGGCCGATCGCCTCAGACTGACCGAGCCTGGTCGCGGCCTGGAGGAGGCTTGCGGGCACGTAATCGGAGGCGAGCGCGTCCAGGAGCCCTTCGGCCATGAGATCCTTCATGGCCACGCCGCCGGAATGGGAACCGCCCCGCACCACGTTGGGCGCCCCGCCAATGGTGGTGAGCCCTTCCGCATGGGCGGTGCGGGCCGCTTCCAGCGTGGTCGGGAATTCCGAAATGGTGCAGCCGGAGGCCTTAGCGTCCCGCACATGCTCCGGCAGGGTGTCGTCATGGCTCGCCAGGACGATGCCGGTGCCGGCGAGCAGCGCCACCATCCGCTTGTGGTTGTCCAGCACGGCCGCGCGGCCGCGCTCGGTGCGCTCGGCCAGCTCCACCTCCACATCCTCGGCGGTCTTGCCGATGCCGAGCAGGAAGGTCCGCAGGTGCTCCAGGTTGCGCCATTGCCGGGCGCCGGGCGTGTGGTCCATGAGCGAGGCGAGGGTGACCACGGGGCGCGAGAGCTGCGGCTCCACCAGGTCCACCACGCCGGGATCGGTCAGTTCGCAGCGCAGATGGATCTGGTGATCGGCCCGGAAGAGGGACTGGTTCGCTTCCACCGCATCCAGCATCAGCGTGAACAATTCGCGCCGCACGGACTTGGCTTGGTCGAATCCTCCCGCCGAAATGGCGTCGTAGACAGTGGTCACGCCGGAAGCCACCACCTGCCCGTCATGGGCGAGCGCGGCGGCGCGCGCATCGGGCCAGACCACCTTGGGCCGGGGCACGAAATGGCCTTCCAGGGCGTCGGTATGCAGGTCGATGAGACCGGGCGACAGCAGATCACCCTCGCAGTCCTGCGCGGCGGACAGGGCGCTCGTGCCCTCGCTCACCTCGGCGATGGCACCGTCGCGCACCACCAGCGTGCCGGGCGCGAGGCGGTCGTCCAGGACCAGGATGGCATTGGTATAGATGGTTTCCATCACGGCCTTCTCGGGTCTTTCAGGAATCGCCGAAGACGCGCTTTTGCCTGCAGGCGGCTCCCTTGTCACGCCTCGATGACGAGACGGTGACACCCGCTCATGACGGCCGCGACGGCTTGAGCACCTTGTAGAGCTGGAACCGCGCGCCCTCGAAGACGGGCTCCAGCCGGTCGGGATCGGGATTGATGTCACCGGGCTCGGTGAACAGCAGGTAGACATAATCGAAGTGCTTCGGCCACAGGTCCCAGTAACGGGGGCCATCGGGGCTGGGCTCGTCGGCGGTCAGCAGCATCTGCTCGAGGGTCGGGGGATTACCGTCCTCGGTGTCGACAAAGTCGCGATAGGGCGGCCGCACCCGCAGGATCTGCTTGCCGGCCACGTTGAAGACGGTGGGAATGAGCGCCGACTTCTCGATGATGGCCAGGCAGGCCGCATGGACGAGGCCGAGATCGGTCACGTCGCTGCCGCCGCGGGGATCGGCATAGACCACCAGCACCCGCGCGCCCCGGTCGATCTTCTGTACCGAGGCGTCGAAGGCGCCGGTCCAGCGGGTGAGGCGGTCCCAGACCACCTGCACCTCGGCGACGCGGATGGACAGCAGGATCACGAGGACCACCGCAAAGCCCCGCCGCGCCAGGCGGTGGCGCAGATCCACCTGGATGCAGGCAATGACCATGAAGGCCACCGCGATGGGCAGGCGCTGGTCCGCCATGTAGGTGGCGAAGACCGTGCGCGGCATGGCCAGGTACACCGCGCCCGATACCACCAGCAGCGGCCAGAGCACGGGATGGATACGCAGCAGCCGATGCCGGCTGGCCCAGGCGGCGGCCAGGACCACCACGCCCGTCAGCGCGAAGGCCACATGGTCGTAATAGACGTTGACCACGAATTCGAGGCCGTCGAGCTTGCCGCGCGGCTCCCAGTAATTCTGGCCCGACAGCCCCCAGGTGGGGCTCTTGAGCAGCATGGGGATGACGGGAAGGAAAGGCAGCCCGGCGCAGACGAAGGCAACGAGGCGCGTCGCCAGGGGCGCCCGGCGATCGCGCGCCAGGATCCACAGCTCAAAGGCCAGGAGCCCCATGCCGTATATGCCCACCGACACCAGGTGGCAGAAGAACAGCGCCACCACGAACGCCACAGCCACCGGATAGCGCCACAGGCTCTGGCGCAGCCCGATCCAGCTGGTCAGCGCCAGAAGGGCAAGGCCAATGCCGAACACATAATTCATCACTCCGATCAGGAAGACGGAGTTGTAGAGCAGCGGAAAGGCCAGCAGCGGGATCGCCGACCACTGGCCGAACAGCGCGCGATGCAGGGCCAGCGTGCCAAAGGCAATGAGGGCGAAGCACAGCAGGGTGTAGATCTCCCCCGCCACGAACACGTTCGCCACCCGCTCGAGGACGGGGACGATCAGGTCCATCATCAGGTTCGGCAGCACCGACCATTCCAGCGCATAGTAGCGCGCCAGGTCCGGGTCGGAGGTCACCTGCGCGATGATGTGCATGCGCGAGAGGTGATTCACATAGTCCGACAGCGGCGGCACGGGATGCGTGACGATCGGGATGGCCACGATCGCGAAGCACAGGGCAAACAGGAGGGCGATGCGCGAAGGGCGCAGATCAAGCGCTCGGCGGGCAGGCTTCGGCGTGGTCATGGGCGATGGGTCTACCTGGGAGCAGGTCCCGCATGGGGCGTTCGCACAGCCTAGAGCGGCTCAAATGTGGTGGATCGGAGGCGGCTGCCGTCGCCCTGCCCCCGCCGTCACCAAAGCCGTGAGGCAGGCATGCGGGCAAAGGCCATTCAACTTTCACCGATCATGCTCTAGAAGCGTGCCGCCCCGCACCAACAGGACGCACCCGACCATGAGCGAGCAAGACCCCGCAGGCCAGGACCCCGCCGGCGAAGCGCAAGGCCAGCTCCTGGCCGAGGTGCTCACCAAGGCCCTCCCCTACATGCAGCGCTATGATGATTCCATCGTCGTGGTGAAATATGGCGGCCACGCCATGGGCAATGAGAGCGTCGCCCGCACCTTTGCCGAAGACATCGTGCTGCTGGAGCAGTCCGGGGTGAATCCGGTGGTGGTGCATGGCGGCGGACCGCAGATCGGCGCCATGCTGACCAAGCTCGGCATCAAGTCCGAATTCGCGGCCGGCCTGCGCATCACCGACAAGGCCACGGTGGAGATCGTGGAGATGGTGCTGGCCGGCTCCATCAACAAGCAGATCGTCGGCTTCATCAATGCGGCGGGCGGCACTGCCATCGGCCTGTGCGGCAAGGACGGGAACATGGTGGTGGCCCGCAAGGCCAGCCGCGTGGTGACCGACCCCGACAGCAATATCGAGCAGGAGATCGACCTCGGCTTCGTGGGCGAACCCGAGCGGGTGGATACCACCGTGCTCGACCAGATCCTGCGCCGGGAGCTGATCCCCGTCCTCGCGCCGGTGGCGGCGGCGGCGGATGGCGGCACCTATAATGTGAACGCCGACACCTTCGCCGGCGCCATTGCCGGTGCGTTGGGGGCCAAGCGCCTGCTTATGCTCACCGACGTGCCCGGCGTGCTCGACAAGAACAAGAAGCTCATCCCCCGCCTGACCATCACCGAGGCGGAGCGGCTGATCGCCGACGGCACCATTTCGGGGGGCATGATCCCGAAGGTGGAGACCTGCATCTACGCCCTGGAGCAGGGCGTGGAAGGCGTGGTCATCCTTGACGGCAAGGTGCCCCATGCGGTGCTGCTGGAACTCCTGACCGACGGCGGGGCGGGAACGCTCATCACCCGCTGACAGGGCGCGCGGGCAACCCGCGGCATTCCTCCCGAGCGCGCCGCAGCCCCCTGCGGCGCGCTTTTTCTTTGACCCAATGGGGCGGCGCGAAGTCCCCTGCCGGCGGGTAGCCCGCGCCCCCACCCCCCGCCTTTTCGGTCTGCCATCTTCCCCCGTTCGTCCCGACATGACGAAACGGCGCTTCGATGCTACATCCGCGCGCCTCTCCTGCGGATGTGCTCATGACCCAGATTCCCTCTCCTGCCTTTCGTGATGTCGACACCTGGGTGTTCGATCTCGACAACACCCTCTATCCGGCCAGCCACGATCTGTGGGGCCAGATCGATGCGCGGATGCGGGACTATATTTCCGGGCTTCTGGGGCTCAGCCTCGACGATGCCTTCAAGCTTCAGAAAGACTATTACCGGCGCTATGGCACGTCCCTTCGGGGGCTCATGATCGAGCATGGCATCGAGCCCGACGCCTTTCTCGACCATGTGCATGACGTGGATCTCTCCCGCCTCGAGCCCTCCCCTCGGCTGGCCGCCGCCATCGAATCCCTGCCCGGCAAGAAGCTTGTCTACACCAATGGATCGGAGCGCCACGCGCGCAATGTCCTGACCCAGCTTGGGATGGACCAGCACTTTGCCGCGGTGCATGACATAGTTGCGGCGGAATTCCATCCCAAACCCACGCCTGAGGCTTATGGGAGGTTTCTTGATGCCTACGGGGTGGACCCCGGACGCGCCGCCATGTTCGAGGACTTGGCACGCAACCTGGAGGTTCCCCACCGGCTCGGCATGGTCACCATCCTGGTGGTGCCGCCGGGTGAACAGGTGGCGGCGCGGGAAGCCTGGGAGTTCGAAGGCAGGGAGGATGCCTATGTGGATTTCGTCACGGAGGACCTTGCCGGCTTTCTCGAGCAGGTGGGCACTTAGGGAGTGGGGTTCGATTGGCCATCACGCCTGAGGCGCCCGCGGCCGGAGAGCGACTGCCGCCCAGCGCCCAAGAGGGCCTGTCCTGGCTCAATCTGGTCCACCATCCCCTCCTCGCCATAGGTGCGGACGGGCGGCACGTCCTTGCGGCGAACAAGGCCGCGCGTGCGCTGCTCCATATCCCCGATCAGCCCGTCGCCCTTCCCCGCCTTGCGGGGCTCGTGGGCGATTGGGCGGCGGTGCGCCTGTCCGCCCATGTCCAGACCCGGGCACCGGGCGATCGCCTCCTGCTTCCGCTGGAGCGCCCGGCGGCGACAGGTGTGCTGGCGGTGCGCCATGCGCGCTTGCCCGCGCCCGCCGACGGCTATCTCCTGACCCTTGAGCCGGGCGCAAGCTTTCTGGAAGGGGAAGCGCGCGGCTGGACGCAATTGTCCCAGGACGTGCTCGCGGGGCTGCCCCTCGGCCTGAAGATCTTCGACCTGGACTTCAACCAGGTGTTTTCCAACGCCGTGTCCGACGACATGTTCGCGCCACCGGCGGCCGGCGGCCGCCTGCACCTGGAGGACTGGTGGACGCAGGCATTCCCAGAGGAGGATGCGCGCCAGCGGGCAATGGCGGAATGGCGGCACCGCCTGTCGCTGATGCGCCTTCAGTCCAACCAGTTTGCCCAGTCCGACTGGGACGTGCGCTGCCGCGACGGGGCCACCCGCACCATCCAGTTCCGGTTCGGCTTCATCGGCGAGCTTTATGTGATGGCCTATTGGGACATCACAGCCCGCCGCCGCATGGAGGAGGAGCTGCGGCGCCTCGCGGGCACGGACGCCCTCACCGGCCTCGGCAACCGCCGCATGTTCATGGAGCGCAGCGAAGCAGCCTTCCACCATGCCTTGCTGGCCGGGACGCCGCTGTCGGTGCTGATCTTCGACATGGACCGCTTCAAGTGGATCAATGACCGCTACGGCCATCCGGCCGGGGACGCTGTGCTGCGCGAAGTGGCCGCCCGCTGCCGGGCGGAATTGCGCCCCCATGACGTGTTCGCCCGCCTCGGGGGCGAGGAGTTCGCCATCCTGATCTCGGGCGCGGATCTGGACGTGGCCGAGCGCGTGGCCCACCGCCTGGCGCGCGCCATCGCATCCGCCCCGGTGGAGACGCCCGCTGCGTCCCTGGACGTGCGCGCCAGCTTCGGCGTCGCCGGCCTGACCCGGGAGGACGCCAATCTGGAGGCGGTCATCGAACGGGCCGACCGGGCGCTTTACCTCGCCAAGGCGCGCGGTCGGAACCGGGTGGTCGTCTCCGACGGCACCGAGCCCGGCTGACGGCGCTCCCTCCCCATTCCCTCCTTCTGCCGGCATGACCATGACGCATCACATCCGAACCTTGACCCCCGACGAGGTGGAGACCGCCATCGCCTGGGCCGCACGGGAAGGGTGGAACCCTGGCGTCGGGGATGCTGCTGCCTTCCTGGCGCAGGATCCCGACGGATTCCTTGGGCTGTTCGCCGGAGAAGACCTGGCCAGCCTCATCTCGGCGGTAACCTATGGCCCCGCCTTCGGCTTCATCGGCTTCTATATCTGCCGGCCGGACCTGCGCGGGCAGGGCTTTGGCCTTGCGGTGTGGGATGCCGCCCTGGAGCGGCTCGGGTCTCGGGCGGTTGGGCTCGACGGGGTTCTCGCCCAGGTGGACAATTATGCCCGCTCGGGCTTTGTCCTCGCCCACCGCAACATCCGCTATGGCGGCCTGCCGCTGGCCAGTGACGCTGCGCCCGACGGCATCGTGCCCGTGGAGGCGCGCCATGTGCCCGCATTGATGGCCCTCGACCGCCACCATTTCCTGTTCGACCGGCCGGGCTTCCTCTCCCGCTGGCTGCTGCCGACGGAGGGACGCGCCTTCGCCGCGCAGGAGGACGGAGGCATTGAGGGCTATTGCGTGGTCCGCCGCTGCGGCACCGGGCACAAGATCGGACCGCTCTTTGCCCCCAACGCCGCAACCGCCCGCGCGCTCTATGAGGCGGCTTGCAGCCATGCCCGCGCGGCGGCGCCGGGCGAGCCGGTCTTCCTCGACGTGCCCGAGCCCCATGCCGCCGCCCGTGAGCTGGCGGAAGAGGCCGGTCTCTCGCCCGTGTTCGAGACCGCCCGCATGTATCGCGGCGCGGCGCCCGCCTTGCCCTTGGACCGGATCTTCGGCATCACCACCTTCGAGCTCGGATGAGCCTCGACGGGCAGCCGGTCCTTATGTAAACCCGGCTTACATAACCGGGACCCGAACATGAGCTGGTCAAAATCGGACCGAGAGGGCACGCGCGGCTACCACCACGGCAACCTGAAGGAAGCCCTGGTGCGGGCCGCGCTGGACCTGATCGGCGAAAAGGGTCCCGGCGGTTTCACTTTCGCTGAGGCCGCCCGTGCCGCCGGGGTGAGCCCGGCCGCGCCCTACCGCCATTTCCGGGATCGCGACGACCTGATGGCCGAAGTGGCCCGGCGCGGCTTTGCGGCCTTCGCCGACGCCCTGGAAGCGGCCTGGGACCGGGGACGGCCCGACCCGCGCACGGCGCTTGAGCGGCTGGGGCGGGCCTACCTCGCCTTCGCGCGCACCCAGCCGGCCTACTATGCCGCCATGTTCGAGGCCAACGTGCCAGCCGACGCCACGCCGGATGTGCGGGCGGAAGGCGATCGCGCCTTCGGCGCCCTGCGCAGCGCCGCAGAGGCGGTGGTCGCAACCTTGCCCTCCCGCCCCCCGGCCATGATGCTGGCCCTTCACATCTGGTCGCTGGCCCATGGCATCGCCGACCTCTTCGGGCGCGGCGACAAGGCCCGGCGCAGCCTGCCCATGTCACCGGAAGACCTGCTGGAGGCCGGCGTCCTGGTCTATCTCCAGGGCCTTGGCGCCGGCCCGCACCGCTGAAATTCTCCGCTCCGAGGCCAAGGTCCGCGCGATGCGCCCTTGACAGAAAGCCAACCTGGGGCCATCTATGTAAATGTTATTAACATTCACGCCGAAAGGGTTGGCCGTGACACTCGTATCGAAACTGGATGGCCTCGGCACCGGGGCGTGGATCGCGCTGGCGGTCCTCGGCTTCGTGTTCTGGTGGCCGGCGGGCCTGGCGGTCCTCGCCTTCACTCTCTTCTCCGGGCGCGTGGGCTGCGGACATCGCATGGCCCGCTGGCAGGACAAGATGGACCGCATGTGCGGTGGCGGCCGCGGGCCGGGACCCTGGGGCTTCGGTGGTCCGCCGTCCTCGGGCAACCGCGCCTTTGACGAATACCGCTCCGAGACGCTGCGGCGCCTTGAGGAGGAGCAGAAGGAGTTCAAGGACTTCCTGGAGCGGCTGCGGATGGCCAAGGACAAGGCCGAGTTCGACCAGTTCATGGCCGAACGCCGCCGCACCGGTCGCGCCAGCGACCAGTCCGAAGCGCCTCAGCCGCAGGATTGAGGCACGCGCCTTCTGATCAGAAAAGACCGCCGGCCTTCGGGCCGGCGGTTTTATTTTGGGCCGGACATCGCGCGCTGCCCGCGCATCACTCCGCCGCCTGCGCCTCCGGCCGGGCGGCGGGCGGGGCGCGGAAGCGAGCCAGGAGGTCGGCCTCCTCCGCCTTGGCGGCCGTCAAGTGACGGACCTTCACAGGACCATAGCCGCGGATCTTGGCGGGGATGGAGGCGAGCGCCACCGCATAGGCGTGGTTGTCGAGGCTCAGCGCCCCGATCAGTTCCGCCACCAGCTTCTCATAATCCTTGATGAGCGCCCGCTCCGTCCGGCGCTCCTCGCTCCACCCGAAGATGTCGAGCGGCGTGCCGCGCAGCGCCTTGAAGCGCGCGAGCCAGGAAAAGCCCTTCATCATGCGCGGCCCGAACCGCATCTTGCGCGGCTCGCCGGTGACCGGATCAGGCTTGGCGAAGAGGGGCGGGGCGAGGTGGAATTCGTAGGAGAGGTCCCCCTCGAAGGCCGCTTCCACCTGGCGCTGGAACGCGCCATCGGAGAAGAGCCGCGCCACCTCATACTCGTCCTTATAGGCCATGAGCTTGTAGAGATTGCGCACCACCGCCTCGGTGAGGCCGGACCGGCCGGGGGCGCGGGCCGCCTCGGCGGCCTGTACCTTGTCCACCAGCGCCTTGAAGCGGGCGGCGTAGCGGGCGCTCTGATAGGCCGTGAGGTCGGCCACCCGGCGGGTGATCATCTCCTCCAGGGAGGTTGAGAGCACGCGCGCATCGGAGGTGGGCGCGGACGTGCCGATGGCGGCTTCCACGCGGGCGGGATCATGCGCCGCACGCCGGCCCCACAGGAAGGCGGCCTGGTTCATGGCCACCGCCTCGCCATTCAGCTCGATGGCCTTGAGAATGGCCTCGGCCGACACCGGCAGGCCGCCGAACTGATAGGCATAGCCCACCATGAAGATGTTCTGGGCCAGCGAGTTGCCGAACAGGCCGGTGGCGAGGCGGCTCGCCTCGATGAGATGGGTGTTCTCCTCCCCCGCAGTGGCGGCGATGGTGCGCTTGATGCGGGCGCTGGGGAGCGAATAGTCGGCATTGCGGGTGAAATCGCCAGGCAGCACCTCGTGGGTGTTCACCACCACCAGCGTCTTGCCGGGCTTCACCGACGCCAGCACCTTCTTGGTGCCGGCCACCACCAGATCGCCGCCCAGGATAAAGTCGGCCCCGCGCGCGGGAATGCGGATGGCGGTGATGTCCTCGGGCGTATTGGCGAGGCGGATATGGCTGTAGACCGCCCCGCCCTTCTGGGCGAGGCCGGCCATGTCGATCATGCCGCACGCCTTGCCTTCCAGGTGCGCCGCCATGCCCAGGATGGCGCCAATGGTCACCACGCCGGTGCCGCCCACCCCGGTGGCGATGACGCCATAGGTGCCCTCGATGGCGGGCAAGGTGGGCTCGGGAAGCTCAGGCCAGTCGCCTGCGCCCGCCGCCGCGCCCGCGCTCTTGCGGGGCTTGGCGCCATGCACCGTCACGAAGGACGGGCAGAAGCCGTTCACGCAGGAAAAGTCCTTGTTGCAGGAGGACTGGTCGATCTCCCGCTTGCGGCCCCACTCGGTTTCCAGCGGCTGCACGGAGACGCAATTGGACTTCACGCCGCAATCGCCGCAGCCCTCGCAGACGCGCTCATTGATGATGACGCGCTTATCCGGGTCGGGGAACTGCCCGCGCTTGCGGCGGCGGCGCTTCTCGGAGGCGCAGGTCTGGTCATAGATGAGGGCGGTCACGCCGGGGACGGTGGCCAGCTCGCGCTGCACCTTGTCCAGTTCATCCCGGTGATGGATCGTCAGGCCGTCCGGCCACTTGATGCCGGCGGGATATTTGTCCGGCTCGTCGGTGACGATCACCACTTTCTGCACGCCTTCGGCCGCCACCTGCTGGGCGATCATGGGCACGGTGAGATTGCCGTCATGGCGCTGGCCGCCGGTCATGGCGACCGCGTCGTTGAACAGGATCTTATATGTGACGTTCACCTTGGCGGCCACGGAGGCCCGCACCGCCAGATAGCCGGAATGGTTGTAGGTGCCGTCGCCCAGATTCTGGAACACGTGGCCGCGCTTGGAGAAGGGCGCCTCGCCGATCCAGTTGGCGCCCTCCCCGCCCATCTGAGTGAAGCCCACCGTCTGGCGGTCCATCCACTGCACCATGTAGTGGCAGCCAATGCCCGCATAGGCACGCATGCCCTCGGGCACCTTGGTGGAGGTGTTGTGGGGGCAGCCTGAGCAGAAATAGGGAATGCGGGTGGCTACGTCGCCGGTGGCGGCCAGCACACGCTGGGCCTCCTCCAGCTCCGCCACGCGGGCGGCGATGTCGGGGATGTCGCCATAGGCGAGCAGCCGCTTGCCGAGTGCGATGGCGATGTCGTTGGGATCGAGCGCGCCCTTGACCGGGAACAGCCAGCGGCCCTGCTCGTCCTTCTTGCCGATGCAGACCGGCTGGTTGGCGGTGCCGTACAGCTCCTCGCGCACCTGCACCTCGATGAGGGAGCGCTTCTCCTCCACCACCATGATGAGGTCGAGGCCGCGGGCGAAATCCTGGAGGCCCTGGGTCTCCAGCGGCCAGGGGCAGGCCACCTTCCAGATGCGGATGCCCAGGTCGTTGGCCCGCACCTCGTCAATGCCCAGCTCGTCCAAGGCGAGGCGCACGTCGAGATAGCTCTTGCCCACGGTGGCAATGCCGATGCGCGGGCGCGCGCCGCCGGAGGTGATGAAGCGGTTGAGCCGGTTGGCGCGCAGAAAGTGAATGATGGCGTCGCGCTTATATTCCTGGAGGCGCTCCTCCTGCGCCAGCGCGGTATCCCCAAGGCGGATGTTCAGGCCGCCGGGGGGAAGGGTAAAGCCCGCGAGATCCGCCAGCACCACACGGTCCAGGCGCCCATCCACGATGCCGGTGGATTCGATGGTGTCCTTGACCGCCTTCAGCCCCACCCAGGCGCCGGAAAAGCGCGAGAGCGCCCAGCCATAGAGGCCGTAATCGAGGATTTCCTGCACGCCCGCCGGATTGAGGACGGGGATCATCACGTCGACGAAATGGAACTCGCTCTGGTGGGCGGTGGTGGAGCTTTCGCAGGTGTGGTCGTCCCCCATAAGGGCGAGCACGCCGCCGTGGGGGGAGGTGCCCGCATTATTGGCGTGACGGAACACGTCGCCGGAGCGGTCGACGCCCGGCCCCTTGCCGTACCAGAGGCCGAACACGCCGTCATACTTGCCTTCGCCACGCAGTTCCGCCTGCTGCGAGCCCCACAGGGCGGTGGCGGCCAGATCCTCGTTCAACCCGCTCTGGAACAGGATGTCGTTGGCTTTCAGCACCTTGTCGGCGCGCAGGAACTGCTGGTCGAGGCCGCCCAGCGGCGAGCCGCGATAGCCGCTGACATAGCCGGCCGTGTTGAGCCCGACCCGCCGGTCTCGCTCCTTCTGCATCAAGGCGAGGCGCACCAGCGCCTGGGTGCCGGAAACGAAGACCTCTTCCTTGGCGAGGTCGTATTTGTCGTCGAGCGAGACAGGCTTCAATGCCATCAGGGCCTCCCGACGCGGCGCCATGCCCGCGCCTGCCGGCTTGGGCGAGGTGCCGCGCCGGTTTGATCTACCTCAAGGCTGACACGGAGTGCCGCACCCCGCAATTTCGTTGTTTGGAAGGGTTGTGAAATGAAATTGCCGAAAAAGCGGGCTTGGCGAACTTTGGTGCACTGCATCAAATTCTAGGCTTGCATTGCACCCTCGCCGCAAAGACGGCCCGCATGGACAATGGCCCCCATCCACTTGCGGGAAGCAGGCTATCGCGAAGTAGAGGAACTTGCCTTTCCTCCTGTTACAGATTGTATTTCGTAATCATGACACGATGAAAGAAATCAAAACAAAATTATCATGGAATCCACCAATCGGGATGGTATCATTTACACAATTAAACCATAAAGTAGAGATTAAAGACTGTGGCGCGCCGCAATCCAAGAAGATGACGTGCGCAGCGAAGATTTACTCAGTGCTACAAAGTGAATGACGGAGATCATCATGAACGACAAAGTGTCCGCCTTCTTCGCCGCAGCGAAGGCTGAGCCGGAACTCGGCAATAAGGTCCAGGCCGTCTATGGCGATGCCGCCACGGCCGTGGCCGCCCGCCTGTCCGAACTGTCGCAGGGCACCGCCTATGCCTTCAGCGCGGAAGAACTTCTGAACCAGGGCGGCCTGTCGGACGACCAGCTGGACGGGGTGAGCGGCGGGGCCGGCATCACCAAAATCGAGTATTCCTCCTCGTACACGGGGCGGGGCCCGATGCCCAAAATGGACGATCCGCTCAACATTTTCAGCGGTCTCAACAATTTCAAGTTCCGCTGACGGCCCCATGGGCGAGGCGCGCAGGTGAAGCGCCTCGCCCACACCAACCTGGAGAGCGACTGGAGTTTTGCGAGATGACCAATAACGTGTCCCGCTTCATGGAGGCATCCCAGTCGGATGCCGATCTCGCCCAGAAAGTGGAGGCCATCGGCGCCGAGGCCGCAGCCCTGGTCGCGGCGCGCCTGTCCGAGCTTTCGCAGGCGACGGCCTTCCCCTTCGCTCCTGGCGACATCCTCTCCGCACGCACCGTGCCCGATGACAATTTAGAGATGGTAAGTGGCGGTCTTTTTGGGCTCGACATAGACCGATATACTACAAAACATGAGTTCAAGATTGGCCCATTCTCTTTTACTTTGTACGATAATCCATATTATTATCTTGGTTAGAAACAAAAAACTGAACTCTATTATCTATTTTTTGAGACCCTGCTCAGAAGCGGCAATCTTTCAGACGAAAATCTGGACGAGGGAAGCGGGGGAAGTGGATACGCGTGATCCATGATCCACCCGAAGATGCGCGCAAAGAAAAGCTCCACCGCTGCTCCCCCACAACGGACCGCCTTGCTGCGCATCGTCACGAAGATGCGGGCGAGAGAGTGAGGAAGGGCACCCGGACGGCCCGGAAACAAATTCGGGCCGATCAACAATTTCAAGCTGTACCAGCGGCAGATGGGCGGAGTGGGCGAATGAAGCGCCTCGCCCGCACCTCTTCCCTCACCCAAAGGAGTCTTGCGAGATGACCAGCAACGTGTCCCGCTTCATGGAGGCGTCCCGGTCGGATAGCGATCTTGCCCAGAAAGTGAATGCCATCGGTGCGGAAGCAACAGCCCTTGTGGCGACGCGCCTGTCCGAGCTTTCGCAGGGCACCGCATTTCCCTTCAAGCCCGGTGAAATGCTCGCCGCACATCCCGTTGTGGACGACGAATTGGGCGCCGTAACCGGCGGATCGATGCTTGATTCTGTCAGGGCAGCCCAAAGAAAATATGAAGTTACGTTCGGACCATTTACCTTCACCTTCTACGACAATCCCGCGCTGAATATGGTTTAGTTGCCATTTTTTCGTGAGTGAAAGGGGCGGACGTCACCGGACAGCCCATGATTGCCGACGAACACATTGGGGAGGCTGACGACATGGCCGATAACATTTCCCGCTTCATGGATGCATCGCAAGCGGATGCCGATCTGGCGCAAAAGGTGAATGCCGTCGCCAATGAAGCTGCGGCTCTCGTGGCGGCGCGCCTGTCCGAGCTTTCGCAGGCGACCGCCTTTCCCTTCACGGTTCAAGAGGCCCTCGCCGAACGCCCCATGTCAGACAACCAGCTTGAGGCGATGACGGGGGGTGCCAAGAATTACTCCATGCGTGAGATCAATCTTGGATTCTTTACGATTCGATATTTGAGCCCAAACAATATGCGCATCGGCTTCGACTGAAAGACGAATGCGGGGTAGCCGCGCGGTCGTTGAGATTGAAAAACGCTGACGTGGGCCATTCAGGCCCCACGTTCTCTGCTTAACGAGAGATCCAAGGGGAGCGGCCCCGGCCATTGCCTCCCAGGCCGATGTCACGCCTTATTTGCGGCCGCTTTACCCTACAGGAAAGCGCCGCTGTTGCGGCATGCGACTGTTCCGGTCCGGGTGGGCGCCTGCCGCGCCAGGATGGAGGGCATGATGAACAAGGTGTCCCAGTTCCTCGAATCCACCAAGGCGCAGCCGGAGCTTGCCGGCCAGGTGGACGCGATCTTCGCGGAGGCCGCCGCCACCCTCGCTGTCCGGCTTTCCGCGCTGTCGCAGGGCACGGCCCACGCCTTCGCGCCGCAGGACGTGTTCGGTGCCCGCCCGCTGGATAGCGACCAGCTGGAAGGCGTTTCCGGCGCCGGCTTTCTGGACGATGTGAACTACCAGGGCTTCGTCGACATGATGATGTCCCGCAAGTGAGCCCGGCCCGGTCGGTCGCATCGCCGCGCCCAACCGGGCACAGCTCCTTTGGAACCTTGCCCCGCACCCCGGCGTGCCGGGACATGCGCTAGCCCGGCAGCAGGCGTTCGCTGGCCAGGTACCCGGTCAGGAGCGCCAGGCCGAAGCCCATCACGAGGCAGGCGGCCATAAGCTCCACCGCCAAGGTGACCATGGCCGCCCTTGGCCCCCCAAAGCTTGCCAGCCCCACCGCCGCGCGCTTGCCATAGACCGCCAGGGCGGCAATGGCGGACACCGTGATGGCGGTGCCCACCCCCATGGCGAAGACCGAGATCACGCCGCTCCAGGGCACGCTCTGGGCGAGGGCGAAGGTGAGCACCAGGATCGCCCCCGAACACGGCCGGGCGCCGGCGGAGACCACCGCGATGGCCGCCCGGCGCCAGCCGCCTCGCCCATCCAGCAAGTGCGGATCGGGAGCATGCTTGTCCACGCAGCCGCAATCGGGGCCGTGCACATGGTCCGCCGGCACGCCACGCAGCAGGCGCACCAGGCTGCGCCCCTTGGTGAAGGCGAGCCACGCCCCGAACAGTGCGATGCCGCCATAGGCCGCAATCTCCACCATGGTCATGGCGTTGGCCATGGAGACGGCGGTGGCGCCGAACAGCACCGCCAGCACGCCCACGAACAGGATGGCCGCGCAGGCCTGCACCAGCGCGGAGGCGAATGCCAGGCCGATGCCCCGCCGCAGGGTGCCACCATCCGCCAGCAGATAGGAGGAGATCACCGCCTTGCCGTGGCCGGGGCCGGCGGCGTGGAAGATGCCATAAAGGAAGGAGAGACCCGCCAGCACCTTCACCGCATTGCCATCGGCCTTGGCGGCCCGCACCGCCTGGATGAGGGCGCGGTAGAATTCCGATTGCTTGGCGAGGATGAAGCCGGTGAAGCCCGAGGGCGCCGCGCCGGGCGTCCCCATGCCGAAGGGGGAGGCCTTCGGCCCGGCCTGTCCGAGGGCCTGTGCCGCTACAGTTCCCGCATGGGCATCCAGGGCAAGAAGGACAGCAAGGACGAAAGCGGCGATTAGGGAGCCGCGCAGCACGGGCGCCAGCCGAAGCGTCACGGACACTTCACCGTGACCTTGTTGGCGAACTGCGCGCCATAGGTGCTGGAGGAGGTCAGGTCCGTGAAGAAGCTCTCGGACAATTGCATGGTCTGGGGCTGGTTGGGCACCACCACTTGCGAGGTGCACCCCGAGGGGGCACCGGCAAGCGCCACCGGGTCCTTATCGGCGAAGCTGAAGGAGACGAAATAGGTGGGATCGTAGATGTCGAAGCTCATCAGCCCTTTGGCCGGGACAGGCTTCACCAGCGGCAGGACGAAGTGCAGGGTGAGCGCTTCATTCTCATAGGTCAGGTGATAATCGACCGGATCCTTGAAGGCGAGCTTGGCGGTCGCGTTCTTGGCCTTGACGAAGTAGCCGTATTCCTTGAGCGAGGTGACATTCACCTCCGCCAGCGGCTTCAGCACCTTGTCGGGATAGGTCCCGTCCTTGTTGCGCTCCAGGCCCTGAAGGGCGAAGGCGGTGAAGGCCTCGTCGAAGGTCCAGTCCTGCTTCAGCCCGGTGACCATGCCGTCCGGCCCATACATGACCTGCGTCTGCATGGTCACCCAGACATGGGGATGGGCAAGCGCGCTGCCCGCCGAGCCGAGGACGGCCAGCATGGCGCAGGCAAGAAGGCGGAGGGAACGCGGAATCATGGCCACACCTTTCAGACGCCGAACTCCTCGCTTGGCAGTTCGGCGGAAGGATGGCGGACGGGCCCGGCGCCGGCCGCCCGTCACTCCGGGTCGGCCGTGCCCTGGAAGAAATCCTTCATCTTGGCAAAGAAACCGTTGGATTCGGGATGGGTCTCGTTGGAGCACTCGCGATCGAACTCGGAGAGCAGCTCCTTCTGGCGCTTGGTGAGGTTCTGCGGCGTCTCCACCACCACCTGCACATACATGTCGCCATGGTTGCGGGTGCGCAGCACCGGCATGCCCTTGCCGGACAGGCGCAGGCGCTTGCCGGACTGGGTGCCCTCCGGGATCTTCACCTTCGACTTGTCACCGCCAATGGTGGGGACCTCCACCGTCCCGCCCAGCGCCGCCGTCACCATGGAGATGGGCGCGCGGCAATAGAGGTCGGCGCCCTCCCGCTGGAAGAAGGGATGGGGCTCGATGGACAGGAAGATATAGAGATCGCCCGCCGGGCCACCGCGCGTGCCAGCCTCGCCCTCGCCGCCGAGGCGGATGCGGGTGCCGTCCTCGACACCGGCTGGAATGTGCACGGTGAGGGTGCGCTCGCGGGTGACGCGGCCCGCGCCGCCGCAATTGGGGCACGGGTCCTCGATCATGCTGCCGCGGCCCTGGCAGGCAGGACAGGTGCGTTCCAGAGTGAAGAAGCCCTGGGCATGGCGGATCTTGCCCGCCCCGCCGCAGGTGCGGCAGGTCTTGGGCTGGGTGCCCGCCTTGGCGCCGGAGCCCGAGCAGGATTCGCACACGATGGAGGTCGGGATCTTGATCTGGGCGTCCTTGCCGGAGAAGGCTTCCTCCAGCGTGATGTCCATGTTGTAGCGCAGGTCCGCCCCGCGCCCGCGCCCGCCATTGCCCTGCCGGCCGCGCCCGCCGCCCATCTGGCCGCCGAACAGATCGTCGAAAATGTCGGCGAAGGTGGAGGCGAAGTCGGCGCCGAAGCCGGGCCCACCCGGCCCGCCGCCGCCCATGCCATTCTCGAAGGCAGCATGGCCGAAGCGGTCATAGGCGGCGCGCTTCTGCGGGTCTTTCAGGACCTCATAGGCCTCGTTGACTTCCTTGAAGCGGATCTCGGCCTCGCCGTCGCCCTGGTTGCGATCGGGGTGCCACTTCATGGCGAGCTTGCGGTAGGAGGCCTTCAGCACCGTCTCGTCGGCGCCGCGGTCACATCCCAGAACTTCGTAATAATCGCGCTTCGACATGGCTCGTTACATCCGCCGCCCCGGTCCGGTAGGGGGCCCCTGAAGCGTCATGTGCGGCACCACGCCCCTTCCGCCCCGGCGAGCCGCGGGCACATGGTCCGAGGGGCGGGCAACAGGTGCCCCGATACAAGACCCCCGGGGCAAGCCCCGGGGGATCGGTGGTTCACGCTCCCATCCCCCAAGAGGACGGGAGGCAAGGATCAGGCCGACTTCTTCTTGTCGTCGTCCACCTCGGTGAACTCGGCGTCCACCACGTCGTCCTTCTTGGCCGCGCCGGGCTCTTCACCGCCACCCTGCTGGGCCGCATACATGGCTTCGCCCAGCTTCAGGGAGGCCTGGGCCAGGACCTGGGTCTTGGCCTGGATGGCGTCCGCGTCCTCGCCGGTCACCACGCCCTTGAGGTCTGTGATGGCCTGCTCGATGGCCGCCTTCTCGGTGGCGCCCACCTTGTCGCCGTGCTCGGACATGGCCTTTTCCGTGGAGTGGATCAGGGCCTCGGCATGGTTCTTGGCTTCCGCCAGAGCCTTGCGCTTCTTGTCCTCGGCGGCGTGCGCCTCGGCGTCCTTGACCATCTTGTCGATGTCATTGTCGCTGAGGCCGCCGGACGCCTGGATGCGGATTTGCTGTTCCTTGCCCGTGCCCTTGTCCTTGGCGGACACCTGCACGATGCCGTTGGCGTCGATGTCGAAGGTCACTTCCACCTGCGGCACGCCGCGCGGCGCGGGCGGGATGCCAACCAGGTCGAACTGGCCGAGGATCTTGTTGTCCGCCGCCATTTCGCGCTCGCCCTGGAACACCCGGATGGTGACCGCGGTCTGGCCATCCTCAGCCGTGGAGAACACTTGGCTCTTCTTGGTGGGGATGGTGGTGTTGCGGTCGATCAGGCGGGTGAACACGCCGCCGAGCGTCTCGATGCCCAGCGAGAGCGGGGTCACGTCGAGCAGCAGCACGTCCTTCACGTCGCCCTGGAGCACGCCCGCCTGGATGGCGGCGCCGATGGCGACCACCTCGTCCGGGTTGACGCCCTTGTGGGGCTCCTTGCCGAAGAACTGCTTCACCACTTCCTGGACCTTGGGCATGCGAGTCATGCCGCCCACCAGCACCACTTCGTCGATCTGGCCGGCGGTGAGTCCCGCATCCTTCAGGGCGAGCCGGCAGGGCTCGACCGTGCGCTGGATCAGGTCTTCCACCAGCGCCTCGAACTTGGCGCGGGTCAGCTTCATGGTCAGGTGCTTGGGACCAGACGCATCGGCCGTGATGAAGGGCAGGTTGATCTCGGTCTGGGTCGCAGACGACAGCTCGATCTTGGCCTTCTCGGCGGCTTCCTTCAGCCGCTGGAGGGCGAGCTTGTCGTTGCGCAGGTCGATGCCCTGCTCCTTCTTGAACTCGTCGGCCAGGTAATTGACGAGGCGCATGTCGAAGTCTTCGCCGCCCAGGAACGTGTCGCCGTTCGTGGACTTCACTTCGAACACGCCGTCGCCGATCTCCAGGATCGACACGTCGAAGGTGCCGCCGCCCAGGTCATAGACCGCGATGGTGCCGGCCGACTTCTTGTCGAGGCCATAGGCAAGCGCGGCCGCGGTCGGCTCGTTGATGATGCGCAGCACCTCGAGACCGGCGATCTTGCCGGCGTCCTTGGTGGCCTGGCGCTGGGCGTCGTTGAAGTAGGCCGGGACGGTGATGACCGCCTTCTCGACCTTCTCGCCCAGGAACGACTCGGCCGTCTCCTTCATCTTCTGAAGGATGAAGGCGGAGATCTGCGAGGGCGAATATTTGGTGCCGTCGGACTCGACCCAGGCGTCGCCATTGTCGGCGCGCACGATCTTATAGGGAACGAGGCCCTTGTCCTTGGCCACCGTCGGGTCGTCGAAGCGACGGCCGATGAGGCGCTTCACGGCGAAAAAGGTGCGCTCGGGATTGGTGACGCCCTGCCGCTTGGCGGGCTGGCCAACCAGGCGCTCGCCATCTTCCGTGAAGGCGACGATGGACGGCGTGGTGCGCGCGCCTTCGGCGTTCTCGATGACCTTCGGGGAGGTCCCCTCCATCACCGCCACGCAGGAATTGGTCGTTCCGAGGTCGATGCCGATAATCTTGGACATGTACTTCTCCTTGTCGGCAGACCGGCCGGGCCTATGCAGCGCCCACAAAAGGATGCCCGCGAGCCCCTCCCGCGGCTGTCCGCCGGTCCCCGTTTGAATTGGGGTACGTCACGTTTCCGTGGCGTTCGAGGCCGATATAGGAGGGGTGCCGGACCGCCGCAAGGCGTGCAAGATGGCGCGCCTTAGCTTTTTCAAGAATCCGCGAGGTTCCTTATGGCCGCCCTGTCTTCCGTCGGCGAGAATCCGCGGGCCGCTTTGCTGCTCGTCGATCTTCAGGTGGACTTCCTGCCGGGGGGAAGCCTTGCGGTGACGGGAGGCGACGAAGTTGTGCCACTCGCCAATCGGGTCGCCTCAACTTTCCGTAACGTCATTCTCACCCAGGACTGGCACCCGGCGGGGCATGTGTCCTTCGCCTCCACCCATGCGGGACGGGCGCCGTTCGACATGATCGAGCTGCCTTACGGGCCGCAGGTGCTGTGGCCGGACCATTGCATCCAGGGCAGCCCCGGCGCGGCGTTCGCCCCGGGGCTCGACGTGCCCCATGCCCATCTGATCGTGCGCAAGGGAGTGCATCCCAGCATCGACAGCTATTCCACCTTCTATGAGGCGGACCGCGTGACCCCGACGGGCCTCACCGGCGCGCTGCGCGACCGGGGCATTGAGAGCGTCTACCTCATGGGCCTGGCCACTGACTTCTGCGTTGCCTGGTCGGCCGTGGATGCCGCCCGCCACGGCTTTGCCACCCATGTCATCCCGGAAGGGTGCCGGGCGATCGATGCCAATGGCTCGCTCGCCCGCGCCCATGCCGACATGGCGGCCGCAGGCGTCACCCTGACTGGGCTCGGCGCGCTGTAGCCGGGCGACCGCTGGGAATAAGACCCGTCCGCGCCAGCTCCCTTACTGGGGAATGACGTGGATGATTTTGCGCGTTCCCGGCTCCACCAGCACCGTGCCCTGGTCCTGAAGCACCACATAGCGATAGGCGGGCGCATTGAAGCCGCCATAATCCTGCGTGGCGTCAAAGGTCTGCAATTGGACCGTCTCCGGCAGCACGGCGCCCACCACGGGCGTGTAGCCGCTGGACACCACCACCGCGGGCGCCGCGCTCACCATGTAGCGCTGTACCAGCACGCCCTGAGCCGGTGTCACGACCACGGCCTGCGGAGCACCCGGCTGGGCGGTGGGCGCCTGGACCAACAGGGGTTGCGGCTCGCGGACCACAAGGGTGCCGGTCTGGGCCAGGGCGCCCACAGTGCCCGCCGCCAGGATGGCCACGCAAAGCGGGCCGGTAAGACGTGTCGTCATGATGCGATCTCCTCATGTCGCCCGCGAGCCCCGGCAGTCCGGGTGCCCCTGCCCCGCTTGCCTGCAACACCGAGGGCCTGCGTGGCGTTCCTCCCCCGCCAGTCGACCCTTCCGGGGCGCCCGGCCTTGCGCCATGGTGAACGGCGCGCCACGATGGAACGGATTGATGCAGACGCTCGAACTTGCTCCCGGCTGCCTGTGGTGGCCTGGGCTTCTGGACCGGGACCGGCAAGCTGCCCTGCTGGCGCAGGTGGAGGCGGGCCTGGCGCAGGCGCCCCTCTTCACACCCCGCATGCCCCGCACCGGCCAGCCGTTCAGCGTGCGCATGAGCAATTTCGGCCCGCTGGGCTGGGTGTCCGACGTGGATGGCTATCGCTACCAGACCTTCCATCCCGACACGCGCCAGCCCTGGCCGGCCCTGCCCGCTGTCCTGTCGGAACTGTGGGACCAACTGGCGGGCGTGCCCTATGGGCCGGAAGCCTGCCTCATCAACTGGTACGGCCCGGACGCCCGCATGGGGCTCCACCAGGACAAGGACGAGCAGGACCTCACCGCGCCTGTCCTATCCCTGTCCCTGGGCGATACCGCCCTGTTCCGGATCGGCGGCAGCCAGCGGCGCGCACCCACCCGCTCCATCCGCCTCGCCTCTGGCGATGCCGTGCTGCTGTCCGGGCCGGGACGCCTGGCATTCCATGGGATCGACCGCATCCTGCCAGGAACCTCGACGCTCATCGGCCAGCCCGGCCGCTTCAACCTGACCCTGCGGCGGGTGACGCCCCCCTGATCGCGCCATCCGCCACCCTTTACCGCCCTTGGATGCGGCCGGCCGCCATGGTTCTGCCGGGATTGGTTCTAAACAGGGACATGGCCCTTCTGGAGATGCACATGCGCCTACCGCTCGTTCTCGCCGCCCTCCTGATGTCGGGCGGTCTCGCCGGGGCTGCCGATGCCACCTTCCCCAAAGGCAGCTCTTTCGGCCTGGTGCCCCCAGTAGGCATGGTGGAGAGCACCACCTTCGCGGGCTTCGAGGATCCCAGCATCGGCGCCGCCATCCTCATGGTGGAGATGCCGCCCGTGGCCTATGCCCAGGTGGAATCGGGCTTCACCGACGCGGCGCTCGCCTCCAAGGGCATCACGGTGGAATCCCGCGGCACGCTCCCCTTGGCCCTGCCGGATGCCAAGACCCTGTTTGTGACCGGCAAGCAGAGCGTCGGCGCGGTTTCGGCCCGCAAATGGATTCTGCTGGCGGGCACGGCCCAGGCCACCGTCCTCGTCACCGTCCAGGCCGCCGACGACAAGCCCGGCGGGCTGACCGACGAGAGCGTGCGAAAGACCCTGGAGACCCTGGCCTATCGCACGCCGCCCACGCCCCAGGAGCAGATGGCGGACCTGCCCTTCCGCTTCGCCGACATGGCCGGCTTTCGGCCGGTGAAGGTGATCGGCAATACGGCGGTGGTTCTCACCGACGGGCCGAAGGACGTGATCGAGAATGCCGACCAGGCCCTCTTCGTCGCTGGCGTTGCCCCCGGCGCCCCCCGGGAGGAGGAGCGGCGGCAATTCGCCTTGCGCGCCCTGTCCTCGGTGACGGGTGTGAAGGACATGCGGATCGAGCGCGCGGAACCCCTGCGCATCGGCGGCATGTCCGGCTTCGAGATCCTGGCCAATGCCAAGGATGCGGCGGGCAACGAGGATGTGAAGGTGGTCCAGTGGCTGCGCTTCGGGCCGACCGCCCATCTGCGCATGGTGGCCATCGTGCGGGCGAAGGATTTCCCTGAGGAATATGGCCGCCTGCGTGCCCTGCGCGACGGCATGGAGCCCCGCTGAGGCGGCGGTCGCTGCGCCCCCTCAGGCCGGTGCACGGCTTTGTGCGCCGGCAAAACATCCCAGTGGATGCCTCGCGAGCAGGTGTTCGGACGCCGAGGGAAACACGCCTCCTTGCCCGCAAGGGTGTGAGCGTTCGGCCTCGTCGCGTCCCCCGCAAGAGCCATCGCTCCGCACCCGTCGAAGGCCCCTGAAGGGTGACGATGATGCGCTTGATCGCGCCCGCTGCCGCGGGCGCGCATGGGGCGTTGACAGGTCATTTTAATTCGAGTGTATTAAATTCGCCTGGATGGAGAGAGGGCCTGCCCTGCGGGCCCTCTCGCTGCCGCTCCATGCCCGTCCCTCGCACGATGCCCGCCCCGGCGTCGTGCGGCGGACCAGCCTACCGAACGCCGCCGCCGGCGCGGCCAAAATGACGGGGCCGGACGCTCTCCGGTCATCCGTCCAAGACGCACCCAAGAAACGTCCGCCCAAGACTCGTCCCTCCAAGACACGTCCGCCCAAGAAACGCCCATTCAAGAAACGCCCAACCGCGAAGACGCCAAACCCATGAGCCTTGTCCCCCCGGTCATCGAGACCGCGTCCCTGGAGCCCCTGTTCCGCCCCCGCTCGGTCGCCATCATCGGCGCCTCGGCCACCCCCGGAAAGATCGGCGCCGTGCCGGTGGCCATGCTGCGCGAATATGACTTCTCCGGCGCGGTGTATCCGGTGAACCCCAAGGGCGGGCGCATCAGCGGATATGAGGCGGTCCCCTCTCTTGCCGCCATTGGCGGCCCGGTGGATCTCGCCATCATCGCCATTCCCGCCTCCGGCGTCCTGGAGGCGCTGGACGAGTGTGCCGCGCGCGGCACCAAGGCGGCGGTCGTGTTCAGCTCCGGCTTTGCGGAAATGGGCGGAGCCGGGGAGGAGGCGCAGGCGGCGCTTGCCGCCTTGGCGCGGCGGTCCGGCATGCGCGTCATCGGGCCGAACGCGCTGGGCGTCGCCAATCTGGAAACCGGCCTCGTCGCCAGCTTCTGCCCCTTCTTCAAGCCGCGCTTTCCCTCCGGAGGCTCCATCGGCCTCGTCAGCCAATCCGGCGCCTTCGGCGGCTATGTGGCGAACTTGGCCCAGGATCGGGGCCTATCCTTCTCCACCTGGATCACCACCGGCAACGAAGCGGACGTGGAAGTGGCGGATGGGATCGCCTATCTGGCCGCCGACCCCGCCACCCGCGTCATTCTCGTCTATATGGAAGGCGCGCGGAACGGCCCGCGCCTCGTGGCAGCGCTGGAGCAGGCGCGGGAGGCGGGCAAGCCCGTCATCGTGCTGAAGGTGGGGCGCACCGAGGCCGGCGCGGCCGCCGCCGCCTCACATACCGCCTCCCTCGCCGGCGCCGATGCCGTCTATGACGCGGTGCTGCGCCAATGCGGCGCCCACCGCGCCCGCACCATCGCCGAATGGTTCGACCTTGGCTATGCCTATGCGGTCGGCCGGCCGCCCCGCAACACGGCCATCGGGCTCATCACGGTGTCCGGCGGCGTCGGGGTCATGATGGCGGACGAGGCGGTCTCCGGCGGGCTCGACCCGACACCCCTCGGGGAAGAGGCCCAGGCCCGCATTCGCGACATCATTCCTTTCGCCGGCACCCGCAACCCCGTGGATGTCACCGGCCAGATGCTGGGCGAGCTGGACCGCTTCGGCGACATGGTGGAGGTGGTGCTGGCGGATGCCGATTTCGGCAGCATCGTCGCCTTCAATGCGGGCGCCGGCCACAAGGAGGAGAACGGCTTCCGCATCCAGAAGGTCTGGCAGGAGGTGCGCGCCCGCCACCCGGACGCCTTCCTTGCCATATCCGGCGCGACGCCCCCCGCCGTGCGCGCCGCCTATGAGGCGGATGGCTGCCTTGTTTTCACCGAGCCGGATGCCGCAGTGCGCACCGCCGCCGCCATGGCGCAGCTGTCCGCCCCCCGCCCGGCGCGCACCCCGCCCGCCCCCATGGCGCCCACGGCCCTGCCGGCAGGCACGCTGAACGAGCACGACGCCCTTTCGGTCCTCGCCGCTGCCGGCCTCCCCGTTCCCGGCGCTCGGACAGCCGCCAGCCCGGACGAAGCTGTCGAGGTGGCGCGGGAGATCGGCTTCCCCGTGGTGGTGAAGGTGCTGTCCGCCGACATCCTGCACAAGTCCGACATTGGCGGCGTCGCGCTCAACCTCGGCGATGCCGAGGCGGTAAAGCGTGCGGCCGAAGAGGTCATGGCCCGCGCCCGCGCTGCCATGCCCGGCGCGCGGATCGAGGGGTGCCTTGTCGCGCCCATGGTGCCGTTCAAGGGGGCGGTGGAGACCATATTAGGCGTCCAGGTGGACCCCGTCTTCGGCCCCATGGTGATGTTCGGCCTTGGCGGCGTGCTGGTGGAGGTGCTCCACGACGTGGCGCTGAAGCGCGCGCCCTTCAGTCAGGACGAAGCGCGGGAGATGATCGCCTCCATCAAGGGCGCGGCCATCCTTAAGGGCGCACGCGGGGCCCCGCCGGCCGATGTGGATGCGCTGGCGCGGGCGCTCTCCGATCTCTCACGCTTCGCCGCCGCCCATCAGGACCAGTTGGTGACGCTGGACATCAACCCCTTCCTGGTCCGCCCCGCCGGAGAGGGCGCCGTGGCGCTCGACGCCGTCATCACAACGAGGACTTGAGCCATGACGGCATCTGAAACCGTGGACGCGCTGGTCTGCTCCGCCCATGGGGAGCCTTCCGGCCTGTCGGTGGGCCTATTGGCGCTGCGGGCGCTGACGGACAATGAGGTGGAGATCGAGGTGGAGGCCGCCGGCATCTCCTATGTGGACGTGCTGATGGTGCGCAATCTCCACCAGAACAAGCACGCCACGCCCTTCGCCGCCGGCATGGAAGCGGTGGGGCGGGTGCGGGCGGTGGGGCCGGCCGTGGCCCATGTGAAGCCCGGCGACCGCGTGGCGGCCCTGCTCTATGACGGCGGTCATGCCCGCCGCGCCATCGCCGCCGGCAGCGAGACCTTCCTCCTGCCCGACGGGTGCGACCCCGTGCGCACCGCCGCCTGGCTTTCGGTGGCGCTGACGGCTGAGATCGCTCTCACGGACCGGGCCGGCGTGAAGGCGGGCGAGACGGTCCTGGTGGGCGGCGCGGCAGGCGGCGTGGGCCTGTGCGCGGTGCAGCTCGCCCATTGGCACGGCGCCCGCGTCATCGCCGCCGCCAGCGACGCGGCGCGCTGCGACCTGGCGCGCCAGGCCGGGGCGGATGCGGCGCTCGTCTATGGGGACGGCTTCCGCGAGCGCTGCCAGGGCGTGAATGACGGTCGGGACGTGAATGTCATCATCGACCCGGTGGGGGGCGCCTTTGCCGAGGCGGCCGCCAACCTCCTGGACTGGGACGGGCGCTATGTGGTGATCGGCTTTGCCGGAGGCGGCATCCCCTCCTTTGCCGCCAACCGGCTCCTGGTGAAGAACCGGGCTGTGCTGGGCATGGTGCTAGGCTTCTACCGCTGGCAGCGCCCGGCCGTCCTGGCGGCGGCGGCGGACCGGGTGTTCCGCGCGCTTGCGGAAGGGGCGCTCGATGCGCCAGTGACGGTGGTCGAGGGCCTTTCCGGCGTTCCGGCGGTGATGGAGGAGATTGCCGGGCGGCGGTTCCTCGGCAAGGCGGTGGTGGTGCCCTGAGCGGGTTTGGACACGAAAAAAGGGGAAGTGCGGATGAGTGGGACCGAGGCCGTTCTCGTGGAGGATCGCGGCGCCGTGCGCCTGCTCACCCTCAACCAGCCGGAACGGCGCAATGCGCTGTCCCCGCCGGTGCGGGAAGCGCTGCATGATGCCCTAGCCCCCGCCATGGCGGACCCGCAGGTGCGGGCCATCGTCATCACCGGCGCCGGCGGCACCTTCTGCGCCGGCGGCGATCTCTCGGCCATGACCCCGGGCGCAGGCCTCGCCGGGCGTGACCGGGTGGAACGGCTTCAGCGCATCGGCCGCCTGCTGCTGGGCGGCCCGAAAGTGGTAATCGCGGCGGTGGAAGGCCACGCGGTGGGCGCCGGCCTTGCCCTTGCCGCTGCCTGCGACCTGGTGGTGACGGCAAGCGATGCCCGCTTCACCAGCGCCTTCGACAAGGTGGGCCTCATGCCGGACCTCGGGGCGCTCTGGACCTTGCCGTGGCGCATCGGCATGGGCGCCACGCGGCGCCTCGTCTTTGCCGGTGAGAGCGTGACGGGAGAAGAGGCGCGCGCCATGGGGCTCGCCGATTTCGTCAGCCCGCCGGGGCGCGCGCTGGAGGTCGCGCTGGAGCACGCCGCGGCCATTGCCGCCGGGCCGAGCCGGGCCTTCGCCCTGGCCAAGTCCATGCTGGCCACCCATCCGTGCGGCCTCGACCCCTTCCTGCGGGCGGAGGCCGACGCCCAGGGCCTCCTCTTCACCTCGGAAGACTTCGCCGAGGGGCGCGCCGCCTTCCTGGAGAAGCGCAAGGCCAGCTTTTCCGGCTTCTGAATCCCGCTCAAGATAAAAGGGCCGGCGGATGTCTCCGCCGGCCCTTCTGCATTTCCGGGCTTGTCAGGCCGCCTCTTCGCGCAGAACTTGGCGGGCAATGTTGATCTGCTGGATCTGCGAGGTGCCCTCGAAGATGCGGAACAGGCGGACATCCCGATAGAGCCGCGCCACCGCCTGCTCTTCCAGATAGCCCTGGCCGCCGAACATCTGGACCACCCGGTCGGCCACCCGTCCCACCACCTCGCTGGCGAACAGCTTGGCGCAGGCGATCTCCACATGGGGGATGGGACCCACATCGAACTGCCGGGCGCATTCCAGCACCAGGGCGCGGGCGGCCGCGATCTCCGCCTGGCTCTCGCCCAGGAGAACCTGCATGGCCTGGAAGGAACCGATGGGCTGGCCGAACTGATGACGGCTGGTGAGATAGGCCTTCGCCTCCTCCATGAGCCGCAGGGATTGCCCGACACAGGTGGCGGCCACATGGGTGCGGGCATGGTTGATGCCGCGCAGCGCCTTCTTCAGGCCGTTGCCCTCCTCCCCACCCAAAAGAGCGGAGGCCGGCACCCGGACCCCGTCCAGATGCACCTCGCCCACATGGGAGCCGCGCTGGCCCATCATGCGATCATGGGGCGGGGTGGACAGGCCGTCCACGCCCCGCTCCACCAGGAAGCAGGACAGGCCCTTGCCGCCGGAGGACGCATCCCCCGTGCGGGCCACGATCATGAAGAGGTCGGCGTCCGGCGCGTTGGTAATATAGCGCTTGTGGCCGGTGAGGACGTAGCTGTCCCCCTCCTTCACCGCCACCGTCTCCACCGCCCCGGCGTCGCTGCCTGCCGCCTCCTCGGTCAGGCAGAAGGCGCCGGTGATGGCCCCGGCCGCCATGCCGGGCAGATAACGTTCGCGCTGCGCCTGCGTGCCATAGTCCAGCACCACCTGGGAGGTGAGGCCGATGGTGGTGGAGAAGCGCGAGCGATAAACCGCCGAAGCCTGGGTGAACTCGAACGTGAGCCGCACCTGCTGCTCCATGCTCCAGCCGAGCCCGCCATAGGCGGGCGGCAAGGTGATGCCGAACAGGCCGAGCTGGCGCATGCCGTCCACCACCTCGTCCGGAATCGCATCCTCCCGCTCCACCTGCGGCTCGGCGGGGCGCAGCACGTCGCGCGTGAAGGCCCGCACCTTCGCCAGATAGGTCTCGAATGCCGGCTGACCGGCCACCGACCCTTCCATGTCACTGCACCTTGATGTTGGCCTTGGAGATCACGTCCGCCCAATTGGCCTTGTCCTTCTCCAGGAAGGCACCCAGCTCGGCGGGGGTGGAGGGGGTCACGGTGGCGCCAAGCGGCTTGAGGCGCGCCACCACTTCGGGCTTGGCGAGGCCCGCCTGGAGCGCCTTGGCGAGGCAGTCCACCGTCTTGGGCGGCGTGCCGGCCGGCGCCAGCAGAGCCAGATAGGTCACCACGTTGAAGCCGGGGCTCACTGTCTCGGCCACGGTGGGGACGTCGGGAAGCGCATCCGAGCGCTTGTCTGAGGTGATGGCCAGAGCCTTCAGCTTGCCTTCCTTCACCAGCGGCAGCGCCAGCGTCATGGTCAGCGCCATGGCCTGGATGCGCCCGCCCAGAATATCCTGCACCGCCTGGGGCTGGCCGGAATAGGGCACGTGGAGCATGTCGATGCCGGTCTTCACCTTCAGCATCTCCATGGCCAGGTGCGGCGAGGAGCCGGTGCCCGCCGAGCCGAAATCCACCTTGCCGGGATTGGCCTTCGCATAGGCGATGAAGTCCTGCATGGTCTTGGCCGGGAAGTCCGGCGGCACCACGATGAGGTTCGGCACCACGCCGATCATGCCCACGGGCGCGAAGGACGTGATCGCGTCGAAGGGCTGCTTGGGATAGATGGACGGATTGATGGTGTGCGCCGCCGAGGCAACAATGAGGGTGCGCCCGTCGGGCGCTGCGCGGGCCACCGCCGCCGTCCCGATATTGCTGCCGGCGCCGGGCTTGTTCTCCACGATCACATTGTGACCGATGCTGGTCCGCAGGTCGTCCGCCACGACGCGTCCGATCAGGTCCACCACGCCGCCGGGCGCATAGGGCACCACCAGGGTCACGGTGTCGGTGGTGCAGGCCTCGGCCGCTTTCACGGGCGATGCCGGTGAGATAGTGATGGCGAGCGCGGCCAAGGCCGCGGCTGCCAGTGCGCGGCGCGAAAAGGTCTGGTCTGTCGTCATGCTGCTTTCCTCCCCGGTCTGCTTCGTCCCGCCGGTTTTCTGGGCTCCGGCTTTGGGCTGGGGAGAAATTAATTCATATGCTTTAATTCAACAACTCCTTTTCACCTCACCGACGAACGGGCCACGGCCATGAGCGAGAGCAAGGCATCGACGCCAGGCCGCGGGCGCCCACCGGGATCGGGGCGCGGGAGACCGGCCGGGACGGCGCGGGCGCGGCCAGCCGACAAGGAGCAGGTGGGCGACAGCGACCGGTCGACGCGCGATCACCTGCTGGAGACGGCCGAACGCCTGTTCGCCCGCAACGGCATCGACGGCACCTCCATGCGGGAGATCAACCGCGCGGCCGACCAGCAGAATGCGTCGGCCATCCATTATTATTTCGGCTCGAAGGAAGCGCTGGTCACCGCCATCCTCGACCAGCGCATGTCGGCTGTGAACGATGCCCGCCTGAAGGTGCTCGACGCTCTGGAGGCGGCCGGCCTGGCGGGCGACATGCGGCGGGTAACGGAAGCCTTCATCCTGCCGCTGGCGGCGCAGACAAATGATGGCGCGGGATCCAACAATTATATCGGCTTCCTGGCTCAGTTCTACGCCAGCCACCAGTTCGACATCTGGACAATCGCCCGCGACCGCCACGACGAGAGTCTCTCCCGTGTGGTCAGCCTCATTCACCGCATCCTGCCCGCCTTGCCCCGCGCGCTGGTGCGCGACCGGGTGTCCATTGCCCTGCGCCAGGCCATCTATGCCCTGGCGGATTTCGAACGCGACAGCGCGGCCGGGCGCAGCCCCATGGCGCTGGGACGCGACGGCTTTATCGCCAATCTGGTGGACATGACGGAGGGCGCGCTCTCCGCTCCGCTCTCGGAAGCGACACGCCGGGCCCTGGAGCGGCCGGCCTGACGCCGGCCAGTGACGGGGGTCTCCCCTTCGAGCCGAACGCCTAAACCGCGCGACCAGCGCCGGCGGCCGGCTTCGCGCCCTGATGGGACATCTGCTTGGCTTTGGCGATACGACCATTCACCGCGTAGGACAGACCCACGATCACCGCCACCGTCGCCACATAGGCGATGACCTGCATGCCCGTCGGCTCGGCCCGATAACCCACCAGCGTGCGCAGGACCCGGCCCACCGCGCTGTCATCCGCCAGCAGCCAGGTGCTGTTCCAGACGGGGTCCGCGAGGCTCTGGATGAAGCCGGCATCCTGCAGGATGCCCACGGCCTGGGCGGACAAGCCAGCCGCCAGCAGGGTGATAAGGATGGTGGTGGTCTTGAACAGGTGCTTCACCGGAATGGCCACGAGCCCGCGATAGAGCACATAGGACACCGCCGCGCCGGCGAGGATCCCCAGCGCAAAGCCGAGCGCCACATTGGCCGCTGTCTCGCCGCCGCTGACGGTGAGGCCATACATGAACAGGACAATCTCAACGCCCTCGCGCAGCACCGCCATGCCGACCACGATGCCCAGCGCCGCGATGGGGCGCCGGCCCTCCTTCACGTCGCGGCCCACCGCCTTCATTTCCATGACCATTTCGCGGCCATGGCTGGCCATCCACACCACCGTCCAGACCAGCATCACCACGGCCACGGAGAGGATGGCGGCGTTCAGCAATTCCTGGCCCGAGCCGTCGAAGAGATTGGCGATGCGTTCGGCGAACAGCGCGATAAGGGCAGAGCCGACCACGCCGCCGACGATGCCGAGGCTGATCACCAGCCCCCGCCCGCGTATGCCCTCGGAAGCCGCCAGCATGACGCCCACGATGAGGCCCGCCTCCAGGACTTCGCGGAACACGATGATCAACGCTGCCAACATGGGCCAACCCTCTCGTGAACCCTCCGGGAGCGGGGAAATGCGGGAGAAGGAGCCCTAATGACGCCCTGCCCCGACTGTCCCGACACAGCCGGATGTACGCAGTTTAGAAATATTCAAATCGACAATGACTTGCCATCTACTGTCTGGTACACCCAGCGCTCTCCTCTGTCACTTGCCGGCGACGCAATTATAATCATTCCAAAAGACACACATCGAAACACGACCCGCGCTACACCTTTCCTTGCGTAAAGGCAAAAGCGCCGCACTTCCGCTTATTACCCTAAGTATAATCTCGTATATCTGCTCATGGTCTTGGCACAGACAACACGAAAATGCGTGATCTGGAGCAAAGCCGCACCCACATTGGCGCATCTTGCCCAATCCTTCTGCAAGGACCGCCTCGGCCCGCAAGGGCGCAAACCCGGCCCACCTGCTTTTTCAATATGGAATAATTCCATCATTTGCGCGCGACCTTGTGAGCACACAGGCTGGAGCGCTAGTTTGCCCACGGATTTGCGGCGCCTTCTGCGGGACAGCGGGTTGTTGTTCCTGCCCAGCGCAAGTCTAGTCGAGGAGAAGACCATTATGCGCGCGAAGTTTGCCGCCGCCGCACTTGCCCTTGCCGTGGGGCTCGGGGGCGCCATCGCCCCCGTCGCGGCCGAGACCAAGCCCGCCGCCACTCAGGCCGCCGGGCCGAAGGCGCGGGACGTGATCGTGAGCTACGCCAACCAGGCGGAAGCCATGTACACCAACTCCTATCTGGCCGCGAAGGAGATGCAGACCGCCATCGAGGCCTTCATCGCCAATCCGAGCGCGCAGACCCATCAGGCTGCCAAGGATGCCTGGAAGAAGGCCCGCGACCCCTACCAGATCACGGAGGCCTTCCGGTTCGGCAACAAGATCGTCGACGAGTGGGAAGGCAATGTGAATGCCTGGCCGCTGGATGAGGGCCTGATCGACTATCTCGACAAGTCGCGCGGCACCTCGTCCGACGAGAACCCGCTTTATGCGGCGAACATCATCGCCAGCAAGACCATCCGCATCGGCAAGAAGACCGTGGACGTGAGCAAGATCACGCCCAAGCTGCTGCACGATCTCAACTCCGCCGCGGGCGTGGAATCCAACGTGGCGAGCGGCTGGCACGCCATCGAATTCCTGCTCTGGGGCAAGGACCTGCACGGCACCGAGCGCGGCGCGGGCGAGCGTCCTTGGACCGACTATGACACCAAGGCCTGCACCGGCGGCAATTGCGAGCGCCGCGCGCAGTATCTGAAGGTCGCCACCCAGACCCTGGTTGATGACCTGAAGGAAATGGCCGACGACTGGGGCACGAAGGGCAAGGCCCGCGCCGCTCTCCTGAAGAAGAAGGACAAGGCCGGCCTGGCCGTCATCTTCACAGGCATCGGCTCGCTCTCTTATGGCGAACTGGCCGGCGAGCGCATGAAGCTCGGCCTGCTGCTGCACGATCCCGAGGAGGAGCATGACTGCTTCTCCGACAACACCCACAACTCCCATTATTATGACGAAGTGGGCATCCAGGACGTCTATTACGGCCGCTTCACCCGCATTGACGGCACCACCTTCTCTGGCCCCTCGGTGGCGGACCTGGTGCGCGCCAAGGACGCCAAGATCGCCGACGAGATCGACGCCAAGATGGCCGCCGCTCTGGCTGCCCTGAAGGCCATCAAGGACACCGCCGACAGCGGCGAGATGTTCTATGACATGATGCTCGCGGAAGGGAATGCGAAGGGCAACAAGCTCATCCAGGACGGCGTCGACGCCCTGGTGGCCCAGGCCCACGCCATTGAGCGCGGCGTCGCCGCCCTCAAGATCCAGATCAAGGTGGAAGGCTCCGAGAGCCTCGACAACCCCGACGCTGCGAAGAAGAAGTGACCGTCAAGGCGTGACCGCATTGACGTAGGACGGGGCCGTGGCGGCCCCCATGCCGGGACCCCGCCGCGGGCCCCGGCTTCCCGCCGGAGGGGCGGGTGACGTTAAGGAGCGGGTGGATGATTTCTAGGCGCGGGATGCTGCTGGGCGGCGCCGCCATGGGACTGGTGGCGGCCGCCCCCTCGGCCATCGGCCAGGTGCCCTCGGTGGATACCTTGCCCCCGACCGCCCCGGTGAAGCGCATCGCGCTCACCGCGCGCGAAATCGAGACCCGCCTTCTGGGTGCGGACAAGCCGGCCACCAAGCATTTCTGCGCCTATGACGGCGACCCCTTCAAGATCTTCCGGTTCGAGCGGGGCACGCGCCTTGCTGTGGATTTCGAGAACCAGTTGCCGGACCCCACCACGGTGCATTGGCACGGCATCCGCGTGCCGAACCTCTCCGATGGCGTCGCCCCCCTCACCCAGGAGGTGGTCGCGCCCGGTGGACGCTTCAGCTACAACGTGCCGCTGCCCGATGGCGGCTTCTATTTCTTCCACCCCCATTGCGACGAGACCGGCCAGGTGGGACGCGGCCTGTTCGCGCTGCTGATCGTGGACGATCCGGCCGAGCGCAAGGTCCATTTCGACGCCGAATGCTTCATCGTGGTGAAGGACTGGCGCCTGGGGGACGACGGCCAGTGGATCGCCATGAGCACCGATGAGGGCGCCGCCACTGCCGGCACCTTCGGCACCGTGCGGGCCACCAATGGCAGCGTCGTCCCACCCCGGGTGGAAGTGCCGGCCTATGGCGACGTGCGGGTGCGCGCCATCGTCGCCGATGCCACCCGCGTCATCGATCTCGGCACCGACCATGAGGAGGCCGCACTCATCGCAGTGGACGGCCAGGCGCTCCTGCCGCCTGCGGTGGTCGACCATCTGCCCGACGGCATCTGGCGCATGGGCCCGGCCATGCGGGCGGACATGCAGGTGCGCATGCCCGGCCCCGGCCAGGAAGTGAAGGTCTATGATTATCGCTCCAGCGAGCCCTATCTGCTGACCACCCTGGTGGCGGTGGACAAGGGGCTGAAGAAAACGCCCTTCAAGCCCAAGGCGCTGCCGGCCTCCACCGCGCCGATGCCGGACCTGAAGAACCCCAAGACCCTCGACTTCCTGGTTCAGGTCTCGGCCGGCGCCACCGCCATCGGCGTGCCGCTGCCGGACAATGACCCGCTCGCCAAGGCGCTGGTGGATTCGTTGTGCGTGGGCGACAAGACCCATTGGGCCATCAGCCGGGATTCGTGGGCCACCGGCGAGGCGCTGCGCCTGCCGCCGCCGCTCAGCCAGCTCACCGCCGGAACCACCTATGTGGTCAATTGCACCAATGTGACCAAGCATGTGCACCCCATGCACCTGCACGGTCACGTTTTCCGCGTTCTGTCCTCCTCCAAGAAGAAGGGGATGCCGCAATATCTCGCCGACACGGTGATCGTTGAGCCCAACGAGAGCGTGCAATTCGCCTTCAAGGCGGTGGGCGGCGACTGGGTGTTCCACTGCCACATCCTCGAGCATATGGACACCGGTCTCATGGGCTGGTTCCGGGTGACCTGATGGCGCCCCGCGCACGGCTTCGTGCCGCCCTTGCCGCCCTCACGCTCCTGGCCAGCCCTCTCGGCGCCGCAGCGGGAGACAAGCTGGACCTGGCCATCGGCAAGGCGCTGTTCGATCGCGCCTGGGTGCAGGCGCCGGCCTCCACCAAGGGCGATGACGGCCTGGGGCCGCTTTATGATGCGCGCTCCTGCGCGTCCTGCCATCCCCGCGATGGCCGCGCGGCGATGGTGGTAAATGGCAAGGGCGAGCTGGAAGGTCGCGGCGCGGTGCTGGTGCTCGGCCAGCCGGGCGGGGCGGGCGACCCGGTTTATGGCCGGCGCCTCCAGATCGATGCCATACCTGGCCTGCGGCCAGAGGGCATTCTCGCCGTGCAGTGGGAAAAGCTGCCCGATGGCCGCCTGCGCCCCGTGCCGGCGCCCACCGACCTTGGCTATGGCCCGCTCGCCGCGGCCACCGGCATGTCCCTGCGCGTGGCGCCCGATTTGCGGGGCCGGGGCCTGCTGGAGCAGGTACCCGACGCAGCCATTCTCGCCATTGCCGCCGAGCAGGCGCGGGGCACCGACGGTGTGAAGGGCCTGGCGCGGCGCATCGTGCTTGCGGACGGCACCACCGCGATCGGCCGCTATGGCTGGAAGGCGAACCAGCCGACCGTGGAGGCGCAAAGCTCCGAGGCCTTTTTCCTTGATCTCGGCATGTCCACCCCGCTCCATCCCGAGCCTTGGGGCGACTGCACCGAGGCCCAACCGGCCTGCCGCAATGCGCCTCACGGCATTGAGGCCGAGGGCCAATTGGAAATCTCGAGCGCCGTGCTCGACCGGGTGGTGGCCTATGTGGCCGCTCTGCCCGTTCCCGCTGCCGAGCGCCCGCCCCAGGGGGCGGCCTATGACAGCAAGGGCTCCGCTTTGTTCGCCGCCACCGGCTGCGCCACCTGCCATCGCCCCAGCCTGCCCACCAAGGATGGCGGGCGGGCACCGCTCTTCACCGATCTTCTGCTGCACGACATGGGTCCGGGCCTCGCCGACACGCTGCCCGATCCGGGCGCGACGCCCGCCCAGTGGCGCACGGCGCCGCTGGCGGGCGTCTCCGAGGCTTTGGCGCGAAAGACGGGCCTTCTTCATGATGGGCGCGCAGTCGGCGTCGCGGAAGCGATCGCATGGCACGACGGCGAAGCGCGGTCGGCAGCGGATCGGTTCAAGGCCTTGAGCGCGGCGCAGAAGGCCGCACTCATCGCCTATGTCTCGCGCCTGTGAGCGGGGCGGAGCGTGGTAGGATCAGGCATCCCCTCGGGGGGCGCGGTCGAGACGAGGTGCGGGAGCGTGGAACCATGAAGACCAGATTGACCCGACTGGCCCTCGCGGCCCTCGCCTGGACCGGCCTTGCGGCAGGCGCGCCGGCCATGGCCGCCTCCCCCTCCTTTGACTCGGCGACCCTCATCGAGACCTGGCTGCTGCCCCGCTACGATGCCTTGGTGGCCGCGACAGGCACCCAGTCCGACGCCTGGACCGCCTTTTGCGCGAAGCCGTCGGATGCGGGCGTTCCCGCCCTGAAGGGCGCCTTCGCCAAGGCGGCGGACAGTTGGACGGCGGTGGAGTTCGTCACCTTCGGCCCCGCCAGCCAGGAACTGCGGCCCGACCGCTTCAATTTCTTCCCGGACCGCCGCAACGCCATCGCCCGCGCCATGGCCGAAGTGCTGGCGGACCCGGATATGGCGCGCTTCGCCCCCGACCGCTTCGCCAAGTCCAGCGCCGCGGCGCAGGGCCTCCCGGCTCTTGAACGGCTGTTGTTCGAGGACGGCGCCGCCGCCCAGCTGACCGCCGGCCCTGAGGCGACCCGCCGCTGCACCTATGCCAGCGCCATCGCGCTCAACCTCGCCACCATGGCCAAGGACATCCGCACCGCCTGGGGAGATCGCAACACCGGCGTCCTCGCGGCGATCGTATCCGGCAAGGGCGACCCGGCTCTGTTTCCCGATGTGGGCGCCCTGCCCGGCATGATTCTCACCGACCTGTCGGGCGCCTACCAGCGCGTCACCGACACCAAGATCCTGCCGGTGCTCGGCCCCAATCCCGACGGCGCTCGGCCCACCATGGCCGATGGCTGGCGCGCCGGGCGATCGGGCCAGGTGGTGAAGGTGATGATCCAGAGCGCGGATGCTTTGCTCGAAGAGATCGCAAAGCAGATGCCGAGCCGCCCGCAATGGGTGGTGAACAAGGCCGCCGCCGCCGCCGACAAGACGGCCGCCGAGTTTCCCGCCGATCTCGGCGTCGCCGCCCAGAGCAATGACAGCGCCAACAAGATCCTCGCGGACATCAAGGTCTTCAAGGCGGCCCAGCTCACGGTGTATCGCCCCGTGGCATCCTATTTCGGCATTTCGCTGGGCTTCAATGCCCTGGACGGGGATTGAGGGAGCCGCGCGCCATGGCCCTCAACCGCCGCGCCTTTCTCGCCGGCTCGGCCGCCGGCCTTGTCCTCGCGCCGACTTTCGCCATGGCACAGAGCCAGCTGCATGCGCAGGCTCACGCGCTCGACGAAGGCTGGATGACCACGGCCGGCATTGGCGAGGGCTTCGGTGCCTTCGCGGTGGGCGCGGGGTTCGAGGCGCAGGAGCGCGCGCCCTCCACCGCCCGGTTGCACGGCATTGAGGCAAGCCCGCGCGGGCCCCTGGCCGTGGCCGTGGGCCGGCGGCCCGGTCATGTGGCTTTGGTCTTCGACCGCACCCACGGTGGCAAGGTTGCCGAATTCGGGCCGGGGGCGGGCCGCGTCTTCTCCGGCCATGGCCGCTTCTCACCCGATGGCACGCGTTTCCTGACCAATGAGATCGAGCGGCCCGCGCAGGACGGCGCCACCCGCACCATGGGCCGGGGCATCGTGGCGGTCCGCACAGTGGCGGGCGGGTTCGAGATCGTGGATGAGTGGCGCACCGGAGGCGACGGCCCCCATGACCTCATGCGCAACGGCCCCCATCTGGTGGTGGCCAATGGCGGCATCGAGCCCAACACGCCGGAAGCGCGCGACGCCGAAGTGACGGGCAGCACGATCACTTTGCTCGATCCCGAAACGGGCGCGGCACGCGGCGAGGGCCAGCTTTCCGCCGACCTCGCCAGCCTTTCGCTTCGCCATCTCGCGCGCGACGAGGCCGGCCGCATCGTGGTGGCGGCCCAGGACCTTTTGAAAGACGGCGTGTCCCGGCCTCTCCTCTTTTCCATCGGCCCGGACGGCAAGCTCACCCCGTTCGAGGCGCCGGAAGGGGAGCTTCTGGCCTTGCGCGGCTATGTGGGCTCGGTGGCCTTCGATGCCTCCGGCACCTTCATCGCCTGTTCCAGCCCGCGCGGCGGACGGATCTCCATCTGGCGGCGGGACGGTCGCTATATGGGCGCGGTGCCGCTGGTGGACGGATGCGGCCTTGCGGGAACGGCGGATGCTGGCCGGTTCCTCGCCACCAGCGGTTATGGCGAAGTCATCCTCATCGCTGTCGACGAAGGGGTCGGCATTGTCGAGCGCCGCACCGGCGGCCCGCGCTTCGACAATCACATGGTGCGCGCCTGAACGCGCACCAAGCGCGGGACACGATCAGGTGAGGCAGCCGCGCCCATCCACGGGCCAGACCGCCTCCACGAGATCGCCCCGAACGGCCACCATCCAGTCATAAAGGGCGACGTTGGGATCACAGTGGGACGGCACGAGGCGCAGCCGCTCGCCCAGGACCGGTGCCGCCGCTCCTTCCGCCGCCTCGATGCGCCCCTGCTCATCGCTCGCCTTGGTGAAGGCGAGCTCCGGACGGTCGGCAACAGCCGGCGGGCCGCAATCCAGGTTCAGCGCTTTCGCTCCGGCATCCACATAGGCAAGCCCCGGCGCGGGCGTACGCAGCACACCGGCCAGCACGAACAGGCTCTGGGCGAAGGGCCGATAGGGGGCGCCGTCGGCATCCAGATTGCGGGCATAGTCCACGTCCATGAAGACGTAGGAGCCCGGTTGAATCTCATTCAGAAGACCGCTGGCCAGATCCGCTTCGAAGCTGCCGGTGCCGCCACCGGTCACGAGGGGGCATGGCAGGCCGGCGGCGCGGATGCGGGCGCGGGCCTCCGCCGCCCGCTCGCCCGCTTCATGGGCCGCGCGGGCGCGCTCGGCGGCGCCGCGCACATGCTGCATGGGACCATTATAGGCCTGGATGCCCCGCAGCCGGAGCCCCGCCGCGCCGTGAATCGCCTCGGCCAATGGCAAAAGAGCGTCGGACGATTGGAGGCCCATTCGGGCATCGCCCGCATCGATCTCGATGAGGATGTCGATGGTGACCCCGGCCGCCACGGCGGCGGCGGACAGCATCCCCACATGGCCAATGTCGCTGGCGAGCGTCGTCACCCGGACTTTGCCCGCCAGCGCGGCCAGGCGCTCCAGCTTGCGTGCGCCCACCACGTGGTTGGAGACCAGAAGATCCTCCACCCCGCTCGGCAGCAGGGCTTCCGCCTCGGACACCTTCTGGCAGCACAAGCCCACGGCGCCGGCGGCGAGCTGGCGGCGAGCGATGGCGACGCTCTTGTGGGTCTTGCCGTGGGGCCGCAGCGCCACGCCGGCGGCACGCGCGCGGGCCGCCATCAGCGCGATATTGGCATCGAGGGCATCGAGGTCCACCAGCAGAGCGGGGGTATCGATCTCTGGGAGCGCATCGCCGGGGCGGGCCGGCATGGGGGATGTCACGGGCAGCTTCCTCGCAGGCCGCCGAACGAACCAGCGGCGGTCGCCATCTTTTAGCAGGAACCGGCGGCGCGCACAGGCAGGCCTGCCGGCGGGCAGCGCTCAGACCCCGGCGGGCGTGGCCTGTGCCGTCCGGCGGGCATGAAGGTCTGAGCGCGCTTCGGCCAGAACCGTCTTCAGCACCGGCGGCGATCCGGTCATGAACTGGCGCACGGCATCGGCAATCACGTCGTCCAGGGCCACAGGATCGGGCGTGGGCGTTCCGTACACGAACTTGCGGATGGCGATATAGAAGACGCGCCCGTGCAGCCCCCAGAAGAGTTCCTGTTCCCGCTCCGTCACCGGGATCTCGTCCGGCCCCGGCAAACGCAGTTCATGGCGCAGCTCGAGGCAGGCGGGCACCACGATCAGCGACTTCACGATGGCCAGGTAGCGCTTGGTGATGTCGAACGACTTCAGCCCCGAAAAGACGAAGATGCGGACCCAGTGATAGTCGAAGACCCGCTCGACATATTCCAGGTAGAATTGGGTCAGGCGCTGTTCGACCGTGCGGGTGCGGTCGCGGATGAGGCCTTCCCAGTCCGGACTCCACCGGCTGAGATAGACGTGCTCGTAGACCCGCTCGATCAGCGCTTCCTTGCTGGGAAAGTGCCGGTAGATGGCCGAATGGGTGATGCCCATGCGCTTGGCCAGTTCGCGCGTCTGTCCTTCGAATCCATGCTCCGCGAAAAAGCGCACAGCCTCGTCCAGGATCGCCATTTCGCGGTCCGGCGCCCTCATGTTGCGGCGGCGGGAGCGCGGGGCGGGTGGCAGCGGCCCGGATTGTGACGTCGCGGGCTTTGCCTTGGCGACGCCAGGAGCCGGGAGTGACGAAACGGGCCGGTCTTCTTGCGGCAAGGACTGCCTCCACTGCGCGCCGCGCGCCAGGTCGCCGGAGCGCGTGCAGATGCCCCGGTGCATCCTGGGATAGCGCATAAGGCAGAAGTGACCAAGTGGTCTTTTTTCATTGACACAGATCAAGGCTCGCCCCTAGCTTTAGACCAAGTGGTCACAAATAGACCCATCTGGAAACGCCGCCGAGGTTGCCCCGCGTGAAAGCCCGCGCCTTCACCTATGTCCGTGCCCACTCCCTGGAGGAGGCCGTCTCGTGCTTTTCCGAAGCCGACGGCGAGGCAAGCTATATTTCCGGCGGCCAGAGCCTGGTGCCGGCGCTGGCCCTGCGCCTCCAGGCGCCCACCGTGCTCATCGACTTGGCAGGCATCACCACCCTGCGCGGCGTGATGCTGGAGGACGGAGCCTTGCGGATCGGCGCTCTGACGCGCCATGCGGACATGCTCACCCACCCGCTGATTGCCGCCCATGCCCCGCTGCTGCGGGAAGCCGCGCCCCATGTGGCACACCCGGCCATCCGCAACCGCGGCACCATCGGCGGAAATATCGCGCTGGCGGATCCGGCTTCCGAATTCCCGGCCATGCTTCTGGCCATGGACGCGCGGGTGGAGATTTTCGGACTGGCGGGTTTCCGGCAGGTGCCGGCCGATGACTATTTCCTCGATCTCTATCAGACCGCCGTCGAGCCGGGCGAGATCGTCACCGCCATCCTGGTGCCCCCCGCCCCCGCCGGGACCCTCATCGCCATGGACGAGCTGGCCCGGCGACGCGGCGACTATGCAATGGTGGGCGCCGGCCTCCAGGGCCGCCTTTCGGCCGAGGGCCATGTGGAAGCGCTTCGCATCGCCTTCTTCAGCGTGGGCGCGACGCCAGTGCGCGCGAAAGGCGCGGAGGGGGCGCTCATCGGCTCCATGCTCGACGCCACCGCCATCGCCAACGCCCAGCGGGCCCTCGATGAGGATCTCGACCCGATGGATGACGAGGAGGTGCCCGCCGCCATGCGCCGCCATCTGGCGCGGGTGCTGCTCGGCCGCCTTCTCCAGCGCATGAGGGACAAGTCATGACCGCGCCCGTCCCCGTATCGCTCACCGTGAACGGCACCGAGGTCTCCCGTCTCGTGGCGCCGCGCACGACCCTTGCCGATTTCCTGCGCTTCGACCTGGAGCTGACCGGCACCCATACCGGCTGCGAGATGGGCGCGTGCGGCGCCTGCCTTGTCATGATGAATGATGAGGCGGTTCATTCCTGCCTGGTCTTTGCCGTGCAGGCGGAAGGGTGTCGCATCGAGACGGTTGAGGGCCTCGCGGAACGGGGCGCCATCGCCGATCTCCAGGCGGCCTTTCATGGCCGCAACGCATTGCAATGCGGCTTCTGTACGCCCGGCATGCTGGTCAGCGCCCATGCGCTCTTGGAGCGCGTGGACGCGGCGCCGAGCCGGGAGGAGATCCGCGACGCGCTCTCCGGCAATTACTGCCGCTGCACGGGCTACGAGGCCATTGTGGATGCGGTGGCGACCGCGGCACGGACGCGATGCTGTGGCGGCCGACCGTCAAGCGTCCTCCAGGACGACGGGGTGCAGCCGTGAACGCGCCCTTCTCCCCCACCGGTGAAGATGCCCCCGGTCATGACAGCCCCCACGGGGCCGGATCCGGCCATGTGGGCGCCCGCCTCCCCCGTCCCAATGCCAAGCGCCTGCTCGCCGGGCGCGGGCGCTATGTGACCGACATCACCTTGCCGCGCATGCTGCATGCGGCATTCGTGCGCTGCCCCTTCGCCCATGCGCGCATCCTGTCGGTGAATGCGGAAGCCGCCCGCGCCGCCCCCGGCGTGCGGCTCGTGGCGACCGGGGCGGACCTGGCCCCCATCTGCACGCCCTGGGTGGGCACGCTCGACCATTTCAAGGGCATGAAGTCCCCGCCCCAGCTTCCCTTGCCGGTGGAGATCGCGGTGTGGGCCGGCCAGGCGGTGGTGGCGGTGGTGGCCGACACCCGCGCCTTGGCGGAAGATGCCGCCGAGCTGGTGGAGGTCGAATTCGAGGAACTGCCCGCCGTCACCGATCTGGACATGGCGCAGGAGGCCGGCGGGGCGCGGGTGAGCGCGGAGCTGGCCGACAATATGTGCTTCCGCGCAGGCCTCGACACCGGAAACGTGGCGGACCTCTTCGCCTCGGCCGCCCATGTGGTGGAAGGCGACTTCACCTTCGGCCGCCATACGGGCGTGACGCTGGAGCCGCGCGCGATCATCGCCGACTATGATCCGAGCGAGGAACGCCTCACCGTCCACCACGCCACCCAGACGCCCTACCAGTTCCAGGACCTTTATTCCCGCCATTACGGCATCCCGGAATCCCGTGTGCGGGTGGTGGCGCCGGACGTGGGCGGCTCCTTCGGCATCAAGCTCCATGTCTATCACGAGGACATGGCGGTGGTGGGCCTGTCCATTCTGCTGGGCCGGCCGGTGAAATTCGCCGCCGACCGCACGGAGGCCTTCGTCTCCGACATCCATGCCCGCGACCACCGGGTGAAGGCCCGCGCCGCCGTGGCCGAGGATGGCACCCTGCTCGCCTTCCAGGTGGAGGATGAGACCGCCATCGGCGCCTTCTCCACCTATCCCCGCACCAGCGCGGTGGAGGGCAACCAGGTGATCCGCCTCATCGGTGCACCCTATCGGTTGAAGGGCTACCAGGCGGACCTGAAAGTGCTGTTCCAGAACAAGGTGCAGACCAGCCAGTATCGCGCGGTGGGCCACCCCATCGCCTGCGCGGTCACCGAGCGGCTGGTGGATCTGGCGGCGGCGAAAGCCGGGCTGGATCCCTTCGCCATCCGCTCGCGCAACCTGATCCCGGACGACGCCTATCCCTGCACCTCCGCCACCGGCTATCAGTTCGAGCGCCTCTCCCACGAAGCCTGCCTCACCAAGCTCAAGGCGCTCATGGACTATGAGCGCCTGCGCATCGACCAGGCTGAGGCGCGGGCGCGAGGCGTGCATCGGGGCATCGGGATTGCCGCCTTCGTGGAGATCACCAATCCGAGCCCGGCCTTCTATGGCGTGGGCGGCGCGCGCATTTCGGCGCAGGACGGTGCGATCCTCAAGATCACGCCGTCGGGCGAGGTGCGCTGCCTCATCTCCGTCACCGAGCAGGGCCAGGGCACGGAAGCCATTATCGGCCAGATCGTCGCCGATCATCTGGGCGTGCCGCAGACGGGGATCCGCGTCATCACCGGCGACACGGAAGTTACCCCCCATGGCGGCGCCACCTGGGCGTGCCGGGGCGCCGGCATTGGCGGCGAGACCGCCCTCCAGGCGGCGAAGAAGCTGAAAGGCCAGGTGCTCGCGCTGGCGGGCACCATCCTCCAGGCCAAGGGCGAGGACCTCGACTTGCGAAATGGCGAGGTGGTGGACCGCGCGAGTGGCCAGCCCCGCATTCCGCTCGCCGAAGTGGCCCGCATCGCCTACTTCCGCTCCGACACCTTGCCGAAGGGCACGGACGCGCAGCTGACCGCCGCCCACCACTTCGCTCCGCAAGGATATCCCTTCGCCTTCACCAACGGCATCCATGGCAGCCATGTGGAAGTCGACGTGGAAACCGGGCTGGTCAAGATCCTCAAGCACTTCGTGGTTGAGGATTGCGGTCGCATCATCAATCCGCTGCTGGTGGAAGAGCAGGTGCGCGGCGGCGTGGTGCAGGGGCTCGGCGCGGCCTTCTTCGAGGAATGCCGCTATGACGAGGCCGGCCAGCTGACCAACGGTTCGCTGGCGGATTACCTCGTGCCCATGTCGTGCGAGATGCCCGACATCCTGATCGACCATGTGGAGACGCCCACCGCCGACACTGAGCTGGGCGCCAAGGGGTGCGGCGAGGCTGGCACCGCCGCCGCCTCGGCCGCTGCGCTCAATGCGGTCAATGACGCGCTTTCCCCCTTCGGCGCGTCCATCAGCCAGATCCCCATGACGCCGGCCCGCCTGCTGAAGGCGCTGGGCACCTTCTAGACCTCAGTCACATCTCATTCCGCCAAGCCTCGACCAAGCGAACCAAAACAAGAGTTTCGGGAGGATTTCATGACCACGCGCAAGGACCTGTTCCGCTCTGACGTATCCCGCCGCACCGTTCTCGGCGGCATGGCGGCCGGCGTCGGCCTTCTCGCCGCGCCGACCCTCGTGCGCGCCCAGTCGGAGACCATCCGCATCGGCTTTCCCGTGCCCCTCACCGGCCCCTTCGGCGCCGAGGCGAAGGACCAGGTGAAGTGCGCCGAGCTTGCCGTTCAGCAGGTGAATGCCAAGGGCGGCATTGCCGGGCGCAAGGTGGAATTGCTGGTGCGTGACGACAAGCTCAATGCCGGCGAAGCGGCCACCCGCACGCTGGAGCTGATCGAGAAGGACAAGGTCCACGCCATTGTCGGCTCGCTCTCCAGCGCCGTGCAGCTGGCCGTGAACGAGGTCACCCGCGCCCGTGGCGTGATCTATGTCTCCATCAGCCAGTCCGACACCATCAACGAGGTGAAGGACTTCTCGCGCTACACCTTCCACGAGGCCCTCAACCCGCACATGACCACGGCGGCGGTGGCGGAGAAGACCTTCAAGAAGGGCTCCAAGGTCGCCTACCTCGTCGCCGACTATGCCTATGGCCACGAAATGCTGCGCGGCTTCAAGCGCGCCGCCGCCGCCATCGGCGCGGAGACGGTGGGTGAGATCCTGCACCCCATCGGCGCGTCCGACTATTCCACCTTGATGCCCCGCATCCGGTCCATGAAGCCGGACATTCTGTGCATCTGCAATTTCGGCCGCGACCAGGCCAATGCCATCAAGCAGGCCACAGAGTTCGGGCTCAAGCAGTCCATGCGCATCGTGGTGCCGGTCATCCTCTACAATCAGCGCCTGGCGCTGGGGCCCGACGCCTTCGAGGGCGTGGTGGGCGGCGCCAATTATTATTGGGGCCTGGAGAAGACCGTCCCCTCCGCCAAGGCATTCAACGACGCCTATAAGTCGGCGAACAATGGCAGCTATCCCAGCGATTACGGCGCCTATGGCTATACCGGCGTCGCCTCGCTGCTGCTTGCCATGGCGCAGGCCGGCGGATCGGACACGGACAAGGTGGTCGCGGCTCTTGAAAGCCTGAAATACGACGTGGCCAAGGGTCCGCAATTCTACCGCAAGTGCGACCACCAGTCGGTGCAGTCGGTGCTGGTGCTGGAGTCCAAGAAGAAGGCCGACATGGCCAACGACCAGGATCTCTTCGCCATCATCGCGGATGTTCCCGGCTCCGAGACCATGCTGCGCAGCTGCGGCGAGCTTGGTTTCCCCACCTGACCACCCGGCGGGCCGACCCGCCGCAGCTCTATGCGCCGCCGGCGGTCCTGGGTGCAGCCAGGACGGGTCCGGCGGCGGCCCGGTCCCCAGCCTGCCGGCGGCCGCCCGGCCCGTCCCCTAGGAACGCCCGATGGACCTCGAACTCATTTTCATGCAGCTCTTTTCCGGCGTGGCGCTCGGGGCGATCCTGATCATGGTCGCGCTCGGCCTCACCATCATCTTCGGCATGCTGGGCATCGTGAACTTCGCCCATGGGGCGCTGTTCATGGTGGGCGCCTATGCGGGGCTCTACATCGCCGAGCGCACGGGCAGCTTCTGGTGGGCGCTGGTGCTGGCGCCACTCCTGGTGGGCGCCTTCGGCATGCTCATTGAGCGCTTCCTCATCCGCCCGCTCTACAAGCGCTCCATCGACGATCCGCTGCTTCTGACCTTCGGCCTCGGCTATGTGCTGGTTGAGGTCGTGCGCATCGTGTTCGGCACCGACGGCGTGCCCTTCTCCACCCCCGCGGCGCTGACCGGCGTGGTGGACCTGGGCGTGGGCTATTTCCCCATCTACCGCCTGTTCGTTGTCGGCCTCGTGGCGGTGATCCTCATCGCGCTGTGGCTGGGCCTGGAGAAGACCAAATTCGGCCTCATCGTGCGGGCCGGTGCCCGCGACCCGCTCATCATGCGGGTGCTGGGCGTCGACATTTCCCGCCTGTGGCTGGCCGTTTTTGGCCTTGGGGTGGCACTGACCGCGCTGGGCGGCGTGCTGGCCGCGCCCATGCGCAACGTGAACCCCGAAATGGGCGCGCTGGTGCTGGCGGAAGCCTTCGTCGTCACCGTCATCGGCGGCATGGGATCGCTGCTCGGCGCGGTGGTCGCCGGACTGGGCATCGGCATCGCGGTGAGCATGACGGCGCTGTTCGCGCCGGAAATGGCCACCATCGTCATGTTCGGCCTCATGGCCCTGGTCCTGCTGGTGCGTCCGCAGGGCCTGTTCGGACGCCCCGTGGGCGCGTGAAGGAGACCGCACCCGTGACCTCCCCTCCTCTCGCCGTGCCGGCGCAAGCCGCCAAGGGCGACCTGCGCACCACCTTGAGTGCCTGGCGCGTCCCGCTCTCTGTTCTGGCCTTGTGCGTCCTGCCCTGGGTCCTGCCCTCGCAGGCGCTTGCGGTGAACGTCCTGATCTACGGCCTGTTCGCGGTCGGCTACAATCTGTTGTTCGGCTATACCGGGCTCCTGTCCTTCGGCCATGCGGCCTTTTTCGGTGGCGGCGCCTATCTGACCGGCATGGTCATGGTGCATCTGGGCCTCGGCTGGTTCCCGGCCATGGTGCTGGGCGTGCTGGGCTCTGGCGTGCTGGCGGCGGTGATGGGGTCTCTCTCCATCCGCACACGCGGTATCTATTTCTCAATGGTGACTCTGGCTCTGTCCCAGCTTGTCTATTACGTGGCGCTCCAGGCCACCGCCTGGACGGGCGGCGAGAACGGCCTGCGCGGCTTCACCGTGTCCAAGATCAACGTGCTGGGCCTCACCATCGATTTCCTGGACCCGGTGAAAAAATACTATGTGCTGATGGTCTTCACGGCGCTGGCGCTGTGGTTTGTCTCGCGCCTGCTCAACTCGCCTTTCGGCGCGGTGATCGAGGCCATCCGCGAGAACGAGACCCGTGCGCGGGCCTGCGGCTATGACGTGGAGCGCACCAAGCTCATCGCCTTCATCGTGTCCGGCCTCATCTGCGGGCTGGCGGGTGCCATGTCGGCCATGCACCTCGCCATCGTGCCCCTGGACAGCCTGCACTATCACACGTCGGGCCTGGTGGTGATGATGACCATGCTGGGCGGCGCCGGCAGCTTCTTCGGGCCGTTCGTGGGCGCGCTGGTGTTCCTCCTGATCGAGGACGTGGCCTCCACCTGGACGTCCCACTGGCAGCTCATCGCCGGACTCATCTTCATCTTCTTCGTGTTGTTCCTGCCCAAGGGCCTGTGGGGCACCTTCCTCGCCTGGAGGACGCAGCGATGAGCGCTCCCTTGCTCAGCGTCGACAATATCGGCCGCACCTTCGGGGGCTTCGTGGCGCTGGCGGGCATTTCCGCCACCTTCGAGGCCAATAAGGTCACTGCCATCATCGGCCCCAACGGCGCCGGCAAGAGCACCTTCTTCAACGTGCTCTCGGGCGTGCTGCCGCCCTCCACCGGCTCCATTCGCTATAAGGGCCAGGAGATTTCCGGGCTGAAGCAACATCGCTTCGCCCATCTCGGCATTGCCCGCTCCTACCAGATCACTAACATCTTTCCCGAGCTGACGGTGCACGAGAATGTGCGGGTGGCTGCCCAAGCCTTCGCCGCCCGCTACGACCTGTTCTTCAACCGCACCGCCTATCCTGAGCTCGACGAGAAGGCGGACCGGGCGCTGGCGGCGGTGGGGCTGTCCAACCGGCAGGCCCGCATCGCGAAGTCCCTGGCCCATGGCGAGCAGCGGGCGCTGGAGATCGCCATCGCCTTGGTGGCCGACCCCGAGCTCCTGCTCCTCGACGAGCCGACCGCCGGCATGGGGCCGGAAGAGACCAAGGACATGGTCGCCCTCATCGAGCGCCTCGCCCGCGAGCGCACCGTGCTTCTGGTGGAGCACAAGATGAAGATGATCCTCGGCCTGTCCGATCGCATCCTGGTGCTCCATCATGGCCGGCTGATTGCCGATGGTACGCCCCAATCCATCCAGACGGACCCGGAAGTCCGTCGCGTCTATCTGGGTCAGAACGATGGCTATGCTTGAGATCCAAGGGCTCAATGCCTGGTACGGGGCGAGCCATGTCCTCCATGGCGTCTCGTTCGATGTGGCAGAGGGCGAGATCGTCGCGCTGGTGGGCCGCAACGGGGCCGGCAAGACGACCACCATGCGCTCCATCATGGGGCTGATGCCGCGGACGTCGGGCTCGGTGCGGTTCCGGGGCGAGGAGATCCTCGCCCTTCCCGCCCATGCCCGCTTCAAGCGGGGCCTCGCCTATGTGCCGGAAGAACGGCGCATCGTGCCGAGCCTCACGGTGCGGGAGAACCTGCAGCTGGGCCTCGTGGCCGCCGGCGGGCGGATCGACGAGCGCGCGGCCATCGACGAGATCGCCGAGAGCTTTCCGCGCCTGAAGGAGCGCCTGAACCAGCAGGGCACCACCATGTCGGGCGGCGAGCAGCAGATGCTGGCCATCGCCCGCGCCATGATCGCCAAGCCATCCTTGATCCTGCTGGACGAGCCCTCCGAGGGCATCATGCCGGTGCTGGTTGAGGAGATGGGCGTCCTGTTCCGGCGGCTGAAGGCTGCCGGCACCACCCTCGTCCTGGTGGAGCAGAATGTGGAATGGGCGCTGAAGCTGGCGGATCGCGCCATCATCATCGACCAGGGCGAGATCGTCCACCGCTCCAGCGCCGCCGCCTTGCTGGCGGACAAGGACATCCAGGACCGCTATTGCGCGGTCTGAGGGACGGCGGGCGCAACACCAATTTCCAAACGGCCGCCGCGCGCTTAACCTCGCGCCGCAGGACCTTGAGGAAACAAGAGGAGAGCTGAGATGGAAATCGTCGGCGAATATCGCATCGCCGCGCCCCGGCAGCAGGTCTGGGCGGCGATCCTCGACCCGGAGATGCTCAAGCGCTGCATTCCCGGCTGCAAGGAACTGGAAGCCACGGGCGAGAACGCCTACGCGGCCAAGGTACAGATCAAGGTGGGACCGGTCTCCGCCACTTTCTCCGGCACCGTGGAACTGACCGACATGGACCCGCCCTCCGGCTGCCGCATCGCAGGCCAGGGGAATGGCGGCGTGGCGGGCTTTGCCAAGGGCGAGGCGGTGGTCAAGCTCGCCGAGGATGGCGAGGAGACCGTCCTGACCTATACGGCCGATGCGCAGATCGGCGGCAAGCTGGCCGCGCTGGGCGGGCGCCTCATCCAGGCCACCGCCCGCAAGCTGGCGGACCAGTTCTTCTCCACCTTCACCGCCGCCTTGACGGGCGAGGAGGCGCCGGCCGCCGAGGCCTCCTGAACGCAACGGGTTCGGCGCGCGGAGAGGCCCGCCCGCGCGCCGCATTTTCCCCGCCCGCGAAGCCCGTTATGGTCGCTCCGTCAGGCGGGAGCGAAGAATGGCGCGGGTGACCTTGGCGGACGTGGCGCGGGTGGCGGGCGTGGACATGTCCACCGCCTCGCGGGTGCTGCGCGGCGAGGCCGCCCAAAGAGTGCGGGAAGAGACGCGCGAACGCATCCTCAAGGTGGCAGGGGAACTGAACTACCGCGCCAATCCGCTGGCGCGGGGCCTGCGCACCGCACGCACCTCCACCCTCGGCATCGTGGTCCCACAACTGGACAATCCGGTCTTCGCCTCGGCCATTCGCGGGGCCGAGATGGCGGCGGCCGCGCTTGGCTATTCCTTGCTGATTTCCCATCGCGAGCCCGGGGCCACCGCCACCACCATCGCCAAGATCTCCCAGACCAACCGGGTGGACGGCCTGCTGGTGGCGAGCCTCGACGATGATGAGGTGCTGCGCACGGACCTCAACGCCGCCCAGGTGCCCTTCGTGCTCATGAACCGCGTGCTGCCCGGCGCGCCCTTGTCCGTGGTGCTGGACAGCCGCGCGGCGGCACGCAAGGCCGTGGACCATCTGGTGGCGCTGGGCCACCGGCGCATCGCGCACCTGGCCGGCCGGGAGGGCGGCTTCAATGCCCGCGAGCGGCTCACCGGCTATCGCGATGGCCTGGCGGCGGCGGGCATTGCGTTCGATCCGGCTTTGGTGGCCGTGGCCGGCTATACGGCGGAAGGCGGCGCGGCGGCCATGTCGGCCCTGCTGCCGCAGAAGCCCAGCGCGGTGCTGGCGGCGACCCTCGTCTCAGGAGCGGGGGCCATGGCGCGGCTTCACGAAGCGGGATTGCGCATTCCCGACGATGTCTCGGTGGTGGGGCTGCACGATGCCCCGGTGGCGGCCATGCTTTATCCGGCGCTGACTTGCGTGGCCATGCCCACCGAGGAGATGGGGCGCGTCGCCGCCACCGCCCTGATCCGCGCCCTGAATGGGGAAGAGCCCGATCCCGTGCCGCCCCTTCCGCCTGGGGCCCTGGTGGTCCGCGCCTCCACGGGGCCAACGAGGGCCTGAACGGTCTCCTGTTTTTTTCCAAATGCCGCGCTTGACGACCCGGGACAAGTCTGACAGCTTTGAACAAACGATTGTTCAATAAGAAATGGGAGGAGACGAGGATGGGGCTCTCACCGGGCTTGCCGCTTCGCGCCTCCCCTCGCGAGAGGTGCATATGACCGGCCCAGCCATCGCCGAAGCGCAAGCGGACGACCACACCCCCGAAGCCGGCACCGTCGCCCTCGCGCAGGCGCTCGCCGCCATCGTGGGCGCCGACCATGTGATCGCCGATGCGGACGGCCGGCGCGCTTATGCCCACGACCGGCTGCCCTTCGCCAATTTCCGGGAACGGACCGGCCGCCTCGCCGGTGTCCTGCCTCGCCTCGCCGTGCGCCCCGGCTCTACGGAGGAGGTGGCGGCCCTGGTTGGCTATGCCCGCGCCCACAAGATCCAGCTCATCCCCTATGGCAACGGCTCCGGCGTGCTGGGCGGGGCAATCCCGCTCGCGCAGGAAGTCATGGTGGACCTGCGCCGGCTCGACCGGATCGTTTCGGTCGACCCCATCAATGCGGTGGCAACCGTCGAAGCGGGCATGAATGGCGCGGCCTTCGAGGCGGCGCTCAATGCCGAGGGCTTCACCTGTGGACACCTGCCGCAATCCATCGAGATTTCCACCGTGGGCGGCTGGGCCGCCTGCCGGGGCGGCGGGCAGGCCTCCTCCCGCTATGGCAAGATCGAGGACATCGTGGTGGGCTTGAAGGCCGTGCTGCCCGATGGCCGGATGCTGGCCATCGCCCCCCTGCCGCGCCGCTCCGTCGGCCCCTCGCTCCGCGACCTCCTGGTGGGCAGCGAGGGCACGCTCGGCATCATCACCGAACTGTCCCTGCGCATCTGGAAGAAGCCCGAGGTGGAACGCGGCGTGGTACTAGCCTTCCCCTCCCTGGATGCCGCCTGGACCGCCGCGCGGCGCATTATGCAGGCCGAACTGCGTCCCACCATCGCACGCATCTATGACGGGGCCGAAAGCGCCGAGCGCACCGAGGGGCTTGAGGTGTTCCGCACCCATCCCATCCTGGCGGTGATGGTCTTCTCAGGCGCCGAGCCCATGGTCACCACCGAGCAGGACATGGCGCTGGCCATCTGCGCGGAGGAAGGCGGCAAGGTCGCCCCCGACGGGCCATTTCACCATTGGAAGGCCAATCGCTACGTGGCCTTCTCCCAGAAGTGGCAGGCGGCGGGCTATTTCAACGACACGATCGAGGTGACCGGCAACTGGTCCGCCCTTCCTGGCCTCTATGCGGCCATCGCCGCGGCGGTGCGGGAGATCTACCCGCAGATCCATTTCGGCGCCCACTGGTCGCACATCTATCCAGAAGGCGCCTGCCAATACATGACCATCCGCCTGCCGCCCATGGACCAGGCGCAGGCCCTTCCGCTCCATGCGCGGCTGTGGGACACCATAGAGGGGCTGACCCTCGACCATGGCGGCTCCATCGCCCACCATCACGGGGTCGGCGTATTCCGCAATCCCTGGCTCGCCCGCGAGCTGGGCGCCGGCCTTGATGTCCTCCAGGCCATCAAGGACGCCCTCGACCCGGACAATCTCATGAATCCCGGCAAGCTCGGCCTGCGTCCCGCCCCCTCCGCCGTGGACGTGCGCCATGACTGATGTCTTCGCACCAGCAGGCGAGGAGCGCCGCCGTGGCACCTAGCCTGCTCGTCGGCATCGATCTGGGCGCCGGGTCGCTGAAGACCTCGATCATCCGGCTGGATGGCACGCTGGCGGGAGAGGCATCCGCGCCCGTCCTCACCCATGCGCCCCATCCTGGCTGGAGCGAGCAGGATCCGCACGATTGGTGGCAGGCCGTCTGCCGCACGGTGCCGCAGGCGCTGGCGGCGGCGGGCGCCGATTCGGGCAACGTCGCTGCCGTCTCCTTTTCCGCCGGCGCCCATACCCAGGTGCTGGAGGATGCGGATGGCCGGGTGATCCGCCCCGCCATCCTGTGGAACGACCAACGCTCGGGCGCGGAGACGCAGGACCTGCGCGCTGAGGCGGATGCCCGCATCCTGGAGATCGGCGCCAACCGCGCCAATCCCACCTGGACCTTGCCGCAGATGCTGTGGCTGCGCCGCCACGAGCCGGACGCCTTCGCACGGGTGAAGCGGCTCTATGTGGCCAAGGACTGGCTGCGCTCCCGCCTCACGGGCACCTGGGAAACCGACCATATCGACGCGGTCGGCACCCTCATGGCGGATGCGCGGACCAATGACTGGTCAGCCGAACTGTGCGCCATGATCGGCTGGCCGATGGAGACCTTGCCGCCCATCGTCACGCCCACCACCGTGGTCGGAGAGGTGACGGCCGAGGCCGCCCGCGCCTGCGGCCTGAAGGCCGGCACCCCCGTGGTGTGCGGGACCTCGGACACGGCGGCGGAGACCTACGGCGCCGGCATGGTGCGCGAGGGCCTGGGCGTGGTGAAGCTCGCCACCGCTGCGACCGTGAGTGTGCTCACCCCCGCCGCACGGCCGGACTTCACGGTCATCAACTATCCCCATGTCATTCCCGACCACTGGTATGTGATCGCCGCCACCAATTCCTGCGCCTCCGCGCACAAATGGCTGCGCGACACCTTCTTCAAGCGGCCGGGCGAGGATGGCACCGCGGTCTTCAACGAGATGGACCGGCTGGCCGCCGCCGTTGCGCCGGGTGCGGAGGGCCTCATCTTCCACCCCTATCTGAACGGCGAGCGCAGCCCCCATTGGGACCCGCTGCTGCGCGCCGATTTCGTCGGGATCGGCTTCAATCACGGCCCCGGCCATTTCGTGCGCGCGCTCTATGAGGGCATCGCCTATTCGCTGAAGGACTGCCTGCTCGCCCTCAACGCCAAGGGCCTCGACTTCTCCACCGCCCGCCTCACCGGAGGTGGCGCCCGCAGCGCCCTGTGGCGCCAGATCGTGGCGGATGTGCTGAATGTGGAGGTGGAACTGCCGGCGGTGGCCGAAGCCTCCTTCGGTGCCGCGCTCATCGCGGGCGTCGGGGTTGGGGCCTACAGGGACGAACAGGCGGCAGCGGAGGTGGTCCAAATCGTCTCCCGCGCCGTGCCCGATGCCGCGCGGGCCGCACGCTACCGTGACGGCCACGGGCTGTATTGCGAGATCCAGGCGGCGCTGGCGCCGCTCAACCACAAGATCCACGCCTTCGTGCGCGGACGCTGACGCCAAAAGGCGTCGCAGGGAGAGGAAACATGGCCGAGGTCAGGCTGAAGCAGGTCCGCAAGGCCTATGGCGCCACGGTGGCGGTGCATGGGGTGGACCTGGACATCCGCGACGGCGAGTTCGTGGTCTTCCTTGGCCCCTCCGGCTGCGGCAAGTCCACCACGCTGCGCATGGTGGCGGGCCTGGAAGAGATCACCACCGGCACGGTCGAGATCGGCGGGCGGGACGTAACCCGGCTTGAGCCCAAGGACCGGAACATCGCCATGGTGTTCCAGAACTATGCGCTCTACCCGCACAAGACCATCTACGAGAACCTCGCCTTCGGCCTGCGCATGCGCAAGATGGACAAGGGTGAGATCGACCGGCGGGTGAAGTCCGCCTCCGCCATGCTGGGCCTCGACCCCTATCTGGAGCGCAAGCCCAAGCAGCTCTCCGGCGGGCAGATGCAGCGCGTGGCGCTGGGCCGGGCCCTGGTGCGCGATCCCGACGTGTTCCTGCTGGACGAGCCGCTCTCCAACCTCGACGCCAAGCTGCGGGTGCGCATGCGCGAGGAGATCGCCCGTCTGCACCGGGAGGTGGGCACCTCCATGATCTATGTGACCCACGATCAGGTGGAGGCCATGACGCTGGCGGACCGCATCCTCATCATGCGCGACGGCCATGTGCAGCAGGTGGGCGCGCCGCTGGAGGTCTATGACCGCCCGGCCAACCTGTTCGTCGCCGGCTTCATCGGCTCGCCGGAAATGAACCTTGCCGAGGGCCGGATCATCGGCGGCGCCCTGCGCTGCGGTGGGCTGACGGTGGCCCTGCCGCCGGACGTGGAGGTGAAGGAGGGTACCGAGGCGGTGCTCGGCGTGCGGCCCGAGCATGTGACCCTCGCCGAAGGCCCGGCCGCGCGCCCCTTCCAAGTGGCGGTGATCGAACAATTGGGCGCACAGACGCTCTGCATCGGCGACGTGGACGGGGTCCGCCTCAAGGTGCTCATGGACCGCTCCGACGCGATCCGCCACGGCACCACGCTGCCGGTGCAGTTCCGCCCCGAGCGGCTGCACGTCTTCCAGAAGGACACCGGGGCCCGGCTGAACCGGGCCGGCGCAAGGCAGGGCCAGCGGCCCGCCGCCTGAACACGACCACACGCACAAAAATCATCGCGTCCGGAAAACAGGACGGAATTGGGAGGAGAGGGCCATGGACGAGAACAGGACCGGCGGCGTCTCGCGCCGCACCCTTCTGAAGGGATCGGGGGCATTGGCCGCCGGCATCGCGGCGGGTGGCATCGCCGCCCCCTCGATCGTGCGGGCGCAGAGCACGAAGACCATCCGCTTCCTGAATGCGGAAACCTCCATCGACAGCATTCGCGCGCTGAAGGTGGCGGGCGCCGAATATGAGAAGCTCACCGGCACCAAGGTGGTGGTGGATTCCGTGCCGCTGGACGGCATCTTCACGAAGGTCACCACCTCGCTTCGTGGCGGCACCCCCTATGACATCGCCACCTTCGCCTTTGTCGGCCACGTGCTGATCCTGGCGAGCGAGGGGCACCTGATGCCGCTCAATTCACTCACCGACAAGTATAAGTGGGGGCCGAACATCCTCTTCCCGCTGGATGGGAAGGTCTACTGGTACCCCTACGATTACAACCTGGCCTGGATCTATTACCGCAAGGACCTGTACGAGAAGAACAAGCTGGAGGTGCCGAAGACCTGGGACGTGTTCCTGAAGAACGCGCAGGCGCTCAACACCGACGGCATGTCGGGCGCGCTCTATCCCATCGGCTCCAACGGCGCCACCAACTGGCTGTCCCCGGGCTTCATGTGGGCGGAAGGGGTGCAGCTGTTCGACGACAAGTGGAACATCATCTTCGACAATGCCGACATGGCGCCCCGCGCCGCGCGCTATCTGGATTTCTTCGGCGAGCTCTACAAGACCATGCCGTCGGGCGCCAGCCAGGTGAGCTTCGGCGAAGTCTTGTCCAACTTCACCTCCGGCAAGGTGGCTCATTCCGCCTATGCGGGGCGCATGATCGAGACGCTGGAGCGCAACAATCCCGCGCTCGCCGATAAGTACGGCATCATGCCCTACATGGATTCGGCCGGTAAGCACCAGGCGGTCAACCACGGCTATGACGGCTGGGTGGTGCTGAAGACGCCGCAATCGGACGAAGCCATGAAGTTCATGGCCTGGTTCACAGAGAACCAGTACATCAACTTCCTGCACACCGCCCCGCTGCACTTCCAGCCGCCGCGCCTCGACGTCTATGACGATGCCCGCTGGCGCGCCCATCCCCTCATCGAGAAGCACAATGCTGCGGTGGAGATGATGCGGTCCTTCCTGACCGACAAGAACATGATCCTCACCTCCATCGACACGCAGGGCCCGTCCCCGAGCCTGAAGCCCGGCAAGATCTTCGAAGCCTTCGTCTTCCCGGAGATGCTGCAGAACAAGCTGCTCAAGGGCATGTCGTCGGCCGAGTGCGTGAAGACCGCGGGCGAGCGGATGCGACAGGTGATCGCCTCCTGATACCGCGGGGCCGGGCGGGCCCTGCCCTGACACCATGGCCCGCCCGGCACCCCTCGAAGCGCTCCGGCGTCCCGTACCCGCGGGCCGGAGCGCGCTGCGCAATTTCCGAAGCAGAGGCGCCGCAGGTGAGCTCCAAGGCGACGATCTATTCCTTCCTCTTCATGGGCCTCGCGGTCACGGCGCTGCTCATCGTGGCGCCCGTGGTCTATGCGGTGTCGCTGAGCTTCTACCAGATGGATTCCTTCGTCGGCGCGCCGCGCTTCGTGGGCTTCGACAATTATGTCCGCATGCTCTCCCAGTGGATCTTCTGGCGGGCGCTCATCAACGGTTTCATCTATTCCTTCGGCACCATCGTCCTGCAAGTGGTGCTGGGCATCGGCTTCGCGCTGGTGCTGAACCAGGTCTTTCCCGGCCGCAACATCGTGCGCGGCCTGTCCATCCTGCCCTATCTGCTGCCCACCGTGGTGGTGGTGCTGACCTTCAAATGGATGGTGGACGGCTCCATCGGCGTGCTCACCAGGGTCATCGCGGCGCTCGGCCTGCCGCCGGTGCAATGGTTCGAGAGCCCCGGCGCCGCCATGGCCTCCGTCATCCTGGTGAGCGTGTGGATGTGGACGCCCTTTGTCACCACCACCTTCCTCGCCGCCCTCCAGACCGTCCCCTCCTCCCTCTACGAAGCCGCCAAGGTGGACGGCACCAATGCGGTGCAGCGCTTCTTCCACATCACCCTGCCCATGCTGAAGCCGATCCTGACCGTGATCGTGCTGCTGCGGGCGGTGTGGATGTTCAACAAGTTCGACGTCATCTGGCTGCTCACGCAGGGCGGCCCGGTGGGGTCCACCGAGCATTTGGCTATCCTGTCCTACAAGCAGGCCTTCGGGCAGTTCGACATTGGCGGCGGGGCGGCGGTGGCGACCATTTCCTTCGCCATCCTCTCGGTGGCGGTCTTCATCTATTTCCGCCTGTTCCCGCTCGACACGGAGTGAGATCTGATGTCCACCTCGCTCCCCCGCTCCCGCTCCGGCCGCATCGCGCTCTATCTCGCAGCGCTCATCATCGCGGTCTATTCCGCCTTCCCCATCTATTGGATGGTGGTGTCCTCCACCCGCGCGCCGCAGGCCCTCATCAATTCCACCTCGTTGATGCCGGGGCCGTTCACGCTCGAATACTATACCAACCTCCTGGAGCTGACCGATTATCCCAGCCAGTTCATGAATTCGCTGCTGGTGGCTTTGGTGACCGTGGCGGTCACGATGGTCTTCTCCGTGATGATCGCCTATGCGGTCACGCGCCACCGCATCCGGGGCAAGGGGCTGATCGTGGGGGCCATGCTCTATGCCTACATGTTCCCGCCGCTGCTCATCGCCATTCCCCTCTTCTCCATCTTTGCCAAGATCGGGCTCGGCGACACGCTGACTTCCGTCATCGTCTCGCACCTCACCCTCACCTTGCCGCTGGGCGTTTGGTTCCTGTGGGGCTTCTTCAAGAGCATGCCGTTCGAGCTGGAGGAGGCGGCCATGGTGGATGGCTGCACGAGGCTTGGCGCCTTCCTGCGGGTGGTGCTGCCGCTCTCCCTGCCGGGGCTGATCACGGTCGCCATCTTCTCCTTCCTCCTGTCCTGGACCGACTACACCTATGCGCTGATCATGATCGGCTCGGACGCCAACAAGACCGTGCCCGTGGGCCTTGCCTCCATGATCGGATCGTTCGACCTGCGCTGGGGGGAGATCATGGCCGGCTCCACCCTCATCGCGCTGCCGCTGTTCGGCGCCTTCGCGCTGCTGAGCCAATATTTCATCCAGGGCCTCGGAGCCGGCGCCGTGAAGGGCTGACGCCGCCCTCCAAGAAGGACAAGACGACCATGGATTTCGGGCTCGCCGGAAAGGTTGCCCTCGTCACCGGCGCCGCGCGCGGCATCGGCCGGGCGGAGGCGGAAGCGCTGGCGGCGGAAGGCGCCGCCATCATCGTCAACGACATCGACAAAGAGGGCGCGGAAGATTTCGCGAAAGCCCTGCGCGCCGCCGGCCACCGTGCCGCGACCGCACCGGGCGATGCCTCCGACGAGGCTGCCGCCCGCGCCGTCATCGCGCAGGCGGCAGAGGCGTTCGGGCGGCTCGACATCCTCATCAACAATGCGGGCGCGGGCGGGCGCCATATCGGCCGCAAGGCCGAGGACCTTGATGTGGAGGATTTCGACATCATCGTGCGCACCCATTTGCGCAGCACCTTCCTGTGCGCCAAGCATGCCATCCCGGTCATGCGGGCGGGCGGCTTCGGGCGCATCGTCAACACCTCGTCCATGAACGTCACCGGCGGCGGGCGACCCGGCGTGACAAACTATTCCGCCGCCAAGGCCGGCGTGCTCGGATTCACGCGCACCCTCGCCAAGGAGGTGGGCGGCGACGGTATCACCGTGAACGCCATCGCGCCGGGCTATGTGGCCACCGACTTCATCGCCACCTTTTCCCCGGAGAAGCGCGCGGTCATAACAGGACAAAATCCCATCGGCCGTTTCTGCGCGCCGCAGGAAGTGGGCGCCCTCGTCGCCTTCCTGTGCTCGGTGCAGGCGGCCTTCATCAATGGCGCCCTCATCTGCATGGACGGGGGAAAGCGGGACTTTCACTGGGGGGATGCATGAGCCTTCGCGCCTTCGGAGCACCGAGCCGCTACATCCAGGGGCCGGACGCCCTGTCCGAGCTGGGGCCGCTGGTGCGCCTCCATGGCCGGCGGCCCTTCATCGTGGCGGATGCCGTGGTGACGCAATTGCTGGGCGACCGGCTGCGGCGGGAGCTGGCCGGCACAGAGCAGGCCGTCTTCGCCACCTTCTCCGGGGAATGCACGGCTGCCGAGATCGAGACGCTGGCCAGCACCGCCCGGCGGGCGAAGGCGGATGTGATCATCGGGGTGGGCGGCGGCAAGGCCATCGACACCGCCAAGGGCGTGCGCATGGCACTCCAGGCACCCATCATCATCGTGCCCACCATTGCTTCCAACGACAGCCCCACCTCGCGCCTCGCCGTGCTCTACACGGCCGATCATGTACTGAGCGAAGTGCGACTCATGAGCGCCAATCCCGATGCGGTGCTGGTGGACACCTCCATCATCGTCCAGGCGCCCCCGCGCTTCTTCATCGCCGGCATCGGCGATGCGCTGTCGAAGAAGTTCGAGGTGGAGCAATGCGCCAAAGCAGGCGGGATGAACTTCTTCAAGGCCCGGCCCACGGAGCTCTCGGTCGCCATCGCCGATGCCTGCTACCGCACCATCCGCCGCGACGGCCTCGCCGCCGTGGAGGCGGTCACGCGCAAGAGCGCGGACGGGGCGGTGGAGAGCGTGGTGGAGGCGACCATCCTCCTGTCGGGCCTTGCCTTCGAGAGCGGCGGCCTGTCCATCGCCCATTCGCTCACCCGGGGCTTTTCCGCCGTGCCGGAGATCGCCCGCGCGCTCCATGGCGAGCAGGTGGCCCTGGGGCTGCTGGTACAATTGGTGGCGGAGGGCCGCGCACCCGCCTTCCTTGAGGATCTCCTCGCTTTCTATGCGCTGCTGGACTTGCCCCGCGCCCTGTCCGACTTCGGTGTCGGAGGGGACGAGGTCATCCACAAGGTGGTGAACCTGTCCTGGGAAACTGCGCCCTATATCCGCAACTTCGTCCAGCCCGTGTCGCCGCAGATCCTGGCGGAGGGCTTCCGCACCCTTCAGCGCATGCGGGCATAGGCGGCGCACCTCGCCCCGGCTTGTGCGGGAAAGCCACAGGCTGGGGAAAACCGCGCCTGCGACAAGCGTGAACGTCGCGTCCAAACCTCCCATTAACGGGCGCTCCTTACGACTGGAGTGAACGTTGCCGGCCGCCACCATCGGCCGAAGGGTCTTGCAAAGGGTCTTGGACGCACATGTCATCCTGGAATCGCCCGCCCGGTCCCCCTGCTTCCGTCTTCTCCCCGTCCGCAAGCAGCGGCGGGTCGAGCAATCTGGCGCGGTCGCCCTGGATCGAGCCGGAGCAGGTGCCGAGCTGGCTGCGCCCATTCACCCTGGACGCCAACACCCGCTTCACGCGCACGCCCGACGTGTTCCTGCGCCGCAAGGGCGAGCCGGCCGCCGCCCCCGCATCGCCCATGGACGAGGCGCCCGCCGCGCCTGCGACCGAAGCGGCGCCCGAGGCCCGCTCCGAAGCCGCAAGCGCGGAACATCCGGCGGAGAATTGGACGATCCCGGAAACGCCCTATTTCCCAGCGACAGCGCTCTCCGCCGAGCTGGACGATGACGACGTGCTGATCGACTGGACCGGCGAAAGCTGGGCCGCGCGTCTGGCAGCCGAGCGTGGTGCACGGCCTGTGGTCGGCCCGGCTTCGATCCAGGCAGGTCCGCCCGACGCCGCCCCTGCCGCGGACATGGCTCCGGCTCCGAACGAACCGATGGTGCTGCGCCGCCGCCTGGCGGAGGCCTTGGCCGCGGACGGCGTGCGGGCGGAAGCTCCATCCGCCCCGCCATCTGCCCCGGTGACGGCGCCCGACGCCCTCGCCGCACCTGAGGCGGGCGCTCTTGGAGGGAACGATTCAGCCATGAGCCCCGCCATTGGGGACATTGGGGTCGCGGAGGTGATCACACCGGCCAACCCGCCGCCGGCGCCCGAGACGGCAGAGGACGTGGCATCCATTGTAGTGGCGGAAGCGGAGGCGGCCATCTCACCCTCCGATCTTGAGCCCCCGCCGCCACCCGAAGCCGAAGCAGAGACCGTCCAGACCGTGGCCATTTCCGAGGAAGCCTTGTCCATCGCATCCACCCCTGCCCATCCGATGGACGACCTGCCCGCCACCCTCCGCTCCCTCGCCCATCTGATCGTCCTTCATCCAGTGGTCCCGGCCCCTGTCTGCGAGCAGGACCTGCGGGCGCCAGAGCCCCAGCCGGCGGCTGAGCCTTCCGCCAGCGAAGAGACGGCCCTCGCGCCGGCACTCTCCTTCTCTGCGATCCCGGTACCGGCATTGGGCACGCCCGGCGCCTTCACCGCCACCTTTGGCTGGCCGCTCTTCGCCACCGCGTCCCTCGCCACGCCGCAGCCGGAGGACACTGCCGTTCAGGTGGCCGACGCCACCACGGGACCGGATGCCGAGGCCTCCGTCGTCCCCGCACCAGAAAGCGCGCTGAACGCGGCCGAAGAGGCTGGGACGGCGCTCGCCGATGCCTGCCTTGAGGCCCCCGCGCCCGAAGCTGTCGCGGCCGAAGCGATCCTGGAGGCGTCCGTCATCGAGACCGATGCGCCGGCGCCAGCACCCGCCGCCCCGGTCCAGGATACCCTCCCCGTTCCGGCTGAGCCGCCGGCCCTGCCGCTCTCGGTCACGTCCGGCCTGATGCACGAGGGCTATGAGCTGCCCTCCCTCGACCTCCTGTCCGAGCCGCCCCCGGTGGAGCCGGCGCTGGAACTCTCCGAGGAAGCCCTCGACCGCAATTCCGCCGCCCTCCAGCAGACCCTGCGCGACTTCGGCGTGCGGGGCGAGGTGATCGACGCCAATCCCGGCCCTGTGGTGACGCTCTACGAGTTCGAGCCGGCGCCCGGCACCAAGTCGTCGCGCGTCATCGGCCTGTCCGCCGACATTGCCCGCTCCATGAGCGCGGTCTCCGCCCGCGTCGCGGTGGTGGAAGGGCGCAACGTGATCGGCATCGAGCTCCCCAACCAACGCCGCGAGACGGTGTGGCTGCGCGAGCTTCTCGCCGCCCACGCCTTCACGGATGCCCGTGCCCGGCTTGGGCTGTGCCTCGGCAAGACCATTGGCGGCGAGCCGGTGATCGTGGACCTTGCCCGCATGCCCCATCTGCTGGTGGCCGGCACCACCGGCTCGGGCAAGTCGGTGGCCATCAACACCATGATCCTGTCGCTGCTCTACCGGCTCACCCCCGAGCAGTGCCGGCTGATCATGATCGACCCGAAGATGCTGGAGCTCTCGGTCTATGAGGGCATCCCCCACCTCCTCACCCCCGTGGTCACCGATCCGAAGAAGGCCATCATCGCCCTGCAATGGGCTGTCCGGGAGATGGAGGACCGGTATCGCAAGATGTCGCGCCTGAAGGTGCGCAACATCGAGGGCTTCAACGCCCGCGTGGCGGAAGCTCGCGCCAAGGGCGAGGTGATTACCTCCGTGGTCCAGACCGGCTTCGACAAGGAGACCGGCGAGATGACCTACGAGGAGGTCACCATGGACCTCGCCTCGCTGCCTTACATCGTCATCATCGTGGACGAGATGGCCGACCTGATGATGGTGGCCGGCAAGGACATCGAGGGCGCCATCCAGCGCCTCGCCCAGATGGCCCGCGCCGCCGGCATCCATCTGGTGATGGCCACCCAGCGCCCCTCGGTGGATGTGATCACGGGCACCATCAAGGCCAATTTCCCCACCCGCATCTCCTTCCAGGTGACCTCCAAGATCGACAGCCGCACCATCCTGGGCGAGATGGGCGCCGAGACGCTGCTGGGCCAGGGCGACATGCTCTACATGGCCAATGGCGGGCGCATCACCCGCGTGCACGGCCCCTTCGTCTCCGACGCGGAGGTGGAGCACGTGGTGGCGCACCTGAAGGCGCAGGGGCGGCCCGAATATCTGGAAGCGGTGACCTCCGACGAGGTGGACGAGGAAGAAGAGGTCGAGGACGTCGCGGTGTTCGACAAGAGCCCGCTGGCGGAAGATGGTTCCGACCATTACGAGCAGGCCGTGGCCATCGTCATGCGCGACCGCAAGGCGTCCACCTCCTACATCCAGCGCCGTCTCCAGATCGGCTACAACAAGGCGGCCAGCCTGATGGAGCGCATGGAGAACGAGGGCATCGTCGGCCCCGCCAACCATGCGGGCAAGCGTGAGATCCTGTCCGGCCGCCCCTCCTGACGCCTGAAGCGGAACCGCCCCGGGGGCGGCGCGTTTCCCTCCCGTGCCCTTGACGGGGATCAAGGGCACGCACGCCTGCCGCGCGCACCATCGCCGGCAGGATCATCGCCGCCGGACGCGTCTGGCGATGACGGGAGGGTGTCATGACAAAGATCACCGTGCCTTGGAAGGGCTGGGTTTTCCTGTGCGACGGCGCCAAGGCGCTAGTGCTGGAAAATGCGGGAGATGCCGCCCATCTCGACCTGAAGACCATTGACGTGGCCGTGCAACCCGTCCCGCCCACGCGGGCGCTCGGCACCGACAGGCCGGGCCGTGTCCATGAATCCTCCGGTGTCTCGCGCAGCGCAGTCGCCGAGACCGACCTTCATGCAGAAGCGGAAGCCGACTTCGTGAAGGAGGCCGTCGACCATCTGGAGAAGGCGGCGGAGAGCCACGGGGTGAAGCACATCGTGGTGGTCGCTCCGCCCCGCGCCCTCGGCATTGTGCGCGACCATATGGGGGCAAGCCTCAAGGCACGCGTGCAGGGGGAGGTGGCCAAGGATCTCATGAACCTCCCCGTCGGAGAGATCGAAAAGCATCTGGCGGCCTGATCCCCACCCCAATCATCGCCCGGAGACCGCACATGGCCGACGCGCCCGAACTCTCGATCCCGCTGGAAGCGGTCTGCTTCATCATCATCAAGGCGCGGGAATTCGACGCCAAGGACGTGGTGACGGATCCCGACGACGGCTCCAACGCCAGTGATGACGGCATGGCGGCGGTGCTGGAGGACCATGGCGACGATCCCACCCGCGCCGAGATCGTGGGCCATATCCGCGCGCTGAACGAGGACGAGCAGGTGGAGCTCGTGGCGCTCGCCTGGCTCGGCCGGGGCGATGGCACCCTGGCTGACTGGGACGACCTCAAGGCGCAGGCGGCGGACGCCCGCAGCGGGCGCACGGCCAGCTATCTGCTGGGCATGCCGCTTCTGGCGGATTACCTGGCGGACGGCCTGTCCCAGTTCGACCTGTCCTGCCAGGACTTCGAGATGGACCGGCTTTAAGGCCGGTCTCGCTGAGGGGACGCCGCCCCCGATTGCCCATTTGCCTCCCCGCCCACCCCGTGACTAGATGGCGCCAAAGAGCATGGCCGCCTTGAATTCGGCGCTGTAGGGACGAGACCGGGGGCAATGGTATGGGGTTCGTGTTCAGGCAGGTGCGGCGCCTGCTGGTCCTGCTTGTCGTCCTCACCGCCTTGGCCCTGGTCGGCCGTGGCTTCCTGGCACGCATGGAGCCGCCGCTCGAGGCCTGGCACACGTTTGCCCCCACCGAACTCACCCGCGAGGAGCTCGGCAAGGCTGACTGGCCGGCCTACCTCGCCCGCGAAGCCAAGCTCATGGAGGAGATCCGCACCCACGTGGCGGATCAACTCTCCCCGGCCGCCCGCGTGCCCGGCAATCGCTATTTCGCGGACAGTCCGATCTATCCGCCCCATTTTGCCCAGGATTGGAACCGCTCCTTCGTCATCGAGCCTCAAGGCCCGGTGAAGGGCGTGGCCGTGTTTCTCCACGGCCTGACCGATTCGCCCTATAGCTTGCGCCATTTCGCGAACCTGTATGCCCAGCGGGGCTTCGTCGCCCTCGGCATCCGCCTGCCCGCCCATGGCACCACTCCCGCCGCGCTGAAGAGCGCCGAGTGGGAAGACTTCATGGCTGCCACGCGCCTTGTCATGCGCGAGGCGAAGCGTCGGGCGGGCGGCACGTTGCCTGTGCATGTGGCCGGCTATTCCAATGGGGCGGCGCTCGCGCTCATGTATGCGCTCGATGCCCTCGACGATCCGACGCTGGTCAAGCCGGCCCGGCTGGTGCTGGTCTCGCCCATGGTGGGGGTCACGCCCTATGCGCGCTTCGCGCCGCTTGCGGGATGGCCTGCCGTCCTGCCCTTCTTCGCCCAGTCGGCCTGGCTCTCCATCCTGCCGGAGTTCAATCCGTTCAAGTACAATTCCTTCCCGGTCAATGGCGGCTACCAGTCCTGGCGCCTGACGCAGGCTCTGCGCGACAATATCGCCCGCCACCTGAAGTCCGGCCGCCTGGAGGGCCTGCCGCCCGTCCTCACCTTCCAGTCCCTGCTTGACCATACGGTGGTGGCCCAGGACATGGTCGACGGCCTTTACGGACACCTGCCTGACAATGGCAGCGAGCTGGTGCTGTTCGATGTGAACCGTCTGGCACAGCTCAATAATTTCCTGAGCATCATTGCCCTCGACGCGGCAGAAGCCCTGCTGCCGCCGGGGCCGCGCCCCTATCGCACCACCATCATCACCAACAGTGCGCCGGACACGCTGACCGCCTCCGCCCGCATCACCGAGGCAGGACAGACCACGGCCCGCGAGGCGCCTCTGGGGCTCGCCTTTCCGCCGGAGGTCTATTCGCTCTCGCACATCGCGGTGCCCTTCCCGCTCCAGGACGGACTCTATGGCCTCCAGCCGGAGCCGGGCGATAATTTCGGCATCTCGCTCGGCACCGCCGCCGGGCGTGGGGAATTCAGTGCGCTGACCATCCCCCTCATCATGGTGATGCGCATGTCGTCCAACCCCTTCTTCCCCTACGTGCTCCAGAAGGTGGGGGAGGGGCTGCCGTCGGCGCAGCCTTAAGGGGCCTCGACGGATGCGCCATGGCTGTGGCCGGCATCGAGGCCGTGAATGTGAAAATCCTCCCGCGTCACCGCGTGGCGATGGATGAGCGCCTCCGAAAGCTGGCCCGACTTGAGCGCCACGGCGCGGGTGGCGAGGCGCTCCAGGACCGAGCGATCGTGGGAGACCAGGATCATCGCCGTGTCGAGGCCCGAGAGCACCTCCAGCATGCGGGAATGGTTGACCTCGTCCAGGGCATTGGTGGGCTCGTCCAGCAGCAGAACCTGCGGGCGCATGGCCAGCACGGCGGCCAGCGATACAAGGCGCTTTTCACCTCCCGACAGACGGTGCGTGACCCGGTCCGCGAGATGCAGGAGGCCCAGCCGGTCCAGGCAGGCGCGGGCTTCCGCCACGGCCTCCGCGCGACCGAGGCCCAGATTGAGCGGGCCGAAGGCCACGTCGTCGAGCACGGTGGGGCAGAAGAGCTGGTCGTCCGGGTCCTGGAACAGGAAGGCGGCGCGCGCGCGCACCTCGCGAAAATCCTTCTCCACCCGCCGCTCGCGGCCGAAGGCGTGGATGCGTCCGGAAACGGGTCGCTCCAGGCCCACCAGCGTGCGCAGCAAGGTGGTCTTTCCCGCTCCGTTCGGCCCCACGAGCGCCAGCCTCTCCCCCGCATGCAGCGCAAGGTCGACGGCATTGAGGACGCTCACCTCGCCCCGGCGCACCGTCACCTGCTCCAGCATCAGCAGCGGGGCGTTCATGACAGGTACTCCAAAGCGAGGAACCCGGCGAGGACCACACCTAGGACGAGCCCGAACATCAAGTCGGCCGCCTGGAAGGACAGGGTCGCCAGCCGCGCCGGGAAGCGGCCGGCGAAGCCCCGGCAGCGCATGGCTTCGTGCACCCGCTCGGCCCGCTCCAACGCCCGGACCAGAATCATCCCGCACAATTGGCCGAGGCTGCGCCAGGTGTGAAGGCTGGTGCGCGGAACGAAGGCGCGCGCCCGCATGGCATCGCGCAATCGTCCGGTTTCCTCGCGGATGAGCGAGACATAGCGCACCATCATCAGGAAGAGATGCACGAGCGGTTCGGGCACACCAAGGCGCGCCGCCGCCTGCCCCACGCGCACCGGCTCCAGGGTGCCGATGAGCGCGAAGACGCAGGCCGCGCAGGCATTCACCTTCACCACGATCAGGACGGCGCGGGACAGGCCTTCCTGGCTCGCGGCAAATCCGCCCAGCTCCAGCACGGGAGCCCCGGGCGTGGTGAAGGGCAGCAGCACCAGCAGAACCAGCATGAAGCCTTCCATATGGGCGAGGCGCCGCGCGAGCGCAGATGGCCCAAGCCCGCTGGCGAGCGCCAGCCCCAGCGCCGCCAGCAGAGCGGCAGCGGCGAGTGTGATCTGGTGCAAGGATATGATGGCCAGGACACAGGCGAAGGCGGAAAGAAGGCGGGTGCGCGGATCGAGGTCCGGCAGGACCGAGGGCGCGGCCCCATCCGGCCCGGCAAGGCTCACTTGCCCGCTCCCGTGCGCCGCCGGGCGGACACCCACAAGGCGGTGCCGGCCAACCCCACGATCATGCCGATGCCGCCCATCACATCGTTGAACCGGACGCGGCCTTCGGCCGCCTCATAGGCTTCCAGCAGCGGGCGGATCTGGCGGGCGACCGCACGATCCGCCGCCGCATCCACCAGTCCCGCCAGGACGGTAGGGTCGGGCAGGCAGGCGGGCGAGGACGGCGACGAGGGTGCAGGCGCCGAAGCTGTCGTCCCCGCGACCTCCTCCGGCGCTGAGGCGGCTGTATCCCGCCCGTCTGGCGCAGGCTGTGCCGGGCCAAAGCGATCGGCCGCCAGCAGCACCTCCGCCATGTGGCCATCGCCCGCATTCACCACCACCTCCACCGGCTGCGGGGTGGGTGGCCGATAGGAGAAGCCGCCCTCCGCATCGGTGACGGCCGCGGCCAGGTCCGCGCCGCCCGGCGTCCGGAAGATCACTTGCGCCCCCTGGGGTCGCCCGCCGCCGATGAAGAAGGCATAGCCGGTGACGGTGCCGCCCTCCACCGTGGCGAACACTTTCAGGCGATGGGCGGCGGCCGGTCCGCTCCACAGCGCCATCAGCGCGAAGGCGCAAAGGAGGGCGCGAAAGGGAACCGAGGCGCTCACTTCACATCCCCGCCCGGCGCAAGAACGCCGCCGACCGCGGCATCCGCCGTCGGCGCGGCCTGCTCCTGGCGGGTGGCGGCGAACACCTCCGGTTTCACGGTTTTCAGGAAGGCCACGGCAAATCCCGTCACGGCGGCCTCGCCCAGCATGAGCGGGACATAGGTGAGGAGAATGATGCGCGCCGAAGGCACGAACTCGGAGCCGGAGAGGACCAGGGACAGGGCGACGAGGCCGGCGGTGCCCGCCACCGCACCGGCGGCGCAGGCGCCACCAATCACCCCAGCAAGGCCCGGCCGCGCCCGGCGCACGGTAGGACGCAGCAGGAGGCCCAGAAGAATGCCGGGACCGGCAATGTTCACGGCATTGACACCCAGCGTGGTGAGCCCCCCAAAGCCGAACAGCACCGCCTGAAGCAGGAGCCCGGCCACCACCGCCGGCAGGGCGGCCCAGCCGATCATCAGCCCCATGAGCCCGGACAGCAGGAGATGGACGCTGGACGGCCCCACCGGCACCGCCACCAGCGAGACGCAGAAGAAGGCAGCGGAGAGCAGCGCCACCTTGGGAATGTCCTCCTCCCGCAGCCCTCGCAGCGCCACTGCGAGCCCAGCGACGGCCAGCACGCCGCCGCCCGCAAGCACGGGAAGCGACAGGACGCCGTCCGGGATATGGGCCATGGCGCGCGCCTATTTGGAGGAGGCGGAAGCAGGAGCCTCCGCCTTGCCGGACGCTGCCTCGGAGGCCTTCATATCAGTGGCCTTGACCCAGATGAGCCCGCCCAATTCCACCTTGGCCGGCTTGCCATCCGGGCCCTTCATGGGCTTGTCGCCATCCACCAGGGCGGCAAAGCCCCACCAGCCGGCGCGCGGCATGGCATAGGAGAAGACGCCGTTCTGGTCGGCCTTGATCACCTGCGTGATGAAGGCCTCGTTGGGCGCCTTGATCGCGCCGTCATTGACATATTCCACCTCGATCTCGGCGAAAGGCACGGGCTTGCCGTCCTTGCGCACGAGGCCGCGGAAGAGATTGCCGGTCCAAAGCCCGGTGGGCCGAACCAGGGGCTCGATCTCAACCGGCAGGCCGACCTTGGCGTCCCAGCCCTCGCCGGAGGCGAAGCCGTCCACGAACACCTTGGCATAGTGGATGATGTACTTGTTCTCCGCCGGCTCCCAATAAGGCTGGGGCTCCACGAAGAAGAGCACGCCCCCGGGCGCCTTGAGGTCATAGGCCAGCCGCCAGGCCTGCTTGCCGTTCACCGTCTCGCTGGCGATCTTCGGCAAGAGGTCGGTGACGCCGGCGGTGGTCTTCACGCCCACCCGCTTCGGGCGGGCCATGTCCATGGCCGGGCCGCCTTCCATGGGATGGGTGAAGACCAGGTCCACGGTCACGGGGCCACCATCGGGCAGCACGTCGGCGGAAGGCAGGATTTCCTGGAAATGAGCGAGGGCCGCCCCGCTCCCCAGACAGAGCGCCATTGCCGCGCCAAGCATCCGCCGAGCCATCCCCACCCCCAGACTGATGATCATACGTTTTTGTAAAATCATCATACTGACGGCGCAAGGGGACCGGCGGCACTTTTCGCGCTGCCGCCCGATGTCACCCCATCAGGTGCGGTAGTCGGGCTCCTCGCGATCCAGGGTGCGCTTCATGCTGGCGAGGTGAAGGCGCGCGGATTCGGGATCGCCCTCCCGCATCTGGCGGGCGGCGGCGGCGGCGATTTCCGGCTTCACCGGAATGACCGGCCGGCCGGTGCCCAGCGCCAGGCACTGCACCTCGCAGGCCCGCTCCAGATAATAGAGATCGTCCCACGCCTCTGCGATGTTGGGGCCCAGCACCATCACGCCGTGATGCTTCATGAAGACGATGTCCGCGTCTCCCACCGACGCGGCGATGCGGTCGCCTTCGGTGGCGTCGAGCGCAAGGCCGTTATAGTCCTCGTCCACCACCACGCGGCCGTAGAATTTCAGCGCCGTCTGGCCAGCATAGATGAGGGGATCGCCGGCGGTCATGCTGAGCGCGGTGGCGTAGGGCATGTGGGTGTGGAAGGCGACCTTGGCGCGCGGCACGTTCTTGTGCAGGCGGGCATGGATGTAGAAGGCGGTCGCCTCCGGCACGCCATCCCCGGACAGCACATTGCCGTGGAAGTCGCACACCAGGAGGTGCGAGGCCTTCAGTTCCGCAAAGGCATAGCCATAGGGATTGACCAGGAACAGGTCATCATAGCCGGGAACGACGGCGGAGAAATGGTTGCAGATGCCCTCGTGCATGCCAAGGCGGGCGGCGAAGCGGAAGCAGGCCGCCAGTTCCACCCGAGCGTTCCAGACGATTTCGCTGTCGAGGTCCGGGCGATTGGGCATCACCGCCGGGGCAGCTTCCGGGGCGAGCGCGTCCTTGTTCAATGCGTGTGCCATTCAGGTCTCCTCCTTCTTCTTGCGGCGCGGGGCAGGTTTCGTCTCCGGCACATTCTGCTGCGCGAGCGCCAGCGGCTTCTGCGCGCCGGAGGTCAGATAGGAGAGCACCATGTCGACGATGTGCGCCTTGCGCCGAGCGATGTTCTCCGGCCGCTTCAGGTCGCGATCGAAGATCATGGACAGGGTATATTTGTTGGACAGGTAGAAATAGCCGAGCCCGGACATGGAGATATAAAGCTCCACCGGGTCGATGCCGGTGCGGAACACACCCTGCCGCTCCCCTTCCGCCAGGATGGTCTGGATCGAATCCGACAGGCGATTATACAGCGAGCGGATGATCGGCGACTTGGTGATGTGCTTGCCGCGATAGAGGTTTTCCGTATTGAGCATGACGATCACGTCCGGCTCATCCACGAAGGTCTGGAAGGTGGTCTCGCACAGGCGCCGCATGGCTTCCACCGGGTCGAGCCCGGTCAGCGGCACGTCCCCCTGGCGCCGGCGCAGAGTCTCGTAGGTGCGCTCCAGCACGCGCACATAGAGCTCTTCCTTGGAGCGGAAGTGATGGTAGAGCAGGTTCTTGCTCACCTTGGCCCGGGCGATGATGGCGTCCACCCGCGCGCCGTCATAGCTGCGCCGGGCGAATTCCGCCTGGGCGGCGGCAAGGATCCGCTCTTGGGTCTGGATGGTGTCGCGCTTGCGCACCGGCTCGCCGGACGCCGCAGCCGGCTTGCGCTTTCCCTTCGACGGGCGCTCGGCTTCGGACAGGTCCGAAGGCGTATCAGGCGGCTCATGGGGCATGGCGGCTTCCGGCATGGTTCAACTCCGCGCCATCATACCGGCATCAGGCGCGGTGCAACCAAGGGTGCGCACCGTTCCACACAGATGCGTGCGGTTTCCGCGCCATCCCTCTGCCACCAGTCCAGACGGGAGAAGATCTCCACCTCGAACGGCCCGTCATAGCCGATCTCGTCCAGCACCGCCCGGAAGCCGGCCAAGTCGATCACCCCGTCCCCCACCATGCCTCGGTCCTGGTAGAGATCGCGGGTGGGCACCAGCCAGTCGCACAGATGGAAGGTGAGAATGCGCTCCGGCCCAGCCCGGCGCAGCCCGTCGGGGAAATCCGGGTCCCACCAGCAATGATAGACATCCGCCACCAGCCCGGTGCCGGTGCCGAGCTCGTCCATCAGGTCCAGGCAGGCGCGGGTGGTGTTGAGGCAGGACCGTTCGGCCGCATACATGGGATGGAGCGGCTCAAGGCCCAGATCCACGCCGCAGGCCCGGGCATGAGGCAGCAAGGCGTGGAGGGCATCCGCAACGCGGGCGCGGGCGGCGGACAGGTCCTTCTCGCCCGTGGCGAGCCCGCCGGGGACCACGACGAGGCACTTGGCGCCGATCTCGGCGGCGGCGTCCAGGCGGCGGCGGTTCTCGTCGAGGGCGGCGGAAAAAGCCGTCTTGTCGGTCAGGTTGACCCAGGCGGTGGTGCACAGGCAAGGCACAAACAGCCCGGCATCGCGGATGAGCCGCGCGGCGGCCGGCGCGCCGATTCCCTCCAGATATTGCGTCCAGACCCCGATGCCGCCGACCCCAAGGCGCGCATAGACGTCCACCGCCTGCGGCAAGGTCAGGTCGCGGGTGGTGATCTGGTTGATGGCAAAGCGCGGGAGCGCGGTCATGCCTGCGCCCCGCGCCGGGCGCTGCGCAGAGCCTTGGTCCGCACCTCGTCGACGCGCCCGTCCGTGATGATGACCGCGAAGCCGTCGCGGGCATAGGTCGTGCTCACCTTGCCGTCGATCACGTCGTCCAGCACCCGGGCGGGATCGCGCTCCAGCGGGTCGCCATAGCCGCCGCCGCCCGCCTGCTCGTGACGCAGCACCGCGCCGCGATGGACGGTGCGCGTCACCTTGCTGGCCAGGAGTTCCGTTTCGTCCGCCTCCCGCAGCAGGTTCCGGGACAGCGCGCCGGGGCCGCCACCGAACAGGCCATAGGGGTGATTCAGATAGCGGTCGGCGCGCAATTGCATCACGGCCTCCTCGGCCAGGAGACGATACTGGCGCACCACACCCAGCCCGCCCCGGTTGCGGCCAGCCCCGCAGGAATCGGGCCGAAGGGCATATTCCTCGATCATGAGGGGATAGGTCGCCTCCATGATCTCAACCGGCATGTTGGACATGTTCTGGGAGGGATTGGTGACGGCGTCGATGCCGTCCTTGGTGGCCCGTCCGCCCAGCGCGCCATTGATCATGTCCACGACGATGAAAGGCTCGCGGGTGGCCTTGTCGTAGCCGCCGAGGCACACGACCGAATTGCCGCCCTCCCCCGCCGCGCAGACGCGCTCGGGGACGATGGCCGCAAGGGCGCCCAGCACCGTGTCCACCACCCGATAGCCGGTCAGGGCGCGGGCGGCGACGGGGGCGGGGAATTCCGGATTGAGCAGCGAACCCTTGGGCGCGCTCACATCGATGCAGCGATAGACGCCCGCATTGTTGGGCACATCCGGGTCGAGCACGCAGCGCACCGCCAGATAAGTGGCGGACTTCACGAAGGACAGGGTCGAGTTGATGGCGCCCTTCACCTGTGGCGCCGAGCCCTCGAAGTCCACGCCGATCTGGTCGCCCGCCACGGTAATGGTCACATGGATGGGAATCGGCGCCTCGTCGAAGCCGTCGCCGTCGATGTAATCGGTGAAGCTGTAGCGACCATCCGGCCAGCGGGCGAAGGCGCGGCGTGTGAGGCGCTCGCCATAATCCAGGAACTCGGCCAGGAAGCGTTCCACCATCTCGATGCCGTAGCGGCCGGTGAGGCGCAGGAACTCCCGCTCCCCCAGCGCGCAGGTGGCGAGCTGCGCCTCCAGATCGCCGATCACCAGATCCGGCAGACGCACATTCTTGGAGATGATGTCGAACAAGGTCTTGTTGCGCACCCCCTTGTCGAACAGCTTCAAGGGCGGAATGCGCAGCCCCTCCTGGAAGATTTCCGTGGAGTCGGAGGCGTTTGACCCCGGCACGCGACCGCCCACGTCGCAATGGTGGCAGATGACCACCGCATAACCCACATGCCGCGCCCCGTCGAAGATGGGCTTGAACATGAAGATGTCCGGCAAATGCATGCCGCCATCATAGGGATCGTTGAAAATGATCACGTCGCCGGGGTGGAGGTCGTCGCCATAATGGCGCTGGAGCGCCGCCATGGCGTCGGGCACGGCGCCCAGATGCAGCGCCACCGTCTTGGCCTGGGCGAGGATGCGGCCCTTGGCGTCGCACATGGTGGCGGAATAATCGAGCACGTCGCGCACGATGGGCGAGCGGGCCGTGCGCATGACCGTATAGGCCATGTCATCGACGATGGATTCGAACGCGCTTTTCAGCACCGCGAAGGTGATGGGATCGAGCGACCCGCTCGGCTGCGGGCTGACGGGCGGTGTCGGCTGGGCGTGGATCATGGCGGGCTCCGTCAGCTCAGCGTGATGAGGAGATTGTTGTGGGCGTCGACCTCGGCACTGGCATCCGGCGGGATCACCACCGTGCTGTCCGCGCCCTCCAGGATGGCCGGGCCGGTGAGGGAGGCCGGGCAGGCGCGCCGGTCATAGACCGGGGTCTCCCGCGTGCCGCGATCGGCGCCGAAATGAACCGTGCGCACGCCGACGGGCTCGGCCGCCCGTGCGGCTTCCGCGCCGCGCGCCTTGAAGTCCAACTTGCCGGGCCGCAGCCCCCGCCCGATGAGGCGCAGGCTCACCACCTCGATGGTGTCGGCTGACGAATAGGAATAGATGGCCTCGTAGGCGCTGGTGAAGGCGGCCTTCAGGGAGGCCACGTCGCCCGCGCGATAAGGCACCGCCAGCGACATTTCCTGCCCCCGGAAGCGCATGTCGATCTCGGGCGAGAGGCGCACATGGTCCGGCGCGACGCCCTCTTCCTCGAGCGCGCGGCGCGCCTCGGCGGAAAGCTCGGCCAGCACCGCCTCCACCGCCTCAGGATCCAGCGCGTCCAGGCGGCACGGGAACGGACGGATGAAATAGCGCTCCACATCCCCCGCCAGCATGCCCATGGCGGTGAAGACGCCGGGCGAGGCCGGCACCAGCACGCGGGGCATGGCCAGCAGTCGGGCGATGTCCGCCGCATGGACCGGCCCTGAACCACCAATGGCCACCAGCGTGAAGTCGCGCGGGTCGACGCCGCGCTCCACCGTCACCGCGCGGATGGCACGGGCCATGTTGGCATTCACCACCTCGCGCACCCCATGGGCGGCGGCTTCCGCGCTCAGGCCGAAGGGAGCGCCGAGATCGCGGGACATGGCCGCACGGGAGGCCTCCACCGACAAGGGCCGCGCCCCACCCGCGAGGGAGGCCGGCAGATAGCCGAGCACCAGGTTCGCATCGGTGACGGTCGGGCGCGTGCCGCCAATTCCGTAGCAGACGGGACCGGGATCCGCGCCCGCCGAGACCGGCCCGACGCGCATCAGCCCGCCTTCGTCCACATAGGCGATGGAGCCAGCGCCGGAACCGACTTCGGCCACGTCCACGGTGGGCACGCTCATCATGTAGCCGCCGGCCTTGATGAAGCGGCTCGGCGTGGAGATGCCGGCGCGGAACTCGTACTCGCTCACACGCATCAATTCGCCCCCCTGCACCAGGGAGGCGGAGGCGGTGGTGCCACCCATGTCGAACACCACCAGATCCTTCAGGTCCAAGGCCTCGCCCAGGCGGGACCCGCCCACCACGCCCGCCGCCCGGCCGGAGGAGATGAAGAAGACCGGCTTTTCCCGCGCCGTCTGGGAGGAGGCGAGCGCCCCGTTGGAATTGCACACCAGCAAGGGCGCGCTGACACCGGCCGCCGCCAGCCCCTGCTCCAGGCGGGTCAGATACTGCTCCAGCACCGGACGCACATAGGCATTCACCACCGTGGTGGAGGTGCGCTCATATTCCTTCGCCTCCGGCAGCACCGAGACCGAGGAGGTGATGCGCACCTGCGGGAAGCGTTCGGCCAGCAGCAGCTCGGCGCGGCGCTCATGCACCGGATTGCGGTAGCTGTTGAGGAAGCACAAGGCGAGCGAGGTCAGCCCCGCCGCCACCAGATCCTCGGCCGCCGCCATCAGCTCCGCCTCGTCCAGGGGAACAAGAATGGTTCCGTCGGCGGCGATGCGCTCGGTCACCTCGCGGCGATGGCGCCGGGCGACCAGGGGCTGGGGCTTCTCCCATTGCAGGTCGAACATGGAGGGGGTCCGCAGGCGGCCGATCTCCAGCACGTCGCGGAAGCCGCGGGTGGTGATGAGGCCGGTGGGCGCGCCCACCTTCTGGAGCAGCGTGTTGGAGCCCACCGTCGTGCCGTGAACCACCTCGGCGATGTCAGCCGGATCGAGCCCCGCATCCGCGATGATGGCCGCCACCCCTTCCAACACCGCCGCCTCGGGCGCTGCCGGCGTCGAGGACACCTTGCGATGGAAGACGGCGCCCGCGCCGTCGGCGAGGACGAGGTCCGTGAAGGTCCCGCCAATGTCGACGCCGATGCGCGCGCCGGACCCGGACGGGGCGCGCCCGTCCGGCGCTGGGCTCAATGAGACTGCCACGGTGATGCCTCCGAAATTATTGGACTAGATGGTTAGTTAGAGGCGGATTTCACGTCAAGATATCATGCGCACGAAATGTTTGCAGATGGTGGCGCAGAAAACGTCTTGCGCATGAAATTGGACCATGTAGTCTCATTTCAAAATCCAGAAGGGGACCACACAGCATGAGCATGTTCGCTTTCGGCGGCCGTCTCGCGCGCTCCTGCGCCATCGCCACTCTCCTCGCCGCCACCCTCTCCGCCGCCCCGCTGCGGGCCGAGGAGAAGCTCACCGTCCGGCTCGATTTCTCCCCCTGGGGCGTGCATGCGGGCATGCATCTGGCCAAGGAGAAGGGCTGGTTCAAGGAGGCCGGGCTCGACGTGGACGTCCAGGACGGGCGCGGCTCGGGCAACACGCTGCAACTGGTCAATGCCGGCCAGGTGGATGTGGGCCAGATCCAGCTTGGCCTCTTGCCGCAGGCCCGGGAGAACGGCTCCACCGCCAAGGGCTTCGCCGGCTGGGACAAGCGCACCGACCTCGCCGTGCTGGTGGACCAGGATTCGCCCATCACCAAGGTGGCCGACTTCAAGGGCAAGAGCCTGGTCGTGTTCGCCGCCAGCCCCTGGGCGCCCTTCATCGACTACTGGCTGAAGCAGGGCGGGCTTGACCGCACCACCGTCAACGTCCTCTTCGTCGACCCTGCCGCGCTCTGGGGCACCTACACCGCCAAGCGCGCCGACGGCCTCATGTCCACCGAGCCCTCCGCTTTGCCCGTGGCGGAGGCTGCCCGTCCCTCCAAGGCCATCCTCGCCGAGGACGTGGGCATCGCCTTCCCGAGCTACGGCCTGATCGCCACCGAGAAGACCATCGAGGGCCGCAAGGCGGCGCTTCAGTCCCTGGTCAGCGTGCAGCAGAAGGCCTGGGCCTATATCAAGGACGGCCATGTGGAAGAGGCGGCGGACGCCATCATCAAGCAGCGGCCCGATGCCAAGCTGAACAAGAAGGTGCTGATGGACCAGATCAAGCTGACCATCGACTTCTTCGACACCCCCAACACCAAGGGCAAGCCCATCGGCTACCAGTCGCCCGAGGACTGGGCGAAGGCGCAGAAGTCGCTGGAAGCGGCCGGTGCCATCAAGCCGGGGGTGGACCCGTCCTCCTACTTCACCAATGAATTCGTGAAGTGAACGCGCACACCCCCGCCCCCCATCCCGCTCCCGCACGGACGGCCATGGCCTATCTCTCCATCGAACAGGTCCGCAAGACCTACGGGTCGCCCCGCGGGCCGGTCCATGCCCTCAAGGACATCGGGCTCGAGGTGCGCGAGGGGGAGTTCGTCTCCATCCTCGGCCCCTCCGGCTGCGGCAAGTCCACGCTGCTCAAGTGCATTGCGGGCCTTGAGCCGGTGAGCGGCGGGCAGATCGCGGTGCAGGGGCGCCCCCTCAAGGGGCCACCGGAGGACATGGGCATCGTGTTCCAGCGGGACGTGCTGCTGGACTGGCGCACCATCCTGGACAATGTCCTCATCACCGCCGAGTTCGCCGGTCTCAACCGTGCCGCCATGCGCGAGCGGGCGGGGCAATTGCTGCAACGGTTCGGGCTCGGCGGGTTCGAGAACCGCCACCCCTGGGAATTGTCCGGCGGCATGCGCCAGCGGGCGGCCATCTGCCGGGCGCTTTTGTGCGATCCCAAGCTCCTGCTCATGGACGAGCCGTTCGGCGCCCTCGACGCCATGACGCGGGACGACCTCAATTTGGAGCTGGCGCGCATCTGGCAGGATACGCGCAAGACCGTGGTCTTCGTGACCCACGGCATTGCGGAAGCCGTCTTCCTGTCCGACCGGGTGGTGATGATGGATCGCAATCCCGGCCGGGTGGTGGAGATCATCGACATCGACCTGCCCCGGCCCCGCCACCTCGCCTTGCGCGAGACGCCGGAGTTCGGGCGATACACCGCCCATATCCGCCATCTGTTTGCCAGCCTTGGCGTGCTGAAGGATGATGCCTCATGAGCGGACCGGAGACTGCCGTCATGCCCGCCAGCCCGGAGAGTGAGGACGCCTCCACCAAGACGCCCGGCCGCGTCGCGCCCCGCCTGCTGGCGGCGCTGCGGGAGGCGGGCATGGTGATCGGGCTCATCCTCGGCGTGCTCGTGCTGTGGGAGGGCGCGGTGCGCATCTTCCAGCCGGCGCCCATCATCCTGCCCTCCCCGGCCTTGATCCTGGAGGAGTTCCTGCTGGCTCCCAGCTATTTCCTGCGCCAGACCCTGTTCACGCTCTATACGACGCTGGCCGGCTTCGGCCTCGCCGTGGTGCTGGGCCTGACCCTCGCGGTTGGGATCGTGCATTCCCGTTTCCTGGAACGCACGGTCTACACCCTGCTGGTGGCGCTCAATTCCGTGCCGAAGGTGGCGCTGGCGCCGCTCTTCGTCATCTGGATGGGCACCGGCATCGAACCCAAGATCGCCATCGCCCTGATGCTGGCTTTGTTCTCGGTGGTGATCGACGCGGTGCTGGGCCTGCGCACCGTCGACCCGGACATGGTCAATCTGGCCAAGGCGAGCCGCGCCTCCACCTTCGACATCCTGCGCAAGATCCGCTTTCCCAATGCCTTGCCCAGCGTCTTCGCCGGGCTGAAGGTGGCCATCTCCTTCGCGCTGGTGGGGGCCATCGTGGGCGAGTTCGTGGCGGGATCGGAGGGCCTCGGCTTTGCCATCCTCACCGCGCAGGGCCAGTTCGACACGCCGCGCGTCTTCGTGTGCCTGATCCTGCTCGGCCTTCTCGGCACCTTGCTCTTCTATATCGTGGAGGGCCTGGAGACCTTGCTCCTGCCCTGGCATGTCTCCCAGCGCTCGGCTCATGGGGGCGGACACTGAGCGGGCCGGGCGACCCCATAGCGACCGACACTGCGGCCGGACGGGCGACTGTCCGGCCGCAGGCCGTTTCCGCGCGCCTGGCGCTGATCGCCACCGCCATATTGTGGGGCAGCAACCATGTGGCGGCGCGGGCCATCCATGACGCGCTGCCGCTGGCTTCGCTGATCTTCTGGCGCTGGGGCCTCGCCTTGGCGGCGCTGCTGCCCTTCGCCGTGCCCGGCCTGTGGCGGCATCGGGCCGTGGTGCGCGCGCATGCCGGGCGGATCGCGCTGCTGGGAATCCTCGGCGTCGGCCTGTTCTCGCTCTTTCTTTATGCCGGGGCCTATTACAGCCTCGCTTTGGAGGTGGGGCTGCTCAATGCCACCACGCCCGTCTGGGTGGTTGTGCTCACGGCGCTCGCCGGCGCGCCCAGGGTGACGGGCCGGCAGATTGTCGGGGTCTTCCTGGCCTTGGCCGGCGTGGTGGTCATCCTCATGAAGGGATCGCTGGCCGGACTTTCGGGCTTCGAGTTCCGCATCGGCAATCTCTGGTCCCTGCTCGGGGCCATGGTGTTCGCCTGGTACACAATGGCGCTCGGTGCCCGGCCGGTGCCCATCCCGGCGCTCAGCCTGACCACGCTGACGGCGGGCAGCGGCTTCGTCTTTGTCATCCTGCCGGTCTATGCGGGCTTCCTGCTGCTGGGCGGGGCGGACCCGCTTTTGTCCCTCCATCCGCCCCCCGAGGTGGCGGCGGCCACCGCCTATATCGCCTTCGGGCCGACGCTGGTGGGCAATCTGTTCTGGATCTTCGGGGCCTCCCGGATCGGCGCGGCGCGGGCGGGGCCCTTCCTCTATCTGATGCCGCTCGCCTCCCTGGTTTTGTCGGTGACTTTGCTGGGCGAGCCGCTGGCCCTGTTCCAGCTTGTGGGCGCGGCCGCCATCGTGGGCGGGCTCATCCTGTCCAATCGGGGCGCCCCGCCTCAAGCGGTGCCGTCCTCCTGAGGCCGGCGCAGATGGGCGATGGCGAGGCTTGCGGCCATGCGCACATGATGGCGTGCGGCCTCCCGCGCCGCCGTGCCGTCCCGCGCCAGGAGCGCCTCCACCAGCGCCCCCAGTTCCGCGACCGATTGCTCCGCCCGCCCCGGCGCGGCCAGGGAGGTGGCCCGCAGCACGGTGATGCGGCAATTGAGGAGATGCAGGCTCTGCCCCACCGCCGCATTGCCCGATCCCGCGATGAGGCAGTCATAGAAATGGGTCTTGGCGGTGAGCCAGGCGATGGGATCGGCGGCAAGGCTGGCGAATTTCAGGCCCTCGAAAGCCGCGCGCAAGGCCATTCGGGCCCCGTCATCGGCCCGCTGCGCGAACAGGAGGCTGGCAAGCCCCTCCAGCTCGCAGCGCACCTCATAGATGCCATCCGCCTGCTCGGGCGTGAGGCCCGCGACGATGGGGCCGCGATGGGGCAGCACCGTCACCAGCCCTTCGGATTCCAGCTGCCGGAGGGCTTCCCGCACCAGGGTGCGGCTCACGCCCGTCAGGTCGCACAAGGTCCGCTCGGGCAGGCGGTCTCCGGCGCGGAAGCGGCCCAGCGCGATGGCGGCGCGGATGCTCTCCACCACCCCATGGCGCAGGGGCGCGGCGAAGCGGGCCACCTTGAAGCCGTCATCGCCGGCTGCGCCTGAGGCTGTGGGCTGATCCATGGCTGCGCTCCTGGTCCTTTCCTCCTGTGTGTCGTGTTCGGGCCACGGCCTTGCGTCCCGTCCCCCTGGCCTTGCCCCCCTCGCGCTTTTTGCCCCCACCCTTTGCCCCCTCCCTAACCCTCCCCCGCTTTGCGGGAGAGGGAACTTTGGTGCGCTTGGTCGGGGCGGTGGCTCTGCTTTGGCTCGGCGTCGGCCATCTCAACCTCTCCCCTGGCGCGGCAAGCCCCCTCTCCCGCAAAGCGGGGGAGGGTTGGGGAGGGGGCCAAGACGCCACGCCACGAGCAAGCGCGCCCCCCTGACGCCCCAGCACCACCATCCCCGCCAAAGGCAGGGTGGAGGGATGCGGGAGCGGCCGGCGCGCGGCGGCGCGCCAGATGGGTAATGGGTTAGACGTCGGAGCCGGGCTCCGTCCGCTCCCGCGCGGGGATTTATGGCCTCGGCCCTGCGCCGCGTGGGCAACAGGTTCTCCCATCAGCACCGGCCGAACCACTGCCGGATCGGTGCGCCTGGGCCTTCAGCCTCCTCTGCTAACGGAAACGGAGTGCGTTATTCCCCGTCCCGTCGGACACCCGCCCCCGGCGCCACCCGTCAGGCCGCTCCGGACGCGCCCCTCCTTGGTGCCAGGTGAGACCACCATAGCAGAGGTCGAACGAAATAGGAATATGGTCTAGGATATTTTTCTTAATTCGGTCATTGCGGCTCTCGCTCTGCCCCCTCCCTAACCCTCCCCCGCTTCGCGGGAGAGGGGACTTCCGTGCGCCCGGTCGGGTCGGTGCTTTGCTCTGAATCAGCCTCAGCCTCGGCGTTCATCATCCCAACCTCTCCCCCAGCGCCACAAGCCTCCTCTCCCGCAAAGCGGGGGAGGGCTGGGGAGGGGGAAGGAGCTTCAGCGCGCCCAGTCGGGGCGGTGGCTCTGCTCAGCCTCGGCGTTCATCATCCCAACCTCTCCGCCAGCGCCACAGGCCCCCTCTCCCGCAAAGCGGGGGAGGGCTGGGGAGGGGGAAAGGACGTTCGGCGCGCCCGGCAGGGCCTCACTTCATTTCGCCCGCCGCCTTCATCTCGTTGACGACCTCCACCACCACCTTCATGGCATCGAGCGCCGCCGGCACGCCGCAATAGATGGCGGCCTGGAGCACGATTTCCTTCAGCTCTTCCTGGGTCAGGCCATTGTTGATGGCGCCGCGCACATGGAGGCGGATCTCGTGCGGGCGGTTCAGCGCCGTGAGCATGGCAAGGTTGAGGAAGGAGCGGGTGCGCCGGTCGAGGCCCGGGCGGTTCCAGATCTCGCCCCAGCACCATTCGGTGACGAGCTTCTGGAGCGGAGCGGTGAAATCGTCGGCATTGGCCACGGAGCGATCCACATAGGCGGAGCCCAGCACTTCGCGCCGCACGGCGAGGCCCTTCTGGAACATCTCGGTTTCAAATTCGGGACGCATCGCCATGCCAAGCCTCTTATGGTTTGACCGGCCCGGATCGGCGCCCGATGGCCGGTGGGGGCGCAACAAGGCGCCCCGTTTTGAACCCTTCCCGCTTACGACGAGAGCCATTGACCGTCAAGAAAATTGTATGATAGGCATACGGTAATACGCACAAGAACCGTTGGCCCACAAGGACCGGACACCAACGCCCGGCCTGCCAACGGACAAGGAAACGCACATGAGCGCCATCGAGCCGTTCGAGCTGTTCGCCATCCGCTACGGCACCAATTCCGGGCGCCTGGAATGCCAGAATGTGCTGGGCGGCGCCCCCGACAAGATGGGGTCGGACCTCAGCTATTATGTCTGGGTCGCCCGCCGCTCGGACGCGGTCTTCGTCATCGACACCGGCATGGACGAGGCCACCGCCGATGCCCGCAAGCGCACTTTGCTGCGCCGGCCCGCCGATGCGCTGGCCTTGCTGGGCGTGGACGCCAAGGCCATCGACCATGTCATCATCACCCACCTGCATTTCGACCATGCGGGCACGCTGGGCGATTTCCCTCGCGCTCGCTTCCATGTGCAGGACGGCGAGGTGAGCTTCGCCACCGGGCGGTGCATGTGCCACGAGCCGCTGCGCCACGCTTATGACGTGGAGCATGTGGTCTCCTTCGTCCGCTGCGTCTATGCCGGCCGCGTCGCCTTTCACGAGGGAGCCGAGGAGATCGTGCCCGGCCTCACCGTCCACCGCACGGGCGGCCATGCCAAGGGGCTCCAGGTGGTGCGGGTGCTCACCAAGCGCGGCCATGTGGTGGTGGCCTCCGATGCCTCCCACCTCTACCAGAATATGGAAGGCCGCCTCGCCTTCCCGGTGGTCCATTCCATCGAGGACCTGATGGAAGGATACGAGACCCTCTATCGCCTCGCCTCATCGCCGGACCATGTGATCCCCGGCCATGACCCGCTGGTGATGAGCCTTTATCCCCCGCCGGCGCCGGAGTTGGAGGGCATCGTCGCCCGCCTCGACGTGCCGCCCCGGCCACGGGGCTGAGCGGTGAACACACCTCTCCCCCTCGCCGGCCGCAGCGCCCTCGTCACCGGCTCCACCGGCGGGCTCGGCCATGCCATCGCCGAGCACCTTGTCGCCCAGGGCGCCCGTGTCATGTTCACCGGCCTCCTGCCCGCGGCGGAGATGGCGGACGAGATCGCGCGCCTGAACACGCTGGGCGGCGCGGCCGCCTATGAGCCCGCCGATATTTCCGACCCCGCCGCCCTCGTCGCCCTCATCGATGGGGCGCAGGCGCGGCATGGCGCCGTGGACATCCTCGTGAACAACGCCGTGGTGCGGCACACCGCGCCCATCGACTCCTATCCGCCCGAAAAGTGGGAGCTGGCGCTGGCGGTGAACCTGTCCGCGCCCTTCCATGCCATCCGCCGGGTGCTGCCGGGCATGCGGGAAAAAGGCTTCGGCCGCATCCTCAACGTGGCCTCGGTCTATAGCTTCAAGGGCATCGCCAACCGGGTGGACTATGTGACCACCAAGACCGGCCTCCTCGGCCTCACCCGCACGGTGGCGCTGGAGGTGGCGGGAGACGAGATCACCTGCAACGCGGTCTGCCCCGGCGTGCTGCCCACCCCCGCCATTACCGGCAAGATCGCCGGCATCGCGCGGGAGGAAGGCGTGAGCGTGGAAGAGGCGACCCGCGCTTATCTCGCCGACCGGCATCCCAGCGGGCGTTTTGCCTCCATGGAGGCGGTGGCGGCGCTGGTGGCCTTCCTGTGCAGCCCCGCCGCCCGCGACATCAATGGCGCGGTGCTGCCGGTGGATGGCGCCTGGCTCGCCAGCTGATTTTCTGAGTTTTATGGGTTTCCGGAGGACGACGTGGACGACAAGACCATTGGATTTGTGGGCACGGGCCGCATGGGCGGCCCCATGGCGGGCCGCCTTCTGGATGCGGGCTATGACCTCGTGGTGTTCGATCCCAGCCCCGCCGCCCTTGCCCCCCTGGTGGAGCGCGGCGCCCGCAAGGCGGCCTCCCCCGCCGAGGTGGGCGCTGCCGCCCGCATCGTTTTCGTCTCGCTCCCCACGCCCGACGTGGTGAAGGCGGTGGCGCTCGGGGCGGACGGTCTGGCCTCGGGCGGCGCCATGCGCGTCTTCGTGGACCTCTCCACCACCGGCCCCCGCGCCGAAGCGGAGGTGGCCCGCGCGCTGAAGGAGAAGGGCGTCGACACCGTGGACTGCCCGGTGAGCGGCGGGGTCGCTGGCGCCCGCAAGGGCACGCTGGCCATGATGGCCGCGGGGCGGACTGAGGTGTTCGATCAGGTCAAGCCCATGCTCTTGAACCTGGGCAAGGTGTTCCATGTGGGCCAGGAGCCCGGCATGGCGCAGACCATGAAGGTCATCAACAACATGGCCTCGGTGGCGGCGCTGGCCATTTCCTCCGAGGTGATGGTGATGGGCGCCAAGGCCGGCCTCGACGCGGACGTGATGATCGACGTCTTGAATGCCGGCAGCGGCCGCAACAGCGCCACCACCGACAAGATCCCCAATTTCGTCCTGCCCCGCACCTTCGACTTCGGCTTCGCCATCGGCCTGTCCTCCAAGGACATTCGCCTGTGCCTCGATGAGGCGGAAGCCTTGGGCGTGCCCATGATCGTGGGCAGCGCGGTGCGCCAGCTTCTCACCATCACCCGGGAAAAGTTCGGCGCCGACGCGGACATGACCACCATGGTGCGCACGGTGGAGGAATGGGCGGGCGCAGAAGTGCGCGGCAAGGCCGCCAAGGCCTGAAGCCGTCCGGCAACCGCCAGCCCGAAGGAGGCGTCGATGATTCCCGCAGACCCGGTCCCCGTCGCCGCCCTCTCCGCCAGCGACCGCCTCGCCGCCTTCGTGGCGGATTATTCCTACGAGGCCATTCCCCCCGCCGTGCGGCACGAGGCGCGCCGCTCGCTGCTCAACATGTTCGCCACCGCCTTTGCGGGCGCGTGCGATCCGGCCATTGAGAGCCTGTGGGGGGCGCTCGCGCCCTTCTGCGGGCCGCAGGTGGCCACCCAGATCGGGCGCGGCGGACGGGTGGATGCGCCCACCGCCGCCTTCCTGAATGCCGCCGCGGCCAATGTGTTCGACTTCGACGACACCCATCCCGGCACCGTCATCCACCCCACCGCCCCCGTCGCCCCGGCCTTGCTGGCGCTCGCCGAACTCAGGCCCGACGGGCGGGTGATGAGCGGGCGGGATTTCCTGGCCGCCTTCATCCTGGGCGTGGAAGTGGAGTGCCGCATCGGCAATGCGGTCTCCCCCGGCCATTATGCGCGGGGCTGGCACATCACCGCCACCTGCGGCGTGTTCGGCGCGGCCGCCGCCTCCGGGCGGGCGCTGGGGCTCGATGCGCTCCGGGTGCGCGATGCCTTCGGCCATGCGGCGGCGCAGGCCTGCGGGCTGGTGGAGGCGCTGGGCACGCCCGCCAAGAGCTTCGGCGTGGGCAATTCCGCCCGCAACGGCCTCATCTCCGCCTTCGCCGCCCGCAACGGCGCCTATGGCCCCGCCCGTCCGCTGGACGGGGAACGCGGCTTCCTCAACCTCACCTGCGACGATCCCCGCCCGGAGGACTTGACGGTGGGCCTGGGCGAGACCTGGGAAGTGGCCAAGAACACCTACAAGCCCTATCCCTCCGGCGTGGTGCTGCACCCCGTCACCGATGCCTGCCTCGCCTTGCGGGCGGCGCCGGGCTTCGATGTCTCGGCCATCGCCGAAATCGTGGTGCGTGGCCATCCCTTGCTGCGCCAGCGCACCGACCGGCCAAACGTGAGCACGGGACGCGAAGCGCAGGTCAGTGCCCATCATACGGTGGCCGCCGCGCTCCTCGACGGGGCGGCGGGCCTGGCCCAATACACCACGGCCCGCGTCTGCGACCCCGCGCTCCAGGCCCTGCGCGCCAAGGTGCGGATGGAGGATGACGCGGCCATGGAAGTGGAGGCGGCGGTCGTCTCCCTCCGCTTCGCGGATGGCCGCACTGTGACCGAGGTGGTGGCCCATGCGCTGGGCAGCCGGGGGCGCCCGCTCTCGGATGGGGACTTGGAGCACAAGCTGCGCACGCTGGCCCCCCTCGCCGAAGGGTGCGCCCCCGATGCGCTCATCGACGCGGTGTGGGCCCTGGAAGACCTCCCCGACGCCGCCACCCTCCTGCGCCATGCGCGGCCGTGAGGCGGGGGCTTGAAGCCGCCCGCCCGCCGGCCCTGCTCCCTCTCCCGCGTGCGGGGGAGGGGTGGGGAGGGGGGCGTGCGGGGAAGGGTCGGCGCGACGGCCCGCTTTCGCCTTGCCCGGTTCTTCAGCATTGCCTTGGTGGCGCGGTCGCCCTTTCGCCCCCTCCCCTGCCCTCCCCCGCTTCGCGGAAGAGGGAGTCTGGCGCGCCGGGTGGAAAGCCGGGTGCAGGCTTCCGCAAGGCGGACCGAGGTTCGGCGCCCCGTGTCTTCTCAAGCGAAGGGAAGCATCCCGCCGGCCCTGCTCCCTCTCCCGCTTGCGGGGGAGGGGTGGGGAGGAGGCGTGCGGGGAAGGGCCGGCGCGGCGGCCCGCTTTCGCCCTGCCCGGTTCTTCAGCGTTGCCTTGGTGGCGCGGTCGCCCTTTCGCCCCCTCTCCACCCCTCCCCCGCTTCGCGGGAGAGGGAGTCTGGTGCGCTAGGTGGAAAGCCGGGTGCAGGCTTCCGCAAGGCGGGCTGAGGCTTGGCGCCTCGTGTCGCCTCGGCGATGAGAAACGTCCCGCCGACACGCTCCACGCCCGCGCCGCTGGCCGGCCCCCACCCTCCCCCGCTTCGCGGGAGAGGGGGCGCGGCGCGTCGGAGAGGGCAGAGTTGCACGATGCGGGAATCCAACGCCGGCTTGATCTTCATGTCTGATTGTATGATCATAAGACCATTCTGACGGTACACCCATCACACGCGCGGCGACGGCCGGGTTACCCGGACCGAAACAATCCAAGAAAAGCCGCGCCCAGGAGGAAACGCCAATGACCCTTCACGCCCTCTCCCGCCGCCGCGCCTTAAGCGTGCTCGCGGCCACCACCCTCGCGCTGGCTGCCGCGCCCGCATTCGCGCTGGATTATCCCACCCGCCCGGTGACCATCGTGGTGGGCTCGCCCCCCGGCGGCGGCACGGACATGGTGGGGCGCCTCGTGGCCTCCGGCCTCCAGAAGGAGCTGGGCCAGCCCTTCGTGGTGGAGAACAAGGGCGGCGCCTCCGGCAATATCGGCACCGGGGCGGTGGCCCGGGCGGCGCCCGACGGCTACACGCTGCTGATGGCCTATTCGGGCTATCAGGTGGTGAACCCTTCGCTCTTTCCCACCTCGCTGCAGTGGGACCCCATCAAGAGCTTCGCGCCCATCGCCTTGGTGCTGAAGGCGCCGCACATCGTCACCGTGAAGGCCGGCCTGCCGGTGAAGACGCTCGCCGAGCTCATCGCCTATGGCAAGGCCAATCCCGGCAAGCTCAATTATGCCTCCGTGGGCCAGGGCTCGCTCAGCCATATTGGCGGCGAGATGTTCTCCCAGCAGACCGGCGTGACCATGACCCATGTGCCCTATCGCGGCTCGGGCCCGGCGGTGACGGACCTGGTGGCGGGCAATGTGGACCTGTTCATCAACACGCCCCAGTCCCTGGTGGGCTTCCTCCAGAACGGCACGGTGCGTGGCCTCGCCGTGACCAGCGACCAGCGCCTGCCCATGGTGAAGGACATTCCCACCGTGGTGGAAGCCGGCCTGCCCAACCTTCAGCTGGAGGCTTGGTACGCCCTCTATGCCCCCGCCGGAACGCCGCCCGCCATCATCGAGAAGCTGGCCGAGGCGGTGAAGACGGTGGTGGCCACCAAGGCGTTCCAGGACGCGGCGGAACAGAGCGGCTCCTATGCGGTCTATATGGGCCCCAAGGAACTGGGCGCCTACACCGCCAGCGAACTGAAGCTGTGGTCGGGCGTGGTGGAGAAGGCCGGCATCAAGCTGGAGTGAGGACCGACCGATGACGCCAGCACGCCAGCGGCCCTGCACGCTTTACGACAAGGTGTGGGACGCCCATGTGATCCGCACCTATGAGGATGGCTCCTGCCTCCTTTATGTGGACCGCCACTTCGTGTTCGAGGTGACCAGCCCGCAGGCCTTCGAGGCGCTGCGGGACGCCGGCCGGCGGGTGCGCCGGCCGCAGGCCACCTTCGCGGTGGCCGACCACAACATCCCCACCCTCCCCGGCCGGTCTGACGACAGCGGCGAGGCAGACGGGCGCGCCCAGCTGGCTTTGCTGCGGGCGAACACCGCCGAGTTCGGCATCTCCTATTTCGATATGAAGGACCCTCGCCAGGGCATCGTCCATGTGATCGGCCCGGAACTGGGCCTCACCCAGCCGGGCCTCACCATCGCCTGCGGCGACAGCCACACGCCCACCCACGGGGCGTTCGGCGCCTATGCGGTGGGGGTGGGCACCTCCGAGGTGGAGCATATCCTGGCCACCCAGACCTTGCTCCAGAAGCGCGCCCGCACCTTGCGCATCCGCGCCGACGGGCGGCTCGGGACGGGCGTGACGGCCAAAGACCTCATCCTCACCGTCATCGGCCGCATCGGGGCGGCGGGCGCGACGGGGCATGTGGTGGAATTTGCCGGCGAGACGGTGGCGGGCCTGTCCATGGAAGGCCGGCTCACCTTGTCCAGCATGGCCATCGAGGCGGGCGCGCGGGCGGGCATGATCGCGCCGGACGACACCACCTTCGCCTATCTGAAGGGCCGCCCCTTCGCGCCGCAGGGGGCGGACTTCGACCGCGCGGTGGAGAAATGGAGCCGCCTCTTCACGGACACGGACGCGGAATTCGACCGGGAAGTGGCCATTGATGCGGCGAACGTGGAACCCATGGTCACCTGGGGCACCAGCCCTGACGATGTGGTGCCCGTCTCCGGCCGCGTGCCCGATCCCGCTTGCGCGACGCGTCCGGGAGAGGCCGAGGCCATGGAGCGCGCGCTGGCTTATATGCGCCTGACCCCCGGCCAGCGCATCGCCGACATCCCCGTGGACAAGGTCTTCATCGGATCGTGCACCAATGCCCGCATCGAGGATCTGCGGGCGGTGGCGGCGGTGGCCAGGGGCCGCAAGGTGGACCCGCGCGTGACCGCCTTGGTGGTGCCCGGCTCCGCGCAGGTGAAGCGGCAGGCGGAGGAGGAGGGCCTCGCCGCCATCCTGAAGGAAGCGGGCTTTGAATGGCGGGAGGCGGGCTGCTCCATGTGCATCGGCCTCAATGCCGACCGGCTGAAGCCGGGAGAGCGCTGCGCCTCCACCTCCAACCGCAATTTCGAAGGGCGCCAGGGCCCGGAGGGGCTCACCCATCTCGTCAGCCCGCCCATGGCCGCCGCCGCCGCGCTCGCCGGCCATTTCGTGGATGTGAGGACGTTGGCCCCATGAGCGCGCCCCCCATGAGCGACACCCCGATGAGCGAGACCCCGATGAGCGAGACCGTTCCCACCGAGCGGCGTTTCACGCGCCTGAAGGGCATTGCCGCGCCGCTGCCCATCGCCAATGTGAACACCGACATCATCGCCCCCAAGGACCTGATGCGCGCGGTGACCCGCAAGGGTCTCGGCTGGGGCCTGCTGCGGCCCTATCGCTTCGATGGCGAAGGCCGGGAGCGGCCGGACTTCGTGCTGAACCGCGCGCCCTGGCGGCACGCCGTCATCCTGGTGGCGCACGAGAATTTCGGCTGCGGCTCGTCCCGCGAACACGCCGCCTGGGCGCTGGCGGATTTCGGCATCCGGGCGGTGATCGCACCCTCCTTCGCCGAGATCTTCCAGAACAATTGCATCAAGAACCGCCTGTTGCCCGTGCCCCTCCCCCGCCCACAGCTGGACGCCGTGATGGCGGCGGCGGAGGCGGGCGAAGAGGTGGAGGTGGACCTTGAGGCGCAGGTGGTCCGGCTCGCCGATGGCCGCGCCCTGCCGTTCGAGGTGAGCCCGCTCGCCCGGCATCGCCTCCTGGAGGGCATCGACGACATCGCCGATACCCTGCGCTACGAAGACGACATCCTGGCCTTCGAGGACCGCCATTTCCAAGATAGCCCCTGGCTGGCCGGCCGTACAAAAATTGAGGAACAGACCCATGGATCTTGAGCTGAAGGGCCGCTGCGCCGTCATCACCGGGGGAAGCCGGGGCCTGGGTGCGGCCATTGCGCGGGAACTGGCCAAGGAGGGTATGAACCTCGTGCTGCTCGCCCGCGACGGTGCCGCCCTCGCCCGCTTCGGCGCGGAGCTGGCGCAGACGTTCGGCGTGAGCGTGGCCACCCACGGAGCGGACCTCTCCACGCTGGAGGGCGTGGAAGGCGCGGCGCGGGCGGCTGAGGCGCAAGGCGCGATCCATGGCCTCGTCAATTGCGCGGGCGCCACCAAGCGCGGCGACTTCTTCTCGCTTAACGAGGCGGACTGGGACACCGGCTATGACCTGAAGCTGCGCGCCGCCGTGCGGCTCTCGCGCGCGCTGTGGCCCAGCCTGAAGGCGGGGGGCGGCGCCATCGTGAACATTGCCGGCCTCGGCGGGCGCATGCCCGCCGGCGATTTTACCATCGGCGGGTCGGTCAATGCCGCCCTGCTCAATTTCACCAAGGCCCTGGCGGACGTGGGCATCCGGGACGGGGTGCGGGTGAATGCCATCAATCCCGGCTTCTTCCGCACCGACCGCCTCGCCCATTCCCTGCGGGCCACCGTGGAGCAGACCGGCTGCGCGCCGGAGGAGGCCGAGGCCGTGCTGCTGCAGAAGCTCGGCGTGCGCCGCTTCGGCGAGCCGTCGGAAGTGGGGGAACTGACCGCCTTCCTGCTCTCCCGCCGGGCGGACTATCTGAACGGCTCGGCCATCGAGATCGATTCCGGCGCCCGCCGGGGGATCTGAGCAAGGTCAGGCCGCCGGCGCCTCGTCCGCGGGAGGCGGGGCGACCTCGCCGGACAGGAGATCGGCGATCCAGCGCGCGGAGTTGGAATGGGCGCAGGCGGTGAGCGCGGCGATGACAAGGGGCACGCCGATGAACGCACCCGCCAGGCCCCACAGGAAGGCCCAGAAGAAGACCGAGAACAGCACCATCACCGGCGAGACGGCCACCGCCTTGCCGGCCATGCGCGGCTCCAGATAGCTCCCCGACAGGAACTGGATCACGTTCAGGCAGGCGAACACCAGGAGCGCCATCTGCCAGGATTCGAACTGGGCGAGCGCGAACAGGGTGGGCAGGAAGGTGGCGACGAACGGCCCGATGAAGGGGATATAGTTCAGCGCAAAGGCGATGGCGCCCCAGGCGGTGGCCAGCTCCATGCCCGCCGCCAGCGTGAAAGCCCATACCACCGCGCCGGTGGCGATGCTCATGAAGGTGCGCACGGCCATGTATTTCTGGAAGCGGGCGGCGATATGGGCGCCGGTCTCGGTCAGATAGGCGGCGATGTCCTGGCGCTTGAGCCGCGCCACCTGGCTCTTGAAGGCATCCACCTCCAGCAACCCCAGCAGCACATAGACCAGCGTGATGATGAGGAAGGAGGTGAGCCCCTGGAGGCGCCCCGACACCTCCTGCACGAGGCGCAGCATCCAGCGCACGTCGAAATTCTCGGAGAACACGGAGGCCACCAGGAAGCCGTGGCCCTCCAGCCATTCCGTGGCCTGACCATAGAGCAATTGGAAACGCCCCACATTGGCGAAGATCCACTGCGCCACCCGGCCGAAGCCCCAGACCACCGCGCCCGTCACCGAGGCCACCACGACCAGGGTGACCATCAGCGTGATCGCCACCGCCACGAGGTTCGGCAGGTGCTTCTGCAGTGCCCGCTGGAGCGGCCAGACGATGGCGATGGTGAAGAGCGCGAAGGCCAGCGGCACCACGATGGCCTGCGCCAGCGCCAGCGCGCCGAAGATCAGGATGGCCGCAATGAGCGCCACCGCCACGCTGGTGCCCCGATCCACGCCCGACATGCCCGCCCCTCCAGATCCCGAAAGCAGCAGTGGGAGCCGGCTGACCCATTGTCAACCGGAGCCGGCTGCCGCCCACACCGTTGTGGCGCCGTTCATTTCCCGTGCGCGATGAGATAGGAAGAAGGGACTGGCGGGACTGTGAGGGGCGCGTGGGCGTGGCAGCTGTGATCCGGGGCGTCTGCGTGGCGGGGCTGGTGCTCGCGCTTGCCGCCTGCGCGCGCCCTCAGGGCGTCCTGCTTCCCGTTGCCGATCCAACGGTCGCCACCGCCAAGGTGGACATGCTGGTGGCCACCACCCGCGCGCCGTCCGCAACGCCGGGCGAAGCCTTCACCGGCGAGCGCAGCGACACCTTGTCCTTCACCAATGTGGTGGTCTCGGTGCCGCCCGACCGGCCGGTGGGCTCCATCCAGTGGCCGCGCCAGGGGCCGGGCGATCCGGCGCGGGAATTCGCCGTGACCGAGATTTCCGCCTTGTCCCGCGCCGACCTGCTGCCCTGGTTCAAGGCCCATGCGGGCGGCAAGAGGCGGGTGCTGGTGTTCGTGCACGGCTTCAACACCCGCTTCGACGCCTCGGTGTTCCGCTTCGCCCAGATCGTCCACGACACCGGCTCGCGCTGGGTGCCGGTGCTGTTCTCCTGGCCGTCCCGCGGCAGCGTGTTCGACTATATGTACGACCGGGAAAGCGCCAATTTCTCCCGCTCGGACCTCGCCGACGTGCTGCGGTCGGCGGCGAAGAGCCCGCTGGTGGACGAGGTGGTGGTCATGGCCCATTCCATGGGCGCCTGGCTCACCGTGGAGGCGCTGCGGCAGATGGCGCTGACCGACGGGCGCATTCCGAAAAAGCTCACCAATGTGGTGCTCGCCTCGCCCGATCTCGACATCGACGTGTTCCGCCGGCAGGTGACGGAGATGGGGCCGAACCGCCCCAACATGACCATCTTCGTCTCCCGCAACGACCACGCGCTCAGCCTGTCGCGGGCCATTTCCGGCAATGTGACGCGGGTGGGGGCGGTGGACCTGTCGCAGGAGCCCTACAAGTCGCAGCTGGAAGCCACCAGCGGCATCGTGGTGCTCGACCTCACCGCCTTGCAGGGCGGGGATGCGCTCAACCATTCCAAGTTCGCCACCACGCCAGAAATGGTGCAGATCCTTGGCAACCGGATGATGGCGGGCCAGACCATTTCCGATCAGGAGCTGACGGGCGCCACCGCCGCCGAGGCGGTGGGCGGGGTGATCGGCGCGGTGGTCACGGCCCCCATCACGGTCTTCGCGGCCGGCGCGCGGAACTGATCGCCGCGGCGGGCACCTGCCGCCATTCCACGGATCCGGCGAAACGCGGCGCGACCCTGCGATCGGCGATGAACCGGCTTGCGCGGCCCCACCGGGCCTCGTCTCCCACCCCCCTCCAGCGCCGCGCCCCGCTGCCCGCCTCACGCTGCGGCAGGCCACCACCGGCCGCAGCGGGACGTGAGGCGAAATTGTATGATTGAATTACCGTACCACCTGCTTTAAGGCTCTTGGCCACGCGTCGGCGATTGTCCGTGCCCATCCCGGCGCCACCAATCACAAGGGCACGGGAGGACATGCTCATGCACCCGACCCTGCTGGCCCGCGCCGGCCGCCGCGCCGCGATCCTGGGCGCCGCCCTCGCCGCCTTCGTGGCGGCTCCCTTCCTCACCGAGGCCGCGCGCGCCGAGGACTATCCCACCCGCGCCATCACCCTCATCGTGCCGTTTGCCGCCGGCGGCGGGGCGGATGCGGTGGCCCGCATCGTGGCCCAGCGCCTCGGCGACAAGCTCGGCCAACCCGTGGTGGTGGAGAACCGCACGGGCGCCGCCGCCATCATCGGCACCCAGGCGGTGGCCCGCGCCAAGCCGGACGGCTACACGCTCCTGCTCGGCCAGTCCGGCCCCATCTCCATCAATCCGGCCGTTTACAAGGACCTGAAATACGATCCCATCAAGGATTTCGCGCCGGTGGTCCGGCTCACCGAATATCCCTATGTGATGGTGGTCAACGGGGCCTCTCCCTACACCACCGTCCAGGCCCTGGTGGCCGCCGCCAAGGCCAAGCCCGGCGCGGTAACCTTCGGCAGCTACGGCATTGGCGGGGCCAACCACCTGGTGGCGGAGATGTTCGCCGCCTCCGCGGGCATCAAGCTGCTGCATGTGCCCTATCGCGGCACGGCCCCCGCCGTGACCGATTTGATGAGCGGCCAGTTGGACCTCGTCTTCTCCGACCCCTTCTCGGCGCTGGCCAATGTGCGCGCCGGCAAGCTGCGCGCCATTGCGGTGACCGGCAAGAACCGCTCGCCCGTGCTGCCGGACGTGCCGACCCTGGCCCAGAGCGGCTTTCCCGAATTCGACGCGGTGGGCTGGCACGGCATTCTCGCCCCGGCCGGCACGCCCGACGACATCGTCGCCAAGCTCAACGGCGCCATCGTGAAGATCCTCGCCGACCCCGAGACCAAGGCGCTGCTCGCCGCCCAGGCCACCGAAGCGGTGGGCGACACGCCGGCGCAGTTCGGCGCCTTCATCAAGGCGGACGTGGCCAAGTGGTCGGCCATCGCCAAGGAGGCCAACATCACCGTGGAGTGAACGGTCTTCGCCCCGCGCGACGAGGCCCATGGACCTGCCGGCCCGCCTTCTATCTCTTTGTTTTGACGCATTTCCTTCACGCGAACCGGTTCCCACTTCGCTCGGAAATGCTCTAACAAGGAAAGAAGCGGGCCGTGCCCCGCCTCACCTGCGGGGGACGCCATGCAGCGCGTGACGGTGACGCTGGACGAAGACCTGGTGGCGGAACTCGACCGCTTCATCGAGACGCGGGGCTATCAGAACCGGTCCGAGGCGGTGCGGGATCTCGTGCGCTCCGGCCTGCGGGAAGCCACCGAACAGGCGGGCGAGAGCCAGCACAGCGTCGGCGCCCTGGTCTATCTCTACGACCACGAGGCGCGGAACATGGCCAAGCGCCTCACCGAGGCGCACCATCAGCATCATGACCTGTCCGTGTGCACCATGCACATGCATCTCGACCACGACCAATGCCTGGAAGTGGCGCTGCTGCGCGGCGCGACACCGGATCTGCGGCATTTCTCCGAACACCTGATCGCCGAGCGCGGCGTGCGCCACGGCCGCCTGGTGCTCATTCCCGCCGATCCGCCCCATCAGCACGGGCAAGAGGACAGCCACTCGCACGGCCACTCGCATAGCCACGCCCACGGCTCTTCCCATGCGCATGGGCAGGACGGTGGGGAAGGCTGAGCCCGGCGGGAAAGGGGCGTGCGGGCGGTTTGTTTGGCCGCCGGTTCCGGTATAGGGTCTCGCGCGCTCGACAGCCGGAACCGGCACCTCTCGTCGCGCGAGGCGGCCCAGCACGCGCGAAAGCGCGGGGATCAGGGCGCCCGGCGACGGCACATGAAGGAAGACAGGTCCATGCGTTTCATTGCACCCATGGCAGCACTCGTCCTGGCGGCTTCCGCGTTCGCGGCCTCGGCGCAGACGCCCGCCGCCCCGGCTCCGACCGCCCCGGCTCCGGCCGCGCAAGCCCCCGCCGCTCCCGCCCAGGGCAATGCGGCGCCGGCCGGCCAGGATGCGGGCATGACGGCCGCCGGGACCCCGAAGCGCCCGGAAGTCACCATCGCCCGCCCCATTGAGATGGTCATCATCCAGCAGGCAGCCGGCATGACCTTCGACGGCAAGGTGCTCACCCTCACCGGCGTGCCTCCGGTGACCGCCTTCGCGGTGGACCGGCCCGAGCGCATCGGCGGCACCATGACCACCGAGCAGTTCGTGAAGCTGTGGAACGCCACCGTCCAGGGCCTCAAGAACGATCCGCCGAATGCCGCCCTGACCGTGCTCGGCCCCACCCCCGCCCAGGTGGTGGTGGAACTGGGCACCGTGACCCAGGACGGCACCACGCTGAAGTTCCATGCCGGCCTGCTCGACGGCGACCTGCCCGCCAGCGGCGGCCCGGTGAACATCGTCACCGCCCCCACCGTCTACCGGCCCATGGAGCGCAACGCGACCTTCCTGAAGTGCTGGTGGAGCCCCTATTGGGTCCAGCGCGTCTGCCGCGCCGCCTGGTGAGCCGGCGATACGTCTTCTGATACCTCTCACACCGGGCAAACCGGATTGCGGCGGGCACGCCCCTCGCAATCCGGCCCCGCCGGTGCCATTTTGTTCTCGCATGAGAATCACTGATGCGAGACGAGAACCGTTCTTTGTCCATTCCTGCCGATCCTAAGGGCCCCCTTGCACGGGGCACCGTCGAGGCCCCCGCCCCCCGCCCAGGCGGCATCGCCGAGCGCGCGCGCGCAGGAGCGGCGCCGGCGCGGCCCTATCTGGCCGGCCTCAATCCCGAGCAGCGGGCGGCGGTGGAGACGGTGGACGGCCCGGTCCTGGTTCTGGCGGGCGCGGGCACCGGCAAGACGCGCGTTCTGACCACCCGCATCGCCCATATCCTGGCCACCGGCCGCGCCTTCCCCTCCCAGATCCTCGCCGTGACCTTCACCAACAAGGCCGCGCGCGAGATGAAGGAGCGCATCCATTCCATGGTGGGCGACGCCGTGGAGGGCATGCCCTGGCTCGGCACCTTCCATTCCATCGGCGTGCGCATCCTGCGCCGGCATTGCGAATTGGTGGGGCTGAAAAGCAGCTTCACCATCCTGGACACCGACGACCAGATCCGCCTCCTGAAGCAATTGCTCGCCGCCGAGAGCATCGACGAGAAGCGCTGGCCGGCGCGCCTGCTGGCCGCCACGATCGACGGCTGGAAGAATCGTGGCCTCTCGCCCGAGCACGTGCCGGCGGGAGAGGGCTCCGCCTTCGCCAATGGCCGGGGCAAAAGCCTTTATGCCGCTTATCAGGCGCGCCTGAAGGCGCTCAACGCGGTGGATTTCGGCGACCTGCTCCTGGAGGGCATCCGCCTGTTCCGCGAGCACCCGGACGTGCTGGCCGATTATCACCGGCGGTTCAAGTATCTGCTGGTGGATGAGTACCAGGACACCAACGTCGCCCAGTATCTGTGGCTGCGCCTGCTGGCGCAGGGCTCGCGCAATGTGTGCTGCGTGGGCGATGACGACCAGTCCATCTATGGCTGGCGCGGCGCGGAAGTGGACAACATCCTGCGCTTCGAGAGCGACTTTCCCGGCGCCACCGTCATCCGCCTGGAGCGCAACTATCGCTCCACGGGCCACATTCTCGGCGCCGCCGCCCATGTGATCGCCAACAATGAGGGCCGGCTCGGCAAGACGCTCTTCTCCGAAGGGGAGATGGGCGAGAAGGTAGCGGTGACCGGCGCCTGGGATTCGGGCGAGGAAGCCCGCGCCATCGGCGACGAAATCGAGGCGCTCAACCGCGCCGGCCATCCCCTCTCGCAGGTGGCCATCCTCGTGCGCGCCTCCTTCCAGATGCGCGAGTTCGAGGACCGCTTCGTCACGCTCGGCCTGCCCTATCGCGTCATTGGCGGCCCGCGCTTCTATGAGCGCGCCGAAATCCGCGATGCGCTGGCCTATCTGCGCTGCGTGCTCTCCCCCGCCGACGACCTTGCCTTCGAGCGCATCGTGAACGTGCCCAAGCGCGGCATCGGGGACGCCACCGTCAAGCAGATCCACGATGTCGCCCGCGCCGCCGCCGTCCCCTTGCAGGATGCCGCCCGCGTGCTGACCGAGAGCGAGGAATTGAAGCCCAAGGTGCGCGGCACGCTGCGCGGGCTGCTGCAATCCTTCGAGCGCTGGCGCGAGCAGGCCCGCGCCTTGCCGCACACCGAATTGGCCGAGATCGTGCTCGACGAGAGCGGCTATACGGAGATGTGGCAGAAGGACCGCTCCGCCGAGGCGGCGGGACGGCTGGAAAACCTGAAAGAGCTGATCCGCTCCATGGAGGGGTTCGAGAATCTCCAGGGCTTCCTGGAGCACATCTCCCTCGTCATGGACGTGGACAATGGCGCCGGCGAGGATGCTGTGCAGGTGATGACGCTGCATTCCGCCAAGGGGCTGGAATTCGACACCGTCTTCCTGCCCGGCTGGGAAGAGGGCCTCTTCCCCCACCAGCGGGCGCTGGACGAGCAGGGCAAGGCGGGGCTCGAGGAAGAACGGCGCCTCGCCTATGTGGGGCTCACCCGGGCACGGGCCAGCGCGCGGGTCTATTTCGCCTCCAACCGGCGCATTCACGGCATGTGGAACTCTACCGTTCCCAGCCGCTTCCTGGACGAACTGCCCGACGCCCATGTGGAAGTGCAGGAATCGCGTGGCGGGTTCGGCTGGGGCGGCTCCTCCTATGGCCAGAGCCGGTTCGACCGCGCGGCTACCGTCGAACCCTTCTCCTCCTCCACCTATTCCACCCCCGGCTGGGGCCGCGCCCAGGCGGCGCGGGGGTCTGGCGGCGGGTCGGGCTTTTCCGAGCGGGGGTCCAGCTATGGCCGCTCGGGCGGATCGCGCGGCGCGGTGATCGAGGGCGCGCTGGTGGCGTCCTCCACCGGCGTCGAATCTGCCTTCAAGCTGGGCGAGCGGGTGTTCCACATCAAGTTCGGCTATGGCACCGTGCGTGAGGTGGACGGCAACAAGCTCACCGTGGACTTCGAGAAAGCCGGCGAAAAGCGGGTGCTGGACAGCTTCCTCGACAAGCCCTGAGCCCGGGCCGGGCAGGTGGACGCACGGCACCGGCAGCGGACGGTGCGTTGAGGCGGCTTGTTTGCATGCAAGCCTTCGCTTCTTGGTACACAAGTGGTAACATGGAAGGTCTTCGGCCTTCCATGTTACCACTTGCCCCGTTTGCGAGGTCATGAGCGCGATCAATCCAATCCTCCTGGCCGTGGAAATGCTGGCCTATCTCGGCACCATGCTGGGCCTGTTCCGCATCCGGAGGTTCGTGGGCGTGGGCGCCCTGTGCAGCGCCATGGGCGTCGTGCATGTGATGGCTGTCTATCTCAGCCTCTCTTTCTACCTGACGATGCCGTTCGGACTTTCCGTGACCCCGAGCGGGGCCATCCTGTTTTCCGGGCTTCTGAGCGTGCTGCTGCTGCTGCGGGTGCGGGAAGGCGTCGCGGTGGCCTGGCAACCGGTCTATGGGCTGCTGTTCGGCTGCTTCCTGTTGGCCATCATGCTCGGCCTCCTGGGCCTGGAGAACGGACGGACCTACCTTGAACACATGGCCGACCTGCCGCGCCTCGGTCAGGCCATGATCCTCAACATGTGGTCCGCGCTCGTCATCTTCTTCAGCGCGCTGCTGCTGTTCCCGCTGTTCGACACCTTGCTGAAACGCTTGCGCCAGAAGCTCTGGCCGGCCCTGTGGCTGTCCATGCTGCTCATCGGCACGCTGGCCCAGGCGCTCTATTTTCCGGCCTTGCAGGCGGCGTTCAACATTCCCCTGAAGGTCGCCCTCGACAACTGGATCGCGTCCATCGCCCTGACCGCGCTTTATGCCGGGGTGCTGGTGGCCTTCCTCAAGCATGTGGAAGGCGTGCCGGTGAATGGGGGCCTTGCCGCCATCCTGAGCGCGGATCGCGCGGCCCGGCTGGACCCGCTGACGGGCGCCATCGAGGAGGACTGGTTCGAGGGGATTGTGGCTCGGCTGCTGGATGTGGGCGCCGCCGCCGCCCGGCCGGTGAGCCTGATCCAGCTGGACGTACAAAGCGCCCGGGAGGCCCGGGCGCGGGCCGACCTGGAGTCCGCCGACACCGTCCTGCTCCAGGTGGCGCGCACGGTGACGGGCAGCTTGCGGGTGGCCGACCTGCTGGTGCGGCGCAAGGGGGACGTGCTGCTGGTGGTCGCGCCCGGCATGCCCCACCAGGCCGCCGTCCAGGTGGCGACCATGCTCCGGGACCGCGCGCAGACCGCAGCGCGAGAGCTGAACGGGGCGGAAGTTACGCTGGCCATCGGGGTCGCGACGTCCCCCGCCGACGGAGAAACGCCCGCTACCCTCTTGTCCGCAGCCGATCAGCGGGTCTATGCCGCCAAGGTCGCCGGCCTCAATCGGGTCGTCGGCGCAACCGAAGCCTGACGCGCGCCGCACCCGAGCACGTCCAGAGCCGGGTCCCCTCCCGCTGACTCGTTCAGGCGATTCAACGGGAGGGGAGACTCCGCCTCTGTTCGCGAGTTTAGAAGGCGATCCACCGTTGAGAGCGCCGCGCTGCGGTTCCCTCTGGTCGGATCGTGCTCTAAACGCTCTCCACGGCCCCGCACGAAACAACGAGACCCTCATGTTCGAAGGCCTGCTGCCCTCCGACGCCACCCATTTCATGCGACTGGTCACCACGGAGGCCGAGGCGCGGCGCGTGTCCGACCTGCTTTCGGAGAGCTTCGACCCGGCCGAGGTGGCCGTTGCCAGCTTCGAGGAGGCGGAGGGCGTCTGGGCGGTGGAGGTCTATGCCGGCTCCGCCTTCGATCCCGACTTCCTGCGCGACCTGGTGGCGGTGGCCGGCGGCGAGGCCCTCGCGCAGACTCTCACCTTCGGCGAATTGCAGAAGAAGGACTGGGTGGCGGCCTCGCTGGAGGGGCTGGCGCCGGTGAGGGTCGGCGTCTTCCATGTGCACGGCTCGCACGATCGCGGGCGGGTGCCGCCGAACGGCATTGGCATCGAGATCGAGGCGGCGCTGGCGTTCGGCACCGGCCATCACGGCACCACGCAAGGGTGCCTCCACGCCATCATGGACGCGGCGAAGGCCGGCGGGGGACGCCAGTGGCCGCGCCGGATTCTCGATGTGGGCACGGGAACGGGGGTGCTGGCCATTGCCGCCGCGCGCAAGTTCCGCCGGCCGGTCATGGCGGGGGACCTGGACCAGGTCGCGGTGATCACGGCGCGCGAGAATGCCCGTGCCAACAAGGCGGCGCCCTTCGTGCGGGCGGTGCTGGCGGCGGGCGTGGATGCGGGGGAGATCCGGGCGGACGGGCCCTATGACCTCATCCTCGCCAATATTTTGCTGCCGCCGCTGAAGCGCCTGGCCAAGCCCATCCGCCCGCTGCTGGCGCCGGGCGGCCGGCTGGTCCTGTCGGGGCTGCTGCCCTCCCACGCCAATGCGGCGCTGGCGGCCTATCGGGCGCAGGGACTGAAGCTGGAGCGGCGCCGCGATATTGACGGCTGGACCACGCTGACGCTGGCGGATGCGGGCGCGAGTGCCGTTCCGCTGGCGCGGCGCTGGTGGCGCTGAGCGCCGGCCCCTCTCCCCTCGCCCCTGCGGGCGGCGGGGCGCCCCATCGCCCGCCCGTGAGGGCGGGGCGGCTTCGGTCAGGCCGATGGCGCGGCGAACCTATCCACGCTCACCGCGCGTGCGCAGCCTCCGCACGCGGACCCTCGGTCGTCCCGGTCACTTGCGGGGATCGAAACCGGTGCGCTGGATGTAGAAGGACAGCTCGCGCTCGGCCTGCGCCATGCGGGCGGCGACGATCGCGTCATAGATGCGGCGCAGCAGGGGCTTGCGCGCGATTTCGGACTTCTGGGACAGACCCTTTACGGAAGGAAGCGTTACGACGCTCATGACCGTATCTCCTCATGCTGGACCGCCCTTGCGGCCCGTGTTGCATTGCAAGATAGGCGCGTTTGCAACGCAGCAGAAGTGATAGGTCAGCATGGCTGTCCTGACTGGCCATGCAGGACTCACATGCGTGGGAGGTCGATGCAGGTGCGCGCACCCAAGTGCACGCTTGTCGAAGCACACGCTTCACCAAGCTCACGCTTGCGCGGGCCGGGGTTCTGCACCCCACCGGAGATGAAAGCGTGGGCCATGGCCAGGAGCCAGCCCCGCCTCTCCTTCAGCAGCGGGGAAAAATCTCCACCCGCCGGCCGAGATCCTCCGGCTCCGGTAGGGCGCCATGGACCGCCTTCATGCCCGCCACCCGCTCCAGCATGGTGTCAGGGATGGGCAGTTCCCGGCGCTGATCGGCATCCACATGGGACAGGATCTGCTCGGACGTGGCGCACACCCAGCCCTCGGTGCCGTGGTGAAGGCTCAGATAGACATGGATGTGCACGTGGTCATAGTCGATCAGCCGCACGGTCACCCGCACCGGCGTATGGGCCGGCAGGTCCTGCAGGTAGCGCACATGGGCTTCGCTGGCGATGAAGGTCGCGCGGTCCTCGCCCAGGATTTCGTCGTCCCGGCGCGCAAGGCCATCCTGGCCGAGCAGACGCAGGGCTTCTTCCAGCCCCCGCTCGAACAATACATTGAAGTAGGACGGCTTCACGAGCCCGCTGGGATCGCTCCACGCACCGTCGATCGCCATCATCGACGACACGAAGGGGGCAAAGAACACTGGTTCGAAGTCGATCCGGTTCCGCATGGAAATCCCCGTCATTGCTGGTGAATGCACGGTGAAGACGCAGTGTGACGCGTCTTGGAACATTGGTCACTTCCGAAGTGGCGCAAAAATGTCACCGCTGCGGAATAACCGTGCAGCTCAAGGCCCTTTTGCCGCCCCATATTGGGCCTTTGACGCGCGGGCCGGGATGGATAATCTGCACCGCGCGCCGCGCGTGGACTGTGAGTTTTAAAGGATTTTTAAATGGTTGCCGTTGCCGCCCAGGTAGAGCCTTCCCTCGCGCCCCAATTCGCCGCCGGGCTCGAAGCACTCACGGCCGCGCTTGGTAACAAAGTCGTGATGTCGCAAGCTGTGCGCGAGCAACACGCCAATATCACCACGTATTTGCCCAATGAGCCGGCAAATGCGGTGGTCTTCGCCGAGTGCACAGAGGATGTGCAGGCCGTTGTGCGGGTCTGCGCGGCCCATGGCATGCCGGTGATTGCCTGGGGCGCGGGCACTTCGCTGGAGGGCCAGGTGAATGCGCCGCGCGGTGGCGTGTGCATCGACATGTCCCGCATGAACCGCATCCTCGCCGTCCATCCCGAGGATCTCGACTGCGTCATCCAGCCCGGCGTCACCCGCAAGCGCCTCAACGAGGAACTGCGCGACCAGGGCGTCTTCTTCCCCATCGATCCCGGCGCGGACGCCTCCCTGGGCGGCATGGTGTCCACCCGCGCGTCCGGTACCAATGCGGTGCGCTACGGCACCATGAAGGACAATGTGCTGGCGCTCAAAGTGGTGCTGGCCAATGGCGAGGTCATCACCACCTCCCGCCGGGCCAAGAAGTCCTCCGCCGGCTATGATCTCACCCGCCTGTTCGTGGGCGCGGAGGGCACGCTCGGCATCATCACCGAAATCACGCTGCGCCTTTATGGCATCCCGGAAGCCATCACGGCGGGGGTGTGCCCCTTCCCCACCATCGAGGATGCCTGCAACGCGGTGATCGCCACCATCCAGTCGGGCATCCCCGTGGCGCGCATCGAGCTGCTCGACGAGATGCAGGTGCGGGCCTCCAACGCCTATGCCAAGCTCGATCTGGTGGAGACGCCCCATCTGTTCCTGGAATTCCACGGCACAGAAGCCGGCGCCGCCGAGCAGGCCCAGCGCTTCGGCGACATCGCGGCGGAATTCTCCGGTGGTCCTTTCGCCTGGGCGGCCAAGCCCGAGGATCGCACCAAGCTCTGGCAGGCCCGGCACGACGCCTATTGGTCCGTCCTGCCGCTGCGCCCCGGCGCCAAGGCGGTGGCCACCGATGTGTGCGTGCCCATCTCCCGCCTCGCCGAATGCGTGATGGAGACCAAGCGCGACATCATCGACATGGGCCTCATCGCCCCCATTGTCGGCCATGTGGGCGACGGCAATTTCCACACCACGCTCATGGTTGATGTGAGCGACCCGCAGGACCTCGCCAAGGCCAAGCTTTTCATGTCCCGCCTGGTGGACCGGGCGCTGGCCATGGAAGGCACCTGCACCGGGGAACATGGTGTGGGCCAGGGCAAGATGAAGTATCTTCCGGTGGAGCACGGGGAAGCCACGCTCGACGCCATGCGGGCGGTCAAGCGCGCGCTCGACCCGCAGGACATCATGAATCCCGGCAAGATCGTCGCGCTGTGAAGCGCGCGCTCGCGCCGGAGCAGGACGCCGACCCGAGACGGGAGATCAAACGGGACAAGGTCCTGCTCCCTTGAAGACGAGACGGGCGCGCGGTGCGGCCGGATCGGTTCAGAGCGCGATCCGATCAGATTGAAACAATCTGGCCGGAGAATCGCTCTCTGACTTTATGATCAGGCATGGCCCGTCCGCCTGCGGTGGGGCGGAACGTGCTTTAGCGAGGACCACATTGCAGGGCATCCTCATCACGCTGGCAACGGCGGTCATTGTCGCCATCGTGGCGGCCTTCGCCGCCCCCCTGGTGGTGGACTGGAACGCGTGGCGCGCCACCTTCGAGAGCGAGGCGAGCCGCACGGTCGGCGCGCCCGTGCTCATCCGCGGCAAGATCGATGCGGAACTGCTGCCCGTGCCCCGCGTGGTGCTGCGCAATGTCTCGGTGGGCGCCGACGCCATTTCCACCGGCGGCACCATTGCCGAGGTGCGGGCGGATTTCGCGCTGGGCGCGCTCATGCGCGGCACCTTCGAGGCGAGCGCGCTCCGCCTCGTCCAGCCTCAGCTGCGCCTGGTGCTCGACAGCGCCGGGCGGGTGGCCCTGCCCACCGGCGCCGGCGCCCCGTCTGGCCTCGCCGTGAGCCAGCTCACCGTGGACAATGGCAGCCTCGACATTCTCGATCGCGGCGCCGACCGGACCTTGCGCCTGACGGACCTGGACCTGAAAGGCGAGGCGCGCAGCCTCACCGGCCCATTCCGGCTGGAGGGCGAGGTGGAAACCGCCGGGCGGCGCTACGGCCTGCGCTTCAATCTCGGCAAGGCGGGCGCGGAACCCGCCCGCCTGCGCCTCATCGCCGACGACCGCACCCGGCCGCTCACCCTCGACCTCGACGGGAATTTCCGGCTCGACCAGGGCACCCCCCGCTATGACGGTCGGGCCTCCCTGGCCCGCCGGCCCGCCGCCACGGGCGTCGATGGCTGGCGGCTCGCCGGAAATCTGCGCGCCAGCCCCGAGGCGCTGGTGGCGGAGAGCCTCGACCTGACGCTGGGCGACGAAGCCCGCCCGGTGCAGCTCAACGGCTCGGCACGGCTCGCACTGGGGCGGGCCATGGGGCTCGACGTGGTGTTGAACGCCCGCACCCTGGATGCCGACCTCCTGGCCCCGCGCACCGGCACCGCCGGCCGCACACCGGCCGAGACGGTGGCGGACCTCGCGGGGGCCTTCGGCGCCCTGGAGCCCACCGATTTCCCGGTGCGCATCGGCATCGGCGTCGACCAGCTGACCGTGGGCGGCACGGTGGTGCGCGATGCGCGCCTGGACCTGAGCGCCGACGGCGCCGCCTGGCGCGTCGACACGGCGGAAGCCAAGCTGCCGGGACAGACCGTGTTGCGCCTCACCGGCACGCCCGCCGCCGCGCGCACGGGGTCGAGCTTCCTCGGCGACGTGACCTTCGCCTCCGAGGATCCGGTCGCCCTGCTGCGCTGGGCCGCCCCGCGGGCGCCCAATGATTATGTGGCCGCCTTGCGTGGCCCGGTGCGGCTGACGGGGCGCATCAACGCCACCGAAAACGGCACCTCCATCGCCAATCTCTCCCTCGCCCTCGGCACCGCCCGGGCCTCCGGCTCCGCCGCCTACACCCTCGGCACCCCCGCCAGGCTCGACGTATCCCTGGCGCTGGATGGGTTCGACCTCGACCCGCTGCTCGCCGCCACCCGCCTGACGCTCGCCTCCGACATCCCCTTCGCGGGCGACATCGCCATAACCGGGCGCAATCTCGTCCTGTCCGGCCTGCCGCTCGGCGCGCTCGCGGTCGCCGCCAGCGGCCGGGACGGTGCCTGGACGCTTTCCCGCCTCCAGCTCGACGACCTCGCCGGCCTGCGCCTCGACGGCAAGGGCCAGTTCGCGCGCCTGGTGGAGCCGGTGGCCGGGCGGGTGGACGTGTCCGTCTCCGGCGCCCGCGCCGACGGCCTGGTGCCGGTCACACGCATCGTCTCGGGCGCGGAGACCGCGGACATCATCCAGCGCCTCCTGCCAGTGGCAGCGCCGGTCAAGCTGAACGCCTATGCGGAATGGGCCGATGGCGGCCAGCGCACCTTGCGCGCCGAAGGCCAGCTCGGCCAGGTGTCCGGCCTGCTGGCGGTGCGCCGCTCCGCCCATGGCGCCCCCGAAAGCGCCGACCTCTCGCTCGCCGCCACGGACGGCGCGCGGGTGCTGGACGCCATCGGGCTGGGCGGGCTGAAGCCGGGCCAGGGCACCGGCCGCCTCGATCTGTCCGTGCGCGGCGCCGAGACCGGCGGCAGCACGCTGGAAGGCCGCCTCGCCTTGGGCGAGGCCGTGATCGAGGGCCAGGGAACGCTGACCCGTGACGGAGCCGGCAGCCTTCAGCCCAACCTCGCGCTGCGCCTTTCCAACGGGGACCTCGCCCGCATCTTCGCCGCCGCCGGGACCGAAGCCGGCCCGCTGCCCGCGAGCCTCTCCTTCACCTTGTCGCGCCCCGAGGGGCGCTGGCAGCTGGACGGCCTCGCGGGAACGGTGGCCGGCGCGCCAGTGGCCGGATCGGTGGGCATCGAACCCGGCCAGATGCCCCGCCTCACCGGCCGTCTGGAACTGGAGGACGTGTCGGTGCCCCGCCTCATCGGCGTGTGGGGCGCCCGCAGCATCGGGCCCGACGTGGGCACCGGCCCCTGGTCCGCGGCCCGCTTCACCCAGGCGGCAGGGCCCGGCATTGCCGCGGACCTGGAGATCCGCGCCAAGCGCCTTGCGGTGTCCGACAGCTATCGCCTCGCGGAGGGGAGCCTGCGCGTGGTCTCCACGGGGCCGAGCCTGGAGGTGCGCGACCTGTCCGGCCGCCTGGGCGGCGGCCAGGTCTCCGGCACGCTCACCTTGCGCCGTCGCCCCGACACGCTGGCGGCCGACGGCCACCTGACGCTGGACAATGTGGATTCCGCCGCGATCCTGCTGCCGCTGACCCCCCAGCCACGCAATCCGCCGCGCGCCAAGGTGAGCCTCGTCGTGGACCTGTTGGGCACCGGCCGCACGCCGCTCCAGCTGGTGCAGAGCCTGGTGGGCCAGGGCACGGCGACGCTGAGCGACCTGGAAATCCCTTCCGCCGACCCCACCGCCATCGAGGCGGTGCTGGCCGCTACCACCATGGGCCCGCCCCCCGATGAGCGGCGCACGGCCCAGTTCCTGGACCGGGCCATGACGCGCGGCCCGCTGCGCCTGAAGAGCGTGGAGACCACGCTCGGCGTGGTGAATGGCATCGTGCGCGCCTCGCCCGCCCGCACCCAGGCGGCGGGGCTGCGCACCACCTTGTCGGGCAATCTGGATCTGGCGCGCCTCACCCTCGATGCCACTCTGGACATGGAATCCCTGGAGACGGCCGGCGCCGCGCCGGGCGGCACCGTCACCTGGCGGGGACCGCTGGCCGCCCCCGACCGGCAGGTGACCGCCGCGCCGCTGACCGCCGTCATCGCCATGCGCGCCATCGAGCGGGAAACCAAGCGCCTGGAGGAGCGCCAGGGCCTCGGCAGCGAGCCCGCCCAGACGCCGCCGGCCCAGGCACCGCAGGCCCCGACGCAACCGGCCACGCCGCCCGCCGCGAGCCCGACCATCCAGAGCGCGCCGCTGCGCCCCATCCCGCAGGCGGGACCGGCCGCGCCCGCCCCTGTCGCCCCCGCCGCGCCGGCAGCGTCGAACACGGCACCCCTCTCGGCGCCGGGCGCCGGGGTTTCCACCGGGGATGAGCCGAACAGTCCGGCCGCGTCCGCGCCGGGGGGCGAAGCTGCGCCGCAGCCGACCCAGCCCAGCCAGGCTCAGTCTCCGGCCAGCGCGCCTCAGGCCCAGCCGCGCCAGACCCAGCCCCGGCAGGCGGAAGGACGCTCCAGCGCCCCGCCTCTGCCGCCGCCGGTGGATATCGGCCCAGCCAACCGCGCGCAGCCGGCACGCCCGAGCCAGAGCCAAAGCCAAAGCCAGGGCCAGGGCCAGAATGACCTGAACCGCCTGCCGCCGCCCTCGGGCTGGGGCATCATCCTGCGCCCGCCCGGCACGCTGCCGGGCGAGTGACAGCCCGCCGCCCGCGCAGGGCGAGGTCTCGAACAGAGGGGTTCAGGACTTAGAGGGTTTCAGAGTTTCATAGAAACACTGAAACGCTCCATCTCTTTGTTATTACGCATTTCCTTCACGCGAACCGGTTCCCACTTCGCTCGGAAATGCTCTAGATGGCGCGGGCGCGTGACGCCCGGCAAAGCGCCTCAGAACAGCTTGAGGCCGGGCGGAATGGGCATGCCGCCCGTCACCGTCTGCATTTTCTCCTGCATCACGCGCTCGGACTTGGCGCGGGCATCGGAGAGGGCGGCGACGATCAGGTCTTCCAGGATCTCGCCTTCGTCCGCCTTAAGGAGGCTCGGATCGATGCGCACCGCCTTGGTCTCGCCCTTGGCGGTGACGCGCACCTGCACCAGCCCGCCGCCGGAGGAGCCCTCCACCTCGATGGTCTCCAGCTCCTGCTGCATCTGCTGCATGCGCTCCTGAAGCTCTTTCGCCTGCTTCATGATGCCCATCAGGTCGCGCATGGTCGGGGTCCTCTGCTGGTGGTGACGTGGGTCACAGATACTCGGATCACGACGATCCGAAAAGCCGACCGAAACTCGCGCAAACGGTATATGACAGTTCAGGACGCGAAGCCTTGCACCAATCTTCGGAATCGACATCCGAAACGACGCATTGATTCAGTTCACTCCGATTCAGACCTTCAAAACCGAGCTATGGAAAAACTCAGGAAATAGAATTTTTTCGACACACGACATTGATTGACTCCCTAAATCTATGTTAAAGTTATCGGTGTAAATTTGCGCCATCACTCCACTTCTTCATGCAGGAGGCCAGCGTGACAGATCTAATTTCGGGTGAGATGACTAAGCGCCCAATTTTTTTCCTGTCGACCCATGCTGGAGACAAGCCAAGCACAGCTGAAATAACGAAATACTACACTACGGATGACGAAGTGGCGGAGTGGGAACGCATTATGGCTGAGCAAGTCGGTCTAAAAATCGACGGCAAAGCACACATTGCAGGTGGGGGATGCTGTTGCGGCGGCGGCGGCGGCATGTGCGACGCAGATTGAATTGCGCACACTCTGGATAATCAGTTTTTCCAATGATTTGCACGCGCTTGTCGTAAAGAAGCGCGTGCAGGACAGAGGGCTTTTTTCAAAATGCAATATAATTTTTATTGATGAACTTTCCAGAAAATCAAGCGGTTCAAAATATAACGCTTCACACGAAGGAATATCGTTCCGCATTGACGGTGGAAAATATTCAAAAATTGAGGAAGGAGATGTAGTATGGTCGAGACGCTCCAATCCTCTTAATTTCAGTCATTTATTCAGTGAAGACCAGGATCACAAAGAATTTATTGCTCTAGCTCTAAATGATTTAATCGGGTTAGCTTATTTTTCTAGTCCTGGCGCTATTTGGATTAACGATTTACACTGCGCGCGAAGAGCGGAGAATAAATTAATACAATTGATGCAAGCAAAATCCGTTGGACTTCTGACGCCGGATTATATTTCAACTAACGACGATGATAAGTTCAACGACGACATGGTCGACAGATACGTATTAAAAAGCATCAGATCAAATCCTGGTTTTGTTTTCAAAACTATTAATGTTTCTAGAGATCTCGATAAAGATAGCATTTTCAGTAAAAATCTGCCGATTTTACAACTTAAACTAACTGGAGAACGAAATATACGAGCATGTGTATTTGGAAACAGAGTGGTATCCGCTCAGTATTTTTCCAAAATGGTAGACACGCGACCCGATTACAATCAAAAAATGACTCCATGCGAATTGCCTGCCCCGATAGAGCAGAAATTACATCTCTTTCTAAGAACTTCTGGTTTAAGAATGGGAATATTCGATTTAAGAGAAGATGAAAATGGGAACCTCTTTTTCCTGGAATGCAACCAACAAGGACAGTTTATATATTTAGAACCAAAACTAAAGATAAATATTGTCGATATATTTTGTGAATATTTAGCATCTTCATCTTAGCGCAAATTAATTTTGTTTATTTTATTTATGAATTAATATTTTATATTTGAAAGGGTATTTTCAGACGCTTTCTCTCAAACAATATTTTCCCCGACCGCTTAAATGGAAAGAGTGCTTAATACTATTTAGAAACACCGCAATCATTAGCGATATTATAATGTGCGATTACGATCGCACTTAAGATCAGTCTCACCTCATTAAGAATACTCATAATTCTTTCGGTTCCCGGATTTACCTTCCAAATACACTTCCTTCAGAACTCGATCTCGTCGTCCGGGCCGGGGCCGAACCAGTTGTCCTCTTCCAGAACGGGCGCCAGGCCCTCGTCCGGCGGCTCGTCGTCGCGGGTGCGCACGTCGACGATCTGGGCGCCGGGAAAGCGGGCGAGCACCGCCGCCACCAGCGGGTCGGCCCGCAGGCCATCTTCCCGCTCATTGCGGGCGAGCGCCGCCACCTCGGCGAGCGTCGGCTCGCCCTCCCGGTTGGAGAGGGAGACGAGCCAGCGGCGGCCGGTCCATTCGGTGAGCTTGCGGGAGAGGTCCTGAACCAGGGCCCCGCTGGAGCCCGGCACCAAGGCGATCTCAATGCGCCCGTCCTCGAAATGGACCAAGCGGGCCTGGGTCTCCAGCGCGTGCTTCAGGAGGAGGTCGCGCTTGGAGACGGCGAGATTGACCACGTCCTGGAGCGAACCGAGGCGCGGGCCCTCCGCCTCCACCGGCTGGGCACCAGCGAAGGCGCGCGGCGCGCTGACGGGCTGGGGCGCCTCTGAGCGCGCGGCAATGGCGAGGCGCGCGCCACCGCCGGAGACCGCCATGGCACTGGCACTGGCACCGCCACCGCCACCGCCGCTGGCTGGGGCGCCGGAAGCCCCCCCGCCGGACTGGGCCATTTCCCGGATGCGCCGCAGCGCATCGTCGGGCGTGGGGAGGTCGGCGGCATAAGCCAGGCGCACCAGCGCCATTTCCGCCGCCTGGGCCGGCTTGTTGGCGGCCTGCACCTCGGCAATGGCCTTGGACAGCATCTGCCAGGCCCGCGCCAGCACGCGCATGGAGAGCGCCGAGGCCATCTCGGAGCCGCGCACCCGCTCGGCTTCCACCAGGGCCGCGTCGGAGGCGGTCTGCGGCACCACCTTCAGGCGGGTGACGAGGTGGGTGAATTCGGCAAGGTCGGTGAGGATCACGGCTGGGTCGGCGCCGGCATCATACTGGTCGCGGAATTCGGCCAAGGCCCGGGCGATGTCGCCCTTCATGAGCGCCTCGAACAGGTCGATCACGCGCGCCCGGTCGGCAAGGCCCAGGAGCCGGCGCACTTCCTCGCCGCTCACCTTGCCGCCGCCATGGGCGATGGCCTGGTCCAGCAGCGAAAGCGAATCGCGCACCGAGCCTTCCGCCGCGCGGGCGACGGTGGACAGCGCCTCGTCCTCCACCTCCACGCCTTCCTTGGCGCAGATGCGGGACAGGTGCGCCGCCAGCACGCCCGCATCCACCCGCCGCAAGTCGAAGCGCTGGCAGCGGGAAAGCACGGTCACCGGCACCTTGCGGATTTCGGTGGTGGCGAAGACGAACTTCACATGCTCCGGCGGCTCCTCCAGGGTCTTAAGCAGGCCGTTAAAGGCCGCCGTGGAGAGCATGTGCACTTCGTCGATGATGTAGACCTTGTAGCGCGCCATCACCGGGCGGTAGCGGGCGCCCTCGATGATCTCGCGGATGTCGTTGATGGAGGTGTTGGACGCCGCGTCCATCTCCAGCACGTCCACATGCCGGGATTCGATGATGTCCTTGCAGTGCTTGCCCATCACCGAGAGGTCGAGGGTTGGCCCGCCGCCCCCCGACATGGGCTCGTAATTCAGGGCGCGGGCGAGGATGCGGGCGGTGGTGGTCTTTCCCACCCCGCGCACGCCGGTCAGGATATAGGCCTGGGCGATGCGGCCGGAGGCGAAGGCATTGGAGAGCGTCCGGACCATGGCCTCCTGGCCGATGAGGTCGTCGAACGTCTGCGGCCGGTATTTGCGCGCCAGCACGCGATAGGGCGCCGGCGCCGCGGCGGCGCTGGCCGCCGGTGCGGGCGGCGCGCCGAGGTCGAAGCCGAGGGAAGGCTCATCCGCCGCCGGCGGGGTGGGGTCCTGATGGTCCGCGCTCATGGCGCCTTCATAGCATCCCGCTTGGCCGATGCGTCAGGCCATCGCGGCCCTTGCCCGCAAGAAATCCGGGCGTGGACCGCGCGACCAGCTCACTTGGGCGACTTGAAGAGGTCGGCCCCTTCCACCCGCACGCAGACATAGCGGCGATAGCCGTCCTTGAACTGCTGCAGCGGCTCGCCCTCCAGGCGAGCGGGCACCGAGGCGGCGATGCCGGCCTTGCACTTCTCCTCGGTGGAATAGATTCCGGCCTGGGTGACCACATGGGTCTCCGGCCCGGACAAGGCGTGCAGCAGAATCACGGCAACGGCCCACATGCGCAAACTCCTATCATTTCGGGCGCCGCCCTGGTCTCGTCGACACTGACCTGACGCAAGGAGTGCTCCTCAGTCGAGACGTCCTGCCCGGGCTTGTCCCGGGCGTCCACGGTTCTCCGTCGGGACAGGCCGAGCGGAACCGCGTGGATGGCCGGGACAGCCCCGGCCATGACGGCGAGTCAGGAGAGAAACGTTCCAAATGCTTGGGTGTCGATCGTCCCCGGGCGCGCTTATCCCTGCGTGATGCGTTTCCCGCACGCGAAGCCGTCCGCTCCGCGTGGGAACGCCTAGGATATTGCGGGGGAGTGCGCCGAAAGAAGGGCGCGCCAGACAGGCGCCACAAGGGGCCTGCAAAGGGGCGCAGAAGTGGGAGGCTGGACAGAGACCCGAGACCGGGCTCGTTGGGGCTGCTTCCTTCCGGACCTGACCCGGTTGGCGAGTGGCTCGTCCACCGCCAACCTCCCGCGCTCTATATCGTGGCAAAGGATCGGTTTGGCAAGCACCGCGCATGCACCCCGCTGGGGAGGGCTTGCGCGGCGTCTGTGCATAAGCTCCTGTCCGCCTCCCCATTTTCGCGAAGGCCGACCTGACATGACCCTCCCGTTCCAGCTCGATCCGCGCCTTGAAGCCGACGGCCCCGCCCTCGGCGACTTGCCGCTCTGCCATGTGCGGCTGGTGGACGACGCTCGCTTCTTCTGGATCGTGCTGGTGCCCCGCCGGGCGGACTGCGTTGAAATCTTCGACCTCGACGCCGCCGACCGGGCTGTGCTGGTGGAAGAAATCGCCGCCGCCGGCGCGGCCCTCAAGGCGGTCAGCGGCTGCGCCAAGCTGAATGTGGCGGCGCTCGGCAACATGGTGCCGCAGCTTCATGTGCACCTCGTCGGCCGCACGCCCGGCGATGCGGCCTGGCCCGGCCCGGTCTTCGGCGCCGGCACCCGTGAGCCTTTGGGTGACGCGCGCGCCGCCCGCGCCGAAAGGGTGCGGGCGGCGCTGGGGCTTTAAGGCGCGGTCAAAGGTCTCTTTTCAGACGGAAGGAGAGCGAGCGACCTTCGCACGCCCTTGCAAACGGAGTTGCACACGTCCTTGGCGCTCCCGCTCATTGCTGTCATGGCCGGGCTTGTCCCGGCCATCCACGGGGCTCCGTGCGCGCGGTCCCCGGGGAAGAGGCGTGGATGCCCGGGACAAGCCCGGGCATGACGTTAGGAGGAGTCCGAAATTACCTTCGGCTGGTAACTTCACCTCCGCCCTGCCGCTCAGGCGGCGAACACGGTGGCTGCGTCGTTCAGCACCGCCCCGCCGGAGACCACCGCCTGTTCCAGGCCCGAGGCTTCCACCGCCAGATTCTCGGCGAAGAAGCGGGCGATGGCGATGCGGGCCGCCTGGCGCGGATCGGTATCGCCGCCGGCCGCCTCCGCATGGGCCGCAAGGGCGATGCGGGCGAGATAGGCGCCCCCCGCCGCGCGGGCGAACAAGGCGAGATAGGGGGTGGCGCCCGCCAGAACCTTCACCTGCTCATTGTCCGCCAGCCAATCCAGCATCACACGGGTGGCGCGGGCGAAGGCTTCGGTGGCCTCGGCGAGCTTTTCTCCGGTGCGGCCGAATTCGGGCGCATTCAACGCATGGACCGCGCGGGCGGTGTCGCGGCAATCGGCGATCAAGGCTTCCACCACGTCGCCATTGCCCTGGCTGATCTTCCGGGTGACGAGGTCGATGGCCTGGATGCCGTTGGTGCCTTCATAAATGGCGAAGATGCGGGCATCGCGCAGGTGCTGGGCGGCGCCCGTCTCCTCGATATAGCCCATGCCGCCATGAACCTGGATGCCGATGGAGGCCACCTTGATGCCCGCATCGGTGGCGAACGCCTTGGCCACGGGGGTGAGCAGGCTCGCCTCCGCGAGCGCCGCGGCCTTGGCGACCGGGTCCGCCAAGCGATGGGCGCGGTCGAGGGCATCAGCCGTCTTCAGGCAGAGCGTGCGGGCGGCATCGGTCTCGGCCCGCATGGTGAGCAGCATGCGCTGCACGTCCGGATGGGCGATGATGGGGCTCATCTCGCCCCCCGAGGCGCCCGGCGCCTTGCCCTGGCGGCGGTCCTGGGCAAAGGCAACCGCGCGCTGGGTGGCCCGCTCGGCCACCGCCACGCCCTGGACGGCCACCGCGAGGCGGGCATTGTTCATCATGGTGAACATGCAGGCGAGGCCGCGATTTTCCTCGCCCACCAGATAGCCCACGGCCCCCTCGCCCGAATCGCCGAAGCTCATGGTGCAGGTGGGCGAGCCGTGGAGGCCCATCTTGTGCTCCAGGCCCACGGCCTTGACGTCATTGCGGGCGCCGAGGGTGCCGTTGGCACTCACCAGGAATTTCGGCACCACGAACAGCGAGATGCCGCGCGTGCCGGCGGGCGCGTCGGGCAGGCGCGCCAGCACCAGATGGACAATGTTCTCGGCGATGTCGTGCTCGCCATAGGAAATGAAGATCTTGGTGCCGAAGATGCGATAGGTGCCGTCCTCCCGGCGCTCGGCGCGGGTGCGCAGGGCGGCAAGGTCGGAGCCCGCCTGCGGCTCGGTGAGGTTCATGGTGCCGGTCCAGGTGCCGGAGACCAGATTGTGGAGATAGGTGTCCTGGAGCGCCTTGGAACCGTGGGCGGTGAGCGCCTCGATGGCCCCCATGGTCAGCACCGGGCCGATGCCGAAGGCGGGCGAGGCGCTGTTCCAGAATTCCACCAGAGCGGTGGTGACCGAGGTGGGCAAATGCTGGCCGCCAAAGGCTTCCTCCGCCGCCACCGCGTTCCAGCCGGCCTCAGACCACGCCTTATAGGTCTCGCGCCAGCCGGGGGCGGTGGTGACCACGCCGTCTTTGAGCACATTGCCGGTCTTGTCTCCGACCCGATCGAGGGGCTCGATCTCCTGCGCCGCGAACTTGCCGGCCTCTTCCAGCACGCTATCCACCAGGTCGAAGGACAGGTCCACGACACCCTCGTCCATCAGCTTGGGCAGGGAGGTGCAGTGCTTCAGGAAGAAAGCCACATCTTCCACCGGCGCACGATAGGGCATGGGACGGCCTCCGCTTCTCGTTACGGCGCCCGGGCCCGCGCCTCATTGACCTTGACCCGTCTTCGGCCCTAGAGCGTGACGCTTCGGGCGGGCGACAATTCGGAACGAGCCGCGGCTTTCGTCAAGACCCGGACAGACAGGCTTTCGTCGCATATGACCTTCGCCAGGGGCATGGCCCCAGCCACGCGCCGCCGCCGAGACGCGGCAAATGGGGGCCAGACATGGCGACCGTGACCCGGCCCCCCGCCCTTCCGGAGCGGCAGACGCTGCGTCTTTGTGCCCGCGAAGACAGCCAGATCACAAAGGCCGGCGCCCTCATCCGCGCCGGCGGGGTCGTCGCCTTTCCCACCGAGACGGTCTATGGGCTGGGAGCCGACGCCGGCAATCCCCGCGCCGTGGCCGGCGTCTATGCGGCGAAAGGGCGCCCCAGCTTCAACCCCCTCATCGCCCATGTGCCCGACGCCGCGCATGCCGCGCGCCTCGGCGCCTTCACACCTGCGGCCCGGCGGCTCGCCGCCGCCTTCTGGCCGGGGCCGCTCACTTTGGTCCTGCCCTGCATCGACATGGAGGCCATGTGCGACCTTGCCCGCGCCGGCTTGCCCTCCCTGGCCGTGCGGGTGCCCGCCCATCCCGTGGCCCAGGCCTTCCTGAGGGAAGCCGGCTGCCCGGTGGTGGGGCCGAGCGCCAACCGCTCCGGCCATGTCTCGCCCACCGATGCCGACCATGTGGCCGAGGACCTGAACGGGCGCATCGACGCCATTCTGGATGCCGGGGCGACGCAAGTGGGGGTGGAATCCACCATCGTTTCCTGCCTGGAGGACGGGCCCACCTTGCTGCGGCCCGGCGGTCTCTCGCGGGAGAAGATCGAAGCGGTGCTCGGCCATGCGCTTCCCGATGCCCCGCATTTGGACGCGGACCGCCCCTCCGCGCCGGGGCGGCTCGCTTCCCATTATGCCCCCCGCGCAACCGTGCGGCTGGCGGCCGAGCATGTGGCGCCGGGCGAAGCGCTTTTGACCTTTGGCGGCCTGCGCCCGCCCGGAAGCGATGCGGCAGCCTGCATCATCGACCTCAGCCCCGCCGGGGACCTGGAGGAAGCCGCCGCCCATCTTTATGGCGCCCTGCGGCGCCTGGATGGGCTGGGCGTTGCGGGCATTGCCGTGGTACCCCTCCCCCGCACGGGTCTCGGGGAAGCCATCGCCGACCGGCTCGGCCGCGCGGCCGCGCCGCGCCCCATGGATATTGAAGGGGATTGAGGATGGACGCCGCCACCGAGACCGCACATCCCATCGGCCATATGCGCGAGGGCGAGGAAGAGGCGCTCGTGGCGCTGTGGACCGCCACCGGCCTCATCCGCCCCTGGAACGACCCGCGCGCCGACATCACGCTGGCCCGGCGCGGGCCGCACTCCACCATCCTGGTCGCCCGTGCGGACGGAGCCGTGATCGGCTCCGCCATGGTGGGCCATGATGGCCATCGCGGCTGGATCTACTATCTGGCGGTGGCGCCCGACCAGGCCCGCCAGGGGCTCGGCACGGCGCTGACCCGCGCCGCGGAGGACTGGCTGCGGGCGCGCGGCGTGCCCAAGCTCATGCTGATGGTGCGGCCGGAGAATGAGCAGGTGCAGGCCTTCTATGATGCCGCCGGCTATATCCAGGAGCCGCGCATCATCTTCTCCAAGCGCCTCGACGGAAAATAAGGCTCGGGATCGTCCAGCGCTTCATCGAAAAGCTGGACGATCCCGTATCTTTGCTTCGACGCGTTTCCTTCACGCGAACCGGTTCCCACTTCGCTTTTCACACTTCGCTTGGAAACGCATCAAGCCGCAAACCGCATGAGGCATGCCTGCGCCTCCGCGGCGATGCGGCGGACGAGGTCGCCGGCCGGCGGCACGTCGCGCACGAGGCCGATGGCCTCGCCAACCGTCACATTGCCCATGTCGAAGTCGCCCTCTTCAAGGGCGGCCTCCACCTGCCGCATCTCCTCGTGCTTCAAGGCTTCCAGTTCCGCCTCCCGGCCATGCCAGCGGGAAATGAAGCCGTTGCGCAGGAGCCGGCCCGTATAGGGGGAAGGCCAGGCCTTCTGGCGCACGATGTCATAGACGCGGGTGCGTACGGTGTCGTCGCCATCGGCCGCCACCGCCAGGGCCTGGGCGTTGGGATGGATGAGCGCCTCGCGCGTCGCCCAGAAGCGCGAGCCCATGAGCGCCCCGTCCGCCCCCAGCATCAGCACCGCCGCAAGGCCCCGCCCATCGGCGATGCCGCCGGCCGCCAGAAGCAGGCAGTCGGGCGCGCGGGCGGCGATCAGGTCCGCCACCGCCGGCACGAAGGGCAGCGTGGAGCGGGCGGCCTGGCCGTGGCCGCCGGCTTCCGTGCCTTGTGCCACGATCACCTCGGCGCCTACATCCAGGGCGCGGCGGGCATGCTCCAGGGTCTGAACCTGGCAGATGAGCGGCACGCCGGCCGCCTTGATGGCGCCGGCAAAGGGCGCGGGATCGGAAAAGGACAGCATGAGGGCAGCGGGCTTGTGCGCGAGCGCCATGTCCAAAAGCCCGGGATTGCCCGCCAGCGCCCAGGTGATGAAGCCGCAGCCCACCCGGTGATTGCCCGCCAGCGGAAACTCCCGCTCCAGCCGCTCGGTCTCCGCATAGCCCCCGCCGATGAGGCCCAGCCCCCCCGCCGCGCTCACCGCCCCCGCCAGCGCTCCGCCGGACGCCGGGTCCATGGGCGCGAGCACGATGGGCAGGTCGATGCCGAAGCGGCGGGTGAAGCGAGTCTCAAGCAGATGCGCCATGGGGGCCTCCAGCGGGAATGCGCAGCCACGCTAGTCCCCGCCTGCCTTGCGGAAAAGTGATTAATCTGGAACAAAGGCATCTGGATTGGAGATGCCAGAATGAATGCCCTGGACTTGCGCTTCTTCGCCGCCGTCGCGCGCTCCGGGGGGATCGGGCGCGCCGCGCAGATGCTCAACACCGTGCAATCCAACGTCACCACCCGTCTGCGGAGCCTGGAGGCGGAATTGGGCACTCCCCTCTTCCACCGCCACAGCCGGGGCGTGGTGCTGACCGAGGCGGGGGAGCGCCTGCTGCCCTATGCGGAAAAGGTGGGCCAGCTCCTCTCCGAAGCGAAGCGGGCAGCGCTGGATGGCGAGGAACCGGGCGGGGAGCTGCGCATCGGCGCCATGGAGACCACCGCCGCACTCCGCCTGCCCCCGATCCTCGCCGCCTATGTGGCTGACTGCCCGAAGGTGGATGTGCATGTGGAAACCGGGCCGACCCAGGCCCTTGTCGCCCGTGTTCTGGCGCGGGAGCTGGAAGGCGCCTTCGTGTGCGGGCCGATCGACCATCCCGACCTTCACGCTCTGCCCATGATGGCCGAGGAACTGGTGCTGGTGACACCCCCCGCGCCCCTGGAGCGCCAGGGCGGAGAGGGCAAGATCCTGGTCTTCCGCGCCGGCTGCTCCTATCGCCAGCGGCTGGAGGCGCTGCTGGCGGCGCAGGGCGCGGTGCAGGTGCGGCGGATGGAATTCGGCACGCTGGACGGCATCTTGGGCTGCGTCGGCGCCGGCCTCGGCGTCACCCTCCTGCCGCGCGCGGTGGCAGAGCCCGCGGCGCGCACCGGCAAGGTCCGCCTCCAGGCCCTGCCGCCGGACGAGGCGCATGTCACCACCGCCTTCATCACCCGGCACGACGCCTTCATGTCCCGCGCCCTGGACCGCTTCATTGCTATTGCGCAGGGGCTGGGGGCGGGGGAGCGACAGGCGGCGTGAGACGGGCGCGGTAGTCCGGGGAACGATTTCTGAAATGGCCCGGAGGGCAGGTCTGGATGGAGTTCCAAAAGCCCCTGCGAGGTTTGAGAACCAGGCAAAAAACGAAGTTTAACTTCGCAAATGCAGTAAATATCAAACTTGCGCCAGTTTGAAGATCCCGTATTTTACCAAGCATGGCTGCGCAAACCGAAGGCAAGCTAAACCGCCTGGAAAAGACGCTCCCTGATGGGCTGCTGGTCGATGCCGCCTGGATGGAGCAGCACGGCTATTCGACAAGCCTGCGCAGCCAGTATGTGAAGGGCGGATGGCTGGTGCAGCCGGTCCGCGGCACATTCAAGCGGCCGCGCGGCGTGCTGACCTGGGAGAAAGCGGTGATCTCGCTCCAGACGCTGATGGCGCGACCGTTGGTCGTCGGGGGCCGGACCGCGCTCGAACTGCAGGGCTTCGGTCATTACCTATCGCCTGACGGCCCACGCGTCGTGCACCTGCATGGCCGGGAGGCGCCGCCCAATTGGCTTGCGAAGCTGCCACTCGATGTGCGCTTCGTCTTTCGCCGTTCGCAAACGCTGTTCAAGTCCGAGCCGGTCACGAAGGGGCTGACCAGCTTCGCGTGGGATATCGAAGCGAACCGGGGCCAGCATGCGGAGGCCTTCGCAGGAGGCGCGGTGCGGGCCTTTCAGACGGATGCCGAATGGCCGCTGGCCATCTCGACCGCCGAGCGGGCCTTCCTGGAAATGCTCGACGAGCTGCCGGGGCGGGAGACATTTCACAACGTCGACATGATCGCGGAGGGCTTGCGCACGCTCAGCCCGAAACGCCTCCAGAAGCTGCTGGAAGATTGCCGCAGCATCAAGGTTCGGCGGCTCTTCTTCTGGTTCGCTGAACGCCACGGCCATCGCTGGTTGAACCGGATCGACCGGGAGCGCGTGTCGCTCGGCAGCGGGAAGCGCGAGCTGGTCAAAGGCGGGCGGCTCGACACCAAATACCTGATCACCGTGCCGGAGGATCTCAGTGCCCCGGTCTGACCGCTATCGCGCGCAGGTCGCGCTCCTGATCGCCGTCTTGCCGTTTGTCGCGGAGGAAGAGGAGTTCGCACTCAAGGGTGGCACAGCGATCAACCTGTTCCTGCGCGACATGCCGCGCCTCTCGATGGATATCGATCTTGCTTACCTGAGAGTCGCAGAGCGCATGGAGTCGCTCGCCGCCATCGATGCTGCGATGAAGCGTATGGCGGGCGCGATCCGGGCGGACCTTCGTGACGCGCGGGTGAATGAAGTCATGAACACCGCCGAAAGGACCGTCACGAAGCTGACCGTCCAGCGACCGGGCGCGCAAATCAAGATCGAGGTCACGCCCGTGCTGCGCGGCTGCGTGTTTGCGCCGGAGACGCGAACCGTATCCGCCTCCGTTGAAGAGGCATTCGGCTTTGCCGAAGCTCAGGTGGTCTCGTTCGCCGATCTTTATGGCGGGAAGATCATGGCGGCGCTCGACCGCCAGCATCCGCGCGACCTTTTCGACGTGCGGGATCTGCTCGCACGTGAAGGGATAACGGACGCGCTGCGGCAGGCCTTCATCGTCTATCTCATCAGCCATCACCGCCCGATCGCCGAGGTGCTGTGCTCTCCGCAGAAGGAAATCGGGGCGGCGTTCGAGGGTGAGTTTGCGGGTATGGCAAGCGAAGACGTATCGCTTGAGGCGTTGATGGAGGCACGGGCGGCCTTGGTCGCTGACATTGTCGGGCGCATGCCGAAAGAGCACCGACAGTTTTTGGTTGGCTTCAAGGAAGGGACGCCGGACTGGGATCTGCTGGGCGTGCCGGAAGCCCGGACTCTTCCAGCCGTCAGGTGGAAACAACTCAACCTTAACCGGCTCACACCCGAAGACAGGCAGCGGCGCGTCGCGAAGCTGAAAGCCTTGCTGCCGTAGAACGCGCAGTCGAAGGGATCAAACGGCCACCCGGGCGGGAGCAGCGGTTGTCGCCTATTCCTTCGCCCGCCAGCATGCTTCCAGATGGTCGTCCACCAGCCCGCAGGCCTGCATGGCGGCGTAGACGATGGTGGGGCCGCAGAATTTGAAGCCCGCCGCCTTCAGGCGCTTGGACAAGGCGCGGGATTCCGGTGTCTCGGCGGGCACGTCGCCGAGGGTGCGTGGGCGGCGCACGAAGGGTGTGCCACCCACGCTCTCCCACAGGAAGTCGGAGAAATCGACCCCCTTGTCCCGAAGCTCCAGATAGGCGCGGGCGGAGAGCACCGCCCCCTCGATCTTGGCGCGGTTGCGCACGATGCCCGCATCCTGCATCAGCGCCTCCACCTTGGCGGCGTCGTAGCGGGCGATGATGTCCGGCTCGAAGCCATCGAAGGCCCGGCGGAAATTGTCGCGCTTGCGCAGGATGGTGATCCAGGCGAGCCCGGCCTGGAAGCCATCCAGCAGCAGCTTCTCGAACAGCGCGCGCGAATCGCGCTCCGGCACGCCCCATTCCTCGTCGTGATAGGCCACATAGAGGGGATCGGTGCCGCACCAGGGGCACCGATGGCGGCCATCGGCATGAAGGTGCGCCGGGCGCATGGGCGTCAGGCCGCCGTGTGGAAGCGGGTGCCGGCAAAGCCGTGGCCCGCCAGCTCGCGCTCCAGGGCCGGGGTCACCAGCACGCCCTCGGCTTCCGCCTTGGCGCGGGCGGCAATGCGGCGGGTGCCCGGCAGGCGCGCTCCCTCCTGGCCCTCGATGGACTCCACCAGCCGCAGGAGATGATCCAGATAACCCGGCCCGGCGGTGCGGGAGGGGTCGAAGGCGATGATGGTCTGGCCGATGGCCGGGGGTGGGCCTTCGCCGTTGAAGAAGGAGGAGGCATCCATGGAGAAGGTGGCCGCGTTCACCGCCGCCGAGAGGATCTCCACCATGAAGGCGAGCGCCGTGCCCTTGGCTTCGCCCATGGGGACCATGGTGCCGGCAAGGCCGATCTTGGCATCGGTGGTCGGCTTGCCGTCGGCGTCCAGCGCCCAGCCCTCGGGAATGGGCTCGCCCTTCTGGGCTGCGGCGAGAATATAGCCGCGCGCCACCTTGGAGACGGACAGGTCCACCACCGCCGGCGGCCGGCCGGGCACAGGGGTGGCAAACGCGATGGGATTGGTGCCGAACACCGGCGCGCTGCCGCCCCACGGCGCGATGGAGGCCGGCGCATTGGTGAAGGCCATGGCCACGAAGCCGGCTTCCGCGAGGCGCTCCACCGGATGTCCGGCGACGCCGAAATGGCTGGAGCGGCGCACGCCGGCAATGGCGATGCCGGTCTCGCGCACCACCGGTACGAGCGCTTCCTCGGCCATGTGGATGGCGGGATAGGCAAAGCCGTTGGCCGCATCCACCGCCACCACGGAGGGGGCGGCGCGGCGCAAGGTGGGCACGGCGGCGCCGTCGATCTTGCCGGCGCGCACCATCACGCCATAGCTGGGCAGGCGGGCAAGGCCATGGCTGGGCAGGCCGTCCGCCTCGGCGGCGACCAGCGCCTGGGCCACGATGTCCGCATTGGCGGGGGCGGTGCCGAAATGTTCCAGGACCTCGGCGGCATAGGCGCGGGCTTGGGCGATGGTGATCCGGTGGCCGGCGCTCATGGCAGGTCTTCCCCTTCCGGGCGGTTTTCAAGACGGGTGAGATCGAAGCGCGCCACATCCTCAAGCAGCGCGACGAAGGCGTTCGCCCCATAAGCGGCGGCGGCCGCCCCCTTGGCGGCGGTGGCCGGACGGGCATCGCCCATGGCGCCGGCGGGGGAAAGATCCTGGCTCATCCAGCCAAAGCCGATGGGATGGTTGGCCCGCAGCTGGGCGAACTCGCTCTCCATGGCGATGCTCCAGGGCGCGAAATTGCGGGCCTGGCCCATGTCCACCAGATCGGGGCGGAAGGCGAGCATGAGCGAGGTCTCGATGTCCCCGCCATGAATGCCATGCGCGCGTTCGGCGGGCTCGAACAGGCCGTCCGGATAGCCGAAGCGGTGCATGGAGGCCATCACCACCAGCAGGCCGAAGCGCACCCGGAGCGTGCGGGCGACGAGGTCGATCACCGGCACATTGCCGCCATGGGTGTTCATGAGCACCAGGCGGCGGATGCCGGCCCGATGCACGGCGGCGCCCAGCTCGATCCAGGCGCGGAGCGCGGTCTCCGGCTCCAGCGTCAACGTGCCCGCATAGGATTGATGCTCGTCGGACTTGCCCACCGCCTGGACGGGCAGGATCACCACCTTCAAGGCGTCCGGCACCAAAGGCTGGATGCGGGCGAGATAGCCTTCCGCGATGAACAGGTCGGTGCCAACGGGCAGATGGGGGCCATGCTGCTCCACGGCGGCCACCGGCAGCACGGCGAGGGTGGAAGGGCCGCGCAACGCCGCAAGCTGGGGCGAGGAGAGCTCGGCCCAGAGCAAGGCGGTCATAGGACACCTTCCGGGTGAAGCGGGGCGACCATATCGCCGGGGACTGCGCAGGGAAAGCGCGTCGGGCGCAGGGCCGGGGCCCGGCGCTGCATGCCGGAGCCCTCTCCCCTGTGCTTTGTCGTGATCCTGCCTTGCAGCCTTCGCAAAATTGTAAGCCGGCGCGGTGTAAAGGGCATGGCCTTCGCACGCTTGCCTCATGCAAGGTGCTGGCCCGGCTATATTAGAATTGAGCCGCGAAACCGAATCGCCGCCAGCCCCGGTGTGCGGTCGCGTCAGGGGGACGAGATGAAGGACCCGATTGCGAAGACCATCGGCTACCGGCTCACCCATACGGCCCGGCTGCAAAAGGCGCTGTCGGCCCGGCTCCTGTCTGAACTGGGGCTGTTTCCGGGGCAGGAATCGGTCCTGAAACTGCTGATCGAGCAGGACGGCCGCACCATGGGCGACCTGGCCAACGCCCTGCGCGTGCGCCCGCCCACCGCCTCCAAGACCATTGCCCGCCTCACCACCCAGGGCCTCGTGGAACGGCGCACCATGGATGGGGACGGGCGCCTGGTGCGGGTGTTCCTGACCGCCGCCGGCCGCGAGCGGGGGGGCTCCATCGACAAGATCTGGGACACGCTGGAAGGCGAGATGGTCGCCGGTCTCGACGGCAAGGACCGCAAGCGCCTGCGCAAGCTTCTGCGCAAGGTGGAAAAGAACCTGGCCGTGCGCCTCGGCGCCGATGGCGGAGTGGACGAGGACCCCGAGGGCGTCGAGGACGACGACGAGGCCTGATCGCCCGCCTCGACTGGCGCCCCGCGTCCCGCGCCCCGTGCATGAGCGGGCGCGCGGCGCATGCGTGAAAATGCCCTTCCCAGCATCGGGACGGGCGCGGTATGCCTTCTTTCAAACGATTAAGGTCGTGCGGCCGGATGGTCCGGCGCGGGCCAAATCCTGGGGGAATGCATGCCCAACGCCATCGATCTGGAAACCCGCTGCGCCGTCGTTACCGGTGGCGCGCAGGGAATCGGCCGCGCCGTGGTGGAGCGCTTCCTCGCCTCCGGCGCCAAGGTCGCCATCTGGGACATGGACGGCGACCTCGCCCACCGCACGGCGGGGGAACTGGGCCTCGACAAGGTGCTTCCCGTTCAGGTGGATGTCACCGACCTCGCCGCCGTCGAGCGCGCCACCCGCGAGACCCTGGCGGCGTTCGGGCGCATCGACATCCTCGTCAACAATGCCGGCATTTCCGGGCCCAACACCAAGCTGTGGGAGTATCCCCCGGAGGCCTGGATGCAGGTGGTCAACATCAACCTGATCGGCCCGTTCCATTGCTGCCGCGCCGTGGTGCCCACCATGATCGCGCAGAATTACGGGCGCATCGTCAACGTGGCCTCCATCGCCGGCAAGGAAGGCAATCCCAACGCCTCTGCCTATTCCGCTTCCAAGGGCGGGCTGATCGCGCTCACCAAGTCGCTGGGCAAGGAACTGGCCGAGTATGACATCGCGGTCAATTGCGTGACCCCGGCGGTGGCCAAGACCGCCATCTTCGACCAGATGACCGAGGAGCACGTGGCCTACATGCTCTCCAAGATCCCGCGGGCGCGCTTCGTGAAGGTGGAAGAGGTGGCCGCCACCATCGCATTTGCCGCCTCCGCCGATTGCTCCTTCACCACCGGCGCCGTGTTCGATATTTCGGGCGGACGCGCCACCTACTGATCGCGAGTGCCATGCGAGTCCCCTCCGAAGACGGCGCAGCCGCCCCCGTGCGTGCTCCCGGCACGCCCCCTGCGTTGGGGGCGCCCGGAGGGGTCTTCGCCGGCATCGGCCTGATGTGCATCGCGGTGATGAGCTTCGCCTTCACCGATGCCATCGCCAAATGGCTGAGCCTGCAGATCAACGTGATGGTGGTGGTGTGGGCCCGCTATGTGGTCCACTTCGTGGTCTCGCTCATCATCTTCAATCCCTGGACGGTGCCGGGCCTGCTGCGCACCCGCCGCCCGGGGCTGCAACTGATCCGCTCGGGGCTTCTGTTTGCCTGCACGGCGCTCAATTTCGCCGCCCTGCAATTCCTGCAGCTGGACCAGACCGTCTCCATCATGTTCTCGGCGCCCTTCTTCGTCGCTTTGTTCGCAGGCCCCATGCTGGGCGAATGGGTGGGGGCGCGGCGCTGGGCGGCGATCATGGTGGGCTTTGCCGGCATCCTCCTGGTGGCCAAGCCCGGGGCGGGTGGCATCCATCCGGCGGCGCTCCTCTCCGTGGGAGCGGCCATCTGCTATGCGCTCTACGGCATCATCACCCGCATGCTGGCGAGCGTGGACCCCTCGCCCACCACGCTGTTCTATTCCTCGCTCGTGGGATCGGTGGTGGCGAGCCTGCCCCTGCCCTTCGTGTGGGAGACGCCCACCAGCCCCGCCATCTATGGCGGCATGCTGGCGCTGGGCATGGTGGCGGGCGGCGGGCACTTCCTGCTGATCATGGCCCATGCCCGCGCCCCGGCGGCGACGCTCGCCCCCTTCATCTATGCCCAGATCCTGGCCATGGTGGCGCTGGGCTGGCTGGTCTTCGGGGATGTGCCGAGCCTCTGGACCATCTGCGGCGCGGCCATCGTGGTCTCTTCCGGCATCTATCTTCTGTTCCGGGAGCGCCACGTTCAGCGCATGCAGCGCAAGCAAGGCTGATATCGCTTCGCAAAAGCAGCGCGAACCTCGCTTTTGTCAAAATGCGGGTTATTGTGCAGGGCACAGAAATCAGATGCCGTGTGCCATGTCGACGTCCGCTACGCCGTCCCGCTCCCAGTCCGCCCGCCTCCTGGTCATGGAGGGCAATACCGCCGAAGCCCGCGCCCGCCAGGTGCAGTTTGGCGGCGAGGCCGCCAGCGAAGGCTATGCGCGCTTGCTGCGCGAACTGTTCCCGGACGCCGTGGTGGACATCTGCTATCCCGCCGATCCCGGCGCCAACCTGCCCGATCGCGGCGGCCTGGAGAGCTATGACGGCATCGCCATCACCGGCTCCTCGCTGAACATCTATCATGGCGGCCTGCCGATCCAGCAGCAGATCGACCTGCTGCGTGCCGCCTTCGATACCGGCACGCCCATCTTCGGCAGCTGCTGGGGCCTTCAGCTCATCACGGTGGCCGCCGGCGGCGTAGTGCGGCGCAATCCGCGCGGCCGCGAAGTGGGCTTCGGCCGCCGCATCCGCCTCACCGACGCGGGCGCCGGGCACGCGCTGTTCGACGAGAAGCCGCCGGTCTTCGAGGCCATGACCGTGCATCTGGACGAGGTAGAAACCTTGCCCGAGGGCGCGCGGCTGCTGGCCACCAACGAGCATTCCCAGGTCCAGGCGGCCGAGATCCCGTGCGGAAAGTCCATGGCCTGGGGCGTGCAATACCATCCCGAATATCCGTTCCGGGAAATGGCCGCCATCTTCCGCCGCCTCAGCCCCTCCTTGGTGGCCGAGGGCTTCTTCCTGGACGAGGAGGAAGAACAGAGCTTCATCGGCGACCTGGAAGCGCTCGAGCGCGACCCCGCCAACCACGCGCTCGTCTGGCGCCATGGCGTGGACGGGGCGGTCATCTCCAAGGACCTGCGGACCATGGAAATCCGCAACTGGGTCCGCCACCAGGTCATCCCCACCCGCGCCGCCCGCGGCCGCGGCTGAAGGCTGTCGGCGTTCTGGAGCGCCTGACACCAGCCGTTCCCTTGGGCAGCCCGCGGCCGTTGCGATGAGCGCCCCTTCCACATCCGTCATGCCCGGGCTTGTCCCGGGCATCCACGCCTCACCCCACGTGCAACGACCGGAGCCTCGCGCCCGGTCACACCCCGTGGATGGCCGGGACAAGCCCGGCCATGACGGCGCACGATGAGGGCGCACGACAACGGCGCCGCCCCGGCGCGCCTCAAAGGGCCGCCCTCAAGCCGGGCGCCCGCGCCCGGCCTTGGCGGGATCGAAGAACAGGCCGGCCTGGAGGCTGCGGGCGATGCGCTCCGCCTTCTCCGCGAACAGAGCCGCGATGTCGGGCGCGAACAGCTCCGCCGTCGTCGCCCGCCACAGGTCCAGCCAGCGGGGAAACAGCGCCTCGAAGCGCTCCGGCGGCAGCGGCAGCGCGCCATGCACCGCCAGCGGATTGCCCTTGTAGCGGCCGGCCGCCAGCATCACCGAGCACCAGAAGTCGGTGAGGATGGAAAGGTGGGCCTCCCAATCCTCCACCGCCGCCTCGAAAACCGGTCCGAGCTCGGCATCGGCGCGGATGCGGTCATAGAAGCACTCCACCAGATGGCGGATGCGCGTGTCATCCAGAGGCGCGTCGACAGGTTCGGACACGGTCAGGCGTCTTCCTTCTCCTGGTCCGGCACATCCTGCGTCAGCCGGCCCTGGAACAGGCCGCTGATGAGGTCGGACTGGGTGACGATGCCCGCCAGCTTGTCGTGCGCGTCCACGACGGGCAATGCGTGAATGTGCGTATCCCCCATGGGAGCGCCCATGAGGGGGACGAGGTCCGCGATCAGCATGTCGGGCCGCGCAGCGACCAGGCGGGTGCTCATGATCTCCTGCACCGAGCCCTGCGGCGCGCGGGACAGGCGCACCACATGGCGCAGGCGATGGGCAAAGCTCACGCGCGGCCCCCGGGGGCCCCAGCTGGCCTTTTCCATCAGGTCCGTCTGCGTCACGATGCCCAGGACGCGGGCCTGCTCGTCCGTCACCGGCAAGGCCTTGACGTGGTGCGCGCGCATGAGGGCGTGGGCCTCGCGGATGGAGGTGTCGGGGGACACCGCCGTCACGTCGCGGGTCATGATGTCGGCGCAGCGGATCTCCCCCCAACGCCGCCCGAAGGCCCGCACCTGGGCAAGGCGCACCACCCGGTCGATATCAGCCCTGTTCACGTCCAGAAGCTGGTCATAGGTGGCGAGCACCGCGTCGAGGTCCGCGCCGGTGAAGCCGAGCCGGGCGGAGGGCGCGGCAGGTTGCTTCGCCGCCGGGGCGGGGGCTGGCGCAAGATGGGGATAGGCGCGGCCCGTCAGGCGGTTATAGGCAAGCGCGGCCAGCAGCAGCAGGATGGAATTGACCATCACCGGCCACAGCACGAAACCATAGCCGAGCGCATGCACCTGGCTGCCACCCAGGACGGCGGTGAGCGCCACGGCCCCGCTCGGCGGATGCAGGCAGCGCAGCCACAGCATGGCGGCGATGGCAATCCCCGCCGCCAACCCCGCTGCCAAAAGGGGCGAGGGCACCAGCAGGCCCGCCGTGACACCCACGATCCCGGCCACCAGATTGCCGCCCAGGATGGACCAGGGCTGGGCGAGCGGGCTGGAGGGCACCGCGAACAGCAGCACGGAGGACGCCCCCATGGGCGCGATCAGCCAGGGAAAGGCCGGGCCGGTTCCCACCGCGAGCGATGTCACAAAGCCGGTGAGCACGAGGCCGAGGCAAGCCCCAAGGCCGGCGCGCAGCTTCTCGGCCGGGCTGACCGCCGGCAGGGGCACATAGCGCGCGAGGGCGTCGCGAAGGGAGGCGGCGCTGCGGGGGGAAGAGGGCATGTCGGTCTCCCACGGCGACGCAGACTCTCTGCGCGCCTCTGCGTCCCCTGGCGAGCGGGCGCGCCCCTCGGATGGCGGACCCAGGCGGACGGTCGCTCCCTCATGGGCAGGAGAGGGGGGCCCAAGCTGGAATGGCCGCTAAGCGTGTCCTGCCGGCTCGGGTCCGGCTCTCTGTCCGGGCGCATTGTATTGCCTATTTCTTTAGCGGCCTGCCGATTGTCTCGGCAACCATCTCTTGCCGCAGGCGCTCCCCTCCAGTGATGCGCCGGGTGCGGGCCTGCCGGCCGGGGCATGGCGCAGCCCCGGCCGGCAGGCTACATCAGGGGAGCCCTCTGAGATTCCCGCAAGGCCCTGCCATGCCCCGCGCCGTCGCCGGCCCCGAGATTGAACGCCTCATCCAGCTCCTCGCCCGGCTGCCGGGCCTGGGGCCGCGTTCGGCCCGGCGGGCGGCCCTCACCCTCATCAAGAAGCGGGAGGGGCTGATGGCCCCGCTCAGCGCCGCGCTTCAGGACACGCTGAACAAGATCGTCGAGTGCCGCACCTGCGGGAACGTGGATGTGTGCGACCCCTGCACCGTCTGCCGCGACACCTCCCGCGATAGCAGCCTGCTGGTGGTGGTGGCGGAGGTAGCGGACCTGTGGGCGCTGGAGCGTTCCGGCGCGGTGAGCGGGAAGTATCACGTGCTCGGCGGCGTGCTCTCGCCGCTGGACGGCGTGGGGCCGGAGGACCTCAACCTCGCGACCCTGGTGGAGCGCGTGCACCGGGATGGCGTCGGCGAGGTGATCCTGGCGCTCGGCGCCACCGTGGACGCCCAGACCACCGCCCACTACATCACCGATCTCCTGCGCGAGGCACCGGTGAAGGTGACGCGCCTGGCCCAGGGCGTGCCGGTGGGCGGCGAGCTGGACTATCTGGACGAAGGCACACTGTCCGCCGCCATTCGCGCCCGTACGCCCCTTTAGGGCATTTCCGAGCGAAGTGGGAACCGGTTCGCATGAAGGAAATACGTGAAAACAAAGAGATAGAGCCCTTCAGGGTCCATGGAAAGCTGACGGGCCCCAGGTCATCTCAGGCGCCCCGTTCCACCACCTCGTCCCGCAGCACGGCGGCAAGGGCGCGGGCGAAGGCGACCCGGTCCGCCTCGTCCAGCGCGCCCACCGTGATGCGCAGCGCCGGCGGCGCGGCGAGGCGGAAGGCGGCACCCGGCCGCACCGTCCAGCCGGCCTCCGCCAGCCGGCGCACGGCAGTGGCCTCATCCGGCACGGGAATCCACAGATTCATGCCATCACGCCCCAGCGCCGCGATGCCCTCGGCGGCCAGAGCAGCGCGGGCCGCCTCTCGACGGCGCGCATAGGTCGCCCGCGCGTCCGCCACCCGGCGGTCATGGCCGGGCGCCGTGAGCACCGCCTTCACGCAGCCCTGGAGAATGGAGCTGACCCAGCGGGCGGAAAAGGCGGCGAGCGGCAGGCAAGCGCGGCTCACCGCGCGGCTGGAATTGACCACCGCCAGCCGCAGGTCGGGCCCCGCCACCTTGGACACCGAGCGGATGATGGCCCAATGGGGCCGCGCCTCGTCCACCAGCGTCATGGCCGGCGCCACCGAGAGGGAGGCGAAATGGTCGTCCTCCAGCACCAGCACGTCGGGATGGCCGCGCAGCACCTCGCCCAAGGCGGCGCGGCGCGCCGGGCTCCAGAAGCCGCCCAGGGGATTTTGCGCCCGGGGTGTCAGGATCACCGCCCGCGCGCCCGCCTCAAGCGCAACGGCAAGCCCCTCCGGCGTCACGCCGTCCTCATCCACCGCCATGGGGAGGATGGGGTATCCTGCCTGCCGGGCAAAGCCCAGCGTGGTCATGAAGCAGGGATCCTCCACCCCGATCGCCGCGCCCGGCGGCACCATCTTGCGCAGGATCAGCCCCACCGCATCGAAGGTGCCCGATGCCAGCCAGAGATCGCCGAGGGGCAGGCCGTCGCGCGCGAACGCGGCTGAGAAGAGCGCCATCAGTTCGGGATCGTCGGGCGCATCCTCATAGGCGCGGGGCTGCCAGGCCAACGTCTTCAGAACGGCATTGAGATCGGGCAGAAGTGCCGGGTCCGGATTGCCGCCGGACAGGTCGCGCGAGCCCGCGCGCTGGGGCAGCGGCGTGCCGGGAGCCGGGGCGATGCGGCTGCCCTGCCGGCCCCGCCCTTCCACCAGCCCGGCCTCGGACAGATGCCGATAGGCCGCCGCCACAGTGTTGCGGTTCACCCCCAGTTCGTCCGCCAATCCGCGCACCGTGGGCAGCATCTCGCCCCGCGCCAGCCGCCCCGCCGCCACCGCCGCGCGGATGGACTGGGCGATCTCCTGGGGGGTGCGGCCGGTGATCACGGGGCTCTCCTGCACGGGCGGCGGACAAAGAAAGACTAAAAGCGCCCGCGGCAGACAAAGTCAAAGTGTCTGCGCTGCCTGCCTTTCGGAATCGCACGCTGTGCCGCTTCCCTCCAGGAAATGCTGCAGCCGGGGCGCCATGAAATCCAGGAAGGCGCGCACCCGCCGGGGCATGCGCGGGCCACCGAGGAAGACGGCATGGACGCCTTCCTCGTCCGGGGCGACCACGTCGGTGAGCACCTCCACCAGGCGCCCGGCCGCCACATCCCCCCGCATATGGAAGTCGGCGAGGCGGGCAAGGCCGACGCCGGCCAGCGCCATCTGACGCAGCGTCTCGCCATTATTGGCCAGAAGAGGCCCGCGGACCGCCCGCTCGGCCACCCGCCCGCCCTCCCGCATGGGCCAGACCGGGACGGCGCGGCGGAAGTTGAAGCCAAGGCAATTGTGGCCAGCCAGATCCTCCACCGTGCGCGGGATGCCGTGGCGCTCCAGATAGGCGGGCGCCGCCACGATCTTGCGTCGCGCCGTGCCCAGCCGACGGGCGGTGACGCCGGAATCCGGCAGCGGGCCGACGCGAAAGGCAACGTCGGTGCGGTCCAGATAAAGATCCACCAGTTCGTCGGACAAGGAGAGGTCCAGCACGATGTGGGGAAAGGCGCGCCAGAAGTCCGGGAGCAGCGGCTCAAGGCCATGAATGCCCAGAGCCACGGAGATGTTCACCCGCACCGTGCCTTCCGGGCAGGCGGCATCCCGCGAGAGGTCCCGCTCCACCTCGTCCAGTTCCTGGAGCAGGGCCTGGCTGCGCTCATAATAAAGCTGCCCCTCGGCGGTGAGCGAGAGGCGCCGCGTGGAGCGCTCCACCAGCCGCACGCCGAGCCGCGTCTCGATGCGCGCCACCAGCTTGCTCACCGTGGAGGGCGTCATGCGCATGAGCCGCGCGGCCTCGGAGAAGCTGCCCGCCTCCACCACCCGCAGAAAGACCTGCATCTCGCCCGCGCGATTGTCCATGCGCTCCCGCCATCTGTGATCTTGGTTCACAGATCATGGGATGCGGGGGGCGATTATCAAGCCCCCGCCCCTGTCCTATCTGGCGGCCATGATCCCTTCACGCGCCCTTCCGGCCCTGCCGGCCAGGGCGCCCTGCCCGAAAGAGGCTCCATGCAGACCGTCACCGCGCACGGCGCGACCCTCCCCGCCCTCGGCTTCGGCGTCTTCCGCATGTCGGACGCCGAGGTGGAGCGCGTGGTGCCCGCCGCCCTTGAAGCCGGATTCCGCCATTTCGACACCGCCCAGATCTATGCCAACGAGGCCGCGCTCGGCCGTGCGCTGGAAAAGGCCGGCGCCCGGCGGGAGGACCTGTTCCTGACCACCAAGGTGTGGGTGGACAAATATGCCCCCGGCCCCTTCGCCGCTTCCGTGGATGAAAGCCTGGAACGCCTGAGGACCGACCGGGTGGACCTGCTCCTCCTCCATTGGCCCGGCGAGGCGGTGCCCGTCGCCGAGCAGATCGCGCTTCTGAACGAGGTTCAGGCCGTCGGCAAGGCGCGCTTCATCGGGGTCAGCAACCAGAACATCGCCCAGATGCGCCAGTCGGCTGAACTCTCCAGGGCGCCGATCGTCACCAACCAGGTGGAGCTGCATCCCTATCTGCCCCAGCCGGCGCTCGCCGCAGCCGCGCGGGAGGCGGGGATCGCGCTCACCGCCTATTACGGCATGGCCGATGGCGCCGTGCCCAAGGACCCGGTTCTCCAGGCCATCGGCGCCCGCCATGGTAAGAGCGCGGCGCAGGTGGCGCTGCGCTGGCTGGTGCAGCAGGGCCATGTGGCCCTCTCCAAGACCGCCCGCCCGGAGCGGGTGAAGGAGAACATCGCCCTTTTCGACTTCGCGCTGGATGAGGCCGACATGGCCGCCATCGCCGCGCTCGCCCGGCCCGACGGCCGTCTCGTCAACCCCCGCGGCCTCGCGCCGGCCTGGGACGCGTGAGGATCCCGCCATGGAACAGACCACCACCGCACCGCAGGCGGCACACGCGGCCCCCCATGCCGGCTGGGCCTTGTTCGCCCTCGCCATCGGCGCCTTCGGCATCGGCACCACCGAGTTTTCGCCCATGGGCCTCCTGCCCGTGATCGCGCAGGGGGTGGATGTGTCCATCCCCACCGCCGGGCTTCTGGTTTCCGCCTATGCCATCGGCGTCATGGTGGGCGCGCCCATCATGACGCTGGCTTTCTCCCGCTTCGGCAAGCGCACGGCGCTGATGTTGCTCATGACCATCTTCACCATCGGCAACCTCATGTCGGCGCTGGCGCCCGGCTATTTCACACTGCTCGCCTCCCGCGTGGTGACCAGCCTCAATCACGGCGCCTTCTTCGGGCTCGGCGCGGTGGTGGCCGCGAGCGTGGTGCCGAAGGAGCGGCAGGCGAGCGCGGTGGCGGCCATGTTCATGGGGCTCACCATCGCCAATATTGGCGGCGTGCCCGCCGCCACCTGGGTCGGCCAGGAGGTGGGCTGGCGCATGGCCTTTGCCGGCACCGCTGTGCTCGGCCTAATCGCCATCGCCGCGCTTTGGCTGGCCCTGCCGCGCGGCGCGGCCGGGCGCATGCCGGACGTGCGGCGGGAACTCAGCGTGCTCACCCGCCCCGCCGTGCTCATGGCTCTGGCCACGACCGTGATGGGCTCGGCCGCCATGTTCGCGCTCTACACCTATGTGGCCCCTGCCCTCACGACGCTCACCGGCGCCTCGGGGGGCTTCGTGACGCTCGGCCTCGTGCTCATCGGCGTCGGCTTCACCATCGGCAACTGGCTGGGCGGGCGGCTCGCCGACTGGTCGCTGGAGGGCGCGACCCGCCTCTTCCTGGCCTCGGTGGTGATCATCATGCTGGTGCTGCCCTTCGCGCTGCAAAGCCATGCGGGCGCCGCGGTGGGGCTTCTGGTGTGGGGGGCGGCCACCTTCGCTTTGGTGCCGCCGGTGCAGATGCGGGTGATGGAAGCCGCCGCCGAAGCGCCGGGGCTCGCCTCCGCCATCAATATCGGCGCCTTCAACCTGGGCAATGCGCTGGGGGCTGCCGTGGGGGCCGGCGTCATCAGCCTCGGCCTTGGCTATGCGGCGGTGTCCGTTTCCGGGGCGCTGCTGGCGGCCGCCGGCCTTCTCCTGGTGGTCGCCGGCGGGCGCCACAAGGCCCGGACGCTGGCCTCTTGCGAGGCCTGACCGGTTCACCCGGCTGACGCGACAAAGCCCCCGGCTGGCCGCCGGGGGCTTTTTCGTGCCCGCCCGCTTGGCTTATAGCTTCTCCCGCGCGCCGGTTCGGGCGCCCTTTCCCGGAGAGCCCCATGTCGGATGCGTCCAGCCCCTTCCAGTTCGAGCATGTCCACATCCAGGCGCGGGATGCGAAGGCGTCCGCACAGTGGTTCGCGGACATGCTGGGCGCGCAGATCATCCACGGGCCGGTGCGCGCCGAAGCGCGCGTCGGGGGCCTGCGCATCTTCATCGAGCAGGCGGGCGGGGGCCTCACGCCCGAACCGGACCATCCCCATGGCGGCCTTGATCACATCGCCTTCCGCGTGACTGACCTGGAAGCGGTGGTCGCCGGCCTGAAAGCCAAGGGCGCCGTCTTCAGCAAGGACATCACGTCGCCTCGGCCCGGCCTGAAGATTTCCTTCGTCACCGGACCGGACGGCATGTCCATCGAACTTCTGGAGCGCGAACCCGGCGCCTGATGAAGGATCAGGCGCCGAGGCCTCGCCTCACTGCTTCTGGATGCCGGCGGTGTCGATGACCGCCGTCCACTTGGCGATATCCGCCTTCAGCCGGTATTCCAGCTCAGCGGGGGTGCTGGCCTTGGCCTCGATGCCGAGGTCCAACAGCTTCTTCTGCACCTCGGGCAGGGCCACCACCTCGACAATGGCCTTGTTGAGGGTGGCAATCACCTCCGGCGGCGTGCCCGCCGGGGCGAAGATGGCGTTCCAGGAGGTGACCTCGAAGCCCTTCAGGCCGCTTTCGTCCACCGTGACGATGTCGGGCGTCGCCGGCGAGCGGGTGAGGCCGGAGGTGGCCATGGCGCGCAGCTTGCCGTCGGCCATCATGGCCTTCGCGGCCGCCAGGCTGTCGATGGCCACGTCCACATCGCCGCGGGTCGCCGCAATCATCAGGTCAGGCGTGGTCTTGTAGGGCACGATGGTCAGGTCGACGCCGGCCATGGACTTGAACAGCTCCGCCGACAGGTTCTGGCTGGAGCCCACATTCACCGTGCCCAGATTGAGCGCGCCCTTGTTGGCCTTGGCGAAGGCGATCAGCTCCTGCACGCTCTTGTGCTTGGAGGCCCCGCCGGTGACGAACAGGAAGTCGAACTGGCCGAGCATGGAGACCGGGGCGAAGTCCTTCACCGGGTCGAACGGCAGCTTCTTGAACAGCGGCACCGAGATGGCCGTGCCGTTGGTGAGCAGGATCAGCGTATAGCCGTCCTTGCCGCCGCCGAGCGCGGCACGGGCGGCGGTGATGCCCCCGGCGCCGGGCTGGTTGTCGATGATGAATTGCTGGCCGAGCTTCTCGCTCAGCTTCTCGGCCACCACGCGCGCGGTGATGTCGGCGATGCCGCCCGGCCCGAAGGGCACGATCACCCGCACCGGGCGGGTGGGATAGGCGGTGTCGGCGGACGCAGGGGAAAGGCCGGCGCACAAGCTGGCAATCACCGCGCAGCCCGCGGCGATCCTGGCGAACAGGGTCATATCATCCTCCCGTTGAGCGGGCGGCGCCGGTTCCAGTCCGGGGTCCGCCGTGGAATGGCTTGAAATCGTTAGTCTTTGGGCAGTTCGTCCACATAGACGAGGCCGGCGGCGGCCAGCGGCTCGCGCATGGCATACATGTCGAGGCCCAGCACGCCGGAGGCGAGGCGGGCGCGCTTGGAGCCCTCATTGGCCTCGCGGGCGGCGGCCTTTTCGGCCACCTCGGCGGCGCGGGCGCGGGGGACGACGACGACGCCGTCATCATCGGCCACCACCACGTCGCCCGGATGGACCAGGGCACCGGCGCACACCACAGGCACGTTCACCGAGCCGAGCGTCGCCTTCACCGTGCCCTTGGCCGAGATGGCGCGCGGCCACACCGGGAAGCCCATTTCCGTGAGGGTGCGGATGTCGCGGCAGCCGGCATCGATGACGAGGCCAACGGCCCCCTGCGCCTTGAAGGAGGTGGCGAGCAGGTCGCCGAACATGCCGTCCGTATTGTCGGTGGTGCAGGCCACCACCACGATGTCGCCGGGGCGGATCTGCTCGGCGGCCACGTGCAGCATCCAATTGTCGCCAGGCTGGGCGAGCACGGTGATGGCGCTCCCCGCCACCTGGGCGCCGGCATAGATGGGCCGCAGATAGGGCTTCATGAGGCCGATGCGCCCCATGGCCTCGTGCACGGTGGCCGAGCCGAAGCCGGCGAGCTGGTCGATCACCGCCTGATCGGCGCGCACGACCTTGCGAACGACGACGCCGATCATGCCAGCTCCTCCAGTACCATGGGGAAGAGGCGCTGATAGGCTTCGCCATAGGTCATGGCGCGCCCGGAATTGCGCCCGCCCTGCATGCCGCGATTGAGTGCCACGCGGGTGTAATAGTCCCAGAGGTGCTTCTGGGCGGCCAAAACCTCGAAGGCGGCGCGCTTGGTCTCCCACACATCGTCGATATTGAGGATGACATTGGGCTTGAAGTCGCACTGCTCGGGCTGGTGGGGCTCGAACAGGAAGACCGGCGGGGCGGCATAGGCGCGGGTGGGGTCCGGCTTATGGCCCGCCGCCTGGGCGATGATGCGCGCCTCCTGGGCGAGGCGCGTCGCTTCCGGGTGATCCACATTGTAGGGGTCGTTGAGAGAGTGGGTCAGCACGAAGGCCGGCTTCTCTTCCCGATAGATGTCGATGAGGCGGTCGAGGATCGCCTCGGTGCCGCGCAGGGGATAGTCGCCGGCATCGAAGAACTCGATCTCGGCGCCGAGGACCCGGGCGGCCTCCTCGGCCTCGGCCTTGCGCTGGGCCTTCACCTCCTCCAGCGAGACGCCGGCTTTCTTCCAGGCCCACTGGCTCTCGCCGCGCTCGCCATAGGAGAGGCAGGCGATCTTCACCCGGTAGCCCTTGCGGGCATGGAGCGCGATGGCCCCGCCGGCGCGCCAGACGAAGTCGCCGGGATGGGCGGTGATGACAAGGGCGGATTTGGCTTCAGCCATGATGACCTCTGGAGGAGCTTGGATGTTCAGATGACGCCCGGCCGCACGAAGACGCGGCCGTCGAACAGGGGGCGGGCGGTGCGCAACAAGCCGGCGCGCAGCACTTCGGGCGCCGCGTCCGTGCCGCCCATTTCCAGGCGCACGGAAAATTCGCCGGTGGGATGCTCCACGCTCACCGTGCGCAAGCTGCCGCCGGGCATCTGCGCCACCTCGGCGGCGGGCGAGCCCGGAAGGGCGCAGGCGGTGGCCACCGTCACCGCCGCGAACACACCGATGGAGGCGTGGCATTCATGGGGGATGAAGCTGCGGGTGGAGACGGTGCCGCCCGCGCGGGGCGGCGCCACCAGGATCATCTTGGGCACCACCTTGGGTCCAACGTCCCCCAGATTCATCAGCGGGCCGGCGGCGAGGCGGATCTCCTCCAGGCGGGCCTTCAGCGCGGTGTCCTTGTCCAGCACGTCACGCGGCTCATAGCCGGTGCGCCCGACGCTGGCGGCGGTCAGCACCACGCAGGGCATGCCATTGTCGATGAGGGTGGCGCGCACGCCCGCCACCTCGTCCACCACCCGGCCCGTGGGCAGCAGCGCGCCGCAGACCGAGCCGGCGGCATCGAGGAAATCCACCGCGATGGGGCTCGCCGTGCCCGGCACGCCGTCAATGCGCGCCTCCCCCCCATAGACGGGCGTGCCGTCCGGTGTTTCCACGGTGAGTTCGGCGATGGTGCCGGTGTTGAGCGTGCGCACCTTTACCCGCGTGCGGGGCGCGGTGGCCTCAACCAGCCCCCGCTCGATGGCGAACGGGGCGACGCCAGCGAGGATGTTGCCGCAATTGGGGGTGGTATCCACCATCGCCTTGTCCACCCCCACCTGGGCGAACAGGAAGTCGATGTCGCAGCCCGGCAGGTCCGAGCGCGAGATCAACGCCACCTTGCTGGTGAGCGGATGGGCGCCGCCCACCCCGTCCACCTGGCGCGGATCGGGCGAGCCCATGACGGCGAGCAGGATGGCATCCCGCCGGGCCTGATCCACCGGCAGGTCCGAGGCGAGGAAATAGGCGCCCTTGGAGGTGCCGCCCCGGATCAGCATGCAGGGAAGGGAGACTTGATCGCTCATGACATCACCTCGCGCCGCGCGGGGCGCCTCTCATTCGGCAGGGAAGTCGAAGAGGCGGGCGGGATTGTCCACCAGCACCTTGCGCTGCAAGTCGGGCTCGGGCGCGAACAGGGGCACGAGGTCCACCAGGTCGCCGTCATTGGGCATTACCTTCACATTGGGGTGCGGCCAGTCCGTGCCCCAGATCACCCGGTCGGGCGCGGTCTCCAGGATGGTGCGGGCGAAGGGCACGGCGTCATGGAAGGGCGGGCCCGCGGTGGAGACACGCTCGGCGCCGCAGATCTTCACCCAGCACTTCTCGTCGCGCTTCATCAGGTCGATGAGGGTGCGGAAGGGCAATTGGTCGAGCCCCTCATTGGCCTGGACGCGGCCCATATGGTCGATGGTGTAGGGCACCGGCAGGCGGGCCAGCATGTCCGCATAGGTGGGCAGGTCGATGGCATCGAAATGCAGGTCGATATGCCAGCCGAACGGGGCGACCATGGCGACGATGCGATCGAACACCGCCATGTCCGGCACCCCGCCCAGGTGCCGCACGAAATTGAACCGGCAGCCCCGGAAGCCGCCCGCATGGAGCGCCTCGATGCCCTTCTCGTCGATGGTGCCATCGATATTGGCGACGCCGCGGTAGCGGCCATTGCTCTGGGCGATGGCATCCAGCGCCACCCTATTGTCGGTGCCGTGGACGGAGGCGTTGACGATCACCGCCCGCTCGACGCCGATCTTGGCGTGGAGCGCCTTGAACGCCTCCAGCGGAGCGTCCGGCGGCGTGTAGGAGCGCTTGGGATCGTAAGGGTAGACGCTGCCCGGCCCGAAGATGTGGCAATGGGTGTCGCAGGAGAGCGGCGGCAGCTTGAAGGCCGGGGTGCGGGTGTGCGGATCGGGGCCGGGAATGGAGCGGATGGCGGCGGTCATGATCTGTGGCTCTGCTCGCAAAAAAGGGAGGGCTCAGCTGGAGAAGCCGAACAGGCGGACCGGATTGTCCACCAGGAGCTTGTGGCGCTGGCCGGCATCGGGGGCATAGAGGGGGACGAGGTCCACCAGGTCGCCGTCATTGGGCATGACCGGGACATTGGGGTGGGGCCAGTCCGTGCCCCAGACGCAGCGGTCAGGCGCGGCGGCGATGAGGGCCTGGGCGAAGGGCACGGTGTCGGTGAAGGGCGCGCCGGTGGCGGACATGCGCTCCGGGCCGGTGATCTTGATCCAGCCCTTCTCGTCCGTGCGCATCAGCTCCACCAGCGCCTGGAAAGGCGCCTGCTGCAAGCCTTCGGCGGCCTTCACCGCGCCCATGTGGTCGATCACATAGGGCAGCGGCAGAGCGCGGAGCAGCGGCACGAATTCGGGGATCATGGCCGGCTCGAGATAAAGGTCCACGTGCCAGCCATAGGCCTTCACCCTGTCGACGATCTTGTTGAAGCCCGTCATGTCCGGCCGGCCGCCGAGGCGAGCCAGGAAGGTGAAGCGGCAGCCGACGACACCGGCCTCGGTCAGCGCCTGGAGTTCCTTGTCGGTGGTGGTGTCGCTGACATTGGCGACGCCCTTGTAGCGGCCATTGCTGGCGGCGATGGCGTCGGTGACGGGGCGATTGTCGGGGCCGTGGACGGTGGCGTTGACGAGGACGGCACGCTCCACGCCGATCTTGGCATGCACCTCCTGGAACAGCTCCAGCGGCGCGTCCGGGGGCGTGTAGCTGCGCTTGGCCCAATAGGGATATTTGGAATTGGGGCCGAAAATATGGGTGTGGCTGTCCACCGATCCGGCCGGAGCCTTGAAGGTGGGCGTCTTCACGTTGGGATCGGGGCCCATGATCATCGGTGCGGTCGTTCCCGTCTGCGCCCTGGCCGCAAGCGGCAGCCCGCTCAGGGTGGAGGCAAGGCCGGCAAGGCAGGTCCGGCGTGAGATGTGCGGCATGGTGCGTTTCCCCAGATGTCCGCTCTTCCGGCGGCGAGACGTCAGGCTTTCTTGGCGGCGCCCCGCTGCTGGGCATCGGCCACCGCGCGGGCGAGGTCTGGCACCAGGCCGAGGGCGGCCAGCATGTCGGCGGCCTCGCGCATCTCGGCGGCGCGGCGCACGCCGTGGGTGGCCACCCGCTCGGCCATGTTGGGCGCGAGCGCGGGGAAGTTCATGCCGGGGAAGCTGGCATCCAGGGAGGAGAAGACCTCGTTCTCCACATCGAAGGCCTTGGCCGCGCGGGCGCAATCCACGATCAGCGCCTCGATGCCCTTCACCATGATGGAGCGGCAGAGCTTCATGGCCGAGGCGCGCCCATGCACGTCGGACACCGGGCGGATGTTCATGCCCAGCGGCACCAAGGCGGCGGCGACCGCCTCCGCCTTCGGCCCGCCGCCCAGGATGGGCACGGCGATGCGGGGCGCGCCCACGGGGGCCATGACGGCGCCTTCCACATAATCGGCGCCCACCGCCTCCACCGCGCGGGCGGCGGCGACCTTGGTGTGGGGGGCGGCGGAATTGACGTCGAAGAGGATCTGGCCGGGCTTGAGATAGCCGGCCGCGTCCTGCGCCACGGTGAGCGCCTGGTCGGCCGTCACCGCCGAGATGACGATATCGGCGCCCTCGGCCGCCTCGGCCGCACTGGAGGCCGCACGCACGCCATCGGCCTGCGCCCGCGCCAGGAGGGGAGCCGCGAGGGCAGGGTTGGCGAACTTGATGTCATAGACGGCGACGGCGGAAAGGCCGTTCTTCAGGAGGTCATGGGCGAACAGGGTGCCCACTTCGCCATAACCGATGATCGCCAGCCGCAGGGCCATCTTTGCGTCCTCTCCCGTCGTCGCGTCTCAGGCGCGTTGGGCGGAAGGTGACGGTTCGGCACACATGAATCAAATGACAGTTTTTTCGTCATTCATGAAAATCATGCATCTGCCTGGTCACGAGCCTCCCCCGCCTTGCCCCTGCGCCGCGCCTTCAGCCGCGCGCGCACCAGATCCAGCAAGGCGTTGGCGGCGGGGGACAAAGGCGTGCCGCGCTTGGTGAAAACAACCAAGGTGCGGGTGATGGAGGGGTTGCGCAGCGCCAGCAAGGCGAGGCCGGACAAGCGATTGCGCTCCAGCGCCAGATCGGGGACGACGGTGAGCCCGATCCCCGCCTGCACCATGCTCACCGCCGTCTGGATGTGCTGCACCTCATAGCGCCAGTTCAGCGCCTCCCGCCGGCTGCCCAGCGCATCGTCGATCAAGGCGCGGTTGCCCGCCTGGGGGCTGATGCGGATGAGCGGCACGCCTTCCAGCGCGCTCCAGCTGGCGCTGCCCTCCGCCACCAGGGGATGGCTTTTCGGGCACAGGAGCACGAACTGCTCCTTGCGCAGGGGCGTCATGTCCAGGTCCCAGACGGCGGCGGTGACGATGCCGATGCCGAATTCCGCCGCCCCCGCCCGCACCAGGCCGGCAATCTCGGAAGCGGAATTGTCATAGACCTTCACCGCCACGCCGGGATGAAGCTCCGCGAAGGTCTTGAGCGCATGGGGCAGATGGCTTGCCGCGATGGTCGGCAGGCAGCCGATCGCGATGCGTGCCTCCTGGCCGCGCGCCTTCTCGCGCAAGGTCTCGATCTCCCCTTGCAGCGCGGACAGCGCGGTGCGGGCCTTGGGCAGCAGCGCCTCGCCATCCGGGGTGAGCGTCACCTGCCGGGTGGAGCGGAGAAGAAGGCGCACCCCCAGGTCATCCTCCAGCTTGCGCAGGCGGTGGGAGAGCGCGGTCTGGGACAGGTTGAGATGGGCGGCCGCCCGCAGGAACGAGCCGCGCTCGGCAATGGCAAGGAAGGCCTGGAGGCCGAGGAAATCGATCCGCATGCCCTTTGCTTGGCACGCGGCAGACGCGTTGGAAAGACGGGCTTAAGCGGGGTCGCGCCGCTCCAGCGTCACATAGGTCACCGGCGCCTCGTCGCCGGGCGCCTGGACAGGGCCCTCAACGGCCACCTCGCGCCACACCGCCGGATCATAGGGCGGCAAATGCACGTCGCCCTCGGGGGAAAGGTGCACGCGGGTCAGTTCCACCCGCCGCGCCACGGGCAGCGTGTCGGCAAACACCTGCCGGCCGCCAATGACCATGATCGCGTCCGCCCCCATCTCGCCCGCCGCCGCCCGCGCCAAGGCGAGGGCTTCGTCCAGCGTGCGCCCCACCCGCACGCCCTCGGGCGCCGTGAAGGACGGATCGGCGCTCACCACCACGGAAATGCGCCCCGGCAAGGGCCGGCCAATGGACTGGAACGTCCGCCGCCCCATGAGCAGCGGCTTGCCCCAGGTGAAGGCTCGGAAGCGCTTGAGGTCCGAGGGCAGCCGCCAGGGCAGCTCCTGCCCGCGCCCGATCACCCCGTTCTCGCCCACCGCCACCACATGGACGAGCGGCAGTTCCTGGTCAGCCATGAGGGGAGGTCTCCAGCCCCGCCAGGGCCGCCTTGGCGGCGGCAAGGCCGGTGAGATGGGCGCCGTGGCAGGTGGAGAAGTCATGCCGGGACACGGCTTCCCCAGCGAAATGAATGCGCGCGTCGTACGGCTCAGACAAGCGGGCGCGCAGGTGCGCCTTGCCCGGCAGGGCGCAGGAATAGCCGCCGCCAATAAGGGGATCGGCGGTCCAGGAGGTGGCGCGGGTGGTCACGATGTGCCGGCGCACGTCGGCGCCGAAGGCCCGCACCAAGGCCTCCACCGCCTCGATGGCCAGCGCCGCCGCGCCCTCGGCCACAAGACGCGCGGCGGAGGGGCCGGCCAGATGCGCCACCACCACGGGGCGCGCGCCGGGCAGGATCTGGAAATTCACTGGCGCGCGGTCGGAATTGGTGCTGTCGAAGGTGCTCACCCCCGTGCGCTCGTCGAACCCGAACAGGTCGCGGTCGAAGCCGATGGCCACCTTCTCCACCACGCCCAGCGGCAAGGCGGCAAACGCGTCCTCCAGGTCCGGCGGAAAGCCCGGCCGCACCGCGATGGCGCCCCGCGCCAGCACGCTGGTGGGCACGGCGATGATCACCGCCCGCGCCCGCACCGTCCCCTGCGCCGTTGTCAGCACCAGGTCGCGACCGGAGCGGTCGATGGCGGTGACGGGGCAGTTGAGCGCCACCGGCAGGTCCGCCCCATGGGCTGCCACCAGGGCGCCATAGCCCTCCAGCACCGGCCAATTGTGCCCGGTGTCGGAATAGGCCGCATAGTCGGCGGTGGATATGTCCTCGGGAAAGGCCGCGGTGATGAGCGACAGCCAGTGCCGCACCAGGGGCGCCCAGCGGCCGGCATCGGGGATGACGGCGGTGGCCGCCACGTCCCGTTCCGCCATGCCGGCGGCGATCATGGCCTCGAAGGCGCCATCCAGCAGGCCAGCCGCCTGCGCCACCTCCTCGCCATTGGCCCAGCCGGCGCCCGTATGCACATGGCGCAGCAAGGGCCGGTCGCGCTTCAGATAGGAGAAGCCGAGCCGATCGGCGATGGCGGTGAAGGGATTGCGATCGGCGGAATGCAGCCAGTGGCAGCCCAGGTCCCAGGGCTGCTCGAAGCTGGTGGCATCCGTATAGGCGCGCCCGCCGATGCGGCCCGCGGCCTCGAATACGGCGAAGCGCACGCCGCCACCCCGGAGCACGGTCCCGGCCGCAAGGCCAGCGGCTCCGGCACCTATGACGGCGACATCGAGATCCTGCACAACGCCACCTGACCGATCTGGGTGAGCCGAGCCGTCAGGCGCTCACTTCTTGCGGAAGACGTCGAGGCGCACCACCTCGGCTCCGGCCTGGGGCTTCTCCTCGGCGGCTTCGTCCTTGGTGGCCTCGGCCTTGCCGGCCGGCGCTTTCTCAGTCTCGCCGTCACCCTTGCGGGCGCTGGCCAGCGCAGGCTCGGACGCCGCGCCCCGGATGGCGCGGAGGGGAGAGGCGGTCGGCAGGGGCGTGGGGGCGGAGGAGGAGGCATTTTCCTCCGGCGCCGGCTCCTCGGTGGCCTCGGCCTCGGCGATCTCGAACTGGAGGCCGAACTTCACGGAGGGGTCGAAGAAGCCCTTGAGGGCCGTGAAAGGCACCAGCAGCCGCTCGGGCACGCCGCCGAAGGACAAGCCCACCTCGAAGGCGTGCTCGGTCACGTTCAGGTCCCAGAACTGGTGCTGGAGCACGATGGTCATCTCTTCCGGATACTTCTCCCGCATGCGCGTGGAGAGCCGCACGCCGGGGGCGCGGGTGTCGAAGGAGATGTAGAAATGATGGTCGCCCGGCAGGCCGTCGCGCGCAGCATCCACGAGCACCCGGCGGACCACGCCGCGCAAGGCTTCCTGGGCAAGAAGATCGTAGCGGATATGATCGACCGACGACATGAGGGCGTTTGAACTTTCCGGACGCGGGCTTCGGCCGGAACACCCCCGCGCATTCCCCGCAGGACCGGTGGTTCCGCCCCTCCGGCGAATGGGCGAACGGCCCATTCCCCTCCTTCAGGTCCGGCCGGGCCCGGAAGGAAGTGGAGGCTTCTGTTGCCAGGTGCCTCCGAACCCCGCCTAGCCAGTGCTACCCGGTAGGACTTTTATTTCGGTACCTTTACCGCTCACGCGGCAACGGCAACCGGAGCATAGTTGTCATTCGCAACTATAGGTCGGCCCGATATCGGCGGAACCATGCCGAGCGAAAGAAAGCCCTTTACACCCTCGTCGATCCTGGTTCGCCCCCGCCGGAGCCCGCGCGCGTGCGCTTCACGGGCTCTGGTGGAGGCGCCGGGTACTGCCCCCGGGTCCGAAAGGCTTATTACGACAACCATTTATCGCCATAGCCGGCTTGCGCCGGCCCCTTGAATATAGGCGGGGCCGGCCTGCGATGAAAGGGGCGCGCCCGCTTTTCCCCGCAGCGCATGAATGGGCGGTATCAAAAGACCTTAGGACGCGCCGTCCGACAAAGGATGGAGGTCGCGCACCATGGCCTTCAGGCGCTCGTCCAGAATATGGGTGTAGATCTGGGTGGTGGAAATGTCCGCATGCCCCAGAAGCGTCTGCACGATGCGCAGGTCCGCCCCATGGGCCAGGAGATGGCTGGCGAAGGCGTGGCGCAGCACGTGGGGGGAAAGCTTGGCCGGGTTCACCTCCGCCGCCACCGCCAGGTCCTTCAGCTCACGCCCCGCCTGCTGGCGGGTCACATGGCCGCTGGCCGCCCCCGAGGGAAACAGCCACTTGGTGGTCGCGAGCCCCGCCTCGGCCCGCGCGGCGAGGTAGTCCGCCATGGCCGTTTTGGCGGCGCTACCCAGCGGCACCAGGCGGTCCTTGCCGCCCTTGCCGGTGACCACGATGGCATCGGCCCGGCTGCGGGCGGCGCTGGCGGGCAAGGCGACCAGCTCGGAGACGCGCAGGCCGGTGGCATAAAGCAGTTCCACCACCGTGAGGGTGCGCAGGCGCCGCAGGCGTTCGGCGGGGGGCGCGGGCTCCTGCGCGCGGGCATGTGCCGTGGAGATGAGGCGCGTCACCTCCTCCTCGGTGAGCACCTTGGGCAGCGGGCGGCCGCGCTTGGGGCCTTCCAGCACTGCCGCCGGATCGTCCCCGCGATGGCCTTCCGCATAAAGGAAACGATGGAATTGCCGGAGCGCCGAGAGGCGGCGGGCGACCGTGGTCGCCTTCATGCCGCGATGGGAGAGATCGGCCAGATAGGCCCGCAGGTCACCCGTATCGGCCTTGTCGAGCGCGACGCCGCGGGTGGCGAGGAACTGGCCGAGGTCCGCAAGGTCGCGGCGATAGGCGTCCAGCGTATGGGGGCTCGCCGCCCGTTCCACGGCCTGCATGTCCAGGAACAGGGCCAGCGGCCCGGCCGCGCTCATTTGCTGTAGCGGTCGTTGGGCACCGTGAAGGTCACGTCGCGGGAAATGGGCTGGACCTTGTTGGCGAGCCAATAGGCCCCGCCATAGATGCCTCCGGCGAGGACCAGGATCACCACAAGGAGCCGGATCAGGCTGGGCAAGGCGGCCTCTTTGCTTCCCGCGAATCGCTTGCGCCGTGCGCCCATCACAGGTGACATGGTGCGGCGCGGCTTTCAACCGCCATTGCCGCGCCGAAAGGGGGGTGCTATCGCCCTGCCCCACGGGCGCCGCTGAGCCGGCGCAGCAGGAGGCAGGTGGTGACGGGTCCCACAGCGACGGAAAAGCCGGATGCGGCGGCCGAAGCGCTTCTGGCGCGGCTCGGGCGGCGCTGCATCGTGCTGGTGGGCATGCCGGGCGCCGGCAAGTCCTCCGTGGGCCGCCGCCTCGGCAAGCGCCTCAACCTGCCCTTCCTGGATGCGGACGAGGAAATCGTGCGCGCCGCCGGCATGAGCATCCCCGAAATCTTCGCCCAGCGCGGCGAGGCCGAGTTTCGCGAGGGCGAGAAGCGCGTGCTCTCCCGCCTGCTCCAGAACGGGCCGACCGTGGTCGCCACCGGCGGCGGCGCCTACATGAATGCCGAGACCCGCGCCAACATTTCACGCCATGGGATCGCCGTGTGGCTCCATGCGGACCACGCCACGCTGCTGCGCCGGGTGAAGAAGCGCACCGACCGCCCCCTGCTCGCCCAGGGCGATGCGGGCGAGCGCCTCGCCGCCCTCCAGGCCGAGCGCGAGCCGGTTTATGCGCTGGCCGATGTCACCGTCGAATCCCGCGACGTAGTGCATGAAGCCGTGGTGGAGGACGTGATCACCGCCCTTCTGCGCCACACCCAGAGCACGGCCCCGACGGGCGATGCCAGCGCCTCCTGACGCCGTCCTTCGTTCAAGGAAGTCCCATGTCTGAGCCCGCAGCCGCCACCTCGCCCGCCGAACCGCGCCTGGTGCGCGTGGACCTGGCCGGGCGGCCCTATGAGATCGCCATCGGACCGGGCCTGCTGACCGAGATCGGCCCGCGCATCGCCGCGCTCCGGCCGGGCGCGCGGGTGGCCATCGTCACCGACACCCACGTGGCGGAGCATCATCTCAAGACGGTGGAGGCCTCGCTCGCCGCCGCCGGCATCCCCTCTTCCGTCATCGAGGTCACGCCGGGCGAGAAGACCAAGGGTTATGCGGGCCTCGAACAGGTGACCGAAGGGCTGATCGCCGCCCGCATCGAGCGGCGCGACCTGGTGCTGGCGCTGGGCGGGGGCGTGGTGGGGGATCTCGCCGGCTTCGCCGCCGCCGTGGTGCGCCGCGGCGTGGACGTGGTGCAGGCACCGACCACCTTGCTCTCCCAGGTGGATTCCTCCGTGGGCGGCAAGACCGGCATCAATTCCCCCCAGGGCAAGAATCTCATCGGCGCCTTCCACCAGCCGGTGCTGGTGATCGCCGACACCGCCGCCCTCGACACGCTCCCCGCCCGCGAGGTGCGCGCCGGCTATGCGGAAGTGGCCAAATACGGCCTGCTCGGCGATGCGCCCTTCTTCGAATGGCTGGAGCAGAACGGCCGCGACGTGATCTCCGGCGGCCCGGCGCGGGTAGAGGCGGTGGCCGCCTCCTGCGCCGCCAAGGCCGCCATCGTCGCCCGCGACGAGAAGGAGACCGGCGACCGGGCCCTCCTCAATCTCGGCCACACCTTCGGCCATGCGCTGGAGGCGGGCGCCGGCTTCTCCCAGCGCCTGCTCCATGGCGAGGCGGTGGCCATCGGCATGGCGCTGGCCTTCTCCTATTCCGCCAAGATGGGCCTGTGCTCCGGGCAGGACGCGGTGCGCGCCACCCGCCACCTGGAAGCGGTGGGCCTGCCCACCCGCATCGCCGACGTGCCGGGCGAGTTGCCGGATACGGACGGCCTCATGGCCCTCATTGCCCAGGACAAGAAGGTCAGCCGGGGCGCGCTGACCTTCATCCTGGTGCGCGGCATCGGCGCCGCCTTCATCGCCAAGGATGTGGACGCCGCCTCCATCCGCGCCTTCCTGGAGGAGATGCGCGCGGCCTGAGCGGTCAGGCCGCCCCGCGCAGCGCGTGTTCCGACAGATCGGTGATGCGCGCGCCAGTGCCGGTGAGCGGATTGTCCGGGTCATAGGCGTATTCGAGCGTCTCGAAGCGCATGGAGAGCGCGTCGATCATCAGGAGCTTGCCCACCAGCCCCTCGCCGAAGCCCACAATGGCGCGGATGACCTCCAGCGCCGCCAGCGAACCGGCGATGCCGGCCAGCGCGCCCAGCACCCCCGCCTCCGCGCAGGGCGCCACGGTCCCCGGCGGCGGCGGCTCGGGGAAGAGGCAGCGATAGGTGGGATGAGGCGTGCCGTCCGGACCCCTCTCATGGGGCTTCAATGTGGTGACGGTGGCATCGAAGGTGCCGAGCGCGGCGGTCACCAAGGTGCGGCCGGCGAGCGCGCAGGCATCCGACACCAGATAGCGGGTGGCGAAATTGTCCGAGCCGTCCAGCACCACATCGGCGGCGGAGATCAGCTCCATGGCATTGGCGGGGGTGAGGCGGGTGGCGTGGAGCGTCATTTCCACATGGGGATTGAGCGCGCCGACGCGGTCGCGGGCGCTCTCCACCTTCGGCCGGCCAATGTCCGGCGTGCCGTGGATCACCTGCCGCTGGAGATTGGAGAGGGACACCTCATCATCATCCACCAGCGCGATATGCCCCACGCCGGCGGCGGCGAGGTAGAGGAGAGCGGGCGCGCCAAGCCCACCGGCGCCCACCACCAGCACACGGGCGGATTTCAGTTTCTGCTGGCCCGGCCCGCCCACGTCGCGCAGCACGATGTGCCGGGCGTAGCGCTCGATCTCCTCCGGTGAAAACGCCATGGGACTTAAAATCCTTCACTGGCCCGCGCGGCAAAGCCGGGGCCTTTGTGCATCATCCCGGCCCTGAAGGCCGGATCAGGGCGCCGCGCGCCGTTCGCTCTCCTGCTGCGCGGCGAGGCCCTCGGCGAGGGCGAAACCATAGAGAACGAGGCACGGACCCTCCGCGCCCTCGGCCACCGCCTTTTCCACCGCCTCCGCAAGGCCACCCAAGGGGGCGCTGACCACCACCTCCTGCGGGCGGCTGACGGAAAACACCGCCAGCGCCGGCACTTGCGGGTCGATTCCGGCATCGGTGAGCCGGCTTACAAGCTCCGCCAACGTCCGGCGGGGCATATAGACCACGGTGGTGGCGGCCGGATCGGACAGGGCCTTGAAATCCAGGTCTTCCGGCAGCTTGCCGTTGCGCGCATGGGCGGTGACCAATTGCAGCCGCCGGGCATGATCGCGATGGGTCAGCGAGGTGACGAGCCGGCTCGCCGCGCCCTGGGGCGAGGAAATGCCGGGCACCACTTCCACCGGAATGCCGGCGCGGCGGCAGGCGGTGATTTCCTCCCCCGCCCGGCCGAAAATCATCGGGTCGCCGCCCTTGAGGCGCACCACGCGGCGGCCTTCCTTGGCCAGCGACACCATCAGCGTGTTGATGTCGCTCTGCTTGCAGGAGGGGCCATAGCCGGTCTTGCCCACCAGCATCTTCTTGGCCTCGCGGCGGGCGAAATCCAGCACCTCGCCGGAGACGAGGTCATCGTAAAGCACCACCTCGGCGGATTGCAGGGCGCGCACCGCCTTCAGCGTCAACAGCTCCGGATCGCCCGGCCCGGCTCCCACCAGCACCACCGAGCCAGTCTCGGGCGCGGTGCGCTCGGTCTCGGCCAGCGCGATCAGTTCGGCCCGGTCCCGCTCGTCCGGTGCCCGCTCGGGGGTGGCGAGCGCACGGGCGGTGAAGGCTTCCCAGAAATGCCGGCGGCCATGGAAGGAGAGGCCCAGCTGCGACACCGCCCCCCGCCAGCGCTGCGCAGCCTGCGCCCACCGGCGAAACCCCAGCGGCAGGATGGCCTCGATCTTCGCCCGCACCGCCTGCCCGAAGACCGGGGCCGCGCCATCGGTGGAGATGCCCACCACCAAGGGCGAACGGTTCACGATGGCCCCGAAGGCGAAGTCGCAGAAGGCCGGCTTGTCGATCACATTGACCGGGACGCCCGCCCCTTTGGCAGCGGCGCGGAAGGCCTCCGCTTCCCCGTCATCCTCGGCGTCGGCAATGGCAAGCGCAGCGCCTTCAAGGTCGTCCGCCACCCAGCCCCGTTCGATGAGGTGGATGACGCCCTCGCGGCCCTCCTCCGGCTGCGCCATCTCGGCGGCCAGCGTCACCATCTCGTCGCAGGGATGGGCCGCATAGACCTTCACCACCGCCCCGGCGGCACACAAAAGCTCGGCCTTCCACACGGCCGGCGGCCCGCCGCCGGCCACCACCACCGGCTTGCCGGCCAGCGCAAAGAAGACCGGCAGCCGCGCCAGCGCATCCATGCGCCCGCTCGCCGTGGGGCTGGGGGCGCGGGGGGGAAGGATCTTGTCGGCCGGTAGGGCCATGTCGTCGTCCATGCTTCCTTTGGAGCCAACGTCACACAGCCGCCGACGCCGATTACCGGGCCATGAGCCCACCTGGAGAGAAAGCGGGCAAGAGTTTCGGCGTCAAGTCGACGCACTGCTGCAATTTGGGGCTACCGACCATCCAGAGCAAGTGGACGAGGCTTCAGAAAGGGGACAAGGGGCTCCGCCCCTCCGCTACGAACGAATACTTTCATATTATTTCATAGAAATTAAATGAGCCGATGATAAAATTCCGCAACTAAAGCCAACATAGCCTGCATAAAATAGCTTAAATTATATAAATATAAGTAAAAATTCGATCGCATCCAATTGAGGAAACTCAAGATGAAAAAGTCGCTCGCAAAATTCCTTGTCGCAAAATACGATCAGCTGGAGAACATTTCAAACTTCTGCGACTGGCGAAAGGAAGATTTTTGGGATCCTGCCGTCACTTCATTTGAGCCCACGGTTGAAAGGGCGCGTGGCGCGCTTGTGGGCATAAGGCGCGACGAGGCGCGGCTTAGAGAGGCTAAGGGAAAAATCAACGTTGCATTAAGAAGCACAAGTGAAAAGAGTGATGTTATAGCATTGAAATGGAAAAAGATTGCAAATGCAGCATTGATAAAGCAGAATAGAATAGAACAAAGCGAAAATATTGTAATTCTTGAAGAAGGCACAGAGATCGCGACGGGATTCCGCAACGAAGAGCGAGAATTAAAGGAGGGCATATGTTTGGGCTTGAGCTGCAAGTGGCTTCAAAACTTCAATCAAATACATCAAGATGATATAATAAAGGCAAAAATTGATGCCGCCACCCGCATCGGACGTCTTATTGTGCCGACGGACCAAGAGCGGGGTACACTTAGCACTCAATTGTTTCGCGAAAAAATAAGTGATTTCATTTTTTCACTGAACGCACACCACGCTATGTACAAATCAAAATTAGAAACTCTTCAACAGGACCCATATATTGCCGAACCCTCCCATAATTCACATATAAATATCATTCGTTCGCTTCTGAAGAAGCACAAATTCGACGCCACGGAGCACTACATTCAGAGGAACGGCCGTACGCCGTTGCAAATTTCCTGGGACTCAATCACATCGCCGAATTCGATCAGCAACGCGCTCGACATGGTCGATGGTTCATTTTTCCTCCTCTTCGAACTCAACCGGCCGGGAGCAACCACCGGCTCAGCCCACGCCACATGTGGGAGCCAGAAAATCGCATCGAGCTTCTGGAGCAAAAAGGCGACACTTTCCTTTTTTGATCCCAATTTCGGGGAGTTCTTCTCCACTAGGTCGCAACGTACCGAATTTCTCACAGCTCTTTGCGAGAACTACAATGACATGGGGAAAAAAGTCCTTGGCTTTCACCTTATCCCCTTGAACCGCATCCCGTAGAAGGCATCCGCTGCCTCAGTGCGCCTCGTCCCAATTGTCCGCCGCGCTCGCCTCCACCCTCAAGGGCACGGCGAGCGACACCGCCGGCAGCGCGGCGGTTTCCATCACGTGGCGCACCAAGGGCAAGGTGGCGTCCACTTCCGCCTCGGGCACTTCGAACACCAGTTCGTCATGCACTTGCAGCAGCATGCGGGCGGAAAGGCCGGCCTCGTCCAGCGCGCCTTCCATGCGGATCATGGCGCGGCGGATGATGTCGGCAGCGGTGCCCTGGAGGCGGGCATTGATGGCGGCGCGTTCGTTGAAGGCGCGCACGGAAGGGTTTGAGGCGGCAATGTCCGGATAGTGGCAGCGGCGGCCGAACAGGGTCGTCACATAGCCATGCTCGCGGCAATAGGCCTTGGTCTCGTCCATATAGGCGCGGATGCCCGGGAAGCGCTCGAAATAGCGGCGGATATAGAGCCCGGCTTCCTCGCGCGGAATGCCCAGCTGGTTGGCGAGGCCGAACGCCGAGATGCCGTAGATGATGCCGAAATTGATGGCCTTCGCCCGCCGGCGCACCTCGCTCGGCATGCCCTCCACCGGCACGCCGAACATTTCGGAGGCGGTCAGAGCGTGGATGTCCAGCCCGTCCTTGAAGGCCTGCCGCAAGGAGGGGATCTCGGCGATCTCGGCGAGCAGCCGCAATTCGATCTGCGAATAATCCGCCGAGACCAGCTTGTAGCCCTTTTCCGCCACGAAGGCGCGGCGGATGCGGCGGCCTTCCTCGGTGCGGATGGGGATGTTCTGGAGGTTGGGCTCGGAGGAGGACAGGCGCCCGGTGGTGGTGGCCGCCAGGGCATAGGAGGTGTGCACCCGCCCTGTGCGCGGGTTCACATAGCCGGGCAGCGCGTCCGTATAAGTGGAGCGCAGCTTGGCCAGCTGGCGCCAGTCCAGGATCTTCTTGGGCAGGGGATGGCCGGCCTCGGCCAGCTCCTCCAGCACATTGGCCTTGGTGGACCAGGCGCCCGTGGGGGTCTTGGTGGCGCCGGGCAGGCCCATGCGGCCGAACAATATGTCGCCGATCTGCTTGGGCGAGCCCACATTCAGCCGCTCGCCGGCAATCTCGGCGATCTCGTCCTCGATGCGCGCCGCGCCCTGGGCGAACTCGCCGGAGAGGCGCGAGAGCAAGGTGCGGTCGATGGAGACGCCCCGCGCCTCCATGCGGCCGAGCACCGGGATGAGCGGGCGCTCCAGGGTCTCATAGACGGTGGTCATGCCGTCCGCCGGCAAACGGGGCTTCAGCACCCGCCACAGGCGCAAGGTGACGTCCGCATCCTCGGCCGCATAGGCGGTGGCGGCGTCCAGCGGCACCTTGTCGAAGGTGATCTGCCCCTTGCCCTTGCCCGCGACCTCGGTGAAGGCGATGGGCTGGTGGCCGAGATGGCGCACCGAAAGGTCGTCCATGCCGTGATTGGTGCGGCCGGCATCGAGCGCATAGGACATGCACATGGTGCAGTCGATGGGCGCCACCTCAATGCCATAGCGGGCGAGGATGGCCGCGTCATACTTGACGTTGTGGCCGATTTTCAGCGTGCCCACATCCTCGAACAGGGGCTTGAGCAGCGCCAGGGCGTCCTGGAACGGGATCTGGTTGGGCAGCCGGCCCTCGCTGAAGAGCCCATCGCCCGCCCCCACATGGGCGAGCGGAATGTAGCAGGCCACATTGGGCGCCAGCGCCAGGGAGACGCCCACCAGATCCGCCTGCTGGCTGTCGATGCCCGTGGTTTCGGTGTCGAAAGCCACATAGCCCTGGTCGCGGGCGCGGGCGCACCAGTCGGCCAGCTCCGCCGCGCTGGTGAGCATGGCATAGCGGGAGCGGTCCACCTTCTCGGCGCGGGCCTCGGCGGCGCGGGCGGCCACGAGGTCGGACGGGGAAAGAAGCTGCGGGCGGCCGGAGGGGGCCGGCGCGGCGCCAGAGGCGGGCGCAGCGGCGGCGGGGGCCACCTGCTCGGCAGGGCCAGCGGGCAGAGCGGGCACGGCGCCGCCGCCGGGGGCGAGCAGCGGGTCGGGGTCGATCTCGCCCGCCTCCACCCCATAGGCCTCGGCCACGCGCCGGGTGATGGTGGTGAATTCCATGGCTTTCAGGAAGGCGACGAGGCGCCTGGCGTCCGGCTCCTCAAGGACGAGATCCTCCAGCGGCACTTCCACGGGGACGGCGCAATCCAGCGTCACCAGGCGCTTGGAGATGCGGGCCTTCTCCTGGTTGGCGGGATCGAGCAGCGATTCGCGGCGCTTGGGCTGCTTGATCTCGCCCGCGCGGGCGAGCAGCGATTCCAGGTCGCCATAATCCTGGATCAGGGTGGCGGCGGTCTTGATGCCGATGCCGGGCACGCCGGGCACATTGTCCGTGCTGTCGCCGGCCAGCGCCTGCACGTCGGTGACCTTCTCCGGCGGCACGCCGAAATAGTCCACCACCTCCTGGAAGCCGATGCGCCGCTCCGGCCGCGCGCCGCGCCCGCCCGCCTCGCCGGAGGCGGGATCGTACATGGCGACCCGCTCGCCCACGATCTGCATCAGATCCTTGTCGGCGGAGACCACCAGCACGTCGGCGCCGGCCTTTGCCGCCTGGACCGCATAGGTGGCGATGAGGTCGTCGGCCTCGAAGCGGGCCATTTCCACCGGGATCAGGCCGAAGGCTTTGACCGCCTCGCGCATGAGGGGGAATTGGGGAATCAGTTCGTCCGGCGGATCGGAGCGGTTGGCCTTGTAGTCGGGATAGATTTCCTTACGGAAGGAATCCTCCGACTTGTCGAAGATGATGGCGAGGTGCGTCGGCCGGATGCCCACGGCGCCTTCGCGGATGAATTGCAGCAGCTTGGTGCAGAACAGGCGCACCGCCCCGGTGGGCAGCCGGTCCGAACGGAAATTGTACTTCCGGTCCTGGTTGATGGACTGGAAATAGGCCCGAAACACAAAGGACGAGCCATCGACCAGGAAGACATGGTCGCCGGGCTTGATCGGGCGGGGGGCAACAGACATCGGGGCATCCTGCGAAACGGTGCGCACGATGCCCGACCCTCCCGCCGCAAACAACCCTTGCGTCCCGCTCGCCCGCGCGGCGGGGTCAGCCGATGGTGCGCAGCGGCTTCTCCAGCACGGCCAGCACGCGCGGCAGGTCGGGCCCGCGCTTCAGGATGAGGCCGGTCTGGGAGATGACGCTATAGGCGCCCTGCTTGCGGGCAAGCTTGGGGTCCTTCTCGATGCGATAGAGCGGCACGTCCATGGCGCGCCGGAAGATGGAGAAGACCGCCTTGTCCTTCATGAAGTCGATCGCATAGTCCCGCCACTCGCCGGCGGCGACCATGCGGCCATAGAGGTCGAGGATGCGATCCAGCTCCCGCCGGTCGAAAGTCACGCGGGCCGGCGCGGGCGGGGACGGGCTGGCGTGAGGGTGAGCGGCCGGAGATGCGGCGGCGGTGCGTATGGGTTCGACGTCTCCCATCGGGCCTCCTTCTTCAGGCATTCGCAAGAGCGCGATGGCATCCCGGCCCAGCACCGGCGCCGAGGACGTTTGATCCGCGCCATCCCATGATCCGCCCGATGGGCGCTGCTGGCAAGGGCAGTGGAAAGCCGGCTGAAAATCCGATCACGGCCTCGTCAACGGAAATCACAGTCTTGTCCCAATTGGGCCATGCCCTCGCCGTGGGCCGGGGCGATCTTCAATCCCGTAGCAGGGCCGGTTCGCCGCCGCTCCGGTCTATCCCAGCCCCCCAGCCCCCCGGGGCGGTGCAGCGGACCGGCCACTGCTACACACTTCAAGATGGTACCCCTTCCTGAAAAGGTCGCTCCGGCGGCCTTTTTTCTTGTCCGGATCACGGCCCTGACGGCCCCGGCACGCGCCATGGGGCCGCGGCGGGGGCGCTGTGTCACGACGCACGTCGCCAGACGGCCCAAGCCGCCCGCCTGATTCTGATCGGAACGGGATAATGGGGCTCAGGGCAGCGCGAGCTTGGCGGCGCCAAGAATGGGGCCGGGCGCGCCGGGGGAGCCGCTCTGCACCATCACCACCACCTGGTCGACACCCTCTTGCTGGATGCGGCTCAGATCCACCTCGTAGCGGGCGGCGCCGCCCGTCCAGGGACCGAGGCGGATCCAGCCGCGCACGATATTGGTGTAAGTGACGGTCTTGCCGGCATTCTCCCCGCGCCCGATGGACACCGCCTGGCTGGCGATGACCGGGCAGACCCACACATCGGCAGAAATCTCGGGGGTCACCGGCACATGGGCGGTTCCGGTGGGGCCGGGCCCGCTTTTGGGAGTGGCGGTGGCCTCGTGGCCCTTGGCGGCAGGCAGCTCGATGACCAGCGCATCCTTGTCGCGCGTCAGCGTCACCGGCACCGAGAGGACGGTGGCGTCGTCACGGACGCGGGAGACGGCCTTTTCCACCGACCGGCGATCGCTGCCCTTGGCGGCGACGACACCGTCCACCACCATTTGCGGCGTATAGATCATGCGGTCGCCGCGCAGGTCCGCATAGGCGCGCTGGCGCAGCGAATGGCCGTGCTTGGCCAGCGTGTCCTTCCAACCCACATAGTCCCAATAATCCACCGCCAAGGTGAGGGCGATCACCTGCGGATCGGCCGCCAGCTCGGAGAGCAGCGTGTCGGCGGGCGGGCAGGAGGCGCAGCCCTGGCTGGTGAAAAGCTCGACCACCGCCTTGGGCCTCTGGTCCGCCGCCTGTGCGGAGACGCCCGGACAGGCGGCAGCCAACGCAGCGGCAAGCAGGAGAGAACGGGCGCGGAACGGGCTCATCTGCGGCAGTTCAACCTTTCAGGGACGGGAGGCCAAGGCTTAGGCCCCCGCCGGGGGAGAGGCTACTCACTTCGCGGTGAGAGGAGGGCCCCTCACCGAGGCGTGCGATGCGGCCGCGCCAGCGGGCAGCCAGACACGAAAACGGCCGCGCCTGAGGGGCGCGGCCGGGAGGTAACTCCGACATGCGGCAGGCGTAGATGCTGGCCCGTCCCTTGAAACGTCATGGCCGGGCTTGGCCCGGGCCTCCACGCCCCCTCCGCTCGCGCACCGCAACAGGGCCGATCCCAGCCAACCCCGTGGGCGGCTGGGACAAGCCCGGCCATGAAGCCCGGCCCCAGGAAAGCAGGGCCACACCCCCGTCGCGAGGGATCGCCCGCACGTTTCGAAAGCAGGCGGCGCCAGAAGGCGCCGCCGTCAGCCTCACGCCGCCAGCGAGCGCAGGACGTAGGGCAGGATGCCGCCGTTGCGGAAATAGTCGAGCTCGTCGAGCGTATCGATGCGGCAGATGAGCTCCACATTCTCCACGCGGCCGTCGGCGAACTTGATCTCGGCGGTGAGCATCTGGCGGGGCTTGAGGTCGCCCTCGATGCCCTTGAGGGTGACGATCTCGTCGCCCTTCATGCCCAGCGTCTGCCAGCTCTCGCCGTCCTTGAAGACCAGCGGGACGATGCCCATGCCCACCAGGTTCGAGCGGTGGATGCGCTCGAAGGACTGGGCCACCACGGCGCGCACGCCCAGCAGCTTGGTGCCCTTCGCCGCCCAGTCGCGCGACGAGCCGGTGCCGTATTCCTTGCCGGCGAACACCACCAGCGGCACGCCCTCGGACTTGTAGAGCATGGCGGCATCATAGATGGGCATCTGCGCGCCATCCGGATAGTGGATGGTCACGCCGCCTTCCACGCCCGGCACCATCTGGTTCTTGATGCGGATGTTGGCGAAGGTGCCGCGCATCATGACTTCGTGGTTGCCGCGGCGGGTGCCGTACTGGTTGAAGTCCACCGGGCGGACCTGATGCTCGATCAGGTACTGGCCGGCAGGCGAGGCCTGCTTGATGGAGCCGGCGGGCGAGATGTGGTCGGTGGTGATGGAATCCAGGAACAGGCCCATGATGCGGGCGTCCAGGATGTCCTTCACCGGAACCGGCTCCTTCGTCATGCCGACGAAGTAAGGCGGGTTCTGCACATAGGTGGAGCTGTCCTGCCAGGCATAGGTCTGGCCGGTGGGCACCTCGATCTTCTGCCAGTTCTCGTCGCCCTTGAAGACGTCGGAATACTTTTCCTTGAACATCTTCTTGGTGATGTTCTCACGGATATAGGCGGCGATCTCCTTGTTGGAGGGCCAGATATCCTTGAGATAGACGGGCTCGCCATCCTTGCCCGTGCCCAGCGGCTCGGTGGTCAGGTCGATCTGAAGCGAACCGGCGATGGCATAGGCCACCACCAGCGGCGGGGAGGCGAGGTAGTTCGCCTTCACGTCGGGGTTCACGCGGCCTTCGAAGTTGCGGTTGCCGGAGATCACGGCGCCGGCAACCAGATCGTTCTTGTTGATGGCTTCGGAGATGGCTTCCGGCAGCGGGCCGGAATTGCCGATGCAGGTGGTGCAGCCGAAGCCCACCAGGTTGAAGCCGACCTTGTCCAGGTCTTCCTGCAGGCCGGAGGCGTTCAGATAGCCTTCCACCACCTGGGACCCGGGCGCCAGCGAGGTCTTCACCCACGGCTTGCGGGTCAGGCCCTTCTTCACCGCGTTGCGGGCGAGCAGGCCCGCCGCGATCAGCACCGAGGGGTTGGAGGTGTTGGTGCAGGAGGTGATGGCGGCGATGGTCACGTCGCCATGGCCGAGCGTGAAGTCCTCACCGGTGACGGGCACGCGCTTGGCGGCCTCGCCGGGCTTCTTGAACTCGCCTTCCAGGGCGGCGAGGAAGCCGGCCTTGCTCTCGGAGAGCAGAACGCGGTCCTGCGGACGCTTCGGGCCGGCCATGGAGGGCAGCACGGTGTCGAGGTCGAGCTCCAGCGTGTCGGTGAACACCGGATCGGGGGTGTCCTTCTTGCGCCACATGCCCTGGGCCTTGGAATAGGCCTCCACCAGGGCGACGCGGCTGTCCTTGCGGCCGGTCTCGTCGAGATAGTCGATGGTCTCGCGGTCCACCGGGAAGAAGCCGCAGGTGGCGCCGTATTCGGGGGCCATGTTGGCGATGGTGGCGCGGTCGGCGAGGGAGAGGTGCTCCAGGCCCGGCCCGTAGAATTCCACGAACTTGCCCACCACGCCCTTCTTGCGCAGCATCTGGGTGACGGTGAGCACGAGGTCGGTGGCGGTGATGCCCTCGTTGAGCTTGCCGAACAGCTTGAAGCCGATCACCTCGGGGATGAGCATGGAGATGGGCTGGCCCAGCATGGCCGCCTCCGCCTCGATGCCGCCCACGCCCCAGCCGAGCACGCCCAGGCCGTTCACCATGGTGGTGTGGCTGTCGGTGCCCACCAGCGTGTCGGGATAGGCGACCGTGACCTTGTGGCCGTCAATCTCTTCCTTCCGCGTCCACACGGTCTGGGCGAGATATTCCAGGTTCACCTGGTGGCAGATGCCGGTGCCGGGGGGCACGACGCGGAAATTGTCGAACGCGTTCTGGCCCCACTTCAGGAAGCGGTAGCGCTCCTGGTTCTGCTTGTACTCCTCGTCCACATTCTTCTTGAACGCGGCATTGTCGCCGAAATAATTCACGATCACCGAGTGGTCGATGACCAGATCCACGGGCACCAGCGGGTTGATGCGCTCGGGATCACCGCCAAGATTGACCATCGCGTCGCGCATGGCCGCCAGGTCCACCACCGCCGGGACACCGGTGAAGTCCTGCATGAGCACGCGCGCCGGGCGATAGGCGATCTCGCGCTCGGCCTTGCCGCGGGAGACCAGCCATTCGGCGACGGAGAGCACGTCTTCCTTGGTGACGGACCGGCCGTCCTCGAAGCGCAGCAGGTTCTCCAGCAGCACCTTCATGGAGAAGGGCAGGCGGGACACCCCCGTGAGACCATTTTTCTCGGCCGCTTCAAGGCTGTAATAGACGTATTCCTTATCGTCCACCTTGAGGGTGGTGCGGCACTGGAAGCTGTCGAGGGAAGTCACGGCGGGTAGTCTCCGGTTCGATGATCGACCGACGCAATACGGCCTCGGAAACCGGGAGAGTGGTGCCCGGCCACCTTGGACGGTGCGGTTCAGCCGCTTTATAGAGCCATTTCAAAGCGCGGTCATGCGCTAAGACGAGCGAATGTGCAATGCATCTAAAGCGGGATCTGCCATGCCCCGAGGCCATGCCCTGGTCGGACGCGGTTCTGCGCGCCGAGGACCTCGCCCTCCAGCGGGGACTTCGGCTGCTGTTCTCAGGGCTTAGCTTTGCCGTGCGATCGGGCGAGGCGCTCGTCGTCGTCGGTCCCAATGGCGCGGGAAAATCCTCGCTGCTGCGCGTCATGGCCGGGCTTCTGGGCGCCACCGCCGGCCAGGTGCGGCTGGAGGGCCTGCCCGGAGAGGAGGCGCAAGGCGAGCATGTGCACTATCTCGGCCACCAAGACGCGGTGAAGGGCGCCCTTTCGGTAGCCGACAATCTCACATTCTGGCGTGACGTGCTGGGGTCCCCGGGCCTTGCCGTGGACGAGGCCCTGGACGAAGTGGGCCTCGGCGGCCTCGGGCGGCTGCCGGCGGCGGTGCTCTCGGCCGGCCAGAAGCGGCGCCTCGCCATTGCCCGGCTACTGGTGGCCCGCCGCCCGGCCTGGATCCTGGACGAGCCCACCACCGCCCTCGACGTGACCGCCCAGGCCCGATTCGCGGCGCTGGGCCGCGCTCACCTGGCCGGCGGCGGCCTCATCCTCGCCGCCACCCACGCCCCCCTCGACCTTGGCGAGAACGCCCGCGAACTCAGCATTGGGAGGCCGGCATGATCTCCGCCTTCCTGGCGCTGGTCCGCCGCGACCTCGCCTTGGCCCTCAAAGCCGGCGGCGGCGCGGGTCTGGGCGTCGTCTTCTTCCTCTCGGTCGTCACCATCGTGCCCTTCGCCGTGGGGCCGGACATGATCCTGCTCGCCCGCATCGGCCCGGCGATTTTATGGATCGGCGCCCTGCTCGCCTCCCTCATCGGCCTGGAGCGCCTGTTCGCGCAGGACGTGGAGGACGGCACCCTGGACGTGCTCGCAGGCGCGGTGCTGCCCTTGGAACTGGTGGCCGCCGCCAAGGGCCTCGCCCACTGGATTGCCACCGGCCTGCCCTTGGTGGTGGCCGCCCCGGTCCTCGCCCTGATGCTGAATCTGGAGCCCACCGCCATCGGCGCGGTGGTGGCCACCCTCCTGGTGGGCACGCCCGCCGTCACCGCCCTCGGCCTGATCGGCGCGGCCTTCGCCGGCGCCTTCCGGCGGGGCGGCCTCCTCATCGCGGTGCTGGTGCTGCCCTTGGCGATCCCCGTCCTCATCTTCGCCGTCTCCGCCACCTCGGCGGCGGTCTCAGGCCCCGTGCCCTTCGGCACGCCGTTCCAGATCCTCCTGGGCCTTGCCTTGTTCGCCCTGGTGCTGGGACCAGTGGCGGCAGCGGCCGCGCTGCGGGCGGCGCGGTAGGGGCTGCGGTTCGTTACCGCAGCTTGGGCGTGGCCAGGTCGTCATGGGCCCGCACCAGGTCGCGCAGGCGGGCCCGGTCTGCCTCAAGGCCCAAGGCGGCCTCGGCGCGGTCGAGGGCCATGCGGGATTGCAGCCGGGCGGCGGCCTTGAAGGCGTCGTCGCCCATGCGGGACAAGGCCAGCAGGCACTTCTGCACGCGCAATTGCACCTCGATCAGGCCCGCCCCGTCGCGCGCCATCAGCATGAAGCCGTCCTCGAACAGGTCCGCCGTCTGAAGGGGCGGCACATGGATGCGGGGAAAGTCCGGCTCCTCCGCCGGTCCCTCCGCCCCGCCCTCCGCCCCGCCCTCCGCCCACAGGCTCAGGAGCCGGGTCACCCGGCCGATCACATCGATGGCCGTGCCCGCATCATTGACCCCGGGCGACAAGGCGCGGCAGCCGATTTCGCTCATCACCGCGAGGCCAAAGCGCGGGTCCTGGTCGAACGAACGCTCATCCCCCAGCGAGAAGGCGTCGCACACCGCCGCGCGCAGGTCGTCGGCCGCGTCCGCCTTCCCGGGGTTGAGGACATAGGCCAGCGGCACGTGCGGATAGACGAAGGTGCCGGGAATGGCGTTGAGCACCATGTCCGTGTCCCGCTCCTCGCACAGCCGCGACAAGGCGGGCATGTCGATGTGGAGGATGTAGCCGATCCGGTGCGCCGACACGGCCAAGGCACCGGCGGCCGGCGCCGTGTCCTTCGCGCGCAGGGGCGTCCCGCCCAGGCACGGATCGCGCAGGCGGGCCTTGATGGCGCGCCGGGTGGCGTCCTCTACCCGGTCGGTGGTCTCCCCCACCCGCCCGAGCCGGGTGAGATGGTCGATCCAGCGCAAGAGCGAGACCACCACCAAAGCGATGACGGCGATGGTCACCGCGAACAGGACCACGCGTCCCCGGTCGCCATAGGCCCCCGTCTTCAGGACGATCAGGCCGACAATGCTGAACAGGAAGGAGCCGATGAAGGTGGCGAGCACATTCTGCGTCAGCGTGTCCTCGACGAGGAGCTTGGTGGCACGCGGCGTGACATTGTTGGTGGCCGAGCCATAGGCCGAGACCATGACGCTCAGCGAGAAGGTGGTCACCGACAGCATGCTGGAGGCGATGATGGCGAGCAGACCATCCACGGCGTCGGAGCCGATGCTGCCGGGAATGGTCCAGGGAATGTAGCGTTCGGCCACCGTGGCGAGCATCGCGGCCAGGATGCCCAGCACCCCCAGCAAGGTGGCCCGCACCCAGAGCCGCCGTGTCAGCTGCGCCATCACCCATTGCCATTTCGGCATGCCCGCCTCCGTTCGGTGGATGCCGAACATACGGGAAATGAAGGCCGGAGGCGGCATTCTTGATCCATCGTCCGATCGGCGCCGTCTGGCATGTGGATGAAATTCGAGCCCATAGGATCGTAAGCTGAAGCTTTACCTTTTCGCGGGCGACGTTATCGCTCCTCGATATCTTGTCCCCGCACGTCCCACCCACCGGACCATCATCGCCCCCCCGCGCGCTCTGCTTTCGCAATGCGCTTCGAGGGCGGCCGGGCAAGGCGCTTCTGCGTGCGCTTTGCAAAAGTGAAAAGCCGGTTTTCCAGACGCCCGCCTTTCTCCCTTCGCCGATACCCGCTATCCCTAACGTCACCTTCTCGCGGGCATGGACAGCCTATGCCCGCATCCTCTGGGGGGAGGCAGGGGAAGGCCAAGCCCAGGCTCGCGCAGGTCATGCGCTCAACCGGCACGCCGGGACCTCAGGGTCCAGGCTGCCGATGCAGCGCCATCGCCGTTCCGGCAACGCCTGATCAGACCTTGAGACACGGAGGGACGGCACCATGGCGGAGCAGTCGGGATTCGACCTTGTGCAGGCGGTGGCCGTGCTGGGTGCGGGCGTGGTGGGTGCGCCCTTGTTCAAGCGCCTGGGCTTCGGCTCGGTCCTGGGATACCTGGCGGCAGGGCTGGTGCTCGGCCCCTTCGGCGTGCGGATGGTGACCGAGCCCGAGGCCATCCTGCATTTCGCCGAGCTGGGCGTGGTGATGTTCCTCTTCATCATCGGCCTGGAAATGCGCCCCGCCCGGCTCTGGAGCCTGCGGCGTGAGATATTCGGCCTGGGCGCCGCGCAGGTGCTGGCCTGCGGGGCGCTGCTGACGGGGGTGGGCATGCTGGCGGGCCTTGCCGCGCCGGTGGCCTTCATCGCCGCCATGGGCTTCGTGCTCTCCTCCACCGCCGCCATCATGCAGATCCTGGACGAGAGCGGCGAGACCGCCACCCCGGCCGGACAGCGGGCCGTCTCCATCCTGCTGCTGGAGGATCTCGCCATCGTCCCCCTGCTCGCCTGCGTCGCCCTGCTGGCGCCCGTTGGCGCGCACGAGGCGGGGTCGGGCTGGATGGCGCTGGCGATCGCGGTCGGGTGCGTGGCCGCCGTGGTGGCGGTGGGGCGCTGGCTGCTGAACCCGCTCTTCGCCTTGCTCGCCGCCGCCCGCGCCCGCGAGATCATGACGGCGGCCGCCCTCACCGTGGTGCTGGGCACGGCGCTCCTCATGCAGGTGTCCGGCCTCTCCATGGCCATGGGGGCGTTCCTGGCGGGGGTGCTGTTGTCCGGCTCCTCCTTCCGCCATCAATTGGAGGCGGACATCGAGCCGTTCCGGGGGCTGCTGCTGGGCCTGTTCTTCATGGCCGTGGGCATGTCGCTGGACGTAAGCGTGGTCATCAGCCAGTGGATGCTGGTGGCGGCGGCGGTCGTCGCCTTCATGGTGGTGAAGGCCATCGGCATCTGCGCCGTGGCGCTGCTCTTCGGCGCCGACAAGCACGAGGCCATCACCCGCGCGGCGCTGTTCGCCCAGGGCGGGGAGTTCGCCTTCGTGCTGTTCGCGGCGGCGGCGGGCGCGGGGCTGTTCGACCCCATGACCCACGCCATCATGTCCTCCACCGTCATCCTCTCCATGGTGCTGACGCCCTTGACGGTGCTGGCCGCCCGCCGCCTCGTGCCCGCCAAGGCGGTGGACACGGACGGGCTGGAGGTGCCGGACGGGCTCACCGGCTCGGTGCTGCTGGTGGGGTTCGGGCGGTTCGGACAGGTGGCCTCGCAAGGGCTGCTGGCGCGGGGGCTGGAGGTGACCATCATCGACCGCGACCCGGAGATGATCCGCAACGCCACCAAGTTCGGCTTCCGCGTCTATTATGGCGATGGCACCAATCTCGACGTGCTGCACGCGGCCGGCGCCCACACCGCCCGGCTGATCGCGGTGTGCGTGAACGACCGCCAAGCCGCCAACCACATCGTCGCCGTGGTCAAAAGCACCTTCCCCCATGCCGGGCTCATGGTGCGCGCCTATGACCGCCAGCATGCGGCGGAATTGGTCCACGCCCAGGTGGACTTCCAGCAGCGCGAGACCTCCGAATCCGCCTTCGTCTTCGGCCAGGCGGCGCTGGAATATCTCGGCCTGTCGCAAGAGGAGGCCGGCGAGACCATCGCCGACATCCGCCGCCGCGACGCGGAGCGCTTCGCGCTTGAACTGGCGAGCGGGCCCTATGCGGGCATGGGGCTCCTGCATTTCAACGCGCCCAAGGCGGAGCCGGTGCCCTTCGTGAAGCCGCTGAAAGCCGCCAAGGCGCTGAACCTTGAGGCAGAGCGCATCGCCGCCGCCCCGGCGCCTGACGCATCGTAAGGAGAGAAAGGGTATCGGCGGGGGGATGGGGAAAGCCCCGACTCGCGCTATATGAGCCCCCATGACGGCCATGCTGCGCGTTCACTCCCTTTCCAAGACCTATGCTTCCGGCCACACCGCGCTGCGCGACGTGTCGCTGGAGGTCAAGAAGGGCGAGATCTTCGCCCTGCTCGGCCCCAACGGGGCCGGCAAGACCACGCTCATCTCCATCATTTGCGGGCTGGTGAACGCCACGTCGGGCACCATCAGCGTGGACGGGCACGACATTTCGGCCGACTACCGCGCGGCGCGCTCCATCATCGGCCTGGTGCCCCAGGAATTGACCACCGAGGCGTTCGAGAGCGTGGTGGCAACCGTGAACTTCTCCCGCGGGCTGTTCGGCAAGGGCCGCAACCCGGCGCTGGTGGAGAAGATCCTGCGCGACCTCTCGCTCTGGGACAAGAAGGACGCCATGATCCGCACCCTGTCGGGCGGCATGAAGCGGCGCCTTCTCATCGCCAAGGCGCTGGCCCACGAGCCGCGCCTTCTCTTCCTCGACGAGCCCACCGCCGGCGTCGACGTGGAATTGCGCCGCGACATGTGGCGCGTGGTGCAGCGGCTGCGGGAAAATGGCACCACCATCATCCTCACCACCCATTATCTGGAAGAGGCCGAGGAAATGGCCGACCGGGTGGGCGTGATGCGCAAGGGCGAGCTCATCCTGGTGGAGGAGAAGGCCGCCCTCATGCGCCGGTTCGGCCGCAAGCAATTGACGCTGGATCTGGCCACCCCGCTCGCCGCCCTGCCGGAGTCGCTTGGCCACCACGGACTGGTGCTGGCGCCCTCGGGGCTGCAGCTGACCTATTCCTATGAGGAGGCGGGCGAGGGCACGGCCATTGCCGATCTGCTGCGGGACCTTTCCGCCGCCGGCATCGCCTTCAAGGATCTCGCCACGCGGCAAAGCTCGCTGGAAGACATTTTCGTGGACCTGGTGCGAGAGGGCGCCCGATGAATCTTCATGCCATCCGCGCCATCTATCATTACGAGATGGCCCGCACCGGGCGCACGCTGCTGCAATCGGTGGTCTCGCCCGTCATTTCCACCGTGCTCTATTTCGTGGTGTTCGGCACCGCCATGGGCTCCCATGTGGGCCATATCGATGGGGTGAGCTTCGGCGCCTTCATCGTGCCGGGGCTCATTATGCTGACGCTCCTCACCCAATCCATCGCCAATGCCTCGTTCGGCATCTATTTCCCGCGCTTCACGGGCACCATCTACGAACTGCTCTCCGCCCCGGTCTCGCCGTTCGAGATCGTGACCGGCTATGTGGGCGCGGCGGCCACCAAATCCGTGATGATCGGCCTCATCATCCTCGCCACCTCCGCCCTGTTCGTGCCGGTGCAGGTGATGCATCCGGTGTGGATGGTGGCCTTTCTGCTGCTGACGGGCCTCACCTTCTCGCTGTTCGGCTTCATCATCGGCCTGTGGGCGGATGGCTTCGAGAAGCTGCAGATGATCCCCCTCCTCATCATCACGCCTTTGACGTTCCTCGGCGGCAGCTTCTATTCCATCGACATGCTGCCGCCGGCCTGGCGCACGGTGAGCCTCTTCAACCCCGTGGTCTATCTCATCTCCGGCTTCCGCTGGAGCTTCTACGGCATCTCCGACGTGGGCGTGGAAATCAGCCTTTCCATGACCCTGGTCTTCCTGGCGGTGTGCCTCTTCACGGTGCGGTGGATGTTCAAGACGGGGTATCGGTTGAAGAGTTGAGGGGGCGCGCGCGTCTATGTTACCGCCCCGAGGGCTTTACGACATTTGACATACCCTCTGTATCCGTACAATCTGAGCGAGAAATCGACGTTTGCACGAGTATTAAATGAGCCCGCGCACTAAATATGAGACCCAAGACGATTCGGCCGACGGAAACGACCTTCCCCTCGACGACAACTTCGTAGAACAGGCTGAATATATTTCAGAAGACATTTTCCTATCGCTTAATGCTTATCACCCCGATCAAGACTCGATTATTCAAAAACTGTCCGGAGGTGGGGCAAAACTTCTCGTAGGCCCTCGGGGCTGCGGGAAGACTACGTCTATGCTAACAGCATACCACACAATGCGGCAGGATCGGGCGAGAAAAGCTTTCGCACTTTACGTCAATTTCAAGCTTTCGCTAAAGCTGGAGCCGCTCTACATTAAGACACCAAATGCCGGATTCTGGTTTAGGACCTGGCTGAATTTAAAGATCATAGAGTCGATTATCAAAAACCTTCCAATTGAAGAAGATATAGTTTTGCCCGCGTCTTTTCCTGTAAAGACCGAGGTAGAGCGGTTAATCGCGTCCATTGAAAGTGGAAACATTGAAAACTCCACTAACGCTGAAAAATTCACGACAAGCCAACTCTGTACTATAATTGAGGAATTTCTCGAGGAAAACAGTTTTAATCGGTGCGTTCTGCTGCTTGATGATGCGGCGCACGCGTTCTCTCCTCGGCAGCAGGAGGATTTTTTCGAGTTCTTCAGGGAAGTTAAAACTCGTAAAATATCGCCCAAGGCAGCGATATACCCTGGCATTACCAATCACTCACCTTCATTTCATGTCGGGCACGACGCCGAGCAGATAGACGTCTGGGTAAAGCCAAACAAAACTGAGTACCTCGATTTCATGTTTTCTTTAGCGGAAAAGAGATTCAATGGCGAGCTTCCCACCTTTTTAGCTAGGGACAGGGAAGCAATAGATTTTCTCGCATTCGCGTCCTTCGGAATTCCGCGCTCATTCCTTAATATGCTTCGCACGATTTACCACGAATCACAATCACAGACGTCTACCATAGTCGACCGACGGCAATTAATGGAAGTCGCTAAGCAAAGCCGCGAACTTTCCCATAATGTATACGACGCACTTCGATACAAGTTACCGACCTACAGAAGCTTCGTAGATGCTGGAAACACTATTTACGATAAAATAATATCCGTGATCAAGACTTTCAATAGAGTGAGACCTGACGACGATCAGGCGCTCGAGGTTGGGCTGCGCAGGCCTATAGATACCGGCCTTGCAAAGGTCGTTAGTCTTCTTCAATATTCTGGCCTCTTAATGCCCGCGGGAGAAAATCGTCGAGGCGAACAGGGAACGTTTGATATTTTCATGGTTCATTTCGGAGACCTTATTGTTGAAAATGCGATAATTGGACGCAAAGTAAAAAGCGTTCCACAATTCCTCAAAGCGCTCACTGCGCAGACACATCAAGCGTGGCCGCGACTTTCGTCCGATCCACTGATAACTTCCACACTTACGCGAGATAAATTCGTTTTATCTCTGCCTAATTGTCAAAGCTGTGGCGCAGAGAGGGCGAACGAGCACGCAAAGTTCTGTGCGAACTGCGGATCTCAGCTCACAACATCTTCCTTGTATCATGAGCTAACAAGTCAGGGTATCGAGGTTCTAAATCTGAGTGAATCAACAATACTCAGGATTAAGAAACACTCCAAGATTCGCACTATACGCGACATATTAATTGATACAGATCGAAAGGAGCTTCGTGGAATACCATATATCGGCCCTGTAAGAGCTGCTCGCATTGCAACCCTTGCTGAAGAACACGTGGCGTGAAATGGAACTCGGAGACTATATACACTACCCTCCTGTTGACGCACGTCTCGGCCAGCTAGATGGCTTTGTCGAAGAGGAGTCCCTCGCGTCTCCGATAGACATGTTTCGACGCACGATGCTGTCTGTCCTTCAATGTGGGACAGAGGATGCACTTGCCAGTTCGCCGGTCTTAGGGCGATCCTTGGCGCTTGCGATTGTGTCGGCGGCCGAAGGATACTTCAGGGCCGTGATATCTTCGTGTGTAGAGCTTTGCCCGATTTCTCAGAAATGTGCAGCCGATCAGAGCATTGGACTCGGGGGCCTACTTTGGCATGGGAAGCAAGGTTACAGTCGGGGCGCGCTGGAGAATAGCTCCCTTGCAAGCAAGAGAGAGTTAACGAAAGCGTCTAAAAACTTCCTAGGCTTTGATCTGAATGACGATGTTTTTAAAGTACCCCTCGATCAGTTCGACACTGTGTGTCACCTGCGACATGGCTTGGTGCATGCAGACGGAATTCTACCCGGCAAAAATGCCGTAGCGATAAACATGCCGAGGTATAGCAACGCTGTACGCATAAGAATTGGATATAGGCAACTTCAAGAAATCGCATCCGTTACGAACACTCTAGTACTCACATTTAATAGAAATCTTTTCATCGAAATGTGTCAGAGATGGGCTGTTAAATGGCGTCAGCGCGTAGATTGGGACGCGGAAAACGAGCAAAATTCTTTTAAAAAAATATGGATAATATTCCTTTCAGAGGATCAGCGTCAAATTAGGCGCGGCCGAAAATCAATAACTTGGAAAAACTGCATGAACGACGTCAAACTGTTATATTCTATACCCTAATTAATAGGCTTAGACGATGGTCGCTTTCCAACGACCGACTAGGCCTATCTTCCCATTCGCTCCACCCCCTGCTATAGTCCTCTCACCTCGCACCAAGGAGGGGCGCGTCCGGAGCGGCCTGACGGGTGGTGTGGGGCAGCGGGTGTCCGACGCGGCGGGGACTAACGCCTCCCGCCGCGCGAGAAAGGAGGCCGAAGGGGAAGGCGCACCGATCCGGGCCTGGTTCGTCCGGTGCTGATGGGAGAACCGATCACCCACGCGGCGCATCCTCCAAGCCACAAATCTCCGCGCGGGAGCGGACGTCATCCGGTTCCCCAACGACACTTACCCCCCTGGCATGCCGCCGCATGCCGGCTGCTCCCGCCTCCCTCCACCCCTGCCCCATGGCGGGGTTATGGGTGCTGGCCCCCTCCCCGCCCCGCAATCGCCTTTTGCATCCCCGCACGGGACGCGGCGGTCGCCCCGTGGCATCATTGCCTGATCTTCTCGCCCCGGCCGGCGCCGGGTGGCCCGCCCCCAAGAGAGGCGTCCAAGAGAAGGGAACGCCCAGATGAAAAGGGAACGCCCATGAGCTGGATGCCTTCCGTCGACCCCATCGCGGGCGATGCCCCAAGCTGCGATGCCCTCGACCTCGTCATCGTGCCCCGGGTGCGGGATTTGGGCGACGGCTTCTCCGTCCGCCGCGCTCTGCCCCACGGCAAGCGGCAGATGGTCGGCCCCTTCATCTTCTTCGACCAGATGGGCCCGGTCCAGTTCGTGGCCGGCCAGGGGCTGGATGTGCGGCCCCATCCCCATATCGGCTTGGCCACCGTCACCTATCTCTTCGACGGAAGGGTGATGCACCGCGACAGCGAGGGCAATGCGCTGGAAATCACCCCCGGCGCCATGAACCTGATGACCGCCGGGCGCGGCATCGCCCATTCCGAGCGCACGCCGGGGGATGCCCGCGCCGCGGCCGGCACCATGTATGGCATCCAAAGCTGGATCGCCTTGCCCGCCGACAAGGAGGAGGTGGACCCCTCCTTCCAGCATTTCTCCGCCACCGATTTGCCGGTGGTGGCGGACAAGGGCGTCACCGCCCGCGTCATCGCCGGCTCCGCCTTCGGGGTCCGCGCCCCGGTGGGCATGCTCTCCGACTGGCTCTATGCGGAGGTGATGCTGGCGGCGGGCGCCCGCGCCCCGCTCGATCCCGACACGGAGGAGCGCGCCATCTATGTGGTGGAAGGCGAGGTGGAGATTGCCGGCGACGTGTTCGAGGGGCCGAGCCTCCTCATCTTCCGCCCGGGCGATGCCATAACCGTCACCGCCCGCCGGCCGAGCCGGATGATGTTCCTGGGCGGCACGGCGCTGGAAGGCCCGCGGCACCTGTGGTGGAACTTCGTCTCCTCCCGCCGCGAGCGCATCGAGGAGGCGAAAGAAGCCTGGAAGGCCGGCCGCTTCCCGCAGGTGCCCGGCGAAGAGGAGTTCATTCCCCTGCCCGAATAGGGAACAGGCGGAGGGGAACAGGTTTGCGCCCGCGCCGTTGTCCGCAGGACAAGCAGGACGCGCCCCAGATGCGGGTTCGCCCGCATTGAAACCGGGCGCGGGGCGGCGTATCCCCCGGCCTACCGATGATCGGCCCGCCGGCTTGAACGGTCGACGGGCCGGTCGCATGTGAAGGGCGGACGCGCCGTCACGGCGCGTCCTTGGAGGGACGAAGCATGACGACCCCCATAAGCCGCGTCGCCGTTATCGGCGCCGGCACCATCGGCGCCAGCTGGGCCGCCTATTTCCTCGCGCGCGGGCTGGAGGTGACGGTCTCCGACCCGGCGCCCGACGCCAAGGCCGCCACCGGCCGCTTCATCGAGGCGGCCTGGCCGACCCTCCAGGCGCTGGGCGGCGGGGCGGGCATCGATCCGCAGAGCTGGCGGTTCGAGGCGGACCCGGTGAAGGCGGTGGAAGGGGCCGACTTCGTCCAGGAGAACGCGCCCGAGCGCTACGAGGTCAAGAACGCCCTCCTGCCCAAGATCGACGCGGTGCTGCCGCCGGAGGTGGTGATCGCCTCCAGCACGTCCGGCCTGCTGGTGAGTCGCCTCTCCGAAGGCTGCCGCCATCCCGAGCGCGTGGTCATCGGCCATCCCTTCAACCCGCCCCACCTCATCCCGCTGGTGGAAGTGGTCGGCGGCCCCACCGCCAGCCCCGAGGCGGTCGACACCGCCATGGCCTTCTACAAGGCCATCGGCAAGCACCCCATCCTCCTCAACAAGGAAGTGCCCGGCCACGTGGCCAACCGCCTCCAGGCGGCGCTGTGGCGGGAGGCCATCCATCTGGTGGACCAGGGGGTCGCCTCGGTGGCGGACATCGACGCCGCGGTCAGCCAGGGGCCTGGCCTGCGCTGGGCGCTCATGGGCCAGCACATGATCTTCCATCTGGGCGGCGGCCAGGGCGGCCTTGCCCATTTCATGCACCATTTGCTGCCGGCGGTGGAAACCTGGTGGGATGATCTCGGCACGCCGAAGGTGGACGAGGCCCTCCAGCGCAAGCTGGTGGAAGGCGTCATCGCGGAAGCCGACGGCCGCTCCATCGCGGATCTGGCCGCCGAGCGGGACGCCTTGCTGCGCGAGATCCTCGCTTTGCGCGCCCGCCACGCGGACGCCGCCGCCCAGGCGGCCGCGAGCCCCCGTCTCGACGAGGCCCTGGAGGAAACCTTCCCCGCCTCCGACCCGGTCTCCGTCACCCGCGCCAAGCCCACCGAGGACATCACCGGCGCGGCGTGAAAGAACAGGCGCGCCGCTCAAGCGGCGGCGCGCTCTTCTAGAGACTGGCGCCGGTGACGCCGAGGATGCGCAGCGCCTGCCCCGCCGCCCGCTCGCCGGAGGCAAAGGCCCCGTGGACGGTGCCCCATTGCGTCTCGCTGGCATGCTCTCCGGCAAACAAGAGCTTGCCGGAGACGGTCTCGGTGAAGGCCCGGCGCAGGTTCCCGGCGCCCGGCAAGGCGCAGGAAAAGGCGCCCAGCGCCAGCGGGTCGCGGGTCCAGCGGGTGTGGTGCACCTTGCCCACCTTCGCCGCCACATCGCCCCCGAAGGCGCGGGTGAGCGCCTCCTTCAGGAAGCTGGCGCCAGCCTGGGGCGGGCCGGCGGCCAAGTCGGCGGCGAGCTTGCCGCCCACCTCCAGCATGTGCAGATCGCTCCCGCCCATGCGGCCGACAAGGGCGAAAGTCCTGGCATCCTGCGCCTTCACATGCACCGTCTCGTCCGCCTGGAGCCGCAGGGGATTGCCCGGCAGCAGGAAGGCAATGTGGTCGTAGGCGCCAAGGGTGATGCGCTCCACCGCCGAGCGATAACGCGGGGCGAGGCTCGGCGATATCCGCACCTTGCCGGCGGCAATCAGGCTCGGCGGGATGGCGAGGATCACCGCGCGCCCGTTCACCGTACCGCGCGTGGTGCCCACCTGGGCAAGGCGTCCGCCGAGATCGATGGAGGTGACCGTCGTCTCCAACCGCACCGACAGCGGCTGGGCGAGCGCGGCCACCAAGGCGCCGACGCCGGCGCGGCAGAAGACATCATCCTCCCGCTCATCGGCGCGGGAAAAGTCGACGGTGGACACCTGGTCGAGATCCTTCGCGCAGGTAAACGGTCCCATGACGAAGGAGGCACTCGGCCCCCATTCGCCCAGATCCGGCAGCACGCGGGCGGCGGGCAGATCGCGTCCGGCATCGCCGGCCGCCACGATGGCGCGCTCGCCCCGGCGCACGGCGGCGACGAAGTCCTCATAGTCGCCCTCCTTGGCTTCCCGGCCGTTCACATAGAGCCGGGCGCCATGGGGCGCGGGGTAAAGGTCAAGGTTCTGGGCGCTGCCCCATTCCACCAGCGGATTGGCATTGCCGCCGTGCAGCCAATGGGCGCCGAGATCAAAGGGCACGCCGAAAATGGAGGTGTCGGTGACGGCGCGCCCGCCCACCCGCTTGCCGGCCTCCAGCAGGGCATAGGTGCGCCCGGCGGCGGCGATGCGGCGGGCGGCGGCGATGCCGGCGACGCCCGCGCCCACGATCACCACGTCCACCGCGCCGGAAGACGGCACCTGCCCCAGCGCCCGCGCCGCGCCCATGGGGGCAAGCGCAAGGGAAGCCGCGCCAGCGAGCACCGCGCGGCGGGAGGGAGAGAAGGGGGAGAGGCGGCGCATCACGATGGCCGGCACGCTAGCATGTCAGGTGGAGAGGCGCGACCGGGCAGAGGTACCGGCTCACTTGCGCCGGGCGGCGACGAAGACGGCGGTCTCCTTCAGGATGTCCGCCCGCGCCCCAAACGGGGCCAGCGCGCCCTTGGCGCTCTCCACCAGATCGGCCAGCAGCGCGCCCGCCGCTTCCCGCCCCAAGGCGGAAACGATGGTGGCCTTGCCGGCCGCGGCATCCTTGCCGACGGCCTTGCCGACCTCCTCGGCGGAGCCTTCCAGGTCCAGGATGTCGTCGGCAATCTGGAAGGCGGCGCCGAGCGCCCGGCCATAATCGGCCAGCGCCTCGCGCTCCACGTCCGTCGCGCCGCCGAGCCGCGCGCCCATCTCAACGGCGGCGGCAAGGAGCGCGCCGGTCTTCATGGCCTGCAGGTCGCGGATGGCGTCGAGCGGCAAGGCGAGCGGCATGCCATCGCCGAAGCGGCCCTCGGCGGCGAGGTCCAGCATCTGCCCGCCCACCATGCCACCCATGCCCGAGGCGCGGGCCAGCACCTGGACAAGGGCAATGCGCACCGCCGGATCGGCATGGGCATCGGGGCCGGACAGGAGATCGAAGGCGAGTGTGAGAAGGGCATCGCCCGCCAGGATGGCGGTGGCCTCGCCGAATGCCGCATGGACGGTCGGCCGGCCGCGCCGCAGGAGGTCATTGTCCATGGCGGGCAAATCGTCATGGATCAGGGAGTAGCAGTGCACGCACTCAATGGCGGTGGCAGCGGTCACGGAGGCGTCCGGCGCGACGCCGAACAAGGCGGCGGCCTCCATCACCAGAAAGGGCCGCAGGCGCTTGCCGCCATCGAGACTCCCATGGCGCATGGCGGCCATCAGCCGCTCCGGCCGCAGGCGCTCGCCCAAAGCCGGCGCATCGCAGAGCGCCGCGACGAGCCGCGCCTCCACGCGATCGGCCGCCGCCTCCATGCGCGCGGTGAAGGCAGGATCGGAAGCGGAGGAAGAGGCAGCGGACACGGGGCTCACCTGGCAAGGTTGACGCGCGGTCCGGGGTGCCCCAACCAGACGGCTTGGTCAAGGCGGGAACCGAGGCTTCGGCTCGGCCGTTAGACCTGAAAAGAGGGAGGGGACGGGCGCCATGAAACTCCTGCGCATCCTGGTGCTGGTGGTCGTGGCGCTGGCGGCGGTGCCGCTTCTGCTCACCTTGGCCTATGCGGTGATCAATCCCGTCTCCACCCTGATGATCGGACGGTGGCTGACGGGCGAGCGGGTGGAGCGGGTCTGGACGCCCATGGCGGAGATGTCGCCCACTTTGGTGCGCACGGTGGTCGCCTCGGAGGATGCCCGCTATTGCCAGCATTGGGGCGTGGACCCGACCGAAATCCGCGCCGCCATCGACCGCGCGGATGGCGAGGTGGAAGACGCCCGCGGCGCCTCCACCATTCCCATGCAGGTGGCCAAGAACCTGTTCCTGTGGCCGGGCCGCTCCTTCATCCGCAAGGGCCTGGAATTGCCCCTCGCGCTTTGGCTGGACCTTGTGCTCACCAAGCGCCGGCTGCTGGAAATCTATCTCAACATCGCCGAATGGGGGCCGGACGGGGAATTCGGCGTGGCGGCCGGTGCGCAGCGGGCCTTCAAGGAGGGGCCGGGCGATCTCGATGCCCGCCAGTCGGCCCTGCTGGCGGTCATGCTGCCCAATCCGCATCGGCGCGACGCCGGACGGCCGGGGCCTGGCGTGCGCCGGCTCGCCGCGCGGCTGGAGACCCGCGCCGTGCAGGAAGGGCCGGAAATCGTGGATTGCCTCGGCCTTGCCCGCTGACCTTTCGGCACGACGGGCGTCGCGCCGAAACGCCTTGATCCCGCCCCGAGCGCCGGTCACAAGAAGGCGAGACCGGAAAGGACCCGCATGACCTCCGACGCCGCCCCCCGCCGCACCCTCAATCCCGGCCTCAAGATCGGCCTGGAACTGGGTCCGCTGGTGCTGTTCTTCGCCGGCAATGCCTATGGCGGCATCTATGTGGCCACGGGCCTGTTCATGGCGGCAACGCTGATCGCGCTGGCGGCCATGTGGATCCTGGCCCGGCGCATCGCGGTGATGCCGCTTATCTCGGCCCTGGTGGTGATGATCTTCGGCACGCTGACCATCGTCCTGCAGGACGACCACTTCATCAAGCTGAAGCCGACTTTGGTGAATGCCCTGTTCGCGGCGGCCCTCTTGGGCGGGCTGGTCTTCAAGAAGCCGCTGCTGCCCTATGTGTTCGACGGCATGGTGCGTCTCACGGACGAGGGCTGGCGCATCCTCACCATCCGCTGGGGCGTGTTCTTCCTGGTGATGGCGGTGCTGAACGAGATCGTCTGGCGGTCCTTTTCCACCGACGCCTGGGTCAGCTTCAAGACCTTCGGCTATCTGCCGCTGACCTTCCTGTTCGCCTTCGCCCAGGCCCCGCTCATGGCGCGCTATGAGCTGAAAGCGCCGGACGGCCCTACTTCGGCGGAGACGCGCTGACGCCGGAGGAGAGCCGCTCCACCAGCGGCATCAACGTATCGCGCACGGCGGCCTCGGTCAGCGGCCCGACGAATTTGTGGGCAATGGTGCCGTCCGGGGCGAGGACGAAGGTTTCCGGCACGCCATAGACGCCCCACTCGATGGCCGCGCGCCCATTGGGGTCGACGCCAACAGCCGCATAAGGCAGGCCATATTGGCCGAGGAAGCGGCGGGCATTGTCCGGCGCGTCCTTGTAATTGAGCCCGACGAGGCGCAGGCGCGGATCGCGCGACAGCGCCATGAGGATGGGGTGCTCCTCCCGGCACGGCGCGCACCAGGACGCCCAGACATTCATGAGCGTGACCCGGCCGGCAAGATCCGCGGGGACGAGGCCCGGCACCGGCTGCCCGTCCCGCATGAGGCCCGGAAGCGACGCCAGATCCAGCTTCGGCGCAGGGCGGCCCACAAGGGCGGAGGGAATGCGGGAGGGATCGCCTGCATAAAGCCGGATGAAGAACAGCCCCGCGAGCGCCGCGAAGACCAGCACCGGAAGCAGCAGGATCAGCCGGCGGCGGGACGGCGAGGCCGCGCTCATGCGCCCCTCCGGTCGGAACGGCGGCGCAGCCCGCGCGCCTCCAGCTCGGCCAAGGCCCGTTGTTGGCCGCGATAATCGAACCATAGCGTCGCGGTCAGCACGAGAAGGCCGAGGCCCGCCACGCCATAGGCGGCCAGGATGAAGAAGGCATGGCTCATGCGCCGGCGGCCTCCGCAGCGGCCCGCGCTTCCAGCGCCTGCACCCGCCGGCGCAGGATCTCGGTGCGCATGGCGAGGAGATGGAGCGAGATGAACAGGAAGGTAAAGCCCAGCGCGCACACCAGCAGCGGGCGCAGCAGCGAGCCGTCAATGGTCGGCCCGTCCATGCGGAAGACCGAGGCCGGCTGGTGGAGGGTGTTCCACCAATCCACCGAGAACTTGACGATGGGCACGTTGATGAAGCCCACCAGGGTCAGCACGGCTGCCGCCCGTCCGGCCCGGCTTGGGTCATCAATGGCGGCGCGCAGGGCCATGAGGCCGAGATAGAGCAGGAACAGCACCAGTACCGAGGTCAGGCGCGCGTCCCACACCCAATAGGTGCCCCACATGGGCCGTCCCCACAGGGCACCCGTGACCAGGCACAAGAAGGTGAAGGTCGCCCCGATGGGCGCCGCCGCCTTGTGGGAGACATCGGCCAAAGGATGGCGCCAGACCAGGATGCCCAGCGCCGAGGCCGCCATCAGCGAATAGCCGAACATGGCGAGCCACGCGAAGGGCACGTGGATGTACATGATCCGCACCGTCTCACCCTGCTGGTAGTCCGCCGGGGCGGCAAAGGCCAGGGCAAGGCCGGCGGCCAGGAACAGCACCGCCGCACCGGCGGTCCAAGGAAGGAGCCGGCCGGACAGGGCCAGGAAGCGGGTGGGGTTTGCCAGATCGAGCAGCGCCATGACCGCCTTCTAGACGAGTTCTCGAAGCGGGGGGAGTGGGACCATTCCTGAGGTGCCTTCCCTTCGGTACGTTTTCACCTTGCGAGACTTTCGTTTAACGTGAAGCGCCATTCATGGAGCCGTCCCTCGGCTCCCTCCGTTCCGGAGCCCAGCGTGCCCCGCCGCCTCGTTCCCGCCCTCCTCCTGCTCGCGCTCCTGCTTGGGATTGGCACCCTCATCGGGCGCGCCGGATTCGTGGTGCTGAATGTGCCGGAAGCCGTCACGGCCGGCGCTTTCGAGGCCATGCGGAGCGACCTGCGGCAGATGCGGGCCTTTCTCCAGCGCATGCCGAAGGGCGCGGACCTGCACACTCACCTGTCCGGCGCTGTCTATGCCGAGCGGCTGATCGCCTGGGCGGCGCAGGACGGGCTGTGCCTCAGCCAACCGGAGAAGGTGCTGGTCCAACGCCCCGCCGACGCGCGCGAGGATGCACCCTGCGGCGCCGATCCCGGCCTGATTCCGGTGGCGCAGGCCGTGTCCGGCCCGGGCAGCCAGACGGTGTATGGCCTGCTGGTGGACGCCTATTCCATGCGGGCGTTCGTGCCAACGCCGCAGGTGCCCTCGGGCCACGACCAGTTCTTCGCCACCTTCGGCAAGTTCGGCGCGGCCACCGGCGGGGCCGACACGCCGAACCGCCTGGAACGGCTGGCCGAAATGACCGCCGACCAGCTGCGCGCCTATGACGCCGCCGCGGTCCAATATGCCGAGTTCATGTTCACCTTCCTGGAGAGTGCGGAGCGGCGGCGCCTGGCCGCTGCCATCGGCACCGAGACCGAGCCGAAGGCCATGCTGGCAGCCCTTCAACAGGCGGGGCTGAAGGATTTCGTGCGGCGGCGCGCCGACGAACTGGAGGGACTGAGGGGGCGCATCGAGGCCCTGCTCGGCTGCGCCGGCGGCAAGGACCGGCCGGGCTGCGGCGTTGGCTACAGCTTCATCGCGCAGGTGAACCGCAACGCTCCGCCTGCCGAGGTGTTCGTCCAGACAGCGGTGGCGGCCGCCCTCGTGCGCACGGCGCCGCGCCTGGTGGTGGGGCTGAATTTCGTGGGGCCGGAGGACCATCGCACCGCACTGCGCGACTATCACACGCACATGGCCTATGTGGCCGCCCTCGCCCCGCCCGACGTGCCGGTCGCCCTGCATGCGGGCGAGCTGTGGCTCGGCCTCGTGCCGCCCGCCGATCTCGATTTTCATATTCGGGAGGCGGTGGAGGTGGCTGGCGCGCGGCGCATCGGCCACGGCACCGCCATCGGCTTCGAGCGCGACATGCCCGGCCTGCTGGCGGAGATGGCACGCCGCGAGGTGGCGGTGGAGATCGCGCTGACCTCCTCGGACCTGATCCTGGGCGTGCGGGGCCGGGAGCATCCCATCTCCACCTATGTGGCCGCCGGGGTTCCCGTGGTGCTGGCTACCGATGATGCGGGGGTCTCCCGCATCGACCTCACCCACGAATTCGTGCGGGCGGCGCGCGACCATGGCTTCGATTATCGAGCGCTGAAAGCCTTCGCCTACAACGCCATCCGCTATGCCTTCCTGCCGGCGGCGGAAAAGGAGGCGCAGATGCGCAAGCTCGCGGTCGCCTTCTCGACCTTCGAGCGAACGGAAGTGCGGCGCCTGTCCTTTGGGGAGCGGGCACGCGCGATCCTGTCCGAGATCATGCGCGGCGCCAAGGCGGGCGGCGGCGCGAACCTGTAGGACCTGATCGCGACAGGTGGAGCCGGCCTGATCGGTGGAACGTGCTCTAACCTATTGGATAGAGACGGTTTCACCCCTCCCATTGAATCGTCGAAGCGATTCAATGGGAGAGAATGCTCTAGAAGGGCAGCACCTCGGCAAGCATCAGCAGGTTGACGGTGGCCAGCAGCAGGAGGTTCCAGGGTTTCCCGCGCACGAACAGCAGCGCCATCAAGACGGGAACGGTGAGGACCTCCAGCAGCCCGCCAAACGTGTCGTCGGCCCCCGGCATCGCGTCGAAGATCCCGCTCTGGCGGTAGAATTCCAGGGCCAGCACGGCGCAGATGGTGAGCAGGTTGACGGCCAGGATGCCGCCCAGAACCGTGCGGCGCACCACCAGGTAATAGTCATCATAGTCCGGCCACTGCTTGGGCTCGGCCGGAAAGACCATGGTGGAGAGGGCGTAATAGCCGCCGATCAGCACCATCATGGAGACGAGGCTGGGATAGGTGCCCGGCAGAAGCGGGCCGAAATGCTGGAAATTGATCCAGAACGTCATCTGGTCCAGCACCATCATGGTGCCGAGCAAGGGCACCAGCCAGCCGATGCGCACCGCGCCCGGCCGTACGTCCTCCGCCTTGAGCCGGATCCGCACCACGCGGGCGAATCCTTTCAGCACCTCGGCAATGGCCAGCCCCAGAAGCAGCGCGAACAGCCGCGAGACCACCTCGAACTCACCCATGGGCCCCCATCCCGCCTGATGATGCGATGCCGCACAGTGTCGCCGGGCCGCGAAAAAGCCAAGCCGGTGCCCGGTGGCGCGCGGCCTGCCCCCAAGACGCCGAGACGGACACTAGGCGTACTCCGAAACCTCCACCCGATTCCGGCCCCGGCGCTTGGCCGCATACATGGCAAGGTCTGCCGCCCGCACCAGGGCGTCCGGTGTCAGATGGGGCGGCTGTGATACCGCCACGCCCACGGAGAGGGTCACACCAATGGGCTGCCCTCCCACGTCAACAGACATCCGCTCCGCTTCGGCCCGCACCCGCTCGGCGATCTGCCGGGCGGTCTCCCCGTTGGCGCCGGGGAGAAAGATGGCGAACTCTTCTCCGCCGATGCGCGCCACCTGGTCCTGCTGTCGCACGGCGCCTTGCAGAACACCGGAAAGGGCCTTGAGCACCGCATCGCCGCCGGCATGGCCGAACCGGTCATTGATCGGCTTGAAATGGTCCACGTCCACGAACAGCACCGCCACGGACCGAAGCAGACCGAAATCGGACATCTCGGCGTCCATGGCCTCATGGAAGGCGCGCAGGTTGAGCAAGCCGGTCAGGGGATCGAGGCGTGCGGCGGCATCCAGCACCACATTCTGCTGCGCCACCAGACGCAGCGCGTGCGTCGCCTGGCGGTGGAAGATGCGAAAAAACTGGCCGGTGAGCGCAAGGGTGATCAGGAACGTCGCGGCCGCGACCGGGCTTACGGCCATGGCGCCGCGGCCGACGGCGGTGGCGAACACCGCATAGGAGATGAGGAGCGCCAGGAAGGCAGCGCGGTAGCCGAGCACGAACAGAACCGCACCAAGCGCCGGATAGAAAAGAAGAATGCGGAACTGGTCCGACGGCATGAGGAACTGGGCAGCGGCGATGTAGAGGTACAGGGCGACAAAAAAAGCAATCGCGACGCGCCGGTGCGGCATCCAGTGCCGCCGCAGAGTGACGAGCAGGGCGAGCGTGACCAAGGCGAAGCCGACGGTGTTGGCAAGGTGGATCGGCTCTACCACCAGCCATCGGCCGAGGACGCCCACCAGGAACGCACCCGCCCAGACCAGAGATAGCCCCAGCACCGCCGACAGGAAGCTCTGCGAGATCAGCTCCTCTTCCGGCAGGAGCGGAGCATGCGGGTCGACGCGTGAAAACATCCCAGGCTCCGACAGCTGCGCGCATTACCCAGGGTCTTCGTACGGCTGAGAGGTCGCTTGGATCAACCGATTGCTGCTCCTTTTGGGGCGCGGCCAAAATTTATACAGCTGCGGACGTTTTGGAGGTTTTATGAAACCTCTGGATGCGCCTATTGCGGCAAGGAGGCGGAGATCTTCTGGGCGGCATCCAGCAATACTGGGAGGAACCGGGACTTCAACACCTCGGCGGAATTGCGCCCCACATGGGTGGAGACGTTCAGGGCCGCCAGCACCTCAGAGCGCCGGTTGCGCACGGGGACAGCGATGGAGCGCAGGCCCATCTCCAATTCCTGGTCCACCAGCGTCCAGCCCTGCCGGCGGGAGGTTTCCACCGCGTCCTTCAGTGCCACCATATTGGCCACCGTCCGCTCGGTCCGCTGCTCCAGCTTCACCCGGTCGTAGAAGACCGCCAGTTCCGCGGGTGGCAGGCCGGCCAGCAAGGTCCGGCCCATGGAGGTGCAGAAGGCCGGCAGGCGGCTGCCGATGGACAGGCCGATGGTCATCACCCGCTCGGTGGGAACGCGCGCCACATAGACGATGTCGAGCCCATCCAGCACCGAGAGCGAGCAGGATTCCTGCAACTCGTTCACCACATCCCGCATGATGGGCTGGGCCACCTCCCACATGGGCAGGGAGGACAGATAGGAGAAGCCGAGGTCCAGCACCTTGGGGCGCAGGGAAAAATACTTGCCGTCGGTCTCGGCATAATTCTCCCGCACCAGGGTCAGGAGGAAGCGCCGCGCCGCCGCGCGGGAGAGGCCGGTATGCTGGGCCACCTCGCTCAAGGTCATGCGCGGCTTGTAGCGGGTGAAGGTGCGGATGACTTCCAGGCCACGCACGAGGGACTGGATATAGTCCTTGTCCTCGCTTTCCCCGCTCGCCCGCCCGCTCATTCCGCGCCCCCGCCGCCGGGCTTTCCGCCCGCTGCGTCATCATAGCCGTCCTCGGCCGCGCGTGCAGCGGCGAGCGCCGCCATGAGGCGGTCGTCGCGCCAGGCGACGCGGGCCTCCCAGTCCTCCAGCGGCAGGAGCGCGCGGCGCTGGGCGGCGGCGCGGGCGACGAGGTCCTCGTCCCACTGATCCGGCTGGCCGCGCTCGGCGCCCATCTGCGCATAGCGCGCGCCCATGCGGCGGGCATGCTCGGCAAGGCCGCCGCGATAGTTGAGGTCGGCGGTCTCGAACGGCCCGATGAGCGACCAGCGCAGGCCGAGGCCGCCGGTCATCACCTGGTCGATGTCATTCACATCCGCGATGCCTTCCTTCAGCATCCAATAGGCCTCGCGCAACACCGCGCCCTGGAGGCGGTTGTAGATGAAGCCGTTGACCTCCCGCTTCAGCTCCACCGGCCGCTGGCCCGCACCCGCCATGAGCGCCCGGGTTGCGGCGAGGGCGGCCGGGTCGGTCCAGGGGGCAGGCACCAGCTCGACGATGGGCAGCAGGTAGACCGGGTTCGCCGGGTGGGCGACGAGGCAGCGATGGCGGCCCGGCAGGTGGTCGGTGAAGTCGGAGGCGGGGAAGGAGGAGGTCGAGCTGGCGAGCACCGCATCGGCGGGCGCGCGCCGGTCCAGTTCGGCGAACAGGTCGCGCTTGAGGTCGAGCTTCTCCAGCACGCTTTCCTGCACATGGACGACGCCCGCAACGGCTGCGTCCAGGTCTGCCGTCGTCGAGATGCGGGCGAGCACAAGGTCGGGCGCCTCGTCCAGGAGGCCGTGGGCGCGCAGACCGTCCAGGCGGCGGGCGATGCCGGCCGGAGCCGCGGCCAGAACCTCGGCGCTGACATCGTAAAGGCGCACGCGCGCCCCCGCGCGGGCGAAGACGATGGCCCAGCCGAGCCCCATGCTGCCCGCCCCCACCAGGGCCACGGAGCGCCCTTCCAACTGAGCCATGCGCGCCTCCTTGTGCGACTGACGTACTCAATGTTCGCAATGCGCACAGAACGCAATCCCCTCGCCCCTGTCAAGGCGGCAATTTAAAGCGACGCCAAAGCATCAGAATTTGAGATTATTTCCAATGACTTCCCGCGATTGCTCTGATTTCGTGTGCAGCCGCAACATCGAATCTCGTTGACGCCGTCGCGCTTGCGGCCCACACAAGACTGAAATTTGTTCGCATTACGAACATGAGATTTGGGGAGCCAATGACCCACGCTTATATCTGCGACGCCGTCCGCACCCCCATCGGCCGCTATGCCGGCACCCTCTCCTCCGTCCGCCCCGACGACCTCGCGGCCCTCGCCATCAAGGCGCTGATGGACCGCGTGCCCGGCGTCGACGCCAAGGCCATTGACGACATCATCCTGGGCTGCGCCAACCAGGCCGGCGAGGACAATCGCAACGTTGCCCGCATGGCGGGCCTGCTCTCCGGCCTGCCCATCGACGTGCCCGGCTCCACCCTGAACCGCCTGTGCGGCTCGGGCATGGATGCGGTGGGAACTGCCGCCCGCGCCATCAAGGCGGGCGAAGCCGGGCTGATGATCGCCGGCGGCGTGGAAAGCATGAGCCGCGCGCCCTTCGTCATGGGCAAGGCGGACACCGCCTTCTCCCGCACGGCCAAGATCGAGGACACCACCATCGGCTGGCGGTTCGTCAACGCCCAGATGAAGGCGCTGCACGGCACCGATTCCATGCCCGAGACCGCCGAGAACGTGGCCGAGGACTTCGCCATCTCCCGCGAGCGGCAGGATGCCTTCGCCCTCGAGAGCCAGCGCCGCGCGGCCGCCGCCTGGGACGCCGGCCGCTTCGCCGACGAGATCATCCCCGTGCCGGTGCCGCAGAAAAAGGGCGATCCCAAGCTCTTCGAGCGCGACGAGCACATGCGCCCCGACACCAAGCTGGAAGACCTCACCCGCCTCAAGGGCGTGGTGAAGCCGGGCGGCACGGTGACCGCCGGCAATGCCTCGGGCGTCAATGACGGCGCGGCCGCCCTCCTCATCGCCTCCGAGGAAGCGGTGAAGCGCTACGGCCTCACCCCCCGTGCCCGCGTGCTCGGCATGGCCACGGCCGGCGTGCCCCCGCGCATCATGGGCATGGGTCCCGCCCCGGCCACCCGCAAGGTGCTCGCCCGCCTCGGCCTGACCCTCGACCAGATGGATGTGATCGAGCTCAACGAAGCCTTCGCCGCCCAGGCCTGCGCGGTTCTGGCCGATCTCGGCCTCCCCGACGATGCCGCCCACGTCAATCCCAATGGCGGCGCCATCGCGCTCGGCCATCCGCTCGGAATGTCCGGCGCGCGCCTGGTGGGCACGGCCATGTACCAGCTTGCGCGCACCGGCGGCCGCTATGGGCTGTGCACCATGTGCATCGGCGTCGGCCAGGGCATCGCCACCGTGATCGAGCGGGTGTGAACCCGCTCCCGGCGAAGCCCCCTGAACACCACACGCGGAAGACCCCACGCGGAGGAAAGATGAAGACCAAGGCTCTCTATGCCGGCCTCATGGCCGGGCTGCTCCTGTCCAGCCCGGCGCTGGCCCAGTATGCCGGCGGCGGCGTCAAGATCGGCGTGCTCACCGACATGTCGGGCGCCTATTCGGACCTCGCCGGCAAGGGCTCGGTGGAAGCCGCGCGCATGGCGATCGAGGATTTCGGCAAGCCCATCAATGGCAAGCCGGTGGAACTGGTCTCCGCCGACCACCAGAACAAGGCCGACATCGCCTCCTCCACCGCCCGCGCCTGGTATGACACCCAGGACGTGGATGCCATCTTCGACATCAACGGCTCGGTGGCGGCGCTCGCGGTGCGCGACGTGGCCAAGGAGAAGGGCAAGGTCGACATCAATTCCGGCGCCGCCTCCATGGCGCTGACCAACAAGGCCTGCTCCCCCACGGGCCTGCACTGGACCTATGACGTCTATTCGCTGGCGGCCGGCACCGGCAATGCGGTGACCAGCGGTGGCGGCAAGTCCTGGTTCTTCATCACCGCCGACTACACCTTTGGCCATGACCTTGAGAACCAGGTGGCCAAGATCGTGAAGGAGAAGGGCGGCACGGTGAAGGGCGCGGTGCGCGCGCCGTTCAACAATGCGGACTTCTCGTCCTATCTGCTCCAGGCCCAGTCCTCGGGCGCACAGATCATCGGCATGGCCAATGCCGGCGCCGACACCATCAACACCATCAAGCAGGCCCGCGAGTTCGGCATCACCCAGTCCGGCCAGACGCTGGCCGCGCTGCTGCTGTTCCTCACCGACATCAAGTCGGTGGGCCTGGACGCCTCCCAGGGCATGGTGCTGACCACCGGCTTCTACTGGGACTATGACGACAAGACCCGCGCCTGGTCCAAGCGCTTCGCCGAGCGCATGGGCGGCAAGATGCCCACCATGGTGCATGCGGGTGTCTATTCCTCGGTCCTCAACTATCTGAAGGCGGCCGACGCCGCCGGCACCGACGAGGGCGTGAAGGTCATCGCCAAGATGCGCGAGACCCCGGTGGAGGACATGTTCGCCCGCAACGGCAAGATCCGCGAGGACGGCCGCATGGTGCACGACATGTACCTCGCCAAGGTGAAGGCCCCCAAGGACTCCAAGGGCCCCTGGGACTTCTACGAGATCACCCGCGTGATCCCGGGCGACGAGGCGTTCCAGCCGCTCTCCGAGAGCACCTGCCCGCTGGTCGCCAAGAAGTGAGCCCGTGCCGGCGGGGTGTGCAGACCCCGCCGGCTCCCCTTTCCGCAAAGCGCGGCCGCAGGACGGGCGGCCGAGGAGCCGGTGCCATGCTCTTCCATGTGCAGATGAACGTGAACATCCCCCACGACTTCCCCGCCGAGAAGGCGGACGCCATCAAGGCGGCGGAGAAGGCCTATGCGCAGGACCTCCAGCGGCAAGGCAAGTGGGTGCATCTGTGGCGCATCGCCGGCCGGTATGCGAACGTCTCCATCTTCGACGTGGAGAGCGTCGACGAGTTGCACACCCTGTTGTCCTCCTTGCCCCTCTTCCCCTTCATGGACATCGTGGTGACGCCCCTGGCGCGCCATCCCTCGGCGATCGGCTGAACAAGAAGAAAGCGGCCACACATGATCGACAAGACGAGACCCGATACGGCGAGCACCGTCGCCGACATTCCGGACGGCGCCACCATCCTGGTGGGCGGCTTCGGCGGGGCGGGCATGCCCCATCAGCTCATCGACGCGCTCATCGCCCGCGCGCCGAAGGACCTGACCATCGTCTCCAACAATGCCGGCAACGGCACCACCGGCCTTGCCGCCCTGCTCCAGGCGGGCTTGGTGCGCAAGGTGGTGTGCTCCTTCCCCCGGCAGGTGGATTCCTTCGTCTTCGACAAGCTCTATCGCGACGGCAAGCTGGAGCTGGAACTGGTGCCCCAGGGCAATCTGGTGGAGCGCATCCGCGCCGCCGGGGCCGGCATCGGCGCCTTCTTCACCCCCACGGGCTACGGCACGCCGCTGGCCGAGGGCAAGGAGACGCGCATCATCGACGGGCGCGGCTATGTGCTCGAATATCCCATCAAGGCGGACTTCGCGCTGATCAAGGCGTTCAAGGGCGACCGCTGGGGCAACCTCATCTACCGCAAGACCGCCCGCAATTTCGGGCCGGTCATGTCCACCGCCGCCAAGGTGACGGTGGCCCAGGTGGAGGAGATCGTGCCGCTGGGATCGCTTGACCCCGAATCCATCGTCACCCCCGGCGTGTTCGTGGACCGCGTGGTCGCGGTCGGAACGGGAGCCTCGGCATGAGCAGCAGCACTTTCGTCCCCTGGACCCGCGTCGAGATGGCCAAGCTCATCGCCCGGGACATTCCCGAAGGCGCAGTGGTCAATATCGGCATCGGCATGCCCGGCCTCGTGGCGGACCACCTGCCCGCCGACCGGGAAATCCTGCTCCATGCGGAGAATGGCATCCTCGGCATGGGTCCCAAGCCCGGCGACAACGCGGTCGACATGGACCTCATCAATGCCGGCAAGGAGCCCGTGACGCTTCTGGAAGGCGGCGCCTTCTTCGATCACATGATCTCCTTCTCCATGATGCGGGGCGGGCACCTGGACATTGCCGTGCTCGGCGCCTTCCAGGTGGCGGAGAATGGCGACCTCGCCAACTGGGCCACCAACGACGCCAACGCCATCCCGGCCGTCGGCGGCGCCATGGACCTGGCGGTGGGTGCCTCCAACGTGTTCGTCATGATGGAATTGCTCACCAAGAAGGGCGAATCCAAGCTGGTGCACCGCTGCACCTATCCGCTCACCGGCCTTGGCTGCGTCAACCGGGTCTATACCGACCATGCGGTGCTGGACATCGACGCCGACGGCTTCGTCCTGCGCGAGCTGGCGCCGGGCCTCACCCTCGACGAGCTGAAGGCGCGCACCGGGCTTGAGATCCGCGCGGCCTGAGGCGGGAGATTTCCAATGGCCTACATGATCGAGACTTTCGACAAGCCCGGTTCGGCGGACCTGCGCACCGCCACGCGCGATGTGCACCTGGCCTTCCTGGATGCCCACAAGCACCTCTTGCTCGCCTGCGGCGCCAAGCTCGACGAGGACGGCAATGCCGCCGGCGGCGGGCTCTATGTGGTGGACGTGGAGACGCGGGCGGAGGCGGAAGCCTTCATCGCCGCCGATCCCTTCACCACCGCCGGCCTGTTCGAGCGCGTGGTGATCCAGCGTTGGCGCAAGGCCTATGTGGATGGCGTCTGCTACCTGCCGGGAGCCTCGAAGTGACCGCCGGCGCAGGGCGCACGCTCGTCACGGGAGGCGCCAGCGGCATCGGCCTGGCGGTGGTCCGGCGGGAAATTGCGGCGGGCCGCGCGGTGGTGGTGCTCGATCGCGCCCCGCCCCCCGGCGACGTGGCCGCGGGCTTCATCGCCGTCGACATGATGGATGCGGCGGCCACCGACGCGGCGCTCAAAGCCGTTCTGGCCGATGGCCCCATCACCCGCCTCGTCAACAATGTGGGCCTGGTGCGGCCGGCCACCATCGACGACACCACGCTTGAAGACCTCGAAGCGGTCATGCGCCTGAATGTGGGCGCGACGCTTCAATGCACGCAGGCACTGCTGCCCGGCATGCGGGCGGCGGGCTTCGGGCGCATCGTGAACGTCTCCAGCCGCGCCGCCTACGGCAAGGACCTGCGCAGCGCCTATGCGGCCAGCAAGGCCGGGCTGCTCGGCCTGACGCGCACCTGGGCGCTGGAACTGGGCCGCGACGGCATCACCGTGAATGCGGTGGCCCCCGGCCCCATCGCCACCCCGCTCTTCACCGCCGCCAACCCGCCGGACGCCCCCCGCACCCGCGCCATCATCGAGGCCATTCCCGTCGGCCGCATGGGCACGCCCGAGGACGTGGCGGATGCCATCTGCTTCTTCCTCGGCGATGCCGCGGGCTTCGTGACCGGCCAGACGCTGCCGGTGTGCGGCGGCATGACCGTGGGCAAGGGCGTGGTCTGAGGCCCCGCCCAAGGCTCCGCGAAAGAAAGAGTCATCACATGTCCAACCCGCGCTGGACCCGCCGTCCCGAAGGCTCCACCTGGGGCGATTTCGGGCCGGACGACGAACTGGGCCGCCTCAACCTCATCACACCCGACAAGGTGCGGGCCGCCGTCGCCGAGGTGCGCGAGGGCCGCACCTTCTGCCTGTCCCTGCCGCTGGACCGGCCGGGCGGCAATGTGGTGAATGCCCGCCGGTTTCCCCCGGTCCTGGTGCCCACCGGCCCCGCCGAAGCGCCGCGCTACAACGCCCTGCTGTGCCACGACGATGCCAGCTTCGTGGACGTGGTGAGCGACGACAAGGTGGAAATCTGCCTGCAATATTCCACCCAGTGGGACAGCTTCGCCCATGTGGGCGCCCTGTTCGACGTGAGCGGCACGGGGCGGCCGGAGCCCGTTTATTATAACGGCTTCCGCGCCGGCATCGACATTGTCGGCCCCAGGGACGCGGCCGAGCGCGGCATCCCCACCGGCGCCCGGCGCCTGGGCATCCAGAATGCCGCTGCCCATGGCGTGCAGGGGCGCGGGGTGCTCGTGGATCTCCTCTCGCCCTTCGGTGAAGCCCGCCACCTGGTCGGCTATGACGACCTGATGCGGGTGATGGAGGCCCAGAAGGTGGTTGTGGAGGAGGGCGACATCCTCTGCCTCTATACCGGCTTCACCGACCTCATCATGGCCATGGACGGCGTCCCCGATCCTGACCGCCTCGCCCGCGCCTGCGCGGTGCTGGATGGGCGCGACACCAAGCTTCTCGACTGGATCGCCCACAGCCGCATCTCGGCCCTGGTGGCCGACAATTACGCGGTGGAGCAGTTGCCTGCCCGCAAGCTCGCCGCCAATGCCCAGGCCTCCATGCCGCTGCACCATCATTGCCTGTTCAAGCTGGGGGTGCCGCTCGGCGAATTGTGGTGGCTCTCGGCGCTGGCCGCCCATCTGAAGGCCACGGGCCGCAACCGCTTCCTGCTCACCGCCCCGCCCTTGCGCCTGCCCGGTGCAGTGGGGTCCCCGGTGACGCCCATCGCCACCGTCTGACGTCCGTCCTCACGAGGGTCCGCTTCTCGCATCGGTCATGCGAGGGGCCACTATCCGTTCGTTGTCTCTCCCGGAGCCTGCCATGCCCTTCATCCTTACCGGCCCCCTCGTCACCCATTATGACCTCGCCGGCCCGAAGGGCGCGCCCGTCCTGCTGCTCGCGAATTCGCTGGGCACCAGCTTCCATGTGTGGGATGCCATCGTGCCGGCGCTGACCACCCGCTACCGGGTGCTGCGCTATGACATGCGCGGCCACGGCCTCACCGACGCCACCCCCCTGCCGGGCGAGGCGCAGGGCTATTCCATCGCCGAACTGGCGGGGGATGCGCTGGCGCTCCTGGATGCGCTGGGCATCGCGAAGGCCCATGTGGTGGGCCTGTCCATCGGCGGCATGGTGGCCCAGCACCTGGCGGCCTCCGCGCCGGACCGGGTGGACCATGTGGTGCTGTGCGACACGGCTGCCGTCATCGGCCCGGCCTCGGTGTGGAACGACCGCATCGTCGGTATCCGCCGCGACGGCCTGCCCGCCATTGCGACGGGCGTCATGGCCCGCTGGTTCACGGACGGCTTCCGCGCCGCCCGCCCCGATCTCATCCGGGGCTATGTGAACATGGTGGCCCGCACCACGCTGGAGGGCTATCTGGGCTGCGCCATGGCGGTGCGGGACGCCGACCTGCGGGAGGCCGGCGCGAAGATCGCCGCGCCGGTGCTCGTACTCGTGGGCGACAAGGACCCCTCCACCCCGCCCGCCGCCGCCGAGGCGCTGGCGCAGGGCATTGCCGGCGCACGGCTCGAGGTCATCGCGGACGCCTCGCACATTCCCTGCGTGGAGCAGCCGGAGGCGCTCAGCCGCCTGCTGCTGGGCTTCCTTCCCGGCTGAGTTTCCTGCCCGCCTGAGGCCCCTTATGGCGCGCCGGCCCGTCCGCGCGCCATCATCTCCGGCAGGCGGTGGCGGTTCAGCGCCAGCCATTGCACGGCCAGCAGCAGATAGGCGTTGGACGAACGGCCCGGCGCCAGAAGGCTCAATGCCTCATCCACCGGCACGGTAAAGGGGCGCGTCACCTCGTGCTCGCTCGCCGCCCCCGCCCGTTCCGGCACGCGGGAGGCATCCACGAGCCCGAGGAACAGGTCGCAGCTTTCATCCGTCACGCCGGGCGTGGGCAGGAAGGTGAAGAGCGGCTCCAGGTGATAGGGCTCGAGCCCGATCTCCTCCTGGCACTCCCGTCGCGCCGCCTCGGCGCAATCTTCGCCCCGCTCCACCCGGCCGGCCACGATCTCCACCAGCTCGCCCCGTCCTGTGGCCAGATGCGCCGAGAGGCGGAACTGGCGGATCAGCACCAGCACATCGCGCACGGGATCGACGCACAGCACGCCAGCCACCCGCCCCACGCGGATCACGTCCCGCGAGAGCAGGTCCACGGTGCCATCGGGATGGCGAAGCGTCACGTCATACTGCTCATAGGTGAGATAGGACTTCGCCAGGGTCTCCGGTGCGGACAGATCGATGTCCGCCACCGCATCGCCCAGCAGCCCGCCGGTCTGGATCCCGCTCATTGCGCCACCACCCCCACCTGGGCGGTCTCCAGGTTGAAGGCCGCCGCGAACAGGGCCTTGGTATAGGCCTCGCGCGGCGCCTCGAACACCTGCCGCGCCGGCCCTTCCTCCACCACCTTGCCGCCCTTCATCACCAGGATGCGGCTCGCCAGGGCGGAGACCACCCGCAGATCGTGGGAGATGAACATGTAGGTCAGGTTGCGCCGGCGTTGGAGGGAGCGCAGCAGGTCGACGATCTGGGCCTGAACCAGCATGTCGAGGGCCGAGGTGGGCTCGTCCAGCACCACGAAGGAGGGTTCGAGCACCATGGCCCGGGCGATGGAAATGCGCTGGCGCTGGCCACCGGAGAATTCGTGCGGATAGCGATGGCGCATCTCGGGATCGAGGCCCACATCCGCCAGCGCCGCGATCACCCGCGCTTCGCGCGCCTGGGACGAGAGGCCGGGCTGATGCACCTCCAGCCCCTCCCCCACGATATCGCCCACGGCCATGCGGGGCGAGAGCGCGCCATAGGGGTCCTGGAAGACGATCTGCAGGTCCTTGCGCAGCGGCCGCATCTGCGCAAAGCGCAGGCCGTCAATGCGCTGGCCGAGATAGGCGATGGGGCCGGCGGAGGAAATGAGGCGCAACATGGCCAGGCCCAAGGTGGTCTTGCCCGAGCCGGATTCCCCCACCACCCCCAGCGTCTCGCCCTGGTGGACGGCCACCGTCACCCCATCCACCGCCTTCACATGGCCGATGGTGCGCCGGAGGATGCCGCGCTTGATGGGGAAATGGACCTTCAGGTCCTCGGTCGCCACCACCACCGGCGCATCGGGTGCGGCGGGCGCCGGGTCGGGCTTGGGCTCGGCATGGAGGAGGGCCTGGGTATAGGGATGGGTGGGGCGCTGGAAGATGTCCTCCGCGCTGCCCTGCTCCACGATCTCCCCGTGCCGCATGACGCAGACCCGGTCGGCGATCTTGCGCACGATGCCCAGGTCATGGGTGATGAACAGCATGGCCATGCCGAGGCGGGCCTGAAGCTGCTTCAGGAGCTTGAGGATCTGCGCCTGGACGGTGACGTCGAGCGCCGTGGTTGGCTCGTCGGCGATCAGAAGGTCCGGCTCGTTGGCCAGCGCCATGGCGATCATGACACGCTGGCGCTGGCCGCCGGACAATTGATGGGGATAGGCGGAGAGCCGGCTCTCGGGGTCAGGCAGCCCCACCTCATGGAGCAGTTCCAGCGTCCGCGCGCGGGCGGCGGCGGTGGACAGGCCGCGATGGAGGATGAGCATCTCCCCCACCTGCCGCTCAATGGTGTGGAGCGGATTCAAGGAGCTCATGGGCTCCTGGAACACCATGGTCACGTCATTGCCGCGCACGCCGCGCAGCTCCCGGTCCGGCAAGGTGAGCAGGTCGCGCCCCTTGAACAGGATACGGCCCGTGGGATGGCTCGCGGCCGGATAGGGCAGGAGCTTCAGGATGGAAAGGGCGGTCACCGACTTGCCGGAGCCCGATTCCCCCACCAGGGCCACGGTCTCGCCCGCGCCCACCTGGAAGGAGACGCCCTTGACCGCCACGGCATCCGTGCCGTCCCGGCGGAAGGCGACGGACAGGTTCTCGACGGACAGAAGGGGCGCGGCGGCTTGGGTCATGGCAGCTGCTCCAAAAGGGCAGAAAGGTCATGGGCGCTCGTGTCCACCACGGGCAGCGGCGCATGCGCCGCCAAACGCTTGTCGCCAGTGATGATGTGAGAGCACCCCGCGCACTCGGCGCTAGCCAAGTGTATGGCATCCGGCAGCTTCAGGCTGGGATGGGCGGCGCGAATACGGGCGGCGGTCAACAGGACGTCACGGGAGACGGCAAGGCAATCCAGTTGGCCTCCCCCTGCCAGAAGACCAGCATAGATTTCGATGCGCTGAAAATCCCGCTCCCGGATGGGCGCTACCAGGATCTCCGCCATGGACAATTGGCTGGTCACAGCGGCGAAGTCGGCGGAACGATGCTCCATGATGGCCACCATAGCCTCCGCCGCTGGCGGCTCCCCCTCCATTGCCAGGATGATGGCATTGGCATCCAGATAGACGCGCACCGTCTAGCTGTCCCACTCGTCACGCAGCGCACGGATCCGCGCCACCGCCTCCGCGGCGCTGACCCCGCTACGCGCTAGCCGCATCCGCGCCTCCGAGGGGCCGACTGGGCGCGCATCGCGCAGAATCTGGTCGAGGCGTGAATCGAAGGGCGCGGGCGGGGAGCGGCCCTCGACGGTGACGGTGACGGTGGTGCCGACGGGAAGTCCGTCCCGCAAATCCTCCGGCAGCTTCTCCACCGGGTAGTGTTCGCGCACGATCCTGGTCATGGGGTCATCTCCGGCGCCATCCTACCACACTCACCCGAAGGTCTTGCGCGGGTCGAAGGCGTCGCGGACGGCTTCGCCGATGAAGATGAGCAAGGTCAGCATCAGGCCCACGGTGAAGAAGCCGGTCAGCCCAAGCCAGGGCGCCTGGATGTTGGCCTTGCCCTGGGCCAGCAGCTCACCCAGCGAGGGCGAGCCGGGCGGCAGGCCGAAGCCGAGGAAGTCCAAGGCGGTGAGGGTCATCACCGAGGAGGACAGGATGAACGGCAAAAGCGTGAGGGTGGCCACCATGGCATTGGGCAGGATGTGGCGCACGATGAGGGTGAAATTGCCCACCCCCAGCGCCCGCGCCGCCTGCACATACTCGAAATTCCGGGCCCGCAGGAACTCGGCGCGGACCATGCCCACCAGCGACACCCAGGAGAAGAGCAGCAGGATGCCCAGGAGCACCCAGAAGCCCGGCACCAGCACGGAGGAGATGATGAGCAGCAGATAGAGGGCGGGAATGGAGGTCCAGATCTCGATGAAGCGCTGGAACAGGAGGTCCACCCAGCCGCCGAAATAGCCCTGCACCGCGCCCGCCGCGACCCCGATGATGGAGGAGATGATGGTCAGAGTCAGGCCAAACAGCACCGAGATGCGGAAGCCGTAGATAAGGCGGGCCAGCACATCGCGACCCTGGTCGTCGGTGCCGAGCCAGTTCATTTCCAGGCCCGAACAGCCCGAAACGCCCTTGCGCTCGGCCGCCGCCTTGCACTGCGCCTCGGTCAGCATCCAGGTGGGCGGCGAGGGGGCCGGCGTGGGCAGGTCGAGATTGTGGGTGGAATAGGAGAAATGGATGGGCGGCCAGATCATCCAGCCGCCTTTCTCCGCAATCAGCTTCTTGAGATAGGGATCGCGATAGTCCGCCGTGGTCTCGAAGTCGCCGCCAAACGTGGTCTCCGGATAGGCCTTCACCACCGGGAAATAATAGGCGCCCTCATAGCTCACCAGGATCGGCCGGTCATTGGCGATGAATTCGGCGAACAGGCTCAAGACGAACAGGATGGTGAAGAGGACGAAAGACCACCAGCCGCGGCGGTTGGCGCGGAAATTCCGCACCCGGCGCTGGTTGAGCGGCGAAAGCCAGCGTTTTTCGCTGTTCGGCACCGCAGTTTGGGGTGCCACGGCGGGAGCGAGCGTGTCCATGCCTCACACCTCCCGCGTTTCAAAGTCGATGCGCGGATCGACCAGCATATAAGTGAGGTCGGACAGGAGCCCCACCAGAAGGCCCGCGAGCGAGAAGATGTAGAGCGTGCCGAACACCACCGGATAGTCCCGGTTGAGGACGCTTTCAAAGCCCAGCAGCCCGAGCCCATCCAGGGAGAAGATGGTCTCGATCAGCAGCGAGCCGGTGAAGAAGGCGGAGATGAAGGCGGACGGGAAGCCGGCGATCACGATCAGCATGGCATTGCGGAACACATGCCCGTAGAGCACCCGCCGCTCCGGCAGGCCCTTCATGCGGGCGGTGGTGACATATTGCTTTCGGATCTCTTCCAGGAACGAGTTCTTGGTCAAAAGCGTCATGGTGGCGAAGGAGCCGAGCACCATGGAGGTGAGCGGCAGCACCAGGTGCCAGCCATAGTCGGCGATGCGTTCCGGCCAGGACATCTGCACCCAATTGTCGGAGGTCAGGCCCCGAAGGGGGAACCAGTCCAGGAACGACCCGCCGGCGAACAGGATGATGAGCAGGATGGCGAACAGGAAGGAAGGGATGGCATAGCCGACGATGATGACCGCCGAGGTCCACACATCGAAGCGCGAACCGTCCCTCATGGCCTTGGCGATGCCGAGCGGAATGGAGATGACATAGGTCAGCAGCGTCATCCACAGCCCGAGTGAGATGGAGACCGGCAGCTTCTCCGCGATCAGATCCAGCACCCCGATGTCGCGGAAATAGGAGCGCCCGAAATCGAAGCGCACATAGTTCCAGATCATCCGCAGGAAGCGCTCGTGGGCGGGCTTGTCGAAGCCGAACTGCTTTTCCAGCTCGGCGATGAATTTCGGATCGAGACCCTGGGCGCCGCGATACTTGGAGGAAGCATCCGCCCCGCCCGCCCCGGCACCGCGCGCGGCACCGCCTGCCAGGTCGCCGCCCTGGCCCGAGACACGGGCGGTGGCCGAGACATCGTCGCCGGTGAGCTGGGCGATCACCCGCTCCACCGGCCCGCCGGGGGCGAACTGGATGACCACGAAGGACACCAGCATGATGCCGAGAATGGTCGGGATCATCAGGGCCAGGCGTCGGACGATATAGGCGAGCATCGTGTCTCCGCTTTCCGCGTCACCGTGGGGTTACGCCGCTGCGACGTCAACCGCTCACGCGGGATTGGACCACCAGGTGTCAAGAACGCCGGTATCGTATTTGGGCGGCACCGGCGGGCGGCCGAACACATCCCAATAGGCGAGCCAATGGGAGGGCTTGTACCATTGGGGCACCCAGTAGCGGCCGGCCCGCAGCACCCGGTCCAGGGCGCGGCAGGCGGTCACCAGCTCCGGGCGGGTCTGGGCGGCGAGCGCCACACTGATAAGCCCGTCCACGGCGGTGTCCGAAATGCCCGAAACATTGTTCGAGCCGCGGGTGCGCGCTGCTTCGCTGCCGAAATAGGCCCGCAATTCCTCGCCCGGATTGAGCGAGACCGAGTAACGGCGCACCAGCATGTCGAAGTCGAAATCCTTCAGCCGCGCCTGGTATTGCGCGGGATCGACGATGCGGAACGTCGCCTCGATGCCCAGCACCTTGAGGTTGCCGATATAGCGCGAGGTGTGCCGCTCGAAGGCGCCGTCATCGTCCAGAAACTCGATGGTCAGCGGCTGGCCCTTGCCATCCACCAGCCGGCCTTGCTGCACCACATAGCCCGCTTCCTTCAGAAGCGCGGCGGCGCGGCGCAATTGCGCCCGGTCCTGCCCCGAGCCGTCGGTCACCGGCGGCAGATAGGGCTCGCCGAACACTTCCTCGGGCAGGCGGTCGCGATAGGGGGCGAGCAGCTTCTCCTCGGCCGGGGAGGGCTTGCCCTGGGCCATCAGGTCGGAATTCTGGAAGAAGGAGACGGTCCGGTCATACTGGCCGAACATGAGGTTCTTGTTGGTCCACTCGAAATCAAAGGCGAGCGCAATCGCCTCGCGCACCGAGCGGTCATAGAATTTCGGCCGGCGGGTGTTGAAGAACCAGCCCTGGGCACCGGAGGGGGTGTTGTCGGGAAGGACCTCGCGCTTGACCCGCCCGTCCTTGACGGCGGGAAAGTCGTACTGGGTCGCCCAGGCGCGGGAGGTGAATTCCTGACGGTAGAGATAGGCCCGCGCCTTGAAGGCCTCAAACCCCACCTCCCGGTCGCGGAAATATTCGTAGCGCACGGTGTCGAAGTTGAAGCGACCGCGATTGACCGGCAGGTCGGCCGCCCAGTAGCCGGGCACGCGGTCATATTCCACGAAGCGCCCCACCTCGAAGCGGCCCACCTTGTAGGGGCCGGAGCCCAGCGGCGGGTCGAGGGTGGTCTCCTCGAACTTGTGCGTGCCGTAATAGGCCTTGGAGAAGATTGGCAGGCTCGCCGCGTAAAGGGGCACGTCGCGCGGGCGTTGGGCGGTGAAGCGCAGCACAACGGCGCCGGGCCCGTCCGCCTCGGCGCTGGTAAACTCCTGGAGCGCCTGACGGATGAGCGGATGGCCCTGGCTCTTCAGCGTCTCCAGCGAGAACACCACGTCCTGCGCCGTGAGCGGGGACCCGTCATGGAAGCGGGCTTCGGGGCGCAGCGTGAAGCGATAGACGCGGCCCTCCTCGGTGATGAGGACGGAGGCGGCCACAAGGCCATAGAGGCTGTCCGGCTCGTCGGCGGCCCGCACCATCAGGCTGTCGAAGACGAGGGCAAGGCCCTGCGCGCCATCGCCGCGCAGGATGTAGCCGTTCAGCGAATTGAAGGTCTGGAACGACTGGTTATAGGCCGCCGTCGGCCCGATGAGGGAAAAGGCGCCGCCCTTCGGGGCGGCGGGGTCCACATAGGCGAAATGGCTGAAATCGGCGGGATATTTCAGTTCGCCGAAGGCCGACAGACCGTGGCGCTCCGCCCCTTCGGGCGCAGCGAGAGCGGCCCGGCTTGCCAGCCCCCCCGCCAAGGGGGGGGTCATCAGGCCGGCGCCGGCGGCAGCGGTGAGCTTCAGGACGGAACGACGGTCCATCCCGCTCATGGCTTGGGCGCCCCCACCTTCGCGGCCTTAGCGGCGTCCCACCACCAGATGGTGGGGAAGCCGAAGGAATAGCGCGGCAGCTCCGGGGGATGGGCGAACCGGTCCCAGCGGGCCGTGCGGGTGAAATTCAGCGTCCAGGCGGGAATGACGAAGTCGTTCCACAACAGCACCCGGTCGAGGGCATGGGCGGCGGCCACCAGTTCCTCGCGGTCGGAGGCATAGATGACCTTCTCGATCAGGGCGTCCACAGCCGGATCGGCGATGCCCGCATAATTGCGCGAGCCGTCGCGCTTGGCCGATTCGGAGCCCCAGAAGTCGCGCTGCTCATTGCCCGGCGAAAGCGACTGGCCCCAATAGGCGATGATCATGTCGAAGTCGCGGGAGCGCACGCGGTTGATGTACTGGGCATTGTCCACCACCCGCACGGTGACGGCGATGCCGAGCCGCTCCAAAGCGGGCTTGTAGAACAGGGCCACGCGCTCGAAGCTCGGGCGATCCACCAGGATCTCGATGCTGAAGGGCTCGCCCTTGGCGTCCACCAATTGGCGCCCCTTCACCTGGAAGCCGGCTTCCTTCAGCAGGTCGGCCGCCTTGCGCAGATTGGCGCGGCGGGCCTCTTCGGAGCCGGTCACGGGATTCGTGTAGGGCTGGGTGAAGAGCGCGGCCGGCACCTTGTCCTTCACGCCCTGAAGGATATCCAGCTCCTGGCCGGTGGGAAGCCCGGAGGCGGCCAGCTCAGTGCCGGCGAAATAGCTGGAGATGCGGGTATATTGGTCGAAGAAGAGGGTGTGGTTCATGCCCTCGAAGTCGAGCGCATAATTGAGCGCGCGGCGCACCCGCGCATCCTGGAACTTGGGCCGGCGCAGGTTGGGCACGAAGGCCTGCAGGGCGCCCGAGGCCCGGTTCTCGAACATTTCGAGCACCACCTTGCCGTCGGTGCGGGCCGGGAAGTCATAGGCGGTCGCCCAGTTCTTGGCCGAGATCTCCACGCGGAAATCGTACTGGTCGGCCTTGAAGGCTTCCAGCTCCACCGTATCGTCGCGGTAATATTCGTAGCGGATCTCGTCGAAATTGTTGGTGCCCACGTTCACCGGCAGCTTGGCACCCCAATAGTCCTTCACCCGCTCATAGACGATGGTGCGGCCGGGCACGAAGGACTTGATCTTGTAGGCGCCCGAGCCCAGCGGCGGCTCCAGCGTGCCCTGGGTGATGTCGCGCGGGCGGCCGCTGCTGTCCGTCCCGGTCCACCAGTGCTTGGGCAGGATGGTCATCTCGCCCACGATCTGCGGCAGCTCGCGGTTGCCGCCCTGGTCGAAGGTGAAGGTCACCTCCCGCTCGCCGGTCTTCTCCACCGACTTGACGTGGCGATAATAGAAGGCCTGGCCGGGGCTGTTCTTGGTGATGACGTCGAACGACCACACCACGTCGTCGGGCGTGATCGGCGTGCCGTCATGCCAGCGGGCCTCGGGCCGCAAACGGTAGGTCACCGAGGAGAAGTCGGAGGGATAGCGCAGCCCCTCGGCGATGAGGCCATAGGCGGTGGCCACCTCGTCGAAGGACTGGGTGGTGAGCGTGTCGTAGATGAGGCCGAGCCCGGCGGCGGCGGCGCCGCGCGGGATCACCGAATTGAAGCTGTCGAATGTGCCGCTCTCGGCCAGCCGCAAGGCGCCCCCCTTGGGCGCATTCGGGTTCACATAGTCGAAATGCTTGAAATCCGGAGCGTATTTCGGAACGCCCATGAGCGAGGTCGCGGCGCGGAAGGGCGCACCGCCCTCCTGCGCCGACGCCGGGCCCGCGCAGGCGAGAAGCACCACGGCGAGGGCGAGGCGGCGGACCATCAACTTCATGGGGAACTCCGGATCTGCGATGCGGGGGAGGTCAAAGGAATAGCCGATAATGACCCCCGGCGCGACGGCAGAAAGATGGCGCGCCGGCGCTGACGGCCATCGCTCAAGCGAGCGTGACCACACGCGGCCCCCTTTGTGGCCCTCCTGAAGCCCCCATCGCCACCAAACCGGTGAGAGACGTCCAACAGACTACGTCAAGAGGCCAAAAGGCTGTGGGACCCACCACGAAAACGAAAAGGCCGCCCGGAGGCGGCCTTTGAGCGGAGTGTGACCGGTGCCGAGGAACAGCACTGTTGCCCTCGGCGGGTGCCTCACTGAGGCTTGGCTTCGGACGGCGCGGGGGCCGACGGCGTTGCCCCGCCGGGCGCGGCGCCAGTGGGCGCGGGCGCAGACGGCGTCGCCTCCTTGGCCGGCGCGGCGGAGGCCGTCGGCAAGGGCTTGGGATCGTGGGACAGGGTGTTGAGATAGGCGATCAGGTCCGCCCGCTCGGTTTCCTTGCCAATGCCGGCAAAGGCCATGGCGGTGCCCGGGATATAGGCCTTGGGATTGGTGAGGAAGGCGTTCAGGTCCTGGGGCGTCCAGTCGCCGCCCTTCTCCTTCATGGCCGCCGAATAGGCAAAGCCCGGCACGCTCGCCTTCGGGCGGCCGACCACGCCATAGAGATCCGGACCGACCTTGGCGCCGGCGCCTTCCTGGAAATTGTGGCAGGCCACGCACTTCTTGGCGGCGTTCGCACCCTTCTCGGGGGAGGCGGTGGCGAACAGCTGCTCGATCGGCACTTCCGCGGGCTTGGTGGCCACGGCGTCCGAAGGCCCCTCGGGCACGGCAATCTCATAGCCGGGCTTGGCGGGCGCCTCGGGGGTGAAAATGATCTGCGAGACGATACCGAGACCGAGCGTGAGCGTCAGAGTTCCCAGCACCGCGCCCGCGATTTTGTTCAATTCGAAACTATCCATCGGCGCTTCGCTCCTCGGAGCCCCAAGATTCTAGCCAGTTCCGCGCGCACAGTTAGGCGGCGCGCCCTTAAGGGTGCTGCCGTTCGGACACTAATCATGTTGGTTCGCCCCGCGCAACCCGGTGGGGGCGCGCCCAAATGGCACGTTTGGCCTTGCCGGGCGCGCCTTTCCAAAGCCCCGCCATGGCCGCTCCCAAGGCCCCGTGCGACACGAAAGCGGCCCTGCCGGCCCTTCCTCGCGGCTGACGCAGCGGAGGGAACGCGGCGACCCGTCGCATCCCGGCACGGCGGGAAGGCCGGTGCGGGGCCGTCTTGAGCCCCGCCCGACGCGTCCGGCCGGCAATTGGCGATGGACAGGAGCCGCGCGGCGGTGAATATCCGCCCGCCGCGCCGTCGTGAGCGGCGGCCGGTCCCGTGGGGATTCGGGCTGACCGAGGGAAAAGATGTCCGGCCGCGCCTTTGCCCGGCTCGGACCAGACGAGGAGACTGCCATGAGCCGCCGCATCGTGTTCCAGGGAGAGCCGGGCGCGAACTCGCACATTGCGTGCCGCGACACCTATCCCGACCATGAGGCGGTGCCCTGCCCCACCTTCGAGGACGCCTTCGCGGCGGTGGAAGGCGGCACGGCGGACCTGGCCATGATCCCGATCGAGAATTCGGTGGCCGGCCGCGTGGCGGATATCCATCACCTGCTGCCGCGGGCGAGCCTCAACATCATCGGGGAATATTTCCTGCCGCTGTCCCACCAACTCATGGCGGTGAAGGGGGCGAGCCTTGCCACGCTGAAGACCGCGCAGAGCCATGTCATGGCGCTGGGCCAGTGCCGCAAGGCGCTGCGCACCCTCAGCCTGACGCCTGTCATCGGCGCCGACACCGCCGGCTCCGCCCGCGAGATCGCCGAGGCGCAGGATGTGAGCCGCGCCGCCATCGCCTCGCGCCTCGCCGCCGAGCTGTACGGGCTCGACATCCTCGCCGAGAACATCGAGGACGAGGCCCACAACACCACGCGCTTCGTCATCCTGTCCAAGGAGGGGGAGTGGGCGAGCCCGGCCGAGGGGCCGGTGGTGACCTCCTTCGTCTTCCGCGTGCGCAACGTCCCCGCCGCGCTCTACAAAGCGCTGGGCGGCTTTGCCACCAATGGCGTGAACATGACCAAGCTGGAATCCTACCAGATGGACGGCCAGTTCACGGCCACCCAGTTCTATGCGGACGTGGACGGCCATCCCGACGACCAGGGGCTGAAGTTCGCCCTGGAGGAGCTGGCCTTCTTCTCCCGCGAACTGCGCATCCTGGGCGTCTATCCCGCCCATTCCTACCGGCTTGGCCTGAACGGCCACGGCTGAGGGGCGCGCCCCCACTCAGTGGTCGAAGCGCAGGATGATGCGGGCCTTGCCGCCGGCACGGCCGAAGGTCACCTTGTCGCCGAGGCCCTTGAGGAGGTAGGCGGCAAAGCCCGCCACCTCCTGCGCATCGCCCAGCAGCGCCTCCGGCGAGGGGCGCTCCTTGGGCACTTCCAGGACCTCCCCGTCATAGATGACGAACACATCCAGGTGGGTCTCGTCGAAGCGCGCCCGCAATTCCACCGGGCCCTGCGCGATGCCGGTATCGACCACCACCTCCAGCGCCTGGGCCGCCACCGGAATGGCGGCGGCGATCACGTCCCGCCGCGCGCCCCACAGGTCGCCCTGGTGCTCCAGGAAGCGCTGCACGGCGAGGAAGGCGTTCGCCCCCTCCTCGACCACTTCGGCGCTCTCCTTGGAGATGCCGATGCGCATGACGAGGTTGAGCAGCATGGCCGCGCAGATGGCCACCGTCAGCGGGTTTGAGAACAGCGGCTGGATGGCGGTGTGGAGCTGCTCCTTCAGGGGCAGCAGCGCCACCGACATGCCCGCCAGGATGGACAGGCCCACCAGGAACACCCGGCGCTCCGAGAGGCGGCGGGAGAGGATGAGGTCCATGCCCGCCACCAGCAGGTAGGCGGAGGTGTAGAGCAGGATGCCGCCGATCACCGGCGAGGGGATGAGGGTGAGGGCGACAATGGCCTTGGGAAAGAAGGCCGTGGCGAAGATCACCACGCCGGCGCAGACGCCGATGATGCGGGCGGTGGCTCCGGTGGCGAAGGCCAGGCCCACCGCCGAGGAGGACAGGCCGCATTGGAAGCCGGTGGTCAGGCCGTTCAGGATGTTGCCGAGGCCCACCGTGGAGATGGCCCGGCCGGCAGCGCCCATGTCGGCTCGCCGCCAGTCCGCATCATTCATCTTTTCCAGCGAGACGGTGGTGGAGAGCACGTCCATGAAGCTCATCATCACCACCAAGGCGAGCAGCGGGAACAGGCTCGGCGCCAGGGTCAGGCCCGGGAGCGCCAGCGCCGGCAGGTCCACGAACTCCACCTCGGCCAGAGTCTTCGCCATGTCGGGCTGAAGCACGCCGAACGGCACGGCAAGCAGCCAGCCCAGGGTCGCGCCCGTCACCACCGCGAACAGCTTGTAGCGGCGCGGGGCGAACACGGTGATGCCCACGATCAGCGCCAGCGTCGCCATGGAGACGGTGAGCGCGCCCGGCCGGACGAGCGCGGCGCCCCCATCCAGGCCCAGCGCCCGGCGCAGCGCCGGCCCCGCCAGCGACATGCCGAGCATGAGCACCGCGACGCCGCACACTTCCGGCGGGGCGAGAATGCGCATGGGCCGGGCAAGGCGCGCCATGAACACCTGGCAGATCCCCACCATCAGCGTGGTCACCGCCATCAAGGGCGGCCCGCCCAAGGTGAGCGCCTGCACCGCCAGCGGCAGGCCGCTGGGCGAGGGAATGTGCACGCCCAGATATCCACTGCCGATGCGGGTGCGCGCGCTCTGGAGAATGGTGGCAAGGCCCATGCACATGGTGCAGGCGGTCATCACCGCCTGCATCTCATGGGCGCCGAGGCGGGCCTCGCTGGCCGCGACCAGGGGATAGATGAGGAAGGTGAGGGCCAGCATGGCATGCTGGACCGAGAGCGGGACAAGAGTGGACAGGGGAACCTTGTCGCCCAGCCCATAGACCAGGGTGGACGGCCGGCGCGTCGGCCGCGCCGAGCCGCGCGGCGGCGCGAGCCATTCGCCGACCGCCTGTGCCAGCCGCTTGGTGGGGCCCGGCTGGGCCGCTCCGGTGTGGTGCTCCACTGCTTCACCCGCTGCGGCGCGAATCGGGCCGCTGTTATCCCGGCCCCCATGGTGGACCGGCGGGGCGGCCGAACTCAATCGTCACCATGCGGGACACCCGCGCGCGGCCGGCAAAACCGATCCAGGGGTCTGTTTCCCCCCGTGCCGCGCCTGCGGTCTTCCCCGAGCGCAGGATGCCTCCCCCTACGCGCCCTCGACGAACGCGCGGATCAGGTGGTGGGCGATGGCCACCGGCGGGGGGACGAACAGACCGTCGGGATGGGTGCGCGTGAGCATGAGCGCCGCCTCGCGCCGGGTGAACCAGCGCGCGCCCTCCAGCTCCTTGGCGTCCATGACGATCTCGTCGGAGGTCGCCTCGGCGAGGCAGCCGATCATCAGCGACATGGGGAAGGGCCAGGGCTGGCAGGAATGGTAGGTCACCCGCCCCGTGGCGATGCCCGCCTCCTCCATCACCTCGCGCCGCACCGCCTCCTCGGCGGTCTCGCCGGGCTCCACGAAGCCGGCGAGGCAGCTCCACATGCCCGGCGCGAAATGAGGCTGGCGCCCCATCAGGCACAGATCACCGCGATGGGCGAGCATGATGACCACGGGATCGGTGCGCGGAAAATGCTGGGCGCCGCAGGAGGGACAATCCCGCCGCCAGCCGCCCTCGACAATGCGCGCCTCGGTGCCGCAATTGGAGCAGAAGCGGTGGCGCCCGTGCCAGGCCAGCATGGCCTTGCCGCAGGCGATGGCGGCCAGGTCCCCCGGCGGCAGCAGGCCGGCGACCGCGATGGAGCGCAGGTCGGAGACGAACAGGCCGCCCGCCTCCATCTCCTCCCGCCGACCGGGATCAAAGCGCATGGCGAAGCGCGGCGCGCCGTCCCTGAGGCCGAGAAAAAGCGGGCGGACGCCGCCAAGGGCTTCGGCATGCGCGCGCTCGAACAGCGGCTCCAGCCAGTCGCCCAGCTTGCGCGCGGCCACCAGTTCGCCGCCCATCAGATAGATGCGGGCATCACGCCGTGCGAGCAGGCTCTCCGCCTCGCCGCGCAGATGGGCAGCGCGGTCGATGGGGCTGTCCACATAGCCAAGCGCCGGCCAGGGGCCGAGATCGGGAAGGTCGGAGGAAGACATGGGGGGCGCCTGAGGCGAGGATGCGGGAGGCGGACGGTGGCACGGGCGCGGCCGAGAGGCAAGGTGACCCTCCCTCCCCCTCAAATCTCGAACGTGACCGCCACCGGCACGTGGTCGGAGGGCTTTTCCCAGCTGCGGGCCTCGCGCAGCACGGTCATGTCGCGGGCGAGCGGGGCCAGCGAGCGGCTGGTCCACACATGGTCGAGCCGGCGGCCGCGATCATTGGCGGTCCAGTCAGGCGAGCGGTAGCTCCACCAGGTGAAGAGCTTTTCCGGCGGGGTGACGAACCGGCGCATCACGTCCACCCAGGGGCCGGACGCCTGCCAGCGGCCCATGCGCTCCACCTCGACGGGCGTATGGCTGACCACGCTGAGAAGCTGCTTGTGGCTCCACACGTCGCTTTCCAGCGGCGCGATGTTGAGATCGCCCACCAGCATGGCGTGGCCGGCCGGGTCGTTGGCCTGCTCGGCGAGGCGGGGCCAGGCGGTGACCTCGTCCAGGAATGCGAGCTTGTGGGCGAATTTGGGGTTGAGGTCGGGATCGGGAATGTCGCCGCCGGCCGGCACATAGAAATTGTGGATGGTCAGGGGCGCGGAGAGCCCCGCCGCCAGGGTCACCGAGACGTGACGGGCATCGCCCTTGGCGCAGAATTCCTGTCGTTCCACCGCCTCAAAGGGAAGCTTGGAGAAGGTGGCGACCCCGTGCCAGCCCTTCTGGCCATTGAGCGCGATATGGGCGAACCCCATATCCTTGATCGCTTTGACGGGGAACTTGTCGTCCTGGCATTTGGTTTCCTGGAGACACAGCACGTCCGGCTTCAGGCGGGCGATCGCCTCCTGCACCAGATCAAGGCGGATGCGGACGGAATTGATGTTCCAGGTGCAGACGGTCAGCGAACGGGCCACGGGCACGGTTCCGGTCGGTTGGCGGGAATGGGCGGCGCATGAGCCGCGCTCCGGCGCCCCCGGTCAAGAGGAAGGTCGCGCCATGGGTCCTCGCACGGTAGAATCGTCACGACTTCCGCAGGGCAAGTGTTGACATCTCCCCTCGGAAAGAATTGGAAAGCGGGTCACGGATGCGGGGGCGCATCCCAGGAGCGATGCGGGCGCGCCTTCGCGGGTGCCCGGTCCGATCGAGGTCGAAATGAGCACAGATCTGTGTGAGATCGAAGGCGCCCGCATCTTCGTCGCCGGCCATCGCGGCATGGTGGGCTCGGCTCTGGTGCGCCGTCTCGCCCGCGAGAAGGTGGAGGTGCTGACCGCCCCCCGGTCCGAGCTGGACCTCGCCTCCCGCGCCGATGTCACCGCCTATATGAAGCGGGAGCGGCCGGACTTCGTCTTCATGGCGGCGGCCAAGGTGGGCGGCATCTATGCCAATGACGCCTTCCCGGTGGATTTCCTGCGCGAGAATCTTGAAGTCGAGATCGCCACCGTCAGCGCCGCCCACGAGGCGGGCGTGCGCAAGCTGGTGTTTCTGGGCTCGTCCTGCGTCTATCCCAAGCTCGCCCCCCAGCCCATCCATGAGGACAGCCTGCTGACGGGGCCGCTGGAACCCACCAATGAGTGGTACGCCATCGCCAAGATCGCCGGCATCAAGCTGGCCCAGGCCTTCCGCCGCCAGTATGGCGCGGACTATGTGAGCGTGATGCCCACCAACCTGTATGGCCCGGGCGACAATTACCATCCCGAGCATTCCCACGTGCCCGCCGCCCTCATCCGCCGCATGCACGAGGCCAAGCTTGCGGGGGCGCCGAGCGTGACGGTGTGGGGCACCGGCACGCCCCGGCGCGAGTTCCTCTACGTGGACGACCTGGCGGATGCCTGCCTGCATGTGCTGCGCACCTATTCGGATGCCGAGCCGCTCAATGTGGGCTGTGGGCGGGACATGACCATCGCCGACTTCGCCCGCGAGATCGCGGCGGTGACCGGCTATCGCGGCGAGATCGTCTTCGACACCGCCAAGCCCGACGGCACGCCGCGCAAGCTGCTCGATGTCTCCCGCCTGACCGCGTTGGGCTGGACCGCCCAAACCCCGCTCAAGGACGGCCTTGTGGCCGCCTATGCGGACTTCCAGGCCCGCTTCCACCCCGCCCGCGACCTGTGCGCCTGACGGCGGGCGCAAGCCGGGCGGCAAGGCCGCCCGGTGTTCGGGTCAGAACTTTTCGTTCATCACCTTCCGGTCATTGAAGGGCAGGTCGAGGGTGCGCGGCGAGGACGAGGTGGTGACGTTCATGGTGCCGAGCTCTACGTCCAAACGGACGCCGCCCCGTCCAGCGCGTCCGCCACGCGCCGCGCCTATTGCAGCATCCGCTCGAAATTGATGACGAACAGCTTGGGGTCGGGCCGGCGGGTATAGTCCAGGTTCCGGATCGCCACCGAGGTGTCGTAGCCCTGCGGATCGGTGACGATCCACTGCTTGAGCTGGTAGTCCTTGGCATCGAACAGGAGGAGCAGCTTGTAGGTGCCGAGCATGGGCACCTTCTCCTCCATCACCACCGTCACATAGAGATTGTCCTGGTAGACGCCCACCACGTGCGGATCGCGCGCCAGGTCGATGGTCTGCGCCAGCAGGAAGCGCAGGGGGGTCTGCGACAACGGAGTGATGTCCTGCGTGTTCAGCCGGCGGTCGCGCACCGCCACCGACTGGCCGTTGGAGATCAGCTCCAGGGTGGCGGGGGAATCATATTCGAACCGCACCCGGCCGGGCTTCTGCATGTAGAAGTCGCCGGTCTTGCGCGAGCCGTCCGGGTCCACCTGCACGAAATTGCCGGAGAGCACCTGCACGCCGTTCCAGTAATTGCTCACCTTGTCGATGATGACATCCGGCGCCCGGTCCTGGTCGCCCTGCACGGGTGCGACCGCGCGCGGCTGGAAGGGCGCGCCGGGCTTGCCGGCGCCGTTCACCCGGGCCGAGGCCGCATTGGAGGCGGAAGCGGTGGGGGCGATCTGGGTCGGCGCGGAGGCCGCCGGAGCGGCGGCCACCTGCGCGGGCGCCTCGTTGGCGCTGGCCGGGCGAGGCACCGGGAGGGGCGGAGGGGCGGCGGCGACGCTGGGCGGCGGCGGATTGGCGGACGCCGGATTCACCGCCTGGGCATTGGGCGGCGCCACCGGAGCGGCGGGCGCCGCCGGAGTGGTGGACAGCAGCGGCAAGGCGGTCTGCGGCGCGAACATCTGGTACTGGGTGGGCTGGGCGGCACCGGGAATGGAGCCCGCCGGCCGCAGCACCTCGCCCGGCGGCAGGAGCACGCCCTGCGCCCGCGCGGACCCGGCGCCGGGCACCAGCAGCGCGCACAGGAAAGGGAGGACGAGAGGACGGACGAAACGGCGCATCGTCTCGGCCACCCGGCGGGGGCCAAGAACAGCGGGGACCGGGGCGTGCGGGTGCGGCTGCGTCAACTTCACGTCCCTTTCCTAAACCGCCCTCATGGCGAAGCTGTGGCCCTGCGTCAGGTGTGCGCGCCTATTCGGCGGCCTCGTCCGACAGCAGGATCTCCCGCTTGCCCGCATGGTTGGGAGCCCCCACAACGCCTTCCTTCTCCATGCGTTCCACCAGCGAGGCGGCCCGGTTGTAGCCGATCTGGAGCCGGCGCTGGATATACGAGGTGGAGCACTTCTTGTCGCGCAGCACCACGGCCACCGCCTGGGAATAAAGGTCCAGCCCCTCCTCCCCGAAGCCGCCCTTGTCGAACACGGCGCCGTCCTCGTCCTCGTCGCCATCCGGGTCGGCGGTCACCGCATCCACATAAGAGGGCGCGCCCTGGGCGCGGAGATGGCGGACCACGTCCTCCACCTCTTCGTCGGAGACGAACGGCCCGTGCACGCGATTGATGCGCCCGCCCCCGGCCATGTAGAGCATGTCGCCCTGGCCGAGCAGCTGCTCGGCGCCCATCTCGCCGAGAATGGTGCGGCTGTCGATCTTGGAGGTCACCTGGAAGGAAATCCGGGTGGGGAAATTGGCCTTGATGGTGCCGGTGATGACATCCACCGAGGGGCGCTGGGTGGCCATCACCAGGTGGATGCCGGCGGCGCGGGCCATCTGGGCGAGGCGCTGGATGGCGCCCTCGATCTCCTTGCCGGCCACCAGCATGAGGTCCGCCATCTCGTCGACGATCACGACGATATAGGGCAGCGGCCCCAGCTCCATCTCCTCGCGCTCATAGATGGCTTCGCCGGTCTCGTGGTCGAAGCCGGTCTGGACCGTGCGGGCGATGCTCTCGCCGCGCTTCTCCGCATCGGCGACGCGGGCATTGAAGCCGTCGATGTTGCGCACGCCAAGCTTCGACATCTTCTTGTAGCGGTCCTCCATCTCCCGCACCGCCCAGCGCAGGGCCACCACCGCCTTCTTGGGGTCGGTGACCACGGGGGCGAGCAGATGGGGGATGCCGTCATAGGCCGACAGCTCCAGCATCTTGGGGTCCACCATGATGAGGCGGCACTGCTCCGGCTTCAGCCGATAGAGCAGCGACAGGATCATGGTGTTGATGGCCACCGACTTGCCCGAGCCGGTGGTGCCGGCCACCAGCAGATGGGGCATGCGGGCGAGGTCGGCGATCACCGGCTCACCGCCAATGGTCTTGCCGAGCGCGATCGCGAGCTTATGGCCGCTGTCGGAGAAGTCCTTGGTGGCGAGCAGTTCGCGCAGCAGCACCTTCTCGCGCTTGGCATTGGGCAGTTCGATGCCGATGGCGTTGCGGCCCGGCACCACGGCCACGCGGGCGGAGATGGCGCTCATGGAGCGGGCAATGTCGTCGGCAAGCCCGATGACGCGGGACGACTTGATGCCCGGCGCCGGCTCCAGCTCGTAGAGGGTCACCACCGGGCCGGGGCGCACCTGCACGATCTCGCCGCGCACGCCGAAATCCTCCAGCGTGCCCTCCAGAAGACGCGCCGTCTCCTGCAGCGCCTCCGGGCTCATGGCCGGGCCCTTGGAGGGGGGCGGGGCGGTGAGGAGCTTGAGGTCCGGCATCTGGTAGAAGCCGGGGCGGCGCGGCACGGGCGGCGCCTCGCGCCGCGCCGGGGCGGTCTTGCGGGCGGCGGGCGCGGCCGGGGCCTCATCCTCGTCGTCATGGACATCGCGCGCGAGCGGCGCTCCCCGGTCAGGGCCACCGCCAAGGCGCGGCTCCACCCGCCCGCCGGTCTCCCTGGCGCGGGTCTCGGAGGCGAACACCTCGCGGGCAAAGCCGCCCAGCGCGGCGACGCGCGGCGCCTTGCGGCGGGCGAAGAGGCGGGCGCGCAGGGAGAGCAGCGTATGGGTGAAGGCGCCGAGCGAGATGGCCCGCTGGTCCGGCGGCTCGCCGTCATCCTCTTCGCCCACGGACGGGTCGTCGGCCTCGCGCGGCGTGCAGCGGCCGCAGGCGAGATAAAGCCCCATGAGGGCTGCCGAACCACCGGCCACCCCCACCAGGAACATGTCGAACAAAGAGGGGAGGCCGCCGCGCACGACGCCCAGCAGGCGCGGAAACAGGTCGCCCAACGCCCCGCCCATGCCGCTGGGAATGGGCCAGGTGCCGAGGCGCGGCAGGATGCCCAGAACCGCGCAGGCCCCAAGCACGCCCAAGGTCAGCGCGCCGAGGCGCAGCTTCTCGCCCGGCAGCGGCCGATGGGTGAGGAGCCGCCAGCCCCAGAAGGCGAGCGGCAGCAGCAGCGCGAGGCAAGCCAGGCCCAGAAGCTGCATCAGCAGGTCGGCGATGATGGCGCCGGGCCGGCCCAGCGCATTGGCGATATGCCCCGCCGAGGCGTTGGACAGGCTCGGGTCGGTGGCGGTCCAGGTGACCAGGGAGGCAAGCGCGAACAGCGCGCCCGACAGCAGGAAGAAGCCGGTGATCTGGCTGCTGCGTCGCCTCACCGCCCGCCGCACCCCCTCGGGGATGACGTCAAACAGCCCGAGCCCGGCGGAGCGCAGGGCGGGATTGGCAGAGGGGCGGCGGCGGGCCATGGGCATCGGCGCTCGGTCTCCTTCAGCTCAGGCCGGCGACGAGGCGCTTGAGCACCTCCTCGCAGGTGGGCAGGTCCTGGACCAAGGCGACGCGCAGATAGGCGTCGCCCGGATTGATGCCGTCGGCATCCCGGCGGGCCAGATAGCCGCCCGGCACGGTGCGCAGGCCCTGCTCGCGCCACAGGCGCAGCGCGGCCTCTTCGCCGCCGCCCACCGCCGACACGTCGAGCCACAGGAAGAAGCCGCCCTCCGGGCGCTCATAGCCGAACCGGCCCTGGAGCAGGCCGTCGGCCAGGTCGAACTTGGCCTTGTAGAGGGCGCGGGAGGCCTCCACATGGGCCTCGTCCTCCAGTGCCGCGATGCCCACCATCTGCAAGGGCTCGGGCACCTGGGGCGCGGCCACCCAGCGGAAGGCCAGATACTCTTTCAGGAAATCCGCATCGCCGGCGCAGAAGCCGCAGCGCAGCCCCGGCAAGGACGAGCGCTTGGACAGCGAATTGAACGCCACCGCGCCGGTAAAGTCGCCGTCGCAGGCTTCAAGGATGCCGGCGGGCGCCTTTTCGCTGAGATAGACTTCGGAATAGCACTCGTCGGCGAAGAGATAGGCGCCATGGGCGCGGGTGAGCGCCAGCAGGCGCTTGAGATAATCGCGCGAGGCCACCGCCCCCTGGGGATTGGCGGGGGAAGCCAGGAACACGGCCACCGTGCGGGCGAGAAGCTCCGGGGCGAGGGCATCGAGATCGGGCAGCCAGCCGCTGTCCCGGGTGGTGGGCATCACCACCGCCTCGCAGCCGGCCAGCTCGGCGCCGGCCGCATAGGCGGCATAGAAGGGATTGGGCAGCAGCATGACCGGCCGGCCGGGGCGCTCGGCGACGCGGCGCTTGGCCACCACCGCCGCGTTCACCAGCCCCTCGCGGGAGCCGTTCAGGACCAGGACTTCCTTGTCCGCATCCACCGGGCGGCCGATGTCGTAGCGCCGGTCAAGCCAGGCGGCGGCCGCCTTGCGGAAGGCGGGCAGGCCCTCGGCGCGGGGATAGCGGCCAAAGCCGGCAAGGGACGCATCCAGCACCGGCTGCACGAAGCCCGGCATGGCATGCTGCGGCTCGCCCACGGCGGCCGAGAGCGGCGCACGGCCGGGGGCAATGTCCGCCAGGAGGTCGGCGAGCCGGACGAAGGGGGAGCGGCGATCCTCCACGGGAGGCGCTGAGGGGGCGGAATGGGGCATCGGCACGGGGTTCGCGAAAGTTAAGGTAAACCATGCGCGATTTGGGTTAAGAGGCGCCTAACCGCAACTGTTCTGTTTGCCCTCCCTTGCCCGCCGCCCGCCACAGTGCCCCGCGCGCTCCGGCGCCATCCCTCCCTGCCCGTCACAGCGGGGGCGGAGGGCGCCGGAACATGTCCACCACGCTCCAGGGGGCGCGCGGCCCGAAGAAGGCCTGCAGGTTCCGCGCGGAGAGGTCCGCAAGGGCGGCGCTGCGCGCAAACAACGCCTGCTCATAGACCGCAAGCGCGGCCTCCCGGTCACCGTGATGGCGCAGAAGGGCCTTGGCCAGTTCGGCGCCGTCGAGAAGCGCCAGATTGGCCCCCTCCCCCGCGAAGGGCGACATGAGGTGGGCCGCATCGCCCACCAAAGTGAGGCCGGGCACGCGTGCCCATCGGTGCCCGACCGGCAGCGCATGGATCGGGCGCAGCACCGGGGCACAGGCGCTCTCCATCATCATGGCGGTCAGGTGCGGCGCCCACCCCTCGAAATGTCCCGCCATCTCCGCAAGGTCAGCGCGGGCGTCCGCGAGATCGACCGCCCGAATGGCCTCCTCGGGCAGGGCGAGAGCGGCATAGCCGTTGGCCGATCCGTCCGCATTCCCATGCATCAGAATGCCTCGCCCCGGGGATACCGCCATCAGCGTGCCCCGGCCGATGGCATTGAGGGACGCCTGATGGCGCGGCTCCTCGGCGGACAGCGCGATCTCGACGAAGCTGAGGCCCGTGTAAGCCGGCCGCGCGCCCGAAAGCGCGGGCCGCACCCTCGACCAGGCGCCGTCGGCCCCGACCACCAGATCGGCCCGGAGCGTGCTGCCATCGGCAAAGCGCACCTGATGCCGGTCCCCGTCCCTTTCAACGGCGGTCGCCTTGCGGCCCCAGGCAATCATGCCCTGCGGAAGGGAACGGATCAGGAGGTCGCGCAGCGCGCCCCGCTCCACTTCCGGAGGACCGGAGACGGGGTCGCTGGCCCGCTCGAACAGGAGGGTGCCCTGCGTGTCCACCACGCGCTTGGCATCTTCCCCCGGCCGCACCAGAGACAGGAAGGGCTCAAACAGACCCGCATCCCGCAGGGCGGCCTGCCCGGTGTCCTTGTGGATGTCCAGCAGCCCGCCCTGGCTGCGCGCGGACGCGGCCGGCTCGGCTTCATAAACGGTGGCGTAGATGCCGTTCACATGCAGCACGCGCGCCAGAATGAGGCCGCCGAGACCGGCACCGATGATGGAAATGGAAGGGGAATCGCCCATGCCAACGCTCCGGGTCTCCCGCCGACGTCCATGGACGCTGACGGGCGCCTGCGACCGAACCGGTCGTCAGGCTGTTGCTTCGGAAGACGCTGGCCGCACCCTGCTGACGGCAGAGCGGACGTGTATGCGACGGCCGGGGAGAAGGTTTGATCTGCTCAGGCCGTCGTTTTTCGCGATGGTTATGATCTAGACCCAGGCTGCGGCCTACGCAAGCCGACCGGGGCGGCGCAAGGCCGATCCCCTCACCCGAGGAGGCGTTGGGGCTAACGGGCGCCGGTGCCCGCCAGGATGTCCTTGGCGGTGGCGCTGTCGCGGTCCATCTGGGCGATCAGGGCGTCGATGCTTTCGAACTTCATTTCCGGGCGGATATAGCCCACCAGCGCCACGTCCAGCTCCTGGCTGTAGAGATCGCCGGCAAAGTCGAACAGGTGCACTTCGAGCAGCGGCGCGCCGTCATCGAAGGTGGGGCGCCGGCCGTAGCTCGCCACCCCGTCCACCGAGCGATCCCCCAGCCTCACGCGCACCGCATAGATGCCGAAGGCCAGTTCTGTGCCCGCAGGCAGCGCGAGGTTGGCGGTGGGATAGCCCAGCGTGCGCCCCCGCTTGTCGCCATGGATGACGGGCGCCGCGATGCTCCAGGGCCGGCCCAGCATATGCGCCGCATGACCCACCTGTCCCGCCGCAAGGGCCGCGCGCACGGCGCTGGACGAGATGGGGTCGCCCTCGTCGCGCATGGGATCCACCACCGCCACCGCGAAGCCATGGGCGGCGCCGGCCTCTTTCAGGAAGTCCGGCGAGCCGCCCCGGCCGCGCCCGAAATGAAAGTCGAAGCCCACCACCACGCCGGAGACCTGGAAATGGCCCACCAGGATCTCGTCCACGAAGGCATCGGCGGAGAGCGCCGCCAGGCCCGCATCGAAGGGCAGCACGATGGCGCCGTCGGCGCCCGTCGATGCGAGGCAGGCGATCTTCTGCTCGGGCGGGGTGAGGCGGAACAGGGTCTTGGCGGGCTGGAAGAAGCTGCGCGGATGGGGCTCGAAGGTCAGCGCCGCCGCGGGCCGGCCGAGCCGGGCCGCCATGTCCCGCGCCACGCCGATCACCGCCTGGTGGCCGCGATGGACGCCGTCGAAATTGCCGATGGCCACCACCGGCCGCTGCAGCTGCGCCGGCACGGGGGCAAGGCCGTGCACCACGGCGAAGGTCGGATCGGCGGAAAGGGAGCGTGTCATCGGCGACCGGACAGAAGGGACGGCAAGGAAAAAATGGCCCGGGGGCGCATGACTCCGGACGGGCAAAGGGTTGGACCAGCGCCGCCCCACCGTCAAGCCGGGGCGGGCACGGACCATCCTACCAGGCCAGGCGAGGCATCACACCGCGCGGATGGGCATGGCCGGTGAAGAGGTTGGCCAACGCCTCCACATTGGGTTCGGCGCCGCCCTCGGCGCCCAGTTCCGCCGCATGGATGCCGGAGGCGATGAACAGGCTGTCGAAGCCCGCCGCGGTGGCGCCCATGATGTCGGTGCGCAGGGCATCGCCGATGCACAGTACCTTCGGCTCCGCCGGCAGCGGGCCCGGCAAAGCAGCGGCGCGGGCGAGCGCGGTGTCGTAGATGGGCTTGTGCGGCTTGCCGCAATAGACGGTGTGGCCGCCCAGCTGGTCATAGAGCTGGGCGATGGCGCCGGCGCAATAGATCAGCTTGTCGCCGCGCTCCACCACGATGTCGGGATTGGCGCAGATGAAGGGCACATGGCGCGCCTTCAGGGCGGTGAGCGAGGCGCGATAATCCTCCGCCGTCTCCACCTCGTCATCGAACAGGCCGGTGCACACGATCAGGTCTGCCTCGTCCGGGCCGGAGAGCTGAAGGTCGAGGCCGTCGAAGGTGGGCAGGTCGCGGGAGGGGCCGATATGATACATGCGCGCGCCGGGATGGCCGGAGAGCACCTCCTGCGTCACGTCGCCGGAGGTCACCACCCCATCATAGGCCGAGCGGGGCACGCCCAATTTGTCCAGCATGGTGATGATGAAGGCGTTGGGCCGGGGCGCGTTGGAGACCAGCACCACCTTGGCGCCGCCGTCACGGGCGCGGGTGAGGGCCTCGCCCGCCGCCGCATACGCGGCCAAGCCGTTGTGCAGCACGCCCCACACGTCGCACAGGATCAGATCGTAGTCCGCAGCCAGTTCCGAAAGACCGGACACCGGCCGGGGTGCCACGAGCCTGCTCTCCATGTTCATGTCGCTTTGCTCCTCGCCGGGCCGCCTTGGACCGATCGGTGCCCCGACGTGCCACGGTCCGCCGCCGATCACAAGGGGCATGCTGCATCGCAAACGCTCGGGGCCACCGCCCGCCCCATCCGAAAACCTTTTGGCCGCAACGCCCTCATCCCTTCATTTCCCCTGCCCCACCCGCCTATAAGGGCGCCGTGACAGCGGGGGCATGGCACGCGATCTGACACCGGGACCGCGCAGGGGCGAGCGGGCTCGTCTTCGAAGTGGACACCCAATGAGGCAAACAGCCATCCTCCCCGGCAGGTTCCAGACCCGCCTCGCAGCCGCCTTCGCAACCGCAGCCCTCTTCGCCGTGCCCGCCGGGGCGCAGCCTCTCAACCTGCCGCCGGTGCTGCGCGATGCCCGCTATTGCGAGATCCTGCCCATCCAGCGCGACGGGCTGACCTTCATCGCCTCCGTCTACAACACACTGGGGCGGGACGATTGCCCGGCCGACAAGTGGAAGGCGCTGACAGAGGCGGACGTGAAGCGCCGGTTCGACGCCTTCACGGCCGTGCTGAACGGGCCGCGCTATTTCCTCATGGACAAGATCATCGCCAGCGGCGCCACCAAGGCGGGCGAGAGCGTGGATTTGGGGGGCATCGGCTTCGTCAAGCGGGCGGAGGTGAAGCTCTCCCTCTGGGACCTGCGCAACCCGCCTTATGCGGAGCACGAGGTGCACCGGGACACCACCTTCGTGTTCGAGGCCGGAAAGCCCACGTTCCAGCTCACCGCACCGGGCGGGGCGGTCTATGTCATGCAGTCCTATTCCAGGATGAAGGAGCCGGGCCTGACCTACGCGGCCCTGCCCGATCTCGGCAAGCGCCTGGAGCTCCCCAAGGGCTGGACCTACGCCACCGTGGTGCTCACAGCAGACCTGGCCCTGGGCGCCGACGGCGTCGCCGTGGTGGTCCAGGACGACCTCGGCAACACCTACCAGCGGGTGGCGCAAGGGAAATAGAGCGGCGAGGTCTTCAACTTCGGGAGGCTGAGGGTGACTCGTGGGCGGCCGGTGCGCGCGATCTGGAAATGGGCGAGGTCAAGCTCGCCTCATCCGCATCGCAGTTGCGCGCGCCTTTGCGGCCGATCACGGAAATCCGAGCTTGTCCCGCGAAATTGCCGCCATGTAGCCCAGCCCTTCCGCCGTGGGATGAGTGGGATCACCGAAGAGGCGCCGATTATTGACCACCAAGGGGTCCCCGAGTGTGGGGTCGGTCGTCCAGTCGATCACGGAAACCCCCCACAGATTAGCCTTGGCTCTAACAATGTCATTCCAAAGGTGCCATTGGCGACCGAGGGTCTCTGGATGATTATTGAATTGTCCGCGCGGCAGCACGGTGCCGACGATTATCTTGTTCCAGTCACGCTCCTCCTCCCTCACCACCTCAAGGTAGCGCTCCATCTTCTCCTGCATGTCCGTGGCCTGCATTCCGCGGACCAGATCGTTCGTCCCCACGTTCAAGATCAATGCATTCATGGAGAATGAGGGATTGTAGATATGCTTCCACTTCGGGATATGATTGATTTGCGTCTCCAGACCACCGCCTCCGACCGCGACGTTGAAGAAAGCAGCATTACGCGCAACCTGGAGGCGCAACTGTTCCGGCCATGACAAGTAGTAAGTGCCGTACGCACCGTTCGTTATGCTATCTCCATCAAAAACCACATTATCCCGCAATTGAGGGGTACCTTCGAAATGGTAGTAGAGACTGGCGAAGACGGCATCTATTTCATCCTGATCCAAGGCTCGATCGTAGATCAGGACCGCACCTAGACTGCCGCTCGCCCTTGGCAAGTCGTGTCCGCCCGCGAAGGCATGGAAAGCTCCCGCGATCAAGCCCCCCCCAAACGTCTGGTCCGGCAAGGCTTCGCCTTTTGGACTGGCATCACCTCCCCAGCGGCGAAACGAAACGCAATCCGGCCCGAGCCGCGCCGCATAAGCAGAGGGCTCAAGTGAGGGGCGCGAGCCGGAATAGATCAGGCTTTTCGACCCAGGCGAATAAAGCGCCAGCCCGCCCGCCGACGCACTTCTTGTAAGACAGAAGCCCAGCGAACCTTTTCCCCTCGAGGATGAGAATTCCACCAAGGGGCAAGGCCGCCATCCGTGCGCCAGCTTTGCATAGACAATCACGGTGACGTTGCGAGAGGAAACCGACAATTCGGACGGCAAAGTCAAAAACTGCGCCGGCTGAAGATGCGGCTTAACATTCACCGTTAATCCGCTGTCAAACATCACGCCCCGCCGCATTCCTATGGTCGGGATGGGGGGCAACACCGGCCGGTTGTCGCCTGAAGACAGGGCATGAAACGCGTTGCCGCTCTGATCAAACCAAGCTGACACACGGTTATGCGCGCGCCCGTTCGCATCCGCCGCCGCGACATCGATCTCCTTGCCATGAAAAGCAATGGCTTCCGCGGGCCGGCCATCATCGCGCTCGATGGCCAGGGCCGGCCCTGCATATCCGGCGCGCAGCTTGATCGTTCCAAAGGCGGCCACGCACCCCGCTGCCACGTCGAACGGCAGGGATGGCTGCGCCAATCCGGTCGCCCGGTCAGGCAACCAGATGGCCGGATAGGTCACGCGCGCCGCGCGCCAGCAACGCCCCTGCGCGATCCAGATGTCTCCCTCGGCATAGCCTTGCGACTCATCGTCCGTCGCCCGCGGGCACCGCTCATTCAAGGCTTCTGAGATGTTGTGGCCAAAGGGTTGGTAGTCCGCTGAAACGATGCTGCGACTGGCGTTCATCATTCTGCTTCACCGCCCCCACGCGGCTTCCGAGGACATGCTTTCGCCCCTGCCACGGGTCAGCGCGCAGGCATGTGCAATTGTACCTTACCTGACCCACGAATGAACAGTTATGTCAGCGCTTGGCCGCGAGGATCATACTTGTCGAAGAACCGGATCCCGTTTTGTTGAGGCAGGCAATGGCAGGCCGGTTTGCGGCAACCGGGAAGCCCAACGGCGTCGTCCCCAGGGAAAATGGTGGGCCTTCGGACGTCTGCGCGACCCATCCGCGGGGCGGGCGCCGCCCTCACCCCCGCGCGCTCACCCCCGGCAAAGCCTGGGCGAGGGTGCGGAAGGCGTCGCCGCGGACTTCGAAGTTGGGGAACTGGTCGAAGCTGGCGCAGGCGGGGGAGAGCAGGACCACCGCCGGGTCGAGGCCCTCGGCCTCGGCATCGCGCGCCGCGCGGGCCACCGCCTCCTCAAGGGTGACGGCGATCTCGTGCGGCACCCGTCCCTCCAGGGTGCGCGAAAAATCCTCCGCCGCCTCGCCGATGAGATAGGCCCGCTTCACCGGCCCGAGGAAAGGCACGAGCGGTGCGATGCCGCCGGACTTGGGCTTGCCGCCGGCAATCCAATAGATATTGGAAAAGGAGGTCAGCGCCCGCTCGGCGGCATCCGCATTGGTGGCCTTGCTGTCATTGACGAACAGCACATGGCCCTTGCGGCCCACCTCTTCCATGCGGTGGGCGAGGCCCGGAAAGCGGCGCATGCCGATGGCGATCACTTCCGGCGCCAGCCCGATGGCACGGGCGGCGGCGAAGGCGGCGGCGGCATTCTGGGCATTGTGGGCGCCGCGCAGGGAGGAGATGCCGGCAAGGTCCAGGCGGAAGCGCTCCACCCCCTGTTCGCTCAGCACGATGGCGGAGCCGTCCCGCCACACCCCGTCGGCCAGGGGCCGCTGCACCGAGATCCGCACCACATGGGTGCCCGCCCGCTCGGCCCGTTCAGCCATGGCGGCCGAAAAATCGTCATCCACGCCCACCACCGCCGTGCCGCCGGTGGGGATGCCTTCCAGCAGGCCCTCCTTCACCGCCGCATAGGCCTCGATCGTGCCGTGGCGGTCCAGATGGTCGGGGGTAAGGTTGAGATGCACGCCCACGGAGGGGTCGAGGGTGGGGGCAAGGTCGATCTGGTAGGAGGAGCATTCCACCACATGCACCCGGCCGGAGCGGGGCGGCTCCAGAGAGAGGATGGCTGTGCCGATATTGCCGCCGATCTGCACATCCCGCCCGCCGGTGGCCAGCAGATGAGAAATCAGCGCCGTGGTGGTGGACTTGCCATTGGTGCCGGTGATGGCGACGAAGGGGGAGTGGCGGGCGCGCGCCCGCCGCTCGCGGCAGAAGAGCTCGATGTCGCCGATGACCTCCACCCCCGCCGCGCGGGCAAGCTCCACGCTCCAGTGTGGCTTGGGATGGGTGAGCGGCACGCCGGGGGAGAGGATCAGCGCGGCAAGCTGGGTGAAATCCAGCTGCCGGAGATCCACCACATTCAGGCCCGCCGCCTTGGCCTTGGCGCGGCCGGCCTCGCCATCGTCATAGACAATCACCTGCGCGCCGCCCGCCACCAGGGCCTGCGCGGTCACAAGACCGGACCCGCCCAGGCCGAACACGGCGACAGGACGATCCTTGAAACTGGCAACGGGAATCATCGAACGGACCCGGACTGGAACCGGCAGCCCCCTGCCGGCAAAGCAGCCCAGCACTAGAACGGGTCGCGGCCGAAGGGAAGCACCGGCGTAAGGGCGCAGCAGGGCATTTCCACGCATGGGCTCCCGGCCCGGTACCGTGCCGCAACGTCACGTCGACAGCGCCTCAGCAGTCCGCTCCGGCGTCCGGCGCGCAATAGAGGTTGTAGAGCGTCTCCATCACCGCCCGCACCTCCCGCCCGGCAAGGCGGTAATGCAGCGTCTGGCCTTCGCGCCGGCTGGCGACGATGCCAGCCGCCTTCATCTTGGCCAGGTGCTGCGACAGGGCGGAGGGGCTCAGGCCCACGTCCGCCGCCAGATCGCCAGCGGTGCGCTCTCCTTCCACCAGCTGGCACAGGACCAGCAGGCGCTTGGGATGGGCCATGGAGGACAGGAGGGCGGCCGCCGCATCGGAGTTGCGGACGAGCTCCTTCGGGAGGGGGCCGGCGTGCGGCGCGGGGAGGTTCAGGGCTGTTGACATTTTAGAGTTTCATGAAATACTAAAATCATTAGATCACAGGAGGCGGACATGAGCAATGTGGGTGGATTGGATCGGACGGTTCGGGCGGTTTTGGGGCTGCTGCTCCTGGCCTCCCCGCTGCTGGTGGGCGGCGTGTGGACCTATATTCTCCCCCTCATCGGCGTGGTTCTGCTCGGCACCGCCTCCATGCGCTTCTGCCCGGCCTACCGGCTGCTGGGCATCTCCACCTGCCCGATCAACACCCGGGCGGACAGCCACTGAATGGCCGGCCCCGCGCCGACGCGGTTCAAGACCGGCCAAATCTCGCGCCCCCGGTGGGGCCGACAAGGTGAAATGACGTGACGACCCTTCCTGCAACACACTTCACGCCGCTCCTCTCGGGGCTGGGCGGGCTGCTCATCGGCGCCTCCGTGGTGCTGCTGATGGCCCTCAATGGCAAGATCGCCGGCATCAGCGGCATTGCCGGGCGGCTGGTCAATCCCGGTGCCCGTGGCCCCATGGGAGAGCAGCTTCTGTTCGTGGCCGGCCTGGTGGGCGGTGCGGCGGTGATCGCGCTCCTTGCCGGCGGCGTGCCGCAGCACCTGCCGCCCAGCCTCGGCCTGCTGGCGGCGGCCGGGCTGCTGGTGGGCTTCGGCGCCACGCTGGGCCAGGGCTGCACCTCGGGCCATGGGGTGTGCGGCCTGGCCCGCCTTTCCGTGCGCTCGCTCACGGCCACCCTCGTCTTCATGGGGGTCGCCATCCTCGTCACCTTCCTGATGCGCCATGTGGGAGGTTTGTCATGATCGGCCTCGGTTCCCTTCTCGCCGGCCTCCTGTTCGGCGCCGGCCTTGCCCTCTCCGGCATGCTGGACCCGGCCAAGGTGCTGAACTTCCTGGATATGGCCGGCCAGTTCGATCCCTCCCTCGCCGTCACCATGGCGGCGGCGGTCACCGTCGCCTTCCTCGGCTTCCAGGTGCTGCGGGGCTGGTCGCGGCCGGTCTTTGCCGGTGCCTTCTCCTGGCCCACGGCCACGGACATCACCCCCCGCCTGGTCATCGGCGCGGCGCTGTTCGGCCTGGGCTGGGGGCTGGCCGGCATCTGCCCGGGACCGGCCATCGCCTCGCTGGCGCTTCTGAACCCGGCGATCCTGGCCTTCCTTGTCCCCATGTTCGCCGGCATGGCCCTCGCCCATCTGGCGGTCGCCCGCTGGCCGCGCATCACCGGTGCGGCACCGGCAGGCCGGTGAGAAACCCGTCCCCCGCCCGCCGGTTCAGGCCGGCGCGGCGGGGCTCAGCACCGGCGTCACCGTCACCTGCGCGCCCGGAATGAGGGCCTGCACCTCGCCCGCCACTTGGTCCGTCACCCCCTGCACGTCATCCATGCGGCGCTCCGGCGCAAATCCCAGAACCACGTCCACGCAAGGCATGTTGCCCGACAGGCGCGAGCGCACCGAAACCAGCGCATCGTAGCGGTCGAAATGGCGCACCAGGGCGCGGTTGATGAGGTGCTGCTGCTTTTCCTCCAGCGTCCGGTCCAGCAGCGAGGGCAGCGACTGCCGGGCCATGCTCACCGCCAATTGCACCATGACCAGGGCCACGAAGCCCGATCCCGCCACCTCCGCCACCAGCGCCACGGTGCCGCCAGGAAAGCTGGCATTCACGGTGAGCGCCACCAGCACGATGGCCGAGGAGATGAGCTTGGCGAGCCGGGTGCGCACCTGCCCCATCATGATCACGGAGCGCCCGTCGCCCCCCGCCCGCCACAGGGCGCGGAAGACATAGGCGTTCTGCAGGGCATTCAGCGCCCCCACCGCCACCGCGAACACAAGCCCGGCCTCCACCTGCTCGGGCGGATGCCACCAGCGATAGGCCGCCCCCGCGCCCACCCACAGGCCCGCAAGGCCCATGCCGAGGGCCACGGAGAGATTGGCGAACTGCTCGACCTTGCCGGCCCCATAGTCGAAATCGTGCATGCGGCCGCGATGGATGCGCCGGAGCACCCCCAGCAGCACCAGTTCCAGCACCACCAGCAGGAAGGCGCGCACGGCCTCCGCCAGCATCATCAGCGAATTGGCGAAGACAGCCGTGGTGAACTGGCCGGCGATGAGGACGAGGTCGCTGAGTGCCGCCAAAAGCATGGAGCGCTCGCGCTGGAGGGCGAGCGCGTCGGGCACCACGGGCGGTTCTGGCGCGGCATGCGTCAATGGCCCCTCCCCTCGCCCCCCATACGGGGCGCGGGACAAGGCTAGTTCACGCCGCGCGGGAAAGGCAATGGCGCCGGGCGCCCGGCACCCGCGCGGCGGTCCGTGGGGTTTTCAGCGCAGCTTGAGCGTGGCCAGGCCGAGCAAGGCGAGCACCACGGCGATGATCCAGAAGCGGATCACCACCTGGGATTCGGTCCAGCCCAGCTGCTCGAAATGATGGTGGATGGGCGCCATCTTGAAGACGCGCTTGCCGGTGAGGCGGAAGGAGACCACCTGCACGATCACAGAGACCGCCTCCAGCACGAACAGGCCGCCGATCACCGCCAGCACGATCTCGTGCTTCACCGCCACCGCCACCGTGCCGATGAGGCCGCCCAGCGCCAGCGAGCCCGTGTCGCCCATGAAGATCTGGGCGGGCGGGGCGTTGAACCAGAGGAAACCGAGGCCGGCGCCGATCATGGCGCCGCAGATCACCGCCAGCTCGCCCACCCCCGCCACGTAATGGATCTGGAGATAGTCCGCGAACAGCACGTTGCCGGCGAGATAGGAGATCATGCCGAAGGAGCCGGCGGCGATCATCACCGGCACGATGGCAAGGCCGTCGAGCCCGTCGGTGAGGTTCACCGCATTGCCCGCCGCCACGATCACAAAGGCGCCGAACAGGACGAAGAACCAGCCCAGATTGAGCAGGAGGTCCTTGAAGAAGGGAAAGGCAAGGGAAGAGGACAGGCCCGGCTTGCCCACGCTCACCATGATGACCACCGCGAGCCCCGCAATCACCGCCTCGGCGGCAAGGCGCGCCTTGCCGGAGAAGCCCGCATGGGTCTGCTTGGTGACCTTGAGATAGTCGTCATAGAAGCCGATGAGGCCGAAGCCCACCGTCACGCCCAGCACCGTCCAGACATAGATGTTGGACAGGTTCGCCCACAGCAGCACCGCCACCAGCAGGCCGGACAGGATCATCAGCCCGCCCATGGTGGGCGTGCCTTTCTTGAGCAGGTGGGACTGGGGGCCGTCCGCGCGGATGGGCTGGCCCTTGCCCTGCTTCACCCGCAGCACCGAAATGATGCCCGGCCCGAACAGGAACACGAACAGCAGCGCCGTGACGATCGCCCCGCCGGTCCGGAAGGTGATGTAGCGGAAGACGTTCATCCCCGGGAAGATGTCGTGCAGCTGCGCAAGCCATTGAAGCATGGTCTATCCTTCGATCAGGGCTTCGCCGGGAGCACGGAAGCGCTCGACGAGCGCCTTCACCAGCGGTCCCATGCGGCTGCCGTTCGACCCCTTCACCATCACCGTGTCGCCCGGCCGCAGGCTGGCGGCCACCAGGGAGGTGAGCGTGTCCGATGCGGGGGCATAGCCGCCGCGGCGGTCGCCGGGCAAGGCATACCAGAGCTCGTGCATCAGCGGCCCACAGCAGAAGACGAGGTCGATGCCCGCCGCCTTGAGCGGCTCGGCCAGCTCCCGGTGATGGCGCGGGCCGTCGGCCCCCATCTCCAGCATGTCGCCGAGCACCGCGATGCGCCGGCCCCGCGGCCCCACGGGGGAGCGGCTGAGCACGTCGATGGCGGCGCGCATGGAGGCGGGATTGGCGTTGTAGCTCTCATCCAGCAGCACCGCGGTGCCGCCGGGCACCGTCAGTTGCACGGGCACGCCGCGCCCGGGCGGCGGACGGAGCGCCGCGAGCGCCAGCGCGGAAAGCGCCAAGTCCGCGCCCAGGAGCTTCACGGCGGCCAGCACGGCGAGCACGTTCTGCACCACGTGGCGGCCGGGCATGCCCACTTTCAGCGTCACCCGCGAGCCCATCACATCCGCCACCACCACCGAGCAATGGGCCTGGAGGGACACGTCGATGAGGTGGCAATCGGCGGCGGGGTCGGCGCCGAAGGTGACGATGTTGTCCACGCCCTTGGCCTTGGCGAAGTCGGTCAGGAGGCGGAACTGGGAATTGTCCATGTTGAGAACGGCTGTGCCACCGGCCTCCAGCCCGTCGAAGATCTCGGCCTTGGCGGCGGCGATCTCCTCGATGCCGGAGAACTGGGCGATGTGCACCGCTTCCACCGTGGTGATGATGGCCACCTGCGGCCGCACCAGGCGCACCAGCGGGGTGATCTCGCCGGGATGGTTCATGCCGATCTCGAACACGCCATAGCGCGCCGAACGCGGCATGCGGGCCAGCGAGAGGGGGACGCCCCAATGGTTGTTGTAGGAGGCAGCGGAAGCATGGGTGAGGCCGTTGGCGGCCAGCGCCAGGCGCAGCGCCTCCTTGGAGGTGGTCTTGCCCACCGATCCGGTCACCGCGACGATGCCGGCCTTGGAGCGCGCCCGCGCGGCGCGGCCGGTCTCAACCAGCGCGCCCAGCACATCGTCCACCACGAGAAGGTTGGCATCGGGCGGGAAGGCGTCGGCGCGGTCACGGGCCACCACGGCCACCGCCGCGCCGTTGGAGAAGGCGCGGTCCACATAGGCATGGCCGTCGGAATTCTCGCCGGTAATGGCGAAGAAGGCATCCCCCGGCGCCAGCGTGCGCGTGTCGATGGAAATGCCGTGCACGGGCTCGGGCGCGCCCCGCACGGTGCCGCCGGTGGCGCCGGCCAGTTCCTCGATCCCATATAGCGGTTCGCTCATGCGCACGCTCCCTTGGCGCCCCGGGTCGCCCCTCGGCTGCCATGACCTGAAGGCCTGCCGGACGGGCGCACCGCGCCGGCCCCGGCATGCCGGTTCCTAGAAATGCTGCAGCGCAGCGCGAACAGCCTCGCCATCGCTGAAGGGCAGCGTCCGGTCGCCCATGATTTGGCCGGTTTCGTGGCCTTTTCCCGCAACCACCAGGACATCCCCGCTTTGCAGCTCTCCCACCGCCACGGAAATCGCTTCGGCGCGGTCGCCGATCTCGCGGGCGCCGGGGGCGGCGGCGAGGATCTCGGCGCGAATCGCGGCCGGCACCTCCGAGCGGGGATTGTCGTCGGTGACGATGACCCGGTCCGCCTTCTCCACCGCGATCCGCCCCATGAGGGGGCGCTTGCCCGCGTCGCGGTCGCCGCCGCAGCCGAACACCACCACCAGTCGCCCGCGCACGGCGGGGCGCAGCGTGTCGAGCACGGCGGCCAGTGCCTCGGGCTTGTGGGCATAGTCCACGAACACCACCCGGTCGGGGTCCTCCCCCACCCGCTCCAGTCGGCCGGGCACGCCGGGCAAGGTGGCCAGCGCCGCCAGCACGGCATCCCGCTCCGCCCCGCAGGCCTCGGCGAGGCCGGCGGCCAGGAGCGCATTGTCGGCCTGGAAGCGGCCCATCAGCGGCAGATGAACGGGCGGCGCCCCGCCAATCTCGATCCGCTGGCCGAGCCCGTCCGCCCCGATCGACCGCACGTCCATGTCGCCCCCCGGCCCGATGGCGAGCGTCGGAAGGCCGCGGGTGCGGGCAAAGGCGAGCGTCGTCGCCCCATAGGGCGCCTCGGTCAGCGCCACGGCGGGGGCGCCCTCCGGCAAAAGCTCGGTGAAGAGGCGAAGCTTGGCCCGGTAATAGGCCTCCACGGTGGGATGGTAGTCGAGATGATCGCGGCCCAGATTGGTGAAGCCGCCGGCCGCAAGGCGCACCCCATCCATGCGCCGCTGGTCGAGCCCGTGGGAGGAGGCCTCCAGCGCCATGTGGGTCACGCCCTCGCCTGCGAGGCGGTCCAGCATCTCGTGCAGGCCCACGGGATCGGGCGAGGTGAGCCCGCCATAGGTGGTCTCGCGGGCGGTGACGAGGCCGAGCGTGCCCAGATAAGCCGCCTGGTGGCCGAGGCTGGCCCAGATGTGACGCAGGAAATAGGCGACCGAGGTCTTGCCGGCTGTGCCGGTCACGGCCGCGATCACCTTGGGCTGGCGGGCATGGAAGCGGGCGGCGGCCCGTGCCAGGGAGAGGCGCACGTCCAGCGAGAAGGCCAGGGCCACGCCCTCGGGCAAAGCGGGAGGTGGAGCAACCGGCTCCATCAGCACGGCGACCGCGCCCTTCTTTACCGCATCGGCGATGAAGCGGGCGCCGTCCGCATGGGTGCCGGGCACCGCCACGAACAGGGCGCCGGGGGTGACCTTGCGGCTGTCGGCGGTGAGGCCGGACACGGCAAGCCCCTGCGGCCCCGCCATCAGGCGGGCATGTCCGGCCAGGAGATCGCCGAGGGGCTTCGAGCTCATGGTCTGCGCATCGTCTCCATCAGGCGGGGCGGGCCTGCCCCACATCCCGCGCCGGCCGGCACCGATCGCCGGCCGCGCTCACTGGCGCTCGGCCACCTTCTGGGTGCCCTGCGCGGTCTTCAGCATCTGGTCGGCCGTCGGCAGGTTCTGGCGCGGCATCACGTTCAGCATGGGGGCGATGCGCTCCACGATCTTGCCGGCGGTGGGCGCCGCGTTCCAGCCGGAGGTGGCATAGCCATGGGTGTCGGGCGTCGGCTGGGGCTCATCCAGCATCACCAGCACCAGATATTGCGGATGATCCATGGGGAAGACGGCGGTGAAGGAGGTCAGGAGCTTGGTCTTGGAGTAGCGGCCATTGACCACCTTCTCGGCGGTGCCGGTCTTTGCCCCCACCAGGTAGCCGGGCACGTCCGCCTTCTTGCCAGAGCCTTTCTCCACGTTCAGCCGCAGGAGAAAGCGCATCTTGTCGGAGGTTTCCGGCTTCAGCACGCGGGTGGCAAGCTTTTGCGCCTCCTCGGGCGTGCGCTTCATGAAGGTCGGCGGGATCAGGAGGCCGCCATTCACCATGGAATTGACCGCCATGACCGCCTGAAGCGGCGCGACCGCGATGCCGTGGCCGAAGGCGATGGTGGCCGAGTTCAGCTCGCCCCAGCGCTTGGGCACGATGGGTTCGGCGCTCTCGGGGAGCTCCGTGCGCAACCGGTCCATCTGCCCCATCTTGCGCAGGAACGCCTTGTGCGCCTCCACGCCCAGCGACAGCACCATCTTGGCGGTGCCCACGTTCGAGGAAAAGATGAAGATCTCGGGCACCGACAGCACACGATTTTCCGCGTGGAAGTCATGGATGGCGAAGCGGCCGAAGGACAGCGCGCCACGCGCGTCGAAGGACGAGTTCAGGGTGATCTTGCCGGAATCCAGCGCCATGGCGAAGGACAGCGACTTGAAGGTGGAGCCCATCTCGAACACGCCCGTGGTCAGGCGGTTGAGGAAGGCGTCGTCCTTGGGGTTGCCGCCCACATTGGGATCGAAGTCCGGCAGCGAGACCATGGAGACGATCTCGCCCGTATTCACGTCGGTGACCAAGCCCATGGCCGCCTTGGCCTTGAACTTCTCGCGGGCGCGGGACAGCTCGTCGCGCACCGCATGCTGGACGCGCATATCGACGGAGAGCTGCACCGGCTCCTGCTGCCGGTCGGTGGCGAGGCCCGCGAGATGCAGCTCGGCAAGCCCCCGGCCGTCGACATATTTCTCGATGCCGGCAATGCCCTGATTGTCCACGTTCACATTGCCGATGACGTGGGAGAGGGTCGGGCCGTCCGGATAGATGCGCCGGTTTTCCTTCACGAAGCCGATGCCCGGCAGGCCAAGGCGGAAGATGGCGCGCTGCTGGGCCGGCGTGATCTCGCGCTTCAGCCAGGCGAAGCCCTTGCCGGAATTCAGCCGGGCGCGGGCCTCAGCCACGTCGAGGTCGGGTAGCACCTTCAGCAGGCCTTCCAGCGCCTCGTCGGGATCGATGAGGCGGCGCGGCTCCGCGAACAAGGAGGGCGACTTCACATCGATGGCGATGATGTCGCCATTGCGGTCAATGATGTCGGGCCGCGCCGAGGCCACCGCCTCATAGCGCCCGCCGCGCGATCCGTTGGGATCGGCGAAGGCGCCCATGAGCGTCAGGCGGCCGGCAATGGCCAGGAACACCAGGGAGAAGGCGAGCACCAGCAGCTTCAGCCGGGCGCGGGTGACGGTCTCCGCATCCACCCGGTCAAGGCCCAGCAAGGCGCGGTAGAGGCCCACGGAGAAGGAGATGGAGAAGCGGAATGTGCCCACCACGAGGCGCACCATCCCCATGCCCGTGCCGTAGATGAGCCCGGCGACGCGCCGGCACAGGCCCAGGAACAGGTTCACGAAGAACATGACGAAGGCCACCGCCAGCTGGCGGAAGAAGTCGAGCACCGCCCGGCCGGCGCGGGCGGCAAGGCCCGGCGCCTGCGGCGCGGCGGCCGCGTGCTGGACGGATGCGGCGCCTTCCAGCCCCCCGGCGCGCTGGGGCGACAGCATCCCGCCTCGCTCTCCGGCCACGACAG
>NZ_JARBFX010000009.1 GCF_028863665.1 Aquabacter sediminis
GCGGCGGCGCCGGCGCCGGCCGCCTCCAGCTCCACCAGCGGCGGCTTCGCCCCGCCGCCGAGCACCAGCTCGTCCTCAAGCACGGGCGGCTTCTCGAACAGTTCGGGCGGCGCCACCTTCGGTCCGCCCCCCGGCACCTTCGCTCCCGCACCGGGACAGTGAGCCGGCCTTTCCAGAACGCAAGCAAGGCGCCGCCCCCTCGGGCGGCGCCTTCGTTTTGTGCGCCGCGTTGACGCGGCGCGGCGTTGCTCTATGCTGCGCACCGTCGGCGGAGGATTCTGTCGGCAATCGGACGATCCCTGCGGGAGAGACCGGCCGTTTCCGCACAGATGCGGATCCAGCGCCGGCGCCGAAGGCGCAACCGCCCCGGAACCGCTCAGGCAAAAGGGCCGCAGGGGGACGAGCCTCTGGAAAGCAGACGGGGGTCACACCTGCGTCTCACCGAAGGAGTAATCCGTGCCCGTTCCACCGGGCGCGGTGAAATCTCTCAGGTTCCGGTGACAGAGGGGGCGCCGCGCGGGCCGAAAGGCCCGTTTGTTTTGGCGCGACCCCCAGGATCCCGGAATGGCCCAGGCTGCCGACGACGCCCCCCTTCTCTATACCCCCCTTCACGCGGCCCATGCCGCCCTCGGCGCCCGCCTCGTGCCGTTCGCCGGCTATGAGATGCCGGTGCAATATCCGCAGGGCATCCTGGCCGAGCATGCCTGGACGCGCGCGGAAGCCGGCCTGTTCGATGTCTCCCATATGGGCCAGGCCCTCCTGGTGGGGCCGGACCACGAGACCACCGCCCGGGCGCTGGAAGCCCTGTGCCCGGCGGATTTCGTCCATCTGAAGCACGGCCAGCAGCGCTATTCCCAGCTTCTGGGAGAGGATGGCGGCATCCTCGACGACCTGATGGTCACCCGCCCCCTGGATCCCGAGATGGACGGCAAGCTCATCCTGGTGGTGAACGCCGCCACCAAGGGTGCCGATTATGCCCATATCGCCGCGCATCTGCCGGAAGGCGTCGTCCTCCACCCCCAGGAGGACCGCGCGCTCCTGGCGCTCCAGGGACCGAAAGCGGCGCAGGTGCTCGCCCGCCTCAGCCCGGAGGCGGCGGCCCTGACCTTCATGAGCGCCAGCCCCACCACGGTGGCCGGCGCCTATGCCCACATCTCCCGCTCCGGCTATACGGGCGAAGACGGCTATGAAATCTCCATCCCCGCCGCCGAGGCGGTGAAGGTGTGGGACGCGCTGCTCGCCGAGCCGGAGGTCAAGCCCATCGGCCTCGGCGCCCGCGATTCCCTGCGCCTGGAAGCCGGGCTCTGCCTTTACGGCCACGACATCGACCCCACCACCTCCCCGGTGGAAGGCGCGCTCGTCTGGTCCATGCAGAAGCGGCGGCGGGAGGAGGGCGGCTTTCCCGGCGCAGAGCGCATTCAGCGCGAGTTGAAGGAGGGACCTGCGCGGGTGCGCGTGGGCCTCAAGCTCGAAGGCCGCGCCCCCGCCCGCGAGGGCGCCGAGATCGCCAAGGACGGCGCAGTGGTCGGCAAGATCACCTCGGGCGGCTTTGCCCCCACGCTCAATGCACCCATCGCCATGGGCTATGTGCCGCCCGCGCTCGCCGCGCCCGGCACCGCCCTTGAAATCCTGGTGCGCGGCAAAGCTTTGCCCGCCACCGTCGTCACACTGCCGTTCGTGCCGAACCGCTATGCCCGCGCAACCGTTTCCCGGGGGAACTGACCGATGACCGAGACCCGCTACACCAAGGATCACGAATATGTCCGCCTGGAGGGCGATGTGGCCGTGATCGGCATCACCGATTATGCCCAGAGCCAGCTGGGCGACGTGGTCTATGTGGAACTGCCCGAGATCGGCAAGGCCGTGGAACAGGGCAAGGAAGCCGCCGTGGTCGAGAGCGTGAAGGCGGCCAGCGAAGTCTATGCGCCGCTCTCCGGCGAGGTGGTGGAGGTCAATGGCGACCTGGAAGCCGCCCCGGCCACCGTCAATGAGGACGCGGAAGGCAAGGGCTGGTTCGTGAAGCTGAAGCTCGCCGACCCCGCTGAGTTCGACGGCCTCATGACCGAGGCGGACTACAAGGCCTTCCTCGAAACCATCGCCTGACCGCCGGTCTCGCGGTCCCGCCAAACCCAAGGGGTTCCCCATGGCCCATGCCTATCACGCCACCATCTCCTGGAGCCGGGGCGAGGCTGTCTTCTCCGACGGCCGCTACAGCCGGGGCCATGTGTGGGCCTTTGACGGACTGTCCTTCCCCGGTTCCTCCTCGCCTTTGGTGGTGCGCCCCCCGCTCTCGCGGGAGGACGCCATCGATCCGGAAGAGGCGCTGGTGGGGGCGCTGGCCAGCTGCCACATGCTGTTCTTCCTGGATTTCGCCCGCAAGGGCGGCTTCGTGGTGGACAGCTATTCCGACGCCGCCGTGGGCGAGATGGGCCCGAACGCCTCCGGCAAGCTCTATGTGGCGCGCATCACGCTGAACCCCGATGCCCGCTTCTCCGGCGAGAAGCTCCCCTCGGCCGAGGACATCGCCGCCCTTCATCACCGCGCCCATGAGGAATGCTATGTGGGGCATTCCCTGCGCGCGGACATCGTCATTTCCCCCGTGTTGCCGCCCGCCTGAGGCGGGTGCCAGGAAGCCATCCATGAGATACTTGCCCCTGACGCCAGAGGATCGCGCCGACATGCTGGCGCGCATCGGCGTCTCCGCCGTGGACGAATTGTTCGCCGACATCCCCGCCGACAAGCGCCAGACCGCGCTGCCTGACCTGCCGCTGCGCCGGGGCGAGATGGAGGTGGAGCGCGCGCTCTCGCGCCTCGCCGCCCGCAACGTGCCGGCGGGCTCCGTGCCCTTCTTCGTGGGCGCGGGCGCCTATCGCCATCATGTGCCGGCGACGGTGGATCACCTGATCCAGCGCTCGGAGTTTTTGACCTCCTACACGCCCTACCAGCCCGAGATCGCGCAGGGCACGCTGCAATATCTGTTCGAGTTCCAGACCCAGGTGGCGGAACTGACCGGCATGGAGGTGGCCAACGCCTCCATGTATGACGGCTCCACCGCCGCCGCCGAGGCGGTGCTCATGGCCCATCGCCTCACCAAGCGTGGCAAGGCGGTTCTGGCGGGCAACCTCCATCCCCACTATCGCGAGACCATCGCCACGGTGAGCCGCTATGCGGACCTGCCGGTGGAGAGCCTGGCCCCCGTTCCGGCCGGTGGCGAGGACATCCTCTCGGCCATTGACCAGACCGTCTCCTGCGTGGTCGTGCAGAGCCCCGACGTGTTCGGCAATCTGGTGGATTTGAAACCCATCGCCGAGAAGGCCCATGCGGCCGGCGCGCTCCTGGTGGCGGTGTTCACCGAGGCGGTGTCGCTGGGCCTGGTGGAGCCTCCGGGCGCCCAGGGCGCGGACATCGTGGTGGGCGAGGGCCAGTCCATCGGCAATGCCTTGAATTTCGGCGGGCCCTATGTGGGTCTGTTCGCCACCCGCGCCAAGTTCGTGCGCCAGATGCCCGGTCGCCTCGCCGGCGAGACCGTGGATGCGGAAGGCCGGCGCGGCGTCGTGCTGACGCTTTCCACCCGCGAGCAGCACATCCGCCGCGAGAAGGCCACCTCCAACATCTGCACCAATTCCGGCCTGTGCGCGCTGGCCTTTACCATCCATCTCTCGCTCTTGGGCGAGGCGGGCCTGACGCGGCTCGCCCGCATCAACCATGCCGCCGCCTGCGATCTGGCCGACAAGCTCGCCGCGCTCGACAAGGTGGCTGTGGTGAACGCCTCCTTCTTCAATGAATTCACCATCCGCGTCGCCGGCAATGCGGCCGAGGTGGTGGAAAAGCTGGCAGCAAAGGGCATCCTCGGCGGCGTGCCCTATTCCCGCCTCGCGCCCAAAGCGGGGCTCGATGATCTGATCCTGGTGGCCGCCACCGAGGTGACCACGGACGAGGACCGCGCCGCCTATGCGGCCGCGCTGAACGAGGTGCTGGCATGAGCGCCGCCATCTCCATTTGCCCGACGCGCTCCCTCTCCCGCGTGTCCCCCTCCCTCACCCTCCCCCGCTTCGCGGGAGAGGGGATTGCGGCGCCCATGGCGGCTGCCGCCCGACTGTTCGAGGTGCGCTCATGAATCGCGAAGGACGCGGCGCCACCACGCCCGCACAGATCACCCAAGCCGCGAGCCCCGCCGCTGGCCCCACGACCTTCACCGGCAACCGGGCGCTGGATCTGGAAGAGGGCCTCCTGTTCGAGGTCGGCCGCGCCGAGGTGACCGGCGTCGATCTCGACGAGCCCGCCGCCTTCACGCCCCGCCTCGGCGGGCTGGAGCGCACCGCCCCCCTCGGCCTGCCCGGCCTCTCCGAGCCGGAGGCCATGCGCCATTATGTGCGCCTGTCGCGCATGAATTACGGCATCGACAGCGGCCTGTTCCCGCTGGGATCGTGCACCATGAAGCACAATCCGCGCCTGAACGAGCGCATGGCGCGCCTGCCCGGCTTTGCCGATGTGCACCCCCTCCAGCCCCAGTCCACGGTGCAGGGGGCGCTGGGCGTCATCTCGGAACTCAGCCGCTGGCTGCTGGCGCTCACCGGCATGAGCGGCCTCGCCTTCACCCCGAAGGCGGGTGCGCATGGCGAATTGTGCGGCATGATGGCCATCAAGGCCGCCCATGCGGCCAATGGCCAGGACCGCCATATCGTGCTGGTGCCCGAGAGCGCCCACGGCACCAATCCGGCCACCGCCGCCCTCATCGGCTATGAGGTGAAGTCCATCCCCGCCCGTCCGGACGGCACGGTGGACCCGGAGAGCGTGAAGGCGGCCCTCACCCCGCAAGTGGCGGCGCTCATGCTCACCAATCCCAACACCTGCGGCCTGTTCGAGGCCGACGTGGTGGAGATTGCCGCCGCCGTGCACGAAGCGGGTGCCTATTTCTATGCGGATGGGGCGAACTTCAACGCCATCCTCGGCAAGGTGCGCATCGGCGATCTCGGCGTCGACGCCATGCACATCAACCTGCACAAGACCTTCTCGACGCCCCATGGCGGTGGCGGGCCGGGGGCGGGGCCTGTGGTGCTGTCGCCCGCCCTCGCCCCCTTCGCGCCGGTGCCGGCGCTGGTGGCGGACGGGAATGGTCTGCGCCTCGTGGAGGCGGAAGGCGATGCGGGCGCCGAGCAGGCGCTCGGCCGCATGAGCGCGTTCCACGGCCAGATGGGCATGTTTGTGCGCGCGCTGGCCTGGATGTTCTCCCACGGGGCCGACGGCATGCGGCAGGCGTCCGAGGATGCGGTGCTCTCCGCCAATTACATCCGCGCCAGCCTGAAGGATGTGATGAGCGTGCCCTTCGGCGAGCGGCCGGCCATGCATGAGGCCCTGTTCGACGATGCCTGGCTTGCCGGCACGGGGCTGTCCACGCTGGACGTGGCCAAGGCCCTCATCGACGAGGGCTACCACCCCATGACGGTCTATTTCCCGCTGGTGGTGCACGGGGCCATGCTGATCGAGCCCACCGAGAGCGAGTCCAAGGCCACCTTGGACCTGTTCATCGGGGCCCTGCGCGATCTCGCCTTCGCCGCCAAGGCGGGGGACAAGGAGCGCTTCCTCGGCGCCCCCCATTACGCCCCGCGCCGCCGCCTGGACGAAACCCGCGCCGCCCGTTCCCCGGTGCTGCGCTGGGTGAAGCCGGCGGCCCTGCCGGAAGCCGCGGAATAGGCGGCTGCCTGAAAGGCCAGGGAACGGCCCCGCCGTGTGCGGGGCCGTTTCGCCAGAGGTTCGAGCGGGTTTGATTGGGCTCCTCTCATTACGGCGGGTTCAGCACCCTGAACGGGGGCGGCGAAGCCGATGACCATGCGCGCGTTCAATTGGCCCCGAAGGGCTGGCCAGTCTTGTCTCCGCAGAGGTCGGGCAGCCCCGCGAGACCTTGGGGAGCAGCAGGTCCCGCCACGCCGGTGACGTCCCGCGGTTTCCCTTGACCGTCAAGGCAACAGCCGAGCGCCGTAGCCGTTCGCCCTCTAACTCATTGAGAGAGAATGCGTGATCAGATCAGCCTGCACCGCGGGCTGATAAGCGCATGCTCTAGCCGCGGCACCGCCGGGCCGCCGCCTTCTATCCAGCCCATGCGAAGGCAGCCCTTTTCGTCCAGGCTCGACCGAAGCGACACCCGGCCGCCGAGCTGGGACAGGGGGCCGGACTTGACTGCGTTGGTGGCCGGTTCGTGCAGGATCAGGCTGAACGCCTGCAGCGTGTATGGGTGGAGCTCGATGGCGGCGCCCGGCATGTCCAGAAGGGCCCGCTTGGCCGTCGAAAGCCGGGCGCCATTCCATCTCAGGGTTTTGCCTGCTCCATTTCCGCTGCGACCTCGGCATTGTGCTCGCCCAAAGCGGGCGCTGGCCGTGAGGCCTGGGGTTGAGAGATGCTCCAGCGCGATGCGGGCGTCATCTCCGTGACCCGTCCCTCGGACGGGTGCATGGAGGGCGTGAAGAAGCCCACATCCTGAAGGTGGCCATCCTCCACGAGGGTCTCGATGGTGTGCATGACCGCATTGGGGATGTCGGCCTTGCCGAGCACCTCCTGCCAAGCCGCCGTTTCGCGTGTGGCCAGGATGGCGGCCACCTCCCGCGTGATCTCTTCGATGTGGAAGAGGCGCGTGGCATGGGTGGCAAAGCGGGGATCGCCCACCAGGTCGTCGCGCCCCGCAATCTTCAGGAAGCGCTGCCAGTGCTGGTCGGTATAGATGACCACGCAAAGGTGGCCGTCGGCGGTGCGGTAAGGGCGCCGCTCGGGCGTGAGCAGGCGGCGATATCCGCCCGCATCAAGGGGCGGGTCATAGCTCAGGCCGGCCATATGGTCGGCGAGGACCATGCTGGCCATGGTTTCGAACATGGGCACGTCAATGCTCTGGCCGAGCCCGGTGCGGGAGCGGAAATGCACGGCGCCCAGGATCGCGATCGCCGCGTGGAGCCCGACAATGCGGTCGGCGATGTTCACGGGCACATAGCGCGGGGTCCCGTCGCCCGCCTGCGCCAGCAAGGCGGGGATCGCCGCCAGCCCCTGGATGAGGTCGTCATAGGCCGGCTGGTCCGCATAGCGGCCGTCCCGGCCGAAGCCGAACGCACCGACATAGATGATGGCAGGATTTCGCTCCGCCACGGCCTCATAGGTGAGGCCGAGGCGTTCCATTGCGCTCGGGCGCAGATTGTAGAAAAACACGTCCACCGTTTCGACGAGCTTGAGCGCAGCGGCGCGCCCCTCCTTCGATTTCAGGTCGAGGACGATGCCGCGCTTGCCCCGATTGGCGTGGAGGAACATGCCCCCCGCCGCGCCGCTCCGGCTTGGCCCCACTTGCCGCAGGATGTCGCCCTCGGGGCTTTCCACCTTGATCACGTCGGCGCCCATGTCGGCCAGAATGGACGAGGCATAAGGCCCCATCACCACGCTGGTCAGGTCGAGGATGCGCAGCCCGTCCAGGGGACGAGGGGCGGGCGCCTTGGCGGTGCTCATCGCCCGGCCTCCGCAAGCAGAGGAGGTTCGTGCGCTTGCACGGGCCGCGCCGGGGCCTCGTGGCGCGCGATCTCCACCAGGGTGATCTGGCCGCAACAGGCCTGCGCCAGCTGCGAGGTTCCCACGTCACGGGTCAGCACATTGGGGTTGCCGTGAACGCACAGCGCCCCGTCCGCCGCCCCATCCTGCGGGTCGTACCAGGCGCCTGTGGGCAGATGGAGCACGCCGGGCATGAGGTCGGCGCTCAGCTGCGCGCTGGCGAGACAGGCGCCGCGCGTGTTGAAAAGCCGCACAAGGTCGCCATCCGCGATCCCGCGCTCGGCGGCATCGTGAGGGTGGATGCGCACCACCTCGCGCCCCTCCCGCTTGGCCGATTGGCTGTAGGCGGCGAAGTCCAGCTGGCTGTGCAGCCGCGTCGCCGGCTGGTTGGCCACAAGGGTCAGCGGCGCGGCGGCCGTGGGCGGCTCGGTGGAGGGCAGCCAGGTGGGGTGGCCGGGACAGTCCGCATAGCCAAAGCCGGCAATGACCTGCGAGTAGATTTCGATGCGTCCGCTGGGCGTCGGCAGGGGGCTCGCATCCGGGTCGGCGCGAAAGGCGCGCAAGGGGCCGCCATCGTCGGGCGCCGAGGGCAGGGGGATCTCGCCCGCCTCCCAGAAAGCCTCGAAATCGGGGGCGGGATGCCCCTTGTCGGCGAGGGCCTGACGGGTCTGCTCAAAGAGATGAGCCAGCCACTGGCGCGCGCTGCGGCCTTCGGTGAAAGCCTCCTCCGCCCCGAGGCGGGCGGCCAAAGCGCTGAAGATGGCATAGTCATCGCGCGCTTCGCCCACCGGCGGCGCCAGCTGGCGCATGGCGATGAGGCGCGGATCGGTCGCCGCCGCTGCGATGTCCTCCCGCTCCAGCGTCATGGTGGCCGGCAGCACGATGTCCGCAAAGCGCGCCATGGGCGTCCAGGCGCTTTCCTGGACGAGGATGGTGTCGGCCGCACAGAAGGCGCGGCGCAGGCGGTTCAGGTCCTGGTGATGATGGAAGGGATTGCCGCCGGCCCAATGGATCAGGCGCACATGGGGATAGGTGTGGGTGCCGCCATTGAAGGCGAAGGTCCCGCCCGGATCGAGCAGCATGTCGGCGATGCGCGCCACCGGAATGAAGGCGGAAACGCCGTTCCGGCCCTGAGGCAAGGTGGGGGGCGGCACGGCATTCACGCGGCGTCCCGTATGTCCCATGGCGCCAAGCGCATAGTTGAAGCCGCCGCCCGGCAGGCCGATCTGCCCGACCATGGCGGCCAATGCGACCGCCATCCACACCGGCTGTTCGCCAAACTGGGCGCGCTGGAGGGAGTGGGCGATGGTGATCAGGCTGCGCCCCTCCACCAGCCGGCGGGCCAGCATGCGGATGGCGTCCGCACCGATGCCGGTGATCTCCGCCGCCCAGTCCGCGCTGCGCGCCGGTCCCTCCCTGCCGCCCAGGAGATACGCTGCAAAGCGATCAAAGCCGACGCAATAGCGCTCCAGGAAGGCGCTGTCACACAGTCCCTCGTCTAGCAGCGTATGGGCAAGGCCCAGCATCATGGCCACGTCGGTGCCGGGGCGGATCGGCAGCCAGCGGGCCTCGGCCGCCTCGGGCATGTCGTCCCGCAGCGGGCTGACCGACCAGAATTCCGTTCCCCGCGCCGCCGCCCGCGCCATGGCGTCCGCTTCCACGTGGCGGGTGATGCCTCCGGCCGCGATCATGGCATTCTTGAGCGGCATGCCGCCGAAGGCGAGCACCATGTCGGTGTGGGCGCAGATCTGCTCCCAGGTGACATTGTGCCGGGACAGCGGCTCGAACGGCCCCATCACATGGGGCAGGATGACGGCCGAGGCGCCCGCGCTATAGCTGTTGACCGAGCGCACATAGCCGCCGCATGTCAGATTGTGGAAGCGGTGGATCTGGCTCTGGGCGTGGTGGAAGCGGCCGGCGCTGGACCAGCCGTAGGACCCGCCATAAATGGCCTGCGGGCCGAACGTGTCGCGCACGCGGGCGAGCTCCGCCGCCGCCAGGTCCAGGGCCTCGTCCCACGAGACCGGCACCAGGTCGTCCTGGAAATCCCGGTGGCGTGGTCCAGGCCCGTGGTCGAGCCAGCCCCGGCGCACCATGGGGCGCAGGATGCGCGCCCGGTGGCGCAGCGCGTCGGTGAAGTTGCCGAGGAGGGGGGAGGGGGCGGGGTCGTCGGGATGCGGCGTCACCGTCAGCCGGGCTCCATCCCATTGCGCGAAGAAGCTGCCCCAATGAGAGGCATGGGAGGCGCCGGAGAGGCGGGAGAGATCACGGTGCATCGATGACTCGGCAAGGTCGCGGCCAGCGTGCCGCGGCGGTCGAGAAGGCTGTGGCGGGATATTGTCTCCTGGGGTCGGATCAGTCCAATATGCAGATATCGGGGTTTTAAGAAGCCGGGATTATCAAGCCAGATGTCAGCGGGCAGCCGTGACGGCGCGGAACAGGTCGAGCTGCGCCATCTGCGCTACTTCCTCGCAACTGCAGAGGAGCTCAATTATGGACGCGCGGCCGAGCGGCTGCGCATCGCCCAGCCCGGCCTCAGCCAGCAGATCAAGAAGCTGGAGGAGATTGTCGGCACGGCCTTGTTCGATCGCACCCGCAGGTCCGTGCGCCTGACGCTGGCAGGCGAGCTGTTTCTCCAGGAAGCCCGCAAGACGCTGGCGTTGGCGGAGAGCGCGCTCCTGGTGGCGCGGCGGGCCGGGCGCGGCGAGATCGGGCGGATCGCCATCGGCTATGTGGGGTCTGCGGCCTATACGGGCGTCTTGACGACCATGGTCGGACAGTTCCGCGCCGCCTATCCGGAGGTGGAGCTGCAGATCTCCGAAATGGAGATGCAGCAGCAACTGGACCAGCTCGATCAGGGCCGCCTGGACATCGGCTTCATCCGCCCGCCGGTGCCTCTGCCGCTGGGAATCGGCACCATCCCGATCCTGTTCGAGGACATCATCCTGGCGCTGCCGGAGACCCATCCGCAGAGCGTGCGTGAGCAGGTGCCGCTTGGGACCCTCAACGAGGACATCTTCATCACGCCGCACCATCCGCCCGAGGTGAGCTTCCTCAAGCACACCACCTCCGCCTGCCGCATGGCGGGCTTCTTTCCGCGCCTCGGTCCCCAAGGGCGCGATTTCGTCACCATCGCCAGCATGGTGGCGGTGGGGCTCGGCGTGGCGCTGGTGCCGCAATCGGTGCGGTGCATCCAGGTGCCGGGCCTGCGCTATCGCCCCATTGCCGACGCCAAGGTCCTGGCGGAACTCTCCGTGGCCTTTCGTCGGAATGAGCCCTCGCCGGTGGCGCGGGCCTTCGCGGCGCATGCCCGCCGCTCCGCCTTCACCGGCGCCGAGCCGCCGCTGCGGACGCTTGGTTCTAAGAACTCGTAATTATCAAGAATGCGAAAACCGCATATTGGACTGATGGCTGAAACTGCGCCGATAATCCCCCCATCAACAAGCGCGCAGCGTGACCGGTTCTGCGGATCGGATCCCCAAAGCGCGCCACACCAGAGGTTGCCGTCGAACCGCGAAGGCTAGGCCGCGCGACGATGGCGGGATCAGGCGGGCTCAGAATGGATTGGCGCAGCCGCGCAGGCACACCCTTCGTGTGTGAGAAGACAGCCGTCACCGCAAGCCGCGGCATGGCGGTGACCAACCACCCCTTGGCCTCGGCGGCCGCGATGGAGGTGATGGCCGCGGGCGGAAACGCGGTGGACGCTGCGATCGCGGCCTTGTTCACCCTCACCGTGGTCGAGCCGATGATGGTCGGCATTTTCGGCGGAGGCGTCGCGCTCATCCGCCTGGCCGATGGCCGGGAAGTGGTGCTCGACGGCCTGTCCACCGCGCCCGCTGCCGCCCGGCCGGACAGCTTCACCCCCATCTCCGACACCTGGCCGGACTATATGGAGACCCGGGGCCGCGCCAACCGGGTGGGGCCGAAGGCGGTGGCGGTTCCGGGGACGCTGAAGGCGTGGTGCGAGGCGGCGGCCGAATTCGGCCGCCTGCCGCTCGCCGATCTCATGGAGCCGGCCATCCGCCATGCGGAGCGAGGCTTCCGGCTCTCCGCCTATCTGGCCACCTGCATCTCTGAGATCGCACCCGATCTCGCCCTCGATCCCGCCATCGCCTCTGTCTTCCTGCCCGAGGGCCGTCCCCTCGGCGCTGGCGACCTGCTGGTTCAGGCGGACTATGCCCGGACCTTGCGGCTGATCGCGCAGGAGGGGCCCGGCGTGCTCTATGGCGGTGCCCTCGGCCGCCACATCGCCGATTACCTGGAAAGCGTCGGGTCCTTCGTGCGGCTGGAGGATCTGGCCACCTACCGCACGGTGGCGCGCGAGCCCGTCCGCGGCACCTATCGCGGATATGAGATTGTCGGTCCGCCGCCCCCCTGCGCGGGCGGGGTGCACACGCTTCAGATTCTCAACATCCTGGAAGCCTATGACATCGGGGCGATGGGCTTCGGCACGAAGGACACCCTGCACCTCGTCCTGGAGGCGCTGAAGATCGCCGCGGCCGACCGGCGCGCGGTGACCGCCGACCCTGCCTTCGTGGACGTTCCGGTGGAGAAGCTGATCTCCAAGGCCTATGGCGATGCCCGTCGCGCCGAGATCGACCTGACGAAGGCCGGCACGTTCGAGGCCCGCATCCGCTCCAACGAATCCGCGAACACGACCCATGTGACGGTGGCGGACGGGGACGGCAACATCGTCACGTCCACCCAGACCATCAACAGCCTGTTCGGTGCCCGCATCATCATTCCCGGCACCGGCATCATCCCGAACAACTACATGTACCTGTTCGATCCGCATCCGGGGAACGCCTTGTCCCTGGAGCCGGGCAAGCGCATCACCAGCGGCATCACCGCCTTGATCGGCAAGAAGGCCGGCCGGCCGGTGTTCGCGCTCGGCCTGCCCGGCGCCCACCGCATTCCGGCCTCCGCCATGCAGGGGGTGCTCAACCTGATCGACCACGGCATGGACGTGCAGTCGGCGGTGGAAGCCCCCCGCGTCTTCACCTGGGGCCAGGAGGCGGAGATCGAGACGCACGTGCCCGCCGTCATCCGCGAGGCCCTCGCAGGCATGGGCCACAAGGTGGCCAACGTCGATCATGTGGCGGGCGGCATGTGCGCCATCACCTTCGCCGAGGACGGGAAGATGACCGGCGCCGCCTGCTGGCGGGCCGATGGCGTGCCCATGGGGCTCGGAGGCGGCAGTGCACGGGCGGGGACGTCCTTCTGGCCCGATCCGCGCCGGGGGCGGGTTTACTGACAACAAAAAGGCCAGCGGCCAGCACAGGGGAAGCACGATGCAGATCAACCGACGCGAAGCCTTGATGTGGTCCGCTGCTACATTGCTAGCGACCACCCGCACCTCTTGGGCGCAGGGGCGCAAGACCCTTCGCATTGCGCCTCATGCCGCCCTGCGCGTGCTGGATCCTGTGACGACCAGCGCCTACATCACGCGCAATCACGGCTATATGGTCTACGACACCCTCTTCTCCGTCGACGCCGCCTATCGGCCGCAGCCGCAGATGGTGAAGGACTGGCAGGTGAGCGCGGACCAGCTCACTTATACCTTTACCCTGCGCGACGGCCTGCTGTTCCACGACAACCAGCCGGTGACGGCGCAGGATTGCGTGGCCTCCATCACCCGCTGGGCCAAGAAGGACGTGGTGGGCCTGCGCCTCGCCGCCGCCATGGCCGAACTCCAGGCGGTGGACGACAAGACCTTCCGCATGACGCTGAAGACCCCGTTCGGGCCCACCCTTGAAGCGCTCGCCCGGCCAAGCTCCATCCCGCTCTTCGTGATGCCGCGCCGGATTGCCGAGCTGCCGCCGGACAAGCCGCTGGAAGAGGTGATCGGCTCAGGCCCCTTCCGCTTCATCGCCTCCGATTTCCGCCCCGGCGTCAGCTGGGCCTATGAGCGCTTTTCCGGCTACGTGCCGCGCGCCGAGCCGCCCGATGGGTTGGCCGGGGGCAAGGTGGTGAAGGTGGAGCGGGTGGAGGCCATCTGGTTTCCCAGCAAGCAGACCGCCATCAATGCGCTGGCCAAGGGCGAGATCGACCTTCTGGAAAATCTCAACGCCGACCAGCGTTCGCTGCTCGAGGGCAATCGCGACGTGGTCATGCGTCGCCGGTTCGGCCCCATGGCCTCCACCATCCGCTTCAACTGGGCCCAGCCGCCCTTCGACAATGTGAAGGCGCGCCAGGCGGTGCAGGCGGTGGTGACCCAGCAGGACTATATGGACGCCTCCATCGGCGACCCCAAGTCCTACCAGCTGTGCCCGGCCTTGTTCGGCTGCGGCACGCCGCTGGAGACCGATGCCGGCTTCCGCGACACGGGCAAGCCCGACATCGCCAAGGCTCGCGCGCTCCTGAAGGAGGCGGGCTACAAGGGCGAGAAGGTGGTCATCATCACCCCCGGCGACATCGCCTCCTTCGCGCCCCTGGCGCCGCTGACCCAGCAATTGCTGCAGCAGATCGGCATGGCCAGCGAGATCCAGACCATGGAATGGAGTGCCTTTCTCGCCCGCCGTGCCAAGCCGGTTCCGGTCTCGGAAGGGGGCTGGAACATCGCGCATGCGGTGTTCGACCGGCTGGACCTGCTCTCGCCGCTCGGCAACCCCAATTTCGATGCGCGGGGCAAGGCGGGCTATACCGGCTTCGTGGATGACCCGGAGACGGTCGAACTCAAGAGCCAGTATGAACGGGCCACCGATCCCGCCCGCCAGAAGGCCATCGCAGCTGAAATCCAGAAGCGGGCCTACGACCTGGTCTTCTACATTCCGCTCGGCACCTACTACGATTACGAAGGGTTCCGCTCCAACGTGAGTGGCTACGTGCCGTCGCCGGTCATGGTCATGTGGGGGGTGGACAAGGCATGATGGCGCGCCTGATCGCCTTGCGCGTCGCCACGGTCCTGCCCGTCCTGCTTGTGGTCGCCACCATCGTCTTCCTGCTCCTGCGCCTCAGTCCCGGCGACCCCGCCCAGGTGCTCGCCGGCGAGAACGCCACCCCGGAGGCCCTGGCCAACATCCGGGCGGACCTTGGGCTGGACCGGTCCCTTCCGGTTCAGTACCTGACGTGGCTCAGCGAGATGGCGCAGGGCAATTTCGGGACGTCGGTGCTCTCACGGGTGCCCGTGCTCGAATTGATCCGCGATCGCCTGGAGCCCACCCTGGTGCTGGCGCTGAGCGCCATCTTCATCACCGTGCTCCTGGCCGTTCCGCTCGGTGCCATCGCGGCGTGGAAGCACAACAGCTGGATCGATCGCGCGGTGATGGCCCTCTCCGTCATCGGCTTCTCGGTGCCGGCCTTCGTCATCGGTTATGTGCTCATCCTGCTGCTCGCGGTGAAAACCGACATCTTCCCGGTGCAGGGCTATGTGAGCCCGTTCCAGGATCCCCTGGCAGCGGCCCGGCATCTGGCCTTGCCGTCCATCACGCTGGCGCTGGTCTTCATGGCGCTGATCGCCCGCGTGACGCGATCCAGTGTCCTTGAAGTGCTCGGGGAAGACTTCGTGCGCACCGCAAAGGCCAAGGGCAATGACGGGGCGCGCGTCCTGTGGCGGCACGCTTTGCCCAATGCGGCGGTGCCCATCATCACGGTCATCGGCCTCGGCCTCGCCCTTCTCATCTCCGGCGTCGTGGTGACGGAAAGCGTGTTCAACATTCCCGGCGTCGGCCGACTGACGATCGACGCCATCCTCGCCCGCGACTATCCGGTGGTGCAGGGGCTGATGCTGTTCTTCGCCTCCATCTTCATCGGCGTGAACCTCCTGATCGACATCGCCTATGTGATCGTCGATCCCCGCATCCGCTATTGAGGCCCCCTTATGTCGGCCACTCCGAGGAGCATGCGCTCCCTCTTTCGACCGCCCCGATGGGCATCCCTCACGGCCAGTCCCGCCCTCCTGGTGGGCGGGACCATCCTGGTGCTGGTGATCCTCTCCGCGCTCCTGGCGCCGCTCATTGCGGGGCCTGATCCCTTCCTGATCCGTCCGCGCCTGCGCTTTCGCCCGCCGGATTCCACCTTCTGGTTCGGCACCGACGCGCTGGGGCGAGACGTGTTCGCCCTGGTGGTCCATGGCGGGCGGCTGTCTCTCCTGGTTGGGCTTCTGTGCGCCTTGGCCGGGGCGGTGCTGGGGACCCTGGTGGGGCTCGTTTCCGGATACGTGCGTGCGCTCGACGCGGTGGTGATGCGCGTCATGGACGGCATGATGGCCATTCCCAGCCTGCTGTTCGCCGTGGCGCTGGTCTCTCTGGTGGGACCGAGCCTGTTCTCCATCGTCGCCGCCATCACCTTCTCCGAGATCCCGCGCGTGACGCGCCTGGTGCGTTCGGTGGTGCTCGGCGTGCGCGAGGAATCCTATGTGCGGGCGGCGGAAGGCCTGGGCATTCCCGGACCGCTGGTGCTGCTGCGGCATATCCTGCCGAGCTGCATTGCCCCGCTCATCGTGCAGACCACCTACATGTTCGCGGCGGCCATGCTGTCCGAGGCGGTGCTGGGCTTCCTGGGCGTCGGCTTTCCGCCGGACATGCCCAGCTGGGGCAATGTTCTGGCCGAGGGCCGGGCGGTTTTCCAGCGCGCCCCCTGGACCATTCTCGCGCCGGGCTTCTTCCTCGCGGCGACCGTCATGGCGGTGAACCTGCTGGGCGACGGCCTGCGCGATCGCCTGGACCCGCGTCTCTCCCGCTCGACCGGAGCTGCCTCATGAGCACGGACGCCCCCATCCTGAGCATCGAGAAGCTCTCCGTCGCCCTCCCGGCGGGGCTCGATCGCAGGTTCGCGGTCCACGACCTCTCGCTCCATGTGCGCAAGCGGCAGATTGTCTGCATCGTGGGGGAATCCGGCTCGGGCAAGTCGGTCACCGCCTCTGCGGTCATGCGCCTCCTGCCAGAGCGGGCGCTCCGCATCACCAGCGGCACCATACGGCTCGAAGGCGAGGACATCGTCAAGGCCACGCCCGAGCGCATGTGCTCCCTGCGCGGCAACCGCATGGCGATGATCTTCCAGGAGCCGCTCACGGCCCTCAATCCGGTCATGCGCGTGGGCGAGCAGATTGCGGAGGTGATCCGCCTTCACCGGCCCGGCACGCCCTCGTCCGAGATCGAAGCGCGGGTGCTCGCCTTGCTGGCCGACGTGCATTTGCCCGAGCCGACGATGCTGCGCCGCGCGTTTCCCCACCAACTGTCCGGGGGGCAGCGCCAGCGGGTGATGATTGCCATGGCGCTGGCCTTGGAGCCGGGGCTGATCATCGCCGACGAGCCCACCACCGCCCTCGACGTGACCACCCAGGCTCAAATTCTGCGCCTGCTGCGGGAGTTGCTCACCAAGCATGAGAGCGGCGTGCTCATGATCACCCACGACTTCGATGTGGTGTCGGCGGTGGCCGACTATGTGATCGTGATGCGGCAAGGCGAGGTGGTGGAAGAGGGCGTTCCGGCGCAGGTCCTGGTCAATCCGCAGCATCCCTATACACGCACCTTGATCGACGCGGTGCCGCGGCTGAAATGCCGCCCCGAGCGGGACACCAGCGCGCAGCCGGTTCTGGCGGTGCGGGATCTCAGCCTGACCTACCGCACCTCCGGCCTGTTCCGTCCGCCACGCATCACGCGCGCGCTGGACCGCGTGTCGTTCGCGCTGGCACCGGGCGAGACCCTGGGCGTGGTGGGGGAATCCGGGTCGGGCAAGACCAGCCTGTCCAAGGCGATCCTGCGCTTCGAGCCTGCCGAGAGCGGTGCCGTTCTGTTCAAGGGCGAGGATGTCCTGGCGCTGGCCGGTGCCGCATTGAGGCATTTCCGGCGCAACATCCAGATGGTGTTCCAGGACCCCTACAAGTCCCTCAATCCGCGTCGGCGGATCGGGCAGTCCCTCATCGAGGGACCGGTCCAGCATGGGGTGGCAAAATCTCAGGCCGTGGCGCGGGCTGGCGAACTCATGGAACTGGTGGGCCTGTCGCGGAGCGCCCTCGACCGTTTCCCGCACGAGTTTTCCGGCGGCCAGAGGCAGCGGATCTGCATCGCCCGCGCGCTTGCCATGGAGCCGTCGGTGATCGTCGCGGACGAGGCCGTCTCGGCTCTCGACGTGTCCGTCCAAGCCCAGGTGCTGGAGCTGTTTCGGGCGCTTCAGGACAGATTGGGCTTCGCCATGATCTTCGTCACCCACGATTTGAGGGTGGCCTCCAACATCTGCGACCGCATTGCCGTGATGCGTCACGGCAGGATCGTGGAGATGGGACCCGCCGGCGAGATCTTCGGCGCTCCCAAAGACCCCTATACACGTGAGTTGATCGGCGCCGTGGCTCTGTCTGGCACGGCCATGTTCACTCAGGCGGAAGGCGGAACAGGGGTTGGCGCGCGCGAGAGCCCGATCCGAGCGCATTGAATCGCATGGCGATCCAATGCGCGGTGTATCCGCCTCTGTTCAATAAGTGAGCGGGCGATTCATCGCCCCAATGGAACCGTCTTGCGGTTCCATTGGGGCGGATCGCGACCGGCATCGGAAGGCAGAGCCAGGCACTCCTGCCTTGGAGTCCCCGGCGTGGCCAAGGTTTTTACATCTATTATTACTCTAAATCATACTGATTGCGGTGGGGTGTCTGTTTCCCTAAGTATCGAGAGATCCGGAATGAGATGAACTCATCAGATTTCAATGACGCTGGCACCTTCCATGTCCTCCGATCTGATGCTGGCCTACATGCACCAGTGGAGGACGCTGCGCGGGCATCTCAGCCGCCGCACCGGATCGCGGGACCTGGCGGAAGAGGCGCTGCAGGAGACCTGGCTGCGCCTCGCCACCATGGCGGAGCAGCCGGCGGCGATACAGGACAAGCACGCCTACCTGCTCCGCCTCGCCGGCAATATCGCCATTGACCTCCTGCGGCGGGAGCAGCGCCACGCCTCCCGGTGCCTCAGCGATGAGAGCGTGCTGCGCGAGATCGCCGACCAGACCCCGTCCCCGGAAGCCTATGCCCTGCACCGCGACGAGCTGCGCGCGCTGGTGCGGGCGCTCATGGCGCTGCCCGCAAAGCCGCGTACGGCGCTGCTGCTCAACCGGTGCGACGGTCTGAGCCATTGGGAGATCGCGTCGCGCCTCGGCGTGTCCCAGAGTATGGTGGCGAAATATCTGGCCCAGGCCCTGCGCCATTGCCGCGACAGCCTGCGGGCGCTCTGAACCCTCGCAGCCGGTGACCGATGCGTGTTTCGCGCCACCCACCCCGAGCAGACATCGCCCTGAGCGATCAGGCCATCGACTGGGTGGTGCGCTTGCATTCCGGTGTGGCCGGAACGCCCGAGCGGGACGGCTTCCTGGCCTGGCGCGCGCTGAGCCCGGCCCACGAAGCGGCCGCACAGGAGGCCGAAGCCCTGTGGCACGGCCTCGGGACCGCCGGTGTGCGTGTGCGCGCGGAGGAAAAGACGGGGCGCGGCCGGATCACCCGCCGCGCCTTCATGGCCGGCGGCGTCATCGCCGCCTTCGGGCTTGCCGCCACGGCGTCCGGTCCGCTGCGTCGGCGGATGCTCGCCGACTATTCCACCGGGGTGGGCGAGGCCCGCGAAGTGGTGCTGCCCGACGGCTCGCGGGCCTGGCTGAACTCCAGCACCGCCTTGGCGCTGGAGTTTTCCGGCCCGCGCCGCGGCATCAGGCTGCTGGACGGACAGGCGCTGTTCACGGTGGTGCCCGACCCCGCCCGCCCCTTCGTCGTCGCGGCCGCCAATGGCTGGACACGGGCCGTGGGCACGGTGTTCGACGTGGACATGCGCGCGGAGAGCGTTGCGGTCACCGTGGTGGAAGGCGTCGTGGCGGTGGGCATCGATGGCGGATCGCCGGACGGCACGACCATGCGGGCCGACCAGACGGTTCGTTACGGCCTTGGCGGCATCACGCCCCCGCAAAGCATCGATGCCACCATGGCGACCGCCTGGCGGCGCGGGAAGCTGATCTTCACCCGGCGCCCGCTGGAAGACGTGGTCAGCGAGCTTCGCCGGCACACCCGCACCCCGATCGTGATCGCCGGCAGCAGCCTGAAGGCGCTGGAGGTGACCGGCGTGTTCGATCTCAACGATCCGCAATCGGTGCTGGAGACCATCGAGCAGACCCTTCCGGTGCGCGTGCTGCGCTTGCCGCTGCTGAACATCATCCTCTGATCCCGCCTCGCGAAGAAAATTCGCGCTCCGCGCTGCAAGGTCCCCGCGCTCGTTTCGTCCTTGCTTCTGAAGCGCATGAGGGCCGCGTGCCGCGCGCCGTTGAAGGGGAGCTTTGCAGATGGGTGGGGGACGCGCGCGGGCGGCGGGACGCATGAACGGGCTGGCATCGGTGGCGATGACCCTTGTCTTGGGCGCCCTCGTGCCGGCGCCGGCCTACGCGCAGGGCACGCCGCCTGCGGCCATATCGTTCAACATCCCGCCCCAGGATCTCGGCACCGCGCTCACCACCTTCGCCGACAAGGCGGGGCTGCGCTTGCTGTTTCCCTCTGACCTCGTGGCCGGACGCAGGAGCCCCGGCCTGAGCGGCGCCTATACGCCGGACGCGGCCATCGCTCGCCTGCTCCAGGGCACCGGTCTCCTCTATCGCTTCACGCGGGCCAATACCGTGACCATCAGCGCCCCCAATCTGGGCGCTGCGGATGCGGATGGCACCATCGCGCTCGGGACCATCGACGTCACCGGCGCCGCCGACGACCAGCAGATCGTGGCGCTCGCCACCAGCGCCGGCACCAAGACGAACACGCCCCTCATCGACATTCCCCAGTCGGTGAGCGTGGTGACACAGGCGGAGATGCAGCAACGCGGCGTGCAGGACTTCAATTCCGCCGTCGCCTACACCCCCGGCGTGCGGGTGGTGGACTATCCCGGCGGTCAGGGCATGCCGGACATCTATATGCGCGGCTTCCGCGCCATCAACCAGGCCGCCTATTATCGCGACGGCCTGCGCGCCGGCTTCAACGCCTATGATTCCGACATCGAGACCTATGGCCTTGAACGGATCGACGTGGTGAAGGGACCGTCCTCGGCGCTCTATGGCGCGGGCGTGCCGGGCGGCTTCGTGGATGCCATCACCAAGCGGCCGACCGCCCTTCCCATGCGCGAGATCGAACTGCTCGGCGGCAGCTTCGACCGCCTGCAGGGCGCGTTCGACATTGGCGGACCGGCGACGGCTGACGGCACCTGGCTCTACCGCTTCACCGGCCTGTTCCGCGACAGCGGCACGCAGATCGATTTTTCGCCGGACAACCGCATCTATTTCGCGCCCGCCGTTACCTGGCAGCCCAATGCGCAGACCAGCCTCACCGTACTGGCCTCCTACCAGAAGACGGAAAAGGGCGGCTCCGAGCAGAGCCTGCCCATGGCCAACACCATCTTCAATCTCGGGCCGAAGATCTCATCCAGCCTCTATCTCGGCGCGCCCGATTTGACCGACTGGAACGTAGAGACCTCCTCCGTCGGCTATGAGTTCAAGCACGAATTCGATAGCGGCTGGCGCTTCCAGCAGAATGCCCGTTATTCCCATTCGGAGGTGGACTACAACTCCGCCTGGGGCTGGGACGCGACGTTGGCTGTGGTGGACGGCCAATACATCAATGTGGGCGTCCAGTTGCGCCCGAAGACGGCGGACAGCGTCCTCATCGACAACCGGCTGACCGGGAATTTCGATACCGGCCCTATCGCCCATGAGCTGCTCTTCGGCATTGACGGGGGGTATTACAACTCCACCGAGACCCGCACCAATTCCACCAATTACAACGCCATCAGCATTTTCGCCCCCGATTACAACTTTGCGTATACGTTCGGCCAGCCCTGGTCGGACACGCAAAGCAAGGTGCTGCAGGTGGGTGCCTATGCGCAGGACCAGATGAAGCTGGGCAACTGGCTGCTCACGCTGAGCGGGCGGCAGGACTGGGTGCGCAACGAGGAATACAATTTCAATTCCCGCACCCTGCTGGCGGACTACGGCTTCACCGATGAGGAGGCCATCGCCAACGACTCCGCCTTCACCTGGCGGGCGGGGCTCGGCTACAAGTTCGACAACGGCCTGATGCCCTATGCCAGCTATTCCACCTCCTTCCTCCCGCAGGCGGGCACGGATTTCGAGGGCAATGCCTTCCAGCCGACCACGGGCGAACAGTATGAAGCCGGTATCAAGTTCGAGCCGGCGGGCTTCCGGGGGCTGTTCACCGCCTCGGTGTTCCAGATCACGCAGCAGAATGTGCTGACCAACGACCCGATCAATTTCGGCTATTCCATCCAGGATGGCGAGGTGCGGGTGCGCGGCCTGGAGCTTGAGGCCAAGGCGCAGCTCACGGCCAACCTGGACGTGGTCGCCTCCTACACCTATCTCGATGCCGAGGTGACCAAGGACAATCCCAACGAATACGGGGCCTCGAAGGTGGGCACCGTGCCGGCGGGCGTGCCCCAGAATGCCGCCTCGCTCTGGGGCTATTACACCTTCCGCGACGGCCCGCTGACCGGCCTCGGCCTGGGCGCCGGCGTGCGCTATGTGGGCAGTTCCTATGCGGTGATGGAGACAGAATCCGGCGCGCAGGTGAAAGTGCCCGGCTACACGCTGGTGGATGCGGCGCTGAAATACGACCTCGGCGAACTGGACCGGCGGCTGAAGGGCGCCTCGCTCTCCATCGCCGCCACCAACCTGTTCGACACCGACTATTACACCCCCGGCTTCTACTGGAACTCGGTCATCTACGGCACGCGCCGCACCGTCTACGGTACGCTGGCCTATCGCTGGTGATGCCCGGCTCCCGGCGCGCGCCTGCGAAGAAGGGCGCCGCGTCCTCACCTGCCGGCCGCACCTTCAAGGTTCGGCCGATCCTGGTGCTGATGCATCGCTGCATCGGTCTCACGACGGCCGTGTTTCTCACGCTCGCGGGGCTGACAGGCAGTGTGATCGCGTTCAACCGCGAACTGGACGGGCTGCTCAATCCCGCTTTCTACGCCGCCACGGCGAAAGGCCCCACGCTGTCGCCCGAGGCGCTGGCGGCGAAGGTCGAGGCGCGCGACCCGCTTCTGTCGGTGTGGTCCGTCAGCCTTGAGCCCATGGCCGGCGGAGCGGTGGAAGTGCGCGCCATGGCGCGGGAGGGGGAGCCGTCGGCGGACTGGTTCAGCCTCGATCCCGTGAGCGGGGAGATCCTTGGCGCGCGCGTCTGGGGGGCCTGCTGCCTCTCGCGCGCGCACCTCATCCCCTTCCTCTACAATTTCCACCACAGCCTGAGCCTGCCGGGTGCCCTCGGCGTGCTGGTCATGGGCATCGTGGCCCTGTTCTGGCTGCTCGACAGCTTCATCGGCGCGGCGCTGACATTGCCCCTCGGCCGTCCCTTCTTCCGCAAGTGGCGCACCGCCTTCACCATCAAGGGCGGCAGCGCCTTTCGACTGAACCTCGACTGGCACCGGGCCGCCGGCCTGTGGCTGTTCGCGGTGCTTATGGTGCTGGCCGTGTCTTCCATCGCCATGAACCTGCGCACGCAGGTGTTCGAGCCCGTGGTCCAGCTTTTCTCACCCCTCACGCCGACGCCCTTCGCCGGCCCCCTGCTGCCAGAGCCGCTGCCGCGGCGCCTGTCCTATGACGCGGTGATCGCGCGGGCCCAGGCGGAAGCGCGCACACGCGGCTGGGACCTGCCGCCGACCTATGTCTTCTATTCGCCGGCCTTCGGCCTGTTCGGCGTCAGGTTCGGCAGCGGCGAGGAGATGATGACGAGCCCCTGGCTCTATCTGGACGGCCGCACCGCCGCGCCCGTCGGGCAGGTCGTTCCCGGCGCGGGAACGGCGGGCGACACCTTCCTTCAGCTTCAGTTTCCCCTTCATAGCGGCCGGATCGCCGGCCTGCCGGGGCGCATCCTCATCGCTGTCATGGGGGTCGTGGTGGCCGGCCTGTCGATCACCGGCGTCGCCATATGGTGGATCAAGCGCGCGGCGCGTCGACAGCGGCGGGGCGGACCGCTCCGGATGCCGTCCGGCGGCGCATCCAGGTGAGCGCGACGCAGGAGAGGACCGGCTTCATCATCCTGCGTTCGGCATGGGGAGAGGGCCGCAGGACAGGTCCGGATCGACGTCCTCGACCATGGGCGCAGCAGCCGGGTGCCGGCTCGATGCTTCGCGCGTGTTAGACGCCGCCATCCGTCCCGACGACATCCTCCAGCACCATGCCAGACTCGGGCCCTGGAGCCCCATGTCTCACGGGCGCGAGTGCCTCTTTTTCAGGCAGGCATTGACCGTCAGGTGAGTTCGGATGCGCCTTGGCGTGCGCCGTGGGCGGAAACGATTTTCTTCATGGCTTCAACGAATTGGCGCTGCTCGGCCGGCGTGAGCATGTCGACGGTGGCGGCATGGGCGCGGCGGGCGCCGTCTTCCATGTCCTCCAGCAGGCGGCGGCCTTCGGCGGTGAGCGCGCAGCTTTGCGAGCGCCGGTCCATAGCCGATGTGCCGCGCCGGATCAGCCCGCGCGCCTCCAGGCGTTTCAAGGCTCCGGTGGTGGTGGTGCGGTCGAGGGCGACCAGGCGCGACAAGGTGGTTTGATCCGCCTCCTCCCGGTCCGCCAGCGCCGAGAGCAGGCTGTATTGCACGGGCGTTACGCCGAATGGGGCACACAGCTCAGAAAACAGGCTGACATGGATCTGGTGCACCCGCCGCGCCAGGAAGCCCGGCCGGTCCGAAAGCGGCCAGTCCTCCGCCGGAGCAGGCGGGGGCGGAGTTTCATAAGCATCTGATTTATTGCGCGATTTCTTCACGTCGCCCGATCCTTCTGCGCCTGAGCGGCGATTGAAATTGATCTAAGTCAAATCCTGGCACGCGGCCTGCATAAGGGAAATTACGAAGCATACTTCGCTTTTCCAATGCGGTCCCAGCACCGCGCATGCATGGATGGAGACCCCCCATGGCTGATCCTGCGGGATACGATATCCTCCTCAAGGGCGGGCATGTCATCTGCCCCGCTTCCGGCATTGATGGCATCCGCGACGTGGCGGTGCGCGACGGGCGCATCGCCGCCGTTGAAGAAACCATCCTGCCCTCCAGCGCCGCCGAGACCATCGATGTCAGCGGCAAGCTGGTTCTGCCGGGCATGATCGACACCCACGGCCATGTCTACCAGTACGTCACCGGCCGCTTCGGCCTGAATCCGGACATGGTGGGCGTGCATTCCGGCGTCACCACCGTGATCGACCAGGGCGGCCCCTCCTGCATGACCTTGCCGGGTTTCCGCAAGTTCATCGCCGAGCCTTCCGACACCCGCATCTATGCCTTCCTCTCCGCCTATCTGGTGGGGGGCCTTGAGGGCCATTACTATCCCAACCTCTACAGCCCGGACTGCGTGGACATCGATGCCACCGTGCGCTCCGCCGTGGCCAACCGCGACATCGTGCGCGGCATCAAGGGCCATGCGGAGATCGGCGGCTTCGCCCGCTGGGGCATCCGCGTCATGGAGATGGCGGCCGAGATCGCGCGGCGCGCCGAAATCCCGCTCTATGTGCATTTCGGCACCCTGTGGGGCCTGCCCGAGAGCGGCGCCAATGGCGAGGATGCCGACACCATCCTGGAGCGGGTCATCCCCCTCCTCAAGGAAGGCGATGTGCTCGCCCACCCGTTCACCCGCCATCCCGGCGGCTTCGTGAACCAGCAGGGCGAGGTGCACCATGTGATCCAGGCGGCGCTCGATCGCGGCCTGAAGGTGGATGTGGGCCACGGCAGCCATTTCTCCTATCGCCTGGCCAAGAAGGCCATTGCCGCCGGTGTGGTTCCCCACACGCTCGGCGCCGACATGCACGGCTACAACACCCATGTGCCCGCCCCGGCCGGAACGCCGGAAGAGCACTATGACGACGAGAACCACCCCTTCAAGGGCCAGGCCCGCTTCAGCCTGACCCAGGCCATGAGCTCCATGATGGCGCTCGGTCTCTCGCTGGAGGAGGTGGTGCCCATGGTCACCATCAACCCGGCCAAGATGATCGGCCTGACCGACCGGGTGGGCTCGCTCACCGTGGGCTATGCGGCCGACATTTCGGTGTTGGACGACCATCGCGGCCGGTTCCTGCTGCGCGACAACGAGGACACGAAGGTGGTGGCCGAGCGGCTGCTCACCCCCGCTTTCTGCCTGCGGGCCGGCAAGAGGTTCGACGCGGACGCCATCATCCTGCCCCAGGCGGTGGCCGCGTGAGCACGTCGTCCGCAGCGGCGGCACCCGTCGCCCCGCAGGAGGTCTGGGACACCCTGTCCCAGGCCGAGCGGGATGCCGCCTACAACAACAATGCCGCTGTGAAGACCAGCGCGGCATGGGTGGAGGCGCGGGACATCGCCGCGCCCCTCTTCCGCGCGGCGGCCAAGGCCCATCTGGACATTCCCTATGGCCCGGGTGCCCGGCAGAAGCTGGACATCTATTCCGGCGCGGCCGGTGCCCCCTGCCTCGTCTTCATCCATGGCGGCTATTGGCAGCGCAATTCCCGCGAGCTGTTCGCCCATTATGCCGAGGGGCTCCTCGCCCATGGCTGGTCGGTGGCCATGCCCAGCTACACGCTGGCGCCGGAGGCGCGCCTGCCGGAGATCGTCGCCGAGATGGGAGCCGCGCTCGACCTGATCGCGCAGCATGGCGCGGCTTACGGCGCGGGCGGGCCGGTGGTGGTGTCCGGCTGGTCGGCCGGGGCGCAGCTGGCGGTGATGCAGCTCGACCATCCCGCCGTGGCGGCGGGGCTCGCCATATCCGGCGTCTACGAGCTGGCACCCCTGCGCGACACCTATCTCAACGAGGCGCTGGACCTGTCGGAGGCGGAGATCGCCGCCTGTTCTCCGCTGCGCCACGCGCCTTCCGACAAGCCTTTGGTCATCGCCTATGGCACGGCGGAGGTGCCGGCGCTGGTGCGTGATTCCCGTGCGCTCGCGGCGCGGCGCGTGGAGGCCCGCGCGCCGGGTGCGCTCCTGCCCATTCTGGGGGCCGATCACTTCTCCATCCTCGACGAATTGCGCCGGCCCGACGGGCAATTGGTGCGTGCCGCGCGCGACCTCATGGGGCATGTGCCGGCATGAGCACGACCCAGAAGCAGGAAGGCGTGGGCGCCCGTCTTCCCCGCAAGGAAGATGACCGCCTCATGCGCGGTCGCGGCCAGTTCGTTGGCGATCTTCGACTGGCGGGGATGCAGGACGTGGCCTTCGTGCGCAGCCCGCTCGCCCATGCCCGCATCCGCGCCATCCATGTGCCCGAGGATCTGAAGGGCCGGGTCTTCGTGGCCGGTGATCTCGACGGGGTGAAGCCTATCCGCGCCGTCTCCGGCCTTGCGGGCTTCAAGGTGTCGGAGCAGCCGGTGCTCGCCACGGGCAAGGTGCGCCAGGTGGGTGAGCTGATCGCCATGTGCGTGGCCGATACCCGCGCGCAGGCCGAGGACATGGCCGCCCGCGTGGAGCTGGACCTGGAAGAGCTGCCCGCGCTCCACGACATGCTGGCCGCCCGCCGGCCGGGCGCGCCGCTGGTGCACGAGCATTGGGGGGACAACGTCTTTCTTGAAACCCTCGTGAACATCAATATGGAGGCCGCCTTCGACGCGCCGGTGAAGGTGTCGCGCACCATCTCCACCGCCCGCCAGTGCATGGCGCCCATCGAGGGGCGCGGGACGGTGGTTCATTTCGACCATCGCGCGGACCAATTGGTGGTGCACACCGCCAGCCAGATGCCCCACATCGTCCGCTCGGGCCTCTCCGAATGCCTGGGGCTGGAAGAGGGCCAGATCCGCATCATCTCCCCCGATGTGGGCGGCGGCTTCGGCTACAAGGCCATCCTCCTGGCCGAGGATGTGTGCCTGGGCTGGCTTGCCCGAAAGATCGGTCGCCCGGTGCGCTGGCTGGAGGATCGCCGCGAGCACCTCACCGCCGGCGCCAATTGCCGGGAGCACCATTACGAGATCACGCTTTATGCCGAGCGCGACGGCACGCTGCGGGGCATCGATTGCGAAGCGTGCGTGGATAGCGGGGCCTATTCCGCCTATCCCTTCTCCGCCTGCCTTGAGGCCGCGCAGGTGGCGAGCATCCTGCCCGGGCCATACACCTTCCCCTCCTATCGCTGCCGCACCTGGTCGGTGGCCACCAACAAATGCCCGATCCTGCCCTATCGCGGGGTGGCGCGCACCGGCGTGTGCTTTGCCCTGGAAGTGGCGCTCGATGCGCTGGCGGCGGAACTGGGCCTCGCTCCGGAAGTGGTGCGGCTGAAGAACCTCGTGCGGCCGGAGCAGATGCCGTTCGACAACATCACCAACAAGCATTTCGACAGCGGCGACTATCCCGAAGCCCTCCGGCAGGCGCTTGATGCCATCCAGGTGGACGCGGTGCGCGCGCGGCAGGCAGCGGGAGAGCCGGACGGGCGGCGGATTGGCTTCGGCCTGTCCATCTATTGCGAGCAGGCGGCCCACGGCACCTCGGTCTATTCCGGCTGGGGCATTCCCATGGTGCCGGGCCACGAACAGGCAGGCGCGCGCCTGACCCCGGACGGCGGGCTGGAATTGCGCATCGGCGCCCATTCCCATGGCCAGGGGCTGGAGACGACGCTGGCGCAGGTGGCCTACGAGATCCTCGGGCTGCCGGTTGCCCGCACCCGTCTCGTGCATGGCGACACCGCCATGACCCCCTATTCCACGGGCAGCTGGGGCTCCCGGGTGATGGTGATGGCGGGCGGGGCGGTGGCCACCGCGTGCACCGAGCTTGCCGAGCGCATCCGCCGCGTCGGCGCCCATCTGCTCCAGGCCCGGCCCGAGGAGGTGCGGTTGGAGGGCGGACGCGTGGTCGGCCCTTCCGGTGACATCCCCATCGAGCAGGTGGCCCGCACCTGGTATCGCCGGCCGCAGGACCTGCCTGCTGACGTCGACCCCCACGGGCTGGAAGTGACCGCCGGCTACAAGCCGCACCGCGACAGCGGCACCTTCAGCTATGCCGCCCATGCGGTGGTGGTGGCGGTAGATCCCGAGATCGGCGAGGTGGAGATCCTCGACTATGCCATCGTGGAGGATGGCGGCACGCTGGTGAACCCGATGGTGGTGGACGGCCAGATCCTGGGCGGCCTCGCCCAGGGCATCGGCACCGCGCTCTATGAGGAGATGGCCTTCGACAGTTCCGGCCAGCCGCTTGCCTCGACGCTGGCGGACTATCTCCTGCCCGGCGCGCCGGAAGTGCCCATGCCCTTCATCGGACACATGGAGACGCCCTCGCCCTACACCATGTTCGGCGTGAAGGGCATCGGCGAGGGGGGGGCGATCGCGCCGCCGGCCGCCATCGCCAACGCCATCAATGATGCCCTGCTCCCCCTCGGCGCGCAGATGCTTCGCTCGCCCGTGACGCCCCGGCGCATCGTGGAGCAGGTGCTGGCGGCCCGCGCCGGGGAAAGGAGCGCGGCATGAAGCCCGCCCCCTTCCGCATGGTGCGCCCACGCACCGTCGCCGAGGCCGTGTCGCACCTTGCCGAAGGCGGCGACGGCGCGAAGGCCATGGCCGGCGGCCAGTCGCTTGGCCCCATGCTCAATCTGCGCCTCGCCACCCCCGACCTCATCGTCGACCTGTCCGGCATCGACGCCTTGCGCACCGTGCGGGAGGAGACCGGGCACATGGTCTATGGCGCCCTCGTCACCCATGCGGACGTGGAGGACGGACGGGTCCCGGACATTGCCCCCCACGTGCTCAGGCGGGTGGCGGGTGGCATCGCCTACCGGGCGGTGCGCAATCGCGGCACGCTGGGGGGCAGTCTGGCCCATGCCGACCCCGCCGCCGACTGGGTGAACGCCCTCTCCGTTCTCGGTGCCGAGGTGGAAGTGGCGGGCCCTTCCGGGAGCCGCCAGCTTTCCCTGGACGCCTTCCTCACCGGTGCTCTCGCAACGGCGCTTGCGCCGGGAGAGATCCTCGTTGCCGTGCGGGTGCCGAAGCTCTCCGCCACCGCGCGCTTCGGCTATGTGAAGCATTGCCGGAAGGTGGGCGAGTTCGCCCATGCCATCGGCGCCGTCCTGGTGGACCCCGTGGCGGGAACCGGGCGCGCGCTCATGGGCGCCATTGACGGGCCGCCTTTGGTCCTGCCGGCGCAGGGCGCTGTGTTCGGTGGACGCCTGGATGCGGGCTTTGCCGACGGCTTCGCGGCCAGCGCCGCCGATGCGGCGCTCCTGGCTGCGGGCGTCTCCGACGCGGTGGATCGCCATGTTCATGTGGAGGTGCTGCGCCGCGCCGCCCGCCAGGCCGCCGGCCTCCTTGCTGACACACGGAGCGCCGCATGACCGCCGCGCCAACCCTCTCGGCCGCCCCCGTGGCCGCCGAACCCTTGGTGTCCTTCACCCTCAATGGTCGTCCGGTGGCCGTGCAGGTGGAACCGCGCACCAGCCTCGCCGATCTCGTGCGGGACACCCTCAACCTCACCGGCACGCATCTGGGGTGCGAGCATGGCGTGTGCGGGGCCTGCACCCTCCTGGTGGATGGCGAGCCGGCGCGGGGCTGCCTTGCCTTTGCCGGCGCCTGCCAGGGGGCGCAGATCACCACCATTGAGGGGCTCGACGACGATTCCATCGCCGCCGAGCTGCGTGCCGCGTTCAATGCCGAGCATGCCCTGCAATGCGGCTTCTGCACGCCGGGCATGCTGGTATCGGCCCGCGATCTGGTGCTGCGCCTGCCCGAGCCGGACGAGACGCGCATCCGCCTCGGCCTCGCCGGCAATCTATGCCGCTGCACGGGCTATGCGGGCATCGTCAAGGCGGTGGCCTCCGTCATCGCCGCACGGCGCGCGCGCGGCGTCGGGCCGCTGATCGCCGAGCGCCGGCTTGGCCCGGTGGGCGCGCGTCGGGGGCAGGGGGCCGACGCCGTCGTGCCTGTGGCTGGTCCCGTCCAACCGGCCCTCATAGTCTCCGCCGCTGCCCTGGTCGATGACTTCACGCCAGCCCACCGCTTCGAGCAGAGCTTCGAGGTGCCCTATCCGCCCGCCGACGTGTTCGCCTTCTTCGGCCGGATCGAGGAGGTGGCGGCATGCCTGCCGGGCGCCGTCATCACGGCGGTGCCAGCCCCCGATCAGGTGGAGGGGGGCATGCGGGTCAAGCTCGGCCCCATCGCCACCACCTTCCGTGGCACCGCGCGCATCACGCGGGATGCGGCACAGGCGCGGGGCACCATCCATGGCGCGGGCGGCGACGGGCGCTCGCGCACCGAAGGCCGCATCGCCTATGCGGTGACGCCAGGCGCCGCGCCGGGCACGACGCGGGTGGCGCTTAGTGTGGGCTACACGCTGAAGGGGCCGCTCGCCCAGTTCGGCCGGCCGGGCCTGGTGCGCGAGGTGGCCTCCCGCCTCATCGCCGAATTCGCGGCCAACCTGAATGCCCGCCTTGCCGGCGCGCCCGCACCCGCTGTGGCGGGGCGCGGCCTTGATCCGCTGCGACTGCTGCTCGCGCTGATTTCTGACCGTCTCGGGCGCCTGTGGCCCCGCGGCGGTCCTTCCTCCTGACCCGCCTGCCTCTCGAGACTGGAGACCACACATGTTGCTTTCCCGCCGGACAACTCTCGCAGCCCTCGCCTTCAGCCTCATGGCCGGCACGGCCCTGGCCGCCGACACCATCAAGATCGGCGTCAACGAGCCCCTCACGGGCGCCTTTGCGGCCTCCGGCACCTATGTGGTGAACGGCGCCAAGATCGCCGCCGACGAGATCAACGCCAAGGGTGGCGTGCTCGGCAAGAAGATCGAGCTTGTGATCGAGGACAATAAGAGCAACCCCACCGAGGCGGCGGCGGTGGCCGAGAAGCTCATCACCTCCGACAAGGTGCCGGTGATGATGGGCGCCTGGGGCTCCTCGCTGACGCTGGCCACCATGCCGAAGCTGGAAGAATATTCCGTGCCCATGCTGGTGGAGACCTCCTCGTCCGGCAAGATCACCACGTCCGGCAATCCCTTCATCTTCCGCATCTCGCCGCCCTCCGCCGTGGAGGCCGACGCCTTCGAGCCCATCGCCAAGAAGCTCGGGCTGAAGAAGGTGGACTTCCTGGTCATCAACAATGACTGGGGCCGGGGCGCCGCTGCCGATTTCTCCAAGATGCTCAAGGCCAACGGCGTGGAAGTGGGCCTCGTGGAGACCATGGACCAGTCCGCCCAGGACATGAGCGCCCAGCTCGCCAAGCTGAAGGCGTCCGATGCCGACACCATCATGGTGACGAGCGCCGTGGACCAGCTCACCCTCCTCTTCAAGCAGATGGCGGCGCTGGGCCTGAAGAAGCGCATCATCACCACCGGCGGCTCGCAGAACCCCGACCAGATCATCGCCCAGGCGGGCGCGGCGGCCGACGGCACCATGCACCTGACCACCTTCCTGCCCTGGTTCCCGGAGAAGACCCCGAACCCGCAGGCCACCGCCTATTTCCTCGCCGAGTGGAAGAAGCGCGGCTTTGACTTTGCCGGCGCCACCGAGAGCTTCCGTGGCTATGACGGCATCCGCACGGTGGCGGCCGCCATCGCGGCGGGCGGCGGCACCGACCCCGCCTCCATCCAGAAGGGCTTCTGGAAGGTGGATTTCATGGGCCTCAACGGTCCCATCAAGTTCGCCAAGAGCGGCCCGGCCGGCAAGGAAAGCGGCCAGTCCAAGCCCAATGTCTATCTCATCGAAATCTCGGCCGGAAAGGTGAACCAGGTGCAGCTCGGCGGCTGAGCCCGGCAGCCCCGTGCACAGCCTCCGCCCTCGGGCGGGGGCCATCGGGCGCGGCCCGGACCGACCCGTCCGGAAGCGCGCCCCCTATCGCCCTTTGTCCCGCATGCCAGATCGGACAGGCCAGATGGACCAATTGCTGCAACACATCTTCAACGCGCTGGTGCTGGGCGGCACCTATGCGCTCCTGGGCATCGGCCTGACCTTGATCTTCGGCATCATGAACGTGGTGAATTTCACCCACGGCGCGCTCTATACGTTCGGCGGCTATGCCATGTACCTGGCGGCGGTGGCGCTGGGGCTGAACTTTTTCGTGGCGCTGCCGGTGGCCCTGGTGGCCGGTCTGCTTCTGGGCGCGGCCATCGAGTTCACGCTGCTGCGGCCGCTCCGCCGCTCCGACATCGACACCACCATGCTGGTGATGATCGGCGCCGGCATCATCATGCAATCGGGCACGCTGTGGGTGTTCGGCGGCGTCGCCAAGGCCGTTCCCACGCCCTTCCCGGCGCAGCCGCTGACCTTCGGGCCGGTGTCGTTGTCCTATGTGAACCTATTCGTGCTGGCCGCCGCCGTGGCGCTGATCGCCATCACCTATTTCACCATCAACGGCACCAAGCTCGGCCGCGCCATGCGCGCCACCTTCCAGGACCATGACACGGCCGCCCTCATGGGCGTGAATGTCTCCCTCGTCTACACCGCCACTTTTGCCATTGGTTCGGCGCTGGCGGCGGCGGCCGGGGCCTTGCTGGGGCCGGTCTATGTGGTCACGCCGCAAATGGGCGAACTGGCCGCGGTGAAAGCCTTCGCCATCGTCATCCTGGGCGGGCTCGGCTCCATTTCCGGGGCGACCATTGGCGGCTTCATCCTGGCGTTCGCCGAGGAGCTGGGCGCCGGCTACATCTCGTCCGGCTATCGGGATGCCATGGGCTTCCTCATCATCATCGCGGTGCTGCTGGTCAAGCCCACCGGCCTGTTCGCCCGCGCGGAGCGGATCGGATGACACGCTTCATCGCCCCCCTCTTCCTCGTCGTCCTGGCCCTGCTGCCGCTCTGGCTGAGCGATCCCTATCTGCTCAATGCCCTGATCGTCACGGGCATCCTCACCATCTGCGCCATGAGCCTCAACCTGCTGCTGGGCTTCACCGGGCAGTTGAGCCTCGGCCATGTGGCCTTCTTCGGTATCGGCGCCTATGTGAGCGCGCTGACCGCGCTCGGCTTCGACGTCAGCCTGCCGTTCGGTCTCAGGGTCACCCATGAGGGCGGCTCGCCGCTGCTGGGCTTCCTGCTGGCGGTGGTGCTCACGGGCCTGTGCGGCTATCTCATCGGCCGCCTGTCGTTCCGGGTGCGCGGCGCCTATTTCGTCATTGTCACCATCTCGTTCGCCGAGGTGGTGCGCCTCGTGGCCCTCAACTGGGTGGAGCTGACGCAAGGCCCGCTCGCCCTCACCGCCATTCCCAACATGGTGCTGCCGGTACCCGGCCTCGGCGCGGTGGCGCTGCGCTCCAAGATGCAGAACTATTACCTGGTGCTGGCGGTGGCAGTGGCGAGCTATCTCATCATTGCGCGCCTGGTGGCCTCGCGCTTCGGACGGGCCATGCGCGGGCTGAAGGAGAACGAATCCCTCGCGCTCTCGCTGGGCATCAACGCCACCCGCACCCTCACCATCGCGGCCACCGTGTCCGCCGCCATGGCCGGCGCGGCGGGCAGCCTCTATGCCCATTACCTGCGCATCATCGACCCCGACGTGTTCCTGTTCTCCTACACGGTGACCATGGTCATCATGGTGGTGTCGGGCGGCAAGGGGACGCTGGCGGGCCCGCTGGTGGGCGGCCTCATCTTCGGCCTGCTGCCGGTGGCGCTGCGGCCGGTCATGGCGCCGGAAGCGCAATGGATCGTATATGGCGCCATCCTCATCGCCATCCTGTTCCTGATGCCACGGGGCATCGTGCCGGCGCTGGAGGGGCTCGGCGCCCGCCTGTTCGCCCGGCGCAAGGCCGATGCCAAGGGCGGCGGCTCGCTTCCCGCCGAGATGGGGGCCAATCCATGAGCGCCATTCTCAATGTGGAGCATGTGGGCATGCGGTTCGGCGGCCTCACCGCCATCGCCGACCTGCATTTCGATGTGCAGGAGGGGGAAATCCTCAGCCTCATCGGCCCCAACGGGGCGGGCAAGACCACGGCCTTCAACATCATGACCGGCTTTTTGAGGCCGACCCAGGGCCGGGTGTTGTTTCGCGGGCGCGATCTCTCCCAGACGCGGCCCAATGAGATTGCGCGCCTCGGACTTGCCCGCACCTTCCAGCGCACCAGCGTGTTCGCGGACGACACCGTGCGCGACAATGTGCTGATCGGCCTGCATCGCTACCAGGAGGAAGCGGGCGCGGTGGGCCTCCTCAACCGCCTGTTGCCCACCCCCGGCGCGCGCCGGGCGGAGCGGGCGGTGCGGGAGCGGGCGGACGCCATCATCGACCTCGTCGGCCTGACGCCGCGGGCGGACGAGAAGGCCGGGTCGCTCTCCTATGGCGAACAGCGCCTCGTTGGCTTCGCCCTCGCCTTGGCGGTGGAGCCGCGCATGCTGCTGCTGGACGAGCCGGTCTCCGGCATGAACGCTTCGGAGACCCAGGGTTTCGTGCGCCTTATCCGCAAGGTGCGGGAGGAGGGCGTCACCATCCTCCTGGTGGAGCACGACATGCCCATGGTGATGGAAGTGTCCGACCGCATCGTGTGCCTGAATTACGGCCGGCTCATCGCGGAAGGGCCGCCGGCCGCGATCCGCACCGATCCCAAGGTGATCGAGGCCTATCTCGGCAAGAGCGCCGCGAAGCTGGAGCACAAGGAGGCGGCCCATGCTTGAGATCACCGATCTCGTCTGCGGCTATGGCCAGGTGGCCGCGCTCAAGGGCATATCCCTGAAGGTGGGCGAGGGGCAATTGGTGGCCCTGGTGGGGGCCAATGGCGCCGGCAAGTCCACCACGCTGCGCACCATTTCAGGCCTGGTGCCGGCGCGCGCGGGCTGCATCCGCCTGAAGGGCGACGACGTGACCCGCGCCGGCCCCCAGCGCATGCTGCGCCTCGGCGTCGCCCATTGCCCGGAAGGCCGGCGGGTGTTTCCCCACATGAGCGTGGTGGAGAACCTGGCCATGGGCGCCTATCTGCGCAGCGATGCCGGCCTGAAGGCGGATTATGAGCGCATCTACACCAGCTTTCCGCGCCTTGCCGAGCGCCGCCACCAGATGGCGGGCACGCTGTCGGGCGGCGAGCAGCAGATGCTGGCCATCGGCCGCGCCCTCATGTCCCGCCCAAGCCTCGTCCTGTTCGACGAGCCCTCCCTGGGGCTGGCGCCCAACATCGTCGAGCAGATGTTCGCCATCATCGGCGCCATCCGGGATGCCGGCACCACGGTGCTGCTGGTGGAGCAGAATGCCTTCGCCGCCCTGGAATTGTGCGACTATGCCTATCTCCTGGAGGCGGGACGCATCGTGATGTCGGGCAAGGGGGCCGATCTGATCGACGATCCCCATGTGCGCACCGCCTATCTCGGCAGCTGAGGCGCGGTCCTTGACCAGCCGCGCCCCGTCGCGGCGCGCGCTCTAATGGGCCATGCCCATCATGGTCCGGCGCAGGTCGTCGGCGCTGAAAGTCTCGTGCTCCCGGTCGAGAGTGCGCACGATGGCCCCGTGGGAGAGCACATAGGCGCGGGACGCCAGGTCCACGGCGCGCAGGAAGCTCTGCTCGGCCATGAGGATGGTGAGTTGCCGCGAGGCCTGGAGATCGCGCACGGCGTCGAACACCTGCGACACCACGATGGGGGCAAGGCCCACCGAGGGCTCGTCGATGACGATGACGCGCGGCGAGGTCATCAGCGCGCGGGCGATGGCAAGAAGCTGCTGCTGGCCGCCGCTCATGGTGCCGGCCCGCTGCGCACGGCGCTCGCGGAGCAAGGGGAAGGTCTGGTAGCAGAAGGCGAGATTGGCGGCGAGTTCGTGGCGCGCGCGCGGACAGCTGCCGGCCAGCACGAGGTTCTCCTCCACCGTCAAAGTGGGGATGAGCCGACGGCCTTCCGGCACCAGGGCGACGCCTTCATTGACGATGCGGTGGGGCGGGAGGCCGGTGAGGTCCAGAACCTGCCCGTCCCATTCCAGCAGGATGCGCCCCTTGGTGGGCCGCACGAAGCCCAGCACGGTGTTGAGCAGCGTGCTCTTGCCGTTGCCATTGGTGCCCAGCAGCGCGACGAACTCGCTTTCGCGCAGCTCCAGCGAGACATCGTGCAGCACCGCGACCGCGCCATAGCCGGCGCTGACCCCTTCCACGATGAGCCTATTCACCGAAATACACCTTCTGCACGAGGGGATCGCTGGAGACGGCCTCGGGGGATCCGTCGGCGATCAGCTGGCCAGATTCCAGGCAGATGATGCGGTGGGAGAAGCGCATCACCGCATGCATGATGTGCTCGATCATGATGACCGCCACGCCGGCCTCGTTGAGCCGTTCGAGAATGGCGAGCACATCGTCGATCTCGCGGTCCGACAGGCCGGCCATGGCCTCGTCGGCGATCAGCACCTTGGGCGCCGCGGCGAGTGCCCGCGCCAGTTCCAGCTTGCGCAGTTCCAGCTGGGTGAGGCGGCCGGCATCATCCTCGGCGCGCCCTGCCAGGCCCACGGAGGCGAGGATGTCCATGGCCGTGTCGCGCGGGGCCTCGACGCGCCGCACATGGTCCAGCGGCACCAGCAAATTCTCCAGCACGGTCATGCCGGTGAACGGCTTGGGGATCTGGAAGCTGCGGGCAAGGCCCAGGCGCGCCCGGGCGCTCGGCGAAAGGCCGGTAATGTCCCGCCCCAGGAAGCGGATGCGCCCGGCATTGGGGGTCAACGTGCCGGTCAGGCAATTGATGAGGGTGGTCTTGCCCGACCCGTTGGGGCCGATGATGCCGAGCCGTTCGCCGGCATGAAGGGGGACGGTGACCGGGCCGAGGGCGCGCAGCGCCCCGAACTGCTTCTCGACCCCTTCGGCAACGAGAATGGGCTCGCTCATGACGCGCGTCCTTTCCGCAGGCGGTCGACGAGGCCGAGAATGCCCTCGGGTGCGGCGGCGACGAAGGCGATCAGCACCACGCCCACCAGCAGGATGTTGAGCTCGGAGGAAATGGTGATGGTGGCCACCTGCTGGAGGCTGCCCAGCAGCACCGCCCCGATGACGGGGCCGGGCCAGGATTGCCGACCGCCGATGAGCGGCATGGCGATGGCATTGAGCGCCAGCGCGAGGCCGAACACGGTTTCCGGCTCGATGAAGGAGGCATAATAGACCAGGGGTGCCCCGGTCATGGCCAGGAGCGCGCCGGAAATGGCGCAGGCGGCGAGCTTCAGCCGGAAAGTGGGCACGCCCGCGCACTCGGCGGCTTCCTCGCTGGCCCTGAGCGCCCGGAAGGCGCGGCCCACCCACGACACCTCGATCCAGCGCGCCACGGCAACCGCGAACACCGCAACCGCCAGCATGACGAGGAAGACGAACTGGATCTGCCCCCCCGCCCAGGCCGGCGCCTCGGGCGGCAGGAGGGCGAGGCCCGAGGCGCCGCCGAGGAAGTCCATGTTGATGACGATGGTGTGCGCCATCACCACCAAAGCGATGGTGGCGATGGCGAAATAGACACCCTGCACCCGCAGGGTCATGTAGCCCATCATCAGCCCGAGCACGCCGCCCACCAGGCCTGCCGCGGGCAGGGCCAGGAAGACGGAGGCATCGAACGCCTTCAAGAGCGCGGCCCCCGTATAGGCGCCCGCGCCATAGAAGGCGGCGGCGCCGAAATTGATGTAGCCGGCATAGCCTCCGAGCACGTTCCAACCGGTGGCCAGTGCAATGGACTGGACGATGATGAAGGCCGAGAAGAACACATAGGGGTTCTCGACGGTGCGCGTGAGGACAAGGCCGGCGGCCAGCACGGCAAGTGCACCGAGGCCGAAGGCCAGCGTGCGGCGCCGTTGCCGCTGCGCGGTGTCGGTCGAGGCGGCGGTTGAGGCTCTCATGAGCGAGGTTCCGGCGGTCATCGGCGCGCTCCGAACAGCCCTTGCGGGCGCAGGGCAAGCGTGGCGAGAAGAATGGAAAAGGCGACGGCGGGGGCCCAGGACGGGCTCGCAAAGGCCGCCACGAGGGATTCCGACACCCCGATCAGGATGCCGGCCGCAATGGTGCCGGGCAGCGAGCCCATGCCGGCGAGAACCACCACCGCGAACACCCGCCCGATCATCAGCCGGCCGCCGAACGGGTCCACCGGCCCGATGATGATGAGGGCGGCACCGGCCATGACGGCGGTGGCCGCCGCGATGCCGAAGGCATGGCGCTTGATCCAGCGCGGATCGATGCCGCTCACCGACAGGCCGCGTTCGTCATGGGCCACTGCGCGGATGGCAATGCCCGCATGGGTCTTATGGAGATAGAGCCAGAGGAGGGCCACCATCACCGGGGCGATCAGTGCCGGGACAAGCAGCCGGTAGGGCAGGGACAGGAGGCCGATATTCAGGCTCTGGCCCACATAAGCCACCTGCACCGCCTGCTGGTCGGTGCCGAACTTGAGGAGCAGGAGCGTCTCCACCACCAGCGAAACCCCGAAGAACAGGGTCAGGGCGTTCATGGTGTCGGGGGAGCCGCTGCGTTCAAACAGGCGGGAATAGAATTCGTAGAAGCCGAGCCCCGCCACATAGAAGGGCACCAGGGCCAGCACCGCCACCAGGATCGGATCAAGGCCATGGGAATTGCCCACCGCCACCACATAGGCGCCGGCGATGACGAAGGCGGGATGGGCGATGTTGGGGATGTGCAGGAGGCCGAACGTCACCGCGAGGCCGAGGGCGAGCGCGGAATAGATGCAGCCCAGCATCACGCCAGTGCCCACCGCATTGACCAGTTGGTCCAGGAACATGGCAAGGGGCCTCTGTTTCAAAGATCCGGCGTCATGGCCGGGGTTATGGCCGGCGTCTTGGCCGGGCTTGTCCCGGCCATCCATGGGGCTTGGCGAGGAAAGTCCTCACGGAGCACCGTCGTGGCCGGGACACGCCCGGGCATGCCGGCCCAAAGTCGCCCCAAGGTCGGCCCAAGGTCGGCCCAAGGTCGGCGCAAGTGTTCGGCTTCACGCACGTCCCGACGCGAGGCTTGGTCCGCCAGCGCCGGGTCATCTGTGGCCTGAAACCCGCCGCAGCTCAGCTGCGCGCCTTCATGAAGGGCGAGATGAGGTCGCCGGACTTCAGCGCCGGCGGATCGAGGATGACCTGGCGGCCCGGCTGGCGGAACTGCTCGATGTCATTGCCCTTGATGCCCTGGAACTGGGTCATCAGCACGCGCCGCTGCGTCCAGTCGCCGGTCTCGTTGAAGGTGGCGTCGCCCACCAGGGTCTTCACCGGATTGGCATGCATCCACTTGGCCATGGCGGCATTGTCGGTGGAGCCCGCCCCCTTCACCGCCGCCGCGATCATCTCGCCCGCCGCATAATAGAAGGGGGGAATGTAGTAGCCGAGCGCGTCCAGCTTTTCCGGCACCGCGATTGCCGTGTAGCGGTCGAGGAACTTGGTGACGGCCGGCGTCAGCATGGTCTTTTCCGGCAGGAACAGGTTGAAGTTGACGATGCCGTTGAGCGCCGGGCCCAGCGCCTGGAGGGTGGAGGCATATTGCGGCCCCACCATGCCGCCGCCGAAGAGCTTGACGCTGTCCCCGACCCCCACTTCCGAGAGGCCGCGCACCAAGGCGGCGCTGTCCGGGGGATAGGAGCAGACGAACACCGCATCCGGCTCGGCGGCGCGCAGGTTGCGCAGGATGGCGGAGAAGTCCGACGTATTGGGCGGATAGCTCTGGTCGAACACCACCTCCTGGCCGAAATCCTTCACCGCCATCTTGCCGCCGGCGGCCGAGACCTTGGCGAATTCCACGTCGGCGTTCAGGATGGCGATGCGCTTGCAGCCGACGGACTTGCCCAGTTCGAAGAAGCCGCGCGCCCAATTGACCTTGGCGTCCGGCCCCCAGGGGGCACTGTGGAAGTAGCGGTCGCTCTTCACGCCTTCATTGGCAGCCAGCGCGAACATGCCGATCATGAAGCGCCCGCGCTGCTTGATGAAGGGCATGACGGGGGCGGACAGCACGGCGCCGTAGGGCGACAGCAGGATGTCCACCTTGTCGATGTCCACGAGCTTGGAAAAGATGCTCGGGATCTGCGAGACCGTGCTCTGGTCGTCATAGGTGACGATCTCCACCTGACGGCCCAGAAGGCCGCCGGCGGCATTGATGTCGTCGCGCCAGATCTGCAGCCCGATAAGGCCCGCCCGCGTGGACGAGAGCGGCCCGGTCATGGAGAAGCTCGTGCCGATGCGGATGGGGCCGGACTGCGCGCGGCCCGAGGTCCAGATGGCGGGGGCGGCAACCGCAAGACCGGTGGCGGCGGCAAGCTTGCCGAAGCTCCTGCGTGAGATGGTCATGATGTCCTCCCGATGGTCTGTTTTTCCGGCCTTGCGGGACATCCCGGGCCGTTTCTTTTTTGATGCGCCCGCCGGCTGGTGCCGGCGTGCCAGACGCGCTCTAACGCATTGATAGAGAATGCGTGATCCGATCAGCTGCATTGCAGGCTGATCGGCGCATGCTCTAGAGCGCGACGGTGGGATAGTCCTTCCCGGTCCAATGCTGCAGCCGCGCTGCCATTTCCCGTTGGAAGGCCAGGGGGCCGCTCCGGCGCATATAGTCTTCATCATAGATGGCGATGAAGATGGTCAGCGACAGGAAGAAATGGGCGCCCATCTCGAACAGGGCCACATAGTCGTGATTGATGAGCGCCTCGCGCTCCTCCGGCGTGAAGCTGTTCACCGTGAAGCGCTCCACCTCGTTGAGGCAAGGTCCGATGGACTGCTCCCAGGTGGCGACGAAGGAGCGCGGGTCCTCCTTGTAGCGCTGCAAATATTCGGGATTGCGATCCACGGTGAAGAGGAACTTGTTCACATAATACTTGCTCATGCGCGCCCCTCCTCGGGATACCAGGTCAGGTAGGCCTCGCGGGTGTGGAAGAGGTCGAGGCTGTCCACATAGGCCGCCTTGTGTTGCGGACCGGCGATCCCCATCATCAGGATGAGGTCCATGAAGCCGTGGGTGGCGTTGCCGCTGCGGCTCATGCTTTCGTGGGTGACGTTTTCGAGGATGGCGTCGATATCGCCATTGGCGAGCCACTCGATGGCCTTCACGTCGAACTCGGGATCGGGGCCATGCTCGCCGAACTGGCGGGGGCCGCCCAGTTCCAGGGACAGATGCCCGGACCCGACGGCGGCGATGCGCTTGTCCGTGGGATAGGCGTCGATGACCTCGCGGATCGCTCGTCCCAGCTCCCAGAAGCGCCGGGGCGAGGGCAGAGGCGGGGCGAAGATGTTGGTGTAGATCGGCACGATGGGCAGGTCCGCCTGCGGCCGGGTGGTGATGATCGGGCAGATGATGGAATGGTCGATCTTCAGCTCATGGCTGAAGGCGAAGTCGAAGCCTCGATCCATCAGGCCCTGGTGCATGAAGCGCGAGAGGTCCTCATGGCCTTCCAGCACAAATTTGGGCAGGCCGAACTCGCGCTCCTCATTGTAGAAGGTGGCGTCGTAGCGGGCGGCCTTGCCGATCAGGAAGGTCGGGTAATTGTCCAGGAAGAACTGGTGAAAGTGGTCGGCGCCCACCATCACCAGGATGTCCGGCTGCGCGCGGGTCAGCGTCTCCCGGTAGGCTTCGACCTTGCGCTTCCACTCCGCTGCCTGGGGGATCTGCTCCTCCACGGGCGCGGTCGTGGCCTTCAGATAGAAGGGGTGGTGGGTGGTGGCCAGGACGGCCGCCAGGGTGGCCATTGTTTCCTCTCCGCTTGCTTTTCTGGGTCACGCGATACTTTGGCGTCACGCGTTCTTTTTCGAATTCAGCAAAAGGGTCAGGCAGGCTCGACTTGGAGATGCCGGGCCGGCCACGCGCCGGGGTGCAAAGCCAGCGCGGATCGGATGGCCTCGCCATTCTCGTTCACCGTGGGCGCGGCCTTCACCGCGGCCGCGCGCTCGCCGTCGAAACTATAGGCCGGGCGAACGGTCCGCGATGCCCCCTCCACGCGCTCCGACACCGGGACAATCATGCCGAGATGGTTCACCTGCGGGTCATCCACCACATCGGGAATGGTGTTGATGGGGGCATAGGGCACGTCAAAGCCCGAAAAACGCTCCACCCAGGCGGCGCGGTCCTTCTGCCCGAAGACGGCGTTCAGCGCCTCGGCCAGCTCCAGGTAATTGTCGATGCGCTTCTGGCGGATGGCAAAGCGCGGGTCGCTGGCGAGGTGTGCGGCGCCGGTGGCTTCCACCAATGCGTCCCAGAACTTGTCCAGCGAGGAGAGGTGGAAGGCAAAGAGCTTCTCATCCTTGCAGCGCACGATGAAGGCCTGCGCCAGCCGCGGCCGGTCGACGCCGGAGGGCAGCTCGCCGAGCGCGAAATAGCCCATGAAGGGCTCCACGGCGAAATGCATCATGGCTTCCAGCATGGAGATTTCCACGAGCCGCCCGCGCCCCGTGCGGCCGCGCTCCACCAGCGCGCCGGCAATGCCGAGCGCCGCATAGATGCCGGTGATGGCATCCGCCAGCGCCGGGCCGATGAAGCGCGGCTGCTCGGGATCGATGGCGACGGAAAGGAAGCCGCTGACCGCCTGGGCCACCGAGTCATAGACCGGGCGCTTGGCATAAGGCCCGTCCGGCCCGAAGCCGCTGATGGAGCAATAGACAAGGCGCGGATTGATGGCCCGCAGCGTCTCATAGTCGGCCCCGATGCGGGCGGCCGCGCCGGGGCGGAAATTCTGGATATAGACGTCCGCTTCCCGGATCAGGTCATAGAAGACGGCGCGATCCGCCTCCGCCTTCATGTCCAGGCCGATGCTGCGCTTGTTGCGGTTATAGGCCTGGAAATGGGCGCTGTAGAAGCCGCTCTTGAAGCTGCGATAGGGATCGCCATTGCCGGCGCTCTCCACCTTGATGACGTCGGCGCCGAGATCGGCCAGCATCATGCCGGCGCAGGGGCCGGTGATGAAGGTGCCCTGCTCGACGATGCGCACCTCGTTCAATACCCCGAACATGGCGGCCCCTCTCAATTTTCGTTGGCCACGAAGCCCTCGGGGGCCGGGCCGTCATAGCTGATGGCGGACGCCGCCGCGTGGGACATCAGGAAGCCGATGGGGTGCGTCTGCTCCTCCAGCAGGTGGCCGATGAGCCCGGCGGTGCGCGCCAGCAGCGGCACGCCGCGCAAAGCCAGCAGCGGATAGCCCGCATCCAGGAGAACGGCCGGAATGGCGGCCGAGATGTTCATGACCAGAGGGCGGTTCACCAGTTCGGGGAGCCTGCGCTCCACCTCCCGTGCCACCTCGCAATGGGTCCCGTTCAACCCCAGCTCGCTGGCGACCGCAAAGAGCCGGAGCGCGCGCGGGTCGCCGTCCTTGTGGAGGGGATGGCCGTAGCCGGGGATGGCGCGCTTGGCCGCCCGGTAGGCGCGCACGGTCTTGACGATGGCGTCCTCCAGCGAACCACCCGAGGCCTTCTGCTCGTCCAGGATTTCGGCGAACATCACCCCGGCCGTCGCCGAGGCGCCGAGGATGACCGAGCCGCACCCCAGAAGCCCGGCGGCCACCGCCCCCTGAAGAGCTTCCGGCGCCGAGGCGAGGGTCATGCGCGCGGCTTGCACGGAGGGCACGAGGCCATGCTCGGCGATGGCCACCAGCGTGGCATTGAGCATGGCTTCCTGCGCCGGGCTCGGCAATTGACCGGCGATGAGCAGCCAGGTGTGGGCGGTGAAGCTGATGCGCCCGATGAGATCCTCAACGAGGTCGTGGCCACGCACGATGATGGTCTGCGGGTTGGAACCCGAGATGGAGGTGGTGGGGGCTGTATCGGCACCAATTTTCAAAGCACGTCTCCCCGGCGGCACGCCGTCTCGCCACGTAGGACACGCCGCCGTCGCCCAGGGGCCATAGAGGCCGCAGGCGGGTTGGATGTGAAGGCTTGGCGGCGTTTCCGTTTTATATTTTCGCTAGGCGAATTTTTATTCGAGTTAAGGTTGGCGCCTGCCCGTTTGGGTGTCAAGCGAATAGTTCCCGGCATTTCTTCTTCGCGCTTGCAGCAAAAGGCGCAGCAAGCAACAAGTGGGCGTCCCGCGCGCGCTGCCTTGACATGGCGGCAAGAATGCTCAATCTCGAAAGAAATTTCGCCTGACGAAAAATAGGGACCGGCGAGGCATGAGTGGGGACGGGGCAAGAGAGGGGCCGGGCGACGGCAAGGAGTTCGTCGAGGCGCTGGCGCGTGGCCTAGCCGTGCTGGAGAGCTTCGATGACCTCCACCCGGAAATGTCCCTGACCGACGTGGCGCGCCGCACCGGCCTTCGCCCCGCAACCGCGCGGCGCAGCCTCCATACGCTCGCGGCGCTCGGCTATGTGCGGGAGATCAACAAGCGCTATGTGCTGGCCGCCCGCGTGCTCACGTTGGGTGCCGCCTATCAGCGGGCTTCCCATGTGGACGAGGCGCTGATGCCCGAATTGCGGCGCCTGGTGAACATGTTCGGCGATGCCTCCTCGGTGAGCGTGCTCGACGGGCCGGACATCCTCTATGTGGCCCATTGCTCCGAGCAGCGCGCGTCCCGGCCCATGGCCCGGGTCGGCGTCACCTATCCCGGCTATGCCACCTCCATGGGTCGCGTCCTGCTCTCGCGCATGCCGCAGGAGGCCATCGACATGTACCTGGCTCAGTTGCGCCCGGTGAAGCTGACCGAGCATACGGAGACCGATCCCGCCCGCCTGCGCCAGATCCTGGCGGAGGCGCGCCAGCAGGGCTATGCGGTGGCGGTGGACCAGCTGGATTATGGCGTGACGTCGCTCGCCGTGCCGGTTCGGGATGCGTCTGGGCGGGTGGTGGCCGCCATCAACAGCTCAGGCTATTCCGGCAAGCTCACCGCCGAGCGCCTGGTGGCGGAGCGGCTGGCGGAATTGCAGGTCTCCGCCGCACGCCTCACCCAGACCTTCAGCCGCTTCCCGGCCCTGCTCCATTCCCTGGTCTGACGGGACCCATCTTCGCCCCTGAGCCCGCCTTGCGGGTGAGCCTGTCTAGCCTTCCGGTGAGACAGGTGCGCACCATGACGGTCGCGGGGGAGGCCCGACCGCGCGGTGACCCTCTCGGTGCCGGCCTTTTCTCGGCCTCGCCTGAAGCTGGACGGGTGCTCGGCCTCAGCCGTCCTTGAGCCGGTAGCCGACGCCCGGCTCTGTGACGATGAAGCGCGGGTTCGCGGCTTCGTCGCCCAGCTTGTCTCGGATATGGCCGATGGCGATGCGCAGATAGTGCGTGTCGTCCGCATGGGCCGGGCCCCAGACGGTGGCGAGGATCTGGCGGTGCGCCACCAGCCGCCCGGGATGGCGCACCAGAAGCGCGAGGACGTCGAACTCCTTGCGCGTGAGCTTCACCTCGCGCGCATCCACCCGCACCGTGCGATTGGCGAGGTCGACGGTGAGGGCCCCGAGCACCCGTTGGGCGGGCTCCGCCGCGCGGTCGAGGCGCGCGCGCAGCAGCGCCCTGAGGCGCGCGAGCAGTTCTCCGACGGCGAACGGCTTGGTCACATAGTCGTCGGCGCCGGCATCGAGGGCGGCGATCTTCTCCGTCTCCTGGTCGCGCACCGACAGGACCAGGATGGGCACGCGCGACCAGTCCCGGATGGCGGCGATGACGGCCTTGCCGTCCATGTCCGGCAGGCCAAGGTCCAGCACCACGCAGTCGGGCGCCGAGGTGGCTGCAAGCTCGATGCCCTGCCGCCCCCGCTCAGCCTCGGTCACGTCATAGCCGCCACTGCCGAGGGCGATGCGCAGGAAGCGGCGGATCGGCGCGTCGTCCTCCACGATCAGGATGCGGGCGCGGGGCGGGTCTTGCTGCGTCATGTTCCGTCGTCGATGGGCGCGGCGGCCAGCGGTAGGCGCAACACGATGGTCGCGCCCCGTCCGTTCGGCCCCGCCAGCGCGCTGGCCGTGCCGCCGTGAGCCTCCACCAAGCCGCGCACGATGGCAAGGCCGAGGCCTGTGCCTGCCGGGCGCGCGTCCCCCTCGGTGACGCGGTGGAACAGGTCGAACACCTTCTCCCGCTCCCGGTCGGGTATGCCTGGCCCTTCGTCGGTGATGGAGACCAGGGCATCGGTGCCCACCACCCGCGCCGCCACGGTGATGGTGGTGCCGGACGGGGCATATTTGGCGGCATTCTCGAACACGTTGGTGAGCGCCTGGCCGATGAGGACGGGGTCGACGTTCAGCATGGGCAAATCGTGGGGGATCTCAACCGCCAGATGGTGGGCCGACAGCAGCCGGGCCAAGTCTGTGCGCACGCGCCCCACGATCTCGGCCAGTTCCACCGGCGCCCGTCGGGGACTGAGTGCGCCGTGGCCCAGGCGCGTCATGTCCAGGAGGTTCTGCACATAACGGTCGAGCCGCCGGGCTTCGTCGAGGGCGGTGCCGATGAGTTCGCGCCGGTCATCCGCGGTGAGGGCGGTGCTGTTCTCGGCGAGGGTGGAGACGGTGCCGATGACGGTGGCCAGCGGCGTGCGCAAATCGTGGCTCACGGAGTTCAGCAGCGCGCCCCGCAGCCGCTCGCTTTCATTGGAGACCCGTGCATCCGCCAGTTCGCCTGCGAGCCGCACCCGTTCCACCGCCACGGCCACCTGGTCCTCCACGGCCAGCAACAGGCGGCGGGTTTCCGGATCGAGGCTGCGGGTGCGGTCCTTGAACCGCACGCCGATGACGCCCAGCGTCCTCTCGCCCGTCGCAAGCGGCACGAACAGCCATTCGCTCATGGGCAAGGTGGCCGTGCCGGAGCCGGCGGGCGCATTGTGCTCGAACGCCCATCGGGCGGCCGCCTCGCAGCGGGCATCCAGGTCCTCGATGGAGGGATGGCCCTGCACCTGCTCCAGCCCCCCCGCCGGGCCGGGCATGAGGATCAGGGACTGGCAGTCGAGGGTGGCCGCGATATGAAACGCGCCGGCCCATAGCACGTCGTCGAGATTGCTCGCGGAGGCGATCTTGCGGGCGAAGTCGTAGAGCGTCTCGGTGCGGCGCTGCGCCGCCCGCATGCTCTCCACCTGGGCCTTCAGGCGCCCGGCCAGCGTGCCGGTGAAGATCGCGCCCACCAGGAAGACGAGGATGGAGACCACGTCCTCCGGATTGCTGACGGCGAGGGTGTAGTAGGGCTCCGTATAGAGGAAGTTGTAGGCCATCGAGCCCAGGACCGTCGCCACCAGCGAGGCACCGAGCCCATAGGTCGCGCCGACCACGAGCACGGCGGTGAGGTAGATGGCGGAAATGGCGCCTCCGGGGATGGCGTCCCAGACCCCGATGGGCCACGCCACGAGGCTTGCCAGCGCGATGGCGCCGAGCGCAGCCACATAGCCCCGCCAGTCGGGACGGACCACCTTCCATTGCAGCCCCGCGCGCCGGCTGGCGGCGTCCAGGGCCGTGACGATGGTCACCTCGAAATCGGTGGCAGCGTCCAGGAGCCGGTCCGCCACCGGCTCGCGGAGCAAGCCCGCCACCTTGCGCCACCAGGCGCCATGCCCGCGGGGGCGGCCGACGACCAGGCGGGAGACATTGCGGCTGCGGGCGAAGCGCAGAAGCTCGGCAACTGCGTCGGATTCCGCGTGCAGGGTCACCGTTTCCGCCCCCAGCGTCTCGGCGAGGCGCAGGGCATCCAAAGTGGCGGCGCGGGCTTCCGCCGGCAGGGTTTCGTGGCGCGGAGTGAGGACGGTGGCGACGATCCATGGAATGCGCGCCCGGTCCGCCATGCGCCGCCCCGCCCGCACCAGGGTCTTGGCCACCGGCGCCTCGTTGACGCACACGAGCAGGCGTTCCTCGGTGGGCCATGGGCCCTTGACGGCATTGGCCCGCATGTAAGCGAGCATCTCCGCGTCGACCCGGCTCGCGGCGGTGCGCAGCGCCAGCTCGCGCAAGGCAGTGAGGTTGCCCTTGGAGAAGAAATTCTCCAGCGCGCGCCCCACCTGCTGGGGCACATAGACCTTGCCGTCCTTGAGGCGCTTGATCAGCTCTTCCGGCGGCAGGTCGATGAGCTCGATGTCGTCGGCCCGCTGGAGCACATGGTCCGGCACGGTCTCGGCGACCCGCACGCCGGTGATGCGCGAGACGATGTCGTTGAGGCTCTCAATGTGCTGGATGTTGAGCGTGGTGGTCACGTCGATACCGGCCTCCAGCACCTCCAGCACGTCCTGCCAGCGCTTGGGATGGCGCGAGCCGGGTGCGTTGGTGTGGGCGAGCTCGTCGATGAGGGCAAGGCCCGGGTGCCGCGCCAGCAGCGCGTCGAGATCCAGCTCGCTCAGGCTCTGGCCGCGATAGGCAACGGCGCGGCGCGGCAATTGCTCGAGCGTGCGCAGGAGCGCGGCCGTTTCGGCGCGGCCATGGGTCTCCACCAGGGCCACCACCACGTCGACGCCGGCCAGCTGGCGCGCCCGGGCCTGCTCGAGCATGGCGAAGGTCTTGCCGACGCCGGGGGAGGCGCCCAGGAAGATCTTCAGGTGTCCGGGGCCGCCCCGGCCGCGCGCCTCCGTGCGGGCCTCCTCCAGGAAGGCTTCGGGCGCGGGGCGCTCCTCGGAAGGGGTCTGCATCACATTGCGCCTGCCGGTTCCCTTTTCATGCCGTCGAGCGCCAGGTTGAGCGCCAGGACGTTGACGCGCGGCTCGCCCAGGAGGCCGAACGCGCGCCCCATGGTATTGCGCTTCACCAGCACGCGCACCTCGTCCTCGCTCAGCCCGCGGGCCTTGGCGATCCGGCCCACCTGCAGGGCCGCCGCGGCCGGCGAGATGTCGGGGTCAAGCCCCGAGGCCGAGCTGGTGACGAGATCAGCCGGAACCGGCCCGCCACCCAGCGCCGCCACCCGCGCCTTCACCGCCTCCGCCAGGGCGGCGGAGGAGGGGGCGAGGTTCGAGCCGGTGGAGCTCGCGCCATTATAGGGGGCGTCCACGCTCTTGGCGGGATCCTGCGGGTCGGGGGCGGTGGTGGCGGAGGGCCGGCCATGGAAATAGCGCTCGGAGGTGAAGGACTGGCCCACCAGGGCCGAGCCCACCACGCGGCCGCCGACGCTCACCTGCGAGCCATTGGCCGCCGCCGGAAAGGCGACCTGGGCGATGCCGGTGACGGCGAGCGGATAGGCGATGCCCGTGAGCGCGGTGAATGCGGCAAGGAGCACCAGGGCGGGGCGAAGAGGGGAAGTCATGGCGTGTCCTTTCAGGCCAGGTGCAGCAGATCGACCAGGAGGTCGATGGCCTTGATGCCGATGAACGGCACCACAAGCCCGCCGAGCCCGTAGATCAGCAGGTTGCGTCCGAGCAAAGTGGCGGCGGGGGCCGGGGTATAGGCCACGCCCTTGAGCGCGATGGGAATGAGCGCCACGATGACAAGCGCATTGAAGATGACGGCGGAGAGGATGGCCGATTGCGGGCTGCCCAGCCCCATCACGTCGAGAATGCCGAGGCCCGGATAGGCCGCAACGAACAGGGCCGGCAGAATGGCGAAGTACTTGGCCACGTCGTTGGCCACCGAGAAGGTGGTGAGGGCCCCGCGCGAGATGAGCAATTGCTTCCCCACGAGGACGATCTCGATGAGCTTGGTGGGGTCGCTGTCGAGGTCGATGAGATTGCCCGCCTCCTTGGCGGCGGGCGTGCCGGTGTTCATGGCGACCCCCACGTCCGCCTGGGCGAGGGCGGGGGCATCGTTGGAGCCGTCACCGCACATGGCCACCAGGCGGCCGGAGGCCTGCTCGCGGCGGATCAGCTCCAGCTTCTTCTCCGGAGTGGCCTCGGCGAGGAAGTCATCCACGCCTGCCTCGGCGGCAATGGCCGCGGCCGTGAGCGGATTGTCGCCGGTGATCATCACCGTGCGGATGCCCATGCGGCGCAGCTCGGCGAAGCGCTCGCGGATGGCGGGCTTCACCACGTCCTTCAGGTGGATGACGCCGAGCACGCGGCGGTCCTGCGCCACCACAAGAGGGGTGCCGCCGGAGGCGCCGATGCGCTTGACGATCTGGTCCACGGCCGGGCTCAGCGGGGCGCCGGAGAGGACCGCCATGGCATCGGACGCGCCCTTGCGCAGGGAGGCGCCGCCGGGCAGGTCCACGCCGGACATGCGGGTGTGTGCGCTGAACGGCACGAAGGCGGCTCCCGCGCCCAGCTCCGATGCGATGGTGAACTTGCGCCGGGCCAGTTCCACGATGGACTTTCCTTCCGGCGTGTCATCCGCCAGCGAAGCCAGGGCTGCGGCCTGCGCCAGTTCCTCCTCGCTGACTCCCGGCGCCGGCTCGAAGGCATCCGCCATGCGGTTGCCGAAGGTGATGGTGCCGGTCTTGTCCAGCAGCAGCACGTCGATGTCGCCCGCCGCTTCCACCGCGCGGCCGGATTTGGCCACCACATTGGCCTTCACCAGGCGGTCCATGCCGGCGATGCCGATGGCCGAGAGCAGGCCGCCGATGGTGGTGGGGATGAGCGTGACGAACAGGGCCGCCAGGTAGATGACCGGGATGGTGGTGCCCGACCAGGAGGCGAAGACGGGCAGCGTCACCACCACCAGAAGGAAGACCAGGGTGAGGGCCGCCAACAGGATGTCGAGGGCAATCTCGTTGGGCGTCTTCTGGCGCTTGGCGCCTTCCACCAGCGCGATCATGCGATCGAGGAAGGTCTCGCCGGGCTTGGCGGTGACGCGCACCACCAGCCAGTCGGAGGCAAGCCGTGTGCCGCCGGTGACGGAGGAGCGGTCGCCGCCGGATTCACGGATCACGGGCGCGCTCTCGCCGGTGATCGCGCTTTCATCCACGGAGGCGGCGCCCTCCACCACCTCGCCGTCGGTGGGGATGATGTCGCCGGCCTCCACGAGGATGAAGGCGCCCACCTCCACGCGCTCGATGTCACGGGCGCGGACTGTGGTGCGGTCCGCCGGGTTGTCCAGGACCTTGGCCTGCGCGGAGGACTTGGTGGCGCGGAAGGCATCCGCCCGCGCCTTGCCGCGCCCCTCGGCGACGGCCTCTGCGAAATTGGCGAACAGCACCGTGAACCACAGCCAGAGCGCGATCTCGGCCCCGATGAGGCCGTTCGGCCCACCCACCAGGATCTCGCGACCCGCCAGAAAGGTGGAGACGAGGCTCACAAGGGCGGTGGAGAAGATGACGGGATTCCGCGCCAGGCTGCGCGGGTCGAGCTTGCGGAACGCCTGACCCACGGCAGGGCCGAGGATTTCGGGCGCGAACAGGCCCGCTTCGAGAGAGGAATGCTTGCTCATCAGGAGGCCTCAGAAGGTCCGGCCGGAAAGAAGGGAGACGTGCTCGGCGATGGGGCCGAGGGCGAGGACGGGCAGGAAGGTGAGCGCGCCGACGATGAGGATCGTGGCGACCAGCAAGGCCACGAACAGCGCTCCATGGGTGGGGAAGGTGCCCGCGGTCGGCGGCGCTGTCTTCTTGGCCGCCAGGCTTCCGGCGATGGCCAGGATGGGGATGATGTAGCCGAACCGCCCCAGCATCATGGCGATGCCCAGGAACGTGTTGTGCCACGCGGTGTTTGCGGAGAAGCCGGCAAAGGCCGAGCCATTGTTGCCGCTGGCGGAGGAATAGGCATAGAGCAGCTCGGAAAGCCCGTGGGGCCCGGCATCCTGGACCGAGGTCTGGGCCGTACCGGCGGCGATGGCGAGGGCCGCGAGCACGAGGGTGCCCACCGGCATCACCAGAAGGGTCAGCGCGGCCAGCTTCACCTCCCGCGCCTCGATCTTCTTGCCCAGATATTCCGGTGTGCGGCCCACCATGAGGCCCGCCAGGAACACGGCCAGGATGACGAACAGCAGCATGCCGGTCAGCCCCACGCCCACCCCGCCGAACACCACTTCGCCCAGCTGGATGTTGAGCATGGCGATCAGGCCGCCAAGCGGCGTGAAGCTGTCATGCATGGCATTGACCGAGCCATTCGACGCCGCCGTGGTGGCCGTCGCCCACAAGGTGGAGCCGAGGATGCCGAAGCGCACCTCCTTGCCCTCCATGTTGCCGGAGGCCGCATCCACCAGCCCCGCCTGGAGCGGGTTGCCCGCCTGCTCGGCGGCATAGAGGGCGGCGAAGCCGACGACGAACAGCAGCGCCATGGCGGCGAACAGCGCGCGCCCCTGCCGCCGGTCGCCCACCATGCGGCCATAGGTGAAGCAGAAGGCGGCAGGGAGCGCGAGGATGGCGAGCGTGGAGACGAAATTGGTGAAAGCGGTGGGGTTCTCGAACGGATGGGCGGAATTCACGTTGAAGAAGCCGCCGCCATTGGTGCCCAATTGCTTGATGGCCACCTGGCTCGCCACGGGGCCGAGCGACAGGGTCTGGCGGGCGCCTTCCAGCGTCGTGGCATCGAAGGCGGCGGCCAGCGTCTGGGGCATGCCGGCGCAGGCGAAGACGAGTGCGAGGACAAGGGCGCCGGGCAGCAGGACATAAAGGGTGGCGCGGGTGAGGTCGACCCAGAAATTGCCCACCGTCTTGCCCTGCCGGGCGGCAAACCCCCGCGCGACGGCCGCCGCGACTGCCATGCCGGTGGCGGCGGAGACGAAGTTCTGGGTGGTGAGCCCCACCATCTGGCTGAAATTGGAGAGCGTCGTCTCGCCGCCATAGGACTGCCAGTTCGTGTTGGTCACGAAGGAAATGGCGGTGTTGAAGGCGAGCGGCGCCGACAGCCCATCAAAGCCCTGCGGGTTCAGCGGCAGATGGTCCTGGAAGATGAGGACGAGGAAGAGCAGCACGAAGCCCGCCGCATTGAAGGCCAGGAGGGCGAGCGCATAGGAGGTCCAGCGCTGGTCCTTCTGCGCCGCCGGCCCGGCGGCCTTGAGCAGCGCCAGTTCCAGGGGCGCGAGGAAGCGCACATTGCCGGCGAAGGTCGCCGCCATATAGGCGCCGAGCAGAAGCGCCAGGGCGAGCAGGAGCCCAAGGAAAAGGGCGAACTGGAGGAAATCGGTGGTCATGCCGCCCTCCTAGAAAATCTCGGGGCGCAGCAGCGCCACCACGAGATAGGCGAAAAGGAAGGCGGCCGTGGCGAGGCCGAGGCCAAGATCGAGGGTCATGGCACGTCCTCTCAGAGCCGGTCGGCGGCGAGGACGGCGAAGGAGGCGAGCGCGAACAGCGCAAGGCCCCCGGCAAGAAACACAAGGTCGGCGGTCATGACGAGCTCCGGTTCAGACTGACCCGGAGCTACGCCTCACGGACGTAAAGCCGATAGGTGGAATAGGCCGGCCCGCATAAAGCCCGCGTAACGTGCGACGCGAGGCGTCAGGACATGGGTCGCTGATCGGCCCGGACATGCTCGGGCCGCAGGCCGAGGCCGACCAGGCGCCCGGCCAGGTGCGCCAGAAGCGGCCAGCGGGCGATCTGGCGCATGAAGGCGGGCGGGCCGCTCTTGCGGGCCGGGTCGTCCTCTCTCTGGCGGCGGTCGCGCCGCATCATCAGCTGCAGCTTCTGGGTGGCGCGGGTGGGGAAGCTCCGCCGCGCTTCCACGGCGGCCAGATGCCGGTCATTCAGCGTGCCGGCGCGCAAAGGGGCGGCCAGGATGTTGGCGGCGGCCACCGCATCCTGGATGGCCAGGTTCACGCCGAAGCCGCCAATGGGAGACATGGCATGGGCGGCATCACCGATGCACAGGAGGCCCGGCCGCCACCAGCGCTTCAGCTTGTCGATGCGCACGCTCAACAATTGCACGTCATCCCAGGTGCCGATCTCCGCCATGCGCTCCGCCGGCAGAGGCGAAACCGCCGCCACCGCCGCGCGGAAGGCGGGCAGGCCCGATGCCTTGATGTCCGCAAAGCTGCCCTTGCGCACCACATAGCCGCATTGCCAGTAGCTGCCGCGATCCACCATCACAAAGCCCTGGCGCGGCCCGCCATGCCCCATGGTGTAGGGCGGGTCGTCCGGCTGGTGGGAGAGTTTCATCCACAGCACGTCGCTGGGCGAACCGAACTGCTCCACCACCAGCCCCGCCTGCGACCGGACGCGCGAATTGCGTCCATCAGCGCCGATCACCAGTGGCGCGCGGATGTGAACGAGGCCTTGCGGGGTGCGGGCGGACACGCCGGCAATGCGCCCCTCCGTCTCCAGGAGGCCTTCCACCTGCGCCTGCATGACGAGGTGGAAATGGGGGTAGCGCGCGGCTTCCCGCGCCAGGAAGTCGAGGAAGTCCCATTGCGGCATGAAGACGATGAAGCGGCATCGCGTGGGCAGGCGGGAGAAATCAGCAATGGTGACGTCGCGGCCGCCGATTTCCGCATGGAGGCGGGGCGCTTGCGTGTGGGGCAGCTTCAGGAGGTCGTCCAGGAGGCCCAGCTCGTGCATCACTTCCAGGGTGGAGGGATGGATCGTGTCGCCGCGAAAATCGCGCAGGAAGTCCGCGTGCTTTTCCACCACGGTCACGTCGATCCCGGCCCGCGCCAGCAGGAAGGCGAGCATCAGCCCACCGGGTCCGGCGCCTGCAATGACGCAGTCCGTCGTCCTCTCCTCGGCTTGCGCGGTGATCGTCATGCGGCACCTCCAACGCCCGGCTTATAGCGCACCGCACCTGCGGGAGGCAGCGCGACATACGTGCGGGGGAAGCTGGGGAGGGCCAAGCGGCAGACGCCAGCCGCGATACGCAAGCAGGGGGACGGCCGGAAGGGCATTCATTCGTAGGCGGGTGGATCACAGGCCTTCGCGATCGGGGATCCGCGCGGACGGCGGGCCCGGGGGAGTCGCTGGCGTGCGCGGACGTCAGGCCTTGGGCACGCGCTTGCTGGCCTGCTTTTTCACTGCCTGCTTTTTCACGGCCGGCTTGGCGTGAGCGTCCTTGGCCTGAGCTTCGTCCCGCACGGCTTCGTCGCGGGCTTCGCGCGCCTCGCGCAGGCGTTCGCTGTTGGCACGGACGGCCTCGAAGTCGCTTTTATAGCGCTCCATGGCCCGCTCGACGGATTCTTCCAGCTGGCGGCGACTTTCGGCGCTGGACAGCTGCTTCTGATTGGGGGTTGTCGGTGTCATCCGACACCATACCACATTTTCAATGCCCAAGCTGAAAAGAGTTTCGTGCTGGGTCAATTCCATTGTGAAGGCATGGATGAGACGAGGGCGTCAGCCAAGTTTTCACTCGGAAACTACTGTCTTCGCCCCGCTGGGACCTTTGGCGCGCGCGCCGTGGCGCCTGTCGCGATCGAGGGGCCGGACAGCAAAAAGCCCCACCTCGAAGAGGAGGGGCCTTCACTGATCGACCAGATCAATCTTCCCGCCAGCCAGTACATCCGTGGTCCAGCGGGTCGATCAATCACGCGACCTGAAGATTTCCGGCCGAGCTCTTCCCGGACTTGTTGTCCCGGACGATGTCGAACTGGAGCTTCTGGCCTTCGGCGAGGCCGGCCATGCCAGCACGTTCCACGGCGGAGATGTGAACGAACACATCGGAACCGCCATTGTCAGGCTGAATAAAGCCGAAGCCCTTGGTGGCATTGAACCACTTCACAGTACCGAAATTCATGACGACTTCCTTTCAATCGCGCATGTGTATTCGCCCCGGCCTGACGGGACGAACGATAGTTTAGAAATTGAAGGGAGGTATCGTCAGGCGCTATGGCGCGCCGCAAAATCAGCCGTCAAAATCAGACAACCCCAATGTAGGGGGCTATTGTGTTTATAGCAAGGCGCGGTTTTACGAAATCGCACCCTCAGCTAGATTTCCGACCAGGGGCGCAGTTCGGATTCGCTCGCGATCCGCTCAAACGCCTCCTTCTCCCCTTTCACGCGATATTTGGGCTCACCCTGCTCGGAGGGCATGACGCGCACGATCTGGAACCGTCCGCGGGGAGACCGGATGCCGACAATGAATTCGACCCAGCCGGAAGTATCAAATTTCGGGTTCATGGATTTCATCATAACACAAGATCGATAAATGTGGCGATCTTTTGCGGCAAAAAGCCAAGGGGCGAACATCGTCCCGCCCCTTGCTTGCCCGTGCCCGGGTCAGGGCTTCTCCACCGTGACCACCTTGAAGTGCGTCATCGTAGAGGGCCCGAAGGAGGTGACCATGGCCACGTCGGTGGCGTCCCGCCCGCGCGCCATCAGGATGCGGCCGATGCGCGGCGTGTTGTGGCGGGCATCGAACGTGTACCAGCGCCCGCCTAGATAAACCTCGAACCAGGCGCTGAAATCCATCGGTGCCGGGTCTGGGGGGACGCCGATGTCGCCGAGATAGCCGGTGCAGTAGCGCGCGGGAATGTTCATGCAGCGGCACAGCGTGATGGCGAGGTGCGCGAAGTCGCGGCACACGCCCTGCCGGCTCGTATAGGCATCGAAGGCGGTCTTCAGCGGACTGGCATGAGCATAGTCGAACGCGATGTGGCCGTGCACGAAATCGCAAATGGCCTGCACCAGCGGCCAGCCCTTTGCCACATGGCCGAAGGTGGACCAGGCAAAGGGGCTCAGGCGATCGGTCTCGCAATAGCGGCTGCCCAGGAGATAGATGAGCACCTCCACGGGCAAGTCGCCGAGCGCGTGCTGGGGCGCGGCGGGGGCAATGTCGTCGGGCAGGCCGCTGTCGCGGATGACGAAGTCCGCGCGCAGGGTGAGCGGACCTGCGGGAGCCTGGATCACATGACAGAAATTGCCAAAGCTGTCGTGATAGGTGTTGGCGTCGAGCGGCGGGTCGAAATGCGCCCGGTCGAGACTGACCAGATCGTTGATCCGCGAGGGATGAACGCTCAGCGTCAGGATCATGGGCGTCGGCTGGGGGCAGGTGTAGGCAATCTCGTAGCCGGCGTGGATGAGCATCTGGGCCTCTGGAGCGGGCGGGCGCGGCCCACCCGGTGCGGATATGGTGCGTGCGACGGGACGGGCAGAGCCACCCGCGCGGCGTGAAACGGAACGCTGACGTGGGGCGAGCCCCGCCCCTTAAAGTGCGGCCGGCGGGCGCGCGTTCCGCGCCTTCCGATCCGGCCATATGGAAACCCCGGTCCCTTCGCCTGGGGCGCGCGCCAGAGGGCGCTGCGCATTCGCGGCGGATGGCGTCCGCCCTTGGCCTTCCGCCAAGTTTCTGTCTGCGCCTTTGCGGCCAGACCTATCCCAGAAGCGCAGGCTTCGACAGGCCAAAAGGTGAGCAGGTCGGGAGGCGCGTCATGTGGCTCGGCCCTTGGCCGCGACGCCGGCCGCCGTTCGAGCGGTTGGGAGGGCGGGAGGGGGGCGTGTCGAAGGGCGTGCGGACGGCTCCCGCGGGGCCATGGCGCTGGGATGCGAGCTTTTGTTATTGAAGAGAAATTTCAGAAATGAATTGAAAATCGCTTCACTGAAATGTAGCTTCCCGTCATACAATCAGAAAATATGGAGGATCCTTTGTCTCGTCGTCTCATCGATATATCGATACCGCTCCAAAATGACGTTCCGGCTGATCCGCCTGGCGGTCATCCGGTGATCGAATATTTGGATCATCAGGCCAATCTTGCCAGGATGCTGTCTTTCTTTCCGGGTCTGAAGGCCGAGGATTTGCCGGAAGGGCAGGGCTGGGCGGTGGAGCGTGTGACCCTATCCACCCATAACGGCACTCATCTGGATGCGCCCTGGCACTATCACCCCACCATGAACCGGGGGGAGCGGTCGGCCACCATCGACGAGATCCCGCTCGACTGGTGCCTTCAGCCCGGCGTGAAGCTGGATTTCCGGCATTTCCCCGACGGCTATGTGGTCACCGCCGCCGACGTGGAGGAGGAGCTCAAGCGCATCGGCCATGAACTGCAGCCGCTCAACATCGTGCTGGTGAACACGTCCGCCGGCGCCAAGTTCGGGCAGGCCGACTATGTGGCCTCCGGCTGCGGCATGGGCTACGAGGCCACCATGTACCTGCTGGAGCGCGGTGTGCGTGTCACCGGCACGGACGGCTGGAGCTGGGACGCCCCCTTCGTCCACACCGCCCGCAAGTACAAGGAGACGGGCGATGCGGCCCTGATCTGGGAGGGGCACAAGGCCGGGCGCCACATCGGCTACTGCCATATCGAGAAGCTCCACAAGCTGGAACAGCTCCCGTCCACCGGCTTCACCGTGTCCTGCTTCCCGGTGAAGATCGAGCGCGCCTCCGCCGGATGGACGCGGGCCGTGGCCATCATCGACTGACCGCAAGGCGTGGCGGCGTGACCCGCCGCCACGCCCGCGGGCGGTGCTCAGGCCGCCGCGCGCGCCTCCTGGACCTTCACGCTATTGGCCAGGATGCCGATCTTCTCGATTTCCAGCTCGATCCGGTCGCCATCCTTCAAGAGATGGCCATTCTCCAGCCCGCAGCCGAAACCCACCGTGCCCGAGCCGATGAACTCGCCGGCCATGAGGGTCTCGTCCTGCGACATATGGGCGATGATCTCCTCGAACGAGAACAGCATGCCGCGCGAGACGTTGTCGCACACGGTCTCGCCATTGATCCGCGCCTGCATGCGCAGGCTGTAGGGGTCGCCAATCTCGTCGGTGGTGACGATCCAGGGCCCGAACACATTGGAGCCGTTGAAGCTCTTGCCCTTGGCGGGGCCGAGGCGGCCGGCCATCTCCACGCGCTGGATGTCACGGGCGGAGAAGTCGTTGAAGATGGTGAAGCCGAATATGTGCTCGCGGGCCCGGGAGGCGGGAATGTCTGAGCCCTTGCGCGAGGTGATGCAGGCCAGTTCCAGCTCATAGTCCATCACGCGGCTGTAGCGCGGCCACATGACGGTCGAGCCCGGCGCGCCCACCGCGAAGCGATTGGTGATGTAGTAGATGGGCACCTTGCGATAGACCTCCGGCAAGTCGCCCAAGGGCTCGCTGGCGATCCGCTCTGCCTCCTCCAAATTCCCCTGCAGGCGCGCCTGCATGGCGGCACTGCCCCGCGGCGACTGGAGGATGTGCTGGGGAAAAGACATGCCGTCCCGCATCTGGCGCGGCACCGGCAGCGGCGCCAGGAGGCGCGCGTCGGCGAGGGCGAAGGACAGGTCCTGTTCGGCGGCATGCGTGGCGAATACCGCGCGGGCGAGGTCGAGGGCGCGCTCGCCGCCGTCGATCAAATCGAGCATGGAGGCAAAGGCCTGCGTGGGGCTGCCGCCCCGCTCCGCTGCCGCCGCCAGATCGAACAGGCGCGTATCGCCGTCATGGACGACGGCCACTTTCTCCAGGCCCTGGTGGACCACGGTGGCGAGTTTCATGCTTGCTTCCTTCCCCAAAATATAGAACAACAAAATATCGATAAAAAAGCCAAGTCAAGACATCCGTCGGGGCATTGGTGGCATAGGGAGTGAGGCATGAAGCGCGCATTTGGCGTGATCGCGGCGTCATTGGCCATGGTGCTGACCGCAGGCGCGGCGAGCGCCCAGCACAAGATCAAGATCGGCTGCACGGCCACCTCGGACTGCGTGTCCGCCATGGTGGCCACCGACGAAGGCATCTTCCGCAAGCACGGCATCGAGGCGGAGATGGTGCGCATCGGCATCAACTCCAACATCCCCGCCGCCATCCTGTCCAACTCCATCCAGGTGGGCGGTCCCACCTCCACCGTGTTCCTGCAGGCGGTGGATGGCGGGCTGCCCCTGGTGGCTCTGGCCGGCGCTTCCGTCATGTCGCCGCGCACCAATCCCAATGTGGCGGTGTTCGTGCGCAACGGGCTCACCATCACCAAGCCGCAGGATTTCGTGGGCAAGAAGGTGGGCGCGCCCGGGCTTGGTGCCTATCTCCACGTGCTGTTTGTCAAATGGCTGATGGACAAGGGCGTGGACCCCAACAAGGTCAATTTCGTCGAGGTCACCTTCCCCACCATGCCCGACGTCATGCGCTCGCAGGCGGTGGATGCGGTGGTCAGCTCCGAGCCGACTGTCACGCGCATGACCAATGCGGGCGTCGGTGCGGTGGCCTTCCGCTATGCGGCGGAACTGGATCGCAAGGACCCGGTGATCTTCTACGCCGCCGCACGGACCTGGGCCGAGCAGAACAAAGAGGCCGTGGCCGCCTTCCGCGCCGCCATCGCCGAGGGCGCGGTGATCGCCAATAATGACGAGGACAAGGCCGTGGCGGCGGTGGCCAAGTTCACCGGCCAGCAGCCAGAGCTGGTGCGCTCGGTGACGCGCAATCTCGCCGACCCCAACCTGAAGCCCGAGGATCTGCTGTGGTGGATCGATGTCATGAAGCAGCAGCACCTGCTCCAGGGCACGCCCAACGTGAAGACCCTCATCTTCCCCTGAGAGAGACCGCATGAGGCCAGCCCCCGTCCCCCCTCCCGCACCCGTCCAGGGTGAGGAGACGCTCACGGCGCGCGCCATCGTCGCGCTGGAACGGGACATCCTGTCCGGCGCGCTGGTGCCGGGCAGCCGTCTGGGGGTGGTGGAATTGGTCAAGCGCTATGGCATCGGGGCCACCCCCATGCGCGAGGCGCTCTCGCGGCTCACGTCCACCGGCCTCATCCTCGCCATCGGGCAGCGCGGCTTCCGCGTCGCGCCGCTGGAGCGCAGCGATCTGGCTGACATCACCCATGTGCGGGTGACGCTGGAGACCGAGGCGCTCCGGCTGTCCATCGAGCGGGGCGGCGATGGCTGGGAGGCGGACATCGTGGCGAGCCTTTACCGGCTCAAGCGTTATGTGGAACGCCATGGAACGGCCTTTGGCGAGGGGGCGGAGGAGTTCGACGCCCACCACAAGACCTTCCATTCCACCCTGGTGGGCGCCTCCGGCTCGCCACGTCTCACCCAGTCCATCTCCAACCTCTATGACCAGGCCTATCGCTACCGGCGCGTGATGATGCGGCGCTTTTCCGATCCGGCGCGCTTCAACACCTCTCACGAGACCCTCGCCCGGCTGGTTCTGGAGCGCGATTTCGAGCCGGCGCGCACGGCGCTGGCCGCTCATATCCGGTCGACCCTGAGATACATCTATCCCGAGGCGGACAAGACATGACCCTTGCCGGCGCGGCCCCGTCCGCCCCCTCTTCGCTCTACCGCTTCCAGAACGTGGATCTCTCGCTCGGCGGGAAGCTGATCCTCAACGATATCGCCATCGAGGTCCGCAAGGGCGAGATATTGTGCATCGTGGGCGCGTCCGGATGCGGGAAGACCACGCTGTTGCGCCTCGCCGGCGGCCTGTTCAAGCCGTCGCGCGGGGCCGTGCTGTTCGACGATGCGCCCATGACGGCGCCCCGGCAGGACGTGGCCATCGTGTTCCAGGACTATGGCCGCGCGCTGCTGCCCTGGCGCACGGCCACGGGCAATATCTCGCTGGCGCTGGAAGCGGCCAAGGTGCCCGCCGGGGAGCGCCCGCGGCGCATCGAGGCCTGCCTCGGCAAGGTGGGCCTGGCGGGACATGCGGATAAATATCCCACCCAGATGTCGGGGGGCATGCAGCAGCGCCTCCAGATCGCCCGGTGCCTTGCCCAGGAGCCACAGGCTTTGCTCATGGACGAGCCCTTCGGCGCCCTCGATGCCATGACGCGTCAGTCACTCCAGGACGAGGTGCTGGCACTGCATGCCGAGACGGGGGCGACCATCGTCTTTGTCACCCATGACCTGGAAGAGGCCATCTATCTGGGCGACCGGGTTGTGGGGCTGCTGCCCCATCCGGGCCGTGTGGGGATCGAAGTGCCCATCCATCTGCCGCGCCCGCGCAACCAGTTGGCCACCCGCGAGGAGCCCGAATTCCTGCGCCTGCGGCGGGTGCTGTTCGACTTCATCGAGACCTCCGAGGGTCACCGCGCATGAGGAGCGATCGCCTCAAGGGGCTGCTCCTGCCGGCCGCCTGCGTGCTGGGCATGGAGGTGTGGCTGCGCCTTTTCCCCATCGCCTCGGACTCGCTCGCCCCGCCTTCCGCGGTCCTGGTGGCGCTGGCGCGGGGGCTGGCGGACGGCTCCATCCTCGCCGCCACCGGCCAGACCCTTGTGGGGGCGGTCAGTGGCCTCTTCATCGGCGGGGCCATCGGTCTGGTCCTGGGTATCGCGCTCGGCCTGATGGGCTGGCTGGACCGACTGCTGGAAGTGACCATCGAATCCGTGCGCCCCATCCCCTCCGTGGCCTTGCTGCCCATCGCGCTCATGATCTTCGGCTTCGGCTATGCGATGGAACTGTCCATCGTCGCCAAGACCTGCCTGTTCACCACGCTCATCTTCACCCGCGCGGCGGTTCAGGGGGTCGAGCCGCGCCTCCTGGAGGTGGCCCGCGTGCTCAGGCTCTCGCGCTTGGCCACCGTCACCAAGATCATCCTGCCGGCCGCCTTGCCCAACATCTTCGTGGCCTTTCGCCTGGCCGCCGGATCGGCGCTCATCGTGGCGGTGACGGTGGAGATCACGCTCAATCCACAAGGTCTCGGCTATGGCATCATGACCGCCCAGCAGGCGCTTCGGCCGGACCTGATGCTCGGCTATCTCGTGTGGATCGGCATCGTCGGCTATGGCTGGAACGCTGTTCTCCTCTTCGCCCAGCGCCATCTGTTCGGTCGCGCCGCTCTGTCGGAGGCGATGCAATGACCGCCACGTCCAAAATCGTCTGGCGTCTCGCCAGCTTCGCCGTCGCGGCTGGGCTGATCGTGGTCTGGCAGATGGTCGCCAATGCCCAGCTCGTCTCGCCCATCTTCCTGCCCGGTCCCGACAAGGCGTGGGCGGCGCTGGTGAACGGGTTCGCCAATCGCGGGCTGGGCGACAAGCTCATCGGCACGATCCGCCATATGACGTTCGGCTGGTTCGCGGCCTCCATCGCAGCCGTGGTGCTGGGCTCGCTCATCGGCACGTCGCGCCGCGCGCGCCTCTATGTGGCGCCGGGGCTGGAATTCCTGCGGCCCTTGCCGGTCTCTGCCATCATTCCGGTGGCCATCGCGCTCTATGGCCTGTCCGAGAGCATGGCCATCTTCGTCATCGCCTTCGGCACGCTCTGGCCCATGCTGCTGGCCACCATTCACGGCTATGGGGGCGTGGAGCCGCGCCTCCTGGAGGTGGCGCAGGCGCTCAATCTGTCGCGCCTGAAGACCATCACCAGCATTTCGCTCCCCTCGGCCTTGCCGGACATATTGGCGGGCATGCGGGTGAGCCTCACCGTGGCTCTCATCCTCTCTGTGGTGTGCGAGATGGTGGCGGGGCTCGACGGGCTTGGCCAGTGGATCCTGGTCTCTGCCCGCATGTTCCGCGCGCCGGACCTGTTCGCCGGCGTCATCCTGCTTGGGGCCCTCGGCTATGTGGCCGCGACCCTCATCGGCGAGGTGGAGCGCCGCCTCCTCGCCTGGCGCCCGACCCGTTGATCGGGCGCCAGACAAGCCTCATAAGAGCCAGCCTTACAGAGGCAGGCCTTCGCTCTGGGCGATGGCGATCATGACGCCGCGCATCTCGGCAAGGCCGCGCAGGCGGCCGATGGCCGGATAGCCGGGATGGGTGGGCTTGCCCACATCGTCCAGCAACTCATGTCCATGGTCCGGTCGGAAGGGAATGCGCCAGTCGGCAAGGCCGGCGTCCTTGCGCCGCTTCTGCTCCCGCAGGGCTGCGCGCACCACGCCCACCATGTCCACGTCGCCGTCCAGGTGATCGGCTTCCATGAAGGAGCCGTCGGGACATTTCACCACATTGCGCAGATGCAGGAAGTGGATGCGGTCGGCGAAGCGCTCGGCCATACGCACGAGGTCATTGCCGGGGCGGGCGCCCAGCGATCCCGTGCACAAGGTCAGGCCGTTGCTGCGCGACGGATGGAGCGCGAGGATCGCCGCCAGGTCCTCTTCCGACGAGACGATGCGCGGCAGGCCGAGCAGGGGACGGGGCGGGTCGTCGGGATGGATGCCCATGCGGATGCCCACCTCCTCGGCGGTGGGGATCACTTCGTTGAGGAAGCGGCCGAGATTCTCCCGCAGCCGCTCCGCCGACACGTCCTTGAAGCGCGCCAGCATGCGGCGCAGGCCCGGCAGGTCGTAGCGGTCGAAGGCACCGGGCAGGCCGGCCATGATGTTGGCCAGCAGCTTGTCCCGGTCCGCCTGGGTGGAGGCCTCGAACCAGGCCTTGGCGCGGGCGAGCACGGCGGGGTCGTGGTCCGCCTCAGAGCCTTCGCGCTCCAGCATGAAGACGTCGAAGGCGGCATATTCGTCTGAGTTGAAGCGCAGCGCATTGGCGCCGCCGGGCAGGGGATGGCGCAGTTCCGTGCGCGTCCAGTCCAGCACCGGCATGAAATTGTAGCAGACCGTGGTGACGCCCTCGGCCGCCAGGTTGCGCAGCGAGGTGCGGTAATTGTCGAACAGCGGCTTCAGGTCGCCTTTGCCGATCTTGATGGGCTCGGCCACCGGCAGGCTTTCCACCACGCTCCAGCGCAGGCCGAGTGAGGCATCCGCCGCGATGAAGGCCTTCCGCGCGGCGATGGCCTCCCGCGTCCACACCTCGCCCGCCGGCACCTCATGCAGGGCATTGACGATGCCCGTGGCGCCGGCCTGGGTCACGTGCTCGAGGCGGATGACGTCATTGGGTCCCCACCACCGCCAGGTCTGTTCCATGGCGTACACTCCTTTGGCGCGTCCCGCCGGGGACGCTCAGATGTCGTTGACGATCAATTCGGCATGGGTGGCGGCGAGCGTGTCGGCCACCTTCAGCACTTCGGACAGATGTTCACGGGTGGCCCGCTCAGCCTGCGCCACGTCGCCGGCCTTCACCGCCGCCAGCATGGCCTTGTGCTGGGCGATGAGCGTGTCCACCGGGGTGACATTGGGCAGGGACAGGAAGCGCAACCGGTCGAACTGCACCTTCTCGCGCTCCAGCACGGACCACACATTGCCCACGTCGATGCCATCGGCGAAGGCGCGGTGGAAGGCATCATCCGCCAGGGTGAAACGGGCGGCGTCGTCACGGGCGGCCTCCTGGTCGGCGAGGGCCTCGTCGAGACGGGCAAGCGTGGCCGGCGAGAGGCCGCTTTCCGCCGCCTGGCGCAGGATCGCCACCTCCATGGCCTCGCGCACGAAACGCGCCCGCCGCACGGCGGAAAGCGAGATGCGGGTGATGAAGGTGCCGCGCTGGGGCCACACCTCCACCAGGCCTTCCTCCACGAGGCGCAGCAGCGCCTCGCGCACCGGCGTGCGGCTGGTGCCGAAGCGGCGCGCCAGCTCGTTCTCGGAGACCCTAGTGCCCGGCTTCAGGCGCAGCACGATGATGTCGGTGCGCAGGGCGTCATGGATGGCCTCCACGCTCATGGGCTGCATCGACCCGCGCGGCATCTCCTTCGCCGGCGACGTCTGCAGGGAGCGGGAGGGGCCGGTAGACATGGGGAAATCCTGCTCAGGCGTCCCAGCCAAGATGGCTCAGGAAGTCACGGGTGCGCGCGGCGAGCGGCGCCTCGAAGATCTGCTGCGGCGGCCCCTGTTCGATGATGGCGCCCTTCTCGAATACCACGACATGATCCGCCACGCGCCGGGCGAAGGTCATTTCGTGGGTGACCACCACCATGGTCATGCCGTCATCCGCCAGCGCCTTCATGACATTGAGCACCTCGCCGATGGTCTCGGGATCAAGCGCCGAAGTGGGCTCGTCGAACAGCATCACCTCCGGTTCCATGGCGAGCGCACGGGCAATGGCCACACGCTGCTGCTGGCCGCCGGAGAGGTTGGCGGGATAATTGCCAGCCTTGTCGGACAGGCCCACCTTCTTGAGCAGCACCTCGGCGCGGGCGCGGGCCTGATCCTCGTCGAGACCGATCACGGTGGTCGGCCCCATCATGATGTTCTCGATGGCCGTCTTGTGGGGGAACAGCTCGAAATTCTGGAACACCATGCCCATGCGCTGGCGCACCTTGCGGATGGCGGCCTTGTCGGTGGGCAGCGGCACGCCGTCGAACAGGATGGAGCCGCCATCGATGGTCTCCAGCGCGTTCGTGCACCGCAGGAGCGTGGACTTGCCAGAGCCCGACGGGCCGATGAGGCAAACCACCTGCTGGCGCTTCACCTCCATCGAGACACCGGAGAGCGCGACGAAATCGCCATAGAGCTTGCGCACGTCGCGATACTGGAGAACCGTATCGGGCGCGGCGGCGGTGGATTTTGCAGCGGCGAGCGTCATTCCGTGACCCCGAACTTCTTGTGGATCCAGTCCGCGAGCTTGGCCTGGGGATAGCCCAGCAGCCAGTAGATGGCAGCCATGGCGGTGAGCATCTCGATGACGCGGAAGGATTGCGAGCGGATCTGCATGGCGGTGTGGGCAAGGTCCCCCACCGCGATCACCGAGACCAGCGAGGTGTCCTTGAACAGCGCCACCCAGGTGGTGGCGAGCACCGGCAGCACGCGGCGCATGGCCTGCGGCAGCACCACCTTGCGGAACGCCTGCCCCTCGCTCATGCCCATGGCGAGGGCGGCTTCCGTCTGGCCCTTGCGGATGGACTTGATGCCGGAGCGGAACGTTTCCGAATTATAGGCGGTGTTGTTTAGGCACAGCGCCACGAGGCCGGTGACGAAGGGCGAGAAGCCGATGTCGAACACCATCGGCATCACATAGAAAGCCCAATAGACCACCAGGATGATGGGCAGGTTGCGGAACAGCTCCACGAAGCAGGTGGCCAGGAATGCCACCAGCCGGAAGCGGGACTCCCGCAGCATGGCCACCACGACGCCGCACGGCACCGCGATGAGCATGGTCAGCACTGTGAGCGCGATGGTGACCAGCGCGCCCTGCGCCAGTGCGCCGGCGCTGGCGGGAACGATCGACCAATCCAGATTCATGACCGCCCCAGGAAGCCGATCCGGCGATAGAGCATGTCGACGCCGCGGGTGATCGGGAAAAGGATGATGAAATAGAGGACCATGGCGGTCGTGAAGACCTCCACGGGGGTGTAGGTCTGACCGGCCACCGCGTCGGCGCGACGCATCAGTTCGGGCACCGCGATGACCGTGGCGATGGCGGTGTCCTTGACCGCCAGGGTCAGCATGTTGCCAAGCGCCGGCAGCATGCGCACCACCGCCTGGGGCAGGATGATCTTGCGCACGATCTGGGCGCCGGACATGCCGAGCGCGAGGCCCGCGCGCACCTGGCCGGGCCGCACGGACTCGATGCCGGCGCGGATGATCTCGGCCACATAGGCGGTCAGGTTCAGGGAAAGCGCCACCATGGCCGAGAAGAAGGGCGGCAGGTTGATGCCGGTGGCGATGGGAAAGGCGAAGTAGAACCACACCAGCACCACCAGCACCGGAATGGCGCGCATGGAATCGATGTAGAAGACGAGGATGGTGCGCAGCCAGGATGGCCCATAGCGCCGCCCCAGCGCCACCGCCGTGCCGCCGACCATGCTGCAGGCGGCCACCGACAGCGACAGCATCACGGTGACGGCAAGGCCCTCGGCCAGGAACCGCCAGCTGTCGATCACGGGAAGAAAATTCAGTTCCATCTCAAGACCCGATGCGGCGGCAGGCGCCGGGGGGCGGGAGGGCGCGCCGGGAACTGATCGTGATCAGAGCCCCGGCGCGCGCCGGTCGTCACATGGTGGTGACGATGCGTTCTTCTTCAGCCTGGAGCTGGGGCAGCATCGGCTCGGCCACTGCCGTCAGCCAGGCGAGGAAAGCGGGCTGGTTCTTGTCGATGGCGAGCCCGATGGCGTTGGCGGCCTCGGTGCTGTCCTGGCAATTGTTGCCCTGGGGCAGGGCGGTGAGGCCCTTCACCTTCTTGTTGAGCGCCACCCACGGAATGCGGTTGATGGGGGTCACGTCCGCGCGGCGGGCCATGATCTCCTCCACCGGGGCGGCGGTGCCAGAGCTCGACACGCCGCGCAGCTTGGCATTGGGGAAGCGCTCCTTCACCCAGTTTTCCTCGCCGCCGCCGGTGAAATAGGCGACCGTGATGTCCGGCTTGTTGAAGTCGTCGATGGACTTGGCGTTGGCGACCTTCGGGTTGTCGGCGCGGCCGAAGACGCAGAGCGCGGTCTTGGAATAGGTGACGAAGTCCACCACCTGCTGGCGCTGCTTGGTGACCGAGAGCGGCGAAATGGTCATGTCCACCTGGTTGGCGGCCAGCACTGGCACCTTGGTCTCATGGGAGACGTTCACGGTAACGAGCTTCACGCCGAGGCGCTTGGCATATTCCTTTGCCAGCGTCCAAGCCGGGCCGGCCCAGGCATCGCCGGAGCCGGTGGTGTTCTCGACCAGCCATGGCGGATTGGAGAGCACGCCTACGCGCAGTTCGCCCGCCTTCTTGATGGCATCGATGCGCGGGCTGACGCCGGGTGCGGGCACCTCTTGCGCCTGAACGGCGCCTGCGGCGAGGCCAAGGCCGAGCAAGGCTGCGGCCGCGGTGCGGGTGAGGGTCCTGAGCATGTTGTCTCCCTGGGTCCATCTCGGGGGTGGGCACCCCCTCTAGGTTCTGATTTTCCATGTACGCTAGTATACAAGTCGACAGGGTGCAAGATGGTTCGCGTGGAGTCCGATGGGGCCTGAGGATGCGCCACGGCGGTCGCTCAAGGGTCGGAGGAGCAAGGCAGCCGGGAACGGCGAGGCCCATTGCATCGAGACGCACAGTGCGCCTGACAGGCCATGCGCCGGGCGCGATTCTCGTTTCCCCGGTCCCGCCCTATAGCTTGCGCGAACGCTCGCTTCGCGGTGCGATTCGCAATCAGGCTCCGGCACCCGAACGGCACGATAGACGCGCACCGACGTGGCGCGCGCTGCCGCAGAACCGGTAGCCCTCAAGGGTCCGAGGAAACGTCATGTCGCTTTTCGCCAAGCTGAAGCAGAGAGCCGCCGAGAACCGTCCGGTGCGCGTAGGGCTCATCGGGGCCGGCAAGTTCGGCTCCATGTATCTCTCCCAGGCCGAGCGCGTGCCCGGCGTCCATCTGATCGCGGTGGCCGATCTCTCGCCCGCCCGTGCGCGCGCTTCGCTCGCCCGTGTCGGCTGGGTCGCCGAACGCTTCAGCGCCCGCTCCCTTGAGGAGGCCGCCAAGGCCGGCACGACCTTCGTCACCGACGATGCGGACGGCATGATCGCAAGCCCCTTCGTCGACATCGTCATCGACGCCACCGGCAGTCCGGCGGCGGGCATTCACCATGCGCTCCAGGCCTTCGCCGCCAGGACGCACATCATCATGGTGAATGTGGAGGCCGACGTGCTCGCCGGCCCGCTCCTGGCGCGGCGGGCGGCAGAGGCGGGCGTGATCTATTCCATGGCGGCCGGCGACCAGCCCGCCCTGATCGCCGAGATGGTGGACTGGGCACGCACCATCGGGCTGGAGGTGATCTGCGCCGGCAAGGGCACCAAGTATCACCCCGTCTATCACGCCTCCACGCCACAGACGGTGTGGGGCCATTACGGCTTTTCCGACGCCCAGGTGGCATCGGGCGACTTCAATGCCCAGATGTTCAACTCTTTCCTGGATGGCACCAAGTCGGCGCTGGAGATGGCGGCGGTGGCCAATGGCTGCGATCTCGTCCCGCCCAGCGACGGGCTCCTCTTCCCGCCGTGCGGCGTCGATGACCTGCCCCATGTCCTGCGCCCCATGAGCGAGGGCGGGGTGCTGGAGCGGCGCGGCACGGTGGAAGTGGTGTCGTCCATCGAGCGGGACTTCCGCCCCGTCTTCCGTGACCTGCGCTGGGGCGTCTATGCGGTGTTCGAGGCCTCAAGCCCCTATGTGCAGGAGTGCTTTGCCCAATATGGCCTGAAGACCGACGCTTCCGGGCGCTATGCGGCCATGTACAAGCCCTACCACCTCATCGGCCTGGAACTGGGCCTGTCGGTGGCCTCCATCGCGGTGCGCGGCGAAGCCACGGGCGCGACAGGGGACTGGCGCGGCGACGTGGTGGCCACCGCCAAGCGCGACCTCAAGGCGGGAGAGACCCTGGACGGGGAGGGCGGCTACACTGTCTATGGCAAGCTGGTGCGCGCCCCCGATGCCGTGCGGCTCGGCGGCCTGCCCATCGGCTTGGCCCATCACATGGTCCTGAAAAGCGACGTGCCGGCCGGGCGGATGGTGTGCTGGGCCGATGTGGAGTTTGATCCGTCGAAGGAAGCGATCCGCGTGCGCCGTGCGCAGGAAACCCTGTTCGCCGCCGAATGGGGCTTGGCGTGACGGGAGGCTGCGGCGCCCGCCCGGAATGATCCGGCGCGGGCGCCGCCGCCCTACTGGCGGAGCAATCCGCCCTCGTGCTGTGCGAACGCCTTCAGCGTCTCGGCGCGGATATGGGCGAAGCACTGGCGCTTGATGTCGAGGAACGTCTCGCAGAACTGAACCTCGGGCGCACGTGGGCGGGGGATGTCGACCCGGATGTCGGCCACGATACGCCCGGGATTGGCGCTCATCACCACCACCCGGTCGCCGAGGAAGATGGCTTCGTCGATGTCGTGGGTGATGAAGAGCACCGTCGTGCGGAACTCCGCCCAGATGTTCAGGAGCGCCTCCTGCATCATGGCGCGGGTCTGGGCGTCGAGGGCGCCGAAGGGTTCGTCCATGAGCAGAACGCGGGGATAGTTGGCGAGCGCCCGGGCGATGCCCACGCGCTGCTGCATGCCACCGGAGAGCTCGGAGGGATAGTGGTTCTCGAAGGCGGAAAGGCCGACCAGCGAGAGAAAGGTGCGCGCCGTCTGCGCGGCCAATGCCGTGCTGCCGGTGGACATAAGGGGCCCGAAGGCCACGTTCTCCAGTACGCTCTTCCAGGGAAAGAGCGTCGCCTGCTGGAACACCATGCCCCGGTCCGCGCCGGGGGCCGTAATGGCCTCGCCATCCACCTCAAGCAGGCCGCGCGCGGCCGGGACGAAGCCGGCCACCGCATTGAGCACCGTGGACTTGCCGCAGCCTGACGGGCCCAGCACACAGACGAACTCTCCCGGCTCCACATGGAGATCGAACCGCTCCACCACCGTGCGCCGCGCCGCCCCATCCCCATAGGCGATGGACAGGTCCGACAGGGTCAGCCGTCCCCGCCCCGGCAAAGGAGCGAGGCGGGCGTGGGCGGCGGCTGCCCCGATGGGCGCGGCGGACGGGCTCACTTGGCGAGCGCCTTCTGCAGGTAGGAGGGATCGATATAGGCGGCATAGCCCGCGCGATCCATGACGGAGGGCAAGCGACCCTGGTCCTTCAGGAAGGTGGCCGTGGCCAGCACCGTATCGGCGAACTGGCCGATCTTGCCTGGGGTGCCGAGATAGTCGGCGGTGAGCTGCTCTGGGCAGGGGACCATGGTGGTGCCCTTCATCATGCGCTCCGCATCATCGGTGGGCAGCGACAATTCCTTGGCGATGATCTCCACCGTCTCCTTCGGGTGCTTCAGCCAGTAGTCGATGCCTTCGCACTCGGCCTTCACATAGGCCACAACGAGGTCAGGATACTTGGCGGCGAAGTCGTTCATCACCACGCCCACGTCCCAGGTTGGATAGCCGCGCTTGGCCATCTCGCCGCTGGTGAGGAAGATCTCGCCGCCATTCTTCACGATCTTGTCCAGATTCGGCTCCCAGATCCAGGCGGCGTCGATGTCCTTGCGCAGCCAGGCGGCCACGGCGTCGGAGGGCGAGAGGTCAAGGAGCTTGACGTCCGTGGGGTTGACGCCGGCCTCCCGCAGAGCGGCGATGAAGAGATAATGGGTGGTGGAGCCGAAGGGGGCGGCGGCCGTCTTGCCGGCGAGGTCCTTCAGGGACTTGATGTTCTTGTCCGACCGCACCGCCAGGGACTCCACCGGCCCGAGCATGTTGAGCACGAAGATGCCCTTGTAGGGCAAGGCGCGGGTGGCGCCGATGGCGAAGGGCGGATTGCCGACCCCGCCGAAATCCACCTGATTGGCGGCCACCGCCCGATTCATGTCGCCGCCCGAGCCGAACTTTACCCACTTGATGGGAATGCCGGCCTTCTCGTGCAGGCCGAGGGCCTTCGTGACGAGCTGGGCGTTCACCAGGTTGAGATAGCCGATGGTGATGCCATCCGGCTTCTGCTGGGCCATGGCCCCGGCGGGAAGGCCCAGCATGCAAGCCGCGGCGATCAGGAAGGAAGCTGTGCGTCGGATCAGGGGCATCGGGATCTCCAGGGCAAAGGGGTCAACGAAACCGCCAGGGCGTGAGCGCCCGTTCGGCGAGGCGGATCAGGAAGTCGAGGGCCATTCCCGTGAAGGCGAGCACGAACAGGCCCATGATCACGATGTCGCCCAGAAGGAACTTGCTGGCGTCCCAGATCATCCAGCCGAGCCCGGCAGTGGCGGCGACGATCTCGGCCGCAACGAGCACGGTGTAGGTGAAGCCGAGCGAAATGCGCATTCCGGTGCAGATGCCCGGCAAACAGGCCGGCAGGAAAACGTGTCGGAACAACTGCCGCGGTCCCGCGCCGAGGCTTTTGGCCGCCTTCACATAGCGCGCATCGACGCTGGCGGCGGCCTGCATGCTGGAGATGGTCAGCGGCGGAAGGGCAGCCAGGAAGAGCAGGGCCACCTTGGAGGCATCGCCGATGCCGAGCCACATGACGATCAGCGTGTAGAGGGCCAGCGGCGGGAGGGGACGGTAGAATTCGATCAGCGGATCAAACACCGCCTTCACGTCCCGCGAGAGCCCCATGACAATGCCGAGCGGAATGCCGACGAGGCAAGCGAGCACATAGCCGGTGAGCACCCGGTAGAGGCTGGCGATCAAATGCTGGTGCAGGAGGCTGCCCTGGTAGCCTTCGGTGGCGGTGCGCACGAAGGCGGCCCATACGGCCTGGGGCGAGGGCAGGAAGAGCGGATTGACCCAGCCATAGCGCGTGGCCAGCCACCACAAGGCGAACAGAGCCAAGGTGGTGAGGGTGGTCAGGATACGGGTCCGGCTGAACACGGAGCGCCAGCGGCGCGGCGCTCGTTCCGGCCGGGCCGGTGGCGGGCGGGTGGTGGCGTCCGCCTCTGGCCGGGCTGCCTCCAATGAGCTCATTCCTCCACTCCCAGAAGGTCCATCACCGCCAGGGCCAGGATGCGGGTGGCCGCAACCGCCTTGCCGATGTGAATGCTCTCGTTCACGGGCGACCATCCATCCTCTCCCGGGCCGAAGGTGACGGCGTTGAAGCCGCGTTCGGAGAAGCGGATCGTGTCGTTGAAGGCGTTCTTGCGATAGAGCTTCGGCGTGCCGTTGAGCACCGCGCCATAGGCGTCGGACAAGGCGCGCACCAGCGGAGACTGCGCTTCCTGCTCACCCGTCCCATTGACGAAAAGCGCGCCGGGAAAGGGCTGGGCCTTGGCCTGGAGCGTGACATCGCTGGCGCAGGTGGCGTCGATCACGGCGCGAATATCCGCCATCACGCTCTCCTGCGTCATCCCCGGCAGGATGCCGACGACGCCGAGCACGGCTTTGCAGCGGTCGGGCGTGAATTGCATCTCGCGCGGCTCGCCGCCCTGGATGCGCAGCACCGTCACCATGGGCGGCGTGCCGCCCGCGTGGGGCGCTGGGATATGGCGGAAGCTCATGCGCTCCAGCTGCGGCAGCAGCTCCAGCATCTTGGTGACCGCATTGACGCCCGTGTCCGGCCGCCACAGATGGGTCTTGATGCCCTGCGTCTCCACTTCCACGAGGAAGTTGCCGCAATTGGCGATGGCGATGCCCATGCCCCAAGTGCCGTCGGGGGCAGTCCAGGCGGTGGGTTCGCAGACGATGGTGTAGTCGGCCTCAAGGCCGCATTCGTCCAGGAGGAAGATGGAGCCGTCCGGGCCGTTCTTCTCCTCGTCGGCCGTGTAGACGCATTTGAGCGTCCCCTTCAGCTTCACGCCCGCCGCCCGCAGCGCTTCCACCGCGAGCAGGGTGCAGGCGAGGTTGCCGCGCGTGTCCGAGGTGCCGCGGGCATAGAGCAGGTCCCCGTGGCGGGTGGGCCGGAAGGGATGGCCACCGGTCATGGTCCAGGCGGACCAGTCGCCGGCCGGATAGGTGTCCAGATGGTCGTTTAGGATGACAGAGGGACCGTCTCCTGTTCCCGGCAAGGCGCCGACCACATTGGGTCGGTGCGCGGTCCGCGTCTTCAATTCAACAGCGAAGCCAAGGGCGGTGAGCTTGTCCGCCAGCAAAAGCGCGATGCCCTCCTCGCGGCCGCCCGGAAGGTCTGGGTCCAGCGGATTTTCCGCTTCGGGCTGGCCAGCGGGAATGAGTTCGCAGGCCAGGTCGAGCCAGGCTTCCTCGGTGATATGCGCAAGCACCTGCTCGCGCAGGGAGGCGGACGACGCGACGAGCTGGGGAGAAAGGGTCAGGGTCATGGCATCCTCAGAGACAGGATGGCTTAGAGCAAGCGGGATGCCAGTTGCCGATGGGGCGTCAAATAATTGAAAATGAACGGAAATATGAGATGTAAAGGAATTGCATTTGAAGCGCGATCGCCCATTTTGGGGGCCGTCGGGAGGTCGCAGATGAGGTGGACGGCTATAAATCTATCAATGCCATTTTACTTAAGGGCGTTGCAATTAATTGCTTGAGAAGTCCTCTGTACGTGCATCGCATGAGGCCTATTACAGGAGCCGATGCGCGTAACGTGGTGGATGCCATCCATGATCGGCTCGCGGCGGGTCCGCGCCCGGACGCAGGGCCCGACGGCCCGGCGGTCAGCCGCCGCGCTCCAATTCCGCCGCGAGCGCTTCGGGCTTCACGATCACCATCAGCCCGCGCCGGTTGGTGAGGATGCCGTCTTGCTGCATGCGGCCGAGCTGGACTGTCACCCATTGGCGGGTGGCCCCGATCAGGGCGGCCAGATCCGCATGGGTGAAGGCGGCGGCGATCAGGATGCCGCGCTCGTGTTTGACCCCATATGCCTGCGCCAGGTGCTGGAGCAGCTGGACGAGGCGCTGCGTTACGGAGCGCGTCCCCAGCATCTGGGCGAAGGCGGAATAGCAGCGGGCCTTGAACACCAACGCGTCGATGAGACCGATGGCGAGGTCAGGAACCTGCCGGGCCAGGTCACGCAGCTCCGAGCCGCGGAGGAAGACGAGCCGGCTTGGCCGCATGGCCACGGCGGACCACATGTGCGTGCCGCCGCCGAAGACGTCGGGTCCGCCCACGAAGTGGCCGTGCGACCAGTAGGCGAGCGTGATCTCGCGGCCGGAGGGGGCGGTGTAGTAGCTGCGGATCTGGCCGTCCTCGATCACGACGATGCCGTCGTGCCGTTCGCCCTGGGCAAACAATTGCTCGCCGGCGTGCAGCCGCATCTCCACGCCATGCGCCCGCACCGTCGCCTGGTCCCCCTCAGACAGGCGCTCGATGAGGCTTGCCTCCCGCAGCAGCGGCATCTCCGCTTCCGCCAGCAGGATCGGTGAATCGAGGCGCCCGTCGGCGCTGCCGGATTTGACCATCGATCGATTATGACACCGGTCGGCCGGCGCTCAAGCCGGCTTGGGCCCGGTCCTGGGCGGCGTCAGGTGCCGGCCCTTTCACGCGTGCCCCCCAGACGTGGCAGCACGCGGATATAGACCAGCTCGCTAACCAGCTCGATGAGGGTCTGCGTCACGATCACCGCCGGCAGGAGGGGCATGGCACCGGGTACAGCCAGGGCAAGCGGAAGGATCACCAGGGAATTGCGGGTGGCCGCACTGAAGGCCAGCGCACGCGTCGCCGATGGATCGAGGCCGGCCAGACGCCCTACGATCCATCCGAGCAGCGGCGCGATGGCGGCAAAGGCCACATAGATGGGTGCGACACGCAGCGCCGTGTCGCGCGCGACCCCCAGTTGGGGCAAAACCGATGCCACCACCAGGAACAACACCAGTGCCGTCGCTGGCACTGGCAGGAGGCCCAAGGCGGCCATCAGTCTCCCGGCGCCATCATGCCTGGCGCCGGCCATCTGCAGCCCGGCCGCCACGGCGAGCGGGACGGCGATGAGCCAGGCAAAGGCGTGAAGGAACGGCCCGATCTGGATGATGCCGGCCGCCGCATGGCCCAGGAACAGTGCGAGATAGAGCGGCAGCAGCGCCATCTGGGCCACCAGGAGCATGGGCGTCGCCGCCAGCAGCGCGCGGGCGTCCCCCCGCCCGAGATGGGCGAAGGTCACCACATAGTCGATGCAGGGGGAGAGCAGCACCATAAGCACCCCCAGGCGCACCAGGGGCTCAGCCGGAAGCAAAGGCAGGAGGGCCGCCACAAGCAGCGGCACCAGGATGAAATTCGCCACGCCGAGAGCGAGGAGGAACCGGCCGCGCAGGAACGCCCGGCCCAGATCGGCCATGGGCACCTGGAGGAAGGTTGCGAACAGCATCACCGCCAGGGCGGGATTGATGGCGCCTTCGAGCCGCGTGGTCCCAGGCATGGCCAGGGCGGTGAGGGCGGCAAGGAGGATGGCCGCGAAGTAGATCGCGACCTGCCGTGTTTCCAGCACATCCCGCACACGCGCCATGACAAGGATTCCCGCACTCCGTCGGCGGGTCTAGGGGCCCTGTCCGTCCCGGGCAAGCCTTGCGGCCCACCTCATGTGCCCATTGACGCCGAAAACTATCTGACTAAAGTCAGATGATGTCTTTGGATCCCGTTTCCCGCATCCGCCGCTTCAACCGCATCGTGACCGCTCAGGTCGGTGCCCTCGACACCTCCTTTCTGGGGCGCGGTCGGCCCCTCGGCGCGGCGCGCGTGCTCAACGCGATCGGGCAGGGGCAGTCGGACGTGCTGGCCATCCGCTCCGCGCTTGATCTGGATTCCGGCCTTATGAGCCGTCTTCTGCGGTCGTTGGAGGAGGAGGGCCTCATCGAGACCACCCCACACCCCCAGGATGCCCGTCGCCGCGTCGCCCGGCTCACCCCCGCGGGGCAGGCGGAGTTCGAGGCCTATGAGCGTTTGTCCAATGCCCAGGCGGAGGGCTTTCTCGGGCGGCATGCGCGGCCGGAGGAACTGCTGCGTGCCATGGACCTGGTGGCAACCGCCCTCGGGCGGGCGCAGATCGTCCTGGAAGAAATGGACCCTCGGAGCGCCCCGGCGGTCTATTGCCTCACCGAATACTATGCCGAACTGGGACGCCGCTTCCGCACCGGCTTCGACGTGGCCTTGTCCTGCGATCCCCAGGCCGAGGACATGATCCGCCCGCGCGGCGTGTTCCTGGTGGCCTTGTCCGACCAGTTGCCCACCGGCTGCGTAGGCCTCAAGGGCCATGGGGGCGAGGTCGCCGAGATCAAGCGGCTGTGGGTCGCTCCCGCCGCGCGCGGGCTGGGGCTCGCCCACCGGCTCATGGCGGGCGCAGAGGCGGTGGCGCGGGACCTGTCCATCCAGGTGCTGCGGCTCGATACCAACAGCGCGCTGCCGGAGGCGCAGAAGCTCTATCGCTCCACCGGCTGGCAGGAAATCCCGCGCTTCAACGACGATCCCTATCCTGACACGTTCTTTGAAAAGCGGATCTGACGGGCCCGTTCAGAAGCGCTGCGGCACCAGGTTGCGGGCATAGTCCGCCTCCACATAGCCGTTGGATTTCTGGCGCTCGGGCAGCTCGATCTTCTCGCGCGGCGCCTCGCCATAGGGGATCTTCGAGAGAAGATGCGAGATGATGTTCAGCCGCACCCGCTTCTTGTCGTCCGAACGGGCCACGTGCCAGGGCGCCCATTCGGTATCGGTGGCGGCGAACATGGCGTCCCGGGCGCGGGAATAGTCGTACCAGCGCGCATAGGATTCCAGGTCCATGGGCGAGAGCTTCCAGATCTTGCGGGGATCGTCGATGCGCTGCTCCATGCGCCGGGTCTGTTCTTCCGGCGAGACCTCCAGCCAGTATTTCAGGAGGATCACGCCGGAATCCACGATGGCCTGTTCCACATAGGGAACGGTCACGAGGAAGTCTTCCGCCTGCTCCTTCGAGCAGAAGCCCATCACCCGCTCCACGCCGGCGCGATTGTACCAGGAGCGGTCGAAGATCACGATCTCGCCCGCTGCCGGCAGATGCGGGAGATAGCGCTGGATCAGCATCTGCGACTTCTCCCGCTCGGTCGGCGGGGGCAGGGCGATGACGCGGAAGATGCGCGGGTTGACCCGCTCCATGATGGCCTTGATGACGCCGCCCTTGCCGGCGCCATCGCGCCCCTCGAAGACGATGCACACCTTCAGCCCGGCATGCCGCGCCCACAATTGCAGCTTCACCAACTCGCCGTGGAGCAGCTTGAGGTGGGCCTCATATTCCTTGCGCTTCAGGGGTTCTGGCGTGTCCATCCGGCTCTCCCGTCCGTTGATTGGCTCCCTTTCGTGTGGGGCGAGGGTCAGGCCCAGCTGAGGAACATGCCCACGTCCCCCGGCATGCCGCCCGGCCAGTCGATGATCATGGCCTTGAGCTTGTAGTTGGCGGGCTTCAGGTAGTCGCGCCACAATTCATAGGCCTGATGAGGGCGGCCGATGAGCGTCTCGGGCCAGCCTTCTTCCGCATTGTTGATGGCGCGGCCCTTGTCGGTGCACAGGGTGTTGGGAAAGCGCATGACCATCAGCTCGGTGTCGCCCCGCTGGGCGGCGATCCGCAGCTTCGTCTGCAGGTCCTCTGCGATCTGCCCGAGCAGCTCGGGCGTCACGGCCAAAGGCTCGGACAGGGTCTTGGTCAGCTCGGCGCGGGCGCGGTCCGCGCGGTCCATGGCTGCCAGCTCGGAATTCAGCTTGGCGGATTCCAGCTCCTGCATATAGGCCCGCAGGTCGCCCGCGGACATGAAGGTCTCGTCGCCGAGATGGGCGTGAGGCTGGTCGGCGGCAGTGGTGGTGCTCATGGTGGCCCCGTTTCTGGGTTTTGCTCCACCGCCACGCTCATCTTCTCGCCGTGCCGTGTCCTTGCGCCGGATCAAGGCCGCGCAAATGGCGCAGCCGGCCCTGGCGCCTGCGGCTCAGGCCATGATGCTGAGGCCGCCATCCACATAGAAGGTGGTGCCCGTGAGACGGCGGGCGAAGGGTGTGGCGAGGAAGGCGGTGGTCAGGCCCACATCGTCAATGTCCACCAACTCGCCGATGGGCGCCCGCTGGATGGCGGAGTTGAGCAGGTGGTCGAAGTCCTTCAGGCCAGAGGCGGCGCGGGTCTTCAGCGGCCCCGGCGAGACCGCATGCACGCGGATGTCGCGATGCCCCAATTCATAGGCGAGATAACGCACCGCGCTTTCCAGCGCCGCCTTCACCGGCCCCATCAGATTATAGTTCGGCACCACCTTGTCCGCGCCGTGATAGCTCATGGCGATGAGGGTGCCGCCCGCCGGCATCAGCGGCTCCGAAAGGCGGGCCATGCGGATGAAGGAGTGGCAGGAGACGTCCATGGCCAGCTTGAACCCGTCGGCCGAGGAATCCACCAGCCGCCCCTGCAAATCTTCTTTCGGCGCGTAGGCAATGGAATGAAGGGCGATGTCGAGCCCGCCCCATGTGGTGCGCACCTGTTCGAATACCCCTTCCAGCTGGCCGGGCTGCGTCACGTCGCAGGGGGCAAGGATTGCGGCATCCAATTCCCGCGCCAGGGGCTCAACAAAGGGAAGCGCCTTTTCGTTCAGATAGGTGATGGCCAGCTCCGCCCCCAGCCGGCGGAAGATGCGGGCACAGCCATAGGCGATGGAATGCGCGTTGGCGATGCCGAGCACGAGGGCGCGCTTGCCCTTCAGCGCGGCACCAAGCGCGGCCTCTTCAGTCAGGCGGTCAGGCGGCGTCTCAAGCATTGCATCGGCCCTTCGGCGGGAGAAGACGGGCATACGCTCAAGCCTCAGGAGGCCAGCAGCGCACGCATTTCGCGGACGATGGTCCATTCCTCGTCGGTGGGGATCACATAGGCTTGCGGCCCGTCCCCGCGCGTGATGCGGGTGGCGCCAGAGGCATTGGCCTCCGGGTCCAGCTCGAAGCCGGCCCAGCGGGCAGCGTTCACCACCTCGGCGCGGGTCGCCGCGTCGTTCTCGCCGATGCCTGCGGTGAAGACGAGCGCGTCCAGCCCGCCGAGCCCGGCCATCAGCGAGCCCAGTTCGCGGTTGATGCGATAGACAAAGAGATCGATGGCGCGCCGGGCGTCCGGCTCGGCGTTGGCCTTCTCGCGCAGCTCGCGCATGTCGTTGGAAATGCCGGAGACGCCGAGCAACCCGCACTTGGTGTAGAGGAAATGCTCCGCCTCGTCGGCGCTGAGCCCCAACTCCCGCTGGATGTAGAACACGACGCCCGCATCGATGGTGCCGCAGCGCGTGCCCATCACCAGGCCGTCGAGCGCCGAAAATCCCATGGTGGTGGCCACGGAGCGGCTGGCCTCATAGGCGCATAGGCTCGCCCCATTGCCCAGATGGGCGGCCACAACGCGACCCTTGGCCAGGCGCGCCGTGTCGATGTGCGGAAACTGGGTGGCAAGATAGGCGTAGGACAGGCCATGGAAGCCATAGCGCTGCACGCCTTTTTCGGTGAGCGCCTTGGGGATGGCGAACAGCCGGGCGATCTCCGGCTGCGTATGGTGGAACGAGGTGTCGAACGCCGCCACCTGCGGCAACCCCGGCACCCGGCGGGCGATGATGCGCACCGGCTCCAGGCTGCGCGGCTGATGCAAGGGGGCCAGAGGCGAGAGCGTGTCCAGTTCGGCGATGACGGCCGGTGTGAGGCGCACGGCGCTGGTGAAATGCGGTCCGCCATGCACCACCCGATGGCCCACCGCCGTCAATTGATGTCCGCCGCGATGGGCGGTCAGCCAATCGGAGAGATGGGCGAGCGCATCCTCGAAGCCGAAGGTGCTGGCGCCGGGCCAGCGTTCTTCGCCGACCACCACACCGTCATGGTCTTTCACCTTGAAGTGCGGCTCGGTTCCCAGCCCCTCGAACAGGCCCCGATAAAGGCGGTTGGGCACGTCCGCGCCGTCATCCAGGAAGACCTGGAACTTGAGGCTGGAGGAGCCGGCATTGATGACCAGTTGAACGCGCGCCATGGGTCAGACCTTCACGATCGTCGCGAGGGCCACGCGCTGCGCCTGGGCCAGCAGGGAGGCCACCGCGCAGGAGGCGAGCCGCGTGGTGCGCGAGTCCGCCCGGCTTGTGAGAATGATCGGCACCCGCGCGCCAAGCACGATGCCCGCCGCATCCGCCGAGGCCAGGAAGGTCAGGCTTTTGGCCAGCATGTTGCCGGCTTCCAGATCCGGCACCACCAAGACATTGGCACGCCCCGCCACGGGCGAGCGGATATGCTTGATCTGCGCCGAGCCCAGGTCCACCGCATTGTCGAGGGCAAGCGGCCCGTCGACGATGCCGCCGGTGATCTGGCCGCGATCGGCCATCTTGCACAACGCGGCCGCCTCTATGGTCGACGGCACCTCGGGATTGACCGTCTCCATGGCGGACAGGATCGCCACGCGCGCCTCCTGGAACTTCAGGGCGTTTGCAAGGTCGATGGCGTTCTGGACGATGTCGCGCTTCTGCGTCAGGTCGGGGGCGATATTGACCGCCGCATCGGTGATGATGAGGGGCTCTGGATGGGAGGGCACGTCCATCAGGAAGCAGTGGCTGATGCGCCGCTTGGTGCGCAGGCCGGTGTCTCGGGCCACCACGGCGGCCATCAACTCGTCGGTATGGAGAGAGCCCTTCATCAGGGCCTCGGCCTCTCCCGCGCGCACCAGGGCCACCGCCTTGGCCGCAGCATCGTCGCTATGGGCGGCATCGACAATGCGCAGGCCGCTGAGGTCGGCCCCCAGGGTGGTGGCGGCTGCCACGATCTTCGCGGTCGGACCCACCAGGATGGGGGTGATCAGCCCGAGATCGCGGGCATCAAGCGCTGCGCCCAGCGAGGCGTCGTCGCACGGATGTGCCACGGCCACGGAGAGGCGCGGCAAGGCACGGGATTCCGCGATCAGACGCTCATATTTGGTGTGACGGGGCGGTTCGGCCGGCGTGGTGGTCTGCGCCAAGGGCATGAGGATCTCCCGCTTCGCGCCAACTAGCTAAGGGCCCGGGTCCGGGTGGGCCATGACCTGAGTCAAACCCATGCCGCAATGCAGCAGGCGTTGGTCGCCTGCCGCCAGCGGTCCTCAACGCAGCTTCGCCCTTCGCGCCGTCACGTCCGAAGGTCGGACCATTCCAGTCCTCCCGCATAGCGCCACGCCATCCTTCCCTGCGCGTCGAGCGCAAAGAGGGTGAGCCAGCCATTCTCGAACAGGTCCCGCACGCCGGGGTGCCGCGCGAGGACATCACAGATGGCCTCACGGGGCGCCTCAATGCAGACGCACAGGCGCAGCGGCTCGTGCACATAGTCGGTGCCGTCATGCACCGACTGCCAGGGCAAGCCGGTCCGCAAGAGGCCGCCATTCCCCTCGACCACGCCCATGCCCCCCGTGACGTTGTGCAGAAGCTTGTTGCCACCTCCAAACAGCTGTGGCGCCACGGTGGACCCGTAATATTGAAGCGAAATCCAACTTGCGACCACAACGGGGGCGGTGAGGATCAGTTCCAGCGTGCTAAAGCCCGTGTCGGCCCGCCAGTCATAGTCATGCAGGAAGGCGCGCCCCTTGAGATCCTTTCCCGCGGTGCGGCTGCGCGGGGCGGCGATGAAAGCCTTGCAGCCGGCAAGGCCCCATTCGGGCCGGGTTTCCGCCCAGTCGCGGCTGCGCTTCTCCACGTCGCTCTCGCCCTTGGCGTGGGGCAGGCGAAGGGCGCGCTCGGTCCGTGCCAGCCGGCCCGCCGCCGCCAGCCACGCCTGCGCCTGTTCCAGAAGCTGCGCATGGGCGCTTGAGGGCGTGTCCTGCGCATACAGCGTCATGGCGTCCGTGGTGGTGTCGTGGAGCGCGGCCACGAACAACGTGTCCTGCGGGATGAGGATGGCCGGCGCGAGGCCCGCCCGCACCTGCGGGTCGTTCAGAAGGCTTGCCAGCAAGCGTGCGTTCACATCGCCCGAATAGCCGCCGCACGCCCCGCACTGCAGGGCGCTGGCATGGGGATTGTTTGTCACGCGCGCGCCGTGGCCCGCCAGCAGGACGAGCGGAGCGAAGCCGGTGGTCAGCGACATGGCCTTGAGCACCGTCTCCGCCGCCTTGATCCGGCTTGGCAGGTCGAGGCCAGGGGACAGGCGGGGGGCGGGATCCTGTGCGTCAGCCTTCGACGTCAGCCCCAGTGCGTCCTTGGCGAGCTTGCCCGCATAAAGTGGCCCGGTCGCTTCCACGAAGGCGAAGGAGGAAACGGCGGCAAGCTTGAAGCGGCCCCAGGCGCGCTTGGCCCGCGCCTTCACCCGGCTGGTCTGCTCCGCCGCCGTTCCCTCGTCGCCGGTGCAGGACCAGATGGCGGGCGCCAGCAATGCGGGCAGCCGCCATTCGGCGACGTCGGAGCCAAACCGACGGTGTCCGGTCCGCAGGCCGAAGAAGCCCGCAAAGCCCAGGGTCGCAATGCCGGGATGGAGGCTCTCAAGGGCCCGCCGGAACACTTCCGAGCGCACGTCAATGCAGAACGCCGCCTGCAGCAGGGGCCGTCCCGGCGAGCGGAGGGGCTCCGGCTGTGCCAGAGTCTGCCCCAGCATCCTCTGGGCCGCCCGCTCGGCCGCGTCCTGAAGGATGGCATCCACCACCTGGTCGGCTGAAGGGACGAGCGGAGCCGCATGCGCGTCGCGCACCTGTGCCCACGGGGCGCCGATCTGCGCGCCATAACGCACGAACAGCGCCTCCTCGAAGACGAGCCGGATGGCCAGGAGCTCCGTGAGGGTGGCGTCGCTCTTTCCCTCCCGCTCCGCCTGCCACGACAGATAGCGCGCGTGCTGTGCCCAGCCGCCGAGGGTCAGGAGCATCTGGTGGAAATAGGTCTCCACGGCGGCCCCGCTCAGGCCGAGCCGGTTCACCACCCGCGCGATGGCGGCGGTGGCATTCTCGGGGGACCGGGAGACGTGAAGGGCAAAGCCGGAAAGGCCCGCGATTTCAGGGGTGAGGTCGTGCATGGCCACCGCCCGCCAGGCGGCATAGGCGCCCGTGCCGCGCGGGCCGGTCCAGATGGCTTGTCCCTCATCGAAATAGGCGCCGGCCCAGGCGCCGAACCGGTCGCGGATCAGGCCCGGCCAGTCCTGCCCGGAGACCTGCGCCGCGAGATCTGCGAGTGTGGGAAGGGACGGAGGGGGCGGCGCGTCCCGATGCACCGCCTGCTTCAGGGCATCGAGGTCCAGCGGCCGGTCCTTTGCCGAAGCGGCGGCCAGGGCCGAGAGCAGGTCGGCATCCGTGATGGACCCTTCCGCGATCTTCCGGGCGTACCAGCTGCGCGGCAAGGTGAGCGCGATGCCTGCCACCCGGGACAGGCGCGCCGCCGCTTGCGCCAACGGCTCGCCAGCCTGCCCCAGGAAGGGATTGACCGCCACGGTGGCGCTCAGTGGGAAGGCGGGGGGTATGGCTCCGGCGGCCCGGCCCGCGGCTTCGGCGATGGGCCCGAGGTCGGCCGGTGCGGGAAGCGAGGCATGGAACATTTCAGGTCTCCTTGTGGCACCGGGAGGATCAGGACGCGCTGCGGGTGGACCAGCCGCCCACCAGGCGGTCGAAGACGGCATTGGCGTAGAAGCCATTGGACAGGTGGACCCGCAGGCCGGCCGCGGCCGGGTGGTAGGCCCAGAGCGGGAACATGGCCTGCACCACCGCCACCAGCCCGAAGCTGGTGACCGCGAGGATCATCAGGCCCCATTCCAGCGCGCCCGGCGGTGGGGCGGCGGGAAGCAGCCCGGAGGTCACGTGCACCGCCGCCCATTGCAGGGCGAAATAGGCGGCCGAGGTGGCGAGCGCATAGGCGGCGGTGCGCCGGGTCAGCGCCCAGGGCGCGGCATCGGCAAAGCCTTGGGCCAGCATATAGGCGACGCCGAAGATGAGGATGGCGCCCAGCGCAATGGCCTGGGGCGACTTGTGGACGAGGCCGAAGCCGAGCCCCAACAGCACATAGATGCTGAGGCCCACCAGGAAAGCCCGTCCCACCGCCCGCGCATCGGGCACCGCGACCGGCCCCGGCCGGCGGATCGCCGCCACCCGTTCGACCGCACCGCCGGAGGCGAGGAAGGAATGGGCCTTGTAGAGCGAGTGCGCGAGGATGTGCAGCAGGGCCAGGGGAAAGAGGGCCAGGCCGCATTGCAGGATCATGAAGCCCATCTGAGCCACCGTGGACCAAGCGAGCGAGGTCTTCACCGCCGGCTGGGTCAGCATCACCAGACTGCCGAAGAGGGCCGTGAAGCCGCCGATCATGACCAGCCCCGCCAGCACCCATGGCGCCAGGAGAAGGACGTCGGCAAAGCGGATGAGCAGGAAGCCGCCCGCATTGATGACGCCCGCATGGAGCAGGGCGGAGACGGGGGTCGGGGCCTCCATCACCTCGGTCAGCCAGCCGTGGGTGGGGAATTGCGCGGATTTCAGCAGCGCGGCCACTGCCAGCAGGGCCGCCGCCGCCACCGCCAGGTTTCCGCCTTCCCCCAGCCGCGCTTCGGCGAGGATGTGGCCCACATCCGTGCTGCCATAGGCTGTCGCCATCAGGATCGCCGCCCCGACGAGGGCGGCGTCGCCGAGCCGGGCGGTGATGAATTTCTTGCGCGCCGCCCTCCGGGCGCCGGGGCGGCCGGGATAGAACAGCAGCAACCGATGCAGGAACAGGCTTGTGGCGATCCATGCGCACACCAGCTGGACGAGGTTGCCCGACATCACCAGCAGCAGCACCGCCGCCAGGGTGAGGCACAGCCAGCCGGTAAACGGCCCCTGGCGCGCCTCGCCGTCCAGGTAGGTCCGGGCATAGCGGATCACCACCCATCCGATGAACGTGACCAGGACCAGCATGGACAGGCTGACCACATCGAGCCGCCCCGAAAGGCCGAAGTTAAGGCCGCCGATCCCTACGCCAAGAAGCGGGCTCTCTGCGGCACCCGACAGAAGCAGCAGGGCGCCGCAGGCGAGGGCGACGGCGAAGGAAGCCAGCGCGGCCGCTTCTGCAAAAGCAGGGATGCGCTTGGGACGGGGCGCGGCATTGCTGAAGCTGAAGGCCGCGCACAGGATGAGCGGGGCGGGGGCGAGCAAGGGCAGGAACTGGGCGGGCACAATGGCTTCCCCTTCGATGCGAGGTTTGGTCGGCGATGACTCCTAAGGGGACCGATGCATCTATAAAAATTCATTGTTTTTGTTCTGTTGTTCGTTTTTATAGAAGGATGCGCGACCTTAACTTCAACCATCTCCGCTATTTCTGGGCCGTGGCCCATGCCGGCAGCCTGACGCGCGCGGCCGAGCAGATGCATCTGTCGCAATCGGCGCTGTCGGTTCAGATCCAGAAGCTCGAGCACCAGATGGGCCATGCCCTGTTCGAGCGGGTGGGCCGCAAGCTTGTGCTCACCGAGGCCGGGCAGATCGCCCTCGATTACGCGGATACAGTGTTCAAGGCCGGCGACGAGCTGATGAGCACGCTGCGCGGGCGGCCGGTGGCGAGCCGCCCGGTGCTGCGGGTGGGAGCGCTGACCACCTTGTCGCGCAACTTCCAGCTGGAATTCCTGCGTCCGCTGGTGGGGCGCTCGGACGTGGAATTGATCGTCCGGTCCGGCAACATCCGAGACCTCCTGGCGCAGCTGGAGGCCCATGCCCTCGATGTGGTGCTGGCCAACAGCGCCGCGCCCCGCGATGCGCGGTCCCCGTTCCGCAATCACCTTCTGGACGAACAGCCCGTGAGCCTGGTGGGCCGCCCGCGCGGCAGGCGGCGCGCCTTCCGATTTCCGGATGACCTGAAGACGGAGCCTGTTCTTCTGCCGAGCCTCGACAGCGAGATTCGCGTCGCCTTCGACCGCGTCGTGGAACTGGCCGGCATCCGGCCCACCATTCTCGCCGAGGTGGACGACATGGCCATGCTGCGCCTTCTGGCGCGGGAGCGGGAGGGCGTGACCCTGGTGCCGCCCATTGTGGTGCGCGACGAGTTGCAGGCGGGCATCCTGGTGGAGCATTGCCGCATCCCGGAGGTGTCGGAACGCTTCTATGCCATCGTGACCAAGCGCCGCTTTCCCAATCGCCTCCTCGCCGATGTGCTCGGCATTGCGACGGAGTCGGGCCAAAAGCCCTGATCTGGCTGTGAAAACGCCCTCTAGCCGGGACGGCGCAAGGGTGCCATATGGCTTCAACGCATGCCGACGGAGGAGGCACCCATGTCGCGTATCACCCTCAAGGGCCGCTCAGACCTGCCCGAGGCACTCCACCCGCTCTGGGACAAGATGGAGACCTATGGCGACTTCGCCGATCAGGCGGGCGTGATGGCCCACCGGCTGCCCATCTTCGAGCACACCTGGCGCCAGCTCACCGCGCTCGCGGACGAAGGCGTGCTGTCGAAGCGCTACCTGGAACTGGCCATCGTGACGGTGTCGCTGCTGAACCAGTGCGACTATTGCGTCTCCCACCACACGCCGAAGCTCGCGGTGCAGGGCATCTCACCGGAAGGCGCGCAGCGCCTCCTGGACTACCAGGATCATCCCGAACTCGATGCGGTGGACAAGCTGGTGGTGGAATATGCCATCGCGGTCACCAACAATTGGAGCCGCACCCGGGACGAGATTTTCGACCGCCTGAAGGCTCATTTTGACGAGGGCCAGATCGTGGAGCTGACCTGGCGCACGGCATTGTGCGGCGCCTTCAACCGCTTCAACGACATCCTGCAGGTGGAATTCGCGCAGCCGGCTTCCGCCTCCGCTCCGGTTGAGGCCCGCAAGCCCTCGCTGGTGGAGTGAAGACCGGCGAGGTCAACTCGGGTTGAGGTGCGGGGTCGTTCCCAGGAGCAAGAGAACCAGCTCGGCCTGACGGCTGGTGCCGGTCTTTGAGAAGATGCGCTTCATGTGCGTGCGGATCGTGGCCGCAGCGATCCCGAGCCGTGCCGCAGTGGCCTCAATGGTCAGGCCTTCCATCAGGGCCTGGGCCACCTTGGCCTCGGCGGGGGTGAGGTCGAACAGGCCGTGGAGCAGGTGGCGCGTGGGCACATCGGGGGCTTCCACCGGGGTCAGCGTGACAAGCGCTGTGCTGGTGGGGAAGAGGTCGTGCGCCTCCCTGCGGATGGGAACGAGATTGGCGATATAGGCGGGCCGCTCTTCCGTCGCGCGGATGGGCACCGACCTGACACCAGACGGTGCAGGCCGCGAGACCTCGTCCAGCCCGGCATGCAGCAGGGCATTGGCCGCCGGATCGCGCAGGACGAAGCGGTCGCCGCCGCCGGTGGTGAACACGTCCGTCCTTTTCTGAAGCAGGTCATTGGCCGCCAGGATACGCCCCCCTCTGCCGAGCGAGGCGGCGGGAATGCCGAGGGCCGCAAGAGTATTCACCCGCTCCCGCTCCCGCTGGAGGCCCAGCTGGGCGGAGATCAACGCGGCCCGCGCCATGTGCGGGCGCAGAGCGTCGAGCCGATCGAGCGTGGTGCGTTCGAAAGGGGAGGTGTCGAGGCCGCGGTTGAGGTCGAAGACGAGCATTTCCCCGGTGGGCAGCAGGATAACCGAGCCGGCGCTCCAGCCGATGCCATGGGGACGCAGAAGCTCGTTATAGATGGGGTCGCTGGCATGCTCTTCGGGGGTCAAGACATCCAGGTCCGAGAGCCAGCCGGCATGCATGCGGGCGAGGGAGCGGGCGGGGCGCACGTTGCGCTCCTGCATGCGCTGGTCGGAGGCCAGTTTCAAAACGGGGTCATATGCGGGTGTTGCGACCCAGCGCATCTCTCTCGCGCTGTCGATGGTCATTAAAGCTCCACCCCAGCACCCTGTCAGGGTGCAGAGCTGCGTAATCACCTTTGGCCAGTAAGCGGGAAGAACAGAAGCCTCATAAATGGCGTCTATTAACGCTGGGGAATCCTGAGGTCGCGAATCATACAAAGGGCATGTCCTCTGCGCGATCTGTCATCATGGAAGCCCGCTGCGTGCATATCCGGCACGGCTCGCGCACCCAGAAATCGGCAGGCTAAGGTTGCATTATGCGCGAGGGCGGACAGGGCGTTCAACCTCGATATGCTCCCCTGCAGGAGCTTGCGCGGGTCAGGCGGGCGCCACCATCTGGCAGCTCTGGCCGCCATCCACCGGCAGGCAGACGCCGGTGATGAAGCGCGCCTCGTCGGAAGCCAGGAACAAGGCGGCGTTGGCGATGTCCCAGGCATTGCCCATCCACCCCATGGGGATCATGGCCGCCCGCTTCTCCACCATCTCGGCCGTGGAGGCATACTGGCCCGCGATCTGCTTGTAGATGAGGGGCGTGTCCACGGCGCCAGGCACGACGCAATTGGCCCGGATGCCTTGCCGGGCATATTGCATGGCGATGGCGACGGTCGCCTGGTTCACCGCTGCCTTGGTGGCGCAATAGGCGAAATAGGGATAGCCGGTCCAGCGGATGGAGGCGATGGAGGAGATGTTGATGATCACCCCGCTCCGCCGTTCCGCCATGCCGGGCAGCACCGCCTTGCAGGTGCGGTAGACCGAGCCGAGATTGAGCGCGACGGAGGCCTCGAAGTCCTTTTCGCTCAACTCCGCCGGCCCGCCCATATGGGTGACGCCCACATTGTTGTGCAGCACATCAATGGCGCCGAAGCGGGTGATGGCGGCTGCCACGGCCCGGGCGACGGAGGCGCTGTCCGTCACGTCGGCTGCGATGGCCTCGGCGGCCCCTCCCTCGCCAGCGATGATGCTGGCCGTCTCCTCGGCAGCGGCGGCATTCAGGTCCACGCAGACCACCGAAGCGCCTTCCCGCCCATAGGCCACCGCGGCGGCCTTTCCGTTGCTCCAGCCGTCTCCCGATGATCCGGCACCGAACACGATGACAGTACGGCCGGCGAAACGCTGGCGGGACGTGGCAGTGTGGCTCATCGGCTGGACCTCCCTCGCACAGGCCCGCCAGAGGGAGCGGCCCATGCCTCTTATTCTCATCAAAAGTCCATAACATCCGGGCGCTGGTGCGGGCAATGTCGGGCAAGAGCGGGTGCAGGCTGCCTCGGACCTATGAAAATAAAAGAATTGATTGCCAATCGGATTGCCACGTATCACTCCATATTGTGGAGCATGTAGAATGAGTCAGCCGCTCGAGGGGGATGCGGAGGGGGCGCAGGATGCCGCCGGCGCGCAGAGCGTCGAGCGCGCAACCTCGCTGTTGATGCTGCTTGCGCGCTACCGCTCACATGGCGCGAGCCTGCGCGACGTGGTGGCCGATAGTGGCCTGAAGCAGCCCACCGCCCGCCGTTTGCTCCTTGCCTTGATGCGCACCGGCCTCGTGGAGCAGGACGCCGAGACCCGGCGCTATCTGCTCGGCCCCTCCTGCTATGTGCTGGGCACGCTGGCGGCGGACCGGTTCGGCATCCACGGCATGGCGTTGGAAGGGCTGGTTGCCTTGGCCCAGGCCTCGGGAGACAATGCCTTCCTCACCTTGCGCAGCGGCACGTACGGCGTGTGCGTCCACCGGCAGGAGGGGACTTATCCGATCCGCTCTCATGTCCTTTCTGCCGGGGATCGCCATCCCCTCCTGGTCGGCGCTGGAAACCTCGCCATCCTCGCCGCCCTTCCGGACCAGGAGGTGGATTTCATCATCGCCACCCATGGTGCGGCCTGTTTTGCCCGCTACCCGCATCTGTGCGAGCAGGGCCTTCGCGATGGCATTGCGGAAGCCCGTCAGCGGGGCTTCTCCGTCAATCGGGGAGCCATCTTTCAGGGGTCCTGGGGCATTGGAACCGTGGTGCGGGATGGCAGTGGCGCGCCGATCGCCGCGCTCTCCATCGCTGCCATCGAAGGGCGGCTGGATGAGGCGCGGCAAGACGAGCTGGGCGCGGCCCTGCTGAAGGAAGCCCGGGCGCTGGAGGCCCGGATGGCGGTCCTCTTGCCGCCAACGCTCCGCCAGGCGCCCGCGCGGGTGACGAAAAAATCCGATTTGAAGCACGGGGAAACGCCATGACATCGCCCTCCCGCCATATGGTCCATCCCGGCCCCGTCGCCGCGGAGCGGATGCCGAGCTTCGGCGGCCGCATGGAGCGGCTGGACCTGACGCTGGAACCTGGCCTCACCTTCTGCGAGGCCATTGCCCGGCCGCTGGTGGCGGCCGGGATCACCGCCGCCGGACTGGACCTCTCCGGTGTCGCCCTCGCCCCATTCCGTTATGTGCGCCCCTCCTTCTCGCCCGATGCGGAGCATGTGGCCTTCTATAGCGAGACCTTCGAGGCCCCCGCCGGCACTCACATCGAGGCGGCCCGCACCACGTTCGGTTATCGGGACGGCAAGCCCTTCGTGCACTGCCATGCCATCTGGGAGGAGGGCGGCGTACGCAAGGGCGGCCATCTCCTGCCCTTCGAGGCGGTCATTGCCGAGCCGGGAAAAGTGATTGCCTATGGCTGCCGGGAAGTGGCCATGGTGGCCTTGCCGGACACCGAGACCAATTTCACCCTGTTCGGCCCTACCGCAGCCGAGGGCATGCATCAGCCGGACGGCGATTGCATCATCGCCCGCGTGCGGCCCAATGAGGATCTGGTCGGCGCCGTCGAGGCGCTGTGCCGCCGGCATGGCGTGAGCGAGGGGCACGTGCGCAGCGGGGTCGGCAGCATCATCGGTGTGCAGTTCGAGGATGGGCGCAGCATCTGCGAGCATCCCACCGAGATCTTGATCGTCGACGGCACCATCACCCCCGACGCGGCCGGTCAGCCCAAGGCGCAGATCGGCATCGAGCTCATCGACACGCGCGGCGATGTGCACACCGGCACTCTGGCGCGGGGACAAAACCCCGTTCTCATCTGCCTGGAACTGGTGCTGGAGCGCACCGACGGGGCGCGCTGAGGCGCGCCGTCAGGCCTCGGCGGCGCGGGACAGGATGGCGCGGGCGCGGATGCGCACCGGCTCGTCCACCATGGCCCCATCCACCGCCGCCGCCCCCTCGCCGCTGGCCAGGACACGCTTCGCCCAGGCGATTTCCACCTCGTCCGGCGCAAAGCCCGAACGGATGGCGGAGATCTGCTTGGGGTGGATGGCAAGCTTGCCGGAAAAGCCCAGCGCACGGGCATAGCGGGCATCGCCCAGGGCTTCCGCCGCATCCTCGATGGACGTGGTGACACCGTCGATGGGTGCGCGGCAGCCGGCAAGCCGGGAGGCGAGCACCAGTTCCATGCGCGCCGGCAGCAGGGCCTCGCGCACATGGGCGCAGCCGAGGTCCGCGCAGAAGTCCACCGAGCCGAAGGCCAGCCGACCCACGGCCGGATGGGCGGCGAGCGCGCGCGCATGGGCGAGGCCAAGCGCGCTTTCCACCAGGGCGATGATGGGAATCTCGGGGCCGAGCCTGGCGGCAACCGCGTCCAATGTCTCCAGCTGTTCCGCCTTGGGCAGCAGGAGCGCGGCGGGCTTGAGGCGCGCGACGGCTGCCAGGTCGTCCCCATGCCACGAGGTCCCCGCAGCGTTGATGCGCACCAGGATGGGGCCTGTGCTGAAGGCGAGGGTGAGTGCCTCGCGCGCCATCTCCTTGGCATCTGGGGGCACGGCATCCTCAAGGTCGAGGATGACCGCGTCGGCCCCCGCTGCCGCTGCCTTGGCGTAGCGGTCCGGTCGATGTCCGGGAACGAAGAGGGGGATGGTGAAGTCCAGGCCGGGCTGGGGGGCGGGGAGGGGGCTCATCAGAAGGACCTCGGCAGGCCCAGCACATGCTCGGCCACATAGCTGAGGATCAAATTGGTGGAAATGGGCGCCACCTGATAGAGCCGGGTCTCGCGGAACTTGCGCTCCACGTCATATTCGCAGGCAAAGCCGAAGCCGCCATGGAACTGGAGGCAGGCATTGGCCGCCTCCCAGGATGCCTTGGCCGCCAGGTATTTCGACATATTGGCCTGGCTGCCGCAGGGCAGGTTGGCATCGAACAGCCGGCACGCCTCGAACCGCATGAGGTTGGCGGCCTCCACCTCGATGAAGGCTTCGGCGATGGGAAACTGTACGCCCTGGTTCTGCCCGATGGGTCGGCCGAACACGGTGCGCTCCTTGGTGTAGGCCGTCACCTTGTCGATGAACCAATAGCCGTCGCCGATGCACTCCGCCGCAATCAGCACCCGCTCCGCATTGAGCCCGGTGAGGATATATTTGAAGCCCTGGCCCTCCTCACCGATCAGGTTCTCCGCCGGGATCTCCAGATTGTCGAAGAACAGCTCGTTGGTCTCGTGATTGACCATGTTGAGGATGGGCCGGACGGTGAGGCCCTTGCCGATGGCGTCCCGCAGGTCGACGATGAAGATCGACATGCCCTCGGACTTTTTCTTCACGTCCTCAAGGGGGGTGGTGCGGGCCAGCAGGATCATCAGGTCGGAATGCTGGATGCGGGAGATCCACACCTTCTGACCATTGATGACGTAGCGGTCGCCCTTCTTCACCGCCGTGGTCTTGATGCGGGTGGTGTCCGTCCCGGTGGTGGGCTCGGTGACGCCCATGGACTGGAGGCGCAGTTCGCCGGAGGCGATCTTGGGCAGGTAGCGTCGGCGCTGCTCCTCCGAGCCATGCCGCACCAGCGTATTCATGTTGTACATCTGGCCGTGGCAGGCGCCCGAATTGCCGCCCGCCCGGTTGATCTCCTCCATGATGACGGAGGCCTCGGTGAGGCCCAGACCCGAGCCGCCATATTCTTCCGGGATCAGGGCCGCCATCCAGCCGGCCTTGGTCAAGGCATCGACGAATTCCTCGGGATAGCCGCGCGCTTCGTCCACCCGCCGGTGATACTCGGCCGGAAAACCCGCGCACAAGGCGCGCACTGCATCGCGAATGTCCTGGAACCTGTCGCTGCCAATGGTCTGCATGTGCCGTGGTCCTGTGCGCCTCGCGCGAAGGTGGCCGATGGCGGCCGGAGAGGGGAACGCATGCATACGGAGTGAGGCGCCATAAAGCGAATATCACTTTTCGTCGGGCGCTATAGCGAAACCCTATGGCGGGGGCGGATGCATTCTCCCCCCATAGCTTGGCGGCAGCGTCTTGAACCCGTCGTCCAATGGCCGATAGTGAGGACGGCACGAAAAAACCGGTGGGTGCTCAAAAAGACCAACCCCCGTCGCCAAAGAGGGAAAACCATGGCCAGCACCGTCGCCGACCTCATCGTCACCACCCTTCATCAAGCCGGCGTCCGGCGCATCTATGGCATCGTGGGAGACAGCCTCAACGGCTTGACGGAGGCCATCCGGCGCACCGGCGAGATGGATTGGATCCATGTGCGCCATGAGGAAAGCGCGGCCTTCGCGGCGGCCGGCGCGGCGCAGATCACGGGTGAGCTGGCGGTGTGCGCGGGCTCCTGCGGGCCGGGCAACCTGCATCTCATCAACGGCCTGTTCGACGCCCAGCGCAGCCGCACCCCGGTGCTCGCCATCGCCGCGCAGATCCCCTCTTCGGAGATCGGCGGCGGCTATTTCCAGGAGACGCATCCCCAGAACCTGTTCCAGGAATGCAGCGTCTACTGCGAGATGGTCTCCGACCCCGACCAGATGCCGTTCGTGCTGGAAAATGCCATCCGCGCCGCCGTCGGCAAGCGAGGCGTCGCGGTGGTGGTCATTCCTGGAGACGTGGCTCTGAAGCCCGCACCCACCCGCCAGCCTGCGCCGTGCCTTCTGCCCGCGCTGCCCGAGGTGCGTCCCGCCCAAGCCGAGATCGACAAGCTGGCGGCTGCCATGAACGCGGCCGGCAAGGTCACCTTGTTCTGCGGGCGCGGCTGCGCCGGCGCCCATTCCGAACTGATGGCGCTCGCCCAGAAGCTCAAGAGCCCCATCGTCCATGCCTTGGGTGGCAAGGAGTTTGTGGAGTACGACAACCCCTTTGATGTGGGGATGACAGGCTTCATCGGCTTTGCCTCCGGCTATGAGGCCATGCATTCCTGCGACCTGCTGGTGCTGCTCGGCACGGACTTCCCCTACAAGCAGTTCCTGCCCACGGGCATCAAGATCGCCCAGGTGGACCTGCGGCCCGAGCAATTGGGCCGGCGCTGCGCCATCGATCTCGGATTGGTGGGCGACGTGCGTCTCACGCTGGAGGCGCTGCTGCCCAAGCTCGCCGAGAAGACGGACGCCACCCATCTGGAGACCCATCTGGCGCACTACAGGAAGGTGCGCGCCGGCCTCGACGATCTCGCCCAGGGCACGGGCGGCCACCCGCCCATTCATCCCCAATATGTGGCGCGGCTCGTCAGCGAGGCGGCGGCGGATGATGCGGTCTTCACCTTCGACGTAGGCACGCCCACCATCTGGGCCGCGCGCTACCTGAAGATGAACGGTCGCCGTCGCATGGTGGGGTCGCTGGTGCATGGCTCCATGGCCAATGCCATGCCGCAGGCCATAGGCATCCAGGCGGCCGTGCCCAAGCGGCAGGTGATCTCGCTGTCGGGCGATGGCGGCTTCACCATGCTGATGGGCGACCTGATTACCCTGAAGCAGCACAAGCTGCCCGTGAAGGTGGTCATCTTCAACAATGGGGTTCTGGGGTTCGTCGCCCTGGAGATGAAGGCCGCCGGCTTCGTGGAAGTGGGGACAAACCTGGACAATCCCGATTTCGCCGCCATGGCGCGCGCCATGGGCATTCACGGCGTGCGGGTGGAGGATCCCGGCTATTTGGAAGGCGCCGTGAAGGAAGTGCTCGCCCATGACGGTCCCGCCGTGCTGGACGTGGTGACCGCCACGCAGGAACTCTCCATGCCCCCCACCATCGGACTGGAGCAGGTGAAGGGCTTCAGCCTGTGGATGATCAAGGCGGTCATGAGCGGGCGGGGCGATGAGGTGCTGGATCTCGCCGAGACCAACTTCCTCTCACGGTAGCCGGCCACTCCCACGTAGCCCCCGTCGCGACGCGCGACGGGGTCCCGTTCAACTGGCGGTGGCGGCGCGGTCTTCGTCCCAGGCGTCCGCTTCCGCCTGGTCGGCGATGAGAACCACCCGCGCCCGCAACACGTGGAGCCGGTGGCGGCTGACCCGTGTCGCCAGTTGCTGCTCGCTGGCCGCGCCGGCCCGGTGGCCGTTCAAGCGCTCATAGTGACGGCGGGAGATGAGCAGGCCTTGGCCGGCGCGGGCCCGGCCCAGAACTGCAAGCTGAAATGCACCGGCCAGTTCGCGAATGCGCGGGCGCAGCCCGTATCCGTCCACCGCCAGGCGGAACGTTGCCGCCACGCGGTCGGCGGCGCCCCGGCGCTCGGCCGTCTCCAGAAACTGCCCCACGTCGCGCGACCAGCCTTCCTCGAGCAGCGAATCAGGCTGGATGAACAGGAGCCATGGCGTGCGCACGGCCGACACACCCAGCCGCAAACGGTGGCCCAGGTCGGGGCCGCCCTGGATGAGCGCGCATCCCGCCGCATCGGCGATGGCGGGCGTGCCGTCGGTGGATCCGGCATCCACCAGCACCACCTCGCGTAGAATGCCCGCCGTCACACCCGGCACCAGGGCGGACAGCACGGGAACCAGTTCCCGTTCGGAGTTCAAGGTGGGGATGATGACGGAGATCAAGCCGGGGCAACCCTTTCGTTCCTCAAGCTATAAGGCCTGCTGCGGGTGGCGTCGATCCGTTCGCGCGGTTGCGAAACACATTTGCTGCGCCGCACCCTTGACAGGGCTCGGTCCCGCTGGCCTGCATCAGGTCCATGAACCTGTCTTCGCAGCAGCGGCCGGGACGGGCGGCGGCCCGGTTCCTGGCCATGTATTTCTGGCCGCGTATTTCTGGCCATGCATTTCTGGCCATGTGACTGCCGAAGCGGCACCCCGGCGCTCGCCTCAGGCGATGCTTCCTCAGGCACGAAACGGCGCCACCGGCTTGAGCGGCGGACCGCCCATGACATACGAGCCCGGACATCCGGGCAGGGAGGAGACTGAATGTCCTTCGACACTTGGGACAAGGACGAAGCCGGCCGCCTGAAGGTCTGGCCGCTTCACGCCTTCACCACCGCCATCTTCGACGGCAAGGCGGGAGGCGTGCGGTTCGAGGTGGGCATCGCAAAGGCGCCGGGGCTTCCCCTGCCGGCGGTGCAGATCGCGCTGGATCCCCAGCAATTGCGGGCACTGGCTGATGCGTTGGTGGAAATCGCCGACCGCATCGATCCGCCCGGACCCAGGAATTGAGGCGCGGGACGAGCCGGCTCCCCCTCTCGAGGGGGCCGTGTCGCGCGGCCATGCTGGCGGCCATGCTGGCTTTTGGTCACGTGGCCACCCCTGCCGGGGCGGAGAGCCTTCGGCCTGGCAGGCCTGTGGCCAATTTCTCGGAGCTCAGCCGGGCCCTGAGGGCCTGCTGGCAACCGCCCCCCGACAGCCCGGGGTCGGTCATCACCTTCCGCTTCGGCTTGGATGTGGCCGGCCGGCTGAAGGGAAAGCCGCTGGTGAGCTATTCTCGCCTGACTGGAGACGGTACGGCCCAACGACGCTTCGTTGCCGCCGCCCTCGGGGCGCTGGATGCGTGCACGCCCGTGCGCCTGTCGCCGGACTTCGCCCCCATTGCGGCCAGCCGGGTGCTGACCTTGACCTTTACCGCGCAGGAGAAGTCGCGGGAAATCCCCATCTGAGGCACAGGCCCGACCATCGCGGCCGAGCCTGCGCAGGACGCCTATTCGGCAGTCGCGATGACCGTCTCTGTTTCCTGCTTCTTGGGGGGCGCTCCCCGGGCCTGTTCCGCAGAGATCATCCGAATCAGGGACAATTCGGTGCGGATCACGCTCGCTTCGTCCGCCAGGGTCTCAAGCGCGAGGGCGACACGATCCACGGCGGTCAGGCCCTTGCGGGCCGTCTTGCGTTGATCCAGCACCTGCCGCAGCCCGTCAAAAATTTCCTTCACGCCCGCTGCCATTTGCCTTCCTATCCCACTTTGTCCGGAGGCCCGCCGCACCGTCCGGCCTTTGCATTCCATCTTGCCCGCTGCAAGTTCGCACAGGGCCGCCAGCGCAGGGGCCGCTCTCCCCATCGGATCGCGTCTGTGCATGCCGCCCGGCCGCGAGGGCATCATAGGAGAGCGAGAAGGGGGGAGGAAGGGCGTTGACGACAGGGCCTGTTCTTATTCCAGCTTGCGGCAAGACTGGCGCGGCATGCTAGCTTGCCGCGACTGCACCGGAATGTTCGGGGCATGGCGCGTTTTTGAAGGAAGATCATGGGGCTCGTCTTGTTCGCGTGGGAGCTGGGAGAGGGGATGGGGCATGTCTCCCGCCTTCTGCCGGTCGCAGAGGCGCTGGCCGAGCAAGGGCATACCTGCGTGTTTGCCGTGCGCAATCTGCTTCTGGCCTCGAAACCCATTCGCGACCGGGGGTTCTTCGTGGTTCAGGCTCCGTATGCCGTCACCCCCATAGGGCGGTTGCCTTACCGGATCGGCGCTTATGGCGACATCATGGGGATGGTCGGGTTCGACGAGCCTCAGCGCCTGGACGCCCTCGTGCACGGCTGGCAGGCGGTCCTGGACATGTTCAGGCCGGACCTCGTGGTCGGCGACTATTGCCCGGTGCTGGCACTCACCCTCTATGGCAGCGGAATTCCGCTGATGATCCTGGGGGACGGCTTCACCCTTCCGCTCCCCGTGGGCGATACCTTTCCCAGTTTCCCGGGCCGCACGGCGAGCCTGAGCGAGGAACAACTCCTCGCCAGCGTGGCCAGTGTCCAGAACAGCCGTGGCCGTCCGGTTCCTCCCACCTTGCCCGCCGTCTATTCCGAGGCGGACGGCGTGGTGGTGACGTTGCCCGAGCTTGATATCTACAGCGAGGGACGAGGAGAGGCGGCGCTCGGGCCGCTAGCCCCGCTCCCGCCTCCGGCGTCCCGCAGTCCGGTGCGCACCTGGTTCGCCTATCTGACCGCCGAATATGCCCACACCAGCATGATCCTGACCACGCTGGCCCAGCTCGACACCGACGGGTGCGCCTATGTGCGCGATATTCTGCCCAATGAGCGGGATCGGCTGCGGGCCATGGGGGTCAATATGCTCGACACCCCAGGGGACCTCACGCAGATCGTTCCCGAGAGCGCCATGGTGGTGCATCATGGCGGCCTTGGCACCATCGAGATGGCCCTTGCCATGGGGCGTCCGCAATTGCTGGTGCCCCGCCAGCTGGAGCAGACCTTGAATGCCAGCATGGTCGGGCAGTTCGGCCTCGCGCTCGGTCTGTCGGGATCCTTCAAGGCCGAGAATGTCCATACTGTCTATACGCGCATGCTGGACGACACGTCATTTGCGGCTTCGGCCACCCTGTTTGCCCATGGATTGACCTTGCGCGAGCCCGGCGGGAGCCTCGACAAAGTGGTGCAGAGGGCGGTCAATCATTTGGCGGGCGGCTGACCGGCCGGCGCGGAGAGTGTGCATCAACAAAAGGGCGCGGCCGGCCCGCGCTCCCGGGGCAGGACCAGTGAGGCGTACATGCACATCATAGCCATCGCGCAGCGCAAGGGCGGCGTCGGCAAGACCACGCTGGCGGTCAACCTTGCGGGAGAGCTGGTGCGGCGCGGCCGTAGCGTCACCCTGGTGGATGCCGACCCTCAGGCTTCGGCCTTCGACTGGGCGCTGCCGCGCCGGCTTGGGTTCGTGGTGCGCAACGATGTTCCCACCGTGGCGGGCGGCGTCTCTTGGGTGAAGGGCATCTATAAGTCCGGCACCGATTTCGCGGTGATTGATTCGCCCGCCGACCTGGGCTCGGTGTTCAAGCTGTGCGTCGAGGTGGCGGACCTCCTCCTGCTGCCGTGCGGTCCGTCTTCCCTCGATCTCAACGCCACCAAGCAGACCGTGGCGCGCGCAGCCGAGATCGCCCGCCCCTTGCCCGATGGCCAGCCGCCCACTTTGCTGGTGCCCACCAAGGTGGATATGTCGGTGTTGGAAGGCCAGCAGATCGCGCCGGAACTGGCTGAACTGGGCCATGAGGTGGCGCCGCACCTCAGCTTCGATATCTCCTATGTGCGTGCCTTCACCGTCGGGCAGACCATCAGCGCCTATGCGCCGGGATCCTCGGCGGATCTTGAAATGCGCGCGCTGGCCGAGGCCGCCCTGCGCACGCTGGGCCAGCCGGTGCGCCGCCCGTTCCGTACGCGCTAGGGCCGCTCGGCAGAAGGCGATCGGGCCGTTCCACCACCCCGCGCCGGGGGCAAAATGGGGCAGGGGGCAGCGCACCAATTTCCATGTGCGCAACTTTCTCCCCCACGCTTGACAGGCCGGGGGGCGAAACCCTAAATGGCGCCTCCCATGGATCGGGGCCGTAGCTCAGATGGGAGAGCGCTGCAATCGCACTGCAGAGGTCAGGGGTTCGATTCCCCTCGGCTCCACCAGCCCGATCTTCCCTTAAATGGATAAGTGCCGAACCCGCCGTCCGCCGCAGCGCGATGGTGAGGAGGCAAATGCAATCCGCGCGCGCGGCGTGACGCAGATACCGTCACTTGCTAGCTTCACCCTGGCAGTCCTGTATCGGACGTGGTCAAGCGCCTGGGTGGTTCATGACGTCGATGTTGGCCTTCAAGTCGCTGGTTACGCCGAATATTTTTGACGCCTACGCCAATCCGAACCTGCTGCTCTATCTGGTCGCCAGCAACCTCCTTTCACCGGCCACTTGGGAACTCTCCGAGAAGATCCAGCAGCGGGCTTTGAAGGCATGCGCGGCGGAGGGCGGCGCGAGCCGGTCGTCGATCGGGGAAATTCAGAAAGTCCTCGACCGCAGCTTCAGGCACCTACACGTGATGCAGGTGGCGGAGCTCTACGGCGAGCTCGATTTGGCCGACGAGCGGGCCCGTCTCGGCGAGGCCTGCGTCAACCAGGCCCTGGATCGGATTTTGCGCACCTTCGAATCCCGGATCCGGTCCGGCGACATTCCAGCCGAAGCGCTACAGCCGGTCATCGACCGGGCGGCGGCGGGGCGTTTCCCAGCCTACATCTACGGCACTATCGACCTGGTGCGTGCCAGACGGAAGCTTACGGGATTCTCCCACGCTTCCATCAAAGGCGTGACGTCGTGCGTGGACGAGACCGCCATTTTCGCCGCGCTCGCCACCACCCTGAAGAAGGGGGCGGTGGCCAACGTTATCGCCTTGAGCAGCCCATCCCACACCACCGCGTTCGGATGGACCTGCGAGGGTGAGCCATGGTGGTTCTACGGTAAAAACAGGATCTACTTCCCCGATACATGGCGATCCGTGGTGGCTCAGTCACGATCGGCAAACCCGCAAAGCGTGTTCGATGGATGGCTGGGCGACCTGAACCGCATCACCTCCGTCGCCGGGACGTTCGACCTTGAAACGGGGCAGAGCAATCTCCCCGCAGCGCATATCGAAGAGATCGCCTCCCATATGGAGACGTTTTTTGGGGTGCGCCTGCGACAGGTCGAGGCGGGGCTGTCGAAGCCGCGCAGCGTTTGGCCAGAAGACCCCCTCGCAGACTGTCTCAGGGGCCTCATGGGGGCCACTTCGCTCGAAATGGCACGGGAGATTCTGGCATCCGCTGTCGACGTGGCCGCCCAAGGCGTGCTCTACGCCTTCCGCTCCCTCTCTGTGCGGGACCTCCGCCCCTATTTGGAGGTCGCACGCGAACAGCCGAACTGCCGCAGCCTGGCGCACAGCTTGTCCAGCCTTGAAGAAGTTCTGGGTTTCGTGCGCGACCTTGATGGCGCGGGCTCTATTTTCGGCAGTCGCGACCGCATCGCCATGCCGGACGAGACCCTTAGTTTCCGGCTTGGGACCGATCGGGACAAGGCGCTGCTTCTGCATGCGCTTCTGGAACATCTGGGCCCGCGGGGTGGCGTGCACGAGCCCGTGGTTACCTGCTTCGGCGCAACCCGGAGCTTTGTGCGGACTGGGTCGCGTTGGTTCGATGCCGCGTTGGGCGCGCCGGTGCTGGAGCCGTGCGAGCCAATCCTCCTTCAACTGCCCTGACCTTCCTGGCGTGTCGGGCATATCGACGGCGCCGCATCCTGGTACCATGTTCCGAAGGTGCGGGGGCTGTCATGAACGATCAAGTTGCGTCGGTTGAATGTGGTGACGGGTTTCAGCGCGTTGACTTGTCCGATGGGCAGGCGCGCGAAGACGTCATTGAAATATCCCAGGCGTATTTCGACTGGATGAACGGGCAAATTTTAGCCTGTTGCGGGTTCTCAATTCCGGACATCGTCGGAATGGAACTTGACGCATATGTCAAATACACCACCGATATCGGAAGCCGCATCGGATCTGACGAGGGTGGCGTCTATGTGCGCCGCGCAGCGACGGGTGAAATCATGGCCATGTGCGGCCTTCGCCGTCTTCCCGATGGTGCAGCCGAGGTCGTGCGAATCTTCACCCGCCCCGCCTTTCGCGGGAAAGGTCTTGGCTTTCAGGCTGTCGCCCACCTGATGGAGGAAGCCCGAAAGCTTGGCTATAGGGTCATCCGGCTGGACACGGGGATCTTCATGACCTCCGCCCAGAAGATCTACCGGGCCGCGGGCTTTTCACCTTGCGAGCCTTATCCGGGGGCAGAGCCGCCGCCTCAGCTTCTTCCTTTCTGGCTTTATATGGAGCGTGACCTCTGACGTAACCTTTTCCATCCGGACGATGGATGAGGGATGAGTGCGTCGACCAAAGTGGCTCCCGGCCTCACCCTGCGGCTGCCGTTCCGCAGGGTGACGGGAAAGACACGCCACCGGCCCGATTTGCCGAAGTGCCGCCGCAATTGGACCGCGCGGATTGATTGTTTCGCCACTTTCACGCTTTATCCACACTCGCGGGCCGAGACTGAAACGTCGCTTGCCCCAGGAAAGCCAAGCCGTGAAGAAAGTCGTCGCCATCTGCGCAGCCGCCGTGACCGGAGCCATCGGGCTCGGGCTGGCCTTTAGCCTCATGCCGCTGTCCGCGTCCGAAACCCCGCCTGCGACCCCCGTCACACTCGCGACGCCAGCTTCCGCCAGCGCCCCGATGGCCAGCCATGCAAGCCTGCCGGCTCTGCCGTCGCCCGCCGTGACCGCCGCCATGTTCCAGCCGGCACCGGCGCCTGCGGCCGCCCCCCCGGCACTGGCGCAGCCTGTGGCCGCGCAGGCGAGCCCCGTTGCCGAGGAGCCCGCGACCCCCGGCAAGCGCCTGCCTGCCTATACCTATCTTGACGTGGACGCCCCCTATGTGGCGCTCACCTTCGATGACGGCCCCAATCCCGAGACCACGCCCAAGCTCCTGAAGATGCTCGCCGACCGGCATGTGAAGGCGACCTTCTTCATGCTGGGCAACCGCGCCGTCCAGGCGCCCGAGGTGGTGAAGGCGGTGGCCGCAGCCGGCCACGAGATCGGCAACCATTCCTGGAGCCATCCCCAGCTCACCAAGCTGCCGGTCGCCGCCGCCGACAAGCAGGTTGAGGACACGTCCGCTTTGCTGGAGCAGATCACCGGCACCAAGCCCGTCCTCATGCGTCCGCCCTACGGCTCCATGAGCCCGAGCCTGCAGGCCCATCTCTACGAAAAGTTCGGCATCACCCAGATCTTCTGGTCGGTGGACCCGTTGGATTGGAAGATCCGCGATCCGCAATCGGTCTATGACCAGATCATGAAACAGGTGCGGCCGGGGGCGATCATTCTCGCCCACGACATTCACCCCACCACTGTGGCGGCCATGCCGCGTGTCATCGATGCGCTGATCGCCAAGGGCTACAAGATCGTCACCGTCTCCGAGCTCATAGCCCATGGCCGCCCGCCGGCCCCCAAGGTGGTGGCCCAGGCCGAGCCGCAGGTGAAGAAAAAGCCGAAGCCGGCCCATTCCCCGGCCGCTCCCGCCGCAGCCCCCAAGCCGATCCAGGCTTCGGCGCCCGGTGCTCCCATGTCGATCACGCCTGCGGTCGCCGCGCCCACTGTTACGGGATCCATCACCCGGAACTGACGCCGATTGCCGCGCTAGAAAAAGAAAAGGGCCCGGACGGCGACGTCCGGGCCCTTTTTGCATCCCGATCTCTGGGCCTCAGCGCGTCACGTCGATGACCACGCGGCCGCGGACCTGGCCGGCGAGGATCTCATCCGCCAGCTCCGGCAGGCGGGACATGGGCTCCACGCGGGTCATGGCGGCAAGGGTGCCGGGGGCGAGGTCACGGGCGAGGCGTGCCCAGGCGCGTTCGCGCTTCGGCATGGGGGTGGCCACCGAATCGACCCCCAGGAGCGCCACGCCGCGCAGGATGTGCGGCAGGACGGTGGCCGGCAGGTCCGGGCCCCCCGCAAGGCCGCAGGCTGCCACCGCGCCGCCATAGGCGGTCTGCGACAGGACATTGGCAAGGGTGGTTGAGCCCACTGCATCCACCGCGCCGCCCCAACGCTCCTTCTGAAGCGGGGCGCCCTTTTCGGTCAGGCTCGCCCGGTCCACGAAGCCGGAGGCGCCAAGGTCCGACAGATAGGCATGGGTCTCAGGCCGGCCAGTGGCCGCGGTCACCGTGTAGCCGGCCTTGGCCAGCAGCGCCACGGCCACCGAGCCAACCCCACCCGCCGCGCCGGTCACAAGAACCTCTCGCCCGCCTTGGGCTATGGCACCCCAATCCTCCAGCGCATCCACGCACAAGGCGGCGGTATAGCCGGCGGTGCCGATGGCCATGGCCTGCTCGAAGCTGAAGGCATCGGGCAGGCGCACCAGCCATTCCGGCTTCACCCTCTGGTAACGCGTATAGCCACCCCACTCGGTCTCGGAGAGGCCGAACCCGTTCACGATCACTTTGTCCCCGGCGTTCCAGCGGGGCGAGCGGCTTTCCACCACCGTGCCGGCAAGATCGATCCCGGCCACCATGGGAAGCTTGCGGGCGATGCGGCCCTTGCCGCTCACCGCGAGCCCGTCCTTGTAGTTCAGGGTCGAGCAGGCAACCTCCACGAGGACGTCGTGGCCGGGCAAGTCATCAAGGGATAAGGGCTTGAAGGCTGCGCGGGGCTTGCCGCCCTGGTCCTCGATCAAGAGAGCCGTGAATGTCTGCGCCATGCCGTTCCTCCTTGTCGGCCCCGGTGAACCGGGGTCGCTTGCGTTCGTCGGTGCGGAGGCTGGCCCATCTCTCCCACGCCCGCAAGCGCGGAGCGCAGGGTCAGGCGGGCGTGGAGGGCAGGGGCTCATGCGGCAGGATGGCCCGTTCCACGAAGGCGACAAGGGCGTCGGCGAAGGCATCGGGGGCGATGCCGCGCCGCCGGTATTTGGAGCGCTTCACGTACCAGTCCTGGAGCATGGGCTTGATGAGAGCCGCTGTCATGGCCGCATCGTCGATCTCGAACACGCCCGCGGCCGCGCCCTGCGCCAGCGCGTCGCAGATGAAGCCCTCCGTCCGCCGCTCGCTTGCCACCGCCATGGCACGGGCCTCGGGCGGGAAGGTCTTGGCCTCCATATAGGAGAAGGTGAACCAGGCCAGCATGGCTTCGGTGAGCGCCACATGGGTGCGCAGGAGCCAGGTCAGATGGGCGCGGGGCCCGTCAAGGTCCGGCGGCGGGGCGCCGAGCACTTCCTCGACCACGGTGGAGACCGTGCCGAGAATCATGCGCAGCAGCGTCTCCTTTGAGTCGAAATAGGCATAGAGCGCGCCCATGCTGAGGCCGGATTGCTCCGAGAGGTCGCGCAGGCTCATGGACTGGAAGCCGGCATTGTTGGCCAGCGTCAAGGTGGTCTCGACGATGCGGGCAAGCCGCGCGGTGGCCACCTGGGGCTTCTTCACCCGGATGGTGGCGTGGTGGCGGGCCAGCATGCGGGCGGCCATCGCCTCCATGGACAGGTCGAGCCCTGTCATGGCGCGCTGGGCATCGCTGTGCGCGACGGCCGCTTGTGGATTGCCTGCTTTCATCCGGTTTCCTGCCGCCGCCATGGTCACGGGCGCGTCCTTAAGGTTTTCTCTTGCATGGCGCTCGCGCCGCTGTCTATAAAGCGAGCGCTCGCTCTATAAACATAAAATCAAATCTCCCGAACGGGAAGCGGGCGACGGCAAGCTGAGGGAGGCAGGGCCTATGGGATTTTCCGTGACTCTGGACGGGCGCGTGGCGCTCGTGACGGGCGCCTCCAAGGGCCTTGGCGCCTATTTTGCCACCCAGCTCGCGCAGTCCGGTGCCCGGGTGGCTGTCGCGGCCCGTAATAAGGCTGAGTGCGAGGTGGTGTGCGGCCGGATCCGGGACGCCGGCGGCGAGGCCCTTGCCCTGGCCGTCGATGTGACCCGGGCCGCCTCAGTGGATTCAGCCATTGCAGAGGTGTTGGAAACCTTCGGGCGGTTGGACATCCTGGTGGCCAATGCGGGCGTCACCGCCACCACACCGCTCCTGGACCTTGAGGAAGAGGCCTGGGACCGCATCCTCGACACCAATCTGAAGGGCGCCTTCCTGGTGGGGCGGGCCGCAGCGCGGGCCATGGCCTCTGCCAAGACCGGCGGCACCATCGTGACCGTCGCCTCCATCCTGGGCGAGCGCATTGCGGGCCAGGTGTCAGCCTATTGCGCCTCCAAGGCCGGCCTCATCCAGCTTACCCGCTCCATGGCGCTGGAATGGGCACGCCACGGCATCCGCGCCAATGCACTGTGCCCCGGCTACGTGGAGACCGACCTCAACCGCGATTTCTTCGAGAGCGAGGCCGGCAAGGCCTTGATCCGCCGCATCCCCTATCGCCGCCTGGCGAAGCTGGAAGATGTGGCGGGACCGCTCCTGTTCCTGTGCTCCGACGCCTCCGCCTACATGACCGGCTCCACCCTGGAAGTGGATGGCGGCCACCTCGTTTCCTCTCTGTGAGGCTTGAGACCCATGGACTTCACCATTTCCCCGGCGCTGGAAAGCCTGCGCGAACGCATTGCTGACTTCGTCGCCCGTGAGATCATCCCGCTCGAGAGCGATTCCGCCGCCTACGACGCCCACGAAAACATCGCCCACGCACCGCTCCAGCGCCTGCGCGCCAAGGCGCGGGAGGAGGGGCTGTGGTGCCTGCAACTGAAGCCGGAGAATGGCGGGCTGGGGGTGGGCCGCATGGGCATGGCGGTCTGCTACGAGGAGATGAACCGTTCCATCTTCGGACCGGTCGTCTTCAATTCGGCAGCGCCCGACGACGGCAACATGATGGTGCTGGAGGCGGTCGGCACGCCCGACCAGAAGGAGCGCTGGCTTGCTCCCATCGTCAGGGGCGACGTGCGTTCCGCCTTCGTGATGACCGAGCCTCACCCCGGTGGCGGTTCCGATCCGTCCATGATCCAGACCCGGGCAGAGAAGCAACCGGACGGCTCCTATCGCATCTATGGCCGCAAATGGTTCATCACCGGCGCGGAGGAAGCGGCCCACTTCATCCTCATCGCCCGTACCTCCGACGATCCACGCACGGGCCTGTCGGCGTTCATGTTCCATCGTGACCAGCCGGGCTGGCGCATTCTGCGCCGCATTCCCATCATGGGCCCTGAAGAGCATGGCGGCCATTGCGAGCTGGAGTTCGACGGCCTGACCATTCCCCCGGAGGATGTTCTCAAGGAGGAAGGGTGGGGTCTGCGGATCACCCAGATCCGCCTTGGTCCGGCGCGCCTCACCCATTGCATGCGCTGGCTGGGCCTTGCGCGCCGCTCGGTTGAGATTGGCCGTGACTATGCCGAGGTGCGTCATGGCTTCGGCGTGCGGCTCGCCGACCGGGAGAGCGTGCAGCTCATGCTGGGCCGCACCGCAATGGCCATCGAGATCGGCCGCCTTCTGGTGATGAAGGCCGCTTTCGAGTTGGACCAGGGCCGCCTTGCGCGCAAGGAGGTGTCCATGGCCAAGATCCAGGCTGCAAATACCCTGCACCAGGCGGTGGATATGGGCCTCCAGCTCAATGGTGCCCGTGGCTATTCCAAGGACACGGTGCTGGAATGGATCTACCGCTATGCCCGCCAGGCACGGCTGGTGGATGGCGCCGACGAGGTGCACCAGATGGTTCTGAACCGCTTCCTGGAGAAGGAAGGCGATGCCTTCTGGCGCTGGCCGGTGGCGACGGACGGCGCCGCATGAGCGAGGCCGCTCCTTCCACTCCCCTTGGCTTCGAGGAGGCCCGTCTCGATGGCTTCCTGAAGGAGGCGGTTCCCGGCCTTGCCGGCCCCATGCGGCTGGCCCGCATTGCCGGCGGGCAGTCCAATCCCACCTTCTTCGTCACCTATGACACCCGCGCTTTGGTGCTGCGCAAGCAGCCGCCGGGCGAACTCCTGCCCTCCGCCCATGCTGTGGATCGCGAATACCGCATCATGCGAGCGCTGGCCGAGACGGATGTGCCGGTGCCGCCTGCGCTCCTCTACAGCGACGACCGCAGCATCGTCGGCACGCCCTTCTATGTGATGGAGCGTGTGGAGGGGCGGGTCTTCCATGACTGCACGCTCCCCGGCGTCGATCCGGCGGAACGGGGCGAGATGTACCGGTCCATGGCCCGCACGCTGGCTGCCTTCCACAATGTGGATTTTGGCGCGGTGGGTCTTGGCGACTTCGGCAAACCCGGGAACTTCTATGCCCGCCAGGTGACCCGTTGGAGCCGCCAGTGGGAACTGTCCCGCACGCGTGAGGACGCCAATATCGACCGGTTGGTGGAATGGCTCCCCGCCCATATTCCGCAAGACGACGTGTCCTCGCTGGTGCACGGGGACTATCGCATCGGCAATCTCATGTTCCACCCCACCGAGCCTCGTGTGGTGGCGGTGCTTGATTTCGAGCTGTCGACCCTTGGCCATCCGCTCGCGGACCTTGCCCATTCCATGATGGCCTGGATTTCCAAGCCCGATGAATATGGCGGTCTCGCCGGCCTCGACCTTGAGGGCCTTGGCATTCCGAGCGGGGCGGACTACGAAGCTGAGTATGCCGCTGCCGCCCGCCACGGTGCGCGGATGACGAACTTTCACATGGCCTTCGCCCTGTTCCGCTGGTCCGTGATCTTCGAGGGGATCGCGGCCCGCGCCAAGGCGGGGAATGCGTCATCCGACAACGCTGCGGAAACGGGTCGGCTTGCGGCCGCTTTCGCCGGCAGGGCCGCCGATTTGATCTAGGGACGGAAACCGGCGCCACGGAGGGATCTAGACGATGCGCAAAAAGGTTTACCCGGACGCGAAAAGCGCCCTGGAGGGCGTGCTCGCCGACGGCATGATGATCATGGCCGGTGGTTTCGGCCTGTGCGGCATCCCGGAAAATCTGATCGCGGCAATCCGCGACAATGGCGTTAAGAATCTGACCGTCGTCTCCAACAATTGCGGCGTCGACGATTTCGGCCTCGGCCTGCTCCTGTCCAACGGCCAGATCAAGAAGATGCTGTCGTCCTATGTGGGCGAGAACAAGCTCTTCGAGAAGCTGTACCTGGCCGGCGACCTGGAGCTGGAATTCAACCCGCAGGGCACCCTGGCCGAGCGCATCCGGGCCGGCGGCGCGGGCATTGCCGGGTTCTACACCAAGACCGGCTACGGCACGATCATCGCCGAAGGCAAGCCCACCCGCGAGTTCAACGGCGAGCACTATGTGCTCGAGACCGGCCTCGTGGCGGACCTGTCCATCATCAAGGCGTGGAAGGCGGACAAGGAGGGCAACCTCATCTACCGCAAGACCGCGCGCAACTTTAACCCGATGATGGCGACTGCCGGAAAGGTCACCATCGCCGAGGTGGAGGAGATCGTGGAGGTGGGCGAGCTCGATGCCGATTCCATCCACACCCCCGGCATCTATGTGGACCGGATCGTCCTGAGCCAGAATCCCGAGAAGCGCATCGAGAAGGTGACCACCCGCAAGCGCCCCGAGGAGGTGAAGTGATGGCCTGGACCCGCGACCAGATGGCGGCGCGCGCCGCCCAGGAAGTCCGCGACGGTTTCTATGTGAACCTCGGCATCGGCATCCCCACCCTGGTGGCCAACTTCGTGCCGGACGGCATGACGGTCAGCTTCCAGAGCGAGAACGGCATGCTGGGCATCGGGCCCTTCCCCTATGAGGGCGAAGAGGATCCCGACCTCATCAATGCCGGCAAGCAGACCGTGACCGAAGTGGCGGACACCGCCTATTTCTCCAGCGCCGATTCCTTCGCCATGATCCGTGGCGGCCATATGGACCTGTCCATCCTCGGCTCCATGCAGGTGTCCGAGAAGGGCGACATCGCCAATTGGATGGTGCCCGGCAAGATGGTGAAGGGCATGGGCGGCGCCATGGACCTGGTGGCCGGCGCCAAGTCGGTCATCGTGCTCATGGAGCATGTGGAGAAGTCCGGCGCGCCCAAGCTGGTGGAAGCCTGCACCTTGCCGCTCACCGGCACGCAGGTGACCGACATGGTCATCACCGATCTCGCCCGCTTCGAGTTCACCAAGCGCGGCGGCACCCTGGTGCTCAAGGAACTGGCGCCGGGCGTGACGCTCGACGAAGTGCGGGCCAAGACCGCCGCCAAGTTCGAGGTCGGCCTCGACTGAGGCCCGGTCGGCTCGGCCCTCGCCGGGCCGACGGCACGCCTTTGCCGGGGCGGCATCGCCGCTCCGGCTCCTCCAGGTGAAGCGGCCGCGCGCCGTCCCTTGCGGCGGGCAGCGCCACGGCTTTGCCTTGCCCGGACGGGTCTTTCGGCCCGCTGCGGCACATCAGCTGAAGAGGCATTCATGACCACACGGCTCGCCATCATCGGAACCGGTCTGATGGGCGGTGGCATCGCCCTCGACGCGGCCCGCCATGGGCTTCCCGTCCAGGTCTATGACGCCCGTCCCGAAGGACCGGAGGCGCTCAAGGGCCGGGCCGCCGGGGTCTATTCCCGATGGGTGAAGAACGGCCGCATGAGTGAAGCGGACGCTGTCGCAGCGTTGGAGCGCCTGCGCCCCGCCTCAAGCCTTGCGGAGCTGTCCGGCGCCGACCTGGTCATCGAGGCGGTGTTCGAGGACATCAAGGTTAAGCGGGACCTGTTCGCGGCGCTCGAACCCCATCTGGGTGCGGAAGCGGTGCTCGCCACCAATACCAGCGCGCTGAAGGTGGGGGCGCTGTCCGATGGCTTCGGCTTTTCCGATCGCGTGCTCGGCTTGCATTATTTCAGCCCGGCGGAAGTCTCGCCCCTCGTCGAGGTGGTGCGCTCGGAACGCACCAGCGGGCGTACCATCGAGCGGGCGATGGCCTTCCTGAAGGAGACCCGCCGCACGGCGCTTCCCTGCGCCGATCGGCCGGGCTTTGCCATCAATCGCTTTTTCTGCCCCTATTATAATGAGGCGACCCGCCTCGTGGAGGAGCGCATCGCCGGTCCCGCCGACGTGGACAAGGTGGCGCGCGAGCGCATTGGTGCCGCGGCCGGGCCCTTCACGGTGATGAACCTGATCCGCCCCGCCGTGGCGGCTCATGCCCAGGCCAATCTGGTGCCGCTCGGCCCCTTCTATGTGCCATCCCAACTGCTCCAGGACCAGGGGCGCAGCGGCGCCGACTGGCCGGTGGAAGACACCTTGCCCGATGCCGATCTTGATGCGGTGGAGCGCCGCCTGCTCGGCGCCCTCGCCGTCCCGGCCCTGGAATTGGCCGAGGAGCGGGTGGCTGCGCCTGCGGCGGTGGACCAGGGCGCGGTGATGGCGCTGAAGTTCAAGGAGGGTCCCTTCACCCTCATGTCCCGCTATTCCCGCGAAGCGGTGGCGGCGGCGGTGCACGACGTGTGTGATCGCATGGGCCATCCCGAGCCGCGCCTGCCGGTGCCCCTGCCGGCCTGAGATCCAAAGCCGGCTCTGCAAAGAGGCCGGCCCCTGAAACGTGGCGCGGCCTTTCCGGCCGTCGCCAGGAGGAACCGCACATGAGCACCACCGACGTTGTCTTCCTGTCCGGCGCCCGAACCGCCATCGGCGATTTCGGCGGCGCGCTGAAGGATGTGCCGCCCACCGCGCTGGGCGGCCATGTGGCCAAGGCGGCCATCGCCCGCGCGGGCATTGAAGCATCCGACATCGGCCAGACGGTGATGGGCAACGTCATCCATACCGAGCCGCGCGACATGTACCTTTCCCGCGTCGCGGCCATGGAAGCGGGCGTGCCCAAGGAGACGCCGGCCTTGACCGTCAACCGCCTGTGCGGCTCGGGCCTCCAGGCCATCATCAGCGCCGCCCAGATGGTCAAGCTGGGCGATGCGTCCTTCGCGCTCGCCGGCGGCGCCGAATGCATGAGCCGCAGCGGCTACCTGATGCCCGGCGCCCGCTGGGGCCAGAAGATGGGCAATCTTGGCCTGGTGGACATGATGGTGGGCGCGCTCAGCGATCCGTTCGGCAATGGCCATATGGGTATCACGGCCGAGAACATTTCCGAGCGCTATGGCGTGGACCGGGCCGCGCAGGACGAGGCCTCCCTGGAAAGCCACCGCCGCGCGGCCGCCGCCACAGCCGCCGGGCTCTTCAAGGAGCAGATCGTCCCCTTCGAGATCGCCTCCCGCAAGGGCACGGTCAGCTTCGAGACCGACGAGCATGTGCGCGCCGACGTCACCGCGGCCGATCTCGCCAAGCTGCGCGCCGTGTTCAAGAAGGACGGTACCGTGACCGCCGGCAATGCCTCTGGCATCAATGATGGTGCGGCCGCCGTGGTCATCGCCTCCGGAGAGGCGGCGAAGCAGCGGGGCCTCACCCCGGTCGCGCGCCTGGTGTCCTATGGACTGGCGGGTGTCGATCCCTCCGAAATGGGCATGGGGCCTGTGCCGGCGGTGAAGACCGCCCTGGAGCGGGCGGGCCTGACGGTGGCCGATATCGACGTGATCGAATCCAACGAGGCTTTCGCTGCCCAGGCATGTGCCGTCAGCCGTGCCCTCGGCTTCGATCCGGCCAAGGTCAATCCCAATGGCGGCGCCATTGCGCTCGGCCACCCCGTAGGGGCGACGGGCGCCATCCTCACCGTCAAGACGATCTACGAGCTCCAGCGCACGGGAGGCCGCTATGGCCTCATCACCATGTGCATCGGCGGCGGCCAGGGCATCGCCATGGTCATCGAGCGTCAGTGACGCACAGGCGGGGGCGTCCCGGACGCTCCCGCCCGTCGCAGCTGGTGCTGTGCTCTCGGCGCCCCAGCCTGCGGCAGTATGGGGGTGCCTGATCCATGCAGCCTGGCGCGCTTTCCGTCAGGGAGCGCCCCGCTTTTGCCTTTCACTCTGTTTCAACCAGATCGGATCAGGCTCTAGAGTGAGATGTGATTCGCGCGGGAACAGGGGGCCCGCGCCTGGCAGGCATGGGGCGGACGCGGCATGGGCGAGTGGAGCAAGGGCGCGGGCAGGGCGGAGCTTTGCCGAAACACCGGCGCGCCCGGCATCCCCGCCTCCGGGCGGCGCACGGCACCTCGGTCTGCCGTCTTTTTCCATCGGCGCCCTCTGGCCGCCGGACTTTTCGCCCCCGTTCTGGCGATCCCCGCCTCCGCGCATGCCGCACCATTGCTCGACGTGGTGGCGGGCGGTGTCAGCCCCGTTGCGCTCCTCGCCGGTTGCGCCTCCCTTGCAGCCCTCGGCCTAGGGCTGGCCTGTGCCATACGCAGCCGGGCCGCGGCGCGGATGCAGCGGGCCGGCGCGCGCGCCCTGACATTGGCGCGTGCCGATGCCATGTCGCTCGCCGCACTTCTGGGCGCGGGCACGGATGGGGCCGCGATCTGGCTCGGGGGGAATGAGCCGCCCATGCTGATGGGCGCGGCCGGTCGGCTTCTCAAGATGGACGCCGCGGGCAGGGGCGAGGTGCCGGATCTGTCCCTGTGGCTGGGCGCCGGGGTCGCCGATAGCCTCTCGATCCCTCTTCAAGGCCTGTTCCTGCGCGACGAGCCCTTCTCGCGGGACATGACGGTCGCGGGCGTCCTGATGTGCGTCGAGGGCAAGGCGGTGGCGGGAAATCGCGTCGTCACCACGCGGCGCCTCAGTGCCTCGGCGGAGGGCGAGGTCTCCACCTTGCCATTCCAAGGCCTCTTCCGTGCCTCCACCCTGCCGGTGTGGCAGCGGGACCTGGAGGGGCGCCTGGTGCGCGTGAACCCGGCCTTTGCGACCGCCGTGGGCGGAGGAAGCCCGGAGGAGGTCTGCGCCAAGGGCCTGGAACTGCTCGATCAGCCGGCCCGCGAGGCGTCCGCAGCCGCCCGGCGCAAGGGCGAACCCTATCAGGCGCGAGTGCGTGTTGTGGCCGGGGGGCGCCGGCAGATCCTTGATGTGCTGGAAGTGCCCGGGCCCCAGGGCAGCGCGGGCCTGGCGGTGGACGCCACCGCTGCCGAGGCGCTGCGGGGCGAGATCGAGCGGACCATCGCAGCCCATCGCCGCACACTCGACCAACTGGCCACGGCGGTGGCCATGTTCGGCGCGGACGAACGCCTCCAGTTCCACAACTCGGCCTATGAGCGCCTGTTTGAGCTCGATCCCGCCTTCCTGGACGAGCGCCCCACGGAGAGCGAGATCCTGGAGCGCATGCGCCTCGCCCGTCGCGTGCCGGAGCAGGCGGATTTCCGTGCCTGGCGCGAGCATCTGCGCGACGCCTATCGCGCTCTCGAGCCGGTGCACGACTGGTGGCACCTGCCGGGTGGCCAGATGCTGCGCGTGGTCGCCACCCCCAATGCGGAGGGCGGCGTCACCTATCTGTTCGAGGACCTGTCCGAGCGCATTTCGCTGGAGAGCCGCTATAACAGCCTCATCCGCATCCAGGGCGAGACACTGGACGGCCTCGCCGAGGCGGTGGCGGTGTTCGGCTCCGACGGGCGCCTCCGGCTCTACAACCAGGCCTTCCTGGCCCTGTGGTCGCTGAGCGCCCAGGCGCTGGGCGAGCGTCCCCATATCGACGCGGTGGCCGCCATGTGCCGCCCACTCTATGGAGAAACGGGGACCTGGGCGCGCATCCGGTCGGTCATCACCGCCATCGAGCATCGCCGGGGCGAGCAATTGCGCCTGGAGCGCGCGGACGGCCGCGTGCTGGATGGCGCGGCCCAGCCGCTGCCCGACGGCGGCACAATGGTCACCTTCCGCGATGTGACTGACAGTGTGAAGGTGGAGCGCGCCCTCATCGAGCGCAATGAGGCGCTCGAAGCGGCCGACGTGCTCAAGAATGCCTTTGTGGGCCACGTTTCCTACCATTTGCGCACGCCGCTCAACACGCTCATCGGCTATGCCCACATGCTTGGCGAGACCGCCATCGGCCCGCTGAACGACCGGCAGCGCGAGTTCCTGGACCATGTGCGCCAGTCCTCCGACACGCTGCGCGCGCTCATCGACGACATTCTCGACCTCGCCACCATCGATGCGGGCGCCATGGCGCTTGATTTGGGCGAAGTGGACGTGCGCGGCACCCTGGAAGGGGTGGCCGAGGCGGTGCGTGATCTGCTGGAGCAGGTCGACGTCACCTTGCGCATCGATGCCGCCAGCGATGTGGGCCTGTTCGTGGCCGACGGGCGGCGCGTGCGTCAGATCCTGTTCAACCTCCTGTCAAACGCCATCGCCGCGGCGCCCCCCGGCACGACGGTGGTGCTCAGCGCCGAGCGGCGGCCAGATGCGGTGGTGTTGAAGGTGCGTGACCAGGGGCCGGGCATTTCGCCAGAACTGACCGAGCGTCTGTTCGACCGCTTCGAGACCGGCCCTGCCGCCGGCGGACGGGGCGGGGTGGGCCTGGGTCTGTCCATCGTCCGCTCCTTCATGACTCTGCATGGCGGCACCGTGAGCCTCCAGGCGGCGCCCGGTGGCGGCACGGTCGCCACCTGCGTTTTCCCGTTCAATGCCCCCCATCGCAGCGAGGCCGCCGCATGACCGGTTCCATGTCACGCCTCGACGATTTGGCCGAAGGCGGAGCGGGCACCTTTGCGCTCGATTTGCCGGGCCTGTTCGCCACCCAGCAGATGGCCGCCATGCTCGCGCCCTGGCTCTCGGCGGGAGACGTGGTGGCGCTCACCGGCGACCTCGGCGCCGGCAAGACCGCGTTTGCCCGCGAGCTGATCCGCGTGCTCGCGGGCGATCCCGCGCTCGAAGTGCCCAGTCCCACCTTTTCCCTGGTGGTCTCCTACGACTTTCCCCGCGCCAAGGTGCTGCACGCGGATCTCTATCGCCTGGAGGAGCCCGAAGAACTGGAGGAGATCGGCTGGGAAGAGCTGACCGACGGCGCCATCGCTCTGGTGGAATGGCCGGAGCGGGCACCCGCTTATCTGCCTGCCGACCGGCTCACCATCTCCTTGACCCTTGCGCCGGAACTGGGACCGGAAGGGCGCCGCGCCCAATTGATCGGAACCGGTGCCTTCGCCGAGCGTCTCGACCGCCTTCACGCGTCCGAACTCCTGATCGAATCCAGCGGCTTCGCTGAGGCCGAGCGGCGCTACATGCAGGGGGATGCGTCCTCCCGCTCCTATGCCCGCCTCGTTCTGCCCGATCGCTCGGCGGTGCTGATGAACGCGCCGCGCCGGCCCGATGGCCCGCCGGTGCGCCGGGGGCTGCCCTATAGCCGCATCGCGCACCTCGCCGAGGATGTGCGGGCCTTCGTGGCCGTTGCGCGGGGATTGAAAGCAGCGGGCTTCTCTGCGCCCGACATCTACTCGGCCGACCTGGAGCGTGGGCTCCTCATCATTGAGGATTTCGGCGACGAAGGCGTGCTGGAGGGCAATCCCCCCGAGCCCATCAAGGCGCGCTACGAGGCGGCGGTCGAAGTGCTCGCCGCCCTGCATGCCAAGCGCCTGCCCAGCATCCTGCACATTGCCCCCCAAAGCGAATATGTGTTGCCCACCTACGGCATCGAGGCGTTCCAGATCGAACTGGAACTGATGCTGGACTGGTATCTGCCCTATCGGAACGTGATGCTCGACCAGGTGGTGCGGGACGAGTTCACCATGCTCTGGCGCAATGCCCTGGCGCCCGTCCTGTCCGAGCCGCAGACCTGGGTGCTGCGTGACTACCATTCCCCCAACCTGATCTGGCTGCCCGAGCGGGAGGGCTTGAATCGCGTGGGCCTGATCGACTTCCAGGACGCTGTGCTGGGTCCGGCCGCCTATGATGTCGTGTCGCTGGCTCAGGATGCCCGGGTCGATGTTTCTGAAAGCCTCGAGCTGGCGCTGGTCGGCCATTATGTGAAGGTGCGTCGGGAGGCGGATCCCAGTTTCGATGCGCGGGCCTTCGCCCATCTCTACGCCCTGATGGGGGCGCAGCGCGCCACGAAAATTCTCGGGATATTTACCCGGCTGAAGCTGCGCGACGGCAAACCGCAATATTTGCGTCACCTTCCCCGGATTAGGCGCTATCTGGCGCGGTGCCTCGGCCACCAGGAGCTGGGTTCTTTGCGCATGTGGTACGAGGCGGTCCTGCCATCGAAGGAATTCCAGACGTGACCAAACTGCGCAAGGCCATGGTGTTGGCGGCGGGCCTCGGCACAAGGATGCGCCCCTTGACGGATACGCGGCCCAAGCCCTTGGTCGAGGTGAATGGCCGCCCTTTGATCGACCATGTGCTTGATCGCCTGGCGGAGGTCGAGGTGGACGAGGCGGTGGTCAATGTGCACCATCACGCCGACCTCCTGGAGGCCCATCTGAAGGCCCGCAAGGGGCCGCCCCGCATCGTCCTCAGTGACGAGCGCGACGCGCTGCTGGAGACCGGCGGCGGCGTGCGGCGGGCGCTTGGCCATTTCGGAGATGCGCCGTTCTTCGCCATCAATTCGGACACGATCTGGATCGAGGGCATGCGGCCAAACCTCGCGCGCATGGAAAGGGTGTTCGATCCGGAGCGCATGGACGTACTCCTGCTTCTGGCTTCCACCGCCTTGTCCATCGGCTATGACGGGGCGGGCGACTTCATGATGGATCCGGAAGGCCGCCTGACGCGCCGGCCGGAGCGGGTCATGGCCCCGTTCGTTTATGCGGGCGCGGCGATCCTGAAGCCGGGCCTGTTCGCCGATGTGCCCGAGGGGGCCTTCTCTCTGAACCGCATCTTCGACCTGGCGCGGGAGGCGGACCGGCTGTTCGGCATCCGCCTGGAAGGCACCTGGATGCATGTGGGGACGCCGGACGCCATCGCCTCCGCCGAGGAAGCCATCCGGCGCTCCAGCGACTAGAGTGTCGTCCGATTCAGGCCAAATGGACCTGTTCGGAGGCATCGCGGGAGGGGCATCGTCCATGAAGCGGGTTCTGTCCATTCCGCCCACGGCGCCCTTCCTGCCGACCCTCGCCCGGGCTTTGCTCGACGGGCGCCTCGTGCCCGGCTTTGCGCCCGCAGGCGATCCGCTGGCGCTTGCCTCCGCCACCATCTATCTGCCCACGCGCCGCGCCGGGCGCGCCTTCGAGGCGGCGCTGCTGGAGGCGTCGGGCGCCGAAGGACTTCTTCTGCCGCGCATCGTCCCGCTCGGCGATGTGGACGAGGATGCGCTGGCCTTTTCCGAGGAGGCCCCGCTCCTGGCCCCGCCACGTGCGGTGGATGGCGTGCATCGGCGCATCGCCCTCAGCGCCCTGGTGGCGCGGTGGCGGGACGCGCTGGCCGACGGATCCGACCAGGCGGCGGTGGCGGCCGGTCCTGCGGCCACGGTGGCGCTGGCCGACGCGCTCGCAAGCCTGTTCGACCAGATGACCATTGCGGGCGCTGCCTGGGAGCGGCTGGAGGGCCTCGCTCTCGATGAGCATGACACCTATTTCGAAATGAGCCGCCAGTTCCTGCGTATCGCCCGCAAGGCGTGGGAAGGACACCTGGCGGAACAGGGCATGGTGGAGCCCGCCGTGCGCCGCGACGTGCTGGTGGCGGCGGAAGCGCGGCGCTTGGCGGAGCTCGGCGCTGCTGCCGGCCCGGTGATCGCCGCCGGCTCCACCGGCTCGCTGCCGGCCACCGCCCGGCTGCTCTCGGTCATTGCCGGCCTGCCGCTGGGGGCGGTGGTGCTGCCGGGCCTCGATTTCCATGCCGAGGACGACGCCTTCGCTCTCCTGGCCGAGGATGGGCCGGGCGCGGCGCCCGACCACCCTCAGTTCGGCCTCGCTCATTTGCTGGACACGCTGGGCATCACCCGGGAGGATGTGGAGGAGATCGGCGTGCGCGCCGCTCCGCCCCGCGAGGCCCTGCTGAGCGAGACGCTGCGCCATTCCAGCACAACGGACCGGTGGGTCAATCTCCCCGATCGCTTGCCGGATGACGAGCGGGATGCCGCCATTGCAGATGTGACGCTCATCGAGGCGGCCGATCCGCGCGAGGAGGCGCTCTCCATCGCCCTTGTCCTGCGTGCGGTGCTGGAGCGGGCCGGTGCACGGGGAGCGCTGGTGACGCCGGACCGGGATCTGGCTCGCCGCGTGACCGCGGAATTGAGCCGCTTTGGCATCGAGATCGACGATTCCGCCGGCGAGCCGCTGGCCGAGACGGAAGCGGGGCGGTTCGCCCGGTTGGTGGCGCAGGTGGTGGCGCAGGATTTCGCGCCCGTGCCCCTGTTCGCGCTCCTCAGCCACCCCATGGCGACGCTCGGCCGTGCGCCAGCGGAACAGGCCGAGGCGGTGGCGGCGCTGGAACTGGTGGCGTTGCGCGGCCCGCGCCCGCGCACCGGCATTGCCGGCTTGCGTCAGACGGTGGCCGCATTCGACCGCGATCGCCTGCACCGCACCGATCCGCGCCGACGGATCGGTGCGGACCGGCTCGTGCCTGCGCAGGAGCTTGTGGAACGGCTGGCACAGGCTTTCTCCGCTTTCCCCGCCGGACCGGGCCTGCAGCCTTTGGCGAGCCTGGTGGCGGCGCACCGCGTGGCCATGGAGGCCATTGGCGGGCCGCTGGATCTGGAGGCCGAGGAGCCGGGGCGGGCGCATCTGGCGGATGCCTTCGAGGCGATCCTCCAGGCCGCGCCCCACGGACCCGCGCTCTCCGTGCGGGATTATGCCGAGACGGTGGGGGCACTGCTGGCCGACCAGATGGTGCGGCCGCACGCCCGCCCTGGCGCGCGGCTGCGCATTCTCGGGCCGCTGGAAGCGCGCCTTCTGGATGTGGACCTTGTGGTTCTTGGCGGCCTTGTGGAGGGCGTTTGGCCCCCCCAGACGCGGACCGACCCCTGGCTCAGCCGGCCCATGCGGGGCGAGCTGGGCTTGGAATTGCCGGAGCGGCGCATCGGCCTGTCCGCCCACGATTTCGTGCAGAGCTTCGGCGCCCCCCAGGTGGTGCTGGCGCTCCCCGCCAAGGTGGAGGGAACCCAAAGCGTGCCCTCGCGCTTCGTCCAGCGCCTCGCCACCGTCTGCGGCGCGGAGCGCTGGGCGGCGGTGCGGGCACGGGGCGAGGTGTGGCGCACGGCCGCCGCAACCCTCGATCGGGCTCCGCCGGTGCCCCGCGCGGTGCAGCCCGCGCCGGCGCCACCCTTGGCCCTGCGGCCGCGCCAGCTCTCGGTGACGGAAATCGAGACCTTCCTGCGCGATCCCTATTCCATCTTCGCCCGCCATGTCCTGGCGCTCCAGCCGCTGGAGCCGCTCGACGCGGAGCCAGGGGGCGCCGAGCGTGGCACTGCGCTTCATGATGCGCTCGGCCAGTTTGGCATCGCCTTCCCGGAAGACCTCCCACCCGATGCGCTGGACCGCCTCATCGCCTATGGCCGCGCCGCGTTCGCGCCGCTGGAGGTGTTTCCCGCCGAGCACGCCTTGTGGTGGGCGAGGTTCGAGCGGGTGGCCGGCTGGGTGGTGGCGTTTGAGCGGGAGCGGCGGGCGGCGGTGCGCAAGGTGGTGGCGGAGACGGGAGGCGCGCTCGACATCCCGCTCGCCAAGAGCGGCTTCCGGCTCACCGGGCGGGCGGACCGCATCGATATTCTCCAAGACGGCGCCCTCGCCATCGTCGACTACAAGACCGGAACTGCGCCTTCCACGCGCCAGGGCCGGACCTTCTCGCCCCAATTGCCGCTGGAGGCGGCCATGGCGGCGCGGGGCGGCTTCAAGGCGGTGCCGGCGGCGCCCGTCAACGACTTCTTCTATGTGGAACTCAAGGGCGGCGCGGAGCCGGGGCGGGTGAAGCCGGGGGTGGCCAAGGACCAGGACGCCACCTCCATGGCCGAGGAGGCGCTCGGCCGGCTCACGGATCTGCTGCTGGCCTTCGAGGACGAGGCGCAGGGCTATCGCTCGCTCAGCGCCCCCCAGTGGCGTGGGCGGTTCGGGCCTTATGACCATCTGGCGCGGGTGCGCGAATGGGCGCTGGGTGCGGAGGAGGAGGCCTCGTGAGCAGCGCGTCCGATAGCGCCAAAGCCGCGCCCTCACAGACGGCGGCGCTCCTGGCGGCCACCCGCCACCAGAGCGAAGCATCCGACCCGGAGGTCTCCGCCTGGGTGTCCGCCAATGCGGGCTCGGGGAAGACCCATGTCCTCTCCCAGCGCGTCATCCGCCTGTTGCTGGCGGGCACGCCGCCGGGGCGCATCCTGTGCCTGACCTACACCAAGGCGGCGGCTGCCAATATGGCGAACCGGGTGCTCACCACGCTTGGTCGCTGGGTGGCTCTGCCCGATGCCGCGCTGGACGAGGAGATCGCCCGCACCGACCACCGCCGGCCCACGCCCGAGTTGCGCGCCATCGCCCGGCGCCTGTTCGCGGCGGCGCTGGAGACACCCGGCGGCCTGAAGATCCAGACCATTCACGCCTTCTGCGGCGGCCTGCTGCACCAGTTCCCCTTCGAGGCAGGCGTCGCCGCCGGCTTTCGCGAACTGGACGATGCCGGCCGCATGGACCTCCTCGCCCGCATTCGCACCGACCTCATCGTGGAGGCCACGTCCCAGCCCCACGCCGCGCTCGGCCGCGCACTCGCCCATCTCATGGGGGAGACCGGCGACAAGGGCATCGACGACCTCATCGCCGCCTCGGTGGATGCCCGCGCCCGCATCCTCAAGCTGGCACAGGAGGCGGACGCCCGGCGCGCGCAGATCGCGGCGGGACTGGGGCTCGACCCCTCCATCACCCGCGACGGGCTGCTGCGCCAAGTGCTGGACGGCCCCCATCTGCCACAAAGCGAATGGCGGGCGGTGGCGGCAGAGATTGCCGCATCCGGCAAGGCCACCGACCAGAAGCGAGCGGCCTCGCTGCTTGCCGCCGCCGGGGCCGGGTCGCAGGAGGAGGCGCTGGCCGCCTATCTCGGCGTGTTCCTGAAGGCCGATGGCGGTCCGCGCACAGACAAGGACCTTCTCACCAAGGGTGCGCGCGAGGCGCTGCCCACCATCGCCGCCCGGATGGAGGCTGAGCGCGACCGCATCGCGCTCCTGGAGGATCAGCGCCGGGCGGTGGAAGTGCTGGAGCGCACCGATGCCGCCCTCACTTTGGGGGCTGCCGCCTGTGCCCGCTACGAATCCGCCAAGGCCGACCGTGGGCTCCTGGATTTCGACGACCTCATCGCCCGCACAGCTGCGCTCCTGAACCGCGTGCCGGCCTCCTGGGTGCATTTCAAGCTGGATCGCGGCATCGACCATGTGCTGGTGGACGAGGCGCAGGACACAAGCCCGGCCCAATGGGCGGTGGTGCACGGCCTGATCGACGATTTCTTTGCCGGGGCAGGAGCGCGCGGGCCGTTGCGGCGCACCCTGTTCGTGGTGGGCGACGAGAAGCAGTCCATCTTCTCCTTCCAGGGGGCCGATCCCCGCACCTTTGGCGAGATGCGGCACCGGGTGGCCCGAGAAGCGGGCAATACGGGCTTCCGCAATGTGCGGCTGCCCCATTCTTTCCGCTCGGCGCCGGGCGTGCTGGCGGCGGTGGATGCGGTGTTCGCCAGCCAAGCCGCCCGCGCCGGCCTCTCCGACGACGATGCCAAGACCGTCCATGAGGCCATCCGTACCGATGCCCCGGCTTTGGTGGAGGTGTGGCCCACCATCAAGCCGCCGGAACGGCCCAAGGTGGATGATTGGCGGCGCCCCCTGGACGAGGTGCCGGGCGATGATCCCGTCAACATGCTGGCCCAGCGCATCGCGGATTTCGTGCGCCGGGGCATCGCAGAGCGGCTCGCCATCCCCTCGCGCAAGGGGCGCCCCATGCAGGGGCGGGATGTGCTGGTGCTGGTGCGGCGGCGCGGCAAGCTGTTCGAGGCCATCATCCGTGCCTTGAAGGGAGCGGGCGGTGGGGTGGAGGTGGCCGGCGCCGACCGGCTGGTGGTGGCCGACCATATCGCCGCCCTCGACCTGATGGCACTGGGCGATGCGCTGCTCTCGCCGGACGATGACCTGGCGCTGGCCGGCGTGCTGAAGGCGCCCCTCTTCGGCTTCACTGATGACGACCTCATGCGCTGGTGCCCCGGCCGTCCCGGCCGGCTGTGGGACGCGCTTGCGATCGCCGCACCGCAGGAGGGGCCTCTGGCGGATGCCCTCGCCCGCCTGGAGCGCTGGCGGGGGGAGGCGCGGCGCCTGCGGCCGTTCGACTTTTACGCCCGGGTGCTGGGCCGTGATGGCGGCCGCCGGGCCATGTTGGCCCGCCTCGGGCCGGAAGCAGCCGACGTGCTGGACGAATTCATGGCCCTTGCCCGCACCTATGAAAGCGGGGAGGCGGCGACGCTCGCCGGCTTCCTCGCCTTTCTGCGCCGGGGCGGTGCGGAGACCAAGCGCGACATGGAGACCGGTCGCGACGAGGTGCGCGTCATGACCGTCCATGGCGCCAAGGGCTTGGAAGCGCCCGTCGTGGTCCTCGCCGACACAGTGGACGTGCCCCGCCCGCGCACCTCGGAAGGCTTCCTCACGCTGCCCTCCGGCCTCCCGGTCCTGGCGCCGCGCAAGGCGGAGGACCCGGAGGTGCTGGCTACAGCGCGCACCGAAGCGGCGGCGCGCGAGAGCGAGGAATATCGCCGGCTGCTTTATGTGGCGCTCACCCGCGCGGAGGACGCATTGGTGATCTGCGGGGCCGAGACCCGCGCCGCGGCCAAGGACAAGCCTCACGCGCGCCCCGAAGGGTGCTGGTACGACCTGGTCCTCGGCGCCCTTCAGGACGAGGCCCATGCGGTGCAGGTGCCCTATGCCCCCGAGGAGGTGCTGCGCTGGCGCAGGCCGGAAAGCCTGCCGCCGAGCGGCGAGGCGCCAACCACCTCCGTATCCGTGCCGCTGCCTGCCCCCGTCGTCCTGGGGCTGGCCGGGGAGGCCCTGGAAGGGGAAGCGTCGGCTCCGCTGCGCCCCTCCCGCGTGCTGGCCCGCTCAGTGGTTGCGGCCAGCACCGCAGCCGAGGGGCTGGACCCGATGGTTCGGGGGGACCTGATCCACCGGCTTTTGGCTGGCCTCGCCGGGATCGCCCCGGCTGAGCGCGAGGCGGCCGGCTTGCGGATGCTCGGCCACGCCGCCGCCAATCTGCCTGCACAGGTGCACCGGGAGCTTTTGTCCGAGGCCGTCGGGATTCTCGAACGGGATGAGCTTGCCGAGGTGTTCGGTCCCGCCAGCCGCGCTGAAGTGCCGGTGGCCGGGCGCTGGACCACGCCCCAGGGGCGCGTCATCGCGGTGACCGGGCGAATCGACCGGCTCGCCGTGACCGAACGCCGGGTTCTGATTGCCGACTTCAAGACCGACCAGCGACCGCCATCCACAGGCCAGGCGCCGCCGGAGCGGCATGTCTCCCAGTTGGCGCTCTATGCGGCTGTCTTGGAGCGGACCTTTCCCGGTCGCCCGGTGGAGGCCGTTCTGGCCTATACACGCGGGCCGGTGATCGTTTCGCTTGATGCCGGGCGCCTGCGGCGGGCGCTGGAGGCGCTTCACCCATAGGGCCGCGACACCGTCTTCCCTTCACGTCGGCGCGACGCGCCTTGACGGCGGGGGGAGGGGATACCTACGTTGCGTCCACGCTTCCCAATCCCTTCGCCCCCCAAGAGGTGTGTTATGGCGATCGAAAAAGTTTCCGATCAGAGCTTCGACCAGGACGTTTTGAAGTCCGGCAGCCCCGTCGTGGTGGATTTCTGGGCGGAGTGGTGCGGCCCCTGCCGCATGGTGGCCCCCATCCTCGACGAGGTGTCCGACGAGCTGGGCGACAAGCTTAAGATCGTGAAGCTGAACGTGGACGAGAATCCCGAGACCGCGTCCAAGTACGGCATCATGTCCATTCCCACACTGCTCCTGTTCAAGGACGGCAAGATCGCCTCCCGTCAGGTCGGCGCGGCGCCCAAGGCCAAGCTCGTGCAGTGGATCAACACCTCCATCTGACCGCTGCGGCGTTCCGATCCGTGCATCAAGCCCCCGGCGGTCCCGGGGGCTTTTTCATGCCCGGGCGCCCGTGGCCGGCACGGCTTGTGCGTCATAAGCCGCCTGGGCAGCCAGAACGGCATCCATATTGTGCTCCGCCCATCGGGCGAGGGCGGCCACCGTCTCGTTGAGCGTTTCGCCCAGTGGGGTGAGGGCATATTCCACCGTCACCGGAACGGTGGGGAAGACAGCGCGGGTGATCAGCCCATCGCGCTCCAGCTTCTTCAAGGTCTGCGAGAGCACCTTCTGCGAGATGCCGCGGATCTCCCGGCGCAGTTGGTTGAAGCGCACCGGACCGCCGCGCAGACGCGCGAGGATGAGAACCGCCCATTTGTCGGCGATGCGGTCCAGCAGCATGCGCGTGGGGCAGCGCTCTTCATAGACATCATAGGCCCATTGCATCCGCTTCATCCTGGCTGGCCGGTTTCCTCGGTGAAACCATGTCACCGGAAGGTGCTCTCTTTTGCACGTTCACCGGGGAGCGTATGTATCCACCAGAAACGTGGTTTCTATTGGATACCAGGAGATGAACATGTCCGGCAAGAGTCTTGTCCTCGGCGCCACCGGAACGGTGGGGCGGCCTCTCGTGGAGCGGCTTGTCGCGGCGGGGGCGCAGGTGAAAGCGGCGTCGCGGACGGGCAAAACGGTGACAGGCGCCGAGGGCGTGGCCTTCGACTATCGTGACCCCTCCACCTTCGCGACGGCCTTCGAGGGAGTCGACCGCGCTTATGTGATGTTGCCCACGGGCTATATGGACCCTGTCGGTCTGCTGGTGCCCGTGATCGAGGCCGCTGCGGCCCGCAAGGTCAAGGTGGTGCTTCAGACGGCACTGGGTGTCGATGCGGATGATGCGATCCCTTATCGCCAGGTGGAACGCGCCCTGGAGCGCTCCGGCACCCCCTATGTGATCCTGCGGCCCAACTGGTTTTCCGATAATTTCCTGACCTTCTGGAAGCCGGGCATCGACCACGGCGTCATCGCCGTGCCGGCAGGCGAGGGCAAGTCGAGCTTCATCGATGCCCGCGACATCGCCGCGAGCGCGGCAGCGGCTCTCTCCTCCAGCCAGTTCGATGGACAGGCCTTCAACCTGACGGGGCCGCAGGCGCTTGGCTATGGCGAGGCGGCCGCGCTGATTTCGCAGGCGGTGGGTCGCCCTGTCGCTTACACCCCCATCGACGATGAAGCCTTCATCGCCCTTCTGACGCGCGCTGGACTGGCCCCCGATTATGCGGGTTTCCTGGCCTTCCTCTTCCACCCCGTGCGCGAAGGCTGGACCGCTGGGGTAACGGACCATGTGTTGCGCATGACGGGCCAGCCGCCCATCCCGCTTGCCACTTTCGTGCGCGACTATGCCTCTGTCCTGAAGGCATAGCCAAAGGAAGGTGCACCGGGCGTCCACGACCGCCGGGTGCACCTCTCCGATGCAGCCATCTGAGGAGGGTCAGCGATGGGGGTATCGCACGATTCACTCCTTGACCTATTTATATTCATACTGAATACATATTCTCATGCATGACGCTCAACTCACCAACCTTCTTGGCGCCCTCGCCTTGGCCTTGTCCGATGCACAGGATGACGCCGCCCGTTCCGCTTCGGGGCTCGGCACCAGCGCCTGTTCGGCGCTGGTGGTGTTGAGCTTTTATCCGGGCACGCCGATCCGCACCCTGGCGGACATTCTGGGTCTCACCCATTCCGTGGTCGTGCGCCTTGCCGAAGATCTGTCCGACCGGGGCATGGTGGCACGGGACGCCGGCACGAAGGACAAGCGTCAGGTCCAGCTGCGCCTGACCTCGGAGGGCAGGGACGTCGCAGCGAGCATTCTGGAGGCGCGCCGGGCTGCGCTGGGCGCGGCCCTGGGGCAGGTGCCGGCGGCCATCCGACCTGCGCTTGGGGACGCCGTGTCCCACATGCTCGCTGCTCTGACGCAGAGCCGTGCAGCCGCCGATCATATCTGCCGGATGTGCGACGAGGACGCGTGCCCGCAGGACAACTGCCCGGTGGAATGCGAGGCCGTGCGGAAAGAGGGGCCCCGCTTATGACCGACACACAGGCCGTGCAGCCTTCGCCTGATCTCCCTGCTTTTCCCCGGCGCGGGAGGGTTTGGCTCGCCACACTGGCGATCATTCTCTCCGCCGCCTGCTGGGGATTGGCGACGGTGGCCACAAAGGGCCTTCTTGAGGAGGTCCCGCCGTTCCAACTGCTCGGCCTGCAATTGGGTGCGAGCGTGACCTTTCTCTGGTGTTGCGTGGGGGTGGCGCGGCCGTCTTTTGCGGGCCTGGAGCGCATCACGGCGGTCCTTGCCTCCGGGATGCTGGAGCCGGGCCTCGCCTATGGACTCGCAGTCCCCGGTCTTGCACTCACGACAGCGGCCAATGCCACCGTCATCGGCGCTGCCGAGCCGGTCTTCATCTGCGCTCTGGCCTGGCTGCTGGTGGGCGACCGGCCGAGCCGCGGTGTTGCAGGAGTCCTCGCCCTTGCCATTGCCGGCGTGCTGATGGTGACGCTTTCAGGGGCCGAGGGACTGGGGGAGGGCCGGCTTTCGGGAGATGCCCTGGTGGGCCTCGGCACAGCGGTTGCTGCGCTTTACGTGGTGATGTCGAGCCGGCTAGTGGGCTTCATGGCACCGCTCAGCCTGGCGGCCCTCCAGCAGTCGGCGGGGCTGGCTTGCGTGCTCGGTCTTCTGGCGGGCGCCTGGGGCAGCGGGTTCGAGGCACCTGCCGCGCTGTCATGGACCTTGATTCTCACGGCCGCCGCTACGGGCGTCGTGCAATATGCGCTGGCGGTCTGGTTCTATCTGCTGGGTCTGCGGATGCTCTCCGCCCCCATTGCCGGCCTTTATCTGGCGCTTATTCCGGTGTTCGGCCTAGCGGGTGCGGTGCTGGCCCTCGGCGAGCCGATTGCGCCCCTTCAAATGGTCGGTGCGGTTCTGGTCATCGCCGCGATAGGGCTCCTTGGCCTCCTGCGGCGGGCAGCGGCATGACTGCTTGGCGCTGGTCTGCGAGCACGCGACGGGTGGAAATCACCACCCAGCTTTCCGCACCGGACGGCCGCCGGGCATTGAGGCGGGCTGCCGCGCCCTCCGCTGCCGTGCGGTCACGATAGAGCAGGGCTTCATCCAGAAAGAAGGCGCCGCCTGGCACGATCACCGCACCACTCGCGCCCGCTTGCGCGGTTTCACGGCCATCGAAGAAAATGAAGCGACAGGGTGCCACTTCGACCGCGCGGGCCACCACATAGCTCACCCAGGCCTGGAGGGAGGACGTGCCCTTCGCCTGGCGCTCAGGGCGGCGACTGCGGAATGAGAACCCAAAGGTCATGACGCGAAACCTGTGACGCCAAAGGGCGCAATTGCCTGGGAAACGCGCGCAGAGGATTTGAGTTCCGGTAGCAGGGCGCAATTTGCGCAGGTCTGGACCGCACGGGGCGCGGGTCAGTAGCTGACCGCGGCCAGATACAGCCCGCAGGCTGGAGCCATGGGTCCGCAGCGCGCGCGATCGCGGGAGGCCAGGACATCGGCAAGGTCATCAGCACTCCACCGGCCCTCTCCCACCCGCATCAGCGATCCTGCCATGGAGCGCACCTGGTGGTGGAGGAAGGAGCGGGCGGAGGTGACAATGCGGATCTCGTCCCCCACGCGTTCCACATCCAATTGATCCAGCGTCTTCACCGGAGAGGCCGCCTGGCACTCCGCCGCGCGAAAGGCGGTGAAGTCATGCCGACCCAAGAGGCGCTGCGCGGCCGCATGCATGGCCTCTGCGTCCAGTCTTTGGGGAATGCGCCACGCGCGGTCGCGGTCGAGCGCCAGATCCGGCCGGCGGTTGATGATGCGATAGACATAGTGCCGCTTCACGGCCGAGAAGCGGGCATCGAAATCATCCGCCACCGCCTCGGCGGACAGCACCGCGACAGGGACCGGCCGCAAATGGGCAGTCAGTCCGTCTCGCAAGGTGTCCGTCCGCCAGGGACGGGTCAGGTCGATATGCGCCACTTGTCCCGTCGCATGGACGCCGGCATCGGTGCGGCCGGCGCCGGCCACATGGACCTCTTCACCGGTGAGGCGTGTCACCGCTTGCGCCAGCGCGCCCTGGACAGTCGCCAGCTCCGCCTGGATCTGCCAGCCGGCAAAGGACGTGCCATCATACTCGATGGTGAGCTTGTAACGAGGCATGGGCGCGGCTCCCGCCGCTCACGCGAGCCGTGTGCCGGCGGGAACCGGATTGCCATTCAGGAAGGCATCGGCCGTCCCTGCCTGCTTGCCGGCCTTCTGCAGCTGCACCAGCCGCACGGCGCCGTCCCCGCAGGCGATGGTGAGGTGGTCGTCCAAGGCCGTGCCCGGTATGCCCTCGCCCGCAGCCAGCGTCGAGCGCAACACCTTCACGCGGGTCTCTTCCGGCCCCAGCGGGAACCAGGCGCCAGGAAAGGGAGAGAGACCGCGAATATGGTCATGCACTTCTTGGGCGGGGCGGGACCAGTCGATGCGCGTCTCGCCTTTGTCCAGCTTGTGCGCATAGACCACGCCGGCCTCGGGCTGAGGGGTGAAGTGCAGGCCACCCCGCTCCAGGGCGGCAAGGGCGCGCGCCATGAGATCGGCACCGAGCACCATCATCTGGTCGTGCAATTCGCCGGCCGTCATGTTCGGGCCGATGGCGACACGCTCCAGAAGGCCGACGGGGCCCGTGTCGAGCCCGGCTTCCATGCGCATGACCGCAAGGCCCGTCTCGGTGTCGCCAGCCATGATCGCCCGCTGGATGGGCGCCGCTCCACGCCAGCGCGGCAGGAGCGAGCCGTGCAGGTTGAGGCAGCCAAGGCGCGGCGCGTCCAGGATGGCCTGGGGCAGGATCATGCCATAGGCCACCACCACCGCCACGTCGGCCTCCAGCGCGCGAATGGTCTCGGCGGCCTCTTCGCCGCGCAGCGTCTTGGGGGTGAAGACCGGCAGGCCGAACTTCTCGGCGGTCGCATGGACAGGGGAGGGCAGGAGATCGAGCCCCCTTCGGCCCGCAGGCGCGGGGGCGCGGGTGTAGACCGCAACGACCTCGTGGCCCCGGGAGACAATTTCGGTGAGCGTGGGCACGGCGAAATCCGGGGTGCCCATGAAGAGAATGCGCATGGAGGATCCGATCCGTCAGCCGGCGTCGCGCTTGGCGGCCTTCACGAACTTCTTGGTCACCCGGTCACGCTTCAGCTTGGAAATGTGGTCGATGAACAGCACGCCATTGAGGTGGTCGATCTCGTGCTGGAGGCAGGTGGCCAGCAGGCCGTCGGCCTCCCGCTCAATGGTGGCGCCCTCTAGGTCTTGATAGCGCACGGTCACCCGCGCGGGCCGTTCCACTTCCTCGTAATAGTCCGGAATGGAGAGGCAGCCTTCATTATAGACCGAGAGCTCCTCCGACGTTGCGATGACTTCGGGGTTGATGAAGGCCATGGGCTGCTTGGCTTCGCCCTCGCGTGACACGTCGATGGTGACGATGCGGCGCAGCTCGCCCACCTGCACGGCGGCAAGCCCGATGCCGGGCGCGTCGTACATGGTCTCGAACATGTCCGTCACCAGCTTCTTCACCGCATGGTCGACTTTCGCGACCGGCGCTGAAGGCAGGCGGAGCTTGGGATCGGGCAAGATGATGATGGGTCGGATGGCCATTCCCGCCAGATAGGCGATGCAACGGCAACGGTCAACATGTTCGCTCTTTGTTCACGAAGAGGAGTCATGTATTGGGGAGGAGATGATGGAGCAGCTCTTTCCGATGAGTTTTCTCAGTCTCAGCGGCGGCGAGATCCTGGCCGGCATGGGGGCGATCGCTCTTGTGCTTCTGCTTGCCCTCCTGGTGGCCACCCGGCGCACCGCAGCCCTGCGCGCGCAAGAGGCGGCCGAGGCGGCACAGCGTGCGGCCGAGCTGGAAGCGCGTTTGCGCGATCTCGCCCGCATCCAGGCGGAAACGGCCGGGCGCGTGCAAACCATGGCGGAAGTTCTGGCCCAGCGGCAGAGCGAACTTGCCCGCGCGGTTTCGGAGCGGCTTGATTCCACCTCTCATCGGTTGGGCGAAAGCTTTTCCACCGCCGCCCGTGCCACCCATGACAGTCTGACCCGCCTCGCCGAACGCCTGGTTTTGGTGGAGAAGGCGGAGCGGAGCCTCTCCGATCTCTCCTCGCAGGTCGTCTCCCTGCGCCAGACCCTGGCCAACAAGCAGGCGCGGGGCGCCTTCGGGCAGGCGCGCATGGAAGCCATCATCGCCGACGGTCTGCCGCGCGACAGCTATGCCTTCCAATATACCCTCTCCAACGGCCGCCGGCCGGACTGCGCTGTGTTCCTGCCCGGGGATGCGCGCCCGCTGCTGGTCGACGCTAAGTTTCCCTTGGAAGCGGTCACCGCCTTCCGCGAGGCGGCAACGCCCGAGGCCCGAAAGGCCGCCGGCACGCGCCTGGCCGGCGACATGATGAAGCATGTGGGCGATGTGGCGGAACGCTACCTGCTGGCGGGCGAGACACAGGACATCGCGCTTATCTTCGTGCCCTCGGAATCCGTCTATGCCGACCTTCACGAGCACTTCGACGCGGTGATCCAGCGTGCCTTCCGGGCGCGGGTGATGATCGTTTCGCCTTCCCTGCTCATGCTGGCCATCCAGGTGGTGCAGGCGATCTCCAAAGACGCCCGCATGCGCGAACAGGCGGACCGCATTCGCGCCGAGGTTTCGGCATTGGTCGAGGATGTGAGCCGGCTACGAAATCGGGCGGGAGATCTCGCCAAGCATTTCGGGATGGTGGGCGAGGACATTTCCGGTCTTCTCATCTCCGCCGACAAGATCGCCAAGCGCGGGACGCGCTTGGAACAGTTGGAGTTTGAGCAGTCACCTGAAAAGACGGAGCAAACCGCGTCGCCCGTTTCTCGCCGGTCGACAGGTGCGGATCTAAGGGACGCAGCGGAATAGGGGGATATCGGCAAGGCCTCTTTCTTTCTTGCTTGCACTGCGGCGCAACCTCGATAGCCTTCCTGCTTCAAATGGTGATCAAAGCCGGATCTGCGCCAGGGTGGCGCACCGGTGGAGCAGTAGACAAGATGCCTGAATTGCCCGAGGTGGAAACCGTCCGCCGCGGCCTTCTCCCCGTCCTTCAAGGCGCCGTTATCGAGGAGGCCGAAGCGCGCCGTCCCGATCTGCGCTGGCCCCTCCCCGAAAGCTTCGCCGAGCGACTGGCCGGGCGCCGGGTGGAAGCGATCGGCCGCCGGGCAAAATACATCCTCGCGGACCTGGATGGCGGAGAAGTGCTGATCCTTCACCTGGGCATGTCCGGTTCGATCCGCATCGACGGTGGGCCCGCGCCCTCCCGTCCCGGTGCCTTCCATTATCCGCGTGCCGCGCCGGGCCCGCATGACCATGTGGTGTTTCGCCTCGCCGGCGGCGCGACCGTGACCTTCAACGATCCGCGTCGCTTCGGGGCCATCCTGCTGGTGCCCTATGACCGGCTCGACAGCCATCCCCTGCTGCGGGATCTCGGCCCCGAGCCGCTGGGCAACACCTTCCATGCGGAGCATTTGGCCCGGGCCTGCGCCGGCAAGCGCACCAGCCTGAAGGCGGCATTGCTCGACCAGAAGGTCGTGGCGGGTCTGGGCAACATCTATGTGTGCGAGGCCCTCCATCGCGCCGGCCTTTCCCCCCGGCGCCAGGCGTCGACGCTGGCCACCCGAACCGGCGCACCCACCGCGCGCGCCGAGCGGCTCGTCACCGCGATCCGAGATGTGCTGCGGGATGCCATTCTCGCCGGCGGCTCCTCCCTGCGCGATCATCGCCGGGTGGATGGAGAGCTGGGCTATTTCCAGCACGCCTTTCGCGTCTACGACCGGGAGGGACAGGCCTGCCGCACCCTTCATTGCAAGGGGCGCGTGGAGCGCATCGTGCAGAGCGCACGCTCCACCTTCTTCTGCCCGACCTGCCAGAGGTGAGCGGGGCCGAGGGCTGCGCAAAGCGCTTCCCTCGCGCGCGCGGCCCCTCTACACAACTTGCCCAGGCGGGCTTCAGGCCCCCATCGGGAGGCAAGAAATGGCTTACGAGACGATTCAGGTTGAAACCCATGGCCGTGTTGGGCTCATCCGCCTGCACCGGCCGCAGGCCCTGAACGCATTGAACGCGCAGATCATCCGCGACCTGAATGCGGCCCTGGATGTCTTCGAGGCCGACCGCGAGATCGGCTGCATGGTGCTGACCGGCTCCGAGCGCGCCTTTGCCGCCGGTGCGGACATCAAGGAGATGAAGGACTTCTCCTATCCCGACACCTATCTTGACGACTTCATCACCTCCTGGGAACGCCTGTCCCGCACCCGCAAGCCGGTGATCGCCGCGGTGGCTGGCTTTGCGCTGGGCGGAGGCTGCGAGCTGGCCATGATGTGCGATTTCATCCTGGCCGCGGACAATGCCAAGTTCGGCCAGCCGGAGATCAAGATCGGGGTGATGCCCGGCTCCGGCGGCACCCAGCGTTTGACGCGCTTCGTGGGCAAGTCCAAGGCCATGGAAATGTGCCTCACGGGCCGCATGATGGACGCCGCGGAGGCCGAACGGTCCGGCCTTGTGTCCCGTGTGCTTCCGGTCGCCGATCTCCTGCCCGAGGCCCTGAAGGTGGCGGCGCAGATTGCCGACATGTCGCTGCCCGTGGCCATGATGACCAAGGAGGCGGTCAACCGCTCTTATGAGACCTCGCTTGCCGAGGGCATCCGGTTCGAGCGCCGCGTCTTCCAGTCCCAGTTCGCCCTCGCCGACCAGACCGAAGGCATGGGTGCGTTCGTCGAGAAGCGCGCGCCGGGTTTCGTGCACCGCTGAGGGACGTTCGCCGAGGCGCCGTCGATCCGACCAGCAATCCCCCCTCGATCCTGCTGAGCGAGGGGGCCACCCCGGACGGGGATCGTCTCGCGATTTCGCTCATGCCGGGTGATTGCGGGCACCATCTACCCGTGAGTCGTGGTGCGGACGACTTGCGCGAAGGGGCCGTTGGTCGGTCAGAGACCCTCTGACGTGGCCCTCCTCCTTGCCAAGCAGGTCCTCTCATTCTCCGAACGCAGCCCCGACACGCGGGATCAGCCCCAGTGCGAAACCGTCCCCCGTCAGCGCTGGAGCCTCGCGACGTATCTTCGTCAATTCGGCATTGCGAGTCGCGCCCGCACCGCACGGGCCGGAGGCTCTGGGTCTCCCGACCGGGAGCCTGTGGAAAAGTCGCCTGTTTCAGTCACGGCAAGCCTTCGCGCCAGATTTCGCACCCGTTTGCCGACTTTGGCGCAGCAGGGCCGTTGACAAGCCTCCCGCCTCCCCCTTAAGAGAACGCCTCCCGCCGCTCGAAAGAGCTGCGGAGCCCAGGTGGCGGAATTGGTAGACGCGCTGGTTTCAGGTACCAGTGGGTAACACCGTGGAGGTTCGAGTCCTCTCCTGGGCACCATCGCCTTTCTAAGGCGTTGATTTGCCAAAACTCTTTGTCTTTCATGGCGTTGGAAACCGTCTGGTGGTACAGACAGGTGGTCCAATGGTCCTCGCCATGTCCCGTCCGACGAAGCACCCCAAGAGCGGCGTTTATCAGTTCCGCAGGGCCGTCCCTGATCGCCTGAGGCCCCTCCTTGGCAAGACCGAGGTGAAGCGCTCGCTCGGCACCAAAGACCCTCAAGAGGCCAAGCGGCGGCATGCCGAGATGTCTGCACAGGTGGAAGCCGAGTGGGCGGACCTGGAGCGGCTGGAGCGACTGAAGGGCCAACCAGCAATTTATCGGGCCATCATCTGAGGATTGACGAGGCCAGCCGCGCCCCCAACTGGCCGAGGTGGCAAAGGCCCATGCGCAGGCAGCGGAGGCCCTACAGCGGCAAGCCGAGGGTGCCTATCGGCCAAGAGCCTGTTGAAGCCCGTTTCCGCCCCTGGGGCTGGCCAATGCCGCGAGGGGTGAGCCTGCTGCCAAGCCGGTGGGCAAGATGGTCAAGAAGCCCAAGTTGACGCAGAAGAGACTTACCGATGCCGAGTCCGCAGCGGTGTTCAGCCATGCGTTGACCGATCAGGGCAAGCCGAGAGGCAGGCGTCAAACTCACCCTTGCTAAGAGGTGAGTGCGCCTGCTGCGTGCCTATATCGAGGCGAGGCTGGGGGAGAGTTCGCGGGCCCTGCTTTTCGCCAGCGCCACAAATTCGAGTGCCGAGAAGAGGAGGAGGCCGTACCCAAAGAGTTCTACGCACTCTTCGCTCATGTCCTTCACTGGGCGAGCATAGGCCTCCTGCAGAACGATCTGCCAGAAAGCTCCCATGCCGTACAGTCGGGCGAAGATGTAGGTGGTCATCAGGGCCGATATGAGCAGCCCAAATGAGACACTCTCTGTGTAGACCTTTTGCTCTTCGAGGAAGGCGTCGCGATTGATCCAGGTATATGCGAGGCCCACCAGAATCACCGGCGTGACGAGTATCTGCCATCCGTCGGAGTGGAGCATGTCCAGCCAGATGTCGTTCTCCCGAATGAGCGATGCGGTGGAGAATGTTGCGAGCAGCCAAGCGGACTTGCGCAGGGCAGCCACCTTTATGGCGGTGAGGACGAAAATCGCCGAAATGGCGAACAGAAGTATTGATTGGGATATCTCGACAAGAGACGTTTCGCCGAATGTGCCAGTGGTAGTCGCGTCGACATACATCAGGCCAAAAATCAGGCAGGTGATAGCAGCGTATAGGGCAACCCGTGAAAGGCCGCGCACGAACGGAATATACTTATCAGGCAATACAGCGGCTCCGCATTTGAGGGAGGCCCACGGTTGTGCATTTAATGCTCAACAATCGCCCCCTGAGCCGTCAGTGATATTGCCGGATGTGGGAGGTCAGGTCAAATTCCGCTGCGTCAGGTGCGGCAGAGGTGACCGCGCGCGGCCTCGTCTGGCAGAGTCTGCAGACTCGCAGAGGCGCTCGCTCTCCCACAGCGGCGCCCTTGCCATGGCTCCACCCTTCGCGGCGCTCGCTCCTGCCCATGGGCCACGGTTGCAAGGCAGCGTCCACAGGCTCGGGCAAGCTTCAGGCGGTTACCTCACGCGCTCTTGTGGCCGAGAGAGGTCTGCAAGGGCGCGTGAGGCGCACCGTGGCGGCGGCATATCAACGGCCACCGTCGGGCGGGTCCTTTCGCAAGAGAGGGCGATGCCGCGCGTTGGCGCCCCAGGGGCTCATGCGCGACGTCACCCCTCGCCTCGAACTTGTCGTTCCGGGGACTGCGTTACTTGCCGTCCTCTCCTTGCAAAGAGCCATACCGGACGAGCCACGCGGACACGGCGGCCGGACAACTGAAATCGGAGTGCACGATGAGCCTGAAGAATTTGGCGATCCGAACAAAAATCGTTTTGATGTTCGGGCTTGTACTTCTGACCAGTCTTGTCACCGGGGGCATCATTCTTCAGGCGGAAACGACCTTGGAGAAGAATGTGGACTGGACGATCCACACTTACCATGTGCTGGACAGGGTCGACGGGATGATGGCGGCCATGGTGGACCAGGAGACGGGCCTACGTGGTTTTCTTTTGACGCGGAAGGATGGCAGCCTCGCACCGCTTGTGTCCGGCGAGAAAGCCTTCGCCGACAATTGGAGTGCGGCGAAGTCGCTGACCAGCGACAACCCGATCCAGCAGAAGCGGCTAGACGCCGTGCGCGAGCAGGTGGAGGACTGGCAGCGTAACGTCTCCCATTATGCCATCGACCTCATGAGGACGCCGGGTTCCGAGGATGCGGCCGTTGATGTGGAGCGCAGCGGCAAGGGCAAGGTCTATTTCGACAAGATCCGCCTTCTGGTTGCCGAATTGAAGGAGGCGGAGAGCTCTCTTCTTGGCGTGCGCAATGAAACGATGCGTTCAGCGGAGAAAACCATCCTCGTTTCCGCTATCGCATCTGTGGGCGCAATTCTGGTGATCGGCTGCAGTGCGGCTTTTGCCCTGAACACGCTCATCGCCGTGCCCATCCGCGCGACGGTGGCCAGCATGGAGCGCATCCGCTCTGGCGATTACGCGACCGAGGTGGGCTTCACCGAGCGCCAGGACGAGGTCGGCGCCATGAGCACGGCCTTGCGAACCTTCCGCGACACTCTGGCGGTCGCCGAAGCGGCACGACGGGAAGAGGACAGCCGCAAGGCAGCCGAACACGAAACGCTGGCGCGGCGCGAGCATCTGGCGCAGTCCTTCGTGAAGAACATGCAGTCCCTCGCCGGCCAGTTCGCCACAACCTCCAATGACGTGGCCGGATCTGCCCGCAACCTATCCGCCACTGCCGAGGAGACTTCCCGCCAGGCGCAGGCCGTGGCAGCGGCCGCCGAGCAGGCCGCGGGCAATGTTCAAACGGTCGCCGCCTCGTCGGAGGAACTGGCAGCTTCCGTTCGCGAAATGAGCGGTCGTGTGTTCCACTCGGCCGAAGTGGCCAATGTCGCCTTCCGGGAGGCTGAGGCGTCCAACACCCGCATCAGCGAACTGGCGAAGGCGGCAAGCGCCATCGGCGACGTCATCTCCTTGATCAAGGGGATCGCCGATCAAACGAACCTCCTCGCGCTCAATGCCACCATCGAGTCGGCACGCGCGGGCGAGGCGGGCAAGGGGTTCGCTGTGGTCGCGGCCGAGGTGAAGGAACTGGCCAGCCAGACCGCCAGGGCCACCGACGACATCGCCTCCAAGGTTTCCGAGATCCAATCGGCCACGGACGGCACGGTCGCCTCCATGGCGGAGATCATCCGTGTGGTGGGGGATATCAAGTCCATCTCCACTGCCATTGCGGGTGCGGTGGAGGAGCAGGGCGCGGCCACCGGAGAGATCGCCCAGAGCTGCCAGCAGGCCGCCACGGGCACGCAACAGGTTACGGACAACATCACCGGCGTCGGTCGGGCGGCGGAGATGACCGGCACGGCCTCAAGCCAGTTGCTGAGCCTGTCCGAAGGTCTGTCCAAGCAGGCTGGGGACCTGAGGCACGAGGTCGAGAGTTTCGTAACGCAGCTGCGCGCAGCCTGATCCGCGCGTCATGCACCACAGAGGGCGCCCCGCTGCTTTGCGAGGCGCCCTCTCACCCCCACAGGCCATTCCTCCTGGCAGCCTGGAGGTGCCGGCCAGTGCAACCCGTGGTCGGCGTCTGTCGGCCTCGTGAAAACCCGTGCTTGCCTCTCGCCCACAAGGGCGGCAATCTCCGCTCAGCTTGGAGCCGGATCCGGGCAGAACCTCTTCGCGCGATGGCACGGCCCCGGCGTCTGGCCGGGAGAGGCGCTTGTGGCATCTGGAGCGGCAAGCTTGGATCGGGGAAATGCGAGTCATGGTCATGGACGCTGGAAATGCCCGTCGGGCAAATGAGATGGCGCTGGCACGCGCGCTGTCGGGACGCCTCAGTCGGCGCACCTTCATGGTGGGTTCCGCGCTCGGCCTCGGTGCCCTTGGGCTCGGTGGCTGCGCCACCCCGGACGGCATGACCCTCGCCGAGGCGGAAAAGCTCTACGGCCCCTTGCCAGCTGAGAAGTTCCCCGTTCCGGCGGCCGACGTCAGCAAGCTCGATCCCAAATATTATCGCCGCACGGTGCGGTACGAGACGAAGGAAGCGCCCGGCACGATCATTGTCGATCCAGGCAATTACTACGTCTATCGCATCGAAGAGGATGGGATGGCCACCCGCTATGGCGCCAATGTGGGCCGCGATGGCTTCCGCTGGAGCGGGGATGCCTATGTCGGCCGCAAGGGCGAATGGGCCACCTGGACCCCGCCCAAGGAAATGATCAAGCGCCAGCCGGAAGTGGCCAAATACGCCAACGGAATGCCGGGTGGCCTGGAAAATCCGCTGGGCGCCAGGACGCTGTATCTCTACCAGAACGGTAATTACACGCTCTACACAATCTATGCGACGATCGATCCCGAATCCATCGGCCACGGCGTGACCAGCGGCTGCGTCGGCCTCCTGACCCAGGACATGCTGGATCTTTACTCCCGCACGCCGGTGAAGACGAAGGTCGTCGTGCTGCCGGCATAGAGTGCCGGCCGCGCCCGATGGGCGCTTGTTGATGGGAAAAGAGAGATCTGCCCCAGCCATTGGAGCGGATGTGATGTCTCTTTTGCCTGCCGTCAGGCGTGGCGAGTTGAATTTGCCATATTGACGTCCTATGCGTGGGCGCCATGGACATCCAGCTTGCCCCCGAAACGCCCCAGCTTTCCTTGTTCCGCCACGGGCGGCCGTCCGGAAAGGCCGCTCCCTTCCTGCCCATGAGCCGGGCGGAGATGGATGCGCTCGGCTGGGATGCGTGCGACATCGTGCTGGTGACGGGCGATGCCTATGTGGACCATCCCAGCTTCGGCATGGCCATTATCGGCCGGCTGCTGGAAGCCCAGGGCTTCCGGGTGGGCATTATCGCCCAGCCCGACTGGCATTCGCCCGATCCGTTCAAGGCGCTCGGCAAGCCGCGTGTGTTCTTCGGCGTCACCGGCGGCAATCTGGATTCCATGGTGAACCGCTATACGGCCGATCGCCGCCTGCGCCATGACGATGCCTATACGGCCGGTGGCGAGGGTGGAAAGCGGCCGGACCGCTGCACCATCGTCTATACCCAGCGGTGCCGCGAGGCTTACAAGGACGTACCCATCGTGCTGGGCGGCATCGAGGCCTCCCTGCGCCGCATCGCCCATTACGACTACTGGTCCGACAAGGTGCGCCGCTCGGTGCTCGCCGATGCCAAGGCAGACCTTCTGATCTACGGCAATGCCGAGCGTGCGGTGGTGGAAGTGGCGAACCGTCTTGCCGCCGGAGAGGCACCGCGCGACCTGGACTCCATACGCGGCGTGGCCTTGTTCCGCAAAGTGCCGGAGCACTACACCGAACTTCCCGCCGATGATCTTGATTCTGCTGACGAGGCGGCAAGCCGCGTCGCAGGCGACACGGTCATTCGCCTGCCCTCCTTCGAGGTGGTGGAGCAGGACCGCGAGGCCTATGCCCGCGCGTCTCGCGTGCTTCACCGCGAGGCCAATCCCGGCAATGCGCGCCCGCTTGTCCAGCGCCATGGCGACCGAGACCTCTGGCTCAACCCGCCGCCCATCCCCCTGACCACGCAGGAGATGGACGCGGTCTATGACCTGCCCTATGCGCGGGCGCCGCATCCTTCCTATGGAGATGCCAAGATCCCCGCCTGGGACATGATCAAATTCTCGGTCACCATCATGCGCGGCTGCTTCGGCGGCTGCACCTTCTGCTCCATCACCGAGCATGAAGGGCGGGTGATCCAGAACCGGTCGGAAGGCTCCATCCTCAAGGAGATCGAGCGAATCCGGGACAAGACGCCCGGTTTCACCGGCGTGATCTCCGACATTGGCGGGCCAACCGCCAATATGTACCGCATGGCCTGCAAGGACCCCAAGATCGAGGCCGCGTGCCGGCTGCCGTCGTGCGTCTTCCCGGACATCTGCCCCAACCTCAACACCTCCCACGACGATCTCATTCGCCTGTACCGCAAGGTGCGGGAGGTGAAGGGCGTGAAGAAGGTGATGGTGGCGTCCGGCGTGCGCTATGATCTTGCGGTCAAGAGCCCCGAATATGTGAAGGAATTGGTGACCCACCATGTGGGCGGTTATCTGAAGATCGCGCCCGAGCACACGGAGCGTGGTCCCCTCGACAAGATGATGAAGCCGGGTATCGGCACTTATGACCGGTTCAAGGAGATGTTCGACGCCGCGGTGAAGCAGGCGGGGAAGAAATACTATCTCATCCCCTATTTCATCGCGGCCCATCCGGGCACGACCGACGAGGACATGATGAACCTCGCGCTCTGGCTCAAGAAGAACCGCTATCGCGCGGACCAGGTGCAGACCTTCCTGCCCTCGCCCATGGCCACCGCCACCGCCATGTATCATACCGGCGTCAACACGCTGCGCGGCGTGCGGCGCGGGGCCAGCGACCAGGTGGAAACCATCAAGGGGCTGCGCCAGCGTCGGCTGCACAAGGCGTTCCTGCGCTATCACGACCCTGACAATTGGCCGATCCTGCGCGAGGCGCTCAAGGAGATGGGCCGGGCCGACCTCATCGGCCCCCGTCCGGACCAACTCGTGCCGGCGCATCAGCCGCCCGGCACGGGCAAGGCGGCGGGCACGAAGCGGCCTGTGCGCCCCGCGCCGGTGGCGCGGCGATTCACCACCAAGGGTGTGCCTCTGCCCCGCAAGTGAGTGAAGCGGCGCTGCGATCCGATATGGTTCAGGGCGCTGCGGGTGTCGGGACGCGTTGCATGACGGCGGCGAAGAAGCCGTCCGTGTCGTTGCGGGCCGGGGTCAAGGCCAGATAGTCCGGGTGGGTGGAGCCGGTCAGTCCCGGCGCGGCCTCGCTCAAGGGTACCACGCGGAAATCGGGATGGGTCGCGAGGAAGGCCGCGACCTGCTCCTCATTCTCCTCCAGCAGCAGCGAACAGGTGGCATAGACCAGCCGTCCGCCCGGCTTTACGAGCCGCGCCGCGCTGTCGAGAATAGAGGCTTGAAGCGGAAGGAGATTGTCGAGGCCTGGCCCCAGAACGCGCCAGCGGGCGTCCGGATTGCGCCGCCATGTGCCGGTGCCGCTGCAGGGCGCATCGACCAAGACGCGATCAAAGCCGCCCTTGTGGCGCTTGACCCACTTGTCCCGTTCATTGGCCAGGGGCCGGGTCTCGATATTGTGCAGCCCCGCGCGACGGAAGCGCTCGGCGGCGCGCTTCAGGCGGATGTCCAGCACGTCGCAGGCGATGACGTGGCCCTTATTGGCCATCTGGGCGGCGATGGCCAGGGTCTTGCCGCCGGCCCCCGCGCAGAAATCCACCACCCGGTCGCCGGGGCGGGCGTCGACCATAAGCGCGACCAACTGGGAACCCTCGTCCTGGATCTCCACTTCACCGGTCTTCAGCATGGGCAGGCGAGCGAGGGAGGGGCGCTCGCGGACGCGGATGCCGTGGGGCGCGAGGGCTGAGGGTTCGGCCGGCAAGCCGAGGTCATGGAGCGCCTGGAGAATGGAGTCCCGCTGCCCTTTCAAGGGGTTGACGCGAAGATCCAGCGGCGCGGGGTCCAACAGCGCGGCGACGTCCTGCTCGAAGGTGTCCGGGAAGCGCCGGTGCAGGGCGGCGGCGGCCCAATCCGGGCATTCGACACGCACCTCGGTCGGCATCGCGGGGGAGGTGAGGGCCGAGCCGTGCAGCTTCACCAGCAGGGCGCGCTCGTTATCGTTCAGCCGCGCCGGTTCCAAGTGCTTGCCGCTGAAGATGTTTTTCAACTGGTCGGGCGTCTGGCGCGCGCTGAGCGCCAGCCAAGCCAACAGGCGGTTCCGGGGCGTCGCCTCCCGCCCATGCCGCGTCACCCACCAGCCGAGGCGCGCGTGATGGCGCAGCAGGGCATAGAGCAGGTCGGAGATGAAGCCGCGGTCCGCCTCGGTCAGCTGGCGGTTGGCGCGGAACCAGGATGAGACCAGCGCGTCCGCGGGGCGGGCGACGGCGTGGACTTCGGTCAGAAGATCGAGGGTGGCTTGGAGGCGGGCGGCGTAATGCACGGGGGGAGACCAGGCTTGAGGGGCGGGCACCTTAGAGGGCTGGGCGAGGATTGGCCATTGGCGGGCGGGAGGGGGGTGACAACGAAAAACGCGCGTGACAGGCGTCACGCGCGCTTTGAACTGGGTTTGGCCGAGGCGGAGGAGCGTGAGTTCCGCTCAGATCTGGCGCTCGACCATCATCTTCTTGATCTCGGCGATGGCCTTCGCCGGATTGAGGCCCTTCGGGCAAGCCTGGGCGCAGTTCATGATGGTGTGGCAGCGATAGAGCCGGAAGGGGTCTTCCAGATTGTCGAGCCGGGCACCGGTGCGCTCGTCGCGGCTGTCCTTCAGCCAGCGATTGGCCTGGAGGAGGGCCGCCGGGCCGAGATAGCGGTCGCCGTTCCACCAATAGCTCGGGCAGGAGGTGGAGCAGCAGGCGCACAGGATGCATTCATAGAGGCCGTCCAGCCGCTCGCGGTCTTCCTTGGACTGGCGCCACTCCTTCTCGGGGGCGGCGGTGTCCGTCTGCAGCCAGGGCTCGATGGAGGCGTGCTGGGCATAGAAGCGGGTGAGGTCGGGAACGAGGTCCTTGACCACCGGCATGTGGGGCAGGGGATAGACGTTGACCACGCCCTTCACCAGCACCTCGTCCATGCCCTTGGTGCAGGCCAGAGTGTTGGTGCCGCCGATATTCATGGCGCAGGACCCGCACACGCCCTCGCGGCAGGAGCGCCGGAAGGTCAGGGTCGGGTCGATCTTGTTCTTGATGTAGATGAGGCCGTCGAGCACCATCGGTCCGCAATCGTCGCGGTCCACATAATAGGTGTCGATGCTGGGATTCTTGCCGTCGTCCGGGTTCCAGCGATAGATGCGGAACTCCGTGACCTTGGTCGCGCCCTTGGGCTTCGGCCACACCTTTCCGCCGGAGATCTGCGAATTCTTGGGAAGTGCGAGCTCAACCATTGGTGCATCCTGCTCGCCGGCTGCGCCGGGCGTAAGAAGGGGTCTCAATCATCCAGCAGGTCGCGGCGATCCGAACGGAAGCGCCGCTCCTCCTCGCGGTCCTGGCGCGCATCGCGTCGCGCCAGTTCGGTATTGGCGGCGGCGAGGCGGGCATTGGCGGCGATCAACTGATCGTCGAGGCCGTCCATGCGCTCCACCACCGCGTCGAGGTGACGGTTGAGGTGGTCGAGCTTGTCCTCGAGCGTCTTGAGACGCTCCAGGATCAGCTTGCCCACCTTCTTCTTCGCCACGCTCGCCTCCGCGCGAGAGCCGTCTGAAGCGCGCTCAGTAAACGCGCTTCTTGGGCTCGATATACTGGATGTCGTTCGACAGGGTGTAAGTGTGAACCGGACGATCGTCGAGCTTCACCTGGCCCGTAGCGGTGTCCAGGTAAGCCAGCGTGTGCTTCATCCAGTTGTGGTCGTCCCGGTCCGGATAATCCTCGCGGGCATGGGCGCCACGGCTTTCCTTGCGGTTGGCCGCGCTTTCCATGGTCACCACCGCCTGGGAAATGAGGTTGTCATATTCCAGGGTCTCGATCAGGTCCGAATTCCAGACCAGCGAGCGGTCGGACACGCCGATATTGGTGGTGGCCGAGAACACGTCGTGGATGAGCGTGCGCCCTTCCTCCAGCACTTCGCCGGTGCGGAACACCGCGCAATTGCTCTGCATCACCCGCTGCATGCGGGCCCGCAGCTCCGCCGTGGGGGTGTCGCCCTTGGCATTGCGGAAGTGGTCGAGGCGCGAAAGCGCCTTGTCGGCGCTGTCGGCGGGCAGCTCGCGATGCTTCTCGCCGGGCTGCACCACCTCGGCGGCGCGCAGCGCCGCAGCGCGGCCGAACACCACCAGGTCGATGAGCGAGTTGGAGCCCAGGCGGTTGGCGCCGTGCACGGAGACGCAGGCGGCCTCGCCGATGGCCATCAGGCCGGGCACCACCTTGTCCGGGTCGCCATGCACCTTGTTCAGCACCTCACCGTGATAATTGGTGGGGATGCCGCCCATATTGTAGTGCACGGTCGGGATGACCGGGATCGGCTCGCGCGTCACGTCCACGCCGGCGAAGATGCGTGCGCTTTCCGAGATGCCGGGCAGGCGCTCGTGCAGGATCTTCGGGTCCAGATGGTCGAGATGCAGGAAGATGTGGTCCTTGTTCTTGCCCACGCCCCGGCCTTCGCGGATCTCCATGGTCATGGAGCGCGAGACCACGTCGCGGGAGGCAAGGTCCTTGGCCGAGGGGGCATAGCGCTCCATGAAGCGCTCGCCCTCGGAATTGGTCAGGTAGCCGCCCTCGCCGCGCGAGCCCTCGGTGATGAGGCAGCCCGAGCCATAGATGCCGGTGGGGTGGAACTGCACGAACTCCATGTCCTGGAGCGGCAGGCCGGCGCGCAGCACCATGGCATTGCCGTCGCCCGTGCAGGTATGGGCCGAGGTCGCCGAGAAATAGGCGCGGCCATATCCGCCGGTGGCGAGGATGGTCAGGTGGGAGCGGAAGCGGTGGATGGTGCCGTCATCGAGCTTCAGGGCGACGACGCCGCGGCAGCGGCCTTCCTCGTCCATGATCAGGTCGATGGCGAAATATTCGATGAAGAACTCGGCCTTGTGCTTCAGCGCCGCGCCATAGAGCGTGTGCAGCATGGCGTGACCGGTGCGGTCGGCGGCGGCGCAGGTGCGCTGGGCGGTGCCCTTGCCGAAATGCGTGGTCATGCCGCCGAAGGGGCGCTGGTAGATCTTGCCGTCCTCGGTGCGCGAGAAGGGCACGCCCCAGTGCTCGAGCTCATAGACGGCGGCCGGCGCATTGCGCACCAGATATTCGATGGCGTCCTGGTCGCCGAGCCAGTCCGACCCCTTGACGGTGTCGTACATGTGCCATTCCCACTTGTCCTCGCCCATATTGGCGAGCGAGGCGGCGACGCCGCCCTGGGCGGCCACCGTGTGCGAGCGGGTGGGGAACACCTTGGTGATGCAGGCGGTGCGCAGGCCCGCCTCCGAGCAGCCGACCACCGCGCGCAGGCCCGCGCCACCGGCGCCGACCACGAGCACGTCGTAGGTATGGTCCTGGATCGGATAGGCCGCGCCGTTCACGCCGGGGGCGGCTGAGCCGTTGGATGCGTTGGTTTCGGCCATTGCGTCAGCCTCCCAGGCTGATCTTGAGCACGGCAAACGCGCCGGCGAGACCGACCGCGACCGTGAAGAAGGTGTTGGCGACGATGCAGAGCACCTTCATCGCTTCACCATGGACATAGTCCTCGATGATGACCTGCATGCCGATGCGCATGTGGGTGGTCACCGAAAGCAGGGTGAGCAGCAGGACGATGGCCACGAAGGGGCTGCCGATGGCGGCCCGCGCGGTGGCATAGCTTTCGCCCGCCAGCGAGATGACGATGCAGATGAAGGCGATCATCAGCAGCAGGTTGGCGGCGCCGGTGACCCGCTGAAGGAAGAAGTGATCCGTACCCGACCGGGCGGCGCCAAGGCCGCGGACGCGGCCGAGAGGGGTGCGCATGGGGCTGTGCATGTCTCTCTCCTCAGCCCTTTACGGCCAGGCCGATGATCCAGATCAGCAGCGTCAGCGCCACCGAGCCGGCCAAAGTGGCCTTGGCCAGCAGGACCCGCTCATTGGCACCGAAGCCGATGAGGAAGTCCCACAGGAAGTGACGGATGCCGCCGAGGGCATGGTGCAGGAGCGCCCAGGTGAAGCCGAACAGGATCAGCATGCCGAGCCAGGACCCGGCCAGCCCCGAGAAGGTGGCATAGGCCCCCGGCGAGGTTGCCGCCGCCAGCAGCCACCACACCAGGATGACGGTGCCAAAATAAAGGGCGCCACCGGTGATGCGGTGCACGATGGACATCATCATCGTGAACAGCGGCGTATAGATCTGCAGGTGGGGCGATAGCGGGCGCGTGACGCGCGTGGGGCTGTCGGCCATGGGCCTCCTCCGAAAATCGACCGATCAGGTATCTCAATCGTCGCCAGTTCGCAACGATTCCAAAGCACAGTATGGATCGGACTGCACCTTTATGCCGCACCGCGGGAAAAAGGTAGAGAAAACCGCGCGGGTCCGGGCTGTGAGCCGCGCGTTCCGCGCCGGTCTTTCCGCGCGGCGACCGCCCATCGCTCCGAACGCAAAAAGGGGCGCGGACCCAGGTCCGCGCCCCTGACTGTCGATCCTGCGTTGGCGCGGGATCAGAAGCGATAGGTCACACCGGCGGCGACCAGCCAGGGGTTCAGGTCGGCCTGGCCCGGCAGGGTGGCGGCGCCCACGCCCACGTCGAAGCTCGGGGTGAGGAAGATCTTCTTCACGTCGACGTTGATGCCCCAGTGCTTGTCGAACATGTAGTCGAAGCCGGCCTGCAGCGCCCAGCCCCAGGTGTTCTGGAGGCTGAGGGAGGTGACCGAGTTGGTGGTGCTGGTGTTGTAGAAGAAGGTGTAGTTCACGCCGAAGCCCACATACGGCTTGAACGCGCCCATCTCCGTGAAGTGATACTGCAGGGTCAGCGTGGGCGGCAGGATCCAGGTGCTGCCGATCTTGCCCAGGCTGGAGATGGAATCCTGGCCGTAGATGCTGCTCTTGGTGGTGCCCAGGATCAGTTCGAGGGCCACGTTCTTGGTCAGGAAGTAGGAGATGTCCAGTTCCGGCGTGATGGAGTTGGAATAGGACAGGTTGGAGCCGGCCACGCCCTGGACGTTACCGCCATTCATGGGCAGCACGCCGAGCGCGCGCAGGCGGATCATCCACGGGCTCGGCTCGGTCACCGGCTGCACCGGAGCCTTCACCACCGGCGACAGATCCGCCGCGCTCGCAGCGGTCGCGAAAGCCGCCGTCATCATCGTCGCGGCGAAAAGGCCGATCCGCCCCCAGAAGCCCTTCGTAGCCATGTCCCAGTCCCTTTGTGCAATGTGACTGCGGGAGAGTTGTCCGGCTTGGCCGTGGGAAAGTTTGAGATAGATCAAATCTACGAGCCTGCCTTGTGGCTGCCTTCATTCCGCCTTGCGAATGTGGCTTGCGCGCAACAGCCGGGGGCACAATTTCTGCGACATGCTGTCCACTCGGCATGAGTCGGCGCCGTCAGCCGGGGAATGGATCGCTGTGATTGAGACCGTAGCCGCGCAGGAGTCGCAACGTCAGATGGCCGACTCGCTGGACCGGCGCGCTCCGGCCGCCGTGAGTCTCTGGCGGGCAGGGGCCCGCCTGTTCGCGGTCCTCGTCCTTCTGGTGGTTGCCTGCGGCGCCGCGCCTCCGGCCCTTGCGCAGGCGCAGCCGGCCGGTTCCGATGCCGCCAACGCAAATCCTGCAACGTCCGACCCGGCGGAGGAGCACATCCAGGTGGGGCGGGAGGACCGCACCTATCTGATCTCCCGGCCGCCCGGGATCACCGCGCCCGCGCCCACCGTCATCGCCCTCCACGCCGCCGGGCAGTCGTCCCAGAGCTTCCGCGACTATCTGGGGCTCGATGCCTCCGCCACGCCGCAGGGCGTGGTCACGGTCTATCCCCAGGGCATCGGGCGGGTCTGGAATGATGGGCGCCCGGCCGCCATGCGCCTCAAGGCCCTGCTGACGCCCGGCGACGACGTGCCCTTCCTCATTCTCCTGGTGCATCGCCTGGTGCAGGAGGGCATCGCCGATCCCCGGCGCATCTATCTGCTTGGCATCTCCAATGGCGGCTTCATGGTGGAGCGCATGGCCTGCGAATATGCCAACCTGTTCGCCGCCTTCGCCGTCACCATGGCGACCGCCCCCGCCAATTATCGCGAGGAATGCGCCCCGGCCCGGCCGGTGCCCATCATGTTCGTGCATGGGACGGCGGATTCGGTGATCGGCTGGTTCGGCTTCTGGACGCCGCTGGGCGCCACCCTGTCCGCGCCCGACAGCGCCTTGCTCTATGCCGCCCTCGATCGGTGCGCGCAGACGAAGACCGAGCCGCTGACCGATCGCGATCCCCTCGACGGCACCAGCATCTCGCTCCAGACCTGGACCAATTGCGAGGGCGGCGCCGAGGTGCGGCTCTACAAGGTGGACGGCGGCGGGCACCAGTCGCCCGCCCGCGTGCGCACCAAGCCGGACCTCGCCTCCTCCGTGCTCGGCCTGCGCAGCCGGGACATGGACATGGGCGAGGCCTCGCTGGCCTTCTTCTCACGCTTCGCGCTGCCGGGGCAGGACCCCGTCCCGCCGCCCCCGGCGAAGCGCACCACGGGCAAGCCGGCCCCCGCCAAGGGGACGGCCAGTGGCCCGGCGCCCAAGCCCGCGTCCGCCGATGCTCAGCGGGGCAGCAAGACCCAGTAGTCGAGGTCGAGGATCACGCTCGGGTCGTACTCCTCCCCCGTCTTCAGGGGGAAATCGGCGCAAGGGCGGTCCTTGGTGGCGATGGTGCGCACGCGCAGCGCGCCCACATCGTCGCGGCCGGAAATCTCCGCCTTGTCGAGGATCTCGCTCCAGGCGAACACAGTCAGCCCGGCAAAGAGCGGCGAGACATGGCGCCCGCCATTGATGGCGGCCACGTGGAAGGCATTGGCCAGCCCGTTGAAGGACAGGGCGCGGGCGATGGAAATGACGTGCCCGCCATAGATCAGCCGGCGGCCGAAGCGGCCCTGGCCTTCGGTGAACTGGTTGAAATGCACCTTCGCCGTGTTCTGGTAGAGGCGGGTGGCGATCATGTGCTCCGCCTCCTCCACCGTCATGCCGTCCACATGGTCGATCTTCTCGCCCACCTCATAATCGCCGAAGCGATAGGGCGAGCCGGACAGGTCGTCCCGCCATTCGGAGGCATCCAGGGGCGGCACCGCATCGCCGAGGGCGTCGGGGGCAAGGGCCGCGGGCAGCTTGGGCACCACGGCCTCCACCGCCGGGGTCTTGGGATCGCGCTTGCGCACCATCACCCAGCGCACATAGTCGAGCACCTCGACGCCGTCCTGGTTGAAGCCGGTGGAGCGCACATAGACGACGCCGCTCTGGCCGTTGGAATTCTCCCGCAGCCCGATCACCTCGGAAACCGCATGCAGCGTGTCGCCGGGATAGACCGGGGCAAGGAAGCGCCCGCCCGCATAGCCGAGATTGGCCACCGCGTTCAGGGAGATGTCCGGCACCGTCTTGCCGAACACCACATGGAACACCAGCAGGTCATCCACCGGCGCGCGGGGATAGCCCAGCGCCTGGGCGAAGCTGTCGGCGGACTGCACCGCGAAGCGTGATCCATAGAGCGCGCTGTAGAGGCTCACATCACCCGACGTGAGGGTGCGCGGCGTGGCGTGCCGGATCACCTGGCCGACGGAAAAATCCTCGAAGAAGTTGCCGGAACTGGTTTTCGTCATGGAGCCCCTCGCGCGCTTTGTGGCATGTTGGACCATGGCCAAGGTGCAACGCAACAGGGCGGCTTCCGCACGCCTTGACGGGACAGGCCCCGGCGCGCCACATGGGGCTTGGCGTGGGAGGGGTGGTAACGGGAGCGGGCGTCTGTCCAGGCGCGCGACCCGGGAGAGGGGGTGGGGGTGAAGGGTTCTACGAGCCAGCAATTGTCGTTCCAGGCGATGATCTTCGTCATCTGCCTGTTTCCCTTCTATATCCTGGCGGCGTCGCTGACCAATTCGGCAGCGGTGCTCACCGACCTTCTGGCCACCTCCTTCGACCTGACGTCGCTGACCGCCTGCTGGCTGGTGCTGCGCATCGCCCATAAGGGCCCGGGGGAACGCTATGCCTATGGCCTCGGCAAGCTGGAAAACCTCGCCGAGCTGATGATCGCCATGCTTCAGGTGATCCTGGTCATCATCGCCAGTGTGCGGGCGGTCTCCAGCCTCATGCACCCGGAAGCGGTGAGCGGGGCCATGCTTGGCCTTGCCGTGACCGCCGCCGCCGTGGCGGGCAACGTCTTTCTCAACCGCAAGGCGACGCGCCTCGCCCGCGAGACCCGCTCGCCGGTGCTGGCCGCGCAGGCGCGGGTGCATCTGGTCTCGGCGGTGTCGTCCGGCTCCGTCTTCTGCGTGACGGTCATCACCTCCACCTTCCACCACATCGAATGGGTGGCCTATCTCGACCCCATCGCCTCCTTCCTGGTGATCGGGCTGATGGTGTTCAACATCTTCGAGATGCTGACGAACTCCCTCGGCTCCCTGCTCGACCAGGCGATCGGGGAGGCCGGGCAGCTGCGCATCCTGAAGGCGCTGACCTCCCATTTCGACGAGTTCGAGGAACTGGGCGACATCCGCACCCGCCAGCATGGCGGCAAGATGCTGGTGGAGCTGCACCTGGGCTTTGACCCGCACTGGACGGTGGAGCGGGCCCGCGAGGCCGTGGCCAAGCTGTCCGGCGCGGTGAAGGAGGAGTTCAGCACGGTGGGTGACAGCGTGGACGTGGCGGTGGTGCTGCTCCCCCCCACCGCCCGCACGTTCCACGCCGCTGTGGCCGAGGCGGCTCAGTAGTCGGAGAGGGTGACGTCGTCCGTCCAGTCGCCCGGCACGTCCTTCACGATCACCTGGCCGCAGATGACGCGGCCCTTCACCGGATCAAAGGTGAGGGTGGGTGCCCCATAAAGCTGCCATCCCTTGTTCAGCGCCGCGCTCACGCGCTTGCAGAAGGCGCTGTCGTCGGGACCCGTGAGATAGCGATAGAGCTTCATGTGGCGGCCTTTGCCGGGTGGATGGAACCGTGCGGTTATAATCCGGCGGCAGGGTCGCGCAAATGGCGTGCGCGCGCCCGGCGCGTGCGTTGGCGCGCCGTGGCGGAAGACGCCCTGGCGCGCGCCGGTGGTGCAATCGCGCATCCGATAGGCGGTGCAACGATGAGTTTCTTCTTCAGGCGACGAAGGGAGAGGTAAAAACGCTCCATTCTGGCAAGATGTAGGAGGTATTTGGATGCGATGTGGTTGAGAAAAGCTGGCAAGGTTGGGGTCGAAGCTGCATTTTCAACCCCTGCTTTCATTGACACTTCCAAGCCACATGACTGAGAAAAGCCTCAAGAAAACCGCCCAGCACGAAGGGCGGAAGCGAGGCAACCATGGCGCGGGCTTATCTTCCTTCCGATCCCCTGTTTGCGGCGCAGTGGCATCTGCTCAATACCGGACAGGACCTGATGGGGGTGCCCCAGGCGGCCGGGGCCTATCGCAATGACATCAATGTCACACGCGTGTGGCCCGACTATACGGGCGAGGGGGTGACCGTCGGCGTGGCCGACGACGGCTTCCAGGCCCGCCATCCCGACCTCGCCCCCAACTTCCTGTCTGACCTGTCCTACAATTTTGGCACCAACAGCTGGGGGACGGCTGACGGTGTGCACGGAACGTCCACGTCCGGCCTGATCGTGGCCGCGGACAACCAGTTGGGCGGCGTCGGTGTCGCCTTCGATGCCAAGGCCATCGGCTATGGTTATGGGAACAGCATCCTGTCCTTCAGCAAGGCGGTGACGCTGATGCTCATGGCGGGGGTGGATGTCAGCAGCAACAGCTGGACGTTCCAGGACGAATGGAATGCCTCCCAGACCGAGAAGTCATTCGTCCGCCAGTCCCTGAACAGCCTCGCCGAACTGGGACGCGACGGCCTGGGGACAGTGACCCTGTTCGCGGCCGGCAATTTCCGTCCGGCCGGGACGGACTCGAACCAGTATCTGACCACCAACTCGGCCTATGTCATCACCGTCGGCGCGGCCCTGTCGGACGGCACGGCGGCGTCCTACAGCAATCCCGGTGCGAGTGTTCTCATTGCCGCGCCGAGCGGCGGTTTCTCCACCTCCGGCCCCGCGCGCGAGCTTGAGAACGTGGTGACCACGGACCTGCTGGGAACCGCCGGCCTCAACAAGAACGCGGACGGCGATTACACCAACGTCCTCGGCGGCGGCAGCACGGGCTTTACGGGAACCTCCGCCGCAACGCCGATTGCGGCGGGCGTCGTCGCTCTGATGCTGCAAGCCAATCCGAATCTTGGATATCGCGATGTCCAGGAGATCCTGGCCTACAGCGCCCGGAATCCGGAAGGTGTTGCAAGCTGGCAGACCAATGCGGCCACCGACTGGAACGGCGGCGGACTGCTTTACAATCACGAACTCGGCTTCGGGCTGATTGATGCTCACGCCGCTATACGCCTGGCGGAGACCTGGCAGAAGCAGTCCGTGGTCGGCAATATGGTTTCGCTCAACAAGCTGTTGACCGAGGATCCCGACACCTTCAGCTCCACGATCACCGTCGCCAGTGGCGAGACCCGCGTGATCGAGGTGGACTTCGACACAGCCGTTCGCATCCAGCACGTCACCGGCTATCTGGCCATCGAGAACATGGCGGGCGCGGTGGTCACCGACGTGACCGTGACCCTCGACGGGCCCGGTGGTGTCTCCCGGAGCGTGCTGCTGAACCCCTATGCAGCGCCGGAGCGCACCAAGCTGCAATTCGATTTCGACTCCGTCCACCAATGGGGCGAAATCAGCACTTCCGGCACCTGGACGCTGACCATCGCCAATGCGGCCACCAATGCCGACATTCAGGTGGAAGCGGGGATCACGGTCATGGGCGACGCCGTCACCCCCGGCGAGACCTTCATCTATACCGACGATTACGGCCGCCTCGGAGCCGAGGATGCCGATCGGGCCATCCTCTCCAGCACGCAGGCCGGTCCCCACACGCTGAATGCCGCGGCGGTGACCTCCGACACCATGGTCGACCTGTCCGGCCACGAAGCCACCATCGCCGGCGTCGCCACGTCGTTCGCGCCGGACATGAGCTTTGCCCGCGTGGTGACGGGCGATGGCAATGACACGCTCACGGGCGACGAGGGGGACACCGTCTTCTTCACCGGCCGCGGCATCAACAGCGTCGATGGCGGCGGTGGCCACGATACGCTGCAAGTCCTGTGGGACTTCAAGGCCTATAGCCAGACCGCTTATGGCATCCAGACGGTGATCGTCGGTGCGGACAGCGTCGATTATGCCACCGACATCGCCGCGATCCAGTTCGCCGACGGCACGCTGACGCTGGACGGCAACTCCCTGGTCAACGATCTCTTCTATGCCGGCCAGGTGCCGAGCCTTTTGAATTCCGCCACCACCGCCGAGAGCCACTATGACAGCGTGGGCTGGAAGGCGGGGCTGGACCCCAATGCGGTGTTCGACACCTCCGCCTATCTCGCCAACCACGCCGCCTTGAAGGCGGCCGGGACCAACCCGCTCGATTATTTCCATGAGACCGGCTGGAAGAATGGCGATGACCCCTCCGCCCGCTTCGACACCTCGCTTTATCTGAAGCTCAATCCCGATGTGGCGTCGGCGGGCGTCGATCCGCTCCAGCACTATCTGGAATACGGCATGCATGAGGGCCGGGAGGTGCGCCCCGTGGTCGACAGCGCCCATCTGCAGAATGCGGGCACGTTCGACGCCACCTTCTACCTCCTGGTCAATGAGGATGTGGCGCTGGCCGGGGCCAATGCATATGAGCACTGGATCACATACGGCCAGAAGGAAGGGCGCGACCCCAACGCCTATTTCGATGTGAGCTATTACCTCTCCGCCAATTCGGATGTGGCGGCGGCGGGTGTCAACCCGCTGGAGCACTACATGACCTTCGGCTGGAAGGAGGGGCGCGATCCCTCTCAGGCCTTCGACACCGAGGGCTATCTCGACCATTACACGGACGTGGCGGCGGCCGGCATCGATCCGCTGGTCCACTACCTCGTCTATGGCATCGGCGAAGGTCGCCAGTCGACTTGGGATCTCGCCTGAAGACCCAGCCAAAGGACCCCAGACACGCCATAGCGGGGACCCTGTCCAGCCACGGTGCGCGCCAGCCTCAACCGGCGCGCGGACCGCGGCGGGCCGGGCGCTGTGGTCTTGCGAAGACCTGTCTGCCGGTAAGGGAAATAGGATTTGAAATAATACGTAACTTTGCCGAGGCGATATTCATCATTTCATTTGTGACCTAGTCTTTCATTGACAGGAGTTATTTGCCTGGCCGAAGAATGACGCAGAGTGAATTGCCTTGCGCGTTCGGTGGGGAGTGTCGGCATGGCCACGTCCTATGGGTTTTGGGATCCGTTATTCGAATACCAGTGGCATCTGCTCAATACCGGGCAGGACATCATGGGCCTGCCGCAGGCGCCAGGGGCCTATCGCAACGACATCAATGTCACCGGCGTATGGCCCAATTACACCGGCAAGGGCGTCGTGGTCGGCGTCCTGGATGACGGCTTCGAGGCCGATCACCCGGATCTGAAGCAGAACTATCTGGCGGACCGGTCCTACAACCTCGTCACCAACACGCCCGGCCAATTTCTGGGGACGCATGGCACGGCCACCACGGGCCTCATCGTGGCGGCGAACAATGGCGTGGGAGGGCTGGGCGTTGCCTATGAGGCGACCGCCATCGGCTATACCAGCGACGCCGACGGCAGCTCCCTTCTCAACAATTTCATCAAGGCCTCCAGCCGCATGCTTCTGGAGGGCGTTGACGTCAGCTCCAACAGCTGGGGTGTTCCCGAGAACATCTTGTTTGCCGGGGCGGAGCTGCAGCGGGTCTTCAACACTGCCACCCTGAACCTGGCGCAGCTGGGGCGCGAGGGATTGGGGACGGTCTCCGTCTTCTCCGCCGGCAACGGGCGCCTGGAGAATGAGCATACGACCCTGGAGGTGACGGGCTCCTCGCCCTTCACGATTCTTGTGGCCGCTGCCAATGCGGACGGCACGGTGGCGAGCTATTCGACGCCCGGTGCCAGCGTGCTGGTGGCCGCCCCGGGCAGCGGAAACACCCCGGATGGAACGGCAAACACGATCCCCAGCATTGTCACTACGGACCTGACGGGGACCGCCGGCTACAATATCCGGGAAGACGGCGACTATACGAATGTCAGCGGGGAAGGAAGCACCGGCTTCAGCGGCACCTCCGCAGCCGCGCCCATCGTCTCGGGCGTGGTGGCCTTGATGCTCGAGGCCAATCCCAACCTTGGCTACCGGGATGTGCAGGAAATCCTCGCCTACAGCGCCAAGAACCCGGCGCAGGTGGCCACGTGGCAGGAGAATGGCGCGGGCGACTGGAACGGCGGCGGCCTCTTGTTCAACAACGATCTCGGCTTCGGCTTGGTGGATGCCCATGCCGCGGTTCGCCTGGCTGAGACCTGGACCAAGCAGAGCACCTTCGACAATGCCGCCCGGCCTTCAGCTGCGTTCTCCAATGGCGAGGTCAGCCTCGCCGGTGGCGAAAGCGTGAACCTGACGGTCAGGTTCGAGGATGTCATCCGGGTGCAGCACGCTTTTCTTTCGCTGCATGTGCGCGCGCCGAACGGCGAGTTGCAGGACCTGTCCGTCAGCCTGATCGCGCCGGATGGCACATCGAACCTGTTCATGGACCCGTCTCTCTATGCGCCGTTCACCTCCATCGGACTGAAGGATCTGTCCTACACCTTCGACACGACGCGAAGCTGGGGGCAGATCTCCACCTCGGGCGACTGGATCCTCTCGGTCACCAACAACACGGCTGCCTACGTCTATATTGAAGCCGGTCTTTCGCTGATCGGCGATGCCCCGACCTTCGGCGAGACCTTCATCTATACGGACGATTACGGCCGCCTCGGCGCCGAGGATGCCGGTCGCACGGTGCTGTCGAGCACCGAGGTCGGCGCCCACACGCTCAATGCGGCGGCGGTGACCTCCGACACGATGGTCGATCTCTCCGGCCACGAAGCCACCATCGCCGGCGTCGCCACCACCATCACGCCTCTCATGAGCTTCGGCCGCGTGGTGACCGGCGACGGCAATGACACGCTCACGGGCGACGAGGGCGACACGGTCTTCGTCAGCGGGCGCGGCATCAATGTGGTGGATGGCGGCGCGGGCAACGACACCCTGCAATTCCAGTGGGGCTTCAAGAACTACGCTCAAAATGCCTATGGCGCCCAGACGATGATCTCGGGCATCCAGAGCACCGATTATCTGAGCAATATCGAGGCCCTGCAGTTCGCCGACGGCACGCTACTGCTGGATGACGATTCCCTGGTCAACGACCTCATGTATGCGGGCTATGTCCCGAGCCTGCTGAATTCCGGCCTCACCGCGCGGGACCATTATGACAGCGTAGGCTGGAAGGCGGGGCTGGACCCCAACGGGATGTTCAGCACCACCGCCTATCTCGCCAACCACGCCGTGCTGAAGGCGGCCGGGACCAATCCGCTGGATTATTTCCATGAAACCGGCTGGAAGAATGGCGATGACCCCTCCGCCCGCTTCGACACCTCGCTTTATCTGAAGCTCAACCCAGATGTGGCGGCGGCGGGCATTGATCCGCTCCAGCACTATCTGGAGTACGGCATGCATGAGGGCCGCGAGGTGCGCCCTGTAGTCGACAGCGCCCATCTGCAGAATGCCGGCACGTTCGACGCCACCTTCTATCTCCTGGCCAATGTGGACGTGGCCCTGGCGGGAGCCAATGCCTATGAGCACTGGATCACGTACGGCCAGGCGGAAGGGCGCGACCCCAACGCTTATTTCAGTGTCGGCTATTATCTTCAGGCCAATCCGGATGTGGCCGCGGCGGGTGTCAACCCGCTGGAGCACTACATGACCTTTGGCTGGAAGGAGGGCCGCGATCCCTCTCAGGCCTTCGACACCGAGGGCTATCTCGACCATTACACGGATGTGGCGGCGGCCGGCATCGATCCGCTGGTCCACTATCTCATCTATGGCATCGGCGAAGGTCGCCAGTCGACCTGGGACCTCGCCTGATCCTGGCGCGGACGGTCCGTCAGGGGGGACCGCCTGCTCCGTCCCCGCCGGTGCGCGGCATCGGCGGGGATCTCTTGCCCAGGGCATTTCCGAGCGCAGTGGGAGCCGGCTGGACCCGCCCGCCCTCAGGCGGAAAGCCTTGCCCCGGCGGCGCGCGCGGCGGCTTCCCGGGTCATCTGGAATTCCTCCGTGCGGGCGCGGATTTCCGCCTCCAGCCGCTGGCGCGTCTCCGGGTCCATGGGCGCGAGATGGGCTTCATATTCCAGCGCCAGCGCGATGCGTCCCGCCTCGTCAGCCCCGGCCAGGGCTGACACGATGGCCAGCGCCACATCGAGACCGGCGCTCGATCCGGCCCCCGTCACCCGGTTGCCGTCCTGCACCACCCGTTCGGGGGAGGGCAGGGCGCCCAGGAGGGGCAATTGCCCGGCCGAGAGCCAGTGGCACGCGGCGCGATGGCCCTTCAGAAGGCCCGCCGCGCCCAGCAGAAGCGAGCCCGTGCTCACCGCCGCGATGATCCGCGCCTCCTGCGCCATGTAACGCAGGAAACGCAGGACCGTCTCGTCGGCCATGAGCTTCACCTGGCCCGGCCCGCCCGGCACGAACAGCACGTCGCAGCGGTCCAGGTGGCCGAACTTGATGGTCGGGGTCAAGGTGAGCCCCGCCGCGTCGGTGATGGCCCGGGTGGAGGTCCAGGCCAGATGCACCTTCGCGTCGGGCAGGCGGGCGAGCACCTCGAACGGTCCGGTCAGGTCGAGCTGCGTCATGCCGGGATAGGCCAGCATGACGATGGAGAGCGCCATGGCTCAAGCGCGCGCGGCGATGGCGTCGGCGAGCGAGACGGTGCGGCGCGCCATGTCCGCATGCATCCGCTCCACCATGCGGCCATCCAGCTGGATCACGCCCTTGCCGGCATTTTCCGGCTGGTCGAAGGCGGCGATGATGGTGCGGGCACGGGTGACCTCCGCCTCCGGCGGGCTGAAGGCGGTGTTGCAGGGCTCGATCTGGGCGGGGTGGATGAGCGTCTTGCCGTCCATGCCCAGTTCCACGCCCTGCTGGCACTCGGCTGCGAAGCCCTCCATATCCTGGAACTGGTTCCACACGCCGTCGAGCACGTCGATGCCATAGGCATGGGCGGCGGCCACCGACAGGGTCAGCCAGGGATACATGGGCGCGCGGCCGGGAATGAGGGCGGCGCGGGTTTCCTTGGCCAGGTCATTGGTGCCCATCACGAAGACGGCGAGGCGGGTGATGGGGTCGCGCGCGGCGGCGGCGATGTCCTTCACGGCGAAGATGGCGAGCGGGGTCTCGATCATCGCCCACACGCGGGTCTCCGCCGGCACGCCCAGCGCCTCCAGGCGGCGGCCGACGGTGACGAGCTGCTCGGGATCCTGCACCTTGGGGATGAGGATGGCATCGGGACGGGCGGAGGCGGCCGCCTCGATGTCGTCGCTGCCCCAGGGGGTGTCCAGCCCGTTGACGCGGATCACCACCTCGCGGGGGCCGAAGCCGCCGGCCTTCACCGTCTCCACCACGCGGGTGCGGGCCTCCAGCTTGGCATCGGGAGCGACCGCGTCCTCCAGGTCGAGGATCACGCCATCCGCCGGCAAGGTGCGTGCCTTTTCCAGCGCGCGGGCATTGGAGCCGGGCATATAAAGGACGCTGCGGCGCGGGCGGATGGTCATTTGGGCTCTCCCCAGAGGTTGTTGCGGTGCAAAGCTAGAGCGATGCGACGCAAGAGGGAAGCGGGGCGAGAGGGAAGCGGGCCTTTGGTCGGGCGGGAGGAGAAGAATATGCGGTTCCTGGGGATGGACGGGTGCCCGGGCGGCTGGGCGTGTCTTTATTGGGACGGGGCGCAAGGGCTCGACATCCTGCGCCTGCCGACAGTGGAGGCGGCCATGGCGCATCTGGGGCCGGAGGGCTTTGCCGCCGTGGATATGCCCATCGGCCTGCCGGAGCGCAGTTTTCCCGGCGGGCGTGAGGCGGAGCGGGCGGTGCGCCCGCTGCTGGGGCAGCGCCAGTCCTCGGTCTTCTCGGTGCCGTCGCGGGCGGCGGTGGAGGCCGGCACGGACGAGACGATCCCCGACCTGGAGCGCTATCGCCATGCCTGCACGGTGGCCCGGGCGACCTCGGAGCCGCCCCGTTCCATCTCCAAGCAGTGCTTTGCCATCTTTCCCAAAATCCGCGAGATCGACCTTCTGCTCCAGCGCCGGCCGGATCTGTTGCCCCGCTTGTGGGAATGTCATCCCGAGGTGAGCTTCCGCACCATGCTGGGCGGGCCCGTGCCCGTGGCGAAGAAGGTGAAGGGGCGCATCAGCGCGGACGGTCTCGCCTTCCGGCGGGAGCGCCTTGCGCAGGCGGGCTTTCCCGTGGCCGATCTCACCCAGGACACGGCGCGGCGTTGGCGCATGGGCTGGGACGATTTGGTGGACGCCGCCGCCTGCGCCTGGACGGCCTGGCGCATCGGCACCGGCGTCGCGCTGTCTTTTCCCGACCCGCCGGAGCGGGATGCCAAGGGCCTGCCGGTGGCGATCCGCGCCTGAGCGATGCGTCGCCTCAGCAGGCGCGGTCCGGCGCCACCACGGGGCGGTCGCAGGTGATGCGGTAGACATCCGCCCGCGCCAAAGCGCGCACCTGGCTTTGGGAGGCCACCAGCCAGGCGGAGACATCGGTCCCGGTGGCGCGGCAGGCGTCCACCCAGCCTTCATTCTCCAGCAGGTGGCGACGCCGCAGCATCATGGTGCGGTCGCCGGAAAGTTCCGCGAAGGCGGGGAGGTCGCCGATGTCAGAGCCGATCAGCCCCAGCGCGACCGTTTCGCTTTCTCCCCGCACGGTGCGCAGATAATCGAGCTGGAAGGAGCAGAAGCAGGTCTGGGCCTCAAGCCCGGCGTCCCGCACCACCCGCACCATCTCGGCAATGCCGGCGGATGTCGCGGGCTGCTTGATCTCGGCATAAAGGCGCGCGCCCCGAGGCTTGGCCAGCGCCACCACTTGCTCGAACAGGGGAATGCGCTGGGGCGGCCAATTGGGCCGGCCCGCGGCGGCATTCAGCCCGGTGATGTCGGCGAGCACGAGATCCGCCACGGCGCCGGTGCCGTCCGTGGTCCGCTCGAGGGTGGCGTCATGGAGCACCACGGGCACGCCGTCCTTGGTGAGCCGCAGGTCGAATTCCAGGGAGTGGTAGCCAAGGTCGAGGGCCTGGGAGAAGGCGGCCAGCGTGTTCTCCGGCGCCATCTGGGCAAAGCCGCGATGGGCGATCACCTCCACCTTGCCGGTGGGGCAGACCAAGGTGGCGTCGTCGGCATGGGCGCCGGCCGCCACCAGCGGGCTGGCCGCTGCGCCCGCCAGGAGCGCGAGCACGCCGCGCCGGTCCAATCTCCCCTCCTGAGGCAAATCATCCTCTCCCTCGGTTGCGCGGTTCGCATAGCACGGTCCGCCTTTGCGCAGAACTGGCCGCGCCGTCACGCTTTCTTGTACCGCAGATGGCGCGCCGCGCCTTGTTGCGCAAGGCTTCCCCCCAATCAGTCGGGCGCCCGCCAGTGCTGCCGCTCGGCCCGCCCCGTCCGACCTAAGGAGAATTCCAGGCTGTGCGCGCCCATGCGCTTATGCCTTGCTTCCCGCTGCATCGGACCTAAGGACCCTGCTTCATGCCGCATGACCGTATCCGTCTCGCCTCCCTCCAGGACAAGGTGGTGAGCGCCGAGGAGGCCGCATCCCACATCAAGGACGGCATGATCGTGGGCATGAGCGGCTTCACCCGCGCGGGAGAGGCGAAGGCTGTGCCCTTGGCGCTGGCGGAGCGGGCGAAGCGCGAGCCCTTCAAGATCACCCTCGTCACCGGCGCCTCGCTGGGCAACGACTTGGACAAGCAGCTGGCCGAGGCCCATGTGCTCGCCCGCCGCATCCCGTTCCAGTCGGACAGCTATCTGCGCAAGGCCATCAATGCCGGCGAGGTGATGTTCATCGACCAGCATCTGTCCGAGACGGTGGAGCATCTGCGCACCCACCAACTCGGCCCCATCGACGTGGCGGTGGTGGAGGCGGTGGCCATCACCGCCCAGGGCGGCATCATCCCCACCACCTCGGTGGGCAACTCGGCCACCTTCGCAATCCTCGCCGAGAAGGTCATCGTGGAGATCAACCTCACCCAGCCGGTGGAGCTGGAGGGGCTGCACGACATCTATATTCCCACCCGCCGGCCGTTCCGTGAGCCCATTCCGGTGGTGGCCCCGGAAAGCCGGGTGGGCCTGCCCTTCATCCCGATCCCGCCGGAGAAGATCGCCGCCATCGTGGTGACCGCCAAGCTGGATTCGGCCTCCACCGTCCTGCCGCCGGACCCGGAGACCGCCGCCATTGCCGGCCATCTCATGGACTTCCTCGACAATGAGGTGAAGCGCGGGCGCCTCACCCACCGCCTTCAGCCCCTCCAGGCGGGCATCGGCACCATCGCCAATGCGGTGATGCACGGCTTCATCGAGAGCCCGTTCTACGATTTGACCATGTATTCGGAGGTGCTCCAGGATTCCACCTTCGACCTGTTCGACGCCGGCAAGCTGAACTTCGCCTCCGGCTCCTCCATCACCCTGTCCAAGGCCAAGCATGACGTGGTGATGCCGCAGATCACCCGCTACAAGCCGCGCCTGATCCTGCGGCCGCAGGAGATTTCCAACCATCCGGAGATCATCCGCCGGCTGGGGGTGATCGGCATCAATACGGCGCTGGAGTTCGACCTCTACGGCAACGTCAATTCCACCCATGTGGGCGGCACCCACATGATGAACGGCATTGGCGGCTCGGGGGATTTCGCCCGCAACGGCTATCTCTCCGTCTTCGTCACCAAGTCCATCGCCAAAAGCGGGGCGCTCTCCTCGGTGGTGCCCATGGTCTCCCATGTGGACCATACCGAGCATGACGTGGACATCGTGGTGACCGAGGTGGGTCTGGCGGATCTGCGGGAACTGGCGCCGCGCGAGCGGGCGCGGGTGATCCTGGCCAATTGCGTGCACCCGCTCTATCGCGATGCGCTGGAAGACTATTATGCCCGCGCGCTCGCCCGCGGCGGCCACACGCCCCATGTGCTGGAGGAGGCGCTCTCCTGGCATGTGCGGGCGCGGGAGACCGGCTCCATGCAGATGGCGCGCTAGGGCATGCGCCGATCAGCCTGCACCGCAGGCTGATCGGATCACGCATTCTCTATCAATAAGTTAGAGGGCGATTCACCGATCAGATTGGTTCAATCTGATCGGATCGCGCTCTAAAGCCCAAACGAAAACGGCGCCCGCGCGGGCGCCGTTTCAGCTTGGATCAAGCCAGCCTCAGGCCGCCTTGCGGCGGGAGGTGATGAGCTTGCGGTTCACCAGCACTTCCGCGATCTGCACCGCGTTCAGCGCCGCGCCCTTGCGCAGGTTGTCCGACACGCACCAGAAGGCGATGCCGTTGTCCACGGTCGGGTCGTCGCGCAGGCGCGAGATATAGGTGGCGTCCTCGCCGGCCGCCTCGTGAGGCGTGGCGTAGCCGCCGGGCTCGCGGGTGTCGATGACCAGGATGCCGGGCGCCTCGCGCAGGATCTTGCGCGCCTCGTCCGCCGACAGGGGCTTCTCGAACTCCACGTTCACCGATTCGGAGTGGGAGATGAACACCGGCACCCGCACGCAGGTGGCGGTGAGCTTGATCTTGGGATCGAGGATCTTCTTGGTCTCGACCACCATCTTCCACTCTTCCTTCGTGTACCCGTCCTCCATGAACACGTCGATCTGGGGGATCAGGTTGAAGGCGATGCGCTTCGGGAACTTCTTCGGCTCCACCGGATCGGAGACGAACACCGCGCGGGTCTGGCTGAACAGCTCGTCCATGGCGTCCTTGCCGGCGCCGGAGACGGACTGATAGGTGGACACCACCACCCGCGTGATGGTCGCCGCGTCATGCAGCGGCTTCAGCGCCACCACCAGCTGCGCCGTGGAGCAGTTGGGATTGGCGATGATGTTCTTCTTCTTGAAGCCCACGATGGCGTCGGCATTCACTTCCGGAACGATCAGGGGAACGTCCGGGTCCGTGCGCCACTGGGAGGAATTGTCGATGACCACGCACCCAGCCGCGCCGATCTTCGGCGAGTATTCCTTCGACACGGCGCCGCCCGCCGACATCAGGCAGATGTCGGTGTCGGAGAAGTCGTAGGTGGCGAGGTCCTTCACCTTCAGGGTTTTATCGCCATAGGAGACCTCGACGCCCATCGAACGGCGCGACGCGAGTGCGACCACCTCATCGGCGGGAAAGCCCCGCTCGGCGAGGATCGAGAGGATCTCCCGGCCCACGTTTCCCGTGGCGCCGGCTACTGCGACCTTGTAGCCCATGACGTCCCTTCAGGCTTGCCGGCACCCTTGGCCGGAAACGCGCGTTTCTATGCCCATCGGCCGTTCCATGCAACGCGCATTTCCCGCGCCGCAGCGCCGCTCCTGACGCAGGGGTCGCTCGTCCCGTCCCGCCCGGTGGCGGCGAAGGGTGTTGCCCCCCGGTCACGTGGACGCGACTTTCGCACCCCGGCCGGCCCTCGGGGCGGATTTGACGATGATCATTAATGCGTTGTCGATCAATGCCCTATAAGAGAGGTCCGGCGTTCCCGCCGGCGCTTGGCGCAGGCACAGGGGACAGTGCTGGGCAGGAACCGACCTCGACCGGACGGACTTCCTCGCTTAGATTGCAGATTGGGCTGCGACCGAATGGGATTCGGGGCAGCCATGTCCGGGCTGGAGGGTTCAATGCGTGTCGCGCCGCTTCTCACCATCGCCGCCGCGTTGATGTTCGCGGGGGTTGGCATGGCCGAAGCCCAAACCACCTCTCCTTCCAGCAGCACCCCATCCGCGTCCGCGGCACCCGCCACGACGACCACCCCCGCCAAGAAGCGCACGCGCACCTCGGTGGACATCTCCAAGCGCTCGCCGCTGGATGCCGGCACCGTGGTGAAGCCGGGCTCCAAGTCCTATCTGGACTATGCGCTGCCCTCCGGCTGGTTCTACCCGACCTATGGCGCGGTGGACGGCGGCTTCGTGCCCGGCCGCTATCCGCTTCCCGGCCGCTTCGACCTGCCCGGCTACTGAGCCGACGTCCGGCTGATCTGCGGCGCGGCTGGCCTAAGCCCGCCGTCCGCTCGACAAGTGCCCGCGTCCCCGCCATAACGGCCCCTCTGTCCGGCGGAGCACCGCACGCTCGGTTCGTCGCAAGCCTGGGGGTCGGCTCATGTTCAGCGTCATTCCGGGCTTCCGCCTCTCGCTGGGCATCACGCTCACTTATCTCGCCCTCATCGTCCTCCTGCCCATTTCGGCCTTGCTGCTGAAGGCGGCGGACGTGGGGCTCGAGCGCTACATCGCCATCATCCTCTCCCCCCGCACGCTCGCCTCCTTCCAGGTGACCATCGGCGCCGCGCTGGCCGCCACCGCCTTCAACGCGGTCTATGGGCTCATGCTGGCCTGGGTGCTGGTGCGCTACGAGTTTCCCGGCAAGCGCTTCCTCGACACTTTGGTGGACGTGCCTTTCGCCCTCCCCACGGCGGTGGCCGGCCTCGCCTTGACCGCGCTGTTCGCCAAGAATGGCTGGTTCGGTGCGCCGCTGATGGATCTTGGCATCCAGGTGGCCTATGCGCCGGCGGGCATCGTGTGTGCCATGGCCTTCACCTCCATTCCCTTCGTGGTGCGCACGGTGCAGCCGGTGCTGGAGGATCTCGCCCCCGATGTGGAGGAGGCCGCCACCACGCTGGGCGCCTCCGAATGGCGGGTGTTTCGCACGGTTATCCTGCCCGCCATCTTCCCCGCCTTCCTGGCCGGCTGCTCTCTGGCCTTTGCCCGCTCGCTGGGCGAGTTCGGGGCGGTGGTATTCATCGCGGGCAACCAGCCCTTCCGCACCGAGATCGTGGCGCTGCTGACCTTCATCCGCATCGAGGAATATGACTATCCCGCCGCAGCGGCGATTGCGGCCACCATGCTGGGCCTCGCCTTTGTGATGCTGGTGTGCGTCAACCTCATCCAGACCTGGCACCAACGCCGGGCGATCCGGGAGGACTGAGCATGTCGGACGCGACCTCCCCCAACCGCCAACGGGTCGGCGATGGCCGACACACGCGGCGGGTGCTGATCGGCCTCGTGCTTCTGGTGACCCTCGTGGTGCTGCTGGCCCCGCTCGCGTCCATCTTTTCGGAGGCGCTCAAGCGCGGCACGGCGGCCTATCTGGAGAGTCTTGCCCGCCCCGACACGCTGCACGCCATGGGCCTGACGCTGTTCACCGCGCTCATCTGCGTGCCCGTGAACGTCGCCTTCGGCATCGCCGCCGCCTGGGCGGTGACCAAGTTCTCCTTTCCCGGGCGCGGGCTGCTCCTCGCCCTCATCGAGCTGCCCTTTTCCATCTCGCCCATCGTGGCGGGCGTGGCCTATCTCTTTGTCTATGGCGCGCAGGGGCTCTTGGGGCCGGTCCTGGAAGCCCATGACATCAAGATCATGTTCGCCATTCCCGGCATCATCCTGGCGAGCCTGTTCGTCACCGCCCCCTTCGTCGCCCGCGAGATCGTGCCGCTGATGATGGCGCAGGGGCGCGAGGAGGAAGAGGCGGCGGTGACGCTTGGGGCCTCCGGCTGGCGCATCCTGCGCACCGTCACGCTGCCCAATGTGCGCTTCGCGCTGCTTTATGGCGCCGCGCTCTGCAACGCCCGCGTCATGGGCGAGTTCGGCGCCGTCTCCGTGGTCTCGGGCAATATCCGCGGCAATACCTCCACCTTGCCGCTCCAGGTGGAGCTGCTCTACCAGGACAGCCAGGTGGTGGGCGCCTTCGCCGCCGCCACCGTCCTGGCCATGGTGGCGCTGCTGACTTTGCTGGCCAAGCTCGTCATCGAGCGCATGGACCAGGAGCGGGCGCGCCTCCAGCTGCCGCGCGGCCCCGCCGGCCATTGAGACGCGGGCGGGAGGAACCCGCCCGCCCGCACGTGGAGGGGGACTACCCCACGCCCTCATAGGCCACGAAGGCCATCATGCCCGCCTCCATGTGGTAGAGGTGATGGCAGTGGAAGGGCCAGTGGCCGGGATTGTCGGCGTCGAAGGCGATCTTCACCCGCGCCATGGGCGGCACCACCACCGTGTCCCGCACCGCCCCGGTCACTGCGCGACCATTGATCTCCACCACCTGGAAGCGGTGGCCGTGCAGATGCATGGGATGGGACATCATGGACATGTTCATCATGGCGATCTCCACCCGCTCCCCCCGCCGCACGGTCAGCGCCTGCGGCCCGCTGATGGCCCAGCTATAGCCGGCCATGCTGCCGGTGAGCGTCACCGGATAGCTGCGGTCCACCCGTCGGCGGGGCAGCGGGGCGAGGGCGCGCAAGCTCTGCTCCAAGGCGAGGTCGACGACACCGACCTTTTGCGTGCCAGGGGTCGCCAGCTTTCGGACCGGCGCGCCCGCCGTCGCCAGAATGATGCCGGTGCGCTCCAGCTCGCCTTCCCGCAAGGCCAGGATGGGCCACGCCCCGCCTTCGGCCGGCACCGCCAGGCGAATGTCGATGCGTTGGCCCATGCTGAGCGGAAACAGCGTGCCGCGCACCGGCTGCACGGGCTGGCCATCCACCGCGATGGCCTGCCCCTCCAGGACGCCGGTCGAGATCTGGAAGGCCGTGGCCGAGGCGCCGTTGATGATGCGCAGGCGGACCCGCCCGCCTTTGTCCACCTGGACAAGTTGGGGGTCATCGAGGGTGCGGTCATTGGCGAGATAGGCGTCATAGGCGATGTCGTTCAGGTCCATGGCGCTACCGGCTCCATGGCCCATCGCACTATGCCCCATCGCGCCGTGGGACGTGCCGCTATGGCTCATGCCGGCATGCCCCATCATCCCGCCGGGCATGGCGCCTGGATTCATGCCTGCCGCGCCATGGTCCATGCCGCCCGCGCCACCGCGCAGGCGGGCAAGGAGTTCCTCCGCGGGGGTGAAGGAGAAATCGTGCAGCAGGATCACCACCTCCTGCTCGTCATATCCGGCGTCCTCGCGGCTGCGGACGATGAGCGGGGCGGCCAGCAGATTCTGTTCCTGGAGCGTATGGGCGTGCATCCAATGGGTGCCGCCGGGCCCGGCGGGAAAGTCATAGGCGCGCACCTCGCCGGGCGAGAGCGGGGCGGCCGGGTTGCCGGGCACGCCATCCTGCGGCCAGGGCGGGGTCAGGCCGTGCCAGTGGATCAGCGTCGGCGCGTCGATGGTGCTGGTGAGGACCGCATCGAACGCGTCCCCCGCATTGAAGGTAAGGCCTGGCGAGCCGTCCGGCTGGACGAGGCCGAACACCGTGGCGGCGCGCTTGTTCACCTCCAGGGTCCGGGAGGTGACGGACAGCCGCCGGGCTTTCGCCGGCTCCTGGACTTTCGCCGGGTCCTGGAGTCTTGCGGGGTCCTGGGTCTGGGCGAAAGCCGGGCGCGGAAGGCCAAGGCCCGAAGCGGCAAGGGTTGCGGCGCCGACGGCGCATCCGGTGAGGAGGTCTCTTCTGTTCATGATGGATCTCGATCGCGTGCACCGCGTCGCCTTGGACCTCTCCCCGTGGGGGAATCGAAGGACAGTCGGTGCGGAAGGGCAGGGGTCGTGAGCGTGGGCCCGCCCTGCTTGATCGCACCACGATCGGGCAGGCACGGCACAGTCCAGGCTCAAAGCGTCCGAAAGGCGCAGGCGCGCCTTCAGGCCAGCAGGCTGCGGGGCGGATCGAGGGCCTCTCCCGGCGGCAGGCCGTCAGGCAAGCGCGTGCTCAGCGTCAGGTGGCTGCGCCGGGCAGCGGCCGGCGCCGCAAGGCCGGGCCCCGTGGCTACGGCCGGAAGGCAAGCCGGGCAGGCGGCGAGGCAACAGCCGGGGTGGCCCGTCGGCGCGGTCCCGGTCCCGTCGGCCGATGCCACCTTCGCCATCTCTCCCGATGCTTCGGGCGGGGCGTGATGAGCGGCCAGATGCCCGGAGGGATGGCCCGACGCCCGATGGAGCGTCGGCGATGCCGTCCCCTCATGCGCCATAGTGGCGTGCGCGGCCGCGCTGTCAGCGGCGTCCGCACAGTGCAGCCCCATGGCCGGACCGGGCATTGCGAGGGCGGGGACGAAGGAAAATGCGAGCACCAGAGCCAGCATCCGGGCCAGCATCCGGCGCAGCACCGGCATTTGCCGGGGGCGCAGGGGCGGACGGGGACAGGCGCGTGACATCCGGTGGGACCGAGACGGTGGCAAGCTCTTTACAGCATAGCGCAGAAACCGCCGGCTGTCGCGCTTCCGCTGGCGGTGCACGCCGAGGGGCTGGGGACGTCAGGCCGGGCCGGCTTCGGCCGGGAGACTCAGGCGCGGCGCACGGGCGCGGGCAAAGCCGGGCCGGATTTCGGCGTGGGCGCCACCTTGCGGGCGCGGCGGGCATCGCGGCGCGCCTGACCCTGGCCGAACCAGGCGACGCAGCCGCCGAGGATCACGCCCACGATCAGGGCGCCGAAGATGATGACGAACAGCGGCAGGTTCACCGCCATGGCGGGCGCGTCGGCGCTGAAGGGGTCGAGCGAGAGCGTGACAAGGCGCCGGTTGGCGACGGCCAGCGCCACCACCAGAACGCACAGGGGAATGCCGATCACCAGAGAGAGGATGCGCCGCACGGTCACTCACTTGCCGGTAGGAATGGGGAGCCGGCCCCTGCTGTCGCGGCCGATGCCGCCTGGGGGCCGCGTTTCATTTGCCGAGATTGAGACGCTCGCGCATCTCCTTGCCGGTCTTGAAATAGGGCACGACCTTCTCGGAGACGTCCACCTGCTTGCCGGTGCGCGGGTTGCGCCCGGTGCGGGCATCGCGCTGCTTCACGGAAAAAGCACCGAAGCCGCGCAGTTCCACCCGGTCGCCACGCGCCAGGGCAGAGACGATCTGCTCCAGGATGGCGTTGACGATGTTCTCCACGTCCCTCTGGTACAGGTGCGGATTGGCCTCGGCGATCTTCTGGACGAGCTCAGACTTGATCATGGCGGCGCTAAAATCCCTCGAGGTCAAAGGAGCAGGAGTGTCAACGTCTCTACCAGCTTTGGTCCAGGCGGCATCCCGTCTTAGTGAAAGAAAATGCGAGTTTTCTGCCGCGACCGCAAGGGGTTCAGAAGCCGCTTTGAGGGTGCCAGAGGGCCAGCAGGCCGTCAAGCTGAGCGCGCTCCAGCGCCCCTTCGGCCACCTGCGACATCACGCGCCCCAGCCCGGCGAGGCCGAGGCCCTCCAGGACATGGCGGGTGCCGGCGGAGAGCCAGCCGAATTCGTCGCCCACGGACTTGGTGCTCCAGGTGCGGGTGCGCAGGCTATCCGGCACGCCCTTCTCCCGCGCCAGCCAGTGGCGCGCGGTGCGCTCGTCGCCCAGTTCGTCCACCAAATGCAGCTCAAGCCCCTGATGGCCGGTGAAGACGCGGCCGTCGGTGACCGCGGCGAGGCGGGCGTCGGAGAGTTTGCGCCGGTCGGAGACCAGGCCCTTGAACCAGGCATAGCTGTCCAGCACCAGGGAATTGATGGCGGCGCGCGCCTCGGGGCTGGTGGGCTCGTACATGTTGGGGGAGGCCTTGAGCGGCGAGGACTTGATGTCCTCCACCGTCACCCCCACCGACTTCAGGAGCTCGGTCACGTTCGGAAACTGGAAGATGACGCCCACGGAGCCGACAATGGCATTGCGGCGGGCCACGATATGGTCGGCGCCCATGGCGGCGATATAGGCGCCGGAGGCGGCCATGCCTTCCACCACCGCGACGGTGGGCTTCTTCTCGGCGAGGCGCCGCAGGGCGTTGTAGAGCTGCTCGGAGCCGGTGACCGTGCCGCCGGGGCTATCGATGGACAGGATGACGGCCGAGGCGTTGGACTTGGCGATGCGCTCGATCATCTCCACCCGGTCGCGATCATTGCGGATGAGGCCGCCAATGACGATGCGCGCCACATGGGGCGCGGAATCCAGCGAGGACCGTCCGAAGGCGGCATAGCCGCCCGCGCCCAGCGCCACCACCAGGACCAGCACGGCGAAGACGCGCCAAAAGGTGAGCTGGCGCCTCAGCCGACGGCGGTCGACGATCTGGTCGATGTCCAGCGACATCCTGTTGCCTCTTCCACTTCCCCGCAGCCGCTGCACTTAAACGGCACCCGGCGGGCTTTTGCAATGGCGCCCGGTGCCTTTCAAAACTCCTCACAGCATCCAGAAAACGTCATCGCTCTCGACATTCATTTTTCCTTTTTCGCCAAGTTGTCTTTTAAGGTTGGGAGAACTTGATCGCCCTCCATCACTGCCGCTGTTGCTAGAAAACCGATATCTGGATGAACTCCGCAAAAGCTCAGGAAGGCCGTAAGCGTGCCGAGCGCTCCAATCTTCAGGCCTGCATTTACGACGCGAGATTGATTCCGTATTATCCATTCTCTTACATCAGTGCAGATGCTGTCGATTGAAATTTTTGCGACATTTATAGATTTCTGAGTGTCTTCATTTAGTTGTGTTTTATTTTCAATTTCAGATATGGCTTCAATTATTCGATTATTTGTGATTTTGAGAAAATTTAAATAATCTTCTTTAATTGAAATTGAGGCGCTGTCATTCGGTTTGTAGTCTTCAGTGAAAGTGATGTGATCTGTAAGGGACACAGAAATTGATTTTAATGCAATTATGTTAAGGGTCCCGTTGGCGGTTGTCGGATCAATATTTATCTGTGTCTTTTTTTCAAAAATGTCAGCAGGAGAGAGATTAAGTGTATCGAAGGATTTGTATTCAAATACCATCTCAGAGATTGCGTGGATATCATACATAACGTCAGTTGAATCTGAGAGTGGTTCGACAATCCGGGTCAAGCTTGCCAACGGATGGAGTGGCTCGGTCGATCGCGCGATCTGAAATTGCGGCAGAGAAGCCAGTTGTTCATGCTTTGCTGCGTGCGCAGGGTCATTCAAGACCCTTGTAGGTAAAATATAAAAACTAAGGAGTTTGCGAACAGGGTCGAGACCATGCCCTTCTGATGTAATTCCCCTTACGGCATCTCCTTGAGCCTTGTTGAGTATAATAAAGGAGTGCTGATCATTCTCGGCGGTGGCCATCTTATTTTCTCATTCATAAAGGGTGCAATAAGGGTGTGCAGCTTCAGCGTGTAGAGGGCGACATAAGAAAGGCCGGCGCGAGGCCGGCCTTTCCTTTGAGCAGAGCAGACGCCGGCGGCAGGCCGCCGGCGCGAAACTCACTCCTTGCCTTCGGCGCGCTGCTTGAGCGCGGCACCCAGGATGTCGCCCAGCGAAGCGCCGGAATCCTGCGAGCCGTACTGCGCCACGGCTTCCTTCTCCTCGGCGATCTCGAGCGCCTTGACGGACACCTGCACCTTGCGCGCCTTGCGGTCGAACAGGGTGACGCGGGCGTCCAGCTTCTCGCCGACCGAGAAGCGCTCGGGGCGCTGGTCGTTGCGATCGCGGGCGAGCTCGGAACGCTTCACGAAGGCGCTGAGGTCGGTGCCGGTCAGCTTCACCTCGATGCCGCCGTCCTTCACGTCGGTGACTTCGCAGGTGACGATGGCGCCCTTCTTGACGTCGCCGGCATCGGCGAAGGGGTCGCCGGCCAGCTGCTTGATGCCGAGGGAGATGCGCTCCTTCTCGACGTCCACGTCCAGCACCACGGCCTTGATCACGTCGCCCTTGCGGAACTCGTCGATCACCTGCTCGCCGGGACGGTTCCAGTCCAGGTCGGACAGGTGGACCATGCCGTCCACGTCGCCGTCGAGGCCCAAGAACAGGCCGAACTCGGTCTTGTTCTTGACCTCGCCCTCGACCACCGCGCCGGGGGCATACTTCTCAGCGAAGGCTTCCCACGGATTCTGCAGGGTCTGCTTGAGGCCGAGCGAGATGCGGCGCTTGGCGGGATCCACCTCGAGCACCTGGACTTCCACTTCCTGGGAGGTGGAGACGATCTTGCCGGGGTGGACGTTCTTCTTGGTCCACGACATTTCGGAGACGTGGATCAGGCCTTCGATGCCCGGCTCCAGTTCCACGAATGCGCCGTAGTCGGTGATGTTGGTGACGCGACCCTTGAAGCGGGCCTCCACCGGATACTTGGCCTCGATGCCTTCCCAGGGATCGCCCAGGAGCTGCTTCATGCCGAGCGAGATGCGGTGGGTCTCGTGATTGATCTTGATGATCTTCACCTTCACCGTCTGGCCGATATTCAGCACTTCGGTGGGGTGGTTCACGCGGCGCCAGGCGATGTCGGTGACGTGCAGCAGCCCGTCAATGCCGCCGAGGTCCACGAACGCGCCGTAATCGGTGATGTTCTTCACCACGCCTTCGATGGCCTGACCCTCTTCGAGGTTCTGGACCAGCTCGTGACGCTGCTCGGCGCGGGTTTCCTCGAGCACAGTGCGGCGCGACACGACGATGTTGCCGCGGCGACGATCCATCTTGAGAATCTGGAAGGGCTGCTGATTGTGCATCAGCGGGCCGACGTCGCGGATCGGACGGATGTCCACCTGCGAACGGGGCAGGAAGGCCACGGCGCCGTCGAGATCGACGGTGAAGCCGCCCTTGACCTGGTTGAAGATCACGCCGGTGACCTTCTCGCCGGCATTGAACGCCTTCTCGAGCTTGACCCAGCTCTCCTCGCGGCGCGCCTTGTCGCGCGAGAGGACGGCTTCGCCCATGGCGTTCTCGACGCGCTCGAGGTAGACCTCGACCTCGTCGCCAACCTTGATGGCGCTCTCGCGCCCGGGGCCTGCGAATTCGCGCAGGGCAACGCGGCCCTCGGTCTTCAGGCCGATATCGATGATCGCCAGATCTTTCTCGATGGCGACGACGATACCCTTGACGACGGCGCCCTCATTCAGGTCGGCGCGGCCGAAGCTCTCGTCGAGCAGGCTGGCGAAGTCTTCACGCGTGGTTTCTACGAAGGACATCTAGTCTCCGAACTGTCTTGGCGCCGGCGTCTTTGGAATGGACGCCCGTTCCCCACGGATGGCCCGGTCGACACCCAGGCCGCCACCGGACGGACCGATGGGCCGGCGCTAAGGCCGCGCGGAACGATGCATATGGATGTGCGTCGGGCCTCGAACCGCACGTCGGCCAGGGCGGGCATCCTCCGTCGATGGAAGCACGTATCCCGCACTTCCTGCCCGCCGGTACGGCCCACGCCATGAAGGGTGCTGTCCCGGACGGCGGTTACCTAGTGGACAAATGGCGCAATGGCAAGGGGTCGCGCCGATTTTCCGCCGTTTTGCGGGGTGTGGGGGGCCAAAGCAGGCTTCAGACGCAAGGCTTTGCGGGTCGGTGGTATCATGTGGTGCATTGGGGCGCCGCCGGGCCGCAGGTTTTCACACCCCACGCGCCGCCCTTTTTTCTCCTTCCGCCGCCTCGCCCCCTCCATACCCTCCCGGCGCCGCGGGAGAGGGGACTTGGGCGCGCCCGGTCGGGGCGGCGCCTGTTCACGCATAGCGCAGGGGGACGGCGGTGGTGTATTTCAACTCCTCCATGGAGATGAAGGACGTCACGTCGGTGAAATCCACCTCGCTGATCATCTTCTTATAGACGGCGTCGTAGACTTCCACGCTCGGCACCACCAGGCGCAGCAGATAGTCCATGTCCCCGGTGAGGCGGTAGGCCTCGACGATCTCGGGGATGCCCTGGATCACCTTTCGGAACGCATCCAGCCAGGCCATGGAATGGCGGGAGGTGCGCACGCCCACGAACACCGTCATGGCCACATTGGCCTTGCGACGGTCCACCAGCGCAACCTTCCTGCTGATGAGCCCGTCCTCCTCCAGCGCCTTGATGCGCCGCCAGCAGGCGGAGGTGGACAGCCCCACTTTGTCGGCAAGGTCGGCCACCGGAAGGGTCGCGTCCTCCTGCAGGGTCTCCAGAATCCGTTTGTCCCGAATGTCCAGCATGCGCGCCTCGTTTGCTCATCTCCGGCCAGATGCGCAAAAATTTTCGATAGATGCAACTTATGACGCAACCAGATTGCAGATTCTGACGAAAGTCTGCCAAAAGACGCGCACTTCCTCCGCGCCAAGCCGGGTAACGTTCCCGTGACATTGATGTGAGGGAGATGTCCTGTGTCCCGGACAATCGGACTGATCGGCGGCATGAGCTGGGAAAGCACGGCCGTTTATTACAAAGAAATCAATGAATTGGTGCGGGATCGCCGGGGCGGTCTCGCCTCAGCCGACATCCTCCTCCATTCGGTGAATTTCGACGAGATCGTCGCCATGCAGAAGGCGGGGCGCTGGGATCTGGCCGAGCAGGCGCTGGCCGACACCGCCAACGGACTGGTGCGCGCCGGCGCCGGCTGCATCCTCATCTGCACCAACACCATGCATCTCGTCGCCGACCAGGTCGCGCGCGCCGTGCCTGTGCCGCTGCTGCACATCGTGGACGTGGTGGGTCATGCGCTGGTGGAGGCGGGCAGGAAGAAGCCGTTGCTGCTGGCCACTCGCTACACCATGGAGCAGGACTTCTATCGCGACCGCATGAAGGCCCGCTTCGGCATCGACATGCTGGTCCCAGAGGCGGATGACCGCACCGGCGTGCACGACATCATTTTCGATGAGCTGTGCCAGGGCGTCATGAAGGACAGCTCCCGCGCCTTCTATGTGGACGTGATCCGCAAGGCGCAGGCGCAGGGCGCGGACTGCGTCATTCTGGGCTGCACCGAGATCGGCCTCTTGATCGACCACAAGGACAGCCCGCTGCCGGTGTTCGATTCCACCAAGCTCCATGCCCGGGCGGCGGTCGATTTCTTCGACGGCTCGCTGCAGGTGGAAACCGTCGCGGCCTGAAGCGCCGCTGAAGACCGGATCTCGACCCATGACAAAGCCCGTGCCTTTTCCTCCCTCCCTCTGGGCGTCGGTGACTCCCGACCGCCCCGCTGCGCCCGCGCTGGAGGGTGAGGTTCGGGCCGACATGGCGGTCGTGGGGGCAGGGTTCACGGGCCTGTCCACCGCCTTGGCCCTGGCCGAGCGGGGCCACAAGGTGGTGGTGGTGGAAGCGGCCCGCGCCGGCTGGGGCGCCTCCGGGCGCAACAATGGCCAAGTCATCCCCACCATGACCGGTGCCGAGCCGGACGTGATGGCGGAGCGCTTCGGCGCGGTGGGCGAGCGGTTCGCCCAATTGGTGTCGGATAGCGCGGCGAACCTGTTCAACCTGGTGCGCCGGCTCGATCTGAAATGCGAGGCGGAACAGACCGGCTGGTTCCAGCCCGCCCATTCCCCCGGCCGCGTGAAGCTCTCCGCCGCGCGGGTGGAGGCCTGGGCGCGGCGCGGGGCACCGGTGAGCCTGCTTGATGCCGCCGAGACCGCGGCGCTCACCGGCTCGCGCGCCTGGTATGGCGGCATGCTCAACCGCTTCGGGGGCCACATCAATCCGCTTGCTTATGCCCGCGCTTTGGCCGGCGCGGCGGTGGCGGCGGGGGCATCCCTTTATGAGAACAGCCCGGTCCGCTCGGTTGAGCGCACGCCCGCCGGCTGGCTGGTCTCCACGTCGAAGGGCCGGGTGATCGCCGACCAGGTGATGATGGCGGCCAATGGCTATACGGACTGGTTCGCCCCCGGCCTTGCCCCGCGCCTCGCCCATTCGCTGGTACCGGTCCTATCCTGGCAAATGGCCACCGCGCCGCAGCCGGAGGCGGTACGGGCGAAGGTCTTGCCCGGCCGGCAGGCGCTCTCCGACACCCATGGGGATCTGCGCTTCTTCCGGTGGGATGCGCGCGGGCGCCTCGTGTCCGGCGGCGCGCTCATCGTGCCCTTCAATGGCGCGGAGCGCCTGAAGCGGCTGATCGGCGCGCGCTTGGCGGGCATCTTCCCGCAAATGGGCGTGCCCACGTTCGATTTCGTCTGGAACGGCCGCATCGGCATGACGGATGACCGCATGCCCCGCTTCCACCGGGTGGCCGACGGTCTGTGGGCCTGGGTCGCCTGCAACGGGCGGGGCGTCGCGCTCTCAACCGCGCTGGGTCCCGTCCTCGCCGACGCCATGGAAGGCAAGGCGGAGGCGGACCTGCCGGTGCCGCTGACCCCCGTGCGCCCCTATCCGTTCCATGGGGTGGCCAAGCTCGTCGCTCCCACCATGCTCGCCTGGTATCGGCACAAGGATGCCGTCGAGCCCTCCTGAGACACCCAAACCCGTCCCTCCAGAGAAGGAAGAGGTCATGACCGAGAGCTCGCCCAGCGGCCGCTTGGTGCCCATCGAATGGCTCCAGGGCGCGTTCAACATGCGCGCCGCCGCCTATGCCAACATGTTCGACGTGCTGCGCGAGGCGTTCGGCACCGAGCGGGCTGTGGAACTCTCCAGCGAGGCCACCCGCCGCATGGGTGCCACCATGGGTGCCCGCTTCGCTGATCTCGGCCCCGCCGATTTGTCGGGCCTGAAGGATCGCTTTTTGGGCGGCATTCCCGCCGGCGACATCCTGTTCCAGCCTGAGGTCCGCCAGTGCGACGCGGACCGGCTGGAGATCAAGTTCCACCGTTGCCCCCTAAAGGAAGCCTGGGCCGGAATGGGACGGTCCGACGCGGACCTGGAGCTTCTGTGCAAGGCGGGCGGCGCCATTGATGGCGGGCTCTTCAGCGCCGCCGGCTTCATCTTCAAGGGCGAAACCTGGCATCCCGGCGAGGAGGGCTGCTGCCGCCTCATCGTGGAACCGGGGGATGCCGTCTGACACTCGGCTGCCCCGCGTTTCGACGCGCACAAAAAATAGGCTAAAAAGAACCCATCACCCTTCCCGAGACGTGAGCATCACTGCCATGACCCCTATGTCCACCCGCCGCACTTTTGTCGGCCTTGCCCTGGCCACTGTCGCCGCTGGCGCCCTGTCGGTACCGGCCTTTGCCGCCGATCCCATCAAGATCGGCTACCAGCTGCCTTTGACCGGCAGCACGGCCCAGTATGGCCAGGACTTCAAGACCGCCGCCGAGATCGCGCTCGCCCGCTTCAACGCCTCCGGTCGCATTCCGGTGAAGGTGGAGATCGTGTTCGAGGACAGCCGCTCGGACGCCAAGGAAGGCGTCGCCATCGCCCGCAAGTTTGTGGACGACCCGGCCATCGTGGGCGTGCTGGGCGATTTTACCTCCGGCGTCTCCATGGCCTCGGCGCAGGTCTATAAGGAGGCGGGCATGCCCCAGCTCTCCCAGTCGGCTTCCCATCCCGACTATGCCAAGATCTCCGAATGGCAGTTCCGCAACATCACCACCCAGGCGGGCGAAGGCCCCTATAATGCGGCCTGGATGCTCAAGAAGGGCATCAAGAAGGTGGCGCTGGTGGGCGAGCAGACCGACTGGGGCCAGACGGCGGTCAAGTATTTCGGCGATGCCTTCGAGGCCGGCGGCGGCAAGGTGGTGCTGACCGAGTTCTTCAATCGCGGCCTGCCCGACTTCCGCGCGCTGCTGACCAAGATCCAGCGCGCCAAGCCCGATGCCATCTACACCGCCTTCTTCTATGAGGATGCCGCCAATTTCCTCAAGCAGATGAAGCAGCTGGGCATCAACATCCCGGTCTATTCAACCTCGGCGGCCCATAACCAGAAAGTCATTGAGCTGGCCGGCGCGGATGCAGAAGGCCTGTCGCTGACCACCAACTTCCTGCCCAACAGCCCCAAGCCCGAGGTGAAGGACTTCGTGGCCGAATGGGTGAAGGTGCGCGGCGCTGAGCCCGGCCAGTTCCCGGCCCAGGCCTTCGACGCGGTCAACATCATGCTGGACGCGGTGGCCAAGTCCTATCCCAACGTGACCCGCGCCAAGGTGCGCGACGCGCTGGCCGCCACCAAGGACTTCCCCGGCGTGACCGGCACCACCACCTTCGGGGCCGACCGCGAGCCGGTGAAGCAGCTCATGAAGGTGCGCGTGGTCAACGGCGTCTTCACCCCCGTCGACGAGTGACTGTCTGGCAGGAGGGCGTCCGCGTCCTCCTGCCCCTCTTTATCCGTTCGCAGATGAGACGGGACGCGGGGAGAGCCCCGGTCCGCGCGCTGCGCCATCGCCATCCCTCATCCGGTGAGCCAGGGCCCCGCCCCGGACACGCCGGCGGTCCGCGACCCGACGGAAAGGGCCCTCCGTGATCGACCCGTATTATCTGCAACAACTGGCCATCGGCCTGTCACAGGGCGTCATCTACGCCTTGATGGCCATCGGCTTCACGCTGATCTTCGGCGTGCTCAACGTGGTGAACTTCGCCCATGGCGAGGTCTACACGCTCGGCGCCTTCGTGGGCCTCATCTTCATCACCGCCTTTGCCCCGCCCTTCCTGGTGGTGCTGTTCGTGGTGCTGGCGGTGGGCGCGGCCATGGGGGTGGGGCTGGAGCGCATCGCCTTCAAGCCGTTCCGGCGGTTTTCCGACGAGGCGTCGCTGAAATCCCGGGCCATGCGGGAATCCACCCTCATGTCGTCGCTGGCGGTCTCCATCGTCGCCCGCGAGGGGCTGGAATATGCCTTCGGCTCGCAGATGCAGACGGTGCCGTTCGAGTATCTCATCAACACCCCCATCGAGATCGGCCCCATCACCATCGTCACCGGCGATGTCATCATCTTCGCGGTGGCGGCGATCATGCTGGCGGGCCTGCAATTCATGCTCACCCGCACCCGGGCGGGGCTCGCCATCCGTGCGGTCTCGGCCAATCCGCTGGGGGCCAAGTATGTGGGCATCGACACCGATCGCACCATCATCACCACCTTCGCGCTCGGCTCCATGATGGGGGCGGGGGCGGGCATCCTGGTGGGGCTCTATTACGGCGCCATCTTCCCCGCCATGGGGTTCATCCCCGGCATCAAGGCCTTCGTCGCCATGGTCATGGGCGGGCTGTCCTCCATTCCCGGCGCGGTGGTCTGCGCGCTGCTGCTCGGCCTGTCCGAGGGGCTGGCCACCACCTTCATCTCGTCCAACTGGGCCGACATGGTCGCCTATGGCTTCCTGATCATCACCCTCATCTTCTTTCCGCAGGGCCTCTTCGGAGCCGGGAGGGAACGTGTCTGATCTCATGCGCAAAGGCTGGATCGGCAAGATCCTCGTCCTTCTCGTCGTCTTCGCCCTGGTGCCGGCCTTCCTCGCCTTTTCGGGCAAGGGCTACTTCTTCCAGGTGGCGAACCTCGTCCTCATCTTCGCCCTGCTCGCCGCCTCGCTGCATCTGGTGACGGGTGCCGCCGGCCTCCTGCATCTGGGCCATGCCGCCTTCTACGGCATCGGCGCCTATGTGGCGGCGCTGCTCGGCACCGATTGGAAGATCGGCTTCATCTGGGGCCTGCCGGCGGCGGGCCTGGTGGCGGCGGCCTTCGCCTTCGTGGTGGCGCTGCCCACAATGCGCCTCGTCTCCATCTATTTCGCGGTGGCCACCCTCGCCATCGGGCAGATGATCAACACCGTGCTGCTCAACTGGGTGGCGGTGACCAAGGGGCCCAACGGCGTGATGCTGTTCTCGGGCATCAATTTGTTCGGCTTCCCGCTGAAGGCCCCGCTGGCGGTCTATTTCCTGGTGGCGGTGCTGGTGTCGGTCTCCATCTTCGTCCTGCACCGGCTGAGCCACTCTTACTACGGCAATGCCCTGCGCTCGCTGCGCGAAGACGACCAGTGCGCCGATGCCATGGGGGTGAACACCGTCAAGCTGAAGATCGAGGTGTTCACCATCTCGGCCTTCTTCGCCGGCATTGCCGGGGCGCTGTGGGCCTATACGACGGGCTATGTCTCGCCCAACGATTTCGGCTTTTCCACCTCCATCCTGATCCTGGCCATGATCGTGGTGGGAGGGCTCGGCTCGCTGCCGGGGGCAATCATCGGGGCGGTGCTGCTGATCCTGCTGCCCGAATTGCTGCGGGGCCTGGGCGACCTGCGCAATGTGATGGTGGGCCTCGTCATGTTCTTCTCCATCCTGTTCATGCCCAAGGGCCTGTTCGGCGAGGTCTCCGCCCTCTCCGTGGTGCGGCGCGGCTTTGGCCTGAAATGGCGCGGGGCGCCCTCCAAGAGCGAGGTGGGCTGGCAATGAGCCTGATCGAGATCGAGCACGTCACCCGCCGCTTTGGCGGCCTGGTGGCGGTGGACGATGTGACCACCCGCGTCGAGGACGGCGAGCTGGTGGGCGTCATCGGCCCCAACGGAGCGGGCAAGACTACGCTCTTCAACCTCATCTCCGGCTTCACGCCGCTCTCCTCCGGCACGGTGCGCTTCAAGGGCGAGACCGTGTCGGGCCTGAAGCCCTACAGGATCGCGGCGCGCGGCATGTCGCGCACGTTCCAGAACCTGCGCGTGTTCCCGAACATGTCGGTGTTCGACAATGTGTCGGTGGGAGCGGTCGGGGCCATGGGCCAGTCGGCGCTTGGCGCTGTGCTGGGCGGCGCCAAGCGGGCGGATGCCATCTCGGCCCGCACCTGGGAGGCGCTGGAGCGCGTCGGCCTCACCGACCAGGCGCAGGAACTGGCCGCCAACCTCTCCTATGGCAAGCGCAAATATCTGGAGATCGCCCGGGCGCTGGCCATGAAGCCGGACCTGTTGATCCTGGACGAGCCCGCCGCCGGCCTCAACGATTCCGAGACGGCGGAGCTTGCCCGCTTCATCAAGACGCTGAACGGCACCGGCATGGCCATCATGCTGGTGGAGCACGACATGAACCTCGTCATGGGCATCTGCTCGCGGGTGGTGGTGCTCGCCTCCGGCCGCAAGATCGCCGACGCCGAGCCGGCCATCGTGCGGGCCGATCCGGTGGTGCTGGAAGCCTATCTGGGCGTGGACGACTAAAGGGAGCGGAACCATGAGCTTACTGGAAATCCGCAATCTCACCGTCGCCATGGGCGTGCAGGAAATCCTGCACGGGGTGGACCTCACCGTCCCCGAGCGTGGCATCGTCGCCGTGCTCGGCTCCAACGGGGTCGGCAAGACCACCTTGATGCGCACCATCTCCGGCATCTATCGCGCCAAGTCCGGCACCATCCGCTTCAAGGGCGAGGACATCACCAAGCTCAAGAGCAACGAGATCGTCGCCCGCGGCCTGCTGCAGGCCCCCGAGGGACGGCAGATCTTCTCGCCCATGAGCGTCAAGGAAAACCTTGTCATCGGTGGCGGCCGGCATGGCCTCGCGGAACTGGACCGGGTGCTCGCCCTCTTCCCCAAGCTCGGCGAGCGCATGAGCCAGGTGGCGGGCTCGCTCTCGGGCGGCGAGCAGCAGATGCTGTGCATTGCCCGCGCACTCATGGCCAAGCCCTCCATCCTGCTGCTGGACGAGCCCTCCCTCGGCCTTGCGCCCAAATTCGTGAAGGGCATCTTCGACCTGGTGTCGCAGATCCGGCAGGAGGGCCTGTCCATCCTCATCGTCGAGCAGAATGCCAAGGCGGCGCTTCGCATCGCCGATCGCGCGGCGGTGCTGGACAGCGGCCGCATCCTCATCGAGGGCGAGGCGGCGACGCTGGCCGATGACCCGCGCATCGTCGAGGCCTATCTGGGCGGCCACGCCCACGCCATTTGAAAACGGAAGGGGCACCGGATGGCCAACGCATCACCCCACCCCGTCATGCCCGGGCTTGTCCCGGGCATCCACGTCTCACAGCTGGAGGAGCGGGCCGAAGCTGCGCCGCGCCCGGTCCGCGTGGATGGCCGGGCCAAGCCCGGCCATGACAGCGTCGAGGTGGATGCGGGGCTGACACGTGGCCCTTTTATCGACAGCCTGCCCCGGCCCTGAAAGGACGAGACCATGTCCGAGCAAGACGCAAAGCCTGCCGCCACTCCCGCCCCCCTCCCCATCATCGAGCGGCGGCGGATCGAGGCGGAAATCCTCAAGCATGTCTATGACGTGCTGGTGGAAAGCCAAGGCGTCGAGGTGGCCCGCGCCACGCTCGACGCCGCCGTTTCCCGCTCCGCCGTGCAGCAGGGCGCGCGGTTCCGCGCCGAGCTGGGGCGCGACCCGACGCTGGAAGACTTCGCCGCCATCCTGCCCAACTGGACGGCCAATGACGCGCTCGCCATCTCGGTGCGCCATGCCGATCCCGAGCGGCTGGAATTCGACGTCACCCGCTGCCGCTATTCGGAAATGTATCGGGAGATGGGGCTGGGCGAGATCGGCCACCTGCTCTCCTGCAACCGCGACGGGGAATTCTGCACCGGCTATAACCCGGCCATGGAACTCACCCGCACCCAGACGCTCATGAAGGGCGCCAGCCATTGCGATTTCCGCTATCGCATGAAGCCCGCCGGCTGAGCGCACCCCCGTCAAGACACACCGGAAGACACCATGAATCCCCGCCTGACCAATGAAGAGATCGCCGACGCCGTTGCGTGGCGCCGCGCGCTCCATCGCATTCCCGAACTGGCCTATGACGAACACCAGACCTCCGCCTTCGTGGCGGACAAGCTGAGATCCTTCGGGCTTGAGGTGGAGACCGGGCTCGGCGGCACCGGCGTGGTGGCGACCCTGAAGCGCGGCAATTCGGACCGCGTCATCGGGCTTCGGGCCGACATGGATGCCCTCGCCATCACCGAGGCGACGGGGCTCGATTATGCGTCGCAGCATCCCGGCCGCATGCATGCCTGTGGCCATGACGGCCACATGGCCATGCTGCTGGCTGCCGCCCGTCATCTCGCCAAGAGCGGGCGGATCGACGGCGCCGTGCGCTTCATCTTCCAGCCGGCGGAAGAAAACGAGGGCGGTGCCCGCCGCATGATCGAGGACGGCCTGTTTGAACGCTTCCCCGTGGACGCCGTCTTCGGCATGCACAATTGGCCGGACTTGCCCCTCGGCCGCGCGGGGCTGACCACCGGGGCGATGATGGCTGCCTTCGGCATCTTCGACATCACGGTGACCGGCCGCGGCGCCCATGGCGCCATGCCCCACCAGGGCGCGGACCCCATCGCCTGCATGTTCCAGATCGGCACGGCGCTCCAGACCATCGCGGCCCGCAATGTCTCGCCCATGGCCTCGGCGGTGGTGTCGGTGACCACGGTCCATGGCGGTGACGCCTGGAACGTCATTCCCGGCTCCTGCCGCATGACCGGGACGGTGCGCTGGTTCGCGCCGGCGGTGGGCGATCTCATCGAGACGCGGCTGAAGGCCATCGTGTCTGGCGTGGCGGAGGCCATGGGCTGCACCGCCACCATCGACTATCAGCGCCGCTATCCGGCCACCATCAACGATCCGCAGGAAGCCCGCTTCGTGCAGGACGTGGTGCGCGACGTCTCGCCCGTTCTGACGCTCGACGAGACCATCGAGCCCAGCATGGGCGCCGAGGACTTCGCCTTCATGCTCCAGGAGCGGCCCGGGGCCTATATCTGGGTGGGGCAGGGTGGCGGCCACGGCCTCCACTCGCCCACCTACAATTTCAACGACGACGCCTTGCCGGTGGGCGCCGCCCTCTGGGTGGCCATCGCCGAGAAGAAGCTCACTCCGCCGGCCTGAGGCGAGGGCGGGTTTTGCCCGCCCCGCCCCTTGCTCGGGCCTGAGCCGGCATTCGCGCCGCTGCGGTTGCCTGTGCTGGCGGCCGCACTCCCGGCCGCGCGCCGGGGACGGCCGAGACGGGCCCGGCCATGACGGAAGGGTGAGGGCGCGCAGGGCGGGCGCATTGGGTCTTGCCCTCGTGCCCTCTTATACCCCGTCATCCGCGGGCTTGACCCGCGCATCCACGCCTCTCCGCCCGCATTCCCGTTGGAATGGCGCGCCCGGCGCGTCCCCGTGGATGGCCGAGACAGGCCCGGCCATGACGGAAGAGAGGGCGCGCGCCCCTAGGCCGCAGCGCTCAGGAAGTGGCGCTCACGCCGCCTCGTCGATCACCGGGTTGCGCAGGATGCCGATGCCGGAAATCTCCACTTCCACCGTGTCGCCGGGCTTCATCCAGAGCGGCGGGGTGCGCTTGGCGCCGACGCCGCCGGGGGTGCCGGTGACGATCACATCGCCGGGCTCCAGCGTCAGCACGGTGGAGCAATAGCGGATCAGGGCGGGGATGTCGGTGATCAGCAGATCGGTGGTGGAATGCTGCACCACCTGCCCGTTGAGGCGGGTTTCCAGCGTCAGGCGGCTGGGATCGGGGATTTCGTCGGTGGTGACCAGCCAGGGGCCGAACGCGCCTGTATTGGCGAAGGTCTTGCCGGCCAGGAACTGCGACGTGTGGCGCTGGTAGTCGCGGATGCTGCCCTCATTATAGCAGGAATAGCCGGCGATGGCGGCAAGGGCATCTTCTTCCCGAATGCGCCGTCCGCCCCGGCCGATCACCAGGGCCAGCTCGCCCTCATAGTCGAAATTGTCGGATTCCAGCGGCTTCACGATGGGCTGGAGATGGCCCACCTGGCTTTCGGGATAGCGCGAGAACAAGGCCGGGTTCTCTGTCACCGTGCGGCCGGTCTCGGCGACGTGGTCGCGGTAGTTCAGGCCGATGCAGATGATCTTGCCGGGATCGGGGATCACGGGCAGCAGCGCGACGTCCGCCAGCTTCAGCGACGGCGCGGCGCTCTCCGCGACGGCGCGGGCCTCGTCCAGGGCATCGGCGGCGATCAGCGTGCGCAGGCCGGTGATTCCGCGCGCGCTGAAATGCCCGGTCAGATCGACGATGGCATCGCCCTTGACGACACCGAAGCCGGCGGTGTCGCCGGCCTTGAAGGAAACGAGCTTCATGGGAGACCTATGTGAGGGGTGGGGAGGGAAAAGAGGGTGCGGCAGCTATTGCTGCTGCCGCTGGATGCCGCGGGCATCGATGACCTTGTTGAAGTCGGCGATCTCCCGCCGGATACGGGCGGCGAATTCCTCGCCGGTGCTGGCGGTGGCGTTGGCGCCGAACTTGGCGAGCTCCTGGGCGAAGCTGTCGGAGAGCACGATGGCGGTGATCTCGGTGCGCAGCTTCTCCACCACGTCCGCCGGGGCGCCCTTGCGCATGGCAAGGCCGAGCCAGGATTCATAGGAAAGCCCCGGCACGATGTCACCGGAATAGGGCACCTTGGCCATCTCCGGCGGCACCTTCTTGGAGGTGACGGCGAGGGGACGCACCGCGCCGGCCTGCATCTGCGGCAGGGCGAAGGTCATGGTGTCGATCATCATGTCCACACGCCCGCCGAGGAAGTCGGGCAAGGCGGCGGAACTGCCGCGATAGGGCACGTGGACGAATTCGGCGCCCGTGGCCGCGCTCAGCCACTCGCCGAGCAGATGATGGGCGGTGCCTTCGCCCACCGAATAGTAAGTCAGCGTCTTGGGCTTGGCCTTGGCGGCGGCGATGATCTCCACGAGGCTCGCATAGGGCGAATCCGGCCGCACGCCGAACACCATGCCGTAGGTGGCGGCGGTGGTCAGCCAGTCCAGGTCCTCCACCGGATCAAAGGGCATGCTCACCCGCATGGCGGCGGTCACCGAATGGGCGCTGGCAAGCAGGAGCAAGGTGTAGCCGTCGGCGGGCTGGCGCAGCACCTGGCTGGTGGCCAGATAACCGCCGGCGCCAGGCTTGTTTTCAACCACCACCGGCTTGCCGAGCCGGGCCGACAGTCGCTCGGCCACAAGGCGCGCCACCGTGTCGGAACTGCCGCCGGGCGCAAAGCCCACCACGATCTTCAGCGGACGGGACGGATAGGCCTCCTGCGCCTGCGCCCGGGGCGTCACGGCAAGGGCGGCGGCGACGGCGAGACCCGCCAGCGCCACCTTGGCGGCATGGGCCTTGAACGCACGGGCGATGCGGCGAAGCGCGGGGGACGGCGGGGCGGTGCCGCTCAACATGCTGGTCTTCATGGCGTTTCCTGTCCTTTTGTTCTTGGTGCCTGATGGCGTTGGGCCCCGCCGTCGCCGGCGGCGACAGGCGGGGTAAGCGCGGGCGATCGCCCGCAGGGGATGCGGGACGCGTCCAGGACCTCCGGCGGACCGGCGGGAAATGGGACATGCCGGGCCGCAGCCGCCCCGGCATCGGGTCACAGCGCCGCGCGCGCAATCTCCATGGTGCGGCGGTAATGCTGGGAGAGCGCCTCCACGGCCCCGTCGGCATCGCCGGTGAGGACCGCCTCGACGATCACATCATGCTCCTGCGACACGCTGCGCACGGAGGACGGACCTTGCGCCTGCACGGACAGCCGGCGATAGCGCTCGGAATGGGCATAGAGGGTGCTGCGGAAGCGCATGAGCCAGGGCGAGCCGCACGCGTCCAGAAGCGTCAGGTGGAAGCGCTCATGCTCCTCCGCCCAGGCCTCGTTGGTCTCGTCCGGCTTGTCGGGGCGCCGGACGGGGATGGCGGACAGGCGCGCATGGCTGGCGATCACCCGTTCGCGCCAGTCCGCGCCGCCATTTTCCATGGATTGGCGCAGCGCCGTTCCTTCCACCAGGATGCGAGTCTGTGTCACGTCGGCGAGATCCTGCGCGCTCACAGGGGAGACGCGAAAGCCCTTCTGGTCGACGGACGTGACGAAATTGTCCGAGAGCAGGCGCACCAGCGCCTCGCGCACGGCGGTGAGACTCACCCGCAGACGGCTGGCAATGGCGGCCGCGCGCAGGGGCTGGCCACCCTTCAGCGCGCCGGTGAGCACCTCAGAGCGCAATTGCAGGAAGACGGCGGAGGTCACGCTGCGGGGCGGCTCCTCGCCCGGTCGCATCACCTGCTGCATGTCGCGTCCCGCACCCAGCACCTGCGCCTCCGTCATCGATCTGCGGTGTTAAAATATCGATATTGCATATTTCGCGGGCAGTCAATGCGGTGGCGCTGCATTCCGTGCGGCGGGGGGCATGCCGCGAAGGCGGCCGCCGCCGATGAGGGCGTCCCATTCCTGTCCCGCCCCGGCGGGCTCCGCCTTGACAGTTATTTACCCACGAGTATATTTTAGGTCACACAAGAAATTAAATTACTCACGGGAATACGATGCGGCGCCCTGTGCTCCGCCCCTTCGCCGGTTGGCGGCGGGCAAGATCGTGCCCCTGGGAATGATGGGGAGAGAAAATTGAGCCGTTTGCAGCATTGGACGTCGCTGGCCACCTTGGGTCTCCTGCTCGCCGCCGCTCCTGCCGCCGCCGAGATCCCGGCGCGGGGCGTGAAGTTCGGCCTGCTCACCGACATGAGCGGCGTCTATGCCGATCTCACCGGACCCGGCTCGGTGGAAGCCCTCAAGATGGCCATCGAGGACTTCGGCGGCACCATTGATGGCAAGCCCATCAATCTCGTGGTGGCCGATGGCCAGAACAAGGCCGACGTGGGCGCCGCGGTCGCCCGCCGCTGGGTGGACGAGGAGAATGTGGACGTCATCGCCGAGGTGCCGAACACCGCCATCGCCCTGGCGGTGCAGGAGATCACCCGCGAGCGCAAGAAGGTGCTGCTGAACACGGGCGCCGGCTCCACCGTCTTCACCAACAAGGCGTGCTCGCCCACCTCTTTCCACTGGGTCTATGATTCCTACGCCATGGCCAATGGCACCGCCCGTTCGGTGGTCGCGGAAGGGGGCAAGACCTGGTATTTCGTGACCGCCGACTATGGCTTCGGCAAGTCTCTGGAAGCCGACGCCACCGAGGTGATCGACGCCAATGGCGGCAAGGTGCTCGGCAACGCCCGCGCGCCCCTCAACACGCCCGATTTCTCCTCCTTCCTACTCCAGGCGCAGTCTTCGGGGGCGCAGGTGATCGCGCTTGCCAATGGCGGCGTCGACACCATCAATTCCATCAAGCAGGCCAATGAGTTCGGCATCGGCACCGGCAAGCAGCGCCTCGCCGCCATGGTGTTCTTCATCACCGATATCCATGCGCTCGGCCTGGAGCGGGCCAAGGGCCTGCTGATGACCACCGCCTTCTACTGGAACATGGATGACGAGACCCGCGCCTGGTCCGAGCGCTGGTCGAAGCGCATGGGCGGGCGCAAGCCCACCTCGCTCCAGGCCGGCCTTTACTCCGCCGCTCTGCATTATCTGAAGGCGGTGAAAGCGGCCAATTCCACCGATGGCGAAGTGGTGGCGGCCAAGATGCGCGAAATGCCGGTGAAGGACATGTTCGCCCGCAACGCCTCCATCCGCCCCGATGGCCGCATGATCCACGACATGTATCTGGCCCAGGTGAAGTCCCCGGCGGAATCCAAGGGGCCGTGGGACTATATGAACATCCTGCGCACCATCCCCGCCGCCGAGGCTTTCCGCCCCCTGTCGCGCAGCGAATGCCCGCTGGTGGCGGCCGCCAAGTGAGTGTTGGCCAGGCGCGATCTGGCCGAATACCTATGGGCTGAGCCCGCGCCGGCAGATCGCTTCCTCCCGATCTTGCCCACTCATCCATGCCCGGCCTTCACCCCTTGGGCCGGGCATGGATGCCTTTCTTGGAAGAGGAACCACGGATGGCCGTGGCTTCCGCGGCCATTGATCCGCGTGTCATGAAAAGGTCCGCCTGATGAATGCCGATGCCACTGCGCACATGCGCGCCTGGCGGGTCCACGCCGTGAACGAGGACGGCGCCATGGCGCTGGACGACCTCCCGATTCCGCAGGCCGGCCCCGGCGAATGCGTGGTGCGGGTGGAGGCGGCGGGGGCCAACTTCCTCGACACGCTGATGATCCGCGGCCGCTACCAGGTGAAGCCGCCCCTGCCCTTCACCCCCGGCGTCGAACTGGCCGGAACGGTGGTGGCGCGGGGCGCGGGCTGCCGTTTCCAGGAGGGCGACCGCATCTGCGCCCTGGTGGATCACGGCGCCTATGCCGATTATGCCAGGGTCGGCCCGGTGGGCGCGGAATTGGTGCCGCCGGACTTTTCCTTGACCGAGGCGGTGGCACTCCCGGTGGTCTATCCCACCGCTTATGTGGCCCTCCATGACCGCGCCGGCCTGAAAGCCGGTGAGACCGTGCTGGTGCATGCGGGGGCAGGGGGCGTGGGGTCAGCCGCCATCCAATTGGCACGCCATGCGGGCGCCCGCGTCATCTCCACCGCCGGGGGGGCGGACAAGGTGGCGCTGTGCCTGGAACTGGGCGCGCACGAAGCCATCGACTATGCCGCGGAGCCCGTCACCGAGCGCGTGCGCGCGCTGACAAGCGGGCGGGGCGTCGACGTGGTGGTGGACCCGGTGGGCGGCACCGTGGCGCTGGAGAGCCTGCGGTGTCTTGCCTGGGGCGGGCGCCTCGTGATTGTCGGCTTTGCCGGTGGAACGGTAACGGAGCTTCCCGCCAATCGCCTTCTCCTGAAGAATGCAGCCGCGCTCGGCGTCTATTGGGGCGAATACAGGCGGCATCATCCCGAGAAGGTGCCGCACATCTATGCGGAACTGTTCGAGCTGCGTCGGGCCGGTGCCATCCGCCCCCTGGTGCGCGACATCTTCCCCCTGGCCGAAGCGCCCGCCGCTTTGAAGGCCTTGGGCGAACGGCGCACCGTGGGCAAGGTGGTGCTGGTGCCGTGACGGGCGCCACAAGAAAAACGGGGAGGAGCGGATGATCCGCCGCGAAGTGCATTTCGGGCGCGTGGTGCCGGCCTTTGTGGACCGGCCCCGCAATGTGCATGCCTTTTTCCGGGCGCGCGTCGCGCAGACCCCGGACGCTTTGGCGCTGGTGGATGGCGACCGGCGTTTCACCTATGGCGAGCTGGACGCCCGCGCCGAGCGCCTCGCCGATGGGCTCGTGGCGCGCGGCGTGCGCAAGGGCGAGCGGGTGGCGACGCTGATCGGCAACCGGGCCGAGGTGGTGGAAGTCTCGCTCGCCTGCGCCCGGCTTGGCGCCATCCATGTGCCCCTCGACATCCGCCAGCGGCGGCCGGAAATCGCCTATGCGGTGGCCCAGAGCGGGGCCATGGTGCTCCTGTTCGATGTGGCCCATGGGGGCGAGTTGCCGGATGCTTCCGAGACCCCCGAGCTTGCCGTCCGCGTGGCGGTGGGCGGATCGCATGAGGGTAGCGTGCCCTATGACGCGCTGTTCGCGGCGCCCGCCCGGGAACCGGGCCCCGACGTGGAGGAGGAAGACCCCTTCTGCATCCTCTACACCTCCGGCACCACCGGGCGGCCCAAGGGCGCGGTGCTGACCAATCTGGGCGTCGTCCATTCCTGCCTTCACTACCGCCATGCGGTGGGCATCGCCGGCACAGACCGCATGGTGCTGGCCGTGCCCTGCTCGCACATGACCGGGCTGATCGGCGTGATGCAGACGGCGCTCGCCTTCGGGGCCGGGCTCATCTTGATGGCGCAGTTCAAGGCCCGCGCCTTCCTGGAACTGGCGGAGCGCGAGCGCATGAGCGCGGTCATCATGGTGCCCGCCATGTATAATCTGTGCCTGCTCGATCCGGACTTCGACCGCTTCGATCTCTCCTCCTGGCGCATCGGCGCCTTCGGCGGCGCGCCCATGCCGGAGCCCAATGCAAGGCGGCTGAAGGAGAAGTGCCCCCGCCTCGATCTCTTCAACGTCTATGGCGCCACCGAGACCTCGTCCCCTGTCGCCATCCTGCCCCGTGATGCGCCCATCGAGCGGCTCGATTGCGTGGGCAAGCTCATGCCCTGCATCGATTTGCGGGTGATGGACGAGGACGGGCGCGAAGTTCCCCCTGGAGCGGCCGGCGAATTGTGGATCGCGGGCGCCTCCGTGGTGCCCGGCTACTGGAAGAACCCGGAAGCCAACGCCACCGCCTTCACGGGTGGCTACTGGCGCTCGGGCGATGTGGGCTCCATGGATGGGGACGGCTATCTGAAGGTCTTCGACCGCAAGAAGGACATGATCAACCGCGCCGGCTACAAGGTCTATTCGGCGGAGGTGGAGAGTGTGCTGATCGACTTCCCGGGCATCACGGAGGCCGCCGTCGTGGGCTTTCCGGACCCGGTGCTGGGCGAGCGGGTGGCCGCCTTCGTGGTGGGCGGCCGGGCCGACGAGGAGGATCTGCGCCGCCACTGCGCCCGGTGCCTGTCCGACTACAAGGTGCCCGACCGCATCGTCCTCATGGAAGAGGGCCTGCCGCGCAATCCAAATGGCAAGGTGCTGAAAGCGCGACTGCGCGAGGAGGCCGCCGCCTTCGTGCGGCGGTGATCCCGATTGGACCGTTCAGGACGGCTTGCGGGGCGCGCGCGGCGTCTTCGGGCCTTTGGGAGCCTCGGTCGTCTTGCGGGCCCGGGCGGTCCGGGGAGCGGCTTTTTCCCCGCTGTCCTGGGTCACCTCCGCGCGCGGTTCGGCCGGGGCCTTTGCCTTGGCGCTCGCCCGCGCCTTCTTCGCGGGCGGTGCCACCGATCCCGTGTCCGGGCGCGCCGCCACGGGCTGGGGCGCGGGGGCCGCGTCGCGGTTGCCGGCAATGCCGCGCGTGAGGATCTCCACCATTTCCGCCGCCACCTCGGCGCTGGATTTCGGCCCGTTGGGATCGAACCAGCGCGCCGGCCAGTTCAGCGCGCCGGCGAGCGTGAAGGCGATCATGCGCGGATCGCCGGGCGCGATGGAGCCGTCTGCAATGCCCTCCGCCACCAGAGCACGCATGGCGCGGTCGATCTGCCCCTTCAGGGCCCGGAAGGTCTTGGCGCTCTCGGGCGAGAGAACCTCGTCGCCGGTGCGGATCACGCAGCGACCGAAATCGTCCATGTTGATTTCGGCGAAGCGGCGCAGGAAGGCCTGGAGGCGCGCCAGGCCGTTGCCCGAGGCGGCCCGCGAGCGCTCGGCGGCTTCCAGCACTTGGTCCAGGCCGAAGGTCACGCACTCCAGCAGCACCTGATCCTTGTTGCCGAGATAATGGTAGATCGTGGGCTTCGTCACCCCGAGACGCGCCGCCACGTCGTCAAGCGAAGTGGCGTGGAAGCCGCGCTCGTTGAAGAGCCGGGTCGCCGCCCGCATCACCGCGAACCGCTTCTCCTCGCGGTCCCGCTGCCGTTGCGCGGATGTCCGGAATGGGGTCGCCACGTCGCCCACGTCTCGTTCCTCTCGTCAGTCCCGGTGCCTAGTTGACATCATACCTGCTCGACTTCAATATACCCACAAGTAAATAATATCCAAATTGGTATATCCGAAACTCCGGCCGTATCGCGGCATGGGCGACGAACAGGGGTGCCGCGGGCCGGGTCGGGCCGCGCGGGAATGGGAGCGGGAGCGCAAATGAATTTGAAGAACATCGGAGCCATCGTGACCGGCGGGGCCTCCGGCCTTGGCGGGGCCACCGCCGCGCGGCTCGCGGCGAGCGGGGCGCAGGTGGTCATCTTTGATCGCAACGAAGAGATGGCCGCCGCCCATGCCGACGCCATTGGCGGCCATGCGGTGGCGGTGGACGTGACCGACGAGGCGGGCGTCTGCGCCGCGCTGGACGAGGCCGAGGGGCTCATCGGCAAGGCGCGCATCCTGGTGAACTGCGCCGGCATCGGCCCGCCCGCCAAGGTCATCGACCGCCACGGCAAGGTGCTGCCGCTGGCCGAGTTCAAGAAGATCATCGACATCAATCTCATCGGCACCTTCAACGTGCTCGCCCAGTTCGCCGGCCGCCTGCACACGGCAGAACCCGTGGGCGAGGAGCGGGGCGTCATCATCAACACCGCCTCGGTGGCGGCCTTCGATGGCCAGATCGGCCAGGCCGCCTATTCCGCCTCCAAGAACGGCATCGTGGGCATGACCTTGCCGCTGGCGCGGGAATTCGCACGCTACGGCATTCGGGTGGCCACCATCGCGCCGGGCATCTTCATGACGCCCATGCTCTCCGTGCTGCCGCCGGAGGCGCAGGCCTCGCTGGGCGCCCAGGTGCCCTTCCCGAGCCGCCTCGGCGACCCCGACGAATATGCCCGCCTGGTGGAGAGCATCGTCACCATTCCCATGCTGAACGGCGAAGTCATTCGCCTGGACGGCGCCATCCGGATGGCCCCCAAATGAGCACCATTTCCGCCGAAGAGGCTAATGCCATCGCCGATCGCGTGGAGCGCTTCGTGCGCGACATCGTGGTGCCCTATGAAAAGGACCCGCGCCGCGATCATCACGATTGCCCGACCGACGACCTGATCGCCGAACTGCGCGGGAAGGCGCGGGCGGCGGGGGTGCTCACCCCTCACATCCTGCCCGACGGCCGGCATCTCAGCCACCGCCAGACGGCGCAGGTGCTGCGCCGCTCCGGCCTCTCGCCGCTCGGGCCGCTCGCCTGCAATACGGCGGCGCCCGACGAGGGCAACATGTATCTGCTCGGCAAGGTGGGCAGCCCGGCGCTGAAGGAGCGCTTCCTCGCCCCGCTGGTGGCGGGCACGGCCCGCTCCGCCTTCTTCATGACCGAGCCGGCCAGCGAGCAGGGGGCGGGCTCCGACCCGTCCATGATGATCACCACCTGCCGGCAGGACGGCAATCACTGGATCATCGACGGCCGCAAGGCGTTCGCCACCGGCGCGCCGGGGGCGGCCATCGGCATTGTCATGGCCAAGTCGGAGGATGGCGCCTGCATGTTCTTGGTGGACCTGCCGGACCCCGCCATCCGCATCGATCGCATCCCCAACACCATCGACAGCTCCATGCCCGGCGGCCATGCGGTGCTGACCATCGAGGGGCTGCGGGTGCCGGCGGACCAGATGCTCGGCCAATCGGGGGAGGGCTTCACCTATGCCCAGGTGCGCCTGGCCCCCGCCCGCCTCACCCATTGCATGCGCTGGCTCGGCGCCTGCACCCGGGCGCACGAGATCGCCACCGACTATGCCAATCGCCGCAAGGCCTTCGGCAAGGTGCTGATCGACCATGAAGGCGTCGGCTTCATGCTGGCGGAAAACCTCATCGACCTGAAGCAGGCCGAACTGATGATCGACTGGTGCGCCGATGTGCTCGACACCGGCTCGCAGGCCATCAACGAAAGCTCCATGGCCAAGGTGGCGGTGAGCGAGGCGCTGATGCGCGTCGCCGACCGCTGCGTGCAGGTGATGGGCGGCACGGGCGTTACCTCCGACACCATCGTGGAGCAGGTGTTCCGCGAGGTGCGGGCCTTCCGCATCTATGATGGCCCCACCGAGGTCCACAAATGGTCGCTGGCCAAGAAGATCCGCCGCGACTGGAAGAAGACCCAGCCCGAAGAGGCCCATTCATGAGCCTGTCCGCTCCCGCCGCCTTGGGCGAGGCGGCCAATGCCGGCACGTCCGACGTGCGCGCCGGCTTGCGCTTCGACGAGGCGCGCCTTGCCGCCTGGATGGCCGAGACGGTGGAGGGCTTTGCCGGTCCCCTGCGCGTCTCCCAGTTCAAGGGCGGCCAGTCCAACCCCACCTACCGGCTGGACACGCCCGCGCGCTCCTACGTGCTCCGCCGCAAGCCGCCGGGCGAGGTGCTGCCCGGCGCCCATGCGGTGGACCGCGAGGCACGGGTGCAGACGGCGCTGGGCGCGGTGGGCTTTCCCGTCGCCCGCATCCATGGCCTGTGCACCGATCCGGACGTGATCGGCTCGGACTTCTATGTGATGGACTTGGTGGAGGGGCGCATCTTCTGGGACGCCACCTTCCCGGACGTGCCCCACGCGGACCGGCCGCTCTATTTCGCCGCGATGAACGAGACCATCGCCGCCCTTCATCGCCTTCATCCGGCGGCGCTGGGGCTCGCAGATTATGGCAAGCCCGGCAATTATTTCGCCCGCCAGATCGCCCGCTGGTCGCGGCAATATCTGGCGGACGAGCTGGCCGGGCGTGATCCGCGCATGGATGCGCTGGTGGAAGCGTTGCCGGGGCTCATTCCGCCCGGCGACGAGACGACCATCGTCCATGGGGATTTTCGCTGCGACAACATGATCTTCCACCCCACCGAGCCGCGCGTTCTGGCGGTGCTGGACTGGGAATTGTCGACGCTGGGACACCCTTTGGCGGACTTTGCCTATCACGCCCTCATGTACCGGATGCCGCCCCACATCGTGGCGGGCCTCGCGGGGGCGGACCTTTCCGCGCTGAATATTCCCTCGGAGGCGGACTATGTGGCCGCCTATTGCGAGGCGACGGGGCGGCAGGGCATCCCCAACTGGGATTTCTACCTCGCCTTCAACCTCTTCCGCATGGCCGCCATCTTCCACGGCATCAAGGGCCGGGCGCTGCGCGGAACCGCCTCCTCGCCCCATGCGCGGGAGCGGGCGGAGAGCTTCACCGTGCTGGCGGCGCTGGCTCATGACGCCCTGGAGGCCTGCCGATGACCCCGCCGCTTCTCGTTACCGTCGCGGGGGCGGTGGCCACCTTGACGCTCAACCGCCCGGTCGCCGGCAACACCATCGACCTCCCGCTTGCCCGCGCTCTGCTGGACGCCGCCATTCAATGCGACCAGGACGCCTCTATCCGCTGCGTGGTGCTCACGGGCACCGGCAAGCTGTTCTGCGGTGGCGGCGACCTGGGCGGGTTTTCGGCGGCGGGGGAGGGGATTTCCGGTTATCTGAGCCTGCTGGCGGGCACGCTGCACATGGCGGTCTCCCGCTTCATGCGGATGGAAAAGCCGTTGCTGGTCAAGGTGAACGGCCCGACCGCCGGCGCCGGTCTCAGCCTCGCCATCTCCGGCGACGTGGTGCTCGCCGCCCGCTCGGCCCATTTCTCGGCGGCCTATGGCGCGGTGGGGCTGACGCCCGATGGCGGCATGTCCTTTCTGCTGCCGCGCCTCGTGGGGCTCAGGAAGGCGCAGGAGATCATCCTCACCGGCCGCCGCATCGGCGCGGAGGAGGCCGAGCGCATCGGCCTTGTCACCCGCACAGTGGAGGATACCGAGCTGGATGCGGTCGTCCAGGCCCAGGCCGAGGCGCTGGCGGTGGCGGCCACCGGGGCGGTGGGCGCGGCGCGGGCGCTGCTCCTGGAAAGCTACGGCACGGGGCTTGAGGCCCAATTGGAGCGGGAGGCCCGCGCCATCGCGGCCGCCGGCTGCTCTGCCGATTGCAAGGAAGGCGTCGCCGCGTTTCTGGAGCGGCGCAAACCACACTTTTCGGGGAAGGAACGCTGAGATGGCCGAGGCCTATATCGTGGACGCCGTCCGCACCGCCGGGGGGCGGCGCAACGGCAAGCTCGCCGGCTGGCATCCCGCCGACATGGGCGGTGCCGTGCTGGACGCCCTGGTGGCGCGCACCGGCATCGCGCCGGACGCGGTGGAGGATGTGATCGTCGGCTGCGTCACCCAAGGCGGCGAGCAGTCCTTCGCCTTCGGCCGCAACGTGGTGCTCGCCTCCTCCTTGCCGGAGAGCGTGCCGGCGGTGACCATCGACCGCCAGTGCGGCAGTTCCCAGCAGGCGGTGCAGTTCGCGGCCCAGGCGGTCATGTCCGGCACCCAGGACGTGGTCATCGCGGCGGGTGCCGAGAGCATGACCCGCGTGCCCATGTTCGCCTCCGTCTCCCTGTTCGAGAAGGCGGGGGTGGGCACCGGGCCGGTCTCGGAAAAGATCCGCGCCCGCTATGGGGTGTCGAGCTTCAGCCAGTTCGAGGGCGCCGAGATGATCGCCCGCAAATATGGCTTCGACCGCGAGACGCTGGACCGCTTCGCCCTGGAAAGCCACCGCCGCGCCGCGCAGGCGACGCAGGCCGGCGCTTTCGTGAACGAGATCGTGCCGATCGCCGTGGAGGGCGGCCTCCACACCACCGACGAAGGCATCCGCTATGACGCGACGCTGGAGGGCATCGGCTCGGTCAAGCTGCTGAAGGAAGACGGCGTCCTCTCCGCCGCCAATGCCAGCCAGATGTGCGACGGCGCCTCCGCCGCCTTGGTGGTGAGCGAGCGGGCGCTCAAAGCCCACAACCTCACTCCGCTCGCCCGCATCGTGACCCTGGCCGTGACGGCGGGCGATCCCGTCATCATGCTGGAGGAGCCCATCAACGCCACGCGCAAGGCGCTGGCCAAGGCGGGGATGAGCCTTGATGACATCGACCTCTATGAGGTGAACGAGGCCTTCGCGCCCATCCCGCTGGCTTGGATGCAGGCGCTGGGCGCCGATCCCGAAAAGCTCAATGTGAATGGCGGCGCCATCGCGCTCGGCCATCCCTTGGGCGCCTCCGGCACCAAGCTGCTGGCCACCCTCGTTCAGGCGCTGAAAGCGCGCGGCAAGCGCTATGGCTTGCAGACCATGTGCGAAGGCGGCGGCATCGCCAATGTCACCATCGTGGAGGCGCTGTGATGGCTCTCTCCACACGATTCACGCAGATGACCGGCGTGCGCCACCCGGTGATGCAGGGGGGCATGATGTGGGTGGGCCGGGCGGAACTGGCCGCCGCCGTTTCCAATGCGGGCGGGCTCGGCGTGCTAACCGCCCTGACCCAGCCCACCCCCGATGATCTGCGCCGCGAGATCGACCGCTGCCGGGCCATGACCGACAAGCCCTTCGGCGTGAACCTCACCATCCTGCCGTCCGTCTCCCCGCCGCCTTATGCGGAGTATCGACGCGCCATCATCGAGAGCGGCATCAAGATCGTGGAGACCGCCGGCCACAAGCCGCAGGAGCATGTGGAGGAGTTCAAGTCCCACGGCATCCTGGTCATCCACAAATGCACCGCCGTGCGCCATGCCCTCTCGGCCCAGCGCATGGGCGTGGACATCCTCTCCATCGACGGCTTCGAATGCGCCGGCCACCCCGGCGAGGATGACATTCCCGGCCTCATCCTCATCCCGGCGGCAGCGGACAAGGTGTCCATCCCCATCATCGCCAGCGGCGGCTTCGCTGACGGGCGGGGACTCGTGGCGGCGCTGGCGCTGGGGGCCGAGGGCATCAATATGGGCACGCGCTTCTGCGCCACCGTGGAAGCGCCCATCCATGACAAGGTGAAAGAGCTCTTGGTTGCCAATGACGAGCGGGCCACCAATCTCATCTTCCGCCGCTTCCACAATACGGGACGGGTGGCGAAGACGTCCGTGTCCGACGAGGTGGTGGCGCGCTCCCTGAAGCCCGATGCCACGTTCGAGGACATCCGCCCGCTGGTGTCCGGCGCCAAGGGGCGCGTGGCGCTGGAGACGGGGGACCTGGACGCCGGCCTCGTTTGGGCGGGGCAGGTGCAGGGGCTCATTCACGACATTCCCACCTGCGCGGAGCTGGTGGGCCGCATCGTGGCGGAAGCGGAAGCCCTCATCGCCAGCCGGCTCGCCGGCCTCGTGCAGAGCGGCGTGCGGGAGCAGGCAGCGTGACCTACCAATACATCACCGTCGCGCGCGAAGGCGCGCTCACCCTCGTCACCATCAACCGGCCGCAGGCCCATAATGCGCTGAACGCGCAGGCCCATGAGGAACTGGCTGAGGCCTTCGACGCCTTCGCGGCCGATGACAGCCAGTGGGTCGCCATCCTCACGGGGGCGGGCGGCAAGGCGTTTTGCGCCGGCCATGACCTGAAGCAGCAGGCCTCCGGCGGTGGGCTCGTCACCCCGCCTTCGGGCTTTGGCGGGCTCACCGCGCGGTTCGACCTCAACAAGCCGCTCATTGCCGCCGTGGATGGCGTGGCCATGGGCGGGGGGTTCGAGTTGGCGCTCGCCTGCGACATTCTTATCGCGACGCCGCGCTCGGTCTTCGCCTTGCCGGAGCCCAAGGTGGGCCTGGCCGCGCTCGCCGGCGGCATCCAGCGCCTGCCGCGCGAGATCGGCCTGAAGCGCGCCATGGGCATGATGCTCACCGGCCGCCGGGTGGCGGCGCAGGAGGGCTATGACCTGGGCTTCGTGACGGAGGTGGTGGAGGGCGACATATTGGAGGCCGCCCGGCGCTGGGCGGCGGAGATCCTTTCCGCCAGCCCCATGTCGGTCAGGGCGACCAAGGAGGCGGCCCTGCGCGGCCTCGATACGCCGCTGGCGCAGGCGCTGACCGAGGAATGGGACTATCCCGCCATGAAGGCCATGCTGGCCTCGGAAGACGCCGTGGAAGGCCCCGCCGCCTTCGCGGAAAAGCGCGCGCCGGTCTGGAAGGGGCGCTGACCCCTACACAGGAGCTGGCGGCGGATTCCCCATGGCTGCCAGCTCCGCCTGCACCTGCCGGCGCGCATAGGCGCTGAACTCCGCCACCAGACGGGTGCGGGCCACATAAGGCGGAAAGATCAGCGCCACCGTGGTCGGGATGTCCGGCGTGAAGGGGCGGATTTCCAGCCCCGCCGCTGCCCGCTCCTCATGGGCTGCGAGCGGATTGACGAGGCTCACCCCCAGCCCCGCCCCCACCAGTGTGCAGACGGAGGCGCCGAGGTCCGTCTCCGCCACGATGCGCCGCCGCACCCCCGCCGCCGTGAACACCTGGTCGATACGTTCCGCCAATTGCCCTCCACCGGGCGAGGCAATGAAGGCCTGGCCGGCGAAATCCTCCGGGGTCAGGCTTTCGCGCGCGGCGAGCGGGTGGCCCTTGGGCAGCACGGCCACGCACTGGCCGGTATGAAGCGGCTCCACCTCCACCCCATGGGTGTCCTGATAGAGCATGGCGAGCCCCATGTCGCACAGGCCCGAACTGATCCATTCATGCACCGTATTGGCGGTGCCCGAGCGGATGGAAACCATCACCTCCGGATAATCCACCATGAAGCGCGCGGCGATGCGGGTCAGAAGCCCGGCGGCGAGGCGCGGCATGGCGGTGACGCGCAGACGGTCGGCGCGGAAGGAGCGGATGCCGTGGGCGGCGGCTTCCAGGGAACTCAGGCCGGTGAAAGCCTTCTCCACCTCCTGAAAGAAGCGCGTGCCCTCATTGGTGGGAAAGACCCGGCTGCCGGAGCGGTCGAACAAGGCGAATTTGGTGATCTGCTCCAATTGCGCGATGAGGCGGCTGATCTGCGGCTGGGACGTGTTGAGGCGGCGCGCCGCCTCCGTCATGGAGCCGGTCTGCACCACCGCCCGGAAGGCCTCGATGTGCTGAAGGCCCATGCGCCGCTGTGGCATATCAAATCCGTATGAGATGGGTCATAATTAGAATTATGCATCATGAAGTCGGCTTGCCATAGTCCCGAGGCTGAAAGAGCGAGCGGCATGGCCAACTCGCCCAGTGGGGAACATGATGAAAGCTCTTTGCGGGATCGCGATCGCCGTTTCGTTCACGCTCGCCGCTGGCGCGGCGCAGGCCCAGAGCCGCGTGGACACCATCCGCCAGACCGGCTCCATCACCCTCGGCCATCCCGAGACCTCGGTGCCCTTCGCCTATCTGGACGGCAACCAGAAGCCTGTGGGCTATACGGTGGAGATCTGCGAGAAGATCGCCGGCGAGATCAAGGCGGCGCTCGGCCTGCCCAAGCTCGACATCCGCTATAACCCCACCACCTCGGCCACCCGCATCCCGCTGCTCGCCAACGGCACCATTGACCTGGAGTGCGGCAACACCACCAACAATGTGGAGCGCCACAAGCTGGTCTCCTTCGCGCCCACCACCTTCGTGGCGCAGGTGGTGCTGATGGCCCGCAAGGATGGCGGCGTGGACGTGAACGACCCCGCCTCCTTCCGCGGCAAGACCATCGCCGCCCAGGCCGGCGGGCAGACGTTCAAGGTCATTTCCCAGATCAATGCCAAGAACAATCTGGGCATCACGGTCGCCGGGGCGAAGGACACGGCCGAGGCCTTCTTGATGGTGGAAACGGGCCGCGCCGCCGGCACCGCCAATGATGATGGCCTCGCCTATGGGCAGGTGGCCTCCTCCAAGGATCCCTCCGCCTTCATCATCGGCACCAAGAGCCTGGAAATCGCGCCCTACGGCATCATGGAGCCCAAGGACGACCCGCAGTTCAAGGCGCTGGTGGATGCCGCCGTCCTCAAGCTCATCAAGGACGGCACGGTGGCCGCGCTCTATGACAAGTATTTCAACGCGCCCATCCCGCCGCGCGGCATCAACCTGAAATATCCCATGAGCGATGCCCTGAAGAAGGCGCTGGCCAATCCCACCGATTCGGGCGATCCGGCGGCCTATCAGTGAGCCCGGCCGCGCCTGCGCGGCCACGGCATTCGGCGGAACCCGCCCATGAAATATGACTGGAGCTGGAGCGTCTTCCTCGACACCTCGTCGGACGGCGTTCACAGCTATCTCCACAATCTCGGCGTCGGGGCCCTGTGGACGCTGGGGCTGTCCGGCACCACGGCCATCTGCGCGCTGGTGCTGGGGGCGCTGATCGGCGTCCTGCGCACCGCCCGGTCGCCCGCGCTCAATGCCATCGGCACAGTCTATGTGGAGGTGTTCCGTAACATCCCGCTGCTGGTGCAGATGTTCCTCTGGTATTTCGTGCTGCCGGAGGTTCTGCCCAAGAGCCTCGGCCAGGCCATCAAGGGCATGCCGGCGCCTTGGAACGCCTTCGTGCCCGCGCTCCTGTGCCTCATCTTCTACGCCACCGCCCGCATCGGCGAGCAGATGCGCTCGGGCATCCAGTCGCTGCCCAAGGGCCAGTATCAGGCGGCCCTCGCCTTGGGGCTGACCCCCGCCCAGGCCTATCGGCGCGTGGTGCTGCCGGAAGCCTTCCGCATCATGATCCCGCCGCTCACGTCCGAATTCATGGGCATCGTGAAATATTCCTCGGTGGCCATGACCATCGGCCTGCTGGAACTCACCGGACAGGCGCGGGCCATGCAGGAATTCTCCTTCCACATCTTCGAGGCGTTCAGCGCGGCGACACTCGGCTATCTCCTCATCAACGGCACCCTCGTGCTGGCCATGCGCGCTCTGGAGCGCCGGCTCGCCGTGCCCGGTCTCATCGGGGCGGGAAGCGCCGGAAAGGGAGGGCGGTCATGAGCGGCGCCTTCGATTTTTCCGCCATCCTCAATGCGCTGCCCTATCTCATCTTCGACGGGCTCGGCCTGACGCTGGCGCTGACGTTCCTCGCGGGGCTGATGGGCCTGGCGCTGGGCATCGTGCTGGCGGTGCTGCGGCTCTCGCCGTGGCGGGTGCTCTCGGTGCCGGCGGGGCTCTATGTGAACCTCATGCGGTCCGTGCCGCTGGTGCTCATCATCTTCTGGTTCTACTTCCTGGTGCCCTATATCGGCGCCTGGATCGTGGGATCTCCCCGGCCGATCCAGGTGGGGGCCTTCCGCTCGGCCCTCGTGAGCTTCACCTTGTTCGAGGCGGCCTATTTCTGCGAGATCATCCGCAGCGGCATCCAGTCCATCCGGCGGGGCCAAGTGGCTGCGGGCTTGGCGCTGGGGCTCAACCGGCGGCAGACCTTCCTGAAGGTGGTGTTGCCGCAGGCCCTGCGGAACATGACGCCCTCGCTGCTCACGCGCCTCATCGTCCTCTTCCAGGACACCTCGCTCGTCTATGTGGTGGCGCTGACGGACTTTCTCGGCGCGGCGTCGAAAGTGGGCGCCCGCGATGGCCGGCTCACGGAATTGTACGTGTTCGTGGCGCTTGTCTACCTCGCCCTCTGCTTTGGCGCCTCCCGACTCGTGAAGCGCCTGGAAGCGCGCTGGAAACTGGCCCGATGACCGCTCCCTCCCCAACTCCCCCGATGATCGAGATCCGCAATGTGAGCAAATGGTACGGCACCATGCAGGTGCTGAACCAGTGCACCACCCATGTGGCCAAGGGCGAGGTGGTGGTGGTGTGCGGGCCGTCCGGCTCGGGCAAGTCCACCCTCATCAAGACCGTGAACGCGCTGGAGGATTTCCAGGAGGGCGAGATCATCGTCAATGGCGTGTCGGTGGGCGACCGGCGCACCAACCTGCCGCGCCTGCGCGCCACCACGGGCATGGTGTTCCAGCATTTCGAGCTGTTCCCCCATCTCAGTGTCATCGACAATCTGTGCCTCGCCCAGACGCAGGTCCTGAAACGCAGCCGGGCGGAAGCGCGGGCGCGCGGCCTCAGCCTCCTGGAGCGGGTGGGCCTCGCGGGGCATGCCGAGGCGTTTCCCGGCACGCTCTCCGGTGGCCAGCAGCAGCGCGTCGCCATCGCCCGCGCCTTGTGCATGGACCCGTCCGCCATGCTGTTCGACGAGCCCACTTCGGCGCTCGACCCGGAAATGGTGACCGAGGTGCTGGACGTGATGACCGACCTTGCCCGCGAGGGCATGACCATGATGGTGGTCACCCACGAAATGGGCTTCGCCAAGCATGTGGCGGACCGGGTGATCTTCATGGATGCGGGCCGCATCCTGGAAGACTGCCCCAAGGCCGAATTCTTCGATGAGGTGGACGCCCGCCACGCGCGCACCCGCCTGTTCCTTTCCAAGATCCTGAAGCAATAGGGGCCAAAGATGCCGGTCCAAGGCGCCACCGCGACGATGGCCACTCACCCCGACGCTCTGACGTCGGTGGATCTTCGCAGCGACACGGTCACCCGCCCGACCCCCGCCATGTATGAGCGCATGGCGAGCGCGGTGATCGGCGATGACGGCCTCGACGGCGATCCCACCGCCCGCGCGCTGGAAGCCGAGACGGCGCAGGTGCTGGGCAAGGAAGCCGGCCTGTTCGTGCCGAGCTGCACCATGGCCAACCTCATCGCCATCCTCGCCCAGTCCCAGCGCAGCGAGCAGGTGGTGCTGGAGGCGGGTGCCCACATCTACAATTCCGAGCGGGGCTCGGGCACCTTTACCGGCCTGTTCTATCTGCCCGTGCCGGGCACGGCCGGAGCGATGGATCTCGACGTCCTGGAAGACGTGCTGAACCCCACCGGGCACCGGCTGAAGACGGCCCTGGTGGGCGTGGAGACCTCGCACAACAATGCTGGCGGCGCCGTCCTGCCGCTCGATCACATGCAGAAGGTCCACGAGATGGCGCACCGGCGCGGGGCGCGGGTGCATATTGATGGCGCGCGGCTTTTCAATGCGGCGGTCCATCTGGGCGTCACCCCGGCCGAGGTGGCGCGCGCCTCCGACACCGTTTCGCTGTGCCTCTCCAAGGGCCTGAGCGCGCCAGTGGGGGCGGTGCTCGCCGGTCCCAGGGCGACCATCGAAAAGGGGCGGACCTTGCGGCGCATGCTGGGCGGCGCCCAGCGCCAGGTGGGCATCATGGCGGCGGCGGGCCTGGAAGGCGTGCGCACCATGGGGCCGCGCCTCGCCGAGGATCACCGCCGCGCCCGGCGCTTCGCCGAGGGCGTCAACGGCCTCGGCCTGCCGCTTTCCGCGACGGAGCCGCAAACCAACATCGTGCAGGTGGACGTCTCCCGCACCGGCCGCGACAGCGGCGCCTGGGTGGACCTTCTGGAGGCGGCGGGCCTGCTCGCCCGCCCCTGGGGCCGGCAGCGCCTGCGCTGTGTCACCCACCGCCACATCGACGACGCCGCGATCGAACGGGCGATCGCGGCTTTCCGGACGGTGATGGAAGGGTTGCCCGCACCGATGTGAGGCGCGGGCCGGCTCGCCCCTCAGTCGATGGCGATGTTCGCCTTCTTGATGACGGCGGCCCAGCGGCTGGATTCGCCCTTCATCATGTCCAGGAACTCCGTCGGCGTATCGCCGATGGGCTTGGCGCCTTCATTTTCCAGGCGCTCCCGCACCACGCCGCTCATGATGGTGGCGATCGTGGCCTCCCGCAGCTTGTCGATGACCGCCTGGGGGGTGCCCTTGGGCGCGACGAAGCCATACCAGGCGGTGGATTCGTATTGCGGCCAGCCGCTTTCGGCCACTGAGGGCACGTCCGGGAACTTGGCGATCCGGTCGCGGGAGGTCACCGCCAGTACCTTCACGTCGCCGCGCTGCGCGAGGCCCAGCACCGAGGGCACGGTGGTGGCCATGAAGTCCAGCCGGGCGCCGAGCAGGTCGTTGAGGGCGGGGCCGGCGCCCTTATAGGGCACGTGCACGGCCTGGAAGTTGGTCACCTGCGCCAGAAGCACGGCGGCCAGGTGGCTCGCCGAGCCGTTGCCGGCGGAGCCATAGGAGAGCTTGTCCGGGAACTTCTGCCCGTAGGTCACCAAGTCCTGGATGGTGTTGAAGGGCGAGGACTTCGGCACCACCACCAGAAGCGGGGCCGCGGTGATCAGCGTGATCGGCGCAAAGGCCTTGAGCGGGTCGATCTTCACGTTTCGGAACAGATGGGGATTGACCACCATGGGGCCCTGGTTGGCCATCAGGATGGTGTAGCCATCCGGCTCCGCATTGGCGACCTGCTGGGTGGCCACGTTGCCGCCCGCCGAGCCGTTATTGTCCACCACCACAGCCTGCTTGAGACGTTCCGAGACGCCCTGCGCCACGATGCGGGCGATACCGTCCGTGCCGCCGCCGGCCGCATAGGGCACCAGCAGGCGGATCGGGCGGGTGGGATAGGCGGCATCGGCGGCCATGGCCAAGCGGGGGCTGGCCACCAGCGAGGCGGCTGCCGCGCCGAGCAGGCCACGGCACAAGGAGCGCCGGGTGAGCGGCAGGTGGAGGGGCGCACGATTATTGTTCATGGACGTTTCCTTCAGATATTTGTCGTTCAAGCGGCGAAGGCGGGCAAGGGCACGATCACGTTGCCCTCGAAGAGGCGGCGGGCGGTGCGCACGAGGCTGGCCGCTTCAAGCTGTCCGCAGGCGTCGCGCTCCAGGCCCACCTCGGTCCGGCCGCCGGGATGTTCCAGGGCGAACGTGTTGGGTCGCGCGGCGTCGGGCACCGCAAGGTTCGCCGCGATGCTGCCCTTCAGGAGGCTGGCGGCGGCGATGCACAGCGCGCCGGTGACGGCGTGTCCGCGATGGCAGCGGCGGGAATTGGCAAAATAGCGCGAGGTCAGCGTACCGCCCGCGCGCGGGGCCGAGAGCAGCGCCAGCTTCGGCACCACGATCTGCGACACGTCCCCAAGGCCCATGCGCCGACCCGCCTCCAGGCGGATGGCTTCAAGCCGCGCCAACAGGTCGATATCGGCCTCGAGCGCATCGGGCGTTTCGGTGCCGGCAAGGCCCACGGAGGCCGCATGGATGAGCACCATGGGGACCGCATAATCCACCAGCGAGACCGGAACGCCGTCGATCTCCTCCCGCACATTCCCGGTGGGTAGGAGCGCACCGGTCTTGCTGCCCATGGCATTGCGGAAGATCAGGCGGATGGGCGCCGCGCTGCCGGCGACGCCGTCGATGGACGTCTGCCCGGCATAGTCCACCACCCCGCCGGGCGTCTGCACCACCGCTTCCACCAGCACGCCGGTGTTGCGGTTGAAGATGCGGACAGTGGTCTCACCCTCCCGCGCATCCACCAGCCCCGCCTCGATGGCGAAGGGGCCGACAGCGGAGAGCATGTTGCCGCAATTGGGGCTGAAATCCACGAAGGCGCGGTCGATGGAGACCTGCGCGAACAAGTATTCCACGTCGACGCCGGGCCGGGTGGACGCTCCAACGATGGCCACCTTGCTGGTCAGCGGGTTGCCGCCGCCAATGCCGTCCACCTGGAGATTATGGGGCGAGCCCATGGCCGCCAGCAGGAAATGGGACAGCTCAGCCTGCTCGCGCGGCAGGTCGTTCTCCAGGAAGAAGGGCCCGCGGGAGGTGCCCCCGCGCATCAGCACGCAGGGCACTTTCTCGAAGGTCATCAGGGATTTGCGGGAGAGGTCGTTCACGGCGACACCACGTTCTTGATGTGGGTGCACCTTGTCTCGCGGCCGCTTTCATGTGAAATGCAATTATCACGATGAATGATGCGTCATGAACATCAATTACGAAGCCCTCGACCTGCGCGCCTTCGCGGCGGTGGTGGATCTCGGCGGTTTTCACCGCGCGGCGGAAGCCCTCAACATGTCCCAGTCGGCCCTGAGCCGGCGCATCCAGCGGCTGGAGGCGGCCATCGGCGCGGCGTTGCTAGAGCGCACCACGCGGCGGGTGGCATTGACGCCGGTGGGGCGGGAACTGCTGCCTCTGGTGCGGCGCATGCTGGAGGAGTTCGACACCTCCCTCTTCGCCATGCGCGAGGTGGGGCGCCGGCGGGTGGGCCAGATCTCGCTGGCCTGCATTCCCACCGCCACTTTCTACTTCCTGCCGGCGGTGATCGCCCGCTTCAATTCCGATTACCCCAACATCCGCTTTCGCATCCTCGACGTGCCCGCCAGCGAGGGCCTTGCCTGCGTGGCGCGGGGAGAGGTGGAGTTCGGCATCAACCTGATGGGCGGGTCGGACCCCGACCTCACGTTCGAGCCGCTGCTGGAGGATCCCTTTGTCCTCGCCTGCCGGCGTGATCATCCTCTGGCCGGGCGTGACCAGCTCGCCTGGAGCGATTTGGAGGGGCATGCCCTCATCGCCGTGAGCCGCGCCAGCGGCAACCGCATTCTCCTGGACGCCGCCCTGGTGAAGGCGAAGGTGCAGCTCAGCTGGTCCTATGAGGTGACGCACCTGACCACCTCGCTGGGCCTGGTTGAGGCGGGCCTCGGCGTCTCCGTCCTGCCGCGCCTCGCCACGCCGCAAGGCGAGCACCCGCTCATCGTGACCAAGCCCATTCGCGATCCGGAAGTCTCGCGCACCATTGGCATTGTCCGCCGCCGCACCGGGAGCCTCGCCCCCGCCGCCCAACAGTTTTTGGACATGCTGCTCGGCACCTGGCGTGTGCAGGCGCGGTGAGCGGGGGGCAGCGTGGCGGGCAGCGAAGGTCGTCGCTTCGCAATGCGCGCTGCCCTCGCGCGGAACATGCTGGCGCGATGGGGGAGGCCATGGCGCGGCGGCGCTTCAGCACGTTGAAGTCGCTTGGTTGCCCGCGCCGTTCATCTCCGGTTCTGCGGGTGGATTGGCTTCTGCGGGTGGATTGGCCCCGTGCCCCTTCCGGCGCATGATCCGTGCATGATCGACTTCCGCAACATCGAGACCTTCTTCTGGGCCGCGGCCCTCGGCAGCCTGCGGGCCGCCTCCGAGAAGCTCGGCACCACGCAGCCCGCCGTCTCCCAGCGGATCGCATCTCTGGAGCAGACGCTGGGCGTGCGCCTGTTCCAGCGCGACGCACGCGGCGTATCCCTCACCGCGAAGGGGCAGGAACTGCTGGTGCATGCGGAGCGGATGATCGAGGCGAAAAAGGACATGCTGCGCGCCGCCCGCGACCAGACCACCATGAGCGGAAAGGTGCGACTCGGCGTGGCCGAGACCATCGTCCAGACCTGGCTGCCCCGCCTCATCGAGCAGGTGCACGCCGCCTATCCGGCCTTGGTGCTGGAAATCCACGTGGACAGCACATCCGTCCTTTCCACCCAACTCATGGGTCGCAATCTCGATCTTGCCTTCCTCATGGGGCCGATCCTGGAGGCCCGGGTGGAGAACCTGCCGCTCTGCACCTATCCGCTCGCTTGGGTGGTGCGGCACGATGCTGCCTTGGGGCCGGGACCTGTCAGCCTGCCGGATGTGGCGGCCTTTCCCATCATCACCTATGCGTCCAACAGTTCGCCCTACAAGGTGGTCCGGGACATGCTGATGCGCGCCGGCCTTGGCGAACCGCGCATGTATGGGAGCGCTTCCCTCTCCATGGTGGTGCGCATGGTGCTGGACGGCATCGGCCCTGCCGTTATCACGCCGGTCTTCCTGGGCCGCGAGCTTGAGCGGGGCGAGCTGCGCCTGCTCGATGTCACCGCAGACCCCCTTCCCGACCTGAGCTTCACAGCCAGCTGGGTGGATGGGCCGGACAGTTACCCCGCGCGGGTCATTGCCCGCATGGCCCAGCAGATTGCGGCTGCAGAGCGGGACGAAATTCTGCACGAGGTATAAGCCGGATTTATGTCTCTGTTTCAAACATACGATTGGACAGACACGGCATCTCTGAATTGCAATGCAACCCATAAGGCGGACAGAAGAGCCGCTCCAGAGGGTCAGATCATGTCAGACGTTTCGGCGGGGGTCCGCGCATGCCGCGCGGTCTGGCCCGCGTCTCTCGCATTTTAAGCCGCGCCATGGGCGCTGCGGCTCACAGCCCACACACGGGTCGCCGCGCGGCTCTGCTTGCCGAGGCGCGCGCTTGCGGCGCGGCCTCCATACTGGTGTTCGGCTTTGGCAGCGCCCTCGGCGCCGGCACCAAGTCCCATGGGGCCCTTCGCTACGTCTCCGGCTGGGACGGGCACGAAAGCCCATCCCTCCTTGTCGTCGCGCCGACCGGCTCAAGCCTCCTGGTGGGCAGTCCTTTCATGATCCCGCTGGCGCGCCGCCTGCCTGCGGACCTGCCCGTCATCGACGCACGTCCCGCCAATTGGGACCGGGCCGTGCGGGAACTGAGCCTGCCCGGACCCGTGGCCACCATCGGCTTCGATGAGATGCCCGCCGCGCTTCATGCTCGCCTCGCCCCCCTTGCGGACGGCCCGTCCCTTGACGAGCGGGCCGCGCGGCTGCGCCTGCGCAAGGATGCGGATGAGATCGCCGCTCACCGCGCGGCTGCCCGGCTTTGCGACGAGCTGTTTGGCCGGCTCGGGTCGGAATTGGCGCGGCAGTCGACTGCTTCGGACATTCAAGTGGAACTGGAGGCGCATGCCCGTCGCGCCGGGGCCGATTACTGCCGGACTTGGCTTACCATTGGCCCGCAGGCAGATTATTGCCGCTATTGGCCGGCGGAAACCGCGGCTTCGCCTGAAGAGGGAGACCAGGTGCTGCTTGGCATCGCCCTCACGATCGACGGCCATTGGGGCCACGGGATCCGCATGGGCGCGGTCGGCCCTGTGAAGCCGGATCATGCCGCCCTGCATGGGCTGGTGGAGAGCATGATGCAGGCGGCTCTCGGTGCACTGCGCCCAGGGCATCCCCTCGCGGCCGTGGAGGCGGCCATGGAGCAGAGGCTTCGCGAAAGCGGAATCCTGAGCGCCCATCCTGGCGCCCGGCGTTTTCGCAATGGTCATGGCCTGGGCCATTCCTATGAAGAGCCGGTCCTGACGGACGCATTTCCTCAGCATTTCGATACATCGGGCACGGATACGGCAGGGGGATCGGATATGACCATCGCTCCTGGAATGCTGCTGGAGATCCATCCCAACCTGTTCATACCAGGCATCGGAGGCGCCGCGCTCGGCGAGATGCTTCTGGTGACAGAAGCTGGCGTCGACAGCCTGCTGAGCTTTCCCCGTTCCCCCGTGGCGTGGGCTTGACCCGCCTTTCAGATTGTTTTCCCGCCGCCAAGCAAAACCAGAGGAATTTGAAAATGAAGCGCTTGATGATTTCCCTCGCGGCCCTTGCCGTCGCCTCGGCTGCAACGGCCCAGGACCTGCCCAAGACCCACCTGAAGGTGGTCGGCGGCCTCTCCAACCTCACGGCTTACCAGGACTATGAGAAGCCGTTCTGGACCACCACCATTCCGGAGACTTCCAAAGGCCAGGTCACGGCCGAGATCAAGGGCTTCAATGAGATGGGCCTGAAAGGGCCGGAGCTGTTGCGCCTGATGTCCCAGGGCGTGGTGGAGTTCGGCACGGCGACGCTGTCCTATTTCGCCTCCGACAACCCGATAAACGAGACCATCGATCTTGCCGGCCTTGCTCCCGACGCCAAGACCGCGCGGCAGGTGACGGCGGACTTTGAACCGGTCTTGGCAAAGACCTATGGCGATGGCGCCAATGTGCGCCTGCTCGGCATCTCGCCCTATCCTGCGCAGGTTCTGTTCTGCAACGCGGATATCAAGGGCCTGTCCGACCTGAAGGGCAAGAAGGTGCGGACCTCCTCGCGCACCCAGGCCGAATTCGTGGAGGCCTTCGGCGGCTCCAGTGTCACCATGGCGTTCGGCGAAGTGGTGCCGGCGCTTCAGAACAAGGTGGTGGACTGCGCCATCACCGGCTCGCTCTCGGGCTATTCGGCCAAGTGGTACGAGGTCTCCACCCATCTGCTCGCCCTCCCCATCAACTGGAACCAGCAGATCCACGCGGTCAATGAGAAGGCCTGGCAGAAGCTCGATCCCAAGGTGCAGGCGTTCCTGAAGGAAAGCATCGCCGGCCTCATGGACCAGATGTGGAGCGCCGCCGCCAAGCAGACTGTCACCGGCTTCGACTGCAACACGGGTGCGGCCTCCTGCCCCTATGAGGTGAAGGGCAAGATGGTGCTGGTGCAGCCGACGGATGCGGACCGCGCGCAGCTGAAGAAGGTGTTCCAGGAGCAGATCCTGCCCAAGTGGGCGGCCCGCTGCTCGGCCGACTGCGTGGCGGCGTTCAATGCCACCATCGGCAAGGACCTGGACCTGACCGCCAAGAAGTGAACCCGATGGCGGGCCGCGCAGTGCGCGGCCCGCCCTTCGCGGGAAACACCTCCCCCGCTTCCTTCCGGGAACGAGCCCCATGACGCGCTATTCCGCACCTCCCCTTCTGACGGCGATGACACGCCTCGCCGAGACCATCGCCCGTTCCGCGGTCTGGGTTGGCGGCGCCCTGACCATTGCGAGCGTGCTGTTCATCACGCTGGATGTGCTGGCTCGCAAGTTCCTGGGCCGGCCTCTCGGTGGTGCGGACGAGTTGTCGAGCTATGCCTTCGCCATTTCCACCACCTGGTCACTCGCCTTCGCGACGCTTCAGCGGGCCAATGTGAGGGTGGACGTGCTCTACCAATATCTGCCGGTGCGGCTCTCGGCTGTGCTGGACTGGATCTCGCTGGTATCGCTCGGCACCTTCATGGGCTTCCTGACCTATTATGCCTATGACGTGGTGGCGGCTTCCATCGTCCAGAATTCCCATGCCAACACGCCGCTCGCCACCCCCCTGTGGATTCCTCAGGGCCTGTGGTTCGTCGGCTTGGTGTTCATGTGCATCGTGCTCGCGCTGATGCTGCTGCGGGCCTCGGTGGCGCTGGTCACCGGCGACATCGACACCGTCAAGGCACTGGCCGGGGTGCGATCCACCAAGGAAGAGGCGGAAGAGGAAGCGGCCGCTGGCGAGCGGATGGTGAAGGGGGAGCAGGCATGATCGCGACCACCCTTATCCTCCTACTGGTGCTGATCGGTCTGTCCATTCCCGTCGGCGCCGCGCTGGGCGTGCTCGGCCTCATCCTGGACCCGCTTTACTCCTTCCTGCCGCTGACGCGGGCCATTGGGGAACTGGCGTGGAGCACCAACAACGAGTTCCTGCTGGTTGCCATTCCCCTGTTCATCCTGCTCGGCGAGGTCCTGCTGCGGGCGGGCTTTGCCGAGCGCATGTACAGCGCCATGAGCCTCTGGTTGTCCTGGCTGCCCGGCGGCCTGATGCATGCGAATATCGGCGCCTCGGCGCTGTTCGCCGCCACCTCCGGCTCCAGCGTCGCCACGGCGGCCACCGTGGGCACGGTGTCGATCCCGCAGATCAAGCGCTACGGCTATAATGAGCCACTGTTCCTTGGCAGCCTGGCGGCCGGCGGAACGCTGGGCATCCTCATTCCGCCCTCCATCAATCTCGTCATCTATGGCGTTCTGACCAATTCCTCGGTGCCCAAGTTGTATCTGGCGGGGATCATTCCAGGCCTGCTCCTGGCCGGCCTGTTCATGGTCACGATCATCGTCGCCTGCATCGCCAAACCCGCCTGGGGTGGACAGAGGGTGCGGGCGAGCTGGGGCGAGCGGCTGCGGTCCCTGGTGCATCTGGCCCCGCCGCTCGGCATCTTCCTGCTGGTGGTCGGGTCCATCTATGCCGGCCTTGCCACGCCAACCGAGGCCGCCGCGTTGGGCGTCACCGGCGCGCTGATCCTTGCCGCGTGGTTCGGACGCCTGAGCCTGTCCATGCTGCGGGAGGCGGTGGAAGGCACCATGAAAGCGAGCGCGATGATCATGCTGATCATCATCGCCGCCGGCTTCCTGAACTTCGTCATGTCGGCCACGGGCATCACGGACGCGGTGGTGGGGTCCATCTCGGGCCTTGGATTGTCGCCAGTACAGATGCTGGTGGTGATCGTGATCTTCTACCTGATCCTCGGCTGCTTCATGGAGACGCTCTCCATGATGATCACCACCATTCCGATCGTCGCCCCCATCATGATCGCGCTCGGATACGATCCGATCTGGCTGGGGATTCTCATCATCATCCTGGTTGAGGCCGCGCTCATCACCCCGCCGGTGGGGCTGAACCTGTTCGTGGTGCAGAGCTTGCGCAAGAGCGGCTCAATGGGCGCCGTCATCGTCGGCAGCGTCCCGTTCGTGCTAGCCATGGGGCTGCTGCTCGTCCTCATCAGCGTGTTTCCGGATCTCTGCCTGCTGTTGCCGCGGATCTTTTCGTAACGCAGCGGCGCCCCCTTTCCGGTCCGCCCGAAACGGCGCGGACCGGCGGTTCCCTCCCGCTCCAGCGCACCCTGCCGGCAATACGGCGGGCCGGGGGCGGCTTGTCTCGAGGTCAAGATGCAAACTCAGGCTTACCCCACCCCCTATGCCGCTCGCCTTGCTGCCCGCTCCGGCGAATTGGACGTTCCCACGGCCAATATCGCCCCCGGCTTTGTGCAGGCCAATCTGGCCATCCTGCCGCGCGATCTGGCCTATGACTTCCTTTTGTTCTGCCAGCGCAATCCCAAGCCCTGCCCGCTCGTGGGGGTTTCGGAAGTGGGGGACCCCAAGCTTCCGCTGCTCGGCCATGACCTCGACATTCGCACCGACGTGCCGCGGTACCGGGTCTGGGAAAAGGGCCAGGTGGTGGCGGAGGTGACGGACATCACCCCCTACTGGCGTGACGACCTCGTCACCTTTGCCATCGGCTGCTCGTTCTCGTTCGAGGAAGCGATGCTGGCGGCAGGTTTGCCGGTGCGCCATATCGAGCAGTGCTGCAACGTGCCCATGTACCGGACCGGCATCGCCACGACGCCCGCAGGCCGTTTCTCGGGCCCGCTGGTCATGTCCATGCGTCCGCTGTCCCCCAAGGATGCGATCCGTGCCGCGCAGGTGACGGCGCGCTTCCCATCCGTGCATGGCGGGCCGCTGCATATCGGCGATCCCAGCCTGGTGGGGATCAAGGACATCCACAAGCCAGACTATGGCGACGCGGTGCACATCCGATCCGGCGAAATTCCCGTCTTCTGGGCCTGCGGCGTCACCCCCCAGTCGGTGATCGCTGCCAGCATGCCGGATTTCTGCATCACCCATGCCCCCGGCTATATGCTGCTCACGGACATACCGAACGCTGACCTCGCCGTTTGCTGACGGGCCGTGGCGGGCGGCTCCCGGTTGATGTCGGGAGGCGCCCAGGCCACGCATGTGGTGGCGGTCGGACATGCCGCAACTGGGTCGCGCCACGTCCGCCGAACGCTGCTCCGGGCTCCGGCCCCGCGACGGGTGGGGGAGGGGGCGCCCTCAGGCCGCGGCGCCGGCCGCCTCGCGGGGCTTGTCGAGGTCAGCCCAGATGCGGGCGAAATAGTCGGTGAACAGCGGGTCGGACCGCAGGTCCACCGGGTCGCGGCCCACCTTCTGCAAGGTGATGTGGTGGAGATTGCGCACCACGGTGGGGCGCAGGCCCAGCACCAGCACCCGGTCCGCCATGGCGATGGCCTCGCCGATGTCGTGGGTGACGAGGATGGCGCTCTTGCCGCGCTCCGCGATGATGCGCGTCACATCCGCCTGGAGCAGCAGGCGGGTCTGGAAGTCCAGTGCTGAGAAGGGCTCGTCCAGCAGGATTACGCCGGGATCGAAGGCGAGCGTCCGCATGATGGCGACGCGCTGGCGCATGCCGCCGGACAAGGTGGCGGGCTTGGCGTTCTCGAATCCGGACAGGCCATAGGCAGCGATCAGCCCCATGGCGATCTCGCGGGACTTCGCCTTGGGCGTGCCGCGCACTTCCAGCCCCAGGACCACGTTTTCCAGCACCGTCCGCCAGGGCAGAAGGAGGTCCTTCTGGAGCATGTAGCCCACATGGCCGGTGGCCTGCTCCACCCGCCGCCCGTTCACCTCCACATGGCCGCGCGTGGGTTCGAGCAGGCCGGAAATGATGTTGAACAAAGTGGACTTGCCGCAGCCGGACGGCCCGACAATGGCCAGCGTCTCGCCCTCATAGAGTTCGAAATCCACCTTGCGGATGGCCTCCACGCCGCCGGTGGTCGAGGCGAAAGTCATGCCGATGTCCTGCGCCCGCAGGACGATCTTGCGGCTGGTGTCGCTCATCGGTCGGCCTCCGCGCAGAAGTCGAGCATCATGGAGTTGAACACGTCGGGGCTGACCGCCGTAAAGGCATGGGCGCCCCACTCCACCTCCGCGACGCGCGCGCCGGGAATGCCGGCACCCAGCTCACGGGAAAGATAGGAGGGCACCAGCGCATCGTCCCGCGCGGCGGCCAGGAAGGTCGGCACGCGGATCTCGGAAAGACGCGCGCGTCCGTCGAAGGCCAGGAAGGTCTCAATGCGCGACACCATGGTGTCGATGGCGGGGAAATGGGCGACCATGTGCGCCTCCTCCGCCTCCAGGGCCTGCGCATTCTCGGCGATCCAGCGCGGCGGATAAAGGAAGAGTGGCTGCGCCCGCACATAGGCCTCAGGGCCTGAGGTCAAGAGGATGCGCGTGCGCACCTCGAAACAGCGGCGGATGAAGGCGTCCGCATTGGCCCAGCCGTTCACGATGGTGAGGCTGCGCACACGATCGGGCGCCGCGAGGGCGAGCTCCATGCCGATGATGCCGCCAATGGCATGCCCGGCCACATGGGCACCCTCCACTCCTGCGGCATCCAGCACGCGGATCATGTCGCCGGCCATCTCCGCAACGCTGCGTGGGCCGATGTCGCGCCCGCTGCGCCCGGTGCCCGCATGGTCGTAGAGGATGACTTGGTGCGTCTGGGACAGCGCCTCCAACTGCGGCCGCCAGAAGTTTCCGGAGCCTCCCATGCCGGCAGACAGGAGGATAGGCGAGCCGGTGCCGTGGACTTCGTAATAGAGGTCGGCGTCGCCGCCGGTCGCATAGGGCATGGACGAGAAACCTGATCTGAACAAGGGAGGGAGGATCAGCCGCGCAGGCGGCGCTCGATCCAGTCGATGGCGCCGTACATGGCGAGCGCCACGGCCATCAGGGCGGCGATGCCCACCCAGACCGCGTTGAGGTCATAGAGGACGCCGGCATAGTAGATCATGTAGCCGAGCCCTTCCTTGGAGGCGATATACTCGCCCACCACCGCGCCGATCAGCGCGAAGCCCACATTGAGGCGGAAGGCGGAGACGATCCACGGCATGGCGCCGGGCACGATCACGGTCCGCCAGGTGCGCAGCCGCCCCGCGCCCAGCGAGCGCATGAGCTTGACCAGATCCTCGTCCACCTCCTTGGCGCCCTGTTGGGCGGTGATGAGGGCGACGATGAAGGTGATGATGGCGGCAATGGCGATCTTGGAGCCGAGCCCGATGCCGAACCACACGATGATGAGCGGCGCCAGCGCGATCTTGGGCAGGCCGTTCATGGCGATCATATAGGGCCGCAGCACCGCCGCGCCGGTGGGAAAGAGCCAGAGCACGAGCCCCGCCGCGCTGCCGAACACGGTGCCGATGGCAAAGCCGGCAATGGCCTCCCAGGCGGTGAGCGCGCTGTCGCGCAGCAACTCGCCGGACAGGAGAAGCGTCCAGCCCTTGGCGAACACGCCGCTGGGCTGGCCGTAGAGATAGACCGGCAACACGCCGGTGCGGATAGCGATTTCCCAGGCGCCCAGCAGGCCCGCCAGCAGCAGCACCTGATAAAGCGCGACGCGGGAGGGCGACGGCACGCGCACGCGCCAGCCACCGGCTTTCGGCAGGGCCTCGGTCCGTGCGAGTGCCATCGGATCAGCTCCGCTTGTGCGCGATGGAGGCGATCTCCACACGCGCGCCGGGCTTCACCAGGCCCACCTGCACGCAATAACGAGCCGGCTTCTCGCCTGGAAAGTATTCCGCATAGACCTTGTTGATAGCGGCGTAGTCGCCCCAATGGGTGAGGAAGACATGGTTGAAGGTCACGTCCGCCATGCTGGCGCCGGCCGCTTCCAGGACGGACTTGATGATCTCCAGCACATGGCGCGTCTGCGCCTCCGCATCGTCCGGGAACACCACGTTATTGTCCTGGTCGAAGGGCAGCGTGCCCGAGACATAGACGACATTGTCGGCCTGCATGCCGGGGGAGAAGGGGGCGAGCGGCGTGCCGGAACCGGCGGGAATGACGGCGCGGGGGGTGGTCATGGGGTCTCAACCTTCCTGGGAGGTGGGGGCGATCTGGCCGAAGGCGCGGCGGAAGTCGGCGACGGACGAGACCCAGCCGAAGAAGGTCTCGATATTGTAGATCGCCGCCTTCTGGGCGAAGTCCGGCCCCGCCTGGTGGGTGGCGTCCTCGAGCACGATGCCGAAATATTCGAGGTGGAAGCCGTCGCGCAGGGTGGATTCGACGCACACATTGGTGGCGATGCCGCAGAAGACGAGATTGCGGATGCCGCGGGCGCGCAGGATGCTGTCGAACTGCGAGTTGAAGAAGCCGGAATAGCGGGGCTTGGGCACCCGGATGTCGCCGGGCTGGGGCTTCAGCGCGTCCACCAGCTCATAGTCCCAGCCGCCCTTGGCCAGCAGCGTGCCGGCCAGTTCCGGCTTGCGCCGCATGGTCTTCAGCGCGTTGGACTTGTGCCAGTTGGGCGAGCCGGGGCCGCCGGCCTCCACATAGTCGCCATCCCAGCCATTCTGGAAGAAGATGACCTGCACGCCCGCCGCGCGGGCGATGGCCACCGTTTCCACGCACTGGTCGATGGCGGCCTTGGCGCCTGAGATGTCGAAGCCGGCCAGGTCCAGATAGCCGCCGGGGGAGGCATAGGCATTCTGCATGTCCACCACCACCACGGCCGTCTCCTCCACCGCGAGGGTGAGCGGTTCGGGCCGGGCGGGCAGCGTCACGGTGCGACGCTGCCGAGGAAAAGCGGTGGAAACGGGGGTCACAACGGTCATTTGGGAGCCTCTCAGCCGGCCGTGCCGAAGTCCTTGGCGGCCTTCAGCGCGAAGGAATTGTCGACCATCTGCGCATAGGGCAGCGTTTCCTTGATCGAGCCGCCAGCCAGCTCCAGCTGCATGGCGCGGTCCCACTCCTCCGTGGAGATGGTGGGCGCGGTGGGAATGGCGGTGCGGGAGCCAAAGAAGTTCTTCGTGGCATTGGCGATGACGGACGGCGCCACCTTCGGGAAATACTTCTCCGACACCTGCGTGAACACGCCATTGTCCTGGTGCATGAGCTTCTGCGCCTCGGCCAGCGCATTGCAGAAGGCCTGAATGGCGGCGGGGTTCTTGGCGATGAAGTCCTCGGTCGCCATGGCCGTGGTGAAGGCCACAGGGCCGATGATGTCGGCAAAAGAGAGCACCGGCTTCAGGCCGAACTGCTCGACACCGATGGAGATGTCCCACTCGAAGGCGGTGGCCACGTCCGCGCGGCCGTCCTTGACCGCTGCGGCCTGCGCGCCGGCTGGCAGTTCGAGGAAGGTGACGCCGGCCTCCTTGGGATCGAACTTGCCTACCACCTTCATGGCGTAGTTCGGCACCTGGATGGTGGAGGAGGGGAATTTCAGGGTGGCGATGGTCTTGCCCTTGAGGTCCTCGATGGACCGGATGGGGCTGTCCGGACGGGCCATGGCCCACATGGAGACGCCGCCGACAATCTTGGCGATGTTCTTGATCTTGCCGCCCTCGCGGGTGGCGTTCACCGACATGCCGGGGCTGGTGACGCCGAACTGGGCGCGGCCCGACAGGAGGATGGGCGTGGGAAGCGCGATGCCGCCGGCTGTGGAGACTTCGGCCTCCAGCCCGTGCTTGGCGAACAGGCCCTTGTCTGCCGCCACATAGAGCGAGGCGTACATGCCGAGGCGCAAGGCCTCGGAGATGACCACGGGCGTCCCGGCCGCCCGGGCAGGCAGGCCGAACGTGGCCACGGTGGCGCCGGCAAAGGAGAGCTTCAGGAGTGAACGACGGTCCATCACCATGTCTGACCCCATTCTGGAAAGGAAGGCGGCGGTGGCTTGGTGCCCCGTCCATCGGGCGTCGCAGGATGGCGGTGCCCATTTATTAGTCTCGTCCAGAATGGTGGCATTCTCGCCTTTTATTAACAAGGCGGAAAAAACTGATATATTCATTAGTTATGTCGATAAATATGAATCTCCGTCAGTTGCGGGCTTTTGTGGCCGTGGCCCAGACCGGCAGCTTCAGCCGCGCCGCGCGGCGGCTCGGCCTGTCCCAGTCCGCCCTCAGCCAGGCTGTGCAGCAGCTGGAGGAGGAACTGGGGGTGCGGCTGCTCGACCGCACCACCCGCTCGGTGCAGCTCAGCGCCATCGGCGTGGACTTCCTGCCGGGCATCCAGCGCCTTCTGGCGGACCTCGACCACCAGTTGCAGGACCTGAAGGACCTCAAGGAGCACCGGCGCGGGCATGTCACCGTCACCTGCGTGCCCTCGGTGGCCCTGCGCCTGCTGCCGGCCGTGCTCGCCCAGTTCCAGCGGGCCCATCCCATGGTCACCGTGTCCGTTCGCGAGGCGCCGCGCCACCAGATCATCGCGGCCCTGCGCTCGGGCGACGCGGAACTGGGCATTGCCAACGTGCCGGGCGATGATCCCGATCTGGACGCCACCTTCCTTCTCACCGACACCTTCGCCCTCGTCATGCGGCGCGACCACCCGCTGGCAGCCCGCGAGAGCATCGGCTGGACGGAGGCCGCGGCCGCCGGCGTCATCGCCATGGCGCCGGGAACCGGCATCCGCCTGGAAATGGATCGCGGCCTGCCGGTGGCTGCGCTGCCGCGCTATGAGGCGGAACATCCGGCCACGCTTCTGGCCATGGTGGAGGCTGGTGTCGGCGTCGCGCCCTTGCCGGGGCTTGCCTGGCCGAAGGGGGATCATCCCACGCTCACCATCCGCCCCCTCGTGGAGCCCCGCGTGGAGCGCGCCCTCTATCTCATCCGCCGCGCGGGGCGGGACCTGTCCCCCGCCGGCCGCTCCCTTCACCGGGCCATACTCGCCGGAGCGGTGGAGGGCGGGCTGAGATAGAGGCACGCCTCTCATTCATCGCTCGCCCACGGTGCGGGCCGGCTTCATCGCGCAGATCTGGTCAGCTTAGCCCGTCCCCTCACCGCTCCGGTTCTCATCCATCGGCGCGGGACGCACCCGACCGTCCTCGAAGTGAATGATGCGGTCGAACAAATCGATCGAGCGCGGATCATGCGTGATCACCACCACTGCGGCTCCGTGCATGGCGGCGATGCGGCGGAAGATTTCCATCACCTGCCGACCCCGCGCGCCGTCCAGTGCGGCAGTCGGCTCGTCGGCCAGGATCAGCGGCGGTGCGTTGGCAAGGGCCCGGGCCACCGCCACCCTCTGCTGCTCGCCGCCGGACAACTTGGCGGGGAGGCTGTCGGCGCGGTGGGAAAGGTCGAGTGCTGCAAGCAGCCGCCGCGCATGGGCGCGGGCATCGGCGGGGTGCACATCGGCGATTTCGAGGCTCAGGGCCACATTCTCCACCGCCGAGAGAAAGGGGATGAGGTTCGCCTTCTGGAACACGAAGCCGATGCGCTTGCGCCGTGTCTCGCGCAGGCCATCAAGGTCGGCGCCGGCATGTGAGACACGTTCGCCCGCCAGCCAGACCTCCCCGGAGGTGGGGTTCTCCAGAAGGCCCGCCAGCATGAGGAAGGTGCTCTTGCCCGAGCCGCTGGGACCGAAGATGCCCACCAATTCCCCGGCGGCCACATCCAATGACACATTGTCGAGGGCACGCACCAAGCCGCCGCCGGTCACGTAGGAGCGGGAGAGGTTCTTCGCCGAAAGGACCGCGGGGTCACTCACGACAGCACCTCTCGGGCGCTGACCCGCGAGGCGCGCGCGATCCCGACGAAGGCCGCGACGGCACACACGAGGGCCAAGGCCAGTGCGATCTGTCCGAGATCCGATGGCAGCATCACCACCCGGCGCGGGAACAGCGGAAAGACCAAGGAAGACAAGACGAGCGCGAGGACATAGCCGGCAATCCCGATCAATGCCGCCTGCTGGCCGATCAGCCCGATCACCACGCGCTCGCGCGCGCCCATGAGCTTGAGGAGCGCGATCTCGTGCAGCTTCTCGAGCGTCATGGTGTAGACGATCAGCGAGACCACGATGGCCGTGATGACGAGGATCATCCCGGTGAAGGTCAGGATCTGCAGGCGCAGCTTCCAGAGCCGGGCATTGAGCATCAGGTCACGTTGATCGGTGGTCGTCAGCACCTCCACGTCACCCCAGCGCTGCAGGGCGCCGATCACCTGCGCGGGGTCGGCGGCGGGGGCGAGCCGCACCAGCACCGCGGCGATCTTGCTCTCCTGCGCCACCGAGCTGGCATCGGCACTGACCGCGGCTGGGTCCGTCCGGCCCGCGCGCGCCAGATGGATTTCCTCCGAGGTGCGGCGGCGGGCGATCACCGCCGCATCATTGATGCCGACGAACAGCAGCCCGTCGCCCGCAGAATCCACCATGCGCTGCGTGAGCCCGACGATGGTGTAGGTGTCCCGCGCCAGCTGGATCCGGTCGCCCACCTTCAGCCCTGTGCTGGCGTCTGCCACCGCCTGGTAGCGGCTGCCGGCCAGCCAGCGTCCCTCTGCGAGGGAGAGCCATCGCCCGTCGTCGCGCGGCACGTCCACGCCGGTCACGGTGACACGGCGGGCGGCGCCCGCGAAGTTGAATTGCTGGCTGAACTGGGTGAAGCGGCGGACATCCGCGACGCCTGGCACGCCCTCGACCCTGCGGTCCATGTCCGCCGCCACGGCCGAGCCCTCGGCGAAGGGGCCGGCCCGCTCGCCCTGGACCACCCAGAGATCCGCATCGATCCGGTCGATAATCAGCAAGGCATCCTCGACAATGCCGCGATAGAGCCCGGTCATGCCGATCACCGCCATGATCAGGAAGGCGACGCCAAGGGCGGTCAGCACGAAGCGGGTCGGAGCGTGGAGCGTGTCCTTCAGCGCCAGGTTCATGTGGCGGAGCCCGCGAGGCGCACGCGCATGAAGGGGAAGAGGCCGGCCGGCTTCAGGATGGTCTGGTCGGGGGCAAGTCCCTGGCGGACCTCCACCCGCTCCATCCCGCTGTCGCCCAGCGCCACCTCCCGCCACCGCGCGCGGGCACGGGTCTTCACCCACACGCCCGGATGCCCGTCGCGCCAGACGATGAAGGAGGTCGGCACGCTCAGCACCGGCCCGCGCCGGGCGACCAGGATGCGCGCCATGGCGCGCTGGCCCAAGGCCCAGTTGGCGGGAAGGGTGTCGAGCGCGATGTCGATCTCGAATTCCCGCGTCTCCGCGTCCACCTCCCGTCCGAGCCTGAGCACATGGCCGGGGATGGCATCCCTGGCGCGGCTGAAGGTGATGCGGGCGGGCTGCCCCGGCAGAATGTCGGATATGGCGCTTTCGTCCAGCCGCGTGGTCAGCACGAGGCTCGCTGGATCGACGAGATGGAACACCTCGCTGCCCGGCGTGAGCACCTCGCCCACATGGCGGCTGCGCGACACCACGACACCGGAAAACGGCGCCCGCAGCACGCTGTCGTCCAATTGCGCACGCGCTGAAGCCACGCGCGCCAGCGCGGCATCGCGTTCCGCCTCCGCCTGGTCAACGGCGCGATTGGCGCGGAGGAGGTCCGCTTCACCCTGCCGGCGGGCGGCGAGCGCATCCTCCAGCCCGGACTGGCTGGCAAAGCCCTTGGCGAACAGGGCGCTCTGGCGCTCATGGGTCGCGCGCGCCTTCTCAAGGGTGGCGACGGCACGATCGCGATCCGCCTCCAGGGCGCTCACCGCGCGCGCGGCGGCGCGGGCGCTCGCCTCGGCCGCGTCGCGGTCGGCGCTGAGGTCGTCATAGGCCAGGCGCGCGAGGGTCTGTCCCTTGGTGACCACGTCGTTGCGGTCGACCGCCAGGTCTTCGATCCGCGCCTGAAGCCGGCTGCCGAGGCTGGCCTCGGTCAAGGCGGACAACGTGCCGGGCCCCTGAAGCTCGATGTCCAGCATCCCCAGCCGGAGGATCTCCCCCTCCACCGCATGGGGATAAAGGTAGCGCAGGCCGAGAAGGATCATGGCCAGTCCCACAGCCAGCAGGACGGCGCGCCGGCCGCCCCGATGGCGCTTCGGACGCGGGCGCGGCGGCTCCAGGGAGAGGAGCCCATCAGGGCCAAGCTGGACATTCATGACGGGAGGGGGGCCGAGGAGGGAGAAGGGGCGAAATCGGTCACTGCGCCGGTTCGACCTTCGCGGCGGCCAGCGCCTCCTTGCAGGGCTTGGAGATCTTGTCGGGATTGGCCTTCATGCATTGGAGGATGCGCCCGCCGCCAGGCTGTACGCCGGGACAGGTGGCGCGGATGTCCGCTTCACAGGCCGCGCGCACCGCCTGCATCTGGTCGCGCGAGGGGGTTTGCGCGGACGCGGCGCTCGCCAGGGCGATGCCGACCAGAACGCCGATGGCGCTCGCGCGGACGGCGCGAAGAATGAAGACACGCACCATGATGTCGGTTCCTTCCGGGGTGGGGTAGGGGGCATGGAACCCGCCCGGTGCGGGGGCGGCCAACCGGGGCGGGCTCCATGGTGGTCAGGCTTGCGCCTGCCGTGCCGCCGGCAAGGGCTGTGGGATGCTCAGCGACGCAGCTGAAGATGGCGCCTGCATTTTGCGGTCGTGTATCGGCGCGCGGCCTTTTTGTTGCAGTTTGTATCGGCCTCCGTGACGCGCCTTGCGCACACGCCCCGGGCCTGCCATGGCAGGTCCATGACAGCCACAAGAGTGCTCCTGGTCGAGGATGACCGCGACATTCGCAGCCTTCTTGTCGATTTCCTCGCCCGCGAGGGCTACGAGGTCGAAGCGGTGGGAAGCGGCACCCTGATGGACCGCGCCCTGATGCGCGGAATGCCCGATCTTGTCATCCTCGACATCATGCTGCCGGGGGAGGATGGCCTGTCCATCTGCCGCCGTCTGCGGGCCAAGAGCCTGGTGCCGATCCTCATGCTCACCGCCAAGCGGGACGAGGTGGACCGCATCGTCGGTCTGGAGATCGGCGCCGACGACTATCTGGGCAAGCCGTTCAATCCGCGCGAATTGCTGGCGCGCGTCCGCGCCTTGCTCCGCCGGGCCTCCGGCCCTCTGTCCGCCGGCCTGCCGCAGCGGCGCAGGCGCCGTTTCGCGGGGCTGGTCGCGGACCTCGATGCGCGCACGGTGGTGGACGAAGCGGGACAGCGGGTGAACCTGACCACCGCCGAGTTCGATCTTCTTGTCTGCTTCCTGGAAAGACCGGGGCGGGTCCTTTCGCGCGACCAGCTCCTGGATCTCACACGCGGTCGCGCCGGCGGCGATCCGTTCGACCGCACCATCGATGTGACCGTGTCGCGGCTGCGCGGCAAGCTCTCCGGGTGCCTGGGGGAGGCCGCGCAGCCCATCACCACTGTGCGCAATGTCGGCTATCTGTTCTCGGCCGATGTGGGCGAGGCGTGAGACATCCATGCGCCTTGGTCTGCTTGCCCGCATCATCCTCATCGTCGCGGTCGCGCTGCTCGTCATCCAGTTGCTGGCGCTGGTCTTTTACTTCGGTGTTGGCGAGGGGCGTCGCGCGCTCGCCGAAGGTTCGCCCGCGCTGCCCGGCCGGATCGCCGCGCTCGTCCTGCTGGTGGACGAGATGCCATCGCACCTTCGGCCCGCGCTGCTCGAGGCCGTCAGCGAGGGCGGGCGGACCGCCGCCATCATCCCCGTCTTGCCCGAAGCACTCACCCGCAAGACCGAGCTGGTCCGGGTCGAGCGCGCGATCCGCTCGGCCCTTGCGTCACGCGGCGTTGACGCGCGCGACGTTCGGGTGCGGCTTGAGGAGCATAGCGACAGCGGACGGGGCGGCACGCTGAGCGTCTATGTGGCGCTCGCCGAGGGGGGCTATCTCTGGCTCGACGTGGAGGACCGCGTCACCGTCCGGCTGCTTGGCGTGCCCATCGGCTTTTTCGCCGGTCTGTTCGGCGTGGCCGTGGCCCTCGTGGCTCTGGTCGCGGTCGCGCGCGAGATGCGGCCGATCACGCGTCTCGCGCGGGAGGTCGACCGGGTCGGCGAGGGGATGGACCCGGTCGCGATCCCCGAGCGCGGCGCTCCGGAACTGCGCAAGCTGATCCGGGCGGTCAACGCCATGCAGGAGCGCATTGCCGCTTTGGTGCGCAACCGCACCCTGGCGCTGGGGGCCATCTCCCACGACCTGCGGACCTACCTGACCCGCCTGCGCCTGCGCGTGGAAATGATGCCGGAGGATCGCCACCGCGCCGGCGCCATCGCCGATGTGGAAGCCATGCAGGCATTGGTGGAAGATACGCTGGACTTCGCCCAGGATACGTTCACGCCGACAGAGCCGTCCTGCGCCGACCTTGCCGCCGCGCTACGCTATTTCGCTGACGAGCAGGCAGAGGGGCAGGTCGTGCTTCGCGTTCCGGATGGCCCGGTCTGGGTGGCTGTCGGCGACAAGGCGCTCGGGCGCATCATCGCCAACCTCATGGGCAACGCCCTGCAATATGGAACCCACGCCATTGCAGGGCTCGAGGCGGACGGCCCCGTTGCGATCCTGGTGATCGAGGACGATGGCCCGGGCATTCCGGTGGAGGAACGCGAGCGCGTCTTCGAGCCCTTCCACCGGCTGGACGCGTCCCGCAATCGCGAAAGCGGCGGAACGGGCCTCGGCTTGACCATCGTGCGCCGGCTGGTCGAGCGGCATGGCGGCAGCATCTCGCTGGGGGCAAGCCGTGCCGGCGGGCTGGCGGTCCGTGTGGCGCTGCCGCGGGTGGTCCTGCCTGGCGTTAGGGAACACCAAGGCGAGAGCGGCCCCGGACCATCCTGATCGATCGACGCCAAGCCATGACGCTGGCTTGATCGCGAATACTGGTCAAGCCAAAGGAGAGCTCCTTCATCAGCACCGCCGGATCGCCCCCGGCGATGAAGGCGCGTTCGATCCTGTCGAGCAAATCCATGCCGTGCGTTTTCGCGTCTTCGGCAGGTGCGCAAAGTGCCTCAGTCATCGGTGCTCTCCTGCAAGGCCTTCGCAAAGGGTGCGCGTTCGGGTGGCGATCCCGACGAATTCATCCATATCCCGCTCCTCATGGTCGGCCATGACCTGCAGGCGCCAGCGGGCGCCGTTGCGGGCGACGGCGGGGTGCTCCACGAGGTTGACGATGGCGCCGAGGTCCAGGGCGGTGCGGGTCATCAGCCGCGACAGGGGGCCATCCCCAAGCACGACCGGGACGATGGCGCTCGGTTCGCCCAGCACCTCGAACCCCTGGTCGCACAGGGAGGTCCGCAGCCGCGCGACATTGCGCATCAGCCTTTTTCGCCGTGCTTCGCCTTCCGGAGCGGAGACGATGTCGAGCGCCTTGAGCACAATGGCCGCCTGGAGCGGGGTCATCGCATTGGTGAAAGTGGAAGGGCCGCAAGCGCCACGCAGCGCGAACTTGAGCGCCGGGCTGTTGCAGGCGACGAAGCCGCCTGTGGAGGCGAAGGTCTTGGAGAAGGAGCCCATGAGCACGTCGACCTTGCCGATCATGCCCTGAGCTTCCAGCGCGCCGCGCCCGGTGGGACCAAGCGCGCCGAGGTCATGGGCGCAGTCCACCAGCAGCGTCGCGCGGAAACGATGGCACAGGGCCTGGAGGGCCGCGATGTCAGGCACGTCGCTGTCCATGGAGAACAGCGACTCGGTGACGACGAGAATGCCCGCATCCGGCTGCGAGCGCCGGATGCGTTCCAGCCGCCGCTCCACGCCCGCCACCGAGAGGTGCGGCGCCCGGTGAACGTTGGGGGTGGCATCCGTGGCTGCCTCCTGTAGGCAGGCGTGGGCGAGCGCATCAAGGATGACATGATCTTGCTTGCGCAGGAGGGTTTTGACGGTCCCGTAGCCGGCGGCCCAACCAATGGGAAACACCGTGCAGCTTTCATAGCCAGTGAACTCCGCGAGCCGCTCCTCCAACGCGACCGACAGTGGAGTGTTGCCCATCAGCGCTGCCGAACCGGCGCTGTGCACGCCCATTGATTGCGCGGCCTCGCAGGCCGCCGCGACAATCTGGGGATGGGTCGAGAGGGAGAGATAGTCCTGGCTGGCGAGATTGATGCCGGCAAAGGGCAGTCCTGTGCGCAGGGCGCCTGCAGCGCGCGGGCCGGTGCTTGTGGCAACCACGCGCTGATAGGGATCGAGCCCGGCCTCACCCCGCGCCTCGAACCAGCGCCCGACCTCGTCCCATCGGGCCAGAAGGTCGGGATTGGCGGGATCATAGAAGTCAAACAGATTTCCCGTGGCGCCCTTGCCCTTTGGGTCGAAAGCAGGCCATTTGGAGTGATCCGCCACGTTCATTTTTTCAATGAGATCTTCCATATCCACCCACCCCACACCCGAATTTTAGACGAATTTATTGTCTTTACTGAGAGAAAAGAATATTGAGCCGTTCGTTATGCCTTCGGAAGAATGGGTAGCGCCGGAGAACACACGGGGCCTCTTCCCGAAAATTGGAGGTCATCAAAGCCAATGGCTTTGTGAGCTGGAGATATTTCCGGAATTCGCTTCGAGCCGTGTAGCGAAGGTATTTAGCATAGAAGCCCATGTGCTCCTGGCGGACGGAGGCAAGTGCGACGTCTGCATTGAAGTAATCAGAGGCCGCAAATGGGATTTTTAACGTGACATAAGCAAGCTCGGGATAGCGGCGCGCCGCGCGTGCGCAAACGACGAACCGCGTTGGATCGATGAGCGTTAGACCCTGCTGGAGGAGAGGCCCCACGATGTCCGGGAATGCCTGCGCTGAAGGAGAATACGGAGAGTGCGCTGTTAAAACATGGATGCGAATTGCACATGCAATTTCATCTTCGATAAATATAGAAATGTTGAACGTATTTTCCATATAATCGTATTGATATTCCATGCGCCCATCCTGGAGGGGCCTAATCGCGTCTTCCCGAAGGTAGCATTCGTGACGGAAGCGACTTATTGCGCAGATCTCCGCCTCAGTGCGCGATCTTGCAAACGAGGCGAGATTGAATGTTTCGATGACACGCTGGGAAAGGCGAGAATCCTGAGTTGGCACGGGCGGGGCATGAGTATTCATTCGACCCTCGATGTATTTTCGGAGTTGGATGAGCCTGTGTGCATGTAGCTCCTGTACTCGTCTGCAATGTCGGAGTTCAGGAAGTCGGCCTCTTCAGTCCGTGCCGCGCGGTAATACAGAGTCGCAAGAGCAAAAAGCGTAACAAGCGATGCTGCGTTGAACGTCGCCGTCGCGCATCCCGTCCAGAAAAGCACATACGAAACATAGAAAGGGTGTCGCATATAGGCATATGGCCCGCCGCGTACGACGCTCTTCGGCACAAGGGAGGAGAACGCCAAGTACAGCCGGGTCTGCCGTGTCGAGACGATGGCCCATAAAAAGAGCGACAGAGCCGAAAGAAACAAGAAAGTTGAAACGGCCATCCTCTCCGCAGAGGGTTCGCGGTAAGATATGCCGTACAAGAAAAGCATGAATCCAGTGAGGGATATGGCCGAAATGAGCTTCATTCTCGTGGAGATTTGGTCGCCACGAAAATGGTATTTAGTAGCGAGAGCCATGGCGCAAAACATGATGATGCCGAGTGTTGCGACGATTGCGCTCATCGCGACCTTCCACAAAACGCCCGAAGCGGAGCGAATTCTAGGTGGGTCATGAAGGCATCTGCGTTGGAAAGCATGACGGATTCCCCACGGATCGCCCCTTCCATTCGGCTGAAAGCAATTCTTCCGACCCCGGAGCTTTGACCCTGGCTGTGACGTCCGTTGCTAGCGTGTCCCGAAGGGCTCGACATCACCCATTTGGAGTAAGCGCCGCTTTTGCCGTGCAATGGGCTCCCGCGTCGGTTTGGCGCGCCCAAGACGCCGCGTCCAAGGCGTCCGTGTTGCGACAGACCGGCGTCTGGATCGGCTTCATCGTCAACTCGAGCGCCGCCGGAGAGCGGCGGCGCCAATCAACTCATTAAAAACCTGTAAATTTCAGTGAATTGGCGGAGAGGGAGGGATTTGAACCCCCGATACGGTTGCCCGTATGCCGCATTTCGAGTGCGGTGCATTCGACCACTCTGCCACCTCTCCATGCCGGGGCGCGGTGCTGGGGGCACCGTTGTGGTGGAGCGCTTCTAGCGGAGAGATGGGGCGCAGACAAGTCGGTTTCGTGGGGTTGTGCGCGCCATGTCCACCATGCGGGAGGCGCCATGGCGTCGCGGGGAGAAGGGGTGGAGCAGGCGCGGAGGAGGGGCGGAACTGGGCTTGGCTGCCGCAGAAGGTCGCGGCGTTCAGCCGGAATTCGGCCCAGGTGTGGTGAGAGGGGGGGACGGGACAGGTGGGGCGGGAAACGCGCCATTACCTAAAAGTCATTTTTGTGGACGTGCGGCCGGGCCGGATGCTGCGCTATAGAGGGCGCCGGTCGAACGCCCCGGAATCCGAGCCGCAATGAATCACAGTCCAGACGCCCCGCTTCAGGCCGCCCCGTCGGCGCAGGCCCAGGCTGCGGCCCACGCCCAGGCAGCGGCCCACGCCCAGGCTGCGGCCCACGCCCAGGCGTCAGCCCACGCGCAAGCCGCCGCTCATGCCCAGGCTGCGGCCCGGGAGGCGCAGGCGATGGCCGCGTTGGCGGCGAGCGACCTGCCCAAGCGCACCTTCGACCGGCTGGCGGCCTATATGAACGCCGCCATCGTGGGCCAGCCGGCCTTCGTGGACCTCTTGCTGGTGGCGGTGCTGGCGGACGGGCATCTGCTGGTGGAGGGCGCGCCAGGCCTTGCCAAGACCAAGGCGGTGAAGGCGCTGGCCCGGGCGATCCAGTGCGACGACCAGCGGATCCAGTTCACCCCGGACCTCCTGCCCTCCGACCTCACCGGCACCGACATCTACCGGCCCGAGGACGGCACCTTCCGCTTCCAGGCCGGCCCCGTCTTCCACAATTTCATCCTGGCGGATGAGATCAACCGTGCCCCGGCCAAGGTGCAGGCGGCGCTCCTGGAGGCGATGGCGGAGCGGCAGGTGACGGTGGGCGGCACCACCTATGCCCTGCCCAAGCTGTTCCTGGTCATGGCGACGCAAAATCCCATCGAGCAGGAAGGCACCTATCCCTTGCCGGAGGCGCAGCTCGACCGGTTCCTGCTGCATGTGCGCATCGGCTATCCCGACGTGGCGGCCGAGCGGCAGATCCTGCGCATCGTGCGGGGCGAGGCGCGGGGCGAGGAGCTGGCGTTCGGCGAGCGGGTGCCCCAGGCGGTGGTGTTCGCCGCCCGCCGCGCGGTCCAGGCGGTGCACATGTCGGAGGCGGTGGAGACGTATCTGTTGCAGATCGTGGCCGCCACCCGCGCGCCCGAGCTTTACGGGGCAGATCTCAAGGGGGCGGTCTCCTTCGGCGCCAGCCCGCGCGGCACCATCGCGCTCGACCGGTGCGCCCGCGCCCATGCCTGGCTGCGGGGCCGCGACCATGTGCTGCCGCAGGATGTGCAGGCCATCGCCAAGCCCGTGCTGCGCCACCGCGTGCTCCTGACCTTCGAGGCCCAGGCGGATGGCTTCTCCTCCGATGATTTCATCGATGCCTTGCTCGCCCGCGTGCCGGTGAGCTGAGCGACCCGCGCTGATGGCCGCCGACAGGGACGATCTGACCGGCATCGTTGCCGACCTCAACGAGCTGATCGCGGCGCGGCCGAAGGGGCGCGCCCATGGCTATGGGGGCGCGGACAAGGTGCGCACCCTGCGCTTCGGCGGTCACAAATCGTCCTTCCGCGGCCGGGGCATGGAATTCGACGAGGTGCGCACCTACCAGCCGGGCGATGACGTGCGCACCATCGACTGGCGGGTCACGGCGCGCACCGGCAAGGCGCACACCAAGCTGTTCCAGGAGGAGCGGGAGCGCCCGGTCCTGGTGGTGCTGGATCTGCGCCCCTCCATGCTGTTCGGCACGCGGGTGTGCTTCAAGTCGGTGCTGGCGGCACGGGCCTGTGCCTTCGTGTCCTGGGTGGCGCTGGAGGGCGGCGACCGGGTGGGCGGGCTGGTGCTGACCCCCGATGGCCTCTCCGCCTTCGCGCCCCGCAGCAGCCGCAGCGAGGTGCTCGGCCTCATGAAGGCCATGGCCGAAGGCACCCGCCATGCGCTCTCCCCCACCCATGTGCGCAACGGTCCCCCCTTGGCCGATGCGCTGGCGCGCGCCCGCCATGCCAGCCGGCCGGGCACCTTGGTGTTCGTCGCCAGCGATTTCTCCGATTTCGATGCCCTTGCGGAGCAGGAGCTGGGGCGGCTTGCCACCCATTGCGAGGTGGCGAACCTGTTCGTGCAGGATGCCCTGGAGGAGGCCGCCCCGCCACCCGGCGCCTATCGCCTGAGCGACGGCAAGACCGTGGCCATCCTCGACCTGGAGGGGCGGGCGGCGCCCGCCGCCTATGTGCGCCTGTTCGCGGAGCGGCGCGCGCGCATCGAGGCCTTCTCCCGCAAGCGGGGCCTTGCCTTCAAGGTGCTGCGCACGGGGGATGACCCCGCCGACCTGCTTTCCCCCGCGCGCCTCCAGCCGGGACGGAAGGGGCCGCGATGAACCCGCAGCAGCCTTATTCCCTGCCGCCTTCGCCGCTGGACCCGCCGGGGCAGGAATTGCTCGCCCAGCTGCGCGGCCTGCATCTGCCGGGCGAGGTGCCCTTCTGGCCGCTGGCGCCGGGCTGGTGGATGCTGGCCGGCGCCCTGGTTGTGGTGCTGCTGATCGCGCTCTATCTGGAATGGCGGCGCCGGCAGACCCTGTCCTACAAGGTGCGCCAGCAGGTCAAGGCCATCGCGGCCGATCTGAAAGCACATCCCGATGCCAGGTCCGTGGCGGCGGCGAGCGCGATCCTGTTGCGCCGCGTCGTGGTCTCGCGCGGGCGGGACGAGGCGGCGGTGACCTTTACGGGGCCGGCCTGGGAAGAGGTGCTCGCCACCGGCAAGGGCGGCATGGGGGGGGAGGTGGCGCGCTTCGTGGCGCTCGCCCCCTATGTGCCGCCGCACGCGCCGGGCGGCGACGGCGTGCCCCGCGCGGCCCTGGTGGCGGCCTTGTGCCATTGGATCAAGGTCAACGCCAAATGACCTTCCAATGGCCCTTCGCCTTCCTCCTTCTCCTGGTGCCCGTGCTGGTGCGCTTCCTGGTGCCGGCGGCCAAGGTGTCGCGCTCCGGCGCTCTGCGTGTGCCCTTCTTCGCCCAGATGCGCGCGGCGGGCCTGGTGGGGGAGGGCGCGCGGCGGCGCAAGCTGGTGCGCCTCGTGCTCATGAGCCTCATCTATGGGCTTCTGGTGGCGGCCGCCGCCCGGCCGGTGATCGTGGGCACGCCCGTGCCCCTGCCGGTGGACGGGCGCGACCTGATGCTGGCGGTGGACCTTTCCGGCTCCATGGCGCGGCAGGACCTGACCAAGGATGGGCGCCCCACGGACCGCCTCACCGTGGTGAAAGCGGTGGCCGACGACTTCATCGCCCGCCGCAAGGGGGACCGGGTGGGGCTGATCCTGTTCTCGTCCCGCGCCTATGTGCAGACGCCGCTCACCTTCGACCGGGAGGTGGTGCGCCAGTTGCTGGACCAGTCCCGCATCGGCCTGACCGGCCAGGAAACCGCCATCGGGGATGCCATCGCGCTGGCCGTGAAGACCTTGCGCAGCCGGCCCGATGACCAGCGCGTCATGATCCTGCTCACGGACGGCGCCAACAATTCCGGCGTGCTCGACCCCATTCTCGCCGCCGAGGCGGCGCGGCAGGAGCATGTGAAGATCTACACCATCGGGGTGGGCGCCGACCGCCTCAACCTGGGCTCGCGGGTGGTCAACCCGTCCATGGATCTGGACGAGGACGCGCTCCAGAAGATCGCCGACATGACCGGTGGGCGCTATTTCCGCGCCCGCGACACGGCGGGCCTTGCCGCCATCTATGCGGACATTGACCGCATGGAGCCGGTGGCGGGCGAGCCGCTTTATCTCAGCCCCACCGTGTCGCTGTTCCATTGGCCGCTGGCGGTGGCGCTCGGCCTGTCCTTTTTCGGCGCGCTCTTGGGCGTCCTGCCGGCGCGGCGGCGGCGCGCGGTGCCGGTGGCGGCCGCGCCTGTGTCCGCAGGGGAGGCGCGCGGATGATCCCGGCCGGCTTCCATTTCCTGCGGCCCGACTGGCTCTACGCCCTCATTCCCGCATTGCTGCTGGCGCTCTTGGTGTGGCGCCGGCTTGGACAGGGACGCGACGACTGGGCGGGGCTGGTGGATGCCCATCTGCTGCGGCATCTGGCCGTGCGCGAGCGGGCGGGCATGCGGCGCTGGCCGGTGCCGGCGCTGCTGCTGGCCTGGGCGCTGGCCGTGGTGGCGCTGGCGGGACCCGCCTGGGAGAAGGTGCCCACCCCCACCCTCGACCGGCTGGACCCGGTGGTGGTGGTGCTCTCGCTCTCCCGCTCCATGGACGGCACCGACCGCAAGCCCTCGCGCCTGGTGGCCGCCCGCCACAAGGTGGAGGACATGCTCGGCCGCATGAAGGGCGGACAGGTGGGCCTCGTCATCTATGCGGAGGCGCCCTTCGTGGCCGCGCCTTTGACCGAGGATGCCCGCGTGGTCGGGCAGATGCTGCCGGAGCTGGCCACCGACCTCATGCCCGTGCCCGGCGACCGGCCGGACCTCGGCATTGCCGAGGCGGTGAAGCTCCTGAAGAATACCGGCGCCCCCGCGGGCCGCATCGTTCTGGTGGCGGACGGGCCGGGGCAGAACCCGCCTTTGACGCGGGCCGCCGTCTCTGCCGCCGCGGCAGCCGGCTATACGGTGAGCGTGCTCGACGTGCGCGCGCCCGGCGCCGATGGCGCGACGCAGGAGGCGCTCCGTGCGCTTGCCGGCGACGGCCGGGGCCGCTTTGCCGCTGTTTCGCCCGATGGGCGTGATCTCGATGCGGTGCTGGCCCGTTCCCTTGCGGCACGCTCTCCCGTGGCGGAGGCGCGCACGCCGCTTCAGGAAAGCGGGCTGAAGGCCGACCAATGGGTGGACATGGGCCCCTGGCTTCTGCTTCTGGCGGCGCCCCTTGCGGCGCTGGCGTTCCGGCGTGGCTGGCTCGCGGCGCTGCCGCTCGCCTTCCTTTTGGGCGCTTTGTCCGGGGAAGCCCGCGCCCAGGCGCTGGAGGCGCCGGATGCCGCCGCCTTGCAGCGGGCGGACACCACCTGGCGCAACCTCTGGCAGACCCCGGACCAGCAGGGCGCCAGCGCCTTCTCCCGCAAGGATTACGACACCGCCGCCCGCACTTTCGCCGATCCCGGCTGGAAGGGCAGCGCCCTCTATGAGGGCGGCAATTACGATGCCGCCGCCTCCACCTTCGGCGCCATGCCGGGGGCGGACTATAATCGCGGCAATGCGCTGGCCAAGGCCGGCAAGCTGGAAGAGGCGGTCTCCGCCTATGAGGCAGCCCTCGCCCGCGACCCCCAGGATGCGGACGCCCAGCACAATCTCGACATCGTCAAGAAGGTGCTGGAGCTGCGCAAGCAGCAGCAGGACGAGCAGAACAAGCAGAACCAGCAGAACCAGCAAAACCAGAAGGACCAGCAGAAGCAGGGCGGCGGCGGCCAGTCGCAGGCCAACCAGAAGCCTTCCGACGGCAAGGACCAGAAGAAGCCGGAGTCTGGGCAGGACAAGGGGCAGGACAAGGGTCCCGAGCCCCAGAAGGACCCCGGCGACAAGCCCCAGCCCGAGCAGCCCGGTCCCGATAAGGGCCAGAACAAGGGACCCAACAAGGACCAGGGCAAGGACCAGAAGGACCAGAAGAAGCCGGAGCAGGGCCAGGGCCCGGAGAAGGACAAGGGGCAGGATAAGGGTCAGGACAAGCCCGACCCCTCCAAGCCCGACCCCACAAAGCCCGACCCCACAAAGCCCGGTGACAAGCCCGATCCGAAGAAGCCCGGCGAGGACAAGGCCCCGCCGCCGGATAAGCCCGGTCAGGATCAGCCGGGGCAGGACAAGCCCGGTCAGGATCAGCCCGACCCCTTCGCGCCCCCGCCGCCGCCCAACCAGAAGCCCGAGCCGCCCCAGGGCGGCCCGCAGCCCCAGCCTGCGCCCCAGCCCTCGTCGCAAGGCCAGCCCAAGCCGGCGCAGCCCCAACAGCAACCGGCGCAGCCGCAACAGCAACCGGCGCAGCCCCAGCCGGCGCAGCCGCAGCCGGGCCAGGCCCAGCCGGCCCAGCCGGTGCAGGTACAGCCGGGCGAGCCGCCCAAGGAGCCGCCGAAGGACCCCAAGATGGTGCTGGTGCCCCGGCCCATCACGGAGCAGGACCAGAACCGCGAGCAGGCGCTGCGCAGCGTGCCGGATGATCCGGTGGGCCTGCTGCGCGCCCGCATCCGCTCCTATTATTCCGGCACGCCCGTGCCCGCTTATGAGGAGAAGGGGCCATGAGGCGCGCCGCCTTCGTCCCTACCGGCGTTCGTCGCGCGCTCCTGGCGCTGGCTCTGCTGGCGGGTCTCCTGGGGACGGCGCTGCCGGCGTTCGCCGCCACGCTGACCGCCTCCACCGACCGCACGTCCCTCGCCATGGGCGAGACGGTGACGCTCGTGCTCTCCCTGTCCGGCGGCGACAGCACCACGCCGCCGGACCTCTCCGCCCTTTCCAAGGATTTCGAGATCCTCGACCGGCGGCGCGGCAGCCGCACCGTCACCGTGGACGGCAAGCGCACCCAGGTGAATGAGTGGATGATGCTGCTCGCGCCCAAGCGCACGGGCGCGCTCACCATCCCGCCCTTGAGCGTCGCGGGCCTGACCACCCAGCCGGTGCGGCTCGACGTCGCCCGTGCCCCGGCCGTGGACGTGAACGAGGATCGCCCCCTGTTCGTTCAAATGGAGGTGGGCAAGGGGGACGCCTATGTGCAGGGCGAGATCCCCCTCACCGTGCGCATCTATGACTCCGTCGGCATGCGCTCCGGCGCCCTGACCCGGCCGGAGGCGGAAGGTGCCAGCATCGCGCCGCGGGGCGAGCAGCAATCCTATGTGCGCACCATCGGCAAGAAGCGCTACCGGGTCTATCAGCAGGATTATGTGATGACGCCGCAGAAGAGCGGCACCATCCACATCCAGTCCGTGACGCTGAAGGCCGTGGTGCCCGGCTCCTCGGGCGCCAGCCTCGACGCGGAGATGGCGCGCCTGCTCGGCCGTCCGCCGAGCCCCCAGGCCTGGCTCGATGCCGGGGCGCCGGGCCGGGAGATCAACCTGCACACCGATCCGGTGGACGTGGAGGTCAAGCCCCGCCCCAGCGCCGCCACCGGCTGGTTCCTGCCCGCCAAGGCGGTGACGCTGACGGCCCAGTGGTCGAGCCCGCCGGCCAAGGCGCAGGTGGGCGACACGCTCACCCGCACCATCCGCCTCGTCGCGGTGGGCGCCACGCCCAACCAGCTGCCCCCGCTCACCCCCCTGGCGGTGGAGGGCCTGCGGCAATACGAGGATGAGAGCCGCCCGGAAACCGTGCAGGTGAAGGGCGAGACGGCGGCGCAGGTGACGCAGGTGGTCTCCGTGGTGCCCACCCGGCCGGGCACCTTCACCTTGCCGGCGGTGGAGGTGGACTGGTGGAACACCGCCACCAGCCGCGCCGAAAAGGCCGTGCTGCCGGCCGAGACCTTCACCATCGCCGGTGCCGCCCCCGAGCCGGCCTCCGCCGCCGACCAGGCCGTGGCGGTGGTGGAAGAGGCGCCCGAGGCCCCGCCCGAAGGCGCCCCCGCGCCAGCGGGCACGGACCTGGTGGCGGCCATCGTGGTGCCCGCGCTGGCTTATATCGAGACCCATTCCCGCCTGGTGGCGGCGGTGGCGGCGGGGTTGCTGACGCTGGGCCTGTTCCTCGCCGTGGTCGGCCGTGCCCGGGCCGCCCGCGCCCGCCGCCGCACCTTGCGCCCGGC